>CAWDLR010000005.1:0-122253 GCA_963803125.1 uncultured Planctomycetaceae bacterium | reverse complement strand
AAAAAGTGCTCGACGATACCGGCGGTGAGGCGTGTGCCGGCGAGAACAAGAACGGACCCCGGCATCGTGACGCTTGCAGGTGCCGGGGTCCGGCATCAGGGATGCTTACGGGCGTCCCTTCTTCTTCGCTCGCAAGTTGACCAACGTTGGCGCGTGCTTGCGAATCACTTCATAAAGGCCCTGCTGCAAAGTTTTCACGTTCGGCTTGTCGCCGGTGAATAACACGCTAACGTTCTCCGTCGCCTTGAGGCGGGCCATCGCCACATCGAGCGATTCAACTTCCATGCCGTTTTGCACGAAGACTTGCGGACCAGCCATTGTCCGCACGGTCGTCAGTTTGTCCTGGATGTACTCGGCCACGGCCTCGGGAAAAGCCGCACCGGCTTTCAAGGCGGCTTCGGTCGCCTTGTCCATCGCGTCCACGTCTCCAAAGCAACTCATGTTAAGGGGTCCTTTCGGTTAGAACACGAAACGATTACTTACGGTTGGCCCGCCTTATTGCGGCGACCAATTTTCTGTGCTCACGCTCGCGTTGAGCGAGTTCTTGCTTTTGCCGCTCGTAGAGCGGCGTCTGGATAATTGGCGGCTTGCGGGTCTGCACGTCTTTCATGGGTTACACCTATCGAGAACGGGCATCGCTGGAAGCACGCAATAGTCTTTTGTCTGCCGCTCGTGCTCGGCGAGACGGGCGGTGGTCTCTTGGCGCGTCTGTTGCTGTTTGGCCGCCTTCTGGAGACCACGCACCATTTTCTCGGCCACCTTGTCTACGTCCTTCGGGTCCACGTTCTTCTCCTTTCTCAGGTTCGCTGCGCCCAAGGCGGGCTTCACTTGGTTTGACCTTGCTGAAGTACTCGGGCCGGTTTCGGCGCAATTGCTCGATCGAATACTCGGCGTCTTGTGCGCTCTCGCAGAACACAAGATGCGTTGCCACGATGGCGATTTCGCGCACACCGGCAGCCTGCGCGATCCTCTTTGCTTCGACGATGGACAGTCTCACGATACTCCTCCTCCCCGACCGGGCCTCCGGGGTACACCGACCGGCAACCCGGCAGATGAAATCTCTCGGCACGCGCGGCAAAGCAGTCCTCGCACGTGCCTCCGTTTTCGTAACACGGGTGAATAGTCTTCCCACAGGCACAAAGCATCTGTTCCTCCCATAGCAGGGCCTCTTCAGCGGAAAGTCACGTTGTATGCTGCGGATCGGCCTCTCGTTCGGCCACTTCCGAGCATGGTGCAACCTCGTGTGTGATGCGCAGTGGTTCGCGGACGGTTGCAATCGCCGATTTGATCGCTGGGATTGCCGCATCGCAAATCTCAGGGAAGTTGGGGAACCCGGATAGGTTTTCCAAAAGGGCTCGGGAAATAGCCTCGCCCGCGGCATACAACTCCGAGCTATCCAGCAGGTGATGCAATTTCTCTTTCTGAGCGACCGCAGCCAATTCCAATTTGGCACACGTGTTAAGCAATTGACCTGCCAGGCAAATTTGTCCACGATTAACGGCGACTTCCGTCAGAACCCTCGACAGCGCTATTTCGTCGGAAAGGTCCGTGATGTCGGCACCGCGAAGCTCTTCGAGTCGCTGTGCCAGTTCTGCATTCTGCAATTTGAACATCTTATTGCTCCTAAAAAGTGAGACACATCAAAACTTCGTTTATCAGTTCAGGACGCTGCGTTGGCAGAGTCCTGAAGGTTGCACTCGCGCACGGTCCATATAGCCTTGAAGACTGGCGGGGTGCGTCAGGTGCATCGTTTCCACGTAATCGTACAAGGCATCGTAGAGGGCGCGTGCTGCTTGCGCTGGGTGCGGATAGTCGCGTTTGGCCCAGATCGTCTCTTCCGGCGCGTTGAGCACGAAACGGTAGTAGCCAGGACGACGCTGAGACTGAAAGAGCGTGGCATCCACCTCAAACAGTCCAAAACTGATTTTCTTCTTGAAGTGCTCAGGGTTGGTCCGGCACGGCAACCACTCATCGCACCACGACGCCCTCAACTCCTCAAGATGCGCAAGGCATTCGCGCGCGGCCGTCTCGGCGCGCTCCGACTGTCGCTGCCGTGCCACCGCCATAGCGGCCTCACGTTGCTGACGTTCCTCTTTTTCCTGTTGCAAGCAGGCGGCTATCTCGGCGGCCTGCCGGAGTCGTTCTTCGGCCGCACGCTGCTGGCGGGCCGCTTCCTCCGCCTCGCGTCTTTTTCGTGCCGCTTCATCCCGCTCCCAACGCTCTTGAGATCGGATGAACTCTTCTTCGATCAGGTAGCAATTCAGCCCGCCAGTCAAATATGTTGCACAATCGCTCCCGACCTTGAGTACAACGCCCGGCACGTCCTTGTGCCTGAGATAGTGGACGTAGCGGTGCCAGGTTCCGCACAGATCGCACCGAGCGCCGCCGGGCAGATCGTGAGGCCCGTTGAACGTGCTCTTGTAGGGGCCGGCGTCTCGAATATCAAACCAGCGCCAGCCGTCCTGGGACGCTCCGGGCGGGAACGTGTGTAGCCATTTGCGGGACTTGAGCGCGGTGGTCACGCGGCACCTGCTTCCAATCGGACAGGGAGCACCTTCACGCCGAAGGTAAGCCACGGGTTGGAACTGAGGTAATCGAGTTGGCTCGTGACGCGCATCCGCAGTTGCCGGCGTGTGAGCAATCGCAAGACAACTTGAGCGAACTCCTGGCTGACGAACGGAGCAAGGCACCGTTGGCCAACCGCAAGCTCATAGCAACCGCAGGCGCTGAGGCCGGCGGCCTCCGCGGCGTCGCGCAGTTCATCGGGGAGAACGGAGCGACGGCCGCGGACGTACTGAAGAACAAACTGTTCGAGGGTCATGCTTGCACTCCTTCAATTTGGATTCGCCGCCCGTTGCCTGACCGCGAGAAGGCGACTTTGACCTTCTGTTTTTCCAGGTCGGGCAGGATTTTGTGGAGTTGACGGCCGAAATACGTTTCGATGCTGGACCACTCGCCATGAGACCTGCCCAGCGCGACGATCAATTCCCCAGCGGTGCCCTCCCACTGGCCGCGCTTGGCGAAGGCGAGCATAGCCTGCAACAGCGTCTTGCGCCCCTCGCGCTCTTCCAATTCGCGGCGTTTCGCCTCCAGCATGGTCTGCTTGACCCGTGTGGTGAGCACCGGCAGGTATAGTCTCTTGTATCCCCGCTCCGGCATCGGCAAAGCGTACAACCGACCGAGGAATTCGGGGGCCTCCTTCTCCAAGTTGGGGACCAGTTCCGTGTCCCAGTCGAGCCAATCCTCGGGTGCGATGGGCGGCACCTCGATCACCACCACGCGCGTGTCGCCCAATTCAAACCGGCAGTTGGTCCCTTTGTTGCCGCTCTGATTGAAGTGACAGTAGTTCGGCAGGCTGTATCCGTCGCGGCGCATTGCGCGGATGGTCATCCGCGGCGAGTCCACCCACTCCTTGATGCGGAGATAGGCTTCCTCGCTGAGCGCCGCCTCTTCCAGCCAACAGTACACGGCCCCGGCCAGTTGCAGGTTGAACTTTTCCGACAGGGCTTGCTTCGCGTTGACCGATCCCCGAACAAACAGCAGGTTGTTGGAGCGGGGATACGTGCTCTTGCCCGTCTCCTGCCCGAACTCCCCCTCCGACACGAAAAACAGATAAGGCAGTTTCTTCTTGGGGAAGCGAATCGTCGCGGCCGAATACCACCGCAGATAGTCGCCGCCGATGTTGATGCCGTGGTCTTGGCACCACTTATCGGCGGCCACAGCTTCATCCAGTCCCACGCCGCAATGATCGAATATCCGGTCCCAGGTCGGCGTGGGACCAGGTTCGGCGGGCGTAAACCGCAGCTTCGCGCCCCGCATGTTCCACTGGCGATTGGGCAGATATTCGTCGGCAAACGGTTCGTTGACCTCATACCAGGCCCGCCGGGCAATGCTGCCGAGCGCGGCCTGCGCCTCGGTCTTCGACATCCCTGTGCTCATCAGCACGCTGATGGCGCGGCCGTCGCTCGCCGGACACCAACGGCCGTTCTCGCCCTTGACCAGATAGCCCCCGTCCTTGTCGATCCCGTCATCGTTGTTGCGGAGGTGACGCACGAGGTGGTCGAACTCGTACTCTGCCTCGTCGGTTTGGGGAACGGGAAACGAAACGCTGAGCTTCCGCGCGGTGGTGGCCCAGCCTTCAGGCGTCTCCTTATTCCGCCTCTCGGCCGTCACGACCAGCTTGCCTCTCTCGGCAGCGAAGTTTAGCGAGCGGTCTTCCAGCGCGGGAAGTTGCAAGCCAAGGGCTCTTGCCGCCGCCTGCGCCTGTTCGACGTGGGTGAACGTGTAGATGCCGTCGCCCTCCACCGCCCCGGCCGACAGACAGGCCGTCCGCAGGTTGGGCAAGGCGTTGAACAGGATGCAGGGCCGACCAGCGGTCGTCAGGGACCAACACGGGGCCTCAGTGATCTTGCCCTCGCCGTACCGGATGACGAAGAAAGCGCCGTTGGGGCGAAGGTAGAGATAGCAGTTCCAGCGTGTCTTGTCGTTGCCGGGCGAGACAGTGGCGAAGATGCCGGGAAGGTTCAGTGCTTCCTTCACCTCCGCCAGCCCCGCCGTGTGGGCGCGATAGCAGTTATGCTCGGGGAGCCATTGCAGTGGCCACCCACGGGCCTCGTATTCTTCGAGAACCCGCTCGTGCTGGGCGTCTTTCTCGACGGCCGGAAACGCCGAAGACAACTCGTCCCACAGATCGGACGACTCGTCGTCAGCATTGGCTTGATGCTTGCGGGTCCGCGGCGGCAGCACAGCGCTGCGCCAGCCTGGCAGGTCGGCCTCCGTCAAGACCTGGCTGCTGGGCTTGAGCAACTCGTAGCTTCGTTTTTCTTCCGACGCACGGCGGGACCAGCAGAAGAGAATTGCGCCATAGCAATCCACGTCGGCAGAGAAGTCCCGGCCGGTGTCAGCGGAGATTTTCGCCAGGACCGCCTTCGCCAGGACGGCATGGACCGTGTGGTTCTCCGTGGGAATGTCCGCCACGAAGACATAGACGTGAAAGCCTCCGCCGCCTGTGCTGCGCCGCAACTCGATGTAGGATAGCCTCACCAGCGCGGCCCGTGTCTCTTCGAGTTGCTCGGGCGTCAGGCCATCCTTGTGGCCTCCTAGAATCGAGTCCAGGTCGAAGCCGACCCAGACCGATACCCGCCCCTCCCAGTCCCAACCCGACATCCCGATTTCCGTTGCGTACTCCGACAAGGGAAATTGCAGCGGATAGTCTTTCCAGGTCGGCTCCGTATCGGCCTTCTTCGGGATGCGGATTGGATACCAAGTCACTCCGTTCTCCGAGTACAGAGACGCTCCACGGTCGATCGGCTCGCCCAACCTGACGAGCACCTGGCACTCCATGCCGCGTCGATAGCGAGCCGTCAGATCGGCGCTAAAGGCCGTCGTCCGGCGATCGAGGAACAGGCGGATCGCCTCTGTGACCGGCGGGTTGTTCATGGCAGGCTCCGATTTCTGTTGTCATGTGCCAGGCCAGCGTTTGCGTTGGCCGAAGCGCGGTCCGAGCGAGGCAAAAGTGACAACAGAGCGTCTGTTGTCACTCTGTTGTCATGTGCTAAAGGCTGGCTGCGAAAGAGGTTGCGGCGCGGAGTGACAACAAGAGGCCCCCGGCACTTACCTATATGCAACAGTGTTGAGCGCAGGCGCTACACGTGCGCATTGATAGCATATAGAGGAGGACCATCCTGTTGTCATTTTGAAGGTAACTCATTGGTAGGCAACGACTTCCGCTGTGACAATAGACGTTTCTGTTGTCACTTGCTGTCATGGACGGAAAACCCTGCGGCAAGGCAGTCGTGGCAGCCATCGCTGGAGGCATGTCGGCCTTCGAGCGCCGTCGGCGACTGGAACACAAGCGGCTGGCGGGTGGGCGCAGCCGCTTTGCTTTCGGTGTGCGTATAAACGCACCAATCTGAGACGCACGGTTACTCATCGTTAGGTAGCTCGGTCAGTTGAGGTTGAACATCTTGCCGGCGCGAACCCGCCTCTGCACGGTCCACGGGCTGACGCCGAGGTCACGCGCCGCGGCCGACCGCGACGCCCAACAACGCAGCGAGCCGTCCGGCTCGATCTGGCCGGTCGCCCGGCCTCGTCCGCCTACGTTCGACGAAGGGCTCGCCAGCCCGAACAAGCCGGCGACCAACGGGACGACGGCACGCGCCGTCCGCCCGTGCAGCCCGAGCGAGCCCAGCAGAACCCTTTCGGTCGGCGGCTTGCCAAGCGTCCGCAGCCAGCGGGCCAGCGGCGTATCAAGCTCTTGTCGATGCTGCCAGACGGCAAACCACGCGGGCGGCTTGTCCAGCCGCCGCACGCCGACGTACCCGACGTTCCCCTGGTCGTCCACCAGGACGATGACGGCGTGCTTCGGTCGTGGTCCGTCTTGCTTGTCCATGTTCGCCTCCGGTGGGAAGTTCAGGGCCATCTTCCCCTCCACAGCTAAATCAGCAACGCGGCGAGAAGTTAGAGTGGTTCGCCTCGCTTTGAGGCCAAAAGACGCCTTGCCTGGTCGATGGTGACGTTTTTGCCAATTAGGTGGGCGTCAAACTTTCTGTAATTCCGCATGGTGTCTCCCTCCACCTGTGAAATCAGCAACCGTGGCGAAAGTTAGAGTGCCTCCGAGGAATTTGGCCGTTTTCCGCCAATCCGCGAGCGATTGCCGACCGGCGGTAGCGGTTGTGACGATCGGAGCGGCTTTGGACCAGCGCCAGCCCCCCTGGAATCGCGTAGGATGCACAGCGGAGAGGGACGGCAAACCCGGCCTGCCAGAATCGTGGAGGCCGTCCGTGCGGTTGCCAGACGCTCTACGTTGGCCTTCTGGTACACACGGCGGTTCCACGCCTATTGGCGTTGCCAAGTGCATGTAAACGCGCGCTGAAGTCCATAGCCGGACGGCTTTGGACACATACCAGTTGACATGTGCTTGCCGTTTGGTATGCTAGAGGAGGGGAGAGAACCATGAACGTCATCGCCTATTGCCGCGTTTCGACCGCCGATCAAGCCGATAGCGGCATCAGCTTGGAAGCCCAGCAGGCCCGGATGCAAGCCTACGCTGCCCTGTACGGCCTTTCGATCGTCGAGACGGTCATTGACGCCGAGAGCGCCAAGTCGCTTCATCGGGAGGGCCTACAGCGTGCCCTAGCGATGCTGAAGGCCGGCAAGGCGGATGGCCTCTTGATCGTCAAGCTGGACCGGCTGACGCGGAGCGTGGCCGATTGGCAAGCCTTGATCGACGCCTATTTCGGCGAGAGGGGCGGCAAACAGCTTCTTTCGGTCAACGACAGCATCGACACCCGCACGGCTGCCGGCCGCCTCGTGCTCAACGTCCTGATTACCGTTGCCCAGTGGGAGCGGGAGGCGACGGCAGAACGCACCCGCGAGGCACTTCGCCACAAGATCAATCGTCGCCAGCGCGTCGGCAAGGTCCGCTACGGCTTCGACCTGGCCGCCGATGGCGTCACGCTGATTGACAACCCGGCCGAGCAGCAGACGATCGCGGTCATGTGCGACTTGCGGGCCGCCGGCCGATCGCTGCGCGAAATCGCGGCCGAGTTGACCCATCGCAACATTCCGACCAAGGAAGGCAACAACCAATGGCAGCACCAAACCGTCGCCTACATCCTACGTCGCGCGGCCTAGTAGACGAACTGCGCAACGCCATCCTGCACTGCGGTCAAACCGAGTACCGGGTCGCCAAGGAATCGGGTGTGTCACAGCCGGTCTTGAACCGCTTTCTCCGCGGCCAGCGCGGCATTTCGCTGGAAACGGCCGCCAAGTTCGCGGCCTACCTCCGATTGCATCTTGCACGTATTCGCTAGGGATGGTGCTCAGAGAGGGTGTGCCTGTCTCGATTAGGGCCATAAGGTTTCTGTACGCCTGCCAACAGTCCCCATGCCGCACAACCGAGACCTGCCGGCCACGTGGAAACACTTTCCACCTTGCCGCTTTTGAGCGTTTTCGGGCCATATTCCACACGTCTTCGTGCCAATCTGTGCTGACCGCTGCTTCACCGTTTGTCGATCTACGGACGGGGCCGGTGTTGGTACGCCATCTCCGGCTGGTTCCTGCCGCCACGACCTGCCAGCGACGTTCGTATCTCGCCGCAACGGCCTAGCCGGCATTGCCGCCAGCCACTCGACGTGCGCCGTTGGCGCGTGTGTGGACAATGGCGATTGACCACAGCCATCGCTGATGGCGCAATGGCAGCAGATGTACCGCAAACGCTGTACAGATGACGTTGGCCGCGATCGACAACAGCTTCCGAAGAACGCCGAATCTCGCACAAAGAGGCAGCGACTCGGGATGGCCGCAGAGATGGCCGCTGCCTCAGAACACAATCTGGCAACTCTCGCCCAATCCCGATAGCCGCTTGAATGCGGTTCACAAGCCGCCGGCAGGTGAGGAAGTTCTTCACCTGATCGAAGCTGATTGCAACCGCCGTTCGATGGCGAAGCCGCGCGGCGCGCCGGCGAGTGGCCAATCCTGCGAAGCGGAAAAACTTTTTTTCGTAGTGCCGTGCTCGTCCGGTTAAAGCGCCGTCAGTTGCGGTCTCGTTGTCGGCGCGCTTCGCAAAGGAGGGTAATTCGCCCGCGCGAGTTTTTCAGAAAACACGCGAATTTGGCCGAATTCCACGTGACTTCTTCGTTGCACATGGCAGAGAAGTAGTTAGGAACCAACACCACTTTTCAACCTTCTTTGGAGGCACGCACCATGACGAACATCAGCATGACCACGGGCGACTTGGAAGCTATCTTGAGGGAACACAACATTCCCGCAAGGGAATGGGGCGAATGGTCCGCCCTTGTCTTCCAGCACATCCGCCCCAGCGCGGAGCTAATCCACCGCTTGCACCATGTCGGCAACTATGCTGCCGCGCTTCAGTCCATTCTGATTGAGTTGAGCAAGCAAGTCAAGCACAAGTTTCCACCGAAAGATTGGAAACCGGCGCGCCGCAAGGCAAGCTAACAGCGCACGGGCTAACGTGGGCAAGGGAAACGGACCCTTGCCCATTTCGTTGCGCGGGGCGTTCGTTGCTTTGCTATCCCTTGTCCGCGCAACATTGCTTCGCGCAATTGTGATTCGCGCCTTCTTGCGCCGCGCTGCCCTTGTGCCGTTGCGCTCTTGCTCTCGCCCTGTCTTACTCTCTCGCCGCGCGCTGTTTTGCTTTCCTTGATCCAACAACAAAGCAAGCGCAAGCTATGCGGCCGTGACTGCGCGGCCGATCTTATCGCGCGATTGCACCCGTTTTGCACTGTGGCAAACCCTCGATTGAAACGGTGCAAGTCGCTACGGACATGGGGCAAGGGTCGGAATCCGTTCATGTTGTGGCGATTGTGCGGAAACGGGATGGGAGAGGGTCGGTCAAAACCGCATAATCGACACAACGGGCGCGGAAGGTGAACCGCCTTGCTCCTCGCGCTGTGATGGATCAAATTGTTGGTTCGACCGACGCGGCAGACCCGCAGGATTCTGGTGTCCAGTTTCACTGCTCGGTAATGCGCAGCAGCCAGTATCATTGTGGCCATCGTCGATGTCGGCGGAATCCTGAAGGTCAAACCGGCCGAGGGGACAAATGCCCTTGCCGCACAATGCTTCATGCGAAGCCATTTTGCGGCCGAGATTGTGCGACGGCTGACGACAGATTTGGTCGCCGCGTCACACCACCCATCGCCGCGCCGTCTGTGCTGTCCCCGATGCGATCTCGCAGGCAAGCCACCGGCGGCCGAGTTTCTTGCAGGCCGCGGGCAGGGTGCCCTAGCCACAATAGGGATCAACGATGAACGCTCCGGGTGTCGTCAGCTTATCGCGCACTGTTTCTCCATCGTGGTGAATTGTTTCGCTTGCCGTGCGTAAATGTCGAGGGCTTGGGCCTTGTCACGGATCGTCTTTGCCTCATCAACGGTCGTACATCGGGACAGAGCGCGGGTGGCGCGATCAAGCAGGGCCAGAGTGTTCATGCAAAGGTAATCGGCTCTGTCTGCCGTTCGGCTTGGCCGCTTTGATAGGGGCCGGCTGACTGAGAATCGGCACGGCGGACAAGTCGGGCCGGCAACCGTCTTGATGTCCTCTCCTAGATGCGAGGAGCGCAACCGAGATTGCCGCGTCGCTTCGACCACGTGCCTGTAGCCACCGACTTCTCGTTTCTTGTAGTGGTGCCCAAATTCGGAGTTGCCATGACCGTGGCCGACACCTGGGGAGCCGACGTTGCCGTAGTCGCTGATAAGGGCGTCGAACAGGTGAACCGTCTCGATTCTTTCGGTTCTGGCCGCTGGAGTCATTACCACCGTGACCGTGGCCGCCGTTCCCGGTCTGCCGTTTGTACTGGATGTTTCGCTACACGAGCCATTGCCGCAAGAAGGTTCCCGACCATCGCCCTGGACTGCGGGGCCGCCGTGATAATAAACGGCGAAAAGCTCAGCGAGACGTTGACTGCGGACTCCAGCAGAGAACTGCCGTCGTTCCGCACAAGCACGCGCCACGGTCTTCCAAAAAATGGTAGCGGCGCTCTGTGTTTGTTTGACTTTTGGGCAAGTCCAGATCGTTGTGGACTTCACGCCCAGTCGCGCTTGGTTCCGTCGATGCGGTATCTCCAGGGGCACCAACGCTGAAGATTGCATCAGCCTCCTCAATAACGGGGCCGGTCCGTTCAAGAATCGTCCAAAGCCTTTGGAAGAGAACTGGGACGAGATTGTCATAGGCAGCAACGGGAGCAGCCAGCACCGAAAGTGCGAAATGCCCGGTCAGCGCCCCAATAATTCGGACTACCTCAATCGCGTCTGCCGTGGCGCGGCCAATCGCTTCAACATCAAGATGTTCAGACATTCTCCCTGCCCTTCCTCGGGCTACCCGTCACCAGCCCCGCCGTTCCCCCTTCGCTGTGCTCGCGGGCCGAATCGAAGAACGGTGGCCGTAACGCAACGGCAAGCTCAACCGCCTGCTTGGGGATGAAATAGTGGGTGTAGCCAAAGAATTCGTTGGGAATCAAATCGGTGCTGGCTCCATCAGCCAGGAGCGGAATGAACTTCTTGTTCTTGGTGGAGTCACGATAGAAATGATGCGTGATGATTGCGCCCTCCCAGGTGGCACCGAGGCCCGTATCGGGCTCCTCCTCCTCGCCGTCAAAGCGGCGGCGATACACCTTGTCGAAGAACATCAAGACCCAATCTGCCTCTTTGATCTGCCGCTTCATCCATTTGGGCCATCCCTCCTCGGGCCCCTGTGGCGTCGTAACGTCGGTGTCCACCGTCACGGCCAGCACCTTTGTGCGCAGTGTCTCAACGAGGCTGGAAACGGTTTGTTTGTGCTCAGGCGACGAATGGGCGTAGCTGATGAATACTTTGGTCATCTGGTCGGCCGTACCGCTGTTGAATGTGTGGGCTTCCGTGCCAGGGAACCCAATGCCTTTACCTTCGCCGTCGCCATCGGGCTGCCCGTTCACATCGACCGGCTTGGTTTCCGGCTGGCCCCAAGCCTTGACCTCCGCTTGCCGCTGTAGCTCGTCTCGAATATCAAGTCGCCGCAAGTGCTCTCGAACCGCCTTGTCCAAGAGGGGCTTCTTTCCGAAGCGTCGCGCCACGTCGGCCATTGTCTCGTCCGACAAAAGTGGCGTTCGAGCCGATACCGCCGGTCGCCCGTGCTCCAAGAGCCACTTGAAGGTTTCGCGTTCCAGGTCGGCCGAAACTTGGAAGCCGTCGTACCCGCCGCCGCGTTCCAGAATCCCCGCCCGTTCCTCCAACGGTATCTCGCAGGAATCAAACCACTCGTTGATGTCGAAGGTGGGCAATCCGATCCAACGACCGGGTTCGACCTCGACCATGCGGAAACCGTCCGGCAAGTCGCTGGGAGACGGGGTGGTGGGTGGGTCGGCCGCGGTAGGCTTGCGTTTCTTCGCTGACATGATCTTCCATCCTTTCTCCGGGTCACCGGGCGAGTGTCGAGGGCGATGGAAGATTTCCCTTCGACACCCGCCCGGGCGCTTGGGCGGTAGCTACCCGCCCTTCCCAAATCTCGTTCGATTGTACCTCGCTGCCCCTGTGTTTGCGAGGCAGCTTCACGGGGGTATAATCAGCGGGTCAACAGGAGAATCGTAATGGACAGTCCGTCTGACCCCCGCGACGTTCCGCCCCCGCTGCCGCGCGATCCGCGTGACCGTCTGCCGCCAGCTCTAGCGAAGTATTGCCCCGATCCCGCGATTGTGAGACAGCGGACGCGGCTTTGGGCCGCCAAGTGTCTTTCTTTTCTCTCCCATTGGTTGGCGCGGTTTGGCAGCGCATGCGCTCGCGGATGGAAGACTCTCGACCGGACGTGCCGGCTGTTTCTTGTTTACGCCGTTGGCCTTGTCTTGCTCATGGTCGCAATGCCCTCCGTTGTCCTATGGGGCTTAGCCATTGCCGGCTTGCTTGTCTTCGGATGGCGAGCACGGCGGTGGCGGGCGCTCGATCTGACGGGCAGGTCGCTCGTCGTTTGCGGCAATCTCGCGTCAGTGGTCGCCCTGTCGCTTGCCATCGGCGGATCGTCCCATAAGTCGGGTGACGAAACGCGGATGCCGAACACCACGAGCACCGCGTCAGACAAGGGCGCGGCACCGCAATCGACGACTTCGCCCGTCGCCCCACGATTCCGGTTCACCGTGACCGACCTTGGCACGCTCGGGGGCGATACTCCTCACGTAAACGCTATCAACAACAGCGGCCAAGTCGTGGGCTCCGCCGGGACACCCGGCGGCGAACCACACGCTTTCTTGTGGGATGCAGCGCGCGGAATGCAAGACCTCGGCACGCTCGGCGGAAAGCAAAGCTATGCCTTCGGCGTCAACGGCAAGGGGCAGGTCGTGGGAGGCGCGGTAACGCAGGATGGCAAAGCACACGCATTCTTGTGGGAAGCCGGACACGGAATGCTGGACCTCGGGATCGTTGGGGGGCACGCCAGTTCCGCCTTCGGCGTCAACGATAAGGGACAGGTTGTGGGAAGCGCCGTAACGCAGGGTGGCGAAATTCACGCTTTCCTGTGGGAGGCCGGACGCGGAATGCAGCACCTCGGTACGCTTGGGGGAAGGGACAGTCAGGCCCAGTGCATAAACGACAAGGGGCAAGTCGTGGGAGTCGCCCAGACGCCGGCTGGCGAACCGCACGCCTTCCTGTGGGAGGCTGGACGCGGAATGCAGGACCTCGGGACGCTTGGAGGAAAACAAAGTTCGGCGTGTTATATCAACGGCAAGGGACAGGTTGTGGGACGCGCGGAAACACAGGATGGCAAATTGCACGCTTTCCTGTGGGAGACCGGACGCGGAATGCAGGACATCCGCACAATTGGGCCTGGCAGCGACGCAACAGGCGGATTCGGTAGTCAGGCAATAAGCATCAACAGCGTCGGGCAGATCGTTGGATGGACTTCTGGAATCGACGGAACCTTTGCGTTCCTCTACGATGGTGGAAAAACAACCGGCCTGGATGCGGTGCTCAATTCCTCTTCAGGCTGGCAAATCAGTTTTGACATGTTCAAGTTGCGACTGCCCGTGCCCGCTGTGCTGCCTCAAATCGGCGGCCTGGCCGTCAACGACTCGGGCCAAATCGCTGTGAACGCACGGAACCGGGCCGACGAAGGGCACGTGCTTCTACTCACCCCGGTTTCCGAAACGGCCGGTCAATCGGGGGACCATGTGTCCGCGGGTCCCCGCCGGCCCGTCCGGTACACCGTGACCGACCTTGGCACGCTCGGGGGAGACGCCAGCAGTGCAGTCGGTATCAATAACAGGGGTCAACTCGTCGGCCACGCCCGGACGGCTGACGGCACGCAGCACCCATTCCTATGGGATAGCGCTCGCGGGATGCAAGACCTTGGAACCCTTGGCGGGAGGCAAGGTTTTGCCGAAAGCGTCAACGATTCGGGGCGAGTCGTGGGACAGGCCGAAACACAGAGCGGCGAAAGGCACGCCTTTCTCTGGCAGCAAGGGAGTGGAATACGCGACATCGGCACGCTCGGAGGGAAAAGGAGCGACGCACGTTGTATTAACAACGGGGGACAAGTGGTAGGGTCTAGCTCGGCCACGACACGCAAGGGCGAACGAATCCATGCCTTCTTATGGGAGGTTGGCCACGAGATGCAGGACCTCGGCGCAGCCGAGGGTGGGCTCGCGGAGGCTGACTGGATTAACGAGAGGGGACAAGTTGTAGGGTGGCGCATGGAGGGCACGCGCATTCATGCCTTCTTATGGGAGGCTGCCCACGGGATGCAGGACCTCGGCACGCTTGGAGGTGCAACGAGTATGGCTTCCTACGTCAACAATGCGGGCCAAGTCACGGGGAGTGCCGACACCCTCGATGGCACACATGCTTTCCTATGGGAGGCCGGACGCAGAATGCAAGACCTCGGCACCCTCGGACGTGGGGAGACCTATTCGGATGCCCTCCGGGTCAAGAACGCCGTGACCAGCCTGAGCAGCGCCGTTGACCCAGCCTTGTGCTGCGACTTCCACATAAACGCCATCAATGACCGCGGACAGATCGCGGGGGATGGCATAAACCCTGCTTTGCAGGTCCATGCGTTTCTACTCACGCCTGTTTCCGAGAGCGCTCTTTCTGCGGGCGCGGCTGCCGCCCAACGGGCACCGAACCTGTCAACGCAGCCAGTGGCGGGCGGCCGGACTGAACTGCCCGTGGCGATGAAGAAACCGAAGGTGCCGCCGCGTGGCGGCAGAACCTCCGGCCCGCGTCGGGCAATTCGCTACACTGTTGCGGAACTCGGAACGCTCGGCGGGGAGTCCACCAATCCCCAGGGGATAAACAATGCCGGACAAGTCGTTGGAAATTCGGAAACGGCACCCAAGAGCGGCGAGAAGTCGGGCGAGCGCCACGCCTTTGTTTGGGAGGCCAAAACGGTGATGCGTGATCTCGGCACGCTTGGAGGGGCGGACAGCTATGCCACCTGCATCAACAACAAGGGCCAGGTCGTGGGGTGGTCACACACTGGTCGGCTGTACCAGAACGGGCGTTTCGTCGGGGCGGCCGCCGATGGGCATCTCCCACCCCCCGGCCAGGATGAGCCAAGACACGCATTCCTATGGGATTCTGCTCGCGGGATGCAAGACCTCGCTCCCCGCCTTGGCGAACGCGAAGATGATTGGTCTGAGGCGACGCACATCAACGACACCGGCCAGATAGTTGGACGGAAGGGTATCGGTTCCGAGCAGGAATTTCGGGGATTCCTCTTGCGAACCGACGGCAGAACACAGGAGGTGGGCCAAATCTGGCCGATGCTCAACAACAGGGGGGAGATCGCGGGCAACCTTGCGATCACCGGGAGAATAGAATGCCCGGTGCTGTGGCACCCGGACAAGGGGCTACAGCGACTCGAAACGCTTGATGAGGGGCTGCGCCGACTCACCGCCGGCGGAGAGTGGCGACCCACGTCTCTTGGCGGATTCAATGACGGCGGACAGGTCGTCATTGGCGCTGAGAACGGGCGTGGCGAACAGCGCGTCTTTTTGTGGCAATCCGGTAATGGAATGGAGGAGATCCACATGCCACCCGGCGAGCCGGGTTCAGCCGCCGCCCTTGGCATCAACAACAGAGGGCAGGTCGTCGGGGTCTACGGGCCGCCCAGGCACCCAGGCGATCTGCCCCCTCTCCTCGGCTGGAACGGTTTTATCTATGACGATGGCGTCGCCGCCAACCTTAACAACCTGATCGACCCAGCCTGCGGCTGGCACGTTGAGTATGCGTGGGCGATCAATGACCTCGGCCAAATCGTCGTCACAGCGTCCAACTGGTGGATCGACAACCACGGCAAGCCCGCCGGTCCCGGTGCGGTGGGCCATTTACGTTCCGCCGCGATTCTCCTCTCCCCGGTTCCCTGAAAACCTTCCCTCTGTCGCGGGTGGGATCAGCAACAGTGCAAACAGCCGCCGCCGAAAGGCAGGAATGCGACCGACTGCCGGGTCCGCTCGGCCGGTCGCTGGCCAGCCGTTCCGAGCGCCTCCGATCTTGCCTTTTCCCGCCGGGCGGTTGCAACCGCAGTATCGCGGTGGTATGCTCAGCGCGTCACAGGGGAACGTCACAGGGGAATCGTTATGGCCGCTTCGCCTGACGCCCACGACCTGCCGCTGCCGCGTGACCCCCGCGACCGTTTGCCGCCGTTCCTGGCGCGGCTCTGCCCAGCCCCCGAAACCGTCAAACAGCAGTCCCGCTTGTGGGCCGGCAAGGTGTTGTCTTTCCTCTACCTCAGCGCGGCACGTCTTGGGAAGGCTTGGGCGCGCGGCTGGTCGGCCCTCGCTCGGCGGGTGCGCAAGAAGCGCGCGAGCCGGCCCGATGGGTTCTCGCTGCTGCCGCCGCCCGCCGCGTGCGAGCCGCCACCGCTGCCAGCGGCGTTCGGACCGCCGCTAATCGCCCTGCCGCGGCCCACTGGTTGCAACTCGCCAGCGATCCCCCTGCCGCCCCTGTCCGACCCGGCTGCCGCGAAACACCCGTCCCGTCCTTCGGCCGCCAAGGTGTACGGTGGGCCGACGCGGTTCGAGGAGACAATAGTTCCTGGAACCTCGTCACCCTCTGCCGCTGCTCCTCCGCGTTGCGAACGTTCGTTCCCCGGTGAGGCTCTAATGATGAAACAGTTTGACCTCAATATCGACAAGATTCTCGATGGCTGGGACTTGTCGGACGCTATCAGGGAGTTGATTGCCAATGCAATCGACGAGTCCATCCTGACACAAACGCAGTTCCCGGAGGTATGCAAGGATGATTCCGGCTGTTGGCATATCAGGGATTTCGGTCGGGGTTTGCGCTACCAGGACCTTATTCAATCCGAGAACCCTGAGAAGCTCGAAAACCCGTCAATGATCGGAAAGTTCGGGATTGGTCTGAAGGACGCTCTGGCCACGTTCGAGCGTAGAGGTGTGAAGGTGCTTATCAAATCGCGCCACGGCGACATAACACTATCACGGGTTTCTAAGCACTCGTTCGAGGACCTCATCACGCTTCACGCGACCGTGCTGCCACCCTCATCCCCCGACCTCCAAGGCACAGACTGCTGTCTTTCCGTGGTTGCCGATTCTCACGTCTCGGCGGCGAAACAGATGTTCCTACGGTTCACTGGCAGCAGCGCGATCGAGGAAACGAGTTTCGGCGCGGTACATTCCCGTACAACGACTGGAGGGGTGATCTACGTCAACGGAATGAAAGTCGCTGAGGAGCCAAACTTTCTGTTCAGCTACAACATCACATCCCTAACCTCGGCCATAAAGCGAGCCCTGAACCGTGAACGGCGGAACGTCGGGAGATCGGCGTATGCGGATCGCGTCCGATCCATACTCCTCTCGTGCAAGAGCCGGCAGGTGGCAGAGTGTCTAACCCACGACCTACGAGAACATAGCGCCGGTTCGGCGCATGATGAACTTGCTTGGCTTGACGTTCAGGAGCACGCGGCCCGTGTTCTGAACGCCGAAAAGAAGGTTGTTTTCCTCAGCCCCTCCCAACTGGCGGCGCATCCTGAAATGGTCGATCACGCAGAGTCTATCGGCTATGAAGTTGTTGCTGTCCCGGAACGCCTCACGAAGAAAATTGAGGGCACTTCTGACGTATCCGGGCAACCCGTCAGAGAAATCCATGAATTTGCGAGCGAGCTGAACGAGTCGTTCCACTATTCGTGGGTCCTGCCAGAGGACTTGACATCAGCCGAGCAAGCACACTGGAGCCAGGTCGGCCCAATTCTTCAACTCATCGGGGGACGCCCTGCTCCCGTCCATGATATTCGGATTTCGGAAACCATGAGGTGCGATCCCCTTTCCATAGGAGAGATTGGAGCGTGGGTTGAATCAGATGGTCGGATAGTCGTCAAGAGAACGGCACTGCGCTCGCTGTCTACGTTCGCGGGAGTTCTGCTGCACGAAGCAATCCACGCCAAGACGGCCGTAGCCGATGTGTCGCGCGAGTTCGAGACGCACCTGACGAATCTCGTGGGCGAGCTTGCGGCGAAGGTTTTGGGTGAGCCCAGGCCCGGAGATTCTTCATCGGCACAACCTACGCTACCGAGGAGTGACCAATGAGCGACCTAAAACGGAGCCTGCTTCTTTCCATCGCCGAGACTTGGAAGAACACCGCAGCCTTGGCAAACTTGATTCCGCCGGATCGGCTCTACACAGGTGGCAGCCGATCCAACGCGCTCCCCCAGGTGTGGATCATAACGACGGGGGGCCAGCCCAATGAAGAGACCCAGGAGGTTGTGTGCCCCCTGAGCTTTCATATCTGGGTTGACCGGCGCAGTTGGCGTTGGCGGAGGAGATCGAGCTGAGCGATCACCGTCGCCTTCTCCGGTCATCCGTGGGAAGTGGGCGACGCCTGCAAAGTCACCGGCGTACATGATTTAGGGCCGGGACACAAGCATCAGGACGGCACGACGTTGGAGATCGTGAAGCTATTCCTCGTCCGCCTTAAACCTCGGTCGCCGAGCGGGGAGGAATGCGATAGGAACCTCCGCGCCGCGCGACCAGCGGTGCGCGAGGTAGGCGGCTTCTTGCCGATAACCGAAGGCGGCGCGCGTGTTCATGCCGATCGCGTGGCTGGGGCCAGCGGCGATCCGTTACCGAACGGGGCGTCAGGTGGGGAACGCCCTCACGTATCCGCCGCCGGGCGTTCGGGCAACGCCACCGCAGTGCCTCTGAGCCGCGCCAACGACGAGGTGGCGTCCGCATTCTTCAGGGCGCGTGAATGCGAGGCTTACTACCAATCGCTTTCGGGCGTTGACAGACAGCGCGATTTCCACGACCAACTCGCGTGCGCTCTTGTCGGGCTCCTCTCGCTGGCGGATGGCGATGGGCGCGCGTCCCTCGACGACCTCGTTTCGCGGGCTGCCCGAGAAGCGCAGGCTGGGGCCGCGACGGCAGGTGGCCAGGGTCTCTTCGCAGTTGCCACAACCTACCGTTGGGCCGTTCGGCGATTGCTGTTTGCAATCGCGCTTGACGATTGGGCGTTGGACGAAGCCAAGGGGTATTTGGAGGACCTGGCGTCCGATAAGGCTACGTGCCTTGAGCGGGAGGGCGAGCGCATCATTGGCCTCTTGGAGCCTGCGTGCAAACTGACTGAGCGGCTTTGCGCCGCCGGCGCGCGGACAGCGCGGCTAAGTCGCTCGTGGTGGCGCAGGAGGCCCTGTGTGTTGCTCAGGCGCGCGGCCTTAACTTCGACGGGCTCGTTCGCAAAGCTGAGGAATGCGTCGCTGGCACGCGCAAGCCACGGTTCCTCCTGAACCACGCAAGACAAGTCGAGAACGCGCGCAGGCTTGGAGCGATTGACGAGAAAAGATACCGGGCGGCTCTCGCCCGTCTCGACCGCGGAAGAAGCGAGAGAGAGGCGCAGCGACAAATCCAGCAAGCTCAGCTTAAAGCCACGGCTTTTATTGCCAGCCTCCCGATAGATGCACGCCTCACGCCCTCTGGCGAAGTCGCCCGGCTCGCGCCCTATCCGCGGTTCAGCTATCGTGCGGAGAACCTGACGCCCGACCAGCAGGCAGAGTATCTCAAAGCCTTCCGCGACGCTGATGATCTGGACCTGTTGGCCAAGTATGCGGACGTGCGGCTAAGCGGTCTCATACGATCGGCGATCTATCATGTCGGCCAGGGTGATCTCGGGGCCTTTCTGCCAGAGGTCGAAACCCTCGCGCTCATCGAGCCGAATTGTCGCCGGCGTGCGCAGGGAGTCAAAGAAATCCTCGGGATTCTCTCAACGCTGAGTGGCAGCCAACGGGGGACATACGCCGCAGGGCTCGTAAAGCTGCTCGCCGAGTTGCTGGAGCCGGAAACCTTTCCGCTTGAGCCCCAGGCTGCCATCGAAGTGGAGGGTCTGCGGTTCAACATCCAATTTGCGATCAGCGGAATTCACGTTCAAGGTGTCGAGTTGAGCATGGAGTTGAGTGACGATTTCTTCGACCGGGCCCAAGAACTCGCCAATGAGTATGGGGCCGCGTAGCGCAGCCCCTCCTCGGCCAAACCCAACCCGAGCTAAGAAAACCGGTGCTGAGGTACGTGGCCAACAGGCCGCTGCGCGCCATGTCCTGCCCAGAATAGCGCCACGCGGCGGTGTGGGCCCGGCTGCCGCGCAAGCGATCGGGACGCCAATCATCCGGGCGGCCGGCTGGCGGGAGCCCGACCCCTTCTGCTATACTTGCGATTCGGACCCCACTCTCCCGAGCCGAGGGACAAAGCGATGGCCGGCGGAAGCAAATCCCGCAAACCGCGTATTGAGCCGATTTATTCGCAGAAAGCGCCCGACGAACCGATCGAGCTTGAACAAGTCGCTGTCCAATTCGAGCATCAGGGTAAGGTGTGCCGGAAGACGGCCAAGGCCGTAATGAGGTTCTTGCCCAACGACAGGCTTCTGTTCGAGATCGCCCCCAATGAGGATGACTCGTGCCTCGCTGCAACGCTGTTTTATGCCCCAGGTCCCAACATAAGGCTGACGCTGGCGGATACCGGGGCCAGTTTTGACGCCTACTACGCCCCTTCCGGCGGCGAACATGCGGGAATTGTCTTTTCGCCGAGACGATCACCCGTCACGGTGGCGTCCCCAGCAGCCACCATCTTGGCCGCAACGTTTCATCTGTTCAACTTCGCGCCATTTATCGGCCCCGAGCACCGCGTTGTGCTAGAGGCGGATGGTTGGATTGTCACCATCGAGGCCACGGACCGGACCGATGAATTGGAACGCAAATTGAGGGCCCAGGGCGGCTACGTCATCACGCACATGGGCCGGGTTGTGCGGGAGGATGGGACAGCGTTTAACAGCGAGCAACTGGATGATTTACTGGCCTGCCTGCGCTATTGCCTCTCGTTCGTCCTGGGACGTTGGGCCGGCGTTGCGCTGCCAGTGGGGTTTGACGGAAATGGGAATCGGGTCTTTGGGCAGTGGGGAATGTGTGCGACCGCCAGCGGCTCATGGAACGCCCTGTTGTCGTGGTTTGACCTGCAACACGCGGAACTGTTCTCACAGGTTTTTCCGGGATTCATGTCGCTCTGGCGAAACGACGTTTGGCATCAGCCCCTGTGCAGTGCGGTTTACTGGTACTTGGAAGCAAACAACGCCTTTGGCGTCGATACCGGCATAATTCTTGCGCAGACGGCCCTGGAGCTATTGGCTTGGACCTACTGTGTTCACGACCGCAGGGTCGTCTCGCAAGATGCGTTCAAGCCGCGCGGAGGACTCATCGCTTCCGACAAGCTGCGCATGCTGTTATCCTGCTTGGGCATTCCCAAGGAAGTCCCTTCCGAGTTGCGGGTTCTGCGCGGGCGACCGGGGAAAAAATGGGATGACGGTGCGCACGCTACAACCGACATCCGCAATTCGCTCGTCCACCCGGATAGCAAGGTGCCGGTTTCAGTGGAGCGCGACGAGGAAGCCCACCGGTTGTCATTATGGTACATCACTTTGGTCCTTCTTCGACTTTGTGGGCATGACGGGATGTACGCCAACATTTTGACCCCAAATCGCTGGGAAGGAATGGTTGAACGAGTTCCCTGGGGCGGGGGATAGGCCGGGACGATTGGTGGGGCTCGCTCCCCTGCGCCATCAGCGAAGGCGATTTGCCGTGCCGATCATCTATGAGCCTCGCGGGAAAGCCAGGGAATGCAGCGTTCTGGCGATGGGCCGGCGAAACGACCACAAGCGGGCTGCGGGTCGCGCCGGCCGTTTGCCCACAGAGAGGCAGGGCAGGACCAAGCTCTTAGGGCTTCTTGATCCCTTCTTGGCCCGCAGGCTTCCCAATCCCCTCGACGCTGATGAGACAGAGATGGTTGGCGACCGCGCCAGCCCAGATGTGGCCGGAAGGGTGCGTGGCGATGTGCGAGACAGGCATTGGGAACCACGCGAGCGGCTTCCCGTCTTTGGCCTGCTCGATGACGGTTTCATGGACCCGCGCAGTTGCCCGCAGCGGGAGCTTAATAGATACGCCTGTGGCAATCGGCTTAACGTCGCCGCCGCCTTGGGCACCCTCAAGCCTTTTGTAGGTCTGGGCGTCCCATACGTGAACCTTGCCCTCTTCAGAGCCGCCAACAATCCGCCGGCCGTCTGGGGTAAACTCGATGCTCCTCACCGCGTCTCCATACGCACTGAGGACGGCGACCTCGGTGCCGCTTTCAACGCTGAACACGCGCGCCGTGTATTGCTGGAGGCTCCATGAGTTGGCGACCGCGATCCGCTGCCCATCCGGGCTGTACGCCACGCTTGTAATGCTGCCCTCATCTCCGCGCAGGACGGTCGCCTCGGCCGCGCCCTCCGTGTCCCACACGCGAACCGTCGTGTCTTCAGAGCCGCTGACGATTCGCCGGCCGTCCGGGCTGTACGCGACGCTCCTCACGCTATCCGAATGTCCGCGCAAAACGGCCAACAGGGCTCCGGTTTCGGCGTCCCATTCACGGATCGCGCCGTCCTCAGAGCCGCTGACGATTCGCCGGCCATCGGGCCTGTATGCGACGCCATTGACACGAGTTTCTCCTCCCACTCGCTGATCCTGCAAAATACCCAGGTAATCTGCCCCAATGCCTCTTTCGTTGCATCTTTCGCCCGTCAACAGGCGAACACCTCCCGTAGTGCCAATGGCAATCCTCTGGCCATCGGGGCTATACGCGATGCTCCTGATAGCACCTTCGCACGCGCGAAAGCCGGCAACCTTATCGGCGCTCTTGAGGCTCCAAACCCGAATTGATCCCTTCCCAGACCCACCTACAATCTCCGAGCCATCAGGGCTGAACGCGATCACGGCAGCCTTACCTTCGGGCAACACGAGGACCGCGGAATCGGCTTCGCCATCCCAGAAACCAATCACACCGTCCTCAGACGTGCCGGCAAGCCACTGTCCGTTCGGGCTGAATGCAACGCAAGCGTAGCCCCGCAGAACTGCCAACTCGGCAGCGGTTTCGGCATCCCACAGCCGACTCGCACGGCAATCAGCGCTTGCTATCCGCTGCCCATCAGGGCTGTACACGACGCTCGTGACAGCCCCCTCATGCCCATGCAGGATGGAAAGCTCAGCGCCGTTTTCAGGGTCCCAGACACGGATCGTTCCATCATCGGAACCGCTGACGATCCGCCGTCCGCCTGGGCTGTAGGTGACGCAATTGACAGCCGATTCATGTCCGCTGAAGACGGCCTGCTGAGCCCTTCCAAGCTGAACGGTTGGCGGACGGTGCGCGCGGACCCAAGGCAGTCCAGGGCAGTCGTGCGCCTTACGGTCACGCCAGCGCTCCATTAGGCGGCAAATCTTCTGGTCCGCCGGTTGTGTCCAGGGGGCATTCTGCGGGTTCCATCCCCAATCGGGCTCGACGTAATGGGCGGCTGCTTCCTCGCAATCGTACCACCAGCAGGTATTCCAAAGGCACTGAAACAGCCCTTGCGGATAATCCCTGGCATGGTGGTCGATGAAGTGGATGTCCCGTCGCAGTGCCTCTTCCAGTAACCTGAAAGTCCGCCGTCGCGGGCGCTCTTCGGGCAGCACGCGGATGGCCGCCTGGAAATCCCCGGCCAACTCGAAAACCAACCCGGCCTCGGTCTTGGCTTCTAAGAAATCCAGGTTGGTGAGGAGCGTCTCCACGGCGTCCCATTGCTTGGTGGCCATTAGGTGAGCGGGACCAAATCGCAGCGCATATAGCCGTGCGTAACCGGCGGGCAACTCCGCCCATCGCAGGCAGTATTCGGCCAACAAATGCTCGTAGCGGTCCCGGTCGGTTGCCAGCTTGTGTCGCAAGAAATCGGCAAACGACTCGTGGTAGATTCGATAGACGGTCTCGCTCGCCTGCTCCTCGGCGTAGGGCGTGACCGTAAGGTACTCGATGAGCCGACGCAACGCGAGGTCCCACGTGCCAGCCCGCAAGTACAGCGCGTGGCAGATCAACTCCGCCGGAACGGCTGTCCGTGCCGCCGTGAGCAGCCCAGCCACGTCGCCCAGGCATTGCCGCTCGTCCAGGGTTGCCCGATGGGTCATCCGGCCCCAAAACTCTTCATATATGAAGCCCAACTGGTCGGCAGCGGGGGCGGTGGCCAGCCGACTCAAGTAGGTGCCCACCTCATCTGGATTCAGGCGGCTCCGCACATGCCCGCACATGTGCTTGAGCACCAGAAAATTGCCCCGCCCCACTCGGGCAATTTCCCCAAGCGTCTCGGAGGGCAGTTTACTGGCGGCCAGTTCCCGCTCGACGAACTCTACGCCGTCGCGCAGGTTCTCTTGCAGCAAGTCAGGCGAGTCCAGGTCGTAGCACTCCAAGTGCGACCGGCGGGCCAGAAAGGCTTTATCCCGCACCTGGCGCGCAGTGGCGATCACGTACACGCTCGCCGGCAGGTTCTCCGGGATTCGCTGATACGCGGTCGCTCCGCTGGGAGTCGCTTCCGCTTCGTCCAGTGCATCTATGAAGATCAATTGCGGTCGGCTCGGCGCGAGACGCGGGGCAATCGACTGGCTGAGCAAGTTCACCAGCTTGTGGTACACCGCCTCGGGCGAGTTCTGACGCTGAGACTCCTCCGATTCTTCGATGCCGTGTGCCTCCAGGAGCGAGGCGTAAAGGCTTTTCACACACACATCGGGATCGGTGATGCCCGCCGTGCGGCGATAGAAGAAATAGGCCGGCGGCGGGCTGTAGTGGCCAAACTCGTTTTCGATTAAGTGGCACAACAACGCCGTCTTTCCTTTGCCCGGCCCAGCCTCAATGAGCAGCAGCCCCCGGTCATGCTCTTCAATGAATCGCTTCACATGCTCGATGGCGAACTTCCGGCCAACGATCTCGGCGTGAGCGGCCAGCAGTTCCCCAAAATTGACCACACGTCCTTCGATCACCTCCATCCGGCTCCGGTGCCGGCCAAAAGCCCTGGCCAACAACTCCCGCGTGAAGCGCGCCTCCAATCCGGCAACCGGTTCTGGCGTTACCTGCTTGAAGCCTTCATCGTACTCCAAGACCCGGACATCCTTGCGGGTTTCCTGATAACGGTAGAGCGAGTCGTAATAGTGGAGCCGATGCTGCTGCCGGGCGTCCGGCACGTAGCAGATGAACGGGTGCAGGTCGCGGATGTTCGGCCCACCCCTTGGCCTTTCTCCAGCCACATAGCCCCGGAGCACGAAATGGCCGATTTGCTCCGAGCGGAAGTCACCCGGCTCTGTCGTTGTCGCTGGCTCGGGACCCATCCACACTTGGCAGCGGTCACGGTCATTCACCAAGAGCAGACGCCAAGCCTGGAGGCTAGCCACTGCGTAGAGCAATTGCTTCAAGAGTGGCGACCATCGTTCCATGTCACTCCGATAAACAGCATCCCGGCGCGTAGCCCCATGCCCCAAGGCATCATTGCGGTATTCGACAAACTGGCTGCACTTCTTCCAAAGATCAGTCGGCTGCGGCTTGGCTGATTGGCCCTGCGGCAGCCGCACAAAGAAGTCAGCCACTTGTCGGCCCAGGTTTCCTCCGCTTCCGACGAGCCACTCGCTGAGGTCCCTTACGACTGTGCTCACCCAATCCCCCAGCGACGGACGCACCATCCTCTCCAGCAACGTCTCGCTGTGCTCCGGGGTGCAAGCGGAGCTAGAGAAATAGTCCATCAACAGCACGATGCCCAGGTACTTGATCGTTGCCTCGAAACAGTCCTTCAGCGCAAACAGCGCCTTGAGCGGGTCGCCGCCGGAGTGTACCGCGTCGGCCAGACGCCGCATGGTCAATGCCACGGGATAAGGGAGTTGCTCAAGTTCAGGCAGTTCCGGCCCCCGCAGTTCGACCACGCCCGCCTCTGCTCGGACCATCCCCCTCGCGCCTTCGCTCCAGCAGTGTCCGCAATCCAGGCATGTCCAGTCACCCAGCTTCGGCCGAGAACGCACTTCGCTCGACCCACAGGCGGGGCACGGTGCGAGAATAGCCATGATTGGCGTCCTTTTCAGCGCACTTGTGGATGCAGCCGGAAATCTGTCTCTGGCATTTTGGGCATGGGTTCATATCCTCCGGCGCGAGCCGTTACGAATCGTCACTTTTGCTGGCCTGACTTGGCCGGGGCCTGCTTCGCTTTCGCCAATGCCGCTTCCAACTGTGAGATTTCGTAGCGCAGGTTATATTCTTGCTGGTCGCGCAAGGCGCATCGGCCAGCGGAACGGAGGCAGGCAGGGCAGCAAGGGCCGCGTAGAGGGCCTGGAGCCGCAGTTGGATGAGGCTGCTATCCATACCGGATGGGGCAGGCGGCGTCGGGTTGCCGGATTGGTTGGGCTGCGACTGCTGTTTGGGATAGTCGTTACGGCTGTTGTGGCCGACGCTACGAACATCGTCGCCCGGCTTGCGGGACCACCCAGCAACGGCAAGCAACGCGCAACAAAGCGACACCACACCGAGGCACGCAACGAAAAGCCGGCCAGTCCCGTCAAGCACCCTCCAGTTTCGGGCGCATGCGCTACCAAATCGCGTCAGCCAATCGTAGAGAAGAAAAACGCCCTTGCCGACCCAGAGCCGGGTCCGCTGTCTAACAACAGCGGGGTCGGGGCAATAACTCGCTAAATATGGCGGCAGACGGTCGCGCGGATCAGGCGGCGGCGGCAGCGGCGATGGAAGATCGCGGGGGTCAGGCGGAGCGGCCATTGCGATTCTCCTGTTGGCGCGCTCAGTATACCAGGGCGAAACTGCCTCGTAAACCTTGGAGCGGCGCGGTATAATCGAGGGCCATTCGGGACGGCCAGCCGGCTACCCCAGACCCCGGCAGCCGCGCTGGCCTGCTTCGCGCGGCGCTGCCGGCGGTTCGGCCCGGCGGAAAGGCAGGATCATGGCTGAATATGAAGAAAGCAGTTGGGGGATGCTCTCTCCGTTCGCACCGATAGGCGCGGTGAAACTGCCGACTGAGCGAGACACTATGCCTGGCTGCCCCGCTCCAGAACGTGGGATTGATGAGGCGGAGCGAGACTTGGCCCAAGGGCTGCAAGGCTCCCCGGTGAGCTTGCCGCTACTTGGTGAAAACCTCGTTCAGTACCTTCGGATGCGAGGCCATTCCGAGGCGGCTGCTCACTGGGCCTTGCATGATCTGATCCTTCGCGGCCTGTTGATTTTGGAGCCCGCGGACCCTTACGACAGGGGCGTGGCGATTTTTCGGGGCGGCTGGCCTGTTGCCCCACCGCCTCAGATTCTTGTGGTCCTCGCTGCTGGCCGCCATCCGGGCTACAATGAGAGCGTTTACACGCTCTCCCAGAACCAACTCCCTTTACGGCCGCCAAATCAGCCGATTTGACGCAACATGACGCGGCATCGTTCACTTCACGGCCAGAAGATCGGCCGCCGTAAACCGCAGGACACGCCCTTTCTTGTTTTGGGGGTAGTGGCGCGAGCCACAAGGCCCAGGAGCACCAACCTGCGCCCGGCACTGCTTGCAAGCAAGCAGTGGCACACTGTCGGCCTTCTTTCGGGGCCCATGATTAATCCGGGCTAGAGTTCGATTCGCCGCCCCTCTTCGTGGCTTTGACGGCCGGCTTGAACGGGCGCAAGGCCAGGCAAGCGTCCTCCAAGTCGCGGCTGCGGCGAACCAGGCTGGTTACCGAACGATAAAACTGCGTCAGCAGCCGCTCGCCGATGGGCCGCTCGCTCTCCAGAGATTCCTGGTGCCGGCCGGCTTGGTCGAACCAGACCAGCGTCGTCGGCAAATCGATGAAGGCAATCCCCCGCGCAGGAGACTTGAAGCTCGGCCAGGGGGTGATAGGAGATGGCCTCTTGCCACTTCGGCGGGACGTAGCGGCCGCTGCTGATCTGTGCGACGGCGCCCGTGCCCGGGCGCCGCGCGGCGAGAAATCGACGCTCAGCATCCGATAATCCTCGACCTTCCCGTCGTCGCAGCGATGGATCAGCCCGGTGACCAGGGTCGGCTCGCGATCGACGACGTAGTGGCACCAATCCACCTGGCCGATGAGATGGCGAAACGTCGGCGAGGGGACGCCGGCGACCGCAGCCGGGGCGGCGGACGGCTCGGGGACGGAACGCTGATGACAGAACAGCAGACGGGGCTCGCCAAGCTGCGTGGCGAGAAGCTCCTTCAGCCGAATCGTTGCCGGGGCCTGCCGCTTGGGAAATTCGGCCATGAAGGCGATTCCCGCCTCTTCCACCCGGCGGCGGATTGACTCGGCCTCGTCTACGTCAAGATCGAGCCCCACTGCACAATAGACGGCCTTGCCCGACTCGCAGGCCGCCAGGATCGGCAGCGCACGGAACCATTGGGGAGAGAGCACCAGCACCGCATCGACGTCTTCGCGCTGCACGAGCACGTGGTAGCCATCGACCACCTCGGCGTGGAATTCGGCGGCCGCTTGCTCGGCGCGGTGCCGCACCGGGTCGCACACCACGTTGACTTCAAAACGATCGGCCAAGGCACGCAGAGCGGGAGCATGCCGCACCTGCCAGACCTCTCCCAGCCCGATCAAGCCAAGTCGTATCTTCATCAGGAGCCTTTCTACACTCGACTATATCGGCATCGCCTTTCTCATTCACTATTCTTCCTTCTCTGCCCCATTTTACAACTGGGGGGAAGTCATCAGCCCGCAAATAAGAGGAGTAAGAAAAAACTCCCATTTTCTCCGATCGCCAAAGTTTACGCGACCCCTACTTGCTATTTCATTCGACCCGACTAAACTGAGATGATCGCTGAGAGCACGACTCAGTCGGCGCCACCTTGAGTCAGTAACGCAATTCGGAGTACGCATCACGGCTGTCAGGTGTTTTTGATCGCTCTCAGGCGAGCGTACTGTCCGCTTTACGACTCTGTGTTTTCCTACCCAGCGCCAGTGTTTCCTTGAACCGAAGAGGTTTCCCTGTGACTACCCTGCTCTGTGCTACTGTTGTGCAAACTGCTTTGCTCTTTTCCGGGGTTGAAACGACGCCGGCTGTTAATGCGGCGCCTGCTATTAAGGCGGCATCTTCGGCTAAGGCGACCCCTGTCGGCAAGGCAACTCCCGCCGCTAAGAAAGCGGCGCCGGCGACCACGAAAACCGCTTCCGCCAAGGTGGCGGCCGCAGCTACGAAGGCAGCCCCGGCAGCAGTGAAAGCAGCGCCTGCCGCAGGTGCAAAGCCCGTCCCCGAGACTTACTCGGCGGCCCATCAGGATACCGTCAAGACCGGCAAGCCAATGGTGGTGATGGTCAGCACCGACTGGTGCGCGCCGTGCCAGGTGATGAAGAGGACGATCATGCCGTCCGTCCGCGCCACGGCCTGCTGCGGCGGGTGGCCTTCGCCCGGGTGAATCCCGATCAGGAGACCGAATTGGCCCAACAACTCATCGGCGGCGGACCGATTCCCCAGTTGGTTATGTTTCGCAGGACCAGAAGGGGTTGGATCCGCACGTCGCTGGTAGGCGGCCAGAGCATCGAAACCGTCGAGCAGTTCATCACTGAAGGGCTCGCACAGGATTCGGCCGAGAAGAAGGCCGAAAAGAAGACCAGCCCCCAGGACAAATCGCGAAAACGCGGATAGCTCGCATCCCTCACCACGGTGGGGCAGACATTCCTGTCTGCCTTACAGAATGCGGCAAATGGGCAGACAGGAGTGTCTGCCCCACCGAACGTCCTGTTGACCGTTTCCCCCGTGCGGTAAGAAATGCGGGATAGCTCGCCGCGACCGCCGCAGGGTGGCTACAGATAGTCGCCGAACAACTCCCGACTCGGGCGGGGGATTACGATCTCCGAGACGAGCAGGCCGCGGCTGCGGGCCTCCTCGGCCGCCACCTGTACGCCGGCGCGGACGTTGGCTACCGTGCCGGTCATCAGGCAGAGTCCCTTGCCGCCCAGGGCCATAGCCACGTGGATGCGGAACAACGTGACCCGGGCGGCCTTCACCGCGGCGTCGGCTGCGGCAATCACGCTCACGCCGCTGAATGTCTCGACCACGCCCAAAGCGCCGGCGTCCTCCGGCCCAAGGATGACCGATTGCCCCAACGCCTGAAACACCGCCGGGTGGACGTTGGGGATGATCAGGTGGTCGATGATCGAATCGCCCGCGCTGGCCAGCCCAGCCCGGATCGACGCTTCCACGTCGCTGACCGATCCGCCGATCACGATCAGGTACTTGCCCGAGCAGATCGTCCGCGCGATCAGCAGCTCGACCGACGCCGCCTTGAGCATGTCGTCTTCGATCTGATAGCCGATGCCGATGCTGGAAAGTTCAATTGCGCCGATCGCCTTGGGAGTGGCCATGTCAGGGGTTAGGGATCAGGGGTCAGAGATCAGGGGAAATGACGAAGCACGAAGGACGAAGGAAACCCGAAGCACGAAATCCGAAGTCCGAAAGGGCCTGTCATTCGGATTTCGCACTTCGGATTTCGGATTTCGCACTTCGGATTTCGGATTTCGTGCTTCCTTCGTAATTCGTCATTGCCGCTTCGTCATTTCTCGTTTACGTTAATCCACACCACACCGTTCTCGATCGCCGTCACAACGCCGTCGATCGACGCATGCACCGGGGCGCCGAGGGCCGGTTTGCCGTTAGCCAGCGGCGGGCGGCCGATGGTCTGGCCGATCTTCACGCGATCGCCAATGGCGACCGCCGGCTCGCAGGGGACGCCGACGTGTTGCTTCAGCTTGATGCCGACGCGGCGGGCGGGCAGCAGCGCGTTGTCGAGCGGGCCGACATTGCGAAAGCGCCGCAGGCCGAGCTTCGTCATCAGCCGGCCCATCGGCGCCTTGCGATTGTCGCTGTGCTGCGCCGGTCGTTGCGGATTGAACGGCGGATTCTCCCAACGCCGCTTTTCGGCCGCCAGGCGACGCTTGTTCTGGCTGCACACGTTCTTCGGGTCCAGATCCTCGGGACAGGAATAGAGGCTGCACAAGTTGCACTCGCAGCAGAACTGGGTGCCGATCACGTTCGCCTCGCCGATCAGGTTGAACTCCAGGCTCCGCATCGCCCGGTGCGGCTCGATCGGATGCCCCAGCAGCCAGCGCGGGCACAATTCGGTGCAAAAACTGCACTGGTCGCAGGCGCTGCGGCCGATCCGGGCAACCTGCTTCCAATCCTGCCGCCGGCGGCGGACCACGACGTGGTCGTCGGGCAGCACGATCACTCCGCCGGTCGTCTTGTCGACCAGGGCGTCGTGATTCTCTTCCAGATAGCCCATCATCACTCCGCCGACCAGGTAGTTGGCGTCGGGAATGGTCGGCCCGCCGGCCGCCGCGACGCACTGGGCCAGGGTCACGCCCACGGGAACGCGCAGCGTTACCGGCTCGGCCACGGCGCCCGCGATGGTGAGGTATTTCTCGGTAACGGGCTGCTGTGGGGCCCGGGCGACGTTCATCGCCGTCTCGACGTTGATGACCACCGCGCCGACGGCCAGCGGGATGCCGCCCGGCGGAATCACGCGATTGAGCACGTCGTAGACCAGGATGAACTCATCGCCGGCGGGATAGGCGTCGCGCAAGGGGGCGACGCCGATGCTCTTCGGCAGCTTTGCCCGCAGCAGGTCGATCACGTCGGTATACTTTTCCTTGATGCCGACCACGCCGCGGCCGGCCCCGACCAGCCGCATGGCCGCGGCGGTCCCCTTGGCCACGTCGTCGAGGTAGGCGCGGAGCACCTCTTTATCCTTGTGCAGCAGCGGCTCGCACTCGGCGGCGTTGACCAGCACGGTGTCGGCCTTGGCGGCGAGTTTAACATGGGTAGGAAAGCCCGCCCCCCCCGCCCCGACCACCCCCGCCTCGAAGACCGCTTCAACACTGACGTCCGACATGTCAATCCCCGGAGAGTTAACGAATCTCCCCACTATACCACCTTCTACGGTCCGGCACCAATGGGTTTTGACCGCTGCGAAACGGGCCGCGCGGGTCGTTCGGCGGCGGAACAGGACCGACCGGTAGTGTCCTAATGGTGTGTTGCTGAGCAGTTAAACCCGTCCTGGTGGGTGGCTAATGCCACCTATTGACGTTTTTTGTGAGCTATACTACAATAACGGAAACATGGGAACGGAGGCCCCTGTTGCTCACCGAGATCGGGAAGCCGCCTTGGGGGAGAGCGGTCCTTCTTGTGCGCCTCATTTCTGAAAACGCACGTCATGGCAAATAACGAGACAGTGCCACTATCGTCTGATTTGCCACCCACGATGTCGCCGGAGGCTTCATCGTCGCAGCCACAGCCAATATCACAACAGCCACTAACTCCGGGAACTGGGCAAGAGCCCCGCTTTGCCAGCATGTATCCTGGGTCTGCCCGTCCAGTATCCGCGGACCTGGTTGGGGCGATTGCCCAGATTGAGAAGGAATTGGAACTCCCGGTGTGGCTACTTGTACAGGATGCAGTTGAGGAAGAATCACAGCGGGGCCGTGACTCCTTCAATATGCTCGGGAACATTGTCGCCACAGCGTTCTTTGAGGCCCGACACAGTGACCTAAAAAGGGGGCAAAAAGTAGCATTATTGATTGACTCAAATGGCGGAATGGCGGGACCAGCCTACGAATTAGCAATGCTGCTGCGTAGACATTGCGGTGGTTTTGTGGCCTTGATCCCTCGGCACGCGAAGAGCGCGGCAACGCTGCTAACGCTTGGGGCCGACGCGATCATTATGAACGATCATGCGGAACTCGGCCCGCTCGACGTACAAATCTGGGACGCGGATCGTGAGGAGCAAATGTCTGGACTCGATGAGGTACAGTCGCTAGAGCGACTCCAGGCCTTTGCAATGGACGCATTTGACCGTCTCATGCTCATGCTGATTAGGAGGACTGGAAAGAAGGTTAAGACGCTGACACCTATGGTCAGCGAGTTTGTCACCAACCTTACAAAGCCAATGTTTCAAGGCATTGATGTTGTTCGATACACACAAATGTCGCGTCTCCTCAAGGTTGGAGAGGAATACGGCAAGAGGCTCCTTGCGAGGGTTTATGGCGAGAGAAAAGCCGCAACCATCGCCAATAAATTGGTTACGGAGTATCCAGAGCATGGGTTTCCGATCTACCCAGATGACGCACACGCACTTGGATTGAAACTTGTCCCCCTGCGGCCCCAGCTTAGCAGCGTCATGGAGGACGTAACCCGGTGCTTGCCGGGACAAAATCTTGTTGGTAAAATCATTATGAGTGGAGGACACAACCCATGATATGTGCGACAACGCCGCAACAGGTTCGACCGGAATTCGTAGGGAGCCGTCGCGTTGTTGAAGACGCTATTGACCAATCTAAACTCAATCCGACAAGCACTTGGGGAGAATTGATTCCCCAATGCAAGACAAGCGTTGAGTATCCGCTCCCTGCAAGTTTCGGGGGTAGTTCCAAAAAAACAGAAGATGATGAGTAAAAGAGAAAAGGCGTCAAAAGAGAAAAGGTGTCAGGAACGAATGGCACTGTCGCCATTGTAACCTGTTTTAGGTGCAATGTTTGTGCAATTCTTGGCGGAGGACGTGTCTGGGTTTCTGCATGAGCGGATAGCCGTGGCGGCGGCGCTTGAGCACACGCGGTTCGAGCCGGCCAGGGCGGTTGGCAACTTCGCAGCCTGCCACCTGGCGCAGAAGCGCGAGACAGCATTCGTGCAGTTGCCCGGCCGTCATCGTATGGCCGGTCAGCAATGCTCCCGCCGAAAGTACATACTGAGTCGTCGCGGTAAAGCTGATTTGTCGCGGCTGTTTGTCGTGCAACCAGGCGGCGTTGGCCGCCGTCGTGCGAATCAGGTTGTAAGCCAGCAGTGTCGTGGAGAACTCGCGTCGCACCATCTCCGGCGATTTACAACGAACGTGTGCCAGATTCAGCGACGCCTTGATCGCGCGGATGTCCAATTCCGAGTTCCAGCGAAAACCGTAAAGCTCTGCGATTTCTTCGCTGCTATAAAGAGTTGCGTCCGTCAGCGTGGTGACCACGGTGATCTTTTTCGTGCGACGGCCCTTTTCCACGACCGTGTAACGCAGTTCACGCAGTTCGAGTGTTTCGGGGATGCGCTCATAAGTCTCCTGCTCCATCCAGTCGGGACATACAGGTTTGGTCCAGATGATAAGGTGATCGTTCTTTCCCAGGCGTTTGCCGCGGCGAAAGTCGGACTTCCGCATTTGGTGCAGGCGGGCACAAACGTCCGTGCCCTGGAGAAGCAGCAGCGCAATCATCATGAAGGAGCAATAATGGCGGTCGAACACGGCGATATCGCCCGCGTGCAGCGAAGAAGACATCGACCGGAGCAGCGCCGTCTCGCCGGTTTCCTTGCCCTTGTAGGGACCGATGGCCGCATCCATCACGCAAGCTGTTGCCAAGGAAAGGATCGCCACCGCGCGGGCGATCGGCAGGCCCACGCCCTTCTTCTGCGTTCGCGGATGGGGAAACTCGGCGGCGTTCTTGGGTGTGTCCGGCATGGTGAAGGTGAAACCATCGACAAGTTTGGCGTGCCGGTTCTTCCACAGCCAGGCCGGGTCGGCCTGTTGTTGAAGCTCCTCGGCCACTTCCTGGCCCAACTCGTGCAGCGCCGTTTCCGATAACTTGCCGCGGGCCTTGCAGTAATCGCCCGTGTCGTGCGTTGGGGGCTGGATGCCCGTGTGGAGGCAATGACTGGCGATTCGGGCGACGGCCGACTGACAGGACGCCTCCTTGCCATCCCGCAGCAACTGGCTCAGAAACGCCCACAGGACGATCGCCGTGGAGTAGACGCCGTGTCGGCCAAACAGCGCGTCATGGCGGCCGAAAGCTCGCTCGATCCGTTCACCCGTGAGAACGTCGGCGAAGGGCAAACCATCGTGGGCCAGAAACGCCTCGACGATTTGTTGAAAACTGCTGCTGCCGCCGTTCGGAGAATCAGGTATATGCTCGCGCATGAAAAGACCCTTCCTGGTGAATTTGCGGCAAGCAAACCAGGAAGGGCCTACTTTCTATCGCCAGGCAAGGGCCAAAACTTGAAACTTCGCCTGACGGGGCGAGACTTTATCCGACTCCCCGCTCCGTTCATAGACCAGATTGCGCACACCCTAAAATGCGAGACATGACAGTGCCATTCGTGTCAGGAACCGTTTTCTGGCAACCACCGGGGAGATGGCGCAAAAAAACGGTTGTCGCGATAGGGACGCCGGTTTCCCGGCGCCCCCCGCACGGATCCATACGTGAGGGATTACCTCATACGGCTCTTACCTTGGGTTAATAACGATCAATCGCTCTTCAGGATAGGGATGTAGAATCCGGGCATTGGGAAGCCATCGCCGCGTCAAACGACGTATCCTGGCCCAGGTCCACGTGCGCCCTTTCTGGTTCCGCCGTCGCAGGCTGTGCCGCCAGTGACGCTGGACCTGTGTATGAAACGCACCGAGGCAGCCGAAGTTGCCCGGGATCGCGTGGTAGTTGAACCACCCTCGGACCACGGAGCGAAGCCATCGGCCTTGACGAGTAGAGACCACCACACAGGTTGACGGAAACCTGCTTTGACATGGTGTTCGGCGTGTTATAATTCAGCGCCGGTCGGCCGCTAGACGTTCCAGAATTCCCCAAAGGACTTATCAAATGGACAGAACCGTACTCTGGCTTCCAATTCTGCTTCTCGTCGCATCATGTCTTCTGCCATCTTCGTTGTTTGCCACCGAACCCGGCGGTTCAGCAGTATCTACCATGTCGTCGTCGAGGCCCAAGAGGGTGGTGCTCGTGATCCATGGTGGAGCGGGCGTTATCACGGAAGAAGAGATGAAAGCCGAGGGATTGACCCGGCGCGAGTTTGAGCAGGCACTGGCCCGGTCGCTCGCCGCAGGCTACGACGCGCTGAAACGCAACGGCGGCAGCAGCGTTGACGCCGTCGAGGCGGCGGTTCGCGTCATGGAAGATTGCGAGCTGTTCAACGCGGGCGTAGGGGCCGCTTTCAATTCCGACGGCCGCGTGGAGCTCGATGCCGCCATCATGGAAGGCAAGATGACGGGCCGCGGCGAGGGAAAACAAGATCCGCGAAAAAGAGCCGGAGCGGTCGCGGCAGTGACACATATCAAAAACCCCGTCTCGGCCGCACGTGCCGTCATGGAAATGGAGGGCAGTCGACACGTCCTCTTGGTTGGCGAAGGGGCCGAACGCTTCGCGCTTGAAGAAGCCAATCGGGTTAGGTATCACATCGAGGCAGTAAGCAATCTCTATTTCTGGACCGACCGCCGACTGCGGCAAATCCGCGGGAAGTTTCAGCGGAACTCGGGCGATGCCAGTCGGAATAAAGTCTCAGCCGTGCCCAACGCGGAGAGGCGAGCGGTGAGGGCCGATTTCCGCTTGGGAACAGTCGGTGCCGTGGCTTGCGACCGCCAAGGGCATTCTGGCGGCGGCGACTTCGACCGGCGGATTGACCAACAAGTTGCCCGGCCGCGTGGGCGATTCGCCGCTGTTTGGCTGCGGTACGTATGCCGACAATCGCGCCTGCGGCGTCTCGTGTACCGGAACCGGCGAGGTCTTCATCCGCCATGTGGTTGCTCACGACGTTGTCGCCCGGATGTTGTACGGCGGAAAATCGGTGGCCGATGCCGTACAGGCGACAATCTCCGCATTGCCCGATGAAGACGGCGGCGTGGGCGGGCTGATTGCCCTGGACCGCGAAGGCCGTCACGCCTTTGGCATGTCTCCCAGGTCTGTCGGGATGTACCGGGGTTACGCCACCGACGACGGCCAGTTCTATGTGGCTGTCTATGCCAATGAACGTGAAAAACGGATCTCGCGGGAGACGCTGGCGGATGGCAAGCGATGAGATTCCTTGCAGATTTCATCTGCCGGTCCATGGCTTCTCTTTATCCCAGCTTCCATTGTGCCAGACCGAGCATTGCGGAACGCGCGTTTCGAAAATCGTTTGCGCCCACGGGAGTTACAGTAGTCCTGACAACAGTGAGGTTGGTCAAGCGTCTGAGGTTCGCGATTTCTTTCAGTCCCGAATCAGTTATCCTGGTTCCGTCCAGCCAAAGATCCGTCAGGTTCGTCAGCTTGGCGATTTCTTTCAACCCCGCATCAGTCACTTGGGTTCCGCTCAAGTGAAGATGCGTTAGATTCGTGAGCTTGGCGATTCCTTTCAATCCCGCATCAGTTATCTTGGTTCCGTCCAGGTGAAGGTCCGTCAGGTTCGTGAGCTTGGCGATTTCTTTCAACCCCGCATCAGTGACTTGGGTTTCGTCCAGGTTAAGATACGTTAGATTCGCAAGTGTGGCGATTTCCTTGAGTCCCGCATCATTCACCCGTGTCCCCCCAAGGTCAATGCGTGTCAGGTTAGTCAGAGCAGCGATTCCCTCTAATCCCCCCAACGAAACATCGTTTCCCCTTAGGTTAAGGTGCGTCAGATGTTTCAGTCTTGTGATCTCTTTAACTCCCGCATCAGTTACCTTGCTGTCTTGGAGGCCAAGGTACGTCAAGTTTCCGAGCATGGAAATATTCTTGAGTCCCGCATCAGTTACCCTGGATCGTTGCAGGACAAGAGGCGTAACGTTTGCGTGTGTGGCGAATTCCTTGCGTGCCGCATTGAGTTCCTCGATTCGCGCATGACCTAGCGCGATTTGTTGCAGATCAAGATGCGTAAGATTTGTCAGCGTGGCGAGTTCCCTGAGTCCCGCGTCCGTAATATTGGCTCCTTCAAGGTCAAGTGCCCTCAAGTTTGTCAGCGTGGCGATATGCTTGAGTCCCGCGTCAGTAATTCGCGATCTAGAGGAGACAGACAGTTCTAGCAACTGCTTCAGATGTGAGACTCCCTTGAGTCCGTCATCCGTTACACCACATCGTAGGTGAAGCGTCCTCAAATGATCAAGCTTGGCAAGGTCTTTGAGTCCCGAACCCGTTGCGCTAGCCGCTCCGAGGTCGAGTTCCGACAAGTTTGTCAGGGTGGCAAGTTGCCTGACTCCCGCATCAGTTACCTTCGGCGATAGCAGGTCTAATCCAAATGCAAACGGAAGATTCGGGATATTCTTGAGTTGTTCATCCGTGGCGAACGAAATCCGAACCTGATATAATCGATCGTCCCAAAATATATATGCCTGATTGTCTGACCATCCATGCGACTTGAAGGCTCTTGTTGCTGCGTCGAACCGCTCCTTGGATGGATTGTCAGCGAGCAGATTGCTCGCAACCGCGCAAAGACAACATCCGCAGATCATCAAAGTTCTCATGGGCACCTCCTCCAGGAAATGTCAAATGCCGGTAGTTAGTCCGTTTTTCGCAACGCGTTTGTCTTCCCATTACTTAGCCCCTCGCTGTTCCGTTCCTGGCCGCCGTTGTTCTTGCTCTGAATGGTCTGGGGGCTGGGCTATGACCGGCGAGCCTTCTGGGCCTGGACCGACCCGGCCTGGGGCCTGATGCCGGTCTGCTGTTTTCTGAGTGGCCGTTGAACCTGCGGTGCCCGCCTGTCAAACGGTGCGGCTGTTATCCTGCCAAATTCCTCGCCCATCAAGAGGTGCTTGTAGCCGCCGCTCTCTTCTCGCGGAGCCGTCAGCCGGAAGTCGGCCTTGCTTTCGAACAGCATCACGAAATCGGAGCCGCCGAACAAGAAGTATCCGAGCATGTCGCCCTTTCCGACAGTGCTGCCGACCTTGACGGAGCTCTCGAAGTTCACGGAAGACACTTGCGACATGCCGATCGGCAGCAAAGCCACCAGCCCATACTCCTTCGTCTCGATGATCACACAACCACGCGTCTCGATGTTTTGCCACCCGGGCTCACTTGACTCCAGCACGTACTTCTTGTGCGCACGATCCCAGGTCGTAATACCGCCGGCCGCGTCGTCACTGGCGATGATGCGAACTTCTTTGATCGTCCCGGTGATGGGGAAATGATAGCGGTGGTAGTCATTCACGTCCAAGAACGTGTGCGTCAGCCTGCCGTTGGCGAATGCCGTGTTATAGGCACTCCCTTCTCCGATCAGAGCGGCTATCGACTTGAAGATGTTCGACTTGATCCGGACCCCGGCCGCCCCGACGATGTTTGAGTCTTTGTCGATCTTCCACACGCCCTGGGGCTTGGAGTCGGCGGGGGAGGATACAACAGAGGAATCAGTTGGTCCGGCGATCGGCCGTTGATCCGGAGACTTGAGATACCTTGCAAAGAACTGATTGAAAGTCTTCCATTTTGAAGGGTCTTCATACCATCCCTTCCGCAGCCCGAATCTCTCGTCGGCCAGCGCCTTCTTGTAGTACTCCCTGTTCCAGGATCCCGGCTTGCTCAGATAGATGCCCCAGTCCTTGGTGAACTGGATCATCCACGTGCGATACGGCTCGTGGTACTGCAAAGAGTTGTTGTAGTACCCTTTGTCCTTCAGTTCTTCCAGGGGCTGGTCATTGATGAAGTAGAAGTAGTCGAGGCTCTGATCGATCTGCTCGTACAGTTTCGGATACGGCAAATCGGGCAGGATCGACCATGGCATGGCCTTCGCCGCCCAATCGGTGAACTTGTAGTACTCCTCCAAGGTCTGCGCGGGATTTGTCTGCCTGTCGTTGTTCTTGTTCTTCGCGGACGCGATCGACTTGATGAGCAGCGTTTTCAATTCCGCGTTGTGCTCCACCATTGTCATGAGTTGCTGGGTGGCCGGCTCATGACCTGTCTGCTGCGCCTTCCTTTCACTTGCGTGAGCGCCGAGGCCTAGGGCCAGTACGAACGCTGCAACTATTGAAGCGAGCAGGTTTCGACCGTTTCGTGCTTTCATGGGATGATCGTCCTTCCGGCAACAAGTAGGTTGTCGACTACCTCACGTACCGAGGCATCAGTGTGAGCTCTTCCTCCAACCTCTCGCTGGGTGGCACCGGTTCTTGAACCGGTGGGCGAACGCCCAAGAGGCCATGCGGGAGGCGATGCGCGTTGGCGTTGCCCCTCCACCTCTCGCGGCAAAGCCGCCCCGGTTCGAGAACCGGGGCTACCCGCTGCTGCGAGCGCCGGGAGCGGCCGCCGGCGCCGAGCCGCCGATGAAGCCGGTCATTCTGCTGCGAACGCCGGGCGAAATTCTCGTGCTCGCGCCCGACGGCAAGCAGACGGAAAACTACCATTTGCCGGCCGAGGTGCGCGACGCGGACCTGCGATGGGTCGCCTTGCCGGGCGGCAAAGCCCTGGTAAGCACGTCCCATTCCGGCCGCGACACCAGCCGCCAAGCGATATTCTGGTTCGACGCCGACGGCAAAGTCGTCCAGCAGAAGCAGTTCGATCTGCACTCGCCGCCGGAGAGCGAACTGCTGCGAGTGGCGTCGCGTTCGGTGATCGTGCCAAGCCCGGCGTCGATCGCCGCCTTCACGTTCTGCTATCCCTGGGCGCCGGCCGAGGCGGGCGAGCCGCTCACCTACTCGGCCGCTTTGGGCCGGGCATTCGCCATGATCTGGCCGATCTTGTTAATCACCGCCGTGGTTAGTGTCGCCTTGGCGTGCGTGGTATATCGCCGTCAGCGGCAACAGGGGCTGCCGTGGACCTGGGTGTGGACGATCTTCGTACTGCTGTTCGGCCTGCCGGCGTACTTCGGCTACCTTGCCCACCGCACCTGGCCGGCGAGATTGCCGTGCCCGCATTGCGGCCGGCGAGTGCCGCGCGATCGTCCGGCGTGTTTCGCCTGCGGCCGCGACTTTCCCGCCCCGGCCGCAAAAGGAACGGAAGTGTTCGCCTGAGGGAAAAAGGGGACAGGTCCAATTTGCCGGAACGGCCCGGAGGCGGGCACCGACGCGCAGCGTTGGTCGTCGCACAAATTGGACCTGTCCCCTTTTTTCCTTTACTGTCGCCTTTCGCTCCGCGAAAGCAGCGTACTTTCGCGGAGCGAAAGGCGACCATGCCGCGTCTACGCGAACGTCCTTCTATCGGCTGTTCGCCAAGCTCACGCTGACCGGGAGACGATCGAGGAAGACGCTGGCGACTGCATGGGCGTCGTGCGCCAGCGGAGCAGTCTGCGGCTCCAGGACGGCGGAGACGGTGAGATCGTCGAGACGGCCGACCGTGCTGCTGGTCAAATCGCGGATCGACGGCATCTGGGCGATCGTGGTGTTGGCAACCTGCTCGGCCTGCCCGAGGCGACTCTGTCGAATGGCGTTCGCTATGAGTTGCCAGGCGACCACTATCGCACAGAGCAAGCAGGCAGCAGCCAATGCGGCCGTCAAGAAGCGCGGTCGGCGGCGGCACGTCAAAGGGGACAGTCCCATTTTCGTTGACACGAAAATCGGGACAGTCCCCGGCGGCACGCTGCCGGCCGCTTCGGCTTCTGCCGCCCGACGCTGTTCGACGGCGGAGACGATGCGGCGGTGGAGCGGTTCGGAGAACGGCGGGCGGGACTCGCTCGCTTCGGCCAGCAGCCGCTCGGCCAGACGCCGCTCTTCGTTTGATGGGCATTTGAGGTTCTAACAAAACTCCAGTACACGGTTCCAACATATCATGGCACAACCGATGATTAGGAACGCATCGTGAATATCCGGCCGTTTCTCATAACGCACCCGCAAGCGACGCCAGTTGAACAGCCAATCGAAGCAGGCTTCAACGACGTAGCGGAATGTGCCCAGGCCGCTTCCATGTTCGGTGTTGCGATGGGCAACCAGCGGCCTGATATGTCGCATCCGCAGCCCAACTCCTGCGGAAGATATTCCCACGGACAACCGGTTTTCAACACGAAGAGAATCCCCGTGAGCGCCGCACGATCGGAAACTCGCGGCCGGCCTCCTTTCGGTTTGTGGCGTTCGCGCGGCAGCAAAGGCTTGATTCGCTCCCAAAGCGCATCGGGCAGCAGTGGCTTGGCCATGATGTCCTCCTTGACAGGTTGGTTGGCTGACCAGGTTAGCCCGAGAATTTAGCAACATTGCACAGATCAGAAAATACGAGTTTTGTTAGAACCTCTAAGGCTACGGGCGACGGCGAGCCGTATCTGTACGATGTTGCAAGGTGGGCACGTGACAACAACGAGATGGACGCCCAACCGATCGACGTTCTTCGCCTGATGGCGCAGGCCCTGGCGAGGGCCTGCCGACAAGACTATATAACAGACGAAAATGGCGAGCCAGTACGGTGCCGACATGCCGTCAAAGAAACTCGCGGTGATCGCCAGTTGACCCTCTGGCCAAAAATGGAAACCATGTCCCCGGAGCAAATGCGCCTGTCGTTACAAGTGCGCAAACGTGGTGGCGTACAAGATTTCATCCAGATTGAACGGGATCGGCGATACTACAACAAGCACTTCAACCCAGGTGATCCAATCGCATTAGACTACAATGCGAACCCAGATGTCGAGGAGCATTTTCTTCCAACCGAATACCCAGACACTCCTCCAGAATGAAGCTAATTGCACTGGCTATGACCCCAACGTTTTCGGGCGGCATTTTTGGCAATCTCGGATCGCTTGGCCTTTGATAGCTTCTCCGCTCGCGCTTTCCCGCCTTTTAACCCTCCCAGTCGTCCAAGAGCGACTGCGGCGGGGTTCTTCTCTTTGGGTGGCTCTGCGTCCGGCACAACGCTATCAAGAACGTGCCGGGCGATTTCAGAAGGATCGGGCTGGTTCTTTCGTTTTGTCATACCCCAATGATAGCGGGGGATGCCTGAGCGGTCAAGGTCGCGCTACGATTCGGCAATTTCAGACTGACCCACTACCGGATTTCGGCGCTCGCGGTTCCTTGGGCAGCGGAGGGCGTTGATCCGCATCGGCGCTTCCCTTTGAGGCGCGGCTAAACGGCCGCCAGAAAAGCCGGCGCGCCGCCTACACCAAATGGATGTAGCCGACCAGCCGCAGGTTGACGTAGGAGTGGGTGGTCATCTGGGTGCGAGTGAGCGTCTTCATGCCGTCGTAGCCGCCGTCCCAGCGGGGAACCAGGGCGTTGTTGTTGGCGGCATTGTTCGGGTCGTTGGTATCGGCGAAGTCGAGGTAGCTGGTGTAGTTGGCTTCGCTGATCGTGACCATCATGGTGGCCGCGGTCGCGCCGGGGACGACGCTCTCGACGAAGGCGACGTGGCCGATGCCGGTGACGACGTTGGTCCAAACGGCAATCGAATCGGCGGTGGGATTCATATCGACCTTGTAGCCCGCTCTCTTCGCCGCGGTCAGCGTTTAGCCGGCGGGCTTGCCCGCCGTGCCCAGGGCGGAGTCTTGCGGCAGTCCTCGCGGCGGGCAAGCCCGCCGGCTAAACGACATTCCTCTCAACCTTGCGCAGTAGAACTAAGGCGGCGGATTATTGGCGTCGGGCTCGGCGTCAGACAGGGCAAAGGAGGGACCAGGACTCCCGACCATTTCCGCCGGTTCTCTGACCCCGTTGCTGCGTTCCATTCGCTTCTGGATCGTGCCGAGCAGCAGGGCTGCGTAGAACCAGAGGGCGGAGAGGGCAACGGCAGCGGCGCTGATCGGGAGTTGGAGCAGCAAAAGACAATTGGAGGTCCAGGCGCCGAGCAGATCGCCGCCGCGGTAGACGAACGTGTCGATGAAGGGCTTCGATTTATACTTCTCGCCGGGTCCCAGGGAGATGTAGAGGATTTCGCGGACGGGACGATCGACGGCATAGTGCAGGCCGCGGCGCAATACCTGGACGATCGCCAGCATCGCGAAGGTCGGCCAACTCCAAAGCGCAGCGAAAGACAGGATCGAAATTGTCGGCAAAAGCGCCAGCATCGGGCGCAGCCCGAAGATCTTGATGAGACGCTGTGTCAAGAAGAGCTGGCTGGCCAGCGTCAGGACATTTGTCCAAAGGTCGATCCACGCGAACGCCTCGGTCTTGGCGGCTCTATTCGGGAAGGCATGGGCCACGATGCGGCCTTGCTCGATGTAAAGGAACGTACTGGTCACCGTAAAGAGTAGTATGTAAGCGCAGATCAGGGCGAGGAAGCGCGAGGCAACGATCAGCCGCAGACCCTCGAACACGTCGGGCCCCGGCTCGCGCGGCCCGCCGGGACGATCGCTCAAACGGAATCGGCGGGCCAACGCGTAGACGCATTGCACCGCCGCTTCCAGGAACACCACGGCCACTAGGATCAGAGTGCCGGGCTCGGCGTGTACCGAGAGCCCGAACAGGCTGCCGCGGCTGATGGCCCCGGTCAGCGCGGCCCCGGCAATGGCGCCGAGCGAGCCCCCGATCGAAATCATGGCGAACAACCGCTTGCCCTGCTCCTCATTGAAGATGTCGGCCATGAACGCCCAGAAGACGCTGACGACGAAGAGGTTGTAGACGCTCAGCCAGACGTAGAAGATGTAGCCCAATACGGTGCCGCCGTGCGCGGGCAGCAGGCTGAACAACGCGAAGAAGGCCAGCATGTTGAGCGCGAAGAAGCGGTAGGTCAGCGGGATGAACCGCCGCCGCGGCAGGCGGGAAACCAATGCCGAGAAGACGGGGTTGGCCAGGAACATCGCGGCCATCGTCGCCGTCATCAGCCAGGGCAGCTTATCCGCGCCCTCCGCGATGCCCATCGCCTCGCGCAGCGGCCGCAGCAGGTAATAGCCCATCATGAGAAAGAAGAAGTAGCTGGCGGCCAAAACCAGCACCGCCCCTTCTCCGCGGCGGACTTTCAACATCCGTTCCAGTGGATGGCCGACGAGGCGAGAAAGAAGTGGGCTCATGCGACGCCGGGTGGTGGGGCTTGAGGCGGGGACCGTTGCCGCCATATATTATACGTGGAATCATGATTGCCACAATCTCCGCGGAGGTCCCATGTCTTTCAATCGCCGTTTCTTTCTGGTTGCCGTTGCGGTCTTGGCGAACACAGTCGCTGTCGCGCGGGGAGAGCCGCCGGCCCGGCCGCTCAAACCGCTGAAGATTCTCGTGCTCGGCGGCACGGGCTTCCTCGGGCCCGCGACGATCGAATACGCCCTGGCCCGCGGCCACAAGGTGACGATGTTCAATCGCGGCAAGACGCGGCCCGAACTTTTTCCCAACGTGGAGAAGCTGCAAGGCGATCGCGATCCCAAGAAGGGCAAAGGCTTGAAGGCGTTGGAGACGGGCCAGTGGGACGTGGTCATCGACAACAGCGCCTACTTTCCGCGGATGGTGGCGGCCTCCGCCGGGCTACTGGCCGATCGCTGCAAACAGTACATCCTGATCAGCACGATCTCGGCCTACAAGCTGCCCAATCCGCTCAACGGCGATGAATCCGCGCCGCTGGCCACCATGCCCGATCCCACTTTGGAGACGATGGGCCAGAGCTTCGAATACTACGGCCCGCTGAAGGCGCTTTGCGAGCAGGCGGCAAAAAAGGCGATGCCCGGGCGGGTGACGATTGTTCGCCCCGGATACATCGTGGGACCCGACGATCCCTCGGGCCGCTTCACCTATTGGCCCGTGCGTTTCAGCCGCGGCGGCGAGATCGCGGTGCCCGGCGCGCCGTCCGATCCGGTCCAGATCATCGACGTCCGCGATCTCGGGGCATGGCTGGTCACTCTCGCCGAGAACCGCACTTACGGCGTCTATAATGCCTGCGGACCCGAGAAGCCGACGCGTTGGGGGCAGATGATCGCGGCGTGCAGGAAGCTCGCTCCGGCTAAGAGCCAAGTGACTTGGTTGCCCGCCGCGTTCCTGGCGAAGCAAGGCGGCCCGGCGTTTCCCATCTGGGAGCCGAACGAAGGGGACGGCCAGGGGCTACATACCTGGAGCAACGCCAAGGCCGTCAAGGCCGGGCTGAAGTTCCGGCCGGTGGAGGAGACCTTAAAGGACACGCTGGCCTGGTATCGCAGCCAGCAGAAGATGAAGAAGGGCCGCAACAATTTGGCTGGGCCCTCCACCGAAGCCGAAACCGCGGCATTGAACGCCTGGAAAGCCGAGAAGTCGAGCAGCCGCTAAGCTCGTTTACACAGACATGACTTGGGGGCAAGAGTCCCTGATCGCTCTGCCCGCTCTCGACCATGCACCCGGTCGATGCGATGGAGCAGTTGACCATGAAACTGGCGAAGTTCAGGTCGAACCAGAAGTTCATCGACTTGATCAGCGGATCGAAGGTCGCGGATTGCTGAGGTCTGGAACGCGAGAAGACGCGGAGACGGCGGGTTCCCGCGTCATCGTGGTTTCGTCCTTCTGAAAACGGTTCCTGGCACGAATGGCACTGTCGCCATTGTAACCTGTTTTAGGTGCAATGTTTGTGCAATTCTTGGCGGAGGACGTGTCTGGGTTTCTGCATGAGCGGATAGCCGTGGCGGCGGCGCTTGAGCACACGCGGTTCGAGCCGGCCAGGGCGGTTGGCAACTTCGCAGCCTGCCACCTGGCGCAGAAGCGCGAGACAGCATTCGTGCAGTTGCCCGGCCGTCATCGTATGGCCGGTCAGCAATGCTCCCGCCGAAAGTACATACTGAGTCGTCGCGGTAAAGCTGATTTGTCGCGGCTGTTTGTCGTGCAACCAGGCGGCGTTGGCCGCCGTCGTGCGAATCAGGTTGTAAGCCAGCAGTGTCGTGGAGAACTCGCGTCGCACCATCTCCGGCGATTTACAACGAACGTGTGCCAGATTCAGCGACGCCTTGATCGCGCGGATGTCCAATTCCGAGTTCCAGCGAAAACCGTAAAGCTCTGCGATTTCTTCGCTGCTATAAAGAGTTGCGTCCGTCAGCGTGGTGACCACGGTGATCTTTTTCGTGCGACGGCCCTTTTCCACGACCGTGTAACGCAGTTCACGCAGTTCGAGTGTTTCGGGGATGCGCTCATAAGTCTCCTGCTCCATCCAGTCGGGACATACAGGTTTGGTCCAGATGATAAGGTGATCGTTCTTTCCCAGGCGTTTGCCGCGGCGAAAGTCGGACTTCCGCATTTGGTGCAGGCGGGCACAAACGTCCGTGCCCTGGAGAAGCAGCAGCGCAATCATCATGAAGGAGCAATAATGGCGGTCGAACACGGCGATATCGCCCGCGTGCAGCGAAGAAGACATCGACCGGAGCAGCGCCGTCTCGCCGGTTTCCTTGCCCTTGTAGGGACCGATGGCCGCATCCATCACGCAAGCTGTTGCCAAGGAAAGGATCGCCACCGCGCGGGCGATCGGCAGGCCCACGCCCTTCTTCTGCGTTCGCGGATGGGGAAACTCGGCGGCGTTCTTGGGTGTGTCCGGCATGGTGAAGGTGAAACCATCGACAAGTTTGGCGTGCCGGTTCTTCCACAGCCAGGCCGGGTCGGCCTGTTGTTGAAGCTCCTCGGCCACTTCCTGGCCCAACTCGTGCAGCGCCGTTTCCGATAACTTGCCGCGGGCCTTGCAGTAATCGCCCGTGTCGTGCGTTGGGGGCTGGATGCCCGTGTGGAGGCAATGACTGGCGATTCGGGCGACGGCCGACTGACAGGACGCCTCCTTGCCATCCCGCAGCAACTGGCTCAGAAACGCCCACAGGACGATCGCCGTGGAGTAGACGCCGTGTCGGCCAAACAGCGCGTCATGGCGGCCGAAAGCTCGCTCGATCCGTTCACCCGTGAGAACGTCGGCGAAGGGCAAACCATCGTGGGCCAGAAACGCCTCGACGATTTGTTGAAAACTGCTGCTGCCGCCGTTCGGAGAATCAGGTATATGCTCGCGCATGAAAAGACCCTTCCTGGTGAATTTGCGGCAAGCAAACCAGGAAGGGCCTACTTTCTATCGCCAGGCAAGGGCCAAAACTTGAAACTTCGCCTGACGGGGCGAGACTTTATCCGACTCCCCGCTCCGTTCATAGACCAGATTGCGCGCACACCCTAAAATGCGAGACATGACAGTGCCATTCGTTCCTGGCACCTTTTTTCACCCGACGCACACCCTGCTGGCCGCCAATCCCTTGGAATCGGGTGTAGAGGCTGGAACTGCACCGCCTGGCAGCACAGGCAATGAATATGCCAAGGGAGAATTGCCTGTGGCAGGCAGTGACAATTGGAAATGGCTGGTACACAAACCGCGCCAGTGGCAACCATCGGTGCGGTTCCGGCATCAGGCGGTGACGGTCACCTTCTTTACCTACAGCCCGCTGGGCCAAGAAGGCATTTATCAGCACACCGACACCTACACGCTGGGAAGCTATGTCGCCAAGTCCCAATCGATCAAGATCGCCAAGGGTCCGCGACACATTGTGTTCTGATCGTCCATACGAGGTCCTGAAGCGATCCCCTCGTCAGAATCCCCGTTCCACACTATCTTCCTCATCCGGGAACACGTGGCAGAAATTGGCAACGCCACTCTCGACCATCAGTCGTGGATGACAAGGGTCCCCAGACGCTTGATCGGAGCGCTGAGGTCGTCAAGTCGTGCACTTCGTTTCGTCGCTTCAAACAACCATTTTAACCACAAGCTCAAAGCTCAGACTGCTGTCCCACACCGGCTGCTGGGATCAAGGGTATAACAACTCTACGTTGAGCTGCCGCCAGCAGACGACGCAGTCTGTATTCGAGGTCGGGGTCCAGTGTGATTGCCTTGCTCAAATCAGCGGCAGCGAGCTTCCATTTTTCCATCTTGTAGTAAGTTTCGCCACGTGCACGGTAATTCCCGGCGTCCATCGGTTCAAATCGGACAGCTTCGTCAAAATCGCTAATAGCTTCGTCGAATTCGGCATGGTTCGCATGGTCAACGCCGCGTGACTGATACGCAATCGCTAGTTGGAAGCCAAGTGGTCTGGACCATTTTGGCTCAATGCGGATGGCACTGCGCAGATCGGCAATCGCCGCATCCCACTCCTTCTCGGCTAGGTGAACCAGACCTCGTCCCCGACATATCTCCGCAAGCCAAGGTTGTGACGGGGCTTCTAGCTCCGGATCCAGCGCCACCGCCTCTGCAAGATCAGCGGCAGCACGATCGAGACTACCTCCCTTCACATGAGCAACACCCTGGTAATAGTAAGCGGTTGGGAAATCAGGGTCCAATCTGATCGCTTGCCCGCAGTCCTGCACCGCCTTGCTGTAATTGTCCAGCATCACAAAGGCACGTCCGCGCTGACAGTACACATCAGCCCGGTTGGCGAAGTCCGCCGTGAGATCTATCGCTTGATTGAAATCACTGATGGCTATTTCGGGGAAGCCCTTCTCCAGGAACAAGCAACCCCGACCGCACCATGCATAGACATTCTTTGCATCTGTCTTTAGCAAGCTGTTGTACCTAGCTAACGCCTTGTCAAGCTCGCGCCTCTTTAGCGATGCAGACGGATAGTGACGGAGTCGTGCAAACAACAAGTCGATGTCAGGCGGCTTTGTGATTGTCCCAGCGGGAGGCGTATTTCCCGATGGCTTGTCCTTTTTCCTGTACTCCGCAGCTAATTGAACGTATTTGTGATCCCTTCTCTCGGCTTCACCGAAAGCCTCATCGGCCTCCCTTGCCTTGTCGGCCTTGGCGAGGCAAACACCCAGGTTGAAATAGGCCTGCGCTAGCTCGGGCTCTATCTGCGCCTTCAGAGTACTGTCCAAGCGAATTGCTTCCTTGAAGCAGGTGATTATTTGAGCGGGCGGTCGAGCTTCTTGTGAAGATAAGAGAGCTGAGCCAAGAGCACGAAATGCCTTGGCACAGCGCGGGTCAAAACGAATAGCCAAATTGCAGTCGGCGATCGCCTCCTCTTGTTTTTCCACCGCGAGGTAAGCACACGCTCGCTGGCAAAAGACCTCATGGCAGAGTTCGTCAGGAGCCACAGCTCCCGTCGAGTTAACGATACCCGGGGAAGAGGCGTCTCCCGTCAGCAGGCGCGCAGCCTCATTGAGATCGGCAATCGCCACGTCCGGAAAGCCTTTTGCCAGGAACACTGCTCCTCGCCGGCAATAGGCACCAGCAAACCTCGGCACAGCCGTGATTGCCTCATTGAAGTCATCAAGGGCTTCGTCCAGCTTGCCTTGCTTGGTGCGTAGTCTGCCTCGGTTGTAGTACGCGATTGCAAGATCGTCTGAAAGTGGAACCGCGTCCGGATTCAGTTGGTCGCTAGGCGTTTCAACGATTTCCTTATGCAGGGAAATCGCTGACGTGTAGCCCTCAATTACTGCTGAATCAGGGTCACCTCGATTCTCGCAGGCGACCGCTCGCTGAAAGACAGCGGGAGCATGCTTGGGATTGTCGGCAATGGCGCTGTCAAAATCCTCAACCGCTCCTTTCCATTTGTGGCTCGCCAACTGTTTGCATCCTTGATCGTATTCTTGCTTCGCCACTTGTGCCTTCGTTCCGCAACCGACGCAGGTTATGATGGCGATTACCCAGCCCAGCAAGGCGCAGTTCAACCACTTCCGATCATTCCAGTCTGCTCGCATGATTCCCCCCCTCGGGTCAGAAAAGACCTTCGCCCTACCTCTCTCCTCAACACGTCAAGGGTGGTGCCGCTCCTTCGTTACCTTGTTCTGTTTTTCCACTCTGTAAAACAGCGCCATTGCAGTCGGCTATCAGTCCAGAGCCGGTTGCTGCCGTGAATCGTCAGGATTAGCGCTCGTCGGTTGGGTTGCGGTATCTAGCCGAAAAAACGGCGGACGTTTCTCTAGCAGTTGAAAAGGCCGTATTGTCCGTGGCAGATCCTAGACAGCTCCCGCAGAACCGTTCTGGGGCCAGATAGATGAAACGTCTATTTGATGTGTTCCGCTTCTTGTTTACGCCCCAGCTAACAACGAGTCGCGCAGAATATAGTTCGGGAACGCGCTAAAGGACCTCCCCGGCATTACGGTCAATAATCCATCATGATTGAGTGAGTGAGCAATGCAACCCCCCCAACTTAAGGCCACACGAGTTATGCCCACTTTCTTGGTGGGACAGCTACACCTCTTATTAATGGCAGAAGACCGTCAGGTCTCAAAAAGATGGCATCCGCAAGCCACAGAACCGGCGAGGGTTGCGACAAGAAGAAGCACGGCGGCTCGCCACCTTTTCGACTGACGTACACATCTCGGGATTCGGGGCAACATGCTCGATCCCTTGGAAGGGGAAGATCTCAAACACGAAGAGACGGGCGGGAAAGCCGAGAGGCAGTACCTCGCCAATTGCTCGCGTGCCGCGCACCTTGTCTGGCACGATGCCAAGCCGGGTGATCGATTGACCGTACATTTCACTGTGCCGAAAGAAGGGCGGTTCACCCACGAGGAGACCGGCCGACGGCGGCGCAAGCGACTTCTCTACGTGGTGTCGAAGGTGCGGCGAACGCCGGACGAGATACGGGAACTCTATCGCAAGCGTTTCGGCATCGAGAAGAGCTACCGCCAGATGAACGAGGCGAAGATCAAAACATGCACGCGCGAACCGGGCCTGCGCCTGCTGTTCGTGGGCATCGCCCTGGTGTTGCGCAACGTGTGGGTGTGGATTCATTTTCGCTTCGCCAAACGGAAATACAGCGCCGAGCCGCAACTGTTTCTCGAATTGCTTCGCTTCCAAGAGATGCTGTTGTGGATCGCGCAGATCGTGCAGCAAGCCCTCGGAGCCGACAAAACCCTGGACTCGATCGTGATACCTACGAACGACTTACGGCACATTGCCGGATATAGTCAAACTTGGAACTACTGAAACTACCATTTGCCGGCCGAGGTGCGCGACGCGGACCTGCGATGGGTCGCCTTGCCGGGCGGCAAAGCCCTGGTAAGCACGTCCCATTCCGGCCGCGACACCAGCCGCCAAGCGATATTCTGGTTCGACGCCGACGGCAAAGTCGTCCAGCAGAAGCAGTTCGATCTGCACTCGCCGCCGGAGAGCGAACTGCTGCGAGTGGCGTCGCCTTCGGTGATCGTGCCAAGCCCGGCGTCGATCGCCGCCTTCGCATTCTGCTATCCCTGGGCGCCGGCCGAGGCGGGCGAGCCGCTCACCTACTCGGCCGCTTTGGGCCGGGCATTCGCCATGATCTGGCCGATCTTGTTAATCACCGCCGTGGTCAGTGTCGCCTTGGCGTGCGTGGTATATCGCCGTCAGCGGCAACAGGGGCTGCCGTGGACCTGGGTGTGGACGATCTTCGTGCTGCTGTTCGGCCTGCCGGCGTACTTCGGCTACCTTGCCCACCGCACCTGGCCGGCGAGATTGCCGTGCCCGCATTGCGGTCGGCGGGTGCCGCGCGATCGTCCGGCGTGTTTCGCCTGCGGCCGCGACTTTCCCGCCCCGGCCGCAAAAGGAACGGAAGTGTTCGCCTGAGGGAAAAAGGGGACAGGTCCAATTTGCCGGAACGGCCCGGAGGCGGGCACCGACGCGCAGCGTTGGTCGTCGCACAAATTGGACCTGTCCCTTTTTTCCCTCCTTTACTGTCGCCTTTCGCTCCGCGAAAGCAGCGTACTTTCGCGGAGCGAAAGGCGACCATGCCGCGTCTACGCGAACGTCCTTCTATCGGCTGTTCGCCAAGCTCACGCTGACCGGGAGACGGTCGAGGAAGACGCTGGCCACGGCGTGGGCGTCGTGCGCCAGTGGAGCAGTCTGCGGCTCCAGGACGGCGGAGACGGTGAGATCGTCGAGACGGCCGACCGTGCTGTTGGTCAAATCGCGGATCGACGGCATCTGGGCGATCGTGGTGTTGGCAACCTGCTCGGCCTGCCCGAGGCGACTCTGTCGAATGGCGTTCGCTATGAGTTGCCAGGCGACCACTATCGCACAGAGCAAGCAGGCAGCAGCCAATGCGGCCGTCAAGAAGCGCGGTCGGCGGCGGCACGTCAAAGGGGACAGTCCCATTTTCGTTGACACGAAAATCGGGACAGTCCCCGGCGGCACGCTGCCGGCCGCTTCGGCTTCTGCCGCCCGACGCTGTTCGACGGCGGAGACAATGCGGCGGTGGAGCGGTTCGGAGAACGGCGGGCGGGACTCGCTCGCTTCGGCCCGCAGCCGCTCGGCCAGCAATTCGTCGTTCTTCGTTCGGCGTTGTTCAGGCATTGGGCACCTCCAATTCTACGATGACCGGCGGTCTCCGCGAGTCCCGCTGCCGCCGGGCGCGGGCGTCTCGCCCGCAATTTCCAGGGTGGGTAAAACGTCCTCAGCTTCTTGTGCCGGCGGGACGCCCGCGCTCCCGGGAGCAAATTCGGCCGACAGCGGCAAGAGCCGTTTGCGGGCGCGAAACAGCAGGACCTTGACCAACGTCCAGGAACGATCCAAGACGCGGGCGATTTCGCGGGTGGGCATCTGCTCGACGTACTTCAGCCAGAGCGCGGTCAGTTGGTCGTCGGAGAGAAGCCCGGCCGCCTGGTCCCAGAGGCGTTGCCGGCTTTCGGCGGCGATCAGCGTTTCCAGCGGCGCGGGGGAGGCCGCCAGGGCCACCTCGATCACGCGGCTGTCGGCCGTCGGCCGCGTGCGGCGGCGATGATTGAGGCTCGTTCGCCGCGCGACGGTGAACAACCAGGTGGAGAACGGCCAGCGGCGGTCGTAGCGGTGCAGGTTTTCGTAGGCGCGGAGAAAGGTCTCCTGCACGAGGTCTTCGGCGTCGGCCAAAAAGCCCCGCTGCCGCAGAAAATGCAGCAGCGGGACTTGGAATCGCCGCAAGAGTTGCTCGAAACTCGCCGCGCAGCCCTGCCGCGCTCGGCAGGCGAGCTCCTCGTCGCTCGGCAGGGCTTCGGCAGGATTGCACGACACGGGAATTGCCCCCCTAATCATCTCAGTGTTGGGACGGCACTCAAAGACCGCCAGCCTAACAGTGCGGCGATAGGTTCACCACGGAGACGCGGAGAACACGGAGAGATCAGAAACAAGAGAGAAGTAGAAATAGTACCGCAGAGGACGCAGAGAACGCAGAGGAACAGGTTCGGAAGGCAGTTTTCTCTGAGAAGCCGCATGACGTTAGTCCAATGAACGCAGCCCCTCGCGCCGCGTTTTCTACCTCTGCGTGCTCTGCGTCCTCTGCGGTTCATTGTCTTCTTTCTCTTCTCTCCGTGTTCTCCGTGTCTCCGTGGTGGGCTTCGCGGTCGTCAGTCTGGCGGTTGCCCTGCCGTCCCAATCGGGCTAGGCCTCACTTGCTTAGGCGCGAGCTGTGTTCGGCCTTCTTCTTCGCGGCCTCCTTCTGGAGCAGCGACCAGAGCAGATCGGCCGGCGCCTCCGCCTTGACCGTGATCGATTTGTCGGCCAAGGTCACCTTGACGCCAGCGATCAGCCGCAGCGCGTCGGGGTCGTCGCTCTTGGCCAGGCTGGCCAGCGCCAAGGCCCCATCGGCCACCGCCTTGAGCTTCTCGGCAATCTCCACGTTCTTGACGTTCAATATGCCGTGGACGAACACCTGGCCCTGGTTCTCGCCGACGGTGAGCAGGGCCGAGTCGATCTGCTTCGACAGCGGCGACTCGGGGTGCAAATTGGCCTCGGCCAGGTCCTTCGCTCCGGCGATGAAGATCGTGCCGGGCGGGATCGAGGCGGCAAGCGACTTGTACTTCTCGCTGATGTTCGGCTTCGTGCCGTCGAGTACGTCGAGGGCGGCTTTCAGTTCGTCGATCGAGGCGCCGAACACCAGCACGTCGGGCTTGAAGAAGACGGCCTGATCGTGCTTGGGACCGCCGTCCTTGGGCCAAGTGAGTAGCTCGAACTTCCCGTAGGTCGTCTCTTCATGTTGCGGATTGGCCTTCACCAGGCTGGTCAGCAGGTTCTGGTCGAGTTTGGCGTGGATGATTGCCACGCCGGTGTCCTTTTTGAGTTGCGTGCCGTAGATGGTGACGCTGTGAAGGTCGGTGAGCGGATCGAAGTGGAAGAAGTTGCGCACCGCCGTCAGTTTGTTATCCAGGTCGGGATGCTCCTTGAAGATCTGGTCGTGGGCCTTTTTCACCAGGCTCGAAGCCAGCAAGCCGTTAACGTTGAGATGGGCGGCCCATTTCGCGTCGGCCGAGACCTGCGCGGGCTCGAACGGGGTCGCTTGCGCAAGCCCGCCAATGCCAGAATCACCGCCGCCGCCAGTCCAAAACACACTCGCATGGTTCACCTCGCTGCTACAGGTATTGTAATGGTCGGATACCAGCGATGTATACACGGTGGGCGGGGGAGAGGTTACACACACCCGTTGAGGTGGCTAAAACCAAAGTGTCTTGCATGGGCTCCTATTCCTGCATATCATAAGGAGCTTTCCAGTATGGACTTCCGCCTCGATCGCGAGCTTCGATGATCCGCCGTATCGACACGCCGCCTGAAGTTCCGCTGCCGCTGCTGATTACCGGCGTGGCGGGGGTGCCGGGCTACAACGCGATGGCGTATTTCCACGCGAAGTATCCCGGCCAGGTCGTCGGCATTCGGCAGGCCGACAACTTCCGGCTGGTCGGGCCGGGCGTGGTCGCCTGCAACGCCGAAGATCGCGACGGCCTGGCTCGCCTCTTCGACCAATACCAGTTCGCCGCGGTGCTCGACTGCGCCGGCAATTGCGCCCTTAAGCAGTGCGAACTGGCGCCGGAAATCGCCTGGCGAATCAACGTCAACGGCGTGCAAAACCTGTTGTCGCAGAGCATGCCGCGCGGGCGCGGCTGGTGCATCTCTCCTGCGATCTGGTCTTTTCGGCGCGGACGGCCGCGGCGGTTACGTGGAAACCGATCCGACCGATCCGGTGACCGTCTACGGAAAGACGATGGCGATCGGCGAAGAGATCGTGCTGGCGGCCGACCCGACGGCCTGCATGCTGCGGATTTCGCTGCCGATGGGCGTCAGCTTCAGCGGCCATGCCGGGGCGATCGACTGGATCGTGTCGCGCTTCAAGAAATCGCGGCCGGCCACGCTCTATTTCGACGAAATCCGCACGCCCACCTACACCGATTGCCTCAACCGGCTCTATGAACTGATGCTCTGCAACGAGCAAAGCGGCATCTTTCACGCCGGGGCGCGGCGGTGGTTGAGCCTCTACCAGATCGCGCAGATTATCAATCGCGTCGGCGGCTACGATGCGGATTGCCTGATGGGCACGCCGCGACGCGATGCCGGCCCCATCCCGCCGCGGGCCGGCAACGTCTGCATGGACTCAGGCAAGCTGTGCCGGGCGTTGGGCTCCGATCCGTTCGACCCTTGGCCCTATTGCGATTCGCTGGTGCCCACCCACCGCGACTGGCACCGCGAGCGTCCGCCGGGCGAGCCGCGGTCGCCGAAACAATTGCTCCGCGTGTTGGCCGCCAATCCGAACGTGCGCGGGACCGTCTCCCCGCTCGCGATGGGCTTGCGCTAGACTCCCGATGCCGGTGGTTGTAGACTAGCGTAAGGGGGCGAAATAGTCGTTTGCGTTCAAGAGGGGAGAACCGTTTAGCCGCCGCGTCCACGCGGCGCAGAATCGTCCGGAGTTGCAGCGCCGCGTGGACGCGGCGGCTAAACGGTTTGGAGGCGGTTGCCGTAATCTGTTACGGCACTCCGCGGAGGGCGTGTTCCATGTCGCCGGCGGCCGAAAATGTGATCGAGCGGCTCGACGGGGCGCGGCAGAAGTGGTGGCTCGTTTCGCTACTGACCACCGCCGTGCTGGCGACGAGCGTCACGCTGGCCGCGTTTCTGTTGCTGATCTTGGCCGACGCTTTCTTGACGCTCTCGCAGGGCTGGTTGCAGGGATTCGTATCGGCCTGGCTCTTGTTGAGCGGCGTGCTGGCGGCGATCGTGGCGCGGCGGCTGCTGGGCGGCCAACGCAGCTTGGAGGCGGCGGCCCGTCGCGTCGAGGACGAGTTCCCCGAGCTTGGCAATAGTCTGATCAATCTGGTGCAATTGGCCGAGGACGCGAAGAACCAGAGCCCGGCGTTCCGCGAGGCGGCCATTCGCGAGGCGGCCGCACAGGTTGGCGACTTGCCGCTCGACCGCGCCCCGGCCCGCGAGTCGCGGCGGCGGCGGTTGCTCTGCTGCATGCAGACGCCGCGCGACCTGATCGAGTCGCTCCTTCTACTCGGGTTGTTGATCGTGACGGCGGTGTTGTGCCAGAGTTGGATTCCCGCCTGGGGCTCGACCTTCTCGCGGCTGTCAACGCCCTGGAAGTTCGTGCCTTCGGTCGGATCGGTCAAGATCGTCCGCGTCACGCCCGGCGACGCCGAAGTGCTCGTCGGCGAGATGGTCGAGATCGCCGCCGAGATCGAGAACCCCGCCGGCAAACCGCATCGGGCGTGGCTCTTCGTCGCCAGCGAGGACGAGCCCGAAACGAAGCTGGCGATGACCGCCGACAAGCGGCACGTGCATTATCGGGCGACCGTCCCCTCCGTGCTCAAGCCGTTTCGCTATCGCCTGGAGATCGGCGATTCGCAGACCGTGTGGTATTCGATCGGCGTGCGGGAGAAGCCGGTCGTCGGGCGTGCGGAGATCACCTTCCGCTATCCGGCCTATCTCGGCCGCAAGGACGAGACGGTGCGGCAGGCGACTCTGGACATCGAGGCCCCGCAGTACACGCTGGCAAGCCTGCGGCTGCGGCCCTCCACGCCGGTGGCCAGGGGATTTCTGGAGATGAAACGCGAGCAGTTTGCCGGCCGCGTCGCGGAGGAGGGGCGGCTGCTGACGGTCGATCTGCCGATGCTCGACAGCGGCACGTACCTGGTACGGCTGTTCAACGACGTAGGGCACACCGATCGCAGCCCGCGGCAGAACCGCGTGACGGTCGTGCGCGACACGCCGCCGACGGTCGAACTGTTGAAACCCGCCCGGCAGAGCACCGCCGCGCCCGGGGCAAAGATCACGGTGGTGATTCGCGCCGGCGACGATCACGGCCTGGGGCGGCTGCAACTGGAGATGAAGCTGACCGGGCCCGGCTCGGCCGACACCGACACCACGGTGCTGCAACAGTGGACGGACTTTCCCGGCGACGCGACAACGACTGCCATTCGCCAATATCGCCTGCTACTGAAACGCGATGCGTTCAAGCCGGGCCAAACGGTTCTGGTCCGAGCCGTGGCTTGGGACAAGCGGGCGGTGAGCGACTGGGGGCTCGATCTCGGGCCGCAAGAGACCGCCGGCAGTTGGCACGCGATCAAGATCGTCGCCACAGAAGCAGAAGCGGCCGCCGCCTTACAGCAACTCGACGGCCTGCGCGAGGCGATCTGGAAACTGTTGGAGAAGCAGCTTATGGCCCGCGCTGTCTCCTCCCCTCTCCTCTTGCGAGCGGGGCCAGGGGCCGGGGGGCAGGGGTCAGGGGTCGGGGGTCAGGGGCCAGGGACAAGGGGTCAGGGGTCAGAGGGCAGGGGTCAGAGGGCAGGGACTCCAAATCTCCAAATCTCTAAATCTCCAAATCCCCAAATCCCCAAATCCCGAAATCCCGAAATCCCGAATTCCTCCGTTCTCTCCGACGTTCGCGCGCGGCAGATCGACATTCAGAAACAGACCGCCGATCTGGTCAATTCGATCGGCTCGACTGACCGCAAGGATCGGCTGACGACGAAGCGGGTGCTAAACGGCCTGGCGTTTGGCGAGATGGTCGAGGCGGTTGCGGTTTGCGATGCGCTGTTGAAAGGGGACGTGTCATTCACCGCAAGACACGCCGGTACGTCGGATGCGATTAACGGCGTCGCGAACCACCGTTTAGCGGCCGCGGGCCCGGCGGCGAGATTGATCGGCTCGCAAGGCCACATTATCAACGTTCTGCGGCGGCTGCTCGACGTTGCCCGGCTGGCGCAGGCCGACGCGATGGCCGAAATGAAGGAACGGCCCGGCGGCAATCTGCCGGACGACGCCAAGCATACGCTCGAAGAGATGCGAAAGAAGCTCGACAAGTTCCTGGCCGAGCAGAAGAAGATCATCGAGGCGAGCGAGAATCTGGCCAAGAAGCCGGTCGAGGATTTCTCAGCGAAGGAAGAGGAGTTGCTCAAGCGCATGGCCGCCGCCGAAGATGATTGGGCCAAGTTCATGAAGGACTTGCATTCCGACCTGAGCAAGCTGCCCGAGCAGGATTTCGCCAACTCGTCGATGGCCCACGAACTGGTCGAGATTCAGACCGAATTGAAGATGGCGGAGGACGCGCTGCTGAAGAAGACGGCCGATATCGCCGTGCCGCTGGAGCAGTTGGGCTACGAAAGGGCGGAGGAACTGAAGACGAACTTCGAGAAGTGGCTGCCCGACACGCCCGACCGTGAGAAATGGAGCCAGGAAGAATCGCTTACCGACAAGGACAAAGAGGCGCCGATGGCCGAGTTGCCGGCGGAACTGGAGGACATGGTCGGCGACCTGATGGAGAAGGAGGAGGACCTGTTCGACGAGATGGAGGACGTTTCGAGCAGCGCCGCCGATTCGCTCGACAAGGGCGCCGGCTGGGACGCGCTGGACGGCCCGATCTCGAACATGAGCGCCAAGGGGGTGACCGGCAATCGCTTGCCCAACACCAGCGAAATCGGCGGCCGGTCGGGCGAGGGGCGGCAGGGCAAATCGAGCGGCGAATACGTCGGCGACGAGGCGGTCGGCAAAGGCGGCCGCAAAACCCCCAGCCGCCTGACCCCCGATCCGATCGTCAAGGGGCAGATCAAGGACCATAGCAAGCAGTCGGCCGGCGGCGCCACCGGCGGCGGCAAAGAGAGCGGCAAAGGCGGCGAAGGTCTGGAAGGACCGATGCCCCGCAATCCCGGCCCGCGCAGCCGCGAACGTCTCGCCCGCAAACAGGCCGAGCTGCGGAACAAAGCCCAAGGCGTCGATCTGAAGTTTCAGGTGGCCAATTATCACCGCACCGACCTGAAGAAGATGATCGAGGTTATGGCCCAGGTCGAGCGCGACGTGAAGGCGGGCCGCTACCAGAACGCCCTGCGGCAGCGAAAGGTGCTGGCCGACGGATTCCACAACCTCAAGCAATATCTCGAAGGCGAATTCGAGGTCCGCAAGGACACCACCTCGAACCTGCCCGCCGACATTCAGAAGGAAATCCTCGGCGCCATGCAGGATCCCTCGCCCGCCGGCTGGGAAGAGTTGAACCGGCAATACTTCGACCGCTTGTCGCATGAAGGGGAGAGGTAGGACGCCGGTTGAGACCAGCGGTTTGGAAGCAGGAATGCAAAATGCAAAATGTAAATTGCAAAATGCAAGGTGTCTTGTGCGCGAGAGGCGGTCAGGTGGCGCACGTCCGTCATTTTGCATTTTGCATTTTGCATTTTTCATTTTGCATTCTTCTTCTAGCATTCGGTCCTTCCTCCGCCGCATCGGCCGCCGAGCAGCGCAAAGTCGTCATCCCCTTCGATTTCGTCTCGAAGTTCGACGATGGGCGTTACGGGCAGATGATGGGCGACATGATCTGGAAGAAGCTGTCCGACGGCGGGCGATTCATCGTGCCGGAATCGATGCTCGACGTGCGCGACTATTGCGAAAGCCACCAGTTGCATCCTTCGCCGGAGATGGATCTCGACAAGATCAAACAAATCGTCGCGGACGATTTCGGCGGGCAGATCGGCATCTGGGGGAGCGTCGAACGGGCAGCCGGCGAAGAAAGCGAAGTCTACGACATCGTGCTGAAATGCGTCGATTTCTCGGCAACACCGAAGCCCAAGGTGATCTACGAGGTCAAGGCCCGCACGAAATCGGTGAGCGAAATCCCACACCTGTACGTCAAAGCAATGCTCGACGCGCTGGCGGGAAAGAAGCCGGAGGGCCGCACCGCTTCCGTGCTGACAATCGAAGACGGCTGGCGGAAGAACAAGAATCTCGTGGCCGGCGACTTCGAGCAGGGCGCCGCCGGCGTGCCCAAGGGCTGGGACAAGCGGGCCGGCCAGCAGCGCGAGCCGCTCGGCGGGCTGGTGCGCTGGACGACCGAGAAAGGCAATGCGGCCAACAAGGTCGTTCGCTTCACACTCGACCGGAACGTCGCCGAGAACGAAGGCGTGATGTACTACAGCGATTTCTTTCCCGTCGAAGAGGGCGCGAGGTACCGTTTCCAGTGCCGCTGGCGTTCGACCGCCCCTGCGGTGAAGGCGTTCATCAAGTGCTACGACGCCGACGAGAGCGGCTGGCGGCGGGAGGTCTATCGCAGCCAGCAGAACTTCAAGGGGCCGAACGAAAAGTGGAACACGCAGACCGAGGATTTCACCCCGCGGCATACGAAATACTCGCCGCGGTGGGGCCGCGTGATGCTCTACGCCTATCTCAGTCCCGGCGAGGTCGAGTTCGACGACGTGGTGGTCAAGCAGATTTCGCCCGCCGCAGCCGGCAACGCCGCCAAGGTCCGCCGCCATTCGAGTGAATCGAAAATCACCATCAAGGAGATGCAAGAAGACCAGCGGCGCAGCGGGGAGTCGAAAGACGAGAGGAAATGACCGCTGCAATCGGCGGAGAGGGCCACTTCACACTGCCGCTGATTCCCGGATGTTCTGGATCGTGATCTTGGGATCGAGATTCGCTTGGGGAATGGGCAGTCCCCGCTCCTTGAGAAGTTCAACGTGTTCCTTCATGCCCCATTTGGCCTGGTAGAGGCAGTCTTCGATCGAATGGCCGATGCCGGTGAAGCCCTCCAGGTCTGGCGAATAGAATCCGAAGTAATCGGGCGATTCGGTCGCTTCAATCACCAGTGAATATGGCAGTTCAATCATGCTTCTTTCTCCAACGCGCTACTTCAGCCCCGCTGCCTTAAGAATACTATGGCATGTCCCCGTTGGAATCTCCTGAGCCCCATGATAGTCGATTCGAATCAGTTTCGGCCAACCCTGTTTTCCATAATACCGAATCGACCCTTTCTCCTTGACGACCCGAAAACCATTTGCCTCAAGGAGGCGGACAATCTCGGCAAATTTCATGCTGCCGCTCCTGGCGACCAACCCATCTCCGCCCCCCTTTTACTGTAGTGGCGTCCACAACGATTGTCAATTCGCCTTCGTACAGGCATCACAGCAAGCAAGAGATCGAATAGAATGAGAAACATGTCTGAGGGCGCCCGTTCCGACTATTCTCCCCGTGACTTCGGCGCTAGCCCGCTGATGTTCTACTACGAGGTCACGCTGGCGTGCGATCTGGCGTGCAAGCATTGCCGGGCGTCGGCGCAGAAGGAGCCGCATCCGGACGAACTTTCGACGACCGCGGCGATGAGGCTGCTCGATCAGGCGGCCGCGTTTCCGCGCCGCCCGACGGTGGTCTTCAGCGGCGGCGACCCGCTGAAGCGGGCAGACTTGGTGGAACTGATCCGGCATGCGGCGGCTCTCGGATTGCAGCCGGCATTGACCCCCTCGGCCACGCCGCTGGCCACTTTCGAGGCGTTCGAGCGTGTGTGGGAGGCTGGCGTCCGCTCGCTGGGCATCAGCCTCGACGGCGCGGACGCCGCCACGCACGACGCCTTCCGCGGCTTCGAGGGGAGTTTCCAGCGGACGATGCAGATGCTCGATTTCGCCCGGAGGCTGGAAATGCCGGTGCAGGTGAACACGACGATCACCCGCCGCAACGTCGCCCAGGTCGATGCGATCGCCGCATTGCTGGCCGGCAAGGGGATCGCGATGTGGTCGGCCTTCTTCCTGGTGCCGGTGGGCCGGGGCGTCGAAGAAGAGCGTATCTCGCCGGCCGAATACGAAGCGGTGTTCGAGCGGCTCTGGGAGCATTCGCGGCGGCAGCCCTACGCGGTCAAGACAACGGAGGCCCCTCATTACCGCCGTTTCGTGCTGCAACACGGCGGCGATCCGCTGGCCGGGCCGGATGCCGCCCATGGGCGAAGCCGGCGGGCCCCGCTGGGCGTCGGCGACGGCAAGGGGATCATGTTCGTCAGTCACACCGGCGAGATCTACCCGGCCGGCTTCCTGCCGCTCTGCTGCGGGCGGTTCCCGCAGGATTCGGTGATCGAGGCCTATCAGAATCACCCCGTGTTTCGAGCCCTGCGCGATCCCGACGGCTTCAGAGGTCGTTGCGGCATCTGCGAATACCGCCACGTTTGCGGCGGCAGCCGGGCGAGGGCGTTCGCGCTGACGGGCGACTTCCTGGAAAGCGACCCCGACTGCGGCTACCTGCCGCGCGGAGTGCCGCCGGTCGAGTCATCCGTTTAGCCGCCGCGTCCACGCGGCGCGAAGCGGGATCGGCCCCCAACGCCGCGTGGACGCGGCGGCTACATGGTCGTCGGGCGATTGTGTTGGATTCACTTTCCGAGGCAGAAGCGGCTGAAGATGCGGTCGAGGACGTCGTCGGTATAGACGGCGCCGACGACCTTGCCGATCTCCTCCAGGGCGACGCGGATTTCGGCGGCCACCAACTCCTCCTGACCGGCGACGGCGACGCTACGGGCTTGCCGCAGGGACCCCGCGGCGAGACGCAACGACTCGCGGCAGCGGACGGCAGTCGCCGCGACCACGCCGCCGTGCGCGTCGGCAGCGGCCAGGGCATTCTCGCGCAACTCGTCGCGCAACGCTTGCAGGCCTTCGCCCGTCCGGCTGCTGGTTTCGATGGCCGCGACAGGGCCGATCGCCCGCCGGGCATCGCACTTCGTCAGGACGATAATGCGATGGCGTGCCACTGCTTGCTTGCAAGCAGTGCCGGCCGATCGATCGCATTCGGCACTGCTTCTGCGAAGCAGCGGCACACTGTCCGCCCCGCTCAGTTCGTCGCGTTCCCAATCGTCAATCGGGCGGGTCGAGTCGAGACATAGCAGCTCGACATGGGCTGCTCGGCGTTGCGAATCGGTCGCGAGTTGGGCGGCGTGTTCAACCGTCCGCTCCGTGTGTGAATCGGTGCGCGGCGGGGAGAGGCCCGCAGTGTCGATCAGGCAGCACTTGACCCCATCGAGATCGAGCTCGGCGGTGAGATAGTCGCGGGTCGTGCCGGGCTGGTGCGAGACCAGTGCCGCCCCCTGGCCGACGAGAGCATTGAACAGGCTGCTCTTGCCGGTGTTTGGCCGGCCGAGCAACACGGCCTGCACCGCCTCGACCGTTTCGGCGCGGGAGACCATCTGCCGCTCGACCGCGGCCACCTGGCCTTCAGCCTGGGCCAAACGGTCGTTCAACTCTTCGCGGGTGATGAAGGGCAAGTCCTCGTCGGCGAAATCGAAACCGGCCTCCAGGTGGGCCAACAGATCGAGCAGGTCGTCGCGGAGGCGGTGCAGCGGCCGGGCCAGCCCACCGGCCAGTTGGCCGAGCGCGGCGTCGAGCGCCGCGGGACTGTCGGCGTCGATCACGCCCAAGACGGCTTCGGCCTGGGTCAGGTCGATCCGCCCGGCCAGGAACGCCCGCAAGGTGAACTCGCCCGGGCCGGCCAGGCGGGCGCCGGCGGCGCAGACGGCCCGCAGCAGCATTTCCAAGAGCGGCGGCGAGCCGATGGTGTGAATCTCGACGACCGGTTGACCGGTGTAGCCGCGCCGCGGCCAATGATAAATGTCGCAAGGGATCGGTGAATGAAGGTCCGCGAGGCGGAGCGACGCGGCGGCGGCGCGGGGGTGGCGCTGCGGCCGCCAAGACAGGGGATCGACGTTTCTGCCGCTTCCTAAAGCCCCCCCATTGCAATGGGGGGGCGTTTCGCAGGGCGTTGGATCTTGCGCTCCGATCGCGATCGCCAGGGGAGCAGGATTGCAATGGGGGGGCGTTTCGCCGCAGTGCGGACTATCGAGCAGCGCTGCCACGCATTCGGCCGCCCTCGGTCCGCTGATGCGGAGGATGCCGCGGGCGGCGCCTCCCGGCGGCGAGGCGATGGCGGCGATCGTATCGTCGAGGAAGAACATTGGGAATTGTTGATTGCTGGCGACCTTCGTTCCCACACTTCGCGTGGGAACGCATTTTCCAGGGGCGCTGCACGTTCATCCGGACGACGCGGAGCGTCACAGCCGGTGCGTTCCCACGCAGAGCGTGGGAACGAGAGAACAGCGGTTCCCACGCGGAGCGTGGGAACCGGAACCCTACTTCTTTTTCATCTTGGCCGCCTCGGCTCGCTCGCGGGCTTTGGCCTCGGCCCTGGTCTCGCTGCCGCCGCCCGAACCTGCGGGAGGCGTGGTCTTGGGCAGGAAGCGGCGTTCGGCCAGGCCCCAGAGACTGGAAGCGATGAAGTAGATGCACAACCCGCTGGCGACCTTGTAGAACAGCACGCCCATGAAGATCATCATGTACTTCATCATCTTCTGCGTCATCGCCGCCTGTTCGTCGGCGGCGGGCGGCATGAACATCTTCTGCTGCACGATGAACAACACGATCGTCAGCAGCGGAAGAAGATTGAAGTAGGGCCCCAGCGCGAACATGCTCCCGCCTTCGTTGAACCACTGCGGCCAGCCCCAGGCGTGCCAGTCGACCAGCATGTCGGGGGCGGCGAGATTGGAGCACCAGCGGATCGCATTGGTAAACAGCGGGGCGTCGCGGAGCTCGATCGCCACCATCAGCGCCCGATACAGCCCGATGAACACCGGCATCTGAATGAAGATCGGCAGGCAGCCGGACAACGGATTGTAGTTGTGCTTGCGGAAGAGCTCCTGCTGGGCCTTGGCGCGGGCTTCGGTGTTGCCCTTGTGTTTCTCCTGGAGTTTCTTCAATTCCGGCTGCAACATCTGCATTTTTTGCGCCGGCGGCCTGCTTGAGGCTCAAGGGAAACATGCAGCCGCGGACGAGGATCGTCAGCAGGATGATCGCCAGTCCGTAGTTGCCCACTACCCAGTAAAACCAGTGCAGGATGTGCGTCAGCGGCTGGGCCACAAACCAGTACCAGCCGTAATAGATCAGGCTGCTCAGGCCGTACTGCTCGACGACGGCCTCCTTCTTCGGGCCGGCGAAGAAAACGAACTCGTGCTTAAGCGTCGCGCCGGGCTTCAGCTCCTTCAGCACGCTGACCAACCGGCAGGAGGTGTTGGTCAGCTTCGGCTGTTTCGTGTCGACCTTGCCGACGCAGATTGGCATCAACTCCTCGAACCAGGCCTCCTGCGGGTTCTTGCGCTGCGGCATGAGCACGGCGGAGAAATACTGGGCATCGACGCCGATGAACGTCAGCATCCGCTCGGGCGGCACGTCGGGACTGGCCGGCAGCCCCTTGCCGCTGGCGATGGTCACGGCGTCCTCCATTACCGGAGTCTGGTCGCCCATGGCAATGATGAACTCGCGCAGGCCGATGCCGCCGCAACGAGTCACCCGGCTGGCGTACCAGGCGCCTTCGGTGGGCAGGCCGTTGGGGCCATCGAGGCGGTAGGAGACACTGTGCGACTCGCCCGGCGCCTTGGCGACGTTGCGGATCTCGATCACGAATTCCAGATGGTACCCGCGATAACTCTCGTCTTTCTGCGATTCGGCCGGCACTTTGGCCAGCCGATAGGTCTTGGTGATCTCCAGGTCCTTCTCCGGCAGCAAATAGCGGAACTTGGCCACGTCGTTATCGGCGGTCGGCACGATCTTCCAGTTGGCCGTGCGCAGGTTCACGCCCTCAAGCTCAAAGGACGGCGGCGGCTGGTCTTTCACCTCGACGCCCAAGCGCACCCGTGCGATAATTCTGTGAACGGCCTGGGCGGCAAGCCTCTCTTGGGCGGCGGCGAGCGGCAACTGGCAGAACAGCGGCCCGGCCTTCTTGCCCCGCTTGTCAATCCACGCGGCCAGCACCTTCCGCACTTCATCCGGGATCGGGATCCATTGTTTCTCGTTGGCGGATTCTGCTGGGATGCGGATTTTGCCTTCATCCTGCTTGAGAATGACATCCGCCTGATCCAGGTCCGCGATTTCCCGGTCGCCCAACTTCAGTTCGCTGTAGAGACGGTAGATTGCCGCGTCGCGCAGCCATTGCGTCGATAGTTTGAGTCCGTCAAACGCGTCTAACGTCAGCAGCATGGAGAGCGGGTCGTCGTTCTCGGGCTTGATTACCTCCAGTGGGATGCGGGTGAGCTTGGCCGATTTGGCCATCTGCTGTTGGCCGCGGGTGAAGACGATCTGCACGGTCTGGCCGGGCTTCGTGTTGGCCAGCATCGCATCGAGCGAATCGGCGTCGGCGACCTCTTTGCCGGCGAAGGACGTCAGCACGTCGTCGCGCTGCAAACCCGCCTTATCGGCGGGCGTGCCCGGGCCGACGGCCTGGACGCGGCAACCCTTTCCGGGGCCGAGGGGATTCAACACCAGGTGGCCCAGGTAGCCGTAGCGGTGGTCGATGTCGCGATAGCGCGGGCTGTTCAGTTCGATCCGCTCAACGGCCGCCCCTTTGTTGGTCAAGGTGACCAACATGCGGTAGGGATCGGCGGGATCGGCGGAGCCGAGCGTCACCCATTGCTCGGGCACGGCGGGCTGCGGCTGGGCTTGCAGCACGGCGGCGGGTTTTTGCGGCTTCTCGGCGGGCTTGGCCGCCTGTTTGGCCGCGGGCTTGGGCTGCTCTTTGTTCTCGGGATGCTTCTCGGCCGCCTTGCCGCCGCCCTTGACCGCCTCGTTGTTGGCGACTTGCTTCTGCGGCTGATGCGGCGGGGGCAACGGCCGCGGCGCCAGCATGGAATAGAGAAGCAGAACGACGGAGGAGATAATAAAAAACAGTACGAGACGGCGTTCCATTCAGTTATCTCTTATGCTCGCGGCGGCGGCAGGCGGCTCATCGCCCGTCGCGAAGCCGGTCGCCGAGGAAATTGTCCAGATCGGGGATGTCGTAGATTTTCGAGATCGTCTTCTCGAAGGGATATTCCACGCGGCGAAACCGCACCACGTCGTCCTCCAGAACCACGTAGCAGGCGCGGGGATCGCCGTCGCGGGGTTGCCCGACCGAACCGACGTTGATCATTGCCTTGCCGCCTTCGAGACGATACTCGTTGTTCAGCTCCTCAGGGCTGAAGAAATTGAAGCTCTCGCTAAACACCCCCGGCACGTGGGTATGGCCCTGAAAAGCGTGTTTCTGTACGAGCGCGAAGATCTTCTCCAGCTTTCGCTTGTTGTAGATGTCCTCGGGAAAGACGTATTCGTTCAGCGGATTGCGGGCCGAGCCGTGCACGAACAGCAGGCTGTCTTCGCTGCGGCTGCGCGGCAGCTCGCCGAGAAAATCCCAGCGACGTTGCCGCTGGGCGGCCGTGCCGGGGCCCTCCTCCAATTGCGTCCGCGTCCAGAAGATCGCCCTCTCCGCGCCCGAATTGAAGCCCTCAGGATCGAACAGCGCCCCCTGGTCGTGATTGCCCAGCAGGCAGACCTGGCACTTCATGATCTCATCGATCACTTCGCGCGGGTTGGGCCCATAACCGACCAGATCGCCCAGGCAATAAATCTGGCTGATGCCCTGGTCCCGAATGTCGGCCAGCACCGCCTCGAGGGCCTCGATGTTGCTGTGGATGTCGCTGATGAGGGCTCGTTTCACGCTCTTGGGCTTTCAGGCGTATCTCGGTACAACCTCGCAGCGCGCGAGGGGGAAGGCTGATCGGGCGGACCAAAACCACAGTCTATGGCGACGCTTCCGGCGGGTCAAGTGGGATGCCTCTTGTGGAAGAACGGCGAATCGGCCATGCTGGGTCGAAAAGGGATCACACCGATGCGGATCCTCGCCCTGGAAACCACCGATAAGATCGGCAGCGTCGCGGCGATTGTGGGCGATAACCTCTTGGCAGAATTGACGTTAGACGCCGGACAACGCAGCGCGCAGTCCTTGCTCCCCGCCGTCGCTTCCCTGCTGGGGCAAGTCGCCTGGCGGCCGGCCGACGTGCAACTGCTCGCCGTCTCCATCGGCCCGGGTTCCTTCACGGGACTCCGGGTGGGAGTGACCGCCGCCAAGGTGTTTGCCTACGCGGTAGGGGCCGAAGTCCTGGGCGTCAACACCTTGGAAGCCGTCGCAGCCAACTGCATCGAGCATCGCTGCGACAAATTGTCGGTCGTCATCGACGCCCAACGCGGCGAAGTTGTCGTGCAATCGTTCGTTCGCCAGGCCGACGGCTGGTTCCACCCGGCCGGCCCCCAGGAACTTCTGCACGCCGACGTCTGGCTGGCTCGGCTGGGTTCGGTCGGCAGTCGGCAGTCGGCAGTGGAGAGGGGAGAGAGGAGAGAGGAGAGGGGAGAGGGAGAAGCTCTTTCGCTTACCGCCTTCCGCCTTCCTCCAATCGCTCATCCTTCATCCCTCATCCCTCATCCTTCATCCGTCATCACCGGCCCCGGCCTCGCCCGCCTGCTCGATCGCCTGCCTCCCGACGCTGTGGCAGTCGACGGAAAGCTCTGGCGGCCGCGGGCGGCGGTGGTCGGGCGGCTGGCGGCACGACACTACCACCAGGGGCGCCGCGACGACCTCTGGAAACTCGTCCCCCATTACTATCGCCGCAGCGCGGCCGAAGAAAAATGGGACGCCGGGGGACTGTCCCAGCTTTCGCATCAGCGAAAACCGGACTGTTCCCCTTAACGTCGCAAGCTTGCCAACCCATGACGAACACCCAAATCCATGAATCGCTCTCCCGCGCCGATCAGGAAAAGCGCTGGGTGGCGATGTCGTCGTTGGCTGCCGCGGTGCTGCTGACCAGCACGAAGTTGGGCATCGGCCTCTGGACCAACAGCTTGGGCCTGCTCTCCGAAGCCCTGCACTCCGGCCTCGATCTGCTGGCCGCCGCCGTGACACTCTGGGCGGTCCGCGTCTCCGGCCGCCCCGCCGACCGCGAGCACACCTACGGCCACGGCAAAGTCGAAAATCTCTCGGCCCTGATCGAGACGCTGTTGCTGTTGGTCACCTGCGCATGGATCATCTATAAGGCCAGCCAGCGGCTCTTTTTCGGCGCGGCGTTCCATTTGCAGATCAACCCCTGGGCGTTCGTCGTCGTGATCCTCTCGATCGTCGTCGATCTGTCGCGCTCGCGGGCGTTGAAAAAGGCCGCCGACGAATACTCCAGCCAAGCCCTGGAGGCCGACGCCCTGCACTTCTCCACCGACATCTGGTCGTCGCTGGTGGTGCTGTTTGGCCTCTGTGGCGTTCAAATAGGCGATATGCTGGGAGTTGCGTGGCTCAAGCAGGCCGACGCCGTGGCGGCCCTGGGCGTGGCGGCGATCGTGATTTGGGTTAGCATAAGGCTCGGCAAGAAGTCGGTTGACGATCTGTTGGACAGCGTGCCGGCGAGATTGCAGGAGCAGGTTTTTGCCGCCGCCCGGCAGGTCGCCGGGGTCGAAGAGGTCACGCGATTGCGGGTTCGCCGCAGCGGGCCGGAGATGTTCGCTGACGTGACGCTAACGGTCGGCCGCGGCGCAGCCTTCGAGCGGGCGCACGACATCGCCCACGAGGTCGAGGCCGCGGTGGCGGTGGTGCTCCCCAACGCCGACGTCGTCGTTCACGTCGAGCCCGCGATTGCCGGCGCGGAGGACGTGACCACGGTCGTTCGCCTGCTGGCCGCCCGCCACGGCCTCGGTGCCCACGGCATCCGCATTTACGAAGAGAACAACCAGCGCTGGCTGGAGCTGCACTTGGAGGTGAGCGAATCGCTCTTGTTGGACGAGGCGCATCGCCAGGCGACGGAGTTCGAGCGGGCGTTGCGCAGCAGCCTTCCCGGCGTCACCCGGATCATCACCCACATCGAGCCCACTGGCGACGCGGTGGCCACGATCCGCGGCGAGCGCGCCGGCCAGTCGGAGGTGCAGAAGGCGATCGCCGATTTCTTGAAGGACTATCCGCTGCCGGCCACGGCCCACAACGTCCGCGTGCAGCAGGCCGGCGGCGAATTGGCCGTCTCCTGCCATTGTACCTTGGACGCCTCGACGGCGATCACCGCCGCCCACGATTTCACCGTGCGGCTAGAAGAATATCTCCGCGGCCACGTCCCCGGCCTGGGCCGCGTGGCGATTCACGTCGAGCCGAACAAGGAGAAGCCGGGTTAGCTCGCCGCTGGAGCCGATCGTTCTCCGGCAAGGGGATTACTGCTGCGCGGGCGGCCGAATTACGCGGACCTTCCGATCCGTGACGACAACGAAGGAGCCGCTCCAAGTCTCAACGTCTTCAGTCTGAAACACGGCAGATAACCTGGCGGCCAGTGCGATGCGACCGGGGGTGCGCAGGCGCACAAGCAGTATCCCCTGGTGCGTGCCCGGACGAAATCGGCGAATGTCGGAGAAGTCCAGATCCTGCGTCACGAGGAGCCGCTTGGTACTTTGGGCGGCCTGCCATATCGTCGTGTCGTCACGTCCTTGGAGATGCTCTTGCGGCACCGTATCTACGTTGTGCCGCAAAGCGCCGAGCAGCAACGCTACCTTCGTCGGTAGGTTCTCGTCGAGCTTAATTCGCATGGAGAGCCGGCATCCCGGGGACAGGCAAGTCTTCTTCCGTGGACGCCGCTGCGAACGCGATTACCGCACGGACGTTGTCGGCCGTCAGCGTGGGGAAATCGGCGACGATTTCGTTGACAGAAGCCCCTTCAGCAAGACTTGCCAGGACCGTCCGCAGCGTTACGCGAGTTCCCTTGATCACCGGCTCACCACCACAGATGACCGGATCGCGAATAATGCGAGCAAGATAATCCATGTTCACCCCTCGTCGCGCGGGGCCGCCGGAAGGATGTCGATTTGTTCAACCATCTCGCCGGAGCCTCCTCTGTTTCACCTCGCCCCAGGACAACACAGCGTCCGGACTCTCAAGGTGCTCGGCTTCTCGCCGGTCGAGTTCCTCCTTCTGCCAATCGGGAAGCGGGACGCCGCCCGGCGCGGCGGCAATACTGTCCCACAAATCCTCAACAAGCTGCAACCGCTGCGGCACGCTCAACTCGAACAACGCTGCGAAGTCCGCGTTCATCGGAATGCCCTCCAATCAAACCTCGTTTCATTCTACCCCTTCGAGCCGCTTCACGCCATAGACCTCCGGATTTCGCCCGCGCCCTCTCCCCGGCTTGTCGCCGCATCGCTATAATTCCGCTTTCGGCATAATCGGCTTGCCTTCCTGCGGAGTAACCAGCAGTCATGCGGCAAATCCTCGTTACCAGCGCCCTGCCCTACGCCAACGGCCATATCCACATCGGACATCTGGTCGAGTATCTGCAAACCGACATCTGGGTGCGGTTCCAGAAACTCCGCGGGCGGCGGTGCGTCTACATCTGCGCCGACGATACGCACGGCACTGCCATTATGATCCGCGCTCGGCAGGAGGGCGTATCGGAAGAGGAGCTGATCGCGCGGATGCAAGCGGCCCACGTGCGGGACTTCGCCGGCTTCGACATCGCGTTCGATAACTACGGCAGCACGAACAGCGAGCAAACGCGGCAGGCCTGCAACGAGATTTGGGCCGAAATCCGCAAGGCGGGGCTGGTCGAGGAGCGCGAGGTCACGCAACTTTTCGACGCCCAGGCCGGCACGTTCCTGGCCGATCGCTTCGTCAAGGGGACTTGCCCGAAGTGCAAGTCGCCCGGCCAATACGGCGACAGTTGCGACAAGTGCGGCTCGCATTACAGCCCCACCGAATTGATCGATCCGCTGAGCACGCTCTCCGGCGCGACCCCGGAAATCCGCCGGGCCAATCACCTGTTCGTGAATATCGAGAAGCTGCACGAATTCCTGGAGGAGTGGACGCAGGGGGGCGAGCATCTTCAGCCGGAGATCGCCAATTATCTGAAGGGACACTTCCTTTGCGAGCCGCTGCACGATTGGGACGTTTCGCGGCCCGCCCCCTACTTCGGCTTCCCGATTCCCGACAGCCCCGGCAACTACTGGTACGTCTGGTTCGACGCCCCGATCGGCTACATCGGCTCGACGAGCCAATGGTGCCAGAAGCATGACGAAAACCTGGACGACTGGTGGCGGAGCGCCGAGAAAACGGAGATCCACCACTTCATCGGCAAGGACATCACCTATTTTCACACGCTCTTCTGGCCGGCGATGCTGAAGATCGGCGGGCTGAGCCTTCCCGAAAAGGTCCACATCCACGGTTTTCTCACCGTCGATGGCGAGAAGATGTCGAAGAGCAAGGGGACGTTCATCCGCGCCTCGACCTATCTCGAATATCTCGACCCGGCGTACTTGCGCTACTACTACGCCTCGAAATTGTCGTCCGGCGTGGACGACATTGATCTGAACTTCGCGGATTTCGTCGGCAAGGTCGATTCCGATCTGGTCGGCAAAGTGGTGAACATCGCCAGCCGAACGGCAAGATTCGTCGAAAAAACGGGCCTCGCCGATACACTTGAGGTGGGTAGCCTATTTGATGATGCGGCTCGCGAAGGCGAAGAAATCGCCAAGGCGTACGAAGCGTGTGATTACAGCCGGGCGATGCGGCTGATTATGGCGGCGGCTGATCGGGCCAACGCATATATTGACGCGTGCAAACCATGGGAACTTGCCAAGCACGGCGACCCGCAGGCGAGACGGAGCGTGCAAATCGCTTGTACTACCGGCTTGAACTTGTTCCGTCAATTGGCGATCTATCTTGCCCCGGTGCTGCCGAAACTCGCACGGCAGACGGGCGAACTGCTGGGCGAGCCGATCACGAGTTGGCAGCAGGCGAAGCGGCCGCTGCTGGGCACGCCGGTCGCCAAGTTCTCGCACATGATGAAGCGGGTCGATCCGAAGCAGGTCGAGGCGATGGTGGCCGCCAGCGCCGAGCCGGAAGAGGCGGAGACGCCCGCCCAAACGCTCCCCTTCGACAGCGACGCTCCGCTGCTGGCCGAGCCGTTGGCCGAAACCGTCAGCTTCGATGACTTCGCCAAGATCGACCTGCGGGTGGTCCGCGTGATCGAAGCCGAGGACGTGCCGGGGCGCAGAAGCTACTGAAACTCACGCTCGGCCTCGGCGGCGACAACCGCCGCACCGTCTTCGCCGGCATCAAGGGCGTCTACCGACCCGAGGACCTCGTCGGCCGGCTGGTGATCTGCGTGGCAAACCTCGCCCCGCGGAAGATGAAGTTCGGCCTAAGCGAAGGCATGATCGTCGCCGCCGGCGGCGGCGGGGGGGAGATCTACCTCTTAAGCCCGGACGAAGGAGCAAAACCGGGGCAAAGAGTGCATTGAATGATGAATGATGAATGAGGGCGTCAGCCGTTTGTCGCCTTGATGTCATTCATCAATCATCATTCAGCATTCATCATTTTCCCGCCGGCTTCGCCACTTCGTTGCTGTGCTCGACGATCCACCGTTCCAGTTCCGTCCAATCGACCGGCGGCAGCGTCGAGCGGTCGGGACGAAGCCGACGGGCTCCCTTGACGTAGACATGCACCACCTCCTCGGCCGGCTTGTCGGTGTTCCAGTGCAAGAGGATGCGGATGCAGCGCCGCAACGAGCCGGGAACGTCCAGCTCGTGCACGCACATCAACGCCACGTCGAACCAGCCCAACTGCCGGGCCGCCAACGCCGGGAACTCCGCGTCGAGGTTGACCGTCGTCGAAAAGATCGCACTGGCGACGTCCGCGGGCTCGATGCCGTTTTCGCGGATCATCAGCGCCAGCAATTGGCGGGTGGCCTTGAGGATTTCCTCGGGCGTGTTGTCTTCGGCGGTGGTGGCGCCGCGAATTCCCCGGCACGGCATGGTTCTCTCCCTTCGGCGTGTGCCACTGTTTCGCAGAAGCAGTGTTCGAGCGGCGCCTCATGCCCAGCACTGCTTCTGCGAAACAGTGGCACACGGCAACTGATTTGCCCGATTACTTGGCCTTCACCCGCACCTGTTCCTTGATCCGTTGGATATGCCCGCGGCCCAGCGCCTTGACTTCGCAGCCGAGCTCGAAGTAGCGGCGTATCTTTTCGTCCGAGAGGATGCCGAAACAATCGATCACCGCCAGTGGCCCGCCGGCCCACTTCACGATCTCGTCGGGCTCCAGCCCGAGATAATGCTCGTGCGGCACGGCCAGGATCACCGCCTCGGCATGGTGCAGCGCTGTAGCCAAGTCCTTCTGCACGCGAATGTCCTTCAAACCCTCCTGGTTGTGGAAGAACCGCGACCACGAATGACCGGGCGCGGGATAAACGTCCTGCTGTTCCAATTCGAACCAGTGGTCGAGATACGGATCGTGGACGCGCATCTCCGCGCCCATCTCGGTGAGCTTGCGGACGACCATCTCCGAGCCGCTGTAGCGGGTGTCGCCCACGTCCTGGCGGTAACTGGCGCCGCAGATCAGCACGTCGGCGCCGGCGATGTAGCGGCCCATGTTCCGCAGGGCGTCGCGGGTCAACTCGGCGACGTGCAGGGCCCGCGTGTCGTTGATGTCAACCGCCGTGGGGCTGATCTTGAACACCTCGTCGCCGTCTTCGAAGCCGAGGATGTGCTTGTAGGCCCAATAGCCCAAGCCGGCGTCCTTCGGCAGGCAGTAGCCGCCGATGCCGGGACCGGGGAAAATCATGTTGCTGTGCGTCGGCCGCATCTTGATCGCCTTGATGACCTTGAGCAGATCGACGCCGTTTCGCTCGGCGAACAGGCTCCATTCGTTCAGGAACGCCAGGATCGTCGCCCGATACGAGTTTTCGACGATCTTGGTGGTCTCCGACTCGATGGGGCGATCCATGACCGTCAGCGGGAACTGCGCGGTGTTGAGCACCTCGCGGAGGAACTTCTCGACCCGCCTGCGCGCCTCGGCGTTGCAGCCCGAGCAAACCCGCCAGAAATCGCGGATCGAGGAGACGTATTCGCGGCCGGGCATCACCCGCTCGAAGCTATGGGCCAAGAGCGGCTCGCTCTGGATGCCGCGGCCGGCGAAGGCCTTCTTCATGATCGGCCAGGCCACGAACTCGGTGGTGCCGGGGGCCACGGTCGTTTCGATCAGCGTCAGGCAGTGCGGCTCGACGTTCTGCCCGATCGTCCGCATCGTCGCCTCCAGGGCGCTCATTTCCGCCTCGCCGGTCCGCATCTTGCCCAGATCGTGCTTGGTGTAGTCGCATTGCACGTTGACCACCACGCAGTCGGCCAGCTTGAGGCACTCGCTGTTGTACGTGGCCACCAGCGTCTTCTTCTGCTTGACGCAACGGGCAATCATCGGATCGACCTCGGGATCCTCGGCCTTCACCGGCGACTCGCCGCGATTGAGCATCGGGATCTTCCAATAGCTCCGCGGGCTGGGACGCTGGCAGCCGATCACGAACTTGCTCGGCTTGCCGGTCTGCTTGTCGACGGTGTCGGCGATGATGGCGGCCATCACCGCGCCGACGAAGCCGACGCCCATCACCACGACCACCTCCTTGCCTTCGCGCCGCGCCTGTTCGGCCAACGCCTGGACGCGGGAAAACTCCTGGGCGTACTCTGCCTCACGGGGAATGGGGAACTTCTCGCCGGCGGGGTTGACGGAATATGCGGTCATGAAACGGTTCCTCAGGGTCGAATGCATCGAAAAAAGGGGAGAATCCGGCGGCACAAGCGATTCCGCCGCTTGGTCAATCATACCCCAAAAAACGCGCGGCGGGCAGCCTGCCGTGCGATTGAGTGTCAAAGAGACGATGTCGGCTTCCCGTTTAGCCGCGCCCCGTCGGGGAGCGGGCTTTTCGCATTCTCCATGCGACGTTATTCACCTGGCTCTTAATCAGCGCGGGGTCTTCGCGCTACGTGGGCGATTCCCGCTAAGGTGAGGTTGGGCACGTGCCGCGTCGCCCCGCCCAACAAATCTGCCACGGCCGCGCCGGCGCCGCCGGTAAGGAAGACCTGCGGGCCCTGTGTTGGGGTGGCAGTTGAACTGCCACCCCAACCGCCTCCGCTGGCGACTTCGCCTCCGTTTGCAGCTTCGCTTAGCCGCTCGATCAGTTCTCGAACCGCACCCACCGCCCCCCAAAACAGCCCCGACTTCATCGCCGACTCGGTCGAGTCGCCCAAAGGCGGCGGCGGCGTGGACAACTCCGAAACGTTGACCAGTGGCAGCAGGTCGGTGAAGTGATGCAGCGCTCGGGCGGACATTCGAATGCCCGGCAGAATCGCTCCGCCCAGGAACGCTCCGTCAGCCGAAACCAGATCGACCGTAATCGCGCTGCCGACGTTGACGATCACCGCCGGGCGGTCGGCGTCGCGCAGCCGATTGACCGCCACGGCGTTGACCAGCCGATCGATACCGACCATGTCCGGCCTTTCCACGCGCACGACCAGCGGCAAATCGCCCGAGGCCAGCAGCACGACGCGATCGCCCGCACGATGTTCGTGCAGCCAGTCGATCAGCCGAGTGGCCGCAGGACGATTCACGCTTGCAATCCACCACGGATAGGTTTGATCGCCGCCCGCCGCGCCAGCCAGCCACGCGTCGATACCGTCAAACTCCGGCTCTTTGCCAAACAGCGGCAGCGTCTGCCGAGGTTCAAGGAGCCCGGCCTCCCTTTCGTCGGCAAACAGACCGAGTTTGATCCGCGCGTTGCCGACGTTGGCCGCAATAAACCAGCGGTTTGTCATGTTCAGCCGCTTTGGCTACTTCCTATACTTCCACTACGTCGCCGGGGAGTTCGATAGTGCCAAGACTCCGTTCTACCATATTGCCAAAGATAGTTCTACTGGACACAATAAGAATAGAAGCGGTCGTGAATGGCCCCGCTTGTGTGGCCAATCGCGGCAAGACGATAGTGCATCGCCGACGGGGTTCCCTGCTTTGCGATATAATGCGGTGTTGAACATGCAATTTCGAAGACTATCTGTTGTAACGGCCGGCTGTGTTGTCCTTCTGCTCGGCGGCGGCTTGGTTGCGAGCGAGAAAGAAAAGGCGGCGGTCGGGCCGCAAAAGCCCTCGGCCGAGGCCCTCCGCTGGCTTGAGCGGCAGAAGGGGAAGGTCTCGGCCCGCGATGCGACGCTTTTGCGGCGAAGCCAGGAGACGCTGTACGCGAACATCCTCGACGGCCAGTGGCGGCCGCTCCGCGGAATTTGCCCTTCCCCCTTTCGATATCGCGGCGTATGGAATTGGGACGCCGCCTTTCACGCCTTGGCGATTTCACGTTGGGACGCCAAGCTCGCCCGCGAGCAGATCCAGGTCTTTCTCGATCGGCAGTTGCCATCCGGTGGATTCGACGACGTGGTCTGGGAGAAGGCGGGGGCGGTCGAGGCGTTCGGCAAGCCGCCCGTGCTGCCGTGGGTCGCTGCGATCATCGACCGCCGCTGCCCGGACGACGAATACCTGAAACGGGTCTATCCCAAATTCGCCGCCAACGCGAAGTTCTGGGAGCGCAAGCGCGGCGGAGAAAAGGAGGGGCTCTTCCATTACGGCGGCTCCGGTCCCAACATGGAAGCGGGCTGGGACGACTCGGTCCGTTGGGATCACGGCTGCGACAACCTCTGGACGATCGACCTGAACTGCTACATGATCATGGCCTACCGCTCGCTGGCCTACATGGCCGATCGGCTCGGGCTGCCCGGCCCGCGGCGGCAATGGCTGGCCAAGGCCGATGCGCTCGGCAAGCGGGTGAACGAAGCCCTCTGGAGCGACGCCGAAAAGGCCTACGTGGATCGCGACCGCACGACCAAGAAGTTCAGCGGCGTTCTCACGCCGGCGTCGTTCATGCCGCTGTACGTCGCCGTGGCCACTCCCGAGCGGGCGGCGGCGATGCACCGGCTGGCCAAAGACCCGAAGAAGTTCTTTCCCGGCTTCCCTTCGGTCGCCTACGACAATCCGCAGTTTAAGAGCGACGGCTATTGGCGCGGGCCGGCGTGGCTGAACATCAATTACATGGCGCTGGTCGGTCTGAAACGCTACGGTTACAAAGAGACGGCCCAGGCCTGCCGCGAGCAACTGTTGGCTTGGTGCCAGCAAAACCAGGATTACCTTTGGGAGTACTACGATTCGAAATCGGGCAAGGGCAAAGGCGCCCCGCAGTACGGCTGGACCGCCGCGTTCGTGATCGAGCTGATCTCGAATTGGGACGCCGACGGCCTGCCGACGACCGGGCTGTAGACGGTGTGCGCGGTTCCGTCGAGTTCGTTGCAAAGCCCTCCGTTTGGAATAAAGGAGAGGCCAAAAGACCCTCGATCCCGCTCCCATCTCGACTTTGGCACTTACGCCATTAAGTGGGAACGAATAGGAACTTGTGCTCACCGTCGCCCGCACACGCCGTGTGCGAGGCGGCGGCGCACGGCGTCTGCCGCCTACTTTCCCGTACCGGTTGACTTAGTCCGTGTCAACCACTCGCCCCGGCGCCAGGGAGGATCCGTATTCTGTGCGGCACTTCGGCGACCTTCTTTACAAGAAAATGGCGTTTGCGAACGTTGGAATGCGAGTGTTAAAGTCAGCAGATCCGCGGCATCTGCTCGCCGGAAAGGAGATCGACGATACGGCGGCCACCGAAACGGCCGCGAAGCTCGACAACGCCGCTGTGCGCATCGGTGACGGTTCCGATGCGGCAGGGACCGACGGCGGCAGGGTGGCGACGCATGGCCTCTAGCACCTTCTCGGCGGCCGACGGGGGCACGAAGGCCACCAGCCGCCCCTCGTTTGCCACGTAGAACGGATCGAGCCCCAGCAATTCGCAGGCGGCGGCCACCGGCTCAATCACCGGTATGGCCGATTCTTCGATCTCGATGCCTACGCCGGCGTCCAGGGCGATCTCGTTCAGGGCGGCGGCCAGCCCGCCCCGGGTCAAATCACGAAGGCAATGGACGTCGCCGGCTGCGGCGAGCATGGCTGCAACCAGTTGGTCGAGCGGGGCACAATCGCTCTCCGCCGCCCCCTCAAAACGCAGCCCCTCGCGCACCGACATGATCGCCATGCCATGCCGGCCGAGATCGCCGCTTAAGAGGATCGCGTCCCCGGGCCGCACGCGGGTGGGCGAAATCTCGACGCCCTCCGCCACCCAGCCTACTCCGGCGGTGTTGATGAAAATGCCGTCGGCCTTGCCGCGATCGACGACCTTCGTATCGCCGGTGACGATCCGCACGCCGACCGCCCGGGCGGTTTCGGCCATCGACGCCACGACGCGGCGAAGCGTTTCCATCGACAGGCCCTCTTCGAGAATAAAGCCGGCACTAAGATACGCCGGCCTGGCCCCGGCCATCGCCAGATCGTTGACCGTTCCGCAGACCGCCAGCTTGCCGATGTCGCCGCCGGGAAAGAAGAGTGGATTGACGACGAAGCTGTCGGTGGTGAAGGCGAGCCGTGGAGCGGCGGTCGGCAGCACGGCGGCGTCGTGGGGGGGTGAGGAAAGGGGAGAGAGGAGAGAGGAGAGGGGAGAGGGACACTTGCCAACGCCCGCGGACTGCGGTCCGCGGGGAAGGACTTCTGCAAACGCCGGCAAAAACACGCTCTCAATCAGGTTTCGCATCAATCGGCCGCCGCCACCGTGGGCCATCTGCACGGTGGCGTGGTGGGCCAGCGGTGCCGGGCAATTCAGGGCAAAATCATCGGACATGGATTCTCCCCATCTTGCGAAACCGCAAGCGGTTTCTTTCCAATCCCCAATCCCCAATCCCTAGCCCCCAGCCCCTAGTCCCTCGCCCCTCTCCGATACCGATAATACGCCGCGCACGCCCCCTCCGACGAAACCATCGGGGCGCCGAGCGGATGATCGGGAGTGCAGTAGACGCCGAAGGCCGGGCAGTCGTGCGGCTTGCGATGGCCTTGCAGGATCTCGCCGGCGATGCACTCCGCGGGCTCTTCGGCGGTGATCGCCTCGACGTTGAACCGCCGTTGGGCGTCGAAGTGGGCGTAGGCTTCGCGCAGACCGAGTCCGCTGGCGGGAATCTCGCCGATGCCCCGCCACTTCCGCGGCACGACCTCGAAAATCTCGGCGATTTCCCGCAACGCCGGGCGGTTGCCCTCGGGATGAACGACGCGGGCGTACTGATTCTCGACCTCGTGGCGGCCCTCTTCCAACTGTTTCACGCAATGCAGCACGCCCTGCAAGATATCGACCGGCTCGAAGCCGGTGATCACGATCGGCACGCGGTATTGCTCTGCGATCGGCCGGTAGTCGGCCATGCCGGTGATCGTGCAGACGTGGCCGGCGGCCAGAAAGCCCTGCACGCGGTTGGCGGGGGAGTCGAGCACGGCCCGCATCGCCGGCGGCACGAGCACGTGCGAAACCAGCACCGAGAAGTTCCTCAGTCCCATCCTGGCCGCCTGGGCGACCGCCATCGCATTGGCCGGGGCGGTGGTCTCGAAGCCGACGGCGAAGAAGACGACCTGGCGATCGGGATGTTCCTTTGCCAGCGTCACCGCGTCCATCGGCGAGTAGACCACCCGCACGTCGCCCCCTTCCGACTTGACCGTGAACAGGTCCTTCCGCGAGCCGGGCACACGGAGCATGTCGCCGAACGAGCAGAAGATCACCTCCGGCCGGCCGGCGATGGCCACCGCCTTGTCGAGAATCTCGATCGGCGTGACGCACACCGGGCAGCCGGGACCGTGGATCAGCGTGATCTCGCGCGGCAGCATCTCATCCAGCGCAAAGCGGACGATCGAATGCGTCTGCCCGCCGCAGATCTCCATGATGTGCCACGGCCGCGTCGTGGCCGCGGCGATGGCGGCGGCCAGGCGGTGAACGGTTTCGGCGTTGCGGTATTCGTCGAGAAATCGCAAGGAAGAGGGACTAGCGACTGGGGGCTAGGGGCTAGGGGCTAGGGAACGTCCGTCGACTGCGTCGGCGGGTGGAGAGGCGCTTAGGTTATTGATCCGGCGCGATTTCGGCGAGTTGGTTGAGCAGATCCAGCGTCTTCTCCGCCTCGTGCTCGTCGATGCGGCTGATGGCGAAACCGACGTGGACCAAGACGTAGTCGCCCACTTGGGCCTCGGGCGTGTAGGCCAGACAGACCTCTTTGAGAATGCCGCCGAACTCGGCCTTGCCCATCGGCAGGTCGTTCTGCTCGAACAATTCGACGATCTTACCGGGAACTCCAAGGCACATCGAGTACACCTCTTTCGCGGCCACGTCATGTCGGAATGTCGCCTTTCGCTCCGCCAAAGAACGCGGCTTTCGCGGAGCGAAAGGCGACAGTTGTATTCTCGCCAATTCTAAACGGCGCCGCTTCTGGTTTGCAGCAGGGCCACAAGCGCCTGGCCGAGCGCAATGCCGCCGTCGCCCGGCGGAACTCTCTTATGAGTATACACGGGAAAGCAAGCCCCCGACAACTTGGAGCGCACTCGTGCCGTAAGCAGGGCGTTCTGGAAACACCCGCCGCTAAGCACGATCGGCAGCCCCGGGGCGACGGATGCGGCGACTTCCAACGCCATCTCGGCCAAGGCGTTGTGGAATCGGGCGCTGATCGTCGCAACCGGCACGCCGGCGGCACGGTCGGCCAGCACGCCGCGCACCAGCGGCCCCCAATCGGCCAGCAGCGGCGCACCAACGCCCCCCGATTGCAATCGGGGGGCTTTTCTCACTTGCGGGGACGTTGTGAATGGGGCACACGTCAACGGGTAAGCGCTCGTTCCCTCCATGTTGGCGGCGAATTCGAGTGCCATTGCCGCTTGGCCCTCGAAGCTGGTGACCGGCGACAGTCCGCAGATCGCCGCCACGGCGTCGAACAACCGGCCCATACTGCTGGTCCGCGGCGAATTGACGCCGCGGGCCAACATCGACAACAGCGTGTCGATTTCCCCCGGCCGGAACCAGTCGTCCGCGTATTGCCGCGCCTGTTGGCCGAACAGCTCGAAGAGCAGGCCCAAGGCGGAGCGACGCGGCTCGTGCGCGGCACGGTCGCCGCCGGGCAATGGGAACGTGCGGAGATGGGCCACGCGGCGATACTCCGCCCCAGTGCAGAGGAGCGCCTCGCCGCCCCAGACTGTTCCGTCGGGGCCGTAGCCGGTGCCGTCCCAGGTGAAACCGAGGACCGGCCCGTGCAGACCGTGCTCGGCCATGCACGCCGCCGCGTGGGCGTGATGATGCTGCACCCGCAGCAGCGGCGCGGACCAGCGGGCCGCCAGTTGCTCGGCGTGCCGCGTCGATGCGTAGTCGGGATGCAAATCACAGACAACCACACCGGGCGTTGTCTGGAAGAAATCCACCAGGTCGTCGATCGCACGGTGAAACACCGCGATGCTCAACACGCTGTCAAGGTCGCCGACGTGGGCGCTCATCACCACCTGACGACCGGGAGCTGTTAGCTCCCGCCTATCTTCCTCTCGATGTATCTTGTCGAGCAGCAGCGCTACCGCATTCTTCAAGTGGCCGCCGACGGCGAGAATCGCCGGGACGCCGGCCGCATCGAATGGCAGATCGATCGGCAGCGGTGCGAAGCCGCGGGCGCGGCGGAGAATCTGCGGGCCGTCGGGGCCGACGCGGACGATCGAATCATCGACCGGCCGAACGATCGGGCGGTTGTGCGTCAACAGCGCGTCGGCGATCGGGCCAAGCCGCTCGACGGCGTCCTCGGTCGTGATTGCCATCGGCTCCTCGGAGAGATTGCCGCTCGTGCAGACCAGCGGCCGCCCGACCGCCGACATCAGCAAGTGGTGCAGCGGCGTGTAAGGGAGCATCACGCCGAGGTACGGATTGGCGGGGGCAACGCCGAGGAGGGGAGAGGGGAGAGGGGAGAGGGGAGAGGAAACTGTTGATTGCTGATTGTTGATTCCTGACTGCGAACCGCTTGCGGTTTCGCAAGAATCGTATCGTTTAGCCGCCGCGTCCACGCGGCGTGAATCGCCGGGCGACGACGCGCCTTCCTCGATTCTCCGCAGCAACATGATCGGCGACTGGTGCGATGAAAGCTCGCGGGCCTCTTCTTCGCAGACGTGACAACACCGCCGCACGTCATCCAAGGTGGGAAACATCAGTGCGAACGGCCGGTCGGGACGCCGCTTCCGCTGCCGCAGTCGGGCGACGGCCGCGGTGTCGGTGGCATCAACCAGCAATTGAAATCCGCCTAGCCCCTTGAGGGCCACGATCTTGCCGGCCAAAAGCAATTGCACCGCGGCGTCGAAAGCCGCCCGACCCGCGGCGGTTTCGCGGCCTTTCGTGTCGAGCAGTTGTAGCGTCGGCCCGCAACGGGGGCAGGCGATCGGCTGGGCGTGAAAACGCCGGTCGGCCGGATTCTCATATTCCGCCCGACATTCCGGACACATCGCGAAGCCGGCCATCGAAGTTCGCGGGCGGTCGTAAGGCAGCCGCTCGATGATCGACCAACGCGGCCCGCAGCGGGTGCAATTCGTGAACGGATAATTGTAACGCCGTTGCGAGGGATCGCGGATTTCCGCCAAGCATTCGTCGCAGGTGGCCAGATCGGCCGGAATCGTCGGCCGCGGCGGCGAAGTGCCCTCGCTCGTGCAAATCTCAAATCCGCTGATCTCCTGAAGAGCAATCTCCTCGACTTCGACCGTATCAATCCGCGCCTGCGGCGGAGGCGAATGGCGAATCGCATCCACGAACGCCTCCAGCGCCGCCGCTTCTCCCTGCGCTTCGATCCGCACCATATCGGCCTCGTTCCGCACCCAGCCGCTAAGTCCCCGTTGGCGCGCCGCATTGTAAACGAACGGCCGAAACCCCACCCCCTGCACCACGCCGCGCACCGTGATCGCCATGCGACGTGGCGACCGGTCTGTGGATTCAGGGGGCAGACTCATAGCAAGTGTAGGGAAGCAGTCTCAGATTCGCAACTGTCACGGGCGTTTGGACGCCGCGGCAATTCTGTCCCTCGTCATTTCTGCCAGCCACTCAGCGGCCGCGGGAATGCCGTCGCCGTGGAGGGCCGAAACTTGAAATACGGAAGCGTTGGGGGCGAGCCGCTTCATGTCGGCGGTGATGCGTTCGACGTTGAAGTTCAAATGGGGCAGGAGGTCGATCTTGGTGATGAACAGGGCGTGGGAACCCTGGAAAATGGCCGGATACTTAACGGCCTTGTCGTCCCCTTCGCTGGTGCTGAGCACGACGATCCGCAGGTGCTCGCCGAGATCGAAACCGGCGGTGCACACCAAATTGCCGACGTTCTCGATAAACAGCAGATCGACGGCCGGCAGGTCGAGCCCGCTGTTGGCGCTGGCGATCATCACGGCATCGAGATGACAGGCGCCGTCGGTGTTGATTTGCACCACCGGCACGCCGATTCGCTCCATGCGGTCGGCGTCGATCGAGCCGGCGATGTCGCCTTCGATCACCGCCGGCTTGACGCGGCCCTTCAGGTGGGCGAAAAGGGCTTCCAAGAGCGTCGTCTTGCCGCTGCCGGGCGAGCCGACGACGTTGACGGTGAATACCCCGGCGGCGTCGTAGGCGGCGCGGTTCTCGGCGGCGAGTTGGTCATTGGCCTTCAGAATCTTCTTGGCGGCGACGATTTTCATGGTTCAGTCCTCGATTTCAATGCGCGCTACGTTGGGGTGGCAGTTCAACTGCCACCCCAACAGTCTGGATTCTCTTGGCGGCGACGATTTTCATGGTTCAGTCCTCGATTTCAATGCGCGCTACGTTGGGGTGGCAGTTCAACTGCCACCCCAACAGTCTGGATTCTCTTGGCGGCGACGATTTTCATGGTTCAGTCCTCGATTTCAATACTCTGCAATATCATCTCCCGCCCGCCCTCGATGGCGACGTCGGTGGCCCCGCAGCGCGGACACTCGAAGACGAGATCGTCGATCTCGCTGCGGGCGTCGCAGGCGCTGCAATGGCAGACGGCTTTCGGCTCCTCGATGGCAACGTCCGCGTTTTCCAGAATCGTGCCGGCGCTCAAGAGTTGGAAGGCGAAGCGGACCGCGTCGGGGTGGACGCCCGAGAGCCGGCCGATGTTCAGTTCCAGGCGGAGCACCCGCCCGCGTTGCCCCGCGCGATCGAGTTCTTCGCCGACTTGATCGATCAGAGCTTCGACAATGGAGAGTTCGTGCATGGAAATGATGAATGCTGAATGATGAATGATGAATGACGAGCAAACCGGGCATTCATCATTCATCACTCATCATTCAACATTCCTAAATCGCTTCTCCACCGCGTTCGCCGGTGCGGATGCGGATGCAGTCTTCCAGGGGGAGGACGAAGATCTTGCCGTCGCCGATTTCGCCGGCCGGCCCGGTGCGGCCGCCCTTGATGATGGCGTCGATCGTCGGTTCGAGGAAGGCCTCGTTGACGGCGATCATCAATTGCACTTTGCGCAGAAATTGACCGACACCTCGTGGCCGCGGTAGGCCTCGGTCTGTCCGCGCTGCCGGCCGAAGCCCTGCACGTCCATCACCGTCAGGCGAAAGACCTCGACGTCGGCCAAGGCCTGTTTGACGGCCTCCAAACGATGCGGCTGAATGATGGCGATAATCAGTTTCATGCCTCTAATCGTACCTCTTGCGGCGACGATCGACAAGGGGAGCGCTGCCGTAACGGATTGCGGCGGTGGCCGCTAAACGTCGATTTGGTGGCGGCTTGTGAGCGCTTCCCTTCGGGGCGCGGCTAAACCGTCTTGCCGTTTAGCGGCTGTCAGCCCGAGAAAACGGCCGCGGGAGATTATCTCTTGAGCTCGTCGGCTTGGGTCTCCGTCGGCGGCGAGATTGCCGCTGGGCGTGGCACCGCCAGATCGCGCTGTGCGCGTTTGCGGCGAGCCCGCAGTTGCGGATCGCCTTCGAGGTTCTTCAGTTCCTCGCGCAACTCCTGCGGCGTCATTTTGAGGTCTTGCTCATAACGCCAGCGCTGGTAGCCGTAGTCGAGAATCGCCAGCAGCAACAGGGCCGCACCGATCTTCAGCGCGGTCCAGAGCAATAGCTGCGACATCTCGGCTGCCAGAGCCGCCGGCGGCAAAGCGACCAGCCGCAACAGCGCTTCGCGCTGGTTGTACAATACGATGCCGGCCACGGCGAAAACGGCCACTAGTTTCAGCAGCCCGAACGCGAGCTGCACCATTCGCGCCGCGGAGAAAATCCGCTGCCAGCCGCGGATCGGGCTGATGCGGCCGAGGTCGAACGAAGCCCGTTGCGGCAGAAAGAGAAAGCCGGTTTGCAGCAGGTTGACCGCTACGCCCGCCAGACAGAGCAGCCCGAGGATGGGCAGCAGCGAGCGGGCGAGCGCCAGAGCGTCGAGTTCCACTGGCCGGCGATGAAATCGGCGTTGGCCGCCAACCACGGCTGGCCGCCGAGTTGGCTGCGGCAGTAGTTCACCAGGAACGCCACCAGTCCGCCGCCGAGCCACATCAAAACGCCCACGCCCGCCAGCAGCATCAGCGACGAGCTAAGGTCTTGGCTCTTGGCGACGTGCCCTTCCTGCCGCGCCTGTTGGCGGCGGTGCGGCGTCGGGTCTACGGACTTGTCGGCGGTGTGGTCGGACATGGGCAATTAAATGACGAAGCTCGAATGACGAATGACGAAAGAAGCACGAAATCCGAAGTCCGAAATCCGAATAGTGAGAAACAGCAGTGGTGTCAAGGCTTCGGATTTCGGATTTCGACCTTCGTCATTCCTTCGTCATTCGTCATTCGGTTTTCGTCATTTCACCTACGACGTCCATTCCATCTTCAACGGCGTTTTCAACAGATCGAAAATCGTCTGCATCGCCGGCTGGATCTGGTCTTGGAACGCCCAGGCGGCAGCGGCGAACGTCAGGGCGAGGGCGGCGAAGGCCAACAGGGAATTCAGGCCGAAGCCCAGCGCCAAAATGTTCAACTGCGGCAGCGTCCGCCCGATCAGGCCGAGAACCAGCGTGGCCAAAAGCAGCGAAGTGACCGCCGGCGCGGCCACGCGAACGCCGAGCGAGAAACTCATGGCCACCAGCGTGGTGAATCCTTCGGCCAGTGAGTCCGCCGGCACGCCGCTGCCGGGCGGAATCGTGCGGAAACTGTCCAGCAGTCCCGCCATCACCATGCGGTGGCCGCCGATGCAGAGGAAGATGGTCACCGCCGCCAGAAACATCAACCGCGAGAACTGGGAGACGTTCTCTTCGATGGTGGGATCGAACATCTCGGCGATGCCCAGGCCGCTGGCCTGCGCGACCATCTCGCCGGCCAGCGTCATGCTGTGGATCAGGACCAGGACGCCCAAGCCGAGACAAGCCCCCACGGCCGCTTCCATGCCAAGCATAGCCAGCAGATGAACGAAGCCGCCGGCGGGCAGTGCGACGCCGTGCCACTGCAACGGGGCAATCAGCAACGCCAGCCCTGCCGCCAGCAGCAGCCGCACCTGCAACGGCACGTCGCTGGTTCCGTAGATCGGCGCCGTCAGCGTCACCCCGGCAACCCGGGCGAAGACCAGCGCGAACAGGATCAGCCAATTCTCATACATAGGGGCCAGAACCGCCCGGGAATGTAACTTGCAAGTTGGTGCGGCAGTTGTACTGCCGCACCCGGGCGGAGTGGCAGTACAACTGCCACCCCAACTCCCATTGCCACCCCGACTCCCATACTTCTGTTGCCACTTGAAGGCGACTGTAAACGAAACAACGCCGCTAAAACCGCCCGGGAATGCCGCCAATCAGGGTACTAGTGTACTGCACCATTCGCGAAATCAACCAGGGCAACGAAATGCTCAACACCAGCAGCATGACGATGATCTTCGGCACGAAGGCGAGGCTCTGTTCCTGAACCTGGGTCATCGCCTGCAACAGCCCGATCACCAGGCCGACCAGCAGCGCGGCAATCAGCACCGGCGAGGCGACGATCAGCGTCGTCCAAAGGGCTTCACGAGCAAGATCGATGACGGATTGTGGGTCCATGGGAGGGGCTAGGGGCTGGGGGGAAGGGGTTAGGGGCCAGCGGCGGACGCCCCGCCCCTAGCCCCTAGTCCCCAGCCCCTTTCATGTAAACGCTTGGAAACTTTGCAACAACATCCCGACGACGAGGTGCCAGCCGTTGACCAGCACGAACAGCAGCAGTTTGAACGGCAGCGAGACCATCGGCGGTGGCACCATCAACATGCCCGACGACACGGTCACGCTCGCCACTACCATGTCAAGAATCAGAAACGGCAGATAGATCTGAAAGCCGATCAGGAACGCGGTTTTCAGTTCGCTGAGCATGAACGCCGGCAGCAGGGCCTGCAGCGGGACGTTGTCGTAGCTCTTGGGCGTGGCCTGCGGGGGCGTGTATTTCATGAAGAGCCAGAACGTCCTCGGTGTTCTGCACGTGCTCGATCTGCATGCTCATGAAGCGGCGGATCGGGGCCACGCCCGCCTTCCACGCCTGTTCGCCGCCCATCTGATGTTGCGTGTACGGGACGACCGCCTCGTTGTAAACCTGTTTCCAGACGGGCGACATCACCAGCAGCGTGAGGAACAGCGACAAGGTGGTAATCACTTGCGTCGGCGGCAGGTTCTGCATTCCCAACGCCTGCCGCAGCAGGCTCAACACGACGACGATGCGAACGTAGCAGGTGGTCATCAGCAGCGCGGCGGGCGCCAGGCTGAGCACCGCCAGCAGCAGAATCACTTGCAGACTGGAGCCGATCCCCTCGGGACTCGACCAGGCCTTCGGTCCCCCGGCCAAGCCGTCGGGCAGACCGAGCGAGATCGCCGGGTTCGACGGCTGGCCGTGCGTATCGGCGGCGAGGGCGGAGTTGCAGGAGAGCAAGCAGGCGGCAAGTAGCAGTAAGTATAGGATCGCGCCCCGAAAGCGGCCGAAACCGCGGTGCTGAGTACTGAGTACTGAGTACTGAGTACTGAGTAGTGAGTACTGAGAGGGTCCGTCGCCCATTGGACGCTCCATTCCGCCTTCCGCCTTCCGCCCTCCGCCTTTCTTATCCATCGCTCTTCCCCTTCTGCCCGAGAAGACGGCCAAGGGCCGACGTGGCGATGCCGGGCCGCGCCTGGCGGCACAACCCGGTCAGGCGATCGACTTCGGCCGGATCCGTGATCTCCGTGAGCGGCTCGGCCCCCGCGGCGCTCGAAGCGATCAACAGCAGCTTGTTGCCGCAACGCAGCAGGTGGGCTTGCTGGCGATTGGCCAGCGGCGCCCGGCCGAGCACCTCGAACGCCTCGGTCGGCAGCAGGGCCGCCCCCGGCGGGGCGGCGCGGCGGAGCACCCAGATAAGCGCGAAGAAGACCGCGAGCACCAACGCCAGGCTGCCGAAGACCGTCGCGGCCGACGACAGGCCGTCGAGCTTCTTCCCCTGATCCGCGCGGTTGCCGGAATTGTGCGCCTTCGGCTCGGCAATCGGCAACGCCGCTCTTGCCGACGTTTCCGGCGTATCCGGCGGAGCCGCGACCTGCGCCGACAGCTTCGCCGCGCAGAGAGGCGAGAGGATCAGCACGATTGTGCAGATTACCGAGCGTATTAAGTTCGTTCTGGTCATCGCTGTTGGCCCGTCTGCGAGCCCGCAAGCGGTCTTGCGGGCGTAAGCTCCGTCACACGCACGCCGATCTTCCCATTGACGACGACGGTTTCGCCTCGTCCAATCCGTTGTTCTGCCGCGTAGATGCCAGCCGGCTCGCCCAGCGGGGCATCGAGCAGGACCACCGAGCCGCTGCGGAGCCGCTCTACGTCTTCCGCTTGCAGCCGCGTGCGTCCGAACTCGATCCGCAGTTCGACCGGGTGCGAATCGTCCGGCTCGAAGTCTCCGGTCTCTTCACACGCCAGCGCCGCTTCAACGCCGCGCTCGGTCCTGGCGAGCAAATCTGTCAACTGGTTATCGAGCATGCAGATAAACTCCTGCTTTGGATCGGCGAACCAAGCACCGCCGTATCGTCGCCTTTCGCTCCGCGAAAGTACGCCGCTTTCGCGGAGCGAAAGGCGACAACACCAGCCTCGTCGATCTGCTTGGCTTGCTTTCGCTCGTCTTCCAACCGCTGGCGTTCGCGCCGGCGGTCGCGCAGCTTCTCCAGGACTTGCACCTCCTGATCGGCCTCGAGCAGGGCCTGTCGCCGCTGCTGAATTTCAACCGCAAGCTGCTCCCGCCGCTGCCGCAATTCGGCTTCGCGGCTGCGAAGCGTCGCGGCGTAGCGATGCGATTCGACCAGCCGCTGGAAATCCACCTCGCCGGGCCCGGCGGCCTGGCGGCATTCGTCCTGCACCCGCTGCTGCTCGATACTCAGCCGCGTCAACTGATCAAGCAACTCCTGATCCGCCCGTTGCGACTCGGCCAGTTGCGCACGCCGCCCGTCGCGCGTCGATTCGCGCAGCCGCAAGAGCGTGGCCAGCCGAAAACGTGGTTCGGGCATCGTCATTGTCCCAGGTGTTCCTGATACTCTTGCTGCAACCGCAACACGCCCCGCCGGGCTTCGTCGAACGTCGAGGGCTGCTGCACCGGCTGGCGCAAGTAACGGTTGATCCCGTCCTGCATGTCAATCGCCGCGTCCACGACCTTGTTGGCGCCGCGGCGGTAGGCTCCGATCGAAATCAGGTCCTCGTGGTCGCGATAGGCCCCCAGCAGGTCGCGGAGTGCGTACGTGCCGCGGGCGTGCTCGTCGTCGGCCACCTCGGGCATCAGCCGGCTGATGCTTTGCAGCACGTCGATCGCCGGGTAATGCCCGCGCGAACTGAGCTGCCGCGAAAGCCAGGTGTGGCCGTCCAACAGGCCGCGGACCGTGTCGCTGATTGGCTCGTTCGGGTCGTCGGCCTCGACCAGCACGCTGTAGAAGGCGGTGATGCTGCCTTGCGGCGTGCGGCCGGCCCGCTCGACCAGCTTCGGCAGAGTCGCGAAGACCGAGGGGGTGAAGCCGCGAGTGGTGGGCGGCTCACCCGCGGCCAGACCGATCTCGCGCTGGGCCAAGGCGAACCGCGTGAGCGAATCCATCAGCAAGAGCACGTTCTTACCCTGGTCGCGGAAGTACTCGGCGATGGCGGTGGCGGTCGAGGCCGCCTGCGTCCGCCGGAGCGCGGGCTCGTCGCTAGTGGCCACCACCACGACACTCTTCGCCAGGCCGGCGGGGCCGAGGTCGCGCTCGATGAACTCGTTCACCTCCCGGCCGCGCTCGCCGATCAGCGCGATCACGATCACGTCGGCGTCGGTATAGCGGGCCATCATGCCCAACAGCACGCTCTTGCCCACGCCCGAGCCCGAGAAGATGCCCATGCGTTGCCCCCGGCCGCAAGTCAGCAGGCCGTCGATCGCGCGCACGCCGGTGGCAAGCGGCTGATCGATGCGGGGACGCGAGCAGGCGTCGGGGGCCGCGTGGTCGCGGGAGACGCGGGTGGGCAGCAGCGGTTGCGGCCGCCCGTCGATCGCGTCGCCTTCGGCATCGATCACCCGCCCGAGCAACTCCGGGCCGACGTGAAGCCAGTGCGTGGTGCGAACCAAGCGGACGCGGTTTCCGCGCTGCACGCCGCTTAGGTTGCTCAGAGGGTACAACACCGTCAGATCGTCGCGGAATCCGACCACCTCGGCCAGCAAGGGCGGCCCCGATGGCCGCTGGATTTCGGCCACGGCCCCGACCGGCGCAGGAAATCCCGCCGCCGAGACGGTCATTCCCGCCGTCTGCGCCACGCTGCCGGTCAAGCCGGTCGGCATGATCTGGTCGAGTTGTTCAAGCATGGGAAGGGGCTGGGGACTAGGGGTCAGGGTTCAGGAAACCGCTTGCGGTTTCGCATGGCCGTTTCTCGGGTTCCGACGCGGGGCATGGGAACGAGGGGGCATTTTCTTTACGCCGCCAGTTCTTCTTCGATTCTCTGCAACTGCGTTTCGATCTGCTGATCGATCGTTCCGAAGCGGGTTTCGACGCGGCAGCCGCCTTGGGCGATCGCCGCGTCGGCGGTGACTTCGGCGTCCCCCAGCGCCGACATGGTCTCGATGAGCGTTCGCACCTCGGCGCCCAGCGATTTGTAATCTTCAGGGTTTAGCTGCAGCCGCACGTTGGGACTGCCGGCGGCCAGTTCCAACGCCTCGCGCACCAGCGACAACGCGATCTCGGGCTGCTGCCGCAGTTCGCGGCGAACCACCCGCGACGCGATGGCGGCGGCCAGGTGCACCGCGGCGGTCTGCCAGTGCGAGATCCACCTCTGCTTCTCGCACTGCAACTGGGCGACGGCCTGGCCCAGCGCTTCGACGGCCGGCGCCACTTGGGCGGCGACCATCTTCTCGAACTCCTGCATCGCCGCCTTGCAGCCCGCCTCGGCCGCTTGCCGGCGGACGTCGGCGGCCTGCCGCTCGGCGGCAGCCACGATTTCGGCGGCTTCGGCCCGCCCCTGCGCAAGCCGCTCGGCCGCCTCCGCGGCGACGTCGTCCAGATTGAACGACGCCACCTGCGGGCGGAACTGCGGCTCGGACGCTCGTAGAATCGTGGCCATGTTCGCACTATGCGGCCTTCCGCGGCCGCTCTCGCGATATCTGTTCCGCCAACACGGCGATCTGCTGCCGCGCCTCTTCCACGTCGCTCAGCCGGATCGGGTCGGGATGGGCCAGCTTCTCGCGCAGGTGTTTCGCCTCGCTGCGGGGCAGCCGCCGCAACAGCCGCTCCAGCAGCGACGGCGGCGCTCCCAGCAACGCCGCCTGGAGCACTTCCGGCTTGGCGCTGCGATAGACGGCCACCAGCACCGCGTCGTCGAATTGGGCGATCTCCTCGAAGGCGATCGGCCGCTGACCCAATTGCTCGGCCAGGGCCTGGTCGTGCGCGGCGAGATTACCGAGAATCCGCCCGCGGGCTACCGGATCACAGGCGGCAAGGATGCGGGCGACGGTCTCGGGCCCGGCCGAGCGACGCCGATCGACGGCAAACTGTTGCAACCAACGCGTCTCCAGCGCCTTCTCGATTTCGCCCAGCGTCTCCGCATCGGTATTGTCTAAATCGACCAGCCGGCGAACGACTTCGAGCTGCGCGGCCGGCGGCAAGCGCGCCAAGACTTCGCCCGCCCGTTCCGGCGGCAAATTGGAGAGCACCAGTGCCACGGTCGATGGGCGCTCGTCGCCCAGCAGACGCGACAGCTTCTCGTCGTCGGCGCCGCGGAGGAATTCGAACGGCGGCAGTTCGTCCGGTGGGGCAGACATTCCTGTCTGCCCGCTGGAAGACGTGCCGGCAGACAGAAATGTCTGCCCCACCGATGATGTTCTGCCTTTGGCCGACGAGAAGGCGAGCGTCTTCGCCAAGCGGTCCAACTCGATGCCCGAGGGCGATTGGCCGGGGACCATCGGTCCGATGCGGCGGAACTCGTCGACGATGCGCTGCCGCTCGTCCGCGGCGATTTCGTCGAGATATGCCACGGCTTGGCGCACCAAGTCGGCCCGTTCCGGCCCCAATCGCCGCAAAAGCAGATCGGCGGCGGCCTGATCAAGGCTCGCCAGCAGGATGGCTGCTTTGCGAATGCCGGCATCGTGCAGACTGATCGTGGCAACGTCCATCGCTTAACTCGTCTGTCCAATCCAATTGCGAAGAACTCGTTGGTGCGGCAGTTGTACTGCCGCACCGGGGTGGCAGTGCAACTGCCACCCCAACGATGCCCATCATCTAACTCGTCTGTCCAATCCAATTGCGAAGAATGTTTGCGGCCGCTTCCGGATCGGCTTCGACCAACTCGGAGAGCTCCTCGCGGAGCGAGTGGTCGATGCGGGCGTCGCGTCGCCAATGCGGCGGCGGCAGCGTCGCCTTCACGGCCGACTTGTCGGCCGGCGACGTGGAAACCGCCGCCGCCGGCTCGGCTTCGGCCGTTTTTGATCCGACCAGCGAACGCAGCATAAGGAGACAAACCAGGGCGAAGCCCACGCCGGCCAACGGCTTCCACCATAGCAGGGCCCACTGCCCGGCCTTCCGGCTCCCAACGCTCCAATCCGCCGCGGAATCGGCCGTCGCCACCGCGGGCGTCTCTGAAAGCTGCGGCGATCTGGCCTTCGGCTGCTGCCGGCGGGAAGCCAATAGCGCACGATACGCGATCTCTTCCGCGCTGCCGGCATTGCCGCGCCAAGTGTGGCCGTTCAGATCCCAAACGGTGACGTTTTCCGGCTTCAATTCGGCGTAGGTTCCGGCCACGGCGTTGCGAATGTCGATCACGGCAGCCTCGTCGAGTTGGCTCGATCCTTCGGGCCAGACATAAACGACGGCTTTGGCTACCTTTGGTTGAAACCCGTTGGTCTTGGTCTCGTCGTAGATGACGCTGGCGTCTTCGATGCCGGGGCGCGATCGAATGGCGTCTGCTATCTGCTTCTGTTTGGCGATGTTGATCCGCTGCTGTTCGCGGCTGGAACCGATATCGAAGATGGAGCCTTCCTTGACGGCGTCGCTCATGGCTTCGTCCAAACCTCTTGGTAAGGCGTCGGCGGCGCAAAGCGCCTCCATATACGTCGCCTGCCGTCCGCGCGGAACGAAAATCGAGGCATCGCGAATCTCGTAGTCCGTCAGCTTCGCCTTGCCGAAGGCCGCGATCATTCGCGGCAGCCGGCTTTTGGCCACGGGGACGCCGTGCATCAGATCGCTGTCGGGCGGGGCGCTCTGCGGCACGCCAAGATAGAGCAAGCCGACCAGCAGGGCCGCGGCCAGCAGGGTCGCCGTCAGCCGCCCGCCCGGCGTCATCGAGCGGAATCGCTCGTGCAGTTGCGCGAATGCCCGACGAAGCAGATCCATTATGCGGCGGCCTCCAGGGCGGCCCGGCGCGGGATTCGCAGCGTGAAGGCCACGCCCCCTTCGGGACAATTGGCGGCGGTGACGCTGCCGCCGTGAATCTTGGCGATGTGGTAGACCATAGCTAACTCCCAGCCCGAGGCGCCGCGCTCGGTGTCGCCGGGCGAGTCGAAGGCGTGGCGGCGGGCCTCGTCCGAAAGTGTCGGCCCGCTGTCGGCCACCTCAAGGTCGATAGCGTTCGGCCCGACCGCCGAGGTCACCCAGAGCGAACCCCCTTTAGGCATCGCCGCAATCGCGCCGCGCATAAGATGTTCGACCGCCCGGCGAATCAGCCCGCGATTGGCGGTGGCGACCAGGTTTGCGGGGACGTCGAGGATCACCGCGATCGAGCGATCCTTGCACGTCGAAGCCAGCGATTGGGCAACCTCGCCGACCAACTCACGCAGCGGGAAATCCGACCACGATCGTCTGTTGTAATGCGGCAACATGTTCTGTGCCCACCTTGTGACGCCGGCCGGCAAGCCCCGGGCGACCCCGCCAAGTGCCCGCCGGCTGAACTGGAACGGAGAACCGGAGAAAAGCGGGCAGTTTGTACCCGAAAAAGAGCGGCGGTGTCAATGCACGTTTTGCCGCCAAACGGGGGGCCGGGCTACCGGCACCGCCGACCGCGGACTACGAATGCCGCCGCCGCGGCACCTGTGTCCTTCAACCGAACTCGTATCCGACGAAGCACAAGAACCCGCCAACCAGCAACGCGAAGAGGAGAACCATCCACGGCGGCGCGACGGAGCCGACGATGTTGCTGGCCGGCTGCTGGGGATCGTAGCGGATCATCACCTGCTGCGGGGCTCCGTGGCGGTCGTCGACTTTCAGCGTCGCAGTATATGCCTTGCGGTTCACTCCAAACGAGTATTCCGCGATATAGGTCTCGCGAAACGAGGGCGCTGCGCCGAGGTTCCCCGGCGGCACGTCCCGGCTGCGGGACGGCGCGACCAACTTCACTTCGCCCAGACGCACGTGCGCCAACTGACCCGTTGCCGTGCCCGAATAGACCGACAACGCCGTCGAATTCCGCCACGCCCAGAGGGCGCCGATCAGAACGCATAGCGCTCCGGCGATGAAGAACCCCTGGCTGAGGAAACGCAAACGGGCGTCCGACGGCAGTTCGGCATATTCGGCCTCGACGGGCGTCTCGCCCTCCGCCGGCATTTCGCTGCCCGCCGTGATTTCACTCTCCGGCAGTTCGACGGGTTCTCTCGGATGCGGCGAACGCCACTGCTCGATCACCTCCTGGGCTCGGGCGAGATCGCTCTCGTAGACCCAGATCCGCGGCGAGACGTCTTCGCCCAGCGCCAATCCTCCTGCCGCGACGCCGGGCCCTTCGCCGACGACGCGGGCGTGAATCCCCGCCTCCTCCAACAGTTGGCACAGCCCGTCGGCCTCGACGATGCTGCCGGCCGAGCAGACCTCGACCAGCCGCTCGTGCAAGAGATGATCCGCCTCGGGCTCCTTGCCGTTCTCCGCCGGCCTCTCGTCGGCCGCGGTCGGATCGTCCGATTCCGCCCGGAAATCGGCCGCCCGAGCCCCATTTTGCGCCGAGCCGCACTTCCAGCAGGTGTCGAAGTCGTCGTCAATTTGTTGACCGCAGTTTGGACATCGCCACATAACGGGTCCCTCGAACAATCTTAACCGCGGCGCTGCTGCCGATCCAGCCTACCCAATAGATGCCGCAGCCAAGACCAAAGAAGACGGGAACGTAGACCTGCCACGCGGAATGCAGGAGCGTCAGCATCGGCGAGTCCGAGTATACGAGGCAGAACTCGATGTACTTCAGGGGAACCACTTTCGCGGCGACATCGCGCTCCCACCTCCACCAGCCCAAGAGGATCGCGACAACCAAGACGACGCCGAACAGCGTTCGCAATCGCCATTGACGGCCGTGTCCCGTCCATCGCCAGACAACGCAGACCGTGCCGATAAGAACCAGGCACCACACGCTCGCGTTGACGAGCATGCCAGGAAACAGGGCCGATCGTTCATATCGGGCCGAGGCGGGAACAAAAGTATCCCCGGATTTAATTTCGTGCGTATGGAACATGGGCCACCCATATTCCGACGTGTCAACATAGTCGGAAGGATAAAACATCTGGGAATCCAGCAGACATAGGTGGCTCTGACATTGCCACATGCCCCATCCGACCAGCAATACTGCAGCGCCCGCGATTCCGAGTCGAAGGAACTGGTTCTTCGAGATTTGCATGACCGGGACGTCCTGGTATCAGAAACCGCTATTCTCCCCAAAATCCCCAGATCGTGCCAATGAAGATCACCCAGTCCACCCCATCAGGAAAATCCACCAAAATCGACGTTGCACCTAAACGCCCTTCTGGGGATGATAGGAGCCCATCGGCAAACCGCAAGAACCATGTATTCTTCGTAGGGGGACCGTACGGTGTCTCAGCGTTGGAAGCCTATTGTAGCATGTTTGAGCCTGCTGCTGTTTGCGGCGGCGGGCGGTTGCGGGATCGGCGGCACGAGTGCCGAAGGGAAAGACAAAAAGTCGGCCAACGCCGCCGACACGGGGAAGACGAGCGATCCGGCCGAGGCGACGCCCCAATCCCCGTCGCCGCCCAATGTCACGCCCGACTTGGACCACCCGGTGGTCGAAATCGACACCTCAAAAGGAAAGATCACCGTCGAACTCGACCGCAAGAGCGCCGTCAACACGGTAGACAACTTCCTCAACTACGTCAACTCCTCCTTCTACGATCAGACCGTCATTCACCAGGTGTTTAAGGACCAGGCGATCATGGCCGGCGGCTACGACACGAAGATGGCCGCCAAGCCCGCGCGCACGCCGATCTACAACGAAGCCGCCAACGGACGCAAGAACCTCCGCGGCACGATCGCCATGTACCGCCGGCCCGACGTAATCGACAGCGCCGCCAGCCAGTTCTTCATCAACGTCGCCGACAACCCGGTGCTCGATTACAAGGACCGCACGCCGCAAGGCTACGGCTACTGCGTCTTCGGCAAGGTGACCAAAGGCATGGAAGTCGTCGATGCGATCAACGCCGCCGAACTTCGCAACACGAAGCTCAACGACACAACGACGCTGGAACGCACGCCGGCCGTGCCGATCATCGTGATGTCGATCCGGCGTATCCGCTAGGCTTGGCGTTTTTCAGCGTGGCGGCGCGGCTCTGCTCCAGCCGCTCCAAGAGCATCTTGGCCGTGTAGATGCGGCCGGTCGTTTCGTTGAACTTCTTGCCTTTCGACGCGTTGGAGAGCTGTTGGCCCAACGCCTCCCCGCCCGGCGTGGTCGTCATGTACTCGATCATCTTGTAACCATCGGGACCGCGGATCAGATCGATGATCGTCTGCTCTCCGTGCGGCAGGCGACGCAGCCGATCGAGGCGGTCGTAGGCGTCGTCGTAGCGGGCGACCTGCCGCATGAACTTGCGGCCGGCGGACGTGCGGAATTGCTGGGCGAGGAAATCATCTTTCGGCAACGCGTCCTTGAGAATCCGCCTGGCGTCGGGCAGGGGGAGCATCGTCCGCCGCAATTGGGCCAACAGCGGCTCGACCTTGTCGCGGGTGATCAGGTCGCGCGGCCGCCAGTCGCGTTGGGCCTGAAAATACCGCAGCACCGCCTGCCTCAATTCCGACAAAGAAGGAATCGGGCGAACGACGGCCAGCGGCGTATCAGCCCCGCCCGCTGAGCAGTGCCAGCATCGCCGCCAACAGTAATAGGAATCGGTGCATGGGAGGTGCCCTAACGGTTCTTCGCGAGGACGACTTCTTGCCCAAACGAATTATACCCCGCAGACCGCCGGGTCGTGCACCGAATCTCCACTCAGACAGTGCGGCCGAGCCACTCGGATTGCGGCATTGCAGCGCATGTTGCAGTCGTTGTAATTGACAAAAACCTCCGCAAAGCGATAATCGAGTTCTTGCCCAACGGAACAGCGGGCGCGCACGAGGAGGCCCCGGGATGGCAAATTCGACCTACTTCATTCAAGAATGTCCGACGTGCGGCCGGCGGCTGCAAATTCGCGTCGAGTATCTTGGCCGCAGGGTCGTCTGCCAACATTGTCAAGGGCATCTGATCGCCGCCGACGCCGCCAACGCCCGCTGCGATCGCGCGATGGCGGGCAACGCCCTGCTCCGCCGCGCCGAGGAATTGCTCGAATCGGTCGCCCATCGCCGGCCGCAGCCGCGCTAGTCAGATTCCCAGCAGGCGATTGCCCCAGAACTCGCGATCCTTCTTGCCGAGGCGGTACGCCTCGACCATGCGGCGGAACAGCCGCGGCGAGATGCCGCGCGTGGCTGACTTCAGCGCCGAAATGCGGTTGGGATGGTAGCCCACTTTGGCCGCAAAGCTCTTCACACTGCCGCCTTCGAATTGCCAGATGAACATGTCCAAACACACTCCGGGAGTGGGTTCGCCGATGCTCTTCAGCAGTGCTTCCGACTCTTCCGGTGTGAGGAATTCCTCGTTGTCGATTACGCTCGCCCTTCCTCGGCCGTTTGCCACTCCATATACAAGCCTACGGCATCAAAATCGTTAGGTCAATCGAAAAAGAGATGATCTAATCTTCTAGCCAACACGCAAGCCGGCCAGGTCCTGAAAATACCGCGGATACGTCTTCACCGTGCAGGCGGGATCGCGAATCACCACGCCGGGAACGACCAACCCGGGCAGCGCCAGGCTCATCGCCATGCGATGGTCGTTGTAGGTGTCGATCTCCGCCCCGTGCAACTCGCCGGGCGTGATCCGCAGGCCGTCGGCATACTCCTCGATCTCGCCGCCGAGCTTCCGCAATTCGACCGCCAGGGCGTGAATCCGGTCGGTCTCCTTGTGGCGGATATGGGCGACGTCGCGGATCGTGGTCGGCCCGTCGGCCAGAAGCGCCACGGCCGCCAACGTCTGCACGGTGTCGCTGATGGCGTTCATGTCGGCCTCGATGCCCCGCAACGGGCGGCCGGCCACTGTGATGCAATCGTCGAAATACCGCACTTCGCAGCCCATCCGCGCCAGGCAATCGCAAAAGGCCACGTCCCCCTGCAAGCTGCCGCGCGAGAGCCCTTCGACGGTCACTTCGCCGCGCGTGATCGCCGCGGCGGCGAAGAAATAGCTGGCCGCCGAGGCGTCGGGCTCGATCGCGTAGCGGATGCCGCGATACCGCTGCCCGGCACGCACATGGAAACGGCCCGGTGCTTCCTCAGCAGCCGCCACACCGAACGCCGCCATCACCCCGCGGGTCATGTCGATGTACGGCCGGGAAACCAATGGGCCCTCGACGACCAATTCTACATCGCTTTGGGCATAGGGGGCGGCCAGCAGCAACCCGCTGAGGAACTGGCTCGATATGTCCCCGGCCACCGTAGCCCTCCCGCCGCGCAAGCCGCGGCCGCGGATGACAACGGGCGGACAGCCGCCGGGCGATTGGCAAGCCGCGTCGCCGCCGAGTTGCCCGAGCGCATCGAGCAGATCCGCGATCGGCCGTTGCCGCATTCGCGGCGTTCCGTCGAGCCGGAAGACGCCATGTCCGAGCGCGAGCATCGCGCTCAGAAATCGTAGCGTCGTGCCGCTGTTGGCCGCGTCGAGATCGGCCTCCGTCGCCGGTGCCCGCCCGCCGCAGCCGACAACCCGCACGCTGGCCGCCGCCCGATCGTGTTCCACCGCGATCCCCAGCCGGCCGAGCGATTCGATCATCACTCGCGTGTCGTCGCTATCCAGCGCCCCGGTCAGCAGCGATTCGCCGTCCGCCAAGGCGGCGCAAACCAGCGCGCGGTTCGTGATGCTCTTCGAGCCCGGCGGCCGAATGCTCCCGTGCAGCGGCCCGGTCGGTCGGATTTCGATGGCGTCGGTCACGGCGTCTTCCTCGTCGGGAAAAGAGGGTGGTGACGATAGCCGAGAGCCAACAACACAACAGCGAGTTTACCACGGAGACACCTCTGGCACGGAGAGGAACAACGAAAGCGGGGATTTGCCACAGATGAACGCAGAGGAACACAGATTGGTGAACGGCAACAAATCCACGTCAATTATCTGTGTTCATCTGTGTTCATCTGTGGCTCTTTTCAGTCCGTCTCCGTGTCCTCCTTGTCTCCGTGGTGAGTCTTGCGGACGGCACGTTGGCTCTCGGCAATTGTCAAGTCTGTGATGGAAACGTGACAATCCGCTGAAGCATGAGATCAGTATACCGCTGACAACCGCCGGCAAGAAGGCTTGAATTCCGCCGGCCGCCTGCTCTAATGACTCAGCATGGATCCGCAAAGCAACGCGACAGTTCTCTGCGCCGGTCTTTCGCCCGCCTGGCAGCAGATCATGGTGTTTCGCTCGTTCCGCTTCGGCGAGGTCAACCGGGCGGCCGAGGTGCATTGGCTCGCGCAGGGCAAGGTGATCAACGCCGCTATCGCCGCGCATCATCTCGGCGGGCCGACGCTGGCGCTGGCCCCGTTGGGCGGGCCGCAGTTGGCCGCGATCGACCGCGAACTGGCCGAGTTGGGACTGGCGCGCCGCTGGGTCACGACGCAATCGCCCACCCGCGTCTGCACGACGATTCTCGACCAGGCGACCGGCGCGATGACCGAGTTGATCGAGGAGAGCAGACCGCTTACGCCCGGCGAACTGGAGGAATTCTGCCGCGTCTACGCCGAGGAGGCGGCCCGTGCGGCGGCGGTCGTGGTGACCGGGTCATTACCGATCGGCGTCCCGGCGGCGTTCTACCGCGAGTTGGTCCAACGGACGCCGTGTCCGGCAGTGCTCGATTTTCGCGGCGAGGGGCTGCTGGCCACGCTCGACCTGCGGCCGCTGGTGGTGAAACCGAATCGCGAGGAACTGGCCCAGACCGTCGGTCGCCCGTTGGACGACGATGACCAACTGCTCGATGCGATGCGATCGCTCAACCGCCGCGGGGCGCAGTGGGTCGTGACCACGCAGGGCCGCCGGCCGGTGTGGGTCACGTCGGCATCGAATACCTACCGCCTTAACTGCCTGACGGTGGACAAAGTCGTCAACCCGCTGGGCAGCGGCGACGCCCTGGCCGCGGCCATCGCCTGGGCGACTCGCGACGGCCGCCCGATCGTCGACGCCGTACGGCTCGGCATCGCCGCCGCCGCCGAGAACTGCCGCCGCGTGGAAACCGGCCGCTTCGACTCGACCGTGGTCCAACGGCTTGCCGGCGAAGTGCGCGTCGATGAGTTGTAGCGCCCTCAATCCGCCGGCTTGTTCGTAGTGATCCAGAGGAAGGCCGAGCCCGCGTCGTCGTAGCGGACTTCGAATTTCAGCTTCGCCCGAAACAGCATCGACCGCAAGGCGACGCTGTAGGTCGTGTGCCGCTTTGGGAACGACACCAGCACCTTGGCCGGATCGATTTTGTACTTGGCCAGCGCTTTGCGGTCGAGCAGGACCGGCAACTTGAGCCGCGCGGCGATCGCTGCCAGGGCCGTGGCCGCCGAGACGTTCTGCACGTTGATGTTCCGCGATTCGAACAGGCCGGGAACGGCGTCATGGTCGGATTTGTCGGTCGTCCAGCCGATCGGCCACGTTTTCAGCGTTGCCAGGCTGACCTCTTCGACGGTGGAGACCGGCGGCGGCCCCTCGGCGGCCAGCACGGTGTAGACGATCCGCCCGGCGGCCGCCCGCGGCGCCAGACTGTAGCCCGCCGGACGAAGCAGGCAGGCCAAGGCCGTGCCGCAACTGAGCCCCTTCAATTGGTCCGTGACTTTGTCGTCGGCCAGTTCGCGGGCAATGTCGGCGTCGAGCCGCAGCGGCAGTTCGAGTTGTTGGCCGATCTTCTCGACCGCCCTCCGCCGCGTCAAGCCCACGGTGGAGAAATCGACCGTGGCCGCCAGGTCTTTGCGGACCTTGTTGAAATCGGCGGCGGTCAGGCCCAGCGGGGATTTCGCCGCGCGGCCGGCCGCCGGTCCGTTCTCGGCCAAATCCTTCAGCCAGCGAGCAAGCCGCGGCAGGTCGCCGCGTCCAAAGCGGGCCCCGGGCAGCAGGATTTCGCTGCGCGAGGTGATGATCCCCGTGACCAGATACACCGGCCGGCCGGCGTCTCCTTCGGTGACGATTCCCGGCTTGTCGCTCTCTGCGGCGGAGCGAATCCGCACGTCGCGGATGCCCGCCCGGCCGAGGGCCTGCGACCACTCTTGAAAATAGAGCGCCGCTCCCTGTCCCTGGCCAAGCAGCGTCAGTTCCACGGTCCCGGCGGCGCGGGCCGACGCTGCCGAAACGCAAAGCACGAACGTCAGAAACAGCGGCGGAAGAAAACGGCGAAGGCACATGGATTCACCTGAGGGGGCCGTGCAAAATGCCATGGCTCGCTGAATTGTAGCACGCCCACTGCGGCACAACTCACTTGATCGTCGCCTCGTTCAAGTGGCGGCAGGTCATCCCGATGCCGAAAGGCCTGCGCAATACGTTTCCGGCAATTCCTCGGGCGTTCGCCGCACCTTCGACATCTCGGCGGAGAAGCCGCTTGCGACGCCCTCGGTCGGTCTCATCCTGGCGAACCGCACCCCCGCCGTCACCCCATTCACGCCACCCGTTCAGGTCTAAGAAATAGCAGCCTTGCGTAGCTTCCGGTTTCGCAAGGCTTTATCAGTGGGCGCACGGAGACTCGAACTCCAGACCTCGTCCTTATCAGTTTCGGACTCTCCCCTTTTCTGGTGGTTCCCCTGTCATTGCCATAATTCACAATGCTTGACAGGGAAAGGGACTTACGCCATACTGACTTTTCCGGGGTTACGCTAAATTGGACTCAGTTTTCCCTCTCGCGTAACCCCGGCGTAACCCCAGAAACTCGCACAGGGCACGTCCCCACAGTGGACGAGGGCGCAAAAATGACACCTACCATGCGGTTTCGATTCACTAAGCAGCGAGTGGAGGCGCTGGCAATTCCAGCCGATGGCCGGGCCGAGTACCGCGATGCTGCCACCCCTGGACTCGTATTGCGAGTGACAGCCGGCGGCGTTAAGTCGTTCAGCCTGTTTCGTCGGGTGAACGGACGGCCCGCCCGCGTGACCCTCGGGGCTTTTCCCGCCATGACTGTGGAACAGGCCCAGCGGCGGGCCCGCGAGTTGCAGGGGCAGATCGTCATGGGCATCGACCCCCGCACGGCAAGGCGCAAAGCCCGCGAGGAGCCGACCTTGTCCGTCCTGTTCCAGTTCTGGATGGACACCCACGCCAAGCTGCGTAAGGGGACGTGGGAGGCCGACCAGCGGCAATATGACACCTACCTCAAGCCGTGGGCGGGGCGTAGCCTATCGACGATCAAGAAGTCTGACGTGGCGGCATTGCAGCTACGGATTGCGGAAACGAAGGGGCGCTACATCGCCAACAAGGTCCTGGCATTGCTCCGGGCAATGTTCAACCGGGCGGCCGACATCGGTTTTGACGGCCCCAACCCTACCGCGGGCATCAAGAAGTTTCCCGAAGAGAAACGCGACCGATTCCTCCACGGCGACGATCTTCGCCTGTTCTTTGCTGCCCTGGCGAGCGATCCTAACGCCGAGCTACGCGACTACTTTCGTGTCTGCCTTTTCGTCGGGGCGCGGAAGTCCAACGTCCTGGCCATGCGGTGGGAGGAAATCGACTTCGGCACCGGAGTGTGGCGAATCCCGATAACCAAGAGCGGTCAACCCGTGGTTGTGCCGCTTGTCGGTCCCGTCATGCAGCTATTGCAGGCACGCAAGGCGTCAAACGGTTCGCCGTGGGTGTTTCCGTCTCGCGGAAGGACGGGCCACCTTGTGGAACCAAAAAGCGCGTGGAAGCGAATTATCGAACGCGCGGGCTTGTGCGATGTCCGGCCGCATGACCTGCGCCGCAGTCTCGGTTCGTGGATGGCCATGACGGGGGCGGGTCTGCCGATCATCGGCAAGATGCTCGGCCACTCACAACCGACCACGACGGCAATCTATGCCCGCGTGGCCGTCGATTCGGTCCGCGCCGCAGCGGAAGCGGCGACGGCTGCAATGTTGCAGGATGGCGGCCTGAAGCTGCTGGAATCAACTATGGAGAAGGACTATGGTCAAGAGTAAATCGGTGATCGACGTGGAAAAGCTACAGGCCGACGTGAAACGCCTTATCGCCGGCGATCCACTCTGCAACGATCAGTACATGAAGATGATTGCCGACATTCCTTCTAGGCTGGACATCTTCCACGACACGATGAGGCATCCCGAAGACGACGGACTGAATTGGTTGTATGCTTGGGATGTTTACATGGACGAAAGACTACTCGTTAACGACGTACAGGGGGCATTGACACTTTGCAGCTACGCCGTTGTGCGCCTAACGGCCCACGTGGCGACCCTTGCCGACGCGGCAAGAAAGGCACAAAAGCGGGTGTTTCACTCCATCGGCTCCGACGAAGGGCTGAAAGCGGCCCGTAAGAAGAGGGCTGCGAAGACGATTAGCGGTTACAAAAAGATTTGCGACGCAGTCAACGTACGAATGAACAACGCTAAGGAAACGCTCAATAACGCTCGCACACACGTCGCCGCCAACTCCCTTATCCTCCTGCCGGAGCTTTGCGGCAAAGACCCCAGCGGCAATGATCGTCCTTTGTCTTTCGACACGGTACGACGTGCTACTCGGCACATGAAAGGCCGAAAAAAAACCAAGCGATAGTTGGGGCACTCTGTACAGTCTGCATTTTGACGGTTTCCCGCCGGGCGTGGAAAATGACTTGTAGCTGATGACGCTACACCATTTTCCCGTGAGGTATCCAATGGAAACCGTTTCTCTCCCCAATCTTCTCACCCGCGAGCAAGCCGCAGAGTATCTCGGAATTGCTGCGCAAACTCTGGCCATCTGGGCCACGACCGGCCGCTATAATCTTCCCTTCATCAAAGTAGGTCGGCTCGCGCGTTATCGCCGGCGCGACCTGGACAAGTTTCTCGAATCTCGCACCGTCGGCATGGCCGCCGACAGGAGCCCGCGCACGTGGACGTTGTGATGATCAAGCAAGCAGCCCGCGGCCGATGGCCGGAGATTCTTAGCGCTCTTGGCGGCATCCCCGCCGAAGTTCTCGACGGCCAGCATCATCCCTGCCCGAAGTGCGGCGGAAAAGACCGATTTCGCATGATCGACACCGATGCTGGCGCGCTATTTTGCAACCGCTGCTTTGCCGAAGGCAACGGAGACGGAATCGCGGCCTTAGAGTGGCTGACGGGCGAGCCGTTCAAGTCGGTTGTCGCCACGTTGGGCGCTTATCTCGGAATCCAAAACCGGAACGGTAAAGCGAGGGGCCCGACGCCGGCCAAACGATCAAAACGACAACCGCGAATCTATGCGACCTCGAAATCCATCGTGGCTGGCATCATTCGCCGCTTGACGAAGGACCACGGGCCGGGCGTCGCGTTTGTCAAAGCGTGGGACTATGGCGAGTTTCAGGTTTTGCGATTCGACTTGCCGACGCCGGCCGGCGAGAAGCAGCGCAAGACTTTTCGCCCCGTCCATCAAATGCCGCTTGGCACCGAGGACACGATGGTTTGGACCGAGGGCTATCCACCCGGCCCCGGCAAGAAACGCCCGGTTTATCGCCGCAAGGAAATCGAGGCAGCACAGGCCGACAACGTCGTTACCATCCACGGCGGCGAGAAGGCGGCAGACGCGGCCGCAGGGCTCGGGTTGCTCGCTACAACCAACGCCGGCGGAGAGAAGGCAATGGAACACACCGATTGGTCGCCGGTGCTGCGGTTTCGCACTGTCGCCATCGTGGTCGACAACGATCCGGCCGGCGAGGCATTCGGGCTAATCATGGCCGCAAAGCTCCGCCGGTTGAAATCCGGGGCGGACGTGCGAATCGTCAAATTGCCGGATTTGCCGCCGAAAGGCGATGTGGTTGAGTGGATCGCGGCGGGAGGAACGAGAAACCGTTTCCTGGAGATCCGCGAATCGACGCAGCCGGTCACGGCCAAGGAGATTGAGCAATGGGGCAAGAAGACTCCCAGCAAGAATCCCGAGCAGGTCGAGCAGGTGTCAAACGCCATCGTCGAATGGGAAGAAGACGAGGGCGGCGAGAAAAAAGCGGTTATCACGCCACGGCCGATGACGGAGATTGTCAATCTTGTCTCGGAGCGGACGGCTGGTCAGTTACGGAGGGTGGATAATGCGATATTTTCGCACGTCGTTGGTGGGGCGATCGACTGGCTCCTCTCACCGGCCGCGCTGTTCGGATTTTTGCAGACGTGGTGCGGAATCATCGATTGGAGAAAAGGCCCTCAGTTCGTCACCAAGGAGGAGCTATTGGCCTACCCGACGCGGGCCATCGTGGTTGAGGCGACGTGGCCCGACTTGGAGCAAGGCGAATGGCGGTCGCAGATAACGGCATCGGCGGCAATTGGATCGGTTCTCGGCTGGATTGCGGCGGCCGTGCCGATCATCTTGGCCGGCGACTATGAGCGGGCCGGTCGGCACGTTTCGCGCCTGCTCTTCACTGCGGCCCGGCGACGGTGGCGGGAGGCGGGAGGCGCGAGCACTTGCCGTGGGCATGGACGACGATAAAAAGGCGACCGCGTAGGATGCGATTCTAGGGGCTGCTGTGCCCGAGGTATCAAACATCGTCCAAGGCCCTTCCGACGCAACAGCGGCGAAGCCAAGAGGTCAGTTTGATGCAATCTGCCATTCCCGCTAAGAGAAAGCCCGGTCCGAAGCCGAAACCGCATGGTTTCCAGCCGAAGGAAGTTTTTCCGTATCTGTGTCGAGGTTGCCATCGGCGAGTGTGCTTATCGCCATGCGTCATCTGCGGGGCGCTGCTGGCCAAGCGCAAGCGAATCACCATCGTCGCCACATGACGCCCAGCGAGTTGGCGTTGGTGGGGGCCAAGGGCGCGTGGCATGTACGACGAGGCGGCCAAGGAACGAATGAGCGCGGGCGGAAAAGCTGCTGGTAAAGGAAGGCCGCAACAGGGTGTGGAAGGATTACCACCCCCTATTGATTCCGGCAAGTCCCGCGACGCCGCCGGCAAGGCCGTGGGCGTCAGCGGTAAGCGAACCCCACCCGGCAGAGAGAGCGGCCCGTGGGCGTGGGGGCGATGGGCGCTCCAAAAACAGGACGTGCGGGCTCTCCGCCGAGCGGCCCGTGGGCGTGGGGGCGATGGTTAGGCGGTCACGTCACGTTACCGCCTAATGACGAGCGGCCCGTGGGCGTGGGGGCGATGGGCTATCGACTTGAGCGCGATTGAGAGTGAATTGAGAGCGGCCCGTGGGCGTGGGGGCGATGGGGTGACGGACGCCGGGCTTGAGCACTTGAAGGGGAGCGGCCCGTGGGCGTGGGGGCGATGGGCCAGCGCGTTCAACCCGGACGACAAGACGCCGAGCGGCCCGTGGGCGTGGGGGCGATGGGAACTATTGCGTCTCTACCTTGCCCGCCCGGACGAGCGGCCCGTGGGCGTGGGGGCGATGGGCCTACCAGCGGCCAGCGTGGACGTTCAACAAGATTCTCTATTGCGAGAAAGAGGGCTTCTTCCCCATCCTGATTGACGCCCAATGGCCGGAGCGGCACGACTGCGCCCTGCTGACCTCGAAAGGTTACGCCAGCCGCGCAGCCCGCGACGTGCTCGACCTGTTGGGCGACGGCGACGAGCCGTTAACGTTCTATTGTCTCCACGACGCCGACGGACCCGGCACGATGATCTATCAGACATTGCAGGAGGGGACAAAGGCACGGCCAGGGCGCCGGGTGGAGATCGTCAACATAGGGCTCGACCCCGCCGAGGCCCTCGATATGGAGCTACCGGCCGAGAACGTCGAAAGCCAGCGATCCATCCCCGTGGCCGACTACATTGACGACGAATGGCGGGAGTGGTTGCAGACGCACCGCGTAGAGTTGAACGCGATGGATACTCCGGCGTTCTTGGAGTGGCTCGACGGCAAGACGCAGCACGTCAGCGGGAAGCTAATACCGCCGCCGGCCGTGGTGGCCGATCGACTCCACCAAGACACCCGCGCCCTTATCCGTCGCGGGCTGATTGATGAGGCCCTCTTGCACGCTCGAATCGAGGAGTGGACGGCCGAGGCCCTCGACGGGCTGGGGGGTGAACTCCGGCGGGTACGAACCCGGTTGACGCCCACCATCAGAAGGAAGCTGGCCGCCGATCCGGCGCTGCCGTGGACTTCGCCCGTTGCGGACGCAGCCGCCAAGGTGGCAGGCAATGGTCACAGCCGACCACCGCGTTGATCGTCGCCCAGGCCGCCCTTCCGCCTCTCAGGCCGGTTTCCCCAAGGTGCTACGGAATTCTTCCGCCCGTAACCCCGGCGTAACCCCGACGCTAACCATACTTCTGGGTTATAAGATAAGCCTTCCGTAACTCATTGTCACGCAAGGCTTTATCAGTGGGCGCACGGAGACTCGAACTCCAGACCTCGTCCTTATCAGGGACGCGCTCTAACCAACTGAGCTATGCGCCCGAAACATCACAACATACTGTACTGACTTGACTTCTGCAAAAGGCAGAACTATGCTTGAAACAGCGGGCGTCAGTGGGTGACGCCCATTCTGACGCCTGACGCCCGGTTCTGACGCCCGCGCCTGACGCCCGTTTCTCACACCCGTACCAAGCATCTTTCAACCTATGCTTTTCTAGGAGCCAATCGTCAATGTCCGCTACCGATTGTACCACAAAGAATCGCCCTGCCAAGCCGTCCCCCGACTTTCCGCTCTATGCCCACTCGTCCGGCCGGTGGGCCAAGAAGATTCGCGGCAAGACATTCTTCTTCGGACCTTGGCGCGACGCCGACGGATCGCTTGACCGCTATCTTGTCGAGAAGACTGATCTGGAAAACGGGCGGAAGCCGCACCGAGAAGAGCCGGTAGTCGCAATTGCCACTTCCGCGCCCAAGGGTTGTCCCCCCAAACCCTATCTGGATTTTCCTCTCTATGCCCACAAATCGGGCCGGTGGGCCAAGAAGATTCGCGGCAAAACCTACTTTTTCGGCCCCTGGCGTGATCCCAATGGCGCTCTCCGCCGCTACCACATGGACAAGGACGACCTGGAAGCTGGACGGAAGCCGCGACGGAAAGAGCCCGACGTTACCGACGCTATCACCGTAAAGCAGATGGTCGGTCTCTTTCTTGACGCCAAGGAGATTAACGTCCAGTCGGGAGAGTTGGAGGAAAGTACGTGGAAAACGTATGAGTCCTTCGGCGAGCGAATGATTCGCGTTTTTGGGGCCAGCACACCGGTGGAGAGTCTTGGCCCCGACGACTTTCAGAAGCTCCGCAAAGACCTCCAAGCGACTCACAAGAGTCTGGCGTCGATCAATAGCGACATTGGCAAAATCAAGGCGTTCTTCAATTGGGCCGGTCCCGGCTCCAATGGTCAGGGCTACATTGACCGCTTGCCCCGATTTGGCAGCACCTTCAGACGGCCTTCCAGGTCTGCCTTGGAACGAGAGCGGGAGGAGCAAGGTGGCCGCGTCTTTACGGCTGAGCAAATTCGCGCGTTTTTGGCTGCTGCGAGGCCCACGTTGAAAGCGATGATTCTCCTGGGTATCAACTGCGGCTTCGGGAACACCGATTGTGCGAAGTTGCCGGTCAACAAATTGAACCTCGACAACGGCTGGGCTACCTTTGCCCGCACGAAGAATGGGATCAAACGCCGCAATCCCCTGTGGCCCGAGACTGTCGAAGCTCTGCGGGGCTCGCTGGTGGGCCGTAAGTCGCCACACGACGCAAAGGATGCCAACCGGTTCTTTATTACAAAATACAATCAGGCATTCCGCGCCTGCGCTATTGGTTTCGAGTTTGAGAAACTGGCCGTCAAAGTAGGCATGACCCGCGAAGCGGCAGACTTCTACGATCTGCGGCGAACCTGCGCGAGTATTGGTCTCCAGATGAATGACGACGAGGCCATGCGCACCATCCTTGGACACAAGCGATTGTCGGCGGACATGCTGGGCGTCTACAACCGTCTCCAGGTGAGCGACGATCGACTAAGAACCGTGACCGATCATATTCACGACTGGCTATTCAAAGATGCGGCTGCCACTTCGGCTGTGGAATCCGGTGACGGCCAATCGGCCGCCCCTTCGGAGCCGGCTGAGTGACGGCCCGTTGCTGCATGAACGATTGCAGGTCGTCAGGATTGACTCGGTACTTGGGCCGTCCGTTCTCGCGTTCGGCAACATTGTAGCCACGCAGGCGGCCAGAGCGAATCCACGACAGTATCTTGTCGGGCCGGACCCGAAGAAACTTGGCGACCTCCGGCACAGTGAGTGGTTGATCGGGTGAAGGCGTCGCCCCCACCCGATCAGCCTTCCTCGCAGACTGCATCACGTCGGCCAAAGTCAACGAGGCGGCAGCAGCGATCTCGCCGGTGCGTTGCAGGTACTCATCGTAGAGTTGAGCCACGGCCGGATTCATCGACGACCTCGAAAGATGCCTCGGCGGCGAGGCAGTTGGGCCGGCTGATCGGTGGACGGGGCAACTTCAGCCTCGACTCGGACCTCTATCACACCTGATTCTCTGGATGACGAGATTACCGGCGGCGGAGCCAGAGTTGGCACATGCGCAACTGTGGTCTGAGCGATCGGTACGGCTGCTGACGCCCCTGGTCGAGATACGGAAGCAGACAGGCCATTTTCCCAGCCGAAGATCAGCACGGCGCAGAGGATCAGGATCAACAGGCAGACTTGGGTAATGGTTTTGTGCGGGTGCTTGGCGATCAGTTTCATGGCATTTGTCCCAGGGGCTATGTGGAAGGTGTGTGGGTAGCAAGATGTTCGAGGCTTATTGCGCAAAGATGCCGCAGGCGTACCAGACGCCGTTGCTGCCCAGCCGCATGGCGTAGCCGTAGTAGCGGCAGGGGCCGTTGACGGCGGACCAATGACCGGCGGAGAGTTTCCAGGAGCGATACATCTCATAGGCCGCGGCGTCCATGTCCTGTCCCGGCCAACTTTCATTGGCCACCTCGGCGAAGGTGTGGCAGTCGGGTAACTTCCGCCGCAAACTGGCGACCCGCTGCTTCCATCCCTGATGTCCCTGGACTTGGACGTGGGCCTGGTAGATGGCGTGCTCTTCGGCGGCCTTTTGCAAGTCTGGGTAAGGCTGGCCGGTGGCGATGCTTTGCACGTGCCAGGCGCGCCCCTGCTCCACGAGGCACTGGTCGGGGGTCATGGTGAAGGCGAGGATCAAGCAGACAAACAAAGAACGGATCATGGGTTTACCTTTCGGATGGGGCCTCGGGATCGAGCATTGCTACTTGAACAGTTTTCCCGCAGTCAGATGACAGAGCATCCTGCGGGTCGTCTTGAAGTACCGCACTGCGCCGCCGAGCAAGCCGGCACCGATGGCCAGCCCAAAGCCCTCGGCCATCGAGCCGGCGTGGGCATAGCAGAGGTAGACGGCTCCGGCGATCGTGCCCGCCAGAACCAAGGTGACAAGGCCGGCCAACAGGCATTCGCCCAAGAGAATCAGGGCTGTTTTGGCCTTTCCCGTGGGCCGGAAGTGAGATTCGCCCCACTCGCACAGAATGTCACGGACCATCGGGCCGTGGTCGCTGTTGTTCAGGGAGAGGCTGGCCTTCCGACCGGCGATCTCCACGTTCAGCCAAGTGCCCTCGTCGTTCTTTGTGAGTTCGACGGTCGCTCGTGCGGTCTTTGTTGCCATAGATGCCTCCTAGCCAGTTAAATCAGCGAATGGGCGAAAAGTTAGAGTTGAGGCCGACCGTTTTCTGCTGAGCGTCAGCAGGGCCTCAGCCGCTTGATGCCGGTGCGGATCAATTGCACAACCGCCAATGCGTCTTCCATCGCAGTGTGGGCCACCTTCGGGTTCATCCCGGCGCGATCATAGCATGTCTTGCTGTCAGGCAGCTTGTCATCGCCTGGAAGCCAAAAGAGCATGGCCGGATCAAGCGTGCGATGGTGTAGCCGGACCTTCTTCTCGAACCCAGGGAGCCGCTTGAGAAACTGCCGGTCGAAGCTGGCGAAGTTCTTGCCGGCCGGCGTAATCCCCGTGGACAGGTCCCAGCCGCATCGGCCCAGCCATGCCGCCCAGACGTCGGCGACCTCATGGGGTTGAAGGAAATCCTCACCCGGCGACGGATTAGAGAGCCGGTGCAGGATGTCGGCATTCAGCGCCAGACCAGAAGGCGTGCCGATGATCTGTTGATGAACCACGTAGCAATGGAACGTGGGAAGTTGGCGGATCGGCAAGGTCCAGTTGTCGAAAACCGCCCCGATCTCAAGCGTCTGGCAGGTCTCCGGGTCCAAGCCCGTGGTCTCGATGTCGATTGAGACGTATGGCAGGACCGGCTTCGGGTTTGGCAGTCGTGGCTCCGAAAGTCCGTAGACGAACTCCCCCATCCAGCCGCACGAGCACTTGGCAAGCGTGCAGCCAGGGTTCGTAGGGTCCAGTTGCCGTAGAGGGCGCTCGCACTCGGGACAGAGTTTCATGGGACTATTGAAGGCGGGTCATGTGGCCGGCGTAGTGCTGTGAACATCTCGACCAAGGAGTAAAACGAGTTGCGGGCCTCAGTCTTGATCTTGCGGAGATCGGTTTCGGTCGCGTATCCGGCATCGTAGATTTGCTCTGCCATCAACTCCTGGCGGCACACATCCCGGAACAAGGTGAGCGTCTGGACGGCGGCCAACACGGGATTGAACTGGTCCGCGTCCGGTGGCTGCTTGGTGGTCTCACCGTTGTCGCCAAACCAGCCGCAGGTATCGCAGAGACGGCGTTCATCCCCGCCGGCATCAACAGGCGATCCGCAACGTGGACAGAACTCCGCCATTAGCCGTGTCTCGGGTTCTTGCCTTCTTCCGGGTCGCGCTGGATGCCGTGGAACGTGATGTTGAACTCTCGGATGGCCCGTTGCAGTTCGGCGTCGCCGTACCGCTTGCGGATTTGCTGAAGAACGGCATCGACCTTGGATTTTGCGCCTGGCCGGTTGACAACGTGGCGGGCTTGGCCCTTGAGACTTTCCCGCAGGGCAGCCAGTTCCGCCTTGCCTCGGTCCTTTTGATTGCCCACCAGCTTGTTTTGTTTGCGCGCTTCGGCGTCCATTGCCTTGGTGAGCGGCAGTTGTCTCGCACGTGCTCGTGCCATGTCTTACCTCCCAGGGCCGTTGGCGATCTTCTCGGGGATCACGTCCATCCCTTTGTAGGTCGTGTTCAACTCACGAAGGGCACGGTGGTACTCGTGGTCGCCGTGCCTGTCCGCAATCTCTTTCAGAGTGGCAGCGATCTTGGCCTTGGTCCGGGGGCCTTTCGTTTCAGCCTGCGCCCTTAGCGTCTCTCGCAGTGCGGCCAGTTCCGTCTTGCTGCGGCGGGCGGCCAGGGCCTTGCGGCGGCCTCCCAGACTGGTCGCTTCCTCCATGCTCACCTTGTTGTCGGTTTGTCTGGCGCGTGCCATCGCCATGTCACACTCCCTCCTCCTCGCCTTGTGCGGGCTGATTTTCCGTCAGCAAGGCGTAGGCTTTACGATTGATTTTCTTTTTGGCCCACAGGGGTATCCCCAGTGGGAGCTTGCTGAAGATCTCCTGCAAAGCGCGAATGCCCGTGGCCTCACACGCCTTCAGCCAGAGTCGCTTGTGCTTCTCGCAATCCTCTTCGGCCGCTTTCATCGTCTTGTAGAGGCGGCGTTTGCGGTTCACGAAGTCCCACATCTGGAAGTTGTCGTCTCTGTTGCCACTGTGCGGAATCACGATCCGCACGCACGCCTGAAAGCGGGGCGGCACGCGCACACCGTGGACTTCCTTGCGCCAGATGATGCGGTAGCCGTCTTGGCTGAACCAGCTTCGGCGTGCCTTTTGGTTCTGACCGCGTTTCTTCTTGCGGACGAATTGCATGGCGCGCTCCTGGGTGGATTCACGCCTTCCGTCCGATGCCCTTTCCGCGGCCGGCACGCGGATGGAGTGGGCTGTAGTGGTCGTGGTAGGCCGGCGGCGCGAGCAGCGTGCGGTGAGCCCTCTTCTTGCCGCATTTCTGGCAGCGGAAGGGGCCTTCCGCGTTCCGTTCTTGCCATGCCTCGAAGACAGCATTGCAGGCGTCGCAATGAAGGTCGTACAGCGTCATGCTGACCTCACTCGCTGGGTTGGCTGCCGATAATCACCACGTTCTGCAAGTTCTTGATGGTCAGCAGTTTGCCGGTGCTGTTGTAGCCTGCGATGCTGTCGTCGCGGACCTGCGTGACGCTCAGCTTGTTGAGCCACATTGCGCTGCCACGGCGAACGGGATAGACGACGACGTGGCCGGCTTCAATGGTCCGGCCTGTGAAATCGACGGCGGGCGTCATGCGGGAACCTCCAGAGGTTTATGGTGTCGAAGGGGCGGCGGAAATCTATGCTTGACCTGCTTGGATAGTTCCGCCAGAATCGTGTCCAAGGCGGCCTTGTAGTTGGTCACACGACGCAGCCGGGTCAGCAGTGTGCGGCTCGGCCGCGTACCGTCGAAGACGAGGGCCTTCATCTGGGGCCAGAAGGTCCGGGGGATGTCGTGTTGCTCAAGGATCAGTTCCAGTTTCTCGGGCGTCATATTGTGTCCCCTTACGCGAGGTGGATAGTTCGTTTCCACCAGTTAAATCAGCAACGCGGCGAGAAGTTAGAGTAGAATTGCGGTCGCCGATCAAATTGCTCAGTGCTCGGAAAAGCAAGTCCCAGGCGAGCAAGCGTTTACGAGGGAAGCCCTCCACCGTGCCACGACGCCAGGGGCGGCCGAGAGCATCTCTCAGTTCCACCCGGTAATTCCCTCGGGTAGGTGTGCCTGTACCAGTGTTGGCAATAAAACCAGTCGCAAGGGTCTTGCGGCGGGTCATGTCGCCGTGTGGCCAAAGCTCAATTCGCACAACCAGCATGGGTAAAACCTCCGACATCAGGCCGTCATGGTGCAGGGGGTTTCCCAACGGAACTCATGGTCGCCGGCCCGCCAGGGTCCCGTGTTGGACCACTTTGCCATTCTGTTCTCTTCTGCGATCTTCTCGCAGTAGCCGGGGTCCAGTTCGATCACGGTGCATGGACGATTGATGCGTTTACACACTCGTAAAGTTGTGCCCGTGCCGCCGAACGGGTCCACAACCGTCAAACCCTCACCGTCCCCGTTCCGGGCCGACGTAGACATGAGGATGCACCGTTCCACCAAGCCCTCGTTGAGTTGGGTCGGGTGCCAAGTGCGGCGCTGCTTCGAGTTGCCGACGACTCGCGTGAAGTCGAACACGTCGCCTGGCACTCGCCCACGGGGATCGGCCCGCTTGTCGCCATGCTCTTGACGCCATGACGGCACGCGAATCTGGTCCGGGTAGAGTGGAGTCTTTTCCGAGTCTGCCCGGAATCGCCACAAGGGTCGATGGTTGTTGCCTAGATCGTGGTGGTTATGCTGACCGAAAGTGTAGGTCTGCACGCAGGGTTTGGCTTCCAGCTTCGGATAGTCACGCCGCAGATTGCAGACGATGCGGCCCATCTCGAAGGTCCACTTCGCATTGAAGCTGACCCACACCACGCCGGCCTTGAGAAGGAAGAGGTACAGCCAGTCTTTCAGGAGCCGCGCGTACTCGGCGTCGGGCAGGCTGTCCGCGTACTCGCTGTAGCCCAACCTGATGTTGTCGGGCGGATCAGCGAAGAGACAGTCGTAGTGGGGCAGCCGTTTCAGGATTTCAAGGCAGTCGCCGTTGTAGAGTCGGTGGCGCATGGATGCGGCCTCACGGGTTCCAGGTTTTGCAGAGCGTGCCAGGCCACAAGGCAGCAGCCTTTGCGATTTTTGGGCACGTCATCGCCGAAGAGGCTGAGGAATGTGTCGGATTCCAGATGACACGCCTCACAGCTTGCCATGCCTTGAAGTCGTTCCGTCAGCATGGAAGCCCCGGCCACCGTCATGCAGCAGCCATGTCCCGACCAGCAGGCGTCTTGGATTACACCGTCCGCAATCCGAAGTTCCAGCGTGATTTCGTCGCCGCACAACGGATTGTGGTAGGTGCCACGGTGCGTTGGCCAGCGCAGCACGTCCTTGTGTCGCGGACGTTCATAGTGGTCAAGGATCAAGTCGGTATACATGCCGATACCGCAGGGTGATTCGCCAGACAGCCCAGTACGTGCTAACCATCGCCACGCAGAAGCAGGCGAGGGGAAGAATCGGTGGAAATTGCCTTTCGCAAGCCAATGGTGAGAGTCGGAACCAAATCAAGCTCAGTGAACACGTCCCCTTCCTGAACGTATTCGAGGGTGACGGAGGCGTCTTCCGTGCCGTACTTGTTGAGGGCCGTTTCCAAGGCTTGGAGGATTTCGGTCATGCGCGCCGGCGTTACTGCGGGCTAGTTGCACGCGCTGAAGAGTCACTTCATTGATCTTGTACACGGTGTTACCTCTTGAATTGCGGCCGGGTGACTTCGTTGAACCAGTCGTCATACGGGCCGGCAGTCTTGCCGAGACTCAAGGCCATTTCTTCCAACACTTCGCGCCGGCCGGCGTTTTCCTCGGGGGTCAGATCGGTAAAGACGTTGCCCGATGTGATCGCCTGCCAACAACGACCGACCCGCTCCAAGAGCTTCTGTTGGTAGTCCGCTTTCACGCGAGCACGATGGTTGGCGATGCGGAGCAACGGTGTCGGACTGGCCGGCTTGCTGACGATCTCGTCGATCATGCCCACCACGTTCTCGTCGCCAGGCTGCTCGCCCAGCAGCCAGCCGTAAAGGCAAAGCTGGTCCGCGTACTCGTCGTTGCAATACTCCAGGTAGCCGGAGTTGATCGTCAAGCCACGGTGGTTGTAGGCAAGGTAGTTGTCGTGCTCAGCACCGTGGCTCCGGCTGGGCTTCTCACTCTTGTAGCCGTCCCGACAGAGCATGTAGCCCTTCGACGGACTGGCGGCGTATTTCGAGCAGTAGCCCCGGACTTTCCAATCGAGGATGCAATGGATCAGTCCTGAGCCGAAGTCGAGCACAAAACGGCAGTCAGGCTTGCCGGTGAACGGGGCACCTGCAATGGTGCCGTCCACCTTGAATTCAAAGCGGGGTGGTTCGATGGACTGCCGGAGCAGCTTTATCAGGTCGTCGAAAGCACCGCACAGTTTGTATGCCTTGAAGACGTGCTTGCCGGCCGCAAGCGCGAAGTCTCGGTTCTGCGGCTCCACTTGGCTCTCGAAGATCGCACTAAACTCAAACTGCGGCGAGACGGCCGTGCCATAAAGGATGTAGTTGATGGCCGCCTTCACATAGGCATCGAAAGCGGAACCGACCGCCATTGGCGGCTCTTGAGGCAGACGGGGAGCCGGATGGTCTGCGAGGTAGCGGACGTAAAACTCTTCGGGGCTGTTTTCCCAGAGAGTGAGCGATGAATAGCTGAGAGACCGTGGCAGTTTCATGGCAACCTACTCGTGGGGTGGTGCGGGCTCCGTGGGGCGATATGGAGCGGATGGCCAAGAATCTGGGAGACAATGGCCTCGGTGCGAAAGGCGACCGGCAACGATGCCAGCCGATGAATGTTGGGTAGGCAACAACGTTTGGCCTTCTTCCCGCTTCCGCATGGGCAAGGAGCATTGCGGCGTGGTGTGTCCGCACGGCGGATTGGTCGTAGCGTCATGTGGCATCTCCGTCACTTGAATCAGCCTGGTTCTCGACAACTGGGGACGCTACTCGTGGAGGGCTCTTTTGACCTTCCCGATGTCATGCGTGCGTAGAACTTCCTTGCCCACTCGGTAGAGGATGAAGGTCGGCACGCTAGAGACTTGATACTGACGTGCCGTGTCGGGTTGCTTGTCGATGTCAACGCGAACGACATCCGCCAGACCCGCTTTCTCGATTTGATCGACTATGGGTTTGGCACGTTGACAAGGACCGCACCATGTCGCCGTAAAGGCGGCAAGTTGTGGAAGAGCCGGCTTGGAAGCCGGTTTTGGAGCCGGTGCCACAATTGGGGCGGGCGTCGGACTGGCCGCCGGCAGAAACGACGGACAGTAGAACACAATGGCAATGACGCCGATGATGAGGATGCCGACTGGGGCGATGTTCTTCACGAATTGCATGTTGGGACTCCGCTTTCTGGTTACTTTGGTTTGTGATGCCGGCGCATTTGCCCGGTGCTTCGCTCATTTCGCCGAGCACGAAATTGAATCCGGCAATGTGCGGGATTGATCTTCAGCGTGGGGTAGGTTCCGTCACGTCGTTGACGGCCAACGACAATCACGCGAAACTCGATGTCATGGACTAAACCACAGTCGCAACAGCCCGCCCTGTAACGGCGTCTTGGCAATTGCCAGTCCGTCCAACCGTCTCCATTGGCAGGTGGCGCGTAGAAACGTGGCATGGTTGTCCCAGATCAGAGTTGGGTCCAATCAATCTCGAAGTCGCCTTATGGCAGTAGGTCCAAGCAGCGGGACGACCCAAGCCGCGTGCAGCCTAGACCGAGATAGAGCGCCGCATCGGTGTAGGTCTTGATGCCGCCACTGGCCTTGACTTGGGCGGCACCCTTGACGGCTTCCAGCATCAGTTCCACGGCCCAGGGTGTCGCCCCGCCGAAGGCAAAGCCGGTGGACGGTTTCACGAAGTCCACACCGCAGTCAACGCACAGGCGGCAGGCTTCGATGATCTGGCCCGGCTGGTAGTAGCACGTTTCGAGGATCGCCTTGACGAGCACCTTCTTCGTGTGCGCCAACTGGACGATGCGCCCTAATTCCTGGACGACCACCGTGTCCCGGCCCTCCAGGAAACGGCCGTAGTTCATCACTACGTCCAGTTCCGTTGCACCATCTTCAATGGCTACTGCCGCCTCCAGGTACTTGGTCTGGGGCGACATATTGCCGTGCGGGAAGCCGATCACGGAGCACACGCGGGAGGTGATTTGCTTGGCGACGGCGACGTTGTAGGACGCCACGCAGAGCGAAGCCAAGCCCATGTCTTCGACGACACGGGCGGCGTTCGTCACGTCCTCTAAGCGTGCATCCGGCTTCAAGACAGCGAGGTCCAGGGCCTTGATGATCTGTTCACGACCGATCTCGGGCAGTTGTCGATTCAGCGATGTCTCAGTGATTACGTCCGGCGGAATGGGGTCGCTCATGTCAGGGCCTCTTCGGGCAGGAAGTAGTGCGGTTCCAACCCCTTGACGTTGAAAACCAGGATTTCCGCGTGAAACTCCACATCGGGGAATATGTCGAGCGGCAGGCTGATAACGGATGCGATCTTTGCCCGGCTTTCACGGAGCCATCGCCAACGTGTGCTTTTGCGCCGCTGGTTCAAGCGAAAACCCATTGGCACGAAGAGCACAACGGGAATCGTGTCACCGAACAGCGTGAAGGCATGACGCAGAAATACCTCGGGGTACAGTTGTTTGCCGTCGGCTCCGTTGAACGGCGGATTGCAGAGCACCAGGTCGGGCCGCGGCGCGATCCTCTCTTGATCCTCAAAGCGACCGCGGATGAACTGGTGACAGGCAGGATTCACGTTGGCAACGTCACAACCGATGACGGTTCGGCCTGCTTGATACCACGGGTCCGTCAACCGTCCGGTCCCAATTGCCGGGTCCAGAACGGAGATGAAATGTGCCGGGCGCTCAAAGTTCAAGCTGTTGTCTCGCACATAGCGGCAGCGCTGGGCACCGGCGGCCGCGCCCAGGGCGATCAGCCCTTTTTGACGCCGGACCATGCCGTACCAGGGGATGCCCAGGTTGGAGCGAACGTCATCGCCGTGCGAGACGTTGAAGCCGACGCCGTTGATGTTGACGTTGGCGCTCCAGGCATCGGGGATCGTAAAGTGGACGTTTCCCAAATCGCGGCAGTGCAGCCTAGCCACCTCGCCGACGAGATAATCCCAGTTGTCGTGGGCACCGAGGTAGTCCTTCTTGGGCGTGCGGCGACCGTGGTTGCCGGCCAGATACAGGACGTTGACCTGCTCGAAGTGGGCCGCCAAGTCGCGGTACATCAGGGCGTGGAGTTGCCCAATGGCGAGACAGTTTTTGAACTGGTTGCGGTAGTATGACCGCTCGCACGCCCGGTGAATTTCGCCGCTGGTGTAGTCGCCATAGGCCAGTACCCACAAGACCGGAAACGCGAATTTCGGGGCTAGCGTATCGTGGCACCATTCGACCACCGTATCCACGTAGCGCTCGGCACGGCAGCACGAGACGGGAAAGTTATATTCTTCCAGTCCGCCGACTTCCTCGGGCCGCACGACTTGATCGTGATGGCCGTCCGAAAGGTGCATGACGACGTGCTCAACGATTTCTGCCTTCCGGCGAAACTCTAGGGCGGGCGGCAGGGCCGCAAACGGCTTGACCCGCTGCTCCATTTCGCCGACGACGGCCTTGAACAGGCCGGCGCTCTTGGCACTGGCCTTGACCTTTTGCCGCTCGCGGTTTCGCTCTTCCGTGAGATGGACGATTTCGGCTTCCAACTCCATGATGCGGTCGTTGGTCGGATCGTAGTCAGGGAGCGCCTTGTGCTGTCCGCCGGCGCGTTTGCGAGGTGGGCCGTTCTCCGGCCAGGGCACGTCGGCATGAGCACGGCTGGTGGCGATGTCGGAGATGAGGGACCGGCTGACGTGGAACAGTCCCGCCACCTTGGGCTGCGTCATGCCCTGGCTGAGCTTGGCCTTGATGTCGGTGACTTGCGCGTCATTGAGTTTGGTCATGGTTGCCTTTCGATCAATCAATCGCCTGGACGTTTTTGCGGACAGATGGCGTCGCATCGAGCGCGGCTTACGACATCGCCTCTACGACTTGAATGGTCCCTTCGGAGGCTTCGCTTTCCCACTGGATGCCGGCCATTAGTTCGCCCAGCGTCATTAGCTCCAACCGCCGGTTCTCGCGGATCACATCCAACACGCGCTCGTCGCTCGGAAGGTGAACCAGGTCCACAATCAAGCAGCCTTTGTTGAGGTCCATGCCGATGCGGTGAATTCGGTCTTCGCTCTGGACGCGGTATTCCGGCTTCCACGAGTTGGACCAGTAGACCGCAGTACGGGCCTCCACCAACGTCAGACTCATGCCGCCCGACTCCGGGTTTGCGCAGAACGCAATCCGCGGATGGTTCATGTTGGCCCAGTAATCCAGCGGCTCTTCGCTGACGCCTTCGCCGTCGTGCGTCAAGACCCGAAAAGCACCCTGGTCGCAGCGCACGACGTTCCATTTGTCCTTGAGGCACAGCTTGACGACCCTATCGACGGAACCCGTGAAGCCGGCGAAGATCACGATGCGGCCGGTCTCTTCGTTCTCGTCCAAAAGCATCTTCAGTGCCGCGTCCTTGGGACATGGAACTTCGCGGGCGACGCGCATCAACTTAGGCACTTCCCGCGAGCCGCCGCACACCGGGCAGGCCACCGACTGCTTCCGCAACGTGGCGACCAGATCAGGGTCCAGCATGTCGATGGCCTCATAGGTGCGATCCGGGTTCTCCGGGTCCGCCCATTCAGCCACGCTGCCATCGGTGCAGTGCGTGCATCGGCACACGCCGTCTTGGACTTCGCGGTACTGGAAGCCGTCGCTTAGCTCGCGCAAGAGCGTCATGCCGGTGATGGCGTTGGGGGCCGCGCGGATGATGGCCTCGGCCACCCGCAGGGTGCTCGCGCTCGGCTTGCAGATGATTTTGCGATAGCGCTTGTCGGGAAGGTCCAGGCAGTCCTTTTTGTGCTTGATCGTGACCAACCCGTTGAGCCGCTGGCAGAGGTAGGCCACCTCATTCTTGCTTGGAGCGAACTCGTGGTACTCTTCGGGGTCCGTCAATCCGTC
>CAWDLR010000004.1:0-1036511 GCA_963803125.1 uncultured Planctomycetaceae bacterium | reverse complement strand
TTGCCTGCCACCCCTATCGGGCACGGTAGCGCGAGTACCGCAGCCCTAGAGGCTTATCGACCATACGACCCTCGATAAACCTCTCCCGACCGAATGCCTCTGTCGCTGATGCCGACAGATGGGCGTGATTTTTCACAGCCGGTTCTGTTGATATTGTAAACGTCGCCAAGTGTCCGGCAAGCAGCGGCTACAGCCGGATTCCCTGCTTCGCCGCGCGAACGATCAGGGCTTGTTTGAAATAGTAGAACCGGTGGTGGGGCTTCTTTCTTGCCCAAAGGAACGTGCTTTGGACCAGATCGAGTGGCAGGGTTTTTTTAGTGACGCGGAGGATGACATAATCGATGAATGCCTCTTGCTCCGGCGTGGCCGCCCGGAGGACCGCCTTCATCGTGGCGGCATCGAGAACCTCGGCCTCCGCCGTGGGAACCAAAGTCGCAGCCAGCAGGGCCAGGATAATCAGCAGACGCAAACGGGCTCGGAACATGGCTCGATCCTATCAGAAAAGAGTCCGGAAGAGGGGGATCGGGGCGATTTTCGCCGCGCTTTTAGCGAAAACCGCGGCAGCGGGCAAGAGCAGTCTCTCGCCAAAAATCGCCGGCTTGGCCCCGCCTGTACCGCCTTCGCCCATTCCCCTGCCCTCCGCCGGCCGGTAAACTTGGTTAGCCCGCATTTCTCAATACACGGGGAAGACGGCCAACAGAATGTGCGGTGGGGCAGACATTCCTGTCTGCCCTAGTCGCCGCACTCCGCGGGGCAGACAGGAATGTCTGCTCCACCGTGGTGCGAAATGCAGGTTGGTTGGGCATCCGTCGGTTGGCTTCTCAACAGTCGAGGGTTCTGCATGAAGAACGTGGTTACGCTGGTTCTCGGCGGCGGGCAAGGCACGCGGCTGTATCCCCTCACGAAATACCGCTCCAAGCCGGCAGTGCCCGTGGCCGGAAAGTACCGCTTGATCGACATCCCCCTGTCGAACTGCATCAACAGCGGCCTGAATCGCTGTTACGTGTTGACGCAGTTCAACTCCGTCAGCCTGCACCGCCACATCCGCGCCACCTACACCTTCGACCCTTTCGACGGCGGGTTTGTCGAGGTGCTGGCCGCACAGCAAACGCTGGACAACGCCGACTGGTACCAGGGCACCGCCGACGCCGTGCGGCAGAACCTCCGCTACGTCGAACAGCCCGGCATCGACTACGTGCTGATCCTCTCCGGCGACCAGTTGTACCGCATGGACTATCAGGACATGCTCACCTCGCACATTCAGGCGGGCGCCGACGTGACGATCGCCGCCGTGCCGGTGCACAGCCGCGAGGCGGCCTCGTCGGGCATCATGCGGTTGGACGACACCGGCCGGGTGGTCGGATTCCTGGAAAAGCCGAAAACAGAACTGGAGTTGAGCATGGTGCGGACCGATCCGGCCTGGATCGACGCCCGCGGCATCGCCAGCGGCGGCCGCGACTGCCTGGCCAACATGGGCATCTACCTGTTCAACCGCAAGGCGCTGTTCGACGTGCTGGGCAAGACCGACTACCGCGACTTCGGCAAAGAGGTGTTTCCGGCGTCGATCCGCACACGGCACGTGCAGGTCCATCTCTTCGACGGCTACTGGGAGGACATCGGCACGATCAAATCGTTCTACGAGGCGAACCTCGGCTTGACGCGGCCCGACGCGCCGTTCGATTTGGCGTCGGCCGAGGCCCCGATCTACTCGCACGCCCGCTTCCTGCCGCCGACGCGGGTCGACGACGCCGTGGTTCGCGGCAGCCTGGTGGCCGACGGCTCGGTGATCGAGCCCGGGGCGGTGATCGAGAACAGCGTCATCGGCCTGCGCTGCCGGATCGGCCGCAACGTCGTGATCCGCAATTCGATCCTGATGGGGGCCGACTTCTACGAAACCTCGGACGCGGTGGCCAACCATCGCGCCAACGGCAATCCGCCGCTGGGCGTCGGCGACGGCTCGCACATCGAAGGGGCCATCGTCGACAAGAACTGCCGCATCGGCCGCAACGTCCGCGTCGTCAACGAGCAGGGCCTCGACGATACCGAAGAGACCCCCTACGGCATGGTTCGCGACGGCATCGTGGCGATGGGAAAGGGGACGACGCTGCCGAACGGGTGGCGGATGTAAACCGTCGCTCCGCCGTACCAACGAGGGCTCGCCTGCGGTAGAATACTCTGTCGTGGCACGCTGCATGAGGATCAATTCATGTCCAAGTATCAAGTAATGACCATCCGCTGGCCGGAACGCTGGCAGCCGGAGTGCGCCGACGACGTTCCGCTGGAACTCAACGGGCCGGTCGAGGTGCTGGCCGAATCGGACGACCTGTTTACCTCGCTGGATCGGGCGATCGAACACAACGAGAGCCTCCGAGGCGCAGCGTCACGATCGCTGGGCGGTGGTGATCGAGCCGGGGGGGACGGGCCGAGTCTGGCCGGCCGCCCGACTCTGCACGCCCGTGGTCTACAAAGTCACCGCCATCTGGTGGCCCGACGGCTGGGAGCCGAACTCTCCGCTGGACGTGCCCAATTGCGTCTGGAAATCGCGCGAACAGGTCGGCGGCCAGTGGCTGGCGTATCCGCAGGCCGAAGCCACCGTCTTGGCGCTCAACCGCCAGTGCATGGACCATCCCGGCGCGTATTGGCACGTGGTGGTGGCGATCGAGAACGAGCCGATCTCGCGGACGATCTCGCACGACCCGTCGGGCATCGAGACGACGGTCGAAGTGCGGCAGATGCACGTGATTCGGCCGGAGCAGGGCGGCCACGGCGAGTGTTCGCATTGCCCCGCTCATGCCTTTCAGTGCGCGAAGGCCGACTGGTCCAGCCAGATGCAGACGATGTCGGCCAGGCACAGCCGAGCCTTCGGACCGACAGCGATGTAGCGGCGGCGTCCGAGGCGTATGCTATGGTAGATTGAGAAGCCCTAAGAAAAACGTACTCCTCACGCTCCGCGTGAGGGAAACATCGCGTTGAAATCGCCTCGCGCGGAGCGTGAGGAGTACGTCCGCATCCGTTTACGCCGATCAACATGGCCGAGACAGTCCGATCGCCGCAGCCGTGCCCGCCCTTCCGCGCGTTTCTACTTGGCGCCGGGGGACGGCCCGACGTGCTTGCCGAGGCCGATCGCCTGCGTCCGGCGATCGAACGCTACGCCCGGATCGTCTGCACCGATTTCAGCGGCGCGGAGGACTTGTCGAAGATCGAAGCCGACGTGGCGATCGTGCTGGGCGGCGACGGCTCGATTCTCCGCGCGGCGCGTCAAATGGGGCACCGGCAGGTACCGGTGGTGGCGATCAATTTGGGAAAATTGGGGTTTCTGGCGAATCTCGCCCCGGACGATCTCCCGCACGTGTTGGAGGACTTCTGCACCGACGGGCTGCACACCATCGAGCACTTGATGTTCGAGTGCTCGCTGCTGCGCCGCGGCGCCCCGTTGCCCGCCAGCTTGGGCTGAACGAGGCGGCGATCCACGCCGGCACCCCCTTCGCCATCATCAAGGTCGATCTTTACGTTGACTCGGAATTGGTGACCACTTATAGTTGTGACGGTTTGATCGTGAGCACCCCGGTCGGCTCGACCGCGCATTGCCTGGCGGCCGGCGGCCCGATCCTCCGCAAGGACTTGCAGGCGTTCGTCGTTTTGCCGCTAAATCCTCACACGCTGACGATGCGGCCGGTCGTCGATTCGGCCGATCGCGCGTACGAGCTCGAGGTCGAACGGCCGAACGAAGGCACGTCGCTGGTAGTTGACGGCCGTGTTGTGGGCCGTTTGCAGCCGGGCGATCGCGTGCGGGTGGAGCGGTCGGAGGCGCGATTCAAACTCGTTTCCGACCCCAGCCACACGTACTACCGCGCCCTGCGGGAGAAACTCGGCTGGGGCGGGCGATTGAAACTCAACGACGGTTAGACGCAAGGATGTGACCATGAGGAATCTCACTGGTGGCATGGCTGCCGTGGCGTTGGCGGCGTTTTTCGCGCTTTCTGCCGCCGCCGGCGATGGGCAGAAGTATACGCTCCGCTACAAGTTTCATCCGGGCGAGACGATCCGCTGGGAAGTCGAGCATCGTTCGATGGTCCGCGCCACGATGTCGCGGCAGACCCAAACCACCGAGACGCTGAGCAATTCGGTGAGCCTGTGGCGGGTGGGCAAGGTCGAGCCCGACGGCACCGCCCTGTTCGAACATCGCGTCCAGTGGGTCGACATGCGGCACAAACTCACCGGCCGCGGCGAGGTGCATTACGACAGCCGCACCGACAAGACGCCGCCGGCGGGATTCGAGGGCGTGGCCAAATCGGTGGGCGTCGTGCTCTCGGTCGTGAAAATGGACGCCTGCGGCAAAGTCCTCAAACGCAAGGATCGCAAGAAGAGCGCGCAGGCTGCCGCCGGCTCACCCGATGCGGTGGCGGCCGGCTTGAACTGGGTCACGATTCCGCTGCCCCAGGAGGCGGTGGCTGTCGGCCATACCTGGTCGCTGCCGCAGAACATCGAGATTCCCTTGCCCAACGGAGTGATGAAGAAGGTCAAGGCGATTCAAGAATTCGAGCTGGAGGACGTCAAGACCGGCGTGGCCACGATCCGCGTCTCGACTGCAATCCTCACGCCGATCGACGATCCACAGGTCGAGTCGCAACTGGTGCAGCGCGAGGTGTCGGGCCGGGTGCGGTTCGACATCGACGCCGGCCGAATCCTTGGCCAGGAATTGGAAATCGACAAGCACGTCGTCGGCTTCCACGGCGATGCCAGCAGCATCCATTATGTCAACCGCTTCTCCGAACGCCTGCTGCCCGAGCCGGGCAAGAAGTGACTGGATCGTCTCGCTGGCGTCCCGGCGTCCAAGCCGCTTGCGGCTTCGCAATTTCCTCCGGTGGGGCAGACATTCCTGTCTGCCCCGGTTGCTGCCCTCCGCTAGGCAGACAGGAATGTCTGCCCCACCGTGAGAAGTATCCACCGCGGCGAGAAATGCAGGTCACGCCATCTTGGCCGGCTGCCGGGCGACGGCGTCGAGATAGGGGGCGTACTTGCGATCTTGGTTCTGGATGTGACGAACCCACCAGCTCTTGACGAATTGCAGCAGGTCGTTTTCGCTCAGCGCCGCCGGATTCGCTTGGAATTCGAGCGAGCGCCGCCGCATTTCGTCGTGCAGGGCTTTGTGGGCCTCGAAGTCGGGAAAGCCGCAGTCCCACATCGCCCGCTCCTCGTGCTGGAAGTGGCTCATGGCGTATTCCACCAGCCGCTCGACGACGGCTTGGACCCGGGCAGCGTTGTGCCCCATCTGCGTTGCCACGTAGAGCTCATCCACAATGCCCAGCAGCTTTTTGTGCTGTTCGTCGATCGTCGCGTCACCGACGCTATAGAACGGCTTCCACTCGACGTAATGCCCCATGATTGGCCTCCACGATCGCGGCGAATTGCCCAAGAGAAGTCTAGCCCACGCGGACGGCGGCAATCGTGGTGGGGCAGCGACGATTCCGATTGTAGCGATTCTCCGAGCGGTTCACTGCCTGGCAAAGAGAGTTTCGTTTAGCCGCGCCCCGCAGGGGAGCGGTTCGCTCGCATCGCCCGACGCCTCATTCGGTCTGCTCGATCGCCCGGGCGAGCAGCTCCGGCAGGTCGGAGAGGCGGCGGAGTTCGGCCGCCAGCCGCGGATGGGCGAAGATGCGGACGCGCTTCACGTAATCGTCAAACTGCTCGGTCGCCAATGCGCGGATCACCGGCGAGACCTCGCCCAAGGGGTGGTAGCGGTCCTCTTTGGGGAAATGAATTTCAACGTCGAATTGCACCTCGCGGGTCACCGGCGGGGCGTCGAACAGCAGCTCGTGCGGCGCCACCACCCGCCCCAGCGACGCGCTGATGATGGCGGCGAAACGCTCGGCACAGGCGACCAGCCAGGGATACGGCCGCCGCGCGAGGCGATCGTAGAGTTCGGGATGCTCGACGAAACTGTACTGGGCCAGGCGTTTGTAGAGCCGCCGCGCGGGCCCGAACAGCCCGTCGAGCAGTTCGCCGGCCGGCCCGCCCGCGCCGACACGCTGCAATTCGTCGATCATTTCATGCTCGGTCATGCGGAACAGCGGGTCGAGGTCGAGCAGTCCGTGCAGCAGGTAGAATGCCCGCTGAAGCATGGCCGTCGCCGCGCGGACGCCGTGATGCCAGTAGACTTCGCTGAACATGACGTAGCGGGCAAAGACCATCAGTTCTGTGGCGGTCTTGCCCTTGTCGGCCACGGCCAGCCCGTCGCCGGCGGCGTTCAGGCACAGACTGCCCAGCAGCCGCTGCTGGTCGAAGTGCCGCCCGTAGGGCACGCCGGCGTGCAGGCTGTCGCGGAACAGATAGTCCATCTTGTCGATGTCGATCGGCCCGGACAACATGCTGGCGAGAATCTTGCCGGCCGTGTCGCGGGGCTTCTCGCTCAGCAGCGCGACCACCTCGCGGGGATTGACGTCCCAATCGTGCCGCAGCACGTCGGCAATTTCCCCTTCCAGCAGGAAACTGTTGGCAAACAACTCGTGGCTGGGCACGCTCGGCAGCCGCATGTCCTCGATCGGATGGCAGAACGGCCAGTGGCCCAGGTCGTGCAGCAGGGCGGCGACAATGAAAATCTCGCCCCGGGCCGGATCGACCGCCTTGGCAAAACGTTCGTCGTGCCCCAGTTGCTTCAAGTACAACAGCGCCAGGCGATAAACGCCCAGGCAGTGCTCGAATCGCGTGTGGATCGCCGCCGGATAGACCAGCGACACCAGGCCCAACTGACTGATGCGGGCCAGGCGGCGGAACTCGGCGGTGTCGATCAGTTGCCGCACCCGCGGCGTCAACGGCACGTCGACCTCGGGCGGAATCCGCACCAACGCCCGCCGCGTGTCGAGGGCGACGATCTCGGGAATGTCGAGGATCGTGGTCATTGTAAGAGCGGCTTGAGGTCCAGTCGCCGCAGCGGCCTGGCCGACGTCGGACCGTGGCCGATGCTCAGGTGCAAAACCAGCTTGGCCGGCTCGAAGACCATCGTCTGGATCGTGTGGCTCCCCTGGTTCACGGCGTGCAGCAGCCGGGTGACGTCGGCGACGCCGAGCTGTTTGAGGTTGCGGCTGGTGGCGAGCGTCTCGTAGCGGCGGCATTTCGGATCGGGCAGCGCCATCGGGGCCAGCCGGTAGTGATTCGTGCAATAGACCAGGCCGTCCTCCGGCTTGCGGACGCCGACGTGCGTGGTCGTCAGCTCGTAGACGCCCTGCTGCTTCTGGTCGCAGGCCAGCAGCAGCCCCTGGCCGGTGCGCGGGTTTCCGCGGATCCAACGGTCGAAGTCGGCCACCGAGCCGCAGGTCTCCATCACCTCGCGCGCGGCGACGGAGTAGGGGATGCCGGCGGGATTGAACGTCGCCGCGCCGTCGGCCGATTTTCGCGCGGTGTTGGCCCCCAGTGTCAGACCATCCTCGTTCATGCCGCAGTTCGACGCCAGCACGCCCGGAAAGGTGACCATCGCGAAGGCCTTCCTGCCGGCCGGGCGATAGACGATCACCAGGCTGTATTGCTCGATCATGTCGGTGAAGGGGAAATCGCAATTCCGGCCGTAGAGCGTTTCGCCGCTGCTGCTGCGGCTGGGGCCGACAATCAGGCCGGAGCAGCCCAACAGGAGTTGCTCCAGATCGAAGGCGGTGTTGCCCAGCACGATCAGGTTGCGGTCGGCCCCCGAGGTTTTGACCATCGCCTCCAGCTCGCGGCGGTATCGGCTGGGAAAGCGCTGGTAGAGGGCCTCGGAGGCGGCGAAGATCACCGGCGAGATTTTGTCGAGGCCCTTCTTCTTGAGGAAGTCGTTGAAATGGGCGACCAGCGGCAGCGACGGCTTCACCGCCAACGCCCCGATTTGCCCGCCGATCTCCTCCGGCGACCCAACGGCCGTCAGCACGGGCAGGCCGTTGATGTAACGCAACTCGCCCTTGCCGTAGTGTCCTTCAGGAAAGCGGAACGGCTCGGCAGCCGAAGCGATAAACGATCCGAGGCAGAGGATCGCCAGGCAGAAGAGAGATTGTCTCGTTCTCAATGTACGCTCCAAATCGGGTCCATGCCCGCCGCCCAGCGGAGCAGCAGCGTGGCGATAAGGTAAAATCCGCAATGAAAAATGCCGTCGCTGAATTCCAGATCGAAAGCGCCCATCGGCAGCAGGGCGCCGACGCCCAGAAACGGCAGCACGAAGAACCAGTTCCACACTTCACCGGTGACAATGTAGGGAGACAACATCGCGAAGACGCCCCAGAGCGAGGCATAAGCCCAGCCGCAGGCGGCCGAGCGCAGGTAGAGCGATCGCCCGCGGAACGGCTCGAATTCATCGTCGCGGAGCATCTCGTAGGCGGCGATGGTCAGCGGGGGCGAGAGCAACAGCAGCCCAATGGCGACCGTAACCACGGCATGAAACGTGCCGACCCGATCAACGTCGAACATGTGCGCGCGACCGAGCAGCCACGTCGCCAGCAGCACGCTCGCCACGCTTGCGGCGAGGATAGCCATCGTCACCGGCTTGAGCTTGGCGTTGACGTGGGCGATGGGCTTGGTGACCAGCTTGCCCGTCGTGGTCTTTCCGCCGCCGGCAAACGCCTCGGGCGTGTGGATCTTGACTTCGGACTCTTTGGTGGGAACCTGGAGAATGCGGTTGCAGTTGGGGCACGGACCCGACTTTCCCGCGTGCTTGTCGCTGACCTTGAAACTCTTCAGGCAACCGGGGCAGACAACAATGATCGACATGCGGCAAACTCGAACCGGGGCCTGCTTCTCCAACGGATTATTTAGTGTCGCACATGGCGGTGGGCTGTCAAGCACGGCTTTTCCCGACAAATGGTTTGTCTGGGCTGTAAGGGTGAGGTACGATCTGGTAGCAGTCCCATGATCGAGTTCTTCTGCCCGAACGGGCACAAAATTCGTTGCCAGGCGGCGCAGGTGGGCAGAGCGGCGAAATGCCCCCGCTGCGGGGTCAAATTCCGCGTCCCCGACGCCGATCCAGACCTGCCGCGCTCAGGCGACTCCGACCCGAGCGTGCCGCAGCCCGACTTCACCGATTCGAGCGTCACCGGCCAGGGCGCTGCGACTGCGGCCGGCTCGGAAAAGGAGCCCGATTTCGAGTTCCTCTGCCCCAACGGGCATCGATTGCACGGGCCGGCGAACCTTCAGGGGCGGCCCGGCGAATGCCCCGAATGCGGTTCGCGATTTCGCATCCCCACCTATGAGGACATTCCCGCCGAGGAGGAACCTGAGCACGACATCGGCCTCGGCCGCGCGGACGGCCGGCAGGAATCGCAGGTCGGCACGCGGGCGCCCGAGGCGGGAGCCGACCGCCCGGCTGACGCCAACCTCACCGCGGCGGTGTTTGCGCGACTCTGGAACGATCGACCCCAGGGGGCGAAGATCGAGATTCGGCTGCGAAGCGGCGAGACGATCGTGCCCGACCAGTTTCTTGCCCACGCCGCCCGAGAGAGCGGCCACGGCGTCTTCGCGATCCGCCAGTCCGACTCAACAACGTCGCTGGTCGTCGTTCCCTGGCCGGCCGTCGATCGGATCAGCATCGGCGGCCTGAACGAGTTGCCCGAACAGTGGGCACGATAGCGCCGCACGTCGTCCGAGAAGTCTGCCCCAATTCACAAAGCCCCCCGATTGCAATCGGGGGGCGTTTCTTCGTCGGTTGCGAAAGGCCCGATTGCAATTGGGGGGCGTTTCTTCCTCGGCAAGAACCTCCTGAACGACGTACTACTCATCCTCTTGCAGATCGGCTTCGGTAATCATGGCGAAGCCCTTGGCAGCCAGTGTCTCTTGGGCGATCTCGATGTTGTCGACCATCAACGCCACAGCGGCGTTGCCGCGGTGGCGGACCAGCAGCGGATAGACCTGGACGATGTTCACTTCGGCCTGCAACAGGGCGGTGCAGATCTCCAGCAGCGCCTGATGGCCTGGGGGAACCTCCACGCCCAACAGGTCGCTCTCGATAATCGCCAATCCGGCCCGCTCCAGGATTTCCCGCCCCTGCTCGGGATGACTCACCAGCAGGCGCACGAGGGCGGATTCGGCCGTGTCGGAGATCGAGATGGCGACGATCCGCACCCGGCTCCCCTCGAATCGGCGAATCACCTCCAACAGCTTCCCTACCCGATTCTCCAAGAAAATCGTAAACTGCCGGATTGCGGGGTAGTTTCTGCCGCGCATGGTCGCGAAGCCGACGCCGGCCGATTCGTCGATACTCATGGGACACCTCGAAGGAGAGACCTTCCCGCCAGTGGATTGTCTCACTATACACTCGGCCGAGGTAGTTGAACAGACACCCGTCAAGAAAGACGGCCCATGCTGCAACAACATGAAATCGAGCTTCGCGTGCGATACCAGGAGACCGACCCGATGGGCCTGCTCCATCACGCCGCCTATTTCACCTACTTCGAGATCGGCCGTACCGAGCTTCTCCGCGCCGCGGGGGGGAATTACCGCAAAATGGAAGCGGAGGGGACGCTGGTGGTGGTGGTCAAGGCCGAGTGCAGTTTTCGCCGCCCCGCCCATTACGACGACCTGCTGCGGCTGCGGACCACCGTCGTTCGCGTCACCCGGGCAAAAATCGAGCACCAGTATGAACTGTTTCGCGACGGCGAGTGCCTGGCCGTCGGCCACGTCACCCTGGCGGTGGTCGATCGCAACGGCAAGGTGCAGCCGGTGCCGCAGTGGATGGGGGGAGAGGGATGAGGGATGGGAGATGAGAGATGAGAGATGAGAGATGGCGAGGGTTGAGTTTAGCCGCGCCCCGCAGGGAAGCGCCAGCCCGGTGAAGCGACGGATGGCGGCCGGCTTGGAATCGTGGCCGCGCCGATTGACTCGCCGCCGTCTCGCAATTCGCTATACTAGTGCCGTTTCAACTGAGTCACTTTCGCGTTTCGGTTTAGGCGGCGCGGCGTTGGAAGTGCCGCCACGCCTGGATGGTTATGGACCGCTGTCCGTTGCGCCAGCGGAGGTAGCTTTCGATCGCCGCTTGTTGGTCTTCGTGAGCCAGATAGTCCGAGTTGTTCAGGGCAAACTTTCTGAGGTCGGTGAAGTGGCACTCGATGCGGTTCAGCCAAGAGGCGTTCGTCGGGGTAAAGACAAACACAACGTTGTTCGCCCTCGCCCAACGCAGCACCTCCGCCTTGACATGCGTCTTGTAATTGTCCATGACGAGATAGAGCCGCTCCTTCTTCGCGTAGCGGCGGCGAAGCCAGCGAAGAAAGCTGAGCCAATCCTTCCAGGTCTTGCGCTTGGTGAAGCGTCCGAACAATCGTCCCGTCTCCAGGTCGTACGCGGCGAGGAAATGCCTCACGCCGCCGTGGCGATGGTAGGTCGCCCGCAGCCGCTCCACCCGCTTCTTCCTTCCCGCCCAGCAACCGCCGTGTTGGGGCTGGAGATTCAACGGTCCGAATTCGTCCAGACACAGCCGCCGCCCGCCGAGAGGTCGCCTGCGGTAAAGCCGCCGCAAACGCCGGTATTTTGGCCAAAACTCCGGGTCGTTCGACTCTTTCCAGGTCTTGGTGTGCCGCCAACGCACACCGCAGCGCCGCAGCAGACAGCGCAACCACTGGAGGCTGATCTCGGCGATGATCTGCTGGGCGATGAGGTATTCCCGCAGTTTGGCCAGCGACCATTGGGTCATGCCGATCAGCTTCTTCGGCGGCGAGAGGGCGACCTCGGCGATCTGCTCGACGAGATCGGCGGTGAACTGCGTCGGCCCGCGACGACCGTGGAAGTAGGGCCACCATTCGATCCCCGACAAGCCGCCCGCATTGAAACGATGAATGATGATTCGCACCCACTGTGGGGTGTAGCCAACTCGCTCGGCGATTTGCCGGTTGCCCATTCGCCTGGAAGAGAGGAGAATAACACGTGCGCGGCAACTGTTGACTTGATTGGTTCGGCCGCGTTTCCATCGCCGCAATCGTCGCCGTTCTGGGGGCGCGAGGCGGCGTACCTTGACCGTATTCATTTTGGGAGTCTCTGCGTCGTAGCATTGCAACACTCACGATGTGGAGACTCCCATTTTCTTACATTTCCCAAGTGCTTTCACGGCGCAAGTGCTCAGCAATGCTATCACTTGCGTCGCCAAAGCGCGAAACTCACTCAATTGAAACGGCACTAGCCGCCAATCCAATTAACGCCCGACGCCGAGATCCCGGCCGCCGGGCGTTTTGCGTTTAACCGCCTTTCTGGCAACGATTTACGCCTTTTCTGGCGATGGCTCAAGAATCTCCGTTTCCGAAGAGACAGAATAGGGTCCGAAAGCAACCTTGAAGGTTGCGACCGGACCCCAAAAACTCTCGCCAAAAATCTCCAAATCTCTGGTTAACACCCCCCTCTGAGTTAACAAGCCGATTGGCTTCGAGCCCCGAGAGCAACCCTCGAAAATGGCGTTGGCAAACCTCGAACTTCCGTCGCCGAGTCTGGAGGCTCTCTGCCAGAAATGGAGAGTTCGAGAGTTGTCGTTGTTCGGCTCGGTGTTGCGCGATGATTTCTCGCCCGAGAGCGACGTTCGACGTATTGGTCTCGTTCGATCCAGATGCGACATGGAGTCTCTGGGATCTCACCGAGATGCGCGACGAGTTGGCTGCTCTGGTAGGCCGCCCGGTGGACTTAGTCGAGCGCGAGGGGCTGCGGAATCCGTTTCGACGCGATAAGATCATGCAAACGCGAAAGGTGATCTATGTCGCTCGAAAAGGATGACAATGCCTACCTGTGGGACATGCTCACTGCGGCCCGTGCCGTTGAGACGTTCGTCAAAGACCGTACGCCCGCCGACTATCTGGCCGATCTGATGCTCCGCAGCGCGGTGGAGCGGCAAGTCGAGATCATTGGCGAGGCTGCGCGGCGAGTCTCAGCCGCATTCCAAGCCGCGCATCCCGAAATCCCCTGGCGACCGATGCAGGCTCAGCGTCACGTTCTTGCCCATGACTATGGCGAAATCCGACACGAGCGCATCTGGTATCACCTGTTGGAGATTTGCGCTTTGTTCGGAACCCTCTTGGCCGATCAAGACGGTTTGTACGATCCGAGCAACTACAACGATCGGTTGCTATTGGGACTCAAGGCACCATGAGCGAGGCCGAGTTGCACGTGCTCCAAGGGCGGATGCACCAGGGCAAGTTGAACAAGGCCGCGCGCGGTGCCCTGTTTTCGCATCCTCCAACCGGCTATATGCGCGACCCGTATCAAGGTCTGATCCTTGATCCCGATGAGCAGGTCCGTCTGGTCATCCAACTGATCTTCAAGAAGTTCACGGAACTGGGTTCGATCAACGCAGTCACGCGATACCTTCGCAAGAATGACATCTGCTTGGGGTTCCATCCGTATTTCGGCGAACAACGAGGCACACTTCAGTGGCGGCGCGCCCATCGCGGTACCGTGCGTCAGATCCTGCGAAATCCTTTGTATGCGGGAGCCTATGTCTACGGTCGATTCCCGGTCGATCCGAAGAAGAAGTATTCGGGCCGAGCGTCGCGACAGCGTTGGCAAGCGAATCCCGAGAATTGGCAGGTGCTGTTGAAAGACCGCTTGCCCGCCTACATTACTTGGGAGCAATTTGAGAAGAATTGCCGGCAATTGACGGCGAATTACGCACGTGTCAACCGTCCCGGCGTGCCCCGCAACGGTGCCGCGCTGCTGAACGGCATCCTGCGCTGTGCGAAATGCGGTGGACGCATGAAGGAAGTCGAAGATGCCGAGGCAGCACATAGCGAGTTTCTGAAACAGCGACCGGAGACTTTGACTTCTCAGCAAAAGCAACTCATTCTTGCCCTCGTATCCGACATTCCCACGCTGCGGCACGCATCGACGACGCAACCCACGGACCAGCAAACGATCATCCGACTCCTGGTGGAAGAGGTAGTGGTAGACATTCAAGGCGCGAGCGAGCGTTTTGAAGTGGCCATTCGCTGGCAGGGAGGATATGAAAGCAGGCCTATCGGAATCCGCCCAATTCATCGTCTTGAGCAACTTCACAATTACGAGCAGTTGCGTGCGCGGGCAATTGAACTGTGCCGTCTGCGATATTCCAGTCGCCGTATCGCCGAAATGCTCAACGAGCAAGGATTCCGTTCTCCGCGCCACGATCGCCCCTTCACAGATGATTCGGTCAACCGATTATTGCGCGGGCAACGCCCTGGTGCGCAGTGCCATTGGCGCACGAGCTTTGCCAAGGAACTACGCGAAGGCGAAATGTGGCTACGCGACCTTGTCGTTCGGTTAGACTGGTTGTATGCCACTCTGCACACCTGGGTTCGCCTAGGTTGGGCATCGGCCCGCAAAGTAGTGGAAGCCGGAGGAATGCTCGCTCTCAGGGCCGATGAGGCCGAACTGGACCGCCTTCGGCAACTGCGCGATTACTGCCGACAGTATCCACGTCGGGCAGCTCCGGCTATACTTAAGACTCCCAGGACCGGTTCCAGTTGATTGCCTCGTTCCTGTCAAAACCCATGACGCGCTCGGTAGCAGTATGATCCGACCATTGACGTGGCCTGTCGGTGCGCGCCCGGCGGAAGTTCCACGAGTGCCGGCGGCTGGATGCCGTGCGGATGGAGACGGCGTTGGCCTGGATCGGCAAGCTCTATGCCGTAGAGAGGGACCTCCGTGAGCGTTGCCAGAACGAGTGGAACAATCTCGTGATCGATGAGCGTGCCGAGCGGATCGCCCAACAGCGGCAGGAGCGATCGCGTCCGCTGTTAAACAGCTTCCGTGCCTGGCTGGAGGCGGAAGCGACGAAAGTCTTGCCGAAGCGTCCGGTCCGCGGGGCGATGGACTACACCTTGAACAACTGGGCGGCGTTGTGCGTCTACAGCGAGGATGGCTGGCTGGACATCGACAACAACGAGGGTGAGAACTCGATCCGCGGTCTCTGCCTGGGACGCAAGAATTGGCTCTTTCTTGGCAGCGATCGCGGCGGCCGCGCCGCGGCGATCCATTTCAGCTTGCTGGCATCTTGCAAGCGGCACGGCCAAGATCCCTGGGCCTACTACCGCGACGTTCTCACCCGCCTGCCGGGCATGTTCTCCGCGAGCAGCGAGGAAGAACTTCTCGACCTGCTTCCCCATCGCTGGAAGCCAGCTTGAAGCCGCCCCGCCACGTTTGCCCCCAGCCGCCACTCTTCCTCCCACGTGTTCCGCCGGACGCTTACGAGTCTAGCGTCCTGGCGGGGGGACGTCAAGAGCGTGCGAAGCCCGCCGGGACTTGACAACGGGCAGATTTGGGCCCAAACTCATTGGAAGCTCGACAGCGGAGCCGGAGTGGCGGAATGGCAGACGCGCTGGACTCAAAATCCAGTATGGGCAACCATGTGTGGGTTCAACTCCCACCTCCGGTACTTCTTATGGGAAAAGGACTTGCAGCGATGGGCCGCAAGTCCTTCTTGTATACACATTGCACGCTCGTGTAACATCCGTGTAACATAGCCGCAGGGACAATTGCCCTGAAATGGCAGGGTAACGCCGAAGCAATGCCAGCCGCTGGATGACTCAGCGTCACCTCAGGCAGCCGCCCATCGTTCCGGGAAAGACGGCTGAGACGCATAAGTCGGCTTTGAAAAGGGACCGTCGGCTGTTACACCTGAGTTACACCGAGATGCTTACGGGACGGGAAGTGCCTTTTGGCAACCGCTTGTAGCAGTCCCACCCCTCGTCCCAACCAAGAACACCGACCGTAGTTGTCCACCGGAGTCCTCTCGGACGGAGTCGAGCCCCAAGTTCTCCCGTTCAAGATTGTGGGATTCCGGAACCACCCGCTCCTCTTGCGAACCCGATCGCAACTGCCACGCCCCATTACCCTCGATCAACTCCCTCGTATATTGCGTCATTTGCAACGGGCCGCAGAAGCCTATGTCCAGCGAGAGATGAGCGCTCCTCAACAGCTTTTCAGACTTTACATTCTCCGTTGCGCAGACGGTACTCTTTTCGCTACTATGAGCGATAAGCCGCCTTCCGCGTGCCTGGCAGAATACAACGTCGGTCACGGGGAACCCTTCACCAAGGGCCGGCGTCCCGTTTCCCTAGCGTTCGCCTGTGATGTGAGCACTGATCGCTGTGACGCAATTGGCGCCGTCTGGTTCGTGCGACAGTTGTCTCGCTCGGCAAAGAAGAAGCTCTGCAACGGATGCCCCGTCATTCTCCAAAGGGTATGTACCCGCTGCAGACATCTTGGTGCAAAGCTACGGCGCACCTGCAGCCGCTAATCTTCTCTTCCCTGCTTTCACAACAACCGCCGTTGCGATCCGTTATTGTCCGCTGGGTGGCACTTCCGAGTCCCCGGAAAAGAAAGTCGCTTACAGCGTGTTCCCAATGACGGGATGATTGAAAAACGTGATGTTTCAGGAGGTTCTGTTGGAGAGATAGATCGCTTGGTGCTTTACCAAGCGGTCACGGCGGGTTGGCGTCATCGGCCACGCCGTGAGCGAACCAACACCACGTTGATCGTCACCGCAGGGAGCTTTAGTCCCGCACGCTGCGGTGGCCGCAGGGTGACCGTTGCCGCGCGAACTTCCACCTCCGCCGTGCGGCTGTCACGCGGCTGACGGCGGCCACGCGTTTCACAAGACACTTTTGCCTGCGGCCGACCGCGAACCGAGATTTCCTTGCTAAACATGAGAGGTTGGTTTTCCACCAGCCTGCACAGCCGATGCGCTTCGTCGTCGCTGTTTTCCGCGTCGCACAACGCCGCCCGGTCCTGGCAGGCCCGCACCAACCACTCCACACGCCGCTGGCCGCGTGGCTCGCTGAACAATTCATAAATGTCCGCTTCGCTGTCGGCAATGCAAACGCACTGGACATCGGGCAATTCCTGCGCCACGTCGCGGGCCTGTCTCAACCCTTCGATCCAGCGAAAACTCTCCTTCTCCTCGATCGGCGTCGCCTTACGTCGTTTCTCTTTTTCCGCGCGGGTTTCTTCCGCCGGCTCGTGCTGCGTCCAGAGCTTGGCCCAGCATGTTCCCAGCGGTGTGCCATCGGCGGTGAACGCCACCAAAGGATGCAGAAACGCCCCGCATCGAGACGAACCATCCAACGATCCCGCGCCGACCACCTGCTCTTGCGGCCGAGTGAAATCCAGTTCCGATGTGTCCTGCACCAACAATACCAGTTCCTGCTGGGCCATCCGTTGTCGGGCCTGCTCCGCGTGCGGCGCGAGGATCTTCTCCCAAGTCGCCTTCTCGTTGTCGAAAAAACGGTACGCGGCGGTCATTTCATTGAAGCCGCCGCAAGCCGCAGGAATGCTGGCCGTGGGATGTTCCCCCAACGCCGACAACAGCGCGGTCAGCCGGGCATTCAATCGTTTGTCTTCCAACTCGGCCGTCTTCATTTCCTCGATCGCCCAAGGCGCCAGCATGAGCCACTCCTTTGACTCACTTCGCCCCCCTGTTTCTTTTCGCCTCCCTCGCAGTATCCCCTATCCGGCTCGGATCGCCCAGACCAGTCCAGAGATATGTATAACAACGAGGGCAACGCCCTGGGGATAGAGGCGACGCCCTGCGCGATTCAAGGCCCAACGGGCCGTAACGAATGGCCGCGAAACGCAAACGCCCCCGTTAACGGGTTAGGGTCCGTTGGGCCTTTGACCGTCGCGGAGAACAACCCCCTTGCCAGGGCGTTGCCCTGGGCTGCCGAGTTTGGTCCCTTCGGGGCAACACTGCCGACCGACGGCACACGGCGTGTGCCGGATACTATCCGTCACTTCAGCAGGTGCCGATTCGCGATGCTGATGCCGCTGATGATGGCGCCGACGATGCCGACCAGGCCCTGGTCGTTGCCGCAGATGAAGAGGTTTCGCAGGTGCGTGGTGCCGTCGCGGCTCTTGCGGGTCGAGCCGTAGATCGCCCCGTCGGCGTGGCCGGTGAAACGCTGGATCGTCAGCGGCGTGAACATGTCGGTCTCGACCACCGAGGGGCGAAAATCGGGAACGAACCGCGCGGCTGACGTGGCAATGCGGTCGTACCAATCGAGCTTGGCCGCGCGATAGGCCTCCGCGTCGAGCGACTTCCAGCGGTCGTAGTTGGCCAGCGCCGAAATCCGCATCACCCCTTCGCCCAGCGGCTCGGAATAGGCGAAGTTGTTGGGCGAGCAGATCGTGCCGCTGCGGAGATCGACCAGGTCGTCGGGCTTTTCGTAATGGAACTTCTCCGAATCGTTGTAGAAGACGATCGTCTTGTCGCAGCCCAGCGACTTCGGCTGGCGGTCGAGAATCGAGATCGATTCGACGAACGACATGCGGCCGGCCAACGCGGCGTCGTCGGCGTGGCCGTCGTCGCAGAGCCGCAGCGTCTCGGTCCAGCCTGCCGAAGAGAGGACGTTGCGGGTTTCCAGTTCGGAGCCGTCTTCGAGGACGACTTTTTCGACCGCGCCGTTCTTGACGACGATTCGCCGCACCGCCGCCCGCAGCCGCAACTCGCCGCCGTGCTCCTGGAAGCGGCGGAGCAGCATTTTGAGAATGGCCTGGATGCCGGCCAGCGGCCGGGCGAGCCCTTCGAGGAAAATCGCGCGGAAGAGGATGCTGAACTGGTCGAAATCGATATCGTGCTCTTGCGAGCCGCCGTAGAAGAGGATCGGGCAGAAGATCATCTCGATCAGCAGCGGATCGTCGATCATGTCGCCGACGACTTTGCGGGCCGAGCGGCCGCCGCCGGCACGGCCGAATTGGTCGTAGCCGATCAACTCCGTCGCCAGGCGGCGGAAGTTGTTGATCTGCTTGGGAAAGCTGCGGCGGATTTCGCCTTCGAGCAGTTCGATCTCGTTCGAGAACCGCAGCGTCACGCCGGGGAACATGATCGCCGAGCCGAGTTGCGGCGACAGCGCCCATTCTTCCCAGGCGAACCGCAGTTGGCGGAGCAGTTGGGCGAAGGGACCGCTACGGGTGCCCTTGGGCACGAAGTTGGTGATCGCGTGCAGCCCGACATCGAAGATCCGCCCGCGCTGCCGGTAGTACGAGTTCAATCCGCCAATGGCGGTGTGGCGTTCGAGCAAACAGACTCGCTGGCCGAAGTGGGCCAAGCGGATGCCCGCCGCTAATCCGGACATGCCTGCGCCGATGATAATCGTGTCGTACATGAGGGGCTAGGGGCTAGGGACTAGGGACTAGGGGCTAGGGGCTAGGGACTCGACACCGTCGCCTTGCGTTTTGCGCGGGTCCCTAGTCCCTAGCCCCTAGTCTCTAGCCCCTATTTATCTTTCATCCGCGGTTCCAAATACCGCACCGTGCTGGCCATGCTGGCCAACTCGGTGTATTCCTCTTCGGGAATCTGGATGCGATAACGCTTGCGCAACTCCATCACGATGTCGAGAAAATCCATGCTGTCCAGCTCGAGCTGTTCGCGGAAGGGGACGTCTTCCTTCAGGTTGCTGAGGTCTTCGTCCGGGGCGATGTCGTGCAGGATGTCGAGAATGGCTTTGCGGATATCGGCGGCCGTCATGGCGGTTTGCTCCGGCTGTCGTTTGTCTGTCAGATCTTCTTTACGATGACCACCGAATTGATTCCCAGCATTCCGAACGACATGTTCAGGATGGTGCGGATCGGGCCGGCTTGGCGCGGCTGGTTGGCCACCAGGCCGGGCAGTTGGCATTCGGGATCGGGTTGGTCGAGATTGATCGTGGCGTGGCAGACGCTGTCGTCGAAGGCGGGCAAATTGCCGGCCAACTCCAGTGCCCCGGCGGCCCCCATCGCGTGGCCGATGAAGCTCTTGGTGTTGTTGAACATGGTGTGATGGCCGTTGTCGCCCCAGACCCGCCGCAGGGCCTCGCATTCCTGGGCGTCGCCCGAGGTCGTGCCGGTGGCGTGGGTGCTGACCAGGTCGATCTCGTCGCGGCTCATGCCTGCCCGCCGCAAGGCCAGATTGATGCACTCGGCCTGTCGGCCTGGATCGGGCAGAACGAAGTCGGTGGCGTCGCTGTTGATTGCGTAGCCGACGATCTCGCCGTAGATTTTCGCGCCGCGGCCCTTCGCGTCGCCGAGGCGTTCGAGCACGTACATGCAGCCGCCCTCGGCCACCACGATGCCGTTGCGGTCGCGATCGAAGGGGCGCGAGGCCTTCGCCGGATCGCTGTTCTTGGCCAACGCTCCCTGGCTGTTGAAACTGGCGAAGATGCCAAACGTGCGGATGCTTTCCGAGACGCCGCCGGCCAGGGCGATGTCGCAGTCGCCCAGCCGCAGCATCTGCACGCCCTGAATCATGCCGGCGTTGCCCGCGGCACAGGCGGCGCCGAGCGTGTAGTGCGGACCGGTGATGCCCAGGTTCAGCGAGATTTCGCCCGCCGGGTTGTTGGCCACGGTCCGCGGATTGTGGTGGTGCGACCAGAATTGCGTGTCGTAGTCGAATCCCTTCAGCAGGAAGATTTCGTTTTCGGTCTCGACGTTGCCGTGTTCGGTCACTCCGACGTAGATGCCGACGGTCGAGCGATCGACGTTTTCCCAATCCAGGCCGGCGTCGGCGATCGCCTCATGGGCGCAGAAGATGCCGATGCCGCCCGCCCGGGTGCCGCGGCGGACCTCCTTGCGCTTTTGGTATCGCAACTCGTCGAAGTTGCAGACCCCCGCCAGCGTGGGGCCAAAGTAGCGGATTTCGTAGCCAACTACGCCGCTGCGGCCTTCCAGTAGGCTGCGACGGAACTCGGGCAGCGAGTCTCCGTTCGGCGCCGTGAGCCCCACGCCCGTGATCACGATTCTCTGATGTTCCGGCCGTTCCACGATCATTACCCTGCTACAGATTGCCTAAGCCTATAAGGCTATCCGCTTTCGGGCTGGTTGGCAAGCCGACAAGGATCGGAGGCAGGGCCGATCAGTTTTCGCTGTAGGAGGCGACTCCCGGCACCGATTTGTAGCGATTTTGGCGAGCCAGGGTCGAAAATCGGCGACAGGAGTCGCCTCCTACAATCTTCGAATTGAACAAATGATTGGCCCTGGGATCGGAGGGCAGGAGAATAGGAGAAGTGGGAAAGACAGACGATTCAGGCACCGGCAGGGCTCGGCGCAACCGGCTTGGACGAGTGGCGGCGCGGTCCGCCTCTGCCGGCGGCGGGGAAGCCGACCCAGGCGGCGTCGTTCATATAGGCGCGGATGTAGTCGTAGGTCATCATGCCGTCGCGGCCGGGACCGGCGGAGTTGCGGATCAAGAAGACGCCCCCGCCCGGCTGCGTCGGGTCGTCGCGGTAACCGACCAGCACGATGCTGTGGCCGTCCATCACGACACGGCGCGGGCACTTCTGCAAGACGCCGTTCTTCCACCAATGGCCCTCGTGCTTCGGCCAGAGGAAACCGCCGCAGACCGGCCAGTCCCGCCCGAGCGTCCGTTTGATCTCGCTGAGCTGCTCGTCGCTGGCGCCATGATGGGGATCCCACTGCTTGATCCAGTGAAGTTGCAGGCCGAGGGCGCGGATCTTCTTGCCGTCGGCAAGCGCCTTTTTGTCGGGCTTTCGCGCCGGATCGAAACTGGCGGCGTAGGGCATGTCCGACTCGGGCGCGATGCCGTGGGCCGAATAGCCGGCCCAAAGCTCGGAAAAACAGCCGCCGTCGATCGCCTCGCCCACGGCGTCGTTCGAGGCCCAATTGAGGAACTCGACGCTCAGCCGCGTCGGCTGTTGCTGCTTGGTGGCAACCGCATACTCGATGACGGCAGTGATCGCGAACACCGAGCAGGTGCCTCGGCCGCCCTGGCTGCGGGCGTCGAACTTCCACTCTTTGAAGAACGGGCGGAGATCGACCGACCGCCGATCGGCCGATTTCCTGGCCACCGCCGGCGACGCCTTCGTGGCCGCGGGCTCGCCCGCCGCGCATGGCGCAACGCAAGACGCGACCAATGCCGCTGTGGCCAAGCTCCAGAGGACTGCGTTCGATTTCATCATCAAATCTCAGATTTCAAATATCAAATCTCAGACTGCAAATCTCAAATTTCAGATCGCAGATTTCAAATTTCCAAAACAGCTTCTCAGCGGCGCGGATCGAGGCCCGTCCAGCGGTGTTTCCAATGCACCGGCCCGACGCTTTCGACGACCATCGAGTCGCCTTCGCGCCATGCCCGGAGCGGCACATTGTTCTCGTCTTTGAGGTATTTTTTCGGCATGATGCCGGCCTTGACCATCTCGTCGAGCGTCTCGGGCAGCTTCCCGTACACGAGCCGATAGGCGTAAAGCGAGCGGCCGATGCCCAGCCGCACGAAATGCGCCTCGTTGTCGGTCTTTACCTTGCGGACCGCCTTCCTCGGCAGTTTCAGCAACCGCAGCGACTCGACGGTCATCGACTTCGCCTTGGCCGGCTCGCCGGACGGGGAGATCGAGTTGGCCTCGAACACGAGCACATGCTCCCCCTTCGCCAATTTCCGCACGCCCAGCGGCAGGTCCATTTCGTTTTCTTCCGCCCCGCGGAAATCGGCCTGGCCCATCTTCTTTTTGTCGATGAACACCGTATAGAGTCCGTAGGCGGGATCCTGCATGGCGCTTAAGCGTATCGCGTATTTGCCGTCCTCGGCCAGGCTGAACGGCAGCGTCAGCCGCGCCCCGACCTCGCGATTGCGCCAGCGCAGCAGCGGGCGGGCGCCGAAGAAGCCCTGGGCCTCGACGATCAACTTGCCGCTGGTTGTCTTGGCGTTGAGGAATTGGCGAACCATGTGGTGCTGCTGCCACGGCACGCAGCGATCGGGCCAGGGCGGCAACCCGCCGAACGGCTTGGGCTCGCCGCTCTGATACCAGAAGGCGACGCTGCTGATGAAATCGGGCCGTTCCAGGTAGAACGCCTCGGTGTCCTCTGCGCCATTGCCTTTGTGCTCGATCGCCACCCGCAGCGACTTGTTGAATCCGACCGGATCGAGCACGTGCCAGCGATAGCAGGCGGTGCTGTAGCCCGGCTCCTCGCCCTCGGCCCGCGGCGAGCCGAACCAGTGGCTCGATCGCGGCCGCAGCCCCCAGGCGTCGTTGAAATAGTCTTCGCTGCCAGTGCCTTGCAGGCTCGGCACCTCCTCGCCGTCGATGTAGAAGTAATCGTCGCCTTCGCCGAACCAGCCGGCCTGGGCGTTGGTCACGCACATCACCGTGCCGACGTACTGGCCGCGGCCGGCCAGGTCGGCGATCAGATAGTCGCCGGGCTTTGCCGGAAATTCCTGCCGATATTTCGCGTGGAAATAGCCGACCTCCTCCGGCAGGCGATCGACTTGCACCCAGTCGATCTGCCAGTAGAGTCCCGTGCCGCGATTGGGATTGTCGTTGCGGATAACGATCTTCGCCGACTTGGCAAACGGCATTCGCCAGAAGCACGTCAGCGCGCCGGTGGGCGAAACCTGGACGGGGAAGCTCTCGACCACGGCCGGCTTGCCCTGCCCGACGGCGAAGAAATCGGCCAGCGGGGCCTCGACCCCGGGCTGCTTGCGGCCGTCCCAGTAGATGCGGATGCTCAGCGCGTTCAGTTCGTTGGCCCAGCCGGCGTGGCTGGTAAACCACATGTGCGTGATGATGCCGGGCCCTTTCAACAGCGGGACTTCAACCGACTCGCCCGGTTGCAGCCAGGTCATGTCCATGTTGCCGTTGTGCCAGTTGGGCTGCTCGTTGCTGGAGACGCGGCGATTGCGGCCGATCGGCGGCGAAGTCAAAGCGCCGAGCGGATCGCGCGCGAACAGGCTGGGCCCGGTGCCACCGGCTTGCGCGGCGAAAGCCTCGGTTTGTCCAATTAACATCGACGCGGCCAGGCAATACGCAATCCAGCTTGATCTCGTCACGGAAAACGTCTCCTGAACTGAAGCGGTCGTTCCACCGCGCGGTTGTCAACTTCTTTACGCGGGTGGTTTGTCCCAGTAGAATCACGGTGAATGCGCGAGGCGGGCTAGTGCGGCAGCCCCTGCATTCTACCTTGGCGTTGCAGCGGATGCAACCGTCGCACAACGCGGCCGAGTGTCCCGATATCGGATGTTTAGCCGGCGGGCTTGCCCGCCGTGCTGGCAGATCGAACCGCGGCGGGCAAGCCCGCCGGCTAAACCACGATGGGTGTCGCACCGCTTAAGATTGGACTGCTGACGGTCGATCCGCCGCTGCTTCAGGCGCCGATGGCCGGCTTCACGAATTACGCTTACCGCCAGGTGATCCGGCGGTTTGGCGGCGTGGGGCTGCCGGCCACGGAGATGGTCAGCGCGCGCTCGTTCGTACACATGGCGGCGCCAAAGGTTAGTTCGAAGGGGACAGTCCCATTTTCGCTGGCGCGAAAATCGGGACAGTCCCCGCGCGAAAATCGGGACAGCCCCCTGGCGACGGCTGCTTTCCCGATCGGCTCTGGGGCGTGGCCGACGAGCCGCGGCCGCTGGCGGTGCAGATTTGGGACAACAACCCCGAGACGTTGGCCGAGGTGGGCCGACGGCTGGCGGCGGAGTTGCGCGTGAGCGTCGTCGATCTCAACTTCAGCTGCCCGGTGCGCGACGTTTCCGAGAAGGCCGAAAGCGGCTCGTATCTGTTGCGATATCCCGATCGCGTCGGCGAGATCGTCGCCCGGGTGGCGGCGGCGTGCCGGCCGACGCCGGTGACCGCGAAGATCCGCCTCGGCGCCACCCGCGACACGATCAACGCCATCGACGTGGCGGAGGCGATCGAATCGGCCGGCGGGGCGGCGGTGACGGTCCACGGCCGCACGGCCGCCGATCTGTTCCGCGGCTCGGCCGATTGGGCGGAGATCGCGCGGATCAAGCCGCATCTGCACGCGATTCCGCTTGTCGGCAACGGCGACCTGAAAACGCCCGAAGCGGTAGTCGCGGCCTTCGACCGCTACGGCGTTGACGGCGTGATGATCGGCCGGGCGGCGCTCGGCCGACCGTGGCTCTTCCGCCAGGCGGCGGCGGCGCTCCGCGGCGAGCCGATCCCGCCCGAACCACCGCCGCTCGAACAGCGGCAGTTGCTCTTGGATCATTTCCGTCTGGTCGTCGAGCAGTTCGGTCCCGAGAAGGGGACGATCCTGATGCGCGGTTTCGCCTGTTGTTACGGCCAGGGGCGAAATGGCGCCCGTTTGTTTCGCCGCGAGATCACGCAAGCCGCCACAGCGGAAGAGTTTCTCGCGGTGGTCATGCGGGAGTTTCCGGTGCAGTGAGTGATCATTCGAGAACTGATAGGGCGACAGTGAAGCTCACCACGGAGACGCGGAGGACACGGAGAAGAAAACAACCGCGGCTCGCCGAAGACAAAGGCGCTGCGCAAATTCAAGAAGCAGTTGAAGAAGTGGAAGCTGGCCATGCCGCGGGGCTTGTGCAAGGGCCGCGAGTTGGATATGATGCCCGGAGACTGCCTGCCCATCCCCCCCCGGCGCGCCGCATTCGTTCACGGGTCGAGGGCCCGTCCTGCTGCTGGAAATCTCGAAGCCCTGCCTGGTCGCCGACAACATCGTCGTAGGCGGCAACCACAAGAAACGAACGCGGAAATGAACACTCTGCCATCATTATTGGGCCCTCATGCCGTTAAACACGAGAAATTCGCCACGAAGGAACGAAGATACGAAAGGGAAGGAAGTGAGATAAGTGGTTATTTGAGTTCTCAACCCACTGCTGGCTCTGCCCTTTTCGCGTCTTCGCCCTCTCGTGCTTTCGTGGCGATCCGATAACGGTGCTAAAGTCTCCGGAAATGAAATGGAAGGAACACTGACAATGAGATTCAAACGTCGATCGCTCCGCTGGCTTCTCGCTGTGTTGGCAGTCGCTTTCTGTCCGCGCTCGGCCCCTGCCGACGAGCCCTTCGACTACTTCCAGAACGATTGGAACGTCATCGGGCTGAAAGACTACAACGACGGCACGCGGATCACACCGAACAACGAGCTGATTCTCGCCGGCGGCGACAGGCTGCAAATGCGTTTTGGCAAGGAACTCAGGCCGCTAAGCCGCAAACAAGTCAAGACGCTCTTGCAGGGCTGGATGCCCGTCATTCTGCTCTCCGCGCAGGATGGCGCGGTGCGGTACGACTTCACGCTTTGGGCAACGCCCTTGCCGACCGTCAAGGACTGGCACAAGGCTTACGATTGGCCCGCTGAAGGCGAAAACTATCTCAACTGGATCACCGTCAAAGCGACCAACACCGGCGCCGATCAGGCCGAGGCGAGATTCACCTGCGATCTCACCGGCAAGTCGCGCTCGTCAAGTCACAGCCAGTCGTGTCCGCTCGCGCCAGGGCAGTCGGACGAGGATTGCGTGCGGATTCCCTTCGCATCTGGCCCGAAAGCGGCAATGTGGGACAAGGAAGACCCCAAGCTCTGGCTTGATCGCACGGTCGAGTACTGGGACGGGCTATTGGCGAAGGCGGCGAAGATTGAAGTCCCCTGCCGCAAAGCGACCGACGCGCTGCGGGCCGCCCACGTCTGCCAATTGATCGCGGCCGATCACGGTGTCATCAAAGGCGGCGAGGGTTTTTATGATGAGTTCTACGTCCGCGACGGCGCCTATCAAATCCTGGAGATGGAGGAGGCCGGCTTCAACGATTTCACCAAGAAAGCCATCGAATCGTTCTTGCAGTCGCAAAAGCCCGACGGCCATTTCGAATCGCAGGACAACGAGCTTGACGGCAACGGCCAAGCGATCTGGGCGCTCTGGCAATACGCCAAAATCACCAACGATCGGGCGTGGCTAGACAACGCCTTTCCACCAATGTTGCTGGCCGCCTACTGGACGATGGACGAGCGTCGCAAGGCCCCGGCCGATTCGCCGTTCGTCGGTTTGCTGCCGGGCGCCTTTGCCGACGGCGAGTTCCTCTACGATCGCAAGCATCACATCGTCGGCTACGATCTGTGGAATCTCCGCGGACTGCTCTGCACGGCCGACGCCGCCCGCTGGCTCGGCAAGGAATCGGAGGCGAAGCAGCTTCTCGCCGAGGCCGCGGAATATCGCAAGGCGATCGACGCCGCGGTGAAGCGGGCTGGCATCAATTACTTCCCCGCAAGTTGGGAGACGCACGGCACGTTCTGGGGCAACACCGAAACGCTCTGGCCGACGGAGCTTTTTGGCCGCGACGATCCCCGCGTGACCGCCACCATCCGCCAGGCGCGAAAAGTGCTCGGCGGCGGCTTCACCGAGGGGACGATCCATTGGGTCGGGCTGGCGGAAGACGCCATTCACCCCTACATGTCCGTCTATACGACAATGGCTTCGCTGGCCCGCGGCGAGGACGAGCAGGTCGTCGAGGATTTCTACTGGTATCTGCTGCATTCGACCGCCGCGCACGCCTTTCCCGAGGGGATTCACCAAAAGCGGCGATTCGCCTGGGGCGACACGATCCCGCACGGCACCGGCGCGGCGAACTACGCCATTCTGCTTCGCCACATGCTCGTTCACGAGCGCGGCGACGAATTGCACCTGCTGGCCGCCGTGCCCGATTGGTGGCTCGGCCCGGGCGAGACGATCCGCGTCGAGAACGCCCCCACGCACTTTGGCCCGATGAGTCTGGTCGTTCGGGGAACAGCGTCGGGCGTCGAGGTGCAATTGACGAAGCCGGTGCGGAATCCGCCCAAGCGGATTGTGCTGCACCTGCCGGCGTCGCGCCCGCTCGTCGGAACGCTGCCAGGAGTGGAAGTCGTCATGCGGCCCGACCAGAAGAAGCGATGGGACTTTCCCATGATCGTCCGCGAGTATCAGAGCATGACGCCTGCGGCGCAGCCGGCGAAGGCTCAGTGAACCCCCCGCAACCTCAGTCGCACGGTCCCCTTGAGGACTTCGCCGCTTTTGACCAATCGGCCGGGCCCATAGTGGAAGCCCTCGTGGTAGGTCCAGGCGGAGCCGCCGTAGAAATCGAGCACCTTGAAGTGGATTTCGTACAGGCCGACGGTGGCGCGGACGTGCTGCGTGCCGTCGGAGATGACTTCGATCCCTTCTCCCGCCTTGTTCGTCAAACTGGCGGTGTAGATGTGCCGCTTCACGCTGCGGAAATCGTTGCAGCCTAACTGATGATCGTCGAGGCCGAAGGGGCGATCGCCGGCGGGAACGGTCTGCGGCACGGCCGGATGCGCCACTGCCTCGCCCACCGGCCGGCCAATGTGGTCGGGCGGATAATAGCTGAACTCGGCCTTGCGGTCCCAGCGGAGGCGATCGAAGTCGAGCGGCAACTCGAAATCGAGCCCGATCTCGCGGACCAAGAGGTCTTTGCCGTTGTACTTGAACTCGTAGCGGCACTCGATGTCGCCGGCGTCGTCCATCGAGATCGTGAAGCCGCCGTCAAAATCCTTGCCGTAGTTTCCCCGCCAGTGCAGGACCGCCCGGCCGCCCTCCGTCTTGTAATCCGCCCCGGTAAAATGCCAGATGGAATCGCCGGGCACGTCCTCGGGACTAAAGGCCATGCCGATCTTGCGTGACGTGCCGAGCGGGTACTCCGTCGTCGGCGACTTGCTCTTCTGCACATGGAGTTTCGGCCCCAGCGTCATCACCGGTTCGCGGTCGATCAGCGCGCGGAGCAGTTCGCCGCTGGTGCGATCGTAGGCCAACTCGACCCGCGGGCCGAGCAGTCGCACGGCCGAATGCTCGTCGAGGTATCCGCCCTGCTCGGCGATTCGGGCCGGCTTGCCGGAATTGGGGAACCGCGGGATGTCGTGCGGCCGGAACGAGAGCCGATAGGCGTCGAACATCTTGCCGCGGTCGTTGTAAAACTCCAGGGTGAGCTTGTCGTCGGGCGCGGCCGCCGCTGGGTCGCGATCTCCAGCGTGCCGTTGCTCATGGGCGCGGCTTTCGCCCGGGCTTCGCCCTTCTCGTCGCCCAATTGCCAGCGGCAGACGTATTGGTCCAGATCGGCGAACTGGTTGCGGCTTCGCAGTGGGATGACGATCGGCTTGCCCGTCGCCGGAATCGCCAGCGGCTTTTCCTCGATTTGCACGGGCGAGTAGAGCTTTTTCGAGAACCAGTATTCCGGCCGCGGCCGCCGCCAGCCGTCGACCGTGCCCCAGGGCGGTTCGCCGATCACGCCGCGGTGCGGCAGCTTGTAGACCGATTCGGTGTAACGCAGATCGGGCAGGCTGCGGCGGGTAATCTCGATTCCCTTGCCGGGCACGCAGAAGGCGTCGTCCGACCAGGAGAACTGCACCGAGCCAACCTGGTTCGCGCCTTCGTCCAGCGCCCGCTGGTTCTCCGCCAGCCCCTCGATCCAGTAGTCGCGCATGCCGGGATCGAGGTCGAGGAACAGCCCCTCGTCGTACATGCCGTGGAAGGGCGTAATCACCTCGTCGAAAAACACCGGCTTGCGATCGCCAAGCGAGCCCTTGATCCGCTTCATCGTCAGCGGATGGTGATACGTGGTGACGTCGAGCGAGGGATCGTCGGTGAAGGTCGCGCTGTAGATTCGCATCGGGTCGAGCGATTTCATCTTTCGCTGCGTCATCGAGAAGACCCGGCCGTAGTCGCTTTCGTTGCAGATCGACCAATCGACCACGCTGGGGTGATTGCGATCGCGTTCGAGATATTCGCACATCACGCCCTGGTAGACGGCGGCGTAGCGGAGGTCGTGGGCGTGCGCGCCCAGCAGGTCGGGCCCTCGTTCTCCACGTAAATCCCCAACTCGTCGCAATAGTCCAGCGAGGCGGGATGCGGCGGCGCGATCGTCGCCCGAATCATGTTGAAACTCGCATCCTTGATCATCTCCATGTCCAGCCGGTCGATCTCGGGCGTCAAGGCCCGGCCCAAGAGCGGATGCTCGTCCAAGCGCGAGATGCCGTGGAACTTCACCGGCCGGCCGTTGAGCAGCAGACGCCGGCCCTTGACTTCGATCTTGCGAAAACCGACGGCCTGCTCGACCGTATTCTTGTTGCCCTGCGAATCGGCCAGCTCGGCCACCAGTTTGTAAAGCCGCGGCTGCTCGGCGTTCCACGACTGTGGCGACGCCACGTTCGCGCTCAGTTGCAGCGTCTTTCGCTCCCACGGGCCGAGCGACACGTGAGACGGCGAAATGAAACCGGCCACCTGACGACCTTCAGGATCGAGCAGCCGCCAGTTGATCGATATATCGCCGCGGCCGGCCTCTTGGTTGACGGCGTCGCATTCGACCGACAGTTTTGCGTCCCGGTAATCCTTGTCGAAATCGGTCGTCACGGCCAGATGCGAGAGATACGCCGGCGAGGTGGCGAAAATCTCGATCGGCTGCCAGATTCCCGCCAGCTCGAAATAGGCGAAGTAACTGGCGTTGTCCAAGTCGCCGGCCATCGTGCGGGCCTCGACCAACACCAGGATTTCGTTCTCCGCGTCCGGCTGGATCGCGTCGGTGATGTCCAGTTCGAAGGGGGTGAAGCCGCCTTCGTGGGCGCCCATGCGGCGGCCATTCAGCCAGACTTGCCCGCGGCTGTAGACCGCCTCGGCGAGCAATTTGATCCGTTTCCCTGCCCACGCCGCCGGTACGTGAAACGTCTTGCGGTAGACCGCCCGGCCCGATTCCGCGGCAAACCCCTCCATCTCCCAGTGGGCGGGCACCTTGATCGGCTGCCATTTCATGCCGCGCTGATCGGCGGGAAAACCCTTCGGCGGATCGACGGCGAAGTCCCACGTTCCGCACAACGAAAGCCGATTCGCCTTCATCTCGGCCGACTGCGGCGTCAACTGCGTGGAGATGTCGCGGCTATCGAAAGTCGCCTGCGTGCGGAGGTCGCCCTTGACGACCGACACCTCGATCGGGCCATCGGCGGCGAAGCGGAGCGGGACCTCGAACTCTCCCTGCTTGCCGGTCTTGGCCGACACCACCATCCACGAGCCGGTGGGGCTGTGGCCGGCGACGGTCACGTCGGCGTCGCGGACCGCCACGCTCCCCTCCTCGCGCGAGACCGTGCCAAGCAGATGTCCGCGGAGATCGCCCGCCACGAAAATGCTCGCTTTGAGATACTCGGCCACGGCTTGGGCCATTGCCTTGGCGTCGTTGTAGACCTCGACCTCGTAGTAGGCCGCGCCGCCGTCGAACAGGAAGCGGATCGACTTTGTGTTGACCGGCTCGAAGGAGACGATCGTATGGACCGGCGTTTTCTCTTCGGCCGAGCCGCTGCGGCCCACGGACGTCCAAGTGCCGTCGCGATTGACCTGCACGTCGATCGATTGCGTCCAGGGGCCGGTGGCGTGCAGCACGACGCCGCAGACGTCTTGCGGCTCGTTCCAGTCGAATTGCAGCCACTGGCCCTTTGTTTGCCCTTCCGCGGTGCTCCATTGGGTATCGATGCGACCGTCGTTGACGCCACGGAGTGGATACTCCGGCCGCGTACTCGACGCCGAGGCTTTCGCCTGCGGGGCGATGTTGCCCGGCTTGGTAGCCGATGTCTGAGAAAGAACTGGCGAACAAGAAGCAAACAAGATAGTGACGACCGACAGCGTTTTCTTCATGGCGGCGAATCCTCTGTTGAACGGCAAGCGGGACAGATTGTCGCCCTTCGCTCCGCGAAAGCAGCGGCTCTTTCGCGGAGCAAAAGGCGACAATTGCAGGGGGCCAGACGCAACGCCTGGTGTCAAGACACGTCTGGATAACGGCGGGCTCTCTGATCGGTTCTCGCGCTACTGGGCGACGGGCGGCTTCTCGGCCGGGGCCTGCTCGGCGGCCGGCGGCTGGTCGCTTGCGGGCGGCTCTGCGATGGCCGGTTCGTCGGCAACGCCCTCGTTCACCACCGCCTCAACGACCGGCAGTTCGGGAACGACCGGCTCGGCCGTGGTCGCCGCTTCGCCGATCGGTTCGTACGCGACCGGCTCGCTGACGACCGCGGGCGATTCCGCAGCGGCCACGGCTTCGGCCGGGGCCGGCTCGGCGGCGGGAGGCTTGTTGTCGCTGGGCTCCACCGTCTTGTGTTGATAGAACTGCATCAGGTCGCCGAACGTCCGCAACGGCTCCTTACCGGTCTTCATCGCTTCCGTGAGCGGAATCACGGGCTTGGGCGTGGGGCGCGGTTGCGGCAAGGGACGACGCTCATCGTACGGCGGACGACCACGTCTTTCCGATCTCGGCGGCCGGCCTTCGCCGCCGGACCGCGGCGGACGCTGTTCGCCACCGGAGCGCGGCGGACGTTGGCCGTCGGCCCTTGGCGGCCGACCGCCCTGCGGGCCCGCCGCTCGCGGCGGCCGCTGCCGCGGCTGCTGCTCGCCCTGCGACGGGTCGCCCTCGCCGGCCGGTCTGCCGCCGGCAGGTCTCCCGCCGCCGGACTTCGCCCCGCGCTGCGGATACTTCGGCCGCTCCGAACCGGGACGGACCATCGTCAGCGACACCCGCCGCCGCTCCTTGTCGACCTCGACCACCCAGACTTTGACAATGTCGCCCACCGCCACCACGTCGTGCGGATCGCGGACGTACTTGTCGGCCAGCCGGCTGACGTGAACCAGGCCGCTGTCGTGCATGCCGATATCGACGAAGCAGCCGAAATCAACGACGTTCAGCACCGTGCCGGTAAGCTCCATGCCCGCCGTGAGGTCTTCCAGCTTGATCACGCCGCGTTTGAACACCGGAGCGGGCAGATCCTCGCGGGGGTCGCGCCCGGGCGAACCAGTTGCGTGAGAATGTCGTTGAGGGTCAGCAGGCCGACGCTCAGTTCGTGGGCCAGCGAGGCGCGATCGACCTGGGCGATGCGCTCGGCCAGGGCCGCCGCCGCCTGCTTGTCGCGCAGATCGGCCGCGGAACCGCCCAGCCGCCCCAGCGTCTCGTTCGCCGCCAGGTAACTCTCGGGGTGAATCCAAGTGGCGTCCAACGGATTGTCGCCGCCGAGAATCTTCAGAAAACCGGCCGCCTGCACGAACGTCGCCTCGCCGAGGCCGGGCACCTGGCGAAGCTGCTCGCGGTCGCGGAAGGGACCGTGCTCGCGGCGATACTCGTAGAGCCGCCGCGCGGTCAACTGGTTCAGGCCGGAAACGTAGCGCAGGAGCGCGGGGCTGGCCGTGTTCACGTTGACGCCGACGAAGTTCACGCACGACTCAACCACGTCGTCCAGCGACGTCCGCAGGTGCTTCGCCTTGACGTCGTGCTGGTACAGCCCGACGCCGATGTTGGCCGGGTCGATCTTGACCAACTCGCTCAACGGATCCTGCAATCGCCGGCCGATGGAGATGGCCCCCCGCAGCGTGGCGTCATATTGCGGGAACTCCTCGCGGCCGACGCGGCTGGTCGAGTAGACGCTGGCGCCCGCCTCGTTGACGATCACGTAGGCGACCCCCTTTTCCTTGAGTTGGGTCTCAATCAAGTCTGCGAAGAAGTTCTCGGTGTGGCGGCAGGCGGTGCCGTTGCCGATCACCACGACGGAGAGTTGGTGCTTTTCGATCATCTCCAGCACCTTCTGCCGGGCCTCGCCGCTGCGGTCGGGCTTGCCCACCAGATAGATCACGCCCTGGCCGAGCAGATTGCCGAACTCGTCGAGGGCCGCCAGTTTGCAGCCGCTGCGAAAACCGGGATCGACCGCCAACAGGCGGTGGTTGTGCACCGGGGCCTGCAAGAGGAGATTGCGGAGATTCTTGGCGAACACGCCCACCGCGTGCGCCTCGGCATGGTCGGTCAGCTCGCGGCGAACCTCGCGCTCCAGGCTGGGCAGGATCAGGCGCGCGAGCGCGTCGCGGGCGCAGCCGCGGAGGTAGTCGGCGTGCGGATGCTCGGGCGGAATCAGCATCTCCTCGAGCGCGGCGGTCATCGCCTGCATGTCCGACTCGATCTTCACCCGCAGCACCCGTGCCCGCTCGCCGCGGTTGATCGCCAAAACACGGTGCGGCGGGATCTTCTTGATCTCGTCGCGAAAATCGAAGTAATCCTGGAAATCCTTGATCTTTTTCTCTTCGATTTTTTTCTTTTTCAACTCCCGCTTCTTCTGCATCGCCGCCTTGGCCTGCTGGCGGGCCAGCTTGCGCTGGGCGGCGGCACTTGGCGGAGCGGCGGCGTTCTCCGCCGATGCCGTGACGTCCGCCGGCAGCGCGACCGAAGCTTCCGTGGAGACGACGGGTACTTCCAGCGGTGCGGCGACAGTGTCGTCAGTCACCTGGTGCGGCACCGCCACGCCCTCTGCCGACGCGATGATCGATTCCGCCGCCGCAACGGGCGGCGCTTCGGCAACGGGCTCCGGCGGAAACGCGGCCGACGACATCGCTTCCGAAATCAGAGCGGCCAGGTCCATCGCCGTATGCAGGCTGGACGGCGGAGGAATTTCGACTCTTGCCGCTGCCGTTTCGGGCACTTCCGCCGGCACTTCCACCGGCGATATCGGCGGCAATTGCATTTCCGCTGGCGGCGTTTGCGGCAATGGCGCCTCCGCCGACGCTTCCACCGGCGGCATTGACGGCGATACTGCTTCCGCCGATTCCATCCCTTCCGCCGTCGGCGTCTCGGAAATCTGCACTTCTTCCACTGCCGCTTCGGTTAGGTCCGATTCCTCGGCCGGCATCTCTTCCTGCGTCTCGGCTGGCTCCATTAACACCGGCAGCGGCAGCGCTTTCTCTGCCGGCGGGGCAGCCGCCTCGGCCGACGGCTTCGACTCGCGCTGCGGTTGCGGTTTCTCCTCGACCGGCAACCGGCTGCTCACCAGCACGCCAGTCCGCTGCAAGACTTCGCGCAGCCGCCCGCGCAGCTCGGCCTGTTCGCTGATCTGTTCGGCGAGGATGTGGCCGGCGCCGAGCAGGGCGTCGGCGGCCGTGGGAACGTGTTTATCGGTATTGATGAAATCGGCGGCGCGGGCGTCGAGATCGGCGCAAGTCGGCGCGGCTTCCAGGATTTCGCGGGCCAAGGGCTCCAGCCCGCGCGAGCGGGCCAGCGTGGCCAGTGTCTGCTTCTTCGGCTTGAACGGCAAGTAGAGGTCTTCCAGCCGCTTCGGGGTCGTGGCGGCCAGGATCTGCTTCGAGAGCTTTTCCGTCAGCTTCCCCTGCGATTCGATGGAGCGGAGAATGGTCTGCTTGCGATCGGCCAAGAGGCGGAGTTTGGCCAGCCGTCCTTGAATCTCGCGAATTTGCTCCTCATCCAACCCCCCGGTCTGGTCCTTGCGGTACCGGGTGATGAATGGGACCGTATTGCCCTCGTCGAGCAGTTCTACCGTGGTCTGGACCTGCCGCAGGGGGACGTCGAGCCCGCGTCCTACTTGCCGGAGGTCAATTGTTACCGTACTTTCCATATCCGATCCATATTACCGTGACAAGCCGCATTTTCCTTGAAAAAGATCAAACCCGCAAGATAGTTGTGGCCGATACGTGATGGGACAGACAGGGCGGGCGCATCACGGAAGGAAGCCCCTCATGAAGGCTAGCCATCTGCGTGTGTATTATGGTCCTCAAGAGGAATCGACGAACGTCGGCGTCGCCGAATCGCAGCGGGAGACGGTGACGGTCCCGCTGATGGAAATTATGCCGTTATTGGCCGACGCCGTCCAATCGCAGCGCACCTGGCTGCGCGACTTTGCCGACGACGAAGTAACCATATCGATGGACCTCTATGAAGTCATCCTAGCTTACCAACATTACCGCCGCCCATCGGCCTGAAAAGGGCGTTGGTGGCGGTAATCACCGGTCAATCAAGCCAGCCCGGCCCCCAGCGCCCGGGCTGGTTTCGTTTCTTGGGTAGTCGGCAGTCGGCAGTCGGCAGTCGGCGGTAGCAAACGAGTGACGCCGCCCACTTTTCGCGATCGACCATGTTCCCCTACGCACTACCTACGGTCCACTGCCTACTGCCGACTGCCCACTGCCCACTTCTTCTCCCACCGTCGGCAACACGAATACCTTTCCATCGCCCATGCGACCGGTTCTGCCGACGTCGACGATCGCCCGCAACACCTCTTCGACGCGCGGATCGTCAACCCACAGTGTGATCTCGACTTTGGGCAAATAGGCCATTGAATACTCGCTGCCCCGATATTCATCGAGGTAGTTTTTTTGCCGGCCGTAACCTTTGACCTCGCAGACGCTGCAAGCTTCGACCGGAGCGAGTTTCAGTGCGTCGAGCACCTTTTCGGCCAGATACGGCTTGACGACAGCGACGATTTGCTTCATGAAATGTGCAACTACTGATTGTCTAATTTGGAACGCCGATTGTCAATCGTCCCTGCTCAATCTTCAATCGACAATCCACGATCTTCAATCCTCCACCCTGCCACTCCATAGCATACCCAACTCGCGGCCCCCCATCAACAGGTAGGCTGTACAGTACGTCGCCGCGCCGAGAAAGATCGGCACGCCGACGTGAACTAACTTGGCGAGCAGCGTATCGCTGCTGGGCATGTAGGGAAGGACGAGGTAAACCACGCCCGCCATCGCCGCCGTGGCGAGGATGGCGCGGGCGGCGGTGGCAGCCAGACAGCGCCAGCCCAGCGGGGCCTGGCGACGGGAGAAAATCGCCGTGAGGATGAACAACTGCACCACGGTGGCGATCGTGGTCGAAAGCGCCAGCCCCGCCTCGGCCAGCGGCCAGATCAGCGTCAGATTCAACAAAAGGTTCAGGCTGACCACCCACACGCAAACCCGCACCGGCGTGCGATAGTCGCTAAGCGCGTAAAATCCTCGCACAACCACCGGCCATGCGCAGTTTGCCCAAACACCAGCGCCGTAGTAGTCGATCAGCCACGCCACACGAACCGTGTCCGCCGCATTGAACCGGCCGCCTTGCAGCACCAGCCGAGTAATCGGCTCTGCCAGCAGCATCAGGCCCACGCTGGCGGGAATGCTCAGGCAAAGCACGAGCCGAAGTCCCAAAGTCATGTCCGCGCCCATTTGCCGATGATCGCCGCGGTCGGCGTGGCGGCACAACAGCGGGAAGATCGCCACCGCCACGGGCAGGCCGACGATGCCGAGCGTAAAGTCGCAGAGCCGGTCGCTGAAATAGAGCGACGCCACCGCTCCCTGCTGCATCGGATAGTTGATCCCACCCAACCACGAGATCGTCTGCGGGCCGCTCGGCACGGACGCCAATCCCCAAGCGATCAACGTGTTCACAAACGTGTTGATTTGCAGCACCGACAGGCCGACAAATGTCGGCGCCATTCTGCGGCCGATCTGCATGATGCCTTCGCGGGCGGAAGACCAATTGTAATTGAAGCGGAAACCGAGCCGGCGAAGCGTCGGCAAATGCACGGCCACTTGCACAATGCCAGAAACGATCACGCCGATCGCCAACAGGTACGCTTGCGCCACTTGACGGTCCGGAAACCACTCGTAGCCGATCCAGGCTGCGATAAGCCACACGATGTTCAACGCGGTCGGCGCGAGTGCGGGCACGCGGAACTGTCCGGCGGCGTAGAGCATCGTGCTAAGCTGCGCGGCAACACAGATCAACACGACGTACGGCATCATGACCGCCGCCAAGCCGACGAGCAGTTCCACTTGCGGCGAGTCGCCCCAGATGAGCCAGACCACTCCCAGCAGCAATTCTCCGACCGCCGCCACTCCGGACAACAGCACCGCCAAGAGCGTGACCACGACGCTCGACAGGTGGTGGGCTGTTTCGGGATCGTCTTCCAGGTGGCCGGTCAGCACCGGGAGATAACTGGCCGTCAGCGCCCCTTCACCGAAGACCTGTCGAAAGAGGTTCGGGATGCGAAAGGCGAACAAGAGCGCGTCGGCAACCCCTTTGCCTGCCACCCCGAACAAAGAACTCGTCGCCCGCTCGCGGAGCAGACCCAGCAGCCGCGACGCCAGCGTGCCGAGGCTGGTGACCACCGTTCCAGCGATCAAGGGGTGTCGTTCCGCGCGGCTCATGGCTCCAATGGTAGTCGGAAATGGACGGGGGCGGAAGGCGGCGAGGGCGGAAGGCCGCGAGGGCTGGGCACTTCAGTGCCCAGCAAGACCCGGGCAAAAAGCGAACTCCTGCACCCCACGCCCGGCAACCGCTTGCGGTTTCGCAGCCCGCGCCCCCGCCCTCGCCCCCCTGGCCCGCTCCTGCTAGAATCCCAATAATTATGGTGTCATTGTCACCTATCGCCTGCGGCCTTCCCGCGAACTCGCCACTGAATCCAACTGACCGCACGTCAATCTCCCCCATGGCAAAGCAACGAACGAGCTACCAAGATCGCATCATCCACAATTACTACCAGAACCGCGACGACATCATGCTGCAACGGCTGGGCGAACTGGTGACCGACCTGTTCCTGGCCGAGGGCAAGACCAAGACGCGGCTCTGGAAACGCGTGGCCGAAGTCCTGGAAAAACTGAAAGTGCCCAAGAGCGAAATCCAGCACCTCGTCCGCGGCGACAACCCGACGCTGCTGGCAAATGTCCTCAAGAGATTATTGGAGAAGTTATGACTTTCGCAGCCAATGACGATCGGGCGACCATCGCGCAGGTGCTCGAATTGAACCGCCGCCTGCTGGCGGCCATCGCCGACGGCGACTGGAACACGTATGCCGAGTTGTGCGACCCGACGCTCACGGCCTTCGAGCCGGAGGCCCACGGCCATCTGGTCGAAGGGATGGAATTCCACCATTTTTATTTCGGCCTGGGCGGAATCTCCGGCCCGCACAACACCACGATCAGCAGTCCGCACGTCCGCCTGCTCGGCGACGTGGCGGTCGTCAGCTACGTGCGGCTGGTGCAGCGCGTCTGCGATTGCGGCAAGCCCACGACCGTCCGCAGCGAAGAGACGCGCGTCTGGCGGCGCGAAGGCGACAGATGGCGGCATGTGCATTTTCACAGATCAATGTAGGAAGGGACTGGGTGCTGGGGACTAGGGGCTAGGGACTGGGGACTAGGGAGTAGGGACTGGGGGCGGACATCGCGAAGACCCGGTGAGCAGCGACGTTTTGCCGATGCGTCTAACCGCGCAACTCCCGGCCCTGATCCCTAGCCCCCAGTTCCTAGCCCCCAGTCCCCAGCCCCGAGTCCCTAGCCCCCAGCCCCTCCATGACCACCCAACCTCTCAACGTCATCGCCGTTGGCGCCCATCCCGACGATACCGAAATTGCCTGCGGGGGCACGCTTGCCAAATTGGCCAGGCAGGGCTACCGCGTGGGGATCATCGATCTGACGAACGGCGAGCCGACGCCGGGCTCTGCCGGGCCGGAGGTGCGCCTGGCCGAGGCCCGCCGCGCCGCCGAGACGCTCGGGCTGGCCGAGCGGGTAACGCTCGACTTGCCCAACCGCCGCCTGTTCGACAGCTTCGAGGCCCGGGTGGCGCTGGCCACTGAGTTTCGCCGTTTTCGGCCGCGGCTGGTGCTCGGCTTGGGGGCGAAGACGCCGACGGCTTCGCCCGATCACTACCAGGCGTCGCTGATCCTCGAGGCGGCCGTCTTCTATGCGAAGTTGACCAAATGGGACGAACTGTTCGCCGGCACGCAGCCTTACGTGGTTCCGCGCTGGCTAAAGTTCTTCCTGGCGTTCGATCCGATGTCGATGGCTGATCGGCACGTGCTGGTGGTCGACATTAGCGACACGCTGGAGACGAAACTGGCGGCGATCGCTTGCTACGTGAGCCAGTTCTCCAACAAGAAGCACGTCTTCGAGCGTTTTCGCGCGTTCGCCATGCAGCAGGGGATGTCGGCCGGCTTTGAGGCGGGCGAAGTGCTCGCCAGCCCGACCGTCTGGGGCACGCAGGACCTGATGGGCCTTTTGTTCCGCGTCGAGCAGCCCCCGCAGCCGCCGGGCGAAACGTAGACTATAGAACCGGTAACCGTTGGCCTCGTTCCCACGCTCCGCGTGGGAACGCACTCGTCGCGACGCTCCGCGTCGCCCGGGGGCGATGGAGAGTGTCGCGGAAATGGGGTTCCCACGCGGAGCATGGGAACCAGACAGAACAGAATTCCGCAATTGGAGGTGAACATGAAACCGCTCGGTATGCTGCTGCTGGTAATCCTATTTCCGGCTGCCGCTCTCGGGCAGCAATTGCAGGGCGATGCGGACACGGATCGCGAAATCCGCCGCCAGAGCGAACGCTACTTCAATGCGATCGAGCGGCACGACGTCAAGACGCTCGATCGCTTGCTGTTGGATAACTGCGTGATCTGTTACGCCTGGGGGCCGGGCGATGCGAAGGCGGTCTTTCTGAAGGGACTGAGCAAACCGCTGCCGGTCGCCAAGCCGGCGGCCGACGGCAGGCGCCCCGCCGATGCAAAGCCGCCTCAACCCGGCTACACGCTTGCCGACGTGAGCCTGCGGCGATCCGGCAATACGGCGATACTGGCAGCCGTCATGACGAGAGCGGGAATCAACGAACCGGGACTGATCAACACGCACCGCCGCACTCTGGTCTGGGTGCGCCAACAGGGCCGCTGGCGGCTGTTGCAGGACCAGTGGTCGCTGGTGGGCGACGCCCTGTTCGCCCAGTATTGGAGCATCTTCTTCCATGGCAACGACCAGAACTTCAAGCGCGAGCCCAACTCGCTGCTCGTCCAGGCCGTCAAGGGACGCCGTCCGGGCAAGGCGCTCGATGCCTGCATGGGGCAGGGGCGAAACGCGATCTACCTCGCCAAGCAAGGCTGGAAGGTCACAGGCTTCGACCGCGCCGAGGGGGCGCTGGCTGTCGCCCGGCAAGAGGCCATCAAGCAAAAAGTGCGGATCACGCCCATTCTGCAATCAGTCGACGAGTTCGACTGGGGACATGAGCAGTGGGATTTGATCGCCGTGCTCTACGCCCCCGCCGTCCGCGGAAACGTGCCCAACATCCGCAAGTCGCTCCATCCCGGCGGGCTGGTGGTGATCGAAGGGTTCCTGGTGCCGCCCGGCCGAAGCGGCGGCACCGACTACCTGCCCGGCGAGCTGCGAAAGATGTTCGCCGACGGCTTCAAAATCCTGCACTACGAAGAGGGCGAGGGCGTGGCCGATTTCGGCCAGAAACGCATGCAACTCGTGCACCTGATCGCCAGCAGGCTCTGACGCCGGGCCGATCGCGCCCCTTTTGCTTTTCCATCGGCCGTTTAGCCGCGCCCCGAGGGGAAGCGCGTAGGTTACGCTTCAGCATAACAGCCTGGTTCTTGTTATGCTGAAGCATAACCTACGGGTTGTGAAACGGCCGTTTAGCCGCGCCCCGAGGGGAAGCGCGTAGGTTACGCTTCAGCATAACAGCCTGGTTCTTGTTATGCTGAAGCATAACCTACGGGTTGTGAAACGGCCGTTTAGCCGCGCCCCGAAGGGAAGCGCCGGTGCCGACCAACGCCCTCCGCTGTCCCAAGCACGCGGCGACTATCGCTGGCTTGACTTCGCCCGGCGGCGTCCGAATAATTCGCCGATAGTCTCGCGCTCGGATCGGGCCGACCATCCAGTGGAGCTTGGCAATCTCGCCCGACCGGCGGCACGCTTCCTTTCCTGGTGAGGCCAATCCATGTACACAAGTTCACATAGGCGCGGCGACGCGACGAACGGCCGCCGCTTCACAGCCAAACGGCCTGCCCGCGTCTATGAGGTGCTGGAACCGCGCTGGACGCTCTCGGTGGGCGTGTTGACCTACCACAACGACCTCGCCAGCGGCGGGCTCAACCCGGCCGAGGCCGTCTTGACGCCGGCCACCGTCAACACCGCCTCGTTCCAGAAACTGTTCGCCACGTCGCTCGATGGCCAGGTCTACGCCCAGCCGCTGCTCGATCCGGGCGTGACCATCGCCGCCGGACCGAACACGTCCGCCGGCGCGGCCGGGCTGCACGACATCGTGCTGGCCGCCACCGAACACGACTCGCTCTACGCCATCGACGCCAGTCCCACTGGCACGGGCGCCATCCTTTGGCAGCGAAGTTTTACCAACATCTCGTCGGGCTACGTCGGTACCAGCCCCGGCTCGAACATCAACAACACCCTCGCCGCGACGACCGTTACCACCGTGCCCGACGGCGACGTCGGCACCGACGACATCAGCCCGGAAATCGGCATCACCAGCACGCCGGTCATCGATTCGGCCACAGCCACGATTTACATCGTGGTGGCAAGCAAGGAGACGATCGGCGGCACGCCGCATTACGTGCAACGCCTGCACGCCATCAACATCGCCGACGGCACCGACAGGGCCGTTCCCTTCCTCATCGGCGATACCTCGAACGGCAACACGAACAACACGCAAATCTACGTCTACGGCGACGGCGAAGGCGCGGTCGTCGATCCGTACAACGGCACGGGCGACGACGTCGTCCAGTTCAATGCGCTGCGGGAGAATCAACGCTCCGCCTTGAGGCTGGTCAACGACGTGGTCTACGTCGCCTGGGCTTCGCATGGCGACAACGAGCCGTATCACGGCTGGGTCGTCGGTTGGAACGTGTCGAACCTTGCCGGCGGCATGACGTTGGTCGGCGTCTTCAATGCTTCGCCCAACGGCGGCGAGGCCGGCGTTTGGGAAAGCGGCGGCGGGCTGGTCTTCGAGCCCGACGGCAGCGCCTTTTACTTCGCGACCGCCAACGGCCCTCCCAGCCACGGGAGCCCCGTCCTCAATTCGTCCGGATTTCCCAGCGACGGCTCGTATTACGACGCGTTGGTAAAGGTGGTCGCCGATCCGACGACCACGCCGACCAGCCAAGGCGTCAACGGCTGGGGATTCAAAGTGGCCGACTACTTCATGGTTTACAACCAGGTGGCGCTGGACAGCGTTGACATGGACTTCGGCTCGGGCGGTCCGCTGCTCCTGCCCGACTCGGCCGGCATCGCCGGACATCCGCATCTGCTGGTCGTCGGCAGCAAAGAGGGGAAACTCTATCTGATCGACCGCGACAACATGGGGAAGTTCAACGCGACCAACGACAACGTGCTCAATGCCGTGCCCAACGGCAGCGGCCACAATACCCCGCCGGTCTATTTCACCAACGGCGTCTTCAGCACTCCGGCCTACTACAACCATACGATCTACGACGAGGACGGCCTGGGCGGCCCGGCGAAAGCACTGGCGATCGGCAGCAACGGCACGCTCTCGGTCACTTCGCAGACCGCGGCGGCATTCGGCTCCGAGCCCGGCTCGCCCAGCGTCTCGTCCGACGGCGGCACGGATGGCGTCGTCTGGTTCATGGATCGCGGCGCCAACGAGATCCACGCCTACAACGCCAGCAATCTCGGGGTCGAGCTCTGGAACAGCGCCCAACGGGCCGGCGGCGCCGACAGCCTCGGCAGCGTGGTCAAGTTCGCCAGCCCCACCGTGGCCAACGGCGAGGTCTTCGTGGGCACGAGCAATTCGCTGGTGGTCTACGGGGCCACGTCGCTGTTGGGCAGCCTCACGGTCTCCGGCGTCGCCGTGGTCGAAGCCACCTGGCAAAACGGCCTGCTCGAATCGAACGAGCGCGGCCGGATCACTTGGGCGGCGACTGCCGCGCACCCCATCACATCGCTGACGCTTTCGATCGACGGCAAGGCGGTAAGCCCCGTCAGTGGCCCTTACGGTCCCTCCGGCGGCAACTTCTTCTTCTCCGCCCTCTTCGCACCGTTGGCTGCCGGCACGCACACCTACGTGATCCAGGTGACCAATAACCAGGGCGTGCTGGGCGGGACGAGCGGCACATTCACGGTGGCGGCGGCCCCGCCGCTGATCTCCAGCGTCGTCGTGGCCGAGGCCAAGTGGCAGGACGGCGTCTTGCAGGCCAACGAGAAGGGGGTCATCACCTGGGCCTCGACCGACGGCGACCCGATCAGCAGCGAATCGCTCACGCTCGACGGCGCGGCGATAAGCCCGATCTCCGGTCCGTACGGCGGCCCCGGCGGCGTGTCGTATTACTCGGCTACGTTCGCCCCGTTGGCCGCGGGCAGCCACAACTACACGATCGAAATGACCGACAACGCCGGCCAGAGCAACAGCGTCGTCGGGCGCCTTCACGGTTGCACCCGTCCCCGCTCCCGCAATTTCGCTGGCGCTCGTCGCCGAGAACACCTGGCAGAACGGTGTGCTCGATTCGGACGAGCGGCTGAAGATCACCTGGAAGGCGACCAGCACGAACCGCATCGTTTCGCAAGCCGTGACCGTCGACGGCCGCGCGATCGCGCCGATCAGCGGTCCTTACAGCGGCGTGTACTATTCCTGCACGATCGGAATCTGGTCGGCCGGCGACCATGCCTACGTGATTACGGCGACCGGCGCGAACGGCATCAGTTTCAGCGACTCGGGAGCCTTCGCCGTAGCAGCGGCGGCCGCGAGCCCGCCGAGCATCTCTCTAGTCGTGGTCGCCGAGGCGGCCGCGCCGAAGAACGGCGTCCTAGAAACCAGCGATCCGCTGGTAATCACCTGGGCGGCATCGAGTCAGAAGGGCATCGCCGCTCAGGCCGTGACCGTCGATGGCCGCGCGATCGCCGCGATCTATGGCCCTTACAGCGGCCTGTACTACTCCTGCGCGATCGGGGCGTGGTCGGCCGGCACGCACACCTACGCCGTCACGTCGACCGACGCCGCCGGCATCAGTTCGACGGTCTCGAATACATTCAACGTGACGGCGTCGGCCGCTGTGCCGGTGACGATCGGCAGCATCGTGGTGGCCGAGGCCTCCACCGCCCGCGACGGCACGTTCGACTCCAGCGAGCCGCTGGTAGTTACCTGGGCGGCGTCGAGCTCCGCCGGCATCGCCTCGCAAAAGATGACGATCGACGGCCGAACGGTTACGCCCATCAACGGCCCTTACGGCAGTCTGTATTACTCCTGCGCGATCGGGGCGTGGTCGGTCGGGACGCACACTTATGTGATTACCGCGGGCAATTCCGCCGGCTTCACCGCCAACAGTTCCGGCACGTTCACCGTGGTTGCCGCTGCCGCAATGGCGCGACTGGAGATGCCGGTCGACCTCGCAGGACTTCTCGCCGCCGAGAAGCGTCCCACAACAGCGATTGCCGAACAGTGAGGGCGTGCCGGCAAATTGGTCCCCTCTCCCTTTGTGAGAGGGACGGGGGGTAAGGGTCGCACGGCCAGTGAGTAGTGGGTAGTGGGTGGGGGTAGTGAGTAGTTGATAGTGGCCGATGGGCGATCCTCCGTACTCGGCCGTCTTCCAATCCCCAATCCCTCCACCGCAAGCCCCCACCCCAACCCTCTCCCAAGGGAAGGGACATATCTTCTTACGATCTCATTCGCTCAAAACTGCATCAGGTCCCGCGCGGCGGCAACGATCCGCTCGGCGTCGGGGCGATAGGCGTTTTCCAACACGGGCGTAAACGGCACCGGCACGTCGGCCGAGGCGACGCGAACCACCGGACATCGCAGCGATTCGCCGCAATGCTCCATGATTCCCGCGGCGATCTCGGCGCTGACGCCGCCGGTCTTCGGCCCTTCTTCCACAATCACCGCCCGGCCCGTCTTCCGCACCGACGCCCCGATCGTCTCGTAGTCGATCGGCGAAAGGCTGCGGACGTCGATCACTTCGGCGGCAATGCCCTCGGCGGCGAGCCGTTCGGCGGCCTGCAACGAATGGTGCAGCATCAGCAGCCAGCCGAGAATCGTCACGTCGGCCCCTTCGCGGCGCACTGCGGCCCTGTTCAGCGGCACGGTGTAATCGCCGTCGGGAATGTCGCTGGTGGCATCTACCGCGCCCGCTTCGGCCCGCGTGCCCTTCGAGCCGTAGAGCAGCTTGTGCTCGAAGATCATCACCGGATTGTCGTCGCGGATTGCCGCCTTGAGGATCCCCTTGGCGTCGTAGGCGTTCGAGACGGCGACGACTTTGATGCCCGGCACGCCGGTGAAGTATCGCTCCAGGCTTTGCGCGTGCTGGCTGCCGCGGCCGGTGGCGCCCAGCGGCGCCCGCATCACCAGCGGCATGGTAAGCTGCCCGCCCGACATGTAGCGCATCTTGGCGATGTTGTTGATGATCTGGTCGGCGGCCAGCAGCAGGAAGTCGCCGTACTGCACGTCGGCGATCGGCCGCATGCCCATCATCGCCGCGCCGCAGGCGACGCCAAAGAAGCCCAACTCGGCGATCGGCGTGTTGATCATGCGATCGGGAAACTTGTTCTCCAAGCCGAGGGTGACGGTGAAGGCCCCGCCCCATCCGCCCGGCACCGCGATGTCCTCGCCGATGCAGAAGACCCGCTCGTCCCGTTCCATCTCTTCGGCGATCGCCTCGCGCAACGCCTCGGCGATGCCCATTCGTTTTGTCATGTTCTCTCCCGGTGCAATACTCGTTCAGTGTTCTCGACAGTAGCCTTTCGCTCCGCGAAAGTGGCGCCGCTTTCGCGGAGCGAAAGGCAACAATACTAGACGTATACGTCGGTCGTCAGGTCCGCCAGCGTCGGGTGCGGCTCGCGTTTGGCGATCTCCACCGCCTCGTTGAACCGGCGAAGGATGTCGGTCTTGATCGCTTCCAAGCCGGCGTCGTCGATTGTGCCCTGCCGCTTCAGCACTTCGGCGAAGCGATCGATCGGGTCTTTGGCAAACCACGCTTCGCGCTCGTCCTTCGGCTGATAATGGGCGGGATCGCGGCGGGAGTGGCCGGTGCGGCGGTAGGTCAGCAGCTCCAAGAGCACCGGTCCTTCGCCCGCGCGGCATTGGTCGACCGCCGCCTTGGCCGCTTCATAAACGGCCAGCACGTCGTTGCCGTCGAGTTGCTCGGCGCGGATGCCGTAACTCGTCGCCCGGCGGGCGATGTTCGTATCGCGCATGACTTTGCTGATGTGCGTGCTGGCCCCGTAGAGGTTGTTCTCGCAGACGAAAACCACCGGCAGGCTCCAGATGGCGGCCATGTTGACGCCCTCATGGAAGGCCCCCTCGGCCACGGCGCCATCGCCGAAAAACGAAGCCGTCACCCGATCGCTCTTCTGCATCTTGAACGCCAGGGCCATGCCGGCGGCCACGGGGATGCCGCCGCCGACAATGGCGATCGCCGGGATCATCCCCTTCGACATGTTGCCGAGGTGCATGCTCCCGCCTTTGCCTTTGCAGCAGCCGGTCTTCGCGCCGAACAGCTCATTGAGCATTTCCTGCATCGAAAGCCCTTTGGCCAGGGCGTGGCCGTGGCTGCGGAAGGTCGAGGTGATGAAATCGTCCGGCCGCAGGGCGAAACAGACACCGACCGCGGTCGCCTCCTGCCCGTGGCACTGGTGAATCGTGCCGGGCATGATCCCTTCGAGAAACAGAAACTTGATTCCCTCCTCGAACTGGCGAATGGTCAGCATCCGCTCGTAGAGTTGCAAGAGGAAATCCCGCGGGTAGGAGAGCGGTTTCTTGATCGTAGTATCTGTGCCTTCTATCGCTATGCTCACGTTCTCGTCCTTCGGATCGAAATGTACTCCTCACACTCCGTGTGAGGGACGGCACAGTGTACTCCTCACGCTCCGCGTGAGAGACTTTACGAGCCTGTTTTGCCTCACACGGAGCGTGAGAAGCACGTTCTATCACACCCTCTCATTCCCATCTTGGCAGTATTCCGTCACCCAAACCAAACTCTTCCGCCGCTTCCATGATTGCCTGAAAACTCTCCAGCGGCGTGCCGGGACAGACGTTGGCGCCGTCGCCCAGCAGCAGGCCGCCGCAGGGGGCGATCGCCTCGATGCACTCGCGGGCTGCCTGCTTCACCGCCTCGCGGCTGCCGTCCTTCATCAACATCGGGCTGATGTTGCCCCACATCAGCGTCGTGCCGCCGAGATTGGCCGCGGCCACCTTCGGCGGAACCAGGTAGCCGAACAGGAAGAAGCTGTTCATCTTCAGGTCCCGCTTGAGCACGCCGTGCAAATGCGCACTCTTGCCGCACATGTGGATGGTGCGGCCGAACGGAATGCAATCGCCGTATCGCTCAAACAGCGTGTTGGTGTAGGGCACGCAGAACTTGCGGAACAGGTCGGGCGACATGATTTGCGCGGAATCCTCGGCCACGGCGAAGAACGTCCGCGGCCGTGGATCGATTCGCCGCGTATGCTCTTCGGAGACGATCTCCGCCTGGGTGATCTTGTCGAGGAAACGGTGGCAGGCCTCGGGATACTCCAACAGCCACCAGTAGAAGTTGTCGCCGACCAGGTCGATGGCGATCATGTGGGCACTCAAGAAGCCCAGCGCGAGCGGTTCGACGTCGACGCGGCCCTCCCGGCCGGCGAAGCTCACTGTCGTCTCGGCGGCGAATTCTCGCATTCGCAGCCACCACTCGATCGCCTTTCCGCGCAGGCCGGTATCGGGCTTGGCCACGGCGAACCGCTCCATCTGCTCGACGCTGTGGATGACCGGGACTGCCCGCGGCGGGCCGTTCTCCATCCAGCCGACGTCGCCGCCGTGACCGCTCGGCGGAATCACGTTGTCGAAAAAGGGGTGTACGTAGATCGTCGGGCCGAGCAGGTAGTCCTCGGGAATGTTCTCGATGCGGTACTTGGCGAACTGCAATTGGTAGTAATAATGCGTCTCGACGTCCTTGAAGAAGTCGATATACCGCAAGTTGAACAGCGGGGTGAAGTAGCGGGCGAACAGGCCGTAGAGGACCGGCACGCGATCGACGTAGCGGAACTCGGTCCGCGCCTCGAGCCGCCGCCGGCTGGCTTCCATCTTCTCCAGCGGATAGTCGATATGCAGCTCGAACCTGGCCATTGGATATCCTCTCCCGATTCTCACGGTGCGTGGTAGAAACTGCCGCCGTATTCGCGGCCGACCTGGAACAACGCGCGGATGTTCTCGACGGGGATGCCGTCGTGCAGCGAATGATCGGAGGCAAGCACGTATCCGCCGCCGGGCGCCGCGACGTTGATCGCCTCGCGGGCCTCAGCCGCGACCTGCTCGGGCGTGCCGAAGGGCAACGTCCGCGACGAATCCACGTTGCCGATGATGCAAAACCGCCGGCCGTAATGTTCCTTCACCCAACGCAGGTCCATGCCCGCGGTGCGCTGCAAGGGATGGATCGCGGCGATCTTCGTCGCGGCCAGATGCGGCAGATAATCGCTGAAACGCCCGCAGCAATGCAGCAGCACCGGCACGCCCAGCCCATCGACGTACTCGGCCAACTCCACCAGATACGGCAGGTAATACTCGCGAAAATGTTCCATTTTGAGAAACCCGCGAGAGCTGTCGCCCAAGTCGTCGGCCAACCAGAGGGCATGGCAGCCGGCCGCAACGCAGCGCCGCGCCGCCTCCTTGTTGTAATCGTTCGAGAGTCGAAACACGTCGGTCAGCAGCGCGGGATCATCGTAGAGCGCGTAGCAGATCTGCTCATAGCCCATCAGCAGCCAGCAGGTCGTAAACGGGCCGGTGACCCCGCCGGTCAAGGCCATGTCATTGTGCGGCGCCTGCCAGAACGCCTCCAACTCCGCCGTCCGCCCCGGCAGCGTCGGATCGGGCGGTTTGTAGCGGGCAAAGTCCTTCCGCGTCTTGATCGGGTAATCGATGGGCGGATCGATCGGCCAGGAAGAGCCGTTGTGGCGGTAGGTCGTGCCCCATTCGTCCACGTAAGTGTTGGCGTCGAGGAACTTCGGCTGAAAACCGTTGTAGCCGCCGAACGGCATCCAGATCGCATCGTGCCCCAGCGCACGGGCGCAATCGACCGCGTCGCGAGCGTTGTAGTTCTCCGGCCGGCGGCCAATCAACGCCTCGTAGAGAGGCTGCTGGAAGAGAAAATCGAACAACGGCACCCGATCGGGCTGCTCCCGGCGAACCGCCGTCAGAAATCGGTCTTTGCTGGTCATCATGGCTTTGCCGCTCACAAGGATTCGAGTTCCTTGACGATCGCCCCGAGGAATTCGCCCGCGTACTTCCCGCTGCAAACGCGATGGTCGACGCAGAGGGTAATCGTACAGCGGTCTTCGACGCCGATCCAGCCGTCGCGGGCGACGGGAGTCGCCGCAACCCGGCCAACGCCGAGAATCGCCGGCTCGGGCGGGCTGATGATCGGAATAAAGCCCTCGACGTTGCAGACGCCGAGGTTCGTCACCGTCATCAGCGCCGGCTGGGTACGCCGCGACGCCGGTTCATTGTGCAGCCGCTTTACGCCTTCGCGAATCTCCTCCGAAATCCGCTCGACCGTCTTCGTCGTCGCCGCAGCGATCGGGATCACGTACAATTCGCCTTCAATATCGACCGCCACGCCGATGGCGTCGCTCTGGATGGGCACAAGTCGCTCGCCGTCGAGCCGGCAGCGAAAACGATCGAAATTCGCAATCGCCTTGGCGACCGCCGACACGAAGAAGGCATCCCAGGCGAGTTTCGCCGGCGCGGCGGCCTTGCGGCGGGCGATCATCGCGGCGGCGTTCACGCTGGTTTGCAGGTAAAAATGCGGAATCGTCTGCTTGCTCTCCTGCAATCGCTTTCCCGCGGTCCGCTCGGCGACGCTCAATGCGATGCCGGCGAGCGGCGCCGCGATTGCCGCCGCAACCGAGGCAGCGGCTCGATTCCGCGCGAACATGCCGCCAGCACGGCTGGGTGCTGCACCGCTGTGTGCCACTGCTTGCTCGCAAGCAGTGCTTGTCGCCGCGGGTGCCACTGCTTGCTCGAAAGCAGTGCTTGCTGCTGAATCAGCCGCGGCACTGCTTCTGCGAAGCAGTGGCACATCGGCCGATTTCTCCGCAGCGGAGGAGGCGGCCGCGGGCGACGGTCCTTCGACCTCCAGTACCGCGATGATTTGCCCGACCGCTACGGCGTCGTTGGCCGCCGCCCGCACCTCGGCCAGCACGCCGCTGGCGACCGACTCGACCTCCATCGTGGCTTTGTCGGTCTCGACTTCCACGATCGGCTGGCCGCGCTCGATCTTCTGGCCCGTTTCGATCAGCCAGCGGGCGACGCGGATTTCCGAATCGGTCGTAGCCAAGTCGGGCATCTTCATCTCGAATTGCATGTCCTTCTCCCTACGACTCGACCTCGAACGTCCGAATCTTCCAGGGAGCGACGTTCAGTCGAAGCCGGTTGTTCTCATGGGCGGCGTCGGCGATTTTATCGCCGCGGAGATTCGTCTCGCACGCCCCGGCGACGGGGAAGCCGAGCGACACGTCGGCCTTGGCGCCGCGGCCCTCGACCTCAACCACGCGAACCTCCAGGCGGTTGTTCGGCTTCCTTCGCAACGCCGAAAGCTCCACGCCGGCCGGCGTCACCGTGGCAAAGCTCTTGGCGGTGGGTTGGCCGCCTTGCTGCGGCGGAGCGACGTGCGTCAACAGCGGGCGGGTAAACGCCTTGGCCGCCCGCAGGCGGTCGGAATTATCGAACTTGCCGCCGTGCGGCAGCAGCGCGTGATGGTACTCGACGTAGAGCGGCCAGCCGTACTCGCGAGTGAAGTGCGACTCCCACTCCCGCATCAGCAAGTTCCCCACCGCCCCCTTTTCATCGCGGCGGAAGTACTGCGTGCCGGGGTGTACGACCAGCAGGCCCGTCTCCTTGCCCAGCAGATCGACGAACGTGAGAGCATGGAAATTCGAGTGCTTCGTCGGCTCGACGCCGAAGGGGAAGTCGCGGAGCACTGAGGCGACGTGGAAGGCCGGCAGGAGCGATATCCAGTATCCCTGCTTGATATTGGCCGGCGGCCAGGCGTCGGAATGCGGCGGCAGCGACGCGAACATGCGGGTGTAGATTTCAACGTACGGCGAGCCGGCGTCGAGCCGGATGCGGGTCTCGAACCGCAAGTAGGGCAGCGCGTGCTGAGCCCGCACTTCGCCGTAGAGCGGCCCCTTCGCCAGCCAATCGATCGCCGCCTTCGATTTGGCGGTGTCGTAGAAAGCCGGCGGATTGGGACGCAGCGAGAGGTTCGGATTCGGCTTGCCGGTCAAGCGCGGGCAGGCGCCCTGGCCGGGGTCGAGCATCTCGCGGCTCGACGCCTTGTGAACCAGGCTGACAATCCCGCCGGTCGTCGGATCCAATCGCAGCCGCAAATGCGCGTTTTCCAACAGCAGCTTCGACTCGTCGATCCGCAGATCGGTTTCGGCCGCCGGCACGGCCTGCGGGGTAAAGTCGATGTAATAGGTGTCGTAGCCCGCCGATGGCACCTGCTTGGCCGGGAAGGCCACGTTGGCGACGATGAGATTGCCCTGGGCGTCCTTTTCGCTCTTGACGATCTGCGAAGGCAGCGTCTTGCCAGAACTGTCTTTGACCACAACGTCCTTCGTGTCGCCCGGCAGCGGGTAGATGCGGCCGGTCGTGGCCAGATCGGTTCGCGTCCAGCCGTGAGGGTTGAAGACGGTGGCCGCCAGAGAACCGTGCGCCTGCGACGCACTGCCGACCTGCTTGACGACGTGCGTCAGCGCGGCGTCGAGCACCTGCTGCCCCTGTTTCTGGGCATCGTCGAGATGGTTGTAGCCGATCGCGCCCCAGGTGAAATTGTGATGATCTTCGATCCGGTCGGCGGGGGCCATCAGGTCGCCTTGCCAACGCGAGGACTCGCACAGTCCCACGTCGTGGCTTTGCGAGGTCAACTCGTTTCGCCAAGCTTTGTCGAGTTGGCCGCATTGCGAGCGAGCGCCCAGCGACGAGGCGGCGGCGTCGAAGACTTCGGCTGCCAGTAGAAGCGACTCCACCTTGCGATCGAAGATCCGCACCTGATCGCCGCCGAGTCCCCAGGTAAGCGACTTGTCCCAGGCATCCATCGGCAGGTAGACCGTCTGCTTGCCCTCCGCGCCGTACTTCTTGAGGTACTCTCGGATGGTCACGAATTCAACGTCGCCCTGGGCGGCCAACGCCTTGTATCTGGCGGGCACGGTGAGGTACGCCGGCTGCTCGGGGTTGTCCCAGCCAAACTCCTCCCAGGTGAACAACAGCGGTTTGCCCAGGGCTTTCAGCTTCTTGAACTCGGGCGAAGTGACCAGTTGCTTCGCGTCGGCCGGGGCGCCGAACAGGGCGTTCTTCGGCACGCAGGGGATCGCCGTTCCGTCCATTCCTTGCCAGTGGAAGGCGTTGAGATTTTGCACGGGGCAGCCGGCGCGGCCCCAGGTGTCCAATTGGGCCAGGCTGGCGTAACGGTAGCCGGCCAGCGTGGCCAACTGCGGAACCTGCGGATGGGTGAACTCCTCTTCTTCGAGGAACGTCAACACGTCATAGCCGAGCGCCTTGCGGACCGTCGCGCGGCCGACGACCATTTGGCGGATATTCGATTCGCTGCCGATGGTGGTGCCCATCGGCTGGGCGTAGGTTCCGGCGATCAACTCGACCTTGCCGGCCGCCAGGTACTTCTTCAACTTCGCCGCGACCTCGGGAAACTTCTCGCCCATGAACTCGTAGGCCCGGGCGTCCAAATTGATACAGGTTTTCACACCCGCGCGGTCGAACAGTTCCATGGCATCGGTCACCGAGAGGACGCACGATTCGATGCCCGACTGCCAGCCGATGCCGATGTAGCTCCAGTGATTGCACAGCGCCACGCAGAAGCTGTTCGAGGTTTCGCCGGCAAAAGCGGCGCTGCGCAACAGGCCCGGCCCCAACAGGGCCGCTCCCGCCCCGCCGACGATCAAACCGGTCTGCAAAAAGTCACGCCGCGAAAAAGAAGACTTGCGATTCATGGTGGGCTCCAAAGTAGGTGGGAGTAAGAACACAGGTGGGATCGTGTTGGTGGGATGTCGTAAACTCCGAAAACCGATAAACCGTTCGGGGCTTCGCAGGTCGCAATTAACCGCTTGCGGTTTCGCACTTCATTTCAACTCCGCGATGCTCTCCGGCTTGGCACACTCTTTCCCCTTGTCGAGCCAGCTTCGGCCGATGCGGCGGACGTCGTCCCACGTCTTCGCCGCCCCCAGCAGCACGTAGCACACGTGACCGGCCGTCCAGTGGTTCAGCTCCATGTCGTTGCAATACTCGGGATAGTCTTTCATGAACGCCGCGATCCGCTTTCCTTCGGGCACAAAGAACTGGCCGACCGAGCCGAAACTGTAAGCATACGGAGAGCCGGGTTTCCAGAACGAGGTCTGCGAGTTCAACCAGCCGATCGGCCAATGGTCCCAGAGTCCCGTTCCCCAGCAGAGGCCGCCTTCCGCCCCGGTGCTGCAATGGTCGATCAACTGGTTCTTTCTTGCCGGGAACCCGCTCGCCTCGCCGATTACGGCGAACAGCAGTTTTTCGCGAAACGGCATCACCAACGCGCAGCCCGGCGAGCGGGTGATGGCCGCCAGCGAAGCGTTGTCGCCCGAGCGGCGGACTTTCCCCTTTTCGTCCCAATAGATGTCGTACTGCCGCTTGCTGTACAAATCGAGCACGCTATGAGTCAAATAGTCCCCGTGTTCCGCATCGCGGCGAAAGATATCCTTGATGGTCGCACCCGCCGGCGCGACGCCGAACAGCTCGACGGGTTGCGTGCTGTAGCCGATCATCTGGCTCGGCAGGAGACTCGTATACGTCGCCCGCCGCAGCACCAGTCCGTTGGGATAGGCGATGTAGTCCTCGGCGCCGCGCAAGCGGGGCTGCGCGTCGTCGGTCATGTTCACGGCAAAATAGTTCCAGCGGACCCAGACGCGATTCGGCCCGCTCTGGACGATGTCCACAAAGCTGTTCTTCTCCTTCCGCCCCATGTTGTTGAACAGTTCGGCGTCGCCCATGTTCCCCTCGAAGAACTGGTTGCACATCGCGGCGCCGCTGGGCAGTTCCAGGATCGGGCAGTAACTCGCCTCGTGACTGAAGACGAATCGTTCGCTGCGGTCTTTCCAGAAGACGACCACCGCCTTGCGCGGGTTCATGTCGGCGTGCGGCGGGCTGGGACTCAATTTGCCGCTGTAATGGCCGGGGGCGTAATCGTTCACCTCCAACGCGGAAACCCCGTCCGTCGTCCGCTTGGCCAACTCCACCATCGTGATCGCCGCCGGCTTCTCGAAAATCGGATCGGGGCTCTCCTCGGCTCGTGCGGCGGTCGGCACGAACAGAGCCCACCCCACAACTGCCGACAGCGTGAAAACGGCGAGGGATGTCGCCATATTCCGACCGCGTCGCGGCGAACAAGTTCGCCGGCTAAACGGTTGGTGCAATTGTAACTCTTTGGCATTCAATACACGCATTTTTTCGCCTCGTCGGCAAATGCCTTGATCAATTCGGGCTCGGCGTCGAAAAAGTTGTCCGAGGGGCAGAGGATGTACGCCCCGTTGCGGCCGGCCTCGTTGAAGCAGCGCCGCACCTCGGCCCGCGTCTGCTCGGGCGTACAGCCCTTGAAGAAGTGGAACTGGTCGAACCCGCCGATCATGCAGATGTTCGGCGGAATCCGCCGCCGCGCCTCGGCCAGGTTCATGTCGCCGCCCATGGCCGGCGGAGTCAGGGTCTCCATCGCGTTGGGGTTCATCGCCGCGATGTTCTCCAGGATCGGCATCATGCCGCCGCAGGTGTGGTAGGCGATCCGCTGCCCGGCGCGATGCGCCGCCTCGATCAATTGGCTGTCGTAGGGGGCCACGAACTCGTCAAAAATCTTCGGCGAGATCACCGTCGAGGAGGCCGAGCCGCCGCCAAGCTCCAGGATGTCGTACCGCGCACCGGCCAGCGACTCGACAAATACCGTCTTCCGCCGAAAGAGAATCCCCAACAACTCGTGAACCCAGGCCGGGTCGTCGTAGGTCTCCATAATTAGCCGCTCGACGCCGACCAGGCAGGTCGCGTCCTGCCAGGTGCCGGGCTGGCCGAAAACGTCGAAGCAGCAGATGTACGCCCGCACCAGCCCCCGTTGGCCGAAGGCCTCGGCCACGCGGTTGACCTCCGCCACGTCGCATTTCGGCGCGGTCACATACTGGCCGATCAGATCGATGTCGCGTTTCTGCTTGATCAGCGGCTCGACGACCCAGGTGGTGAAGGGATCGGATTCGAGCACCATGCTCAACGTGCCCTTGGGCGTGACGAAGCGGAATCGCGTGGCCGGATACTTACGGCCGGAGATCGGCTCGAAATGCACCCGCCAGTTGTCGCTGGCGATCCGCCGGCTCTCCAGGAACCCCGGCTCGGCCTGCTCGGGATCGTAGTATTCGCCGCAATTCGGGGCGGGGCGGTGAGGCGTGGTGTAGGTGATCGGGTCCCAACCGGAGAGGTCGAAAAACTCCTGCTCCGAGACTCCGCCCATGCAATCTTCAAGAAATCGCGGCATGAGGAAGTGCGTCGTCACCGGCAGCCGATCGGGCACGCCGCCGTCCAACGCGGTCAACATCCGCTGTTTGCAGGTCATGGTCATGGCAGTTGCATCTGCAATTTGATGGTCTTGATCTCGAAGGGATGGAAGTTCAGTTCGACGGTATTGTCGGCAACCGGCAATTTGCGGCCGGGATCCTCCATCAGATTGACCTCTTCGGCCGCCGCGATTTGTCCGGAAAGCCGAATCTTCGCGCTCGTCGCTCGGCCGGTGGCTTCGTAGACTCGCAGCACCGCGGCGCCGTCGGCGCCCGGCTTCATCGCGGAGATGACGATATTCTGCGGCGTGACTTCCAGGAATCCCCATCGCTTCGGCAAACTGCCGCGATGCACGGCCATCGGCCAAGCCACCAACGGCTGATTGAATTCCATCCCGTCGCGATAAACGCCGGCCGCCCGCCAGTCGCCGGCATGAGGAATCAGAGCGTAATCGAACGCCCGCTCGGTGTTCAACTCCAGGCTGGAATCGGAGCCCGCGCCGTAGCCGCCACTCGCATCGCCGTAGCTGACGATTCGCGTGCTCCGCAGCAGCGAGAGCATCATCGTGCCGTCGGCCACGTTGTTGCCCGGCAGGCCGCGGTTCAACAGGGCCACGCCCTCGCGGCCGTTGCCGTAGTCGATCCAGTTTTGCGCGGGAAACTCGATGCCGTCCGGCCGGCGGATCGCGCCGAAGGGGATTTCATGGAAACTCTCTCCTTCGCGGATTGACGTGGGGAAGAGTACGCGGTAGCGGACGAAGGTCTCATCGTTCACCAACCGCGTGTTGATTTCGATTCGCCGCAGACCGTTGTAAAGCCGCACCGTCGTGGCGAAACTCCCCTTCTTGCCAAACGGATGGGCGACATGGAATTCCGAAAAGACGGGGCCGCGGCTGACGGCGCCGCGCGTATTGCTCTGATCGCTGCTGAAGATGGCCTTGCCCGGCGGCGGGGCGGGATGGCGGACCTTCATGGCGATGCGGCTGCCGCCGTCCAACGGATGATACGGCTCCCAGAGATCGCCGCGGTCTTCTTCGCGCGCCACGATGTTGCCCGGCGCTCGCAGCGCATCCCAATTGCCCTTTTTCACCAACAAATGGACGATCGCGCCGCCGGCCGGAGCGAGTTCGATGCGATAGTCGGCGTTTTCCAGCACCGGTCCAACATCCGGCTTTTCAGCGACAGCCTCGGCCGCGGTAACAGATGGCAGGACGCGGTAAACGCTGTAGCCGATGGCCGGCACGTCGCGGGCGATAAACGCGACACGGACCCGCAGCATGCCGCCGTCGCCGCCGCGATCGGCGTCGAGAATCTGCACCGGCACACTCGCCCCGTCGGGCCCGAGCACTTTCACCCCCGTGATCTTGCCGTCGCAAAAGCCGACGTTGGCCACAGCCACGTCCGTTCGCGGCCAGCCGAGCATGTTGAAGACCGCGACCGGCACGCCCTCGCCCCGCGTGTCGATGGCGTCCGAAACGCTCCGCAACCGCTCCTGAAGTTCGTCGTGGGCGATTCGCTTCGAGAAATCATAGCCGCGAACGACGTCCTGGTAGACGTGTTCGGTCATTACGCCCGACATCAGGTCGTGCGTCTGGTTGAAGAGCATCGGCTCCCATGCCCGCCAGAGAATCTGATCATCGGTCGGTGGGGACTGTCCCAATTTTCGCGTCAGCGGGGACTGTCCCGATTTTCGCGTCAGGGGGGACTGTCCCAATTTTCGCGTCAGCGAAAATGGGACTGTCCCCTTTGCCGCGGCTAGATAATGTTGCAGCACTCCCAGTTTTTCGTCCGCCGTCAGCAGCCCTTCGAGTTCGCGCGTTCGCTGCTTTAGTTCGATGCGGCTGCTGTAGGCGCCCTGGAAAATCGGGTTCAACTCGCCGCCGATGACCGGCCGGTCGGACCGCTTGGCCACCAGGGCCTCGAAATCTTCCGGCAACGCCAGCCGCAACTCGAACGGCCGATTCGGCTGGCGATTGAATTGCTCGACCAGCGCCGCCTGATGTTCCTCGGGCTCGCAGACGTTGTTCCCTGCCGGGCCCACGCGGCCCCGCCCGCGGGTAAACGGAGCCAGCCAGTCAAATCGTTCTTGGAAAAACTTGGTGAACTCCGGGAGCGTACTCGGCGAGCCGTAGGCCATGCCGTAACCGTGCGGCAGCCAAAAGGCGGGAATCCGCGTGCCGTCGATCCCCTGCCAGAGAAACTCCGAGGGAGTTTTCCAATCGGCCACGCCGCGGAAGAACCAATACGACTTAAAGCCGCCCAACTTCAACAACTGCGGCATCTGGGCATGGTGCCCGAACGTATCGAGCGCCCATCCGGTGGTCACATCGACTCCCAAGGCCCTGCGGTAGTAGCCCTTCCCATAGAGCACTTGCCGCACGTACGACTCGCCCCCCGGCATGTTCACGTCGAGCATCACGTCATTGCCGCAGACGATCGCCAGCCGCCGCTGCTTGATGAATTGGCGGAATGCGGCCGCCTCCTCGGGGTACCGCTCCAAGAACGGCCTGACGTAGCAGGCCTGATCGAGCACGAAGCGATAGTTCGGATGGTCCTTCAGCAATCGCATCGCCCGGAGAATGTTGGGCAACCCGATATCGAGATACTCTTCGCGAGTCAGAAAGACGGCCCCTTCCCAATGCGTGTGCGGGATCACGAAGAAGATGTCCGTGCCGGCCGGCGTTTGGGTGACCGGTGGGGCAGAATCCGCCCGGCGGCAATACCCGAGGAATGCTGCCGCTAGGAGCACTGCAAGAACGAGCCAAAAAAACCTCCCCTCTCCCTTTGGGAGAGGGGCAGGGGGTGAGGGCTGCACGGTGCAAAACCGCGGTGTAGCGGGCCGCCCACCGCGATCTGCCCTCACCCTAACCCTCTCCCAAAGGGAGAGGGGACCAGTCTCCAAACACGTTCTCAGAGTGAGCGACTTAAAATGCATCATCGTCAGTTACGCCTTTCCGCAACAACCCAGCAGGCCGATGCGTTCGAGCACGGCGTCGCGGACCGCCTGGCGAACGGCCACCAGCAGGTCGGCGCGGCCGCCGTCGCCAAGAATATGGTGGGGATTGGTATCGCCGTCGGCCTCGGTCAGGGCGCGGCGGAGGGCCGCCAGGCAGCGTTGCTTGAGGTAGGTGCCGTAGTTCACCTTGGCCACTCCCAGGGCGATCGCGTCAGCCAGCGATTCGGCCGCAATGCCGCTGCCGCCGTGCAGCCCCAGCGGCACGTTCACCGTCTTGCGAATCGCCGCAAGGCGGGCGAGATCGAGGTCTTGCTGGCCATCGAGCGAGATGTGCACGTTGCCCGTGCTAACCGCTAACACATCGATGCCCGTCTCGCGCACGAATGCCGCCGCCTGCTCGGGATCGGTCAGGGCTGCGCGAGTTCCTTCGTGGCCGGCGGCGTCGCAGGGCAAGACTCCCAACTCCGCCTCGACGGCCACACCCAGACGGTGCGCCATCCGCACCAACTCCGTGACGCGGCCGGTCAGCGCCGCAGTTTCCGCCTTCTCATCGGCAAACATCACCAGGTTGAAACCGAGCCCGACGGCGCGCTCGACCCATTCGCTGGCGGGACATTCGTTGAACATCACCGCGCAAGGCACGCGGGCCGACTCGGCCGCCGCGCGGCCCAGGGCCCCGTACCATTCGAGCCGGGACGGCGGATCGCGCTGGGCCCGCGCCAGAAACTCACCGTTGAAGCCGACGATCACCGGCGCGCGGCTCCGCTCCGCGGCGTCGATCACGCCCTCCAGCGATGCCAAGTCCCACGACTCGAAATATCCGACGGCGTAACCGCCGCGGCGGGCGCGGGCGAGCAACTGGTCGGCCGCTTCAAGAGGCATGAGGCGAAACCTCCTCGGGCTGAAGCTCGCTCAACGGAAGCCGCACGGCCACGCCGCACTGCTCCAGCGTGGCCAGGTGCTCGGCCGTCGCGTCGCGGTCGGTGATGATCTCGTGAATCTGCTTGACGTTCGAGCGCCTTGCAGAGCGCCCGCTGACCGAACTTCGAGTGATCGACCAGCAGCACCACCCGCGCCGCCTGCTCGGCGATGATCTGCTTGATGCGGATCGTGGCGATCGACGACTCGAAGGTGCCCTCATCCGGTAGGAAACCCTTGGTGGAAAGGAACGCGATATCGACGAAGAAATGCCTGGCGGCCTCCTCGGTTGTCGGCCCAACCAGACACATACTGGCCGGATCGAATTGCCCCCCCAGGCTGAAGACGGTGTTCTCGCTGCCCCGCGCAAACTCCATGCAGACCAAAGCCGAGTTGGAAATGATAGTCAACCCGCGTTGCTTCGCCGCCAGCCGCCGGGCGAGGACCAGGCAGGTGGTGCTGCCGTCCAAGAAAATGGTCTGCTGCGGCTTGATCTGCCGCATCGCTTCGCGGGCGATCTTCTCCTTTTCCGGCCGATGGATCGGCAACCGCTGCTGGATCGGCGATTCGTAGAGGTGCTCGGGGGCGTGAGCCGTCTGCACCCCGCCGAGCGTCTTGATCAACTGCCCCCGTCGCGACAATTTGTTGACGTCGCGGCGGATGGTCATGTCCGAAACACCCAGCAAAGTGGCCAAATCCTGATAGGAGCAGCTCCCGGCGGCGTCGAGGTGCTCCACAATGGCGTGTTGACGTTCTGATGGGTTCATGGTCCCTGCGGCCCGGGCCGGCTGGTGAAGCGGTTTTCTCTAGAACCAGATTCCAGGATAGCAGAAGAGTCTGTGAAAAGTCAACATGCGGTGTGAAAATGTCTCAGGAAAGCCCGCTTCTTTGACGACCGGCCCTACCGCTCGGCTGCCTCGGTCGCGGCTTTGGTGTAGACTGGCGCATTGTCGAAAAGGTCCCTGCTGGCAGAAACGCCCCCCGATTGCAATCGGGGGGCTTTGCCAGGCGACAGGGACTTCTTAGCCTGGTTCTTGTTATGCTTCAGCATAACAGCTTGGTTCTTGTTATGCTGAAGCATAACCTACGGGTTGTGAAACGGCTTCTAAACCGAGTGGCCATGCAGCAGCGCGAAATCGACCTGTGGCACATTCGCCGGGCCTTCGAGTTGGCCCGCCGCGGGGAGGGATTCGTCGAACCGAACCCGATGGTCGGCTGCGTCATCGCCCAGGGCGCCGAGATCATCGGCGAGGGTTGGCACCGCCGGTTCGGCGAGCCGCATGCCGAAGTCGAGGCCCTGCAGATTGCCGGCCGGCGAGCGGCGGGCGGGACGCTCTACGTTACCCTCGAGCCCTGCTGCCACCACGGCAAGACGCCCCCCTGCGCCGACGCCATCGTGGCCTCCGGCGTGCGGCGGGTGGTCGTCGCCATGCCCGACCCTTTTCCCCAAGTCCAAGGCGGCGGCATTGCCGCGCTGCGGGCCGCCGGAATCGCCGTCGAGGTGGGCTTGTTGCAGGCCGAGGCCGAGTGGCTGAATGCCCCGTATCTGAAACTCGTTAGAACCGGTCGGCCCTGGCTCATCGCCAAATGGGCGATGACGCTCGACGGCAAGATCGCCACGCATACCGGCGAGAGCCGCTGGATCTCGAATCCGCAGTCGCGCCAGGTCATGCACGCCCTGCGCGGCCGAGTCGACGCGATCATGATCGGACGCGGCGCCGCCGAGCGCGACGACCCCTTGTTGACCGCCCGGCCGGCGACTGTCCCAAGGGGGACTGTCCCAGTTTTCGCGCCAGCGAAAATGGGACTGTCCCCTTCGGCCCCCTCAGCCATGCCGACCGTGCCGCGCATTGCCGCGCGTGTGATCCTCGATACGCAAGCGTCGCTGAGTTGCGAGAGCCAGTTGGTCCGCACCGCCGATCAAGTGCCGGTGCTGGTGGCGGCCGGGAACGAGGCCTCCGCGGCCAACTGCCAACGGCTCCGGGACGCCGGCTGCGAAGTGTTCGTCTGCGACGGGCAGACCCACGCCGCCAGGCTCGACGCCCTGCTGGCCGAGTTGGGCCGCCGCCGCTGGACCAACGTGCTGGTCGAGGGCGGCGGCCGCTTGTTGGGCTCGCTGCTGGACGCCCGCGCGATCGACGAGGTTCATGTATTCATCGCGCCGAAGCTCATCGGCGGGGCGGCAGCGGCGACCGCCGTTGCCGGCCGGGGGATCGCGGAAATCTCCGCGGCCCTCGCGCTCGAATCGCCGCAGGTGCGGCAATTGGACGGCGACGTCTACATCACGGCCCGATCGGGGTCGGGCTCTTGGCCAGGAAATCGCGCGGGCCACGGACCGTGTAGTACGGATACGTGATCGCCCCTGCCGGAGGTCCTGCCGGGACGGTAGGAACGGCCGGGACGGCCTCCTCGCACACCGGCTTAGGCTTCTTGCAGAACAGTCCGGCCAGGAAGCAATGGTGCTTTTTCGCCGGAGGGGCGCACTGCTGGCAAGGCGGCTCGCAAGGCGGCTCGCAAGGCTCGCACTTCGCCTCAGCCGTGCCGCAACAGCCCGCCTGGGCCGGCTCGCAGCAGCTTGGCTGGGCCGGTTGGCCACAACAGCCGTCGGGGCATGAGCACGCGGTACAATCACCGTGTACGCACGATGCGGGCAAGCGCTGATGGCAGGCACAACCGCTTAGCCCGGCGAGAACAATCAGGGTCAGGACCGAGAACGTTGCACGTTTCATGTCTGGCAATTCCTTGTTTCCTCTTGTCAGATGAGGCGGGAAAGATAGGATGCGGGAGGATCCATGTCCGCCTTCATCAGACATCGGCCTCAGAATCGTTAGAGTCCAGAAAATCGGCAGAACCGCTTCTTCCCGCAAGACGCACAAGAACGGCCCTTTCGGACTTCGGCGCGGTTGCGGTGTAGAATGGGTAATATGAAATAAGTTTGCGGGCCGGGAATGGCAGACCTTTGGACGCACATGGTGATGATTGCCTCGCCGGGCGACGTGGCCAACATGGTTGCCACGTTCGATCGCGCGGCGGAGGCCAACCGGCAAATGCCCGGCCGCCAGGGCAGCACAATCGCGTTGACGCCGGAACTGGCCGACGAGGTGATGATCACCGGCGACGTGCATGGCCATCGCGGCAATTTCGACCGCATCCGCCAGATCGCCGCTCTCGACCAGTACCCGCACCGCCACCTGGTGATTCAAGAGGTCTGTCACGGCGGAGCGAGTTATCCGGGCGGCGGCTGCATGTCGCACACGATCCTCGAAGACGTGGCCGATCTGGTGGTGGAGCATCCGCAGCAGGTGCATCTGATCCTCGGCAACCACGAACTGGCCGAACTCTCCGATTTCCCGATCTGCAAGAACAACCAGTTGCTGAACATGTCGTTCCGCATCGGGTTGCGGCAGCGCTACGGTCTGGCGGCAGACGAGGTGCGGCTGGCGCTCACGCGCTTCCTGTGGACTTGTCCACTGGCGATGCGGCTGCCGCGGGGGGTGTTGGTCACGCACAGCCTGCCCGACCGTGTCGATTCGCAGGGATTCGACCCGTCGGTCTTGCTCCGCGACCTTCGCCCGAGCGACGGCATCGACGGGACCGACGTCTTCCGGCTGGTCTGGGGCCGCGACTATCGCCGCCAGAATGCCCAGGCCTTCGCCGAACTGCTCGGGGCGAAACTGCTCATCACTGGCCACGAGCCCTGCTTCAAGGGATTCGCCGTGCCCAGCGACCTTCAGATCATCCTCGATTGCTGCGGCGACAACGCGGCCTATGTGATTCTGCCCATCGAGGCGGAACCCGACCAGGCAAAAGTCGTCGCACGGATCGAAACGCTAAACGCGACGGCCGACCGTACCGTTTAGCCGCCGCCGGGCGTTTAGCCGCGCCCCGAAGGGAAGCTCGCGTTGGGATGGCAGTTGCACTGCCATCCCGCTTTGCCGACAGGGGGGCGGCAGTACAACTGCCGCCCCAACAACCGCCCATCAAATCGTTTAGCCGCGCCCCGAAGGGAAGTGCGCGTTGGGATGGCAGTTGCACTGCCATCCCGCTTTGCCGACAGGGGGGCGGCAGTGCAACTGCCGCCCCAACAACCGCCCATCAAATCGTTTAGCCGCGCCCCGAAGGGAAGCGCTCGCGAGGGCCGAAAAATCGCGGCCACCCCCTCCATTCCCCCCATCTCCCGCCGACTTGACAGTCGCAACCGCTGGCGGGACAATTGTGCAAAAGCGCCGACGCACCGGAAGGGGACGGAGGAGCTCGTCGGACGAATTCTCCCCGGCGCGATGAGGTTTCGCCCGGCAAGCCCCTCCGTCCCCCTCGCGCCGAAACGCCGCTTTCCTCTCGCCGATTCGGAGGGCAACGTAAGTGAATGAACAGGAGACTCGCCGGTGGACGGCCGCCGATGCGGCGGAATTGTATGAAGTGGCCGATTGGGGAAAGGGCTATTTCTCCGTCAACGACGCCGGAAACGTCTGCATCCATCCGGGCAAGGATCCGCAACAGAAGATCGACCTGAAACTGCTGGTCGATCAACTCCAAGCCCGGCAGATCGAATTGCCGGTGCTGGTCCGTTTCGGCGGCGTGCTCAAGCACCGGCTCGAAGAAATCCAGGCGGCGTTCCAGGCCGCCATCACCGAGCAGCAATACCAGGGCACCTACCAGTGCGTCTACCCGATCAAGGTCAACCAGCAGCGGCACGTCGTCGAAGAGGTCGTGCGCTTCGGCCAGAAGTTTCGCTGCGGACTTGAGGCCGGCAGCAAGCCGGAATTGCTGGCCGTAGTCGCCATCACCAACAACGAATCGCCGATCATCTGCAACGGCTTCAAGGACAGCGAGTTCATCGAGATCGCCCTGCTGGCCCAAAAAATCGGCCGGCAGGTCTTCATCATCATCGAGAAGTACACCGATTTGGAGTTGATTCTCGAAGCCGCCCAGCGGATCGGCGTCCGGCCGATGCTCGGCGTGCGGATGAAGCTGGCCTCCTTAGGCGCCGGCCGTTGGCAAGGTTCCGGCGGATACCGCTCCAAGTTCGGCCTGTCGGCCAACGAGATGCTGCACGTGCTGGCCGAGCTAAAGGCCCGCGGCATGGAAGATTGCTTCTACCTGCTCCACTTCCACCTCGGCAGCCAGATCACCAACATCCGCATGATTAAACTGGCCCTGAACGAGGCGACGCGGATCTACGTCGATCTGGTGCAGCACGGGGCCAAGTTGCAGTACCTCGACGTTGGCGGCGGCCTGGGCATCGATTACGACGGCTCGCAGACCAACTTCGAGTCGAGCGTCAACTACACCCTCCAGGAATACGCCAACGACGTTGTGTTCCATATCCAGAGTGTCTGCGACGACGCCAAGGTGCCCCATCCCAAGATTCTCTCCGAAAGCGGCCGGGCCGTCGTGGCCTACCATAGCGTGCTGATGTTCAACGTCCTGGGCACCGCCGGCCACGGTGAAAACGAGCTGCCCACCGAACTGCCGGAAAGCGCCGAGCAGCCGCTCTGGGACCTGCTCGAGACCTACAAGGAGTTGGCCCAGCGGAACATGCTCGAAGCCTACCATGACGCCCAGCAGGCGCTCGACATGTCGATGCAACTTTTCGGCGGCGGCTACATGCCCTTGGAGCAGCGGGCCCAGGCCGAAAAACTCTTTTGGGCGATCTGCGGCAAGATCAGCCGCCTGCTCCGCCAGGCCGACGAAGTGCCCGAGGAGTTGGACACGCTCGACGGTCTGCTGGCCGAAACCTACTTCTGCAATTTCTCGATCTTCCAGTCGATTCCCGACAGTTGGGCGATCAAGCAGCTCTTCCCGATCATGCCGATCCATCGCCTCGACCAACGCCCGCTGCACCACGCCGTCCTCGGCGACGTCACCTGCGATTCCGACGGCAAGGTCGAGCGTTTCATCGACCGCCGCGACGTGAAGCGCACGCTGCTGCTGCACTCCTTCGACGGCCAGCCCTATTACCTCGGGGCCTTTCTGGTCGGGGCCTATCAAGAAATCCTCGGCGACCTGCACAATCTCTTCGGCGACACCAACGCGGTCCACGTCAGCACCGACGCCCAGGGCAATCTCATCATCGAGGAGGTGGTCAAGGGCGACACGGTCCGCGAGGTGCTGCGTTACATGCAGTTCGATCCCGACGTCCTCTCCCACCGCATGCACGCCTCGGTCGAAGCCGCGGTCCGCCGCAACGTCATCGACGAGCAGCAAGCCGGCCGCATCATGCGTTTCTACCGCGACGGCCTGGAAGGCTACACGTATCTCGAACGCGAGTTGGATGTGTAATCATTCCCAGTGGGGCAGACATTCCTGTCTGCCGCCGGAGAGTCCATGCTTCCGTTGGGCCGGCAGTTGCACTGTTGGCCCCGGGGTTAGGAATCGTGCCAGAACTGGCCGATCCCTTTCTGTCGGAACACTAATCGCCGCTAATTGCACACTGCCTGCCGCAAATCAGCGTCGATCCGTGGCAATCAGCGTTCCTTCTTCCGCAAAAAAGAAACGCCCCCGGAAGGGCGTCTCAGGGTGCTCGCCGACCGAAGTCGGTTTCAGCAGAGCCCTGCGCGGACAAAAGTCCACTTACTGTGACTTGCGGACAATCGTCGCTCAGATACACTGAACGTTACCGTATCAGGCCGTTTGATCCCCGTCAAGAGGCAGGAGGGTAAATTCCGTGGAAAAATCGACAAGACCGTACATTCTGGGGCTGGACTTGGGCGTTCAGTCGGTCGGCTGGGCGATGATCGACTTGAACGAGGGCGGAAATCCGTGCGGCATTCGCCGGTCCGGGGTCCGCTGTTTCGACAGCGGCGTTGGCAGCGAGACCGAGATTGCCAGCGGAAAGGACGAGTCGCAAAACATCAAACGCCGCCAAATGCGGCTTCAACGGCGGCAGATTTGGCGGCGTGGCCGACGCTTGAAGAAAATCTTCCTATTGCTGCAAAAGGCCGGCTTGCTTCCACCGGGCGAAACCCGAACTCCCGAACAACGCCACGAACTACTCAAGGCGCTCGACGCGGAGTTGTCAAAGACGTATCTGCCCGCCAATGACCGCGTGGCCGGGCATTTGCTGCCCTATCGCCTGCGGGCGCTGGCGCTTGACCAACCGTTGCCGGCGTCCGCCTTCGGCCGCGCACTGTTTCATTTGGCACAACGGCGAGGCTTTGAAACAAACAGTCGATCTGCTGCCAAGAACGAGAAGGAGACCGGGCCCGTTAAGAAAGGGATCGGCGAGTTGGACAAGAAGATGCAAGCCGCGAACGCCCGGACGCTGGGCGAGTACTTTGCCAGCCTCGATCCCGAGGAGCAGCGAATCCGGCAGCGTTGGACTTCCCGAAAAATGTACCGTGACGAATTCGAGGCAATTTGGCAAGCCCAATCGCCGCACAATCGGGCGCTGAGTGACGATTGGAAGAAGCAAATTCACGATGCCATATTTCACCAGCGCCCGCTGAAGTCGCAGAAGGGGTTGATCGGGATGTGCGAACTGGAACCAGACTGCCGCCGTGCGCCCGTCGCATGTTTGGAGGCGCAGCGATTTCGTTACTTGCAGAGGGTTAACGACATGGAGCTTTCGACGCCTCGCGGCGAGGTGTGGCGACTGAGCGATCCGGGACATGCGGAATTGCGCAAGAAAGTCATCGGACTCCTCGATGCTCGTGCGAAGATCACCTTCAAGACCCTACGAAAGGAACTGGGGCTCCAGAGAGACAAGGACTCTGGCAGAGACTATCGCTTCAACTTTGAAGGCGAGGACAAGAAGTTGCCGGGACCCATGACAGCCGCGAAGCTCCGCAAGGTTCTGGGCGAGGATTACTTGCAGAAGATCGACGACATCAGGGTCTCCACACCCTCCGGAGAACTGTGGGGAATGACAGACCCCGAGCATGCAAACCTGCGAACAAAGGTGATTGATCTTCTCCAGAACGACACCGGGAGCGAGCCGCTAAAGTCCCGACTGGGGCTCATCAGGCCGCAAGACTCGAAGAGAGAATACGTTCTAATCATCGACGTCGGCGGCGATGGAGAATTGCTGGGAAACGCGACTGCCGCGAAGCTACGAGCGGTCTTGGGATCCGACTACGAGGCATTCACGTCAGAACAATTGAGCGACATAGTTGACGATCTGCTCGAGTACGAGAATCCTGATGCTCTGGTCGAGCGACTTGCGAATCGCTACCCGATCGCGCCTGCAAAGGCCATTGCCCTCGCCGATGTTAGTCCGGCTGCCGGGTATCTTTCATTCTCCCGCAAAGCGATCCTAAGACTGCTTCCAATCATGGAGGGCGGACGAAACCCCGCGAGTCTGAGGCAGGAAGAGCTGCAGACGCTCTTTCCCAACAGGAAGCACAATGGCGCTGTGCATGACCTGTTGCCGCCGATTGTCAAGGCTGTGCCGCAACTACGAAATCCGGTCGTGTGCCGCGGTCTAACGGAGTTGCGCAAGGTGGTTAATGCTGTGATTCGCGAACACGGCAAGCCGGAACGAGTCCGCATCGAGTTGGCCCGCGACTTGAAGCGTTCGCGGAAACAGCGCGAGAGAATTACCGAACAGAACGAAGCAAACAAATACTCCCGGGATTCGGCGCGAAAGAAGATCGCCAGGCGACTATCGTGCGATGAGGACCTGGTGAGCAATCTCGATATTCTCAAGGTGCGGCTGGCCGACGAGTGCAATTGGGAGTGCCCATACACGGGAAAGCCGATCTCGATGGAGACCCTCGTCGGCAAAGACTCGCAGTTTGACATCGAGCACATTATTCCATTCAGCCAGTCGCTAGACGATTCCTTTGTGAATAAGACGCTTTGCGACCCACACTTCAATCGCCATGTCAAGAAGAAGGGCATGCCGCATCTGACGTGTTCCTCAAATGAAGAGGAGTGGCAGAAGATGCTGGCGCGTGTGCGCCGCTTCCGTGGATCCGCGGCTCACGCCAAGCTGCGAAAGTTCCAGCAGAAGGAATTGGACGACGACTTTGCCGCCCGGATGCTGCAAGACACGCGGTATATGTCACGGTTGGCTACGGAGTACCTCGGTCTCCTCTATGGGGGCGCGATCGACGCCGACCATAGACAGCGCGTCCAAGTGAGCGCGGGGCGGATCACGGCTTTCCTGCGCGACGATTGGGGCTTAAATGCCATCCTGGCCGATGGCGACGAGGACGAAAAGAACCGTGCGGATCATCGTCACCATGCGGTTGACGCGGTGGTCATCGCTTTGACCGACAACAGGACCGTCGCCATGCTCAGCCGGTCCGCCGAGGTGGCCGCCGAGCGTGGGCATCGGCTCTTCGCGCTCGACGAAATCAAGAAGCCTTGGCCTACCTTTGATGAGGATCTTCGCCGCTCGATAGACGCGATCAATATTTCCTATCGTGTCAACCGCCGCGTCAGTGGAGCGCTACACGACCAGACCAACTACAGCAAGCCCCACACCTTCCACGATGCCGACGGCAAGGGTAAGGAGGTCGAATACCGGCACGTTCGTAAGCCGCTGCAAAATATGTCGGCCAACGAAGTGGAAGACATCGTCGATGACGCGGTTCGCGAACTCGTTCAGGCGAAACTGAAGCAAATCGGCGGCGATCCAAAAAAAGTCTTCGCCGATCAGGGCAACCATCCGTACCTGACGGCGAAGGACGGACGGCACATTTTCATTCACAAGGCCCGCGTCCGAAAAGCCGTCGCGGTCATTCCGGTCGGAAGACCGTCCTCACCGCGTTACGTCGCTCCAGGCAGCAACCATCACATGGAAATCTTCGCCCTACTCGACAAAGAGGGCAAAGAGAAGGCGTGGGACAGCGAGATTGTGAACCTATTCGAGGCTCATCGGCGCGCTTGCGCCGGCGAGCCCGTAATTCGACGAAATCACGGCGAGAAGACGAAGTTCAAGTTCTCACTGGCGGGGGGTGAAAATGTCGAAATGGAACACCATCCGGGGGAGCCGCGCCTCTACCGGCTGTTGAGCATCTCGGAAAAGGTCCTTGAATTCCGTTTGCATACCGACGCTCGCCCAGCTACAGTTGTAAGAAAGCTGTCAAGGGCACGGATTACGCGCAGTCCCGGCAAATTGTTGGAAGCCAAAGCACGGAAGGTGGTCGTAGACCCCTTGGGAAACGTCCTTCCGGCCAATGATTAACCGCATCCTTGACTTCTCGGAAGCGCCGGCCCGGTTGCGGGTGCGCTTGGCACAACTTATCGTCGAACGCCAGAACCTGCCCGAGGTCTCGGTGCCCCTGGTGGATTTGGCCGTCGTGCTCGTAGCCCATCCGCAAGTTACTTTCAGCCAGGCGGTGCTCTCGGGTTTGGCGATTGCCGGCGGCGTGTTCGTCACTTGCGACGGGCACAATCTGCCGGTCGGAATGCTGTTGCCGCTGGTCGCCCACACGACTCAGACCGAGCGATTTGCCGCCCAAGCCCGCGCGCCGCTGCCGATGCGAAAGCGGTTGTGGCAGCAGATCGTCCGCGCGAAAATTCAGGCGCAGGCCGCGCTGTTGGTCAAGCTGCGCGGCACCGATTTCGGACTTGCCGCATTGGCGTCGCGCGTCCATTCGGGCGATCCAAGTAACGTGGAAGCGCGGGCCGCTCGTCGCTATTGGCCGCAGGTCTTCGCCGACCTCGACTTCCGACGGCACCGCGAAAACGAAGATCAGAACATCTTGCTGAATTACGGCTATGCGGTCCTTCGCGCGATCGTGGCGCGGGCGATTTGCGCCGCCGGTTTGCATCCTTCACTGGGCATCCACCACCATAACCGCTACAACGCCTTCTGCCTGGCCGACGACCTCATGGAGCCCTATCGCCCGGTGGTCGATCGAGCCGTGGCCGAATACATGAGCACTCACGACGAACCGTACGAATTGGAAGCGGCCGCGAAACAGAACATCATCGGCGATCTGACCTGCCGTTATGACGTGAACGGCCAGCAGCGCACCCTATTCGACGCCGCTGCCCGGATGGCATCGTCGTTGGCCGACGTTTTCATGGGCAACGTTGCGGAAATGGAATTGCCGGAATGGTGACAAACGTACTCCTCACGCTCCGCGTGAGGTGAGTTCCCTCCGCCCCTTTTCCTCACGCGGAGCGTGAGGAGTACGTTTTGTTGAGGGCGTCATGCCGCGACGGGAACACGTATTGTCGGGATACCGAGGCATGTGGCTGTTCGCGATGTTCGATCTCCCCGTCACGACCGCGAAGGCGCGAAAGCGATATGCCCAGTTCCGCAAATTGCTTGTGGAGCAGGGGTTCTCGATGCTACAATTCTCCGTTTACGCGAGGTATTGCGCAAGCGAGGAAATGGCCGCTACGTATCGCGGCCGAATCCACGCCGAGTTGCCCCCCGAAGGGTATGTCCGGCTGCTGGCTGTCACCGACCGGCAGTTCGGAAAAATGGAGAGCTACGTCGGAGAAATGAGCAAGCCTCTTGAAGAACCTCCTTCCCAACTCGCCCTTTTCTAGCGCCCCTGTAGGCTTTAAGGGATTCTGGCGTAACGGTTTACGCAAGAGTCAGTGTATCTGAGCGACGATTCCCTGCAAGCCACAGCCACGTGTCGGGCGACCTGTCCGGCGTGTCGAGTGTATCTGAGCGACGATTCCCTGCAAGCCACAGCGCGTCGGAGGTTACATCGACGCCCGTGGTAGTGTATCTGAGCGACGATTCCCTGCAAGCCACAGCCACGTGTCGGGCGACCTGTCCGGCGTGTCGAGTGTATCTGAGCGACGATTCCCTGCAAGCCACAGCTGGCCGTCAATCGTGGTCGTGAAAATCCATAGTGTATCTGAGCGACGATTCCCTGCAAGCCACAGCGGTCTTGATCTTGGCGTTGTGCCGGACGATAGTGTATCTGAGCGACGATTCCCTGCAAGCCACAGCAGGATCGTCTTCGTCGTCCTCACTCCAATCAGTGTATCTGAGCGACGATTCCCTGCAAGCCACAGCACCCTCGACCTCTGGGGCACGAACGTGACGAGTGTATCTGAGCGACGATTCCCTGCAAGCCACAGCGCTATTGGTCGCCGCGTTCACGCGGCGCGCGGGTGAAAACGATACCCCCTCTTGTGGGTGGACATGTTTAATTGTGAACTTCTGTATCACTGCCCGCCGTCCTTCCGCCACTGCTGTTCACGCGGAAGTTCTCCAGAGTGGTGCGGGCGTCAACTGCGAGCGCCGTATTCTTGCTGCCCCGAAAGGACTCGACCGCGAATTCTCCCCTAGAAATTGTGCCAAGCGATCCGGTAGAGTATGGCCAACAAGTGAAAAGTATTCGGCAAAGAGGGCGAAGAGCGGAGAAAAGAACTCGTCGCTCAAACGTTCCCGGCCTTCCCCTGGGCTGATGAAAACGGGGACTGGCTCCGCAACAGGTTGTACTACCGTTTCATCTGAACCGCTATTAGTTGCGGTGCCTGTCCCCGTTTTCATCCGACCGACCAAGAAGAGTTTTGCACCACGGCCCAGCGACCACTACCAAAGGGTGGTTGGCTGCGGTTGCCGTAACTTATGAGAAGTCAAGGACTTGCCTCCTCGGTTTTGCACCAAAACAGGGAAAAAACGACGTATATGGTGCAAAATACGGCAGTGGTGCAGAACCGAGGGCCACACAAAGGCGGACCCTCTGGACCTCACTACTGGTCCTCCAAAGCCAGAATGACAGGTCCGTCGGCTCGGTGGGGCGGGCATTCCTGCCTGCCCAGGGCAGACAAGAATGTCTGCCCCACCTGTCAACTTGCACTTGGCGGACCACTACCCGCTCTTCACCGTCTCGTACGTCCTTCCGCCGCTTATGTTATTGCGGAAGTTTTCCAGGGCGAGGCGGGCGAGACGCTGGCCGCAGGGGGTCGGATATTGGCCGGTGATGCAGGCGCGACAGAGGTCGCCCGTGGCGAAACCAATCGCCCGCGCGATCGCCTCGACCGGCAGGTAACGCAGCGAATCGGCCCCGAGCTGCGCGGCCATGCGGGATTCGACCGCCGGCGTCATGCGGGGGGCAAAGGGGACGGCAGCGTTGTTGTCCACGTGCAGATTGGAGTGGTCGGCGGCAGACAGGAATGTCTGCCCCACCGGCACCTGGGCAAAGGGGACAGTCCCATTTTCGCTGGCGCGAAAATTGGGACAGTCCCCGCTGGCGCGAAAATTGGAACAGTCCCCGCCGGCGCGAAAATCGGGACAGTCCCCTTGCAGAAACTTGGCGGCGAATAGCTCGTTGACCGTTGACATGTCGATGCCGTAGAAGCAGGGGCCGATGATCGGCGGGCAGGCGACGCGGACGTGGATTTCGCTCGGCTGGCCGTATTGGCGAATCCGCTGCAAGAGGACCTGGAGCGTGGTGGCGCGGACGATCGAATCTTCGACCAGCAACACCCGCTTGCCGTCGAGCACCTCGCGCAACGGCGTGTACTTGGTTTCGGCCCGGCGGCGGCGGTTGCTGCTGCCCTCGATGAACGTCCGTCCGCTGTAACGATTGCGGATCAGGCCTTCGACGCAGGGAATTTTGAGCACGAAGGCCATCGCGTCGGCGGCGGCTTTGCTGGTGTCGGGCACCGGCACCACCACCGTGTCGCCGTCGATCGGCACCGTCTCCAGCCGGGCAAGCTCTTCGCCCAGCGCCTTGCGGGCGAGATAAACGCTGCGGCCGTCGAGCGTGCTGGCCACATTGGCGAAGTAGACCCACTCGAAAAAGCAATGGGCTCGATGCGTCGGCTTGGCGAACGGCTGCATCTCGAAGCGACCGTCGCTGATGGTGATGGCGTGGCCCGGCGGAACCGACTTGATGCTCTCGGCGGCATAGCCGAGGTTCAACAGGGCGACGCTCTCGCTGGCGGCGGCAAACAGCGGCCCTTCCAAGGCGTAACTCAGCGGCTTGATGCCCAGCGGGTCGCGGGCGACCAGCATGTTGCCCAGGGCGTCGAGAAAGACGACGCTGTAGGCCCCGTCGAACTTGCGGGCCATGTGGCGGCAGACGTTGATGAGCGCGGGCCGCCGCTCGGTCGAGAGGGCCGCGCAGATTTGGTGCATGATGACTTCCGTGTCGGTCTCGCGGGAGAGGTGGTTGTTGTGGTCGTCGAGCAGCTCTTCGCAGAGGTCCGTGTAGTTGGCCAACTGGCCGTTGAAGGCGAAGGCGAACCACTTGTGCTTCTTGATGTGGTGCCGCTCGAAGGGCTGGGCGTAGCTGCGGTCGTCGTGGCCGCAGGTGGCGTAGCGGACGTGCCCGATGGCCGCCCGGCCGGCGTATTCGTCCATCAGGCTCTCGAATTTGCCGCGGTGGCTCAGCCGGAAGACCTCGCTGACGTTGCCGACGTCTTTGTACGTGTCGATCAGTTGGTTGCGGTGGGGGGCGTAGGTGGTGATGCCGCAGGCCAATTGGCCGCGGTTCTGGATGTCGAGCAACATCCGCGGCATCAGGCGGGAGATTTCCTCGGGGCCCTGCTCTGGGCAAAGCGGGCTGACGCCGCGGCCGGGCAGGTGGTAGATCGCGGCGACGCCACATTCCTCGTGAAGTTCGCTCATAGTTCTCATTGTATTCCAACCGTCGGCTTTCACAATCCACCTGACCGGCGGGGAAGCGGCAGGCGCTCCGCGGGCGGGGCGGAGGGCGCCAGCAACGCGGGAAGTGCCCAAACTGGCGGTTGGACGACGGCAGAACAGTGGGCTGCGAAACCGCAAGCGGTGTCGCCGCCAGTCGCGGTGGCGTTGCGTGCGTTCCCACGCGGAGCGTGGGAACGAGGAATGGCGGGGGCGGGACATTTTTCCCGACTACAGCCGGCGGCAACTCGACGGGGTAGTCGATCTTCTGCTACGATATGATGAATACACCAAGTGTCGCATGCCGACGCCGGGACCGTAGAGAGCGGCTTTCCGGTGCCCGCTGCATGCCCAGCCCACCTGTGCTTTCCCACCTGTTCTTGCCTCATGAAAGGAAGATACTCTGATGAGACCGATTCACGTTGGCACGTTGTTGCTTGTGATGGTGATGTTGAGCGGTGCGGCGTTGCCGGCGGAAGAGGCCAAGCGGCCGGCCGGGCCGTTGCCGCGGGCGTATCCCGAGCGGCTCGGTTGGTGGGCCGACGGGCGGTTCGGAATGTTCATCCACTGGGGGCCCGTCAGCCTCAAGGAGACGGAAATCAGTTGGTCGCGGGCCAATTCCAACCCAAAATGCCCGAACCAGGGAGCGATCCCCGTCGAGGTCTACGACAATCTCTATAAGAAGTTCAATCCGACCGAGTTCGACGCCAGAGAGTGGGTGGCGATCGCCAAGGCCGCGGGCATGAAGTACATGGTGTTGACGGCCAAGCATTGCGACGGCTTCCTGCTCTGGGACTCGAAGGTCTCGGATTACAACATCATGCACACGCCCTTCCATCGCGACGTTTGCGCGGAACTGGCCCGGGCGGCGCACGAAGCGGGAATACGGATCGGCTGGTACTATTCGCCGATGGACTGGCGCGACCCGGACTGCCGCTCGGCCCACAACGACCGCTTCACCAAGACGATTCGCGAGGAGCTGCGCGAGCTGTTGACCAATTACGGCCGGATCGATCTGCTCTGGTTCGACACCGACGGCTGGTCCGCTCCGTGGGACCAGGGACCGACTTACGCGATGATCAAGAAGTTGCAGCCGCAGATCATTATCAACAACCGCTTCGATCTGGGCGATCCGGGCAGCCCCGCCGCACATACCCCGGAGAGCATCGGTCCGCATGCCGATTACTGCACGCCGGAGCAGTTCGTCGGCGGTTTCGACTGCCGGCATCCCTGGGAATCGTGCATGACCGTCTCGCGCCACGACCAATGGGCCTGGGGGGGGCACGCAGATGGCGTCAAATCGCTCGAGACGGTGATGGCGATGCTGATCAGCTGCGCGGGCGGCGACGGCAACGTGCTGTTGAACGTTGGCCCGATGCCCAACGGCCAGATCGCGCCCGAGCAAGTGAATCTGATCAAACAGGCTGGGGCGTGGCTGGGCAAGTACGGCGAGAGCATCTACGGCACCCGCGGCGGTCCGTTCAAGCCGGGCAGCTACGGCGTCTCGACCCGCAAGGGCAATACCGTCTACGTCCATATTCGCAAGTGGCTCGCCGATCCGATCCAGTTGCCGGCGATTCCTGCAAAGGTCGTGCAAAGCCGCGTGCTGACCGGCGGAGAGGCAACGGTCCGCCAGACTGACGCGGGCATCGAGATCTCCGTGCCCGAAGGCGACCGGCGGCCGATCGACACGATCGTGGCGTTGGAATTGGACACGCCGGCCAATCAGATTGCGGCGGTCGACGTGCCGCGGCCCGTGCCGTTGTCGGAAAAAGCGAAGGCCACGGCCTCGAACGTCTATCAGAACCAGGCCGAGTTCACAGCGGAAAAGGCGGTGGACGGCAACGGCGAGACCCGTTGGGCGAGCGATGCCGGGGTGCATCAGGCCTGGCTGGAGCTCGATCTGGGCAAACCGACGACCTTCCGACACGCCGAAATCTCCGAGGCGTATCCCAACCGGGTGCAGAAGTTCGAGTTGCAATGGCACGATGGCAACGAGTGGAAGACGTTTGTAGGCGGCACGACGATCGGCGCGGCGTGGTCGCAGAGTTTTCCCGCAGTAACCGCCCAGCGAGTGCGGTTGAACGTGCTGGAAGCGACCGACGGGCCGACGATCTGGGAGTTCCAACTGTTCAAGTAGGCGAGACGAACAACGAAACGCACCACGGAGACGCGGAGACACGGAGGTGAAGGGAAGAGGACGGGGCCACAGATGAACTCGGATAAACACAGATTGTCCGGCGATCGGAGGGACTTCTATCGCCAATATCTGTGTCTATCTGTGTGCATTCTGTGGCTGCCTTGGTTTCACCTCCGTGTTCTCCGTGCCTCTGTGGTGAGAATACCGACGTCAGGAGACTTACCCATGTGCGGCAATTGCTCGATCATCGAAAGCAACGCTTTTCTCGTGACGCTGGCATTTTCGTTTGTGGTCGCGTCGTTTCCGTTGGCCGGCGCCGCCGAGGCCGCGCCGCCGGCAAAATGCAACTACGAGCGACCGTTCGAGCCGCCGACGCGCTCGCCGCTGATTCCCTTGCCGCCGGGGGCGGTCGAGCCGGAGGGCTGGCTGCGCGATTGGTGCATCACCGCCAAGGATGGATATACGGGGCACATGGACGAGGTTGATATCGCGTTTCGCCAGGCCTGGTCGAGCGACTACAAAGTGACCGGCAGTCGTCTCAGCTTGTGGGAGACGGGCGGATGGCCCTACGAGGGCGGCGGTTACTGGTTTGAAGGGCTGGCCAAGTTGGGCTTCATTTTGCACGACAGGGCGCTGATCGACCAGGCGAAGAAACGGCTCTATGTGGTCGTCGATAACATGAATCCCAACGCCATCGGGTTCATGTGGTGGCTCGATAAGAACAAGCCCGAGGATCTCAAAGCCGTGGCCGGAAAGGGCTTGCGGGAGCCCGAATATCCCATGTGCTTCAATGGTTTCTTCGGACGCTCGATGGCCGCCTACTACGCCGGTTCGGGAGATGATCGCATCCTCAAGACCCTGGAGAAGGCCTATGGCCGCAACCCGGATTGGGTGCGTTTGGGGATTGCGATGACCAATCCCTGGCCCGCGTTTGAAACCTACACCTGGACCGGGAATCCGGTGATCAAGCAAGGGCTCACGGCACTGTTCACGAAAGGGGGCATCAACAACGAGAAGTGGTCCTGGAATCGCTATCGGAATCCGCCCAGCGATAAACCCGGCGCCGTACAGCCCGACCACGGCGTGATGTTCTGCGAGACCGCCGCTCCTTGGGCCTTGGGTTATCTTTGGACGGGCAAACGAGAATTTCTCGATGCGCCGCTGCGATGGCACGAGAAGATCGAACGCGAGTGCATGCAGCCGCACGGCGTGCCGGTGTTCGACGAATACTGGGGTCCCACCGGCGCCTTCCGCGGCTCGGAAACCTGCGACGTGGCCGGCTACATGGCGGCCCAAAACCTGCTGCTGAGTATCACTGGGCAGGGCCGGCTGGCCGATCGGATCGAGCGGGCGTTCTTCAATGCGGCCCCGGCGACGGTCGCCCGCGATTTCAAAACGCACGTCTATTTTCAATCGCCCAACCGCATGGCCGACAGGTCGCTGCCCGCCGCCGTGATGTTCTCCTTCCTGCAAAAGCGCGTGCCCCTCTGCTGCACCGCCACCGTGAATCGATTCTTGCCGAACTACGTGATGAACATGTGGATGGCCACCCGCGACAACGGCCTGGCCGCCACCTGCTACGGTCCCTGCAAGGTGTCGGCGCTGGTGGCCGATCGCGTGCCGGTGGAAATCGCCTGCCGCACCGATTATCCGTTCAACGAGACGATCGAGATTACGGTCAAGCCGCAGCGCGAGGCGAGCTTCCCGCTCTCGTTCCGCATTCCCGGCTGGTGCAAGCAGACCGGATTAACCGTAAATGGCGCCGGCGTGGAGGCATCGCCCGACGGCAACGGTTTTGTGCGGGTTGATCGACTTTGGAAGCCGAACGACACCGTGCATCTGCGATTCGCCATGTCACCCAGCATTGCCACCGGCAAAGACGCGAACGGGGGCAACGCGCCCTATGTTTCAATATCGTTCGGGCCGCTGCTGTTCGCGTTGCCGATCGCCGATATGAAGGATGCGAACACGCCTGATCCGCAGGCGAGATGGCAATTTGCTATTGCCGCTCAAAGCGGGCGCGAATCCACGATCGCGGTCGATCGCGGTTCCATGCCGGATAGATGGGATTGGCCCCTGGAGTCGCCGCTGAAACTGCGGCTCAATGCTGTACGCATTGATTGGAAGCCGACGTTGGAAAAGCCATTGCCACCGGGGCCCATCGCCAAGACGAAGGGCACGGAGACGATCACGCTAGTCCCTTACGGCTGCACGAAATTCCGAGTGTCGATGTTCCCGTCAGAGGGACATTGATGTATCATGTCCGCAGTGCCGTTCACCGATCGTACCCGCAAGATCATGGCGCTCGCCGTTGCGGAGGCCAAGCGGCGCCGTGAGGATTTGGACACGGGGCACCTATTGCTTGCCGTGCTCGACGAGGGCACAGGGGTTGCCGCCATCGTTTTGAGGAACCTTGGCGCCGACTTTCGCGATGCCCGTCGTGAAATAGAAAACCGCTTGCTCGCTATCGACCGGGGCGGGACCAGCGACGATCAACCGCACCCCATGCGTGGCCTCAGAGACGTTTTGCGGTACGCGCTGGAGGAGGCGGAGAACCTGAACCAGAAGTACGTCGGCAGCGAGCACATCCTTCTTGGGTTGCTGCGCGATCGCAGCGGCATGGCCACTCGCGTGCTTGGCACTCTCGGTCTCAACGCTATGGCGGTTCGGGTGGAAACTCAACGCGTTCTCGGCACATCGAGCGCGCGGGGCAAACGCTGCCGTCCGTTGCCGCCGCACATCTCCGTCGGTCTACCGGGAAGGCTCGTCCTCGGCCTCTGCTCGTTCCTGTCGGCGGCGGTGTTCGGTGCAATCGCGGTGGCGCTGGGGGGGGCGGCACTGTTCTCCAAAGCCCCCGCGCCTGCGCCGCTGCTGGCAGTGGTGATACGGCATGTCGTGATCGACCTGTTTGCGACCGCTTTCGCGATCGCTTCGATCTTTATGCTGCTGTTGGCAATCAGCTTCTGGAGCGGTGGGTCACGCTGGGCCGATCCGCTGTTGCGCAAGATGATGCCGAAGGCCGTCATGGTTATCGGTGGCTTTTTGATAGCCGTCTTCGTGATCGTTGCGGCCGCGATGCCCGAACTGCGAATAGTCTGCGGCGTGGAGGTCTTTGCCATCGTCGTCGCGGGCTTGATTGTTCTCATCACGCGATGGCGGGTGCGCCGAGTTCACAGCGGCGATCCGGGCTGACGGCATGGAAGGGATAGTGAAGAAGCCTCTTGCAGGAAGGGGGGACCTTGGTGCGTGTGACACGTACACCGCCGGCCGTTGGCCGCCGGCTATTGGATTTGGATATTCGCGATTTGAGATTTGAGATTTGAGATTTCAGATTTGAGATTTGCGATTTGAGACTCCCCTTTCCGCCCCTACAATCGGAAATACCGGCATTTGCGGGAAAAGCGGAAAATCTTGCTTAAAAGCTAAAAGGTTCCCCGTCGGCACGGCCGAAGAGAAGATAGAGAACGAGGGGGGAACTCTATGCTTAGCTCATCTGCCATTCTGGCACTATGGATTCTCACAGCCAACCCACAAACGCCGAGTAACGACGGCCCGAGCCTTGAGCCGATTGCGGCGCCGGTGCAACGCACGACGTTCCAATTCCGGCCTGAAACGCGCGGCGGCGACGACGAAGTGGCGGCGGAGACGCGGAAGCAATTGCCGCCCGATCCGGCCTACGACGGCCCAGAGACGCGCGTAGCCCAAAACGACAAGGACAAGGGCGACAAGGCGAAGAGCGAGGGCATTCCCGGCCTGCTGCCGGGGCTCGACGACAAGCCGCCGCCTCCACCACAAGCGGTCGAAGACCTGAGCGGCAAGCCGGCGAAATCAAAGCCGAAGGAAAAAGGGAAGCCGGCCGGCGACGCCGACAAATCGGCGACGAAGGTCGATATCAACCCGGGCGATCATCACGTGGAAGCGATACCCGCGCCGAAGGCGGAACGTAGCGCGCCGCTAACCCCGGGGGCGCCGTCGCCCGGCGAGATGATCTGCGATGAGGGCGGAATGGCGCCCTGCGATGAGGTCGTTCACGGCCGCCCGTGGCGAAACCGATTCTACGCCTGGTTCGACGGCCTCGATTTCGACGCCTGGCTCGATCAGGGCGCGACGATCAACACCCTCAGTCCGCGCGACCGCACCAACGGGCCAGTCACTTTCAACAACCGCTCGAACGATTATCAACTGAATCAGGCCTACTTGCGGCTGAAGCGCGACGTGAATACCGACGGCGACGTATGGGACGTTGGCGGACGGGTCGATCTGCTCTATGGCAGCGATTCAATCTTCACCGAGGCCCGCGGACTGGAGACCAACGACGACTTTTCGCCCAAGTGGAACGCGCAGCAATACGGCCTGGCGCTGCCGCAGGCCTATGCCGAGTTCTTCGCCCCCTGGGGCAACGGGATCGACATGAAGTTCGGCCATTTCTATTCGGAGTTCGGCTACGAGCGCGTCGCCGGACCGGAGAACTTCTTCTACTCCCATTCCTACATGTTCCAGTACGGCGAGCCGAAGACCTACACCGGCTTCATCGGCACCACGAAGCTCGGCGACTTCATCATCCAGGCGGGCATGACCCGCGGCTGGGACAACTGGGAGGACGACAACAACGACCTGGCGTTCACCGGCGGGATCGCTTGGGAGAGCGAGAGCAAGCGGACGCGGATCGCGTTGAACGTCAACGCCGGCCGCGAGCAGCCCGACCCCAGTTCGAGCGTCCGCACGCTTTACAGCCTGATGATCGAGCAGAAGCTCGGCGAACTGTGGCAGTACGTGTTTCAATACGACTACGCCAGCGAGCCGGAGGCGGGCGTAGGCGGGATACTCGCCAATTGGTACGGCATCGATCAGTATCTCTATCGCCAGATCAACGAGAACTGGAAGGCGGGGATGCGTTTCGAGTGGTTCCGCGACGAGAACGGCTCGCGCGTGCCGGACGCCGGCGGGACGGGCGACTACTTCGAACTTACCGCCGGATTGAACTGGACGCCGGGCACCTACGTGGTCGTCCGCCCGGAACTCCGCTGGGACTGGACCGGCACGCCCGACCTGTATCCCTACGGCGACCACACCCGCTCGAACCAGTTACTACTGGATTGCGACGTCATCGTGAGATTCTAACGACGGGGGGAACACTGCGCTGGGGTGGCAGTCACACTGCCACCCCGCGGCGTTTCTTGGGCGCCGATGTGTGCTAGACCGTCGCCCTTCGGCGGGGAGCGGCCGCCGACGCACTTGCGGGGGTCGTTGACTCCGGGCTATTGAAATGCTCACCCGCGCGGCGAGCAAGCTCGCCGGCTAAACGGTTCGGAAGCGGCCGCCGACGCACTTTCCGGGAGTCGTTGACTCCCGGCTACCGTGAATCTCGCCGCCCATGGCCGCCAGGATCGATCAGTTTTCGCCGCCTGACGTGGCTTCCATCGGCGTGTGAGGATCTCCGCTTTCCGGTGATGCGCTCGGCAGCAGATGGCGGGGGAGAAAGGCGGCGTTGGCGATCAAGGTCGGAATGACCGCGCTGGCGATCACCGTCGCGACAAGGAACGAATATTGTTGGCGGGTCACGATGCCGTGCGTCAGGCCGTAGAGGGCTGAAATCGTGCCGAATGTCAGCCCGGTGGACATCAGCAACGTGTAGTACCACCGCTCCTTGCCGTCATCACGGAACATGCCGATCACCGGATACAGTCCAAAGACTTTGGAGGCCGTCTTCACGGAGAAGAGGGCCAGGAAAACCAGGGGCGCGGACGCCAGCGCGGGCAGCGAGACAAGCGAGCCGGCGCGAAGAAAGTAGAACGGCGTGAGAAAGCCGACGGTCAACGTCCGCAGGCGGCGGACGTAGAAATTGTCGCGGCCGATGTCCTTGGCCAGCAGCATTCCCGCGATGTACGCCGGCAGCACCGCTTCGTTTCCCGACCAAATCGCCAGCGCCCCCATTCCGCACAAGACGAGCAGAATCCACTTCGTTCGGATCGCGGCGGTGCGGTTGCCGTAGCGTGCGATCAATCGCACGGTAAGCGACGGCAACATCGCCAAAACGACAACAGAGACTACGACGAACACCACGGTTCGGTAGGTGAACGGGGCGAACATCACGCCCAGTGCGATCACGGTGCCGAGATCGTTGATGAAACACGCCCCCAGAATCCCCTTGCCGAAATCGGTCTTGTTGAAACCGAACTCGAGCATCACCGCGTAGACCACGGCCATCGAGGTGGTCGACAGCGCGATGCCGGCGAGCCAACTGGCCGGGCCGCCCCATCCCAACACGAATCGGGCCAGCGCGGCGCAGCCGAGGAAGGGCGCGATAAAACCAAACGTGCCGACGACCAGCACCTCTTTGATCTTCATCCGCATCGCCGCCGGGTCGAGTTCCGCCCCGGCCAGGAACGTGAGCAGGACCGCGCCGATCGAGGCGATGAAACGGAGCCAATCGAGGTTGGCCCCCAGTGCGTTGGGGTGAAGAAAATGATCGGCGGTGAAGGCCGCCATCATGCCGACGACGATTTCCACCAAGGCCCCGGAGACGCGCAGGTGGCTGGCAAGCACCGCCGCGAGGACGGCAAGTGCCAGCCAAACGGCGGCAATAGCATAGGTCTGTTCCATTGGAGTCCCTCGCGTGGCGAGCCGGCCGCGCACCGGTCTTCGCCGATAAAAAAACCCTGCCTGTCGGCAGGGCTTGCACGCGCAAGAACTGACCCCTGCCGACAAAACATCGCGGCAGGAGTCATTAGCCCGGTGGCAGGCGGTTGTGCGGGGGACTCCATCCCCTTGGCAGCGATTATCTTAATCAACCCTCGGCGGTTAGTCAAGAGCGACGATTGGCTGCGTTTCTTGCAGTGGACGCCGGAAAGCAGGTCGCAGCCTCGTGATTCAGCCGGGAGTCAGCGACTCCCGGAACGCCGCGGTAAGTCTACGGACTTGCCGGGAGTCGTTGACTCCCGGCTATTTGGGCATCGTCATTGACGACGAGCGCCCGGTTCGTGAAAATAGGCGACTCGGGCGATTGCTCTGGGCGAGAACGTTTCGAGTGCCGAAGAATGAGAATCACCATCGCAAGTCTCAACGCCGTTCTGGTGCTCGCGCTTCAGTGGCTCGTGGTGATCCTCGTGATGCGCATTGGTCAGAAGTGCCAGGGCGTCTTTGCCGATTTTGACGCGACGCTGCCGAGTCTATTGGCATTCGCGGTGCAAGTAACGCAGCCTGTGGTGCTTGTGCCGATCGCCGCGACAACCACCGTCATCGTCCTGGCGGGGGAAGTACTGCTGCCCTCGCGCGGGCGGCGATTCCTTCGGATAGTGGTCCTCGCCGGCTTGTTTGCGTTCACCTGCTTCTGTTTCCTTGCACTCGCTCTGCCCTTGATTACAATTGTCGAAAAGCTCCGTTAGCGGTTCTTGGCATGCACAACACCCAATCGACCGAATTGCTGTTTGAACTCTCCCGGCCCGGTTGCTCGGCGGTGCGGCTGCCGGCGTGCGACGTGCCGAGCAAGCCGCTCGACGCGCTGCTGCCGAAAGACGCTATGAGCGACGCGCCGCTGCCGCTGCCGGAACTGTCGGAACCGGACGTGGTGCGGCACTTTGTCAATCTCTCCACGCGAAACTTCTCGGTCGATACACATTTCTATCCGCTCGGCTCCTGCACGATGAAGTACAACCCGAAGCGGAACGAGCGGCTGGCCGCCCTGCCGGGCCTGGCGGGGCTGCATCCCTACCAGCCGGAATCGACGTTGCAGGGGATGCTGGCGCTCTTGCACTTGGCGCAGCACAACCTGGCCGAGATCGCCGGGCTGCCGGCGGTCTCGCTTCAGCCGGCGGCCGGGGCACACGGCGAAATGACGGCGATGCTGGTGGCGGCGGCCTATTTCCGCGATCGGCAAGAATCGCGGACGACGGTGCTGATTCCCGACGCCGCCCACGGCACCAATCCCGCCAGCGCCGCGATGGCCGGATTCAAGGCCGTCGCGGTCAAGAGCCGGCCGGACGGGTTTGTGGACATCGACGATCTGGCGGCGAAACTGGACGCGAAGACCGCGGTCTTCATGATCACCAATCCGAACACGCTTGGGCTATTTGAGCCGCGAATCCAGCAGATCGCCAAGATGGTCCATGACGCCGGCGGGCTGGTCTATCTCGACGGGGCGAACATGAACGCGATCCTGGGCATTACCCGGCCGGGCGATTTCGGCGCCGACCTGATGCACTTCAACCCGCACAAAACCTTCAGCGGCCCGCACGGCGGCGGCGGACCGGGCGCGGGCCCGATCGCCGTGAGCCAGCGGCTGGCCGAGTTTCTGCCGACGCCGATCGTGGTCAAGGACGGCCGCGGCTACCATCTCGATTACGACCGGCCGAAGTCGATCGGGCGGGTGCGGAACTTCTTCGGCAGCGTCGGCGTGCTGGTGCGGATGTATTGCTACATCCGCTCGCATGGGCCGGAAGGGCTGCGACAAATCGCCGAGGATGCGGTGCTCAACGCCAACTACCTGCTGTCGCGGGTGAAGGACACGCTGCCGGTGCCGCGCGGCGACCGCTGCATGCACGAGTTCGTCGCCTCGGGCGAAGATCTGAAGGGCCGGTGCGGCATCTCGACGATGGACGTCGCCAAGCGGCTGTTGGATTATGGTTTTCACGCCCCGACGGTCTATTTCCCGCTGATCGTGCACGAGGCGATGATGATCGAGCCGACGGAGACGGAGAGCAGGGCGACGCTGGACGCCTTTGCCGATGTGCTGGCGCGGATCGTCGAGGAGTCGCCGGAGTCGCTGCACGAGGCCCCCCATAGCACGCCGATTTCGCGGCCGGACGAGGTCGCGGCGGCAAGGAAGCCGGTGTTGCGGTGGAAGGCGAAATGATGAATGATGAGTGATGAATGATGAATGGAGAATCACGAGTCGCTGCGACGCCCGCCGATGAACGGCGGCATTCATCATTCATCACTCATCATTCATCATTTCGCCTTCTCGTCGATCCTCCCGCCGGCGGGGCGTGGAACATGGCGGTGGATGAGACGTTGTTGGAACGCGCGGCTGCGGAGGGCTGCTGCACGCTGCGGTTCTATCAGTGGGCGGAGCCGACGCTGTCGCTCGGGTATTTTCAGGCATACGCTGACCGTGCCGGGCACGAGGCGAGCCGCAATTGTGCCGTGGTTCGTCGCCCAAGCGGCGGCGGGGCGATCCTGCACGACTTCGACGTGACCTACAGCTTGGTGGTGCCCGAGGGACATCCGCTGGCGGCCAACCGGCTGCGGACGTACCGCGCGGTGCACGACGCCCTGATCGAGGTGCTGGCGGGGATGGGGATCGCGGCGTCGCTTTTCGCGGGCGGCGCGGCCGGGCTCGGCTGTGGAGAGCCGTCGCGTTGGGGTGGCAGTTGTACTGCCACCCCTTCGGCCCCGGCCGCGTTGGGCCGGCAGTACAACTGCCGGCCCAACGAGATGGGCGGAAATCGTGACCCGACGGCGGGGCGGGAGCCGTTCTTGTGTTTCCAGCGGCGGGCGGCGGGAGACGTGTTGGTGAAGGGGGAAAAAGTCGCAGGCAGCGCCCAGCGGCGGCGGCGGGGGGCGGTGTTGCAGCACGGCAGCGTGTTGTTGGCCCGCTCGGCGGCCGCCCCGGAGCTGGACGGACTCAAAGAACTGGTGGCGCAAGCGATTTCGGCCGAAGAACTTATTAGGGCGTGGTCGGAAAGGCTCTCGGCGGCCTTGGCGATGCACTTGGAACGAAGCAGCCTCGGCGAAGCCGATCGCCGCCGGGCCGCAGAGTTGGTTAAGGAGAAATACGCTTCGCCCGCCTGGAGCGAGGCCAGATAATTCCAGCAGTTGTGGTGCAGCTACCTTTGACTAGAGGACCTAAACCTGCTAATATCCGATGAGTCCCCCCGGGGACTTGCTTTCTTATCATTACATACTTCCGAGGGGTGCTATTGTATGATCCGAGTCGCCAAACCACGTCTTCGTGACGGGAGATGGACCCATGGAAGTAAATCTGATTGTGGCCAACGGCAAGCTGATGGGGAAGAAGATCCCCGTCGCGTCGTCCAAGTTCTTGATTGGTCGGGGTGAGGAGTGCAACTTGCGGCCGCAGAGCAGTATGGTGAGCCGCAAGCACTGCGTGATCCTGGTCGAGCGAGATTCGGCAGCCATTGAAGACCTGGGCAGCACCAACGGCACCTTTGTCAACGATGAGCGGCTGGCCGAGCGGCGAGCGCTCAGCAACGGCGACCGCATCAAGGTCGGCATGTTGGAGTTGGAAGTGCAGTTGGCGGTGGCCGAGAAGAAGAAGGCCGACGTGCATGCCGTTCAGCAGGCGGCGGCGCGGACGGTCGCCACGGCGGCGATGAACGACGACGACTTCGACGTGAGCCGCTGGCTGGGAGAAGACGAGGAGGTGACGGCCGCCCCCGCCCGCAAGGAGCCGTCGGTGGGCGACGACACGATGGCGGGGAAGAGCAGCCTGGTGGATACGACGGCCATTCCCGTTCCTCCGCCGCACCAACAACCGCAGAAGAAAGAGGAAGAGAAGCAGAAGAAGTTGCCACCCCAGCCGGCGACGAAGTTGGTCGGCAAGCTGCTTCGCCCGGCGGCAAAGCCGACAGCCGACAGCAGCAGCACGGCGGCCGACGACGCGCTGCGGCGTCATTTCCTGCACAAGAAGAACCCGTAGGCTTCGAGAGTAGACATCCGTGAGAGCCGCCAACGAGCCCCGCAAATCGGCCGCCCTGCTCGGGCTGGCATTCGACACTGACGACGGAGAGACCCGCCTGACCCGCGGCAAGAATTTCTTGCTCTTGGGCGGAAGCCAGCAGTCCCACGCCGTGCTGCAGGAGACGGCAATCAAGATCAACGAGCACCTCGACAAACAGGGCAGACGCCTGGAAGACGTGTCCGTCGCCGAAATCCGCGACATCTGCCGCGAAGTGATCGAATCGTGATTCTGGGAGTGCGGCCGTCTCGGCCGAAATGATGCCGGCGGGACGCCCGCGGTCCGGCAGGCGCTATTTCGCTTCCGCCTTCGCCTTGATCGATCGAACAACGTCGAGATTGTGGCGGAGTTCGGCGCTATCGGATGCTATTCTCAATGCCGCTTCGTAATGGGCGATCGCCTCGTCGAGCCGCCCCAGCCCCACCAGGGCTTTGGCCAAAGTGGAATGGGCAGCCACGGAATCGTGTTCGATTTGCAGCGCCTTCTCGCAATGAGCTGCCGCTTCCACGAAACGTCTCGCCCTTACCAGGGCCGTGCCGTAATTCGCTTGTGTCTCCGCGAAATCCGGCTGGATCCGCAGGGCCGTTTCGTATTCCGCGATCGCCTTGTCGGTCTGACCCGATTGCAGCAGCGCGTCGCCGAGCAGTGAATAGCTTCTGGCGTCCCTGGGGTCTATCTCCAGCGCCGCTTGGTACTGTTCGATCGCCCTGCCAAAGTCTTTGCGATCGGCAAAGGCGCCGCCGAGATTGGTGTACGCCAGACCATTCGGCCGAGTGCAGGCGATCGCCTGGGTCCAGAGCGATTCGCTATCACGCCAAAAGGTCGTCTGGCGGCTTGCAGAGGCGATCAGGGCCACCAGCGCCAGCGACGCGAGCGTTGCGTAGACCAACGTGCGGTTGGGCCACGAGCGGAGGGCGTCGAGCGCGCCCCAGGTCAGGGCGAGGCACAGCCCGATCTGCGGCAAGTACATGTAGCGGTCGGCCATCGCATGCACGCCGATCTGCACCAACCCGATGGTGGGCACGAGCATTCCCAGGTACCAGAACCAGCCGACCGGCAGATAGGGATTCCGCCGCCAGCGGAGCAGCACCGCGGCCGTGATGGCCGACAGAATCAACAGGGCGGCGATCGGCTTCCACGTCGGCAGAGTATTGAGCGGATGCGGATAGAAGACAGCCAGATCGCTGGGCCAGAGCGTCTTGCCGAGGTAATCGACGTACGAGACCAGGGCGTTGCCGATCCGCGCGGGCAAGGGGATTTTCTCCAGCGAGATCACCGCCGTTCCTTGCGCCGAGGGGGCGATCGCGGCGGAGGCGGCTGCCAGCAGCAGCAAGGGGACTTTTTCGGCGAGCAGACGCCATCTCGGCCGGTGGGGCAGACATTCCTGTCTGCCGGGAGAAGTCGTACTTTTGCGGCAGACAGGAATGTCTGCCCCACCAAGAACTGACATTCTTCCCAACGGCCAGTAGTCCAGCAGGAGAAGCACGAAGGGGAGCGCCACCAGGACCGGCTTCGACATCAGGCCCAGCGCGAAGAAGAGCAGCATCGCCAGATACGCGAGACAGCGAACGTGCAAAGGCCGGCGGCGAACGTATTCGACGTAGGCCCCCAGCGTCAGCACGAAAAACAGCCCGCCGAGCAGGCCCTTCCGCTCGGAGAGCCAGGCGACCGTTTCGACGTGCAGCGGATGGATGGCGAAGATCGCCGCCGCAAAGGCGCAAGGCCAAAGGCGGCCGGTCATCCGCCAGAGGACCAGGAAGAGCAGGACGGTCGTGGCGCTATGAAGCAGGACGTTGGTCAGATGGTAGCCCTGGGGCTTCGGACCGTAGAGTTGATAGTCGGCCAGGTAGGAGAGCCAGGTGACGGGGGCCCATTGGCTGCCGTGCGTCGTGCTCCAGGCCCAGTCCCATCCTCCGCGGCTGAGCCCCTGGCGGATGGCCGGGTTGCCGTAGAGGTTCATCTGGTCGTCGTAGTTGACGAAGCCGAAGTCGAGGGTCTGGGCGAAGACCAGCCACACCGCCAGCAGAAGCAGCCCGCAAACCAACAGCACGCCTCGGCCTTGGGAATCGCGCGGGCGGGGCGGGACGGCTTTGGCGGCTTCGCGGCTCATGGGCGTCGGGGCTGGCCGGCCCGTGAACGTCGGGCTAGACCAGCGATTTTAATCCCTTCAGCGGGACGACCTTCACCACGTTTTTCGCCGGCTTGGCCTTGATCGTGACTTCCTGCTTGGTGAAGGGGTTGATGCCCTGGTGTTCCGGCACCGCGGGCTTGCGGACCACCTTGACTTGCATCAGGTCGGGGATCTGCAACACGCCGGGGCCGTCGTCCGCGAGATTCTTCTGGATCAGCTTGGCAAGTTCGTCGAACACGCCGGCCACCTGCTGCTTGGTCAGCCCGGTCGTCTCGGCCAGCGACATCAGGATTTCGGTCTTGTTCATCGGCTTCCTGGCTGAGCTTCTCTTCCATGGTCGTTCCTTTCGGTAGAATGAATTGGAAGACTTCCCGCCGGGGCCACCTCCGGCGGGTCGAATGGGTCGTGCCGCGTCCTGCAATGCGTTCCTAACGGTTTGGGAGAAAGGATAGCAGGAAACGTCAAAGCCGGAAAGGGGGGAAACTGGCCGCCAGCCAGCCGCCGTTGAAAACTCCGGCCCGCTCGGATAGACTCTGGAACGTAAACGGGGCGACGGAGGATCAACGATCACTGCCGAAATTCGATGACAACTGCCGGAAAGCAACGATAGTAGCCGGGGGTCAGCGACTCCCGGCCGAGGGGTGGAGGGACAAGACTTCGCCCATTCCGGGAGTCGTTGACTCCCGGCTATTTCCCATCGTCCCTGTCTGCCGCGACAGGAAACCATTCCTTTTGCCACTGGAGAAATCGCGATGCCCGCCACCGAGAAGCTGCCCAGGTGTTTTATGGACATAACCGCCGATGGTAAGCCGTTAGGGCGAATCGAGATCGAGTTGCGGTCCGATGTGGCCCCCAAGACGGCCGAGAACTTCCGAGCCCTCTGCACCGGCGAGAAGGGTTTCGGCTACAAGGGCTGCACTTTTCACCGAATTATTCCGCAATTTATGTGTCAGGGGGGCGATTTCACCCGGCACGACGGCACCGGCGGCAAGTCGATCTACGGCGCCAAATTCGCCGACGAGAACTTCACCCTGAAACACGCCGGCCCGGGCGTCTTGAGCATGGCCAACGCCGGCCCCAACACCAACGGCTCCCAGTTCTTCCTCTGCACCGTCAAAACCCCCTGGCTCGACGGCAAGCACGTGGTTTTTGGCTCGGTGGTGGCCGGCATGGACGTGGTCCAGAAGATGGAGGGCCTCGGCTCCGAGTCGGGCCGCACCAAGGCCAAGGTGGCCATCGCCGACTGCGGCCAACTCTAGGTTTAGCCGCGCCCCGGAGGGAAGCGCTGTCGTTGGAATGTTGGTCGACCAATCGTCGTCACGGGACAGAGATAGGGCGGGCATGGTTGCCCAAAGGATTAACATGTTTCACCACATCTCGCCGCCCTCGTGGTGCCTGCTGGCGGTCGCGCTTTGTAGTGCGGCCGTCCCGGCTGCGCTTGCAGGCAAGACGCCTGCGCCACAAGTGGTCCCAGCCGGTGACGTGCTCGTGCAGGGCTTCCTCAACCCGCCCGCCTCGGCAAAACCGTCGGTCTACTGGTGGTGGCTGTTCAATCGCGTCGACAAGAAGGGAATCACCCGCGACCTGGAAGAGTTCAAGGCGAAAGGGATCGGCGGCGTCAATCTGATCTGCACCGGCGGCTATGCGGGCGACCATCCGCTGCCGGGCGTAAAGTTTCTTGGGCCCGAGTGGCGCGAGCTGTTCCGCCATGCCGTCCGCGAAGCGGCGCGGCTGAAGCTCGAAATCGGCTTCAACATGGCCGGCGGCTGGGTGATGATGGGCCCCTGGGTCACGCAGGACGACGCGATGAAGAAGATTGTCCAGGCCGAGTTGCAGCTTAAAGGCCCGCAGAAGTTCTCCGGCCAACTGCCGCAGCCGAGCACCGTCGATGGCTATTATCGCGACGTGATCGTGCAGGCATTTCCCCGCCACGACAAGACGGCGGCGATCGATCCGAAGCAGATCATCGACATCACCGACCGCTGGCGGGCCGACCGAACGTTCCAATGGGACGTGCCCGCCGGAGAGTGGACGATTCTGCGGACCGGCTACACGTTGACCGGCAGCAAATGGGAGCCGTATCCGCTGGGCGATACCTTCGCCGGCGGAGCGGGCTACCAGATCGATTGCATGAACAAGTCTTCGCTTCGCAATTACTTCGATTTTCTCGGGCGGATCGCGCTGGACGAGTCGCGGCGGGCCGGCGGCCGGCTGGCCTATCTCTGGTGTGACAGTTGGGAGTCGGGCAAACTGACCTGGACACAGGATTTCGCCGCCGAGTTTCGCAAGTATCGCGGCTACGATCCCACCCCCTATCTGCCGGCCATCAGCGGCTACACGGTGATAAATCCCGACGTGACCGCGCGGTTTCGCGGCGACTTCGATCGCACCATCGCCGACTGCGTGGCGGAGAATTTCTATGGCGCGTTCGCACGGCTGTGTCACAAAAACGGCGTCGAAATGCGGAGCGAGGCGGCCGGCCCCGGCGACAATCCGCCGATCGACGCCCTGCGCAATCTCGGCCGCTGCGACGTGCCCGCCGGCGAGTTTTGGGTCAACGGCCACTTCAGCGCCCCCGGCGGTTGGAACTCGAACCCCGGCCTGCGCACCAATCTGAAACAGACGAGTTCGGCCGCCCACGTCTATGGCCGACGAATCGCCCAGGCCGAGGCATTCACGCAACAGGAGCCCGACCGCACGCACTGGTCGCTCGGCCCCGGCGACTTGAAGCCCTACGCCGACAACGCCTATTGCGAGGGCATCAACTACTTCATGCTCCACCAGGCCACCTGCCAACTCTCGACCGACGGCCGCCCGGGCTACGAATTCTGCGCCGGCCAGCACTGGAATCCGAACATCACCTGGTGGGATCAGTCGGCGGCATTCTTCTCCTACATCGCCCGCTGCCAATTCCTCTTGCAGCAAGGCCGGTTCGTCGGCGACATCTGCTATTACCTTGGCGAGGAGCCGCCGGTGGTCGCCCCGTTCAAGCAGCACGACCCCAGCTTGCTCGGCTACGACGGCGACTACTGCAACGCCGAAGTGCTGCTGAAGCGGATGTTGGTCAAGGACGGCCGCCTCGTGCTGCCCGACGGCATGAGCTACCGCGTACTGGTGTTGCAGAACTGCACGTCAACGTCGCGGCACGTCTGCGACGTGATCGGCGGCAGCCTCTGCCAGGGGATCTCCAACACACCATCGACCGCCATGTCCTTGGAAGTGCTCAAGAAGATCGGCCAACTCGTCGGCGACGGCGCGACGGTGGTGGGCGCGAAGCCGCAGAAAGCCATTGGGCTGAAGAACTACCCGCAGTGCGATGAAGAAGTGAAGAAGCTGGCGGATGAGATCTGGGGTGATTGCGACGGCAAGACTCGCACCAGACATAGCTATGGTAAAGGACGCGTCATGTGGGGCGAACCGCTCGGTGAGTTTCTGCGAGGCGACGACTACAATCCTGATTTCGTCTATTATGCCGAAGGCGAGCGAAACGACGCAACTATATTGGACTTCATTCATCGCAGGGCCGGTATCGCGGACATCTACTTCATCGCCAACCGCTCCAACCGGCCGCAGCGGGCCAGTTGCCGCTTCCGGATCGCCCGCAAACGGCCGGAAATCTGGAATCCGGTGACGGGTACAATTTGGAAGCGGACGGTGTTTGGCCAATCGGACAGCTACGGCAACAATCTTGGCCATTGCGTCACCATGACGCTACGATTTGCTCCCTTCGAGTCGTATTTCGTCGTGTTTCGCGAAGGAATCCCGTCTGACGCCGTTGGCAGAGGGGCCAACTTTCTCGATCCGCGTTCGCTGCAAGACCTCGCCGGTCCGTGGACGGTGCATTTCGATCCGCGCTGGGGCGGGCCGGCGTCGATCGAGTTTCCCGCACTAGTCAGTTGGACGAAACGGCCGGAGGCGGGGGTCAAGTTCTACTCGGGCAAAGCGACGTACTGCAAACGATTCGATCTCGATGCGAAGGTGGTAGCGGAGATCCGCAACGGCAGTCGGCTGTTTCTCGATCTTGGCGGGCTGAAGCACGTGGCCGAAGTCCGCTTGAATGGGAAGAAACTCGGCACGCTCTGGACCGCTCCCTGGCGCGTGGAGATCACCGCCGCGGTGCGTCCCGCGGGCAATGATCTGGAGATCGACGTGGTGAACCTCTGGGTGAATCGCGTCGCCGGCGACTTGAATCTGCCCAAGGAGAAGCGGATCGCGCAGACGCACAACGTCTTTCGCTTCGGCATGGTTCGGCCCACCACGCCGTTGCTGGACTCGGGGTTGTTTGGTCCGGTGACGTTGCAGGCGGAAGAGAGAGCACCGTAACGGACGAGCGTTTAGCCGGCGAACGTGTTCGCCGCAACGGGCCGTAACGTCGTGTGTCGCGGCGTGCAAGCACGCCGGCTATTGGGTCTCATGTTTAGACTGTCGTGCGAGAATAGCCCCCGGCTATTGCTTCGAGTACAGCCGTGGCGCTTGTGGAGGTGCATGATGCCCTGCCACCTCTTCACTTTCCACGCCTTCGGCACGTGGATGCCGGATCGGGAAGAGGGCTTCGTGCGACGCAAACAGGGCATCTTGCCGCCTGATGACGCACTTGCCGAGGCGTACCGAGAAAGGGCCGATGAGAACGCGGCTTTCTTCGATCCACAAGTTCAGCTATTATTGATCGAAGAAACGAAGATCGCTTGCGAAAAGCGACGCTATCGTAGCCATTGTATCGCGACCGAGCCGGCGCATGCCCATGCGTTGATAAGCTGGCCCGACGATAGGCCGGGGGCCAACAGCCCGCGGCAGAACTGCCGAAAAACATCGATGGATTCTGCGATTTTCACCGCTTCTGCCGCGGGCCGTCGGCCCCCGGCTATTCTCCTGTTTTTCAATCATGACAGATTCTTCTCCTCAAACCCTGCAATGGATCGGCGACGTTAATGGCCATCTGCGGCTGATCGACCAGACGCGGCTGCCGATTGAGTTCGTCGAAATCGACTGCCGCGACGTGAAAAGCGTGTGGGAGGCGATTAAGGTCCTGCGGGTGCGCAGCGCGCCGGCGATTGGCGTGGCGGCCGCCTACGGCATCTGCCTGGGCGTGCAAAACGCGATCGGCAGCGACGAGGCGGCGTTCTTCCGGCAATTACACGAGGCGGCGGATTATCTGGCCACCAGCCGTCCCACGGCCGTCAATCTGTTCTGGGCGGTCGAGCGGATGAAGAACGCCGCCGAGCAGTTTCGCGGCCGGCCGACAGCGGAAATCGCCGCCGGGCTGCTGGCCGAGGCCCGCGCCATCCACGAGGAAGACCGACAGATGTGCCGGGCGATTGGCCGCCACGGGGCCGCATTGCTCGAGGATGGGCAGGGCGTGTTGACGCACTGCAATGCCGGCGGGCTGGCCACTTCCGACTACGGCACCGCCCTGGCCCTGTTTTTCGCGGCCGCCGAGGCGGGAAAGAGACTGCACGTCTACGCCGACGAAACCCGCCCCCTGCTCCAGGGCGCCCGGCTGACGGCCTGGGAGTTGCACCATCGCGGCATCGACGTGACGCTGATCTGCGACAGCATGGCTGCCCAAGTGATGCGCGAGGGGCGGGTGCAGGCGGTCGTGGTCGGCGCCGATCGCATCGCCGCCAACGGCGACACGGCAAACAAAATCGGCACGTACGGCGTGGCGCTCTTGGCCGCCGCCCACGGAATCCCCTTCTACGTGGCCGCCCCCAGCAGCACGTTCGACCTGTCGATCGCCAGCGGGGCGGAGATTCCGATCGAGCAGCGCGACCCGCGGGAAGTGACGCACGGTTTCGGCCGGCAGACCGCGCCCGAGGGGGTAGCGGTCTACAATCCCGCCTTCAACGTCACGCCTGCCGAGCGGATTGCCGCCATCATTTGCGAGCGAGGCGTCATTCGACCGGTGAATCGCCAGACGATCACCGCCATGTTGGCATGACCGCTTTCAGACGCATCGCCCCAGCGAATACGGGCTGGGTAAATCGCAGGGTTCGCGGGCTGAGCAGCACTTCGACCATGTGAGCGGCCTCTTCCGCGACGCTGGTGATCCGCAACAGCCACAAGGAGCGGAAAAGGCCGGTGGAATCGAGCGGTTCCGAAGGGAAGCACGAGAGCACGCTGAGCGGCGATGCCGGCGTTCAGGTCGGCGTTGGGGCTTATCGGGCCCAACTCGCGCTGGAAGGCCTTGCGGAGCGAAGCCAGCAGCAGCGGCCAGGCGAGGCGGCTGGCTTCGAATCCCTGCCGGCTGGGGGCGTCGTCGGCGAAATCCATCGCCCGCTTCGCATCGACGGCGAACTCGCTGACGTCCTGGATGCCGGCCAGCCGCCCGACCAGCAGATCGGTCCAGCGCTCGGCGTGGCGGCGCAGCCGGTTGAGCCGGACCGCCGAGCGGGCATCCATGCCGATGACGTGCGAGAGGAGTCTCAGGACGCGATGCCGCGCTTCGCTATGGCCGATCATCACGCTGCGGGCGACCGGTTCGGCCTCATCGGTTCCGCGGCTGCGGTCGTAGGCGCACAACACCGCCGCCCAAACGCGGGTGAGAATCTCGCCGGTGAGGATCTCTTCCAGCACCCCGCGGGTTTCGGGCCATCTTCGCTCGCGCTGCCGGGCGTCGCCGCCGGTTTGCAACGTGAGATCCTTGAGGCTCCGCGTCCAGCGGTCGATGCGGACCTTGGAGGTTGTCCAATACCGCTCGATGCCGCCGGCCGGTAGCTGGTGCTCGCTGCGGACCAGCAGCGGGCCTTGAGCAGACACCAACGCGGCCAATTCAATCAGTTCGCGAGCATGCATGAGTTCGGGTTTCCGACGCCGGGAGAAAGGAGGGTGGTTTCTCCCGGCGTCGGTGATGAGGTTGCAGGGAAATAAAGCAAACGGCGCGCCCGGCGACAGCGAAGCGGAGGCCGGCGTGAATGAAGCGCCGCAAGCCATTCTGCCGCAACCCCTTACGTTTGTCGCAGATCGGCCGACTTGCCAAGACGCTTCGATCGGCGGCGTTGCCGAATCGCAACTCGTGACTCTGTGATTCATCATCTACGTTCGCCCATAGCCGCCGGATGCGAGGTGCGTTAGACTAATCACTCCGTCGCACGGTGAGAGCACTGTGCGCATGGCGTGCCGTCCGCCATACGCCCTGGCAATCGTTTAGCCGGCGAACTTGCGGTCTGTTGATTTACTGAACGGCAACGATGGCCTACGCGGCGGCTGCCGGTGATTTTTTCAGAATTCCTTCGGTTTTCGAGATTATGGTGGCATCGTTGCCTATAGGTTTGAATTGCCCCAGATGGCTGATTTGGCAGCCAGACAGGCCGTATCGTCAGTCTTCGTTCGCCCAAATCCTCCTGCCTCGCCTAACTTGCCGCTTCGGCCAACATTTTCGCCAACTCGGCGCACAGTCCCGCCACGTGGGCCAGCAACTTCCTCATGTTGTACGCGGTACATACCCACAACCATTCGGTCCGCACCTTCTCCAAGCCACGCAGCAAAAATCGCCGCACGCCCAAAATGCTCTTGATGACGGCGAACGGCGTCTCCGCAACGTGCATGCGCTGGTTGTAGACGGACTTGCCTTGGGGCGTTTGCATTTTCGCGGCCATCTTTTCCCGCAACGGTTCGTACTCGTCCCGCTGAACGGTCCGACCGCGCTTGGCCTTCGGATCCAGGCACTCTCCCGCCAACGCGCAGCCCGCACAGTCCGCACAACGGTACACCCGCCGGCTCACCATCATCCCGCCACGCCGGTCCTTGTTCGTCTCCTTTCAAGGCGGCCTCCAACCGTTCCGCCGTCCAGGTCCGCAAGCGGCTGGCATTGGCCTTCACCCGCGTCCCATCAAAGGCCACCTCGACCAAGCGGATCAACCCCATCTGCAACGACAGTTTCCCCAATTGCCGGAACAATTCCTTCAAGGGCCCGCGAAACCGCGTGCGGAACTTGCAGAGGGTCGTATGGTCGATGACCCGCCCCTCCGCCAACCACATGAAGTCCACGTTGTGTCCGCAAAGGTACTCCAGCATGCGGCTGGAGCGGATGCCGCGCATCAAGCCGTAGAGGATTACGCCGGCCATGACCCACGGCGGGATCGGCGGTTGACCCTTTTGCCCGTCGTACTCCGCCTCCCACGCCGACCAGTCCAGGCCCTTCAGGATCTCGTCCAGCAGGCGGACGGGATGATCGTCGCTGATCGAGGCATCCAAGGTCGGGGAGAAAAGAACAATTTGATCCCGCGCCATCCGAGGCTTCGCCCAATACTCCATAGCCCGTTTCCCTCCCAAAACAACCACCCGCCGCTTGCCGTCATGGGCTCCGCCAACTATAAGCGATCAACCCCAAAACGCAAACCACCTATTCGAGTGGCGCGGTCGAGAATTAAATCAACAAACCGCTTGCCCGCCGGCTAAACGGGTTCGGCCGCGACTGCCGTGATCCGCTGCTGCGCCCCGCCTCTTCATGGCGTTGACTCCCGCCGAAGATGCTCTAGAATACCTGCGGGCCGGTTTGCGGAGAAATGACCATGAAAACGTGCATGCCACTGAAAGCCATCTGCGCCGCGGGCGTCTTGTTGACCGTTCTGGCCGCGGTCGGCGACGACCGCCCGGCGAAGAACCCGCCGTCGCTGAGCCGAGCGGCTGGAGCGAGCGCTGAAGAGCGAGGCGAAACCGTTTGCGATCGTGATCCAGATTCACGTCCGGCCCGAGGCGGCCGCGAAGTTCGAGGCCGCCGCCGCAAAGGCCGCCAAGGCGTCTCGGGCCGACGAAGGCTGCCTGGGCTACGATTTCTCCCGCGATCTGGAGAAGCCGGGCGATTACACGCTGATCGAGCGATGGACGGGTCTGGCGGCCCTGCGACAGCACCTGGGCAAGGAGCACACCAAGCGGATCATCGCGGCCTTCGCAGAATTCAGCTCCGCACCGTCGACGGTCCATATCTTCGCTCCCATCGATGGCAAGCAATGAGGTGCTGGCCGCGGGCGATACCATCTCAGTCGGACGAGGTTGTGCTGACAATGGCCGGGAGCTAACAGCTCCCGGTGACCTGGGCACAGACTCCGCCCTCTTCCGGGAGCCGTTGGCTCCCGGCTATTCTTCTGTTCCCACGCTCCGCGTGGGAACGCGCGCCCGGGGTCATCGCAAGTTCAACGTTCCCACGCATAGCGTGAGGGTGTCCTGGAATTGCCGCGGCAGAAACAGACTGTAGGAGGCGTCTCCTGACGCCGATCGCGCCGGTGCAGGGACCCAATCGGCGACAGGAGTCGCCTCCTACAGTCTTAATTCCAGGACACTCTCACGCAGAGCGTAGAAATGAGAGTCTCGGAGGTTTGCAGTCCTCCCGTTTCCCGCCACGGCCACTTGCGGGCGGATTTCCCATCGGGGAAAATAATGGATTCAAGACGCGCCCGCCAGTGAAGGACCGCAATGATCGAGAAGCTCGATTATCCAGCCGTCGGCCTGATGGCCGGACTTGAAGTTCACCAGCAACTTCTCACCGAACACAAGCTCTTCTGCCGTTGCCCGGCCGGCCTGTACACCGAAGCCCACGACGGCGAAGTCCTCCGCCACATGCGGCCCACGCTCAGCGAGTTGGGCGAATACGACGGCACCGCGCTGATGGAGTTCAAGACCAAGAAGGAGATCATCTATCTCCTCAACCACAAGAACGTCTGCACTTACGAGATGGACGACACGCCGCCGTTTCTCGTCAACCAGACGGCCCTGGACGTGGCGATCGAAATCTGCCTGTCGATGAACATGGACATCATCGACGAGGTGCACATCGCGCGGAAACAATACCTCGATGGCAGCATTCCCACCGGCTTCCAACGCACCGCTATCGTCGGATTGAACGGCTATCTACCGTTTCAGGGGCGAAAGCTCACGATCACCCACGTCTCGCTGGAAGAGGATTCTTGCCGCGAGGTGAAGGACAAGGGGCACCGCATCGTCTGGCGAACCGACCGCCTGGGAATGCCGCTGACGGAAACGGTGACCGGGCCCGAGCTTTTTACGCCCGAGGAAGTGCGCGACGCGATCATGCTCTGCGGCCTCGTCGCCCGCAGCACCGGCCGCGTCCGCACCGGCATCGGATCGAGCCGGCAGGACGTCAACGTCAGCGTTCGCGGCGGGCAGCGGGTGGAAATCAAAGGCGTGCCCAAGGCCGGATACGCCGTCAAGCTGGTTCACAACGAAGTCGTCCGCCAGGTGAACCTGCTAAAGTTCCGCGATGAACTGCGCCGCCGCGGGATGCGTTCGCCGGAAGACATTCAGCTAACGCCCTTCGACGTGACCGACGTCTTCGCCGAGGCCGATCTCGGTTTCATGCGGCGGGCGATGCAGGCGGGCGGCAAAATCCTGGCGGCGCGGCTGGCCGGCGGCCTTGGGCTGGCGCAGATGCCCACCCAGCCCGACACGATGTTCCTCGACGAACTCTCCGGACGCATCCGCGTGATCGCCTGCCTCGACGAGCCGCCGATCGTCTTAAGCGGGGCGCTGATGCCCGAGTTTCCCGACAAACATAAGTTCATCGAGCGCCTGCGGAAACGCATGAAGCTGGGCGAGGGCGATGATTATTTCGTGGTTTTCGGGCCCGAGGTCGATTGCCACACGGCGGTTGAGGAGATTCGGCTGCGATTTGTCGACGCGATTAAGGGTGTGCCGCAGGAGACGCGGCAGGCGCTGACCGGCGGCTACACGACCTTCGAGCGGATTCTGCCCGGCCCCGACCGCATGTATCCCGACACCGATTCGCCGCCGACGCGAATCACGCCCGAGCGCGTGGCCGAGGCGCGGTGCCGGCTGCGGCCGCCGCCCTGGGAACGGCTGGCAAAGTACGGGGCGTTGCGGGTGCCGCGCGAGACTATCGAGTTTCTCATCCGTCGCGGCGGCGCCCAGATCGTCGATGCCGCCGTCGAGCAGACCGGCGTCGATGGACTGCTGGCTGCCGTCGAAATCGGCCAGCGGGCGAAGGCCAGCAAGCGGGCCGGCATCCCGATCGATCGCCTCGGCGCGGCCGAGTGGGGGCAGATTTTCGATCTGTTCACCGGCGGCCGAATCCCGCGCGAGGCGATTCAGCCGGTCGCCGCCCAGATGGCCAATGACCCCGGCGTAGATGCCGCCGCCGCCAGCGCCGCACTCGGCTACGCCCTCAAAGATCGCGCGGTGTGGACGCGGGAGTTGGCAGAAATGTGCTCGTCAGCCGAGAGTGTGCCACCGTTTCGCAGAAGCAGTGCCGGGACGGGGCCCTCGCTCGGCACTGCTTGCAAGCAAGCAGTGGCACACGGGGCGGGTGGTTCCGATGAAAAGCGGCAGCGGCATCTGATCGGCATGGCCGTGCGTCGGCTTCGCGGCCGAGCTGCGGCCAAGGACGTGGCCGAACTGGTCAAGTCTCAGCTCCGCCAGGAGGTGCTGCCATGACGATCCCCATCAGCGAACGTACCGACCGTTTCCAGGGCTATCGCGGCCCGTCGCGCGAGGTGATGGAGCGTTTTGGCTTCGGCGTCTGGAGCGAAGTCGAGATCGTAAACGACCGCGGCTCGTGCTTCAAGGGCGTGGTGCTGCCGCGGAGCGAAACCAGCGACGAGTTCCACATCGTGGTGAAACTCTTCAACGGCTACAACGTCGGCGTCGAGGCCGGGCGAATCACCACGGCCCGCGAGACCGGCTATCGCAAGGCGGTCTACAAGATTCCGGAGAAGGAGTTCCCGATCGATGCCCGCAAGAAAAACGTCACCCTGCTGGGCACGGGCGGGACGATCGCCTCGCGGCTCGATTATCGCACCGGGGCGGTGATTCCGGCCTTCACGCCCGGCGAATTGTACGGGGCCGTGCCCGAGTTGGCCGACATCGCCAACATGACCACCAAGAAGCTCTTCGGCGTGTTCAGCGAGAACATGGGCCCGCAGCAGTACATCGCCCTGGCCAACGCCATCGGCGACGAGATCGCCAAGGGCGCCGACGGCATCGTCATCGGCCACGGCACCGACACGATGGCCCACACCGGCGCGATCCTCAGCTTCATGGTGCAGAATTCGCCGGTGCCGATCGTGCTGGTGGGCAGCCAGCGGTCGTCCGATCGGCCCTCGTCCGACGCGGCATTGAATCTGATGAACGGTGTCCGCACGGCGGCGGAATGCGAGATCGCCGAGGTGATGCTCTGCATGTTTGGGCCCACCTCGGACAATTACGATCTGCTGCACCGCGGCACCCGCTGCCGCAAGATGCACTCCAGCTACCGCAGCACCTTCCGCACCATCGGGGCCACGCCGCTGGCGATGGTCTCGCGGGAGAAGAACGCCGACGGCGAGTACTTCACCTATCTGACCGACGATTTCCTCCGCCGCGACAAGACCCGCGTGCCGCTAATCAATCCGAGCTTCGAGGAAAAGGTGACGATCCAGTATTACTATCCGAACTTCAATCCCGACATCATCGAAGGCCTCAGCGCGATGGGCTATCGCGGGCTGGTGATCGCCGGCACCGGCCTGGGCCACATCAACAAACCGCTCTACGCCGCCGTCGGCCGGGCGATCGAAAAGGGGATGACCGTGGTGATGACCGTGCAGACGATCTGGGGTTACGCCCAGATGTACGTCTACGACACCGGCCGCGATCTGCTGAAACTCGGCATCATTCCGCTGGACAACATGCTTCCCGAGACGGCGTACATGAAACTGGCCTGGGTGCTCGGCCAGACCGACAACGCCGCGCGGATTCGCCAGATGTTGCTAACGCCGGTGAATCACGAGATCACGTTGCGCGAGCCGCACAACGGCTATCTCGTCCTGCAAGGCGGCCTGCCCGAGGTGGAGGCGTTCGTGGGGCAGCATTGGAAGTAGTTTTCCTTGCTCCCGGTCCTGAAGGGACCACACTCGATAGCCCAGGGCGACGCCCTGGGGAAACGGGTCCATCCCCACAACCCTCCCAAGGTCCAACGGACCGCCACCCCTCAATCCCAAACGTAACGCTCATCGTATTCAATCCCGTGGCGTTCCAACATCTTCCGATATTCCTCTTGGAACGTCATCCTTCGGTGGTGTTCTTCTTGGTGGGCGATGTACGTCTCCACCTGTTCGATGTTCGACGGGCTGACGGAAAACGCCCCATAGCCGTTCTGCCAATGGAAATCGCCCAATGCCGGGCCTTCCTCTTTGATGCGAACCGATGAGCTCGTCTTCACCTCCTCGACCACCTGCGCGATCGTTACGGTGCGGTGCAACGAGCAGAGGATATGCACGTGGTCGGCCACTACCCCGACAATCAACGACGGGCATTTGATGTTCCGCAGGATTCCAACCATGTATCCCGTCATGACGCCGCGCAGGTCCGGCGTTTGCAGATACGGCTGGCGGTGCTTCGTGCTGAAGACGACATGCACCAGCACGTTCGACAACGATTGCGGCACGGCGATGGTCCGTTGGGGTTACGGCCCGTTGGGCCTTGGATGTTGGTGTTGGAGGGCGGATTGGGAGCGCGGCTCGTCTCCCCAGGGCGTTACCCTGGGCTATCGAGTTGGGTCCCTTCGCGACCAGACGGATGTTCGCCCCAGTCCCGAAGGGACTAGACCCGACAGCCCAGGGCGTCGCCCTGGGAAACCTGGAACCGGCCACCATCCACCTCTCGCTGTCACCTCTCGTGCCTTACTCGATGCCGCAGGGCGATCAGGTCTTTCATAGCGCGATCGAGCGAAACCTTGGCCCCCGGCACGCCGAAGGCGTCGTGCAACTGGCGATAGATGGTGTAGAGATCGGCGTAGACTTTGGCGGCCTTCTTGTTGGGGCGGTAGACGTCGCTCTTGACGCCGGTCATGGCCCGCTGGGCGGCGGGGACGTCGCGATGGGCGCCGCCGACGACTGCGCCGAAAATCGTGGCCCCCAACGCGCACGTCTGGGCCGAGCGGCTGATCTTCATCGGGCGGTTGCAGACGTCGGCGTAAATCTGCATGACCATCGGGCTCTTCTCGGCGATGCCGCCGCAGTTGACCACCTCCTTGACCTTCACGCCGTACTCCTCGACGCGATTGATGATCGTCAGCGCGCCGAAGGCCGTCGCCTCGACCAACGCGCGGTAGATCTCCGGGGCGGTGGTGTGCAGGGTCTGGCCGATCAACAGGCCGGACAAGAGGGCGTCGACCAGGATCGTGCGGTTGCCGTTGTTCCAATCGAGCGCGACCAGGCCGCTCTCGCCGGGGCGGAGCTTTTCGGCGGCGGCGGTGAGGTTGGCGATCGGGTCGCCGTTGCCGGTGTAGGCGGCGGGGGCCAGATATTTCGCGAACCAGTTGAAGATGTCGCCGACGGCCGATTGGCCGGCTTCCAGGCCGTACATGCCGGGGATGATCGAGCCGGGGACGATGCCGCAGAGGCCGGGGATGTCGGGAAAGGCGCCGCCGGCCGGGGCGACCATCATGTCGCAGGTGCTCGTGCCGATGATCTTCACCAGCGTGCCGGGCTTGATGCCCGCGCCCACCGCGCCGAGATGGGCATCGAGCGCCCCGACCGCCACGGGAATGCCGGCGGGCAGGCGGACGCGCTTGGCCACCTCGGGCGTCAGAAATCCGGCCACACGATCGGAGGGCAACGCCGGCTTGTTGAAGGTCTCGCCCAGACAAGCCAGGTCGGGGTCGAGGCTCTTTAAGAACGCCTTTTTCGGCAGCCCGCCCCACTGCTCGTTGTACATCGCCTTGTGCCCGGCGGCGCAGATGCTGCGGGGCATGGTGGCGGGGGCGGTGTTGCCGGTGATATAGGCGGGAATGAAGTCGGCACATTCGACCCAGGCCGCGGCCGCGGCGAAGACCTTCGGGGCCGTCCGTTTGCAGTGCAGAGCTTTTGACCAGAACCACTCGCTGCTGTAGGTGCCGCCGCACTTGCTGAGATAGCCGTCGCGGTGTTTCTTGGCCTTGGCAGTGATTTCGGCGGCCTCGGCGATGCTGGTGTGGTCCTTCCAGAGCCATGCCTGGGCGGCGAGGTTGTTGCGGAAGGCCGGTTTGATGGCCAGCGGCATGCCCTGGGCGTCGACCGGAAGCGGCGTCGAGCCGGTGGTGTCGACGCCGACGCCGACCACGTCCTCAACCGCGAACTCGGGATCGCGGCTGGCGATGGCCACTGCCTCCTCGACCGATTGGAAGAAGCCGTCGATGTAGTCGGCGGGATTTTGCCGGGCGAGATTCGGGTCTTTGGGGTCGAGCAGGATGCCCGCCTCGCCGCTGGGATAGGGGAAGACCGCAGTGGCGACCTCGCGGCCGTCGGCGGTATCGACGATCAGAGTCCGCACGCTATTGGTCCCATAATCGACGCCAACGGCAAAAGTCCGCTTCTTAGCCATGAGTCCGACCCCCCCTCGATAGGGTAATGCGAGATTTGTTGAGACTTTTTTGCAGAAACTTGCAGGACTTTGTAAGACGCGACCGAAGCATTGTCAATAGTCGGGGGCGGGGTTTAAGGGCCAATCAGTTATTCAAGTTGGGTAACGATGTCTGACGTGGCACGGGCATCTTGCCCGTGTTTTTCGGTCACGGGCAGGATGCCCGTGCCACCTAGATTGGAAAACTGATCGGCCCTGGGCGAGGTTTTTCGGCGGCCCGCAGAAGTGCCATCCCGCCATTCTGTCAGCGATTGCGGCAAACGTTTTACCCAATATCGAGGAGTCGAACATGCCAACCCCGACCACGGAAACGGAACCGGTGATTGTGTCGATCGCGCCAAGCTGGCAGCCGGTGGAAGAGCGGGCATGCGATACCGTGGAGGCAATCGGCGCGATTCAGCGCGAGGATCGCAGAGTGGCCCATGTTGAGCCGTGGTGGTTTGCCCCGTTCGACATTGGCAACCCGCTGCGGCGTTGGGTTCATAACCCCGAGAAGTTTTTGCGGCCTTACGTTCAGCCGGGCATGACGGTGCTCGACGCCGGCTGCGGCTTGGGTTGGTTCACGGTGCCGATGGCCCGCATGGTCGGCGCGGGGCAAAGTGATCGCCGTCGACTTGCAGCAGCAGATGCTCAACATGCTACGGCGGCGGGCGAGACGGGCGGGCATGACCGAGCGGATCGAGCCGCACAAGTGCCAGCACGATCGGCTGGGCATCGACGCCGAAGTGGACTTCGCCATGGTCTTCGCCGTGCTGCATGAAGTGCCGGACCAGGAGCGGCTGCTCAGCGAGGTGCAGCGCTGCCTGCGGCGCGGCTGCAAGATGCTGCTGGCCGAGCCGCCGGTTCACGTTACCCGTTGGAAGTTCGCCCGCGAGGTCGCCGCGGCGGAGCGGGTCGGCTTCCGACTCGTCGCGCGGCCGCGGATGCGCTGGAGCCACGCCGCCGTGTTCGCGAGATAAGCCGGCTGACTGCACGTCATGTACTCCTCACACTCCGTGTGAGGTCGCGTTTGGGAGGGGGACTGGCTGTCAGCAGTCAGCCTTCAGCCTTGAGCTTGTTTCAGTAGCCGTAGCCGTAGGTTATGCTTCAGCATAACGTAGAGCATCTCGCGTAAGAGTGTTATGCTGAAGCATAACCTACGAGCTGAGAGCTGACCGCTTTCCTGCGAACAGTGGCTCGGCCAGTCCTGGCGGCGAAGACGCTACCGCGAGCCGAAATAGAACAGCACCAGGCCGAGCGTGATGTTCCGCATCAAGGTCTCGTACGGATGCAGCATGTCGGGCCGATCGACGAGATACGGCACGGCGACGACCACCAGCACCGAGAGCACGATCGCGGCCTTGACGTCTTCCCAGCCGGGGAGGTTCTTGATCCGCGCCACGATGCCGAGGAAATAGGCGGCCACTACGCCCAAGATGGACAACGCCTGCGAATCCATCAGCCGATCGTGCTGATAGAGGTAGACCGCCAGGCCGACGAAGGCGAGCACCAGGATGGCGCGGACGCTGTGCCGCGGCAAGTACAACGGCCGCCCTTCCGGCTGAATCTGCCCTTCGGCCGTCAGCCGCGAGATCACCGCGGGCGAGAGGCTGATCAGCCGCCGCGAAGTGAAATAATGCGCCAGGGCGATCATGAGCGTCTCGGTCCAGAGCAGCTCGACCTGCTGGCCGCGGACGATCTGAGCGATCACGACCGCCACGATGAGAAAGGTGAGCAACGCGCGGATGCTGCCGCTGGGCAGTCCGAGGGGGGAGTGCCGCTTCGCCGCCGCCGGGGCGGGCGCGGGGAGCCGATCAGAGGACGGTTCCTCGCCGGGAACGTGCTCCAGAATCGCCCCGCACGCCCGGCAGAGTTTTCCCCGCTCCGCTGGTTTCGAGCATTTCGGACAAATCAACATTTGTTGTGAGTCCTTTAGCAATGTAGTGGATCACTTCTTCTTCAGCGGCAGCCATACTTTGTAGGCGGCGCCGGTCATGCCGGCGTTGGCAAACGGAACCAACGGCAGCGCGATCGCCGGGGCGGAGTCCTTTGCATTTGCGGCCGTGGCGGCGGATTTCAGCACGTAGATGTACGTCTTCGGCCAAAGGCGGAATTGCGGCGGCGCCGGCTGGCGCTCGAACGAGGCGGCCGTCGGATTCGCCGCGACGATCGGAGTCTGTAGCATCATTACCGGGCTCGACAACAAGAAAAAGCCCTCGTTCCCACGCTCCGCGTGGGAACGCACTGGTCCCGACGCTCTGCGTCGCCCGTCCCGGCGGAGAGCGTCGGAAAGACAGCGGTTCCCACGCGGAGCGTGGGAACCAGAACCCGGTAATGGTGCTACAGACGCGACGATCGCGAGTTTTTCCACGTCCAAACCCGTGCCTTTCAGCAGTTCATCGTCTGCGGCGAGCACCAGCGGCCCGGCCATCACCGCGATCTTGCCGACGTTGGTGTGATCGCCGGCGATGATCCGCGGCTCGATGTTTAGGAACAACTCGACCTTGTCGGACGGCTTCCACTTTCTCTTGATCGACCAGTAGCCGTCGCCGCCGGGTACCATATCGAGCGGAAGGCGATTCGCCGTGAAGTAAAGTTCCTTACACCATTCCGGCATCCGCACCTTGAGGGCGAATTCGGCCGGGGAAGGCGGATCGACCGTGATGGCGATGTGCCCATCGGCGGGATAGGCGGTGTCGATGTGAAATTTGACCCGGCGGCCGTCGCGGAGCCGAAGATCCGTGTCGCTGGCCTCGTAGAGATTGACCACCACGCCGTCGGCGTCGGTGGTGACAGCGAAGGTGGGAATATAGGAGATGCCGCGCGGGCCGCTCGACGCGCAGCAGTTCACGTTGCGGCTGTCGTCGTAGGGCTTCTTGCCCTCCATTTTCACGTAGTAGCCCCAGGCCTTGCCGTCAGGATGCTGGGCGCCGAGGAGTTGGTTGTAGACGACGCGTTCGAGTTGCTCGGCAAAACGGGCCTCGCCGGTCAGACGCAGGAGTTGCGAGTTCAGCTCGATCCAGGTGACCGTGACGCAGGTTTCACAGAGGTTTCCCTGGTTGGGGAGATCGTAGTCGCCGCGGAAGTGCTCGTTGCAACTCGATCCGCCGGTGATATAGAGCCGCTTGTCGACGACGTCCTGCCAGGCGCTGAGCAGCGCATCGAGGTACTTGCTTTCGCCGGTGGTGCGATACCATTCGGCGATGCCGACCAGGCAGGAGAGCATCTCGTAGGCTTTGGCATCGCCGACCTTATTGACCCCTTGATGCTCCAGCAGCCGCGAGACGATTTTCGGGCCGTTGGCGTGCTCGAAGGCCCGCAGGATGTAACGGCAGAAATCGGCGTAGCGCGGCTCGCCGGTGAGGCGGTAGAGGCGGACCATCGGCTCCAGCACGCTGCCCGGCGCCATGCCGGCGTGCTCGCCATTGACGATGTCACGCTGGCCGGGCTTGTCGCCGAATTCCTTGCACATCAGATCGGCCATCTTGCGGCAAGCGGGCAGCGGCGTGATGTCGCCGGTGTATTGCATGTAAGTGATCAGGCCGATGAGGTTGTATTTATGGACCCAGACGTCCCACGAGGTCCAGCGATTCTTGTCGAGATAGGTGCCGAGGTAGCCGTCGGGCAATTGGCACTTGAGCAGCTCGGCGACGGTCTTATCCATCTTCGCCCGCAGCCGGGTGTCGCCGGTGTAGGCCCAGGCCAGCGTGGCGGCGTCGAGCCATTTGCCGTAGTGCTCGCCGATCCAATCCTGGCAGCCGGGTCGATGCTGGAAGCCCGCGAGCAATTCGTTGCAATCGACGACCTGCAACAGACGGTCGAGATCGCTGCGCTGGATCCGCTGCCCGAGCATTCCGCTTAGATGCACGCAATCCGGGACTTGAATGTCCTGCCGGTCGGCAACGGCAGCGGGGACCTTGTCGGCCAGTCGAACGATCGGCTCGGCGCGAACGGCAATACGCGGCAAAAGCAAGGACAAGGCGAGCGAGACGGCGAATCGGCTGAGCATCATTCGAGGGTCTCTCATTGGATTGTTCGCTGGACGGAAGCGACCCTTGTGAAATAAACCGGCGGCGGCCGCGGTTGGCAGTTGTACAGTGGCGAGTAGACGAATTATACAACGGCGGAGGCGGCGCGGAAACAGGCCGGAATGCAGAGGGTGCGGCAACGGATTGCGGCGGTGGCCTCGGAACCGTTTAGCCGGCGAGCTTGCTCGCCGAGGCTAGGCGTTCCCGCGCGGCGAGCAAGCTCGCCGGCTAAACGGCTGCTACTGCCGGGCGGGCGAGACGCCCGCGCTCCGGACTAGCCGTCCAGCAGGCCGAGCAGATATTGGCCGTAGCTGTTGCTGAAGCCGTTGGCCAACGCAGTGAGCTGCTCGGCGGAGATGAAGCCCTTGGCGAAGGCGATCTCTTCGAGGCAGGCGATCTTTTGCCCCTGCCGCTCTTCGATGGTGCGGACGAAATCGCCGGCCTGGAGCAGCGAGGTTTCCGTGCCGGTGTCGAGCCAGGCGAAGCCGCGCCCAGACGCTCGACGTAGAGTTGGCCCTGCTGCATGTAGACGCGGTTGACGTCGGTGATTTCCAGTTCGCCGCGGGCGGAGGGTTTCAACGAGGCGGCGATATCGACGACCTGGTTGTCGTAGAAATAGAGGCCGGTGACGGCGTTGTTCGATCGCGGCCGTTTGGGTTTCTCTTCGATCGAGACGGCGCGGTTGTCGCCGTCGAGTTCGACGACGCCGTAGCGTTCGGGGTCTTTGACGCGGTAGGCGAAGTTCGTGGCCCCGACTTGCCGCGCCACCGCCTGATCGAGGTTCGCCTGGAAGCCCTGGCCGTAGAAGATGTTGTCGCCGAGAATCAGTGCGACGTGGCTTGGGCCGATGAACTGCCGCCCGATGGTGAACGCCTGGGCGAGGCCTTTCGGCTCGGGCTGGACGGCGTAGGAGATGGAGAGGCCCAGGCGGCTGCCGTCCTCGAAGAGCCGCCGGTAGCCGTCGATGTCCTGCGGGGTGGAGATCAGCAGAACGTCGCGGATGCCCGCCAGCATCAGCACCGAGAGCGGGTAGTAGATCATCGGCTTGTCGTAGACGGGCAGCAACTGCTTGCTGATGGCGCGGGTGATCGGATAGAGCCGCGTGCCCGATCCACCGGCGAGGATGATTCCCTTGGCGAAGTAATTCTGCTGCGGCATGTCAAAGAACTCCTGCGCGGGCGAGCGAGCTCGCCGGCTAAACGGATGTATCAGGACTGCTCCAAAGAGGAACCCTCCGCCAACAGCCCCAATCGCTCGCGTTGGTATTCGCCGCTGGCGACGCGGGCGACCCACTCGGGGTTTTCCAGGTACCACTGGACTGTGCGGCGCATGCCGGAGGCGAAATCGTGCTCGGGGCGCCAGCCGAGCTCGCGCTGGATTTTCGAGGCGTCGATGGCGTAGCGGCGGTCGTGGCCGGGGCGATCGCGGACGAAGGTGATCAGCGAGGCGCAGGGGGCATGGGGCAGGCCCGGCCGCAATTGGTCGACGATGCGGCAGATCGTCTGCACCACGTCAATATTCTTCTGCTCGCAGTTGCCGCCGATGTTGTAGGTTTCGCCGGGGCGGCCGGCTTCCAACACCCGCCACAGCGCGCTGCAATGGTCCTCGACGAACAGCCAGTCGCGGACGTTTTGGCCGTCGCCGTAGACCGGCAGCGGCTTGCCTTCCAGGGCGTTGAGGATTATCAGCGGGATCAGCTTTTCGGGAAACTGGTAGGGGCCGTAGTTGTTCGAGCAGTTGGTCACCAGCACCGGCAGGCGATAGGTGCGGAAGTAGGCGCGGGCGAGGTGGTCGGCGGCGGCCTTCGAGGCCGAGTAGGGGGAGCTGGGGTCGTAAGGGCTGGTTTCGCTGAAACGCCCCGACGGCCCGAGCGAGCCGTAGACCTCGTCGGTGGAGACGTGCAGGAAGCGAAAGGCCGACTGGCGTTCGGCGGGCAGGCGGGCCAAGTGCCGCCGGGCGGCGTCGAGCAACTGGAAGGTGCCCTGCACGTTGGTGCGGACGAACTCGGCCGGCCCGTCGATGGAGCGATCGACGTGCGACTCGGCGGCGAAATGCACGATGGCCGTCGGCTCGTGCTCGGCCAGCACGCGCTCGACGGTTGCACGGTCGACAATATCGCCGTGGATGAAATGGTAGCGGGGATCGCGTTGAACCGCGCGGAGCGAATCGAGATTGCCCGCGTAGGTCAGGTTGTCGAGATTGACGATGCGGCAGTCGCGCTGGGCGATGCACTGGCGGACGAAGCAGCCGCCGATGAAGCCGGCGCCGCCGGTGACGAGGACGGTCTTCATGGGTATTCCTTCCGCGGCAATCGAGCCGGTCTGCAAGGTACCACAGCAAGGGGGCGGGAGCAAGGGCCGGCGGGGTTGGCCCGCATTTCTCGCCACGGTGGGGCAGACATTCCTGTCTGCCCTGCAGAATGCGGCAGATAGGGCAGACAGGAATGTCTGCCCCACCGAACATTTTGTTGACCATCTTCCCCGTGTGGCGGGAAATGCGGGTTAGAGATGGATCGGGCCGTCGCCGCCGCCGCGGTTGAGATGGAAGCCCTTGGCGGTCTCCTTGAAGGGTTCGAGCAGGGCGGTAAGCTTGGGGGCGGCGATGAAGACGAAGTTCGAGGGCCCTTCGAGGAAGCCGCAGGCCTTCAGCGCGTCGCTCCACGTCTGGCTGCCCTGGTTCGAGACCAGCAGGTCGGCGCCCTCCTCGATGAGCAGATCGCGGCAACAGGAGGTGACGTCGCGGGCATCCGCGGGCTTGGCGAGCGAATCGACCAGGGTCCCCACCCGCATGTTGCCGAACTGCTTGTGTCCAGACATCTGCGTAAGAAGCAATACGGCCCAGCCGATGATCTCGCCGTCGCGGGTGACCTTCAACCGTCTGAAGCGAGGCTCCGTCGTCGGGTAGAGGATTTGCAGGACCGCTCGATCGCGCAAGGAAATCAACGAGTAGTGTTCTTTGCTCTGCTGCCAGACGTTGTCGACCCAGTCGGAGAACTCATCGACCAGTTCGCAGCTTACGCCGGCGGGATGACGGTACTTGCCGATGATTCCGTGGATGGTCCTGATCCCGAGCCAGCCGAGGCCGCTGAGCCTGAACAGCTTGGTCATCCGCTGCCGCAACGGCGTGTTGCGCAGCATCGAGATGTTTTCCAGGAAGGCGTTGGGCCGCACGATGCGGAACCAGAAGGGAACCAGCGTCGTCTGCCAGCCCGCCATCAGCAGGAACTTAACGACGGGCACATGATAGCCCCCGCCACCGAGGCCGAAGAGGTAGGGTTGACGGCGAAGGGCGTCGAGATAGAGGCTGATGGCGACGTTGACGAAGCGGCGGTCGGCGATGCCCTCGGAGATCGGCAACTGATAGTCCGCCAAGCGGAACGGGGTCCCCTTGACCAGGAACGTGTGGTGCTTGAGGATGTAGCCGCCGCGGACTTGCGACTGCTCATCCAGCGCCAGGTATTGTTCCTGATAGAGATCGCGTCCCGGCAGCTTGGGCAGCCAGAGCGGAATGTGCGACTCAGGAAACGCCGTCGAATAGAGCGAAGGGTCGAGGTTCTTCGCCGCCAGCCGGGCGTTGAACGCTCGCACCGCCTCTTCGTGCTCAGCGGCGTAGGGAACGACGCGAATCTTCATGCCGTCTTCTCTCCCAGCGACTCGTCACGGATGACAGGGCAAGCCGGAATCGGGCGGCTCGTCAACGAGAAGACGTACTCCTGCCGGTCGCAGCCGGAGGCCTCGAACCGCAGCCGCGGGTAGAGGCCGCTGACGACGGCGTTCTTCTCGGAGGGGATATACTGGCCGAGCACCGCTTGTGCGCCCTCACGTTTCGCGGCAGCGAGCAGACAGGCGCACATAAAATCTTCCATTTGCCGGCCGAGCACGCGGCAGCTCATCAGCCAGGTGTCGATCCGCCACTGGGCCGCGTCCTTTCGCGCCAGCAGCACGCCGATCAGGCCGTGATCGCCGAAGCGGTCGGCCAGGCGGAACCAGCGGCACCACCAATCGGGCGACGCGGCCATCGCCGCCACCTGATCCTCGCTATAGCGGCGGGTGGTGAGATTGAACTGGTTGGTCTTGTTGATCAGTTGGGCGACCCGCGGCAGGGTTTGGGCGTCGACCGGGCCGTGGCGGGCGATCATCTCCAGCCCGCCGAGGAACGCCTCCAGCGACGGCGCGCTCTGCTGCGCGGCCGCGCGGGCGGCGTTGCCGGCATAGGCGGCGTGCCGCAGCCGGTCCTCCTCGGTCAACCTGACCGCCTCGAAGTACCGCCCGCGATGCAGCGCCGCCAGCATTTCCCACGGCGTGCGGCCGCACTCGGGCACGGTCACCTGCGGCAGCCGCAAACGCACCAGCGCGCAGTTCCATCGGGTTGTCGTCGAGAAACACGAAACTATCGAGGCCCAACGACAGGCTCTCGGCGATCCGCTCGAGGTTCGTGGGCTTGTCGTCCCAGTTGGCCAGGAAGGCCGCGAAATCGTCGAGTTTCAAGCGCATGTCGTCGTGGCGGCGGAAAGGCAACTCCGCGTCGGCCGGGTTGTTCTTCGAGCAGACGGCCAGCAGTACGCCGCGTTGTTGCAACTCCTTGAGATATTGCTGCAATTCGCGGTAGCCCTCGCCCTCGGCGGACGACGGGCCGATGCGGATGCCTTCCAGCAGGTCCTCGCCGATGACGCCGCCCCAGAGCGTATTGTCGAGATCGACCGCCAGCAGCTTGCCGCCCAGCCCGAGCGCGGCGGCACAGTGGGCCGAGACGGCGTCGGCCAGCAGCGGCAGCGCAGCGGACGAGGGATACTGCTTGGCCGCGTGCCACTCCGCCGCCGACCAATACTCCGGGCCGATCTCGGCGGCCAGGGCGTCGGCATTGACGAAGGAGACGCCCTGCGGCAGATCGGCGGCCAGCGCCAGGTTCGACGAGGCGACGACTCTGCGTCGCCCCGCGGGGAGCGTATCCTCCAGACTTCCCCAGGCGGCCTGGGGAGGCCAGTCGAAGCCGACTTGCACGAGATGGCAGGGATTGCGTTCGAGCAGGATAGTCCAAAGCTCGCGGAGCCGGGCGACGAACTCGTGCGCGTTGCGCTCGCCTCCCGCGGGCGGCAGGGCCAGATCGCGGTGGTTCAGCAGGATGACCGTCAAATCGGGCCGGAACTGGTATAAGCCGGATTGCGGGTCCAAAATCTCTTGCCGGTAGTTCCCGTAGATGCCTTCGTAGATCTCGAATTTCAGTCCGCAGCGGAAGCCGGCGGCACGCAGCACGGGGGCCAAAAGCGAGGTGGTGGAACTGGCGAGGATCGCGAGTTTCGCCGTCCGCCGCGGCCGCCAATCGCCCGAGGCGATAATCCGATCGAGAAGCTTTTCGCACTTGACGAAGAAGGCATAGGCGGGGAACAACTGCAAGGCCAGCCGCAGATCGGCGATCGCCTCGGGGAAGCGGTCTTCGCGGGCCAGCAGCCGGGCGCGGTGCAAGAGCACGTCGGACTGCGGCGCGGCCGCGGCTTGCAGCGCGGCCTGGAATGCGTCGATGGCCCGCGCCGACTCGCCGCGGTAGGCGAGGACTCGGGCGCGGATGAACCGCGACAGCGCGGTGTCGTTTCGTTCGAGCATCCGCATCGCATCGGCCAACCTCGCCGCATCGTCGAGTCGCGAGGCGAACTGGCGGGCGACGACTTCGCCGACGCCGACCGGCAGCCCGTCCTCGTGCCGCAGAACCGCCTCGGCCGCGGCAGCAAGCTCCGCCGCCGGCGCGTCGGCCAGCAGGCGATCGACCAGTTCGTTTTCGGCGGCTTGCGGTCTCATTGCTTGTGGGTCGTGTGTGCTTCGACGGCGTCGAGCAACTGGCCGACGGTCTGGATCGAAGAGACTTCGTCCTCGCTGAAGCGGATGCCGAATTCCTCTTCGAGTGAAAGCACCAGTTTTACGTGGGCCACCGAATCCCAATCGGCGACGTCGCGGCGAGCGGTGTCGCGGGTGACGAACATTCCGTCGTCATCGAATACCTGGCGAAACGTCTCTTGCACCGCAAAAAGTCGATCCATATTCCCAGCCGGGGCGAAGTCGAGATTATACGAAGCGGGGCGTAGCCAGACCCGATCTTGCCTCTCTTCCGGCCCCCGCGGAAAGGGGGAGGACGCGAGCCCTCCCTCTTGATTTAACCCAGTTTACCATTAACAGGTGTCGTTTTCCGATAGCCGAAATTACTGTGTCGATAGGCCACCATCGGCGGTAAGCACGCTTCCGGTCATCCAACGGGCGTCGTCGGAAAGCAGGAAGGCGATGACGCCGGCCAGGTCGGCGGGCTGACCGATGCCGAGCAGGTGGCGGCGGCGGAGCGCCGTTTTTTGTTCCTCGTTGAGCATCGCCAGCCAGCTCTCGCTCATGGCGGTTTCCACCACGCCGGCGGCGATCACGTTGACGCGGATGCGGCGCGGGGCCAATTCGACGGCGGCGACGCGGGCGGCGGAGATCAGCGCCCCCTTGGCGGCAGAATAGGCGGCAAAGGTGGCGGTGCCGCGCAGGGCAGCCACCGACGAGAGCCAAACCACGCTGCCGCCGTCCTTGGCGGCGGCCTTGGCAAACGCGGCGGTGGACAAGAGGGCCGTCGTCACGTTGGCCTCGAAGGAGCGGGCGATGGTCTCGCGGTTCAGCACGGAGATGGGCCGCACCTCGTGCGATCCCGCGCAGACGACGGCGGCGGCGTAGCCGCCGCGTTTTCGCCCGATCTGGACTGCCGGCTGCAATTGTTCGGTGAAGGCGGCGTCGGCGGTCACGATTTCGTGGCCGGTGCCGGGCAATTTGGCCAACGTCGCCTTGAGTTTTTCCTCTTGCCGTCCCACGAGGACCAACGACGCCCCCTCGCCGGCCAGCCTTTCGGCGGCGGCGACGGCAAGGCCCGAGTATCCGCCCACGATGAGGATCAACTTGCCGTCGAATCTGCTCATGGTTTTCTCCCGATTGCGATCAAGGTACGTCGATTTCGCCGGGGACGGCGGCATTGGCGTCGGCGGGCCAGCGGATGGAGACGGCGCCCCAGGAGAGCCCGCCGCCGAAGGCGGCCAGCAACGTGCGGCTTCCCGGCTTCACGCGGCCTTCGCGCCAGGCGTGGGCCAACAACGCGGGCAGCGAGACCCCGGCGCTGTTTCCCACGTGTTCCAAGTAGTAACAACGCTTTTCCGGCGGGACGCCCAGGCCGGTGTAGAGCAGGTCGACCATCGTCTTGTTCGCCTGGTGGAAGAGCACCAGATCGAAGTCGGCGATGGCGAGATTGCGGCGTTGCAGCAAGTCCTTCAAGAAATCCTTGATCTTGTAGAGGACGAAGTGGAAGACGGCCGGGCCATCCATGAAGAGCTGCTCTTGGTTGCGGACACAGCCGGCCGCGTCGGTCTCTTCCACGGCGGTGGCCGGCCCGGCGGGCAGTCGGGCGCCGCCGGCGGGCACGATCAGCTTCTGATAGTCCTTGCCGGAGGTTCCGCTTTCGATGAACTCGATTCCGCCGGCTGCCGCGTCGGCGGGCTCGACCAGCGTGGCCGTCGCGGCGTCGCCGTGCAGCGTGACCAGGCCGCGGTCCATCGGGTTGATCAAGCGGCTGATGGCGTCGGCGTTCAGCAGCAGCACTCGTCGGGCGGTCTGCGCGACGACCATCGAATGGGCGACCTGCAGGCCGAAGATGAACGCGGCGCAGGCCTGGTTCATGTCGAAGGCGGCGCAGCGCTCCGGCAGGCCCAGATCGGCCTGGAGTTTGCAGGCGGTGGCCGGGCTACGGTAATCGGGCGTTTGCGAGACGAAGATCAGGGCGTCGATCGCGGCTGGCTCGACGCCGGCGTGCGCCAACAGCCGCCGCGCCGCCGCCACCGCCAAATCCGAGGCGCACTGACCGGCCGCCACCACCCGGCGATCGCGGATTCCCGACATGCGGTAGATCGAGGCGACGTGCTTCTCGCCGAAGCGGGCGACCAGCTCCTCGTAGCTAAGCGAGGTGGCCGGCAAGGCGTGGGCGATCGCGCGGATTGTCGATGTTGCGGGCATGGTCGAGTTGCTCAGGATTGTTTGCAGGCGCGGGTGCCATAGGTTGGGGTGGCAGTTGCACTGCCGCCCCTGGAACTGCCAGAGATGCGGGGGTGGCAGTACAACTGCCACCCCAACGATGATGTTGCAGGCATGGTCGAAGTTCTCAGGATTGTTTGGAGGCCACCAAGGCCTCGATGTCGCCGAAGGTCTGAAGCTGCATCATCTCTTCCGGGGCTACCTCCTTGCCCACCGCCTCGCCGATAATCACCATCATGGAGAGGACCATGACCGAATCCCAATACTCCAGGTCTTCCAGCCGCTTGTCGCTGGTCAACTCGGCGGGATCGACGTTTAGTTCGTCGGCGATCGTCTGTTTCAAGCGATCATTCATCACTGGACTCCTGCTTCTCTGTCTGCGGCGTCACGCTAGCATCGTCTTTTGCCGAATGTCCACCGCGCCACCATCCCAGGGCCCGCTGTCTGAGCTTGAATGCTTTGAAGGCGCATTCGCGGGCCCAGCCGATCCAGGGGTACTTCGACTTCCACATGCGATAATAATTGAAGGAGTGGCCGCCGTATTTTCGCTTGTACGCGCCGCCGCCGCCGAGGTCGTGGCAGCGTATGCCGCGGCGCTTCCAGTAACGGATGGCGTACCACTGCGAGATTTCGTTGGGACAGAAGTGCTGATCGCCGCGCCAACTGGCGTTTCCCCAGAAATAGGAGCATTCGTTCATGCCCAGGAAGATGCTGGTGGCGATGCAGCGCCCCTGCGGCTCGCGGGCTCGCAGCAACAGCAGGTTGCCGGTGGGCAAGAGATGACGGATCAGGGCTTGCACCCGGCCCACGCCGTAAGTCGGAACGAGGTCTTGTTTGGCGAACACGTCGAGCAATTGCGCGTAGTATTCGTCGGCGAAGGCCGCGTCGTCAGCCTCTTCCACCACGACGCCGAGCTTCTCCGCTTTTCGTATGCAGTAACGGCAGGACTTGCTGCTCATCTCGGCGTAGATCCGCTGCTCGTCGGCGGTAAGGTCGATCAGCGAGGTGTGGATCGCCGCGCGTCGAAATCCCAAACCGGCGACGTTGTCGGGAGAGATGTTGCGGTCGGTGAACTCGAGGTGGATGCACTGCAAGCGGTTGAAGGCGTAATCGGTCAGGGCCCGCACCGCGGCCGCTTTCGAGACGCTCGGCAAGAGGCGGATTCCCATGTGCTCCGTCGTCCAGCCCACGAAGGGGGAGCCGAGAATGCGGCAGCCCATCTTCTGGACCATCATCCCGGCGAAATAGCCGGCGATCGTGCCGCCGTCCTGGAGCACGAGCGTGACCGGCTTGGCATTCTGCGATTCCGCCAGGAACCTCAGCCACGCCGACGTTCTGGAAGACCTCCCGATCGGGAAACGTCTGCAGGATCGCATCCCACTCTTCGCTGCTTCCGTCGAATTGCTGGAAGTGGAACATGGCTTGGCTCAGCAGGATCGCTGCGATTTATCGCCGTCTTGGTAGTAGTCTTGCCGCAGCCGCAAGGTGGGGCGGTCGTCGAAGAGGTGGGTGCGGATGACGCCCCACTTCCACAGCCGGTACTTCACGCTGGTCCGCAGCACCCCCAGCCCGTAGGTCACCGAGCGGCGGAAGCTGATCGAGCTGGCTTCGGGCATGTACTTCGTCGGGCAACTGATCTCGCCGATGCGATAGCCGAAGGCGATCAACTGCGTGAGCATCTGGTTGTCGAAGACGAAATCGTCGGAATTGCCCAGCAGCGGCAGGCGGTCGATCACCTCGCGGGAGAAGGCGCGGTAGCCGCTGTGGTATTCGGAGAGTTTCGCGCCGCAGAGCAGGTTTTGCAGCAACGTCAAGACGCGGTTGGAGACGTACTTGTACAGCGGCATGCCGCCGCGGAGCGCGCCGTGGCCGAGGATCCGCGACCCCAAGACCGCGTCGTACACGCCCGAGGCGACCATCGCCGCCATCGCCGTGACCAGCCGCGGATCGTATTGGTAGTCGGGGTGGAGCATGACGACGATGTCGCTCCCCAGCGCCAGCGCCTCGCGGTAGCAGGTTTTCTGGTTGGCGCCGTAGCCGAGATTCTTCTGATGGCAGAAGGTGCGGATTCCGAGTTGCCGGGCCAAGGCGACGGTGCTGTCGGTGCTGGCGTCGTCGACGAGGATCACGTCATCGACGACGTCGCGGGAAATCTGCTCGTAGGTCTGCCGGAGCGTCTTTTCTGCCCGGTAAGCGGGCAAAACGACGGTGATCTTCTTCCCGTTAAGCATGAGATCGTTTAGTCTATCGAAAACACTTGTAATGCGGCTCAATCCGTGCCGACGCGAATCTTCTCCCAGAGCCAGCGGCATTCCAGCCGCCGTCGTTCGCGGTTGGAAATCTGCTGAGAGCCGTTTGTCTTCAGCAGGTAATCGAGCAATTCTCCCGCCGGAACGAACCAGCCGTTCTTCCGGGCGAGCCGCTCCATCAGCGAGCGGAAGCGGGGGTTCAAACGGCCGTCTTCCAGGAACTCGGCGGCGAAGTGGGTGTACATGATGCACGCGCCGCCCTGTTCTTCCAGCCGGTCTTGAGCCGCTTCGGCAATGCACTCGTTGAAGACGCTGCACTTGGCGCCGTCGGACGAAGCGAACCAGTAATTGACCCACGGCCGCAGCGGATCATGGTAGGGCATCGCCGGGCAAGCTTTCAGGGTGTTGATGTCGCGGAAAACGAAGTTGCGGAAGTACTTGATCCGCGACTTGCACAAGTCGCCCCAGAAACAGGGATCGCCTTCGACGTGGCCGCGGTATTTGCCGACGTTGTGGAAGCGGGTGAGGATATTATAAAGCGGCCTGCGCCAACTTGTCAGCCTGGCGTCGGCAAAGTAGATGGCGTCGGCGACGCCGGTATGATTTGCCGCCACCTTCGGATGGTGACCGAATAGCTCGGCAAACTTGTCGAGCGCCTCGCGGATAGCGTCGCGCGGCAAACTGTGCCAGGTGCCGTTGTGAAAGCCGATTTCGAATCGCTTGGCGCTCAGGGCGAGCAGCCATTGCCGGTAGTCGGGGTCGGCGCAGGTCTGTCCCGGCTTCTTGCCGCGATTGGCGTCGCCGGCCACGACCCACACCGACTTTGTCGTGCGAAAGCCGCAGTCGGCGAGAAAGTCGTAAACGCCCTTGACGTTTTCGAGCGTCGCCGAGTCGGTATCGTCAAAGACGGTAAAGGCGAACCGTTTTCCCTCGGGCCACGTGCTCTTTGCAGTCGTCGGCAATGCCACGGTCTCTTTTTCGCTCATTTCGCGTGACACGCGCATAACTGGCGGACGACGGCCACGACGTGGCGTTGTTCGTCGTCGCGCATCCCGGGAAAAATCGGCAAGCTCACAAGCCGCAGCCAGTGCCGCGACGCCTCGGGCAGATGCTGCGGACGCCAGTGGAAGGTCTCTTCGTAGTAGGGGTGCAGGTGCAGCGGCCGCCAGTGTACGGAACAACCTACGCCCCGTTCGCGCAATTGCGCCATGAACTCGTTGCGGTCGATAGCCAGCCGATCGAGCCGCAGGCGAATGGGGAACAGGTGCCAGGCGTGGATGCGGTCGGGCGGATCGGGCGGCAACTCGATCTCGGCCACGTCGGCAAGCTCGCGGCGGAAGCGCCGCGCAATCGCCGCCCGCTCCTGCCGCATCTGCTCCGCCCGCGCCGCTTGATGAATGCCGATCGCGGCGGCAATGTCGGTCAGGTTGTACTTGTAGCCGGGGGCGACGATGCGATAGTCCCACGCGTTGTTGCCGGCGAAGCGCTTCCAAGCATCGTGCGACAGGCCGTGCAGCGACATCTGCCGCATTCGTTCGGCAAGCCGTTGGTCGTCGGTGACCGCCATGCCTCCTTCGCCGGTGGTGATCGTCTTATTGGCGTAGAAGGAGAAACAAGTTACGGCGGAGGTGTTTTCGCCGCAGCGCCGCCAGCGCGTCCCCTCTCCCTTTGGGATCCCTGTCAATGTCCCCTCTCCCATTGGGAGAAGGTCAGGGTGAGGGCCGTTCGATCTCGACCCGCTGCTCTCACCCCCGGCCTCTCTGCGGGCGCCGATCGAAGGTTGCTCGGAAGAAAGGAGTTCTGCGTACGCGGCGGGAAAACTGTGCGCGGCGTCCTCGATCACCCAGAGTTGGTGTTTTGCCGCGAAGGCTTGCACTTCGGTCATGTCGATCATCAGCCCGCCGACGTGGACGGGGATGATGCCGACGACGCGCAACCCGGGGTCCAACGGCGTTTGGCCGGCGTGCAACTGCCCGATCTTGCGCTCGGCGTCGGCCAAATCCATGTTCATGGTGACAGGGTCGCAGTCGACCAACAACGGCACCGCCCCCATGTAGCGAACGACCTCGGCGGTAGCGGCGAAAGTCATCGTCGGCGCCAGTACGGCGTCGCCGCCGCGCAAGCCGAGGGCATCGACAGCCAGGTGCAGCGCGGCGGTGGCGGAACTGACGGCCACGGCGTGCTTCGCGCCGACCTGTTCGGCAAACGCCGTCTCGAACCGCTTGACACGCGGGCCGGTGGTCAGCCAGCCGGAACGCAGGCAGGCGACGACTTCGTCGATTTCGGCGTCGCCCAGCGCCGGACGGAAATAGGGAACCTGTATTCGTTGAACGTCTTCGATCATGATCCTTGTCGAGCTTGCCGACGCTTCGATGGCCGCGAAAGGCGATCGCAGGCCAGGCTGAACGCCGTGCCAAGCAGGATCGTCAAGTCGAGCCGAAGCGACTGATTGGCGACGTACTGTTTGGCCAGGCGGATCTTCTCGGGCAGGACAACGCTTAAGTACTGTTGGTCGGGATCGTCGGCGCGTTCCAGGATCGCCTCCTCATCACGATACTTGATGGAGGCGAGATCGGTGATCCCCGGCCGCATGCGCAAGATGATCTCGTAATCATCGCGAAACATTTCGACATAGCGGCGGACCTCGGGGCGCGGGCCGACGAGGCTCATGTCGCCGCGGAGCACGTTGACCAGTTGCGGCATTTCGTCGAGTTTCGTCCTTCGCAGGAATCTGCCGAGCCGGGTGACGCGCGGATCGCCGCCGCAGGTGATCGGGCCGCCGCGTTGCGGCGCATCCTGCACCATCGTGCGGAATTTGAGGACCTTGAAGGGACGAAAGCCTCTTCCCACTCGCTCGTGGCGAAAAAGCACCGGCCCCGGCGAAGTGAGTTTCACCCCGGCCGCGATGACCACGGCCAGCGGCGAGAGCAGCAGCAGGCCGAAGGCGGAGATCAGGATATCGAGAAGTCGCTTCAGCATTATCGCGGCGTCGCCTGTTTTCGCAGGAAATCGAGGGTGCGCTCGGCGACGGCCCGGCTGGCTTTGCGGTGGGTGGGCAGGTTGATCACCTCGCGGCTGGCGGCTTCGGCCGCGGGGCACATTCCCTCGCGATAGCCAAACGTTTCCATCCGCGTTCCTTCGGGATGCAAGGGAACCTCGAACCAGGAACCGATCTCGACGCGGGCTTTGCCGGCGCGAGAGGACCTCTTTCTTGTTGGCAACCCGCACGGGATAGCGCAGCAGCGGCAGGCCGCCGCCGGCCGCGCTTGCCAGCGGCGTGAAGCCGAGCCGCGGCAGTTCGCGCTGGTAGAACGCCGTTAGCGCGATGCGGTGTTGAATATTGTCTTCGATTGCCGCCATTTCGCGCAGCCCGCGGCGAACCTGGCAGGGAGCCATTTTCGTCAAGTAGCGCTCGGGCATTTTCCCCGCCAACTCCTCTTGCGAAGAGCTGCCGATGGCCAGACCGAGACGATTCAACGCCCGGTAGAGAAACATGACCGCAATCGCGGTGGCGGGACGAACCAGCAGCTTGTGGGCGAGAATCTGCGCGGAGAGAATCGCGTTTCTCAGTCGGCCCGGAGTGAAGGCTTCGCGGTCGATGATCGCTGCGACGCGGTCGGCCAATTCCGCGTCGTTCACCAACAAGATGCCGCCCAGGCCGGTGGAAAAGGGCTTGTTCCACTGGCCGGACATGAAGGCGAACTTGCCGAAGCCGCCGCAGAGCCGCCCCGCGTACTTCGATCCGAAGGCGTGACAGGAATCTTCGATGACGGGCACTCCGCGTGCCGCGGCCCAGGCGGCCAACGGCGGCATCTCGCAGGGGATGCCGTAGGTGTGTTGCACGATCAAGGCGGAAACGTTCTCGGCGGAAACCGCTTCTAGCTTGCGGGGGTCGATGTTGTACGTGGCGGGATCGATGTTGACGTAGACCGGCGTCAGCCCGGCGAATTGCACGGCCGAGGGAACGACCATGCAGGTGTATCCGGGCATGAGCACGCTGCTTTTCTGCGGCAGGTCCAGCGCCTTGAGTCCGGCATAGAGTCCGACGCGTCCCTTTGCCAAGAGGAAACACCGCCCCTGGCCGAAGAAATCGGTGATTCGCTCCTCCAGGCTATCGGCCAAAGCGGGCGGCAGCGGCGGTGCGGCGCGGGCGCCAGGCTGCTGAGCGGTCATCTCGTCAACTGGGTTTGCTCGGCGACGCGGCGCGAATCGCGGCGACGCAAGAGAAGATCGAACAGTCCTTTCAGAAACCCCAATCCGTGGCTGGTGTGCAGCAGCGGAAACACCAGACACAGCGCCGATCCGACCAGGACGCCGTGCTTCAGCGCGGCGGCCGCCGAGCAGATCAGCAACGGAACGGCGTAGGCGATCAGCATTGCCGCCAGCAGCCAACGCATCCACAACGACCAAGGCGCCAGCAGGGCCAGCACAATCAGTCCGGCCGCGAACGCCGGCGTGACGGCCTGCCGGCAAGTGATGCGGCCGCCGAGTTTTCGTATCACCAGCGGATTGAAGTAGCCGTACTGGAAATACATCTTCGCCATTTTTCGCAGCGAATCGCGGGCGTGGCCGTGCAGGACGACGTCGGGGACCAGCAGGATCCTGCCGCCTGCGCGCCGCAGCCGCAGATTGAACTCAATGTCCTGATTCCTGACCAATTCTTCGTCGAATCGTCCGATGCGGTCGAACACCTCCCTGCGATAGCAGCCGAAGGGGACGGTGTCGACCCAGCGCGGTTCGCTCACGCCGATGCGGTAATAGGCGTTGCCGACGCCGAACGGATGGCAGACCGCCACCGCAATCGCCCGGGCGATCACGCTCTGGTTGGCGGGGCCCATCCGCACGATGCCGCCGACGTTGTCGGCGCCGCTTTGCTGCAAGTGCCGCACCAGGCAAGAGATGTAGTCGGGGGGATACTCGTAGTGGGCGTCGATGCGCATGACGACGCCGCCTTTGGCCGCCGCAATGCCGACGTTCAACGCCGCCGGAGTGATTTTCTTGGGATTGTCCAAGAGGCGGACAATCGGATGCCGCTTGGCAATATCCGCGACAATCTCTCGGGTCCCGTCGTCGCTCATGCCGTTAACGACGAGCACTTCCATGCCGTCTTGCGGATAGTCGTTGCGAAGGATCGACTCCAGGCAGCGTGCAATCCAGTTCGCCTCGTTGCGGCAGGGAACGACGATGGAGAGCACGGGATTGGCGGCGCCGTCGTTCATTTCTTGTTGCCCTGCGCGAGCGTCAGAAACCGCTCAAGCACAGCGGGCGGGGCGAGTTCGTCCTCCGGCCGGCGGTGAATTGCCTGCGATTCCCTTTCACGTTCCTGCTCACATGCGCTGGTCAAGTGTTCTTCCGGTCTCGACGTGACGAAACTGCGGCACGGCGGCGGCCAGGCGGGCGACAAGCGTCGCTTTATCGACCGGGATGCCGGGGTTTGCCACGTATTGTTGCAGTTCGCCGATCAAAGCGGCGATCGCGCCCGGCGGCGCGGGCAGATAGGGGATCGCCAGCAACTGCCGCATGCCGATCTCGACCGCCGTTTCGTCCTCGCCGAGGAATTCTTCATAGGGTTTCTCGCCGCTGGTATCCAAGGGGGCCAAGAGGAGCGGATAGCGGCCGACGCTCATATCGGCGGCAACGCGGGTTCGCGCTTCGGCCTCGTCATGGTAGAGCGCCGGCTCAAAGCCCGCACAGCGCAAAACGGCCTCGGCCACATCTTGCAGGTCGTGCAGGTCGGCGGCCGGATCGAGCCGCGGCACCAGCGTGTGGCGGTGCGGAGCGGAGAACGCCGCCAGCAGGCATATCTGTCCGGCCTCGACCAGCGAGATGAAATATCGCCGCGTCTGGCGGGGGACGGCCAAGGGTTGCCGTTTTTGCAGCCGCTTGAGGAAGCCGTCCAAGAGGCTGCCATCGGAGAAGGCGACGTTGGCGAAGCGGGCCGAGACGGTTTCGGCGACAAGCGCCGGGGCAATCTCGCCGGAGAAGACGACGTGTTCCATCGCCCGTTTGCTGGCGCCCATCAAGTTCACCGGATTGGCCGCCTTGTCGGTGGAGACGCAGAAATAGCGGTTGAGCCCCCCCTTTTCGGCCAGCCAGCGGAGCAGGCGGGTCTGCTTGAGCAGGTTTGTGTCGAGCATTTGCAGCAGCGAGCAAACGTCCTTTTCCGAGCGGACGTGTTTCAGCGCCGCGAAGTTGAGCACGTAATCGTACGCCGGAGATTCGCGCAGCATGCGCTGCATGATCGTCGAGCCGAAGTCGATCGGCAGGCAGCGGAAATCGGGCACCGCCAGGCCGGCCGGATCGCTCCGCAGCGTGCGCACCAGCTCGGCCAGCGTATTCTCGTTCTGATCGACGACGTGCAGCGACTGGGGGCGGTAGGCGGCAATGGCGGCGACGGTGGCGGCGCCGATGCTGCCCGACCCGCCGACGACGAGGATGCGGCGGCCGCCGAGCCGGGCGCGAAGCTCCTCGCGGCGCGATTCCACGTCGGCGGCGAAGAGGCTCTCGCTCCGACCGGTGGCCAGCGACGACAGGGACGCAACGTCCATGCGCGGCAAATCAGGATTCATGGCCTGCAACCATCGACTCCAGCATCGAGGAGAGCGTTTTCATCGTTTGCGAACTATCGGCGCGATCCAAAATCAACTGCCGGTTGCGGGCGGCGGCGCGGGAGCGCCGCGGCTGGTCGCTGATGGCGGCGGCCAGGGCGGCGGCCAGCTCCTGCGGCCGGTCGAGCGGCACGAGCAGACCGTTGTCCAATTGCGCATCGACCCACTCGCGGTTCTGCGGAATGTCGGAGAGCAGCGGATACAGCCCGCAGGCCAGCGCTTCCAGCGTCGAAGTGGCCGTCCCGTCGGAGCGCGACAGCGAGACGTAGACGTGAGACGACTGCAAGACGCCGGGCAGATCGGCATCGGGCACGCCGCCGAGAAACTCGATCCGGCCACGCATGGCGGGCGAGAGCGTCTTGTCGGCCAACTCCCGCACCTGCGACAACGAGGGGCCGGGCGAGACAAACGTGACGCGAAACTCGGGCAGCCCCGGCGGCAAAAGGGCCAAGCCGCGAATCAGGTACTCGTTGTTGTAGAGCGGATGGAATCCGCGGGTACACACCAGCCGCACCGGCGACGCGGGCGGCGAGCCGGGGCAAAACTTCTCCACGTCCACGCCGAAAAGCAAGGGCACCACCTTCGCCCGCGGCGCCAGTTTGCGGGTCTGCTCGGCCAGGTAACTGCCGTTGGAAAAGACCAGCTTGGCGGCGGTCAGCGCACGGCGGCTGAGCCAACGATTGAAACCGCGAATCAGGAGCACGTCGCTGCCGACCACGTAGCTGGCGAAGGGGCGGAAGCGGCTCAGGTAGGCCATCAGCGCGAACCCGCCGCTGTAGAGCACTAAAATGGCCTCGGCGCGGCACTGGCGGGCGATGCGGCGGAGCACGCCCACGGCGGCGAGATAGCGGCCTTTCCCGGGGAGCCGGCCCTTGATTTCGTGAACGCCCGCCACGCGCTGTCTGAATGCCGCAACCGCCGCCGCCTGGCAAGCATCCTCGGCCGAGAGGTAGCCGATGTGTTGCTCTTCAATGAAATCGAAGACATGTACGTCGTGGCCGAGCGACGACAGCCGCAAGGCCGCAGCACGCGCCCAGGGAGAGCCAATCGACATCACAAGCAGGATGCGCACGTTTTCATCGACCCCATTGCATATTGCCACGCGCTTTTGAGCGATTCCTCGACGCTTAGCGACGGCGCGAATCCGAAGGCGCGGCGGGCCTTTTCACAACTGCCGACAAAGACCGCGGCATCATCCGCCCTGAGCAATTGCGGATCGACGCGATATTCGATCGGGCGGGGAGAATGCGACAGCAGCGCTGCGACCACGTCGCGAATCTTGTAGGGGACCCCCGAGCAGATGTTGAACACCTCGCCCCAATAGTCGCCGCGAATCATCCGCAGATAGGCGGCGGCCACGTCCTCGACGGCGAGGAAATCGCGGCTGGCGTCCAGGTTGCCCACCACGATCGCGGGCGAATCCCTCTCGGCCAGGCGCGCTTCGCCCGTTCGAGCACCGCGCCGACGACCAGCGACGGCGGCACGCCGGCGCCGATGATGTTGAACGGGCGAGCGACGACGACCTTCAGGCCGCAGCGCCGGGCAAAATCCAGCGCCGCCAGCGACAGGGCGTGCTTGCTCAGACCGTACGCGCCGCGAGGCCGGCAAGGGTGATCCTCGGCGATCGGCATCTCCTCGGGCGGCGCCGGCCCGTATTCGGCGGCCGTGCCGACGACGAGCACCCGGGCATTTGGCGACGATTCCCGCAGGGCCTCGAGCAGGTGTACGCCGCCCAGCAGGTTCGCCGCATACAATTCGTCGCTCGTGCCGCGGTAGCGGCCGGCAAGATGAAAGACCATATCGGGGCGGACGTGCCGCACAAGCGCCGCCGCCTCGTCGGCACGGGCCAGATCGGCGGCACGATAATCGGCCAGTTGCAGGTCGGCCGGCGGCTCGGCGGGCAGATCGGCGCCGGCGATCCGCACGCGGCCCTCGCCGCTCAGCATCCGCACGAGGTGCTTCGCAGAGAAACCGCAAACGCCGCTGATCAGTGCGGTGGGAATGTCGTTCACCGGGGAGCCGGAAGGAACCGCGAGGGGTCGTCGACGAAGTCGGCGCTGGCCTGCTGATAGTCGTCGAAGCGGCCGATGTCTTGCCAGTAACAGTCGCTTTTGTAACAGAGCACCGCTTTGCCCGCCCGATGCATCGCCAGCATCAACTCGGGCATTTGGAACGCTCCCGCGGCGGGAATGAAATCGAGGCAGCGGCGGGAGAGCACGTTGATTCCCATGCTGACTTCGTAGGGAATGGTCGGCTTCTCGATGTAATCGTCCAACCGGCCGTCGGCGGCGGTTCTGACGACGCCGTAGTCGATCTTGACCTCGCGGCGATGCAGGGCGATGGTGCCCCATGCGCCGCGGCGGACGTGGGCATCGAGCAAATCGCGGAAGTTAAGCGTCGTCAAAAGATCGCCGTTGGTCACCAGGAAATCGTCCTCCAAGTCGGCGACGCGGCGAATGGGGCCGGCGGTTCCCAGCGGCTCATCCTCGAAAACATAATCGATCCGCAGGCCGAATCGCGCGCCGTCGCCGATGCCGGCGACGAACAGGTGGGCCATGTGCCCCAGCGTAATCACCACGTGGGAAACGCCGGCGGCGGCCAACTGCCGCAGAACCACCTCCAGGATCGGCACGTCTCCCAGCGGCAGCAGCGGCTTGGGAATCGTCATCGTGAACGGCTTCAACCGCGCGCCCTTGCCGCCGGCGAGAATGATGGCCATCATCGTGGTTGCTCTCTCCGCTCCGACAAAAGATCAATCGCCACGCGGCGCGAGATCATGACGAGGCATATCCTCTCGGGTGCCGGCGGCGCCACTGCCAGGCGGTTTCGACCATCTGCCGCAACTCGGGGAATTGCGGCTGCCATCCCAATTCGCGGCGGGCGCGGCTGGAATCGGCCACCAACGTGGCCGGATCGCCGGGCCGCCGCGGCGCGTCGCGGACGCTGAACTCGCGGCCGACCACTTCCCTAACGGCCTGCACGACTTGCCGGTTGGAATAGCCCTGATTGTTGCCGAGATTGTAAGCGGCCGGCTCGATGCGATCGACGGCATCGAGGCCCAGCCGATGCGCCCGCGCGATGTCGGCCACGTGCACGTAGTCGCGAACGCAGGTGCCGTCGGGCGTATCGTAATCGCTGCCGAACAGGTCGAGCCGCTGGCGGGCGCCGGACGCGGCGGCCAAGGCGATCGGAATCAGGTGCGTCTCCTTCTTCCGCGATTCGCCGCAGCGCTCGGTGGCGCCGCAGGCGTTGAAATAGCGCAGGCTGATCGAGCGCAGGCCGTGTGCCTTGTAATACCACGCCAACGCCCGCTCGAAGGCCAGCTTGGAGTCGCCGTAAGAATTGCAGGGGTTCTTCGGGGCGGTCTCGGGGATGGGAACGCTTTCCGGCTCGCCATAGACGGCGGCGGTCGAGGAGAAGATCAGCCGCTTCACCTCGGCGCGGCACATCGCGTCCAGCAGCATCAGCCCGCCGCAGACGTTGACGCGATAGAACAACCCCGGATCACGCACGGAATCCTCGATGAAGGCCTCGGCCGCCAGGTGGGCGACGGCGTCGAAACGCTCGCGGCGGAACAACTCGTCGAGGCGCGGCTCGTCGAGCAGGTCGCCGCGCACCAGCCGCGCCGGCGGAGTAACCGCTTCGACGAAGCCGTACTTCAGGTTATCGAGCACGACCACTTCGTGGCCTTCGGCCAGCAACTGCTCGGTCACGACGCTGCCAATGAATCCGGCGCCGCCGGTCACCAATACCTTCATGGGGTTTTTCTTCCGGGCGTGCAGGGGTCTGGATTGGCCGCTCCATTTCGGATCTGGCGATAGGCTTCGACGGTCGCGCGAGCCGTACGATCCCAGGACAGTCCTTCGCGGGCTGCTTGGAGGTTCTTTTCGAGCGCCTGCGGATCGCGGTCAAGCAGGCGGCGAACGGCGGCGGCCAGGGCTTCGGGAGTTTCGGGGGGGGCGAGTTCTCCGATCGCCCACTGCGAAATCGTCTCGACCAGCCCCCCGACCGCCGTGGAGACCACCGGCGTATCCAGACCGATTGCCACGTGCAAGACGCCGCTTTGCGCGTGGAAGTCACGGGTGTAGGGCAAAAGGGCAAAACTGTGGCGGGCGAACAGATCCGCCATCTCTTCGTCGGCGACGAAACGCTCGATGACTTCAACGCTTCTTCCCATTCGGCGGAGTTCCGCCAGCAGCGGCAGGATCGAGTCGTGCCAATAGGACGGCTCGTCAATCGCTCCGGCGATTGTCAAGTGAAATCCCTCCAATCGCTTGAGCGCTTCGAGGGCGACGTGCGGTCCCTTGTCGCGGCGAACAGTGCCGAAAAGCAGCATTTTCCGCCAGGATAATCGCTCGCGAAGCGAAACCAACGTCTTGGCCGAAGCGGGTTGAAAGAGACCGTGCGGCGTAACGAAGACGGGCGGGCGACGCGATCCGAGAAGCTCGACCGCCTCGCGGCGCAGTGCTTCGGTGTGGACCAACAAGCCATCGCACTGACGCAACATCCACGACGCGATTCTATCTTCCAGCTTGTGCGGCATGACCGCGGCGTAACGATGCGGTTTCAGATTGTGAACCGTATCGACCAGTGCGGCGTTGAGGCGGCGATAACCGCGCATCAGCGGGGCGTTGAGCCAGAAGAGGCTCTGAAAATGGACGATATCGACGTTCGGCCGCTGCCGAAGCCAGCGGATGCAAGCCCGCTCCGTCCGCAGGATGTGGCCGGCCAATCGGATCTGCCGCGCCAGGACGATCTTGCTTCCGGGCTCCGACCATGCCGGAAGAACGTCGTGAATAGGATAGAGCGTGCTGCGGAAACGATCGTCCAGGTTCTCAGGGGCCACGACGTCCAGGCAGACCTCTTGCGGCAAGCGAGACAGGGCGGCGGCCAGTTCGCTCACATAGAGCGGATGGCCCCCGCTCGCCGCGGGACACACCAGCACGACATTCAACGGGCGATTCAAGTTGGGCGTATTCCTCAAGCTGCAAAAGTGGCCGCTGGCTGAGCGACGTTCCGCCTCATCGAGAGCGGCACGGGGCGGAACTACGTTCGCTTCGACTTTTCTACGATCTCCTCGAACAACGCTTCGTACCGTTCTCCCATTTTGTCGAGGGTGTTGTTTTCCAGCACGTATCGCCGCTCGTGAGCCCGCAAGCGCGCGGCCAACGACGCGTCAGCGAGCAATCGCCGCGCGCGGTCGAGAAACGCCTGCGCGGTCCGGTGGGGCTCGAAACACGCGGCCAAGAGCGGGTCGGCCCTGATGATGTCGCGGGCGTGGCCTACCGGGCTGGCCACCAACAGGCATCCGCAACTCATCGCCTCGATCACCACGTACGAGCAGCCTTCGTAATAGGACGGCATCAAGAACGCGTCGGCGGCCCGATACAACAGCGGCATGGTTTCACGCGGCACGTTCCGCAGAGACGTCGCCGCCCCCGCCACGTCGATCTCTTTGTCAGTGGCGAGCAACAAATGCTCCGTGGCAGTCAAGGCCTTGCCCCATTCCGCCACGAACCAGGGGCACTTCCCGATTTCGAGCCGTGATGCATAAAGGAAGACACGAGAATTCAAGGGCAGGCCCAGTTCCTTTCGCGCGGCCTGTTGGTCGCCGGGGGAGAAGCGATCAACGTCCACCGCGTTCTGAATGACCCGTGCGCCAGCGACGCCGTACAGCCAGAACAACTGCCGTCGCGTCGATTGCGATACGGCCACGGGCTGGTGGCGGCGTGCGGCCGCCGCCTGCAATCTGCCCGTGAGCACGAATTCGGCGACGTTGGCTGGCATGCGGCGCAGCGGCCAATCTCCCAGAATTCTCCCTCGCGTGGTGCCGTGAAAGACGTTGACGGTTCGCCCTCCGCCGGCCTTGCAGCCGCACTCGCCATTGAACAGCGCCGCATCGTAGACGTGCTCGTGTTGCATCCAATGTGCCGCCATAGCCTGGGCGACCTCGCTTGCTCTGGCATCTTGCCCGCAACCCAAGTCGGCGCCGCAGACGACGTCACACACGTGTCCGCGGGCGCGCAGGGCGTCGCGCAGCGAGGCAACGAACCGTTCAACGCCGCCGGTCGCCTCTGGGGACCGCGGCGTGTAGAGGACGATTCTTAAGCTGGGCATTTTGCTGACGGCATTCGAAGGCCACGGCGCAACCGGCGCACCACCAGAACACGATTTCAAATACGGAGGTCAAGGTGCAGGTTTCAAGCAACAGCCCGGCGGCGGCGATGGCCACGCCGGCGCGGAGAAGTGCCAGCCTCTTATTCTCAACAGATTGGGTGGCGCCGAACATCCAGATTGCGCGAAACACGAGCTTGAACAGCGGCAGCGTCATCACGATGAACAATGCGAATCCGATTACGCCGAAGTCCGAGAATACCTGCATCCAGGTGTTATGCGCGACGGTAGTATTGCGGTAATATCGAGAGATGACCGAGTAGTCGAATCCTGCGCCGATGAAAGCGCTGCCGACCGACCTTTCCCAATATGCGTAGAGGATCTCGTTCCGACCGGCGGTGGCACGGCTGAGATTGCCGCCCTCGAAGGCGCTTAGTGTCGCTTCAATTCGAGGCAAGAGGTAATCCTGGGCAAGGGGCATGGCGACGATCAAGATCGCCACAAGAAGGCTCCCCAAGATGATAATCCGTTTCAGGAACGAGGAAAAATGTCGCACGTTCACGCAGAGGGCAACGCCAAGCATGAAGACCTCGGCCACGAGCGCCCGCGCGATTGCGTGCGAACGATGACGACTGCCGCGGGCAAAGCGGCGGCTGCGGCGGCGAGACGCACGAGCCAGGACCGCGTCAGCAACACTACACCTGCGCACAAGCCGATCCCCACGTTGAAAAGCATCCCAATCGCGTTGGGGTCGCCCGACTCCTCTCCCAATCGCATCTCGCCGGGCATCTGTTGAGTCAGCGAGGTGTACGCCCAGTTCATCAACAGCGCACCAAGCAGGACATAGACGACCAAGCCGATGGGCAACAACGAGTCCTCTTCGACCTTGTCGAACGCCAGCACGGCGAGGATGCAGGCCAACAACGACGTCCCCAGTCCGCGCGTCATATCCCAGGCGCACCTCATGCCGAAAGGGTCATTCGCCGTGGCCGCAAAGAAACCGGCCACGACTACGGCAAAGCCGAGCCAGGCGAAGAACCAGCGCCGCACGACACGAGAAGCCGGCGAATTGCCCAGGACCAGTTGAAAAACGGAGGGGGTGATGCACAACCGCGCCGCATAAACGAAGTAGAGCAAGATATAGACACGAAGGTGGGCCAGCGAAGGGCCCGTCAACGAAATGAAGTTGACGCCGAACAACATCAGGAACATCGTTTTCGGCGAGAGCAGCGAGAGCACCAGGGCCAGGAGGCTGCCAAGGGTGCCGATCACCTCGCCCGTGGCGCCCAGCGGGATTTGCAGCAGTTGCAGCGAGTGCGCCGCGACTACAAGAACAATGAGGAGATTGTCGTTCGAGCGGCTGTTACTGGCGATCACAGCACGCTGCGGCACGGAACTCGACGTGAGTGCGGGCATCATTTTCGTAGTCCTAGCTTTCTGAGCAGTTGCCCCGCCAGTTTCCGCGGCAGCCGATAGAGCAGTCGATCGCAGACGAAGACCCCCTGAAGAAGAGCAATCGGCGCCCGGATTCCGAGCTTGGAGCGGATCGCGTCCTGCCGGCGACGCAGCATCCGCCAGTTGTTGCGGCACGCAATCCAATCATATTTCCAGAGGGTTCCATGGCTGTGGCAGCCGCCGTCTTCCGACGGCTTGAGCCGTTTCATGTCCAGGGCACAGACGAACGGGCAACAGAGCAACCGGCAGCCACGAGCGAGCAATGCAAGCTGCACGTCGGTCTCGTCGCGAAAATAGGTGGGGGCCAAGTCTTCCGCGTATCTCACGTCACGATACAATTCGCGGCGTTGAAGGGTCAGTCCGCAAAGAAGCGGAGATTGGAACGTCTGCTGGGGCAGCGCCGCCCCAGGCAGCCCGCGCCGCATTAGCGTCCAACGATTCAGCAACACCTCGCTGGCGAGAAGCTCGCCGGCCGCATCGGTTGGCCGGGGCAACCCCGGCGGAGCGTCTTCGGCCGCGCAACTGGCCGGAGCGATCATGTCGCCGCCGTGCCGCAGAAGCTCGTCCGCGAGAATCCGCAAACCGTCGGCGGGCGCCAGCAGCATGTCGTCGTCCCAGAACAAGATGAACTCGCACTGCGCCTCCTCGATGCCGCGATTTCGCGCCCCCGTCGCCCCCCGGTTCTCAGGATGATGGATCGGCCGCAAAAGCGGATGATGTTCGCACTCCCGATCGAGCCATTCCCGCGTGCCATCGCTGCTGGCGTCGTTGACGACCAGAATCTCCCCGACCAGGGGATTGTCGTAGAACTGCGCGATCGAACGCGGCAGCGCCCAGAGACGATTGAACGTCGGTATGACGACGGATACCTTCATCGGGTTCCCGCCCTTTCAGGCCGCGGAGTGGGCAGGGTCTCGCGGAGCAGGACGTTGAGCTTGGCGGCCAGTTCCGCCCACGAGTACGCCTCGGGACGCCCGCGTTCGGGAAGCCGTCCGGCCGCGAGGTCGCGCAAGTACGCGGCCATACCGCCGACGTCCGAGCCGACAAAAGCGCGGCCGTTTCCCACGGTCGCCAGCACGCCGCGGGCGTCGGAATCGGCCGGCGCCACCAGCAGCACGGGAGTCCCCAGGCCGACCGGCTCGAAGATCTTGCCGGTGACGATCCCCTTCGACTCCGCCCCGCAGCGGTCTTCGACGGAGGTAACGATTGCAACTGCGTTTGCGCCGCCGATTGCTGCCAGTGCCTCCCGTCGCGGCACCTTGCCGTGAAGCACGATCCGTTGCGAGACGCCATGTGCGGCGGCCTCTTGCAGCAAGTAATCGCCGTGGGGACCGAAGCAATGGAAGTGGCAGTCGTTTCCCGGCGAGATCTCCTGGAGCCGCTTCAACGCCGCGACCAGCGGCGTCGCCGATCGCAAGGGCGGGCAGAAGGTGCCGGCGTAAACCAGCGCGAAGTGCCCGAAATGCTGCGGCTCGATTCCCGCCATTTCCGCGGGATCGTAGCCATTGGGGATCACCTCGATCTTCGGGGCGTGGGGGAAATGCTGCCGCAAGAGCTGACCCCAATTCGACGACACGATCGAGACGGCGGAGGCGGCGGCGAGAATCTCGGCTTCCCTCCGTCGCCAGCGCGGCTTCTTGTATCGTATCTCGTGCGGATTCCCCGCCGTCCAGGGATCGCGATAGTCGAGCACGAAGGGGCAGCGCAGCCTTTTCGACAAGCGTCGGGCAAGCGAAAACGTGCCCCACGGCCCCCCCGTCGCCAGGATCAGATCGAACCGGCCAGGACGGAGAGCAGCGCATGCTTTATATGCCGAGCCGAACCAGCCCGCGCTCTCATCGATGTTCAGGCGACGGGCAATCCGCCGGCAGACGCCGCCCGCCAGCCACCCCAGCCCCGCTTGGCTCTGCTTGAAGTAGCCGGACGACAAGCACCGCCAGCCGTGGCCCGTGTAGATCATGCGGACTCCGTGCCGCCGCATTTCCTCGGCAACCCGCTCGGGGTCGTCGGGTGACTCCATGAGCGACGGATCGGCTGTAACGACGGACACGTCCCAGCCGATGCCGCTAAGGTGTTTAGCGATGTTCGCCGCCCGCACGCTGGCGATCGCGTGCATCGGAGGAAAATAGAAGGCCAAGAACAAGAGCCGCGGTCTGTTCTGCAAAGCGCCAACCTGGGGAGTGGTGTTTTCCTGCATGTTACGGCGCCCGGCCGTTGCTTGCCAGGATTTTCGCGATGCGTTCCGCGGTGCGGCCGTCCCAGAGGGCGGGGCAGCGGCCCTGCTTGTAGCCGCCGTCGAGAATCAGCCGCAGGTGCTTCCGCAACACGTCGGGCCGGTTGCCGACCAGCGTGCTGGTGCCCTCTTCGACCGTGATCGGCCGCTCGGTGTTGAATCGGGCCGTCAGGCAGGGGATGCCCAGCGCGGTCGATTCCTCTTGCAGCCCGCCCGAGTCGGTAATGATCAGCCGCGATTGCGAGCTGAGCGAGAGGAAGTCGAGGTAGCCCAGCGGCGGCAATTGCACGACGCCCTTCGCGGCGTCGAGGAGTCCGTCGAGGCCGAACTCCGCGATTCGCCGCCGCGTGCGCGGATGAATCGCAAAGGCCAGCGGCACTTCGGCCGACGCCTCCGCGATCACGCCCAGCAGAGCCGAGAGCGTCTGCGGCTGATCGACGTTCGAGGGGCGATGCAGCGTAATTACGCCGTATTGGCCGGGCCGCAGGCCGTAGCGCGACGGTGCATCCATCGCCCGGGCTTTCGGCAAGAGCCGCAACAGGGTGTCGATCATCACGTTGCCGACCAGGTGCAAATGCTGCTCGGGATGTCCTTCGCGGCGGAGATTGGCCATGCCCGCCGGCTCCGACACCAGCAGCGTCTCGGCGATCGAATCGGTGACGATGCGGTTGATCTCCTCGGGCATCGAGCGGTCGTCGCTCCGCAGGCCGGCTTCGACGTGGGCGACGGGAATCTCCAGCTTGACCGCCGCCAGCGCCGCGGCCATGGTCGAATTGACGTTGCCGACCACCACGACCATGTCGTAGGGCGTGCCATCGGGCTCGCCCTTGCTGAGCACTTCTTCCATCCGCTCCAGCACGCGGGCGGTCTGCACGGCGTGGCTGGCCGAGCCGACCTCCAGGCAGATGTCGGGCCGGCGCATGCCCAAGTCTTCGAAGAAGACGTTGGACAGAGCCGGGTCGTAGTGCTGCCCGGTATGGATCAGCACCGGGCGAATCTGCGGATAAGCCTCAATCGCCCGCAGCAGCGGGGCCATCTTCATGAAGTTCGGCCGTGCGCCGACGATACAAGCGAGTTTTAATATGCCCATCGGCGACATCTTATTCTGTACATCGGCATAGTCGGGGCTCTATGGCGCTCCGCGGAGATAGATTACTCCCGGCCGCACCAGTTCGGCCAAGAACAGGCCGCCGAACCCCGTTGCAGTCATGCCGAACTGGTTCCAGGGCAACTCGGGATCGACCAGGATGCCGAGCCGCGCAGCGAAATCGGGATGGCACAGGAAGACCGCCGCGCGGCGGACGGCCTCGCGCACCTCGGCGTCGGCGGCCATGCTCCGCTCGTACTCCAACAACACCAGCGGCATGGCGGCCGCCTTGGAGTTGGCCCAGGAACCGGCCAGCGGCCACCATACGCCGTGGACCCGCTCCGCCAGCAACCCCCGCGAGCCCATGGTGTGCCAGCGGTAGACCCGCCGGATCTCATCCTTGAGGGTCTGATCCTTGGTCCAATGCCACACCCAGAGGATCGCTTCGTGGTAGTAGTAGAGGTTGCCGAAGTCGGTCGAATTCTCGAACCCGAAGATAGGCCGCTCGTAATCGTGGGAGATCGGCCGCCCATCGGGACCCCAATTGTTCAAGAGGAAGGCGGCGGCCCTCTCGGCGATCTTCAGATAGCGCCGCTCGCCGCTGACCGCATACAGAGCGCAGAAGCTCATCCCCTGCGTCCCCGTGGCCACGCTGTAAGGCACCGTCACGTCCCTGCCGTGCCAACGGCCGTTCGTGAAACCGCCGCTCGACAACTGCCACCGCGAGGCATAATCATCGCAGTACCGCGTGAGGGCCTTGAGGTAGCGATCCTTGCGCTGCGGATCGACCAGCGGCCAGGCCGCCGCCAGGCAAGTCGTCATGGAACCGATGTCGGCGGTGTTCGTCGTGTCCGACATCACCCGCTCGATCTCCGCCCTGCTGCACAGTGCGACCGGCTGTTTCAAGAAGCCGGGCGACCAGGCGCCGTTCGGCAACTGCTCGTTCACGAACCTGTCGAGCAGCTTGCATGCCGCCTCAAGATAGGGCTTGTAGCCGAAGATCTGATAACCGGCCAAGAGCGTGCGGAGGGGATAGCTGCTGCGGTACCATTCGTGCGAGCTGGCGGTAAGCATACCGTCCAACGTGCCGTCGGCCGATCGGTGGGTGAGAATCCAGTCGCAATACGCCCGCAGCGCCTGGCGAGGGTCGGGCCGGCCGCAAGCGCGAATCTCCTCCAGCGTCGGAATGGCCTTGATCGGGGGGCTGAGCACGGAGTGCTGCCTTCTCTGCTTCGGGCCGCGGATGGTCACGCCGGCCAGAGCGAAATTGGCTTTGGCGTCCGCGGCCACGATTTGGATACTCAGGGCCTCGTCGTCCACTCTGGCCGGGAACTTCTGCGTGAGAAATTGGTTGCGGCCCGTTGTCACGCCCTTGGCCACGGTGCGGCCCTGCACCAGCACCTCGAAAGGCCCGTGCGCGTACTCGCGATCACCCCAGAACAGCTCGATCTGGTAGCAACCGTTGTCCAGCCCGACCCACAGCTTTGCCCGCGCGCAACTATCAGATGCCGTCGCGACACATCGTCGCCGCCGCGGTCCCGTATCGATAGCCCCGTGCCCGTCAAGAAGAAACGCGGGTCGCTAGAGCGCGTCTGCAACGCGATGTGACCCGGCACACAAGCATCTTTCGGGCCGAAATCGAACTGATACACAATGGTCTGCTCCGCCCTGGCGGTGGCAGCCAGACACAAAGACACCATTACGAGGATCAAACTGCGCATCGCGTGACTCTGAAACGGGGAGTTTGACATTCCCGCCCAGGGCGTAGGACCGAGTGTTTCGGGGCTTTGCGGCACGTTACGCTTTTACGCCCTCCATCAAGAAGTATTTTCTCGCGCCGCCGTCGGCGAGAAACTCATCGACGCGAAACCCGGTGAAGAGCGGGCCATAGCGTTCGGCCACTTGCCGGCAATCGAGGAAATGACGCACGTGGGATTCGTAGGGGAAATTGGGGACGGAACCGTAGAACCGCTTGCCTTGGCGAATGCGGCGCAAGACGGACATGTCCCCATCGACGTGTTCGAGGAATTCGAGCGAAATCACGGCGTCGTAATCGAATCGCTCGAAAAGATCGGTATCGAACGCGCTTCCCGCCACGAAGCTGTACTCGCCGCAGATCGCCTTCGCCATTTGGACGGCGGCCCTGCTCAAATCGAGCCCGCAGTACTTGGGGATGCCGGAGTCGCGCAGGAGCGCGGCAAACTGCCCGGCCCCGCAGCCGATTTCGAGCACGGAGCCGAAGTTTTCACGTTTGAGCCGGTCGGCGATTACGCACCAGAGGAAGTAGTATCGCGACTCACTGTAGTGCTTTCGGTACTCGATGCTCTCCGCATACATTTGTTCGTAGTAGGACGAATCGCGCTCACTTCGCGGTCGAGAGGAGCCGCCGCGAAGCCCCCAGGCGCGAACTGTGGCGGAGCCCGCCTCCCAGATCAGCGGCGGAGTAACGCTCCGCGCTATCCGCTTCCACGCCGGCGTTCTAGGATCGGCCACGCTCAGGTTTCCTTTGACGTGAGATAGGCATCATGATGCGCTGGGCCACACCGCCTTGACTTGCGTACGAGTCATTTCGACAAGTTCGCGAATCCGGATCAAGCCGATCCATAACATGATCGCCGCCAGCAACCCGCCATAAACTACGCCGGCGGCCGCCAACCGCAGGATGTGCGGACCGGGCAGAACCAACAACAACGCATAGGTGGCGATGCCCGGAATCACCGTGGCTGCCAACAGTTTTAGCAACTCCGTCCAGGGAAAAAGGCTGCGGGCGGAAACGCGCAACGTCGAACAAATCGCGCACATCAAATACGGGACGCAAACCAGGTAGGTGGCAACCACCGAGGCCATCGCCGTTCCCACCGGCCCGATCCAATCGATCGCCAGCCAGCCGAGCACCGCATTGGCCGCCAAGGTGAGAACTGTTGAGATCAAGACATCCCGGCTCTTGCCCGTCGCCTGCAGCACCGTGCCGAAAGTGATGGTCCGCATCGGCAGCAGCAGCAGAAACACGCGAAACGGCGCCGAACTGTCGCGATATTTCGCGCCAAACAGAAAACACATCAGGTCTGGCGCTACGCATAACAGGAAGACCATGATCGGTAGCAAGAGCAACGCCGACTTCGTCATAGCACGATGGATGAGCCTCACAATCTCGTCAACGCGGGATTCGCGGTAAAAACGCGCATAGTCAATTATCACTACCGAGGCAATCGAACCGCTAATGATGCCAATTAGCGGAATCTCGATTGCGCCTACCGAATAGACGGCGAAGACCTCGGGCGGGCAGCGCAACGAGACGATCGTCTGGTCGAGGGTTGAACTCCAAACGGTCACCAAGCTCGCCAGCCCCAGCGGCACGGCAAAGGCAACTTGCGCCCCCATGCCCCGCCACGTTGGCCGCCAAGGGCCGGTCGGACAGGCGCGAAACATCAGGAACAAGGCCGCGGCCGTGGTCATCGCTGTCCCGAGGACCATTCCCGAAATCACGGCGGACGGAGTGGTCCAAAACAGAAGGGGGACCATCATGAAAGCGAAGACGACCACGCGGCTGCCCACGCTGAACGCCGCCACCTGTTCGGTGCGGTCGCGGGCCATCAGGCAGGCGTTCATGGCGCTGGCCGGCAGCATCAGCAACGGATAGGGAATCAGCAGCAGCAGCACAGAAGCCAGCCCCGGATTGTCAAACTTACTGGCCAGCAACTGGTTACCACCGCAGGCGATAAAAAGCGACAAGAGAGCTCCGCCCAGCGTCAGCAACAGCAAGTTCTCGACCAACAGTGCGCGCGGGCGGTCTTTCTCGCCGGGGAGGAAGAAATAGAGCGTTCGGTCCAGCCCAAGCATGACAAACGGGACCGCGACAGCATAGGCCAGATTCGCCTGGCGAAACGTGGCGTAATCGAGCGTCGAAAAGACGTGCGTGGTCACGGTCATGCTGATTAACCCCACCAGGGCCGTCAGGGCCTGGCCGGAGGAGAGCACGAGCACTTTGGCGGAACGAGAATGGAACATCGTCTATTCGATCGTGGCGGCGAAGGTCATCTGTAGCATTGTGGCAACATGGTCGCCTTTCGCTCCGCGAAAGTACGCCGCTTTCGCGGAGCGAAAGGCGACAATAGTAGCCTCTCTAGCGATCACTCTCCGCAATCCTCCGCAATCGCCAAATCGTGATCGACCATCATGTTGACCAGTTCCTCGAAGCTCATCAGCGGCTGCCAGCCGAGAATCGCTTTCGCCTTGGCGGCGTTTCCCTGCAAGACGTTCACCTCGGAGGGGCGAAAGAACTCCTCGCGGCTGACGACGAAATCGCGGTAATCGAGGCCGGCGTGGGCGAAGGCCCGCTGGCATAACTCGCGGACCGAATGCGTCCGGCCCGTGGCGACCACGAAATCGTCGGGCTGGTCTTGCTGCAACATCAAGTGCATCGCTCGCACGTAATCCTTGGCGTAGCCCCAGTCGCGCCGCGCTTCGAGATTGCCCAGCGGAAGCTGCTTGGCCAATCCGGCTTTGGCGCGGGCGACAAAGGAGCTGATCTTCCGCGTGACAAACTCGTAGCCCCGCCGCGGCGACTCGTGGTTGAACAAAATGCCCGAGCTGACGAACAGGCCGTAGGCCTCGCGGTAGTTCCGCGCCAGGTCGAAGCCGGTGACTTTCGAGATTCCGTAAGGGGATCGCGGGTGGAAGGGCGTGGTTTCGCTCTGCGGCACTTCGCCGGCTTTGCCGAACATCTCGCTCGATCCGGCGAAGTACACCCGGCAGTTGGGCGCGCACTGCCGCACCGATTCCAGCACGTAATGCGTGCCCTGGATGTTCGCCAGAAACGTGGAGAAGGCGTCCTCAAACGAATAGGAGACGAAACTCTGCGCCGCCAGGTGATAAAGCTCGTCGGGGTGGATCTGTCCGATGCTGGTGTAAATGCTGGGAAAGCTCTCCAGACTGGCGGGGTGAAGCTGGATCTTGTCGAGGATCGCCGTAAGCCGCGAAAAGCGATGGGTCGGATCCTCCAGCGCCGAGCGCCGCACCAGGCCGTGGACCTCGTAGCCCTTCTCCAGCAGCAATTCGGCAAGGTAGGAGCCGTCTTGGCCGGTAATGCCGGTGATGCACGCGCGTTTCACTGCCGCTTTTCACTAGCCCAGGCGTTTACGCCTGGGGAAGAAAGGCATCGACAATTCACTTTTCGATAAGCCCCCTTCAGGGGGCGATGGCTGAAGCCAGGCGCTCTATCCGTTCACTGCGCCCCTGAAGGGGCTTAGAAAAAAGGAAAAAATCTTCGCTCCTCTTCCCAGGCGTAAACGCCTGGGCTAGTGAAAAGGAGAACATGCAGGAACAGAAACGGCATTGGACGCCTCGTTCGATAACTGGCCGAACTCACCGTGCTCTTGGCAGCCTACTCGGCGTGTGCCGTACACTTTCCCGCGCCGATCTGCCTAGGCGTCGCCGACGGAAGCAAATGCCTACCGATTGGCATTCATCGCCGATTGGAGGGTGCCGTTGCTGAAATTGGTGATGTCGTCGAAGGGATTGGCGAGCGTGTTTGGGTTGACGTAGTACGATTCGCCGGTCGGGAAGGTGATGCAGTTGACGTTGGCCGATAGCGAGGCAATATGCGGGGTGGAGTATCTCAAGTCCAGGCCGGACGTGAATATCTGAAATGACTGAGGATTGACCCAGGTGTAAACAACAGCCCTGCCCGAATTCCAACTGGCCAAGCCACTGAAATTGGAGTATCTCGTATCGACGGCCGGTGCTATGAAGGAAGGGGGTGTGGACGACCTGTCGCCCTCGTACTTGAAATTCGAAGTCGCAAAAGCGGTCGGAACGTGGGGCGACCCGTTCGGTGCGTTTCCATCCATCGTGTAGTACTGGTTGCTCTCGGCACGAAAGTAGATCATCGGCCCGGTGGTCTTGTCGGTGACCCCTTGGTCCTTCGGCCAATAGACCAATCCGCCGACCGTCACGCTGCTGCCGCTGTCGCTCCTGGTGCCGCTGATCCAGCCGATCGACGCGATGTTAAAATCGTAGGCCGGGCGTATGCGATTGCTGGTAGTGCCGGAAGCCTCGAACGGATCATTGGGGTTGGCGCCGAATCCCAGCAGACTCCTGATCGGCTTGTTGGTGTCGAACCCCGATTTCCCTGGCAGAATCGGATTGGGAGGAGTCGAATTGTCGGTGAACCACTCCGGCCTCCCGCCGAGGAAGAAGACAATCGCCGTGGACGGCGCGGGCATAGCGGGAGTGACAGTGGCGCTGCTTTTTGTGCCGCTGATGTCGATGTGCCAGCCGGCCTGCACGTCCGCCGCGAGTGCCGGCCATGTTCCCCACGCGGACTGGGCGTATCCCGACGGCTGGCCCGGGACGTACTGCGGAAACGCCCTGGCGAGATGTCGCAGAACCTGGCTCTGCACCGTGCCTTGGTAAGTTGTGTTCCATAGGCCGGCGAAGTCGGGCGGGTATTCGCCGGGACCATTCTTGTAGTTCTTGACTGCCATGTCGATTTGGCCGACTTCGAAGGCGATGGCGCCGTTGGTGGCGCTCCTTCGCGCATTCATCACGACCGGTATCGTCAGGGCGACCAGGGCGGCGATGATGCCGATGACCACGAGGAGCTCGACGAGCGTGAACCCCGCGGGGCGCGTTGGGATGGCGCCCGAGCGCGCTGGGATGGCAGTTGCACTGCCATCCCTGACGTTCGGGCGAGGGGTCGGCAGTGCAACTGCCGCCCCAACGGGCTCGGTAAGGGATGGTGGTGGACCGGCTTCGGCTGGTGGGGGAGAGGGTGTTCATATCGCTACCGTTTCGACAGCGCACTGTCGGCTGAGAAGCACGATTGCCCTTGTTCCGCGTTCGCGCGATGCCCGACTGGCCCAAGCGCCAGCATAGCAGAATTCGTCAAATTGGGCAAGAGATTGGCTATTTCGTCAAGAACGCGCCGATGCACTCGACCACGCGCTCGGCCTGCTGGTCGGAGAGTTCGGGGTAGATCGGCAGGGCCAGGGTTTCGCGGGCGGCCCGCTCGCTCTCGGGAAACTCGCCCTCGCGGTGGCCGAGATAGGCGAAACACTTCTGCATGTGCAGCGGGATCGGATAGTAGATCGCGCAGCCGATCTTCTCTTGGGCCAGGTGGGCCTGAAGTTCGTCGCGCCGCGGCACGCGGATGACGAACTGGTTGTAAATATGGCGGTAGCCGGGGATTTCGACGGGGAGTTGCACTAAGCCCTCACTCCCGGCCCCTCTCCCACAAATGGGCGAGGGGAGCGATTGGCCAGCGGCCTGCAAAGCCCCCCCATTGCAATGGGGGGGCGTTTCTCCGTGGTGCGAAGTCCCTGAGACTTCTGCCAGGCCCGCGGCGGCGAAGAGGCGGCGATAGCGGGCGGCGTTCGCCTGCCGGCCGGCGGTCCAGCGATCGAGATATTTCAGTTTCACGGCGACCACCGCGGCTTGCAGGGCGTCGAAGCGGAAGTTGCCGCCCACGAGCGAGTGGCAATAGCGGGGCTTCTGGCCGTGATCGCGGAGCACACGGAGGTTCTCGGCCACGGCGGCGTCGCCGGTGGTGACCAGCCCGCCGTCGCCGGCGGCGCCGAGGTTCTTCGAGGGGAAGAAGCTGAAGCAGCCGTAGCGGCCCATCGAGCCGGCCCGGCGCCCCTTGTATTCCGCCCCGATCGCCTGCGCGGCGTCCTCGATCACGGGGATACCGTGCTTGGCGGCGAGCGAGAGGATCGGATCCATGTCGGCGCACTGGCCGTAGAGATGGACCGGCATGATCGCCTTGGTCCGCCCGGTCATCTTGGCCTCGATCTGCGCCGGATCGATGTTGTAGGTATCGGGCTGGATATCGACGAAGACCGGCTTGGCGCCGACCCGGGCGATCGAGCCGGCGGTGGCGAAAAAGGTGTACGGCGTGGTGATCACCTCGTCGCCGTGTGCGATCCCCTCCGCCATTAGGCTCACCAGCAGGGCGTCGCTGCCGGAGGAGACGCTGACGGCATGGGGAGAGCGACAATACTCGGCCAGTTTGGCCTCGCAGTCGCTGACAAGCGGCCCGAGAATGCACTGTTGACTTTCCAGGACACCGTTCGACGGCCGCGCGGATTTCGTCGCGGATGGTGGCGTACTGGGCCTTCAGATCGAGCAGCGGGACGTTCATCGTTTGGGGCATTTCGATACGCGGGGTTGAACGGTCGGCCGTAAAAGTCACGCCAGTTTACGTAGAAGCCGCCAACCGTTCAACGGCAAATGCAAAAAGGGTCGCAATAACGGGTCATGGTGGCCGCCTGCGAGCCGTTTAGCCGCCGCGTCCACGCGGCGATGGAACTCGGGGCGATTCTACGCCGCGTGGACGCGGCGGCTAAACCTCTGGCGTACGGGAGGCTCGGCGCAGACTCCGTTCCTGTGGGTGGCATATACCCCCATAAAAGTGCGTGTTTCCTGGCAATTTGGCGCCTCATTGCGCGAGCTGGATTCGATCCATGTCTGCGGGAGCCTCGCTCCCCCGGGGACTCCTCAGTTGCGAGGAACCCCTTATCGTATCACATTCTCCTAGTGCCCAATACATCAGTATAGGGTTGATTTCTCGGCACGGGCGCAGGAACACGTCGGTAATTCCTTACGCGCTATTGGCCTGGGGAGTTTGACGGCATCTTGGCGAAAACGGAGAGACTGGGCGATGGCGAATCCATTTCTGAAGTTGGTCGCCATCGGAGATTACGGCCGCTCGGATTTGCAGGATCGCTTCGCCTGACGGGCCGTCATTCCAGAATTTTTCTGTCCCCTTCACTCGCTTACTGACCTGTTTGACAAGCGACTCGGCCAACGAACTTGTCACGGGCAATCCCGAGCGCCGGTAGCCAGGGTAGTCCATTCGGCTGCGGTTGTTGGTCAGGTAGCGGATGGTGGCATGAACGATCTTGCGGGGATCGGTTTCGGGAATGTCCGACTCTTGCGGCAGCGGTCCGTGCTGCGATTGCCATCGCTGCAACTCTGCAATCACATCGTCCACCCGGCCTTGCCAACAAGCGTTCGCCCACACCAAGTATTGCCGCCAACGCGGTTCGGCGTCGCCGTGAATCGCTTTGGCGGCGGTGTACACGTATTCCACCGCGTGAACGAAATCCACAATCGGAACGAACTGCGAAAACCAACGTCGATGGATGCTCCAATTGTAGCCCAAGCCGTCACCGACGAACGCCCGTTTTTGCGCGGCGAAGAAACCTCGCTTGTCAGCTTCCGCCGCCATCATTGCGCCAAACTCATTGCTGCCAGCCAACGAACTGAGACACGTGCGAAACACCGTCGTCGGTTGCCACGGCGGCGATTGCTGAAGCGGCGCCGCCACGGTTTCACCGCCTGTCGCCGGCAATGGCTCCACATCCGTCCCCTCCGCAACAACCTCGTTTTTCAGACATTTCAGGCCGTTTACCAGCTTTTCCACATACGCTCGATTGCAAAAACAGTCGGGCAACTCCGCTTGCGGGTCTGCGGCGAACGAGCGGCTTTGCATCCGATGAAAGGCCGCGTTCTTCGTCTCGCGCCAGTGCGGCTGGTGAACGCCCCGCCCCCGATCGGGCTCGCGCGTCCGCATCCGCCCGCCATCGCCAAACACCGCCGCCAAATCCGGCGGCGCTTCCGCAACCGTCGGCTGCCGTGGCAAGGGTTGTTCGACATACCGACGCGTGCGAACGTCCCGATCCGCAGCCATCTCCGCGCCAACCTCGCAAATCAACTTGTTGATCTGGCGATCCGAAATCGTGATCTCGCCCACCACCTTCAACGCCACTTCCGCCACGTCGAAGGAACTGGTTACGCCGGCCAAGTGCAAGATGCGATGCAAAATGCTCGAACTGTATCCGTGGCCGTCAATCTTCAACACCGGCCGCTGCGGGAAAAAAATCCCTGCGGCACCTCGAACAGTGTCCTACGGGTTCATTGAGTGTGGCGTCGCCGCCACGGACCACCATCGAACGAGGCACGGTTTTCAGAGAACACATCTTCCCGCAAACCGGACACGACGCCTCTTGGCCGAACTGCTCACCTTGAGAACCGGTCATCGCCTCCACGGTTCCTTTAACCAATGCCCGAGAGGCCGCCATCGCCAACTCCTCCATGTCGGCCAGACTCACATCCATGCCAGGACCGTTGGGAAACGCCTCCTGCGCGATGATTTTTCCCCAGCCTGCCGCAATCTCCTGAATTTCCTTCAATCTCCGCTCCCGAGCCTCCTTGCTCGCCATGTCGTGGTTCTCCTTGTACTTATGATGACCTCATGCTCCAGAATCCCGCCCGCCAGCTTAAACGATCCCCCTCGGCACTGCAAACCCGTTCCTGCGCCCTCTCGGCACCGGTAGGTTGAGCGCGCGACGCAGAGCGTCGGGACAGCGCCTTCCCACCCGGAGCTTGAGGATGTCCCGGAATTCAGATTGTAGGAGGCGACTCCTGTCGCCGATTCGGACTCCGCATCGGTGCCATCGGCGTCGGGAGACGCCTCCTACAGCCTGTTTCCGCCCCGGCAATTCCAGGACACCCTCATGCGGAGCGTGGGCACGAGGAGAGAGTCCCGCTGGGCAAGCGGGACCTACTGCGACGGTTTGGCATCGCGAGGAGGGTTGTGCCGATTGTCGCAGATAGGCTGGATAAGACAACCGCCGGCTCCTGATGAAAACGGGGACTGGCTCCGCAACAGCTTGCGCCACCATTTCATCTGAACCACTATCAGTTGCGGTGCCTGTCCCCGTTTTCATCCGACCGCAACTCAGGCCCGTACGGTCACATCCTGGTGTTCCAAGGTCAAGACGGGCGGCTTCTCGTCAGCGTGGCCCGAGGGCGGGGTAAACTCGGGGACGATCTCGCGGAGTTTGCGGCGGAGGAGCTCTTCGGGGTCGTTGATGATCCGTTCGAGTTGGGCGATGGCGCGGTGGACTTCGGCCAGGGCGTAGGGGCGATGGTAGGCGGCACGGAGTTTGGGATGCGAAGTGGGCAGGGTCTCTTCGTCGTCGAAATACAGTTCTTCGTAGAGTTTTTCGCCCGGGCGGACGCCGGTGAAGTTGATTTCGATGGCGTACTCGGGCAGGCCGGACAGCCGGATCAGGTCGCGGGCGAGATCGACGATTTTCACCGGCTCGCCCATCTCCAGCACGAAGATTTCGCCGCCGGCGCCCATCGTGGCCGCCTGCAAGACCAACTGCGAGGCTTCCGGAATGGTCATGAAGAACCGCGTCATCCGCGGGTCGGTGATCGTGATCGGTCCGCCGGCGCGGATCTGCTCCTGGAAGATCGGCACCACGCTGCCGGCCGAGCCGAGCACGTTGCCGAAACGGACGACGGTGAAGCGCGTAGCCGATTCCTGCGAGAGGGTGTGCACGTAGCGCTCGGCGATCTGCTTGCTGGCGCCCATGATGCTCGAGGGATGAACGGCCTTGTCGGTGGAGATGAGCACGAAGCTCAGCACGCCGTGGCGATCGGCGAGATCGGCCACGCACTTGGTGCCGAAGACATTGTTGCGGATCGCTTCGCCGACGTTGCTTTCCATCAGCGGAACGTGCTTGTGGGCGGCGGCGTGGAAGACGACTTCGGGGCGATGCGTCCTGAAAACCTGCTCCATCCGCTCGCGGTTGGTGACGTTGGCGATGCAGGCGTAGATGGCGGTGGGCGTGCCGAGGCGGCGGAGCTCGCGGTCGATGGCGAAGATGCGGTTTTCGCCGCGGCCGACCAGGATCAGAGACTGCGGGCGGAAGGCCATGATCTGCCGGCAGATTTCCGAGCCGATGCTGCCGCCGGCGCCGGTGACCATCACCCGCCGCCCTTCCAGCAGTTTGCCGATGTTCTCGGTGTCGAGCGAGACGGGATCGCGGCCCAAGAGGTCGTTGATCTCGATGTCGCGGATAGGAACGTGGTCATCGCCGCCGAAGCGGTCCTCGAGCGGGCGGATGATCTTCAGATTCAGCTTCTCGCGCTCGCAGGCTTCCATCAGCTTTCGCAGTTGCGGACCGGGCAGCATGCCGGCGACCACGAGCACGTCGGTTACGCCGTAGGCCAGCGCGATCTGGCTGACGTTCTCCAACGATCCGAGTATCGGGATTTGTCCGATATACGTGGCCGTCAGGGACGTGGATGCCTCGGTGGAGAGAAAGCCGCGGACGCGATAGGGCAGGCGGAGGTGGGATTGGATTTGGTGGGCGAGGATTCCATTGGAGAGATCGGTGCCGACCAGCAGTGCCCAGCGGCAGTCTCTGCTGTTGAGCATCGGATGGAACACCTCACGGAACATCCGCCAGCTTGCCCGCACCGCGCCGAACATCACAACCATCAAGATGGCGTCCAGGGCGATGACGCCGCGGGGGATGGGCAGGTATAAGAAGAAGAAATAGTTGACCGAGGCGACGGCGACCAGCGAGACCGCCGAGGCGCGGAGCAGCGCCACCAGGTCGGCGAAGGTCACGTAGCGCCACCAGCCGTGGAGTTGTCCCAGCAGTCCGAAGACGACCAACTGGATACCGACGATCCAGCCGGCGGTGGAATAGAAGGTGGCGAGATCTTTCTTCGGCACGGCGAGGTCGAAGCGGAGCACAAAGGCCGACCAATAGGCCGCCGCAAGAATCACGACGTGTGCCGCGGCCAACAGCCAGACGCGCGGGGTCTTGAACTGGCGGACCAAGCGGTGGCAGCCGTTGCCGAGGGTGGAGCGAACGACGTCGCTCCAGGACCGCGGGCGGAAGTGATACGGCAAGTCACCGCGGCCGTCATTCAAGGCGGCCGACGGGCCGGGATTCCTTCGTTTAACAAAGCTCATGGATGTTCTGCGATCGGAGTTGCAGCGAGACAGCGAGGAGAATCAAAGCCCCCATTATGATCGATCACACGCCGTTTGACGATTACCCTTACGGGTTTGCCGACGGCTGACCGGATGAGGCCCCGGCTTGGCCGCCCAGCATTCCTTTTCCATTGCGGTGCTCGGACAGGTTGACCCATGCGGCGACTCGTTCAGCGAACTCGAGCAGTGACGATTCCGGATTCTCCTCCTCGGCGACCGGCATTTGCATCATCACCTTCATCAGGGCAGGCCAGGTCGGTTTACCCGCCAGCGCCCAGCGAATCTTGAGGCCCAGGTCCAATCTGCCGAACAAGAAATGTTCGCCGATCTGGTACCAGTAGAGAACCACGACCTTCTTGTTCTCTTTTTCGTCTTCCCAGGTGCTGATACTGACGGGGATGGTCAACGTGCCGGGCAGATGGGTCAACTCGACGGGGAGCTGCAAATAACCGCGCTTCTCCGAAAGCTTCTTGAATCCCTGGGAAGCATAGCAGACCAGCGGGCTATGGATGACGCCGGCTTTCGGATCATCGAACATGGCGGCGTGCAGGACGACGACGTGTCCCAAGTCATCGTGGTAGCTGCGGTCGATGATCGTATCCAGCTTGGCGCCGGTGCGGACGGCGAGTTTCGCATCCATTTCCGCCGGTTTGCCATGCCAGACTCCGAGTTGCATGGGCATGTCGGTAAAGTTCCAGTCGGGCATTGCGGTTCCCGGCGGGTCCAGCGACGCCTGTACCCAATTGGCGCACAACAAGGCGAGCGGTATCAGGGCCGCGACGACGCCTATACGCACAGCAGTGCCGTTGATCATCGAAATAGCTCGCTATCAGGCGGAGGCGAAAGACTCGTATTCCATACGTCTACCGTAAAGGCCGTGGGTGGGGCCGGTGACCACGGCTTCGATGCTCTGCGCACCGAAGGCCGCGAGGATATCGCAGGCCGCCTGAATCTTCGGGGCTTCGCTGACGTTGCGGAACACCGAGAGCACCACGGCGTTGACGTACTGGCTGACGAAGCGAGCGTCGGCCACCGGCAGGATCGGGCTGGTATCGACCACCACGAAATCGAAATCCTCGCGGAGCTGCTTGAAGAGGTTATCGACGCAGCCGTTGGACAGGGAAGCCAGCGCCTGGCGGTCCCAGCGGCCGGCGGTGACCACGGCCAGGTTATCGGCGGCGACGGGATGCACTAGTCCGGCGGCGTCGCTTTCGTGCCGCAACACCTCGGAGACGCCCGGTGAAAGCGGCATGCCGAACATCTCGTCGAAGGAGGGGCGGCGGAGGTCGAAATCGACCAGCACGGTGCGTCGTCCGGTTCGCGCCAGGCTGAGGGCCAACTGGGTGGCCAGCGTGGTTTTGCCTTCGCCTCCCGTCGCGCTGGAGACCATGATCACGCGGGACTGTTCGACGTCGGCCTTCCGCAAGAGCCGGGCGGCGATGCCGTTGACCGATTCGGTCAGCCGCAAGTGCCATGCCCGATGACGCGGCGAAGGGGAACCCAACTGGCGAATCACCCTGGCGGGAACCAACGGCATCGAGCCGATCACGGGCAGCCGCAGTCCGTGCGAAACGTCGGCGGCGGTGTTGATCCGGCGGGTGCGGGTATCCCAGAAGGCGATGGCAACTACGGGGACGGCGAAGCTGGCCAGCACCGCCAGAATGGTCATCGCCATTCGCGCCAGCGAATTGGAGGGCATCAGCGGCTCGGCCGCCACTTCCCCCATGGTGATTCGCGGCGCGGACTTGATTTCCACCCCCAACCGCTCACGTTCGCCGATGAAATTCGACAGCACCTGGTCCATGTTCTTGATTTTCGCCTGGGTCATCTGGATATCGACGCTGGTGCTGCCGATGGTCCTGGCCTCTTCCTCCCGCTGTTTGAGTTTCGCCTCCAGGACTTTCTGTTGATTCTCCATGGGTTCCACCATCGCGCGAAGGCGGACAATCTCCGTATTGAAGAAGTCGCGCCTCTTGTCCTTGGCCTTCTGCCTCAGGGCGTCTACCCGCTGATTGTACTTGTTCTGTAGCCTTTCGACTTCTTCGTTGTAGCGTTCGGCATAAGGGTTGTGGGCGCCCTTTTTCACGGCGCCTTCGTTGTAGCTCTGATCGATGCTCTTCCAGCCCAGTTCGGCGAAGAGTTGCCTGGCCACGGGGTCGGTCTGCACGAGCGCCTCGACTTCCATCTCGGGAATTGCGGTCGAGTCGATATTCTTGATCAGCGCCTCTTGCCCGGCCAACTCGCCCCTTGCCTTGCCGATGTCGGTCCCGTTCCGCACCTGCTCACTGCGAAGGAGTGCCACCTCCCCGAGAGCGAGTTGCAGCTTGGCGCTGAGCGCCTCGGGGGTGTCCGAAGCCGAAGCCGAGATGGAAGCGACCAGGCTCTTCAATTCCTCGTGCTGAGTACGAATTTCTTGCTCTTTTTGGCTGCAAATCCTGTCCAACTCCTCGTAGCGCTTCTGTTTCGTGTCGTTTTCGGCATCAACGACGTCGGTCTTGTAGGAATCGACGACGGCCCTCACCAGGGCTTGGGCATGCTTGGGATTATCGAGGGTGAGGCTGACCAGCATCACCTCGGCCTTGTTCGGGAAAGAGACCGACAGCTTGCTTGCCAGCCACTCGACCGCATCGCTGTACTGCGTCTTCTGTTGGACGATGGGAATGTCTTTCACATCGGGCTTGCGCAGCGCCGAAAGGAGAACCGACTTGCTCAGCAGCAATTCCTGCTGGGTATTCTTGTAGATTTCGAAACGATCGCGGTTGACCAGCGGCGTGCCGTTTTGCTGCAACGTTTGCTTTTCCTGCATCGCAATCCGCAGCGTCGAATAGGCGGTGTAGCGCGTGCCGATGGCAAAGTAGTAGACCACGACGCCGGCGGGCACCGCGCAGAGCACGCCGATCCCCACCGCCAGCAGCCAATGCCGCCGCATGGCATGGAAGTACATCGTCAGATCCGGTCCCGTGGGCGCGGCCAACGGCTCCTTGACGCTGGCGCCGTTCCACTCGCTCTTGCCTGGCGGCAATGCGTTGAGCGGGAGCAACGCTCCCGACTGCGAATCGGTTTCGTCTGGTAGCGACAGACGGTCGTCGGCCATGCTCATGCTTCGTCCTCGTTTTTAGGTCGGAATGCCGGCGAATGGGATGGCGCCGGCGATCAGTTGCACAACTTGTTTCTTGAGGTTCACCTGCCCCGCCGCGATCTTGGCGGAGCGACGGCCGGGACCTGCCCCTGCAACAACTGGCCCAGCACCAGAGCCCGCTCCGGCAGCGGCGAAATCAACAGCTTCGACAGCAGCGTCCACTCGATCCACAACAGCACCATTCCGGTGGGCATTTCGATGACAAGCCCCGCCCAATCGTGAATCGTGTTCACGACCTCGTTGGGATTCACCGTCGTAAAATAGCGGTGCACGATTTCGGAGCCGATAGCGGTCACCACCAGTCGCATCACGTTGCCGAGTACGGCGATGGGAATGGCGCTGGCGACAATCAGCAGCCTTTCCCACAACGGCTTGCGCATCAGGAACGCCAAGCCGACGCACATCGCCACGAACATCATCATCATCCGCAGGCCGCTGCACGCATCCTCCACGTTCAACTTGCGGTCGCCGGTCATTTGGATCCAATGTCCCACCGCCAAGGCGGGAATCCCCAGGGTCTGCACCATAAAGACACTCATTCTTGTGGCGATGTACTGCAACTCCTGGCTGAGCCAACCCTGGATGTCGCCCGGCAGCGGAAGCATGAATATCAGAAAGACGATGGCCGGCCAGCTCCAGTTCAGCGCCTGCCAGCCGCCGACAAACAGCGCCAAACCCGCGAAAAACGGGAGCATGGAGTACTCGGGCAGGCTGCCGAAGTTAAAAAAGACCGCCGCCCATCGCATCACCGCCCAAACCGCCAGGAACGCCAAACCCCATGCGCTTCCCCGCCGCTGGAAGGGGATAATCATATCGCGTCGATACCACAGCAAGAACAGCGAAAACAGCGGGACAAAGGGACCGTGCTGGTAGTCGTCCAGCTTCCACGTACGCCAAAGCAGGTCGAATGATTTCCAATAGAACCAAACGAAACAGCCCACCAGCGCGACCGCGGCCAGCAACACCTGGGGCCTGGGAACGAACTGCCGCAAGTCCTCTTGCCAGGTAGTATCTCTCTTAGAGTCCGTACTCATGCATCACCGGGTCGAATGACCGTGCTGGTTGATGGCTGCCGATAAGAGCAAAGGATGTGCCGAAATCTCTTTCTCCACGCTTTTCGCTCCGAATTTGCCGGCTGCGACGCTTCTCAGGCGTTGCAGCATCCGGAATAAGACCGGCAACTTGGCCGTTTCGCAACAGTCGTGTTGACAGAAGACATCAACATGTCCTCTTAGCGGCATCGGGCGTCCATAGGAAAAGGGCCGTCGATGAAGCGTCCTTGATTCTGCACCGCCATTAAGGCGAGAATACAAGGAGGGCAATCCCCCTCGGTCATTTCACTTTGACCGAATTGTGCCGAATTGTCAAGGACCAAACGTTTTCTCCGTCTTCCCCCAATTTGACGGGAATGCTATACTCGGCGATTATTCGGTAGTACGCCTCCTACTTGGCGGCGTGCGCAGCCAGCCCGGCGCCCAAACCGCAAGTTATTCTTCAGCAGCGGCTTTGGCCGCTGATGCGGCGTTGTTTGACCTCGTCAGGCCTCGAAACAGAATCAGAACACTATGTGCGGCATTGTCGGGTACGTGGGTAACCGCAACGCAACCGAGTTCCTGCTGGTCGGGCTGCACCGGCTGGAATACCGCGGTTATGACAGTTCGGGCGTGGCGGCCATCACCTCCGACGGCGAATTCGCCGTGGTCAAGACTGCCGGCCGAATCGACCGGCTCGAATCCCTCTTGGTGGCGGAGCCGATTTTCGGACAGGTCGGCATTGGCCATACTCGTTGGGCCACGCACGGGGCGCCGAGCGACATCAATGCTCACCCTCATTTAGGTGGAAACGCCTCGCTCGCCTTGGTCCACAACGGCGTGATCGAGAATTTTCAGGCGATCAAGCAGCGACTCCAGGGGGAGGGTTACGTCTTTCAGTCGGCCACGGATACCGAGGTGGTCGCCCATCTGATCGATAGTTGCCTGGCGCGTCAGGCTGCGGTGGCCGACATGGCCGCTGTCGGCTACCAGCCGCTGGTTGCCGCCGTGCAGGCGGCTCTGGCGCAATTGCAGGGGACGTACGGTCTGGCGATCCTCTTCCGCCAATGGCCCGAGGTGATTATCGCCGCACGCCTGGGAAGCCCCCTGGTCGTCGGCGTCGGGGTCGGAGAACACTTTGTCGCCAGCGACGCCTCGCCCCTGGCCGGTTATACCGACAAGATCGTTTACCTGGCCGACCACGAGTTGGCGGTGGTCACGGCCGACAACCTCCGCGTGGTGCACCGCGATCAGGGGCAAGTGCGCCACAGCGTACACGTGCTCGATTTTCAGGCCGGCGACGTCGCCAAGGGGGGCTTCGAGCACTTCATGCTCAAGGAGATCTTCGAGCAGCCGGAATCCGTGGAGAACGTGATGCGCGGGCGGCTCGATCGCGACGCCGCCTCGGCGAAGTTCGGCGGCTTCAACCACACGCCGCAGCAGCTTCGCTCGCTGGGGAGGATCATCATCACCGGCTGCGGCACCAGTTGGCACGCCAGCCTGGTGGGCGAGTACCAGATCGAAACCCTCGCCCGCCTGCCGGTCGAGGTCGAGTATGCCAGCGAGCTGCGCTATCGCAATCCGCCGTTGGACAACGACACGCTGGTGTTCGCCGTCACCCAGAGCGGCGAGACGGCCGACACGCTGGCCGCCCTGCGCGAGATGAAGCGCAAGGGCTGCCCCACCCTCGGCATCTGCAACGTCGTCGGCAGCACGATCGCCCAGGAGACCGACGGCGGGTTCTATCTCCGCGCCGGACCGGAGATCGGGGTCGCTTCGACGAAAGCCTTTACCTCGCAATGCACGTTGCTGGCGATGCTGGCGCTGTATTTCGGCCGGCTGCGGCATCTGAGTTTCTCCGCCGGCATGGAGATCATCGAGCAACTACAAGAGCTGCCCGAGAAAGTTCGCCAGGCGCTGGGCTGCAGCGATCACGTCCGCGAGATCGCGCAGAAATACGCCGAGTGCGACAATTTCCTCTATCTCGGCCGGCAGATCAACTTCCCTACCGCGCTGGAAGGCGCACTGAAGTTGAAGGAAATTAGCTACATTCACGCCGAGGGCTATCCGGCGGCGGAGATGAAGCACGGGCCGATCGCCCTGGTCGATAGTTGCACGCCGAGCGTCTTCCTGATGCCGCGCGGGCACGTTTACGACAAGGTGCTGTCGAATCTTCAGGAGATCAAGGCCCGCGGCGGCCCGGTGATCGCGGTCGTCTGCGACGGCGACACCGAGGCGGCCCGGCTGGCTGACGACATCATCGAGATTCCCGCCGTCGAGGAGTGTTTGCAGCCGATCGTCACCGTGATCCCGCTGCAACTGCTGGCCTACCACATCGCCGTCGCCCGCGGCTGCGACATCGACAAGCCGCGGAATCTGGCCAAAAGCGTGACCGTGGAATAGTCAGCGGAGAGGGAATGAGTAGCCCCGATAGCTCGCCTATCGGGGCGGCGAATCCGCAAGAGAGCTTTGAGATTTTTCCGAACCCTCCCGCGCCTACGGCACACCGATAGCCGAGCTATCGGCACCACCCGCGGAAAGGCTCACTTCTCATCTCGCGCGCCGCCGCATCACGCCACTCAGGCAACCAGCGGCCCCCAACAGCGCCCAGACGACGATCGTGGCCGGCTCAGGGACGGTGGGCGGAATGTTTGGGTTGGCCACGCTGATATGCTCGAACAGGACGTTGTTCGCGCATTGCGGACAGAAACCGATTGTAAAGTTGAAGTAGCCCGCGCTGTTTGTCGGCAGGACGATAGGTGAGTCGCTGCCGAAACTGTAGGTGGTCACGCCGTCGGCAGTGCCGGCCTCCGGCCCCATGTTGTCCTCCCACCCGCTGAAGCCCGCGCTCCCTACCGATGTGCCGCTATTCCATGCGCCATCTGTCAACGCCCAAGGGTGATCATACCGGATAACGTATCCCGACCACGAAGTGCCACCTCTCGGAGTGGAGCCATTGCTCATCAGGTAGGGACCAACCGTTGCCGAGCCGCCAGTGTAGCCCGCTGGAGCAGCCGCGGAAATGCCGTCATGAAAGTAGTTGATGGGCAGCGTCCCACTCGTGTTATAATACCCAGTGCCCGCGACGTTGCCACGGACCACGTAATCCCATTTGCCGTCAGAGTTGGCGTCGATGAACAGGTCGCCATATTTGAGCAACCCCGCGACCGACGCCCCCTCAACGCTGGAATCATAGCTGAGGGTAATTGAGAGCAACTGCGAAGTGTTGGCACTGATCACAGCCATCCCCGCTGTCCCGCCAAAAAGGTCGGGTACGCCGAGGTGATCCATACCATTGATGCCGTCGTTCGAGTACGAGCCGCTGCTATAAGGAGAACTCTTGCACGTCCAACCCGGCCAATAATTCTGAGTGTCGCCGAATAACGTCGTCACCGCCGCCTGGGCCCAGCTTGCGCCCAACAAGACCGCGAAGACCGCTAAAACCAGTGCAATCCGTCTCATAGGATATTGCCTTCTCAAAGAGGGTGCAGTTTACCCAAGGTGACGCCCCATGCTCATCCTCTTATAGACCGCAGAAGGGCTATTCCTGACAAGGAATTACAAGAAAGTCACGAATGATTTCGGACGTTAAACCAGACCAATAGGGGGTTTCTTTCCGCGGAGCGGGCGCATGGGGCAACGGCATGGGATCACCGGTCTCGTTTTGCGGGGCAGTTTTGGGGAGAGAAGGGGCTGGAATTGCCCTCAAGGGTGTTCGCAGGCCGCCAGTCGGCATTTTCACCACCGTCGCTTACTGACCGGAGGGGGGGTGTGAGCCGCTGGTTACGTTGGGCTCCGCTTGCATCACGCAGCGGCACGCCGCCGCACGTTCGCCTACCAGCGGATCTGCCGCGTCAGATTCGTCAGATCCGCCTCGCTCTTGCCGACCAGGGCGACGACGTGCATTTTTCGGCTTTCGCCGTCGAACCGCGCCGCCCCTTTACGGTTGGCTTCCGCTTCCATATCGGCCCAGGACTTCGGCAGGAGATACGCAAATTCAGCCGGTACCTGGTTCTTTTCACCGACCAGCAGGAGCAGGACGATCGTGTCGCCGGCGTTCACCCATTTGGTGAATTGCTCGCGATAACTCGCCAACGAATGATCGCGACCGGTCAGATGGTGCGTCAGTTTGGGGAAGAGTATTTTGCCCAGCACTTGCTGCGACGGCCGCGCCCTCGCCGAACAGAAGACAAACACGGCGGGATATTTCGTGTCGCTAATCAGCGTCCTTCCCTGGCCGACGGGCAGCTTCGAGAGGTCGAAATCGCGAAAATAGCCGCGGGTCTCTTTCTTCCAAAGCTGCCAGCGGCTCGACAGCACCAGTTCGAACGGATCGCCCCCTTTGTCGTAGGCGTAGCGCTCGCCGGGGAGGATGCGCATCTTCGGGTCGTAGTCTTCGTAGAGCACCATCGCCGTGTCGTCCAAGAGCCGCCAGCGGCCGTGAATATAGGTCTCCAGAAAGACGTGGCCGCTCCAAGTCCCCTTCGTGCCGTGCGCACAATATTCGCGAATCCAGTCGACGTCGAGCGTCTTCACCCACACCGTCGGAATGCCGCAGGCGCGGGCCAGCGAGCCGAAGACCACCGAATAGTCGCCGCAGCCGCCGTAGTTGCCGTCGCGGACGAGGCGGTCGAAATCGCGCCATTCGTTGGGAGCGTCGGCTTCGTAAACCAAGTGGGAGTGCACCCACTTGGAAATCGCCACCAGTTTTTCCTCCGGCGTCTTTCCGCCGAGCGTGGCGGCAATCTGCTCGATGTGCTTCTTGTCGCCGAAGTGGGCGTTCAGGGGCAAGTACGCCTCGGGATGAGAATAGTCGATCCGATCGCACGAGGGCGTCGGGATCTTCTCGTCGGTCGCCGCCGGGCTATCCGCCGCGGCGGCCGTGGCGGCCAGGGCAATCACAAGCAAAGCGAAAGCGGCTTTCATCGTCGCACCTCATTTCACCTCATAGCTTGGCGGCCGGTTCTTGCGAAACAGCGAGCGGCCCGATTTTCGGAACGACTCCATCGCCCCCGTGGCATCCTCGTGGATGTCGAGGATTTTGTCCATGCTGGTGATCTTGAACACCTGGCGGATGTCGGGCGAGATGTTGCAGAGTTTCAGCGCGGCCTCGTACTCCTTGCACTTCTTGCTGACGCGGATCAACATGCCCAGCGCGGCCGAAGACATGAAGGTCACGCGGCCGAAGTGCAAGAGCACGTTGCCCTCTTCGGTCGTGTTCAGCAACTCGATGATCTCCCGCTTGCACTGCTCGATCACCCCCTCGTCGACCAGCCGCACCACGTCGATGACGATGACGCGAACGTCCCCCTTGGCTTCGTGCTTGATCAATGCCATGCGATTCTCCCTTTGGAATTGACGGCGGACAACAACCCGCCGGCATTCCACATCTACCGTGACTCGGCACGGCGAACTTCGTCCAAGATCGGCTTGGCCAGCCCCGCGGCCACCGCTTTCTCCGTCGCTTCCAAATCGAGAATCACGATCTCGTTCGCGCCGGGTTTCAGCCAGCAACCGGGCAGGTACATGGTCTGCGTGGGTCCGATCCGCCAGTAACGACCCAGGCAATGGCCGTTGACCCAGGCCACCCCTTTCCCCCAGGCGCGCATGTCGAGAAAGGTATCACCCGGCCGTTGGACGGCGAAGCGGCCGCGCCAGAAGGCCGGCCCGGGCTGGGCGTCTGCCGGCGAGAACCGCAGCCGCCCGAGCATAGCGGCGTCCAACGGCAGGTTGAAGACCTTCCAATGGTCGAGGCGCGTCGCCTGGCCGCCGCCGGTCAGTTCCACCTTCTCGGTGATGCCTTTGTGGTCGTGCATGAATGGCCCATAATTCACGCGGCCCATTGCCTCGACGAGGAGATCGAGCCGGCCCGGTTTCCGGCGGTCCGGCAGCCGCAGCGAATGCTCGCCCTTGCGGCGGTCGAGCGTGCCGACCGGCTTGCCATTAAGAAAGGCGGTCGCCCAGTCGTGAACCTCGCTCAGCCGCAACGACTGCTGCCGGCCGGCGGGAACGGTGGTCGAGTAGAGAATGCAGCCGTAACCCTGGTCGTAGAACTCCATCGGGTGAATGTGCTGTGACTGCCGCGGCGCGCCGAGATTGGCGAACACGGGGGCCGCTTCGGTCTGCGTGAACCGCGGGATCTCGATTACCGGAATCGGCGGCGGCGGATCAGTCAGTTGCTCGCCGGGAAGCAGGTGCTTCGCCAGCAGACCGCGGATGGCGAAGAACTTCGGCGTGGCCCAGCCCGCCTCGGAAATCGGCGCGTCGTAGTCATAACTGGAGGTCTGCGGCGAGAAGGGCGGGCAGTTCGCCCCCGACCACAGCCCGAACGACGTGCCGCCATGCACCATGTAGATGCTGAATGAGGCGTCGTGATCGAGCATATACTCCAATTCGCGGACGATTTTCGCCGCATCGCCGGTGTGATGCGGTTCGCCCCAGGAATCGAACCAGCCGGGGTAGTATTCGCTGCACATCAGCGGGCCGCTGGGGCGAATGGCGCGGAGTGCCCTGAACGCCCCCGCCGGATCGCCGCCGAAGTTGACGGCGCAAAACGTGTCCGCCCGCGTGTCGGCTTTCAGTTGCGAGGGGCCGTCGCAGGTGAACAGCGGCACCTCGAACCCGGCCTCTCTCAGATCGTCGCGGAGCTTGCCGAGATACTGCTTATCGTTGCCGTAGCTGCCGTACTCGTTTTCGACTTGCACCATCAGGATCGGTCCGCCGCGGGTGATTTGCAGCGGGGCCAGGACGCGGCCGACCTCGCGGAGATAGCGGCGGCTTCGCTCCAGGTAGTACGGGTCCTGCGTGCGAAGGCGAAGGTCCGCCTTCTTCAACAGCCACCAGGGGAAGCCGCCGAACTCCCACTCCGCGCACGAATACGGGCCGGGGCGGAGCACGACCTTCAGCCCTTCCTGCTGGGCGATGCGGCAGAACTCGGGGGCGTCGGCGATGCCCTGCCAGGTGAACTCGCCCGGCCGCGGTTCGTGCAGGTTCCAGAAGAGGTAGACGCAAACGCTATTGAGTCCCATCGCCCGGCACATCTGCAAACGATGTCGCCAGTACTGCCGCGGGATGCGGGCGAAGTGCAACTCGCCGCAACGGATCAGGAACCGCTGCCCATTGAGGAGAAAGTCCTTCTGGCCAATCGAGAACGGTGGAGCCGCCTGTGCCGTCTTTCCAGCGGCCGCCGCCGGGCAGCCTGTCGCAAGCACCGCAATCGCAACACTCACGGAACCGGCAATCGACGTAAGAACTCGGAAGGAACACATAGCCTGGAGACCCCCGTTAGAACACATGGAAGACGAATCACGAGTATCCGGATCGCGGGCGTCTCGCCCGCCCTTGTTGACAAACGGGTCAGCGATCAGTTTTCAATCGTGCAGTCGTGTAGGTTATGCTTCAGCATAACAGCCTTCTGGCCCAAACACGGGGCGCTGCGTCCTGGTGTTATGCTGAAGCATAACCTACGGGGTCACTCTTCACACGTTCTCCGGATGCGGGCGGGACGCCCGCGCTCCCGATCAATCATACTCGGCGGCAGCGCGTTTGAGCAAGGGTTGCGGGCGTTCGACGCGGTCGGGGGGGCGAACGCCGGGGCCCGTGCCCGCCGCGCCGAGGTCGGCGCCGATGTGTTCGATCAGTTTCAGCAACCGCTCGACGACCTCGGGATGTTGGGCGGCGACGTTGTTGCGTTCGCCGATGTCGCGGTCAAGATTATAGAGCCGCGGGCCGGTGTGTTTCACCGGCTGGGCGGCCCCCTTCGGCATGCCGGTGCCCTGCGGCGCGATCGCCAGCTTCCATGAGCCCGAGCGGACGGCCTCCAAGCGGTTGCCGTTGAAATAATACAACGCCTCGTGCGGCGAGACGCGGGTCTGGCCCGCCAGCAACGGCCAGACGTCCACCCCGTCGATCTTGCGGTCGGTCGGCACATGGCCGCCAGCCAACCCGACGAGCGTCGGCAGCACGTCGATCTCGCTCATCATCGCGTCGCAGACCGAAGCGGCGGCGATGTGGCCGGGCCAGCAGGCGATGGTCGGCTCGCGCATGCCGCCCTCCCAAGTCGTGCCCTTGCCGCCGCGGAGCGGCCCGGCACAGCCGCCGTTTCGGCCCTGCGTGAGCCAGGGGCCGTTGTCGCTGGTGAACAGCACCAGCGTCCGCCCGGCGATTTGGAGTCTGCCCAAGGTGTCCAACACGCGGCCGACGCTCCAATCGACCTCCTCGACCCAATCGCCGAACCGCCCGTTGGCCGACTTGCCCTTAAAGGCGGCGCCGGGATGCAGTGGCACGTGTACGGCGGTGTGCGGCAGGTAGAGGAAGAACGGCCGGTCCTTGTTGGCCTCGATGAATTTGACCGCCTCGTCGGTATAACGCGAGGTGAGCGTGTCCTGGTCGGCGGGGGCCTCGATCACCACGTTGTCGCGCAACAGCGGCAAAAGCGGCGGCTGGCGGCGTCCTTGCACGACCTTGCCGTTGCCGCCCATGTCGTTCGAGTAGGGCAGCCCGAGATAATGATCGAAGCCGCGGCGGGTCGGCAGAAAATCGGGCTGGTCGCCGAGATGCCACTTGCCGACCGCCATCGTGGCGTAGCCCTGTTGCTTCAGCAATTCAGCGATCGTGTGCTCTTTCGCGCTCAGGCCGATCGGACAGACCGCACCGATCACGTTCGGCAGCGAGACCCGCTTGGCGTAGCAGCCGGTCATCATCTGCGCCCGCGACGGAGTGCAGACCGGCGCGGCGTAGAAGCTCGTCAGTCGCATGCCTTCGCGGGCCATGCGGTCGAGGTGCGGCGTGCGGTTCAGCTTCGAGCCGAACGGGCCAACGTCGCCGTAGCCCATGTCGTCGATGAGAATGATGACGAAGTTCGGCTTCGGCGATTCGGCGGCACGGCCGACAAGGGGATTCAACGACACGGTTGCCGCCAGCGCGGCGAGCAAAAAAGCGGATTTCATGGCAACGCTCCTGTGAAGAATCGACGGGATACCGGCGGCCTGAAAGGTTGACACCAAAGCAATATGTTCACCACGGAGACGCGGAGGACACGGAGGGAAAGGGGAAAGCCGACCGCAGAGGACGCAGAGAGCGCAGAGGAGAGAAATTCAAGGGGATGATTGCGTTCATCGGACTGATATCTGGCTTCTTGGAGGGGATTCCCTTCGGAATTCACTCCTCTGCGTCCTCTGCGTCCTCTGCGGTCGTTTGTCTGTCTTGTTTGCTTGTTCTCCGTGTCCTCCGCGTCTCCGTGGTAAGCCCTGCAGCCGTTGAGTTGGTGGCGTAGTGTTAGTTTCCGAGCCGAATTCGTACTCGCCCGATTCTCCCACTGTAGGCGAACGGCGCCTGATAGGGACCGACGGCCGTCTTCTCGTCGCGGCCTACCTGCAACCCGACGATCGGCATGCGTTCCAAGGGACCGGGGGCTTCGCCACTGGCCACGATGCTGCCGGCGATGCTCAGGGTAATCTTACCGTCGTGGGCCAGGCGGGCGGAGACCTCGGTTTCGCCGGCCGGCAGGTGGGCCGTGGCGGCGACGACGGTCAGTTCGCCGTCATGCCGCGTGGCCAAAGCCAGTTTTCCGCCTTTGACATAGAGCGAATATCCGTCCCGCCCTCCGCCCTGGGCCACGATCACGCCGTCGCCGCCGCCGGAAATCGTGGCGGTGATGTCGATCGACCGGCCGGCCACACGCGGTGCTTTCTCCCGCGGCAGACTATCACCCTGTTTCAGGTCAAACGCGGTTTCGCGGCTGCCGACGTTCTCGGACCGTGCGCCATAGGGCGGCCGCCAGGGCCAGGGGATCGCGTGCGACCGCCGGGCCCACAGCTCCCACTGGGCGATCAGGGCCTGGGTCAGACCGGGCTTGGCCGCCGCCAGATCGTCGAGCTCGGTGCGGTCCTTTTCCATGTCGTACAGTTCCCACTTGCCGGCCGGAAACGCGGCCACGAGCTTCCACTTGCCCACGCGCACCGCCCGATTTCCCTCGTGTTCCCAGTAGAGCGCGTCGCGCTCGATCGGCCGATTGGCCAGCGCCGGCACGAGGCTCTTGCCCTCCATCGGCTGAATCGCATGGCCTTTGAATTCTGTCGGATAGGTCGCTCCGGCGACGTCCACGCAGGTGGCCATCAGGTTGACGAGGTGTCCGGGCTGCGAGCGCAACTCGCCGGGCGTCTTGATGCCGGCGGGCCAATGGACGACCAACGGCGTGGCGATGCCGCCTTCGTGGTTGAAATGTTTGTAGCGCCGCAGCGGCGTGTTCGAGAGCGTCGCCCAGGATTGGCCCTCGAAGACCGTCGAGCCGCTCGCCCCGGGCTGCTCCCCTTCCAGCCGGCCGTTCGGGCCGCTCTCGGCGTTGGCGCCGTTGTCGGAGAGGAACAATAGGAGCGTGTTGTCCAGTTCGCCGCGCTGCCGCAGTGCATCGACCAACCGCCCCACGGCCGTGTCGAGGTGCGCCACCACGGCCGCGTAGATCGCCATGATGTGATCAAAACGGTCCTGTTGATCGGGCGAGAGGTCTTGCCACGCCTTCACCGCCGGCGGCCGCGGCGACAGCGGCCAGCGCTTCTCCATGATGCCCAGCTCGATCTGCCGCGCGTGCCGCCGCTGGCGGAGCACGTCCCAGCCGATCTTGTACTTGCCACGGAACTTGGCGATCTCCGCCGCCGGCGCCATCAGCGGAAAATGCGGGGCGTTGAACGCCAGATACAGAAAAAACGGCTTCGCACGGTCCCCCTGGCCGATGAACTGAATCGCGTGATCGACGAAGGCGTCGGTCGTGTAGAAGCCCTCGCCCGGCGAAACGTTCTCGTTCTCCAGCGTCAGCGGGTTCGGGCGAAAATAGTCCGCGCCCCCCTGGATGATCCCGAAGTAGTGATCGAAGCCGCGCTGCAAGGGCCAGTTGAATTTCTTCGCCGCGTCGCGCGGCTGCACGAACTTGGTCACGTGCCACTTGCCGGCCATCGCCGTGCGGTAGCCCGCCGATCGCAGCACTTCGGCGATGGTAACGCAGCGATCGTTGAGATCGCCGCGGTATCCGTCGGCCCCCTGGTCCTCGGTCATGTGCCCGACGCCGGCCTGGTGCGGGTACAAGCCCGTCAACAGCGACGCCCGGGTGGGGCAACAGCGGCCGGTGTTGTAAAACTGCGTGAACCGCAGCCCGCCAGCCGCCAGTTTGTCCAGATTCGGCGTCGGAATCTCGCTCCCGTAACAGCCGATGTCGCTAAAGCCCATGTCGTCGGCCAGGATCACCACGATATTCGGCCGGGCGTACGCATCGGCCGCCCAGGATGGCGCCGCGGCCGATAACAGCGAAACCAACAACAAGGCGGGGAGACAGGTTCTATTCATGGCGGGGCTCCTTTTGCCGTTCTATCCGCAATCCTCTTATCAAACCCGGAACGGGACTCTCGGTTCTGATCGCCCATCGGTCGCGTAGGTTATGCTTTAGCATAACAACTTTCTGGCCGTCGCGTCATGATGTTATGCTAAAGCATAACCTACGGGCTGTGCCCCCGGACTACGGAACGTAGGAACTGGTCGTCGGCTGGCGATCGGCGAATTCGTCGTTGTCTTGCACCTCTTTTTTCAGGCGATATAGCTCCGCCTTGAGCTTGGCCACCAAGTCGGCGTGGGCGGGATCGTTGGCGAGGTTGTGCAATTCGTCGGGATCGTGAACCAAATCATAGCACTCCCACTGCTTCTTCTTCCAGAAGTAAATCAGCTTGTGCGTTTCGGTGCGGACGCCGTAATGGGCCCGGGTGTTGTGGTCGCCGGGGTCGTGGTAGTAGCGGTAGTACCAACTCGTGCGCCAATCGGCGGGGCGATGTCCGTGGAGCAGCGGCAGGAAGCTGCGGCCCTGCATGTGCGGATCGGCAAAGGGGCCGGCGGCAAGGGGGACAGTCCCATTTTCGCCGGGGCGAAAATCGGGACAGTCCCCTGTTGGCGGCTTCAGGCCCGCGATTTCCATCAGCGTCGGGGCGAAATCGACGTTCAGCACCATCGCCGCCTGCGTCGAGCCGGGCTGGATCACGCCGGGCCAACGGATCAGAAAGGGCATTTTGATCGACTGCTCGTACATGAACCGCTTGTCGAACCAGCCGTGGTCGCCCAAGAAGAAGCCCTGATCGCTGGTGTAGATCACCACGGTGTTCTGGCTCAGGCCCTCGCGGTCGAGAAAATCCAAGAGCCGGCCGACGTTGTCGTCGATCGAGGCGACGCAACGCAGGTAATCCTTGATGAACCGCTGGTATTTCCATTTCAGCAGGTCGTCCCCCTTCAGCCCCGGCGGCGGAGCGGCCTTCAGGTCGCGGCGGCCGAGATCGCGGCCGACGCGCATCGTCGCCTCGCGGGCGGCGTCGGTCCGCGTCGCGTAATCGTCGCGGAGCGTGGCCGGCTCGGGAATGTCCTCCTCGTCGTAGAGCGTGAAATGCTTGTCGTCCGGGTCCCAGGGGCGGTGCGGGGCCTTGTGGTGGCACATCAGGAAAAACGGCTTGTCCTTCGGGCGGTTCTTCAAGAAGTCGATCGACAGATCCGTAATGATGTCGGTCACGTAGCCGTGGATCCGCCGCCGGCCCGGCCCTTCGGTAGCACGGGCATCTTGGCCGTGAGGCACGGCCAAGATGCCCGTGCTACTTCGCGCTTCGAGGAAGTCGGGATTGTGATAGACGCCCTGGCCGGGCAGGATGGTCCAGCGGTCGAAGCCGGTCGGGTCGCTGCCGAGGTGCCACTTGCCGATCATGCCAGTGTAGTAGCCGGCCGCGTGCAGGTACTTGGCCAAGGTGGGCTGCGAGCCGTCGAAGCGATTGAAGACCGGCACGCCGTTCTTATGGCTGTACTTGCCCGTCAAGATGCAGGCGCGGCTGGGCGTGCAGATCGAATTGACGCAGAAGCAGGCGTCGAGCCGCATGCCGTCGCGGGCGAGGCGGTCGAGCTGCGGCGTCTTGTTGATCCGGCTGCCGTAGGCGCCGATGGCGTGGGCGGCGTGATCGTCGGCCATGATGTAGAGGATATTCGGCCGCGACGGCGCTTCGGCGGCGTGCAGAGCGGCCGGCAGGGCCAGCAACATGATGAGGGAGGCGAGAAAGCGATACCCCTCGTTCCCACGCTCCGCGTGGGAACGCCCCCGCCCGCCGTCTTCTGCGATCCTCGGCGGCGTCGCCGACAGGCGGTTCCCACGCGGAGCGTGGGAACCAGAAGGAATATGGTGCATTGCATTATCTCCGGGGAACGGACAACAGCTCTTTCGATTTCGTTTCTAATTGGCCGCGCAACTGCGGCGGCAATCGATCGATCTGCGAGGCATCATTATAGACCTTGGCGGCCGCAGAAAAATCGTGCTGCTCCTCGTAAATTTCTCCCAGCAGCAAGTAGGCGTCAAGATAGGACGGCTCGCAGCGGATGGCCTGGCGCAGCAACTTGGCGGCGGCGGCGGTGTTTCCCTTCTTTCGCTGGAAGAAGGCCAACGTGTGGGCGTACTTGGCGTCGGCGGGACGCAGGTCGTGGGCTTTTTGGCAGCAGGCGATCGCCTCGTCCAGGCGCTTTTCGCCCAGCAGCACGCCGAGGTTGAAGGCCGCTGCCGCCATCTGTGGATCGCTCTTCAAGGCGGCCCGCAGCGCCTTTTCCGCTTCCGCCGCGCGGCCCTGTTCGCCCAGCAGCAGGCCGAGATTGAAGTTGGCGGCCGCGTTGCCGGGCTCGATCTCCAGCGCACGCCGCAAACTCCGCTCGGCCTTGTCGCTGTCCGCCATGTTGCTGTAGGCCATCGAGGCGTTCACCAGCGGGGCGACCTGCCGCGGCTCCAGCCGCACGGCCGTCTCGAAGCACGCGACCGCCGCGGCGAAGTCCTGACGCTCCATGTAGAAGTTGCCGAGATTGGCGTAGGAGGCCCAATCGTCGGGCCGGGCCTGCATGGCCGCGATGAATTCGCGATTCGCCTTCTCCAGCCTGGCCCGATCCTGCTGGCCGGCCAGCGACTGCGGCGGCAGCGGCGCCAGGGCCATCGCCGCGCGAATCCGCACCAGCCGCGACGGATCGCCGGCGGCCGCCAACAGGGCCGCGACCGTCTCGGGCGTCAAATGCGCCCCCAGGGCCGACGCCGCACTGGAGCGAACCAGCGGCGAGGCGTCGCGCAGCCGGCCGACGAGCACCGGCCACTTGCCGCCGTCGTCGCAACCGCTCAGCAGCCGCACGAGCGAATTCCTGTAGACCTTGTCGCCACAGGTTTTCTCCAGGTCGGCCAGCATTTCGGGCAGCCGCCGCCACTTTCGCTTGCGGGCCGAATCGATCAACTCCGCCCGCCGCAGCGTCTCGGCCTGGTAATCGGGCTTGTACCATTTCCGCGCCCACTGGTCGGCCCAGGCCGCGTCGTGGTCGTTGTGGCAGATTCCGCAGGCGTTGGGCGAGTGGAAGGCGATGGTCGCGGCCGGGGTGGGCGGCCGCATCGAGTGGTCGGTTCGCCCCATCGCCGCGAAGCGCGTCATGGGCATGTGGCAGGCGACGCATTGGTTCCCCTTGCTGCCGACGGCGTGATGGCCGTGCTCGGCCGGCCGCCGCACCTCCGTCGCGTGGCAGGGCATGCACATCTGGTTCGCGGCCTCGCCCTCAAACCGCGGCCGGCCGCTGGGCGTGTGGCAGTGACTGCAATCGAGCTTGCCCGAACGGGCGCAGGGGCTCATCAGCCACGAAGTGTACGTGTAGTTTTCGCCGAGGTCGCGGCCGTCGGGATAGAAATCGGCGTGCTCCAGCGTAATCAGGTCGAAATGATCGAAGAACCGCCCGCGCGGGCGGAAGTCGAGCGAGAGCGGCACCATCTTCGCGTGGCAGGCCGCGCAGAGGTCGTTCATCTCTGCGGCAGTCAAGTCCTTCGCGCGAATGATCTTGATCTCATTAGCGTTGGCAAGACCATTATTGTCGCCTTTCGCTCCGCGAAAGTACGCCGCTTTCGCGGAGCGAAAGGCGACAATGGGGTCTTTCGGCTTGCTGCCGGGGGCGACGGCCCGCATCGCGCGGACGTGCTCCTTGGCCGAGCCGTGACACGATTCGCAACTGATGCCCGGCTCGGCCCAGGTGGTGTGATAGGTGTCGCTGGCGAGGTCGTAGTTCGTGGCAAGTTCGCTCACGTGGCAATTGAAGCAGGTGGTGTTGAAGGCGAACATGCGGTCGGTCCAGTCCAACGCGGCGTCGCGTCGGTCGGGAAAATGCCGCACGCCGCTGGCGGCCATGTCGTACCAGGTCTGCTTGTGGACGTCGTAGGCCAGCGGCAGCACTTGCAGCCGGCCGCGCTCCAGCGGCGTGAGAAAGTAGTAGACGTTCTTTCCACCCATCACCTGCGCGATCGGGTACTTGCGTTCGCCGTCGGAGCCGACTTGTCGTATCCAGCCCGCGTCCGGGCCGATCTCCGCGTGGTACTTGCACCGTCCGATTGCGGCGTCGTCATGCTGGGGAGTAAGGGAGGCCTTGGCGAACGCCGCGGAATATGGCTGCATGGCCAGGCCGTGGTGCGAGTCGGCCCAGAGTTTGTAGAAGTCGGCATGGCACTCGCGGCAGCTCTCCGACCCCGCCCGTTCCGCCGCCGCGATCTCCGTCGGCGTCGGCAATTCGGCTGACGCTGGTGTGGACGGCCCCGGTCCTCCGCATCCGCCGAGCGACGCGGCACAGACCAGCAAGACCAGGCAGGCACAAGCGTTCTGCTTCATGCTGCCATTTTCTCTCAGCGAGGCCATCGCTGCAACCAGGGCCCGACGTTTCAGACGGCCCGCACACGGGACGCGGGAGCAAGGGCTCTACGGTTCTCCCGCCATCAACCCAACTTGTTTTGACATCGGTTCGGTCGTCATTACAATAGCGAAAGGGCAGGCGTCAAGAGAATCCCACCGGTTACGGCTACATCCCACCAAGGAAACTCCCGCCAATGAACAGAACAGCCAAATTCGACCTCCTTGCATTACTCGCCCTGCTGTGTCCGCTGGCCGCGTCGAACGCCGGCGGTGGAGAGGCGATCGACGCCGACAATCTTCCCGCGGCGACAGGCGGCGAACATGCTGCTCTGGCCATCACGGACCTCCGCTGCGAATACCGTCTCGATCCGATCGGCATCGACGTGCCGCATCCGCGATTCAGTTGGCGGATGGAATCCGGCCAGCGCGGGCAGAAGCAGACGGCCTACCGCGTCATTGTTGATGACGCTTGGGACAGCGGCAAACTTGTCGGCGATCGGTCGCTTGCCGTTCGTTACGCCGGAAAGCCGCTGCAAGCGGGGCAGCGATATTCTTGGAGAGTGATGGTATGGGACAAGGACGGCGTGCCGTCGCCGTGGAGCAGGCTGGCGACGTTCACGACCGGCGAGCTTTGTGCCGCCGACTGGCGCGGCAAGTGGATCGGGGCGAACGCCGACACCCATCACGCCGCGGTCTACCTGCGCCGCGAGATCGAAGTCGCCAAGCCGGTGACGCGGGCCACGGTCTTCTTTTCCGGGCTCGGTTTCTCCGAATTGATGATCGATGGACGAAAAGTCGGCGACTACGTGATTGGGCCGGGATTTACGACTTACGACAAGCGGGTGCAGTATCTCGCCTTCGACGTGACCGACCGCTTCGCCGCACCGGGCCGCAAGACGCTCGATGTCACGCTGGCCGACGGCTGGTACGGCCTGGAGCGCGATCCCTGGGTCCACCGCTTTGAGACCAACGCCTACGTTGACAAGCCGAAGCTGCTCTTGGACCTTCATCTACGTTTTGCCGACGGTTCGGAGACGGTCATCAACTCCGACGGCGATTGGCGCTGGTCGGACGGCGAGATTACCCGGAGTTGGATTGCGCGGGAGGACATCGACCGCCGCAAGACGGCCCGCAACTGGCGGCCGGTGGCGCTGGTGAGCGCTCCGGCGGGCAAGCTTGTCAGCCAGCGGGAACCGTTCAATCGCATCATCGGCGAGGTGCGGCCGACGAGCGTCACCTTCGACGCGAAGAAGAGGGCGTGGGTTTGGGATTTCGGCCGGACGATCAACGGCTGGGTCCGGCTCCGCGCCGCCGGGCCGGCCGGCACGCAAATCCTCATCACCACGATTCCCAGCGACGCCCAGCCGCGGACGAGCCGCTTCGTGCTCGCCGGCAGCGGCGGCAAAGAGACCTACGAACCGCGCTTCTTTCACGCCGGCATGAGGCGGGTGGAAGTGACCGGCCTGGCGTCGAAGCCCGACGCGAGCGATCTGGTGGGCTGCCGGATCTCGTCGATGTACACGCCCTCCGGCAGTTTCCGCTGCTCGGATGAGATGCAGAATTGGCTGAACGATTGCGTGCGGCGGACGGTGGTGGCGTATACCACGTTCCTGCCGAACGATCCGGTGCGCGAGTGGAAGGGCTGGACGGAAGACATCCAGACCATGCTTCCCTCGGCCGTCTATCTCTTCGATTCGCGAACGATGTACGAGCGCTGGGTACACGACATTCTCGACGGCCAGCGTTCCGACGGCAACTGCCCGAACGTCGCCCCCGGGTCGTTCTTCGACGATTACAACAGTCCTTGGTGGGGCGGCTGCGTCGTCTGGGGGCCGTGGCATTGGTATCTCTACTACGGCGACGACTCGCTATTGCGCGAGAGCTACCCGGCGATGAAGCGCTACGTCGATTATCTCGGCACGCTGGGCGGCAACTTCCAGGATTGGGGACTGGCCGACTGGCTGCCGGTGGAAGAGACGCCCCGGCCGCTGATCAACGGGCCGGCACATTTTCTCTATGCGCAGATCGTCGGCCGCACGGCCGAGATGTTGGGCCGCCGCGACGACGCCCGGCGGTATGCCGAGATTGCCGAGCGGGTCCGCGCCGCCTTCAACCAGAAGTTCCTTGACCGCAAGACTGGCATCTACGGCGTCCCCGGCTGGAAGCCGATTCACGGCAATTGGGAAGTGCCGGCGCCGTTGGACCGGTTGCACAAAGTCTGGTGGAGCGGCGACCGCCCCTGCACGCAGGCCGGCCAGGTGCTGCCGTTGGAGCTGGGCATCGTGCCGCCGGAGAGCCGCCCGGCCGTCGAACGGGCCCTGCTCCGCGAGATTGCCGCGCACGGCAATCACGTCTCAACCGGTTTCGTCTCGACGCCATATCTCTTGCAGGTGCTCGCCGATCTCGCCCCCGATGTTGCTTGGGCGATCGTCTCGGCGCGGGATTTCCCCTCGTGGCACAGTTTGACCCGGGGCAGCGGCAACGACCTGATGAAAGAGACCTGGGCGGGCGGCATGGCGCTGATGCCGTCGCTTGGCGGCAGCATCGCCGCCTGGCACACCGAATCGCTGGCCGGCATCCGCCCCGCCGCGCCGGGCTTCAAGCAGGTCCTTATCAAACCGGCCATCGTCGGCGGCCTGACCTGGGTGAAGGCGTACCACGACTCTCCTTACGGGCGGATCGTAAGCGACTGGCGACGCGAGGACGGCCAGTTGACGATGGAGGTGACGCTGCCCGCCAATACCCGTGGAACGGTCTACGTTCCGGCGACTGATCCTGCCGGCGTGACCGAATCAGGAAAACCGATCGCAGAGGCGGCCGGCGTCAAATATCTCCGCAGCGAAAACGGCCGCGTGGTCCTCTCGATCGAGTCGGGCACGTACCGCTTTCGCGCCGCTTCACCATGAGCGGAGACAGGTCGGGGACTGGCTCATTTTTCGGCCCATTTTGGCTCCAAAAAAGTGCCTGCCCCTTTGCCGCGCCGCTTCACCATGAGCGGATGAATCCCGCCAGGTCCTTGTGCATCTTCTGCAAGTCGGGCAGGTTCAGGTACATCATGTGGCCGGCCGCGTACTCCGCGTAACTGATGTTGCGGAGGTGGGCGGGGTCGAGCTTCAAGTGGTCGATGTTGTAGCGGATCATCTCGACCGGGCACATCAAATCGCAGCGGCCGTTGAGCACCAGGACGCGGAGGTGCGGATTGGCCCGCATTTCGCCGGCGAAATCGTGCATCACGCCCCCCTTCGGCTGATGGGTCCACGGACCGACGTTGCCGAGGACCACGTAAGGCAGGTCGTCGGTGAACTTCAGCTCGCCGCGGACGTAGGCGTTCATGGCGGCGGAAAAGGCGCCGTCGATCCCGGATAACGAGGGGTTGAATCCGCCGTGCCGCGCCCCGCAGCGCTCTCATGGCCGGTGATGCGGCCATCGTGGCGGCCGACAACCAGTCCGCGGTCGCGGAGCAGTTCGACGCAGAACGTCGAGGGCTCGACGCAGAGATCGTTGTCTTCGATGACGCGGGCGGACAGCCCGGTCAGCCGCGCGAGTTTCGCCACCACCCGCACGCGTTGCCGCGGCGGCAGCGACGTGCCCTGAAACAACACCGACGCATACTCGCCGCGCATGAACTCGCGGGCTTCGGCCAATGCCTTGGGCAGGTCGGCTTGCAGATCGGGCGGCAACTTCTTGTGATAGTGGGCCGTCGCCGTGTAGGCCGGCAGCGAGATCTGGCAGGTCGGCACGTCGCCGTCGAGCAGCCCGGAGATGAAGATCAGGCCGTTCATGGTCATTCCGTAGTGCGCGTGCAGTTGCCGGGCCAGTCCGGCGGCGCGAAACACGCCGTAACTCTCGCCGCAAAGGTATTTGGGCGAAAGCCAGCGCTGGTGCCGCGTCGTCCAGAGTTGAATGAACCCGCCCACCGATTGAATGTCGGACAAATCGCCGAAGAACTGCTCGGCCTTCTCCTTCTTCCCCGGCTGGCTATAGCCGGTGCCCACCGGGTCGATGAACACCAGGTCGCTGGCGTCCAGGATCGAGAACTGGTTGTCCGACAGTCCGAACGGGACTTGCTTCGTCACGTCGGTTTCGTTCAGCCGCACCCGCCGCGGCCCGAGCGCGCCGAGGTGCAGCCAGACCGACGAGGAGCCGGGCCCGCCGTTGAAACAGAACGTCAACGGGCGACGGTCCGGGTGATCGTCCCCCTGTTTCAGATAGGCGACGTAGAAGACCGACGCCCGCAGGCCGCCCTCGGGCGTCAACAGCGGCAGCATTCCGGCTTCGGCCGTGTAGGAGACGCGCTGGCCGGCGATGGTGACGCTGTGGGTGGTGAGGACCGGCTGGTGTGCGGCGTCGGGGATCGTGGCGGCGGGGGTTTTCGCCGCGTCGGTCTTGGCGGTTTCGCGGTTTTCGCCGCCGGCTTGCGGTTGCTGCTTCGCCGTTGGGTTGGCGGCGTCCGGTTGGGCCGCGGCTATGCTCGCCAACAACAGCAAAACGCCGCAACAAAGCCAGAAACCCGCCGGAACGTGGAGATGACGCATTTATTTCGCACTCCCTGGAAAATGAACGACTTCACAGCTTGCAATGTTGAGGGCCACAGATATATTCATTGTAGCCTGTTTTCCGTTCTGGAAGATCGACGCTAACCGATTTCTTTGTGCGGAGGTCTCGTCCGATGCCATCCACGAAGAGACTCAATCTGGCGGCTGTGATCCTGGGCTGTGCGGTAATGGCGTGCCAGACCATCTCCGCCGGCGGCGCCGCGCCTGCCAAGAAACCCGCCACTGCGGCTGAGGCGCTGCGTGCGGGCGTCAAGAGCGGAGAGATCTGTTTCCGCCTGACCACCCCCGCCGAACTGAAGGCCCTCTTGGGCGCAGCGTCGAAGCAGCACGAAGAGAAGGACGGGGACGGCAAGGTATTGACAGTGGAGTATCCCGGGGTGCAGGCCATCTTCATGCGGTTCGGCGAAGGGAGCTCGTACGGACTGTTCCGCGTTCTGGTCGGGCAAGAGCCGCTCGACATCGGCATGGAGCGGCCCATCGTCCTCAGACGCGTTGACGATCTCGCCACACTCGACATGTTTTCGGGAGTGGCCAACGCCTCGCTGCTGAAGCTCGACCTGAGAGAGCAATCGTCGAAGTTGAGCAGACTGCCGTTCGACCGTCGCACGCAGTGGCCGCCGCCGCACAGACTGCCCCGGGGATTCGATCCGGCCAGGCTCCTGGAAGACGGCAAGAACCCGGGGCTGGGCGTTCGCAAACTGCACCAGCGCGGCATCGACGGCCGCGGCGTCCACATCGCCATCATTGATCAGCCCTTGCTCCGCGATCATCGCGAATACAAGGACCGCGTAGTGGCCTATGAGGCGGTTGACACGAAAGACGTGCCGCCGCAAATGCACGGTTCGCCGGTCACCAGCATTGCCGTCGGCAAGACGTGTGGGGTCGCTCCGGCCGCGTCGGTCCACTACTACGCCGTGCCGATGTGGAAATGGTGGAAGGAGCATTGCACGCCCTACGCCGCCCTGCTCGAACGAATTGTCAAGCACAACCGCGAGCTGCCGGCCGATCAGAAGGTGCGGGTCGTCAGCATCTCGCTGGGGGCGTTTTCGCAGTGGTCCGATCACCAGCTATGGGCGGGCGCGGTCAAGCACGCCGCCGCGGAGGGCATTCTTGTCGTGAGCTGCGACCAGGCCGATCTGCCAATCATGATGCTGAAGCGGGACCTCGCCAAGGACGCGGAGACGCCCGGCGGTTACGTCGGGCAGTACCTCTTCTACCTCTTCAGCCCGCCCGGCAGGCTGGGCGTTCCCGCCGGCAACCGCACCACCGCCTACTTCGCCGGGCCGGACGATTACATGTTCTGGCGGGACGGCGGCATGAGTTGGACGGTTCCCTATCTCGCGGGCCTTGCAGCCTTGGCTTACCAGGTTAAGCCGTATATCAAGCCGGAAGCGATTCCCGCTTTGTGGATGAAAACGGCGGCAAGGACTCCCGGCGGCCTGATAGTCAACCCGCTCGCGTTTATCGAAGAGTTGCAAAAGCCCGAGGCCGTCGGCCAACCGACGAAGTGATTCGTGCGCCAGGTCACTTGCCGCTACCGCGAGCACAACCCGGGTTCGGCCCGTAAAGTGCGGCGGTCTATCGTGCCAGTTTTTCGCTTGCCAGCCGGTTAAGACTCGCTCTCCTCCGGTGGCAAACCACCAGCAACCGAGGCCATGCTGTTACTTTCTAGGGGGGAGGCAGCTATAATGAGGCAATGCCGTGGCAAGGATCTCAGCAAGATCCGCACGCTCGAGCCTGAGGAGGACGCGAACCTCGCACATCAACCGTTGATAGCGGAAAGCCGAATGACGTTGCCCTCAATCTGCGACGGCTTCGATGAACACCCTCGCAAAGGAGAGAGAACTATGCAGGCGACGCGAAGAACGTGCGTCGTGTCGGCTGGGTTGCATCTGGCGCTGGCGTTTCTGACGAGTGTAGCGTGCAACGCAGAGACGGGCGAGCGGAAAGCGACGGCGGGGGCGCTGGCGGGCCGCGTCGTTGATTCCACGGGCGAACCGGTGAGCGGCGCTACGGTTTGGCTCGTCGGCGGCCCATACGACCACGACGCCAAGGCGCTGATGAAGACCGTCGCCGACGCCCAAGGGCGATTCGTTCTTCGCAATTCCAAGGAGTACATTCGACCGAATTGGCCGGTGCCGCACGTGGTTGCCAGGGATTCGCGCGGACGGCTTGGTGGAGATGTGTTCCCCTGGGCATGGCCGCGATGGACTCCGCGGCAGAATCTTCGCGTGCAGTTGCAGGAGGTCCGCGAATATCGCGGCCGCGTGGAAGACGCGGCAGGCAAGCCAATCGCCAACGCGCGGGTTCGGCTTGGAACGATCTACGCAAGCAGCATCCACGACGCGCCCTCCGCCGGCATCGAGTTGGGCACGGATCTGAGCGGCGAATTGTCGTGCCAGACTGCCGCGGATGGAGCTTTCACGCTGCCAGGCGCGCCGACAAGCGGCTCGGTTTGCTGCCGAGTGACGGCGGCCGGTTTCGGCTCGCCATCGGTTATCTGGGACGTTGATGCCCCCGTCACGCTGCGCCTTGCCCGCAGCGGCAGCATCCGCGGATCGTTGGCAGTTCCCGGGAACGCTTCGGTGCGCGAGGCGGTGAAGTTCCAGCTTTACGGCGGCGCTCGAACCAGCGACGCCAAGGCGGCGTTTCGCGTCTTCTATCACGCCACCGCGTCCTCAGGGAAGGACGGCACGTTCCGCTTCGACGACGTTCCGGCCGGCACTCATACGGTCAATCCCGAGCTCTACGCGTCGCCGCTTCCGTATTATGCGAAGCAGCAGATTCCCGTCGAGGTGGCGGCGGACAAAACGGCGGCGGTTAAGGTCGAGTTGTTCCCAGCGGTTGCCGTCCGCGGCCGCGTGATCGACGGCAAGACTAAGCAAGGGGTTGCGGGCGTCAAGCTACGGGGATATCAGATGTCCCCGGAGGGTCGCCAGAACGGGGCACGAGAAGTCACCAGCGGGGCCGACGGCCGATTCGTCGTTTATCTGCCGCCGGGCAAGGTCCGGGTCAACGTCGGCGAGACGCCCGAGGATTACGTCCAGCCGCTACAGGTCGGCGACTATCGTTCGCCGAAGGCCTCCTATTTCCCCACCGCCGACGCAAGGAAGGACGTTGTCTGGCCGACGATTGAGCTGGAGCGAGCGGCCCGGCTGGATGGTGTTGTGGTCGATGAGAGCGGCAAGCCGGTGGCCGACGCGGAGGTGGAATGCCTGATGTCGCGGGGGGGGATGGCTGCTGAGGAGATCATCACCCAACGCAGCGCTGCCGACGGCACGTTCACGATCAAAGGCCTTCGGGCGAAGGAGCCGGCAGCGATCCGCGCCCGGACCGATACTGCCGTGAGCGATGTGATCGAACGCCGCCCTATCGATGTGGCCGGTACGCTGCGGCTGGCGATTTCGCCGGGCAAGGCCTCGATGATTCGCGGCCGCTGCGTCGATACGGTCGGCCGACCGGTTCGCCGTGCCGCAGTCGCCATCTCCGGCATCTGGATACTGGGAGCGTACGGCTTGAGCTTTACCGGCGGCCTTTGCGACACGGACGCCGAGGGGCGATTCGCGGTGCGCAATCTCTGGCCGGGATTCTCCTACCAGGCATCCGTCACCGCCAAGGGATATGAAAAGGCCGAGACGTTGCAGTTCAGGGTCGGGCCGGGGCAGACGATGAACTTGCGCCGGCTGACGTTGGTTGCCGTCAATGGATCAGTCGAGGGAATCGCGACAGATTCGTCCGGCCGTCCGCTGGCGGGCGTTCGCGTCTTCAACGCGGGCGACGCCCCCAAGCTGCTCAGCACCCATAGCGATGCGAAGGGGCGGTTCCGCCTGGTCGGCCTGCGGATCGGGCCGCTCTTCGTCTTTGCCGAAAAAGACGGTTACCGGTTTGCGGCCGTCGCGACGCAGGCCAACCGCAGCGGCGTCAGCCTCCGCCTGCTTCGCAACGACGAGCCGGTTTCGCCCTGGAAGCCCGAGCGTCCGCCGGCCTCGCCGGCCTACGAGCGGAAGGTGGTGCGGCGGTTGCTCGAAAAGCTCTGGGCGGCGCCCGGCGGCAAGTCGCGCTGGGCGGTCGAGTACATGGCGCGCCTCGATCCCGAGCAGGCGCTGAAATGGTCGAAGACGCTGGGCGGAGGTTTCGATGGGCTGGCGCACAAAGCCGCCGCCGAGCAGATCGCCGCGGACGATGCGGAAGAGGCGATCTCCCTGCTGGTCCAGTGCAACGATCGCGATGCCTACTTCTCGCTCAATTCGCTGGCCGAGCGGTTTGCCGCGTCCGATCCGCAAAAGGCCCGGCAGTTCGCCGAGGAGGCGATTCAACGTGCCCGGCGGCTCGATCAGCCCGAGCGATCCTGGGCGATGGCGGCAATGTCGCAGTTCGTCACGCGGCTGGGAGACGTTGAGGCCGGCAAGAAACTCGCTGAAGAAGCCGCGGTCGCGGCCGCAAAAATGGGTACGGACATCGATCAGACCTATTATCGCGGGCTGGTGGCCACCGCCCTGGCCCCGCATGACTTCGCCGGGGCGATGAAGCTGCTGAAACCGTGTACCGACGTGTATCCTTCAGGCCGCGGCAACGAAAAGCAACGGGCGATGGCGCGGATCGCCACGGTGATCGCGGTGCAGAATCTCGACAAGGCCCTGGAGATCGTCGGCCGACTCGACAAGAACAGCACGCAACGCGACAACGTGCGGATGCAGATCGCCTACAACTTGGCGCCCACTCGGCCGCGGGTGGCGATTCGCGTTGTTGAAGGGATGGATGCCTACGCCGCCGTGAAATCGAAAGCCGAGGCCTACGGCTGGATAGCGACCGTCATCGCTCCGCACGATGCGAAACTCGCCCGCTCGCTGATCGACCGCAGCATGGGCATTTATTGGGATCAGCCCGAGCCGTTCCGCGGCTGGAGCAGCGAGGGGGGGCGGAGCGGCTTTGCCGCCGAGCTTGCCGTGCAGGCCAAGCAGATCGGCTACCCCGACCTGGGCGAATTGGTCGATCGCGTGCTGGCGATCCGGCCGGTCGCCGAAGGGTGGTCGTCGCCGACCGAGATCCAGCAGACGGCGATTCTCACCGCCAGGGTCCTCGCCCTGGTCGATCCGCAGTCCGCAACACAACTGCTGCTCGGCACCGCCCCGAACGATCAGACGGCCGACGGCGTACGTACGGTAATGGGAAATCGCGGGCTGCTGACGGCCTGGGCGCTGGCCGACCTCGACCATGCCGCCGGGGTGATCGAAAGGTGGATCGAGGTTTCGCCGGGCGACGTGTGGAACGATTCGCTCATCAGAGTCGTCGATATATTGACGGCGCCGCCGACCGAAAGGATGCGCTGTATGCTCCGTTTCGAGGGTTTTTGGTTTCCCGGAGAAGATTAACGCGGAGCCTGGGGACGAGAGGAATGTATCCCGCACACGCCGTGTGCGGAGAAGTGCGGCCGGCACACGGCGTGTGCCGGATACGATTTCGCCATCTTGTTATGTTATGTGACGACGACTGATTGACGGAGAGTTTGCCATGCGTGGGTTCAGCGAGTGCGGTGTGGCGGCATGGATGGTGCTGTTTGTGTCCATCCCGCCTGTCGCGATGGGCGCGGGGAAAGCGGTGAAAAGCGTGGCTCCGTCGCCTACGGCAGATAAGGCGAGCGGGAAAGAGATGCCGGCGGCCGGTCCCTTCGCCGGGGTGGTCGTCGAGATGGGAGGCAATCCGGCACCCGGGGCCACCGTCTGGCTGCTGAACCGCGGCGAGCCCGGTGAGGCTGTGACGGTCGCCGAGACCACCTGCGACAACAAGGGCAGGTTCCGCATCGCCCGATTGAAGTCCCATGGTTCCGCGGGGCACGCCTCGTTCTTTGTCTGGACTGCCCGCGACTCAAAAGGCCGCATCGGCGGACAGGTGCGTTCCTATCGGGAGTTCGAGCCCGGTGCGGCCGCGCCCGCCGACTCGAATCGCGATGTGCGGATTGTGCTCCAGAACGTCAGGGACTACCACGGCCATTTGCTCGACGCCGCTGGCAAGCCGATCGCGAAGGCCAGCATCCGGCTGAGATCCTGTTGGAATGTGCCGTCGCCGCAGGGGTATTCCGGTTCGATGTTGGTGTTTCCGCCCAAGCTGAACGATGAACTGGCGACCAAAAGCGGCGGCGGCGGCAGCTTCACCCTCCGCTGGCTGCCGCTGCGCGGTTGGGCGCGGACGGCGGTTCGCGCCGAGGGATTCGGTAAGCCGGAGGTGAGGCTCAATTTGGAGCAGTCGGCCACGGTTCGTCTCAGCCGCAGCGGCACGATTCGCGGAACCGCCGTTTGCCCGGAAAACCCGAAGGCCGCGGCTGGGGTGCATCTCGTGCTGGACAACTCGAATATCCTCAGGTCTCCCGCCCCCCAAGGGCAACCGCTGCCGGCTTATGAGATCTTCTACAGCGAGAGGACCACAACACGCAACGACGGCACGTTCGAGATCGACGGTGTCCCGGCCGGCAAGCACACCGTGACAACCACGTTATCGCGGCCGCGCATACCCCCCGACCGACCCATCTACTCGGAAAGGGCCCCGGCGGTGGAGGTCAAGCCGGGTGAAACGGCCAGCGTGGCGCTTGTGCTCCATCAAGCCGCCAGAGTCCAGGGCAGGGTGCTCGATGAGCAGACCGGCGAGGGAATCGCGGACGTAAGCGTCTTCCTTATGCCAACCGGCAGAAGCCGCGCGCCGTACTTCGCGGCAGACGAGCCTTTCCGCCAGCCCAACGGCACGATCAGCTACCGAACACCGCGTTCCGATGCCGCGGGGCGATTCGCCTTTTTCGCGCCGTTGGGCAAGGTCGCCATTCAATATCAGTATCGCCTGACGGGAGGCGGATACCAGATTGCGTCGCGGGCGTACCCGCGGCGGGTCGAGGTGGAAATCAAAGGCGACACCACACTCGAAACTCTCCGCCTGCCGCGGGTCAAGCTGTCGGGGCTGGAAGGGCTGGTCGTTAACAGGTCGGGCAAGCCGGTGGCCGGGGCGAAGATCGTCTGCACCTCGGTGAGCATGAACGACCACTTCTTTCCCGGCAGAGACATCCGCACCGACCGCAACGGCAAGTTCTCCTTCGAGAGTGTCACGCCTAAGATGCGGTTGAACGTCCGCGCACGCACCAGCCGCGCCGCCGCCGAGCCGGTGAACGTCGCCATGAGCCAGCAAAAAGGTCCGGTCCGCCTGGTCCTGGACGAGAAGACCTCCTGCACGGCAAAGGGTATTGCCGCCGATGACGACGGCAAACCGCTGCCCAATGCCAAAATCGAGTTGATCATCAACCTGTGGTTCGGCGATCATGGCACCAGTTTCGGCTGCGAAACGGGCACGACCGACGCGGCCGGAAAGTTCCAGATCGGCGGTCTCTGGGCCGGCGACAGTTACGAGATTCGCGCCTCGGCGACGGGCTGCGAGACCCGCGGCACAAAGTCGATCACCGCAACCGTCGGCGGAACGATCGACTTCGGCAAGATCGCGCTCCGCTCGATCAGCGGCGTCGTGCAGGGCAAAGTCGTGGATTCATCCGGCAAACCGCTGGCGGGCGTGCACGTGTTCAACTCCGGCGACGCCCCGACGCCGATCGACACGCGCAGCGGCGCCGATGGCAAGTTCCGTCTCGCCGGCCTTCGCAAGGGGACGGTCTACGTCTCCGCCGAGAAGGACGGTTACCGGTTCTCCGGCCTGAAGACGGCTGCCGGCGTGAGCGACGCGGTGCTGAAGATGCTCCGCAGCGAAGAGCCGCCGCCCAAATGGTCCACGCCGCCGGTTCTCGCCGACGAGAGCCAGCAGCGCGCCGCCGCCGCCCGGAGAATCCTAAAACTCCTGGTCACGGTCAACGACGGCTACATGCAGGGCTGGGCCCGCGGTCGGCTGGCGGCGCTCGATGCGCAGGAGGCCGAGAAGAAAAAGCCGCCGGCCGCAAAGAACTCCGCCGCGCCTCGGCCGAAGAGAAACGACATCTACAGCGCGGCGGAGGAGGACATCGACGAAGCCCTGAGCATGGTGCCGCAGGATCCCGGGCAGGCGTGCCGGCAGCTCAAGGGCCTGGCGGAGCATTTCGCCGGCTCCGATCGCGAGAAGTCCCTGCGGTTCGTCGCCGAGGCGATCGTGCGGGCGAGAAATCTTGACGACCCGCAGCGGGTTCTCTCGCTTGCCGAGTTGGGCGCCCTGGCCGTGCAGTTGGGGGATAGCCCTGGGGGCGAGAAGCTCGTCCGCGAGGCCGCCGGCATGGCCGGAAAGTGGGCGGCAACCGAGCAGCGCGAGTGGCAAATCGCCGCGCTGGCCAAGACGATGGCGCGGGTCGATTGTGCCGCCGCCCTCGACATGACCAAGAAGATCAGGAAGGAGCGCCGCGGCAGTTGCCTGGCCGACATCGCCGTGGACCTTGACGACGTGTCGAAAGTGGAGGCGATCTTGCGGGATTGCGACGGCTGGCATGCCGGCCGGGCCCGCGGGCGAGTGGCCTTCCGCATCGCCGCCGACCGACCGGCTGACGCCGTCAAGCTGGTCGAGGGCATGCCCGCCGACTACGGCCGCGAGGAGCTGACCAAAGCGGCGGCCTTCGGCTGGCTGGCCACTAGGATCGCCGCCAAGGACCCGAAGCTGGCCCACAAGCTGATCGACCGGGCGTACGCAATCCGCTTCCACCTCTCCGACCCGACGCAGTACCTCGCCGGCGAGCGGGCCGCGCTGCCGGCCTTGCTGGCCGTCCACGCAAAGCTGGCCGGCTATCCCGACATGCAGAGCGTGATCGACCGCGTGCTGGCGACGCGGCTGACCACGAAGAACACCTGGAATCCCATGGCGGTCGAGGAATCGAACGTGGCGACGGCCGTTTACCTGGCGCTGGTCGATCGACCGCTGGCCAGAGAGATGTTGCAGGCCGTCGAGCCCGATTGCGACGCGCTGGGGGCCGGCTGCTGCGGCATCGGCGTCAGCGAGTGGATCAAGGCCTGGGCCCTGGTCGATCCATCCCACACGGCCGACCTGGTCGAGCGGCAGTTTGCCGCCGCCAAGGACGAAAATGCGAAGCGCTCCGCATGGTATGCCGCGCGGGAAGCGGTAGAATTGTGGAGCGTCGATCCCGGCGAGGTGCTGAAGACCATCGCGCAGAGATATATCAACGTTTTCTCCCCGTACGAACGATGAGAACGATCTCCCCTCTCCCTTTGGGAGAGGGGCAGAGGGTGAGGGCAGCAGGGCGCGAGCCGGAAAACTGAGCCGTTGGCACCCTCGTTCCCACGCTCCGCGTGGGAACCAGAACGTTTTCTCTACGAAAGGTAAGCAAGATGAACGTGGCGTTCTTTCTGGCCTTGTCCTGTATGGCCGCCGCGCCGGCAAAGCCCACGGCGTTCGAGTTCAAGGACAGCACGAACTGTGAGGGTCGATCGGTGCAGCACTATCGCGCGTTGGAGTTCCGCAACGTACCGGTGCGGCCGTTGCACCCGGAGCGGAAGTTCGCCGCCGGCACACTCTACGGCGTCGTTCCCGTCGGGCCGAACTACGACACGGCCCTGACGATCGTCTGGGCGCCCAACGCCCCCGGCGGCCCGCAGTTGTGGCTCGACGCCGACGGCGACGGCCGGTTGACGGACGACGAGCGGCACGTAATGTCAGGCCGGCAGTTGGAGATCCCCGCCACGTTCGCGGTCCAACTTGGCCCCAAGCCGCGGAAGGTCACCCGCACGCTCATCTTCCGCCGTTCCAGCCTGGGCGACGGCCTCCGCTATACCGTCCGCGGCTACATGGCGGGCGAACTCGATCTGGGCGGTACGAAGTACAAGACCCTGCTTGTCGACGGCAATGCCAACGGCTGCTTCGACACCATCGGCCAGGACCGCGTCTGGATCGATCTCGACCGCGACGGCCGCTTCGATCCGTTGGTCGAGCAATTCCCCTTGGGCAAGATTATTATGAGGGGCAGCGACGTCTACGTGGTCCGCTCCGACGCCGCCGCTTCCGCGGTCGTGGCCAACCTCCGCAGCGCCGGCCAGGGAAAGCTGCGGCTTGTGCTGGCGAAGAAGCCTCCCGCGGCGGCCAAAGTCTCGGCGGAATTCGTCAGCGATCTCGGTGAATTGGTAGTCATCGAGGAGTTCGACAAGGCGATTCCCGTCCCCTTCGGCGAGTACCGCCTCTCCTCGTTGAAGCTGGAAGCGGCCGATTCGGCCGGAATGTTGTGGAGCTACTATTTCGACAACCGCGGCAACAGAAACTACTCGGTCCCCACCGGCCGCGAATCCTCCGTAACCCTGCTGAAACAGGTGAGCATGAACGTCTCGCTCCGCTCGGGCAGCCGGGTTTCTCCGGGAGAGACGGTCACGATTCAGCCGGAGTTGATCGCCGACGACTCGCTCTATCTCACGCGGTGTTCGGTCGGCAACGACGCCGACCGCCAGCAAGCCGAGGGAAACGCCGAGATTCTGCTGCTAGGGCCCGGCGGCAAAGTGGTCAGCCGCGGTCTGACCGGCTTCTCGTGAGGCGGCTTCTGCTCGCACTCGTGTCGAGTGCCCAGCGATGCCGGCGGTCGGTACACGATCCAGATCACTTTTGACATGGGCCCGCTGGCCGGCAAAGTGAGCGGTGAGACCGAATTGGAAGTGGGCAAGTAGCTCCTGGCGACCGCGGTTTGAAAGCGGACGGTCGGACGGCTACGTCCGCATTCTGCCATCAAGTCAACCGTTTTCTCGGATTCTCAAGAAAACTCCGCGGGTGGCCCCGGTTCTTGAACCGGGGGGCCGAAGGCCAAGGAGGCATCGAGGGGACCTGGATTCCTGGTGCCATCTTGCGTGAGGTTAAGGAACCCCCAAGGCCTCTTGCGGCAGCGCCGCACCGGTTCAAGAACCGGTGTTACCCGATGTCTTTTCCGGCAGTATCGAGATTGACAGTCCGCGATTCGTTCCCCTCGGTTGGCTCCGCAAATTGAAGCAGGCCGCCGGCCGCCACAAAGACCTTGACGACTTGGAGCATCTCCCCTCTTCCTGAGCACGCACGGAGAGGACATCACTAGTTTCTGCCAAACCGGAAATCAGCGATGCCCCCGTACACGCTCCCTTTTCTTATCAACCCCTTAACTCCGGTCGGCGCCGCCCGCATAGTAGTGGTGCAGCGGGGCCTTGACCACCGCGCCTCGATTCTGTAGGCCACTGGCTGTTCCGTTGCGCTGGCCCGGTCGTTCAATTCGTGGCCGATGGACCGGAACACGAACGACTTAAAGACTCCCGACCCGAATGGCACTTGAACTTCTGTAAGTGCTTTGCGATTCACGGCTTGTAGTTTCGCCGAGGTTCGCGCAGGTGTTTGTAGGGTTTCGGTCGTCGTTTTCGCAGACGAGGCTCGAAGCGGTCGGGCCGATCGCCGACGTTGTGTGTGGCCACGGCCGTCAACAACGCCTCGCACCACGCTTCGCTGGAGACCTTCGACAAGAGAATCGGCAGGAACTGGCCGAGCGTTTGTAACGTTCCCTTGAAGCTGATCTCCCACGGGGATTGTCCCGACTGGAAAGCAGCCGCCGCCATCACGCCGCGAATCAGATTGTATCCGAGCAAGTGCGTGTAGAACTCGTTGCGAACACGCTCCGGTGTCTTGCAGCGGAGATGATCCATTTGCAGAACGATCTTCAGGCTCCGCAGATACAACTCCGCCTGCCATCTTCGCCGATAGAGCAAGGCGATCTCTTCGGGCGGATATGCTTCGGCATCCAGCAGCGTTGTCACTACCACCAGCGATTGCGTGCGAAAGCCCTTCTGCGAGACACGAATGCGGACCTCTCGCAATGTCAGTTCGATAGGCAATGTGGCGTACTGTTCGACCGACATCCATTTCGGCCGCTGCGGCCGCGTCCAGACAATCAAGTGGTCGTCCTTGCCCAGCCGTTCGCCGCTGCGAAAGTCCGTGCGACGATGTTGATGCTTGCGGACGACCAGGTCGATGCCACGTTGCAGCGGCAAGGCGATGTCGCTCCAACCGCTGAAATAGCGGTCCGCGAGAATAATGTCGCCCTCCTCGAGAGCGTCGTAGAGCGTGCGAAACAGACTGTTTTCGCCGGTTTGTTTGCCATGATACTTTCCGATCGCCGCTTCCAGCACCGTGCCCAGCGAGAGGGAGAAGATCACCAGGATTCGGGCGATGGGAAAGCCGCAGCCGGGTTTCTGCGTCTTTTGCTGCGGATAGGCAGCTTGGTTCTCCTCGGTGTCGGGCATGGTGAGGGTGGAACCGTCCACGACGCGAACCTTGCGTCCATGCCAGAGCCAGGTCTGCGGCGATTCGTCCTCGATCTCCCTGCCCGTCTCTCTCACCAAGCCATGCAAGGCTTCTTCCGGCAGACCGCCGCGGGCCGTGCAATACGCCCCGGTATCGGCCGAACATGGTTTCAGGCCGCAAGCCAGCCGCCACGCGATCAACCGAGCCACGGCATCGCGACAAGAATGGTCGGGGCTGAGGCACTGTGAGAGAAACACCCATACCGTTACCGTAGGCGTGTAGATCCAACCTTGCCAAAGCCATCTTGCGGCGCCGAAGGCTTTTTCGATACGATCTTGGGGAAGCAATGCGGCGAAGTACAAGTCGCCGTGCCGACGCGCGTCTGCCACCGCGGCGCGAAAAGAATGAACCATCTTTGGCCTCCTTGCCATGAAGGGACTGGTTTGAACAACCCCTTGTGACAAGCGAGGCCTTTTCTGTCCATATCATCTTCGCGTACAATCACTTACAGAAGTTCAAGTGCCATTCGACTCCCGACCCGTTTATCGACCCGTACGACCCGCTGGCTCCGCAAATTGAAGCAGGCCGCCGGCCGCCACAAAGACCTCGACGACTTGGAGCATCTTCCCGCTTCCTGAGCACGCGCGCAGGGAACATCGCTGGTTTCCGCCGGACCGGAAATCGGTGATGCCTCCGTGTACGCTCACTCGCAAATTGCACTTATCCCCCCTTTCTCTCCGTACCGATGCGCGTAGCAAATCAAGGACAACGTCCGTGGTAACCCACGGCGGGCGGGCAAACACGGTACGGCATGAACTCCGATCTAACGGCCGTTCTTTGCGACGTCGAGTCAAACAGACGAGTTGATGCAACAGCGGGACCGTGGACAATCAACTTCGCACATGGCCTGCCGTGCGATACCGGGACGGTCGGACCATGACCTTCCGGAGTACTGCGTCGCCGTCGGTGCCGAGCTCATGCTCCCAAATCCGTATTACCGTCCAACCCGCAGCACGGAGGGCGCGGACTGCCTTCGCATCCCGCTTCTTGTTTCCTTGTATCTTTGCTGTCCAAAACTCCCGGTTGGTTTTGGGGATGGAACGACAGCGCCGACAGCCGTGCCAAAAGCACCCATCTAAGAAGATGGCAAGACGCCTTTTAAGGAAAATGACGTCTGGCTTTCCGGGAAGACCGGAATTGTGTCCGACTGTCCAACCACTGATCCCGGCTCGCATTAGCAGAGACCGAAACTTCCATTCCGTCAACTTCGTCCATCGCGACCTGTTGCGACTCATCACGCGCGAGCGCGTAGCCGCGTCAAACCTGTCCACAACTGTCGTCCGTTCTGCTCAGTACCAAATGATCACGAAAATGCCGCGCGGTCAACGTGGAGCCGAACCCAATTTGGCGAGTGACAAAACCGTCTGCTTCAAGGCCATCGCATGGCGTCTAATGAACTCGGGCGGCAATGCATTTCCGATCAAAAGAGCAACCTGATAGCGCCCCTTGTCTAGCGGAAACCGATACTTCTTGGGAAACGTCTGCAACAACGCGGCCTCGCGCAGTGTAATAGCCCTATTCGCGTGAGGATGGAGAAACCTTCCCTTCGATGGATTTATGCATCCGCCGGTAATAGTCGGCGCAGCCTTGTCCCAAGCCATTCGCCCGTAGACATCCCAAAAGCCGCGGAGTCGCTGGTGACACGGCAACTGTTGCCTTTGGCCAAGCGCCATCCGACTTCCGCCGTTGCGCGGAATTCCCTTGATGATCTCCGTGACCTTCTTGCTGCGCTCAATTGAATAATTGTGCAGCGGATCGCGGCTGCGTTTGGGAGGAATCAGATCTCCTATGTAATCGCGAACCGTGCAAGAAACCGCCGCTTTGGGTGCGAACGCCGGCTCTCCAAGCCTTGACGCTAACACGACAAGTCTCCGTCGCCTCTGCGGAACCCCAAAATCCACGGTATTCAGGACGCCCGAAGTTACACGATACCCTTGCGATTCCAATCCTTCACAAAAGGCGACATACCGCCGGTTCTCGGCGAGGCCCGGAACATTTTCGAGCATGACGCACTTCGGCCTCATGGATCGGACGAGCCTTAGCACGTCGAAGATGAGATCATTACGTGAGTCTCGATTCCTCCGCGTTCCGTTCTTGGTTCGCATCGTCGAGAAGCCTTGGCAAGGTGGGCACGCCGCCAGGAGGTCAAGGTCCCCTCGCCGGAGACTTAGCGTCTGCATCATGGCCGCCCCCGACAGACGTCTTATGTCAATCTCCCACAGTTTCGCGCCACCGTGATTAAGCCCATAGGTGCGGCACGCGAATGCGTCAACCTCGACGGCCCCAATGACATCAAAGCCCGCTTGTCGAAGGCCCTCCGAGAGTCCTCCAGCACCGCAAAACAAATCAACCGCGACTGGTTTCTTCCTCATCATATGCTTCCCGCCGATCCAAACCTCGGCTCTGTGCGCTGCCAATCTAAACGGAAAAGGCGAACGCGTAACGCCCGTCTGGAAATCTGATCTGCGGCCACCACGCGGCGTTAACTCCGCGGCTCGCCTTTGTTCGAAGCAGAAAGAGAGCGATCTTATCATTGGGCACTTCGCGGGTTTCCCCGCCACTTAGGATGCCTTGCGTTTCGCGCCGAGGCTCTCTCAGGTCACGATCTCGGTCGACGAAGACGTAGCCCATTGCTTGGCCATACAATTTCCCGAACTGTGCGAGTGACTCTCCGATGGCAACCGAGTTCCACACAAGCTCTGATTCGCGTTCGTCGGGCACCGTCAGATTAATCAGCGATTGCATCTGGTCGATCGAAACCTCCTCGTATTTCTTGTCCTTGAACTTGGTAAGGTTCTTGTCGATCTTTTCCGTGGACGCTTTTGCCGTTTCGTCGCGCATGACCTGTGCGGGGTTATAGATGCTCCCAGCGGAGTAAACGCCAATTGATCCTGGGGCTAATATGTTCTTCCGTGTGGCGCTGAGTCCGCTTTCCAAATAGATTCCCCGAAACTCCTCGGTGGGCCGCCGTTCGATAAGTTCCCTGAGACCGCGTTCCATCTTGTTAATGGCTTTGAAGACGCGGTGAAGCACCGGCGGCAGGAACAGCCTCAACAGCCCAATGTCCTTTCTGCGGTATCCGTACATACGGGCATGTTGAAGGACGGTGTCGGCCTGAGGGCTCCGCGGATTACGCCCGTAGTAGCTAACAAGCAAATTCTTAATTGTGACTCCCCGCCCCAGCTTGTTGCCGCCAACAAAGAGGTTGTAAGGTGATTCGACTGCGACGTCCTCGTCCGTCTCGCCGTTGACCAGTTTGACCGTGATGCCAGGTGAGAGGAATCCGATGGCCTCCAGGAGGTCCTCGAACTCGGCCGCTCGCAGCCCTTCATGAGTGGACGCCAAGTCGTCGTAGGCGACCCTGAGTCTACTGATGACCGCTGGTTTCCTCCCCTTTACTCCGGACGCCAAATCCGTCTTGTACCGTCGCAGTAGATCGACGATATGTTTGTGGTCGCTTGTCTTGGTACTGACGTGACAGAGGAAAGCGCAATTCTGGTCGGCGTCATCCTTTCGCTTGAAAGTCGCGCCAATCATGAACGTGTCCAGAGCCTTGAGAAGAGACCTCGGTATAGCGAGGGTTGGAGTGGGCTGCGCACCAGGGGCCAAGACGGAGATGTCGTTCAGATCGAACTCTCTGACAAGCTCGGACTCTTCACCAAAGAAGTCGTCGCCCCCAACGTAACCGGAGCCGGGGTTGCTCAAGACGGTGAATCTCGGTCGGAAATCATGGCCCGGGATTTGTAGAAAAAGGGCCTGGGGGGTGGCCGTCACTTGCAGATACGTGTTCTTCTCGAAAAACCCCCGCAACGCCGCGATGTTGTCGTTAATTCTGCTCCTGGTGCCGTCGTCACGGCTAGCTCTTGTGTTAAGGCTGGCTTGATCCGCCTCGTCATCAATAATCAGACAGCTTAGTCCTCGAACTCTGCCTTTCTTGAAGTTTTCGATCAGTGTGTTCAGCATTCGGGAGTTCTTGGTGGTGACGATTACACAGGTATTTACCTTGATTCGCTCAACAAACGCCTCGGCGTCCTTGAACTCTTTCTTGCCAATAATATCCATCCCGGGGAATGCCTGCCGCGCCCGCCCGAGAGTCTGCTCGTAGAGCGGATCGTTGTCGGAAGTCAGAATGATGATGGTTCTATAACCCTCATCGGCGCCCATTGCGCCGGTAACGGTTAGAACTCCGGTCTTCCCGCTTTGGATCAACCCATATATCAGGCCGTTCGTCTCCTCCTTTCCTCCGCTCAAGGGATTGACCCACTTTTCGGCAACCTCCGCGGCGGTCCCGACGACGTTTTTGACCTCTTCCTCATCGCCAATTTGTTTCCTTAGGAGCCCCACGACTTGATCGCGATGTTTCATGGTGGCCTCACGGGTTAAGAATTTTGAGCCAATTTGATGGTGCAACCTTCCCCGCCATCGTTCCGTCGGGGCCGTTCACTTCGTAATGCTCATTGAATTGTCGATAGCACGCAATGTGGACGGCAGATTCCCTCGGCGTAGCAACGCTCAAATAAGCGTCATAGGGCACGGCTGCCACGCCGTCCGCCCCACAAACGAGTCCGATTACAACCCTTAGCCGCGAGGCCCTCTCCTGCAATATCCCCTGTTCGTCCCCAGTGAAGGTGAACCCCCACGGACTCCGGCCCTTCGTACAGTGTTTGAGGAGAACCAGCAGGTGGTCGTTCAACAGAAAGAACGGCGCGTCGTATCGAATACTCGTGATCCCGCCGGCACGGGCGAGAAGATGCAGAGCCGCACCCTCGTAAAATTCCTGTTTCTTTATGCCCATGCCCGGGCTCCGCGCACGTCGCTCTCTCTCAGGCTATTAGATCAGGAAAGCTACAACGAACTTCCCAAGCAAGGCGACGTGCCCTTTCGTCAGCATAAGCGGGTACATTCCTAATCGCAAGTGGGGGCTGAGCGCCCGCTTGCCAGGCCGTTCGTGAATCAGAAATCGTCACAAGTCATTGGGATACAGCGTCTTACGCCGGCATTTCCGTATTCGCCAATATCGGGCACGGCTCAGTGCCCTGAGGAAAATAGGCCTTTCGACGGTCACTTTTCGGCCATGCGGTGGCGACTAACGCGCGTCGGTCACATCGACCGATCCATGTTCCCGGGAAACGTATATCCGAAACGAGCCGCTTCAGAAAGTTGCCGAATTCTGCGACTGTTTGGCGGGAAATAATGGCGGCCACGCGTCCGCCGCCAACCTTCCCCGTTTCATTCGTACGGCCACCCTCTGGCCCAAAATCGTCTCTTGAAATCGTCCGGCCATCCTGGTATAGATACGCATGTACAGTTCCATAAAGTGGCTGCGTCACACCGGCGATGTCCGGCAGTCGCTTCGCTCATTGACAAATCGACCCGCCACCCATCGACGGCCTCTCCTCTCGCAAAGAAGGACGCCGGAAAATCGCATTGCCGCAGGATTCCACCCGGGAAACGCCGGGGTTTTGCACCAGCCCCTACTTCAGAGTTAAGCGAGTTTTGCCGCCACCGCTGCGCACAACTCACTACTGCAAAGCAACTTGCGTATATGCGTTTTGCACCAATTTACGAAAAAACAGCATTCCGTGGTGCAAAACCCCCCCGGTGCAAAACTCCCGCAAGGGGTCTGTCCCCTTCAGCATTCGCGCGACGAGAAAGCCCCGCCGTTTCCTGAAAACTGGAAAAATCGCCAAGTTGCTGACCAACAGCCTAATCGCTCGCGGGCCGGGATAGTCGCCTTTCGCTCCGCGAAAGCAGCGCTGCTTTCGCGGAGCGAAAGGCGACTATCCACACCAAATCGCGGACGAACCAGCGGCAACCTGTGAACGGTTATACCGACAATCAACCACGCCCGCCTGCCGCGGCGATCACAACACCTTGGTCACGCCCGGCATGGCGACCGGATAATGTCCCTGGGCGTCGGGCGCGACCGGCGGCGGCGAATCCATCGTCATCTGGTCCAATCCCGGCGCGAGCTCCAGTTTCGAGCGGATCGCCTCGTCCCAGGTAATCTGCTTGCCCGATTCCACCGCCATCCGGCCGAGGATGCCGGTCATGGCAGACTTGGCGCAGCGCTCGGTTTCGTTGTAGGGCTTGTCATTGCGAATGGCGTCGAACAGCAGGTTGTGCTCCCGCTGATAATGGTCGCAGCCCGGCCCGGTGTAATGCCAAATCAGGTTTTCGGGCGTCTGCTTGTGCCCCTTGTAGAGCCGTGGCTGCGGTTGCGATTCGCCGAGAATGGCCGAGCCCTTGGCCCCGTGGATCACGCTGCCGAAGAAGCCCCAGCAATTGAGCATGTGCCGCCCCTGGGCGATCAGTCGCGTGCCGTCGGCGAACGTGTATTCCGCGATGTAATGGTCGAAGAGTTGATCGGGCTCGGTGCGAACTTGCCGGCCGCCCTGGCCCTGGGCCGAGATGGGCCACGAGCCCTTGATCCAGCAGCAGACGTCGATGTTGTGGATCAGCCAGTCGAGCAGGAAACTGCCGTTCAGCCAGGTGAAGTTGCTGTAGTTGCGGATTTGATGGGCAAGCTCGCTCTCGCCGGGGGCCTTGGGGCCGAAACCGACGGGCTCGTGGACGCGATAGGCGTAAGCGGTAATCACTTCGCCGATCGCCCCCCGGTGGATCTGCTCGACCGCGTCTTCCAGCGGCTTGTAGTGGCGGCTCATCAGGCCGCCGGCGATTTTGAGGTTCTTCTTCGCCGCCTCTTCGCCGGCGCGGAGCACGCGGCGAATGCCGGGGGCATCGACGGCGAACGACTTCTCCATGAAGACGTGCATCCCCTTCGCCACGGCGTACTCGAGGTGCATGGGCCGAAACGCCGGCGGCGTGGCCAAGATCACGACGCTGCCCGGATCGAGCGTGTCGATCGCCTTGCGATAGCCGTCCATGCCCACAAATCTCCGCTCGGGCGGCACCGCGACCGGCCGGCCGATCCACTGGCTGATGGCGGGCAGGCGGGTATTGATGCGATCCTCGAAGACGTCGGCCACCGCCCAAAGCTGCGTGGGCCCGGCAGTGCTCAATGCCTGGGCGGCCGCCCCGCTGCCGCGGCTGCCGCAGCCGACCAAGGCGATCTTGATCGTGTTGTTTTCCGCGGCGTAGGCCCGTGAGGAGATCGCCCCGAGCAACGCGGTGCCGGCTAGCGCCGTGCCGGAGGTCTTCAAGAAATCACGCCGAGAAGTCGACAATCGAGTCATTTCGTCGCGGTGGCTCATACGAAGTTCCTTTTCTCGATGGTGGGAAGTAAAGGCGGGAACCGCGACAGATGTCGGCCGACCGGCCGCCACGCGTCACAGTTGGAACTCGGCAAAGAGCGCGAGAGCTCTCGCGTCGTCGCATGCACGCGATTATAGACCAACAGCCCCCAGCGCAGCAAGATGCTACCGCTCAGCGGAGCTGACTCTCGTTCCCACGCTCTGCGTGGGGACGTTGAACCCGGGATCATTCCGGGCGTGCGTTCCCACGCAGAGCGTGGGAACGAGGACTTTGCAGTCCTCCTGAGCGCAGCAAGATGCTACCGCTCAGCGGAGCTTGCCGGTCAACCGTTGGTACTTCGCGCGGCGGTGGGCGAAACGCTCGGGATTCTCGGCCAACACCGCCGCCTCGTACTGGGCGAAATTGCCCTCGAACCAGCGCGTGCGGCCGTTTCCCTCCATCACCAGCAGATGCGTGCAGATTCGATCGAGGAAGAAGCGGTCGTGGCTAATCACCATCGCGCAGCCGGAGAAACTGATCATCGCCTGCTCCAAGACCCGCATCGTCGCCACGTCGAGATCATTGGTCGGCTCGTCCAGAAGCAGCAGATTGCCGCCGCGGCGGAGCATTTTGGCCAGGTGGATGCGGTTCCGCTCGCCGCCGGAGCACTCGCCCACCCGCTTCTGCTGCTGCGAGCCGCGGAAATTGAACCGCGCCACGTACGCCCGGGCGTTGACCGACACGTCGCCCAGCTCGATGCGGTCGGCGGCGTCGGTGATTTCGTCGAAAACCGTTCGCGAGTCGTCCAACGCATCGCGATTCTGATCGACGTAGGAGAGCACGACGCTCGGGCCAAGCTCGATCGTGCCGGCGTCGGGCCGATCCTGGCCGACGATCATCCGCAGCAGCGTGGTCTTGCCGGTGCCGTTGGGACCGATCACGCCGACGATCGCCCCGCGCGGCAGGTTGAACGAGCAATCCTCCAGCAGCCGCAGCCGCTCGCCCCCGACGTCGAAGCCCTTGCGAACGTCCTTCAGTTGCAGCACCTTTTCGCCCAATCGCGGCCCGGGGGCGATCTGGATGATCGTCTCGCTCGTCGGGTCGATCTGCTCGCTGGCCAACTGTTCGTAGGCCTTTACCCGGGCTTCGTTCTTTTGCAGCCGGCCGTGGTGCGACTTCTGGATCCACTCCAGCTCGCGTTGCAGCGTCTTCTGCCGCTGCGTCTCGCGTTTCTCGATGATTCGCAGCAGCTCTGCCTTTTGCGCGAGCCACGACGAGTAGTTGCCCTCGAACGGCAGGCCGCGGCCGCCTTCGAGTTCCAGGATCCACTTGGTGATGTTGTCGAGGAAGTAGCGGTCGTGGGTGACGATGATGACCGTGCCGGGATACTCGCGCAGGGTCTGTTCGAGCCACTGGATCGTTTCGGCGTCGAGGTGGTTCGTCGGCTCGTCCAGCAGCAGCAGGTCGGGCTTTTCCAGCAGTACCATGCCGAGGGCCACCCGCCGCCGTTCGCCGCCCGAAAGCTGGCGGACCGGGGCGTCGTCGGGCGGAAGCACCAGGGCGTCGCAAGCGACGTCCATCATCCGATCCAACTCCCAGCCGCCGCAGGCGTCGATCCGCTCCTGCAACCGGCTCATCTCGTCCATCAGCTTGTCGAGATCATCGCCTGGCTGCGGATCGGCCATCCGCCCGGCAATCTCGTTGAAGCGGTCGATCAAATCCTGGATCGGCTTCATCGCCGAGAGCAGGTTCTCGCGGACCGTCTTGTCCAGGTCGAGTTGCGGCTCTTGGGCGACGTAGCGCACCCGCATGTTTTTGGCCAGATTCGCCGTGCCGTCAAAATCCTTGTCGATGCCGGCCATAATCTTCAGCAGCGTCGACTTTCCCGCCCCGTTTTCGCCGACCACGCCGATTTTCGCCCCATAGAAGAACGACAGACTGATATCGCGCAGCACGACCTTCTCGCCGAACGATTTCGAGACGTCGCGCATTTCGAAGATGAATTGCGGGGGCATAGGCGGCTATTCTCGTGGCGTTTTGGGCTGAGCTGAAGCTTGACCTGCCCGACTGCGCGCCTATCAAGGCTCCTGCGCCATCCTCTCAAGCTCTGCCCGAATTCCAGGCAGCCGGTCATGGATGGCTTTCCAAACCAATTCGTGGTTGACGCCGAAATAGAAGTGGATGAGTCTGTCGCGCATTCCGGCCATCTCTTTCCAGGGAATGCCGGACCATTTGGCTCGCAGATCGTCGGGGATCTGCTTGACGGCCTCGCCGATGACTTCCAGTTTTCTGATGACGGCGCTGGCGGTCTTGTCGTCGGCTTGGAACGCTTCCAAGTTCATGCCCGCCGTAAATTCGTTGATGGCGTCGATCGCGGCGAGGATGTCCTTCAGATATAGCGAGTGGTCTCTCATACCGCCACGACCTCCCGCAGCACCGATTCCCGCAGTTCATCGCGAAGGGCCCGCTTTGGAACGACGTTGACTTTCCTCTGCAATTCGTCCTCAAGGTAGAGGGTCAAGCCCATTAGATCGAAGAGATCGGCCCCTTCTTCAAACTCCACCAACACGTTGACGTCGCTGTCGTCACCTTGCTCACCTCGGGCGAAGGAGCCGAACATGCCGAGCTTTTTCACCTTGTAAGAGGCCACGGCGCGAGGCTTCAGGCCCCGGAGTTTGGCAAGAAGCAGTTCGGCGTCCACGGTTTGGGCTCCTGATGGATGATCTCCCCACCAACAGTTTGGCCGAGGTGGAGCGGCCCGTCAAGTGGTGGAGGGACGGGGATGCAGTAATGGATTATGGCGGTTGCCCCCGACCCGTTTAGCCGCCGCGTCCACGCGGCGCTGCGACTGCGAGCGATTCTGCGCCGCGTGGACGCGGCGGCTAAACGGTCTTCCTATTCTTGACACCTTCCTACGGCAGCACCACCGGCGGCGTGTGGCTGCTGAGCCATTTCTTCCATTTTTTGCGATCGCTGCCGAAATGCTCGCCGGTATAGTGATCGAGCAACTCGCCGATCTGGCGATCGCCGTCGCGGTTGTTCTGGCGGCAGAGATTGTCGACGACGGCCAAGAACGCATCCTTGCCGCCGATTTTCAAGAACGCGCGGGCGGCCTCGACGCGGGTTGCGCGATCGTAGAGCAGGTCGTCGAGCCAGGGCAGCACGTAGGGATGGCCGATCTTGAGCGCCTCGGCGATTAGCGAGCGGCGCTGGGGCGGCGGCGTCTCGGCAAGCAGTTTTCGGAAAGCGGCGACCTTCCGGCGAATCTCCGCCGGCGGCTGCGGCAGCCACCAGCCGACCTGCACCACGACCGTCGCGGCGTAGTTCGGGGCCCTGGGGCTGTCGTCGTCCTCGTCTTCCCCCTTGCCTTTCCAGAGGATCAATGAACGATAGTCCCAGCCGGTTAGCGACCCTCGGCCGTCGCCGGCGCAGAGCAGGAGTATCGGCCCGGACGTGCGGCCGAAGTAGACGCGGTGGCTCTTGCTGCGGCGGTCCCGGGTCGGATCGAAATCGACCCAACCAATCCCCTCGACAAACGCCTGGGCGAAGCGGTGATAGACCAGATCGACGTAGAGCGGCTTGCCGGCCCGGCCGGTGATTCCGCCGACGTAGCGGGCGGGAATGCCGGCAGCGCGGCACAGTGCCACAAAGAGATACGTGTATTCGCTGCAACTCCCCTTGCCCGAGGCGAGCACCACCGGCGCCGGATCCCAGCGGCCGTCGCGGCTGTAGCGGAGGTGTGCAATCACGAAGTCGTGGATGCCTTCGAGCTTGGCGACGTCGCTGGCCCGCCCTGCGGTCGCCTCGTGGGCGGCTTTCTGAATTGCCGCATCTTTCACGGCGAACGGCCTGGCATCACGGAGATAGGCTGCTTTCTCCTCGGGGGAAAGCCGTGTGGAGGGGGACAGTCCCATTTTCCCTGGCGAAAATCGGGACAGTCCCCTTCAGATTCCACTGGAGCTCGCGAATCCGGCATTCGGCCGACCAGCGGCCGGTCAAGATGCCGTCCGGCGGAAGTCCCGCCCGCCAATAGATCAGCACCGGCTCCTTCCAGCGGTCGAACTCCTGCCGCGGCCGGCCTTCCACGTCCACGGCGTCGATCTCCTGTTGCGGCAGAGCCAACGGCAGCCTCATGCGAATCTGCGGATCTTGCAGCGGCCTCGTGCCGTTGTGAATGATCCGCACGGTAAAGACGACGGCGACCTTCTGTTCCGTGCGGGCAACGGCATGAGGGCCTGCGTGTTCGGATTTCGATCTCTCCGCCGCCAAGGCGGTTGCGGCGCAGAGGACGATTGTCCCCGCGACGAGAGAAGTGATGAACCTGCGCATGTTTCTTCTCATTTTGAGAGCCAAGACAAGCAATCTCCGTCTGCCCCCTCCGTTCCACGCCCTCGAAGATACACCGCCGGTAGCCGGTTGTCCAGTTCGTCGGATCAGCGATTCCCCAGGAGCGGGACAGCGATAGAATTCCTTAGAGACCGGAGGTAACAGTCATGACGATTCAAGTCAAGCGAGTTTATGATCCGCCGCAAGCGGATGACGGCGCCCGTTTTCTCGTCGAACGGCTTTGGCCGCGCGGAATGAAGAAAACGGAGCTGACGATGGACGGCTGGCTCAAAGAAGTTGCGCCCAGCACCGAGCTGCGGCAGTGGTTCGGACACGATCCGCTCCGCTGGAGCGAGTTTCGTCGCCGCTACTATGCCGAACTATCGCAGCGGCCGGAGGCGTGGGAGCCGATCGTCGCCGCCGCCCGCCGCGGCAACGTCACGCTGCTCTACAGCGCCCGCGACGAAGAGCACAACGCCGCCGTGGCGCTGCGGGACTATCTGAAAGCCAAGATCACCCGATCTCGTCGAGCAACCGCTCGATCGCGGCGATGAGAGGATGGTTTCCCGACCCTGCGTCGGAGCGAACCGGTCGGCGCGGCGGAGCCTATTGGACTAACCGGTTGTTCGCCGAGGGCGCGATTGCTAAAATGCTCCAATAGCCGGGGGCCAACGGCCCACGGCGGCAATCGGAGGAGCTAGGATTATGCGTGTGCTCGCCCACATTCTGGTTGACCGCGATTGCGCTTGTTGCGGCACTGCGGCTCCTCGCGCCGCCGGCCGTGTGCGGCGACGATGCGGGCCCTCAGCGGATCGCTCCGGCGACAAACCGCGTCTGGCTGGAAACTCTCGATCTCGGCAAGATCGAGGAGGAGGTGCGGCGGCCGCAAGCGGCCAGATCGGTCGAGGGCAATCCGCTTCGCATCGGCGGCCAACAATTCCGCCACGGCGTCGGCACGCACGCCCGCAGCCGCTGGCGAATCGGCCTGCAAGGCGACGCCCTCCGTTTCTCCGCCATCGTCGGCGTCGACGACGAGACTGCCGGCGGCGGGAGCGTCGAGTTCCAGGTCTGGATTGACGGCCGAAAAGTCGCGGAGACTCCCGTCGTTCGCGGCCGCGAAAAAGCCCGACCGCTTGAAGCCGATCTGACCGGCGCCAAGGAGATGGTGCTGGTGGTCACCAACGGCGGCGACGACATTGTTCACGATCACGCTGACGCCGCCTACCCTCATCCGGCCAATTACCAGGATCACGCCGATTGGGCGATGGCCGCCGTCAGCTTCCGCTCCGGCGGCGTGCGGCCGCAGGCGCTGGCGTTTCCGCCGGTGCCCCCGCCGGTTCTCGCCCGCGACGATTCGCCGCTGCCGGCGCTTCACGCCCCGCGAATCGTCGGCGGCACGCCTGGTCGGCCGTTCCTCTTCCTGATTCCCGCCACCGGTCAGCCGCCGCTCGGCTTCTCTTCCAAAAACCTGCCCGCGGGCCTCCGCCTCGACCCCAAGACCGGCATCATCTCGGGGACGCTTAAGCAGGAGGGGACAACGGTTGTCGAGTTGCAGGTCTTCAACGATTGTGGCGGGGCGCGGGGAAGACTCACCATCGTCGCCGGCCCCCATAAACTGGCGCTCACGCCGCCGATGGGCTGGAACTGCTGGAACTGCTGGGCGCACACCGTCAACGACAAGCGAATCCGCCAGGCCGCCGACGCCATGATCCGATCCGGTCTGGCCGCCCACGGCTATCAATACGTCAACATCGACGACACCTGGCCCGGCCGCCGCGATCGCGACGGCGAGATTCACGGCAACGAGCGATTCCCCGACATGAAGGCCCTCGGCGATTACGTCCACGCAAAGGGCCTCAAATTCGGTATCTACTCCTCGCCTGGGCCGCAAACCTGCGCCGGCTATGAGGGCAGTTTCAAGCACGAAGAGCTGGATGCCAAGACCTGGGCCGCCTGGGGCGTCGATTACCTCAAGTACGACTGGTGCTCCTACTCCGTGCCGAACATCAACCGCCAGTCGGCGATGCGCCCTTACCAGAAGATGCGCGACGCCCTGGACCGCTGCGGCCGCGACGTCGTCTTCGCCATCTGCGAATATGGGATGGAGCGGGTCTGGCAATGGGGCGGCGACGTGGGCGGAAACCTCTGGCGAACCACCAGCGATAGCTACGACTCCTGGGAGAACATCACCGGCATCGGCTTCAACCAGGACGAAATGGCCCCCTACGCCCGCCCCGGCCATTGGAACGATTGCGACATGCTCGTCGTCGGCACCGTCGGCTGGAGCGACCAGCACCGCCGCCCCAGCGGCCTCCGCCCTCACGAGCAAGTCACGCACATCACGCTCTGGAGCCTGCTGGCCTCGCCGTTGTTGATCGGCTGCGACATGACCGCCTTCGACGATTTCACCGTCCGCCTGTTGACGAATCCCGAGGTGATCGACGTCGATCAAGACCCCTTGGGCAGAGCCGCCCGTCGCATCAAGCAAAACGGCTCCGAAGAGATCTGGGCGCGGCCGTTGTGCGATGGCACGAAGGCCGTCGGCCTGTTCAACCGCGGCGCCCTGCCGGTCACGGTTCGCCTCGCCTGGAAGGAGATCGGCTTGCACGGCGAGCAGCCCGTCCGCGATCTCTGGCAACGCAAGAACGTCGGCCGCCATAAGGATGGCTTCGAGACGCTGGTGCAGCCTCACGGCGCAATCCTGCTAAAAGTCGGAACGGCGTCGGGACGCTCAAGCCCATCCGGCAACCGCAACTGAGAATAGCCGAAAACCGACGGCTCCCGGCTGAGCCACTCCCTATCACCAGTGCCAAGCGTAGCCGGTCGCCCTCCCCGGTCTGTTCCAAGCAGCGGCGCACCATGCTGAAAGACGCCGGCCAGGCACACCTGTCTGCGATGTCGCCGACGATCTGCGTGACGCTGTCGTGATCGAACCAGACGGGAACACCGCCGGGCTTCAGATAGACGGCCGCTCCGTCACGGACGACCATCGCCAACAAATGATCGACCTCGAATTGACGGCCGCCGACCAGTTCTACCGCGAAAGGATGGAACTTCTCTCGTTCCGTCAGCGCCACCAGCCACTGGTCGAAACGCTCGCTTGTCACGGCCTTACCCGATCTCGTCGAGCAATCGCTCGATCGCGGCGTTGAGCCGATCGCTGGTCTCGTAGGTGCCCTCGGCGATCTGCAAACGAACCGCCTCAACCCGCTCCTCGCGGACGTTCGGGCAATTGACGGATCTGCTCGGCGAAGCGGGCGGCCTCGGAAATATCGACCTCGTCGGCAATCTGTGGCGCCTCGGCGCGGCCGCCGGCTGCGACAGACGCAGCGAATGTGGAGCACCGATTGGCTGTGAACCGTGCAACTGGCTTGGACCGTAGATGTGCATCGCTTCTTCTCCTCGAAGACAAGTTGGCAGTCGTCTCATCGGCCGCTAAGCCGCCGCGGATTCAGCCAATTGTCCAGCTTCCTGCTGGTACTGAAAACGTGTCCCCAAATGCTCGTAACAGATGTGAGGGCGAGATTTCCCGCTTAATGATGCTCCGTGGAATCGCCGCTGCATTTCATCAACGTCGCGGCGTGTACAACCGCGCCGGTCGCCCGACAACGGAAGCGAACGTGCCGCTCGAAACTCCTCCACGACTCTTATCTACCGTGAGGGGGCTGGCGAATATTCCTATATTATGCACCGCCGCCCCGTTCGGGCCAAGCGGAGTCTTTCGCATTCGCCGCCACTTCTCACTATACGGTCCCTCGCCCTTGGCAGTTCGAGGTTCGATGTCGCCCGGCGACGGCAGCCACGCTCAAGACAGCCCCTCAAAACGTGGCGTGATTAACGCGATTTCGTGGAAGGGGGATTATAGGCGGCTGCCGAAGGCTGGACAAGATCGATCCCGCTGCGGCAACCCCCGCTATAGACGGGCAATGTAGTTTGAGGCCTCGATCAAGACCGGGATGCAAATGTACTCCTCGCGCTCCGCGTGAGGGAGTTTCGTCCACAGCCTCTCCCTTGTGCGGAGCGTGGGGAGTACGATTTGTTAGAGCTCCTTAGTGACTTACCGCGGAACCGCCGCTGCGCCGGCGGGTTTACTAGGGCTAGGGGGGACGTTTGAGTCCACTTCTTTTTCCCCTTTCAGTTTCGAGGAGAGATGCAATGCAGAGGATTATTGGGGCTTTGGCGATGGCACTGGCGGTCGTCGCGCTGCCGCAACTGGCGGCGGCACAGGATGGAAGGCGGCCCGAGAGGCCCAACCCCGAGGCGCTGTTCAACCGCCTCGATGCAAACCATGACGGTGTTATCACTCCTGACGAAATTCCGGCAGCCATGCCCGATCGTCTCAAACACCTGCTCCGCGAGGCCGACACGAATCACGACGGCCGCATCACCAAGCAGGAGTTGATTGCGGCCATCAGAGCCCGGCACCCCGGGCGGCCGGAAGGCCCCGAGCAGAAACCGGCACATCCCGGCCCGCAGGGCGGACCGCGCGGTTTTGCATTTGGGTTTGGCGGCGGCGGTCCTGGCCCACAGGGCGGCCATCCCGCTCTCCGTGGCGAACAGGGCGGCGCGGCTTTTGGATTCGGCGTGGCCGGCCCGCAACCGAGCTTCGCCCATCCAGCTCCGGCGGGCCCCTTGTCCCGGACCAGCGTGACTGGTCCATTCGGCCCGTCTTTTGGCCAGCCGGGAGTTCACGGCCCGCAGCCCCCTGTCCGCGCGGACGGCACCGGCACAGTGGTCGTCAATGGCAACCTGATTATCAACGGCGGCACCGTCATCATTAACGGCGGCACGCTGGTGGTCGGCGGCCCGGCCGGCGCTCTGAAAGGCCCAGCCACGCCCGCTCGCCCGCTGGGCAGGCCGATGGGCCACGGCGCGATGTCTCCTATGTTCAATGCCCGCGCGATCTTCAACCGCCTTGATACGGACCATGACGGCAAGCTCAGCTTCGAGGAGTTCGCCGTCGGTGTGCGACATCTGCACCAGTTCTTGGCGGGGCGGATCAGCGAACTGCAACGGCCGTTCTGGGATCGAATACGATCGTTCCGCGGCAGGCTCGGCCCATTCCAAGGCCACCCCACCCATCCTGGTATGGGACCGATGGGCGGCCATCCCGGCATGGGACCAATGGGCCCGCATCCCGGCATGGGGCCGATGGGCGGCCATCCCGGTATGGGACCAATGGGCGGCCATCCCGACATGGGACCAATGGGCGGCCATCCCGGCATGGGCCCGATGGGTCCGCGCCCCGGCATGGGGCCGCTGGGCTTCTTGCGAGCCTTCGACGGCCAGCAGGGGACCGAGAAGGGCAAAGTAATTGTCCGCGTCTTCACTAGCTCCGATGGCGGCAAACCCGGCGTGAAGATGCTCGGCATTTGCAAGTGCCAAGCCAAGAAGCAGGCGGTCTGCAAGTGCGGGGCGAAGACGCCCGAGGCCTGCACCTGCGGCAAGAAGCACGTCGAGAAGAAGTGCGAGCCCGCCAAAGCCGCCGGGCATCGCTCGATCGAGGAGCGTTTGACCGCCCTCGAAGCACAGCAAGCGGAGATTCTGAAGCTGTTGCGGTCGGTATCCAAACACGACCACCACGGCCACGGCGAAAGATAACCCACCGCAGAGATCGTTAGCCCGCGTTCCTCGTTATACCGAGAAAGCGGTTGACAGGATAATTAGTGGGGCAGACATTCTTGTCTGCCCCACTTGCCGTACTCTCCTGGGCAGACCGGGATGTCTGCTCCCGCGTGGTGAGAAATGCGGAGTAGCCAGGGCGACTGTTGGGGCTGGCGGTTGTAACGCCGGTTCCACGTGCGTAGGCACAAGCGCCGCAACGATACAGGCTGACTTGTGCCCGGGCTAATCTTCTCCCAACAGCACACCTGATAGAACGCCCGGCAAGGGGAAGGACCCCTTTGCCGGGCCGTTCTTTGCGCCCGCGTCGAAAAAGTCCGGCGAACCCGGGCGGACGATCCCCCGTAAATAGAACTGAGGGCGCGAGGATTGAACTATGAGCCGCGGCAAGCCCATCGGCGACGAAAACGTATTGATCGGCCGCAACCACTGGGATGTGCCCGTGCGCGTCGAGTTGCGGGCCTACTTGCGTTTCGGCCGGCGATTGGATCACCAATTGCATCGGCTGGTGCTGCGTTGGGCTCACACCGCCGCTCCCCATTCGTGCGCATCGACGGTCCAGCCCTTTCAGGTTCACAACAAGGAGTGTTGATGGCGGACTGGACCGTAGCCGATAGCTTTCCCCGGCGCGGTAACCATATCGAGCCCCACTGTCTGTGCCGCGCCGGGGAATTTCCGGCGTCTTTCAGCCCCACTTGAGCGCCGCGCCGTCGGGTGCCACGGTTGGCTTGTCCAGCCGTGCCCGGGCACGGTTGGGCAAGCCAGCAGTGGCGCCCAACCCGACAAATAAGAAGCGTCGGACTGCTAGTCCCACTTGAGCACGGCGCCGGTGTCGGCGCTGGTGGCCAAGGCGGCATATTTGCCGAGACATCCGGTGGTGTAGCGATGGGGGTGGGGCGTCCAGTCTTTCGCCCGCCGGGCGAGTTCTTCTTCGCTGAGTCGAACGTTCAGCCGATGGGCGGGGATGTCGATGTCGATGATATCGCCCGGTTGCAGCAATGCGATCGGGCCCCCCGCGGCGGCTTCGGGACTGACGTGGCCGATGCAGGCGCCGGCCGTTCCGCCGGAAAACCGCCCGTCGGTGATGAGCGCCGCGCGGTCGTCCAGTCCGACGCCTTTGAGGGCGGTTGTCGGCGCGAGCATTTCCTGCATTCCCGGTCCGCCCCGCGGGCCTTCGTAGCGAATCACCACCACGTCCCCTGCCTTCACCCGCCCGCCGACGATTCCCTCGTAAGCGGCGGTCTCGGCGTCGAAGATCACGGCGGGACCGGAGTGCTTGAGCATTTCCGGCCGCACGCCGGCGGCCTTGACCACCGCCCCCTTCGGCGCCAGATTGCCGTAGAGAATCACCAGCCCGCCCTCTTGGCTGTACGCACTGTCCACCTCGCGGATGCAATCGAGCGGGTCGAAACCGAGTTGGGCCGGCGTCAGATCGCGGATCGAGCGGGCGCAGCGCGGGGCAGTCGTCCCCTCGGTCGTCCGCAGGCCGGCCGCCGTAACCGCGGCCAACTCCAGGGCCTCTTCCTTGACACTGTCGCCGCGGATGTCGTAGTCGGCGATGTTCTCGCCGAGCGTCTTGCCGCTGACGGTCGGACAATCGAGTTTCAGCAAGCCCGGCCGACCGCGGGCGATCGCGCCGAGGATCGTGTGAACGCCGCCGGCATTGTGCACGTCCTCGACGTGATACCTGCTGCTGGGGGCCACCTTGCAGATGTTCGGCGTGCGGCAGCTTAGTTCGTTGACGCGGTCCATGCCGTACGTGACGCCGGCCTCATGGGCGATGGCCAACATGTGAAGAACGGTGTTCGTGCTCCCCCCCATCGCCATGTCGAGAACGAAGGAATTGTCGATCGAGTCGGCCGTGACGATCTCGCGAGGTAACAGGCCGTGGCCTTCGCCCTGGCGGTCGAATTGCAGGGCCATCTCCACAATTCGCTCGGCGGCGCGGCGGTAAAGGACTTTTCGATCGGCGCTGGTGGCCAGTAGCGTGCCGTTGGTGGGCAGGGCCATGCCCAAGGCCTCGCACAAACAGTTCATGCTGTTGGCCGTAAACAGGCCGGCGCACGAGCCGCAGGTGGGGCAGCCCGCCCGTTCCAGCGCCAGCAGTTCAGCCGCGCTCAACTTGCCGTCCTGCCTGGCCGCGGCGGCGATGAAGACATCGATTACGTTGACCGTCTTTCCGTCGGGCGTTCGGCCCGCCTCCATCGGCCCGCCGCTGACGAAGATCGTGGGGATGTTGCAGCGGAGGGCGCCCATCAACATGCCGGGGATGATCTTGTCGCAGTTGGGGATGCAGATCATCGCGTCGAAGCCGTGGGCGCGGATCATCGTCTCCACCGAATCGGCGATCAGTTCGCGGCTGGGCAGCGAGAACTTCATCCCTTCGTGCCCCATCGCAATCCCGTCGTCCACGCCGATGGTGTTGAAGACGAAGGGCACGCCGCCCGCCTCGCGCACGCACTGCTTCACCAGTTGCCCCACCTTGTCGAGATGAACGTGGCCGGGAATGATGTCGACGTGGCTGTTGCAGACGGCGATAAAGGGCTTGCCGAAATCGTTCTCGCCCACGCCGACCGCACGGAGCAGGCTTCGATGGGGGGCTCGCGCGTCACCCAGCTTCACAATATCCGATCGCATGAAAAAACCTCCTGGCAGTGAAAAAAGCGTTGCCACTTCATTCTAACTCAAACTGCGAGCGACCTTAACCGCAATTCGGCGGCAGATTTACCCCTTGTTCCCATGCCTTGCGAGGGAACGCCCGCCCGCGATGCTCGGTGTCACCCAACCCGGTAGAGGACGCTGCTAAGAGGTGGTTCCCGTCAACGGCGACCGCAAAAGAGCAGAACGTGCGGCCTCAAGTTGCTGAACATGCCCAGCCGATAGAAACGCGATTGGGGCGGCGGTTCAACCGTCGCCCCATCGCTTGTGGCCCGGCACTTCTCATTTGTCGAGTCGAGCGCCACTGCCGGCTCGTCCAGCAGTGCCGGAGCACGGTTGGGCAAGCCAACCGTGGCACCCCACAGTTTGATCGTGCCGGACTCCTCGTGCCGCCCCGACTCTCTGTTCCGCGCTTCGGAGCTGCTCCGTGAAAGCCGCTTTGGGAAAGCAGTCCAACTACTTCATTGCCTCGGGAGGCGGCGCCTTGGGCATCTCCGTTTGCCGCCCGTGCGGCGCGGTCGTCGGCGTCTGAGGCGGCAGAGGCATCTGATGCTGCATCTGCGGTCCGCTCGGTTGGCAGCAGGAGGGCTGGCAGCAGGACTGCTGGCAGCACGAGGTGCAGGAACAGCCACCGCCGCATCCCCCGCAACCGCAGTCTCCACCGCCGCGGCGGCCACCGCGGTGATGGCGGCCACTGCCGCCGCAACCGCAGCTATCGTAACAGCCGCCGCAGCCGCAACCGCTCATACAGCTAGAACCACAGCCACATCCGTAGCTGCAACCACCACCACATCCGTAGCCGCATCCGCCTCCACAGCCGCCGCAACCGCCATTGCAGCCGTCGCAGCAAGTGCTGTAGCAACAGCCGCAACAGCCACCGCCATGCCGCCGACCCGCCGACGCCGTGTCGGCCACCAGTAAGCATACGGTGAGCAGCACCACCATCGTCATCAATACTCGTCGCATAACATTCCTCCTCAGATTCGACCCAATGTTCCTCGCGCAGCGGGCCACCGCGGCCCGACGAATGATTCGCGATCGTCTAGAGATTGGCCAGTGCAAGTTTTTTCAACGAGAAACTGCGGAAAGCCGCGAGAAGCCGGCCGCCCGCTGCGGCAGCCGAGAGCGCGGCCCCCGCCACGGCCATCGACGCGCCCGCCAGCCTTCGCATCTGGCGTGCGTAGGACTTGTTCGTAGCCAACGGCGCGGGAATTTCCTGATCCATCGACGGAAGACATCCCTAGCAACGCGGCTGCAGAACGAGACGAGCCGCAACGGTCGGCGGCCCGTTGGTTGCCGCCAAACTGTCCGGTCAGCTCCGTTTAGCCGGCGTGCTTGCACGCCGCGCACTGGGGAAAACGCGTGCTTCCTCCGCGGCGTGCAAGCACGCCGGCTAAACTCCACAGCCTAACCGTGTCAGACTACTACGGAGCAACGTCGGCCGGTCCTTCGATCTCCAGCACCACCACCGAGGCAATCTCGTCGGGGGCCTTTTCGGGCAGCCGCACGGAAACGCCCGCCGCCGAGGGCGTGACCTCCAGCAGGTGGACTCTCCCGTTCTGCTTGGCGTCGGCCAGCAGGTACGCTTGTTTGATCCGGTTCTTCAGACCCGGCACTTTCAGTTCGCCGTGCGGCCAGTCGAAGACATGCAGAAAGAGTTTGCCCGGTTTTTGTGTGCAGCGGCCCCAATCGAGCTTCTTAAAGGGGCTGGCCGTCGTGCCGCAGATTGCCTCGCCGTTTATGGCCATCCACTTACCCATGCCTTGCAGCCGCTCGATCGAGGCCGGCGGGATTTCGCCCGCGGCGGTGGGGCCGACGTTCAACAGATAGTTGCCGCCCTTCGATGCCGCGTCGATCAGTTGCCGCACGAGCGCCTTCGTCGATTTCCAGTTCACATCGTCGCTGCGATACCCCCACGTATCGTTCATCGTCATGCAGGTCTCCCAATCGACGCCGGGCAGACCGGTGGCGGGAATCTCCTGTTCGGGCGTATCGAAGTCGCCGACATACTGGCGATCGTGACGGCCGAAACCGCCCATCGCGGCGCTCGCCCGCCCCGTGCCCAAACGGTTGTTGATAATCAGCGACGGCTTGAGCGTTCTCAGGAATTGGGCCACGTCCACCGCGTCCTCCTCCGTCCACCACCCCGGCCACTGGCCGTCGAACCAGAGCACCTCGGGATTCACGCTGTCGAGCAGTTCCTTGAGTTGCTGCTTCATGAACGCGATGTACTCAGCCTTCCGCTCGGGGTGGATCTTTGTGGCGTTGTAGCTCTGCGGGCTGCCACGGTATTGGGCCGGGTGGTGCCAGTCCATGATCGAATAGTAGGTGCAGAACTTCAGTCCCTGCTTGCGGCACTCCTCGGCCAGCGGCCGCAGCAGGTCCTTGCCGTACGGCGTCGCCTTCACCACGTTGTAGTCCGTGGCCTTGGTGTCGAAGATGCTGAAACCATCGTGGTGCTTCGAGGTGATGACGATGTATTTTACGCCGGCCTGCTTGGCGGTCCGCACCCAGGCGGCCGGATCGTACTTGACCGGATTGAACTGCTTGGCCAGTTGCTCGTACTCGGCCACGGGAATGTTGAAGGTGTTCATGATCCATTCGCCGCCGCCCGGCGAGGGGAACTTGCCCTTCCACTGCCCGGCGGGAACGGCGTACAGCCCCCAGTGAATGAACATGCCGAACCGCGCCTCGCGCCACCATGCCATCCGTGCGTCGCGCTTCGATTCGCTCTCGGCGGGCAGGGCCGGCCTCAAGACCACCGAACGCAGGTCCATCACCGCGCCGTGCGGCATCGCCGTGGCGCGGACGGCGAGCGTCTGGTGTCCGGCGGGAATCTCGATCCGCCCGAGATTCTTGGTGACGTACTTTCCCCAGCCGCCGGTCCCCTCGACTTTGCCGGTCAAGTTCTTGCCGGCGGTTTCGATGCTAAATTCGCTGCCGGCGGCGGCGTTCTCGCAAGCGTAGGTGACCTCGACCTCGAATGGGCCCGGCGTCTTGATCGAGAAGTTCCAAACGACCCAGTCTTGGGCGTTCGTCCAATAGCCGACGTCGTCCTTTCCCGGGTCGCCGTCATAGTGGGCGGTATCGCCGTGGATCGTGGCATCGACCGCTGGCAACGTGACCGACCCATCCGACGCCTGCGGGACGGAGTAAGGCGCCACGTCGGCCGGTCCGGAGATTTCGAGCACCACGACCGAGGCGATCTTGTCGGGAGCTTCTGCCGGGAGCGTTATCGTAACGCCGTCTTCGTTTTGCGAAACGGGCAGCGGCGCCCGCTTCGGATCGGCCAACAGGTACGCCTCCTCAACGTGGTTCTTCAATGCGGGCAGGAAGAGAGGCCCCTGCGGCCAGTCGAAAACGTGCAAAAAGAATCGCTCAGGCTTCTGCGTGCAACGACCCCAAGGGAGCCGCCGAAACGGGCTGGCGGTGGTGCCGTGGATCGCTTCACTGTTGACGTCCATCCAGCGGCCGATCTCCTTGAGCCGCTCGACCTCCGCCGCGGGGATTACGCCCTCGGCCGTCGGGCCGACGTTCAACAGATAATTGCCGCCTTTGCTGGCGATGTCGATCAGGTTGCGTAGCAGCGTCGCCGTCGATTTGAAATTGTTGTCATAGGATTTGTAACCCCAGGTGTCGTTGATCGTCATGCAGGTTTCCCAATCGTGGCCGGGGTAACCGTTGGCGGGAATGTACTGTTCAGGCGTGAGATAATCGCCCAGATCGTTGCCCACCCGATCGTTGACGATGCAATCGGGCACATGACGGCGGATTACCTTGAGGAATTCCCGGCTGCGTTGGCGCGTCAGGTCGGGCACGTCGAACCACATCAGCGCCGGCTTGTATTGCGCGACCAGCTCCTCGACCTGCGGCAGCGACTTCTGCCGGAAATACACGCTTACGTGGCGCTTCTCGATCGGGCCGAAATCCCAGCTGTTGATCAATCCCGGGGCATTCGGCTCGTGCCAATCCCAGCAGTGCGAATAGTAGAAGCACAGCCGGATTCCCTGGGCGGCGCAGGCCTTCGCCAGTTCCGCCATCGGATCGCGATTGAACGGCGTCGCATCCATGATGTTGTACTTCGACGCCTTCGAGGGATACATGGCGAAGCCGTCGCAGTGCTTGGCAGTTATCACGAGATACTTCATTCCGGCCGCCTTAGCTACGGCGACCCACTGTTCGGCGTTGAACTTGACGGGATTGAAGTGCTTGGCGTAGTTTGCGTACTTGGCCACGGGAATCCTGGCGTCGTACATGATCCACTCGCCCAAGCCGTTGATCTTCTTTCCGTCGTACACGCCGGCTGGCACCGCGTAGAGCCCCCAGTGGATGAACATCCCGAACCGCGCCTCCCGCCACCAGGCCATCCGCGCGTTGCGCTGCTCTTTCGTCTCCGCGGGTTCGGCGGCGGCGATCCGACCTGTTGCCAAACAAAGGCTACCAACACAAACAACCAATCGCAGAAGCCGTGATCTACTGAAGAACATCGGGTTCTCTCCTGTTATTCGAAAAAAGAAGACTCGCCGCTACACAGCCACCTTGCCGACGAACAAACGCACCACAGAGACACGGAGGGCGCGGAGGTGGACCAGCAGGAGCTCGCACCGCAGAGGACGCGGAGGACGCAGAGGAAGGACAACAAGACTGATGATGGAAGAAACAAGCGAACGCGATCCTTGGCTTCATCCTAAAGAAAGTCGTCTTTCCTCTGCGTCCTCCGCGTCCTCTGCGGTGCGTCCATGATCTTCTGCTCCGTGTTCTCCGTGCCTCCGCGGTAAACCACTACTGCAATATTACCTTACCGCCATTTTCGCCCGGAACGCCCCCGCTTTCAATACTCCGCCCGGACGGCGGCGAAGATCAGGCTGCAACAGGTCACGCCCGCCTCGGCCTTGGCCAGTTCGGAAATATCGACGGGGCGGACCAGCAGGCCGGCGTCCTGTAGTCGGCGAAGCGTGCGAGGAAACCCCGCGGGATAGACGACCGAGTCGCCGATTCTAAGCGCGTTGCCGCCGCTCGGCTCGGCCGGATCGACCTCGACCAGCCGCATCTTCGGCAGCCGCCCGGCATCGACCCACGCGCGGTTGATCAACAATGTGTCGTCGGCCACCTGCGTGACCGCCGATTTCAGGTGCAGGCAACCCGCGACGGGAATGCCTTCGACGCGATACCCGAGTGGAGCAACGATCGCGCCGAGCCGCTCGACCGCCGCCGCGTTGCTGCGGCAACTCAAGCCCACGAAGATCGTCCAGCCGATGCGGAGCACGTCGCCGCCGTCGATTGTGCCGGGTTCATCGATATAGGCGAGCTTGCGGTAGGGCGCCAGGGCCTTGGCGATCGAAGCCGTCTCCGCCCTGCGCGACGCCGCCCCCAGCCGCATGATTACTGCCAACTCCTCCAACACCAGCGCCGCGTCCTCGACAAAAACCGAGTCTGGCAGATCGGCCTCGGCCGGCAGGCTGACAACCTTGCACCCCAAATCGCTCAGGCACTGTTCATATTGCCGATGTTGAGCTCGAGCGTGATCGAAGTCGATCGGCTGCCGCTCGATGTGCGTCAACTCGCACTGCTCGATTCTCGGACTGACCGCCCGAGTGATGGCGATGAGCACGGCGGGGCTCTTTCCTGCAAGTGCCATTGCATCGTTTATTTTTTTGGATGTCAGATTGAGAATGTCGGCAATAGCCGGCAGCCAACGGCTCCCGGAGCAGGGTAATTGGGCCGGAAATAGCCGGGAGCTGTTAGCTCCCGGCTATTGTTCTTCTCTTCTCTTCTCTTCTCTTCTCTCTACTCTTTCGCACTTTGTAGCGTCGCCTGCAAGGCGGCGTCTTTCTCTGCGATCTTCTCCGTCAGTTTCTTCTTGAACGCGACGAGTTTCTCTCGAAGCGCCGCGTTGCTTAGGGCGAGGATTTGCACGGCCAGCAGGCCGGCGTTGCGGGGACCGCCGCCGCCGACTGCGACCGTGGCCACCGGGACGTTGCCCGGCATCTGCACGACCGACAAGAGCGAATCCAATCCGCCGGAAAGCTCGCTCGGCACGGGAATGCCGATGACCGGCAGCGTGGTGTGCGCGGCGATCGCGCCGGCGAGGTGGGCGGCGCCGCCGGCGGCTGCCACGATGACCTTCAACCCGCGCGCGGCGGCGCCGGCGGCATACTCACGCACCACCTCCGGCGTGCGATGTGCGCTCATCACGCGAACCTCATAGGAGACGCCGAACTCGTCGAGTGCGGCGGCGGCCGCCTTGATCTTCGGCCAATCGCTGTCGCTGCCCATCACGATTCCCACCAGCGGCGTAGCTTCCGGCATGATCGCTCTCCCATGCGTTAGTCCCGGTTCCCACGCTCCACGTGGGAACCGGCCCCAGTGTTTCCGATCAAATGGACTGAAAGGCGGCGGGAATACAAGCGTTCCCACGCGGAGCGTGGGAACGAGAAAATCGCAGTAGCGGTTCAGTTCTTTTCGAACCGCGAGCTGTATTTCATGCCGAACGTCTCGGCGACTGCTCGATTCGTGATTTCACCTTCGCAGACGTTGATCGCCGAGGCGACCGGCGGCAACTGGGCGGCGGCCTGAATGCCGCGGTTGGCAATTTGCAGCGCCCAGGGCAGCGTCACGTTGCACAAGGCGAAGGTGCTGGTGCGGCCGACCGCCCCCGGCATGTTCGCCACGCAGTAGTGCAGCACGTCGTTGACCACGTACGTCGGATCGCTGTGAGTGGTCGGCTTGGTGGTCGCCACGCAGCCGCCCTGATCGACGGCCACGTCGATGATCACGCTGCCGGGCTTCATCAGCTTCAGGTCCTGGCGATCGATCAGACAAGGGGCCTTGGCCCCCGGCACCAGCACGGCGCCGATCACCAGGTCGGCGCGGCGAAGCTGGTCGCGGACGGTGTGCCGATCGCTGAACAGCACGGTCACGTTTGCCGGCATGATCTCGTCGAGGTAGCGGAGCCGGTCCATGTTGATGTCCAACAGTGCGACGTTGGCGCGGAATCCGGCGGCGATCCGCGCCGCGTTCGCGCCGACGACTCCGCCGCCGAGGATGGTGATATGGGCCGGCTCGACTCCCGGCACGCCAGCCAGGAGGATGCCGCGGCCCATCTGTGGGCGTTCCAGATACTTGGCCCCCTCCTGGATGCTCATCCGCCCGGCGACTTCGCTCATCGGCGTCAAAAGCGGCAGCCGGCCATGCTCGTCGCTAAGGGTCTCGTAGGCCACGGCGATCACGCCGCTGGCGGCCAGTGATTCGGTCAGCGCCTTGTCGGCCGCCAGGTGGAAGTAGGTGAACATGATCTGGCCGCGGCGGACCATCTTGACTTCGGCCGGCTGCGGCTCCTTGACTTTGATGATCATGTCGGACCGCTGGAAGATCTCCTTGGCGGTGCCGACCATTTCCGCCCCGCTCTGGACATATTCCTGATCGGTGATGCCCGAGCCCAGCCCGGCCCCGCTCTCCACCAGCACTTGGTGTCCGGCGCGGGTCAATTCCTCGACGCCGACCGGCAACAAGGACACGCGATACTCATCACGCTTGATTTCTTTCGGTGCGCCAACAATCATGGGACGGCTCCATTGTTAGTTCGTTGAGAATGCCAAGTCCGCCATTGTAGTGGCTAGTGGTCGGCAAGCCAAGAGGCGGGGCGGCGGTACAGCAACGGATTATGGCGGTTATCTGCAAACGGTTTAGGCGCCGCGTCCACGCGGCGCAGAATCGCTCACAACTGCGGCGCCGCGTGGAGGCGGCGGCTAAACGGCTTCCCCGTTCTGGCGAAAAGTAACCTGTGTCACGCCATACCTCCCGCCACCCATTTTGACGGTTCTGCCCCTATTTCGCGTCATTCGCGGCACAAAGCAACTCGACGTTGGGGACGGGAATGAGGCATAATATAGTATGATTGTCCCCGCGTCCGAAGGACGGTGAGCGTGATGAAGACGGTGATTCTTTGCGGTGGGATGGGCACTCGAATGCGCGAGCAGACCGAGTTTCGGCCCAAGCCGCTGGTCGAGGTGGGGGGGCGGCCGATCCTCTGGCACATCATGAAGGTCTTCGCCCATCACGGCCTGCGCGAATTCATCCTCTGCCTCGGCTACAAGGGGCACATGATCAAGGATTATTTCCTCAATTATGAGGCGATGAACAACGATTTCACCGTCACGTTGGACCACGACCGCCGCATCCAGTACCACGGCAGGCACGAAGAGCAGGGATACAGCGTGACCTTGGCCGACACCGGGGCCGAAACCATGACCGGCGCCCGGGTGAAGCGGGTCAAACGCTACGTTGACGGCGACACCTTCATGGTCACTTACGGCGACGGCATCGCCGACATCGACGTCGCTCGTCTGCTGGAGTTCCATCACAACCACGGCAAATTGGCCACGGTGACCAGCGTCCGGCCGATCTCGCGTTTCGGCGTGCTCGATCTGCAAAACGACGGCGTGGTGAAGCGGTTTGTCGAGAAGCCGCAGTCGGAGAGCTGGATCAACGTCGGCTTCTTCGTCTTCAACCGCCGCGTCTTCGACTACATCGACGACGACGACGCCTGCGTGCTGGAGCGCGAGCCGCTGGAGCGGCTGGCGGCCGAGGGGCAAATGGTCGCCTACCGCCACGAGGGCTTCTTCTTCGCGATGGATACCTATCGAGAATACGAGTCGCTTAACCGGATGTGGGACTCGGGCCAAGCTCCCTGGAAGGTCTGGTGATGCCGCCGTCCATTTCCGCTGCATTCGCCGGGCGTTCGGTACTGCTCACCGGGCACACCGGGTTCAAGGGATCGTGGCTGGCGATCTGGCTGCACCGCCTGGGCGCCCGCGTGGCCGGCTATTCGCTGTCGCCGCCGACCGAGCCGAGCAACTTCCAGGCCGCGGCGGTGCGGGATCTGTTGAGCGCTCGATTATGAAGCCGACGTCCGCGACCAGGGCGCGCTGACTGCGGCGGTCGCCGAAACCCGCCCGGATGTGGTCTTCCATCTGGCCGCCCAATCGTTGGTCCGCGAGAGTTACCAGAATCCGCGTGATACGTTCGAGGTGAATATCTTGGGCACGGTCGGCGTGTTGGAGGCGGTTCGCCTTGTCGGCCGGCCCTGCGTGGTGGTCGTGGTCAGCAGCGACAAGTGTTATGAGAACGTCGAGCAGGTCTGGGGCTACCGCGAGATCGATCCGCTGGGCGGTTTCGATCCGTATAGCGCCAGCAAGGGGGCAGTCGAAATTGTTGCGGCCGCCTACCGCCGCTCCTTTTTCCACCCCGGTGCGATTCAGCGTCATGGCGTGAAGTTGGCCACCGCCCGGGCGGGCAACGTCATCGGCGGCGGCGATTGGGCCCGGGATCGCATCATCCCCGACGTGGTCGCCCATCTCGCCGCGGGCCAGCCGGTGCCGGTGCGTAGCCCCAACTCGGTGCGGCCCTGGCAGCACGTTTTGGAGCCGCTTAGCGGCTATTTGACCCTGGCCGCCCGGATGCTCGAATCGGACGACCTGCGCTGGTGCGACGCTTGGAACTTCGGCCCTCTGCCCGGCAATGACGTGCCGGTGCGCCGGCTGGTCGAGTTGTTTCTGCAAACCTGGGGCGAGGGGAGCTGGCAAGACGTGCGCCGACCGGACCAGCCGTACGAAGCGGCGGCGCTGCGGCTGAGCATCGACAAGGCAATCCATCAACTCGATTGGCGGCCGCGCTGGGACGTCGCCGAAGCCGTGCGGCGGAGCGCCCAATGGTATCGGCAGTTCCATCGCCGCGAGTTGCCGTCGATGTGCGAGGCCTGCCTGCGGGAAATCGAGGAATATGAGCGGGCTGGGCAATGAGACACGCGGTCATCGAAGAAGACTTGCAGCAAATTTGCCGGGCCGATCTCTCCTGGTCGGCCTTTCGCGGCAAGACGGTATTGATTTCCGGGGCCGGTGGGTTCCTGCCCGCGTATCTCGTCGAAACGCTCCTTTATCTGAACGAGACGATTCCTGGGCAGAAGACCCAGGTGATCGGCCTGGTGCGGAACTCGGAAAAGGCCCAGCGGCGGTTCGATGCCTACCGCGGCCGGGAAGACCTGCGATTGATCGCCCACGACATCACCCAGCCGCTGCCCGAGGTGGGACGGCCCGACTTCATCATTCACGGCGCCAGCCCTGCCAGCCCGCGGGATTTCGGCCGCGATCCGCTGGCCACGGTTGCCGCCAACGTCTGGGGCACGCAGCACCTGCTCGCACTGGCGCGGGAGAGCCGCAGCGAAGCGTTCCTCTTCCTCAGTTCCGGGGCCGTCTACGGCCAGCCCAAATCGCCCCAGCAGCGGCTCGGCGAGCAAGACTACGGTGTGGTCGACCCGCTAGACGTCAATCTCTGCTACGCCGAGAGCAAGCGGCTGGGCGAGACGCTCTGCGCCTGCTGGCGTCATCAGTTCGGCGTGCCGGCGAAGATCGTTCGCATCGGTCACGCCTATGGGCCGGGCATGCGGCTGGACGACGGCCGCGTTTCGCGGGATTTCGTGGTCGACGTGCTCGAGCGCCGGCCGTTGCGGTTGAAGAGCGACGGCGCGGCGCGGCGGTCGTTCTGTTACCTCTCCGATGTGACCACCGCCTTTTTCACTGTTCTGCTCCATGGCGCGGCCGGCGAAGCCTACAATGTGTCTGACGAAACCGCGGAGTGCAGCATCCTGGAGCTGGCCAACCTGCTTATCGCCCTGTTTCCCGATCGGCAATTGCGGATCGTGCGGGAAGGGCCGGACAACGCGACCAGCGAACTGCGCTGCCAATTCGCCGAGGCCCAGACCGACACCACGAAACTCAGGTCGCTCGGTTGGCGACCGGCGGTGAGCCTGAGCGAGGGCCTGCGCAGAACTGTGCGGAGCTTTGAGCCATGAAATTGATCAGCGTCACGACCCCCTGCTACAACGAAGAGCACAACGTCGAGGAGTGCTACCGCCAGGTGAAGGCGCTCTTCGCCGCGCTGGGCAAGTATCGCTACGAGCACGTCTTCATCGACAACGCCTCGACCGACGCCACGCCCTCGATCCTGCGGCGTTTGGCGGCCGAAGACCCGAACGTCAAGGTGATTTTCAACAGCCGCAACTTCGGCTCGGTCCGCTCGCCGCATCACGCCCTGCTTCAGACTCACGGCGACGCGGTGATTCCGGTGGTGGCCGATCTGCAAGACCCCCTCGACCTGATCCCACAATTCCTGGAAAAATGGGAACAGGGCCACAAGATCGTCATCGGCGTGAAGAGCCGCAGCCAGGAATCGCCGCTCATGTTCCTGGTCCGCAAATGCTACTACCACCTCTTGAACCGCCTGGCCGACGTTGAGCTAACGGCTAATTACAACGGCTTCGGGCTTTACGACCGGGTCGTGATTGAAATCCTGCGGCGGCTCGACGACACGCATCCTTACCTCCGCGGCATGATCTCGGAGATCGGCTTCCAGCCGGTGAAGATCGAGTACACGCAAAAGCGGCGGGAACGGGGGGTTAGCAAGATCAATCTCTACGAGCTCTACGACACCGCGATGCTCGGCATCACCAGCCACTCGAAAGTTCCGCTCCGCCTGGCCACGTTTTCCGGCTTTTGCCTCGGCGCGCTCAGTCTGCTGGTGGCCTTCGGCTATCTGGTCTACAAATTGGCCTTCTGGAACAGTTTTCAGCTTGGAATGGCGCCTTTGGTGATCGGCATCTTCTTCTTTTCCGCGGTACAATTGTTCTTTACCGGCATCGTCGGCGAATACGTCAGCGCCATCTACACGCAGACGATCCACCGGCCGCTGGTGATCGAAAAGGAACGAATCAATTTCGACAACGTCGAAAAGGTGGAACCATGAATACCGATGCTCAGAGCCCGTTGGTCGGGGACTGTCCCAATTTTCGTGCCAACGAAAATGGGACTGTCCCCTTCGACGCGGGGCACGTCCCATCTGACACAGAAACGTGCATGCGCCCGCTAGTGGTCTTCGAGATGGCCAACAACCACATGGGCAGCCTCGAACACGGTCTGCGGATCATTCGCGAGATGCACGCGGTTTGCCGCGACTTCCCCTTCCGCTTCGGTTTCAAGCTGCAATACCGCGACTTGGACACGCTGATCCATCCCGCCTACCGTAACCGCAGTGATCTGAAGTACGTCAAGCGGTTCTCGGAGACGCGATTGGAGAAGGGGCAGTTCCTCGAATTGAAGCAGGCCGCCGCCGACCTGGGCTTCGTGACCGTCTGCACCCCCTTCGATGAAGCATCGGTCAAGTTGATCGAGGAGCACGGTTTCGACATCCTCAAAATCGCCAGTTGCTCGTTTCTCGACTGGCCGCTGCTGGAGCGGATCGCGGCGTCGCACAAGCCGATCATCGCCTCCGTGGCCGGCGTGGCCCTGGAAGACATCGACAAGGTCGTCTCCTTCTTCCAGCACCGCGAGAAGGACCTGACCTTGCTGCATTGCGTGGCCGAGTATCCGACGGCCAACGCCAACCTGCAACTGGGCCAGATCGACCTGCTCAGGGAGCGATATCGGGACGTGCCGATCGGTTATTCGACGCACGAAGACCCCAACGAGACGCAATCGGTGATGCTGGCGCTGGCCAAGGGGGCGCGGGTCATCGAGAAACACGTCGGCGTGTCCACCGACAAGTGGCCGCTGAACGCCTATTCGGCCAATCCGCAGCAGGTCGCCCGCTGGTTGGAAGCCGCCACCATCGCGCTAGAACTCTGCGGCGTCTCCGGCAAGCGATCGGAGTTCAGCGCCGGCGAGATTGCCTCGCTGCGTTCCCTGGGCCGCGGCGCCTTTGCCAAGCGGGCAACCGCCGCCGGCTCGTACATCACGCCCGCCGACGTGCTGCTGGCCATCCCCACGCTCGACGGCCAATTGACCGCCCAGGACATTTCGAAGTACCGGCAACATCGGGCGAAGAAAGACATCACGGCCGAGGCCCCGCTGCTGGCCGCCGACGTCGAGAGCGTCGATCTCCGCGAGAAGGTGTACGCCATCGTTTGCCGCGTGCGCGACCTGCTGCGGCAGAGCGGCGTCGTGCTGCCCGCCCAAGTCGACCTGGAAATCTCGCACCACTACGGCATCGACCGTTTTGACGAGTTCGGGCTGACCATGCTCACGGCGGTCAATCGCGGATACTGCAAGAAGATCCTCGTGCTCTTGCCGGGCCAGAACCATCCCGAACAACACCACAGGATCAAGGAGGAGAGTTTCCACGTGCTCTACGGCGACGTCTGGATCGACCTTGACGGCCAGGTCCGCAACTGCAAGCCGGGCGACGTCGTGGTGGTCGAGCCCGGCGCCCGCCACAGCTTCGGCACCAAGGGGGGCGCCGTCCTGGAAGAGGTCTCGCTGACGCACAGCATCGAGGACTCCTTCTACACCGACCCGGCGATCACCGCCAACGAACATCGCAAGAGTCTGTTGAGGTATTGGCTGGGGTGAAAACAGGGGAGAGAAGCGGACGGAAGGGCTAATCGAATTTCTGCAACGGAGTTGTAGGAGGCGACTCCAGTCGCCGATTGTGCCGCCATCCCATGACAATCGGCGACTGGAGTCGCCTCCTACAGTCGAGAACTGATCGGCCAGCGGGAATGCCATGAAGACGATCGCCTGGGACGTGGACGACGTGCTCAACGAGTGTATGCGAACGTGGCTGCAAACCGCGTGGCTGCCGGCCCACCGGGGCTGCGCGGTCACGTACGAGCAGATCGTGGAGAACCCGCCGTGCAGCATCGTCGGCTGTACGAAGGCGGAATATCTCGCTTCACTCGACAAGTTCCGCCAGTCGGACGCCGCCCGGCAGATGCAACCGATCCCGCAGGTCTTGCAGTGGTTCCAGCAGCACGGCTCGCGCTTGCGGCACGTGGCCGTTAGCGCCGTGCCGTTGTCGGCGGCCCACCTGTCGGCGGCGTGGGTTTTTCGCCACTTCGGCCGCTGGATTCGTTCCTTCCACTTCATCCCCTCGCCACGCGACGGTGACCCCGCGCCCTACGACCGCTCGAAGGGCGAGGCGCTGCGGCAATGGGCGACAATCGACGCCTTCATCGACGACAATCCCGACAACCTGGCCTCCGCTGAACGCTTTGGAATTCGCACGTTTTGCTTCCCCCGCCCCTGGAATCAAGGGGCTTTGAGTCTGGCGGGGATTCTTGATCAGTTGACAACAATGGAGTAATTGTACTCGGCACACGCCGTGTGCCGTACGGCGAACTGTATTCGGCACACGCCGTGTGCCGTACGGCAGACCGAGGAACTTCCCGAAGACGCCCCAAAACAACGCAAGCGGCACACGGCGTGTGCCGAGTACCACAGAACGATGACGAAATTATCCGATTACGTGATGCGCCGCGTCGCCGAGACCGGCGTGCGCCACGTTTTTCTGCTGCCCGGCGGCGGTTGCATGCACCTGGTCGATTCGCTTGGCCGCCAGAAACGGCTGCGGTTCATCTGCAATCTGCACGAGCAGGCTGCGGCCGTCGCCGCCGACGCCTACTCGCAATACACCGGCAATCTCGGCGTCGCCCTGGTCACCACCGGCCCCGGCGGCACGAACGCGGTGACCGGCGTGGCCGGCTCTTGGCTCGATTCGATCCCCACGCTGATCATTTCGGGTCAGGTGAAGCGGCCCGATCTGCTTACCGGCCGCGGCGTGCGGCAGATGGGCTTTCAGGAGATCAACATCGTCGACATCGTCCGGCCGATCACCAAGTACGCGGTGCTGGTCGATGATCCCCGCTCGATTCGATACCATTTCGACAAGGCGCTCCACCTGGCCAAGCACGGCCGGCCGGGGCCGGTCTGGATCGACATCCCCTTGGACGTGCAGGCCGCCGAATTGGACGAGGCGACGTTGCCGGCGTTTGATCCGCGCGAGCTGCCCGATGCCGGCCGCACGCCCGATCTGCGGCCCGAGGCGATCGAAGCGATTCGCATGTTGAACGAAGCCCGGCGGCCGGTGATCCTGGTGGGCAATGGCGTCCGCCTGGCCGGGGCCGTCGAATCCTTCCTGGAACTGGCGAGAACGCTGCAAATTCCCGTGCTGACGACGTGGAAGGCGATGGACATGCTGGCCGAGGATGATCCGCTGTTCATCGGCCGTCCCGGCGCAGTTGCGCAGCGGGCGGCGAACCTCGCCCAACAGAACTCCGACTGTATTCTCGTTCTCGGCGCCCGGCTCGATCTCGGCCAGACGGCCTACAATCACGCCGCCTTCGCCCGCCACGCGGCCAAGATCATCGTCGAGATCGATCCGGCCGAAATCGCCAAATTGCAGATGAAGATCGACCTGCCGGTCTGCGGCGACGCCGGGGCGTTCATCAAGGCCATGCTCGCCGAGCGCGGCCGCATCGTCGCCGACAACCGCGACGCTTGGTGGGCGAAGTGCCGCGAGTGGAAACAGCGATTTCCCGTCCTCCTGCCCGAGTACTGGAACGACAGCGAGGGCGTCAGCAACTACGTGCTCGTCGAGGTGCTTTCCGACGAGATGCGGGCGGGCGATCTGTTGGTACCGGGCAGTTCCGGCGCATCGAGCGAAGTGACGATGCAGGCCTTCCGCGTCCCCGCCGGCGTGCGGGTCTTCAATACCGAAGGGCTCGGCCCGATGGGCTTCGGCCTCTCGGCGGCCATCGGCGGCTGCGTGGCCTCGGGCGGACGCACCGTCTGCATCGACGGCGACGGCGGCCTGCAATTGAACATCCAGGAATTCGAGACGCTGCGGCGGCTCAATCTGCCGCTGAAGCTCTTCGTGCTGAACAACAACGGCTACGCCTCGATCCGCTCGACGCAGAAGGCGTATTTCGACGGCCGCTACGTGGCCAGCGGCCCGGACAGCGGTCTGACTCTCCCCGACGTTACTAAAGTGGCGGCGGCTTATGGATTGCCCACCGCCGAAATCCGCGACCACTCGGACATCCGCGGCCAGGTGCGGCGGATCCTCGATCGGGAGGGGCCGGTCGTTTGCGACGTCCACATCACGCCGAGCCAGACGACCGCCCCGCGGGTCAGCTCCCGCCAGCGGGCCGACGGCATGATGGAATCGGCCCCGATGGAAGACCTCTGGCCCTTCCTCGACCGCGACGATTTCAGGCGGCAGATGGTGAGCGAAAGCGAAAACGACGGTTGACCATTATGAAAGTGGCGCCGAGGTAACGCCCCGCGACTGCGGTCGCGGGGGCGAGAAGTGCCGCAGAGCCTCGCCCCGCGACCGCAGTCGCGAGGCGTTACCTCGGCATGATTTTTTCAAGATGCGAGAACGCGGGACAAACACGATGCCGATCGACAAGTGCAGAGTCTGCGGCGGCCCGTTCTACGCCGAGCCGCTGTTGCGGTATGAAGCGATGCCGGCTGGGGCGCAGGCCCTGCCCGACGCCGATTCGCTCGATGGCGATCGTGGCGTCGACATGGAGGTCTGTCAGTGTGCGGCCTGCGGCCTGGTGCAACTCAACAGCGAGCCCGTCTGGTACTACAAGGACGTAATCCGCGCGGCCGCCGTCTCGCCGGAGATGGGCGAGTTCCGCATCGGCCAATTCCGCGGCTTCGTCGAACGTTTCGGCCTGCAAGACAAGAAAGTGATCGAGATCGGCTGCGGCCGCGGCGAGTATCTCTCGATCATGCAGCAATGCGGCGTGCGGACGTACGGCGTGGAGCATCTCGAAGTCCTCGGTCGAGCAATGCAGGGCCGCGGGGCTGGCGGTCGCCTGCGGATTCGTCGAGGGGGGTGACTACCGGCTCCCCGATGCCCCCTTCGATGCATTCTTCATCCTCAACTTCCTCGAACACCTGCCGCGGCCGACGGCGACGCTGGCCGGCATCGCCAATCTGTTGGCCCCCGAGGCCGTCGGGCTGATCGAAGTCCCCAATTTCGACATGGTCCTGCGGACGAAGCTCTTTGCCGAGTTCATTGCCGACCACCTCTTCTATTTCACGAAAGCGACACTGTCCACAACGCTGCGATTGGGTGGTTTCGAGGTCCTCGATTGCAGCGAAGTGTGGCACGATTACATGATTTCTGCTATCGTGAAAGTGGGGAAAGGGGACAGGCACCTTTTGTGCGAAGCACCCGAAGGGCCGTTCCGGCAAAAGGCGCCTGTCCCCTTTCCCCAGCAGAGAGGGCCGCTCGACTTGTCGCCTTTTCGTGAGCAGATGACGCAGCTTCGCGCCGGCATCGAATCGTATCTTCGTCGCTTCGCCAGCGGGCGGGTGGCCGTCTGGGGCGCAAGCCACCAGGCGCTGGCGCTCATGGCCCTGTTGGGCCTGGCGGAGCGGATCGCTTACGTCGTCGATTCCGCCCCGTTCAAGCAGGGCAGGTTCACCCCGGCGACGCACGTCCCCATCGTTTCGCCCGAGACGCTCGACACGAACCCGGTAGACGCGGTGATCGTGATGGCGGCGAGTTATTCCGACGAAGTCGGCCGGATCCTCCGCCAGCGTTTCGGCGGGAGTCTGGCCGTCGCCATTTTGAGAGATTTTGGACTGGAAGAGGCCTAGACTGGACGATGTTGGGGTGGCAGTTGCACTGCCACCCCCGCGTACGCAGCGATTCCAGGGGCGGCAGTGCAACTGCCACCCCAACAGACATAGAGAACAATAGCCATGTCATGCGAACCACAGCCGCAGTTGAGCGAGAGCGAGCGGCAAAAGCGCGATCAGCTCAAGCGGGAAAAACCGCGGGTCTATGAGAAGATCTCCCATTTCGCCGAAAAGGTCGAGCGGGGGGAGAGCATCGCCATCTTGCAATTCCAGTACGACTACACCTGCAATTTCCGCTGCCAACATTGCTGCATCAAGCGGTTCCAGGGGAAGAAGGAGGGCCGCTGCTTCACGCCCGCCGACGTGAAGGAGCTTTCCCGCCAGGCCGACGAGATGGGGCTGGCCCACATCGTCATCACCGGTGGCGAGCCGTTGGTGTTTCCCGATTTCGATGAGATCGTCGCCGCGATCGACCCGCAGAAGTTCTACATCACTTCGGACACCAACGGCTGGCATCTCGACGACGCCCGGGCGAAACATCTTAAAGAGATCGGCGTCGACAAGATTCAACTGAGCCTCGACAGCCTCGACGTGGCCGAGCACGACGACTTCCGCCGCAAGCCGGGCTCGCATGAAAGATGCCTCCGCGCCATCGACGCGGCGCAGAAGGCAGGCCTGGCGATCATCGTGCAGACCGTCGTGACCAAGCCCCGCGTCCGCTCGCAGGAGTTCCTCGATTTCGTAGAGTACCTCAACCGCCGCGGCGTCGGCGTCTTCGTCACCTACGCCAAGCCGGTCGGCGCCTGGGAAGGCAACTTCGACATGATGATCGACCAGGGCGACATGGATTACGTCCGCGAACTGGAGAAGAAACACAACGTCTTCACCCACCTGACGCCCTCCTACGGCCTGAATCTCGGCTGTATCGCGGTCAAGCGGATGGTGTCGATCACCAAGTACGGCGACGTGATGCCCTGCCCCTACATCCACGTCACGCTGGGCAATTTCTTCGAGGAGCCATTGAAAGACATCATCGCCCGCGGCATGAAGATCAAGTATTTCGGCCAGCACGTCGATACCTGCTTGATCGCCGAGGACGTTGAGTTCATCAAGAAGTACATCGATGGCCGGACCTACGGCAAACCGCTCCCCGTGCCCTACGGCGAGGTATTCTTTGAAGAGGACTTCCTGGGGTAGACGGTGTGGACCTTTCCGAAATCGTCAAACAGTTGAAGTCGTCACTGGGCGATCCGTCGCAGGGATTGCCGGAGGAGGTTTTTCTGTTTGTCGCCGCGGTCACGCCGATGGTCAACGTCGATTTGTTGATCCGCGACGACGGCGGCCGCACGCTCTTGACCTGGCGCGACGACGGCTTCTTGCCGCCGGGCTGGCACATCCCCGGAGGCATCATTCGTTATAAGGAGACGCTGGCCAGCCGCATCGCCGCGGTCGCCGCGACGGAACTGGGCACGACCGTCAGCTTTCGCCCCGAGCCGCTGGCGGTCAAGGAGCTGATTTTGCCCGACTGGCCGGTCCGCGGGCATTTCATCTCGTTCCTCTACGAATGCCGCTTGTCGGGGCCGCTGCCGGACGCCTCGCGCTGCCGCGGCGAGTCGCCTCGCACCGGCCAATGGGCGTGGCACGAAAAATGCCCGGCCAACTTCATGGCCGTGCAAGACATGTATCGAGATTTCTTCGCGTGACGCATAGCGAAAGAGGAGAATCATGGACAAGGCCGAGGAAAAACGCGGCGAAATCCTGCGATTGGTCGCCGAGTATTATGTGGAGGCCTTCGCCGACCGCGGCTTCTCGCCGGGCGAAGCCCCGGTGCATTACGGCGGCCGCGTCTTCGACGCCGACGAGCTCCGCTCGGGCGTCGAGGCCGTGCTCGACTTCTGGCTCACCGCCGGGCGATTTACCGCGGAGCTGGAATCCGGGCTGGCCGAGTTCTTTCCGCTGGCCTCGGCAATGCTGGTCAATTCCGGCTCGTCGGCCAACCTGCTGGCCGCCAGCGCCTTGACTTCGCCGTCGCTGGGCGACCGCCGCATTCGCCCGGGCGACGAGATCATCACCCCCGCCGCCGCATTTCCTACGACCGTCAATCCGATCCTACAGATCGGCGCCGTGCCGGTCTTCATTGACGTCGAGTTGGGCACGTACGTTCCCACGCTCGACGCGATCGCCGCGGCCATCGGCCCGAAGACCCGCGGCGTGATGATCGCTCACACCATGGGAATCCCGTTTGACGCCGCCGGGGCGGCGAAGCTCTGCCGAAAGCACAGTCTCTGGCTGATCGAGGACTGCTGCGACGCCCTGGGAACGAAACTCGGCGGCCGGCACGTCGGCACCTTCGGCGACCTGGCCACGCTCTCGTTCTATCCGGCCCATCACATCACCATGGGCGAAGGGGGCGCAGTGGCGACCGACGATCCGCAATTCGCCCGGCTGGCCCGCTCGTTCCGCGATTGGGGACGCGATTGCTACTGCACCGGCGGGCACAACGACACCTGCCGGCAACGTTTCAGCCAGCAGTTCGGCACGTTGCCCTTCGGCTACGATCACAAATACGTCTATTCACACATCGGCTACAATCTGAAGGTGACCGACATCCAGGCGGCCATCGGCTGCGCGCAGATGCGAAAGCTGCCGCAGTTCATCGCTGCGCGGCGGCGGAACTGGACGCGGCTCCGCGAGATGCTCGATCCGCTGGCCGATCGCTTGATTCTGCCGGAAGCGCCCGCCGGCAGCGAGCCTTCCTACTTCGGCTTCGTCGTTACGGTCCGCGAGGACGCCGGGGTGACCCGCAACAAGCTGACGGCCTTTCTCGAAGCGGCGAAGATCGAGACCCGCAATCTCTTCTCGGGCAATCTGATTCGCCACCCGGCGTACCGCGACATTCCCTGCCGCGTCGTCGGCGACCTGGCGAACACCGACGCCATCATGAGCCGCACGTTTTTTGTGGGCGTCTATCCCGGCCTGAGCGACGGCCAATTGGATTACATGGCCGACCGCTTCGCGGCGTTCTTTCGCGGTAGATAGGCAATCGCATTGTGCCGCGCCTGGCGTTCGACGTATTATGAAGTCTCAGGACAACTCGATGCCTCGCCGTTCCCGAAAGAACCGCTCGCCGGATCATGACCGGCCGGCGGCGCCGTCTCTTGAAGCGAAGGCCCGCAAGCGCGAGGCGCTCGCGGCGGCGGGCGTCTGCGTCTTTCTGCTGGCGGCGGTTATGCTCGTCTTCGGCCAGACGCTGCGGCGGGGGTTCGGGTTTGTCAATTTCGACGATTTCGACTATGTCTTTTCCAACAACAACGTCAAGGGCGGGCTCACACCGCGGGCCGTCCAATGGGCCTTCAGCACCGACCACGGCAGCAACTGGCATCCGCTCACCTGGTTGTCGCACATGCTCGATTGCCAGATCTATGGCCCGCACGCCGATGCCGGCTCAAACGGCGGCGGTGCCGAGCAGACGGCGACCGGCTGCTCGCGATACGAAGAGTTCGCCCCGGGACACCATCTGAACAACGTGCTGGTGCACGCCGCCAACGCAATCTTGTTGTTTCTGCTTCTCTGGCGGATGACCGGCGCGCTCTGGCCGAGCGCGTTCGCGGCGGCGGTCTTCGCCTTGCACCCGTTGCGGGCGGAATCGGTCGCCTGGGTGTCGGAGCGCAAGGACGTATTGAGCGGACTGTTCTTCCTGTTGACGCTGGCCGCCTACGTCGGCTACGCCCGCCGGCCGTTCTCGCTGTTGCGCTATCTGGCCGTCGTCGTGCTGTTTGCCCTGGGGCTGATGGCCAAGCCGATGCTGGTCACGCTGCCCTTCGTGTTGCTGTTGTTGGACTACTGGCCGCTGCGGCGTTTTCCTCGCGGCGGTGGGGCAGACATTTCTGTCTGCCCTAGTTCGTCCGATTCTCCCGGCAGACAGGAATGTCTGCCCCACCGCCGGTTTGTGCGGCTGATCGCCGAGAAGCTGCCGTTGCTGGCCCTGGCTGCCGCCTCCTGCGCGGCGACTCTCTGGGCGCAACGCCGCCGCGATTGCCGCCAGTGAGCGGATCGATTTCCCCTCGCGGGTTGCCAACGCCGCGGTATCGCTGGTCGGTTATCTGCTGCACTGGCTGTATCCGGCGAATCTGGTTGCGATGTATCCCTATCCTTATTCGGGGCTGCCCGCCGGGCGGGTGGCAGTGGCCCTGCTTGTGCTGGCGGCGATTTCGCTGGCCGTCGCGGCCCTTTGGCGGCGGCGTCCCTATCTGCTGGTCGGCTGGCTCTGGTACCTGGGAATGTTGGTGCCGGTGATCGGGCTGGTCCAGGTGGGGACGCAGTCGATGGCCGACCGCTACACCTACCTGCCGCTGATCGGGCCGACGGTGGCCTTGAGCTGGCTGGCCACCAGGTTCGCGGCCTCTTCGCCGCGATGGCGGCTCCCCGCCGCCGCCATCGCCTGCTTGATTCTACTGGACCTGATCCTCCTCACGTCGCAGCAGGTCTCCTACTGGCGCGACAGCCAGACTCTTTGGAGCCATGCGCTCGACTGCGATGCGGACAACTGGAGGGCCCATCATGGACTCGGCGCGGCCTTGCTCGAATCGCAGCAGTACGACAAGGCCATCGCAGAGTGCAGCAGGTCGCTGGAGCTTCGGCCGTGCTACGCGCCAGCCCGCGCCAGTCTAGGCAGGGCCCTGGAACACCGCGGGGCGCGGGGAGACATCGAAGCGGCGATCGAGCAGTACCGGCAGGCGATCACGGACGACCCGACGGTGGCCGACGTCCATTACAACCTCGGCGTGCTGCTGGCCGGCCGTGGACACGCGGACGAAGCGATCGCCGAGTTTCGCAGTGCGGTGAAGTGCAAGCCGGAACACGCCAGTGCCCATTACAATCTGGCCGTGTGCTTGCAGGATCAGGGCAAGTATGCCGAGGCGTTGCGGCACTGGGCCACAGTGGCGCAATTACAGCCGGAGAGCGTTGATGCCGTGGACGATCTCGCCTGGCGGCTGGCAACATATCCTGACGCTTCGCTGCGCGACGGGCAGCGGGCGATCGCTCTGGCGGAACAAGCGATTCAGCTATCCAAGGGCGAGGCGGCAAAGCCGTTGAGCACGTTAGCTGCCGCGTATGCCGAGACCGGCCGCTTTGCGGAAGCGGTTGAGACGGCCAAACGCGCGATCGACGTGGCGATGCAACACGGCGAGACGGCGGTGGCCGACGACATCCGTGCGCAGATCGACCTATACCGCGCCAATCGCCCCTATCACGGATCGCCCGGCCAGCAGTAGAGAAAAGAGATCGCCTTTAGCAGGCGTCAGAGTCCGACTTGGCCCATGGTGCTGCCGCGTCGGGAGCGGCGTTCGGCCCGCAGCCGGGCACGCCGCTTGATTTCGCTGGGTTTTTCGTAGTACTCGCGGCGACGCATCTCCTTCTTGATCCCGCTCCGCTCCACCAGTTTGCGGAAGCGCCGCACCGCTTCTTGAATCGACTCCCGTTCCCGCAACGTCAGTTTGACCACTCATTTCTCCTTCGGGTTAAAATGACCGTGCCCAAAAACGACACGCACGACGCTCTACCCGCCCTCAAGGGCGCAACACTGCATTCTAGACTACTGCGCTGGCCATGTCTACCCGTACCAGCAACCAAGCCGGCTGGAATTCTCGGTAAGCAGACGCGTAGGTTATGCTTCAGCATAACGCTATTGGCCACACCGCCTTCCGTTATGCTAAAGCATAACCTACGGCTCAGCGTAGTTTTCGGACGGGCTCAGTAAGCGGGCTGTCCCACGCCATTCCAGCGCGACGGGAAATAGCTTTGATTTGCCACCCAACGGGGTGAGTAATCGCTGTGGAAGGGGTCGGTGCCGGCTTGCGGACGGCTATTGGAGAAACCGAACCAGCGCATGGACTCCAGCCGCCGCTGGCGTTGTGCGTAGCGGTACTCGGCACTCGCTCGGACCGCCATCCTCGAATCCTTATATTGCCGCACGGCCTGGTCGTAGAACCACATTTCCGGCGTGGCCTTCAGTTCGCTTGCCGAGACCGCGGAGTCGATTCCCAAGCCGGCCGACGTTGCCCGATCGGCTGCGGCGGCGCCGGCCGTCAGCAGCAACGGCAAACCCAACGCGATTAGAAGCCGCTTCATAAACACCCCCCCTGTGCGTGGAGACAACAGCGGCGCAACAGCATCCGCTATAGAGGTGATCGGCCCGCTCAGGAGGGAGAGTTTAGCCGCTGTCCCCATGCCTCGCTGGTTTTTTCTTGCTCCAGATGCAAATTCTGGCTAACATGAGAGGTACGGAACAGAGGAGAGGCAAGAATGGGGACAGCTTTTCACCGCCAGCTCCGGCGGCGAGGGATCGTTCTATCGGCTGCGCTTGCCGCGGGGCTATTGGCGTCGGCGATCGAGGCCCGGGCCGTCATCATCTACGATAGCGCGACGCGGAACACCACCCCGCCGACGGCGGATCAAGGCTTGGCCGGCTGGAACCTCGAAGCCCAGTTCGGCAGCTTCCTTGCCACGCCGATCGACGCGACGCATTTCGTCTGTGCCCAGCACGTCGGCTTGGCCGCCGGCAGCGTCACCTTCCAAGGCGTTTCCTACGCCGTCAATTCGAACGTCGCGGCAGGTGGACGGTTCCAGCGATCTTTGCATCTACTCGATCACCGGCGGCACCTTTCCCACTTACGCCTCGCTCTACAATGAGAGCGTCGATGGCCCCTTGCTGGGCAAGACCCTGACGGTCATCGGCAAGAGCCCGTACACCCAAGGGACCCCGGTGACCGTCAACTCGAATCTGGTCGGCTGGCAATGGGCCTACGCGTCGGGCGACGAGAGTTGGGGACAAAACATCGTCAGCGGCACCGCGGATTACACCGACCCGCAAGGGGTGACTCACCCCGGCACGCACTCGATGCTCGACTTCAACTTCGACGCGCCCAGCGCGGGCGGCATCGCCAACGAGGCCATCCTGGCGGTCGGCGATTCGTCGGGAGGAGTCTTCGTCAAGGGGGCCAATGGCCAGTGGAAGCTCGCCGGCATCAACTACGCCACTACCGGAATCTACAGCTACACCGCCACGGGCGAGTATCCCGACGGCAGCAGCGCCGTGATCGGCTATGCCGCAGTATTCGACCAGCGCGGCTTGTATTATGGTCCTTCCACGAACGGCCCGTGGACGCTCGACACTGCGGCGGACGTCGATCCCGGCTACAGCGAGGTTTCATCGATCTCCGCCCGCCTCGATTGGATCCAGAGCATCGTACCCGACGTGATCGTTCCTGAGCCTGGAACGCTGCTGCTGCTGATCTCGGGCGGACTTTCGCTGGCCGTTCTCGGCCGCTTCGCCCGGCGGCGGAGACGGTAAGGCGGCCCGCTGGCATGTGCGGGGACGGGCTTACGTTCCGGCCCATACTTGGCCGAAAGACGTGCCTATCCCCTTCCGCCGTGTGACGGTTGTTCCAGCCGCACGCCGCAGGAGAGACGCGACCGGCAAGTTGTATCTCATCCCCTTTCTGCTAGACTGGCCTCAATTGCACAAAGCAAGAAGGGAGCGTCGGGATGCTGCGAACTGCACAGATGAGCATTCGCTCGGTTCTTTCATTCGTTCTTCTGTTCATCGCTGTTGCGAGCTTGCAGGCCGCTTCACCCTGCGATCCGCCGACGCTGGACGACCTGCCGATTCTGCCGCGAAACGTGAGCCTGCTGCAATTCTCCAGCCATAACCGCAAAGGCGTCAATGGCGACGCCGGGTGGTGCCTGTACAAGGACGCGAAGGGTGATTTCGTCGTTTTCGACGCCGTGGGGCCGGGCTGCGTCCGCAGCTTCTGGCAAACCTGCTTTCCCAAAGACCAGGTGCTGAAGTTCTATTTCGACGGCGAGACCACGCCGCGTTACGAGATCAAGACCATCGATCTCTACGGCGGCAAACACCCCCTGTTTCCCAAGCCGTTGGTCTCGGGCGAAATCCTCGGCTATTACGCCGGCGGCGACGTGGCCGGCAACTGCTTCGTGCCCATCTCCTTCGCCAAGGCGCTGCGGATCAGCATGACGAAGATGGCGTCGTTCCATCACTTCCTCTTCGAGCGCTACCCCTATGGCACGCCGGTCACGACGTTCACCGGCAAGGAAGACCACTCCTACCTGTTGCGGGCCTTCGCAAAACAGGGCGAAGAACTGTCGCCCGCGGCCGACGCCAAGCTGGTTCGCACGCCGCCAGCGGAATTGAAACCGGGCGAGTGGCGAGAGATCCTTAACGTCCGGCGGTCGGGCGTGGTGTCGAAGATCGTGATCGAAGGCGAGGCGTCCGAGGCGTTTCTGCATCAGGTGGAGATCGAGATGCGCTGGGATGAGTCGCCGCGGCCGGATGTCGTGGCCCCGTTGGGGATGTTCTTCGCCTGTGCCGTCCGGCCGGAGAACGTCCGCTCGCTGCCGACGAAGGTCGAACTGCTGCCGAATCGTCGCATCCGGCTGACCAGCTACTTCCGCATGCCGTTTTGGCGCGGCGCGAACATCGTGCTTGTCAATCGTCCGTCGGCCGGAGTGAAACCGACCGGCTGCCTTAGCGCGGAGGTGTACCTTCTGCCGCAGCGTTACAAGGAGGCCGAGACCGGGTATTTCTCCGCCCTTTATCGCGCCGGGCGAACCGAGATGGCGCGGGATTGGCTGATCTTCGACGCCCAGGGGACGGGCCGCTTCCTCGGCGTAGTACAGACGATGTTCGGCAGCCATTATTGCGAAGGGAACGAGCGATTCAGCGTCGACGGCGCCGCCATGCCGCAGGTTCACGGCACCGGCACCGAAGATTACTACCTCGCCTGCTTATGGCCCAATCCGAACTACAACAAGCCCTTTGCCGGCTGCGTGGGCGACATCACGAAGAAGCCCGGCCCGGCCTGCTACTACCGCTTCCACCTCGAAGGCCCGCTGCCGTTTTACAGCGCCCTGGACGCCCGCATTCAGCACGGGGCCACCAGCGACATCGTCTCGCAATATCGCACGCTCGGCTTCTGCTACCTCCGCAAGCGGCCGGTGCTGCGCGAGACCGATCTGATCAACGTCGGCAACAACACGAGCGAGCGGCAGCACGACTATCAGGCGGCCGGCTCGACGCTGACCGGCCGACTGGAGGCTTCTTACGAGGGCAACGACGCGGGCACGATGATCGGCGACGATGGCCGCCTGCACGCCGGCGGCGAAATCACCTTCAGCGTCGCCGTTGCCCCTGACAACTCCGGCGTGCGGCTCCGTCGGCGGCTCGATCAGAAGTTCGGCCGGCAGGCGGCCGACGTTTACGTCGACGGCCAGCCCGCCGGCGCCTGGTATCACGCCGACCAGAACGAGTTTCTCCGCTGGCACGACAGCGACTTCGATCTGCCGCCCGCGCTGACCCGCGGAAAGTCAGCACTGAAGGTCCGCCTGGTCGTCAAGAGCGGCGAGGGACACGGGCCTTTCACCGATTTCCGCTACGAAGTGCTCTCCTACCACGCTCTGTGAACGTGTTTGGAAATTGGTCCCCTCTCCCTTTGGGAGAGGGTTAGGGTGAGGGCAGAGCGGGGCGGACGGATCGATTTACCGGTGTTTTGCGCTACGCAGCCCTCACCCCCTACCCCTCTCCCAAAGGGAGAGGGGAGATTTTCAAAACACGTTCTCTGACAATAGACCGCGGCTGAACCGGCTCACTGCGTCGCCACTTGGCGGCGGAGGCGGTCGATCTGCCAGCGGATGGCGTCCAGGTCCTGCCGGAATCGCTCGACGCGGCGGCAATCGGTTTCGACGGCGGCGAACAGCGCGGCGGCAGCGGCGGTGTCGTTCCAGCCGGCGGCCAGCTTGTTGATCTCGCCGCGCAGTCCACGGCGCAAGCGGCGGCAAAACGCCCACAACAATACCAAGCACCACAACAGCAGCCAGAGCGCGGCGGAGGCGTAGAATTCGAGCCCACAGACGGGCGTCGGATACGGCGCCAGCCAGGAATCGTAGAAGAAGTTCTTGCCGCCGCGATACAGCAGCACGCCGAGCACCAAGAGCAGCAGGATTTCGTATCGCCAGCGGGTAAACCAGCCGGTGTGCCGCTTGGCCAACCGGCCGATGAGCGATTCGAGGTCGCCCGCAGCCCGAGCGATAAACGCTGCGGCGGCGGATGCCGCTTCGGCGGCCACCACCTCGGCCTGCACCGTGCGGCGATCCAAGCCGGCTTCGAGGACGTAGCCCTCGACGATCAGCGCGGCCTTTCGCAGTTCGGCGGGCTCCCAGCCGGCGGCGCGGTCGATGCCGCGTTCGGCGCGGCGATCCTGCTGATGCCGCCGCCAGGTGCGGACGCCCTGGAACGCGCCCCACAGGGCCGCTTGCGCCGGCGTGCGGACGCGGTAGAGCAGGGCGCCGGCAAACAGCCCGCCGATGCCTTGGTACGCCCGCAGCACCAGGGCGAAGGGGCTGAATCCCCATCGCGCCGCGGCCTGGCCGAGAAGGCGATTCTCCCATTGGCGGCGACTGGCCAGCAGCTCGGCCTGCATGTTCGCGGCGAGCTGCCTGGCCAGCAGGGCACGTTGTTGATCAACGGCGTCTTGTGTTTCGCGGACGCCCGGCAGGCTTTCGTCGATGCGAACTGCACACGCATCCAGCGTATCGGCGACCAGGTCGAGGAAGTTGGCGCGGCGGATGCGGTTGGCGGCGGCGCTGGCCATTTGCCGGGTGAGCAGATCGACCAACTCGGCGAACTCGCCCCGCGGCTGCAAGTTGGCCCGAGCGTCGGCCAACGCCCGCAGCGAATCAACGCGGAAAATATGCGAAAAGGGGACATCACTGATTTTCGACTGGTTGTGAGGAGCGGGCTTGCCTAGCTTGCCAAAATCAGTGATGTCCCCTTTTTTCAGCACGTGCCGCCAATCCTCGCGGATGTCGGCGTCGACGTCGGCGTGGGTCTGCACGAACACCAGGTGCGCGCCGGGGGCCGCGGCGGCCAATTCGTCGGCCACCCGAGCGCTGCGGTATTTCTGCTGCGTGGCGGTCACCAGCAGCACGTCGCATTTAGGGAGTATCGCTCGCAGGCGAGCGAGGTTGTTGCCGGGCGATGAAGGAGGGGGACGATTGCCGCTCTCCGATGCCCTCACCCCCTGCCCCTCTCCCAAAGGGAGAGGGGAGGCATCAGGCGGCCTGCCCTCGCTCACGTTTTGCCCTCGCCCCTCTCCTCTCTCCTCTCTCCCCTCTTCCGTCGTATCGGGATCGGGACAATCGACCAACACCAGATCGCGAAGCGCGGGCAGGTCGCGCTCGATCCACTCGACCGATCCGCGATCGATGCCGAGCAATTCCGGCGTCAGACCGGGATGGCAGATGAGCGTGGGGCGGGTTGTCGTGGGGCGGGAACGGCCGGTCTGCACCACTTCCGCCCCGAGCAGGGCATTCACCAACGCGCTCTTGCCCGTGCCGGTGCCGCCCAGCGTGGCCACGACCAGCGGCGCTTCGAGTCGCAGGCGGAGCGAGTCGGAGCGGGCGGCAAGGCGGCGGACCAACGCCCGGCATTTCTCGGCCGGTTGCCAGGCGGGCGCCTCGTCGCACCAGCGGTTCAGGCGCTCGACCAGCGCGTCGATTTCGGCAAGGACTTCGAGGTGTGCCAATTCAGAGCCGGCCATGCTTCCAAGATAACGTCGCGGCAGAGCCGGAACCAGTGCCCCGGGGGTGCTCCGAGATGTTTAGCCGCCGGGTCCACGCGGCGCAGAATCGCCCACAATCGCAGCGCCGCGGGGACGCGGCGGCTAAACGGTCTTGCGTGCGTTCCCACGCGGAGCGTGGGAACGCCAATCGCGGGATCATCCAAGGCGTGCGTTCCCACGCGGAGCTTGGGAACGAGGAACGTGAGACGGCCCGCTACGTTCGCAGCAGCGGCAGGACTTCTTCCAGCACGAGGCCATTGCTGGCCACGCCTTCGCTGGCCCGATAGCCGGGCGTGCCGTGCCAATCGGTGAACGTCCCGCCCGCCTCCTCTAAGATCGGCGGCAGCGCGGCGGCGTCCCACAGCGCCATGGCCGGATCGACCATCACTTCAGCCCTGCCGGTGGCCACCATCAGGTATCCGTAGCCGTCGCCCCAGGTGCGCGTCAGCCGGGCGGCAGCTTGCAGCCGATCGAAGGCGGCGCGGCGGCCGAGTTTGTCGAAGGTGAGAACTTCGCTGGTCACAAAGAGCGAATTGCTGAGCGACCGCTGCGGCGATACCCGCGCCGGCCGGGGCGGCTGGTCGCCGCGCACGTGCCATGCCCCCAGTCCGCGGGCGGCATACACGCATTCGTCCATCGCCGGAACGCGAATCACGCCGAGCACACTCTGCCCTTCGCACTCGACGGCCACCAGCGTGCAGTAGAGAGGGACGCCGTGGATGAACGACTTCGTGCCGTCGATCGGATCGAGGATCCAACGAAATCCGCTTGTGCCGGGCTGTTCGGCGAGCTCTTCGCCGAGGATGCCGTCCTGCGGAAACGCGGCGGCGATCCGCCGTCGCAGCAGTTCTTCCGCCCGGCGATCGGCGGCGGTCACCGGCGTATCGTCGCACTTCAATTCGACGTCGAGATCGTCGCGGCGAAAAAAGTCGAGGGTGATACTGCCTGCCTCGGCTGCCGCCTCGACTGCCAGGGCAAGACGCGGCTGAAGATCGGTGGGGTGCAAGGGCATGGTGCGTGCTGAGGCCTTGTAAGAGGATCAACTGACCAACGGTGGTGTTGTAGGAGGCGACTCCTGTCGCCGATGTTCTGCGTTCTCTCCCGGCAATCGGCGACAGGAGTCGCCCTCCTACAAGGATCGAGCGACTTCACGAGTCGTGCCGTCTTACTCAGCCGGCCAATCCGTGGCGGCCGTCTGGCGGCAAGAGGTGGGCCAGCTTGACGGCGGCCAGCTCTCGCCGGGTGAACTCCGCCACGCCCGCCAAGGTGCATTTTAGCTTGCTGCTGGCCGCTTCTGAAAGCCCGTCGCTACCCGGCACCAAAGGGGCGACGGGGCCATCGACGGCCTCGATCACCTCGAGCAGCGAAACTTCTTCGGGGCTTCGTTCGAGCACGTAGCCCCCTTCGACACCGCGGATCGAACCCAAAATGCCGTGCGTCACCAGGTTGCGGAGAATCTGTAAGAGGAACCGCTCAGGCATCTTGCCCTCGGCCGCCAGGCGGCTGCAAGGGATCGGAGACCCGGAAGCGTCGGATTGAGCCAACTGCAAGGTCGCTTGCAGGGCATAGGACGCGGTCCTTGACAGTTTCACGATTGCCTCCGTTCGCACGTAGCTGGGAAAAAGGGGACAGGTCCAATTTGCCGGAACGGCCCGGAGGGTGCTTCGCACAAATTGGACCTGTCCCCTTTTTCCCTCAGGAAGCGGCGACCGGGCACCGCTGACTCCCTCGTCTTGGTGCAAGTATACCGGCTATGCCAGGTGGGTCAAGAGGAGGGCAGTGCGCCCGACCAGCAATTCGCTGAGGCCATTCGCCGGTCATTCCGAGGAAGCGATGGTCAATCTGCCGCGTGGCCGCCGTGTTTCCCCTCCTTATAATACCCTGTCGGCATCGCTCGCGCGACGGCAGAGGCGGCGCCGATCGATCAAATCGACAATCAAGGGGGGAGAGATCATGATTTATCGAGAACTAGGAGATTCGGCAATCGAGGTCTCGGCGGTCGCGTTCGGCGCTTGGGCGATCGGCGGTTGGATGTGGGGTGGCACGGATGAGGACGAGGCGATCGACGCGATCCATGCGGCGCTCGACGCCGGCGTGAACCTGATCGACACCGCCCCGATCTACGGCCTGGGACGCTCCGAAGAGATCATCGGCCGGGCGGTGCGCGATCGTCGCGATCAAGTGGTGCTGGCCACCAAGTGCGGCATGATCTGGGACCGCGAAGAGGGAGAGTTCTTCTTCCACGCCAACCGCCTCGGCATCACCCAGCAACCGTCCGAGATCAAGGTCTACAAGTGCCTGCGGCCGGAATCGATCCGGCAGGAACTGGAGCGCAGCCTGAAACGGCTCGGCACCGATCACGTCGATCTCTACCAGACGCATTGGCAGGAATCGACCACGCCGATCGCCGATACGATGGACGAGCTGCTGCGGCTGAAGCGGGAGGGCAAGATCCGCGCCATCGGCGTCTGCAACGCCAACGTCGAGCAGATGCGGGCCTACGGACCGATCGATTCGGACCAGGAGAAATTGAGCCTGCTGGATCGGAAGATCGAGGAGGAGAACCTGCCCTACTGCCGGCGCGAGAATATCGCCGTGTTGGCCTATTCGCCGCTGGCCGGCGGGCTGTTGACCGGACGGATTCGGCCGGACCGTCAATTCGCCCCCGGCGACCTGCGGCGGAACAATCGCCGCTTCATGCCGGAGCATATCGAAGCGGTCAACGCCGCGCTCGAACAGCTCCGCCCGATCGCCGACCGTCACGGCGCGACGCTCGCGCAGTTGGTCATCGCCTGGACGTTTTCGCAGCCGGGCCTGACCTGTGCGCTGTGCGGCGCCCGCAACCGGCGGCAGGCCATCGACAACGCCGCCGCCGGCGACATTGCCCTGATGCCGCACGAGTTGGAAGCGATCGGCGAGAGCGTGCAATCGAAAGCCGCGGCGCTTTCTTGACGTGACGCCGGGGTTCGGCAACACAAAGTAGGGTGGGTCGAGCGCAGCGAGCCCCACCAGACATCGCGGCGATTCGGTGGGGCTCGCTGCGCTCGACCCACCCTACTCTCGACAACAGCCGCCGCAAAGCGCATGATGGTGAGCGTCTGACTTACCCGACCGCCAATTCCGAAGGGCAATTTCATGACCCAGCCAACCTCCGGCGAGAAGATTCCCTTGACCGTCTACCTGTCGCCCGAGGTTGCCAAGCGGCTGAAGGCGGCCTCCGAGACCCAGCGGCGGCCCGCCGCCGAATTGGCCGCCGACCTGCTGGACCGATACCTGCCGCGGCTGCCCGGCGCGGGACAGCAAAAGGGCAGCATTCCGTATGCGTAGCCGGTCACCCTCGGGCCCGACGGAACGATTCCCTGCCGTTCCCGATCTTGTCGATTGCCTGCGGCGACTGCTGGCGCAAATCCCGCCGGGTCGCGTGACGACCTGCGGCGACCTGGCGGACGGATTGGGGAACCGAATTGCCGCCAAGTGGGTCGGGCACTTCGCCCTGCATCACGGGCACGACGCCGGCTGTAATTGCCACCGCGTCGTCCGCGCCGGCGGCGACTTGGGCGGATACGTCGGCGGGTCGAGCCGCGAGAAAGTCCGACATCTCGCCGACGAGGGCGTCGTGAGCGTAAACGGCACGGTCGATTTGGAGCGATTCGGCTTCCGCGATTTCGAATCCGAGCGTCCGCTGGAGCAGTTGCGGCAGGTTCAAGAGGCGATCCAGCGGCAAATTCTCATCCGCCCACGACGGCGGATGCCGGGTCTTGTCGGCGGCGTCAACGTGGCCTATCCAAATGCCGACGATGGCGTGGCGGCTTACGCCCTGGTCGAAACCGCCGGCGGCCGGCTCGTCTGGTCAACCACCGTCCGCCGCCGGGTTGTCTTTCCCTACATCACCACCTACCTCAGCTTCCGCGAAATCCCGATCCTGCTGGATCTGCTCGACGAGGTCCGCGCCGCCGGTCGAATGAGCGAAGTTCTCTTGGTCGACGGCAGCGGCATCCTGCACCATCGCCACGCCGGCATCGCCTCGCACCTGGGCGTGGTGGCCTGCGTGCCGACGATCGGCGTGACGAAGAAGCTGCTCTGCGGCAGCGTGAATATCGAAGGAATGGCGGCGGGCGAGTCGCGGCCGATCATCTATGCTGCATCCGGTGGGGCAGACATTCCTGTCTGCCAAGAAGGACACGATGCAATTGGCAGACAAGAATGTCTGCCCCACCACGAGGAAGCCCGGCCGATCGGCATCGCGTTGCGGCCCACGGCGGGCAGCCGCCGGCCGATCTTCATCTCGCCCGGCCATCGCGTCGACCTGCCCTTCTGCGAACAAGTGGTGCGGCGGCTGCTTGCGGGCCGCCGCCTGCCCGAGCCGCTCTACTGGGCCGATCGGCTGGGCAAGCGACCAGCGGATCATACGCGGGGCCAAAGGTGAGAGGTCACCGTTTTGGCTCGATGTTGCCCGCCGAATGCAGGACGCTTGGAACGACGTCGTCCCCGTACTCGACGACGCTACCGACGCGGCTAAAATCGTTTCCCACGAGAGAAATGTCGGCGGTATCGTGGCCTGCTAGACCGAGGAACGCGTCGCCGTTCGCCGCGGGCTGACAGCCGCGGATGAGAACGTCGCGGGCGTTCGTCATGCGGACGAGCGGCGGGCCAGCGGCCGCATGGGCGCAGGACAAACCACCGATGTTCACGGCCTGGACGTCATCGAGCACCAGGGCGTGGCGCTGGTCGGGCTTGTCGCACAGCAGCCGCACGTCGCTGAGCGTCAGACCGCGGACGTGGCGGCAATACAGCCCGTGCGCCGGCAGATGGCCGAACATCGTTGCCTCGGGATAGGCGTTGGCATGTTCCTTGACCGTGCCCGACGCCCATTGTCGTCTTCCGCCCCCTTCGCTGCGAATGGTGACGTTGCTAAGCGACACGTTCTCGACGCAATGCCGCGGCAGCCCGACGATCGAGCAGCCGGTCTTGCCGGCGCGGGTGGCCAGGATATTTGCGAAGGAGACGTTGCGAAGCGTCCCGATCGGCACCGCCTCTTGCTGCTGGGAACGGTCCAAGACGAAGCCCGTGCCGCGATTGCCCAGGCGGACGAAGATCGGCACCTCCACGCCGTCGATGGTGACGTTCGAGACGGCGACGCGATCCAGGCGGCCGCCGTCAACCAGTTCCAGCGAGATGCCGCTGATGCCGCGCTGCAACCCGTAGAGGACCTTCGAGTCGCGGGGCGAGACGATCGAGCAGTTCGAGATGGCCACGTCCACGAAGCCGCCCGACGAATCGGTGCCCATTTTGATCGCGTTGCAGTGGCTGCTGACGACGCAGTTGCTGATTAGGACGCTTTCGCAGGGGCGGTCGGAAGTGCTTTTCAGGCAGACGGCGTCGTCGTCGCTGTCGATGAAGCTGTTGGTGAGCACGAAATCGCGGCAGCCGTCGATGTCGATGCCGTCGGCATTGTAGGTCGCGTGATTAAAAACGCGGATGCCCTGCACGCGCACGCGGCGGCAGGCGAGGTAGTGCTGGTTCCAGAAGCCCGAGTTCTGCATGCGGATGTTCTCGACCAGCACGTCGCGGCAATTGACGATCCGCAGCATCAGCGGGCGGCGGCCGTCGTGGGCTTTTTCTCGGTAGGCAGAGCCGTTGCCGTCGAGCATGCCGCGGCCGACGATCGAAATCGCGTCGAGGTCCTCGGCGAAGATCAGGCTGCGGAGATTGTAGGCGTTGGTGCGCGAGGGAACCTTCGATTTCACCAGCGGATAATCGGCCAGGCGGGGACTTCCCAGCAGCGTCGCGCCCGCCTCCAGGCGCAGAGTAACGTGGCTCTTCAAGAAGAGCGTGCCGGACAGATACGTGCCGGGCGGGAAGTAGACGGCACCGCCCCCCGCGGCGCCGCAGCGGTCGATCGCCCGCTGGATCGCCGCGGTGCAGAGCGTCTTGCCGTCGGGGACGGCCCCCAGATCGCGCACGTCGACGACCCGCTCCGCCGCCACAAGCGGCACGGCAGTCAGCAGCCAAACGACCATCGCCGGCAGCGGCGACGTCAGACGATTGCATCTCGATGGTTGCGTCATGATTGAGACTCGGAAAAGAAGGGTGTTGGGGTCACTCTCCGTGTCTGGAAAGCGGCATCGTGACCTTCTCGCGGACCGGCGTGCGGGCTCGCGGCTCAGCTTTGGCCCAACGAATTTCTTTCGCGTCCAACCGCTGCCGCCAAGAGCGGATCGCCTGTTGGCGGCGGGCAGACGGATCCTCGGGATGATAGATCGCTCCCTTGCCGGTGATCTCCCTGAGGTTGGCGTAGCTCAACACCCGCACGGCCAGCAGGTCGTCGTCCAGGTTACGGACGAGTTTGGCGTCTTCGCCCCCTTTGCCGCTGTCGCCCAGTTCGAGCTGCTTGTCGGTGTAACGCCAGAGCATGCGGTAGAGATCGGCGGCCTGTTCCGGGTACTGCTTCTCCAGCGCCACGCGCACGGCCGCGGCCGTCTCCGCGTCACGATCGACCGCCAGATGAAGCGCATCGATGTAGTCGAGCCAATGCGACTTTTGGCTAACGTCGTTTAGCGCCAGCAGGATGTCGTGAAACTGGCCGACGTAGGTCAGGCAGCGCAGCGACAACCACCGCTCTTCCCATTTTCGCGATTTGAGCAACTCGAACAGTTCAAGCCGGGCGGGCTGATCGGTTGGCAGCGATCGAGCAATCAGCGGCGACACGCTGCGGTCCAACTGCTCCCTGGGAGTCATCGCTCCCTTGAGTGCCGCGTCGGCGGCGATCCATTTGGGCAATTCCTTGCCGGCCAGCGGCGTTCCCGTCACCGGTCCGTCGAAGCTCAGTCGCCGGCCGGGGGCCAGCCGCAGCGGCTTCTCCGCCTTGCCTGCGGTCGTCTCCTCCCAGGCGATCGCCCCGCCGGTGACGAACAGATCGGCGGTGACGCGAACCTGCTCGCCCTCCGGATTCGTGCCCGGCGCGTGGAGATGATGCGCCTCCAGGGCGGCGATCGACTCGGCGTTGACGAACGTGATCGTGCCGCGATGCTCGCCGAATTCGACCCGCAGCCGAGTGCCCTTCTTGCCGATCGGCATCAACACGACTCGCCCGAACAGCAGGCGAATGCCCGAGAGTTCCTTGGCGCTGCTGCCCAACAAGTCGGCGCGGGTGCCGTAATTGGTGCCGCCGAGCATTTCGACCGTTACGCCCGAGGTCAAGCCGATCTTCGGCCGGTACATCGGCAGGGCCAACACCCGCTGCGGAATCAGCGTCTGATTGACGGCCAGCCGCGTCCAACCGTTCGGCGGATTGTCGCTCAGCAGCACCTGCTCGCCGCCCGACAAGAGGCATCCGACCGGCTCGGGCTGCGCCTCAGGCGGTGGCGCAGCGGGAGGCTGCGTGCCGGCGTCGCCGGCGGGCTTGGTCGCGTCGGCATGGGACGATTCGTTCGTCGGCGTGACTGGCGGCTTTGTCCCCTCGGCCGGCCGTGTCTGTTTTGGTTCCGTTTTCGCGTGTTTGTCCGGTTTCGGCGGTGCGATCTTCTCCGCCGCTGGCGGCTTTTTCCCATCCCCAACGCCTGCGGCGCCGGCGTCTGGCGGAATAGGTGGCGGGGGCGTTCCTTTGGCAGGCTCCGTAACGAGAGCGCTCTCCGTCGGCCCGATGCCGGACTTCACCGCGGGCCCTTTTCCGGCTTCCGTCACATCCCCATTGGCCGGCGCGGCCGCCTGCTCGCTCTTCCCGTCTCCCTTCTGCACCGGCTGGTCCCTGCCGCTGAGCTTTCCTGCGTTGCTGGCGACTTCCTTGGGCGAAACCAGACCGCAAGAGACGAGGATATCGCCGAACCAGGTTCCCGGCTCGAACTCGCCGAAGAGCCCCAGAATGAGCACGATCGCACAAATCGCCACCACGGTTCCTACCGTAGCGGTCAGCGAGCGCCGCCGCCGCGGCTCGCGGAGGTACTCGGGCACGGTCGGGCGGGGACGCGGCTTTCGCCCGTCGGCGTCGCCGCCTTCGAGGTCGAGGCTTAGCGACGCCTCACCCACGCCGATCTCCGCCGGATGCGCGGGCGGAGGAGGCGGCTTCGCCCCGGCGTGAACGTCCTTCACCTCGTACATCCGTTGCCGCGTCGCCTCGTCGATATCCGCCGGCTCGCCCAGCACGAGCGTCAGGATCTGATGCGAGGCGGCGACCTCGGCCAGGTGGGCATCGGAGTCGAGGCAGACCTTCTCGAAATCGGTGACGCGATCGGGGGCCAACGTATTATCAAGATACTCGGCCACGGTGTTCGGATCGAGCCCCGGCCCGCTCTCCGAGACGCTCGGCGCGCCTAGCCGCAGCCGCCGCATCACGTCCCGCACCCGATGCACCAGCCCGCTGGCGTATTCGCTCTCCTCGATCTTCTTGCCGAGGTCCTCGGCGTCCTTCGGCTCCAGAATGCCGTCCAAATAGGCCAACAAGGTTCGCAAAGTCAGTCGAATAACGGAGTCCTCCTATCGGTATTAGTGGGCTGGCGGGCACGGTTTCGTACAGCAATCTGGAGAAGAATCGCAAGGTCTTTCGCCGCAATAGGATGCGCCGCAGGACCATCGCGCGGCCGGTTTGAGGGGTCGTCCGTATGGCAATTTGCCACACCGGCGGCTATAATTGGATTGTATGGCAGAGCGCCACACCAAAGCAGGATTCTACCCATGTCTATCCATGCTTCACTGAACGATGCCCGATTGAACTTCAGGTTGCCTGCGGCATTAAAGCAGACTATTGAGGAAGCGGCTGCCCGCACCGGGCAATCGGTCAGCGACTTCGCCGTGTCCACACTGGTGCGGACCGCCCGAGACGTGATCGAGCAGGAGAGTGTCACTCGCCTCTCGAATCGCGATCGGGATGTGTTCATTTCCATGTTGGACGACAAAGAGGCCCGGCCGAACAAGGTATTGGCGGCAGCGGCCAGAAAGTACAAGAGCGCTCGTGGGTGATTGGAGCATCGAGAGGCTGCGCCGCTCGCATGACAGGGCTTCCTTCGACTGTGGAAAGCCGCTGCTGAATCACTGGCTTCAGCAGCTCTCCGGCCAATACGAGCGGCGAAACCTCGCCAGAATTTACGTCGCCACGCGGCCGAACGAATCGCCGGTCTTCGGGTACTACGCACTTGCGGCCCATCAGGTCAGCTACGAGGCATTGCCCTCCGAACACTCGAAGGGATTGCCGACGATTGATGTGCCCGTGATTCTCCTCGGGCAACTTGCCGTTGACCGAGGCGTTCAAGGACGCGGCTTGGGCACGCACCTGCTGATTGACGCCTTGTGCCGGGCGGCGTACGTGTCGGAGCACGTTGGCGTGCGGGCGGTCGAAGTCCACGCCATTGACGACGACGCGCGGCGTTTCTACCTCAAGCACGGCTTTACTTCTCTGCAGGACGATCCACATCACCTCTTCTTGCCGATGCAAGTGATCCGGCAATTGCGTCTCCCGCCGCTGTCAACACCACCTCCAGTCTGTTGATCCACATTCCGGGCGATAATATAATCGTTTCTTGAGGTATGGTTGTGGAGCGTCCCACCGCTTGAAGGCGTTCGGCGGCGACGCTGGCGTAGATGGTTTCCCGGCAGGAGGAGCGGCCAAATGACAAGTCTCGGACCACAGAAAACACCCGCGCTGGATACGCTGGCATTGCACGCCGGGCAGCCGCCCGATCCGACGACCGGGTCGCGGGCGATGCCGATCCATCAGACCACCAGCTACGTCTTCAAGAGCACCGAACATGCCGCCAATTTGTTCGCCTTGAAAGAACTGGGCTGGATTTACACCCGGCTGATGAACCCTACGACCGACGCCTTCGAGCAGCGGATGGCGGCGCTCGACGGCGGCGTCGGCGGGCTGGCGCTGGCCAGCGGGATGCAGGCGATCGCCGTCGCGCTGTTCAACCTGGTCCACGCCGGCGGGCACGTGGTTTCGGCGGCCGCGCTCTACGGCGGAACGATCACCCTGTTCAGCCAGACCTTCAAGCGGCTGGGAATCGAGGTGACGTTCGTGGACGCCACCGACCCGCGGCAGATCGCCGCCGCGATTCGCCCCAACACGCGGGCGGTCTACATCGAAGCGTTGGCCAATCCGAAGAACGACGTGCTCGACTATCGAGTGATTGCGGAAATTGCCCACGCCCACGGTTTGCCGCTGGTCTGCGACAACACGGTGCCGACGCCGGTGTTGTTCCGGCCGTTCGAGCACGGCATCGACATTACGGTATACAGCGCGACGAAGTTCATCGGCGGCCACGGCACGAGCATCGGCGGGGTGATCGTCGATAGCGGGCGGTTCGACTGGACGAAGCAGCCGGAGCGCTGGCCGCAGTTCACCGCCCCCGATCCGTCGTATCACGGCATCGTGTTCCACGAGGCTCTCGGGGCATTGTGCTACATCATGACCTGCCGCACGCACTGGTTGCGCGATCTCGGCGGTGTGCTCAGCCCGATGAACGCTTTTCTGTTCCTGCAAGGATTGGAAACGCTGCATCTGCGGATGCCGCGGCATTGTGAGAACGCGCTGGCCGTGGCGAAACACCTCGAAGGGCATCGGCTGGTCGGCTGGGTGAATTATCCCGGGCTGCCGTCGCATCCGGGTTACAAATTGGCGCAAAGGTATTTGCCCAACGGCTGCGGCTCGATCCTCGGTTTCGGAATCAAGGGGGGCAGCGAGGCGGCGCGGAAGTTCATCGAATCGGTCAAGCTCGCCTCGCATCTGGCCAACATCGGCGACGCCAAGACGCTGGTGATTCATCCGGCCAGCACCACGCACAGCCAGTTGACGCCCGAGGAACTCACAGCCGCCGGAATTTCCGACGATTACGTCCGCGTGAGCGTCGGGCTGGAGGATATTGGCGATATTCTTGCCGATTTCGATCAAGCCTTGGAAGCGTCGCAGAAGTGAATGACGAAGCACGAATGACGAAAGGGGATTGCGAGACCGCAAGCGGTTTTGATGGGCGGTGAACCGCCCATCCCTCAGGACATATTCCTCCATCCCTCATCCTTTATCCCTCATCCTTCATCCTTCCCGCAATGCCCGACGTTTTTGACAGCAGTGATAGCGTCCGTACCGCCCGGCCGCTGAAATATGCGCAATACGCCACCTTCCGCGAACCGCTGCAACTGGAGCTGGGCGGGCGGCTGCCCGAGGTGACCGTCGCTTTCGAGACCTACGGGCGGCTCAGTCCGCAGCGCGACAACGCCGTGCTGATCTGCCATGCCCTCTCGGGCGATTCGCACGTCGCGCGGCACGACGCCGACGACGATCCGGGTTGGTGGGAAGTTCTGGTCGGGCCGGGCAAGCCGATCGACACCGATCGCTATTTCGTCGTCTGCCCGAACTGTCTGGGCGGCTGTCGCGGCACGACCGGGCCCGATAGCCGCAACCCGGCGACTGGAAAGCCGTACGCCACCGATTTTCCCGTCGTCACCATCGGCGACATCGTCGAGGTGCAGCGGCGGCTGGTCGATCATTTGGGCATCGAGCGGCTGCGCGGCGTCATCGGTGGCTCGTTGGGCGGGCACATGACGCTGACTTGGGCGACGCGGATGCCCGAGCGCGTGGCCGGGGCGATCGCGGTGGCCACTTCCGCGCGGCTGACCAGCCAGGCGTTGGCCTTCGACGTGGTGGGCCGCAACGCCATCCTCCGCGATCCGGCTTACCACAAGGGCCGCTACTACGACCAGACCTGCGGGCCGACCGTGGGCCTGGCCATCGCGCGGATGCTCGGGCACATCACCTATTTGTCACGCGAATCGATGATGCAGAAGTTCGATGCCGAGCGGCTGAAACCGCGGTGGGTGCAGACGCAGTTCGAGACGAAGTTCTCCGTCGGCTCGTATCTGGCCTACCAGGGCGATCGATTCGGCGAACGGTTCGACGCGAACAGTTATCTCACCTTGAGCATGGCCATCGACCTGTTCGATCTCGGCGACACGCCGGCGGAACTGGCCGCGGTCTTGCGGCGATCGACCTGCCGCTGGCTGCTGATGAGCTTTAGCAGCGACTGGCTCTTCCCGCCGTTTCAATCGCGGGAGATCGTCGATGCGTTGATTGCCGCCGGCAAGCCGGTAAGCTACTGCAACGTCGAGAGCGACTGCGGCCACGATGCTTTCCTGCTGCCAAATCAGATCGGCATTTACGGCGAGTTGATTCGGGCGTTCTTGGCGAATCTCGCGGCGGGGAGAGAGGAGAGGGGAGAGGGGAGAGAGGAGAGAGGAGAGGGGAGAGGGCTGGGCACTTCAGTGCCCAGCGGAGTCGGCAGTGGGCAGTCGGCAGTCGGCAGTGGGAAGCAGGCAGTCGGCAGTCGGCAGTCGGCAGTCGGCAGTGGAGAGCGGATAGTGGAGAGTCGAGAGGACAAGTCGCTTTCGCCTTCCGCCCTCCGCCCTCCGCCTTTTGCCAATCAACAATCAACAATCCCTATCCCCTCTCCCCTCTCCTCTCTCCCCTCTCCTCTCCCCTCCCACACCAGCATTTTCGAGCACCGGCGGTTGGATTACGACACGATCCTCGATCTGATCCCGCCGGAAGCGAGCGTGTTGGACCTCGGCTGCGGCACGGGCGAGCTTTTGGCCCGGCTCCGCGAGCGCGACCATCGCAAGATCATGGGCATCGAATGGGACGAGCAGGCGATCGTGGCGTGCGTCCGCCGCGGGCTGGACGTAGTGCAAGCAGACTTGAACAAGGGATTGGCGGCTTTTGCCGACGGCCAGTTCGACATTGTGGTTCTTTCACAAACGTTGCAGGCCGTTCTCGACGCCCCGCGCGTGCTCCGCGACATGCTGCGGGTCGGCCGCCGCGGCATCGTCAGTTTTCCGAACGTCGCCTATCGCAAGCTGCGGGCGGAATTGGCCGAGCAGGGCCGCGCGCCGCGGGTTCACGCCGAATACGGCTTCCAGTGGCACAACACCCCGTACGTCCGCTCGTTGTCCATCTCCGACTTCGAGGAGTTCTGCCGACAGCAGGGTTTCAAGATTTGCCAGCAAGTCGCGCTCGACACCGAAGCCAACGCCCCGGTGCACGACAATCCCAACCTGAACGCCGACGTGGCGGTGATGGTGTTGAGTATGTAGCCGTATCCGGCACACGCCGTGTGCCGTCGGATTGTGTATATCGTCCGGTAGAACAAAGCGACTTTCGGAAAACGTCCAAGGCGGCACACGGCGTGTGCCGGATACTCTTAAAGCTCTTGCCCCGCCATGCCGCACATGCGACAATACAGTAGTTCTGCGGTTTCTCTTCCTGCGAGCATTGCCATGAGCATAACTACACAAGATTCGCCGGTGGTGTGGACGGCGGTCGATCTGGTCGAACGGCTGGGCGCGATTCCACTCAGTCGCGTGCGCACGAATCCAGCGCCCGGCTCAGCCACCGAAAGCGACGTGATCGAGGTTCACGACCGCGAGAATCGCTTATACGAACTGCTGGACGGCACATTGTTGGAGAAGACCGTGGGAAACTACGAATCCTATCTGGCGGGAATACTGATTCAGTTGCTCGGCACCTTCGTCCAGCAAAGCGGCCTCGGGATTGTGATGCCTCCCGACGGCATGATGCGTCTTGCTCCGGGGCTAGTACGATTGCCCGACGTATCGTTCATCTCTTGGAAGCAGTTACCCGAGCGAAAAATTCCGCACAAGGAGATTTGGGACTTGGCGCCCGATCTTGCGGTGGAAGTCATCAGCCGCGGCAACACTCGCCAGGAGATGGCCCGCAAGTTGGCCGACTATTTTTCGGCGGGCGTGCGGCTGGTGTGGTATGTCTATCCGGCCACGTGCGAAGTGGAAGTGTACGAGGCCGCCGACAAGTGCGTCACGCTCGCCGCCCAAGACACCCTCGACGGCGGCCAGGTGCTTCCCGGCTTCCGCCTGCCGCTGGCCACGCTTTTTGCCCAGCCACAATAAGTTGAGGCCGGCGGCACAACAATCAGGGCCGGCGGGGCTTGCGTTGTTCGCCGGGCAGCATCTCGCCGCGGAGGCGGTCGAAGTCCTTGCTGATCGGCGCCTGCTTGGCCAAATCCCAGAGCGACGTTTTCATCTGCCGCAGGGCCAGCGTGCCGGCGATCCAGGGCTGCGTCCAGCCGGTTTCGGTACACCAGGGGCCCCATTCCCAATCGGCGTTGCTGGCCCAATACTCCCAATTGCGGAAATCGAAGGCGCGGTACCAGGCGCCGTCGAGTTCGGGATGGCCGGCGAAGGGGACAGTCCCATTTTCGTTGGCACGAAAATTGGGACAGTCCCCGTCGGAGCGAATTTGAATGCGGCAGAGGAACTTGGCGAGTTTCTCTTCGGCGGCGGCGTAGAGCGGCTCGCGGGTGGCGGCGGTTGCCTCGTGCAGGCCGATCAGGGCGAAATTGCAGGTGTAGAGCATGTCGGCGATCGGGTCGCCGTCGCTCTGGATGAGGCTGGTTTCGCAGGTGCCGTATTCGGCGTTGGTGACGGTGCCGTGGCCGCCGCCGCCGATCGTCTCGCGGATCGCGCCCGAGGCGTCTTGCAAGGCGATCAGATCGCCGGCCACGCGACGGAGCCAACCGCGGTGCTCCGGCGTGTCTCGCACGCGAACCAGCCATGCCAGCGGCAACAGCGCTCGGGCCCGTTCGATCGAGCCGCTGCGGTCAGTCCAGTACCAGCGGTCCGGGTACGCCTGCATCAGCATCCGCATGGCGGTGTCGCTGCGAGAGAGGAAGGGCTCGAAGTGCGTCTTTTCATACGCCCAGAGGTAACAGGCCCAGATCCAGCCGACGTAATGGGGCGAGAATCGCGTGTTGCCCGCCTCCCAGTAATGTCGCCAGCCATTCTTCTGCAAGTCTTCGGTATGAAGACAATCTTCGCGATAGCCATAAACTCCGGTGGTGCGGAGATTGGCCAACAGCTCGCGGGCCATAGCGTCTTCGATGGGGAAGTGGACGCCGAGCGGCTGCAATGCTGTGCCGCCACTCGTCGTTGGGGTGGCAGTTGAACTGCCACCCCAACTGCTCGCGCTCGAACTGACGCCGGAAATGGCCAACATGCTCAGCAACGATCGAGCGCTGTCGTCGGTCCAGTAGAAGGTGGGCAGATCGAGCGACCAGCCGACGAAGCCGTACTCGGGGCTGGCAGGATTGGTGCGATCTCCCGCCGCCAGGCCGGATTTCAGGTAGATGTAATCAAGCAGGTTGACGGCGATCGCGCGCTCCCGCGGCCGTGCTTCCAAGGGGACAGTCCCATTTTCGTTGACACGAAAATCGGGACAGTCCCCCTTCTGCGGCCGCGGGCGGGTTACCGCATCGAGGGCCATGAGCATCGCCACTTCACAGACGTTGTCCTTGCGCACGGCGTAGCGCATCGGCTGGCTGCCGTCGGCGCGGATGGTCGAGCTGTAGCCTTCGAGCGTTCCGAGCGAGCCGTCGCCGGTGGGCCAATCGGCGGCGGGCATGTCACGAACCGTGTTGTACTTGAGCGCCCGATCGAGCACTTCCTTGGGCCATCTCGGATGGCGGAGGATGCGGCTGTGAGTGATCCAGTCGGCCGAGCGGTGCAACGCCTGGAGTTCGACGTCGGCCGGCAGCGGCTCGTCGCGGCCGAAGCTGGGGCGGACGGTCGGCGTCCACGCGAGCGGCGGCGGTGGGACGCCCGGCTGCAATCGGCCGAGGATCGTTCGCCAGATCGTTTGCCAGGCCGCCTGCGGCATGTAGCGGCCGGCGATGAAGTGGCTGAGCTTCGTGGTGGCCACCAGCAGATTGCCGCGGGGGTGATCGAACAGGATCGGCTGCGTGGCGGTGTCTTTCAGGCCAAATACGGCGGTATCGACGCCGGCCACGCGGGCCAGCACGAGGTGCGGCTTCAGCGACGGCGTTTCGCCCGTCAGCGGCAGATAGCGGCATCCGTTGATCATCACGATTCGCAGCGGCGGCAGCGCGTCGCCGAAAATCTTGGACGCGACGACGCCGCGTTCCAGCTTGATCGCGGCCGGCGGACCAAACTGCACACCGGGCAGGTCGGCGGGATATTCCACATACAGCCGCAAATGTTTTTTGGCCGCTCGATCGAGCACGGCGGGTGCGACGACGGTTCTCTGCTCGGGGTAGCCGTCGGCGAGGATCAGCACGCCGACCCCTTCGCCGGCCCTCCGCACGGCTTCTGCCGGCGTGGCGAATCGCGGGCAGCCGCTCTGCTGGCCGCCGATGGCGCGGTACAGGTCGTTTCCCGCTTGGCAGCAGAAAACGAGCCCCGCCGGCTTTTCTTCCGCCATCTTCGCCACGCCCTGTTGCGGCAGCATCAACATGGCGATGCCGGCCACGGCGACGATCGCTCCGCCGGCAGCTCGCAAGCTGACTTTCTCGCGGTAGAGGAAGATGGTGAAGGGGAGGATCAGGACGGGCATGGTGGCGATGATCGTGGCGACGACTCCCGTGGGTGCGTTGCGCAGCGCGACCAAGCTCAGGCCGACGCCGATAAACGGGCCGACGGCGGCGCCGAAGGTGAGGATGGCGATAGCCGGCAGGTTTCGCGCCCCGGTCAACATGGTGGGCCAGCGGCGCCAAAGCGTAATCAGCACGACGTAGCCGGGCAGGGCCGCCATCGCGCGGATCAGCGTGGCGGCCATGGCGTCGTAGTGGCCGATCCCCTCTTTCGAGAGCACCATGCCGATGCCATTGGCCAGCGACGCCAACACGCCAAGAGCGATGCCTTGCCAATGATGGCGGTGCGAATGGGAAGAGGCTTGACTGTTGGGGCGCTCCATAACCACCCAGGCGATGCCGACCAAGGTGACGGCCATGGCAATCCATTGAAGGAGCACGAGCTTGTCGTCGATGAACACCCAAGAGATGACGGCGGCGATCGGCGGCGAGAGCGAGAACAACAGCAGCGTCAGCCGCGGGCCGAGCAGCAGCATCGACTTGAACAGGCAGATGTCGCATAGGAAGAAACCGAAGAAGCCCGAGGCGCCCATCAGCAGCCAGGTGCGGGTGTCGGCGTCGGTCGGCAGCCAGAGGCGCCGAGCAATGCGGCAGTACACCATCATGAACACGGCGGCAATGAGCAGCCGAATGAAACTGACCGCCAAGGCCCCGATCCGCCGGCCGGCGGAGGTCCAGGCCAGCGACGAAAACGTCCACAAAAGTGCGGTGGCCAGGGCGAGCAGCTCGCCAGTTTGCAGTTCGCTCATCGGGTCGTTCCCAGCAGTTCATCGACGGCAGCCCCCACGTCGGCCCGCACCAGCAGCGACTCGCCCACGAGCATCGCCTGCACGCCGGCCGCCTCGAGCCGTTCGACGTCGCCGCGGGTGCGGATGCCGCTCTCGGCCACCAGCAGGCGATCGGCGGGGATTTGCCGCCGCAGCCGCAGCGTGTGCTGCAAATCGACGTGGAAGGTGTGCAGATCGCGATTGTTCACGCCCACCAGCCGCGCGCCGATTTGCAGCACACGCGGCAAGTTCGCCGGGTCGTATAGCTCGACCAGCGGCGTCATTCCCGACTCGGCAATCGCAGCGTGCAGCTCGGCGAGCGAGCGGTCGTCGAGGCACTCGGCGATCAGCAGCACCGCATCGGCGCCGGCGGCGCGGGCTTCGAGCACTTGATAGGGGTCGATGATGAAGTCCTTCCGCAGCAGCGGCAGATCGACGGCCGCGCGGACTTGTCGCAGATGGTCGAGGCTGCCCTGGAAGAACGGCCCGTCGGTCAAGACGCTGATGCAGGACGCCCCATGTTGCTCGTACGTCCGCGCAATGGCGACCGGATCGAAATTGGCGCGGATAATGCCCTTGCTGGGACTCGCCCGCTTGACTTCCGCGATCAGGCGAATCGGCGGGCCGGCCGAAAGCGCGGCGAAAAAGTCGCGGGGCGGCGGAGCGTTGCTCAGTTTCTCGCGCAATGTCAATTCGGATCGCTCGGCTTTCGCCCGGGCAATCTCATCCCGCTTGGCGGCAACGATCTTTTCTAGGATCGAAGGCATGATTCTTGCGAAACCGCAAGCGGTTGGCGGTGGGATTGGAAAAAAGGGGTGGCAGTACCACTGCCACCCCAGCGTATTCGTCAGTTGAGTCGCATCGGACGGCTAGAGCTTCTTGCCGATCATGCGCACCAGATCGACGGTGCGGCAGGAGTAGCCCCATTCGTTGTCGTACCAGCTTACGAGCTTGAAGAACTTCTTGCTCAGTTCGATGCCGCTGCCGGCGTCGAAGATGCTCGACCGGGCGTCGTGGATGAAGTCGCTCGAACAGACCTCGTCCTCGGTGTAACCCAAGATGCCCTTCAGGTACGTTTCGCTGGCCTTCTTCATGGCGGCCTTGATTTCGGCGTAGCTCGTCTCCTTGACGGTGCGGACCGTCAGATCGACGACGCTCACCGTGGGCGTGGGGACGCGGAAGGCCATGCCGGTCAGCTTGCCTTTGACCTCGGGGATCGCCAGCCCGACGGCCTTGGCGGCGCCGGTGGTCGAGGGGATGATGTTGATCGCGGCGCTGCGGCCGCCCTTCCAATCCTTCTTCGACGGGCCATCGACCGTCTTCTGCGTGGCGGTGTAGCTGTGGATGGTGGTCATCAAGCCCTCTTCGATGCCAAAACCCTCTTTCAACAGCACGTGGACCACGGGGGCGAGGCAGTTGGTGGTGCAGCTTGCATTCGAGATAATGTTGTGCTTGGCCGGGTCGTATTTGTCGCCGTTGACGCCGAGCACGATGGTGATGTCTTCGTTCTTCGCCGGGGCGGAGATGATGACCTTCTTGGCGCCGGCTTCGATGTGTCCCTTGGCCTTGGTGGCGTCGGTGAACAGGCCGGTCGATTCGATCACGATGTCGACGCCGAGGGCCTTCCAAGGCAGGGCGGCCGGGCCCTCTTTGACGGCCAGACACTTGATCTTCTGCCCGTTGACCACCAGCACGTCGGCCTCGGTGGCGGTGGGGCTCGATTTCTCGCTCTTGACCGTGCCCGGGAACTTGCCCTGAATCGAATCGTACTTGACCAGATAAGCGAGATTGTCGGCGGCGACGATGTCGTTGACGGCGACGACTTCGATCTCCTTGCCCAGCAGCCCCTCGTCGCAAATGGCGCAAAAACCAAGCGTCCGATGCGTCCGAACCCATTGATGCCAACACGAATTGCCACGGATTTTCTCCTTTATCTCTACCTTTTCTGCGGTACCGTTGCCCCCATCACGATGCGGGAGCGGGAAATTCCCCGGTGAATTGCCTGACGCAAGGGCCAAGCGACGAATCGAACATTATAGCCGCGGCGATGCGGCACAACAACCGCCGGCCGAAGGCGAAATCGGCTTTGCAGCGCCGGGCGGCAAGTGCTTATTCGGCAAGGGGATAGAAAGCCGGCACGGCGGGCCGGGCTTTGCCGCGGCTCAGAGCCCCGTGCCGGCGGCTGCTAAACGTGGGTGCCGTGCCGGCGGCTGCTAAACACGGCATTGTTGGCCCGACATTCAGTAGCGGTCCGAGAAGAACTCGCTCATCTCTTTCGATCGTATCAACTCTTGCGAGTAATGACCGACGCCGGCGATCGGCAGCAGACGGTTGTTGGTCGAGTGATACTTGGTCTTTAGGAATTCGACGAAGTGCTTCAATCTCAGGTAGCGATTCGGTCCTTGGGCGTCGGCGGAACGGCTACGGTCGAGACGGGCTGACGTCGTGTCCTCGGTGCCTACGGCAAACACGATATCGCGATTAAGCAGCTTCTCGACGAGCCGGGCGCGGTCGGCGGCGGGATTCCGAACCAGGCGTGCAAAAAGCGGCGACGTGTCCAAGCCGTAGGGGTACGCGTTGCACGCACGAGAGCCGGCAGGTGTGGAAAAAGAGAGGGTCCCGTTCTCGTCAACGTGCGGACGTAGTTCACTGGGATACAAGACCGACGAGGGCGCAAGGGCGACAAAGCGGAAAGCCACCTTTGGCGTCGCGGCGGCAATCGAACTGAGCACCGAATAGCGATCGACGAACTGGGCGCCGGCCGAGTGGCCGATGAGCGTGACTCTGCGGAGCCGGGGGCAGGTCTTCGTCAGTTCGAGGAGGATGCGATCCATTGCCTGGAAGGAGCTGAGCTTGTTGTTTGGGTCGTCGGGATTCAGCCCACCGAAGCCGCCATGTTTCCACTGCGAATCGAACAGCGCAAGCCGCGGCATGTTCCTGGGAGCCGACGCGCGGTCGTCGAAGCCCACGGAGATCAGGGCGACGGCGGTAAACAGCGATTTCCGCTCGAGCACGATTCTCGCCGGCAGATAATAGTTGTCCGGGTTTCGCAGCACGCCGTGAATCATGACGACGGCGTGTTTGACCGCGGTCGGCCGGGCGATCCAGCGGCAGTTGCTGTAACCGCGCAGCACTAGCTCGTCGCCGACGGGAAAAACAGTCTGTGACGCTGCGAGGACTTCCTCGTTGCTGAGTTGACGCCCATGTTCCGATGCGGCAGTCGAGCTGGGGTTCGGCGCGGCAGGCGAAGTCTGAGCCTCGGCCCCAGCGACGGTCACGAACAGAAGGAGAGCAAGAATAGGCAGGAGCCACAGATAAACACAGACGAACACGGATACACTGCAGCTTGCGATCTGAATTCCAAATTCACTCTTCTTGTTCATCTGTGTTCATCCGTGTTGATCCGTGGTTTTCCGAGCCTTGCTCCGTGTTTTCCGTGACTCCGTGGTAAACATGGTGCTGCGATCTCGGTTGCGCAATCAACTCGATCTTGATAGGGTAAACCAATCCCCAATCCCGCTTGCGTTCGTAGGATTCCAGCGCGGTGGCCAGGCACGGCCTGACCCGACCGTTGAACCGCTGCTTGCCATCCACGCGGACTACGACCGGTTTCGAGACGTCCACCATGCGGGGATGGAGCCAGAGGGTGAAGCGGGCGACGTTTTGCGTGGTGACGGCAATCGTATTGTCGCCGCGATTGACGGCGTCGATCATCGCCCCGCGGCGATTGCTCAGCCGATGTTCCAATCGCCAACTGTCGAAATCGCCGTTGCTGTGCGCGATCAGCTCGTCATATTTCAAATCGCCGGCGGTCGTCTCGCCGAGGGTCAGCCAGCGGTTGTGGCTCACCGCGGAGCAGCAGAACTGCTTGAAACCCTCGGGCGAAGCCAAGGTGACGTGGGGGTAGTAGGGATCGCGGCGCAGGCTGCCGGCCGAAGCCAAATAGGCCGCGATCTTCTCGCGGCCACAGCCGATGGCGTGGTGCTGGTCATGCTCGCAGTAGACGTGATCGAGGCCTTCGCGGCTGAGAATCTTGTCCGTCCAGCGGCCATATTCCACGTCGGTGTAGTGCCAGCGGACACCGGGCACGGCGTCTTGCTCGCCCTGCACGATGCACAGAGGCGTGCCGCGAATTACCGGCCAATAGCCCAACGACCAGGCGCCGGAGTTGACGATGATGGCGGCAAAGCGATCGGGTTGCCGCAGGGCATGGTGGTATGCCCCGAACCCGCCCATCGAGTGACCGAGCAGGAAGACGCGGTTCGGGTCGATGTTGAAGCGGCTCTTGCATTCCAAGATCACATCGCACAGGTATTCATCCGCTCCCGGGAGGCACCAGCGGTAGGGGGATTGTGGATTCCAGGGGGCCGACGGCCCGACGGTAATCATGCCCGTCGCCGCCAGCATGTCGCCGCAGCGGCTGCCGCTGGGCGGCGTGTCGCCGTCGGGAAACCGCAGTGTCGCTTGCGGGGCATGCCGCGAGGTGGTGCGCCCGCCGCCGTGCAGGAAGACGATAAGACCACAGGGCCGTTCCGGCTTGTACTCTCCGGGCACGACGAAGTAGAGAAGATCTTCCGGATGCCGGTTGCGCAGGTCGGCCGAATGGAAGTGTTCCTCGCCATGATAGCCCGGGCTTACCGGCTGGTAAGCGCGATTACTCAACGAGCGGAGCACCGGCTCGATTTCGCCCTGGTAAGCGGTCAACCGCGCCAACAGTCCTTGCCGCTCCGCCCGATTCTCGCTGGCAAGGTACTCTCGACAGAGCCGTATCGCAGCGTCTCGATCCAGCGCGTAGGCGTGGGATGCGCCGGCCAGCCCTAGAATCGCGAGCACAATCCCGCACGCAACTCGGTCGCATCGCATCCTGTTGCCTCTCGGGTCATTTGCCGGGCTGGCGACGTGCCATCTTCTCGTTGGGTGATTTACCGGCTATTATACAGAGAGTTTTGCAGAAACGCCCGGATTTCGCGGTCGTAGTCCGTTTTTTCCTCTTGCATTTTACCGCGGGGAGAAGAAAATGGAGGTAGATGAACCGCCTGCACGCCGATTACTGGTACTTTTATTTTAGCCCCGCAGGTTTCGGGGTCGGAGGTGGTGTGTAAGCGGCGACACAATCCACGGAAGACAACGGCCCCGAAGCCTCGCGGAGGTTTCGGGGTTTTTTTGTTGACGAGATCCGATATTCCGTACCCCGCCGACGCAGTCGGCGGGCGTTCCCACTATCCACCATCCACCATCCACCATCCACTATCCACTAACCAAGGAGCCCCAAAGTGATCGTCGTGATGAAACGCGGCGCAACGGCCGAGCAGATCGAACATGCGATCCGCCGGGTCGAGCAGCTTGGCCTGAAGGCTCATCCGATCTACGGCACCGAACGGACCGTGATTGCGGCCATCGGCGAAAAACGCGATGAGTTTCGCCAATCGCTGGAGAGCGTGCCGGGCGTGGCCGAACTCGTGCCGATTCTCGCACCCTACAAAGTCGCCAGCCGCGAGGTCAAGCCCGAAGCGACCGTCGTCCGCGCCGGCAGCCTCTCGGTTGGCAACGGGCAGATCGGCATCATCGCCGGCCCCTGCTCGGTCGAGAGCGACGAGCAGACGCTGGCCACGGCCCGGGCGGTGAAGGCCGCCGGGGCCTCGGCGCTCCGCGGCGGGGCGTTCAAACCGCGCACCAGCCCTTATAGTTTCCAGGGCTTGAAGGAGGAGGGACTGAAGATCCTCGCTGCCGCCCGCGACGAAACCGGACTGGCGGTGGTCACCGAGGTGATCGGCACCGAAGACGTGGAACTGGTGGCCCGCTATGCCGACGTGCTGCAAATCGGGGCGCGAAACATGCAAAACTACCGCCTGCTGGAAGCGGTGGGCCAACAGGGCAAAGCAGTGCTGCTGAAACGGGGCCCCAGCGCCACGCTCGACGAGTTGCTCTTGGCCGCCGAGTATATTCTCAACGCCGGCAATCCGAACGTGATGCTCTGCGAGCGCGGCATCCGCACCTTCGAGGCCCACACCCGCTACACGCTGCCGCTGGCGACGGTCCCCTGGCTGCACGAGCGAACGCATCTGCCGGTGGTGGTCGATCCGAGTCACGGCACGGGCCATACGAGCCTGGTCGGGCCGATGGCCGCCGCCGCCATCGCCGCCGGGGCCGACGGGCTGATCGTCGAAGTCCATCCCGAGCCCGAGGCGGCGCTGAGCGACGGTTACCAGTCGTTGGATTTCGAGCAGTTCACCAAGATGATGTCGCTCTGCCGCGGCGTGGCCGAAGTGGTGAAGAGAGCGAAAAACGCCAACTCGCCGTAGAGCGACGATGGCGGCGGGCCACCGCGCATTTCTCGCCAGGTGGGGCAGACATTCCGGTCTGCCGCGAGAGATGAGAGACGCCCGGCAGACAGGAATGTCTGCCCCACCTGCAGGACGGCTGCAAAGTCCAGAAACTCTCGTTCCCACGCTCCGCGTGGGAACGTGAAACCGGGGCCAACCGAGGCGTGCGTTCCCACGCGGAGCGTGGGAACGAGGACTTTGCAGCTCTCCTGGCCCCACCTGAAGCCCTCTTGCCCGCGTTCCCTGCTTCGCGCGAAATGCGAGTCACTTCATTTTCACGGCATCGACGCCGTGATCGGTGAGCCACTGCACCAGCCAGCGGCTAGAGCGCGAAGTCAGTTTGGCGTCGGCGCCGAAACCCTTCCAGCGAATCGCGTGGCCATGCTGGACCGAGACGGTCGCGATCCGCGTTTTTCCCTGGTACCAGTCGATGCGCGGATAGCCGTTGCAGGGACAAGAGGCGAGTGTCTGTGATGTCACGAACTCAAGGCGTTCGGCAAACTGGCGGATTTCAGCGGCATCTGAGATCTGAAATAGGGTCTTCGCCTTGGTGTCGCGGCCGTAGAAATCGAAACCGCCGTCGACGACCGCCATGCGATCGGCATTGGCGATCGCGTTGTGCAGCTTGCCGTCGTACCGCCAGGTCGGATGCCGGCCGCATCCGCCGCAGGCTACGGCCAGGACGATGAGCAGTGCCGCTAGTTCGCGTTTCGCGCCACGGTGGGGCAGACATTCCTGTCTGCCCCGCAGAATGCGGCAAATAGGGCAGACAGGAATGTCTGCCCCACCGAGCACTCTGTTGAGCGTTTTCCCTGTGCGGTGAGAAATACGGGCTCGATGCTTGAACATGGATTCAGTGCAATACTCGTTGGGGTGGCAGTTTAACTGCCACCCCAACTCAGAACATGGATTCAGTACCGGCTGCCGTCGATCGGCAGGCCGTCGCGGCGGTTGCCGAGGCGGCGATGGACCTCGGGATCGATCTGGTAACTGATCGTATGCACCGAGCCGTCGCAAAAAGCAAAGTTGCAGCCGTTGGCATGGGGGCTGCCGAAGCGAAGCCTGGCATCGAAGCCCGGCGGCACCAACTCTTCACTGGATGGGATGCTGTCACAGCCTCCCCCGGGCGTGCAGCCTCAGCCATAGGAAGTCAGATACGGCTCGTCGTAGTCTTGCAGCGGAGTGGTCAGCACCCAACGGCCGATGTCGAAGCTGTCGCCGCTCATCATGCTCTGGTCGTACCCCAAGTCGGCGAAATTGTCGTAGTACCGCTGGCTGACGAACTTCTCGCCGATCAGATAGGTTTGGCTCAAACCGTCCTCGATCGACGCCGGCTGAAGCTGGCTCCGCTGATAACAGAATGCCGTCCATTCCCGTCGTGTACGTCGCCCAGGCAGACGACGTCGGATCGACCGGCGCGGTGGTGAGGTAGAAGTCGCCCTCGTTGGCCGCGTAGTCGCTCCTTGCGACCAAGACGCTATCGAGGATGGGATCGATGCCGCCCGCCGACGTTAAGACGCTGCCGGGCCGGCTGGGGGCCAGCGCCGCGGCAGCCCGCGTCGGGCAGCGCACGATCGACAGCGGCGTCTGCACTACGGCGAGCATCGCTTGCGACTTCGCCGTGGGATCGAGCCCTTGGCCGACGTCGCGCAGCCCCTGCTGCTCGAGGTAGGGAAGGACGTTGTAGATCCAGCCGCCCGGTTGCTTGTCGTCGCTCCCGCGGTCGGCATCGCCGATGTACGTGTGGCCCCAACCGTTGCTCGGGTAACGTCCGGTGGCGGTGACGTGCTGGTCGATCGCAAGGGCCAGTTGTTTCAGATTGTTTTGACACTGGGTCTGCCGCGCCGCCTCGCGGGCCGACTGGACCGCGGGCAACAGCAGGGCTATCAGCACGCCGATGATAGTGATTACCACCAGCAGCTCGACGAGCGTGAAACCCCGACGCCGTCCCCCCGGTGCGGTTTGGAACATGATCGACCTCCTGAATCTGCTCCGAAATCGCCCGACGAAAGCCAAGCGGGTCACGATTCCCCGACGGCGTGGTCCCAGGGATTCAGTCTACCGTCAGCATCGTCTTTGTCAATCGCGATCAGATGCCCACCCCTCCTTGGTCGTAAATCTCTGCGCCCTTGACCCAAACTCCGCAGCCTGATACCTTGTGACACTTTCAGCAACGAATGCCTGCCGGAGTCCGAACCCGTGGCGTACGACAGCGTTGTCTGCGTGAAGCAAGTGCCGGATACAGCCAACATCACGGCCGAGGCCATGAAGGAGGACGGCACGGTAAATCGGGCTGCCTTGCCCACAATCTTCAATCCAGAGGATTTGCACGCCCTGGAAGCCGCGCTGGAACTCCGTGATCGATATGGTGGGACGGTCACCGTAATTACGATGGGCCCGCCAAAGGCCGCCGACGTGTTGCGGGACAGCCTATTTCGCGGGGCTGATCGGGCGATCCTGCTGACCGATCGCCGGGCCGCCGCCAGCGACACCCTTGCTACCAGCTATATCCTCGCTCAAGCCGTCAAGACGATTGGCCGTTATGATTTTGTATTCTGCGGCCGGCAAGCGATCGACGGCGACACCGCCCAAGTCGGCCCGCAATGCGCCGAGAAGCTCGGCATCCCGCAGATTACCTATCTTGAACAGTTGGTGAGCGTTCACGACCGTCTCGTTCGCATTCGTCGCAGCATTGGTCACGGCTGGGAGATTGTCGAAGCCAAGTTGCCCGTGCTGATTACGGTGGTCGAGACGGCCAATCAGCCGCGGCCCCTGGCGGCGAAGCGGGTGATGCGGCTTAAGCGGGCCAAGGTGCCGGCCGAAGTCGCCGCCGAAGTCAAAGCGGCCCTGCCCGACGCCTCCGACGAACAACTCGCCGCCGAGACCAACCGCCGTATCGAATCACTCAAGGCCTGCGGTCTGCTGATCGAGCAGTGGGGCCTCGATGAAATCCACGCCGACCTGATCCGCTGCGGACTGGCCGGCTCGCCGACGAAGGTCCACCGCGTGCAGGCGATCGTGTTGACCAAAGAGGGCTTCACCAACGTCCCCCCCACGCAAGCCGGCGTCGGGCAGATGGTGCATGAATTGGTTGTTGATCGAACGTGGGGATGAGGATAGGGGCTAGGGGCTGGGGGCTGGGGACTAGGGGAGGAAGTGAGGCGTTGCCGCGTGGGTGTTACAGATTACCGACAACTGAAGGTGTGGCAGTCGGGGGTGCAACTTGTCAAGTCGGTGTACGTACTGTCCCGGCAGTTTCCTAAAGACGAATTGTATGGTTTGACGAGCCAAATGCGACGCGCGGCGGTGTCGATCCCCGCAAATATCGCGGAGGGTCACGCCAGAGATTCCACCAGAGAATACTTGCATCATATATCGATAGCCCTTGGTTCATTAGCTGAACTGGAGACGATGTTTGTTCTTACGCAGGAGTTGGGATACAGCGATGAAGGGACGATTGTTGCCCTGCTTCGAGCTAGCGACGAGGAAGGCCGAATGCTCCACGGACTTCAGAAGTCACTGAAATCCAAACTTGCCAGCAACTCCTAAACCCTACCCCCTAGTCCCCAGCCCCTAGTCCCTAGCCCCTAGTCCCTAGCCCCTAGTCCCCAGCCCCCAGCCCCTTTCCCCTATCCATGCTTGAACCAAATCGCCAAGGCGAAGTCTGGGTTTTCGCCGAACAAGAAGACGGTGCGTTGCACGACGTGGCATTGGAGCTTTGCGGGCGGGCCCGTGAACTGGCCGACCGGTTGGGCGTCAAGGCCGGGGCCGTGCTGCCGGGCGCGGGCGTCGGCCCGTTGGCCAAGCGGTTGATCGCCCAGGGCATGGACAACGTCTATCTGGTCAACCATCCGCGGCTGGCCCATTATCAGACACAGCCCTACGCCCGGGTGTTGACGACGCTGGTGGAAAAGCACCGGCCGCAGATTTGCATCGTCGGCGCCACACCCATCGGCCGCGACCTGGCCCCGCGGGTAGCCTCGTCCCTGCGCCGGCCTGACGGCCGACTGCACCGACTTGGAGATCAGCGACGTCACCGATCCGAAGGCCCAGGTGGAGCATAAGAACCTGCTCTTGCAGATTCGGCCGGCCTTTGGCGGCAACATCATCGCCACGATCGTCAATTACGATCAATGGCCGCAGATGGCCACGGTGCGCGAGGGGGTCATGCCCTTGAAGCCGCCCGACAATTCCCGCAGCGGCCGGGTCATCGAGGAGAAGGTCGAGATCGACGACGCCTCGATGGCGCTGCGGCTGATCCAAAGGCACGTCGAGCCGAGGAAGGTGAACCTCAAGGGTTCCCGGGTAATCGTCGCCGGCGGCGGCGGCATCGGCAGCAAGGACAATTTCAAGCTGATTTACGATCTGGCCGGGGCGATCGGCGGCGCCGTCGGCGCCAGCCGCGCGGCCGTCGACAGCGGTTACATCGGCAAGGAGCATCAGGTGGGCCAGACCGGCACCACCGTGCGGCCGGCGCTCTACATCGCCGTCGGCATCAGCGGCGCCGTGCAGCACCGGGTGGGCATGGAGGACTCGGCCAAGATCATCGCCATCAACAGCGATCGCGACGCCCCGATCTTCGGCGTCGCCCATTATGGCATCGTCGGCGACTACAAGGAGGTCATCCCGATGATGATCAAGTCGATCAAGGAGATGTCGCGGTAGTCGGCAGTGGGCAGTTGGCAGTCGGCAGTGGATAGTGGGTAGTGGCTAGTGGTTAGAAGAACCGCTTGCGGTTTCGCAAAAAGCCCCCGAGGAGTCTCCCCGTGGCGAATTTCTTTCTCGATAACGACGATATCCAGTTCCTGTTCCATCATCTCGACATGGCCGAGTTGGCCCGGCTGCAAGAGGACGGTTTCGCCCACGCGGCCGACGATCCGTCGGGCTATGCCCCCTTGGACGCGGCCGACACGATTGACAACTATCGCCGCATTCTGGAGATCATCGGCGAAGTGGCCGCCGAGGTGATCGCCCCCAACGCCGAGCAGGTCGACCGCGAGGGGAACACGCTCAACGACGACGGCACGGTCACGCTCCACCCGCTGGTGCAAGAGAACCTGCACCGCCTCACCCAGGCCGACATGATGGGCTTCACCCTGCCGCGGCGCTACGGCGGGCTGAACTGCCCGAACCTGATGTACACCATGGCCACCGAGATCGTCAGCCGGGCCGACACCTCGATGATGAACATGTTCGGGCTGCAAGGCATCGCCGAGACGATCTATGCCTTCGCCAACAACCAGATTCGCGACGAAATCCTGCCGCGGTTCGCCCGCGGCGAAGTCACCGGGGCGATGGTGCTGACCGAGCCCGACGCCGGCAGCGATTTGCAGGCCGTGCGGCTGCGGGCCACGCAAGACGAACAGGGCAACTGGTATCTCAACGGCGTGAAACGGTTCATCACCAACGGCTGCGGTGAGATCCTGTTGGTGCTGGCCCGTAGCGAGCCGGAAATCAGCGACGGCCGCGGCTTGAGCCTTTTTGTCGCCGAGCGCTCGGAGCGGGTGAAGGTGCGGCATCTGGAGAGCAAGCTCGGCATCCACGGCTCGCCCACCTGCGAAATGGTCTTCGACAACGCGCCCTGCCGGCTGATCGGCGAGCGGCAGCGGGGGCTGATCACCTACGTGATGGCGCTGATGAACGGGGCGCGGGTCGGCATTGCGGCCCAATCGCTGGGCGTGGCCGAGGCCGCGTATCGCCTGGCCCGCACCTACGCCCACACCCGCTGCCAGTTCGGCGGGCCGATCGAGCGTCTGCCAGCCGTGGCCGAGTTGGTGACCGAAATGAAGATCAATATCGAGGCCGCCCGGGCGTTGACGTACGAGACCTCGCGGGTCTGCGATCTGGAGAACAACAACTTCCGCGTGCTGGAGATCGCCGGCACGCAGCTCGACAAGGAAGAGGAGAAACGCCGCAAGCAGCTCTCCCGCTCGTTGAAGCGGATCAACGGGATGTTGACGCCGATGAGCAAGTATTACTGCTCGGAGATGTGCAACCGCGTGGCCTACGACGCGATTCAAGTCCTCGGCGGCTCGGGCTACATGAAGGACTACGCCGCCGAGCGCTACGCCCGCGACGCCCGCATCACCACCATCTACGAGGGCACGAGCCAATTGCAGGTCGTGGCGGCGGTCCGCGGCGTGGCCTCCGGGTCGCTCGATACCTGGGTCGAGCCGCACGAGAGCAAAACGTACAACGATCCGCTCTTGGACGGTCTGAAGCAGCGGCTCGTCGACGCCCGGCGTGCTGTGAACGAGGCGGCGCAATTCGCCAAAACGAAGGGCTCGTCGTATCTCGACCTCTGCGGCCGGAAGCTCGTCGATTCGGCCATCACCGTCGTCATCGGCCATCTGCTCCTCGGCCAAGGCGCGGTGGACGAGCGGAAGAAGCGCGTCGCCCGCCGCTTCATCGACCGCGACCTGGCCGTTTTGAAGATGAACTGCGATCTGATCCGCAGCGGCGACGCCGCGGCGACCGAAGAGTACGCCCTGCTGGCCGGGCCAGTGCCGGCGGTAGTGTAGTTTTGGCCGCGTCAATCTCAGGAACACTGCATTTGGGGGCCTTGACGACCCACGCGCCAGCTTCGTAGAATCAGTGTTTGATTCTCATCGAGGCAAGAAGGGCTTAGATTGTGCGCGGTCATCGGAGGGTCTATGGGCATCATTACGGCGACTGTCGAATTGTCGAACCCGAAACAGCCGGAATTGAATCCGCTCAATGTTTCGGCGTTGGTCGATACCGGGGCAATGACTATCTGCATTCCCGAGCACGTCGCCCTACAATTGGAGCTTGTGGAGATCGAAAAACGCGAGGTGACGGCGGCCGACGAGCGATCGCACGTCGTGCCCTATGTCGGCCCGATTCAAATCCGTTTTCAGAACCGGACCTGCTTCACCGGCGCGCTTGTGCTCGGCGAAACGGTGCTTCTCGGCGCGGTGCCACTGGAGGATATGGACTTGGTGATCTCGCCGTCTCGGCGGACGATTGAAGTGAACCCAAAGAGTCCCAACATTCCATCAGCGGTGGTGAAGTAGAAAGCCAAGGCGCGAAGGATGTAGCACGACGAGGCGTGAAGGCATAGGAATCCCTCCAAGTACGGCAACAGGCGCGCTCTTTCGCTCATTCAGGAGGCCCGATAAATGCGAGCCAAGAAGATTAGAGCCGAATTCCCAGTTACCCCGGAGAAGGTCAATGCGGGTTCCAAGGCTTTTCGTTCCTATGAAAAGCGCGACGCCATGTACAAGGTCGCGACATTTCTTGTCGAACATTATTGGGGCAAACCGACAGACATGGCAGACGCCCTGGGCGTGCTCCTCTTGACGTGGAACAATGCTCTTTACCGGTACGGAGTATTCGACTTCTCCGCCCTTGAGGCTGTACTCTGCGAAGAGATGAACACTCTCAAGGCGTTTCGCGATCGTGATATTCGGTCGTTTGTCGATGAGGACAAAGAGAGCATAGAAGGGCTTTTCGACGCCTTCCTTGTGGCATTGAAGATCGCTGATGGAAAGAAGAAGGGCACAAAGAGCCCCGTCGCGGTGGCGAAAGCGCTACATCTGCTTGCCCCCGCGTTCTTTCCTCTGTGGGACGACAAGATCGCGAAGGCATACGGATGTTGCTATTCGACGGACCCACGGTTCAAGTACCTTTCCTTCATGGAGAAATCCAGATCAATGGCAGACGGACTTCGAGACAAGATCAAGACGGGCGAAACTACCCTGTTGAAGGTGATTGACGAGTATAACTACGCAACGTTTACGAAGAAGCTGGTCTGAGTGACCAACCGCTCCCCAACCATCCATGCCAACATCCCGTTAACTCACATGACGTTACATCAGATTGTGCAAAACGAGGATTACGTTTGTCCGGAAATCGTATCGCCCGACGAGCTCCTCGGAGAAGAAATATGAGAGACCCCATCGTGGCCGAAGTGCGGCAGTATCGCATGGAACATACGCGGCAGTTCCACTCGGATTTGGCGCTGATCTGTGAAGATCTCCGCAAGCTCGAAGCCGGTCTTGGCGACCGTCTCGTAAGCCCTCAGCCCAGACTTCTGCGGGCGTCGCCTTCTTCGACGTCGCAACGTCTGACTGGACCGGTGAAAGGAACCTAGGCAGTGCCTGAGATAAGCAGGTTCTTCGGCGTTGTTGTTCGCATGTTCTTCAACGAACACAATCCGCCGCACATTCACGTCGAGTTTCAAGATAGCAAGGCGGTGTTCGACCTTGCCGGGAACATCACGCACGGCGGTCTGAGATCGCGGACTGCGGTGAGGCTCGTGCGCGAGTGGATCGACCTTCACGTTGACGAACTTCGTGCGGATTGGGAACTTGCGAGAACCGGAAGGGAACCCAACAGAATCGTCCCACTGGATTGAGGCGCGCCATGTGGAATCTCAACGACGTCGTCGAAATCGAGTATGTCTCAGATTACTCGTACCGGATCGTCTTCGACGATGGGAGCAATGCCGTCGTTGATTTTTCGGAGTATCTAGATCGCGGGCCGGTGTTTGTTCCTCTGCGCGACTTGGATTTTTTCCGAAAAGCCCGGATCGAAGGGGGCACCATTGCCTGGCCGAACGGCGCAGACGTTGCGCCGGAAACGCTATACGACAAGTGCCGGCCAATGCAGGAGACCCACCTCGCACGGCCGGCATAACGCCATGTCGGATTGCCTTTTCTCACCCAATTGCCTATCATTACGCAGTTTATGACCCCGTAACCTCCACGACCTCATGATCCGCCTATGTCCATGTTCGCCGGCAAAATCGGGCTGATGATGGGGGTGGCCAACGAGTGGAGCATCGGCTGGGCAATCAGCCAGGCGCTCTATGCGGAAGGGGCCGAGCTGGCGTTCACGCACTTGCCCAGCCCGTCGTGCCAGCGGCGGGTGACGGCGCTGGTCGAAGCGCACGGGCCGAAAGTGGTGCTGCCCTGCGACGTGCAGAAGGACGCCGACATCGCACGGCTGTTCGAGGAGATCGGCCGGGTGTACGGCCGGCTGGACTTCCTCGTCCACTCGATCGCCTTCGCCCCGCCGCAGGAGTTGCGGCGGCCTTACGCCGAAATCAGCCGCGAGGGCTGGCGCCTGGCGATGGACATCAGCGTCTACAGCCTTGTGGCGGTGAGCCGGGCCGCGGCCCCGCTGATGACCGACGGCGGCACGATTCTCACCATCAGCTACTACGGCGGCGAGAAGGTGATCCCCGGCTACAACGTGATGGGCGTGTGCAAGGCGGCCCTGGAACACAGCGTCCGCTATCTGGCCTGGGACCTCGGCTCGAAGCAGATTCGCGTCAATTGCATCAGTGCCGGGCCGCTGAAGACCCTGAGCGCCGCCGGCATCGCCGGGTTCGATGAGTTGCGGGAGCACGCCGCCCGAAAGTCGCCCCTCGGCCGCAGCATCGACAAGCAGGACCTCGGCTCGACCGCCCTCTACCTGTTGGGCGATCTTTCCCGCGGGGTGACCGGTGAAACGATCCACGTCGATTGCGGCTACAGCTTGCTGGGTTTGTGAGGAGGCTGTGGGACTATGGACTTCCTTCAACTCGCCGGCAAGTCGATCCTCGTCTTCGGAGTCGCCAATCGCAAGAGCGTCGCCTGGCACATCGGCCGCGTGCTCGACGAGGCGGGGGCGAAGTGCGTTTACGTCGTGCAGAACGACGAGGTGCGCGGAAACATCGAGAAGCTGCTCGCGGGGACGCGAAACGTCCAAGAGCGGCGTTTCCACGCGGAGCGTGGGAACGAGCGGGCGAGCGCGGAGCGTGGGAACGAGGATGATGTCTACGTCTGCGACGTGGAACATGACGAGCAGATCGCGCGGCTGCGCGATGAGCTTGCCCGGCGGGGCGAGAAGTTCCACGGCCTGGTCCATTCGTTGGCCTTCGCCGATTATTCCGACGGCGTCCGCCCGTTTCACGAGACCTCGAAACGGGCTTTCTTGCAGGCGATGGAGATTTCTTGCTTCTCGCTTATCGCGCTGTCGAACGCACTGAAGGACCTGCTCGATGCGGACGCCTCGGTCGTGACCATCTCGATCTCGACCACGCAGATGGCCAGCGAGAGCTATGGCTACATGGCGCCGATCAAGGCGGCATTGGACTCCTCGTTGGCCTTTCTCGCCAAGTCGTTCAGCCGCTTCTCGCGGATTCGCTTCAATGCCGTGGCTCCGGGCCTGTTGAAGACCTCCGCCTCTGCCGGCATTCCCGGCTACGTCGACGCCTATCTCTACGCCGAGCAGGTGATTCCGCGGAAGCAGGCGGTGCAGACGGAAGAGGTCGCCAACGCCGCCGCGTTCCTGCTGAGCCCGCGATCGAGCGGCATCAACGCCCAGCGGATCGTCATCGACGCCGGCATGTCGATCAACTATTTCGACCGCGAGTTGATCGAACAGGCGATGCGGCCGTGATGCTACAGCTTCGGGAACATCCCTTCGGCCACCTGGCGGAGTTTTTTGGGATGCAGCAGGCGGAGGTGGGCGGCGTCGATCTCGGCGATCAAGCCGGCGTCGATCAGGCGGCGGAGCGTGCGTGAGAAAGTCTCGCCGGTGAGGTTCAGATGGCTGGCGACGTGCCGCTTCAGGCCGGGCAACTTGACCACGCCGTCGGCGGCCGATTGCGACTGGGCCAATTCGAGCAGGAATCGCGCCAGCCGGCCGGCCGCGTCGCGCAGGGCGATGTCCTCGATCAGCCCCACCAGCCGCCGCGCCCAGAGCGCCACGCCGGTCATCATGTCGAGGCACAACTGCTGGTCGTCGGCCAGCGCCTGGCGGAAGCGCTCCTGCGGCAGGAGGGCGCAAAGCGTCTTTTTCAGCGCCTCGGCCGAGGCAGGCAGGGGGAATTGGCCCAGGGCGGCCACCTCGGCGAAACTATCGCCCGGCCCGGCCATGTGCAGGACGTGCTCCTTGCCGCCGTGGCCCGTCTTGAACACCCGCACCAGCCCCTGTCCAACGACAAACACGCCGGGACAAGCGTCGTTTTCGCGAAAAATGGCCTGCCCTTTGCGAAACTGGCAGAGCCGCGCCATCGTGGCCAGCCGCCGGAACCCCTCCGCCTTGACCTCCGAGAACAACGGGCAGCCGTGGAGAATGTCGATAACGTTCATGATTTTCCGCCGTTCTTGACCCAGATCAAGGACCGGACTTGCCGTGCCGGGTATGCTTCTATTGTAAGAACCGGGGCGATCCACACAACACAACCGACCGAAAGGGATTCGACATGTTCTGTTTTCAGTGCGAACAGACCGCCAAAGGGACCGGCTGCGACAAGTACGGCGTTTGCGGCAAAGACCCGACGACCGCCGACCTGCAAGACCTGCTCGTCCATGCCACCAAGGGGATTTCGATGTACGCCCACCGCGCGGCCCAGTCGGACGCCCGCGACCCGGCGGTCGATCGGGCGATGCTCGAATTCCTCTTCGCCACCGTTACCAACGTCGATTTCGATCCCGAGCGGCTGCGGGGGCATCTGCTCGATGCCGCCAAGCTCCGCGATCGGGCGAAGGCGATGTACGAAAGGGCTTGCGCCGACGCCGGCAAGACGCCGGAGACGCTCGCCGGCCCCGCCGCCTGGCAGCCCGCCGACGATCTGGACGGCCTGGTCCGCCAGGGCCGTGAGGTCTCGTTCACCAAGCGGCAGGTGCGGCTGGGCAACGATGCGACCGGATTGCAGGAACTGATTCTCTACGGCCTGAAAGGGGCGGCGGCCTACGCCGATCACGCCCGGATTCTCGGGCAGGAAGACCCGCAGGTTTACGCCACGTTCCATGCCGCCCTCGATTTCCTTACACACGAAAACCCGACCACCGACGAGCTGCTCGGCTGGGCGCTGCGGGTCGGCGAGTTGAATCTGTCGGTGATGCAACTGCTCGACGCCGCCAACACCGGCGTCTACGGCCATCCCGAGCCGACCAGCGTGCGCGTCACGCCCGTCCGCGGCAAGTGCATCTGCGTCTCCGGCCACGACCTGAAAGACCTCGACGAGCTGCTGCGGCAGACGGAGGGGAAGGAGATCAACGTCTACACCCACGGCGAAATGCTGCCCTGCCACGGCTATCCAAAGCTGAAGAAGTACAAGCACCTGGTGGGCAATTACGGCGGGGCGTGGCAGGACCAAGCCAGGGAATTCGATGCATTTCCCGGGGCCGTGCTGATGACGACCAACTGCATCCAGAAACCGCGCGACACGTACAAGGGCCGCATCTTCACCAGCGGGCTGGTGGCCTGGCCGGGCGTGCGGCACATCGGCCGCAGCAACGGGGACAGTCCCGATTTCACGCCGGTGATCGAGGCGGCGTTGGCCGCCCCTGGTTTCCGTGAGGATATTCCCGAGAAGACGATCACCGTCGGCTTCGGCCGCAATGCGGTGCTGGGCGTGGCCGGCAAAGTCGTCGAGGCGGTCAAGCAGGGGAAGATCCGCCATTTCTTCCTGGTCGGCGGCTGCGACGGCGCCAAGCCGGGGCGAAATTACTACACCGAGTTCGCCCAAAAGGTGCCCGGCGATTGCGTGATTCTCACGCTGGCCTGCGGCAAGTACCGTTTCAACAAACTTGATTTCGGCGCGATCGACGGCATTCCGCGGCTGTTGGACGTCGGCCAGTGCAACGACGCCTATTCGGCCATCAAGATCGCCGTGGCGTTGGCCGAGGCGTTCAAGTGCGGCGTCAACGAATTGCCGCTGTCGTTCGTCCTCAGTTGGTACGAGCAGAAGGCGGTGGCGATTCTGCTGACGCTCTTGCACCTTGGGATCAAGAACATCCGTCTCGGCCCAAGTCTGCCGGCGTTTGTCACGCCTTCGGTGCTCTCGGTGCTGGTCGAGAAGTTCAACATCGCGCCGATCACCACGCCGGAGGCCGATCTGGCGGCGATACTGGGATAGGTTCGCCAAAATGCGATTGGGTCGCCCCGATAGCTCGTCTGTCGGGGCGGCGCAGCCGCAAGAGGTCTTGCGGAACGGCTCGCACTCGCTGCGCGGCCCACTCAACGGACTGCCGTTCGAGCCGGTGGGCGCGTTTGGCTGGTTTTGAGCCTTCGCCCTCGTCACGTACTTGCCGAGCTTGCTGGCATCTTGTAAGCGTCACGGCCACGATCCCTGGGCCTACTACCGCGACGTTCTCACCCGCCTGCCGGGCATGTTCTCCGCGAGCAGCGAGGAAGAACTTCTCGACCTGCTTCCCCATCGCTGGAAGCCAGCTTGAAGCCGCCCCGCCACGTTTGCTCCCAGCCGCCACTCTTCCTCCCACGTGTTCCGCCGGACGCTTACGAAAGTTGGTTGCCAACCTCTGTCGGTCAGATCGACCGAGGCACGCTACTCGGTCGAAACATCTCGCCTTCCGCCTTCTGCCTAAATCGGCTCATATTGCACCACCAGTGGCGTGGCATCCAGCGGCAAGATACTATCGCACCGGCCTTGAGCAAGTTACAATGAAACCCAACGATTGAAACATCGTTCTTGCTCGCCTAAGTGGGAATGAATGGGATCTTGTGCTCATAGTATCCCGCACACGCCGTGTGCGGGACGGCGGCACACGCCGTGTGCCGCCTACTCTCCTGCACTGTTCTAGTTGGAAGGGACCGCTCATGAATCCGAGGCTATCACCTATTGTGCTGTGCTTGCTCTTGATGACCTGCATTGTCCAGGCCCAAGACCGACAAAATCCAGGAAGACGCAGGTTGGGATCCGGGGCTGCCCGTGAGTACGCGGCCGCCAAGTCCGCAACCTCGACCGCCATCAAGAAGTACGACGATGTCATTACCAAGGACGCCCAGACGTTGCCTGGCGTTTTCGCCGTTCACCGCGTCGAGGACAAGCTCTATTTCGAGATCCCGCAGACCGGATTCGACCAGCCCATGCTCTGGCAAGCCGAAGTCGCCAAGGGACCGCCCGGTGTGAGTTGGGGCGGCAAGACTCTGGGGTCGAGTGTGCTCCGCTGGGAGCGGCGTGACAAGAAGGTGTACCTGTGGAAGATCGCCTATGCCAAGCGGGCCGGGGGCAAGGCGGTGCAAATCGCGGTTGACTCGGCCAATAACGACACCATCGTTGCCAGCTTCCCCGTCGAGGCCGAGGGCAAGGACCGCTCCACCGTCATCCTGGTCACGCCCATGTTTACCACGGAGATTGCCGATTTGTCGGTGAAGGGAGCCGTCGGCGGCGCGGGCGCTGTGGACGAATCGAGATCGTATTTGTCGGATGTGAAGGCCTTTCCGACCAACATCGAGGTTCGTTCGGTGCTGACCTTCCGAAGCGCCGACGCCGGCGTCATGGGCGGCTTGCGTCCAGGCGCCCGCATGGGCGGGGGTGGACGCAGTCTGACTGCCCTGGTTCACTACAGCCTGGTGAAGCTGCCGGAAACGCCGATGATGCCCCGCTATTTCGACCCGCGCGTCGGCTACTTTACCGAATCCTTCGAGAAGTACGACGATCCCAAGACCTGGGTCATGCGGCGGGAGTTCATCGCTCGTTATCGACTGGAGAAAAAGGACCCCAGCGCCAGCGTTTCCGAGCCGGTCAAGCCCATCACTTTTTACCTGAGCCGGGAAGTCCCCGAGAAATGGCGGCCGTTTCTTAAGCAGGGCGTTGAGGCTTGGAATCCGGCCTTCGAGGAAGCGGGGTTCAAGAATGCTATTGTCTGCCGCGAAGCCCCTGAGCGAACCGAGGACCCCAATTGGGATCCCGAAGACGCTCGCTACTCGGTGATTCGCTGGGTGGCCGAACCGGTTAGCAACGCCATGGGGCCCCAAGTCCATGACCCTCGGTCCGGCGAGATCATCTCGGCCCACCTGATCTTCTGGCACGACATCCTCAAGCTCACCCAGTTGTGGTATTTTGTACAGTGCTCGGCCGTGGATCAGCGTGCCCGCCATTTGCCGTTGCCGGACGAGGTGATCGGCGAGCTGCTGCGCTATGTCGCCACCCATGAGGTCGGCCATACGTTGGGCTTGCGGCACAACCACCGCGCCAGCCAGGCCTATTCGATCCGACAGCTCCGCGATCCGGTGTTTACGGCCAAGTACGGCAGCGTGGCCTCGATCATGTCCTACGGCCGCTATAACTACGTGGCCCAGCCGGAAGACAAGGTCGAGAGGCTGCTGCCCATCGTCGCTCCCTACGACCGCTTCGCCATCAGTTGGGGCTACAAGCCGATCTCCACGGCAAAGACTGCGGAAGAGGAAACGGCCACCCTGGACCAATGGGCGGCTCGTCAGTTGAAGGAGCCGTTCTTGCGCTTTGGCGGCGAGGACGGGCCTTCGTCGGTCGATCCGACGGTATTGACGGAGAACATCGGCGACGATCCCGTGCAGGCTACCGCCCTCGGCTTGAAGAACCTGAACCGGGTGCTCGATCATCTCGTCGCGGCCACGACCACCAAGGGAGAAGACTACTCGCTCTTGGAGGAAGCGTACCAGGCAATTCTGGCCCATCGCCGCAACTGGTTCAGCGCCGTGGCGAAGCAAGTCGGCGGAGTGGTGGAAAATCGCGCGCTGGCCGGCCGTGGCGGCGAGACTTTTGTGCGCGTCCCGAAGGAGAAGCAGAAGGAGGCGGTGACCTTCTTGTTGCAGAACGCATTGACCACGCCGACCAAGCTGCTGAACCCCGCGGTGCTCAGCCAGATCCGCTACAGTGGCGTGGCCGACGATATCGCTGGACAACAGAAATCTCTTCTGCTGGATTTGCTCAGCGCTAGCCGGCTAAGCCGGTTGCTCGATGCGGAAGTGCTGGCGCCGGACAAGGCCTACACGGCAATGGAACTGGTGGCAGATCTGCAGGCAGGCATCTGGTCGGAGCTGAAGGCGGAGCATCCCAAGGTGGATCCGCTCCGCAGAGGTTTGCAGAGGGCCTATCTCGACCGTTTGAAAGGAGAGTTGGACCGCACGGATTCTGTGCCACAGCCGATCATCATGCGAAGTCCTCGGGAGACGGATTCGGGAAGCCTGTCCGACCTGCGCGGTGGCCCGGTCCACATTGCGCGATTTGAGCAAGACGATTGCGGCGGCATTGCCGAGGGTGCTGGACCCCGGAACCAAGGCGCACTTGGAGGATGTGATTGCTGAGATCGAGGCGGCATTGACGGCGAAAAGGAAGTAACTGAGGCTGTCCTGGAATTCAGATGGTAGGAGGCGACTCCTGTCGCCGATTGGGTCCCTGCACCGGCGCGATCGGCGTCAGGAGACGCCTCCTACAGCCTGTTTCTGCCGCGGCAATTCCAGCACACCCTCAAGTAACTCTGCCGGTCAGTCGGTAGCCGGCAACATCTCTCAACCCAACGTAACCGTGCAAACGTTGCTGAAGAACTAGCGAGCACCCGGCGGACGGACCAGCAGCACATGGCGATGCTTGGCGGCTGAACCCCGCCCAAGGAGTTCTTGAAATGTGACTGCTCTGGCTAACCTGCCTCGGTCACATCGACCGCCTGAGTGAGGATGGCCGTGACAAATAGTGGGCCCAGTATGGATGCGTAGCCCAATGAAGGTATGCACCGGTAGCTCCGTGCACACTTTCAGGCAATTCGGCTCCAAACGGCCACGGCAGTCCACAGAAAAGGGAGTGGTAGTCGCCGATGTCCAGAAGAGGAAAAAAGCGCGTCTGTAGCATCATTACCGGGTTCTGGTTCCCACGCTCCGCGTGGGAACCGCTGTCTTTCCGACGCTCTCCGCCGGGACGGGCGACGCAGAGCGTCGGGACCAGTGCGTTCCCACGCGGAGCGTGGGAACGAGGGCTTTTTCTTGTTGTCGAACCCGGTAATGATGCTACAGACTCAAAAAAGCTCGGAATAATCCACCTAATCGGAATATCTTGCCCGAGAGGGTCAGGGCAGGATCGGGTAGAAATTTCCGAAAGACCAGTAACAGATGCCGCAACCTGGCAAAATGGAGTGGTTGCTGCTGCTGGGAAAATGAGACGCCCTGTAGTTGACGATCAAGCAACTCGCTAGATCGCGCAGAATGCGGCCGTACGGAAGGCGAACTGCTGACAGATACTCCGGCTAAGTCGGGTCGGGCAAATCAACGCCCCCTGTTCGTCGTGGCTCTCACGATGAGGCTGGGTTCGATCCGTCCTATCGTCAATTGTCTCCTTTGGTCCAACAGGAGATAGGAGGGCGCGAACTCGTGCCAGAACCCCGCTCTTCCCAAACTACCCCCAATAGTTCTACGACGTAGCGTAAAGTGTCGGCACAACGAGTCGCAATGGACTACCTGTCCCGGGGGGGGCAGTAATCGCGACTTTGCAGTTGTCTGAAACTGACAAGAAAAGGACATGATCATGTTGGCCTTCCTGTTCTCGCGTCGTTCTGAGGCTCACAGCAATCGTAAGCGCAACGGTGGCCGCAAGTCATGCCGACGCGCGAAGACGTTTCGCCTGGGCTTTGAGCCGCTGGAGACCCGGCGCCTGCTGAGCGTCACGTCAGTGACGCCGATGACGACGCTCAATTTCAACATCCCGACCGAAGAGGCTGAGTTGGGAGTATCCGTGGGGCTCTACAGCAACACGGACAACGTCTATCTCTCTTCGGCGGCGGGGGCGGTTGGCCAGATCAGCGCGGCGTATGCCGCCGGCAAGACTACGTTGCCACTGATCACGATGGCCCAGAATGGGACGATCATCAACAGCTCACTGGTGATTCCAGCCACACAGGACTTCAAATCGGGCGAACTGTTCATCTTCGTGGGGGACTCCTATTCGGGCCTGCCCATTAAGGAGACGGCTCATGGTCCGCAGGTTTCCGCAGCCAAGGCGGCGGCCTGTCCCATCACGGACACGCCGAGCGCCAATTTCACGCAAATCGAGTTCAACTACCAGCAGCATGACGACGCCGACGGCACGGCCGGCCTCGATATCGACACCTCGGCGGTCGACTCCACCGGATTCCCGGTCACGATCGTCTATCCCGACAGCGCCAACGTGCCCTATCCGCTTAGCACATTGGGCATCACCGTGGACGAGACCGACCTGAACGCCAATTTCCAGGCGGCCTTCAGCGATGGCGTCGAGTATTCGGACTACTCCGAGTTCGAGGGGTGCGCCACCTATGCCCAGGTGCAGAACCCGCAGAACCTCCAAGTGGTTTCGCCGCAGGACGTCCTCTCCGCGGAAGCCACCCCGCCGAACTTGCAGACGGCCGTGCCGACCAGCTCGACGAACGGCCACCTGTCGGCCGACTGCGGCTACGATTACTGCATCACGGCCTTCAGCAACAACCAGGTCGACAATTCCGGCGGCGTGTTGGGCGAGACGTTGCTGAGCAACGTTCAAGAACTCCCTCAAGCAGCGATGCTCGACAAGAATAGCGTCGCGCTGACCTGGACCGAGTATGCCGACCCCAACACGGTCGGCTACAACATCTATCGCTATAGTTCGACCGGATCGAACGACTCCCCAACCTTCAACCTCATCGCCACCGTTTACGGCGCGACCACGACGACCTACACCGACTATGGAGCGATTCCCCAAGCCAAGCAGATTTCCGCGGCCACGTCCACGGGCTATGGGTTCAATCCGCTGAGCCAATACTATACCGCGGAACTCCAGAAGTTCTTCAATTACTATGACTTCAGCAAGACGGGCAATACCTTCCTTATCAACGTGGACAACGTTTTGTGGAAAGGCAGCACGGTCGAGTACACGCCCACGGCAAGTTGGAACACGACTGGCGCGACGTACACCGTGCTTCAACTGACGGCCCAGAATTCCGCGGATTCCCCCTATGTCGTCAATGCGGGCGACGTGATCAACATTTACGAGCCGATCTTCTCGACGAACACCAGCTACGTGGATGACAGTGTGCCGCCTGCGCCCAGTTGGCTGCCCAGCGCGAGCGAATCGCCCGCGGAAATGGTCTTTGGCTGCGACGGGGTCTTCAGCACCTCGATGTCCGACCCAGACACGCCGGATGGCAAAGCGCTGGGCGATGTCGAGAATTGCATCGTCTCGGCCTTCAATCGGGGCATCGCCACGAACTTCTACACGCCGACGCCGAGCGGCCCCAGCGGAATTGTGCCGGACAATTGGGCCGCCTTTCCGCAGATGACCGCTCCGGCTGCCGTGGCGACGGACACCAGCAGCACCTTGACGGCCGATACGTACTACTATGTCGTCACGGCCGTGAACGCCTACGGCCAGACGACACCCAGCCTGGAGGTCAGTGCAACGGTGACCGCGCAACAGAGCATCACGCTGGACTGGGCCAACGGGCCGAATGCCGCGCCGGCAAATTCCTATAACATCTATCGCGGAACCAATCCCTACGACCTGACGCTTCTTACATCGGTCAATGGCCAGTCGATGTCCTTCAGCGACGACGGCAGCCATCAGCAAAGCGGAACGCCCCCGCCGTTCGAGTACTTTGCTCCAGGAACCACGTCGAACTGGTACGCCGCCTACGTGCAGACCAACAGTACGATCGATCCGGTCGATGGCGTCAGCGTCAACGGCATGTCGTACGGATTCTCCTACTCCGACCAGGGCGGCCTCTCGACCAATGTCGGCTTCGCCGTGACCAACATCCCCTCGAACATTTCCATCAACCTCGGCCAGTACAGCGGCCCGAGCTTCGTTACCCAGGGCCTAAGCGACGCGGTGGCCAACGCGCCCTACGAGCAAACGATCGCGGTCAGCGGCGACGGCGCGGCAACAACGTACCAAGTCATCGATGGCGCTCTGCCGACGGGGCTGCAATTGAACCCCGACACCGGCCTTCTCAACGGCACGCCGGTGAGCGCGGACGTCGGGAACCACACCTTCACCGTCGAGGCCACCAACAGCGCCGGATCGGTCGCGAAGCAGTTCGAGTTGACAATCAACCCCGCGGCATCGGTGAAGCCGCTGACCGTGGTCGGCGCCACGGTCACCCAAACCCCGAGCGGGACGACGACCGTCTTGAATCTCAACCCGGCCGACATCATGGTTCCCTATACTTCGTACGTCAAAGTTACCGGCGGCTCCGGGAACTATACGATGACGGGGACGGTGCCCAGCGTATTGTCCATCAACGGGCTGAATCCGGGTGATTCCGGAATAATCGCGGTGAACGGCGTCTTCACGCTGACCGGTGTCCAAAAGGTGGTGTGCAATCCGGCAATCGGATTCATTGTTACGATAACCGACACCACGACCCACACCGCGATCCCGGTCACGCTGTATCTCCTGGTCAACAATACGTTGCAGATCACTACTTCAAGTCTGGTTACCCCGGCGTTGAACGAGGCCTATTGCCTGGGACTAACGACGAATAACTCCAGTCCGGGCACCACGTTCAGCTACACGGGCAACTTGCCTGGCGGCCTGACGCTCACGCCTTGGGGGCTCCTCTATGGCATGGTGACTGGAAGCGACGCCTATTCCTTCACCGTGACCGCGACCGATCCGGCCGGCGGCTCGTCGCCGCCGCAGTCCTACAGCGGCAACATCCAGACCTCGTCGACCCCGCTTGCGATCACAACGACGTCTTTGCCGGTGACGCAGCCCAACGTCAACTATGGCGAGCAAGGTGAAGGCCTGCAAATTGGTACGCAAGGCGGTCAGGGAACGCTTAAGTTCGCAGTGATCAACGGCAGCCTGCCCGACGGCCTGTGGCTATCGACGACGGGACTCGTCTCCGGCACGGCAACCATGTCCGAAGACTCCAGCTTCCGAGTGAGAGTCACCGACAGCCTGGGCAACACCGCATTCCAGAATTATCAACTGAGCGTTGTCGGCGTCACCACGAACACGCGATACCTGGCCAGCAACGCCACAGCGCTCGTGATCCAGGGCAACGGATTCGACGCCACTACGCCGTCAAACAACGTCGTCACGCTGTCGTCCGGAACGGCGACGGTCGAGTCTGCCACTTCGTTGACGCTTACCCTTCAGTTGACGCCCCCTCAGGGCGGTTTCGGCGCCGGAAGCCTGACGGCCACGGTGGGTGTCGACGGCCTGCCGGGCGTCGCGGCCCAGGTGGCCACGGTCAACGGCGCCTTGGCAGTTACCGTCTCGGAAGAACAACAACCATTGGCCCCCGATGTCACGTCGCTCACAATCAAGGGAACCGGCTTCGATGACTCGGGCGAAGGGACGAACGTGGTCACGCTCTCCGGCGGCTCGGTGAGGTACGTCAATTACGATTCGTCGCAGCAATTGACCGTCTTCCTCACCGGTCCACTCGCCCTGGGGCCGCTCATGGCCACGGTCACGATTGACGGCGTAGTCAGTTCCAATGTGCAAGTGGCCAATGTCGAGGCCGACGCGACGCCCGAGGTCACCGCCAACACGAACAATCTGGCCGACAATGCCACGACGCTGATCATCACCGGCGCCAATTTCGACCCCGCCGGAACGAATTCCGCGACCCTGTACTCGAATGGTTCTTCGACCCCGCTTCCGGCCGATCAGGTCGTTTCGGTCGTGGCCAATTCCGACACGCAGTTGACCGTGACCCTCAATAGCGCCATGACCCTGCCGGCGGGTTCGCTCTCGGCCACGGTCGTCACCGACGGTGCGCCGAGCGCTTCGCCGGTCCAGGTCGCCGCGGTGGTCGACTCAGGGCCGACCATCAATTTCTCAGCGGCCAATTTCGCCATCGGGGCCACGACCCTGGTGCTCCACGGCGTCGGTTTCACCGGGGCCACGAGTGTGACGCTGTCGACGGTCGCCGGTTCGATCGCCACCATCAATAACCCTACCGTCGATTCCGACACGCAGTTGACCGTCACGCTCAACCCCAGCTTGCTGAATGCCGACCTCGACCAACTTTACGCCAGCGTCACCACGCCGACAGCCGTGAGCAATACGGTTCAAGTCGCCACCGTGGTAAACGCCACGACGCCTACGCTTGCCTCGAACATCCACCGCTGGGCCGCGAGCGCTGCCTACTTGATCATCACCGGGACAAATTTCGACGCCACCGGCGGCGGAGTCAACGACGTGACGCTCTCCTCCGGCACGGTGCAGTCCATCGTCGTTGACTCCGCGACCCAGTTGACCGTCTACCTGACGGGCACGCTTTCCACCGGGCCGCTTTATGCCTCGGTTACCACGGACGGTCTCACCAGCCAGACGGTGCAGGTGGCCAGCATCGTCAACGCCGCCACGCCGACCATCGCCACAACCATGACCAGCGTGGGGACCGACGCCACCGCGCTTTCGATCAGCGGAAGCGGTTTCGACACGAACAGCGGCGCCTCGATCAGCGTGACGCTCTCCTCCGGTACGGTGATACACGTCGCCGCGCAATCGTCCACGCTGCTGCTGGTTACCCTGGACCCGACGGTTAGCCTTCTGACACCAGGCCCAATCGCGGCGACCGTCACCGTCGATGGCCTGTCGAGCGGCACCGCGCAGGTAGCCACCGCGGCGGCCACGCCCACCATCACCCCCAGCACGGCCCCTTGGTCCGCCAATTCGCCGACGTTGACCATTCTGGGTGCGGGCTTCAGTTCGACCCCTGCCAACAACCGCGTCGTACTGTCCAGCGGGGCGGGCGTCGTCGACCCCGCGACATCGACATCCCTGAAGATCGTCATCCGATTGACGCAAGCCCCGACGGCCGGACCGCTCTCCGCTCAAGTAATCGTCGGCGACAAGGCCAGCGCCTCGACCCCCGTCGCGACAGTGTTCTCTGCCGTCACCACGAGCACGGCCAGCCTGGCCGCTACTGCGGGCACGCTGACGATCACGGGCGTCGGTTTCGATCTGATCCAGGCGAACGACAAGGTCGCCCTGTCTTCCGGGTCCGCAACGGTTCAGCACGCCTCGTCGACACAACTGATCATTCAGTTCGCCTCGCACCCCAATCTCGGACCACTGACCGCGACGGTCGTCGTCAACGGCGAGGCGACTTCCGCCCAGGTGGCGACCGTAACGCCCGGGGCCGCCTCGACCATAACCTCCACGCTCACCGCCACAGTCACGACGATCGATGCCCCCGGCTCGACCCAAATCACGATGCAAGCGAAGGACGCCCTGGGAAACAACCTCACCACCGGCGGCCTGCATGTGACCTTCGCGCTGGCCGCCGGCTCGGCCGGGGGCACCTTCAGCGCCGTCACCGACAACCACAACGGCACCTATTCCGTCACGTTCACCAGCCTCATCATGGGCGCCGATACCATCACGGCGTCGATCGGCGGCGCCAAGATCAATGCCACCGTTGCGGCAACCGTCGAGTTCTTGTGCAACTTCGCCGGAAGCGGCCCGTTGAACTCGCGCTGGTACCAGCAACTGGGTACGTTCACGGTCGCCTCCGGCGCGGCCACAGCGGGCGCCGCTGCCAACAACATCGCATTCTACAACGCCCAGTGCGCAACAAACGTCTCGACCTCGGTAACCGTGTCCAATGTCGCCAATGGGTCCTTCGCCGCGATCATGGCCCGCTATACCCAGTACTCCGGCTTCTATCGCGCCGGCATTCTCAACAGGAACGGACAATTGTTCGCGGTCATCGAGAGGGACAGCATCAACCGAGCCGGCAAGATCGTGACGACGACGCTGGTGAGCAAAGCGGTGACGGCGTTGGGCGCCGGACGCCTGACTCTTGATGTCGTGGGGACCTCGCTTAAACTGTCGCTCAACGGCGCTGTCGTCGCCACCGCCGCCGACTCGACCTACCGAACCGGCACTGTCGGAATCTCGGGTTCGCCCGGTACTAAGTTCTCCTCGTTTATCGCTAACGTCAGCACGAGCTCCATCGCCAAGACAAACGCCAAGAGCAGCGCGGCCGCCGCCAGCGCGAGCATCGCCCGCTTCGACTGGGGATCTTTCGCCTGGTGGTGGCAGAGGATCACGAAGTCATCGGATAGTTGACAATCCGGGCGTGACAACGGGTCTCATGTCCCAAGCTTCTGCAACCGTCCGTCAGACGGAATACGAATACTTGTGAGTGTCGGAAGACTCACTCTTGGTCCAATCACCGCTCAGGAATCGCTTGGGCTGATACGTCATCCGCATAGTACAGTCAAGACGCCGTTGAATCGTCCAAGAAACTGCGACGCCCGGTGCAACAACCAGTGATCGCCATTGGCGAGGCTCGGGTCTTTCCGGCGGCCGGAAGAACCGCTCAACGGGACCGAAGGCTAAGATCGAGTTGGGCGGATGCGATGGCAGATGATCGACTTCACGTGCTGATGGCGAACAGCCTATCAGAGGAAACGCCAAGGTGGCGACCCATGACGACTACTTGGCAAAGCTGCTGGACGACAAACGAGCGGCGCTCGAGAAGCTGCGAAGGGAGTTGCGCCAACAAGGAGTCAAGGGATCGTACTACATGGTGCGGCGACGAGTCGCCGCATGGCGACAAGGCAATCCACCACAGTCATCGGCAACAACTCCAAATCAGGACCACCTGGGCGAACGGCCGTCATCCCGCCGCGTTGCCTGACTGATGCTCCGGCCGGATACCGAGTTGCTGGACGACGAGCGGGCGCTCGTGAAGGCGATCAACGAGCATTGCCTGCCATTGAAACAGGCTTCCGCTATAGCAAGGTGGTTTGGCGACATGGTTCGGCAGCGACGGGTGGATCAATTGGATAGCTGGATCGGGGAAGCATCGCAGGTTGGTGTCGCCCCGGAATTGCGACGTTTTCGTCAAGGGACCAAAAGCGGATCGCTTGGCAGTCCAAGCAGCTTTGACGTTGCCTTGGAGCAATGGACAAACGGAAGGGCACGTTAACCGGCTGAAACTAATCAAGCGGCAGATGTTCGGACGGGCCAAGTTCGATTTGCTGCGGCAACGGGTAATTGAAGGCGGCGCCTGATCCTCACCATTCCAGCCATCCTAAGATCGGGAGCTAGACGATCGTGGACACAGCGCATCCGAGGGATGGGAAGAAGCTGCGACCGAGGATCAAACCGCGCATCGCTGTTCAGCCTGCTGATGGTGCCCGCGACCGTTTAGGAGCCGATCTGGCCTTGATCACCAACTGTGCGGGAGAACCGTTTCAACGCGCCCCGTGACAGTACGAGGCGGTGAAACGCAACCTGGGCCGGTTGATCGACTTAGGACAGCTGCGGGCGGCGCTGGAATTGTCGCTGGAACTGATGGTCAAGGGGAGCCATCAGATCGAAATGAGCGACGAAGGCTTGATGACGGACGAGACCAAGGAGCGTTTGCAGGTAGTCATAGAGAGCCTCGCGAGTTGTGACTTGCCTGCCGACGAAGTGGCCGCGTGGTGCGCCCACATGCTTGCCGGCGACAGCGTGGGCTTCGTCTGCGACGAGGAACTCAAATCGCTTCGACGCCAATTCGAGGCATCGCGTTAGCTATCCGCTGTTCCCGTACCGTCGGCCAAAAGTTTTTCACGCCCGCCGGAAGGAACGCCAATGGCCGGACGGTGGCCGCTGCTGCATCCCCCGCCGCCCTCTGATTATCGGCCGCCCGTGATCGTGGCCGCCGTCCAGCAATCAAAGATTTTTCACCGTTGCCGCAGAGACACGATTCTCGTGGCGAAGCCCGCGAAAATGTGCCAGTCCCCGCCCTGTGCGCGCTACAGCAGCCGCCTCTCGCCCGGCGGCAGATCGGGATTCATTAGATCGAGCGAATTGTCGTGCCCATAACCCAAGATATGGCCCATCTCGTGCATCACCGCCGTCAGCAGATCGACGCGATCGGCGGCCGGACTGCCGCTGCGGGCGGCAAGCGCATCGCCGCCGAGTCTAACGGCGAACTCCGCGTCGTCGGCCGGCGTCGGATCGACAAACCAGCCATAGCCGGCTGCATCGCGATCGATCAGCACCGTCTTGCCCACCACTTCGCCCAGCAAACCGTCGGGCAGATCGGCGATCTGGACCCTGACGCCGGCCATGGCCGTCTGGGCGACCGTGCCCACCACCGCGGCCAACCGGCGTTCGGCTTCCAGGACGACGGGTGCGAGTTGCGGCTCGGTGAGCGATGCCGCCGCGGCGCTGGGCTTGGCGGCGGCGTCGATCGACAGGGGCACCAGCGGAATGTCGAAGTCGCCGGGCAGTTGCGAGGTATGGCCCAGGTTATCGGTGGCGGTAATGGTGTAAGTGTGGTTGCCGGCGAGCAGGATGCCGAAGATGCCGGCATAATTCACGCCGGTCGAGGCGGTATAGGGGCCGTAGATCCTCTTCGCGGCCGTGCCGTCAACGCTGAGGCCGGTGCTCTTCACGCCGGCCGGGTCCTGTACGTTCCAGGTCATCAGGCCCTGCGCCGCCACGACCACTACGCTGCCGATGGTCGGGCTGGGTCCGGCAGCAACCACGTTGAACGTGCCGCTGTACTGAGACCGGTTGCCCTGCGTATCGGTGGCAATGATCGTGTAGCCGTGTGGGCCGGCGGCGAGCGTGCCGAACACACCGGCGAAGTTCACTCCGGAGGTCGCCGCGATGGGACCGTAGATCGTCTTGACGACCGCACCGTCAACCGTTAGTCCCGTCGTCCCAATTCCCGCCGGGTAAAGCACATTCCAGGTCATCAGGCCCTGCGCCGCCACGACCACCACGCTGCCGATCGCCGGGCCGGCCTGGCCCTGAGTGCTGAAGGTGCCGGTCGATTGCGATGAGTTGCCCAGTTTGTCGGTCGCGGTGATCGTGTAGCTGTGCGTGCCGGACGAAAGAACGCCGAACATGCCGCAATAGTCCACGCCGACCGCGGCCTTGTAAGGACCGTACAGTTTGGTCACGGCCCGTCCATCAACCGTCAGGCTGGAACTTGCCACGCCGGCGCTGTCGGCGGCGTTCCAAGTCATGTAACCTCGCGACGTGAGGACCACCATGTTTGCAATCACCGGACCGCTCACCGTGATCGTCGCGCTGCTGCTTACCGAACCAACTGAAGTGCTGATGGTGGCCAACCCGCTGGTGGCCGGCGCCGTGTAGAGGCCGGCCACGCTGATCGATCCGCCGCCAGAGACCAGCGACCAGGTGAAGGCGGGCTGGTTGCTCATGGCTGCATTGAACTGGTCGTAACCGATCGCGGCGAACTGCTGTGTCTGCTTGGCGTTGAGCGTGACGGCGGCTGGCGAAACGACGATGCTCGTCAGCGTCTGGTTCACCGCAACGACGACCGTGCTGGTTGTCGAGAGGCCGCCGGCGTCGGCGATCGTCACCTGGAACGTGTAGCTGCCGGCCTTGTAAAAGGTGGCGACGGTGTTTTTGGCGGCGTTGTTGCCGTTGAGCGTGTACGTCGGATCGGCGGCGCCGGTGGGTTTGCTGAACGACCTCCAGGTGTAAGTCAGGTTGGCCTCGCCGCCGTCGTCGGCCCCCAGGACACTCAATGTCGTGCTGGTTGCCACCACAGGCGACGGCGTGGCACGGGGCGTCGTCACCAACGTAGGCGCTGCATTGTTGACCGTGATCGTCGCACTGCCGCTGACGGCAGCACTGGAGGCAACGATCGTGTCCGTGCCCGCGGTGCTCGCTGACGTATAGAGACCAGCCGCATTGATCGACCCGATGCCCGAAACGTCGGACCAGGCGAATGCGGGTTGGTCGTCGAGAGCATCGTCGAACTGGTCGTAGGCGGTCGCCGAAAACTGCTGGCTCTGATTCTCGTCCAGCACAGCGGCGGTTGGGCTGACCACAATGCTTGTTAGCGTCTGATCGACGGTGACGCTTACCGTGCTGGTGACGAAAAGTCCGCCGGCGTTGACGATCGTGACCTGAAATGTGTAGTCGCCGGCCTGATAAAAGGTGGCGGTGGTGTCTTTTGCGGCGTTGTTGTCGTTGAGCGTGTACGTCGGATCGGCGGCGCCGTTGGGCTTGCTGAGCGTCGTCCAGGTGTAAGTCAGGTTGGCCTCGCCGCCGTCGTCGGCCCCGAAAACGCTCAGGGCTGTGGTCGTTCCCGTCACCGGCGAGGGAGTGGCGGCGGCGGGCGTGGCCACACTGGGCGGCTGGTTGATCCATTGCACCAGCACGTCCTGCGACTGCGTGAGGGTGGCCAGTTGGGTGGGTGATTGGTGATACCCCGCCAGTGAGACCTCGATCTGGTATGGGTTGCTGTCGTCGGTGTTGATCGTGGTCAGATTCGTGTGTGACTGGCGGTAGATGGTGGTCAGGAGCGGAATGTCCTTGATCTGCCCGTTGGCGTCGGTCATGCCCGAGTAGACGATCGCACCGTTCTTGTCGAAAATGCTCACCGTTGCGTCGGGCAGCACGGCGCCGCTGGTGCTCTCGACGGTGACGTTCAGCAGCCAGCCGACCGAGACGTCTCGGTCCAGGCCATCGGCCGGAAGGGCGTTGGCGGTCCACGTAATTGTGGATGGCGCGCCATTCTCGTAACGCATGTCGATCAGTTGAATGTTGTGGATGTTGCTTATCCAATAGCCGATGCCCACTGACTTGTATGTCCTGCTCTGGTCGCCCTCCGTCGTGTTCCTGCGGCAAGTATTGGAGACAAAGTCGCCGTCGTAGGTATCGCCCCCGTAATCCCAACCGACCTGCAGCGATGTATCGTTGCTCTCGAAAACATTGTTCTCAATCAACGGAGAGGTGTTCGGCATAAGCGAATCGTCGGCAAATGCGATGGCGTGAGTGTTGCCATCGTCGGTTTCGACGATTGCCTTGAAGGTGTTGTTTTCGATCACGTTCCCCATGTCGGCGCCAGTGCTGTTTGCCTCGGGTATCCAGGAGCCAAAGGTAATGCTGGCGTCACCGGTGCCAGATTGCTTCGTCAATGTCCCACTCGCGGATGGTGTGTTCGCGCCGGAGAGAAGCAGATGCGATGAATCGGCTGAGATAACGGTATAGTTATTGCCGTTATTGCTGTAGACGGCGCCGACGGTCGGTAGTACCGCGATGCCTGAGACGGCAAAATCATAGCTGGACGGCGAAGTAACGAGGCGCATTCCAATGGCCTCGGACCGATCTCCTGCGGCAACCCCGCCGGTGCGGCAAATGAACGTGTTGTTGTAGACATCAATGTTCGTCCAACCCCTGTCGTCATAGGTCCGCATATAGAAGGCCAATCCAGCGCCTCCCCCACCGGATGTTCCATATTCCCTTTCAGTGTGCTCTCGAACATCGACATAGTTGTCGTGGAACGTGCCGTTGTCGGACGAATGAATGGTGGAGAGGCCGCCAGCGCCGTCCAGGCAAATGCCACGTCCATTTCCCGTAACCGTATTGGAAGCCACGGCGAAATTGCTGACATAGGAGAGAAGAACTCCGAAGCTATTGCCGACTGTGGCCGCCATGCTGATCGTGTTGCCACTGATCGTCAACCCGTTCGTTTGGGAAGCAACGATGGCCGAGCAGGGTGCATTGTTAATTGTGTTGCCCTGCACCAGTACGTTGCTTGGCGTCCGTGAAATGTTAACGATAGAACAAACACTAGTAGTCATTCGATCCGTAAACAGTGTGGCTGTATCATTGAACACGTTGTTTTGAACAGTCACATTACTTGACCAATTAGCATCAACTGCACCAGTATCCGCTCCGCTACTAGCGCTCGTCACATTCTGAATTAGGATGCCGTTGACGGCTTGGCAGTAGATCGGCAACGACCGATAGCCACCGGCTTGGCCTTGGGTTATTGTGCCGTTTTGGATAACAGCGTTGGCCCCGGTGCCGCCCATCGCAATCATGGCGTTCTTGATTGAGGTTGTTTGCATCCAGGTAGGCAAATCTCCCCAATTAGTGCTGGCAATAATTCCATAATCGCGCGAAGGGCTAAGTTCCACATCGTCGATGTACGTCGTACAAGAGTCGGCGGGGGTCGTTGAAGGATCGGCCGTAATCTTGATGTATACCGACGTTGCGGAGCCCGGGTTGAAGTTGAGGACGACACTGTATCCTAGCCAGTTTGCCAGTGCCGTGCTGCCAATCAGAGAATTGTCGCTGGCGTTGTAGACAGCGAGCGTGATCGTCTCGCCCTGATTCCCGCCAGGGGCATTGGTTGCTATCGGGCTGGCCGGCGTAACCAGGGCCGTGTACTGCCGGTTCGCCGTGGGCAGCGTGATTGTGTTGGATTTGATTGTCTGGGCGGTGGAGATATTGGCGAACTCCAGGACGTTGTTGCCCCAGAGCATGGTGTTGCCGACGGCGGCCAGCGACGCTCCCGGCGCGGCGGTCAAGTCCCAACCGGCGACGGCTGTGTCGCCGACGTTGCCGGCCTCGAAGCCACCGTTTGTCACCGAAATCGGCGCGCTGTTGCCGTAGGTAACGGTGTGCCCGTTCAGGTCGAGTGTGATCCCCTTGGCGCCGAAGACAAACGCCGTGCCGTTGACCGTCACGTCGGTCTGCAGCACGTAGGTGGTGTTGCTGCTGCTGAGGATGTAGGGCGCCGCGCCCTGCTGCGCCAGCCAGGCGGCCGTAATGTCGATGGTGTTGGCCGCCGCCTGCACGGCCGGCCCATTGACCACCGCCGCGACCGGTGCGCACAGCGGGCCGGTCGAGGGCTGCACCGGCTGGTCGGCGACAACGCTCGGCGCAATCGGCCCCAGCGGCGCGGCCGGCGCCGTGCTCAGCACCGCCGACAGCAGCGTCCGCGCCTCGAGCGTCTCGAAATGGCACGACTGGTGAAACAACCGGTTCCGCAAAATGCGCTTGCCAAATCCACGGCGTGCCTGTCGAGATCGCGATTTCTTCCCGCGTGACATGTTTCTCTCCTGCGGCCGGCCGCAGGCTCCAATTGGTCTGCCCAAGGAAACGTCGGAAGGTTTTTTCTAACAGAGATATAAGACACAAATGATGCGCCTGCCGGCCAGTCGGCGCCCATGCGGCGATCGCGGCTGGCCAACCGCGCTAATATAGGTCACATTCGGCTCTTATGATGGGCCCGTGTCGCGGTGGCTTATACCCCCAATGCTGGTAGCAGGTCCCATGAGGCGTTATTCGATGGCGCTTCGCTTGACTGAGTCGGGCACAGCGGCGGTTATTAAGGACAAGCGATGTGGGCGGGTGCGCCCCCATGATGCGGGTATTGGCAACAAGTCCGCGAGGCCAACGATGATAAGGGCGCCTCGCGGCGGTGTGTATGATTAGCTTCCTCGGACGGTGACAAGCGAGCGTTCGGCTCGCAGCAACACCGCCTGCGCGGCGCTGACGCTCTCAGACATGGCCTGATCGGTGCCGCAACACCGGTGGGCGGACTACCCGTGGCGTCCGAGCGGTTAGGTGAGTCGGATTCCCCGTCGCCACTTTCTTCCTCCCCCTGTTCCCGCTGGGGAAACGGCCGGGAATTCCATCCGGCATGCACCATATAACATCACAAGAGGAAAGTCAAGAAAATTCCGGCGGCCGACAGGACGACAGTGTGCTTCCGGCAGGCGTGTATGAATCATTCTGAGCAGTATGGTATCGTGGGCTGTCAGTTCACAAGCTTGTGGAGGACAGCCGATGGATGCGACGCGGGGAGGCGACCTTCCGCCGAAGCTGGAAGGCGCTCGGCGGCGGTTTGAACGTTGGCGAGAGACGCGCAAGGGTCATGCGCGCATTCCTGATTCCCTTTGGGCCTCAGCCGCGCGGATGGCCAAGCAGTATGGGATTTCTCGAACCGCTCACACACTGCGGCTCAATTCTGATGCACTGAAGAAGCGCCTCCGGCTCAAGGCAGTTGTCAGCTCTGACGGAGGACTGGCGGGAGACGGCGCAGTTCGTGGAGCTTGCTGCCGTTTCGCCGCGAGGTTTCTCGGAATGCCTTCTGGAGTGGGAGGACGCTGAGGGAGCGAAGATGCGGATTCGCCTCCAGGGTGTGGGAATGCCCGACCTGGCGGCGCTCAGCCGCAGTTTCTGGAATCGCCAGGCATGATTCAGATCACGCCGCAGATGCGGATTATGGTGGCCGTCGCGCCCGTCGATTTTCGCTGCGGGATCGACGGCTTGGCACGGCTGTGCAAAGACCTGCTGAAGCACGATCCATTCAACGGCTGGGTGTTCGTCTTTCGCAACCGGTCGGCGAAGGCGCTGAAGATTCTCGTTTTTGACGGCCAGGGCTTTTGGCTTTGCCACAAGCGGCTCTCCAGCGGCAAGTTCGGCTGGTGGCCGCATGGCACGGCGACGGCCAAGACGCTGGCCGCGCACCAGTTGCACGTGCTTCTCTCGGCCGGCAACCCTGAAGCCACGCAGGCGGCGCCGGTGTGGCGTCCGGTCGGGCCGGCGGCCTGATGCGACTCACCCCCTTCTGACACGGCGGAATCGCATCAAAGCGATCTTTATCTCTTCCAGGTTACTATGCTATGGTTGCGGCCCGTGCCGGCGCCTGCGGAGTTCTCCGCGGGCGCTGACGTGTTGGCCGCCGGCAGGTGCGGGTATGATGATGCCCAAGCAACCACCGATCATCGAGTTGGACATGAGCGAACTGGAAGATGTCTTGCGGCGCGCCGAGGCGAAACTCGACGAGAAGGACTACTCCCTGCTGAAGGCGCTGGCCGAATCCTACGCCTATCTGAGCGACGTGGTGGGCAGCAAGAATGCGAGCATTTCCCGGCTGCGGAAGCTGTTGTTCGGGGCGAAAAGCGAGAAGACGGCGGCCGTGGTCGATGGCGGCAAGGAAGCGGAGGCTCGGCCGTCACAGGAGAGCTGTGCGAACTCTTTGCAGGAGCGCGGTGCGGAAGGCAACGTGGAGACCGGCTCCGCCAATCCTCGCCCTGGGCATGGCCGCAACGGCGCGGACGACTACGTCGGAGCCGAGAAGATCGCGGTGCCGCACGAATCCTTGCGGCCGGGCGATTCCTGCCCGGAGTGCCGGAAGGGCACAGTCTACGAGACGGGTCGCCCCGGGGTGCTGGTGCGGATCGTCGGCCAAGCGCCCGTGCAGGCCAAGGTCTACGAGTTGCAGAAGCTGCGTTGCAACCTCTGCGGCAAGATCTTCACTGCCCGGGCGCCGGAAGGAGTGGGCGAAGAGAAGTACGATGCCACGTCCGGCAGCATGATCGCCTTGCTGAAGTACGGCAGCGGGATGCCTTTCAACCGCATGGAACGGCTGGAGGGGAATGTGGGCATTCCCTTGCCAGCCTCGACGCAGTGGGACATTGTCTGTGACCAGGCGAGTCGCGCCGAGCCGGTGTTCGACGAGTTGATCCGGCAAGCGGCCCAGGGCGACGTGTTGTACAACGACGACACGACGGTGAAGATCCTGGAGTTGATGGAGTCTCGTGCCCGCCAAGAGGCATTGGTTGAAGGCGTCGCCGATCGCTCGGCCGGGGTTTTGGCGTCCAAGGCCACGGACCGCAAAGGCATGTACACGTCGGGGATTGTGTCTGCCGGGGAGCACAGGATCGCCTTGTTCCTCAGCGGGCGGCAGCACGCCGGGGAGAATCTGAAGGACGTGCTGCTCCGGCGGGCGGTGGAGTTGCCGCCGCCGATCCAGATGTGCGATGCTCTGTCACGGAACCTGCCTCGTGAGCTGAAGACGATCGTTGCCAACTGCCTGGCCCATGGGCGGCGGCAGTTCGTTGATGTGGCCAAGGAGTTCCCTGAGGAGTGCCGTCACGTGCTGGAAGCCCTCAAGGTGATTTACCACAACGACGCGCTGGCCCGCGAGCGAAATCTCTCGCCGCAGACGCGGCTGGAGTTCCATCAGGCCGAAAGCGGCCCGACGATGGAGGAACTTCGCGTCTGGCTTCTCCGCCAGTTCGAGCAGCGTCTGGTTGAGCCGAATTCGGGGCTCGGCGGGGCGATCGCCTACTTGCTCAAGCATTGGGAAAAGTTGACGCTCTTCCTCCGTGTGCCAGCAGCGCCGTTGGACAACAATGTGTGTGAACGGGCGTTGAAGAAGGCGATTCTCCATCGCAAGAACGCCCTGTTCTACAAGACTTCCCGCGGGGCTCACGTCGGCGACCTATTCATGAGCCTGATCTACACGTGTGAACTGGGCGGAGTCAATCCGTTCGATTATCTCACGGCCCTGGAGCGGCACGCTGGGGAATTGTCGGCGAAGGCGAAAGACTGGATGCCTTGGAATTATCACGAGATGCTGGAGGAGAGGAGAGATGCCAAAGCGCCGTCCGAAAAAGATTGTCTACAAGGCCGACGTTGCCGAACGATTGCGCAAGGCGTTGTCGAAACGCAGGAAGGGCGAATTGATTGATACGCTGCTGGAGTTGGCCGGAGACGATCGCGGTATCCTACGGCGACTTGACGTGCGATTCGAACTGGAAGCCTCGCTTCAAGAACTTGTGGGCCTGACGCGTCAAGCGATCGCCGATGCGACCGACTTCGACGAGCGGGAAATCAACTACAATTTCGACTACGACTACGCAGCCTACGAGGAAGTGAAACGCAACCTGGGCCGCTTGATCGGTCTAGGGCAACTGCGGCTGGCGATGGAACTTTCGTTGGAACTGATGGAGCAAGGAAGTTACCAAGTCGAAATGAGCGACGAGGGCTTGATGACGGACGACGTTGAGGAGTGCTTGCAGGTGGTCGTCAAGGCCCTCGGGAAAAGCGATTTGCCGCCCACGGACATCGTCGCCTGGTGCAAAGCGATGGTCAAGCGTGACCGAGTCGGATTCATCTGCGATCAGGAACTTCAGGCGTTGCGGGACCAGTACGAGGCGTCGGGTTCGTAATTCCGCTGCCCCACCGCCCGCCAGCACGGCTGTCACCAGTTCCCGACCGCGGCCGATCAGCCGCGGAAAAGGTTTTGCACGCTTGCCGGAAGGACACGGAAAGTCAAGAAAATTCCGGCGGCCGACAGGACGACAGGGTCACGCTGTGGGCTTCGGCCGTGGCGCTGGCCGACAGATTTGGGATTTCGCGAACCGCTCAGCCGTTGCGGGTCAATCCCAGCAGGCTCAAGAAACGCCTTGCCTAGAAGCTGGCCGCCGGGCCGGCTCGAGCCAGGTGCAACGGAAACGTCGGAGGGCGGCGGGCGTCAACGGGCGCGGGGGGTGATCGACTCAACAAAGCGGCGCTCCAGCCGATATAGTTCCGCCTTGCGGCGGCGGCGCTCCTCAGCCGGCGAATACTCCTCCGCGCCAGTGCCGATCAATCGATAGTGCAGGTGACAGACGGGACATACGGCGGTGAAAGTGACTCGTGGCTTCAGGTTCAGCGAATGCCTGCCGCAGCGGCACTGCCATTTCAGCGTGCGGGCGGGCACTCCGGTCATCACCGCGTAGCTCGGCACGTCGCTGGTAACCACCGCACCGGCGCCTACAATTGAATAGAGATGGACCGTTACGCCGCCGAGAATCGTGGCGTTGGCCCCCAGGATCGCGTGCCGGCGGACGGTGATTGGCCTGACTGCCGGCGGCGAGCTGATCGCCTCCTCGTCAATCATGCTTTCACCGGCCAAGTCTTGCAGCCGCTCGCTGCCAAGAAGCGGGGGCAATGCCCGCGGCAGTCTGACGGTTGCAAAGACCACCCCGGCGCGCAGACCACGTCGTCCTCGAACACCACGCCGTCCTCGACTACTACGTTGTGCCCGATGGTGACGTTGTCGCCGACGACGGCGGTGGCGGCGATCACCACGTTGCGGCCGATGCGGCAGCCTGACCCCACGGTTGCGCCGCCCACGACGTGGGCGTACGGCCCGATGCGCGTGCCGGGGCCGACAATCGAGGGCTGCTCGACGCAGGCCGTCTCATGCCACAACTCCCCTCTACCATCGGGAGAGGGGTCGGGGGTGAGGCCAATCTCCCCTCGCCTATCGGGAGAGGGGTCGGGGGTGAGGGCAGATTCGCGAGACTCGACACGCTGCAAACGGCCGACAGCATTCTTCATCGCTGCAGTCTCCAGGGGAAGGTGGGGGCTCTCCCTTCTTCCCTGCAAGGCGGACCCAAGATGAGAATGACAGCTCGCGTCGTCAGCCGGGCTTGTCGCTGGTCCGCACTCGCCGGCCCGCCCGCTGATTCAGCGCGGACACATTCTGCCACACCGGCTCGTCCAGTTTCAAGAGAAGTTTTTGGGCCACTTTCGATTTCTGGGGAAAGAGTCGCGGGGCGGGAGTTTTTTCCGGCCGCGCATCTCTAAGAACGTGTTGGGTAATTGGTCCCCTCTCCCTTTGGGAGAGGGTTAGGGTGAGGGCGGATCGTGACAGACTGCTCGATTTCCCGCGATTCGCGCTAAGCGGCCCTCACCCCTTGCCCCTCTCCCAAAGGGAGAGGGGAGGTTTTTCAGAACACGTTCTACGCCGGCATTGCCGGCCTCTATCCTGGCCTTTGCCTTCCCACGAGCTTTGCGCCTTGTTGACTTTTTTCTTCACACGCGATCACCATCCACTCAGGATGTTGACGTGCCCCTTCGGCCGAAACGAAGGATCGTTGCAGAACAGCACTTCCAGCAGGGCGTGCTTGGTTTTGTTGTCGATGACGAGCCAGTGCGGACCGGCCGCGATCGGGAAGCGTGCCCATTGGTCGTAAGAGAACCACGACACGTCGCTCAGCCCGTCGAAGTCGATTGTCCAACTCACGGCCGGCTGCCGATCGAACTTCACCGAGATGTACGCCCCACCGGCGTCTTGGGCGCGGCGGAGCTTCAGCCAGAGCGTATAGGTGCCGTGTTTGGGAACGTCGAGGGCGAGGGTCCCGCCATGCTCCTTCCGCAGAACAACGCGCTCCACTCTCGGCAGCACCACTTTTCGAGGCTCGCAGGGGACCGACTCGTTGCCCGCGCGATCGACGGCGGTGAGCCGGTAGTAGAGCGTCTGACCGGGCTTCAATCCCCAGTCGCAATATGAATTGCGATCGGGCGAGGCGACCAATGTCGCTTGCTCGGGCACGAAATCAGCGTTGTGCCCGCAGTAGAGGTTGTAGTGGTGGAACGTATGGTTCTCCAGGTATCGCCAGGTGAGCTTCACCGTGTAAGGCGACGTGGCCTGGGCCTGGACGTTTTCCAATCGAGGAGGGCGCGGCCAGTCGATGCGCGGTTGCCGGGCTGGCGAGAAATCGGCATCATCGCTGAATGCCAAGCAATCCACCGCGCTGCCGTAGGTGCTGCTGCGGAGCGCAATCGGGCACTTGCCCGGCTTGATCGGCAGTGTGCCGTCGAATTTCGCCCAAGTCCACTTTTCGCACGGCGGGACGTCGAGCGCGATCGATCTGCCCCCGGCGGCCAATGCGAATCTGGCTCCCTGCGGGCCTTTGACGTGCGCCCAAACCTGGCAAGGCCCGCCCAGTTCTGGAAAGTTCACGTTCAACGTTGCAGTCGCTTCACCGTGGCGGGCCCGCATCCAAAGATAATGGAGATTTGCCGCTTTTGCGTCGAAAGCAACCCACATCTTGGGATTGCACGTCGCCGCATCCGTCTCGACGAATACGCGGCGCTTGACGCCCGCCGCTTCGCCCGCGACGGCCTCGTCGCTCAGGCCGCTCTCCAGGCTGGAATGCTCGACGGCCGAGACGGCGTAGAACATTGTTGCGCCTGCCGGGATCGTATTGTCGAGCACCCGTTGCCCAGGGATGGGGATGCGGCTGACCGGCACAAGCCCCACTCCGCTCTGTGTGCCGCGATAGACGTTGTAGCCGGCGATTTCGGCGTGATGCGGCGGGGCTTTCCAAGTCAGTTTGACGCCGCCGGCCATCCGTTCGGCCTTGAGCCCCGTCGGCCGCTCCGGCAGCCGCGCTACAACGTAGTAGACGCTGAGGCTGCCGAGCATGTTCGAGTTGAACAACACCTTCGTTCCATCGGGGCTGGCCCCGGGACAGTCCAGGGCCTTGCCCTTCTGCATGCATGTGTAGCAAATGCGAAAGCGATTGACGACGTCGCCCGGCACCGGCTCGACCGAAAACGACTGAATCTCAGATAGATACGGCGGATACGGCATCCGCGTCGCGTAAACCCACGGCCGGTCGGTCGGCATCCAGGTCAGATAGCCGTTGTAGTGAACTGGGTCGTCGTAATACTCGACGCCCGGCCGATGAAACAGCGGTTCCTTTGCCAGCCAAGTGTTGCCTTTGATCCTGGTAATGTAGCCGTCGGTATGCACGCCGCGATCGGGGCCGACGTCGCCGTGGTTCCAGTCGAACTGCACCGGCACATTGGTCATGTTCTTCCCGTCAAAATCACATTGCACAAAACCCTCTTTCCGGTAGCGATCCTCATACCAGAACATGATCCTCTTCTGCGACGGATGAAACTGGTAGGAATCGTGAATTGCCTCAGGAACGGGGATTTCGTGATATTCCCGGCCGTCGCCGCTGACAATCCACAGCCCTCGTCCGCCCCGTTCCAGGTCCGAACGGCTCATGAGGTACTTTCCATCGGGCGAGATTTTCAGATGCCAGCAACCGGGCACCTGGCGGACCAAGTGGTGCGTCTTGCCTGTCCTCAAATCGAAGGCCACCAGTCTGTTTCCGTCGGCCATGGCGTAGCAGATATTCGGCTCGGTCGGCGAACAGACTTCGTTTCGAACCATGCGGTAGTCGCGAAATACGTTGCGCAGCCTTGTCCCATCAGCGCGGACCGCCATCGGGCCGTGGTCGTCGGTCGAGCCCTCCCACATCCCCGGTTGACGACGGAAGACGACGTATTGCCCATCGCCGCTCCAATTCCCCTTGAAATAGGACAGGCTGTCCGCCCAGGGATCGCTTGTCAGCCGCACGATCGTTGCCGTGGTGCCCAGGTCATGAAACACGACCCGCTCGCTCTGCCAGGTGCCGTCATACGGCATGGAGCGAAGATCCTGATAGGGTTTCTCGCCGAATCGGTTGCCAACTTCCGTCAGTCCCTGAATGCGGCGTCCGTCGTCGCCCCGGTCCATGGTGTAGCGTCCCGTACCGTCATAAGGAAAGAGGGGCGCTACCGTAGGTTGGCGGACATCAGCCGAAGCGGGCTTTGGCTGCGCCGCAGAGTGATCGGCCGCCAGCAACAGCAGCGCGACGGCAAGGATCGCCCGGGTGAGTGTCACTCTCCCGGGAATGGAGCCGGTAAGACGGGCGGTTCGTTTCAATTGGCCTGCCGCGACGATCGTGCGGCACTTCTACGAGGCTCGCAGCGACTCCTCTTCACCCTGCTCGGCAGCCGGCGATTTCGGCAGAACGCCGAGCAGGCGGCAAAGACGGATGGTCTGGCCGATCGCGAATTGCTTCTCTTCCGCCGTGATCACGCCGAGGGACCACAGCACCACCGGCCAGACGGCGAACGATGCGCACTTGCCCACGAGCGTGAGCAGGCTCGGTTTCAGCCCGTGCCACAGTGCAGCGAGCGCCGCGGCCGAACCTAGGATAAACAGTAATCTGCCGAACTCGTAGCGGACGTGAAACACCCGTTGCGAGACGGCGAAGGTGATGGCAGCATACAGGGCAAATGCAATCAGCACCGCGAAGGCCGCCCCCATGGCGTGATAGCGCGGAATCAAAAGCGAGTACAAGACGACGATCGCCGCCGTCACAGAGAGCGTGATCCCCAGCTTGTAGACCGAACAACGATAGACATAGAAGGCGCCGTCCATGAGCACCTGGGCGTTGAGAAACAGGCCGGCGACAACCAAGGGCACGATCACCGCCGCAGCGTTGGCGTAGGCCGAAGTGCTAAAGACGAACAAGACCTCTCGCTGGAAAAGGCAGAGCCCCAGGCCGACGAACACAACGGCCGAGAGGATGCGGGTGATCATCTGGCCGACGACAATCGCTCCGTCCGGTCGGCGATAGGCGTCGTACATCTTGGCCGACCAGACCTTGAACAGCGGCGTAAAACTCACCAAGCCGACGCAAGAAGCAAGTCTATAACCCAAGGAGTAGAGCCCGACATCGTGCGCCCCGGCATATCGCAGCAGGAAAAACCGATCGCCGCTGTTGATGACGAACCCGCAAAGGCCGCCGGGCAAGAAAGGCCAGGCGAAACGGAGCACGTCGGGGAGCCGCGACATGTCCGGACGAAACCCCGTCTTGCGAAACTCCCGTAGCGTGAGCACGGTTCCGGCGATCAGCGAGGCGCACAACGAGCCCCCCAGCACGCCCCAAATCCCCCAGCCGCCGATCACCACGGCGGCGATGATCAACCCGAGCCGAAGCAGCAGGGTAAACACGCTCGCCAAGATGTAGGGCAGCGACTCCACCCGCGCCTGCATCAACGCCATCGGCATGATCGGCAGGAGTTGAACGAAACTGGCACAGAGGCCCAAGACCGTCAGGCGGCGGTTGCCGATTCCCAACAGGGCGTCGATCAGTCCCGACCCGCACACCGCCAAGGTCAGCCCGGCGGCCATTCCCAACCAGACCACGAGGTTTACGGTGGCTGCGATGCCCGCCCGCTCTTCGTCGCTTTCCGCCTGGCAATAGAAGGAGAAAGCGGCCCCGACCAGCCCGTTGGTCATCAATACGACGGTCAACACGTCGCCGGTGCGATTGAGGATGTCGAGGATTCCGTAGTCCGCCGGCCTGAGGTAGTGCGTATACAGCGGCAGCAGCACCACCGATGTCGCCTGCATCAGTAGCGCGCCGAGGCCGTAAACCACCGCGTGGGCCAGAAACGATCGCTGAGGGCTGGCCATGTTGTGATTGTCCGGTCTATTCCTCTACAGGCCCCGCCTGCTCCGTCTTTGAGCACAGCGGAAGATCGGAGATCGTAAAACGATGCTTACCGCTCGGCGGCACGGCGATTGCCTCGCACCCTTCCGCGCACACCTCCGTTTCTGGGCCCATCCGCTTTTGGATCACTTCCGCGATTGACGCCATGAGATTGCTTGCGGAGGGGGTCGCCGGCGCATAACGTACGACTAGGCGGTTCAAGGACGTTTGATGGACTTGGAATTGCCGCACTTCGTTGTGCCCGTAAAACAGGTGCGTAAAGAACTCCCCGTGGATCATTTCGCCGCGTGTCGTCTGGATGATGTCGCTGCTGCGGCCAAGGAGTTCTTCCAAAACGGGCGATGGCCGGCCACACGGACACGAGTCGCGCGACATTCGGGCCATATCTTCATTGCGATACCGGATGAAAGGCATCGCGTGATTCCTCAAGTCGGTGACCGTCAAGTAACCAGCCTGTCCGTCCGGCACACGGAGTCCGTTTTCATCGGTGATTTCCACGTATCGCCACGTGGAAATCAGGTGCAAACGATGCTCCTGCGGGCACTCCGCTGCGATGTTCCCAATCTCTCGCGATCCGTAAAAGTTGTAGACTGGGCTTTGGAAGACTTGCTGGATCCGCTGACGCTGTTGAGGCCAGAGCATTTCCGCTGCCGAGCGAATCGCCCGGAAACGCAGATTGCCGAAGCCTTGCGCCGCCGCAAAGCGCGCAAGAGCATCTAGTGCCGTGGCGTAACCGATCAAGTACGGGGGCTTCCATCGTCGCAGTAGTTGACAGAACGTCAACAAGTCCGATTCGGTCATTCGAAACGCATTAACCGACCTTTGGCGATGGCGCCAGTGACAGAATCGCTCGCGCAGCGACAACTTGTGGAATTCTCGATCCGCGCCCCAGATTGCGGCGCAACGGTCCCACGGTGATATTCCCCACCAGCCGAGGACGTAAGCATCCATTGCCACAGAGGCAGCGCGGCTTGCACGATCCTGCCAGAACGTCAGAGGTATGCCTGTGGAACCGCCTGTTGCGTTCTCAAGCAGATCGGACGGACTTACCGAAAGAGCGATCAGGTCGCGACGGTTTTCCGACACCGCCTGCTTTGTCAGCGGACGGACGCGTTCATAGGTCTGCTCAAAACCGTTCTCTTCGGGCGTGAACCGACATTGACTGAATAAGTTGCCATAATAGGGCACGTGTTTTGCGGCAAACAAAAGGAGGCTGTGGAGGCGGGCTGCCCGCAATTGGCGCCAGACCTCGGGTGACATGCTGGCTTCCCGCCGCAATTCCCGCAGGATCCGTACACCGCCGGTATGATTCCAGCGATTCCAAAGATGCCAATGACCACAGAAGAAAGCATCAATCAGATTCATGACATCGGAGCAATCAGCATGCTGAGGTGTTGCGCATGATTCGGATCAACTCTTGTCGGGCGAAAGAAATCTATTGATGCAAAAGCGGTATTTGCCGGACTTTTCATGTGGGATATCATTGACCGCCTGCAATGTTACACGCATAGTACCGCAAAAGACACGAGACACCACCTCTTCGACGTGCTCTGTGTTCATCACGCCACTGTTGCTGCTCTTGACTCGGATCGTAAGATGGTCCCTGCAATCCTGGATGATCTGTAACTGCCCAACATCCGGCCCCTCCGCGAGCAGATAGTGGCACATCGAGGCACCAGAGATTAGTGAGCCGTCTTTCGGTGAAAGGAGAAAGTCCGAAATCCTCCCCGCATGTATAGCCATACGTGGCAGTGTCCTGCCGCACACACAGTCACCGGCCACTGGACTGGCCATGTCCTCAATTCGATAGCGGATCAACGGCATGCCGTAATTGTCAAAATCTGTTATTAGGATGGTGCCGGGTTCGCCCGGAAGGACGGGCTTCCCATCCCTTTCAAATTCCAAGTACAAGCATTCTGCGTTGATATGGAGGGCGTCATGTGCCTCACATTCACAAGCATGGTGGCCGCATTCCCGAGACGCGTAGCAATCGAACACAGGGCAGCCAAACACCTGCTCGAACAACCGGCGCTGCCCCAAAAGAAGCGGCTCCCCTGTGGTGAGAATGGCGGCAGGGTGAATAGAACATCGCCCGTTGTTGCGCAGAAACTTCGCCAGTACTGCTAGTGGGTTTGGAAACGCCCGAATCAGTCTTGGTCGGTATCTCGCCAGCGCGCGAGCATGTCGGCTGAGTGTCGGCTCATCAAGGCTTCCGGCATAGAGCAACAACGATCGGTTGACAAGAGATCTTCGGAGACGCTGCTTCACCGTCTCTTCACCAACCATGTCCTGGATGGCCGGCCATACGTACGCCATCCTCTCGCCGAAACGCCAGCCCGACCACAAATCAAAACGGAACTCCGCCGCACGTTTGATGTTCAGACATTGCTTATCGCGAAAAAGCGGTGTGTGGCGTCCTGTAGACCCGCCGGTTGCTGAGCGACGTATGGCCGACTGAGGGATATTGGTGGCTTTCAACCGATCCAGATTGTTGACAATGTCATCCTTTGTCAGCAGCGGGAGGCGGCGGAGGTCTTCAAAGCTGCGAATGTCGTTTGGGGTTACGTCGAAATCGGAGAATTGCTGCCGGTAGAACGGAACATGTTGGTATGCGTGTTGAAGAATCGCCTGCAGCTTGCCCCATCGAATGTCCTCCAAACGCGTCGCTGAGACATACTGACTGTCATTCAATGCCCTCAGGTTTGCAAGCACGTGCGTTTTCTCACGCCATTCATTTAGTGGAAAGAACAAGTGGTGAACAAGGATGTCGAACATGAATCGTTCACAGGGGAGTGTCAGAATGGCGTCCAGCGCCCCGCTTAACTCAAACAGCCGCGTATAACGGAATGTCGCAATTCACCATCGCTTCCATGAGGTCGTAGCCATGTCGAAGTGAGGGGTGGCATTCTACGCCGTGAACCGAAAATTCGCATGATTCAACGTAAGTTGTTACCAGTCGTGTGGTCGGCTCTTAAAAACCAGCATTTTCCACGAGGATTGCCTATTTCACCGCCGGAAAAAGGCGACCACCGTCGAATCGCTGGACGCAACCCGATGACCCAACCGCTTCAGAGGCGTTGCAGTCCTCGACACGGTTTTCTGGGTCACAACTCTTGTGCTGGCAATGACATACAACGATGAACGCAGTTTTTCGGTTAACGGCGTAGGGTGGCATTCATACGACAGTAGAGTCCCTTAGAGCATTTGCGTCCTCGCTCAACATGCGACACATCCTGCATATTATGTATGCACGAAACGCGAGGATGTTGACATCGACAACGGCGTTCTGAGAAACGCGCTTGATCCCCCGTCTTACAACTCCAGGAATCAGCCGCTTGAACGACGAGCCGGACTTCCTAGGTGCGCCTTGACTCGCATTCGCATCGGCCACCCGAATATTGTCTATCATATACTGAAGCAATTGATGTGACAATAGCCGTTTCGCATCCGCGGATTTCAGAGTATCCAGGAGGACTTCTACGCTACCATTCTCGCGCAGAAGGTTCTGCGACGATTCGATGGCGGCCCGTTCGGCAAATGGAATCCTAGGGCTCATTGTCCGCACCAGTTCCTTGAACAGTCTCTTCTCGGTTCGCAATGCATCCGGCAGCCCGCGCACTACGGTGATGATCGTTCGCGAAATCAGGGGGTTCATCAACTCCACATAGGTACATTTGACGTTGTTCAGGGCAGCCCAAACCGTCGGCAATTCGTAGAGCTGGTTCATGCGATCGCGCCAAGTTTCCAGCGATTCGCTGCCGCGTCTTTCGAGATGGTCTGGAAGTCTTTGTTCAGGAAGCTCAAAGTCGATCCCTCGCAGGTTGTGGCAATCCGAAAGACGCCGCAACGCAATGCAATCCCTGGTCTCGAACTCGTTGTTGACACGGTACTTGCCGAAGGCCTCGTCGCCACGAATGATACTTTGCCCCTCCTCGTGCAATCGCTTCCAAAGCCGGAGCCCATCCGTGTAGCCTGACAGATGATCGACCCTTCCCTCCCCCGCCGACAAATAACGCGTTACGATTCTCTCGAACCCCTCCGCCGAGGCGTCGATTTCCATATACCTGTGTTCCACTCGGAAGTGGTCGGCAAGCCTGCGAGCAATGTGGGCGTCATTCGTCGTGTCGAGCACCGACGATGCAAGACCCCACGTAAGACATGACATCGGCTGACGCTTTTCCAGCATCAGGAGTATGGCTCTGCTGTCGTAGCCACCGGAAAGCGCAAGCGTCCATTTGGAGGAGTCAACTCTCAGCGAGTCGAATGTCCGCTCGATGGCGGCTGCTGAGCCGCTCCAAGTGCTCATTGTGCGGTGCGCGTATAGGCTCGAACTGTACGTCGCCTTGCCTGATCTCCGACGCCCAAGAACTCCGGTCCAGGCGCAACCTAGCGTCTGGTCCGAGTTGCCTGATTCGGCCGTCCCACGAGTTGCCCGGTCCAAGAGTGCCGGCAGAGAGCATCCAGGCGAACGCACTCCGATTCGGCTGGAACCCCCCGAGAAAACACACTATTGCCCGTTGTGACGTAGAGGCAATGAATAGGTTCTCAGTCTTCGCGTACCACACTGTCCTGGAACCCGCAATATCAGTCAGAAGCTCAAGCGATACCGCATCGCTACGAAAAAGAGCGTACGAGCCATCGGGAACTGACTTGCCGGGTCGCCACCATTGATCCTCCTGAGAAACGATACTTCCCACGCATGCACTCGTTCCTTTGATGAGCATGGACGGAGATGGTCCGAAAACGGCCGTCACAACGCCATTGGCGCTGTTCACGATAGGTGGAACAATGTCAATGTTGTCCGGCACCAGACGCGCATTGACTCGGTGGATGCTCTCCAGCAATTCACGTTCGTTGTACCCGTGGGGAAAACAGAGGCAGAGCATACGGGCCATGAGCGGCAGCGCTACGTAGAGAAAGTCCCTGCTACTGTCTCGCCTGAAATCGCCCGAGATAAGGCGCTCGCTGCTGACGAGTTTGGTTCCACGTGAACGGCACTCTCAACGTCATTCGGCGGCGCGTAGCCGCGAATCAGCAGTATCACATCGCTCTCGCGATGAACTGTGAGAGTCTGCCCGGAGCGCGAACAAAGACCGTCCCTTCGCCGCAATGGCAGCGCCTCACGCCTGCCCGACCCTCCATCCCAGCGCAGACCTCTTCCGCAAATCTCTGCCCCGCCGGCCCGAAGACCACGCCGCCGAGATAACTACTGTCTCTCACCATGCCACTATTGGACAAGCCGTCGCCCGTGGTTATCGTGTCTTACAAAACATCGCTTGATTCTTCTTAGAGCGGTGCTAACAGCGGGCGGCAATCGGGTATAGAAATGGCCTAGTCGAGCCTGCATATTTCTCGGCCATGCCTCCAACGCGTTGAGGAAGTGCTCGCGCGCCTCACGTCGATCGCCCTGACCCCAATAATGTTCAGCAACGCGGAACTCTGCGTCCGAAAGCGCCCGACGAACCATGGCTTTCCAACAGTCGTCACAGTCAGCACAGCGATCGAGAAGTCGTTTGTACATCGGCACGCGCCGAGTAAATCGGTTAAGATGATTGGAACTGACGTTCCCGCCATGAATACGTCGATACGTTGTGACTTCATCCAGCAGATCAAATCGGCCGCCGCGTCCGACAATCTCCATGAAGAGCCCCACGTCTTCCACGGAACACGCTTCCTGATCGGGTTCGATTGCATAGCGGGCCAGGAATTTCCGGCGCAACATTACCGTGGATTTCAGGGGGACGTCACATCTCAGAATAGCCTCCATGAGGTTGTTGCTGTCGCGCAAAGCTGGGTGCCGACTCAAGTATGATACATGGCCGACCCCTAAGGAAGAAAACTCCTCCGCGTCGGTGTGGACTCCGACGACATCTGAATGCGTTCGAAAGTACGCAATCTGTTTTTCGATCTTGTCGGATTTCCATAGGTCATCGTTGTCGAGAAATGCGATAAACTCCCCGACAGCGCGATGGAATCCCGTGGCAGTCGCTCCCGCTGGCCCGCGGTTCGATTGCTGAATCAAAACCACCCTGTCGCCAAAACGCTCCTTGACTATTTGCGCTGAGCGGTCAGTGCTCCCGTCGTCAATAATGATGGTCTCGATTTTGCGGTACGTCTGCCCAAGCACGCTCTCCACGCACTCGGCGATCCACTTCTCGGCGTTGTACGCAGGAATGATCACCGACACGAGTGACTCCTGTCCTGCCGCGTGCCGACCAGACACCCCGAAAACCACGCCGCCGGAATACCTATCACATTGCATAGATCGCGTTGTCGTTGCACTGGTCCCTACCCACCCCGACGGCCTCGTCCGCTGTCCAAGCGGCGTGGCAGCATTGCTCTCCCAGGAACTTGATCGCCAGAGCGGCGAACGCTCCATACCACAGCCACGTGAACCTGAGGAGGTTGTGGCCGGCAAGGCCGAAAAACAACAGTTGCCCCAAGGCGATCGCCGTGGCCAGCACCACGCGGTAGCAAAAAGTCGCGTCATCGGTTGGCGGAATGCTCCGATAGAGGCGGCGGCCCTCGCGATAATTCCCGACGTAACAACCGACCATCACGAGCACTGCGACGGTGCCGACCGTGCCCAACTCCGACATCGTTTGACCGTACAGATTGTGGGCCTGCAAACCAGCCGGATTAACGATCGCGAAGCAGCCTGGTCCGATGCCGAACGTCGGATTCTCCTTCCAGATGTCCACTGCCATCCAAAAGAACGTCAAACGCGACTCGGCGGAGGCTTCGGCGTTTGCCGGGCCGCGGGACGGGTCGATCAGTGTCAAGTAACGGTTTTGCAGGCTCTCCGACAGGCTGACCCAGGCAAGCGGCGCCGCGATGGCCAGCAGCAGCACAAGCCGCCAGCGGTACTTTGTCAGCAGGGCCCCGCACAACAGCAGCAGCCCCAGCCCGGCGAATCCGCTTCGGGAGCCAGTGAGGAACACGCACAGGCACGCCAGCCCGAACAACCCGCCGATCGCAAGGTAGTGCCATCGCTGCCGCGCCAACGTCAGCAGAGGCAACAGCATCGGTATTCCATAGTTGACCGAGGCTGCAAAGCTGTTGGGATCGCCTCCGGTGGCGTCGACGCCGACCATCCGCCAAGTGCCCATCCGATACTCGCCGCGGCCGCACAGATACTCGCGGAACGAATGCAGTTCGTAAAGCCCCATGATCGCCACAAAAGCGACGATGAGGATCCGCAGCTCCCGCACCTCGCGGACCGACGACATTACCAGGACATAGAAGACCAGGATTTTGAACCAGTCTTGCACTTCGCTGTTATCAAAACCCGTATAGTGGCTGAAGCAGGTGGCCAGCACAACGGCCATGGCCAAAAAGCCGATTCCCCAATGGATGCGGTTGGAGGTCCAGGTCTTCGGGGCGGCGATGGCCCAATAGAGGATCGTGACGATCATGTAGATCCGCTCGATGTACAGTCCGCTCAGCGCCGGCCAAACCTCGAATGGCCGATGAATGAACAACCACATGTAACCGACGAGAAGCCAAATCATCGGGCTGTTTCGCTTGTGGGCGCTGTCTACCTCGTCTGTCTTGGCTTGTCGGCCAAGCGGCGGTAAAGCCCACCATATTCTCGCAAGATTTTCTCTTCGGAAAATGCTGTTCTCGCCTTGCAGCGGGCATTGCCGCCGAGAGTCTTCTGGAGCATTGGATCAGCCAGCAGGCGGCAAATCTGCTCGGCCATCGCCTCGGGGGCCTGCGGCGGAACGATGAAGCCGGTCTGGCCGTCGTTGACAATCTCGCGCATGCCGCCCAGCGTGGTGGCCAAGGCGGCTATATGCGCCACAGGGCATCCAATACGGCCGCAGCAGCAGCGGAACTGTGGACGATGCGTTTCGTACGAAACACGTGGTTGGGCGCGGGCGAATCGCTATCGGGCAAGCCATTGCTTCACGCGATGGCGAGCGGGGGCAACAACGTTCGACCGAAGCCATTCAGAACCGTATCTAAGGCCGATGCTATGGAAGACGAGGGTGGTTTCGGTGCGGCGCCGCAAATCGCCGAACTGGTTCTTGTATTCCTCGCCGCCGCGCAGATAATCGAACTCCTCGATCTGCTCTGCCATCAAATGTTCGTAGGCCATCTGGAACACGATATCGCCGGGACTATAGGCATTGAGGCCGCTGTCATATCCGGTTTGGAACGCGTAGAACTTCTTGTGGTAGGTGAACCCATAGAGAAACGCCGCCGCCGCGCCGCGAAAACGCAGCATGTAGACCCGCGCAGAGAATCCCGCGAAAGCCGCTCGCACGCCTCGCGATGGAAACCCAAATAGTCTGGCTTCAAGAACGGACTGGCGTTGCCCTTCGAGGAGACGCTCAATTGCACCACGGTCGGAAAGGCGCTCGCGATGGTGCCAGGGTCGGATAAGACGGCGAGACCCGCGGCAAGTTCCTCCCGCGCCCTGCGCAATTGCCGTTTCTTGCGCTGCCGACCATGTGAGCTCAAACGTTTCAATAGAGCGTCATAGCACTCGGGTAATTGAAAATAGCAGCAGATCTCGCCGAAGCTGCGGATTGTGGGATAGCCGTTTGCCAGCGCGGCGATGAGCGCCGCCGTCGCGGCATCGTCCGGCGGAACGTCGCAAAACGATATTTCGGTCCAGTTTCGGCCAACGTTGCGAAGATGGTCGGCGATGGCCTTGACCACCGCTTCGGCATGTTCGCGGTGGATAATCGGGCCGAGGTACTCGGGATACGTCGGCCCACCTGCACCGATCCACGCCAGTTGTCGCCCGCCGAGGTGCGTGCGAATCGCATACAGCGGCGCGAGCCCGACCAGTTCTGCTCCGCGCGTAACTCGAATCAGGTACAAGTCGCGGCCCTTACCGAACCATTTCCACCATGTGCTAATCCACTCCCAACGGCGGAAGACGTTTGGATAGGTGGAAACGTCCACAAGCCGATTCCACGCCTCCGGTCCGACGCAGGCGTCCTGGAGGCTGTCGCAGAGAGACGCTGCGATTTCGGCGGTCCGTACAGTATCAACACTCTGCGGCATGGGTCGCCGTATGGTATCGGTCATTTTCGCGTGAGGCGTCTGTACAGGGCCGAGTACTGCTCCAAGACCTTGTCTTCCGAGCAGCGTTCTCGGATGCTGCGACTCGCATTCTCTCCAAGGCGCTTGCGAAGGGCGGCGTCTTCCAGAAGGCGGCAGATTTGGTGCGAGAGGGATGCCGGCGATTGCGGAGGGGCGAGAAGCCCTGTGACATTATCCGCCACGAGTTCGCGGATGCCACCCACGTCGGTGGCCACGATGGCCGCGCCCACCGCGGCATATTCCAAGACGGCATTGGAGAACGCCTCCGAACGGCTCGAAAGCACGGCCACGTCCATCAGCGGCACTATGCTCACGGGATTTGCAACCGAGCCGAGCCAGCAGACTTGGCCTTCAATCCCCAGATCGCGGGCGAGTTGCCGCATCTGGCGGCCATAGTTGGGCTCCTCGACGCCGATCGACAGAAATCGCGTGTTTGGATGTTTGTCGAGCACCAGCCGAGCGGAACGAAGAAAGGTGGCATAGTCCTTGACCGGCCGAACCGTGGCCACCATTCCTACTACCTGCTGGCCATCGCGAATTCCGAGTGAGGCGCGCGGCGGCACGTTGGCCAGCCCTTCTTCGAGGCGTTTGCTGGGAACCGGGTTTCGGATGACGCACACCCGCCGCTTCGGGATCCATTCGACTTGGGCCGCGAAGTCGCGGGCGGCGTCGCAGTTGGCGGCATACTCCGCGCCCAACAACCCCGTGACCCTCGCAACCCAGCGGCTCTGCCACGTGTGCCAATAGCCAGTATTGCGGCGGACACCGAGAACCTCCCCATGTCCGGCCCACATCGTAGCAACCAACGCACCCAACTCACTGGTTCGGCACATTGCATGCACAACGTCCGGTTTTAGTCGCCGAATCAGTGAGATTAGGTGATAAAGGACGAAAAACGGCTGCCATACGCTCCCGCACCGATCGCGATAGACGATAGTCGGCAGGATGGGAAGCGCCGTTGAATCGAAGCGTCCTAGAGGGCCGAGCACCGCAAACCGCACATCGAAGACGTTGCGAGGCAACTCGCGAAGCAAGAACATGAGATGCTGTTCCGTGCCGCCGTCGATCCCGCCAAGATGATCCGTTAGTAGTAATATCTTGATCTCGTCGGCAGAAGGTTGGTGGCGGTGAACCTTGCGTGCCAGAGGAAGGGGGCAGCTCTCGATCGATACCGCTTGACGCCGCCTTTTCGTCGTAAACCGGCTTCTCAGTGGTCCATATGGTACGAGGTTGTCAAACCCCAGAATGCGCAGACGAAGATAATGCGATTCCGTTGCTTCCGCACCAGCCTTGATCGCACCACGGATGGAGGCCTCATTGTGACTTGCTATCCCCAGGTAACCGACGCGAAAACCTCTGTCGGCGAGGGCGGCGCAGACGTGGCGAATTGCCCGCGGATAGATTCCGCATCCGCGATATCCCGGCTTCGTGAAACACCGCGAGATGAAGAACTCGTCACTTCGGTGGACAAAGTATTGCACCCGAAGCCGCGTGTATTGAAACGTAACCACACCGTAGAATACAATCGTATGGTCAAGTCTGCCAATTAGAATGTGGTCGCCCTTCTCAAGAAGTCGGAGATAATACGCCCTGTCTCTGCGGCTGACGTGCAGGTCGGGGTCGGCGAACATCTCCTCCAACCGAGCCGGATCAGCAAACGAAAACGCGACGGGCGAATGCTGGTTTGACTGATCCTCGCCCAGCTTCCTTCTTGGATCGACCGACCAAATATCGATCTCTTCAACCCAAAGCAGTTCCGCTATGTTGCCCCACAGCCTGGCGAAGCTACTGGCCTGCGCAGCATGATTGATGTTGAAAACCAAACCTCCAGAGCGGCGTTTGACCATGGGGTCGTTCACGGTTGTGGCAGTCGGAATCGCTGAAGAGCAATTATCCCACTTACCATTCAAAGGCCCCAGACCTGAAGGAATCGGACACACTCATGGAATCCCACGACAAGTCGAACCGCGGGAGGCACAAGAGACGTTCTTTGCCTGAAAGACGCGATGCGTGGGTTGTGCATGCGATGGAGTATCCTGTCCGTTGTGCATATTCGACCACCAGAGGCGACCACTGCCCGTTGGGATAGGCTAACGCACCGATGGCGCCGCCCAGCAAGCCCTCCAACGCCGCCTTGCTTTGCGCCAACTCCCACTCGATTTGTGCCGCCGGCAAATACGGGAGAATTGCGTGGGTAACGGTGTGCGAACCGAAGCTTACGCCGGCCGCCGCCATTTCCCGCACTTCGTCGGCGGTTAGGAATTGACGCGGGCAAGCGGCGCCTTGCGAAACAGCCCAACCGGCACGACGCAGCCGATCGAAGCACTCGGCCTGTTTCAGATTCTTCCAGCAGACAACCGTGTCACGGTAGAGCTGGTAGGTGAGCGGGCGGCCATCGCGAACACGGAGCAACGACCTCAAGCCGTTTGCCGCGTCTCCTCGTGGTGCTTCGCTGGCGGCACGGAACACTTGACCAAGCGTCTGCTGCCAGAACAACTCCCTACCGCCAATCTTGCTCGTAACGAGGAAGATCGTCGCTGGAACGCCGAGTTGTCGGAGGATTGGGAATGCCAGATCGTAGTTGTCGCGCCAACCGTCGTCGAAGGTGACGGCAGCAACCGGCGCCTTTTGGCCTCGCCTCTCGCACAATTCTGCAAGCGGGAGGATGGTGAACCGCCGTTGCAGGTGTTCAAGAATCCGCTGGAACGTCTCGGCGGAAACGCTGGGACACGTGTCGAACGGGTCGGCGGCCTGCCCCGGGGGCCGAACCCGATGAAACGTCAAAATAACGTGCCGCCGCCCGGTCAGCGCACGCCACACCGCCGGCACGCCGCTGCGGCGGACGGATTGTACTAGGCCGCGATACGCCGGTTTGGCGAACGGGACGGCGGCAATTCTTTCGCGCAGTGTGGGCATCACGATGCGGCGTTAGCGGCCTCAGCCGCCAGATCCGACCTGGCGGCGGGTTTGGTCAGTAGTTGGTCGAACAGCTCTCGGTATCGCGCAGCTTGCGCGGCGAAGGAGAAATGCATGGCGACGTGGTCGCGCCCCTGACGGATGAACCGGTCGCGAGTCTCCGGGTTCCAAACAACGTCGTGGATCCGTCGCGCCAGAGCCGAGGCGTCGCCGGGCGGGACCAGGTAGCCGGTGCGGCCGTCCTCGATCACCTCGGGGGTCCCGCCGACGGCGGTGGCAACCACCGGCACGCCGGCCGCCAACGCCTCCAAGGCCACGTTGGGCAAACCCTCGCTGAAAGAAGGCAGCACCAATACGTCCAGGTGCGGCAGAAGTTGATCCAGGTCAGAGCGAAAACCGGCCAGGATGAACTTGCCTTGCAGCCCGCGGGCGGCGATTTGCCCGGCCAGCGCCTCGCGGAGGGGGCCGTCGCCGAAGAGAACGAAGCGAGGGGAGAGGGGAGAGGGGAGAGGGGAGAGGAGAGAGGGGGCAGGGGGCAGGGGGCAGTGGGCAGTAGGCAGTGGGCAGTTGCCAGTGGATTGCTGATCGCTCATTTCTGACTGCCGACTGCCGACTGCTGACTGCTGACCGCAAACTGCCGACTGCCGACTGCCGACTGCCGACTGCCGACTGCGAAGCAGCATTGCGGCCGCATCGATCAGCACGCCGAACCCCTTTTCGGGACTAAGTCGCCCGGCCGCCCCGACGATCATGTTGGGACTTGGCTGCGGGAACATCCGCCGAAGTTGCTCGCGGCGCGCGGGATCGGGGTTGTCGAATCGCTGGGGACGCACGGCGTTGTGAATCACCGTGATCTTGTCGTCGCGAACGCCGGCCTGGCGCACTTTGGCCGCCTGGCCTTCCGAAACGCACACCACCCGGTCCATGCAACGGAGCACGCGGCGGTCGAGGGCTTCATAGAGCCGCACACGCGCGGTCATTCGCGTCCACCCCCGTGAGACGGCGATCGCGGGAATTCCGAGCCGCCGGGCCGCAAGCAGGCCGAGCAGATCGGCTTTGTAGCCGTGACAGCACAGGACATCGGCTCCCACTCGCTTCAGCGTGCCGACGAGTTCTCGGAGAGCGGCCAGCAGCCGTGGCATGTCGTGCCGCAATGCGATCGCTTCGAAACCGTCTTGGCGGACCCGTTCGAGGAATGCCCGGCACTGCCCCTTCTCGGAAAACGAAATGAAGACGGACCGAACCTCCGTCGGCAGGGCCTTGGCCAATTCGAGCATCTGCCGCTCGGGCCCGCCAAATAGAAACGACGAGGTTAAATGCACCAGCCTCACGTTTGTGAAAGCAGCGTCGATGAACCGTTAAGGCGTTGACTCCTCTTTCGAGCTCCTTTCCATAAAACGCCGGCTGGTAGTCTCCCACGCTCCTTCGACGAGCGGCGAAAGAACGCTCCAATCGTATTTGTCCTTCAGGCAAGACCGCGCGGCGGCGGCCAACTGCGCCCGCAGTTGCGGTTGCTCCATCAGCCGCAGACATTCCGCGGCGAAGGCCGACTCATCGTCGGCGACGATCAGGTGTCTGCCCGGCTCAATGTCCAACCCTTCGGCGCCGATGGAGGTCGAGACAACCGGGATCCCGGCGGCGAAGGATTCGAGGATTTTCAACCGCGATCCGCCGGCGATTCGCAGCGGCACGACGCTAATCATCGTTTTCGACAGAAGCGGTCTAACGTCTTCCACGCTGCCGGTTACGGTGATGCGGTCTCCGGCCAAGTTCTGGATCGACTTGGGCGGGCATCGGCCAATAATCATGAACCGGGCTTGCGGCTTCCGTGCGCAAATGCGAGGGAAGACCCGTTTGGCGAAATAGACTGCGGCGTCCTGATTGACAAAGGCGTCCATCGAGGCGCAATACGCCAAGACCGGGCCGCGCTCACGCCCATCGCTTTCCTGGTAGTATTTGGTGTCCACGCCGTTGGGGATCACATCGACCGAGGGAGCGCCGAATGCTCTCATGGTGCGCGCGTCCTCGTCCGATACGACAGCCACGTGGTCGAAGTCTCTTATAACGCGGCGCTCGAAGCGTTGCATCTTGAGCCATTCGACGTGGATCGCCGCCTTGCGGAACGGGTTGGTTTGAACCCGAGCGAACCGCCGCCACTGCATGGACTCGACGTTGTGGGAGGAAAGGAATCTCGGCAGGCCGCGTGCGCTCTGCAAATACTGCGCATAGTGAGTCCATTCACAGTGAACTAAATCGAATCTCTCCCTGGCCAGCAACCTCTCGGCGGCTTGCTGAAATCGCCGGGAATAGTGCTTGCGGATCACCAACGGGGCGCGGAGAAACAGATTTGTGGCGAGCCCTACGGCGAGCGTGGCCGGCGTTTGGAAGCGACGTGCAGGGGGGACGCAGACGATGCAAAACCCAGCCCGCTCCATCTGTGATACCTTCTCAGCTTCCGCCTCGGGGTCGGCAAAACAGAGATACGTGATTTCATGCCGCCGGGCGAGCGGGGCCAACAGGTGGTAGGTCCGTATCTTCTTTCCCGAGTCCAGCGGAAGCGGCAACCATTCGTCAACTACGAGCACCCTCACCGAGCGTGGCTCCGGTCAGACTATCCCTACTTGATCAGCGCCATGATGTTTTCCCATGCCCGCCAGACGTGGCGGAGGTTGACGTTGCCTGAGCGAACCATGAACCAGTCCTTCATGAGGATGCCCTTCTTGAGTTTCCAGCGCATGGTTCGCTGCGAGATGCCCGGCAGGGTCATGCAGGCATTGTGCTCGTCGAAGCTGTCCCAGACTTGCCGCGGATCACCGCGGTAAAGGCCATGCCTTCTGGCGATCTCGAACAGGCGGGCGCCCGGCAGGGGCGTGCAGAACTGCCACGACATGTAGTGAATGAAGCGGTTACGGAACATCCGCTTCATCCATTGCAGCGTGTTCTCGACTTCCTGGGTGGTCTCGAAGCGCAACTGCCCGTCTTCCTCCCACGCCTGATAGAGCATGGCGAACGCGAAGATCTTGATGCCCGCTTGCGAAAGCCGCCGCGCGGCCTCTTCAATCTGGGCGATGGTGACTTTCTTGCCGATCCCCTGGAGAACGCGGTCGTTGGCGCTTTCCACCCCGAGATGCACCATCCAGCACTTCATGTCGGCCAGCGCGTTGACCAGCGCCGGCGACACCTTGTCGGCGCGAAGGTTGCACTGGAAGAACAGGTCGGGGTATCCGCGGGACGCGATCGCCTTGCACAAGCCGACGGCCCACTGCTCGTTGAAGTTCAGTTCATCCGAACTGAGGTAAATCTCCCTCACGCCCCGCTCGTAAAGAACGTCGATTTCAGCGCAGATATTCTCCGCCGAGCGCGCACGCAACCAAGGTTTTTGCGATTTCCAGATCGGCTGCGAGCAGAACGCGCAGTGAAAAGGGCAGCCGCGGCTGATCAACAGCGAACTCTCGATCGGCTGCTTCTTCAGGTGCATCCCGCTGTATTGCCGAAAATCGACCAACTCCCAGGCGGGGAATGGAATCGTGTCCAAGTCTTCGATGAACGGCCGCGAGGGGGTCTGGATGATCTCTCCGTTTTGGCGGAAAGCAATCCCCGGGATCGAGCCGTAATCAGGCCGGCTCTGACCGGCAATCGCTTTGACCACCTCCGCGAACGTGATCTCGGCCTCTCCAACTCCGATCACGTCCACCGGCGACTCGCCAAGCACGTCTGCCGGCAGGGCCGTGGGGTGGCAGCCGCCGGCCACCAGCGTGGCGCCGGGACACGCTTCCCGCACCGCCTTGATCGTCTGGTAGGAGATGGTAGACCCCTTCGAAGTAAAACCGATGCCGTACACCGTCGGGCGGAAGTCCTTGACGAAATCGACGTGACTGCGAAGACTGTGCTTCGGCCCCAGATATGCGATCTGCACCTCGCCTTTGTCGAAGATGCTCTTGAGTGAGCCTGCAAGGTACAGCAACCCGAGACTCGGATAGCTGTCGTCGATCTTCGTACCTTTAACCGGCGGATCGGCCAGCAATATCCTCATAGGCCACCGTGAACCCGAGGGGCTTCGGTGAGGCACCGCCGGACCGTGTGGAGGCAATACAGGCGGGTGCGACCGATGGCCATCGCGGGGAATATCTCGATCAGGCTGGGGCTTGCTGTGCTGCGCACGCCTCGACACGCTTTTTCGGCAAGGTGAATAGATATGGGAAGCCGAGACGACCAGCAAGCATTGACAGGAACACAGGCAGAAAAAGGCCAAGAAAGACGCCGCCTACGAAGTGGACAGAGAAGTTCTCGACGGCAAATACCTTCAGCAAGAAGATGCGCCCGCCCGCCGTAAATATCGTGTGCGTTACGTAGATCTGCAGCGAGAGAGTCCCCCATTTCGCCAGAAATCCGAAGTGTGAACGTTGGGCGATGGCCGCGGCGAGAAATACGGTCCCAGCTATCCCCAGCAGGGACTCCAGAAAACGCCATATGCACTCGTCGGTGATGAAACACATCAACAGAGAGAACATCGTCCAGCACAGAACTGTGATAGTGACCTTGGCTGTCAACGGAACACTTGGAATAGCCGCAGCCCACCGCGTGCCCGCACATCCCAGTGCAAAGAAGACAAAGTACCAGCTCAGGAGTGAAAGCGGCATCCAGAATCTCAAATTGACTGTTTCCCCAAGTATGAGAAGACCTGCGCCAAAAGAACCAAGAACGCTGGTCGCATTCCTGTTTTGTGGGCAGCCAAGAAAATCAACTGACAAAGGAGGAGGACGTAAAGAAACCAGAACTCTCCGGGAGGATTGTACCACATCGCCAGCAGTTGTGACCACGTCATCCTAGCGTTCGTGTAACCCGAGAAGCGGATGTGAAGCATACCCTGAATACTTCCCCAGAGTACATACGGATACAAGAGGTTCTTGGCCCTGTTCAACACAAACCGTCGGGTACCCTTTCCGATCGACTGGGCAGCAAACATTCCCGAAATGATGAAGAAGAGCGGCATGTGAAAACGGTAAATCCACACCATCAAACCGCGCATGGCAGCGGGCACCTGCACGTTCGCGTCCAGCAGCGAGTAGATTACGTGTCCAACTACCACCAGCACTATGCCGAGACCCTTTGCGTAATCCGCCCAGTCGCAATGGCTCGGAGTTTCGCTGTCAGCGACCATTGCCTTCGCCTACCCTTCGGACCTTAATCTGCTGGAACGTCCCACTGTGTCTGGCCGCATTCTCGTCCCCAGAATCGCTTCGCGAAGCACGCCGGTACCGCAAGCGACGTGAATTGTCACTAGCACCAGTGATACACTGGGAAGGAGGCGACCGTTGCCATTTCGGAAGGCGATCGCCGCGGCACTCAGCGAGATGGTGATTGCATAGACGGCGACGGCTACGACGTATGCCGCGACCGCTGCGGACGAAAACAAGCACGGCACGAGTCCGACGACGAGACCGCCCACCAAGATCGCAGGTGGCATCATTCCCCAGGAAAATGCATCCCGGTGCTTCCTAAACAGCCGCACGCGGCCGCGGCCGTAGCGAACCAACTGGCGGAACAGGCCGCCGAGACTGTCGCGCGGGGCATAGTGGACGGCGGCGTCGGGCGTGAAGTAGCAACGTAGGCCGGCTCGGTCGATGCGGTGGTTGAACTCAACGTCTTCACAGGCATCGAAGCGCTCGTCGAACGGACCGAGTTGCTCGAACACTGAACGGCGGTAGGCCACGGCCACGCTCTTCGCCGGCACGAAACCCTCGCGGGACGAGTAAATGTACGAATCCGGGTGATGGCCGAGCCGCGAGGAGCGGGCGGCGGCGATCGCTCGCTGCAATGCCGTGGCGCCGGCAACGTCCAGCGGCTGCGGCCGGCCGATGCAGTCGGCGCCGCTGCGATCGAAGGCCGACGCCAGTTTCGCCAAGTAGCGGTTGTCCTCCAACTCGCAATGGCCATCGACGATTACCACCACGTCTCCCCGAGCATGGCGGAGGGCGATATTGCGGGCGGCGCTGCCCAAACGACGCGGATTCGTATACAAGCGGACGTTCTTGTACCGTTCCGCGAACTTCGCCACCCGCTCCGGCGTGCCGTCGCTCGATTGACCGTCTACGACGATGATCTCGAACCGTTGGCGATCGTAGTCCTGTTCGACCAGTTGCGCCAGCGTTCGCTCGATGTGCTTCGCCTCGTTTCGCACGGGCATGATCACCGTGATCAATAGCGCCTCGACGACGCTTGCGGCATCACAGCCTTCCGTGGAGCAGCGCGATGAAGATTCGACGGGCGTCATCTGTCGGCGGCACGCTCCATCGCGGTTTCTGCCGCATTGACGAAAGGCAGTCCGTCTGCTGCCGTCTGCCGAGCAACGACGTCGCCGATTTGTCCAAAGCGGAAGCGCCGCAAGAAGGCGTCGAGCTTTCGCTCGTTCTTCGATAGTCCGACATAGTGGCGGAACCGCGACAACCGCGAACGGACCGGAATGCGGGGTTGGCCGGGATCGAGTTCCCAGGGGTGGAAGTAGACCACAAACGGCTGCCGGGCACGATTGATCTTGCGAAGACAATACGTTGTCCAAGCGAGCGGATAGAGGCGGAAGTAGCCGCCGCCGCCGACGGGCACATTCATGCCGGCAAACCGTGCGACCGACGGCGGGAACTCCCAGAGCTGACCGGCTGCCGTCGTCAACTTGTGCAGCTGCGGCTCGGCCCCCGGAATGCCGTAACGGTCGTGGTGGATGGGGAAAACGCTCGAATCGATCAAGAAGCCCTCTTCAACCAGGATCTGCAACGCCCAGAGCGACTGCTTGGTGATTGAGAAACTGGCAGCGCGGTGCGCCGTGACCGGCTGGCCGATGGTCTCTTGCAGCACGTCGCGCGACCGCCGCAGATCGACGCGAAACTCCTCGGGCGTCTGCTGGTAGATCAGCTTGTGCCAATAACCGTGGGAAGCAATCTCATGCCCGCGGGCGTGAATCTCGCGGACCAGTCCCGGATGCCGCTCTGCGATCCACCCAAGGACAAAAAACGTGCCTTTTACTTCGTGGCGATCGAGCAACTCGAGGATGCGATGGGTGTTGGCCTCGACGCGGCTCTCCCAGCGATCCCATTGGTCGCGAGGAATCTGTTCCTCAAAAGCAGAGACCTGGAAATAGTCTTCCACGTCGATCGTGAAGGCGTTGACAAGTGCAGTCACGTCCGCTGGGCTGTTCCGCTGCTTGGCGGGCAAGTCGGCAATCGGCGATGGTGCGGCTGGCGTCGTCAAATCGCCGGGCCGCGTGCCGGATTCCATCGAATCGTCAACCCAGGTCCGTTCGCGGCTGATTGGCGCAGACTCCGTCCTTCTGGGTGACGCGAGCGTCACCGAACAACGACCGCAGGCCGCGAATTCCGCTCATCCGTGTTCGTCGCACTCGTACAGTCTGCCAGCATGCAGCCGGCGTGTGCCGGTCAGAAACCTGTCCGAGTGCTTACTCCTTCTAAGGTGGCAATCTTCTTGCCAATCTAGTCCGATACCCCCAGCGCAGACGACGGTAAAGCAATTCGATCAGAAATGGTGATGCAGACGTGGCCAGAAATCCGCCGGACCGCGTTCCCCCGCCCCCCAACCATCTTGCCGCGATATGGAAAAACTCCCCCCACAGACGAGTTATGCACCACAAAACGACATACCCTCGTTATAGTTGCATGGTAGCGGGGTGTCAACGCGCGGCAACGAAAAACTCGTTTGGGGGGACGACGGAGGAATAACCCGAAGCGATGTCTCCCCTTCACGGGCCACCGAGAACGACCGCTGCGCACGACAGAGCTTCGTGGTAAAAGAGAAGTCCTACGCGCGCTGCCATTGGCGAGTTGCAGGTTCGATCAAGTACGTTAGCTTCGTTGCAAGGCATACATCACCCGGACGCCCGGCCAAACGCATCGGAAGCAACTGTAGTGGAGTGCGACAAAAGCCCTCGGATGGGGTAAGGCGCAATGATTTGCAATAGCGGGCCATTTTCCTTGACGATGTAGCGAGCGTATCATGGTGGTCGTCCGTTGTCCCAACACACGAGTCACTGCAATGCGAAACATAGTCCTGCTGCTTGCCATCTTCGTGAGTGGTCATCTTGCCTACGCCGCCGATACTCCGGTTCCCGGCAGTGATAAACGACCCACCAAGATTTGGAACAGGACCGGCCCTTTGAAGGAGATTCCGAAGCGGGTGACCGATGCCTACCCGCTCTCCGACCAGCAGAACTGGGGAGGCTGGGTGGCTTTCGAGCCGATGAGCGACGAGTTCGAGAAGAAGGGACTTGATGCGAAGAAGTGGATTGTCGGTATGACTTGGTGGAAAGGCCGCCAGCCTGCCCTATTCAGTGATAAGAACGTCACGGCGTCCGATGGCAAACTCCATCTGACGATGCGGAGAGAAAAGCTGCCGCCGGAGGTCGAAAAAATCGGCTACCACGACTATACTTCCGCCGCCCTCCACACCAGGTCAAGAACCACCTACGGCTACTTTGAGGTGAAAGCCAAGCCGATGGATTCGGGCGGGTCGAGCTCGTTCTGGTTTCAGCACGGCAGCGGGCCGGGCGTCGTGACCGAGATCGACGTGTTCGAGATCGGCGGAAAGGCAAAGGGTTTCGAGAACAAATACAACATGACCCTGCACGCATTCAATGACACCCCCGCTCACTTCAGCGTGGGAGACGCCTGGATTGCCCCCTGGCGATTGGCCGCTGATTGGCACGTCTATGGCTTGGACTGGAGCAAGAAAGAGCTTAGGTTCTTCGTGGACGGCGTGCTTGTTCGCTCCGTCGAGAATACCCACTGGCATTACCCGCTCTACCTGACATTCGATAGCGAGACCATGCCAGAATGGTTTGGAATGCCCAACGACAAGGACTTGCCGTCCACATTCAGCATCGAGTATGTGCGGGCGTGGAAAAGGGATCGTCTCAAGTAGATCGCCGGTGTGTCAGCCGTTACCCGGCAGGCAAACAGCCAACCCGTTTCCCAGCGGAATGGGAGATCGACACGGAGGGATGGGGCCGATGAAACCGCTGTGCGTTGCAGACCAAAGTACGCCCATCTTCGATCAGGCTCGGACGACCATTGATGTCGTCTGTGCGGGTGATAGCATCACTGTAGTTGCTTGCAGACACGCGCGTGAGAGAAAGCTGAGAATTTCGTGAGTCAACATTTGACATTCCGTGAGGTCGCACAAGGTTCCCCCGAATACTGGGAGACCGCCGAGCTTAGAAATGCCGTACTTCGCAAACCAATCGGCCTGCGGTTCTCGGCTGAAGACGTGCAGAACGAACAACGCTATCGTCACTTGGCCTGCTATTGCGGCGACAAATTGGCGGCCTGCCTCATGCTCGATCCGCTGGAAAACGGCGACATTCGCATGCGGCAACTGGCCGTCGCTCCCGAATTGCAGCGACAAGGAATCGGCAGAGCCCTGGTGGAATTCTCCGAGACGTGGGCACGGAACGCTGGATATCAGCGTATGATCCTCCATGCCCGAGAAACGGCGCTGGCGTTTTACGAAAAACAGGACTATGCAAGAGTGGGGGATTGATTCGAAGAAGTGACAATCCCTCACTGGACGATGGAGAAATGCCTGACCTCCGCAACATCGCCAAGAGGGAAGCGATGACGAAGTCGGCGGAATTGACGGTGCAGAAGGGGCGGGGAAGGCGGTAGGAGCAGCCGGAACCAAAGCGGAATACCCACCACTTTCGATCGACGCGTAGAAAAGGGAGCGAACATGAGACTCAGCAAGTATTTCGAGAACGCCAAGGGAATCGGTGTGCTGGCAACCACCGATCTTGCCGGGCAGGTGAACCAGGCGATCTATGCCAGCCCCCTGTTCTTGAACAAGGATGACGACGGCACTTGTTCGTTCGTCATGGCCAACCGCTTGACCCACGACAACGTGGGCCACAACCCGAGTGCCTCGTATCTGTTCATCGAAGATGGCGAGGGCTATGCAGGCAAACGGCTGTCGTTGGTGGTGATCGACGAGGAAATCAACCCCGAGAAGATCGCAGCCCTTCGCCGCTGCACTGCCCTGGCCATCAGCGAAGAGGACAGCAAGTACCTGGTCCACTTTCACATCGAAGGGGTGCGGCCGTTGATGGGCAACGAGTAGCGCAGGCGGAAATGAGGAAAAGAGCGGTGGGAGAGCGGAGTCCTACTCGTGAACAAAGCATTCGTTCGTGAACCTGACCAGACTGCCGACTATTGACTTCCAGTGCCAGAAAGCCAAATCATGACTCGGCTGTTGATGTTCGTCGGCATGACGGTTGGCGGGTATCTTGGCTGGTGGGCCGGTAGTGCCATCGGTCTTGGATTGATGGGGACATTTCTGGTTAGTTTGCTTGGAAGTCTGCTCGGCATTTATTCGGCATGGAAGGTGCTGACGAATTACTTCGACTGAGGACCGATCGACCCCGACCGAGAATGCTGAGAGGTTGCAGCCAGGTCGCCGCCGAGTTACGATATTCGAGTCCGGGGCTTCACAGTGCCACGGTTGGTTTGCATTTGGACGCGGCGGCCATGATCTTCGACACGTTCTTCCAGGCGGCCGGATGCGTGATCTCCGCCTTGCTTCAGCCCCGGCGGGAGCGGCCGAGAACGCCGCTTCGCTCACTCTGCGTGGCGGCCTTCGATTTCTCCTCGCGCGTCAACGGGCAGCAACTGGGGCGAGGAGGCCGCGCGGCGCTGAGCCGCCTCCTCGATCTCGGCGCGCTGATTAACGATCACTTCGATCAACACCGCTTCCGCGATCGAAGTTACCGCCGCCTGAGAAGACTGCTCACCGCCGACAGCGGCGTCTGCGCTGTGTACCTTGCCTATTTCCGCGAGTTGCGTCGCGTCGAGCGAACGCGGCCGCAACTGCGGTTTCCCTGTCAGCCGGGGCTCTTGCCGCGGGTCGCCGCATATCGGGAAGAGGTGGTCCGGCTCTCGCTGGCCGCGCTGGCCGCGATCGCGCCTGCTCGGCCGAAACGTGGCGGCTTCCATGATCTACGGCAAGCAACCGCCGAAGCCCCCTGCCTTCCGTATCTGTTTCCGCTGGTGATGCTGCTGCAAATTTGCGACGACCTGATCGACTGGCGCCGCGATTGGCGCGATCGCCTGCCATCGTTCGCGACCGCGGCGCTGCTGCAATCGGGGCGGCGAGGCGAGTCCCGCGCGACGGCGCTTGCGCAAGTGCGCGGCGAGATCGACCGGATGGCCGCCGCCTATCTTGCCGCAATACCCAAGAAAAAGTCCGTCTACTGGCCGTTCGCGCTGTGCAGCTACGCGGTCCTGCTGCTGGTGAAGCCGCTGGGCGTGTTCGCCACCCGCGAAATGCGGCGGGAGATGCGGCCGGCAAGAACGCCGAAATCCTGTCGGCCGCCGCTCGACGGCGGCCCTGCGGAAACTGGGAACGATGCGATTTCCTTGGAAGATTGAGCTTGGCATCCGCCAGCCGCCCGCCGTCCGCGGCGAGGTGATCGGGCTGGCGCAGTTGGATCGTCCGTTTCGCGCGCTCCACATGAGCGATTTGCACCTGCGCCAGCGCGTCACCGAACCGCTTTGCGATCAATTGAGGCAAATCATCGCCACGACCCGGCCCGATCTGCTGCTGCTCGGTGGCGATCTGGTTGACCGCCGCTGCGGATTGCCGCAATTGGAAGCCCTGGTCTCCTTCGCGCGGCGGACGTGCCTGGTCGGCGCGATCGGCGGCAACCATGATCGCCGCGTCGGCATCGCTGCGGTGCAGGGCGCGGTGGAGCGGGCGGGCGGAGTCTGGCTTGACCGCCAGCCGCTTGCCTTCTTCGCAGGCAGTACGCGCGTGGTCGCCAGCGCCGCCCGCCTCCGCCAGGCCCCGCCGACCGACGTCTCCATTCATTGCACGCACTATCCAAACCCCTTCGGACGGAAAGTCGAGCCGGAACACGATATCGTCTTCGCCGGGCACCTGCACGGCTGCCAATGCACCGCCTTCGCCTGGCGCGGGCGGCAGTATCCTGGCGCTTGGTTCTATCGCTGGAATGGCCTGCGGTTCTCGCGGCCCCACTGCGTGATGCTCGTCAGCCGCGGACTGCGCGACGCCGTGCCGCTGCGGGTGAACTGCCCACGCGAAGTCGTGCTCTGCGATTGCCGCGCTCCGCAGCCGGCCCTCGACCTTGTAATCGAGTACAGCGGCGCTCTTCTTTGACCGATTTTCTGGCAGACAACTACGAACGAGGACCAATCATGTTGACAATGACGCGACTCTTGGCGCTGTTCTCGCTGGCAGCAACTCTGGGAACTTCCGCGCTGGCTGGTGATTTTCAGGTTCTGTACAAGGGCGGCGATGGGCCGGGCCGCGGCAAGCAGGTCGTGCTGATCTCCGGCGACGAGGAATACCGCTCCGAGGAGTTCATGCCGCAACTCGGCAAAATCCTCGCCCGGCGGCACGGCTTCACCTGTACCGTGCTCTTCGCCGTCAATCCGAAAGACGGCACGATCGACCCTGACCACCGCAACAACATCCCCGGCCTCGAAGCCCTGGAAACCGCCGACCTGATGATGATCTCCACCCGCTTCCGCGATCTGCCCGACGAGCAGATGCGCTACGTTGACCAGTACGTCAAGTCGGGCCGGCCGATCATCGGCATCCGCACGGCCACGCACGCCTTCTGCATTCCGCCGGGCAAGAGGTACTCGAAGTATAGTTTCGACAGCCGGGAGTGGCCGGGCGGCTTCGGCCGGCAGATCCTGGGCGAAACCTGGATCGATCATCACGGGCACCACGGCTTCCAGAGCACCCGCGGACTGCTGGCCAAGGGAATGGAGCAGAACCCGGTCGTCCGCGGCTGCGACGACATTTGGTGTCCGACCGACGTCTACGCCGTTCGCTTGCCGCTGCCGGGCGATTGCCGGCCGTTGGTTCTCGGCCAGGTCCTCGAAGGGATGAGGCCGAGCGACAAGCCGGTCGCCGGGGCGAAGAACAACCCGATGATGCCCGTCGCCTGGACGAAGACATACAAGGGGTCCGGCGGCCAGGTCGGTCGCGTCTTTACCACCACGATGGGCTGCGGCCAAGATTTTCAGAGCGAGGGCCTGCGCCGCCTGCTGGTCAACGCCGCCTATTGGTGCGTGGGGCTAGAGAAGCAGATTCCCGCCAAGGCCAACGTCGATCTGGTCGGCCGGTATCGCGCCCTGCCCTTCGGCGGCGGCAAATTCCGCCACGGCGTCACCCCGGCGGAACACGCAATGAAGTGAAGGCGAGGTGCAGGGAAAGTCGGTCTTCACAACTGTGAGCGACACTGTAACCCACAGGCCGGGGACTGGCTCATTTTTCGGCCCGTTTCGGGTCGAAAAATGTGCCTGTCCCCTTCCACGGCGAGGGGGACAGTCCCATTTTCGCGGACTTCGCCGCGAAAATTGGGACAGTCCCCGTGAACGGTTCGCGACACTTGGCACAGGAGATGGAGTGATGATGAGTTGGCGTTTTTTGTTGTCGGCTGTGTTGTTGGTAGTCCTTCCTCTATCGCAATCGGCCAGTGGTGAACCAGTTCCCCGCTGGACTAACGCTCAGGCTGATCGCTGGGCAAAGGAACACGGCTGGCTGGTAGGCTGCAACTTCGTGCCCAGCACCGCCGTCAATTCGCTGGAGATGTGGCAGGCGGAGACTTTCGACCCGAAGACGATTGACCGTGAATTGGGATGGGCGCAGTCGTTAGGCTACAACTCCGTCCGCATCTTCCTTCACAGCCTGCTCTGGCAGTCAGATTCCAAAGGGTTCACGGGACGGATGGAGAAGTTCTTGTCGATCGCCGACAAGCATCACATCGGCGCGGTGTTTGTGCTCCTCGATTCCTGTTTTAATCCCGACCCCAAGCTCGGCAAGCAGCCCGATCCGATACCACGTCGGCACAACTCCCGCTGGGTGCAATGTCCGGGGCCAGCGGTACTGAACGATCCTGCCAGGCGGGAGAGGCTGAAGTTGTATGTGGTTGGCGTTGTGGCTCATTTCCGCAACGACCGTCGTGTGCAGTTCTGGGACGTTTGGAACGAGCCGCACGCCGACGTGCCACCGGTTCTACCCACGCTGGAAAAGGCATTCGGCTGGGCACGGGAGGCCAGACCCGCTCAGCCGCTGACTTCCGGCATTTGGGGAAACTGGAGTGCGAAGCGGAGGATTGGTCCACTTGAGAGACTGCAATTGGAGCAATCCGACATCGTCACCTTTCACAACTACCAACCGCTGGCGGTGGTAAAGGCCGAAGTGGAGGCACTCCGCCGTTATCGCCGCCCGCTGATCTGCACCGAGTTCATGGCGCGAACCGAAGGGAGCACGTTTGATCCGATCCTCGGTTATTTCCATCAGCAAGGGGTAGGGGCCACCAGCGCCGCCCTGGTCGAAGGCCGCATCCAGTGCAAATATCCGTGGGATTCGCTAGAGGGAAAGAGATACCCCGAAGAACCGCCGGTTTGGTTTCACGACGTGTTCCGCAAGGACGGCTTGCCCTATGATGCTCGTGAAGTAGCCTACATCCGCAGCATCACCGGGGTTAAGAAGCAATAAGAAGGCGGAAACCCAAAGCCGATTTTCGATCTGCCATCCCACAATCGACAAGAGATTATGCTAGAATTAGATGGGGACTCTTCTTTCCGCTCGTTCGGGCATCGGAGCAGGGAGACGACCATGCGATGCACCTGCCCTAACTGTGCTGAGGTGTTGATCCAAAACAGAAGTGTCCGTGGCCTGAACTATTGCACCACCTGCCACCAGTTCTTTCTCGTCGCTCCCGAATCCGTGCCAACTTGGATTCTGGGCGTCTTGACCGTCCTGGTGGCAAACTGGCAGATGTTGTGCCGCCTTCATGCTGGATGATCGAATGCAGCGACTGACCGCCAAGGCAGAACGCCTCAGCCAAAAAATGACGCATCCTCACCTCGCCACCTGGTCGAATCGATGTCCGTCAAGCTAGTCGTCTACGCCACCGTCGCAAACAAGCCAGAGACACAGGACGAAGCACAAGAGGTTACGGCTGGTCAATGGCGAACGACCCGCGCGCCGTTCGCCCAGAACGTCCTCTGGCCGTTCTCGTTCGTGGTGTAGGCGCTTTTCGAAAACGGATGGGAAGGAACCCGAACATGCCGCTAATTCCTCGGGAAATGTGGGGGGGGCTTGGGAAAGCGCTGCAAAATCCGGCGCAGCGGGCGGCGAAAATGGCCCCTCTGACCTCGATCTCTTGACTGTCATTGCACTCCGGCAAGGGCTCCGCGCCGCTGGCTGGTGACGGCCGAGCGTACGACTCCGCCAGCGCCTTAAGCATAGCGCAGTCCTTCTTCGTCGCGTTTTGCCTCGGTGCGCCGCAGGACGTTTTCCAGCTTGCTCATATCCAATTCGATGATCGTCGGTTGCGTTGGCATTATGATAAGTGGGAACGAATAGGAACTTGTGCTTGCAGTAGCCCACACACGCCGTGTGCGAAGCGGCGGCACACGCCGTGTGCCGCCTACTTTCCTGTACCGGTCTACTCAGACAACCGCAGCCTTATTGTTTTCCCCGCCCATTCCTTCTCCCGCCGTTTGTTGCGGCGGGGGAACTGGTCAGTAGGCGCAAATTGCCGGGGCCGAGGAGTTGATCGACGCGGGCTTGCATCTCAGGGGTGACGGACAAGCGGGTGTTGTCGCACTTGCAGGCGGCGCGGCTGCCGTCGGCCAGACACAGCGTCAGCTCCAATTCGCAATTGCCGGGGTAGCCGCGCAAGATCTCGTGAAGCTGTTCGAGCGTGTGCGGGCCGTGCAGGTCTTCGCTGACGCGAATCCGCACGCTGCGGGTGTAGCGGGCCGCCAGGTTCTCCAGCGGCGTGATCTCGTTGGCGATCAGGTTCGCCTCCTCGCTGCCGGGACGCTTGTCGACCACGCCGCGAATCACCACGATCGCGTCGGGCTTGATCAACTCCTCGTAGTTGACGAATTGATCGGGCCAGACGATCGTCCGCATCATCCCCGCGGCGTCCTCCAGATCGAACATGGCGTAGCGGCTGGGGTTGCCGGGCTTCGGGTTCTTCGTGTGCGAATACTTGATCGCCGACAGCATCCCGCCGAGCACGACCTCGGTGCGGTGCTTCAACTCGGCCGCCTCGACGGTGGTGTGCGAGGTGTAGGCGGTCAGCGTCTTCTCGTGCTCGGCCAGCGGATGGCTGGAAAGGTAGAAGCCGAGCACCTCTTTCTCTTTGGCCAGCCGCTCGCGCTGGTCCCAGGGGGGCAAGTCGGGCAGACGGCTGGCGGAACGTCTCGGGCTGGTCGTCGTCATCGCCGCCGAAAAGGCCCATCTGGCCGCTGCGGCGATCATTGGCGGCGGCGGCCCCCGCCTGCAACGCCCGATCCAACGCGGCGAAGAACTGCGAGCGATTTCCGCCCAGCGAATCGAACGCCCCCGCCTTGATGAGCGCTTCGATGGCCGCGCGATTGACCGTGCCCGGATCGAGCCGCTCGCAGAAATCGAAGATGCTGCGATAGGGGCCGTGGGCGGCGCGTTCGGCGGCCAGGGCGTTGGCGGCGGCGGCCCCGCAACCCTTGATGGCCGAGAGGCCGAAACAGATTTTGCCCTCCAGCACGGTGAATTCCGCGGCCGAGCGATTCACGTCCGGCGGCAGCACCGCGACGTCCATCCGCTGGCAGTCTTCGATATGCTCGACCAGCGAATCCTTGCGTTTGAAGTTCCGCCCGGTGATGTCGCTCGACAAGAGCGCCGCCATAAACTCGACCTGATAATGCGCCTTGAGGTAGGCGGTCATGTAGGCGATCAGGGCGTAAGCGGTCGAATGAGATTTGTTGAAACCGTAGCCGGCGAACTTCTCAATCAGCCCGAACAGTTCGGCAGCCTCTTTCTTCGACATGCCCTTGGCGTGGGCGCCCGCGACGAACTCCTCGCGGAACTTGGCGATGGCCTCGAACTTCTTCTTGCTGATCGCCTTGATGCAACTGTAGGCGTTGGCGAGCTTGATGCCGCCCAGGCGATTGAGGATTCGCATCACCTGCTCCTGGTAGACCATCACGCCGTGGGTCTCTTCCAGGACCTCTTTCATCACCGGGTGTTTGTACTCGGCCTGTTGCCGGCCGTGCTTCACCTGGATGTAGTCGTCGACCATGCCGCCTTCCAACGGGCCTGGGCGATACAGCGCATTGGTGGCGATGATGTCCAGGAACTGATCGGGCTTCATCCGCTGCAACAGGTCGCGGATGCCGCCGCTTTCCAATTGGAAAACCCCCTTCGTCTCACCGCGGCAAAGCAGGGCGAACGTCTCTTTGTCGTCGCGGGGGAACTGGTAAGGGTCGATCCGTTGGCCGGTCGTCTGCTCAATCAGATCGACCACCTTCGAGAGGATCGTGAGGTTGCGCAGGCCCAAGAAGTCCATCTTCAGCAGGCCCGCCCGCTCGACGTCCCCCATGTCCCATTGGGTGATGACCTCTCTCTTGTCTTGCACGTGTTGCAGCGGGACGTGGTCGGTCAGCGGGCGGTCGGCGATCACCACGGCGGCGGCGTGCGTGCCGACGTTTCGCGCCAGGCCCTCGATCCCCTTGGCCAGATCGAGCAGCTTACGGACCTCGGGGTCGGAATTATAGGCCTTTTTCAGCTCGTCACTCTTTTCGATCGCCTTGTCGAGCGTGATCTTCAGTTCGTCGGGCACCAGGGCCACGATCGAATCGACACGCGGGATGGGCAGTCCCAACGCCCGGCCGACGTCGCGGATCGCCGCCCGCGCCGCCAGCGTGCCGAAGGTGCCGATCTGCGCTACGTTGTCGATGCCATAGGTGTCTTTAACATATTGGATCACCTCGCCGCGGCGCTGCTGGCAGAAGTCGATGTCGATATCGGGCGCTTCGCGGCGGCTCTCGTCGAGGAATCGCTCGAAGAGCAGGTCGTATTCCAACGGGCAAATGTGGCTCAAGTAGAGGGCGTAGGAGACCAGCGCCCCCACGCCCGATCCGCGGGCCGTGGCCTGGATGCCCTGCGCGGGCGAACCGCACGAAATCCCACACGATTAGGAAGTAGTTGGCGAACCCCAGCTTGTTGATCACGTCCAGTTCGCGTTCCAGCCGGGCGGCCACTTCGTCGGAGAAGCCCTCCGAGATCAAGGGGCTGGGGACTGGGGGCTGGGGGCTAGGGGCTGGGGACTGGGGACTGGGGGCTGGGGGCTGGGGACTAGGGGCTAGGGGCTGGGGGCTAGGGGCTAGGGGCTTACGTTCGAAAGGCGGCACCTCAACATCCCCTGATCCCTGATCCCTGATCCCTGGTCCTTGGCCCCCAGCCCCTAGCCCCCAGCCCCTAGCCCCTAGTCCCTCCCGATATCGGTCCGGCCGATTGACATACCGTTCCCGCAGCCCTTTGACGCACAACTCCCGCAAAAACTCCTCCGGCGTTTTGCCATCGGGGGGCGAATAGACGGGAAAATGCCGCTTGCCCAGTTCCAACTCGATGTGAACGCCGTCGGCGATCTCTTGCGTCCGCCGCAGGGCATCGTCCATGCCCGGAAACGCGGCGTACATCTCCTCGGGACTGCGGAGGAAGAACTCGTTCGTCTCCATCCTCATGCGGTTGGTGTCGGTGCGGAACTTGCCGGTGTTGACGCAGAGCAGGATGTCTTGAGCCTCGGCGTCTTCGCGGTTGATGTAGTGGACGTTGCTGGTGGCGACCAGGGGAATTCCGAGGCGTTCGGCCACGCGCACGGCCCCGTCCATCACCGCCCGCTGCGCTTCCAGGTGGTTGTTCTGAATCTCGATGTAATAATCGTTGCCGAAGAGCTGGCGATACCAGGCGGCGATTTCGAGGGCTTTTGCGAAGTTCGCCTCGCCGCCGGCCAGCAGCGTGCGGCTCAGCTCGCTGGAGGCGCAGCCGCTGAGGCAGATGAGCCCTTCGCGGTGGGCGGCCAACAGTTCTTTATCGATTCGCGGCTTGAAATAGAATCCTTCCAGAAAGGCGGCGGAGGAGAGTTGCACAAGATTTCTGAAGCCAGCGGCATCGCGGGCCAGGAGCGTCAGGTGGTAGCTGTTCTCTTTCGAGCCGCCCCCTTCTTTATGGAAGCGGCTGCCCGGGGCAATATACGCCTCGATGCCGAGGATCGGATTGATGCCCAATTCCCTAGCGGTCTGATAGAACTTGATTGCCCCGTGCAGATTTCCATGATCGGTCAGCGCCAAGGCTGTCATTCGCAGGGCTTTTGCCCGTTCGAGCAGTCCCCGGATCGTGCCGGCGCCGTCCAAGAGGCTGTAGTGGCTATGACAATGCAGATGGGCGAAAGGAAGTGTGCTCACGGGTTCCTCCATGCGGCGAGCGTGGGGCTGACAACGGTATTTTACCGCCTCTGGCAGAGCACCGGTAGAACCTCCCTCCTCTGACCGGCTTATTCCAACCCCGTGTTGACGGGTGAAGGCGGACGGCGTAGGCTTAATGGTGGTTCTCGAACGCGGGAGGAGCGAAACATGGGCGTCACGCACGTCACCACGCAGATTTCCAACCTCGCCCAAGATGCCGAGCCCTGGGAGGCGGAGTTTCTGGTCGATGCGGGCGCCATCGACTGTATGGCGCCGCGGGATCGTCTGATTCAGGCAGGCATTCGTCCCGAGGGAAAGCGCGTGTACGAATTGGCGAATGGAGAGCCGATCGAATGCGAGTACGGTTTTGCCAGAGTGGCGTTTCTCGGCGACGAGACCGTTGCGCAGGTCATTTTCGGCCCGCCTGATGCCGAACCGATCTTGGGCGTCGTCGCGCTGGAGAATACCGGCGTGACGGTCGATCCGGTCAGCAGGGCGCTTCGTCGCATGCACGCCCGGCCGCTGAAATAGTTTCTGGAGATCGCCGTCATGAATGCGCTTCATCCCCAATTCGTCGTCGATGAAAACCAGACGCCCACTGCCGTCCTTCTTCCTGTGGCCGAGTGGGAGCAGGTCGGGGACGTTCAAAGCAGGCTACGGTGATCCCGGGCTCCGTGAAGGACTCGCGCTATGCGAATGCCGTCCGGCATGGAACAGAAGTAGATCACGTAATTGCCCACAGAGAAACTGCGGTATCGTCCCGTGGCAAATTCTTCCCGACGTTCTCCCATCTTCGGGTGCGTGGCGAGCTTTTCGCACGTCTGAAGAATCGAGTCAAGGAATGCGTCCGCACGCTCTCTGCTCCCGCTTTGCTGAGCAATGTAGACGCCAATCTCAACGAGATCGCGGTTCGCAACGGGGGAAATTTCAAGCCGCGGCATCGGTTGAACCAAAATCCTAGGGCGTTTCCAGCCGGTGCCGCACCACTGCCTTGATCGCTTCCATATCCAGCGGCACGCCCTCGCCGCGTTCAAGCTGTGCAATACCTTCGTTCACGTCGCTGACAAGTTGCTCCCTGCATCTCAAGAGTTCGACCGCGCGGTCGAGGGCCTCGGCGCGGTCGTGATACAGGCCGACAGAAACGGCATTCTCAATGAACTGCTCGTTTTCGGGCGAGAGAGAGTTGCTGCTCATGGCGATTTCCCATGTCTGTGCCGCGTCAAAGGCTCATGTGAAGTATATCTGGGTCTGGATTACGTCTCAATCCCCCCGTGGTTGGGAATCATGGCGGCGTGACGATCCGGTCAATTCCTGCGATCCCTAGTTCCAAGAAACCGCCCTTGACACAACTACGTTTGTACGTATAATCAGAAGTACGTACACTTGTAGTTTATCAAGGAGACCCGAGCATGGCCCGGCGACCGGCACTGTCGAAAGCGGAAATGGAAGTCGTGCGCATCGTCTGGAACCTGGGCGAGGCGACCGTCCGCCAGGCGCTCGACGCCTTCCCCACGCAGCGGAATATCGACTTTACCACCGTTCAGACGTATCTCCGCCGCCTGGAAACGAAAGGTTATCTGCGGGCGAAACGCCAGGGGAGGGCCCTGGTGTATCGCCCGCGCGTGCGGCCCGACGACGTGATCCGCGACACGGTCGGCGATCTGGTCAACCGCCTGTTCGACGGCCAAGCCGTCCCCCTGCTGCACCACCTGATCCGCGACCGCTCGATCGGCAAGGAAGAAATCCAAGAACTCCGCGAAATGATCGACCAATGGGAGAGCGAACAAGATGAATCTTCCAATAAGTGATTTGGCGGCATTGGCGTGGTCGCAGATATGGCAGGTGACCGCGCTGGCAATCGTTGTAGGCATCGTGACGCGGCTCGTATGCCGCCGACGGCCACACCTGGCCTACGCCCTCTGGATGCTCGTGCTGCTGAAGTGTCTGACGCCGCCGCTTTGGAGCAGCCCGACGGGGTTGTTCAGTTGGGCGCGCTGCCGCGTCGGGCCGGCGTCGCCTGATGTCCGATCGGGCGTTGCCGACGTGCCGCTGGCGTTCAATGCAGAACACGGCGCCGCGAATGTCCTCGAAGAACCGGAACGGCGCAACATGTCTGCCAGACCTTCCGCGGCCATAGGTCCAGTCGAGAAGATTTCACAGATAGTGGCCGAAACGCCGGCTTCCTCCGGGCGCGATCGCATGTCGCCGGCGGGAATCGCCGCGGCCGTTTGGGTTCTCGGCGCGCTGGGACTCGCCGGCCTGATGGGCTGGCGCTGGCGGGCCTATCGCCGGGTGTTGAAGCGTTCAACCCTGCCGGCGGATGCGGCGGTGGAGCGGCTCGTCGCGCAATTGCGCGAACGATTGCGCTTGCGGCGAGCGGTCCGCATCGTGATTACGTCCGAGCCGATCGGTCCGGCGGTCTTCGGGCTGCTGCGGCCGGTGGTGGTGTTGCCGCGGGCGGTCGTTGGCGGCGAGTGTCTCCCCTCTCCCATTGGGAGAGGGGCCGGGGGTGAGGGCCAGGCGACGGCGGACGCACCGGAAATCGAGTCTTCCCGAACAGCAGCCCTCACCCTAACCCTCTCCCAAAGGGAGAGGGGACTTGCTGCAGAACTTCGCCTACAGCAGCTTGAGCCGATTCTCGCCCACGAGTTGGTGCATCTCCGCCGCGGCGATGCCTACTGGGGTGCGCTGCAATTGGCCGTCGAAGCGCTCTGGTGGTTCCATCCGCTGGTGTGGTGGGCGAATCGGGAAACGTGTCGCCAGCGGGAACGCTGTTGCGACCATGAGGTCGTGGCCGGGCTGAAGTTTCGCCCCGCCGCCTACGCCCGATGCTTGCTCGACGTGCTCGAATTGGGGCGGAATTGGCAGCCGCTGCTGGCGATTTCGGCGGCACGATCCAATAAGGAAACATCGAGACGTTTGGAGGACATTATGAACCGTTCACACAGTTTTCACGGCAGAACGCCGCGTTGGGTTTGGGCCGCGCTCGTTGTCGCCGCCGCAGTGGCTCTGCCCGGCGGCGCGATGGTGCTCGGACAGAGCGAAAACCAAACTCCGCCAAACCGCCAAGGGCAGCCTCAACCCACGACGTCCGTGGCAAGGGAGAACAAGGCCACGCTGCATGAAACGACTCTGACCGGACAGGTGGTTGATCCCGCGGGAAAAGGCATCGCCGCCGCGCAAGTCGCCGCGGTGGGCCGGCTGCGAAACCCGTCGGCGAGCAGCCTTTTGGCCGACGACCTGACGCTGCTCGGAGCGACGACCGCGGACGGCGAAGGCCGGTTCCGATTGAACATTCCGAAACTCTCCTCGGCCGCCTATTACAGCGCCCACGCGGTTGCCGTGGCCGACGGCTGCAACCTCGGCTGGCAGCCGATCGGGCTGGACGTGGCACAGCCGCAAGTGAAGGTAACCTTGGGCAAGGCGCAAACGATTCACGGCCGGCTGCTCGATGCAAAAGGCCAGCCGGCCGGCAATGCCAAGGTCTATGTGACCGGCTTCGGCAAATCGCTGCCCGGGGACTTTGACGGGATTCAGTGCTGGAAGCCGCCGTCACAACTGCCATTCTGGCCGAAGCCGGCCACCACAGATCGCGATGGCCGCTTCACGCTCCGCGGCGTTGATCGCAGCCAGATTCTGAATGTGCAGGTCCGCGACGATCGCTTCGCCATCGACTGGATTCAGATTGGATTGGCTGGCGAAAAGGACGCCCATGCCACGCTGAGTCCGTCGGGAGAGGTGACGCTCTCGCCGCCGCCGGCGCGGATTTTCCAAGGCAAGATCACTTATGACGATACGCATCAGCCGGTCGCCAAGGCTCTGGTGCAGATCGGGGCGAGCTTCGATCCGTTTGGCTGCATCATGAACATGGGGGGAGAGACCGTCGCGGACGGCCGCTTTCGCTTGAACCCGTACTCCGGCAAGATCTTTTACGTCAAAGTCTGCCCGCCCGCCGGCGAGCCGTACTTGACGTACGAGAAGGAGATCAAGTTGGCGGACAGCCAACAGCCGCCGCAGGTGGAGATCGCGTTGCCTCGCGGCGTGCTGCTCCGCGGCAAGATCAGCGAGAAGACGACGGGCGAACCGGTGGCGGGGGCGACACTGAAGTATGAAGATCATACGATGCCGCCCTATCGGCGAGACCGGATTCTGCCGGATCACTCTTCGCCTGCCGTGCGCGGAATTACTCGCAGCGATGGAACCTATCAGATCGCCCTTCCGCCGGGCCACGGCACGTTGTTCGTTCAAGGCCCGAATAACGATTACATCCGCCAAACAATCAATACCTGGGACTTCCGACGCGAGAACTTGGCTTATGCGCAACGACACTACGTCGGTGCCTACACGTCGCTCGATCTGAAGCCGAATCAGCCGCCCGCCGAAGTCGATCTTGCGATTCGCCGCGGCGCGACAGTGCATGGAACCATCGTGGGGCCGGACAACCAACAGCCCGGCGACGTGCTGATCTTATCGCGTCATTTCCTCCGTCCGGACGAGGACACTTTCCGCGGCGGGAAGATCCTCGCAGAGGACGGGCAATTCGCGCTGCACGGGCTCGATCCCGACGTCGCCACGCCGTTCTATTTCCTCGATCCCCAGCATGAAACGGGGGCGACCGTCGATATCTCCGGACGATCGGCCGACAACGGGCCGTTGCTCGTCCATCTGCGGCCGTGCGGCAAGGCGGTCGCGCGATTTGTAACGCCGCAAGGCAAGCCGAAGGCCAAGCACGACACACAACTTCAGATTGTGGTTTCGCCCGGGCCGTTCTCAGGGGATGAGAAACGAAATAAGAAAGAGGTGTCGTCCGATCAGGATTTTGTCGCCAATTTCGACCGCCAACACTACTGGCGCCAGCCGCTGACCGACGCCCAAGGGCGCTGCACGTTTCCGGCCTTGATTCCCGGTGCGACGTACCGCATTCCGATTTTCAACAAGCTTGGCGATTGGGACGAGAAGGATTTCACGGTGAAACCGGGCGAGACGCTGCACCTGCCCGACATCACCGTCAAGACGAATTGACACGCAAACAAGCGTACTACGGCCAATGCCGGCTAAGTGGGAACGAATGGGAACTTGCGCTCACCGTAGCCCGCACACGCCGTGTGCGAGGCGGCGGCACACGGCGTGTGCCGCCTACTTTTCTGTGCCGGTCTGCTTCGTGTTGCCGACGGTCAGCCGCAGCGCAAGGAAGTGGTGGGCAGCTCGCCACAAATCAAGCCGCAATTGACGCCCCGCAGCACGCCGCTGGGCTTCGCCCGCCGCCAACGTCCAGGTTGTAGCGGCGATCGCACGGCGATAAAATGGTCCGTAGCCGTCCATTTTCTGAAAACTGGCACTGCGTGATTCTGACGAGGGAGGGGGGGAACTTTACTTTTCCACAGGGCAGGATAAGATCATGCCCGTGCCGTTTGACTTGATTCCTCAGTAAGCGTTGGGAATTGAGCGGCGACTTCACCATTGCCACCCGCGAAATCGACGGGATTGGAACTGGAATTAAAATGGGCGCCTGCTCCTGTTCCTGTCCTGAGAAGGAGAACTCGCCGTGAGTAGCCCAGAAGATGAAGCAACAAAGCAAGGCGATTCGCTGCGAGACAAAGGCGATTTTGATGGAGCGATCGCTGCATACACCGAGGCCATTCGTCTGAATCCACAAAACGCTCAGCCGTACTCCAGCCGGGGCTGGGCTTACTTGCGAAAAGGCGAATTGGACAAGGCCATCGCCGACTGCAACAAGGCCATACAGCTCGATCCGATGATGGCCGAGGCATATTGCTGGCGGTGTGATTCCCACGGCAGGAACGGCGACTTCGACAAGGCTATCGCCGACTGGTCGGAGGCCATTCGCCTCGACCCGCAGCGAGCGGAGGCAAACTGCACGGAGGCGATTCGCCTCGACCCGCAGCGAGCCGAGGCATACTGTGCCCGAGGAATGGTCTATGGGCAGAAGGGTAACGTTAAAAAAGCCCTTGCGGATTGTACAGAGGCTATTCGCCTCGCCCCGAAGTTGCCTCTAGCATTCTATAGTCGAGCCCTTCTTTATGATAGGAAGGGTGAGTTCGACAAGGCGATCACCGACTACACGGAGGCCATTCGGCTCAAACCGCAATGGGGCAAAGCATATTGGGGGCGAGCGCATGTCTACGAGGAGAAGAGCGAGTTCGACAAGGCGATCGCTGACTTCACGGAGTCCATTCGGCTCGATCCACGACATGCCGAAGTCTATGGTGGGCGGGGCCATGCTTATTCTAAGAAGGGTGAGTTCGACAAGGCCTTCGCTGACTACGATGAGGCCATCAGACTCGATCCGAAACAAACCACGACGTACTACAATCGTGGCTTGGCCTACGTCAAGAAGGGTGAGTTCGACAAGGCGATTGCCGACTTCACCGAGGTGATTCTACTCGACCCGACGGATGCCGAGGCATACTACAGTCGTGGTGGCGCCTACGGCACGAGGGGTGACCACGACAAAGCGATCACCGAGTTTACGGCGGCGATTCAGATCAGTCCGCACTTTGCCGTGTTCTATCGGGGGCGAGCCCTTGCTTACATTAAGACAGGCGAATTCGACAAAGCGATTGTGGATTACACGGAAGCAATTCGCCTCGAACCACAATCTGCCAGTGCATTCGGTGGCCGAGGGGTTGCCTATCAAGAGAAAGGCGACAAAGCCAAAGCCGACGCCGATTTCGCCCAAGCCGAGAGGTTGGGATACGAAGCGAAGCCAGACAGACCGGCGGGGCGGCACGCCGCGAATGAGTCACGTTGCCTTCTTGCTATAATCTGGGCCTCGCCCTATACGCTGCTCGGACTGTTTCTTGGCGGCATCGGCCTTTGCACGGGTGGCAACGTCCGAATCCGTGGCGGAGTGCTGGAGTTCTACGCCGGCGGCGTGAAGTGGCTCTTGCAGCGGTTTCCACTACTGGTTGGAGGTGCGATGGCGTGTACGCTGGGGCACACGGTCTTTGGGCAGACGGACGCCGCCCTGGACATCTCCCACGATCACGAGATGGTCCACGTTCGCCAGTTCGAACGATGGGGGCCGCTAATGGGGCCCGCGTACCTGGGATGTTGTTTGGTGCTCTGGCTGATGCGTCGCAGGCCCTATCGGGATAATCCGTTCGAGCGAGAAGCATACGATCAAGGAGGCGGCAAATGCCGCAAGACCGCATATCGCCAGAATTGAACGAGCAACTGCGGCGGGATCGGGCGCGGATCGCCGCCGAATTCCCGGAGTTAACTGAACGGCACGTCCGAATGATGGAGGCCCAGGCTGAAGACACCTTCAGCGGACACCTGCGCCGGGCGGTTCATCGCAGCGGTCGCTTGGTGCGCGAGGTGGCCGCCGATGCGGGCATCTCGTCGCAAACGCTGTGCGAGTTTCTCGAAGGAACGCGGACATTACGTTCCGACGTCTTGGACCGCTTGGCTCAAGCCGTGGACGCCACAATCGCAGTTGAACCACGCCGCCCGGGCAAACAACCATAGTCGCATCACTCGCTCGGCTCGCCCAGCCACGCTTTCGAGAATGCTGAAGGCTGATCGCCGACCGCCGGCGGCCGGTATGCCTTTCCAACCACGCTCTTCGAGTCGCGCTCTACTACAGGCGGAATCGCAGGAACGCCATCAGCGACGTTCTGGTTCGAGTCGACGGAGACTCCGTTGGTCCAGCTATAGTCCTCGCCGAGCGGCAAGTTCTGGAGGTGATGCGTTCCCGAGGTGCGGATCTCCAGGTGATCGCATTGGAAACCGAAAGAGAAGTGGCAAGTCACCGGGACTTCCGCGGTGAAGCCGAGATGCCAGGAATTGCCTTCGGTGGCTTCCATCGTATACAGATCGCCGGCGCAATCCAGATGGTGGTCGATATTGTACGCCCAGGTATATCCCCAATCCGCTTGGAGAGTCAGCAGGACCGACCTGATCCTCAGGCGAAACTGGCCGCCGAGATAGGCGACGTAGAACTGCTGGTTGAAGGTGATGACGTTGCCGGGATATTGGTCGGACGTGGGAAGCCATTGGTTGTCGTATTTCGGCTGCGCGCCGTCGTGGCAGTCGATGTCGAATCGCTGCCAGCGGAATCCGATGGTGGGCCAAACCTCGATGGGAAACCTGTAAACGTGATCGCACAACTGGAAGTCGAGCCCAAGGTCAACCATTTGGCCCTCGGCAAAGCGCTCCCAGGCGTAACCCAGATCGGTGAACTGCTGATCGGGGCTGGGCGGAGCGGAGTATCTCCAGTCGCAGTCGGTCATCTGCCCGTCGATGCCCTGCTGCGGGGCCATCCACTCGAAATGCACTCCCCAGGTCGGCTGGTCCCGCTCGATTCGTATGCCGTGCCAGCTTGAGTTCAGCGGAAAGTTGAGTTGGCTCAATGGGGCATAGCCGGTCGGCGGCGGCTGGCTCGTGCCGAAGGTGCTGGTCAGCCCGCTGCCCGCCAGGGCACGATAGCGGTAGTCGATCGTCCAACAGCTCAGGCCGAATCCGTCGAGCCAACGTTCGAAGTCGCACAGCTCTTCGTGAAACTCGCTGCCGTCGTCGTCCAACGTGGGTTGCGCGGGAGCCTCGGGCGGAGGGGTGGCGATGGGTTCCGCCGTGGACGATTGGGGCGTGGGTGATTGGCCAACGGGACACGGCGAGATCGGCTGGGCGGCGGCGTTGTCCGGAATTGGGTCCGCTGCCCGCGGCGACTGCCAAGCCACGCCGACAACGGTGACCTCTCCCCCGCCCCATGCCGGGCCGGCGGCAAAGCAGGCGGCAAGCGCCAGGACCGTGCAACCCGCTATCAGCCTGACTGCGTTCATCGGCGGCATTCTTCTTTGCACAGATCCCCCGGTTTACCGCTCCGCTTGGCGTGGAACGGCGGTGGAATACGCGCGCAGCCGGGGGGCATCTCCTAGTGTTTCGGCCCAGGGAAGGGCGGAACATAATCCGATTACAAAGATTCTTCTGGTTGCAGCAACTTTGACGGTTGCCGCGGGGAAATGCGCAAATTCACCCCCTATGAGCCATTACGCAGCGGGGCACAAGCTATAGATGATTAGCGTTACCCAAACGCTCCATCCGACGAATTCCCTGCCTTTTGCCAGAAAAGGGAGCTTTCAATGTCTACCACCATTGTTTCTTTCCACGGCAGCAAACGTCAACGGCACTCAGATCAACGCGCCTCGGCCGCTCGGCGCGACGCATTCCACCGCGGGCTGCGGTTCGAGGCGCTTGAGGATAGGCGTTTGCTCAGTCTCGGCGACACGGTGGTGAGCATCCTAGCGCCGGACCCAACGGCCGGAGACGTCAGCGGCGGCACCGGCACCTTCAGGGTCAGCCGGACGGACTATACGACGAACAACCCGCTAGTTGTCAACCTTAACGCGAACGGCGGCAGTGCGAAGCTGGGAGATTTTAGCCTCACAGGCGGCGCGGTCCAGATCGTGGACAACCTGGGCGACATCCAGGTGACGATTCCCGCCACCCGGTCGTTCGTGGACGTCACGCTGACGGTGCTCGGCGGCAGCCAGCCGACAGAAGCCGCGATTTTGCAGGTGGAGCCGGGGAGCGGCTATGACGTTGGCAATCCCGACGACGCGACCGTCAATATCAGCATCGCCCAACCCCTAATGTCGGTGGCGGCGACCGACCCCTGGGCCGGTTGGCCCTCGGATACCGGCACGTTTGAGATCACCCGCGCAGGCGCCTCCATCACCCGGCCGCTCACGGTCTACTTCGACATGACCGGCACGGGCTACACCCTAAGCGGCGCTTCCGGCAATCCGGCGACCAACAGCGTCACGATTGCGGCAGGCAGCGACCATGTCGATGTCACCTTGACGGTGACCAGCGCCGTCGCAGCAACGGAAACGGCGACGATGACATTGCAGCCGGGGACTGGCTATGCCATCAGCGCAGCCCCCTGCGATAGCGCGACCATCAGCCTCATCAACGAGAATTCGGAACGTCATTAGCGTCTCGGCAAGCGAGGCCTCGATCGCAGCGCCATTGGGCGCCGCCGTCTACCACCTCGTTCGCACGGGCGACCCGAGATCCGACCTGACGGTGAATTTCACCACCGGGGGCGACGCCGTCCGCGACGGCCACGGCGACGGCGACCCCGACTACACCCTGAGCGTCGGCGGGACAACGCTGACGGGCAACTCGGTGACCATTCCCGCCGGCCAGTCGTCCCTGGATGTCACTTTGGCCACTCTGGTCAGCAAGCCCACGATAGCCAGCAGAACCGCAACCTTCAGGATTGAGAGCGGGAGCGGCTACCAGGTCGGCGCATCCAGCGGCGCGGCAATCGCCATTGTGTACAACGAATTCTCCTTGTCGCTGTCGGCGCTGACTGCCTATGCCATCGAGCCGTCCACCGACAGCACCTTCCGCATCAGTCGCACCGGAGACACAACCTACGCGCTGAAGGTCAACTTCACCATCACGGGAGCAGCCGTACGGTACAGCGACGCCGCCGATACCTCGGGCTCGGACTATGAACTGCAAACCGACCCAGCGCCGAGCGCGGTTGGAACGTTGGTGACGGGCAACTCCGTGACCATTGCTCCCGGCGACTCGTACGTGGACGTCGCTTTGGTCGTCCTCGACAACGCCGCCGCCGACTTTCCCCGAACCGCCACCATGACCCTTACGGACGGGAACCTTCTTGTCAACACCGCGACGATCAACATCTACAATTGCGATGCTCCCCACTGCCAGACCATTCTTCCCGACGATCTGTATTCGGTGGCCGGAGGATCGGTCAGCGTCCCCGTTCAATACACCACCTCGACGAACAACTCCACGTTGTCGGGCCTTGGCCTGAAAATGTACTACGACTCGTCCTTCATGACCTTCACCGGCTTTCAACCTTCAAGCTTGTTGCAGACGAGTCGCATCTCAGTGGAGACCGGCCAGTCGGACAGCACCGCGTTCCCCGGCTGTGACACTTACATCATGGTCTCTTGGCTCGACGCGGCCGGACAATGGCCGAACCAGGCCCTGCCCGTGACCTTATTCGTGGCCAATTTCACCCTAAATAGCAGTGCGACGGGGACGAGCACCATACACTTCTCCGGGACGCCCGACGACGGGGCTCCCGGCGACTACGCTTTCCGGGACGCGACAAACCTCGAGACCAAGGGCACTGGCATCAACGTCACCGCAATCGAGCCCAATCTCAACGTCAACGGCGACGGCGACTGTGACCTGCCGACCGACGGCGCTCTGATCATGCGTTATTTGTTCGATCCCAACGGCGCCTGGACGACCGCCGATACGATTGACGCGGGAGCGACGCGAACCACGCACGACGAGATTAAGTCGTATCTCGACGCGGCCTCGACGACAATGCTCAACGTCAACGGCAACGGCCAGTGCGACGCCCTGACCGACGGCATGTTGATTTTGCAATACCTGAGCGATCCCGGCGGAAACTGGACGACCGATGGCCTGATCGGCGCGGGAGCGACGCGAACCACTCCGGCCGAAGTCAAGAGCTTCCTGGATTCGTATTTCGTGGGGACGGTGAGTTCATCCTCGTTGTCAAGTGCGATGGCAAGCTGCGCAGGGGCCTCGGCCATGTCCTCGGACAGCCAGACGACGGGCAGCCAGATCGTCACGCCCAGCCAAACCAGCATCTCGGCGACCCCGGGCGGCGACGTGACCTTCGACGTGAATTACAGCACCAATCCCTCCGACCCGGCGCTCTCCGGCCTGGGACTGCGGATGTACTACAATTCGTCGCAGCTCACCTTCAACGGCCTGAGCAACGTGCTGGCAAACGGCGAAATTACGCAGGAGACGCCGCAGGATGATACCGACGACGGCGACGGCGATCCGAGCACCGACAAGTACGTGCTGGTGGGTTGGGCCGACTTGAGCCAGAATTGGCCGGGAGCGGCGACGCAACGGCTCTACACCGCCGACTTCACCTTGAACTCCGCCGCCAGCGCCGCGACCCACGTCAATTTCGGCGCCAGTTCGCCCGCCGGCTGGACATTCGCCTCCACCCCGGTGACGGTCACGCCGAATACCACCCCGCCGGTTCCCGCGGGCCCGACGATCGGCAGCGTGGTGTTCTCGGCGGCGAAGAGGGTGATTAGCTGGAACGCGGCCGATAGCGATGGCGTGGCCGGTTCTCATCTGCAAATCGACGGCAAGAACGTCTCGCAGGTTTACGGTCCCTACCAGGCCGCCCCGGGCGTGAATTACTCGGCGTCCACCGCCGTGCTGGCCGTTGGCCACCACAGCTACGTGATCACCGCCAGCGACAAGGCCGGCCACTCGTCCACGTTCTCCGGTTCGTTCGACGTGGTTGCCGGGACGAACAACGGGCCGACGATCGGCAGCGTGGTGTTTGCGGCGGCGACAAGAGTGCTGACCTTTAACGCCGTTGACGCCGACGGCGTGGCGGCTTGTAGCGTCAAGCTCGACAACGCGAACGTCTCGCGGATTTACGGGCCGTATGCCGCGGCGCAGGGGGTGAACTACGCCGCGGTCGTCGGCGTGGTTGCCGCCGGCCACCATACCTACACGATTACCGTCACCGACAAGGCCGGCCGCTCATCCGACTACTCCGGCTCGTTTGACGCGGTTGCCGTGACGAACACCGGCCCGACGATCAGCAGCGTGGTCTTTGCGGCGGCGAAAAAAGTGCTCACCTGGAACGCACTCGACTCCGACGGCATTGCCAGTTGCAGCGTCACGATCGACAACGCGAACGTCTCGCAGATTTACGGGCCGTACGCCGCAGCGCAAGGGGTGAACTACGCCGCGGTCGTCGGCGCACTTGCCGTCGGCACGCATGCGTACTCGATTACCGCCGTCGACAAGGCCGGGCACTCCTCGACGCTCAGCGGCACACTGAGCGTCGCCGGCCCGCAGAGCTCGGCGGCAAGCGAGGCGGTGTGGGCAGCTGTGGCGGCAAACGCGACGGCTTCCGCCAAGGCGGACTGGCTCTACGACGGCAGCGACCTGCTGTCGGCGTAGTAGGCGTTGCAGGAAATTCCTGCCGCCCAGGAAAGCTCCCCGATTGCAATCGGGGGGCGTTTCTCGCTGACGAGAACTCTTTGGACGGCGTCGTAGTCAATCCGCCTTGTTGCCGCCGGCCAGCATCAGCCGCGCCAGCGTCTGCGCGAGCGAATCGAGGGCGTTGCGGTCGGGCAGGGTGATCGTCAGCCGTGGCCGCCCGGCCGCGTCCTCTTCCACGCATTCGGCCAGCCGGCTGCTGACCTCGGCCACGAGCGGGTCGGCCGGCGGCTCCGCGCCGTCTTGCGAAACCAGCTCGCCGAGGAAGTTGAAGACGGCCCCCAGCATTTCGCCGCCGGCCGCCGCCACGCGGTCGCGGCGATCGACGACTCGCTCGACCTGCTCGACGACCTCTTCCCGCTTGGTCACGTCCAGCGGCGCCTCGGGCTTGGCCCCCAGCAGCACCTCCAACCGCCGCCGCAGTTCCTCGATGCCGCTTTGCAGATCGACCTGGGTCACCTCCGACTCGGCGTCGAGGGCCGCCAGGGCCAAGTCGTGCTTCGCCGAGAGCGTATTCAAGAGGCCCTCCTCGATCGTCTCTTCCGTCACCAGCACGTAGACCTGCACCGGCTGCCGCTGGCCCATGCGGTGCGCCCGGCCGATGCGCTGTTCGAGCACCGCCGGGTTCCAGGGCAGATCGACGTTGATCACCGTGTTGGCCGCTTGCAGATTCAGGCCGGTCGAGCCGGCGTTGGTGGTGATGAACAGCCGGCATTGCGGGTCGTTCTGGAAGCGATTGACGATTTCCTGCCGTTTCTTCTGCGGCACCGAGCCGTCCAGCCGCACGAACTCGATCTTCCGCTTCCTCAGCAGCGGCTCGATCAGGTTGAGCATCGTCGTCCATTCCGAGAAGAGCAGGGCCTTGCAGCCGGGCTCGGCGAACAGCCCGTCGAACAACTCGCCGAGATACTCCAGCTTGCTGGAGAAATTGGGCGTCTGCTTGTCGACCAGGAAGCTGCCGTCGGCCGACATGCGGCACATCAGCAGCGCCTTCTGCAGCCGCAGCAAGTCCATCTCGGAGATGAAGGACTTCCGCGCGATCATCGAGACGGTCTGCATGTGGGCGGCGTGCATGGCCGCTTGCTCGTCGGTCGGCGGGATGCGGACGATCTCGCTGGTGCGCGGCGGCAACTGCTGCAGCACCGACTCGCGGGTGCGGCGGAGCAGGATCGGCCGCAGGTTCTCCCGCAACTGATCGAGGTTCTTGTAGCCGAGCACCTTTCCCTTTTCGTCAACGATGCGGTGACGGTGAAAGAAGCGGAAGGCGGGCGGCAGGCGGCGGTCGTCGACGAACTGCACCACCGAATACAATTCGTCCAGCCGGTTCTCCAAGGGCGTGCCGCTAAGGACCAGGGCGAACTTCGAGCGCAGCCCCTTCACGATCCGCGCCGTCTTCGACTCCCAGTTCTTGATCCGCTGCCCCTCGTCCAGCACGATCAGGTCCCAGCGCACCCGCTCGATCGGCAGGATGTCGCGGAGCACCTGCTCGTAGTTGCAGACGGTGAAGAAGGCGTCGTTGTCGTATTGCCTGGCGCGTTCGGCGGCGGTGCCGGTGATCAGTTGGACCGTGCGGTCGGAGAAGCGGTGGATTTCGTTGCGCCACTGCGACTTCAGCGAGGCGGGGCATACGACCAACACGCGGCCGATGCCGGCTTCGCGGGCGAGGATCTCGGCCGTGCCCACCCCCTGGATCGTCTTGCCCAGGCCCATGTCGTCGGCCAGGATGGCGCGGCCGCAGCCGGCCGCAAAGGCGACCCCTTCGAGCTGGTAGGGGAGCAACTCGATCTTCAGCAACGCCTTCCGCAGCGGGTGGTCCGCCGGATTCTTGCGAATCTCGGCCATCCGCTCGCGCATGTGCAACTCGAAGAGCCGCCGCTCGATCAATTCCTCGGCGTCGGGATAGACGCTCACTTCGTGTCCCAGTTGCCCCAGCCGCTTGAGGCAATCGACCAGCCGCCGCACGTCGTTGATCGGACGGTCGGCCAACGCGCCGGCCGCTTCGGCAAGCTCGGGCTTGGGACGATCGGGCAATTGCAGCCGCAGCGCAAGCTGCTCGCCGTAGAGCACGTGGACAAACGGCTCGTCGTTGCGATACGGCTTCTTCCTCGCGGAGGTGGGGAACCGCCGCCTGACGCGGTGCAGCACGTGCATGATGTGCTTGCAGGTGCCCAACGTGTTCGTGCGGAAATCGGGGCAGGAGCAGAAGGAATCGCCTCGCTCTTCGCCGCGCAGGGCCACGCGATAGGTCTTGCCCGACAGGGCGCTGGTCACCGTGTAATCGGCCCAGGGCCGTTGCGGATCGGACGATTGCAGGCGGAACTTCTCGGTCTTCGCCCGCTCCAGACGGTCGCGGAGCGCCTGTTCGAGCAGTTCCTGCTCGCTGAGCATTTCAAGGGGGCGGCTTTCGGCGGGGGTCGCCGCCAGGCCCAGGACGGTCTTCTCCTCCAAGATCAGCGAAACCGCCGCGCCGATGTGTTCGCAGACCGTTTCGCAGGCGGTGCAGTTCATCCGCAGCCGATGCTTCGCTTCGGCCATCGTGGTGATGGTCGCCACAACGTCGCTGCCTCTTTGGCCGATGCCGCGGAGCTTCAGGCGGAACAGATCGCCGCGAAAATAGACGTCGCGGTCGATGTCGATATTGTCGTAGGCCGCGCCCTGGCGGATCAACTGCGGCCCTTCCGCCCCCAGGAGTTTGACGGCCTCGATGTACGTCAATCGGGAGAGCCGGTCCTTGAGAGTTAGCCTCTTGCTTCTTTTGGTCTTTTTTGGCTGGCGGGTCATGGGCTTCATAACAGGCAATTCCTGCAACAATTCATCGTTGTGTGCGGGGGGAGAAAGCGATGCCAACGTCGGACCGTAGCGACAGGCCTCGGTTCCCGGCCGTTTGGCAGCCGGCGCAGCCCTTCGATTCAGCGGCTCCATTGTCACTATCTGCCGCCAATGCGTCAACGCCGCGCGTGGACCCCTGTGCCGCGAAAACGTCTGTTGCTAGGAATTGGTCCCACGGCCAAGGAGGACGGGTGTTGCAACTTCCGGCCATAAACGTCCTGCAATGATAGGGGGCAACAATTGGCCGGGGACTCCCTGTCCGCTGATGGCACAGGGAGCGGCGGTTCGGCGCTTGATTCCTTCGTGGGCGGGGCGGATAATGAGAGAGTGGTCAACCCGGCCCTATTGCCACGGGCGCGAGGCGGTCTCCGGCCCACCGTCTAACCCTTTGGATGGGTTTGGTTGCTGAACTCTGAGGTCACGAACCGCTTCCCAGGCACCGGAACACTGTTGCTTTCCACCCTGTCGGCGGGGGTTTTGGGTAATCGTGCAGGCTTCGCGTCGCATGGCAGAGAAGGACACTAACGAAGAAAAAAGATGACTTGGTCGATGCGCAGGAACGAAGAGGGCTTCGTAGAACGTCTCTCCTTTTCATTCCTGCGATCGGGGGGGTAGTCCGGGGGACGTCAGGCACGGGCAGCGATAGGTGGAGGCACGTATGGCAGGATTTCTTGATCGGGGCGCGAGACGGTCGAGACGGTTGCGGCAGCGAGGCAAGGCGGACTGCTCTCCGTTCACCCGCACGCTGCGGATCGAAACGCTCGAGGACCGTTCACTCCTCTCGGCGGCTCTCCCGGGCGGTGGATTGACGCCCGCCCAGATTGAACATGCCTATGGCTTCGACCTGATTCAGTTCGCCGGCGGCGTCAAGGGCGACGGCAGCGGGCAGACGATCGCCATCGTCGATGAACTCGACGACCCAAACATGGCCAGCGACCTGCACGCCTTCGATCTTCAGTTTGGCATTCCCGAGCACTCGGGATTCTTCAGCAAGGTGGGGGTCAGTTCGTCGGGCAACGTGACGAGTACGCTGCCGAGTCCGTCGGGCAGCACGGGATATTCGATCGAGACGTCGATGGACGTCGAATGGGTACACGCACTTGCCCCGGGGGCGAACATTGTTCTGGTCGAAGCCAGTTCGGACCAACAGATCGTCACCGCGATGGGGGCCGCGGCGAGCATCTCGGGCGTCTCGGTGGTTTCGCTGAGTTTCGGCGCGCGGAAAAGCCCGACGCCTCCGATCTCGGCTGGTATCCGGCGTTCGAGACGATCGGCGCCCAGCATCCGGGCATCACGTTTGTCGTCTCCAGCGGCGACGAGCACAACGGCGAGATGGTCGATTATCCTTCGACCAGCCCCTGGGCGCTCTCGGTGGGCGGAGCGGCGTTCTACGCAACGTCGCAACCGGTAGTCGATCCGGCGGGCGATTACGTTCATGAAGAGGTCTGGAACGACGGGCCGGGAGATGCGAGTGCGGGGGGACCAAGTTCAATCTTCCTGGCGCCTACCTGGCAGAGCGGCATTACCGGCTCGCAGTATCGCGTGACCCCCGACGTCTCCTTCCACGGCTACGGCAGTTGCTACATTTACGATTCTTACGATTACCCCTCGAATCCTTGGTCGGAGAATGGGGGAACAAGCGTGGCCGCCCCGTCTTGGGCGGCGCTGATCACGATTGCCAACCAGGGAGCACAAATCGGCGGCAATTCGAGCCTCGGGCACGGGGCGATCCTCGATCTCTATGCGACTTACCAGAACTCCAACTGGTACGCGACGGCGTTTCACGACGTCGTCGCTGGCAACAATAATTATTACTCGGCCACCACCGGCTACGATTATGCCAGCGGCCTGGGCACGCCCCATGCCGATGCGATCGCCGAATGGCTGGGGCAGGACGTGCCGGCGCCGACGCTCGTCTCGCCGCCGTCTTCCGTACTGACGGCCACCAGCGCCACGTTCAACTGGGGAGCGGTCAACGACGCAATCTCCTATCGGGTTCTGCTGACCGACAACACCACCGGCGGCAGCGTAACCCTGTCGACCGGCGCGATCACGACTCAATTGTCAACTTCGGCGAGCGGGCTGATCTCCGGGCACAGCTACACGTTCTCGGTCTGGTCGCAGTTCCCCAATTTGTCGAATCCCGGCACGGGCGGCGTGAATCTGGAATCGTCGCCCGTCGCCGTCTCGACCACGTTCACGGTCGTTACCTCGCTCACCGCGCCCACGCTCTCCTGGCCGGTCAACAACAGCAGCAATCCCACCGTCGTTACGCTGACGCCCACGGCCTCGTGGTCGGCGGTAGCCGGGGCCACCGGCTATTACCTCGATCTAGTAGATCAAACGACCGGCCAGACGGTGCTCAGCAGCGCAGCGGTAAGCGGCACATCCTATACTCCCAGCACATCGCTGACGGCCGGCGACACGTACGCGTGGCGGGTGATGGCTTACAACAACAGCGCCAGCCTGCAAGGACCCTGGAGCGATTACGCCTACACCCTTCCCGAAGCCTTCATTCCGGTGCTCTCGATCGGCAACGTAACGCTGGCCGAAGGAAACAGCGGAACCACGACCTTCAATTTCACCGTGAGCATCTCGGGGACGAACACGCTGCCGACGAGCGTCAACTTCGCCACCGCCGACGGCACAGCCACCGCCGCCAGCGGCGATTACGTGGCCCAAAGCGGTACGCTCACCTGGAACCCCGGCGACAACGCCGCCAAGACGATCAGCGTCACCGTCAACGGCGACACAACCGTCGAGCCCGACGAGACCTTCTACGTCTACCTCAGTAGCCCCAGCAACGCCACCATCTCCAACAGCAGAGGCGTGGGCACGATTGTCAACGACGACCTCTCGGTCTATTCCCCGGTCGTCGCCGAGGCGACGTACACCAACGGCACGCTCGAATCGAACGAGAACCTGAGAATCACCTGGGCGATCTCCAGCGCCTACAGCCTCGCTTCGCAGACGGTGACGGTGGATGGCAAGGCAATCACGCCGATCAGCGGCCCGTACAGCAGCATCTACTATTCCTGCATGATCGGAACCTGGGCGGCCGGCAACCACAGCTACGCGATCCAGTCGACCGATTCGAAGGGGGTCACCGGCACGGCCACGGGCACATTCACCGTCGTCGCTCCGCCCAACTCCAGTCCGGTGATCGGCCAGGTCGTGGTCTCGCAGGCCAAGGGGATCATTACTTGGAACGTGCTCGATGCCGACGGCGTGGCCAGCTCGACGGTCACGATCGACGGAAAGACGGCCTCGGCCATCTACGGCCCGTATCAATCGTCCTCCGGCCTCAACTACGCCGCGCCGCTGGGCTCGCTGGCCGGCGGCCAGCACAGCTATACGATCACCGCGACCGACAAACTGGGCAACCATTCGAGCACGACCGCCTCCTTCACCGTCGTCAGCAGCGGCCCGACGATCAGCCAGATGGCCGTGTCGGAAACGACCGACGTGATCACTTGGAACGTCTTCGACGCCGACGGCGTGGCCGGCTCGTCGGTGGCGATCGACGGCAAGACGGCGGCGTATATCGGCGGCCCTTACGCCGCCTCGTCCGGCGTGAACTACTATGCGCCCTTGGGCTCCTTGGCGGCCGGCCAGCACACCGCCACGCTTACCGCCACCGACAAGCAGGGCAACGTATCGACGCAGAACTGGAATTTCACCTTGGCGAACCCGACCGGCCCGCTGATCAGCCAGGTGGCCGTCTCGCAGGCGAAAGCGTTCATCAGTTGGAACTGCTTCGACGCCCAGGGGGTGAAAAGTTCCTCGATCCAGATCGACGGCAAGGCCGCGGCCAACGTCTACGGCCCGTACAAGGCGTCTTCCGGCGTGAACTTCTCCGCCACGCTCAGCTCGATGGCGGCCGGCACGCACACCTACACGATCACCGCAACCGACGGGGCCGGCAACGTCTCGACACTAACCGGCTCGTTCACCTGGGGATCGAGCAGCGCCCAAAGCGCCCTGGCCTCCGCCGCGCTGGCCAATTTGTCCAACTCCGCCAAGCTCGATTGGCTCTACGATTTTGACGGGCTGGCGTAGTGAGTTGCTCAATCCGCGGCTGTAGGAGCGACTCCTGTCGCCGATTTTGTCGCCTTTCGCTCCGCGAAAGTGGCGCTGCTTTCGCGGAGCGAAAGGCGACTTTGCCGGCCTGTAAACGGTTGCGTTTTCCCTTTCCAATCGGCGACAGGACTCGCCTCCTGCAATGCCGCAGCAAGTCAACACGTTTTGTTACAGTACCTCACTTCAACAGCCATTCCACGGCAGCCGATTCACTGGCGGCGGCGTCGCCGGCATAGGAGGTTATGTACTCCGGGTGACCGGCGGCGTGGTAAGCGGCGGCGATGATCGGCGGCGGCGTCTCTCCCTCGCCGGCGAGCCAGAGCGGATTGGGGGCGGAAAGGGCGATCACGCCGGGCAGATCGTTGTACTTGGCGCCGCCGGGGAGGAAGTCGGGATTGTCGAAGGCGGCGACCCGGGCGAAACGGAAGCCGGCGGTGTCGATCGCGGCGCGGTCGATGGCGCTGCCGGCGATCGCGCGGGCGGCGGCGACCCAGTGGCCCGCCCCGGCCAGCCCGATCATGTAGACCCGATCGGCCGGCGCGCGGCCGCCGCGCTCGAAGGCCACCAGCGTAAGCAAGTCCCGCACGCGCTGCGAGAACGTCGGCGGATTGTAACCGAAGGTCATCTCGATGCAGCCCTCGACCAGCCGCGAACGGGCCAGCGGCCGGCCGTCGCCGGTAAACTCGCCCTGGCCGAACAGATCGGCGGCAAGCACGTCGTAGCCGCCGTCGAGCAACCGTCGCACGCCCGGCCGCGGTCGGCTGTCGCCGGCCAGCAGCCCTTGCTTGCCCTGCGGATCGACCCAAATCGCCGCGCGGCGGTTCCACTGTTTCGGAATCAGCCGCACCACGGGCAACTCTTCCCGCCCGGCCGGATAGCGAAGCAGGAACTTCATCAGCTTGTACGGCCCGAGGTCCGTGGTGGTACAATCGGCGACCTCCAGCGACCCGGCCTCGGGCAGCCCGCGGCCGATCATCACCTGCACCGCCCCGCCCACGATGCGGCGATACTCGGCCAGCGACCGCTCGTCGTTGGGCGTGAGCGATTCGATCTGCCGCCGCGTCGATTCGGTCAGATCGTGCAAGAACGCCTGTTGATGGGCGTAATCGCCCGGCAGGGCGGGATGCCGCTCGTCCCAAACGCTCATCTCGGCGATCGACAGCGGGCGAAAATCCTCTTCCACGACCGGCTCGGGCAGGCCCAGCTTCAGATGCTTGTTGAACCACGAGTAGATCACCGCCCGGCTGACGTAATTGTAGTTGTGGCCGAATTGCAGCATCGGCTTGAGCATCACGTTCTCTTCCGCGCCCAGGAGTTTGTAATGCCGCTTCAGCTCGGGAAAGCCTTTGGTCGCCATGTCGTGGGTCCAATCGTCGGCGGCGGTCATGCCCAGCGGCTTGGGGGCGAACATCGCGGCGAACTCGACGTTGCCCGTGCCGATCCGCAGATAGGGGGCATTCTCGCAGTTGCAGCCGCCCTGCATCGCGGTCGAGACCATCACGGCAGGAAAGGCGACCGCCGGGCGGGGATCGACGGCGCATAGGATGAACGTCTGCGTCGCCCCGCCGCTGCCGCCGGTGATGCCGATGCGGGCGGAATCGACGTCGGGCAGGCCGCAGACGAAATCCAACGCCCGGATCGAATTGTAGGTTTGCAGCCCGAAATTGGTTTGCAGCCAGGCTTCGGCCTGCGGGCTGGCCAATCCCCAACGGCCGGCCGTATCGCGCTTCGGCTGCCACTGGGGCGAGTGCGGCAGTTGCCGGCTGTCGGCCACGCCCACCATGTCGTACTGAAACACGACGCAGCCCATGCGGGCCAACTGCACGCAGAGGGCCTGGAGGATGTACCGGCCGCCCACTTCAAAACGCTCTTCGCCGCGGATGAGTTGCCAGCGGATCTCCTTCGCGCCGGCGTCGAAGAAGCGGCCGTTGGCCCAATGTCCGTGCGGGGCCAAGACGGCGGGCAGGCGGCCGGTTCGCTCCTTCGGCCGATAGAGGCTGCCGGTGACGAAATGGCCCGGATAGCTCTGGAAATAGACCTTTTCGACCGTATAGCCGTCGCGATCGACGCGGCCGTGGATCACCGCATGATCCGGCGTTTTGGGCGGCATCGGCCACAAGCCCGCCGCCACCAGGATTTGCCGCCGCACTTGCTCGACACGCTGTTGCCAGGCCTCGCGGGTCTTTGGCGGCGTGAAGGGAAAGTACCCGTTCTGGTCTTTCAGCGGCTCCAGCCGCACATCTTTCGGCAAATGTCCCGCCGGCAGTACGCGAAGCTCCGCGGCCGACGCGCCGCAAAGAGCGACAAGCGAGAGAACCGCCAATGAACTTAGTTGTAGCAGCGTTCGCATGGTGGGAGGTCTCCGGGAAGCAAGGCGTTGCTGTTGTCTATCACGAAAGGACGAAATGGCGAAAACGCGAAAGCAGGAAGGTGCACGCTGGGCGGGAAAACGAGACATTACTGATTGTAGACTGACTATTTTCACAAAACCAGTGATGTCCCCATTTGGGTGCGGCTCACGGTTCACCCAGCCCAGGGCAACGCCCTGGGGAGGAGTGGCGCGAGAGAACAACATTGCCGGCCCAACGGGCCAACGATTCGATGAACGGTTGGCCCGTTGGGCCGGTACATCGCCGTGCTGGGCTCCGCTCCCCAGGGCGTTGCCCTGGGCTGGGCGAACGGCTGGGCCTTCGGCCCCGGAAGTCACCGCCAAGAATGTTTGCTACGCCCCCCCATTTCCTCACGCCGCGATGCGATGCCGGCGCAGCGGGCGGTGTACGCTCCCACGATGCCGCCGACGAATCCGCCCGCGATCACGTCTCCCACGAAATGATAATCCATCCCCAACAAGTCGAGGGCCACGGCCAGCGACGCCAGCCCGCAGGCCCAACGCCATCTCGGATAGGCGATCCAGATGACCGTCGCGACGACCAGCGTGCGGGCGGTGTGGCCCGAGGGAAAACTGTCGTAGGCGATGCCGTGGTGAAAGGGGTGGAACCCGTAGGCCCCGTCGCGGATCAGTGACGGGTTGTCATTGATCCAAGTTTCCGGCCAGTAGCGGCCGAAGGCGTAGGCGAGACTACCGCGGAACTGCTCGGCCAGGACCAGGCTCACGCAGGCGACCACCACCACCTTCTCCCACCGCTGCAACGGCCCGAAAGCCCGGCGGACTGCAAATGCCGCCAGCAGCAGCGGCACCGCGGCCTGCACAAGGGGCGGCAGGTAAGTCAACCACTTCAAGACGCGATCGTCGGCGAACCTGTGATTATGAACGAAGAAGGCGACCGGACGATCGACAAAGAAGTAGCACAACAGGACCAGGGCCGCGCAAACGAACAGGGCGACCAGCGTGCCGCGGAGAAGTCGCGAGAAGTTTGGATCGTTGTTCATGACGATTCCCGAGCGCCACAACGGGGACATCACTGATTATGAGCTGTGTAGTTTGCCAAAATCAGTGATGTACCCGTTTCCGCCTCCGGAAGGGGTGCAGCCGCTAGTCCCTGTTGATAATACAAAAATCTCCAACGATGTTCTCTAGGTATGGCCCAGCGGCTTGAATGGCAGGAACAGGACGACCGTCTTGTGTCTCATCATCTAGGAAGTTCCTACATACGGCACAAGATGTCTTGTTTCCATCCAAGACAAGGCACTTCCCGGTCCTCGTGTCAAGGGCCAAGAGTAGAGGCTCCTCCGGGGCAACTCGCGTTTTCAGTTCCTGCCGGTACTTCTCGATCTGAATCTTCCTTTCATTCTTCAAGTCAATGAGTTCGCGTTGATTTACCTTCATGGCGCGAGCCGCGATCAGACATTCCGCCGTACCGTAATCAACCTCTGTCGGCTTCCCTTGATTCACGTAATACCAAGGACAAAAACACTCGCCGAGGTCCCTCATGGTGACCACTTTTTCTGCGATTTCCAAGTCGCGGCGGCGCATGAACTTTGACCGGTTGAAAGCTCCGAGCGTAACTCTGGAATTACACAGAATCCTAAGAAGATCGTCTCGGGAGGCCATGGAGTTGTTCCTTGCCCGGCTTCTTGGGCTTCACTCGCGAGTGATAGAAAATGCTAGGCCCCGTTGTTTTGCGCGGCCGCTCGGGCGACCGATTCGATGGCGATTGCGGCCACCGCGGCGCCGTAATCGAGATCGATGTTCTCCATCGTATCCTTTGTGTCGTGATAGCCGGTGCGGTTGATGTCGTAATTCTCCATGAAGAGGACGACCGGGACGCCGGCGTCGGAGAAGATCTGGCCGTCGGTGTTGTAGAGCGAACTGCGGGGATCGCGCGGGGGGCGGACTTCGCCGCTGAGCTGTGGATGGCGGGCGACCGCGGGAATGGTGCGGCCGTCGGTGCTTCGGCGGCCGCGATCGGCGTTGCGCCGCTGACCGCGCTGGTTCCACTGCTCGGCCTGGGCATTCCATATTCGATTGGCCAGATGGGCCAGGTGGGCCAGGGCGAACGATTGGCGGCTGGAGCCGGGCGAAATCTGGAATACGTCGCGGTCATGCTCGCGGTTGTGGGCGACCATATCGAGGACGTAGACGCCTTCGACGCGGACGCGCGACAGATCGAGCCGCTTGCCCTCCGAGTGCCGCAGCCGCAGATTGCCCTCGACGAGCCATTGGGCCAAGCGGCGGGCACCCATGCAATCGGAAGGGAATTCCTCGCCGGTCAAGTGTACCAGCCAGATGTCGCAATCGAGTCGGCCGGCGCGGCTAAGCTCCAGGAAGATCGTCGCTCCGAGCATCAGCGCGGCGGTGGCGGAGTGATTGTCGTCGGCCCCGGCGGCGGCCACGCGGGCGAGTTTGCCGCCTTTCTCCTTGTAATAGACGTCTTCCATGTAGGCGGTGTCGTAATGGTCGGCCATAATCACTGCGCGGCGGCGATCGCGACCGGGGATCACCACCAACAGATCGCGTTCCTCGGTCCGCGCCGGCTGATTGATGTCCCAGCCGCCCATCCAGGAAAACTCGAAATCGGTCTGCCAGGAGAAGGGCAAATCGCCGGCGATGGCCTTGTCCGTCATGCCGTGTTTGGCGATCAACTTTCGATAGTAATCGAGCAGATGGTCGCCGAGCGCCTCCAGATCCCGATGGGCGTGCTTGCGGAGCGAATCGGAGGCGGGGTCGTGGACGCAGTCAGCGTTGTCCTTGTTGAGGAATCGGCCGGCGGATAGTTCCAGGATCGTCCGCCAGTAGGCGACTTCAAACCCGCGGGTGGCGGTGCGGTGGTAGGTGATCGGCTCGGGCAGGGGTTGCAACGACGGATCGCCGACCGGGGCGACGATCCGCCGCAGCGTGTCGTGCAACAGCGAGCCGTAGCCGTCGCTGTGGCCCCACTTGGCCGCCGCGTCGAGCCACTCGGAGAGCGTCTGCTCTTTGGGAACGTGCAAAATCTGCCGGGCGAAATCGGGCGGCAGCGGCTCGCCGCCGAGAAACTCGCAGACCTCCAGCAGCTTGTGGGCATTCAGCGCGAACTGATGCTCGACGTTGGTGTAGGCGTGGCGATAGCCCTCGGCCAAGGCGAGGTATTCGGGGCGACGCTGGAACTGCGGCCAGAGCTCAACCGGACGGGCCAGATCGGGCTTGTCGCTGCGATAGGCAGTGAAATAGCCGCCGGGGGCGTCGGGCAGCAATCGCGTTTCTTTAGTTTTCGCGTCCCAAAACGCGGTGACGGGCCGCTGCCAGAACAGGTCATACTGGCCGGCCTGCATCGGCGGGAAATAGAAGCGGTAGCCGAATTGTCCCCCGGCACGCAGCGTTCCGGCGGCGCGGCTCAACTCGCGGCGGCCCGCCCGCGGACCGTCGAGCAGCAACTCGTAATCGTACGTCCAGATTTGCGAGTTGCGGGCCATCGGTTTGCCGTACAGCCCCACGTCGTCCGGCTCGGCGCTGAACAACACGTGGGCGAGGCTGTCTTCGCGGCCGGTTACGGACAATTCGTTTTCGTGCCGCGCGACGCGGGTCCAGCGGCTGGTGCGGCGGTAGCTGTTTCGCAGCTTGCCCTTGTGCAGGTCGGGCTCGGGCAGGCCGGGATGCGGCTCGTGCAGCCAGCCGGACTGCGGAATCCGCACGCCTTGCGGCATCTCGTGCCGATCGCAGACATTCAGCAGCGGAATCTGCATCGCCAGCGGCAACTCGTGCTGCAACTTGAGATAGGGCAAACAGCCCCAGAAGATCAGGCTGCCGGGAAAGGGCAACAGATGCAGCGACCCGCCCAAGTATGCTTTTCGCACCGCCGGCGGCAACGAGCCGAACGGGCGGAAGGTCAGCAGGTATTTCACCTCGTCGATCGGCTCGCGGGCGGCAAGCAAGAAGGGCTTCGTCCAGGCGGGCAACTCGTCCTGCCGCCACAACGGGCAGACCTCTTCGCCCGAGCCGGGCAGAATGCGAAAACCCGCACGGCGGAGATCGGCCAATCGCTCGGGCGTTTCGCCGTAGGCGGCGTGCAGCAGGCGACGGATGAAATCGGCGGCATACTCCGGCGGGTGTTCGCGGCCGGGGGCGCGGTAGAAGCTCTTCCAAAAAGCCCGATCCGGCCCCTGTTCGCTGCTGCCGAAAAAGGTCCAGCGGACGCGGCCTTTGTCGTCTTTGGTCTGCGAGAGGGCCAGCGGCAGAAAGACGACGTAGCGCTCGTGGGGCACGGCCCCCGGTAACCCCGCCAGTTCGCGCGGCCAGTAGCGATTGCCCACCAACTTCTCGCGGCTGATGCCTTGCGCCGCCTGCTCGCGGTCGAGGTGCATCAGGGCGTTGAGCACTTCGCCGGCGATGTGTTGCAGGCCCGGCTGCAATTCGAAGATCTCTTCGCGTTCGCTGATTTGCCAGGCGAAGGGATCGCCATCGTCGCGAGCGGAAAAGGGGACGGTCCCCATTTGTGCGAAGCACCCTTCGGGCCGTTCCGGCAAATGGGGACTGTCCCCTTTTCCGCGTCCGGGGGGCGCGGCGTCGTAGGGCCGCCAGCCGATTCGCGGGGCCGGCATGAACTCGGAATAGGCGGCGATTGTGCAGCGGCCCGGACCGCGGAGGTCGGGCAACTCCGCAAAAAGTCGATCCTTCCCCTGCTTGGTCATGGTATGGCTCCGTGAGAAGAAGTGTGTTTCCCGGAATATCGCGAATTGTAGTCGCAATCGACTTGCGCCGAAATAGGAAGGGGCGGATGAAAGCCGGATGAATAACATCGGCAGAACGCCCCGCGACTGCGGTCGCGGGGGATGAATATGCTGTAAAAACGGGGAAGCTGTCGCCGCTGCAACGACGTCTCAACACGGCGACACGGAGAACGCGGAGGAAGGCATGAAGGATGAGAGATGAGAGATAAGGGATGAGGGATGGGCTGCGATCAGCTTCATCCGTTATCCTTCATCCCTCATCCTTTTCTCCGTGTCCTCCGTGTCTCCGTGGTGAGCCCTGAAGCGGAGGCAAGTCAAGCCGGCGGGCGGTGCGGGGCCAAGGCCTGCTTCAGGCGGTCGCACTCGCGCTCGAGCGCGGCGACGGCATCCGCGGCATCGGCGGGCTGGGCGTCGGGCAACATCAGTCGTTCGACGCGGCGGGCAGCCTCGCGGGCCGCGTCGGCGCCCAGGTGCAGCAACGTGCCCTTGAGACGGTGTCCTAGGCGGCCGACCTCTTCGACGTCGCCGGCCCGCAAGGCGGCGTGCATTCGCGGCAGGAGCACGTCGGCGTCCCTGAAGAAGAAATTGATGATCTGCCCGAGCAAGTCCCGCTTGTTCAGACATTCTACCATTGCCGTAGCCAGATCGAAGACCGCCGGGTCGGCGGAGGAGGCGAAAAAGGGGACAGGCCCCATTTGTGCGAAGCACCGGGCAACGACCGCAGGTTGGTCGGGCCGTTCCGGCAAATGGGGCCTGTCCCCTTTTTCGCCCGCGCCGGCGGCCCAACTCTCGACGACCACGATCATCTCGTCGGCGTCGATCGGCTTGGAGAGATAACCGTCCATGCCGGCGGCGAAGCACTGTTGCCGATCGGCTGCCGAGGCGTGGGCGGTCAGAGCGATGATCGGCACACGGGAAGGCGGAGGGCGGAGGGCGGACACAACCTCTTCTCTCCCCTCTCCCCTCTCCTCTCTCCCCTCTCCTCTGCCGACTGCCGACTGCCCACTGGCCACTGATCCCTGGCCACTAGCCACTGATCCCTGGTCCCTGACCCCTGACCCCTTCTCCGCTTCGCACTTGCGGATGGCGACGGTGGCCTCGATGCCGTCGATGCCGGGCATTCCCACGTCCATGAGGATCACGTCGTAACGGTTGCGCTCGGCCAGCGCGATCGCCTCCTGGCCGTTGGCGGCGAACTCGACGGCATGGCCGCGGTCGCGAAGGACGTGGGCGGCCAGTTTTTGGTTGGCCGGATTGTCTTCGGCCAGCAGAATTCGCAGCCTGCGGACCGGCGCCGAGGCAACCACGGGGAATTCGAGATCGGGCGGCAGTTCCTTGGCCAGCGGCAAGCGAACGGTGAAGTGGAAAGTGCTGCCGCGGCCCAATTCGCTCTCGACCCAGATGCGTCCGCCCATCATCTCCACCAGGCTCTTGCAGATCGAGAGCCCCAGGCCGCTGCCGCCGAAGCGCCGCGTCGTCGAGGCGTCGGCTTGGGTGAAGGGCTGGAAGAGCCGCTCTTTGGCCTCCGGCGAGATGCCGATGCCCGTGTCGCGCACGGAGAATTGCAGGGCGACGGATGGGGCTAGGGGCTGGGGACTAGGGGCTAGGGGCTGGGGACTAGGGGCTAGGGGCTGGGGACTAGGGGCTAGGGGCTGGGGGCTAGGGGCTAGGGGCTGGGGGCTAGGGAAGGTAGATTCTCCGCCGCGCGTATCCTCTGTCCCCTGGCCCCCAGCCCCTAGCCCCTCGATGACCTTCAGACTGATCTCCACCTCGCCGCGCTCGGTGAACTTGATGGCGTTGCCGGCCAAATTCAGCAGCACCTGCTGCAAGCGAATGCGGTCGCCGACCACCGCGTCGGGCATGGCGTCGGGCGTGCGACAGTGCAGCGTCAGCCCCTTTTCGATCACCTGGAGCGAAAGGACTTGCGCGATCTGCTGCAACATCCGCCGCAGGCTGAAGGGGGTCGATTCCAGTTCCAGCTTGCCGGCGTCGATCCGCGCCGAATCGAGCAGGTCGTTTAAGAGCGTCAGCAACAGGTCGGCCGATCCCTTGGCGGTTTGCAGGCAGTCCTTGACGGTTGGGTCGGCGGTTTTCGGCAGGGCGACGTTGATCATGCCGAGAATGGCGTTCATCGGCGTCCGCAGCTCGTGGCTCATGTTGGCCAGGAACTGGCTCTTGGCCGCGTTGGCGGCTTCGGCGGCCCGGGCGTGGCGATCCAACGATTCCAACAGGCGGACGCGCTGCATGGCGATGGACACGTGGTCGGCGACCGCCTTCATCAGCGCCAACTCGTCCTCGGCGAAGGCCGGCTTGCTCCGCGAGCCAAAAGAGAGGGTGCCGATCACCTTGTCCTGGTCCATCAGCGGGTGGCAGGCGTAGGCCTGGATGCCGAACGAACGCACCATGTCGGCGCGGGGGTCGTCGGTGTTCTGGATGTCCGCGGCAACGATGCGGGAAAAGGGGACAGGCACCTTTTGCCGGAACGGCCCCTCGGGTGCTTCGCACAAAAGGTGCCTGTCCCCTTTTCCCGCGCAGACCGCCACGCCGAAGTCGAGCCATTCGATCTCCCGCGACTTCTCCTCGGGGATGCCGGCGCAGGCGTTTAAGTGCAGCCGCCCGCTCCGCTCGTCCAACAGATAATTGAAGAAGGCGTGGCAGCCGAGGTGCTGCATCACCTTGCGGCAGAGGGTGTCGGCGATCCATTGCGGCTTGTCGGTGGCCAGCAGGCGGGCGGTAACGTCGGCGAGCAGCCGCGTCCGCTCCTCGGCCCGCGTGCGATCGGTGATGTCGATGTGATGCCAGAGCCTGCCGTAGAACTTCCCGTCGAGATTGATGGGGATGAAGTCGCGGAGGCAGTGGCGGCCGTTGGCCATCACGACCTCTTCGCCGCGGACGGCTTCGCCGCGGGCGACGATCTCGCGGATGCGGCGAATCGCCTCTCCGGGGCGCTCGCAAAGAGGTCTGATTCTCTCAAGGACTTCGTCGGAGCCGAGCCCGATCAAGTCCAGCGGCGGGATCTCAAATTCAAACAGATCGCAGAACGACTGGTTGGCGAACTCGACCCTGCCCTCGTTGTTGACCAACAAGATGCTGCCGTACATGCTGGAAAGGGTGGAGTAGAAGCGTTGCAGCGTGGTTTGCAGCGCGGCCTCGGCGCGCTTGCGGTCGGTGAGGTCAACGGTGACGGCCACGCCGCCGAGCACGTTTCCTTCGGTGTCGCAGACGGGGGCGCCGGAGGCGGCGGCGTACCAGCGCCGCCCGCTGGGGAGTTCCACTTCCAATTCCATCGGCGGAACGGGTTGTTTTTCGGCGACCGCCCGCTGCAAGGGGAGTTCTTTGTCGGAGATCAGCCGCCCCTCCTTGAAGAAACGGACCTGCCGGCCGGGCGCGGCGGCGTCCGCGGCGGAGGGGGAGAGGTTGTCCTCGGGCTGCACCTCGAATTGGGCCAGCACGGCGGGGTTGCCGCTGACGCGCTGGCAGGTGGGGTCGTCGGAGTAGCTGATTCCCACCGGCACCGCCTCCATGATGGCGCGGATGCGTTGGTGGGCCTCGGCCACCTCCCGCTCGGCGCGGAGGCGGGCGTGCTCCAGGTCGATGGCGTCGAGGGCGTAGGAAATGTCGGCGCTGAGGGCCTCGAACATGCCGAGCTGCTCTTCGTCGAAGGCGGCCGGATCGCGGGAGTAGAGCGTCAGCGCGGCGATGGCCCGGCCTTGGCGGCGGAGCGGAAACGCGACCGAGGCGCCGAGGCCATGGCGCAGGGCGGCTTCGCGCCAGGGGGCGGTCGCGGGGTTGGTGGTGAAATCGCGGCTTATCACCACCCGATTCTCGCGAATGCAGGTGCCGGATGGGCCGCGGCTCAAGGGGCCGCGCGTCTCGACCTTGATCTCCTTGAGGTAATCGGCCGCCGGCCCCCAGACCGCCACCGGCACAATCTGCTCGCCCCGCACTTCCCCGATCCAAACCAGCGGGAACTCGCCCTTCTCCGCCACGATGCGGCAGACGTCGGCGTAGAGCGTCTCGACGTCGTGCGTGCGGACGATCGCCTCGTTCACCTGGCTTAGCACCACGTATAGCTTGCTGAGTTTGGCGAGTTGTTCCTCGCGCCGCTTGCGGTCGGTGACGTCGCGGCCGTAGATGTTGACGTACTGTTCTCCGGCAATCGGGGCCACCAGGCAGGAGAAGACCTTTCCGGCACATTCGATCTCTTGCTCCACCGGTTTGCCGGCGTCGGCGATGGCTGCCAGCGCCTGAGCCCACTCTTCGGGCAGCTTCTGTCCTGACGCCAAGTCCCAAAAGGCCAAGAAGGAACCGCTGACGGGGTTGGCGTAGAGGATGGTGCCGTCGCGGGCGATCCGCAGCACGGGATTGGGGTTTTGCGCGGGCAATGCCGAAAGGTGCCGGATGGTCTCGGCCGCCTGCGTCGCCTCCGCCGCCAATTGCTGCGCCTCGGCCGTGGCCGCGGTCAATTCCGCGGTACGCCGTTCGACCAGCACTTCAAGATGGTGGCGATACTGCTCCAATTCCGCCTCGGTGCGCCTTCGTTCGGTGACGTCGCGGGCGGCGGCGAAGACGCCCAACGTGTTCCCCTCGGCGTCTTGATAGACCGTGGCGTTGTAGAGCACGTCGGTCAGATGGCCGTCGCGATGGCAGATGGTCAAGGGGTAGTCGGTGACGCGTCCCTGGGCAAAGACCTGCTGATAGCCGGCGCGGGCCGTCTCGGGCTCGGTGAAGCAGGTGGCGAAGTCGGTGCCGACCAACTCCTCCCGTGAGAAACCCGTCGCCTTCATCGTGGCTTCGTTCACGTCGGTGATCTTGCCCTCGGCGGAGATCGTCACCAGCGGATCGAGCGAGGCTTCGAGGAGGTTGCGGGCATAGCGCGAGGCTCGCCGCACGGCTTCCTCCGCCTGCCGCTGCTCGGTGACGTTGATGTCCATTTCCAGGATCATCGGCGCGCCGTCGGCGTCGGTGAACGGGAAGTTGTAGATGTCGAAGTCGCGGCCGTTGGGTAGCCTCCATTCCCAATGATGCGGCTGGCCTGTCTGAAGCGGAACGAACGCCTGGCACTCGGTGCACGGGGCGTCGCGGCCGAACTGGCTGGCGTAGCAGAGTCGCCCGACGTTGTCCCCCAGCGCCTCACGATAGGCGCGATTCACCCACTCGACGCGGTGATCCGGCCGCAAGAGAGCAAGGACCATGGGCAGCGTTTCCAGCACGCCGAGGAACCGCCCCCGCTCGGCCTGCACCGCCGCCTGGGCCTGCTTCATCTCGGTAACGTCGAGGCCGACCTCCATAATCAGCCGCGCGCCGTCCACGTCGGTAAAGGGGAAATCGTGGATGTCGTAATTGCGGCCGTCGGGGCCGGTCCACTCCCAGTGGTGCGGCTGGCCGGTCGTAAGCACGCTGTACGTCTCGCAAGTCTCGCAAGGCTCGCTGCGATTGAAGAGGTATTCGTAGCAGCGGCGGCCCGCGGACTTGCCGAATCGCTCCTCGAAGAAGCGGTTGGCGAAGGGGACGTGGTAGTCGGGCGAGAGCAGAATGACATAGGCCGGCAGCATGTCCAAGAGGGTGTTGAACCGCTCGCGCTCGATTCGCGTGGCCTCGGCCGCCGCCAGACGGTTGTCGCTCTCGCGTAGCGCCGCTTCCATCTGTTTGCGCTGACCGACGTTGCTGAGCATCCAGCGGACTTGCGGCGAAGCGGACGCAGGCCCCGGCGAGCGTTCCCGCGCGGCGGTCAGTTCGGCGTCGAAGCTCGGGCCATCGACCGTCTCGATGCGAAGCTCCAGCGACAGCCTGCCCTCGGTTCGCAGCGCGTCGAGGCCGCGGAAGTAGGATTGCCGCTCTTGTGGATGGATAAAGCTCGCCAACGGCTCGCCCGTCATCTCGTCTTGCCGCCGGTCGAGCATTTTCAGCGCGGCCTGGTTGGCCTCGACGATCGTGCCGTTCTCGTCGGTCACCAGGTAGCCCACCGGCGCTTGGTCGAAGAGGTCCTGATAGCGCTGCCGTTCGTCGGCCAACGAGGCTTCGGCGGCGACCAGTTGGTTGTTCTGCACCCGCAGCTCTTCGACTTGCGCGGCGATCTCCTCTTCGGCCGTTCGCAGTTCCTCGATCGTGTCTTGCAGTTGCGCGTTGCGGTCTTGGAGTACCTGCTCAGCCCGCTTGCGCTCGCTGATGTCGGTGATGAAGGTGCGCTCGACCACGTCGGCCAAGAATTGGTTTCGCGACTCGCTGCGGCGGGCGCGAATCTCGGCGACGCGCAGGGCATGAAGAACGCCGCAGACAAAGAAGCCGATGACCAGCGAGAAGCCGAGCCGCAGCAGCGCCTCGCCATCGACCGCGGTCCGCAGCGCGCCGGTGATGAACGTCTCGACCGCCAGGTCGCCCAGCACGACCGCCGACAGCCCCGGCCCGATTCCGAAGAGCACCGTGATCACGAATACGGCGACGAGGACGAAGCTGTAGGCGGTGACGGTTCCCAGCAGCGGAATCAGCGCCCAGCGGAGCGCCGTGGCCGCCGCCACGATGGCGACCGCCAGGCCGTAACGCCACAGCGGCGAAAGCGACCAGAAACGCTCGGTGCGCCAAGAACCGCACCAGCCGCGCGTCCCAGGGCGAAGACCCGTGGTCAAAGGCGACGGGATCGGCCTGCCAGGTTGGCGGCGGCGATGGTTGCGGGCGAAAGCGGCCGTTGCCGTCCGGGGCGGGCTTTGGGGCCGCGGGTGGCCTGCCCGAGCGCGGTTCGGCACTGCTGGACAAGCCAGCAGCGGCACCCTCGCGCTCTTCCGGCAAGCCGCCGCGGTCTGTGCCCATGAGTTTTGTCCCATCAAGCCGCCGGGGTGAGGACGAGGGCGGGCAGCAAAGGTAGGTTATGCTTCAGCATAACGCCGTGGCGAGAAGTTCAATTATTACGTCGCGAGGAATTCGATTGTTATGCTGAAGCATAACCTACGCCTACCCTGCCCCGCGCCCGCCGCGTGACTCGCCATTATCGCCCGGCGGCATGGTAATGGCAAGAGGCGGCCACGCAGCGTTTAGTTTCCCGTCGTGAGCAGAGGTTGGTTTAGCCGGCGTGCTTGCACGCCGCGCACCAGGGAAACGCGTGCCCCTCCACGGCGTGCGAGCACGCCGGCTAAACTCCATGCCTCAACTGCTCACGCAGCTAATGTTTTTCCTTACCGAGAGCGAGGGGCTACCAGTTCAACTCGGCGGCCTCGTCCCAGTGCTCATAGAGGGTCTTCAGCGCGGCCTGCTCTTGCTCGACCTCGGCTTTGAGTTGCCGCACCCGCTGGCCGTCGCGAACGACGGCGGGCTGGGCAAGCTCGCGGTGAATCTCCTCGATGCGAGTTTCGCGCTGGACAATCTCGTCCTCGATCTCGCGGAGTTTGCGGAAGGCGAAGCGGCGCCTCTTAGCGGACTTGGCGGGAGGACGGTCATCGCTTCCCTTCGGGACGCGGCTAAACGAGTGCTTGCCCTTCGATTCGGGAACGGGGGTTTGCCCAGCGCTTCCCTTCGGGGCGCGGCTAAACGACTTTGGGGCGCGGCCGGACGACGATTGTTTCTCTCGAACGCCCCCCGATTGCAATCGGGGGGATTTTCTTGGCGGCGACGAATCGCTAAACGACACGTCACCCCCGCCGCTGGCGAGAAGCTGCTGGTAGGTGTCGTAATTGCCTTCGATCACGCGAATCCGATCGGGCTCGATCAAAAGCAGGTGATCGGCGACGCGGTTGACGAAGTAGCGGTCGTGGCTGACCAGCAGCACCGTGCCGTCGAACTCGGTGATCGCCCGCTCCAGGGCGTCGCGGGCCCAGAGGTCGAGATGATTGGTCGGCTCGTCGAGGACGAGGAAGTTGGACTGGTTGGCGGCCAGCCGCGCCAGCGCCGCCCGGCAGCGCTCGCCGCCGCTGAGGCTCGCCACACGTTGCAGGGCGGTTTCGCCGGTCAGCCCGAAACGGGCCAGCAGATTGCGCCGCTGCTGTTGGTTGAGCTGGTCGAGTTTCGGCGGCGGCAAAGGGGACAGTCCCATTTTCGCCGAGGCGAAAATTGGGACAGTCCCCGGGCGGATGGCATCGACCACCAGCGCGTCGTCGGCCAGTTCGGCCAACTGCTGGTCGAAGTAGCCGAGCGCGATCCCCTGGCCGACGCTGATTTGGCCTTCGTCCGGCTCGACCAGGCCCAGCAGGCAGCGGAGCAGCGTCGTCTTGCCGCAGCCGTTCGGCCCCAGCAGCGCCCAGCGCTCGCCGCGGAGGATATCGAGATTGACCTCGCGGAAGAGCGTGCGGTCGTAGGACTTCGCGAGCCCTTCGGCGCGGACGACGATGTCGCCGCCGCGGCTGGCCGAGGGGAAGCTCATCGGCGGCGAGGTGATTTCCCGCGGCGGCGGGACCAGCTCGATCCGTTCCAGCTTCTTGCGGCGGTCTTCGGCCTGGGCGTGCTTCTGGCCGTAGTGATTGCGGCGAATGAAGTCCTTGGTCTTCTCGATCTCGATCTGCTGCTTTTCGTAGGTGCGGCGCTCGACCAGCAGCCGCTCGGCCTTCTGCGTCCAGTAGGCCGAAAAGTTGCCGGTGTACGAATCGACCGTGCCGTTGAACAGTTCCAGCGTGCGGTTGGTCACGCGGTCGAGAAAGTAGCGGTCGTGGCTTACCACGATCATCGCCGCCGAGCTATCCAGCAGGAAGGCTTCGAGCCACTCGGTGGCGTCGATGTCCAGGTGGTTGCTGGGCTCGTCGAGGATCATCAGGTTGGGCTCGGCCAGCAGGAGTTTGGCCAGGATCAGCCGGTTCTGCTCGCCGCCGCTTAGGGACGCGAGCGGCTGGTCGAAGGCCTCGCGGCGGAAGCGCAGGCCGTCGAGCACCCGCTCGATGCGATGGTCGAGGTTGTAGGCGTCCTGGCGGTGCAGCTCGTGCTGGAGATGGTCGTAGCGGTTGGCCAACCGCCGCTGCTCGGCCGGATCGGAAGCCTCGCCGATGGCTCGGGCCACCTCCTCCGCCTCGTGCTGTAACGAGAGCAGATCGGCCAAGGCGCTGCGGGCTTCGTCGTGCAGCGTGCGGCCGGGCTCGAACTGCGGCTGCTGCTCTAAGTAGCCGACGTGGGCGGTGGGATGGGGCTGGCAGGAGCCGGCGTCGGCGTCGTCCTTGCCGGCGAGGATCCGCAGCAGCGTGGTCTTTCCGCTGCCGTTGGGCCCGACCAACCCGACGCGATCGCCCGGGCGCAACTCGAAGGTCACCCCTTCCAGCAGCGGATCGGGGCCATAGCGCTTCTTGATATCGACGGCTTCGAGAAGGATCATTCGCGGCAGTATCAGGCACACGCCGTGTGCCGTTTGGGCTTTTTCGCAAAACCTGTTCCAAGGTCCAGACGGCACGCAGCGTGTGCCTGATACGGGACTACCCCAAGTATAACAGCCCGCCGGAAAAAGCTGTAGGGTGCGTGAAACCGGTCAATCGGGCGGCGGATCGACCGGTTTCACGCACCCTACGCGGTGGCGTTTCGGCGGTCGGCTGTCGGGGTGCGGCCGGTGATCGCCCACTCCACCGCTCCCGGCGAGATCGGGATCGCCGGGCATGTACTGCTCTCGCTCGGCGAGAGGCAACCGCAGTGCGAGTTCCTTCACGCGGAGCGTGAAGAGTACAGAGTACGTTGCTTTGGCGGCCGCTATTCCGCCATTGGGTCGTGCTCCAGCAGTTTGCCGTCGGCGCGGTTGGCGAGCTGTTGCAGCACTTTCAGGTCGAGCATATTGCTGAGCGATCCGGTCCGGCCGTCGCCGAACAGGTAATTGCAGACTTGGTAGTGCTCGGAGGAGAATCCGCCCATCCACAGGTCGTTTTTCGCCGCCGGATCGGGGAGTTTCGGGTCGAGCGGGCCCCATTGCGGCGGCGAGCCGGCGTTCCGCAGCGTGGCCCGCGTCCCCGACATCCAGCTTAAGTCGGTCGGCTCGGTGATCTTCTCTCCCACGTAGAGCGTGTGCGAAAGGCCGTCGGTCACGTCGTGGCGGCCGATGTGGCTGTTGAGAAACAGCACGCCGTGGTTGTCCGAGTTGTTCGGCGCCTCGACGTTGTTCTGGCAGCCGACGTAGTTGCTCACCGGCGGCTGATCGCCGAGCACCGTGTCGGCCGACGGACAGGTGAAGACCGAAAGCTGAATGGCGCGGGCGGCGGCGTTCTTCGCGTCGTACGCGCCGACGGAGCGGTTGACGTGCTCGTAAATCACGTTCTCGTCGAGATACGGAAGGATCGGGACCAGCCAGCTCATCTTGTAGCCCTGCGGAGTGTTGCGCACCGGACCCGCCGCGTCGGTCGAGCCGGGCGGCAGCACGTCGTGGGCCGCTTGGTAGCTGTTCAACGCCACGCCGATCTGGAAAAGGTTGTTCAGGCAGGTCATCCGCCGCGCGGCCTCGCGGGCCCCCATCACCGCCGGCAGCATCATCGCCATCAGGATGCCCATGATCGTGATCACCACCAGCAACTCCACCAGGGTGAAACCGCCAGAAATTGGGGATTGGGGATTAGGGATTGGAAGTCGCCGTTTAGCCGCCGCGTCCACGCGGCGATGCGGCTCGTCCAGGGCGATTGCACGCCGGTTTCCGGGCCGCGGATGTCGACGTTGGTAGCTTGTCTCTCTCATGGCATATTCTCCGATTCCTCGCCGCCTCAGGGCTTCTTGGCGGACTGGTGTGCGGTTGTTCTTTTCAGGTCGATGGTGATCTGTTTGGTTGAGCGGGCACGGTGTACGGGATCGTCGGGATAGTCGGCCTCGACGCGCAGCAGTCGGCGGTCTGGCCGGCCGGCGACGGGCTCGACGTGAATTCTCGCCAGCGCGGCCTCTTTTCCGCCGATCTCCGCAGCCGGGATCTTCCAGGTTTCGCCGGCGTATTTGGCGTCGCCCCCCAGCCGCGCGGCGGCCCGCTCGACGGCGGCCTCGGCGATCCATCGCGCTTGCGCCGCCCAAAGCTGCACCTCGGCGGCACGACGCTCGGCCAGCGCCTGGCGGGCCAGCATCAGGAACATCGCGGAGGCGACAACGAAACAGACGAGAATCACCAGCAGGACCGACGCCCGGCGGCGCGACCTCCTCCCCTCTCCCTTTGGGAGAGGGGCCGGGGGTGAGGGCGGGCGGTCAGTCGGCAGTCGGCAGTCGGCAGTCGGCAGTGGAGAGAGGAGCGGGGAGAGGGAGGAATGGAGGGCCGCTTCCGCCCTCCGCCTTCCGCCTTCCGCCTTTCCGCCCTTCGCCTTCACTGGGCACTGAAGTGCCCAGCCCGCCGCCTTCCGCGCTCCTCCAATCCCTAATCCCCAATCCCTAATCCCTCCGCCGCCGGCCCTCACCCTAACCCTCTCCCAAAGGGAGAGGGGACCGTTTGCAGTAGTCCGGTTCATCGTCATTTCTCCTCCTTCTGCCGTGGGCTGAAGCGGAGGTCGCGGCCGAGCACGGCGTCAAAGCGGAACGGATGGCCGGGCCGCAGAGAGACGTTAGCCGGCTCGATCGTCAGGCTCACCAGCGGCGGGCTCGTCGCCCGATCGACGCTGATCGCCACGCTGGAATCCTTGGGCAGCCGGAACGACTCCCGCTGCACCAGCTTCGAGTCGCTGCGCTGCTGCCGCGCGAGAACGTCGTCGGCGAACGTGTATTGCACGATCCGGTTTCCGTCGAGGTTGAATTGCCATTGGCGCCGATCGTTGTGTTCGGCCGGCCCGGCGACGGCGGCGTGAATATCTTCGCGGAACTGATCCGCCAGCCGTGCGAGCGACTCCGCCTGCGCGAGCTGCGTTCGCCCTTTCTGCTCGCTGCGGAACATCACCAGCAGCAGGCACATGGCAATGCCCGTCAGCGTTGCCGCCACGGTGATGGCGACGATCATTTCGATCAGGGTGTAGGCACGTCGCATGGGGCTAGGGGCTGGGGGCCAGGGGCCAGTATTCATCATTCATCACTCATCGTTCATCATTCATCACTCATCATTCTCCCACCGCCAGGTAACGATCGTCACCGGCTTGGTGAACTGGCCGGCGTAGTCCTTCCAGCGGAGCGAAACGGCGATCCGCTTGGCCGACGGCTCGGCGGAGGAGGTCGCCACTTCGATTCTTAATTCTGCGTCGGGCAGGCGGCTGCGGAGCGTGGGGGAGAGCTGCCCGGCGGTCGTCTGCGGGGTCAGTTCGTTCCAGGGTTTTGCGCTGAGCCGCTCCAGCGTGTTTTCTACTTCCCCAAGGGCCAGTTGCCGCTGATCGGCGGCGCGGCGCTGCAAGGTCGTGGCCGCCAGCAGTTGCAGGCAGACGACCAGGATGGTGGCCAACAGGGCAGCGGCCGCAACCAACTCCAGTAGCGTCATTCCGCGTCGGCGCGTCCTATGTTGGGGCGGCAGTTCAACTGCCGCCCCAACTGCGACCTTCGGCAACTCCAGCAATGTCATCCCGCGTTGACGCATCGTCATGCCGCCTTCTGGATCACGGTCACCAAGGGCAGGAACAGGGCTACTACGATGTACATTACCACCAGTCCGAAGCAGATCAGCATTACGGGGAACAGGGTTTGCACGATTGCTTGCAGTCTGTAGAAGAAGCGTCGCCGGGCGCTGTCGGCCATTTCTTGCATGGCCCAGGCGAGGTTGCCCGCCCGCTGGGCGGCTTGCAGCACCGCGTGCTCGGCCCGCTGAATCATGCCGTGCTGGGCGAGGCTGTCGGCCCAATCGCAGCCGGCTTCGATGTCGAAGACCGCCAAGGCCAACCGCCGGCGAATGTCGGCCTTCGGATAGGAAAGGGCCAGCGTGGCGATGCCTTCGCCCAGCGGCCGTTGCTGTCGGGCGACCAGGGCCAAGCCGTCGAGGATGCGAGCCGTATCGAGCCGCCGGGCCAGCCGCCGCGTCAGCGGCATGTCCCAGACCGTCAAGCCATAGTAGCGCATCGTGGCGTACACCAGCAGCCAGGCAAACAGCAGCAGTAGCGGAAGAAACACGAGCCAATACTGCGATAACTCGATCAGCCCTATGGTCATCGTCGAGAACTGCGCTTCGAAATCGCGCAAGATCACGGCGAACTTGGGAACGATCCACATCATCACAAACGTGAGCATGCCGAAGGCGACGAAGGGCAGCACCAAGATATAGGCGACTTTGCCAGCCAGGGCGGTAAACAGCGGCGCGTGCTGATTGTGCACGGCGGAAGCCTGACTCAAGGCCGGGGCCAACGCGCCGATCTGGCTGCCGAGGTGGATCATCGGCATCGAGTACGTGGGCACCTGCTTCGGCGTGAGTTTCAGGGCGTCGGGCAACGGCGCCCCGGCCGCCAGCAGCTCGGCCAGCCGGCGGGCGCGCCAGGCGAATGCCCCTTGTTGCTCCGCGGCGAGGGCCTCAATTGCCGGGCCCAGCGGCATCGACCGCTCGGCCGCCACCGTCAGCAGCCAGAGCAACGCGCTCTGCTGCGATGCGCGTTGCTTGCGCAGACATTCAATCACCACGAACGCCACGATCACGATCCCTACAAGTCCTACCGGCCCGAAAACCGCAACCAGAATCACCAACAGCAGCAGAATCATCAGCAGCTCTCCCAGCCCCATGACCGCCATCTGGAACAGATCGAAATAGGAGAGGTCGCCCTCGCGGCGGGCGCGATAGAGCCACCATGCGGCAAAGGTCGTGAGAGTCCCCAGGACGGTGGCGGCGCAGCACACGATGGCAAGTGTGTAGTTCGGCGGCTGCGGCGGCCCCATCATGTAATTGTAGTTCGTCAACGCCCGGATCAACTGGATCATCGGCAGCATCATGGCCAATATGAACGTGCCGGCGAAGTTGATGATAATCAGGAACATTACCGGCAGCAGCACTGCCCCCAGCAACGAGCTTTGCGAACGCGCCCGGCCCTCGAACATCTCGGCGGTGGCACGGAAGGCGTCGGGCAGATTCGCCGCGCGCTCGCCCCACTGCACCAACGGGATCATGCTGGCCGGGAACTGCCGCCGTTCGGCCAGACTGTCGCAAAGCGGCCGGCCGCGGCCCACCTCGTCGGCCACATCGCGGCAGGCCGCCGCCAGGTTGCCGTCGCGCAGCCCTTCGGCGGTCAGTTGCAGGGCGTCGGGCAGCGGCACGTGCTGCCCAAGCAGCAGATTCATCAGCCGCCCGAATTGGGCCAAATGTCCGCAGCGGAGCACCGGCCCGAGCATCGGAATGCGATACAACAGCGGCCAGATCCAGTTCGCCCGGGGAGCGATCGCCAGCAGCGTCGGCACCAAGGCGAACAAGCCCAAGATGGCGATCATGCCCCACATCATCGGCCAGGAAGAATAGATGAACCACCGGGTCATGAACGGCAACTGCGCGTTGAAATCGCGGAACATCGCCACGAACTTGGGCATGATGAAGAGGGTGGCGAGAACGGCCAGCGCCGTCAGGGCCGCCATCAGCAGCAGCGGATAGATCAGGCTCGCCCACAAGCAGCGGTGCAGATCGGCCCGGGCGCGCTCGAGGTCGACGTACTCCTCCAAGACTTCGGGGAGTCGGCCGCTCCGCAACCCGGCCAGCACCAGGCCGCGGAGGTGCGGCGGCAAACGACCGCCGATCGCATCGATGGCCGCGGCCAGATCGTCGCCGGCGTCGAGCCGATCGGCCAGATGGCAAACCACCTCCGCCAGCCGCCGGCTGCTCAGTTCGCCCGCCAGCGCCCGCAGCCCCGCGCCCAAGGGGAGCCCGGCCTTGGTCAGCTCGGCCACGCGGGCGGCCAGCTCGGTCGCCTCTTGGGTCGAGAGCTTTTGCAATACGTCAAGCGAGGGCCAGGAAAACGTGCTCATAAAATGTCGTCTTGTAGGAGGCGACTCCCGTCGCCGATTTCGGGGAAGAGCGTAACGATCAGCGACCGGAGTCGCCTCCTACAGTTCATCGTGCCAAAGCCTTCAACATCATTACATAGGGGACGAACAACACCAGGGCGTATGCGGCGGTGATGCTGCCGGCGATCACAACCGTGAACAGGGCCGGCAGCAGCACGCGAACCAACTCGAACTGGTTCCGCGCGCGGCGATGGTAGGTGACGGCGGAATGTTGCAGCGCCGGCAAAAGCGCCCCGTCGCGGCCGGCCGCCAGCACCAGCCAGCTCATCAGCGGCGGAAAGGCCGCATCGCCGGCAAACGGCTGCGTCTGGCCGCGCTGGATCGTCTCGCTCAACTGCCGGGCGGCGCGAACCGTCTGCGGATCGCCGCAGGCGGAAGCGGCCAGCGTCACCGCTTCGTCCAAGGGAGCGCGGTTCTCGATCAGCAGGGCGAGGATTTCGAGGAACGTCGCCGTGCGCGAGAATCGCAACACCCGCTTCATTCCCGGCAGCCAGCCCAAGAGCCGATCGGCCCGGCGGCTGTGGACGGCGGCCGCGCGGGTGCAAGCGAACCACCAGAGGAATACGAACACGGCCAGGACGATCGGTACGACGGGTCCCCAGAACCAGGCCCAACGTCCCAGCCAAGCCAGGGCCGCAAACACGCCTCGCCCTGGCACGTTCATGGCGTCGAATGACTCCGCCAGCGAGTGGGCCAACGTCTGCGAAAAGACGGCCAACCCCAACCAGACCAGCGAGAAGACCAAGAGCGGATAACTCACGGCCACGATCGCGGCGTGTTGGGTTTCCGCGGTGCGATGGGCGGAAGCGGCGACCGCCTCGAGCGCCGCGGGCAGCCGGCCGGCCCGCAAGCCCGCCTGCACCACCGCTTGATACGCCGGCGAGAGCGAAATCGCCTGACTGGCCAGCGCCTGCTCCAACGACTCGCCGCGGGCGGTGCGCTTGGCCAGGGCGGTGACCGCCTGGCCGAGCCGGCCGGGCAAATCGGCGCCCAGATCGGCCAGCCCCTGTTCCAGCGGCACGCCCGCCCGAACCAGGGCCGCGATCTCTTCGTTCAGAGCGAGCAGGTCGTCAACGGTCATGGGATTTGGAGCGGGAAAAGGGGACAGGCACCTTTTGTGCGCAGCACCCGAAGGGCCGTTCCGGCAAAAGGTGCCTGTCCCCTTCTCCCTTCTCCCTGTCGGGGAAGAGGTCTTTGAGGATGTCGCCGCAAGCCGCGTCGGGGCCGACTTGCCGCAGGGCCGCCTGCAAGAGCGAGTCTCTCTGGGAGAGCTGCGGCGAAAGCTGCTGGAGTTGCCAGGCGACGTTGACGACGCGCGGCGCCGCGGCGGGCGTTTTCAGCGGCACGCCCGCGGCGCGCATGACGCCAAGCGAGACGCCCACCGCTCAGCAGCAGCGCCGCCGCAGAAGCGAAGGCGAGCCGTCGGCTCGCTCGCCGCTGCTCGCGGAGCAACTCGGTCCGCAGGCGGTGCAGCACGCAATGCCGCAGTTCTTCGCGAACTTCATTCAACAACAGCCGCCGCAACGTCGCCGAAGGCTCCGGCCGCGGGGCGCTCGCCAGCAGACGCTCCACTCGCTCCAGTTCCAAGGGCAGACGTGAACGATCCATCACAACCTCGCTTCCAACGCCGGCACATCAAAGGGGCAGTCCCATTTTCGTTGACACGAAAATCGGGACAGTCCCCGCCGTCACCGTTCGGCGGCCGCGTCCAGGCGGGGCCCGCCCGGCGTGGACGCCGACCTGAAACGGAAAAACTCGCATACTCGTCGCAGCGGTGATTGCACTCTCTCTACGGGAGACGCCAGTGCGATCGCCGCAGCAACGGGCTGCACAATTGCCGCGGCAACTGCTCTCTCATCCTCACCGGCGAACTCCGCGAATTGGCCCGCCAACGAGGCTCTCAACTTTCGCAACGCATATTGGTACCGGCTGGCCGCCGTGCTGATGCCCACGCCCACGATCTCGGCGATCTGAGCGAAGGTCAGTTCGCCGTCGATCTTCAAGCTGAGCACTTCGCGCTGTTCGTCGGGCAAGGCGCGGACGGCCTGTTGCAGGCGGGCCCAATCGGGGCCATCGGCGATGGTCGGCTCGAACGGGGCAGCGGCGTTCTCAGTCGCCGCCGAGGAGATCGGCACCGCGCGGTTCCGCCGCACCGCACAGCGACCGGCTGCCCGGCAGACCGCCGCAAACAGGTAGGCGGTCAAATCACGCACATTAGCCAACTTCTCGTGGGAGCGGACGGCAGCCAAGAAAACCTCCTGTACCGTATCCTCGGCATCTTCGCGACGGCCGAGAATGCGCAGTGCCACCCGGTACATCCGGGGGGCGAACCGATCGTAGAGCACGGCAAACGCCCGCTCGTCGCCGGCGGCCAGGGCAAGCAGTAGTGGGTCGGTGCCGGGGCGCTCGACTCTTTGCTCCTAATAGAGAAGAGCCGAGTTGCCGGAGGTTTTACGTACAAAATTCAACGCTGCCCGGGAAACCGAGGACGCGACGGACTTCGGCGGGGCTGGTGTGGCCGTCATCGACGGCCTGGCACGCCCGCTGCCAACGAGTAACCATGCCCCCCGTGACCGCCAGCCGCTCGATCGTGGCCGTGTCGGAGCGCGTCAGCACGGCGCGGGCCAGATCGGTCCGCGAGAGCATGAGCATTTCGACCAGCAGGAACCGCCCGCGATAGCCGGTGCCGCCGCACTCCGCGCAGCCGCGGGGCAGCTTCGGCCGCTCGACCTCCAGACCGAGCCGCGCTTCCGGCTTGTCGCTCGGCTCGGCGCAGGTACACAGTCGGCGGAGCAGGCGCTGGTGCAAGATCGCCAGGATGCCGCTGCGAAGCACGTAGGGCTCAATGCCCATGTCCAGCAGCCGGCCGACCGTCTCGGCGGCGCTGCCGGCGTGGAAGGTGCTCAGCAGCAGGTGGCCGGTCAACGAGGCTTGCAGGGCGGCCTCGGCGGTGGGGCGATCGCGAATCTCGCCGACCATGATCACCTCGGGGTCTTGCCGCATCAAAAATCGCAAGCCCGCCGCCAGGTCGAGCCCGACCGTCGGCTGCACCTGCGACTGCGCCACGCCGCCGACGGAAACTTCGACCGGATCCTCGATGCTCATCAGGCTCCGCGCGCCGCCGCTTTGCCGGGCGATCTCGCGGAGGCAGGCGTAGATTGTGGTGGTCTTGCCGCTGCCGGCCGGGCCGGAAACGAGAATCGCCCCCGAGGTCTGCGTCAGCAGGGTTTGCAGCGTGGGCAGCACGTTGGCCGGCAGGCCGAGATCGTCGAGATGCTGATAGCGCTTCGCGCCGCCGAAGAGCCGCACGACCGCCCGCTCGCCGTGCAGCGTGGGATAAGTGCAGACCCGCATCTCCACGTCGTCCTGCGGCAGGCGGATGCGCCCTTCCTGCGGGCGATCGGTCTGGTAGGTCAACAGGCCCGCCAGTACTTTCAAGCGGGCGACGACGTTGCCGGCAAGGGCGGCGGGAAACGTGGCCACCGGCAAGAGCACGCCGTCGATGCGGAACTTCAACTCCAGATTCGCGCCGGTCGGCTGCAAGTGGACGTCGGTGGCGCCGGCAGCGCGGGCCACGGCCAGCACGGCATCCACGCCGCGCGGGGCGTAGTCCGGATGGTTCGGGTCAAGCCCTCGGAGTTTTCCGGCCAGCAGTTCGCCCACGGGTTGCGTCATCACCCGCTATTCTAACCCGACGGCGGACGGTCTGCAATCGAGCGTGGAGCGCCGGCGTTCGCTGCCTCAACCCAGAGTTGCTGTGACGATTTCTTCCGGGTATCAAGTTCTGCTTGCCATTTCGCCTCTGCCTGCTTCTTCTCTGTCACCTTGGCAAGTTGAATCAACCGTTCGATCGTCTCGTCCACGCGTGGCCTGTCTCCCGGCGGGATCTTTGACTCGCGTTTTTTCATTCCCTCGTAGCCAGCCAGCAATAGCGATTCGGCCGCGTCATATTTCTTTGGTGCCGGCAACGCGCCGCTCGTTGCCCTGTTGGGGCAAGCACGTTGTTCGACATCCGGTCGTAGCGTCCCGCGCGGTGCAGATCTCGTTCACAGAGGCGTGAGTTGGCCTACACCTGCGCTGCCGCTTCTCCAGCGAACTCATGAGCGGCGTCCTGTGCTGCCGCAATCGCTGTGCGCAAGTGGGCCTCGATCTGCTCGGGCTTGTTTTGCAGCGTGCCCTGGATCGCCACGGCGCGAATGTCTGTGAAGCCGATGAACCCGAAAATCGCCCGCAGGTACGATTCCTGAAAATCGAAGGTCTCCAGCGGATTGCCCGATCGGTAAACGCCGCCACGCGCCAGCAGGAGCATCATCGGCCGGCCGGTTACCAGGCCCGTGTAGCCCTTCTCGGGCGAATAGCCGAAGGTGAGCGACGGCTGCACAATCACGTCGATGTAGTGCTTCAGCCGGTACGGGATGCCAAAGTTCCACATCGCGCTGGAAACCACGTACTTGTCGAAGTGCTTGAAGTGGCCGATTGCCTCGACCACGGGCCGCCAGGCCTTCTCCGCTTCGTCACGCGGCGTCTGACCCGCTGTCACCGCGTACTTGGCCTTCGCCGCCGGCGCGTAGAACGGCGGAAGGTCGTCTCGGAAGACGTTGAGCGTCTCGATATGGTCCTCCGGCTGGGCTTGCCGGTAAGCATCAAGAAACGCCTTGGCCAGGCGCGTGGAATACGACTCGCCGCGGGGACTGGCTACAATGTGCAATAAGTTGGCCATGAGTGACTCCTTATAAAGGGTTGGAGCAATTGTCGCTCTACGCTTGCCGGCTTCGCCGCTGCCGATAACGACATTGGAGTAGTGGTCGGTAGTCATCTCGGGTCCGCTACTCCTGTTTCACGGTCCGCTTCAGGAATGCCTTGATTGTGCTCGCAATTTCGTCCACATGCGTTTCCAGCGCGAAATGACCGGTGTCGAAGAAGTGAATCTCCGCGTTCGGATTATCGCGGGCGAACGCCTTTGCTCCGGCGGGCAGAAAGAACGGATCATTTCGTCCCCAAGCCGCCAGCAAGGTCGGCTGGTGCTCGCGGAAGAATGCCTGAAACTCAGGATAAAGCGCGACATTGCTTGCGTAATCCAGGAACAAGTCGAGCTGGATTTCGTCATTTTCCGGCCGGGCAAGCAGCGCCGAATCCAGCGTGTAGCTCTCAGGGGCAACGAGCGATTGATCGGCAACGCCGTGGGTGTATTGCCACTTTACGGCCTCCGGTGCCAGTAAGTCTCGCAGGGCCGCACGATTTGCAGCGCTGGGGTCCTTCCAGTAATCCTGGATAGGATTCCAGCCCTCGCTTAGCCCCTCCTCATAAGCGTTGCCATTTTGAGAGATGATGGCCGCGATTCGCTCGGGGTGTGCCAATGCGAGTCGCAGACCAACCGGCGCGCCGTAATCGAAAATGTAGATGACGAATCGTTTTAGCCCTAACACTTCGGTGAAAGCGCCAATGACCTTGGCGAGGCTCTCAAACGTGTATTTGAACTCGCTGCGCGGCGGCGAGCCCGAGAACCCAAAGCCCGGCAAATCGGGCGCAACAACGTGATAATCGCCGGCCAGTTGTGGAATGAGATTGCGGAACATGTGGGAAGAGGTGGGGAACCCGTGCAGCAACAGGACGCTGGGCGAGTTGGGGTTTCCCGCCTCCCGATAGAAGAGGTCGATAGTGTCGGCTTTGATAGTCTGGTTCTTAATCATGACGATAGTCTCGTCCTATGCTCAGTCCGATGCCGCTCGACGCACCGCTGACAATGGCCGCTTGCTTTGCCATCATGGTCATTCCATTGTCAGAACCACCCGAAACCGCGCTTTACCGCTCAGCATGTGATCGTAGGCCTCGCTGACCCGATCCAGCCGGAATACCTCGTTCATGGACCGTACCCCGGCCAGCACGCTGAAGGCCAGGGCGGCCTGCGAGTCGATTGCCGTACCGGAATACCAGCCTTTCACCGAGCGGCAGCCCGTAATGAGCACGAGCGGCGACACTTGCATGGATTCCGCCGCGCCGATGACGAGCAACGTTCCATTCTCGCTGAGGCCGCCTTGCACCGCGCTCATGGCGTCGCCGCTGGTGGCCGTGGCCAGAATCACCTTCGCGCCCCCAAGCTTCTGAAGTGCCCCGGCCGGGTCTTCCGATTGGCTGTCGATATAATGCACGGCGCCCAACTTCCGTGCCAAGGCCTCCTTTTCCTTGCCCCGCGCGATCGCTACGGTGCGGAAACCCATTTTCGCTGCATACTGCACTCCCAAATGGCCGAGCCCTCCCAGGCCGAGCACGGCCACCGGATCGCCAGCCCTCGCCGGGCTATGACGCAGGGCGTTGTAGGTGGTGACCCCGGCGCACATCAACGGCGCCGCGTCCACCGGCTCAAGTTCGTCCGGCACCAGCGCCAAGGCGATCGCCGGTGCGATCATGTACTCCGCATAACCGCCGTCAAACGAGATGCCGGTGACCTGGAGTGCCACCTTGCAGGCGAAGAAGTCACCGTTGCGACAGGCATCGCAATAGCCGCAGTTGCCGCCGTGCCAACCGACACCCACGCGCTGACCGACTTTCCACTGGGAAACGCCCGCGCCCACGGCATCCACCGTCCCGATCACTTCATGGCCGGGCACGCGCGGGTATTGCAGGCCCGGCCAGAGGCCGTCCTTTACCATCACATCGCTGTGGCAGACGCCACAGGCACGGACTTTGATCCGCACCAGCCCGGCGCTCGGCGATGGGATTTCCCGTTCCACGATTTCAAACGGGCCGCCAGGGCGACCGACCTGTGCCGCACGCATCTTGGACATGGTTTCCTCCGCTCCGTAACTTGCCCAGGTTCTTATGAAAAGGCCACCTCCAGACTTCCTGTTGGAAGGACTCATTGTGCCGCTGCCGCCCGTCGCCGCCGCCCGCTTAGCAGGTAAAGCTCCGACCGCACATCGGTCAAGGGGTCGCCCGCTGAGTCGATTCCATCCACGCGAGGCACCGGGTCGAAGATTATCTTCCGTTGCTCGGGGGCCAGTTCATCCACACGATCGGTGATGGCCAGCGCGCCGAATTCCACCTGCGAACGCGTTTCTGGCCAAGGGATCGTAGCATCGGTGACATCATCCTCGGGATCGGCTAGTTGCACTAGCACGCGGAAGCTGACCGGCCCCTTGGCCAGGCGCTCGGACATCTCAGCGGTCAGAAAGTCGGCCGTCTTCCTTGCCGCCTGCTCAGGAGTCAGGAACTCGGTGCCAGCTTCAGGTCTGAGGCGAAAACGACCGAACCGGCTCTGGCCAGCCGCGTTCGTAAACTTGAATGCGGTAATAGCAAAGTACACCTGCCGGGCGAAGCTGGTTGGGATCGGTTTCTGGGCTTCAACGAATGCTTTTGCCGCCGGGTGCGAGGCTAAGAACGCCGCGATCGGCGGCGGCCCAGAGCTGCTGGCGCCGTCGGCCGCCGCTGCCCGAATGAACTCCAGAAACTCCTCTCCGGTTCGCGTTGAGAACCCGTTGTACGAATGGGCAATGATGTCGGTGTGGACGTGTTCGGCGAGGTGGAATCGGACAGCGATGCCCTGCGGAGAGGCCCCTGCGGGGTCATTGTCGGCTGCGCTCGGAATGCCCGCTGACAGTGACAACCGCACGGTAACCGGCGTCGATGCCCGATTGGCGTGCGGGGCGCGGGTCAGTTTCGCCGCCTCGGGTGAAGGCGTGAACGTGCCGCCGTACATCAGACCCTTGGCGTGAACGGGCCGGAAACCAGGGTGTGTTCCTCCGGCCAACTTATCGAAGCCATCGAGCAGATCGGCAACAAGTGAGGACGACATCACGAAACCTCCTTTCCGGGCAACCTGGAAATACGCGATACGTCTCGTTGTCGATTCTGCTGCGGTGCCAGATCCACCCTGCGAATGATCGTTATTCTCCACAGACAGCGGAATTGTATGCCCTATGGCAACAGGGTCCGATCTCCGGCGTGGCCGAACAGAAGAAATCGTCGGTACGCTCTGCAATCTGCTACCGACCGATGCGCGTTGCAATCCGATTCTCGATGCCTGTAGGCAATCACCTTATGGCATCGTCGGTGATAGCCGGAGAACAACGGCCCCCCGTCATTGCGCCGAGCCCTTGCTTGCAATGCGATGGAGCTCGACCGTTTCGGTCTCCATCGGCTTCCCTTCTTTTGGGCTTGGGATGTCGGCAAGAAGCAACGCGGGAGCGCCCGGGTCAGCACGGTGGAATCCATCAACTCGCCGGCCGTCAAGGACGCCGCTTTTCCCGGTCCTACACAGACCCCCTGCCGAGGCGCTGTCCTTTTCGGCCGCCATTCCCATTGCGCAGTCAATGGAAAAGCCCCGCTAACAACACCTGTCAACGAGTGGTCCCAGTGGGCGATGAGGGACTCGGACCCCCGACCTCCTCGGTGTAAACGAGGCGCTCTAACCAACTGAGCTAATCGCCCCTCGGCCGCGTGGGCTGAAACAAGCTCGAACCTCCACCTTGCAACCGGACGATTCCCAAATCGTAATTGCCGGTGCGGCCTGCGTCAACCATGCCGAATCAGGGCAGGAAGCGACGCCAGGCATGCGAACACGAGGACGCCGCCAATCACCTGACCTCTGATCCCTGATCCCAGGCCGGTCGTACGTCTCTTCACACTCTCAACTCCGCCCCGTGTTTCGCCTTGCACGCGGCGACGATGCGATCGCGGACTTCGTCGGCCTGCTGGCTGGTGAGCGTGCCTTCGGGCGAGCGGAGGGTGATGGAGAAGAGGAGACTCTTCTTGTCGCCAAGCCGTTGGGCGTCGCGGTACGTGTCGCGATACTCGAGCGACTCGAAACAGCCGCCGCCCTGCTGGCGCACCGTCGCGGCGACGTCGGCCCAGTGGACTGATTCGGCGACCACCAGATTCAAGTCGCGCGTCACTGCCGGATACGGCGATTGCGAAACGCAGCGCGGCACCAGTTCGGCCTCCTCGACCAGCGGCCCCAGCCGCACCTCCGCCACAACCGCCGGTCCGCGCAGATCGAACTGACGGGTGGCCTCGTGAGTCAGTCGGCCGACGTAGCCGAACATCTCGCCCCCCAGCACGAGACGGCACGCGGCAAACGGGTCGAGGATCGCCAGTTCGGCCGCTTCGGCCGCCAGCGGAAGGGCGACCTTCAACTCGGCCAGAATCGTCTCGATGACGCCCTTGACCGCCAGATAATCGCGGCCGCTGGTGATCGCCAACATAAGGTCTTCGCGCGGCAGAGCGTCGCCTTGCGGCAGATAGATCTTGGCGATCTCGAACAACTCGATCTCCGCGTTGGCCAGCGACTCATTCATCCGCCGCGCGGCCAGCAGGCTGGGAACCAGGCTGCGGCGGAGGCAATCGGCCCCGCGAACGACCGGCGTCAGCGTCCGCAACGGCTCCGCCTTGGTCCAGGGGCTCATCGACGCGGACGCCTCGGCATCGACGACGCTTAGCGTCAGGGCCTCGTCGAAACCGGCCGCAGTCAGCACGTGGCGAATCCGCTCGAAGACGCGATCGTCGCGGCGCCGCGACGAAGGGACCATCGGCACGCCGACGTCCTCAGGAATCGCGTCGTATCCGTGAATTCGCCCCACCTCTTCGATCAAGTCGATCTCGCGGCCAAGATCGCGCCGCCAACTCGGCGCAACGACGCTAAGCGACGCGGGCTGCGTGACCGAGACCGCCGGATGCGGCAGGAACGTCTCGGGATGCGTGACCTCGTTGCCTAGCGCTACCAGGATTTCCTGCACGCGCTTGGCGGGAATCGGAATGCCGAGAATCCGCTCGATCTCGGCCAACCGCAGCACGATCGGCCGCGGGCCGGCGGGGGCTGGCCGATGTCGACCATGCCGGCCGCCAGTTCGCCGCCGGCCGTATCGAGGATCAACTCGCAGCAGCGGCGGCTGGCCCAATCGAGCCCCTCGGGATCGATCTGCCGCTCGAACCGGTAGGACGAATCGCTGTGCAGGTTGAGCTGCCGGGCGGTGTTGCGGATCGAGACCGGGTCGAACTCCGCCGCTTCGATCAATACATCTTGCGTCGCGGGCGAAATCTCCGTCTGCGCCCCGCCCATCACCCCGCCGATCGCCACCGGACGCCGGGCGTCGCAAATCATGCACATCTCCGGCGAGAGCACGTAAGTCTTGTGGTCGATCGCCTCGATCACCTCGCCGGGCAGCGGGCGGCGAACGATGATCTCCGCCCCGGAAAAAGGGGGACAGTCCCCGTTTGCCGCAGAGCGGCCCTCCGGGTGCTTCGCACAAACGGGGGCTGTCCCCTTTTCTCCCTCCAGCCTGCCGAAATCGAAGGTGTGCAGCGGCTGGCCGACCTCCATCAACACGTAGTTGCTGATATCGACGACGTTGTTGATCGGAGCGATACCGACGGTCTCCAGTCGGCGGACGATCGCGGGGGGCTCGGCCCGATTTTGACGCCGCGGATCACCCGGGCGGTGTAACGCAGGCAGAGATCGGGACAGTCGATCCGCACCTTGACCAGCTTATCAACCGGCGTTTTGCCCTCGGCCGGCCGCGCGGCGGGCAGCGTCAGCTCGCTCCCCCAGAGCACCGCGACCTCGCGGGCGATGCCGATATGGCCCAAGCAATCCGGCCGATTGCTAGTCACTTCTAGGTCGATCGCCAGGTCGCCGCCGACCTCGCTGGTGCTCTCATGGTTCAATCCCGCCATCATCAGCCGCCGCTCAAGCTCCGCAACCGACATGGTGAGCGGAACGTACTGTTTCAGCCAATTCCAGGAAACGAGCATAAGGGATTAGGGATTAGGGATTAGGGATTGGAAACAGCCCTCACTTATGACAAATCATGCATTTAGCCGTCATGCCGGTTCGACTTGCCAAGGTTGCAGTCAGAACAAAGCGTTTGGAGGTTGGCAAGCACGGTCTCACCGCCATTAGCCCAGGAAATCACATGATCAATATGCAATTGAACACCAGTTTCCGTGGCTGGCGACCGCCCACATTTCACACAACGAAAACTATCTCGTTTCAAGGCTTCATAACGCAGAGACAGTGACACGCCACGTCGAGTGGTGCGATGCCGTCGGGCATCGGCTTCCGGGGCTGCGAGGTAAGCTTCGCGTTCAATCTCGATAGGTGAGGCACCCGATTTCCACGCAAGAAACTCAACACAAATACCATACCACGGTTTTGCAAACACCTTCTGGTATCGCGAGATTGAAATCGGAGACATCGGTTGCTTCATCTCCTTGGCACGAGGTTGACGGCCGAGAGTCTCCCAAATTCGGTTCAGGTTGTCGAGGAAGTCCTCACGATCTGATGTCCTGTCATAACGAGGAGCCAACCCCGCCCTGCAGCACGCTTCCTTCCAAGTGTCGAAATGTCTGCAGATTGTTCCTTGGGATATCCCGGTAGCTTGTGAAAACGCATCACCGGAGATGAAGGACACACCCAGTTGTCGTGCATAGGCTTGCAGTCGATCGATGAGTTCATCGTCGGAATACTCACTGTACCGCTTAATTGAGTAGTCGACCATGGAATCGCCCATACGGGATTTCGCACTACGGCTAATTCTAATCGCTAATCCCCAATCCCTACTTGATCCTGCTACGAACGCTCTTCCGCAATGCCCGTAGCATCCGAGCCTCCTCGCCACAACGGCTGAGCATTGACTGGATTTGGACAGGATTACCGTACTTCATTCGCTCGGCAAGCATTAAGTGCGTTTCCAACTCGGCAAGCGAGCCTTGGGCGATTCCCAAGAAACGCGCGAAATCCTTCGTTGACCCAATCGCGTGGCCTTCGGCGATATTGGCGGGAACGGAGACGGCGGCACGCTGGATCTGGCTGCCAAGGCCATACGTCTCATGATTTGGAAACTGCTGCGACAAGTGATAGACTTCTTCCGCCAACTGCATTCCCAGTTGCCAAACCCTTAGGTCGCGGAAGTTCTTTGAATCCATCGCCTGCTCCTCCAATCCCTAATCCCCAATCCCTAATCCCTCCTCAGAACTGGTGCAAGAACCTCACGTCATTCTTATACAACTCACGGATATCGCTGATGCCGTGGCGGCGGGCGCAGATGCGCTCGATGCCCAGACCGAAGGCGAAGCCGGTGTAGACATCTGGATCGTAGCCGACGGCGCGGAGGACGTTGGGATCGACCATGCCTGCCCCGCCCATCTCGATCCAGCCGTCGCGCCAGGTCATATCGACCTCGACGCTCGGCTCGGTGAAGGGGAAGAACGAGGGGCGAAAACGGATGTGGACGTCGGGATCGAAGGCGCTGCGGGCGAACAGCCGCAAGGTGCTCTTCAGGTCGGCCATCGTCACGCCGCGATCGACCAGCAGGCCCTCGATCTGATGGAACATGGGGAAATGCGTGGCGTCGGCGGTGTCGGGCCGATAGACCCGGCCGCAGGAGATGATCCGCACCGGCGGCTGCGTCCGCTCCATCACGCGAATCTGCACGGTGCTGGTTTGGCTTCGCAGCAGAAAAGCGCCGGCGGATTCGCTGCGCTGGGGCGGCAGTTCAACTGCCGCCCCAACCGATGGACTCTGGACCCTGGCCCCTGAACCCTGAACCCTATCCGCGGCCGCAAGATAGAAGTTCTCCAGCGGATCGCGGGCGGGATGGGCGGGCGGAATGTTCAGGGCCTCGAAATTGTGCCAAGCGTCTTCGACCTCGGGCCCATCGGCCGCGGTGAAGCCGAGCCGGCCCATGATCTCCTTCAACTCGTCGATTGTCTGCGTCACCGGGTGCAGCCGGCCCAGCCGCAGACGAACGCCGGGCACGGTGGGGTCGGACTGCCGCGTGACCTTAACCTCGATCTTCGCTTGCAATTCCAGCTTGGCGGTCGCCTCGGCGAAGTTTGTCTCGATCGCCTGTTTGACTTCGTTGAAGCGTTTGCCGGCCGCGGGCCGATCGGCCTTATCGACCGATCCGAGTCCTTTTTGCACCGCCTTGAGGCGGCCATTCTTCGCGCCGAGAAAGTGAACCCGCGTTTCCTCGAGCGCGGCGGCATCGGCGGCGGCGGCAAACGCGACCGTCGCTTCGCGGACCAACGAGTCCAGTTCCGCCAGATAATCGGCTAAAGCCATGATGGCAGCAGGAAGCAGGAAAACAATGAAACGGAAGAACACCACGGACGCGGAGAGATGAAGGGTGAGGGATGAGAGATGAAGGATGAGAGATAAGGGATGAGAGATGAACGATGAAGACCTGCGGGAAACGGGGCTTCATGGCAATGCCGTCTCCTTCAACCGTCCGATTCCTCCCACTGGCGATGACGTTTGCTTCTCCGCGTCCCAGTTTCCATCCGTCATCTCTTATCTCTCATCCCTTATCCCCCATCCTTTTCTCCGTGCCCTCCGTGCCTCCGTGCTCTATTCCCCTATCGAATTACTTCGCGTTGGCCTTCTTGGCCAGTTGCACGACCACCTCGAAGCCTTGCGGATCGGCGACGGCCATGTCGGCCAGGATTTTGCGGTCGAGTTCGATATTGGCCTTCGCTAGGCCGGCGATGAACTCGCTGTAACGCAGGCCCAGCGCGCGGACGGCGGCGTTGATGCGGGTGATCCACAGCCGGCGGAAATCGCGTTTGCGATTGTGGCGGTCGCGATAGGCATAGACGCCGGCGCGGACGAGATTCTCTTTGGCGGTGCGCAGCAGGCGGCGACGGCCGCCGACGTATCCCTTCGCCTTCTTGAACAGGCGATTCTTGGCCCTGGTTCGGGCGGGGCCCTTGGTGGTTCTCATCGAAAAAACCTCCGGTCTGTGCGGAAGCCAGGCCCTTCTCGCCGTCGAGAAGCGTTTTGGAAAGCCCGTTCCGCTGGTAAGTGCATTCCTCTCGCTTTGCGAGATGAATGAAAGAACTCGGCTCGCCTCACGCGGAGCGTGAGGAATACACTCTGCCTCACGCGGAGCGTGAGGAGTACGTTCGGTCAACTGCTGTGTTTTCCCAGGACGAGGCGAATCTTGGCGCACTCGACCTCCTGGACGGTGTCGGTGCGGCGGAGATTTCGCTTGCGTTTGTGGCTCATCCGCGAGGCCAAGTGGCTGGTGCCGGCGCTGCGGTGCTTGACCTTCCCCTTGGCGGTCAGGCGGAAACGTTTTTTCGTCCCTTTATGGGTCTTCATTTTCGGCATGATTCACTACCACACTTCCAGTAGTTCAGTTCGGCTCCAGGTAGATAGACCCGTTATTTTATCAGGTTTGTCGAACGCGCGAAGGGGAAAACCGAGAAAACTGCCACCCCTCCGCGGGGTGGGCTCTCGGCTCGGCCGTCCAGCCGCCGAGCGGAATCTCCTCTCGACACACCCTCCCCCCCTTTTCTCATTCTGTCCCGCGTCTTCTCAGAAATGGATTGGTTGTGGTAGGCTGTGTCCAGTGAAAATGGCAAGAAAGGACCGGGGGCAGTGCGAAACCGCAAGCCGCTGGCTGAACGTACGGTCCCCCATCACCACGGCGAAGCGACCACACGATTGGCTAACCGGACGAGGTGCCCGTGAATTGTAGTGACAGCGACGATCGCGGATTTGATCGGCGAACGTGCCTTAAGGGTGTTGTCGGGGCAGTCGTTGGCGTCTTGGCGAGCGACCGATTGGCCGTCGCAAGTCGGAATGCCGGCGGTGTTCCACAGCAAGAGCGCCAGGCGACCGCAGTCGCACCTTTGACCTTAGAGCAGTCGCTCCGCCTGGCGGGTCAGAATCTGCTTGGGATACTCAACCCCGAGGACAACTATCTCCCCTATTGGGAACTCAGCGTCGGCCTGGACTACCGGGCGAGCCTGCTAAAATGGTGGCCGGCCCACAATATCGGCCGCTGGTGGGATGCGATGTTGCGGCTGGAAGAGGCGATCGGCTTTGAAATCCCCAAGGCAATCGAGACCGCGATGCGGAAGAACGTGCGGCGGTTCTTCGATAACCCCGATCATATCTGCCTCAACCCTAATCCGGGCCCTTTGAGCGATGGGCCGCAGTGGGACCTGCATTCGCTCCGCGAGGGCCTGCTGGCGCTAAACGCTTTGGCGCGGTGGAGGAGAGACGACTGGGCCGCCGCGATGGGGCGACAGATGATCGAGAGTCTCGACGGCAAACTCCGCGACGATGGAAGTTGGGATTTGCAGAAGTTCGACGCCTGTCGAAAACGCGGCAAGGCGGTCATCCACAACACCGATCCCTGCGACACGCATGGACGGTTGCTGGAAGCTCTGGTTTGGTTCTTCGAGACCACCGGCGATGCGGCGGCGCTGCGGCTGGCGGATCGGATCGCGCAGTATCACCTTGCCAAGACCACGCGAGCGGATGGCGCCATCAACCCGGCCGCCAAAGCCGATCACACGCACTCCTACCTGGGCACGCTCCGCGGCCTGCTGTTGTATGGCCGGCTCACCGGCCAGCATCGGTACATCGACCGCGTGAGGGCGGCTTACCGCGTAAGCATTCCACGCGTCGTCCATGAGTCCGGCTACACGAGCCACAACATGCTGCGCGAGACCTTCGGCGAGACGACGTTGCCCGGCGATGCGGCGCAGTTGGCGCTGTGGTTGTATCAGGCGGGATATGCAGAGTTTCTCGACGACGCCGAGCGTCTGGTGCGCGCGCGGATTTTGCCATCCCAAATCAGGACTACTCCTCCCCTGCGACCGCTGGTCGATGATGGCAAGGACGCGCACAGGGAACTGGGCAAACGGGTCATCGGCGGCTACGGGGGCTGCCACGGCCATGCTCACGGCGGCAAGCACGCGGTTACCGACGTCACCTCGGCCGACGTTCATACGCTGGTGGATCTGTACAAGCACGTGGCGGTCTCCAGCGACGGCGTTCTCCAAGTGCTCTTGCATTTCGATTACGAAGATCGGCGAATTCGGCTCGTTTGTCGACGCGGGAAAGCCACACAGTTGAGCGCAACCCCCAAGATTGCCGCAAGCGTCGCTCTGCGCGTGCCGCAGTGGACGCCGCGAGATTCGGTTCGCGTCCGCGTTGACGATAAAGCCCATCAACCGGTCTTCGCGGGACCATTCGCCTGGATGGGAAGAGTGCCGCGCGGGGACACGCATTGAAATGGAGTACGCTCTTCCCGACCGTCGCAGCAGGGAAAAGGGCCTCGGCGCCGAATATGAGATATTTTGGCGAGGGGACGACGTCATTGGCATCCAGCCAAACACAACTTTCTATCCCTTTTATCCCGACGCGCCGCCGCCGCAACAACAATAACCTTTTCTCTAGCTGCCAGTCACGCTCATGCCCAACGCCGTCCGATACCTGGTGTTCGATACCGAAAGCGTCGCCGATGCACAGTTGGTGGCGAAGTTGCGATACGCGGGCCAGCGGCTTTCGCCCGCAGAGGCGGTGCGCCGCTATCGCGACGAGTTGATGGAGAAGTACGATAGCGATTTCATCCCTTACAGCTTCCAAATGCCGATTTCGGTGGCGGTGGGCAAGGTGGCGGGCGACTTCGCGTTGGAAGACGTGGTGGTGCTCGACGAGCCGCAGTTCCGCCCGCACGTGATCACCGAGAACTTCTGGCGCGGCTGGGAGGCATACCGCCGGCCGACGCTGGTGAGCTTTAACGGCCGGGGGTTCGACCTGCCGCTGTTGGAATTGGCGGCGTTTCGTTACGGCGTCAGCGCGCCCGGCTGGTTTCAGGCGGCCGGCAAGTCCTTCGACCAACCGCGCAGCCGTTACAACAGCGTGGCGCACCTTGATCTCTACGAGTTGCTGACGAACTTCGGCGCCACCCGCTTCACCGGCGGACTGAATCTGGCGGCGAACATCCTCGGCAAACCCGGGAAGATGGACATCCAAGGCGACATGGTCCAAGACCTATATGACGCCGGCCGACTGGCCGAGATCAACGACTATTGCCGCTGCGACGTGCTCGACACGTATTTCGTCTTTCTTCGCACCCGCGTAATGTGCGGCCAGCTTAGCCTCGAAGCCGAGCACGAATTGATCGCCAAGACCAAGCAATGGCTGGAGAGCAAGGCCGAGGGCTCGGCGGCGTTTCGCACATATCTGGAGCATTGGGGCGATTGGGTAAACCCGTGGACAAGTTCGGGGTAGGTGGATACGTCTGGTCAGGGCGCGGAGACCTTTGATTTCGACGACAAGTGCCGCGGATTCTGTCCTGTGCCGACAGGCGGCTACCGGTGGTTTTTAGTGCGTTGTGGTATACTTAACCTATTGTGCAGCAGTAGTTTACAGTTCTAGGCCTAGTCCGGTTCCTACGTTTGCTTTAATACCGCGGTTTTCATTATAATTTTGCGGCGTAAATTTTAATCGCTCTACAACCGGCACACTCGATACAGGAGAGGACACTTGGATAGGGCCCGATTCAAGAAAAACGCACCGGGCGAAACGGTCAAAATCAATGCCGGCGAACACGCCTTCGTGCCGCACAAGCTCCCCCCAAATTGGATGGTGTCGGTGGAACTGTGGCCGCTGCTGGCTGAGGCAAAACAGCAACTGGGGATTCTAGAGGGGGTTGGACGGACCGTCCCTAACCCCGGAATCCTGCTGCGGCCGGTGCAAGACCGGGAGGCCATTAAGTCCTCACGGCTTGAAGGGACTTATGTCACGGCCACCGAATTGCTAGTCTTCGAAATGGAACCGAAAAAGTCGGCGTCGGATGATGACCCTGCGAATGATCAACGCGAGGTTCTTAACTACCGGCGCGCTCTCCAACACGGAGTCGAAAGCGATCTGCCGCTTTCCCTTCGCCTCATTAGGGGACTGCATAAGACGCTTCTGACCGGCGTTCGGGGAAGAGACAGGACTCCTGGTGAATTCCGCCGCACGCAAGTGGCGATTGGAACCGACCACCGATTCATTCCACCGCCTCCCGAGCAATTGTGGGATTGTCTCGACCCGTTCGAAAAGTATTTGCACTCGGCTGATCGTAAGCATGACCCATTGGTCGACTGCTTCTTGGTTCACTACCAGTTCGAGACGATCCATCCGTTCAATGATGGAAATGGACGAGTGGGCAGGCTCTTTCTGGCACTGATGTTAAGGCAGCGGTGCGCGCTGTCGAAGCCGTGGTTGTACATGAGCGAGTATTTCGAGAAGAATCGTGAGGAGTATATTGCACGGCTTTTCAACGTCAGCGCCGATGGCGATTGGGATCGATGGATCGAATTCTGTCTGCGTGGCGTCGTAAGTCAGGCCAAACAGACTATCGAACGATGCGAACGAATTCGGGCGATTCGTGAAACGTTTGCCAAGAAAGTGCAGGAAGTTGGCGGCAGTATTCGACTTTCCAAGATCGTCGATGACATTTTTCAATCGCCGTTCTTGCGAATCGTCGATCTTGTCAAGCGGCTCGGGGTCACGTATCCGACGGTGAATGCGGACGTGGAACGACTTGTGCAAGCGGGAATTCTCCAGGCGCTCGACGGCATCAGCCCCAAGACATATTACGCACCCGAGGTCTTTGGCGTGGCCTATGAGGAGTTGCAATAAGCCCGGAAACAGTGCCGCAGGCTGGCGAATCGCCCTTTGAATGGGCGAGGAATCGTGGCGAGTTGGAAAAACTCCGTGGGAATCCACGGACAAAAAAAGTGTTTGACAAGATCGCAAAAAAACCTATGATTATAGTGTCAGGACGTTAGGTGTGGCTGCCTCGCCAACGGCGTCCGGACAGGGTCACCGCACTGAGGCGTCAGGTGAAGTCCCGCGGTGGAAGCCCGTTGCCGGCCGATACCTGACAGGCAAGCAGCGGGCTTTTTTTCTGCGCTCTTGCCGTTCATGTCCAACTCCTTTTCATACAAGGACTTAAGTGACTACCAGTGAAGCCACCAGCGGTTGACGGCGGCACCAGCGCCACGTCCGCGTCAGCCGTCCGATGGGGCGGGCGGTGATCGGCTTGCCGGCCAGAAACTGCCGCAGGTCCTCAGCCAGCAGGGCCGCTGTGGCGTATCGTCGCCGAGGTTCTTTCTGCAAACACTTCAGGCACACCGTTTCCAGATCCAGCGGCACTTTGGGGTTGAGAAGCCGTGGGGGGAACGGGCTCGGTGTCCAAGACCTGCCGGAGCGTGTCCGCCGGGGTTGCCGCGCGAAAGGGCGGCCGCCCGGTCAGCAGATGATAGAGGATCGCCCCCAGCGCCGGCTGCAAATCGGTGATGTAAACCGGGCGGGCGCGGTGCTTGACGATCCGCACCCGGCCGTCTGCCGACTGGCCCAGCGACTGCTCTTTGCAGCTTACCGTTCGGGCTGGTCGCCTACTTCACGGCCGCTGACTACGCTTGCGGCACCTGCGCCAGCATTCGCATCACGTGCCGGAACCAATGGAATTCGGAACCGCTGACGATCCTTGGGCGGGAACGAGGCGAGACTCCGCCCAGGAAGAGGATTTGACCGCTGCGGGGCTGTGGTTGCCGGAATGGGAACTGGGGCGGGTTGTGTGGTCGTCTGCCACCACCAGCTTATGCCGAGCTCTTTTGCCTTCTCCACCGAGCAGATCAGCAGCCGAAGTTGGATGCTCAACAGCTCTACATCGCAGAGCTTAATGCGAATATCCCCGGCGATCACCAGCCCGGTATTGAGCACTCGTTCGAGGATGTCGGCCAGACTATCGCCGTGAGTAGCGCGGGTGATGAGTTGTGCCTGGGCCATGAGGTTATTCCTTTCCCTTGGGCAAGAAAGGGGACAGGTACAATTTGTGCGAAGCACCCTTCGGGCCGTTCCGGCAAATTGTAGCTGTCCCCTTTCTTGCCTTATCGCAGCTTTCCGAGCGGGCCAAGGTTGAGGTTGAGGTCTCCATCGCTGAAGCCGAAATACTGTTTCAGTCTGTCGATTTCCTCCGCCAGCCGGAGAAATGTCGTCCCCAACCGCTCGACCTCCGCCGACGTGAGCGAACCGGCGTCGATGCGGCGCAATGCCTGGCGCTCCATCAGTTCGCGGAGCAACTCGACGAGCGTGAGCACCAGTTGCGCCAGGCCATTGCGGACGTTTTCCGGTTGAAGGCGAATCTTGGAGGGCAAATCGGCCAATGCGGCCGCCGACGCCGATCCTGTCGGGAAAAAGGGGACAGTCCCCATTTGTGCGAAGCACCCTCCGGGCCGTTCCGGCAAATGGGGACTGTCCCCTTTTTCCCATTCCGTGGGATGCGCATTTGCGAAACCGAAAATCTGCGCCGCCTGGGCATTCACGGTCGCTCTCCGATTGGAAGGGACAGCCTACGCATCATTCCTCTCCAACTGCGGATTGCAGGAACTCAGCATGGGAACGAACCACCCCGCCCGCCGGGCGGTCTCGACCGAAGAAAGCGTCAGTTGCAGCCGCAGGTAGAGCAACTCGATGTCGGCCACCGAAACCACCAGGTCGCCGCAGAGGACAACTCCCGCGTTCAGCAGCCGGTCGAGCAGTTCGAGCAGCGTGTTCTCTTCATCTTCGGCGAGTATGGTATTGTCTTGCATCGCGGCTTATTCAACCTCGCTTGGCTCTTCACTTGGGTGCAGTATTCCGGCAAGTTCCTCGATCTGTTCCAGCAGCCGCGTTTCCTCCAGGTCAAAGTCCTTTTCGTCGATCTGGCCGGTTTCCAGCCGTCGATGCAGTTCACCCAGGGCGGACATCGTCTGCTTTTCGCGGTTCTCGAGCTCTTGCCGCGCGGCTTCTTCCACTTTGCGGCAGACGGCAGCCAAGCCCTTCACGGGCGCCAGCAGAATGTCGTCGAGGATAAACATGGGGGCGTCCCTCAAGACAGATCAAGACTGACATCGACGAAGTCGAAGGGCGCCCACGGTCCGCTGTACTTGAAGCAATAGCGGTCGTCGAACTTGCGGGCCGCCGCTTGAATGCCCTCCTCAAGACGGCTCTGGCGGTCCTTGTGAACCAGGCACACCAATTTCATGATCATCTGTTCCGCTCCGGGATCGACGGCGCGAATCTCGGCACAATAGGCCGACAGCGTGTCCAGCACCTCCTGGGTGTGGCGCTCGCGACATTGCCGCAACAGCGACTCGAACAGTTTTCCCAGTTCGAGCCGTTCCTCCAGCGAAGGCTCTCTGCCGGGTCGGAACACGCGGTCGCGCATCCGTTGGAGTTCCTGATTGGCGGCCACGAAAAACTCGAAGATGTTGGAGGTGTTCCAGTAGACGCTGAGGCTCATTTCCACCTTGCCGCGGAACCGCTCCAACTGCCGCTGCAATTCGGCATGGTTCGCGCGGAGGACTTCCAGCAACTGCTCTGCGCTGGAGGCGACCAGACCGAACGCGCAGGGGATGACGGCTTGTCGCTGGACCAGATGGTGCAGGAGCTTGTGATGCACCGCCAGGTTGGCCCGCTGGGGACGAATCTTGCGGCGGCCGACCGGGGTGACGACGGCGGCGATGCCGTCTGCCTCGACCAGTTCGACGTCGCCGCCTTCGATTCCCGGCATGGAAACGTCGAGACCATCCTGGGCGTCGATGATTCCGTAGAGATAGAAGCCGGCTGCAACGGCGCTAATCGTGGTCATGGCGTCCTCCCTCCATGAAGGTGATGTTGGCGTGGTTCGCTTACTGGGTGGGCGGGCTGTTTGGTGCACGAGGGGAATTGCGGAACGCAAAGTGCAAAGTGCAAAACACAAGGTACCCTGCGACCCCTCCGCCGCGTTGCAGTGACAATTTGCATTTTGCACTTTTCATTTTGCATTTTTCATTTTGCATTGCCCGTCTGCATTCAATGCTTTCAGCGGACGGCCCCCTCCAGTTCGTATTCCAGCACGTGCAGCAAGGCGTCGAGCCGGACCAGGTAACGGTTGTGGTCCAAGACGGGCCGCCCGGTCTCGATGCCCAGGCTGCGGAGCGTCGCATTGGGCTGCCAGACGTTGGCCTCCGCCTCCCACGTCGCCTCGCCCGAGTTGATGGGGGCGACCTTGGTGATGTCCACACGCTGTACGTCGGGTAGAGCGCCCAGGAGGAACTCGCGGGCCACGACCTGTGCCTCGGCGACAATCGACCGATGCGCCTGGTCGGTGTTGAGGGTTGTTTCCATGGTTTTCACCGTAAGCCGTTGGATAAGCGTCTGTTCGACGCGTTGTATTCTCAATCGCTAGTACGTGAGTTTCATGCCGCCGCCGGATTGCCCGTCCGAATCGTCGGACGGGAGCGGCTGCCTGCCGGAGATCAAGGCTTCCAGTTCCGTCTCGGCGGCGGCCAGCAGTTGCGTTTGGTCGGCAGCGATGTCAGCCAACCTCTGGTCGATGTTGGCCACGCGCTGGCTGGAGCTGCGTTTCTCCTTGTTGCGGCGGGTCTTCTCCAGTTCAAGCATGGCCAACGCCAAGTACTTGCGCTGGGGATTCTCCGTATCGCTGATGCGTTCGGACATGGTGCGGATGTCTTGCAGGCCGCGACGTGGAACGGATGACTTCATGTCGAGGTCTCCTTGTTTCGTCCGTAAATCGGTTGGACTATTGGGCCGCCGCTTCAACCAACTCGCAAGTGTCGGCCAGCTTGGTTTCCATAGCGTCGTACGGGCGAGCTTCCGCCGAGCCGTGCCCGCCAAAGCGATCCATTTCAAGCACGTCGCGAGACGTGCGTTGGAAGATCAAGTCGCAGGAATCGAAGGTCCCGCCCCTCTGGGCGACGACACGGGCGATCATGATCGCGGCGCGGAGGCTTGGGCGATGTCGGCGGGCAGGCCGCTCGCGGCAGCGCCGCACTAGGTTGACCACGCGGCCGGCGTTGACGTCGGAGACGCCGCTCCGCGCGGAGGTAATCGCCACCTCGGTGTCGCGGTCGAAGTAGTCCACATGAATCGTGATCAGACGATCCATCAGGGCGTCCTGGCTTTTGTGGATGCCGGCGTACTCCTCCGGGTTGGAGGTGAAGATCGCACGGAAACTCGGGTCCACCTTCAAATACCCTTCGCCGGCGTAGCGGAGTTTCGGCAGATTGAGAATCTCCTCGCCCAACACGCTCAGCAGGACATTGTTGGCCTCGGGCCGGCTGCGGGTGAATTCGTCGTAAACCAGCGTGTGGCCGTAGCGGCAGGCGGTGGTCAGGCGATTGTCGATCCAGAGCGTGCGCATCGTCTCTTCTTCGCGGAGCACCGAGTGGACGTAATGATCGACCAGGCGATTCTTGCGGTAGCCCATGTCGTTGCCGACAAGATCGGAGCTGCCGAATTCGTCGTCGCCGTGAATGAGCATCACCGGACGGCCGGTGCGGGCGGCGACGTGCAGCGCAAGGGTCGTCTTGCCGGTCCCCGCCGGACCCGAGAAATTGATCGGATAGCCGACCAGCAGATAAGAGGAAGCCCGCTCGATCAACTCCTCAACTTCAGGAGTAATGACAAAACCGTCGCCGGCCTGGGGCTGAATGTGGTCGGGGCTGTACGTGAATTTGCGATCGATCACTTGACGGCTTGTGCCGTTGCTGCGTCTGGTCATGAGTAGGCGGCTTCCTTTCCTGCGTCTGCAGGTTGCGGCTCGGGGGGGATGGGGTCTCAGGGTTCAGGGTTCTCAGGGCTCAGGGGCTAGGGGCTAGGGTTCAGGAGAAGCAGTTGCGCCGGCATCCTGAACTCTGAACGCTGAACCCCGAACCCTGAACCCTGAACCGCTCGCGGCGGATCAATGACTCTTTCGGCTTCTCGCCTTGGGGCTCGAACCCTTGCGGAAGATGTTGCCGCCGGTGTGCAGGTCTGTGCCCATCTCGCGCAGGTCGTTGCGCACCTGGCTGGCCGTCTCCGCGATATTGTCGTGCATGTCCCGCATGTTCTGGCGGAATCCGGCCAACTGATCCTTCACGCCCTGCGCCATGTTCTTCACGCACTCTTGGGTGTCGTGGAACAGTTGATGCCGATCCGCCTGCGCCTGATCGAAGTCCTGGCGCATGCGTGTGAACTCTTCGGTAAAGGTCGCCATGTTGGTTGTGTCCTTGTATTATGCTAGTGTGTCGTTGCTGGAGCGGCTCGCGCTAACTCCCCTTCTTTTCCGAAAACGCTTACTCCCTCGAAGACAGGCTGGCCAGCATGTGGTCGGCCTCGGCGTTGCCCCGGTCCACCACAGCCGGACCAGCCCTGCTTCGAGTGAGAACCTTCCCTGGCTCAGTCCGCCGCTCAAGCCGGAGCGGCAGCCGTGGCGGTCAGACCAATCGCCTCGGCGTACTTGAGGTACGTCTCGACGCTGGCGATGACCACGCGGGCCTCGATCGACAAAAGCTCGATGCCGACCAGCGACACCTTTGCCCAAGCGTCGATCACAATGCCCTTGTCCAGAATGCGGTCCACCACTTCGGCCAGGCTGGACGAGTCCGTGGATTTCTGAACGTTCGCCATAGTAACTCTCCTTCCAGAAAGGACGATTCGGCAACCATAGACTTACGCGGCCCAGGTGCAGAATCATGGTGTCAAGTCTGATTATCTTGACCGCAGTGGATCGACCGATTCCCGTGAGATCGTCACGTTGCGATCCATTGCTGAAATGAACCGTAGCTCGATTTGCCGCGCAGTCAAACTCTCAGGAGCACCCACCCCAGACCGCGCACTCTCCCATGCATGAAACAGCAGAGGAAGGAGCATGTTGAGCGAGACAGCGCTACCGTTGAGTGGCGTATCTCTTCGCCGCATGCGATTTTTTCTGCTTTGACGCGCCGCGATTTACCCGCCGCTCGATCGGCATCACGCTGTCGCGGCGTTGGAAGCAGTCGGGAGCTAATACTACAGATCTAGATCGGCAGTCGAAAATGGGGACTGGCTCCGTCGCCTCGAACAAGCGTCGCCCCGCAAAACAGCCGCTCTGGCGACGGTGCCTGTCCCCTTTTTCGACGGATTCGGCTCGCACCCCCGGCGGAAAAAGGGGACAGGCACCGTGGCGGCAACGTTTCTCACAGTGCCATACCGACTTGCGCCACGGAGCCAGTCCCCATTTTCCGCGAACCTAGCGCTGTAGTACGAACAGCTCCCGGCGAACGGACCGCAGATTCCGCACCTGCCGGGAGCCGTTGGCTCCCGGCTATTGTCGAGATGACATTATCGTCCCGAGACGGTAGGGCGGCCAATTCAGTTCGGATCAGGGACAACGTAGGAGAAGCACGTATAGGTAGTGGAAAACCTCGCATCAACATGGGACAAAGCCGTTGTGCGAGTGAATCGCCTGTGCTGGGAGTTATATTGGCGCGGGAGAATGTCGATACGGCACGAAGTACGGCTTGGCCAATCGGTAGCGGCGTTTGGCGCACTCTCCCTTTGCATCAGCTAAACCCGGGTCGAACACAACAACCGCGAAAAGGAGATTGCCGTGGCACAAGTCGGCAAAGATGATCAGAAACGAGATTCGTCCAATCCGCCGGATAAGATGGTCGGCGGTTCCTTCAGCTTGGGGGGGCTGCTGGGGGGATTGGGCGGAATGATCGAAAAACTCGGCGAGTTGGCCAAGGCGGGAGAAGAACTCTCAAAATCCGGCGAATTCCAAAACGCCGGCGGAAAACTCCGCGGCGTCTATGGAATCAATGTAAGGACGGCATTGGGCGAGGGCGGCCAGACGGAAATCAAGGTCGAGCCTTTCGGCAACGTCCGCCGAACCCCTTCGGATCGCCCTGCGGGCGAGGACATCCGCGAGCCGCTGGTCGACATTCACGAGGAAGACGACCACGTGCTGGTCCTGGTCGAACTGCCCGGTGTGGCCAAGGAGAATGTCAATCTGAAACTGGCCGACGGTCGGCTGGAACTCTCCGCCGCACGCGGCAAGACGACTTACCGCAAGGAGATTGATTTGCCCAATGGCTGTGCAACGGAGCACATGAGTTGGGAATGCAGCAACGGCATCCTGCAAGTGCGTTTCAAGCGGTGAGCATGACGGTATTTCCGAGCTGGGTGGTTTCATCGCAGCCACCCGGCTCGGGCTGCCATTGGCTGTTCCATTCCCAGCTTGGAGACAAGAGCACCATGTCGGATTCTTCCACGGCAACGCAAGAACTCACTTTGAAGGTCGGCGAATCGACCGGGAAAGACGTGGGCCGAGGGCTCGCCCGCATCGACCCCGCCGACATGCGTCAATTGGGCGCCGAGATCGGCGACCTTGTCGAAGTCGTCGGACATAAGGCCACGATCTGCAAGCTGCTGCCGGCTTTCAAGGAGCAACGCGGCAAGGGACGCATCCAAGTCGACGGCATCATTCGCGAAAACGCCGGGGCCGCGATTGGCGAATCCGCCATCATCCGTCGCATTACCGCCCCGCCAGCCGGAGAAGTTGTGCTCGATCCGCTGGGCTACGTGCCGTCAAACCGCGATCTTCAATACATCGGCAGCCTGCTGGACGGTCTGCCGATCGTGGCCGGCGACCGCGTGCGGGCCACGTTGTTCGGCAACCGCTACGCCGATTTCCAGGTTAAGAGCACGGCACCGCAAGGGCCGGTGGTGATTGCGTCGGACACGCTGCTGAAGATTGGCGGCGGCCGCAAGAGCGAGGCGGCGCCGCCCACAACGGCCCCTGCCGTCTCCTACGAGGACATCGGCGGCCTGCGGCGGCAGCTTGAGCGCGTGCGCGAGATCGTCGAGTTGCCGCTGAGATACCCGGAACTATTCGAGCGATTGGGCATCGAAGCGCCGAAGGGCGTGCTGCTGTTGGGGCCTCCCGGCTGCGGCAAGACGCTGATTGCCAGGGCCGTGGCCCATGAGACCGAAGCCAACTTTTTCGCCGTCAACGGCCCGGAGATCATCCACAAGTTCTACGGAGAGAGCGAGGCCCATCTGCGGAAGATCTGGGATGAAGCGACTCGTCGCGCCCCGAGCATCATCTTCCTTGATGAGATCGACGCCATCGCCCCGCGACGCGAACGAGCGGTCGGCGACGTGGAAAAACGCGTGGTGGCGCAACTATTGGCGCTGATGGACGGCTTGTCGCAACGGCAGCACGTCATCGTGTTGGCGGCCACGAATCTGCCCAATATGTTGGACCCCGCCCTGCGCCGGCCGGGCCGATTCGATCGCGAAATAACCATCCCCATCCCCGATCAGCATGGCCGCGAGGAGGTTTTGGAGATTCACAGCCGCGGGATGCCGCTGGCCGACAACGTGGAGTTGGCCAGGCTGGCCGCCATCACGCACGGCTTCGTCGGCGCGGACTTGGAGGCACTCTGCCGCGAGGCCGGCATGATCGCCTTGCGGCGGCTGCTGCCGCAAGTCGATTTCTCGCAACGTCACATCCCCTACGAACTGCTGGCGCAACTTGAAGTCACGATGGCGGATTTTCGAGATGCCCTGCGGGAAGTGGAACCCTCGGCCATCCGTGAAGTCTTCGTCGAAGTGCCAAATGTCGCCTGGGATGACGTTGGCGGCCTGGAAGACGTCAAACGGCGATTGCGCGAGGCGGTGGAGTGGCCGATGAAGTACAGCGAGCTGTTCCGCTGCTTCCATCTCAATCCGCCCAAGGGTCTGTTGCTTTCCGGCCCGCCAGGATGCGGCAAGACGCTCATGGCCAAGGCCCTGGCCTCGGAAACGGAGGTGAACTTCATCGCCGTCAAGGGGCCGGAGTTGATGTCGATGTACGTGGGCGAATCGGAACGCGGCGTGCGCGAAGTCTTTCACAAGGCGCGGCAAGCAGCACCCTGCATCGTCTTTTTCGACGAGATCGACGCCCTGGCCTCGACCCGCGCCAGCGGCGGCCACCAAGACGCGGGCGTGGGCGGCCGGGTGCTGAGCCAACTGCTGACCGAACTGGACGGCATCGAGGAACTCAAGGGAGTCTTGGTGCTGGCGGCAACCAATCGCCGCGACCTGTTGGACCCGGCGTTGTTGCGGCCGGGCCGATTCGATCTGCAAATCGAGCTTCCCCTTCCCGACCAGGCGGGACGCGAGAAGATCTTCCAAGTCCATTTACGCGATCGCCCCTTGGCGGCAGGAGTTACTGCCCGCTGGTTGGCCGAGCAGACCTTGGGCTTCAGCGGCGCGGAGATCGAGGGCGTATGCCATCAGGCGATGATGGCCGCATTGTCCGCGCGGATCGAGGCTTCGCCCGATCAGCCCGATGCCACCGGCGTGGAAATCCAAGAGAGACACCTGCAAGCGGCGATCGACGAGCTTTCGCCACGGATGGCACGAGTCGAACATGAATGATCTGTGTTATTGCCAATATGCCTTTACCCAGCCCGAATGCCGCGTCAAGGAGATCGGTCCCGGCGTCGATCCGCGATTCGGTGTGGAACTGATCTGCGAAGGCACAATCGCCGCAGTGGTGAGCCGTGTCGGTTTGGACCAGTTTGCCCCCGAAAGATTGCAGGGCAAGACGGCGGAAGACATTCAGTGGTTGGGCAGGATCGCGGCTCGTCATAATGAGATCATCTGCCAGGCGGCGGCGAGTGCCGCGGTGCTGCCGTTGCGGCTGGGCACGGTGTTTCGCTCACGAGATTCCCTACAGGCGACGTTGCTGCGGCACCGCGCGATCGTGACGGAATTCCTGGACCGGTTCGGCGATCGGCAGGAGTGGGGCGTCAAACTCTATCTGGAACAACGCCGGCTGGAGCCAGTAGCGGACCACGCTGGACCGCCTCCGCCGCACTTTCTGCCGAGGACGGAGCCGTCCGGCGGCAACGGAGCGTCTTCTGCCAACCCGCGACAGCCCGAGACACTTTCGTCCGGCACATCAGGCACAGCCTACCTTGCGCAAAAGAAAGCCCAACTGATCAGTCGCCGAGCGGAGCGGGCCAACATATACCAGATCGTTCAGAATGTGGAGCAGCGCTTGGCGGACAAGGCCGAGCATTGTTGCCGCGCCCGCAATCTGCCGGCCGACCTGACCGGCCATAGGGAAGAAATGGTCTTCAATGCCGCTTACCTGCTCCCCGGTTCGGCGCAAGCAAGCTGGTTGGAGGCTGTCGAGGACGTTTATCGTGAGTTGCAAAGCAAGGGCCTGGTATTGGAGATAAGCGGCCCCTGGCCACCCTACCATTTCTGTCCCAGCCTGGAGCTCTAGGCGGAGGTTCTCATGCCGTTGTATCCGTTGGGCATCAGCCGCCGTCGGGATGTGCCAAGCGTGCCCAGACAAGCCGCTGGTTCCGTTGACGTGCGTTGGAGCCTTGTGGCAGAGTTGGGCTGCGCCTTTATCGACGGCCCGCACCGCGCAGTTCCGCCGATGCTTCACGCCACCGTGCTGGATGCCATCCATCGTCGCATCTGCGTGCTACCGGTGCGCTTTGGAGTTGCGTTGCGTGATGAAGATGAAATCCAGTCATTGCTCAATAGTCGTCACCACGAACTGCTTGACGATCTGAGCCGCCTTGATTGGACTTGTGAGATGGGGGTACAGATCACGCTACGCGACACGTCATCCTCCCGGGTTGCCGCGGCGCTCAACCGACAATCTCCCTCGGACTACCTGGAACATCGCCGCTCGTACTATCAACTCCTGGACGAAGACGTGGAGCGAGAACGCTTGATTGTGCAGCAATTCGTGGAACGGCTGGACGGCTGCTATCGGCAGTGGCGGAAGTTGCCGTCCTCTCTATCGCAGCGAATCAGGCTGGCGTTCCTGGTCGAGCGAGAGCGGGTGATTGCTTTCCAGAACCGCGTTGAGAATGTCGGCAAGGCGTGTCAAGCAGGGCGATGCGTGGTTCTAGGACCGTGGCCGCCGTACAGCTTTGTGGGGGCCCTCTGCGAGCGTCTCCACGCGAATGTCGCTGCCCTTTAGCGCATCCAGACGATGCAGAGCGCCCAGGAAGAGCAAGCCAACCTCGCCCTCTTGGAGCGTATCGGCAATCCGTGCCGCGATGAACGAGTCTCGCGATTTGAGCATGTGCTCCAAATGTGCCTTGTATTCCGCAGGCGCCGAGTCCGTTTCCGTCTTTCCTGCAAGGTGCTCCTTCTGCATCTCGTACTCTTCCACGAGCAATTGCGAGTCTTCCGTACCCATCAGCGCTGCGCCTTGATCCAGCAGTCTGAGAATCAATTGATGGTTGCTGCTGCCCGCCTTTGCAAGTTCACGGATGATTTTCTCCTCAAATCCGCAGATCGGCAGTCCGTCCTGATAGATGCGGATCTTGCGGGCATCAAGATGCAGCGCAGCGAGATTTGCCTCGATATCGGCCCACAACGCTTTGAGAACATCCTCTCGCTGGTTCCAACCCGTCCTGCCGCAGATTCTCAGGTAATGGGTCTGCACGAACTCGGATAGCGATCCCAGATCGGCGGAGGTGTGAACGATCGGAACGTGGATCAGTCGTCGCATGGTCGTCATGAATATGGGATGAGGGAACTCCTTCTCATTTCAAGGATCGCATTCCCCCTCAGGTGAGCTTCCTTCCGATTATACTCCCAAGATTGTGGTCTAAGAGCCCACGAGACGCAAGATCCGTGTGAACATTCAATCTATAGGGTTCTTGCAGTTCATGTGCATTTGATGGGTCATAGGGCAGACTCGGCGTCTGTCCAAATCCTCCGCCGTGAATTGGAATGGCTGTTGGTGTTAGCGACGGCCTCTTCGCTGCCGGCTGAGGATTGGCCGCAATGCCGCGGGCCTCACTTCAACGGATCGAGCGACGAGAAGAACCTGCCGTCCGCGTGCGCCTGATCGGCAAAGTGCCCAGTAAATGACGCCCCGCAGAAAGCCAACCCGCGTTGGACCGATCCCGGCTGAGCATCAGCATTCGTGTTGATCGTCGCAGAAGCGGGTGAGTCAGGGAATCGCATTGATCGTTGTCGGCGCCGCCTACTTTCGGCCGTAAGGCCACACGAACACTTCGATGGCAAAGAGCACGCACATCGCTGCACCGATTGTCGCCACGATGATGGCGGTATTGATGTCGCACATGACTTAACACCCCTTTCTGAAGAAACGCAGCACCACGACACGAGGGGACGAAGGGATGCACCACGATTGGCGGAGGCGTGAGAGTCGTTAGTTATGGACGTTGACTCGCATCTCGTAGTCTCGGCCGGTCCAGCGCCAAAAGCTCATGCCCAGCAGCTTCGGCAACTCGCTGCCGGGAACATAGACTTCCGCCATCTGATAGGGGACCAGGATCTCGGTTCGACCAGGCTTGACAAGGTACAGCGTTCCGTTCACGGATAGATGCTGAGAGGACATTGTCCAATTCTGAACCACGAGCCTCCCCTGTGCCGGCAAGGGGACGGCAGAGGGCGGATCGGGTTGCGGCTCGGGTTGCAATTCTCTCAGCTTACGCCCCATCTGCGCAATGCGGTTGTCAACCTCGCGGGCGCTTTTCTCCAATTGCTCCAGTCGTTCCCGCGCGCTCACGGGATCGTTTTCGGCCTCGTTCCCCGCGGGCGGAGAGCCCGCGTCGTCCGTTCTGCGGAGTTGTCGCTCGAGGACGTTTAGGCGTGCCCGCATGGTTCGGACCTGGAGTTCCAACAATTCGACGCGGTCTTCGAGCCTGCTTGCGCTGTTGTGGGAATCATCACGCAACGGTGGGGCCGGCGACGGTTCCTGCGCAGTTAATCTGGCTGAGGCAATTGAGGAAGCCAAAAACACGGCAATTACAGCTAGGTGTGAAGCACGCATGATTTCATCTCCTCGGGAAAAACGGTTGGTGACAATACGGACGACAGACGAACGCTACGGATAGAGCTAAGGGCTTCGCACCACGTACGGCACATAGGCATAGTTTGCTCCCGCGGTGCTCTTGTCGCATTTCCATCCGGTAAGAGCGAATTACCGTTGCTTCTCGTAATTCGCACCGTTCTGGTTTTCTGCATGATAAGACGGACGCGATTAGGCGGATTGCAGCGCCAAATCCGAGATTTTCTGTAGACGAGGCGTTGGTCCGACCAGGAACGGATGTTGGCTGGAAATCGGCGAGCAAAATCGCCCCGCGTGGTGGCGCAGGATGCAGCGGCGCAACGCCAGCACCACCCCGCTTGGCAATTCCTGGAAATTCCGTTGCAGTTTAGAGGATCGCGACCGTCATTATATGAGACGCGCGAGTGTGCGCAGACGATCGATGAAGACGCGAATCCTTTAGCCCGGCGGCCCAAGAATATGCCAGAAGACAAGACGCGTATCGATCAGGCGCCCGACAGGCACTGGAGTCTGCTCTTGACCGAGCTTCAGAGTTCTCAGTGCAGCCAAGGAGAATCTGGGGACGAGGTGGATGAGATTCTGATTGCTCGTTATCTGGCCGGTAAGTGCAGCGAGGACGAACGTCAGGAGGTCGAAAACGCCGCGCGATCATCCCCGGAGGTGCGCGAGTGCATTGACATTGCCCGCGACGTATTGCTGAGCGAGGCGGCGGAAAAGGCCGTGCCGATCACGCCGCCGGCGGGAATTGCCCCGAGCGTCGTCCGGCGCCGGCGGTTGCCGGCCGCCATCCTGAAATGGGCCGTCGCGGCGTCGTTGCTGGCATTGTTGGCGGGGGGGGCATACACGATTGCATGCCTTAGGTCAGATCTGAAGGCGGCAAGGTCAGATTTGGCGGCCGCTAAGCCAAATGTGCCGCCCGCGAAGCCAGATTTGCCGGCGGCTAAGCCAGATTCGGCGACAGCTCTTGCGAGGATAGGAATGAAAATCGTCGAGCAACTGCGCAGCGAACAGAAGCAGGACCAGCAGAAGCAGGACCAGAAAGAGACAATTGATCGGCTTCGCAAGGAACAAGAGCTGCTGGTCGCCAAATTGGGACTGAAATCGTCTGCGGACATTGAATCGACTCTGTCGACCCTGCAACAGGGTATCAAAGTAGCCCAAGCTCAGCTTGAACGCATGCAGGGGGATGTGACCTCGTTGAAGGGGCCGTGTGGCGGTTGCCAAAGTCCGACTCCAAGAGGAAATGTGTGCATGGCCTACTGTTCGCCTTGTCCTTGTTCGCGGCCTTCACCATGCGTTCCACAACCCTCTCCGTGTGCCGGCGGTTGTGCAGTTCCTTGCCAATCAGCAGCCCGAAGCTACGCGACGCCGCTGGCTTCAGCATCATACGGTTCCGCAGACAGTTGGACGCCTGCTAGACGAGCAGCGCCTGTTGCAGAGGTCACTCCCTTGGAGGCGTTGCTGCTCGTGTCCTCAACTCCCAGCGATCGGGCCATAGATCGGCTATCTTGGCGGACGGCTGAGCAAGACTCTCGATGCTGCGGCGTCGACCCCTACGTCGGCAGTGCGTTCGCTTGATCCCGTAAGTCATACGGTCGCACGACCTGCCATCATTCACACGGCGTCCGAGCGGGGATCCACGGTGCAACGGCGACAAGTCCGGGGGCAAGAGGAGATAAGCGACGATGGCGGATGGTTCGTGCCGTGAGATTAGCCGAGCAGCAATGATGGCTGAGAGCCCCGCCGCCGTTGCTCCGCGCAAGGCCGTCACGTAAGAAGGGTCGTATCTGGGAAACGGAATTGGCTCTCCACTCAAGCAGCCGGCTCGACGTCCTTAAGAACCTGCCACGCCAGAGCCAAGTCTTCGTTCACGTTTGCTGATTCCCTGCTGTTCTCTTCTGAATGCTCGCCGTCTCGCTCGGAGCATTCGTTTGACAGGTATTGGGCGGCAGCCATTTCATCCAGGTCTTCTGGCTGATGGGCGGGGGTTCCGCAAAGCGTCAAGACCAACTCTTCCCACTTCGGGTCGATGGGGCAACCGCTGCGGTCATTCACGCCGCCCGCCGTGCCATTGTTCTGCTGGGAACGACGTTCTCGCGACATTGTTAGCCTCCCTGCCGAATTCAGCGATGTCCTTCGCGACCAATGCTCGGCCCACACGATTATGCTTGACGCGGCCTCCCGCGCCGAACAAAGCATACCACGAAGGCCTTCCAGGCTCATAGAGCAGTGTCCGACGCTGACGACTCAACGAGAAATGAGACGGATAGAAGCCCGAGGGGCAGAGTCGGCCCCTCACAGGCCTGGCAGGCTCTAGGCGTCGGCACTGGCCCAGGAATCCTGGGGAGCTTGGGAAAGTTGGGCGACCATCGTTTCGAGATGCCGCAACCACCCTTCCACGATTTCTGCGTTCTCCGCCACAACGCTCGCAATCGCGTCAGCCCCAAACGCCAAAGGCGAATATTTTGCGTAGAAACCGAGTTGCTCGCGCGGCGGGCGGGAGGCTAGAAACTGATTGATCGACCTATTCAGGTTGACCCGGTCGGTTTGCGCAAGCGATCAAAAGTCGCTACCGGATGGCGAACGCCGACCAGACTGATCTTGCCCAACTCGTTCGAAATTGGCCGGGCATAGCGGCACCGAATGCGCAGGCACATCTTCTTGAAGCGAAAGAAGATCGTACTTTCTTTCAGGCCGGCAGCGTGTTCAATCTCGGCAAGGGTCGGTTCTACATAGGAGCACTTCATGCAGAACACCAACTGCCAATCCCAAGGAAACTCGCGCAACGTGGCGATAATCGTCTGGCGGAGCGCTTTTGCCTGTTCTTCATCATCCCCGAGCTTGTTCGGAGTGACTTCTCCGTCGTAACGGCCCGAGCTAGACGGTGGCGGAGGATCCGGTGGCAGGTGTGCTCGGATCCAGTTATTCACACAGTTGACGGCAACCGGGGCGACCCAATGGCAGAAGGGCGCACCGTCGCCACGATCTTGCTTGTCCAACCACGTCTGCACTTTGCGAGGCGTACACAGAACAGCGACTACTTCTTGAACCACGTCTCCGCGATCTTGCCACCAGGGAGTGCCAAAGAGTTTCTTGTTCACGACACCGCAAATCAAAGGACGCACCTGCGCGATCAACTCGTCGAGCGCACCGCGCCCCTTTTCTGCGTCGCAGCCGAGAAAGCGGCGCACGCGGGCTTCGCAGTCAAAGCGATCAAGTTGGCAATCGCAGTTCATATTCTCTCAACTGCCAAGGGAAACACTCAGACCACGCGCCCCCCCTGCGTCCCCGCGAAGAGTTCTAACATACTAGGCTAAACACCGCTTGGGGGGGCGTCAAGCGTCGAACACCAAAATCGACCGTTTCTGTCGAAAAGTTCCGATAGCGGCCTGGGCCATGCACCCCGCCGCGTATTCGAGGAATGGGGCAAGATCCCGTTGGTCGCCCTTGGGCTAATCATCGTCGGCGTCGTCTTTTGACGGCATCGGCTTCAGCTTGAGCGCCTTGAGACCGCGGCCGTGGGCGCCGGCCAGTTGAGCGGGATACGGCGAGTCGACGCCCATGCTGGCGTGCCAGAGAATGCGGTTGAACGAGTCTTCGTCGATGCGGTCGGGCTGGGAGAAGTCCATCGCTTCGCTGGCCAGCGCGAGCCGGCGTTCGCCGCCGCGCAACGCACTGAGCGGTCTGTTCCGCTCATCCAGCGGTATGATGTTGGGCCGAGCGGTGTAGGGAGCCAAAGTCGCGGCGTCGCTGAAACACGCCTCCATCGTCGGCGCCTGGGCGGTGAGTTGGGCGCTGCTGGGCAAGCCCAGAATGCGCTCGATCGTGTGCAGCACCGAGAGTTGGTTGTAGAACCGGCTGACCACGGCATGGCGCTTCCCATAGGGGCTGATGACCAGGCAGGTCGAACGGTGTCCGTTGACGTGGTCCCAGCCGTTCTGCGGATCGTCTTCGTTGATGAAGATGGCGGTGCTGGGCCAAAAGCGGCTGTGGGAAACGGCCTCGACCAGTCGCCCCACCGCCAGGTCGTTGTCGGCCACGAAGGCCCGCGGCGTAGGGTAATCTGGGTCCGTGCCGGCAGTGTGGTCTTGCGGCAGGTAGACGGTCATCAAGTTCGGCCAGTTGCCGCCCTTTTCACATTCCCGCAGTTCTTTCACGAACACTTCGATCCGCAGCACGTCGGGAATCGCCAGGTTCCAACCGGGAAAAGCCAGGCAGCTATACCTGCGCAGGGTTTCCGGCCGCAGCGACGTCTTGAAGGCGAACTTGCCGGCTTGGCGCTGAAAGTCGCGGTACACGTCGAACCAATTTCCGCCCGGCACGATCCGAGCGATGTCGAACTCGCCGTAGTTGCGGAACGAGCGGCCTTGCAGCAGGGCGCTGTCCCAGATGAAATTGCAGCCGGCGTAGGCCAGGGCGTCGGTGCCGAAGAAATAGCTGCGGGGGAAGCCGCCGAATGCCTTTTCTTGATAATCAGTGACCGCGCCCTGTGTGGCCCATTGGTGGCCGTCGGCCGACAGCACGCCGTTGCAATAATAATTGTCCAACAGGACGAACTCCTCCGCCAGGGCGTGCTGGTTAGGGGTGATCCGCCGGCCGTAGTTGCAGAGCCGCGGCTGGCCGTTGCCCTGGGGAAGGTCGCCGAAGACCTGGTCGTACGTGCGATTCTCCTTGATGACATAGATGACGTGCTCGATGGTTGAGGGCTCGCCGGGACGCCGCGGCACGGGCACGGGCTTGACGCCGCTGTGGGCCTTCTCCAATGCCAGCAGCGTCTGCGGCACGCGGGCGTCGGCCAGCGCTTGCTTGCTGAGTATGGCAAGTTGCGCGTCGTCGGGGATTGCAAGCTTGGTCAGACTGCCCCGCGTCCCGTGCGAATTCCAGGCCGCGATGGGCGCCCGCCCCTTGGCCGCGCCGTTCCGCGCCGCTTGCTCTTGCTCGTCGATAAGCCCTTCCAGTCTGGCTTCAGCCGCGTCGCTGCTGGCCGCTTTCCTGGCGGTCGGCTGCGCGAGCCCTCGCCCTTCACGTTGGCGATGTAGAGGTTCTTGCCGTCGGTGGCGACGCCGCCGGGGAACCAGCCGGTAGGAATAAAGCCGCGCACCAGGCTGTGGCTATCGGGTCTGGCCGCGAGTTGGACCACGGCAACGGCGTTGTTGCCCCCGTTGGCCACAAACAGCGTGCGGCCGTCCTTGCTTGCCGCCAGGGCGTTGGTAATGCTGCCGAAGGGAAGGCCGGGATCGGGGCGGACCGAGATCGTCTCGCGAACCCGGAAGCTGCCGGTCTCGACCACCGAGACCGAATCGGAATTGGCGTTGGCCACAAACAGCAGCTTTCCATCCGGCGACAGCTCGATCTCGGAAGGATGCAGGCCCACGCTCAGCGCGCTGCTCGCCTTGCGCCCTCTGAGGTCGATGCGGGTGATTGTGCCGCTAATCGGCAGCGAACGGTCGTTGACGACAACGGCCGTCCCGGCGGAAAGTTCGGCGTGCTCGCCCCGCCGGGCGCGCCGTCCGCCAAAATCAGAGACGTAGGCGGTCCGACCATCCGCTGATACCACGACGGCGAAGGGACAAACGCCGGTTGGGACTTGGGCGGTCACTTTGCCGCTTGCGAGATCGACGATCGCCAGCGTGTTGCTCATCGACAGGGCGACATAGGCGGTGCGGCCATCGGCCGATAAAGCCACGCCGGACGGGTTCACAATTCTTGTGCCCAGTCGAATCTCGCGCGTCCACCGCCAACGGCCTTTGCCGTCGCGGCGAGCTTCGAGCAGATGCTTGTAGGAACCGGCCACGTAAACGGCGCCGCCGTCCCTGCTCACGGCCAGGCCGTGCATCGAGCCGGCCTCGCCCTTAGGGTAGGAAAGGTCTTGGACCAGCCGCCACCGCGCGGCATCGAGCACCATCAGGCTGCCCGTATTCTTGACGAAAAGCCATCGTTGCTCCGGGGAGAGCACAAGGTCCACGGGCCGGCCGCCGAAGGCAAACGTCTGACCGGCGGGGCGGACAAGCTGACCGGTCGGCACGATCATGCCGCCGCGCTCGCCAGAGCCGACGTGTCGTTGTTCAGGCGGATGCACAGTCTGCGCGGGCCGTTCTTGTCCCGCCGTCGAGACCCAAGCAATACCGCACACTGCCGACACGAGCCCGGTCGCGCTCACGATCGACCGGCCAAACGTCTTCTTCAGTTGCCCACGCATAGGAATGACACCCCCAACTACCGTTAGCCTGATGATGTCAATAATAGCAGAATGGCAGGCAGGAGAACTGCAAAGCCCCGAAACCGTCGCTGGTATGCTCGGCGTGAGGGCGTGCTGCAATTCGGACTGTAGGCGGCAACTCCTCTGGCCGATTGTGGCTCCGCACCGGCGCCATCGGCAGCGGGAGACGCCTCCTAGAGCCGCTCACTTTTCGTAATATCCTTGGGGGCAATGGGTTGCGACTCCGATGACTTGCCGGGGCGATCGCCGCGGATCCCCCGCGACGTCGCGACGGCCGCCCGACAACGAGGGCCCGGCAGTGTTCGCCACGCTGCCCCGCGGTGGTTTTTGCGTGCTTTTCGGCGGTCGTGAGGGTATGATGGAAGGTGAATTTGCGAAACGCGAAAGGACGCTCGAACATGCGACGACGTTTTCTGGTTGCCGCGGCGTTGACGGCCGCATTATGGCCCTGCTGCCGCCTGTGTGCGATGCAGGCTGATCTTATCTCCGAAGAGACGGCGGACCGGCACGGTTTGGCCCGCCCCTGGTTCGCCCAAGTGGAACTGGACAGCGCCCAGGCGGGCATTCGCAGCGTGATCTTGTACGAAGGCGTGCTCTACGTGCAGACCAGAACGGCCGTCGTGCATGCCATCGACGCGGAGACCGGCAAGACTCTCTGGTCGAAACAGATCGGCTCCCCGGAGCACCCCAGCATGGCCCCCGACGCCAAGGGAGACATGTTGGCGGTGGTCAACGGCACGCGGCTATACCTTGTCAATCGTTTCAACGGCGACCTGCTTTACGAGAAGACTTGCAAGTACCCGCCCGGCGCCGGCGCGGCCTTGAGCTCAAAACACGTTTACGTGCCGAGCGTCGAGGGGTTGCTCGGCGCCTATCAGGTCGAGCCGGCCGATGCGACAAAGAAGCTGGACAAAGCCGATAGCGAACTCGGCCTGAGCGAAAAACCGCAGAGCGAAGCGGAACGGCGGCAGAGCGTCCGCGTCAAACAGAAGACCCCCGCGCCGGTATTCTGTCAATCGTTCGGCCGCGGCACGGTGCAGCCGTTGGTCACCCGCGACGACCGGAGTGGAGAATATGTGGTCTGGCCCACCGACCGCGGGTATCTGAACCTCGGCCGCATCAACCACGACGCCGAGAACTCGCTGGTCGTCAAGTATCGGCTGACCACCGGCGCGACAATCGTGGCCCGGCCCGCCTATCTGCCGCCCGATCCGAAAACGCTCGGCGACAGCGGCATGGTCTTCGCCGTCTCCTGCGACGGATTCGTCTACGCCGTGCAAGAAGAGAGCGGAGAGACGTTGTGGCGATTTTCGGCGGGCGAGCCGATCGTCGAGTCGCCCGCGGCGATCGACGACAGCGTTTACGTCACCACGCAACTGGGCGGAATGTACGCGCTCGACATCAAGAACGGCAATAGCCGCTGGTTCGCGGAGGGGGTGATGCGATTCGCCGCCGCCAGCAGGACGCGGGTCTATGCCGCCGACAACAACGGGGACATGCTGGTGCTCAGCGCCGCCAGCGGCGCCCGGCTCGATCGCATTCCTCTCGGCGGAGACTCGTGGATGCTGGCCAATCCCGACACCGACCGCATCTACGCGATCAGCAAGAGCGGCCTGATCCAGTGCTTCCGCGAGGCGGAACAGACCGAACCGTTGGTTCACAACGCCGAGCGCAGGGCCGCGGCGAAGGCTGGATTGATGCCCCCCGAGCCGAAGAAAGAGATCAAGGAGGAGAAGCCCAAGAAGGAACACGTCGCGCCGAAGACTCCCACGGTTCCGAAGGAACGTAAGCCGAAGCCCAAGGCCCCAAATAAGCCGAAGCGCGGAAAGCGAGGGGGCGGCGGAGACCTCGACAATCCAGACGATCAGCCCGCCGGTCCGCAAGGCCCCGCTAAAGGCAGAGGCCCAAGGGTCCCCAGGAATAGAAACAACGGCGGCAACAATCCGTTCTAGGGGTTTCCGTGAGATTCCCCCGTTTACGTCGCGGCGTGTTTTCCGCAGTGTTGCTGGCGATCGCTCTGTCGGCGGCCGCCAGCGACCGACCGCAAGAGGCCGCCGGGCCGCGGCCCGCCAACTGGGCCACGAAGCTCGATCGGCCCGGCCTGCCCAATCTGTTCAAGGTCGATGCCGGCCTCTACCGCGGCGCCCAGCCGACGGCCGCGGGGATCAAGGAACTGAAGAAACTCGGCGTGAAGACGATCATCGACCTCCGCGACAAGCATTCTGACAAAGAGATTCTCGGCGATTCAAAAATCGCTTTCAAGCGCATTCCAATGACGACCTGGAATCCGAAGGAGGCGGACGTGGTGCGCTTCCTGCAGATCGCCGCCGACAAGGCCCGCCGCCCGGTCTTCGTTCACTGCCAGCACGGCGCCGACCGCACCGGCACAATGTGCGCGATCTACCGCGTGGCGGTCGAGGGCTGGAGCAAGCGGCAGGCGATCGACGAGATGACCAAAGGCGGCTTCGGCTTCCACGCCATCTGGACAAACCTGCCGAAGTTCATCGAGAAACTCGACATCGACGAGGTCAAGGCGAAGGCGGGATTGAAGAAGCGACCGCCGGCGGCAACGACGTGGTCGAGGTAGCGACCGTCAGTAGATGCACGCGTCCAACAGCGAGAGCACTTCTTCGAGCAGAGCATTGGAAGCCTTGCCGATGCGAACGGCGTTGCGTGCAAGAAAGTCGATCGATTTGACCTGCTCGACCATGACGAAACCGGTCATCCTCGCATCGTTCGGAATCGCGACGTGGAAGGGATACCGCCGATCCGTATTCGTGAGCGGACAAACGATGGCAAGTCCAGTGTGATTGTTGAAGAGCGTGTTGCTCACCACCAGGGCCGGCCGGCGGCCCTTCTGCTCGTGGCCCGACTGCGGGTCGAAGTTCATCGCGACAAAATCGCCTTTTTGCGGGACGTACGGTTTCATTCACCACACCTCCCTGCCGACGGGCTTGCCCCAGTCGATTTCCTCGCTCCGGTAGTTCTTGGGGATCCGCGAAACCAATTCTCGCAGGCTGCGTTTTCCCCGCAGGCGCTTCACGGGAGCGATCACGATCACGCCGTCGCGCACGTTGACGTTGACGTTGTCGCCGATCGCAATGCTAGCGTCTTCGAGGACCCGTTTGGCAAGCCGAAGCCCTTGACTGTTGCCCCATTTCTGCACCTTCGTAACCATGATCACGCCTCCCTGGGATATACGAAGTATATCCCAAAGCGGGACCGATGTCAAACTGCCTGGAAGGGTGCCAAAGGCGCCGCTTAGCACAAGCCCCTTTCCATCGTCGGCTGCCGATGGGGGGTTCTCACGCCAGTACGTCACTCATACTGCAACGCGATCAGCAGATTCAGCCGGGCGGCGCGCTCGGCGGGGAGCCAGGCGGCGGCGAGGATCACCACCAGCCCGGCGGCGATGCAGGCGAATACCAACGGCGGATGCAGGGCAAATAGCGGGGCGTGGCCGAGCAGTTGCGCCGAGCAGAGATTCATCACGTACGCGCCGATCATGCCGCCGACCGTGCCGGTCAACATGCCGATGGCGCCGATCGTCAGCGCCTGGGCGAGGATCGTTTTCCGCACCTGCCAGCGGGTCATCGCCACCACCCGCAACAGCGCCAACTCGCGGGTCTGTTCGAGCACGTTCATCGTCAAAGTGTTGGCCATGGCAAAAGCGCTGACGACCAGCGCCAGCACCAGCAGGCCCCACAACCCTGCAATTACCCCGCGGGTCATCTCGTCGATGCGTTGCAAGAGGTCGGCGAAGGATTGCAGCATCAGGTCGTTTCGCGTACAGAAGGCCGTTAGCGCCGCGTGCACCTCGTCGGCACTGCCGCGCTTGGCGTTGACCACGTACCAGTTGACGCCTTCGACGTCCAGCAACCGCCGGGCGGTTTGTCCCTCGAGGTAGACGACCATGCCGCCGACCATGTAGGCCGTGGCCGTGGCGGCGACGCGAAGCTGCTTCAGGCCTTCGCGCGTCTCCAGCGTGATGTTGTCGCCCACGCCCACCTCCAGGCGGTGCGCCAGGTTGGTCCCCAGCACGACCTCGCCCGCCGAGAGCCGTTGGCGGAGCGTGCCGCTGTCGCCGGCCCTGATGTCCAAGGGCAACTCGCCGGCGGCGGTGAAGTCGCGGACGAAGATCATCACCTGCTGCTTGCCGTCGGTCAGTTTCGGCGCCAGCACCGAGCCGTTGATGTATCGCAGCGAATCGACGTTGGCCGCCCCCTCGATTTTGCGAAGCTGATCGACGTAGGTTTCGGGCATTTTGGCGGAGGTGCCGGAAGCCGTGTCCTGATTTGTCGCCCGGACGATGAAATCTCCCTTGAGCGTCTTGTTGGTCCAGACGTGAATGTCGCTGACGGTATCGAGGATGTTCGTGCCGATGGTTATGGCCGTGCTGATGGCGACGTAGAGGATGCCGACGGTCAACGAGGTGCGCACCAGCCGGCGGAGGATCTGGCGGCTGGCGATGCGGCCTTCCGTGCGCAGTAGCGGCGAGAGCGCTTTCGAGACAAGCGCGGCCAACGGATTGAGGACTATCGGAATCAGCAGCAAAAAGGCCGCGGTAAAGAGCAACCCCACGATCGTCATCGCCCTGGAGGGGAGATAGCCGACGATGCAGGCCGCCAGCGCTACGCCGGTAGTTGCCAACGCCAGCAGGGCGACGGCGGCATACCACGCCGGAATTCGCCCGCGGCGATCGGAGCCGGCAAATCTCATCCCTTCCAAGGGCGAGACGCGGCCGGCAATCCAAGCCGGGGCGATCATCGCCGCCAGCGAAACGATCGGGCCGAGCAGGCCGGCGGTAATGAAGGGGAGCATCGTCACCCGCAATGCGGGCATGGGGGCATTGTAGACTTTGCTCATGGATTGCGTCAGCAGGTAGGCCCCGCCCAGCCCCGCCGCCGCACCCAGCAGCGTGCCCACCACGCCCATCGCCAAGGCTTCAACAAGCAGCATCTGGATAAGCTGTCGGCGGGTGGTGCCGATCGCCCGCAGCACCGCCAGTTGCCGCCGCCGCTCGCCGACGTTCATCAAGAACGTGTTGAGAATCGTGACGCAGGCCAGAAAGATGATCGTGCCGTAGGCGACGTCGAGCCCCGCCCGCACCTTCTCGATCAGCTCTTTCGAGAGACTGGTCCGTTCGATCGGCGAGCGGACGGTGAGGACAGTCGCACCGCTTTCCGCCGTGCCGTTCTCGGCCGCGTCCTTCTCGGCTGCGGCAGGCTGCGGCAATCGTGCGCGGATCGCCTCGCTTACGGCTTTCTCATCGGCGCCCTCCTTGAGAACGACGCTGACGACGTTGACTTCGTCAGCTTTGCCGAACAACAGTTGAGCGGTCCGCAACCGCAGGAAGATGACGTTTCCCTCCTTGAAGCCCGCCACTCCGTGAGGCGAGAGCAGGCCGCAAACCGTGAAGGGCTTGGCCTGTCCGCGCATGGTCGTCAGTTTCACCTGATCGCCGACCTTGACGCCGAGCCCGCGGGCGAAACTCAACTCCAACAGGGCATCGTGCGGCTTCTGGAAGAAGCGGCCCTGCTGCAATTCATAATCGCGGACGGCCTTGTCGCGATCGGGGTCGATCCCCATCACGAACAGGCCGACCCTGTTTCGTTGATAGCGCAGCCAACTCGGCCGCTGGACGGTGGGGACGGCGCGTTTGACGCCGGGGACTTTCTCGATTTCGTCCGCTACCCGCTCGTCAAAGAAGCCGTCGCCGGGGGCCACAACCTCCAGCCCCGCCCGGCCGGCCACACTGGCGTACATCTCTTGGAACGCCCCATTCGTGGTGGCCGTGCCCACGCTTACCGCCACGACGGCAGCCACGCCGATGACGATGCTCAACAGCGTCAGCGTCGCCCGCCCCGGCCGGCTAAAGACTTCACGACGAGTGAACTTCCAGAGTACCATGTGTAGGGCGGAGGGCGGAAGGCGGAGGGCGGAACGAGACGCATGTCTCTTCCGCCCTCTGCCCTCCGCCTTCCGCCTTCCCCCCTTTTGTTTCCGCTCTCCGTTTCACTGGGCACTGAAGTGCCCAGCCCTCTGGTTCCCGCCTTCTCCTCGAGAGAAGTGCCCAGCCCTCTGGTTCCCGCCTTCTCCTCGAGAGAAGTGCCCAGCCCTCTGGCTCCCGCCTTCTCCTCGAGAGAAGTGCCCAGCCCTCTGGCTCCCGCCTTCTCCTCGAGAGAAGTGCCCAGCCCTCCGGCTTTCGCCTTCTCCTCTACACGACCCCCCGAAACAGACACGATCGCGAGGAACCCTCGCCTTCTCGCGATGCGGCCGCTTCCAATTCCTCGTCGGTCTCCTCCAGACCGTCGCGCAGACGGATCAGCCGATCGGCATGGGCGGCCACGTTGGCATCGTGCGTCACCATCACGATCGTCTGGTCCTCTTGGGTGGCCAGCCTGCGGAGCAGCGCTGTCACTTGCCGGCCGTTGGTGCTGTCGAGATTGCCGGTCGGCTCGTCGGCCAGCAGCAGGGCCGGGCGAATGACCAGGGCGCGGGCGATGGCCACCCGCTGCTGTTCTCCGCCCGACATCGTGCTGGGCACGTGGTCGCGGCGATGGGTCATGCTCACCATCCGCAGCGCGTCGGCCGCCCGCTTGCGGGCCTCGGACGACGACATGCCGCCCAACTCCAGCGGCAAGGCGACGTTCTCCTCGGCCGTGAACGCCGGCAACAGGTTGAACGACTGGAAGATGAAGCCCATTCGCTCGCGGCGGACAATCGTGCGTTGATCGTCGCTCAAGGTGGCCAGATCGACCCCTTCCAGGAGCACTTGGCCCGAGGTCGGAGTTTCTACTCCGCCGAGAATGTGCAGCAGCGTACTCTTGCCGGAGCCCGAGGGGCCCATGATCGCCAGCAGTTCCCCTTTGCGGACCTGGAGGTTGATGCCGCGCAGGGCATGAACGGAGACCTCAGCATCTGTCCCATATACTTTCTTCAGGCCGCGGGTTTCCAGCACGTACATTGGTAGTCTCTCAGGAGCAGTTGGCGGGGGACGCAGCCTCTCCAGCTTTTCCGAGGCCTTCCTTCGTGGCCTTGTCGTGTATGCCGCACGCGTCTCCTCGACGAGATCTCTCGAACGAGGAGCTTCAATGGGCCACGTCTGCAAACGCGGGCCACGCACTAAAGTAATATCAGGCAGACTATCCATCATACCGACATCCAAAACTGTGGGCAACCAACCTCATGACGGGGGGGCAACTGTCCGCAAAACACCACTACATGGCATTTCCCGACCAAGCCCGTGGGCGGCCCTATGCTCTTAGTGTCGGTCCTGACGTTGGCGGAAGTCGAGACTGTCGATGCCGATTCTCACGCCCTGATAGACTGTGACGGTCAGGAAAAAGCGGCGGCCACAGAAGGCTTTCTAACGGGTAGAAAGAGGTATCCAGCAGGTGGGGTTATCGAGTATATTACGACTCGTTCGTCCCGGCGGAGCGCCGCTGCCGTTTCTTCTGCGCGAGCCGGCGCTTGTTCTCGATGCGACGCTGCACCGAGGCCCGTGTTGGCCGCGTGGGCTTGCGCGGACGCGGCGGCGTCGCCGCTTCGACGAGCAATTTGCGCAGCTTCTCCAGGCACTCGGCCACGTTGCGGCCGGCGTCGCGAAATCGCTGGCTGACGATCAACAAGTCCCCTTCGGCCGTCACCTGCCTTCGGCATTTCGCCAGCAGCCGCCGCCGCACCGGCTCGGGCAGGCTTGGGCTGCTCGTCACCGGCCAGCGCAGCAGGGCCTTCGTGTTCACCTTATTGACGTTCTGCCCCCCCGGCCCGCTGCTGCGTGCAAACGTGAACTCAAACTCCCGCAACGGAATCCGCAGTTGTGGAGTGACGATGAGCATGGGGGGAAGGAAGGATGAAGGATGAGGGATGAAGGATGAAGGACTGGGGGCTTGATAATTCGTACACGTTGCGACGAACAAACCGCTCGCGGTTTCACAGTTCCACTGCCGACTGCCCGCTGCCCACTGCCCACTGCCGACTGCCCACTGCCGACTGCCCACTATCCCCCACCCACCAACCGCCGAAACGCCTCTTTGGCGTGTTCGAGCAGTGAGCGATAATCGTCGTTTTCGACCTCTTCGCCGAGCAATTCTATGTCGTAATAGCCGTCGTAGCCGCCGGCTTTCAGGGCGGCGACGATTTCGCCGAGCGGCACGATCCCCTCGCCCAACCGGCAGCGGTTCTGCTCGCCGTTAGGCGGCCGGCGGGCGTCGCCGAGTTGCACGATCGCCACCCGCGACACAATCTCGGCAATGCGGCCCGGCAAGTCCCCCTGCTGACCGAGATGGTACGTGTCGAGCGTCATCTTCACGTGGGGGCTGGCCGCTGTGTCCAGCAGATCGAGCGTGTCGTCGAGCGAGGTGAGAAAGGTCCACTCGGCGGCGCAGCCGGGGTGCATCGGCTCGAAAGCCAAGGTCACTTCCAGCTCGGCGGCCAGCGGAACGAGCTCCTTCAGCGCCGCCTGCACGAGCCGCCGGGCATGGTTGTAGGTATGGCCGGCGCGGGGGCCGCTGTAGAGGATCAGCGTTGGACAATCGAGCGCGGCGGCAGTGCGCACCGCTTCGGCGGCATCCTCGATGCTCTCGCCGTGGCTGCGGCCGTCGCTGCCGGTGAATCCGCCGGCCCAGAAGAGATGAGAGACCTTCAGCCCGCCCGCGCGGAGCAGATCGAGCGCCTTTGCCTGTCCGCAATCGGAGAGTTTGTGCCGCCAGACGCCGACCGAAGGAATGCCCGCGGCCACGTACTGCGCGATGTCCTCTTCAAACGACCAACGAAAAGTGGTCGTCTCGCTGATCGACAGTTTCGCCATCCGTGTCCGCTCCGTCGCAAGTCGCTGCAAAGAGTTTGATTACGGCCGCTTCGCCGCGGCGGCGGCCGGCTTCGCCTTGGCGGCCGGCTGCGGCTCGGATTTCATGTCCCACGCCGTCAGCCAGCGGGTGTTCACCGCTTTCATGGCAAAATTGTCGTGCAGCCGCTTCTGGAAATCGGGCATGTGGCCGGCGCCGTAGAAAATGGCCAGCTTCTTCTTGCCGGCGGCGATTTCTTTTCGCAGCACCTCGGCCGCCACTTTATTGCGGCCGCTGATCAAGGTGGAGCCCTTGGGCCCCTCCAGGGCGGCCAGGGCGTCCTCGCTCTGCTGAAACTGCTGGGCCAGCAGCCGCTTGAACGACAAGGCGCGGTTCTTGGCGAACAGCGCCGTCAGCAGCTCCCCCCGCTGATATCGTTGGCCTGATTCTCCTTGGCCATGGCGTAGGTCAGCACGCGCCCGAGCATCGTCCACACGCTCTCGCCGCGCTTCTCCATCGAGCGGGCGAACTCGTCCGGCGACATGTCGGCATGAACCATGTTCTTTGCCGTATAGTCGATCCCCTTCAATTGGAACTCGAGGTCGAGCAGATCCTTCATGCCGTTCTGCAGCAGCGAGATCGGATTGTCGCTGGGACGGTCGCCCAGCCGCGGCGTCTTCGACTCCTCGGGAGCGACCAGTTCGTAGAGGACCGCGTCGTAGGCTTGGAACCCGCGGTTCAGTTGGCGGTAATAGGCGGCGTCGGCGACGTGAACGGCCGCCACCAGATCGACCGTCGGCGCCTTGCCGCCGGCGGCAGGGGCGAAGCGCACCACCGCGGTTTGCAACGCCAGCGGCACGTTGTTCTTGTCGCGGGTCAGTCGCAGGAACTGGGGCGCCTGCTTCGGCGGCGGGCGCGGCGGCGGCGGCGCGGCCGTTGTCATTTGCGACAACAATAACAGGGCAAAAACTGCCGCCCACCCCCGCCTGAGGCCCCACATCCGATACCTCCGATCTTCCTTCCCCCCGAGACGCAACGAAGCTCGTGCGTACACATCAAGTATAATCTGTCCCGCTTTTCCTGAGAACGGGAAACGCAGCGGGTGTGGCGACATGCACACGGCGGGGCAATTCTCCACATCGCAGGTGATACAAAGATGTGGTTTGCCGCAGGAACGACCCCCGTTTGGCTATGACCACACCACGAATCTCTAAGGAAGCCCTCTTGTATTTGTCGAAAGATGAGGCATACTACGTACATTCCGCGGGGGCAACCTCGCGGATCGGCTTCTGCAGGTTCCTGCCCCACCTGCGGAGGCCTTTTTTTTGCGCTCGCTTGGGGTACAACAATGGAGAATCGGTTGCCTCGGCCAAGAATCCGCCGCTGCCGCGGCGTCGTCTATATTGGCAGAGTACGATGAACCGCCTTCCCACAGTCCGGCCCGACGCCGACGACCAATCGCGGCCGCTGGGCCGACGGCTGGAAGAGGCGTTCTCCCGCTACCAGGACGAACTGCTGGGAATGCTGTACTATGTGGTTGGCAATGCCGAGGACGCCCGCGATGCCCTGCAAGACGCCTTCATCAAGTGCTGGAAGCATCGCGACGGCATCACGGAGGTCGAGAACCTTCGTGCCTGGCTCTTCCGCGTTGCCCTGAACGCCGGCCGCGACCTGCGCGGGACGGCCTGGCGTCGCCGCCGTCAACCGTTGGAAGAAGGAGGGACTGCGTTGGCTGCCGCTACTCCCAGACCCGACGTCGAGGCCGTGCAAAACGAACGGCTGCTGATCGCCCGGCAGGCCATCAGCCAACTTCGCCCCGAAGAGCAAGAGGTATTCTTGCTGCGGCAGGACGGCCAGATGACCTACGAGCAGATCGCCGAGGCGATTAGCATTCCGTTGGGAACCGTGAAGACGCGGATGCGCTTGTCGCTAATGAAGCTCCGCCAGGCAGTGGAAGGGAAATAGACAATGGACGCCGAAACACGCCAACGACTGCTGGAATTGGTCTACGATCTGCTTCCGGAGGATGAAGCCGCCCAGTTGCGCGGACGGATCGACGCGGACGCCGAAATCGCGGCGGCCTATCGCCACGCCCAGGAGACTGCACGCCTGCTGGCCGAAGCCGCAAGGCTCCCCTCGGGCGGCATCCCGGCGATTCAGTTCGCCAAAGCGATCGAGCAGGGGAAACCGGCGAGTCTGCCCGCCGCGCCCGCGCCGCAATTGGTGGCAAAAAATGCGGCCGCGGGAAGATCGTTCGCACGGGCCGCCAACTGGACGGTCGGCTTGGCGGCGGCGGTGCTGGTGTTGATCTCGGTCGGCGGTTATGTCTACCACCGCCAGAAGTTGGCGGCCATCGCCGTGAAACACCTGCGGTTGGTCGTGACCGGTCCCTCAACGATCCAGGCCGGCGTCCCCACGGAATACCTGGTGAGCACCAGCGACATCAACAATGAACCGCTGCCGGCCAAGGTAGAGGTGACCCTCAGCGGCGACGACGGCCAGCGGCTGAAGGCCTTCAAGGAGACGGTCGACGAGCACGGCCGCTTGCGAATCGCCATTCCCACCGATCTGCGGCTGCCGCCGCGGACGCTGTTTCGCGTTGTGGCCTGGCACGGCGAGAGCCACGACGAGACCGAGGCCACGCTGCCGGTCGAGTCGGCCGGCTACGACGCGCAGATCGCGTTGGATCGCCCGCTGTATCAGCCGGGCGATGTGGTTCGCTACCGCGCATTGGTGTTGTCGCATTTCGGTTTGACGGCCGATCGCGACGTGCCGGTTCAGTTCGAGATTCTCGATCCCGCCGGGGCCGTGCTGGCCGGCTCGCCGTTGCGGGCGAAGAGCACTCATGGCGTGGCCGACGGGGCGTTTGCGATTCCCGCCCAATCTGCCGGCGGGCAGTACACGCTGGTCGCCCACGCCGGCGACGGATCGTTTCTCACGCAGAAGCGGAAGTTCTTCGTCCGCCGCTACCGCCTGCCGAAGCTGAAGAAGGAATTGGAGTTCGCCCGCGACAGCTATGGTCCCGGCCAGACCGTGGCGGCCGATTTCAAGGCTCAGCGGGCGGAAGGCGGCGCCGCCGGCGGCGCCAAAGTCCGCCTGTTGGCCACCGTCGATGGCCAAACCGTCCTCGAACGCAATACGCAAACCACCGACGCCGGCACGTTGCACGTCGAGTTTCCCCTGCCGAAAAACATCGAGCACGGCGACGGCCAATTGGCCGTCATCATCGACGACGGCGGCTCGCGGGAAACCGAGGCCAAGACGATCCCGATCAACTTGGGGAAGATCGACGTGACCTTCTATCCCGAAGGGGGCGAACTGGCGGCGGGCCTGGAAAACCGCGTCTACTTCGTCGCCCGAAATCCGCAGGGCAAACCGGTCGATCTCACCGGCACACTCGTTGCCGAGCAATCCGGCGATCGCGGCACGGTCGATCAGTCGATCCCGGTGCAGACCGCCTACGAGGGGATGGGGTCGTTCAGTTTCACGCCGACGGCCGGGACGAAATACCGCTTGAAAATCACCCAGCCACTCGGCGTGAGTAACGAGCCCAAACTCCCGGCGGTCTCCGCCGAGAGCGACGTCGTGCTCAGCACCGGCCCCGGCGTCTTTTCCGCCGGCAAGCCCATCGAACTGAGCATCCGCAGCGCGAAGGCCGGGCTGCCGCTGGTGGTGGCGGCCTACTGCCGCGGCGTGCAGGTCGGCCAGCAGCCGATTGTCACCAAAGGGGTCGGCGAAGAGGCCAATCCCGTGGCCATCGCCCTGGACGACGCCGTCGGCGGCGTGATCCGGCTGACCGTCTACGACTACGGCCTGTCGCCGCCGAAGCCGGTGGCCGAGCGGCTGGTCTACCGTCGCCCGGCGGGCAAACTGAACATCCGCGCCGCGGGCCATGCCGAACGCTACACGCCCGGCGAAAAAGTCGATATGTCGCTCTTGGTGACGGACGAGAATGAAAAGCCGGTGCCGGCGGTGCTGGGCGTGGCGGTGGCCGACGACGCGCTATTGAACCTGGCCGACGACCGCACACCCGCCATGCCCACCCATTTCCTCCTGACCAGCGAAATCGAAAAGCCCGAGGATTTGGAGCACGCCGATTTCTTTCTCTCCGACCAGACGAAGGGAACGACAACGGCGGCCGAGGCGTTGGACCTGCTGCTGGGCACGCAAGGCTGGCGGCGGTTCGTCGAGAAATCCTTGGTGGCCGCCAACGGCCAAGGGACAGTCCCGATTTTCGCGCCCAGGGGACTGTCCCGATTTTCGCGCCAGCGAAAATGGGACTGTCCCCCTCGAACCGCCAAAAACCCGACCCCGAGAAACTCGCCAAACTCGCCGTCGTCGGCGCCGGCCAGCCGCCGCTGATGTACGACAACATCGAGCAGATCCGCGCCAACTACCAGAAATGTCTCGCCGATTATCAGGCCGACCGCACCCGCACGCTCAACACGCTCACCGCCGCCAGTCTCTTCGGCGGCCTGGGGCTGGTGATGCTGGTAGCGATGTTGGGCGTAATGCGGATCGTCTCCGGCACGCACCTCTGGGTCTCGGCCATCGGCGCCACCACCTGCTGCCTGATCGTCGGCTTGATCCTGATGGACCCCGGCCGCCTGGCGCCCAGCCGCAGCACCTCGGTGGCCTTCCTCTCCTACCACGCACCCACGCCAGAAATGGCACTGTCGCCTAATTCGGCCACAACTATGGCGACAAGGGGTGACGTTGCGCGGGGGAGGCTAGAAAAAGAAGAAAAGGAAATGAGGGTGCTCGACGAGGCGGAGTCGCTGGCCGTGCCCATGAATTACGATCGGGAGGATGCTTTTCACTTCATTGTGGGTTTCCCCCGGGACGCCGGCGAGCAAGCGAGGCTGAACCTCTACGGTTACGGCGCCCTCGGGAAAGGCGGCCGCCTTGACCTGGCACGCGACGCTATGCGACGCGAGTTGCTTGAAGCTCAGGCCGGCCCGCGTTACATGCACTTCTTGGGTGCCGTCGAGCGTGTACCGGCCGACGCCAAGGGGAAAGCAGCCAAGGCGGCGGCCACCGTCATCGCCCGCGAATATGCCCACTCCTATATTCCGAACAAATCCGGCGTGCGCAGCGATTTCACCGAAACGCTCTACTGGAATCCGCTGTTGATCGCCGACGCCGACGGCCGGGCGACGATCCGCTTCGATCTCTCCGACGCCGTGACCGCCTTCCGCCTGACCGCCGACGCCCACGCCAACGGGCGGCTCGGCTCGGGCCGGGCGGAGATCATCTCCCGCATCCCCTTCAATCTCGATCCCAAGCTGCCGCTGGAGGTCAACGCCGGTGATCGCATCGACCTGCCGCTGGCCGTGGTCAACGACAGCAACGCCCCGCTGCCGGTGACGCTGCGGATCGACTGCGGCAAGCTGGTGACGCTCGACGGCTGGGCGCGGCGAAGGCTCACGCTGCCGGCCAACAGCCGCAGCCGCGAGTATTTCACGCTCAACGTGACCGGCGAGAAGGGCCAATGCGATTTGACCTTCCACGGCGAGGCCGGCACGCTCCGCGACGCGGTTACCCGCCCGCTGCACGTCGTTCCGCCGGGCTTCCCCAAGGTCTCGTCGTATAGCGGCCAGTTGAGCGGCCCAAAGGAGCTGACGGTCAAACTGCCGCAGCAGTGGGTGCCCGGCTCGTTGGAAGTCTCGCTGAACGTTTTCCCCTCGTCGCTGGCCGATTTGCAGAAGGGGCTCGCCGGCATCTTGCAGGAGCCGACCGGCTGTTTCGAGCAGGCCTCGACGTTGAACTATCCGAACGTGATGACGATGCAGTACATGCAGCAGCACGATGCCGCCGACCCGGCGGTCATCGCGCGGACGAAGGACTTGCTCAAATCGGGCTACGCCCGGCTGACCGGCTACGAGTGCAAGCAGCACGGGTACGAATGGTTCGGCGGCGACCCCGGCCACGAGGCCCTGACCGCCTACGGACTGATGCAGTTCCGCGACATGGAGAAGGTGTTTGATGTCGATCCGGTCATGCTCGGGCGGACCGCCGAATGGCTGATGGCCCGCCGTGACGGCCACGGCGGTTTCCAACGCAATCCCCGTGCGCTGGACAGCTTCGGCCAGGCCCCCGCCGACGTGACCGACGCCTACATCACCTGGGCGCTGACCGAATCCGGCCAGGCCGGCATCGACGCCGAGGTGAAGCACACGCTGGAACTTGGCCGCAAGTCGGACGATGCGTATCTGATCGCGCTGGCGGCCGCCGCCGCGCTGAACGCGAAGCAGCAAGACGAAGGCCGCAAGTTGCTGGAAAAACTCTCCAAGGCTCAGGCCGACGACGGCCATCTGGACAGCCGCCAAGGTTCGATCACCCGCAGCGGCGGGCAATCGCTCCAGATCGAAACCACGGCCCTGGCCGCGCTCGCCTGGCTGAAATCGCCGGAGTTCGCTGTGCCGGCCGAGAAGGCCGTCAAGTGGATTGTCGCCCACCGGCAGGGCGGCGGTGGATTCGGCTCGACCCAAGCGACCATCCTCGCGCTAAAGGCGATGGTGGAGCACGCCAAGGCCAACCGCCGCACCGCCAACGCCGGCACGCTCACCGTCCAGCGCGACGGGCGGATGCTCGGGCAGCATAGTTTCAGCGCCGGCATGCGCGAGACCATCGCGATCGACGGCCTGGAAGCCGCGCTCACCGCCGGCGACAACCGCCTGACGATCAATCTGACCGGCGACAACAAGATGCCCTACATGCTCAATGTCAGCTACCGCACGCTTCGGCCGGAGAGCAGCGAGGCGTGCCCGGTGCGATTGACGGCAAAACTGGCCCGCACGAACGTCAAGGCGGGCGAGACGGTCGCGCTTTCGGCCGAGTTGATTAACAAGGCCGACGCCCAGCCGATGACCGTAGCGATTCTCGGCCTGCCCGCGGGGTTGGAACTGCGTCCCGACCAGCTTGAAGAGTTGAAGCGGGCCGGCACGATCGACTATTACGAAACCCGGCCGCGCGAGCTGATCTTCTACTGGCGCGGCCTGGCCCCGAAGCGGCACGTCGCGTGGAAGCTCGACCTGACGGCCGCCGTTCCCGGCCGCTACACCGGCCCCGCCTCCCGGGCGTATCTCTACTACACGCCCGAAAACAAGCAGTGGTGCGACCCGCTGGCGGTTGAAATCTCCCGCTAATGCTGCTAGGGTGGAACAAGCAAGTAGGTCCCGCTTGCCGAGCGGGACTTCCGCCTTGGCATACGAGTCCCGCTCGGCAAGCGGGACCTACTGGGGCGAAGCCGCGAACAAGTCCCAATATGAACGCCGAAATTATCGCCATCGGCGACGAGATCACCAGTGGGCAGAACCTCGACACGAATTCCCAATGGCTCAGCCAACGGCTGGAAGAGTTGGGCATTCGCGTGCTCTACCATTCGACCGTCGGCGACGAACTGGCGGCGGGCGTCGAGGTGTTTCGCCACGCCATCGCCCGGGCCGAGGTGGTGCTGGCTACCGGCGGACTGGGCCCGACGGCCGACGATCTGACGCGGCAGGCGCTGGCCGAAGCGACGGGCCGGCCGCTGCAATTGAACGCCGAGGCGATGGAGCACATCCGCCGGCTGTTCGCCAGCCGCAATCGTCCCATGCCGGCGTCGAACGAGCTGCAAGCGATGTTTCCCGCCGGCAGCCGCGTGGTCCGCAATCCGCATGGGACAGCACCGGGCATCGATTTGGAGGTTTCCCGCGAGGGGACTGTCCCGATTTTCGCGCCAGCGAAAATGGGACTGTCCCCCTTGACCACCCCAACAAGTCCAACGCCTTGCCGCATTATCTGCCTGCCGGGCGTGCCGGCCGAAATGATCGAAATGTGGCGCGATTCGGTCGCTGCCACGATTGCCGCGTTCGTCGGCGGCCGCCGCCGGGTGATTCGCCGCCGCCTGGTCCACTGTTTCGGCGCTGGCGAGAGCCAAATCGAGGCGATGCTGCCCGACCTGATCCGCCGCGGCCGCCGGCCGACCGTCGGCATCACCGCCAGCAAGGCGACGATCACCCTCCGCATCACCGCCGAGGGCGAAAACGAAGAGGAATGTCTGGCGGCGATCGCCCCGGTCGAGGCCACGATCCGCCAGTCGCTCGGCCGGCTGGTTTTCGGCGAAGGGGACGACCAGTTGCAGGATGTAGTCGTGCGGCTCTTGCGGCAGCAGGGCAAGACGCTGGCCACCGCCGAATGCGGCACGGCGGGACTCGTGGCCGCCTGGCTAAGCGCGGCCGATGACGCCGCCAACGTCTTTTGCGGCGGCTTAGTTCTCGGCGAATCAACCGAGCCCGCCGAGGCAATGGCCGTCCGCTGCCGCGAGCAGTTCCAGGCCGATCTTGGGCTGGCAATCCGTGTCCTCCCCTCTCCCGCTCACGGGAGAGGGGCCGGGGGTGAGGGCAGCGGCGGTGAGGGTGGCCGCTCAGCGAGAATCTCCGTCGCCCTGGCTGCGGCCGAGGTCAAATCCAAAGACCTCCCCGATTTCGTTCACCCCGCTTTATCCCATATCTTCCGCGCGAAGCAAGTGTTGAACTTCCTGCGGCTGGCCTTGCTCGGGTAGGCTCGACCGTTTGTTTCACAATTGCGACACCAGGGCATCGTATTCGCCGTGCGGACCGATCCAGAACCAGACGGCCGCGCCGTCGCGCATCACGGCCAAGGCCCGCCAGTGGATGCCGATGCGAACCGCGTAGATCGGATCGTGCACGTGGATTCGCTTGAACTGAAGCGAGGGGTGGTTGCGATTCTCTCGCCAGATGGCGAAGGCTTGCCGAGCCTGATCCTGGACCTTTACGGGCAGCCGCGCCAGCGATCGTCGAAACCGCTGCGTTGTCCGTGATTTCATAAGGACTGGTCCATGTCCAGGGTGCGGCCCTTCGCGTCTTCGTCTAGCGCCTCCGCCGCGAGCTTGGAGAGAGCGTCCTGAGAACTGGCAAACGACCGCTGCCAGCAATCGTCGACGGCGATCTCCTCCAACAATATCGCTGCGAGCGCTTCCTGCCGCTCTGGCGACAATGCCGCGGCCTTGTCAAACGCGTCTTGAAGTGCTGTAGTCACGGACAATCCTCCCGTCTGGCAAGGAGTTGACCTACTCCCATTATAGTCCCGACCCAACAGCGTGAGCAACCGTGCCGATCATCCTCCGCGTCGTGACCGTTAGAAGCCGATGATCCACACCACGATCGCGCAGAGGCAGAGTACGACGCCGAGAACGATCCACCAGGGCAGACGCCGCGGCGGGGCGTCTTCTTCCGAGATGTAGCGGCCGCAATGCGGACAACGCGGCGAGTCCTCGTAGACTTCCTGGCCACAGTAGGGGCAGGGAATGCTCGAAGCGTCGTCGCCGTCGTCGCTCCAGTCGTCCGCGTCATCGCCGCCGTCGTTCCAATCGTCTGGACCATCGCTTCCGCCGCAGCCGCAACGGTGGCAGTTGCAGCCTTTGTCCCAATCGTCGGTATCTTCGAGATGACGACTCATAGGGATGTGTTGATGCGAAACCGCAAGCGGTTAGGGGGAGCCTTTCAGCGACTGTTGGAAAAACTCGCGCGGACGATGCGGCGGACCTCGGCGAGCCACTCGGCACGCTGCTCGGGCGTGCTGAGGATGATCGGCTCGAAGTTGCGGCGGGTGAAATCCTCGATGCCGCACATGCCGAAGACGCACGCCTTCCACAGGTTCTCCAGCGGATCACCGTAGAGCCGCAGTTCGTCGTCGCGGGGGGTGTTCGAGGTGGTGAAGACGACCGCCCGGCGGCCGGTCAGCAGCGTTTCGACGCCGGCGTCGCCGAAGCGATAGACGACCCCCTGCCGCCAAACGCGGTCGAGCCAGCCCTTGAGGATCGCCGGCGGCATCGCCCACCAGTTGGGATGCACGACAATGTAGCCGTCGGCCGCCGCCAGCTCGCGGCAATGCCGGGCGACGACCGGATCGAGATCGGCCTCGCGCGGAATCTCTTCCTGCGGCAGGATCGGATCGAACTTCTCGGCGTAGAGATCGTGGTAGACGACCTCGTGGCCCGCCGCTTCGAGTTCCTCGACCGCCGCCGCGGCAATCGCGTGGCAGAAGCTTCCCTGGTTTTGATGGCCGATGACGACAAAGACGTTCATGGAAGACAGTTATGTGATGGAGGTTCGGCCGCCACGTCCGCGCGGCGACGGGGCCTTTGTGATGGTTCGTTGCGAAACCCGCAAGCGGTTTGGGGAAATGTCCGCGCCGCGAGGACGCGGCGGCTAAATGGTGTGCTATCTCACGTCCATCTCGCAACTCAGCCCGCCCGAGGCGGGCAGATAGCAGCGGCGGACGTAGTCGGCCACCATGCGGTCGGCGCTGAACCGCCAGGCCAGCGAGCTGATCGAGTTCATCATCCGCTTGATCCAGTGCCGTGGCAGGCCGTCGATGTCGCGGTCGTAATACAAAGGGATCACCTCTTCGTTGAGCACGCGGTACAGGTCGGCGGAATCGCGGGCGTCGGTCACGCGGTCGTCGACGTGCGACGTGCCGTGGCCGATGGCGAAGCCGTTGCTGCCGTCGTAGGCTTCGGCCCACCAGCCGTCGAGGATCGAGAGGTTGAGCGCTCCGTTGAGCACCGCTTTTTGGCCGCTGGTGCCGGAGGCCTCCAGCGGGCGGCGGGGGTTGTTCAGCCAGACGTCGACGCCCTGGATCAGGTGGCGGCAGACGTTGATGTCGTAATCCTCGACGAAGGCGATGCGGCCGGCGAAGCGCGGATCGCGGCGCAAGTTGGCGATCCGCTGGATCAACTGCTTGCCCGGCTCGTCGGCCGGATGGGCCTTGCCGGCGAAGATCATCTGCATCGGCCGATCGGGGTGGTTGACCATCGCCGCCAGGCGATCGAGGTCGCTGAGTATCATTGCCGCCCGCTTGTAGGTGGCGAAACGGCGGGCAAAACCGATCGTCAGCACGTTGGGGTCGAGGATGTTCCGCGCGGCCTCGACGGCGTCGTCGCTCTCGCCGCGGCGGCGGCATTGCCGGCTGACCCGCCGGCGAACGAAGGCCAGCAGCAAATTCTTCAGGGCGTAGTGCGATTCCCACAACTCGCCGGGATCGATGTCGTGGATGCCTTGCCAGACGTCGGGCTCGCCCATCCGCCGCATCCAATTGGCCGGGAAATAGCGATCGAAGAGCTGCTGCATCTGCCAGGCGAGCCAACTCTGGATGTGCACGCCGTTGGTGATGTGCCCGATGGGAATCTCCTCTTCCACCCGCCACGGCCAGAGATGCGCCCACATCCGGCGGGTGACGTGGCCGTGCAGATTGCTGACGGCGTTGGCGCGGCGGGAGAGTTTCAGGCCGAGGACGGTCATGCAGAAGGTCTCGTACTCGTTTTGCGGCTCGACCCGCCCCAGGCCCATCAACTGCTCGGTCGAGATGCCCAGTTCGTCGCGCAAAGGGCCGAGGTGCTCTTCGATCAGGCCGCGGTCGAAGCGATCGTGGCCGGCGGGCACGGGCGTGTGCGTGGTGAAGACGGTTCGCTGGGCCACCTCGCGCAGCGCGGTGTCGAAGCTCAGGCCGTCGTCCTTCATCAGCGTGCGGATGGCTTCCAGCGTGGCGAAGGCGCTGTGGCCTTCGTTGAGGTGATAGACGCCCGGCGTAATGCCCAAGGCCCGCAGCGTGCGCATGCCGCCGACGCCGGCCACCATCTCCTGGCGAACTCGCGTGCGGTTGTCGCCGCCGTAGAGCCGCGAGGTCAACTGCCGGTCCTCGGGATTGTTGCTGGGCACGTCGCAATCCAACAGGTAGAGCCGCACCCTGCCGACGTGCATCAGCCAGACTTTGGCCAGCAGTTTGCCGTTGCGGGTATCGATGCGGACGGTGATCGGCTTGCCGTCGGCGCCCAAGGCCGGCTCCATCGGCAGGTTCTCGACTTTCGTATCGAGATACTCCTCGTTCTGCCAGCCGTTGATGTCCAGGTGCTGTTTGAAATAGCCCTGGTCGTAGAAGAGTCCCACGGCCACAAGCGGCACGCCCAGCCCGCTGGCGCTCTTGACGTGGTCGCCGGAGAGCACGCCCAGGCCGCCGGAGTAGATCGGAACCGATTCGTGGACGCCGAACTCGAGCGAGAAGTAGGCCACCGGTTTCGAGCCGAGCACGCCGGCGTGGGTACGACCCCATTGCGGCGTCTCCGCCAGGTATTCCTTCAGTCGGCGATACGCCTGGTTGATGCGGCTGTAGAGCACCAGTTCGGCCGCCCGCATCTCGAGCCGCTCGGGGGTGAATTCCGATAGCAGGGCGATGGGGTTGTGATCGAGCTGCCGCCAGCGGATCGGATCGAGATCGCGAAAGAGATTCACCACGTCGGCATGCCAGCTCCACCACAAATTCCGCGCCAAGGCGACGCACTTGTCGTACTGGGTTTCTGCCGTAAGTCCAAACGCCGCGGGCTTTTGCGGCGGGCGGGCGGCGGGGGTGTTGACCAGACTCATATCGGACCTTCCACTGTGGAAAGAAGACTTGCCTCGGATCGAAACACCGAATTATAGCCGCACGCCCACGAACTAGCGACCCCACTTCGCTGCCTGCGCTAGCGAAGCGGGCCATGAATCAGAAAGTGCCGCCGACGGGATCCGCCATGAGCAAATCCGCGCCGACTCGTGCGCGGATGTACTCCGCAAGCGTCTGCCGCGAGCGGCTGCCGGGCGTAAGATCGAACCGCACGCGAACGGCCGCGCCCTGTTGCCGCCACCACTGGCGTCCCTTCTCGCAAGACATCGCGTCCAACAGGGTGCGAGCGTCTTCCAAGCCGACGGGCAGCCGACGCCGGATCACAGCCGGCAAAGGGCAATCGAAGCCGTATCGCGGCCAGGTGTAATAGCCGTTTTCATCGCGGCGCCGTCCGGCCAACGCTTCGATGCAAGCGACGCCGCGGGTCACGGCGTTGCGTACTTGGCGGTAGAACACCTGCAAGCCAAGCCCCCGCCGCCGCATCGCCTGGAGATGAATGCGAAAACCGTCGTTCAACAATACGATGACGGCCCCTCGACCATACAGATAATAGTAGCCGCAGTAAGCATGGGCCAGCGGGTCGCCAAGTTCGAGATAGAGCCTTCCGTCCGACGCTCCGACCTGCACCTGGCCGCCGTCGGGGGCTCCGGCCAGGCCGGCGTATTCGCGAGGCCGCAGCGCCCGGCCAAACAACCGTTGCGCGACGCGTTCGGCGGCCCTGCGTTCGCCCGGCAGAAAGGCTACCGTCGCACGACTCCGGGCGGTCCACGGCCACCACGCCAACGGCGGCAACGCAGCGCCCTGGGTCGAATCCATTTCCCACCCGAGCCCCAGCGCAAGACGAGTCCCCGCTCAGAAAGCGATCGACGCATGAGAACATCCAGGAAACAGGCTAGTTCGCGGCGGTGACAACTAGTTGTCATCCTCTTGGCAAAATCCGCACAAAGAGAACGGGGTACTCCGCCGTCGGATCGGATAACGAGGGCTAAACAGGCTGCGGGCTTTGCGGCGGAACTTGCGTCTGCCTCTTCGCAAACGAGTGGCTCAGCATGAAGCACCGTCGCAGGCGATGAGGGTGAGAGGGCAGTGCGCCGCCGCCCTTGGAGCCACCCCAGCGCCGGCACAACTGTCGCCCCAGCAGGCAGAAGGGGAGCCGGTTCAGCTTTTCGCTTTATTCGGATTGCGCGGCCTCGGCAACTGCGGAAAAGTCTACCCGCGGATCGGTTTCCGATTCGCGCGTATCGGGAAAACCGACCGAAAAACCTATGTTCTTACAGGCTCCTGCTTTCGCCCCTGCGGCCGTCGTCGGCAACGGACTCTGGCCGCCGGACGGTGCAGCTCAGCGGGACGGCCCCTGTGAGGTTCACTTGATGAACAACCAAGCGAAAGCGACGGCGTCCCCTGTGGATCGAAGCCGCCGGCGGTACGTCGTTCCGCCGGTGGTGATCTTGGCCGGCCTCGTTCTATCCGCAGCGTTGTTCACCTTGCTTCGATCGAGCGAATACCGCTTCGCCCGGCGGCAATTCGAGCAAGCCAGCCAAGACCATGTTCTCGCTGTGCGCGATGCTCTGGAGACTGAATTGCTGGTGATCAAGTCGCTGCGCTCGTTCTACGTCGCTTCTGACGAGGTGCGCGACAGAGCATTTCGCGCGTTTGCGGCGTCGGTGATCGAAAACCACCCCGGCATCTTGGCGGTGCAGTGGGCGGCCGGGACCGATCCGCGGCAACCGGCCGCACGCATTCCGGTCTTGTTCGGCAAGTCTCGCAACGGTCGAGCGGCGGCGATTGGATCGAACTTGGCGGCCGACACGGCCTGCCGCGAGGCGCTCTGCCGCGCCTGCGATCTTGCGGAGCCGATGCTCACCGGCCGAATTCCGGCGGCGGCCGGGCTGGGCAAGCGCGCGGAGGTGAAGCTCTGCATTGCGATTTACCAGAAAAATGTCGCGCTCGACACGGTGCAGAGACGGCGCAAGCACCTGCGCGGTTTCGTCGTCGGCGTGCTAAGTCCCAGGCGGCTGGTGGAAGAGGCGATCAGCACGCTGATGCCGGCCGGTATTGACATTCTGGATTGCCGACAGCACGGACCCGACCGCCGAATGCTCGCTCTACTACCACCGATCGCGGTTGCGGCCCCCCGACAGCGACCCGAGCGGTTTGTCGCGCGACGGCGACAACGGATTTCGCTGGAGGGAGACATTGGACGCGGCGGGACGCCGCTGGACGGTCACCTGCGTCGCCGTGCCGCAGTTCGTTGCTGCAAGAACCACCTGGTATCCGTGGGGCGCCGCGGCGGCCGGCCTGCTGTTGACCGCGCTGTTGGCGGCCTATTTGAAGGGGATTACTAGGCGAGACGCAGAAACCAAGCAGCTTGCCGCTCAACTGATGGAAACGCACCGGCAGCTGGAAAAGGAGATCGCCGATAAGAAGCAAGCCGAGTCAACGCTGCAGACAAGTCAGACGAAGTACAGAATCCTGTGCGATCTGTCGAGCGATGCCGTCATGCTGTCAACGCCTGAAGGAGAGTTCCTTAGCGGGAATGCGGCCGCGCTGGCGCTTTTTGGCTGTGAGAATGAAAACGACTTCCTATCCCGTGACCCTGCCAGCTTTTCGCCCGAGTATCAGCCCGATGGCAGGCTGTCGAGCGAAAAAGCACAGGAGATGATGGCTGTCGCCCTGCAGCAGGGCTCGCACGTCTTTCAGTGGAAACACAAACGGGTAGACGGGACTGAGTTCTTCTCGGTCGTCACGCTGACCAGGATGGAACTGGAGGGCAGGTTGTTTTTGCAGGGGACGGTCCGCGACATCAGCGAGCAAAAGCGGACGCAAGAGGCGCTGCGCCGGCGAGAGGCGGCTGCGGCTCTTCGCCGAGAACGTCAGCGACGTGGTTTGGACCATGGACTTTTCCGGCCGCTTCAGCTACATGAGTCCCTCCATGCAGCAAATGCTGGGACGCCAATGGGATGAAAGCGGGCGGCTGACGATCGCCGACATCACGCCCCCCTCTTCCCTGGCCGTCTTTCTCAAAGTACTGAAGGCCGTGACCACCGAGGCCTACACCACCCAGCGCGTCGAGACCAAAACCCTGGAATTGGAATTGCTCCGCCGAGACGGCTCGACCGTCTGGAGCGAGTTGACCATCAGCGGACTGCCCGATGAACTGGGCGAGACCGTCGCCATCCAGGGCATCGCCCGCGATATCTCCGAGCGGAAGCGGGCGGAACAGCGGCAAACGCGGCTGCTGAAACGGTTGGAGGGAGTGAACCGGCTGCAAGCAGACCTGCTCGCGCCGGGCGACCTGCAGGGAAAACTCAAGAAGATCACGCAAACGGCCGTCGATCTGTTGCAGCTCGACTTCTGCCGCATCTGGGTCGTTGGCCCCGGCGACCTCTGCAACAACGGCTGCATCCATGCCGCGGTGACGGAGGGGCCGCATATCTGCCGCAATCGCGACACGTGCCTGCGCCTGATGGCAAGCTCCGGCCGCTATTGTCACGTCAACGGCGACCATCGTCGCGTGCCGCTCGGCTGCTACAAAATCGGTCGAATTGCCAGCGGCGAGGACAACAAGTTCCTGACGAACGAGGTCACCACCGATCCGCGAGTACACGATCACCAATGGGCGAAGGATCTCGGCCTGGTATCATTTGCAGGCTACAAACTCCGCGATGGCAACGGCAATCCCGCCGGCGTTTTCGCCATGTTCGCCAAACACGCCATTTCCGAAGAGGATGATGCGTTCTTGCTGGGCACGGCGGAAATGACGTCGCGAGTCATCATGGAAAACAACGCGGCGGATATCATAGCGCGGGAGAACGCCAAACTCTTCGCCATGATTTCGGAAATGGACGAGGGAGTGGTCTTCGCTGATGCTGGCAACGTGATCGTGGAAGTCAACGAGTTCCTATGCCATTTTGTCGGCAAGTCGCGGGAAGAGATCATTGGCAAGCCGCTTAGCGCGATGCACGAGGGCAGAGCTCTCGACCACATCCTCCGTCAGATTGACCAATTCCGAACGCAGATCGGCTCGCGCCCGCTCGTGCTCCAGCGCGCCATCGGCGGCGCGGAAGTCATTCTGCGCATGCAGCCCATCTATCGAAACAACAGCTATGACGGCGTGTTGCTGAACGTCATCGACGTTAGTGAACTGGTAAAGGCAAGACGCCAGGCCGAGGCCGCCAATCAGGCCAAGAGCCGCTTCATGGCCAGCATGAGCCACGAGATTCGCACTCCCATGACGGCCATCCTCGGCTACGCCGATCTGCTGATGGACCCAAAGGTCAACGCCAGCAGCCAGAACAACTACGCCGCCGTGATCCGCAGAAACGGTGAGCGACTGCTGGCGCTGGTTAACGACGTCCTTGACCTGTCGAAAATCGACGCCGGCAAGCTCGCGCTCGACATGCAAAGTTGTAATATCGTGTCGCTCTTGGCCGAGGTGGCCAGCGCCATGCGCCCGCGCCGTGCAGCGCGGAATCTCGCTGTCGCTCGACTACGCCGGTCCGATGCCGGAAACCATCCTCAGCGATGGCACTCGGCTGCGGCAGGCCATCGTCAACCTGGTCGGCAACGCGATCAAGTTCACCGAAAAAGGGGGCGTGCGGATCGCGGCTTCCTTCCTGCCCCGATCCTGCGGAGACCAGCCGGCGGTGCAGATCGAGGTGAGCGATAGCGGAATCGGCATTCGTGCAGAAGCCCTGCCCACACTGTTTCAGCCCTTCTCCCAAGGAGTCACCACCAGCACCGATGCTAGTGGCACCGGCTTGGGATTGACGATCTCGCGGCAGATCGTGCAGTTGCTCGGCGGGCAGTTGACTGCGGCCAGCGTCTGGGGCCGCGGCAGCACGTTCACAATGGTCATTCCCACCGGCAGCCCGGAAAATGCCCGCATGATCGAGCGGCCCGGAGAAGCGGTGCGAGGCGCCGCCGACCATCCCTCGTTTCCGCTCCAAGCAATGCGAGTCCTCCTGGCCGAAGACGGCTACGACAATCGCGAATTTGTGCGAGATGTCTTGTGTCGGGCCGGGGCTGAAGTCCAGTGCGTCGAAAATGGTCAACAGGCGGTCGCCGCAACCCAGGCGGAGACCTTCGACGTTATCCTCATGGATATGAACATGCCGCACATGGACGGCTACGAGGCGACCCGGCTGCTCCGCGGCCGCGATTATACCCGGCCGATTCTCGCCTTGACCGCAAATGCCATGTCGGACGATGGAGACCGCTGCAAACAGGCCGGCTGCAACGAACACCTGGCCAAGCCGATCGATCGCGCGCGGCTGATTCAGGCGTTGATCGCCTATGGACGGAAGCCGCCGGCCGAGGGCACGCGGCCCGATCGCGACGGCGGCGGCGATTCCGCTTCCCTCAGCCCGGCGGCAAAGCCGAGAGTGCCACTCCCGCCGCAGCCCGAGGATTCCCTGGCCCAAGGTGACGTGATGCTCTCCGCCTTTCGCGACGACCCGGAGATGGCGATGATCCTCGGCGACTTCGTCGGGCGGCTCGACGCCCAGATTGCCGCGATGCAGCGGGCCTGCACCGGCGCTCGCTGCGAGGATCTTCAACGCCTGGCACACCGCTTGAAGGGCGCCGGCGGCTCGTACGGCTATCCGCTCCTGACCGAGACGAGCAAGAAACTGGAGGACGCCTGCAAGGCCCATGACAGCGACGCTGCCAAAGCCGCCATCGACGAGATCGCGGCAATGTGCCTGGCCATCCAACGTGGATACGCACCCCATGCCCTAGCAGAGAGAACTGCACCATGAAGGTTCTGATCATCGACGACGATCCCGACGCCTTGGAGGTCGCCAGAACGCGGTTGAGCAAGGAAGGATTGGAGATCGTCTGCGCAAGACGGAGTCCCCGGCCTGAAGGCCGCCCGCGACGAGCAACCCGACCTGATCCTGCTCGATCTCGACATGCCCGACATGTCCGGTTTCGACGTCTGCCGGAGTCTGAAGGCCGATCCCGAACTTTGCATGATTCCCGTCCTCTTCCTCTCCGGGTCGACGACGCCCGAGGACAAGATCGCCGGGCTGGATTTGGGAGCGGTGGATTACGTCACCAAGCCGTTCGACGCCTTCGAGCTGCGTGCCCGCGTTCGCGCGGCCTTGCGGACCAAGCATTTGCAGGACCTGCTCTTCGAGCACGCCCACATCGATCCGTTGACCGGTTTGCCCAACCGCCGCGCGCTGATGGAGCGTTTGCAGCAGGAATGGGCCCGCATCGAGCGGCACGGCGGCCGGCTGTCGTTCGTCATGGCCGACATCGACAATTTCAAAGGCATCAACGATCGTTTCGGCCACCAGGTGGGCGACAAGATCCTGCAGCAGCTTGGCGGCGTGTTGGCCGGCCAATGCCGCGAAAACGACTTGCCGGCGCGATTCGGCGGCGATGAACTGGCGATCGTGATCCCCAACGAGAACGCCGCCGCGGCCGCCAACCTCGCCGAGCGATGCCGCCGCGAAATCGCCAAGACCTGCATCGCCGTGCGGCAGGAAATGATTTCGGTCACAGCCAGTTTCGGCGTGGCCGATTCGGAAGGCGTCTCTTCGCTTGGTGCGCTGATGCGTCACGCCGACAACGCCCTCTACCACGCCAAGAAGGCCGGCCGCAACCAGGTGCAAGCCTGGTCCCCCGCCGCCGCTTCCGTCCCGCCGCTGCCGGTCGTCTCGCTCGACCCCAACTGCGCCGATCCGCAGCAGCATTCAGCAACGTAACCGAGCAGTCGAGATGCCGACCCAGGGTCTCTTTGCCGGAAGCAAGGGAGATGAAAACGGGACAGGAGATGAAAACGGGAGATGAAAACGGGACAGGTCCGATAGGGAGATGAAAACGAGACAGGTCCGATATTGACAAGATGGGGGACGAAAACACTTGCATCCGCGCGATGCCCCGATTGAGAACACGAAACACCATTTCTCCCGGAGCTACTCTTGCAGTGCGAGCCATCGCCACAGATTAGCGATCCTTGCCTGTTTTATCAATGTCAGACCCGTCCCGGTTTTTCCGGTCCCGGTTTTTCCGGTTCTTCCCCTCAGACGGAGCGTGCTTTTCGTGGGCGGCCGTCTTCTTTCCCGTGCCGGACAGCTTCGCAGCCTCGGGATTGTGCGCCAACAGCCTCCCTGTGTCCTTATCCCAACGGACGCTGCGGACTTTCAGGCGGTGTTCGCCGTGGCAGTCGGTACACGCCACCTTCTCCGCATCAGTGTTCCGGGGGAAGCGGGCCTGGAACATCTTAATGACCTTCCGCGCCGAAGCGTTGTGGTCCTCGTGGCATTCACGGCAGGCCTTGTCGATCCGCGCCGCTGCAAACATCTTGTCCGGGGCGGTCACGTTGTCTTCGTCGTTACGGTGAGCAAGCGACGAGCCGTGGCACTTGATGCAACCGATGTCCTGTTTGGCATGGGCGGCTACTATCAATTCATCCTGGAAGTTGCTGTGACATACGAGGCACGCGCTGTTGTCGGCTCGGGACTTGCCGGGATCGACTGATCGTGCACTGGGTGGCGGTTCCTCCAACAGAAGCGGCGCGGTTTTATCGACCTTCAGCGGCGGCGGCTTCTTGGCAGTTCCTAACGAGTCATCCGCCAAGGCAAACCAAGAGGCCGTCACGGCCATAACGCCAGCGGCAATCCACGCAAAACGCCTCGTCATATTCCCGACGGCTCAAACGTATTCCCAGTCTTTTAGCCACTGATAATGATAGGGCAGATTGGCCCAGGCGCGCTGCATCGCGCCGTCCAGCTCGGCGCGTTCTTTGGCGTCCAATTCGCGTCGCTCCGCCACGGCCAAGGCCGCGTTGTCAACCTGCTGCTGGGTGATCAGACCCGGAATGGGCGCCGTGATCGCCGGATTGCAGAGAACGTAGCGCAGACACAGCCGAGCCATGCGGTTGTCCTCTTCGGCATGGAGATTGTCCGGCGAACTGTCGCCCTTGAATACCGAGTTGCTGGCGAAGGGCTTGATGCCGAACCAGCCCACATCGTGTTTTTTCATTGCCGCCCACAGCCCTTCCCGATCCTCTACGACCTTGGTCTTGGCGGTATAGGGCGTGCAGATTACTTCGAGTTGCTGTGGGTATTTCTCGATGAGCTTCTTGATGTGCGGTCGGTCGTGCGAGGAGATGCCGGTGAAGCGGGCCAGCCCGCTCTTCTTCGCCCATTCCAGGGCCTTCGCCACGCTCTCGATGGTGGCATCGTCGTGCTGGCCGCTCTGCTCCAGGCAGGTGATCCGCCAGAGGTCGACGTACTCCTGGCGGGCTTTCTTCAGTCCTTGCTGGAAACCAGCCTTGAGTTTCTCGAATGTCCTCCATTCGGCATAGCGAACTTCAGTGATGCCCCAGGAGAAGCCGAGATACATCTTATCACGGCGGCCCTTGAGCGCTTTGCTGTAGGCGATGACCTCATTGGCCCAGCAGGCGTCGATGTAGTTGATGCCGCGGTCGATGCAGCGGGAGACGACGTCATAGCGGTTCTTGTCGAACTCGGCACTGCCCTCTGAGGCCCCCAACCAGCCCTCGCCCTTGCCGGCTTTCGGCAAGACCTTGTCGATACGTTTCCAATGGCCGCCCAGGCATACGGCCGAGATCATCAGATCGGTCTTGCCGCAGCGGCGGTACTCCATATCGGAGTTGTAGTTGAGGATCTTGCCCGTATCGCCCTTTTCCGGATTGCCGGCATGCACGGTGTAAGTCGGCGACAGCCCCAGGGCTGTTCCGACGGTGGCGACGGCGACACCGCGGACGAAATCTCGACGAGTTACCTTGCTCTCGGCCATCGGAGCCTCCTTAATGGGGTCAACTGTGCAGGAGAGGATCGGTCGTTCGGTATGACCGCCTACAAGCCGTTTCGAGATCGACTTACAAGCTCTAACAAAACGTACTCCTCACACTCCGTGTGAGGTAAATCGCGGCACGAAATCGCCTCACACGGAGTGTGAGGAGTACATCCGCGTCACGGTCTTGCTGGAACCTCCTAGTAACCAGGCCGCGCAAACTGATACCCGACGATATCAGAAATCGCTCCCTCGAGCGACCTCGGAAGCCACGGCAAACCAATCGAACAACGCAGCGAACCGCTTTACACCGCCAACGTACCAAGATGGCAGCCGAATGTCAAGCATCAGCAGAACTTCAGCAGGGCCGCTCAGTTGTTCAGTTTGGGGATTGTAGGAGGCGACTCCTGTCGCCGATTTGGAGTGCTGCCCGGCCGAAACCGCGGCAAATCGGCGACAGGAGTCGCCTCCTACAGCGAAAACTGATCGGCCCTGTGAACTTCAGGACTTCACGTCTCCGACTCTGTTGGGGCGGCAGTTGTACTGCCGCCCCCTGCGAAGCGCGGCTGGTTCGAGGGGTGGCAGTATAACTGCCGCCCCAACACAAGGACTTTGCAGTTCTCCTGCCCGTATGCGCCGCGGGATTGCCGAGAGGAAGCCGTCGCAGTAGAGTAAACTCGACGGGGCTGGCGCGGCGACCGTTCGTGCGTTGTCCGCGTCGCTACTGATCGAGGAGGAATTGAAGGTCGGCCTGCCCACGATCACGTCGCTTCTGCCCGTCGCCAAGAACGCTTGGGCAGCGCAGCGGCTCGCGTCACCTGCCGTCTCTGATCCAGACGATGGAACGGCCGCCGCGGTTGTTGCGGGCGTAGTTGGGGACGGCAGTCAACGCAGAACCATCCGCGAACGCGCCGCGAATGACGACGATGCCGTCGAGCAGGTCGCCATTCCACTCCGGCGTCAAGACGGCGTCGGGCGAAAGCACGCCGTCGATGTTCTGATCGACGCTTTCGATGTTATACACCAGCGGGCCATAGCGCAGGGCAACGCGGCCGCGATCGCTGGCGATGCGCTCGTCCGCCCTGACGCGCTGGACGCGGAGCGGCAGCTCGAGGCGGATGGTGTCGCCCGCCGCCCAGTGGCGGGTAATGACCGCGTAGCCGTCTTTCATCTCCGCGGCGATTTGCCTGCCGTTCAAGGAGAGCGATTCGATGCCGTCGGCCGGCGGCGTGCAGTGGTAGAGCGAGCTGACGCTGCGATCGGGCGCCCGCAAGCGGACTGCGAACGTCCGCGGCGAATCGGGATTGACGACGATGGTAACCGCGCCTTTCCAGGGATAGTCAGTGCGTTGGACGATTTCGACGTTGCTGCCCGCCACGCGCCCGAGGCGGACGGTGCCGCCCACGTAGAGATTGACAAACAGGCCGTCCGCGCTCTTGGCGTACATCCACGTCGGCAGCGACAAGAGCGTCCGCGGGATTTGGCCGATGCAGCAGGGGCAGACGTGCCAGCGGTACCGCGCGAACGACTGGTCGAGCGGATTGGTGTAGGTGAAGTTCTTCGCGGACAGGTCCAGTGAGCCGAGCACCGCGTTGTAGAGCGTCGCCTCGATAAGATCGGCGTAGCGGGCGTCGTGGTAGGCGAGATTCATTTTGTGTTGAAAGAAAATTTCGCCGCAGTCGGCGCACGACTCGCAGTAGGCCTCGTTGGGCAGCGAAAAATCCTTGCCGAAGCCTTCGGAGGTCTCCCCGCTGCCGATTCCGCCGGTCAGATAGTACTTTCGGTTGACGAGGCTGTCCCACAGCGACTTCACCGCGCTGTGGTACTGCGGATCGCCGCTCTCCATCGCGACGTTGGTCATGGCGGAGTAGCAGAACGCGGCCCGCACCGCGTGTCCGACCGCTTCGTATTGCGCGACGACGGGCAGATGGCTCTGGTCGTAGCTGTCGCCGTTGCGTCGGCAATCGAGGAGGAACTTCGCGAGCTGGACGTACTTGTCGCCTTTGCCGCCTCCTTCGACTTCATTGACCAGCCGCGCAAACCGCACCAGCGCCTGCTCGATTTCCTCGTGGCCGTCGTGCCAGGTCTTCTTTGGGGCAGGCCCGACGTGGGCGTTCCAGCAATCGGCCAACCTCTTGGCGGCGTCGTACATTCGCCGGTCGCGGCCCGCCGTCAGCCGGTAATGTGCGACGGCGGCTTCGAGAAAGCAGCCGGCCACGTAGCCTTCGTGCTCGCCGACCCAGGTCCATCGCGGCGGCGGCCCGGGCGGGTCGTCCCGCGTGCCGAGGGTGAATCGCGTTTGCAGGTAGCCGTCCGCTTCCTGTGCAGACAGGACGATCGGAATCCACTTGTCGAGCGTCTCGCGCAGGGCCGTTTGCGCCCGAAGCAATTCCGCGTCGCCCTGCGGATCCAGCATCAGCGCCAGACAGATCGACTCGACGGTCGTGAGCGTGTAGGCGTCAGCCCAGGGAGGGCCGATGTGCGGCTTGAAGCGGCGGCCGGCCAACCGGTTGCCGGCCTCGATGAAGTTGTCGAGGCCGCCTTCCGGCAATCGCGGCTTCGAGAGTTCGGCAACGCAGTGCGGAATCCAGTTGACGATTAGTTGCTTTAGCCGTTTGCTCCATAGCGGGCTGTCGATGCGATAGGTCTGCACGGCGACCGGATCGAGCCGCCTCTGCCGGCAGGGAGCTTCGACGCGGACCGCAAGCGCAGCGACGGCCGCCTGGTCCTTGTTGGCGGCGGCGAGGTTCAGCACGTAGTCGCCTGGCAGGGAGAATTCGGCGGTCGTCCGCAGCGCATGCGGATCGGCGAACGTCACCGTGCCGGGCCCGGACGCCTTGCTCCAGGCGATCGACTGTGCCACTCCCTTGATGCGCGCATTCAAATACGTCTTCGCCGGCAGCACCAGGCTGCGATCGGGGCCCGCCGTCAGGCGCGGGGCAAAGGCGGGCGACTTCCCCGAGTCATAGACCTTCCACTCGATAATGCCCGTCGAGAACTGACCGTTGCCGTCGAACTCCAGTCGCAACTTCTTGCTGGTCACCTCCGCGAACGTGGTCGTGTTGTAGCGTCCGCCGGCGACGCCGAGCCCTGCCGCGGCTCTTACCGGGACGAAACGGCTTCCGTCCCAATAGAGCAATCGGCAAGCCCGCGGCAGGCGAACGCCCTGATTGTCGTCCCACCAGTAGACGTTGATCTTTCGCGTGGCGATCGGGTGGCTCCAAGTCAACTCCACCCACTGCGTGCCGGTGCGAGGCCAGTTTCCGTAAGCCCCGTGGCTGTGGTCGTTCACGCCGCGCGGTTCGATGCCGTCGTTGATCGCCTCCAACGTCTCGTGGCCCGACACGTACGAAGTGGACGCCGCAGCGAACGGGGCCAGATTCGTCGAGTTCTCCGGGACCTTCGCTCTCGCGCCCGCGGCTACAAGCGATACGGCCATTGCTGCGCCAATCGTCCATCGTCTGATTTGTCGGCGATCTTTCATTTTTTCGCTCCTTGGCGTGCGACCTTCACCACCCGGTCTGTGCTGTCCGCACCATAACGCCGCAAACGGCCCTCATTATACCCGCGGGCGCCTCCTTGTCGAAGCGGCGATCGGCACCCATGCGGCGGCGTGGGACAACCGCGGTTAACGACGATGTTGCGGCGAACGCCCCCCTATAAGGGCTACCGACCATTGATTCGCCCAGGGAATCCATTCCGGTCCGAGAATCGGCCCAAAAGCTGGAAAGTCGCATGTCGCCCCGCTAACATAGAAAAATGTGTGCCACGGGGTCCATCGCTGAACCTTTGCGCGGCGGAAGGGGACAGGCGAATGGTCACGTGTCGGCTATCCACGCAAATGGCAGTGGTCTTTTGATTCATAGTATCAGGCAGAACTCACCTATCCGGGAGAGACCAATGATCCAAACAAGCAGGTTCTTCATCAGTTTCGCGTTCCTCCTGACGGCGACGGCGGCCGGCGCGGCCCCGGTGCGGCTTGCCAGGACGCCCGACTTCCATGCCGGCAAGATCGCCTTCAGCTATCTGGGCGACATCTGGGTGGTGGACGCGAACGGCTCGAACCCCCAACGCCTCACGGACAACGTGGCGCGGGACATCAATCCCCGCTTCAGCCCGGATGGCAAGTGGATCGCCTTTTCGTCCGCGCGATGCGGGAACTACGACGTGTTCGTCATTCCCGCCAGCGGCGGAACGGCCCGCCGGCTCACCTTCCACAGCGGCAACGAAGAGGTGGTGGGCTGGACTCCTGACTCGAAGCAGGTCGTCTTCCGCGCCGCCCACGGCGACGGCGCCTTTCCCAGCGTGGCGACGCTCTATCAGGTGCCGGTGGAAGGCGGCCGAGAGACGAGCCTGCCGGTGGACTGGGGCTGGTGGGGCAGCTACTCCGCCGACGGAAAGCACTTCGCCTTCAATCGTCATCCCAGCGTTTGGACCCGCAAGCACTACCGCGGCAGTTATGCCGCCGACATCTGGGTGGCCGATCTGGCCGCCAAGACCGCCAAGCCGCTGCTGGCAGGGGCCACTTATAACCGCTACTGGCCGATGTTCGCGGGCAACGACGAGATCTACTTCGTGGGCGATCCCCTTCCCAACGAAAAGAACGTCAAGCCGGGCAGCCCCGACGTGCGGCACAGCCTCAACAACATCTACAAGGTCTCGCTCAAGCCCGGCGCCCAGCCGGTGCAGGTCACCAGGCATACCAGCGGCAACGTCTTTTATCCTTCGTTGTCCAGCGACGGCAAAGTGATCGTCTACGAGGCCGACTTCGGGCTTTGGAAGTTGGACGTGGCGTCTGGCAAGACCAGCGAAGTCAAGATCGACCTTGTCACCGAGGAGAAGGACAACCAGGTTGAAACGATCGCCATCGACAACGAGGCCGACAGTTTCGATCTTTCGCCCTCGGGCAAGCGGGCGGTGATCTCGGCACGGAACCAAATATTCACGATCGCCACCGACAAAGGCGACATCACCACGATCGCCAACGACACGGGCGCCTCCCGCAACGAATCTCCCGCCTGGTCGCCGGACGGCAAGCACATCGCCTTCATCTCGGATCGCTCCGGCCGCCAGGAGGTCTATCTGGTGGACCCTGACGGCAAGCACCTGAAGCAAGTCTCCAATTCGGACACAGACAAGAATTCGATAGACTGGGCGCCGGATTCCAAGTCGCTGATTTATGGGTCGAGCGACAAGAAGCTCTATCTCTTCCGAGTGGCCGCGGGGAAGACCAGCGTGCTGACGTCCAGCGACCTGGCCGAGCCGCGGGACCCCGCTTTCTCACCGGACAGCAAGTGGGTGAGTTTCTTGAAGCAGGACGAGACCTTGCGCGGCCACGTGTATATCATGCCCGCGAAGGGCGGACCGGAGCGGCGGATCACCGAGGACGAAGCGTCCTTCAGCGAGGGCGCCGCCGTCTGGTCGGGCGACGGGCGATACTTGGCATATACGATTCACGCCGGCACCAGCGGCGGCGTGGCCGCCACCGAAGGGCGGGCGGCGAGCCAGATGAAGCTCATGGCCTTGCCGCTCCGCGCCCTGGACAAAGACCCGTTCAACAAGGACATCGACAGCGAGGTGCAGGCCCTCGCGGCCGCCGATGTCCCCGTTCGCGGAACCCGCGGCGGCCCGCGCGGCCCGGCAGCGGGCGCGACCTCTTCGCCCGCCGATGTCAAAATCGATTGGAACGGCCTGACGAAGCGGGCTCGGCAGATCCCGGTCGCCGGCGAGCGGGTCGGGGGCCTTACCGCCGCGCGCAGCGGCAGCGTCATCGCCTTCACGGCGGCCGGCGAGGCGGACGGCTACGGAATGTACACCGTGAATCTGGCGGACGGCTCCGCGCCCGCTCGCGTCTCCTCCGCCCCGTCCGGCGCCTCCGCGGGCTCAGGGCCGGGCCGGGGCTTCGGTCGCGGCGGCTATCGCGGCGGCATGATGATCTTCTCCAAGGACGCTCGCTCTCTGTATTTCCGTTCGGGCCGCGGCATCTATGTGGCTTCGGTGGGCGGCGGTGGTCAGCCGGCTGCCGCGCCCGAGGGATTTGCCGGCCGGTTTGGTCGTGGCCGGCGCGGAATCGGCCCGCCCGCCGCCGCGCCCGCCGCCCCCGCCGATTCGGCAGGCGCGCGGCAAGTCACCTTCTCCATCCACATGGAACTGGATCACAAGGCCCTGCGGCATGAGGTCTTCGTCGAGGGATGGCGGGTCATGAAGAACCGCTTCTACGACGCCAAGATGCACGGGGCCGACTGGAACGCAGCCAAGAAGACCTACGCCGCCGTGCTTGACAACCTGGTGGACCAGGAAGAGCTGCACAACGTGATGATGATGATGATCGGAGAGTTGAATGCCTCGCACACCGGCATCGGCGGCGGGCCTTCCGCCTTCGATCGGCCCGCGGTCGCCACGACCCGCTATCCGGGCTTCGAGCTTGTGCCGGATCCGGCCGGCCTCTACCGCGTGGGCCATATCTGGAAAGACGGCCCGGCGGACAAAGAGTACGTGAAGATCCACAGCGGCGACTTCATCCTCGCCATCGACGACCACGAACTCAAGGCCAGCGACAACCAGTGGCGCTACCTCACCCAGTCCGCCGGGCGGAAGTTCCGTTTCCTCCTGAACAACAAGCCCGGCAAGGAAGGGGCGTGGGAAATAAGCATCGAGCCCATGAGCGAATCGGCCCTGGGCAGCGCCAGGTATGAGAAGTGGGTGTCGGACCGTCGCGCCATCGTTGACAAGCTGAGCAAGGGCAAGATCGGATACCTGCACATCAAGGCGATGGACCCGGCCTCGCTCCGCCAGTTCGCGCTGGAGCTGGCAATGAACCGCGCCAAGAAGGCGCTCGTGATCGACGAGCGATTCAACGGTGGCGGCGGCATCGATCAGGAGCTGCTGGGCATCCTGGTGGGACAACGCTACCAGTACACCCGCGGCCGCGACATGAGCCAGGACTTGCCCCGCCCGCTGGAGACCTTCTACGGCCCGATGATCGTGATGCAGAACGAGCGCTCCGCCTCGGACGCGGAGATGTTCCCGCAGGGCTTCAAGGACCTCAAGCTTGGCCGTGTTCTGGGCGTGCCCACGATGGGCGCCGTTATCGGCACCGGCTCCTTCATGCTGGCCGACGGCTCCGCGATCCGCACCCCCGGCGCCGGCGTCTGGACCGCCAAGGGCGAGAACTTGGAGAACTTCGGAGTCAAACCCGACGTGCTGATCGACAACACGCCCGAGGACTTCTACAAGGGCCGCGACGCCCAATTGGAGAAGGCCGTCGAACTGCTGAAGGCCGACGTCGCCGCCGGCAAGCGAAAAGGGATTTGACCCCGGGCAGAAAAGGCGCCCTGCGCAGAAGGTGTCAAGAAGCGGGGAGTATGTAACCGCGCCCCATCCTACCTGAGCGAAGTCTGCTGCTGACACGCCTTCTTGGGAGGGACGGGAGGGACGCTGACACGGGGAGGAGTTGGGGTCAGAGCGCACTTAGTCAATAGGCGAACTTGACTAATGACTAAGTGCGCTCTGACCCCCTGTTCTCCCCCGGCGGCGGCAATCCGCCCTAGCCCACGATCAACCGCACGATCGGAAATCATTGATTCTCCTAGAAGCAATGCCAGTAGATCAGGTGAAACGTGATGGGGGTGGTAAAGACGAGGCTGTCGACGCGGTCGATAATCCCGCCGTGGCCGGGAAGCGTCGTGCCGGAGTCTTTTACGCCAATATCCCGCTTGATCATCGAAAAGACCAGGTCGCCGAACAGTCCCGCGAATCCGATCATGAATCCGACGAAGGCGCAATACGGGTACGACAGATTCCGAGCGGGGAACTCCGGCAAAAGCGGCACGAACAGCAGCGACATCGCCGAGATCAGCACCGCGGCGCACAGCCCGGCGGACCAGGTCTTCTTCGGACTCACGTCCGGGGCGATGCGGGCTTCCAACAGCCGACGCCAAAACCCCTGCTCCATTCGCCCCGCCATCTTCGCAAACGACTTGCCGATCCAAAACGACGCCAAATCCCGCGCTTCGGTGAGCGTGAAGCAATACATCAAGAGGATCGCGCCGAAGTTGATCATGAACAGGCAATGCCCGAGATTGTGGACGAAGAACAGAAGCCCCAACGCCAGGATCGCCAGCGACTTCAGACTCCCTTGCGTCCGGTTTTGCAGCACGAAAAGAATCGGCAAGAGCAGGATCACGTACACCGGAATGAAGATCATGAACAGCATGTACCACTTGATGTACGCGATGTAGATGATGGCTGGAATCGAGAGATAGCACAAGAAGATCGCCACCCGGTCTTTGAACGAGACGGGTTTCGCCGAAACGACCTCTTCGGCCGGCAGCAGCGAGAAATACTCCCGCAGCGATGCAAGGCAGAGGAAACCGAGGAAGAGGAACGAGACGAGGCGATGTGTGGCAATCGCCAGAAAGAAGATGGCCACCATCCACCACCAGGTCAGCGTGCGGTTGCGGATTTCGTCGGCCGTCGGCAGGTGTTTTTTCTCCATCAGCCGCCAAACCACCGAGAAAAACAGCAACAGCCCGAGCATCGGAACCATCACTGCCAGCATCTTCCCATCGCCGCGATGAACCAGCAGCGCCAGCGAGACGCCGATAATCGCCGCCAACAGGATCATTTGCCGGGGCTTCATCCGTTCACCTTCCGCGCCGTATCCGGCACACGCCGTGTGCCGAGTGCCGAATATAAATCGCCAACCTCACGCAGAACTTCCAGGCACGGCACACGGCGTGTGCCGGATACTCTTCCGCCGTTCACTTCCCGATCCACGTGTACGATTCGTAGTGCTGCCCCTTGGCGGCCAGCAGGGTCTTGCGAATGCGGATGACGCTGGTTGCGAAAACGAACACCGACATCACCAGCAGGTAGTAAGCGATCGAGTGCATGAACTGCGGCCGGACGAACAGCAGCACCGCCAGCACCGACATCCAGACCGCCCGGTCGGGCTTGCCGCCCAAGAAGGTTTCGTGCCGGCGGATGCCGCCGGGAAAGCTCTTTCCCAGCACGCCGAAGAACTCGGCCATCCAGGAGAGGATCAGTAGCAACGTCAGGCTCAGTTGCGGCCCATCGGGCACGAAAAACAGGCTGCCGTAGCAGACCGTATCGCCGATCACGTCCAGTCCCTCGTTGCAAAGTTCGCCGGCCACGCTGCCCGTGCCGTATTCCCGCGACAGCATTCCGTCCAGCGTATTCGCGGCCATCCGCAGCAGCAAGAACGGCGGCACCAGCAGCAGCATCCAGTGGCACGCCGCGTAGGTGAGCCCCAAATAAAACGACGCCGCCGTCAGCAGAATGAACACGATTCCGAAGCAGGTAGCCTGGTTCGCCGTCATCCACCGGCCGCCGAGCCGACGCACGAACTTCTGAAAAACGCCTTTTTGCAGGTAGAGCATCGCGCATGGCCTCCTAGCGTTGTGGCTCGAACTGAGAAAAGGACAGCGGCGATAGCTTAGCAAGGAAAGCCGCGAAAAGGCAAGGGGAGGCGGTGCAGATGTCGCTGCAACACGGCCATCCTTTTGGAAGTTCGAACTGGTGAAGAGCGACTAGCAAAAGGGCTGGAATCCGAATCCACCCTTCCGTCGTGCGGCAACCCCAGGAACCGCAGGTGATTGGAGTTGCCCCCCCTTTTCCCCGCGGGTGCTGCACACGGGGCGGTGTTGCTGTAAAATGGGGAGGAAAGTAAAGGGGTCGGGAGTCTTTATTTCGATTCCAATATCGGTTCGTGTCCCAAGGATCCCCTGCAGCGAGGGCCCTAATCGAAGTAAAGACTCCTGACACACCCCAGGGGGCGTCAGCCCTCTACTCCCCCCTGTCACGCCAGCCTCTCCTGGGTCACAACGCAACCGGCTTCCTCAAGACGGGCTTCCCGGCGTCTGCTATAATCCGTACATCGTTTTGACGTCATTCTTGCCTGCCTGCCAGCGCCGACCGCCTGGTCCGTCGCCCCCGCCTATTGCCTGCCAGGAGTCCAGCGATGCAACGATCAAAATTGTGGCTATGCGGCCTGACCGTCGTGGTTCTGTCGTCGCCGGGTTTTTCCGCCGATTATCGGCCGCCGAAGCAGGTGAAGGTCCTGCCGGTCTTCTTCGTCGCCAAAGGGGAAGCGTTGCCGACCAAGCGGCAAGCGGCCGACCTGCAAAAGCATCTTGCTTGGCGCAGACACGCTACAAGCAGATGCTCAAAGGGCGCGACACCTTCGCGCTGGCCGCGTCACAGCCGCCGGTCTACCATGCGGAACACGACGCCGCCTATTATCGTGCGCAGGCGGAGGGGGCGGCGCCGCAGATGGTTGACGAATTGCTGCGGCACCACAACTACAACCGCTACAACTGCCCCTTGATCTTCGTGGCGATTGTGATCAATGCGCGCGACGATTACCCGGGCGGCGGGGCACGGCCCTTCAACGGTGGTCTCAATAGCGGCGGGGGCATCGTGGAGATGTCGTCGTACGGCCTCGATCGGGCCCCCAACTTCCAATCGACGCTGCAACATGAGCTCGGCCATGCGTTCGGTCTGCCGCACGTTGACGTTTACGGCTACGACATGGAGACGAATCCGTCCGTCATGTCGTACAACCCGAAACACCACACGCAGGGTTTCATGCCGTCGAGGACGCCGGGGATTCTGATCGCCGAGGACATCCGCGCCCTGGCCCTCAATCGCCGCGTCTTTTCCCGCCTGCGTTTCGATGCGAAGGCCGACGTGCCGCCGGGATACACGATGCAGAAGATCGTGACTCTCGGGCCGATGGACATTCCCGGCCATCCGATCATCCGCGCGGCCATGCCGCCGGACGCCTATTTCACGCGGCACTTGACCACGACCTTGCAGACCTCGGCCGCTTCTCCGCCCGCCGCGGTCGCCAGGCCGGGGGCGTGAACGTCGCAGGGGGCGAAGGCGGCGAAATCGCCCGCCGACATCGTGAAGAGCTGGCCCTCGGCGTGGAAGAGAATTGCGTCTTTTTGCGGATCGTAGGGCTGGCGGACGTTCAGACCGTCAGCCAGCGGCAGATAGCCCATCCGCTCGCTTCCCGCTGCCAGATACTGCACGTCGATGTATTGCCGGTGCGCTTCCCAGACGATCTGGTCCAGCGGTTTCGGCCGGTAGCGCTGCACGATGGCGAAAACCCGGTCGCCGTCCACTTCGTAGCGGCCGACGGCCATTTGCGAGAAATCGGTGCGACGCAGATAGTCGAGCGCGGCGGCGATATTCGCGCCGATCGGGCGGTAAAGACCGGCATTCTCCAGACGATCGAAAATCATCGTCAACTCCCGGGCGTGTTCCGACTGCGGCAGGGGCGACGCGGCCATGATCGTATGGCTCGTGCCGCTGGGGGTCAAGGGGCACGGCCTTCGCCGGGCGGCGTTGGCTTCTCGGGCTCGACGGCCGACCGGGCACAGTGCAGGCGACGCCCTTTTTTCGGTGGTCGCCGCTTCGTAGCGCGAACCCACTTGATCGGCCGCAGAATGCCGATAGTGAAAATCAGATTTGGCGGAAACTGCCCCGGTATCGCCATACTCAAGCATAGCTTTTTCGGGCGAGAAAGGGGCGCCGGGCTATTCGCCGAAGGCCACCGCGGCGACCTTGGGATTGACCAGGCGGACGAAGTCGCGGTAGGCCAGGCGGATCAGCTCGGTGTGGCTGCAGGCGTTGAAGGCGATCTCCTCGTCCTGTTCGAGCAACTTCGAGGCGTAGACGTCCATGCCGTAGAGGTTGCCGAACGGCGGCATGGCGCCGACTTCGCAGCCGGGAAACATGTCGCTGAACGCCCGCTCGCTGGCCAATTGCACGCTCTCGGCGCCCGAGACCTCGCGAAGCTGCTCGAAGCCCACCTTCCGCGAGGCGGGCAGCACGACCATCGCCATGCGGCCGTCGAGCGTGACCATGACGGTTTTTGCCAACTCCTTGCCGCGGATGTGGGCCGAGGCCGCCACCTCCTGCGCGGTGTAGGAGGGCGAGTGGGTAATAGTGACGTACTTGATCTTATGACTGTCGAGGAACTCCCTGAGTTTGTCGGCCGGCATGACATGGCTCCTTGCGGATGAGTGGGTCCAGTCCTGCACCATTATAGCTCGCGCCTTTGCCAAGGATATGCCGCCCGATGGGGTGGGCAGTAGCCGGGAGTCAACGACTCCCGGAATGTGCGTGGCGTTGCCCGCGTTTCCCTCGTTCCCACGCTCCGCGTGGGAACGTCGAACCCTCGACCGTCCAAAATGTGCGTTCCCACGCAGAGCATGGGAACGAGGGCTTTGCATGGCGTTGCCCGCGTTCACCGTCGTTCACCGGGAGTCGTTGACTCCCGGCTATTCTTTAACACGACATTCACGCGGCGATCAGCGAAAATCCCGCGAGCGGGAGCCCAATTGCTGCAACCAGGGCGACAAATCCTCCAATCGCGTCGCCAGCAAGTGGATGACCTGCCCTTGGCGTTGCAGCCAGCCGTGGGCCAGCAATACGGTGGCGGCCAGCGCGGCACGACGGCAGCGCCGCCACACCGCCAGGCGGACGATCAGATTGGCCGTGCCGGTTTCGTCTTCCAGAGTAACGAAGGTGATGCCCTTGGCGGTGCCGGGCCGCTGGCGGACCAGCACGATGCCGGCCACGCTCACCAGGCTGCCGTCGGGGAGCGTCTCCAGCGATCGGGCCGGCACGACGCCTCGCTTGGCCAACTCGGCGCGGAGGAACCCGAGCGGATGGCCGCGCAGCGACAGGCCGGTGGTGCGATAGTCGGCCAGCACCTCTTCGGCAAGGGACAGGGGGGGAAGGGGGATTGGGGATTTAGGGATTTGGGGATTTCGGGATTTGGAGATTTGGAGACTTGGAGATGTTATATTGCCATCGAACAGCGGCAGACTCTTTGGGTCTTGGGCCAATGATTCCCAGAGGGCGGCGCGGCGATTGAGGGCGAGAGACTCGAACGTCCCGGCCTTCGCCAACCGGGCGATCGCGGCACGGCCGAGACGGGTGCGGCGGGCGAAATCATCGACCGAAGTGAACGGCCCTTGCTGCCGCGCCCCGATGATTCGCTCGACGTCAGATGACGGAACGCCCGAGAGAACGTTGAACCCGAGGCGAAGGGGGAAGTGGGCAGTGGGCAGTGGGCAGTCGGCAGTGGATAGTGGGCTGTGGGCAGTGGGCAGTCGGCAGTCGGCAGTCGGCAGTCGGCAGTCGGCAGTCGGCAGTCGGCAGTCGGCAGTCGGCAGTCGGCAGTCGGCAGTCGGCAGTGGGCTGTGGGCTGCGGGCAGTCCGCAGTGGGCGATCGGCTGTTGTTGAGTTGATGGCTGCTGATCGTCAGAGGTCAATCCAGACTGCGGAGCCCGCCTCTCCCACTGCCCACGATCCACCACCCGCTGTCCACTATCCACCATCCACTGTCCACTATCCACCATCCACTGCCGACTGCCGACTGCCCACTGCCGACTTTCCTCCAGCGCGCAATCCCCATTGCTGAAATTGACATCGACCGGCAACACTTCCACTCCATGCTCGATGGCGTTGCGGACCAGTTGGGCGGGGGCGTAAAAGCCCATCGGCTGGCTGTTCAACAGTGCTGCGGTGAAGGCGGCCGGGTAGTGGCACTTCAGCCACGCCGACACGTAGACCAGCAGGGCGAAACTGGCGGCGTGCGACTCGGGAAAGCCGTAATCGCCGAAGCCGCGAATCTGCCCGAAGACCGCCTCGGCGTATTCCGGCGAAAAGCCCTTGGCCTGCATCCCCTGCATCAGTTTTTGCCGGAACTGGTCGATCACGCCGGGCCGCCGCCACGCGCCCATCGCGCGGCGAAGCTGGTCGGCCTCGCCGGGCGTGAATCCGGCGGCCACCACCGCCAGCCGCATCGCCTGCTCCTGGAACAGCGGCACGCCCAGCGTCTTTTCGAGCACGCTGCGCACCGCATCGTTCGGATAGCTCACCGGCTCGTCGCCGTTGCGGCGGCGGAGGTAGGGATGGACCATATTGCCCTGGATCGGGCCCGGCCGGACGATCGCCACCTCGATCACCAGGTCGTAGAAGCAGCGCGGCTGCAAGCGCGGCAACATGCTCATCTGCGCCCGGCTCTCGATCTGAAACACGCCCATCGTGTCGGCACGCCGGATCATGGCGTAGACCTCCTCGTCCCCTTCCGGCACGTCGGCGAGCGTCAGCCGCCGACCATAGTGCCGAGAACTGATCGGTGGGGCAGACATTCCTGTCTGCCCGGGACAGACAGGAATGTCTGCCCCACCGATCAACTCGAAGCACCGCCGGATGGCCGTGAGCATTCCCAGCGCCAGGCAATCGACCTTGAGGATGCCCAATTCGTCGAGATCGTCCTTGTTCCACTCGATCACGGTGCGATCGGGCATGGCCGCGTTTTCGATCGGCACCAGTTCGTCGAGCCTGCCGCGGGTGATGACCATGCCGCCGGTGTGTTGCGAAAGATGCCGTGGGAAACCGATCAGTTGGTCAACGAGGTCAGCGAAGTGGGCCACATTTGTCCCCTCTCCCTTTGGGAGAGGGTTAGGGTGAGGGCCTTCAGGATTTAGGGATTTGGAGATTTGGGGATTTGGGGATTTCGGAGATGAGGGATGAGAGATGAGAGATGAGGGGTATAGGGAATCGTCGGAGGCATGAACGCCCCGTTCTGGCTTCTGATTCCTGACCCCGGATCCCTGACCCCCAACCCCTGGCCCCTGGCCCCTGGCCCCTAGCCCCTCTCCCTGAAAGTGAGGGTCGATATCGGCGATCTGCAATTTCCAATCTTCGCGGGAATGCTCGATGTGCTTGGCGAGGGCGTCGATCGTTTCCGGCGGCAGGCCGAGGGCTTTGCCGACGTCGCGGACGGCCGAGCGGGGACGGTAGGTGATCGTCTCGGCGGTGATGCCGGCGCGGTCGCGGCCGTACTTCTCATAAAGATATTGAAGCACCTCCTCGCGGCGCTGGTGCTCGAAATCGACGTCGATGTCGGGGGCCTCGTTCCGCTCGCGGCTGACAAACCGCTCGAAGAGCACGTCCATCCGCTCGGGATCGACCGAGGTGACGCCGAGGCAATAGCAGACCGCCGAATTGGCGGCCGAGCCGCGGCCCTGGCACAAGATGCCGCGCCGTCGGGCGAATTGCACCAGGTCCCAAACTGTGAGGAAATAAGCCTCGTAATGCAGCTCGGCGATCAGTTGCAGCTCGTGCTCCAACAGCCCGCAGACCTTCTGCGGCACGCCGCCGGGCCAGCGCTCGGCCGCCCCGGCCCAGGCGAGTTGCGAGAGATATTCGTGCGGCGTCATGCCCGGCGGGGCCAACTCCTCGGGATACTCGTAGCGCAATTGGTCGAGCGAGAAGTTGCACTGCTCGGCAATTTCGATCGTGCGGCGCAGGGCCTGGGGGGCGTCGGCGAAGAGGATGGCCATCTCCTCGGGCGATTTCAGGTGCCGCTCGGCGTTGGCGAACAGATGGCCGGTCACGTCGGCTACGGTGCAATTGTGCCGCACCGCGGTCAACACGTCGCGCAGGGCCGCCCGCTCGGGCACGTGATAATGCACGTCGCCGGCCGCCGCCAGCGGGATGCCGCTCTGCCGCGAGATTTCCAGCAGCCACTGCAATCGTCCGCGGTCGTCCGGGCCGTAGTGCAGTTCGGCCAGCAGCGAGCAGCGGTCGCCGAACAGGTCGCGGTAGGAGGGGAGAGGGGAGAGAGGAGAGGGGAGAGAGGAGAGTGGAGAGGGAAGAGAAAGAGGCACGGTCGGTGTCCCTCTCCCCTCTCCTCTCTCCTCTCTCCCCTCTCCACTTACTCCTGCCAATAATCCCCCGCAGTGCTCGGCGACGTCATCGAAGCGGAGCCGGCACTCGCCCTTGGGGGCGCGGCGGCGGCCGAGGGTGATCAGCCGCGAGAGCCGGCCGTAGGAGGCGCGGTCGGTGGCCCAAAGCACGACGGGTGGGGCGTCGTCGGGAGTGATTTCGGCGCCGACGATCAGTTTCAGGCCCTGGTCCTTCGCCGCCCCATGTGCCCGCACCACGCCGGCCAGACTGTTGCGATCGGTGATCGCCAGGGCGTGGTATCCCAGTTCCGCCGCGCGGCAGACGAGCTCGTCGGGATGCGACGCCCCTTCGAGAAACGAGAAGTTCGTCTTGCAGTGCAATTCGGCGTACATGAGGGAAATGATGAATGATGAACGATGAGTGATGAATGCGTGGCGCAGTAGTTGTTGGTGGCAGAAATGGCCAACTCCCTTTTCTACCGGCCGTTTAGCCGCGCCCCGAAGGGAAGCGCTGACACGGACCAATGCTCTCCGCTGCCTCGAGGGACTGCAAACGCCGAAATCCGTTGCTGCGCCCGGGAACGGGTGGAGTGGAAAGCATTCGTGTACTAGTGTATATATTACCGCAGCGTTTGTCTATGGCAGAAATCGGGGGACGCAGCGGACGTTGTGCGCCCGGAGATGCGCCGCCGCGGTCGCGAGCATGGCGCGGCGGCACGAGGAAGAGGGGTGAGGCATAGAGCGAATTAGAACCGCTCCCCTGCGGGTCGCGGCTAAACGAAAAACCCGCCGTTGCCTTTCGCCCCAAGAAATGCTCCGCCGGCCCGTCCGGCTCAAGCGCCGGGCGGGCCGGTGGTCCTCGCTCCGCCAACGCCCGCGGCGGTTACCTCCCCGTTCCGACGAGGCCGTAACCTGCCGACTTCCAGGCGTTCACGCCGCCCGCGAGCACGTGGACGTTCGTAAAGCCCTGCTTCTGCAGTTTCTCCGCCTGCGCTGTCGCCGTTTCATCGTGCGGGCAGGCACAGTAGAAAATCACGTTCTCGTCCTTGGGGAACGAATGGATCCGTTGGTTGAACTGGCTCAGGGAGATCGCTCCCTCCAAGTCATTCTTGCGAAAATCCGCGTCGTTCTCATAGCCACAAACGAGGATGGCGGCCGGATCGGTCCGCAATAGCTCATGGGCGCTCTCGACGCTGATGGTCTTGACTGACATGGCAAATCTCCTAGGAATGTTCCGGTTACTATCGAATTATAAACGGCCCTGGCAACGCCTAAGTGCCCGGTGCGCGCCCGTGCTGCTAGCGGGGTGTAGCCGCTTGCTTCGACTTCGCCGCTTGGGCCGATAGAATTCAGTGGTCCGCTAAAACAAGCCGCGCCTTCGTTTTCACGCGAGTGCGGAGAGCGAGGTCGAGGCGGAAAGGGGACGTCGCCATGAACATCTTCGAGAGAAGAGTCAGGGCCGCGGCAATCGCCGGATGGTGGCTCGCACTGATCGCCCTAGGTTTTGTCACGGTACAATGGGTCGCTTGCTTGGCGGTTGTGCATGCGCGGCCGGCCTGGGTCTTGTCGCTCTGGGGGCCGAACATCGATTGGAGCTTTGTCCAGGTCGTCTGGTTCTGGGGCATCGTCGTTATGAAACTCCTCATGTGGCTGGTCGTGCTGATCGCCCTTTGGCTGACGCTGTGGGCGAGACAACTGAGAAGAGACGCCATCGCTGCGTAGGCCGCCGGCACGGCGGCCCGGGCTTTCCCGCCGCTCAGAGCCGCCGTGCCGGCGGCTGCTAAACGGCATTGCGACATTGTCGATCGGAGATGCAATGAACTTCCGCCCGCCATAACCCGTTACTCTCGGCCTGATCGCGCGGGGGGGTCGCGGGCGGAAGGAATTTCTGGTATCCTGCTTGTTCCGAGACGCCGACTTTGACTTGGCGGCGGGGCTGCCCTTGCGGGTCGCGGCTATTGGGACTCGGGTAAGTGATGCCGTGCGAATGGTTTAGCCGGCGAACTTGTTCGCCGTGCTTCGACCAGAAAACCCGACATTCCACGGCGAACAAGTTCGCCGGCTAAACGACGTACCCCGACATTTGTTTCCTGATACCCAATAGACGACAACAACATTGCCGATTTGACAGCGAATAGGCGCTTGGTTTCCTTGTGGGCCAACCCCGCTTGAGGCTCGTAACAAGCATGATCTCGGTAACCGGCTTCTCGAAGAATTACGGCGAAACTCTGGCGGTGCAGGATTTGTCTTTCGAGGCGGCCGGGGGCAGGATTCTGGGGATGCTCGGCCCGAACGGGGCGGGCAAAACCACGACGCTCCGCGCCATGGCCGGCGTGCTGCAACCAACCAACGGGCGGCTGGCGATCGATGGATATGACATCGTGCAGAATCCCGTGGCCGCCAAGCAGCGATTGGCCCTGGTGCCCGACGACCCGCACCTGTTCGATTCGCTGACGGTCTGGGAGCATCTCGATTTCATTGCGGCGGCCTACCGCGTGCCCGATTTCTCCGCCGCGGCCGAGGCGCTGCTGGCGCAGTTCGAAATGACGGAGAATCGCGACACGGCGGCGCGGGAATTGTCGCGGGGAATGCGGCAGAAGGCGGCCATCTGCTGCGCCTACTTGCACCGCCCGGCGGCGATACTGTTCGACGAGCCGATGACCGGCCTCGATCCGCGCGGCATCCGCACGCTGAAGGATTCGATCCGCCAGCAGGCCGCCGGCGGGGCGGCGGTGGTCATCAGTTCCCACCTGTTGTCGCTGGTCGAGGACTTGTGCACCGACTTGCTGATTTTGCACAAGGGGCGGCGGTTGTTCTGCGGCACGATGGAAGAGGCCCGCGCCCGATATCCCGACCTCGAAGGCGAGAACTCGCTGGAGGCGATCTTCTTCAAGGCCACCGAATCTTAAGAACGATGATGCACCCCGCCTTGTGGAAGTTGTACCGGTTGCGGGTTCGCGGCGGGCTCCGCTCGATCGGCCGCAAGCTGCGGTCGGTGCGCGGGGCATTGCTGACCGGCTTCGCGCTGTTGGTCTTCGGCATGATGATCGTGCCGAATATCCTGATGGCCTTCGGGCTGGGCCGGCATGGCGGGATCGGCCAACACGTCGATTCGTTCGGCGACCTGGTCTCGGTGGGGATGTTCTTGTACGTGGTGTTGAGCGTGGTCACGTCGCTGGGGGAGCGGGCGATCTACTTCTCGCCCAGCGACGTCGACATGCTCTTCCCGGCGCCGTTCTCGCGGCGGCAGCTCCTGCTCTACAAGATTCTCGGCAGCGTGGCCGCGGCGGTCTTTGTCGCGCCGTTCTTCGCGACGGCGATGGCGATACACGTCCGCTCGTTGCCGGCGGCGGCAGCCGGCTTCTTTCTGGCCTATCTGATGGTGGGGAGCGTGACGATGTGCGCGCAGTTGATCGCCCAGAGTATCGGAGAACGGGCTTTTACCCGGGTCCGCAAACTGCTGCTGGCGGGGGTGATCGTCGCGCTGGCCGCGGCACTGGGGCAAGCGGCCGGCCGCGGGCTCGACGGCCCCTGGCAGGAGACGCTTTCGCGGCTGCGGCACTCGGCGGTCGGCGAAGTCGTGCTGGCCCCCTTCGCCGTGTTCGCCAAAATCATCACCGCCGAGCGGCTGATCCCCGACGCGCTGGGCTGGGCGGCGCTGGGAACGATCGTGGTCGTCGGCATTTATGCCCTGGCGATCTGGCTGGACGCCAACTATCTGGAGACGGCGGTGCGCGTCAGCCAGCAGATCCAGGAGCGGAAACGCCGCATGATCAGAGAAGGGGCCTTCGCTACGCGCTCGAAACGCGCAATTCAGAGCACGCGGCTGCGGCAGCCGCCGTGGCTGGGCGGCATGGGGCCAGTGCTCTGGCGGCAGACGGTGCAGTTGCTCCGCAGCGGCCGCGGCGGATTCGTCATGATTGCGATCATCATGCTGGCCGTCGGCGCGCCGATGGTGATCGGCGCCGGCCACAACAAGGAGCTGCTGCCGAAGATCCTGCCGCACTTCGTCATCGGCATCGCGGCCTACGCGACGTTCCTCTATTCGTCCCAGGCCCCCTTCGGCTTTCGCGGCGATTTCGGGCGGATGGATGTTCTCAAGTCGCTGCCCATCGGGTCGATGGCGATGGCCGGCGGGCAGATGCTGGTGGTGACGATGATGATGACGCTGTTGGACTGGCTGGTCTTCGCCGCCGTCGCCGTGGCGTTGCCGCCGGCCGCGGGCGAAATGCTGGCCGCCGCCCTGTTCGTCCTGCCGTTCAACTGGATATTGTTCGGCGTCGAGAGTTTTCTCTTCCTGCTCTATCCCTCGCCGCTTGTGGCCACGGGCTCGGAAGGCTTCTTGAAAGCAGGCCGCGTAATCCTCTTCATGATCGTCAAGACGTTTGTGCTCGGCGGCTGCGCGGTCGAGGCGGGCATCCCGGCGGCGATCGTCTACTTGCTCACCAAGAGTATGCCGGCGGCCCTGCTTGTCGCCTGGATCGCGCTGCTCTTGCCGGCCGTCGGCGTGCTGCTGACGATGGCCTGGGCCTACCACCGCTTCGATGCCAGCGAGGATGCCAGGGAGTAGACCTCTTGACAGGAACTCAAGGACAGTCCGTCAGCCCGCATCCATGCGAACGGCCGCCCGAACCTGCGCGGACATCGAGAGCCGTATTCTTCGTGCTCGAAGGCCTGAACTCGCTGGCCACGTCTTATTCCGGCTACTACATTTTCTTTCTGCTCCGCGACCGTTTCGGCTTTCGCGACTGCGGCAATCTCTCGGCCGCGGCGTTGGGCGGGCTGGTCTACGCCTTGGCCTCGTGGCAAGGGGGACGATTTGCCCAGCGTTTCGGCTACCGCACGGCGCTGCTGGCCGGCCTGGGCGGCATGTCGGCTTGCCTGCTGCTGGGAATGTTCTTTTCCTCGCTGCCGGTGATCCTGCTGGTCTATGCCGGCTGGATGGCGGCGCTGTGCTTCACCTGGCCGCCGTTGGAAGCGCTGGTGAGCGACGGCGTTGCCGCCGGAGAGCTGCCGCGGAATATCGGCATCTACAACGTCGTCTGGTCGAGCGCGATGGCGGCGACGTATTTCTTCGGCGGCGCCCTCTATGAAAAGCTCGGACAGAACAGCATCTTCTGGCTGCCGCCGCTGGTGCACCTCGGTCAATTCCTGATGGTGCTTGGCCTGGGAAGCGCACCGATCAGTGCAGCCCCCGTCGCGGGGCGCGCGGCGCCGCATGTGGAAACGGTTGCTCCGGCTCGGCCCGGCAATTCGCGCACGTTTCTGCGGATGGCGTGGCTGGCGATCCCCTTCTCCTACGTCGGCATCACGGCAGTCAGCGCCAGCATACCCGCCCTGTCGCAGACGCTGAGTTTGTCGACGGCGCAGGCCGGGCTGTTCTGGTCGATCTGGATGTTCGCCCGCTTGGGGACCTTCGTCGCGCTCTGGCAATGGACCGGCTGGCATTACCGCTTCCGCTGGCTGCTGGGGGGATTCGTCGGCTTGACCGCCAGTTTCAGCCTGCTATTCCTCTTGCACAATCTCGGGCTGTTGGCCGCCGTCCAGGGACTCTTCGGCATCTCCGTGGGCCTGATCTACTACTTGTCGCTGTTCTATTCGATGGACGTTGGCGAGACGAAGGGGGAGCACGGCGGATTGCACGAAGCGATGATCGGCGCGGGCTGTTGCCTGGGCCCGGCGGTCGGCGCCCTGGGCCTCTACCTCATACCTGGCTCGCCGAACGCCAGTACGTACGCCGTTACCGCGGTGTTGGCTTGCGGGCTGACTGGTTTGATCGGACTGCGCATGCGGAGGTCGGCGGCGGAACTTGTCAATCCGAGGAGACCAGCATGATGGAAACTCAACCCGTGCGCTCCCTCACGCGGAGCGTGAGGAGTACGGTCGCATTCCGATTTTGCCAGAGATCCTCAATCAGGTATTGCCGCCGGTCGGCCGTCGGGGCCGTAAACGCCCTCGCGCCGCGCGCACTCCATCAACGCCTGCACGTTCTCCAGCGGCGTGTCGGCCGGCAGGGCGCAGCCGGGGCCGATGATGAATCCGCCGCCCGGGCCCATTGTGCCGATCATTTGGATTGCCTGCCGGCGAACATCCTCCGGCGTGCCGAAACGCATCACCTGCGCGGGATCGATCATTCCCAGCACGCTCGTTCGCCCTTGCACCATCCGCTTGCACGACTGCGGGTCGGTGGCGGGATCCAATTCGAGGCAATCGGCGCCGGTGGCGACCAGGTTTTTGACCAGCAGCGTCTCGTCGCCGCAGGCGTGGACGAAGGCGAAGCCGCCGCTTCGCTGCATGGCCGCGCAAAACGCCTGCGCGCGGGCAATTCGTAAGTGCTGAACATGGCGGGCGAGATCAGGCTGACTCCCGCCAGCCCGATGGTTGAGCTATCGGCCCCCGCCCGCCGCTGCGCCTCGCCCAGGGCGAGGTTCATGCGGCTGCAAAACCCCAGCAGCCGACAGCACCAGCCGGTCATTTCCGGATCGATCAGCATCGTCAAAAATCGCTGCGGCCCGACCAGGGCGCAGGCCAGCGCCACCGGCCCTTGATCGGCCCGGCCGTTGACGTGTACCTTTCCGCCCGTCTCGCGTTTGACGATTCGTGTCGTTTTCAGCAGTTCGTTGAGCGGAAACGTCCGCTCGGGATCGGGCACGGCGAGCTTCTCGACGTTGTCGAGTTCCTTGACTAGCGGCTCTTCGACGTGCGAAGGGCCGTCGGCGGTGTAGCGGATTTTGCAGCCCAGGGCCTCGGCCTCGGCGCAGACGCCGATTTCCAGCATCAACAGGTCGTGGCCCACGGTCCGCCAGAAGTTCAGTTGTGCCTCGGCCATCGCCGCGCCGTCGCGGAGGATTTCGTCAAAGCGTCCGCCGTGCATGCGGCAGGCCATCAAGAAGTTGTGCAGCCCCACCGGCACGCGATCGGGCACCTCCTTCCGCAAGACCTTTGCCACGCGTTCGACAGCGTCCATGATTCAGTCCCTGCTACAACCGCCAGAATTCGTAGGTTATGCTTCAGCATAACGGCCGTGCCAAATCGTTGTTATGCTGAAGCATAACCTACCAGGCGTTCGACAGCGTCCATGATTCGACTTCCTATGCGAGCCACCAGTATAACACGACGGTGACGGCAACGAGCACAATAAGGTGCAGCCGCCAATCGGTAATCCCGCCGAACGCCTCCCATTTTTGACCCCATTGGACCGTGGTCGTCGCCACTTGCTCGGGTTTCGGCGGGGACGTGAGATAGGAGACAAGGAAGAGCGTCAGCGCCACCAGGATTGTGCCCCACAATCCGCGATAGGAGTAGTTTACCAAGAGGCTGTGGGAGTGCAAGAAGGGGAACGCCTGGGCGGCTCGCGGCAGGCCCATGATCTCGTCGGTGACGAAGAATGCCGCCAGCACGCTTCCCACGGCGACCGACGCGACCGCCCCTATCATGTTCACGCGCTTGCTGAGGATGCCGAAGACGATGGCCGGCGTGATCGGCATCACCAGGTAAACGGAGATCGTCTGCAAGTACTTGTACAGCCCGCCGGGAGTCGTGTAGACCAGATACGCCGCGGCCACGGCCGCCACGGTACAACCCGCGATCGCCCAGCGGCCGATGAAAACCTGCATCCGCTCGCTGGTCCGCGGACGGAACCGCAGCACGAAATCGCGGACGAACAGTGTCGAGACCGAGTTCATCGTGGCGTCCAACGAGGAGATCAATGCACAGACCAACGCCGCCAGCACCAATCCGCGCACGCCGTCGGGCAAGAGATTATTCATCAGCGTGACGAACGTTGTTTTCGAGTTCTCCAGGTGGGGATATAGCGCCTTGGCGATCACACCCGGCATGGCGAAGATGAAGACGGGGGTCAGTTTCAGCAGCACGCAGAACATCGCGCCCCAGCGGGCCTGCTTCAAGTTCGCCGCCCCCAGGACGCGCTGCACGTTCACCTGGTCGATGCCCCAGTAAAACGTGCCGCCGTAAAGCCCAACGAGAATGATGCCCCAGAACGGATAGTCGGGATCGGTCGGCTTGTAAATGTGCATCGCGTTGGGCACTTTGGCCAGCAGGGCATGCCAGCCGCCGACCTTGTACAGGCCGATGCCGAGCATCAAGGCGCAGCCGAGGATTTTGACCGTGCTCTGGATGATGTCGGCGTAGGCCACGCCGGCGAACCCGCCGACCATCGTGAACACCGCGGTCACGGCGGCCAGGGCCGCCACCGTGCCCATCACCACGGTAGTAGCGTCTGTCGAGGATGCGGCCGTCGCTGTGCTCGTCACCTCCCAGCCGCACAGGCTCGCGATCACCAAGGCCCCGGCATACAGGCAGAAGGCCATCTTCGTCATGATGCAGATCAGCAGCATCAAGCCCGAGAAGAAGCTGCGGGCGGCGGGGTTGTAACGCATCTCTAGGAACTCGGGAATGGTGAAGACCTGGTTGCGGATGTAATACGGAAAGAGCACCGACGCGGCGATCCCCAGGCACATGGCGGTGGTCAGCTCGACGGTGCCGGCGCACAGTCCGTAGCGATAAGCGTCGCCGGTGAGCCCGACGAGGTGTTCGGCCCCGATATTCGTCGCATACAACGACAGTCCGACGATCCACCAGGACAGATTTCGTCCGGCCAGAAAGAAGTGCGAGCTGTCCTTTCCCGCCCCCACCCGCCGCGACATGTACCAGCCGAACGTGATGCTGCCGAGCACGGCAAACGAGCCGACGGTCCAGTCCAGCCACGTTAGCGAGAATCCCATGCCCGACGGGTTCCTTTCGGGTTCGATACGATCAGATTACGTCCCCGATTCGTGCTGCCGTGAATATAGAGGCCCTCCCGTTGCGGGACAAGTGGACGGCGTGGATACTCGGCGATGGCGTTCTCGAAGCCCCATTGACGGGTGGTTTTGACGCAGGTAGGCTTGGCGTTAAGATAGGAGTGCAGCTGCTGTCAAACGCCGTGCTGGAAAGGACGGTCATCGACGGTATGAGTCCAACTGTCTTTCGACATCGCGGCTATCGCTTTTGCTTCTCCTCGCCCTGCATGAATGGTTGTCATGGGGCGCGTAGAACGGTTCTCCCACAGAGTTGGTGATAATGACGGCACCTGACTGTGCTCGGCCTTGAGTAATCGCTGCGGTTGGGAGAATACTGCTGTGATTCGGCATGCGATTCACAGTGGCGTATGCCTGCGCTCAACCGCCGCTCGTTTGGCCAAGACTTTCTCGAAGTCGATTACGTTGACGAGGAGGAAGCTGGGCGGTACCTTCGATCACCCGTTGTAACAACCAGTTACGCAAGGCGTTGCTGTTTTGGGGAGTACTCCCGTTGGAATGGCAATTGTGCCGCCCTCACGGGGGGCGGCAGTGCGACTCGCAAGCGAACACCCAAGAAATCGGGCGCTGCCCAAGCACTAACACCGCGATGGCGAAGGCGCGGCAGATCGGCCGTGCAGTTGCCCACGGTTCTGCGGAATCGCGTTCAATCCGGGCCGGGCAAAGACGACCTGGAACAGTTGCAACTCGCCGCTGGCGAAAGCGGCGCAGGAGCCGGCCAGATAGAGCCGCCAAATCCGCACGAAGCGGCGGTCGAACATCGCCGCCACCCGCTCGGCCGCAGCCTCGAAACGGTCGAGCCAGTTCCGTAGCGTACGGGCGTAGTGCAGCCGCAGGTTCTCCACGTCGAGAATCGAAAAATCGCACGGCTCGAAGATGTCGGCCATCTGACGGAGCGACGGAATGTATCCGCCGGGAAAGATGCGGCGTTGGATCCAGGGGCTGACCGGGCCGGCGGCGTTCTGGCCGATCGTCTGGATCAGCCCGCGGCCGGCGAGACTGAGGCAGCGATCGCAAACGCGGCCGAACTCGCGGTAATGCGACGCCCCCACGTGCTCCAACATCCCCAGCGACACCAGGGCGTCGAAGCGGCCGGCAATGTTGCGATAGTCGTCTTCGATGAACTCGACCCGCGAGTCGAGCCCCTCGGCCTTTGCCCGGCGGCGGGCAAAATCGAGCTGCCGCCGCGAAATGTTGAACGACTTGACCGTCACCCCATAATTGCGGGCCATCAGCAGGGCCATAGCGCCCCAGCCGCCGCCGATTTCGACCACCGTCTCGCCCGGCCGCAGCCAGAGCTTGCGGCAGACGTAATCGAGCTTGGCCAGTTGCGCCTCTTCCAGCGTCATGGCCGGATCGGCGAAGTAGGCCCCGCTGTAGACCATCTCGCGATCGAGCCAGAGCCGGTAGAAGTCCTCGCCGATGTCGTAATGATGATGGATGTTCTGCCGGGCGGCGGAGGGCGTGTTCGCCCGGGCGCGATGCAACCACCCGAGCAGCCCCGAGTAGACGCTGCCGCCCGAGCAGCGGGCCGCCATCCGCGCGCGGTAGATCGTTTCCAACAGCGAGACCAGATCGCCCTCGACCTCCAGCCGGCCGTCGGCATAAGCCTCGCCGAACTGGAAATTCGGATCGAGCAGGACTTTCCAGAACGCCGCCCGATCGCGGAAGACGATGCGGGCGACGGGCGACACATTCTCGGTTGGGGCGGCAGTTGTACTGCCGCCCCGCTGCAAGGACGCAGGGATGGCAGTGCAACTGCCATCCCAACGCGTGCGGAGCGCCGCGATTTCCTCGCCGTTCCAGAGAATAGCGCCTAGCGGCGGGCCGCCAACCGCCCGCAGCAGCCGGCGGGTGAGCCAGCGTTCGACGCCCGTCGGCCGCCCGCGATCGGAGCTGCGGCCGGTTGCGGAAGAGGACCAGAGGTCCGTTGTGGGAAAATGTCTGCTCCGGGCCGTACCACTTCCCGCCGCTATCGGCCGCTCGGCATAGCGAAGATCACCAGGAGACATGGGAAACACCTCCACGATGGCTGTGCGGAACCCAAATCTCACGCGATAACTTGCTGCATTATATCGCTGCCGGGCGAAGAGGCAAGCATCTCGCGGACCTGTTGCCCCTGTCCTCGTTCCCACGCTCTGCGTGAGGGTGTCCTGGAATTAAGACTGTAGGAGGTGACTCCTGTCGCCGATCGGGGCTTCGCACCGGCGCCATCGGCGTCAGGAGACGCCTCCTACAGCCTGTTTCTGTCGCAGCAATTCCAGGACACCCTCACGCAGAGCGTGGGAACGAGAGTTTCGAGACGTTGCAGTCCTCCCGGCCGATCTATCTGCCCGTTGACGCCTGGTGTGGGAAGATGTACCGTGGAGAAAACTGCCCTGGAATTACCATCGTGCGAATCCTGGTTGTTGACGACGAGAAGATCAAACGCATCACCCTGGCCGACGACATCGCGGCCCAAGGGCACGAGGTCGTCACCGCCGACGACGGTCAAGAGGCGATCGAGCGGCTGGCCGCCGCGCGGTTCGACGTCGTGGTGACCGATCTGAAAATGCCGAAGCTCGACGGGGTTGAGCTTCTCAAGCAGATCAAGCAGGGCCCGGCGGCCGACATGGCGGTGATTATGATGACCGCCTACGGCAGCATTCCCGTGGCGGTCGAGGCGATCAAGCTGGGGGCGTTCGATTTCTTGACCAAGCCGTTTCGCAACGAGGAGATCCTGCCGCTTCTGGCCCGCATCGAACGGCAGCGGCAGGCGGCGGGCGCCCAGGCCCAGCCCCCCGAGCCGTTCTCCACCGCGGAGGTCGAGGCGACTGTCGTCGGCCGCTCGGCGGCGATCGATCGCGTCAAGCGGATGATCGAAGTCTGCGTCAAAACCGACGCCAACGTGCTGCTCTACGGCGAGACGGGCGTGGGCAAGGACCTGCTTGCCGCCACGATCCACCGCAACTCGCACCGCCGCGATTTCCCCTTCGTCAAGGTCGGCTGCACGTTGTTCCCGCCGCAACTGATCGAAAGCGAGCTTTACGGCCACGAGCGCGGCTCGTTCACCGGGGCCGAGCAGCAGCGCAAAGGCCGTTTCGATCTGGCCGAAGGCGGCACGCTCTATCTCGACGACGTCGACGACATCCCCGTGCACCAGCAGCCGAAGTTGTTGCGGGCGATCGAGGAGAAGGTCTTCGAGCGCGTCGGCGGCACCACGCCGATCAAGGCCGACGTGCGAATCATCGCCTCGACCAAGCGGAACCTGCTGGAGAAGATCGCCGAGGGCTCGTTCCGCGAGGACTTGTACTACCGGCTCGACGTGCTGCGGATCAACATCCCGCCGCTCCGCGAGCGACCGGAGGACGTGCCGCTGCTGAGCCGAGCACCTCTTGCGGCGCATCGCCGGCGACCGGCCGTGCCCGATCGGTCCGGACGCGATGAGTCTGCTCTCCCGTCACGATTGGCCCGGCAACGTCCGCGAGCTATATCACACGCTGGAACGCACGTATCTGATCGGCGGCGGCAACGTCACCGCCGAGATTCTCGCCAGCGAGATCGGCGGGCCCGACCCGAACCAGCGGCTGCCAATCGGCGGTTTCCAGGCGGCCATCGACCACGCCGAGAAGCAACTCTTGCAAGAAGCCCTTCGCAACGCCAACGGCAACAAGTCGGCCGCCGCCGCCGCATTGGACATGAAGCCTTCGACGTTCCGCGATAAATTGGCAAAACATGGGCTCGGGTAGTCCATTCGCGGCCTCTCTGCCGATAAAGACTATGTGGGACACCGCGTCGCGGCCGCTTGGGCGGCAAACCCCGCTCAGCCCGCCTAGCTTAACGATAAGGAGATCAAAATGCCGGCTCGACTTGTTGGGTTCGTTGGCTTCGTGCTGATTTCGTTAAGCTGTGCCGCGCAGGTGTCTGCCGATTTCTGCTCGAGCATTTTCGGCAGCATCGCCACGGACGTGAAACGCCGCCAATGCTGGCCGAATCCGTTCTCCGCCTGCTCCCGGACGGCAGTGCGAACGCCCTTCGCCATGATGGTCGCCAACGGCTGGCGGCGGCAGAACATGCTCGGCGAGTTCCACTTCGAGCCGGGCACGGGCCAGTTGACCGAGGCGGGACGGCTGAAGGTGCGGTGGATTCTCACCGCCGGGCCCGAGCAGCACCGCTTGATCTACGTGCATACGGCCAACAACAACGCAGAGACCGTGGCCCGGCTGACGGCCGTGCAGCAACTGGCGGCCCAAATCTCACCGGCCAACATGCCGCCGGTGATGGCCACCTCGATCGCGGACGAGGGCGCGTCGGCCAATCAGGTTGACGCCATTGAGCGAAAATACATCAGCGGTCAGCCCAGCCCCAGGTTGCCCGTGCCTAGCTCGGGCGCCGGCGCCGGTGCTACTTCGGGCGGCGGCACCGCCGGGAATTAGCCCGTTGCTGAGAACGTCGTTGCCGGCGAGGAACGCCCCCCGATTGCAATCGGGGGGCTTTCCCAGATGGCGGAGACTTCTTGAAAAGGCGCGAGCGCCTACGCCGGCGCTTTTTCGTCCATGTTCTCCGCCGTGATGCGGTACGAGCCGATGATGTCGCCGTCGCAGACCAACTCCAGCGCGTAGGCCCCGGCCTCTTGAATCGGCAGACGCGGCAGCGGAAAGACCAGCTCGATCGTGGCCAGGCGATTGGTGTTGCCGATGGTCACTTCGGTTCCGAAGAGCACGGCGTTTTTGTTAAGGTTGATGAACTGAAGCCGCAATTTCGTGCCGTCGCAGACGTTGGTAAGGTTGACGTAGGCGTAGGGCGAGCCGCTCTGTCCGCCGCCGGCGATCACGGTCTGTTTGGTGCCGTCCGGGGCCTGCATCTCGTTGACCGGGGGCTTGCGGCTGAAGCGGAACGTATTGAACGTGCCGCAGATCACCTTCTTGCCGGTCTGCTGGTCCTGATAGACGTGGTCGGCCACAACTAACGCCTGCAACACAGGTTTCACGGTTCGTGCCTCCCGGGGATGGCAGAGTACTGAATTCTAGGCAACTGACCCGCCCTCTACCCTAGATTATGGCCTGATCCTCGTCAATCGTCCAATCGCCGGCGCAGCAACGGGTTTCGGGGCTTGCGGCTGCTTGGGCCAGCGGAGGGCGCTGGTCCGCATCAGCGCTTCCCTTCGGGGCGCGGCTAAACGGCTGATGGTCGGCCGTCCTTGCCACCGACGATTACCGCGCCCCTCCAATCCCTGGCGGGCGTCTCGCCCGCCTTGGCCGAGTACGGGCGAAACGCCCACGCCGGGGCTCCTGTTTCGGCCCGCGGCGTGTTATCATGAGTAGCTGGCGCTGTTGGACGCTGCTATTGCTGGAGAGTTGCATTGTTTGTCGGTCCGGTTTTCTCGCGTGAAGCGGCGATTGCTCCGCGGCGAATCAAGCTCTACATCGCGCGGACGGTCTACGCGCTGGGGCTGCTGGTGCTGATGTGTACGGCGTGGCTGGTGCTGACCGGCACGCAGTTGGTTCACGACGTGGGAGACCTGGCCCGCTTCGCCACCGCGCTGTTTCAGATTCTCGCCCCGTTGCAGTTGGCGTTGGCGGCGTTCTTCTCGGCGCTCTTCGCGGCCAGCGAGGTCGCCCACGAAAAGGACCGCAAGACGCTGATCTTGCTGCTGTTGACGAATCTCTCGAATTGCGAGTTGGTCCTCGGCAAACTGCTGGCCAGCCTGTTAATGGTGCTGGCGCTGCTGGCCGCCGCGCTGCCGGTCTTCTTTTTGACGGCGTTGTTGGGCGGCGTTTCCTACGGGCAGATCGCGCGGGCGTTCGCGGTCACCCTGGCGACGGCCCTGGTTTGCGGCAGTCTCGGCTCGACCTTCGCCCTCTGGCGGGAAAAAACGTTCCAGGCGCTGGCCATGACCGTGTTGGCGCTGGTGCTCTGGCTGGCGGTGGGCGAAATCATCGCCGCCGGCGTGCTGGGGGAGAGTTTCGCCGGGCTGTCGTGCCGCAGTCTGGCCGCCGGGGTGAGCCCTTGGCAGGCGATCCTCGAAGCGACGCGGCCCTACGTTCACAATCAGCCCACGCTGGGCTGGCTGGGCACGCCCGTCCATCTCTTTCTCCTTATCTCCGCGGCGATCGCGCTGCTGCTCGACGGCGCGGCCGTGGCGATGGTCCGCGTCTGGAATCCGTCGCGGGTCGGGGAGAGGGGAGAGGGGAGAGAGGAGAGGGGAGAGGGGAGAGGGCTGGGCACTTCAGTGTCCAGTGGAGTCAGCGGTGGGCAGGCGGCGGTGGAGAGTGGAGAGTGGAGAGTGGAGAGTGGAGAGAAAGAAGCCCTTCCGCCCTCCGCCCTCGCGCCTCCGCCTTCCGCCCTCCGCCCTCCGCCCTCTCCTCTCTCCCCTTTCCCCTCTCCCCTCTCCCCTTCCAAAACCCGTCGCGTCTGGGACAATCCGATCATCTGGCGGGAAATCCGCACCTGGGCGTACGGGCGGAGAATCCTGGTCGTGCGGGTGGCGTATTGGCTGCTTTTCGCCTTGGCGGCGGCCGGATTGTACTTCCAGGTTAGCGGCCAGCGCGATCTGATTCTCGTCGGGCTGGGCCTGCTGAGCCTGGTGCTGGTCAACGCCCAGGCCGTCACCTCCTTGACCAGCGAGCGCGACGCCGGTGCGCTCGATCTGCTGCTGGTGACCGACTTGACGCCGAAGGAGATCATCTTCGGCAAGCTCGGCGGCGCGCTCTACAACACCAAGGAGATGGTGCTGCTGCCGATGCTGCTCTGCATCGGACTTTGGGCGGGAGGCGGATTGGCCTTCGAGAATCTGCTCTTCCTCCTCGGCGGCCTGGCGGTGTTGTTCGCTTTCGCCGCCATGCTCGGCCTGCACGCCGGCATGACCTACGCCAACTCGGGCGCCGCGGTGGCCACCAGCCTGGGAACGCTTTTCTTCCTCTTTCTCGGCGTGGGCGTGTGCATGAGGATCATGATGGCCTTCAGCGGCTCGTTCACCGCCCAGTTCCTCCCCTTCTTTACCTTCATGGTCTTCGGCGGCGTGGGCCTATACGCGGTGCTCGGGCTGCGCAATCCGTCGTCGGCCATCGGCCTGGCCTCGTTCATCTGCCCCATCGCCACGTTCTACGCGATTACCAGTTATCTGATCGTGCCGCCGTCGCCGTTGGCCATCTTCCTGGTCACTGCGGCCGCCTACGGCTTCACCGTCGCCGCCATGTTGGTGCCGGCGATCTACGAGTTCGACGTTGCCACCGGACGGACGACGATTGACGAGTAAACCGTCGTTTCTCCGTGCGTAAGGGGGAAGACCGTTTAGCCGCCGCGTCCACGCGGCGCAGAATCAGCCCCGGTCATAGCGCCGCGTGGACGCGGCGGCTGAACCGTTCGTAGATTCGCGCGGCGGCGAAGAGCCGATATAATGCCGGATTAGCAAGGTCCGCCCCATGTCCGATCCCGCATTGACGCCGCAATCGTGCTTGTCCCGCTTCGGGCTCAGTTCGTTCCGCACTGGGCAGGAGCGGGTGATTGCCACGGTGTTGGCCGGGCGGGATTGCCTCTGCGTCATGCCCACCGGCGGCGGAAAGAGCCTCTGCTACCAACTGCCGGCGCTGATGCTCGAAGGGCTGACGCTGGTCGTCTCGCCGCTGATCGCGCTGATGAAGGACCAGGTCGATCAACTCCAGGCGTTGGGGTTGCCGGTAAGTCTCATCAACAGCACGCTCTCGGCCGCCGAGCAGAACCAACGGCTCGATCGCATGGCGGCCGGCGAATACCGGTTGCTGTACGTCGTGCCCGAGCGCTTCCGCAGCGGGCGGTTCCTCGACGCGGTTCGCGCGGTGGGCGTAAAGCTGCTGGCGGTCGACGAGGCCCACTGCATCAGCGAGTGGGGCCACGATTTTCGTCCCGATTACGCCCGGCTCGGGCATTTTCGCCGCCTGCTCGGCAATCCGACGACGATCGCCCTGACGGCCACGGCCACCGACCGCGTCCGCCGCGACATCGTCGAGCTGCTCGCCTTGCACCAGCCCGAGACCTTCATCACCGGTTTCGCCCGGCCGAATTTGTACTACGAGGTCGAGATGCCGCGGAGCGAGCGGCTGAAGCCGGCGGCGTTGGTCGAGTTTCTCGCCCACACGCCCGGCTCGGGCATCATCTACACCTCGACCCGCAAACGGGCTGAGGAGGTTGCAGAGATCATCGGCAATGAAACCCGCCGCCGCGCGGTCGTCTATCACGCCGGAATGCTGCCCGACCAACGCCGCCGTGCCCAGGACGATTTTATGCGCGGCCGCTGCGAGATCGTGGTGGCCACCAACGCCTTCGGCATGGGCATCGACAAGGCCGACGTCCGCTTCGTCGTCCACTACAACATGCCCGGCAGCCTTGAGGCCTATTATCAGGAGGCCGGCCGCGCCGGCCGCGACGGCGCCTCCTCCCATTGCCTCATGCTCTTCCACGCCTCGGATCGCTACATCCAGGAATACTTCATCGACAGCAACTACCCCGACCGCGAGCACGTCAAAACCGTCTATGATTATCTCTGCGAACTCGACGAGAATCCGATCGAAATCACCCAGGACGATCTGAAGCAGACGCTCGGCCTGCCGATCGGCAGCGACGGCGTGGGCAATTGCGAGCAGATCCTGGAAGGGGCGGGCGTGCTCGAACGCCTGATCGCTTCGCAGAACATGGCCTCGGTGCGGATCGACAGCGACCTGCCCACGCTGGTCGATCTCCTGCCCAAGCAGGCCACGTCGCAGCGGAAGGTCTTGCGGGCGGTCGAGCGGATCGTCGGCCCGCGGCGGCAAGAGATCGTGCAGTTCAACGTCCGCGACCTCTCGGCCAACGACGAGATGGACCAGGCATCGATCGCCCACGCCCTGCACGAGCTGAACCGGCTGGCGGCGTTCACCTACGTGCCGGCGTTCCGCGGCCGTGCGATCCGCATGATCCGCCGCGATCTGGACTTCGACCAACTGGAAATCGACTTCGAGGAGATCGAGCGCCGCAAGGCCGCCGAGTACGAAAAACTGGAACGGGTCGTTCGCTTCGCCATGGGCGGCGCATGCCGCCAGCAGGAGATTCTCCGCTACTTCGGCGAGACGAACGCCGATCGCTGCGGCCACTGCGACAACTGCCGCTTGCACGGGCTGAGGATTCAGGGTTCAGGGTTCAGGGATCAGGGGTCAGGGGCCGGGGGTCGGGGGTCAGAGGCCGACGAGGGGTGGGCAATTCATTGCCCACCTGATGCGCCCACCTCGCAAACCACCGGGCCGCATAAGGATGAGTGCGGCGGAGAGGCGAGCGAGGGCGGGGCCGATTCGCTCGACGACCCGATTCTCCGCACCGTGCGGATCGTGCTCAGCGGCGTAGCCCGCGCCCAGGCACGTTTCGCCTGCGGCCGCAACCGCATCGCCAAAATGCTCTGCGGCTCGAACAGCGCCGAGGTGAAAAAGCTCGGATTGCACCGCCTCAGCACGTTTGGGCTGCTAAAGCACTTAAAACAAGATGAAGTGCTGTTGCTCATCGACGCGCTGATGGCGATGCGCTGCATGCAGCAGGTTGACGTTGATCGCTTCCGCCCGGTGGTCGAACTGACCGAGTTCGGCGGCGAAGTGATGCGCGGCCGCGCCCGGCTGGCCAACCAATTGCCGATCCCCGTCGATTTGCAGCGAAAACTCCGCACTCAACGCCTGGGCGATTCATCGCCCACTGCCGCTCAAGGGGTGGGCAATTCATTGCCCACCAATGCGGCCGCGAACGCAATCCAACCAGAACAAGCCGGCGGCGACCTCGATTCGCCCGATCCCGAAATCCTCGATGCCCTCAAGCGTTGGCGAACCGAGATCGCCGACGAGGCCGGCGTGCCGCTCTATTGCATTTTGCAGAACTCGACTCTCGCCGAACTGGCCCGCTATCGCCCCGTGACGCGCGAGCAGCTCTCGGCCGTCAAGGGCATGGGCCCGGTGAAGGTCGAGCGTTACGGCCACACGCTCTTGGAGATTATCCGTGAAGGGCTCGCGGAAGACGGAGAGGGGGAGAGGGGGAGAAGGGGAGACGAGGAGAGGAAAAGACAGGAAGAGGCTGAATTGTCTGCGGTCTCCTCGTCGCCCCTTCTCTCCGTCTCCCCCTCTCCGCCCTCCTCCCACTGGACCCGTCGCCTGCTGGCCGCCGGCTTCACGGTGGACGAGTGCATGGCGATCCGCGGTTTGCCGCGGGAAGTTGTCCTGGAGCACGCCCGGCAAACGGAGTAGGAATCGGCGGACGGAAAGTGATAGAAGAAGAGGTCGTTTGGGCCCGCCCTGTCGTGCCCGCCGGTCGCCAATCGTGCGTTCATCGGATATAAGATATAATTGCACGGTGCGGCGGCGTTGAATTGCTTCCGCCGTGCTTGCCGGAGAGCAGCGAAGAGGAGCATCCATGCCCGATCCGTCCGAGAAGCCCGAGAAGAGGGACGATAGTCCGCCGCCACGCAGACTGTATCCCAATCCGCGGATGACCGTGTCGCTGTGGTGGGCGCTGGCGATCCTGGCGGTCGTGGGGTTCGTGATCTATCAGCAGTCCAGCGACGGCCGCTCGGAAATCGACTACGGCTTCTTCTGGCAGCAGTTGGATAAGGACGACAATATCGCCAGTGCCAACATCGAAGGGACGAAACTCTACGGCGAGTTTAAAACGGCCCCCGTCGATCTGAAAGCCAAGCCGGACTCGCGCGGAAACTCCCCGCGGCTGAACAAACAGTTCGTCACCGTGCTACCGCCGATGGCGTTGGACGATCAGGAGTTGAACAAGCTGTTGCTCCGCAGGCTGAAGCCGAACGATTACAAAGCGACCGTCCCGCCCGACAACACCTTCGTCGTACTGCTTGTCTATGTACTGGTTTTGGGGGCTTTGTTCGTGGGCGTGGCGTTCCTCTTTCGCCGCGCTCGCGATTCGTTCTTCTCCGGCGGCCTGACCGGCAGCTTTGCGAAGAGCGGGGCGCGGCGCTACGACGCCTCGGGCAAGCCGATCACCTTCGCCGACGTGGCCGGGCTGGAGGGCGTCAAGCACGATTTGCAAGAAGTCGTCGATTTCCTCCGCAATCCGGCCAAGTTCCAGCGGCTGGGGGCCCGCGTCCCCAAGGGCATTCTGCTGATGGGTCCGCCGGGCACGGGCAAGACGCTCTTGGGCAGGGCGGTGGCCGGCGAGGCGGGCGTCCCCTTCTTCTCCATCAACGGCTCCGAGTTCATCCAGATGTTCGTCGGCGTCGGCGCCGGCCGCGTCCGCGACCTGTTCAACACCGCCAAAGAAAGCGCCCCGGCCATCCTCTTTATCGACGAAATCGACGCCGTCGGCCGTCACCGCGGCGCCGGCGTCGGCGGCGGCCACGACGAACGCGAACAGACGCTCAACCAGATCCTCAGCGAGATGGACGGCTTCGCCCAGACCGAGTCGGTGATCGTGATGGCAGCCACGAACCGGCCGGACGTGCTCGATCCCGCCCTGCTGCGTCCCGGCCGCTTCGACCGCCACATCACCGTCGATCGCCCCAGCTACAAGGGCCGGCTGGCGATCTTCCAGGTCCACAGCAAGGACGTGCCGCTGGCCGACGACGTTGACATGCAGCGGCTGGCGGCGGGCACCGTCGGCCTGACCGGCGCCGACATCAGCAACCTGGTCAACGAAGCCGCCCTCTGGGCCAGCCGCCACGACAAGGACCGCGTCGCGATGGCCGATTTCGAGTACGCCCGCGACAAACTCCTAATGGGCTCGAAACGCGAAGAGGTCCTCTCCGAGCAAGAGAAGCGGATGACCGCCTATCACGAGTCGGGCCACACCCTGCTGGCCTGGAGCGTGCCGGGCGCCGACCGGCTGCACAAAGTCTCGATCGTCCCCCGCGGCCGTTCGCTCGGGGCCACGCAACTGCTGCCCGAGGAAGATCGCATGAGCATCAGCGAGAGCGAATTGCACACGCGGCTGCTCTTCCTCTTGGGCGGCCGGGCGGCCGAGAAGATGATCTTCGACCAGTACAGCGCGGGGGCCGAAGACGACCTGAACAAGGCGACGCAATTGGCCCGTCGAATGGTCACGCACTGGGGCATGAGCGAGCGGCTCGGGCCGGTGGCCTTCCGCGACGTCGAGGATCATCCCTTCCTCGGCCGCGAGATGGCCGAGCCCCGCCGCTTCAGCGAGCACACCGCCCAGGTGATCGACGAAGAGGTCTCCCGCATCCTCCGCGAAGCTTCCGATAAAGCGACGGTGATGCTCAACGACCGCCGCGAGAAACTCGACTTGCTGGCCGACAAGCTGGAAGAAGCCGAAACGCTCGACGAAGAAGAGATCGAGAAGCTCCTCGGCCCGCCGCTCTACAAACGGGCGGAACACAGCGAGTAACCTGGGGCAACATCAGCCGCCAACTTCTTTCGCCAGTCGCCGGAAATCGGTGAGATTCCGCACTTTTCGCACGGCCGTGCGGAATTCGTGGTAATCCGGCAGGACCTTGGCGAAGTAGCAACTCGTTCGCGGCAAACGACGCAGGGCCACGGTCGGGCCGTAGAAGCGAAACTCGTCCTCGACCAACTGTAACATCGCGCGGACGCGCTGCCGCGCGGTCGGCTCAGGCGGTGTTGCACCGCCGCTCCAGAGCGAGCGGGCCTGCTCGAAAATCCACGGATTGCCGAGACAACCGCGGCCGATGGCGACGGCATCCGCGCCGGTTTCACTCAGCAGGCGAACAGCATCGGCCGCCGCGCGGACGCTGCCGCCGCCGAGCACGGGAATCCGCACCGCCTGCTTCACCCGCGCGATGACGCTCCAATCTGCATCGCCGACGTACGCTTGCGTCACGCTGCGGGCATGAACGCTGACGGCCGCCGCCCCCGCTGCCTCGGCACGGCGAGAGACTTCAACGGCGGTTTCGCGGGCTGCGTCGGGCCCGCTGCGGATCTTGAGACTCGCCGGAATCGACACTCCGCGGACGACCGCGGCGACGATTCGCTCGATCTGCGGCGGATCGGCCAACAGCGCCCCGCCTTCGCCGCGAGCCAACAGCCGCCGCACGGGGCAATCGAAGTTCAGATCGACCAGGTCGTAACCGAGCGATTCGACGATCCGCGCCGCCTCGGCCATTGTCGCGGGATCGGCCCCGCTGATCTGGCCCGCCCGCGGCGCTTCCGCCGGCGATGTGGCGAGCGTCCGCATTGCCCGGCGATCGCGGCGAACCGCCTGCGCGGCATCGACCCGTTCGCCGCACGTCAGGCTCGCCCCGTGCCGCTTCATCAACATGCGAAACGGGGCGTTGCTATGTTCTTCCAGCGGCGCTTGCGTGAACGGGTGTGAGATTCGCAGCCGGCCGATGTGCATGGGCGCTAATTCAACTGTGCAGTGGATGCCGATCCACTCCGTTTAGCCCCCGCGTCCACGCGGGGGCAAGTGGCGGCGATTTCCCCATTCCAGCGCCGCGTGGACGCGGCGGCTAAACGGGTATGGTTGCCGTTCCCCAATTCAATCCTCATCCGCGACCGCCGATTGGCCGCCGCCGAGCGACTTTGCCCGATACATGGCGCCATCGGCGCGGTGCAGCAGGTCGTGGAGTTGCCGGCGGTCGGCGGAACTCAACGCAACGCCGACGCTCGCTTTGACCGTCACGTCGCGGCCGTCGATCGCGACCGCTGCTTGCAGCCGATCGAGGATCCGCCGCGCCACCAGTTCCGCCTCGGCCTGGTTTCGCAGATCGTCGAGGAAGACGGTGAACTCGTCGCCGCCGTACCGCGCGGCCATGTCGCCGGGCCGAATGCAGCCGGTCAACCGCCGGGCGACCTCGCAAAGAACCTGGTCGCCGGCCAAATGCCCGAAGGTATCGTTGATCGTCTTGAAGCCGTCGAGGTCAATGAAGCAGACGGCGAAATGGTAATCGCGGTGCCGCTGCCCGCGGCGGATCGCCCGATCCAGCCGCCGGGCGAACAGCCGCCGGTCGGGCAGGCCGGTCAAGGGGTCGTGGCCGGGCGGACCCAATTCGAGCGGATCGCGAAGCTCGGCCGCAAGCAGCGTCTCGTACTGCGCCAGCACGTCCTCCCATTGAAACCTCTCGAAGAAGCGGCGGCGGCTGGCCTCGGCCATCGCGCGGAGCACGTCCGGAGAGGCCAGCATTTCGTCGAGCCGTGCGGCGCATTGTTCGGCGTCGGCGAAATACTCGGCCCCCTCGCCCGCCACCCAGCGGTTGAAGCGGTTGTCGTGCGCCAGCACGGGATTGCCGGCCCCCAGGGCCTCGACCAACGACGGATTGGTGCCGCCGACGCGATGGCCGTGGATATACGCCAGGCAGTGGCCGCGCAGGGCGCGGAGCGTCACCTTATCGTAGATCGCCCCCAAGAACCTGACCTCACCGCTTGCGGCCGCCTGCACGGCGCGATGGTAGGCGTTCGACTGGTCGTACTTGCCCAGCACGGCCAGCGTGAACCCGCGCGGCTTGCGGGAAAACGCGGTCACCACTTCCAGGATCGAGTTTTCCGGCTCGGCCCGCGCGATCAGCGTCAGGAAACGCCCCGGCGTCAAGCCGAGGGGGGCCAGCGGCGTTGCGTCGGGGTCTTGGATAAGCTCGGCCCCATAAGGAATCATCGTGATCTTCGCCGCCCGCACCCGCGAGCGCAGGTGCTGTTCGATCTCGGGATGGTCGGCCACCAGGTGGTTTCCCAGCCAGCAGCCCGCCCAATCGTTCAACCAGAGCCAGGCCTTGGCCGGCGGGCTCCACTTGGCCCGCGCCCATTCGATCCCATCCATGTTGAAGACGTTCGGGACGCCCTTCCATCGCAGCAGCGCGGCGAAGACGGCGGTGTTGTAGCCCAGCGTCAGGCACAGTTCCTTCGAGCGGGCGGCGTGGCGAGTCGCCTTCCAATCGAAGGCGATCGTGCCGGCGGCCCCTCGCGACGCCACGGGAAAGTGGACGCGATTGACGCCCTCCCAGGCGTCCTCGAACAACGGGCCCTTGCCGTCCTCTTGACAATAGACCGTCACCGTCCAGCCGCGGCCGACCAGATAGAGCGAGAGCCGTTCGGCGAAGGTCTCGAAGCCGCCGTGCGCCGCCGGCACGCCGCGAGTTCCCAGGATGCGAAGCCGCTTCTCCATCCGATTAACTCCTCACGCCCAGGTCGGCATAAAGGGCAAGCATCGCCTCGGCGTACCCGCCGCGGGAAAAATGGGTCTCGACGAACGACCGCGAATCGCGTCCCATCTGCTCGATCCGGCCGTTCGGCTCGGCGGCCACCTGCCGCAATAGATCGGCCAATTCATCGGCATTGCCGCTCTCAAACGTCCAGCCGGTTTGGCCGTCGATCACGATTTCGGGAATGCCGCCGATGCATGCGCCGATCACCGGTTTGCCCAGGGCGAAGCTCTCCAACACGTTCATCGGCGCGTTTTCGTACCATTCGGACGGCAAAACGACGGCCCGCGCACCGCGGATTAGGTCGTGCAGTTCGCCGCCGCAGCGGTAGCCCAGGAATTCGACATCTCCGCACAATTCCTGCTGGAGCAATTTGAGTTCGCTCTCCATCGGGCCGGCGCCGACGATTTTCAGCGGCGTCCCGGCCGTTTTCGCCGCGCGGAGGAGCGTCGCCACCCCTTTTTCCGGCGACAATCGCCCGCAATAGACGAAATAGCTGCCCGGCTCGAAATTGGGCTCGAACTGTTTGGCGTCGACGAAGTTGGGAATGTAAACGAAGGTCTCCGCCGGCCATCCCCATTCGACAAACTTCTGCAAAAAGAAGCGGCTGGGCACGACGATCTTGCTCAGCTTGCTATAAGTCCTTAGCAGGCGGTGCAGGCCGGTCTCGACAGCCACGATCGCGCTGGCGGCCAGGGAATTTCTGATGCAGCGATGCCGCACGACGTTGAGGAAATTGCCCCGCTTGCAGCGCTCGCAGATTCCGGTCCGGTTGAACATCTTGTAGGCCGGACAGGCGATTTTCAGATCGTGGGCGGTCATCACCACCGGGACGCCCGCCCGGCAGAGGACGGGAATGATCGCCGGCGAAAGATGATGATAGATGCAATGCAGATGGGCCACGTCGGCGGGAAACTCGGCCAGCAGGCGGCGGAGCTTGCGGCGGGCTTCGCAGGAATATACAACCTTGGCCGCCATCGCCGCCTTGGCCGGCAGTGAATAGGCGTGCCCAAACTCGATCTCCTCGACGAAAAACCTGGACCAGGGCGTCGGCAGGTTCTTCGGGTGCTTCATCGCGAAGAAGCCGTTCTCCCAGCCGAGTTCCACCATCAGCGCGGCATGGTCGAAGTAGACGACGTCCGAGCCGCCGCGGCGATAGTGGTAGTTGTTGATGCTTAGGATCTTAGGCATTGCACTGGATCGCTTGCCGAGCATGGTTCGCCGCGACGCGGCTGGCACTCATTAGTAGGTCCCGCCTGCCGGGCGGGACGTGTGCGCTGCTGTGTCCCTAGAGTCCCGCCCGGCAGGCGGGACCTACCTTCGCTGGTCCATGCAAAACATACCACAGCCGGGCAGGCCGGGTAGGGGTGGCATCACCGGCAGCTTCGGCATAACGTGCAATTCTGGCGGCAAGATTGCCCGCAAACAAGAGAAGTGACGCTGGGCTTGCCCAAACCGCCGCTTCTCTCTCCCTTGCAGGGTCGGGAGTGTCGAGGCGATAGCCCCAACGGGCCGTGGGCAACGGGTCGGAGAGATGGTATACTGGGCGTCGTTTCCGCGCGGAATGGAGAGACGCATGACACGGCTGGTTTGGCTCGCGTTGCTGCTGACCCTCGTCGCGTTTCTGCCCGGCTGCGGCGGATGTCGCCGCACGCCCCCGAAGACGGCCGAAGAGATCGAAAAGGAGGAGTTGCAGCGGAAGAAAGAGGAGGAAGAACGCAACAAGCCCGACTTCGATATCAACTGCCACCTCCTCTCGCGGCCACCGCTCGGCCGGCCGGTGTTCGGATGGTACGCCAAGCCCGGCCATTGGACCTGCGTGGCGCTGGAAGACGCCAAGGCCAACCACTTCGATTTTGTCGGCGAATTGGAACTGGCCGCGACCGACAGCTCCGGCACGCCGCTGCCGATCGCCGACACGCCTTTCAGCCTGTCGATCTGCCGCGACATGGCGCTGCCGAAAAAGCAGACCAAGTCGCTCGAATCGGCGATATTCATTCCCCCGGGCGGCAAGACCGCCGCGGCCACCTACAGTTTCAACGCCGGCCAGGGCGGCCGCCACGTCGTCGAGTTTCCACCCGAAAAGCTGATGGAGCTCATGCCCTCCTGGCAATATCACTTCGTCGTCTTGGCGCGAACGCCGGACGCATACAAGTACGTCGAGTCGCTCGATTCGGTCACGCCGCCGAGCACATTCCACAACGACAGGAACAGGAATCCGTACTTGTACTACCAGGTTGCGATGCTTGGGACCGATCGGCGGCCGCGGCTGCCGTCGCACGCCAACCAGTGGACCAGCATCGCCTGCGTCTTGTGGGACGATGCGGCGCCCACCGCCCTGGACGCGGCGCAGCAGCAGGCGATGCTCGATTGGCTGCACTGGGGCGGGCAGTTGATCCTCAGCGGCCCCGACACGCTCGACACGCTTCGCGACAGTTTCCTGGCCCCCTATCTGCCCGCGATCTCCGCCGGCGTTCGCAAGTTGGGCCCGGCCGAGCTTCAGGAGTTGAACGCCTTTTCGGGCAAGGCGATTCGGCCGCTGCGGCCGGCGCGGGCGTGGAGCGGCGTTCGCCTGCAAAAACAGCCGCAGGCCGAATCCGTGCCCGGCAGCGGCGAACTGCTGGCCGAACGCCGCGTCGGCCGCGGGCGGGTCGTCGTCTCCGCCTTCCGCTTGTCGGAACGCGAGTTCGTCGATTGGCCCGGACGCGACGAAGTCTTCAGCGCGATGCTGCTTCGCCATCCGCCGCGGAGCTACGCCACCGGCAGCGACGGAGAGCCGCTGCTGCGATGGGCCGACCGCGTTGACCGCTTCGACGCCGGGCGGATCACCGGCTTGCGCTATTTCGCCCGCGACGCCGGCGTCCCCTTCAGCGCTTACGGCGCCGATAGAACTCCAACGCCGCGGCAGGACGAACCCAATTTGCCTCCGGAAGAAAACGACACTTTGATGGGCGAAGACATGCCTGCCGCCCCGGGCGTGGCGGCGTGGAACGACTTCAACGATGTGGCCAAGTCCGCCCGCGAAACGCTGGTCAGGGCCGCCCGCATCGAAATCCCCAACCGCGCCTTTGTCATCTGGGTCATGGCGGTCTATCTGATCGTGCTGGTGCCGGTCAATTGGATGATCTTCCGCGGGCTGGGGCGAGTGGAATGGGCCTGGGTCGCCGCGCCGCTGATCGCCATCATCTGCACCGGCACGGTCATTCGCCTGGCGCAGCTCGACATCGGCTTCGTCCGCCTGCAAACCGAGCTGGCCGTGGCCGAATTGCAGGGCGACCATCCCCGCGCCCACGTCGCCCGTTACAACGCCCTCTATACTTCGTTGACCACGTACTACAATCTCCAATCCGACGATCCTGGCGCGGCGATCTTGCCGTTTCCGACCCTCGGCCAACGGGCAACTCCCGGCCTACTCGGGCCGCAAATCTCGAAACTGACCTGCCGCCGCGGCGACCAGGTGACCCTCTCGGGCTTTCCGGTCAACTCCAACTCGACCGGCCTGGTCCACAGCGAAGAGATGCGCGATCTCGGCGGCGGCATCTCGCTGGTCAAACAGGGAGACAACGAGTGGAAGCTGCTCAACCGATCCAAGCTGAACTTGCACGGCGTGGGCCTGTTGCGGAAAACCCCTTTCGGAGTCGAAGAGGTGTGGATCGGCAACGTGCCCGCCGGAGCGACCAGCATTCCCATCCGCGCAGGCAACTCACAAGGAGTGGGCACTTCAGTGCCCACTGAATCCACTGACTCTGCCGAAGCCCCCGCCCAGTGGAACGCCCTCGACCCGTCCGATGCCGCCAAATCGCTCTGGGCCGCCCAGCGCGAGCGGTCGCCCCTCAGCGCGTCGAATGCCGCGGCGGGAGCGTTGAGCCTGCACAACCTGCTCGTTCTCGCACAAGATCCTCTGAACCTCGATGCCGGCGAAGTCCGCTTGATCGGCTGGTCGACCGACGACCTGCCGGGCCTGTCGATCAAGCCGGCGGCGCCGCAGGTCCGCCGCGGCACCGTGGTCATCGCCCACCTCGATTACGGCCTCGGCGACCCGCCTGAACCGGACAAGAATCTCAGGAACACTCCATGATCGAACTGCTCAATTTCACCAAACGTTACGGCGATCTGTTGGCCGTCGATAACCTCTCGCTAAAGATCGAGCCCGGCGAGATGTTCGGCTTCATCGGTCCCAACGGGGCGGGCAAGAGCACCACGATCCGCTTCCTGGCCACGCTGCTGAAAGCCAGCGGCGGCGACGGCATGGTCAACGGCCATCGCGTGAGCAAAGACCCGCTGGGCGTCCGCCGCAGCGTCGGCTACATGCCCGACAACTTCGGCGTCTACGACGGCATGAAGGTCTGGGAGTTCTTGGACTTTTTTGCCGTGGCCTATCAGATTCCCCGCAGCCGGCGGCGGCAGGTGGTCGCCGACGTGCTCGACCTGCTCGATCTGGGCGGCAAGCGCGAGGCGTTCGTCAACAGCCTCTCCCGCGGCATGAAGCAGCGGCTCTGCCTGGCCAAGACGTTGGTACACGACCCGCCGGTGCTAATCCTCGACGAGCCCGCCAGCGGCCTCGACCCGCGGGCCCGCATCGAGGTCAAGGCGCTCTTGAAGGAATTGCGGCGGATGGGCAAGACGATCCTGATCTCCAGCCACATCCTCACCGAGTTGGCCGACTGCTGCACCTCGATCGGCATCATCGAGCGCGGCAAGCTCTTGATGTCCGGCCCGATCGACGAAGTTTATCATCGCATTCAGCGAAACCGCATCGTGCGGATCAAGTTCCTGGAGAACATGGAGGCCGGCGTCTCGATCCTCCGCAGCCAGCCCGAAACCCGCGACGTGCAGATCGAGAACAACCACGTCACCGTCGAGCTTGCCGCCGACGACCAGCAGGCCGCCGCGATCCTGGAACGACTCCTCGCCGGCGGCGTCCGCGTCAGCTCCTTCGCCGAGAAAGAGCCGACGCTGGAGGACGTGTTTATGATGGTAACGAAAGGAGCGGTGGCGTAGAATGTGTCCGCAAGCAAGGATCTGGAAACCGACAACCCAGAGAAACTCAAATGGCCGTAAACCGCGATAAACCCCATCTCTGGAAACAAGATACGCAAGCTTCCGTTGATCATTACAACAAGTGGTTCATGAAGTTCGCGCCAAGGGCGTTCCGAGATTCGCGGACGAAGGTGACGAAGATTGTGGAGAAGGCGATCCTCGATAGCAACGATATGCGAAACTTGTCGGCCGATCTTTTGGTGGCTTACCCGGAGGTACTCTCGACGCTCCGCATGTCGTGTTGTCCGCCACTGGCGGTGGACAGGCTCATCGGGCTTGCCGGCGTTGACAAGAATCTCGTGAAAAGCATGGCAAAAGGCGTGTTGTCGGCGCGAATGCCGGACCAGTCGCGACATGAACATCTGGCTCGGATAGTTGACGTTGTCGGCAGGCTCCTTGATCCTGACATTTTCACGTGGATTCCCGCCCGGAGGCCGCCAACAAAGGCGGAAAGACACCGGGCGTCGACGATTGTGGCCGACAGGTTAACAGGGGCGGTCAGCAATCCGATTGTCAGGAATGCCCAAGAAAAACGTCAGTTCAACGTAATTGGGAACTACTTGGTAGGGAAGAGTTACACCAAGAAGCCACATCCGCCAAATGCTCCACTGGAGACTATGACGCCCGGAACGTTCACGTTCCATTACCCGGTCGTGACTGGAAGCGGCGAGCACAAGGTCATCGTGTCCGTGGATGTCCTGATTCAGCCGCATGTTTTGCGTGCTAACCGGCTGCCGATAATGGTCGAGGCCAAATCAGCAGGCGACTTCACGAACACCAACAAGAGGCGAAAGGAAGAGGCGAAGAAGATCAGTCAACTCAAGGTGACTTTTGGAGAAGATGTCTGTTATATCGTCTTTCTCTGTGGCTATTTCGACAGCGGATACTTGGGTTACGAGGCCGCCGATGGCATTGATTGGGTATGGGAGCATCGTATCGAGGACCTTGAACAATTCGGGATTTAGAAAATGACGGCAATACTCGAAGCGGAAGCCTCGCGGTTGACGGAACAAAGCAGGCTTGATCGCCTAAAGACGGCAAAAGAGCGAAATCGGTGGGGCCAGTTCGCCACTCCCCCCGCCCTGTCTCTCGACATCGCTCTGTACTGCTGGGACAAACTGCGACGCCACAAGCATGGTTTCCGCTTCCTGGATCCCGCCGTGGGCACGGGCTCGTTTTTTGGCGCCTTCGTTCAAACCTTTCCAAAGCAGCGGATAGCGGCCGCAACAGGGATAGAGTTGGATAGATCGTTCGCGGAAGCGGCAAAGACAATTTGGGGGCGACAAGGCTTGCAAGTGGTACAAGGGGACTTCACCAGACAGAAACCCGAGCCGATTTACGACGTTGTGTTGACCAATCCGCCCTACGTTCGCCATCACCACTTGGCCGCAGCGGAGAAGGTGAGGCTGCGTGAATTAGCCGAAAACGCCACTGGGCTGCGGCTAAGCGGCTTGGCCGGTCTGTACTGCTACTTCTTGTTGATTGCTCATGATTGGCTTGCAGACCGCGGTCTGGCGGCTTGGTTGATTCCCTCGGAGTTCATGGACGTAAACTACGGGGACGAGATCAAACGGTATCTGATCGACAGGGTTTGCTTGTTGCAGATACATCGGTTTTGCCCGTCCGACGTCCAATTCGATGACGCCTTGGTGTCTTCCGCCATCGTCATTTTCGAGAAACGCAAGCCGAAGGAAGACCACGCTGTGGTTTTTTCCTATGGCGGAACGCTAAAGGCGCCGGCCAAAACGGCAACGGCCTCGCTCGAAGAGTTGCGGGCTGCCAAAAAATGGACTGCGTTTCCGCGTCAGGGTGGCCATCGGCTCAAGACCTCTTCGACGACGCTCGGCGATTTCTTTGTGGTGAAACGCGGCTTAGCAACGGGCAACAATGATTTCTTTATCGTGCCGCGGGAAAGGCTTCGTGACTTCGGTGTGCCGAGCGCCTGCGTGCGTCCAATCCTTCCAAGCCCCCGCTTCCTGAAGCAGGAAATTATCAAGGCCGATCCCGACGGTTGGCCGACGCTCGAACGGCAGCTCGCCCTGATCGATTGTGGATTGGATGAGCAGACGATCCGAGAAAAGTGGCCTCGATTCGCCGCGTACCTGGAAGACGGGAGAAAACGAGGCGTCCACGAGGGATACTTGGCTAGTCGGCGCTGCCCTTGGTACTCGCAAGAGAAGCGCGAGCCGGCCCCGTTTCTCTGTACCTATATGGGACGATCCCTGAAAAGGCCCTTCCGATTCATACTGAACCGGTCACAAGCCACGGCTGCCAATGTATACCTACTGCTCTATCCGAGAAGTTACATTGCTCCAATGCTGCGAAAAAAGGCCGAAGGCGTGTTTGACGCACTACGAGCAATCCATCCCGAGCACTTTGTGAGCGAGGGGCGAGTCTATGGGGGCGGCCTTTACAAGATGGAGCCTGCCGAACTGATGAGACTCCCCGCCGATGGACTCGCCGAAGTATTGGAAGTCAGCATGGCGCAACAGCGAAGCCTTTTCTGAGAAATCATGTACCTCCTAGAAAACCCCGTCCTGCAACGCGAACTGCTGGTCAACCTCCGCATGTTCCGCGGGTTCGTGCTGCTGTTTGCGTACGTGGCGATGCTGGCGGCGGTGGTCTATGCGGCCTGGCCGAGCAGCGATCGGCTTGATCTGAGCAGCAGCCCGCCGGAAGCGCGGAAACTGGTCAATCTCTTCTTTCTCAGCCAATACGTGCTGCTGTCGCTGATGGCCCCGAGTTTTGCGGCCGGCACGATCACCGGCGAGAAGGAGCGGCGGACTTACGAGATGCTGCTGGCCAGCCCGTTAAGGCCGGGGGCGATCGTCGTGGGCAAACTGCTGGCCTCGTTGAGCCATCTGGCCGTGTTGGTGTTCGCCTCGCTGCCGATCGTGATGCTCTGCTTGCCGCTGGGGGGCATCTCGCTCTACGAAGTGCTGGCGACGTATTTGGCGATGGCGGCCTCGGTCATAATGTTCGGCATGATCTGCATCGCGGCCAGCAGCCGCTTCACCCGCACCATCGCCTCGCTGGTCGTCTCGTATCTGATCATCCTGCCGATGGTGCTCTTCGGCGTGTTGTTCTACAAGCTCTTCGAGCAGGAGGCGGCCTTCCGGCTGGTGGTGTTGACGTTCGTGATTCCCGGCGGCTGCGCCGCGGTCTGCGTGGTGCTGTTTCTCGCCGTCACCCAGCGGTTGCTGCGCCCGCCCGACGTCGGCGCCGAGGCCAAGGAGGTGGTCGATCCCGACATGGAGCAGCGGAAGGCGGTGGGCATGGTCATCCGCAGCGACCAGTTTCCCGACAAACTCTTCGCCCCGGCCAAGCGGACGGACTTCATGGCGGACGGGCTGAATCCGGTCTACGACAAGGAGATGCGGAGCGAACTGTTCGGCCAGGGGACGCTGATGCTGCGGTTGGTGATCCAGTTGAGCATGTGCCTGTCGCTTTTCCTGATGGCCGGCTGCATGTACATGGCGCCGTCGATGGCCCCCTGGTACGCCTCGTACGTACTCTTGTTCAACATGCTGGTCGGGCCGGTCTTTTCGGCGGGGGCGGTCACCAGCGAGCGCGAACGCGAGACGCTGGAGCTGCTGCTGACCACGATCCTCTCGCCCTGGCAGATCCTCTGGGGCAAGCTCTTCTCGGGGCTGCGGGTTTCGATGGTGCTGACCAGTTTCCTGGTCTGGCCGCTGCTTCTGGCCTGCCTGCTGCCGCCGTGGACCTATTGGGCCGACATGCCGACGATGTTCGGCTACGTGGCGATCATCACGCTGAGCAGCCTGACCACGACCGTGACCGCGCTGTTCTGCTCGGTGATCTTCCGCAAGACGACGGTGAGCATGATGAGCACCTACGTGGTGATCCTGGCGTTATACGGCGTGCCGTTGGTGGTCGATTGGTTCGCGCACCTGCTGTTTCAGGGTTCTCCCGCGACGGCCAGCATCGATCGCCTGACGTTCACCAGTCCGTTCGCGGCGTCGTTCAGCCTGCCGCTGCAACTGCCGCAGGCGTCGCAGACGGTCGGTGGGCCGACGGGCCCGGCGATCACGGCCAACTGGCCGGTGTTCTGCGGCTACCTGGCGTTCTACGCGCTCTTCAACCTGGCGATCCTGGGCTCGATCCTCTGGCTGTTCAACAAGCGCTGGCGGGTGAGCACCTGAAGTGTCCAACTACACAATAAACGTCCCCGAGTATTGCGAGGGGTTGCCGGCCGTGTCGACGGCGCGGATGACGTAGACGTGGCTGCCGGCGGCCAGCCCGCTGAACACGCCCTCGTAATTGAAGCCGGACGACGCCTTGAAAGGCCCGAGAACCTTCTTGGCCACTCCGTCGATGCTCACCGAGACGCTTGCCACGCCGTCGGAATCGTTGGCGTTCCAACTGATCAGCCCCTGGGCGACCGCGATCCCGATCTGGCTGATCGTCGGGCCGGGGTTCGTCACCTGGAACACGCCGCCGAACTGCGAGTAGCGGCCGGAATTGTCGGTGACCGAAATCACGTAGGTGTGGCTGCCGCTGGCAAGCGATCCGAGCGCGCCGGAGAAATTGTAGCCGGACGCGGCCGCGTAGGGGCCACAAACCGCGACGTTGGCGCCGTCGATCGTCAGCGAACCATTCTCCACGCCGTTCGAGCTGGCCGAGTTCCAGGTGAGATAGCCGGTCGCGGTGGAAACCACGATCTTGCCGATTGAGGGACCGGACACCGCAAAATTGCCGGTCGAGGTGGTCGTCAAGCCGGCGCGGCTGGTGGCGGTGAGCGTGTAGATGTGGTTGCCGGAGCCGAGCCCGGTGAACGTTCCTTGATAGTTCTCGCCGGAAGCGGCGTCCCACGGGCCGGAGATCGCGGTGACGTTGGCGCCGTCGATCGTCAGCGTGGAGGCCTTGATGCCGGTGACCGCCGCGGCGTTCCAGGTGATGATGCCCCGGTTGGCCGACAAGACCACGTTGTTGATGGTCGGGGTCGTCGTGCCGGTTGTGAACCACGAAGTGTATTTCGAGGTGTTGCCGGCGCTGTCGGTGGCGCTGATGATGTAGGTGTGGCGTCCGTCGGCGACGGTGCTGATTGACGCCTCGAAGTTCGAGCCGGAGGGGGCGGTCCACGGGCCATAGACGGTCGTCACCGGCGAGCCGTCGAGAGTGACGGTGCAACTGCTCACGCCGCCGCTGGCCGCCGCGTTCCAAGTGATCACGCCCCCTGCCGGCGACACGGTGGCCTGGCTGATCGTCGGACCCGCGGCGGCGCCGACCGTAATCGTCCCCGTGTATTGCGAAGCGTTGCCCAACATGTCGGTGGCCGAGATCACGTAGGCGTAGGTGCCGGCGGCGAGGTTGCTGTACGTCCAAGAGTAGGCCAGACCGGTGGTGGACGTCCAGGGGCCGCTCAGATTGGACACCATGTCGCCGCCGATCGTCAGGCCGGAACTCGCCACGCCGTCGGGATCGACAGCATTCCAGGTCAGCTTGCTGGCCGAGGTGGCGATGTTGTTGATCGTCGGGCCGGCAACGACGGCGGCCGCCGCGGCATGAGCCGCGCCGGCGGGCACGGCGGCCACGCCGGCCGAGAGCATCTCCCGGCACTCCAACTGTTCGATGCGCAAGACGCGGCGGCCGCTCGGGCGATTGCCGCCAGCCGACGCCTGCTTCGTCTTCTTGTAACCTGCCGAGAAGGCGGACCACGACGAAAAACGGGAGCGTAACATGGGAATCGATCCTTCAACAACGGGCACCATCGGATGAGACTCGACTGTCGGTACACCGGGTGTCTTCGGCGTGCCAGCGGCGCGGAATGATAGCGATCGCGCCCCCGCTTGCCCAGATCAGTTTTCACGCTGGCCGCCGTGAACCAGCTCGTCCTTGCATCCCGCGTCAGGCACAAGACTCGATGTAGCAAGCAGTTCCGGCGAGCGTTTACCCATTTTCCCCCGTCCGACATGCTTGCGGCATCTCCACCGCTTGCTAGAATCAGAGTCGGGCGGCATTCCTCGCGGTGGGGCAGACATTCCTGTCTGCCCCGCAGGATGCGGTAAACTCGGCAGACAGGAATGTCTGCCCCACTGAACGGCTTGGGCAGGAGAAGAAAATGTCCACCGCAACAATCGACTTTGGACAGGTTCCCGCGATTTGGCGGCGGAGGCATCTGTTGGGCCTCGAAGACCTCTCCGCCGAGGAGATCACGTTGATCCTCGACAAGGCGGAGGCGTTCAGGCGGGCGGCGGCCGACGGCCAGCGGAAGGTCCCGCTCTTGACCGGCAAGACCTGCGTCAATCTGTTCTTCGAGAACTCCACGCGGACGAAGAACAGCTTCTCGCTGGCCGCCCGGCGGCTCGGGGCCGACACCTTGGATTTCTCGGCCTCCACCAGCAGCCTCTCGAAGGGCGAGACGTTCATCGACACCGCGAAGAACATCGAGGCGATGGGGATCGACCTGGTCATCGTCCGCCACCGCACGCCCGGGGCGCCGCAACTGCTGGCGCAGAATCTCTCCTGCGGCGTCATCAACGCCGGCGACGGGCCGCACGAACATCCCACCCAGGGGCTGTTGGACATCATGACCATCCGCCAGCGCAAGGGCCGGCTGGCCGGCCTGACGGTCGCCCTGGTAGGCGACATCGCCCACAGCCGCACCGCCCGCTCGAATATCTGGGGACTGAAAAAACTCGGCGCCAACGTGATCGTCTGCGGGCCATCCACGCTGGTCTCGCCGCGATGGAAAGAACTGGGCGTGGAGTATTCCTACAGCCTCGACGACATCCTGCCGCGGGTTGACGTCTTGAATCTGCTGCGGATCCAGTTCGAGCGGCAGAACACCCGGCCGTTCCCCTCGGTCCGCGAATACGCCCATCTCTACGCGATGAATCGCGAGCGCCTGGCCGCGGCAAAGTCCGACGTGCTGATCCTCGCCCCCGGTCCGATCAACCGCGGCGTCGAGGTGACGCCCGAGGTCGCCGACGGCCCGCAATCGGCGATCCTCGAGCAAGTCACCAACGGCGTGGCCGTCCGCATGGCGGTGATTTGGCTGATTCTCGGACAATAGTGCCAGCCGCTTGCGGCTTCGCAAGAAAGATCATTCGTATCAACTCGCTGCGCGACGCCTCAGCGACTGATCGCTACGGGAGACTGATGTCGGCGAGCCCAGCGGGCGGTCAGCCACAATACGCCGCAGGCCGCCAGCCAGTAACCGAGGTGCCCGTAGGCTGCGGCATAAAAGACAAGTTTCAGATACTCCGTCACGATCGCCAGCAGCCCCACCTGGCTCTGCCACCAGCGGTCGATTGAAAACCCGTCGCTCGGCGCGGAGACGAACGAAACCTGCCAGCCGCGGTCGCGCAGCACGCGGGCGAACACCCATCGGCTCCGCCGCGTGTGATAATCGCTGGTGACCACCAGCACCTCGGCGTTGGGCTTGCGGCGGAGAAACGCCGCCAGGGCCGCGGCCTCGTCGTAGGTCGTCGCCGCCGCACCGGGCAGAATCGTAATCGCGGCTGCGGGAACGCCGCGCAACAGCAGCACGCGGCGGTTGATCTCGTGGTACGGCGGCGCGATCCCGTCGAGCACCTCGGGCGACGGCGCGGTCTCGGCCACTAGCGCCCGCGGTGCCCAATGCTGCCTCAGCAGCGCGGCGGCGGCGAACGGGCGGCTCTCCTCGCCGCCGTTGAGAAGCATGACGTAGTCGGCCTTCCGCGGCCGCTGGCCGACGTCGAGCCAATTGGCGGCGGCCCGCAGCAGACGCGGATAATTCGCCCAACACATCGCCGCCACGGCCGCGACCAGCAGCAGCGCGATCAAGAGGCGGCGGCTCATGGCGTCTCCTCCGCCAAGGCGTGCAGAAAATCGCGCTCGTAGCGGTCGGCGCTCTTATTCGCCGCATTCCCCGCGTCACCCCGGGGACAGGGCTGCAACCGCAAGAGCGAGCTTGCTGCGAACGCCCGATAGCCGCAGCGGCAACGCCACCAGTTCGTGTCGTCGCAATCTCGGCCGCGCAGGGCCCGCACGCAAAGCCGTGCGGCGGCGGCGGGCTCCAGCACGTCGTCCACCGCACGCCGCATCTGCCCGCTGTGGAATTGCGAACTCAACAGCAGCACGCGGCGGCCGGGATGCTCGCGCATCCATCCGCCCAGCGCCGCGGCGGTGGCCCAATCATCGCACGGCTCGCCGTGAAGGACCGAAATCGCCCCTTGCGGCACCTGCCGGGCAGCCAACTCCCGCCGGCAGAGCGCCGTAAACGACGGCAGCACGCCGATCTCCTCCAGCCGGCTGGGATCCGGCGCGACGATCAGCACTCGGGATGAAGGTCTCCGCCGGTACAACTCGGCCGCCACGTCGTAACAACGCTCACCGTCGGGAAGGTATCCCCAGGAAGAGATGCAGATGCAGTCGTAGTCGTCCGTCGGCTGATCGACGATCAAGAGCCCGGCCAAGCCGTGCAGCAACGGCGCATGAAACAGGCCCGCGGCCGCGACAACCACCGCTAGAATCCCAATACTCCATTTGCGTCTTGCCGTCATGCGCTGAAGTCGCTGTGGCCGATCGTGTTGTATACGATCGACGCAGTCGCTGTTTAAACCGGCGGTCACGGCTCCCTCTTCATCGATTTCGCCGCACGCTCGATGAACGCCCGCACCTCCGCCTCCAACCCGTCGGTGGTCGGCACGTTCCAGTTCGGCTCGGAGAGCGCGGAGCTTTCATAGGCACTGTGGCACAGCTCTTCCCAACGCGCCAACGCCTGGCCCAGCTCGCTGTCCGCCGCGGGAAGTTTGACTTTCACGCCCTCCGCCTGCTGGGCGAAGAGTCGCTTCAAGTCCAACAACTCCGCCGCCATGCCGTGCTCGCGCATCTGCTCCTCTGCAGTGCGCTCCGCCGCCACCCTTCGCGCTGCCAGCCAGGCGCTATTGGCCGCAACGTACTTCCACATGTACTTGACGACACGATCGGTTTCACGCCGTTGCTCCTCGCTAAGCGGGCTGGGCGCTTCGGCCACGAGCCGGTCGTAGTTGTCCAGCCACTTTTTTAGCTGTGGCCCAGCGTCGTCTCCCAGCAGCGTCTTCAATTGTTCGCGCACTTCCGCCGGGACGGTGTAGTCCTTCACCGCAGGTCCACGCAGCGCCCGGCCCGCCTTTTTTGCATCGACCATCTCGCGCCCCGGCCGGCAAACAGCATTTGCATCAGCAGCGGCGCGGCGCCCTGGGGCACGTGCATCTTAACGAGTGCGTCCGCGTAACAGCCCTTATTCGCCCAGGCATACCGCGGGTAGGCCCCTTCTTGCAGCAGGGCGTAGCGCTCCAGAATCGGCACGACCTCATAGCGCCTCTGCTCGACCAGCAGGTCGAGGCACAACTCGAGCAAGTCGTCGCTCGGATGCCGTTCGACCAGCCCTGCCAGGCTCTTGGCGGCTTCGGCTGGATCATGTCGTATCAGGGCGTTCACCGCCAGGCGGCGCCAATCCGCATCGAGCGGTTCCGCCTGAGCACGAGCCTTGCCGCCGTCGGCCTCGGCCCGCTCGAGCGCTTCCAGCAAGAGCGCACGGTCGTCGTTCGAGTTGCGATTGGCCAGCAACATCGCGGCAAACAGCCGCGTCAACGGGCCGTCGCCGCGAAGGGACGGTTTCGCCAGTTCGTACACGCCCCACTCCGACATGACGACAGCGCCAATCACGACCGCGGCAATCGCGGCGGCGGCCGTCGCCTGCGTTGCCCGACGCCGCTCGGCCAGCCGTTGGCCGAGCAATATGGCCGACCAGGTGAGCAAGGCCGTCAGCGGCGCGGTCAGCAGCGGCTTCAGCCACTCCGGCAACGTCCCGTAGTGAACGCCGAGAAACCCGCTCCTATCCAAAGCGGCCGCCGCCAGGCAGCAGGCCGCCATCCACGCCAATGGCTGCCAGCGGCGAGCGTCGGCGAGGATCCACTCCGTAAACGCCACCAACAGCATTACCACCAGCGGCCAGAGCAGAAGGAAGAGGAGGTCCTGCGACGCCCGCGCCGGCGCCGCGATCCATTGCGCCAGCGAGGGCGCGGCCGCGCCCACCGCCGCCGCAAGGAGAACTTGCTCCCATTTCCGCCGCTGAATCGCCCCGGGCACAAACAGCACCACGCCGTAAGCGATCGTGCCCAGCGCCGTGGCAGACCGATTCCACCATTGCTCACCCCGCGGACACAGTGCCGCCAGGACCAACCAATACGGCAATTGCAGCAACAGCGCGATTGTCAAAGGGGAGCGACGCGCCAGCCACCCCCCGGCTCGATCACCACCGGATTCGACGGGCATAATCTTCGATTATTGGCCACGGCAGCGCGGCCGTCAAGCACGCCGCCCGCTTCAGCCGATCCACAGCCCTTCCAGCCGCACCTGGTATTGATCGCCGGTGCGGTTGAGGTAGTTCAGCAGGCCGCTGTGCCGCCACTGCAACATGCACATTTTCGGCTGAAAGAAATATCGCAATCCGACCTTCAATTCCGCCCGCGTTTCGTGGACCAGCCCCTCGTAACCCTCGGCGATGTAGTAGCCGAGGTCCTTGAAACCCTTCGCCCGCGGCGCCAACGGACCGGTGACGCACCACACGATCACGCCGGTGCGCATGTCGACCTGCATGGCGATGCCGCAGTGCGTGATCGGGCAGCCGCACGACATCCCCAGCGGCCGGCCAATGAGAATGTCGCCCACCTGCACGTCGATCTCACGGGTAATCGCCGGATTGTGCGGCAGGATGATCTCCCGCGGGCCGGGGTCCTCGGGAAAATGCTCCAGGTAGAAATCGAACTCGCGGCCGAGATTGTCGCGCCACGGTTGCCGCTCCATGTTCGTCCGCGGCCGCGCCAGCGGCAATGCCGTCGTACATCCGCCGCAAGACGCCTCGCACCCGCGCGGCGAAGGCGGAATCGTCGTCACATCGGCGAAGCGTCCTTCCAGCCGGCCGGGCAGGTAATCCCCCTTCTCCGCGGCTTTTCCCGCGAACGCCAGGTGCGGCCCCTCCGTCTTTGCCGAGGTCTCCGGCCGCACGCTGCTCTCGGAAAGATGAATGCAGCGGCGAAGCGCCTCCGGTGAAGATGCCAGGTGGCCGCGGAACTCCTCGCAGGTCCGATAACCGCACGAGCCGCAATCGAGTCCCGGCAGTTCGATGTCCTTGGTGACCATGAGTTCTCCTCTTTTGTTGTCTGGTGTTCTCTTCTCGCTCACTCTCCCCGATAAAACGTCTGGTTTTCCAGCGCGCGAACCACGCCGAAGTGCGACTGCCAGCCGATCTCCTTCTTGCCCACGCAGATCGTGCAGGTCCCCACCGGCGGATTGCCGCGCAAGAATAGCGGCGCGTCGATCTCGGGAAATCCGAGGATCTCGCTCACCAGCGGATCGATGCCGATGCCGTGCAGGGCGTTCACCTCGCGGACGCGAACGTGCGACGCCACGTCCTGAATCCTGGCGCGAAACACTTCGCGCTCGGCCTGCGAAACCCGATCGATCTTGGTGACCACCGCCACGTCGGCCAGCGAGAGCATCGGCCCGACCTTCAGCGGCAAGTTCATGCCGCTGGTGGCTTCGAGCACGACCAGCCCCAATCCGCCGTCGACGTACGGGGAGCATCGCAGGCAGAGCCCGGCCGTCTCGACCAGCAGCGTATCGCAGCCGTTCTGCTCGGCCCAGCGCAGCCCGTCGCCCAGCACCATCACGTTGCAATGGTCGGGGCACAGCTCGCCGGAATAGACCTTCCGCGTGGGAATGCCGAACTCCTTGGCGAGCGCTTCGTCCTCGTCGGCGTACTGCACGTCGAGCTTCAGAAACGCGGTCTTGTGCCCGGCTTGCAGCAGTTTTCGCGTGGAGTGACGGATTACCGAAGTCTTGCCGGTCGTAGCCGGCCCTGCGACAATTGCGACTCTCATGCTACCTCCCGCAGTTCGCAAAGTTGGCTGGGGACTGTCCCGATTTTCGCGGGGGCTGTCCCGATTTTCGTGGGGACTGTCCCGATTTTCGCGCCAGCGAAAATGGGACTGTCCCCCTCGTACTGTTCGTACTGCAACGCGTCGGCGCTTAGCCGCTCCCCCATTCGCAGCCGCTCGCGCAAGGCCGATAGCGCGTCGTCCAACCGATTGACGTGCGACGAGACGCCGCGCTCTTCGGCGCTGGTGGTGAGCACTTGCGTCACCCGCCCGCCCTGCATCACGATGCGGAAATCGGAAAGCAGCGCGATCCGCGGGTCGTGCGTTACGAAAATGAAGATCTTGCGATATTCCCGCAGCAGTTGCACCGCCCGCGTGCGGTGAATGCCGGCGTTTTCCACTTCATCCAAGAGCACCACCGGCGTGCTGCAAATCACCGTAGCGTCGGCGATCAGCAGCGCGCGGGTCTGTCCGCCGGAAAGTTCCGTCATGCGGTTGTCCATGTCGATCGGCTCGCCGGTCAGTTTGTTGGCGAACTCGATCGCCTGGCGGACCAACACCGGGTCTTCGCCGCCGCCCGTCCGCACCCGCGAATGCGTCAGCAGGAACTCGCGTACCGGCAGGTCGGAGAGGAACGTGGTGTGCTGCGTGATCAGGGCGATCGGGTTGCAGGCGGGGTTATAGCGGAACTCCGGCGGGGCGGGCTTGCCGTCGATCAGAATCCGCCGCCCGCTCGGCGTGTCGCCGTCGGCGAACAGTTCGATGTCGCCGATCAGCGTCGTCTTGCCCGACCCCGTCGGCCCGACGATGCTGACGACTTGCCCCATTTCGAGATCGATCCGCTCGAACGCCTCGCTCCGCCCGTTGCGGCCGCGGCCGCTGAAGATGCTGATGGACTGAATCATGGATTGGCTCCTGGTTTGTCGCCGGAAAGGCCAATGCAATCGGCGTGCCGGAGATTTTGTTTCGTTTTGGGGAGGAGATACGGCGTGGTCGCGGGGGCATGAGCTTTATGCGGACGAAGATTGCTTTTGGCCGCCGTGGCCGGCGACGGTCATCCGGTGCCCTGCCACGGTCCCGCCGTGTCGGGTCGCGGTGAGCCAAGTTTGAAAATTCGCGAACACAGCGATGGGCGGTAGTAAAGACAAGAAAACAGCGTGGTCTAGGAAAGCAAGACGTTTAGCCGGCTGGCTTGCTGAGCAACCAGGATGGCTGGGCCCGCGGCGGGCGAGCCCGCCGCCTAAACGCCGCGGCGGCGGCCCGGACGATCCGCGGCAAAGGCCTTCCAACTCCCTGGCATGGCCCTTGTGGCCCCGGTCGGCCGATGGTAAACTGAGAGGTTCGATGTTTTGAGGAGCCGCTTACCGCGTTGCGAGAAGGCGGTCAGTTGGGGCGACGGTTGTACTGTCGCTCCGGGGCGGCAGTGCAACTGCCACCCCAACGTCGTCGTAGTTGCCAGAAGGCGAGAGTGCGTTATGAAAGATAAAATCCACCCGAATTACGTGGTTACCAAGGTCACCTGCGGCTGCGGCAACAGCTTTGTCACGCGGAGCACCCAGCCGGAGATGAAGATCGATATCTGCAACGTCTGCCACCCTTTCTATACCGGCAAGCTGAAGTACGTCGATACGGCCGGGCGGATCGAGAAGTTTCAGAAGAAGTTCGCCGCCACCGGCTACACCAGCCTCAATCGCGGCAAGAAGGCGGCAGCCCCCGCCGAGCCCGCCGCGGCCTCGTGAGCGGTGGGGCACTGTTCCGGGTACGCGTAGGTTATGCTTCAGCATAACACGCCAGGTTTTGCGGGCTTTCGTTATGCTGAAGCATAACCTACAATCTTGCGAAGCCGCATCACTGCCATGCCCAATCCGCTCGACGAGAAACTGGCGCGGTTCGAGGAATTGGAGCGGCGGCTCGTCGATCCGGTGACGTTGGCCAATCCGTCGCAGTTGACGGCGGTCGCCCGCGAGCACGGCTCGCTGGCCAAGCTGGCCACGAAGTATCGCCGCTTCAAGAATCTCAACGCGCAGATCCGCAACGCCCTGGAGATGCTCCAAGGGCCGGACGCCGACATGCGCGAACTGGCCGCCGTCGAGATCGACCAGCTCAAGGCCGAGCGCGAGACGCTCTGGAGCGAGTTGCTCGACCTGACCATCGGCGGCGAGGACGCGAACCGCAGCCGCTGCGTGCTGGAAATCCGCGCCGGCACCGGCGGCGAAGAGGCGGCCCTGTTCGCCCGCGATCTCTACCAAATGTACAAGCACTACGCCGAGGACCACCGCTGGAAGGTCGAAGTGCTCGACATGTCGCCGACCGAGCTGGGCGGGTTCAAAGAGGTGATCCTCGGCATCGAAGGCGACGGCGCCTATCGCACGTTGCAGTTCGAGAGCGGCGGCCATCGCGTGCAGCGCGTGCCCGAGACCGAGGCCAAGGGCCGCATCCACACCTCCGCCGCCACCGTGGCGGTGATGGCCGAGCCCGAAGACGTCGAGATCGACCTGAAGTCGGACGACTACCGCAAGGACATCTTCCACGCCAGCGGCCCCGGCGGGCAGCACGTCAACAAGACCGCCTCGGCCATCCGCCTGACCCACTACGAGACCGGCATCGTCGTCTCCTGCCAGGACGAAAAGAGCCAGCACAAGAACCTGGCCAAGGCCCTGCGGGTGCTGAAAACCCGGCTCTACGAGGCGAAGCGCGAGGAGGAGCACAAGAAGCGCTCCGACGAGCGGAAGACCAAGATCGGCTCGGGCGACCGCAGCCAGCGGATCCGCACCTACAACTTTCCCGACAACCGCGTCACCGACCACCGCATCAACTTCACCATCTACAAACTCGACAGCATCATCGCCGGCAACTTGCAGCCGGTGATCGACGCGCTGATGGAATACGAACGCCAGGAACAGCGGGCAACGTTTGGAGCAAATGATGAATGATGAATGATGAATTACAGCATTCGTCGATATGTGTCTTTTATTCATCATTCATCACTCATCATTCATCATTCATTCCCAGTCGTTTCTACCCATGCCCCCAACCGAACCTTGGACCATCGGCCGCCTGTTGCAGTGGACGGCGGACTATTTGAAGGGACACGGCTCGGATAGCCCGCGGCTGGACGCTGAAGTGCTGCTGGCCGAAGTCCTCGGCTGCCAGCGGATTCAACTCTACGCGACCTTCGAGGACCAGCCCAGCGAGCAGCAGCGGGCAAGCTTCCGCGAGCTGGTTCGCCGCCGCGCCGAGGGGACGCCCGTCGCCTATCTCGTCGGCCGCCGCGAGTTCTACTCGCTCTCCTTCCGCGTTACGCCCGATGTGTTGATCCCCCGGCCGGAGACCGAGCTGCTCGTCGTCGCCGTGCTCGATCTGGCGAAGGAGGGGCTAGGGGCTAGGGGCCAGGGGCTAGGGGAGACAAGTCAACAATCAACAATCAACAATCAACAATCGACGATTTCCATCGCCGACGTCGGTACCGGCAGCGGAGTGATCGCGGTCTGCCTGGCGAAACATCTGCCATCCGCCCGAGTGACGGCGATCGATTGTAGCCCGGCGGCATTGGCTGTCGCCGCCGACAACGCCGGGCAGCACGGCGTGGCCGAGCGGATCGAGTTTGTCGAGAGCGATCTGTTCGCCGCGGTGCCGGCCGATCGACGGTTCGATTTCGTCGTCAGCAATCCCCCTTATGTTTCGACTGCCGAGTTCGAAAAGCTCGCTCCCGATGTGCGGAAGTTCGAGCCGCAGTCGGCATTGCTGGCCGGTCCAAAGGGAACCGAGGTCATCGCGCGATTGATCCCCCAAGCCGCCGAGCGTCTCCGTCCCGGCGGCCACTTCTTGAGCGAGATCAGCCCGATGATCCACGACGCCGTCTGTTCCCTGTTGAAAAGCGAGCCGCGTTTCGAGATCGGGCCAACGATTAAGGACATCGCCCGGCTGCCGAGGGTGGTACGGGCGAGGAAGAGCGATTAGGGGCTGGGGGCTGGGGGCTGGGGATTGGGGATTGGGGATTGGCATGGTCGACGTCGGTCTCCGTACGGCCGCCGACGACGAATGGTGTTGTCTTGCCCATAGCCGGGAGCTAACAGCTCCCGGCATTTCAGATGCGATTCCGTCCCTGCCGGGAGATGTTAGCTCCCGGCTATTGCAGCATTTCGCTTGCGCGATGGTGGGGTCGTGTCCACGCGGTGTTTCCAGCGGGGCGATTGGGGCAACTTCCATCGCCGCCGCCAAATGGTAAAATGGGTATTGCCTCATGGGTAGGACGCCGGTCACACATTTGCGCCGCAATCCTGATGAACAGTCGTTGGTACAACACGGCCGTCGTGCTGCTATGGCTGGTCACCATGGGTTGGCTGGTAACGACGAAGGTGCTGCCGCCGTTGCTGGTCGGCGAGCCGCCGAGTTATCGGCAGGTGATCGAGGCCCAAAACCTCGATCCGGTCGTGGGCTGGCGGGTGTTGTGGAAGGGGCAGTCGCTCGGCTGGGCGCTGACCGACACCAAGTCGCAGCCCACCGGGTTGACCGAAGTCCACGGCCGCGTGCACTTCGACGCCTTCCCCCTAAGCAGCATGGCCCCGATCTGGCTGCAACCCTTCCTGATCCTCGCCAAACAGCCGCTCGATCACCTCTCGCTCGACGCCAACAGCGCCATGCTCATCGACGGCTTCGGGCGGTTGCTGCGGTTCGATTCGGTCGTGCGGCTCGAGCCGCTGATCGAGGAGATCAGCATGCGGGGCACGGTCGACGGCGGGCAGTTGCAGTTGCAGATCCGCTCCGGCAATCAGACGTTCAGCCACGACATTTCTCTGCCGCCGAAAGCGTTGCCGACCGATGCGCTCTCGCCGCAGACGCGGCTGCCCGGCCTGCACGTCGGCCAGAAATGGACGGTGCCCGTCTTCAATCCCCTCTGGCCGACCAAAAGCCCGATCGAGATCATCTCGGCCGAAGTGGAAGAGGCGGCCCGCATCCGCTGGAACGGCGAGCTGCAAAACACGCTGGTGGTCGTCTATCGCTACGATTCGGGAACGGGCGGGACCAAGCACAACGTGCAGGGCAGACTCTGGGTGCGGCGCGACGGCGTCGTGCTGAAGCAGGAGGCGATGCTGCTGGACTCCTCCATCGTCTTCGTCCGCCTTACCCAAAAGGAAACCGATAAACTCGTGAATGTGGTCGGCTCCCGCTGGTGGGCTTTCGACCGGCACCGAACCCGCAGACACCGATGATCGAATTCGACAACGTACTACGCAGCTACGCCCAGAAGGTAGCGGTCGACCATCTGACCCTCACCGTCCCCACCGGCGAGCTGTTCGCCCTGCTCGGCCCCAACGGTGCCGGCAAGACGACCACGATCAAAATGCTCGCCGGGTTGCTGCGGCCGATGTCGGGCGCGGTGCGGGTCTGCGGCCACGACGTGGTCAGCGACACCCGACGCGCCGCCCATGCAATCGGCTACGTCCCCGAGGAGCCCTTCCTCTACGACAAACTCTCCGGCCGCGAGTTCCTCGAATTCGTCGGCGAAATGCGGGGACTCGGCCGCCCCGACGTTGCCGGGCGCATCCGCCGCGAATCCGACTTCTTCGATCTGGGCGATTTCCTCGACGACCTGGTCGAAACCTATTCGCACGGCATGCGGCAACGGCTGGTCTTCGCCTCGGCCCTGCTGCACGACCCGCCCGTGCTGGTGATCGACGAGCCGATGGTCGGCCTCGATCCCCGCAGCGTGCGGGCCGTCAAGGACCGGCTCCGCGACCGGGCCGCCGCCGGAACCACCGTCTTCATGTCCACCCACACGCTCGACGTCGCCCAGGAGATCGCCAGCCGCATCGGCATCATGGATTTTGGACGCCTCCACTTTCTCGGCACCGTCGCCGACCTGCAAAGCCACCTGGCCTCGCACGACGCCTCGCTCGAACGCCTCTTCCTCGACCTGACGAGCGGAAATGGAAGGCGGGGGCGGAAGGATGAGGGATGAGGGATGAGGGATGAAGGATGAGGGATGAAGGATGAGGGCTGGGCACTTCAGTGCCCAGTGAGGGGGAGGGCGGAAGGATGAGGGCTGGGCACTTTAGTGCCCAGTAGAGGCGAAAGAACGAGGGATGAGAGATGAAGGATGAAGGCGGAGGGATGAGGGATGAAGGATGAGGGATAAGAGATGAGGTCTGAGAAGCGAGCGCGGAGCAGAGACTGTGGAAGATAGCAACACGCCAGAGCGAGAATCGCCTCAGCCCTCGCGGCCCATCCGCGGTGCTCGCCTCTCGCCGCTCCGCCGTGTCCTCTCCGCCTTCCGCCCTCCGCCTTCCCTGGGCACTGAAGTGCCCAGCCCTCCGCTTTCATCCTTCATCCCTCATCCCTCATTCTTCCGCCCTCCGCCTTCCGCCCTCCCTCGCGACTTCCTCTCCCCCGAGGACGAGGCGCGGACGTTCGCGCGGATGCGGCGACGGATCCTGCTCACCCTGGTGCGGCAGTTGTTCGCCCATTCGCGTTTTCGCGTCTCGCTGGTTCTCGTGCTCACCGCGCTACTCTGGGGTGGAATGTTCTGGATGTTCGGCGACGGTTTCTCCTTCATGCAGTTGGCCTTCGTCTATCATGAGACGTACATCATGGCGGTCGGCGGGCTGTTCAGCGCGTTCTTCTTCGCGTTGTTGTTGATGCTGGCATTCTCGGCGGGAGTGATTCTCTATGGCTCGCTGTTCCGCTCGCGCGAGATCGCCTTCCTGCTGACCACGCCCGCCCGCACCGGCAGGATTTTCCTGCACAAGTTCCACGAGGCGATCCTGCTGAGCAGTTGGGGGTTCGTGCTGCTGGGAAGCCCGGCGCTGCTGGCCTACGGGGTCGTGGTCGCCGCGCCCTGGTACTACTACGCGCTGCTGCCGCCGTTTGTCGTCGCCTTCATCTATATTCCCGTGGCCGTCGGCGCGATCCTCTGCATGTTGGTAGTCCGCTTCCTTCCCCACCGCATCAAGAGCATCCTGGTCGCCGCCGGCGTGTTGCTGCTGGCGGTGGGGATATGGATGGGATGCTGGGTGCTCGCCGGACCGAGGAACGACCTGCTCACCCCAACCTGGTTTCAGGAGATGCTCGGCCGCATGCAGATCTCCGACCAGCGGCTCTTGCCGAGCTGGTGGCTGAGCACCGGTCTGATGGCGGCCGCCGGCGGCGTCTGGTCCGATTGCGTGTTGTTCCTGACGCTGCTGATTTCCAACGCCCTCTTCTTCCGCCAGTTGACCCTCTGGACGGCCGAGCGGCTCTATCGCCCCGCCTACAACAGCCTTTTCGGCAGGGGGCGGCGGCACAAGCGGCCGCAGGCGGCCCGGCTCGACCGCCTGCTCTCGCGGCTGATGGGCCGCCTCCCCACGACCGTGCGGCTAATGACGATCAAGGACTTCCGCCTCTTTCGCCGCGATCCCCTGCAATGGTCGCAAATCCTGATCTTCGCCGGCTTCCTGATCCTCTACTTCCTCTACATCCCTTCGTTCAGCTACTCGACGACCGCCGTGACCTACGTGAACATGGTCAGCTTTCTGAACCTCGCGGTCGTAGGGCTGCTGCTGTCCACCTTCACCACCCGCTTCGTCTTTCCCATGATCAGCCTCGAAGGCCGGCGGTTCTGGATCCTCGGCCAGCTCGGAGTCCGCCGCGACACGCTCCTCTGGGGCAAGTTCCTCTTTGCCGCCTGCGGTGCCATCGTCCCCTGCTCGGCCCTGGTGCTGCTGAGCGACCTGATGCTCCGCGTCTCGCTGCTGATCCTGTTGAGCCATCAGTTGACCTGCCTGGTCTTCTGTCTCGGCCTGGCGGGCCTGGCCGTGGGGCTCGGGGCCTGGCTCCCCAATCTCCGCGAAGAATCCCCCTCGCGCATCGCCGCCGGCTTCGGCGGGACCCTCACCCTGGTCAGTAGCACGCTGTTCGTACTCTTCGTCGTCCTGCTGACCGCCCTGCCCATCCATTCCTTCCTCGTCGCCCAGGCCATCGCCCCCGCCGGCAACGCGGTGGGCCGACTGCACCTGCACTCGTATTTCTTCTGGTGGTGGCTCGCCGGCACCGTCGCCAGCCTGCTCCTCGGCGCCGCCGCCACGTTCCTCCCGCTCCGCGTCGGTTTCCGCGCTTTCCGCCAAATGGAGTTCTGAATCTGAAGAGGAATGTGGGCAGGCGGGGATGATTATCGGCAGCAAAGCGTTATCGCGGTGCAAGTGCGGCACCCCTCTTGTGCGCGGGCGAAGCAGCGGGCAATAATGGCGGCGGTGATTCTGCAGGTTCTATACCGACTACGCCTGACTTGCGACGGCGGACTATGGCTGGTGAAACCCAATTCGACGTGTTTCTGAGCTACAACAGTGCCGACCGAAGGATGGCACGGCAACTTCAGAAAAAGCTCTCGGAGCGAGGCCTTCGAGTGTGGCGCGACGAGTCGGAACTCGTCCCCGGACGTCCCTGGCAAGAAGAGTTGGAGTCGATGATCTCAAATGGCCGCCCGCTATGACCCGTCCTGGATGATCGTGGCAATACGCCTGAGCGACGAGTATTTTGCACGGGTCTGGCAGAGTGCCGGTGAGCGCGACTGGCAAAGAGACTATGCGCAGATCGTGACGCCGCTGCTCGTAGGGCTGGGCCGTTCACTCAAGCGATCGCCCACATCTCAGGCGATCCTGGTCAAACTGTGCAACGCCGTGGCAGAGCGACTCCGCCTCAGGCTTGCATGGCCGGGAGAACCAGATGAATTCAATGACCTGATTAACGGGATCTATAAGAGTTGTCTCCAGGCCGCCGAACTCGAGAGCGACGAGATCCTATCCTCGCTGAAGGGCCTGCCTGTCATTGGTCCCACCTGATAACCAACTCACCGAAGACACGCTGTCACGTGCCGGTCTTGCGCCACTGTCGCCCGGGAAACCGGGCACCAGAATCGCACCCACCGCTACGCGGCAAACCAGCCCCGCCTTTCAACTCCGGAAACTCCGATTCGTGACCACGTGTGATTCGTCGTACCCACGAACGTACCACCTGAGGATCTTCGGTTGGTTGCCTGAGCAACGACTCGAATTCGGCGCGCGTCAGACGCGTTAGCCGAGTTCTTTCCGGGTGCGAAGAACCGAGGCAGCGGTTTGCTGCGGTAACATCGGCCAGCAGTCGATCGACGTACTGACCGTGCAACTCATGCAAGCGATCAATCGTCTGGGTGGTCCATTCCATCGGCTCAGCCTCTCCATCGGCTCAGCCTCCTTAACTGGCTGAAGTATGACCGATCTTCATCAGCCTGGGAAGCCCGTCTCCCGAGTAAATGGGACGATGGGACGATAACTCGTGTTGACACCCTTGGCGATTTTACCTATCCTACGCACACTATGGACGGGTCCGCGAATCCAAGGATGGTTCCGCGCGCACGCAGCCGGTATGCCTCTGCGAGTCTCGTAGCGGCAACGCTCGCGCTGCTGACTGTCGGCGGCTGTTCCTCCAGCCCCGTCTCGCTCCGCTCCGTTCCCAAGAGCCCGCTGATCGACCAACTGAATTTGGCCTCTTACGGCGGACCGAAGCCCAGCCCGCGGACCGTGCAACTGCTCCGCGTCTACAACCTCAGCGACGATCTGGGCGGCGACTACTCGCTGCTGTTGAAAAAACTCCAGACGATCAGCGAACGCGAGCCCGCGGACGACACCGTTTACGCCATGTCCGAGTTGGCGTTCATCGGCGGCAAAAAAATCGAGCACCGCGACCCCAAGGCCGCGCTGGACCTCTACGGCGCCTCGGTCCTGCACGCCTACGACTACCTGTTCGATCCCCGCTTCTTGGCCACCCGCAACCAGTACGACCCGCAATACCGCGGCGCCTGCGACCTTTACAACGGCGCGCTCGAGGCGGCCTTGCGGATCATCTGCGCCACCAAGGAGCTGGTGCCCAACACCACCAAGACGATCAACACCGCCTCGGGTGCCTGGGACGTCAACTGCGTCTTGCGCGGCGGCCGCTGGCAGCCGCAAGACTTCGAGCGTTTCGAGTTCGTCTCCGATTACGATATCAAGGGCCTGAAAAACCTCTACCAGACGCACGGCCTGGGCGTGCCGCTGATCGCCGTCCGCCACAGTTACCCCGACGAGCCGGTCGGGGCGAAATACTATCCCGCCGGCCTGAGTTTCCCGGTCACCGCCTTCCTCCGCCCCATCTCGCGGATCGATCCGCAGACCGGCCAGACCGCCGCCCGCAACCAGTGCTGTCTCGAGCTCTACGACCCGTTGGCGACCGACAGCACGCAGGTCGCCGGCCGCACGGTGCCCTTGGAGAGCGATCTGAGCACGCCGCTGGCCTATTTCCTCTCGCGGCCGGAGATGAATCTCGACACCTCGACCCTCGGCCTGCTCCATCCCGAGGAACTGTTGAAGAAACCGACCGACGCCCTGCTGGGAACCAAACCGCCGCTGAAGGGCCTCTACATGGTCCAGCCCTACGAGCCCGGCAAGATCCCCGTGTTGATGGTCCACGGCCTGTGGTCCAGCCCCTTGACCTGGTTGGAGATGTTCAACGATCTCCGCAGCCAGCGGGAAATCCGCGACCATTACCAGTTCTGGTTCTACCTTTACCCGACCGCCCAGCCCTTCTGGCTCAGCGCCGCCCAGTTGCGGCACGACCTGGTTCAGGTCCGCCAAACGCTCGACCCCGCCCACCAGGAGCCGGCGCTCGACCAGATGGTGCTGATCGGCCACAGCATGGGCGGGCTGCTCTCCCATTTGCAGACGATCCCAAGCCGCGACGACTACTGGCGGCTGGTCAGCAACGAACCCTTCCAGGAAATCAAGGCCGACCGCCAGGCGAAGCAACGGCTGGAAGAGGTCTTCTTCTTCCAGCCCAACCCCTCGATCCGCCGGGTGGTGATGATCGGCACTCCGCACCGCGGCAGCAATTACGCCAATCCCACCACCGAATGGGCCCTCGGCAAGCTGATCACGCCGATCAAGCGCATGGCCGAGACCCAGGAGGAGCTCTATAAGAGCAATCCCGGGGCGTTTCCGCCGTCGTCGCTGTTGTCGATCGACAACAGCGTTGACTCGCTGGCCCCGCGCACGCCGATCTTCCCGGTGATGCTGGCCGCCCGGCGTCCGCCCTGGGTCAAGTATCACAGCATCGTCGGCGTGCTGCCGAAGGGCTCGTGGCTCGCCAAGATTTCGGCCGAGGGCGACGGCGTGGTCCCGCGCGAGAGCGCCCATTTCGAAGGCGCGGAGAGCGAGATCATCGTCCCCGCCGACCACTCCTCGATCCACTCCCATCCCGCCGCCGTCCTCGAAGTCCGCCGCATCCTGCTAGAGCACCTCGCCGAGTTGGAAGGCCGCCCCGCCCCCGCGCTGGCCCGCCGCCCGCAGCCAACTTGGCCGACGGCGGAGCAGCCCATAATGCAATGATCGTGGAAGCTCCCGCCGCGCCACAAGGCGGCACTCGCCTCCTCACGCCGAAGGCGTACAACTCGAAAGCCCGGGCCAGCGGCCTGGGGCCACTATCGGCATCTTCTGGACTGAGATGGCGATGCGTTCACGCTCCGCGCGCCATCATTGGCCCTGCCGCAACGCCCTCCCGACGAACGGCACACGGAGTGTGGGCTGCTAAAAGCACGGTGAATTCGACCGGTTATCGAACCAAGATGCTATGCCGTTTTTGTTCCTGCGTGCTTTCCTTTTCACTAGCCCAGGCGTTTACGCCTGGGAAAGGGGGCGGAGATTTTTTCCTTTTTTCTTAAGCCCCTTTAGGGGCGCAGTGAACGGATAGAACGCCTGACTTCGGCCATCGCCCCCTAAAGGGGGCTTATCGAAAAGTGACTTGTTGATGCCTCTCCTCCCCAGGCGTAAACGCCTGGGCTAGTGAAAAGTACGTGGAACAAATCCGGGGTGCAAAACCAACGCACTCCCCACCAAGTTTTTAGCAGCCCACACGGAGTGTGCCGGGTACGTAACCGGCTGCCTCGCACTCACGCATCCAGCCTTTGCAGACTTGAGCTAAGCGACAGCATGGTGGGCGAAGTGAAGTCCATGCAGAAGTCCGTGCTCGTGTTGCCCAATGATTTCAGCGTCGGCCACAGTTGCACGTTGAGCGTCAGCGAAGAACTGGTCCCGGCGGTGGCAAAGGCCCTGGCGACCAACTCGGAGCAGGTCATCCGCTTGGCGCCGTAGGCGTTGGCCAGGTAGGTCGCGTAGATCAGCGAAGACTTGATCTTCTGCGGATTGGAGGGCATGAGCGTGGCCAGCCCAAACACGCCCAACTCGCTGAAGGCGTAGGGAGTGCCTTGATACTTTTCGATCGCATTGACGACCGCCGCCTGCCCATCCTGCCCGATGCCCTTGCGGCGGTAGACGTTGATCCAGGCGTCATGGTCGTAGAGTTGTTCCAAGCTGGTCTGGTCGGTAAAGCCCGTGCCCAGCATTTCGGCCACGCGGTCCTGGCCCAGGTAGAGCGCCGCATGGGAGTAGGTCGACGAGAAGGGGACCTTCAATTGACTGGCCTCGCCGACGCGGATGGCGGTGGAAAGCAGGATGTCCGACGGCTGGCTGTTGTTCTTGACCAGGAACACGTCGGCGGGCTGCAACGTGGTGACGCTGAGCGTGTAGTTGATGGGGACAGCGGCGCCGGGGGCGGCGTCGACCCTCACGTAGTACGTGCCCGCGGCAAGGCCGTGGTGCCCTGCGGCGGATGTGGCTGCGCCGGCACAGATGATCCGCGAGAATGATCCGACCCCGCCGTTGTCGTCAAACTGCACCTGGTTGAGTTGGCCTTGGGCGCCCACGTTCGGGCCGCTATAAAGCCACATCCGCGTGTTGCCGACGCTGCCGCGGGTCTCGATCACAACGTCCGCTTGGCTGGCAAGCGTGAAGGTGACCCAGTCCACGTCGCTCTTCACGTCCAGGGTGTGCGTTTGCAGCGCCCGCTCGTCGCGATCGCCTTGGCCTGGGCGGCCGTATCGTCCGGCTCGAACGCATCGGCGGCGGCCCGAGTGGAACGAACAATGCTGTTGAGGCTGGCTTGGCTCGATGCATGGTTGACGATCTGCACAGTTGCAGCGGCCAGATGCTCCGCCGCCGTCAGGATGCTCTGCAAAGGACTAGCAGGCCCGAGTACGCTGAGCATCTGCCGGTCTTCCAGCCGCTCGACCCGCAGGGAAGTCGAGCGCGGCGGCCGACGATCATGTTGACCGGCCGCGGTCGGAAAGGAGAGACAATCGAAGAGCCCTTGCACAAACTGCATTGGAGATCGGTTGAACATAGCACACCTCCCGCGAAAGTGGGCAAACGGATACCGCGAGCCGCCCGACCGTAGGCGCCAACGTCGAGCCGCCGTCTCTGCCACCACAGCCGATTCGCTCGGCTCGACGGGCATTTTCGCTCGCGTTCCATTCTCATACCATACCCCCGCCAGGGGATCGATGGCACTTTGCCAGCGGATACTCCGCATTTCTCACCACGGTGAGGCAGACAGGAATGTCTGCCCCACCGCACACCTGTTGACCGTCTTCCGCCGCGTGGTGAGCCATGCGGGCCAGTCCCATCTTGCTTTTCCGGTCAAGGGCGTCATCATGGAAGCTGGTTTTTCCATCCCCAACGTGATTCGGGTGCATCATGTCTACTGCCAAGTTCGCCGTCTCGGTCTTCTTCCTTTCCTTTTCTGTCGTCCTGGCAAGCGAGTTTGCCTGGGCGCAGCCGTCGGCATCCTCGCCATCCCCATCGGCAAATGCCGATTACCGTGTCATCGAGACCTTCCGCATCGGCGGCGAGGGCGGCTGGGACTATCTGACCGTCGATTCGCGGCACAAGCTGCTCTATGTTCCCCGCAGTACGCATACGCTGGCCGTCAACGCGACCACCGGCAAGATCGTGGCGGATATGCCGGGCCAGAAGCGCAATCACGGGGTGGCCATCGTTCCCGCCGCCGGCCGCGGGTTCATCTCCGACGGCCAGGACGGCTCGGTGGTCGTCTTCGACGCGAAGACGCACGCCTTGCTCGGCAAGGTCAAAGCCGCCGCCGACGCCGACGGCATCATCTACGATCCATGCTGCGGCAAGGTGCTGGTTTCCTGCGGCGATGCCCACGTGATGATCGTGATTTCGCCCGACGTCGATCCCCGATCGGGCAGGGCCGACACGGCGGTCGCCCTGGGCGGCAAGCCCGAGTTCCTCGCGGCGGACCGCGACAGAATCTATGTCAACCTGGTGGACAAGGATCAAGTGGCGGTAGTCGATTCCAAGGCGATGAAGGTCGTCCGCCGCTGGCCGACCGCGCCAGGCGGCTCGCCAGTGGGAATGTCGATCGATCCGGTAAAGCGGCGTCTCTTCATCGGGTGCCGCAAACCGCAGAAGCTGCTCGTCATGAGCGCGGTCGATGGCAAAGTCTTGGCCGACCTGCCGATCGGCGCCGGCGTGGACGCGACGCAGTTCGACGGCGACGTCTTTGCCAGTTGTCGCGACGGCACGCTGGCGGTCGCCCGCGAGACCTCGCCCGGCAAGTTCGCGATCGTGCAGACGCTGGCCACCAAGCGCGGCGCGAGGACGATGGGCCTCGACCCGGCGACGCACATGCTCTATCTGCCCACCGCGGAGATCGTGGGAGAGATGCGCCCGAAGATGCCGCTGAACGTGAAGCCGGGTTCGTTCATGATCCTGGTCGTGCGGGCAGCCGGAGGATAAGTGCGCCACCGCGGCGAGGCTGGCCCATGTCTCTCACCGCGCGGAGAAAGCGGTCAACAGGGCGTTCGGTGGGGCAGACATTCCTGTCTGCCCTATTTGCCGCATTCTGTAAGGCAGACAGGAATGTCTGCCCCACCGCGGTGAGGGATGGGGACTATTAGCGACCAGCGGGCATCGGCGGCGGACGCAGCAGCGGCACGCCACCCAACGCCGAGAGCAAGTCGGCATACGTCTGCGTCGTCTGCCAGACGGCGTCGAGCTGCGTGTTGGCCGACTCGATCCATCGCTGCCGCACCTGCAACAGTTTGACCACGTCCGACTGGCCGGCGTCGTAGAGCCGCTCCATGCGCGCCACGTGCTCGCTGATTGGCCGCATGAGCGTCTCCGTTCTCAGGGCCAGTTGCCGCGATTGGCCCCAGCGCGCCAGAGTAGCCTTCACCTGCACGGCGATCTGCTGCTCGCTTTGCCGCAAGGCGACCAGGTCGCGGCTGTATTCGGCCTCGCGCTGCCGGACGAGCCGCCCGCCGGCGTTCCAGACGGGAATCGGACTGCTTAAGGTCATGCCGTAGAAACTCGAGCCCGATTCGTCTTTTTCATAGACCGGCCCGATGGCGGGAATCGGAATTCGATCGGCTTGGGCCAGCCGCAAGGCGGCGCTCGATCGTTCGACCTGGGCGCGAGCGGATTGGATTTCCGGCCGGGCTGCGAGCGCGGTTCGCAGCATCGCCTCTTCGTCGTCCGCCGCGGTCTGCTGCGGCACTTCGAGTCGGCCGGCGGGTTCTGCGGAGTTTGCCCACTGGACGACGCCGATGGCCGTTCGCAGCCCGGCCAGCGCATCGGCGTACTCCTGCCGGGCCATCTCGACGCGCTGCTGGCTCGCCTGATTTTCGACCTCCGCCAACAGGGCGTCGGCGGCCGACACCTGATTGGCCTCCAGTTGTCGCCGCAATACCTGCACCAGTTGATCGTTCACCGCCGCCAAGTCCAAGGCGACGCGAACCTTGTCGCGGCGATAGACGGCGGTCTCGTAGGCGCGGTACGTCTGCACCAGCGCGAGAAGCTCCGCCTGCACGATGTTCCAGCGGGTCTGCTCGAACTCCGCCCGCGCAATCATCGTCCGATCGGCGGTGCGATGGCCGAGCTCCACCGGCTGGCTCCAGTTGACGCTGACATACGGCAGCAGCCGTTCCGTGCCTCCATCGGCCGCGACGCCAAACACCCAGGGACGAACATCGACGGCAAGCGTTGGATTCAAGCTGGTGGGAAACAGCTTGGCAACCTCCACCGCCTCAGCCGACACCCGCAAATTCTGCCTGATCGTCACCAATTCCGGATTGCACGACAGCGTGCATTGCAGGGCGTCGGCCAAGGTCAACATTGTGGGCCAACGCGGCGGCTGCGGCACGGCCGTTGCTTGCAATTGCTCGCCGCTGAGGGGAGAATGCATGGATTGGGGGCTCTCTGCGGGCATGGGCGGAGGTTCCGCCCACAAACTCGCCGCAGACCACGCCGTTCCGCACAGGAACGTGACTGTCGCCAGGAACCGCATCATCGCTGCTGCACCATCCAAGAACCGCCTCCGCCCCAGACAACCGCTATGGACGACAAATTCCTTCGTATCGTTAGTATCGGATGGGCTTGGGGCGGTTCTCTTGGTTTCCCGCTGGCGATCGCGGCGCTGCTGGTGGCGCTGTGCGGGTGCCGGCCTGCCACGTCCGAGGACAAGACGGGTCAAGACGACGCCGCGTCGGCCGGCGTCACCGTTCGCGTCGAGCCGGCCGTGCGGCGCTCGATGACCGAAACGATCGACGGCCTGGGACGCTGCGAGGCGCTGCCGGGCAGGATCGCCACGCTCACGCCGGCGGTCGAAGGCCGCATTCTCAAAATCCTCATCTCGCCGGCAGCCGACGTAAGCCCAGGCGAGCCGATCATCCAGCTCGATTCGACGATCGCTAACGCCGATCTCCGCGAGAAGATCACTACCTGCGATGCGTTGCAGGCCGCGCTGCGGCAACTGCAAATGTTGCCGCGGCCGGAAGAGCGGGAAGGCCGCAAGCTGGCGATCGAAGCGGCGAAAGTCGCGTTGAGTAAAGCCGAGGCGGCGGCAAGACGCTTGCGCCCCTTGCGGGACCGCAAGGAAATCCCCGAGCAGCAGATGTTCGAGGCGGATCTGACGGTAACGCAAGCCCGTCTCCAGTTGCGGATGGCCGAGAGCGATCTGGCCGCGTTCCTGCTCGGTCCGCGACCGGCCGCGGTCGACGAAGCCAAGGCGCACATAGCCGCGGCGACGGCCGCCGTCAATTCCGCCCAGGCGAAGGTCGACCTGCACACGATCCGCTCGCCGATCTCGGGCGTGCTCGATTCACTTATCTGCCGGTTGGGACAAACCGTGGCCTCCGGGGCCGCACTGGGCGAAATCGTCGATTCCCGCCAGGTTTATGCGGTCGTCTGGCTGCCGGTCGATGCCGCTCGCTGTGTGCGGAAGGGGCAAACGGCGCGCGTGCGAGTTGCCGGAATCTCTTCCGATCGCACTATCACTGCCGGCAATGACAATGCCGCCGCGCAGCAAGACGTATTGCCCGGAAGAGTCGAGCTAATCGGCCGTATCGCCGATCCGCAGACCGGCAATCTGCCGGTGCGAATCCTCGTCGAGAATCCGCAGGGTCGCTTGATCGTGGGACAGACGCTGGCGGTTGCGATTACGACTTGCAGCCGCGAGAAGGTGTTGGCCGTTCCCGCGGCGGCGATCGACGATTTGGGCGAAGGCCCGCTGCTGCACGTGGTTCGCCGCGGAAAGGCCGTCGTGTTGCACCCGCGACTAGGGCAGCAGGACGGCGGCGCGGTAGAAGTGCTGAAGACCGATTTGCAGCCCGGCGAGCCCGTGGTCGTCGAGGGGGGCTACAATCTGCCGGATGGCACGGAAGTCAAGGTGCGTGCAAGCGGGGCGGAAAGCGAAGGCGGCAAGCTTCCATGAGCATCCAGAGCGGGTTGCACACCGAATCCGAGCCCGCGCGGCGACCGCGGAACTTCGTCTCGCTGGCCCGGCCGTACTTCGGGTTGATCCTGTTCGCGATCTTCGCGCTGGCGGCGTTTGGCGCCGTGCTGATGCTGCAAATGCCCAGCGGCATCTATCCCGAGGTCGCCTTTCCGCGGATTTCCGTGATCGTCGAGACGCCGGGCCTGGCCGTGCAAAACCTGGAAATCTCGGTCACCCGCCCGATCGAAGAGGCGGTGAGCGTGGTGCTGGGGGTCAATCGGGTATGCTCGAAGACGATCCGCGGGGCGGTGCAAATCGACATCCACTTCACCCCCGGCTGCGACATGATCCAGGCGCTCAACGATGTTCGCGCCCGAGTGGCGGAAATCGGCAGCCAGTTCCCGCCGGGCACCAGCCTGCTGGTCGAGCGGCAGACGCCCTCGATCTTCCCGATCATCTCCTTCGTGGTGACCGGTGGCCGCGATCCGGCGGCGCTGCGCGAATACGCCTACTACGATCTCCGTCCGCGAATCAGCCGCATCGACGACGTCTCCTACGTTGCAGTCCAAGGCGGCGACGTCCGCGAGGTCGTCGTCGAAATCAGCCCCGAGCGACTGGCGGCCGCCGGCCTGTCGCTGGCCGACGTGGCGGATCGGCTCGGCAAGGAGCACCGTCTGCGGGCGGTCGGCCGGATCGACCCCGACAAGCTGCAATATCAGGTCGTTACCGACACCCAGGCCGCCAAGCCGTTGGATCTGGAGAACTACGTCGTCGACCACCGCAACGGCCAGTGGATCCGCGTGAAGGACCTGGGGCGCGTCGTGGTTTCTCACGAAGACCGCATGGTGGCCGTCCGCGCCAACGGGGGCAGTGCGGTGGCGCTGACGGTATTTCATCGCCTGCACGGCAACGCGCTGGCGATTTCCCGCGAGTTGGCCGTCGTTCTGGCCGATGCGCGGAAATCGGCCCCGCCCGGGGTGAAGATCACGCCGGTCTACGACCAGGGCCTGCTGGTGCGGACGTCGATCGCCAACGTCCGCGACGCCATCCTCATCGGCGGGTTTTTCAGCGTGCTGATCCTCTTCGGCTTCCTTAAGAACCTGCGGGCGACGGCAATCGCCGCATCGTCCATCCCGTTGAGCCTGCTGGTCACTTTCGTCTTCCTGCACCTGGCCGGCGACACGCTGAATCTGATGTCGTTGGGCGGCCTGGCCGTCGCCATCGGGCTGATCATCGACGATTCGGTGGTGGTGATCGAGAACATCGCCCGGCACCTGGCCGAAGGGCAATCGGGCGACGAGGCCATCGACCGGGCAAGCAAGGAGATCAGCGGCGCGGTGATCGGATCGACCCTGACGACGATCCTCGTCTTTGTGCCCTTGGCTTTCGTCCACGGCGTGGTGGGCCAGTTCTTTCAGTCGCTCAGTCTCGCGTTGGCGATCGCGCTCTTGGTCTCGATGGTCATCAGTCTCACGGTAATTCCCGTGCTGGCCGCCCGTTTCCTCGCACATCGCCGCATGCCTGCGACCGGGCCGATCTATCGCGTGCTGGCGAACGGTTACGAAGGGCTGTTGCGACGGGGCTTGCGGTTTCCGCGGGTCACGATCCTCTTGGCGCTTTTGGCCGGCGTGCCGGGTTGGTGGTTGTACCATCATCTGGAATCGGGCTTCATGCCGGAGATGGACGAAGGGGCGTTCATTCTCGATTACTGGGCGCCGGTGGGCACTTCGCTCGGTCAAACCGACAAGATGCTGCACCGCGTCGAGGCCGTGCTGGCCCGGACCCGCGAGATCGACGGCTATATCCGCCGCACCGGCGCGGAGAACGGCCTGTTCGCCACGGAGGCCTTTCGCGGCGACATCCTCGTAAGCCTCAAGCCCTCCGCCCAACGTCCGTCGATGGAGAGCATTATCGACGGGCTGCGCGGCCGCTTGGCCAACGAGGTCCCCGAATTGGAGATCGAGTTCGTGCCGCTGGTGCAGGACCAGATCAACGACCTCAACAGCGTGCAGCGGCCGGTCGAAGTCAAGCTCTTCGGCCCGGACCGGACGGTGTTGCGGCGGCTGGCCGAAGAGGCCGGTCGGGTGGTCGAGCAGGCCGGCGGCACGGACGTCAACACCCACGTCTCTTTCGGCAATCCCGACATCGTGGTCCGCCCCGACCGCGCCGCGACGGCGCGGGTGGGTTTGACGACTCTCGACGTGGAGAACCAGGTGTACGCCGCGCTTTACGGCCAGGTGGCCGCCACGCTGCCCGACCAGGACCGCATCATGAACATCCGCGTTCGCTGCCCGGATGCCGTGCGGTCCGACCGCAAGCGGTTGCCCGAGCTGCCGATCCGTCTGCCGCCACTCGCCGGGGCCGATGGCTCGACGCCGGCCGGATCGCCCGGCGGCCCGGGCTTCGTACCGCTGGGGCAGCTCGCCTCGATCGCGCTCTTGCGCACGCCCAACGAATTGTGGCGCGAGAACCAGCAGCCGGTAATCACCGTGACCGCCGAACTGGGCGACCGTGATCTGGGAAGCCTGAACCGGGAATTGGAGACTCGCCTGGCCGCGTTGAAGTTCCCCGCCGGATACCGCTGGGAGCTGGCCGGCAACTATCGGGCGCAGCAGGAGGCCTTCGGCAGTCTGCTGGCCGTGCTCGCGGTGGCTTCGACCATCGTCTTTCTGGTGCTGGGCTTTCAGTTCCGCAGCCTCTTGCTGCCGCTGTTGATCTTCCTCTCGCAGCCGGTCTCGCTCGCCTGCGCCCTGGCGGCCCTGTGGATCACCCGTACGCCGCTGAACGTGTCGTCGTTCATGGGGATGATCCTGTTGATCGGGCTCGACGTGAAGAACGGGATCATCTTGATCGAGTACATCGGGCAATTGTCGAAATCGGGCGTGCCGTTGGCCGAGGCCCTGCTCCGCGCCGGCCGCACGCGATTCCGTCCCATTCTGATGACAGGACTTGCCACCATCTTCGGCCTGGCCCCGCTGGCATTCGCCTTCGGTCCGGGAGCGCAGATGCAGCAGCCGCTGGCGATCGCGGTTATCGGCGGCCTGATCGCCAACATGCTGCTGACGCGGCTGTTGGTGCCCGTGGGCTACCTGGTCTTGCGGCGATCAACGGCAGTCTGAGCCCAGCGCCGCCTTGACCTTCTTGCCGACAACTTCGGGGCTCCGGCAGAACTGGATCGTACCGTCGTCCATGTCGTGTTACTTCTTCGCCTCGTGGGAGGCGCTGAGCGGTTTGCTGAGCGTTACCTCGACATCGGTAGCGCTGCAAACGCCCGGCTTGCCGTGGACCATTTCGCCCTGGACCGTGATCTTGTCGCCGTTGCCAACAAAACGGCTGCCGGCAAAAGCGACATTGATCTTGACGTCGTCGGCCAATTCCACGTGCCAGGTCTTGCCTTCAACCAGCACCGGCCACTTCTGGTCATGGAAATGGCCAAGTTGGCCGACGACGGTTCGCCCTTCCGATTTGGCGGCCGATGCCGCAGAATCGCTGCTGCCGTGGGTTGGTTTGCTTGCCGCCGGGGTTCGATGGGCATGTTTGCGCGACGCGGCCGTCACAATCGTCAACTCGTGGACGGTCGCCACCGTCTCCTTGTTCTCCTCGGGAACGGTGAACTGAACCACTAGACCGGAGTGAAGATAATCGGGCGTCGCCTCCCCTTTCACGTGGATCGGCGTATCGGGCGGCAGAAGCACCGACCACTTTCCGTGCGGCGCCTTCTTGTTCTTGCCATCCTTGTTGTCACGATCTGACGGCCTATCGACGAGAACTTCAATTTGCTTGGAGGTGGCGCTCTGCACGACTCCCTGGAAACTGACCGGTTCGGCGGTTGACGCCGCTTGCTGCTTGCGGAGCTGTTGCATATACCGCGCCAGACGCGACCAATGCGCTCTGGCCACGCTCGGAACAGATAGGACAGTGCCCAGCGCAAGAATCGCGCAACATCCCCAAATGACTCGCTTCGTCATCGAACACCTCCGCCGACAACTGCTCTCCCGCTCATGTGCCTTCCGTGGGATTCTCGTTCTCTCGCGCCCACGGCCCTTTACCGGCAATTATACACGGGCACTCCAGTGGCGGCGAGCGTCAGATCGACCTCGAACGGATTTACAGCAAAGTGACCGTCCACACGGCGGGAAGGGGACGGAGGAGGTTTTCGGGAAAATATCTTCCCTTGTCGAAAAGTCTGTCGCCGAGAACCTCCTCCGTCCCCCTCTGGTTACGGCCCGTGAATGCTTACGACCTCTCCGCCGCGGCCGACCGATTGGCTGCGTTGGAATCGTCAGGGCGACGACCGACGGCGGTCGGAGGATCCTCTTGCCCGGCCGGCGTTGGCCACCGGCACGAGCATCGCGGCGAAGACGACGGAGGAAAGTGCAACAGGTCGCAGCCCGACTTCTTCACCGAGATCGTTGTCCTCGGACTTGGCCGGCTTCACCGCGGAGTGGGCGGGCGGCATTGGCAAGGCGTCGGCCGCAGACGGCCTGCCGGTCTCGCTCGTCTTCTCCGAGCCCTCTGCGGCCCGGTTGCCGAGTTGAAGCGGCGCCGTGGCCAATTCGAAGGCGTGGAAAAGCCCCAATCCGTTGTCCAATTCGATCTCTTGCATGTTGGGAAGAGCCCCGCCGGGCTGCGGCGATTCCGTGGAGACCGGTTGGGCGTCTTGCGGCGCGGCGACCGCCAATGCGACCATGCCGCCTTCCGCAGCGTTCGACGGCGAAGGAGCGGACGCTTGCTCGGCCAAATCGAGCGGGGCAACGTCATCGGCATGTGCATCCGCCGGTTGCGGGTCGTCCTTGACAACGCCCACGCCATCGCGCGGCGCATCTCCCGCAGGCCCGCCGCTGCTCACGGGATCGCCGACGCTGCCATCGTCGAGACCCTCGATCGGCGACTGCCGGGCAGGACTCAGCAGCCCGGACGCCCCCGGCATGTTGCCAATATCGACATAACCGCCTTCCGCGTCGTTGGACGAATCGGCGGACAGCGAACCGGCGGTGCCGGCACTCGCCCTCGAACCAAAGTCCGATGTGGAAGCAGGCGGAGCGGCGGAATTGCTCCCACTGCCTAAGCTCGTCGATAGCGCCGGCATCGATGATAGCGCCGCGCTCGATCTGGCGCCGCCGCCTTCGCCGCCGGACGTATCGGAGCGGCCGCCTGGGAAAGACGCGAAGCCACGGGCGGCGTTGCCGCCCGCCGGCGGAGCGGCGGAGCGGCTGGGCAAGAATTGCGCCAGCGCGATCCCGCTGTGGCCACTCGGCGCTCCGCCATACGTAACCGAATAAGCCGTCGGGCCAGCAAGGATCATCTCGATGGACAGAGGCATCGTTGACACCGCCGCCGCCATCGAATCGGACTGTCCGCTTGGTTCTTCCGGTCGATCCACCCCGGCCGGACTGTCGGCTACGTGCATCAGATCGTAAGATGCACCCGGCACGCCGAGCGGCGACATCGTACCGTACGGCGACAACCGCTCCATCGTCACCATCGACTCGGCAATCAGGTCGTAGAGCTGCGTGGGTAAAGCCGGGGGCGCATTGCCCAATTCGCGTCCCGCCAGCAGACGCCCGTCCGGCGATGCCGCCATCGGGGTCGAGATCAGACTGTCGAGGCCGCCCGCGGAGACAGGCTGGCGAGATGATCCGACCTGCTCGGACCAGCCCACGCCCTGGCCGATTGCCGCCGGGGTGACGATCTCGTTCCGCTGCGGCAACCAGCCGAGCGACGGCGGGTTGCGATGCGCTGCCGGCGCAGTCACGGCGATCGCCGACAAGAGCGATCGCGACTCCAAGGGCTCGAATCGCAGTTGGCGACGGCCCGACTGCCGCTTCTGCGAGCGGTCTGTCGGTGGTTTTCGGTTCTCCGCCATGGCATTGACTCCTTGTTCGCCGTCATCTCTTGACCAATTCCGCGAAGCCCGGCCGATCCTTCACGGCCGCAAACGACTTGCTCCAATCGCCGTTTGCCGGCGGCTTCCAGCCGGCGGCTTTCGCCTTCCGCAGCGTCTCGACGGCGAACTGGGCGCACTGCGCCGCGCTGACGTCGCCCCGCGCGGAATGGGCCAGCAAACCCGTCGCCGCGGCAAGCTCTTCGGCCACGGCGTACAAGTGTTGCGGATCGTGGGGCCACAATTCTCGGCGGAGCAGGGCGACGCGGACCGCCTCGTCGGCACGTCCAAGCCGGCGCAGGACGCGGGCGTAGTTGTAGTAGTGGTTGCTCAGGAACAGCCGGTACTGCGACACCTGGGGCGCATGGCTTTGCGCGAACCGCTGATGCTCGACGGCGTGCTGATAGTCATCGGCCGCTTCGCCGTCGCGGCGAAGTTGCTCCACGAGCATTCCCAAGTTGTTGTAGATGCCGCCGAGGTGGCTCCGCAGTTCCAGGTCGCCGGGATTCTGCCGCACCAGCGCCTCCTGCAAGCCGAGGGACTGCCGGAACGAGTGTTCCGCGTCGGCGGTTCGGTGCAGCCGAGTTTCCGCCAAGCCGAGGTTGCTGTAACTCACGGCGAGATCGTGGCGGTAGGAGTTCCGCGCGGGAGCGGCGCGGATCAACTCCCGCTGGATGCCGACGGCCTTGGCATAGGAGGCGGCGGCGGCGGCGAAGCGGCCTTGCCGCGATTGCAGTTCGCCGAGATTGTCGTGCGTTACCGCCAGGTCGTGGCGATACTTCGGTTCGCCGGGCTGCAGGTCCGCCGCTTTGGTCTGATAGGCCAGCGCCCTTTCCCGCAACTGCGCCGCTCGCGGAGGATCGGCATCGACGCAGAGCTCGCTGAGATTGTTGAGCGAGGCGGCCAGGTTCCGCAGAGTCTTGGGCTCTTGCGGCTGGGCCAGCAACACCCGCTCTTGCAGGCCGATCGCCTCACCGAACAACGCCTCGGCCTCCGCACGCTGCCCGGTTTCGCTTTGCAGCTTGGCGAAGTTGCCGTTCGAGAGGGCCAGATCCGCCAAGTAGAGAGCCGCACTGCCCGACTCCTCGACCAGCTTCTCCTGCAAGCGAATGGCGTCGCGATAGGCCTGGCGGGCGGGTTCGATCCGTCCCGAACGGCCCAACAGCAGGGCGAGATTGTTCTCGCTGATGGCCAGGCGGCGGCGGTAGTCCGATTTGCGCGGATCGCCGGCGGCCAATTCCTCGAAGAGCTTGATAGCATTCTCGTGGGCGGCGATCGCTTTGCGGTCCGAGCCGATATCTTCATTGAGCTCGCCGATCTTGCTGTACGTAAGCGCCAAATCGGCTTGCAGCGCCGGGTTCTGCTTGGCCTGATTCGCAAACTCGGTGAAATACTGCAACGTTTTCCGCAGCAGTTCCCCGCGGACTTGCGCCGCGTCGGGCACTTCCGCCAAGCCCTCGGCCACGCAGTCGCCCAGCGTTTCCACCGCCTCCTGCGCCTTGTGGAAGTTCTCTTCGGCCAGGTGGAAGTTCTCTTCGGCCAGGACGTAGTTCTGCTCGGCCTTGGTTTTTTCGCGGGCGATGATCAGCGTGCTCGCCGCCATTCCCAACATGGCCAGCAGACACACGGCCGCGGCCGCGGCCACGGCGCGGCGGTGGCGGCGGGTCCATTTCCGCAGGCGGTCGGCAATCGTCGGCGGCTTGGCCAAGGTCGGCTGGCCATCCAGCACGCGGCGGAGATCGTCGGCGAACTCCTGCGCCGTGGTGTAACGATCCTCGCGCTGTCTCGCCATCGCCTTCAAGACCACCGTCTCCAGGTCGGCCGGCACTTTGGGCTGCAACTGCCGCAGCGGCCGCGGCTCCTGCTGTTCGATCTGGCGGAGCAGCGCCGGCCCGTCCTCGCCCGAGAACGCCGGTTGCAGCGCCAGCAGCTCGTACAAGGTCACGCCAAGCGAATAGACGTCGGTGCGCTGGTCGATCAGGGCCGACTTTCCCGCCGCCTGTTCGGGACTCATGTAGCGGAGCGTGCCGACCAGGTCGCCGGTCCTGGTGACCGGGGCGTCGCTGCGGCAGCGGGCCAGGCCGAAGTCGGTCACCCACAGCTTCCCGCTGCCGTCGAGCAGCAGGTTCGAGGGTTTCACGTCGCGATGCACCACGCCGTGCTCGTGCGCCGCGTGCAGCGCCTCGGCGGCCTGGATGCCCAGGTGCATCACCGTGCGATAATACTCCTGCCGATTGCTCGATTTGGCAGTCAGCAGCGAGCCGGGAGTCGCCGGGCAGGGGACTGTCCCGATTTTCGTGTCAACGAAAATGGGACTGTCCCCTTTGCCGATGCTGGGCCCCGGGCAGTAGTCGATGGTGATGGCCTCTGCGGCATCCGTGAGCACGCTTGCACTCTCCGTCCGCTTCGCCGGCCGACCGGAATTCGGCGAACCGCGGAGCTCGGCCAACGCCCGGTCCAGCGGCTGGCCCTCGATCAGTTGCATGGCGTAGTAATGTACGCCCCTGTCGATGCCGACGGCGAAGACCGAGACGATGTTGGGATGGTCCAGTTGGGCGGCGGCTTGGGCTTCGTGCTTGAAACGGGCGATCTGCCGCGAATCCAGGACGGCGGCAAACGGCAGCACCTTCAAGGCCACGCGGCGGCCAAGCGAGATCTGTTGCGCCTCGTAGACCACGCCCATGCCGCCGCGGCCGATCTCGCCCAACAGGCGAAAGTCGCCCAGCCGTCTCTCTTCATCGGCCGGGACCGCAATCTCATCGCTGTGAAGATCGCCGCCGGCCAGACCCACGGCCGCGCCGTGCAACTCGTCCAGGCGATCCAAATACGCCTTCAGCGGCTCGGCCAGCGCGGGATTCGCCGCCAGCAGTTCCTCTCTGCTTGCGGGAATGCCCTTTTCCAACCCCGACAAGTAACGATCGAGAATGTCGGTGAGACAGTCCTTCTGCTCGCGCGTGAGCCCACCAATGATCGAGGGCTCGGCGCTCACGTCGAAGGAGTCGCGACTTCGGCTTCTACTCGATTGGCTCATAGACTTGTTTGAGTTTGTCGATCGCCCGCAACCACATCATCCGCACGTTGCCGGGCTTGCGATTCATGCGGTCGGCGACCTCCTCGAAGGACAACCCCTGCAGATTGCGCAACACGATGACGTCGCGATATTGCGGCCGCAGCTTGGCGAGCTGATCGGCGAAGGCGACGGCCCGTTCGTGCTCTTGCAGCGAGGTGCTCGGCGACGGCCCGCGATCCTCCAGCACTTGCGCGAAGCCGGCTGCGGAGCGGTCCAAGGCCGCGTTTGCCCGCTCGACCGAGACCTCGCGGCGGACGTTGCGCATCTTGGCTTTCACGTGGGCGTCCACGGCGTGGTGCAGGCAGTTGATCAGGATTTGACGAAGCCAAACCAGGAACTCGCGCTCGGTCGAGCCGCGGAACTTGATAAAGTCGCAGTGGGCCGCCAGCATCGTCTCCTGCACCAGATCGGAGGGGTTCATCCGCTGCCGCAGCTTGCGATCGAGTTGCGTGGCGGCCAGAATCGTGAGGTAGTTCTGATAGAGTTGCAGCAATTGGCCGAGCGATTCCTTCTCGCCGTTTTTCGCCTTGTCCAATAGTCCCCTGACCGAGGATCTCTCGGTGGCCGCTCTCATCGCCGACAGGGTGGTCATGCTCTTCTCTTTTCGCAATCGAACGGCGCTCGCCTCCGGCCTGCCGCGGCCTCACCCCTACCCCTAACTATAAACGCGCTCGGCAAACGCGTCCACTTACTGCCTCAGCTCTCCGTGCCCCCTCTGCGATGCCGTTTGACCAACCGCCAATAGTGGTATGTTGCCGCTTCTCTCGGCATCCGTCTGAACGCAGCCTCAACAGAATAACGTCCGGCCCCGCAGAAGAATTGCGGCCTTTCTTTCCGTTGTTCATCTACTTTCCATTGTTTCAGGACGAATTGCGGGCAGAAATGTCACACTCACCGGTGCGAGGCGTGCCCGCAGATTGCAGGCGCCGCTGCCGTATTCCCCCGCGGCAGACTGGAATGCCAGCCCCATTCGCGGCGGGGGTTGCTGCTCAGGCGGCACGGTTTACCGATCTTGACCCGCAGCCACCGCCAAATCCGCCGGCGACTGCCAAAGCAATCAAGTTTTGGAGTGACAAATCGCTGCGGTTTTCGTCCCAGAATGGCAGGGACAGTGGCAGTGGATTAGGACTGCGAAACATGTTGGCAACCGAATGTGACACCTATGACGGCAACCTGCGGGATATCTCGCTTCAGATGCTCCGCCCGCTGGGCGGAAGCGTGGGCGTAAACTACTATTGCTACGATACGCTCGCCAGCGGCATTCAAGAGATTCAGACGGTATTTGTCAGTTGTTCCATGAAAAACTGGGTTGCACTGTTTGGCAAGCCTCATGCGCTCCGCTTGCACTTCGACTTGCCCAGCGCCCAGTGGCAGTACACTTGGGAGCAGCATCTTTCGAGCGGGCTGGTCCACTGCTTGGGATACATCTTCGAGCGATCGCCCGGCGTCAACTGGGTCATCGTGAAGCAGTTCCGCATCTCGCGACCGCCTTGCCGCACGTTGGCAGAACCCAAGTTCAGCCGTGAACTGGCAGCGAGTTCCGGTTTCTCGCATCATTCCCGTTCTCTCGGAGGACAATCATGAGAGCGTTGTTTCGACGGCCGGATCAATCCCACCGCGCGTCGGCGTCGCGCAAGTTCTCAGGCGCGAAATCGTCCGGTGGGTCGCGGCCGCGGCGCCGCGTCTGCTCGTTCGAGTCGCTGGAATCGCGAGCCCTGCTCTCGGCGGCCAGCCTCGCCGACCTGGCGCACGTGATCGCTACGCCGGCCGTCTCCAGCAGCGGCTTCACCGCGGCGCAGATCACCTCGGCCTACCTGGCGAACAACCTCAGCCTGGTCACAAAGCTCAAAGGCTCGGTCAGCGGCGACGGGGCAGGCCAGACGATCGCCATCATCGACGCCTACAACGATCCCAACATCGCCAGCGACCTGGCCACCTTCGACGCCAAGTTCGGCCTGACCGCCGCAAACCTGAAGGTCATGAGCCAGACGGGCAGCACCAGCAAGCTGCCCTCGACCGACGCCGACTGGTCGTTGGAAATCTCTCTCGACGTTGAATGGGCCCACGCCATCGCCCCCGCAGCGAACATCGTCTTGGTCGAGGCCAATTCCGACAGCTTCAGCGATCTGCTGACCGCCGTGAAGTATGCCGCGAACTACTCGGGCGTGTCGGTGGTCTCGATGAGTTGGGGGACCGACGAATTCAACGGCGAAGCGTCTTACGACAGCTATTTCACCACGCCCGCAGGCCACACCGGCGTCACCTTCATCGCCTCGTCGGGCGATAGCGGCGTCACCTCCTGGCCGGCGGTGGCGTCGAACGTCTTGGCCGTCGGCGGCACGACGCTCAGCGTAACTTCCTCCGGCACGTACTCCAGCGAAACGGCCTGGAGCGACAGCGGCGGCGGCGTGAGCAAGTATGAGGCCTTGCCCAGCTACCAGAAGATGATCGGCGTCTCTGCGTCCGGTCGCGTCACTCCCGATGTGGCCTACGACGCCAATCCCAGCAGCGGCTTCCTGGTTTACGATACCGTGTCCGGCAGCGGCGCCAACGGTTGGACCACCGTCGGCGGCACCAGCGCCGGCGCGCCGCAATGGGCCGCCATCCTCGCCATCGCCAACGAAGGACGCGTGGCCAACGGCCTGGGCACGCTGACACAAGCAAACGCGATGCTCTACACGCTTTACGCCACCGATTCCGGCGCTGACTTCCACGATATTACTAGCGGCAGCAACACGGGCCGCTACAGCGCGGCGAAGGGCTTCGACGGCGTCACCGGCATGGGCAGCCCCATCGTGCGTTCACTCGTCACCGACTTGGCCTCGGCAACAGCCACCAGCACGACAACCTCGACTACGACCATCACCATCGCCCCGGTCAGCAGCAGTCGCGGCGGCGGTGGTGGCGGTTGGGGCGGTGGCGGCTGGGGCGGCGGCGGCTGGGGCGGCGGCGGTTGGGGCGGCGGCGGTTGGGGTGGAGGCTGGGGCGGCGGCTATGGTGGCGGGTTCGGCGGCTGGAGCAACGGCTGGTACAGCCAATTCGGCATGGCCCTCGTGTCGAGCGGTCTCCCCTCCGCCAGCGATGCCAGCGCCGCCGCTTCTCTGTCCGAGCATTTGGCAAGCCCGGCCGCGGCAGTCGCCGTAACCATGACCGCTTCGGCCGACACGCCGACGGCAGCCTCGCCGGCAACGCCGATCTCCGCTCAAGCCGCGGCACTCGCCTTGACGGCTTTGTCCGCCCGTTCCGAGCCCACGCTGCCCGATGGCGCCGCCGCCGAGGAGTATCTGCCCACAACCGAAATGACCTGGCAGCCACTGGTCGACACGCTCTCCTCGCAGACGCGGTCGCCGACGAGTGCTTCGTCCGCCCTGCAAGACCAGGCGGTCGATCAGGTCTTCCGCGATTATGTCTGACAACGAACCGCGACTTCCATTTTGACAACCCAGCACCCCGCAACGTGATACACTGCGTGAATCCACGCACACCTTTTCCATGAGGATTGCAGCCATGTTTTCTGATCTGTTTCCGCAAAGACAACCAACCAGCCGCTCCGCCGGCGTGCGGCGCTCGCGAGGGCTCTCGATCGAGCCGCTCGAGGATCGCCGATTGCTGAGCGTGGCTTTCCTGCAACACACTACGGTGCTCGCGCCGGTGGCCTCGAAGGTCGCTTTCGTTGCCGCCGGTCACCTTGCTGGTGCGGCCGTCACCGCAAAAGCACCGGCCTCCACCCACGCGACAACAGCCGTTGCGGCGGCAACGACGACCACCGTCGCGGTTTCGTCGGGCACTTCCACCTACGGCGATCAGGTCGCCTTGACCGCCACGGTCACGACTTCCGGCACGGGAACGCTCAGCGGCAAGGTGCAGTTCTTCGACGACGGCGTCGCCATCGGCGCCGCGCGCCTCAACAGCAGCGGCGTGGCCACCCTGAAACTCGGCAATCTGGCCGTCGGCGACCACTCGATCACCGCCACCTATTTGGGCAACAGCAGTTTCGCCACGAGCACCTCCGCCGCTGCCGCGACGTTGACCGTCAGCGCCGCCAGCACCTTCACCTTGCTCGCGACGTCCGCCGGTCTGGTGGCGCCGGACGGCACGCTGACGCTCCTCGCCCGCGTCTCGGGCGTGCCGTCGGCCAGCGGCAGCGGCGAGGGTGGCCCCGGCCCGTGCGGCGAATTCGGCTCGCAAGCAACGTTGCCCACCGGCACCGTCGACTTCACCGCCACGGACGCCAACGGCAACGTGACTGACCTCGGCCCCGCCAAGGTCACCAACGGCATTGCCACGCTGAGCACGTCATCGCTCCCTGCCGGCAACTACACGATCACCGCGACGTTCACTCCGGGAGACGGCAACTACACCACGAGCACCTCGCAGGCGGTGGCGGTGTCGGTCAGTTCGACGTTGTCGGCCACCACGATCCACGTCAGCATGTCGCCCAGCAACGGCGTGGCAACTGGCGATGCCGTCACCTATACGGTCACAGTAAAGGCCAAGGGATCGAGCAGCACCGCGACGACGCCGACCGGCACGGTCACTTTCGTCGATGCCGTCACCGGCGTTGCATTGACGGGAAGCCCTGTCACGCTGACCGATGGCACCGCCACTCTATCGACGACCTTCACCACCGATCCGATCATCGTGACCTTCACGCCCGACACGACCACCGGCAGCGGCAGCGACACCTATGCCGGCAGCCAGACGATCTTGCCGTTATTCACGGAACGAGGGCACGGGGGTTGGGGTTTCGGTGGAGGCCCCGGGGGCGGCAATCCGCACGACTCGGCCCTGCAGAGTTTCGTCAACGACATTCACGATTTCCCTCATTTCGCGTAGAGGAATACGCGGCGGCAGAGGCTGGCCGGCACTTTCTGCCGCTACGGGGCAGACACTATTGTCTGCCGCGAAGTGTTGCTCAGCGCTCTGCCGCTATAAATCTGTGGCACGGGGGGGCTCACGACAACAGGCCGGGCATGTTATCATAACTGATAACGTGGCAAGGCTTTGTGATCAGGTACATTCTGCAATCGCCGCCGCAACGTTGTGGGCCGGTGAGAAGTCGAAACTTTTTCGACACATCCCCCGTCTAATATACAAAGTCTCTGCGGCGAGAGCGGCCTTCACGGCCCCATCATGACCGGAGCAGCAAGGCGCCGCGGCCTTGCGCTCCACGGTAGCGGGGATGCTAAATGAGAATCTGTCAACTGCTTGCGGCGGTCCTGGTAGTGCTGAGTTGTGCGCGGTCTGTCTACGGCCTGGCCGAGGAGCGAATTGGACCGGACAGGGACCAGAGTTTTCCAACGGTCGAGCAGCCCGGCTGGCCTGCCGGGATGATCGAGATCGTGCGGCACGATTCGCGGGTCTATTCGACGTGGTGCAACGGCAACGATAATTTCTATTTCAAGGCCGCCCCCGACCAGATCGGCCAACTGGTCAAGCTCTATTGCGCCACTCGTCTGCGGGATCATGTCATCATCATCAAGAAAGGGAAGGGGGAGGCAAAAACCTTTGGCGGAAACAAGATCGACTACAATGTGAACCTTCACGATATCGGCGGAATCGCGTTTTTGATGCAAAGAAAGGGAGAGGCGGAAACCTGCGAGCCGACCTTGACGATCTTCGCCGATCCCGCCGCCGATCAAGGGTTTTGGAAGAAGATCACACTGCCCGACAGCGTCGTCTTGATGAACGAGGCAGCCAACTGCCCATTGGAGAGCAAAGCAACCAAGCCCAAGCGGAAAGTCTGGTTTGCGCGGGTCCGCTTCGACGACGCTAAGCCTGCGGTGGATTTTGAGAGTGACGTATCCACGAAGGTCACGCTCTGGGAGAAGAACGTCAAGGCCGGCATCCAGCTCGGCAAGATCGGCCGCGAGGGGTACTTTCATGCGGCTTTTTCCGACAAGGAAATCGCCGATCTGAAGGCGGGCAAGTCCTGGCTCACGCTGACGGTGGGCAATTGGCTGACCGAAGCGAGAAACGACCATCCCAAGCTAAGCGTCGAGAAACTCTCGCTCGACGAGAAGGCTGCTCTGCCGGTGACGATTGCCAAGCCTGAGTACTACTACGGCCGAATCCTCTTTGAGGACGGTTCTCCGCCCATTTTGGTTCCGGCCCCCTGGCCTGGTGCGGGGATTTCCGTTGACTTCCCCTACGCCGGCGTGCCGCAGATTGATTCCGAGGGTTATTTCAAAGTTTTTTTCACCAAGGAACAATACGAGAAGCTTAAAGCAGAAAAGGTCAGAAAGAACATTTACATTCCGAGCTACGAACAAAGGAACAGCAGTACGGCCCAATTCGAGTTTCCGGCATCGAAGCTGTCTCAAGACAAGCGAAAGGCGGGGGTGGTGAGAATTCCGTTTCCCGGTCCGCAAAGGGAGGGATTGCAGTCAGTTCCGTAACCGTTCACACGTCGCCGGTCGTGTGCCGCAAACGTTGCGGACATTGTCGCCTTTCGCTCCGCGAAAGCGGCGCTGCTTTCGCGGAGCGAAAGGCGACTTTGCCCACCTGTGAACCACTACTTCACTTCACGAAAACGGGGATAACCCATGAGAACCTGTCAATCCCTGCTTGCGGCGGTTGTGGTACTGCTAAGTTGTGCGCGGTCTGGCTACGGCATGTCCTTCGAACGAATTGGACCGGACAAGAACGGGAGGACCGAGATCCTCCGGCACGATTCGCTGGTCTATTCGCTCGATCACAGCGGCGACGAGAATTTTTATTTCAAGGCCACCCCGGGCGAGATCGGCGAACTGGTCAAGCTCCACTGCGCGACTCGCCTGCGGGATCATGTCGTTATCGTCAAGAATAAAAAGCCGGAGGTCAGGACCTTCCACGGAGACAAAGTCGACTACAACGTCAACTATCATTGTGCCGGCGGACTGTCTCTTTATTTTGCACAACGCCGGGAAGACGCGGAGACGTACGAGCCGACGTTGACGATCTTTGTCGATCGCGCCGCCGATCGAGGGTTTTGGAAGAAGATCGCACTGCCCGACAGCACGGTCTTGATCAACGAGGCAGCCAACTGCCCGTTGAAAAGCAAGGCAATCAAGCCCAATCGCAGGGTCTGGTTCGCGCGGGTGAACTTCGACAACTCCGCGCCGGCGGCGGATTCTGGTGTGCAGACGAAGATGACGCTCTGGGAGAAGAACGTCAAGGCACCCATCCCGCTCGGCGGCGTTGACTACCAGGGCTACTTCCATGCGGCTTTCTCCGACAAGGAAATCGCCGATCTGAAGGCGGGCAAGTCCTGGCTCACCCTGACCATGGGCAATTGGTTCACCGAACCGAAGAGAGACGATCCCAAGCTGAGCGGCGAAAAACTCGCCCTCGACAAAAAGACTGCTCAACCGGTCACGATCGCCAAACCGGAGTTCTACTATGGTCGAATTCTCTTTGAGGACGGTTCGCCCCCCATCCTGACTCCGGCGCCCTGGCCTGGTGCGGAGATCTGGCTCGACTTCCCCTACGCCGGCATGCGGCGTCTTGATTCCGAGGGCTACTTCAAGGTCTATTTCACCAAGGAGCAATACGAAAACCTCAAGACAAGCAAGGAGACCAGAAACAACATTTACATTCCGAGCTACGAAGAGAAGAACGTCAGTGGCGCCCGCTTCCTCTTTCCAGCATCGAAACTGTCGCGGGACAAGAAAAAAGCGGGCGTGGTGAAAATTCCCTTTCCCGGCCCGCAAAAACAGGGATCGGAGTGACTCCCTTAAGAACGTGCTTGGAAGTCGGTCCCCTCTCCCTTTGGGAGAGGGTTAGGGGGAGGGCAGATGGCGGCAAACGGCCCGATTTTGCGAGGTATGTGCGCCGTGCAGCCCTCACCCCCTGCCCCTCTCCCAAAGGGAGAGGGGAGATTCTCAAGACACATTTCGTTTGAAGAGGAAACAAGACATGAAAAGACGCCATTGGGCCGTTGCAGGAATCCTGGCTCTTGCGCTCTTCTGCTCGGCATCGTGCGGTCCGGCAGTGAAGGAAAAGGCGCCGCCGGATGAGAAGACCGTCGCCGCCAGCAAACCCGGCGCCGACGAGGTGGCCGTGTTCGACATGAAGGAAGTCTCGCTCTACGACCAGAAGGAGCGGGGAGCAATCTCCGAGTTCCCGCTACTCGGCGGCCAGATCGCTTCGCTCCGCACCCAGCCCGCCAAGGAGGTTAAAGCCTATCCCAAGCTGAACTCCAAGCAGCCGCTCTACGGCTCGATTGCCTTCGGCCGGGAAAGGGGGACAGTCCCATTTTCGTTGACACGAAAATCGGGACAGTCCCCGGGGAAGCAAGGCCCGGCAACGAAGTTCTACTTTGTGCTCGACCAGTCGGGCACGGCAGTCAGCGCCAACCAACGGACGGCAAGAGCGGATGCAGACAAGTCCGCGGCCGGCAAGCGGACGAAGACCCGTTACGACCGGCTCTATTTCGACGTCGACGGCGACCTGGACCTGACGAATGACGCGGCAGTTTCCCCCATGAAGGACCCGCCCAACGGCCTTACCGGCCTTTTTAATGGTCCGCAAGCCACCGTCATCTTCAATCCGGTCCACATACCGTTGGGCGAAGAGCCGAAGGCGAAGGGACAGGCGATCCGCGTGCTGCCGGTGATAATCCTCTACGGAAAGACTTACGATGGAAATGCAGGGCGGATGATGTTAATGGCAGCTTCGGCCCGCAAGGGCGAGGTGCGATTGGGCACGCGGGCCTACAGTGCGCTGCTGGTTCCGCGAAGTGGCATGATCGGCCGGATGGACCACCCCGACACACCGCTCATTCTCACGCCCGTCGAAGGGCAGCAGCCGCTGGACTCCTACCCTGGCATGAACACGTTGGCCGCCGTCCGCGAGTCCGGCGGCGAGTTCTATCGAATCTCGGCCACGCCTTCCGGCGACCAACTGACGGTCCGCCCGTTCGGCGGCGAGCGAGGTCTGTTCGAATTATCGGTCGGCGACAAGCAGATCAAGCCGTTGGCCGTCTTCGCCAGCCTGGCTTTGAACGAATCCACGTCGAGGGAGACCGTCCTGCTCGTCGGCGAAACGGGTTCCCCGATGCAAGCCGATCGCGCCAAGACTGCCGAGCACCGCCTGCCGGTGGGCGACTACCGGCCTTTGCGCCTGATGGTGGACTGCGGCGATTTGCGCATCAGCCTCCGCCCCGATTACACTCTCGATTCGGGCGCTTCCAAGCCGGCCGGCAGGATCGAGATCCGCAAGGACAAGCCGTACCTGCTCGATTTGGCCGCAAAGCCCGAAGTGCATTTCCGAGCCCCGTCCGAGGGAGCGACTTTCAAGCCGGGAGACCAGATCTGGTTGGGCGCCGTGCTCAGGATTCCCCGCAATGGGTTTATGGTCGACGGTCTGGAGGGCGTGGACAAGAAGGCTGGGGAGATCACGTGGACGGCGGCAGACGGCAAACAGATGACCTCACCCCGTTATGCCGCGTTCGGGCCGACCGTGGTCATCACCGATTCTTCCGGAAAGAAAGTGGCCGAGGGCACAATGCCCTTTGGCTGAGGAGGCACCTGCGGGTACTCGTGGCGAGTGCCCAGGGACCTGAAGCTCTCCGGCGACGAAGAGACCTTCACTGCAACCGTCACCTTCGACATGAAGAATCTCTTCGGCAAGGTCGATGCGACTCGCGAAATCAGGCTGAGGAACCCGCCGGAGACGAAGGACGCGGACAAGACGAAGAAGTAGGGGCGCCAACATCTGACGCCGCCGCCACTGTTCTAGCGGCCGTTTAGCCGCGCCCCGAAGGGAAGCGCTGACGCGGACCAACGCCCCCCGCTGTCCCAAGGGACCGCAAGCCCCATAATCCGTTGCTGCGCCTTTGCCTTGACAACCCTAGCGGCCGCAAGCGATAATTACAGACTGGAGTTGACTGCCTATCGAGCGCCGCCACATGGGACAACAACCAGGGAATAGCCGGAACTACGAGCCGTTGGATCCGCAGGCTTCGGCGGTGGAGCGAGTCAAGGCCTGGCTCGTTTGCGGCTTCCTGCTGCTGATGGTTCTGCTGGTCTACGGCCAGGCCTGCCAGTTCGAGTTCACCGTATGCGACGATGATCCGTACGTCTACGGCAACCCGCACGTGATCGATGGGCTCTCGTTGGGCGCGTGGAGGAGTTGGACGGACAATCCTCTGTATTGGAGTCTGACGGCCACGCACGCCGGCAATTGGCATCCGCTGACGTGGATGTCGCATATTATCGACGGACACCTCTACGGCGTTCACGACAGGCCTCGTTCTTGGGCCGAGTCGCCGGAGCCCTGGAGAGGCCCCGAGGCCGGTTACCACCACTTGACCAGCATCCTGTTGCACGCCGCGGCGGCAATGGTCCTTTTTCTGGCCCTGCGTCGATTGACGGCCGCTTTCTGGTGCAGCGCCCTGGTGGCGGCGATGTTCGCCCTGCATCCCTTGCGGGTCGAGTCGGTCGCCTGGGTGGCGGAACGCAAGGACGTCTTAAGCGGGCTGTTCTGGATGCTCACGCTGTTGGCCTACGGCGGCTACGTCCTCCGCCCCAGCACCGGCCGCTATCTGGCCTTGGTGGTCACCTTCGCCCTGGGATTGATGGCCAAGTCGATGCTGGTGACGCTCCCCTGCGTGCTGCTGCTGTTGGACCTCTGGCCGCTGCGTCGCTGGCAGCCGAAGTGGGGCTTGGCCGAGCATGCCGAACCGCTCCCTTCCCGTTGTCCGCCATCGCCGGTCGAGTCGTTCGCCATCGAGAAACTGCAACTGTTCGGCCCGGAAGGCCCTCGCGGATGGGCCAGGCGGATCATCCCGCTCGGGTCGTTGATCGTCGAGAAACTGCCCTTGTTCGCATTGTCGGCGATCGTCTCCTGGATCGTGGCGCGCGGTCAGCAGAGCATGGGCTGCATGAGCATGACCGACAACGTGACGATACCCTATCGCATCTACAACGCGGCATTCTCCGCGGCCGCCTATCTCTGGAAGTTGATCTGGCCGATCGATCTGTCCGAGACGTTTCGTCAAGGGCGGCTGGTAACCAACCTGGCGGTCTTCTATCCGCACCTGGCGGTGATGGGCGACGACGCGAAAGCCCGGCTGGTCTGGTACGGAATCGGCGGGGGACTGGTGGTGATCGCGATCACGGCGTTGGCGCTCTGGAATCTCCGCCGCCGGCCGTACCTGGCCGTCGGCTGGTTCTGGTATCTCGGCACCTTGGTGCCGGTGATCGGGCTGATCCAGGTCGGTGCCCAGGGTATGGCCGACCGCTATACCTATCTGCCGATGATCGGCGTCTACATCATGATCGTCTGGAGCCTGGCCGAGCTGGTCGAGCGGCTGCCCCGTCTACACACCGCCGTCAGCGTCACGGCGACAGTCGTGCTGGCCGCCTGGACGGCGCTCACCGTCGCCCAGGTCGCGACCTGGGAGAATAGCAAGACCGTCTTCCAACATGCGGTGGACGTAACCAGCGACAACTACTTCGCCTACAATCATCTCGGGCTGGCATTTCAGGGCGACCGCACCATGCCGGGAAATGTGGAAAAGGCCGCCGAGCAATTCGAGAAAGCGGTGAAGTACGGCCCGAGCTACGACGCGGCCAACGCGAACTTGGGCGTGGCCTACATGAACCGCAAGCAATTCGACAAGGCCCTTTTCTACTTCAAGCGAGCTTCCCAAGTCAATTCCTACGCGGCCTTCCATTACGCAAATCTCGCCGGCGCCTATTTCATGCTCCACGATTTCGAGGATGCCGCCGCCGAACTGAAAAAGGCCCTCAACATCGAGCCCGAGAATGCCCGCTACCACCAATCGCTGGCGCTGGCGCTGATCCGCTTGCAGAAACCGGCGGCGGCGATCGCCGAACTCGACGAAGTCATGCGACTGGCGCCGAACGAGATCGGCACAATGGATGAGGTCGCCTGGCTGCTTGCCACCCTTCCCGATCCAGCCGTCCGCGACGGCAAAAGGGCGGTGCAGATTGCAGAAAAGGCAACCCAACTGACCCACCGCAAGGATCCGTTCACTCTCTCCAGATTGGCCGCCGCCTATGCCGAGACGGGACGCTATGATCTGGCCGTCGAAACCGCCAGTGAAGCGATACAGCTCGCTGTGCAGTACAACAATCCGGGCTTGGCCGACCAGATCAGGGGCATGAGTAACGCCTTCGCGGCGGGACAGCCTCTCCGCGTGCCGCTGCCGGCGCCGCCGACGCAACTGGCCCCCTCGCGGTGACACGGCGTTGGAAATGGTCCCCTCTCCCTTTGGGAGAGGGATAGGGTGAGGGCGGGTCACGGCAGATTGCTCGGTTTTCCGCGATTCGCGGCAGGCGGCCCTCACCCCCTGCCCCTCTCCCAAAGGGAGAGGAGAGATTCTCAAAACGCGTTCTCAATCCAGCCGATAGACGCTCTCTCCGGCGTCTTCGTGGCGAATCTCGTCCACCGGCTCGCGCTTGCCTATGCCGGCATAAAGACGATTGGGGGCGTTGAAGACCCAGCCGGGCGTGTTGCCGACGTTCTTATAGGCGTGAATCACGCCCGGCGGAACGATCACGCACTGCCGGTTCGACTCGCCCGCCGCCACTCTCATGCAATGGCCGCGGGTAGGCGACTCCGCTCGGGCGTCCCAAAGGTACAAGAGGAACTCGCCCGGCCCGAGGAAGGCAAAGTAGTCGGTCTGATCGCGGTGTTCGTGCGGTCCGCGAGCGACGCCCGCCAGCGTCTCGCTCACGTAGGCCATCAGCGGATGCAGATCGGCTGCCAGCTCATCCTCGCGGTACAGCTCGATCAGCCAGCCGCGGTGGTCCCTGTGCGGGGCGAGCGGGCGGAAGATCACGCCCTCGATCGGCCCCTGGCGAAACGCGATTCTCTCGTGCGGCGTTTGCTCTGACATCGTCTCTTGCTCCCCGATTGTGGCCCGCGATCATCCCCACCCAAGATGAGTCCAATTTAGGCGAACGCAGTGCAAGCGCCAAGTCGCTTGCCACCGGCCCGGCGGCGCTGTTACGATAGAACCAGACAGTTGTCAGTCCTTACCGAGCTGCCCCCCCCATGAATCTGAATCTGTTCAAAGAAGTCCTTGCCCACGAGGTCTACCCGGCGTTCGGTTGCACCGAGCCGATCTCCTGCGCGTATGCCGCGGCCACGGCGGCGGCGGAATTGGGCGAGCCGGTGGAATCGCTGCTGCTGAAGGTCGATCCGGGAACGTACAAAAACGGGGCGGCGGTGACCGTGCCGCATAGCAACGGGGCCAAGGGCAACCTCATCGCCGCGGCCCTGGGGGCGGTGCTCGCCAGGCCGGACGACAAGCTCGAACTCCTCCAGTCGGTCACCGCACGAGGTCCTGCGAGCGGGCCAAGGCGCTGTGCGACTCCGGCCGCTGCCGCCTCGAATGCCTCTCCGGCAAGAGCGATTTCCACGTCGAGGTCGTGCTGAGCGGCGCGCGGCATTGCGTTCGCTGCGTCCTGGCGGACGGCCATACGAACGTGGTGCTGTTGGAGAAGGACGGGCAAGTCGTGCGGCAGGCGGATGCCAGCTCGCCGGGCGCCCAATTGGCCTACCGCGGCGCGCTGAAGCGGATGAGCATGGCCGAGGTGCTGCCGCTGGCCGAGCGGATCGACGCCGAAGATCGCGCCTACCTCCGCCGCGGCATCGAGATGAACCTGGCGATCTCGGAGTGGGGCTTCGAGGTCGGCGGCACGGCCCGCCAGCTTTTCCAGATGCACCGCGACGGCTTCTTGGCCGACGACGTCTTCTATCGCGCGAAGCTCCGCGTGGCCTCGGCGGTTGACGCCCGCATGGCCGGCATGGCTCAAGCGGCCATGACTTCCGGCGGATCGGGCAACCAGGGGATCGTCGCCACGCTCACGCCCTACATCGTCGGCCGCGAGATGGGCGTCGACGCCGAGCGGATCCTCGAGAGCATCGCCGTGGCTCACTTGGTCAACGCCTACGCCAAGTGCTTCGTCGGCGAGCTGTCGGTGATCTGCGGCTGCGCGATGGCGGCGGGCATCGCCTCGGCGGCGGCCATCGTCTACCAGCACGCCGGCCTCGATCTGCCGCGGATCACCCTGGCCGCCGGCAACGTCATCGGCGATCTGGGCGGACTGATCTGCGACGGCGCCAAGCCCGGCTGCGCCATGAAGGCCGTCACCGCGGTGGACACCGCCGTGCGCTCGGCGCTGATGGCGCTGCAGCGGCTTCGGGCTGTCCGCCGACGACGGCCTGGTCGGCCAGACCATCGAGGACTCCTTCCGCAACGTCGGCCGCATCACCTTGGAAGGCATGTTCCAGGTCGATCCGACGTTGCTCCATATTCTGCAAGACAAGACCGCCGCCAGCGGCAAGGCATGACGCCTCAGCCGACGTACGTCTCCAGGAATCGGGCCAGCCGATGGAAATCGCTGTTCGGCTCGATGTAGCGCACATTCGTAACCAGCGTGGCAGAATCGACCAATTCGCTGAAGGGGACGTAATCGAGCTTCAACTGGCCGACGACCGAGACCATCACGCCGTCGAGCCGCCGCTCGACCAACGCCCGGTAGGCCCCCACGCCCAACTGGCTGCCCAGCATCACGTCGAACGCCTGCGGCCGGGCGCAGCGGCATTCGTAACCAAGCTGCACGCCGTTGATCTTCCGCTTCTTGCTGGTCTGGCGGGTGTATTCGTCGCTGACCATCTTGGCGAACAGCCGGCTGAGATTCAACTGGGCCACCGCGATGTGCCCGTGCTCGTCGCGCGGCACGCCTTCGATGTGCTGCGAGGGGAGGAACTCGGCCAGCCCCTCGGCGATCACCACGACGCCGAACTCCTTGCCCTCGGCCTCCTCGCGCACCCGCATCGTGGCGACGATCCGCTTGACCACCTCCGAAACGTCCATGGCGCGGCGGATCGTGGTCTTGCCGGTCTGCTCGTCCTTGAGCTCTTCGGCGGCTTCGTACTTGCCGGTGATGTCCTCGACGCTGATCACCAGGCTGGCCTCGCCGGCGATGGCGGCCCCGTAGGCCAGCCAACCGGCGCTGCGGCCCATCGTCTCGGCGATGAAGTAGGCGCGGGTCGATTCGGCGTCGGCCAGCAGGTTGCGAATCTCGCCCGCCAACCCTTCGACGGCCGTGAAATAGCCGAAGGTGAAATCGATGCCCGAGTAGTCGTTGTCGATCGTCTTCGGCAGATGAACGACGGGGATGTGCTTGTGGCCTGCGGGAAGCTGCTCCTGGTAAAGTTTGAACTTGTTGGCGGTCTTGAGCGTGTCGTCGCCGCCGATGGAGATCAGGGCGTCGACGCCCAGCGAAAGCAGGGCTTCGTAGACCGCCCTCAAGGCCGCGGTCCGCTGCGGATCTTTGAGGTGGGCCGGCTCGGAAACCTCCTTGCCCGGATTCGTCCGCGCGGTGCCGATCAAGACCCCCTGGCTGTTCCGCGTCCGCCTGAGCGTATTGTGCTTGATGCGGATGTAGTCGCGGCCCTCGGCCATCGAATAGTCGGGGCCGAATTGGACCAGGTGCGAATAGCCGTTGAGGATGCCGTAGACTTCGATGTTGTTGCGCAAAAAGGAGACGGCGGCGGTAGAAATGACGGCGTTGGCGGCGGGAGCCGGTCCGCCGGCAAACAGCATCGCTATCCGATGAATGCTCGATTCCAAATGGGGCGGCCGCGATAATGTGCTTTCCATAAAACGCTCCAACAATCGGTCCTCGGTTTCCCTTCTCTCAGCTCACAAATCTAGCTTACCGGCGTGACGGACGCGCCGCGTGGACGCGGCGGCTAAACCGCCGGTTGCCAGCCGCTCAACTCAGCCACGTCCGCTCGATGAACGTTGTATCGACCTTGGCCTGGTTGAAGGCGGCGTGGTCGAGGATTTTCTGGTGCATGGGAATGGTGGTTTTCACCCCGTCGATGTGCAATTCCCCCAGCGCCCGCTTCATGCAGGCGATCGCCTCGCGGCGGGTGGGTTGGTGTACGATCAGCTTGCCGATCATCGAGTCATAGTACGGCGAAACCACGTAGCCCTCGTGAACGTGCGAATCGAAGCGCACGCCGAAGCCGCCGGGCACGCGCAGGCGGGTGATCGTGCCGGGCGTGGGGCGGAAATGCTTCTCCGCGTCTTCGGCGTTGATGCGGCACTCGATCGCCGCGCCCTGCTGGCGGACGTCGGCCTGGCCGAAGGGCAGCTTCTCGCCGGCGGCCACGATAAGCTGCGCCTTAATCAGGTCGATGCCCGTGACCATCTCCGTCACCGGATGCTCGACCTGGATGCGGGCGTTCATCTCGATGAAATAATAGTCGCCGGAGGGGGCGACGATGAATTCGACCGTGCCGGCGTTGGTGTAGTTGGCGGCGCGGACCAGGCGGACGGCCGCATCGCACATCGCCGTGCGGGTGGCCGGATCGAGGCACGGGCCGGGGCTCTCCTCGATCAGCTTCTGGTGCCGCCGCTGCATGGTGCAATCCCGCTCCCAGAGATGAAGCGCATTGCCGTGCGTGTCGGCGATCACCTGCACCTCGACGTGGCGGGGCTTCTCGATGTACTTTTCCAGATAGACGTTGCCGTTGCCGAAGGCGGCCTCGGCCTCGGCCTGGGCCTGCTGCAAGGCGGACTTCAGGGCCAAATCGTTCAGCGCGACGCGCATGCCCCGCCCGCCGCCCCCCGCCGCCGCCTTGATCAACACCGGAAAGCCGAACTGATGGGCCAACGACACCGCGTGGGCCTCGTCGCGAATCAGGCCCTCGCTGCCGGGCACGGTGGGAACGTTGACTTCACGGGCCAGCTTTCGCGCGGCGTTCTTGTCGCCCAAAAGCGCCATCGCCTCATGGTTGGGGCCGATGAACTCGATCTCGCAACTGCGGCAAATTTCGGCGAAATGCGCATTCTCGGCCAGAAAACCGTAGCCCGGATGGATCGCCTGCACGTTGCCGATCTCGGCGGCGCTGATCACCCGATCGATCTTCAGGTAGCTGTCGGCCGCCTTGGGCGGACCGATGCAGTAGGCCTCGTCGGCCATGCCCAGATAGGCGGCGCCGCGATCCGCCTCGCTGAAAACAGCAACGGTCTCGACGCCCAACTCGCGGCAGGCCCGAAAAATGCGCAGCGCGATTTCACCGCGATTGGCAACCAGGATTCGCTTGAACACGGCTACCCTCGCGTGTCGACTTTGAACAGAGGCTGGCCAAACTCGACGGGCGCGCCGTTCTCGACCAGCACCGCGATGACGCGGCCCGCGGCCTCCGCCGGAATCTGATTGAACACCTTCATGGCTTCGACGATGCAGACCACCGTCTCCGGCCCGATGTGGTCACCGACCTTGACAAACGGCTGGGCGTCGGGGTCGGGGGCGGTATAGAACGTGCCGACCATCGGGCTCTTGATCAGCGTGATCCCTTTGTCGCTTTCGGCGGCCGCAGGAGCGAGGGACTCGGCCGCCGGCGGACCCGCGGGCGGCGGCGCGGCGAGGCCCACGGCCGCCGCGGCGCCCGGGGCCGCAGACGTCGCGGTGAAACCGCGCCGCAACTGAATCCGCACCTCTCCCTGCTGGACGTCCAACTCGGCAAGGTCGTGCTCCTCCATCAGTTCGATCAGGCGGCGGATTCGGCGGACATCAAAAATGTCCTGAGTTGTTGCAGCAGGCGCTTTCATGAATCTCCTCGCATAAAACCGCTACTGGCGGTAATGACGAATGACGAAATCCGAATGCCGAAGGAAATCCGAAGGCCGAAATCCGAAATCCGAAGTTGCGGCGATGTTAGTGTGTTTCGTTATTCGGGTTTTTGGGCTTGGGTCTTCGCCATTCGTCCTTCGAACTTCGTCATTCCTTCGTCATTCGGATTTCGGATTTCGTGCTTCCTTCGTCATTCGTCCTTCGGATTTCGTCATTTCCCGGTTAGGCCACGACCATCTCCTCCAACTCCTTTGCGCGTGGGTCAGCACCTCGTGGCCGGAGCGGGTGACCAATACGTCGTCTTCGATGCGGATGCCGCCCCAGCCGGGCAGGTAAATCCCCGGCTCGACCGTGACCACCATTCCCGGCCGCAGCACGGTCTGGTTCTTGACGGCCAAACGCGGCTCCTCGTGAACCAACATGCCCAGTCCGTGTCCCAGTCCGTGGCGAAACCGGCGGCCGAAACCGGCTTTGGTAATGAAGGCGCGCGCCACGTTATCGACCTCGTGCCCCACGGCGCCGGGCCGAATGGCGGCGATCGCCCGGGTTTGGGCTTCCAGTACGACCCGGTAGATCCGCTCGAATTTGGGGCTGATTTTACCTGTCACCAGCACACGGGTCAAGTCGCTACAGTAGAGCCCCTCGTTGGCGCCCCAGTCGATCAGCACGAAATCATCATCGCCGACGCGTTTCTTGGTAGGCACCGCATGGGGCAACGCCCCCCGAGGCCCGACGGCAATGATGCTGGGGAACGCCGCGTCCTTCGCGCCGAACAGTCGGAACTGATGCTCCAGTTCGTCGGCCACCTGCTTCTCGCTCATCTCCGGCCGCAACGTCGAGCGGATCACCGCGAACGCCCGCTCCGCTTGCCAGATGGCGCGGCGGAGCCGCTCGATCTCCTCGGCGTCCTTTGTCAATCGCAGTTGCTCGACCAGGCCCGAGGTGGCGACCAGCTCCGTCTTCGGCAGCTTCTCGGCCAGTTGGTCGTGCAGGCCGACGGTCATCGAATCGCCCTCGATGCCCAGCTTGGCGATCTTGGCGGTGCGAACCGCCCGCACCACCGCCTGGAGCATCGAGACTCCCGGCGGGCGGATCTGCAAATCCAGCCCCGGACACTCTTCGTCCAACTGCGTAACGTACCGCGGATCGCTCAACACGATCTCGCCGTCGCGGCGCACCAACAGGTAACTGTCGTCGCCGGTAAATCCGGTCAAGTAGGTGACGTTCGTAAAATCGGTGACCAATAAGGCATCGGCCCCCGCCTTGCGAAACGCCTTGCGAAGCCGATCGCGTCGAGATTGAAAGTCCATGATCGTGGGGATTTGGAGATTTGGGGATTCAGGGATTTTGGGTAGAGAAACCGCTCGCGGTTTCGCAGGTCCTGCTGCCGCCGCCCAGCGACTTTCACTCTTGCAACTATTGGACCACCCGCGGGAACGGATGGCAAGGGGCAAGCGGAGAAATTGACGCTACTCCCAACGTGGGATATGATGGCCCGAGAATAGACGCCGCTGTTGCACGCCAGGAAGGTAATGTCGCATCGTCGTTTAGCCGCGCCCCGCAGGGAAGCGGCTCGCCCCCGCTCCGCACGACATTACCTACCTGACGCCCCAAAGCCGCATCGCCTGAAGGAATACTCTACATGGACGCCGAGAGCATCATCCGCCAACTCGGCCTGCGGCCGCATCCCGAGGGTGGATTCTACCGCGAGACTTATCGAAGCGACGAAGCGATCGCGGCCGCGGCCCTGCCGGCTCGATATGCCGGCCCGCGAAGCTTCTCAACGGCGATCTACTACCTGTTGACGCCCGGTAGTTTCTCCGCGCTGCATCGGCTGCAAAGCGACTGATTGCTGATCGCTTTTCCAGCATTTCCGTGCTCTCTCAATCCGTTTTCGCGGCGAGCAAGCTCGCCGGCTAAACGGTTCGTAGCGGCGGTGAATTGACACGCCGGGGGCTGCCCCCTACGATAATGACATGTCGGCGGAGAATTTAAGACGGCTGGGCGAACGTTTGCTGGCGGGCGATTTGTCGCTCGATGATTTTGCCGGCAGCGTTGCGCGTTCGATGGTGGCCGACCTGGACGAGGCGAAGTTGGACCTCGACCGCCCGCGGCGCTGCGGTTTTCCCGAGGTGATTTTTGCCCCGGGCAAAACGGTGCCGGTCTTGGAGAAACTCTTTACGGCAATGCTCGAGCACGGCGGCGGCGTGCTGGCAACCCGCGTGTCGGCGGAGCAGGCCGCCGAGCTGCTGCCGAAGTTTCCCGCCGCTCGTTACAACGCCGTGGGCCGGACGCTTCGCATCGACCGCCAAGGGCTGGGCACTTCCGTGCAGACTGCAACTGGCCCCCAAGGGCTGGGCACTTCAGTGCCCAGTGAATCGCCTCACCCCTTGGATCTTCCGGCTTCTTCTAACGCCCCGCGCGGAAAAGTCGTGATCGTCACTGCCGGCACCAGCGACCAGCCGGTGGCCGAGGAGGCCCGCGAGACGGCCCTGTGGACCGGGGCCGAGGTGACGCTGATTGCGGACGTTGGCGTGGCCGGGCTGCACCGGCTGACCGCCGATCTTTCTCTGCTGGAGGATGCCGACGCCGTCGTGGTGATCGCCGGCATGGAAGGGGCGCTGCCGAGCGTGGTGGGCGGATACGTCGCCTGCCCGGTGATCGCCGTGCCTACCAGCGTCGGCTACGGCGCCAGCTTCGGCGGCATTGCCGCCCTGTTGGGGATGCTCAACAGTTGCGCCTCGAACGTCACCGTGGTCAACATCGACGCCGGCTTCAAGGGCGGCTACGTCGCCGGCCTGATCGCCAAAAACGCGGCAGGCCGCCGCGCCAGCAGAGGCTAATCCCTAACGCTCACGCCTCGCCTGCGAAGCATCATTCGCGCCAGAGCCGCCGAGGCAAAATCGCGCTTATCGGCGGCAATCTCGCGGAGCTTGGCGATCCCCTTCTCCGTCGCAACGACCCCCAAAACCTGGATAATCATCTGCCTGCCCTGCTGGTTGCTGCCGTCGTAACGCGCCAGTAAGGCGTCTTCGACCTCGGGGCCCATCTGTTCGAGGCAGTGCGCCGCGCGGCCGTCCCTGGAATCCGACAGCAAAACCACCAGCGATTCGATCGCGCGGGATCCTTGCGACGTTCGAGAATGCCGAGTGCCGAATTGCGGACGAAGACGCTCGCGTCGCCCGTCGCATGGATCGCAATCGGCACGACGTCCGCGCTCCAGGCGTCGAGCGCCATCAGGCTCTCGGTTCTGAGTATTTCGTCGGGATCGTCCATCAGGGCCTCCAGGGCCTTGGCGATCTCCTCTCTCAGTTCTTTTGGCTGGGCGCGGATGATCTGCGCGACGGCAGCCCGGCGATGGTTGAGGTCGGCCGAGCGCAACTCGGCAAGGGCCGTGCGATAGAACTCGGGATCGTTTGGATTCCGCAGCGCCGGCGACAGATCGGAGCGGCCCATCACGACCGGCCCGAAGGGTCCCGCCTGCATTCGCCCCGCCCTGGGAAGTTCGTGGCCCGCGTCCGGCCACATCGGATCGACACCCGGGTTCATCCGACCGGAATCGGAAGGCGTCTGGTTCGGCAGCCAGCCGGGCGCCATACTCCCGTCGCGGTCCGCCTGCAACGGCGGCGGATGATAGGCGATCGTCGGTCCCTTGTGTCTCCAGCCGCTCGCCAGTCCGCCCACGCAGAGCACCAGCAGGACCACCGGTGATGCGCCCAGATAGAGACAATTGAAGACGCGCACGAAACCGTACTGGCGGCCGAAACTCCAAACCGCCGCAACCAACAGCACCAAACCGCACGCCGCGAAGCACACGCCGATGGCCCAGAGAAGGCCGATAACGAGGATGATTGCACTCTCGTGCGACATGCCCAGCGCGCGGAATCGGGTAGCCGCACTGCGCTGCCGCGACCAAGACGCCGTAGAGAAAAGCGAACAGCAGCCCGAATACGCCGCCGCCGATTGCCAGCCGTGCGGCCGCCGGATCGAGCCAAGGGCCCTGACGCCTGCGCCGCTTGGGAAGCGGGAGCAACATCCCAATGACCACAAGTCCGCCGCCCACGAAAACCGGAATGACGAACAGCCAGGACAGACCGGCGGCAAAGGACAAGAGAATGAAAACAAACAGCAGCCCCAGCGACGTGACCGCCACCGCCGCCGTCAATTTGCGTTCCAGCAGTCGCTCCAACCACTGTCGCCAGAGCGAATTGCCGGCCTGCGACCGCCGCCGCACCGCGACGGGAGCAAGAACCGCTTCTCCCCGCAACGGCAAGGTTGTCCCCACCGCCAACATCTCCTCCTGACCGGGCGGGCTGAGCGCCGGTCCGCTGGCCAGAGCTTGATTGAAGCCGGGAAACGTGCCCGCCGCCGCCGGCGGCTCGGGCTCGGCCAGACTCAGCAGGATCGGCTCCTCCTCGCCGTCGTCCGGCTTGGCGGCCGGTATAATGAACTCCTTCTGGCATTGACGGCAGCGGACCCGCCTGCCCGCCAGTTCCGACCGCAGTACGTACGCCTTGCCGCAGTGGGGGCAACGAAGCGACAACGCCATTGCACCACCCCCTCGCGATAACTAAATAACCAAAAAACCAATCCTCTTAGTTTAGTCGGCGGACGTTGAGTGTCAAGACGAGCCGACGTTGCGGCGCAGCAGCGCTTGTGGTGGTCGCCTTTGAACCGTTTAGCCGCCGCGTCCACGCGGCGATGTGACTGCTGGCAATTCTACGCCGCGTGGACGTGGCGGCTAAACAGCTTCCCATTTTGACCGCGAACAATTACCACGTACCGACGTTCCTGTACGGTTATGAACCGTGGCCGTCGGTGCCACAATCCGTTACCGCGTCCGATCACACCGCCTCGTTGCTTGCGAAAGGGGCGATGGTATAATCTAGCGGCGGCCGGAATGCTCGATCGAGCCGCCGGCTCTTCTTCATCCTCGGGAGAATATGATGTCAACGGGGAATGCGAAACCGATCGTCCTCTCCACCGTTCTTGCCGTACTGGCAGGGGTGGGACTTGTCTTCTGCGTGGCGATCCTGCCGATCGCCTTGCAGGGTTGCCGCGAGGCGAAGCAGCGCGAGGCGACGGCGAAGAGCCTCAAGCAACTCGGCGACGCGATGCAACGACAGAAGGAGCCGACGCCCGAGCCGCCTGCCCCAGCGGTCGTCAAGGAGACCCCATTGGCCTTCGACGTCTATTCCGGCTATTTTGTCTCGAACAAGTTCGAGCCGAACGCCGCCGAGTCGTTCGCGGTCATCGGCGACCAGGCCCAATTCGACAAGATCTTCGGCGTGGCAATGGTCATGGGCGACAAATCGCACCGCCTGCCCGCCGGCGCCTTCCAATCCAGGATGATCCTGGCGGCAATCAAGCGGGACCACGTGGTCTGGGCATTCAACGTCGATAGCGCCAGCGAAAACGCGGGCGTGGTCACGCTCCGCTATTCCACGATCATGAGGAAGAGCGACACCGCCGAGTTCGCCTCGCCGCTGATCGTCTCGATTCCGAAGGGGAAATACGCGGCGGTTCTGTTTGTTGAGGGCGGGAATCTCGTGAAGCGGATCGAGGAAAAAAGGTAGACACAGCAAGTCATCGTCTGCACCGCCTTCCCTGTTGACCTGATGGGACTGCACCAATCTGATAGACGCTGTCAGTTCTCTTGTTGAGGATACGGACATGGACACAAAAGACGACGATCTCCCGCGTCTTCCGCCGCGCAACCCGGATGCGCACAAAGGCGATTTTGGCACGGCGCTGATTGTGGGCGGGTCGCGGGGGATGGCGGGGGCGGCGGGGCTGGCGGGAATGGCGGCGCTGAGGGGCGGGGCCGGTTTGGTGCGGCTGGCCGTGGCCGAGGCGATCCTCGACACCGTCGCCGCCTTCGAGCCCTCCTACATGACCTCGCCGCTGCCGTGCGATGCCGCCGGCCGCATCGCCGGAGCCGCCTACGGGGGAATCGTCGAATTGGCCGAAAAGGCGACGGTCGTCGCCTGTGGGCCGGGCTTGGGCCGCTCGTTGGAACTTGACCAACTCGTGCTGCGGCTCTATCGCGAGATCGCCAAGCCGATGGTCTTTGACGCCGACGCGCTGAACGCGCTTTCGACCGAGCCGGAGACGCTCGCCCAGCCCGGCGGGCCGCGAATCCTCACGCCGCATCCCGGCGAGTTCGCCCGGCTGATCAATCGGGGAGTCGGTGGGGCAGACATTCCTGTCTGCCAGGAATATCGCGGCACTTATGGCAGACAGGAATGTCTGCCCCACCGCGGTGAGAAAGTCTGGTTGGAGCCCGACGCGCGGGCGGACGCGGCGGTGCAACTGGCCGCCCGCTGCGGAATCGTGGTCGTGCTCAAGGGGCATCGCACGCTGGTGACGGACGGCGCCCGCCGGGCGATCAACACCACCGGCAACCCCGGCATGGCCACCGGCGGCACCGGCGACGTGCTGACCGGATTGATCACCGCGCTCTGCTGTCAGCATCTCGCCCCCTTCGACGCCGCCCGGCTCGGCGTGCATCTGCACGGCCTGGCCGGCGATTTGGCGGCGGAAGAAATGGGCGAAGTGTCGCTCGTGGCCAGCGACGTGATCCTGTTCCTGCCGGATGCGATTTGTGATATAATGCACAGTCCTGCCGGCCCGTGAGGACGCGGCCGTTCCTCGCTCACGGACGAAGAGCATGTCCCGCCCGCCATCCCGCCGCCTGTCTTCAGTCAGACGCCGTCTCTCGCCGATCTGCGGCAAAACAAGAGCAGAAAGGACCGCTGCCATGAGAACCGGCTGCATCCGGAGTTCGCGAGTGCGTTGGCTCGTTGCGGCCATTGCGGCAATCATCCTCGCGCCGGTCGTCGGCAGAGGCGACTGGGCAAAGCAGAGCAAGCCACCGAGCATCCGATGGATTGCCGCTATCGGCCGGGCCGTTCTCAGCAACGGCCGGCTGGAATTGACCGTCGAGGCCCAATCGGGCATCAACGCCCGGTCGCTCCGCGACCTCGCCAGCGGGCAGGTTTACGCCGATCGGGATTACGCATGGCTAAGCGGCGGCAGCGCGGGCTTTCCCAGATTGGAGGGCGTCCCGGAGATCAGCGACGTTGCCGACGGCGGCCGCTCGATCAACTTCAAGGGGCGGCTGGGCCCGCTGGCCGTCCAACAGCGCTTCACCCTGCCGGGCGGCCAGCCCGGCGTCATCCTCGAACAGATCACGATCAGCAATCCCTCGGACAAGCCGCTCGACACTTCCACGTTCCAGTGCGGCTTCACCAAGCAGATACGTGATGGGGAAACGTGGTCGGCCGACGCCACCAAGATCCGTTTCTGCCCGATCCCGTATCGCCGCGAGACGAACGGACAGATGCAGGTGTTCCGCTTGCAGGAAGTCGCCGCACACGGCATGGCGTATGCCGGCTGGATGGAGCCGGTCGTGCCGACGCCGATTTGGGGTGCGGAAGGCTGGGTGTGGAGTGAGGAGGGGCTGGGGGCTAGGGGTCAGGGGCCAGGGGCGAGTGGTCAGTGGCCAGTCGGCAGTCGGCAGTCGGCAGTCGGCAGTCCTCCGCCTTCCGCCCTCCGCCTTCCACCCTCCTCTAATCCCCAATCCCCAATCCCTAATCCCCATGCCGATCGCCCTCACCCTGACCCTCTCCCAAAGGGAGAGGGGACGACCGCTTTTCTCATTGCCAAGTACAACCAGCAGGGGATGGAATGGTCGTTGATGGAGCCGATCCGACGCGGCTCTGAAACCGACGTGCGGTTCGGCGGGGCGGGCCAGTGGAAACATCATCATCCCGAAGGGGCGACGCGGCTTGCGCCCGGCGGGTCGTATACCTTCGGCGAAACGCGGCTGCAAGCGGTTACCGGCGATTGGAAGCAGGCGTACTACGCCTATCGGCATTACGTGGAGGGCAAAGGCAGCCGCCGGCCGGCCGACTACAATCCGCCGGTCCATTGGAACGAACTGTACGACAACGAGTATTTCGGCCGCCTCTGCGGCTTATGCGATGAGTACTTCTTCAAATCGACGCGCTATTTCAGCAAGGAGTTCTATGACAAGAACAAGGAGATGCTCGATCGGTACTACAGTCTCGATCTGATGACGGCGGAAGCCGCCAAGGCCCACCAACTCGGCTGCGAGGTGCTCTACCTCGATCCCGGCTGGGACACCGGGCCGAATCAGCACATCTGGGATGCCGCGCGGCTCGGCTCGCAGGCGTCGTTCGTCCGCATGATTCGGGAGAAATACGGTTTGCGCGGAGTTTCGCTCTGGTGTTCGCTGGCGGGCGTGCCGCCGACGATCGGCGATCCGTCGGCCTGTCCGCCGGGGACGCAGGTTCTCAGCAAGGATGGCAAGCGGTCGCCGCTGCTGGTCTGCTGCGCCTCGCCTGGCTTCCTGGATACGAAGGAGAAGCGGCTCTGCGAAGTCTGCCGCAACGGGGCGGTGTTCCTGATGTTCGATAGCGACCAGTATTCGGGCCCCTGCTATGACAGAACGCACGGGCACAGCGTTCCTTCGACCCGCGAGGAGCACGCCAAGGCCCTGTTCGAACTGGCGCGGCGGATCAAGGCGAAATATCCGCAGGTGCTGATCGAGTTGCACGACCCGATCACCGGCCCGAGCGGCATCCATTACACGCCCAGTTACTTCGGCTATGCCCCGCCCAATTCGTTCGATTGCCTCTGGGGGCATGAGTTCATGTGGAACTCGATGGACGATCTGCTCTCGGGCAGGGCCGTAAGCCTCTACTACTACAACCTGGCCTACGGTATCCCTTTGTATCTGCACGTCGGATTGAAGACGGACAACGAAAACGCCCTGGTGTTTTGGTGGTACGCCAGCACCTGCCGCCACTTGGGCGTCGGCGGCCAACCGGCGCCGGCGGTGTGGGAGGCCGAGAAGCGGGCGATGCGGACCTACCTGCCGTTGAAGCGGTTTTACACGCAAGGCGAGTTCTACGGCATCGAGGAGACCGTCCACGCCCACACTTTGCCCAACCTGCGCGAGTCGGTGTTGAACGTCTTCAATCTAAGCGACAAGCCGGTGGTGAAGGAGGTGCGATTCCGCCTGGCCGACGTTGGCTTGCCCGCCGGCTCGGTGCAGATTGATGGCGCAGCCTTCACCGCAGAGGGCGACGAGGTCGCGATGAGAGTGGCCATCCCGGCACGTGGGCAGCGGTTGCTCAAAGTCAAATCAGAATAGTGCCTTTATGCGACGGAGGGCCGTGAGATGAAATGGAAGTGTCCGACTGTAAACGCCCGTTTCTTGTGCCGCAAGATCATCGTGTTCGCGGTGGCAGTCCTGGCAATTGGAACGACCGGCAGCGCCTCCGCCGGTCCGCAGAACGCGGGCGAATTCGTGCCGCTCGACCTGCGGCAAGTGAAGGTCGGCGGCGAGATCGGCCGCCGCATCGACAATACGATCTGGCACAACCTCATGGTTATCGACGTTGACAAGGACTATCTCGCCTACTTGGACGCCAAGTGCGATTCCGATCGCTACATTGGGCTGGGCAAACTCATCGACGCCGCCGTCAAGCTGGCGGCCTACTGCGGCGATGAAAAGGTGCTGGCCCGCAAGAAGCACATTGTCCAACGGACACTCGCGGCGCAGGAGCCCGACGGCTACGTCGGTTTCATTGCGCGGCCGGGCCGCATGAACACTCCCTGGGACATCCACGAGATGGGGTACATCATTTTCGGACTGCTCTCCGATTACCGCTATTTCCAGGCGCCGCGTTCGCTGGCGGCCGCGCGAAAGATCGGCGATTATCTGCTGGCCCGTTGGGGCGACTTGCCCGCCGATTGGCCGCGGAAGTGGGGCGTGGCGGCCAGTCTCGCCTGCACCGGCCTGGAGCGGTCGATGCTGGCGCTCGCCCGCGAATCGCACGACATCCGCTATCGGGATTTCTGCATCAAGCAGCGGGCTTTGCCGCAGTGGCGTCTGCTGCCGATCATCGGGCGGCGGCCGCTGATCGAGGGACACACCTACTCTTTTCTCAGCCGCTGCCTAGCCCAGTTGGACCTGTTTCACATGCAAGGGGAAAAAGACCCCGACTTGCTTGCGCAGTCGCGAACGGCGTGGCGGTTCATGGTCTCGGGCGAGGCCGTGGCGATCACCGGCGGCTGCGGGCAATGGGAATGTTGGACCGACGACCAGGACGGCCGCGGCGCCTTGGGCGAAACCTGCTCGACGGCCTATCAGCTCCGCTTCATGGACGAGTTGCAGCGACTCGGCCCGCACTCCGCCCATTTCGCCGACCTGATCGAGCGGACGATCTACAACGCCCTGTTCGCCGCGCAATCGCCCGACGGTCGCCGCATTCGCTATTACACGCCTTTTGAAGGGCCGCGGGAGTATTTCGGCCCCGACAACTACTGCTGCCCCGGCAACTTCCGCCGCATCGTGGCCGAGTTGCCCGCGATGATCTATTACCGTGGCCGCTCAGCCGTGCTGGTCAATCTCTACACTTCCTCGACGGCCAAGGACATTCGCTTGACGGCGGAGGACAAATCGCCGCTGCTTACCCTTCGCCAGCAGACCGATTATCCGAACTCGGGCAAAGTCACGCTGCTGGTCGATCCGTCCCGCGAATGCCGCTTCTCGCTTCGCTTGCGGATTCCCGGCTGGTGCCCGCGGGCAAGCGTGTCGATCAACGGAGTTGCGGAGCGGGGGCCCTTCCGGCCGGGCAGCTACGCGATTCTGACGCGACAATGGAAAGCGGGCGACCGCGTGGAGCTGAATCTCGACATGCCCTGGCGGCTCGTTTTGGGGCGGCAGCGGCAGGCAGGCCGGGTGGCGGTGATGCGCGGACCGGTGTTGTTCTGCTTGAATCCCACGAGGAAGGAGAATGCGCGGTACAAGGACGTGGACGGCGCCGACCTGGGCCGATTCGTGCTGGTGGCGGAATCGATTCAAGGCCCGCTACCCGACGACAGCGTCCGCCCGCACGGCCAAGCCTGCCGCATCAAGGCCTTTTCGCCCGGCTACGGCTGCGAGCAGCCCGACACGCAGTTTCTCTTGAGCGAGTTTTCCGACCCCGACGGCCGCGCGGTCTACTTCCGCCTCCGCAATTTGAGCCAGGGCGTGCAAGACGAATTGCTCGGGCCCGCCGCGCCACAAGACAAATTCTGAGTTGCACCGGTCACAGTGGTCAGTGGCCAGTGGTCAGTGGCCAGTGGTCAGTGGTCGGTGGTCAGTGGTCAGTGGTCAGTGTTTCCCTCCGCCGTTTAGCCGCGCCCCGAAGGGAAGCGATGTGGCGTGGGGGAACCCCCGCTCACCCAAGGGTTGGAAAAGTGCGAAACCCTGCGCTCAGTGGTCAGTGGTCAGAGACCAGAGAGCAGAGGCCAGAAACGCTCGGGGTCGAATGGCGGCCACGCTTCCCCTACTCTCCCGTCTCCACCCTCCACTCTCCACTGGCCACTGGCCACTGACCACTGCCCACCGACCCGCAACCTAGGATTTTCTCCTACACCCTGGCAAGAGATATTCCGTAACCCGAAGCGTGCTTTTCTCGATTCGCACATTGCTCTCTCTCCGCGAAAATCTGTGATCAGCGGGAAGGAGACCCAGAGCCAACTCCCCCGTCCATCCAACGGACTATGAAAGGAGTAGACAATGTTCCAATCCGCCAGCAATCAGCCGGCCGTCGGATCGAAAACCATCGTCGTCAGTCTGGAGACCACGTCGGTCGAAATGCGACGGGAATCGTCCGTGCCAGGCGGTGCGTGCGCCGCGTCTGACGGCCGCAAAAGCGAGGCCGCCGATAGGTCCTCGCCGTGGCGGAATGACGGCTGGAGCTATTACGTCTTTTGCCGCGAGCTGCACACGCTGATGCAACGAGGGCGGGAAAAGGCGATCCGCGTCGGCGGCACGTCGTTTCTGCTCTGACCCCGCGGCCTTCCCGCCGCGGTCCCCGCCACCTCTTCAACGACATCCTCGTTCCCACGCTCTGCGTGAGGGTGTCCTGGAATTGCCGGGGCAGAAACAGGCTGTAGGAGGCGTCTCCCGACGCCGATGGCGCCGACGCGGAATCCGAATCGGCGACAGGAGTCGCCTCCTACAATCTGAATTTCAGGACAGCCTCACGCTCTGCGTGGGAACGCCCAATGATCCTGATCTGAACGCTCCCACGCAGAGCCTGGGAACCAGGGCAAGAGCGCGGGAACGAGAGCGCGGGTTCTGCCGTCCTCCAGAGGTTCTGAATCGGCGAGTATTCCTTTTGCCCGAAGGGATCGTATAATGCCCTGATGTTGTCCCCCTTGGCAGGCGAGGAGAGAGCATGGCCGCGCGAGAAGAGCCGCCGCGGAAGGCCATCGGCGTGGCCGCCGACCACGGCGGCTACGATCTGAAGCAGTATCTGATCGGCCGCCTGCGCGAGGCGGGCCACGAAATCGTCGATTTCGGCGACCGCCGGCCGCAGCCCGACGACGACTATCCCGATTTTGTCGTGCCGCTGGCCCGCGCCGTGGCCGACGGCGAAGTCGAGCGCGGCGTGGCCGTCTGCGGCAGCGGCGTGGGAGCGTGCGTCGCCGCCAACAAGGTCGCCGGCGTGCGGGCCTGCCTGATTGGCGACGTTTCTCGGCGCGGCAAGGCGTCGAGGACGACAATCTGAACGTGATCTGTCTCGGCGGCCGCGTGCTGGGCGATGCCCTGGCCTGGGAATTGCTCAAGGCGTTTCTCGACGCCCGCTTCAGCGGCGCCGAGCGACACTGCCGCCGCCTGGCAAAGATCGCAAAACTGGAAAAGGGTTAAAAAGTCGTTTCAGAACCAAGGACGATGGGGTGGCAGTTGCACTGCCACCCCCGATTTTCCGCACCGGGGCGGCAGTACAACTGCCACCCCAACCGGTAGACTGGAAAAGGAGCCAAGCCATGGGCGATCCGGCGCTGCTGAGTAATTCGATGTACTGTTTCCTGCCGACGGAGGTCGAGGGTTTCACCTCGCTGGCCGAGTTGGCCCTCGACGTCCGTTGGTCGTGGAACCATGCCGCCGACGAAATCTGGCGGCGGCTCGAACCCTCGCTTTGGGAATTCACCCGCAATCCCTGGGTCGTCCTCCAGACCGTCTCGCGCGAACGGCTGACAAAAACACTGGCCGAACCCTCGTTCATGAAAAAGGTGAACGAACGCCTGCAAGCCAAGCGCCAAGCCGCCACGACGCCGGCCTGGTTTCAGCAGAATCACGGCCAATCGCCGTTAAGCTGCGTCGCCTACTTCAGCATGGAGTTCATGCTCTGCGAAGCTCTGCCCATCTACTCGGGCGGATTGGGCAACGTCGCCGGCGACCAGTTGAAGGCCGCCAGCGACCTGGGCGTGCCGGTCGTCGGCGTCGGGCTGCTCTACCAGCAAGGCTATTTTCGCCAGGTGATCGACCGCAACGGCTGGCAGCAGGCCCTCTTCCCTTACAACGATCCCGGCCAGTTGCCGATCACGCCGCTCCGCCAGCCGGACGGCGAATGGCTGCGGCTGGAGATTTTGCTGCCGGGCTACTCGGTCTGGCTGCGCACCTGGCAGGTGCAGGTCGGCCGCTCGACGCTCTACCTCTTGGACAGCAACGACGCCGCCAACTTCCCCGCGCACCGCGGCATCACCAGCGAACTCTACGGCGGCGGACAGGAACTGCGATTGAAGCAAGAGATGCTGCTGGGCATCGGCGGCTGGCGACTGTTGCGTGCGCTCAATTTGCAGCCGGATGTCTGCCACCTCAACGAGGGCCACGCCGCTTTCGCCGTCTTGGAACGCGCCCGCGACTTCATGCAAGAGACCGGTCAATCGTTCGAGGCGGCCCTGGCCGCTACCCGGGCCGGCAACCTCTTCACCACCCACACCGCCGTCCCCGCCGGCTTCGATCGCTTCTCACCCGCGCTCGTCGAGCAATACCTGGGCGATTACGCGCGGAGCCGGCTTGGGCTAAGTCTGCACGATCTGCTGGCGCTGGGCCGGCAAAACCCCGATGATTCGTCGGAGCCGTTCAACATGGCCTACCTGGCGATTCACGGCAGCGGGGCGGTCAACGGCGTGAGCCGGTTGCACGGCTGCGTCAGCCGGCACATCTTCGCCCCGCTGTTTCCGCGCTGGCCGGAGGAGGAGGTGCCCATCGGCCACGTGACCAATGGCGTCCACATGCCGAGTTGGGATTCCGACGCGGCCGATGCGCTCTGGATGGAGTATTGCGGCAAGGACCGCTGGCTGGGAACGATGGAGACGATCGAGCAGAACATTCGCGGCATTCCGGACGAGCGGCTCTGGCAGCTTCGCGCTGCCGGCCGAGCCGCCCTGGTCGAATTCGCCCGCCGCCGGCTGTCGCGGCAATTGGCCAGTTCGGGGGCAACGCCACAGATGATCGACGAGGCCAAGCACTTCTTCGATGGCAATGCCTTGACGCTCGGCTTCGCCCGGCGTTTCGCCACCTATAAGCGGCCGAACCTGCTGCTGCACGATCCGGCCCGGCTGCTGCGTCTATTGACCGATCCGCAGCGGCCGGTGCAACTGATCATCGCCGGCAAGGCCCATCCCGACGATGCCGAGGGCCAACGCCTGATCCAGCAATGGGTGCAGTTCATCCGCCAGTCGCCCGCTCGGTTGCGGGTGGTCTTCCTGAGCGACTACGACATGCTGCTAACGGAGAAGCTGGTGCAGGGGGTCGATGTCTGGATCAATACGCCCCGTCGCCCCTGGGAGGCGAGCGGCACCAGCGGCATGAAGGTGCTGGTCAACGGCGGCCTGAATCTCTCCGAGCTCGACGGCTGGTGGGCCGAGGCCTATTCGCCCGAGGTCGGCTGGGCGATCGGCGACGGAAAGGAGCACGACAGCGATCCGGCCTGGGACGCGGCCGAAGCCGACGCGCTCTACAATCTCTTGGAACACGCGGTGATTCCCGAATTCTACGCCCGCGACGCCAACGGCATTCCCACGGCCTGGGTCGCCCGCATGCGCGAGAGCATGGCGCGGCTGGCGCCGCGATTCTCGGCCAACCGCACCGTGCGGGAATACACCGAGAACTATTATCTGCCCGCCGCCGCCGCCTACCGCCGCCGCACGGCCGATCGCGGCGCGCTGGGGCGCGAATCGCCGCCTGGCAGCGCTCCCTGCAAGCGGAATGGGACGGCGTGCGGATCGCCAAACTCACCGTCGAACAGGCGGACGAGCAGAATGTCTTTGAAGTGCAGGTCTATCTCGACGACCTCGAACCCGACGCGGTCGAAGTGGAACTGTTCGCCGATCCGCTCGACGGCGATCGGCCGGTGGTGGAGAAGATGGAGCACGTGCGGCCGCTGGTGGGCACGGTCGGCGGTCACGTCTATCGCGCCGCCCTCGCCGCCTGCCGCCCCGCCGCCGACTACACCCCGCGAATCGTGCCGCGTTTCGCCGACGTTTCCGTGCCGCTGGAAGCGCCTCCGATCTTATGGCAACACTGATTCGATTTACCAGGCCCCCACCAGTTCCCTTGGCGACACGTAAATGGGATCGCGCCAGCCCTCGTCCGGCGTCAAGAGGCGATAGACCGCCGGCGGGCCCCAGGTTTCGGGCGGGTACTCGTACAGCGGCGTCACGTTGCCGAGGATCGGATTGACGATCCGCCAAGATTCCTCCACGGCGTCTTCGCGGGCGAACAACGTGGGGTCGCCGCCGGCCGCCGCCGCCAGCAGCCGTTCGTAGGGCAGCATCTCGTCGGGGCGCTGGTGATGGGCCACCAGCTCGATCCGCTCGCCCGCCAGGCGGTTGCCGGGCCGCTTGACCTTCGTCCCCAGGGCCAAAAGCGTCTCCGGCACGAGTTGGAAGCGGAAATAATTGGCCAACGGCGGGCCGACTTCGTCGAGCACCGGCCGTGCGCGGTGCTTAAAGCGGATGAGGATTTCGGTGGCGGTGACGGGCAGCCGCTTGCCGACGCGGACGAAGAAGGGCACGCCCGCCCAGCGTTCCGTCTCGATTTGGAACTTGATCGCGGCGTAGGTTTCCACCTGCGAATCGGCGGCCACGCCCGGCTCCTGGCGATAGCCCTGGAATTGCCCGCGCACCACGTCCGCGGGCCGCAGCTCACGGATCGCCCGCAACAACTGCCCGCGCTCGTCGCGCAACGCCTCGTGCTCGTTGCTGGCCGGGCAGGCCATCGCCAAGCAGGCGACCAACTGCAGCATGTGGTTTTGCACCACGTCGCGGATCGCGCCGACCTCCTCGTAGAACTTTCCCCGCCCCTCCACCCCGAATTGCTCGGCCATGGTGATCTGGACGCTCTCCAGGTGCTCGCTGTTCCAGCCGGCTTCGATCAGCGAGTTGGCGAAACGGAAGTAGATTAGATTGAGCACCGATTCCTTGCCGAGATAATGGTCGATGCGGAAGATGGCCGACTCGGGAAAGAAGCGATGCAGCGTGCGGTTGAGTTCCTGGGCCGAGGCCAGATCGCGGCCGAAGGGCTTTTCCACCACGACCCTGGCCCCCTTCGCGCAGCCCGCCTGGGCTAGCCCCTCGCTGACCGTGGCGAACATGCTGGGGGGAATCGCCAGGTAGTGCAGCGGCCGTTCGACGGCGCCCAGCGCCTGCCGCAACCGCGCGAAGGTGGCCGGATCGCGGTAGTCGCCGTCGATGTATCGCAGCAGCGAGCAGAGCTTGGCATACGCCGCCGGCTCCAATCCGCCGTGCTGATCGAGACTCTCCTTGACCCGCGCCTTGAGCTGGTCGAGACTCCAGCCCGATTTCGCCACCCCGATGACCAGCACGTCGAGACTGCCGTGGCGGATCATCGCTTCCAGGGCGGGAAAGACCTTCTTGTAGGCCAGATCGCCCGAGACCCCGAAAAAGACGATGGCATCCGACTGTGGAACGTTCATGGCGGTCCTCCCGTTGCGGCCACCGTTTTTTCGGCGTGGCCGCCGAACTGCGATCGCATGGCCGAGAGCAGTTTGTCGGCGAAGTCGGCCTCGCCGCGCGAGCTGAAGCGGTCGTACAGGGCGGTGCTGATGACGGGGGCGGGGGCCGATTCGTCGATCGCCGCCATCACCGTCCAGCGCCCTTCGCCCGAATCCGACACGTGGCCGTGGAAGTCGGTCAGTTCCGGTTCGCGCAGGAGCGCGGCCGCCGTCAAATCCAACAGCCAGGAAGCGACCACGCTGCCGCGCCGCCAGACTTCGGCGATCTCGGCCAGGTTCAATTCGTATTGATAGTATTCGGGATGACGAAGCGGGGTGGTTTCGGCGTCCGCCTGCTGCCGCTGCTTGCCGGCGTTTGCGTGACGCAAGATATTGAAACCTTCGGCGTAAGCGGCCATCAGCCCGTATTCGATGCCATTGTGGACCATCTTGACGAAGTGGCCGGCGCCGCTGGGACCACAGTGCAGGTAGCCCTGCTCGGCCGTGCCGCCGGCCGACTCGCGGCCCGGCGTGCGGGCGGCGGCGGCGATGCCGGGGGCCAGCGCGGCGAAGATCGGATCGAGCCGCCGCACCGCCGCTTCGGCCCCGCCGATCATCAGGCAGTAGCCGCGTTTCAATCCCCAAACGCCGCCGCTGGTTCCCACGTCCAGGTAGTGAATGCCCTTCGGTGTCAGTTCGCCGCCGCGGCGGATGTCGTCGCGGTAGAACGAGTTGCCGCCGTCGATCAGCGCATCGTCGCGCTCAAGCAGAGGGACAATGGCCGAGAGTGTTGAATCGACGACGCCCGCCGGGACCATCATCCAGACGTGCCGCGGCCGATCGAGCCGCGCGACGAAGTCTTCGAGCGACGTCGCCCCGATCGCGCCTTCGCGGGCGAGCGACTCGACCGCCTCGCTATGGATGTCGTGGACGACGCAGGCGTGGCCGGCGGCGAGGATCCGCCGCACCATGTTGGCCCCCATTCGCCCCAAACCGATCATGCCGAGTTGCATGGCCTTGTTCCCCTCCCGGTGATTCCCATGCCCCGCAGATGCCGCGCTGGGTCATTATTTCCCGGCAGCGGGAGAAGTAAAGAAGAGACGGGCCCAAGGGATTAGGGATTAGGGATTAGGGATTGGGGATTGGCGTTTCCCGTCTTGGACTGGCCACTGGCCACTGACCACTGGCCACTGCACCGAACTGGACTCTTTGGCGACGGGCGACCGTCACCGTAGCAGGCGAACGCCGCAGCCGTTCTCGTTGGCGAACGAGATCCGCCCGCGCTCGATGGTGATGCCGCTGGCGATGTCCTCGGCGATCAGCAGGATTCCGTCCAGATCGGCGTAATCCAGCAGCGGCAGCACCTGGGCGGTGGCGGAAATACCCACGCTCGACTCGGTAAAGCAGCCGACCATGGTCTTCATGCCGCGTCGCCGGGCGTCCTCCAGCATGCGTTTGCCGGGGGTCAGGCCGCCGCATTTCGGCAGCTTGACGTTGATGCCGTGGAAGAGGCCTTCGCAGCGGGCAACGTCCTCCTCGGTCTGCGAGCTCTCGTCGGCGATGATCGGCAGCGCGGAATGGCGATAGACCTTTTCCATCTCCTTCCAATTCTCGCGGACCATCGGCTGCTCGATGAACTCGACCCCCAGTTCCTTGAGGGCGTGCGATTTGTCGATCGTTTCGTCGGCGGTCCAGGCGCAGTTGGCGTCGATGCGAAACGTCGCGTCGGTTGCCTGCCGCAGGGCCCGGATGATCTCGATGTCGTTGGGCGTGCCGAGCTTGATCTTGTAAACGGGAAAGCCGGGCATTTCCCGCAGCTTGGCGACCATCGTCTCGATCGGATCGATGCCGATGGTGTAATCGGTCGGCGGGCAGTGGTCGAGCGTCAGTCCCCACAGTTTCCACACCGGGGCGCCGCGGACCTTGCCCCACAGGTCCCACGCCGCCTGGTCGAGCGCGTTCTGGGCGAAACGGTTCGTGGAGAGCCGCCCGTCAAGCTCCTGCCAGAGCACGGCCGGATCGCCGCTCCGCCGCGATTCGAGATGGCCGCGGACCGATTCCAACGCCTCGGCCATGTTTTGCAGCGTGCAGCCGTAGAACGGGTAGTCGTTCGATTCGCCGTAGCCGCGGACGCCCTCCTCTTCGAGCGTCACCACCAGCGTCGGCTGGACGACCGTCGTTCCGCGCGATATGGTGAAGGGATGCTTGGTCTTCAGTTCGTAATTGGAGAGGCTGAGTTTCATGTTATCGAGCCACCGGGTACGGGAGGGAATCGCGAAGGTCAATGCAACGTAGATTCTACCGGCAACCGGCGATCTCCGCAAACGGTGACCCGTTTAGCCGCCGCGTCCACGCGGCGTAGAATCGTCCGCAGATGCAGCGCCGCGTGGACGCGGCGGCTAAACAGATTTCCCCATTTTGACCGCAGAGAATTACTGCGGCCCTGCAAACGAGCGACACCATGCGATGGACGGCGATTCTAGTGGTTCTTTTCGCGTTTCCCCAGTTTCTTGTTGCAGAGGAGATTTCGCGCACGGGAACAGAGGTGAAAGAGCTCGCCTCTTTCGACCGGCGGATCACGGACCTGATGAAGAAGTACGAGCTGCCCGGCGGGACGGCGGCGGTGGCCAAGGACGGCCGGCTGGTCTACGCCCGCGGCTTCGGCTGGGCGGATCGCAAGAACCGCGTCGTCATGCAGCCGATGGCCCTGATGCGGATCGCCAGCGTCTCGAAACCGTTTACGGCGGCGACGATCCTGCGGCTGGTCGAGCAGGGACGGCTGAAGCTGAGCGATCCGATCTTGCCCTATCTGAAAAAGTTCGGCACGGAGACCGAAAAGCACCTCGATCCGCGCTGGCGGCAGATCACCATCGAGCGTCTGCTGCGGCATACGGCCGGCTTCGATCGCGGCAAGTCGTTCGATCCGATGTTCATCCCGCGGTTGCCCAAGCCGCCGTTGGATCAGGCGGGGATCATCCATTACATGCTCGGCCGGCCGCTGGATTACGATCCCGGCACGCGCTACGTTTACTCCAACTTCGACTACTGCATGTTGGGCCGCGTGATCGAGATTCTGACCGGGAAGCGGTACGAGGACGCCGTGCGCGAGATGGTGTTGCGGCCGGCGGGAATCACCCGCATGAAACTCGGAAGGACCCGCTTGGCCGACCGCGCCCCCGGCGAGGTCTTCTACCACACGCGCAAGAACGACCGACTCTGCAAGTCGGTCTTTCCCGACGAGAAGCGGCTCGTCGATGAGCCCTACGGCGATTTCTATCTGGAAGCCCTCGACGCGCACGGCGGCTGGCTCGCCTCGGCGGCCGATCTGGTCCGTTTTGCCGCGGCCCTCGACGGCCAGCGGCCGCAGCGAATCCTCAAGCCCGAGTCGATCGCCAAGATCGCCAGCCTATCGAATCCGCCGATCTATCTGGCCAACAACCGCAAAGACCATTACTACGGCCTGGGTTGGGTCATCGTCACGCAGCCCAACGGCGGCTACTGGTTTCACGACGGCCTGTTGGCCGGCACGCGAACGATGATGATCCGGCGTCACGGCGGCGTGGTAATCGCGGTGCTGTTCAACGGCCAGACCAAGGACGTGCAGCCGTTTTACGGCGACTTCGGACGGACGCTCTTGCAGGCGGCCGGCGAAGTTAAAAAATGGCCGCCGGGCGATCTCTTTATGCAGAAACCGTACTCGGAATAACTAGCCGAATAGCGAGTGCCAGATACCTCTGAGAATCACTGGGCCGCCCTCCCATAGTTTCAGGGTGACGCCCATCAGCGACTCGCCGGCGATCAGGCCGGAAGAGCCGGAGACGATGAACCGCTCGCCGCTGGCGCGATGCGCCTTCATCCACACCCAGGCGATCAGCGCGCCGAGGAACATGGCGATCGACTGGTCCGCGCGAACGACCCCGGCGATGCCCATGCCCGTGGCCGAGGGGAGCCACATCGCGTAATGCCGCGGCAGAAACTCCTCGGCCAACGCAATCACCACTCCGAGGACTGCGGCGATAATCATGGCCAAAATGCTGTAGCGCGGGAGCCTGGAGAAACCTTCGGAGAGAAGCTCGGCGACGCTCTTCCAGATTTGCGCCGAGGGGGCGGGAAACTCCGAGGTGCAGAGGTTGGTCTTCGCCGCCGCCTCGGCCGGCTTGGCTGGCTGCGTCTCCTTCGCTGTGGTCCTCGGCGATTTTGCCGCCGCTACCGCGGCGGCTTTTTCCGCCGCCGGATTGAAGACCGGCATCCGCACGATGATCGAGTAGACGGGTATGCAGACCAGCACGCCGGCGATCACGCCGAAGAACTGTGAGAGGGCCTGACGCCGCGGATTGGCCCCCACCAGATAGCCCGCCTTCATCGCCACCAGCAGATCGGCCGAGTGACATGCCCCCGCGCCGGTGATCGAGGCGGTGGAGAGATTGATCGTGGTGTTGCTCGGGGCCAGCAGGCCGTAGGTCAATTGCGTGATCTTCCCCATCGCGCCGATGGGCGTAAAATCGGTCTCGCCGGTGGCCCGGGCGGCGATGATCGCCAGCACAAAGGTGAGCAGAACCGCGATGATCCCCATCCACCACCTGACGTTGAAGAACAACAGCCCGAAGAAGACGCACGCCCCGCCGGAGACAAGCACTCCCAGCAGGAACCACCACATCGGCGCCTCGATGTGTGCCAACGGGTCTTTCTGCTCCCGCTGCACTCCGAAGATCGAGGCCATTTCGCCGAACGATTTGGCGATTGTCTTCCACCGCAGCCCGAACGCCGTCAGGCCCGAGGCGACCATCATGGCGACCGCCGGCCAGAGCGTCCAGCCGCCGGAGATGCTGCCGTAGGCGTTCTTCGGGTCGATATGGATGATGCCTTGCGATTCGAGGATCGGCGGCAGGATTCCAAAATAAATGATCGCCCCGATCAGCATCGAGCAGCCGACGCGGATGCCCATCAGCGCCCCGGCCGCCATGAAGATCGTCGAACCCTCGAAGCTGATGGTGCAATTCGTCATCAGCTTGCGGCCGAATTCGCCTGGAAACAGGGGGAACGTTTCGGGGAAGGCGTACTCGCCCAGCCGCTTGCCCAGCGCCAAGTTGCCGAACTCGCCTCCCAGCCACTCGCAGATCGGTTTCCAGGCGCTGACCCAGATATTCAATGCGGCGGCGAACAGGGCGCAGCCGAAAAGCGTCTTCGCCTGCACGATGGCGTCGCCGCCGGTGGTGTGCAGGGTGCGGAGCGTCGCCGCCGTGGCGGTTCCGGTGGGAAAGGGGAGTCGGTCGACGTTGATCAACTGCCGTTTCAGCGGGATGGCCATGCAGACGCCGAGCATGGCGATGCAGCCGACCCAGATCATCATCTGCCACCAGATCATCGGTTGCCCGGTGGTCAGATATAGCGCGGGCACGGCCGAGATCAGGGCCCCGGTCGAGAGCGAGCCCGCCGCGCTGGCGCAGGTCGTCATCGTGCAGTCTTCGAGGATGTTGAACGGCCGCCGGCGATAGGCGGGAATGAGGACTTCCAGCGTCTTGAAGACGGCAAAAGCGATAATGCACGAGGTGATCGTGACGCCGAAGCCCCAGCCCATCTTCAGCCCGACGTACAGATTCGAGATCGACATCAATCCGCCGACCAGCATCCCCATGACGATGGTCCGCAGCGTGAACTGCGGCATCTTGTCGCCCTGATAGACGTTGTTCAACCAGTCCAGATCGGAGCGCTCGGTCTCTTTCACGCCCGCGGCGGGCCCCTCGGAAAGCGGAGAGACGTCCTCGGCCGATACAGTGATGTCGTCACGTGGAATCGTCACAGGCGGGATTCTCCATGATTGCCGATGCGGTCGTGTCACGCCTCAAGTGGTCGCTCTCGTGCAAAAAATAGCCGGGAGCCAACGGCTCCCGGAGCGTGGCCGAAAAGCCACGCACTTTTCGGGAGCCGTTGGCTCCCGGCTATTTCTTCGATCTTGTCAACGCGGTTCCGAATGAACTGCTTCTCCGCGTATCCTCTTCAAGACCATGTTGGCCAACGTTGCCGCGTAGACGCGGCCGTCCGCGCCGCGATTAAAAACCAACTGCTCGCCGAGGTACATGCCCGTCGGCAGGTGGAAACTCGTGCGGTTCAACGGCGTCAGGCGGTAGTCGAACATATTCTCCGTCATCGCGTACAAATGGCCGTGCTTGACCGAAATCAGCAGCGGAATGAACTCCGGCCCGTAGCAGCCGAGGAAATCGTCCCAGGCGGCGGGAATCTCGGCGACCGCGGCGGGGTTGACGCGGATGAAATGCTGAAACAGCGCGGTGAAGCCCCGCACCTGCCCGCCGGCGTCCCGCTCGAAGTTCCAGGCGACGCGGGCGGCATTGCGGCCGTCGCCCGAGAAGCGATCGCCGCCGACCGGCGTCACCTCGAACTCCTGCCCGGACACATTTGCCCACAGTCGCTCGCCGCGAACTTCGACCCGCGCCCAATAGCTCTCCGATTCGTAATCGCCGCCGTACTCCGCTAGTTCCGCGCTCGCCAGCCGCACGGGCTCCGTTTCTTCCCGCGGCGGTTCCCCGGTTTTGAGCAGAAGCAGCAGGTCCAACGCCGCCTCGGCCAACTTGGTGACCGTTCCCGCGATGACGTCGTCATTGGCCAGCACAACGACGCCGATCTTGTGTTTCGGGATTACCAACAGCGACGAGGTGAAGCCGTAGACCGCGCCCATGTGCCCGACCGTGTCATGCTCGCGGAACTTCCCCGTGACGAAGCCCAGGCCGTAACTGAGGCGATCCTGCGGGGCTTGCGACTGGAACACCTGATCGAGCGTCTCGGGGCGAAGGACCTGTTTTCCTTCTCCGCGGCCGCCGCCGCAGAGCATCATCACGAAGCGGGCCAAGTCCTCAGCCGTGGTGTAGAGGTTGCCGGCGGGAACCGTGGCCAGCTCGAACCGCGGGGCGTCGGCGGCAAAAAACCCGCCGCGGCCGTCCGCGATCCGCATCTGCCCGTTCGCCAGCCCGCGGCGGACGTCGGCGTTGCGAACGAACGAGGAACGGCTCATGCCGAGGGGCTCGAGCACGTACCACCGCTGATATTCCGGAAACGGCACGCCCGTGATCTTCTCGATCAGCCAACCGTTCACCGAGGCCCCGATATTGGAGTACTTCGTCACCGTCCCCGGCCGATGCACCAGCACGCAATCGGCGGTGCTGGCGACGGTGGCGTCCAAACTCGGCTCGCTGGAATCGAAATATCCGCCCACGGGCGACTCGCGGATCATGCCCGCGCGATGGCCCATCAACAGCCGCGGCGTGATCGGCGCGGCATCCTCGAAGGGGACGACGATGCGGAACTGCGGGGCATAGTCGGTGACGGGCCGATCGATGTCGAGCTTGCCCTGTTCGGCCAACTGCATCGCCGCCACGGCGGTAAAGAGCTTGGAGATCGAGCCGGCCCGATAAACCGTCTCCGGCCCGGCCGCCACGTTCCGTTTCGGATCGGCCAGGCCGAATCCCTTCAAGTAGACGATCTGTCGATCGTCGATCCACGCGACCGAAACGCCGGTCAGCATCCCGCGCTGCAACTCCCGTGCGACGAGTTCCTCGAAGCGATTGCAGGCTTCGGTCAGGTCGATGCGATTGCTTGATGTTCTCATAGGTTCCATGTTACTCGGCGTAGACTGTTTTGTCGCCGGGGCTAAAACACAATTTCAGACGGGCGGGCCGGATCTGGCCGTTCCAACGGGTGTTTCGGTCGATGGCGATGTAAGGTATAATGAAAGGGATTGATCGCGGTTCCCGATGGGAGACAGAGCATATGGTTTATCGAGGCCATGTGGAAAACGGCATGATCAGGCTGGAGGATGCGCCGCTGCTGCCCGAAGGGGTCGAGGCCGAGGTGCGTCTGCTCACGGAAATCCCCTGTCAGAAAGAGGAGGAGAGAGTTCCCAGCGTTTGCGAAGCGATGAGAGACTTCGTTGGCAAGGCGCGAGGCTTGCCGCCGGACGCGTCGATCAACCATGACCACTATCTTTACGGCGTGCCCAAACGGCAATGAAAGCGGTTTTCGCCGACACTTCGTTCGATTTGGCCGTGCTGAGCCCGCGCGACGTGGCTCATGCAAAGGCCGTGGAGGTCGGGGATCGCATCAAGCGGCCCGTGGTGCTTACAAGCGGGTAGCACCGGTTCTTGAACCGGTGCGGCGTCGCCGCAAGAGGTCTTGAGGGGTGCTCAAACTCATGCAAATCGCGGAAGAAATCGAGTTCTGTTCAGCACCTCTTTGGCCTTCGGTCCCCCGGTTCAAGAACCGGGGCCACCCGCCTCTTTGGCCTTCGGCCCCCCGGTTCAAGAACCGGGGCCACCCGCGGTAGTCGCTAAAGTACGCGTGCCTCTCTTCAAGCTGGTCGGCACAAAAGGCGCGGACCATGTCGCCGATTTGGGCATGCGGAACCGCGCTCAACGTATAGAACTTGTTTCCCGAAAACCGACCGAAGCGCGGTTTCAGCCGCGGCAGACAGACCTCCACGTCAAAACGCTCCGCGGATTGCGCCGCCGCGACCAGGTGCCCATAGGTCGTTGAGAACGTCATATCCGGCGTTGCGGCGCAACCAACTCGGCGCCACTCTGGCTCCACGTGGTCGACCTCACGCTGCCAGTCATGAGTTTCAAAGAGACGAACCGCTTCTTCGAGGTCGGCGCATTCGCGCTTCACGGTGGTGAAGTCCGCAGACATTGCCATCACGTTGACGCGCGTTGGCCGATCTGCCGAAGGTTGTTGCACCTCTGACTGTCCCATTCGTTCGCCCCCCGGAGAATAAATGGGAGGAAGGGAAGAAGGCAGGCGCGCTTATTTGCGCTCGCAGTCAACGTGATCGTCCCTCTTCTTCTTCGCTTGACTGCCCCGTCCCTTTTCCCATTCAACGTTGGAGGTCCAAGATTCATTATCATCCCAAGCGGCTGCGGGCCTCTTCGGCCCAAGGGCTGTCGGGGGCGGCGGCGAGGAAGGCCCGCCAATGCTCCTCGGCCTGCTCGCGGCGATCGATTTCGTCGAGCGTGCGGGCCAAGTGGTAATGAACGTCGGCGTAGTCGGGATGATAGCGCAGCGCGCCCTCGAACGCGGCCACGGCCAACTCGTGCTGGCCCGTCTCCGCCAACACGCAGCCGAGATTGGCGCGGGCCTCGACGTAATCCTCGTCCAATTCGATGGCCGTGTAATATCGCTCGCGGGCCCCGCCCAGATCGCCGAGGCGGTAGAGCAGCTCGGCCACTTGAAAACAGACTTCCGCCTTGGGGCCGCCGGCGGCCAGGGCGGCGTGATACATCTCGGCGGCGACCGCCAGTTGGCCGTCCTCTTCCAACTCGGCGGCCAGACGGCACATCTGTTCGGGCGTGCTCGGAATGGCCTTGGGCGGCGGGGGCTCCTCCTCCCAGGCGTCGAAATCGAAGCGCAACTGTCCGCCCGGCTCCAACAGCCCGTCGCCTTGCCGCAGCAGAATCTCCTTCCCCTGCACGATGACCGAAAGCTGGGCCAGCGGCCGGGCGACGCCGGGAAGCCAGCGGGCGAAGGCCCCGAGTTGCTTCTCCATCTCACGCGGCGACGCGCCGGCGGCCAGCAGTTCGGCCAGCCGCCGGGCCGTGGCCACCTCCTGAAAGTCGAAGTACGGCAGACGCCGCACCTCGCGCACCGGCACGATCAGACCACGGCGATGCCAGCGGCGGATCACCGCCACCGGCACCCGCAACAGCTCGGCCAACATTGCGGGCGTGTAGAGCCGGTGGATTTCGTGCTGCGAATCGACCAGCCCCAGCCGCTGCCAAAGCTGCGTCTCGCTGATGACCTCGATCGCTCGCCGTTCGACCTTCCGCCGCGTCTCCTCGTCGAACCAGTCGTTCCCCTCGCCGGCGGCGGGCAGGGGCAATTCGTTCTCGCCGACGACGATCAGATCGGCCAAGGCGTCGGGCTTCTCCAGCACGGTCGCCCCGTGCCGCCGCACCAGTTGCGCGGCGTCGCGGCGGGCCATGCTCGCCAGCTTGCCCGCGAAGGCCAGACGCTTGCCTCGGAGAATGTCAGAAGAGTCATCGGCGGCGGACATGGCGTCCAGTATAGCCGAGAAGACACGCGAAGTCACCGGCCGCCTTCGGCAAACGGGTGCAATAACAGGTACTGATCATGGCGGTCTCCTCCCAATCGTCTAGCCGCCGCGTCCAGGCGGCGCTGCACCTGCTGGCGATTCTACGCCGCGTAGACGCGGCGGCTAAACAGTTGTCCCATCTTGGCCGCAAACAAGTACTGCGCCTTCGGCAACCTGCCACTTGGGCAACTTGCTGCTCACCCGCAACGAGAACAAGCCCCTTCTACGTCTTGCGATTGTAGAAGCTATCGTTCTTCGGCTCGGGGTTGTCCATCGGCGGGACCTTCTTCATCGGCCCCTGCTTGACGGCCGGCTCTTTGTCGTCCGGGACCGGGCCCGGCGTGGCGGCGTCAGAGTCGATTTCCGGCCGCACGTCGGCAGGATTGCGCGGCTTGGCGGGCGTCGGCTCTTGTTTCACGCCCGGCACTCCCGCCTCGCAAGGCGGCGCGACCGGGACGGCCGGCACGACCGGCGAAGCGACGATCGGATTGCCGCAGGCGTCCAGCGGCACGCGGTAGCAGACCAGACGCGGCACGCTGTACGTGTAGGTCACCGGAATCCGCTTCTCGACCACCCGCGGCACGCTGATCGTCTGCTGCTGGGCCATCATGCGGCAGACCTGATACGGCACCTGCTCCACCCGTTCCTCGTAAACCATCTTGCAGGTGGTCACGGGGATCCTGCGGACTTGTTGCTCGGCGACCATCCGGCAGACCTGCACCGGCACCTTGCGCACGACCTGCTCGGGCATGTACTTGCAGACTTGCATCGGAATCTGCTGGGCGACGGTCTGCGGCAGGTAACTGGTCTGCTGCACTTGCTGCGCGACGACGTTGGGGCGCCACACTTTCTGCACTTCATAGCTGCCGACCGGCGTTTGCGTCCAGTACAGGCCCGGCCGCCGGTAGACCGTCTGTCCGCTGATTGGATCGACGCCGCAGGAGGCCGACTGCCAGCTAAGCCGCGTCACGGCGACGGGCGGCTTCATCACGACCTGATCGGTGAAGCAGCCCTGGTCGATGTAGCGGGTCTGGCAGGTGGTGACCGGTTGGTAGACGGTGCGATACTCGGTGCGAAAGGCCGTCTCGTAGACCGGCCGCATTACGGTGTAGCTCTCTTCGCGCTCGGCGGTTTCGTACACCGGCCGCTGCACCGTGTAGACCTCTTCGCGGAGCGCGGTCTCGGTGACGGGCCGGGCGACGGTGTAGCGATTCTCGCGCAGGGCCGTCTCCCAGACGGGCTTGTAGCTTGTCACCTGATGCTGCTCGCAGACGGTTTCAAACTCGACGCGGTAGGCCGTTGCCTGATGCTGCTCGCAGACGGTCTGATATTCGAGCCGATACGTTTCGCATGGAGTCGCACACGACTCCTGCGCCGAAGCCGGCGCGGCCAACCCCAGCAAGAGCGATGCAGCCAATATCCGACGAACAACGGCGTTCATGGTTAATCCCCTAGTGCGAAATATGTGCCGCTTACGAGCGGCAATTACCTTAACCATAGGTTACGCGTCTTAGGACGAGGCTATAATCCTTCACCTGAGTCTGCCAGATTATTCGCGAAACGGCAAATGGTCGTCCTACCCGTCGGCGCGAGATTGGTTCACAACTATAATACGCAGCGAGAGTTAGCGGCGGCAAGAATTTTTCAAGTTTTCCAGGCCCTTCGCCGACCCCGGTTTTCTTCGCTAAACTCTCCAAACTATGCGATGCAAGATGTCTGCCGGCAAGAGTTGCGTAGGCGTAATAAACGGACCATGAGATACCTCGACCTCACCCTTCCGACGCCCGCCGACAATCTGGCACTGGACGAAGCGCTGCTGGACGAAGCCGAGGCGAGCGCGACGCCGGCCGAGACACTTCGGCTTTGGGAGCCGCAGCGGCCGATGGTCGTGGTGGGCCGCTCGTCGCAGTTTCACGTCGAAGTGCGGCTCGACGCCTGCCGCGGGCTGGGCATCCCCGTGCTGCGACGTATAAGCGGCGGGGCCGCCGTCGTCGCCGGCCCGGGCTGCTTAATGTACGCCCTGGTGCTCAGTTATCGGCTTCGACCGCAGTTGCACACCCTCAGCGAAGCCCATCGCTGGGTGCTGGCAACACTGGTTGACGCGCTGCAGCGGTCTTCGCGCCAGGCGTGGAATGCCGCGGCACGAGCGATCTGGCTCTCGCCGGGCGGAAGTTCTCCGGCAACAGCGCCCGCCTCCGCCGCAATCATCTCCTCTACCACGGCACGTTGCTCTACGACTTTCCGCTCGATCTGGTCGATCGCTGCCTGGCGATGCCCCCGCGGATGCCGGCATATCGGGAGGGGCGTCCACACGAGGGCTTTCTGGTCAACTTGCCCGTACCGGCGGAGACAATTCGCAAGGCGTCGGCGATGCGTTTGCCGCCGACGACCTTTGTGACTCTTGGCCCAAACATCGCACGGCGGATCTCGTTGCCGAAAAGTACAGCCTGCCCGAGTGGCACGTGCAGGATCAACGGTGAATGTCATCGCACCGCTGAGGACGCGGAGGAAAGACCGCGTTTCCCTGATAATCGAGGCAAAGGAATTCGTTTCGCTCGCTTCTCTTCAAATCATCCGTTCTCGCTGTTTTCCCTCTGCGTTCTCCGCGCCCTCTGCGGTGCGCCTAAGGGATAATTGTATTCCACTCCGTGTCCTCCGTGCCTCCGTGGTACGCCCTGCAAACCCTGAGTCGGTGCTATAGCCTTCGCACCCGGCTGTTGGCGTTTGCAACCCAACGCACGCGGCCTGCCAACTATTCTGCCGGCCATTCCGTCGCGGCGCCTTCGGCGCGGGCGAGCAATTCCGCCACGCTCTCCCCCTGCTTGGCCTCGACCACGTGGAGGGTGATTCGCAGCTTGACGTTGAGGGTCGAATTCTCGTGGGCGGTGGCGAGGATGCGTTGTCGCAGGCCCTCGGCTTCGTTCAGGCGGGTCTCGGTCAGCACCACGGCGAAGGCGTCGTCGCGGCAGCGGGCGACGAAATCGCTGGTGCGAACGTGCTCGTCGATGGCCCGCGCCACCGCCTTCAGCAGCGGCTTGACCACGGCGTCGCCGCAGGCCTCGCGGATGCGATGGTAATGATCGACAACAACGATCGCCAGCGAAAACGGCCGCTGGTAGCGGGCCTTCATCGCCAGCAACATGCCGAGGATCTCCTCCAATTCCTGGCGATTGCTCACGCCGGTCAAACTGTCGGTGCGGAGATCGACGACGTTGACCAGGTCTTGGATTTCCCGGCGAATTGCCCGGCGTGCGGCCACCACCCGCCCGGCCAACTCCTCGGCCGTCAGCGCGCTGTCCAAGGAGGCTACGATCTTGTCGAGCTCCTGCGACCAGATCAGGTTCTGTTGCAGCACCTGCGCCATCCGCATCGACAATTGCAGCGTGCATTGCAGCGTCAGCACCAGATCGCTCGTGGTCAGGATGCCCGTGAGCTCAGCATGATCGACCACCGGCAGACAGGAGATGTTCTCGTGCCTCAGGAAGGTGATGGCTTCAGTCACTGGCGTGTCGGAAGTGCAGGTCATGGGCGGGTAGCTCATCACCTGCCGGGCCGTCGCGCCGTGCTTGACCCGCAGATCACGGTCGCTGACGACTCCCACCAGATCGCCGGCGCGGTTGCACACCAGCAGGTGGTGCATCCGCAGGTCGTTCATCAGTCTCGTCATCTCCTCGATGCTGGCCGTCGGCAGGATCGTGACGGGATTGCGGGTCATCAGGTGGCGGACTTCGAGCCGATCCTTCAGCAGCAGATCGCTGTCGCCGGTCAACTCCTGCATGATCTGCTGGCGCTTGGAGTAGGGGCGCAGGCCCGTCGCCGCAGTTGCCGCAGCCGTCGCGGGGTTTTGCGCAAGCGAATCGATCATCACGCCCTCCTCGATAACGTCACGCCGACCCGACAAAATTGTAGCTTGCAGCCTCGCCCCAACCGGCCTCGATTGACATCCTAGGTGTAGCGCGTAGGTTATGCTTTAGCATAACACCGTTGCACGCAATGCCTTCCGTTATGCTAAAGCATAACCTACGGCTTGGGGGTCCCCGCCGTGCCCGCTTTGACGGCCGCGGGGCGGCATCGCCCCGCCTATTCGGAAGAGTCGTTGCGATCAGACCGCCCCGCCGAAGTGGGAGCGGAGCGGCAGAAGCTCATCGCCACGCCGACCAAGAGGATGGCGATCGACCAGATCGCCTCCCAACTGCGATTCTCGATGGCAAATCTCACACTGCTGTACACCATCCACCAGCAGGAACAATAGAAGAGAATCGGGGTGACCGGGTAACCCGGCACGCGATAAGGCCGTTCAGTCTTGGGATCTCGCAGGCGCAACATGAAGACCGATGCGGCGACCAACGCCATGAAGGTCCAGAAGCCCGGCGTGGTGAAGATCACCATGCTGGCAAATCCGTTCTTGCTCAGGCCGAACCAGATTGCCAACGCCGATGTAATCGCGCCTTGGATCAGCAGCGAGCAGAGCGGCACGCCGCGGCGGGCGTTCCAACGGCCAAGCCAGGCGTAAAGCCGATGGTCGTTGCCCATCGCATAGTACACCCGCGAGCCGGTGAAAATCTGTCCGTTGATGGCGCCAAGCGCGGAGATGCAGATCAACACGCTAATGGCCCGGCCGGCCAAGGGCCCAATTCCCAGCGTCAGCACGTCGGTGGCCACCGTCGGCCGCCGCGACCCTTCGAGCCCCAACGCGCACACGAAAGCCAAATTCGCAAGAACGTAGATCGCCGTCACCGCAAGGGTGCCGATCAGCAGCGCGCGAAGGATGTTCTTTCGCGGCTCTCTTACCTCGGCGCTGACGAAGGCCATTTCGTTCCATCCGCCGTAGGCGAACAACACGAAAACCATCGCCAGCCCGAAAGTGGAAGCCGAGAGATCGGTCGCCGCCGCGGGCGGCGCTGACGCCGCCGCGGACGCTGGATGGCTGAAACCGACCGCCACGATGACGGCCAGGCCCAGGACCTTCGCCACGGTCAACACGTTTTGCGTCCATTTGCTTTCGCGAACGCCGAGCATATTGACCGCGGTCAGCGCGACAATCGAGGCGACGGCATAGGCCGCCAGCACGCCGGCAGACGCCGGACCTTCGGCACGCGGCCAGATCTGGTTGGCGTAGTCGGCGAACAGGAATGCCATCGCGCCGATCGAGCCGGGCCGCACGATCCAAAGCTGGCACCAGGCAAAAAGAAATCCAACCGAGCGGCCGAAAGCCCGCGTCAAATAGACGTAATCGCCCCCCTCCTTCGGATACGCGGTCGCCAGTTCGGCATAGCAGACCGCCCCGATCAAGGAGAGCAGCCCGCCGAGAAGCCACAAGCCGATCAGCCAGACGACGCTGGGCGTCCGTTGCGCGACCTCGGGAATCGTGCGATAGACGCCCGACCCGATGATGATCCCGACGATAATGCACGTCGAGTCAAACAGCGTCAGCTCGCGGCGCGGAACGGCCGAAGGACGAACAGTGGAGGGGTCGGCGTCGGGCATGAAACGTATCGTAGCCGAAACGCCCGGCCGGGAAAGAGCAAAATCGTCGATTCGGCCGACAACGCGCCCGGGCGGGCGGGAATCTTCCGGCGAGAAACGCCCCCCGATTGCAGTCGGGGGGCTTTCCCAGGCGGCGAGAACTTGCCGGACGGTGAGCTACGGTTTTCGTGCCGCGGCCGCAGTGGCGTGCGGGGCGGCGGTTTCCAACTTCGCGGCCGTCTCCGGAACGGCGGCCACATAGGAGAAGCAGACCCACTCGTACGGTCGCCGCTCGACGTTGAGCTTCTTGATCTCCGCAAGTGTCACGCCGGGAAACGTAGCGCGGATGATGGTCTGCACCTGCTGCCGTTTCGGATGGTCGATCCACGCCCGACCCGTCAGCGCCCGGCCGTCGTAGGTGATCGCCACCAGGCGGAGATCATCCGTATTGAACCAGCCGTCGGTGACGACGGCCTCGACGCCGTCTTTCTGCTTGTGGATTTGCAGCCAGATGTTGCGGCTGCCGATCGACTCTCCTCCGCTGCAATAGCCTCCCGGGCCGGGATAGTAGTTCACCGAGGGCGAAGCGAACTCCTGCCACGGGCCCGTAGCGACGCCGCAAGTCACCGCGGTGATCGTATGGCTCGTCTTGGGCACGAACGCCTCGAAGGCCAGGAATTTCACCCCGTTGTCCACTTCTCTGCCCTGCCGCCGCACCCGCTCGGGAATGGCCGCGATCGTCCCTGGTGAGATACCGCCGGCGATTTCGGTCTGCGATGAGAGCAGTGCACTGCTGACGCTCAAGAAGAAACGCCGCCGCACGAGGCCTTTGTCATCGGATTTCGTTCCGCTATCGAACTGACAAGGCGGCTTGGCCAAGGCCGCACCGTTGGGCTGCCACCAGCGATCCTCATCGCCGACGCCGACCAATTGAACGACTGTCATGCCGTTGGACAATCGCGCAATCCACGGCCCTTGCGATTGTGCGGCGACGTTGCAGGTGTCGGGCGACACCGAAGCCATGCGAATCGGCGTTTCGCTCCATTGCGTCGGCACGCCTTGGAACTCGCCCCAGGCGTAGGGCCGGCGTTGCAGCTTGATCGCCTTGATCGGCGTAAGCGCATCGGCGTGAAATTCCGCTCGCATTTTCCCCCGCGATCTGTGAAAGTCGGTGGTTACGTCGTTGCGGTTCTCAAAGATAACGATTGCCCGTTCCTCGTCGCGGGACTGGTACGACATCTCGATTTCTGTTTGGTCCTGCCTTCTGAGCACTTGCAGCGAATTGAGCTGCTCGCCCCAGGAGCCAGGGCCGATGGGCCGGCCCTCCGGCGTGAACGCGGCCAGAGCGGCGTCTTCCCAGGGACCCATGCTGAAGCCCCAACGCAGCGTTACGGTCTTTGCATCGTTGGGCACCCCCGCCTCCACGCCGGAGAAGTAGCTGCGGCTGGGCACTCTTTGAATGTCCTGATACGCGATGCGATCGTCGCTGCCGGAACTGGGGACGACCTGGAAGTTCGTGCCCCACTGGTCCAAGGGGACGCCGGTAACGCGAACGAAGAAGGCCCGGCGGCTGAAATCGGGCTCGGGCGCCGACGGTGGAGCTTCTCGCATGGGGCAAGGCGGCCCGGCCAGCGGCACCCCGCTCGGCTGCCACCAGCGGCGGCCGTCGCCAATGGCGAGCAACTCGACTCCCGCGCAGCCCGCCAGCCAGCCCACCCGCGGCCCGGGTCGCTGCGGCCCGACCGGCACAACGATGGGCGGCATCTCGCGCGGTTGCTCGATACTCGCCGCCGGCTGCGACGATCGGGGCTGCGAAGTCGGCGGCTTGAGGCCGTACGCTCCAGGCGTCGTTCCGGCTCGCCGCGCAGGAACCGCCCGTGTGTTGCTTCCTTGCAGCACGAATAGCGTAACGCCGGAGCCGGGCGTCGATTCGAACTTCTCCGGCGGCTTCTCGCCCGGGCGGAATGCGAGCGTGAGCCGGTCGCCGTCGAAGCGGTAGATGCCCGAGAGGCGCTCCTCCTTGGGGCGGTAGAGCGTGATCAGCGAAATCGTCTTCGGCGATTTCTTCGGATCGAGGATGTATTGCCAACCGTCGGTGCTTGCGAGCCCATGATAATGGGTGCCATAGTAGAACGCGTTGTACTCGGTGAACTTGAATTCTCCGCCCCAGGTCCGGCTCTGGTCATCGCGCAGCACTTTGCCGTCTTCGATTTGCGTGACGACCGACCATCCGGAAGACTGCTGAAGCTCCGTTTCGTCAGCGGAGGGCCGGTAGCGTTCGAGCGTGAGCAGGACGTTGCCCGAAGATGGGGCGACGGCGAGCGCCTCTGGCCGCGCGAACGAGCCGACCGGTCGCCCCATCGCGTGGGCAAGGCAGACCTTCAGGCGGCCGCCGTCGAGTTGGTACGTCCCCAGGGCGAACAGATCGCGGCGTTCGGGCGCCCCCGCATACAGATCGATCCATCTCGGAACTGCGTCGAACCGACGCTGCACTCGTACGCCGAGAAGTAGCCATGCCGGCCGAGTTGGGGGATTGCCAGGTGCTGGCCGTGAAAGACGAAACGGCCGCCGATCTTGGTAAAATCGCTGTTCCCCGCTCCCCACGCCTTGTCTGCCGCTTCTTCCTTTACGATTTGTACGACGGTCCACTGGCCTTGCAGGGCCTTCAACTCCGCCGCGGCGTCGGCGACGAGCATCGGGCCGTCGTTTAAGGCCAGCGGTCTCGCTTCGGCCGCGGCGCCGATGGCCGGCGGCGCGGCATTCTTCGTCGCGGGCCGCATGGCGCTCTTCGCTGCGGAGCGAAGGCTTATCGTGGCGCTGCCATTCTCACTGACGGTCGTGTGCGAATCCGGCGGGACTTCAACTTCGTAGCTGCGGCCGTCTTTCTGAATGCGGATCGTGATGCCCAGGTAGAAGCCGAGGCCGCCGCCTAAGAGAAACATCGCGACGGCGACCGCGACCAACGATCTCCAGCGTTGCCCGGCCGCCAGCGGCTGCGGCGCACTGTCGCCGGCACTTTGGCCCTGGCCGGAAACGTGGGGAGAATGTTCCGCGGCGATCGCACGCTGCAACAGCGCCGGCAGGTCGGTGCCCGCACACCAGCGGGCCAACGCCTCGGCCACTTCCGCCGGCGTGGCCGGTCGGTCGGCTGGGTTCTTCGCCAATAGCCGATCCAGGAGCACGGCCAATCCCTCCGGCACATCGGCGACGAGCCGGCGAATCGCCGCGGGCGGCTGCTGGGCATGGGCGTTGAACTTCTCCAGCGTCGTGCGGCATTCCGGACCACTGAACGGCGCGCGGCCGCTAAGCAACTTGTAGAGCGTGCAGCCGAGACTATACAGATCGGCGCGGATATCGACGCCGCGACTGTCGGACGCCTGTTCCGGGGCCATATAGTCCGCCGTCCCCATCGCCTGGCCGGCGGCGGTCATCTCCTCGCCGGCGGGTTGGGGGCCGGAAAAGGGGACAGTCCCCATTTGCCGGAACGGCCCTTCGGGTGCTTCGCACAAATGGGGACTGTCCCCTTTTCCGGCCCCGACAGAAGCGCCGCCTTCGGCATACACACGGGCCAAACCGAGGTCGAGCAACTTCACTTCGCCCGACCGGGCCAGCATGACGTTCGACGGCTTGACGTCGCGATGCACCAGCCCATGCTCGTGGGCGCATTGCAGGGCCAGGGCCGTTTGCCGGGCCAACTCGCAGGCGTCGGCGACAGGCAGCGGCCCGAGGCGGCGAACGATCTCCGCCAGATCGAGCCCATCGACAAACTCCATCACCAAAACCGGCGCGCCGTCGATCTCGCGGGCGTCGTAGGCCTGAACGATGTTCGGATGCATGAGCGGCCCGACCGCCCGCATTTCGCGGGCGAAGCGGTCGATCGCCCGCTGGTCGCCGCCGCGGCCGTGCGGCAGGACCTTGATCGCCACCACGCGATCGAGTTTGGTGTGCAGCGCCTTGAAGACCCGGCCCATGCCGCCGCGGCCCAGCTCTTTCAGGATGCGGTATTCGCCGAGCGTCTCCGGCAGGTCCGCGGCTTGCTGGGACGGGAATTCGCGCGGTTGTTGGGGCGGCAGTTTAACTGCCGCCCCAACGGATGCCCCAACCGCCGCCGCCCCAGCGATTGCCGCCGTTAGGGCGTCCTGCAACTGCGGCTCCGCTATGACCGCTTCGCTGCTCAGCGGCGTCCGCAAACGCCCGATCAGCGTATCGTCCGCGTCGTCGAGCGTTGCGATCGCCGCCTGGCAATCGGGGCATGAGTCGAGATGGCTGTCGAGCGCGTCGCGGTCCCCGGCAGCCAATAATCCTAGCGAATACTGGTGGAGCGTCTCCCGGCTTGGGCAGCCTTTGGCGGTCATCTTGAAAACCCCTTCGCGTCAGTCTCCCATCCTTTCGCGCCGTCGAGGCATTCGTGCCCCAACCCTCATACCAGTAGAATGCGCCCCCTGACACGATCCGACCGCCCTTTCGCAAGTCGATAGGGGAGAATGTCTATCGGCGGTCGTGCAGGGACAATATCGCACGTGGCTGGTTCTACTGCGTGATTTTTTGCGGATTCGGCGACAGGACGTTTAGCCGGCGGGCTTGCCCGCCGCGCCAATACAGGGCCTTGCGGCGATTCTCGCGGCGGGCAAGCCCGCCGGCTAAACGGCAATCCCGTTAATCTTGCGCAGGGGAACCAGGCCGGCCGCCGCTAACCCACGGTATCCGATGCGGGCTACTCCGGCAACTCGGCCAACACCTGGCGGAAGCGGGCCAGCACGCGGGATTTGGCCTTGTAGACGGCGGCGACGTTCATCTTCAGGTCGGCGGCAACGTGGGCCGGCAACTGCCCATCGACGCTCACACGCCAGAAGGCCTGCCAGGTTTGCGTCTCGAATTCCGCCTGGATCAGTTCCAGCACCCGCCGCGACAGACAGGCCGCGGCCTGGGCGTCCGGTTGGATGTTTTCCTCGGCAGAAAAGGGGACAGCCCCCATTTGCCGGAACGGCCCTCCGGGTGCTTCGCACAAATGGGGACTGTCCCCTTTTTCGGGCTGCGGAATGTCGGCCATTTGCCTTAGCGCGGTGCTGCCGCCGCGGGCTTCCGCCCGGCCACGGCGGCGGCGGTACAGTTCGCGAACCTTGTTGCGGGTGATCGTGGCCAGCCAGCCGCTGAAGCTGTCCTGCGGGCGGTCGCGGCGGAAGCCCGGTAGATGGACGGCCACCGCCGCGAGCACTTCCTGAACCACGTCGGCAGCGTCGTCGGCCGTCAGGTCCGAACGCCGGCACCAGCGGTAGATCACCGGACCATACAGACGCACCAGCCGCTGCCAGGCATCGGGCCCACCGCCGCGAAGCTCATCCAACAGCGTCGAGGAGATGGAACTCGGCTTCGACGCCCCCCACCGGCTGCCTTCGGCCCATGCGTGCATGATCGGGGAAACGTCAGACCAATTCCTTGCGGACGGCCCAGACCGCGGCTTGCGTGCGGTCGGAAACGCCGATCTTCCGCAGGATGTGCTGCACGTGCTCCTTGACCGTCTCGTAGCTGATGTGCAGGGTGTTGGCGATCTCCTTGTTCGTCAGTCCGTAGGCCAACTGCTTGAGCACTTCGCTTTCGCGCTGGGTCAAGGGCACTTCCACGTCGGCCGTCAGCCGCGGAGTAGCCAAGGCGCCAGTCACGCGGCGCAACTCGTCGCGGGTCCAGGCGCTCTCGCCCGACGCCGCGATGCGGATGGTGTTGATCAAGTGCTCGCGGGTGCAGCCCTTCAGCAGGTAGCCGCTCGCCCCCAGCGCCACGGCCCGCGCCACGTACGTGGGGTTGTCGAAAGTCGAGAGGATCACGATCGGCATATTGGGCTTGTCGAGCTTAATCCGCCCCAAGGCGGTCAGGCCGTCGCCGTCGGGCATGCGGATGTCCAACAGCACGACGTCCACTTCGTTCTCCAAGGCAAACTTGACGGCGGTCGCTCCCGTCGACACCTCGCCGACTACTTTCGCCTCCGTGCCGGCCAACATCGTTTTTAGCCCACTGCGAACGACTTCATGGTCGTCGGCGATCAAAAGTCGAATCTTGTTTGTTGTCATCGCTTGCTCCGATGGTCTGCGGTTCTCTGGGCGTGATAACACCCGATAATTTTTGGGGGCTTCGCCGTTGCCCCGTCGGCTGTCCCCTGAAATAACCAAGGCGACTTACTACCCATAATAATAGCAGAGTTTTGGCCGGGGGGTAGACCCCCTAGCAGAATTTTGCGGGGATCGACCGAAAAAATACGGTCACCCCCGACTGGTGCTCGGAAAAAACCGGTCAAACAACCCGATAGAGGGACGCGAGAATTTCCCGCCGCTTGCTGTTTACGTCCCAGTCTGCGGGCCGGGAAACGTCGCTGAATGGGGGGCGGCGCCGGGCGGCACGGCGCCCTGCCCCGCATTTCTCACCACACACGGAAGACGGTCGGCGGAGCGTTCGGTGGGGCAGACATTCCTGTCTGCCCGATTTGCCGCATTTTGCCGGGCAGACAGGAATGCCTGCCCCACCGTGGTGAAAAATGCGCTACTTGATTCCCACCCCGGGCTTGATGGCATCGCGGATCATCCCGCCCGGATGGCGGGCCGCTTTGTCCATGAAGATGCCGGCGTCCTCGACGATCGGTCGCATCTCGCGGCTGAGCTGCTCGATGTTCCTGGCGGCCTTGTTCAGGCGATTGTACAGTTCCCGATCGTTCACCAGCGCGCCCAGCGATCCTTCACCGCGATCTACCCGGCAGAGGATGCTGCGCAGCGAGTCGCTGACTTCGCTGATGTTCTCCGCCGCCTTGGCGATCTGCTGAATCGGCGGCAGTTGGTCCCGCCCGGATGGCTCGTTGAACTGCCGCATCGCGCGCTGCGCCATCTCAATCGTATCGATCATGCGGTCGATGGGCGCTTTGCCGCCGGGGCGGGAGGGCTCGGTGAACTTCCGCAAGGCGGCATCGGTCGAGGCGAAGGTACGATTCATGTTGTCGAGCGTCTCCGGCAGCCTGCCCACCGCGTCGCTGAGCTTCCGCTGGTTCTCTTCGTTGCCCAACAGCCGCTGGATGATCTTCAACGATTGGGCGGCGTCGTTGAGGATGTTGCTGATGTCCCGCTGGGCCTTGTCGTTGAGGATCAGTTCGACCCGCTTGGCGGCGGCATTGAGCTGCTCGCTCGCCTTGGTCAACGCGACGCCGGTGTTGGTGACGGTGTCGATCGGCCCCTGCAACTCCCCCTTCAGCCCGGTTGGATCGCTGGAATACGCGCCCTCGATCACGGCGCCCGGCTCGACGGGCTGGCCGCGCCCGCGCTTCATCATGGACGGAATGAACACGACCGCCGTATTGCCCATGAAGTCGCGGATGATGGTGGGGACTTCGTTCTGGTAGATTGTGATGCCTGAGCGGATTTCCATGGTCAACAAGACGCGTCCATCGTTGTCGGTCAGCCGGATGTCGCCGACGCGGCCGACCAGCACGCCGTTGATCCGCACCGGCGCGCCGCTGCTGATGCCGCCGACGTCGCCGAAACGAGCTTTGATCTCATAGTGGCCAGTGAACGTCGGCATCTTGCCGAAGAGGAACACCAGGATGCCCGCGAAAATGAGAGCGGCCAAGAACGACGCTCCCACGCGAAATTGCATCACCCGTTCGTCCATGGCTCACCTTCCGTTCTGCTGCCGCATCTCCATCAGCCGTTCGCCGGCCTCGCCGCGGACGAATTGCGACACGCGATTGTCGTCGGCCCGCCCGATCTGCTCGGCGGGGCCGTCGTAGAGGATCTGCGGCTCGTCGGCCGCCAGCCGCGCGATTGGATAGAGCATCACCACGCGGTCGGCCACCTTCTGCGCCGTGCGCATGTCGTGCGTGACCACGATGCTGGTGACCGGATGCTGCCGCCGCGTGCCGAGAATCAGTTCGTTGATCACGTCGCTCATGATCGGGTCCAGCCCGGTGGTCGGCTCGTCGTAGAGCATCACCTCCGGCTCCAGCGCCAGCGCCCGCGCCAGGCCGACGCGCTTCCGCATGCCGCCGGAAAGCTCGGCCGGCTTTTTCGCCAAAATGTCCTCGGGCAACCCCACCTCGGCCAGCCGGGCGGAAACCACCGCGCGAATTTCCTCGGGCCGCTTGTCGGAATGCTGCCGCAGCGGAAACGCCACGTTCTGGGCAATGGTCATGCTGTCGAACAGGGCCGCCTGTTGGAAAAGGAAGCCGAAGCGGATCCGCTCGCGCGTCAGTTGTTTCTCGCCGAGTTCGGCGAGGTTGCGGCCGTCGAAAAAGACCTCGCCCGCGCTGGGCCGCAACAGGCCGATGATCGTCTTCAACAGCACCGTCTTGCCGCAGCCGCTCTCGCCGATGACGGCCAGTGTCTCCCCGCTGGGAACGCTCAGGTTGATGCCGCGGAGCACCTCCTGCCGCCCGAAACGCACCGCGACCCGTTCGAGTCGGATCAGCGCGTTGCGCGAGTCGGCGGTATTGGATATAGCACTAACCATAGTCGTCTAGCCCCGGCGTCCTCGCCGGGGGATTGGCGGCGCCGCGTGGGCGCGGCGGCTAAACGTAACCCCTCTAAAACAACCTTGGCGCTTCCGGCCAAATCGCAAAATAGAGTCCGTTCAGGGCGATGCCCAGCAACAAGTCCAACAGCAAAATCATCACGAAGGAATAGACGAAAGCGGCGGTGGCGGCGCGGCCGACCCCCTCGGCCCCCGGATCGCAGTGGAAACCGCGATAACAGGCGATGATCGATATCGCTCCGCCAAAGAACAGGCTCTTGAACACGCCGGCGAACATGTCGAAATAGCTCACGAAATGCCGGGAGTTTTCCAGGTAATAATGATAGTCGATGCCGCGGAGGTAGACGGCATAATAGAACGCGCCGATCACGCCCATGAAGTCGGCGACGATCGTCAGCGTGGGAATCAGCAGCAGGCAGCCGAGGAAGCGGGGCACCACCAGGTATCGGATCGGATTGGCGCCCATCGTGACCAGGGCGTCGATCTGCTCGGTCACCCGCATCGTGCCCAACTCGGCGGCCATGGCGCTGCCGACGCGGCCGGCCAGCATCGTCGCCGCCAGTACCGGCCCCAACTCGCGCACCAGCGACATGTTGATGACCGCCCCCAGCTTGGCCTCCATGTGCATGTTGCGGAATTGCTCGTAACTCTGCTCGACCAGCACCATGCCGATGAACGTGCCCGTCAGCGCGATGACCGGCAGGCTCAACACCCCGATCTGGTAGAAACTCGGCAGCAGCGTCTCCTTGCGCGGCAGCCGGGTAACGAGCCAACCGAGGGTCCGCATGGCGAAGAGGGTGATATTCCCCAGCCCGACGATCCAGTCCATGATCACCTCGCCCAGGTCGGCGATGCGGTTGGCCACGGCCAGCAGCAGCCCGCCCCGGCGGCCGTCTTCCCTTTCAAGTTCAGCGTTCGAGTCGGCGTTCATGACAAGTGGTTTCGCGTCGGCAATGTCCTCATTGTTGCCTTTCGCTCCGCGAAAGCTGGCCACTTTCGCGGAGCGAAAGGCCACTATGCGGCATTTGTTGGCTCGCCCGTCCCATCAGAATTCAATAGCACGGGCGCGGTTTCGGACTAGACCCCGCCTCCTCTTACTTCGTCGTGGCGGCGATGCGGCTTGAAGGAAGTCTGCCGACTAGATCGTTCTGGACAGATGCACAAGATGGCGAGTATGGAGAACCTCTCCTTGTCGCCTTGGGGGCCGACGATCAGCGAAGGCCGCAGGGAGTCTGATCCCCCGCCGCCGTTTGCGGCTCACGCTGGATGGATTGTCGCGATAGGCGCGAGGTTGCAGCAACCGAGAAGCCCGCGGGCAATAGTCTCGTCGGCCCCACGACGTGCAGACTATTGTTTCGTCAATCGTGGATTGATGGGTTGGGGCGGCAGTTGTACTGCCGCCCCGTTTTGCCGTCTACAGGGGTGGCAGTGCAACTGCCACCCCAACGAAACGAGACGTGCAGACTATTTCTTGCCGGCTTCTTTCTTGGGGGCTTCTTTCTTGCCGGCATCGGCGGCGGGAGCGGCGGCAGCGGCGGCAGTCCCCTCGGCCCCTTCCTCTTCTTCCTTCTTTTTCTTCTTCTTCTTCACCGCCAACTTATAGACCCGTACTTTGGCCAAGCCGAAGGGGCTATCGCCCTCCTGCCAACGGTCGGCCGATTTCAGCCGCTGGATCCTCTCCGCACGGTTCAGCACGCTCCGCGCGCGTGCCAGTCCGCGACGCATTTTGAGGCTTTTGTCCATCGTCATGGCGATTATTCTCCTCACCCTCTCCGCCGCAGCGTCGCAACCAATACGTCTACCGCCGTGCAGGAAACACCTCAGTATAAACAGCCTCGGCAGCTCTCACAAGTGGGACGACGCCCGGGTCCAGCTAAGTTTTCGCAAGATCAATAGCAGCAATATGTTAAGAGAGGACCGGCACCGAGAGCTTGACTTGCTCTACCATCGCATGGATGATAAGTCCCGATCTTCTTCCCGCTTGCTGCGGAGTGTCGAGCGATGAAAAGGGTGAAAGATGAGTGTTTACACGCGTAATGGTGACCATGGCGAAACGGATCTGCTCGGTGACGGTCGGGTGCCGAAGGACACGGCCCGGCTGGAGGTCTGCGGCCCGCTGGATGAGCTGAATTGCTGGCTCGGCCTGGTGCGGTGCGAGCCGCTCCCCGCCGAGGTGGCTGCCTTGCTCGAGCAGGTTCAGCGGCGGCTGTTCAGCGTCTGCGCCGAGTTGGTGACAGTTGCGGCGGGGCAAACACAGCGGGGAGCGATCACATCGGGCGACGTGCGGATGCTCGAAGGGGCGATCGATCGCCACGAAGCCAACCTCGCTTCGCTGGATGCGTTCATTCTCCCCGCCGGCAGCCGGGCGACGGCCTTGTTGCACCTTGCCCGCGCGGTCTGCCGCCGGGCGGAGCGCCGACTGGTCTCTCTTGCCCGCAGCGAGCCTGAGGCCGTCTCGCCCGATTTGACGGCGTACGTCAATCGCTTGAGCGATCTGTTGTTTGTAATGGCCCGAACGGCGAACGGTCACGCCGAGGTTGACGAGACGCTTTGCTGAAAAGCCGATCAGCCGCTGCACAAAGAACGGGCAGCTTCGTCAAAATCCGCATTATTCACAGTTCTGGCTTTGCGTTCTAAGCAATTGTGGATCAGTCGCTTACGGCCGAAGTGGTCGATTTGCTCTGTCGTGCTGTCTTCAGGCACGCAGATTGCAAAGGTTCCGCACGCCGTCTGCCGGCCGAAGCGCAGGCGTTGCGCCCGCGTTTCCTAAAAGGAGCGGAACCGCTGTGCCCCATGAGGGTGCGCGAGCTATCTTTCAATCATCAAGGAGGCAACATTCGCATGAAGATTGGCAAGCCACTGCGACGCGGAATTTTCGTGGGTCTGCTGGTAGGCATCGTGGCGGCGCTCAGCCCCTCGGCGGCTCTCCGAGCAGCCGAAGAGGCGAAAACGGCCAGTCCGCCCGCCGCTGCTGCCGTGGCGACGCCGAACACCGGCGACAACGCCTGGGTGCTGACCAGTTCGGCGTTGGTGCTGATGATGACCGGCCCCGGCTTGGCCCTCTTCTACAGCGGCCTGGTCCGCAAGAAGAACGTGCTGGGCGTGATGATGCAGTGCATCTTCCTGATGTGCCTGATGACCGTGATCTGGGCGCTGTGGGGTTACACGCTCAGTTTCGGCGGCGATGGGCTCAAACCGCCGCCAAAGCTGATCGGCAACTTTAGCCACCTGCTGATGAACGGTGTGCAGGCGGAGTGGAAGAACGGCCAGTCGGTCATTCCCATGTATCCCGACCTGACAATCAACCGGCTGACGCACATGCTCTTCCAGGGCATGTTCTTCATCATTACGCCGGCGCTGATCTGCGGGGCGTTTGCCGAACGCATGAAATTCAGCACGATGGTCGTCTTTTCGATCCTCTGGGGGACGCTGGTTTACTGTCCGCTTTGCCATGCGGTTTGGGGCGGCGGGATTCTGCAATACGTTTCAGGAGGCAACTCGAACGCCGCGGCATTCGGCGGCGGGGCCTTGGACTTCGCCGGCGGGACCGTCGTGCATATCAGTTCCGGTGTCTCCGCCCTGATCTGCGCCCTGCTTCTGGGCAAACGGCTGGGCTACGGCAGCGAGCCGATGCCGCCGCACAATCTGACCTATACGGCCGTCGGCGCCGCCATGCTCTGGGTGGGCTGGTTTGGCTTCAACGCCGGCAGCGCCCTGAATGCCGGCGGACTGGCGGCCAGCGCGTTCTGCGCCACCCACTTCGCCGCGGCGGCCGGCGGACTTACCTGGGCGGCGATGGAATGGATCACCCGCGGCAAACCCTCGGTCTTGGGTACCTGTTCCGGCGTGGTTGCCGGGCTGGTCTGCATCACGCCGGCCGCCGGTTACGTCACGGCGATGCCCGCCCTCTTGATGGGCGTGGCCGTGGGCGTCGTCTGTTTCCTGGCCTGCACCAGCCTGAAATCACGGTTTCGCTACGACGATTCGCTCGACGCCTTCGGCGTTCACGGCGTCGGCGGGACGCTCGGCGCACTCTTGACCGGCGTATTCGCCACCCGGGCCACCGGCGCCTTTGCCGACGGCGCGCCGTTGGGGCTATTGGAAGGCGGCCGGGTGATGGTTGCCCAACTGGTCGCCGTCGGCATCAGTTGGGTGCTGGCGATTGTGGTTACATTTGCTATCCTGAAGGTGCTCGATGCAGTGATGGGTTTGCGCGTCTCGCGGGCCGCCGAAATCGAGGGCCTCGACCTCAGCCAACACGGCGAAGAAGGGTATATCTTTATCTAAAGGCCACTGTAGGAGGCGACTCCTGTCGCCGATCGGAATGAGAGGCGACTCCTGTCGCCGATCGGAGTGGTTTGCGATGGTTGTCGGCGACGGGAGTCGCCTCCTACAATCAGACGTTTACAACGGGAACTCCTGCGATGAAGAAGATCGAAGCGATCATTCGCCACTTCAAGCTCGAAGAGGTCAAAGACGCCTTGACCGAGCACGGCGTCACCGGCATGACGATCACCGAGGTCCGCGGTTTCGGCCGGCAGAAGGGCCATACCGAGATGTACCGCGGCACGGAATACGAGGTCGATTTCGTGCCGAAGATCAAGCTCGAAGTGATCGTTCCCGACGCCAAGCTGCAAGTGGTGCTCGACACGATCATCCGTTCCGCCCAGACCGGGCAGGTCGGCGACGGCAAAATCTTCGTGACCGACCTGGCCGAAGCCATCCGCATCCGCACCGGCGAGTCGGGCGAGACGGCGGTCTAACCTCTCGTTCCCACGCTCCGCGTGAGGGTGTCCTGGAATTGCCGCGGCAGAAACAGGCTGTAGGAGGCGTCTCCTGACGCCGATGGCGCCGACGCGGAGTCCGAATCGGCGACGGGAGTCGCCTCCTACAATCTGCATTCCAGGACAGCCTCACGCTCCACGTGGGAAGGAGGGCCTCGGGATTCTCCTGCTGCGAAATCGCCGCGATTGACAGTGGGGCCCGCAACCCCTAGAATCTCAGTTTTCACCGCCTGCTTCCGCGGGATCGACCTCTAGCGCACGGGGAATTCCATGCCGAACGCTCTGCTCTTCGCCGCTTCGGAGTCGGGAGTCGAAGTCCGGCTCAGTATGAGCCTGGTCGACTACGTGATCGTCGCCATCTACTTCATCTTGGTGTTGGGGATCGGTTTCTATCTGAAGAAGTTCGCCGGCACCGGTGAGGGCTTCTTCCTGGCCGGCCGCAAGATGACCGCCTGGATCGCCGGCCTGAGCTTCATCTCGGCCAACCTCAGCTCGCTGGAACTGATCGGCTGGTCGGCGCAGGCGTATCAGTACGGCATGTTGAGCGCCCACGCCTATCTGATCAGCGGCGCGATCCCGATCCTCTTCCTGGCCGTGGTGATGATGCCGTTCTATTACATCTGCAAGACGCACTCGGTGCCGGGCTACCTGAAACTCCGCTACGGCGAGTCGAGCCGCTCGATGGCCGGCCTTACCTTCGCCGCCATGACCGTGCTGGTCAGCGGCACGAGCATGTTCGCCATGGCCATGATTCTCAACCTGCTGCTCGGCTGGAACATGCACTTCAGCATCCTGATCTCGTCGGTGACCGTCGCGATCTACGTGACCCTCGGCGGCCTGATCTCCGCGGTGTTCAACGAGGTGGTTCAGTTCTTCCTGATCTGGCTGGGCACGCTGCTGGTGCCGATCTTGGGGCTGATCAAGTGCGGCGGTTGGGACAATATGCTGCACAAGATTCAGGAAAACGTGCAGGTCATCCATCCGCATTTCGCCCACGCCGATTTCACTTGCCTTTGGCACAACTTGGGGACGTTCGACAACCCGATGGGCATCAACTGGGTCGGCATGTTGTTCGGACAGGGGATTGCCATCGGCTTCGCCTACTGGTGTACCGACTTTCTCCAGGTGCAGCGGGTGATCGTGGCCAGGGATTTGCGCTCGGCCCAAAACGGCACAATCATCGGCGCGGCGCTGAAACTGTGCGTGCCGCTGATTATCATCCTGCCCGGCCTGTTGGGGTTGGCCCTGCTGAAAAACGCCGACGGCTCGCCGATGGTATTGGTGCCCGAGAGCGATCCCCGCGCCGGGATCACCAACCATACCTTCGACCAGGTCATACCGCTGATGATGGGCAAATATCTCGGGCCGGGTCTGCTCGGGCTGGGGATCACCGCGATGATCGCCGGGTTCATGTCGGGCATGGCGGGCAACATCAGCGCCTTCGCCACCGTCTGGACCTACGACGTCTATCGCCCGTTGTTGGTCAAACACGCCAGCGACCGCCACTACCTGCACGTCGGCCGCTGGTGCTCGATCATCGGCGTGCTGCTGTCGATCGCCGCCGCCTATGCGGTCTTCTTCTTCCAGAATATCCTCGACTATCTCCAAGTGTTGCTCACCTTCTTCATCGTGCCGCTGTTCGCCGTCGTGATTATCGGCATGTTGTGGAAGCGGGCGACGCCGAAGGGCGGCTTCTGGGGCTTCTTCGTCGGCATCCTCTTCGCCATCGGCCTGTGGGGCTTCGTCCACTACTTCCCCGCCGGATACAAGCCGCAGCCGAAGATCGTCATCGGCGAGGACGCGGTGGTCCGTGTCGAACGGAACGCCACTGCGGCCGCGCAGGCGCCGAACGCCAACGAGATCACCAAAGTCGTGGTCGAGAAAGGCGATCTGACCGTCACCAACGTCCCGGTGCCGAAGGACATTGGAAAGGTCGAGGTGACGCTGCCGGCCACCGCCCCCGCGCTGTTGACGGCCATCAACGAGTACAACGGAGAGCATGTGAAAGTCACCGTTCTGGCGAAGAAGGTCACGCTTGCGGGCACGCAGGAGTCCACCGGCTTCGGCCAGCGCGGCGTCAGCGTGGTCGTCGAACCGGGCGTGAAGGTCGAGACGGAAGACGTGTTTCAGCACTTCGCCCCGAAGGTCTTCAATCCGCAGCACGCCCTGCTGGTCGCCCGCTCCGACAAAGCCCAGCCAATGGCGGTGAACGTCTTCAGCGCCTTCTGGACGCTGGTGCTCTCGATGGTTGTTGCCATCGGCGTCAGCCTGTTTACCAAGCCGAAGCCGGACGCGGAGTTGAAGAACGTGGTGATGGGCCTGACGCCGCTGCCCGACGAGGGACCATGCGCCTGGTACAGGAAGCCGATGCTCTGGGCCGCCGTGGTCTTCGCCGCGGTCGTCATTGTCGATATTATCTTCTGGTAAAAGGAACGAAGCGATGCAAGACGAACATCAAGTGCCGATCTGGTTCTTCATCGGCGGTCTGCTGCTGATTTACGGGATTATCATCACCGCAACGGGGATTTTCCTCTGGATCTGGCCGCCGCCCGTGGCCAAGCAGGTCGAAATGTTCTCCTACCATGCCGACGTCTGGTGGGGCTGCCTGCTCGTGGTGCTCGGCCTGTTTTACAGCATCCGCTTCAATCCCTGGGGCGCCCGCGAAGAGACGATCTACGGCCGCGACTAATCGCATAATCACGGATTCTGGTGTGTACTTGTACGTTTAGCCGCGCCCCGAAGGGAAGCGCGCACCGCTATGGTCGTCGGTTACCACCTGATCATCACCGCCTACGGATTCTGGCTCCCCAACGATCCGCGCGGATCGTGGTCGGACTTTGTCGGAGCATGGGAATTGCTCCGCTTTGGCCCGGCGACGAAAACCGACAGCCGGCAATCGGTGGCCTCGCGGCCGCACGACCACCAACGGCGGCTGGAAGCAAAGAAGTCGCTGAAGTACTCCCAGGTGCATTTCACCGGCGTGCAGGCGCGGTGTATTGGTATGAGTTTCCACGACTGGGCGCAGCAACGCAGCGCAACGATCTGGGCCTGCTCGATTTTGCCCGAGCACGTCCACTTGGTTGTCGCCCGGCATCGTTATAAAATCGAACAAGTGGCCAACTTGCTCAAGGGAGCTTCCACGCGGGCCCTGACCGCGGCGGGATTGCATCCGTTGGAGCACTTTGCCAGTGCAGGGCGGCAATTGCCGAAGATGTGGGCACGGGGAGAGTGGAAGGTCTTCTTGGACAATTCGGCCGACATTCGCCGAGCGATCCGCTACGTGGGGGAGAATCCCGCGAAAGAAGGAAAGCCGGCACAGAAGTGGCAGTGTGTGACGGAGTTTATTGGATGATTCGAGGCAACAGCGCTTCCCTTCGGGGCGCGGCTAAACGGAGGCAACAGCGCTTCCCTTCGGGGCGCGGCTAAACGGAGGCAACAGCGCTTCCCTTCGGGGCGCGGCTAAACGGAGGCAACAGCGCTTCCCTTCGGGGCGCGGCTAAACGGTTGGAGCGAGAAACGAGTTGGGGAATCCCGCCATGAATTCACAACAACGAATCGAAGCGGCGTTGAATCACCGGCAACCGGATCGCGTGCCTCTGGATTTGGGCGCCAGCCCGGTCTCGGGCATGAACGTCAGTTGCGTCTATAAGCTCCGCCAAGCGCTGGGGCTGGATAAGCCGGGCACGCCGGTCAAAGTCGTCGAGCCCTACCAGATGCTCGGCGAGATCGCCCCCGATCTGCAAGACGCCCTGGGGATCGACGTGGTCGGATTGGGCGGCCCGAACACCATGTTCGGCTTTCCGCTTGCCGATTGGAAGCCCTGGACCACCTTCGACGGCACGCCGGTGCTGGTGCCGGGCGGATTCAACACCGATCCGGAGCCGAACGGCGACATCCTCATGTATCCCGAGGGGGACAAATCGGTTCGGCCCAGCGGGCGGATGCCCAAGGGCGGCTTCTACTTCGACTCGATCATCCGCCAAGACCCGATCGACGACGACAAGTTGAACGTCGAGGACAACCTCGAGGAGTTCGGCCCGGTCTCCGACGCCGTGTTGCAGCACTTCGCCGGCGAGGCCGATCGCCTGCGGCGCGAGAGCGATCGGGCAATTCTAGCCAATTTCGGCGGCTCGGCCTTCGGCGACATCGCCCTGGTCCCCGGCCCGTGGATGAAGCGTCCCAAGGGCATCCGCGACGTGGCCGAGTGGTACATGAGCACGGTAAGCCGCTTCGACTACGTCTTCGAGGTCTTCCGCCGGCAGTGCGACTTCGCCTTGCAGAACTTCGCCAAGTATTACGACGCGGTGGGCGATCGCATCTCGGTGGTGATGATCACCGGCACCGACTTCGGCACGCAGAACGGGCCGTTCATGGGTCCGCCCGCCTACCGAAAGCTCTTCCAGCCCTTCCATCGCCGCATGAACGACTGGGTTCATCAGCACACGCGGTGGAAGACGTTCATCCACACCTGCGGCTCCGTCATGGCCCTGATGCCCGACCTGATCGACGCCGGCTTCGACGTCTTCAACCCGGTGCAGTGCTCGGCGGCGAACATGGACCCGCGAACACTGAAGGAGAAGTTCGGCGGCAAGGTCACGTTCTGGGGCGGCGGCGTTGACACGCAGAAAACGCTCCCCTTCGGCACACCGGAGGACGTTCGCCGGCAGGTCCGCGAGCGGATCGGCGTCTTCAATCCCGGCGGCGGCTTCGTGTTCAACACGATTCACAACGTGCAGGCGGGCGTACCGGTGGAAAACCTGCTGGCGATGTACGCCGCGGTGCGCGAATCGCGATAAGCGAACGACCATCTCGCCACGGTGGGGCAGACATTCCTGTCTGCCAGACGTTCGTGACCTTTCGCGGCAGACAAGAATGTCTGCCCCACCGGGCACGTTGTCGCCCATTTTCCCCGCGTGCCGAGAAGCACGGCCTACGCCTCCTCGGCGACCTGTCCGCTGACGATCTGCCCGGTGGGGATGGAGACGCCTTTGAGAATCCCTTCGCACACCAGGTTGCGATTGACAAAGCACTGGAACTCGCAGGTCATGATCGAGCGGCGGACTTTCAACATGCGGCAGACAATCACGAAGCGGTCGCCCGGCCGCACCACGCCGCGGAAGCGGACGTCTTCGAGGCCGCCGAAACCGATGACCCCCTCCATCAGCTTGTGGCGGTGGCTGTAGTAGCTCGACAGTTGAGCGGCGGCCTCGCACATGATCACCCCCGGCATCAGCGGCATGCCGGGCATGTGGCCGCGGACCCAGAATTTCATCCGGCCCAAGGTCTTTGTAGCCGACACAGACGCCGTGCGCCATATCTTCGTAGCAGATCGCCGTAAGCTGCTCCATTTCGAAGCGCTGCGGATTGTGGCGGCGGATCTCTTCCGTGTCGGCCACAACATTGTTGAGGTCGTACGCGGAAAAGTCGAGAATCAGTTCTTTCTTGGGCACGGCCGGCTCCCTGGCTTAGGTGCGAACCAACCGCCGTTTCGCCCTGCGTCCCTTGGCGCTGGCGGGACGCTTCCCGTGGTTGGCTTTCTTCACGACGCGGTGGGGTTTGGCCATGGGTAGGTTTCCAGAGGGGGTATCATTCAACTTGAATTTCAGAGTCTACCAGTTTGGCGGCCCAAGGGGAAGGCGTCTCCCCGGGTGCATTGCGCAGCACGCTCGCCGGCTTTCCCCCCCGCCGCAGGGAATGCAAACGGACTGTGAACCGTGCATTCCTCCGCGCAACTCGGATTGTAGGAGGCGACTCCTGTCGCCGATAGCGGCTCCGCACCGCTCCGATCGGCGTCAGGAGACGCCTCCTACAGCCGCATCGCCCGGCTATTTCGCGTTGCCGCCGACGGCGACGCCGGGCTTGAAGACGGCGTGGCAATCTACGCAACTCTGATCGAGTCTCTCCATCGCCTTGTCGGTGGCGGTCCGGTCGCCTTTGTGAATGGCGGCGTTCGCCGCGCCGGCGTAATCGCGCATCGCCTTCGAAAACTGCTGCCACTGCTCCACCTGCTTGGCGTTTTTCGTCATTGAGGTGTCGGCGATGACGCCCTGGGCGATCGCCGCGATCACCGCCGTATAGCCGGTGCTGTCCTTGGCCTTCTTCTTGAAATTCGTCTTGCTCAATGCCTGTTTCAGTTTCGTATTGACCATCGGTACCTGTTTCATCAGGTCGGGCAGCGAGGCGACCTTCTCCCATTTCAGTTTTCCGCTGGCGTGGCCGGGGGCGGAAACCGCTTTTCTTAAGGCGGCCACGGCCTCTTTTGCCGCGGCATAGTCCTTCGTGGCGGCCACGTTCTGGGCGGCCTTGATCAGCACCGCCGACGTCTCCTTGTACTTGTTGTCCCGATCGTGAAGCCCCAGGGCCAACGCGATGACCACCAGCGTGTTGGCGTCGCGGCCGACCTTCCCCTCCGCGTCGTCGTATTCCTCCTTGCTGTCCACGGTTTTCTTCAGCGTTTCGATGTACTTGTCGGCCTGCCGCACGAGGTCTTCGGCCGGGGCGAACGTCGAGACCTTCTTCACCGCATCCGCCGCGCGCGACGGCATCTGCACCGCCAGTGCGGCCAACGCGGCGACCAATGCAGCAACGCATAGACAGCGGTTGTTCGACATCTTGGAGTTCCTCCAGGGCGACCGAAGCACCGGCCAAGGGTGGGGCATCATGACAGTGGGGGAACGCATCCCACAGAACTAGCTTGGCAGATGCGAAAGCCCTTGTCAAGAAGCAGTGGGCGCAGCGGTTTATTGCGGAAAAAAATGGGAAATCCGTTTAGCCGCCGCGTCCACGCGGCGCAGAATCGCTCACCACTTCAGCGCCGCGTGGACGCGGCGGCTAAACAGTTTGGGGCTAACTACCATAATCCGTCACCGCGCCCAGAAGCGGTCGCTCCCTTGAAGCCGCTTCGGCCGATGTGGTAGAATAGAGGATTCGCGTCACCGAAAGCCGCCTAGATCATCCGGCCCACTCTTGCAGGGCGGGTTTTATATCGCCAGACGGCTGAGCGACCAACAACAGGGAGTTACCGCATGCTTGTAACCGAACGCGAGCGGCTGCGGGCGGAACTGATCGCCCTGGCCGACAAGTACGGCCGGCAGCGAAGCGCGCTGATGGCCATTCTCCAAGAGACGCAACGCCGGCAGTCCCGCATCTCGGAATACGCCATGCAAGTCATCGCCGATCTGCTGGATATCCATCCCGTCGAAGTCTACAGCGTGGTTTCGTTCTACAGCTTTCTCGGCGAGAAGCCGCAAGGGCAGTTCGTGCTCCGGCTCTGTCGCACCATCACCTGCGACATGGCCGGCAAGTCGCAAATCGCCAGGCAGCTCGAGAACGACCTGGGGATCCGTTTCGGCGAAACCACGCCCGACGGCAAGTTCTCGCTCTGCTGGGCGAATTGCCTGGGGATGTGCGATCAGGGACCGGCCATGCTGGTCAACGATCAGGTGGTCACCAACGTCACCTTGGAAAAGGTCCACGGCATCCTGGAACAATGCCGGCGGACGTTTGCCGGCAGTGCCGCGGCGCCAGCGAAGGAACACCACTCATGACCAGTCCAACCCGCACCAGTTCACTCACCTTTTCGTCGATCGCGCCGGGAAGCGGCTTGAACGTCGCCTTGGCCAAGGAGCCGGCCGAGGTGTTGGCCGACGTCGCCCGTTCCGGCTTGCGCGGCCGCGGCGGCGCGGGCTTTCCCACCAGCTTGAAGTGGAAATTGGCCGCCGAAACGCCCGGCGCCGAGAAATACGTCGTCTGCAACGCCGACGAGGGCGAGCCCGGCACCTTCAAAGATCGCGTGATCTTGACCGACTTCGCCGATCTGGTGTTTGAAGGAATGACGATCGGCGCCAAGATCATCGCCGCGCGACGCGGCATCATCTATCTGCGCGCGGAATACACCTACCTCCGCTCCCATCTCGAATCCGTCCTGGCGCGCCGCCGCAGGGAAAACCTGCTGGGCGAAAACGTCGCCGGCTGCAAGGGCTTCGATTTCGACATCGAGATTTTCATGGGCTCGGGGGCCTACGTCTGCGGCGAAGAGACTGCACTGATCGAATCGTTGGAGGGGCACCGCGGCGAACCCCGCAACCGCCCTCCCTTCCCCATCGACACCGGCTACCTCGGCCGGCCCACCATCGTCAACAACGTCGAGACCTTCGCCTGGGTCGTCTCGATCCTCGCCCGCGGCCCCGAATGGTTCACCAGCCACGGCACCGACAAATCCTCGGGGAGCAAACTGTTCAGCGTCTCCGGCGATTGCGAACTGCCGGGGGTCTACGAGTTTCCCCTCGGTATCACCATCGCCAAGCTGCTGACAGAGGTGAAAGGCGAGAACGCCAAGGCGGTGCAGGTCGGCGGCGCCTCCGGCCAGTGCATTCCCGCCTCCCAGTTCGACCGTCTCTTGGCTTTCGAGGACGTTTCCACCGGCGGCTCGGTCATCGTCTTCGGTCCGCACCGCGACATGCTCGACGTGGTCGAGAACTTCCTCGAATTCTTCATCGACGAATCGTGCGGCCAGTGTACCCCCTGCCGCGAAGGCGTCCCCAAACTGCTCGAAGGCGTCGAACTGCTCAAGCAGGGGAAGTGTTCGATGAGCTATCTCCGCGAGCTTTGCAGCCTGAGCGAAACCCTGCAACTGGCCAGCAAGTGCGGCCTGGGACAGTCCGCCCCCAACGCCCTGCTCTCGGTCGTGGCCAATTTCCAGGACGAAATCCTCGGCCGTACCCGCGAACGCAGCATGAAGCACGCAACAAGGAGCCTGACATGATCGACGACCCCCAAGTGGAATCCGCAACGACGCGGGCCCCCAAGAGCCAGATGCTTCGCACCGCCGAGGCGATCGCCCATGCCAAGGCCGTCGGCAAGCAGATCGACCTGACGATCGACGGCAAGCCGATCAGCGTGCCGCTGGGCACCACCCTGCTCGAAGCGGCCGCCGCCCTGAAAATTCGCATTCCCACCCTCTGCTACCACGAGGATTTGTGCCTGGCGGGCGTGTGCCGCATCTGCGTCGTCGAGATCGAAGGGCAGCGGACCTTGCAGGCCGCCTGCAGTTACCCGATCACCGCGCCGATCAACGTGCTCACCCACACCCCCAGGGTCCGCCGCGCCCGCCGCCACATCCTCGATCTGATGCTGGCCGGCCATTACGGCAATTGCTGCACCTGCGTCCGCAACAACAACTGCGAGTTGCAGGCGTTGGCGGCGGAATACGGCGTCGATCTCTACCGCCTCGGCCACTTGGAAACGCCGCGCTACGAGATCGACGCCTCGAGCTATGCGCTCCGCCGCGACATCAACAAGTGCATCCTCTGCCGCCGCTGCATCCGCACCTGCATCGACCTGCAAGAGGTCGGCGTGCTCGAGGCGATCGACCGCGGCAATCGCACCCGCATCTCCACCTTCATGGAGAAACCACTGGCCGACGTGATCTGCATCAACTGCGGGCAGTGCAGCAATCGCTGCCCGACGGGGGCTTTGCAGGCCAACGACGTCACCGACGACGTCTGGGCCGCCATCGACGACCCCCAGCGGCACGTCGTCATCCAGACCGCCCCCAGCCCGCGGGCGGCCATCGGCGAGTGCTTCGGGCTGCCCCCCGGCCAGGCCCTCACCTTCCAACTCAACACCGCCCTGCGCGGCTGCGGCTTCGACCGCGTGTTCGACACCAACTTCACCGCCGATTTGACAATCCTCGAGGAGGGAACCGAACTGCTGCTGCGGCTGCATCGCGCCCTGGTAGGGGACAAAGTCGGCAGTAGGCAGTCGGCAGTCGGCAGTGACGCTAAACTTCCAACTCCCATTGCTCACTCCCCGCTACCCACTACTCACTCTCCACTGCCGACTGCCGACTGCCGACTGCCGACTGCCCCCTCCGCCCTCCCTCAATTCACCAGTTGCTCACCCGGCTGGGTCAAGTACCTCGAACACTTCTATCCCGAGTACATCCCCAACCTCTCCACGGCCAAGAGCCCGCAGCAGATGTTCGGCACCCTGCTGAAGACCTACTATGCGGAGCTAAACGCGCTCGACCCGGAGAAGATCGTCACCGTGGCATTGATGCCCTGCTCGGCCAAGAAGTTCGAGTGCAACCGCCCGGAGATGTGCCAGAGCGGCCACAAGGACATCGACTACGGCCTGACCACCCGCGAGTTGGCCAAGATGATCCGCGAGGCGGGCATCGAGCTGCCCAAGATGTCCCCTTCCGATTTCGACGACCCCTTCGGCACCGCCACCGGTTCCGGCGTGATCTTCGGGGCCACCGGCGGCGTAATGGAGGCCGCCCTGCGCACCGTGATCGAGATCGTCACCGGCCAGAAGGTCGAGCGCTTCTTCGACCACGCCAACATCATTCCGTTGCGCGGCTTCGAGGGCGTTCGCTATGCCGAAGTTCCGATCACCACCATCGGGCCCGTGCCCGACCTGCTGAAACACCTCTTCAGCGACTTCGAGTGGCTCCGCGGCGCCACGCTCAAGGTGGGCGTGTGCCACGGCTCGGCCAACGCCAAGCGGGTGATGGAGGACATCCGCGCCGGCGGCCGTTTCAGTCAATGCCACTTCATCGAGTTCATGGCCTGTCCCGGCGGCTGCCTCGGCGGCGGCGGTCAGCCGATCCCCACCAGTCCCGCCATCCGCGCCGCCCGCGCCAAAGCCATCTACGCCGAGGACCGCGCCTACCAAATCCGCAAGTCGCACGAAAACCCGGCCCTCGTCCAGCTCTATCAACGCTTCCTCACCGACGGTCCCTGCGGCGCCAAGAGCCATCACCTCCTGCACACGCATTACATGTCGCGGGGAAAATACATCGCCTGATCCGTGCGACGCCGCTCGGAAGACGCCCCGCGTGGTCGTGTGGGCCGCATCGAGAATCTCAGAATAGCCGGGAGCCAACGGCTCCCGGAGTAGGGTGATTTGGCCGGAAACTGCCGGGAGCTGTTAGCTCCCGGCTATTCTCGCACAACGTCTTCAACATGAGGCTCAATCGGTCTTGGCGGTGTGCCGCTTTCCCGATTCACTGCGGACGTGCCGGCCCCGATGGCAGTCCGACCAGGCCCAGGCGTTCTTTTTCCAGGTGCGGAATGATCTTCTCCGCCCGCAGCATCACCACCAGCACCGGCGGCGCCCCCTTGTCGGCCTTGCGTTCCAGCCCGCCCAGCAGTAGCCACTTCTTGCACGGCAGATCGATGCCCCCTTCGACACAAAGCTTCTCGACCTCGGGAATCTGGATGCTGACAACGGGCTCGCGCTCCGACTTGCGCGACAGCTCCGCCGTCTCCACGCTGCGAATCTTCGAGAATTCGACGCGGAAACCCAGTTTCAGGCTGTTCTCCTTGTCGGCCACCGGACGGACGTGCAACATCGCCCCCTCGTTCACCACGCGTATCTGCGGCTTGCCGTCGGCCACCGCCACGACGAAGGGCGTCTGCGAACAGTCGGAGACGAAGCCGGTGCCGCCGTTGAGCATCGACAGCCGCGGGGCCGCCAACACGTTGCACTTCGCCTCCGCTTTCCAGCCCTCGACGAGCTTCGCGGCGGCGCCGTCGTCCAAAAGCGCGTACATCATCGGCGAGACCTTCTCGATCTTGGATTCCGAGCGAATCGGATGCAGCCCTTCGTCTCCGTCGAAAGATCGATCCATCAGCGACAGCGCGATCGTGCGGCCGTCGTAGTTCGCCGCGGCCTCGGGCGGCAGCTCCGACGGCAAGACCGTCCAGTCGAGCTTCGTCTTCTTGAGCATCCCCGCCGGCCCGCTGACAAACCGCACCTCGACGACGATCTGCGCCGTGCCGTAGCGCCGCAGCAAGGCCAAAGCCTCATCCACCCGCCGGTGCCCTGCGGCCGTCGTCTCGATCATCATGCCCCGCGGTCCGGGAATGTTGTCCAACCATACCATGTCGATCGGCGGCGGACTCAAGTTCTTCCCGCCAAGCACGCTGGTCGGGGTGGCGCGTTGCACCTGCGCCTTCAGTGTCTTCTTCAAGAACTCGCGACTCTGTCTTTCATCGAGGCCCTGCGTCCGATGGATTACGTCCAGGATGTCATCGACCGGATACGTCGTGACCCCATCGCGGTAGACTCGCTCCTGCACGCAGCGCGTCACCATGTATCCGCCTCCTCGCGACGAGGCGTATCTGCCAGACAGCGCCGGCGGCAGGCAATCGGCAAGAGCGCTTCTCGCTGCCGACGCATCGGCGACCGGAGCGGCAAACCGTGAGTCCGGCGACTTCGTCGCGTCCTTCGCCATGCCGTTCACCACCGCGGCGACGACAGTCCTTTTTTCTGTCGCAGGCTGCCGCGGCGGCAGGGACGCCGCCTTATTGGCCGAGATGGCGATGGCCGCCCCCGGCACCGCAGCCGCCGCGGCCGCGATCGCGATCGCCCAACACCACCACGGAGTACGCCGATAACCTCTCGATCCGATCCGCATGATTCTCTCCAATCTTCCTTGAGTGACCTCGATCGCCCGCACGCCGGGACACGCCGGCGCCGAGCGAAGATGATGTTTCGCTTCCAAAACGTCCAACAAGCAGCGGGCGTAGCGCCCCGGGCCGCACTGCAACTCGGCCAGCACCGCCTCGTCGCAGCACCGCTCCGCTTCCCGCGCCGCCCGCCGACCCGCCCACCACACCGGCGGATGAAACCACCACAGCGCCTCGACCGCCGACCGCAATGCCGCAAACCACAAATCGCCCCGCCGCACGTGGATCAGTTCGTGGGCAAGCATCAGTTCGAGTTCCTTGGCCGGCTTGCCCTCGATCACCGTCTGCGGCATAAGCACGGTCGGCCGCAACAGCCCGAACACCGCCGGACCGACGAGTCGTTCGGTCACGATCAGCCCCACGCGCCGACGCAGCCGCAATCGCTCGCCGAGACGCGCCGCGATCCGCTCGCACGCCGGGCTATCCACGCGGCCGCAGCGGCCGAGCAGTCTCGCAAACCGCCACCGCCGCCACGTCTTCCAGCCAACTACCAAGCCCACTCCCGCCAGCCAAAACGCCGCAAGCAGCGTCGCCGGCGGCGGAAGACTCAGCCCTTCGCGCGGCGGTCGGCGGCCGGCGGACGGTTCAACGGCGGGCGTTGTCGGCAATTCAGGACCCGGCGAGAATCCTGTGTTTGCTTTTCGATCCTCCCACGCGGCGTCCGCGACCACGCCAACCACGATCTCGTGGCGGGAAGCAGAGCGGCGGAAAATAGCATCCGGCGCGCCCGCCCGGCAGTCTCCGTCGTCCGCCGCTGCGATGTAATGAGCCTCGGCGCAGGTTCGCGGCGTTTGCAGCCAGCAAAACGCCCCGCTCGGGCTGCTCCACAGCGGCGGCGTGATGCACTTCACAAAAACCACCAGCCACAGTGCGTATGCCAACTGCGGCCGGTTTGCCGCCGCCAGCCGCACCAGCAGGGCGACCGCCACGACCAGCGCCGTCACCTGCCACGTCTGCGTCCACGCCAATTGCAGCCAATCACTGGCCATCGCCGCGTCCCTCCTCGAGCCGGTCGAGCAACCGCCGCAGTTGGGCGATGTCGGCCGCGCTGACGCCGTGGTCCTCGATCAAATGCTGCATAAGCGGCAGCGTCTCGCCGCCGAAGAGCCGGTCGATCAGGTCCGCCACCGTCTCGCGTATCACCTTGGTCGAGCGAACCTTGGCGACGTAAACGCGGGTGTGCCCGGCAAGCGAACTGCGGACGTAGCCCTTCGCCTCCAGCCGCCGCAGATACGTCTGCACGGTGGCGAAGTCCATCTTCCGTGCCGCGGGCATCGCCTCGTGCGCCTGCCGCACCGTGGCTTGGCCAAGCTGCCAGACGACCTGGGCCACCTCGAGTTCCCCCTTCGATAAAGCCGGCCTCTCCGCCATCGCTGTCTTCCTCGCGCCCGCCACCTGTCACGCACAAATGTACGCGGCGGAGATTATTACGTACATTCGTACTGATGTCAACGCCAGTATTCGCCGTAGCGGCACGAGAGGGTTTTGCTTAGCCGCCCTTCCGCAATCGCTGATTGATTGTCAGGTTGAAAACCTCAGGGTTCCGTTTAGCCGCGACCCGCAGGGGAGCGGGCTCGCTTGCGTTCGCCGTGCGACATACCAACCTGATTCCCGATAGCCACAGACCCGCACTGGACGCAGCCCGTAGAATTCACTTCGTTCCAGGGTATCGGGGCGATCTGCGGGAGTTCTGACATTTGCCGCGGCGGTTCACGCCCGGCCAGAATCTCCTCGACGTCCCATGCGGAGGTGTTGTCATGTCCGAAGTGGATCCACAGGGCGCTCCGTCGCCAGTCAATCCAGCCGAAACAAAATCTGTATCCTGCGGGCCGAAGAAGGGGCACTGTTGCTGCGCGGGCGGAAGCTTCGTCGCGTCGATCGCCGGCCTCGCCGTCGTCGTCCTGGCGATCATCGCCCTGGCCGGCACGCAAAGCCCCTACCTGCTGCCGGTCATCGTCATTGTCGTCGCCGCCGCCTTTCTGATCGAAGGCTGTTCGCTCTGCTGCCGTTGCAACCGGCTCGTCGAGTGCGACGAAAACGCCTGCACGCCTCCGCCGCCGGTCGGCGGCGTGAATTGCCACATCCTGGCCGGCCTGGCGGGCGTGATCCTCGGCGTGCTCGCCCTGCTGGGCGTCGTGCCGGCGACGCTGATCGCGGTTTCGATCATCATCTTCGGCAGCGCCGTGATCGGCGGCAGTTGCCTGAAGGCCAAACTCTGCTGCATGGAATGCTGCCCCTGCCCGAAATGTGCAGGCGTCCGCCACGTCGCCCACGAATCGGCGACCGCCGCCGCCGGCTCGCAGGTCCTCCTCGGCCTGGCGGTCACCATCCTCGGCATCGTCGCCCTGCTCGGCCACAACCCGCTGGTCCTCTCCCAGGTCGCGCTGCTGGTCCTCGGCTCCGCGCTGCTGCTGTGCGGCGCCGCCCACGGCGGGAGGATGTTGGTTTCCGGCGGACACGGACATTCGTAAAGGAGGGGTGCCCGCGTTCGAGTTGGCGGGGCGGGTCGATGGTGTGAGACGATAGTGGCGACCGTCCGCAGGCCGGCAAAGTCGCCTTTCGCTCTGCGAAAGCAGCGCGGCTTTCGCGGAGCGAAAGGCGACAATGTCCATGCCGACTGCGGCACGCGGCCATCGCCCTGCGAATGGCTAGGCCGTTTCATGGTGATCCCGCCTTCGTTGCGGCCGCCTTTCGCAGCGGCTCGATCGTCTCTCGCCAGAATTTCTCGACGCGCGGCTGATCCACCCCGTTGCCAAATAGTTCCATCGCTTCCGTTTTCGATATCTCCAGCCGTCGCGGCTCTTCGTCCCCGTCCCGGTAGATGAGGATGAAGTTCCGCCCGGGCGTCACCCTCCGGCCATCTACTTTGAAGTCGCTGGAACCGATGGTGCCCGAACCGATCGGGCCGCGTCCCGACTTTTCCCGAAAATGCCGAAGATAGCCAACCGCCGGAATCCCGGAGCGCGACGCGGCAACATGCACGTACCACGATTCCGCGCTCGCCGCGGTGCCTACCCTTCGCGCGTTGCCCCACGACACCATCGAACTTCGCTCTAACTCAACCGGCTGCGTCCCAATCGCACAAGCCAGCGCCACGAGGATTCCGAGGACAAACATCGATCGCAGCGAAAACTGCGGGAAGCGCTCATGCGCTGGTGGAACCGGAGCCAATAAGTCACCGCCCCCTTCGCCGCCGGCCGCATCGCTTGTCGGCACAAACAGACTTCCGTCCGCTGACGCCGCGTCGCCGGAACGAGAAAACTCCCCGGGCGACGGCCAACGCCGAAGCTGCGACAGCAGCATCATGTTTAACAAATCCCAAACCGCAAGGCAGGCCGCGGCGATTGCATGCAATGCCCCGACCTCAGCAACACCATGGGCAGCCGCCGATACCACGGTTGCCGTGTACCCCACAACGCCGAGACCCGAGAGGATTAAGGCGAAGAGGCTCCCCGTCCGGCTGCCGCCGCGAACCGCAATTCCTGCCCAAACGCCAAAAATGATGCCACAGTCCGCCGTCCCCGTGACGAAAGAAAGCGGCAGCGTGACCACGCCCGCGGCAATCACCGAATTGCCCGCAAACCTCTCCAGCGAACGGTTCCGCAACGTCTCCATGATCCCATTCGAGCAAAACGGCAGTGAAAACGCCAGAAGCAACCGCCGCGACAGGACTCCGGCCACGGTCGAAGGCGGCCATGCACCAAATCAGGACCCCGACCAAAACGCGGACTTGAAATTGAGCCAGCGGATCTGGTATGACAGGAGGGCGGAAGGTGGAGGGCGAAAGGTGGAGGGCGGAGAACACAGGAGATAACCGAAACGCCGTCGCGCCTCCCTCAGCAGGCAGGGGTTTTGCACCAGGACCTTATAACGGGTGGGTGAGCTTCGACGCGGACGTTTTTGTCGCAACGCCTTGAAACGAAAAGGGCTTCGCAACGGACGGACGTAAATATTCGCCCAACCCGTCAAATTCCTTGCCCAAGCTTACCAGCCTAACAATGGTCCTTGTTGTAACATCTTCCAGCTAAAGCGGTTGTGGCTAACTTGCCCAAATAGGCCAACGGGTTGGGCGAATATTTACGGACGGACACGGCGGCGGGAATTGCAAAATGAGAAGGGTGGTGCGAAAACTCGTGTGGTGCAAAATCCTCGCGGCGCTCGTCGCAGCAAATCGCGGCAACGCCCGCCACCCGACTATCTTGGAAACTCGTCGGAATTCCATACAATCAGAGGGCTCAGGGGGCAGGGATCAGGGGCCAGGGCTTGCAGCAAAGCCGTAAGCGGCTCTTCGAGCGACTCGGACCACCATCGCCGCGAGGACGCGGCGGCTAAACGCTTCGCACGTCGAGGAGCAACACGCCCCCTACCGCGATCTTACAGCGTTTCGACGTTCGGTTCGGCCGGCAGCGGCTGGGGCGTGGTGATCTGCTCGATAATCCAACGGTCTACGTCGGCGAGCATTTGCGGCATCAACTCGTGGCCGCAAGGGTATTGCCGCAGAGTCACCGAGAGGCCGGCCGTATGAAGGAGCCGCAGGTCCTCGCACACCTGCGCGGCGGGATATTCCTGGCTTCCGCGGCCGGTGGCCAAGAAGATCGCCAACCGCCGGGCGGCGACGAGGTTGCAGAAGGGGGTGCGTCCGGCTGGGAATGCCCCGCAGAGCGAGAGCACGCCGGCGAATCGCTCGGGATGACCCAGCGCGATCCGCATCGCCATGGTTCCGCCGGCATCGAATCCGGCCAAGAAGACTGCGCTCGGGCGAGACATGGAACTTGCGGTCTGCCAGGCCGACGATGTCGAAGACCCGCTGCCCCGCCCGCTGGATGTGTTCCTCAGTTTGCAGCCAGCCGTAGCAGGGTCGCCCCGGCTGCGCCGCATCCGGCACTTGCAGTCCGCGGGGCGACGCGGCCACGTAGTTCTGCATGCTCACCAAGGGCATGACCCGCTGCAACTGGCGCTCGTCGCTGCCGCGGCCATGCAGCCAAACGATCAGCGGGTACGCGTAGCCGGGCGTGTAGTGCATCGGAGCAAACAGGGCGTGGGCAAAATCGCTCTCCTCAATGGAAAACGACGCCGAACTCACCTGGAACCCGTTGGCAAAACCCCGCGCCGCAGCAGAGTGCGGCTGCGTGGAATGTCGTGTCCATGCCATGTCGAATCGACCTTCGCGAAATGGGATGACTGGGAACGATGCGAATGAGGCAGGCGCCGGGTGACATCCGAATGCAATCGAGACTGTACTGCATCGAAGCGACGTTTGTCAATCGGAGAATGAACCCGTCGCAGACAACTTCTTTCCGACCACCTCGAGAAATATCGCTACGATCGATTCAAGGCCGACGCGATCTTCGGCGTCGAAACGCCCGGCGACGGGACTGTCAGCGTCGAAGACGCCCAACAAACGACTCTCGGCCACCAAAGGAATCACGATTTCCGAGGCCGAGGCGGCGTCGCAGGCAATATGGCCGGGAAACTGGTGGACGTCCGCGACAACGATCGTCCTTCGTTGGGCTGCCGCTGTGCCGCAAACCCCTTTGCCCAAGTTCAGGCGCGTGCAGGCGGGTTTGCCCTGAAAAGGGCCAACGACGAGTTGCCCATCCTTGAAAAAATAGAAGCCTACCCAGTTTAACTCGGGCAATCGATGAAACACTAGCGCGGCGGTGTTGGCGGCATTCGCGATAGGATCATCTTCCCCCTCCAACAGGGACCGCAGCTCCTTCGCCAGGGCTTCAAAGAGCTGCCGTTTTGGGGAATCGTGGTGTGATAAGTGTGATAAGATCGGTTTCACGGTTTAGGTAACGCTCCCGCTGATGACTTGTTTTCTGGTCGTAGCAGATGGGCGAGCCGTAGCGGCTGCCCAGACGACGTAAGCTTTGCATACTTGCCCGATTTGGCTATAATTGCCGCGGGTTGTGTTCTTCGCAAGCTTCCAAAACCCATCGTGATATCGAGGCGGTCAGATGACAACGACATCGTCAGAATCGTGTGTTGCGTCGATCGGCGAGGTGGCCGGGGTGGTTTGGTGCATGCTCTCCGAGAATGGCACTATGCCGATCGCTAAGCTAATCAAGGCAGTCGGTGAACCTCGCGACAACGTCATGCAAGCCATCGGCTGGCTTGCCCGCGAGGACAAGATCGACATTGTTGAAGAGGGTCGCAGCCGGCTGATATCGCTGCGGGGAACGTAGCCGCTGGATTCTCGCTGCTTGGTGTAGTGCGGCGGCAGCCGATGACCGCTTCTGCTCGCCGCTTTTTTGACGGGCGTTCTGTCGTCCGCCCCGAGCACCGGCCACTGCATGGCGGCAAGCACCAGAGTCAACGTAGCCGGCGCCATCCAGCAGCCAAGTCGAGTCTTAATCGTCCGCGGCATTGCAGAAACCTCCACAAGATTAGAGATACGGTGGCAACACTCAGACAGGACTGATATGATAAGAGCAAGTCCGGCGAGTTCCAACCCCTCCTGTAGAGGTACTTTTCGTCCGTTCTACTAGCGCGCAGCGAGGTTACGGTTTCACGGCCCCGCAGCGGAGCGGTTGCATTGGCGATGCAGTAGGCTACACTTTAACGAATATGCCTCGCCGACTTTGTTGCGAGAGCAAGACATCCGTTTCCCCTTTTTTCACGTTGACAGAGGTACTGAGATTATGAAACGAGCCTCGATCATCGCGATTGTGCCGATCGCAGCGCTGCTGATTGCTGTGTGGAGCATTCCCGTATCGGCCCAGGAGGCCCCGGCCACGAAGGGCAATACTGCCGCCGCGGCGCCTGCGGCGGCTGCGGCGCCGGACACCACCAAAGATATTCCCGAGATCAATGAGGCGATCAATCTCTTCAGAAACAACGACGCCGACGGCGCGTTGGCGGCCTTGAAGAAGGCCTGGAAGAAGCACCCGGAGATTTCGCCCCCTTATGTGATTCTTGCCCGCTTCTTCGCCTCTGCCAAGGCCGCGGCGCAGATGCGAGCCGCCTTGGAGGAGGGCGTGAAGAACATCCCGAATGACCCCGAGGCCTACTTGGACCTGGCCGATTTGAACTGGCAGGAGGGCCGCCTGATCGAGTCCCGCCTGTTGTACGAAAGAGCCTCCGCCCTGCTGGCCAAGTCTGACCTTGCCGCACGGAGGAAGAACCTCGATATTCGGATTCTGGCAGGCTTGTCACACACCTCGCAAGCCCGCGAGGACTGGGCCGGCGCTCAACAGTATGGCGAAGCGTGGCTCAAACTCGACCCGGAGAGCATCGAAGGGATGCAGACGCTCGCCGGTTGCTTGCTGCGGCAGAAGAACACCAACGGCGCTCTGGAGTACCTGGTAAAGGCCTATCGAATTGCGGAGGACAGGGCCAAGCAGGAGAACAAGCCCGTCGAGATGCTGCCGCCCGAGGCCACTGTCGCCGAGTACTATTGGAGGACCGGCGACCAGGACAACGCCCAAAGGTGGATGAACGTGGCGCTGCGGGAGCATCCCAGAGACAGCAAGGTCCGGCTACTCGCCACGCAGTTGTACTGGGAACTCGGAAAACTGATCGAGGCGGAGAGACAGGCGAACGCCGTTTTGCAGCTCGACCCCAATTCGTTGGAGGGATTGAATCTCCGTGGCGTGATCGCCCGCTTCCAGAGGAACTACAAGGCGGCCGAAGAATATTGCCAGAGAGCGGTCTTGCTTAGGCCGACCTGGTTTAACGCCACCAACAACCTCGCCCTCGCACTGGCCGAGCAAAACAGCGAGGAGAAGAAGCTGCGGGCCTTGGAGTATGCCGAAGACAATGTGAAGAAATACCAGAAGACCAATCAGGCCAGCGATGTCTGGTCAACTTATGGCTGGGTGCTGTACAAGCTGGAAAAGTACGATGACGCCGAAAAGGCCCTTCGCAACGCAATTTCCGGCGGCAGGTTTGGCCCCGACACGGCCTACTACCTTGCCCGCGTCCTGAACAATCGTGGCGGGCACAACAAAGACGCCATCACCCTGCTGCAAAAAGCGTTGGCGGTCCCCGGGCCCTTTGCCTATCGGGAGGATGCCAAGGCTCTGCTGACTGAACTGCAAAAATAGGGAACGTGCCGGGCGACACTCGCGCCCTGTGGCGGTCGATCATCGGGCATGGCCATGTCGAACGTGGCCATGCCCTTTTTCTCGGGACTCCTCGTTCCCACGCTCTGCGTGGGAACGCACACCTTGGACACGCTCCCGAGTCTGATGTTCCCAGGCAGAGCGTGGAAACGAGGGTTTTTGGGACCGTGCCGTCCTCCGCGGCGCCTTTTCGCTATCTTGTGCGGCGGAGACTTATAGGGCATAATAAGATACTGCTTGTTGCTCCGTCGCTCAGAGTCTGATTTCTCATGGCAGCCGACATGCCCGTCGATTCGTTCCTGGACCTCCTCCGGCAGAGTGGTCTGGTGATGGAGAACCAGATGCTTGCGCTGGCGGCGGAGTTCAGCGGTGACGGCGGCGGATGGGAAAACGGCCGCGCGGTCGCAACCGAACTGGTCAAACGCGGCGTGCTGACCAAGTGGCAGGCGGACAATCTCTTGCAGGGCAAGCATCGCGGCTTCCGCCTCGGCCCCCATCGCATCCTTATGCCCTTGGGCAAAGGAGGGATGAGCCAGGTCTACCTGGCCGAACACGTCATGATGCGCCGCCGCTGCGCGATCAAGGTCTTGCCGCCGAAGTACCAAGAAGACCCGGACCTGCTGAGCCGCTTCCATCTCGAAGCCCGCGCGGTGGCGGCGCTCGATCATCCGCACATCGTCCGCGCCTACGACTTCAACAAGGACGTTCTCCCCGTCCGGCAAAGAGACGCATTACCTGGTGATGGAATACGTCGAGGGGCAGGACCTGCGGCGAATGGTGGAAGAGCAAGGCCCACTGGACTACCGCAAGGCGGCCGATTTCATCCGCCAGGCCGCCGAGGGACTGGCCCATGCCCATGCGGCCGGCTTCGTCCACCGCGACATCAAACCGGCCAACCTGCTGGTCGATCCCAACGGCGTGCTGAAAATTCTCGATCTCGGACTGGCCCTGGAGGGGCAGGAGGCCTGGGACAACTCCGAGCGGCAATCGGCGGTGGGCACGGCCGATTACGTCGCGCCGGAACAGGTAATGGACAGCCGCAGCGTCGATGGCCGCGCCGACCTCTACAGCCTGGGCTACACCTTCTACTTCCTGCTGACCGGCCGCCGCCCGTTCCCCAAAGCGACGCTGGTCGAGTTGCTGATGGCCCATCGCGTAGAGAACCCCGAGCCGATCAGCAATCTCCGTCCCGACGTGCCGTTGGAACTGATCGAGATCATCGACCGCATGACCTCAAAGAACCCGGACCTTCGCTACCAGACGGCCGGGGAGGTGGCCGAACGACTGCAGACGTGGCTGAACGACTCGGAAAGCCGCGACTATTCGCGGATTTCGGCGCTGATGGCGGCCGCCATGCGCGCCAAGCAGGCCGGCTCCGACGGCTCGTCAGGCAAATCGGAATCGGCAAAGAAAGCGGAACTGGAATTGCGGTTCCTCGACGACGAGCCCGCCGCGCCGCCGGCCGCCGGAGCCGGCGAAAACCTTGGCAGCGAAGCCGTCAAGCTCGTCGAGCCGGAGTCCAGAGAAAGGCCGCGCAGGGTCGGTCCCGGCGATAGCGGCAGAATCGGCACGCTCCGCCCGAGCGACAGCGGCAGAATCGCCGCCTCCCGCCCGGGCGATAGCGGCAAGACTGCCGCGTTGTCCCGTTCAAACGCGGATCTGCTGCTCGAATTGAATGCCGAGCCGGCTCTCGCCGCCCGGCCGCAATACAAGCACCACGGCAGCGGCAACAGCCTGCTGAAGTCTCCGTTGTTGTGGCTCGCCTTGGCGGGAATACTGTTGTGCGCCCTGTTCCTATTCTTGTTCTTGGCGATCTTCTCCGAGGTTTTTTCGGGTCCGGCCGCCGAGCATTCCGCTCAGAAGTCCGTGCGCCGAAGCGACGACCGCCCGACAGTTGTGCCGACGCCGGTGCCGCCGCCGCCGGAACAGCGTGCCACGCGTCCGGAACCGCCGCGACCTTCACGACAGGGCCAGGGTTTCGCGGCCAATCCCGCTAGGTCCTCCGGTTTCTCCAGTGCTCCGCCGCCTTCGAAGGAGCCGCCGCTGCCAAAAGACGCGCCGACAAAACCATCAACATCCCCGGCCGCGCCGACCGACAAACCGCCGGAGAAGAAAAATCAACCGCCGGCGCCTCAGCCCGAAAAATCCGCCGAGAATGATAGGGAAAAATTGTTGGCCAGCCTCAAAGAAATCTCCTTTCACGCCGACGGTTCCGATTCTCAAACCAAGACGCTGATCGGCATCGTGGAACGCCTCGCAGGCGACACCGTCAAGTCGGCACGGCTGGGGATTAACGTGGTCGCCGAAAGCGCCAACGTGATGGAACTCGAACTGAAACCGCCGGCCGGCGGCGATTCGCAGGGCTGGGTGTTGACCGCGGAATTGAAGTGCCGCGCCCCGAATGGCAGCAGCATCCCTGTGTGGAAGCACACTGACACAGTCGTGCCGCGTCAAGACCCTGCGGCAATAAAGCTGTTTCTCTACTCCAGAACAAAGAAATTCTTCAAGACCTTCACCGACGACGTTCGCAAACTCCGCGTCAAGATCAAGCCGGATTAGCGTCCCCCATCTCATCCAGCAGTCGCTCGAAGTGTACGCCGACTTCATAGAGAAGCAGGTCGGAACATTGAGGATCGCGCACCGAGAGCTGGAACTGCTTCCCGTGGCAGTGAATCAGGAAACGGTGCCCGCGGAAGGTGAAATCAAGCCAAGGTTCGACCAGTCCCTCGCCCACATCGTTGACGACCTTTGCGTTGCCCAACAAAAGGACGTGGTCGCGGACAACCTCCCAAGGGACGAGCTTGGGGAGTTTGGCGAATTGCCGCGATCCGTCAGGCGTTCGTTCGTCGATCAGCTTCATGGCGTCCGCTACTCTATCGGAGGAAGGTGACAACAGCCTGTCACTCCCTACGAAAGTCGTTGCGGAATTCTCGCCTGAACGTGCAGTTCCGACGCCGGGCGAGCAGCCAGGAACCCGCAGGTAGCCGGCGGCTTCAATCCTCAGTATGAAGAGAAAGTACGGGCGTTACCGTTCACTGGGCGGGAACGTCGGACTACCAGCCCGCAAGAAAAGGGGCAGACAGAACTCGACCATCGGTGTGGCGCAACCCCCCACACCCCGACGGCGGGAATCTCCGCCCGTCGTGCAAAGTACTGACAAGCATCCGCCGCTCACCCACCGCACCGCGCGTGGGCGGGATCGGCAGGATGGCTACCACTCTTCGCGTCCGCGACCGCCGCCGCCGCCACCGCTGCGACCGCCGCCGCGACCGCCACGTCCGCCGCCATAGCCGCCACGTCCGCCACCGCCGGTGCGGGCGGGCTTGTCCTCGGCCTCGTTCACCTTGATGGTGCGGCCGTCCAATTCCGTGCCGTCCATCTCGGCGATCGCCTTGGCAGCGCCCTCGTCGCTGGCAAAAGTGACGAACCCGAAGCCGCGGGAGCGGCCGGTCTCGCGGTCCGTAATCACTTTGGCCTCGACAATCTCGCCAAATGGCGAGAACGCCCCGTGCAGCCCATCGTCCGTTGTGCCCCAGCTCAACCCGCCGACAAACAGTTTCTTCGACATCCCTCGAGTAACTCCTTCTTCGGCGCCGACGCGGATTGCGGCGGCGCACCTCATGATACGAACGGGTTTCGCGGGTTTCAGGCCCTCGCTCCCCGAGGGCAGCCCCAACGGCCGCCACTGGTCTTAGGTAGCATAATAGCAGTTTCGCGGTTTCACGCAACAGGGAACGCCGAGAAATCCGCCGGAAAACCGGGCATTTCCTGAGGATATACCCGTCTGCGTAGGGGGCGCGGGGGGTAAAGAAACGCACTGCGAAACTCAGATCGCACCGCCATCGCCGTGGGGAGAAGCCTGAGACTGCCAGCCGCAATGGAGGTCCTGTTTCATTTTGCCGCCGCCGCCCCGGCCTCGGCCACCGCATGATCGTTCTCAACCGTGCTGCCCGAGACGCCGATCGCGCCAATCACGGCGCCGGACTTGTTGCGGATCGGTACGCCGCCGGGAAAGCTGATCAGACCGCCGTTGGAGTGTTCGATGCCGAACAGCGGCCCGCCCGGCTGCGAAAGCTCACCAATCTGGCCGGTGTTCATGTCGAAGAAGCGTGCGGTGCGGGCCTTGCGGATCGAAATGTCGATCGATCCCAGCCACGCCCCGTCCATGCGTGCAAAACGCTTCAAATTCGCCCCAGCATCGACCAGGGCAATGTTCATCTTCACGCCGATCTGCTCGGCCTTTGCAATCGCCGCGGCAACGGCGGCGTCGGCCTGCACCAAGGTAATCTCGTCCATCGGTTCTCGCTCCTTTGCGATTAATCTCCACAACAACGGTAAACGCACCGATTAGACCACAGGCAAGGATCGCAATAAAGATATCCATCCGCGGTGGGCCAATCAAATAATCGAGATTCTGAGGCTCCAGCATCGCTGTCAGGGTGCCACGAAAGCACGAAAGGACGAAGACGCGAAAAGGGCAGAGCCCGCAATGAACTGCGACATCGAGTGGCCACACCTCGCACTTCCTTCTCTTTTGCGTCTTCGTCCTTTCGCGTTTTCGTGGCGAATTCCTGGTGTTTCACGACACGAGGGCCCATAATGCCGCCAAAGTCCCGACATCCTTCTCCATTTTTCCCCTGGCACCGAATTCCCTCAGTCGCTAGAACTACGGCCATGACACGGGTCGCCTTACGATTGTTCTCCCCAATGGCCCATGCCGCCGTTTGGGCCCCCGCGGCGCTCTTGGCGGCGGCGACGATACTGTTCTGGTCTACCAATCTCGATCAAGCGACGGTCAGGCTCTTCTTTTCGGGCGACACTGCGGCCGCCGACATCGCAGCCCGCTTTCCGCTGGGAACGCAGCAGCCGTGGAAACTGCTTTACGACTGGGGAGTCTATCCTGCACTTCTGATAGGGTGTGGCGGGATCGTCGTTTGGGTCGTCAGTTTTTTCTGGATGAAAATTGAATCCTGCGCGACCCCGGTCTGTTCTTCGCGCTGGTGCTGGTCATCGGGCCGGGCATCCTGGTCAATTGCGTGTTGAAGCCCTGTTGGAGCCGGCCGCGTCCGCACGCCGTCAAGTCCTTCAAGGCGTGCGACGATCCTCGTGATCCACCCCGCGATTTCGTGCCGGTGTGGGAGCGAGCGTTTGGGGTGCAGGACTCGTCGTTTCCCAGCGGCCACGCCGCAATGGGCTTCTACCTGATGACGCCGGCATTCGTCTGCTATCGCCGCCGGCCGTGGCTGGCCGCCGGATCCCTGCTGCTCGGGCTGTGCAGCGGCACGATCATCGGCTTGGCCCGCGTGGTCGCCGGCTCTCATTTTCCCAGCGACGTGCTTTGGTCCGGGGGAATCATCTACTTCACTGCACTGCTGCTGGCCGCGCCGTTTCGCTTCGGACGCGAGAGAGCGCCGCAGGCGGCAGAGAAGCGCGTCTCGATCAGAATTCCAGTGCCATCCGATCCTCGCCCAGGGTCGTGCTAGGAAAAATCGCCCGGGCGGTGTCGAGGCCGATTGGATCGTCGCTCGTATTGAGCGGATCGAAGTGGACTAGTACGAGTTGTTTCACGCCGGCTTGGCGAGCCACTTCGGCCACCGGCGTCGTGTGGCTGTGGCCGGTCTTCTCTGCCCAGGCGGCGCGACTGTCGGGGCAATAGCACTCGTGCACCAGCAGATCGACGCCGCGAATTTTGGCCACGTAAGGGGCGCTCGCGTCGGCGATAGTATCGGTCACATAGGCCATCGAGTGGCCCGGCCAATCGAGACGATAGCCGAGCGATCCGCCGCGATGTTCCAGCGGAAAATGGGTCAGCCGCCCGCCGCCCGACAAATCGAAACTCTCGTCCAGCGGCCGATAGTCGAACGGCGGCCGCACGGGAAACAGCGGCTGGGCGAATAGGTGCTCCTCCACCGCCCGCAGGTTCTCCGCCAGCCCGTGCAGCGTGATCCGCCGCAGCGGATGAACGGCATTCACGCTGAAGAGGAAAGAGAGCCCGACGACGTGATCCAGGTGAGTGTGGGTAATAAAGATGTCGAGCTCGCGCGTCGTCAGATATTCGGCGGCGCGATAGACCCCCGTGCCGGCGTCGAGCATCACGCCGCACTCCGGCAGCAACAGGCACGGCGTCTGTCGTCGCTGGTTCGGATGGTAGCCGGTCGTGCCGAGCAGGACTAATCGCATCGCCCTATTCTATCCATTTGAAGGCGTCCGGGAATTGCCACCCTGAAGAACAGCCTGTAGGAGGCGTCTCCTGACGCCGATGACGGCGGTGCGGAGCCACAATCGGCGACAGGCGTCGCCTCCTACAGCCCGAACTCCACGACGACTTTATCTACTTCCGCGGCGCGAACAATTGGTTCAACTCGCCTTGGATCACGTTGCTGGCCGCCTTCTGCATGAACTGGCGGGTCAGGTCGGCCAAGGCGCGTTGATCGAGCGCCGGCTTGGCCAGCGTGCCGCGCAACGGGACGGAGATCGTCTGGTTTCGCATGGCATTGGCCGCGATGCCGTTGCCGGCCTGCCATTTCGGCGGCAGCGGCATCTGCACCATGATGTCCAGCGAGTCGTCCTTCAGGCCGACCGAGCCGCTGCTGCGGATGGTGATGTCGGGGAAGATCAGTTCGAGATCCTTGTGATACACCCGGCCGTTGACCACTTGGAAGGCGACGACCGACTCGCTGCGCAGTTGCGCCGGCGTCTCGCGGCTGAGGAAGGTGGCCAACTCGTGGGTCATCCGCCCGGGGCCGACGGCCATCGAGTGGATGGTGAAGCGGCCGGTGACGTTCGCTTTGTTCACGTCGCCCAAGGGAACGCGGCACTCGTCGAGATCGATCGAGAACGTGCCCTGGGCGGTGGTCACGCCGGCCAAGACCGGCGCGGCGTATTGCAGCATTGAGCCGCACATCTCCGGGCTGATTTGCACCCGCTCGACCAACGGCCCGCGCGGCAGACTGAATTCCATGGGCGAGCAGTTCAGCCGCAGGCTGGGGGCCAAGTGGACCTTGCCGCCGCCGGCCGCCACGTCGAGCGGCTCGATCTGCGCGACGCCGTTGGCCATCGTGGCCTTCACCTCCGCCGGGCCGAGCGTGAATCCAAACATCTTTGCCCCGTCCCAGCGGAATACGGCGGCAGCCGAGCCGCTTTCGAGCGCGAATGGCCCGCGGTAGTTGGCCGAGGCGGCGCCGCGGCCGGTGAAGGCGACGTTCGGGCCGATGCAGGGACGCAACAGGCCGGTCAGGCGATCCATGTCATAGTTGACCTTGCCGTCGAGTTGTCCGTTCTCCTGCCCGCTGGCCGGCGAAACGTGACCGGCGGCGGCCGCGGTCATGGCGCTGGAGGTCAACGTGCATTCGTTAAGCTGCAATGCCTGGGCTTTCGTGTCGTAATCGCCCTTGACTGACAAGGAGACCAGCGGCTCCTGGAATTGCTTGCCGGCCGAATCGACGACGGCCAGATTGGCGACCTCCGTAGCGGCGACGCCGTGCACGATCCCGCCGCTCTGCTGCAAATTGGCCGAGCCGTGCAGTTGTCCGGCGAGTCGCCAGGGAGAGGGCAGTTTCGGATCGACGAACCACTGGCGGATGCGGCCGGCGTCACCCTGGTAGGTCACGGTGCCGGTCAGTTCCGTCGCCCCGTCGCTGGGCAGAGCGACGACGACGTCCTTGGCGGCCACCGCCGCGGTGGCGCAGCTAAGCGAGGCGGCGGGAACCTGCAAGCGCCGCTGCTGCGCGTCCCACGAGCCGGCGGCGGTCCCTTCGAGCCGCGCCTCGTTGATGTTCAGCAGCGGCGATTTCACCACCAGCGGCTGGGCGGCGAATCCCACCTGCCGCACTTGGCCGCCGCCGCTCGACAGCACGCCGTCCCCTTCGACGATATAGCTGCCGTTGAGTTGATACGTCTTCATCGCCGGCAACCAGATGGCCAAGCGGGCCGGCCAGTTCTGCAACAGGCCGAAGAGGCGTCCCTGAATCCGCCAGGCGCCGCCGCCGTGCAAATCCTTGACCGGCTCGAGGATTTTCGCTTCGAGCTGATCGACGCCGCTACGAATCGTCAGCACCGCGGCGTCGATGCGGGTGGAGGCGTCGAAATTGGTCAGTCCCTTGGCCGAGGCGTTGCAGACCACGTTGTCTTCGCGCCACGCCGGGTTGTTGGCGGTCTGCAATTGGAAGCCGCGGAGTTGCAGGTCGGCGGCCGCGTCGAATTGCTTGTCGGGCGAGCGTTTCCAGGTGAGATTGCCCTCGCCCTCGCCGGCGAATTTCGTGCTGCCGAGATTGACGAACTGTCCCAACTGATCGGCGAGCTTGTTGAGACTCAGGTTGAGCTTGGCGCTGAGGTCGTCGGCGGTCCCCGCGCCTTCGACGTGCAGGAAGTCCGATTCGCAGCGGGCCTGATCGACGACCAATCCAGCCGTGGCCGCGTCGTGGGCGTCGAACACCGCCGAGATCGGCTTGGTCCAGGCGATTGGCCGCCCGTTGTCGCTGGCCGACACGTTGCCGACGTCGAGCTCGCCGTGCCATTTTGTGTTCTGCCCGTCGGGCGTGCTGGTCCAGACCCAACGCGCCGCGCCGCTGTTGATCTGCATCTGCTGGCGAAGGCTCAGCGTGGCCGGCAGCATTTGCGCCAACTTGGCCAGATCGAGTCCGCCGCTGAATTGCTGCGGCTGGTGCATCAGGGCGGTGAAGGAGAATCCATCCTTTCCGCCGAGCGGCACGGTGCCCCGCAGGGCGGCGTTGCCCACGTCGCATTGCAGCGAGGATTGATCGATGTCGATTCGATCGGCCTGCCAGGTGGCGTGGCAGTCGGCTTGCACGTTGGCCAGTTGCAGCACGTCGGTTTGCATGGCGGGCATGCCCAGCGAGAATCCTTCGAGGTTCAGCGTGGCTTTCACGTCGTTGCAGCCCGGCGTCGTGCCGCCCCATGCGGCGGCGACCTCGGTCGAGAGCCGGCCGCTGACGGTGGCGCCCGGCATCAGGCGGGCGGCCAGCGGCCGCAAGATCGCCAAGGGGAATTGGGCGACGCTCAGCTTGGCCGTGCCGGTTGTCGGCCCCATTTTCACTCCCGCCACGAGCTTGCTCGCGCCGCGGGCGTCGCTCAGGTCGGTGAGCACGTCGGCAGACATCGATCCGTCGCTGGCGTCCATGCCGAACTGGACCGACAATTTCCGCACCTGGCAGGCCAGGCCGGCCCGTTCGTCGGTGATTGTCGCGGTGCCGTCGGGAATATCGATCGCCAGCCCGATCTTGGTCGGGGAGGACGACGGTTGCGGTTTCGGCGCGAGATATTTCGCCAGCAGGTCCTCGACGTTGCTGCCGTCGTCGCGGAGCACGACCGAGAGCTTCATGCCGCCGAGCGTGAATTTGCCGAGATTCGTGTAGTGCAAGAGGATCGCCGCCAGCCGGCGGTCGCCCATGATCGAATCGACCGAGAGCACGGGCTTGCCGCATTTGTCCTTTACCTCGACGCCTTGGATCTCGATGGGCGAGAGCCAGCCGAGCGAGGCCGACTTAACCGAGACGCTGCCGTTGAGGTCGGCGGTGGCCATCTTCAGCCCCCACGCAAGCAGCGGCGTCTGCGCGATGATGATCGGCAGGAACCAGACGATCACGCCGATGGTGACCAGCATCGTCAGCAGCCGCCAGTGATGCGCATGCTTCTTCTTCGCCGGCCGCTTGGCTTCGGGCGCCTTGGCCGCAGGTTTCCGCTGATCCTGTTTATCAGAAACGGTTTCGTGGGCCATGATTGACCTCCGCATAAGGACACGTGTCAAGAAATGCAGACAGGATTCGGTAGTATTCTTCGGTTTGTCGGTCGTTGTGATCGCCCTTGGGAATCGGAACGAACTGCTTCGGCTGGTTGGCGGCGTCGAACAGTCGGCGGCCGATCGAATACGGAATCAGCCGGTCGGCCGTGCCGTGGCTTTGCAGCAACGGGCCGTGGTAGTTGGCGATCTTCTTCTCCGAGTCGAGCCGGTTCTGCATTAGCAGCCGCACCGGTAAGAGCGGGAACATGCTCTGCGCCACGTCGGGCAACGAGGTGAACGTGCTTTCCAGCACCAGCGCGCGGGCACCGTCGGCGGCGGCCAGATCGACGGCGACGCCGCCGCCGAGCGATCGGCCCATCAGCACGACTTGCCCCTGCGGGATTCCCTCTCGCTGGGCGAGCCATGCCCGGGCGGCCCGGGCGTCGGCCAGAATGCCCGCCTCGGTCGGCGTTCCCTCGCTGCGGCCGTAGCCACGGTAGTCGAACAGCAGCAGCGACACGCCCACCCGATCGTGCAGCGACCGTGCGGCATCGGCCCAATAGGCCACGTTGCCGCCGTTGCCGTGACAGTACAACACCGCGGCCCGGGCGTTCTCGCAGGGGACGTACCAGCCGTGCAGCCGCGTTCCATCGGCCGAGGCGAACCAGGCGTCCTCGAACTGGAGCCCAGCCGGCTGCCAATCGCCGATGGGATACCGCACCGGCTGGAAGACGGTCGGGTTCTCGAAGTTCGTTAGCGAGTGGCATCCCGTCAGCAACAGGAGCGCGGCCAGGATCGAGATGTTATTGTGTCTTGCCATGATCGGACGACCGCTATTGCGAAACCGCAAGCGGCTTCCCTCATCTCAAATCAACAATCTGAAATCTCCAATCAACAATCCCCAGCCCCTAGCCCCTGGCGCCGCCCACATCCTCCGGCCCGTAACGGCCGCGATATTCCTCGACCGGGTACTTCCGCTCGTTCTTGGCGATCTTGCTGCGAATGGCGGTCGAAAGATCGAGTCCGAGTTCGTTGGCCATCGCCAGGGCGTAGCAGACCACGTCGGCCAATTCCTCCGCCACGGCCGCCAGCCGCTGAGCGTCTTCGGCCAGGCGGCGCGATTCGTCGGGCGAGATCCACTGGAAATGCTCCATCAACTCCGCCGCCTCGATCGCCAGCGACATCGAGAGGTTCTTCGGCGCGTGGAACTGCCGCCAGTCGCGCGCGGCGACAAAATCGGCGACCAGTCGTTTCAGGTCAGCGACGGTGGTGGTGGAGTCGGACATGGCAGTCGGATGAAGGATGAGGGATGAGGGATGAAGGATGAGGGATGAAAGATGAACGATGAGGGATGCAAGAGGAGGAATATCGGATTTCATCGGTGCGCTACCTGCATTCCTGCGCGGAACGTGCAAACGGGAGTCCTTTTACTTCGCTTATCCCTTACTTTCATCCCTCATCCCTCATCCTTCATCCTTCATCCTTCATCCCTCAAAACCCCGGCAGCGTCTTCTGCGCCGGTGGATGGATTCGTTCCTGGTAGCGGCGGCGGTAACCGTCGCCCACATGGAGCAGGATCTCGAGCGCGAGCAGGTCGGCACGGTTCATTACGTGCCTCGTGCTGCGTGAGCCGAGGCCGTGGATCAACTCCGCCAGCACGTGCAGGTGAAGCTGCAACGTCTGGCGGGCGCTCAACCCGGCGACCCCCAGCATTTCGGCCAGATGGCGGAGCTCGCGGGTCAGATTGCCCGAGCCCATGATGACGTACGTTCGCAACAGTTCTCGATAGTGATCGATCAGTTCGGAGGGCAGGCGTTCGATCGGCAGCAGCTCGTCGTCGCGGCCCTGCGGATCGTTGCCCTGCAAGAGCGCTCGCTGTTGTTGCAGCAGCGAAGCAGCCTCGTCATGTTCGCGTTGCAGACGAGCCTGTTCGGCGGCCAGCAGACGTTGGTTTTCGCGGACGATCTGATGCCGCTCGACGGCTTGGGCGATCACCCAGATCAGGTTCCGCGTGGTGGCGGTGTGTACGCAGACATATCCGTCGGCGCCGACTTCATGGCACAGGGCGGCCATTTCCTGTTCGCTTTGCCTGCCCAAGACGATGATCGGATCGTCGGCGCCGCCGGCGCGATAGCCCTCGATCATGTCCAACGCGTTCAGTTCGTCGGGCTCGTGGCTGACCAGGACCGCGTCGAAGACCTCGTCGCGCAAGCGGGCGAGCCCGGTTCCCATGCCCACCGCCTCTTCCAAAATGACCCGCGAGGCGCTGTCGGCGGCGAAGGCCTCGGCCAGCCATCCGCCGGTGCGATGCCGCGTGGCGATGTAGAGCACCCTCATCCGCGCGGGAAGCCGCTGCCAGGCGGCCGCGCTCGCCGATCGGCTCGGCGCGGCGTTCTCGGAAAGTGTTGCAACCATGTCCCGCTCCGAAGAGGTATGGCGATTCCCCGCTAAGCTACTCGAAGATGAGAATCCGTGGGGGCGATACTGTAGCGAGCCTCCCCAGCCGAGTCAAGCTCGGGTATATTGGTCAGCCGCCAGCCACGAAACAGCAGCGGTGGGGTATGTTTTAGCATGACGAAAGCCTCTGTAGCGCACAACATTATGTTGAAGCGTCGCGTGCTTTGACCGCCGCGGTGCCGGAGCATAACCTGCGTGGAGGGTCTCAATGGCCAGAATCGCCTATCTCGACTGCGGCTGCGGCATCAGCGGCGACATGACGCTGGCGGCGCTGATCGACGCCGGTGTCGATCTCGACGCGTTGAACCGGGCCGTCGGCTCGCTGGGATTGCCCGGCCTGCGGTTGCGGGCCGCGGAGGTGACGAAGCTCGGTTTTCGCGGCACTCAGGTCAGCGTGGAATCCGAGCCGGAACACGAAAAGCGTCATCTCCGTGACATCCTGGCGATGATCGATGCCAGCCAACTCAATGTGCGGCAGCGGGAGACGGCGCGACGAATCTTCACCGCGCTGGCCGGGGCCGAGGCCCGCGTGCATGGCACGTCGGTCGAGCAGGTCCATTTCCATGAGGTCGGCGCCGCCGACTCGATCGCCGACATTGTCGGGGCCGCCGTCGGCTGGGACCTGCTGGGGGTCGATCGCGTCATCGCCTCGCCGGTGCCGACGGGTGTGGGGCGGATCAAGATCGCGCACGGCGAGTGCAGCATTCCCGCACCCGCCACCGCCGAACTGCTCCGCGGCATTCCGCTGGAGAAGACGGCGATCGAAGGCGAACTGACCACGCCGACCGGGGCCGCCATTCTCGCCACGCTGGTCGATTCCTTCGGCCTGTTGCCGGCAATGAAGATCGAGCGGATCGGTTACGGCGCCGGCCACAAGGATTTTGGCCAGCGGCCGAACATTTTGCGGCTGCTGGTGGGCGAGTTGGCCGAGGAGCCCGCCGAGGTGGCCGAACAGGTGTGCGTGATCGAAACCAACCTCGACGACGTCAGCGGCGAATTGGTCGGTTACTGCGTCTCGCGGCTCTGGGACGCCGGGGCGTTGGACGTCTACACCACCGCGATTCAGATGAAGAAGAACCGGCCGGCGATGAAATTGACGGTCCTCTGCCAGCCCGGCGACGCGACGGCGATGGAGGACATCATTTTCTTGGAGACGACCACGCTGGGCGTGCGGCGGTGGCTGGCCGCGCGGCATGTTTTGCGTCGGCAGCCGCACAGCGTCACGACGCCCTGGGGGCCGGTCGAGGGGAAGATCGGCTGGCTGCGGAGCGACTTGCCGCGTTTCGCCCCCGAGTTCGAGTCCTGCCGCCGCGTGGCCGCAGCCACCCAGACGCCGCTGCGCGAAGTATATGAAGCGGCACAAAGAGCGTTCGAGGCGGAAAGGTCGGCCCGCGCCGGCGGAAATACGTGATCCATCCCTGACGCATGTTTCGCATTTTCACTCCCCATTACCGCGTGCATTGTGTTTGGGAATTGACGCCCGAGCGGCTGCGGCTGTGGGGGTTGCAGGCGTTGCTGTTGGACATCGATTGCACGCTGAGCCGCTACCACAGCGAAGCCCTGCCCGAAGCGGCCCTCTGGATTCGGCAAATCCGTGCGGCCGACTTCCGCGTCTGTCTGGTCTCGAATGGTATCGGCGAGCGAATCGAACAGTTCGCCGGGCAGCTCGGACTGCCGTTCGTTTCGCGGGCGATGAAGCCGCTCCCCTGGGGCGTCTGGGCGGCGCTGAAAAAGCTCGACGCCCCGCCGTCGCAAACCGCCATCATCGGCGACCAACTCTTCGCCGATGTAATGGCCGGCCGGCTGGCCGGAATGCGAACCATCTTGGTCGATCCAATCCACCCCGAAGAAGAGCCCTGGTTCACCCGCTTGAAACGCTGGCCGGAGCGGGTCATGCTTGCGCGGCAGGAGACGTGACGGCTGCAAGGAGATAGAACCCCCTCAATGGACGGGATCGCTGGCGTTCTCGTTCCCACGCTCCGCGTGGGAACGTCAGGCTCCGGATCGTCCAGTCCGCGCGTTTCCCACGCGGAGCGTGGGAACGAGGGCTTTGCACTTCTTGTGGTCGCAAGGACAGGATTCTTGTATGCCTGTCCGGCGTGAATTACACTTCATTCCGGGGGTATTCGCTCCCGCGAGTCCCCGACAATCGGAACGGCAGAGAACGCAAATGCGAAGTCGGCAGAACGTGGCACGACTGCTGGTCGGATGCCTCAGCGCGGGCTGTCTGTTCTTGCCTGCCTTCCCGGCATTTGCGGCCGAGCGCTGCAAGGAGTTTCTCGACGGCCTCCGCGCCCCCGAGCGAGGGTACTACGACGTGGCGCTCGATTATCTCGAGTCGATGCGCCGCAGTCCCCTGGCCGACCGGGCATTCCGCGAAACGATCGACTACGAGATCGGCGTCACGCGGTTGGAACAATCCCGCACGCTGCCCCCTTCCGAGCGGGCCGCCGAACTGGAGAAGGCCCGCGGCTGCTTCGAGAAGTTCCTGGCCGCTCACCCCGACCATCCGCTGCAAGTCAGCGGCAACCGCCAGTTGGCTGCCGTATTGATCGAGCAAGGAAAACTCGCACGCGATCTCGCCCGGCAATCGGGCGAGCCGCCCGACGAACGCGACCGGCTGCTGGAGCGAGCGCGCGGGCTGTTCGCCGAAGCGCAGAAATCGCTGGCCGTGGTCGACGCCCAACTCAACAAGACGCAGAAGTCGTTTGGCAGCCTCGACCGCAACGACACCGCCGCCATCCAACGCCGCAATCAGGTCCGCAACGAGATCATCCAAACGCGGCTGACCTTGGCGAGGACGCTCTACGAGATCGCCCACACCTACGAGCCCGACAGCAACCGCCGCCGACTCGCGCTGGAGGAGGCGGCGGCCAGGTTCGGCGAATACTACTGGAAGTACGAGCAATGGCTGGGCGGCTACGTCTTCCGGCTCGAAGAGGCGCGGTGCGATCAGGAGCTGGGCGATTACGCCAAGACCATGTCGATCTTGGACCAACTGGCCGGTCTGCGGTCGGACGAAGAGCAGGGTTTCCGCGCGATCCGCACCGCCGCGACGCGACTGGCTTTGCAGACGCTGTTGACCCCGCAAATCAAGAAGTACAAGGACGCCTGGGCCTGGTACGAAAAGTGGGAGAGCAACAACGAGCCGTCCGACGTGTCGAATGCCGACGTCGACGCAATCACCTATTTCGGCGGCCAGGCCGCGCTGGAACTCGCCCGCGCGATTAAGAAAGACGACGACGCCCAGGCCGAACTTCGCGGCGAATACCTAAGACGCGCCAAGGACTTGCTCTCCGCCGCGGCAGGCGCTCCCGGCGAATATCGCAAGAGAGCCCGGCTGTTGTTCGCCGATCCGCTGTTGACCGCCGGTCAATTGCGCATCGAGACGCCGAAAAACTATGCCGACGCGTGCGAGCGGGCGAATCTTGCCTGGGAGCGGCTCCGCGAAGGGAACCTTGCGGCCGAGGAGATCGCGCGGCTCCAGGCCGAAGCCCGCGAGTGTTTCCGTTTCGCCCTGGCCCACCCGCCCGGCGACGCAAAGCCCGACGATCTGAACACGATTCGCTACTGCCTGGCTTACCTGTATTGGGCTGGCGAGGATTACTACGATGCGGCGGTGCTGGGGGAGTTCCTGGCGCGCCGCTATTGCGATGGGCCGCACGGCCAACACGGCGCGGAGATCGCCATGAAGGCCTACGCCCGCCTCTGCGGCGAGGCGACGCCTCGCGACGACCGCAAGTTCGAGGCGGCGCGAATGGCGGCGATCGCCGATTACATCACCCGCCGCTGGCCCAAGACTCCCGTGGCCGACGAGGCGTGGATGATGCGAATCCGCACCGCCATGGAGGAGCACGATTCGGCGAAGGCCTTGGACTGCCTGGCGCGAATCGCCGAGGATTCCCCGCGCCGCGGCGACGCCGAACTGATGACCGGCCAGGCCCTTTGGAACGTCTATCTCGAAGCCGCGCGGCTTCCCGAGGCCCAGCAGCCGACGAAAGATGAAATGACGCGGACGATCTGCACCGCGCGGAAGCTCTTGGAAGACGGGGTTGGCCGCTTGCGAAAGGCGGTCGATGCCGGCGGCGAAATCACCTATTCGCTGGAGCTCGGCTCGCTCAGCCTGGCGAAAATCTGCCTGCAAATGGGCGAAGCGGCGAAGGCCGCGCAATGGCTCGACGATGCGAAGATCGGTCCTCACACCCTTGCCAAGGCGGAGAACAAGGCGATCGATCGCGGCAACTTCCGCGTGGCGGCGTTGGAGACCGCGCTGCGAGCCTACGTCGCTACGCAACAACTCGACAAAGCCCAAGCGGTGATGAACGCCCTGGAGAAGTCGGGCGGCGTCAATGTGGCGCAAATTTACGTCAGCCTGGGCCGGCAGCTCGAAGACTCCTTGAAGCGGCTTCGCAGCGAGGGGAACGAGAAGGCGGCGACGGAAGCCGCCCGCGGCTTTGAGTTCTTCCTGACGCGATTGGCCGCTCGCCCCGCCGCCGAATCGACCTTCGCCACGCTCTACTGGGTGGCCGAAACGTTGGTGACCATGGGCGACGGCCTTGCATCAACCGACGGCAGACCGTCGCCCGAGGCGATGAAGCACTACCGCCAGGCCGCCGCGGTCTACCAGTCGATTCTCAAGGCGTGCGAGGCCGATCCGAAGTTCGCGCCGAAGCCGGGGGCGGCGCTGGTCATCCAGATTCGTCTCGCCCGCTGCCTGCGTAGCCAGCGCGAGTTCGAGAAGGCGCTCAAGGTGCTGGTCGAAGTCCTCAAAGCTCGCGAAATCTCGCTGGAAGCCCAACGCGAAGCCGCCTATACCTATCAGGCGTGGGGTGACGACGAGCCCGGCTACTACATCCTGGCGATTCGCGGCGGGCACAAGGTCGAACGCAACGACGGCAGCGTCAGCAATCTGGTTTGGGGATGGGGCGCCATCGCCCGCAAAGTGCAATACATCAAGAAATTCAACGACGCCTTCCACGAGGCCCGCTACAATCTCGCCCTCTGCCAGTTGAACTACGCCGAGAGCAAGAGCGGCAAGCAGCGCTCCGATCAGTTGCACCAGGCCGAAGGGAGCATCCTCGTGATTCAACAACTCGATCCCAAGATGGGCGGGGAAGAGTGGTACGGCAAGTACGACGCCCTCTTGCGGAAAATCCAAGGGCTGCTCGGCCTGAAACCGGACAAACAGGGGCTCAAAGCGGCCGAGAAGGCATCGACCCCCGCCGCGAAATAGAGATGGATGAAAAGAATCGCCGTCCGTTCCCACGCAGAGCACGGGAACCAGCAAACCAGGAATTTGTTTAGCCGCGCCCCGCAGGGAAGCGCACGGGAACCAGAGAAAACAGTAAGCAAAGGAGCGAAAAATGAATAGGCGTTATCTGATCTGGACGCTGCTGTTGAGTTGTGCCATCGGCGGCGCTGCCCGGGCGTTCGACACGATCAAAACGGCGAAGGGCTCGTCGTTGGGCAACGTCGTCGGCATGGATTCGACCAAAGTCGAGTTCCGGCAAAGCTCCGCCAGCGCGCTGCTCAAGCAGATTCCCGTCAACCAGATCGAGACGATTCTCTACGAGGGCGAACCGGCCGATCTGAAATTGGCGAAGAACCAGGTGCTCGCCCACCGCTACGCCGAGGCCCTGGCCGCGCTGCGGAAAATCGAGAAGATGCCCGACCGCGAGGCGGTTCGCCAGGATATCGAGTTCTACAAGGCCCTCTGCTCGGCCAAACTGGCGATCAACGGCAGCATGAAGATCGCCGACGCCGGCCGCCTGATGAAGGCCTTCGCCGACGCCAACCCGAACAGCTACCACTACTTCGAGGCCTCGCAGATGGTGGGCGATCTGCTGGTGGCCGTTGGCTCGTACGGCCCGGCAGCCGAATACTATCGCCGCCTCGACGCCGCCCCTTGGCCCGATTACCAGATGCGGGCGGGCGTGGCGATCGGCCATGCCCTGCTGAGCCCAAAAGAAGACCGAGCAGGCCCTGGCCGCCTTCGACAAGGTGTTGGCCACCGAGGCCGAAGGCAATGCCGCCGCAGCCCAGCGGATGGCAGCCAGTCTGGGCAAGGCGGCCGCCCTGATCGCCGCGAAAAGGTGCAACGAGGCCATCAAGGCGGCCGAAGAAGTCCTGGAAAAAGCCGATCCCGAGGACGCGCCGCTGATGGCCGACGCCTACAACACCCTCGGCAACGCCCAGCGGCAGGCCGGCCACACCAAAGAGGCCCTACTGGCCTTCCTGCACGTCGATCTCCTCTACGCCGCCGTCCCTGAAGCCCACGCCGAAGCACTGTTCAACCTGATCGATCTCTGGCAGCAAGTCCACAAGACCGATCGCGCCAACCGCGCTGAGAAGACCCTTATGGAGCGATACCCGGAGAGTCCGTGGGCGAAGAAGAGGGGATAGCGGGCAGTGGTGGGAGTGGCTGCGTTTAGCCGCCGCGTCCACGCGGCGTTGAATCGGCAGCCAGTTCTGCGCCGCGTGGACGCGGCGGCTAAACGTTGTCTTTCCACCTGTCGCCGACTGCACTGCCCACTGCCCACTGCCGACTGCCCACTATCCCCTCACGCCCGCGGATGAAACCTCTTGTGCACCGCCTTCAACCGCGTCGGATCGACGTGGGTATAGAGTTGGGTGGTGGCGATGCTGGCGTGGCCGAGCATCTCCTGGACCTGACGCAGATCGGCGCCGCCGGCCAAAAGATGCGTGGCGAAGCTGTGCCGCAACGTGTGCGGACTGACCTCCGGCGGCGCTCCCGCCCTTGCCGCATACCGCTTCAATAGCTCCCAAATTCGCTCGCGACTTAGCCGTCGCCCGCGGTAGGAGAGCAGCACCCAATCCGCCGGCGATTTGCCTTTTGCCGCCAGCGCCGGGCGTTCGTGTTCGAGATAACCTCGCAGCGCCTCGATCGCGCGGATGCCCAGCGGCGTTACCCGCTCCTTATCCCCCTTGCCGCGGCAGACGCAGAAGCACTCGTCGAGATGAACGTCGCGGATCTTCAACTGCGAGATTTCCGACGCCCGGCAGCCGGTGGCGTAGAGCAGTTCCAGCAAGGCGCGGTCGCGCCGCCAACAAGGATCGCAGCGGCCGGGCGACGAGAGCAGCCGGTCGATCTGCTCGACGCTCAGCACCTTCGGCACCCGTTCCCAGAGCTTCTGGCTTCCCAGCAACTCCGCCAGATTGTCGCGGAGCACGCCCTCCAACTGCAAATAACGGAAGAAGACCTTCAGCGCGACGATATGCCGGGCGATGCTGGCCGGGGCGAGCTTCCGCTGGTGCAGCCAGGTGGCGTAGTCGGCCAGATCGCGGATCGTCAGCGCGGCGACGTTGCGGCGATCGAGCCACGCGAAGAAATGCTCGAGGTCGCGACGGTAGGCCGCCACGGTGTTCTCGGCCAGGTGGCACTCGCCGGCGGCATAGTCGATAAACGCCTCCAGCCGCGTCTTCGACGTCTGCACCGGCTTGGCCGTCTGCGTCCGCAGCATCCTGCGCCGAGTGTTGGCCATGTTGTGCTCCCAAATGTAGCGAATCGAGAGGGTAGAAGAATAGCCGGCGGTCAACGACCGCCGGTTGAACTGCCCCGCGAGCCCCTACCGTTCTTGATTCTCTCCCTCTTCTTGCATTCGGGTGCGAGAATGGGGAATATTCAGCGAATTTGCCGGAGCTGGCCGCATCTTAGCCGGCCGCTCCTCATGCTGGTGCGATTCCGGTACAATGCGGGTGCATTCGCGGCGTGACTGCGGCGGCGCAGGGAGGAGCATACCCCCGGCGACCGCAGTCGCCGGGCGTTTGCGATCCCTAATCTGAAATCCGCAATCTGAAATCTGAAATCCCCCATGCCCCTCGCCACGCTCTCCGAATTGTCGTCCGGCCAGGAAGCCGACATGTTCCTGTTGATGACCGCGAAAGAGGAATTGAAGACCAAGGCGGGCAAGCCCTATTTTCGCGTCGGTTTCCGCGACGCCCGCCGCGAGTTGAGTTTTCCGATCTGGGGCGATTCCCCCTGGGCGGTCGATTGCCGCGATCACTGGACGCCGGGCACCTTCTACAAGCTCCGCGCCGTCTACCAGGAGACCAACTTCGGCCCGCAGTTGGAAATCCGCAAGATTCGCGAGGCCGTCGACGCCGACGCCGACGACGGCTTCGATCCGAACGTCTTGCTGGCCCGCTCGCGCTTCGATTCGCAAGAGATGTTCGACGAGCTGCTGGCGATCGCCCGGCGGCACGTCGCCAACGCGGCTTTGCGGCAATTGACGGAATCGCTGCTTGTGGCCAATCGCGAGGCGCTGCTGGTCCATCCGGCCGCGCGGCGGAATCATCACGCCTACATCGGCGGCCTGCTGGAGCACACGCTCAGCGTCGCCCGAACCTGCGTCTTCCTGGCCGACAAATACGCCGATTACTATCCCGACATGAACCCGCCCTTGGACAAGAGCCTGGTTGTCGCCGGCGGAATCCTGCACGACATCGGCAAGCTCCGCGAGATGGAGCAGCGGCCGGAAGGGGCGGCGCACACGGCCGAAGGCGCGCTGATCGGCCACATCCTCATCGGCCGCGACATGGTCCGCGACGCGGCCGCCGCCACGACCGGCCAGCCGCGGCTGGAGGCCGACACGCTCTTGCGGCTGGAGCATTGATCATCGCCCACCAGGGCCGGCCGGATTGGGGCTCGCCGAAGCTGCCGATGACGCCCGAGGCCCTGCTAGTCCACATGGCCGACGACATCGACGCGAAGTTCCAGATGATGGTCACCGTCTTGCGCGACGATACGACCCCCGGCCCCGTCACTTCGAAGAAGAACGTGCTGATGCAACAGGTGTACCGGGGAGAAGAGGGGCAACGGATGGGGAAAAGGGGATGAGGGATGAAGGATCGGGGATGAGCGACGAGGCGCCCCTTCCTCGTTCCCACGCTCCGCGTGGGAACGCCCGCCCTGGACACCCCGGGGTTTAGCGCTCCCACGCAGAGCGTGGGAACGAGAGCTTCGGGACGTTGCAGTCCTCCTGAGCGAATAAGGGAAAGTCTGGACGGGGCTTGGTCGCCGTGGTACTTTGAGGCTTGGTTATGGCGTCTCTCTCGGGATGTTGGGCTTGCGGGTGTATGAAACGGGTGTAATCGAGGACAGTCCGAAGCATCGTTGACCCGACAAGAATTGTCGATATACCGGAAAAAAACGCGATCTCGGAGGTGACTGGTTCCTGGTGGTGCCCCTGGTCTTCAAAATCAGTGTGGGGTCCGTAAGGGTCCCAGGTGGGTTCGATTCCCATTCACCTCCGCCAATTCTCTGAACGGAGAGGGGTTTGCTCGTGGGCGTTGTGGGTGTGGTGATTCGACGCAGCATTCTGCCGGCGGCGCTGGTGATTGCCGGCCTGGCCGCGCTGGTCGAGGGCGTCTTGCACCACCCCATCGCCGTGCTGGTCGAGAAAGAGACGACCAAGACGGTCAGCGTGCCGTTGCCGATGCCGCCCGGGCCGCTGCTTGGCGGTCCTTCGTGGCCCGGCGGGCGGTCGCCGTTCCCGCCCGGGATGCCTTTCAACCGCCCGACGGTCATCAAGCGAACCATCACACAAGTCGAAACGGTCTCGCTGGTCATCTCCGAACTGGAGGCGACGCGCAACGTCACCATCGGCGGGCTGGAGCGGGTCGTCTCGGGCGAGCACGCGGGGGAGTTGAAGCGAACGTATAGCGGCGACAAGGGGCCCGCTCTCTGCCCCACCTGAGTGAAGTAGCAGGAGGTCGTGGTGTCCATGGCCAAGAAAAAGAAGGTGAAGCCGGCAAAATTCGCACGCTGGCGGTGGCTGCTGCAGTTGGGCTTCCTAATGGCCTGGCTCGATCCGCCGGCGTGGTTCGGCGCGGCGCTGCGGATGCACAACTTCTGCGGGCCGGTGTTTCACTGCTACTCGTGCCCGCTGGCGACGTTCGCCTGTCCGATCGGCGTGATCGCCAACTTCAGCGCCCTGCACGTGATTCCTTTCGCGGCCTTGGGAGTGCTGGTGATTTTTGGCGCCGCCTTCGGCAGTTTCGTCTGCGGCTGGGCCTGCCCTTTCGGCTTCTTGCAGGACTTAATCGCCAAGGCGCCGACGCCCAAGTTCCGCCTGCCGCTCTGGGCGGGGCACTTGCGTTACGTCGTGCTGCTGGCGTTTGTGCTGGTGATTCCGTTCCTTTGGGGCGAAAAACACCCGCTGTTCTTTTGCAGCCTCTGTCCGGCGGGGGCGATCGAGGGCTCGCTGACGCATCTGATTCTGCCGGGCGTGACGAAGCTGGCGATTTTGGCGCTGGTCGTGCTCGCCATGTTCTTCACCTGGCGGCCGTGGTGTACGCTCTTCTGCCCCTTCGGCGCGATCTATTCCGTGTTCAATTACGTCTCGTTCATGTTCCTCCGCTTTCACCGCGACCGCTGCATCGGTTGCGCCGACTGCCGCAGTCTGTGCGTTGACGGCGGCCCGGCCGAGCGCCGCATCGACGGTTTGCACTGCCTCCGCTGTGCCGAATGCACGAACTGCCGCGCCGTGACGGTCGAGACGGTCCTTTCAATCTCCAACCAGCCATCCGCAGCCAAGCCCGCCGCGGTAGTTGCCTCCGGTCAAGACGGGGAGACCGTTTAGCCGCCGTTGACAATTCCCCGCCAACGGATACAATCGGGGTCGTATAGTTGTGGGAAATCTCACTACGGGAAGCCTGCCAACAGGTTCATTGCGGTGAGTTACAACGCTTGCTTGCATGACGGCGACGGGCGGGCATACGGGGCCCGGCGCTCTCTCTCTGTCCCGCGCTGGCCTTCTATCAGGCCGATCGCGACGTCGCCGCCTCGGTCGCCGGCGCGTTGGCGTATGGTTGAGGCGGCCTCTGCGGGTACTCGTGGCGAGTACCGTTCCTGGCGGGCGACGCGCCGTTGCGGGACGTCTGCTCGCAGGAAATCAGCGGTATAGTCACTTGTCCCAGCGATCCGGCGATCGGTGTTGGTACCATGTTTGTTTCGTTCGTCGAAGGTTATAATGGGGCCCTCTGCCCGGTGATCGGAACAGTGGCTTGGCCACGGGAGCAACAATCATGAGGATTCCGGTGCGGTCCTTCATCGCCGCCGCGGCGGCGGCTGCGGCCATTCTCGCCCAGGCGGCAATGGCGCGGGCGGAAACCTGCACGCTCGAACTGAAGCGCGTCGATCGGCAGAACCCGCAGGAATGCGACTACGTCTGCCAGATCGCCGATGCGCAAAGGGTGTTTGTTGTCATCGGCAAGGACGGCGAGCCGATGGGAGACCCCGAACCGGCGGCCGCCTTCAAACGCCTCGTGAAGAAGGAGCCGAAATACCGCTCGCCGCATCCGCTCCGCGCCGTTCTCCGCCTAGGCTCCCAGGAATACGCCTTCGCGCTGGACACGACTCCCCCGCCGGCAAAGAAGGAGAAGGCCGACGACAAGAAGACGAAAAAGGCGGAGAAGGCCAAGACCGGCAAGGCGGCCCCGGCCAGTTTCGACCGCCTCTACTTCGACCTGAATCACAACGGCGATCTCAGCGATGACAAGCCGATCGATGCCGAGAAGCAGGAGGGCGTGCGGCCGTACGGCGCGTTCTTCCGCTTCCCCCGCGTCGATCTGGCGATCGAAGAAGACGGAGGCAAATTCGACTATTCCTTCTTCTTGGAAGGGCAGCAGCTCTCCGCCGGACGAGATGTCAGCTACGTCATCATGTCGATAAACCCGGGGGCGTATCGTGAAGGCCACATCACCCTGGAGGGCAAGAAACGGCACGTCCTCCTGGTCGATTTCAACAGCAACGGCCGGTTCAACGACGAAACCCGCATCCCCGAAGGCGTCCGCGGCTCCAACGGCCCGGTCCCGCTCATGCAGGGCGACATGCTGCTGATCGATCCAAGAAGCGACGGCGGCAATCCGCTCTACGAGTACAGCGTCGGCGGCAACGACAGCATGCACTACGTCTCGAAGCTGGCTAACATCGACGGCCGTTTCTACGACGTGAAGATCTCCCCCGCCGGCGACAAGCTCACCTTGACGGCCTCTACGATTCCGCTGGGCAGCCTGAAAAACCCGAACGCCAAGTATCGGGCGACGATCTACGGCGACCTCGGCTTTGTTGACATCCGCAGCCAGCAGGGCGAGGCCGTCGCCGTGCCCGTGGGACAGTGGAAACTGCTGTCTTACACCATCGACGCCACGGAAGTCAAAAAAGCGAAGAAGGCCAACGAGAAGAAACCCGCGGCCGATAAGCGGAAAGAAAACAAGGGCTCGATGCTCGATTCGCTGGCGCGGGACCTCGACGCCCTGCTGGGCGGCTCGCCGCAGTCCGAGTCCGCCGTCCAGCTATCGACGGTCTCCGCCCGGGCAACCGACTCCTACAAGTCGATCAAGGTCGTCAAGGGCGAGACGGCCGTGCTCCCCTTCGGCCCGCCGTACAAGCCGGTGGTGGAGGCCAACGCGTTCGAGGGCGGCCAAGCTCGTGAAGTCTTGTCGCTCCGTCTGTCGCTGGTCGGCTCGGCCGGCGAAATCTGCGATGACATGACCGTCAAGGGCGGCCGGCCCTCGAAGCCCAAGTTCACCATCACCAATGCCAAAGGCGAAGTGGTCGAAAAGGGCAGCTTCGAATATGGCTGAGGTTTCACCTGCGGGTACTCGTGGCGAGTACCAAAGGACCTGGCCGATGAGTATCACGTTCGCATCCGCATGAAGGCCGATCCGTTCGCGATCGTTGAGCAGAACGATAGCGTGATCCATCCCAAGAAAGCGCAGCGCTAATTCCCTGCGCCAGGGCCGATAGACTCGGCGCGGGCTGCAAACAACGAGAAGACCGCAAAACCAAGGAGCCAACATGACCACACGATTCCTGCCAAGGTCTCTGGCGTTGCTCGTGCTCTTTCTCGCAGCCTCCGTCGCCGTCGCGGCCGAGAAAGCGAAAGAGAAGGACGCCGCGTTCGACCTGAAGGAGGTGTCGATTTTCGACCAGGGCACCGCCGCCCAGTCGCTCTGGGGAGCGATGAACGTGCAGTGCACGACCGTGCCCTTCAAGGAGGTGAAGGCATATCCTAAGCTGAACTCGAAGCGGCCGTTGTACGGCAAGCTCCAGTTCGCCCGCGTCGCTCCCGGCAAGCCGGAAGCCCCCATCTACTTCGTGCTCGACGAATCGGGTGAGAAGCCCGCGGCCGAAGAGAAGAAGGAGCAGCAGCAAGCGGAGAAACAGGTTGAGAAGAAGGACCAGAAGCCCGCTGACAAGAGGAGGGTGATCGCGCGTCGGCCCGCGAAGATCAAGCTGTCGAGCTACGACCGACTCTACATCGACGCCAACCGCGACGGCGACCTGACGAACGATCCGGTCCTAAAACCGATGAAGAATCCGCCCTGGAACCTGATCCCCGGCAACCGCAGCCGCTTTGCCGTTGTTTGGGGTCGCGTGCAACAGCAGCCGCCGCCGGCTGAAAAGGAACGGATGGCATTCGAAGTGGCCAAGATCGACGTTGATTACGGGCCCGGCGTCGGCGTGCAGCCGTTTAAGATCTTCCCCTGGTTCATCCTCACCGCCAACGAACAGACGCCCGCGCTGCGATTCGCCGCCGCCACCGCCCGCAAAGGGACGATCCAGATCGGCAAGAGCAAGTGCGAGGCGCTGTTGATGCAAAGGGCGCTTACCGGCCGTTTCGATAACCCGGCGACGTCGGTCGATCTGGCGGAGAAGAACCGTTCGCGAGGTCCCGTGTTGCTGGGCCGCAGTTCGGAGACGCTGATGACGATGCAGAACCGGGGCGACGAGTTCTACACGCTCGTCGCCAGCCCGCTGGGCGACAAGCTGACGGTGCAGGTCTACGACGGCCCCTTCGGTGTCTTCAAGGTGGGGGCGGGCGATCGAAAGATCAAGGACATCCACTTCCAGGGCAACTTCTATGGGCCCAACATGTTCTTCACCATCGGACAGTCCGTCACCAGCCCCGGCGGCAAGCCGGTGACCGAGTGCAAGCTGCCGGTGGGCGATTACACCACGTTCTACTTGACGATCGACTACGGCGGCCTGCGCCAGCATCGGCAGCCACAATTCCCAACCGCAGCCCGGCGACGGTCACGAATCCCCTGCGCAGGGAATTCACATCCGCGCCGATAAGCCCTTTGTGCTCGACTTCCCCTACAAGCCGGAGGTCGTCTTCCAATCTCCTCCGGCCGACGCCGCCGTGAAGCTGGGCAGCGACCTGCGGATCGCCACGATTCTGGTCGATCCGAAACTCGGCATCATGCTCCGCGGACTAACCGACCCCAAGCGAACGACGAAGGAGAAGGTCAAGTATCGCGTGGGAAAAGAGGAGCGGGAGTACACCTACAATAAGGTCTTCTCTTACGACCCGACGATCACCATCGCCAACTCCGCCGGCAAGAACGTGGCCGAGGGGGTGATGCCCTTTGGCTGAGGCGGCACCTGCGGGTACTCGTGGCGAGTGCCAAAGGACATGAAGTTGGCCGACAAGAGCGAGACGTTCACCATCACCGTGCATTACGACACCCAGTCGCTCTTCGGCAAGGTGGAAGATTCGCGGAAGATCGAAGTCAACGCGGATTGACACAATCGCCTCCCCTCTCCCTTTGGGAGAGGGGCAGGGGGTGAGGGCTGCCGTCCCACGCGCCCGCGCGTTAGAGCGGCAGTTGCACTACCAACCCGGAACAACCGATAATATGAGGGGGGCGGTGCGACCGCCATCCCAAGGTGGGCGACTGCTGTGGTCGGGAAACGACGAGGTCGTTCAATCATGATGCTGCGATCGTTCTCTGCTTTTGGCGGTCTGGCCCTGCTGGTCTCCCTGTTCGCCCTGCCCGCCGCTGCCGGCACGGAAAAGAAATCGGCCTCGGCCGAAGCGGAGTCCGTCTTCACGCTCCGCGAAGTCTCGACGCTGCAAGAGAACGGCGTTCCGTACGATCCCTACCGCTTGGCGGTTGGCGACTTCGCCGCGTGTTCCAGCGAGCCCGACAAGGCGGTTAAAGCCTATCCCAAGCTCAACTCGAAGCATCCGCTTTACGGCGCGTTCCATTTCGATCGCAACATGGCCACCGGTAAGTCGATCGAGATTCACTTTGTGCTCGACGAGTCGGGCGAGACTCCGCCGGCCGAAGAGAAGAAGGAGGAAAAGGGCGGTCAGCCGGCAAAGGCGAAGAAGCCGCGACCGGCGAAGTTGTCCCGCTACGATCGGCTCTACATCGACCTGAATCGCGACCTGGATTTGACCAACGATCCGGTGCTCCGCGCGATGAGCGATCCGCCCTGGCAAGCCCTTCCGCCTTGGCGAACCAAGGAGAGAAGGGCCTTCGAGTTCATGAACGTCGATATCGACTACGGGCCGGGAGTCGGCGTGCGGCCGTTTCGCATCCTACCCTGGCTAACGGGCAGCGACACCGATGACAAAGGCGATCATTACACGATGCACTTCGTGGCCACTGTCGCCCGCCAAGGCCGCATCCGCATCGGCAAACACCAGTACGATGCCCTGTTAGCCCAGCCATATCGCCCCAGCGGCCGCTTCGACCGTCCGACGACGGCGCTGTTTCTCAAGCCCGTCGGCAAAGCTGCGAACCTCGATACCGACGGCTTTTCGGGCGAGATGCTCACGACGGTCCAGCGCGTTGACGGCCAACTCTATACGACCTCGGCCACGCCGCTGGGCGACAAGCTGACCGTGCGGCCCTACCGCGGCGATTTCGGCGTCGTGCGGGTCGGCCCAGGCGGCAGAAAGATCAAGGACTGCTCGTTCAACGGTTCGCTCGAATCGGAGACGATGTCGCTGGCCCTCGCTGCCGGTTCGGATTCGTCGCAGCGGAATCTCGAGTGGTCGCAAGAGTACAGAGTGCCCGTCGGCGATTACGTGGCGTCATATCTGCATGTCCGATACGGTCAGTTGGGGTTCACCCTCTCGGAGAACTACCATTCCGATGGCCGTCCTCGCAGTCTTGACCGTCCCCGCGTCTATTTCATCAAAGTCCGCAAGGACAAGCCGTTCGTGGTGGACTTTGCCAACAACCCCGCCGTGCTCTTCGCTAGTCCTGCCAAGGACGCCGCCTTCAAACCCGGCGACGAAATCACGGTAAAGGCCGTTTTGATCGATCCCGTCTGCGACATCATGATCCGCGGCCTATCCGATTCGTCGAAGGCGAAGAAAGAGACGGTCAAGTATCGCGCGGGAAAGGAGATGCGGGAGTACAGCTACGACAAGCCGCTCTCGCTCGATCCGATGGTGACGATCAGCAACTCCGCCGGCAAGAAAGTGGCCGAGGGCGTAATGCCCTTTGGCTGAGACGGCACCTGCGGGTACTCGTGGCGAGTGCCGAGGGACATGAAACTGGCGGGTAAGAGCGAGACGTTCACCATCGCCGTGCGTTACGACACGCAGGCGCTCTACGGCAAAGTCGAAGATTCGCGCAAAATCACCGTGACCGCGGAGTGACGCAACTGCCTCCCCTCTCCCTTTGGGAGAGGGGCCGGGGGTGAGGGCCGGCCGGCGGCTAGGGATCAGAGATCAGGGGCCAGGGACCAGAACACGACGTTGCAAGCCTCCAACGACTCCTTCGATCGCTCATCTCCGAAATCCAAGCCCAGGAAGGCCCTCACCCTAACCCTCTCCCTTTGGGAGAGGGGACGTTCGGTTGCGGTCCTTTCCCAAAGGCTGAGGCGACCGGCGCCTACGCCTTTGCTTCGGCGTAGCGCTTGGCGACGAAGGGCCAGTTGACGACATTCCAGAAACCATCGACGTATTTGCCGCGCTCGTTGCGATAGTCGATATAGTAGGCGTGTTCCCAGACGTCGATCGTCAGCAGCGGCTCCTTGCCGTGTTTCAGCGGGTTGTCGGCATTGCCCAGGGGCATGATTTCCAGTTTGCCCTGCTTGTCGGCGGCCAGCCAGCCCCAGCCCGAGCCGAACAGTTTCACGCTCGCCTCGGAGATGGCCTTGCGGAAGGCCTCGAAGCTGCCGAAATCGCGGCGGATGGCGACGGCCAGTTCGCCGTTGGGCTCGCCGCCGCCGTTCGGCTTCATGCAATCCCAATAGAAACTGTGATTCCACGCCTGGGCGGCGTTGTTGAACACCGGGCCCGGCGACGACTGCACCACCACCTCGCGGAGCGTCAGGTTCGCTTCCGGCTTCCCCTCGACCAGGCCGTTGAGATTCTTGAAATACGCGGCGTGGTGCTTGCTGTAGTGGTACATCAACTGTTCCTCGGAGAGGAACGGCTTCATGGCGGTCATGGCGAACGGCAGCGGCGGTTGTTGGAACGGCATACTTGCGTCTCCTTTGCGGGTGATGGTTCGGCGACGGGCGGCCGGCAGTCGGCTGGCAGTCAACAATACTCCGGCCCCGGCGGCCAATGATCCGGCCAGGAATTCGCGGCGTTTCATGGCACCCCCCATTTCTAGAGGACTACGCGGACAGACGGGGCATTTTACGCAGCCGGGCCGGCAAAGGCAATCGGCCGACTAAGGGATCCGCCTTTTCGCCTTTCCCCGATGGCCTATAATTAAGAAAAACCCACCTCACTTCAACGAGAGAACCCATGAACTACGCCGAAAACCCGTACCAGTCGCCGTTGGGCACTTTGGCCGCTCAGGCCGACGCCGACGAACGAAGCACTTTTATCACCAAGACCTACCTCCACCTGGCCGGCGCCGTCGGCCTGTTTGTGATCCTCGAGGCCGTTTGGCTCCACTTGCCGTTTACCGCCGGCTTGGTCGAAACGATGATCGGCGGCCGGTTTAGCTGGCTGATCGTGCTCGGGCTGTTCATGATCGTCAGCTTCATCGCCGATAGTTGGGCGACCTCGGCCACCAACCCGGCCGTGCAATACGCGGGCCTGGGGCTCTACGTCCTGGCCGAGTCGATCATCTTCGTCCCGCTGCTCTACATCGCCGAGCACTTCGCCCCCGGGGCGATAACGTCGGCTGTGGTTACGACTCTATTCCTGTTCGGCGGCCTGACCGCGATTGTCTTCCTCACCCGCAAGGACTTCTCCTTCCTGCGCGTGATCTTGATGTTCGGCGGTTTCGCGGCGCTGGGATTGATCGTGGTGGCGATTCTCTTCGGGTTCGCGCTCGGGCCGATCTTCACCTACGCCATGATCGCCCTGGCCTGCGGTTACATCCTCTACGACACCTCGAACGTGATGCTGCACTACCGCATCGGCCAGCATGTAGCGGCGGCCCTGGCCCTGTTTGCCGCGGTGGCGTTGCTGTTCTGGTACATCCTGCAACTGTTCCTCTCCCGCCGCGATTGAAAACACCGGCGGAAATCCGGTTCGCTCATGGCCAGAGCGCAGTAGTCTACCGTTGTTTCAGCTTGTCGCCGAGCACTTGCAGGAACGCTTCCCAGTCCCTTGCCAGCGGGAACTTCGCACGGGAAACGATCATGTAGGTGCCGGCTTTCAAGTAAAGGACAACGACTCGCTCCGAGCGGCGAAAACCGGTGAAGGCGTCCCAAGAACAACTCGACGAGATGCCGAGCGACTTGATCCGCGTGGTGACGCCGTCCTCGCTGACGGTTGATTCCGTCTCGGAGAAAATGCCGCTCCGTCGTCGCCATTGCCGCCGCGCTTTAAGTCGCGCCACGACCGCAGGCAATGCGAGGATGACGGGAAACACGAGCAAAGCCACCACGAAGATCTGCGCCGATGCCGTCCGCGAATACGGCCAAGCCGTGATCGCAATTGCGACAAAGAATATCACGAATGTGGCAACGCAGCCGAGAACCACGAACACTCGCGGCCAGAAACATCGCGTGGCAAGGCGGCGACCCTGAAAGAAATCCGCCAGCGAGAGACTTCCAACCAGCCGGATTGGCACGAAGGTGTTCGACCCTCCGGGTGGCGGGTTCGACGGTCGTCCGTCGTCTGCCGCCGATCGACCTTGATCTTCATCTTGCATCGCGGTTGCCTTTCACACGTATATCGCCGTTCCGAAAATCAGAGCAATCGAGAATAGCAGACAAATGATCGCCGCGTATCCCCAACGCGGATACGAGGAACACGCCGTCCAAGTAATGCCGACCAGGGAGGCGCAAAGAGCAAGGAGGGCTCCAATCCTCATCACGGACGAGCATAGACGCTTGTGTGCGTCCCAAGTCAAATTGTGTGGTCACGATAGCGCTGACCAGCCGATCGCCACGACTGCCATGACTCCCAGGAGAAGCATGGCATCGCGAAACATCTGATCGAGTCTCGTTGGCGTCTTCCCCACTTGCACGCTCCCTCGCTTGAATAGTTCGATCCTAGCCCTCCTGGCAGAATACCGCAATACGGGGCGGAATCCGAGGCGCCAGCATCGCCGTTGGGTCATCACGAAAGTACGAAAGGGCGAAGACGCGAAAGAGGCAAAGCCGGCAATGAGTCTCGGGCTCAGACGCCCCCTTCCCTCGCTTCGTTCTCTTTCGTGTCTTCATTCTTTCGTGTTTTCGTGGTGAACTCCTCCTGTTGGACGACATCAGAGCCCGATGCTGATGCTAACGCATCGCGAATTTCGCGGGTTTTTCCCGGCCCGGCCACCTCGTGGCATTGCCGCGAAAATGCTACAATGGCGGCTTCCGAAAACGAGGACGGAGCCGACATGGTGAACGGCGTCGTGGACATCCCTCTGCCGGGGAGACCGCTTGAATCCGCCGCGAAGCAAAGCGGCGGGCCGGCGGCGCGGCATTTTATCGCCGGGCCCGAGAATCGCCTGGTCGAGGTCGCTGTCCGCTCCGCCGTCGAGGGGCCTGGCAACGGCTACAACCCGTTGGTGTTCTACGGGCCGAGCGGGACGGGCAAGTCGCATCTGGCCCACGGTCTGGCTGCGGCCTGGAAGGCCCGCGACCGCCGGCAGCGGGTCGTCTGCACCACGGCGGTCGATTTCGCCCGCGAACTGGCCGACGCCATCGAAACTCAGGCCGTCGACGAGTTTCGCACAAAGCACCGCGGCGCCGATTTTCTGGTCGTCGAAGACCTGGGGATGCTGGCCACGCGGAAGTTGGGCAAGCTCAGCGCCCAGGAGGAGTTGATTCACACGCTCGACGCGATGGTGGCCGAAGAGCGCTGGATGATCGTAACGGTCGCCGTCTTGCCGGCGGCGCTGCCGGGCATTCTCCCTGCGCTGCAAAGCCGGCTGATGGGCGGGCTGCTGGTGCCGCTTTCGCCGCCGGGCGTCGAGGCGCGATTGGCGATCCTGGAGCAGTTGGCCGCGATCCGCGAGATTCCGCTGCCCGCGGCGGTTGCCCGCGTGTTGGCCGAGGGGTTGGCGGCCACGGCGCCGGAGCTGGCCGGCTCGTTGGTGCAGTTGGCCGCCCCCGCCGCTTTTCGCAAAGATCCCTTTGACCTGGAAGCGGCACGACGCTACGTTGCCAAGCGGAACGGGAAGCGCCGCCCGAACCTGCATGAAATCGCTTTGGCCACGGCCCGGCATTTTTCCCTGAGGCTGACCGATTTGCGCAGCCCGGTGCGGCGGCGGGCGTTGGTCGTCGCCCGCGGCGTGGCGGTGTATCTGGCCCGCCGGCTCACGGAAGAGAGTTTGGAGCGAATTGGCGGATATTTCGGCGGCCGCGACCATTCGACCGTGATGCACAGCTACCGCAAGACCGAGGAGTTGATCGGCAGTGACCCGGCCGTTCGCGAGGCCGTTGAACGGCTGAAGAGTGTGCTGTGGAAAAAGGGGTAGGTTATGCTTCAGCATAACAACCTGGTTCTTGTTATGCTGAAGCATAACCTACTGGTTGTGAAGAGCTTCTAAAGAGTGCGTTGTGGAAAAAGTGATAGGAGAGCGTCGATAGTCCGCCCGCTGGAAACGAACCATGAACATCGAAGTTCGCCGAGCAAATCTGTCCGCCGTTTACCAAGAGTCCGCCGACGGGCGGCCAACAATCGGCCAACGGTTTTCCCACCCGATGTGGAGACGGCCAATTCCGCCGCAACCCCTGGCGCCGCAGACGCTTGTGTGACCGGTAATCGTCGCCGCCAACACTCGGCGCGAGCATATCAATACTACTACTAAGAAAGAAATAAAAGAAGAAAGGGAAAAACGACCCATGAAAGCAACCTGCGAACGCGACAAGCTGCTGCACGCCTTCCAAATGGCCGCCAGCGTGGCCCCCGCCCGCAGCCCCAAGCCGATCCTGCAAAACGTCAAGCTGGAGGTGACGAAAGATGGGGCGATCCTGATGGGCACGGACTTGGAAGTGGGGATTCGCATCGACGTGCAGGGCGTCACCGTCGCGGCGCCCGGCAGCGTCGTTCTGCCGCGCGATCGTTTTGGCAAAATCCTCTCGGAAAGTTCCGACGAGAAGCTCGACTTGGAAAGCGACGGCCGCAAAGCACTGATCCGCGGTGAGCGGAGCGAGTTTCAACTTCCCTCGGAAAACCCGGACGAATACCCGGCGGTGATGGCCTTCGAGGAGAAGAAGTACCACGAGTTGCCGGCTCGTTTGTTCCGCGAGGTGGTTCGTCGCACGGTCTATGCCACCGACAACGAGAGCAGCCGCTATGCACTGGGGGGAGTCCTGCTGGAGTTGGCGGCCGAGGGGTTCACGGCGGTGGCTACCGACGGCCGCCGCTTGGCCCGGCAGGAGGGACCGGCAAAGTCGGTCGCCGGGCATGTCTCCGGCGACACGATGACGATCGTGCCCACCAAGGCAATGCAACTGTTGGAGCGGGCGTTGGCCGACAACGAGGAGAACATCCAGCTTGCCGCCCGTGAAAACGACATCCTCGTCCGCAGCGGCCGGGCTACAGTCTATTCCCGGCTGGTCGAGGGGCGTTACCCGAAGTGGCGCGACGTCTTCCCGCGCCGCGAGGGGATGTTGAAGATCGATCTGACCGCCGGGCCGTTCTATACCGCGGTCCGCCAGGCGATGATCGTCACTAGCGAAGAGCGCCGCGGCGTCGATTTCGTCTTCGGCGGCGGCAAGATCGTGCTGACGGCCCACGGTGCCGAGTTAGGCGAATCGCACGTCGAGTTGCCGATAGCCTACGACGGCGAAGAGATGGGCATTACGCTCGATCCCCGCTATCTGAGCGATTTCCTCAAGGTGCTCGCCCCGGAGCAGGCGTTTACGATCGAGCTGCGAAACGCCGAGAGCGCCGCGTTGTGTATGACCGACGACGGCTACGCATATGTGATTATGCCCTTGGCGCGGGATGCGTGACCGCATGAATAAACCGCCTGCGGTTTCGCAGGAAGCGTAGGAGTCGAGATCATGGCCCGCGGTCCAAGAACCATAGGCAACGTCCTCTCGGAGTTGATGTCGCGCCGCGGCTATGCGCGGATTCAGTGTGCCGCGGCCCATGACGCCGCCTGGGCGGAGGCCGCCGGCCCGTTGGTGGCCAAGTACGCCCGTCCCGGCCAGGTGCGCGGCGGCACGTTGGATGTCGTGGTAGCCAATTCGACGCTGATGCAGGAACTGGGCTTCCAAAAACGAGACCTGTTGGACGCCCTCGCCCGACTCCTGCCGGACGAAGGGATCAGGAATCTCCGCTTTCGAGTGGGGAATATCGAATAAAATGAAGGAATGGGAGGGCACTTTCGCGATCGACGATGGGAGAACGAAAGCGATTTTCTTAGCCCGGGATGAGATGGCAGATCTGCGTTTTCAGGGGCTCTTGGGATCGGATGGCCAATTTGCCTTTTCACTAGCGCAGGCGTTTACGCCTGGGAAGGAAGGGCACTACTACCGTTCTCATTTTTGTTGAGGCCCCTTTAGGGGCCGAACGGCGGCGTTGGGAATCTCAACTATGGGACACGCCTTTCGCCAGTTGTTCTACCACTTCGCCTGGGCAACCAACTCCCGCATCGCACTAATTCATCGTGACTGGCGACCGGGGCTCTTGAAAATCATCAACGAGGAGACAAAGAACCGCGGCGGTTGGCCAATCCGCCATAATGCGATGCCCGACCACGTCCATCTGCTGACACGGTTACCGCCGACATTGAGAATTAGCGAGTTCATCGGCCAGGTCAAAGGCGCGACGTGCCATCGCGTCAATGAGGAAATCCGTCCCAGTTTCAGGCTGAAATGGCAAGAGGGCTATGGCGTCTTGACGTTGCGGGAAGACGAATTGGAGAAGGTATCGCGGTATATTGATAATCAAGAGACGCACCACAAGACGGGGAAGTTATCCGACCTATTGGAGAGAACGGAAGGTGACGAAGACGAATCCGACCCTGGTGTGCCCCTTGGAGGAAGCGAAACAGAAAAGGGAGAATTGTAGAAGGCGTCCAAACCTGACAGCCGGAGCAGGAGCCACCGCACCTTTTCACTAGCCCAGGCGTTTACGCCTGGGAAGGAGGGGTAGCGTAGTTGTCTCTTTTTTTCTGTGGCGGCCCCTTCAGGGGCCGGACGGGCATCGTGGAAAGGCTCAACTACGAGACACGTCTTTCATCAGGCATTTTGCGGGGAGAACAGGCGACGCAAACGAAATCGGCGCCGCTGCAACGCCCCTTGAAAGGGGCGCAACAGAAAAAGGGGGCAACATTGGCGATCCAAACCCAGGCGTGAACGCCTGGGCTAGTGAAAAGGAATAGGTCGCGCCATCCGAACTCCGGCGTAAACGCCTGGGCTAGTGAAAAGGAATAGGTCGCGACATCCAAGTTCCGACGTAAACGTCTGGGCTAGTGAAAAGGCAGGTAGTGAAGACGATATCCCGACCCCTGACGAACGAAGACCTTTAACACCGACGATATTCATGGCCAACGCTCCAAATAACAAAGAACCATCCCCAGATCTGAATACCTACCGTCTGGAACGATCCGAAGGCGACGACTACACCGCCAAGGACTTGCAGCACCTTAGCGACCTGGAGCACGTCCGCGAGCGGCCGAGCATGTATATTGCCGACACCACCCTCCGCGGCCTGCACCATCTGGTTTACGAGGTGGTGGACAACTCGATCGACGAGACGATGGCCGGTTTCGCCAGCGAGATTTCGGTGACGATCAACAACGACGGCTCGGTCACGGTCGAGGACAACGGCCGCGGCATCCCCGTCGAAGAGCATCCCGATCTCGGTTTCTCGACCCTGCAGGGCGTGATGTGCGTGTTGAAGTTCGGCGGGAAGTTCCAAAAAGGGGCCTACCAGACCTCCGGCGGACTGCACGGCGTGGGCGTCACGGTGGTCAACTTTTTGTCCGAATGGTGCGAAGTCGAGGTCCGCCGCCAGGGGCACGTTTATCAGCAGGAATACGAGCGCGGCGTGCCGGTGGCCGACGTCCGCCGCATCGGCCGCACCGATCGCCGCGGCACAAAAACCACCTTCAAGCCCGATTCGCTGATCTTCCCCAACACCAATTTCCAGTACAACGTCCTCTACAAGCGACTTCAGGAATTGGCCTTTTTGAATCGCGGCGTGAAGATCGTCTTCCGCGACCAGCGCACGGGCGACGGTGAAGCGTTCTACTACGACCGCGGCATCCTCGCCTTCGTCGAGCATCTCAACCGCGCCAGCGAGCCCGCCCACGAAGACATCATCTACATCGCCGGCGAATACGAGGGGGTCGGGCTGGAAGTGGCCCTGCAATACTCCGGCGAGTTCACCGAAAACGTCCACTCCTACGTCAACAATATCTGCACCACCGAAGGCGGCACGCACGTCTCCGGTTTCCGCGCGGCCATCACCCGCACGATCAACGCCTACGGCAAAAAGACTAATCTCTACAAAGACCTCACTCCCAGCGGCGACGATTGCCGCGAAGGCCTGACGGCGGTGATCTCGCTCCGCGTCCCCGAGCCGCAGTTCGAGGGGCAGACGAAGACGAAGCTCGGCAACGGCGAAATCGAGGGGATCGTCAATTCGGCTGTCGGCGATTACCTCGCCAAATATCTGGAAGAGAACCCGAAGACGGCCAAGATCATCGTGCAGAAGGGACTGCTGGCGGCCGAGGCCCGCGAAAGCGCCGCAAGGCGCGGCAACTGGTGCGCGAGCGCAAGGGCGCCTTAAGCGGCGGCGGTCTGCCCGGCAAACTTCGCGATTGCACCAGCCGCGAAGTCGATATGTGCGAGCTGTATCTGGTCGAGGGCGATTCGGCCGGCGGCAGCGCCGAAGGCGGACGCATCCGCGAGTATCAGGCCATCCTCCCGCTCCGCGGCAAAATCATCAACGCCTACAAGTCGCGCGACGACAAGGTGCTGGCCAACGAAGAGGTCCGCAGCATGATCTCCGCCATCGGGGCGGGCATCGGCGAAGAGATGGACCTGAGCAAACGCCGCTACAGCAAAATCGTGATCATGACCGATGCCGACGTCGACGGCTCGCACATCCGCACGCTGCTGCTGACGTTCTTTTATCGCCAGATGTACGACCTGGTCAAAGGCGGCTACGTCTACGCCGCCCAGCCGCCGCTGTTCCGCGTACGGCACAAGAAGGAGACGTACTACGTGCAGACCGAAGAGGAGATGAAGGCCCAACTGCTCGACGCCGGCCTGACCGACGCGGCCTTCGAGCCCGGCGACGGGCGGGTGATCGCCGGCAAGGAGATGGATGATCTTTGCCGCAAACTGGCGGCGCTCGAGGAATCGCTGCTGGCGTTGGAACGCCGCGGAATCAGCCTGCGGGCCCATGCCGTCCGCCGCGATCCGGCCACGGGGCGATTGCCGATGTATCACGTCTTCCTCGGCCAACAGGAGCATTGGTTCACTACCCGCGAGCAGCTCGACGCCTTCGTCGCCGCCCAGGAACAGGAGGTGGGCGAGGAATTGGACCTTGCCGAAGACGGCGGCGACGGCGAGGCCGCCGAGCCGCGGACGAAACTGCACATCGTCGAGTTGCACGAAGTCCGCTCGATCAACAACCAGTTGGCGGCGCTGCGCGGCATGGGCTTCGAGATCGACAGCCTCATCCCGCAGGAGCGGACCGGCGTGGAGGAGCCCCGTTACCGCCTCCGCCGCGGCGACTCGGTGACCGGGCTGGAGGACCTCCGCGGCCTGTTGACGGCCGTCCGCGCCGCCGGCGAGAAGGGCCTGCAAGTCACCCGCTTCAAGGGCCTGGGCGAAATGAACGCCGAGGAGCTGCGCGAGACCACGCTCGATCCGGCCAACCGCACGCTGGTGCAAGTCACGATGGAGGACGCCGGCGCCGCCGATGACATTTTCCGCATTCTCATGGGCGACAAGGTCGAGCCCCGCCGCGAGTTCATCGAGAAACACGCGATGGAAGCGCGGAATCTGGACGTTTAACCCGCATTTCTCGCCGCGGGGGAAATTGGAAACAGCCTGTCCGGTGGGGCAGACATTCCTGTCTGCCGGGACAGATCGCTGACCTTGGGCAGACAGGAATGTCTGCCCCACCGAGGTGAGAAATGCGTTCTAAGGCCGCATTTCGATCGCGCTGGCCGCGCGAGCCGAGCGGAGGCAGGCGTCGAGAACTTGCTGTGTCGCAAGCGCCATTTCTCCCCACGACTCGTCCGGTCTGCCGGCGAGCGCCAATTGGGCGAAGTGGCGGAACATGTTCGCCTCCTGCGAGTTCTCCGTGCTGTTGCTGTCTTCGCGGATGGTGAAACGCCGCGGGTGCTCTGCCAAATTGAAGTCGCAACCGGTAATCGTGTGAACGGGGTTCGATACCGTGAAGTCCAACTCGTTGCCATGCCAGGGCAGAACGAAGTCGGGGACGTAGAGAGAGCCCTTCGTTCCCGTGATGTGTACCCACTGCTGAATGTCCGCCAGGAAGGAGCAATAGAACGAGGCAGAGACGCCGCCGGCGAAGAGAAGCTCGGCGGAGAAGTCGGTGGGGACCGCCGCCGGGCTATCCACCCGCCGGTGCTCGGCAAGAAGATGGCCGACGACCCGCTCGGGCAACTGCCAGTTCATCGTCCAGAGGATGAAGCGGATACAGTACCAGCCCAAGTCGCCGAGACAGCCTAGCGGCTCAAGTTGGCTATGGGCGCGGATGTTGCGGGCAAGCGACTGGCTGGCGACGCCGAAGCTGAATTGCGAAGTGATCCGCTTCAACGGGCCGATGCTTTGCCCGTCGGCGAGGATTTCGCGGATGTGCTCCATCCGCCGGCTGTGCATGAACATCACGCCGTCCATCAGTTGCACGCCGCAGCGCCGGCAGGCGGCGAGAATCTCCTCAACGTCGTGGGGGGTAGCCCCGACGGGCTTCTCTAGCAGAACGTGCTTTCCCGCCTCCGCCGCGCGGATCGCCCAGGCTTTGCGAACGACCGTCGGCAAAGGAATGTAAACGGCATCCACGTCCGTCGCGGCCAGCAGTTCCGCATAGCTGCCCAGGGCCCGCGGGGGCGGGTCGAAGGGGAGGGATTGCTGGCATTCGGCGATGAAGCGTCGGCAGCGCTCCAGGTCGCGGCTGGCCACGGCCGTCAACGCGCAATTCCCGGCCCGGCGGATCGCCTGCCAGTTCTTCCGCGCGATGTTCGCCGTTCCCAAAATGCCCCAGCGGCAGACGGTGTTCTGCATGACACTCCCTCTCCTTTCGCTCTCTACAGTCGTCCCATTAAGGAGAGCAATTCCGCTTCTCCACCTATCCGCAAGGATGTCTGCGCGAGCGGCGTATTGGCTCGTAATGGGTTTCTTCGGTAGTCCAAAAGTCCACGGCTTTTCCGGTCACGCACGCCGCCCACTGTCATGGGGCGCGGAAAAACCCGCCCCGCGACAAGCATTCCCATAACCTAATCCCCTTCTTCAAGTTTGAGAACGGTTACAGTCCGAACAGATATGCGGCAGACACCCCGTCTACTTCGCCAGAAGGCACGAGGCCAACCAGGGCAATCAACCGACAAACGTCTATGCTCTCACCTTGGGGAAAGCGGCCCGGAGTTCTCTGACCTGGACGATCATTCGAGGAGACAGTTGCGGAATCCGTTCTGTGAGGTAGGTCATGTGGGCTTCCATCGCTCTGCGAAATGGCCTGAGCTTCTTGACGAAGTTCGCCTCGGATGCTGCCAAGATTGCGTTGAAGACCTTGTTGACCTCAGACGATTCGATCTGGATCACCAAATGCAAGGCGGCATCGGTCGAGTCAATTCCACGGACGGCCGCTTCGCTGGCCTCCATCTGTCGCTCAAGGCGTGGCAGATAGTCCTCCCAAGGGTTGAAGCGGCTTGGATTCCAGCCACTCCGCATTGAAGCAGCCCGAACAACTTCCAGCAACTCGGCGTGGTGTTGTTCCTCCTCGGCCAAACCGACGAAGAACAGTCGCACCAATCCCTGGCCATCGAAGGCGTGGGCCAAGGCGTCGTAGATTTGTTTGGCTCGCAGTTCCAAGTCAATGCATCGTTCCAGGATTCTGGGTACAGGCGACGGCAGAGCCCCGAAGAAACCAGTGTCCTGCAAGCGGCTGAGGAATGAGCCATGTTGCCAAGGAGCGACGGCCCTGAAGAAGACGTGCCATCCAAAACAGCGGATCGTCTCCATTGGATGGGCGAGAATGTCCCAACCTGTGATGACGCCGACCATATTCCCCTCCCTCGATGCGGAGAACCAGAGGGTCACGCAGGACTTCAGACTATCATAACAGGTCGGTCAAGTAGACCAGACGGGCATCCTGCCGATTTTGCGTGAAGCCCTACGCCTGCCGTCTACTTGGTCTTGTCGCCCACCCAGAAGGGGCAGGCCATCTGGGTCAGCTGACATGCAGGGTTGCAGGGGAGCCGAAGAGGGTAGGATGGGAGAATTGGTGACCACATCAAATCGCTTGTGCTGGCTGGGCGGAGACATCCGCGTTGGCCGAATAAATGACCAGCAGAGCTTCATTGCTCACGAGGGCATGGACAACTCCGCCTTATCGATCGTGACTGCGGGATCGAGCGGAGCGGTTTTCACCCGCGCGCGCAAGACCTCCGCCACGCTCCAAGCCTGGGCAACGCAACCTCGCGGCGTGTACGGAGGCTTGGCGTCGAAGATCTCGCTTATCGTGCCGATACAAGCCTCGCTCATCGCGTGGCAACGCAAGCCGCGGGCCGAATTGGCGATCTGATCGTGATTCTCCAGGTAGTTCACGAAGGCCGACGGCCGAAGACCCATCGTCGGCGAGCCGCGCGGTTGCTGCTGCCATCGGTACCATTGCCCTTGGTAGAGGTATCCGTATTTGATCGCCGAAATGAACTCCTGCGGCGTGCCGCAATAGTCGGAGCAATAGGCTTCGTTGTGCCCGGTCATCACGACGTTGGCAATGTGGTGGAAATCGTCGTTCCAGAGCGCGTCCAGGCCGAAGCCGCCGTGTTCTTCATCGCGGACGAGTTCGCTGCGTTGCGGCTCGTTCTCGGCGATCAGCAACGTCGAGCACCCGCGGCGGCGGCTCGCACTCGATGCGCGATTGCCACTAAACTGTGTTCGTCGGAGGCGTCGTAGATGTTCTGCGTGGCGTCTATGCGAAGGCCATCCGCGTGGAATTCGTTGATCCAATAGCCGGCATTGGCGAGAAAGTACTCGCGGACCGGTCCACTGCCAGCCCCGTCGAAGTTTGGCGTCTTACCCCAATCGGTCGTGTAGCGACCGCTGCAATAGCGTTCCGAGAATGCCCTGAACACATCGTCGTGCGGACCAAAGTGGTTGTAGACCACGTCGAGAATGACGCCGATTCCTAAAGCGTGCGCTTCATCGACGAAACGGCGCACGTCGTCCGGTTCGCCATAATGCCGGTTCGTCGCGAAGAAGTTCACGCCGTCGTAACCCCAGCCGAACTGGCCCGGGGACTCGGCCAAGGGCATCAGCTCGACAAGGGTGACGCCAAGATCGGCTAACTCGCCAAGCTGTCGTCGCGCCGCCATAAACGTGCCGTCAGGCAAGAGCTCGTAAGCCTGTCGGCCAAGCACGACTTCGACGCGTTGGTTCGCATCGGCCCATACCCGAAAGTGCACCCCGCCACCCGTGACGACTTCGGCCCCGACGGGCAAGCGCCGTAGAGGTTCTGTTTCATCGCTACGATTCGCGCTCCTTGGCATGAACAGGGCATCGTCGGCGCTCATCTCGGGCGGGGACGACTCGTGATACGGATGCCACGTGAGAACAAAAGGGATGTGCTGGCCGGCGGAAATGGAGAAATCGGCAACGGTCGTAAGGTTCTCTCCGAGCAGGGGCACGCCGGCACGAAGCAGCAGGCAATCGGGCCCCGCCACAGCACTGATTCCGCCTCTGATCTTGCGCACCCACGGAACAATCGAGCCGTAGTCGAAGCGGATGACGAGCTGCATCTTCATGGCCACTCGACCGCGCCGGCCGACGACCATTCTTAGCAGGTTGGGGCTCTCGGTCCGCGGCGGCATGCAATCGATGACGGTTACCGCGCCGTCCGAGGTCCGGTAGTCCGTTTCCAGCACCAACGTATCGTCGCGATAATGGCGAGTAACCGGGCGAATGTTATCGGCAGGACGCAGCAACCGCCGCCCATGCTCCGCCGTGCCGAGCAGAGCCGCGAAACAAGCGGGCGAGTCAAACCGCGGCAGACAAAGCCAATTGATCGAGCCGTCGCGTCCGACCAACGCGGTGGTATGACAATCTCCGATCAGGGCGTAGTCTTCAATCTTCTCTGACATCATCCGAACCGGAAGTCTTGGCAACATTCTCGGCCGCAGGGGGCGTTCCCCGAAGAAGCGGCCACAAGCAAAGCCCCGCCATGCTGGCCGCAATACCCGCGAGAATCGGAACTCGATGGGCCGACAACCACCATTGCCGGCTCGACGATCGCGAACGATCGTCGAAAACTCCGTGGGCACTGTAATCGCCGGCGATTGGGTGGAACAGATTGTCCGATCGGTTGGCGGGGATCGGTTGATCGGTCTCTTGCCCTTCCCACGCCCGTTTGCCGCCCCGGTAACAACGATCACTTCGTGTTTCACCGCAGGCCTCCCTTCCTTGCCATCGGCACGCTCGCAGTCGATCCGGTCATCCAGGCTATGACGCTGACGGACATCGTTGTCGGCGCGGCGGTCATGGCGCTGTTGTTGAGCTTGGCCCTGCAAGTGCACAAACGTCGTCATACGCTTGATCCCCGCGAACTCCGCCCCATGAGAGGCTGACAATGGGCGTTCTCGCTCCGCTTCCGGAGCCACGCCAGCAAGCTTGCGGCGAGAACTAGCGGCCGCTGCGTCGCTGCTCCCCAGGCGGCGACCGTCAAGCTGGCAAAGACCGCGTAATACATCCGCGGCAGCGAGGCGATGTAATGGCGATATAGCTCGGGGTGTTTTCGGTACAACAGTGGGTCGAAGAACCCTTTGCGCTGTTGGCGCAGACTGACGCCCCAGGGCATCGGTCGCGCGGGATGAATTGCTACGGTTGCGGAAGTCGGCCAGATGGGCTGGCGAGCCGAACGAGGCCGGGGCCATCACTTTGTATTCGTCGGACGAATGCAGGAAGCCGAGATAGGCGGTGACCTCCTCGTAGAGCAGGCCGATATCGCCAGACATGCCGTCCTCCGGTGCGAAGAGGATGAGCCGCTTTCGCCGCGGCCGGCGGGACGCCGCAGATGCGTTGGATGATTCACGTCGTCGATTGCCGCGCGAGAAAGGGGAGGATTTTCACCGTGCCGCCCAATCGCTCGACCAACTCCGCTTCCGGCAAGCGATCGCGAGTGTAGTCGCCGCCCTTGACGAATACGTCGGGCTTCCCCAGTTCGATCAGGCGATGCGGGGTATCGTCGTCCATGGCTCAGCACATGATCGACGCTGCTTAAGGCGCTGTCGAGCGTCACGGCGGCGATCTGCGCCGGTCAGTTCCAAGATTCGCGGCCCCTTCTCCGTCAACCACTGGCACCGCCGTCCGTTGGTCGGCGCCGCGGCGGCATCGAGCAACTTGGCGGCCTCACGATAGTTCGGTTTGCAAGCGGTTATCCCGGTTTGACGATAAGCGGCGAGGTCCTTGAAATCGACGATCAGCGCCTTGCGCTGTCTTTGCTGCAACGCCGCCACTTGAGCGATTAACCGCGGGGTGAGCACGCCATAGCCGTAATCGGAAACAATCGCCGCATCCATGCTCGGATATTGGCTTGCAGGGAAGCCAGTTCTTCGGCAGTCATCGCAAACTCAATCCTGAAAATGGGGTGGATGTACGCCCTCTCGTCAGTTTGTGACCATTTGTAATGAAAGGTCAGCCGACGGCGTCTCTTGGGCCATGAGAGGGTCTGCTAAGGGTGGTGCGCAGCCTTGGTGCTTGGTTACAAAAAAAATCGATCACCTGCTTGTAACCGGCAGCGGGCGGTCCGCGTCAGTCTTTGTAGAAGATCGCATTGCACACCACTAACCAAACAAAGAACTGCCATGCAACTTCGATCACCCTGGCGCTGGCCCGTCATTGCTGCCGCCGGATTCCTGCTTGTGACCGGTACACTGGTCATTTGCAGGGCAACTCCCGGTTGCTTCCTAAACGTGCGTCTCGCGCCTCTATCAACCCCCACACTTGGAGACGAGAACATGCCGGCTACTCATGCAACACGCGTTCAATACGCCACGGACAGCACGTTTCAAGATCTGGTGCTGGAGTCCACGCAACCGGTTCTTGTGGACTTCTACGCCGACTGGTGCGGGCCCTGTCAACGACTGGCGGCAGTGCTGGAGGAATTGGCTGCGGAGAATCCCCAGGCGAGCATCGTGAAGGTCAACGTGGATCAGTGTCCTGGCCTGGCTCAAAGATACCGAATTGACGCGATCCCCAGCTTGAAGGTTTTCAAGAATGGCCGAGTTGCCGACGAGTCGATGGGACTTGCCAGCAAGCGGCAATTGCAGGCGATGCTGGCCCCTTGAAAGGCGTGCGGGATCCAACATGAAATGCGAAGATCTCTTGGACGCCCTGAACGATTACGTGGATGGCGAGACGCGATCGGCCCTCGGCCAGGCACTCCAAGAGCACTTGGCAGACTGCGATCCTTGCCAAATCGTGGTTGACAACATCCAACAAGCCATCATGCTCTACCGCATCGGGCGAAACGTCGAGCTTCCCATCGGCTTCCACGAACGGCTTAGCAACGTCGTCCGCCGGCGGTGGCTGCTGCAATCGCAAACCAGGAGGAAACCTCGCTGACCCTATGCCGCGGCGAGCTTTCAACTCAACACATCGGAGGAAACAATGAGAGAATTCCTGATATTACTTGGCGTTGTTCTGTTCTGGATCACGCTGAACCGCTGGATCTTGCCCTGGTTCGGGATTCCCACCTGCATGTCAGGCGCTTGTATTGTTGATCGCTGTCCATCTTGCGGTCCGGGACCGTTGGGATCGAGCCACCACGAGGACGTGACGCCAAATGAAGATAAGGAACGAGAATAGACGTTGTCTCGGGCGTGCGAATCAGGACAGCACTACTTTCACGGAGGAGCGAAGAGGCCATGTTCTGCTCAGCGATTCGACTTTATCGGAGCTTTCGGGGAATTTGTCCGTTGATTGTGGCGGGCGCAGTGTCGTTGCCGGGCTGCGCATTCGACCGCGCCAGTAATGGTCCCATCACAAAAATGGCCTGTCGCGTTTGGCCGGTGCAGCCGTCGAAGGCAGAGGAGTTGACTGAGCGGCCGATTGCCACGGGCGGCAGTGTTGCTCCCGCGGGGGAAGCGGTTGCATCGGATCGACCGGCGCTTTGCACGCCCCAATCCTCCTGTCGAGCGGCCGGACCGAACGATGGCGGCGAGGCTCCGTTCTTGCCTCCGACGATTTCAGCCTCGCTGCCGTCGTATCCGGCGATTGCCGCAGATCGCAGCACGTCTGACGTTGCCAACCGCGGCAGTATTCTCTCATCGCCGAAGCCGCCGACGCAGGTCGCCGCGCAGCAGACGGCTCCGCCTGCAGCGCCAGCCGCCGCCCGGACAGTGAGCGCGGGGCAGCGATTCGTGCCGCCACAGCCTCGTATCGCCCGGGCAGCAACAACGGGGATCGTGCTGCATGTCAATGAAGACACCTTCGACGAACAGGTTCTGACGTCCGACGTGCCCGTGCTGGTCGACTTTTTCGCCAAGTGGTGCGGCCCGTGCAGAATGCTGGGGCCAAGCCTGGAAGAACTGGCCAGAGAAATCCCGCAAGTCAAGATTGTGAAGATCGACGTCGACGACAACCCGGGGCTGGCGGCACGCTATGGGGTCAGTTCGCTGCCCAGTCTGTTGGTGTTCAAGGACGGCAAGATGACGGCAAGACAGAAAGGGCTCGTCCCCAAGTCACGCCTCATGGCCATGCTTGACCTGTCGTCGAACGCCACTTTCCGCTAAACTAATTGCATGACCTGCGAAGAACTGCTTGTTGCGCTAAATCAGTATGTTGACGGCGAACTGGAGCCGGGCATTTGCGATGCTTTTCAGGACCACCTGAAGGACTGCAATCCCTGCCAGATTGTCGTCGATAACATCCGGCAAACGATCCAACTCTACCGGGCCGAACAGCCCTATGAGTTGCCTGCCGCGCTGCACGATCGCCTGGCCCGCGCCTTGCGCGAGCGATGGAAGGTCAAAGCCGAAGAGGATCGCTCGCTGGTCGAACAAGCCAAGGCGGGCGATTTCGCCGCGCTGGAGTCGTTGTTGACCAAGTATGAACGACAGGTTTTTGGTGTCGCTCGCCGAATCGTGGGACAACATCAAGACGCGGAAGAGATCGCTCAACAGACCTTCTTGAGTGTGATCGAACACTTGGGCCAGTTCCGCGAGGAATCGCAGTTTCGCACATGGCTGTTGCGGATTGCCACCAACCACGCTTTGGCGTTGCTGCGAAAGCGCGCCGTTCGTGCCGGTCCGTCGCTGAATGACGATTCCGATGATGGATACCACGGCATTCCTCATCCCGAGTTCATTGCCGCCTGGCGTGAAACGCCCGACGAGATTGCCATGCGGAAGGAGACCAGGCAGCACATTGATGAGGCTCTGGCTCGACTCAACGATAAGCACCGGCTGGTATTCGTGCTTCGCGATATCGAGGGGCTCTCTACGCGAGAGACCGCCGACATTCTGGGAATCACGGTTGAGACTGCGAAGATCCGACTGCTCCGGGCTCGGCTGATGCTTCGGGAGCGGCTGACACGGCTGTTCGGCGATGAATCAACTCGGGTTGCTGCTCACGAACAATCCTAAGCGGCTGTCCAAGAATAAGTCCCCTCTTCGTCATTCTGAGCGCAGCGAAGAATCTCGCTGGTCCCCCGGAGATTCTTCGCTGCGCTCAGAATGACGGTTGCAGGAAACTCCAAAGTTATTCTCGGACAGCCGCTTACTTGGCCCCGTCCGGCGTCCATATCCGCGTGTCACTCGCGGGCGGCCGTCTGCACACGTCATTTCCCGCACAACTCGCCGACGAGCTCGTCCCCTACAGCGGTCACGTTGACCCTTCCGAGCCCCGTCGGCGGCGGAGAATGGCCCTGTTGGCGTGGTCCGCACAGCGACAACATCAGTCACGAAAAAGGCGTCCCGACTCGATGGGATCCAGCCGACGCGGTTTGGAAGGTGACGGTGCCCGGCGTAGGGCATGCGTCGCCGATCGTCTGCGGCGATCTTATCATCACTGCGACGGCCCTGCCCGAGAAGCGAGACCGCGTGCTCGTATGCTTTGATCGCATCACAGGGAACCTCCTCTGGCAGAAAACGGTCGTGCACGGACCGTTGGAGAAACTCCATCCTGAGAACAGCCACGCTTCCGGCACGCCAGCCACCGACGGCAAACGGCTGTATGCTGTTTTTCGCGTTGGCGATGAAATCGTCGTCGCCGCGCACGACACTGCCAGTTGCCTTCGACTGCAATCCTGATACGATGCGGGAACACTACCTCGCTTTCGACCGAGCGAAGGTCGCGGACGGAGTCTTCACGCAGATTCAGAATGGGGGCGCTGTGGGGCGCAGGAGCAGGCGAAAAAGAAAAGGACTCACAGCAATCGACGTAAGTCCTTTCGTATCAAGGTGCCGAAGACAGGACTTGAACCTGCACTCCCTTGACGGGAACTAGGTCCTGAACCTAGCGCGTCTGCCAATTCCGCCACTTCGGCGCGGCTACCAGCATTCATTTCTAATCCAAACGGCCACGAGTTTCAAGGGGCGGCTCTGGTGGGGTGCAAGCTGCCTCGGCGAAGCCAACGGAGATAGGCGCGGAGATGAAGCCAGGCATCGGCGGACAAAGGGTTCTTGCTGGCCCGCCTTTCGAGGTGATAGCACGACGCGGCCCCGTGATAGATCACCTGCCAGCCCGCTCGCGCCATCCGCCAAGCCATGTCGACGTCCTCGAAATACTTGCCGTAGCCTTCGTCGAAACGCCCGACCCGCGCGATCGCCTCGCGACGCAGCATCAGGAAGCAGCCGGAGAGCCAATCGGACTGCCAAGTTTCGTCCGGGGCGTGTTCGGCGTAGAAGTGATGGGCGACGGTCCGCCGCAGCAGGCGGCCGAGGCCACAGCGGCGCGCGAGGATCAACGGCAGCTTCTGGAAACGCCGGGCGGCATAGGCGTCGGAACCGTCGGCGTGATAGAGCCGGCAGCCCGACATGCCGCAGCGCGGCTGGCCGTCCATGAAGGCCACCATTCTCGCCAGGCATTGCCGCGGCGGGTCGAAATACATGTCGGTGTTCATCAACAGCACGTAGCGGGCGGTCGAGGCGTCGAGGATGCGGTTCAGATTGGCCGCATAGGGGAGCCGCCGGGCGTTGCGGACGATCAGCGTATCGGGAAAGTACCCGCACCAGGGTTCCACGCCCGCCGAGGCATTATCGACCAGGATCAGCCGCATCCGCAGCCCGTCGCCCGAGGCCGCCATCGTGCCGAGCAGCCGCGGCATCAACTCTTGCTCGTAGGTGTAGATGACGCCGATATCGAGATCCATTGTCGATTGCTGATTGTTGATTGCTGAATGCCGAGTGCTGATTACTGAATACTGATTGCCTTTCGCTTTGGCGGGGTGAGCGGCAGTCTCAGCCACGCCAGGCCGACGTCGCGGCGCATGTGGTCCTTGCTCTCCCCGCCGGGGGCGTCGTAGAGGACCGCCAGGCGATTCTTGACCGGCACGACCGACGGCAGCCCGATGCACTTCCTGCTCCAGGTGCAGTTGCCGCCGTCGAGCACCACCGCCTTGTCGCGGGCGTCCCATTGGTTCAGGTCTTTGGTCCAATAGACCCAGACGGCGTCGGTGTATTCGAATCCTTCCAGGCCGATGTGGTTGGTGAAGAGGAACCAGGTCTTGTTGGCCGGCTCGAAATAGAGCGAGGTGTTTTCGATCTGTTCCTTGGGCGAGACGATCGGCTTGGGGTCGATGGTCCAGGGGCCGTCGAGGTTTTTGGTCCGCGCGATGCCGATAGTTCGCTTCATCGAGCCGCTGAAGAACATCAGGTATTCGTCGCCCCGCTTGATGACTTGGCCGGGGCTGGCGGTGTCGGCGTAGTAGGTACCGGGCTTGGTGCGAAACGGCACGACGTCGTACTGCTTCGTCCACGGGCCGGCCGGCGAAGGGCCTTTGGCCTTGAGCGTCAGGTAGGGGAACGAGGGGATCAGGTCGGGCGGCGGCGTGACATGGGGCGTGCCGAGATAGAACATGTGCCACACGTTGCCGTCAAAATAAGTGACGCCGTAGGAGGCCGAGGCCGAGTCGTCGCTGCCCGGGGCGCCGAGATCGAGCACGGGCCCCTTCTTCTGCCAGTGGACAAGGTCTTTGCTCGTGGCCAGGCAAGCCAGCCAGCCCTTCGGGCCGGCGCCGTCGTAGTGCATGTAATAGGTGTCGCCGGCTTGGAAGGCCCAGATGTCGCGGGCGCCGAGGCGGTCGCAGCCGCCGGGGCCGTCGCCGTGGCGGAGCACGGGCCCCTGGTCTTTCGCCTCCATTCGCAGACGGGCGGTGGGGCGGCCGTCGGGATAGGTAATCGCATCGCCGGCGGAGACAATGCTGACCGTGGTGAAGAACAACACAAGTACGACCAGGAGCGAGGCGGTTCTTTTCATGGCTCTAATATATTCCGGTTGTTCGGGCGAAGCAACATTGGGAGTCGTGTGGCGGACGCTCTACTGGGCATTGAAGTGCCCAGCCCTCGGGTTTGTCGCTGCACTGAAGTGCCCAGCCCGGTTAAGAGGCGTTTCACAACCCGTAGGTTATGCTTCAGCATAACAAAAACAAGGCTGTTATGCTGAAGCATAACCTACGCCTACGCCTGAAGTGTCCAGCCCGGTTAGGCCGCTCTTCGGCGCGGCTCGGGATGAGGTTCGACGAAGGTCGGCGCTTTCGAAGGGGGCGGCAGGACCGAAGAACTCGTCGGCGTGGGCGGCGAAACGGGCGGCAAAGACCGTCAGCAACGAGCGCAGCGAGTCAAGCTCTTCCCCCTGCGCGATCGGCTCGACGGTGGCGGCCGAAAGCTCGCAAATCGCCCCATCTCCGTCGGGCAGCGACACCGACAACGACCAGTGGCAGTGCCGGCCGACGGGCGACCGCGGATTCGATCCAGCGGATCCGCCGCGGCGTCTCCCGCAGCGGCGAACTGAACGCCACCTGGCGGATGTCCCAGGCACGCAGCGCGCGAAGCAATATGTCCCAGAGCTCGAGGTTCGAGGTCTGCGGATTTCGTTCCAGTGTTTCTTCGACCAGAGTGCCCAGGCTCGGTCGGGCGGCGGCCGACGCGGGGATGTGAAGCCGCCTTGCCAGCCTCCCCCATCCTGTGATGCCGCTTTTCATGGCGCGCACGGCCACCTTCTTGGCCAGCGCGAATTCATCGTGCCCGAACAGCCGCAGGCGGATCATCAGCACCACCAGCGACATGGCGGCGATCCAGGCCAAAGCGTCGAGGCGGAAGATCGTGGCGGCCGTGGCCGCGGCCCCGGTCGTCAGGCATAATGCGCCCAGCAGGCAGAGCACCTGCCAGGGGTTCCAGCCGCGATCGAGCAGGCGGTGGTGGATGTGCTGCCGATCGGGCATATCGAAGGGCCGGCCGTTGAGCGTCCGCCGCACGATCGCCGCGACGATGTCGAACATCGGCAGGGTCATCACCACGGCCGGGGCGGTGATCGCCAGCGTGGCCGAGGTCTTCAACGACCCTTGCATCCCCAACAGGCCGACCGACAATCCGATCACCATGCTCCCCGAGTCGCCCAAGAAGATGCTCGCCGGCGGCAGATTGTAGACGAGAAACCCGGCCAGCGCGGCGGCCAGGACGATGGCCATCGCGGCCACGTGGCTTTGCTGCTGGCTGGCGGCGATCACCCCGAGCATGGCGGCGGTCGAAAGCCCGATGATCGAGGCCAGCCCGTCCATGCCGTCGATCAGATTCAGGGCGTTGATGCAACCGACCAGCCAGAGGATCGTCAACGGAATCCCCAGCCAGCCGAGCACGATCGGGCAGCCGAAGGCCACGATGCGATCGACGTAGTAACCCAGCATCACGATCGGCAGCACGGAGACGATTTGCAGCAGCAACTTGACTCGCGAGCGGAGATTGAAGCGGTCGTCGATGCCGCCGACGAAGCAGACGAAGCCGGCGGCGATGATCCAGGCGTTGGACAGTTCGATGAATTGGGGCGTGCCGCGGGCGCCGAGACGGATTGCCAGCAAGCCGAGCACGGTGGCAACGTAGACGCCCACGCCGCCCCAGAGCGGCACCGGCCGGGGGTGCAGCTTGCGCATTCCGTCCGGACGATCGACGATGGCCAGTCGCCGCGCCAACGCACGCACCACCGCCGTCAAGAGCAGCGATGCCGTGAAGGCTACCGTCGATGTCCACACTAACGAGCTCATGTGCAATCCGTTGCTGACAACTCAGGCCGCACGTCGAATCCTTAACGTGGGCAACAGGGAGCGAAGACCCTCGCTGTGGCGAAAGCGCGCCGTCCAAGTGTTGTTGCGGCGGAATCTCTCTGTTTCCAGCGGGTCGCGGCGCCGGGCAAGCGCCGCTCGGACGGCCTGGGCGAACCCGCCGGGGCCATCGAGGAAATACACGCCGTCGCCGGCGCCGCGCAGCGCCATTTCGCCGAAGCGGGTACTGAGCACCGGCAAGCCCGCCGCACGGTAATCGTAGTATTTGATCGGATCGACGCCAGCGGTGAGCGCGTCGCGGCGGAAGGGAATCAAGCCTGCCGAGAATCGCGCGAGGTGCCGGCCGATCTGCGCTTGCTCGCAGGCGGGCAGCAGCGTCACGTTTGCCGGCAGCCGGCAGGGCGGGCCGACGACGCAGGGCCCCACCAGTTCGATCCGCGCCTGCGGCATCGCTTCGGCAAGCCGCACGACCAGCGGCCAATCGAACCAGCGGCCGATGCAACCGAGGTAGCCGAGGACCGGAGATGAGAAGAGGGGGAGAGGGGGAGAGGGGGAGAGGGGGAGACGAGGAGAAAAGAGAATAGCATCACTACTCCCCGTCTCCCCGTCTCCCAGTCTCCTCGTCTCCTCGTACGCGTTCAGCACCTTCTCCACCCGCCGGCCGCGGGCGAGAAACTTGCCGGCCAGGAACGTCGATGAGGCAACGATCAAATCGACTTTGGCCGCGATGGCATCCTCACAGCGGCGCATCGAGCGGCGGGAGAGGCCGCGATGAAACTCGGGAAAATTGTCCATCGCATCGTAAAAGCTGGCGGCCGCAGACAGCCGACTGAGCGCCGCCAATGCCAACGCACAAGGACGGCCAACGCCGACGAGCAACTCACGCTCCTCGCCACCATGGGGTAAACCTTCTCGGTGGTGGGGCAGACATTCTTGTCTGCCTTGCGCAACCCGCCTCTCTTGGCAGACAGGAATGTCTGCCCCACCGGCAAAATGTTCGATTCTGCCGCCGGCGAATTGCTCGATCCGCCGCCAAGCCCCGCGGCCGACGACGCACCGGTTCAACCACGGACCAAGCGGCAGCGGCTCGACGGGCAGGGCGGGCACGTCCAGCACTTCAATCCGCGGATCGAGCGGCGTCCGTTCGTCACGGCAACCACCGCTGCGGCGCAAATCGCTCCACCGCGGCAGCCGGCACGGGTAGGGATTCACCCACAACGCCGACTCGATGCCCCAGTCGAGCAGCGCCCGCACCATAAAATGCGATCGCTGGGCGTAGCTGTCGGCCTGAACGGGTGCAAAATACAGAAGCTGCATGAGATCCTGCCCGCAATGATCCAGAACGCGTTCCGCGGGCCGTTGGCCCCCGGCTATTCTGTTTGGTACAAAAGCGATTGCTCCGGGGTAAGAACTGTCATGCCGCCTTGCGCTGGCCCGCGCCGCCGTTGACTTGCTGCATATATGCCGCGATCACTTGCTCCGTCGCGCCGATCATTTGCATCTTGCCGTGGTCGAGCCATATCACCTTGTCGCACAACAGCGGCAGCGCCTTCAGGTCGTGGCTGACGACGATGACCACGCGGGCGTTGGACATCAGCGCCTTCATGCGTTCGCGGGCCTTGGCCTGGAACGCCATGTCGCCGGCGGCCAATACCTCGTCGATGATCAGGATCTCCGGCTCGATTGCCGTGGCGATCGAGAAGGCCAGTCGCACCATCATGCCCGAGGAATAATAGTGGACGGGCATGTTGAGGAAATCGCCCAACTCGCTGAAGTCGGCGATCGCCTGCGTCTTGGCTTGAATCGAGCGCGGGGTTTCGCCCTGCAAATACCCGCGATACTGGATGTTCTCCCAGCCGTTGGCGTCGCGCTCGAAGCCCAGGGCGATGTCGAACAGCGAACTGATCTGCCCGACCACCGTTCGCCGTCCGCTGGTGGGTGGATAGATTCCGGCCAGCAGTTTCAACAGCGTACTCTTGCCCGCGCCGTTAGGGCCGATGATCCCCAGCCGCTCCCCTTCGCCGACGGTGAGATTGATGTGTTCGAGGGCTTGCACCTCGAAGGCGGGCTTGCGCGAGGGAAGAAACATGCCGCGGAGCAGATAGTCCTTGAAGCTGATGCGGCCGGAGCGCTGCACCCGGAATTTCAGCCCGACGTCTTCTAATTGAATCAGCGTCATCGGATCAGAGATAGAAAATCAGGCGTTTTTCGAAGCGTTTCAGCGTCAGCATCGCCAAAGCGACGGCAACGACCGCGGCGAGGCTGGACGTGCCGACGGCCCAGGTCGAGGGGAGCTTCCCCTCCAGCAGCGGTGCGCGGATCAGTTCCAGAAACGCCGCCAAGGGGTTCAAGCGGACCAGCCACGACACGAGTCGCCGGCCCATCAGCATTTCCGGCGGGTACATGATCGGGGTGACGTAGAAGGCAACTTGCATCACGATCTGGATCAGGTGCTGCGAGTCCTGAAACATCACGTTCGCCAGGCCCATGCACACCGCCAGCGACCAGCCGACAATGAACAACAGAAGAAACGTGGGCACGAGGCTCAGCAAGGCCGGCAGGTTCGGCCCCGACACGGGTTTCGCCGCGAGTTGGACAAAAGTCAACTCTTGCCCGTTGACGGTAAGCTTGGAAAGCTGGCAAACCGCGTGGTCGCCCTCCTGCTCCTCGGCGACGCCGATCGCGCTGATTTGCGCGCCGACGGCCACGGCTTTGTTCACTGCGACCGCTGCCGATGAGGGAAAGTTCGCTTGAACGATCTTGCCGTCACAACTCACCAACAAGCTCTGGATGCTTCCCTTCTGGCCGTAGTTGAATCCTTTCACCAGGCCCTTCATGTCAATGCGCGTCCTGGTTTGTGCGGGCGGCGCAAACGCGTGCGTCCACCAGACGAACACCAAGACGATGGCAAATCCCAACAAAAAGTGGAAGCCCGCTCCCAGCGTGCTTCGTAAAGGATAGATCGCCAATGGGGCGGGCTGCTGTCGAATGTAGGATTCGCCCTGGAGAAAGCACTGGCAACCATCCATCACCGTCGCCGAGATGAACGCCCAGAAGGTCAAGCCCGTCAAAAGGAAAGGGGCAAAGGTGCGAATGTCCTGGCTGAGTAATTGGCTGAAAACGATGCACAAGACGGCCGTCATCGCGATCGGGTGCAGCAGCGACCAGCCCATGCCGATGATCGACCGCCGGTAGCGCTTTCGCAAATCGACGCGAACCAGGGCCAGCCAGAAGTACCGCAACCGCCAGATTTCAGAAAAGTATCCCGTCACGCGAGCCTCCCTGCTCGACGCGGCGGCTCGGGACCGCCGGACACGACCTATCATGAAGCCAGTCAAAAGGATACGACCCCAATGGGGCGACAGAGTATATCCGGGAGCCACCGGCCAAATCAATGGCAGAATTTCACGTGGAGGCGTTCGGAAGCGACCGGCGGACATCCGCGTGAGTATTCACTTACCACCATCGATATGCCAAATCTCAGGTGCCGGTCGGCATGTTTCGCAGGGTGCGGAATTGGCCGGCAACTCCGGGGACAAGGATGCCCACGAGTTGCCCCGCCGGATCGAGGGCGACGATCTCGGCGGCGGCGCTTCCGTCGCTTGGAACCTCAGGAAACAGAGCGACAAACGGCTGTGAAGCCGCCAGCGGCGGCCGGGACGGGATTGTCCGCCCGGTGCGGATGTGTTCGACCTCCTCGGCGGATAGCTGGACGTGAGGCAAATGCTCGACCGCCCGCCGCGGCGGCTGAAGAAAGCTGAACCAGTTGTCGCGATCCAATTGGCGAGGATCGACAGCGTCTTCGAGCGTAAAATCGCCTATGGCCGTACGCGTCAGCGCCGACATGACCGCGGAGGTGCCCAACAGGCCGGCCAGGTCGCGGCCGAGCGAGCGAATGTAGGCGCCGCTGCCGCAGGCCACGTTCAAGACCAACTCCGGGTACTGGTATTCCACCACGTCGATCGCGTAGATCCGCACCGGCCGCGGCGCCAGTTCCGGCCGGCGGCCTTGCCGGGCGAGCTCGTAGGCGCGGCGGCCGGCGACCCTGATGGCCGAGAACGCCGGCGGCCGTTGCTGGATTCGCCCGACCAGCCGTGCGGCGGCCGCCGCGATCTGCTCGCGGGTCGGACGAGGGGCGTCCGGCAGTTCGGTCACTTCCCCCTCGACGTCTTCGGTGGCACTCTGCCGGCCCAACAGGAACGTGCCCGTGTAGCGCTTCGGCATCCGCTGCACGTAGCCGATCAATCGCGTGGCCGCACCGACGCAGACCACCAGCACGCCACTGGCCAGGGGGTCGAGCGTGCCGGCATGGCCCGCCCTGACCGGCCGCGTCAGCCGTTCAACCAGATTGACCGCCTGGCGGGAGGTCATCTCGACCGGCTTGTTCAAGTTCAGAAGCCCGCAGGGGGACATGGATTGCTGATTGTTGATTGTGGATTGGAGGTTGCAGGTTTTGGATTTGAGATTTGAGATTTGAGATTCTGGATTTGAGATTTGAGATTTGAGATTCTGGATTTGAGATTTGAGATTTGAGATTCTGGATTTGAGATGGCAGATCAAAGGCCGGGGGGAGTCGCAACAAGGGGAACGCCCCGCGACTGCGGTCGCGGGGAGAAGGGGACAAGGGGCAGCCCCGCGCCCATCATAGCATAAAGCCATTTGGCGGTAAGCGGTGCTGGAAAGGGGGAAGGCGGCGCGATACACTCGGGGGAGGAAGAGTGCGTGCAAAATTGTGCCGCGCCCGCACATGGCGTTCCGTCCGACCGGCGATACCTGACCCCAATCCCTAGCCCCTAGCCCCCAGCCCCCTTCCTCACATGGAACTCGAACGGCTCGGCCCCTACGACATCGTCGGCACGCTTGGCCGCGGCGGCATGGGCGCGGTCTATAAGGCGGTCCACCGTGAAACCCGCGAGGCGGCCGCCGTCAAGCTGCTTTCCGCCGATCTGGCGGGCGAAGAGGGCTTTCGCAGCCGCTTCGAGGCCGAGATCGAGACGCTCCGCAAGCTCCGCCATCCGAACATCGTCCGGCTGATTGGCGTCGGCCAACAGGGAGAACTGCTCTACTATGTGATGGAGCTGGTCGACGGAAACAGCCTGGAGGAGGAGTTGCGGCGCGGGCGGCGCTTCGATTGGCGCGAGGTGACGCGGATCGGTGTCGAGACCTGCCGCGCATTGCGCCACGCCCACGACCGCGGCGTGATCCATCGCGACATCAAGCCGGGCAATCTGCTGCTGGCGGCCGACGGCAGCGTGAAGCTCTCGGACTTCGGCATCGCGCGGTTGTTCGGCTATACGCGGTTGACCAGCGCCGGCAACGTCCTCGGCACGGCCGAATACATGGCGCCCGAGCAGGCCGCCGGTCAGCCCGTCGATGTGCGGGCGGATCTCTACAGTCTTGGTGCGCTGATGTATGCACTGCTGGCCCGCCGGCCGCTGTTTCGCGGCAAGTCGCTGCCGGAAATGCTCTACAAGCAGCGCTACGAGCCGCCGGACCCGATCCGCAAACACGCCGCCGACGTCCCCGAGGAGTTCGAGCGAATTCTCAGTCAGCTCCTGGAGAAGGAGCCGGCGCGGCGAATTCCGAACGCCGACATTCTCGCGCGGCGGCTGGAGGCGATGTTGCAATTGTTGAGCGTCAACCCGGAGACATTGGCGGCCAGCGGCGATTGGTTTCGCTCCGGCGATTCGGGGGGCCCGCCGCCTTTGCCCAGCGCCGCATTGTCCGAGGGCGAAATCCCCGCCACGCTCGAGTTTGGCCGTTCGGCGGAGGAGAAGCCGCCAGAGCGGCCTGCGGAAGCGTTCCCGGCGTCGGTACTCTTGCCACAGGCGGAAGGCAGGCAGGGGGCGGCGGCGGCCGTTCCCCCGGCAGTCGCCCCAGCGCCCGCGGCCGCCGCGCCCGCCGACCTGCCGCCGAGCCGCTTCATTGCGGTGAGCGAGGATCAACTCGACCACGGCGGCGAGGAAGAGGAGCGGCCGCCGCTCTTTTCCTGGCAGACCGGGGCGCTGATCGCGGCGCTGGTCTTGATTGCCTTCGGCGTCTGGTGGTCGCTGCAACCGCCGACCGCCGACAAACTGGCCGGCCGCATCGATGCGACGGTCGCCGATGACTCGATCTCCTCGATCCGCCAGGCAGAGAGCGACATCCACGATTTTCTCATCCGTTATTCCAGCGACCACCGGGCCAAGAAGTATCGCGAATACCAGCAGAGATTGGAGTTGGACGACTTGCAGCGCCGCTTCGATCACGGGCTGGCAGGCGAGAAGGACCTGAATCCGATCGGCCGGGCCTATTCCGAGGCGATGAACTACGCCCACCTCGATCCGGAACTCGGCATGAAGAAGCTTCAGGCGATTATCGCTTTGTACGAACAACAAGATCGGGCCGCGGCCCAAAACGAGATGTGCCTCAAACTGGCTCGGTCGCAACTGGCGCAACTCCGCAAGCAGGTCGAGAAGCGATCGGCCGAGCAACTCGCCCTGTTGGAAGAGCGGGTGAAGGCCGCCGACGACCTGCGGACAAGCGACCCGCAGCAGGCCCAGGCGATGTACCGGGCGGTCGTCGAGCTTTATGCGAACAAGCCCTGGGCCGCTGCGGCCGTGCGCCGCGCCCGACACGCCCTGGAAACGCCGCCGGCCGAGCGGCCGCACGGTCGATAAGCCCTCTTGCCGCTCGACCGCCCGGGAGCGGCAGACGAGAGGCGACGGTCCGTCAACCCGCGTTTTTCGCCCTGCCCGTTGTTCGGGAGTGGCGCGGCCGGAACAAAAAACCGAGGCGGCAGCGGAACGACTGCCACCCCGGAGTCTTGCGTAGTCTTTCGCATTCTTCGGCCGGTTCGCTCAGCCGGCCATCGGTCAACGCGGGCCGCAGCGGCCGACGATCTCGCGGATCGCTGCGCGGGCCTCCGGCGACCAGACAGCTACCCGCCGCCGCCGCGATATTCTCAGTCCCAGCCAGCTTCCCGCGCCCAGCAGCGACCAGACAATGATCGTGGCGGGTTCGGGTACGACCGCGCCCACCGGGATCAGTTCGCCGCCGCCTTCCAGATTAAACGTCCGGCCAAACAGACCAGGGTTATCGGGCGCGTCATAGTAGATGTTCAATCCGTTGACGCTGGTGATATTCGTAACTTGATTTCCACTGATGGCCAGGCCTTCGATTTGGTCCACATACAGGGCACCGCCCGGAATCGACGTATTGCCGTCGCTAAGCACCAGGGGAGCTTGCCCTACCAGGTTCAGAGTGGCCCAGGAAAAGTTATTCGTGAATCCGGCGAGGACCGCGCCGTCATCCGCGCCCGCCAGGGCGAAATGGTGGGTGGAGGCGCCACTGAAGTCCAATTCCGCCGCGTCAGTGCTCCAGAGGGCGTTCTTGGTGCTGTTGTTCGTAAAGTCGCCCTGAACCGAGTAGACGTCGCCTGCGCCCGCCGTGATATACCCACCCGACAGCACCGTCAGGTTGATAAAGGACTGCACGGACGGGTCGCTCGAATAGACGCCGTAGTTGATGAAGTTGCCCCAATTGGCTGTGGCGCCGGCGCTGACGTGCACGGTGCCGCTGGTGTTGTTGGTGAAGGTCGCCGCGGTGGCAGTCAGCGTCTTGCCGGCGTTGACAGTCAGGACAGCCGGGCCGGTCACGGCGTTGGTAAATGGCCCGGTCAGCGTGCTGTTGTTCGTCACGTTGATGGCGCCCGAAGTCAAGCCAATGCCGTTTGCCGAGGCGGCGACGGTGATGCCGTTGAAGTTCACCGTGCCGTTTGTTCCGGCCCCGATATTGAGCGAATAATTAGCGGTGACGTTGCCGCTGAGATCCAGCACGTCGCTGCTCCCCGTCCCGGCTCCCATGCTCGGGCCGCTGGAGACGCCGGTCGTGGTGACGGGCTGAGTGACGTACAGCGTTCCGCCGCTGGCGGAAATGCCGCCGCCCGGGTTGAGCGTGATTGGCGCCGAGATCGTGCCATACCCCTGGACGTAGGTGGTGATGGAGAAGGCGCCGCCGCCGGAGCTCGTGATCTTCCCGCCTCCCAGGGTGAGGTTCCCGGAGTTGCCGATGGTCGTCGGGACCGTGCCGGGATTGTTGAGGGTGCCGGTGCCCACGTTGACGCCCAGCCCGACGTAGTTGGAGCCGTTGGAAATCGTGCCCGTGGCGTCGAGCTTGTACCCGTTGAACTTCATGATGTTGAGAGACCCGTTGTTCCAGGTACTGTCGCCCGTGAGGTTATAGTAGTTCCAATCACCAGGCGTTGCGGTGTTGTAGCTCCCGTCGTTATAGAGCGTAATATTGTTGAAGTTGCCGCGCAGATTGACCTTGTTGTAGTTCGTGATGCCGGAGCCAGAAACGGACCCACTAATGTTCCCGCCTTCTATGGAGAGAAGCGCCCCGCTAACGACGGTAGCTCCAGCGCCTAAAGCGCGCTGTGCGCTCACGGTAACATCGCCGGTGATATGCAAGGTCTGGTTGGCAACGTTGGCGGAGACGGTACTGGTGGTGATAATCGGCGCGGAGATCGTGCCCCATCCGTTGATGACTTGGCTGAGCGACCAACTGCCGCCGCCCCCGGAACTGATCGTGCCTCCGTTGAGGAGAATGTTGCCGCCAGTGCCAGTGATGGTGTGGGTTGCGGTGTCGTCATTACTCAGAGTTCCGTTTGCGTCGATCTGGATTCTCCGGGTGCTGGCAATGTTCCCCTTCATACCCAGCGAGCCGGTGCCCGTGCTGCCGATATCCAGGGCAACGGTCGTTCCTCCCGAGCCGGTAATGCTCAGAGCAGTGCCAGTGCCTCCCAGCTTAATCGCGTTGGTAGTGCCAATACCAATCGTGGCGGGCCAGTCAGTGGTGGTGGAAAGGGTGGCCTGGTCCGTGTAGGCGTTTGGGAACGAACTGGACGTGGCTCCCCAGTTCGTGTTGTAGTCCCAGGACTTGGTGCTGCTCGAGTCGCCCGTCCAATTGTAGGTGTTCGCTTGAGCAACAAGCGGAACGAGCGATGACAGTGCGAAGGCCAGTGCAACCGTTGCCGGCCTGAGGCGTGGCGTAGACCCCATCATAGCTGAATCCTTATTCTTCGTGATTTCCGCAGCGATGCCCGCCCGGAAAGTCCGGACGAAAGATCCATCCACTGCTATCACCTTTAGACCGCCAAACGTCGATTACTGACGCTTTAGCCAGACAGATTCCTCCTTTTAAGAGAATGCCCTAGTGACGACGGGCCAAACTTCCCCCGCTCCGTTATTAAGGGTTTCTTCTGCGGTGCATCTTTGCTATTCGGATCGCCTTTCTGACGATTATTTCCGCATTCGCTGGAGTCTCCACACCGCCTCCGCAGCCTCGCGCGGCGGGCGCTTGGTGAGCACAGCCATTCACGCTCCCGGGTTGACCGCCAAACGTCAGGTCCGGCGTCTCGCTCGGCCCGCGGCCGGCAACGCCTTGAATTGGCTGCAAAAACGCCCTATGCTTAATAGTTTGTGATGGGCTATCTCGGCGGCAAGTGGCATGAGCAATCGACCTTCAATCCCCGACAAAGGCACCGGTCCGCAACTTTCGACGGGCGCGGACGTCGTTGTCCAATGCCTGGTGAACCACGGCGTGGACACGATTTTCGCCTATCCGGGGGGGTCGGTAATCCCTTTGCACCAGGCACTGACGCGATTCCGCGATCGGATTCGCGTCATCCTGCCCCGGCATGAACAGGGGGGCGGCTTTGCGGCCCAGGGCTACGCCCGCTCGACCGGCAAAGTCGGTGTCTGCATGGCCACCAGCGGCCCCGGCGCCACCAATCTGGTCACCGCCATCGCCGACGCCAAGCTCGATAGCGTGCCGATGCTGGCGCTGACCGGCCAGGTGGGCACGCCGGTGATTGGCACCGACGCCTTCCAGGAGACGCCGATCGTCGAAGTCTGCCGCAGCGTCACCAAGCACCATTCGCTGGTAACCGACGTGAACGACATTGCGCGGGTGATGCGCGAGGCGTTCCACGTGGCCACCAGCGGCCGGCCCGGCCCGGTGCTGATCGACATCCCCAAGAACGTGCAGAACATGCAGGTGGCGCCGGACTACGACGCCCCGATGCAACTGCCCGGCTATCTGCCTAGCCAATATCGCGCCACGCCCGAGGAAATCGCCGTGGTGGCGGAGTTGCTGCAAGCCGCCCGTCGGCCAGTGCTCTACGCGGGCGGCGGCGTGGTCACCGCCGACGCGGCCGAGGACTTGACCGCGCTGGCCCGCAAGCTGCGAATCCCCGTGACCACCACGTTGAACGGCTTGGGCTGTTTTCCGGGCGACGACCCGTTGTCGCTCGACATGCTCGGCATGCACGGCAGCGTCTACGCCAACTACGCGGTGGACAACGCCGATCTGTTGCTGGCCCTCGGCGTCCGCTTCGACGACCGCGTGACCGGCAAGGTCTCGGAGTTCGCCGGCCGGGCGAAGATCGTCCACGTCGACGTCGATCCCTCGGAGATCAACAAGATCAAGCGGGCCGACCTGCCGATTGTCAGCGACTTGCGGTATTTCCTCCAGCAGCTTGCCGCCGCGACCCAGCCGGGCGACACCGCCGAGTGGCGGCGCAAGGTGGCCGTCTGGAAGCGCGACGAGCCGTTCCACTACGATCTTGATTTCGAGGGCATACTGGCCCAGCACGCCATCAGCGAGTTGCACCGGCTCACGAAAGACCGCGACGCGATCATCTGCACGGGCGTGGGCCAGCATCAGATGTGGACGGCCCAATACTACAAGTTCTCGAAGCCGCGGCGCTGGATTTCCAGCGGTGGGCTGGGCACGATGGGCTTCGGCCTGCCCGCCGCCGTCGGCGCCAAGGCCGCCCATCCCGACCGGCTGGTGATCGACGTCGACGGCGATGGCAGCCTGCTGATGAACATCCAGGAGATGGCCACCTGCCACTGCGAAAAGCTGCCGGTCAAGGTGATGCTGCTGAACAACATGCACCTGGGCATGGTGGTGCAGTGGGAGGACCGCTTCCACGCCGCCAATCGCGCCCATACCTACCTCGGCCACATCGACGATCCCGAGGCGATCGGCCAGGGGAACGGCATTTCGCCCGAACACCGCTATCCCGATTTCGTCGCCATTGCCAAGGGTTTTCACTGGGACGGCCGGCAGGTGTCGCAGAAGGCCGAGTTGACCGCCGCGATCCAAGAGATGATCGACGCCCCCGGCCCGTATCTCCTCGACGTGCAAGTCCCCTACCAGGAGCACGTCCTGCCGATGATCCCGGCGGGGATGACGGTGCGGGATTTGATCAAAGAGTGAGCCGCCCGGCAGGAGCTTAATCACTTGGGGGCAAGTATCTTTGCCTGCCGGAACCCGGTGTCGTTTGGTGCAGAGCTATGATATGATGGCGGCAGCACCCATGATGCGAGGGCTTTGAGAACCGATGATGGCGAAAGAGACCCAGCGAGTCCGGCGGCGGCTGCACGTCGCGTTGGTGTACAACAGCGACCGGGAATGCGCGCCGGACCACCCGGAAGACCGCGGCGGCACGGCCGACCTGCGCTCGATGATCCGCCACATGGCCCGGGCGCTGCGGCGGGTCGGCTATAAAGTCACCGTCGTCCCGCTGGCGCGGGACCTGTTCGCCTTCCAACGCAAACTGCGGCGGCTGGCCCCCGACGTGGTCTTCAACCAGTACGACGACGTGGTGCACGGGGCGCTCTATGAAATGCGGCTCTCGGCCGTGGTGCGGATGATGGGCTTTGCCATCACCGGCTCGCCGGCCTTGGCCCTCGGGCTGACCCGCTACAAGTACATGACCGCCAGCCTGCTGCAAGGGGCCGGAATCCGCATCCCCTTCTGTACCGAAGTGCTGGAACTGTTGAGCGACACCAACCGCCGCATCTGGCCCTTCCCGCTGATCGTCCAGGCCAGCCAGGAACACGCCGGCATCGGGCTCGATCGCGATTCGATCGTCCACACCAAGAAAGCGCTGCGCGACAAGATGCGGGTCGTGCTCCGCGAATACAAGCAGCCGGTGCTGGTGCAGTCGTTCCTGCCGGGCCGGGAGTTCAACGTCTCGATCATCGGCGGGCGGCGGCTGCGGGTGATGCCGCTGGCCGAGGTGAACTACTCCGAACTCCCGCCCGACATCCCGCCGATCATGTCGTACGCCGCCAAGTGCATCGAAACCACCGTCGAGTACCAAAAGACCTCGGTCACCTGTCCGGCCGTCGTCGAGACCGAACTGGCCCGCGAGATCGTCTCGACCTCGCTGCGGGCGTTTCGCGCCGTGGGGGCCTGGGGCTACGGGCGGGTCGACGTGCGGCTCGACGCCGAGAATCGCCCCTGCATCCTCGAGGTCAATTGCAATCCCTGCCTCGAAGACGGCTACGGCCTGTCGCGGCAGGCCGCCTGCGCCGGCATCTCCTACCCCCACCTGCTGCAAATGATCGTCAAGGCCGCCTTGGAGGGCATGCCCTACGACGCCGCCATCCCGATGATGTAACTTCGCCGCCTACCGGCCGCGCGAGTTGGGGCCGCGGCCCATTCGCTGCTGCATGCGTTTGCGGAGATGGCCGCTCTTGCTGGCCGGCATGCGGACGATCCGCGGCGTTTTCCGACCACTGTGCTTGCCTCTGGTCATGGCTGCTGGTCCTCCTTGTGCGGCGGCGCGGACAGCGGCCGCCGAAGGATCGTCAATAGCAACATGAGCGAAAAGAAGATCAGGCCGAGAAAGGAACCGCAGACCATTCCGAGCAGCAGACGCCACTCGATCTCACTCCACGTGTCTCCACCGTCAAACACAGGGGCGATCGCGAAGACACAGCCGAAGAACAGGATGCCCGTGCTGTGGATCAACAGTGTGGCGAAGTGCCGTGTTCGCCAATAGACGACGGCCAGAACGAGCCAGGCGAATAGCACAATCCAGTCTTGTCGCCAGACGACCGTTTCGACGGGCCTGTCGCGTTCGGCTACGGAGATTTGCGAGAGACAAACCGCCCAGAGGAAGATGAACAACATCATGCCGCGGATGGTGAACTGCCGCGTCGGCCGCCGGTTTACATCGTGCAAGGCCAGCACGCCAAACGGCACGAAGATGAGGAATACAATTGCCAGCGGACATGCGATGCCCATGATGCGCCTCTGCGGGCGGCAAGCGCCCGTTGCCGCTTGCGGTTGCTCGGTTCTGCGATCCCAAGCCATATTGATAGTGCCCAAATAGCCGGGAGTCAACGACTCCCGGGCACGGCGGGGGCTATGACCGATCTTGGACTTTGCCATTTACGGGGCCTGCAAAGTGTCGTCCTTCGCGGGCGCTTCCCTTCGGGGCGCGGCTAAACAAGACGGACAGTGGGGTTGGGAGTGGTGCTTGACGCCGGGGCCGGGTTGCGCTATAAGATGCACAATCGTCGCGCGTGGCTCGCGGGCTCGCATCAACTTTGGCTCGGGAAAGGAACCGGCTCGTGTTCGTCGTCGACAGTAATCTCACCGCCGTCATCTTCTGCATCATCACCATGCTCTGCTGGGGTTCCTGGGCCAATACGCAGAAGGCCGTGGGCAAGCGGTGGCGCTTCGAGCTTTTCTACTGGGATTACGTCTTCGGCGTGGTCGCGATGTCGCTGGCGTTCGCCTTTGCGTTTGGCAGCGTCGGCGCCTACGGCCGCAGTTTTTTGCCGGACCTGGCTCAGGCCGATTTTGCCAACATCGGCTCGGCCCTGCTGGGCGGAGTGGTCTTCAACGCGGCGAACATCCTGCTGGTGGCCGCGATCGCCCTGTCGGGCATGGCGGTCGCCTTTCCGGTCGGCATCGGCCTGGCGCTGGTGCTCGGCGTGCTGATCAATTACGTCTTCGACCTCGATCCGGCCCATCGCGCCGATCCGCTCCTGCTGTTTGCGGGCGTGGCGTTGGTGACGGCCGCCATCATCCTCGACGCGCGGGCCTACAAGAAACTTAGCGGCCCCGGCGCCGCCGGCAGCACAAAGGGCCTCATTCTGGCCGTGCTCTGCGGCATCCTCATGTCGCTGTTCTATTTCCTCGTCGCCCGGGCGATCGGCAAGGTCGAAATTCACGGCCACAAGGGGCTGGAGTTGCTCGCTGTAACCGCGGAGAACCTGCGACGGCAAGGCGCGGACATCCAAGCCGGCAAGATGAGCGCTTACACCGCCAACGTCGTCTTTGCCTTCGGCATCCTTTTGAGCAATCTCGTCTTCAACACGGCGATCATGTTGAAGCCCTTCGTGGGCGAGCCGGTTCCGCTGGGCGATTATTTCAAGGGCGCGGGGAAAGACCATCTCTGGGGTTTCTTCGGCGGCATGATTTGGGCGGTCGGCATGACGTTGAACATCGCCGCCTCGGGCCAGGCGAGTCCCGCGGTCGCCTATGGCCTCGGCCAAGGGGCGACGCTGGTTGCCGCCCTGTGGGGCGTCTTCGTTTGGCGAGAATTCCGCAACGCCCCCCGCGGCACCAAGCTGCTGTTGACGCTGATGTTCATCTGCTTCATCGTCGGTCTGGGATTGGTGATCGCATCGAAAGTGGATTTGATCCACCACGCATCGAGGGCGTTGCCAAAATGAGAATGCCTTGCTGTCTGTCAATTTCTAGGTTGGGCTGGCAGTTGTACTGCCGGCCCGGGGTGGCAGTACAACTGCCACCCCAACGCCTGTTGATTCTGGTGATGACCGCCTTGCTCTGCTTCCTTTCTGCGTTCGCCGCGGGAGAAGAGGTGAAACTGAAACTCCGGGAAGAGACGATCGACGGCCCGGCGACGGGCGGCAATCGCGCCGCCTGGCTGGCCGAGATGCAGCGCTGGCGCGACGCCGAACGAAGCCGCATCAAGTACGACCCCGCCCAGTACGCCCGGCCGGAGTTGCGCTGGACGCAACGGGCCTTCGTCCAGCCGCAAGTGATGGTCGAGGAACGATACCTCTACGACCCGCGGACGGGCGAATACACCGTCGATCGCTATCTCGACGATCTGCAAACACGCTACGGCGGCATCGACGCGGTGCTGATCTGGCCGGTCTATCCGAACATCGGCATCGACAACCGCAACCAGCACGACCTGCTGCACGACCTGCCCGGCGGACTGCCGGGCGTGGCGAAGATGGTGGCCGACTTCCACCGCCGCGGCGTGCGGGTGCTTTTTCCGGCGATGCCCTGGGACGTTGGTACGCGGCCCGAGGACGTGCCACTTTGGCAGGCCGCCGCCCGCGACATGAAGGCGATCGGCGCCGATGGGATCAACGGCGACACCTTCTCCGGCATTCCCGTCGAGTTCCGCAACGCCGCCGACGCGGTGGGCCATCCGCTGGCGCTCGAGCCCGAGTGCCAAATGCAAGACCAGGCGATGATCGCCTGGAACATCATGACCTGGGGCTATTGGGATTACCCGCCGATGCCCACGGTGAGCAAGTACAAATGGCTCGAATCGCGGCAGATGGTCAACGTCTGCGAGCGCTGGGCGATGGATCGGACCGACCAACTGCAATCGGCCTTCTTCAACGGCGTCGGCTACGAAAGCTGGGAGAACGTCTGGGGGCTTTGGAATCAAATCACCCCGCGCGACGCTGAAGCCCTCCGCCGCATCGCCACCATCGAGCGGGCGATGGCCGACATGCTCACAAGCCCCGGCTGGGAACCGCACGTCCCCACGTTGCAACAGCGCGTTTTCGCCAGCCGCTTCCCGCTGAAAGACAGAACCCTCTGGCTGATCGTCAATCGCTCGAACAGAGACTTAAGCGGCCAACAACTTGCCGTGCCGTATTCCGAGGGCGTCCGCTACTACGATCTATGGAACGGCGCCCGGCTGAAAGCGGCGGTCGCCGGCCAGACCGCCCGGCTCTCCTTCCCGATCGAAGCCCGCGGCTACGGCGCGGTCCTCGCCCTGCCGACGGAGCGCACGCCAGCGGACGTGAAGGAACTGATCGGCACGATGGCACGCATCTCGGCGGTTCCTCTTGCCCGCTATTCGTCGCAGTGGAAAATGCTGCCGCAGAAGATCGTGAAGATCGCGGCGACGAAGCCGCTGGCGACGACGACCGACGGCATGTCGCTCATTCCGGCCGCGAAATACCGTTTCAAGGTCGTGGGCGTCGAAATCGAAGGCGACGACGCCCACGGCGTGGACGTGCAGTATCCCTGGGAAGATCGCCCGCGGAAATCTCACGATAGAGAATTGGACATCAAGGCGTTCTTGATCGACAAGTACCCGGTCACGAACGAGCAATTCAAGCAGTTTCTCGACGCTTCCCGCTATCAGCCGAAGGACGACCACAATTTCTTGAAGGATTGGAAGAACGGCGCGTATCCCGACGGCTGGGCCAAGAAGCCGGTCACCTGGGTCTCGATCGAAGACGCCCGGGCGTATGCCGCCTGGGCCGGCAAACGGCTGCCGCACGAATGGGAATGGCAGTACGCCGCCCAGGGAACCGACAGCCGGGGGCATCCCTGGGGCAACGCCGACGACGCGGCGGCAATCCCCAAGCACGAGTCCGGCCGCCAGCTTCGCCCGCCGACCGACGTCGATGCCTTTCCCAAGGGCGCCAGCCCCTTCGGCGTGATGGACATGACCGGCAACGTCTGGCAATGGACCGACGAGTACCGCGACGAGCACACCCGGGCGGCGATCGTTCGCGGCGGCAGCTACTATCGCCCGAGCGGCTCGGGCTGGTACTTCCCCGAGAACACGCGGCTCGACCAACACGGCAAATATCTGTTGATGGCCCCCAGCAAAGACCGTTCGGCAATGATCGGCTTCCGCTGCGCCGCCGATTTATGAGACTGGAGTTACAACATTGGAGTCCCCTCTCCCTCTGGGAGAGGGCTAGGGTGAGGGCGAGTGGCTGCAAGGTGATCTCCACGAGGCCCTCACCCCCTGCCCCTCTCCCAAAGGGAGAGGGGAGAAGTACGGAGCAATCATTGTGGCGAAAAGACCGCGCATCGTTGTCGTCGGCAGTGTGAACACCGACATGGTCGTCAAGGGGAAACGTCTGCCGGGACCGGGCGAAACCGTCTCGGGCGGATCGTTCTTGATGGCCGGCGGCGGCAAAGGCGCCAACCAGGCCGTCGCCGCCGCGCGACTCGGCGCCGAAGTCACCCTGGTGGCTAAGGTCGGCCAGGACATGCTCGGCGATCAGGCCATCGCCAACTTCGGCCGCGAGGGCATCCTCACCGACTGCATCCTCCGCAGCCCCAGCGAGCACACTGGCGTGGCCCTGATCCTGGTGGATGACGCCGGCGAGAACCTCATCTCCGTCGCCTCCGGCGCGAACCACGCGCTCACGCCCGCCGAGATCGACCGCATCGCCGGCCGCATTACCGCCGCCGACATGCTCGTGCTGCAATTGGAGACGCCGGTCGAAACCGTCGCTCGGGCAGCGGCGATCGCCTTCGAGGCCGGCGTGCCGGTGATTCTCAATCCCGCCCCCGCCGCCCCGCTGCCCGACAAACTGCTGGCGTGCGTGACCTACCTGACGCCGAACGAAACCGAGACCGAACTGCTGACCGGCATCGCGGTCCGCGACGAAGACTCGGCCCGCGAGGCGGCCGAGAGCCTGTTGGCGGCCGGCACCCGGCACGTGATCGTCACGCTCGGCGCCAAGGGGCGCAGATGACCGACGCCAGCGGTACGGCGCTCGTTCCCAGCGTGCCCGTCGACGCAGTGGACACCACCGCGGCCGGTGACGCCTTCAACGGCGGCCTGGCCTGGGCGCTGGCCGGCGGAATGGAACTGGAAAAGGCCGTGCGGCAGGCCTGCCTCGTCGGTGCGCTGTCCGCCACCCGCCTCGGCGCCCAGCCTTCGTTGCCGACCAAGGCCGAACTGGATCAGTTTATGAAGTCTGAGGTGAGGGGCTAGGGACTGGGGGCTGGGGGCTAGAGACTGGGGGCCAGGGATCAGGGCTGGGGATAAGGGCCAGGGCAGGGATCGGAGACTCCAAATCTGACATCTCAAATCTCAAATCTGACATCCCTAAATCCCCAAATCCCCAAATCCCCGCCGTTGTCCCGCCGCGTCGAATCCGTTATCCTACCTCTCCATGCAACCCAAGTTCCTCTACTTCGATCTCGGCCGGGTCCTGATCAATTTCAGCGTCGAGCGGATGCTCGCCCAAATGGCGGCGGCGGCGGGGGCCACGGCCGAGCAGGTGCGAAAGGTCGCCGTCGACGGCCAACTGATCCGCGAACACGAAGCCGGCCGGCTTTCCAGCCGCCAGTTCTATGAGGCGTTTTGCACGGCCATCGGCCGCCGGCCCGATTTCGACCGGCTGGTCGCCGCCGCCGCCGAGATCTTCGACCTGAACCTGCCGGTCGTGCCGATCGTCGCCCAACTTCGCCAGGCCGGCTATCCGCTGGGCATCCTCTCGAACACCTGCGAAATCCACTGGGAATACTGCATCCGCGAGTATCGACTCCTCTCGGAGAGTTTCGCCGTTCACGCCTTAAGTTACAAGATCGGGGCGGTAAAGCCCGATGCCGCGATCTTCCTGGCCGCCGCCAAGCTGGCCGGCCATCGCCCCGAAGAAATCTTCTTCGTCGACGACATCCCCGGCCACGTCGCCGGCGCCCGCTCCGCCGGCTTCGACGCCGTGCAATTCACCACGGCCGGAGCGCTGGCAAACGATCTGCGGCAACGCGGGATTCGCTTCAATTATTGAGTCAAACGTACTCCTCACGCTCCGCGTGAGGAAATGGGCAGAGGTCTCGGCCAGAGGAGCCAACAGAAGGAGGCAGCCTCCATGAAGCCGAACCTGGAACGACAGGAGACGTTCTGGCAGCCGCAATGCTATGATCCCCGCGAGCAGTACGCCGTCGTGTGGCGAAAGCTGCCGCATTGGTCCCAGGCTGGAACCGTCTGCTTCATAACGTGGCGGACCTGGGATTCGATGCCCGCCGCGGTAGTCCGCGATTGGCAAGCTCAGCGTGATACGTGGCTGCGGCAAAATGGCGTCGATCCCGCCGTTCCGGGTTGGAAGGCAGTGGTGCAGAACTGGCCGATGCAGCGCATTCGCGAGTTTCGGAAGTTCCTGTCCGACCGCTGGAGCGAACATCTGGACGCCTTGCACGGCGAGTGCGTGTTGCGACGGCCGGATTGCTCCCGACTCGTCGCCGACAGCCTCCGTCATTTCGATGAAGACCGTTACAGCCTCTGCGACTACGTGGTGATGCCGAACCACGTCCATGTCCTGGCGGCATTTGCGGACGAAGAGGCCATGCTGGCGCAGTGCGAGTCCTGGAAACGCTACACGGCGCGGCGGATCAACGAAGCCCTGGGAAGAAACGGACGCTTTTGGGCCCAAGACGCCTTCGACCATCTCGTGCGTTCGCCCGACGAATTTGAACGATTGCGACGCTATATCGCCGAGAATCCACAGTCCGCACGCCTGAAGGCAGGTGAATACCTCCATTACTCCAAGAGCCAGCGCAACGGCTGAGCCAAGAAATGTACTCCTCACACTCCGTGTGAGGAAAGCCAACCCCGGGAGGCGAAGAGCATTCCACTTTGGGAAGGTCTTGCCGCCCCTTTGCCGCACGCGCCCGCGGCCTCACACGGAGTGTGAGGAGTACAGGTTGCGTCCGACTTCCCGCCGGAAACGCACCGTCGCTTGGCGGTCGAAGCCGCGGAAGCCGGTGTGAGTCTCAATCGCCTAGCCAGCGCCAAATTGGCGCAGTAGCGAAGTGGAGTGAAAAGGAAGCGGACACCGTTTCCTCACCCACCTCCCCTTTCGCTGAGTTATCAACGGATTACAATGGGGGCCAAGGGAGGGATCACCCGCCGTAGTCCATTTCTATCAAGGAGTCTAGCAATGCGAGGGTTCGAGAGAGCTTTCGGTCGGCTGTGCGCCGCAGCCTTGGTCGCGGCCATGACGCTCTTCTTGTCGTGCGACAGCGGCGCCAGAAGCGCGCGCGGTGGCATGCAATGCCAAGGCTTGATTGGAAGCGGTTTTGATGTAATCTTTTGCGAGGTCGAGGGTTGCGTTGAAAATGTGCTTTGGGAAAATGGCGGTGAATTGACCGCGCATGAAAAAGCCGTTCCAGCAATGATAGGGGGTCACAACACCAAACCCCATCATGGAAGGAACGGCAAATGGCCAACGCAAGGAAGCGGGCCCGCCAACGACGGCGGGCGAAATCGTTGATCGGCTCGATGCGAGAGTTTCTCACGCCGGAAGTTTTCAAGCAAGTCCGAAATGCTTCAAAACGCAGGAAATGCCCGCGTTGGGACTTGCATCCTTTGCTTTACATCATCATCCTGACGACCTATTGCTGTGGCGACAGCCTCCCGGAAAAGTTTGAAGCCGCCAGAATGTTCTATGTCGCCAGTTGTCCAAAACGAAAACGGCCGGGCCAGCACTTTTCCGGCTTTGAAAAGGCCATCGCCAAACTTCCCATGCCCATCCTGCGGGCGTTGGCGGCGGCCCTGCGCACGGATGGAAGTCATTTTCGGCAATCAGTGGAAAGTGGGAAACTTCATCCCCTTTGGCTGTGATGGCACGCGGCAGACGTGTCCCCGCACCGAGGAACTGGAGCAACGCTTGGGAAGCGGCGGCAAAGAGGATTCGTCACCGACGATCTGGAACACCTCGATCGTGCATCTTACCTTGGGCATTCCCTTTTGCTGGCGATTGGGGAAGGGGGGCAAAGCCAGCGAACGAAGTCACCTCATGTACATGCTGCGTTGGCTGCCAGCGGCGGCGTTGGTGGTGGCCGACGCGGGATATGTGGGCTACAACGTGGCCGCGACCATGATCTTGGCGAACGTGTCCTTTCTCATCCGCATGTCCTCCAAGGCCACCTTTTACAGCGAAACCCAGGAACTGTTGGAGGAGTTCCGCGAAGGGATTGTCTATTATTGGCCGAAGAGCCAGCAGGAGGACGGCAAGCCGCCGATTCGCGGCCGATTGCTGCGGATTCACAGTTGCCGTCATAAGGTGGACGTTTGGCTGTTTACGAACGTGGAAGATGCGAAGCAGCTATCCTTGGAGATGGCGGGAACTTGTTATCGTTGGAGGTGGGAAAACGAGGGATTTTTCAGAACCTACAAGCGAACCTTGAAGAAAGTGGCGTTGATGAGTCGGACGCTACGGCTAGTGCATCGCGAGGCAGAGGCTTCGATGATCGCAACGCAGTTATTGCTTTGTCAAGGCGCGTTGGCGATGCCGGCACCGCCGAAAGACAGCCTCCCGATAATGTGCAGCCCACGGGGGGTGTTGCTGGAGGTGCGTCGTGACATGTTAGGCCGTAGGGAATCCAAGCCATTTCGTGAAAGGATTGCCCGAGCGCAACGCGAACGGCGTGTGCGTACCAGCCCGAAACAGAAGCGGGAATGGCCGCGTCGCAAAGCTCACACGGCGCCACACCCGCCGGTCTTGCTGCGGCTGACAGAAGAACAGAAAGTCAAGATTCAACAACAGTTACAAGCGGCATAACACAGTAAACTGGAAATGGCATTGCGTGGCATGGGCAGCGGTAACGAGGAGTACAAGGTGCTCGATATGTCTCAAAACGGCCGAACCATGGGGGCCCCGGAGCTGGAGTCGGCTCTCAACGGCCTGGCCAGGCAGGGGTGGAAGGTACGAGCAACAACTAACGGCAACTACCTAATAATCCTCGCACGGTAAGGGGCGAGGGGAAGGGAGAACGGTGTCAGAAGGGGGAACGGTGCCACGAACCGTTATTGCTGTCAGAACACGTACCGATTCACCACGTTCTCGAACAATTCCTGCCGGCCGCGGCGGTTGGATGTTCCAGAAACGATTCCTGACACGTGCTCAGCCGGTTTCAGCCGCCGGCGCTTTCTACCAGGATGTTCTTGTTATCTAGAAATTCGACGGGCCGGGCGTCCTTGCCGTGCTCCCACAGGAGGGAGAAGAACCAAACTCCGGTCTCACCGATGCAAAACTCCGCCGGCGTAAACGACAATTTGGAGTCCAAGGGCGCCTCGGGCCGCTCCGCGCAGTACTCCGCGGGCCAGCCAAAAACGTTGCCCGCCCACGATTCTCCCTTCGCGTGGAGTTCAGACGCGAACTGCCGCACCTCATCCAGTTCCGGGATCACCACTGGCACAAGCGACTTGTAATCGTCGTGAACTCTGATTCTAGCCTTCACGGTGACCACGTTTCATCTCCTCACGTCAGAACACGTATCGATTCACCACGTTCTCGAACAACTCCTGCCGCCCGCTGCCGACGGGCGTGACATCGCCCTTGGCGAGCATGTACTTTTCGAGGGTCTCGAAGCTGTGACGGCCCTTCTCGATCTCGGCGCCGACGCCGCTGTCCCAGGAACTGTAGCGGTCCTTGACCATGCGGGCCAGTTCGCCGTCGGCGCGGATCGCGGCGGCAATTTTCAGGCCCTTGGCGAAGGCGTCCATGCCGCCGATGTGGGCGTAGAACAGATCGATCGGCTCGAAACTCTCGCGGCGGACCTTGGCGTCGAAATTCAAGCCGCCGGTGGTGAAACCGCCGTACTTCAGGATCGCCAGCATGACCTTCGTCGTCAGGTAGACGTCGGTGGGGAACTGATCGGTGTCCCAGCCCAGCAGCAGGTCGCCGGCGTTGGCGTCGACCGAGCCCAGGAAGCCCTGCGAGCCGGCGTAGTCGAGTTCGTGTTCGCAGGTGTGGCCGGCCAGCGTGGCGTGGTTGGTCTCGATGTTCATTTTGACGTAATCGCCTAGGCCGTAGGCGCGGAGGAAGTTGATGCAGGCGGCCGAGTCGAAATCGTACTGGTGCTTGGTCGGCTCCTTCGGCTTCGGCTCGAAATAGAACTGGCCCTTAAAGCCGATCTTCTTGGCGTAATCGACGGCCATGTGCATGAAGGCGGCCAGGTGCTCGACCTCGCGCTTCATGTCGGTGTTCCAGAGGCATTGATAGCCCTCGCGTCCGCCCCAGAACGTGTAGCCCTGCCCGCCGAGCTCCTTGGTCACTTCGAGGGCCTTCTTTACCTGGGCGGCGGCGAAGGCGAAGGCGTCGGCATTGCAGCTCGTGGCCGCGCCGTGGACGTAGCGGGGATTGCTGAAGAGGTTGGCCGTGCCCCAGAGCAGCCGGATGCCGGTCCGCTGCTGCTCCTCTTTGAGCACCTTGACCACCGCGTCGAGGTTCTTGTTCGATTCGGCCAGCGTGCCGCCCTCGGGGGCGACGTTGCGGTCGTGGAAGCAGTAGAACGGGGCGCCGAGTTTTTCGATGAACTCGAAGCCGACGCGGACGCGGTTGATGGCGTTTTCGACCGTGTCGGCCGGGCCCTCCCAGGGCCGCAGCATCGTGCCCGGCCCGAAGGGATCGCTGCCGCTGCCGCGCATCGTGTGCCAATAGGCGACGCTGAAGCGGAGGTGGTCCGTCATCGCCTTGCCTTCGACCACCTCATTCTCGTTGTAGTAGCGGAACGCCAGCGGGTTCTTCGACTGCGGGCCTTCGTAGCGGATTTTGGCGACATCGGGAAATGCGGGCATGGCGAGACTCCTTGGAATCGGAAATGGGCGGTTATTTGGGCTAAGAAGAACTACAGAGGCCTCGTTCCCACGCTCTGCGTGGGAACGCACGCCTCCGATGATCGCGACTTCACCGTTCCCACGCAGAGCGTGGGAACGAGGGATTCGTTACTTTGCAGTCCTCCTGCATGTGGGCTAAGAATAGCACGTTTGCCCGTCAAACAGAATATCCCCCCTTTTTTACCATCTTTGGGCTGGCGGAGGCCCGAACAAGCTCTGCAACTTTGCTGTGGCCAACGTTGCGGTCGCCTGCCGAATCGCAGATAATATAGTTGATTGTTCGCGACAGGCCGCGCAGAGCCGCCCCAGGATCACCGATCACCATGTCTTCCGACGCTCCCCAATCGCCGGTTCCAAATCCCGATAGCGACCTTTCCGGCAGGCAACTGGGCGATTTTCATTTGCTGCGGCGGCTTGGCCGCGGGGCAATGGCCGAGGTCTATTTGGCCGAGCAGGAACGGCTGAAACGGCGGGTCGCCGTCAAAATCCTCAAGCCGGAACTGGCCGGCGATCGCGTCTACCTGCAACGCTTCGAGCTAGAGGCCCAGGCGGCCGCTTCGCTGGTACATGCCAACATCGTGCAGATTTACGAGGTGGGCTGCGTCAAGCAGTTGCACTACATCGCCCAGGAGTACGTGCAGGGGCAGAACCTCCGCGATTACGTCATCCGGCACGGCCCGCCCGATCTGTCCCATGCGCTCTCGATCATGCGGCAAGTCGCCTCGGCGTTGGTCAAGGCGGCCGAGCAGGGCGTGGTCCACCGCGACATCAAGCCGGAGAACATCATGCTCACCGCCGGCGGCGAGGTGAAGGTGGCCGATTTCGGCCTGGCGCGGCTGACCGGCCCCGGCGGCGGCAACGACTTGACGCAAATCGGCATCACGCTCGGCACGCCCTTATACATGAGCCCCGAGCAGGTCGAAGGCAAATCGCTCGATCCGCGCAGCGACGTCTACTCCTTCGGCGTGACCTGCTACCACATGCTGACCGGCTCGCCGCCGTTCGAGGGTGAGACGGCCCTGGGGGTGGCGGTGCAGCATCTGAAGAAATCACCGCGGCCGCTGGAGACGTTGCGGCCCGATCTGCCGCCGGCGCTGTGCCGCATTGTTCACCAGATGCTGGCAAAGGACCCCGCGCGGCGATTTGCCTCGGCCCGCGATTTGCTCCGCGAGCTGCGCCGCGTGCAGATGGAGCATTTTGGCGACGATTGGCCGGACGATCTGCCCGCTTGGGAGTCGATCGCAGCCGAGTCGCCGCCCGATCCGCGGATCGCGGCGACGCGGCGGCTCGACGAGTTGATGAAGGCGGCAGGCCGCCGGCGATCGTGGCGCTGGCAGGCGGCGGGCATCGCAGTGGGGCTGCTTGCCGGCCTGGCGCTCGGCGTCGCCGCGGCCTGCTGGCTGCTGGCGCCGGCGTCGTTGCTGGCCGAAACGAGAGCGGCCACGCCGGCCATCCCCAGGCAGGAAAACGTCTGGCGGCAGTGCTATCGCGCCAGCCAGATCAATAGTGAAGCCGCCTGGCAGAGCGTGATCGACTATTTTCCCGACAACGAATACGCCAGACTGAGGGCGGAACAGCAGCTTGCCCTGATTCATCTACGGAAGGGGGAGTGGGACCGGGCGATGGCGATCTTCCAGAAACTGGCCAGCCCCAACCTCGAAGCCGCCAACCCCAAGTTCGAGGCCGAACTCAAGGCCTTCGGTCTGGCGGGTCAGGGCGGCGTGCTAAGCATCACCCGCCGCTACGAAGAATCGCAGAATGTTCTCGCCAAGCTCCACGATATGGACCCGAATGGCGAGAAGCTCAGCAGCGAACCGATGAGAAGACTGCTGCGGTTTGCGATTAACCACAACCGAGAGAAGCTGGGAGAGAACGTTGGCCGCGAGTGGGATAAGTGGCTCGAGCAGTTTCACGACGAGGGTTGACAGTCGAGCCAACGTCGGTAACAATTGATGTTCCATTGCTGTCCCACCGGTAGCCAATAATAGTGGGCCCCCTTCGTCTAGTGGCCCAGGACATCGGATTCTCAGTCCGAGAACAGGGGTTCGACTCCCCTAGGGGGTACTAGATACTTTTGTACAGTATCGCACGGATTCGCAACGATTGGCAAAAAGCCCTTGTTTTCAGGGGCTTTTCTGCTTTCTTGCGAAACGCTGCAATTCTCTGCCGCCGCGTGCTGCGCCGCATTCTGCGCCTCAAGTGCGCCGGATTTTGCGCCGCGCTCCGTCTGCGGCTTCCCCCCCGTTGCTCGCTCAAAGTCGGCGTCGGTCACTTGCAGATAATGCCGGGCTGCGATGGGGGCCGAATTGCCCAGCCACGCCACAACCACGTGCAACGGGTGTTCCTGGGTCAGTTCTGTCTCTCGGCTCGCCCTCATGTTCTGGAAAGCCCGCTCCCACAACTCGACCCCCGCCCGCTTGCATATCCGCTCCAACGTGGTCCGCAGATTGGCGCTTGCGATCCGATGTTGGGCGATAACATGAACGGTCCCCGGCTCGGCCTCATCGAAAACCGCCTCCAGGTGGGGCCGCAACTCGGGAAACAGCGGAAGCATCCTCGATTCACGCCCGGCATGGCAGGCCGTCTTGGGGCTCGGGACGCGAATCCGGTTGCGTTCCCAATCGACATCGGCCCACGTCAAGGCAAACGTCTCTGAGGGTGTCCGCAGCCCGCCGTAGCGTGCCAGGGCCACAATCAGCCGCCACTCGGCATCCGGGCAGGCCGCGATGATCTTCTCCGTCGCTTCGCGGGAAACGTAGAACGCCCGCGCCGTGTTCACTTGGGCCGGGGCTTTCACGTCTTGCATCGGGTTATCGGCCAGCAGTCTCTTGCGAACGGCCGCCCGGAAGAACTGCCGGGCTCGCTTCACGTTCCGCCCGATCGTTGCCGCCGCGTTCCCCTTCGCCTCCTGGGCAGCCTTCCAATCGTCACAATCGCCGGCCGTGATTTCCGACAACAGCCGATCCTTGCCGAAGTAGTCCACAAGGGACCGCTCCGTCTGCCGATAGTTTTTCAGCGTGTTCGGTTTCATGCCGGGCCGGGCCGCAATGTACTGGGTAATGAACGCGGCCAACGTGACGCCCTGGGCCTTCTCATCCGGTTTCGGTTCCCGCGGCGCGGTCAATCCAACCGCCGCCAGCCGGCCATAGAGAACGCTGTCGAGGTTCCCCAACCACGCCGCCGTATCTCCGTCGATCGCGTGTCCAGCCAACTGCGCGGCCAAGACGTTCTCCACCCGCGTCTTGACGGTTTGCGCCGTTTTTATCGGCACCTTGCCTAGCCGTATCTGTTTCCTCTCGCCGTCGGGATTCACAAACAGGATTCGCCGCTTTCCGCCGGCATCCGTGGAAATGCTTGCCATGATCGCCTGCCTTTCCGTCTTACGGCCGATAAACGTCTTTCCGGTGCGCCACCCGTAACACAAGCACCACCAATCGGTCATCGTGGATTTCGTACACCACGCGATAATTGCCGATCCTGATGCGCCAGAGGTTGTTGTCGCCGGCCAGTTTGACCATTCCAGCCGGTCGAGGATCGTGTGCCAGCATCGCCACTTCGCCGACGATCCGCCGTTGAACGTCACGGGCCAGCTTTTGCAGCGCCCGATCCGCCGACGGCTTGAAGATGACCTTGTATTCTGGCATGGCCTATTCCATCCCCAGTCGGGCCTTGATCTTCTCCAGGGGCACGCCGCCCTTTTCCTTGCGGGCCTTCAGCGCGGCCTTCACGTCCGCCCGATCCTCCAGGGCGTTCAATAGCTCCAGGTCTTCCATCGACACCAGCGCCAGCACGGGCTTGCTGCGCCGTTCCAAGACAACCCGCTCGCCGCCGTAGGCAACGCGGTTAATCACTTCAGCCAGGTTGGCGCGAATCTCATGTACGCCGACTTCCATCATGATCTTCCACTCCTGTTCAATATGGGCCTTTATGTACATTATCGCCCTTGGCGTCGATTTAGTCAAGTACCCTTCTGCGGTTTGTACCATTTTCGCACCTTCCCGCAATCCCGCCTTGCCCATCTTCACGCCCCGCACAAGCCCCGTGGTTCGCTCTGTACGGGCCGATGGTGGTCGAGGTCCAGAGTATCGACCCGACCCGCCGCAACGCAACCGGGCGCAATCCTCGGGGCCGGTTTCTGGTCGATTCCTTTGGCGCTATCCGGCCAGCAGTATTCGGCCCCAGCGAAGAAGCTGTCGTTTGATCCAAGGCCGGGCGCGGCTCGGCGCCTGCCCTGGTTGATTCCCGGGGCCAATGGCTTGCTAGAGCGACAGGCTGGCGGCGGTTACCGGCTGACGGTATTATCCGGCACTTTAGCCGTCGATGAGCTGTGGGTTGCAAATGCCCTGCCAGCGAGGAATGTCGCGTTGCAGGGCGGGGAGAGCATTGACCTTCGCGCCGTAACTCGAAAACGGCGTGCTCGCAATGGAGAAGCGTTGTACAATGACTGAACACAGCCGGACGGCGCAGCCAGGCGCAGTCGTCCAAAATGCTCCCTCAGCGGGCTCGACGAGGCGCATACTATGAGCAAAGCAAGGCGAGCATTGAGGACGGTCGGCAGGGGACCGCTCTTCGGCAGAAGTCTGGTCTCTTCTCCTGTCCTGCTCTGCTGTTTCATCTTCACGTGCTTTCTCGCCGCCGCCGGATATCCGGCGGAGCCGAAGGCGCCCGCCGACCTCGGTATCGAGCTGGTCGCGATACCAGCGGGCACGTTCATGATGGGCAGCCCAGCGGCGGAGCCGTGGCGCAGCAACGATTCCGTGACTGGCGAAGGACCGCAGACAAAAGTCACCATCAGCAAACCGTTCTGGCTCGCGAAGACCGAAACCACCCGCGCACAATTCGAGGCCTTGATGGGTAAGACGGAAGATCCGTGGTCGAAGCAGACCACCGAGGAGTTGAAGAAGGCCGGGGCGGATTTCGGCAAGTACCCCGCGGTGAACGTTACCTGGGACCAGGCGCGCGAATTCTGTACGAAGCTGACCGCGCGCGAGCGTGCAGCCGGGCGATTGCCGGCAGGGCTCGTCTATTCGTTGCCCACCGAGGCGCAATGGGAATACGCCTGCCGCGCCGGCACGACAACCTCCAACTACGCGACCGACAACGACGATGCCCGCGCGATCGCCTGGTACGTGAAGACCACCGGCCCGTTCAACCGCGCTAACATGCCGCGGATTCAGCCGGTCGCGCGGAAACGGCCGAATGCCTGGGGCCTTTACGACATGCTCGGCAATGCCCGCGAGTGGGTGCTCGACTACATCGGCCCTTATCCGGGCGGCAGCGTCACCGATCCGCGCGGGCCGCAGCGGCCGGTGCGGGCGAACCTCGCCTTCCGCGTTCAACGCGGCGGCGCCTGGATCGACGCCAAAAGCAAAATCCGCTGCGCCTGGCGCGGTTGGAGCGATGCCAGCTTCGGCTCGCAGAAGGGATTTCAGGAGGGCACCGTCGGCTTCCGCGTGGCCGTGGTCGCCGAATGACGCCAAGCGAGTCTGACATGAGAGCTTTCCGCTTCTTCCTCCCGCTCATCACTCTCACGGCCGCCGTTGCAGCCACGGCCGCGCCGCCGCCGCTCGACGCGCCGCTCGATGCCTGGAAGGGTTTTATCAAGCGGGCAGTCGCCGAAGGCGATTTTCCCGCCTGGCGCAATGCGCTGGCCGAACAACTGCGCGCCGAACTCCCCCCGCCCAAAATCGCGCAAGTCCATTCGCTCGGCGCCGCGCTGGCGCTCGAGCAGCGGACGTTCCTCCGCGACGTGCTGGCGGGCGACGCCGACGGGCTCTCCAAAGTGAGGGCGGGCAATCGTGGTCGAGATTTCCTCGCCTGGCTGCTGGCCAGTCGTGCGGCGCTCGAAGACTACAACGACATGGCCGCGGTCTTTCCGCTGAAAGGCAAGCGCAGCTACGGACTCGACGGTTGGCGGGAAATTTGGGCGACTTGCCCCGAGTCTCGCAAGCCCGGCCTGTGGCAGCGCGTGGCGGCGGCCTGTGCGATCGCCTTCGCCCAGCCCCGCGGAAACACCACGCCGGCCGAACGATTTGACTTCTACCGCCGCAGCCACGCCGCCGGCCAGGTTGTGCCCTATTTTGACAAGGCGCTCCCCTTCGAGTTGGCCCTCACCGTACACGGTAGCGGGTGCGGAAACGACGACCTCGAATGGGCGCAGGACGTCACGCCCCGAGAGCAAAAGACGCAGAAGGCGGTCGGCAACTACGGACACTCGTTGATGGCCTATCGATCCGACAACTACCGCGGCCAGACGGTGCAGGGCCCGGAGTATTACGACCGCAAGCCGGCCGACCTCGGCACGGCGATGGAGTACGGCGGCGTCTGCGGGATGATCTCGCACATGAACAGTTCGGTGGCGAACGCGCACGGCGTGCCCGCGTTCACCGTGGGCCAGCCCGGCCACTGCGCCTACGTGTGGAAGAGCGACGACAAGACGTGGAGCGGCGGCAATTTCATTACCGGCTGGGCCGATACCCACGACTCGCATCAGCAACCATTCTGGCTCAGCCAATACTCGGCGAATATCAACCTGATAAGCGCCGCCGTGGAAGCACCCGGTTTTGCCGAGGCGGAGCGGCTGCGTGCCCTCGCCGCCCTGTGGCGCGAAAAGGACGTACACAAGGCGTACGCCATTCTCGCCGCCGCGACCGCCGCGGATCCTCTCGATTATAGCGCCTGGCGCGATCGCATCGAGACGGCGCTCGCCTGGAAGAAGGCGCCTGCCACCGTCTGGTCGGCGATGTCGACAGAGATTGCCGCATCATTCCCGAAGTTCCCGCTCGCGATGAACGACTTGCTCGCCCGCTTCGACACCAGCCGTCTGCTTCTGTCCGGCAAGGGCGCCGAAAAAGTTGCCCGGGTCCTCGCCACCGCGCGGGCGCTGACCAAGCTGCCGGCCAGCGAACAGTGGGACCTCGTCTATCCCGCCTGGAGACTGTGGCTGGGCCGCCAACTCGCCGCCTTCGGTGTGCCGGAGCGATTCGTCCCCGCGATCGTCGCAGGAGACGTTCCCAAGGATGCTGCCAATCTGTGGGAGAGCGTTCCCAGGGAGAGTCGCCAGCACGTCGAGTCGCTCTTCACCGGGCTGCTTTTGCTGGTTAGGCAGAACCGCACCCTTTACCAACAGACCTCCGCCGCGTGGCTGGCGCTGGTCGCCCGCGACAAAGCGGCCAACGCCCGTACCGGCAGGTACTTCCGAGCGAAGCTCGCCGCCGCAAGCGATCTGGGTGAGATCGAGGTGATTGCTGGCGCCTGCTCACGGCAATCCGCACAAGCGCCGATGCGCGTGCCGAGCTGGTGTCGCTGATTCGCAAGCGGATCGCGGCTATCAAGCGGCCGGACCCAGCCCGCATGAACGCCCTGCTCGCGCTGCTGGCCAGCTACGATTTCCGCGCCGCCGGGCGTGTCGGCGACTGGCGAGGCGATCAGTTCGCCAACGGCGGAGAACAAACGCTCCGCTGGAACCTGACCCCGCTGTTGGCAAAAGCCGCGGGTGCATGCTCGCTGAGCCTTAGTTTTCGCTGGACGGGAGGTGCGCCGTTGGCGCTGAAAGCGGTGCGCCTCTTCGAGGATGAGCGGGAACTGGGCGCCGACCGCACGGCGAGAACGGCGGACTGCTCGCTCCGGCCAGCCGTCGTCACCCTCCGCGTGCCGAAACCGAAACGCGGCGCGGAGTACACGCTTCGGGCCAGCGCCGCCGGCGGCGGCGACAGCACAGGCGTGGTGCTGTCGCGTACCGAACCGGCCGCCACCTTCGACAAGGACAAGTGGACCCGTATCGGCGGCTGGGGCGGCAAGGAAATCAAGGCCGCTCCTGAAACGGCCGCCGGTTGGCACGAGTTGGAGTTCGACGCCACCAACTGCATTCGCGCCACCGGTCAGGTGTTCGTGGTCTTCAAATACGATAGTTACGCAAGCCCCCAGCTGATGAACGTGCGGCTCTTTGTCGGCGGCCGCAAGGTGGCCAGCGACCTGCACTCGTGCAACCCGATATCCGGTGCAGACACAATGTATACGCTTCCGCTTCCCTCGCGGCGGAGGAGCAATGCACAGGTCGTAATCCGCGCCCTTTTCAGCTGCGCTGACGGTTGGGGGTCCGTCTATGTCCGGGAGGAAGCCGGCCAAGAGTCTTCGCGGGGCAGTCGGTGATGATCACAACAGTATGAAGGACCGATACAGCCCTGTTGCCTTCCCGGATTGAGACAACACCGTGCGAACCGCCGTTACCGCTGGTGCAAGCGATGATTGTCGGGTGGCGCCTCCACCCTATCCGGGTGGCGCAGCGGTGAATGCGAAGGCATGCCTTCTTGGCGTTCTCTTTCCGCCTCGTTGCGACTACCACGCTTGGGTGGAGGGCGGGTTCTTGCTGCCTGCTTTCTCTCTTGCACCCCAACTTCATCTCGGCCGGCTGCCAGCCGGGGAGTCCTTATCTATTCAACTGCAACCATGGTCTGTCTATAATGCGACAATCTTGGGCGACTTTGCTACAATAGCAGTTGTAAAGTGGGCGGGATTCTTCGCATTCACTATTCGCAGAGAGCCGCTGGTTGTTTCGTTCTTCCTCTTTGTCTCCAGGCCGTTTGCGTAGGAAGGAGTAGTGATTTATGAGGATGAATCCGGGTCGTGAGGTCTCGTCTCTTGGTGTGATCGCCGGCATGCTGGTGGGCGTAGTCTTCTCTGCTCGCCCGCTTTCGGCCGATAGTTTCAGTTGGCAAAGCGTCAACGGCGCCAACTGGAATTCAACGGTAAAGAACCAATTCGGCGGGACGTGCTGGGATTTCTCCTCCTGTGCCAACATCGAGGCGAAGTACAAACTCACCCGCAATGATCCCACTTTCAATCCCGACGTTTCCGAGCAGCAGGTCTGCTGGGAGCAATCCATGGGCACGACGAACGGGGGTTGGGGCACTGCTGTGCTCGACTACTTTACGACTCACGGCGTTGTCTCGGAGAGCGAATGTCCGTACCAGTCCTCCAGCCCCGACAAGGGCATCGCCCCGTATTGGCCATTGACCAGTGGCTGGCAGAACCGCGTTTGGCAGAGTACCTCGAATTGGAACGACTGCACCACCGACACCGCCACGATGAAGGCCTACCTCAAGCAGTACGGGCCAATGGAGGTTGGACTTCTCTCGACCAGCGATTTGTACGCCTCGGTGGCGAGCTTGGAGGCGAATTACCGCGGACCGGTGTCGGGCGAGGATCATGAGGTATCGCTGGTCGGTTACTGCGACGACCCGAAAGTCCCCAGCGGTGGATACTGGATCATCAAGAATAGCTGGAATACCGGATGGGGCGCAAACGGCTACGGTTTCGTCCCCTACGGCGATCTCGAAAACCACAACGACATCAGCGCGATCACCGGCGCCGTCTATTACACCGGCGTGATGGCCTCGGCGACGTGGAAGGGCGGATCATATACCTGGTCGAGCGGCGGGGACCATTGGACGAATGACTCGAACGGCGCCACTTATGCCTGGCAGAACCAGGAAACGGCCGCCACCTTCGCAGGGACCAGCGGAACGGTTACGATTAGCTGGGCCGCCATCGCCCATAGCATGACGATCAGTTCTGCCGGCTATCTGTTTAGCGACGGCTCGCTGACGGTCACCTGCGGCGGCATCACCGCCAATCAAAGCGTGACGATCAACTCGGCGGTTTACATCGGCGGCTCGCAATCCTGGAACGTGGCCGCCGGAAAGACGCTGACGGTCAACGGCCCGCTTCACACCATCATCAGCGACTTGACCTTTAGCGGCGCCGGCAACACGCTTGTTACCGGCCAGCTCGATGGCGGCGGCGTGTTGAACATCTACGGCGGAGCGAAACCGGGCGGGCTGATCCAATCCGGCGCCGGCGCCGTGACGCTTAACAACACGCTCGATTTCGCCGGCGACATCACGGCCAATACGGGGGCCGGCCCGCTGAATCTCCTGCCGACCGGCGGGGGATCGATAGCCTTCAGCGGCAATTTCCACGGCGGCGGCACGATCAACGTCGGCTGCTCCGGCACCTTGACGTTGAGCGGGGCCTCGACGTTCAGCGGCACCTTGAACATGCTGCAACCCGGCACCCTGCGGTTCATTCCCCCGGCCGGCATGACCAGCACGTTTGGCGGCCCGGTCAACGGCGGCAGCTCTCTGCTGCAAGTCGGGCAGGGCACAACCGTCCTCGGCTCGACGACCTACACCGGCCCCACCCTGGTTCAAGCCGGCGGACTCGTCCTCAACGGCACCAATTGCACCAGCGCCATTACGCTCTCAACCGGCTCCGCGCTCACATTGGGCAATGCGGCGCCATTCGCCGCGGGGACGCCGTGTCAGATCAGCATTCCCACGAGCAGTTCGTTGGCCTGCTCGGCGGGCGGCGGCGCCACCCCTCTCGCCGCCAACGCCGACGTGACCTTCGCCGACAACTCCTATTTGTCGATTGCGGCCGCCGGCGGCGGGCTGAGCACTCTAGGAATCCAGACGCTCAGTTCGCTTAGCGACGGCGCGCGGGTCATTGTCTCCCTTCCCGGCCTGACGACGGGCAGCGGCGCAATCGTGACCTACACCCGCGAAGGCGCTCACGTTCCCACCTTCGCTACGCCGCTCGACAGCATCGGATTGATCGATTTCTCGCTCAGCCGATAATGGCGCGGGCACGGTGAGCGTGGCCGCGATCAATATGTTGACAACTCGCGGCTTTCTCGGCCGGGGTGACAACGGAGCCGCCGTTTCGTCTTGGGCCAACTCCTTGTGGCGCGAAGGATCGTCGGATACCCACGCTTATCCCAATGGCACCGCTGCCAAGGCCTGGTTCAATGATTCGGTCAGCCCCATGACAAAATCCGTTGTCCTTGATACGCCCGGCGACGTGACCCTGAGCTCGATGCTGTTCAACGGTACGTATACGATTTCCAGTTCGACAGATCCGGGCTTTTCTTCCGATGCGATTGTCTTGCACTCGTCCGTTGCCGTCAACAGCCAGATCCAGGCGGTGGCGGGCAGCAGCACGGTCATGCCCAACGTCAGGATGGCTGCCGGCAGCACGCTGATCACGGTGGCCGCCGGCGCTTCGCTGAACCTCGCCGGTGGCCTGAGCGACCTGGCGGCAGGACAGCCCGCGGGGGTGACGATCGTCGGACCGGGCACCTTGAGCCTTGGCGGCGTGAGCACCTACAGCGGTCCTACCGTGTTGCAGGGCGGTGTTTTGCAGATCGGCAGCCCGGCTGGTGTCAGCGCTGCGTCCACCTTCACTTTCCTCGGCGGCACACTCAGCGACGCCGGCTCCGGCGGCACGATGAGTCATGGTTTCACGATTGCCGGCAGCGACGTCGTCGCAAGTACCGACAATTTCACCATCGCTGGTCCCATCGTTTTCAGCAGCGGTGGCCTTAGCATGAGCGGCGCCGGCACGGTGACCTTCGGCGGTCCCGCCGCCACGACGGGCAACTTCGGCGACACGCTCACGGTCAACGCGGGTACCCTGGGCTTCGCCGGAGCGGCCGGCTCGACCTATAACGTCACCACGCTCAACGTCAAAGGTGGAGCCCTGGCCGTCGCTGGGGCAACGGGCTCGCTGTGCAACGTGGCAACGCTGAACCTGGGCGTAAGCGGCGACGCAACGGCGGTCGTCGGCGGTAATGGCAAGCTCGCGGTCAGCGGCAACATGCAAGTCGGCAACGAGGACCGCCGGTCGAGCATGACGATCAACGGCAGCGGTTCCGTCTCTGTCGCCGGTTCGCTCTATCTTGGCTATTTTGGCGGTGTGCCGGGCAGCGATAGCCATCTGACTATCGACGCCGGCGCTTCGGGCGCCGCCAGCCTCACGGTTGGCGGCTCGTTGTTCGTCGGCTGGCAGTGGGGCAACGATCCCACGACGGAGTTGGGCAACCAATATGTCACCGTCAGCGGCGGCGGTGCGGCGGTGAACGCCGCCAGCCTCGTGATCGGTGCCAGGGCTGGGCAGGGCATCTGGAATCAAGAGGGTGGTGCGACGACCGCATCGCGCCCGGTGATTCTCGCCCAGTACGACCTCGATCAATGGCCTTCGGCTTCTGTCGGCGGTTACGGCACGCTGAACCTGGATGGCGGAACATTCAGTGCCCCATCCTTCTCAACCGATTCCAATCCCAGCGCAGGTAGTGGTGGTTTTGCCAAGGGCGTCGTGAACTTCAACGGCGGCACGTTGATGGCCACGGGCGGGAGCAGCGACTACTTCGCCATGACCGGCATCGCCGGCACCGTGACCCTGAACATTCTTGCCGGCGGCGCCGAGATTAACACCAACGGCTATGCGATCACGATCAACAAGCCGTTGGTGACCGGCGGCACTGACGGCGGACTGACCAAACTCGGCCCCGGCACGCTCACGCTTACCGCCGCCAACACCTACACCGGCAACACCACCGTCAATGCAGGCACGCTCACCTATTCGGCCGCCACCGCCATGACCTCGGGCCCCTACGTCGTAAACGGTGGAATGTTGAATCTCAGCACTTTCTCCAAGTCGATCGCCTCGTTCCAGATTAACGCCGGAACTGTCAGCGGGAGCGGTACGCTGACGAGCAACGCGGCGTATGATATTCGTGGCGGCACGGTCGGCGTCAATCTTGCGGGCGTTTCCATCGCCCTGACCAAGTCGGCCTCGACGTTGGCAGTTCTCAGCGGCGCCAATTCGTATAGCGGCCGCACCACGGTCAGCGGCGGAGCGCTCGAGTTGGCTCCCGCCGCGCAGAACTGCGTACTAGACCTTGGCGGTGCCGACATCCAATCGGGAAAGATGGTGTTCGACTACGCCGGTAGAACAGACCCGATCTCGACCATCGAAGTCATGCTCGCCGCCAGTTACGATGGCGGACTCTGGGACCGTGGGCAGTTCCGCGATTCGACGACGGCGAGCACCGGGTTGATGTTGGGCTGTCTCGATGACCCAGTCGCGAAAACGGTAACCGTGATGGCCACGTATCCTGGCGACTTCAATCTCGACGGCATGGTGGACAGCCGGGATTTGGCGATCTTCTATGCGAACGCCTTTACGGGCACGACTTGGCAGCAGGGGGACGCAAACTATGACGGCGCGGTAAACGGCTTGGATCGTGATCTCTGGATGGTGAACGTCGGTCTGCCGCCGTTGGCGGGCGCATTGCCCGTCGCGAACATCACGCCGGTGCCCGAGCCGGGGACGCTGGCTCTTTTCATTCTCGCTTTTTGCGGATTTCTGGCCCGCGCTCGACGATGGCGAAAGTGCAGAGGATAGGTCGCGATACTTCAGAACCAGCAGGGATGGCTGGGTTACTTGCAGGATGGGGACGGTCAACTATCCCCTAGTCTCAACCCAATTCCCTACTCGCAAGAATGGACGCCTTTCTCGGCAACGCGTCCGTCGTTATATCAATCGTCACTCGCGAGGAATCTGAGACGAGGGAGCCTCGTCTAGGGGAGAACGTCTGCAAAGCGGCCGATCAAAACGACAGTTTGTGGCATGGTGAGCGACCTGCTAGAATGGCATGCCAGAACAAGATTGGTGATCAAGTAAGCCTGGGAAGGTCTCAGGCTTAGTGCATCTGGAAAATGTGGCGTTGAGGTTGAGGAAGTCAGATCGCCGGCATGGCCGACGTTGACCACAAACGGCAACTAAGCGGCCGGCCATCGCCAAATTCGTACTTGCCCTAACCAGACTCCCGTTTCCCATTGTTCCCCCATCAATGTCCCTCCATCACTCTCTGTCCATCAACGAGGCGCAACGATGTTACGTACCTCTCTTGCAACCTGCATTCTGCTCGCCGCCCTGACAACTTTCGCTGCTCCGCTATCAGAGTGGCTGGGAACCGCGCGTCAATTCCACGACGGCCGCAAAGCCGGGTGAGTGGTACCACGTCCGCGCCGGCTGGGACGGCCAGCAAATCTGGATCGACATCAACGGCCAGGTCCTCGGCCCCGGTCAACGGCTGCTCTTGCGCCGTGGAAGCGTGTTCAACCAGGAACTCAACGTCTCGGCCCGGGGCGCCGCCAACAGCTGGGCCGAAATCGCCGCCTATGGCGACGGCGCCCGTCCGATTCTCCGTCGCAACTGGGATATCGACGACCGCTGCGCGCTGGTGCTCGATCCTGATTTCCTCCATGTCAGCAGTCTCGTGTTCTGCTACGCTGCCAAGGGCCTGATCGTCGCGTACCACGAACCGGGCCACCGTGGGCTGCTGATCGAAGATTGCATCGCGCATCACGTCGAAGGCCTTTACCGTTTCAATTCTCACGGCATTCCCGAGTGGCGCGGTCGCGTCGGCGCCCCGGGCGACGGACTGGGTTTCTCGTCAGGGATCGGCATCGCCGGACGGCCGGCCAGCGACCTGGTGCTTCGCGACTGCGAGATGTTCCAATGCTCGTCGGGCTACATGGTCCGCGGCGAGGACGTACTGGTCGACCGTGTCTTCTGCCACGACAACTTCTGCCACAACACGTCGCCCCATCCGTTCCTGGTCGATGTCCGTCGGGCGATCCTGCAAAACAGCCTGTTCGACGCCTCGGGCTGGCACGCTAGCGCCGGCACGATGGGCATCATGCTCGGCGGCAACGACGGGCTGATCATTCGCAATTGCTACTTCCGCAACCAGCCCGACTCCGGCAGCGCCGACGAAGGCGGCATCGACTTCGAGAACCGCGGTTGCGGATGCCTCATCGACCATTGCACGTTCGCGGGTCGAAGCGGGCACAGAGATCCGCACCGACCGTCCGACGGTCCGGCTTTCAGGCCACGTCCAGAGCGGCAGCCGGGCGAAGGGCAGCGTCCCCGCAGTCACCTGGGAACTGCTTGAAGGTCCCGGCGGGGTCGCCTTGGAAAACGCCCACGCCCTGGCCACGACGGCGACCTTCGACCGGCCAGGCGACTATTTGCTGCGGCTGGTGGCCCGCCAGCGCCAGTTCTGGCACAGCGACCGGCTGGCCGTGCATATCCTTCCGCCCGGCAAGTCGGTAATCGCCGCATGGGAGCTCAACAAGAACCTCGACAAAGAGGGTTGGACCGAGGTAAATCCGGGCACGCGTCCCCAAACGTGGCCGGATCCGGTCTGGCCGGCCACGGCCGATCCCGTGAAACTTGTCGGCGGCGGTTTCTACATCCTGGCGATCGAGAAGAGCCCCGACGCCCACCTCCTCTCGGCCGACCATCTCGGCATCGATCTCACCGGCAAGCAGTCGATCACGCTTCGGGTCCAGAACCACACTCCGGCAACCGCAACGCGTATGCGATTCACGACCGAGGCCGACGGCGCATGGGACGACGCCAAGAGCCGATCCTTCGCGGTCGTCGCCAACGACAACGAGCCGCGAACCTACACCGTCGACCTGTCGCGCAACCCGGCCTGGCAAGGCCGGCTACGACAACTGCGTCTCGACCTGGCTACCGGCAAGCCGCTGACCGGGACCTGCCGTTTCGACTATATTTGGATCACGTCGGACACGGTGCAGAAGTGATCAAGCTGGCAAGACAACTCCGCCGGTAGCGAGGGGAGCAGCAGCGTGTATCCTCCCGTCAGTTCACTGACAATACTCAGCGTGGAGAAGGGAGTTCTTGCTGCGGCGGCAAAGAAGCCCGCCATTCCCACGATCGCAAAGCTTGCCGGATGCACAACGAGATGCGGCCAGCCATGACGGAAAATCAGCCCGAGAGCGCCGCCACAACAACCGCCGAGCACAGGCCGGCAAACTCAGCAGGGCCATAGCCAGCAAGGTTAGCGTGCCCGGCTCGGGGACGGTCGCGGGGGTGACGTTGAGGCAGAGGCTGTTGTAATTGTCGGAGACGGAGAAAGTGCCGCTGCCGAGCGGATTCTTGAATGTTGTGTAGCTGCTGGTTCCGGTCAGATCGAGGCGGCCGCGGCCGGTCTTGGTAATACCGCCGGCGCCGGAGATTGGCCCGGAGATGACGGCGTAATCGCCCGCGTTGCCATCCCCGATCGGTCCGAGGGAACGCGGCGGCTGGTCGGCGCGTACCTGAAGTCGCCGCTGGCTCGATTCCATCGCTGGTTCTATTCGCAGCGGCGCAATCCTCCTCAGCAATGGCCGCAGACCTACGACCAGACCGCCTACAACGTCTTGCCCGAGCGTGCCCGCGACATGCTCAGCCAACCGAACGACCGTTTGTTGCGGCCGGCCGGCATTCAGTATCTTGTTCGCGTCCTCTTGTCATTGGGATGGCATCCACGGCACATCGCCGGCCTGCAGCGCTCGAAACCGCCTTGGCGGCGCGGGTTTTGCGGCCCGACGTACTCGAAGTCGCCGGCCGACCCGGCCTCGACGCCGTGCTGGACGGGGCACTCCGCGGCATCCGTTTCATGCAAGCGTTGATCGACGAGTTTCCTCCCCCTCCGCGGCCATGAACCTCGCGTCAACGATCTACCGCCGCGATGACTTCATTCGTAGCGGATACGTCCGCTGCTCCGGCCTGCACGTCGCGGAAATCGCCGCGCAACGCCTTCAGGGCGTAGCGTTCTCGCTCGATCTCCGTCTGCGTTCGGAATCCGAGCCGGCGAAGGACGGGAATCGGCGGACACCGGCCTTGAACGGCGTGCTGGAGCAGAAACCCGCCAACGACGGCGGGAAAGATGAACCATTTGCGATTGACGGCAACTCCGAGGACCACCCCCAGGATCGAGGCGACCGCCGCGTTCGCCTCCAGGGCGCGCTCAACGTCCCATTCCCGATCGAGTTCGGCGATTCGCCGCTCGATCGCCTCCGGTCCATCGATCGCAGTGCAGCGGACGCTCTTTTCCGTCGCCTTGCGGATTTGCCGGTTGATGCATTCTGCCGTGTTGTTCATGACGCGTTCCGTCGTCGAGGCTACCATAGATGGGCTCCACGAATTAGGGTTCCTGTTCGAGGGCAATACACCAGAGCAGTGCAAACGGCGTACCAGCGACAGGCAGCAGAGTTGTGGTCGTGAATCGACCAATGAACTGCATCATACACTGGAACGCCGCCGAGCAGTCGTGGGATTGCCCCTGCCACGGCTCGCGCTACAGCCGTTTCGGACAAGTAATCAACGGCCCGGCTGACGCCGCCGATGACGCCGCGACGCCCACAACGGTCAGTCGGCGACCAAGGCAGCAGGGTCGTCGTCAACTTCATGGACGCAATCGCCTGGGCGGAGTTTGGCACGCCATGTGCTCGCTGGTTTCTCGCGTGGAATCCAAACTGAACGAGACGAAAGGAGCTTTGCTATGGGGATGTTCTTTAACGTCGAACTGAACTCACTCGAGGATTTGCTTTTATTAGAGTTGAACGACCTCTATGACGCCGAAAAACGGCTTTGCGACGCCTTGCCGAAAATGGCGGCGGCTGCCTCGTCACCGGCGTTGAAACAGGCGTTCCAGCAACACTTCCAGCAGACGCAGCGGCAGGTGTCGCGGCTGGAACAAATCTTCGTCGACCTGGGAAGGCCGGCCAGCCGGGAAACGTGCGAGGCGATGAAGGGATTGATCAAGGAGGGAGCGGAGATCATCAGCGCCTCGGGCAGCCCGGACGTCAAGGACGCCGCCCTAATCAGCGCCGCGCAGCGCGTCGAGCATTACAAAACGGCCGGCTACGGCTCGGCGAGGACATTCGCACAACACCTCGGCCACTCCACGGTCGTCCGACTGCTGCAAATGACGCTGGACGAGGAGAAAGAGACCGACAAGCGGTTGACTCAGTTGGCGGAAGAGGGGATCAACGTCAGGGCGGAGAGCGCCGTTGGCGGCAGCAGTTGGGAGAGCTAATCATGCCTCGCGGAGATAAATCGAAATATTCCGGCAAGCAGGTGCGGCAAGCGCATCATATCGAAGAAGGCTACGAAGATCGCGGGCTTTCGGGAGGCGAGGCCGAATGCCGCGCCTGGGCGACGGTCAATCGGATGACCGGCGGCAGGAAGAAGGAGGGAGGTTCCGGCCGCGGAAGTTGAAGCGTTGTCCCGCATTGAAAAAGGAGAGCCTGCAATGGCCACTGTGAAGGACCCCGTCTGCAAAATGGACGTCGACACGAAGAACACCGAGGCGACCAGCCAGCACAAGGGAGAAACCTATTACTTCTGCGGTTCGGACTGCAAAAAGGAGTTCGACAAGAAACCGGAGCGCTACGCCGGAAAAGAGACGGCAAGGGGCAAGTGACCGGCGGGGTGAAACTCGGTTTCGCGTGTTTGCCCATTCCGCGCCCGGCGCGGCCGGCTCGGTCTGGGCGTTTGCGCTGGCCGTTCTGGTCGGCCAAAGCCGGCGGCGCGGGGCAATCGCCGCCGTCGCTCGTGAACGCATCCCGCCTCGCGCGTTTCCTTGCAGCCGCCTGCCTCACTTCAGCCCGAAAACGACGATGACGATCAGGTCCAACAGGCAAAGCGCCACGATGGCCAATTCCAATATCAGCATCGCGCGGTTGGTGCTGTCCTGTTGCAGCATCGTGTAGAGGCTGTCCAGGGAGCGGCGTTTCTGGCTCACCATGTCTTGCCACTGCGAGAGATGGAAGCGGGCGACGCAGCCCATATAGATGCGGGCCAGGTACCAATCGCCGATGAACTTGGTGATGTTCGACAACTCGTCGGTGACCTGCGTCAGGTCCATGTGGATCTCGCGAAGATTGTTGAGGAATGGAACCACTGCACCGTGCCGCGCAGTCTTGCCTCGATGGCGGCCAGATTGGCCTCGTGGGCAATGTCGTAGGCGTAGAGGTAAGTCACGTCGCCGTTCATTGTGTGCCCGATGTGCCGCACGCTTCGGCGGCCTCCAACGTCTGCCCCGCCATCGCGAAGAACCGGGCGTCACCCCCTTTCCGTCGCGCCGGGAGTTTGATGACTTCGCGTTTCCTCGCGCACGTCGGCTTCGAGGAGTTGCGCTTGCAGCTCGATGAGCGAAACGAACCGATGCAGCAGACCGTTGAACCCCTGCGACGGTTCTTCGGGCGGCATCGTCGAAGCCTGCCCGTACCCGTTCATCTTCTGAATCGTGCCGACCAGTTCATCCACGTTGCCGTGGAAGGCGCCCAGATCGCTGTCGGTCAGTTGCCCCCATTTCTCGCGGACCTTGCCCTTGAACTGATTCCAGTTTCCCTGTAAGACTTGTTGGTTTACCATCGCTAACTCCTTTCGTTCGTGTTTGTCGACCATTGCCGGCTAGAGGATGCCTAGCAACCAGAGGATCAGGAGGATTACTACGACCAACCCCAGGCCGCCGCTCGGGTAGTATCCCCAGCCGGCGCTGTAAGGCCACCTCGGCAACGAGCCCAGCAGCAGGACGACGAGGACAATCAACAGTAGAAGTTCCAGCATGATCGTGGGACCGGTCTAAAGGATCTGCCTTCGTCCGCCGACGGTCGGTCGATTGGCGACCACCCTGGCCGCCAACCGGCCGGCGGCGTCGGCGTACGCTTGGCGGATTGCTTTCACCGGGGTTTTTCGCCGTGCGAAGCTTCCGCCGCGTCGCCGGTGCCATCGAGGAGTGCAATTACCGTGCCCGACCTCGGATTTGTCGTTCCAAGTCCATTTTCCGCTGACCGAGCGCCGCATCAAGAATACCAAAGGGGCCACACACCACGCGGCCATCGAAAACAGCCAGACCAGGTCGAAATGATGAATGGCACGCCGCTTAGAGTTCCCGATCTTGGACTGGGCGACGAGCCGATCGTGCTGACGCTCTGGCTGGTCAAGCGCGGATCGCGCGTGGCGGAAGGCGAGCCGTTGGTCGAAGTGCTGGCCGGGGCCGCAACGGTCGATCTCCCTTCGCCGGCCGACGGCGTCCTGGTCGAGAAATCGGCCGCGGCCGGCGACGTGCTCGCCATCGGGCAGCGGTTGGCGACGATCGAAAGCCAATGGTAGTCCGACCGGCCTGTTGCGAAGCCTACCACCGAGGCGAGGAACACGCGGAGAATGAGCGGAAAAAACAAAATACCAACCGCAGAGGACGCGGAGGACGCAGAGGAATGCAGTCGAACGGGGCGCTCGTCGAGCAACTGCCAATGATCTCGGCGCGGTTGCCTTTTCCTCTGCGCGCTCTGCGTCCTCTGCGGTCGTCTTCCCCTTTCTCTCTTCTCCTCGGTGTCCTCCGTGACTCCGTGGTGAGCATAAAGCTGTGCCTGTAACCCTCAAATACTCCCGACATGGCACGCGCCGGACCCTGTCCGGAACTGCTGACTACAGGCTGATCCGCAGCCGCAGCCCCAATTCGCGACGGTACGCCTCTTTGTCCAACGGCGCCCCTTCGCTGAGCCGGACGACTTTGCTCGCTTGCAGCGTCTGGAAGAAGGGGGCGAAACGCTGGCGGGCCATCGCCAGAAAGCGGTCGTTGATCGCCAACGGCTGCGCCGCTTCCAGCCGCGCCCGTTCCAAGATCGCGTAATCGACGCTCATCCTCGACAGCCGTACCCGCCGCAACACCTCCGGCTGCGCGGCCACCAGGTTCTCTGCCTGTTGCCACAGCCCATTGGCCTTCACTAGCAGCCCGTCGGGCAGATGCGTGTGATTGGCCGGGGCATTGACGCCGACGTGGATGTCGTGGCGATCGACCTGATCGCGGAGCAGATCGAGATACTGGCGGATCGGGCCCGCCGCCCGGCCGTAGTAGGCGGCGAGGAATTCGCCGATCGCCCGGTTGGGATCGTATTTCGGATTCCACAGGCACTTGGCCATCACGTATCCGCCCAATTCGGACAACTCGCCCTCGGTCGTGTCGTAGGTGTCTTCCTCGAAAATCCCCTTCACATTGTGGGCAACGTAGAACTGGATGTTCGGTCCCAGCACGTACTGGTTGGGAAACGGCAGCAGGTAGTTGCTGAAATCGGTGGTGTAGTCCCAAACCCAAAGCCGCGGAGCGATTTTGGCCCAGGCCTGCAAGTCGGCGCGAAACAACTTGTTCGCCTGGCAGTCGCAGGTGGCCAGCGGATGGGAAAAGCAGCACTCGATCGAACAGAGCATCACGACCACGTTCGGCCGCGGACGGGTGTGCAACGGCGGATGCCGCGTCCATTGGTAGGCCAACGTCTGCACGACCTTGTCGGGAAACTCCTTCTCCACCGCCTCGGCCACGCGATTGACCAGTTGCAGCACCGGCCCCATCTGCGAGCCCTCCTGTCGCGCCACCGCCTGGCAGCGCGGACATTCGCAATTCAGAAAGCAGTCGTTTTGCGACACCGAGAAGATCGTGCATTCGTGATGAGCGCGCATCAGTTGGCGAATCCCCTCGGTACAAAGCCGGATCACCTCCGGATTGGTGCAGCAGAGCTGCGCGTAGCCGTCCATCCGCCGCCCGCCGACGAGCGAGAAATACTCCGGGTGCTGCTTGTAATATTTCGCCGGCGGCACGAGCGATTGAAATGTGTGCGCCAGCGTGGCGATCTGCATCTTGCCGCCGTGCTTCGCGTCCAGATCGGCGATGCTCGAGTTCATGCGATTCCGCGCGCACCAGTTGGGCTCGAAACAGTCGCGCACGTAGGGCTCGCGGTATTCGAGCGCCGGCACTTCCCGCTCGTTGATCGGGCCGATGGCCAGCCGCGCGATTCTTGGAATCCGGCTCACGCTGGGCGTGAACCAGCGGCAGCCGAGATGATCTTCCAAGAGACCATAGACGCCGTACAAGTTGCCGCGCAATTGCCCGCCGGCGATCAGCAGTCGTTCGCCGATGGTGCGAATTACGTAACCTTCTGCGCCGAGCGACTTGAAATCGACACTGACGCCGAGTTGCCGCAGATGGGCATTGTCGCCGAGAATGATCTCGTGCGGGCCCAGCGGCGTCTGGTCGGAGACCACGGGCAGCGTTGCACCGCTGATTTGTCGCAGAAACGCTTGCAGTTCCTCGGCCCCGTGCCGGGTGGAAGGAGAGGCGTTGTCGGCCACGACGATCTGGTAGTCCGACGTGCCGCGGTCGGCCAACACAAGATCGCCCGCCCACGCGGCGGAGCAGAACAGGGGAAGCAGCGTTGCAGCGAAAACGGTCAGTCGGCGAGGGAACATGGCGGGACTCCTTGAGAATGTCGTTCGTTCAGGCGGGAAAGTAGCGGGGGGAGAGTACCACGGAGATCCGGAGAACACGGAGATGGGAGGAAACCTACCGCAGAGGACGCAGAGGAAAGGGATGGACAATTAGATGTAGAAATGCAATGGTTGGCTCAGAAAGTGTACTGGGCTGCGAAAACAATCGCATCTTCCCTCTGCGTCCTCCGCGTCCTCTGCGGTAAAGCGTCTTCTCTTCCGTCTCCTCCTTGTCTTTGCGGTGACCTTATCGCCGCAGCTCCAGCGTCGCCCACAGGCTGGGATCTTCCTGGTAGGGCATCGGGCCGCCGACGCCGAACGTCTGCTGGCCCAATTCGTGGTCGATCGCGGCGTACGTAAAACCCAGGCGGGGATATTCGGCGGGATCGAAGCCGGTCAAGGCTTCGGCGGGAATGAACGCCTCTAATATATAGTCGTTCCCCTGGCGTTGGCAAGAGGTCTGCAGCAAATCCGCCTGGATCGGGTTGGGCAACTCCCGCGCCCGGTTGATCGGCAACCAGCCGGCCAGCGGGCGCTCGCGCCGCGCGCCGCCGCCGCAGGGCAGAAAGATGAAGTGGTGACAAAAACGGCCGGCACGGTGGACGTTGTGGACGTCGCGGGTGTCAATCCACACTTGCAGGCTGTCGCTGTCGTCGAGCCGCTCCTCGCGGCACCAGGGCGGCTGCTTTTTTCCGCGGACGTGGACGGCCAGCGCCAGCCCCGCCTCGCTCCAGGCCGCCCGCACGTCGGCCCAGGCCGGCCGTCCCTCCAATTCCATCAATTGCGGGAGCCGATAGCTCTCGTCCAAGCCCGCCCCTTCGTTCGTCCACAATGGATCGCGATATCGGCACGCCGCCGAAAAGCGGAAGAGGAATCGAGTTGGCAGCAGGGCGGACATGGTGGAATGATGAATGATGAATGATGAATGATGAATGATGAATGCTGAATGTTGATTGTCGAATGATGATTGATGGATGAAAGCCGCTTCCGGTTTCGCACCGTCTGCTTCGGTCCCACGGGCTGGACAAAGGCCATTCACGTCGCCTGCAAAACCGCAAGCGGTCGTCCGTTCTCTCCCCTCTCCCCTCTCCCCTCTCCGCTCTCCGCTCTCCCCTCTCCACTACCCGCCCCCACTCCCCTCCAAATGCTTCCGCAAGAACTCGCGCAAGTTGCCCCGCCCCAAGTCGGCCGGATTGCGGAACTTCAACGATATCACGTCGATGTTCGGCCGATGGCCGTCCATTTCGGGATGGTAGCCCAACTCGGTGATCTGCCCCATCGCAAAGCGATTCTTCGGCGAGATCAGATGCAGATAGACGGCGTCGAGTTTCTTTGTTTGCACCGCCGCCCAATGGTCGTGCCGGCCCGGGACGCGAATCGGCACGACCTGCTTGTTGTTCCAGAGGAATTCGGCCTTTGGCGCGACTTCGCCCAGCAGACTGAGCAACTTCTCCAATACGCTCGGCTCCCATCGAACCTGCCTGCCGATGGGAAATCCGCGTCGGGCGAGATGCCACGTGCGGCCGAGCTGCCGCCACGGGTGCAGGATGTCGGATCTCGCCTGCACTTTTTCGGCAAACGTGCCAAAACCCGCCACCGCGCGGTCGATGAAGTCCCAAAACTCCTTGCGGTCGATCTCGTTATAGCCGTGCACCCGCAGCTCGATCTCCTGCCACGGCCCGCGGAGATTGCGGCAACGCACCCGCGGCTCGGTGCCGTAAAGCGGCAGGTCGGGCATGTCGTTCAACGGCTTCAAGTCGAGCTTCTTGACCAAATCGTCTCGATTGAACGTGTTCCGCGTGGTGCGGAACTTCATCTTCAGCAGCCACTCCTCGGCGGTGATCGCGTGGAAGAACCAACCGTCCGATTTCTTCGCCGCGCGAATCTCGACCACCGTCCGCTCGCTCCAATCGGTCTGGCCGAACAGGTCGGACTTCTCCTGGATGCGATCGACGACCTCGGCCAGGATGCGGCCGTCCCAGCGGCAGGGATTGCCGGTTCGCCCCACGCGATCGACGGTGTGCCAGCGGCGACCGTCCATCTGCCAGGGCATTTTGGCGTCGCGGCCGACGTCATTGATGTCGTGGTCATCTTGGCGCACGGTCGCCTCGGCAGCGAAGTCGTACGGTTTCCGCTCGGCGAACGGTCCCGCCGCCAACACGGGTGCCAGCGCCTCGGCCGTGTAAGACCGCAGGGGAGAGGGGAGAGAGGAGAGGGGAGAGGGAGCGGTTTTCGTTGGGCGTTTTTTCCCTCTCCCCTCTCCCCTCTCCTCTCTCCCCTTGACAATATCCTCCGGCGTCCCTGCGGCGACGACGTATCCGCCCTCGTCGCCGGCCTCGGGGCCGAGATCGATTACCCAATCGGCGGTCTTGATCACGTCGAGATTGTGCTCGATCACCACCACCGTGTTGCCCAAATCGACCAGCCGGTTGAGTACTTCCAGCAGCTTGGCCAGGTCGTCGAAGTGCAGACCGGTGGTCGGCTCGTCGAGCAGGTAGAGGGTCTGGCCGGTGTCGGGGCGGGAAAGCTCGGCGGCCAGTTTCACCCGCTGGGCTTCGCCGCCGGAGAGCGTGGGGGCGGACTGGCCGAGCGTGATGTAATCGAGCCCCACGTCGCAGAGCGTTTGCAACGGCCGGCGAATCTTCGGCACGTTCTTAAACAATTTCACCGCCTCGCCGCAGGGCATGTCGAGCACGTCGGCGATCGAGCAGCCGTGGTAGCGCACCGCCAACGTTTCGGGATTGTAGCGATGGCCGCGGCAGGTGTCGCATTCGACCCAGACGTCGGGCAGGAAGTGCATCTCGATGCGAAGCTGGCCGTTGCCCTCGCATTTTTCGCACCGCCCGCCGGGCACATTAAAACTGAACCGCCGCGCCGTGTAGCCGCGCAACTTCGCCTCGGGCAGTTGGGCGAAAAGCGAGCGGATCAGATCGAAAACGCCGGTGAACGTGGCCGGATTCGAGGTCGGCGTCTGCCCGATCGGCTGCTGATCGACGCGGATCACCTTGTTGATCTGCTCGACGCCGCGGATGGCGTCGTGCGCCCGGGAAAGGTCTTCGCGCGGTGCAGCGTTCGCGCCAGCGAGGCGAACAGCACGTCCTCGACCAGCGAGCTCTTTCCGCTGCCGCTCGGGCCGGTGATGACGGTAAACGCCCCGAGCGGAATCTGCACGGTGACGTTCTTCAGATTGTTGTGGCGGGCGCCGACGATCTCCAGGCAGCCGTTCGGGAAAGGGGAGAGGGGAGAGGGGAGAGGGGAGAGGGAGGACTTCTTCCCAACCGACGGCAGCCTCGAAGCGGAAGTGCCATCCTTCCTCGCCGTTCTCCTTTGCGTCTTCCCTCTTCCCTCTCCTCTCTCCCCTCTCCTCTCTCCTCTCTCCCCTCTCCCCTTCGTCCTCCGATTCCTCGGCACCGGGATCGCCTTCTTTCCCGACAAATACGGCCCGGTGACCGAGCCGCGGCGGCGGGCGACCTGCTCGGGCGTGCCTTGGGCGACGATCTGCCCGCCGGCCTGGCCGGCCGCGGGACCGAAATCGAGCAGTTGGTCGGCGCTGCCGATCACTTCGCGGTCGTGCTCGACCACCAAGAGCGTGTTGCCCAGGTCGCGGAGTTTTTGCAGGGCGGCCAGCAGGCGGCGGTTGTCGCGGGGGTGCAGCCCGATCGTCGGTTCGTCGAGCACATAGAGGACGCCGCACAGGCCGCTGCCCAACTGGGCCGCCAGGCGAATTCGCTGCATCTCGCCGCCGGAGAGCGAGGGTGCCGGCCGGGCGAGCGTCAGGTATTCGAGGCCGACGTCGACCAGGAATTGCAGGCGGTTGTTGATTTCGCGGCCGACCTCACCCGCCACCTTTCGCTCGGCGTCGCTGAACTTCCAGCTCTGGAACTCCGCCAGCAGTTTCCCCAGCGGCAGCCGACAGAGGTCGTCGATCGTGCGGTCGCGAAGCTGCACGGCCGCCGCGTCGTCGCGCAGCCGGCTCCCGCCGCAGACCGAGCACTCGACTTCGTCCACCAGATGTTCCAGCCGCGCGCGGAACGCCGGCGACACCCGGCTCGCCTCCTCCAATGCCGGATAGAGGCCCTTGTATTGAAACCGAACTTCCTCCAAGCCGAGTTTAGCCCCGGCGTCCACGCCGGGGAGATTAGCGGGGACTTTCGTTCTCGCTCTCCCGGCGTGGACGCCGGGGCTAAACGAAGTTTCGCAATCGAACCACTGCTCGCCCGTGCCGTGGAAGATCAAGCGGCGGTAGCGGCCGTTCAGCTCATCGAACGGCACGTCGATCGGCACGCCCGTGCCGCGGGAGAACGCAGCGAGCATCCGTGCGAACAGCGGGCTGTCGACGCCCGGCCAGAGTCCCACCGCCCCCTGGGCAAGCGTCAGCTTCGGATCGCGGAGCAGGGCGGCGGGGTTCGTGCCGGTCTGCGTCCCCAGCCCTTCGCAGGCTGGACACCAGCCCAACGCGCTGTTGAACGAGAAGTTGTGCGGCGAGAGCGGCTCGAAGCTCCGCCCGCAGCGGTCGCAGACGAAGTGCTGACTGTGCGTCTCGACCTGCCACCGCGTCTCCGGCACGTCGTCGCGCGGATGTGCCACCCGCAGCACGCCGCGGCCAAGCGCCAGCGCGTTTTCCACCGTCCCCGCGATCCGCGAGCGGGCGTCGGAGCGAACCGTCACGCGGTCGATCACCACCTCAACGTCGTGCCGCCGCCGCCGATCGATCTCCGGCGGCTGATCGACCGAGTACGTCCGCCCATCGACGCGAATCCGCACGTAGCCGGCCGCACGGGTCTCTTCCCAGAGCGTCTCGTAGCGCTCGCCCACGCGGATTTCCAAGGGGGCCATCAGGTAGAGTTTCGTGCCGGTCGGCAGGCCCATGATTTTGGCGATGACTTCGTCGGCCGATTGGCTGCCGATGGGCACGCCGCAGGTCGGGCAGTGCGGCTGGCCGAGCCGCGACATCAGAATCCGCAGATAATCGTAGATCTCGGTGACGGTGCCCACCGTGCTCCGCGGCGAGTGCCCGAGGTGCTTCTGCTCGATGGCCACGGCGGGCGAGAGCCCCTCGATGTGCTCGACCTTCGGTTTCTGCATCTGCCCGACAAACTGCCGGGCGTAGGCGCTGAGGCTCTCGACGTACCGCCGCTGCCCTTCGGCGTAGATCGTGTCCATCGCCAGCGAGCTTTTTCCCGACCCGCTCGGGCCGCAGCAGACCGTCAGGCTGTCGCGGGCAATATCGACGTCAACGTGTTTCAGATTATGTTGTGCCGCCCCGCGGACGCGGATCGTCTGCGCCGATTCAACCGGCGAGTACTTACGCCCCGCCGCGTGTGCCGGTCGCGTTGCGCCGTCGCCATTAAGCACCTTTTGCAGAATCTGTCCCGTATACGAGACACGGCCGCTTGCGGCTTCGCAACGTTTAGCCCCGGCGTCTACGCCGGGAAGAGCGGCGTCAACATTCTTCCCCGCTCTCCCGGCGTGGACGCCGGGGCTAAACGTGGAATTATCATCACTCCCGGCGTTCCCTCTCCACTCTCCACTCTCCACTCTCCCCGCCGCCAGTTCTTCCGGCGTGCCGGTAGCCACGACCCAGCCGCCGGCTTCGCCGCCCTCGGGCCCGAGATCGATGATCCAATCGGCCGTTTTGATGACTTCGGTGTTGTGCTCGACAACCAGCACCGTGTTGCCGGCGTCGACGAAATCGTGCAGCACCTTCAAGAGCAGTTGGATGTCGGCGAAGTGCAGCCCGGTCGTGGGTTCGTCGAGCAGGTAGAGCGTCCGCCCGGTGCTTTTTTTGACCAGTTCGCGGGCTAGTTTGACCCGCTGGGCCTCGCCGCCGGAGAGCGTCGGCGAGGGCTGGCCGAGTTTCATGTAGTCGAGCCCCACGTCGTGCAGCGTTTGCAGCTTGTGCTGGATGGCGGGGATGTTCTCGAAGTGCCGCAGGGCCTCCTGCACGTCCATCTCCAGCACCTGCGAAATCGACTTCCCCTTGTAACGCACTTGCAGCGTCTCGCGGTTGAAGCGGTGCCCCTCGCACACCGGGCAGGTGACCCAAACGTCGGCCAGAAAATCCATTTCGAGCTTCGTCGAGCCGTTGCCCTCGCAGGCCTCGCAGCGGCCGCCGGCCACGTTGAAGCTGAACCGCCCCGGCTTGTAACCCCGCCCTTCGACTCGGGCAGTTGCGTGTAAAGATCGCGAATCTCGTCGAAGACCTTGATATACGTGGCCGGATTCGATCGCGGCGTGCGGCCGATCGGCGACTGATCGATGGCGATCATCTTATCGAGGTGCTCGAGGCCGTCGATTCGCTCGTGTGCGCCGGGATTGCCCAGGCCGCCGTCGAGATCGCGCCGCAGAGCCTCGACCAGAATGTCGTTCACCAGCGAGCTCTTGCCCGAGCCGGAAACGCCGGTGACGCAAACAAAGACTCCCAGCGGAATCTCGACGTCGATATTCTTGAGGTTGTTGTGCCGGGCGCCGCGGACAACGAGTTTGGCGTCGCCCAGCGGCCGGCGGTGGGCGGGAATGGCGATCTTCCGCTTGCCGGAGAGATATTGCCCGGTGATGCTTTTTGCCTCGGCGGTCACTTTGGCCAGAGGGCCGGCGGCGACGACGTGCCCGCCGCGGACGCCCGGTCCAGGGCCGAAATCGACGATATGGTCGGCCGCCCGCATCGTGTCCTCGTCGTGCTCGACGACGATCACCGTATTGCCCTGGTCGCGGAGCCGGGCGAGCGATTCCAGCAGGCGGTCGTTGTCGCGCGGGTGCAGCCCGACGGAAGGTTCGTCGAGAATATAGAGAACCCCGACCAGTCCGCAGCCGATTTGGCCGGCCAGGCGGATACGCTGCATTTCGCCGCCGGAGAGCGTCGGCGCGGTGCGGTCGAGCGTGAGGTATTCGAGGCCGACATTCTTGAGAAATTGCAGCCGGCCGCGGATCTCCTTGAGCACGTCGGCGGCGATCTTCTGGCCGGTGGCGTCGAGGTCCAATTCGCTGAAAAACTCCTCCGCCCGCGAGACGGCCATCGCGCAGACCTCCGGCAGCGAGCGCTCGGGGCGATCGGCGAACGCCGGCACGCGGCTGGCCAACGTCACCGCCCGCGCCTGCGGGTTCAACCGTGCCCCGTGGCATTGCTGGCAGTCCAGCACGCACATGTACTTTTCCAACTGCCGCCGCTGCAAACGGCTGTGGGTGGTTCGGTATTGCGAGAGCAGCTTGGGGATGATGCCTTCGTAGCGGCCGCCCCACTTGTGTCCGGCCGTGCCGCTCCGCCAGGTGAAGGTGATGTGCTCGTCGCCGGTGCCCCAGAGCAGGGCGTGCTGCAACGCCGGATCGAGCTCTTCCCACGCGGTTTCGAGCACGGCCCCCGCCGGTAGCCCCATCTTTCGTTCCAGCGTTTCGGCCACGCCGCGATAGATGTGCCGCCGCCAGCGGCCCATGTCGCGCCACGCGCCGACCAGCTCGATGCAGCCCTGCTGGAATGACCGGCTCGGCTCCGAAATCAGCCGCTCGGGGTCGAAGGTGTAGATTTGCCCCAGGCCGTCGCACTCGGGGCACATCCCCTGCGGACTGTTGAAGCTGAACAGTTGCGGGCTGGGCGGCTCGAAACTCAGGCCGCAGTGTGTGCAGGCGTAGTGGGCGGAGAGCGTTAGCGGAGGGGGGAGAGGGGAGAGGGGAGCGGGGAGAGGGATTGCTGATTGTTGATTGCTGATTGTTGAATGCAGGGAGCGGCTTTCATTACTGCCGGCTGCCGACTGCCGACTGCCGACCTCACTGGGGACCAGAGTGCTCAGCCCTCTCCCCTCTCCCCTCTCCTCTCGCCCCTCTCCCCCCCCCTCTCTCCCCTCTTCCGCCACGACCAGATTCCCGTCCCCCAGCCGCAGCGCCAGATCAACCGCCTCGGCCAAGCGCGGCCGCACCTTGGGACCGGCCACCAGGCGATCGACGACGACTTCGATGTTGTGCCGCATCTGCCGGTCGAGCCGCAAATCGTCGCTGAGATGAACCACGCGGCCGTCGACCCGCGCCCGGGCGAAACCCTGTTTCAGCAGATCGGCGAACAGATCGCGGTGCTCCCCCTTCTGGCCGCGCACCAGCGGGGCCAACACTAGGAAGCGCGCCGTCCGGCAGGGCGAGAATCCGCGCGATAATCTGCTCGCGGGTCTGCGCCGTGATCGGCCTTCCGCACTGCCAGCAACGTCCCCGGCCGACGCGGGCGAACAGCACCCGCAGATAATCGTAAATCTCGGTGATCGTGCCGACGGTCGAGCGCGGATTCTGCCCGCCGCTCTTCTGCGAAATCGAGATCGCCGGGTTCAGGCCGGAGATCAGATCCACGTCGGGCTTGGGCATCTGCCCCAAGAATTGCCGGGCGAAGCTGGACAGGCTCTGCACGTAGCGCCGCTGTCCCTCGGCATACAGGGTGTCGAAGGCCAACGAGCTCTTGCCCGATCCGCTGACCCCGGTAAAGCAGATCAGGCGGTTTCGCGGCAGCGACAAATTCACGTCGCGGAGGTTATGTTCCCGCGCACCGCGAATGAGGATATCGGAAGCAGGCATTGGGACTTGTGTCTTCGCTGATACGCCGCCGGGAGCAAGGGGGTGACCGCGAGTGGCCGGCTTTGGGACGAACCCTTTATTGTAACAGAACTTCGCCCAGTGGCGTGCCCCCGACATTGTGTGCCCGGCATGACTTGCCAGATGGTGGAGAGGAATTGCCGCGTCTTCCTATTCTCCCTATTTTCATGCACTTGCAGTCGTTAAGCCTAATGCTGTCGGCAAATCTTGCCGATGCGTTAAAAGACGAACAATCGTTTCTTTCCACAAACTCATTCTGACCGTTCGGGTCAATGCGGCATTAACGCTACTCAAGGGGGGAAGCCATGACGGCGAAGTCGATCTCGGTGTGGTGTGCCGGCGTGCTGGTTGCCGGCGTGTTGTTTTGGACAGGCCAACAGCCGTCATGGGCGGCCGAGGAACTGATGGCCGCGTCGCCGGCCGCTCCGGTGATTTCGAGCATGGCGCCAGCGTATTATGCTCCTGCCCCCGCCGGCGCAGGTCCGGTCACCGGTGGGGCGCCGACAGTCGCCCCCGCCCCCGCTCCATCGAACGCCGCGGCGTCAACGGCGAAGCCGTCGCTGGAGAGGGTTCCGCCGCCAGAGGCCGTCCCGACCCCCGAGGGCGCCGCCGCGCCTGGCAATCCTCAGTGTTGCGAAGGGGAGGAGTGCGACGACGCCTGCGGCCCGATTTGCAGTCCGCCCGGTAAGTACTGGTTGCGTACCGATTACTTGGCGTGGTGGACCAACGGCACGAAGCTGCCGCCCCTAATAACCACCAGCCCAACCGGGACGCCCGTCGCTGAAGCCGGCGTTTTGGGCGCTCCGGGTACGACGGTCTTGTTCGGCGATGCGACCGTGGGCACCGATATGCGATCCGGTTTCCGCACGACCCTAGGAATGTATCTCGACTGCTGCCACAAGTGGGACGTGGAGTTCGACTACCTCTCGCTGGGCGAGCGGCGGGACGATTTCAACATGTTCTCCACCGGTTTCCCGATCTTGGCACGCCCCTTCTTCAACGTTGAAACCAACGCCCAAGCGAGCGAACTGGTCGCCTATCCGGGCACGGTTCAGGGAACCGCCGGCGCCGACGCCCGCACCTACTTTCAGGGCGCCGGGGTAACCTTCAGCCGCAATCTCTGCTCGTGCGGCTCGTGCTGCCCGTGCGAGTGCTGCGACTGCTCTGAGTCCTGTGGTTCCTGCGGTTCCGGCAGTTGCAGTGGCGCGACATGCGGCGACTGCTGCTGCGTGCCGGCGCTCTGCTGCTGCCGCACCGATCTGTTGGTCGGTTTCCGCTACTATAACCTGTCCGACTTCCTCGGCGTCACCGAAGACCTCATGGTTACGTCGCCGGGCCCGACGCTGGGAACTACCTTTGCGATCAACGACAACTTCCGCACCCGCAACGATTTCTACGGAAGCGAAATCGGCCTGCGCACCCAAATCTATCGCGGCCGCTGGTCACTGGAAGTCCTCACGAAAATCGCGATGGGCAACAACCACCAGACCATCACCATCAACGGCCAAACCGCAATTACGCCCGTGGGCGGACCGACCACGACCTACGACTCGGGCATCCTTGCCGGTACCACCAACGGCGGCATCTACCAGCGCGATTCGTTCACGGTCGTGCCGCAGTTGGGACTGGAGCTCGGCTATCAGCTTAGCTGCCATTGGCGGACGTACATCGGCTACGACCTGCTCTACTGGGGCACCGTAGCGAAGGCCGCCGACCAGGTCAACCTGAACCTCGATCCGCGCAACTTCCCGCCAGCCACCAGTGGTGGACTGCCCTTCCCCCAGTTCCCCGGCAAGACCGATTCCTTCTGGGCGCAGGGGTTCCATCTCGGTTTAGAGCGGCGGTTCTAAGCGAGTTCGTGCATTTGTCCCCTCTGCCTTTGGGAGAGGTTAGCCCGTTGTCCCCTCTCCCTTTGGGAGAGGGTTAGGGTGAGGGCCCGAGAGCAAGACGAACACGTTGGGGCGGCAGTTGCACTGTCGCCCCGACTGCATTTCTTGTAGATCCTCTCCGGCGAGCGTATACTTTTGCCAGGTGGTGAGATGAGCGACTACGTCATCTGCATCAACAATACCGACAATCCGGCAAGTCTTATCCTCGGCAAAGTCTACCGCAGGCTTCCGGATGCCGAAGCCCAAGCGCACAACATGCTCCGTATCGTAGATGAAGACGCGTCCGAACCGGATGGCTACCTCTATCCGGACTCAATCTTCGCGCCGATCGAATTGCCGGAGTCGGCCCGGCGGGCGCTGGCGGTGGCGGGCGGTTGAGGGTTTAGATAGCGCCATGAAGTTGCGGCACAAGACAGCGATAGTCGTTGTTGGGTTGATTGTCCTGCTCGCTCTCGCCGCGTCGCTTTTTATTGCATTCCAGCCCGATCCACGTTATGACCGCCAAAAGGTCCATCCCCGGCTTCTCTCCCTTCAGCAGCCATACAAGACCGTCAGGACCTACTACTTTATGGACGGCGGCAGCATCGGCATCAAGATCATCGACCGCGACGGCCGCGAAGAACGGTTTGCCGTCCTTGCACTGATGGGCGAACCCAATCCCTACACGCGCGTCCTCGTTGGCGGGCTTCACCGTCGCGTGCCGGGCGCTGTCGAGTTGCAGGACCCGGAAAACACCCGCCGCATGTTGATCTGCATTCTCAGCGACTATCCCAACCGTAAGGCGTCCGACGACGCCAATCTGGCACGCTTGCGCGGGTATACCAAGGATAGCATCACACTCTGGTATCACAGGTGTCGTGGAGACATCGGTGACGACGACGAGTACATTTATTGACGCGCCGCCCGGCGTCATCCGCCCGCGGGTCGCAGACGGTGGGCCAATGAACCGCCGCGTAACCTGCCTGTTCGAGCGTGGTATCCATTCGACGGACCGGTTCCTATCGACGACTATCTGAAGGCTCATTGGACCACATCTTGACGATCCCGGCATGCGTGCTACAATGTACTACATGAACACGCTTACCGTCCGAATCCCTGACGAATTGCGGGCCGATCTGCTCGAGATCAGTTCTCGGCAAAGCGTTCCCGTCAGCGACCTGGTGCGCGAGTCGCTCCGCCGCTACGTGGCCATCGAGCGGTTTCGAGCACTCCGCAAACGCACGCTTCCCTTTGCCGAGGCGCAAGGGCTCTTGACCGACGAGGACGTTTTTCGGGCCATCTCATGAGGATCGTGCTGGACGCCAACGTCATGGTGGCGGCTTTTGCGGCGCGAGGGTTGTGCGAGGCGCTCTTCGAACTCTGCCTCGGCAGTCACGAAATCCTGCTGAGCGAGCCGCTCTTGGAGGAGATTCGACGAAATCTCGTCAAGAAAGTGAGATTGCAGCGGCAGACCGCGGCAGACATCGAACGCCTGCTGCGCGAGAACGCCTCGTTGCTGGAGCCCGCCGCTGTCGCCGCCGACGCCTGCCGCGACGCTGGCGACGCGCACATCCTGGGGTTGGCGGAAGCCGGCAAGGCCGACTACATCGTCACGGGCGACGACGACCTGCTCGTCTTGAAGCGTTTTGCACGATGCCGCATCGTAACCCCGAGGCAATTCTGGGCGACGATGCACGAGCGGTCGTAGCCGCTATGCCCGCTGCATCGCCTTGTCGGAGATATCTTTGCGGCACCACGCGCCGGGCCAGCGGATGCACTTCACCGCGCGGTAGGCGTTCAGCTTGGCTTTGGCGATGCTCTCGCCTAGCGCGGTGACGTCCAACACCCGGCCGCCGGCGGTGATGACGTCGCCGTTCGACAGCGCCGTGCCGGCGTGAAAGACCTTCACGTCGGGCAGCAAATCGGCGTCGACCAGGCCGCGGATCGGATGGCCCTTTTTAAAATCGCCCGGATAACCTTGGCTGGCCATTACCACGCACACCGCCGGACGCGGATCCCACTCCAGCGGGCCGATCTGATCGAGCCGCCCTTCGACCGTCGCCTCCAAGAGGTCCAAAATGTCGGTCTTCAGCCGCATCAAGAGCGGCTGGCACTCGGGATCGCCGAAGCGGACGTTGTATTCGAGCACCTTCGGCCCCTGCCGGGTCATCATCAAACCGGCGTAGAGCACGCCGCGGAACGGCCGGCGGGCACGCTTCATGGCGTGAACCGTCGGCACCAGCACGTGCTCTTCGATCCAATGCAGCGCGGCGTCATCCACCAGTGGTGCCGGGCAATACGCCCCCATGCCGCCGGTGTTCGGGCCGGTGTCGCCGTCGAACGCCGCCTTGTGGTCCTGGGCGGGCTGAAGCGTGACGATCGTCTGACCGTCGGTAATCGCCAGCACGCTCGCCTCCTGGCCGTCGAGCCGCTCCTCGATCACCAGCCGGTCGCCGGCAGCGCCAAAAACTCGCTGCCGGGCGATCTGCTCGACCGCCGCGATCGCCTCGTCGCGGCCGGCACAGACGACCACCCCCTTGCCGGCGGCCAGCCCGTCGGCCTTCACCACCACCGGCACGTCCTCGCGATCGTTGAGGAACCGCAGGGCCTCGTCGGCATCGGCGAAGACCTGGTAGTCGGCCGTGGGGACGTCGGCGTGGCGGAGCAGATTCTTGCAGAAGACCTTGCTGCTTTCCAGTTCGGCTGCCGCGCGATGCGGCCCGAACGCCCGCAGCCCCGCCGCCTCGAAGGCATCGACGATTCCGGCGGCCAACGGAGCCTCGGGCCCGACGACGCACAGCCCCACGTCATTCTCCTTGGCAAAGCGGATCAGGCCGGCAACGTCCGACGCGGGGATGCCCACGTTTTCGCCGTCCAGATCGGTGCCGGCGTTGCCCGGGGCCACAAAGACGTGGTCGGCCCGCGGGCTTTGCGTGATTTTCCACGCCAGCGCGTGTTCCCGACCGCCATTGCCCACCACCAGCACGTTCATTCGACCCATTCCTCGTCGCGTTGCCGAGCCCATCCTGAAACTCTGTCATTGTAGTGCAAATCAGCGGTTTTCAATAGGGGGTTCGCACGGCCGCGGGTCGCCGCAGCCGGTGGAACGCCCCGGAGGGGCTTTCCGCGGGGCGTAGGCTGTGCGAAACCGCAAGCGGCTTCCCGGGCCTCATGCCCAATCTCAGAGCCCAGATCGCCATTTGTCAACCAGTAATCCGAAATCAACAATCAACAATCAGCAATCTCCGGTCCCGTTGAGCGGATTCGGCACTTGCTTGGCAAGCGGCAGCGGCGCGCCTATAATGATGGCGTTTCCCATCCAAACCCCTCCCGCCTTCCTCAAGGAGACCTCCCCATGAATCGCCGCGACATGCTCTTGACAACCGGTGCCGCCGCCATCGGGCTGTCGGCCTTCCCGCTCGACTTGCTCGCCGCCGCCGAGAAGAAATCGCACAAAGTGCTCTGCTTTACCCGCAGCGCCGGCTTCGAGCACCCGCCGGTCACCCGCAAAGACGACCAGCTTAGCGAATCGGAGAAGCTGTTGACCAAGTGGGGAAAGAAGGACGGCATCGAGGTCGTCTGCACCAAGGACGGCGCGGTCTTCGACGGCGATCTCGACCAGTTCGACGCCTTCGTTTTTTACACCTCCGGCAACTTATGCGGAAAGTGCGATCATCCCCAGCCCGGCGGGCCGATATCGCCCGAGGGAAAGAAGAAATTCCTCGACGCCATCGGGGCCGGCAAGGGCTTCGTCGGCATCCACTCCTCCACCGACAGCTTCCACAGCGCCGGCGTCGATCCCTACATCGCCATGATCGGGGCGGAGTTCATCATCCACGGCGCCCCGCAGAAGGCGACGATGAAGGTCGTCTCGCCGAAGTTCCCCGGCATGGAAGGGCTCGGCAAGTCGTTCACTCTGTTCGAGGAATGGTATACGCTCAACAAGTTCGCCAAGGACTTGCACGTCATCCTCGTGCAGGAGACCAACGGGATGGCCGGCGCGCCCTACCAGCGCCCGCCCTATCCGGCCACGTGGGCGCGGATGAACGGCAAGGGGCGCGTCTTCTACACTTCGATGGGCCACGACTGGGTCTGGAAGCAGAAGATCTTCCGCCAGGTGCTCATGGGCGGTCTCGCCTGGGCGCTGCACGACGCCGACGCCGACGTGACGCCGAACATCGCCGAAGTGACCCCTGACGCGAACAAGACGAAATACTGAACCGCTCGCGGTTCCGCATCTGGGTTGGGGTGGCAGTTGCATTGCCACCCCTTTGCTTTAATCCGGGCCAGTCCGCTCTCTCATGCCGCCACTCTCAGAAATCGAATCGCCCCGCCCGGCCCTCGAAGCCTTCCTGCTGGGCCAAGTCGATTTCGACGTGGCACTCAGCCTGCAACAACGGTTGGTCGAAGAATCGCGCCGGCGCGACGATGGCCAGGTCGTCCTGCTCTTGTGCGAACATCCGCCGCTGATCACGGTCGGCCGCGGCGGGTCGCCGGCCGAGGTGGCCATGCAGAGCAGTCTGGTGCGGAACCGGCAGATCGAAGTCCGCTGGGTCAACCGCGGCGGCGGCTGTCTGATGCACTCCCCCGGCCAGTTGGCCATCTACCCGATCGTGCCGCTCGGCTGGCACGGCCTCTCCGTCGGCGAGTTTCTCCGCCGCCTTCAGACCGGCATCATCGAAGCCCTCGATGACCTGAATGTGCCATCTCATGCAAAAGGGACGGAGGAGGTGTCGCTGCGAAGTCCTTCCATCGCCGACAACGCTGCCGCGAAACCTGCTCCGTCCGCCTCCCGACTCGGCGTTTGGGGCCGCACCGGCCAACTGGCGGCCCTGGGCATCGCCGTTCGCCATTGGACGACGTACTACGGGGCTTACCTGAACGTCTCTCCTCCGCTGGGCCTGTTTCGGCTCGTCCGCAGCGACCCGTCCGCCGCAGCCCCGATGAGCTGTCTGGTCGCCGAGCGTTGTGGCCCCGTGCGAATGACCGGCGTCCGTTCGGCGTTGGTCTGTCGGCTCGCCGAGCGCTTCGGCTGCGACCGCTACCATCTCTACACCGGCCATCCGCTGCTGCGACGGACTTCCGGGAAGTCAGACTGACGCCATCACAGTAGTCCGGAACACGACAGCCCGACGCCACCGGGCAAACTTGCTGATCGCGAGACGCGCTACAGAGACGCACCACGGAGGCACAGAGGACACGGAGGAAGGGATGAAAGACGAGGGATGAGGGATGAGAGATGAGAGATCAATGATGGAGATTACAGCGTGGAGAGACAGACGGCATCAGCAAATGCAGGAACAGGGCGGTCGAAGGAAAAGAACGGTATTCCAGTCGGTGTCACCGCACGCCGAAGCGCATTCCATGTAGCCCTTCATCCCTCATCCCTCATCCTTCATCCTTCATCCCTCATCTTTCTCCCTTCCTCCGTGCTCTCCGCGTCTCCGTGGTAAACATCGCGTCGCGGTGTTGACCCGCCGTTTTCCCCATGACCGGCGACATGGCCCGCCCGCCGATCGCCGCCGGGATACTCGATCTCTGCCCCGCACGGACAACGCACCCGATGGCCGAACTCGAACAGCGTGGCGTCATACTGCGATCCGCAGCGCGGGCAAGTAATGGCCATCGTTCTATTCTCCGATCACGGTCACGACCATGGTGCGGCGTCGCGTGCGGACGTTGCACTCCAGGTGGATGATCTGCTGCCAGGTGCCCAGCAGTGGCTTGGCGTCGGCCACCGGCACCGAGAGCGACGGCCCCAAGAGCGTGGCTTGCAGATGGGAATGGCCATTGCCATCGTGCCACGCCCTTTCGTGGCCCAACTCGCGGCTGGGCGGGATCAGCCGATCGAGCATTTCCGGCAGGTCGCGCTCGAGCCCCGGCTCGAACTCGATCGTGCCGACCGCCGCGGTGCTGCCCACGCAGAACACCTGGACGACGCCCGTATTGACGCCCGAGCGTGCGACGATCGCCGCGACCCGCTCGGTCAGATCGGCCATGTGCCGGTGGCCCGTCGTCTCGAAAGAGAATTGTTCCTGGTGGACCATGCAGTCGCCCCCTTCAGCTATCGCGGTGTTTTCATGAGCGTAACACGCGCCGCAGCACGCGGCCTGATCGATCAATCCAAACTCTCTTGCAGCGTTCTGAAGATGATCGCCACGGAAGCGGCGCCCGGATCGACGTGCCCGACGCCTTTCTGCTTTTGATAACGGGCACGGCCGACTCTGCCGGCCATCTGCTTGGTGGCCTCCACTGCCAGCCGGGCCGCCTCCGCCATCGCTGGCATGGCTTCTCTCCAATCCGTCCCCTGTTGCGCCTTTCGTTTCAGCGCGGCAACGGCCGGGGCGAGGGCGTTGACCATGCTTTTGTCCCCCTCGCGGACGTTGCCCTTCTTCTTGATCGCTTCCAGGGCGGCGTCGAGTATGGCGGCCAAAGCAGGCGGGTCGATTTCCGTCAAACCGGCGGCCTGCTTGCCGGCCTCGATGAACAGCGTCCCGAAAATCACTCCGGTCACGCCCCCGACGTTGCGAAGGAAGGCGCTGCCCACCGTCGCAAACAGCGGCGCCACTTCCGCAGACTCACCCAAGGCGGGAAATTGCTTCAAGGCCTCCGCGAACCCGCGGGCCATGCTCGCGCCGTGGTCGCCGTCGCCGATCGCGCCGTCCAATTGACACAGATGCACCTTCTCTGTCTGGAACGCCGCCGCCAGATTGGCGAAGGCCCTCTGCCAATAATCGCGAGTCAGGCTTCTCATGCTCAGTGCCGCACATAAAACGGGCATTTGCAGGGCATGTCGAACAGCCGCTTCAACTCGTCATCCACTCTGACCAACGTTATCGACAGCCCCTTCATCTCCTGCGACGTGCAGAACTCGCCGATATCCGTAGCATAAACCGCGATCTTCCGCTCGGCCAGCATGGCACGGATCTTGCGGTTGACGATGAACATCTCCATGCGGGTGGTGGCGCCGTAGCCGTTGATAACCAGGATCACCTCGTCGCCGCCGCGATAGGGTAGGTCCTCGATGATGCGTGGAATCATCCGCTCGATGGTTGCGTCGGCGGGGAGCAATTTCATGCGTTCCACTCCCGGCTCGCCGTGCAAACCCATGCCAATCTCCATTTCGTCGTCGCCGATCTCGAAGATCTCTTGCCCGGTGGCCGGCAGGGTGCAGGAGCTCAGCCCCACGCCCAGCGATCGCGAACCGGCGACGGCTTTCCGCGTCACCCGCAGCACCTCGCGCAGGGACAGTTTGCATTCGGCAGCGGCGCCGGCGATCTTGATCACGACGTGATCGGCGGTGGTGCCGCGGCGATCGGTTTCGCTCCCCTTGGGGGCCGAGGCGATTTCGTCGTTGATGCGGACGGTCTCGACCTCGATGCCTTCCTCCCGCGCCAAGTCCTGGGCCATGTCGAAGTTCAGGCAGTCGCCGGCGTAGTTGTTGTAGAGCAGCATCACCCCCTTGCCGGCGTGAACCGCGCGGATCGCTTCGACAATCACCTCCGCGGCCGGCGCGGCGAATATCTGCCCATGGGCCGAGGCGTCGGCCATTCCCACCCCGACGTATTCCAGAAAGAGCGGCTCGTGCCCCGCGCCGCCGCCGATGACGATCCCCACCTTCTCGCCCAGCGGAGCATCTGCGCGGATGACCGCATTGACGCGGGGATGTCTCCGTACCAATCGGGGATTCGCCAAAACGTATCCCTCGATCAATTCATCCACTACGTTATCCGGGTGGTTGATCAGTTTCTTCATGACCATTCTGGTTTCTCCTGGAGACTCTCGCGCAAGCACGTTATGCCGGTGTCTCACGCACACCATAGCAGGAAGCAAAAAAGACTTGCACCAATTGGTGCAAGTCCTTGCCTAACGAGTGCGAGAGACAGGAGTTGAACCTGCACGGGTTTCCCCACTGGATCCTAAGTCGGTCTAACCCCTTACATAGCTTGCGGTTAGGTTGCGGAACCCCTGCTTTTCCCGCGAAAGGCAGGGGTTCTCATTTTGCGCTTAGGTTGCGGGAGGGTGTCTAGCGGGTTGCTTGGCAACATTCTTGGCAACAGGGGTTATTGCTTTCGTCTTGGGGTAGGTGTACAAAAGGCGGATAGAGGGCAGATAGGTAAACGTCACCACTGAGGGAACCGCAACGGCAAGAACCGCGTTCTGAAAATCGAATAGCCTAACCAAGGCCGTCCGCTAGGGAAAACTGCGACACTTCCACGCACAGCGCGATGTTCTCGGCTGGCTCCCGTTAAGGGAGCCGCCGGACGTTGTGCGCTGTGCGGCCCGTCGCAGGGCTTCCCCAGTGGCATGGACGGTGGCTCCTCTTTTTTTGGCGACGTTCCGCTTTGTCCGTCACGTTCTACACTCTATTCGTGAAAGGAACTGCTGCCATGTTTCGTCATTCCAGAATCGTTTTCGGCGTGTTGTATTTAATGTTTCCCAGTGGGAGCACCGCGTTAGTGGCAATCTCGCCAGCGACCGCACGTGGGGATGTTATGTACGTTGTGAATGAAGGCGACGAAGGTGCAAATAACGGTACGATTGGCGAATACACAACGTCGGGAGCGGTCGTAAACGCTTCGTTAATCTCGGGCTTGGGTAGTCCGGGTCAGATCGCCGTGTCTGGATCAAACCTATTTGTCACGAATTTTTGGACCGGTACGGTTGGCGAATACACAACGTCGGGAGCGGTCGTAAACGCTTCGCTGATTTCCGGGTTAGCCAGTCCCTGGGGCATCACCGTGTCTGGATCAAACCTGTTCGTCGGGAGTTGGAGCACCCAAACGCTTGGCGAATATACAACGTCGGGAGCAGTTGTCAACACCAGGTTAATCTCTGGGTTGAGCGATGTCCCGATGGGCATCGCGGTGTCTGGATCGAACCTATTTGTCACGAATTATTGGGCCGATACGGTAGAGGAATACACCACGTCTGGATCGCTCATAAACCCATCCCTAATCTCGGGGTTGCACGGGCCGGAGGGCTTGGCCCTGTGCGGATCGAATTTATTTGTCGAGAATTACGACACCCACACGATTGGCGAATACACAACGTCTGGAGCGGTCGTAAACGCATCCCTACTCTCTCTGAGTGGTCCATCTTATGGCATCGGTATGTCGGGGTCGGACCTGTTTGTCACGAACAGTTGGGCCGGTACTATGGGCGAATACACAACGTCTGGAGCGGTTGTAAACGCTTCGTTGATCTCGGGGCTAAATGCGCCGGCTGGCATTGCTATTGTTGGCACCCCCGAACCCTCCACACTCGCGTTGATGCTGGCGGGTGCAATCAGCCTGCTTGCCTACGCATGGCGACGGCAGAGGGCCGTTTCGCACAACCTACGACACCACGCCGACATCGGAAGTGAATTGCGGTTTGTTCCAATAACCTCTTTTTCAAGGAACCGGATCATGCGACGAGTTCTAGTAGTTTCGTGTGCGGCCGTTCTGTTCTGTTTCGGATTCGGATTGGTCCAGGCAGACGAAGGCCCCTTCCCGCGTCCGTCAAAAGACGCAATTGCGAAGGCGGAAGAGAAGATTCGGGATGTCTACAAGGGCGACTTGGCGAAGGCCATTAAGCCGAGTGACAAGGCCGCGCTGGCCGCGACGTTTGTGACGGCGGCGGACGGCGTTGGAAGCGATGATGCCAGCCGTTTCGTACTCTGGACGATGGCGAAAGACTTGGCCGTAGACGCCAACGATGTACGTCTAGCGATGAAGGCCGTTACCGCGATCGTGAACCGGTTCCAGCCGGACGGCCCCACCGATGCGAAAACGCAGATTGAACGGGGCAATGCAGCCTGGAAGGAGGCGGAGGTGGCCCCCGCGGAGAAACGCTTGGGTCTTAAAATCCAGGCCGCAGAATGGTATCTCAGGGCCAAACCGGCGGCCACTGGGGTCGATGAGACCTTGATTGCAAAGCGGCTTGCCGAATTTGGGGAAGTCAAACCGTTGGATGTGAACAAGACGGAGGAACCCAAACCGTCGGCCAGCGATCACGTTGTAGTGGTTGCCGTGTGGAAATACCGCTATTCGGATAAGAAGGGAGTCCAGCACGTCGATACGCACCAGTACCTCTCGAACGGCCATATTGATTCGCCGGACGGTACGGCGACCTGGAAGAAACTGGGCTCAACCCTCAATATCAACAATCCGCCTGGCGGGCAGATTTGTACGCTTTCCAGAGATGGACGATCGTTTGAAGGATACGGCAAGAGGAACCGGAAGTTCCACGTCTCGGGAGAACTGATTTCTGGGCGCATGCCCGAATAGCTGGGGCGTGATTGTGAAATTGCCGGGCGGCTGTGCCGTTGCAACGGTGGCGGCCCACGTGCCGGGCGGGCTCCTGCGGAAATCTATCCGCCGTAGGATCCACCCGGCGGCCTGAGCAAAAGAAGGTGGCGGGGTGTACCATGTCTTTCCTTGGGCTGCTGTTGGCCTTCGCGGTGGCCGCTTTCATTTGGTGGATTAGCTGCAAGGGCCTTGCCGCGAGCGCGCGATCATCGAACAGCGCGGCCTACGCGCGTCGAGGTTCGGGGCTCTACATGGCCGGCAAGGATCACGATAACGCCATTGCAGCCTTCACGGAATCCCTCCTGCTGAACCCGAAGAATGTTGCCGCCTTAATCGGGCGGGGCGGAGCCTACTTGGAGCGACATGATTATACGGACGCCGTTGCCGATCTCACCGCGGCGATTCAACTGAACCCGGACTCAACGCAAGGGTGCTTGGCGTACTTCACAAGGGCAACCGCATACCTTCGGTGGGGCGACCACGAAAAGGCCATTGCCGACGCTACCGCCGCCATAGGGCTCAAACCGAACTTCGCCGACGCCTATTTCACTAGGTCGTCGGCCTATCTGAAACGCTACGGCTTGCCGCCTGATCCGCGCCAGTGGCCAAAAGGCGCTCCGGGCGTCGATATGACCGTTGCCGACCTTGCCGCGGCGGATCGTCTCGTCTCAGCCGACCCCGAGGTGCGCGAAGCCGCGAAAGGAATCCTCTCCCTCATCCGAGATGTCGGAATAGCGCCCAGTCAGGCGGTCGCGTTGACGCCGGAGCGGCCCTCCGGTTCGGGAGGAAGTTAAGTATGGCAACGATTACCCACCCCTCCCGTCTTGATACCCGCAAGACTGCCAAGGCAATCCAGGACTGGCTTGACGAGAAGGGCTTTGAAACGAAGGCATTTGATGCCCAAGGCGCTTATACGATCAAGGCGCGCAAGGGGAGCGCGGTCCGCGCCGTGGTGGGTGCCGACCGGGCATTGGAGGTTGAAGTCCGCCACGCCGGCAGCCAGACTGTTGCCGACGTTCGGCAAGGAAGCTGGAAGACGAACATTGTCAGCAATGCCGTATGGCTTGTGGCAACTGGCGGGATGAACCTCGCGGTTTCGGGGTGGTCGGTCGTCATTCAAAAAGACCTGGAATCGTATATCCGGTCGCTATTCGCGGAGTTGGGCGGGGTCCACATGGTCGATCTAACGGACGGGGCAGCCGTGCGGCAAGGACAACTGGCGTGTAACCTGTCCGACGTTCCGGCCGAAAACACGAATCTGTTCCCCTGTCCCGACTGCGGCAACTCCGTTTCGAGATTCGCAGCGGCTTGCCCGCAATGCGGAAGGCCGGTGGCGTTGACGCCGGAGCAACGGGCCGAGCAACAAGAGCGAGAAAGGCAGTTGGCCGCGGAAAGGGAGCGACTGGCCCGCGAAGAGCAGGAACGGCAACGGGAGCGCGCGGAACGCTTGGCAGTCCAGAGGCAACGCCAGCATGAGGAGGAACTGGAAAGGCAACACGAAGTGCAGCGGCAGTGGGAGGAACGGAAACGGCAGTGGGAAGAATGGAAGCGCAAGGCTTTGCGCTGGGGGGAAGAACGAAGCCGGGCGACATTGGTTGCGGTTATTTCCGTGGCAAGATGGGTGCTGCGGAGAGGGGACAAGGTTCTTCGCGCGTTGACCCGGCACCGGCGGGACGTGTGGGTTCGCCGAGTGCTTGTACCAGCAAGGCGGTGGGGACGGAAAGTAGACCGAGCGCTACGGGGCTGGTCGAGCCGACTAAGAACCTTGAACGAAGCCGGGATGCGCCGGTGTCTGTGGCTGGTCTTAGCCGTTGCATTGATTCTGGCGATTGCTGTCGGCGCTCTGGCGGTAAACGGAGTCGGAGGAAAGCGAGCGGAATCCGTCCGCGAACAAGAGAGGCGAGACCGGGAAATCCAGTCACCCGCGGCCGCGCCGGACTCGTCTGGCGAAAAGGGCCTGACGGCAGCGCAAAAGGAGCAGATTCGCCTACGTCTCCAAGCACTCTACGCCGCGCTGTACTCGCTACCGGCTTCAGTACCGCTTGACCAGGGGCCGGCCGTCATGCAGCAAGAGGCCAATCTGAGGGCTCAAATCGGGGACCTCGAAGCCCAATTGGCAGACCCGTCGCATCCCGCGGTTTCCAGCGAGCCCAAGGCGGCCGGCGACACGCATCCTTCGCCCGCGCCCACTGCGTCCGATTCGACCGAAGCGGCCTATCCCCTGCCGACTGGCTGGGTGCGATTCATCAATCGAGCGACGGGGCTCGTCTTGTTCAACGACCGCCAGCCATTGCGGATCGAACCGGCCGGGGATTGCTTCAAGCTACGATGCAAGCCATCCGGTCAGTTTTTGGCAATTCGGGATTGGGCCAAGAATCGAGACGATGCCACCGATGCCAAAGGCCAGCCCCTTCGACTGTTCCGCCACGTGCCGGCTTCCGATGATCCTTCCATGCGGTGGGAAATCAGACCCGTTGGCAACGGGTTTTACATCATCGCCAACCGCGCTAGCGGAAAATGTTTGGAGTTTCGTACAGAGAAGCTGGTACGTCAGTCTGTATTCCGCGAGGGGGCCGTGGAACAACAATGGCGGATTGAGCCGGTCAAGTCAGGCGAGTAGCCGATAACGGATATAGCCGGGTGGCCGCGACGGCGGCCGATGCCGGGTGACAGTCCGGGGAAACCTAATCGCCCCTGGCAGTCACCCAGCGCCCGGCCCTGAAAACGGATTAGGATCATGCAGGACGATCTAGCGGCGGCGTTTGCCCGCGTTGTGGAAACCCTTACAGCCCTTCGGCAAGTTCTCTCAAAGGACGTTCCCGTTGACGACCGCAAAACGAAGGTCCGCCCGATTCTGGTGGAGGCTGAGAAGGCATGGCACGACCTACCGGCAGAATTAACCCTTGATGTAAACGGGCCACCGGCACAGTTGGGCAACTTCCTCAACGCAAAGCTGCTGGGCTACTACACGGTCGCGGGGTTATTGGACCCCGCAGCGATCCCCGCCCCACCGGCGATTTTGCGGGAAATAGGCGTGCTGATAGAAGACTTCGGCGGCGCGAAACGGAGACAGCGGGCAATCGCCATAACGGCAGAGGATGAATTGATTCTGACGGCATTGGCCGATGCTTACTCCGCGGCCGTCAATCAGCCCGACCTTGAAAGGTTGACCGGGCTTTCACACCAGAAAATCAGCAAGCGGATACGGTGGCTGGAATCCAAGCGGATAGGATACGTCAAGCGACCAGAGGGCACGAAACGCAAGGGGCACGCTATAACCCCGGCTGGCCTATCTGCCATTGGGCGGCCCGTGGAAGCCCCGCACTAACCGGACGTTAATCAACCTTACCGTTTGGGTTGCCTCTGATACAACAGAGGCATGATTCATCTACCGAAGCTGTTGCCCGCCGGTCCAATGGCCCGCCATCTGCGCGTGCCCGTGCGATGGCTGAAGGCCGAAGCCGAAGCTGGCCGGCTACCCCACGTCCAAGCCGAGCGGGTGTTGCTGTTCGATCCCGAGACCGTGGAGAAGGTGTTGGTGGAGCGAGCCCGCAGACTCGCGGAAAGGGTGGTGACGGCATGAGTGCCCCCCGCAACCAGGCCGGCCCCCATCGACCAGTGCCGCCATGTCCGCCCATTGACCCGCGGCTGGTATACCCAATTCGCCGGCTGACTGATTGGGGATTCGGGGCGCGGACGGTGGCCGCAATGCAGCGCGACGGCTTGCCCGTCATGCGTTTTTCCAAGTGGAAGTTTCTGCGCGGTTCCGACCTGATTGATTTTCTCGATCGTCAAGAAGCAGACCGGGGCGACAGTCAACCAAGGTTGGAACATGAGTAGAACAAGCCGAGCAACCCCAGCCGGATGAAAAAAGAACCCGGGCACCGTGGCAGGTTGCACCCGGGTTCGGAAAGGATTCACACAATGAAGTCTACCCACTCCGCCGCGCGCGGCAAGCACCGGACGCGCCTAAACTCAATCGGACCACGTTTTCGACTTCTCGACTGCTCGACTTCTGTAGCGAGAAAGAATTAACGGCACAGACGGGCCACGATCCCCAGAAGTGGCCGTTAGTTGCGCTGAAAGAACTTTTGGACAACGCCCTCGACGCCTGCGAGGAGGCTGGCGTGGCACCCGCTATCCACATCGGGGTGGACAAGGGCAGTATAAGCATCAGTGATAACGGCCCAGGCATCCCGCCCGATACCGTTACTTCGATCCTCGATTATTCCGTTCGGGTATCATCCCGTGAAACCTACGTTTCGCCCACACGCGGGGCGCAGGGCAACGCCCTGAAAACCATCCTAGCCATGCCCTTTGCTCTCAGCGGCGAACGCGGCCGGGTGGATATTTCCGCCCACGGCCAACGCCACGAGGTCAGTTTCAGCGTGGATCAAGTCCGCCAACAGCCTGCCCTCACGCATACCATCCACGCGGCGGAAAATGTAAAAACCGGGACCACGATCAAGGTTTGGTGGCCGTTTTCAGCTTGCTCAATACTGGCTGAGGCCGAGACCCTTTTTTTACAACTTGCCGACGACTACCCCTTCTTGAACCCCCACCTGACCCTTGTGGTGGATTGGTTCGGCAAACGGACCACCACCAAGGCCACCAATCCCGGGTGGGCCAAGTGGTTGCCGAGCGAGCCCACGTCGCCCCACTGGTACGGCCAAGACGAATTTGAGCGGCTGGTTTCGGCCTACATCACCCACGACCAGGACCGCACGACCGACCGCTCGGTCCGCGAACTGGTCAAGGAGTTTCGCGGGCTGACGGGGACGGCCAAGCAGCGCGCCGTCTTGGAAGATACGGGCCTGGCGCGGACCAACCTTTCCGCGCTGGCCAATAGCGACGGCCTGCAACACGATGTTATTGCCAAGCTGTTGACCTCGATCAAGGCGCACAGCACCCCTGTCAAGCCGGCCGCACTGGGGATCGTTGGGGAGGCCCATATCCGCCAACGCATGGAGCAAGCCGGTTGTGAGATGGAGACCTTTCAGTGCAAGCGGGTATGCGAGATGGACGGCGAAGGATTGCCTATGGTAATTGAAACTGCGTTTGCGTGGCGTGGCGACGCATCGAAGGAATCGCGCCGCCTCATAACCGGGGTAAACTGGTCGCCCGGTATCGGCAATCCTTTCCGCACACTCGGCACCGAGTATGGCGACGGCCTGGCGGCGCTGCTTGAGAAACGACGGGCGGGAGCCGAGGAGCCAATCATATTTCTGTTGCACGTCGCCCACCCGCGCGTCCGCTACACCGACCGAGGCAAATCCGCCTTGGTAATCAAGTAGGGAAGTAAACATGGAAGCCAGTGCGATCATCAAGAGCATCGAGTCTGTTACAAAGAAGTGGACGAAGCAGCGGAAGGCAGAGGAACGCGGCCGGACGCAATCGCGCCGGGACGCCCTCATACGCCTGTACCGGGTTTCTATCAAGGATGCGGCATGTCGCGTGATGGCGGACGCCTACTCAAAAGCCAGCGATGGGGGCCGACTGCCGGTGGCCGCTCGGCAACTCTACTATGCCGGCCGTGGCCCGATCATGGAGGCGACGCAACGGACGGAGCTTAACTCCCAATACTTCACACAGACGATCTTGCCCGAATACACAGCCTGCCACCAGGAGGAGACCTCCGATTGGGACATTACTTATGATGCGCGCGGTCATTTTGCCGAACCGCACACTGGGATTATCACGCCGCTAGGCACCTTGGACGTTAGGCAGTATCTCGCAACTGTGCGTGACCACGTTATTAAGCCTCTGGATGCCAGCCGACTTCTCGCCCACAAGATTACTCGGTTTCCCACTTGCGGCCCGGAACACCGCTTCAGCGCTGTCCTCTTCATCGAAAAAGAGGGCTTCATGCCACTGTTTGCCGCCGTCAAGCTGGCCGAGCGATTTGACATCGCCATAATGTCAACAAAGGGAATGCCGGTGGTGGCCTGCCGCCACCTTGCCGATGAACTTTGCGGCAAGCACGGCATCCCGCTCATGGTGCTCCATGACTTCGACAAGGCCGGCTTCAGTATCGCCGGAACTCTCGCCGGTGTGGACCACTACGACCAGAACTACAACGAGCGAACTACGCGGTATGATTACCGCCACAACTTTAACGTGATCGACCTGGGGTTACGACTGGCCGACGTACGCGCCTACAACCTCGAATCGGAGCCGGTCCAATACAGGTCCGATCCCACCAGCAACCTGAAAGAGAACGGCGCAATGCCGGAGGAAGTCAAGTTCCTGTGCGCGACGCCCCGTTCGTATCGGCCAGTTGGCAGGCGAGTCGAATTGAACGCCTTCACAAGCGCCGACTTCATCCGATGGATTGAGGCGAAGCTCCAGGCCAACGGCATCAAAAAGGTCATCCCCGATACGGAGACTTTGGCGGTAGCCTACCGCCGTGCCTTGCAAGTCGAGATTGTACGCGACCAGCTTGACGCCATTGTCCAGCAGGCCGGCGAGTCGGCCCAGCGGACGAAACTCCCAGCCAACTTGGACCGTGTAGTCGGCAAGGCGTTAAACGCCGATCCCACCCAGCCGTGGGACCAAGCGGTCGCCGTCATTGCGGCCGCAAATTGCAAAAAACGTGATGGGCAAAAACCGGGCAAGCAAGCTAAATCCAATGCGCCCGCTGATGTCGCTTTTACAAATCCAGCCCCGCCAGCCAAAAAGCGGAGTGGGGAGAGGCCACGGAAAAAAGAGGCTGCCCCGGCCACTCTGGAGGAACTCGGCATGAGCGATAGGCTTGCGCGGCAGTGCCGGGCGGTGGCAGAATTCCCCGCGGAGTGGTTGGAGGAATACGTCAAAGCAACGAGCGGGACAGACGGTGAAGTCACAACCGAGGGCTTCCTGGCATTTTGTAAAAAACGGAAAAACCGGAAAACCGATTTAGCTTGCTCAAAATCGGCCACTGAGGACGTATGACAGTCACTTTCATCCTGCCCCGCAGTTTCGATCCGGCCGAGTTTCTGCCGGCGCGATTCATCGTCCGCGCCGATGAAGCCCGATGGCTGATGAGCACGATTCTGCACAAGATGGCCAGCCGCGATACGGACCTATGGGGTTGTGTGCGTCTGGACTCCCGAATACTTCGTCGCGTCATGGGCCACCATGCAGCCGATGTCGCGCGAGCCCTAGAGAACGGCGGCGCTATCGAAACAGCGTCATACCGTGCTGGCGTCCGGTGCAAGGGCTATCGTATCGCGCACCGATTCTTAGGCGACCATTGTGTCCGCGTGCTGGCCGTCGAACCAGGACTATTGGAACGGCTCGCGCAAGAGCGGCAGCGTCAAGACGCCAAAGAATCACAAACCCGCTGGCAACCGATTCACTACGCCTTGGACGCCGAACAACGGCGACTGTCGATTGACGTGGTGGAAGCCGACCAAATCTTGACGGCGCTGCCTACGCACACTCGCCTTTGCCAAGACGTGTTAGTCAGTCACCTGGGGGCGAGTGAATACCGGTTTTCAGTTGGATGCACCGGCCGGTGCTTCAACGGAATCAGCGGCCTGAAGCGCGAACTACGCCGAGCCCTGCGGATTGACGCGGAACACGTCGGCTGCGTCGATATTGCGTGTGCCCAGCCGGCCCTGCTGGCGCTTGAAATGGCCTGGAATATCCCCGCCATCGGGTTAAAAGGCCCGGCAACATATAAGCATTGGAGACCGGCCTCACCTCCCTCCCCTGTCCCCCTGCCCTCTGACTCTACCTCCCCGCCTACCCCTGACTCGTTCCCTTCTCTGGTTTTCAGCGGCCTGTTCTACGATTCGTTGATGAAAGCGACGGGCCTGGAACGCGACCGCGTGAAGCTCGGCTTCCTACGCGACGTGCTGGCCAAGCGCGGTCGCTACCCAAGCACCGTTGAGCAAGCATTCCGACAGACGTTCCCGAGCGTGTACGACTACATTCGTGCCGTCAACCGTAACGACCACGCGGAACTAATTCGCCGCTTGCAACGGCGCGAAAGCTGGTTGGTTATCGAGAATGTTGCCCCGAGGCTGATCGGGCGCGTGCCCTGCCTCACACTTCACGATGCAATCTACAGCACGGTGCAAAGTCTGCCGGCGGTGGAAGAGGCGTTCAACGAGGTTTTCGATGAGATCGGGTGTCGCCTGGCACTCAAGCGGGAGGCCACATGACCGAGTGCAGGCTACGGAAAACCATGCTTTCTGACGACCGCCCGCATATCGGCCAGAACATCCGCCGCGCCAGACTGGCTGCGAACTTGACACAAGAGAAACTCGCCGCCATGATCGGCTTAAGCCAATCCCACACCTCGCGCCTGGAACATTCGCCCAACCCGCGCGACTTCACCATCCGCCGCGTTGCCGACGCGCTCAAGATACCGTTCGCGGAGTTGAAACCGCCGCCACCTAAGAAACCGCCAACAAGACCGTGGCCGCCGCACGGCTTGCGATGGATTCGCATTGTCATGCTGCTGACCGCCCCACTACGCACCACGCACTACCTCAGCACGCCAGCCGCACAACAAGCCATTGCCGACGCCGGCCAGAAGACGATAGACTTTTTGGACCGCAACGCGATTGGCGATTGGGGAGAGGTTGACGAACTAGCCGCCGCCCTCAACGATCAAGCATTGCGCGACGGGGGGCAAATCGTGTCGCAGTACACCACCCGACTCGACGCAAAAGTAGTTGTAGTCACCGATGCCGCCGACGATGATTTCGGCCAGCGCGACAATACCACTATTTACTTCCCCGAAGAATGGGAAGCAAGGGAACTGGGAGGCCAGAAAAATGACTTGGCCGGTTGCCGAAAAATGGGCTAGCCCGATAATGCGCGCTCGGAAAGACATCATTTCGCAACCGGAACCATCAAAACAGGAGCAAGCCCCAGCATCATTCAAGAGACAGGCTTCCACGCGAGCGAAAAGGCACCCCCGCCGCATGGGCCACGTCCCCCAGAAGATTTGTGACGGGGGAGGGCGTGTTGATCGGTTTCGTTACGTTTGCTGGGTCCACGAAGCAAGGCCGAAACAAGGGGACAACAGCGGGAAGCGGACAATGAATCCAATGTCATACGCCGTTTTCCCCGTGTTTTTCGGGGGTCTTTCATCCGATTGTTGCCAAGAATGTTGTTGACGCCGGCCAAAAATCTGCGATAATGCTCCTGGTGGTCGATTCGACTGACCATCAGGGCTTAAGAACCCTACGCTGGAATCTGAACGATGTTCCATCAGGCCGTGAGCCGTGGTATCCGTGCGCGTAACCAAGCGACGATCCGCATAGGCGGGAAGCAAGGCCGCGCGGTAGCCCAGCGCTACTTCTTAGCGGGTATCACGGCTCATGGTCTTTCTTGGAGTGATACCCCATGAGTGACGAGATTCGCGTCAAGGTGAACAGCTACGGCCCCGGCCGTCCGCTGTCACTCGTCTACTTCGACCCCATCAGCGGGAAGAAGATTGCGAAGTCTGCCGGCACTACCGATTGGCGCGAAGCCGAGCGGTTGGCCGGGGAGTTGGAAAAGGAATTGCGGGCCGGGCGGTATGCTCCGCCGTCCAAGGTGACGTGGGCAGACTTCCGCAAGCGGTACGAAGCCGAAAAGCTGTCCGCCTTGTCCCCTAAGACGGCCAGCAGTTTCAAGGCGGCGGCAAACCACTTGCAACGTGTCTTGAACCCTGACCGCCTTTGCAAGCTGACAGCGGCGGCTTTGTCGCGTTTTCAGGCGAAGCTACGGGAAGAGGGCATGAAGGAATCAACAATCGGTTCCACGTTTCGGAACTTGCGAGCGGCGCTATCGTGGGGCGAATCCGTGGGCTTGCTGTCTGCCGTGCCGAAAATGTTTATTCCCCGAGCCGGCGGAGCAAAGGCGCGGGCGGTAAGCGGTGAAGAGTTTGACCGCATGATTGCAGCGGTTCCCAAGGTTCGGCCGCATGACGTAACGGCGTGGATTCGCTACCTGCGGGGTCTATACCTCGGCGGGTTGCGTCTGGAGGAGTCCATTGCCCTGTCATGGGATGATGATGCCCCGTTCGCTATCGACGTGACCGGGCGACGGCCCGCCTTCCGTATTGAGGCGGCAGCACAGAAAGCCCGCCGGGATGAGCGACTGCCCATGACAGAGGACTTCTACAACCTCATCATGGAAACCCCGGAAGCCGAGCGGGTGGGCATGGTTTTCAAGCTGCTTTCGCCCAAGACCGGATGCGCGATTGCCCCCAACGAAGTTGGCCGTATCGTGTCGGCAATCGGGCGAAAGGCCGGCGTGGTGGTGGCGACGGTCGAAAAGAGCAAGCGGGTAGACGGGAAGCTGACCCCCACCACGGTCAAGAAGTTTGCCAGTGCCCATGACCTGCGCCGGGCTTTCGGCACCCGCTGGGCGAAGCGGGTTATGCCAGCCGTCCTAAAGCGGCTGATGCGCCACTCGGAAATCGGCACCACCATGAAGTTTTACGTGACAATGGACGCCGACTCCGTAGCGGACGAGGTATGGGGGCGGAATTGGGAATCTGGCAACACTTTTGGCAACATTCGGCCGGAAGAGGCTCCCGAGACAGAAACGGCCCCCGCCGACATATCGACGGAAGCCGTTGCGTCACAAGGGTTAGGGGAGTAAATGCGAGAGACAGGAGTTGAACCTGCACGGGTTTCCCCACTGGATCCTAAGTCCAGCGCGTCTGCCAATTCCGCCACTCTCGCAAGAGACGGATACCCCACTAGTCTGCGACATTCTGTCAATACCGTCAAGTGGCGGCTCACAACGGCGACGGTCCGACACCGCCGACCGTGGCGGCGTGGTCGTGGTGATTGCGGCGAGCGGCGACGCCGAGGATAATGGCGAGACGGTGGCCGGGAAAGAGGGGCCTTGGGAGTTGCAGCGATGCGGCGGTGCCCAAAATGCGGCGGCGCAATCACCGACCTGCACGAGACGTGCGGCGTCCGTGGGACTCAGGTCGGCCCCATCGCGGCGGCGGGTGATCCTGCGAAGTTGCCGATCGAGGCGATCGGCAAATCGCCCCCTCGGCAAAGGCCGCCCCGGCCGCCGGTCGGAACGGTGAGCCCGCGGATTGCCCGGCTGAGTCTGTGCGGACGGCGGATGCCTTTGCCGCAGATTCGTTGTGAAGCCGCAAGCGGCTGGGTCACACGTTTTCGACGGTGGGGAAGACGGCGGGGCTCAGCGGGACCAGCGGGGCGGCGATCGGCCGCTCGACGAAGGGGGCAAGCTGCCGGGCGCGGCTGGGATGCTGCAGCGTTCGCAGCGCCTTGCACTCGATCTGGCGGACGCGCTCGCGGGTGACGGAGAAGATCTTGCCCACCTCTTCCAGCGTGTAGGCGTAGCCGTCGGCCAGCCCGAACCGCAGCCGCAGAATCTCGCGCTCGCGGTACTCCAAGGACGAGAGCACCTCGGCGATGCGGTTCTTGAGCATGGAGTGGCCCATCTCCAGCAGCGGATCCTCCTCGCGATGATCCTGCAAGAACTCGCCGAAATAGGTTTCGTCGCGATCGGCCACCGGTTGATCGAGCGACAGCGGCTGCCGCGACATCCGCAGCACGCACTCGGTTTCGTCGACGGAGAGCCCGGCCAGTTGTGCGGTCTCGTACAGGGTCGGCTCGCTGCCGCGGATCTGTATGAGCTGGCGGGCGGCCGTGCGGACGCGGCTCATGCTCTCGATCATGTGGACCGGCACGCGGATTGTGCGGCTGTGGTCGGCGATGGCGCGGGTGATCGCCTGGCGAATCCACCAGGTGGCGTAGGTGGAGAATTTATAGCCGCGGGCGCTCTCGAACTTGTCCACCGCCCGCATCAGGCCGGTGTTTCCTTCCTGGATCAGATCGAGGAAACTCAGGCCGCGGTTGCGGTAGCGCTTGGCGATGGAGACGACCAGCCGCAGATTGCCGGCGGAGAGCTCGCGTTGGGCGGCCTCGTATCGGCTTGCGTGTGCGTCGATCCGCGCGAGCCGTCGGCGGAGCGTGGCGGGACTTTCTTGCGTGGTCCGCATCAGGTAGCGGAGCTCCTTGCGCAGTTCGGCGGCGCGGAGAATGTCCGCCTCGACGCGGCAGGGGGCCGACAGTTGCCGGCGAATCGCCTCCATCCGCTCGGAAATCTGCCGCAACTTCGTCAGAAAGGGCTGCAAGCGTTGGGTGCGTAGTCCCATCTCTTCGACCAGCCGCACCGCCTTGACGCGGCGGTTCAGCAGCCGTCGCCAGGCCAGCCGCCGCTGTTTCCGCGGCTGGCGGCGATGGATGGCCAGCGCGAAATCGCGCTTGTTCTGCAACATGAGATGATGCAGGGTCCGCAGGTTCGGCGTCAATACCTTCAACAGCCGGGCCTTTTCGCGGAGGTTCACCACCGAGACTTCGATCGTGCGATCCAATCGCAGCCGATTGTCGCGGATGCTCTCCAACAAACCGACCGCGGCGTGCAAGATGTAATCGGTCGCCAACATGCTGTAGCGGAACCCGCGGCGGCCGCGGTAGATCCGCTTGGCCACGGCCATCTCCTCCTGGCGGTTGAGCATGGAGATTTCGCCCATCTGCATCAGGTAAATGCGGACCGGATCGTCGATCTGGTCGTCCTCGCCGGTCTGTTCCTTCCCATGCTCGTCGTCCAGCGGCTCGCCAAGATCGTCCTCAGGACTCACTAAGGCGTTGGTCTCGAAGTCGTCGAGCGACGGGTCGAACGCTTCCTCGGCCAACGACCGTGGGCGATCCTGCGATTGGAGGCCGGATCGGCCGGCCTCGGGATGGCGGCGAACGGCGGGGTGTCGGGCGTGGCGGCTTATGGACTTGGGCAAGGCTGGACGTCCTCAACGCGCGGTAGATGGGGCTGGGAGAGCGGAACGACCGAAAAGCACATCGTGCGCCAAAGGACGTGCGTGCCGAGATTGGCAGCGCAAAGTAGGATGTCAACACGAGTTATGGCGAGGACCCTCTCATCGGGCCATCACGTGGGAACCGACGTAGGGCGAATTCGCCACAACAAAGTCATCAAGTGTTGCGTTTTGGCAACACTTTTGAGCACCGTCGCTCTATTGACGGTGATCGGAAGAGGCAATTTATCGAGTGTCAGACTGAGAATGTCGTCAAGTTCAACGGCCGCTGGCACGGCACCCCGGGCTTTCCCGCAGTTCAGGGCCGTGGCGCCGGCGGCTGCTAAACGGCATACGACATTACTTTTCGGACAGGCAAATAGTCGCGAAATGCCCGAAATCGGGCGTCTGTAGCATCATTACCGGGTTCTGGTTCCCACGCTCCGCGTGGGAACCGCTGTCTTTCCGGCGCTCTCCGCCGGGACGGGCGACGCAGAGCGTCGGGACCAGTGCGTTCCCACGCGGAGCGTGGGAACGAGGGCTTTTTCTTGTTGTCGAACCCGGTAATGATGCTACAGACGCAAATTGGGGCGTTATTCGGCGGCGTCCCGGCCGCGCCGCTCCGCTCGCTCCTCGAGGATTCGCACCTCCAGATCGGCTTGGGTTTTGCGCGCCCATCGCTCCAGTTTCGCGCACCATTCGAGGGCTTTCTTGTCGTGCAGAGCGAATTCCGCGATGCCGTGCTCGCGGCTGCGATTCGCCATTTCACGGACGATTGCCGCTAAATCGAGCAGCCGCAAGGCAAGCTGGTCTACTTGCTGGGGATCGTAGGTTTGCAGTGTCATGGCCATTATTTTAGACGAAATATCGGGAGATGTCCAGCGCCAATGCGGCCAGGAAGTGGGGGTTGCAGGGCAGTAGCTGGCACAAATCGTCATGAAATGTCCAAAACTATGGTTGTTATTATGTACCTTTTGTGCTACCTTGTCGCTGCGACGGGAGGAGTTGAACGATGATTGCAGCGGCGTTGGTCGAGGAAGTCCGCCGAATGCTGCGGAAGGGGCAGGTCTCGCAGCGTGAAATCGCCAAGCAGCTTGGAATCAGCCGCGGCACGGTCAATGCCATCGCCGCCGGAAGACGCCGCGACCGCGCCGCCCCTCGTGAGCCTGACGGGGATGACTTCATCCCCCCGGCCGGCCTGCCAAAACGCTGCCCGGGTTGCGGAGGATGGACGCAGATGCCATGTCTGGCGTGCTACATTCGGGCGAAAAACTTGGCACAACGGACAAAGCCGCCAGCTCCCGGTCGGCTTCCCACTCGTGGAAGCAGCGTAATAGCGAGTTGCGGCTGACGACGCCGGTCGGCTGGCCATCCCTGGTGATGACCACGCCTCGCAGCGAAACGCGGCAGAGAAACTCGTAGATGATGCGAATCGGCGTCTTCTCTTCGTAGCAGATCACGTTGCAGCGCATCACGCTCGACAGCGGCCGTTGCCAGCGTTCGAACGAAGCGGTGGCGGCCATCAAGTCGGTCTCGGAGACCAGCCCCATCAGCGTCCCATCGGCGGCGAGCACCGGCACGGAAACAACGCCCGACTGAAGCAGGAACCGCGCCGCCTCGTCGATCGTATCGTTCGCTTGCAGGAAAGCGACCAACGGGCTCATGACGTCGCGGGCGCGCATGTGCTTGAAGACCTCATCGTGCCAATCCGCGGCGCACGACCTGTGCTTGCCGAGATCGACCGTCGCGGCATAGCGGACGACGCGGTCGCGGCCCGCGCGTTTTGCGCAGAGTAGCGCCTGGTCGGCCAATTTGACGAGCGCCGCTGGATTGGGCACGTCGCCATCGCGTTGGGCAACGCCGAAACTGCCGGTTACGTGCATGTGCTTCGGGTCGGCTGGGATGCACAAGGCCGCCAGCCGCGCCCGGGCGCGTTCGGCCCAAACGGCGGCCCCCTCTTCTCCAGTCTCCGGCAAGAGGATGCAGAACTCCTCGCCGCCGTAGCGACAGACCGTGTCGCTGCCCCGCGAATTGTCCAGCAGCAGTTCAGCCACGAACTTCAGCACCGAGTCGCCGACCGGATGCCCGTAAACGTCGTTGATCTGCTTGAAGAAGTCGAGGTCCACCATGGCGCAGCTCAGCGGCAACTTTAGCCGCGTCGAGCGGTGCCATTCCTTCTGCAAGGCGTCGAAAAAGGTGCGTTGCGTGAGCAGGCCGGTCAAGAAGTCGGTGTGGGCCATCAGGCTCAGTTCGCGTTCCAACTCGACGACGCGGGAACCCGATTGCAGCCGCGCCAGGAGTTCGGTTTCGGCGACCGGCTTGCTGAGAAAGTCGTCGGCGCCGCTTTCCAGGCCGGCGATCATGTCGGCCGCACCCGTCTTGGCGGTGAGAAAGAGGGTGTAGACGTAATGGGGCAAGGAGAGATCGCGGATCTTGCGACACAGGTCCAGACCGTTGACGCGCGGCATCTCCCAGTCGGTGATGAGGAAGTCGGGACAATCCGCTTCGATGGCGTCGAGCGCCTCTTGGCCGTCGGCAGCAGTGCTGACCGGATAGCCCGCCTTCTCCAGCCACTTGCGGAGTAGCCGCAGCGTGGCCGGGTCGTCGTCAACCAACAGGAGTTTATAGTTGCCCGGAGCCATAGGCCGCCGACCTATGTGTGCAGAGCTCCCCACCAAGAAACGGTCACAGCCGTCCCCTTCAGAACAAGGGTAGCTTGGAGATGAGGAGAACGAGATTGCGGTGTTTTCTAGCGCCTCCGCGAGTAGTCCGCTGCGTAGTAGGGTTTCGCCGGGGTGCGTCAAAGCGCAACCAGCCCCGCCTACGGGCCGACGTCTTCGCCATAACCGGCGCCGGCGCCACGCCGACCGCGTGTCCGCGGAACGAGAGAACGGGCGGCCCGCCCAGGGCCGATCGGTTTTCGCCGTAGGAGGCGACTCCTGTCGCCGATTTGTGGCAATTTCGGCTGGGCGGCACCCAAGTCGGCGACAGGAGTCGCCTCCTACAATCTCCAAATTGAAAAACTGATCGGCCCTGGCGGCCCGCCGTGGCCGCTTGCACCCAAGCCCTCACCACCGTTACAATGCGGGCATCCCGCCGCCGACCGCGCACCTTGCGAGCCGCACGTTTTCCCGCCGCACCCGAATCCCTCAGCAAATAGGGATAGCAGCCATGAACTCTCTGCGACCGCTGGTTCTTTCGTCTTTATTGATGTTGCTGGCCGGAACGATTGGCGCCGCCGTCGACGCCGGCGAACGACCGGCAGCGGGAACTACCCTGGAGAAGGTCTCCTTGGTTGACGTCGCTCCCGATTCGGTGCAACAGGGTTGGGGCGAGTTGCACAAGGATGCCAGCGTCTTGGGCAAGCCGCTGCGGATCGGCGATCGCAAGTTCGCCCGCGGAATCGGCACCCACGCCCCTAGCGAGCTGGTCTACTACCTCGACCGCCCGTGCAAACGCTTCGAGGCCTGGGTCGGCGTCGATGCGGAGATCGCCTACACGAAGGCGGCCAGCGTCGTCTTCAAAGTGTTCGGCGACGGCCGCGAACTGTTCAACAGCGGCGTTATGCGCTCCGACACGCCCGCCAAACACGTCAGCGTCGATCTTGGCGGCGTCGGCGAGTTGAAACTCGTGGCAACCGACGCCGGCGACGGCAACAACAGCGATCACGCCGATTGGGCCGAGCCGGTCGTGATCTGCGAGCCCGAAACGGTCGAAGCCGACAAGCCCGTCCGCTACACTGTCAAGTCGCCCAGGTTGACCCTCGGGTTCAGCGAAGACGGCGACCTGTGCAGCATCAAGGCCGGCAGATTCTCACAGCCGGTTCACGGAGGCATTCGCCTGTCGGGCTGTTGGCCCGTAGGTAAAGCCACCGTTAAAGAGGTGGAGGGAGGCATTGTCGTCGTCACACAGAAACTGTCGCACTACATCCCGCACCCATACGGTGTGGAAGAGCGATCCATCCCGACAAGAGACGGCAGCACCCACTTGGAAATCAAGACGTTTGGTGATGGCTCATTCTGGGTCGATCAGCGATTCACCCCGACGAAAGACGGCGTCCACTGGGAGACCAGAGTTTTCAACGACGGCACGCGTTGGACGACCGGCGTTATCACCCAGTTGGCTTGCCGCAAGCCGAAGGGGCTTCGCTTCTGGACGGCATGGTCCGATCCGCAGCGCCGCGGCGACGTTTGGCGCGATCCGCTGAAGATGATCCCGCTGGTCGATCGCAGTTGGCACTATGGCAACACGGCGCATATTGAACCGGTGTATGGGGATTTCATTTCGATCCCAATAGTGACGATCGGGGCGCCCGACAGCGACGATGCCTTCAGCCTGCTCATCCCGCCGGACGACGTGCTGTTGAACATGAACCTTGGCGTCTCGGGCTCCGGCCGGCTGCGGTTCTGCCGGACCTGCAACCGGCTCGGCGACGGCGACGTATGGACGTCCTTTTCGGCCGACCTCATCGGCCACGAGGCCGATTGGCGCGGCGGGCTCCGCTGGATGGTCGAGAAGTACCCGCAGTACTTCAATCCGCCGAATCCGCGCGTTCGACCAGATGGCCGGCTGCGGGGCGTACACGGGCGATGAGCGGCCCTTCGACGCGGAGAAGATGAAGAAAATGGCCTTCCGCATCAACTGGAAACTCTCCGACGATTTTCCCTACATGGGCATGTTCATCCCGCCGGTCAAGAGCGTCGACGAGAAATGGACCCGCTCCTGCGACGAACCGCGGCCGACCGGCAAGGCCAACACCACCTCCTGCCGGCAGATGAATGATTACGCCAAATGGATGCGCGAGCATGGCTTCCACGTGCTCAGTTACTTCAACGTAACCGAGTTCGGCAAGAACCTGGTGGATCGCGACGTATCGAAACAGCGGGCCGATGATCCGACGCTCTGGAAAGATCCGTTGGCCTTCTTGAAGCTGCGGATGCCGAAGGCGTACCTGAAGCCGCCGATTCCGACTTGCTACGGGGCGTGGATCGTCGACGTCGGCGACCCGGCGTACTGCAATTTCATGCTGGAGCAGGCCCGCCGCAATATCGAACTGCTGCCCGATACCGACGGCATTCTGCATCGATCGGCTCGACTGGCTGCGGCTCTACAATCCCGCGGGCGACGACGGCGTGAGTTGGGTCGATGGGCGGCCGGCGCGCTCGCTCTATCGGTCGTGGCTGGCGTTCACCGACAAGCTCGGCCCGCTGATGCACAAGGCCGACAAGGTGATTTTCGCCAACACGATGACGATGCGACTGGAGCTGTGCCGCCAGCTAGATGGCATCTATGCCGAGCACGGCAACACGCCCTCGGCCCTGAACGCCACGGCCCTGATGGGCATCCGCAAGCCGGTGCTGGCCTGGACCTACAACGAAACGCTCGACCAGCCCGACCAGGATTCCTTCATGCAGCGGCACTTGCACCTGGGCGTCTTTCCGACCGCCCCTTATCCGTTCAACAACCACTGCATCAATCCCGATGCCAAGGCGGATCGGCTCTACCTGGATTACGGTCCGCTCTTGGACACGCTCCGCGGCAGAAAATGGGTGTTGGCGCCGCATTGTGTCGAGGCCACTGAAGCGAACGTCAAGGTCAATCTCTTTCAGACGCCCGCCGGCTATGCCCTGCCGGTGACCTTCGCCGGCAAGGCGAAATCGGCGACGGTTCGCCTGCGAAACCTGCCGGGCCTCGAAAAGTTCAGCGGCAAGGCACTTCTTCCCGGCAGCGACGCCGCGGCTGAGGTGCCGGCAGATTTCAAAGCGGGCGTGCTCGAGTTGCAAGTGCCCCTGAAACGCGGCTGCGCGATGGTTGTGCTGACACCAAAGCAATGAAGGAGCACCGCCGGTGTAAGAAGGAGAAAAGGGAAAGGGGGAAAAGGGGAAGGACCGCACAGCGGTCGTTCATCTTGAAGTTGGTAGCAACTCAAGGACTGCCGGCGCTGTCGAATCGCTTTGGATGAAGACGATCCGTCCTTCCTCGTCGCTGAGCAGCGTTTCACTGTATTTGCCGTCGCACGAAAGTGTCCAGCGGGTTCTCGGCGGCAGATCGGCCACGACATGACGAACGTCGCTCGCCGCTCGACCACCCGATTCCGTCCATTTGCGGACGCCGTTTTGTTCCGCCGGCCAGGTGTCGATGCGGATTTCCAGCGGCGCAGCGCCCGAGCGAACGAGCGTCATCGAGGGGGTCTTGCGGGTGCCGTTGAAATAGCTGAGCGTGTCCCCCTTCGCATCGACCGCGAACGCCTTCTTATCGCGGACCGTGAACTTGTCCACGGTGACGCCATAATCGCCGATTTTCAGGTCGATTGTGTAGTTCTGGCCGCGAAGCCAGTACTTCAGTTGCGTGCCGCTGAGTTCCGGCGTGAGGTGGGGATCGAGGCGGAGCCGGTTCCACTTCGGCTGGATGCCGTAGATGTCGCGGTAGAGCCCGACGATGGGGCTGGCCATGTTCGAGAGGATGTCGCCGCCCTCGCCGGTTTGCGACCGGCGCAGGTAGCGCTGGAAGGCCAATCCGTCGCGGCGGTAGCGATCGATGACGTTGCGGACGATTCGCACCGCGACCTCGGGTCGATGCTCGACGTAAGCGCGGATGCCGAGTTCGCCCCAGGCCAGGAAAATGTCGCCGTTTTCGTAGCTTGGGAATGGCCAGCCGCCGCCCTCCTCCTGCCGATAGGACGACATGCAAAGCGGCCAGAAGGAGAGGTTCTCGCGCTGCATCTGTGCTTCGATCTGATCGAGCACGGCGGCCCTTCGCGCCGAGTCGTCGCACAGCCCGCAGGCGATCGCCAGGAAGTTGACGGGCGTAAAGAGGTTCGTGCCGTGGATCGAGCCGTCCCGCTCGCGCCAATGGACGTAGCAGCGGTGCTCGGGATCCCACAGCCCGCCCTCGGCGACGGGGCGATTGAAGGTCGCTTTCAACTTCGCCGCCGCCCGGCGATACTTCGCCGCCATGCCCGGATCGCACAAGGTCTCTTCCACGTCGGCCCAGGCCACGAGGGCGTTGTACATCTGGGCGTTCACCAGCCCGTTTTCGAACGAAGCCCAGACGATGTCGGCCCAGTCGCTCCCCTTCTTCTCCTTGAGGCTTTCGCTCATCACCTCGACCAGCCCGTTGCCGTTGCTGTCGCGGCGGAGCATGTAGTCGAGGGCCTTTTCGCAGGTCGCCTTGTGCCGGCGAACCCAAGCCACGTCGCCGTTGAAATCGAACTGCTCGGCCACGTTGGCGACGAAGCACGGCTGTGAATCGAGCATCCAACCCCACTGGCACTCGTAAAAGCCGAAAGCGTCGTAAGTGCCCGGCATCGAGTCGCCGGCGTCGTAGAACCACCGCGGCTTGACCCGGCCGTCGCGGCCCACGGCGTGATCGCGCTGGTAATCGAGCGTGTCCGAGTACGATTGGAAATAGTACGGATCGTCGATCAACAATCCCAATTGGGCGATCCACTGCTCCTGCAAGACCGCGTAACCGCTGTACCAGCCGTTGCTGCCGTGGATGTTCGCGTCGATCGCCCCGAGCCGGGCGATGGTGTTGGCGATCTCCCGCACCGCGGCGCCGTCAATTCCCCGCAGCACGCCGCGATCGTACGCCTCGGAGTATTTCGGAGCCGAAAGTGTCAGCAGCACGCCCCTTCGACCCGGCGCGATCGGAAACGCCGCCCAAACGTCCTGCCGATCGCGGAGGAATCGATTCTTGTTGTATTTCGGCGAGAGTTCCTGATCGCTGACGGTATAGTTGCACGAAATCACGCCGTGCGGATGACGGCTGAAACGGACGGCAACATGTGTGTCGCCCGCCACCTCAGGCACGATCCGTAGGCAGGAGTCGTCGTCTTTATTCCAGAACGTGGCCGGCCCGGTATGAACGCCGTAAGTGGCCACCGGCGTGTCGAAGAGCTTGAACCAGGCGACCCCTCCGGTGCCCAGCAGCGCGCCGGTCCAACTTCTGTCGGTGAAATCGAAGCCGGGAAAGTAGTCGTCTTCCAGCGTGCCACCAGCACCGCATCCGCGCATAATCGCCCACTGAATGCAATCGGGGCGAACCCCGAAGAGCCAGGTCTCCCGTATTTCGCCGCCGCCCTTCAGGCTGATATTCTCGACCGTGACGGCGTTCCCCGTCACGCTGACTTTGGGCGTCGGCACACTGCGGGTTGTGTACCACTGGCCGGCGACCTTGATCCCGCTGCACACTCCCGTGGCCGCCGGAACCACCTCGCGGCCGCGGACGAAAACCCGGTCCAACATGCAACGGCCGTCGTAGTTCAGCCGCAGCGCGAGGTTCTTTTCGCCGTCGGCCATCGTGATCGTCTTTCGGGCGGCGTCATGTGTCACCGTGCCCGAAGTCGTCGCTGCGATTGCAAACGAGGGCAGGAACAAAGCGACGGCGAAGACCGCCTTGATGGATTTCATAGAGAATCCTCGCGCGTGGCCCGGACGTTATCGTATTTTCAGATTCTATACCCGGAACCATCTGACGGCAACCAGTTCCCGGTGCAGGCTTTCGGCCGCGAGGTGATTGACAAATCCGCCTCAGATATGCGAAGCTATAGCTGTTGCGTGGGACATCGCCAAGCAGGGTTCCCGCGCGAGCGACTGCCATCCCGCCTACGCCCCACCGTCCTTTCCCCCGTTCCCTTCCCGCACGCAGGCACGCGGATTCACGCGGATTTTACGATCACCAATTCTGGAGAAAATACTGTGAACCGTGCGATGACGGTGATTTGCGTCGCTCTGGTTATGGCTGTGCTGTCAGCATTCTCCGCGGTGGCGAAAGCGGAAACGGTAACGCTCTACGTGGCGACAAACGGCAACGACGCCTGGTCGGGAACGCTCGCCGAACCGGCGGCAGACAAAAGCGACGGCCCCGTTCGCGCACTGGAGCAAGCGCGGGACAACCTCCGCAGGCTAAGGGCGTCCGGCGAACTTGCCGCCCAAAGCGCTGTGGTCGTCGTTCGCGGCGGTGTCTACTCGATCGCGCACACGTTCTCGCTCGACGGCCGCGATTCAGGCGCGCCGGGAAGGCCGACAATCTACCAGGTCTATCCCGGTGAGAAGGTGCTTCTCGCCGGAGGGCCAATCGTCCCGCCCCAGGCCTTCCAGCGAACGACCGATTCGAGGATTTTGCGGCGGCTCGACCCGCTCGCGCGTCGGCACGTCGTTCAGGCCGACCTCCACGCGCTGGGCGTCGGCGACCTGCCCGGGCTGCCGGTGAAGTACCAAGTGGCGACATCGCCGGAACTGTTCTTCAACGGTCGCCGCATGACCTTGGCCCGCTGGCCGAACGAAGGCTGGGCGACCGTCGCCAAAATCATCGCCCCCGGCTCTTGCCCGCGCATCGGCGACAAGGGAGACGCGGGCGGCGTCTTCGAGTACTCGGGCGATCGCCCCTCGCGCTGGAACGTCGCCGCGGGCGTGTGGCTGCACGGCTATTGGTGCTACGATTGGTACGCGGAAGTCATTCGGGTGAAGCGCATCGATCGCGACAAGCGGCAGATCACGCTGGCCGCCCCTTCGCTCTATAGTGTCCAGCAGGGCAATCCTTCGCCGCGGCGTTACTACGCGCTCAATCTGCTCGAAGAACTCGACTCGCCGGGCGAGTATTTCATCGACGCCAAAGCCGGCCTGCTCTATTTCTGGCCGCCCTCACCGCTGGCGAGCGCCCGAGTCGTCCTCTCCACGTTGAAAGGGCCGTTGGTCTCGATCCGCGACGCCCACGACCTCATCTTCCGCGGTTTCACGATCGAGGCCACCTTGGCCGACGGCATCGACCTGGTTGGCGGCCACGATGTTTGCATCCAAGCCTGCGAAATCTGCAATACCCGCGAGCTTGGCGTCAGCGTCACGGGCGGTAGGAAGAACCGGGTTGAAGACTGCGACATCCACGACACCGGCACCGGCGGCATCGTCCTTTCCGGCGGAGATCGCCGCACGTTGACGCCCGCCGGCCACGAAGCGCTGAACAATCACATCTGGCGGTTCTCGGCATTGAAGCCGACCTACTCGCTGGCCATCACGCTTGCGGGCGTCGGCAACCGCGCCACCCACAACTTGATTCACGACGTGCCGCACGAGGCGATCGGCATCGTCGGCAACGACCATCTCTTCGAGTACAACGTGATCCATCACGTCTGCACCGAGACCGACGACAGCGGCGCATTGCACAAAGGCCGCAACCCCTCGTGCCGCGGCAATGTCTATCGTTACAACTTTTGGTACGACATCGGCAGGCCGATGGGGCACGGCACGGCAGCCGTCTATTTCGACGACGGCGACGGCGGCGACACCGTTTTTGGCAACGTCTTTCTCCGCTGCGGCGATCCCGGCCGCGGCTCGTTCGGCACGGTCTTCTCCCACGGCGGCCACGACAATCGGGCGGAGAACAACGTCTTTATCGATTGCAGACGTGCCCTCGGCTCCGCCCCCTGGCCCGACACGGTTTGGAAAGATGCCGTCCGCGGCGGCCAAGACTGTTTCTGGACCGAAAAGCTCCGCAAAGAGGTCGATATCACACGGCCGCCCTACACGACGCGGTATCCCGAACTGGTCGGATTCATGGACGCCCAACCCGCCGCGAAACGCATCAATCGCGCGGTCCGCAACGTGTTCGTAGCGTGTGGCGAAGTCAAGAGCGGCAACTGGCAGGCCGATCCGCGGCAGAACTGGTCGACCAACCACGATCCCGGTTTTGTCGACGCCGCCCACGGCGGCTTCCGCCTCGCCCCGAACGCCGAGGTCTTCTCAAAGCTCCCCGGCTTCCAGGCGATTCCGTTCGAGAAGATGGGTCTGATCAAGACCAGATTTCGTCCCGCGCTGCCAAAGGAAGCTGGCCCACGGGGTCGATGAAATCGCCAGTCGGATAGTAGAAGCAAGTCGCTCCTTTCTTGCCCACAAGCCTCCGGCGCAGCGACATTTCTTGGATGCTCCGAAGGAGCAACATTCGCCCAGCCCAGGGCAACGCCCTGGGGAACTGAGGCCGCAGCGCACGAATATCGGCCCAACGGGCCAAGCGTTCTCCTGAACCGTTGGCCTGTTGGGCCGGAACGATCGGTGTCCCGCCCCGATCTTCCACAGGGCGTTGCCCTGGGCTGGGCGAACGGCCGAGCCTTCGGCCCGCAATCGACCGCCAAGGAATCTCGCCGCACCACAGACCTCCAGTTGCCTACAATCGAACATCGCAGTAGATTGCAGTAGGTTCCTAAACCTGCCGGAGCGGGACTGATATGAGCGACAAACGTGTTCACCGGAAGATCGAGCGGACGGCTGACCAACAGCGGGAGTTGGAGGAAGTGCGCGAACGATTCCAATGCGACCGGCCGGGACTGCAAGACCTGCTGGCCACTGGCGACGCCCACAAGGTCGTTCCCCAAGGCGAATACTTGGAGCTTTGCGCCGCGATGAAAGACGATGAACTCCAGGAGAAGGTTCGTCGCGCCGCTGGACGCAATGCCGTGAACCGCGCCATGGAAGAACCATGACGCGACCCACTGCCCAGCGACCCGATGGTCACCGATCAAACACGTCCGCCACCGGCAGGCTGAAGCCCGGCAGCAATTCCTCGCAGACGAGCGTGTCGTTTACGGAGAGGAAGAGCGTCTGCGGCCGCTGGGAATAGACGGTTACGGTCTTCGTTTCAGGGTCAACGACCCAAACGGCCGTACAGCCGAAGCGCAGCCAGTCGTCGGCCTTGGCAATGATTTCGCTGGCGCGGTCGGAGGGCGAAATCACTTCCACGGCCAAATCGGGAGCGCCGTCGAAAAACGCCCGCACTCCGCCTGGCGGAATCCGCTCGGCCCGCACGAACGCCACATCCGGGCTGCGAACGGTATCAGGATCGCGCGCCACGCAGAAACCTGCTTCCGCTACAACCGCACCCAGTTTCCTCGGCCGGACGTACCCCATTAAGGCAGCGCCGACATTCGCGACGACACAGCCGTGATTGAAACCCGGCTGCGACCTTGAGACGGCGTTCCCTTCAATCAACTCGAAGCGCTCCTGCCCCGGCGTCTCGAAGAGCTGGTCGGCGGTTATCGTGTTTGCGGCACGGGCCATAACTTCGGTGTAAACCCTATGCCCCCGGAACGTGCTCACTTCGCGGGCGTCTGACCTTTGGCACTGGGTGGGTCTTCATCGAGAGGCGGTGTGGGTGCCGCGACAGGTGGGTTGGAACCGGTGTCGCCCGGCGCAGTCTCAACAGAGCCACCTGGCAAATATATGCTTCTGTTGACCGCCTCCTGTCCGGGCGTGCTGATGGCAAGACCGAAGGCGAATGCTATGGCGGCTGTGAGTATCTTGTCGAACTTGCCAACAAGCTCCTTCGGAGGCGTCTTGCCACGCATATGATAGCTCACCCACGCCACTAGAACGCTGAGCATAGCCGAGAAGGATACCACGAGCACTGCGGCCATTAGCCACCCGCGGAGCTTTTCTTGTTTGGACGGTTCTCGAACGCAGGTGCCGCTTGGTACCATCTTCGGTACGGTGTCCTCAAACTCTGGTATGTCGATGCTTCCCGTCTTGTCACCAATTGTGATCTTGCCTGTTATGTGATTTGATCTCGTCTCGAATACACGTGAGAACCGCTGGTATTCTCTCTCCCTTGGCCAGTTGAGGTACGCAGCATAACCGAGGAAAGACAGAGTAAGGGGGCAAACGGTTGCTCTTGAAATGGAACCCACCATATGATCCTCCGCGTTCAGATGTTACGGCCGACCTGTCCGCTGGGGCATGCTGATCGAATGCGCACCCAGCTTTTATCGGGTCAGTTGAGCGGCTGTTCGAGCAGCAGGGTGCCCGTAGGTACCGCTCCCGTAGCCTCTTTATTACGACTTTGCTCCGAGAAACGCCGTACTTCGCTGATTATACCGCGCTATGGTGGCATGTCTACTCCTGGTACGGCGGTACGCGGCAGAATACAATTAACGGCTTGTGAGTCTTTGCGGTAACCCGAGGAAGCATGTTCCAACTCGAAGCCCCCTTCCAACCCGCCGGCGATCAACCGCAGGCCATCGAGGCTTTGACCGAAGGACTGCGCAGCGGAAAGCCGCAGCAGGTGCTGATGGGCGTGACCGGCTCGGGCAAGACCTTCACGATGGCCAACGTCATCCAGAACGTGCAGCGGCCCACCCTGGTGATGTCGCACAACAAGACGCTGGCCGCTCAGCTCTACTCCGAGTTCAAGGAGTTCTTCCCGCACAACGCCGTTCACTACTTCGTCAGCTACTACGATTACTACCAGCCCGAGGCGTACATTCCGCAGCGCGACATCTACATCGAGAAGGACGCTTCGATCAACCAGCAGATCGAGCGGCTGCGGCTGGCGGCGACCAGCGCCCTGGTGAGCCGCCGCGACGTGATCGTGGTGGCCAGCGTCTCCTGCATCTACGGCCTCGGCTCGCCCGAGGATTATCGGGCGATGATGGTCGGGCTGGAGGTCGGGCAGACGGTCGATCGCGACAACGTGCTCGCCCGGCTGGTCAATATCCAGTACGAGCGGAACGACTTCGAGTTTCAGCCGGGCAAGTTCCGCGTCCGCGGCGATTGTGTCGAGGTCTGGCCGGCATACGAGGAGACCGCCTTCCGCGTCGAGTTCTGGGGCGACGAGGTCGAGCAGCTCTCGATCATCCATCCCACTAGCGGCGAGGTGATCGAGCGGCGTGAGCAGATGTACATATACCCGTCGAAACATTTCGTGCTGCCCGAGGAACGCATCGAGGTGGCGGTGGCCGACATCAAGCAGGAATTGAAGGAGCGGCTGGAACTGTTCAAGGACCAGGGCAAACTGCTGGAGGCCCATCGCCTCAGCGCACGGACGCGGTTCGACATCGAGATGTTGCAGGAAGTGGGCTATTGTCCGGGGATCGAGAACTACAGCCGGCCGCTTTCCGGCCGTCCGCCCGGCTCGCCCCCCGATACGCTGATGAGCTTCTTTCCCGACGACTATCTGCTCTTGGTTGACGAGTCGCACGTCAGCGTGCCGCAGGTGCGGGGCATGTATTTTGGCGATCACAACCGCAAGGTGACGCTGGTCGAGCATGGCTTCCGCCTGCCGAGCGCGTTGGACAACCGTCCGCTGCAATTCGACGAATGGGAAGCCCGAGCCAAACAGGTGATCTTCGTTTCGGCCACGCCGGGTCCGTATGAATTGGAGAAGACCGGCGGTCGTTACGTCGAGCAGGTGATTCGGCCCACCGGTCTGCTCGACCCCGAGATCGAAGTGGCGCCGGCGCGGTCGCAGGTGCCGCATCTGCTCGAACAGATTCGCCAACGGGCGGCCGTTGGCGAGCGGGTGCTGGTCACCACGCTCACCAAGCGCCTGGCCGAGGACCTGGCGGCGTTTTTCAGCAAGCAGGACGTCCGCTGCAAGTGGCTGCACAGCGATCTGGACGCCTTTGAGCGGGTCGAGCTGCTCCGCGATCTGCGGCTGGGGCAATTCGACGTGCTGGTGGGCGTCAATCTGCTCCGCGAAGGGCTCGACCTGCCCGAGGTCTCGCTGGTGGCGATTCTCGATGCCGACAAGGAGGGCTTTCTGCGGAGCGAGACCTCGCTGATGCAGACGATCGGCCGATCGGCCCGCAACGTCAATGCCAAGGTGATGCTCTACGCCGACCGGGTGACCGATTCGATGCAGCGGGCGATCGAAGAGACGCGGCGGCGGCGGATCATGCAAGAGGCATACAATGCCGAGCACGGCATCACGCCGGAGACGATCCGCAAAAGCGTTCGTGCGGGGATCGAGGCCGAGGCCGCCGCCCATGCGCAATCGAACGCCGCGGTGGGCTTCCGCGAGGAGACGCAGTATATCACCGAGGAATACCTGGCCGAGTTGCAGGCCGAAATGCTGGCGGCGGCCGAGGAATTGGAGTTCGAGCGTGCCGCCGCCCTGCGGGATCGCATCGCGCAAATGAAACAGCAGATGGGCAAGCCGCTGGCCGAGGCTGAAGTCCATCACGCCACCCGCGGCGAGCGGCGTAGGCATTTGCAGCAAGAGCAACGAGCCGTCGGGCGAAAAAGGAAGAAGTAGCTCGCCCGATTCGTACTAAGATACTAACTTAGGGCAGTTGGCATGCCCTTGTTGCCATCGAAGCCGCGCCTTTGAGCCGCCAGCTTTCATGAGAATTTCACCCTTGCCAATTCTCCGCTGCGCGGTATCATTAGAAAGGTCGTGGAGATTGCCGATTTATCTTTTCCGTTCGTAAGACAGGGCAGTCGCCGCGACCGCCAGACGGCTTTGGCCGGCGGGTCAACCTCGGCGCGACGCTGAGAGAAGGGCAAGTGGCGTCGCCTGGACATTCGGTTCTATCATTGCCGAATGTAGAGAGTTTGGGGCCGAGCGGGTGAGTCGTTTTCTTATCTCCATTTCTCGTCGTTTCGCGGTCTGCGCTGCGCGGACCAAGGAGGCTAGGAACATGAGCATTGGACACTGCGGGTTTTCGGGCGTGGGGCCGCCGGTCAATGTCCCCTTGCCAGCGGCAGAAAATCGGCCGACGCCGCCGACGGAGAACCGGCCGATGCAGCGGCTGGCGGCCGTCCGCCGACAGCAGGGCGTGTCGCGCCGCACGGTGGCGCGACGATTGAACATCGACCTCGAGCAGGTGCAGCGGCAAGAATGCGAGACGGCCGATTTGCCGCTGAGCGTCGTGTACGCCTGGCAAGAGGTGCTGGAGGTGCCGGTGGCCGAGCTGCTGGTCGAGACCGGCGACGGACTGGCCTCGCCGATCCTCGAGCGTTCGCAACTGGTGCGGCTGATGAAGACGGTCCGCGCGATGGCCGAACAGGCCCGGCAGGAATCGGTCCGCCGCATGGCGCTGACGATGGCCGCCCAGCTTACCGAGATGATGCCGGAACTGGCCAATGTCGGCCCTTGGCACGCCATCGGAAAACGGCGGCGGCTCAATGAGTTGGGAATCGCCGCCCAGCGACGCTTCGCCGACGAGGTCTTCATCGACAATGATGACTAGACCGACGCCGGCACAAAGTTGGGGGGGAGACATGCCCACGCTTGTCGTGGGCATGTTCTTTTATGAAGTCAATCGTCCTCGAACACCGTCGGGTTCTTCCGCCAATCCTTGTCCTTGTCGTAGCCATATTGGGTGACGCGGGGACGACGCTCGCGGAGACGAACGCTCTCCAAACCAAGGTCGTAGCCGGTCGATTTGGCGTTCTTGCCGGTGCATTCGAGCATGAAGGTATATTTGCCCGGCTCGGGCCAGAAGTCCAAGAGGTGGTACTCGAAACTATCGACCTTGTCGTTCCAGAGGTCGATCGGTTTGCCGACGGCCACGTGATCGAGATAGGCCTGGTAGATGCCGGCGTCTGGCCCGCGGGTGGCGTTGACCAAGAGCCGTAGCGGCTCCTTGGCCTTGACCTCGACGGGCATCTCCACCCAGGCGTCCTCCGCGCGAAGCGGATGGTAGAGCATCGCCGGCTGCGGATAGAACTCATAGAGCGTCTGCGATTTGGCGCTGCCGGGCCCGTGGTGCTGATGGTCCAAGAAGTCCTTGGCCAACACGATTACGCGGTCGAGATTGGGCAGTGTTCGTTGGCGGGCGCTGGTGCGCGGGCCTTGAACGTCGGCGTGCCGGTCTGATACCAGAAGGCCACGCTGGAATAGTCGTCCTGCCGTTCGTTCCAACTGTTCCTCACGCCCTTAGGGTTTTCGTCCTCCGACATCCAGCCAAAGTGCTCGATGGTGAACTTGATGCCCTTGTTAAACATGATCGGATCGTTGAGATGCCAGCGGTAGGCGCTGGTGTGGCCGCCGATGATGCCCCATTGGTCGAAATAGGGGACGCCGAAGTAGGGAAAGCTGCATTTCTTCAGGCCGAAGGCGCAGAGGAAATAGTCCTCGGTGCCGGTGCCCCAGATCGACGGCTTCTTCTCGCCGTCGATGTAGACCTTCTCGTCGCCTTCGCCGAACCAGGCGGGGCTGCGGGTGCGGACGGCCAGCACCGTGCCGACGTAGTGTCCCTTGCCTTCCGTTTCGAGGATCAGGTAATCCTTGCCCTGCTCGACCGGATATTCCTGCCGGTATTGGGCATAGAAGTAGGGCGTGTCCTCGGAGATCTTATCCTTCTTCACCCAATCGACGTTGTAATAGAGCAGGCGAATCTGCTTTTCGCTTTCATTGACGATTTCGATGCGGATCGACTTGCGGAAGGGCATCCGCCAGAAGCAGTTGTAGGCGGCGCCGTCCTCGACGCAAACCGGCAGGCTGTTCACTTCGCTTCGTTTGCCAAAACAACTGGCAAAGAAATCGCCGAAGGGGGCCTCGACGCCCGGCCGCGGATTGCCGTCGTAATAGATTCGCAGCAGCATCTCCTGATGGTTGGCCGCCCCTTTCTCCGCCCACATCTGCGGCTCGGGGCTCAAAAAGGTGAACCATATATGGGTGACCACGCCGGGGCCCTTCGCGTCCAACACCACGTGCGTCTTGCCCGGATCGACGTTGAAGTTGTCGATGTTGCTGTTTTCGTCGTTCGGGTCGCCCAGGTAATCGGCCGTGGGATCGTAAATCAGCCGGGTGATCGGTTTTCCGTTCTTATCCCGGCGGATGTTGCCGTTGGCGTCCTTGGCGATTCTGGTCTTGCCGCCGACTTTGCCGCGAAAGGTCGAAGTCGCCCGCATGCTGCGGCCGTCGAGCGGTTTCGCCAGGTCGTCCATCAGCCCCTGGGCGGCGGCGGGCGATTGCCCGAGAACGAGAAACGCGAGACAACCGAGAACAAACAGGACTCCGCGGACCGGACGTTTCATGGCGTGGCTCCTGGAAAATAACGACGAAACGGACGCCCGATAGAAGTCTAGGATACAAATTCCGTCTTCGCCGCGCCCCTCAGGGAAGCGATCGTGTCTCAACCATCGCCCTGGTCCTTGCGCTTGCCGGGGCGGGAATGTCGCGGCACGAGCCTTAGTTCCCAGACGACATTCTTGCCCGTGCCATTGCCCAGGAAGTGGATCAGCGGCGGCCTCTGCCGATGCTTTCGGTTCAGCGCTTTGATCGTGTCGTGCAGGCGACGCTGCGGGCTGAGGTCTCCCTTGGGCGGCAGCGGATCGTCGATGCAATTCGGCCAACCCTCCTCCTGAAAAGCGGCCAGAATCGCCTCCTGATTGGGCGCCGGCACGCGAAAACGCTTGAGCAGCTTGCGGGAAAGCCGCAACTCGCGCCGCCTGGCGTCCCAAGAGGGCGCAAGGCCGTTGCCTTGCGGCTCCGCGCTGCCCGAGTTGCCATTGCCTTGCATGACTTCCGCGCCGGCATCGCCCAACGCCAACGCCGCCCGGGCGAACAGCATTCCTTTGCGGCTGAGCACGAAACAGGATTGCGAACTAAGCGCGAGATTGTCAACCGGTTCGAAGCGACGTTCCTTGTCGCCGGGCTGGGTCACTTCGCGCAAACACCTGGCGTATCCGCGACAGACCAGCCAGCGGAGAACGCTGCCGCTGATCCCCAACTCGGTGAGGCTGGTGATCTCGGCGGCAAAATCGGAGTCTTTCCGTCCGGAGGCGCGGGCAAGCTCGTGGACTTCGAGAAGTTGAGCGAACGCCCGCCGCACCGACGGGGAAAACGCTGCCGGCATGAGAACGCCGTTCCTATTCTGGGTTCGTCGAGTGCTCATCTCGCGCAGCCGCAGCGCTAGGCGCACTTTATCCGACAGCCCTTACTTGCCGGACCCGCAAGTTTGCTGCAACCTCGCAGGGCTTCTGATTTTACCAGCCCGCGGTAATAGTTGCTCAGCACCCCAACCCATTTTTTTGCGCGGAGATGGCTGCCCCGCCTGGGGGAATCACATCTATCGCCTCATCAGAGGGGATGGCTCCGGTCCCCCAAGCCGTGATAAGAATGTGCTTGGAAGACGTTGCCAGAAGGGACATGGGCTCGAAACCCGCCCATGCGGTTCAGAAGACAACTCCGACTAACGATCGCCGCCCAAGTAGCCGCCGAGCCCGGCATAGTCGTCGTCCTCCTTTTCGACGAACATGTCGTTTGCCAGCCGCCGCTCGGCCGCCACGCCCAGTTCGCTGCGACGACGCTGCCGGCCGCCGACGTTCCATACGCCGACATCCGACAGTTCCGGCATGATCTCGATGAGTTGGTTGATCATCGTCTGCACCATCCAGCGGACCGAATCCTGCTTGGCCTTCTCCAACGTGGTGCGCACGGTCTTCATCAGCCGCACCAATCGCGATCGCAGCAAGATGGGAGACGGGAGATCGTCGCTGGGCTCGACGAGCAATTCGGCAATCGGCACCTCCAGGATCTCCCTCCAGGCGTACAAGGTGCTCAGCGGCAGATCGCTGCTTTCGCTCTCCTGTTGCCGCACCTGCTCGACGCCGATGCGGAGTCGGGAAGCCACGGTTTGCCGAGAAACGCCTTGCTGGCGGCGGACTCGCGCCAGGCGGTGCAGCGCTTGCGGACTGGTTTCAGGACCCGTCGGGGGAAGGGCGACATACGCCGCCGATCCGACTCCCGGTACGTAACAAGGACCGATACTCATGACAGTTGTCTCCTAGGTTTGGATTCGCCGCCTCTTTTTCCGGGCCACAGAGCGGCGGCGCCCTGATCCGTTTTCCGCGGAAGTCCCGAATTCGCAGCCTATGTCGACCTGTTTGTCGAAAAGCAGACAAGCCACCTTCAGGCCAACCCCCGTAGCAAAATCTGTGAGGCACTCCTGCAACATGGCCATCAGTTCGTCGCGGTCGAGCGTCAAGGGCACGTTCCCTTCCCTTTCGGCCGCGCCGTTGCTCCGCTCTCTCCCTAAGCGCTTGTCGAGCTTACCATTCTTTGTCAGCCGTCTTCTCAAAGTGGTTGTTCCTTTCTTAGCTTGGTCGAGGGCGGCCCCGCGCCGGCCTGTGCAGCCGCCGTGCCGCTCTTCTCCTCGACGATCGCACCAACAACTGCAAGCCAGAGTTTACCGTTGGGGCGGCAGCGGGGGGGCTGCCGCCCCAACGGGCTCTTCGCCTGTCCTCTTCTCTGCGCCGATTTCTCTCTGTTCCTCCTCCTCTCTGCTCCCTCGTCACTCCTCTTTTCCGGCCCCTCCAGCCGCCGACGGCAGTCGGACCGCCCGCCCTCCACCGCCTCGGCGGCACACATGATCCCGCATATATTAACTGCCATGTACGACCATGACGCCTTCATGGCACTGTATGTTAGTCTGATATGCAACTATAGACAGAACATCAGCGCCGACGACCAGGTCTCCGAGCATCGCCGATCGCGGTGCAAGGTCCTATGCCGCAGTCCACGTGTTGTTTCTACCATCATCCCGCTGAGAAGCGATACGGACGATGTGGGGACGATAGGGGTGAGATAGGGGGAATAGTTCTAGTAAGAGTTATATACGTTGCTGGGTGAGACCCATGCAGCGACGAGGTGACTGATAAGCTTTGGAGACACGGGCCGAAGCGGCGCGGCCAAGGCGGCGGTGTCAGAGCAGGCGGTCGAGTTCGACGACCAGGGCGGCGAAGCGGGTCAAGGCCGCGTCGATCGGTTCGGGCCGCTCGAGATCGACGCCGGCGGCGCGCAACAGATCGAGCGGGTCTTGCGAGCAGCCGCCGCCGAGGAATTCGAGATAAGCGGCAAGCTCCTGCGGCCCGCCGTTGCACACGCGATCGGCCAGGGCGACGGCGGCCGACATGCCGGTGGCGTACTTGTAGACGTAGAAGGCATGATAGAAGTGCGGGATGCGCAGGCATTCGAGACTCAACTCGTCGTCCAGCGCAAAAGCGGGGCCGAAGTACTGCCGCAGCAACTCGCGGTAAAGCTCGGCAACTCGGTCGAGCGTCAGCGGCTCGCCCGATTCCACGGAAGCGTGCGCCTGTTTCTCGAACTCGGCGAACATCGTCTGGCGGATGATCGTGCCGCGGATCGCGTCGATCTGGCGGTTGATGAGAAACGCCCGCTGGCGGTCGTCGCGGGCCTGGCCCATCAGATGGCGGGCCAAAAGCTCTTCGTTGAACGTGCTGGCCACTTCGGCCACAAAGATTGAGTAGTTATAGTACGTGTAAGGCTGATGCTTCGCCGAGTAGAAACTGTGCATCGAGTGGCCGGCCTCGTGGGCGAGCGTGAAGACGTGGTCGAGTACGTCGGGCTGGTAATTCATGAGGATATAGGGGTCGCCGTCGAACGAGCCGGAGCTGAAGGCCCCGCTCTGTTTGCCGCGATTCTCGTAGCGGTCGCACCAGCGCCCCGACAGGCCGCGTTCCAGCGTGCCGCAGTAGTCGTCGCCCAGCGGCCCGAGCGCGGCGATGACCGTGGCCACCGCCTGGTTCCAGGTGTGCCGCGTCTGCAAATCGGCCAGGATCGGCACGTAGGTGTCGTAGTGATGAATGTCGCGGAGCCGCATCTTCCGCCGCCGCACGTCGTAGTAATGATGCACCGCGGGCAAATGCTGATGGACCGTGGCGATCAGATTGTCGTAGACCGTCACCGGCACGCGATCGGGGAACAACGCGGCTTCGAGCGCGCTCGGATAATTGCGGGCGCGGGCGTAATAGACGTCGCGCTGCACGGAGCCGGCCAGGGCCGCCGCCAGCGTGTGCTTGTGGTCGGCGTAGTGGCGGTAGTATTGGTGAAAGGCCGCCTTGCGCACCGATCGCTTCGGACAATGCAGCAGCGTGCCGAAGGTGGCATGGCTTAGTTCGATTCGCCGGCCGGCGTCGTCGCTGATCGTGCCGAACTTCATGTCGGCGTCGTTCAGTTGACGAAAGACCTGACCGGCGGCCTGGGCCATTTCGGTCTGCATCGCCAGCAGTTTTTCCTCCTTCCTTCCCAGCGTATGCGGCTTGTATCGCAACAGTCGTTCCAACAACAGGCGGAAGGGGGCCAACGCCTCGGTGGCGAGGAGCTGCTTCATCCGCGCGGTGGGAATCGCCAGGATTTCCGGGCGGATGTACGAGGCCGCTTCCGACGCCCGGCCGGCGACGTTGATGAAGCGGCCCTGCATCCGCTGGTAGCGGCTGTCGGCGGTGTCTTCGGCGGTCTTCAGATGGGCGTAAACCCCCAACCGCTCGCCTGCCCGGTCGATCTCCTCGTCGAACTTCAGGCAGGCGGCCAGCGTTTCCGCGTCATTGCCCAGCCGCCCCTGGAAGTCGGCATAGCCGGCAATTCGCTTTTCCCAAGCCGTGAAGGCCTTTTCCCAAGCGTCGTCGTTGGGGAAGAGACTGGCCAGGTCCCAGGTGTCGGCGGTTTTGACTTTGCTGCGCGGGGGAAGTTGTTTGATGGGGGGCATGGCAGAGATTTGTGATTTCAGATTTGAGATTTGAGATTTGAAAATTATACGCTACGGCCATCGGCGCAAGAACGGGAAGGGACACGCCGGCATTGGCCGTGTTTGATAACCCGTCAGTGTTCGGCTTTGCAGCGGCCCGTGACCTGGCGGGTGGCGGTGAAATTGACTTGGCCGAGGTCGAGCTTGCCGTCTGGCCCCGAAAGATGCGATGGGTCGCTTTCGGCGTCCCATTGGAAGACGACGTGGTGCTTTCCGCCGGAGAGGCCGGGGACGGTGCAGGGCGTGTGACGGGAAGTGCCATCGGGCTCGCGGAGCAACTGGTCGTTGACGTAGATCGTCGCCTCGAAGGGCGTGCTTACGAAATTGACGCTAACCGACGGGGGCGGCCAGAGCATGAAAAGCCCCAGCGCCGCCCCCATCACCATGCCGGCCAGCAACCAGGGCCAGCGGCGGCGTCTCGGCGGGCGCGGCTCGGCGGCCGTCAACTCGGCGAGCATCTGGCGGGCGTCGCTGAACCGTCGGCTCGGGTCGGGATCGCACGCCCGCAACGCCAGCCGGTTGAGCCGGGCGAGCCGCCGATCGTCGGCGATCGCTTTGGCCCGCGGGCCGAGGCTGGGAAATCGCTCGGCGCCCAGCCCGCTGATCATTTCGTAAATCACCAAACCGGCGGCGTAGACGTTGGCCCGCGCGTCCATGTGGCCATCGGGCGGCATGTAGCGGAGCGTGCCGAGCCGCGACGCCGCCAGGTCGGCGGTGGTCAGCAGACCGAAATCGGCCAGCTTCAGCTCGCCGGCAAAGAACAGGCAATTCGCTGGTTTGACGTTGCGATGTGCCATGCCGGCGGCGTGCAGACAAGCCAGGGCGGCCAGCAACTGCGCGGCGTAACGCATACAATCGGCGGCGGCGAGCGGGCCGGCGGCCAAAAGATTCTCCAGCGTGGCGGGGTGATAATCGGGGGCGAGCGGATCGCTCTTGCCCGAGAGATCGTCGGCCAAGTCCATCACGTAGAAGAGATGCTCGGCGGTCTCGCCGACGTGATGGATCAACAGCAGGTTGGGATGGCGGCAGCGGAGATCGGTTTGCAGTCGGGTGAGGGAGGCGATTTCGCGGCCGGCGGGATCACGGCCGCCGTCGCCCGCCCGGCGGATGATCTTGACCGCCCGCGGCTGGCCGGTGGTGCGATTGATCGCCAGCCAGACTTGGCCGAAACCGCCTTCGCCGATCGGCCGCACGAAATCGAAGTCGGGGGCTTGCGGAGGGTCGAGTTCGTTGGTGCGAACCATCATGAGAGCGAGTGGCCCAACGGCCGTGTTGGGGATGCTGCCGTTGCCGTTTGCAGCAAGCGGACGTGAGGAATCGTTACGTAACGGCTCCGCGATTGTTCCTTTTCACTAGCCCAGGCGTTTACGCCTGGGGAAGGGAAGGCAATATTCATAGTTTTCGCTTCTCCATTTGTCCCCTTTAGGGGAGGCAAAGCGGGGTTGACGGCGAACGTGGGTTGAAGCCGTCCCAATTGCGCCCTGAAGGGGCTTGGCGGAAAAAAGTCATACGTGGGACTCGCTTCCCCAGGCGTGAACGCCTGGGCTAGTGAAAAGCATCGTCAAACGTCTGGGCTAGTGAAAAGCATCGTCAAACGCCTGGGCTAGTGAAAAGCATCATCAAACGTCTGGGCTAGTGAAGAGCATCGTCAAACGCCTGGGCTAGTGAAAAGCATCGTCAAACGTCTGGGCTAGTGAAAAGCATCGTCAAACGCCTGGGCTAGTGAAAAGCATCGTCAAACGTCTGGGCTATTCCACATAGTTCGTTCGATTCGCATACTCAGCGAGCGCTCGACGGCGGCGGCGGGGCGGGAGCGGACGGCCGCTCGCAGAATTTCGTCGGTGGGCCCATTGCGATCCAAAGCGGCCCCGAGATCGCGCAGCCGGCGGAGGATGTTCTTTCGCGCCTGGTAAACGGCATTGGGCGTCAGGCCGGTAAGCCGGGCGGCCTCGGCGGCGGAACATCCGCCCAGCACGAACGCCTCGAACGCCTGGTAGGTCCGCGGCCGGACCTCGCCGCGAACCACGTCCAAGAGAAAGGCCAACATCGCCTGGTCGAACGCGGCCTGCAACTGGGCGTCGGGCGGATCGTCGCACGACTGGATTTCCGGCAAGGGGCCGCCACCGGCCGCTCGACAGCGCTCGGCCGGGCTGCGCCGCCGCAGCGCCACCTTGTTTCGCGCGACGCCGCCGAGCCAATCGCGGAAACGCCCGCGGGCGGGATCGTGGCGGAACACGGCCTTTTTCTCGAATGCCGCCAGCATCACCTCCTGCACGATCTCCTCGGCGGTGTGCTCGCTACAGCCGCGTTGCCGGGCGATGGAAAAAACGTACGGCCAATAGCGGCGGAAGAAGTCGTCCCAGGCCAACGGATCGGCTCCCTCGCGGAGGCGTTCGAGCAGGCTGGTTCGCGTGTTTGCGTTTGAGACCATCGCCGCTCCGCCTCTGTCGCGTGCTCGCTTTCGCCGCAGTAACCGTTCACGGCCTGGAAGGTAGTCGGCACACGCCGTGTGCCGGTCGTCGTTTCGCAAGCCGCGGTCGCAGCGCCAACGACGGCACACGGCGAGTGCCGAGTACGTGAAACGACGGCACACGGCGTGTGCCGAGTACGTGAACGGCCGCATTCTACTGGACGTTTCCCCAAGGTGTCAAGAAAACGATGACAGATTTGTAGGCGGCGGCGCAAATGGGTATTATGGGGACGCCGTGAATCGCCGCAACAGCGGGGCGAGCGAAGGGGTCGCTGCCGTTGCAAGTTCAGAAACGACTCTGGGGTTGCTCGCGGCCGCCCTCACCCCCTGCCCCTCTCCCGCTTGCGGGAGAGGGGAGTGGCAGAGGAACAATCGCTGGCAACAGGAATCCAATCATGACTGCTATCTTTCTGGCTGCGGCAGTGTTCGCGTTGGGGATGCAAGAGGTCGAAACCGCGCCTCAGGCAAAGACGCAATTGTATGTGAAGACCGTTCCAGACAAGGCGGAGGTCATTTTGGACGGCAAGAAGCTGGGCAAGTCCGACGGCCTGTTCGACGTTTCCGCCGGCACACACCAGCTTGTGCTTCGGCTGGAAGGCTACGTTTCGGAAGAGCGATCGGTGGACGTGAAGGAGAGTGAGATCACCCGCGTGGAGCTGCGGCTGAAGAAGCGCTCGGGCAAAGAGGAGGTGCTCGGTTACGTGGGCGATTCGCAAAGCGGCGCGCAGAGCTACGCCGACGGCGGCTACGCGGTCGCATTCCAGCGGCCCGCCGGCATGAAGTCGATCGTCACGGTGAAGCTGTTCGGCACTCGTTACGGCTATCCTCAGCCGCCCGCGGAGGATTTCCATATCTATCTGCTCGATGGAGAGCGGAAGGTGCTGGAGCAGTTCGCCGTTCCGTACAGCAAACTCGATCGGGGCGCGCTGCGCTGGTATACGATCGACCTGCCGGCGACGGCGGTGCCGGAGAAGTTCCTGGTGGCCGTGTGGTTCAACGCCGCGGCGACGAAGGGCTTCTTCATGGGCAAGGAGAACAGCGACAAGGCGACGCACTCCTACGCCGGCCTGCCCGACAAGGGCTTTCAGAAAGTCAATCAGCCCTACGAATGGATGATCCGCGCGGTCGTGTCGCCGGAAGAGGGCAAGCCGCCGAGCTATCCGAAAGTGACGACCTATGCGGAAGAGAAGGCCGCCGACACCGAAAGCAGCGAGGCCCTGCCCATGCGGACGTGGAATGATGCGACCGGGGCGTTCAGCGTCGAGGCGCAGTTCGTCGGCGTGAAGGAGGGCAAGGTGATGCTGAAGAAGGCGGACGGCAAGATCGTGGCCGTCCCGCTCGATCGGCTCTCGAAGCAGGACCAGGATTTCGTGGCGGAACACCCGCAACCGGAGAACCGCGCGGCGCAGACGAGCGAGCTGTCGCACGACAACGGAAAACCGGCCGGCCCATCGAGCATAGCGGGAGGAGGGCACGCGGTAAAGTTCAAGGTTGACGGCGACTCGTATTACGTCACCTCGGTGAGCTTGTACGGCTCGCGTTACGGCATGCCCAAGCCGCCGCCGGAGAGATTCCAAGTCTGGATCTGCAACGCGAACTTCCAGCCGATCGCCACCTTCCGCTTCCCCTATGCCGCCTACGTTCGCGGCAACGCGGTGTGGAAGTCGTTCAAGATCCGGCCGACGAAGGTGCCGCGGGAGTTTATGGTCTGCTTCGGCTTCAACCCGCAAGCCACGAAGGGCGTCTTCGTGAGCTACGACGACCAGTCGAGCGAGACGTTGTTTGTCGGGCTGCCCGGCAGAGGCGAGCTGACGCCTTTTGCCAAAGGCAACTGGCTGATCCGCTGCAAAGTCGAAAACCGCGGCGACAAATAACGCCGCTTACGGAACCAGCACGATCTTGCCGGCCAGCGTGCCGGCTTTGCGGAACGTGCTCTCTTCCTGGAGTTTGTGGGCGGCGGCGGCTTCGGAGAGCTTCATCACGCGGTCGATTCGCGGCTTGAGTTTTCCCTTGGCGAGCCAGCGGTTGATTTCCGCCGCGGACTTGCGCTGTTCTTCGGCGGGGGCGTTGAACATCGCGAATCCCAGCAGTTTGCAGTCCTTGGTATAGAAGGGGCCGACGGGGAACTTCGGCCGGGCCTCGCGGCCGGCCATCACGATCATCCGCCCGCCGGGCGCCAGATACTTGACGGCCTGGTCGAAGTCCGGCTCGCGGCGAGTCTCGAACCAGACGTTGATCGCGCCGAACTTGGCGATCGCCGCGTCGAGGTCGTCGCTCTTGTAGTTCAACGCCGCGGTCGCGCCGAGCTGTCGGCAGATCTGCACCTTCTCCCTCGTGCCGGCGGTCGCCAGCACGCGGGCGCCGATGGCGCGGGCCATCTGCACCACGCACGATCCGACTCCGCCCGAGCCGCCGTTGACGAACACCTTCTCGCCCGCCTTCAGTTGGGCTTCGCGGAAGAGCCCGAGGTGGGCGGTGATGCCGACCAGCGCCGCGGCGGCCGCGTCCTGGTCGGAGACCTCCTCGGGCGTCGGATAGAGCCAACACTCATCGACCGCCGCATACTCGGCGAACGTGCCTTGGCGTCCCAACAGTCCTTGGTTGCTCCCCCAGACCCGATCCCCTTTGTGGTACTTCGTCACTTCCGGCCCGACCGCTTCGACGGTGCCGGCCAGATCGCAACCAACGATAAACGGCCGAGGCAGTTCGACGGGAATCAGCCCGGCGCGGATGTAGGTGTTGACGGGATTAACGGCGACCGCGGCGATCTTGACCAGGACTTGGCAAGCCTCGGGTTTCGGCTTCGGGAGATTGCCGTAAGTGATGCACTCGGGTGGCCCGACTTCTTCAATGTATGCAGCTTTCAAGATGGACTCCTGCCTCCTGACCACCTAACAGGTGGGACATAAGGCGCTGATCAGGTCTCTCTGTCGAGGGGGCTACTAATGTCATTATAATCGAACATTAATACTGCGAGAATCACGAATTCGGGGGGCAATACCCGCTGCGGCTGAACATATTACCAAGACAAGCCGGAGACGATGCTCTTCGATCGCGGCGGTTGACCCGCAGGGCTGTCCCGCCCATAATGGCGAGGTGACTGCGCGTTCCCTCCTTCCCTAACCTTCCATAAGGGGTAAGACATGTCTCGAATCATGCTCCTGTTCGTCCTTTCCTTCATTTTGTGCGGCTTCGTTTGTACCGCCTGTGCGCGAAACCCTGAAATCACCGATCCAGCCAAGGCGGCGAAGGACGCGGATTTCAAGATTCAGGGGGAATACGTGGGAGAAGGAACTTGGGCCGGCGAAGGGCAGGCCAAAGCCGGCGCCCAAGTGATTGCTTTGGGGGACGGCCAGTTTACGGTTGTCGTCACCAAAGGTGGCCTGCCCGGCGAAGGATGGGAACGTGGAAAACCACGTTTTTCGATGAAAGCCAAGCGAGATGGCGAGGTGATCGCGCTGGCGGGCGACAAATTCTCCGGCAAAATCGCCGGCAAACAGATGACGATCGTCGGCGACGACAAGACCTCGCTGCAACTGACACGGACCGTGCGGCACAGTCCGACCGAAGGCGCCAAGCCGCCGAAGGGGGCCACGGTGCTGTTCGACGGCACAACGGCCAAGAACTTCCACCACGGCACGCTGCTGAAGGACAAGAACTTGTTGTCGGAAGCGACCAGCAAACAGGGCTTTGGCGACTATACGCTGCACGTCGAGTTCCGCCTCTCCTACATGCCGTTTGCCCGGGGACAGGGGCGGAGCAACAGCGGCGTCTACCTGCACGACTGCTACGAGATCCAGGTGCTCGATTCGTTCGGTCTGGAGGGAGAGGACAACGAGTGCGGCGGCTTCTATCAGTTGCGCCGGCCGGACGTGAACATGTGCTTCCCGCCGCTGACCTGGCAGACGTACGACGTTGAGTTCACCGCGCCGAAATACGAAGACGGCAAGAAGGTCGCCAACGCCAAGGCCGAAGTGCGGCACAACGGCGTGGTGATTCACCCGGCGTTCGAGTTGCAGCACAACACGCCCGGCCGGCAAGACGAAGGCCCGGCCCCGCGGCCGCTATATCTGCAAGGGCACGGCAACAAAGTCGAGTTTCGCAATATCTGGATCGTGGAGAAGCGATAGAGACTCGCACGCGGTCTCTTGTTCCGCGGGAAACCGCTCGATCATGCCGCATTTCGACATTACCGGCGGAATTGCTTTGCGCGGGACCGCCTTCGCCAGCGGCTCGAAGAACGCGGCGTTGCCGATCATGGCGGCGGCGATCCTGGCTGACGAGCCGGTGCGGCTGGAAAACGCGCCGCGGCTGGCCGACGTCCGCACCCAAGCCGACCTGCTCCGCTGTTTGGGAGTGAGCGTGACGGTGGAGAAAGAAAAGCCCGCTGGGGTGGACATTTCTGCCTGCCGACACGGCGATGGGCTCGCCGGCCAGCGGGCAGACAAGAATGTCTGCCCCACCGCAATCGAGGCGGATCTCTCGCCCGCTTTATTGCTGGAGAGGATCGATTCCACCCCAGTTCGAGCGCAGGAGGCGCTGGTCAGGCGAATGCGGGCGGGCTTCTGCGTGCTCGGCCCGCTGCTGGCCCGCCGCGGCCGAGCGGTCGTGCCGCTGCCCGGCGGCTGCAACATCGGCGTGCGGCCCGTCGATCTGCACCTGAAGGGAATGGCGGCCCTTGGGGCCGACATCCATCTCGACCACGGCTACGTCATTGCTTCGGCCCGGCGATTAGCCGGGGCGGACATTGAGCTTTCCGGCCCGTGCGGTCCCACCGTCACCGGTACCGCCAACGTGCTGAGCGCGGCCGTTCTCGCCCGCGGCACAACCACGATCCGCGGGGCGGCCGTCGAGCCGGAGATCGTCGATCTGGGGCAATTCCTCCTGGCGCTGGGGGCGCGAATCGAAGGGCTGGGGACTTCCACGATCCATATTCAAGGGGTCGAGCAACTCGGCGGCGCGTCGCACCGGCTGATTCCCGACCGCATCGAAGCGGCCACGCTATTGATCGCCGCCGCGATTACACGCGGCGCGGCTACGGTCGTCGGCGCCAGCGCGGAGCATCTCGATGCGGTGTTGGCCCGACTTGCCGCGTCGGGGGCCGAAATCGCCCTCGGCCCAGATCGCGTTTCGATCGCGGCCCAGCGGCGGCTTCGCGGCGTGGACATCGTCGCCGAGCCGTATCCGGGCATTCCGAGCGACTTGCAGGCCCAATGGACGGCGCTGGCCGCGGTGAGCGAAGGAGTCAGCCGCATCGAAGACCGCGTATTTCCCAGCCGATTCCTGCATGCCGCCGAGCTGGGCCGCTTGGGGGCCGACATCGTCGTCGCTCGGGGCGCGGCGACCGTCAGCGGCGTCGAGCGGCTCAGCGCCGCGCGAGTTGCCGCCTGCGATCTCCGCGCCAGCGCCGCGCTGGTGTTGGCCGGCCTTGCCGCCGAGGGCCATACCACCGTTGACCGCATCCATCATCTCGACCGCGGTTACGAGCGGCTCGACCAGAAGTTGCGGCAACTGGGGGCGCGGGTCGATCGCGCGACCAATCAGCCGTCAGACGGCGCGATCCCCAGGCCGGTCGCCGCTGCGTTCAGTCCGTCGTCGAGACTCGGCAGCGGTGGGCCGGTCCGCAGGGCGAGCTCCAAATAAGCGGCATCGCAAGCGGTGATCGGCCGCAAGGCGGGGGTGGTGACGAACATCGACGAGGTGTTGGTGGTGAAGTAGATGTGCTTGACGCCCGTTCTCTTTCTTGGCGGCAGCATGGCCTTGGTATTGGGAAAGCCTGCTTCGTCAACAGACCCGATGATCGAGACACTGGCATGGTCGATCAGATTTCCAATCGTCTTCTCGGCGTCTTTCATGGTGGATCTCACGTCGGTCCCGTAATTGCTTCGATCTCCAAACGAACCATAGGCAAGTGAATCAGGCCCTCGGCGTTCATTGGATGACTTTTGAGGTAGTCTTCGACGATCTCGTCAAGGAACTGTTGCTGCAACTCCGTTGGGACTCGTTGCCAATAGGGCATCCACGTCGTTCGCATCCAACCTTCCAGTCCTTTCCGGCCCTCGTGCGTCATGTCCTTCGGCACCAGTGCCAGATGCGTGACGGTTAAGCCCGCCTCGTCCAACCACGGTCGGTACTCGTTCGGGTTCCATTGGTTCATGACCGACCTATCGGTGAAGTGTCTTGGAGCAAAGCGTCCGTCCGACATCAGGACTTTTCGACCACCTTCTGCAACGGCTTTATCATCTCTTCCTTGATCCGCTTGCGGAACTCTCGACGGAAGGCAGGGATCATGAGCAACAGCGTGAATGCTGCATTGACGATCCTCGTCTTCAGGCTTCTCTTCGGAAAATCGTAAAGGCCGTGGCTCTTGTAATACCGATGGTCTTGACGGAACAGGAAACGCAATTCGGCCCAAATCTCGTCCCGAAACAGTTTCTTGCTCCCCACACCGAGAAAGGTCATCGGTTGCACATAGCCGGAGGCAGCACAATTGATGAGACGACCGGCGAGACTGTCCAACAGACCGTCGAGTTCCTGCGAACTCGCACATTCATCGGTGACAATGCCGATCAGGTTCGCCTCCTGGGTCTCAATGTAGCCCTGGAGAATGTGACGGAGCGTGGCGAGTTGGCCTAGCGGGCCTGCCACCAAACACGCTATTTGTTTGCCTGCAAATATGGGAACGTGATTCATGAAGAAACCACGGTCGAAGAACATCTTCCAACGAGATGACAGGTATCGGTCCTGAACCGAGCCCGCCAGAATCACGATATCGGCAGCCATTAGCTTCCGGTAAACTTCGCACACATCGTCCTTATAGAGACAGACGTTGTCCAGTCCGCACTGGCAGCATCCAAGACAGCCTCCTCGAATGTTGATCTGATGCAAGTTGACGACGGTTGCATTGTCTTGATAGCACTGTTGGAGCCGAGCTACCATCTTGGCGAGGTTGCTGTCAGAGTCTTCGGCGTCATTGACTATGACGATGTTCTTGCCAAGTGTTCCGACCTTCTTTACAGACGGGCCAGGGGCATAGGCAGGCAAATCATGCACGACGGGCCGAAATCGCCGTGGGGTGGCGACACGATTCTCGATATCGTGAAGAAACCCGCTGGCGAAGAGAAGGAGCCGATCTCGTTCTTCCTTCTTCAATAGGTCATCCATTGCAGCGGAATATGACCCTACGAACTTCATCCCCAGATCGTCGCAGATGCCATTCATATAGTCGATGGCGGTGTGGTCGAAGAAATGGATCGAAGTCGTCAGCACTCCTGCGTACTTGTCCTTGAAGGCCCCGCCACCGCCCCTGGCAAACAGAAGCTCGATGAACCGCTTGTAATTTGCGTGGACCAATTGGTAGTAAAGCGGAAATGCCCACAGCACCCCATCGGACGCAGCCACGGCATCCAAGACCGCCTGGAACGCCTGTTCATCGCCTTCTAGCTTCTTGATGTCCTGACAAACGTCGAGGATGGTAAATTCGTGCTGAGGCAGTTTCTTCCTGAGGAAGAGAACGTACTGCATCGTCACGCTGGTCATCCCCTTCGGACTTCCATTCAATACGATGATCTTCACGGTTCTCATGGTCTCAGCAAGTAGGAATGTGTTCGTTGAACATGCTTTCTGAATGTCATGTGTCGCTTCATTTCGTGCTTCTCCCTTCTGGTAATTGCCGACCCAGTATTGTAAACTAGGCCAAATGGTGCCACAATCGTGGTGCTGGCCCATTTCCCGAAAGGAGGTGTCCCATGCCCAACTTCCACGACCAGGCGTTTTTTTCGAGCCGATGAGCAAGCGACGGCGAGGATTCCCGTCCGAGGCCCAGGTAAAGCGAGGCGTGCAGATCGTTCACGGCGACAAGGAACTGGCCGAGAAGCTCGGCAGGAATGATCTGTGCCCGTGCGGTTCAGGCAAGCGGTTCAAGAAGTGTTGCCTGAAGTCGAGCCGCTTTTGACGGCGTGAATCGGGACGCTTACTTTTAGAGACTGAACTCAGGCTCGCTCGACTTCTCAGTCCGGTGGGCCTTTCTCGTTTCTTGGCGGGGAGCGGCACACCTCATTTCATCGGGTGCCGCTTGAAGAACTCCCACATCAGATCGTCGGCTGAGATGTTCTTGGTGGTTTTGCCAAGGACTCCTCGTCCTCTTCCTGGCCAAGCATGACCGCCGCCGTTGATGACGAAGAGGACAACCTCGGCTCCATCCTTGCCTTGCCCATAGGTCTTCCGCTGAACCGCCATGTCGTCGGTCTTCTTGGGCATGTCGGTGACAGTGGGTGTCTCCGAGCAGCCGTTCGCCTTCACCCAGGCGTTGATGGAATGTTCCACTGAATAGAAGTCAGTCTGTGTGAGGCTACTGGCTCCTTTGCCACCTTTAAAAGGGACGAACTTGTCGTCGGTTCCGTGAAAGTGCATCACTGACACGGGGCGTTTGGGTTTGCACGTTGCGGTTCCCATCGTCCCTGACACCGGAGCGATGGCGGCGATGCGGTCAGACAATTCTGAAGCCAACCGATAGCATAAGATGCCGCCGTTGGACATTCCCGTGGCGAAGACCCGCTTGGAGTCGATGTTGGCGACCTTGGCCAGGTCGCCAAGCACTGCCCGAACAAAGCCGACATCGTCCACATTGTTCAGTTGGGCGTAACCACAACAGTTGCCGCCATTCCAGGTCAAGATGTTCTCCGAGCGTCCCGTGCCGTTGGGATAGGCGACGATGAATCCTTCCTTGTCAGCCTTGTCATCGAGTCCGTAGAAACGTTTCATTACCTGGGCGTTGCCACCGCCACCGTGGAAGGCCAACACCAAGGGCGTCGGTTGTTTGGAATCGTACTTGGGCGGAATGTGGACGATATAGGAACGAGTCCGACCGTCGTGTTTCAGGGTCCGGGTGTGATCGCCAGGGGTGAGAGCCGTCTCGCCGTTGACCGGTGCCGCCTTCAAGACACTGGCAAACACCAAGACTGCCGCCGTCGCCAATGTAACACACCGTCGCATGGGTCACCTCGTTCGATATTGTCCCGGTTCGGCACTGTAGGTGTATACACGCAGGCACTTGGAAAGGTTACCTTGTTTCCTCTCCACATGCTGCTGCCCTGCCGGAAGTCGTAGTCCACCGACTATCCGCCACTTCAAACTGCACCGAAAGCAGTCGAAGTGCCGGTTGCCAACGTGTTTCACTTCTTCGATCTGAGAAGTGCCACGACGCCGAGGACAATAAGCACGCCGCCCATGAGCATCGTGAAGTGTCTGCCTCCCCCGGTATGTTCCTCAAACACGAACTTGCCCGAAACACCGCCGAGGATTACAAGCACTCCAAGGACTACAGTGATGATGCCACGCATAGTGCCTCCTGCCATCCAGCATATCACAGGAACCCTCTTCCTAAGAGCAAGCGAGAAACAGCGGGGCTTTGCTGCAATCGTGTCTATTTCGATGAACTGCTTCCTGGGCGTCACTTCCGTCAATCTGCTCGAACAAGATGTTGACGTGGTTGTCCACAAGTGGAGCCGCACATAATTTCCCGGTGGCTGCCGCAGATCGGCTTTGGTGAACAGCGATACAGGAGACCCAGAAGTCCCATGTCGTGAAGTCTCCAAGCGAACTCATCGAGCCTGTCGCTAACACAATCCTAACAATGAAGGGGACTACCCACGGTGGCGGAACGGCTCCATAATGGCGTCGTGAATTACCACCGGGGTTATGTCTGATCCTTCGTGCGGAGGCTACTCTCGTTGTGACTCAGAGCCCGCCGTATCCAATCAACGACGCCACCGAAGAACACAAACGAATCGAAGAGACACTTCGGCAGGAGAATCAGCACCTCAAGAACTTGCTGGCACTACAGGATCGAGACCGCCAGTTGATTTGTTGCGAACTCCACGATGGATTAGTGCAACAACTCGTCGGGGCGATCATGCGGCTTGAGGCAGGCCAACTGGATGCCGGGTTGCACTTGCTCAGGAAGTGCCTGAAGGAGGCACGGTGCCTGATCGAGGGACTGCGGCCACCAATCCTTGATGAGGGCGGTGTGGTGGCTGCTATTGAAAACCTTGTGTCCCAAGAGGACGACAACGGGAAACCAACGGTAGAGTTCTCCCACAAGATTGCTCTTGGCCACTTACCGCCCTCCTTGGAGTACACGATCTTCCGCGTCGTCCAAGAGGGGCTCACGAATGCTCGTCGCCACAGCCAGAGCATGAAGGTGCGAATCCAAGTGGTCCAGCAGGAGGATGGGATTCGCATTGAGATAGAGGATTGGGGCGTTGGCTTCGATCCTGACAAGATCGCAGAAGGGCATTTCGGATTAGAGGGCATCAAGGAGCGGGCCAGATTGTTCGGGGGAGCGGCCAACATTCGTAGTTCACCGGGAGAAGGAGCTCGCATCGTGGTCGAGCTACCGCTGACCGCAGGTGCTCGTGGGCAGTCAGGATCGAATTAGATCGGATTACGGACTGCGACCCGACTGGTTAGTTACGGTCACAGGCAGGCAATCATTTCGTGCCGATTGCCGTGCCACCTCTCTCATGTCTTGACGACCTCTGTCGAAAACACCTTGACGCTGCGGGCAACCGCTGCAATCGGAATCTTCGCCGTCCTTAACTCACGGCAACGGCCAGCAACGCATTCGATAGTCACGTCGGTCGGAGGCCACGCTCTAACATGTGTTTAACACAGTCCTAACCGACCTAAGTCGTGGCAAAGCATAGAGGTTGCAGCAACAGGAAATCGAGCGTTCTGATTCTGGGGAATGTGCCGACCCGCCAACCTTGCGATCCGCTCCGGTGTGAAACAAACTGGTGCGGCCATAGCGTCTCTCCGAGACAAATCAGATTGGGGCAGCAATGATGGAGCAGCGTGGGAGAATTCTGATCGTCGATGATAATGCCACCAATGTCGATATTCTCGTGCGGCTCCTTCGCAAAGAGTACGACGTGGCAACTGCCGCCAGTGGAGAAGAGTGTCTGGCCGTGGTGCCGACATTCAAGCCCCAGTTGGTGCTATTGGACATTATGATGTCCGGTATGGACGGCTACGAGGCTTGCCAACGAATCAAATCCAGTGTCATCGGCGAGTTCGTGCAAGTCATCTTGGTGTCCGGCAAGGGATCGACTGCCGAGCGAGTGCAAGGCTACGAGGCCCAGGCCGACGACTACATCGTAAAGCCTTTCGACCACGAGGAGCTTTTGTCGAAAGTTCGTGCGCAGTTTCGCCTTTGGGACGCCCAGCGGCAGTTGACCATCGCCAAAGACCAGTTGGAAATCTATGCCAGTGAATTGGAGAACTTGGTCTCGGTCAGAACCAAGCAGTGGACTACTACCCAGGACATGACAGTGTTTGCGTTGGCTTCCTTGGCCGATTCTCGTGATCCCGAGACCGGCGAACACCTGCAACGGATGCGGCGTTACGCCCAAATGATCGCCGAAGAACTGGCCGACAACGGGCCGTATGTTGCTGTCGTGGATAAGCGGTTTCTGGAGGATCTCTACCGTTCCAGTCCGTTGCACGACATCGGAAAGGTCGCCGTGCCCGACTCGATCCTGCAAAAGCCTGGGCGGCTGACGCCGGAAGAGTTCGAGGAGATGAAGAAGCATGTCGTCGTCGGAGGCCAGACGCTCGAAATGGCCCGCAATCAGGTCGGCATAGGCACTTTCATGGATATGGCAGCCGATATCGCCCGGTATCATCACGAACGGTTCGACGGCGAGGGCTATTGTGCGGGTTTGAGAGGCGAGGAGATACCGCTGGCGGCACGAATCGTCGCACTGGCCGACGTGTACGACGCCCTGACTTCACGGCGGGTCTATAAGCCGCCCTACACCCCCGACGCCGCTCGTGAGATTATCGTCCGTGACTCCGAGTCGCAGTTCGATCCGGTGATCGTGGACGCCTTCCTCGCCCGATTCGACGACATTCGGAATGCAGAGGATCTGATGGCCGAAGGCGGAGGATTCGAGATGTTCGGCCAGCAGAATGCCGTTTGCCCGATGCCGGTGTGAGGGGTCATTGACCTTTGGCCCAGTCTTGGTATTCTTTCGGATTCAGGTGGAAGGACACCACCTGTCTCGTTGGAAGCCGTGTCGCAAGAGGTGAAGCGGGCTTCTTGATATACGGCCCCGTTCATCTTCGGATGGGCGGGGCTTTTTCATCTCCTCAAACGAAAAAAGCCCTTCCAGGTGGGGCAGGAACTTGAGAAGGGCCACGGCAAAGGCAGAGCCCTTGCATTCGATTTCCATCGTACCTTGCGATCCTCCCTCTTGAGGCTATCCGGCTTGCTCACAAATTTCTAACGATGCCCCCTCTTCCCATTTAACGTTTCTCTGCTCAGCATCAGACTGGGTTGCTTTCCTCTTCATGGAGGACGAGAGATGCTAGTTCTAAGCCGAAAACCCGGCGAGCGAGTGCTCGTCGGGGAGGATGTTGAAGTCGTCGTGTTGGAGGTTGACGGAGATCGGGTGAAGTTGGGTTTCACTGCCCCTCGTTATGTGCCGATCTGCCGAGCCGAGATTCATCAAGAATTGGCCGACTGTCTTGCCAGTGGTGAAGGCACTGAGTTCTCGCAGTGGTTTGGCTGAAGCACGACAACCACCCTGATATTCTGCGGACGGGCTTTCCTTTGTTCCGTTCGCACATTCGTTGGCCCTGCACGCCTTCCTCTGCGGCGAAGGGGAGAACCTCGGCCAATCTCCACCGATTTTGCACCTGGATGAGACTGGCTGATGACGACGTTGCAAGGACATCTTCTGATCGCACCGCCAGAAGAACGTGATCTGGATTTCATCAGGACGGTGATCCTACTGATTCAACATTCCGACGAGCAGGCGTTTGGCGTCGTGCTGACTCGGCCAAGCACAACGACGGTGCGACAGGCGTGGCGAGGTGGAGGCGGGCTCCGAAGCGATGACGAGTTCGTGTATTCAGGTGGCCCGGTCTCAGGCCCGTTGATGGCCTTGCACACAGAGCCGTCTCTCGGCGAGATCGAAGTCTTGCCGGGAGTCTTCTATTCCGTGGAGAAGAGGCGGCTGAAAGAACTGTTCGACGCCAAGCGACATCCCATGAAGGTGTTCCAAAGTCATGTCGGTTGGGGGCCGGGCCAACTGGAACGATTCCTGGAAGATGGCCCTTGGCGAATCCTGCCTGCGACCGCCGAGCACGTCTTCTCCGTTGAAACAAATCTGTGGGAAGTCGTGCAGGCGATTTGTGGCGAACAGCCAGCAGAACCAGTCATCTGAATCAAGTCGCTGGCGAAATACTCCTTGTCGATCTGTCAATAATAGTCTGTCTCAGGTTCCTCCCTATGGCTGACAGGGTAGATTTCCCTACTGAAATCCATGTGGGCCGAGCCTGTTCAGATAAGGCCGAAGTCGGGATAATGACCCACTTACATAGTGTGGAGCCGAAGGAATCGGCCATCATAAAGACGGAGCTTTCCCCAATGCGACGTGAGGGAGAAAGCCATGACCGAACAAACTCTTCTCGAACCAGAAGCAACCGCAGTTCCAACTGACGGCAAATGGGTCGCCGGGATTGCCCCGGAGCAACCTGTGGCCGAGGTGGCAGGTCGAGTCCTCGGCGCTCGTCTCAAAGCCGTTTGCCGCACTCTTCCTGTCGCCGCTGACAAGAGCGACGAAGATGTCGAGCATGTCCATCAGCTTCGGATCTCGGTGCGGCGGGCCGCTGAAGCGATACGTGTTTTTTCCAAGCTGATCGACGAGGCCGAAGCCAATGCTTTGAAAGATCGGTTGCGGCGAATTCGCCTTGCTGCCGATGACGCTCGTAATTGGGACGTGATGGTTGAGCGATTCTCGCACGGTGGTGATATTCAGGCCAGGCTACTGGAGCAGATTAAAGCCAAGCGTCGAGAAGTCCAAGGGCCGATTGTTGCGATCTGCCAGGAGATCATGGCCGACGCCTGTGATGTGAAGATCGAACAGTTGGTTGAAGAAGTCGAATCCCACCATCACGGCGAAGGTAAACGACGGTTTGGACGACAAGCTCCTCAGTATCTCGCTCCAGTCGTCAAGAGGTTCTTCAAGACGGCAACGTCCGACCTCACCACCGATGAATTGTTGCATGGCCTCCGCATCCGCACGAAGAAGCTCCGGTATACGATGGAGATCGTGGCCGTGGCTTTCGACTCTTCCTTTCGCAAGAGACTCTACCCCCAGGTTACTCTGTTCCAAGATCTTCTGGGAACCGTCAACGATCACGCCACGGCGAAAACGCTGTTTGGAGATTGGTGGTCGAAATCTGAGGACACCCAGCAGAAGGCTTTCTTGGAGGGGCTGCTGTTGGCAGAAGAACGAGCGACCAGCGATCTTCGGGCAGCATTCCTGGCTACCTGGACGCCGAAGGTCGTGTCTGTTCTGAAACGGCAGTTCGGGACATACTGCTGATCTTCACGCCATTCTTCCCGCCATCTCGCACATTTCTGACGGGAATCTAAGGGTCTGATCCGGCTGATGCGCGAGACGCGAGGTTTTGTGCTGTGGTGCTAACACAAACCGTCCGGAGGTTGGCATGCTCGGAAAGTGCTATTGGTGAAAAAGGCGTCCTTCCGTCAAAACGAGGAGAAGTAGTCACAAAACGCCTCGTCACGGAAAGGACGCCACAATGCCGTATGTTACCCGACTGCTGTTGATTCTGACAAGCCATGCCGCGATCAAGACGGAGATTCGACAACAGATCGAACAATTGTGGAAAGATCATGTCGAGGCGTTGGAGCAGGTAGTCCTGGAGTTCGTGCGGGCGGAAATCTCTCCAGCAACCATGTTCGACTTCGAGACGCGGATCGCCGAACGGGTTCGGGAGTTGGCCCGGCAGTTGGTCGAGAATGTATTGAATTTGATTGAGGCGGATGATGCGGAGAAGATGCCTCATGATCTGGAGCATCAGGGCGGCAGCTACCGGCGGCTGAACCAGAAGACCCGCAACGCGCACGTGGGCACGCTCTTTGGAACCATCGAACTGTGGCGCTATTCGTATCGCTACTGGCATCGCGACGTGGCCGAGACGTGCATCTTTCCCCTGGAAATCGAGTTGGGCCTGGTCCACGGCGCCACGCCAGCGTTGGCCGAGGCCGTAGGCCGCTACATGGCCCAATCCGGTGCGACCCAGCAAGCGGTGTTGGACCGCTTGAGGTTGCAGCATGGCGTTTCCTGGGGAGCCCAGCGACTCCGCGACGTGACGGAGGAACTTTCCTTGGCCTTTGAGGACGTGACGGAAGAGTGTCAAGTGCTGCGGCTGCTGGAACTGCTGAAAAAAGCTGAGCAAAGCCGCGGGCCAAGGCGCCCGGTGCTCAGCGTGGGGCGCGACGGCGTGACGCTGCGCGAGTATCGCTTCCGCTTCTTCGAGCATGCCACCGTCGCCACGGCCACGGTCTACGACCGCATGGGGGAGCGGCTGGGCACGGTGTATCTGGCCTTTGCTCCCGAACCAGGACAGTCGCAGATGACGGCACGGCTGACCGCGTTGATCCAGGAAGTCTTGCAGCGTTGGGATCGCCCGTTGCCGCGGCTCACCTACGTCACCGATGCGGGCGAGAACGAGACGCAGTATTACCGTCGGGTGCTGGGGAACATGGCGCATCCGCGCACGGGAGAGAAACTGCCCTGGATTCGGATTGTCGATTACTATCACGCTGCCCAGCGAATCTGGGCGATGGCCGAAGCCTTGTTTGGCAAAGACGATCGCGCCGGGCGTGCCTGGGCACGGCGCATGTGCCGCGTGCTGAAAAAACCGAGCGGTCCGTTTCGCATGTTGCATTCGGCGGCGGCATTGCGGAAGCGGCGGAAGTTGTCGGCGTCGCGGGCTGCCGAATTTCGCAAGGCGTACCAATACATTCGCCGTCGCACAAAGTTCATGCAGTATCATCAGTACAAACAACTGAACCTGCCTATCGGCAGCGGCGTGACAGAGGCCGCCTGCAAGACTATCGTTGCCCAGCGACTGAAGCTTTCGGGGATGCGCTGGATGAAGCACGGGCGCAAACGATCCTGAACCTGCGAGTGGTGCTGCTTAGCGGAATTTGGCAGCCCTTGTATCGTAAGCTCATGGAAACTCACGATGCCGGAGAACTGCGAACTTACGGTCCATCGACTAAAGTGCCCATGCGCCAAGCCGCTTAAACACGCGCACCACAAAGATTACACCCGAATCTAATTCTCGCCTCATTCCCATCCGCTAGTCTGGATGCTGGGGATATGTTTTTGGACGAGACTGTACCGAGGAGATGTGACATGGAAGCAACATTATCTTCGCCCATCGATCTGGCAGCGGTCGCAAGAGGTCGCCTCTGCAACAGCCCGTACATGGCGATTCGCAGCGTATCTTGCGACTTCAAGAACGGCGTGCTTCTGCTGCGTGGTCGTCTGCCGAGTTTTCATCACAAACAGATGGCCCAGGAAACGGTGCGACCGTTGGCGGGCGTCGGACAGATCGTCAACGCCATTGAAGTGACCGACTGAACTGTTGAAAACAGGAGGGGGAAATGAGCGTCTGTCTGGAATTACCTGTCGAGCAGGAGGAGGACTGGCTAAGGCAGGCCGCCGAAGACGGTCACGTTCCTGCGATGCACGCTTTCGCTCTGCAATGCGATGGTCACCATGATCGGCGACGATGGCTTCGAGAGGCCGCTCACGAAGGCTACGTCCCGGCGATGTATGACTACGGTCTGAGTTGTGCCAATCCCAAGCAGAAACGATATTGGCTCAAGATGGCCGCTGCCGAAGGCCATGTCCAGGCCATGTTCCTGTTGAGCCGGGAGACTGATGATCCCGCTGAACGTAGACGTTGGTTGCGAATGGCGGCGGAAGAGGGCCACGTTCAAGCTATGCACGACCTGGGATTGGCGTGCGGCGACCCGAATGAGAGACGACGCTGGTTGGAGGAAGCCGCCAGGAACGGTTGGCAGGCCGCACTGGTGGATTTGGCGGAAATGGGATTCTGAAACAGTCTATCACAAGGAGGTGATCGTATGTTGGTTCTTCGTCGCAAACCCGGTGAACGAGTGTACTTGGGCAACGACATCGAAGTCGTTGTGCTGGAGGTTCAAGGGAATCGGGTGAAGCTCGGCTTCAACGCTCCTGACTTCTTGCCAATCCAAAGGGGCGAATTGCATTTGCATCGAGATCGGGAAGGCTGGCTTCCGGCTTTGGAACATGCGGAATGCGCGTGACGAGCACGTTGGTTGGGCCACGAGAGAGAAGGGAGAATAGACCATGAATCGAGACGATTTTGTGAAGTTGGTCGGGGTTGCATCGGATGACGACCAATACGTTCCCGTCGCCTTCCTTCTCTGCAACGGCTATGCCTGTGCGGGATATTACCACCCGCCCGTCAACAAAGGTCTGGCGAGCACCTGCGTGCTTCTAAACGCACGACTGATCGAACTTCGGGGAGAGAACAAGGTCAGCGGCCAGCCGAGCATCTATGACTTCAACGAGTTCCTGGAAGAGATCGTCGTCAACTTCTGCGAACCGAGCGGCAATGGCAAACCATCATCCCGCACTGACGCCTACGGGAAGAGCATTCCCCTGAGTGCCATTCCGTTCGAGCAGATTGCCGTCGTTTATCCAGTCGCCCATATCGGATCGTTGATGCGTCGAGCGGAGCAGCAGAAGATTCGGCCACACCGCTTCTTGGATCTCAATCAGAGCGAGATCATCAAGCTGCTTCAAACGAAACTGTGGTAGAGCGGAGATCGTTTGGATGCCATGAACGCCAAAATTGTGCGGATCAATCTGCGATACGACCGGCCCGACCTGAAATCGCTGTTCCGATATGCCAAGGCCCATGATGTCCAGCGGGGCGGGCGGTACGACATACGAAAACTCCCCTGGCTCAACATCTGGACGCACACCTGGGCCAACCCAGGATGCAAGGCAGAATCGTCGCTAATGTTCAGCCTCCAATTTGACAGAAGATCGACCTCCTTGATGTCGGTAGTCTTGCAGCCTGGCTTTGATTGGCAGGCGTTTCTCGACGAATTGGCTTGGCTGGAAAAGCGGGCATTGGGTGATACGGTCTACGGCAACACATCCACATAGAGGCCCACGAAATGACAACAGCGGACTTTTCTCCTCATCTCGAACGGCTTCTCACCTTGAGAGCACGATTCCGAGGCGTTATGACTCAGATGGCCGACAGTGCCTTGAACAAGGACCACAGCAAGACCACCCGTATGCCAACCGACATGGCGGAACTCGGCAGCGGCAACTTCGATCAGGAACTCACCCTGAGCCTCTTGGGCAGCGAGAGAGACGCCCTTGAACAAATTGAAGAGGCGATTGAGCGGATCGAAGAGGGAAGTTATGGCCGGTGCAAGACCTGCGGCGTGAGAATTCGCAAGTCCCGGCTCCAGGCCATTCCCTATGTGGCCCGGTGCGTTCGGTGTGCGTCGGAACAAGAGGACATGCCAACTTCGTTCGATTACCAACGGGTATTGCCACGGTGATTGCAATGACCACGATACCAATCAAGACTCCTGCCTCTGAGGGAATAGCGGAAGAAAAGGGCAAGACACTGCTTGCCAAACTGAAGGGCTTGACGCCTCTGAATCTGCGGTTCTACGTCGTGACTGTCCTCGACGATTCGGTAGACGATTGCCCAGAACCGGAGAAGATCGTCGAGTACCTACAAAGCTCAGGGCTGTCGCTTCAAGACTGGAACTACTATATAGCACAAGCCTCCATTTTGAAATAGCCCGCTTCTCTGCATCAACATGAGCATCTCCGAAATCGAACACTTGAGACAGCGTATCGAGCGTACCCTTGCTGAACTTGGAATGTCCGATGCCCTGTAGTTGTGCAGAAAGGCGACTTCGCTCGACCACACCCCAGAAGCACACAAGGGAATCTTGGTGGTTTGGCTGACGGATCGGAATGTCCTTGAGTTCCATGACGAGAATAGCAGCAAGGCAGCCTAACCGTTCGCAATTCGCCGCTTCGCAATCGCCAGATACTTTTTCTCTTTCTCGATGCCGATCACTTTCGACGCACCGTGGTCGAGACCAGCCGCCAGCGTCGTACCGCTGCCACAGAACGGGTCGAGAAGCACGCCATCGGCCGGAAGAAGGTATCGGCACCACCATGCGGCAACATCGTAGGGGGTGGCAGCAGGATGATGCTCGGCTCCACCCGGTTGGCCCCCTGTTGAAATGGGCACAAATTAAAGGGTGTGGTGCCACCCCGCTCATCGGCTGACTTGCTGATGGTGCTGTTCCTGTAAGTTCTCCCGCTTGGTCCCGTCCGAAGGGCAATATCGGCACGGTGCTTGGCTGAGGTTGCCTGTGATGGAGTCCAGAGAACGGTATCCTGGTTGCGGTAACAGTCGGCTGGTCCCAACCAAATGCATGTTTTCACACTTTGTCGCAACAAGCCATACTTGCGATTGGTTCCAGCCAGCGGCATCGCATCAATGGCCCACCAATACACGTCTTGGATCAAGTTCCACTTTCTGCCAGCCCAGGCCATGAACTCCCACAGCCACAACCGCATCTTCCCGATCTTTTCGTAATTTGGCTGGAAGATGAACACCGCACTGCCCCTCGGTTTCAATACTCGGCGGCTTTCAATCACAACATCTCTCATCATGGCGTGCCAATCGCCTTCACTGATCCGCCCATACTCCCGGTGGACTTCAGGGTAGATCGGGTCGGTGATGATGGCGTCCACGGTGTGGGAGGTGAGGTTCTTGAGTTCCTTCCGGCAGTCACCGTGGATGAACGTGACGGCCTCGACCCTACCTTTCCGTTCAACAGATGAGCGGGCCACGGCCTTAAGTGGCTTGGCAGCCGAACGGTACTTGCCGTCGGCACCCAAGGTTCGGGGGCAACTGGCTAATTCGCCAGTTGACTGCATCTCCCCCCGCACCGTGCCTACCGTCGTGTGATGAACACCCAGCATCTTGGCGACCCACCGTAGGGACTTGTCAGGCGTCTCTCTCAACTGATCGGCGATCAACCGTCGCTTCTGCTCAGTATCCAAATGTCGCCGGGCAAGATTCAAGGCCCTCGCCAACGCCCGCTTCTCGTCATCCTCCATATCCGGCTGTACGATCTCAGGACACTCGTACCCCAGTTCGTTGGCGATCTGCTTTCGGAAACGAAATTGGAATGAGTGGGCGGAAAATGGCGGCGGCCAGACGAACTCGTCGCCACCCACAGGCCGTTTTCCTTTGAGATGAACTCTCACGTCAGAGGCACACCCGGCTGGTAACAAGGCACTCTTGGCGGTACGATGGTCGCCAGAGAATGTCTCAGAACGGGGGTTGGAGGGCGTCAGACTCCAACCTGTGTTATGCGAATATTGCTGAAGAATCCAGAATCGAGAAGTGGCCAATTAGGTAGCCAATTAGAAATTTGTCGTGTCCGTAAGTCCTTGTTTACAAGGACTTACGACGAGCGAAATGGAGACCCGCCGCCTCCACATTACAAAAGGGCTTTGCGAGAGATGAAAGCCCAGACGGCCAAAAGTCGGCAGGGTTTCTGGCTGCACAAGCAGGTTTGCTGCGGATAACCGACGCTCTGATACGGTTCGGCGTCTGATGAACTGGAATCGACATCACCTTATTGCGGAGGCTGTGATGCGACGATGGTTTCATGGCGTACTCTTCTCGCTGATGGTTCTTGGGGTCGTCGGCTGTTCCAATGACTCGGTGACCAATCCCACGCCGAAGGCCGACACTTCGAGTGGCCGCCCCAGACTTCCTCCACCACCTCCACCTCCACCGCCGTCTTCGACGTCCCCAACCGACGTGAAACCGCCAAAGCCCGCCGATCCCAAACCGACAAAGCCTACTGGCAAAGAAGAAGGGCTGCCGCCGCTTCCTCAGTTCATCGGGAAGCAGATTCCCCCTGGCTGCACCGTCGTCAACGTTTGACCGAAGAACGCGACGGGGTCGCCAAGCATGGCATCAAGCGTGCCTGGCGTTTTACGGCCAATGACCGAGTCCACGTTAGTGATGCCGTGCAAGGAGCGCTGCGCTGGCTTCTTCACAGCCGCGGCGGATTGGCGAATTGGGTGGTTTGTCGGCGGTGCGACTTCCGTCTTGCAGCAGCTTCTGCGGTTGCTACAATGAGCTACAGTGAAAGTACTGTCACCCGACAACGCTACAGCCGTGACGACAGCAACGGCATCCGGCACGCTCTGGGACGAGTGGCAATCGCAGCGCGAACGTCTCATCCGCGGCTACAGGGATACCGGGCTGTATACCAAGGTGCGTCTTCGCGTTCTCGATTATCTCATCGATCGCTACCGTGAGTCGCGGGAAGCGCAAAGGTCTGTGACGGTGGCACCAAGCACCGATCTCCACGCCAACGATCGGGTCATGGTTGTGCTCCATCACATCTGGAAGGAGAAAGCAGGAGAGATTCGGACTTGGGGTGAGGCGGAGGCCCGCATCTCGGCGATTCTTAAGCGGCATCCGGCCGCGCGGGCGAAGTGCGGAAACTGCTGGATGATTTCTTGGCGGGCGCCGAGTCGAGCGCGGTTGGCGATGCGGTGCGCGAGTCGCTGGCGCATCGCAATCCGCTGGTGCGCCTGGCCGCTTTGGAGATTCTCGGCCGCATTGCCGCCTTGAAAGATGTCAGTCTCCTTAGCGATCTTTTGGCCTTGCCGCCGGCAAGTGACGAACATCCCGACGAACGGACCGCAATTGTTGGTAGCATGTGGCGGATCGCGCAGACCGCACGTTGAGAAAAAAGGCGTCTTCCCAGCTCCATTTCGGGGTGTTGCCGCGCGATGGGCAAACCATGCTCCTTTCTAGCGCCTGCAACGTTCCCGGAGAGTCTTGCCGCGCCCGCCTTGCCCGGCGCCGCGAGGACGTGGTCTAATGAATCCATGTCCCGCGTCGTCCTGGCCATGTCCGGCGGAGTCGATAGCAGCGTGGCAGCTTGGCTGCTCTGCGAGCAGGGACACGAGGTGGTCGGGCTGTTCATGCGGCATGGACAATCGGCAGGGGAATCATGCTCGGACAACGGCTTGCCGTTTCGCAAGCAGGGCTGCTGCACCGCCACCGACGCGGCCGACGCCCGCCGCGTGGCCGACATGCTCGACATCCCCTTCTACGCGGTCAATTTCGAGCAAGAGTTCGCGCGGATTGTCGATTATTTCGTCGCCGAGTACGTCGCCGGCCGCACGCCGAACCCGTGCATCGTCTGCAACACCTGGCTGAAGTTCGGCCGGCTGTTCGACTATGCCGACAACATCGGCGCCGACTTCGTAGCCACCGGCCATTACGCTCGGTTGGTCGAAGTACCTGGTGGGGCAGACATTCCTGTCTGCCCCGATTCTCGCGTCAGGGGTGGCAGACAAGAATGTCTGCCCCACCAGATTGCGCTGTGTCGCGGGCTGGACGAGTCGAAGGACCAATCTTACGTGCTCTTCGGCATCAGGCGCGAGTTGCTGCCGCGGCTGCTGTTCCCGCTTGGCGAGCATCGCAAGGAGGAGATTCGGCGGATTGCCGAGCGGCATGGCCTGCGGGTGGCGGCGAAGCGCGACAGCCAAGAGATCTGCTTTGTGCCCGACCAGGATCACGCCCGCTTCATCCGTCAGCATCGCGGGGTGTCGGACGCTTCGGGCGAGATCGTCACCAGCGACGGCACGGTCGTCGGCCGCCACGACGGCTTCGAGCGTTTCACCGTCGGCCAGCGCAAGGGGCTGGGCGTGGCGTTGGGCGAGCCGCGTTACGTCGTGCGGATCGAGCCCGCCACCCGCCGCGTGGTGCTCGGCACGCGAGGGGAACTCGCCCGGAATGAACTGTACGCCGCGGGAGCGAATTGGTTCGTAGGGGAGAGGGGAGAGGGGAGAGGGGAGAGGGGAGAGAGGTCAGGGGTCAGTGGGCACAACGTAGGGCTGGCAGGGCTGGGCACTTCAGTGCCCAGTGGAGCCGGCAGTGCGCAGTCGGCAGTGGGCAGCGAATCTGAAATCGGAAATCGGAGATCTGAAATCCTGAATTTCAAATCTGAAATCCGAAATCCGAAAATCGGCAATTCCTCTCCCCTCTCCCCTCTCCCCTCCCCTCTCTCCTCTCTCCCCTCCTTCCGCGCCGAGGTCAAAATCCGCTACCGCAGCCGCGCGGCGGCGGCGACGGTGGAACTGCTGCCCGGCGGGCGTTTCCACGTCCGCTTCGACGAACCGTGTTACGCCGTCGCTCCCGGCCAAGCCGCCGTCTGCTACGACGGCGACCGCGTTCTCGGCGGCGGATGGATCGAGTGAGCGGCCGGTTAGTGCCGCGAGATCAGGCCGAAATCGAGCCCCAACACCCAGACCATCAGCGCGACGATCAGCGCCAGGCCGATGTAGGCTAACACGGTCTGCACCGTCTCGTTGGCCGGCTTGCCGCGGATGCCTTCGTAAGCCAGCAGCACGAAATGTCCGCCGTCGAGCACCGGAATCGGCAGGAAGTTGAGCACGGCCAGGTTGGCGCTTAAGAGCGTGAGGAAGAGCAGCAGTTCGGCGTTGCCGGCGTCGGCGGCATCGCGTGCCAGCTTGATGATCGTCCACGGGCCGGCCAATTTCCGCGGCGAGACCTTGTTCGTGCCCAGGGCCTTCACGCTGCGGAACACGAGAGTCACGTCGTCGAGCGTCTCTTTGCCGCCCAGCGTCACCGCCTGGCGGAGCGAATAGCCCTTGCGCCCCTCCATCAGCACTTCGAAGCAGAATCCGCGGTCTCGGCTGTGCAGTGTGGCGGAATCGACCGGCACCATCTTTCCCGTGCTGCGGGTCTTCTCTTCCTTGCCGCGGCGGTACGTCAATTCCACCGTGGTGCCGGTGACATAGCCTTGCAGGGCGCCGAACGCCAACGGCCAATCGCGATTCTGCTTATCGAATTCGATTTGGTCCACACCAATTTCCGCCAGGTCGTCCATCGGCCTGATGTCTAGTGCCTTTAGGGCTTTATCATCGGGCGGACTCAACTTGGCTTGGACGAGCACGTCGCCCGGCTTCATACCGGCCTTGTCGGCAGGGCTTCCCGTAATCACCCGCTCGACGCGGTTGAGCACCTGATAGGTCACGCCGAGCGCTGCGGCCTCGACGGGGCTGTCGGGGAAGTTCGACGAGGCCACAAACTCGGGCTGCCGCAACGGCAGCGAAAACGTCATGGTTTCTTTCTTGCGTTTCACTTCCAATTTGACGGTCTTGCCCGCCTGTTTCATGAGGCGATCGGGTAGGGTCATCGGATCGCCGTCGGGATCGAGAATCTGGTCGCCGGCGCGAATGCCCGCCTTCGCCGCCGGGGAATTGGCCTGCACCGCCGTGATTTCGCCCATGCCCATCACCAGCCCCACGTCGCGGAGCGGCTGCGGCTCGACGGGAATCGTCAGGCGCTCGATCTCGCCGGTCGGTTGGCCGGCGGCGTCCTTCTTCTTCCGTTCGACGACGACCGAAATCCGCTCATCGACCTTGCGGGCCGACTCGGCCACGATCTGACCGTAGTTGCTTATCGCTTCACCGTCGATGGCGACAATCCGGTCGCCGTTGTGAAATTCCGGCTTCGCCCGCGCGGCCGCCGAACCGGGCACGACGGCGTGCCGGCGGCGAATCAGCCACGTCTTCTCGTCGCGCATCAGCTTGGTGCTTCGCGGAATGGACAATCCGATCCGGAAATCGCCCACCAGCGTGCCGCGATGCAAGGTGATTTTGAGCGGCTGCTTGACGCCCGGCCGCCGCACCAGCAGAACCACACCCTCCTTCACATCGATGTCGTTCAGCCCGACGGTGGTCAAGACGTCGCGATACCTCTCGATCTTCCGACCGGCGATTTCGAGGATCTCGTCGCCCGGCTGCAATTCTCCCTGACACCAGGCAGGATAACCGGCCAGCAATTCGGCCACGACGGCTGGCGGCTCTTCGGTTCCGATACGATAGGCCACCACGGCCATCACGAAGGCGAAGATCAGGTTCATGACCACGCCGGCCGAGATGATCGCCATCCGCTTCGGCACGCTCTTGGCCAGGAAACTGCGGGGATCGTAGAGGGATTGTTGATTGTGGATGGTTGATTGTTGATCGGAGGAGGGCGGAAGGCGGGAGGCGGAAGGACTTTTCCCTCTCCCCTCTCCTCTCTCCTCTCTCCTCTCCTCACTCGCGACTGCCGACTGCCCACTGCCCACCTCGCTGGGCACTGAAGTGCCCAGCCCTTCCGCCTTCCGCCCTCCGCCTTCCGCCTTCGCCCTCTCCATTTCCTCGCGGAGCTTGGCGGGATTGTCCTCCTGGCCGAGCATCTTGACGTAGCCGCCCAGCGGCAGAATGCCGATGCCGTATTCGGTCTCGCCCCAGCGGACTTTGCAGAACTTCAGTCCGGCGATGTCGAAGCCGAGGTAGAACTTCTCGCACTTGACGCCGCAGAGCTTGGCCACCAAGAAATGGCCCAACTCATGAACGAAGATCACGAACCCCAGGCCGACGGCGACCTTGAGAATTACGACGGTCAAGCCTATGGCATACTCCAACGCAGCACCTCCTGGCGGGCCCAATGGTCGGCCTCGATCGCTTCATCGAGGCTGGGGCTGGGGTTGAATTGATGGTTTTCCAGAACGCTTTTGCAGGCGGGCACGATTTGGTCGAATGGGAGCCGGCCGGCGAGAAACGCAGCCACCGCCCCTTCGTTGGCGCCGTTCAGGACGGCCCCGGCCGTTCCGCCGGCCGCAGCCGCCTGGCGCCCCAACCGCAACGCCGCGAACCGCTCGAAATCGGGCGGCTCGAATCGCAGTTCCATCGCCCGGCGCCAGTCCAGCTTCGCCGCAACCCCCTCGCAACGCTCCGGCCAGGTCAACGCATACTGGATCGGCAGCTTCATGTCGGGCGGGCTAAGCTGGGCTATCACCGAGCCGTCCCTGTATTCTACCATCGAATGCACAATCGACTGCGGGTGAATCACCACGTCGATCTGCTCGGCCGACAGACCGAAAAGCCAGCGGGCCTCGATAATCTCCAGGGCCTTGTTCATCAAGGTGGCCGAATCGATCGTTATTTTCGGCCCCATCGCCCAAGTCGGATGCGCCAGGGCGTCAGCCACGGTAACCTGGGCAAGTTGCGTCGGCGAGAACGTGCGGAATGGCCCCCCGCTGGCGGTGAGCACGATCCGCCGCACCTCCTCCGCTCGTCCCGCCTGTAACGATTGAAACACCGCGCTGTGTTCGCTATCGACAGGCAGAATCTTGGCGTTTCTCCGCCGGGCCAACTCGGTAATCAGCGGGCCGCCGACCACGAGGCTCTCTTTGTTGGCCAAGGCGACCGTCTTGCCGGCGTCCACCGCCGCCCACGTGCTCCGCAGGCCGGCACTGCCGACAATCGCCGAAACGACGATATCGATTTCAGGGTCGGCCGCCAGCCGATCGAGCGCCTCGCAGCCGACGAGCAGTTCGACGCCGGATGGGAGCGAAGACCAATCCTGCCTGGCCGCCGCCGCCGGATCGGTCACAACGATCCGCGCCGGCCGCAAGGCCAGGGTCTGTTTTAGCAGCAGATCGGTGTTGCCGTTGGCCGACAGGGCGACCGCCCACAGCCGCCCGCCCGAGGCGGCGATGACCTCCAGCGCGCTGCGACCGATGCTTCCGGTCGAACCGAGCACGGCGATATTGGTAGCGCGGGAGGTCATTCGGCGTCATTGTAGAGACACCGGCGCCCGCCGACAACCCGGCTATTCGTCTCCAAAATGGCCGTGCAACATCGGGATGTTTAGCCGGCGGGCTTGCGGTTTGTTGATTTAATTCTCGACCGCGCCACTCGAATAGGTGGTTTGCGTTTTGGGGTTGATTGCTTATCGTTGGCGGTGGCCATGAGGGCAATTGGCAAAACGGCCCACCCTGGCTGCCGATTCAGCCATCTGGGGCAATTCAAACCTATAGGCAACGATGCCGCCATAGTCACGAAAACCGCAGGAACCCTGGAAAAAAGCACGGCGACCGCCGCGTAGGCCCGTGTTGCCGTTCAGTAAATCAAAAGACCGCTTGCTCGCCGGCTAAACGGTTTGGCCGCGACCGCCATATCCGGTACCGCATCCCTGGAAGCTGTCTCATTGACGCTTGCCGCCAAACACGGCTATACTTGCAACGGCCGACGGACGAGTTTGTTAGCCCTTATTGAGAGCGCAATGCCGGACTACGGCTTTCAACTCCTCTACGAAGACGGCCCCTGCTTGGCGGTGTGCAAGCCGGCGGGGTTGCCGACGCAAGCGCCGCCGGGGATCGACAGCCTGGAAGTCCGCATCCGCGCGTTTCTGCAAGATCGCGATCCTCCGCCCGGCCACGTCTACCTCGGCATTCCCCACCGCCTCGATCGCCCGGCATCGGGGGCGATGGTCTTCGCCACCCGCCGGCGAGCGGCGCACAAACTCTCACAGCAGTTCGAGCGCCGCACCGTCAAGAAGCTGTATTGGGCGTGCGTCGAAAGGCGGGTCGACCCGCCGCAGGGCACCTGGCGGGATTTCCTTCGCAAGGTCTACGGCAAGCCGTTGGCCGAAATCGTTCCGCCCGAACATCCCGAGGCGAAACTGGCCGTGCTCCACTATCGAACCATCGCCTCGGCCGAGTGGGGCTGCTGGCTGGAGATCCAATTGGAGACCGGGCGAACCCACCAGATTCGCATCCAAGCCGCCGCCCGCGGCCATCCCGTCTTGGGCGACCGTCAGTACGGAGCCGCGACGATCTTCGGTCCGCAATACGACGACGAGCGATTGGCGGCGATCGCCCTGCACGCGCGGACGCTGGAGTTCGATCATCCGAAGAGCAAAGAGCGGGTATCCGTCGTCGCACCAACACCGGACTTCTGGCCGACGTAACCAACCGCTTGCGGTTTCGCAGCGGCTGTGCTTCAATACGCAAAACTGTGAGCGGAAGGACTGCGAAACCGCAAGCGGAAGTCGTGTCCTGCTGAGAGAGTTGACATGGTCATCGCCCACCATCTCATCTGGACCGCCTACGGATACTGGCTCCCGAACGATCCGCGGGGGAGCATGTCGAAGACGATCGCCTGCGATGTGATTGCGGAACTGGGCAAACTGCACTATGGCCGTAAGAAGGTGCAGCCGTCGGCGCGAGAGATTCGGGAGTTCCACGAGCAATCGCGATCGGTGCTAAAGCACCCGCTTCTCGATTTTCGCGTCGCCGACTTCCCGGCCGTCGCCGAAGCGCTGGCCGAGGCCATCGGCGAACACAGGTATACATGTTACGCCTGTGCAATCATGCCCGATCACGTTCACATCTTGATCCGCAAGCACAAGCATCTTGCCGAAGACATGCTCGACAACCTCCAACAAACCAGCCGCTTGCGGCTTCGCAGCCTGGCTCTTCGTCCGTCCGACCATCCCGTCTGGGGCGGCCCGGGCTGGAAGGTCTTCCTCGACACTCCAACTGACATCCGCCGGACAATCGAGTATATTGACGAAAACCCGCCGAGATGGCGTCTGCCGCGGCAACACTGGCCGTTCGTAATAGGCTATGACGGCTGGCCGCTGCACCAGGGGCATAGCCCGAAGTCGCCGTACGCAAGAGCTGTGCGGACGAGCGCAGAGTAACCGCTTGCGGTTTCGCAGCCCGGGGGAAAACGGATAATCGGCTCTCTGCGAAACCGCAAGCGGTTTGAGGAAAAGTACGATGCACGATCCGTTTCACGCCCGCGACACGATCCGGACCAGCAGCGGAACCGTCGCGATCTATCGTCTCGACAAACTGGAAAACGCCGGATTGACGCGGATCGACGCGCTGCCGTTTTCGATTCGCGTCCTGTTGGAAGCGGTGCTGCGAAACTGCGACGGCTACGCGGTGACCGAGAGCGACGTCCGCCGGCTGGCGGGCTGGCAGCCGGCGCGGCACGAGCCGATCGAGGTGCCGTTCAAGCCCGCCCGCGTGTTGTTGCAAGACTTTACCGGCGTGCCGGCGGTGGTCGATCTGGCGGCGATGCGGAGCGCCATGCGGCGGCTCGGCGGCGATCCTGCCCGCATCAATCCGCTCGTGCCGGTCGATCTGGTGATCGACCATTCGGTGCAGGTCGATCGGTTCGGATCGCCCGACGCGATGGCGGAGAACATGCGGCTCGAATTCCAGCGAAACCGCGAGCGCTACGAGTTTCTGCGTTGGGGTCAGCGGGCGTTTCGCAACTTCCGCGTGGTTCCCCCGGGCCTGGGAATCTGCCACCAGGTCAACCTCGAATTCCTGGCGAAATGCGTGGTACTGCGGCAGGACGCGGCGGGGCCGGTCGCCCTGCCCGATACGCTGGTGGGCACCGACAGCCACACCACGATGATTAACGGCCTGGGCGTGGTCGGCTGGGGTGTCGGCGGGATCGAGGCCGAGGCGATCATGCTCGGCCAGCCCTTGTACATGCTCGCCCCCGACGTCGTCGGCTTCGAGTTGAGCGGTGAATTGCCGCCGGGCGCGACCGCCACCGATCTCGTGCTCACGGTCACGCAGATTCTCCGCGGCGAGGGCGTGGTCGATAAGTTCGTCGAGTTCTTCGGCCCGGCGATGGCCAGCTTGAAGGTCGCCGATCGCGCCCTGGTGGCCAACATGTCGCCCGAGTACGGCGCTACGATGGGGTTCTTCCCCATCGACGAGCAGACGCTCGCGTACCTCCGCGAAACCGGCCGTTCCGACGCCGAAATCGAGCTTGTCGAACGCTACACGAAGGAGCAGCACCTGTTCCGCTCGATCGCGGCGACGGCCCAGGGCGTTTCCCATCCGCATTACAGCAAAGTGTTGCATCTCGACCTGACGACGGTCGAGACGAGCCTGGCCGGTCCCAAACGACCGCAAGATCGCGTGACCCTCGGCGAGATGAAACGCAATTTCCAGCAGGCGCTGCGATTGCCGCCGAAGCAGCGCGGCTTTGGGCTTGCCGAAGAGCAGATCGGCCGGACGGCAACGGTGGAAGACGGCGATCGGATCGGCCACGGCGCGGTGCTGATCGCCTCGATCACCAGTTGCACGAACACCAGCAATCCCGACGTGATGATCGCCGCCGGCCTGCTGGCCCGCAAGGCGGTCGAGCGCGGGCTAACGGTCAAGCCGCACGTGAAGACCAGTCTCGCCCCGGGCAGCCGCGTGGTGACCGACTATCTGCATCAGGCGGGCCTCGACGGGCCGCTGGAGCAGTTGGGCTTCCACAACGTCGGCTACGGCTGCATGACCTGCATCGGCAACAGCGGCCCCTTGCTGCCGGCCGTGGCGAAGGCCGTGGCCGAGGGGGGGCTCGTCGCCGCCGCGGTCCTCAGCGGCAATCGCAATTTCGAGGGCCGCATCCATCCCTTGACCAAGGCCAACTACCTGGCCAGCCCGCCGCTGGTGGTGGCCTACGCCCTGGCGGGCACGGTCGATATCGATCTCGCGACCGAGCCGCTCGGCGACGGCGGCGACGGCCGGCCGGTCTTCTTGAAGGAGATTTGGCCCACCCCGGCCGAAATCGCCGAGGCGGTTTCGCGCTCGCTACGGCCGGAGATGTTCCAGCGGCGATACTCCAACGTCTTTGAGACGAACGAAGCGTGGAACCGGATCGCGGTTTCCGAGAGCGAGCTGTTTCCGTGGGATGCCGGCAGCACGTACATCCAGGAGCCGCCGTTTTTGGCCGACGTGGCCGCCGAAGCGGGCCCGATCCGCCCGATCCGTGCCGCCCGCGTGCTGGCGGTGTTCGGCGATTCGGTCACCACCGACCACATTTCGCCGGCCGGCTCGATTGCCGCTGCCAGCCCCGCCGGCGAGTATTTGCAGCAGCAGGGGGTCCAGCCGGCCGATTTCAACAGCTACGGCTCGCGCCGCGGCAACGATCGGGTGATGTCGCGGGGCACCTTCGCCAACATCCGCATCCGCAATCTGCTGGCCCCCGGCAGCGAAGGCGGCGTCACACGTCACCTGCCCGACGGCCAGTTGCTGCCGATCTACGACGCGGCGATGAAGTACAAGGCCGAGGAGGTTCCACTGCTGATTCTTGCCGGGGCGGAATATGGCACCGGCAGCAGCCGCGACTGGGCCGCCAAGGGCCCGTTCCTGCTGGGCGTCCGCGCGGTCATCGCTTCCAGCTTCGAGCGGATCCACCGCAGCAACTTGGTAGGCATGGGCATCCTGCCGCTGCAACCGGCCGTGGGCCAATCCTGGGAATCGCTCGGGCTGACGGGCGAGGAGGTCTTCGACGTCCCCGACTTGGACGACACGATGCAGCCCGGCTGCCAGCTCACGGTTCGCGCCACGGCGGCCGACGGGCGGGTCACGGAGTTCGCGGTGAAGGTCCGCATCGACACGCCGGTCGAACTCGAATACTACCGCAACGGCGGCATTCTACAGACGGTGTTGCGCAAGCTCGCCCAAGCCTAGCCCTCGCCCAAGCCTAGCCGCTTGCGGTTTCGCGGCCCCGGTAGGTTATGCTTCAGCATAACGAGTAGGAGGTTGTTATGCTGAAGCATAACCTACCCGCTCAGCCGCTTGCGGTTCCGCGGCCGACCCTCACCCTAGCCCTCTCCCAGAGGGAGAGGGGACTCGTTTCAGCTTCGATGGGCGAACTCTTCCTCGACGAATTCCAGATCGTTGCGGAAGCGCCGCACGACTTCGTTGGGGCTGAGGTTGAGAATCGCCCGGCCGTCGGTCTCCCAGTGGTCGTGATCGAAGCGGAAAACCGCCGTGCCCGCCTGGAGATTCCCGATTGCGTCGGACATTCCGGCGGCGGCGCCCGCGGTGCCCTCCGATGCGATCGTCACCGCCACAAACGCCGAAAGCTCGCCCGTCGTTCGGCTGCGGACGTAGGCCACATCGTCGTCAAAGATGCAGTCGGTCCATTGCGGCGCGTCGGGGGTGGCATGGGCCGAGGCCAACTGGATGAACTTCGCCTCCAGCCACTCGCGCTGTACGTGGAATCGCCGCTTCGCCCGGGCCAGTGGCGTCATTCGCCGCGTCCCATGCCGGATGGCCCAAAGCGAAATCCCCAGCGCCAGCAAGATCACGGCCACGGCCGGAAACCACCAAAGCGAAGACATTGGCGTATCCCGCGGGGAAATAGTGACGGCAACAACTGGGCTTCTACTTAGCTATTGTATACAACAACCGTTGATAATTGCAAATAGGGCGTCTGCTTGACTTCTCGCCCCCCTCGTCTTAACCCCGTGGCCGTGCTACGGTGACCAAATGGCCATTCTCGGCGCCCATCGGTCGATTGGCGGCGGATACGACAAGGCGGTCGAGCGCGCCCGATTGTGCGGCTGCGACTGCGTGCAATTGTTCACCAAGAACAACACGCAGTGGGCGGGCGGCGACATCACCGCCGATGAGGCTAAGAGATTCTCCGACGCATTGGAAACGTTCGGCATAATCGCTCCGCTGGCGCACGATTCTTACCTAATCAACCTGGCCAGTCCCGCCCCCCTGCTCTGGCAAAAATCGCTGGATGCGTTCGTTGCCGAATTGCATCGCGCCGAGATTTTGGGCATCCCCTATGTCGTCACTCATCCCGGCGCCTTCACCACCGCCGACGAGGCGGCAGGTTTGCGGAACGTCGTCCGTGCACTGGACGAAGTGGCCGATCGGACGCGCGAGTTGAAGGCCCGCTGCCTGCTGGAGACGACGGCCGGCCAGGGGACGGCCCTCGGCTGGCGGTTCGAGCAATTCGCCGCGATCCTCGATTCTCTCCAGGAGCCCGAGCGGATAGGCTTCTGCTTCGACACCTGCCACGTCTTCGCCGCCGGCTATCCGCTGGGAACGCCCGCGGAATACCAGGCGACGATGGCGGCGTTCGACCGCCTGGTCGGGCTGGATCGCATCAAGGCCTTTCATCTGAACGACAGCCGCCGCGAGCTGGGTAGCCGCGTCGATCGCCACGCGCACATCGGCCGCGGCCGGCTGGGGTTGGAACCCTTCCGCCGGCTGCTGGCCGATCCGCGATTCCAAGCGGTGCCGATGTATCTGGAGACTCCCAAGGGGGAGGAGAACGGCGAGGACCTCGACGCCATAAACCTCCGCGTGCTGCGAAGCTGCGTCGGAACATCAACATAACGCCGCCCAAGCCCTTTACGGTGGGGCAGACATTCCTGTCTGCCGCGAGGAATCGCGAACATCGGGCAGACAGGAATGTCTGCCCCACCGTAGTGAGAAACGCACCGACGCCATTATCAATAATGTCGGCACTGTAAGAACTATTTCCCCCTTCGCGTCGTCCAAGGGCTTGTGGCCGTAAGCTATATCTGTACTATGGGGCTGGCCCCCGCCTGCGGACGGTATAAGCCCCTTTCGCGCCGGCCGCCCCGACCGGATCGGATATAGTGGATGCGGCGACTTTTTCGCTTCTCACCTCCTGAGGATGATAAAATGCTCTCCCGAATTCGCGTTACCTCTACAACCCTACACGTTGGGATGGCAGTTGCACTGCCATCCCCCGTCCCTTGCGACGGGGCAGCAGTGCAACTGCCGCCCCAACGCTTAATGCTCTCCCGAATTCGCCTCCTTCTTGCTGCGGCAGCCCTTGGCGGCCTTGCCGCCTTGTGGATCGCTTCCGCCGCCGCCGCCCAGCAGCGCTCCGACGCCGACAAAGCGGCCGAACATAAGATTCTCGAACAGGACATCTATATCCCTTACGAAAAGCTGCGGCAGGTCTTCGAGAAGCAGGGCCGCGGCGTCTTCCTGCCCTACGAGAAGTTCCAGGAGCTTTGGCGGGCCGCGCAGGAAAAGACCCGCCCCAGCGGCGAAGTGAAGCCGCCCGTCGGCGCCCTGATTAGCGAAATCGAGAACGTGGCGACCGTCGAAAAGGACGTCGTCCACGTCCGGGCGAAGCTGAAGATCGAGGTGCTGGCCGAGGGCTGGAACGAAATCCCCTTGCGGCTGAGCGACGCCGCGATCACCGCCGCGACCCTCGCCGGCCAGCCCGCCCGCATCCTCGGCGAGCCCGGCCAGGGCTATCGGCTGCTGGTCGAGAAGAAGGGGAAGCAGCCCGAGCAGATCGAATTGTCGCTGGAATACGCCCGGGCGATCACCCGCGTGCCCGGCCAGAACAGCGTCTCGTTCCAGGCCCCGCAGGCCCCGGTCAGCCGCTGGCGGGTGGTGATTCCGCAGGCGGGCGTCAAGGTGAATCTCCACCCGCTGATCGCCGCCACCGAAGTGCCCGACGCGAAGAAGATGGATGAAACGAAATCCGACGCGACAAAGAAATCGGACGAGACGGTCGTGCTGGCGTTCGTCGGCGCTGCCCCGGAGGTTCGCATCGATTGGACGCCCAAGGCCGAAGGGGCCACCGGACTGGCCGCCGTCGCCAGCGTGCAAAGCCAGCAGCAGGTCTGGATCAACGAAGGGGTCGTCCGCACGCGGACCGCGCTCCTCTATTCGATCAGCCGCGCCGAGTTGGTTCATCTCGTCATCGACGTGCCCGCCGATCAGAAAGTGGTCAACGTCTCCGACGCCAACGTGCGGAGCTGGTCGGTGGCGTCGGCCGGGGCGTCGCAGCGGATCACCGCCGAGTTGTTCGAGCCCGCCAAGACCGCGCAGCAGGTGATCGTCGAGTTGGAGAAGTTCGCCGGCGAGAAGGCCAAGGCGACCGTGGACGTGCCGATGGTCAAGGCCGACGACGTCGGCCGCCAGCAGGGGACCGTGGTGGTCCAGGTTGCCGACAGTCTGCGGGCCGAGGCCGTCAAGACCGGCGGCCTGTTGCAGGTCGATGCCGCCGAGTTGCCCGGCGAGCTGCGCGGCGCCCGCTGGGCGTTCTCCTATCGCTACGCCGCCGTCCCCTACGAGTTGGCGCTGGCGGTCGAGAAGGTGCAGCCGCAGATCACGGTCGATTCGCTGGTCGAGGCCACGCTGCTCCCAGAGCGCATGACGCTCGATCTGACGGCGGTCTACACGATCGAGAAGGCCGGCGTATTCCGGCTGGAATTGGACGTTCCCGCCGGTTACGAAGTGCGGACCGTCCACGGCGCGAACGTCGCCGGGGCCGTGCCCGCGGCGGTCGATAGCCATTATCTCGAAGGGGCGAAGAAGACGCCGCTGGTCGTGAACCTCTCGCGCAAGGCGATCGGACGGGTGGCGCTGGCGGTGCAGTTGCAGCAGGACCTGCATCGGCCCGAACTGCTCACGCCGCAGGGCAAGACGCCGCAAATCGCTCTGCCGTTGCCGCTGGCCGCGCCGCACACCGTCGAGCGGGCCACCGGGCGGCTGGTGATCTCCGCCCCCGAGAGTTTGCAGGTAACGCCCGAAAAGACCGTCGGTCTGCGGAGCATCTCGTTCCGCGAGGCCTATGAAGGGCTGAAGCCGCCCACCCCTTGCGCAGCCAATGAGCCGCGGCCAATTTGGGCCTACGCCTACAACGGCGAAGAGCCGATAGACCTGACTTTCATCGCCGAACGCCGCAAGCCGCAGGTCACGATTGCCCAGTTGATGGTCGTCCGCATCGAGGAGGGCGTGGTCAAATACGATTTCACCTTCAACTACAACGTGCTCTATAGCAGCGTGAAATCGCTGGTGATCGACGTGCCGCGGACAATTGCCGACGGGCTGCGAATCACGACGCCCGGCTATCACGAAACGCAGGTCGAGGGCAAGAATACCTACAGCGGCACGACGACGGTCATGAGCGGATCGCTCCGACCCGCGGGCTCGCCAGAACCGCCGCGGGCAGACGCCACGGTAACGACCCCCAAGAGCGATCTGCCGGCCGTCAGCATCGACAAGGGAGACTTCGCCTGGGTAATCAGCGGCGAGACGGAATTGATCGGCAACGGCCAGTTCACGCTGCACTACGAGAAGCCGATCGAAAAGCTCGGCATCGGCAAGAAGGTCGATCTGCCCATGCCGTATTTGAAGCCGCGCGGCGTCGATCGCGCCTGGGGACAGATCGTGCTGGTCAAGTCGGAGACGATCGACGTGGACCCGGTAGGCGAATTAAAATCGCTGCGGCAGATCGACCCGCAGCACGACCTGATGAGTCCCGTGGCGTCGGCGGCCAGGGCGTTCGAGTTCCACGACGATTGGACGCTGACGGTCGTCGCCGCCCGCTACCAGCTCGAAGAGATCAAGCGGAGCAGCATCGAGCCGGGTCTGGTGCGAATGGTGGTCACGCCGGCCGACACGATCTCGGTGCAGGCCCTGTACCGCGTCCGCAGCGCCCGGCAGCGGATCGAGGTGGCGCTGCCCAAAGAGGCCGCGTTCGACGCGCAGCCGCTGCGGGTCAACGGCCGGCCGGTCGATCTGGGCACGGGCGGCGACGGCGCCTACTTCGTGCCGCTCTCGGCCGCCAATCCCGACACGCCCGTCGTCGTCGAGCTCCGCTACACGCTCCCCGGCGACGGCCGCCGGCTGGTCCTGCCGGCGTTTCCCAAGGAGGCCGCCATCGTCAAGGAGTATCTGGCCGTCTATCTGCCCCAGCAGAAGACGCTCTTAGGCACGCGCGGACCGTGGACCGAGGAGTTCCATTGGTGCCACGACTCCTGGATCCAACGCCGGCCGGTGCCGAATATCGATCCCGAGACGCTGTTGCGGCTGGTGCGCGGTAATGGACCCACAGCCGCCGCCGCCGATGACTTCCAGACCGACGGCACGCTCTACCTCTTCTCCGCCCTCCGCCCGGTCGATGGGCCCGACGGCGCGTTGGGAATGAGCATGATCGGCAAGAACAACCTGCGATGGCTGGTCTTCGCCGTCACGGTGCTGGTGGGTCTGCTGTTGGCGCCCATGAGACTGGCCGTCCGCGCGGTCGTCGTCGGCGCCGCGGTAATCGGCCTGGTGCTGGCGGGCGTCTTCCTGCCCACTTTCTCGATTCAGATTCTCGACGGCGTGCTGCTTGCGGCCGTCTTCCTCGTCGCCGTAATCTGGGCAGTGGCCTACGCGATCCGATATCAGGCGAGCTTGCCGCCGCCGGCCCCCGCGGCCCCATCGCCCGCTCCGCCCGTTCCGCCGGCTACCCCGGTCGAGCCGCCGAAGGCCGACAGTCAGGAAGGAGGGCAGGCCAATGCGTAAGGGAATGCAAAATGAAAAATGCAAAATGAAAAATGCAAAATGCCTAGCCGCGACCCTGGCAATCGCGATTCTCGCGATCGTCAACGCAAACTGCCGCGCCGACGATCAGCCCGCTTCGTGCGAGCGATCAATCTACGTCCCCTTCTCCGACCTGCACGTGATCCTGCAACAGCAGCCGAAGCGCGTGCTGTTGAGCCGCGAGGAATACGAGGACCTGTTGAAGCGAGCCAAGAAGACGCCGGAAACCCACGCCCCGCAAGCCGCCCTGATCGTCTCGGCCGACTACGAGATCTCCGCCGCGTCGCAGCGGGCCGAAATCCGCGGCGGGCTGGCCATCGACGTGCTCGAACCCGGCCTGCACATCCTGCCGCTGGACCTCGGCGGCGTCGGCCTCAAGAATGCGACGCTCGATCGCCAGGACGCTTCGCTCGGACGCGATGCGACGGGCCGAATCGTGCTGTTCGTCGAGGGCGTCGGCCGGCACGAGCTGCGGCTCGACATGGTCGCGCCGCTGGAGACGACCGCGGCGCGGCAAGTGCTGAACCTGCGGCTGCCGCATCCGCCGGCCGCGAAAATGCGGCTGGCCGTCGCCGGCGACGTCGAGGTCAAAGGCGGGGCCGACGTCGTCAGCCGCCTTCTCGATGCCGCCGCCAAGACCACGCGTCTCGAACTGCTGCCGCGACAGGGAGACATGTCGATCGTCATGACGCTCAACAGCCATCTCCAGCGCCAGGACCGCGCAGTGATGGCCCGCAGCGTGCTGATCGACGAAGTCACCCAGGCCTACGAAACACTCTACGCCACCGTCTCGCTGGAAATCCTCTATCGGGCCGTCGATCAATTCAGTTTCGTCGTGCCCGAGGGATTCGAGATCACCGAAGTCAGTTCGCCGCTTCTGGCCCGCTGGGACGTGCGCCGCCAGTCCGGCCGCAACGTGCTCGGCGTGCGGCTGCGCGAGCAGACGACCGAGACGGTGATGCTGAAAATCGCCGCCGTCCGCACCCCGGCCAAGCTCGACCACTGGACCGCGCCGCGGCTCGATCCGCGCGACGTGGTCGGCAGCGTGGCGGTCGTCGGTCTGCTGGTCGAAGACCGCCTGAAGCCCGAGTCATTGGCAGCCCGCGGCCTGATTCCCATCGATGCCACGGTGCTGAATGCCGTTCTGCCGGCGAATCTGGCAGGCGGCGAGCCCGGCCAAGCGGCGTTGCGGGCGGTGGCCGCCTGGTATGCCCCGCAGAGTGATTATGCGCTGACGGCGGATTATAAGAAGCCGCCGGCCGAGATGGCCGTTACCACCAGCCTGCTTCTGATCGTCGCCGACCGGGGGCAGGAAGTGCTCGGAGGGCTGTCGTTCTTGCCACAGGTCGAGCGCCGCTTCTCGTTCGACGTCGCCGTGCCCGACGGTTGGCAAATCGTCAGCGTGACCGCCGCCGACGGCCGGCCGCTTCCGTTCGAGCGATACGCGGATGGCATCGTCTCTAACTCCAACCGTTTAGCCCTGGCGTCCACGCCGGGCCCTCACCCTAACCCTCTCCCAAAGGGAGAGGGGACGACGGGCGGCCGCGTCCGCGTTACCGTGCCGGACGGCATAGCGGTAGGCCAGGAATACAAAGTGAACTTCCGCGCCGTCCGCATCCCCAAGGGCTGGTTGGCCGAGTGGAAATCGGTTGCGGTCGAGTTTCCGAAGTTCGCCGTGCTCGACGCCACACACGACGCCGGCGCAGTGGCCGTCAACGTGTGCGACGACCTGGTCGTACGACCGGAAAAGCTCAGCCAACTCGTTCCGCTCGACGCCGGCGACAAGCCGAAGTACGGCCTGGCCGGCGTGAACACTCGCCTGGCCTATCGCTACGACAGCCCGAAATACGCGGCCGCGCTTGCGGTCGAACGGACCCAGCCGCGGTTGACCGCCCAGACGTTTTCGTTCCTCCGCGTCGAGCCGAGCGCGCTGGATTGTCACTATGAACTGCTCTACAAGATCGCCGCGGCCGGGACGCAGAAGCTCGCCTTCCTGCTGCCCGGTGACACGCCGGCGTCGATTTCGATCGCAGCGCTCGACGGCGTGACGATCAAGGAATCGAACTCCGAGCGGGTCGGCAACAAACGGCGCTGGATCGTGTCGCTCTCCGAGCCGGCCCGCGATCACGCTTGCCTGGCGGTCGCCTTTCAGCAGCCATTGGCCGGCGACGCGACCGTTTCGATGACACCCAGCCAAAAAGACGCCCATGCCGCGGTGACGTTGCCGATCATCGTTGCCGAGCAGGTGGCGTATCAATCCGGGCTGGTCGGTGTCGAGGGCTGCCCCGAGTTGGAGGTGAAGGTCGATACGCCGGCGCGGCAGATCGACGTGGACGAGCTGGCCGAGGCCCGCTATCAGCCCGGCCGCTGGCTGCTGGGGGCCTATGCGTTTGTCGGCGATCCGCCGGCGGTGAAGATCGACGTGATGCGTCACCCCGGCTATCCGCTCTACCCGGTGATTGTCCAAGAGTGCGAACTCGACACGAATCTCTCGCCCGACGGCCAGAGCGAGACCCGGGCGTGCTTCAAGCTCTGGACCAAAGCGATGTTTTTGCAAGTCAAATTGCCGGCGAGCGGTGAATTGTGGTCGGCCGAATTGGACGGCACGCCGCTGAAGCCGCAGCGCGAGAACGGCTGCGTGCTGATCGACGTGCCGGCCGGCCGCGGCGACGTGCCGCAGACGCTGCAAATCGTCTACGCGGCGAAGGTCGATCGAGTGGCCTCGCGCGGCACGGTCACCGTGCCCGCCCCGAAATTGCTCTGGCGTTCGCAGCAGCAGGCGACGCCGGTCGAAGTGCCGCTGGTCGATCTGGTCTGGCGGCTGCATCTGCCCGGCGGATACGACGTCGTCGGCACGGGCGGCACCGTGGCCAGCGATGAACTCAAGCCCCCGCCGCCCGCGGCCGTGCAACTGGCTCGGCTGCTGCTGGGATGGAATCGCAGTCTGTCGGAAATCAAGGTTCTGACGGCTGTACAGTGCGCCCGCGAATCAGCCAGAAGGACGGACGTCAACAATAATTTGAAGCAGATTGGGAACGCTTTGCACAATTACAGTCAGGCGAGCATGGTCTTCCCGCCGGGCGTGCCGCCGCCGCCAAGCGGCGCTGCGGGGGGCATGGGCGGTGGGATGCCCCAGCAGGAGCTAGACGCGCTGGTGCAGAACGATCCGGTGGCGCGGCAGTTGTCGGCAGAGTTGGGGTGGAAGAGCGCAGACCAGAGATACAACGAGGGTGCGGTGAAGCAGGGCGCGAACAACCCATACGCCGAGAGAAACGGCGAGGAGGTGGAGAAACTCCATGAGCAGTTCAATCGGCGTGTAGACATGCTGCTTCGCCAACGAGTGCGGGCCGAGCACCGAGCTTCCGGCGTGATCATCGGAGGCAGAGGAGTGCCAGCCGCACCCGTCGACGAGCCAATCGTCTACCCCGACAGGGACTGGTGGCAGCAGATGACCGTCCGGCGCAAGGACAAGTACAGCTCGATGGATCTGGCGAAGACGCTCCCCGCGAAAGGTGAAGGAACGGACGTGAAGGAGCTGTACGCGCCGAGCAAGAAGGCGGTGGCAGAGAAAGGCGTGGAGGCGGGCGGCTCCTACCCCGTTGCCGATCTCGTCGCGCCGCCTGCTGAGAAGCCCAACCAGGACCTCTCCGGCACGCGAAGCCTCAATATCGACGTGCTTCAGACCCCCGCGGACGCCGAGAACGTGCTCACCTTTCGCAGCCTGGGCGTCGATCCGCAGTTGGCCGTCACGCTGACCAACCACCAGCGGCTGGCGGCCCTCGGCTGGGGGCTGGCGATGATCGTCGTGCTGGCGGGCGTGGCCATCACGCGGCGGACGCTCCGCGCGAAGACCGCGTATATCCTCGTCGTCGCCGCGGCGGCCACCATCGTGCCGCTCGTCACCGGCGGCATCGAGATCATCTACCTCTGCAACATGCTCTTCTACGCCGCCTGCTGGCTGATCCCCTATTACCTGGCGGCCGGGGCGGTCCGAGCCGTGGGCGTTCTGCACCGCCGCGCCTGGTCGGGCGGAGCGCTGAAGGCTGCGGCCCCGGCGGCGAAACCCGCGGCGATGGTGCTCGTGGCGATTGCCGTCGCCGGCGGGAGTGTTCTTGCGAAACCGCAAGCGGTTTCTGGCGAAGAGCCGGCCGGAGCAGTGAGCGTCCCCGAGGATGCGCTGATTCTGCCCTACGATCCAGACTGGCAGCACGGCATCAAAGACGCCGACCACGTGCTCGTGCCCTACGAGCGCTACGTCGATCTGTGGAATCGGGCCCATCCCGACAAGCGGATCGAGACCAAAGTCCCGCCGGCCCCTTACGCCCTGGCCGGGGCGACGTACAAGACGCTGCTCGACGGCGACGATTACCTGTTGGTGACCGGCCAGTTGCAGATCGATGTCTTCGCCAACGACTTCGTGCAGATTCCGCTCGGGCTGGGCGGCGGCGTGCTGGCCCAGGCCGAACTGGACGGAAAACCGGCACGATTGAGCGCGGCGGAGGATGCGAAACCGCAAGCGGCTTCTTCGCAGGCGGTTCTTTACGTCGCGGGCAAAGGTCGGCACAAGCTCGATCTGGCCGTGCGGCTGAAACTCGCCCGGCAAGGCGGCTGGCGGGCCGTGCAGGGCGTGCTGCCCGCGGCCGCGGCCAATTCGCTGGCGATCGCCGTGCCCAAGGCGCACACCGAGCTGCGGCTGGGCGAAGTCCTCGATCGCCGCAAGTACGATACGGAAAAAGACGACGAGACGATCCGCACCGCCTTGGGCCCCGGCGGCACGATCAGCCTGCTCTGGCGGCCGGCCGTGGCCGAGGGGCAAATCGACCGCAGCCTGACCGCCGTCTCCAACGCCATCTTCGACGTGCAGGAGGACGGCCTGCGGCTCACCTGGCAGCTCGGGCTGGAGTTCCGCGGCGGCCAACGCGAGCAGTTCCGCGTCAGTCTCCCGCCCGGCTATCTGCTGGAAAAGGTCGATGGCAGCAACGTCCGCGGCTGGGAACTTCACAAGAGCCCAAGCGGCCCGTCGGTCGAGGTCTCGCTCTTGCAGCCGGCCAAGGACTACGAGCGGTTCACGCTGCGGCTCTGGCGCGGCGGTCCGGTGGGGCAAAAAGGGATGACGGAGTTCGACGTGCCGCAGGTCGGCATCAGCGACGCCGCCTTGCACACCGGTCAGTTGACGATCCGCCGCAGCCCGTTGGTCGAGCTGCGAACGCTCGATCGCTCCGGCGCGACGCGGACCGATCTGCCCGCCGTCGAGGCGAATGCACCCGGTGCGGCCGCTGTCGCCGTCATCGAGGAGAGCCCGCTGGGCATCCAGCCGTGCGAGGCGTACACCTTCGCCGCGGTGCCGTTTTCGCTGCGGCTGGCGGCCTCGCCGCTGTCGGCGCGGGTATCGGCGGCGGTGCAGACCGTGCTGAAACTGGCCGAGTTCGAGCGGAACCTGGAGAGCAACGTCAATTTCGACGTGCAGGGCCGCCGCGTCTACCAGGTGCGAATGTTGCTGCCCGACGGGCTGCGGCTCGATCGTGTCTTAGCCCCCGGCGCGTATGACTATGCGGTGACGAAACAGGGCCAGCGCTCGTTGCTGACCGTCTACCTCGCCGCCGGTCAGGAGGGCAGCGTGCCGGTTCGGATTCGCGGGCGGCTGGGCGGCCAAGGGGCGCTGGCCGACGTGCCGCTGCCCACGCTCGACGTCCTCGACGTTGACCATCAACAAGGGGACGTGGCCGTCGAGGTCGATCCGGCCTTCGACGTCGAGGCGGTCAACCTGGCGAACTGCGAGCCGATCCTTTTGGGCGAGTTGTCGGCGTGGCTGAATCCCGAGCAGCAGCGGCTCACGCGGCTGGGTCTGCACTATCGCCAGGGGGACTACGCCGGCACGCTGCGGCTGCGGCTGCGCAAGCCCGAAGTGACCTGCGACACGATCAGCAACGTCCGCGTGACCGACCGCGCGTTGGAGGAGACGATCCTGCTGGATTTCAACATTCAGCGTGCCGGCATCCGCCGCTTCTCCTTCCTTCTGCCCGCCACCATGGCCGACAGCCAGATCAGCGTGGAGAAGCTGCGGCAGAAGACCGTTGAGCGGGTGGGCAAAGGGGCTGATTCGCTGCTGCGGGTGACGATCGAATTGCAGGACGAGGAGATGGGGCAACTTCACGTGCTGGTGGAAAACGACCGGCTGCTGACGCCCGGTTCGCACGACGTGCCGATTCCGACGATCGAGACCGTTTCGGAAAAAGGGGACAGTCCCCATTTGCCGGAACGGCCCGAAGGGGGCTTCGCCCAAATGGGGACTGTCCCCTTTTTCCGGATGAACCACCGCTACGCGGTGATCGAGAATGCCGGCCGCGACGAAGTGGTGGTCGAGCCCAAGAACCTCCGCGACGTCGAGCCGCTGAGCAATCGGCAGAAGGAGTGGGCAACCCTCCGCAACATCCTCGGTCGCGAGATAACGATGGCCTATCTTGCCGCGGCCGACGCCCGCCAACCGCGTCTGGCGTTTCACACCGAATCGCACGCGGCGGTCACGACGGTCAAGGCCCGCATCGGTTTGTCGGAGACCACGCTGGTGGTGGATGACAACGGGGCATATCGCGGCCAGGTGACGCTCTGGATGGACAACGCCACCGAGCAGTTCCTGGAGATTCGCCTGCCCGCGGGCGCCCGGCTCTGGGCGGCCCGCGTCGCCGGCGAGGCGGTCAAGCCGACCAACCCGCCGACTGCGGCCAACTCGCGGAACGTGCGGATTCCGCTGGTCAAGACCGCGCGCGGCGATCTGTATTACGCGGTGGTGTTGAAGTACGGCGGCAAGATGCCGCCGCTGGCCGCGATCGGCTCGGCCGACTTCCCGCTGATCCGCTGCATCAACGTCACGCCCGACCTGAGCCAGGTTCGCCTCTACCTGCCCGCCGACCGCCAGTGGTTCGACTTCGGCGGCACGATGCGGCTGGCCGAGGACGCCGACCTGCGGGCCAACTACCTCAAGTTCCAAACCAGGCAGGCCGAGCAGAACTTCGAGGCCTTGCAGCGCGGCGATAAATGGACGCGCGTCCGCGCAAAACAGCCTCGCCGTCCAGCAAGGGCAAATGCTGCACCTCCGCTCGTCGATCGCCGCCGATGGGCTCAACGCCAATCTGCAATCGGAGCTGGTACTGAACGACAGCATCGACAAGCAGGTGACGCAGGAGTTGGCCAAGCAAAAGGAACCGTCGGCGCAAACAGAAGTGCAGCTCAACCGCGCCCGGCTCAATCTCGCCTACCAGGCCCAAAAGACCAACCGGGCGAGAAACGTCGTCAACGACGTCGGCAGCAACTGGGGCGACGCGGTCGAACCGCAGCAACAGGCCGCGAACACCTATGGGCAATTCAACAGCCAATGGATCGAGCAAAACAACTTCCGTGGCGCGACCGTGCTGAAAAAGGCCAATCGAAAAGTGGCCGATAAGTCGCTAAGTGAAGGCCAAGCGATCATCGTGGGCGGCCAGTCTGCCGTGCGGCAGCCGTCGGCCACCCAGGTCGTCCAGGCTCTGCCGCAAGTGCCGCAGGCCGGCGACTTCACCGTCAACGCGCCAGGCGAGCGCGTTCTGGCCCGCAATGATTTGCAGCAGCGATTCGCAGACGGGAAGAGTCAGGCCGGCTTCGGTCTTGCAGGCCGGTACTCGAACTCGATGGATCAGACGGCGGGCTATGGACCCGCTCGCGCGGTTCCGCCCGGAGGCATGGGAGGCATGGGAGGCGGGCTTTCGGCAGCGGCAACTCCCGCTGCGACCGCTCCCGCGCCACCGGCCAAGGCGATGGTCGCGGCCGCCAACCCAACCCCCGCTCCCGAAAGTCCCGCTCCGCAAACCCGTGAGGCAACTCCGCCCGGGCTGGACGAGGCGACCACTGTGGCCAAGCCGAAGCCCGCTCCGCAGGCCAACACCGGCCTGGCCAGTCTCGATTTCGAGTTGCCCGCCGCCGACGCCTCCCGCTGGACGCTCTATCGCTTCACCACTCCGCGCGGCGATGAGCAGATTACCGGCCGCGACGTGGCGAACGACCTTTTGCTGCGGCTCGTCGAGATCATCGTGGCGGCGGCGGCGATCGTGGTTCTCTGGGCCGCGGTGAAGACCACAAGCCGTGGGCGATTCGATTGGCTGGCCACTCCGCTGGCTGCGGCCGTGCTGATCGCCTTGGGCGTGGTCTCGCTCTGCGCCGGCTTGGCGCCGATCGTCGGCGTGGCCGCAATTGTCGCCGGGGCCGCGGTGCTCGTCCGCCGCTCCACATCCCCCGCCACGAAACCGCTTGGGGTTTCGCAACAATCGCAGTAAACCCCGCGGCGCTAACACAAGACTAACCTGCATTTCTCACCACGGTGTGCCACCTTTTTCAACGGGCTGCTATTGTTCGATTGTCTGGACGGCCCGCGCCGACGAGTCGCCCGGTTGGGGTTCGCTTTTTCCGGGATCGCCCGGATGCGGCTCGGGTCGGCCGGGCTTCAACGGCGGCGGACCTGGCATAATCGGCCGCGACGGGCTCAAGTCTCCGGGAAATCTGCCGGCGGCTGGACCAGGAGGGGCGCGGGTAGTGGCCTGTCTCACGCAAGCCGGGACGGCCGACAGCGTACCGACGTGGATAGCCCAGCAACAAGGCGCGAAAGTTCTTGCGGGCGCCCTCCGGGTCCGTATAGCCTCCAATTACGAACTCTTCCCGTTTGACGCATTTCGCCTTCAACCAGTCGAGGCCGCGACCTTGCGAATAAACGGAATCGCGGCGTTTGCAGATGATCCCCTCCAACCCTTTCCGGCACGCCGTTTTGAAGAGCTTCGGTCCCTGCCCGACCGTATGTTGGCTGTATCGGATAGCCGACTTGCCTTCCCGTCCGGCCACGACGCGGACCAGCGCGTCTTTGCGCATTTCCAGCGTACAGCCGCTCAGATCGCGACCATCGAGATAAAGCAAGTCGAAGGCGTAATAGACCAGTTCCGCGACGCGGTTCTCTCGAAATGCGATCTGAAGAGCCTGAAGACTCGTCGTGCCGTCGGCTTGCACGGCCACCAGTTCACCGTCGATGAGCGCCGAACGGACGGGAAGACGTTTGGCCGCTTCAACGAGATGGGGTAAGCGCGCCGTCCAAGACTGCATGCGGCGGCTGAGCAGCTCTACCCGCTTGCCGTCGATGCGCAATGCCAGGCGATTGCCGTCGAACTTGGTTTCGTGCCACCACTGGTCGCCCGCCGGTGGCCGCTCGACCAACGTGGCCAATTCCGGCTGAAAAACCGTGGGAAGATGATCCTCGACCGCGACGGCCAACCTCTTTTGGCTTGGATCGAGACTCGGGCCTTTCGGAATTGCCCAGCTCTTCAAGACGCCGTCGAGTGCGAGCCGAAAGTCGTAGTGCAGATGTGAGGCGGCATGACGTTGGAGGACATACTGCCATCGCTCTGCTTTGCGGGCCCTGCCGCGAGGCTCCGAAGTGCGTCCAAATCGCCGTTTCTTCCGGTATTCCGTCAAGCTCATTGGATCGTGCCGATTTCTGATGGGATACGGTGGGAGCACATGGCGTGCCAATTGCCGGTGGTGGTCGCTGATAGAGCAGGATGGCGGTTTCGCGATCAGTCTGCCGGCGGCCAGGCGATCAACGGAAAGGGGACGCAGGAGGGAGTTTTCGACAGAGGGCTTCCGGCCAAAAGAAGACGCCCTGCGACGACCTCTCCCTCCATTCCCCCTGCTCTCCCGATCTTGTCTCTGCTATTTCGACTTCTCGCTCGTCTTGCTGCGGAGGACGGCCGCCGAGCAAGGGGCGAGTTCGTAAGATCTCTCGACCGGCCGCGGCGATTGTCCGTCGCTGCGGCCGCTGTCGGCCAGCAATTCCCAGGATTGTTCGCCGTCGGTCGCCGGCAGCGTAAAGGCAACAGCGTTGCCGTGGTCGGCGTTGAACAACAACAGGATCGTGTCGCCGTCGATCTGTTCGCCGTGCTGGTCGATGTCGATCCCTTTTCCGTATGATCTTCCTCGTCGCCGGAAGGACTGAAGGGCGAAATCACTCGGGAATGTTGGGCGAAATCGAGGCCAACGTGCAGCGCTACGTGATCACGCTCGTTTTTGTTTCGCTGGGGACGGCCCTGCTCGTCGGGCCGGTCTTGGCGGTGCTGGGCGTGGAAATGGCCTGGGTCTTCGCCCTGCTGACTTTTCTGCTGAATTTCGTGCCGAACATCGGGCCGATCATCGCTTGGCTCCTGCCGCTGCCGGTGATCGTATTGAGCCCCGACATGTCGATCACCGCCAAGGTGCTGGCCTTGGCGATACCGGCGGCGATTCATTTCATCGGCGGAAACTACCTGCTGCCGAGGGTGCAAGGCAACGCGCTGGCCCTTCATCCCGTGGCGGTTCTGCTGGCCCTCATGTTTTTTGGCATGATCTGGGGCGTCACCGGCGCCTTTCTCGCCGCACCCATCACCGGCGTGGTCCGCATCGTCTGCGCCAGAATTCCAGTCATGCAGCCGGTCGCCGACCTGTTGGGGGGAAATCTGAGTGCCATCTTTCCCCACGATCACTGAGCCGCTGCCATCCTGCGAAAACCGATCGCCCGGCATGGTACTTGCACAGCCTCCCGGGCTGGCGGCCGGGGAAACGGCCCGTAGCTTGCGCCCTCGCTCCCGCGCTCGGCGTGCGAACGTACGGGCGGGGCGACGGGAGTCTAACGCTCCCACGCGGAGCGTCGGAACGAGGAAACCGATGCCAAACGACGATTCCACAAGAACCGATCAGCCTGATTCCTCTCGCGGCACCGTCGCCAAGCGATCCGATTCGCGGCGGCGGCCACGGCATTGGGTGAGGTGGCTCGTTCTCCTATTGATCGTGGCCGGCTTGATCGTCGCTGCGCCCTTTCTGGCTCCCTGGATCGAACGGATGTTCAACACGATTTCCACCGACGACGCCTATCTCAACGGCCACGTGACCTTCGTTGCCGCGCGGGTCTCGGGCCAGGTCAGCAGGGTCTTGGTCGACGACAATTACCGCGTGAAACGCGGTGATCTGCTGGTCGAGCTCGACAAGGAACCCTACTTGGTGCAAGTTTCCATTCAGAAAGCCGCCGTGGCCGTGGCCGAGGCCAACCTGATTGCCGCCAAGGCCCAGGTGCGCGGACAGGTGGCGCAGACGCGGGCCAGTCTCTTCGCGCTGCAACACGCCATGGAGGACGTCAAAAGCCAAATTGCCAATCTGCACGCCAGCCTGGCGACCCTCAACAGCCGGCGCGCCAGCCTGAGGTTGGCGGAGGACAATCTGGTCCGCAACCAGGCTGTGGCGCCGAGCGGGGCCGTGACGGAGCAAGAACTGCAGACGTACCGGGAGACCGTCCGGGTCGACGAGGCGGCCGTCAACCAGACGCTGGAAACCATCTATGCGCAGCGCGTCGCCCTGGGCCTGCCCGCTCAGCCTCCTCAGGGCCGCGAGCTGACCTATGTGCCGGAGAATCTCGCCGAAAGTTTCTCCGCGGTCCGCCAGGCGTTGGGGCAAATGCTGCAAAACGCCTCGCAGTTCGGTTACTCTCCGCTCGTCTGGCCCAGCACCCCGCAACAGGCCATGCAGGAACTTGAAAAACTCTACTCCTCCGCGGATGTCGCGCGAACCATCGCCGCAGCGCCGGCCGTCAAACAGGCGGAAGCGCGGCTGCGGCAAGCGCGGCGCAACCTGGAAGAGGCGGAACTGAATCTCCGCTACTGCGACATCGTCAGCGAGATCGACGGCGTGGTGACCCGCCGCAACGTCAACCCCGGCAACAACGTGCAGGCGGCCCAGAGCCTTATGGCAATTCGCTCGCTGCGGGAAATCTGGATCGACGCCAACTTCACCGAGACGCAACTGGCCGATCTGCGCATCGGCCAGCGGGTGCTCTGTGAAGTTGACATGTACGGCAGTCGCCGCGAATTCGAAGGGCGAATCACCGGTTTCACCATGGGAACCGGCCAGACCTTGGCCCTGCTGCCGCCGCAAAACGCCACCGGCAATTTCGTCAAAATCGTCCAGCGGCTCCCCGTCCGCATCGAACTGACCAACTACAACCCCAACAAGCAACCCTTGTTCGTCGGATTGTCGGTCGTGCCGTACGTCTACTACAAGGAGCCGCCGACCGGCCCGCACGCCGGCGACGTCCTACAGCCGTATGCACCGCTGCCAAAGGCCAACCCGGAGCCCAAGCCGTGATGCCTCAGTCGAGGTTGCACCATGAACGACAAATCGCGACCTCCGGCAGCCGACGCGCAGACGGTCAATCCCTGGATCATTGCGATGACCGTGACGCTGGCGACCTTCATGGAAGTGCTCGACACCACGATCGCCAACGTCTCGCTGCCCTACATCGCCGGCGACCTGGGCGTGAGCGTCGACGAGGCTTCCTGGATTCTCACCACCTATCTGGTGGCCAATGCGATCGTCCTGCCGGCGTCAGGGTGGATAGCGGGGATGGTCGGCCGCAAGCGGTTCTACATGAGCTGCGTTTTCCTGTTCACGGTCAGTTCGATATTTTGCGGCATGGCGCCCAATCTGGCCACGCTGTTGCTGTGCCGTGTCTTCCAGGGCGGCGGCGGCGGCGGATTGCAGCCCTCCGAACAAGCCATCCTGCTCGACACCTTTCCCCGGCGAAAAGTCGGCATGGCCCTGGCGGTCTACGGAATCGCCGTGCTGTTCGCACCGATCCTCGGTCCCACGCTCGGCGGTTACATCACCGAGAATTACAACTGGCGGTGGATTTTCTACATCAACGTGCCGATCGGCTGCCTCTCGCTGCTGCTGACCAGCCTGGTGGTGCGCGATCCGCCCTACATGGAAGAGGAACGCAAGGCGCGACGCGGTAAACCGTTGGATCTCGACCTGATCGGCCTGGGACTGATCGCCCTGGCCCTCGGTTCGCTGGAAGTGCTCTACGACCGCGGGCAGGAGGACGATTGGTTCAACTCGCGGTTCATCCTGGTCTTGACGGTGCTGGCCATTGTCGGTCTGAGCACGGCGGTAGTTTGGGAACTCCGTCACCCCCGGCCGGTGCTCAATTTGCGGTTGCTGAAGGACCGCAACTTCGCCGCCGGCTGCCTGATCATTTACACTTCCTTTGCCGTGGTCTACGGCAGCAACGTGCTGCTGCCGCAGATGCTCCAAGCCGTCTTTGGCTACGACGCCTACACCGCGGGCTTGATCATGTCGCCCGGCGGCATCGCGGTGATGGTCTTTATGCCGGTAAGCGGCTACTTGTTGGGCCGCCAGGTCGATGCCAGGTGGCTGATCTTCTTCGGCCTGCTGGCGGTGGGAACGGCAAGCTACTGGTCGGCGCTATTGAACATCGAAGTCTCCCCCTGGATCCTCGTCGTCCGCCGCTGCGCCCAACTATTTGGAATGGGCTTCATCTTTGCCCCGGTCAACGCCGCGGCCTACCTCTATTTGCCGCAGCAGCAGCGCGGCAACGCCACGGGGTTGTTCAACATGATGCGAAACGAGGGGGCCAGCCTCGGCATCTCCGTCGTCAACGTGGTATTGGCCCAGCGCGGTCAGTTCCATCAAAGCCGGCTGGTCGAAGGGCTAACCCCGTTCGACCCGCCCTTCGTCGAAACCCGCAACGCGCTCATCCAGCAGTTTCAGGCGGCCGGTTACGACGCCGTCACCGCCGGCCAGATGGCTCTCGGCCAAATCAACCAGACGATGCAGCAACAGGCGGCGGCAATGTCGTATTTCGACCTGTTCTGGCTGTTCTCGATGGCCGCGTGGTGCGTGGCCCCGCTGGTGTTTCTGATGCGCCGCTCGGTCGCCGGAAAAGGGGCCGAGCTGTCCGTTCATTGACGCCGAGGAGGACTGCATGGCCGTTGTAGCATTCATCGTGCTGCTGCTGGCGATTCCCGCCGTGATCCTGGGCATTGTGTACGTCCCTCGGCACGACGGCCGGCTGTTGGACACGTTTCTTGCGGTGATCTTGCCGAGTGCAGCCGTTTCGTGGGCCCTCTGGCAACTGCTTCGCCGCTGCCCGAAGCCGCAGGCACAGCCGGCCGACGATAGCGGCGAGAAAGAGAGAACCGAGAAAGAGAGAACGTAGCCGCCTGCGGCCGGCTGTGGTTGTTTCGGCCGCTGCTGCCGCGGAAAAGGGACGTATCGTCCAGCATCCCTATCTTGCCATTTCGCGGGCATGATAGCTTGACCGCACGAACGGGCCGGCGGCCACGCGCTCGAAACCGATCTGCCGGGCCAGCCGCCCGAGATGCTCGAACTCCTGCGGCGGAACGAACCGCACCACCGGCATCTGTCTGGGCGACGGCTGAAGGTATTGCCCCAGCGTCAGCAACCGGCAGCCCGCCGCGAACAGATCGGCCAACGTGTCGAGCAGCTCTTCGGTCGTTTCGCCCAGGCCGAGCATCAAGCCGGTCTTCAGCGCGACAGCCGGATTGCGGCGGCGGATGCGGCGGAACATCTCCAATGTCCAGGCGTAATCGGGGAAAAAAGGTGTCAGGAACCTTTTGTGCGGAGCACCCATAGGGCCGTTCCGGCAAAAGGTTCCTGACACCTTTTTGTTCCCGCGGACGAGGCGGAACAGCCGGGGCACGGTCTCGGTGTTGTAGTTGTAAACGTCGGGAGCCGCGTCGATCAGCCGATCGACCGCCGCCGCATTGCCAGCGAAATCGGAGGGCAGGACTTCGATCGTGGGAACGTGTGGAAGGGAAAAGGGGAAAGGGGGAAGTGGGGAAGACGAAGACGCTCCTGGTTCCCACGCTCCGCGTGGGAACCCCTCCGCGGCCGTCGCCTCCGCGGAATCCGGCAGTGCGGAGCGTTGCTGGCAGGGCGTTCCCACGCGGAGCGTGGGAACGAGGGTGGGAGAGTTATGCGCGAGGCTGCGGATGGCCGCAATCGTCGCAACGAAATGCTCCGCCCCGCCGTCGGGCAGATCGTCGCGGGCGACGCAGGTGATTACCGCGTGTTCGAGTTGCAGCCGGGCGACCGCCTCGGCCACCCGCCGCGGCTCGTCGGGATCAGGCGGCCGCGGGCGGCCCTTCGCCACGCTGCAAAAGCGGCACGCCCGCGTGCAAATATCCCCCAGAATCATGAACGTCGCCGTCTTCTGCGAATAGCACTCCATACGGTTCGGACATTTTGCATGATCGCAGACCGTGTGCAGGCCAAGTTCGCCGATCAGTTTCGAGGTGAAGTGATTGGCGTTGCCCTTCGGCACGTTGCGCTTCAGCCAACGCGGCAGGGAGCGGGGATTACTGATGGTTGATTGTTGACTGTTGATCGACTTCATGCGTTCGATTCGCTTGCCGGTGGCGACAATGATGGATCTCAATCCGGTCTTCTTCCGCCGAACAACGCCAACTGGAGGACCTTGAAATAGCAGTCCACCTCCACGAAGCCGATCTCGCGGAGCCATTGACACTGCCATTCGACGGAGGCCAGGATGTTCTCCGATTTATCGGGGCGGTGATACCACTGTGCGGCAATTTCATCCCTGCTCCTCTCGCCGCCGTGCTTGCGATGATGGGACCAGAGCGAATCGACGAACAGATCGTCGAAGGCCTGCTTGGCCCAGGGCGAGTTCGGGGCCACGTGTTCCAGGTTGAGGAACAGCCCGCCCGGGGCGAGCAGTTCGAAGACCTCTTGATACAACGCTCGCTTTCGCTCGTCGGGCAGATGGTGGATCGCCAGGCCGGACAGGACGAGATCGAAGGGCGCCTGGGCGGCGACCGAGCGGCGCCAGTCGCTGGTGGCGAGGTCCTGAACGATGAAGGTCGCCCGCTGAACGTCGGCCTTCTGCTTGGCTGCCTCGATCATGTGCTCGGAAAAATCGAGGAATACGCCGCAGGCGGCGGGATAGTCGGCCATGACGGTCCGGCCGAGGATGCCGTCACCGCAACCCAAGTCCAGCAGCCGATCGATCCGGGCGGCGGCGTGGCGAACCACCCGCCGCAGCACGTCGATCTGCTCGGCGGCCAAGGGAATACCGCCGCGGACGTCTTCGAGAAACAGTTTCGCCAAATCCGCTTGCTGCCAAGCCTGAGCCTTGTTGTCCATTGAGAGCCTCGCTAAAAGGGAGCGAATAGGAACTCGTGGTCACAGTAGCCCGCACACGCCGTACCCGTGGCGGCGGCACACGGCGTGTGCCGCCTACGTTCCTGTGCCGGTCTGCTTCGTGTCGAAAAAGGGGAATTGCCCGTTCCTGTCACTCCGGCGTCCAGAGCTTTCCGCCGCTGCCGCCGGGCTGGGCGCTGTCGGGGGTCCAGAGGCCGCCGGCTTCGGCCGGCTCGGACGCCATCGCCGACTCTTCGGGCGGCATTGGGCCAGCCGCCGGCGTGCCGTCGGGATTGAGGATGCCCACGCCGATCAGCATCCGCGTTAGAATCTCGGCCACCCGCGGCTCCTGGATGTGACGCTTCTGGATATGCTCGAGCAGCCGCATCGCCTCGACGCCGTTGTGAGCGGCGAAGTGCAGCGACAACTCGATGAAGTCCCAAGTGACGTTGGAGGTTTTCTTCTTGTCGGCCAGCCGGCGGCCCTGCTCGATGTGCGTTAGCGCTTTGGCAACGTCCTCCTCGGTGCGGGCGAGCGTGGCCAGGGCGTGGACGCGTTCGCCCGCTTCGGCCAGGCTGCGGCGCTCGGCAATCGCCGCGGCGAACTTCCGCAAGGCGGGGCGAATGTTGAAGCCGGCGGCGCGATAGTAGGCCGTAATCAGGTCCTCGTCGGAGAGCCCCTCGACGCTGACCCGCCCGAGCCTTACCACCGGCAAGTCCTCGATCGGGCACTGCTTGGAGTCGATCGGTCCGAGCGTGGGCAGGCCGAGACTCGCCCGCAGCTCGTTGTGGTCGAGCGGGCCGGGCAACTGCTCGGTAAGCTGTGCCAGCACGAGAATTGCCGCGAGGACCTTGACGCGGTAGGCCGGGTCGGCGGCGGCTTCGCGCGGCGAGCGGCCGTCAAGAACGCCGAGTTTCAGTTCGGGCCAGCGATTGAGCATCGCATCGCGGACGTGTTCATTCATCATCGCGCGGAGCTGCTCGGGCGAGGCGCCGCGGGGCGGTTGCCAGGCCGCCCGCAACAACTTCTGGCTGGCCGACCACTGGCCGATCACCTCGCGGTTCGGTTCCGGCTCGACCGTCTCTCCGCCCGCCTCGCAGACCATCTGGCTGACTGCCGGCAGTTCGTCGGCCGCCACCCCGATCACCTCCAGCCGGGCCTCGCGGTCGGTCTGCCGCCCGAACAACAGGGCCTGCGCGAGCATGTCGGGCACGGTTTGCAGGTCGAGCGATTCGGGCGATTCGGGCATGGGGCGATCGAGCAGCAGGAAGGCGGCCTTCGGCGGCGGATTCTCGCCGTCGCTGAATTGTGCCGAGTCGAAAGGAATCGTCCGCCACCGCGGCGAGGACAGCAACGCCTCCTGCAATCGCTCGGCGTCTTTGACCGTCCAGACCAACTTGAGCATTTCGATGCGGTCGCCCAACGGATCGAGCGAGAGAAACATCGCCGCGGCTTCCGCTTCCACCGCATCCTCCAGGCCGTCTGCTTCGCCCGCGCGAAGGACCGCGTACCGCCGGAGGGCGTCGATGCAGCCGGGGTTGTCGGCCAGCCAGCCGCGCAACACGGCGAGGTTGCGCCAAATCACTGCGGAAGCGGGCGCATCGGCGGCCAAGGCCGTCAGCCGCTCGGCGGCCGTTTGCCAATTGCCCATCGTGGCCGCCTGCATCGCCTCGTCAAAACGAGGCCGCCAGGCCGCGTCCTCGGGGCAAGGCGCCAGCGGCGGCATGTCGCGCAAGAGCAGCGGCACATCGACCGCCTGGCTCAGCGCGGCGAGCACGTCCTCGGCGCGATCGTCTTTGTCGGTGATGTCGCACTGCAATTGCAGCAGCCCGGCGGCGGCCAGCGGAAAGCCGGCGCGCAACAAGCCTCCCGCCACAAGCCCCATCGCCTCGTAGCTGCGCGGGTCGAGGTTGCCGTGGGCGGTGCGCATCGCGTTTTGCAGCAGACCCAAAGCGGCGCGGGGATTGGCCTCGGCGGCGAGCATCGCCATCTCAGCCAAGGCAACCTGGTTGTCGGTGTATTTTGCCAGAAAGGCGGCGGCGGCGGTTCGCGCGGCCTCAACCTGGTCGGTGAACCGCAGCAACATGCACTTGGTGGCCAGCAGACAGGGCCGATCGCGGCCCGGCTCCCGCGCCAGCAGATGATCGATGTGTTGCAGGCAAGCCAGGAACTGTTCGCCGTCGACCATGCGGTCGATCTTTTGCAGTTCCGGCAGGAATTCGCCGCAGCAGAACTTGATTTTCTTGCCCGTGCCGCCGGGACAGAGCGAATATGCGTCGAGGGACATGAAGGAGTGGATAGTGGGTAGTGGATAGGGAGGAAATGATGAATGCTGAATGCTGAATGATGAATAGCAGACATTCATCATTCATCATTCATCACTCATCATTATTCGTCATTTTGCCAACAGATTTCCCTCGCGAAACGCGGCGGCCATGGCCAGCGGCACCTCGGCCTCGGCCAGCACGACCCCGGCGCGGTTGCGGGCGACTTGGGCCTTCATCTCCTGCTCGCGGGCGGCGGCCAGCGCCCGCCGCTCCTCGGCCTTCGCCCGGGCCACACGCGTGTCGGCCTCGGCCTGATCGGCCTGCAAGCGGGCGCCGATGTTCTGGCCCACGTCGATGTCGGCAATGTCGATCGAGACGATCTCGAAGGCCGTCTGCGCGTCCAAGCCGCGCTTCAACACCGCCTTCGAGATGCGGTCGGGATTCTCCATCACTTGCAGGTGGCTGTCCGACGAGCCGATGGCGGTGATGATCCCCTCGCCCACCCGCGCGATAATCGTCTCCTCGGTGGCGCCACCGATGAGCTGCTCGATGTTCGTCCGCACCGTGACCCGCGCGCGGACTTTCAACTCGACGCCGTTCTTGGCGATGGCGCTTAGGGTGGTCCGCTGCGAGCGCTTGGGGTCGGGACAGTCGATCACCTTGGGGTAGACGCTGGTCTGCACGGCGTCGAGCACGTCGCGGCCGGCCAGGTCGATCGCCGCGGCGCGGTCGAAATCGAGATCGATGTCGGCGCGATGGGCGGCAATGATCGCCTTGATGACGTTCGGCACGCTGCCGCCGGCCAGGTAGTGGGCTTCGAGACGGCGAGTGGTCACCCCGGTGTGGCTGTCCTGGGCGATGCCAGCCTGCACGGCCATGACCTTGCCCTGGACGATAATCCGGCTGTTGACCCGCCGAAAACTCATGCCAACCAGGCTCATCAGGCTGACACTGGCGCTCGACATGTACGCCTGGAACCAGATCTTGAAGTAGGTGACGAAGACGGCGACGACCACGATCGCAATCACCACCAGCACGACGCCGCCGATGACCCAGGGCGTCGCTTGGGCAGCAAACAAGACCGGAATCTGAATGGGCATGGTGTTTCTCCGTGCGAGCCGGCGAAAGACTCCAGCGATTAGCATACTCGAAATGCGGGCGGTCGAACAGCACCCCGCGCCCAGGGAGGTAGGGTCGGCGTTTCGGCCCTCCGCCGACGCTGGAAGGCGAGATGCTATCGCCGACTAGCCGCGGGCAGAGGCGGCAAGACGGTCGTAGGCGTCCAGAATGCCGTTAGCGGAGCCGAACATTCCGCCCTCATCGCTCTCTTTTTCGCCGCTGAAGGTGGTAAGAATATACGCTATATCCTCGCGGTCAACGCCGTAGAGGTGGAAGAAGGCGGCGTCGAGCTCGTCGATCAGTTCGGCCCGCTCGCGGGGGTTCCACTTGTGGACGGGCGGATCGAGCCCCGCCGCCTCGCCCAACGGCCGCAGGTCCTCGGCCGTGCAACTGAGCTTCAACACCCGTTGGGAAATCCACTTCTCCAACGTCTGCCGCTTGTCCCAAGGGCAACGCTCGGAGTAACGATCGGGGGGTAGCGTCGGGGCTTGCTCCACAATGAAGAAATTAAGATGCACGCCGCCAACCTTCTGCCGGGCGACAAAGTCGTAGGCGTGACTATTGAAGTCCGCCAGAAGGCAGCAGAGCCGTCTCGGTCCGATGTCGGCGCCCACGAGAAGCAACGGCGCTGAGTTCACGACCGCCACGTGGGGGATCATCGCGGCGATCATGGTGCGCTGGTTCGTCGGACTGGTCACGTCCTTGTAGGTAAGATAATAGGGCCGCAAGTTGTCACCAATTGTGTTTTCGACCGCGCCAGCCTCCACCCACCAACGCGGCTGAACAACGAACTCGGGGTTTTGGTGGAACACGAGAGTTGTCGGCTCGGTTTGGCCCTGGCGCATCCAGTTTTCCTTTTCGATCACCACGCTGGCGGCGCGGTGGTCGTAGGCTTGGACCATCTTGGCCTCGTAGAGGGGCAGAAAGACCTGCCGGCCCTTCTTCCAGCGGTTGCCGTCCTGCTTGGCCCCTTGCTTCAGAAGCTCGTCGCGGTCGAGAAAAAGCTCGGCGTCGTTCGTCTGGTGGAACATCGTGACGAACTTGATGCCCCAGGGATTGCCGCCCTGGCGGCGGGTGCGGTCGATCAGCACCGGCACGCGGCCGTAGATCGCCTTGGTCAGTTCGGCATCGCGGCGGGTGCGAAAGATCGGGCAGGTGCGAGTGTTCGGATTCAGCAACGCCATGTCCTTGGCCGACAGCCGAATGTGCCGCTTCTTGTTCGCCAGTTCCTCGACGTGGTGCAGGAAGAAGGCGAAATCGGCCTTCGGCGTCTTCACCTCGCGCCCGCCGAAAACCAACACGCTGAACTTGAACGAGCGGTGTACGTCGGGGAAATAGGGGGCTTTGTTCTCGAAATCGTAAAGCCGGATGAGCGATTGGGAGCCGATCAGCTCGCCGAAGAACTCGCTGGTGGTCTTATCGGTGGCGATGCCGGAGGGGACCAGGAGGCCGACACGGCCCTTGGGGGCGACGATCCGCTGGGCCAATTCGGCGAAGACCATGTAGGTGTTGACGTCGCCCTTGGCGGTAAGTGGAAAGTTACCGGCGTCACGGACGTGGGCCAACGTACGCTCGGCCAACTCGCCCGCGCGGACGTAGGCGGCGTACAACTCCGGCTTGGCGGTTTTGAGTTGCTCGATGAGGTTGCGGCGGTCGGCGGCCCTGACGGCGCCGGCGATCCGCGGTGCAGAGAGGGCGAAGAACTCCCGCTCCTGCAATTTCATCCGCTCCCAGGGCGGATTGCCGATGACGCAGTCGAAGCCGCGGTGCCCAAAAGCCGTGCCCTCTCCCTTTGGGAGAGGGCTAGGGTGAGGGCTATGCGGTGCGGTCGGCCCAGCCCTCGCCCCCTGTCCCTCTCCCAAGGGGAGAGGGGAGACATTTTGGGACGCGATTTGGTCCGAAAAGATGGCCGGAAACCGCGAGCGCCATTCCATTGCCTTGTCGTGCACCGCCGGATCGGTCACCAGGCTGTTGGCCCAAACCACGTTCTGCGACAGGTCGGCCAGGCGTTTGCCCCGCTGGGCGGAACGCAGCCAGAGGGCCAATTGCGTGATCTCGACCGCCTGCTGCGAAACGTCGGCCCCGTAAAGGTTGTCGGCGAGGATCATGTTGGGCGCCTGGTCGGCCAGGTCGTCGGCGTCCGGGCCATCGTGCAACACCAGGTGGTCGACCACCCTGGTGTATTCCTCCTCCAAAACGTCGTACGCGGCGATGAGAAACGCGCCGCTGCCACAGGCCGGGTCGCAGATTTTGACGTCGCGCAGGGCCGCCAGGCAGTCGCGCCAATAGGCCGCCAACTTGGGCGACGGCTCTTCGGCCTCGCTCGCTTCGCGGCTAAGATCGTGGGCCGCCAAGACGGCGTCGAACCGCTCGCGGACGACCACCCGTACGGTCTCCTCGACGATCAGCCTGGTGAAATCGGCGGGAGTATAGTAGGTTCCGAACCGCTTGCGTTCGGCCGATTTCTGCATAGCGCTCATAGTCCCCTCTCCCGCCGGGAGAGGGCTAGGGTGAGGGCTTTGTGCCGCAGAACGCTCGGCCCTCACCGCCTGCCCCTCTCCCAAAGGGAGAGGGGAGACGGGTTGAGACGCATCGCCCACGAGTCCGTACAGCCCGCCGCTGCGCAGTTTCTCGATCTCAGCGACCGATTTCTCGAACAGATGGCCGAGCACCTCGACGTTCACCTTGTCGCGGAAGTCATAGTCGCCGACGTGGTTGAAGAACTCGGTCCAATCGTCGTCCAGTTGCAGGTCGTCGATGCGGGGGTCTTCCTTGAAAAGCCCGCCGTTGAAGCCGACTTCCAGGTAGGGCATGTTCTTGTGCCCTTGGTCCATGGCGCGGAAAAGTTCGAGGAAGCTCCGCCAGCGCGGATTGGTCGCCTTGGCGAAGGGGGGAACCGTGCTGTACACGCTTTTGAGGGTTTTCTCCCTGAGCAAGTCGCGGTCTTCGCAGAAGGCCACGAAGATAATGCGGTCGAGGATGCGCTGAGCGATGTAGATCGAGGTGTCGAGATCGTTTCCGAGCTTGTAATGCAAATGCTCGATGAGCCGCCGCCGCTCGGAACTGTACTCGTCGTACAGTTTGTCGTTGACCTCGCGTTGGCGATCCTGAGTGCATTCGAGCAATTGCACCGCCCGCAACGGCCTGCCCGCCCACGAATAGACCAGGCCGCCGCGCTCGAAAATGCAATAGAACTCGGCAAACCGCTTGTCGCCGCGAAGCTCCTGTAGGGTGAATTCCTCGTAAGCCTGGGAGCCCTTGGCCCTGTGATAGAGGCGGAAGGTGACGAAGTTGCTGACGATCCCCCAAGGGCAATCGGGCAGCGCATTCAGATAGTCCCAACACTGTTGTACGGCGGTGCGGCCGTTGACGCGGTCGCGGTCGAGATTCACGCCGGAATCTTTCAATTCCATCACGGCCAGCGGTCTAAGTTCCGCGCCGTGGCAGAAGTTGCCCAAGGCGGCGTCGGCCGTGCCTACGCCCGGGACAGAGAATTTCACTTCGAGCTGGTATTCTTCCGGATTCTCGGGATGCGATCGATATCCAAGCGCGTCGCCAAAGACCTTTTCGAGAAAACCGTTGTCCAGGGCGGTCTCTTTCTTAACGAGGTATCCCTTCTGCTCAAGGTCCGCCCAGTGCTTGACGATCTGATGGGCCTCGTCGCGCGCCTTGGTGCGGTAGAGCACCTTATCGGCCTCTTCGCTGAGGAATCGCCGCAGGAAGAGCCCCGACCGTCGCCGGCTGCGCCGCCGGGAACAATTCGCCGACAACGCCGCCGTTTCCATTCGGTTCTTTCTTCTTTGCCATTCCCTGCAAATCTCTTGTGTACTTGCGGGCGTTCAATTGACCGCAGTATAACGGAGTCGTCCCGGGGGGGACAAGTGGCATACCCGGCAAAGACGATCAGTTGCTCAACAAGGGTGAGCGTCGCATGGAATGGGTGCAAAACTACGATCCGCTCGGTTCGGCGGTTCTCTCGACGGCGGCGGCGGGACTGCCGATCGTCGTGCTGCTGGGACTGCTGCTCTCGGGCGTGGCGGCGCCGCGGGCGGCACTGACGGGGCTGATCGCGGCACTGGCAGTGGCCATCTGCGTTTTTCGGATGCCCATCGCCGCCGCCTTGGCCGCCGCGGGCTACGGCGGATGCTACGGACTGCTGCCGATCGGCTGGATCGTGCTGGCCGCGGTCTTTCTCTACCAGCTCACGGTTCGCTCGGGCCAGTTCGAGGTGGTGAAACGCTCGGTGACGGCGATTTCGCCTGACCAGCGGATGCAAGCGCTGTTGATCGCTTTCAGCTTCGGCACGTTTCTGGAAGGGGCCGCCGGCTTCGGCACGCCGGTGGCGATCTCGGCGGCGTTGCTGATCGGGCTGGGCTTCTCGCCGCTCTATGCCGCCGGGCTCGCGCTGTTGGCCAACACCTCGCCTGTGGCTTTCGGGGCGCTCGGCACGCCGATCATCCTGCTGGCGAAGGTCTCGGGCATCAACGAAATGGCGCTCAGCCAGATGGCCGGCCGACAACTGACGCTCTTTTCGCTCGTGATTCCGGCGTGGCTCGTCGCGGTGATGTCGGGCTGGCGGGGGGTAAAGGGCTGCTGGCCGGCGATCCTGGTCTGCGGCGGCAGTTTCGCCGCGATCCAATTCTTCACTTCGAACTTCCACGGCCCGGCGCTTGTGAACGTCGTCGGCGGCGTCGGCTCGTTATTGGCGCTGACGGTGTTCCTGCGATTCTGGCAACCGAAGGAGGTCTGGCGATTCCCGGAGGAACGGGCGAATGAAGATCGTCCAAAGGCAAAGGGGACAGTCCCATTTTCGCTGACACGAAAATTGGGACAGTCCCTTCCCTCTCCTCTCTCCTCTCTCCCCTCTCCCCTCGCTCCACGGCAAGTAGTTTACGCCTGGATGCCGTGGGTGCTGCTCTCGGCGATGGTGTTCCTCTGGGGTTGGCCGGCGTGGAAGACGTTTCTCAGCGGCGGCAGTCAAGAGAACCCCACGTGCATGGCCGGCGTCGGCAGTCTGAGGTTCGAGTTGCCGGGGCTGCACAACCGCGTTTATCGGGCGGCGCCGGTGGCCGACGTTTCGCCGGGAACCAGCCGGGCGAAACTGCCCGAGCCGGCCGTCTATGAACTCAACTGGCTTTCGACCACCGGCACCGGCATTTTTCTGGCGGCGGTACTCTCGGCGTTCTGGCTTCGCACTGCGCCGCGGGTCTTCTTCGGCGAACTGGCCCGCACGCTCTACCGCGTGCGTTGGGCGCTGTTTACCATCGCCTGTATGTTGGCCCTGGCGTTTGCCACCAAGTACAGCGGGGCCGACGCGACGCTCGGGCTGGCCTTCACGCACACCGGCTGGCTCTATCCGTTTTTCGCGCCGCTGTTGGGCTGGCTGGGCGTGGCCCTGACCGGCTCCGACACGTCATGCAACGCCCTGTTCGGCAGCTTGCAGCGAATCACCGCCGAGCAGTTGGGCTTGAATCCGGTGTTGATCGTGGCCAGCAACAGCACCGGCGGCGTAATGGGCAAGATGATCGACGCCCAGAGCATCGTCGTCGCCGCGGTGGCCACCGGCCAATCCGGCGGCGAAGGCCGCATCCTCCGCTTCGTTTTCCTCCACAGCATTGTACTCGCCACGCTGGTCGGTCTGCTGACGCTCGCACAGGCCTACCTGTTGCCGTGGATGATCCCGGCGGTTCAGTAATGACGAGTGGAAGGTGATGCCTCTTACAGCATTGATCCCGGTTTCTTCTTGGGCTATGCTTCGGGTTGCCGGATTGGTGGTGCGAGATGGAAACCATCGCAAAACACGCAGAAACATGAGAAAGAAACTTGCACCAGTCGCCATTGTTGCTCTTTTGTCATGGAACTGCGGCGGACTGGCCGTCGAGCCGAAAGACCCGAGCGACGCCAAGGCCGGCGAGGTTACCACACATTCGGAAGGTCTGCACGGCTACATTGGCTTCAGCACGACCCGCCCGGCCGTGCGGTCCGAGTACAGTGCGGGCATGGGTTTCTACTCCGCGGTCTGGCCACTGATTGACCGGCCGTTGGCCAACTTTCAGATCGGTCTGGCCAGCACGTGGATTCTCCCGGACGACTCCGACGACAAAGACAAGCCGCTCGCTCCAGAGGGCTCGCTGGCTCGCAAGTGGCCGGAGCGAGGCCCCACGTGGGAGAGCGTATTTCAAACCGTGGAAGGCGGCCTGGGCTACTGGGCAGGCAACCATTTCCGCTACGGCCCGCCGAAGTTCAGCATGAATGGCACGCCGCAATGTTACGACTACGAGGTCGGTTCGCCGGGGTGGTCCTTCTTCTACAGCAACGAAGCCCTGCCGGATCATCGATTGGGTATTGCCCAGTTGAGCAACCGGTTACTGATTCCGCCCGACGGGTTGCCCTTTCAAGGGAACCCCAAAGGCCAATTCCTGGGCTACACCTACATGGCCCTGCCCTTCACCGACCCCGCGGTCGCGGACCCACCCACGGGCGACCAGAGTTGGACCTGCTTTCTCAGTGCGGCGAACTTCAAAGGGCCGATCGCTTTCTTCATTCCGGAGACCTGGAGCAAAATCGGGAAGCTCTTCAAGTATCCCTTCATTTATGGACGCGGGCTCGATGCCCGTCCGGGCAACATGGGCGGCGGCGCCATGGAGATCAACACCGTGCCGCGTTTTGATGCCCAGGACGCGCGAGGAGTCCTCTATTCCAAGATTCCCAAATTGCAGTTCCCGCTGGACCACCAAGGAAGAACCGTGCTGGTGGAAGACGTGACCTATTACTCGAAGGCGGCCCTTTACCATGCCTTCAAGGCGTGGCGAGACGGCGGCCCGCCCTGCTCCGGACGATTCGATGAGAAGGGCGCCTGGAAGCCCACGCTGACGACATCCACCACCCACTACGACCAAGCCGGCAAGAAAATCAGCGGTGTCGAGCGCGTCTTCAACACCAAGGTGTTTGAGGGCAACGTGTGGGGCCTGGAGTGGTTCAACAATAACGTCAGCCCCAAAGGTCGATTCCCGCAATACTACAAACGTGTAGGGGAGGAGTGCGTTGCGATAGCGGCCCGCGACGTACCTGCGGCGACGCGATTGCTGTCGCAGGAGTTCCAACTGGCCGGGCGGGGTGAGCCCTACACTTCTCCCACCACCGGCGTCTGGAGCCGGCCCGGCCCGACGATCGGACCGTTCACGGTCAAACTCGTCGACGGTTCTTTGGTGGCGTACTCGTGGTATCGGTTTATCGATCAGCCATCCTTTCAGCAGTACGATTGGAGTGCGGCGAAGAAGGCGAAACTGCAAGCCTTTGTGGAAAAGATCCATGCGAACTGGCCGATCAACCGGGCCTACATGACGCCTCCCAGCCGCGGAGTGCTGGTCAAACTGGATCCGGCATTGATCGTGACTCCACCCAAAGGCCTGGAGGTGGGTTACGTCCCCATCGTAACGCATCAATCAGCACCTAAGTGAACAGTGGCGAGGCACCTTCTTCTGACCCGGCGGTGAAGGCCGCATCCTCCGCTTCGTCTCCCTCCACAGCATCGTGCTGGCGACGCCGGTCGGCCTGTTGACGCTCGCGCAGGCCTACCTGTTGCCGTAGATGATCCCGACGGTTCAGTAGTTACGACACAACAGCAAGGAATGAGAAACAGTTCTGACCATTTCTTGACTCACTTTCGTTCCAGGGCCATGCCGTAGTGGTAGGGCGGGAGGTCGATGATTCCAGGAGCCAGCAGGGAGAACCCTACCGATTCGGCCCATTCTCGGCACTGTTCGGGACGCGGTCGAATGTCCATTGTCGGGCCGCGCGGCGTAGTGGGGTCGTAATTCCAATGGACGATGCCTAGTTTGCTCCCGGCTGCCAGTACGCGGTACGCCTCTCGCAATAGTCTATTCGGGCACTCCGCGTGTAGGATGTTGAACAGCATGGCATAGTCGACGCTGCCATCCGGCAAGCCGGTGCCATCAGCAACGAAGTCTCGGCACGAAACCCGCAAGTTCGGCAAGCCGGCAGCGTTACAGGCGGCGATCATTTCCGGGTCAATATCCAAGGCGTGGACGATGCCGCTAGTGATCTTCGCCGCCGGAATGGTGAACGTGCCGTATCCGCAGCCGAAGTCAACCACGTCGCCCGCGGTGGGCAACCGCAGCTTGTGCAGAACTTCTTCGGGGGTAAAGAAACTCGCCCATAGACTCTCTTCGGGCATACCGCTCTGCCGAGTCTTCATGTCGCTATGATACGGGCCCTACCCGCCCGCGGCAACGACGCTGGTCCAAGCCTACCTGTTGCCGTGAGTGATCCCCGCTGCTTGGTGATAGCGGCGTGCGGTCGAGAGCGGGATAATACTCTTGCCATCCGGTATTACTCTCCCCGCCGACACTCTCCTCGCCGAGGACGTTTTATGAACGCCAAGCTTCGTTTGCCGGTTCGATTCTGCTCTTCAGCCGTTTTTCTCTGCTTTCTGCTTGCATGCCACTTGGGTTCATTGCAGGTTTCTTCCGCGGCAAGTGCCGCTGCCGCCGAAAAGGCGACGCAGAAGATCATCCGTGTCCCAACGGAAGGCTTCGTTTGGCCGAATCAGCCGCCGAAGGGCTGCCCCTTCCAGCAGTCGCAGCAGCTCGCCCGCGTCTATTTCACCGGGGCCTATCAGTATCGGCTCTACGGCGACACTTGGTATCCCTGCTGGGCGTCGGACGGCAATCTGTATTCGCCCTGGACCGACGGCGTGACGGAGGGCGTCACCAGCATCTCCTTCGCAAACGGCCCCGACTGGAAAGTCGCGACCACCGGCAATGCGGTGATGATCGGCGACGATCCCGAGGACCTGACGATCAAGAACACCTCGCCGCCGCAGCCGGCGAGCCCGAAGCCCTATGAGGGCCGTTATCCCTGCGGCAGTTTGGTTTACAATGGCGTCTGGTATTACGGCACATACTGTCTGACGCCAACTCCGTACGACAAGCACAAGGGGATCGTTTACAACTGGCCGATTCTCGGGCCGATGCCCGGGTTCCGCATCTCGACCGACTACGGCAAGACGTGGACGCCGTCGCCGCTTTCGCCGCAGAAGCCGCTCTTTCCCGAGCCGGCGAAACGGCGGGGGCCGGTCAAAATGGGCGCGCCGCACTTCGTCGATTTCGGCAAGAACATGCAGTATTCGCCCGACGGCAAAGCGTATTTGCTCGGCATGGGCGCGGAAGACAACGACCCCAAGCCGCGATATGCCAATTTGAGTTGGATTTCGGCCGACCAGGTTTACCTCGCCCGCGTGCGGCCGAGCATCGCCAATATCAACGACATCAAGAAGTACGAGTTCTTCGCCGGCCACGACGCGGCGGGCCGCCCGATCTGGAGCGGCGATTTCGCCAAGATCAAGCCGTTGTTGGATTGGAACAACAACATGGGCGTGACCACCGTGACCTACGACCCGCCGCTCAGGAAATACCTGATGTGCGTGACCGACGGCTGGCCGACCTACGCGCGGATGCACACGTACATTCTCGAAGCCGACGCGTTGACGGGCCCGTGGCGGCTGGTGACGTACATGAAGAATTTCGGCGAGCAGGCCTATTTCGTCAATTTCCCCTCGAAGTTCATCAGCGGCGACGGCCGCACACTTTGGCTCTGCTATTCGGCCAACTTTGCGCCGGGCTGGAACGGCGAGCCGCCGCTAAAGACCAATCCGCCCGGCTCCGCCTACGGACTGGGGCTGCACGAACTGCGATTGCTCGCGCCCGGCGAGCCCATGCCGAAGAACGAGCCGAATCCGCTCTTGACCGCACGAAATGTCGCCCGCAAGGCGAAGGTCGAGGTCTCCTCCTGTTATCCCGGCTATCGCGCCGAAGGAGCGATCGACGGCGCCGTGGGCGGATTTCCCGACGACATCGGCAACGAATGGGCGAGCAACGCCGAAACCGCCGGGGCGTGGATCAAGCTGAGTTGGACGCAGCCGCAGCGGGTCGATCGCGTCTGGTTGTTCGACCGGCCGAACACGCTCGATCAGGTCACCGGCGGCAGGTTGGAGTTCAGCGACGGCAGCACGATCGAATTGCAGAAGCCGCTGCCCGACACTGCCGCCCGGGGCCTGCAAATCTCCTTCCCGCCCAGGACCATCTCTTGGGTGAAACTTACGATTACCGCAGTAAAGAAGGACTCGCCGAATATCGGACTGGCGGAGTTTGCCGTGTTCGAGAGCGCCAAGTAGGCGTTTGTGACAGCCGGATGCAAGCACCGGAGGCTTTGGAAAGTCGGACAACGGCGACCCCATTGAACCTCTTCCATATAGGCGGCCCCAACAAGGCCTGCTAGAATCTGGATTAGCAACGGACCAAGCGGGCTGCCACCTGGGCAACGGCAATGTTCCATTTCTCAGGAAAGGTCTGATGATGACAGTGATAAGAAATGCCGTCGGCATCGTGAGGAGAAACTGGAAGGCGTATGTGACCATCAACCTGCTTTATTACGGGCTGGTGGTCGTCGCGATGCTCTTTGTCGTTTCGCACCCGGAGATCCAGAAAGAGCTGTTGAAGGCCGTCCGCCAGGCGTTTGGCGGCAAGGGGCCGTTGGCGGCGGTGGGTGGCGTGTACAAGGGTGGTCACGTGGCGGCGGCCATCGTGCTGACCTTTATCGTCAATCTCGTTCTCGGCAGTGTGTTTTCGATCACCGTCCCCTCCATGATCGTGCCTTTCAGCGGTTTTCTGATGGGTATCTTCCGTGCCATTATGTGGGGGCTTCTGCTCTGCCCAGCCGAGCCGAGCCTCCGCGGCGGGATGATCCCCCACTCGCTCACGCTGCTCCTTGAAGGCCAGGCATACATTGTGGCGCTGCTGGCGGCATACACTTCGGGCAACGCTTTTCTCCGCCCCCGCTCGGTCGGCGCAAACTCATGCCGACGGCTACCTGGAAGGCTTGAAACAGACGGCGCTGCTCTACGTCCTCGTGACGTTGCTGCTCGCCGTAGCCGCCGTGTACGAGGCGTTGGAGGTGATCTATCTCGTTCCGCTGTTCAAGTGAACTGCGGCGGCATGGGCCATCAAGAAAACCCTGGCCGCGGCATCGGAAAAAAGTCTAGCGCTGCGGTTTTCCGCCGGAACTGAGCGGCCCGGGTGAATTCTTTCCGCGATGCCCCTTGCTCGCGACCCTGCCGCCGCAACAATTGGTCGCACGGCAGGGGCGCGATCGCCTTGTCTTATAGGCGGCAGCGTTCTCCGCAAGACAGCCTCAGGGGGTAGAACTATGGCCCGCATCAATCCAGTCAAGCGCAACACCAATTCCCAGGCGCGGGAACTGATGGACGAAATGGAACAGAAGATGGGCAGGGTGCCGAACATCGTCGCCACCATGGCCCAATCGCCGGCGGTAGCCAAGGCATATTTCGAGGGGAGCCAGGCCTTGGCCGAAGGCTCGCTCTCCGCCCGCTTGCGAGAACAGATTTCGCTGGTGGTCAGCGAAATCGATCAATGCGACTACTGCGTGGCCGCCCACAGCTTCCTCGGAGGCAAAGCCGGCCTGAACCAGTCCGACCTGCTCGACGCCCGGCATGGCGTCGCCGCGGACGAGAAGACGAACGCCGCCCTGGCCTTCGCTCGCAAAATCGTGGAAAACCGCGGCCACGTTGACGATGAGGACCTGGAACAAGTCCGGCGGGCGGGCTTTACCGATGGCGAGATCGTCGAGATCGTCGCCGACGTCTGCATGACGATCTTCACAAACTACTTCAATCACGTGGCGGGCACCGAAGTCGATTTCCCCCACGTACCGTTGCTGGTAGCCGTCTAGGGCGGCTGCGATCGTTCAAGAACGCTCCGCCGCAGGAATGTCCGCGTCTTGCCCGCGGGCGAAGACGGGCGGGAGCGCTCGATGAGTGCGTTGTTAGTGCAAACCCCCCCAGATCAGCCGCTCGGTCCGTTACGGAGATTGCCGACCGAGCGGTTGATTATTCTGCCACGACCGAGCGTCACTGCGGACCGGCCTCCCGCGCCAAGCGGCTGATCTCTTTGAACTCGGGCGTGCCGGCCGCGTCGCACCACTCGAACATCGCCGCCTCGACCGTGGTCAGTGTTGCCCCGGCGGAATCCATCCGCCCCAGGGCGGTGCGGCGGTCGATCTCGTAGCGCGACCCTACCGCATCGACCGCCACGTACACCCGCCAGCCGTCGGCCAAAAGATCGAAGACCGTCTGCGCGACGCAGACGTGGGCCTCGATGCCGCAAACCAGGATTTTGCAGAGCCCGCCGGCGCGAAGATCGGCGAAAATCTGCGGGCAGCCGCCGGCGCTGAAGGTCAGCTTTGACGGCACGGGCCCCAGCCGCTCGGCCAACTCCGGCAGCGTCGGCCCCAGGCCCTGCGGATACTGCTCGCTGGCCGCCACCGGCAAACCCAAAACCTTGGCGGCGTCGATCAGCCGCCGCACGTTCCACGCGACCCGCGGGCCGTCGGCGATCGCCGGCAGCAGCTTCTCCTGCACGTCGATGACCAATAGCGCGGTATCGCCGCGCGACATCAATTCCGGACTTCGCGGCAGTCGGCTATCGTCGTTCATAGGCGACAGCATATCGCGCAAACGGCCGGAGAGCAATGACCGGCGCCGCGATGGATGTTGGCGGCCGCCGCCGAAGCGTTTAGCCGCCGCGTCCACGCGGCGCAGAATCGCCCACAATCGCAGCGCCGCGTGGACGCGGCGGCTAAACAGTTGTCCCCGCTCAACGCTTTCGTCGAATATGCAAGCAGCAACATCCCTCGCCGCCGGGTTGCCAGGTGTCGGCCGAGAATTGGAAACCGGCGCCTTCAAACGTGCCGTTGTCGATCCGCGCGGCGATGCGGCAGAGCGTGGCGACCTCGGCCGGTGGCAGGCCCGATTCCTGCCACGCCTCGCGGAGCGGGCAGGCGTGGAACTTGATGTCGAGCGACTCGCCGTCTGCGTGCAGCACCTCGGGCTGGAACATGCGGCCGGCGTCGGGAATGGCGTCGAGAAATGCCGCCTTCAGACCGGCCAGGTCGCCGGGGGCGAACTGGCTGTACTTCGCCGCGCCGATCTCCTCTCCGCGACGATAGATCGCCCTCTTCAAGAGGGCTTCCGCCCGCTCCGCTCCCAGTTCGTCGCGAAGCTCCTCGAAGATCAGATAATAGATCCTCGCCCGGTTCTTGTAGGACTCATAAAGCTGACGGCGAACGGTCTCTTCCGGCATGGTCGTTGTCCCTATCTGGTCTGGCAGGTCTATCGCCGCAGGCGAATGGGCAACTGGTCGATCTTGGCGGCGAAAATGAAGTCGTTTTGCGACAGGCCGCCAACCGCGTGGGTAGACAACTCGATCGAGACCTTTCGATAGCCTTCCAGGTGCAGGTCGGGATGGTGGTCTTCGGCCTCGGCCACCGCGGCGACGCGGTTGAAGAACTCGATGCCGGCGGCGAAGTCCTCGACCTGCCAATCCCTGCAAATGCGCGAGCCGTCGGCGGCGAGTCGCCAGCCGGACACTTGGGAAAGCCGCTGCTCGATTTCGCGCGGCGTCAGTTTCGGCGCGTCCCCTTCGCAGGCCGCGCAATGCGCCGCCGCCAGTTGTGTCGCATTTCCCGCCATGTCCAAATTGTCGCAGCCGCACGCCGGAAGTCAACGGTTCGCCGCAATTGCGGGCATCGCCTCCCTACGGCCGTTTAGCCGCGCCCCGCAGGGAAGCGGCCGCGGCCGCCCTTTCCAAGCCGGCGAACATCGGCGACAATGGGCTGGACGATCCGGGTAAGATAGTGAAACGGGAAGAGAGGCTATTGGACCCGTCTTTCGTCGTTGGCGCGACCGCTATTTCTTTTTTCTTTGGGAGGACGATCATGGTTACCCGGCGAAGAGAGTTTCTGTTGGCGGGGGCGGCCTTGGGGATCGGCGGGACGGCCGGCCGGATGTTGCTGGCTGCCGAGGCAAAAGAAGCGGACGAGGAGGTCTCGGCCGTCGAGGACCTGATGCGCGAGCACGGCGTGCTCCGGCGGATTATGCTGATTTACGAGGAGTGCATACGGCGGCTTCGCGCGAAGGAGAACCTCGATGCCGTCAACATGGTCCTATTGGCCGCCGCGGAGTTGGTGCGGAAGTTTGTCGAGGACTACCATGAGAAGCTGGAGGAGAATTATCTCTTCCCGGCATTCGAGAAACGCGGCGAGCTTGTGCCACTGGTGAAGACTCTGCGGGAGCAACATGCCGCCGGCCGCGCCCTGACCGACCCACTGCTCCGCCTGGCGGCTTCGGCGGCCGCGACCCGGCAGACTTTCACGGATCCGCAGTTGCGGAAGAAGGCTGTCGCGTCGTGTGAAGCGTTCCTCCGCATGTACCGCCCCCATGCCGCCCGCGAGGACACCGTGCTCTTCCCGGCCTTCAAGAAGCTGCTGTCGGCCAAGCAGATCGACCAACTGGGCGACAAGTTCGAAGACGAGGAGAATCGCCGCTTCGGGGCCGACGGCTTTGGCAAGACCGTCGAGAAGGTGGCCGCGATCGAGAAGCAACTGGGCATTTACAACCTCAGCCAATTCACGCCGAAAGTGACGAAGTGACGATGGCGGGTGATCTCACGCTTCGCCGATCGCCTTGAGCACTTCTTGCGGGATGTTGAAGTTCGCCGAGACGTTCTGCACGTCGTCGTGGTCGTCGAGCCGCTCCATCAGCTTGAGCACTTTCTGCGCGGCATCGGGATTGGTGATATCGACCCTGTTGGCCGCAATTCGCGTGATTTGGCTGGCCTCGGGAGTGATGCCGGCGTCGCCCAGCGCCTTGGCCACGTCGCGGAAGACGGCCGGATTGCAGGTGACCTCGAACTTGCCGTCGTCGGTGGCCTGCACGTCGTCGGCGCCGGCCTCCAGGGCGAGTTCCATCAGCTTGTCCTCATCGGCGGCGGCGGCGGGCACGAGGAACAGGCCCTTGTTCTCGAACATCCAGGCGACGCAGCCCGAGCTGCCGAGTTTGCCGTCGGCGAGCTCGAAGACGCGGCGGATTTCGCCGGCGGTGCGGTTGCGGTTGTCGGTGAGCACTTCGCACATCACGGCGACGCCGCCGGGGCCGTAGCCCTCGTAGGTGACCTCTTCGAGGTTGCCGCCTTCGAGCTCGCCCGTGCCGCGCTTGATCGCCCGCTGGATGTTGTCCTTGGGCATACTGACGGCCTTGGCGTCGTCGATGGCGTAGCGGAGACGGAGGTTGGCGTCGGGGTCGCCGCCGCCGGCCTTGGCGGCGACGATGATCGCCTTGGCCAGCTTGCTCCAGAGCTTGCCGCGTTTGGCGTCGACCAGGGCCTTCTTGTGTTTAATGCCCGCCCAATGTGAATGACCTGACATGTGTAGGACTCCGTAAATGATGATCGCAGGGCAGCGGCGTACTGTTCCTCTTGCTTGTGCTTCTTACCGCGGCTTGCGCTTGGCGAGGCCCTCGGCGACGGGTCGCTTCTTGGCGGCGGCCGGACGGGGGAGAGTCTTTTCCGTTGCGGGGGCCTTCGCCGGCGGCGTTTTCTTCTTCGCCGGCTGGGGCGGCTGCTCGGCGGCGGGAGGTTCCGCCGCGGCGGTTTTCTTCTTTGCCGCCGGTTTTGTCGCGGCCGCGGCCTCTTCCTTCGCCTTTTCCTTCTCTTTCGCCGGCGTTTCGGCGGGCAACGCCTCGGACGGCTTCCGCTGCGCGCGATCTGCGCGGCGCTTTGGCAGCCGGGCGGCGCAGTCGGCGTCGATTTGCAGCAGGATCTCGCGGATTGCGGCCGAATAAGGATTGGCGGAATAGTCGGCGCCCAGTTCGTGCAGCAGCGAGCTGAACTCGATGCCCTTCGACTTCGAGACGGCGCGTTCGAGCCCTGGCACCACGCCGGCGGCCGCGTCCTTCTCGTTGACCAGGTCGAGCACGCGGAGCACGGCCATCGTGCCGGCGTCGATGGGGATGGAATGGCCGCCCAGCGCCGCTTGCACCACGTAGGAGACGACGAACGGCGTGGCGCCGTCGAGTTTTTGCAGCCAGGCGACGGTCGGGCCAAGGTTCTTCTTCTTCAGGTCTTCCAAGTCGAAATTGAAGGTGGCCTCGAAGATGGCGTGCAGCGCCCGCTTGATGCGGTTGGCGGCGGCCCGCGGATCGGGCAGGCAGGCCATCACCTCGGACAACTCCGAAATCGAAGTGACGCGGACCTCGTTCCAATCGAAAAACGTGTGAACCAACGCCGCGAAACCCTCTTCGGCGTCGTCGTGGCGGGCGTCTTCCAGGCAGCAGGCGAACAACAGGTGCTCGATCACCGAGCGACCGCCGCCGGGCGCCGCCGGCTTGTAGTGTTTCTTCAAGACCCTGTGGAGTTTGGCGAATTGGGCGGTGCGGCTGACGGCGGTCATGGCGATGCCTCGCGGATGACGACTGGGAATTGGAAATCGCAGATTTCAGGTGACTCTGGTTCCCACGCTTACTCTGGTTCCCACGCTCCGCGTGGGAACCGCTGTCTTTCCGACGCTCTGCGTCGGGATCGGCGACGCATAGCGTGGCAACCAGTGCGTTCCCGCGCGGAGCGTGGGAACGAGGTTATTGCTTATGTACTCGGTTCGTCGTCCGCCGCCTCCGGCGGCTCCTCGCTTTTTTCCGGGGGGAGCACTTCCCGCAAGATCTGGGCCACGGCGATCGACCGCTTGACCCCTTGATCCAGCAGGAAACTCAGCTTGGGCGTGTAGCGGATATCGATCCGCTCGGCGATTTTCGCTTGCAGGAAGCCGGCGGCGCTTTGCAGGCCGCGGAGCGTCAGTTTTTGCCGGGCCTCGTCGCCCATCACGGAAACGTGGACCTTCGCATAGCGCAGGTCGCGCGACACCTCGACGTACGTGACCGTGACGTCGCGAACCCGCGGGTCGTTCAATTCGGCGAGAATCGCCATGCTGACGACCTCGCGAATCGCTTCGGCGGCTTTTTCGGTGCGGCGGGAGGGCATGGGGTAGTGGGTAGTGGGCAGTGGGCAGTGGGCAGTCGGCAGTGAGCAGTGGGCAGTGGGCAGTCGGCAGTGGGCAGTGGTCAGTCGGCAGTGGGCAGTGGGCAGTCGGAAGTCGGAAGGGGATACTGGGTGGCGGCTATTAGTTCGTAGCAAGGCCGCCGTCATTGGGCCCATTGGGAGCACCTACTGCCCACTGCCTACTGCCGACTGCCTACTCCTTCCTCAAAACGTCCTGGCGATCTCCTCGATCTTGTAGACTTCCAGCAGGTCCCCCTCCTTGATGTCGTTGAAACCGGCGAGCTTCAGGCCGCATTCCAGTCCTTCGCGAACTTCGCGTGCGTCGTCCTTCTCGCGTTTGAGCGATTCGATGGCGTAGTCGCCGATGATGCGGCTGTCGCGGATCAAGCGGAGGCGGGCGTCGCGCTGCACGACGCCGGCCAGCACGCGGCAGCCCGCCACCGAGCCCACGCGGCTGATGTGGAACACCTGCTGCACCAGCGCCCGGCCCAGTTCTCTCTCCTGCTTTTCCGGTTTGAGCATTCCTTCCAAGGCCGCCTTCAGATCGTCGGTCACCTGGTAGATGATGTCGTAGCGGCGAATCTGCACGCCGAGCTTCTCGGCCAAGATGCGGGCGCCTTCGTCGGGCACGACCGAGAAGCCGATGATGATCGCGTCGGAGGCGTGGGCCAGATGCACGTCGGCCTCGCTGATGCCGCCGACCGTGGCCTGGAGAATCTTGATCTGCACCTCCGGGTGTTGCAACTTCGAAAGTTCCTTGCGGATTGCCTCGATCGAGCCGCGAACGTCGGCGCGGAGGATGATATTGAGCGTCTGCACCTTGTTTTCTTGGCCAAGCCGCTCGTAGAGGGTTTCCAGGGTGACATGCGGTTGGAAGTGGCCCAATTCGCGCTGCCGCGCCGCGGCCGCCCGCTCCTCGGCCAGTTGGCGGGCTTGGGTGATGTCGGCCAGCACGTAGAAGGCGTCGCCGGCGGCGGGGGCGGCGTCGAGGCCCGTCACGTTGACCGGCGTGGAGGGGCCGGCCTCTTCGCACTTCTGCCGCGGATGGAGCGGGTCGTACATCGCCTTGACCCGGCCATAGGTCGCCCCGCAGACGAGCACGTCGCCCGGGCGGAGCGTGCCCGTCCGCACCAGCAGCTTCGCCACCACGCCGCGGTCCTCCTGCAATTCGGCTTCCAGACAGGTGCCGCGGGCGGGGCGATCCGGATCGGCCTTGTATTCGTGCAACTCGGCGACGGTCAACAGCGTTTCCAACAGCGCGTCGATCCCTTCGCCGGTCACGGCGCTGGTCTTGACGACTTCGGTATCGCCGCCCCACTCGCTCGGGAGCAGACCGTTGGCGGCCAACTGCTCGTAGGCTCGCTGCGGGTTGGCGCCCGGCAGGTCGATCTTGTTCAGGGCGACGACGATCGGGACGTCGGCGGCGCGGGCGTGGCTGATGGCCTCCTCGGTCTGCGGCATCACTCCGTCCTCGGCCGCGACCACCAGCACGGCGATGTCGGTGACGTTGGCCCCGCGGGCGCGCATCGCGGTGAAGGCCTCGTGGCCCGGCGTATCGACGAAGGCGATTGCGCGGCCGTCCTTCTCGACGCGGTAGGCGCGGATATGCTGGGTGATGCCCCCCTTTTCGTGCGCGGCCACGTCGATGCCGATGATTCGGTCCAGCAGCGAGGTCTTGCCGTGGTCGACGTGGCCCAGGAAGGTGACGATCGGCGGACGCGGCACGAGCTTTTCGGGCTCGTCGGGGCCTTGCAACGATTGCATTACCTGCTGCTCGAGGTTGACGGCATGGTGGAAGGTGACCTGGGCGCCGAACTCGACGGCCAGCAGTTCGGCCATTTCCGCCTCGAGCCTGGCGGCGATGTTGCTCATCGTTCCCAGCTCCAGCAGCTTGGCCAGGATCGTGCGGGCGGGCACTCCCAGGGCCTCGGAGAAACTGCGGACCGTGCAGGGCAATTCGACGGTGATGCTCTCGCGTCGCGGGGCGGCGGTGTTGGTTCCGGTCCGGCGGATGTGCGTGCGCTTTCGCGCGGTGCTGACCGAGGATTCCTCTTCGCCTTCTTCGGTCTTTCGCCGTTTGGCCGAGGCCGCTTTCTTGCGTTTAAGCTGCCGCTGCTCGCGGCCGCCGAGCGTGACCGCGCCCTCTTCTTCCGCCACCGCCGGGGCGACCGCTCGGCCGCCGCGGCGGGGGCGCTCGCGGCCGGAAACCGGAGTTTCGCTGGGCAGCGGCGGGGCCGGCTCCAGCGGCAAGCCCTTGCGGGATGACGCCTTGGCCGCCTCGGCGGCGATCCGCTTCTGCTCGTGCTTGCGGATGTGCTCGGAGAGCGGTTTTGTGCCCGCTTTGCCGGCACGGATGGCATCGCGGGGGAGTCTGATGTCGGGCTTCTGCGGGGCCGGCTCGGTCGATTTCGGCCGCGGCGGCCGCTTGGCGGTGGGCAGCGGCGCCAGCTTGATCGCCGGCCCGCGCTCGCGTTCCTCCGCCTTTTCCTTTTCGCGGGCCTTGATCCGCTCCTTTTCGCGTTCCCGCTCCGCTTCGCGCTCGCGCTCCCGTTCTCGTTCTCGCCCTCGCTCGCGCCCGCGTTCCCTTTCCAGTTCCGCTTGCCGCTCTCGTTCAATTTCCTCGGCGGATTTTGCCTGGACCGCCGGCGGGGGCGCCACGGCGGCAACAGGGGGAACGGCCGGGGGAGCAACGGCCGGCGCGGAGGGAGGCGAGGGGGCGGGCGGCTCGGCGGGCTTCTTCGGCAACAGCGGCGGCCGATCGTGCTTGCTGGGAGGAAGGACGCGAACCTTGCTCAATCCGGCCGTACCCGCCGGGGCGATGTAATCTTCGCGACGGACCGGAGAGGGGGCGCTGGTCTCAGATCGGCCCACCGGAGCGGCGGGAGCGCCGAGCCGCGCCGCCTTGCCGGCATTGATGAACGCCGTGACCGTCGCCATCTCCTCGTCGGTGAGGCTGGCCAGCGCAGACCCCTTTCCCGTGACACCCGCCTTCGTGCAGATGTCGACCAGCAATTTGCTGTCGAGCTTCAGTTGTTTGGCTCAGCGAGTAAATGCGGATGGGCAAGGGGCCGCTCCCTGTTGTAAACTGCGTGGAACGCTGGTCGCTGGCGTTGTCGTCTTTTCTCTCCGTTACGGGGCGTCATCGGACGCCTCCGTGGTCTGTGCCGATGGGTCTGCGGCGGCATCGGCGGCCGGCTGAGCGGTCGCAACGGCTTCCGCGACGCCGGTTTCGGAAGCCGCTTGTTCGATGACCTCGGCGGGTTTGCCGTCGGCATAGTAAGGCGTGGCCTTGGCCGCGGCTTCGGCCGCCTCGGCGGCGTCCAGCCGCTCCTGTTCGCGCTGCTGGCGGCGCTGCTCGGCGGCGGCCCTCTCCGCCTCCGTCGCCTTCACCTCCGCCTGCTGCACGATGTGATCGACCTGCTCGGCGGTAAGGCCGCCCATCTCCATCAGCGCGTCGGGCTCGATGACCGAGAGATCGTCGTAGGAGAGGAAGCCCTCTCCCACCAGCCGCTCGGCCAGCTCGGGCTCGACGCCGTCGATCGATGAATAACCGCCCACCGCCTGCTCGATCTGCTCGTCGAGCTCTTCGCGGGTCATGATTTCGATGTCCCAGCCGCAGAGCTTGCTGGCCAGCCGCACGTTCTGCCCGCGGCGGCCGATGGCCAGCGAGAGCTGGTCTTCCTGCACCAGCACGATCGCCCGGCCCAGCATCTGGCAGAGGATCACCTCTTCGACCTCGGCGGGCTGGAGCGCGTTGGGGATCAGCACCTGCATGTCGTCGCTGTAGCGGACGATGTCGATCCGCTCGCCGGCCAGTTCGTCGACGATGTTCTTGATGCGATTGCCGCGGACGCCTACGCAGGCCCCCACGCTATCAACCCGCTGGTCCGTGCTGCTGACGGCCACCTTGGTGCGGTAGCCGGGCTCGCGGGAGATCGAGCGGATTTCGATCACGCTCTCGGCGATTTCGGGAATTTCCTGCTCGAACAGCCGCTGCACCAATTGCGGCTTCGTGCGGCTGAGGATCACCTTCACCCGGCTGCCGGCCTTCTTCACTTCATAAACCGTGGCCCGCACGCGCTCGTTGGGGTGGTGCGTTTCCCCGGGGATCTGCTCGCCCTTGGGCAGGATCGCTTCGACGTTGCTGAGGGTGACGGTCGCCGCGCCCCCTTCGTAACGCTGAATCACTCCGGTAACCAGTTGGCCGCGAAGCTCTTCGTACTCGTTGTAGAGGGCGTCCCGCTCGGCCTCGCGGATCTTCTGGATCATCACCTGCTTGGCGGTCTGTGCGCCGATGCGTTCGGCGATCTCGGCGGTATCCATCGTCACGCCGTTGTGGCTGCCGCGAATCGAACCGGTGCTGCGATCGATCTCGACCAGGACGTCGGCCTCTTCGCCGTAGTGTTTCTTGGCGGCCGAGACCAGCGCCGCCTCGATGCCCTCGAATACGATCTCCTTATCGATATTCTTATCGCGATGGATCGTATCGACGATACGAAGAATCTCGTTGGAGTCCATTCGATCTCGCTTTCCGCCTACCTAGAGCGACACTCTCCACGCCCCGCTCGACCCACAAATTTGGTCGAGACGCTACAAAATCTTACAACACCACTACTTAGTGGTCGCGACAATCTTGTAAGCATATCGGGCGGTCCTAGGGGTGTCAAGCCGGTCGAGAAGCGAGAAGCTGAGGGAGTGGGTCAGTCTGAAATCGCCGAGCCGTAGCCCGGCCCGCCCAGAGACACCCCTCCTTAGAGGAAATTGCAGGAAATCCATTGGGCAGGACGTCAGGACTGGCTAGGCTGCGGTCGATAGGATGAGTAGCGATTGACCGCTGAGGCGGCAGGCTCGCCTAGCAGCGACGGCAGATTATCGCTATAGTCATTCACCGCCATCCTTGGCCTGTCGTGCGCTGATGGCCGGCATACTTACTATTGGGGGTGGTATAGGGCCTATGCCGATGTTCTGCTGTCGTAGGATTGTTATGGGTGGCTTCGAGATACGCATCCTGCCAACCATAAGTGCCGCGACGATCGTAACTACTAATAGCGGGATGGCTGTCGCTTGCGTTTGGCCATTCGGGGATTAGACTAAGAAGAATGTGACAGGACCAGTTGTCTATATCATGAGTTGCGCCTGCGCGAATGGAGCGGGAGGGGCCCATGTCCCTGGCATACAAGTCACCCAAGTTCACCGAAGGATCATTCCGGCTGTTGAATTCTTTCGATGCCCGATTGCGCGATCGCATCCTGAACAAGCTCGAAGATCGCATGTTAGAGCAGGGCAGCGAGGAAATCTCTGAAGAGGATGTACGGTGGGCTATCACGGCCGCCATGTCGGAATTGATGGAGAGGCTGTCAAACTCTACTCCCAGGTAAGCGTCTTTTCACGCCATGCCTCGTAAGAAGCAAGACGCCGCGGGGGACATGGTACCGCAGGAGCCTGAAGCTGCCGGTTATCCTGAAGATACCCCTGCCGCTCGGGCATACGTCGGTTGTTGCAACAAGTTCTCTGAGATGCTCTTTCGCCATGCCCGAACATTAGCTGGGCGACGGGGATCATCCATGCTCACGGATGCAGATTTTGAGGACGCATACCGTGAGCTGACCAGGCCGAGCCGACAGACGGTGGTCGGCAAGTGCTTGGGCGATTTCGTCATGGTCTTCGGGGGTGCCTTTCTAGGCACACTGCAATCCTCGTATTGCAGCATCGGGATCGTATTCATCGTAGTTGGTTTGTACGTTCGCGAATACAGTGGCACGAAATAGCCAGATCCAAATCGGCAGTTGCTTCGTTTCTGGCCGCCTCTTATTGCCGTCCGCGGAACGCCGAGCCGGCAGGGCAATTCTCCTTCGGGACTCTCCACGGCGCGAACGCACGATTCCTACAAACCCCTCGGAATGGTGGGGGTCAAGGGGTTAGCGATGCCCCCCAATGCCATTTCCAGTTTACTGTGTTATGCCGCTTGTAACTGTTGTTGAATCTTGACTTTCTGTTCTTCTGTCAGCCGCAGCAAGACCGGCGGGTGTGGCGCCGTGTGAGCTTTGCGACGCGGCCATTCCCGCTTCTGTTTCGGGCTGGTACGCACACGCCGTTCGCGTTGCGCTCGGGCAATCCTTTCACGAAATGGCTTGGATTCCCTACGGCCTAACATGTCACGACGCACCTCCAGCAACACCCCCCGTGGGCTGCACATTATCGGGAGGCTGTCTTTCGGCGGTGCCGGCATCGCCAACGCGCCTTGACAAAGCAATAACTGCGTTGCGATCATCGAAGCCTCTGCCTCGCGATGCACTAGCCGTAGCGTCCGACTCATCAACGCCACTTTCTTCAAGGTTCGCTTGTAGGTTCTGAAAAATCCCTCGTTTTCCCACCTCCAACGATAACAAGTTCCCGCCATCTCCAAGGATAGCTGCTTCGCATCTTCCACGTTCGTAAACAGCCAGACGTCCACCTTATGACGGCAACTGTGAATCCGCAGCAATCGGCCGCGAATCGGCGGCTTGCCGTCCTCCTGCTGGCTCTTCGGCCAATAATAGACAATCCCTTCGCGGAACTCCTCCAACAGTTCCTGGGTTTCGCTGTAAAAGGTGGCCTTGGAGGACATGCGGATGAGAAAGGACACGTTCGCCAAGATCATGGTCGCGGCCACGTTGTAGCCCACATATCCCGCGTCGGCCACCACCAACGCCGCCGCTGGCAGCCAACGCAGCATGTACATGAGGTGACTTCGTTCGCTGGCTTTGCCCCCCTTCCCCAATCGCCAGCAAAAGGGAATGCCCAAGGTAAGATGCACGATCGAGGTGTTCCAGATCGTCGGTGACGAATCCTCTTTGCCGCCGCTTCCCAAGCGTTGCTCCAGTTCCTCGGTGCGGGGACACGTCTGCCGCGTGCCATCACAGCCAAAGGGGATGAAGTTTCCCACTTTCCACTGATTGCCGAAAATGACTTCCATCCGTGCGCGCAGGGCCGCCGCCAACGCCCGCAGGATGGGCATGGGAAGTTTGGCGATGGCCTTTTCAAAGCCGGAAAAGTGCTGGCCCGGCCGTTTTCGTTTTGGACAACTGGCGACATAGAACATTCTGGCGGCTTCAAACTTTTCCGGGAGGCTGTCGCCACAGCAATAGGTCGTCAGGATGATGATGTAAAGCAAAGGATGCAAGTCCCAACGCGGGCATTTCCTGCGTTTTGGAGCATTTCGGACTTGCTTGAAAACTTCCGGCGTGAGAAACTCTCGCATCGAGCCGATCAACGATTTCGCCCGCCGTCGTTGGCGGGCCCGCTTCCTTGCGTTGGCCATTTGCCGTTCCTTCCATGATGGGGTTTGGTGTTGTGACCCCCTATCATTGCTGGAACGGCTTTTTCATGCGCGGTCAATTCACCGCCATTTTCCCAAAGCACATTTTCAACGCAACCCTCGACCTCGCAAAAGATTACATCAAAACCGCTTCCAATCAAGCCTTGGCATTGGATGCCCCCGGAAGGCGGATTCACGCGGCGGTGCGCTCCGTCTTCCTACTTCGAATTCGTGGCTCCGCCGCACTTGTCGCAGCAGGGGATTGTGTCGGCCAAGAACCCGGCGAGGCGGCCCGAGGCGATCAGGGCGTTTTCACGCAAAAGGTACATGTCTTTAGTGCTGGCGGGCCGGTGCAATACCGCGCCCAGTGCCGCCCCAAACCGTGCCATCGCGGTCTTCTGTCTCAGCAGGTGCTCCACATCGCGCGGCAATGTCTGGTCGGCCGGGTCGTTGATCACACGGACCGACGAAAACGCCACCTGCCGCGCCGCGCAGACCTCGGCAACGGCGAACGTCTCCATATCGACGGCCAGCGCCCCGTTGCGTTGGAAGAGCGACCGGCGGTCGGCGGGCGTGCGGATGACGTGATCGACCGTTAAGAGCGTGCCGCGATAGACCCCGGATTGCCCCGCCGCGGCGGCAAGACCAGGGGGCAACTCGACCGGCAATTCGCCGCCGCCGAGATTCACGAGCCGATCGGCGACGAGGATGTCGTTTCGCCGCAGCGTCGGCGAGAGCCCCCCGGCGAATCCGGCCGAGACGACTCGCGCCGGCCGATGGCCGTCGATGAGAAGTTCGGTCGCCCGCCGCGCGTTACGTTGACCTGCGCCGGCGAGAATCAGGGCGATGCGGCGGCCGCTGAGCCCCCCTTCGCGAATGCTGAAGCCGCCGCCGCGAACGGTTAGCATCCCCTGGAGCGCGTCTTCGAAACAGCCGGACTCGATCCCCAGTGCGAAGACGAAGCCGAGGTGACACGGCTCGGGCGCTTCGGCCGGCGGCGACGGGGCGGGCGAACTGAGTCGCTTCCGCGCCGCCCAGACCACGGCGTCACGCACCCTGGCCCTTGCCGTGTTCTGAAGCCAATCTCGCAGCAGAGAGCGAAGCATGAAACACGCCAATAGTGAAGCCGGACGCGACATCAGGCATTGTCGGCCGTGCCGTAGCGGAAGTCAATCGTCAGCCGGTGAAGTAGAGATACGCGCCCACGATGGCCGCCACGATCAACAGCGACGCGACGACCTCGTGCCACGACCAACTGCTCCGCGATTGCCGCCGCTGCTCCTTGGTGACGGTCCCAAAGGTCAGCCCGCGAATCTGCTCAAGCGGCGGCGGTTGCGTGGCGTAGCTCACCGCGACCATCACCGCAATGCAGATCAGGCAGATCAGCACGCTGTAGTACTGGAAAAAGATGTTGTTGACGATCCAGAGAAACGTGCCGGGAGTGTAGCCGTGCTCGAAGCCGGTCAGTTTCATCGTGACCGGCGTGTCGACCAACATGCGGAAGATGCCCAGCACGAAGCCGACCACCATTGCCGCCAGACAGCCCTTGGCGTTGAGCCGCTTGAACCCCACGCCCAGGAAAAAGACAACGAAGATCGGCGGAGCGAGGTAGCCCTGCACGGCTTGCAGGTAATCGTACAGGCCATGCGCCCCTTTGATGACCGGAATCCAGGCCAGGGCGATTATGACCATGATCCCGGTCGCGATCCGGCCGACCCGCACCAACTGGTGCTGCGTCGCCTGGGGCTTCCACTTCTCGTAGAGATCGACGGTGAAGAGCGTCGAGCAGGCGTTGAACACCCCGGCCAGCGAGCCCATCAGCGCCGACAGCAGGCCGGCGACGACGAGGCCGCGCAGACCGACCGGCAGCAGGTACTTGACCATCAGCGGAAACGCCTTCTGAGCTTCGCCGGCCACGAGCTTGCCATCGGCAGTCACGATTCCCAGTTGCTCCAAGCCCGGCAGTTTGTGGCTCTTCGCCAGCGCAAACCAAATCAGACCGGGGATGATGAACAGGTAGACGGGGAACAGTTTCAAGAAGCCGGCAAAAATGCTGCCGCGGCGCGCGACCTGCTCGTTGGGAGCGCCCAGGGCCCGCTGTACGATGTACTGGTCGGTACACCAATACCACAGGCCGATGATCGGGGCGCAGATCGCCATGCCCAGCCAGGGATAATGTGAATTGAAGTACCAGGCCATGCGGCCGCTCTCCTTGACCGGCGCCCAGGTGCCCTCGACCCCGGCGGGAATCAGCGGCTTCCAGAGGTTGAACATGTCGGAGCCGCAGAGATGCCGCAGTTCCTGCCAGCCGCCGAGCTGATACAGCCCGTAGCCGGTCAGCGTGGCCGAGCCGACGATCAGCACGATTGTCTGCACGGCGTCGTTGTAGGCCACCGCCCGCATCCCACCCAGCGTCGTGTACAGCCCGGTCAAGACGATCACCAGCACCGAGCCGATCCAAAAGCTGTCGATCGGCACGCCGCCGAGGTTCAACTTCACGTCGGGCAGCAGCGTGGAGAAGACGACCCCGCCCGCGAAAATCCCCACCGCGATCTTCGAGACCACAAAGGTAATCAGCGACACGATCGAAAGCATGTAGCGCGAGGCCGGCGAGAACCGCCGCTCAAGAAATTCTGGCATGGTGAAAACCAACGAGCGGGCGTAAAACGGCACGAACACCCACGCCAGCACCAGCAGGCACCAGGCGTGCAGTTCGTAATGCGCCATCGCCACGCCGTCGGTCGCCCCCGAACCGGCCAGCCCGACGACGTGTTCCGAGCCGATGTTCGAGGCGAAGATCGACGCCCCGATCACCCACCAGCTCAGATTGCGGCCGGCCAGAAAGTAGTCGGCCGCCGTGTCCTTCCTCCTGCGAATGACCCACCAGCCGACGCCCAGCAACAGGCCGAAGTAGAGGACAATCATCAACCAGTCCAGGCCGGCAAGGCTGGTGTCGCCGGCGCCGCTCGATACGACCGCAAAGGGGAAGGTATTCGGCATTTCTTCGATTCCCGTAGGTTTAATGGAAAATGCGGTTGCGGCATCAATTCTCTGGTTTGACGTGGAAGCCAATCCGCCGTGGCGATCCCGCGGTCGGGGGTTGCATCAGTTGGCGGATTGCGGCCACAAGCGACTGGATGGCTTCGTCGTGCGACGAGACCTTCCGTTCCAACTCGGCGAGTTTCTGGGCGAGCTCCTTGTGTGTGGAGAGCAGTTCGCGCAGGTTGACAAACGCCCTTACGACGTAAACGCTTACGTCGATGGCGCGGGGGGTGTTCAGGATGCTGGCCGCCATCAACGCCCCGTGTTCGGTGAAGGCACGGGGGAGAGTGCGAGAGAACTTTAGCCGGACGAGGTGGTCGCAATTTGCGACCACCTCCGTTTTCTCTTCTTCGGTCAACTGCCAGGCGAAATCGGTAGGAAAGCGTCCCTGATTTCGTTTCACCTGCTCGTTGAGCCGCTTTGTGGTCGTTTCGTAGAGCCTAGCCAAATCGGCGTCCAGAATGACCCGCTGGCCTCGAATCAAGAGGATTCGCGGCTCAATCTGCTCGACAAGAAGCAGCGACTGTCCCTTCGCCAGACTCATTCGCGATTCTCCTTGGCAAGCAAGTTCTCGCTCTGCTCCTTTTTTTGCCACGGCACGAACGCCGATCGCCGCTCCCGCCGATCGCAGTAGCGACCACTGTAAGAAAACAGCCGAAGCAGAAGCAGTTCGAGCATCCAGAGCCCACACGTCCATGCGTCGCGTTTCGGATTGTTCGCAGAGGCGCGAAGTCGCTCGCGCTGCTTGATTTCTGGGTGAATTACAGCGTTTCGCACAGCCACTATTGCATCGGCCGCGTCCACCTGATTGAATTCGCGAGCCCAACGCGCAAGGTTGGGCAGTGCGCTCGGGATCTCTAGCGAGATTTCGTGCTGCGTAAGCAGGAGGCGTATACGATCAGCGGCTGTCAGCCTGTTGAAACCATCTTTCGTCATTGCCTGCTTGTGCGCAGTGAAGTAGTGCCAAGCCAACAGTTCCAAGGCCATCTGGGTAAAGACCACTCCAGCATCCAAGCCTGATACATTACGATTTGCCTCCACGTACCAATGAATTGCCATGTTCAGAACCTCGCGCCAACCCTCGTCGAGCCAGAGGGACATGAATCCGCTGTAAGCCTCGCCGAAGTGACTCGTATCGTGGCGATCAGCCCAAGATAAGACCGGTTTCCAGGGGTCCATTACCCACGATGCCCATTGTTGCCAAACGAGTTGGCCGTCTCCACTGTAGCCGACGGGGAGAATCGCACCAACTTTGCGGCCTTGGATGAAGGAAAAGAAACTGAAGAGGCTGTGGCGGATCAACTCTGCATCGGCAGCCACAAATGAGGAGCCGTCCCTCCGTCTTATCTTTACGTGATGCGTCAGAGCATAGCCCCCGGTCTTCTCGACGTTCTTGATTAAAGAATTGAGGCCGTCGGCAGCACTGATTTCCACTTCCCACTCAAACGCCTCTAGATGCATCCTGTCGTTTGGGCCCGAAAGGCTGAAATCAGCGAGGTTTGTCAAATAACACTCCGCGGTCCCCAACTCCTCCGGGCGTCCAACCTGCAAAGCCCGATTGAGAATCCCTTCTACTCGGCCACCCGACTCAGAGTCCATTTCAAAACTCGACACCAGGGCGCAAGCGGACTCCGTTGAGTCGGCGACTGTCAGTATCGGCTGCTCCCCTATCCATCGACTGAACAAAGGGAACGTGCTTGACGTGATATCCTTCAGCAGAAGTCGAACTCGCGGGTCAGGAAGCCACTGAAGGACGAGTGTACCCTCACTCGTGACCTGATGACTGTCTTTCGACAGCGTGATCGGGCCCTTGTAGAGGGTGATATCCGCATTCGGCTCGGATGTTCTGTACGCGGTGGTCTGTTGCGCCATGGCAATTCCACTCAGCGGAGGTTAGTCCCGCATGCTCGTAGTGCCTCTGACTTTTCGTCGGTCAACCCTTTTGCTTCCGGGCCGTCGAGCGCAAGCTTCCGCGATGTCTGCTTTATGCGCTTTTCCGCTCGCTTAATGTGTTCTGCCGGCGGCAGATTCTCGGGCAACGTGCCGCCGATGCGTTTGATGGCTTCGCGGACTTCGCGGCCGACGTGCTTGTGTGTGTCGATGGCCTGCTCTTGATCGTGAACCGCTTGGCGGGCCAGCTTGTCGCGGGTTTGCGTCATGCGAAACTGATTGGCGGCCAACTCGGTCGTGTCCATGCGATCCATGAGTTGCTCTTTGGCGGGGATGCGTTTGCGGGCCTTGATGGCGTCTGCGCCGAGGCCACCGTAGAGACCCTTGTAGCCGGCATCGTGGAAGATGCCGAACATGCGGCTCTGTACGCCCGCGTGCCGGGCGGCGCCGGAAAGGGCCTTGAACTCCTCCGAAGTCTGCCGCCGCATCTCCAATCGCTCCAGATCGGCCGCCATTTGATCGGATAGCTCCTGCCGGCGGGTCTGGATGGCAAAATATTTTTGGGCCGAGGCAATCTCCGGCTTCTTGGGATCGCCATTTTGGGCAATCAGATAGCAGGCAAAACGGGAGAGATGGTAGTCGGGCACCTCCTGAACCGCTCCTTTGCCGCCGGCGATCGCTTTGCGCGGTGCGCAAAGTGATGGTCCGGGTCGTTACCTGATTGCTCGCAAGAGGTTATGGCTTTCTTGATGGCGTTCTCGAAACTACGCCAGTGGTTATAGCCAAGGAGCGGTTGGAGGTCGCGGGCGCTCCAATACTCGGCCCCGAAGTCATTGGCCTTTTTGAGGCCCTCAAAGCCGACGCTTCCGGTTTGCGGAAGGTTGTTTTCAGCCACGTTCGACCCCTTTCCGCCTCTTGGTGCTGCCCCGATCCAGCAACCAATGTCGTCGGAATCGCGGATTTGACAAGTGGGGGCGAGGAAGGAACTCTGCGGAGCGAAGGCGTCTCGCCGCTCCTACCGGCGGGTCGTTGACCGCCGGCTGTTTCTTTGCATCACGTTACTGCTTTTTCCGCTATTTCCCTTCGCAACGGCCGCTGTCGGCCGCCCAGACGACGCCGTGAGGGCCGCGGCGCACTCGGCCGATGATCCAGTTGGTTAGGCCGCTGTCGGCCAGTTGATGGCGGATGCTTTCGGCGTAATAGGGGGAGACCAACAGCACCAGGCCGATGCCCATGTTGAAGACCTGATCCATTTCCGCCTGATCGACTTCGCCGAGCCGCTGCAACCAGGGGAAGACCGGCGGCATCGGCCAACTCCTGCGGTCGATCTCGACCTGGATATCGGGCGGCAAGATGCGTTCGAGGTTCTCGTGCAGGCCGCCGCCGGTGATGTGGGCGATGCCGTGGACCACGTTCTTCACGCGGTAGTAGTTCAGCACCTTCCGCACCGGGCGAACGTAGATTTGCGTGGGCGTCAACAGGGCGTCGCCGACCGTCTGGCCAAGCTCTTCGACGTAATCGCCGACGTTGAGTTTGGCGATGTCAAAGACGATTCGCCGGGCGAGGCTGTAGCCGTTCGAGTGCAGACCGGTCGAAGCCACGCCGATCGCCACGTCGTCGGGCTCGATCGCCCGGCCGTCGATCACCCGCTGCCGCTCGGCCACGCCGACGCAAAAACCGGCCAGATCGTAATCGCCGGGGGCGTAGATGTCGGGCAGGATGGCGGTCTCGCCGCCCAGCAGGGCGCAGTCGGCCTGGATGCAGCCCTGGGTGATGCCGTTGACGATCGCCTCCAACAGGCCGGGATCGTCCTTGGGCATGGCGACGTAATCGAGGAAGAACAACGGCTCGGCCCCGCAGCAGAGGGCATCGTTGACGCTCATCGCCACCAGGTCGATACCCACCGTATCGTGCCGGCCGACGGCCACCGCCACCTTTAGCTTCGTCCCCACGCCGTCGGTGCAGGAGATCAGCACCGGGTCTTTGTAATGCCGGGCGAAGAGTTGATTGGTGAAATCGAGCTGGAAGAGGCCGGCGAACCCGTCTTTGAGGGGGATCACCCGCGGCGAATAGGTCCGCGAGAGCAACCGCGGCAGCCGGGCCATCGACTGGCGGTAGATTTCCAGATCGACGCCGGCGTCTTTGTAGGTCGCTTTTGCCATGTCGTTGCGCGCCCCTCGCCCAGATTGGCTCATTGTACTGACCAAAACGGCGAATGGAACCGGGCCGGGCGGTTTTTCGCGCGGCGGTGTGGGGAGAAGTCGCGGGCGCAGTCGCCAACGAGCGCGTCCCTGCGGGGCGCGGCTAAACGTTAGCGACGCGACCGAACGGCGGCCCGCGTCGGCGTCCCCTTGTCGGCAGGCGGAGCGGCCGCTATACTCACGGCTTGTCTTGATCGTGATGGAAGCGTCGGCGGGGTTTGTCTGGCCGACGATGCTAAGTTCTTCGCCCGTACGGAGTGTTCAGTGGGTACCAAGAGAACCGGAAAGGGCCGGCGCAAGATCGGCCGCAAGAAACGTCGCAACCGGGCCCGGATTCGGCATCGGAAATAGAGGAGAGGGGAGAGAGGAGAGGGGAGAGGGAATAGGAGCGTTCGGTCGCGATTCTACCCCCTCTCCTCTCTCCCCTCTCCTCTCTCCCCTTCTCCGTAGAACGCCGCGACGGGAAGCTGCGTGCGGCGACGCACAAGGTCGGCAATCGCATTGACCTCCGTATCGCTCAGGGGCGCTGCCCAGGGCTCGTCCGGGCGGCGGGCGATGGTATGCACCTGCACCAGCTTGATGCGTCCCCCGGCCGATGTGATTTCGCCCAGCCGGTCGCAATAGGCATTCAACTCGGCCGGCGGCGGCGGCTGGCCGTGAATCCGCAGAAAGAGCGATTGGATGACGATCGGCCGCACGATGGCCGCCTCGCGCAGATTGTCGAGAATCCGTCGCCAGGGGACGGCCGAGCGATCCACCAGGCGATAATACTCTTCGCTGCCGGCGTCCAGTTTCGCCCAGATTTCACCGTTGTTGGCGTCGAGAGTTACCAGGGCGCTGCGTACGCGCGGCTGGTGAAAGAGCGTGGCGTTGGTGATTAGCACGAGTTTCACGTCTTCCAGCCCGCGGCGGCGGCGGACTTTGGCGGCGACCTCGACGGCCTGGTCGAAATTGGGGCACGCCGTCGGTTCGCCGTTGCCGCTAAAGGCGATATCGTTGAGCCGGCGGAGCGGGGCGGGGGTATTGCGAAATTGCACCCCGCGGTAGATCTCGCCCGAGACGACCAATTCGACCATCCGCTCGAGCTCATCAGCGAGGACAGTCAGATCGACTGGCCGGTCGTCGCCGGGCTGGCTGCGATCGATCTGGCAGTAGACGCAGCGAAAATTGCAGAACTTGTCGGGATTGAGGTTCACGCCGATCGAAAGTCCGCCGGCGCGGCGGCTTAGCACCGGATAGACATAGCGGTTGGCGGTGAACTCGCGCGGATGGGCGGCGAAGATCGAACTGCCGGAAGGGGAAGGCTCTTGCGTCATGGATTCCATTAGTTTCGCAGAAGCGGCGGCGAGAGGCAAGTGCGGCGGAGGTTGGGCTCGTCGCCAACGTTACAGCGCTCGCTCAACGACTGGAAGGGGGACCATAGAGACTCACCACGGAGACACGGAGGACACGGAGAAGACGAAAGAGAATCATTAGTAGAAGCCACAGATAACGCGCGGATTGCGATAGGAATCCCGAATTCTCCCTTGTTCATCCGTGTTCATCTGTGTTCATCTGTGGCTTCCCGAGCCCTCCCGCGCTCTCCGTGACTCAGTGGTGAGCATCGTGTTGTGGGGTCAATCGGCCGCCACGGACTCGTCTCTGCAACCCGACGATGGCCAGCAGTGCGCAGGCGGCCAGGCAGGTGCCGGCGAAGCAATCGCCGTATTCCAGATACCAACTGCGGCGAGAACGCTCCAGGCGGGGCTCGGCGATGATGACGCCCTTGGCGCGGCGCGGGCCCTGCTGCTCGATGCGGCCGTCGCTGTCGATCGAGGCCGAAAAGCCGGTGTTGGCGGCAATCAGCAGCGGCTTGCGGCATTCGACCGCGCGGAAAACGCCGCACATCAGGTGCAGGTCCAACTCGCTCGATCCCCAGAACCAGCCGTCGTTGGTGAGATTCACCAGCACGTCGGGCTCCTTTCCCTCGGCGGTCAGTGCGTTGATCTGGCCGCGGATCACGTGTGAGAGCACAGTTTCGTAGCAGATGCTCGGCGCGATGCGAAAGGAGGAGTGGGGCAGACATTCTTGTCTGCCTCCTTTTACACCCCCGGAAGGGCAGACAGGAATGTCTGCCCCAGCTACCGGCAGATCAAATGCCACGGGCCCTTCGCCGGGCGTGGCGCTGCCGGTCAGCGGCGTAAAGTGCTCAAGCCAGGGGACGTATTCGATGAAGGGCATGTACTCGCCGAACATCACCAGGTGGACCTTGTCGTAGCGGCCGACGATCTTGCCGTCGCGGCCGACGTAGATCGCCGAAGCGTAGGATTTCTGATCGTTCACGCCAAAATGCTCGCGGTTCGAGCCGAGCAGCAGCGGAACATCCAGGTCGCGTGCCAGTTCGGCTATGGTCTCCGGGCTGGCCTTGGCCCAATCTCGCAGGATTGGCATGAAGTCCTCATCGCTCTGCTTGCACCACGACGGCTTCGCCGCCTGAGGATCGAACGTCACCAGCGGCCAGGGAAACATCGATTCCGGCCAGACCAGCAGATCGAGATGCCGACCATCGCGAACTGCGTCGCGGGAAAGCTCGAGATATTCGCCGAAGATCGATTCGTTACGTTCCTTGACGAGGCGTTTCATCTTCTCTGGATCGGGATCGTCGAACAACTCGACGTTGATCGAGCCCTGAATCAGCGCGATTCGCGGCCCGGGAACGGAGGAATTCGCTGCCATGCGGTGGTGTCCGTAGAGCAAAGCTGCGGAGAGCACGGCAAGAGCGAGCAGCGGGGGCCAAAGAATGGAGAAGAGTCGCTGCGGGGCTCCCCGCCATTGCGATGGCGGGGCGTTTGCGTCGCGCCGTCTGCACGGGATCATCCTCGCCAGCGATGCGGCCACGAACATCACCAGGAAACTCACCCCATACGCCCCGGCCAAATCGCTCACTTGGATCAGTTCGATCCAGCGGTACTGCGTATGGCCGAGACAGGCCATGCTCATGCCAGTGAGCAGGTGGCGCGGGCCAATTCGAGTCCCGTCCAGACCGCCGGGGCCGCCAACATGACCGGCAGGCGGAGCCGATGCACTGCTACCCGCGACAAACCGACGAACACCGGCAGATAGAAAGCGAAATAGAAGGAGAGCGCCACCCAGCCGAAACTGGTGGCCCAGTGGGGCAGCCGCATGAAGTGCAGCACTCCCAGCCAGAAAGCGAAACCGGCCAGGGCGAGCATCGTGTAGGGCCGCCGGCCGCCGAGTTCATCGCGGCGGATCAGCAGCAGCCAGGGAATCGGAGCAATCCACGCCAGGGGCCAGAGATCCAGCGGCGGCAGCGATGCCCAAAGCAGAATGGAACCAAGAAACGCGAGCATCCATAACTTGGCGGTTGGCAGGCCGGAGAAGAACCTCACGCAAAGGCGCAGAGCGCAAAGGAAGACAGGGAGGAAGGAGAGGATATGGGAGCAGCTAAATGAGACGATGCAGATGGTGCGCCCGGCGAAGACTGCCGAAGCCTGCCGCTGCATCCTTCAGCTTGTCCCTTCGCGCCTTTGCGTTTTTGCGTGAGGCTCATCCATCAACCAGTCCCATTAGGCGGAATTCTCGGTTTCGCTCCCGCCGCTACGTTTTGAGGAATCGCGCCAGGATCGTGCTGCCGCAGTCGGTCAGAAAACTTTCGGGGTGAAACTGCACGCCGAACAGCGGCCATTGCTTGTGGCGGATGCCCATGATCTCGCGGCTGCCGTCAGGGGCGTCGCTCCAGGCGCAGACCTCGAACTGGTTGGGGAGCGTATCGGGTTGAATCACCAGACTGTGATAGCGAGTGGCGATGAACGGATTTTCTAGGCCCTCGTACAGGCCGCGGTTGTCGTGGTGGATGCGGTCGGTCTTGCCGTGCATCAGCCGGCCGGCGCGGACGATGGTGGCCCCGAAGGCCTGCCCGATCGACTGGTGCCCGAGGCAGACGCCCAACAGGGGAATCCGCCCGGCGAAGCGTTGGATGCAGGCCACGGAAATGCCCGCCTCATTGGGAGTGCAAGGGCCGGGGGAGACGATCAGGTGCGTCGGCCGCCGGGCTTCGATTTCGTCAAGGGTGATCTGGTCGTTGCGGTGGACCTGCAAGTCGAGCGAGGGGTCGATTTCACCCAGCCGCTGCACGAGGTTGTAGGTGAACGAATCGTAATTGTCGATTAGCAGGATCATGGGATTTTCCGCTGCGAGCGGAAGACATGCCGGGCAAACCGCATCATCTCCACTGTATCCGCCCGAGGGCCGGCTGGCCAGAGCGGTAGTTGCAGTAACGGATTATGGCGGTTGCTTCCGGAGCGTTTAGCCGCCGCGTCCACGCGGCGCTGCGACTGCGGGCGATTCTGCGCCGCGTGGACGCGGCGGCTAAACGGTCTTCCCATTTTGACCACTGACAATTACCGCGTCCCAAAGCGGTAGTTGCCTCTGGGCGACTGTGGTACACTAGAGAGTGGTCCGCCGCCAGTCAAGATGTCCCCGACGACTAGTTTGCCGTGGTTGTCAGCGAATCCTCCGCCCGCCGCTACGCCCTCGACCCCGATGTTCGGCTGATGCTCGAGGTGCGCGACGACAACGCCGCCGCCTTCGAAGAGCTAGTCGCCCGCTACCAGGGACGGCTGATGACGGTGTTGATGCACCTGGTGGGCAATCGCGACCAGGCCGAGGACCTGGCGCAGGAGGTGTTTCTGCGGGTCTATCGGGCGCGAAAGACCTACGAGCCCGGGGCGAAGTTCTCGACCTGGCTGTTTACGATCGCCAATCACGCGGCCAGCAACGCGCTGCGGAACCAATCGCGGCGGCGCGAGGTGACGCTGCGGGCGCAGGACAGCGGCCCGCTGGGGGCGCGGCCGTTCGACAAGATGCTACAGGCCAGCAGCGGCCAGATTCCCGCCCGGCAGTTGGACAAGGCCGAGATGCGCGACATCGTGCGGATGTCGGTGGAGACGCTGGGCGAGCGGCAGCGGATGGCGGTGTTGCTGAGCAAGTTCGAGGGCATGAGCTACGCCGAAATCGCCGAGGTGATGCAGATCACTCCGCAAGCGCTGAAGTCGCTGTTGTCGCGGGCGCGGGAGAATCTCCGCGAGGTCTTGCAACCCTATTTCGATCGCGGCGCCAATCCGATGTTGGAGGTCCACGACGGCCATGAGTGACAATCCTGCGAACGACGTGATCGACGACGCGGCGCGGTTGGACGAGGAGTTGGTAGCGTACCTCGACGGCGAGCTGGACGCGGAAGGCTGCCGCCGCATCGAGGCCCTGCTGGCTTCCGACGCGGTGGTGCGGCGTCGCCTGCAATCGCTGGAGCGCACCTGGGACTTGCTCGATGAGCTCGATGCGGCGCCGCTGGGCGAGCCGTTCACGCAGACGACGTTGGAGATGGTCGCGGTTGCAGCCCGGCACGACGTTCGAACAGAGCCGGGCGGACGCCCCGCGGCGGCGGCGGCGGTGGTTGCTGGCGGTCGCGGCCGGCCTGCTGGCGGCGGCGGCGGCCGGTTTCGCCGCCGTGGCCCTGTACAATCCCGACCGGCAACTGCTGCAAGACTTGCCGCTACTGGAAAACCTCGACGAATACCGGCAAATTGGCTCGATTGATTTTCTGCATCGTCTCGGCGATCCGAAGCTCCCCTTCGCGGCGGCGGCCAAGCCGTCGGCGTCGGTTGAGGAGAGCATCGCCTCGCGGCGCCAGCGGGTCGAAAGGATGAGCCCGGAAGCCAAGGAGCAACTGCTTCACGCCGAGGACCGGTTCACGGCCTCGCCGGCGGGCGAACAGCAGCGGCTGCGGCGGCTGTATGAAGACGTCCGCAACGATCCCGACGCGGAGCGGCTGCGGGCGATCATGCACGCTTACCATGAATGGCTCAAGCTGCTGCCGGCGTTGACCTGGGCGGAATTGGCAGAGGGGGAGACGGACGAACGCATCGCGCTGGTGAAGAAACACTTGCAAGAAGAGGAGCGATGGGGCGGGGGTTGGCGGCTGAATGCCGCGGACTTGGCGGCGCTACGGAGTTGGATGGACGACTGCGCCACACGGCACGAAGCCGATTACAAAAACACGCTGACCACCAAGAAAGAGCGCCAGCAGTTTTCCGAGCACAACGAAGCGATCCGGCACCAGATGATGCTCAATTACTTGCATTGGCACTGGCAAATTCCTTCTTCCCGCAAGTTGCCGCTGTTGATGACCACCCAGGACTTGGCGTGGCTGGGCGAGAGGCTGAGTCCCGAGGCGGAGAAGCGGCTGGCGGGGAAGATGCCGCAGCAGCAGTCGCGGATTGTCGCCGTCTGGCTGCGGCAGAGTTTCCGGCGGGCTTTCGAGGAGCGAAGGCCGCACGGGCCGCTATCGCGGAATGACGACGAGCGGCTGGCGGAGTTCTTCGAGAAAGATCTCAGCGACGCGGAGCGCGACCGGTTGCTGGCGATGCCGGGCGAAGAAATGCAGTGGGCATTGCAGCGGCAGTTCCTGCTGCGCAGCCGGCCGCCGCAGCCTCCGCCGGGCCGCAACCGCGGAGCGGGCGATCTCGAATGGCTAGGCCCCACCTGGCCCGGCCCCGGCCCGTGGTTTCCTCCGCCCGACAACGAGTAATCCTCACTTTTTGCCGCAAGCGTAGAGTCTTCTTTTTCCTTCTGAGAAGACGTGACGAACAAGCGGAGGAAGACGACTATCGCGGAGAATTCATTATTTATCCGTTTTTTCCGTGGAAGCGGGAATGCGGAGAAATCGCATTTCTTTTCTCAATAGTCGCCTTTCCCGCCGATTCCCTCTTTCGGTAGTCTCCGCGAGTCTTCATCCAATTTCAGCGGCGAGGGCGGAGCGGTGCAGTGTCCACGGTGTAACTCGTTGCACGTGCGGAAGAGCAAGAGTGGGAATGCCCTGCTGGTGTTTCCCTTGCCGTTGTTCGTCACTTCCCTCCGCTGTTACACTTGCGGCAATCTCTATCTCCGCTTCGGTCTGCTGCCTGGCCGTGGAATTCCGAGTGCGGAAGCCCGGGCGGCTGCCAAATCCGCATGACGACAGGCCGTCGTGTAAGCGATGGCAAGAGTTGCACGGCTGCGGCAACTTCTTTTTGGCTGCCATCATCGGGCGGTGGTTTGCGATCGCTGGGCATAACCCATTACGCCCGATCGTTTTGCGGTGACATTTCGCGGGTTGAGGTGGCCGCTGCGGTTGGGTTGTAGGGGTTAGGCACGGAAATTGCACTATCTCGAATCCTCCGACGCCGCGAGGTGGGACGCCTTATCGTGCCCCTGATGGCGGGGTGGCTGGTTTTTCAACGCCAAATGCATACAATATCGGGGGTTAGTAAGGGCCACACCCCTCGGGCGTTCGGACGCGAACTCAAGTTTCACGGTCGAAACGAACCCTCTTGCCCACGGATGCGTATTATCATGAAAGGCACGATTGAACAACGGCGACTGCGTGCCTGTGGCCCGAACCCGCTGGTCTCCTGGAGCGACGAGAAGCTGTTGCTGAGCTATCGTTCCCGGCCCGACGGCGGAGTTTTCGAGGAACTGGTGCACCGCTACGAGAAGGAGCTGTACGGCTATCTGCGGCACTACCTCGGCGACGCCGACATGGCGGCCGACGTTTTTCAGCAGACGTTCCTACAGGTCCATTTGAAGTGCGATCAGTTCGAGCCGGGCCGGAAGGTGCGTCCCTGGTTGTATACGGTGGCCACGAATCAGGCGATCGACTACCAGCGTCGCAACCGCCGGCATCGCATGACCAGTCTCGATCGTGTCACGCGGGGCAATGCGGAGGAGGAAGCAGGGACACTGGCCGAGTTGCTCGGCACCAGGGCGGAAGGCCCGGCCGACAACGTCGAATCGGCGGAACAACACGAGGCGCTGCGTAGGGCGGTGGAGGCACTGCCCGAGGGCTGCAAAGAGGTGGTGATGCTGATTTACTTCCAGGGACTGAAGTATCGAGAAGCTGCGGACGTTTTGTCGCTCCCAGTCGGGACGGTCAAGAGCCGGCTGCACACCGCCGTACAGAAGCTCACCGAGTCGCTCTCTCACGTGAGCTTGCCGTAACCACGGTGGACACTTCGTATGGGCGACAGCGATCCGCTGCATCAGCAATTGCTTGGCCACCTTCTCGGCGCCTTGGACGACGACGAGCAAGAATGGGTGGAAGCGCGCTGGAGCGCGACGAGGACTATCGTCGGCAGTGGCTGGAGTGGCGGCGGCGTTTGGCGCCGCTGCTGGCGTTGCGGCCGGATTGCGAGCCGCCGGCCGGATTGGCCGAGCAGACCTGCCGCTTTGTCGCGGCATGTGCGCCGACTCCGCGGCGGGCGAAAGTGCGGCGGCGGAAGATGAGCCCCGACCTGGGGCTGCCCGCTCGCGGCGCCCGCTTTGGCTGGCTTGACGCGACCGCGGTGACCGTGATCCTGCTGGTTGCCCTGATCCTGGTTCCGCCGGCAATTCACAATGCGCGTTTCCACTGCCGGCTGAGTTCTTGTCAAGAAAAACTGCGCCAACTGGGATTGGCGCTGACGGAGTACGGCTACAAGCATGGCCATGCGATTTCCGACCTGGCCGACAACGAGCGGCTGACCGGGGCGGGGCAGTTCGCCGCCGAATTGCTCGACGACAGCCTGGCGCCCGACGACGGCCGCGAGGTTTGCCCGCACGCCTGGCTGGCGGCGCAAGGTGCGTTCCGCTCGCCCCTACTCGGCTCGCCGCTAACGCGGGTCGATGCGCTGGCGGCCGCGGCTCTTCAAGTCGGCCCGCCGGTTCCAACCTGGTCGCCGCAGGAGCTTCCGGGCGTATCGATCAAAGACTGGCTCGGCTTTTGGCGTAACGGGACGAATGACGATGCGACCGATCCCCCCCCGGCCGCCGTGGCGGTTTTAACCGACGTTCCCAGCGCCGACTTGCCGGGCCAGGATTTTTCTTATCATGGCGGGCAGGGGCGAAACATGTTCTACGGGGACGGCCACGTCGATTTTCTCCCCTGTTGTCTCCAGCGTGACGCCAGCGAGACGCTCTTGACCGGCGACGACGCTCCCGCCGCCCCGCCGGTCACGGTGCCGATCAAGTTGGTCGGTTGGCACTGATTGGCTGATCGGCGGGATGCACCTTGTCGCCCCTCTTTCTCGACGTTTAGCCGCGCCCCGCAGGGAAGCGGTCGTTGCGTGCGGCGTTTGCGCCCGCTACCCGCAGCCCAGCCAGTTCTTCACGCCGAGCGCGAACAGAATCCGCAGCGCCGCCAACGCTTCGCCAGAGTGGATTTTCGACAGCCCGTGCTGACGCTCGATGAAGATGATCGGTGTCTCGGCCAGTCGGGCGCCGACGCGACGGAGCCGCCAGAGAATCTCCTCCTGGAACGAATAGCCGCGGCTCCGCACGCCGTCGAAATCGAGCTTCGCCAGTGTTGCCGTACGATAGCAGCGAAAGGCCCCGCTGCAATCCTTCGGCCGCAAGCCGAGCAGCAGCCGCGCGTAGCAATTCACGCCGCGGCTCATCAGTTGCCGCTTCAGCGGCCAGCCCTCGACGCCGCCGCCGGGAACGTAGCGCGAGCCGATCATCACATCGACCGGCGGAGCGCCGGCCGGCTCCATGCCGGCCAACAGCGCCGGCAGGTATTTCGGCTGATGGCTGAAATCGGCGTCCATGTTCAGCACGTAGCGGTAGCCGTTTTCGATGGCATACTTCATGCCGGCGATGGTGGCGGTGCCCAGCCCCAGCTTGCCGGGGCGGTGCAAGCAGGCGATCCGCGGCTCCTCGGCCCGCCGCCGCTCGCACCATGCCCCCGTGCCGTCGGGCGAATTGTCGTCGATCACCAGCAAATCGACCTGCGGCGCGTAGCGGAAAATCTGCTCGACCAGTCGCGGCAGATTCTCCATCTCGTTGTAAGTGGCCACGGTAACCAGCGTCTTATCGGCTGCGGCCATGATCGGGCCTCCCTCGTACAACGCCGTGCAGCGCCGCCCCCGCAGTGTTCGCGATTCTAACATCAAATGGCTGTTTTCGCAGCGGCGTATCGGCCAGTTTGCCGGAATTCCGTCTGGAATTCACTGGCAAAACTGTGTAGAATAGCGCGATTTCTGGTTTTCATGACTCCCGTTGCCGCACCTACGCTTCGTCCGCCGCGAGCCGCTCGCCGAACGCCACCCGACGTTCCCCTGCAGCCGCGACAAACGCGCCAGCCCTGCACGGTCGAGCCGCCTGCCGGCTATGATCGGCGTTTTTGGTGGGCCTACGCAGCCAATTTGCTGTTGGCCTCCGCCACGTCGCTGCTGTTCCGCTACGCCGACTTCGTCACGCTGCTGGGCGGAACCGAATTTCACCTCGGCTGGATCGTCGGCGTGGGGATGGTCGGCAGCCTTGCGATGCGGCTGTTCTTGGGTTCGTGGATCGACCGCTACGGCGCCAGGCTCCTCTGGATCGGCTCGCTGCTGCTGTTCGTCGTCGCCTGCCTGGCCCATCTGGCCGTCGCCAGCCACACCGGCGCAACCATCTACCTGCTCCGCCTCTGCTACTGTTGCGCCGTGGCGGGCGTGGGCGGAGCGTCGATGACCTTCGTCTCGATGCGGACATGCAACAACCGTCTGGCGGAAATGATTGGAATGCTGGGCACCAGCGGCTTCATTGGCATCGTGGTCGGCACCGAGCTGGGCGACCTGCTCTTCGGCTCGATCGGCATCGTTCCTACCCAGGTCGCCCAGATGTTCATCATCGCCGCGCTGTTCGGCGTGCTCGCCCTGCCGTTCGCCTGGGCGGCGTCCGGCGGCCAGAGGCTAGGGACTAGGGGCCAGGGGGCAGTCGGCGGTCGGCAGTCGGCAGTGGGAAGAGGAGAGGGGAGAGAGGAGAGGGGAGAGGGAAATGCCCTTCTGCCCTCCGCCCTCGGCCTGCCGTCAGTCTCCAAATCGCGAAATCCCGGAATCCCCAAATCCCCAAATCCCGGAATCTCCCAATCCCGAAATTCCAAACCTGCAAATCCCAAATCTCCAAATCTCCAAATCTCCAAATCTCCAGATTTATCCGGCCGTCAACCTGAACGGCCTGCGAAGCAAGAGGGCGTTCTCCCGGAGCCCTCGCTGCTTTCGCTGGTCCGCCGCTACTGCCCCGGCATGATTCTGCTGATTGGTGTCACGATGGGAATGGCGTTGGGGCTGCCGGGGACGTTTTTGCGGAGTTTTGCGCTGGAACGCGGCATCCCCCGCATCGGCCTCTTCTTCTTGGTCTATTGCATTGCCGCCGTGGCCATCCGTGTGCCCACACGGTGCTGGAGCGAGCGGTTCGGCCCTCGCCGCATCATTCTGCTGGGCATGGCCGGCATGACCGCGAGCATCGCCGTCTTCCCCCTGGTTCGCAGCGAGTGGCAACTGGCCTTTCCGGCAATCGGTTTCGGCTGTTCGCACGCCATTCTTTGGCCGGCAGTCGTGGCGGCCGGCAGCGTCGCCTTCCCGCCGCAGAATCGCGGTTTGGCCACCGTGCTCTTATTGGCGGCATGGGATCTCGGCTTGGTGGTTGCATCCCCTGCCGTGGGGGTCACGCTCCGCTATAGCCACTCGCTCGGTCTTCCCCCATATCCGACGATGTTTCTCGGGATGGCCGGCCTGCTGATGCTGGTCAGCGTCTGGTATGCCGCCCGCCGGCCTGTCTCCGCCCCGGCGACGGCGGCGGTGCCGAAAGCCGAGCAGAAAGCTGCGTGAACGAGACGTACCGTTGGTTCGGAATGGCGGACGATCGGGGCGCAGCGACTGTTTGTGGTCAAGATCGGACGACTGTTTAGCCGCCGCGTCCACGCGGCGCAGAATCGCCCCAGGTGCAGCGCCGCGTGGACGCGGCGGCTAAACGGTTCGAGATGATGACCACAATCTGTCCGAGCACCCCTCCCGGCGAATCCGGTTGACTTTTCCCGCGTTTCAGGGTCGAATATACTGAAGCAGAGCGGGCCGCTGATCGACGGGCAAGTGAATCCGCGCCCTATCGCACGAGGGGGTGCGGCGGTGCGAGGAACAGGAAAATTCTCATGAAACGGCCCATCCCGTGTCGTCTCCCCGCGGCGGCCCCCGCCGCCTTTACGCTCATCGAGCTCATGGTCGCCCTGGCGCTGTCGCTGCTGCTATTAGGGGCGGTGATCGCCATGTTCGGCCGGGTCAGCGAAGGTGTCAGCGAGTCGCGCTCGCTGCTGGAGATGGCCGACCGGCTGCGTCTGACCGCCCAGCGCCTGCAAATGGACCTCGCCGGCGTGACCGTCACCATGAATCCGCCCCGCGATCCCGCCAACAACGAGGGCTATTTCGAGTATATCGAGGGATCGGCAAGCACAGCCTCGAACTGCGCTGTCAACAGCCAGAATGGTGGGGCCGTGGACCAGACCGTCGGCGATATTGATGACGTTCTTGATGTTCACCACCCGCAGCAGCGGCAGGCCGTTCGTGGGCAAATATCCGCTTGGCCCCGGTGGCGTCGCCCAGTCCTACGTTGCTGAAGTGGCGTGGTTCATCCGCGGCCACACGCTCCACCGCCGCGTCCTGCTGGTGCTGCCCGGGGCCAGTCTGACTGGTGCCCCGCAAGCCGGCTATTACGCCAGCTATGATATATCGGCCCACTGGGACAGCGCGAACGGGAAGATGGTGCCGAACACGCTGGCCGATCTGACGCAGCGCCAGTATCGTTTTGCCCACGATGCGACAACGCCCCTCAATCCTTGCAACTGGGGCCAGTTAGGGCTGCCAACGCTGGCGGAGTGCTCCTCAAATTGGTCGGTGGGACGCGCCCCGACCCAGCCGACCAATAAGGCAACCATCGACTTCTGGAGCAACCACACGTCCACGTCAGGTGGCACGGACAGTTATCCCTGGTCGGATAGCACCCTCTTAACCGGCGGCACCCGCACCACTGACGACATCATCCTCACCAACGTGATCGGCTTCGACGTGAAGGCATGGGATCCGAAAGCCAACAGCGGCCAAGGGGGATATATCGATCTTGGCTACGGCGGCGGCGGCGCGGGCACCACGGTACTTAGCGGCAACGCCAATGGCAACTCGGGGCTGACGAGGGTTTACGACACCTGGTCAACAACCTACTTCGGCACCCTATGGAACGACGGGCTCGACCTCGATTCGAGCGGCAATTCCAATGGGATCGTTGACGACGATCTCGAGAAGTTGCACCTGCCGCCCTACGCGGTTCCACTCCGCGGCATTCAGGTGAAGATTCGGGCATTCGAGCCGGACAGCAAGCAGATACGCGAAGTCACCGTGGTGCAGGATTTCCTGCCGCAGTGAGCGGGGTCTTTCTTGAAGGGGTTTTGGCCGCGCGATCCTGGTTGTTGTAGGTGCCTCGATCGGTGGGCGCCCTGTCCCTTTTGCGCCTTTTCACTAGCCCAGGCGTTTACGCCTGGGGAGCGAATGTCGCCATTTGCCTTCCCCTTTTTCTGTTGAGCCCCTTTAGGGGCGACAACCGGCGGGGCGGGACGCACAATCGGCCTCCTTTCCACAGGCGTGAACGCCTGGGCTAGTGAAAAGGCTCGCAGCAAGACCGGCTGCTATTTCCACCTGAACGACCCGCGTTCGATAACCACCACGCTGCCCCAGGCCAGGCGAACGGTGCTCCTATGGTCCGTGGATTCGCGGTCGGGTTTAACGGCGTTTTCCGCGTTCGCGGTCGGCTTCGGTCAGTCCGAGGCGGCTGAGCCAACGGCCGCGGGCCGGCTGTTCGGCGGCCGCCGCTTTCGCTTCGCCGGCGGGCTTGGAGGGGTCGAATCCGGCCGATCGCAATCGTTCTTCCAGTTCGGCGCGTTCGCGGGCCAGCTTCGCCCGCTCCAGCGAAATCTCGATCTCCGCCCGGCACATGCGGCTGCGCACCTGTTCCTCCAACTCTTGCAGCCTTTCCCGCTCCTGTTGAATGACAATGTCGTTTTGCAGCGTCTGCTCCATCGCGGCCGCCATCTGATCGAGCGGGCCGGTCTTCGACGCCTCCTCAAGCCGCCGCTTCAGTTCGCGAATCTCGCTGTCCTTTTCGGCGATCTCCTCGTTCTTCTTGGCGATCACTTTCTCGGTGGTGTGCACAACGTCTTCGATCTTCAATCGCTGGGCTCGTTGTTCCGAGTCGTTTTCGTTGAGGTCGGATTCGAGCGCGGCGAGGATGCGAAGCTTCTCCGCCTCCCAATCGAGGCCGGCTTGTTCGCAGTGACTCTCCTTGGCCAACGCCGAGGCGGTTGCGCGGGCCTTGGCAAGCTGCTCTTGAAGCAGCAAGTTGCCGTCCTTCAACTCGCGGAGGTCGTCCAGCGCCATCTCGTAGCGCCGCTGGTAGTCCTCCTGGCCGTCGCCGCCGGCTGCCTCGCTTTTGTCGGCTGCGGCGTTGGAAATCGCCCGCTGAAGCTCGGAGATGGCGTTTTCCAGCGCGGCTTCGGCCCGTTCCAGCCGCGTCTGCTGAGCAGAGAGGAATTTGCGCACGCGGTCGCGTTCGGCGTGCAGCGACGCCACGATCTGTTCAGCCCAAGCATCGCAGCCGCTTGCCGGCGCGCGTGAGTTCTTCATAACCGACGTCTTTTTTGGCAGTACGGGAGGCGGTGCAGGCCGTTACGCCCGGCAAATTCCACATATCCGTGCCGGCGGCGCTGGCGGCAATGCCACGCATCACATATATAGGTTATGTTGCCGCCGCGAGCAAAGCGAACGAGCGATCACAGGGTCCGTGCATCCGGCACACGCTATGTGCCGTCGTTTGCGGGTCTATGGCCAACGAGATCGGCACACGGTGTGTGCCGGATACGTGTCTTACCGCTCCGTGAACCGTTACGAAAAACGGCCCCTATTTCACGCCGGCCATGAACCGCAGGAATCGGGCCTCGAGCATCCGCCAATTGTCGCCGAAGACAGCGGTGAAATCGGCGGTGCGCTCGGCTGCCGGGTACTGGCGGAAGGGCGGACGCGCAGCGGTGCGCCGCAGATACGCCGCGTACTGCCGCGGCTGCGTCTCGGTCAGATAGAAGCTCAGCGCCCACGCCTCGGCGTAGGCGGTCCGCATATCGCTGCGAAAAAGCTCGTCGCCGGCCACCATTTTTGCCAGCAATTCCGGCCGGTGCCGCGGCGCCACCGACTGCTGAAACGTTCGCAGCCGCGGGCGATTCACCCGGTCGGCCATTTGCGTGTGGTTGTGCGAGTCGCACACGCCGGGGGCCTCGAAGAGCGTCGCCAGCCCTTCCGCCACCCAGATCGGCGTGGGAGCGTAGCGGCTGTGGATGCCAGTGTTGAACGCCATCTGGTGCGTCGCCTCATGGATCAGCACCGCGGCGTTCCAGCGCCAATTCGCCACATCGCGATTTCCCGTCATGTCGTACATCGTGATCCGATTCGAGGCGGGATTGTAGTAGCCCAGCACGCCGGAAGGGAGGTTGAGTTGCGCCGCCGCGAGACGATCGAACTCCGTTCGGTTGGCGCAGACAATGCCCGCCAGCGGAAACGGCGGCGTGGCGGGCTCGAAACCGCGCACGGAGAAGTACAGGATGAAGCAGCGGTACAAATCCTCGAATCGCTCCGCCCAGCGGCTCTGCTGTCCACGCGGATGGGCGATCAGATAATGGGTCGTTCCCGTCACTTCATACTTGTCGCCCAGCTCCCGCAAGAGCGCCGCGCGAAACTCCGACGGCGGATAGGGGCGAAAACTCGCGGCGGTCCGCTCGAACTTGTTCGCTTCGCCGGTTTGCAGCGGCCACACATGCCCATCGCGCCCCAACAGCGCCAAGGGTCGCCGCGCCACGCCCAACAGCACACCTTCGACCCGCCTCCCTTGAATAAACCCCTCGACCATCTTGTCGGAGAGCACCACGCTCGCGGCCAGTAGCTCCGCGCAACAGTTCATAGCGACGGCAGCCGCCACCAGCAGCGACGTACAGAACGTGGGCAAGCGACTTGGCATGGCAAAACCTACGCAACTATAGCATGGCCGCTACGTCGGGGGGTTCGCAGTTTCGCAGCCGTCCTAAGCCTTTGTGCGACAAGGCATAATCCCTTGCTTCCGTCGGGGATTTCTGGATACGTTGCCCGCTGGATACTTCTTTGGATAGTTTCGGGTAGACTATCGGGAATGCTGCTCCTGACGATTTTCGTATCTTGCCCCACGGCGATCGGGTTCTTGCTGCCCTCTGGCATCTTTCGGCGTGACCGTGTGGCTGATGGTGGCCACAAAGCGACATTGACTTCTTGCCCAAGGAGAATACCCTGGTATTCCGTGTATCACCGCCACGTAGGGGAGGAGAATGATCGTATATGAGCCACATCCAAACGACCTGCAATACCTGTCAATCCAAACTAAAAGCGAAACTTGATCTTGCTGGCAAGACAGTTCACTGTCCGAAATGTGGTTCCGCCATTACCGTTCCCAATCTGGCGGAAACTCCGTCCGAAGATCCACCGACAACGAAACATACGCCCGTTAAGAAGCCCGACATTCCACCCGCAACCGCAAAACAGAAAGACTATGCTCGTAAGCTCGGCATCAGCTTCCCCGAAAATGTAGACCGCAGGGCGATCAGTAGTTTGATTGACCAAGCCCTAGCCGCCCAAGACGACGCCCGCTATCAAAGACTAGACGAACTTCAGAACCAGGAAAGCAAGGTCCGTGAAGAACTGAAACAGGAGATAATTACTGAATTAGATGCAAACGATCCACGATTGTCGATTGCCAGTCCGGCCCAGATGATCGAAGCACTTGAGAATCGTGCAATGGGAGCAATTCTTATAACCTTCGACCCTGATGTGGACCCAGATGATCTTACGGATGTTCCGCTAAACGTCGCTTATTCAACAGATACGATCGACATGGTAATGGTCAAGTCGGTCGTTGCAGCACTTTTTGTAATGACAAATCGAGGGTAGTAGCCCAAGGCGGTCTAAGTCCCTTTTCTTCGATCTTACCGCAACGCGGTGGGTCTACGGCGATTCCCCCGCAGCATTTTCTAAGCCGTGGTCACCGCGTTTTTTCTGCCCCACAAATTGAGCATTTCCATTTTGCCCTGCCCGTAAGCCATTGCCACACGATTGCATTGATGGGCAGTCATCAAGCCAACCGTGCCTGATGTTGTGGACATGGATGGGTTGCCCGAGCCCGATCCCTTTTTTGATGATGATGGTGCCCTGCTGGATGATGATGAGAGGGGCGCGTGGCTACTTCAACTTGAGCTGGAGGACCACAGCATGTTCCATTACAATGACGCCGGAAGCCGGGGCCGGACTGTCATGGAAGAATCGGAACTTCACGATCTGATCGAACGGGCTTTTGCCGCACTTGCCGCGGAAGATTACGTCCGCGCTTTGGCCATCGGCGATCAACTCGTGGCCGAAGCGCCTGACCGGGCGGTGGTTCGCGCGATCCGCGCCCAGGCGTTGCTCGCCGCCGACGCGGCCGAGGAGTCCTACGCCGAAGCCTGCCGTGCCGTCGAACTCGATCCGCAAGACGAGCACGCCCACCGCCTGCTGGCAATGGCGGCGTGGCGTGCCGAGCGGCTGCCAGTGGCCCAAGCGGCGTTCGAGCAAGCGATCGAACGCTTCGGCCGGCACTCCGTACTGCTGAGCGATTACGCCTGGTTTATGGCCAGCGAGCGCGGGCCGAAGCTGGCTGAGGAGGCCGCCCGCGCCGCCATCGATGCCGACGCCGCCTCGTCGACCGCCTGGGCGGCGTTAGGGCTGGCCCAATTCCGTTTGCACCGCCGCGGCGAGGCCGAGGCCAGCCTCCGCCGCGCCCTCGAACTGAACCCCAACGACATCTACGCCCAATCGGCGATGGTCGCGCTGTTGCAAGACCAGCGCGAGGACAGCAAGGCCGAGGCGCTGGCCGGGCTGTTGGAGGAGCACGCCGGCGCCGAGGACCTGGTGGCCGCGGTCCGCCAGGAGGCCAAGCGGCGGCGGATCGGCCGAATGTTGGTCGAGCGGAAGGTGGACCTCGACGCGCCCCCCCGCCCGCCGCGGAGCGCCGCCTGGGCCTGGGTGCTGGCCGTCGCAGTCCTCATCGCCCTGTTGTTCTCGCTGTTCGGCCCGCTCTACCTGCCGATCGTCGTGGGCGTCGCGGCCGTGTTGGCAGTGGTGCTCTACAAACTGTTGGATTAGGCGGTCGTTACGCCTCCTTGATTTTGGCCAATTCCGCTTCGGCGGCGGCGAGTTGCTGCTCGATCGACTTCAGTTCGTCCTCGTCGTCCATCTGTTTCCTCGCCCCGGCCAACTGCTGCTGCAACGACTGAATCCGCTGCCGAAGCACGTGCGCTTTCTTCTTGATCTTCTTATCCATGAGGACACCCATTTATGGTTGAATTGCGCGAAAATCGGGTTTTTCTGCGAAACCGCAAGCGGTTTCTCAATATCCCCATCCACTATCCACCATCCACCAACCACTTCCTCACCATTGCCATCGCCTCATCCTCTGTGCGCACCTCGCCGTCCAATTGAGCCGCGCGGATGCGCTGCAACAGCATTTTATACTGCGGTCCTGAGGGGATGCCATTGGCCAGCAGATCGTCGCCGGTAAGCAGCGGGGGCGGATCTAGCACGTTGCGCGGCTGGGCAAGCAGGCGTCGGCAATGGGCCGCCGCCGCCGAGGCCGGTGTTGCCGCCTCCGCAAGTGCCAACAGGTCGCCGATCCCCTCGGATACCAGCAGCGGCTGGAGCCGTGACCAGGGCATTGTCGCCGCCGCGTCGATTGCCTTGCGATTTTCCGCCAGCCAGCCGACGCGATCCGTCTCCTTGTTCGACAACCGCCAGCGGCGGCAAACGTTTCTGGCTGCGGCCGCAGCGACCCGCGGCGGCAAAAGCACGGCCAGCGCCGCCGCGAAGCCGACGTCGCCCGGCAGCCGCGAGAGCATCGCCAGCGTCTCGTCGAACTCAGCCCGTTGCCCGTCGTCGCGGGGCACGATCTCCGGCAGCACTTCCACCGCCAGTCCCGTATCGAGCAACAACCGCACGCCGGCTGCGCGGCTCGGATCGGTCAGCAGCCGTTGCATTTCCATGGCGATTCGCTCGGGGCTGACGACGTGGATCTCCGCCGCCATTTTGGCAATGGCCGCCCGTGCGTCATCATCGAGGGTGAAATCGAAAGCGGCCGCGAACCGCACCGCCCGCAGCATCCGCAGCTTGTCTTCGGCGAAACGATCGCGGGCGGAGCCGATGGCGCGGACGCGGCGTTCGGCCAGGTCGCGCTGCCCGCCGACGAAATCGATCACCCGTTGCTCGACCGGATCGTAGAACAGTCCGTTGATCGTAAAATCGCGGCGGGAGGCGTCCTCCTCGGCCGAACTGAAGGTGACACTGTCGGGATGCCGGCCGTCGCTGTAGGCGGCGTCGCGGCGGAAGGTGGCCACCTCGATCATGCCCGCCGGCTTCGGGCCGATCACCGAAATCACCCCGAACGCCGCGCCGATGGCCAGCGTCCGCCGCCGGCCGAAGAGCGCGCGGATTTGCTCCGGCGTGGCGCTGGTGGCCACGTCGTAATCTTTCGGCGTTCGCCCGAGGAGTTGATCGCGGACGCAGCCGCCCGCCCAGTACGCCGTGAATCCCGCCCCGCGCAAACGGCGAACCACTTCGGCGGCGAATCGGCGTTGTTCCTCGGGCATCAGCATACAGAGGCCGGCGCCGGCGTGAGATCAGAAGCGTGCGACAAGATCGATTATAACACGCCCGCGGAGGGGCGGCAATTCTCTTGAAAAGTATCCGGCACACGCCGTGTGCCGATAAAGCCGCGGCGCCCCGACGGCAGACGCCGTGCGCCTCAGACAGGAATGGTCGATCTGCAACAACGGCACACGGCGTGTGCCGGATACAACCTCACGGCAGTTTCTGTTCCACCAGTTCGACGACGCGCCGCCGGTTGGCGTCGTTCCAGTCGAAATGATATTCCAGTCCCGGCCGCAGGAAACAGAGCGTCAACTCCAGCGGCGGCGCTTTCAAGACCGTTTCGGCCGCCAACGCATAGACGAGCATCTGCATCTCGTACGGCGCCGCCGTTGCGGCCAGCGTTTCGGCCGTCGCCCGGTTGGTTTTGTAGTCGATCAGCCGCCAGCCGCCGTCGTCGCGGTAGAGGCAATCGATGAAGCCTTGCAGGTAGAGTGGCCCGGTGGGGCAGACATTCTTGTCTGCCCCCTGCGGCGGCCAAGCCAGCAGGAATTCCAATTCCCGAAAAGCGGCCTTCGCCGCGACGATCTGCGCAGCCCGCGGCGAGGCGACAAATCGCTCGATCATCTCCACGGCCAGACTCTCCTCCCGCCGCCCGTCGCCGGAGAGATGCTGCTCTGCCAAACGCCGGACGCGTTGGCCGACGTCGCCGGGATTGGCGAAATCGACCTCTTCCAAGACTGCGTGGACCAACGTCCCCAGGCAACGCGGATCCAGCGGCGGGGGGCCCGCAGCGTCATCTCCCGGTCGAGCGACCTCCATCACCGGCGGCTCGGCATGGAGCGCGCCGCTCAACCGCGAGAACGAATACTGCCGCCGCGCCGCGGCGTCGAAGGGGATCGGCGTCAGATAGTGCGGCCGTTTTCCCTGCCCGTCCGCCGCCATTTGCTCGGCCTTCTCGACAATCTTCAGCAGATCGCGGCGGCGGTGAAGGTCGATTGGCTGGGAGCGAATCGCCGGCACAGTGGCGGTAACGGTGAAGAGACTCGAACGTTCGGATTCCCGAGTGCTCGGCGATTCGGCTGGACACTGAAGTGCCCAGCCCTCGGCACCTTCGTTTTTTGGTCTGAGATCGAATCGTCTGGCGAGCAGTTCCATCCACGGCCCACTTGGTTTCTCGTTGAGTTTCTTGGCGTCTTCCACGCCGGCCGATAGGATCAGGTAGTCGGCAGCCCGCGTGGTGGCGACGTACAGGAGGCGGACGATCTCCTGCTGCTCCTCGTCGTTCTCCGCGGCCATGAGCAGATCGTAGCCGGTCGTGGCGTTTTCGTCCCGCAGCACCGGCCCAAGCTGCGGCGAGAAGCCGATCGCCGGCCCGGCCATGCGGCGCGGACGGCCGACGTCGGGCACGATCACCACCGGAAACTCCAGCCCCTTCGACTGATGAATCGACATTAGCTTGACCACGTCGTTCAGCTCGGGCCGCGTGGCCGCCAAGGCTTCGTCGGGCTGCCGGGCGACGAACTCGGAGAGCTGCGCGATGAAATCGGCGAGCGTGAAAATGCCCGCCCGATCGAAACTCCGCGCCTGCTCGATGAGTTTCTGCAAGTTGGCCAGTTTCCGCTCGCCGAGGAATTCGGCCAGCAGCATGGCGTCGTAGCCGGTCCGCGCCATCGCCTCCTCGATCAGCCGCGCCACCGGCAGGCGGTCTTTGATTTGCCGCAGACCGCGGAGCGTTGCCGCGGCGAAGCCGGCAAGCTGCCGCTGCCGCTCGTCGAGCTCCTTCGGCAGCTTGTCCGTATGAAACAACCCCGCCATAAGCCCTCTCGATCGCCCGTCGGAGTGCCGCGCGAGCCAAAAGAGCGTCTCGTCGTCGAGCGCGAACATCGGACTGCGAAGCACGCCCAGCAAGCTGACCTCGTCGGCCGGCACGTCGATCGCCCGCAGCAGATTCAACAGGTCGTAAACTTCCTGCTGCGAATAGAAGGCATGTCCGCCGACGAGATAATGATCGATGCCGTAGCGCTGAAGGGCCTCTACATAGTAGCGTTCAACGTCGGTCAAGGCGCGAAACAACAGAGCGAAATCCCCCGGGCCGATCTGGCGCAGCGCCTTCGCGTCTTTATCCCAGATAATCTTCTCGCCCGCTTGGCCGCGTTCGAGCATGTTGCGGATTCGCCGCGCGATCCAGTCGGCCTCGATCCGCATCAGCCGCTCGCGGCGACCGAGATCGTCGAGAGGAGAGGGGAGGGGAGAGGGGAGAGTGGAGAGTGAAGAGATTGATGATTGTTGATTGTTGATTGTCGATTGCTGATCGGAAGAAGGTGGAGGGTGGAAGGCGGAGGAGGGAAAGGGTTCTCCACTCTCCACTCTCCACTCTCCACTCTCCACTCTCCACTCTCCACTGCCGACTGCCGACTGCCGACTGCCGACTTCATTGCCCTGTGGATTCGCGCACAAGAACTCCACGGCCGGCCCGGCTTCCTTCTCCTCGCGCGGCGATCGCAGCGGCTCGTAATCCTCGCCCATCTCTTCGCAAAACAGGGCGTTGACGAAATCCAGAATCGCCGGCCGGCTGCGGAAATTGATGGAAAGCGGCAGCCGCCCCGCCGGCGGAATCTCGTCGCGAAGCTGCCGGAACACCGCCGGATCGGCCCCGCGGAAACGATAGATCGACTGCTTGTAATCGCCCACGAAGAACAGCTTGCCGGCGAGATACTCGTTGTCGCACAGCGCCTTGACCAGTTCGACTTGCAACGGATCGGTGTCTTGGAACTCATCGACCAACAACAGCCGCAACTGGCCCGCCAGCCGTTTTCGCAGTTCCGCGGAAGGGGACGGAGGTGGTTGCGTCGCCTTTCGCTCCGCGAAAGCAGCGACACTTTCGTCGGACGCACGGCGGGGCTCCTCGCCGGCAACGTCCTCCGTCCCCCTGCCGACCAGCAGTTCCCGGGCGTGGATCAGCAGGTCGTCGAAATCCAGCATCCCCAGTTCGCGTTTCCGTCGGTGGTACTGCCCGGCGACGTCGGCGGCCAGGGCGATCGCCTGCAACGACAATTCGGCGGCCGGCCGGGCCGCCAGCGGATCGAATTGCATCTGCGGTTGGAGTTTGTCGATCTGCTCCCGCAGCCGCTTTGCCGCCTCCTTGAACCGCTCGTAGACCTCCTCGCTTGCCCAGTGCTTTTTCGTTCCGCCGCCCTGCACTTTGGCGTTTTCGCGAATCGCCGCAAGCAGTTCCCGCAACTGCGCCGCATCGTTCGTTGCGCAAAGTTGCGGAATCTGCTGCAACAACGCATCGCAGCGTTGGCGCATCACCGGATGGTCGGGCGGATAGCGGCCGGCAAGATCGAGCAGCGTCTTGACCTCGGCCGATTCGGCGATGCGACAGAGCAGCCGCGGCAGCGTGTCGCGGGCCCAGAAATCCTGCCAGCGGGCGACGAGTCCCTCGGGCGTTTCCCGCCGCCACACGGCCCAGTCGATCTCCTGCCGCGCCGCGAGCAACTCGGCGATCATGTCGCGGAGCCGGTCGAAGCCGTAACGGGTCACCAGCGTCAAGGTGGCCTCGTCGCGCTCGCCCAGCCGCTGGCGGAGCACGTCGTCGGTCAATTGGAACAAGAGCGTGGCCGCCTGCGCCGCGTCGAGCACGCGGAACCGCGGGTCGAGCCCCGCCTCGACGGCATGCGCCCGCAACAGCGAGCCGCAGAACGAATGGATCGTGCTGATCCGCGCCGAGTCCATTTCGCGGACCAACCCGAGCCAATAATCCACATCTCGTTCGGGACAGTTCTTCAGTCGTTCGCGGCACTCGCGGCGGATGCGGTCGCGCATTTCGCGTGCCGCCCGCTCGGTGAAGGTGATCGCCACGATCTGCGAAATCCGCGATCGGCGCCCACCGGGGACTGTCCCAATTTTCGCTCCAGCGAAAATGGGACTGTCCCCTTTAACGCCACCTTCCGGTTCCAATTCCGCCAGAAACCGCTCCGTCAGCACGGTCGTCTTACCGCAGCCCGCGCCCGCCGACAGCGCGACCGACACGCCGCGGGCGGTGACGGCCTGGCGCTGTTGTTCGGTCAGCTTCGCGTTCACGCGTTCGCTGTCGGTTGCCATTTCTTTTCCAGGGAGCGGACTTGATTGATGCGGCAGACGGTGCGGAAGGGGCAACGGCCGGTGCAATGCTCGTCGGCGCCGCACACGGGAAATCGTGCGGCACGCAGCGAGCGGACCAGCCCGATCACCGTGTCGCGCAGGCCGGCGCGGATCTGCTCCCACTTCGAGTCCAATTCGATGCGGCCGTCGATGCCGTCGTACATTGTCAGGGCTTGTCGCGGCGTGAAGCCGTCGTCGCGGACGTACCAGTAGCCGGCCCGCCACGGCCAGGCGTCGCGATCGTTGAGGATCAGCTCCATCGCCGCCACGGCGTAGAGCGGCAATTGCAGGGTCGTGCCCGCCGCAATGCTCTCGGGCGTCAAACGGATGCCGCGGCCGGTCTTGTAGTCGATGATGTTGAACACCGTCCGGCCGGCAAACACGCCGGTATCGATGCGGTCGATTCGCCCGGAGATGAAAACGGTTTCGCGATCGCTTTCGAACTCGAACGGCTCGGCGGTCGAGGGCGCCGGTTCGCCGCCGCGGCCGAAGGATACCTCAAAGAGCTCCGCGGTCATCGGGTCGGCAAAATCCTTCCAGAGGGCATCGTATCTCTCGATCTGCTCGCGATAGTGGGACAGCCACTCCGTCACGAGCCGGCGATCGGCCTCGCGCAGGGCCGCCTGTACCGGATTTCGGGGCTGGCGGGGGAGCGAATCGTGAATGGCGGCATCTAGTAACAGCTTGAAATCGGCCGGATCGAGTTCCAGCGGTGATCCCGGCCGCCCGAGCCGTTGGTTTGCCTTCTTGTGAAACGCCGAAAGCACGTCGTGCACGACCCGGCCGCGCTCGAGCACGTCGAACTCCAGCGACAGGTCTTCCAACGGCTCGATCTTCAGAATCCGCTCCAAGAAGAAGCGGAAAGGACAGGCGGCGTACCGTTCCAGATCGGTGGCGGAGAAGGTGTGCTGCGGGCCGAATTGTTTCGAGAGCGCCCTCCGCGCCGCCGCGCTTTGCAGCATCCCCTCGGCCGGGCCGAAGTTGTCGCGGTCCTGGCGTTGGTCAATTAGCGACAGGCCGGCGGCGAGGGAGAGAGAGGGGGAGAAGGGGAGAGGGGGAGACGAGGAGATAGGGAGATGGGAAAGAGGAACGTCATCACCTTCTTGTCTCCCCTTCTCCCCCTCTCCTCCTCTCCCCCTCTCGAACAATCCCGCCAAGAGACTTACGTCGGCAGCTCTGCTGGGCACTGAAGTGCCCAGCCCTCGTTCGCCTAAGCCTAACGCCGTCGCCACCGCTTTGACGCGAAAATCGAAGGGGCAGAACAGTTCGTCCTCGGCCGGGATCGGGTTGAGGTCTTTCTGCTCGCTGCGCGGAATCACATCTTTGCCGAATGCCTCCTCGACTTCGCTCAAGAACGGACTGGGCAGCAGCGGCTGTGCCGAGTCGTCGAGCGCCGGATAGCTGAGATACAAGCGTCTGGTCGCCCGCGTGGCCGCTTCGTAGAACAACAGCATCTCCTCGCGGGTGCGCTCGGTGCGGGCGACTAGCGGCAGGCCGGCGTCGATCAGCCGCGACTGCTCCGCTTCGCTGTAGAGCCGGTCTTCGCGGTCGGGGGCGGGAAAGGCCCTTTCCGATAAGCCGGCGAGGAACAGATACGGAATCCGCAGCGAGCGGACGCTTTCGGCCGAGAGGACGCGGACACAGCCCGACTCGTCGCCGCTGCTGCCGATGCGATCGCTGCGGAGAATATCCACGAGGCCCTCGACCGCCTTGTCGCGTTCCAATTCCTGTGGCCGACGTTTGAGCCACGCGGCCAGAATGTCTCCTTCTGCCAGCGCCTTGATGAGCCGTTCCCAGGCGCGGTGATCGAAGGCCGAGGGGGGGCTTTCCGCGATCGCGTGCAGCAGCCCCGTCTCGGCCGCCAATCGCTCCCAGGCTTTTCCCCACTCGGGCAGCGTCGCCCGCTGGGGCAAGGCACCGAACGCCGCGGCCAGGCGCTTCACGACGTTGCAGGCGTATTCGTCGCCGTCCAATCCCTCGATCAACTCATCTCGCCCGCGCGGGATCTGCAATCGGCGGATCGCCCGCTCCACGTCCAGCTTCACTTCGCACCAGTTGGGCCATGCGGGCTGGAAGTAGTTGCTCCCCAAGACGGCCAAGAGGCGATCGAACGGCCAGTCGTCCAGATCGAGTTGCAGCAGGGCGACGAGCGCTCGCAACGCCGGCGAATGATCGAGCGCTGCTCCCGATTCTTGCCTGACGGGAATGCCCAGCCGGCCGAAGACTTCGTCGATCAACTCGGCGGAGTCTTGCGGCGAGCGCAGCACGACGGCGATTTCGCCCGGCCGGGCGTCGCCGTCGATCAACAGCCGTTTGATCCGCCGGGCGATCATCTCGATTTCGCCCACCCGCCGGGCGGCGGCGAGGATTTCGATGTCGGCGGCCCTGCTGGGCACTGAAGTGCCCAGCCCTCTTCCGCTGTCGCGTTGCCGCGGATTCTCGAAAACCGTTCGTTCCAAGTGCGCGAGCGCCGGCCAGCCGCACTCGGCCGCTCGGGGCAGTTGCTCGATCGTCGCGCGGGGATGCCGGCGATGAAGCTCGCCGAGCGTTTTCAGCGGTTTGGCGAAGAGGTCCTCCCTTCGCGGCTCGGGCTCCAGCGGCAGCGTGATAAACATCTCTTCCGCCGCGGCTGCCAGGAGCTCCAGAATCTCGTGCTGCGTGCGGGTGAAGTCGGTGAAGCCGTCGGCGACGATGAGCAGGGGAAAGGGGAGAGAAGAGAGGGGAGAGGGAATTGTTGATTGTTGATGGTTGATTGTTGATTGTTGATTGGAAGAGGGCGGAAGGACTTCTTGCTCTCCCCTCTCCGCCCTCCTCTCTCCACTCTCCACTGCCGACTGCCGACTGCCGACTTCACTGGGCACTGAAGTGCCCAGCCCTCTCCTCTCGCCCCTCGCCACTGCCGACTGCCCATTGCCCGCTTCACTGGGCACTGAAGTGCCCAGCCCTCTCCTCTCGCCCCTCGCCTCTCTCCTCTCTCCCCTCTCCTCGCTCCCTTCCAGCACGTCGCGGGCCGACCAGAAGCGGCCCTCGGCGTCGAACAGGCCGTGCTCGCGCAGCGCGTTCTGGTAAGCGTCGTAGATTTCGGACAGCTCCGTGTCCTTTGCCGCCAATCCACGGGCCTGGCAGGCGCGGCGAAACTCGTCGGGCCAGATCTCCAGCCGCTTCAGCTCGCTGAGGAACTCGCAGACGAGATCGACCAACCCGGCGCTGCCGGCAATCGGCTGAAAGTGATGCAGCCGCCCGCGAGACGCTTGTTCACGGATGATCTCGCGGACCAGTTCCCGTTTCATCAGGCGGGTCATGGGCCGGATCGGCAGTTCGGCGGCGTGCAGCACGGCTTCGGCGAACTTCTCGAACGTCATCACCCCCGGCTGAAAGCAGCCGGGCAGCGTCGGGTTGAGAAGCCGCTGGCGGATTTCGTCCGCGGCCCGCCAGGTGGGGGCCAGCCAGAGGGCCGCGCCCGGCGGCCGCTCGCGCAGCGCCGCCCGGTAGCGCAGAAGCAGCCGCTCGGTCTTTCCGCTTCGGGCGGGACCGCAGAGAATGGTAGCGCGAGCGGGCATGGCGGCAAGAGAGAAACGTCGTGGTGGATTGCATCCAACGCAACGAGCATTGTATCACCGCCCCCAACCCGCCGCAAAGGACGCGATCACGAGAACGCGTTCAGGAGGCGTTAATGCACAACGGCGGGCAATCCGCTATCTCGGCGCCAACGTGCAGATCATCCGCCGGCCGTGGTGTGCCGGCGGCGATTCGATCTTCGAGACATCGGCCAACTGGGCCAAGACGTCGTCGATCACCCTGCGGCCTTCGTCGATGTGGGCCAACTCGCGGCCGCGGAACACCACCGTCACGATCACCTTGTCCTTCTCGGCCAGGAACTCGCGGGCTTTGCTCACCTTTACCTGGATGTCGTTGCCGCCGGTCTTCGGCCGCACGCGAATTTCCTTGATTTTCACCTGATGGGCGTGCCCCTTGTGCTGCCGCTTCTTCTGCTGATACTTGAACTTGCCGTAGTCCATGATGCGGCAAACCGGCGGCCGCTCGGCAGGGGCCACCTCGACCAGATCGAGGTCCAAGGCCCGCGCCTGCCGCAGCGCCTCATCGGTCGTAATGATACCCAATTGTGTCCCGTCGGCCGCGATTACGCGGACGGGCGTAATACGGATCTGTTCGTTGATCCGCTGTTTGCCAGTTATTTCTGGCGGCCTCCATTTTCCCATGTAAATTGGTCCTCGGTGGTTGGTGGATGGTGGTTAGTGGTTAGTGGCTAGTGGTTAGTGGCTAGAATTAGGAAATGACTGTTTCGATCATATCAACTCATTCTCCCTTCTCTAGCCACTAGCCACTAACCACTGGCCACTCGGCCCTACTTCGCCGTTTTCCTGATCGTTTTCGCCGCTACTTCCGCCCGCAGCCGCTCGATGGCGGCGGTAAGCGGCATGGCGCCGAGATCACCTTCGATGCGATCGCGGACGGCCACTTTGTCCTCGGCGGCCTCGCGTCCGCCGATCACAAACATGTAGGGGATCAATTCCAATTGGGCGTCGCGGATCTTGGCGCCGATCTTCTCCGCGCGATAGTCGCCGCCGACGCGGAATCCCGCCGCCGCCAGTTGCCGCTCGACGCTGCGGCCGTACTCCTCGGCCTTCTGGCTGACGACCATCACCCGCACCTGCTCGGGGGCGAGCCAGAGCGGGAATGCCCCGGCAAAATGCTCGATCAGCATCCCCACGAACCGCTCGAACGACCCGAACGGCGCGCGGTGGATCATCACCGGCTGATGCGGCGCGTTGTCGTCGCCGATGTATTCCAGCGCAAATCGCTGCGGGCTGGGCAGGTTGTAGTCGAGCTGCACGGTGCCGAGCTGCCATTCGCGGCCGATGCAGTCGGCGACGATGAAATCGGCCTTGGGCCCGTAGAAGGCCGCTTCGCCGCGCTCGATATGCAGCTTCGGCAAGTCGATCTCGCCGCAGACCCGCTCGAGCGCCTCTTCCGCCCGCTGCCAGTTCTCGATGCTGCCGACGTACTTGTCGCTGGCCGGATCGCGGAACCCCAGCCGCACGCGGTAGTCGTCCAGCCCGAGCGTCTTCAGGACGAATTGCGTCATGTCCAGGCAGCCGCGGAACTCGGCGGCGACCTCGTCCTCGGTGCAGAAGATATGGGCGTCGTCCTGGGTGAATCCGCGCACCCGCGTCATGCCGTTTAGTTCGCCGGACTGCTCGAAGCGATGCACCGTGCCGAACTCCGCCAGCCGCAGCGGCAATTCGCGGTAGCTCCGCGGCTTCGACTTGTAGATGGTCACGTGGTGCGGGCAGTTCATCGGACGCAGCAAATATAGCTCGTCTTCGCTGACCTCGATCGGCGGGAACTGCGAGTCCTTGTAGTACGGATAATGCCCAGAAGTCTTGTACAAATTCACGTTGCCGATCACCGGCGTATTGACCGGCTGGTAGCCGCGGCGGATCAGCTCGGCGTAGAGGAAGTTCTCCAGCTCGTGCCGCACGACCGCTCCCTTCGGCAGCCAGAAGATCAGCCCCTGGCCGACGGCCGGGTCGATAAAGAACAGATCGAGCTGTTTGCCCAGCAGGCGGTGGTCGCGGCGTTTGGCCTCTTCGATTCGCCGCAGGTGGTCGTCGAGTTCTTGCTTGCTGAAGAAGGCGGTGGCGTAGAGCCGCTGCAACTGCTGCCGCGAGGCGTCGCCGCGCCAGATAGGCGCCGGCGACCGACATCAACTTGAACGCGCCGATCGCTCCCGCGCTGGGGATGTGCGGCCCGCGACAGAGGTCGATGAACTCCCCCTGGCGGTAAAACGAGACGGTCGTTTCGCCGGAAAGGCGTCCGTCCTCGATGTGCTCGACCTTCAGCGCCTGCCGCAGATCGCGGCACAGTTCGATGGCCGCCTGCCGATCCATCTCGACCCGCTCGAAGGGCTCGTCCTCGTTGACGATCTTGGCCATTTCGGCCTCGATCTTGGGGAAGTCCTCTTCGGACAGCGCGTGCTCCATTTCGAAATCGTAGTAGAAGCCGTCGGTCACCGTGGGCCCGAAGGCCAACTGCACGCCCGGAAACAGCCGCATCATCGCCCGCGCCATCACATGCGCACACGAGTGGCGCAAGAGATCGAGGGCTTGTGGGTCCTTGGCCGTGATCAGACGAAGGGCGACCTCGCCCTCGGCGGGCAGGAGATCGTTGGCGCCCGCCATTTGCCCATTCACTTCGGCGGCCAGAGTGGCCTTGGCCAGCCGCGGACCAATCTCCGCGGCAACATCAATCGGCCGAACGCGACGGGAATACTCCACAGACTTTCCGTCGGGAAGAATGACTTTCAGCATAAATCTCCAGCGGGCCATGGAGACTGTCTCGATCCTCGTGTCAAAGGAAAGCGGGACCATCCCCTTTTGACGGCGGGATCGTCCCATTGGACGCGAGAACCCAATCAGCCCCCGAAAACATCCCCCGGCGACCGGCGGCATCGATACAAAGGATGCCCCGCAACTTCCCCGCCAGGGGAGGACTACGCAAGCATAGTATACTCGCCGGCGGGCGGTCTTGGCAAGATATGCCGGAACCCGGCCAGGGCCGATCGGTTTTCGCTGTAGGAGGCGACTCCTGTCGCCGATTTGTGGCAATTTTGGCTGGGCGGCACCCAGATCGGCGACAGGAGTCGCCTCCTACAATCTCCAAATTGAAAAACTGATCGGCCCTCGGAACCCGGCAAAAAAGCGTCGTTCGCGCCCCTTTTTGCTGGTGGTCCGACGCTACCGAGCGGGCCGCCTCTGCGGCCGACATGGGCGGAATGCTGATGCGATCATCAGCAAGAATCGGCTTGCTCCTCTGAGGTGCGGAACGAATCATTGTGCGACTCGATCTTCGTTCTTCCGCGAATTGCAAAGGAGAAAGCCATGAACATCGGCATTATCGGTGCGGGGCAAATCGGCGGGACTTTGACGCGGCGGCTGACGGCGCTGGGGCATAACGTGGCGGTGGCCAATGCGCACGGCCCCGAGTCGCTCCGCGATCTGGCCCGGGAGACCGGCGCCAAGGCGGTGACCGTCGAGGAGGCGGTCAAAGACAAAGAACTGATCGTGGTGACGATTCCCGAGAAGGAGATCTCCAATCTGCCGCCGGGATTGTTCAACAACGTGCCGGAGTCCACCGCGGTGGTCGAAACCGGCAACTACTATCCGCGGCAGCGTGACGGCCGCATCGAGCCGATCGAGGAGGGAATGACCGAGAGCCGCTGGGTCGAGCGACAGTTGGGCCATACGGTGGTCAAGGCGTTCAACAACATTCATGCCCGGCACCTGCTGGAATTGGGCCGGCCTGCCGGTTCGCCGGGGCGAATCGCGCTTCCCGTGGCCGGCGACGACCACGCTGCCAAGGCGGTCGTCTTGCGGCTGATCGATGAGCTGGGCTTCGACGGCGTCAACGCCGGCGGCCTGGACGAATCGTGGCGGCAACAGCCCGGCACCCCCGTCTACGCCACCGATTTGGACGCCAACGGCGTTCGCCGGGCATTGTCGTCGGCCAGTCCGCGCCGCACGCCGGAATGGCGTGCGACCGAGAGGAGCCCCGGCAACTTCGCAATGCCCGCGTAAGGAAGAAACCTCACGCGGAGCGTGAGGAGTACGGGGCGGAGCGTGAGGAGGACGGGGTGGAGCGTGAGGAGGACGGGGTGGGAACTACTTCGAGTCTCTGCGGGCGTCGAGCGAATCGGGCTTCTTCTTCTGCGCCCTGTACCAGTGCCACCAAGCCTGTTTGTCGAAGCCGAAGTTGACGCCGGTCGTTGCGGCCAGGGCGTCGAGGACGGTCTGGTTGTCGAAAGTGCGGTAGATGTACTGCGGTCCGCCGCCGCTTGACATGCCGGTGCCGCGGCCGTTGGGGCCACGGCCGAAACTGGCGGTGGTGGACCCGCCCTGCGTCGGCACCAGGAACTTGTGCGTGGTGACCAGGGCGTCGATCATCGCGGGGATGGCCGACGGATCCTTCATCCGCCCCAGACCGGCGCCCGCCAGGTTGATGATGTCGTTGGTGTTCTTCTTCGGGTTCAGCTTGCTGACGTAATAGGAGATGACCTCCGGCCGTTTCTTTGTCTGCGACAGATCCTGCAATTGGTCGAGGCAGGTCAGCCGCACTTCTTCGTCGGAGTCGCAGACCGAGGCGATGGCCACGGCGCGGGCGGCCTCGGGGGCATCGATCCTGCCCAGCGCCGCGACGAGCAATACGCGAGCCTGCGCATTCTTATCGTTGCGCAGTCCCAACGTCAGCCCCTTCACCGCCATCGGGTCGTTGACCGACGCGATGTTGTCGCGGGCTTCTTGATCGCGGTTCGACCCCAGCCAGTTCCGCCAGCGTTTCAGCTTCTGGCACCATTCCTGTTGTGCGGTGTCGAGCTTGCGTTTGTTCTCGGCCAGTTCGATCTCCTGGGGCAACATCCAGCGGCCGCCGCGGAGCACAAAGCCCTGCGCGATCATCGTCTCTTTCTGCGTGACCCATTGACCATTGACGCGACTGTAACCGAGGGCGTGGCGGGCGGCAACGTGATTCGGCTCGAGCTCGATCACGCGGCGGAGATGCACTTGCCGCTGCACGTTCAGCTTGTGTGTGCGGCACCACTCGGCCAACTGCCATTGCGCCGCCGCCGTGTCGGCATAGGTCGGGGCGATCCGCTCGTACTCGGCCTCGTCGGGCCGGGGGTGGAGCACCTGACGGACCTGGGCGGCGGCCAACGTGATCTTCGCGCCGTCGGCCGCCTGGATCACGTACTGTTTTCGCGGCGACTCCTTGGGGTTCAACAGGCTGCCCGTCACCCGCCCGCCGTCGGCCAGCACGAACACCTCGGCCGACGCCGCCGGCGCCAGCAGCAGCAGAACCGCGAGGGAAGCGAGAATTCGCATGGGGTCGCGCCTTGTGTGCCCACGGGCGGAGGGACATACCGCCGACGGGTTTACCTGCGTTTCCGAAAAACGCCGTCAACCCGCCGCGCGGCGAACAGGTTTGCCCGCTAAACACTCCATAGTATACGTAGCTGGCGAGGGATGGATCAACGCAATTCCCTCGCGCGGGCGGGTTGGCCGTGTTTTCCGTCGGTTCACCCCCCACATTGGCCTAGAACAGGCGTCCGGACATCGGGTATCCTCTTGCCGTATTCTCTGTCAGAGTCGGTCGTTTCGGAGGCACTGGGTTGGGGTGGCAGTTATACTGCCACCCCTGGAATTGCCGGTGATGCGGGGGTGGCAGTGCAACTGCCACCCCAACGATTTACGCTTCTCGGACAGGCTGTCAGAGTCGGCCGTTTCGGAGGATCTTATGGCGAGACTGGTATTGATGGCGCTGGTAATCGCCGCAGTGACGGGCGGGGGCTGGTTCTTTCTGAACTACGAGATTCGGCCTGCTACCCCCGATGGCTGGAAGATCGTCTCGCGCAAAACCGCCGGCGGCGGCGGCCACCGGGTTGGGGCCGATCCGCCGCCGGCCGCTCCGCGCTCGACGATCCGCATCGCCTCGTTCCAACTTGGCCGCTTCGACGAGGCCAAGCTGGCCGCTCCGCAGGTGGCCGACGTGCTGGCAAGCCTCTTCGCGGACTTCGATCTGGTGGCCGTGCAGGGCGTGCGCGGCAAGAACCAGGGGGTGCTGGTTCATCTGATCGACCAGATCAACGCCGCCAGCGGCCGGACCTATGACTTCGCTACCTGCCCGACGCAGCAGCGCGACGGGCTGGAGCACTACAGCGCGTTCGTGTTCGACCTGGCCACGATCGAAGTCGATCGCTCGACGGTCCATTTTGTCGAGGATCCGCTGGGGCGGCTACGGATCAAGCCGCTGGTCGGCGCGTTTCGCGCCCGCGGACCCGATCCGGCCGAGGCGTTCACCTTCACGCTGATCAACGTCGAGGTCGACGCCGATCGCGCCGCCGTCGAGTTGGACTTGCTGGCGAAGGCGTATCGCGCCGTCCGCAAGAGCCGGCCGAACGAAGACGACGTGATCTTGCTGGGCGATCTGGAGAGCGACGACCAGCATCTGGGCGGATTGAACCGGCTGTTCGGCGTGGCGCCGTTGCTGTCCGGATTTGCGACCACCGCCCGCGGCACGCAACTGCTCGACAACATCTTGCTCGATCGCCGCGCCACCTGCGAATTCACTGGCCGGGTGGAGGTCGTCGACATGCTGCGGCAGTTCCATCTGCCGTTGCCGGCGGTGCTGGAGATCTCCGAGCACCTGCCGATCTGGGCCGAATTCAGCGTCTATGAAGGGGGCGAGGCGGGGCACGTGCTGCAAAACGCCCGTTGACTATGGTCATCTCTCCCCTTTTCACCGAAGCTCTCGGCTACGTTGCGGCTCTGCACGCCAAACAGCGGCGGAAAGTCTCGAGCGAACCCTACCTGGCGCATCTGCTGGCGGTGGCCGCCATCGTGATGGAACACGACGGCAACGAGGACGAGGCGATCGCCGCCCTGCTGCACGACGCCGTCGAGGACCAAGGGGGCGCGGCGACGCTGGAGGAAATCCGCCGGCGATTTGGCGCAACGGTCGCCGAGATCGTCGCGGGTTGCAGCGACACGATGCTCAGCCCCAAGCCGCCGTGGCGCGAGCGGAAGGAGGCGCACGTCGCCCATCTGCGCGCGGCGTCTGCTTCGGTGCGATTGGTCGTCGCCGCTGACAAACTACACAACGTCGGCGCTCTGCTCCGCGAGTATCGCCGCCGCGGCGAGTCGCTGTGGGCGATCTTCCACGGCGGCCGCGACGGCACAATCTGGTACTACCGCACGGTGACCGACGTCCTCAAACAGGCCGCCGCCACGCCGATTGTCGAAGAACTCGACCGCGCGGTGAAGGAGTTGGAATTGTTGATTGTTTTTTCCTCTTGAAATTGGGCCACGACTTGTGCTAGGTTCATGGCCGTGCTGAGGGTATCCGCAGCGCCTGCCATCAGGTAGCTACAAGAGCCCGTCGCTGGAGTTTGCTCCGGCGGCGGGCTCTTTTTGTTGCGCCTTGACGGCCGGGATCGTCGCAGGTCGCGAGGTTTGTGAAGCGAGGTCGATCATGCTCGCCGCGAAGACAGTTGCTGAAATCCAGCGGCTCTTGGACGGGAAAACCCTTAGCCAGCGGAGAATTGCCGCACTGCTGGGCGTCAGCCGCGGCTCGGTGGCGGCGATCGCCTCCGGCAAACGGCGCGCCGTGCTCGCGGAAGAGTGTGACGACGTGCCGCCGGAACACTCCGGCCCGCCGGCGCGGTGTGCCGGCTGCGGTGGATTGGTCTACATGCCATGTCTGCTCTGTCGTTTGCGGAACGAGGACCCGCGCACAAGGCGACAACGGACGGCCGACGTCCCCACGCCGTTGCGCCTGGATCTTCGGCCCGAGCACCGCGAACGCTACGAAGAAGTTTGGGCACGGCGGAAGGCAATGTCAACAAGTCACCAGTGAACGCAATCATGAACGAACCGATTCACATCCGCTACGCCGACGCTCGCGAGACAATTCGCGATGCCGACCTGCTGCTGTTTCGCCGACGCGATCGTCTCGCGCGGCTGATCGCCGTGGCTGGGCGATCACAGTATGTTCATGCCGCCATCGCGGGCTGGTGGCGCGATCGATTGATGTGCGTCGAGATGACCTCCGGCGGCGGACGGGCGCAGCTCCTGTCGAACATCGTCGAGCAGTGGCCCGGCGTCATCGACGTCTACCAGGCGAACGCCGTGCGGCGGCGATTTTCGCGGCGGCGGGCGCTGTTGGCGATGATCGCCATCACCGGCAGGCGCTATGGGTGGCTGAATCTGCTGCGGGCGTCGCTGCTGCATCTGGCCGCCTTCCGCTTTCTCGTCCCGCCCGACACCGACGATGGCGAAACCTCGAATTGGCCACCGTTCTGCTCGCAGGCGGTGGCGATGGCGGACCGCGCCGGCGGCGTTGACCCCGTTCCCAACCTCGCCGACCGCCTGACCGAGCCGGGCGATTTGGCGCGATCGGCGTTTTACCAGTACCGATTTACTTTGATCCCGTAGGCGGAAGGCCCAAGGTTCAAGGTCAAAGACAGAAATCCGAAATCTGAAATCCGAAATCCGAAATCTGAAATCCGAAATCTGAGCCTTGAACCTTTGACCTTGAACCTTAGACCAAGGAGCAAAAAACCATGCGAACTGTGCGAACGATCATTTTCTGGCTGCTGGCGATGCTGCCGGCGGCGTGTCACGGGCAGACGGTGCTCTACGATTTCTACGCCGAGTGGTGCGGACCCTGCCGCGGCATGTCGGCGACCATCGACCAACTTGTCCGCGACGGCTACACGGTCGAGCGAGTCGACGTTGATCGGCAGCCGGCGCTGGCTCGACAGTTTGACGTCACCTCGATCCCCTGCTTCGTCGTCGTCGAGCGCGGCAAGGAGATCGATCGGGTGGTCGGCCAGACGAGCGTCGAGCGATTGAAACTGAAGTTGGTCCGTCACCTGCCGTTTAGCCGCGCCCCGAAGGGAAGCGCGAGCCCCGGCAAGAACAACCCTCCCGAACGGCGGCCGCATCCTGCGTGGCGCTACGAACAACCGGTAGGCCACCGTGCGGCCGTCGTTCGCATCTTCTGCCAGGACGACGCGCGGAGCCGCTCGATCGGCTCGGGCACGCTGGTGCGTTGGGGGACGACGGAGACGGCGTTTAGCCGCGCCCCGAAGGGAAGCGGGCCGCGGCTCGCGGTGCTCACCGCCCGGCACGTCGTCGCCGACGCCAAGAAAATCGTCGTCGCGCTGTCCAACAAGAAGGCCTACAAGGCTCGGGTGCTGAAAGTCGACGCCGTTTGGGATTGCGCCGTTCTCGAGTTGGACGGCAAGCCGGTGGGGGTGAAGGCGGCGGAGGTAGCGCTGGGCGACGAGGCGGTGCCGAAAGAAGGCGATCCCTTGGAGTCGTGCGGCTATGGCCCTGACGGGCGACTCGCCGTCAACACGGGCCCGTTTTTGGGCTACCGCCGCTCGGCGCAGGCGCCGGAGGGGCCGGACGACTGGTTCGAGATTACCGGTCACGCCCGGCCGGGCGACTCCGGCGGCGGCGTGTTCAACCAGCGCGGGCGATTGGTCGGCGTGCTGTGGGGAACCAACGGCGAAGTGGTGGTCGGCGTGCAGGCCGGGCGGCTGCACCTGTTGTTGGATTCCGCCCTGCCGGAGAGAATCGAACAGCGGTCCTTCGTCCTGACGCAGTTCATCGAGCGCAATCCGACACCGCCGAAGCCGGCGCCGATCGAGAGTCTGCCGCCGGTGTGCAATGGCAGTGGCGGTTGCTGCCCACTGCCCGGGCCGATCTTCGACGAGCCGGCGACCGAAGACACCGGTGCGCGGAAGCGCGACGGCGCGGTTTTGCCGTGGCGGGGCAAGGCCGAGCAGCGCGACCAGGACCTGGACGCCCGCACCCGCAACTTGCTGGAAGCGATCGAGGCGGAGCGCGGGGCCCGCCTGGCGGCCGAGCGAGCGCTGCAACCGCCGCCGCCAGTGCAACCGCAGCCCGGCAAGCCAGAAACTGTGGACAACGCGGCATCACCGATTGTTGCCGGACTGGTAATCGCCGTGGCTTTGGTGGTTGGCGGCGTCTTCTATCGCGCGACCCGTCGCCGCACGTCGTGATCTTCGGCGACAGGGAAGTCGGCAGTAGGCAGTCGGCAGTGGGCAGTCGGCAGTCGGCAGTGGAATCTCAAATCTCGAATCTCAAATCCTGAGCCCTGACCCCCGACCCCTGAACCCCGACCCCTGAACCCTGAACCCTGAACCCTGAACCCGGACCCCTTCCCGCCGCACAACAACCACATTCGTACAACCAGAACAACCCATAACTCCACAAGGAATATCCCATGAGCAGCTTTTCGCAAGTTCCCGCAGTTTGGCAGTACGTGATTTTCGCGCTCTTTGCGCTGGTGCTCGGCTACGTGATCGTGGCGGTGCACAACAAGATCATGGAGGGCCGCAAGTGGTGCATCAAGATCGCCCAGGGATGCGCGACCGCCGGCCTGACCGACCTAGCGACGTTCTTTACGGAACTGGGCACGGGCGATCTGATCGACGCCGAGAAGCAGGCGATCAAATGGGCCGCCGACATGAACGACCCGACGAAGCGGATGGCGTTGCTGTCGCAGGCGGTCGAGGACGCGGTGCAGTACGTCGCCGGCAACGATCTCGGCGTGGCCACGAAGCTCGTTGCCATCTTGCAGGCCGGCTCGGTGTCGAAATCGCTGTTCCCGGCGACGACCGCCGCCAAGACCGGTTGATGCCTCTTCTAAAGCATCCGTCCGCTGACGGTTTATGCGAAACCACAAGCAGTTTGCGACCGTGTTGGAGTTGAAATCATGACCCGCAGCGAAAACACCGTGATCGAAAAACTCCGCGACGAGTTGCACGCCTACCACGTCGAAGTGCAACGGTTGGTGCAGCGTTGCGACGCCTGCCGCAGCGACGTGCTGCAAATCAGCGCCGACGTGTACGGATTGCCCGGCAAGAAAGAGACCAGCCCCGGACTGATGGGCGAGGTGGCCGAGCTGCGGCGCAGCCGGAAGCTGATGCTGCTGGCGCTGCGCGGCGCTTGGGTGCTGCTGACGATCCTGCTGGGGGCCGTGATGACGGCGATCTTACAGGCTCATCTGTAAGCGGTTTCTTCCAGTGGAAGAACCTCGCCGTTGCGAAACCGCAAGCGGTTGCGGTGGGCGTCTCCACATTTCCACATCTGCAAATCAACAAATTCATCACCATGCACATTCGCGATCGAATCAAGGAGTTTCGCCGCGTGAAGGCGAGCCAATTGCGGCCGCATCCGAAGAACTGGCGCACCCACCCCGCCGCCCAGCAAGATGCCTTGCGGGGCGTGCTGGCGGAAATCGGGTACGCCGGGGCGCTGCTGGCGCGGGAACTGCCCGACGGATCGCTGGAACTGATCGATGGGCATCTCCGCGCCGAAACCACCCCCGACGTCGAAGTGCCGGTGCTGGTGCTCGACCTCGACGAGCAGGAAGCGGCGAAGCTGCTGGCCCTCCACGACCCCCTGGCCGGCATGGCCGAGGCCAACGAGGAGGTGCTCAGCGAGTTGTTGGCGCAGGTCGAGACGGAAAACGACGCCGTGCAATCGCTGCTCGACCGGATGCTAGGCGATTCCGATGCTGCTCCGGAAGAAGCGGCGCCGGAAGCGGAGAAAGCGGTTGCCATTCCCGAAGCGTTTCAAGTCGTCGTCGAATGCCGCGACGAGAGCGAGCAGCAGGCGGTCTATGAGCGACTCAGCGCGGAAGGATATACGTGCAAGCTGTTGATGCTGTGAAAATTCTTGCGAAGCCGCAAGCGGCTGTTCCTCATGCGAAACTGCAAGCGGTTCTCCAATCCCTGGCCCCCGGCCCCTAGCCCCTTGCTTCCATGCCCGCAGTCGAGATTGAAGTAAACTGCCCCGTATTCGATTCGTTCCGCGTGCAGCAAGTGGGCGGGATGTTCGACGTGCCGCTTGCCCAACGGGCGTCGCAGCGGTTTCGCGTCGATGTGCCCGCGTGGGTGCTCGGGAATGATGAATGCGGAATGATGAATGATGAGTGCAAAGAGGATTCATCGCCGGCCTCCGCCATTCATCATTCATCATTCATCACTCATCATTCCGCCTGGCAGATCGGCCTGATCGTCGGTCCCTCGGGCAGCGGCAAGAGCACCATCGCCCGGGCGATGTTCGGCGATCGCGTCTATCGGCCGCGCCAATGGCCCACGGACCGGGCGGTGATCGACGGATTGGGCTCGCGGCCGATCAAGGAGATCACCCGGCTGTTCACCGCCGTCGGCTTCTCTTCGCCGCCGAGTTGGATCAAGCCCTACCAGGTGCTCAGCAACGGCGAGCAGTTCCGCTGCGATCTGGCGCGAGCATTGATGAATGACGAAGCACGAATGACGAATGACGAAGGGGAATCAGTTCGTCATTCGTCATTCGTGCTTCGTCATTTCCCCTTGGTCGTTTTCGACGAGTTCACCAGCGTGGTCGATCGCAACGTGGCGCGAATCGTCTCCGCGGCGGTGAGCAAGGGGATTCGCTCGGGACAGATCGGCTGCCGGCTGGTGGCGGTCACCTGCCATTACGACGTGACCGAGTGGCTTGCGCCCGATTGGGTGATCGACATGGCCACGAGCAGTTTCGCACGGAGGCGTCTTCGGCGACCGCCGATCGAGCTTGAGATCTTTCGTTGCCGCCGCAGTGCGTGGCGGCTGTTTGCGCGGCATCACTATTTGAGCGGCGTGCTGTCGCCGTATGCCCGCTGCTTTCTGGCGCTCTGGCAAGGAGAACCGGTGGCATTTTGCGCGACGGTGGCGCTGCTTGGGCAGAAGCGCCGCTGGCGGATCAGCCGCATCGTCACCCTGCCCGATTACCAGGGCGTGGGCATCGGCATGGCGGTGGCCGAGGCGGTGGCAGAGCTGCACGTGCGCGAGGGCAATCGCGTGAACGTGACGGCAAGCCACCCGGCGTTGATCGCCCACTGCCGCTGTTCGTCGCGGTGGCGGGCGGTGGGCGTGAAGAAGACCGGCTCGCGCGGCGCGCAGAAGTTCATACCGACTTATCGCGGCTCGCCCGGCCGTGCCGTCGTCTCCTTCGAGTATACAGGAAACGTCTCGTGAGCAAACGCGGCCGACGGATTCTCGACGACGTGAAGCAGCGCGAGGTGCTGGCCATCCTCAGCATGGGATGCAGCCAGGGCATGGCGGCCAACTACGTGGGCTGCTCGCCGGCGACGATCCGCCGCGAGGCCGCCCGCGACGCCAAGTTCGCCAAGAAGTTGCGCGAGGCCAAGGGCAACGCCGAACTGGGGCTGGTCAAGAATATCCGCAAGGCGGCCAACAAGGAGCAGTACTGGCGGGCGGCGGCCTGGGCGCTGGAACGCATGTTTCCCGAGAAATACGCGCGCCGCGGCCCCGACGTAATCACCGCCGAGCAGCTCGCCCAGGTGCTGGCGCAACTGGCCGAGCGGATCGTCGCCCAGGTGCCCGTCAACAAGTACCGCAAGAGGATTGTCAAGGCCTTCGAATCGCTGGCCCGCGGTTTCGGCCAGACCATTCGTGAGGAGCAAGTCCGCAAAGAGGAGGCCGCCGATGATTCGGATTAGCGCGCCGCCCGAAGGGTGGGCGGTCGGCGACGAGTTGATGGGAATGATCACCGGCGTGTCGCGCGACAACTTGGTTCACTTCTGCCGCCTCGCCCGCCATCGCGAACGCCGCAGCCAGGGCGGGCTCGACCTGCTTGGCTGGGGGCAAAAATATCTGCCCGACCATTTTCAACTCCCGCCCTCGATGATGCACCGCTGGATGGCCGAGCAGTTCGCCGCCGCCCGCGCCCGTCGCGGCACGAAACTCAACGTCCTCGGCCCGCGCGGCGGGGCGAAATCGACCATCGGCACCCTCGCCCTGCCGCTCCGCGCCGCGGTGGAATGCCAGGAGAACTACATCTGGATCGTCTCCGATACGAAGAACCAGGCGGTCGCCCACCTGGAGAACATCAAGGCCGAACTGCTCGACAACCGCCGTCTCGCCCGCGACTATCCCGACGCCGTCGGCCGGGGGCTCGTCTGGCGCGGCAACTCCATCGTGCTCCGCAACGGCGTGACGATCGAGGCCTTCGGCACGGGCCAGCGGATCCGCGGCCGTCGCCGCCGCCAGCATCGCCCCACCCTGATCGTCTGCGACGACCTGCAAAACGACGGCCACATCCGCTCGGCCTTGCAGCGCGAACACTCGCACGACTGGTTCCACGGCGCCCTGTTGAAAGCCGGCACGGCGCGGACCAACGTCATCAACCTCGCCACCGCGCTGCACCGCGACGCCCTGGCGATGCAACTGCACCGCACCCCTGGCTGGACTTCGCGGATCTTCAAGGCGATCGTCCGTTGGCCGCAGAACACCTCGCTCTGGCAACAATGGGAGGCAATCTACTCGCGGGCCGAAGACGGCTCCCATCTCCCCTCGCCCGCCTGCGGGAGAGGGGCCGGGGGTGAGGGCCTGCCGGAACTCGCCCGCCCCAGCGAGAACTGCCCCGCTCCCCGTATTCATCATTCATCACTCATCATTCATCATTTCTCCACCCCGCTCATCGCCACCCGGGACGGAAAAGGGGACAGGTCCAATTTGCCGGAACGGCCCTTCGGGTGCTGCGCACAAATTGGACCTGTCCCCTTTTCCGCCGCTCGCCGGTTTTACGAAGAGCATCGCCAGGCGATGGACTGCGGCGCGATCGTGCTCTGGCCCGAGGTCGAGGACCTTTACGCGCTGATGTGCATGAGGGCCGAGGGCGGCCGCACGGCGTTCGAGCGGGAGAAGCAGAATTCGCCGATCAATCCCGACCTGTGCGAATGGCCCGAGTCGTACTTCGACGAAACGATCTGGTTCGACGCCTGGCCGGCCAACCTGGCGGTGAAGACGATGGCCCTGGACCCGAGCAAGGGGAGCGACTCGCGCCGCGGCGACTATTCGGCGCTGGTCGTGCTGGGCGTCGATCGGCAGGGGATGCTCTACGTCGAGGCCGACCTGGCCCGGCGGCCGACGCCCGAGATCGTGGCCGCCGGCGTCGAGTGGTTTCGCCGTCATCGGCCCGACGTGTTCGCCGTCGAGGCCAACCAGTTTCAAGACCTGTTGGCCGGCGAGTTCGAGCAGGCGTTTCGCCGCCAGGGCATATTGGCCGCCCGCCCGGTGCCGATCCAAAACCACACGCCCAAGCCCGTCCGCATCCGCCGCCTCGGCCCGTACTTGTCGTCGCATCGCGTCCGCTTCAAGACAAACAGCCCGGGCACGAAGCTGCTGGTCGAGCAGCTCCAAGAATTCCCCATCGCCGACCACGACGACGGCCCCGACGCGCTCGAAATGGCATTGCGTCTGGCCGTCGAAGTCGTCAACGGCCGCGTGGTCAACGACGGCCTCGGCAATCGGTTGCCGGTGGGGTAAGTGAGAGAAAATCGGAGGGGCTTTGCCGACCAGCAACCCGAAAACGACAGGCAATCGAATGACCGCGTGCGCGGAGACATTGGTACCCCGCCGTGGGGTGCATATCGGATAATTGGCCAAGTTCAGCTCCCCTCGTGAACGAGAAATGACGAACCGACGCTCAAGACATTGCATTCCGTTCGCCGGGAGGGCATAATTCAAGGTCAGGCAGATTGACAAATACCCGCCGAGCGATGGGTATACCGACGTTTTTCGAGAGTGATATCATGTCGCCCTTTCCCACCAAGAAATGGGTCGTGGAACTCCGCTACAAGCCCGATCTGGCTTTCTATAACCGGATGGACGAAATAGGACGCGAACTGGGCGAGGAGTTTCCGGACTGGCAGCGTTCCGCCCTTACCCTCGACATTCGAAGCAAGCGCCGGCACCGCCGCTTGTTCCTGACGCATAATCGGTCTTTTCTCGAAGCGGATTTGGTGGACCAGCCGCCCGACACCGACTTCGCGGTGAAGACGCTAGAGAAGCTCTGCGCAAAACTGGATGTCAAGACTTGCCTGAGAGTCGGGGTTCGCCAGTGGTTTGTCGCCGATCTGGCCAAGACGTTCGCGGTGATGGTGGACGAGTTTTCACAGCGGTTTCTGTCGCAGGAGGGAGCGATTGGACAGGTTCTCACGGACAAGATCCGCGACGTCGGTTACGTGGTGGATTACGAAACAAGCGACGGTTGGAAGTACAACCTCCGGGCGGGGCCGATGCTGAAGAAGCAGTGGTTTCAGACGGTCAACCATGAACCAGGTTTGTTCGAGTCCCCAGACGAAGGCGAGATGACCTTCGAGAAGTTTCGCGATGCGTTCCCTGAGCAGTTCTTGTACCTGGACCTCGACTGGTACGTGGAAGACAATCCGGTCAACAAGCTCAGCAGCTTTGTTGCCACTTCCGCCCTCAAGAGCAGGGATCTGGCTGCAAGACTCGTGGATATCTGTAAGGAGTAATGACCATGGCCGTACTCGAAGATCTTGGCTTTTCAACGTCGTCCCTTGCCAATGGCAGAAGGCTTCCCGGTTTTGATATCCCTTACACGACCTTTCTCCCCGAACTGGAAGAAAACGATACTCGGGTCCGCTGGATGGCGAAACCGCGGCCGAACACCGCTGCGGATGTGGAACAGTCAGAGCTTGGCGATAGGCACGAGGTGGCTGAAGGTGAATTTGGCAGTGTCCGCGAGGCGGTGCGTGCGACCGACAAGAAGAGGACGCCGGACAAAGGCGAGGGTGACGCTGCCAGACTCCGTAGCGAGCTGGCAAGAGATCTGCTCCGCAGGGTGGACGCGATCAAGTCCTCCATTGGCAATCTATCGCTTGCTGCGGGTGTGCAGCTCTTGAAGCGTGATCTTTCCCGCGCTTACGATGTGCTGGGTGATCATCCGAGCGAGAACAACTTCATCTCACTTGTAACTCTTTTGGAAGCGTCGATGGCACAGCTCAAGTGGAAGCAGTACACTCATCAGCAAGTGGACGCTCTCCGAGAGGTGCTCGACCTGGCTTATCGCAGCACCAGTATTTCATTCGACGATTGCGAACATGCTCGAGCTTGGCTCGCTAAGGCTCGTGTCAACACTTCCCCGCGAATTGACCTCCACTCCCTGAGCATGGACGATCTGACGGATGGCGAAGAGGAATAGGAAGAGCCGGCTATTCGTCGAGACGAGCGGCGTGATTTACCGCCGACACGGGCATTCGCTTCAGCAGTCCGCGGTGGACGAGGCAGTTGCTAACGGCTCGCCGCAAGTCTCTCTCTTTATCCGAATGGAGTATCTACGAGGATTCATCCTGAATCTCATCGAGCTATATTGTCTCATAAAGGAATCCAGTTCCGTTGATGATGCTATGATCGACTGGGCGCAGAAGGTCAAACAGGAGAGAAAGTTAAAGGTCTTCCTGCTGACAATGACCAGTTGGCTTTGTGGCCAACCGGACTGGCGAGATTCGCAGAAGTCACTTCGTCGGCTCGGTGAGTTGACTATTCGGCTGGTGCGAGAATGTGACGAGGAGTTTCCAAGCAGGATTGAGGACAGGACTGCTTGTAGGCTCGGCAAGATAGGGTTCCCCAACGTCCCATTCCAGGAGAGCCTGTTGCTTCGGTTTTACGAACGATTCAAGGAGACGCAAGACGGCATCCCTGGGTGCGATTTGTGCCGTTTCAGAGAGTGGCAGCAACGGGACCTGTCGCGCAGGGCAATTGACCTCTGTAGCGAATCACAACGCCAAACGTATCGCCAGTATAAGGGGTATGTTGCTCAGGCAGAACGACTTGAGGCCGAGGTTGCGAAGACCGATGCCCGCGCGAAATGCCGGACATGTGAACGACTGGGCGACTCGATCATAGTCTTGCAGATGCCGAAGAAGGCCATCTTAGTCACGGCCGACCGTGCTTTTGTGCCGTTTACAACCATTCTGGGACGTGAAATCCGACTGTTGCCTTCACTTCCAGAATTGAAAAGGCAATTGAACGCTGCAGAGACGACGACGGGATAGGTAAAACGGACAATTCTGCTGCCCCCAGCGCGCGGTACCGGAGTCCCTCCCGCGACCGAGGCGGCGTGGCCGGCGAAGTGCTCAGGCGAGGCGGTGTGAAAGTAATTCGCGTGGGATGAATTGGTCATCGCCGGCTTCAAGAATCCGGCTGGTGGCCCAAAAAGAAATCTTGAAGTCGGGCCGGCGATGTAGTATACGTGTATCCATTGACGACGGCAGGGCCGCATCGCTCGGCAACGACTGCTCGCGAGACACCGCCTCTCGGTGATCGCTACGACGGTGGTTCTCTGCCTGAGAGTCTGTCAGCACACGACGAAGGTCATCACGAAAACATGAAAGAGCGAAGACACGAATGACGAAGGACGAGAGAAATCCGAAGCTCGAAATCCGAAAGGGCCTGTCATTCGGGCTTCGTACTTCGAATTTCGGATTTCGTCCTTCGGCCCTTCGTGATTGCTCATAGGCGATGTTCGAGGCTTGCCACTTGCGGCGATCTGCTGCCGTCGCCGCCTCAGTCTTATTTCACAGGAACCCATGCCCATGCCATCGACCGATACGATCGAACGATCTGAAGAACAACGCCCCGCCGCCGGGCAAGTCGATCGGCGGCTTACGCACTTGGAACGCCGGCTGGTCGAGGCGTTCGACGAGCTTTGGAGCGGCTTCGTCGATCCGGCCGAGGCGGTCTACGACGTTGACGGAACCGCTTGGAATCCGGTCGGCGGCGGACTGGCGGGCTCGGCGGCGAGCGTGCCGTTCCGCAACGAACAGGAACTGGCCGCGATACGCAACGAGTGCCGCTGGCTGGCCGCCGCCAATGAGTTCGCCATCAACGGCCATGAAAACCGCATCAGCTACATCGTCGGCAGCGGGCACGCCTACCGGGCGGTGGCGACTCGCGGCGAGTCGGGCGACGACGCGCTGGTGCTGGCCGTGCAACTCGTGCTCGATGAGTTCGTCCGCTTGAACTCCTGGCAGCGGCGGCAGCAGGAGATCGTCCGCCGCAAGGACCGCGACGGCGAGTGCTTTCTCCGGCTCTTTGTGGCCGACGACGGCACGACGCGGGTGCGGTTCGTCGAGCCCGCCCAGGTGGCCGCGCCCAGCGACCGCATCGCCGACCCCTCGGCCAGCTTCGGCATCCAGACCGACCCGAACGACGTGGAGACCGTCCTGGGCTACTGGATCGACGGCCGGCTGATCGACGCCGACGAAATCCAGCACCGCAAGGCGAACGTCGATGGGAACGTGAAGCGCGGGCTGCCGCTTTTCTATCCGGTGCGAAAAAATCTCCGCCGCGCCGAAAAGCTGCTGCGGAACATGAGCGTCGTGGCCGAGATTCAATCGGCGATCGCCGTGATTCGCAAGCACACCGCCGCCACGGCCGCCGGATTGGCCGATTTCGTCGCCAATCAGGCCGACAGGACGATGACGAGCGCGGCGACAGGCCGGACGAGCTATTTCCGCCGCTACGCCCCCGGCACGATTCTCGACGCGGTGGCGGGCACGGACTATCAGTTTCCCGCGGCGGGCATCGACGCCGGCCGCTACGTGACGGTGTTGCAGGCCGAATTGCGGGCAGTTGCCAGCCGGCTGGTCATGCCCGAGTTCATGCTCAGCAGCGACGCCAGCAATGCGAACTACAGTTCGACGATGGTAGCCGAGGGCCCGGCGGTCAAAATCTTCGACCGGCTCCAGCACGAAATGCTGGCCGACGACCGCGATCTGCTGCGTCGCGTGGTGCGCAACGCGGTTTCCGCCGGGCGATTGCCGGCCGATGTGCTCACGGCAGTCGAGATTCGCGGCATCGCCCCGCCGCTGGCCGTCCGCGATCGTCTGAAGGACACACAGGCCGATCAGATTCTCGTCCGCAGCGGCGCCATGTCGGTCGCCACAATGGCCCTTCGCGCCGGCCTCGATCCCGAGCAGGAAGAACGGCTGATCGCGAGACAGCGACCCGTCGTTCCCGCCGCTACGTAGTCGAGAGCGGAACAGCGCGGGATCGAGTGAATTTTAAGTTCCAGCATATTTCTCTTGGCCGAACTGTAGGAGGCGTCTCCCGACGCCGATTCCCGACCCCAAACCGCAAATCGCCACGAATCGGCGACAGGAGTCGCCTCCTACAATGGGGACGGATCGGCCCGGCCACACCGGCAAATGGCCGCCACTCTGGCCGCAAGATTCGGGCAGGTTGCGGCAACGCTCCTGTAAATGAGTTCGTCTTTGACACTCTTTCGCCACTTAAGTGGTATAAATACCCACCAATTAGCCTAGAAGTACCGTTGGCTGCCCTTGCGCATGGCTCTCACTTGTGCTACAATCCTCTTTTCCTGCCTCAAGCGAGGTGGCCGGGAATTGCGGCTCGACGAAGACACGGGCTGGCGGAGGCGTCCTGGGACGCCCGGCAGCGGGCAAGATGCCCCAATGGCGACGGCTGTCGCCTGCTGCGGATTCCAGCGGCCACCAATTGTCCATAGTTAGGAGCGAGCAGCGATGACCCAAGAGCAGAAGCCCGCCATGATCGAGGCCTGCGGGCTGTCGAAGTATTATGGCGCGTTTGCCGCCATCGAAGACGTTTCGTTCCAGGTCCATGAAGGCGAGGTCGTGGCCTTTCTCGGACCCAACGGGGCGGGAAAGAGCACGACCATGAAGCTGCTGACGGGCTATTTGGCCCCGTCGGCGGGGACGGCGCGGATTGCCGGGCACGACATGACAGCCGATCGGCTGGCGGGCTCGGCCAAGTTGGGCTATCTGCCCGAGAACGGCCCGTTGTATCCCGACATGACCCCCCGCGCCCTGTTGCGGTTCTTCGCCCATGCCCGCGGGCTTTCGGCGGCGTACCAGCGCGAGCGGATCGACACGGTGGTGGATCTCTGTTCGCTGGGCAGCGTGATCGGCAAACCGATCGGCAAGCTCTCGCGCGGCTATCGGCAGCGAGTGGGCATGGCCCAGGTGCTCCTGCACGAGCCGGACGTGCTGATCCTCGACGAGCCGACCGCCGGTTTGGACCCGAACCAGATCCACGAGGTCCGCGAAACGATCCGCAAGCTCGGCCAGAGCAAGACGATTTTGTTGTCCACCCACATTTTGCAGGAGGTGGAGGCGATGGCCAGCCGCGTGTTGTTCATCAACGAGGGCCGATTGATTTTCAACGGCCCGATCAAACAGTTGACCAAGGACGGCAAGCCGCTGGATCAGCGTTTCCGCGAATTGACCGCGGCGTGAAGGAAATGATGAATGATGAGTGATGAATGATGAATTGGGGGAGCCAACCAGAGCCGGCGCCTAGTTCTTCATATCGTTGCCACTCTTCATTCAATAGCCGCCATTCAGCATTCATCACTCAGCATTCAGCATTCCCATGAACACTCACGTGTTGTTTGCCGTTTTTCGACGGAACTTCGTCAGCTATTTTGCCAGTCCGACGGGCTATGTCTTCATCTGCCTGTTCGTGCTGCTGGGCGCGATCGCCGCGTTCTGGGTGCCCGATTTCTTCGGCAACAACCTGGCGAATCTCGACCAGCTTAGCTTCTGGTTCCCGTTCATCATGCTCATCTACGTTCCCACGATCACGATGGGCATCTGGTCGGACGAGCGGAAGCAGGGGACCGACGAGCTGCTGCTGACCATTCCCGCGGCCGATTTCGACATCGTGCTGGGCAAATACCTGGCGGCGCTGGGCATCTTTACGGTGTCGCTGTTGTTCTCGCTGGTCTGCAACTACCTGGTGCTCAACAACCTGGCCACCGCCAGCGGATTCGCCGTGTTGCCGGATTTCGGTCACGGCGCGCATCACGTGCCGCAAGGCGTCGATTTCGGCCTGTTCATGGGCACCTACGCCGGCTACTGGCTGGTGGGGCTGGCGATGTTGGCCATCGGGCTGGTGGCGTCGTTCCTGACGGGCAACGTCACGATCGGCTTCGTGCTGGGCGTGCTGTTCAACGTGCCGCTGGTGTTTCTGGGCCGGGCGGATACCCTGTTGGGGGCTTACGGCCGGGAAGGCGTGCAGGCCGTCGCCCGCTGGAGCATCGGCGAACAGATGCACGACTTCAGCCGCGGCATGTTGACCCTGGCCGGGATCGTCTATTTCCTGGTGATCCTGGTGGTCATGCTCTACGTGAGCATGGTGCTGATCGGCCGGCGGCACTGGTTCAGCGGCTCGCGGCGATGGCTGCAAGTCGGGCATTACCTCGTGCGCGGGCTGGCGCTTGTGGTCGTCGCCGTCTCGGCGGTGGCCGTGCTCCGCGCCCACGATCTCCGCTGCGACGTCACCATCGAAAGGCTCAGTTCGCTCTCGCCCGAAACCCGCAAATTGATCGCCGATCTGAAGACCGAGCGGCCGGTGCTGATCGAGGCCTTCATTAGCCCGAGCGTCCCCGAGGCGTACGTGCAAACGCGGCTGAATCTATTGACGGCGCTCGAGGAATTGCGGGCGATCGGCGGCGACAAGTTGCAGGTGAAGATTCACGACACCGACCGCTACAGCACCGAGGCCGCCTTGGCGGAGAAACGCTACGGCATCCAGCCGCATCCGGTCAGATCGAAGAGCAGCCAGGGCATCACGTCCGATCAGATCTTCTTGAACGTGGCGGTCAGCCGCGGCAGTTCACGGCCGATCCCGCCGGCCTTCATCGACCGCGACACGCCGATCGAATACGAATTGGTCCGCTCGATCTGCACCGTCACCGAACAGAAGCGGAAGAAGCTGGGGGTGCTGAACACCGACGCCCAGCTTTACGGCCGCATGAACTTCATGACCATGTCGCCCGGCCAGAATTGGCCGATCATCGACGAGTTGCAGAAGCAATACGACGTGGTTCAAGTCGATCCCAGCAAGCCGATCACGGAGAAGTACGACGTGCTGCTGGCGGTGCAGCCCTCGACGCTCGGCCCCGAGGAGATGAACAACTTCGTGGCCGCGGTCGCCGCCGGGCAGCCGACGGCGATCTTCGAGGATCCGGCCCCGGTCTTCTCCGAGGTGCCGGCCACCAGCATGCCGCGGCAGCCGCCCGGCGGCATGAATCCGATGATGCGGATGCAGTCGCTGCCCAAGGGAGACATCAACAAGCTCTGGAACCTGCTGGGCATCGACTTCTCCGAAGCGAAAATCGTCTGGCAGGACTACAACCCCTACAAGAAAATCCCGCAGTTCGCCGAGGAGAAGGAGTTCGTGTTCGCCGACGTCGGCTCGGGGGCGAAGGAGCCGTTCAATCGCAAGGACCCAATCACTTCCGGGCTGCAACAGGTGCTCTTCCCCTTCCCCGGCTTCATCGACAAGCAGACGACTTCCGACCTGACGTTCACGCCGCTGGTGGAGACGGGCGAGAAGACCGGCACGGTGCGTTATTCCGAAATGCTGGAGATGTCGCCCTACGGGCCGCGCGGCATTAACCCGAATCGCCCCCAGACCCCGACGGGCAACACTTACATCCTGGCCGCCCACATCCAGGGCAAAGTGAAACTGCCGCCGCCGATCGACGATCCCTTCAAGAACGCCGGCGAAAAGAAGGGGAAGAAGACGGTCGAAGGAACGATCAACGTCGTGGTGACCACCGACATCGACATGCTCTCGCAGGCGTTTTTCGCTCTCCGCGAGCAGGGCGACATCCCGGAGCTCGACGTCCATTTCCGTTTCGACAACGTGACCTTCGTGCTGAACATCCTCGACTCGTTGGCCCACGATGACCGTTTCATCGAGATTCGCAAGCGGCGGCCGGCCCATCGCTCGCTCGCCCGCATCGAAGAGGAGACGAAAGAGGCGAAGCAGCAGGCGGCCGATTCCCGCGAACGCTTCAGCAACAAATACAAAGAGCAGGAGGCGGCCGAGCAGAAATTGATCGAAGACAAAGTCGCCGAGCTGCGAAAGCAGAAGAACATGGACGTCCAGCAACTGATGATCCAGGTCGGCATGATGCAACAGGACCTCGAACGAGTGCGGGAGCACAAGCTCGAGACGCTGCGCCAGGAAAGGGATAAGGAAATCAACAATAGCGAGACGACGTTGGCGTTGCAGATTCGAGCCGTGCAGTTTTGGTACAAGCTCTGGGCCGTGCTGCTGCCGCCGATCCTGCCGCTGGCCCTGGCGGTCGGCGTTTTCGTGGTTCGCCGCGTCCGCGAACGTGAAGGAGTGGCGAAATCGCGATTGCGATAGAATCGGCGGCTGGGGCGGCAGTTGAACTGCCGCCCCAACACAGGAACTCCCCCTCTCCCTTTGGGAGAGGGGCAGGGGGTGAGGGCTTTGTTCCCTCGCCATCCTCGTTCCCACGCTCCGCGTGGGAACGAGAGAACCGGCGGCCCCCTGTCGCACGGTTCGACGCGGAGCGTCGTAGCAGAGCGGTTCCCACGCAGAGCGTGGGAGCCAGAGGAACAACGATAACTGATCGCAGATAACCGAGACCTTCCCATGCAAGAATCCGTGAAGACCCTGATTTTCGTAGTGGTGGCCGCAGGCGTGGGCGTCGTGGCGGTGCTGAGCAGCCGGCCGCCGGCGGCGCCGACCGCGCAAAGCCGGCATGGCCAACTGCTTTATCCCGACTTCAAGGACCCGCAGAAGGTGGCCAGCCTGGAGGTCGTCAAGTTCGACGACACCCGCGGCGAGGTCCAGCCGTTCAAGGTCGCCCAGATCAAGCACGCCGGCCACGGACCGGTGCGCTGGTCGATCCCCTCGCATGAAGATTATCCGGCCGACGCCAAGGACCAGGTCGCCAACGCCGCCACGGCCCTGATGGGGCTGCGGGCGATCGACGTGGTCAGCGACAACAAGGGCGACGAGCGCGAATACGGCGTGGTCGAGCCGCCGAAGACGATCACCCCCGGCGCCACCGGCGTCGGCCAGGAGGTCGTCATGCGCGACGCCGACGGCAAAGAGCTGCTCGACCTGATCGTCGGCAAGGAGGTGCCCGACAAGCCCGACCTGCGCTACGTTCGCAAGGCGGGCGAGTCGGAGATCTACATCGTTGCCGCCAGGACCGACAAGCTCTCGACAAAGTTCGAGGATTGGATCGAGCCCAACCTGCTGCAAATCAACACGCTGGACCTCAAGGACGTGCTGATCCGCGATTACGCCGTCAAAATGGATCTCGACGGGGCGGTGCTGCTGCAACGCGACAGAATGCGGCTTGGCTACAACGATTCCGGCGAGCCGCACTGGAAAATGCTCGAAGATCAGCAGTTTGTCGCCGACCGCAAGACGGACACGGGCGGCAAGTGGGAGCCGGTCAAAATGACCGCCAACGAGCAGATCAATACCGCGAAGCTCGACGACCTGAAATCGGCGCTCGACGATCTGAAGATCGTGGACGTCAACCGCAAGCCGCCGGGATTGCGGGACGATCTGAAAGTGACCAAGGATTTCGCCAGCAACGCCGCCGCCGCCCGCTCGCTGGCGAGCAAGGGCTTCTACTGCGGACCGTCCGAGGACGGCAGCTCGATGGAGTTGTACTCGAACGAGGGCGAGATTCACCTGGTGATGAAGAACGGCGTCGAGTACGTGCTGCGTTTCGGCCAAATCGCCGGCAACGGCCCCGCCGCCAAAGAGGCCGACAAGAAGGGGAAGGCCAAGGAGGGCGACAAGGCCAAGGAGAGCAGCGGCTTGAACCGCTACCTGCTGGTCATGGCAGAGTTCAATCCCAACGCGATTCCGAAGCTGCAGCTTGACAGTCTGCCCCCGATCCCCAGTGCGAAACAGCCCCCGCAGAAGGCGGAAAAAAACGCGAAGGGTGCCAATGACGCGAAGAAGTCCAACCCGCCGAAGCCGGCCGACGACGCCAAGGCCATCGAGGCCGAACGGGCCAGGATCGAAAAAGAGAACAAGCGGAAGCAAGAGGAATACGACCAGCAGATCGCCGACGGAAAGAAGAAGGTCAAGGAGCTCAACGACCGCTTCGCCGATTGGTACTACGTGATCTCCGACGAGGTCTATCGCAAGATTCACCTCGGCCGCGACGAAATCGTGACAAAGAAGCCCAAGAAGGAGCCGGAGAAGGGCAAGGACGCCGGCCGCGGTCCCGTCGTGCCGCCCACCCCCATCGATCAGTTGGAAAAGCTGAAGAACGAGGGGCCGGCGGGGAAGTAGGGGTCAGGGGCTAGGGACCAGGGGTTAGAGAGCAGAATGACGGCCGCTAAACGGTGGTCCACTCTATTGCCTGGCGTCAGCACGGGCCGTCGAAATACGTCGGCTGCTCGATCCGCGTGCCGGGACGGACTTTCGCTTTCAACTCCTCGGCATCCAGCGCGTAGAGCGGGTCGATTTCGACGGGCACGTCCTCGCCAACCTCGACGCCCGCCTCACGCAGCCAGCCGCGGTGCAAGGCCGACAATTGCCGGCGGGCGATCTCGGGCGTGTCCTCCTTCGCCCCCGAAGCGTTCTTCAGCGGGGCAAACGCCGACTGCGGATCGACCTCGACGACGATCGCCCGCTGGGCTTGCGGCATGAGGTCGAAGATGAACCGCTCGAACTTGATCGCGTTCGCCGCGGCCGGCTCGACGCGATTGCCCACGGAATCGACATGGGCGACTTTCTTGTGGGCGATGTGGAAGGGCAGACTGGAAGCGGCCGGTCCACCTTGCTCATGGTGGGGCAGACATTCCTGTCTGCCCGGTCGGCCAGATTTCTCTGGGCAGACAGGAATGTCTGCCCCACCGGCCGTGCGCCGCAGCAGGCCGGCGTCGATCACGTGAACGGCGATGCTGCCGGCCCAAATCGCTCAGCGAGCCGTCGGCGTTGCGGCGCTTGGCGGCCTCGTCGGGCAGGTCGCTGTACTCGATCACCATCAGCCGCCCGTCGATCTGCACGACGTTTCCCACCCGTTCCAGCGGATCGCGTTTGGCGATCACCTGCGTCGAAAGCTCCGCGCCGGCCAGCAGGTGATAGCCGACGAACTCCCGGCCGCAGATATCGACCAGCGGGTTATCGACCTGGAGATAAAAGAGGTGCCGGATGCCGCGGCGGGCGATGTCGTCGAGCCCGCCGCTGCAGAGCAGGGCGGCCAACATGCCGCCGTGACCGTCGGGGCTTGTGGCGATCCGCCCGGGCGACTCCAGCAGCACCTGGCCGCTCTCCGCATCGACGGCGGGCATCGTCCCCTGTTGGAAAACGAACAGGTCCTCCGCCGGCAGGCCGAAACGCTCGTGGGCGGCGAAGAACTCGACGGTCTCCTCGTGCGTGGCCGCGCTGGTCATCAGATACAACGGAATCCGCACGCCGTAGCGTCGCCCGGCCGCAATGATCTTCTCGACGTGAATCTGGAAGAGCGTTTTGTGGGAGACCGGGCCGATGGGGAACATCCCCTTGGGATGATCGAAGCCCAGCCGCGTCCCCTGCCCGCCGGCCACGAGCGCGACGCCCAACTGTCCTGCCGCCAGGGCTTCCTCTGCCCGCCGCCGCGCCTGCTCGGGGCTGAACGGATTCGCGGCGGCGTCCAGCCGAAACGCCGGCGGCGGCTCGGCCCGCGCGGCCAACGCGGCCACGTTTCCCTGTTGATTCCGCCCCTTGAACAGTCGCCGGATCAGCTCAAAATCGATCGCCTCGATCTGCCGGGCCAGCGATTCCCGCTCCGCGCTGTCGAGCCTCTCCCAGAATGCGAGCAGATGCTCTTGGCCGAAGGGACGGAGGATGCTCTCCACTTGGCTGCGATTTGCGCTTGTTGCTGTCATCATTTCGTACGGCGGGCGTCAACGGTTTGTTACGGGGGATCGAGCCACGGTAACGCTGGCTTTGTATCCGAGGCGGGCAAGGTAATCGTCGCAGTCCTCCCACGTCAGGCCAAAAGCGCGCACGTCAGAGAAGCCAAGGTGGCCGACAATGTCCCGTAACAAGACCCCGTATTCGTCCTCGAATTCCTCTTCCATGATCGCGTCTTCGGCCCAATCCACCAACTCCGCAAGCGTAACGCGATGTTGGAGATAGTCCGTCAGTTTTTCGGCGGCTAGGTGGCGAGTGATTGCCACGTTGTCCTCGCATATACACCCATTATCGTGGGCCATTCTACGGAGGCGCAGAAGGCGGTGTCAAGACAGACCGCCCCCTTGTCAGGTTGCCCGCGAGATTCTCTAATAGCGTCAATGATGAACTCAACACCGACAAGGAGTTTGGAAATGAGACGCCCGCACTCTCTGGTTCTGCTCGTGTTTGCGGCCGCCGTCGCTCTCTCGGGCGGCACGCCGATTTCTCAGGCCGACGAAGGCATGTGGCTGTTCAACAGCCCGCCGAAGAAGATGTTGAAAGAGCGCTACGGCTTCGACGCGACCGACGCCTGGTTGGCGCACCTGCAACATGCCTCCTTGCGAATCAACCAGGGCGGCTCGGGGTCGTTCGTTTCGCCCAAGGGGCTGGTGATGACGAACCATCACGTCGGCGGCGGTGCGCTGGAGAAACTCAGCACGAAAGGGCACGATCTGCTGAAGACCGGCTTCTACGCCCGCACCAGCGAGGAAGAGCTGAAATGCCCCGACTCGGAGTTCGTCGTCTTGGAGAGCATCGAGGACGTTACCGCGCGGGTCAACGCCGCGGTCAAATCGGCCGCCAATTCCGCCGAGGCCGACAAACTGCGGCGGGCGGAAATCATCAACATCCGGCAGGAGTCGTTCAAGCAGACCGGCCTGCGCAGCGACGTGATCACGTTGTTCCGCGGCGGGCTGTACCAGCTCTATCGCTACAAGCGCTACACCGACGTGCGGCTGGTCTTCGCGCCGCAGCAGCAGATCGCCTATTTCGGCGGCGATCCCGACAACTTCGAGTATCCCCGCTACGACCTCGACATCTGCTTCTTCCGCGTCTACGAAAACGGCAAGCCGGTCAGCACGCCGTACTTGAAGTGGAATCCGGCCTCGCTGGCGGCCGGCGACCTGGTGTTCGTCTCCGGCAATCCCGCCCGCACCGACCGCCTCAACACGGTGCATCACCTGGAGTACATCCGCGATTGCCTGCTGCCGATGACCTTGAATATGCTGCGGCGACGCGAAGTGACGCTGATGGCCTTCTGCCAGCGCAGCGCCGAGCACAGCCGCGAGGGGAAGGAACTGCTGATGTACGTTCAGAACTCGCGCAAGGCGCGGCTGGGCGGGCTGGCCGGCCTGCAAGACCCGGCGATCATGCGGCTGAAAAAGGCCGAAGAGGCCGCCTTCCGCCAGGCCGCTGAAGCCTCGTCGCACGCCGCCGTCTGCAAAACCGCGTTGGCCACCATCGACAAGTCGCTGGCCACCTTGGCGTCGATCCGCGAAGACCATGCCATGCTCGAACAGGGGCAGGCCTTCCAATCGACGCTGTTCAACATCGCCCGCACGCTGGTCCGCCTGGCCGAAGAGACCGCGAAACCGAACGCCGATCGGCTCGAGGAATATTGTGACGCCAACCTGCCGTCGCTGAAGCAGACGTTATTCTCCCCCGCGCCGATCTACCCGCGCGTGCAAACCGCGCTTTTGGCCGACTCGCTCAGCGCATACCTGGAACAGGCGGGAAAATGCGGCGGCATCAGCGACCGCCAACTGGCCGAAAAGGTGATGGCTGGCAAGTCGCCCGACCAGCGGGCGGCCGAGCTGGTGCAAGGCACCAAGCTGGCCGACGTTGCCGCACGCCGCAAATTGGCCGAGGGGGGACTGCAAGCCATCGAGGCCTCGGATGACCCCATGATCCAGCTTGCCCGCATGGTCGATAAGCCCGCGCGGAAGGTGCGCACGATCTACGAACAGCAGGTCGAGGAGCCGCAGCGTTGGGCCTACGGCAAACTGGCCGATGCCCGCTTCGCCCTGTTCGGCGCCGACACCTATCCCGACGCCACCTTCACGCTGCGACTGAGCGTCGGGACCGTCAAGGGCTACGAGCAGAATGGCGTGCAGGTGCCGGTGTGGACCACGCTGGCCGGCCTGTACCGCACGGCCAAGGAGCACGATTACGCCGAACCGTTCAATCTGCCACAGATTTGGCTCGATCGCAAAGACCGGCTGAATCTCAACACGCCGTACGACTTTATCTGCACCGACGACATTATCGGCGGCAACTCGGGCAGCCCGGTCGTCAACCGCGCGGGCGAATTGGTCGGCATTATCTTCGACGGCAACATCCAGTCGCTCGTCTGGGACTACATTTACACCGAAACCCAAGGCCGCTCGCTGGCCGTCCACGGCAGCGCGATTCTCGAAGCGCTGCGGAAGGTCTACGACGCCGGGGCGCTGGCCGACGAACTGACGGGGAAGTGACGTTGGGTGCCGTAGTTCTTTGCGGTCAAAATGGAGAGCCTGTTTAGCCGCCGCGTCCACGCGGCGCAGAATCGCTCATGACTGCAGCGCCGCGTGGACGCGGCGGCTAAACGGTTCGGAGGTAACCGCCATAATCCGTTACTGCGCCCGTGACACGGTTGCCTTCTTTGTGCATTCGCGTTACAATCATCAGTGGTACGGGGCACGTTTCTGGGTAGGCGTCAAACTATGTTCCGACGAGGGGCGTGGATTCTGGGCGTCTTGCCGTTGGCGCTGCTGTTGCGGCCGGCGTCGGCCGAAGCGGGCTGAGGCGCGCCGCGCCCTGCGCCTCATGTTGGGGGCTGCCCGTCGAACTGATCGTCCTCGGCGCGCCGCTGGTCTTCGTTGCCGTAGGCGGCTTGATCTACTGGTTCACCCTCGGCCGCGGCCGCCACTTTCTGGGCTTCCTGGTGATGGCCTTCGCCGCGGTGTTGGCGGCGGCCGTGGTCATCGCATCGTGTGGATCTCTGGGTCTCGGGCCGGTTGTTCTGCTGACGGGAGTCACGGTTTCCGGCGGCGTGGGCTGGCTGGGTTACAAACTGAACGGCTGGATCGCGCCCGAACCATCGCCCGACCCGATCCTGGCGGCGGCCATGACGCCGACGCCGACCGCGCGAGCGCTCGGCCCGGCAGACGTGCTCGGGCAGTGGCGATTCTACGTCGATGCCGCCGCCAGCACGGTGACGGTTGACTTGCAGCCCGGCGGCCGCTACCAACAGGTCGTTGCCGGCAACTCCAGCAAACCCACCGACGCCGGTGAAGGCCAGTGGACGCTCGATGGGCCAAATCTCGAACTAAGCGCCTACCGCAGCGCCACGCAGGGCGACACTGGCCGCGTCCGCTGGTTCTTCGGCGACTGCGAGAACCGACTGGTTCTGTTCGTCAAGGACGACCCGCAGTCCGAGTCGATGCTGATCGCCCGGCGGGCAGCCGCGGCCGATGCGACCGGCCAATCGCCCTTCGCCGCCGACGCCCCTTCATCGCGTACGAACCAATCGTCGCGCAAAGCCGCCGGCCGCAGCGAGTCGTTGTTTGCCGATCACGGCCGCTTAGGCCACGGCGGCAAATAGGCGAAATAGCCGGGATGGACTCCCTTCAGCCAGACGTATCCCCCGCTAATGCTCGCGGGCGAGAAGCCCGCACTCCGGGGAGGGCGAAGCGGCGTTTCTGAGAGGCGCGTTGCATCTCTCGCCGGCCCACGCTTTAGAATCGGGACGACGATCGCACTCCCCCCGACTTTGCGTGCGGCGGCGATGGCGCCGCGCCGGCGGGAACCCGCACATCCTGCGTGGCAGGGAAGCTGTCGCCTCCTCTGGCCCCATTTGGAAAGGAGTGTTTGCCATGAAAGTCCTTCTGGTCCTGCCGGCTGCCGAGCATCTGCGCGTCACGGACAGCCGCGTGCCCAAGCGAAAGATGTTGCGGTTCAGCGTGCTGTCGCTGACGACCGTTGCCGCGCTGACGCCGGGCGAGCATGAGGTGGCGATCTGCGACGAGAACGTGCAGCCGCTCGATTTCGACGCCCCCTGCGACCTGGTCGGCATTACCTTCATGACGGCGTTGGCCCCGCGGGCGTATGAGATCGCCGACGAGTTCCGCCGGCGGGGGAAGACCGTCGTGGCCGGCGGCTTTCACGCCACTTTTTGCCCGGAGGAGGCGGCCGAGCATTTCGACGCTGTGGTGATCGGCGAGGCGGAAGGGCTTTGGCCGCGGGTGCTCGAAGACGTCGAGCGCGGCCGGCTTGCCCGCTTCTATCGCGCGGCGGAGCGGCCGGACCTTGCCGCCACCCCCGTCCCTCGTCGTGAGCTGACGGCCGGAACGAGCCGCCACTACGTGACCACGCACGCGGTGCAGACCGGCCGCGGCTGCCGCCACTGCTGCAAGTTCTGCTCGATTACCGCCTTTGCCGGCGGCACGCATCGCAGCCGCCCGCTGGAGCACGTGCTGGAAGAACTGAAGTCCATTCCCCGCAATTTCATGTTCGTCGACGACAACATCATCGCCGATCCCGAGTACGCCAGGCGGCTGTTTCGCGCGATGTCGCCGCTCAGGAAGCGATGGATCAGCCAATGCTCGCTGAAGATCGCCGACGACCCGGAGTTGCTGGAACTGGCCCGCGCCGCCGGTTGCTGCGGGCTGTTCGTCGGCGTCGAAACGATTAGCCAGGAGAACCTCGATGCCATCGACAAGGGCTTCAACGACCAGCAGGGATACTTGCGGCGGATCGCGGCGATTCAGGCACAGGGCATCGGCGTGCAGGCGGGAATGATCGTCGGCCTCGACGGCGACGACCCGACCGTCTTCCAACGCACGCTGCGATTCCTTCAGAAAGCCCGCGTCAATGCGCCGCAACTGGCGATCTTGACGCCGCAGCCGGGCACGCCGTTGTACGACGAGTTCGAGCGCGCCGGCCGCATCACCGACCGCGACTGGCGGCATTACGATTATCGCCACGTGGTGATGCGGCCGGCGCGAATGACCGCCCAGCAGTTACAGGACGGCGCCGACTGGCTCTACCACCAGTTCTATCGCCTCGACCGCATTCTGCTGCGGACAGTTCGCGCCCTGTTCACCGTTGGGCTGATGCCGGCGCTGCTGAGCTTTCGGCTGAACATGACGTATCGCTACGACAACCGCCGCGAGCGGATCGTGGGGAAGAACCCGGCCTTGTCCGATCACGTCATCTGCCAGACCGCCATCCGCAGCACGTCGCCGAAGCCTTTTTGCGTGGTGAGCACCGCCGCCGGCTCGAAGCCACAGTGCGTCAGGCAGTGTTGGCAGCGCGGATCGCCGCCGGGGCCCAACCGGCTCCAATCGGTCGCTTCGACCAGCTCGCGGTAGCTGTGGTAATGGGCATCGCCGAGCAGATAGCAAGGGCCGCGCCAGCCGCGGACGTTGTACGTCGGGTTGGCCCAAGCGGCGCAGGTCAATTCTCTTTCGCCGCGGAGAAACTCCATGTAGATCGGCGAGGCCGTCAGGCGGAAATGTTTCAGCGTCGCCCGGGCCGCACGGAACTTGGCGTGTACCTCGTCGCGGGTCATGAAAATGTCGGCGGCGGCGGCAGGATCGACGTCGCGGACCGCGGCGTAGCTGAAAGCCGGCGAAATCATGAAGCCGTCCACGTCCAGTTCGCGCAGATAGTCGAACAGCACGGCGACCTCGTCCATGTCGGTGTCGCGGTAGACGGTCGTATTGGTGCAGACGATGAACCCGGCCGACTTGGCGGCGACGATGCCGTGGATCACCTCCTCGAACACGCCGGGACGCTCGGCCAGCCGGTCGTGCGTCGCCTCCATGCCGTCAAGATGCACGTTGATCAGCAGCCGGCTGCTGGGGCGGAGACCGCGGATCTTCTTGGCCAGGAGAGTGCCGTTGGTGCAGAGGTAAACGTGTTTCCGCCGCGAGACGAGGCTTTCGACCAGCACTTCGATTTCCGGGTAGATCAGCGGCTCGCCGCCGCAGACGCTGACGATCGGCGCCCCGCACTCCTCGGCCGCGGCCAGACACTTATCGATCGGCAGCCGCGAGTGCAGCGTATCGGCGTATTCGCGGATTCGGCCGCAGCCGGTGCAGCAGAGGTTGCAGGCGTGCAGTGGTTCGAGCATCAAGACCAGCGGGAACTTCTTCTCGCCCGCCAAACGTTTGCGGAGCAGGTAGGAGGTCATCGAGCGGGTCAGCGAGAATGGAAAACGCATGAGAGCGGGGTCAAGGATGGTGATTTGCCGACGAGAATCCGCCGCTTACGGTTTCGCACTGGTCTTGCCGGTTCGCGTCGATCTTCGTCGCCCATTGCGAAAGGGCCAGTAATGGAAAGTAGATCGGATAGTAATGGTATCGCAGGTAGAAGACGCGGGGGAAGCCGGTGCCGGTGAACTCGGTCTCGTCCCAGGCGCCGTCGTCGCTTTGCATCGTGGTCAGGTAGCGAATGCCGCGGAGCACGGCCGGATGCCGCTCCATGCCGGCCGCCACGAGGCCCAGGATCGCCCAAGCGGTTTGTGAGGCTGTCGCCGTGCCTTGGCCGCGAAGATGGGGCGACTCGTAACTGTCGGGCGATTCGCCCCAGCCGCCGCAGACCTGCTGATGGGCCAGGAGCCAATCGGCCCCGGAGACGATGGCCGGATCGTCGCTGGGCACGCCGACGGCCGCCAGCCCGGTGATCGCCTGCCAGGTGCCGTAGACGTAGTTGACGCCCCAGCGGCCGAACCAACTGCCGTCGGCGTTCTGTTGGCGGCGGATATAGGCGACGGCCCGATCGACCGCCGGTTCGCCGCGGCGATGGCCCAAGTGCCCAAGGGCCTCCAATACGCGGCCGGCCAAGTCGGGCGTGCTGGGGTCGATCATGGCGTTGTGATCGGCGAAGGGGACGTGGCAGAGGAAGCCGCGGTTGTTGTTTCGATCGAACGCCCCCCAGCCGCCGTCGCGGTTCTGCATGGCCAGCAGCCACCGCAGGCCGAGGTCGATGGCCGACAGCGCGTCGTCGAGTTGGATTACGCGCCGTTGGTCCTCCCCCGGCCGCCCCGCCGATAGAACATCGGCAAGGGCCTCAAGCGGGACAATCCCGTTCTCGCCTGCGCTAGCATTGGAACAGTCCCCGCGAAAATCACCATTGCCGCCGCGAACAGCGGACACATCGCCGGCCAAACGTAGTTCCGGCGGCAAGCCGCCATGCACCGCCGTAGCGCCGGAGAACTGCGTTTGCAGGGCCATCAACACCATGCTCGTGTCGTCGTTGTCGGGATAGAAGTCGTTGGTATACTCGAAGGCCCAGCCGCCCGGCTCGGCATCGACCGTCTCGGTCCAATCGCCGCGCCGCCGGACCTGCCGGTCCAGCAACCAACCGATGGCCTCGCGCATGGCGGGATTGTCGGGCTGCACGCCGCTGGCCGCCAACGCCCGCACCGCAATCGCCGTGTCCCACACCGGCGACTTGCAGGGTTGCAGCCGGACCGTGCCGGCCTTGTCGTCTTCGATCACCAACTTCTGCAATTCCTCGCGGCAATAGCGCATCTCGGGGCTGTCGTCGGGATAGCCCAGGCACTTCAACGCGATGATGCTCCAGACCATCGGCGGATAGATCGCTCCCAGGCCGTCGCTGCGATCGAAGCGAATCCGCATCCAGCGCTCGGCGGCGGCCAGGGCCTTGCGGCGAAACGGCAACAGCCGGCGACGCTGGCACCATTTCGCCAGCCGGTCGATCGTGCGGAAGAAGCGGTCCCAACTCAATAGCCCGGTCCCGCCCGCCAGCCCCGGACACCGCAGCGGCCGCCAATCCTCCGGCTCGCGCAAAAATAACTCGCGAATCCCCTGCCGCGGCTCGATCCGCCGCACCGGCCGAAACGCCGAGATGATCGACAGCGGCACGATGATCGTCCGCGACCAGGCGCTCACCGCAAAGAGGTTGACCGGGAACCATTTCGGCAACAGCACGATCTCCGGCGGGACAGCCGGGCATTGCTCGTAAGAAATCTGGCCGAGCAGCGCCAGGTAAAACCGCGTGAAGCTGTTCACCGCGTCCGCGCCGCCGTCGGTCAGGATCGCGCGGCGGGCCCGCTGCATGTATTCGGCCGAGGGGCTGTGGCCGGTCAGTTTTAGCGCGAAATACGCCTTCACGCTGCCGCTGATCTCGATCGCGCCGCCGGGATACATCGCCCAGCCCCCTTGCGGAAGCTGCTTCTCGATAATGTATGCGGCCAGGCGGCGGGCGAACTCAGAGTCCTCGCGGCCGAGAAACGCCAGCAACAGGATCGTCTCGCTCTCCAGGATCGTGTCCCCTTCGAGCTCGGCGCACCACGAGCCGTCACTGGCCTGCTGGGACAGCAGCCACTGCCGCGTCTGGTGGATCGCCCGGCGAACCGGCGATCCGAGCGACTCCGCAGTCTCGGCAGCCTCGGGCGCAGCAACTCCGGCGGAACCGTCCTGCTGCGGCAGAGCCACGACACATCTTTGCTGGCCAGAACTCATGGCATCCGTCTCCGATCGTCTGACGCAATTCGCCGTTTGCACCCGTTGGGCCATCGGGTGTCCGTTTAGCCGGCGGGCTTGCCCGCCGCGAGCCCCCACTCTCTTCCGGCCAAGACGCGGCCAACCAGTTCGCCGGCTAAACTCCCCGTCGCTACCAACCGTTACGATTCTCCGGAAGGGAACGTTAGCAGAGCGCGAGCGGGAACGTTCCAATGTATGCCCGCAAGGCTCGACGGACAAGAGCAGTCTATCCGGTATTGGGTCAACAGTGTGTTCCTGAGGGATAACCCGGAAGACGGGGTGCAGGGGCGCGCGGCGAATTGGACGGGGGCCTTATCTCCTTGTTCAGAACAGTCGTTTTTGTGGGTCTTCTGGGTCACGCGTCGCCCGCAGGTCGTCCTCTGTGATAATTTGCTCTGAAAGTGCCTTCAGTAGAACGTACGGTTGCATCAAAGGGTTGATAAAGCGAAACTGTGGATGACCCTTTATTAGAATGCGTCGCAACACCGGGCCACCATCATCGCTGCAAAACGTGTGGAGATGCCTCGCGAAAGCCTCGATGTGCGCGGGTTTGTGCAGAATCATTGTGAGTGGTTCGCGAGCATCTGATACTGAGAAGAAGCCAAGTTCATTCGTTCGTGCCATCGCACACGCAGTCAATACCTCCCGGTATTTTGCGGTACGCTGGGAACTTTCGGTTGCACGGACGTAGGCTGATTTGACGGTCTGGTGGGAATTCTCCGTTGCTTCCGCCAACGACTCCATCACGTGAATCGATGTCACCTGCAATTCATCAGCATCAATCGCCCTCAATCCTGCATATAGCCCGAGAAGGTGCGTGTAATGTGGCAAACCCGAGGATATGCGTGATATTTCGTGCAGCGCTGATGGCTCCGCACGCATTCCCACTCGGTTCAAACACCGAGTCACAATCTCCTCTAGTTCGTCGCGCGACATTCTTGGCATGTTGACTTGAGCGAGGCAGCGCTCAATCGAACGATGGTCAGCAATCAGCCCATCCACGTCATCGGAAACGCCAACCAGAACAACGGTGCAAGGCACATTTCGATCCGACAGGTATTTGATCGTGTCGGCAACCTCCTGCCGTACAGATGCACTTTCCAATCTGTCAAACTCATCTAGCACGACGACAAGCAACGTCTTCGCGCCGATGTCGGATAAAACCGCTTTCACGGCATCCATTGTTATTCCTTCAAAATACGTCTCGTTGGCCATCCGAAGCAGTCGTCTGCATTCTTTTGCAACTCCGATTGGTTGTCCCTGCTCGTCCATCTTGTCGAGAGCTCTGACGATCTCGCTAAAGACACGACCCCACAGCGTTCCATAACTGTCGTTTCGTGTGCAGTTTACGATTGGCGTTAATTTCGGCCACCCCGGCGACTGAATTAAGAAGCACAAAACGTTGGCAAGCGAAGTTTTGCCAACTCCCCTTTCGCCAAAGAGTACGACATGACGACCGTTTTGGTTTGTTGCGGCAAGGATTGCTCGCGACTGCTTTTGGCGGCCAGCAAACAAATCCATGCTGTTGATCGGAGTTGCTGGCCGAAATGAGGTCTGAAGGCGCAGCGCGCGGTCTTCTTTTCCGATCTTCTTCATCTTTTCCCTTAGCGTATAGGGGCATGTAGCGCCGTGTAGTTGATATTAGAGCACCAGAACAGAATTCTGCAATGGGCTCATGGACACCTCCTGCGCATTACCCAGAAGTGGGGCTCGTATGATGGAGTTTAGCAATTGCCAAAAGCGCCGCTTAAGCTTCATTACCCCGTTATTCGGCTTGACAGACATTCCAATTTGGAATAAAATCCATATCTCCAGCCCATGCTCCTTGCAGTTTCATTCCGATAATGGATAATGACTATGTGGGTGCTCGATCAACAACATACCTATGTGAGTCAACGGAAAAAGTGGCAAAAGAAGCATAAGGCTGAGTGGAATGCGGTCCACAATAACCTCGATACGTTCTTCAAGGCCCTGCAAAAAGGCCAGAAACCGGCATCGGCAAAATTCGGCTTCATCCACCGGGAATCCGAAGGGTTGCTTGCCGTTGACCAGAGTGGTGCGGGCGGTCACGCACTGGAAACACGATTGTACGTTTTCCCCGACGAGGTGCAGGAATGCTTGTTCGTGATAATCATTGGAGACAAGGATACTCAACAACGAGACATTGCAACATGTAGAGAGTTCTTGAAGAGTATTCGAAAAGGAGACATCGTACCCACCATCGCTGGAGAAAAAGCCCATGTCCAAGAATAAAAAATACGAGAGCGTTTCGGCAATGTTGAACGACGTGACCGAGGCAGATTCTGCGCTCGCGGCTGCCGAGTTTGACCAGTACATAGCCGAAAGGAAGTTGGTTAAGGACTTGGCAATTCTTCGGTCTTCACACGGGCTATCTCAAGAGGAGGTTGCCAGCAAGCTGGATCGCTCCCAAAGCTGGGTATCTAAGCTGGAACATGGAACGGACAACGACCTTAGTATTGGTGACCTGCGAGCTTATTTGTCTGTATTCGGACTTGAATTTCGAGCGGGTGCAGTACCGCAGGGCGCAACAATCACCGATGAGATCAAACTGCTCTCCTTTGCGATCAGGCAGAAACTCATTGATCTCGCCGAAATGGCCAAGGAGGGCGATGGCCTTGTCGAACATATCGCCAAGTTTTTTGGGGACGCCTTTGTGAACATCAATCGCTTCTTGAGTGATGCCGCGGCGAAACTGCCACGACGACATGACAACAAGCCGCATGTCTCAATCATCACGATGGTCGAAGAAATGCGTTCTCTCGAAAAGGAAGAAAAGGAAGAAGAGGAAGAGGTAGTTCGGAGGCGAGGAGCACGCTTGTCGAATCGTCGCAACCATAATCTATCACGTCGCGCCGCTCTCAACTAGATCGGAGAGCGGCCCGCGTCTTGGTGGCGCAGCGGGCTTATAATCTGCCGGGGGGGTCCGCGTGCGCGGGAAACTGGATCGTAACTCCTGTCTCCGCTAAGCCTTTCGCTTGGTGGCTTTCAAGAGGACATCGGCGAGGGGTGCGGTATCCAAGGGCTCATAAACTGGGCCGTTTGGCGTGAGTGTGCTGGAAAAGAGCGTCACCCTGCCCACCGTCATTCGTCCGGCGGCAAAGTCGGCGTGCTGTTGAACAAGATGGCCCAACTCGGCGATGCCGGGTCCCGCCCCGCGCACCCGACCGATGGTCAGATGGGTCTGGAACCGCCGATGCTCTTCGCGGTAGCCCAATTTGGCCAATTCGGCCTCGATGCGATCGTGCAGGACGACCATCGGCTGCGAACCTTCGCCCGCCCCCAGCCAGACGGTGCGCGGCCGGGCCGCCGTGGGAAAGGCCCCGGCGCCGCGCACGTCCAACTCGAACGGCACCACCTCGGCCGCCCCGCAGGCCATCGCCTGGCATACCGCGGCGATCTCCTGCTGGGGCACGTCGCCCAGGAACTTCAGCGTCAGATGCAGATTGTGCGGCTCGACCCATTTCACGTCGGCTGACGTGCGGGCCAAAGCCGCAATCAACTCCTCTGTCCGTTTGCGGATTGGCGGCGTGATCTCGACGGCAAGGAAAGCGCGGAGGGTCTTTTTCATGGCGGCGAATCCGCAGCGGTCAGTTTTCAGCAATGAGCGTTCAGCTATCAGCCATTGCCAATTGCCCTTCGTCCCTTATCACTCATCTCTTATCATTCATCATTCATCATTCATCATTCATCATTCATCATTTCCACACCACTCCCCGCGCAGCCAATCCGCCAACAGGCTGATCTGCTCGGGGCTCAGCGTGTTCTGTTTTGGATCGTTCGTGGCGGCGTAAGCGGGCATGCGGTCGTTGAGCTTCCCATAAAAGCGGCGGTTGGCGGGGTTGCTGAGAATGCCGGCGATCCACTCGGCCGAGCCGTAGTTGGTCAACTCGGGGGCCGAGCCCGATGAGCCGCTGTTGTGGAACTTGTGGCAGTTGGTGCAGCCGAAGTCGCCGACGATGAGTTTGCGGCCCTGCTCGATCTCTTTGGCGTCGGCCGCATCGAGTTGCTTCTGCGAGGGCAAATGCGCCTCGGCCGAGAGGGCCTTCACGACCTTCTCGAGGTTCATCTTTTGCTCGGCGTCGGCGTCGCCGAAGGTCTCCTTGACGAAACCGGGCATGTCGCCGCCGCGGAGCTTCGTGCCGCCGAAGTAGTCGGGGCCGCTGATGCGCTTGGGATCGAGCAGGCCCGTGATCCAGCGGCGGCTGGCGAAGCCGGCGAGATTCGGGGCCGTCGGCTTTTCGCTGGAGAAGTTCTGGACGAGGTCTTCGCGCTTGCCGCCGGGGACGGCGTGATTGTGGCAACTGGCGCACTGCTGGGCGAACAACCGCGGCCCTTCGGCCTTGGGATCGCGTTCGAGCAGGCTCAAGGCGCCGCTGGGCGGGATGCCCTGGTTGTGCCGGATCAGCGCGCAGACACGATCAGCCCGCCACAACTCGACGGCAATCGCCTTCTGCTGGGCCGGGTTGTTGCGGTCTTTTTCGTAGGAAAGATAGGTTAGCCAACTTACGCCAGCCAGCAACGCCACGGTGAACAGCAGGTTGAAGCCCTGGCCGATCCAATGCTTGGCCAGGAAGGGCATGGCCAACACGATCAGCACCAGCGCGCCGGGGATGATGAAGATCGGCACGATGCCCCACTCGCCGGGAAAGAGGTGCGAGAACTCGTACACGCCGGTGAGAAACCACTCCGGCCGAGCGGCGTCATAGGCGTTCAAGGGATTCGTATCGGCGGGCGACAACAACGGCGTCCCGGCGTGGGGCCCTTTCACGCCGTGTTGACAGGCCAACAGGAGAACCACCGCCATCGCAACCAGACATGCCGCCGCCCCGCGCCACGCCTGTGCCGGCCAGTGGGAAACAAAAACGGCAGCGTCACCGGCATCTCTTACGATCTTGACGTTCGCACGCCGGGCCAGAGCACTGCGGATCAGCAGCAGGAGCAGGAACCCGCCGCCGAACAGGCCGACGTGCATGGCGAAGAAGCGGGTCAGCGAGAGGCTGCCCAGCGCGGGTCCCGGGCCACCGATGGCGATCTTCAGCAGGCCGTTTCCCACCCAGGGCAAGAAGGTGAGGAAGCCGGTCCGCGTCTTGGTGGCGGCGTAGCCGTTCTGGTCCCAGGAGAGCAGATCGCCGGTTAGGACGGCGGCCAGCGCGAACAACCCCAACCCCACCGTGGCCCAAAACACCAATTCTCGCGGCGCCCGATATGCACGGCTGAGGATGCTCTGCACGACGGCCAATATCAGCACGGCCAGGAGCACGTGGGCGGTGTAATGATGGATCGCCCGCAGCAGCCAGCCGCCGGCCACTTCACTCTGGACGTAGTAAACGCTTTCCCAAGCGGTCTGCGCGCTGGGGCTATAGTAGGCCCAGAGGAAGAAGCCCGTAATCGCCTGGACGCAAAAGAGGAACGCGATGACACACGGCCAGACCCTGCACCAGCAGGCCCCGCCCGGCACCGGTGAGCCGGCCAGGCGGCCGAGCGAATCGCTCAAGCCACTCCGATCGTTGAACCAACAGAGGAGGTTCTTCATTCTTTCAACTCGTCACGAGATTGTTTTCTGCGGGCGGCTGCCCGCGAAACCGCAAGCGGTTTTCTTTCATGCTTGCGCGACTTTTTTCGCGGTGCCGACGCCGAACGTCTGAAACTTCACGTAGACTTGGCTCTTGTCTCGAATTTCGACTGCCAGCGAATCCATGTCGCGGGGGCTGGGCGAAGTGACGTCGGTGCGTCTGCCCGACAGGTCGAAACTGGCCGCATGACAGGGGCAGGAGTACTTGCGGCCCGCGGCGTCGTAGTTGATCGAGCAACCGGCGTGCGGGCAGATCACCTGCAAGGCGGTGACGCTGCCGCCGCTGTGCCGCAGGAACACGGCCCCAATCGGCTCGGCGGGAAAGCGGCTCCAGGCGTCGGCGCGGTCGGCGATGACGGGCACTTTCAGCGGCGTGCCGTCTGCCGGGATGGTTTCGAGCGAGGCCAGCCGCATGAATTGTCCGCCTTGGCTCCTCTGCCGCAGCGGATTCAGAAACGCGACGAGACCCGCCACCACCGGCGTCGCCAGTGCCGCAGTGCCGCAGATGACGGCCAGAGCCTGACCCAGAAAACCGCGGCGGGTATTACGCTCACCGTTTCCCTTTTGTCCACAGCAGCAGGATGGAGTTGAATTCTTCATAGCGCTTCGCATTCAAGCCAGAAAGGCGAGCCGCCGTGCCGGCGGCTGCTAAACGGTCTTCATTGCTGCGCGAACCGCGTCGAGCACTTTGGTTTGCGCGGCGTCGAGCGGCTCGTTCAAGCACGCCCCGGCCGCTTTTTTGTGTCCGCCGCCGCCGAATTGCTCGGCGATCCGGCTGCAATCGACTTCGCAACGGCTGCGGAAGCTGATTTTGAAGCCGCCCTTGGGTTGCTCGACCAGGATCACGGCGACTTGCGTTCCGCCGACCGAGAGCGTCAGGTTGATGATGTCTTCGCTGTCGGAGGGCAACGCCCCGCAGGCCTCGAAATCCGCCCGGTCGAGCCAGGTGTGGATCAATCGCCCCGACAATTCGCTCTGCGTATGCACCAGGGCGCGGCCGATCAGTTGCAGCCGGGCGTGAGAGTCGCTCTCGTAAAGCTGCTTGTAAAGCTGGTCGGGCTTCGCCCCGGCTTCGACCAGCCGGGCGGCCAGCCGCAACGTCTCGGCCCCGGTCGAGCTGAAGCGGAACCAGCCGGTGTCGGTCGTCAGCGCGGCGAAGGCCGGCACGGCGATCTCGGGCCCAATGGGCACGCCCAACTCATCGGCCGCCTCGATCACCAATCGGCCCGTGGCCTCGACCTCCGGATCCTTGAACAGCTCTGCTCCCAAATCATCGCCGCTAATGTGATGATCGATCACCACCTTGATCGCCTTGCTGGCCCTGATCACGTCGGCCATCGCCCCCAATTGCGCCCAGGCCGTGGTGTCGAGAATCACCAGCACCTCGCGATCGGCAAGCTGCTCAGCGACGACATCGACGCCAAGCCGGCGATGCTTCCGGCCGGCGTCGAGAAACCGCAGGCTTGGCGGGAGGGCAAAGTCGTTGCACAAGAGCACGTCCTTGCCGAGCGCCTGCAAAATCTCGCCCATCGCCAATTCGCTGCCGACCGCGTCGCCGTCCGGTCGAACGTGCGTGGTGAGCACGAATCGCCGATGGGCGCGAACAATCTCCACAAAACGGGACCAGGGCGCCATTTTCAACTACAGATTTCCTTTGTTTGTTCCACGTCCCGAGCCATCTCGGCCAAAAGGGCATCAATCGACTCGAATCGCTTAATGTCCCTCAATCGGGCGAGAAAGTCAACCTCCACCGGCCGCCCGTAAAGGTCGCCTTGAAATCCGATGATATGCGTCTCCAGCTTCAACGCTGCCTCGCCGAACGTCGGATTCGGCCCCAAGCTGACGGCGGCCGGCCGCCAGACGTCGGCATCCGCCACGGTATCCGGCATGGTAGCCGGCACACGCCGTGTGCCGACTTCTTTCTCGGCACACGGCGTGTGCCGGATACGAACTCGGGCGGCGTAAATTCCCTCAGCGGGCAGGAGCGTGTCGATCCGGCCCAGGTTGGCGGTCGGATAGCCGAGCTTGCCGCCGCGACCGGCCCCGCGAACCACAATGCCGCGGATGCGATAGGGCCGGCCCAGCATCGCCCGGGCCTCGTCGAGCCGGCCGGCCGTCAGCAACGAGCGAACCCGCGAGCTGGAAACGACCTGGCCGCCGACCTCGAGCGGCGGAACCACCTCGAAGGGCATCTGCGCCTCGCCGCAGAACTGCCGCAAGACCTCGACGCTTCCCGAGCGATTGCGGCCGAAGAAGAAGTTCGGCCCTTCGACCATCCCCCTGGCCGCCAGCCGGCCGCGAACGATGCCGTCGAAGAACTGGCGGGCCTCCATCTCGAGGAAACTCTTGTCGGTCGGATAGACCAAGACCACGTCGGCGCCCAGTTCGGCGAGGATTTCGATCTTGCGATCCAACCAGAGCAGCGGCTCGGGAGCGAGGTCGGGATGGAGGACGCACGTCGGCGACGGCTCGAAGGTGAACACCACCGCCGGCCCCGCCACCCGCTCGGCCATCGCCCGCAATCGCTCGATCAATCGAGCATGGCCCAGGTGGACGCCGTCGAAGTTGCCGATCGCCACGGCGCCGCCGCGGAGCGAGTCGGGGAAATCAATGAGACTGTGAAGAAGGATCATGCAGGAAAGAGCCGTCGGACCTCGATCTGGAATCCAGGCAGCACGTCGTCACCGCTGAGCGTATCGGAGACGTGCAGCATCCGCATCTGCGCGTCGGGTGAATAGACGGCGATGCTTCGCGTTTTAGGATCGAGAATCCAGACTTTACGGCAGCCGGTTTCGAGCCAATCGGATACCTTCGCGAAGACGTTGGAAGCGCCATCGTTTGGCGAAAGCACCTCCGCGGCAAGATCCGGCGGGCCGGGAAAGAAGCCGGAGGGAACAGATGCCGGCATCCTCGCGGCGCTGACGAAAGCCGCGTCGGGCGCTCGAACCGTGTCGGGATCGCGACGAATCAGGAATCCCCCTTCCCCGCCAAACACCCAACCGAGTTTTCGCTGCTGCACGAAATCGTAAAGAACCCCGCCGAGCGCCGCAACGACGACAGCGTGCAAAGAACCGGAAGGCGACGTGCAGACAATCTCCCCGCGCAACAATTCACAACGTCCCAAGCAGGGTTCTTGGAACAACTGTTCGGCCGTCGTTATTTCCGCAACGAGCGTCATGATGTTCTCATCATAAGCATACCTTGGACTACCGTCAAGAATGCGCACGGCGCTGTCCCGGCGCCAGACTGGCGGCCATGATGTTTTGTGGTAGAATTGTGAAGGAACGCGAAGCTTCTTGCATGGTGTATCTCGGTCATGTCAGACAGGGGTTGGTCGTGCTCGACTCGGCAGTCGTGTTGCCGGAAGGGGTGGAGGTGCGCGTGGAAGTGCCGGAAACGTCGTCGCCGCCTTCCTGCGATGCGCGCGAGGACACTCCCGGCCGCCGGCTGTTGAAATACGCCGGCAAGGCGGTGGGATTACCTCCCGACGCGGCTAGAAACCACGACCATTACATCCAAGCGGGATTCACGGCGCTGCTGGCTTGAGCGTGATTGCTTGCGTGCGGCGCGACGAGTGACCTCGCGCGAAATCCTCATCGTTTCTTCTCGCCGAGTTTTCGGATTTGATCGCGGAGTTTGGCGGCTTCCTCGAATTCCTCGGCGGCGACGGTCGCTTCCAGTTTCTGGCGGAGAATCTGCATCGCGCTTTTCGGCCGGGCGGCCGCGGCGCGCTGCTCCTTCGAGAGAATCTCCTCGCGCCATTTCTCCAGGCTGACCAGCTCGACGCATTCTTCGGCGCGATGGCTCTGCTCGTAATCGTCGAGAAACTCGCGGATCGCCTCGATGCCGGCTTCGATCGCCCGCAGGCCTTCCTCGTAAAGCCGTTGCTGCACCAAGGGCGTGGCCACCGCGCGGGCGTGCATCATCAGGGCGTAGGGCCGCCACTGGTCGAACTGCAGCTTGTGGCGATCTTCCGAGGCGTGCGCCCGCACAAAGGCGAACAGCCGCAGGTTCCGCGCGGTGTCGCGGGCACACAATTCAAATAGTTCCAAGTGCCAAAAACTCAAATAGCGATGATAGTATTGAACCGCCTCGCGCCACAGCCGCAGACAGTCCTCCTCGCTCAACTGGAAGGCCGCCGAGTCGGGATGCGTCTCGTCGTGCGCCTGCTGCATGTACTCGTAGTAATCCAACCAGGACTCGAAGCCCTCGGGCCGCTCGCCGTCGGGCCGGCCGTTCATCTCCATTTGCAGGATGCCCAGGTTGACCCGCAACTGGACTTTTCCCCGGCCGTCGTCGCCGGGAATAATCCGCACGAGCACCTCGTCGGGGCGAAACTGCCACTCGCTCAATACCTTCGACAAATCGTTGGACATGCCGGCATTGTACGGGAAGAAGACGGAGGGCGGAAGACCGAGGGCGGAGGGCGGAAGACCGAGGGCGGAGGGCGGAAGAAGCGAGGGCCGGGCACTTCAGTGCCCGGTGGGCGAAGGGGCAGTCCCCGCGGCCCCGACGCGGTCAGCGGCGAAAAGACGAAGCGGACCTGAGGGCCGTCGAACCGCGGACTACGGGGCACTGAAGCGCCCAGCCCCTCGCAGTCCGCCTTTGCATTACTCGGCCGGATCGTCGCCTACCGGTTCCATGATCTTCGTGTTGCGATCGACGGCCAAGACGATCGTGCGCTGCTGTCCGCCGTCGCGGCTGCTGGCGACCATCGGAAGGACGTGCCGACGATCGGGCAGATTGAAGCGGACGGCGAACGTGCCGTCGCTGCGGATCTTCACCGGTTCGCCGCGCAGGGTGACGTGGGCGTCCGGATGGGTGACCCCATGAACGATCAATTCGGTATCGACCTGAAAATCAAAGCCGCTCTGGTGCATCTGCTGGCCGCCTGCTCCGGGGCCGAATTGCAGGGCGACCGGGTCGCCGACGGGGCGTCGCAGCCGCTCCTCGAGCACCTCTTTCAACTCGCCGTTGGCCCCCGCCTCGCTGTACCCGCCGCTTAGCGCGAAGATGCGATCGAAGTCCTTGGCCACGTCGGCCCAATTGCCGTCGAGAGCGTCGCCGACGGCCGCCGCAGGCGTGCTGACCACGTTGCTCCGCGCCAAGCAGTAGAACTTCCCCTCCGCCGCCAGATAGCCGACGTTGAGCTGATAAGTCTTCGGCGGATCGTAGACGTCGATGTACCAGTTGTTAACTCCGCCGTGAATTTCCACGTCTCGCACAAGTTGCCGGCTGGAGGTGGTGGTGCCGTCGCGGAGCACTTCGCAGAGCCGCAAGACCGGCCGCGCTCCGTGCCAGAACGGTCCCAGGGCGACCTTCGCCCGCCCGACGCTCTTCCGGCTCAGTTCCCAGTAGGCGTGCAGCCAGTAGGGGTCGCGAACCATGACGACCAGACGGTCTTTGGTGAACTCGTCCTTGTCGGAAACGCTGTGGAACGTCAGGTCTTTGGCCTCGGCGAGCTTCGTCTTGATCTGCTGCAAGCATCGCACCGCCCGCGAGCGGCAGGCCGACGGCTTGTTGCGGCCGTTTCCGTGGGGCGAGGCCTTTTCGCTCTTGGTGTATCGCACCAAGGCGTGAACCAACTCATCCTTCTTCATCGAGTGCCAGCCCGGCACCTTCCTGCGTTTGGCCATCGACGCCAAGTCCCTGACCGTTCGACCTTTAAGATCTGCTGCAGTCATTACCACGCTCATCTCCGCTTTGGCCGATCGCGCGAGAGCCATCGGTGCGAGTCGGCTCAGTTCAAGCATCGTCCGTGACAGGTAGGCCATTGTCACTGGCTCGTGCGGCATTCCGAAGCCGCCGCGGTGTGCTTCCCGCCATAGGCAGGCACCCGGCGCAAACCGGGCAAGGCAGGGAATACCTTTAACTTCGATTGTAACGAGTTCAGCGGAGATTTGCAATGGTCTTGACTGTTCTCGAGCGAAGAAACCTCGGGATGTCTAGGATGTAAACTATTACTACAAATCATGTTATGTGGAATGTCCCGGGAAAAGACAAGCAGCGATAGTGTCGCAAAAAAACGAGAAACTGTGCTGTTGAACCCCTCTTTCAGCGTGTTTGTGCTTGCCTGGCTGTCTAGCCAATCAAGCGCAGCGCGCAGGTCGTTTCCAAGCGGATCGTTGACAGCGAAAGAATGCCACAATACAGTGGTTGGTTTACTGTCAAAGCTGGTCCTGCTGGCCAATGAGCCAGTTCCCGCCGTGACGGAACAACGCGACGACCGTTCACCGTTTGCCTTGGCGTGTGAGTGGACCGCGCGAATCACTACGATTTCGCTGGAACTGGTGCTTCCGGTTCTGGTGGGGATTTGGCTGGACGAATGGTTGCACGTTGCTCCGTTGTTCCTCGTTTTGGGGGTGGTTTTGGGTTTTATCATAGCAACGTTGAGTCTGGTGCGGCTGACAAAGCCGTCATGCCGGCCCCCTCCGCCGGAGCGAAAACGCGATGAACCTTGATCCATCTAGACTCGCCCAACACGTCAACAACGGCAATAAGTTCGATTTCCCCTTTGGCTACGAATGGGTACTGCCGAAGATCTACGGCCACCAGATCACCCGCTTCATGGTGCTGGAGCTGGCAGTTGCGATCTTGATGATTCTGATCTTTGTGCCGTTGGCGCGAAAACTGGCCAACGGGCAGCCGCCCAAGGGGCGATTCTGGAACATGCTCGAGGCGATCGTGCTCTTCGTCCGCGACGCGATGGTTCGCCCGGGCGTCGGCCGGCGCGACGCCGACCGCCTTCTGCCGTTCATTCTCACCCTGTTCTTCTTCATCTTGTTCTGCAACCTGATGGGCTTGGTCCCGTGTCTCGGCTCGCCGACCGCCTCGCTGAGCGTGACCGGGCCCTTGGCGGCGATCACTTTCCTGGTCGGCATCGGCATCGGCATGAAGAAGCATGGCCTGGTGCGGTTTTGGACCGGACTGTGCCCGCCGATGGAGATATCCGTCGGCCTGAAGATCATGCTGGTGCCGATGATCCTGGTGTTGGAAACCGTCGGCATGGTGATCCGCTACAGCGTGTTGGCCGTGCGTCTCTTGGCCAACATGTTCGGCGGTCACCTGGGCTTGGCCATTATCGTCGGATTCATCCCCGCCGTGGCGGGCTCGCTGATATGGTTCGGCGTTACGCCGGTGACGGTGGTCGGCGCCACGGCCATCAATATGCTGGAGCTGTTTGTGGCCTTCTTGCAGGCGTACATTTTTGCCTTCCTGGCGGCCTTGTTTATTGGCATGGCGATTCATCAGCATTAGAAGCTGTTAATAGAATTGAAGGTTCCTCGTTTCTTTCTCAAGGAGATACGTGCAGTGAACAGGTTGTTGAAGATTAGCGTATTGCTCGTGATGGTGGCGTTGACCGCGGGCGCGCCGGCGCTGCTGCTGGCGGCGGACGAGAAAGCGCCGGCCGACAAGGCGGCGGCGAGCGACAAGACCGCGCCGGCCGCCACGGCCGCTCCGGCGCCGGCCGAGCCCAGCCTGCTGATCTTGGCGGGCGCCGCCTTCGGCGCAGGCCTGGTGACCCTCGGCGCGGGCTTCGGCATCGGCACGATCGGTTCGCGTGCCGTCGAAAGCATGGCCCGCCAGCCGGAAGTCGCCGGCAACATCCAGACCGCCATGCTGGTGACGGCGGCCATGATCGAGGGCATCGCCCTGCTGGGCATCGTTGTGTGCCTGATCAATTTGTTCCGCTGACCAACCGGGGACTGTCCCAACTCTCGCGCAAACGGAGCGGGGACTGTTCCCCTTGAACTGCGACGGGGCCACCCGCAGCGGGTGGCGATACGATGTGGAAACGAGCATTGCTTTGTGTGTTGGTTGCGGCCGTCGGCTCAATGACGGCCTCGCCGTTGTTGGCGGCCGAGACGTCGTCGAATGAGGGAGCCGGCCTGAACCCGTTCGCCCCCTCGGCGTTGGAGGCGGACCTTGCCCTCTGGACCGCCGTGGTCTTCATCTGCGTGCTGGCGGTGCTCTGGAGGTACGCCTGGGGGCCGCTGGCCGCCGCGATCGACCGCCGCGAACGGGGCATCGCCGACCAAATCGCCGAGGCCGAGGCCGCCCATCAGAAGGCCAAGGAAGTGCTCGCCGATTACCAGCGGAAGCTCGACGAGGCCAAAGACGAAGTCCGCGGCATCCTCGACCAGGGCCGCCGCGACGCCGAACAACTCGGCCGCGAGCTGCTCGACAAGGCGAAGGAAGAGGCTGCCGCCGAACACGTCCGGGCGATCAAAGAGATCGAGTCGGCCGCCGACGCCGCCGTCCGCAACCTCGCCGACCAGAGCGCCAAGATGGCCGTCGAGCTGGCCGGCAAGATCGTCCGCGCCAAGCTCAATCCCGCCGATCACGCCAAGCTGATCCAGCAGGCCGTCAATGGCTTCACCGTTAGCAAGAACTGAAGTCTAGGATGAATGACGAAGCACGAATGACGAATGACGAAGGAAGCACGAAGGACGAAAGCCGAATTTGTCATTCGTCATTCGAGCTTCGTTATTCTCTTCGTCATTCGTCATTCGAGTTTCGTCATTAACCCATGTCCGAATCCCGCGACATCACCGCCGAACACGCCCGCACCGCGGCCGCAATCGAGGCCGACGTTGGCGCCGAGCATATCGCCGACGTTTATGCCAAGGGGCTGTTGGACGCTGCCGAGCAGGCTGGCCAGACCGCGGCGGCCGTCGATGAGCTCGACGCGGTGATGACCGAAGTGATCGACCGCTTCCCCAAGTTGGAGGCCGTCTTCGACTCGATCCTGGTGCTGCCCGAGGAAAAAGAGAAGCTGATCGACAAGACGCTTGGCGGCCGGGTCTCGCCGCTTGTGGTCAATTTCCTGAAGGTCGTCGCCCGGCACGGCCGGCTCGATTGTCTGCGGGCGATTCACCGGCAGATGCACGTCGCCTACGACAAGTTGCGCCGCCGCATCGCGGTGCAGTTGACCACCGCCGAGCCGGTCAGCGCCGAAATGGCCGCCCGAATTGCCGCCGAGCTGCGCGGCAAGCTCGAAGGCGAGCCGATCATCGAACAGAAGGTCGATCCAAGCCTGATCGGCGGCGCGGTGCTCCGCGTCGGCGACATGATTTACGACGGCTCGATCGCCAATCAACTGCAAAACCTTCGCCAAAAAGTGAGCGACAGGAGTGCCCATGAAGTTCAAAGCCGACGAGATCGCTTCCGTAATCCAGCAGGAAATTGAGCAGTTCGAATCGCGGATCGACGTTCGCGAGGTCGGCCGCGTCATCGAGGTGGGCGACGGCATCGCGCGGGTCTACGGCCTGTCGGGCGTGATGTCGGGCGAGATGGTCGAATTCCCCGGCGGCATCAACGGTCTGGCCTTCAACCTCGAAGAAAACTCCGTCGGCGTCATCATCCTCGGCGACTTCCTCTCGATCAACGAAGGCGACGAGGTCCGCAGCACCGGCCGGCTGCTCTCCGTGCCGGTCGGCGACGCCGTCTTGGGCCGCGTGATCGATCCGCTGGGCAATCCATTGGACGGCGGCGGCCCGGTCGCAACCACCGAGCGCCGCCCGGTCGAATCCGACGCCCCCGGCGTGGCCGAGCGCCAGCCGGTCAACGTGCCGCTGCAAACCGGCATCAAGGCCATCGATGCGATGACCCCCATCGGCCGCGGCCAGCGCGAACTGATCATCGGCGACCGCAAGACCGGCAAGACCGCCATCTGCATCGACACGATCCTCAATCAAAAAGAGACCGGTGTAAAGTGCTTCTACGTGGCCATCGGGCAGAAGGAATCGACCGTGGCCGGGCTGATCGAGTTGCTGCGCAAGCAAGGGGCGATGGCCTACACCACGGTGATCGTCGCCGGGGCGAGCGATCCGGCCCCGCTGCAATACGTCGCCCCTTACGCCGGCTGCGCGATGGCCGAGTATTTCATGTACAAGGGGCAGGATGCGCTGATCATTTACGACGATCTCTCGAAGCAGGCCACCGCCTACCGGCAGATTTCGCTCCTGATGCGTCGTCCGCCCGGCCGCGAGGCCTATCCCGGCGACATCTTCTACTGCCACAGCCGCTTGCTGGAGCGGGCGGCCAAACTCAGCGACGAGCGCGGGGCCGGCTCGCTTACCGCCCTGCCGATCGTCGAGACGCTCGAAGGCGAGGTGTCGGCCTATATTCCCACCAACGTGATTTCGATCACCGACGGACAGATTTATTTGCAGCCCGACCTGTTCTTTGCCGGCCAGCGTCCCGCGATGAACGTCGGCATTTCGGTCTCGCGCGTTGGCGGCGCCGCGCAGGTGCCGGCGATGAAGAAAGTGGCGGGCGGTCTGCGGCTCGACCTGGCCTCCTTCCGCGAGTTGGAGGCCTTCGCCCAGTTGGGCACCGATCTGGACGCCGCCACGCAATCGCGGCTCGATCGCGGCTACCGCATGACCGAGCTGTTGAAGCAGGGCCTCTGCCGCCCGATGCACGTCACCGACCAGGTGCTGAGCATCTACGCCGGCACGCACGGATACCTCGATAAAGTGCCGCTGGCCGAAGTCCACGCCTGGGAAGAGGGCTTCTTGCGGTTCGTTCACGAAGAGAAGAAGGAACTGTGGCAGAAGATCACCGACAGCCGCAAGATGGACGACGACACGGCGGCGGAGGTCGATGGGGCGATCGCGGAGTTTCAAGGGCGGTACGCGCCGAAGAAGGAGACGGCGACGGTGTAGATCGGAGATTTGAGATTTCAGATTGGCGGAACCGTTTAGCCGCCGCGTCCACGCGGCGTAGTATAGAGCGGGGATACTTGTGACTGCATACACGCGACGCACGTTTCTGCAGACGACCGCGGCGGCATCGTTGGCCGCCGTGCCGGCGTGCGCGATGCCATGCTTCGGTCGCGATGCCGACCCGCCCGCGTCCAAGATTCAGGTCGCATGTTACTATTTTCCCAACTACCACCTGGGCGACGCACGAAACGAAAAGAACAAGGGCAAAGGCTGGAGCGAGTGGGAATTGGTCAAGGCGGCCAAACCCCGCTTTCCCGGCCACGACCAGCCGAAGAAGCCGCTGTGGGGCTACACCGACGAGTCGGACCCGAAGGTCATGGCCCAGAAGATCGACGCGGCCGCCGACCACGGCATCGACGCCTTCATCTTCGACTGGTACTACTACGACGACGGGCCGTTCCTCGAACGCGGGTTAGAAAGAGGATTTCTGCCCGCGGCGAACAATCGACGCCTGAAGTTCGCATTGATGTGGGCGAACCACGATTGGCAGGAGATACAGCCTCGCAAGCTCAATGTTCCGCTGCAAACGCTCTATCCCGGCCGGGTGTTGCCCAAGACGTTCGACAAGATCGCCGACTACGTCATCGCCAAGTATTTCAGACACCCGAGCTACTGGCTGCTCGACGGGCGGCCCTATTTTTCGTTCTACGAGCTGTCGATACTGCTGGACTCATTCGGATCAGTGCCGGCAACGCGAACCGCCTTGGACCGCTTTCGCGACAAGGCCAAGGCAGCGGGCTTGCCCGGTCTGCACCTGAATGCTGTCATCTGGGGCACTCCGGTCCTGCCGGGCGAGAAGCAACCGGCGAACATGGCCGAACTGGTCGAGCAACTCGGCTTCGACAGCGTCACCTCGTACGTCTGGGTTCATCACGTTGGCTTGCCGCAATGGCCGGCCAATCCCTACGACGATGTGCAAAGGGAGTACATGGAATTCTGGCGAAGGACCGACGAGACGTTCAAGGTGCCGTATTACCCGAACGTGACGATGGGCTGGGACCCTTCGCCGCGAGCCGATCAGTCCGCCGCCTACGGCAACTACGGCTATCCGTTCACGCCCACGATTTCCGGCAATACGCCGCAACGATTCAAGGCCGCGTTGCAGGCAGCGAAGCAACGGCTGCTGTCGCGGCCGCCCAACCAACGCGTGCTCACGCTGAACTCGTGGAACGAATGGACGGAAGGCAGTTACCTGGAGCCGGATACCGTTCATAGACTGGAGTACTTGGAGGCCGTTCGAGGAGTTTTTGGGAGGAATTGAAAGCCGAGAAAACGGGTGGCCCCGATAGCTCGTCTATCGGGGGCAGCGAAGCCGTGGGAGGGTCTTCCGGGTTTGCCGCGCCGTCCTGTGCCTCCGGCACACCGATAGCCGAGCTATCGGTGCCACCCGCGAACATACCCGCGAATGCCGGTTAGGGTTCGGCTGCCACATAGGTTCGCTTACAGACGGGCAGGTGAAAAATGGACAGCGTTGTGAGCGTTTTGTCTAATGCAGTTGTAACGAGTGCCCTCCTGTTAATTGTGGCATTCCTTGCGCGAAATCTGGTCGTTGAGCGACTGAAACTTAGCCTCCAAAAAGAGTACAGTCGGTTCCTCGACGAAATGCAATGGAACAGGAAAGTGCAAGAGCAAGCCGCACGCGCCGCGGAGTATTTGGCTCTAGCGCGCAGATTGAAAGCATCTTCCTCCGAAGACGACTATGAGCGGGCCAATAGGTTGTCGTGGGAACTCGCAATGTGGCTTCCGGAGGAAGTATATAAGCAAATGGTATTGGCCATTGTACACCCGAACAAAGACGCGAATGAACTATCGGTTACGGTATCCGTTCGTAAGTTGTTGCTAGGCACAACCGCTGGCAACTTGTCAAAGGACGACATTGCTCACCATGCCCCTGGAATAGGATCCAATACTGCCGCGCAGAATCGTTGACCAGATAAAGTTCCTTGATGGTAAACTGACGTTTATGGCCAAAGCCCGAGCATTAGACCGCCGACGCAAGTCGATCCGCAGTATTCGCAAGATTACGCGGACGATGGAACTGATCTCGACCGCGCAGTTCAAGCGGGCGATGGATCGGGCTATTGCCGCGGCCGAGTATACGAAACGAATCACCGCCCTGGTCGGCCATCTGGCCCACAGCGGGCTGGAAGTCAGACATCCGTTGCTGACGCCGCGGGCGGAGACGAAGCGGGCGATCCTGCTGGTGCTGACCGCCAACCGCGGACTCTGCGCCGGCTACAATTCGAGCGTGCTGCGTCTGGCCGTCGCCCGCTACCACGAACTGTGCGACAAGATTCCGCAGGTCGACGTCGAGATGGCGGGCAAGCGCGGGATTTCGGCTTTCCGCTTCCGCAAGCTGCCGCTGGCCGCGACGTTCACCCATTTCAACGACAAGCCGAGTTTCGCCGAGGTCAACGTGTTGGCCAGCCGCTACCTGCTCGATTTCGGCGATGGGGCGCTCGACCGGCTCGACGTGGTTTACACGAAGTTCCAAAGCGCCAGCCATCAGGCGGCGGTCGTCGAGACGTTGCTGCCGCTGGGCGAGTTGACCGCAGCATCCGGCACAGGCCGTGTGCCGAGCCCGCGCGCGGAGCGTGCGGAGTACAACTCCGGCTCCCTCGGCGAACGGCAATACGAGTTCCTGCCCTCGGCGGCGAGTATCTTGGACGAAATCGTGCCGACCAGTTTCAAGGTGCGTCTGTTCAAGTGTTTTCTCGACGCCGCGGTGAGCGAGCAGATCGCGCGGATGGTGGCGATGAAGGCCGCCACCGAAAACGCCGACAGCATGATCTCGCAGTTGTCGATGGCCTACAACCGCGCCCGGCAAGGGCAGATCACCAGCGAATTGCTGGAGATTATCGGCGGGGCGGAGGCGCTGAAGTGAATAGACTTCACAAAGGAGGCTAACGTGCCGGTCGTCTCGATGTTCTACGGGATTATTGTCTCCTTGTATTTCGTGGACAACAAACAGCATCACGCGCCGCACATTCATGCGAAATACCAGGAACACGAAGCCGTCGTGTCGATAGCCGAAGGCGAAGTGTTGGAAGGACGGCTGCCGCCAGCGAAAATGCGGCTGCTTTTGGCGTGGGTCGAGATTCATAAGGACGAACTAATGGCTGATTGGCAACTGGCCGTCACTGGCCAGCAGCCCTACAAGATCGATCCCTTGAGGTGAAACCATGAACCCGCGAGTTAAGGTGGTGAAACCTGGCGACAATTACCGGCTGGAAATCACCTTCAGCAATGGCGAGACAGGAACCTATGATTGTCGGCCGCTGTTGGACTTCGGCGTGTTTCGGGAACTTCAAGACAACGCCTACTTCCGGCAGGTAAAGGCCGAAAACGGAACGGTCGTTTGGCCGCACGAACAAGACATTTGTCCCGATACCGTTTATTTGGATTCCAAGCGAACAACCAAGTCCTAGCTAGAGATAATACATGCCAACTACTGCTACCATCACGGCCGTCACTCCCAAAAACCTCGGCCGCGTGACGCAGATCATCGGCTCGACGTTCGACGCTGAATTCCCCGAACATCATCTGCCGCCGATCTACAACGCGGTCAAGATCACGAGCAAACAGAAGGGCATCACGCTCGACCTGACCGGCGAGGTGCAGCAGCATCTCGGCGGCGGACGGGTGCGCTGCGTCGCCCTGGGCAACACCGACGGCATGGTGCGGGGGATGGATTGCCTCGACACCGGCTCGCCCGTCAAGGTGCCGGTCGGCAAATGCACGCTCGGCCGCGTCTTCAACCTCACCGGCGAGGTGATCGACGGCCGCGGGCCGATCAAGGCCGAGGACTTTTGGCCGATCCACCGCGAAGCCCCCGAGGTGACCGATCTTTCCACCCGTACGGAGATTTTCGAGACGGGCATCAAGGTGATCGACCTGCTGACGCCCTTTGTCCGCGGCGGAAAGGCGGGTTTGTTCGGCGGGGCGGGGCTGGGCAAGACGGTCGTGCTCACCGAGCTGATCGCGCGGATCGCCTCGGCGCACGGCGGATTCTCGGTCTTCGCCGGCGTCGGCGAGCGAACCCGCGAAGGGAACGACCTCTGGCTGGAGATGCAGAAATCGAAGATCGGCGACACCGGCCGGCACGTCATCGACCAGACCTGCATGGTCTTCGGCCAGATGAACGAGCCGCCGGGGGCACGCTTGCGGGTGGCGCTGTCGGCGCTGACGATGGCCGAATACTTCCGCGACACCACCGGGGCCGACGTGCTCCTGTTTATCGACAACATTTTCCGTTTCTCGCAGGCCGGCAGCGAAGTCTCGGCGTTGCTGGGGCGAATGCCGTCCGCGGTGGGCTACCAGCCGACGCTGGCCACCGAGATGGGCCAGTTGCAGGAGCGAATCGCCTCGACCAGCAAGGGGGCGATCACCTCGGTGCAGGCGGTGTACGTGCCGGCCGACGACCCGACCGATCCGGCCCCCGCCGCCGCCTTTGCCCAGTTGGACGCTTTCATTTATCTGGAGCGCTCGATCAGCGAGAAGGGGATTTACCCGGCGGTCGATCCGCTGGCCAGCTCGAGCCGCATCCTCGATCCGCAGTACGTCGGCGACCGGCACTACGCCATCGCTCGGCGGGTGCAGATGACCTTGCAGCGATACCGCGAGTTGCAGGACATCATCGCCATCCTCGGCGTCGACGAGTTGAGCGAGGCCGACAAGCTGGTGGTTCACCGCGCCCGGCGAATGGAACGCTTCCTTTCGCAGCCGTTCCTGGTGGCCGAGGTGTTCACCGGCAAGCCGGGCGAGATCACGCCGCTGGCCGAGACGATCCGCAGCTTCGAAGAAATCGCCGACGGCAAATGGGACCACCTGCCCGAACAGGCGTTCATGTACGTCGGGGCGGTCGAGCAAGCGGCGGAACAGGCGAAGAAAATGGAGCAGGGGAAATGATGAATGATGAATGATGAATGATGAAGGAGCGACGAAATCGAGATAACGAGAACAGCCGAAAGCAGTTTCCACTTTCTCGCAAGGAGTTCTAGCTATGCAAGCGTTTGGGAGTTTCTTCGCAATGATCCTGGCTCTGTTAGGGCCCGCGCCGGCGGATTCGCCGAAGCAGTTGGTGCTCAAGCCCGGCGACACCATCGTCGCCATCGGCGATTCGATCACCGCGGCGGGCGGCTACCTCCGCGATATCGACGCCGTTTTGGCCCAGCAATATCCGGACTTGAAGATTCCGAAGGTGGTCAACAAGGGCATCGGCGGTCAAAAGGCCGAGGACCTGGTGCGGCGGTTCGACAACGACGTGGTGAAGCTCAAGCCGGCCGTGGTCACCATCAGCATCGGAATCAATGACGTTTGGCACCGCCTCGACAAACCGAAAGACCCGAAAATCCTGGTGGCCTATAAAGAAAACGTCGCCAAAATGGTCGAGCAGGCGCAAAAGGCTGGCATTCGCGTCATCTTGTTGACGCCCACGGTCATCCAGGAAAACCCAAGTTCGGAGGGCAACAAGCGGCTGGCTGCCTATGCGAAAGCCGAAAGACAGATCGCGACCGAGAAGAAGTGCCAGCTTGTCGATCTTCACGGCATGTTCCTGAAAGCGCTGAAGAAGAAGCCGGCCGGCCAGGCAAACTGGCTCACCAGCGACGGCGTTCACATGAAGCCGCCGGGCGACGCCATCATGGCCATTGGCGTGCTTCGCGCCCTGGGAGTGCCCGACAAGAAGATCGCCGCCAGCGAGCCGCCCAAGTGATTTCGAGCTTCCACATTCCTTCGACAATTCAATCTCGCCATTCGACATCCATGTTGCAGTGCATCGTCGTCACTCCCGAGCGGACCATTTACGACCAACCGGCCGAGTTCGTCGCGCTGACGCTGTACGACGGCGAGATCGGCATCGCGGCGGGCCACACGCCTTTGATCGGGCGGCTGGGCTACGGCGAAATGCGGGTCCGCCGCGGAGGCGCGCAGGCCGATCGCTACTATGTCGAGGGGGGATTCGTCGAGGTGTTTGAGGACGTGGTCTCGGTGTTGACGCAGCGGGCGGTCCCGGCCGAGCAGGTCGATGCGGCGGTCGCCCGCGAGCAGCTTGTGTCGGCCCAGTCGCGTCGCGCCGCCACGCCCGAGGCAGCGGCCTTGCGCGACCGCACTGTGGCGCAGTGCCGCGCCCAGTTGCGGATCGCCGCGGACCGCTGACCTCTGGCCCCTCATCTCATCCGCCACAAGACTCGATCGCTAATGTGCAACTGCCGCTGCGTTTCGGCGATGTCGGCGCGGAATCGCTTGGCGTCGCACGGATATCCTGCCGTGGGCGCCAGGTCTGGCAGGCGGCGGCGCCAGAAGTCGTTGAACGCCTGCATCGCCAACTCGCGAAGGTATTTCGAGGCCATCGACGCCAAGGCGGCCGGCAAGTAGGCCTCGGCCTGGACGCAGAACGAGACTTCGACGCGGCGCTCCGACGGCCCGAAGCGATAGACGCTGCGCTGGCGTCCCTCGCCGCGGACCTCGATCAGCCACTCGGGAAAATGCCGGGCCAATAGCGAACCATAACGATTTCTCCCGCCATGTTTGTCGCAGACCAGCGAGATCGGGCCGGCGGGGAGCGGCTCGATCATTGCGGCGGCCAATGCGAGGGTTTCCTGGGAAAGGGCCGCCCCTTTCGAGCCCTGCCGCTCGACCAGGTCGTTGAATTGATGGGCGAAGATCGCCCGGCTGCACACTGCCAAGAGCCGCACGCCGGCGGCGGCCATGCCCGATCGCAGCCGATCGGCCAACGGCTCGATCTCGGCCGCCGCGCAGGTCGAGGGCGTCGCCCCATCGTAATCGACGTACCAAGGGACGGTCTGCATGGTGTCGAGGGCGTCGGGGGCGACGTGGGCCCATACCTCGCGCCATGTTTGTGGCCACCAGCCGAGCAGTGCGAAGGCAGGCCATAGGCCGCGCTCCAGATGCCGCAGCCCGATGTCGGGAGAATAGAGCTTCTTCGAGTCGGCCATCGCAATTCGCGCGATCACATCTCCATTGCGGCGGTCAAGTCTCGGCGCGATGACGTGGACAAGCCGCTCGAAAAGGTCCTCGGCCGCCACACCGTCCGGCGCCTCCCAGAGCGTGGCGGAAATCACCAGCGGCCCCAGGTTGGGCCCGTAGCCGGCCTCGTCGGTGCCGATGATGTATCCCATGCGGCACAGCCTAGCAGGTGCGAAGCGAGGCCGCAAGCGACCCATCGGCCTCGGCGCATCGATGGCGGATCACTTCGATTCGGTTTTCGCCGGAAACAGCCCGCGGAGAAACTCGAGTTGCGTCTTGCCGTCGGCGACGACCCCGTGCGGCATGGCAGCTTCGATGTTCAGCCATCCGCTGTAGCCGATGTCGTCGAGCGCCTTGCGGACTTTGCGGAAATCGATGCGACCCTGGCCGAGCAGATGCCCGGCATCCTTGAAGTGGAACTCGCAGATCAACTTGCCCAACGAGCGTATTTCCTTAACTACGTCGCGGCCCTTGTCCGTCGAGTTGCCGACGTCGTAGTAGACCTTTACGGCGGAGGAACCGATGCGGCCGAGCAGGCGGCGGTGGTCTTCGGCGCTTAGCCAGTTTTCCAGGCCGATGGTCACTCCGAGTTTCTCCGCTTTCGGCGCTATCCGCTTGAGCACGGCGACGAAATGGTCGATGCCGGCGGTGTCGCGCATGTCGAGTTCGAAGCAAGCCGGCATGGTGATCGTCAGGCCGAGGGCTTTGCAGACGTCGATGCTCTGGTCGAGCCACTTGGCCGCGCGGGGATCGGTGCAGAGCGGAGCGTCCCAGAAAGCGGCCTCGGCCAAGGAGGCGATGGCGACGCCGGTCCGCTGCGATGCTTCCAGGTATGCCTGTTGCACTTCGGCACGGCGAAGATGCATGTCGTTGGCCACGGTGCCCATGTCGATCTGCACACCGTCCAACCCGATCTGCTTGGCCACGGTGAGCGAGGCGGGATCGCAGGGTTTGCCGAGCGTCCACTCGCACGCCCCGATTCGGAACCGCCGCGATTGCGGGGCGGCCGACAGCGGGCTGCAGGAAGCTCCCGCGAGAGCGAACGCCGCTGTCTGGACCGATCGAACTAAGAGCGTTCGACGGTTGATCGCTCGCTTGTCAACTAGTCCAACCTTCGAGGAGTTCTTGCCGCTTTCCAAAGCCCCCCCACGATTGCAATCGGGGGGCGTTTCTCGCCGGCAAGCACTTTCTGAGCGAGGCATGAGCATGGCCGTTCGCCTTTCATCGAGAGCCAAGAGACCTCACCACGCCTTGGTTACGCCGGGGACGGCGCAGGCGTAGGTGCCGTCGGGCCGGGGTTTCACCGGCGTTTCGGCATCCCAGGCAAGGCTCTTTGGAGCCAAATTGAGCGTTGAATTGACCGCATCATCCCAGGCGACGATCTTGCCGGAGTAGGTCGCCATGCGGCCGAGGATCGCGGTCATCGTGCCGTCAATCCGTGAATCGACCTCATTGTACGGCTGTCCGGCGACAATCGCGGCAAACAGTTCGTCCATTTCGACCTGATGTCCGTCGGGACCGTGCGGGAATCGTAGCGTCTTGCCGGGCACGACCAACTCGCCGTTGCCGTAACCGATCAGATTGGCCGACCCCTTCGTGCCGTGGGCGTGCTGGGAGAAGGAACTCCAACAGCCGGGGATGTGGCGGCAGTAGCTGAACACCTTCAATCCGCCGGGATAGGTGAACTCGACGGCGTGATGGTCGAAGATCTCGCCGACGTCTTTGCCGACACGGACTTGCCGGCCGCCCATGCCCTCGGCTTCCAAGGGGTGAGCCTTGGCGATCCAATTGCAGACGTCGAGGTCGTGGACGTGCTGCTCGACGATATGATCGCCGCTCAGCCAGGTGAAGTAGTACCAATTGCGAACTTGATACTGCATCTCGGTCTGGCCGGGCAGCCGCGGCCGAATCCAGACGCCGCTGTCGTTGAAGAACGCCCGCAGGTGGGTCAGATCGCCGATGGCGCCGTCGTGAATGCGTGCGACGATCTCGCGGTACTTGGTTTCATGCCGCAAGTGATGGCCGACGGCGACGGCCAACTTCTTCTTTTTCGCTTCGGCGTTGGCGGCGAGGACGCGGCGGACGCCGGGGGCGTCGGTAGCCAGCGGCTTTTCCATGAAGACGTGCTTGCCCGCCGCGACCGCCGCCTCGAAGTGCGCGGGCCGGAAACCGGGGGGCGTGCAGAGCAAGACCACGTCAACGTCGCTCTGGATGGCCTTGGCGTAGGCGTCCAGCCCGGCGAATCGCCGCCCTTCGGGCACGTCGACGCGCTGGCCGCATTCGTTCTTAATGTGGGAGAGGCTGTTGTCGAGCGAGTCCTTGAAGGCGTCGGCCATTACCGTCAACTTCACGTTGGCCGTGGTGCTGAGTGCATTGACGGCCGCGCCGCTGCCGCGGCCGCCGCAGCCGATCAGGGCGATTTTGACGGCGTCGCCGCCGGCGGCGTATGCGCTGCGAGCGATGTTCGCGTTGAAAGCCAAGGCAGCGCCGGCCGCCGCAGCGGTCGATGCCTTCAGAAAGTCACGCCGCGAGCTGTCCTTCTTGATTTCCATCGGTCGTCTCCCATTGCCATGTTTGAGATGGCCACACGGTCGGGGTCATATCCGGGCCGGTCGGCCTGGTGGAGGTGGGTTGTGTAGCGCAGCCTAGCATGGGGGCGAGCGAACCGCAAGCAGCACGGCGCGTTTTAACCTACGGGGTATTGCGCCTTCGCGGTCAGTGTGGTATGTTGTCTGAAGAGAAAACCGATGAACGTCGCGGAGCGCGTACGGAGGTGAGCCGTGGGATTGGCGATCAACAAAGTGCATCAGGGCGATTGCATCGAACTGCTCGACAAGGTAGAGCCCGGCAGTATCGATTTGGCGTTCGCCGACCCGCCGTTCAACATCGGATACCAGTACGACGTCTACCACGACCGGCGGGACGGTGATGAATACATCGACTGGAATCGAAAGTGGATGGCCGGCGTCTATAAGGCGTTGAAGCCGGATGGCACGTTCTGGCTGGCCATCGGCGACGAGTACGCGGCCGAATTGAAAATAGAGGCGCAAAAACTGGGATTTTCATGCCGAAGCTGGGTAATCTGGTACTATACCTTCGGAGTGAACTGTACGCGGGCGTTTAGCCGCTCGCATACCCATCTGTTTCATTTTGTGAAAAATGCGAAGAGCTTCACGTTCAACGTCAACGATGCGGAGGTGCGAGTTCGATCGGCGAGACAGTTGGTTTACGCCGACACAAGGGCGAACCCTAATGGACGATTGCCAGACAACACGTGGATTCTTCCCCCGAAGGACCGGGTTCTGCGCCACGATTGGATCCTGCGTCCACAAGATTTGCCCGAGGGTTTTCAGGCGGAAGACGACACTTGGTACTTTTCCCGAGTAGCCGGAACGTTCAAGGAGCGTGAGGGATTTCACGGCTGTCAAATGCCGGAGCAGCTTCTCGGGCGAATCATTCGCTGCTGCTCGAATCCGGGGGAAATCGTGCTCGACCCGTTTGGCGGCAGCGGCACGACGTTTACGGTGGCGAAGAAACTCGGCCGGCGGTGGATTGGGTTTGAGTTGTCGCCCGATTATGTGGCCAAGATCAAATCGCGGCTGAGCGAAGCGCAGGTTGACCAGCCGCTGGACGGTACCCCCAATCCGTTGACCAGCGCCTCCGCCGACGCCGCACGCGCCTAAGATTCGCCAGCATAGGAGTCTGCCAAAGACTGGCCAGGACTAGCGCTGTGTCACACCTTGATTTTCGGGTTGCCGGGGCGAGACGGTGCCGCGATTATCCGACCAGAATCGAACCTGTGACCCTAAATCTTTGCGTTGACAATGCACTAGGTGGCGGCGGCCTAGCAAACTACCCATTCGGATTCTTGCGGCGAGTGAGAATCACACGCAGAATAACGTCGTCCGGCAGGTCAAAGTATCGGTATTTGCGGCGGGTCTCATCACAGAACCATGCTGCCTCGCGCGGATGCAGCAACAATTCATCCACGGTCCATGTGTCGCGGTACATGTCGTTGAAGAAATTGGATATCTCATCTGTCAATTCTTCGCGCGTCAGAGTGACTCCAAAGTCTGCGGGATCGAACTTGCCACGTCCCATGAGAAACTCCCTGTAGAATTGGGGTTGAGTAGTGGGTAGTGTGGCTATCATCGTATCTACCTTCAATCGAATCAAGTACCCCGAGAATCACAAAAGTCGAATCATAGCGCTTCGCTGAGAAACGCGCAACCCCACTTCGGGGTTACGATACCGCCTTTCCTTGACTCTGCCTCTTTCCCGTTGCAATCTCCTCGCGAGCGGTCGTCGGTGTTAGAACGTATACCCAAGCTGCCCGCCCACGGTGAGCATGCGCGAGGCGGGTTGGAAGGCGTCCTCGTTGGGCGCGGACTCGGCCCAGGTCATGGCTTCGAGATAGGCGGAGGCGGAGAAGTGCGAGACCCGCACGCCGAGCTCCATCTTGCCGGTCACGCCGCATTTCGGATAAAGCGCGGTGTCGAAGCCGCTGGCGTACTGATAGGTCAGCGGCGTCAGGCCGAACCGCGCCGCACCGAAGAATTGCCAGCCGGGCTCCTGCGACTCCTTGGTCTCCAATCCGATATAGGGATAGAAGGTCCACCAGTCTTCTTGATATCCGAAGACTTGGTCGCCGGACGGCGTGACGGCATCGTGGAGATCGCGAATCCAGAAGCGGGTGCCGACGCCGACCAGCAGGCGGAACCGCTCCCAGCAGGCCGGCTCGATCAGCAGATCGTATTCGCCGCGGACGCCGAGGTAGTTCGTGCCGTTGGAGGCGTGGTACGGCTCGTAAATCAGGTTGTTGTTTGCGTCGTAGTATTGGGCGCCGCCGTCGTAGGCCATCGTTCCGCCGAACAACTCGAAGCGGAATCGCTCGCATCCGTTGCGATGCAGGTATCCGAGGGTCGATAGCGGGCCGTACTCATTGCAGAAATCCCGGCCATCGCTGCGCTCGTTCCAATAGAAGGCTTCTTGGCGGAAATACCAGGTCGATTCGATCGGCCGCTCGACGGTGGCCGCGGCGGGCAGCGTCGCTACGACCGGCGGCTGCTGCGGCGGGGCTGCCCAGTCCGGCCGCGGTGGGTTGAAGGTGCGCGGGGCGTCCTGACCGGCAGGCGGCCACGCTGCGCTGTAAGGAGAAGGAGGCTGCGACGGTTCCAAGCCGGCCGGCCCCAACGCCGGCGCCATGGGCTGGTCGGCGGCGGGCGGTTGCAATGCCGAGAGACGCGATTCGCCCATCGCCGACCAAACCGTGAGCACGAGCAGAGACATCACAGCGAGTTTCCACAGGGTCGCTCTTGCAAGGAACATTTCCACCGTCCTCCGCGTTGCTAGGGAGCCTTCGCACACGATTCGGGGTGGAGATCGTAACGACGGTCGCCGGGCGGGTCAATGCCAGATAAATGAATGTATGTACATGTCTCCCCCACCAACGAGCGCCGAGCGACCGCCGCCAGCGAGTACAGACTGCCGGCCGGCCGATCGCCCGGAACTAATGGATTCTGTGGTGTGTTCACATCTACCGATACACTGCGGGAGCCGTCGGCTCCCGGCTATTGCTTCAGCCGGTCTGTTATTCGATGTTGTGGGCGAGACATCGATGGCCGCGAGAATTTCGCGAGTGGCCCAAAAAGAAATCTTGAAAAGCCCGTGTCAGCGTGTATAGTAACGCTCGATGATCACGCACGGCACAACACCCGGCAACGCGAAGAAGTTGGCACAACTCCAGTCGATCGTGGCGGAGTTGCTGGCCGAGGCGCTGCGGCGCGGTTTTTTCGGCACGGCGGCCATCGAGTTGAGCGTGCAAGACGGAACGATCCAGCACATCCGCCGCACGGTCGAGCGGATCGAGAAGTAGAGTGGCTAGTGGCTGGTGGAGAGTGGACAGTGGGGAGTGGAGAGTAGAGAGTAGAGACGCGAAAACCGCTTGCGGTTTCGCACCAACCACTGGCCACTGACCACCGACCACTGACCACTGACCACTATTAAGGTATCGAGCGGAGCCTGCCTTCGGGCAGGTGTCCAAACGAGCCCGTCGCGAACCTGTCGAGGGTTCGCGACGGGTTTTTTGTTGTCGTGAAAGGAGACGCAATGAGCGACATGTTGCAGGAGTATTGCGATTCTCGCGGGGCGTCGATGCGGGTGGACGGCCAAGCGGGAGTGATTCGCGGGGTCAAACTCTTGGGGCTCGAATCGCGCAACGGCCGCAGCTACTTGCCCGAGACGCTCGCCCAGGCCGCGCAGCTCTATGAAGACGCGAAGGTGAACGTGAATCACCCCAAAGGAAATCCGGGCGGACCGCGCGACTACCAGGACCGCATCGGCACGATCCGCGGCGTGACCATGCGGCCGGGCGAAGGGCTCTTTGGCGATTTCCATTTCAACCCCAAGCACGCGCTGGCGGAGCAATTGGTCTGGGACGCCGAGCACGCGCCGGAGAACGTCGGCTTTTCGCACAACGTCGAGGCCCGCACCAGCCGCCGCGGCGATCGGGTGGTGGTCGAAGCGATCCTTCGCGTGCAGAGCGTCGATCTGGTGGCCGATCCGGCCACCACCCGCGGGCTGTTCGAGTCTGCGGGAACCGGCGAGGCCGGGGAGAATGCGGCTACCGACGGCGCGGAAGTCGGCATCGCCCCCGCCGCTGCGAGCAAGCCGTTGGGTCTCGACGACCTGAAGCGGGACTACCCCGAGTTGATCGAAAGTATCGGCCGAGAGCAAGAGGCCGAGTTGAGGCGGCTGCGGCGGGAAGTGGAGCGGCTGACGGCGTCGGAGGCCGCCGGCCAGAAGCGCGGCGTGGCGCTGCGGTTGCTCCGCGAGTTCGGGTTGCCCGATCCCGACTCGCCCGACCCCACAGCCGAAACGGTGTGCAGCCAACGATTCTTCGAGTCGCTCTTGGCCACCCCCGACGAACGGGCAATGCGCGAGTTGGTCGAGGAGCGCTCGCGGCTGGTGCGGACGTTGTCGAGAAAACAGACCGGCGGCGTCTGCTCAGGACCGCAGTCGAAAGATCAGCACCTCGTGGACGGCTTTTTGACGCCGGACGCCCGGAGCTTTGTGGAAGCGATTACTTAGTGCAGCGCAATGGCTGCGACTGCCCGGCGTGGACGCCGGGGCTAAACGGACCCCTAACTGGAGAACCTGAAATGAGCGATAAGATGCGTTGGCGATACGGTGACACGAATCCGGTCGTGGCGGCGGTGGATTCCGGCACGGTGATCGAGATCGGCGACCTGGTGCTGCTGAGCACCGATGACGCCCGGCCGGCCGCGATGCAGGCCGTCCTAGGCACGAAGGCGGCCACGCAGGCGGCGTTTGCCGCGATCTTCCTGGGCGTGGCGATGCAGCGCAGCCGCAGCGGCGAGACCGCCCCGATCCGCGTGGCCACCACCGGCGTGTTCGAGTACGACTGCGCCAGCGGCACGTTCGAGTTGGGCGACATGGTCGGCGTCGACGAGAACACCGCCGGCAACGCCCTATTGAATCAACAGGTGGCGAAAGTCACCGCGGCCCAGAATGCCATTGGCCGGGTCGCCAAGCGGCAACCCAGCGCCGGCACCAGCGTCCTGGTCGATATTCGTTCCACCGTGATGACCGGCGGAGTGAACGGCAGCACCGCGAGCGGATCGTGAAGCAGGAGGGATTAGGGATTGGGGATTAGGGATTGGCTCCCTGCCTCAAACCTCTAATCCCCAATCCCTAATCCCTAATCCCTTTTTCCTGGAGAATACCATCGTGCGAGCGATCAAATATCGTGAACTGAAGCGGATGTACGAGACCAATGGCGCGGAGAAGACCGTGCAGCACTTGCAAGAGGCCTTGCGCAACGGCGATCTGAAGCCCGAGGACTTCAGCATCCGCGAGTTGGCCGAAGCGACGCTGAGCCCGGAGCGGGTGCGGCAGATGGATCCGCGGCAGGGCGGCGCCTGTCTGTTGGAGGCCGGCGACGGCATCGACGTGACCGCGTTCTCGAACATCACCGGCCAAGTGGTGCAGTCGCGGATTTTGCAGTCGTACAACCAGGAGGCGTTCGTGCTGTCGCGGCTGGTGGAGACGATCCCCACCCGGCTCGACGGCGAGCGGATTCCGGGGATTGGGCGGGTGAGCGACGACGTTTCCGAGGTGCGGCCGGGCATGCCTTATCCCAGCTTGGGCTTCGCCGAGGATTACATCGACACGCCGCAGACGACCAAGCGCGGCTTCATCGTGCCGGTGACGAAGGAGGCCGTCTTCTTCGACCGCACGCACCTGATCCTGCAACGCGCCGCCGAGGTCGGCGAAGTGCTGGGGCTGAACAAGGAGAAGCGGCTGTTGGACCTGCTGCTGGGAACGGTGAACAACTACACCTGGAAGGGTGCCGCCTATAACACCTACAGCACCGCGGGCAGCGGCGTCGCTCCGGACGGCAACTGGGTCAACCAGATGAGCGAAGAGCTGATCGATTGGAGCGACATCGACGCTGCCGAGCAGTTGTTCGCCGACATTCTCGATCCGAACACGGGCGAGCCGGTGCTGATTCAGGCGACCAGCGTGCTGGTGATGCCGGCCTATCGCCACACCGCGCACCGCATCTTCAACGCGGCGGAGATCAACTACACCAACGGAGCGACGACCACGATTGCCGCCAATCCGATGGGCAACTACACGGTGGTCGAGAGCCGCCTGGCCTACCGCCGGCTGATGGCCGCCGGTCAGACCGCCGCGGCCGCGAAGAAGTGGTGGTTCATCGGCGATTTCCGCAAGGCCTTCGCCTACATGGAGAACTGGCCGATCACGGTCACGCAGTCGCCGGCCGGCGGCGAGGCGGAGTTCAGCCAGGACATCGTGGTCCGCTTCAAGGCCAGCGAGCGCGGGGCCGCGGCGGTCATCAATCCGCGCTACGTCGTCAAGAGCACCGGCGCCGGCGCGTAGCGCAGGCGGCGGAGATTCACAGGAGAGCATCTGATCGTTAGGAGTAACACATGGACTACAACACTCTCATCGCGCGGCTTCGGCAGGCCGACTGTACCTCGAAAACCGACGCGGAAGCGGCAGCATTTCTGAACGCGAAGAACATTGCGGAGACCTACAGCCGCTTCGGGTCTTTTCGCACGCTGGCGGGGTTGTTGACGGCGGAGCAGTACGCCGCACTAAAGACGGCCTTGACGGCGGCCGCCCAGGGGCAGCCGGTGGTCGCCGACATGATCGACATGCTCAAATTGCCCGGCGACGAGCAGGGCAACGGCGGCGGGATCGATTTCGGCTCGACCCGCGTCGCGGAAACGCTGGCACAATTGGTGCAAGGCGGCCTCGACGCCGCCATCGCCGGCATCGTGACCGGCTACGCGCAACGGCAAACCAGTATTGCCGAGCAACTGGGGCTCGGCCAAGTCAGCGAGGGCGACGTGACGTTCGCCCGGGCGCATTTGGCAGCGTGACACGGGAGGGATTGGGGATTAGAGTTCCAGGCTCGAAGGTCTCAATCCTGCCTTCGATCTCCAAAACACCAACCTCCAATCCCTAATCCCCAATCCCCAATTCCTAATTCCTAACCTCCAATCCCTACTCCAATGGCCACACAAAAAATCTACGAAACGCCGGGCGCGGCGGCTACCTTCCGCGGCAGCGGCGGCACGACCACGTTCACCCCGCAGAATGAAGCGACGAGCAAGGGGCGGATTTCCAGTCCGTGGGACCGCGGCGCCGGCGCTCAGCCGGCCCGTTACAAGTGGCGGATGCGAACCCGCTGGGCCGCCACTCCCACCAGCGGCGATGTGCTCCGCCTCTACCTGGTCACTTCTGACGGCACGAATCCCGACGGATCGCTTTCCGCGGCCGACGCCGAATTGACGAGTGAGACGCCGCTGTTGAACAACTGCCAATTCATTGGAGCGGTGGTTGCCGCAGGGGTGGACCAAATCGAGGTCTCCAGCGGCGTCTGTCTGATTCACGACCGTTACGTTCAGGCGGCCGTGTGGAATGCCTCGGGAGCAAAGGCGCTGACGAACACCGAGGCCGACCACGTATTGACCCTCATCCCAATTCCCGACGACATCCAGGCGGTGGCATAATGTCTGGGCCACAAAACTATCAGTTGACAGCCGGCGTATTGGCTGGGCAACAGGACTACCTGCCGAGCTACAAGCAGGGCTTCGCCCGTTCGGCGGCGGAGAGCGAGTTTCCGCAGTTGTGGCGGGGCTTGGTGGGGGCTTGGGCGCCGGCCTTGGGACGCTGCGGCGGCGTGCTCCGCGACGTCTCGGGACGCGGACGCACGGCCGTAGCGGCGGGAGGAAGCGTCAATTGGACGCCGTCGCCCATCGGTCCCGCCGTGGATCTCTCCAACAACTCCTTTTCGGCGACCTTTCCCATGCCGCAAGGGAGGATTGGGATCGCCGCGACCGTGTATCACAAAACGATTACTACCACCAGTTCGCTGTTGGGCGACTCGTCTGGAAGCAACCCGCGTTTGAACGTCTATTTGCCCTACAGTGGCATGGTCTACTGGGAGTATGGTGACACGTCCAATAACGGACGGCTCACGGCGCAGATGCCGGCCGATAGCCTGAACCAATGGCGGTCGTGGGTGTTTAACGCCGACGCCGTCGCCAATCGAATGGAGATACTCTACGGCGGCGGATTGCTGCAAAGCGGGGCGTGCGCCGCGGCAGCCATTCCCAACGGAATCCAGCTCGGTATGTTCGGCGGCACTTTTTGGAACAGCCGCATCGCCGCAGTCCTGATCTACAACCGTCCGATCGAACAGCTTGTCGCCAGACTGCTGGCCGCCGATCCGCTGGCGCCGTTCTGCTTGTCGCGGCGGTCCTGGGGATCGGGGTCGCGACGCGCGGACGGCGCCTACCGCCGTCTTCTCTCTTCAACCTACGGGTGAGCCCATGAGCCAATACCACACGATCAACGCCGGCGAACTGGAGCGAGGGTTCACCGTGATCGCCCGCCTCGACGGATCGCCGATCACCGCCGGAACGGTGAGCTATTACTTGAAGTGCAAGAGCGGCACGAACGCCGGGAAGTGGTGGCGCGACTCCGACCAGAGCTGGCAGCCCGGCGAGACCGGCAACGCGATGACCCACGACGCCGACGGCCACTGGGACATCCTTCTAACCACCGGGGCGTCGGGGCCGTTCGTGGCTGGCGTGCGGTACCGCGAGTACGTGAAAGAGAGCGGCAACCTGCACGTGCCCGAGGGACGATTATTGGTGTGCGACGCCGCTCCGGGCACGCTTGGCGGGCCGCTGGTCGTCGGCAGCGGCGCCGGCGCCATCAACCCCAGCGGCGGAAAAGTGCCGGCCACCATCGCCCCCGGCGACAACTCCGACAAGACCGGCTACAACCTCGTCGGCATCAGCGGCGGCGTCGGGCCGACGGCCGACGTCGCCGACGAAGACATCTATACAACCGCCTTCAAGAATGGGACCGCTCGGCTCTGCGCCCACGTCTACAACAACGGCGCCGACATCCATCAGGCCGACGTCGCGACGATCGCCTACAGCATCTTCCTGCTCGACGATCAAGATCCCGACGCGCGGGCGGGCATCGCCGGTCACGTGGAAGTTTCGCTAAACGCGGCCGACGTAATCTTCGACATGCTGCGAAGCGATTCGCAAGCGAGCGACTACAACTTCCGGCACGTCATTCCCGTTGCCGTCGAGCCGGCGTTCACAATCGCCGGCAGAAACTACCTCGTGGAGTATACGATCACGCCCGTCGCGGGTGAAACGATCATCCTTCGATTTCGAGTACACGTACTATGAGCGACGCAGACACCATTGCCGCCATCAAGAGCCAGACGCTGGCGCGGATCGCCGAAATCACCGCCCAGCCGAAACCGACGTATCAAATCGACGGCCAGATGGTCGCCTGGGGCGACTACCTCTCGCAGCTCCAGCGGACCGTCGATTGGTGCAACGAAAAGCTGGCGGGCGAGGCCCCGTTCGAAATACAATCCCGAGGGTATACGTAGGAAAGGAATGACGAAGCTCGAATGACGAATGACGAAGCTCGAATGACGAATGGCGAAAGAAATCCGAAGGTCGAAACCCGAATTCGTCATTCGTCATTCGAGCTTCGTCATTCCTTTCTCCAATCCCCAATCCCTAATCCCCAATCCCTACGTTCATGTTCGACCCATCCAACGACCTCTCGACCGTAGCCGACGGCACGCAAACGGTGACGCTGTTGCGGCGCGGGCAGACGCCGGGCGACGCAGGCACGGTCGTCAGCCACGCGCTGAGCCGGGCGATCACGGCGGGCGAGGCCGCCATGGTCGTCACCGGCGACGTCCGCAAGCAGTTGCCCAGCGGAGGGCAACAACTGGCCGACGACCTGGTCTGGCACTTGCCGGCGGCGGAGCTTCCCGAGGCCCCGGCCGTGGGCGACGTGATTCTCGACGGCGACGGCCGCCGCTGGACGATCTTGGCCGTGAAGTTGGCAACGCTCGGTGCCCGCTGGCGCTGCGAGACCAGGGCCGTCGGCATCAAGGTCGGCTTGGACGACGCGATCTCCGTGCAGAAGAACGCGGGCAGCTCCGCCTCGCCGCTGTGGCGAACGTGGAAGACGGGCGTCCGCGCGAATCCAGCCGCTGGAAGTGACGATCGACTCGACCGCCGACGCCCCTTCGACCACAAACCGCTACCGAGTCTTTGTCGAGGAGAACATCGACCTGGATCATACCTGCCGCATTCGCGGCGCGGACGGAACGATCTACACGATCATCAACTCCAGCGGCGCCGAGCGGATCGGCGAGTTGCAAGTGATCGAAGTCGAACGCAGCGGCTAGGCTCGGATGAAGACGATCATCTGGCTAAGCCGACCTCGCGCGGGCTGAGATCGTTCGTCGGCTCAAGGATTTGCCGCTCTGATGCGGTTCTTTTTTTGGGAGGTCGCCATGTACGTTTATTTGCACACGTCGCCGGGGGTCTGGACGGTTGGGTTCTTCGCTCCGGCGATCGGTGGGGCGGACGCCGTTTTCGTTGCCGAGTCTGATCATGGGTCGGCGGATCATGCGGCCGTTCGCGTTCGCTGGTTGAACGGCGGGTCTGTTGGTGTGGGCGAGTTGTCGCGTGGGGCGGCGTTGCGTGTCGACCCGGCGGTGAACTTGCCCGGTGCTGCTGTCGCGGGGTTGGTGTTGGGGCAGGTCGCGGGCGGTGGCGGCGGATGAGGGTCTTCGGGCGTTGGGGGTGGCCTTTTCGCCGATTCGGCAGGGCGGACGGCGGGGGACCCCGCTTCGTCCGCCCCAACGGGTATTGAAACCGCCTTCTAAATGGAACGCAGCGGCTCAGCGGACTACTGGTGTTCCAGCGAGTTGCAACAAGGGCGCATGGCGCTCTGCGAACGCGATGCGATCAGCCGTCGCACTCTCGGCACCAGCAAGACGAGGCCAAAGATATCGGTCAGAAAGCCCGGGATCACCAAGATGATTCCGGCGACCAGTAAGAGTATCTTCTCCAGGGCCCAGCCGTCGAGGACCGCCGGCTCCGACATCAGGCGTTCGGCAACGGCCTCGGACCATCGCCATTCGTAATACAGGATCACGGCAAGACCGAGGACGGTCGTCAGACCGTTCTCGGCCAACGTCGGCTTCCAACCCCACCAACTCGTGAGCGCCCCCAACAGTAGAAGGTCGCAGGCGATCACCAAGAAAATAATAAAAGGCAGTCGCTTGAGCACAGAAAACTCCTTCTCCGTTCTGGTCGACACGCGCCGCGCTGCGGCTTCGATTCCGACCGTCTTTTGGCGGCCCTATCGCAGTTGCTTCGCCTAAGGGGGCCTCGGTGGCCGGCGACGACCTCTCTCGGCGGCGTCAACTCCACATCACTCTTAACCTACATGCCCGCGATGGGGTTTTCAAGAGCTCGGCGAACGAATCTGCCCGGCGAGCGGTCAATTACCCGAAAACGTCTCTGAGGAGAAGCGCGAAATCGCGTCCTGTCCCTTCTATCTGGTGGAACGCCAATACAACTTTTTAGTTACTTACGCCCCGGAGATCTCTCGCTGGGCTACAGTTGCATAGCACTGGCTGCCTGGGCCCCTTTCGCGACGAAACGAGCAGCGAAGCCAGGGCAAGAGAGAGATTCTGCCACCGATGCGGTTCCTTTGCGAGCTACGCGCCGATCCAAACCGTGCGAACGGCGCCCGGCCGTGGTTCGTCTTGGCGGTTGTTCTGGGCGTGGCGGCGGCGGCAAGCGTCTGGCAAACGCCGTTGCGAATCAACCACGACTGCGCCAGTTACCTGCAAATGGCCGAGATGGTGCTCGATGGGGCGGTCCCCTATTGCGGCGTCGTCGATATCAATCCGCCGCTGAGCCTCTATCTTCATATTCCGCCGGCGTGGCTCGCCCGGCGACTGCGGATTTCGCCGATCATCGTGTTTCAAGTCGCCGTGGTCTCACTGCTGTTCGCTTCGGCGGCGGAGATGTTCTTTCTGATGCGGAGACGAGCGAGCGGGTTGCGGCCGGCTGAACAAGCGGTCGTGCTGTGCGGCTGGATGGCTCTGTTCCTGCTGGTCGATTGGCGCGGCGACGTGGGGCAGCGGGAGCACCTGTTCGTGCTGATGTACGTCCCTTATCTGTTCCTGCGAGTGCTGCGATACCGCAGGGGATCGGTTGCCGTCTGGTTTGCCGTGCTGCTGGGGCTTCAGGCCGGGGTGGGAGTCTCGCTGAAGCCGCATTTCCTGCTGAGCGCCGCGGCGGTCGAAGTGGTTCTGCTGCTGGGCCGACGTTGCTGGCGGACGGTGTTGCAGCCCGAGTGCCTGGCCTTGGCGGGCGTCGTCAGCGCGTATGCGGCTCACTGGCTCTTTGTGCCCGTCGCCATGCGAGAGGCCTTCTTCTGCCGCTGGCTGCCGCTTGTTTGTCACGGCTATGGCGCGTTCGACGCCAGTTGTCGCGACATTGCCGCCGACCTGCTGGCGTCGCCGTTTTCGGCGGCCGGGTTGGTGGGAGTGTTGGCCGCCTTGCTGCTCCTGTTCACGCGGCGACGCCTGCGGCTTCGTTTGCATCTGGCGGCGCTGGCGACGTTGGCCCTTGGCGGCATGGCGATGCTCTGCCTTCAGCACAAGGGCTTCACCTACCACCGCATCCCCTTCGATGCCGCCGCCTTGCTCTGTTTGCTGATGGTCGGCTTAAGCACCGGCGAGGCCACTAGTGTCGCCTTTCGCTCCGCGAAAGTGGCGTGCTTTCGTGGAGCGAAAGGCGACCGATCACGAGAATCGGGACGGTCCCCATGCCGCCGAGAAATGCCCCTCGAATGCAGTCGGGGGGCTTTGCGGAAGTGCCTGGTGTTTTGTGTCGCTGCCGGGGCCTTGGCGGTTTGGTTTATCGAACGGCCGGGATCGGCGCGGCCCGACACGGCCGACTACGCGGCCCTACGGCGAATCGTCGCCGAGCGGACTCGCCCCGGCGACCGCGTCCTGGTGATGGCGACCTCGGTGCGGCCAGCCTACCCCATGTTGCTGCAACTTGGCTGCCGACCGGGCAGTCGCTACTCCACCGCCGGCGTCGTCGCTCTGGTTTACGCCGGCGTGCAGCCGCCGACAGGCCCGGCCGCCTACCACCGCCACGGCGAGGCCACGGCCGAAGAGCGGCGGGTGTTGGACGAATATCGGGACGATGTCAGCCGCTACCAGCCACGGCTGATCCTCGTTAATAACGCTCCCGGCTGGTTCGGATTGCCCGACAATTTCAATATGTTCGACTATCTCGTCTACTGTGGGTGGGCTGGGGAATGTTTGAAGGACTATCGGGAGGTCCCTGGCCCAAAGGGGTGGAAGGTCTTCGAGCGCAGGCGATTGCCGACAAGCATTGCGGAAAATCGGTAGAACGGGTAAGGGGACTTGCACGGGGCGACGCACTCGGCTTGAATCGCGGCGGGTTTTCGCGCATACTGCCGTACTTTCGGCAACCCATTTCCCGCAGTCTGTTCAATCATCACCATGTCGAGCAACGATCCAATTCAAGTTCATTGGCACAAGCACGCCGTTTCCCGCGAGGAACGGGAGAAACGCAACGGACAGGCCGGCTGCGTGGTCTGGTTCACCGGCTTAAGCGCCTGCGGCAAGAGCACCGTGGCGAACCTCTTGGACCATCGGCTGCATTCGATGGGGCTGCACAGTTTCGTTCTCGACGGCGACAACATTCGCCACGGCCTGAACGCCGCCCCCGCCATGCTCAAGGACCGCCACGGCGAGGAGTTCGCCAAGCGATTTGGGCTCGGCTTCTCCGCCCAAGACCGCGAAGAGAACATCCGTCGCATCGGCGCGGTGGCGAAGCTCTTTTGCGACGCCGGCCTGATCGCCATTACCGCCTTCATCAGCCCCTACCGCATCGACCGCGATCGGGTTCGGGCGTCGCTGCCGCCGGGCGATTTCTTCGAGGTCTTCGTCGATGCCCCAATCGAGGTCTGTGAAGCCCGAGACCCTAAGGGGCTCTACAAAAAGGCACGGGCTGGGGAGCTTAAGGGCTTTACGGGGATTGATGATCCTTATGAACCCCCGCTGAAGCCTGAACTGCTCCTCGATGCCGGCCGAAAATCGCCGGAAGCGCTGGCCGACGAGGTCTTGGCCTGCCTTAGGGCGACGGGGAAGATCCCGAGTTGATCGGCCCCGAGAACGGCCTTAGCCCGCATTCTGCAGGGCAGATAGGAATGTCAGCCCCACCGTGGTGAGAACGCGGCCTCTGAATTCCGACGCCAGTTGTATTGACGCGATCGGTCGTAGGGCCGAAAATGGGGGAACGTTGACGGGCCGCCTTGCGGCACTGCGGAACAGGCCGGTTGATCGCGTCAAAGCGACGTTTCTCGTTTTCAGACTTGCTCGGCCGGCCACTGGTCCGCCACTCGCGAGGCGCAGCTCGAAAAGACTGACCACAGGAAAAAAGGGGACAGGTCCAATTTGCCGGAACGGCCCGAAGGGTGCTTCGCACAAATTGGACCCGTCCCCTTTTTTCCGGACATCCGAAGGCGACAGCATCCTATGACCGCGATTGCCGTCGAGGAACTACAGCCACGGGCCCAAGCGGCGCTGCTGAACAGCCCCTTCTACGAACTGCGCGGGTTGCAGGTCGAGTGTTGCGGCGAAGCCCTGCGGCTTTCCGGCTCGGTCTCCAGTTTCTATCACAAGCAGATTGCGCAAGAGGTCGTGCGTTCGGTTTGCAGAGACATTCGGGTGATCAATTCGGTCCACGTCGAGCATGAAGAGGAGGACGTTCCTAGTCCGCCATAATCGTTTTTTGTCACCTGTCGGGAACAGGGACGTTCCTTGTTCGCCATCCGCTGCGCCGGTGTAGGGAGACGTTGGTTTCCGGCGGCAAGCGAGGAGATCGCCATGGAAGATCTGCGATGTCGCATGAACGCGATGGATGGGTTTGCGGAGGTCCTGCCCGAAACGTTGGAGGAGGCCGAGGAGTTGGCCGCCTCGATTGAAAGGGCCGTGCAGTACGAAACAGGCAGAGGAGTCGCCGATTTGGCGGTCGAAGTCGGCCCACACGGCGTCTTGCTCAAAGGACACTGCGACACCTACTACACGAAGCAACTTGCCCAACACGCCGCCATGCGCATGCCCGGTGGAGACCGGCTGGTCAACAGCATCGAGGTCTCGTAGCCGCGGTCGTTGAAATGACGTGATGCCGAGTTACCGGTCGGCTGTCAGCGATCGGCTTTCAGCATGCTGAGAGCACAACTGCTGCCCCGCCTTACCCTCCCGCCTTACTCTCAATCTGGAGTGCCGCCATGTTCACACCGATGGTGCGTCTCTACTGGTGCGCTTTTGCGGCAGGGTTGCTGCTACTGAGTTCTGCGACAAGCTTGCCGGCGAACGTAATGCTCTACGTCGCCGCGAACGGCAACGATGCCTGGTCCGGAAAGCTGGCCAGCCCGAGTGCGGACGGCTCAGACGGTCCGCTGGCCACGTTGGCCGGCGCGCGCGACGTAATACGGCGGCTGAAACCGCGGCAGGCGGTGACCGTGAAGGTGGCCGACGGCGTCTATTCGCTTGCGGAAACGCTGGTCTTCGAGCCGCGAGATAGCGGCACGGCGGACGCTCCCATCGTTTACGAAGCGGCTGAGGCAGCGCACCCGGTGTTTAGCGGCGGACGGCGGATTCAGGGCTTCGTCAAAGAGTCGGGCGGCCGCTGGAAGGTCCATCTGCCGGAAGTCGAGGCCGGCCGCTGGTATTTCGAGAATTTGTACGTCGGCGGCCGCCACGCGATCCGCGCCCGCTCGCCGAATGAGTTCTATTACTATGCTCCCGCCGTGGCCGGCGCCGCGACGAATCCGGCCGCCGGCAAGGCCAAATCATTGCCGGCGCGGGCGTTCGTGGCCGAGGCAAAGGACATTGCCCCGCTTGTCGGTTTGACGAAGAGTCAACTCCACGACGCGCTGGTCGTGGCCTATTTCTACTGGGAAAACTCGGTCTCGCGGATCGCCTCGACCGACGCCAAGAGCGGCACGATCGTGCTGGCCGCCGACACCGCTTTTCCGTTGTCGAGCTGCGGACCGCGTCAACGTTATCACATCGAGAACGTGAAAGCGGCGCTCGACGCGCCCGGCGAGTGGTTTCTCGATCGCGGCGGCGATCTGTTTTATATTCCGCGACCCGGCGAAGACATGACGAAGGTCGAGGTCGTTGCTCCGGTGCTGACCGAAGTAGTGCGCTTTGCCGGCGATCCCGCGCACGGGCAGTCGGTCGAGCACATCACGCTTCGCGGACTCTCTTTCCAACACGCCCGCTTTCCCTTGCCCGCGACGGGCATGAGCAATGCCCAGGCGGCGGTCGGCATGTCGGCGGCAATCACCGCCGACGGGGCAAGCCATGTAACGCTTTCTGACTGCGAGGTCGCCCACGTCGGCGGACACGCCGTCTGGTTCCACCGCGGCTGCCAGGACTGCCGCGTCGAGCGCTGCCTCGTCCATGACATGGCCGGCGGCGGCGTTTACATCGGCCAAGGCTGGGACAACGAGAATCCGAAAGGGGCCGACGCCACCGGCCACTGCGTGCTCGACAACAACATCATCCGCTCCGGCGGCCATCTCGATCGCGGCGCCGTCGGCATCTGGATCGGCCACAGCGCCTACAACCAAATCACCCATAACGACATCTCCGATCTGCCCTACACCGGCGTTTCCGTCGGCTGGCGCTGGGGCTATGCGCCGAGCGAGGCCCATCACAACCGCGTCGAGTTCAACCACATCCATCACCTTGGCTGGGGCGTGATGAGCGACATGGGCGGCGTCTACACCCTTGGCCCCTCGCCCGGCACCACCGTGAGCAACAACGTCATTCACGACGTCTACTCCTACGATTACGGCGGCTGGGGATTGTACAACGACGAGGGCAGCAGCGGCATCGTGCAGGAGAACAACCTGGTCTACAACACCAAGACCGGCGGATACCATCAGCACTACGGCCGCGAAAACGTGATTCGCAACAACATCTTCGCCTTCAGCATGGAGGGACAATTGCAGCGGTCGCGGGTCGAATCGCATCGGGCGTTCACCTTCTCGCACAACATCGTCTACTGGAACGCCGGCCATCTGTTGACCGGCAGTTGGAAGGACGGCAACCTGAAGCTAGACCACAATCTCTACTACGACGCCTCGGGGGCGGCGATGAGCTTCGACGGCATGACGCTGGCCCAATGGCAGGCGTCGGGCCAAGACGCCGGTTCGTTGGTGGCCGATCCGAAGTTCGCCAACGCCCGGCATTTCGATTTCCGCTTGCAACCCGGCTCGCCCGCGGCGAAAATCGGGTTTCGGCCGTTCGATTTCAGCAAGGCGGGAGTTTACGGCGACCCGCAATGGGTGAAGGCGGCGGCGGTCGAGTATCCGCCGGTCCGCTTCGCCCCCGTGCCGTGAGCGGGAGGGCGAGGAGAATCTCCCCTCTCCCTTTGGGAGAGGGGCCGGGGGTGAGGGCGGTGTGGCGATTCACTGCGACCCTCACCCTAGCCCTCTCCCAAGAGGAGAGGGGACAGGGAAGGCTGCTGCTTCTCGTGAGGGTTTGCTGTAACACTCGCCTGGCTCGCGCATTGTTCTTGATGAGATGAGGCTCGAACCAACGCCAGCTGCGAAAGAGCCGGGGGACGATCTGGTGCTGCGCGCCGCGGTGATCGCGACGCCTTCGGGCAACTGTACGATGCCCATTATCCGGCGATTTTTCGTTACTGTTTCCGGCGGCTCTTCGTGCGTGCGGTGGCCGAGGACGTGACCGCCGACGTGTTCTTGGGGGTGGCGTTGAAAATGCCGCGGTTCGCCGGCACGTCGGAAGAGGACTTTCGCCGCTGGCTGTTCCGCATCGCCACCAACGAGGTCAACGCCTACCTGCGTCAGACCAGGCGGCGGCGGGCGCTGCTGGAAGCGGCGGCGCGCAGCGGTGCGTTGCCGGCTGTGGCAGGCTCGCGGGTTGTGCAGTCCGATGTGGAAAACCTCGACTGGCCGGTCTTGTACCGGGCGATTTTGACGCTGAAACCGCGAGAGCAGGCGATCTTGCACCTGCGATATTTCGAGCGGATGTCGCACGAGCAGATCGCCGGCGTCTTGCAGCAGCGCACGCCGACGGTCCGCGTCGGCCTGAGCCGGGCACTGGAGCGGCTGCGACGTTGTTTCAAGATCGACGCGGTCGGGGTGACAGTTGAACTGCCACCCCAACGCAAGTCCCTGTTCCCGTGAATCAGTCGAAATCGTATGACAACCAGCCATGAACCTTGACGAGAACACCTTTGCACGTCTGATCGAGCAGGCCGGCGCCGACGCCGCGCCGCGGCCGGAGCACCGGCAAGAACTGCGAGAGCAGGTGCTGGCCGCCTTCGATCTCGCGCAGGCAAGGCCAACTCGTCGAGTGTTCTTCCCGCACCATTTATCCGATTGGAGGTCAATCATGCGTTCCCCCGTTTCCCGAATGGCCGCAGCAGTTATCTTTGTCGTCGCGTTGGGCGGCGTGGCCCTATGGTTCCACGGCGTGGGCGCCACTTCGCCCTGGCCGATTTCACCAAGCCGCTGCTCGATGCCAAAAAAATGCGATACAAGGAGACGGTCTCGGGTATTATGATCAAACCCGAAGGACAGTCGCCATTCACCTACAGTTCGAAGATACTCGTGCTCGACAGCAAGCATGTGCGCACTGAATCGCTGGGCCCCGACAAGTCGCTATCGATCTGGGATGGGAAGGAAAAAAAGAGTCTGAATCTCTACCCCACGAAAATGAAAGCCTACTTTTACAGGCTCGATGAGATGAAGTGGACCAACACGCCGCCCGGCAACTTCTCCCCCCTCTTCAACTTGAATACGATCCTGCGCGAGACCGAGAACAAGCCGGAGATCAAGCGCGAACCGCTCGGCGAAAAGGAAATCCAAGGAAAGCACGTCGTCGGCTATCGCATCACCTATCACACGAATGATGGCATCACCGATCACGACGATGTCTGGGATCTCTGGGGCGACCCGAAGACCGGCCTGCCGGTCCTGGTTGAACTGGTGCAGCGCCCTTACACTCAAATCAAGAGAACATGGAGCGACTTCGAATTCAATGTCGATCTGGACGAATCTTTGTTCAGCACCGTAGCCCCGTCCCCCTACAAGGCCATACGGATGGATATACTGTCGGGGGACGAGCAGGATGTGATTGACATGCTCCGCGCCTACAGCGAGATTTTCCACGGCGCCTTCCCCGCCGGCCTCGGCCTCGAGGCAACCAACGGCGCGATCAACAGGGCTTTCATGGAGCATAAGCCCAGTCGGCAGTTTTCCCCGCCCCATGGGGAGCATCTGACAGAAGTGTTGCCGTTGTTCACGCGTTGCCATCTCTTTGCCCAGGAGATGCCGCCGTCGTCCAACGCCCGCTATGCCGGCAGGGGAGTCAAGTATGGCGCTCCCAATAAGCCGATCTTCTGGTATCGCCCCAAGGACTCGAAGACCTACGACGTCATCTACGCCGATCTGTCGGTCAAAGAGGCCAAGACGCCGCCGCAAGTGGCCAACGCGCGTCGCGTCCCGGACCCGAAGAGCTTTAAGCTTCCCAGGGGAAGACAGCACTAATTCCGCTTCCTGGTTTCTGCAATCCGCCGCGCGACTTCGCCGTTTGCGAGCGCGGCCTCGAACGCCGTCAGATCGGCGTAGAGCGCGTGACTTAGGAACTTCACCGCCCAGTTGTGCTTCAATGGGCTGATCGTGATGACGGCCGCCCCGTGCTGGTGGGCTTCCCACATTTCGATCGCCGTGCCCATCGACGCCTCCGGCACGAACGCCACCAGCACGTCGATCTCTCGGCACATCAAGTTGTGGCGGAAAAAAACCTCTCGGCCCGTCGCGTGGCTGTAATTGAGCGAAGTGGAGTGCTTCGCGTGCGGATCGTAGATCTCCGCGTCGGGAAAATGGGCCTCGATCAGCCGCGCGATCTCTGCGCGGTAGTCCTGCGCGTGACACCGCGCCGCGGCGTGCGAACCCTGCATGATGCCGGCAAGGAAGAATCGCATGGAGGAGGGGCTAGGGGCTGGGGGCAGGGGTCAGAGATGAGGGTGAGGGGTGGGCGGTTCACCGCCCACTCGCGTCGCTGGCGACTTCGCCACACCCCAAAACGCACGTTGGTTCAGCAGTCAAACTGCCGAACCAACGAAATAGTGGCGAACCAATCGAACACCTTTCAATCGGCGTCCATCATTCATCACTCATCATTCATCACTCATCATTCCGTTCACGCCGTCTTCGTTTTCGGCTGCTCGGCCGGCAGCGGAACCAACTGCTGGCGGCCGTAAACCGCATCCTCGCTGACCAGGTAGCGGCTGCCGGCGGGTTGGTCGGGCAACTCGAACATGATCTCGAGCATCACCTCTTCGATGATCGACCGCAGCGCCCGGGCGCCGGTGTCCTTCTCCATCGCCCGCTCGGCGATCGCCCGCAGCGCCGCCTCGGTGAAACCGAGTTCGGCGTTCTCCATCGCAAACAGGGCCTGGTACTGCTTGACCAGGGCGTTCTTCGGCTCGGTCAAGATGCGGACCATCGCGTCGCCGTCCAGCGGCCGCAGCGACGAGACGATCGGCAAGCGGCCAACCAACTCGGGGATCATGCCGAACTGCAGGATGTCGTCGCTGGTGACCTGCTGGAGCAGGTCGCCCTTTTCGAGTTGATCGTGGCCGACGCCCTCCTGGGTGAAACCGATGGTGCGTTTTCCCAACCGGCGGCCGATGATGTCGTCGAGCCCGACGAAGGTACCGCCGCAGATGAACAGGATGTTGCTCGTGTCCATCTGGATGTACTGCTGCTCGGGATGCTTCCGCCCGCCCTGCGGCGGAACGTTGGCGATCGTGCCTTCGAGCATCTTCAACAAGGCCTGCTGCACGCCCTCGCCGGAAACGTCGCGGGTGATCGAGACGTTCTGGCTCGTCTTGCCGATCTTGTCGATTTCGTCGATATACAACACGCCGCGCTGGGCCGACTCGATGTCGAAGTCGGCGGCGTGCAGGAGCTTCAACAGCAGGTTCTCGACGTCTTCGCCGACGTAGCCGGCCTCGGTCAGTGTGGTGGCGTCGCCGATGGCGAAGGGCACGTCGAGGATGCGGGCGAGCGTCTGCGCCAGCAGCGTCTTGCCCGAGCCGGTCGGGCCAATCAAGAGGATGTTCGACTTGTCGATCTCGACGTCCGCGCCTGCGCCGCCGCGCCGTGCATCAGGCGCTTGTAATGGCTGTGTACGGCGACGGCGAGGATCTTCTTGGCGTGTTCCTGGCCGATGACGTATTGATCCAACTGGCTGACGATCTGCCGCGGCGTGGGGATCTTGCTGAACAGCGGCTTGCTGGTTCCGCGGCGGCGGCGCTCCTGCTCCAGGATCGACTGGCACAGGTCGATGCACTCGCCGCAGATGTAGACGTCGCCGGGGCCCTCGACCAACGGCCCCACGTCGCGATAGCTCTTGCGACAGAAGGAGCAAAAGGCGTTCTTCTTGGTAGCGCCGCTTCCGCGGCGTCCCCCGTTAAAGTCCCGTCCTGACGGCATGCCGATTCCTTTCCGCGTCGCGTTTGAGATTCCTACGTGGTCAACGGTCGAAGATGATTCTGTTTTCCCCAGTTGTCGTCACGGGTCTCATCCCTTCAGACCGTGCGGAACGCAAATCTTCGCGCTGCTAATACTACGACCGGTCGAGGCCTGCGGTTTTTCCCGCCCTTTCGCCCGAATCCCGCCGGGCCGTTAAAACCGCCGCAAACCGATCGCTTCTGCGCGGTCGGCGCCATCCACCCTAACCATTGTCGCCGCTATCGTTTAACTCATGCTGGAGTTGCTCGGCCAGCTTCGTCTTTATTGTTCGGAATTCCTCGTCGCTCAGCCCACCCTTGGAATGCAAATCACTATATTTTGAGAGCCAGTCGCTGGCCTCGTGTTCCTTCTTTGCCGGCGCGGCGCGGATTTTCGCGACGATGACCGCTGCCGCCGCCACCAGCCCCGCCAGGATGACCAAACCGGCGATGAGCCACTCCGACCAGACCCTCTCCCAAAGGCGAACGAGCTGGCCCGGCTCGGCCGCCCAAACCGGCAAACTATCAAATATACCACGCCAAGGCATATCGATCATTATGCACTCTGTATGCAAAAGCGTCCAGCAACGCCGCGGCCGAACCGCAAAGTCAACGGAATCACACTGTTTCAGCGACCACCGGCTTGACAAATCACCCAATCCCCCTATTCTGTGGGCCGCTCCTCGCACCCTCGACGGCCGATCGCTCTCCGTTGTAGGAGGCGTCTCCTGACGCCGATTGCTGTGGCCACAAACCGCAAACCGCCACAAATCGGCGACAGGAGTCGCCTCCTACAATTCGCATCTTGGACAGCTGTGATCGGCCCGGCGGCGGGCCAGCCCAGCGTTGCTCCCTTACCGCGTTTTCTGTTATGCTAAAGCATAACCTACGCGGCTGTGCGACGGGCGGCAGAACGGAGTAATTCCCACGCCCATCAATTTCACCTGCCCTCACTGCGGCGCAACGAGCGAAGTGGCCGACCAGTACGCCGGCCAGTCGGGCCCGTGCGCGCGATGTGGAAAGACGATTATGATTCCGCTGCCCGGCGGCATGTCGCCGCCCAGCGACACCGACTTTCCGCAGCGGCGCGGACTCGGGGCCGGTTGGATCGCCCTGATCGTGGCCGTGGCGGCGATACCGGTCATCCTGGTGTGCGGCGGCATGTTGCTGGCCTTTTTGTTACCCGGGGTGCAATCCGTCCGTGAGGTCGCCCGACGCACTCAATGTACCAACAATCTCAAGCAGATCAGCCTCGCAGTGCTGAGCTATGAAAATAAATACGGATGCTTCCCGCCCGCCTTCATTCCCGACAAGAAAGGCAAGCCGATGCACAGTTGGCGGGTCTTGATACTGCCATTCATGGAGCGACAAGACCTTTATGAACAATATCATTTCGACGAGCCGTGGAATGGACCGCACAATAAAGCTCTGGCCGAACGGATGCCCAAGGCCTACGCCTGTCCTGACGATTATTCGCCGGGCAAAGGAATGACCAGCTATGCAATGCTCGTGGGGCCGCACGCCTTCTCCTCCGGGCCCAGGGGACGCAAGATCAGCGAGATCACTGACGGCGTATCGAACACGATCATGATCGCCGAGGTCGCCGATTCGCACATCAACTGGATGGAGCCGAAAGATATTGATGTCGAGCACATGCCGCTACAGATTAACGGGAGCCATAGTCCCGGCAATCCGGGGATTTCCAGCCATCACCCCCGCGGCGTCAACGTGGCCTTTTGCGACGGCTCGGTGCAGGTCCTTTCTAACGGCGTCGATCCAGCAATTCTCAAGAAGCTCATCACCATCGACGACGGCGGTGCGGTTAACCGCGACGACTACTGGCCCAATTGAAGAAGGAGCCGATTCGATGCCCATCAACTTCACCTGCCCACACTGCGGGGCCACGACGCAAGTGGCGGACCAATACGTCGGCCAGAGCGGGCCTTGCGCCCGTTGCGGGAAGATCATCACCGTTCCGCTGCCCGGCGGCATGTCGCCGCCGTTCGACATCGCCGCCCCGCCGCGGCGTGGTTTGGGGACCGGCGCGATCGTGGCCATCGTGCTGGCGGTGGTGCTGGTGGTGGCGGTCTTCTTCGTCGGGGCCATGATCGCCCTGCTGCTGCCGGCGGTTCAGGCCGCACGCGAGGCCGCCCGGCGAATAAGCTGCGACAACAATCTGAAGCAGATCGGCCTGGCGATGCACAGCTACGCCACAAAGTACAACTGCTTCCCGCCCGCTTATATCCCCGACAAGCACGGCAAGCCGATGCACAGTTGGCGGGTCCTGATCCTGCCGTTCCTGGAGGATGGGCAGTTTCTCTACTCGCAATACCGTTTCAACGAGCCCTGGAATAGCCCGCACAACCGCGCGCTGGCCGCGCAGATGCCGCGAGTATACAGGTGTCTTAGCTTGGACTCGCCACGCGACTCGGAGACGAGCTACGCCATGATCGTCGGCCCGCACACGATCTCCGACGGCCCCACGGCGCGGACTCACAGCGCCATCAAAGACGGCCTGGCGAACACGATCATGGTGGTCGAGGCCACCGAGGCCCACATCAATTGGCTGGAACCGCGCGATCTCGACGTGAAGAAGATGCAATTCCGGATTCGCGGCGACAGCAGCCCCGGCAGCAGCAAGAACGAGATCTCCAGCCCCCATTCCAACGGCGCCAACGTGCTCTTCTGCGACGGCTCGGTGCGATTCCTCTCCAGCGGCATCGATCCCAAGCGGCTTGAGGCGATGACGACCATCGACGGGGGTGAAGCGGTCTCGCTGCCGGATGATTGAGCGTCCACCCCAGGGAATCTTGCTCATCCTCCTCAAGTCTCGCCATCGGCATAACCGATACGATAAGAGCGGCATTGTGGACTGACTGCGCATTGATGGGTGGGGCAGACACTCCTGTCTGTCCAGTTCGTCGCGTTTGCTTGCGGCAGACAGGAATGTCTGCCCCACCTTTCAGCTTGGGCGAGTTGGCCTCCTACGCAGTCGTTACCACCTCGTTGGAATGGAGAAATCCATCCATGCGGCTCCAATCGCTATTTGCTGTGCTCATCGGGCTGGCGCTGGCGTCGCCGCTCGGTGCAAGTCCACTCGGCGGCCCGGCTGAGGGGCTGCCGCAACTGCTTGCCACCCGTCAGCCGGTCTTCTCGATCCCCTTCCGCGTCGCGGCGTCGAGCGATCCGGCCTGGCAGCCGGTCGAGGCGCTGCTCCATGTTTCGACCGACCGCGGCGGACACTGGCGGTTGTACACGCGGGTGTCGGCGACGGAGCGGCGTTTCACCTTTCGTGCCGATGGCGATGGTGAATACTGGTTCGCCATTTGTACCGCCGACCGCACGGGCCGGATGCGGCCGGCAACAGTCGAGTCGCCCGGACTGCGGGTGCTGGTCGATACCAAGCCGCCCGTGCTGAGAATCGCTGCCCAGGCCGGCAATGACGGCCGAGTCACCGTCCGCTGGGAAATCGACGAGTTGAACCTGAAGCCGAACAGCCTGACGATCGTCTACCGCCCCTCGCCGATCGAGCCCTGGCAGGCGGTGGCCATCGATCCGCGAAAGCAGGACACTGCCGAGGCGCTCGCTCGCGGCGAAGTCGCCTTCTGGCCCAAGCCCGGTGCGAGAGAGATTCCGATCCGGGCCGAAGTCTCCGACGTGGCCGGCAACACGACCGTCGCCACCGCCCAGGTAACATTGAACGAATTGGCCAATCGGCCAATATGGGGGCCGCAACGTCTCGGTCGCGCCGCCGCAGACGCCGGTCCGGATCTCACGGCGGGATCGAATGACGCCCTAACCGTGGCCGGCAATCCGAGCATCGGGCGAAAATACCCTGGGGCAAGTGGGGACTGTCCCAATTTTCGTGCCAACGAAAATGGGACTGTCCCCTTCAGCTTCCCCGGCCTGCCGCCGGGCGAGCGGCCGCGGATGGTCAACTCGCGAACCTTCGATCTGGAATATGAGGTCGATTCCGTCGGTCCCTCCGGCATCGGCCGCATCGAGCTTTGGGGCACAAGCGACGGCGGCGAAAGCTGGCGGCGCTTCACCGCGGTGAGCGACCGCCGCAGCCCCTTGCGGGTCAGCGTGCCCGGCGAGGGCCTCTACGGCTTCCGCGTGGTGGCGATCAACGGCTCGGGCTTCGGCGGCAAGCCGCCGCTGGCCGGTGATCCGCCCGATCTGTGGATCGGCGTCGATCTGACGAAGCCGACCGCGCGGATCGTTTCGGCCCAGCAGGGGGTCGAATCGGAGTCGGGCCAGTTGATCATCTCCTGGCAGGCCGACGACAAGCTGTTGGCCGCCCGCCCGATTTCGCTCTCGTTCAGCTCGACCCGCGGCGGCCCGTGGACGCCGATCGCCGCCGGCCTGGAGAACAGCGGCCGTTACGCCTGGCCGATCGACAACCGCACGCCGCCCACGCTCTTCCTGCGTCTCGAAGTCCGCGACGAAGCCGGCAACGTAGCCATCCACGAGACCGCCGAGCCGATCACCATCGACCAATCGCACCCGACGGTCCGCATCCGCTCGGTGCGACCTGTGAGCCAGACGAAGTAGCTCGGCAAGGCCGCGGCCGCCCAGAGGCGTTTCCGCCGGGGTCTGACGCCCTTTCTCGCGCCCCGATTCGCCGCCGTCCGCGGCAAATTCCCGCCCTTTTCTGCAACTTCCGCGGCCGTTTTGTATTATAGATATAGACGTCGTAGCTGCAGTGCGTCGTTCGTGGATGCGCGTGGAACCTGCCGTGGAGCCCCCACTATGCCGGGACGGGGTCTGCCCTTGGATGCGATCTTCGAGGCCGTCGAGTCGCAAGCCTGCGATGACGAACGCTCGCTGGTCGATCGCGCCAAGACCCAGCCCGAGGCGTTTGGCCGGCTCTATGAGATGCACTACGGCACGATTCTCAACTACATCTACCGCCGTACGTTGGACGCGACCTTGGCCGAGGAGCTTACGTCCAACACGTTTTTCAATGCGTTGCGGGCCATGCCCCGCTACGACCACCGCGGCAAGTTCGTGGCCTGGCTCTACCGCATCGCCTCGAACGAAATCAAGCTGCAAAGGAGATCGCGGCATAAGGAGCAACAAGGCAACGCCCGCTGGCGCGAGGAGCTGGAGCGGGTCTCATTCGATCCGCAGGCGGAGGCCGGCGGCGAAATCCGCGAGATCAAGATGCGTCATTTTGCGCGATTGCAGGAAGCAATCTGCCGGCTGCCCGAACGGTATCAAACCGTGCTGGCGCTGCGTTATTTCGAGTCGCTCTCTCACGAAGAGATTGCCGACGTGCTCGGAAAGAAGCTGGGAACCGTCAAGTCGCTCTTGCACCGCGGAGTGGAACGATTGCGAAAATCGCTTGCACCCGCCGAGCCGCTTGCTTTCCAAGTACCGGTAACTCTCGTTCATCGCATGAAGGAGCAATCGCCATGAAACCCGCGGAACCGATCGAACGACTTCTCGAACAAACGCCCGTGCCGAGCCTCTCTGAGGGGCCTCATGGCGATCGGCTTCGCAACCAGCTATTGGAACACTCCACAACCATTTACCTTAGGAAAACCAAGATGTCCCTATCCAATCGAATTTCCCCCGCGCTAAGAACCGCACTGGCCGCGCTTGTGGCGATCCTGCTGATCGGCAGCGGCTGGGCAGCCGAGAAGATCTACGAGCAAATGACGATTCGAGTCGAGGTCTCCAAACCGAAAGAGATCACGCTGCCCGACGGCACGAAGGCGTATTCCACGGTCGCCAGCGTCGTGGATGTCGACCCGAACGATCCCAAATCCGTCGAAAAGGCCGACCGCACGCTGAAGGAATCGCTGGCGGCCGAGGAAAAGCGGCAGGATGCGATGCAGAAGGCGATCGCCGCCGGCAGGTTCCGGCTGATCGACGTGGAATCGAACATCACCCACGAATATCGAGACGCCGGTTCCGATAAGACCCTGCAAATCATGCGATTACCGAACAAAGATGTCGGTCAGATCATTGGCGCTAGTTCCGTCAACAATTCCTGCGAGAAGAACGCAAGCCGGGGCGGCGGCGCGGCGGCCGAAGGCAAGAACGGGAAGACGGCCATCGTGTTCGACGTGGTGGCCTCTGGCTCCAGCAAGGCGGTCACCACGACAGCCCGTCGAGCGAAGGACGGCGCCATGACGGTAGTTGTAGACGGCTCCGGAGTCGCTGGTGCGACTATGCCCTGGAAGGACCATCTGCGGATGATCCGCGAGGGCAAACGCACGCTGCTCCACGCGACCGTCCAACCGTTCTACGTTTACGAATTGACGCTCGACGACGGCTCCAAGGCTTCCTACTGGTGCTCGTTCGAACTGAAGAAGCCGGGCGCGAAGTACTAGCGGCTTTCTAGCGGCCCGCTTGGCCGAAGCGACAACGATCACGATTCGGGGCGGCAGACCACGAACTGCCGCCCCGATTCGATCGAATTCGCCAATTCCAACCCTCTTCCCCAGTCCCCCTTTTGCTCTATACTGGGGGCATGGCCGAAAAACCCGCCAGTGCTCTCGATTACCTCGCCAATCCGGCAAAATACCCGGCCAAACCGGTCTGCGCGGTCTTCGGCGATGAGACGTTTCTGCGGCGACAGACGATCCTGGCGCTGCGGGCGGCCGTGCTCGGGGGCGAGGACGCCGATTTTTCGCTGACCGCGTTCGAGGGGCGCGATACGCTCTTCCGCGACGTGCATGAAGTGCTCTCCACCGTGGCGATGTTCGGCGGCGGTTGCCGGCTGGCCGTCGTCGAGAATGCCGACGATTTTGTCAGCCGCTATCGGCCGCAACTGGAAGATTACGTCGCACGGCCGAGCCGCAGCGGCGTGCTGGTGCTCGATCTCGATTCGCTGCCGAGCAACACGCGGCTATACAAGGCGATCGCGGCCGGTGGGCTGCTGATCGACGCGGGCTCGCCCCCGTCGGCGCGGCTGACGAAGTGGCTGACGGAATGGACCAAGCAACACCATCGAGCTGCGATTTCACCGGCGGCCGCCGATCTGTTGGTCGAACGCATCGGACCCGAGCTCGGGCTGCTCGACCAGGAATTGGCCAAGTTGGCGCTGCTGGCCGGCGAGCAACGGAAGATCACGCCCGAACTGGTTGGTACGGCCGTGGGCGGCTGGCGAGCAAAAACCACCTGGGAGATGCTCGACGCGGCGATGGATGGGCACGTGGCCGACGCCATGCTGCAACTCGATCGCCTGCTAAGTTCGGGCGAGCAGCCGATCGCGATCCTGGCGCAAGTCTCGGCCTCGCTCCGCCGCTTTGCCGCCGCCACGCGATTGGTGCTTCAGACCGAGGCCGCCGGCCGTCGCCCCAACCTCCGCCAAGTCCTCGAGCAAGCCGGCGTAAAACCCTTCGTGCTGCAAAAGGCCGAGCGGCAGCTCCGTCTGCTCGGCCGGCAGCGCGGCCTGCAGCTCTATCGCTGGCTCTTGCAGGCCGATCTCGACCTGAAGGGGGAAAGCACGATGCCGCCGCGGATCGTTCTCGAACGGCTCATCCTCCGCCTGGCCTCGCCGCAGCAGCCGGCGGGCAAACGTCGGCCGGCGTGATTCTCGCGGTCACTCTTCCGCAGCCGCTTGCGGCTTCACAGCCCCCCCGCGACCGGTGGTCGCGGCTTTACAGATCGCCTATTCTTCCCACATTGCCACCGCATCGCGATTGCGTTCTTCCCGGGTTTTTCTTACCATTTGGCCCCTTACGTTTGGGATACTCCCGTTGTTGTGAGCGGAAACGATCGCCGCCTTGCGACCCGCTGATGCCATGTCCAAATCGCTGTCGATAATTGCCGCCGTGCTTGCCGGGCTCGTTCTGGCCGGCTGCGCGTCGCCGTGGACAGGCGACAAGCCGGCATCGACGGACTTGACGGCGAATCAGACTGCGGTCGGCCCGCGGCGTCCGTGCGATATGCGGCAGCTTCAGGACGTGATGGCCGAACTGCACCAGTCGGGCACGATCGATCCGGCGGTTGAAGACCAATTGGCTAAAGACTTGCAGCAGAGCGATCCGGCGATCTGGCCGTTGGTGATCCAGCAGTGCCGCGCCACGCAGGCCTACCGCTCTGCGGCGATGCGGCGAGACGGCGCGGCGAACATCGTGGAGCGGCTGCCGCCGACCGACGGCGTTCCGCAATGTGCGAGAACGAGCACACCGAGTCCGACGGCGAATGACGTGATGCAGGCGTCGTTTTCGGCGTCGTTGGGCCAATGGCGGCAGCGATTGAACGGGGCGATCGAGGCGTTGGAGGCGGAGACCTCGGCCAATCCGCCCACGCCCGGCGACGTGACGCAGGAGGCGCGGCTGCGGCTGCTCTGCGCCCTGGCCGGCCGGCGGGACGAAGCCGCGCGGCCGATCCTCGACGCCACGCCCGCCACGCAGCAGTTTATCTCGAAAGAGGCGGAGGGGCTGGGCAGGTGGCTCGACGCCGAGCGCGTACCCGACCCGGCGTGCCGCGCGGTCGAGGCGAAGCCCGCGTTGTCCGCCGCGTTGGCCCATCTCGGCGAGACCGCGCCGCTTTTGGTCCGCAACGCCGCCTTTTGCAGCGAAGCGCTCGGCTTCGGCTCCTTCAAGAAGGTCGCGAAATACGAGTTCTGCCAGGAGCAGAACGTGCTGTTGTACGCCGAACTGGAGAACTTCTCTTCGGAGCCGGTTGACAAGGGATTTCTTACCTCGTTGCGGAGCGGCTACCAGATTCTCGATCATCTCGGCCAGCAGGTCGCATGTCACGAATTCCCGTCGACACAGGATTTCTGCAAGAATGTCCGCCACGATTTCTTCATCGCCTATCGTCTCCGCCTGCCCGACAAGCTGGTCCCCGGCAAGTACACGCTGCGGATCTTGATCCAAGACACGACGCGGCAGAAAACCGGCCAGGCGTCGCTCGAATTCACCGTGAAAGCGGGAAAGGCGGACGACCCGAAGAAAGAAAAGAAGGAACACTGATCGCCGCTGACTTGCAATAGAGGCCGTGCGACAATTCCGACTGTAGGAGGCGACTCCTGTCGCCGATTGGGATCCACACCGGCCCGATCGGCGTCAGGAGACGCCTCCTACAGCGTTGCTTCGGCGGCCGCAATTCCTAACCGCGCGGTTCCGGTCCGATGTAGATGACCGAATCGTTCGCCAGGCGGAAGAACGAGCCGGGGTCTTGTTCGAGCATCTGCCCCAGCAGGCCGACGGCACGGGGGATGATGAAGAAGGCCTTGCCGGTTTCCGGGCGGAGCCGCAAGTCGCACAGCAGCGCGCCGATCACGCCGTCGACGTTGAAGCAGAGTCCCAGGGCTTTTTTCTTCTTGAGGATCGCCTCCATCTCGGTGGCCAGCGTGCAGTATTCGCCGGCCAGGCCCAGGCCCTTGGCGATGCTCAGCAGGGCCACGGCGCGGGGATCGCGGCCGTAGAGGCCGTAGTAGCGGTGGCCGTAGCCGGGGATGCGGCCCTTCTCGCCGCCATAGGCGCCGGTGACTTTGTTGATGATGTAGGCGGCCAGGTCCTGCACGTCGTCGACGCGGACGCCGTCGGCCTCGAACGAGCCGCCCGCGCGGCGGAGCTTTTCGCTGTATTCGCTGAGGATGCGGGCGGTGCCTTCGCCGGCGCCGGCGTGCGATTCGCCCATCGCCGTGATGCCGGCAGCCAACGAGGTCTTCAGCATGTTGCCGCCGGAATACGAGGTGATGGCCGCCAGCGACGAGGGCGTGGCGGGAGTGTGATCGACACAGGAGACGAAGACCGCCCGCAGCAGATCGGCCTCGGGCGGCGCGGGGTCGCGGCCGGCGATGGCGCGGAAGATGATCGACTCGATCGTCTTGCTTTCGCTCCATTCCAGGTCGTTGCCCAGGACGGCGGCCACCAGATCGATCACCTGCGGGATCAGCGCCAGGGCGTCGGCTTCGTGCGGCGAGTAGCGGTCGTGCAGTCGAGCGGGCAGGGCCTTGTTGCCCGCGGCGGCGATCGTCAGCAGTCCGGCGGCGATGGCGGCGTTCATCGGCGAACCGCCGGCGAACGAGGCCTTGGCCGCCGCCCGCGCCGGCCCGTCGGTCGGGTTGGTCGTGGCGCAGAGAACCAGATCGCGGGCCAACTGGTCGGCCTGCCGCTGGCCGTCGTTTTCCTTGGTGATCGCCTCGTAAATCATCCGCGGGATCGACGCCTCCCGCATCAGCGCCGGCAGCGGACGGCCGCGGAAATAGGGCATGCCGTCGACGATCTGCGTCAAGTGGGTGCGAATCTGTACGGCGCGGACCTGGGACTTGAGGTTCTCCAGCTTCTCCTTCGAGATGCTCACCAACTCGAATTCCTTCGACATCGACGCCTCGAAATCCTGGCGGCGTTCGGGCAAGGTCCGATCGACGAAGGCGACCAGCTCTTCCGAGGTCTTGGCCACCTTGACGCCGGCCTGCTCGAAGGCGGCCACCTTGCTCTCGTAGCTGCCGAAGGCGCCCTCGCCGATGATCGCGCCGGCATGGCCCATCCGCGAGCCGCGGGGGAAGATGTTCTGGGCGCCGATGCCGGTGATGCGGGCAATCACCGGCTTGGGATATTTGCTTTCGCGGATGTAGCGGGCGGCCTGCTCCTCGTAGTCGCCGCCGACCTCGCCCATCAAGATCACCAGTTTCGTCCGCTCGTCGTCGCGCACCAGCTCGAGCAGCTCGACGAAATCGGTGCCGGAGATGCGGTCGCCGCCGATGCCGACAACGATGCTCACGCCGTGGCCGAGCACGTTGAAGACTTCGGTGGCGATGGAGAGGCACATGCCGCCGCTTTTCGAGAAGATGGCGATTTCGCCGGGATAGAAGACGCCCGGATCGTTGCCGCCGATCGCGCCGATCTTGACGCGCTCGAGCGGATTGATGATTCCGACCGACGCCGGCCCAACGACGCGGACGCCCTGCTGCCGGGCGGCCTCGACGATTCGCGCCGCGTCCTGCCGCGGCAGGCCCTCGGTCAAGATGTTCACCAGTTTGATCGGGCCGGAGGCGATGGCCTCCATCGCGGCGTCTTTGGTCGCTTCGCGCGGGACGGAGACGAGGCTGGTGTTGATCTCGGGGTGCTTTTCGATGGCCTCGGCCACGGTGTCGTAGACGGGCACTCCGTAGACGTCCAGGCCGCTCTTGCCGGGCGTGACGCCGGCGACGACGTGCGTGCCGTAGTCGAGCATCTCCATCGACACCCGCCGGCCCTGCTTTCCCGTGATGCCTTGAATGACGACGCGCGTATCTTTGCCGATCAGTGTTTTCATCACCGTTCCCTGTGTCGCTTGGCTTGGTGGATGACCATGCGGGCGGAATCGGCCACGGAGGTGGCCATGCCGCGGAGATAAATGCGATAGCCCTCCTGACTTTCCAGTTTGTGCAAGGTGGCGAAGGCCTCTTCGTCGCGCGGTCCGGCGCGGCGGATGAGGATGGGGATGGTGCGGTCGAAGTTGGGAGTCTCGCGGATGCCGCCCATGATGCCGCCGATCAGAGTCTCGTAGATGTCGGTGAAGTTCGCCCGCCCGCCCACGACCCAGATGGCGTGGATCGGGCCGGGGTGCATCAGGGCGATCTTCGTCAGCCCCTTGACCTTTTCCGGCGTGGGATTGCCGCTGTATTCGGTGAAGATGGCGGGCTTGCCGCCCAAGAGGCAGAGGTCGTCGAGGGCCTCGACGCTGGTGCCGCCGCCGGAAGCCAGGACGACGATGTCGCCGTCGAGCTCATAGAACATGCGGCCCGCCGAGCCGCGGGTGTCGCTGCGGTCGTTCTCCAAGGCCAACTGCTCCAGCCGCGTGGGCGTGCGGCCGGAACCGAGTCGCTCGGGGAGATTGAGGCTCGCCTGGCGGTACGTCGCGTCTTCGTCGATCTCGATTTTCGCGTCGACGGCCACCCATTGGCCCGCGCGAGTTCGCACCAGCGGATTGATCTCGGTCAGCGTGGCGTCGAAGTCGATGAACGCCTTGTAGAGCTTCAACAGGACGTCGGCCACGGCGGCGTCGAGGCCGGCGCGGCGGGCGAGCTCGACCGCCTGTTCGGGCGGCAAGCCGCGGAGGACGTTCACCGGCTCGACGAGCACGCCTTCCTGCGACTCGTGGCAGGCCTTCTCCACGTCGACCCCGCCGCCGGCCGAGAGAATCACGGCGGGCGAAGCCCGCTGGTAAGTCACCGCGGCGTAGACCTCCTGGGCCACGTCGAGCTTCTGCTCGATCAGCACTTTTTCGATCGTCTCGCCCGCGAGTTTTCGGCCCAAGAGCGAGCGGATGGCGTTGGCCAGTTGCGGCTCGTCGTCGCAGGCGATGATAGCGCGTTCCTTGCCGCGTCGCCCCTGCAAGACTTGGGCCTTGGCCATCACCGCGCCCCACTGCTTCGTCAAACCGGCCGCCTCGTCGGGCGACTTGACCACCTTTCCCGCAGGGATCGGAATGTCGGCGCGATCGAAGAGTTGCTTGCCTTCAAATTCGTAGAGTCTCACGATGGTTCTCGCAGGACTGGTTGGGGTGAGCGACGACGGGACGAAACCGGCATGATGGCCGTTTCTTGAAGTTGCACGCTGCACTAGCCGGGAGTCAAGGGCACCCGGTTATTGTGCCTATTTTTCTGCAAGAGTCAACAGAGAAACGCCGCCGCGGGTGCAGTAACCGATCATGGCGGTTGCCTTCGAAGCGTTTAGCCGCCGCGTCCACGCGGCGCTGGAATTGCGGGCGATTCTGCGCCGCGTGGACGCGACGGCTCAACGGTCTTCTCGTCTTGACGGCAAACAACTACTGCGCCCAAGCCGTCACGGCAATTGAAAGAGCGACTGGCTCTTGACGATGGCGTAGTCGTCGGGGAAGGTGTGGAAGGCCTGGATCAGCAGGCTGCGGTTGCGGGCTTCGAGGTTGATATAGCTCAGCGCGCCGAGGGCCATGCGGCCGCTGGCGGCGAAGCGGTGCAGCATCCCCTGCCGTTGCCCCTCGACGGCCAGTTCCTGCTGGAAGGTCCAGAAGACCTCGGGATCGGCCGGCTCGAGCTGGAAACTGGTCTGGTAGCGGACGCCGCCGCGGCACTCGACCTTATCGCTCCGCTCGCCGCGGAGATGGTGGGCCAGAAGCCGCCGCATTTTCGGCAGCGGGTTCTGCGCCGACGCCGCCACCTCGGTGAGCGTCAATCCCTGGTAGCGCCAGGTGACCACGTGGCCCGCGCCGGTGATGTCGATCTTCGCGGTGTAGCCGCCGCGCTCGATGGTGCAACTCTCAAAGACGACGAATAATTCCGGATGCAGCGGACGCCCGAACAACTGAAACGTCAACTCCGCGACCTTCGGCCGGACGGTAAGCACGTCTGCACCTCCTCCTATAAGAATCTGCCCGAATCGGGCCGTCAGTTCCAGTGGATTCCTGCATTATAGGCGCGGCAGAGAATCGCTGCAAAGAGCACTTTCTCGCCGGCCCTTGCGCGCGACATTTTGTCGTTCAGTTCACCTTGACAGAACGCCGCCGCTCTGTTCCGCGCCGCATGATACCGCGGCAGGGTGCATGCAAGCATCGATACTGCGATGGCGGGGCGGACGTTCTCAGTCCGTAGGTTATGCTTCAGCATAACAGACCGTCGGTTGTTTCTCAGCAAACGAATCGGGTCCCGGCGATTGTTATGCTGAAGCATAACCTACGGACTACGGACCACTGCCCCGCCGACTCACGCGCTGGCCTTGCGACCGATGTCCATGTCCTCGCCGAAGTAGTACTTGCGAGCTTCTGGATTGGCGAGCACTTCGTCGGGCGTGCCGTGACAGAGGACTTTGCCGGCGCGGATCACGTAACTGCGGTCGGTGATTTGCAGCGTCTCGCGGACTTGATGGTCGGTAATCAGAATCGCGATCCCCTCGGCCCGCAGGCGGCGAATGATCTTCTGGATGCTGGCGATCGTGACCGGGTCGATGCCGGTGAAGGGCTTGTCGAGGAGGATGATCTTGGGGTTGGAGACCAGGCAGCGGGCGATTTCCAATCGCCGGCGCTCGCCGCCGGAGAGCGATTGGGCCAGCGCTTTGCGGAGGCGGAAGATGTCGAACTGTTCCAGCAGTTCCTTGCAGCGGCGGCGGCGCGAGGCGTGGTCGTAGCCGAGCAATTCCATCACCCCCAGCAGGTTCTTCTCGACCGTCAACTTGCGGAAGACGCTCGATTCCTGGGCGAGATAGCCCATGCCCCCTTCGCGGGCGCGGCGGTACATCGGCCAATCGGTGATGTCGGTCTTGCCGACCTTCACCTTGCCGGCGTTGGGGACGATCATGCCGCAGGTCATGCGGAAGCTGGTGGTCTTGCCGGCGCCGTTGGGGCCGAGCAGGCCGACGATCTCGCCGCTTTCCACGCGGAAGTCGACTCCGTCGACCACCCGCCGCGTGCCGTAGATTTTTACCAGTCCTTTGGCTTCGAGCATGGAGAGGGGCTAGAGGTTGGGGGCTAGGGGCCAGGGATCAGCCGTTTACGGTTTCGCAGGGCTTGCCTTTCGCTTATCGCACCAGCCGCATCCTACTGAAATTCGGGAAATAGGGACAGGGAATGCTATTGAAATATGGCAGCCGGTCCCAGGAATGGGGCCAGTAAATCATCAGGGCCTTGCCGATCAGCAGTTGGCGGGGCACCCAGTAATTGGGCCCCCACAACCGCCCGTCCTTGCTCATGGCGCTGTTGTCGCCGAGGACGAAGAACTGATCGGGTCCGAGCTCGAAGTTGACGTATCGCGTATCTTGCGACGGCTGCATTTCTCTCTCAAGCTTCGCGTCGCCGGCCGGAAAGTAAAGGTCGTGGCCGGATGAATCCCAGCGGTCGGCGATGTAGTAGATGTCGCGCAGCACGCGAAGATGGCTGATCCGCGTCGCCGCACCGGCCGAAGCGATGCCGACCGGCGTCAAATCGGCCGACTTGGGCACGTTGTTGTGGAGATCATCGTAGATTGTTGGCTGGTCGAACGACACCAGGCTGCCGTCGATCCACAGCCGCAGTTCCTGGTCGCAATTGGCCAGCAGGATCTTGTGTTTTCCCTGGCCTCGCATGGATGTAGCGGCGGTTCGCCGCCAATCGGCCATGTCTTGGCCGCTGATCGAGAGTGTCGCCTGGCCGGTCGCTAGATCGAAGCGGCATTGGAATCGCCGCCCGCCTTTGCACAACTCCAGCGCCAGCGTGCCGCCGGGGCCCTGCGTCTCCGCCGCGCACTCGACGGCGAGATCGCCGACCCAGTGCGAGCCAATACCCGAATGCCCGGGGCCAGGTTCGGACGGGTTCGATAGGTAGCGCATCTTGCCCGTGTCGTAGGCGGCAAAATCGGTGATTAACTGTCTGGGCGGATTTGGCCTTTTCCCGACGGCCGCATCATCCCATTCCTGCTGGCTGGAGGGAACGAGATGGTGATACCGCAGCCATTTCTCCATCTTAGCCGAGCCATCGACGACAAACGACGCCGCATCATCGCTGCGCCAATCGCTGGTGTTGCCCTGGCTGTCCGCCGACCAGCGAGCCGGCCAGCCGGCTTTGGCAATCTGCGGCATGTAATCGTTGTCGAACACTGGCTGGAGCATCGCCAGCAGCTTCCGCGGCGGACGGCGGGCGATGACGAACTCCGCTTTGTCGCCGAGTTGTCTCTTATCCTTGGCGCTTTTGATCCACACGTCGCCGTTTCGGATTCGCACCGTGTCGCCCGGCAGGCCGACCAGCCGCTTGATGAAATTGATCCGCGAATCGCTGCTCTCTTCGGGATGCCGACGGCGGAACTCGGGCGGATCGCCGGGGTACTTGAAGACGATCACGTCCCAGCGCTCGGGCTCGCCGATCTCATAGGCCAGCTTGCTCACGAGAATGCGGTCGCCGTTGAACGACGGCTCTTCGTCGAGCGATTGCGTGTAGCCGCAAATCGGACAAGTACCAGTCGCGATCTTGTATTCCTCCGACGGTCTGTCGATTCCATCAGGGCCCCGCACCCGCGGGGCTCCATCCGCGGTCACCTCTTCGCTGGCACTGACGCGGTAAGGGCAGCCGCACATCTTGCAGACCACGTCTTTGTGCCGGCCCATCAGCGTGGTGGCCATCGAGCCGGTGGGAATGACGAACGCTTCGGCCTCGAAGGTGCGGAAGAGGAAGGCCAAGACGAAGGCGATGGCCACCGACTCGATTAGCTCGCGGATCGCCGCCGGCGAAGGAAGATGGTTGCCGCCGGCCGCGGACGGTTCGGCGGAGCGCTGGTCGGATTGGTCCGGCGACGCCAATGAAGGACGCAACTTCGTACCGTGGGACCTGTTCTTTGCCATTTAGTACCGGCTGGGAAATGAACGCGAATCTTCGACCTTCTGATGATTATACCGGATTTGGCTCCAAGTCGGAACTTGAAAACGTGACTGCCGCAGCGGGATGATCTCGTCGGGAAGAGGGCATCACTAAGGAGTGTCCTGTCAACGGCTTACAATAGCCGGGAGCTGGGCTGCGCAAAACGTGGCGTTTGGAGGAGGAGTCCATTATCCCATTTTTGTTCCTGCAAACCGCCCCCACCGGCCTTGTGCCGGTGGAGCAAATGATTGGCCGCTAAGCGGCGACAGTCAGGAGACGGCGCCCCCACCGGCCTTGTGCCGGTGGAGCGAATGACTGACCGCGGCCGGGCGTTGAGGCGGCCAATCGTTTCGCCCACCGGCTCAAGGCCGGTGGAGCGATGTCGCTCGGCGTGGTCGCCTGGTAGCGGCCAATCGTCTCTCCACCGGCGCGGGGCCGGTGGAGGAGCACGCTTCGACAACTTGGAACAGATTCACACCAATCAGCAGTGAACTCTTGCGAGGAATCGCGCCGGTTTTGCGCAGCCCAGCCGGGAGCTAACAGCTCCCGGCGAATCAGCCGCAAAGCCACACCTGCCGGGAGTTGTTAGCTCCCGGCTACGGCCAGTCCTGAAAAGCAGTTCAAGAGGCGATGGCGTCCTCACGCCGCCTCGCGGAGCTTCGGCCGCGGAAGCGAGAGCGGACGGGCCGCTGATTGCCAACCCTGCCGCAACATCAGATCGACGATCCGTCCAGCGGCCCGGCCGTCGCCATAGGGGCTCCGCTCGATCTGGTGCAACGAATAGGCCGCCACGTCGCTCAGCAGCAGGCTCGCCCGATCGACGATGCGAAACACGTCGGTGCCGACCAATTCGACGGCCCCGGCCTCGACCGCTTCGGGCCGCTCGGTGGTTTCGCGCATCACCAGCACCGGCTTCCGCAGCGAGGGGGCCTCCTCCTGCACGCCGCCCGAGTCGCTTAAGATCAGCGTCGCCCGGTCCATCAGCCAGACGAACTCGGGATAGGGGGCGGGCTCGCAGAGGCGGATGTTTGCCTCGCCCGAAAGCCGCCGGCCCACCGGCTCGCGAACGTTCGGATTCAGATGCACGGGATAAAGGAACTCGACCTCGGGAAAACGCCGCGCCAAGATGAGAATCGCCGAACAGATCTGCTCCATGCCGTCGCCGAAGTTCTCGCGGCGATGGCCGGTCACCAGCACCATGCGGCGCTCGCCCAGGCCGGCGTATTTCTCCCGCCACTGCCGGCCGTGCTCGCGCTCGCGGGCGACGGTCCACAACAGGGCGTCGATCACCGTGTTGCCGGTGACGTGAACGCTGGCGGCGGGCGTCCCTTCGCGCAGCAGGTTGTCGGCCGCCCGCTCGGTCGGCGCACAGTGCAGCGCGGTGACGAGGCTTGCGATCCGCCGGTTGAGCTCTTCGGGCCAAGGGGCCTGGAGATCGCCGGTGCGCAAGCCCGCCTCGACGTGAACCAGCGGCACGCGGCGGTAAAATGCGGCCAGCGCCGCCGCCATCACCGTGGTCGTGTCGCCCTGGGCGACGATGCAATCGGGGCGGCACTCGGCCAGCACGGCGTCGAGGCCCGTCAGGCAGCGGGAGGTCACCTCGGCCAGCGTCTGGTTCGGCGACATCAGATCGAGGTCGCGATCGACCGCGATGCCGAAGTACTGCGTCACCTGATCGAGCATCTGCCGGTGCTGGCCGGTAACGCAGACGATGGTCTCGATGCGGTCGGACTGCCTGAGACATTCGTGAACCACCGGGGCCATCTTGATGGCCTCGGGGCGGGTGCCAAAGCTGAGCAGAACTCGTAATTTGCTCATGCAGCACGTCTTTCCAGATTGGGCGAGCTTTCGCCGGTCTTGGGTGCAGAGTTGGCCGCGCTTACCCATTGCGTCAGATCGCGGCTCAACAATTCGCCGAGCCGCTCGAACGTCGGGGGCGAACTCCGCTTGCAGCCGCTGCCGCAATTTCTCGTTCAGCGGCGGCCGCGGCCGAAAACCGACGTTCCAGCGGTCGAGCCGGTCGAGCAGCCTCTGCCGCTTCTCCGCCGAAGGAATGATCGTGCGGCAGAAGCGATTCAGCAGCAGCGGCGGTCGATGCAAGAGACGCCGCAGCCGGATGCTGCGGACCCGCTTGTTGGGATTGATGACCGGCAGTTCGGTGTGAAAGTCGGGATCGACGCCGAGAAACTCCAGCACCGCCCGGTACGTGCCCTGCGGGTCGCGTTTCAGGTCGTCGTAGAGGATCACGTGTACCTGTTTGCGGCCGAAAGCCCGAAAGTAGCGCTCGACTTGCTCGGCATAGCTTACGACGTCGCGGTAGAACAACTGCGCGGGAGGGACCGGCGTGGTGCCCTTGGGCAGCCGCCGGCCCTGTTTGCGATCGTCTTCGGCCGCCAACGCGCGGGGAAAACTGGTAATGTCTTCGATCCCCTGGTAGACGAACTCGCTATGCAGGGCGTAGGCCATGGTCACCGGGTCGCGAAGCATGATCAGGACGCGGGCGTCGGGGATGTCCCGCTTGATCTCCTCTGCGGCTCTGCGCGAATAGAGCGCCCAGATGCAGGTCTCGCCGGCGCGGCGGGCCGATTCCGACCCAACAAAGAGCGCCGCGTGCTGCTCGGCTGTCAACTGCGTCACCATCGAACTGAAATCGCTGCCATAGTAGTGGATCTCCTTGGCCGCGGGCATGAAGACTTGCGGATGCCAGCGCAAGTAGGCGTGCATGGCGGTGGTGCCGCTCTTCGGCGCGCCCACCAATAGAAAATCGGGCCGGCTTCTCTTGGACGGGTTCATGGCTCCACTCGCTCGTTGGGGTGGCAGTTGCACTGCCACTCCTGGGATTACGGGAGATACGGGGTGGCAGTACAACTGCCACCCCAACCTGGTTTAGTTTCCGGATAGGCTCCTGGACGGGGTTATGACTCAGCTTGGTCTCTCGGCCACCAGCACGAAATTGCCGGCCGAGAGGGATAGGGCGTGGGGCTCGATGGGCTGGTCGTAGATCGTGGCGATCCGCAGGCCGGCGTCTTGCACGCTCTCGATCAGTCCCTGCCGCGAGAAGCGGCGAAACTCCAGCGTCATGCCCTCGCCGCCGTGGAAGCAGAGGTTGTCGAACCGCTCGATCGTGCCGTCGCGGCGGCGGTTGACCACCACCTGCTGTTGGCCTACACCCTCGATCTGCCACTGGTGCAGGTTGGGAAAGTGCTCCGCCGTGGCGGGCTCAAGCGTGGTGGGCACGGTGAGGATGGCCGCCCCGCCCGGCTTCAACAGCCGGCGCATGTTCTCGAACGTCCGCACCACCGGCGGCTCGACGTGCTCGAGCACGTCGGTGCAGGTGATGAAATCGAAACTGTCGGGCGCCCAGCGCGTCCAATCGACGTTGTGCAGGTCGAGCTGCGGCCGGCGATCGTAGAAGCTGTTGATGTAGTCGAATTTCTCGCCCAGCAGCCGCACGTATCCCCAGTCGGAGCAGCCGAGTCCGCGAACGTCCTTCCTCGGCTTGATCCGCGCCAGCACGATCTCGTCGGGCGAGAAGCGGGCGGTCACGGCGTACATCATCGAGCGCAGCCGCCCGTAACAGTGGCAGCGGACGCAATGGCCGTCCTCGCGCGACAATCGCCGCAGCGGCAGGTAGTTCGGCAGGCCGCAGACGTTGCAGAGAAACGGCGTCCAGTGCGGATCGACCTTCTCCGCCAACGGCGTCAACTCCAACGCTCTTCGCAACAGCCGCACGCAAGGCCTTGCCGGCCTTTTCAACATGCCGATGCCCACCATGATCTCGCTCCTTCAATAACGCTCCGTTTAGCCGGCGTGCTTGCACGCCGTGCGGCGGGAAAACGCGTCCTGTTTTCGCGGCGTGCAAGCACGCCGGCTAAACTCCACAATTCGACCGTCTCAGACTGTGCTTCCTGCTTCGCAAACCGTTGATTCCGCAACCCCGGTGCCGTAATGTACGCGGTCTGCCGCGATCGAGGCAACGTCACTTGATTCGTTTTGTCTCCAGGTCGCCGGCAGACCGACGTCCCGCTCGACGCAGTGCTTGCAGATGAGGCTGTTGTCTCCCTCGGAGCGCAACGCCAGATAGTCCAGCATCTCTCTGCCCTTTCCGCGCGAGAAGATCTTTTTCAGGCTGGTCTTCGCGGCGTTTCCCAGGCTGTATGTTGACGGCCCGAAGTATACGCAGCAGGGGTAGACCTCACCGTCGAAATTGATCGAGAGCGACGTGCGGAAGAAATCGCAGCGGAATTGGCTGGGATCGGGACTATGGGGATAGGGGAGCGCGGGGAAATCCGTCCCGGTGCCCCCCTGGCCGAGATAGAAGCCGATCTGCCGCGACTTGCAGTACTCGGCCGCCGCCGCTTCCTCATCGTGGTTCCAGGGAAAGCGCAGGTATTGCCAGTGCAGTTGCGTCTGCGGTTTCTTGCGATCGTTGATCAGCTCGACATTGTGCATTACCAGCTCGAAGTTGACGCCGACCCGGTATTTCTCGCAGGTCGCCTGGGAAAAGCCGTCGCAGGAGATCACGATCGTATCGTTGTCCAGAGAATCCAGAATGGCGAGCACGCGGTCGTCGAACCGCCAGGAGAAATTCGAGTTGAGGATCAAGCGGGCGCGGGAGTGCCGCTTTGCGTAGCGGACCATTTGCGGCAGGTCGGGATTGAGAAACGGCTCGCCCCAGTTGTACAGCGCCATCTCGCCGGCAAAGCGGCGCAGCGATTTCTTGCAGATGCTCTGGAACACCCGCAGCGGCATCATCCCGGAGGGGGTATCCCGCAGTTTCACCCTAAGCCCCACCGGGCAGTGACGACAGCGGAGGTTGCAGCGATTGAAACAGGGCTCGATGAAGATCCGCTTGATGGCGTTGATGTCGAAGCGGCCGAACAGACGGTGCGGATTGTAGACTTGTTCAATCATGATGGTTCTTGTGGGATCGAGCCTCGGGTCGATTGAGACGACGACAGTTCGCGCCGAGCGCGTCGATCAAGTTGGAAATGGGGACTGGGAATTGCCGCCCGGCCGTCGCCGCCGGACGGCTTGCCCTTCTCCTGCAGCAATAAGAACGGCAGGCCGCGAACCAGCGACCAGAAACGTCGCGGGCCGCTGGGCGAGAGGAAACTCAGGGCGTAGCGGAAGATGATCCGCGGCCGGAAGTAAAAACGGCGGTAAAACTCGCGGTGCTTCAAGAGAAGCTGCTCCCGCGTCAGCCCGTGCGGAACGAACACCGGCCGCCAGTAGTTGAACTTGCTCCAGTCGGTCACGTCGAGCGTGCCGTGGGCGGCGGCCTCGCGGTACTGCGGCGAACCGGGGATCGGCGTGTTGATCGTGACCACCACGTCGTCGAGCTTCATCCCCAGGGCCGCGCGAATCGACTGCTCGATCGTTTGCGGTGTTTCGCCGGGATGGCCGACGATGAAAAACCCCTTGCTGCGGATGCCCAGCTTCGCGCACCAGCCGATCACCTGCCGCGCCTGCTCCAGCGAGATCTTTTTCCTGATCCGCCGGAGGATCTCCTCGTTGCCCGACTCGATGCCGAAGGAGATGTGCCAGCAGCCGTGATCGCGGATGAAGCGCAGCAGTTCTTCGTTGACGGCGCTGATGCGGCTCATGCAGGTCCAGGGAAAGCGGATGCCCTTGCGGTCGAGGATCGCGAACAGCTCGCGGATTCGCTGCGGACGCAGCGTGAAGGTGTCGTCGACGAAGGCGATCTCGCGGACGTGGTACTCGTTCCAGAGGTGCTCGATTTCGGCCGCCACGTTCGCGGCGCTCCGCTGCCGCAGCAATTGGCCGAAGACCGAGCGGTCGCAAAAGGTGCATTGATTGGGACAACCGCGGCTGGTGATGACGTTGGCCGCCGGGAGCTTCTTGTAGTTGCACGGCGGCGGAGCATAGAGCGAAAGATCGGCGGCCAGGTCGTAGGCCGGAAACGGCAGGGCGTCGAGGTCGTCGATCCGCGGCGCCGACGGGTTGACAACCAATTCGCCGCCGTCACCTCCCGTTGGGGCGGCAGTTGCACTGCCGCCCCCCGAAGCGGAGTCGGGGATGGCAGTACAACTGCCATCCCAACCTGTTGGTTTCTCTCCCCGCTTGCGATACGCGAGACCCGGGACGCCGGCCAGATCGGTTCCGCGTTGCAGCGCGTCGGCCAAGTCGGCCAGCGGCCTTTCCCCCTCGCCGACGATGGCAAAGTCGAACTCGGCAAACGACATGCCGTGCGCCAGGTTCGAGGAGACGTGCGGGCCGCCCAGCACGATCGGCCGATCGGGCCGCTGGCGCTTCAGTTCGCGGGCGACTTCCAACGCCCGATGAAACGCAACCGTCGTGCTGCTAATGCCCACCAGGCCGGGTTGAAATCGCTCGGCGCGGGCGAGAATGTCGGCGGCGCTGAGGCCCTCCGCCTCGCCGTCGATCACGGCCGCCTCGTGCCCGCGCTGCCGCAGCGACGAGGCCAGGTAGAAAACCCCCAGCGGCATCTGCCTTCCGCCGGCGCTGCCGATCGACGACGAGTAGCGCTCTTCTTTCGAGATCGGCGGATAGATCAACAGGACTCGCATCGTCGTTTTCCCCCATACTCCTCACACTCCGCGTGAGGTTTTTTTCAGTTCGGCCTCACGCGGAGCGTGAGGAGTACGTGTCGTCCATTCTGCCTCACGCGGCTCGCCGAAGTGGCAAAGGGCTCTTCACTTGTTCGACCATCGGCAATGGCGGCGGCACAACGCTCAACGGCTGAATCTGCTGACTCGCCGCTTCATCGCGGTGCAGGCAGTGCGTCGGCTGACTCTGGATGTCGAGGCTGACGGCCTGCAAAAGCAACTGGATGCCCAACAACACCGGCAGCACGGCCAGCATCACGGTGCCGGTGGGCGTGACGACTCCCTGCTGCGCCGCCATGCCCCAGCGGATTGCCCCGAACACCCCGCCCCAAAGCAGCAGCGCCAGCCCGACGATCGCGTAGAGCGAGGCGATGCTGAAATCGCGGACGAAATACTGGATCCGAGATGCGGCGGCAAAACCCCTTCACTAGCGCGGGCGGAAACTGCCGCAGCGTCTTGAGGATCGAGAGGTGGCTGGTTTCGTCGCCGTAGTGGGCGGGGATGGAGACGTCGCGGACCACCGCCCGCAGCAGGCTTAGCTCCAGCAACATGCTGCTCTCGAAGAAGTACCGCCGCCCGATGTCCTCCTTGTTCAGCAATGGAATCAGTTCGGCGTGAATCGCGGTGTAGCCGTTGGTCGGATCGAAGATGTTCCAATAGCCCGAGGCCAGTTTCGTCAGGAACGAGAGGCCGAGATTTCCCAGGCGACGCAAAAGCGGCATCGAGCGAAGCTGCCGGGCGTGAAGGTAGCGGTTGCCCTTGGCGTAATCGGCCTCGCCGCGGACGATCGGGGCGATCAGCGCCGGCAATTGCGCGGGATCCATCTGGCCGTCGCCGTCCATTTTCACCACGATTTCGGCCCCCAGCCGATGGGCCTCGGCGTAGCCGGTCAGCACCGCGGCGCCGACGCCCTGGTTTTCCACGTGCCGCAGCAGGCGGATGCGCGGATCGCGCCGCGACTGGGCCTCCACGATCGCCGCCGTCTCGTCCGGGCTGCAATCCTCGACGACCACGATCCAGGCGACGAAATCCGGAATGCCGCGGAGCACGCCGGCGATCTGGGCGGCGGCACGGTAGGCCGGAATCACCACGGCTACCGGCATCGACGGCTCGGCGGCGATTACTCTCATCGAACACCTCGTGTCTTGTCAGAAGGCCCATCGTGCCGGACCATGTGCGTTGCCGCGGCGGTCGGACTGCCGGCGCCGTTCGCGGCGCCGCCATCGCCCCGATTCGCAACCGGCAGCCCGGTTGGTCGCGAGTGGGGCGGATTCGGCGAAGCCACGTCGTACACCGCCACCGTGCCCGAGGCCGTCACCAACCGCGCGTCGTCCCAGTACTGGCCGACGATCTCCTTGTGAGCAGCAAAGGCGCGGCCGGACGGGGAAGCAAAATCGACCATCCAGTAACGGATGCCGCAACGCCGGCAAAACGCGGCGAACGACCGGGAGTCGCTGATGTGATACACCGCTCTCCACCAGAACTCGAAACCGTACGGCCGGCCGCCGATCATATATACGTTTGTACATCCAGTGCAGAGCACGCCGTCGTCGCGGCCGAGAATCTTGTTGAGCCGCTGCGTCGCCGCATAGGCCGGAAAGATGCTCGCCAGGTATCGGTCCTCGGGCGTCCGTTTTGCGTAGACGTCCCAAGGAACGTTGACGCAGAGAATCGGCGCCGGCAGAAACAGCAGCAGCGCCAAGGCGGCCCCGGCAAACGCCGACCCGGGGACTGTCCCGATTTTCCTGTCAACGAAAATGGGACTGTCCCCTTTCACGCGGCCCGCAGACCGTGCAAGCGACGGCAACAACCGCCCGGCAGCCAGCACGCAGGCGGCGACCAACAGCGGGTAGGCGGGCAGCCAATACCGCACGTACGGCGTGTAGGCCGCGACGCCCGCGATCATGGCAACCCCGACGACGGCCATGTCCCAATAGCAGGGATTCTCGCCGCCTAGCCGGCACTTCTCACCACGGTGGGGCAGACATTCCTGTCTGCCGCGAAAAACAACGGACGTCGGGCAGACAAAAGTGTCTGCCCCACTGGACGTGCCGTTCTTTCCCGCCACCGTTTTCCCCCGCGCCAGCCACGCAAGAAACCAGCACGGCATCAAGGCGAGGACCCAGAAACCGAGAGCGCCGTCGTATCCTTCAACGATACTACCGGTGCGGTAGGTGGCCAGCCAGGGAAACTCGGCAACGCCGCGGACGCCGGCCGGCAGCTTGAAGGTCTGCTCGAAGATCTGGCGAAGCGTGAGATTATCGACCCAATAGGGCGACGGAAACCAACGTTGCAAAAAGGGATAGAAGGGATTTCCGGTGCCCAAGTAGACGTAGACGTGCCAGGGCATGGCCAGCGCCGCGAGCAGGCCGCCGGCCAGAAGCAGCCGCCACAGGCCCGCCCGCCAGCCGCAGCTACGCCATAGAACCGCCGCCAGAAAAAATCCCCAGACGACGGCGACAATAAGCCCCGTGTATTTCACTTGAACCAGCGAGCCCATGATCGCCGCGGAAAGCAGAATGCCGCGCAAGTGCGGCGGACGCAGCGCGCGGAACAGCACGACAAACGCGGCCGTGCAGAGCATGGCCAGCACGTGATCGACGTACAGCGCCGCGGAAAGCTGCGCTAACAGCGGGCAGCTAAGCGCTGCGGCCGCGGCGAACAGACCCAACTCCCGCGAACCGCTGCGGCGCTCGACCTCCTCGGCCAGCAACAACGCCAGCACGGCCAGCGCGAGCCAGGAGAACCACTTCGCCGCGGCGATCGAGCCGACGGCCGCAATTGCCGCGCTGCAGGTCTGCACCGCCATCGGCTGAAGCCGATACCAGCAGGCATACTGGTGCGACAGCCCGTGATCGGCGATCACTTGCAGCATGTAGGGCAGATGCACCCGCGCGGAATCGGAAGCGACCTCCGCGGTGCTGGCGCCGATGAACTCGACCGCCAGGACCGCCCAAATCACTTCCATCAGGCACCAGGCAACGATCGAATTCCGCTTCACGTCCTGGTTCCCACGCTCCGCGTGGGACTCTCCGGGAATCGGGGCTGTAGGAGGCGACTCCTGTCGCCGATTGCAGTTCCACCCCGGCGCCATCGGCGTCTGGAGACGCCTCCTACAGTCCGTCTTCTGTGCCGGTGACTGCCGGACACGCTCTGCGTGGGAGCCGGGGGCTTGAGCGGCTTTCGCCAACTGCCGCAGCGGCGCGACGGCGCCGGGCAGGGCGGCGATCGTCGCCACGATGGCCACGATCGGCGGAGTGATTGCGTGCAGAATGCCCAGCACGAAGCAGAGCGGCACGAGCGCCGCGTAGACGGCGGCCGCGGCGACGCCCCAGGTCGCGTATCGCGGCCCGGCAGCCCGCGCGATGGCCAGCCGCATTCCCTGCGTAGCACAGGCGGTCCAGACGAGAAGGACAACCAGCGTGACGAGCATCGCGGCGTCCCGCGCCGCCGCCAGCAACGCCGCCGTCGAAAGCGCCAGATAGCCGCCGAGCACGCATCCCGCCGCCGCCGGCCATCGCCGGGACACGAGGATCGCCGCGATGAGGAACCCTAACGCCTGCCAGCCGACGAAGCCCTTCAGGACGTGCTCGAGATGCTTGTAGAGGACGGGATCGAGCCGGCACATGCCGACGGCGTAGACCGCCGCGTGTACGGCGAACCAGGCCGCAGCCAGCGCCAGCGCGACTCGGCCCAGGCCGATTCGCTTCGCAGGATTCGCGGGCATTGCATCACACGAATTCATGACCATGTACTCCTCACGCTCCGCGTGAGGCCTTTTCGTTTCCATGTTTAGCCGGCGAGCTTGCTCGCTGCGCCGATGGGGCGTCTCGCGGCGAAGTCCGCGGCGGGCAAGCCCGCCGGCTAAACACAATTCTCGTCGTCGTTCGTGGCGGGACTAATATGCTCCCGCCATGCTGTCGGCGCCCCATTTCGCTTCGAAGAGGCGTTGGTTTTGCTTGTAAATTCTGGCGTGGCCCGTTTGCCCCAACAGGCGGAAGGAGGCGCCCTGCCAGTGATGCACGAAGGCGTCGCGGGCGCAGAGCAGTTGGTAGCCGGCCCGGGCGGCGCGGTAACAGTAGTCGGTGTCCTCGAAATAACCGACGCCAAACCGCTCGTCCATTTCACCCACCTTCTCGTACACTTCGCGGCGGAGCAGGACGCAGAAGAAGCCGAGCATTTTCATCGCCGTCGTCTCGCCGTCGTGGCGGCGGCAGTAGTCGGCGGCCCAGCGCGGCATGTCGGCGATCGCGGTGTAGCCGACCGGGATCTTCGCCTCGTTGCCGACCATGTTGCTTACCGGCCCGATCATTCCCGCCCGCGGCGAGTTGCGGAGGTGTGCGATCATGGTCGAGAGCCAGCCGCGAGTGACAACGGTGTCGTTATTCAACAGACAGAGAAACTCGCCGCGGGCCGAGCGCAGCCCCTGGTTGTTTGCCGCCGAGAAGCCGCGATTCTCGGCGTTGCGAATCAGCCGCAACCGCGGCTGCCGCGCCGCCTCCTCGGCGAGCCACTCGGCCGTGCCGTCGTGCGAGGCGTTGTCGACCGCGATCACTTCGAAGTTGGGATAGTCGGCCTGGTCGAAGACGCTCTCCAGGCACATCTGCGTCAGGGCGAGATTGTTGTAGGTGACGATGATGACCGAAGCCGCCGGGAACAGTTCGGACACGGCGGCGTCGAAGGCGTCGCAGCGGTCGCGCCAGGTGTTCTCCGCGGCGAAAGCCCGGCGGCGCCGGCGGCGGTGGTCGTCGTCCTCGACCAACGCCCGCTCGATGGCCTGTGCGAATCCGGCGGCGTCGTCGGCGATCGCCAGCAGCCCCTGGCGGGCCATCGGCCGCAATTCGGGCAGATTCACCGCCACCAGCGGCTTGCCGGTCGCCAGCATCTCGTAAGCCTTCACCGGATTGGTGGCCTCGGTCAGCGGAATCCGCTTGAAGGGGATGAGGAAGCAATCCCAGGCGGCCACCAGCCGCGGCAGATCGGCGTAGGGCTTTTCGCCCAAAAGCGCGACGTTCGGCAGCCTTTCCAGCCGCGAGACGTCGCCGGTCAACGTGCTGCCGATCAACTCGAACTTCCAGCTAGGCCGCGACTCGGCCAAATCGGCAACCAGATCGGCATCGAACCATTCGGCGATGGCCCCGTAGAAGCCGACGGTGGGTTTCCGCCTCGGCGTTCGATGGTCATTCTCATCCGGAAACAGCCGGGAGCCAACGGCTCCCGCGGAGTGACCGTTGGCTTTGCTGCGTTCCGGGAGCGGTTGGCTCCCGGCTATCGCCGCAGCTTGCGCCGCGCCCGCGGCGGCGAAATGCTCGTAATCACAGGCGTTGCGGATCAGCGTCGTTCGCCGCGCCTTCGCGCGGACTTTTGCCGCGAGCGAGTCGGCGGTGACCACCACCAGGTCGGAGGCGGCAATCGTGCGGTCTTCCGCGCGGAGCATCGACTCGCAGTTCGTGGAAAAACCGGAATGGTCGTCCATGCAATCGTAGACCACCGGCCAGCCAAAACGCTCTCGCAGCCGCTCGGCCAGCGCGGTCCAGAAGGGCAATTGCACGACGACGGCAACGACCGAGGTCAGGCGGCCGTCGATCCGCAGCCGGTCGATGGCGTCGGCCATGCGAGCCACGTCGACGTCCGAGGGCAGCTCGCGGTAGACGTTCATTCCCGGCGTGCCGGGCAGGGTCATCTCGAACAGCCCCGCACGCTGCCGCGAAAGCCGTACGTTCTCTCCGCCGCAAAAACCCAACGAGGCGTAAAAGACGCGGTGGCCGCGGCGGGCGAACTGATTCATCAGTTGCTGCGGCCGCTGAAATCGCGAGTCCCAGAGGATCACCGGCAGGCAGATCAGGTCGTAGCCGCGGCTGCACTCGTCGGCGAGCATCTCGGCGGCCGACTGCAACTGGGCGGCCGCGGCGGCAGCGTCTCGCCGCCAGGTGAGCTGCTTTGCCCGCCGCAGGCGGCGCCAGCACCAGGCGGCCGGCCCGTATAGGCCCACTTTTCGCAACGCCCGCTTGGCCAGTTCGCCGGCCTTCTGGCGGCGATCCCACGCCGGCGCATGCCACAGCCAATAGCGCAGCCGCTGCAAGAAGACGGCGGTCGCCCAACTCCGGCTGGTGGTGAGTTGGCGCAGCCGCGTGTCGAGCGCTTGCAGCTCGATCTCCAGTTCGCGGGTGCGGCGCTCGGCCGCCCGCAACTGCTCCGTCAGGTTGTTGGCATCCTCTTGGCCCATCGGCGAAATCCCTTCCACCCGCCATCCGCGGCAAGACTATGCCGATTGCAGCTTGCTCTGCGCGGTAATCCGCTCCACTTGATCGAGGATCTGCCGCCCGCGCGTCTCCCAGGTATTGTTCCGTGCCTCGCGATCGAGGGCCTGGCGGTACGATTCCCAGCCGCCGCGGCAAACCGCCTCGTCGAGCATCTCCACGTACTCCGGCGCGTTGCGGGCGACCATCACGCAAGGATACTCGCGGCACTCGGGCATGTCGGTGGTCACGATCGGCTTTCCCCCGGCCATGTACTCGAACAGTTTCACCGGTGAAGTGGCCCTCGTAACCTCGTTGATGACGAAGGGGATCGTGGCGACCGTGAAGCAGTAGAGGTAGGCCGGCAACTCTTCGTATCGTTTTTGACCGAGCCAGTGGACGTTGGGCAGCTTGGCCAGCGGCTGCCGCAAAAGCGTGCGGTCGAAATTCGGGCCGATGAGCACGAACTCGAAGTCGCGGTGTGCCCGCGCGGCCTGGGCCAGAAGTTCGTAGTCGAACCAGCGGGCCAGCGCCCCGTAATAACCGACGATCGGCCGGCCTGACCGAAGCAGCTCGGCCATGTCGGCCGGGGCGGGCGGCGGCGCGGTCAGGTGAAAATGCTCGTAATCGGCCGCGTTCGGGCAATAGAGCGCATCCGCGCGAAGCCGCCGCGCTTCGTCGTACAGCCGCCGCGCCGTGGCCAGAACGATCTCCGCTCGCGTCAGCAGCTTGCGATGCAATCCGAGCTTCGCCGCATCGGCCACGCCGTTATGGCACGACACGCTCAGATCATCGAGGTAATCGTAGATCACCGCCGGCGAACGGAACCGCTTGATCGTTTCCCAGTGGCCGGTCCAACTGATCAACAAAGTCGGATTGGGCAGACCGCAGAGCGAATCCAGCGAGTCGCACAGGTAGAGCCGCTCGTCGAGACGCACAAACCCGCGGAACAGATCGCAACGGGCCTTGGGCGAGCAGAACAACGACAGGTAGCCGGCCGACGCAAACTGGGCCATCAGTTGGTGCGGTCGCTGACGCATCCAACTCCAGTCGATGAACGGCGGATAGATGACGATCCCCTTGCGGTCCTCGTTCTGGCGGAGGACCTCGGCCAGGTCCAGGCCCGGTTGGCTGACGACCCGGCAGCGGGCGTGGTGAACTTTCTGCGAGACCTTTCGCAAGCAGCGCTCGCGGAGACTGCCGGCGGGGGCCAGCCACAGGCCGAGCCGTTGCCCGGCGGCCCGGCAGCTCTGCACCAGCGAAAGCCGTCCGAGATCGGCGAAGTCGCCGCGCAGCGACCTCCAGCCGGCCCGCAGCATTCGCGCGCGGCGGCTGCCGCGGGGGACCAACCGCGCCTTGGTCCGCCAGAACGACTGCAACGCCCGATATCCGCGGGAGTTCTCGATGGCCTCTAATCGCTCGGCGAGGCTGTCGTAAGCGTCTTTTTCGAGTGCCAGCCGCCGCTCCCACTGGCGATCGTTCTCCTCGGCGGCCTCTTGTTGGGCGGCGGATTGCCGTCGCCATTGCTCTTGCTTTTCGGCGAGCGCGGCGTCGAGCCGCTTCAGCCGGCGTTCGGCCGCAAGCGAACCGGCCAGCGCGTCGGCAAGCGCTGCCGTCAGTTGATCCGCGGAAGACGCCTGCGGCGGCGGCGGCGTGCGCCAGCAAACGGGGACCTGGGGCGCTTCCCCCTTGCATCCCAGCCCCAGCAACCAGGATGCTCGCCACGGTTCGGGAATTGCCGCCGAGCGGTGTACGGCGAGAAGTTCTTCGCGCAGCCAGTCGTCCAGCCCGTCGAGGTTCCGGATGAACGATTCGCTCCAGCGCTGGCCGCCGTGGGTTTGCCCGAGAAACCGCAGGCCGGCCGCTTCGAAGGCCGCCGCCAGATCGGCCGAGGGCGCCTCCTTGCCCGCCGCCCCATCGCCGCGGCTGGAACGCTGCATCCGCCACACCCAGTACCAGTAGCAGGTCGGGTTGGGCACAAGGGCGAGCACGTACTTTCGACTGCGGCTGGCCATGCCGCGGAGAAAGGCGACCTGCTGCTGGAAGGCGTAATTGGCCAACGTCCCGGCGTTGAACACCAGATCGAATGCCGCTTCGCCGCCGGCGAACACGTCTTGGCAAACGAACTCCGCCGGCAGGCTGCGCTCGGCAAAGGTGCGCTTTGCGCGGGCGAGCGCCTCTTCGGAAAAGTCCATCAGCGTCAGTTGCAGTCTGCCGGACTGGGCCAATGCAAGGCTCTGCCAGCCTACGCCGCAGCCGGCCTCGAGCACGCGGCCCTCGGCCGGCAGCAATTCGAGAATCCGCTCCGCCAGATCGTCGCTACAACCGCCGGCGTCGGCGTCGGACGTCGGCAGCGAAGCGTAGTAGTCGTCCCATTTGCGGCGCTCTGCGGCCCGGCGGGCGTAAGCCTCGCGCTCTTGCAGGTACGAGTGCGATCCATACAGCGCCAGCACTTGCCTGCCCGGCCAGCAGGGAACGCCGCAGTCGATGACCACCGTGGCGATCCGCGTGAACCCGGCGATCTGCTCGGGAAAGCACTCCTCGCGAAACTGGGCCACGTGGCTGGAGTGCAGCGGCGCCTCGCGATACGGAACCATCGCGGCGTAGAGACTGCGGCAACTCCGCAAGTGCTGCCGCATCAGTCGCAGCGGATCGTCGAAGTGTTCGAGGCAGTTCGAGGTGATGACCACGTCGAACTGGCCGGAAATCTCCCCATCCGCGGTGTGCTGGAACTCGTATTGCGGGAAGAGCCGCCGCGCCTCGGCGACCGCACGCTCGGCGAAGTCGGCGCCGACCGGACGACAGCGGGGAAACGCCTTGCCGAGCACGTCCACGCCGTTGCCGAACGCACAACCCCAGTCCAAGACGCTGACTTGCTGCGAGGCGAGGTACTCGTGCTCCGCCGGCGGGAGACTCTCGATCAGCCGCCGCATGAAATACGTAGTCTGGTCGCGGCCGCCGCACTCGTCCCACTGCCGGGTGAAGTAGTCTTCCCACCACGATCGAGAATTCAACGGCGCAGGCTCGATAGTGCTCATCGCCCACTGGCATCCATGCAAGGGTTGCGCAAGATAACGCGAGCAGCGATCTTACTTCAACGGGGGAAGGCGGGACAAGACGGATTTCATGTTTTCGGCGCCGACCATTCGGACGCCAAACCCGCTGCCGCGGATTATCGAAATTTCGGGCTTGCTTCGGGGGGAAGGGGGCGTCTATACTGCCGCACCCGTCGATGTAGGCGCCGCGGAGGTGGGCGCACGTAAGGATATGCAAAATCAAGGTTTAAGGAGGAACCTAACCATGACCCAGGATGCTTCCAAGCGGGCCGCCCGCTCTGGCCGCGAGGCGAAAACCGCCACAAGATGGCCGAAAATCTTGCTTGGCGTCGCGCTGATTACGCTGTGCGGCGTAATTCGCCACTACTGGAACGCCCCGCCGGCCAACGCAGACCCGTCGGGCCGAACCGACAGCGAGATGCGCTTCGCCGATCGTTCCGCCCGCACCGCGGACGCTGCGTCCGAGGCCCGCGAGCCCGAGCCGCCCCGCCGAACTGCCGCCGCGAAGAATCGCTCGGGCGAATCGATTCCGATGGTCGTGGCCGCGGTGAACACGCGGCGGATTACCCGCGAGGACCTCGCCCGCGACTGCCTGCGGCACTTCGGCAAGGAGGTGTTGGAGAGCATGGTCAACAAGCGGCTGATCATGCTCGAATGCCAGCGCCGCGGCGTGAAGGTCACGCACCACGACGTGAACGAAGAGATCGAGGAGATGGCCGCCCGCTTCAAGATTCCCGTCGACCAATGGCTGAAGATGCTCAGGCAGGAGCGGAACGTCTCGCCCGAGCAGTACGCCGACGACATCATCTGGCCGACGATCGCGCTGCGGAAACTGGCCGGGGCGCAACTGACCGTCAGCCCGCAGGAGGTGCGGCAGGAGTTCGAGACCCAGTACGGCGAGCAGGTCAAGGTGCGGATGATCTCGACCAGCAGCCGCGAGAAGGCGGAACGGTTGCGGGCGCAAGCCGCGGCCGACCCGGACAACTTCGGCAACCTCGCCAAGAATGAATCGGAAGATTCCGCCAGCGCCGCGCTGAAGGGCGTAATCAATCCGATCCGCCGGCACGGCAGCACCGCGGAAATCGAGGATGCCGTGTTCAACATGCGCAACGGCGAAATCTCGCCGGTAATCCACGCCGGCGGGCAGAACCTGATCTTTAAGCGCGAAGAGGCGATTCCGCCGCGGGACGTGGCCTTCGACCGCAAGACGGTCGATCGACTGCGGGCGTTCATCCGCGACCGCAAGATGCGGGCGGTCGCCCAGGACGTCTTCCGCAGCCTGCAAGACGACGCAAAGAAGCAGCAGGCCATCCAGATCGTGTGGAACGACCCCGTGCAGCGGCAGAGGTTGCCCGGCGTGGCCGCCACGGTCTACGACGACCAGATCACCATCCGCGAGTTGGCCGAGCAGTGCATTGCCCGGCACGGACGCGAAGTCCTGGAAGGGACGATCAACCGCACGTTGATCGACCTGGAATGCCGGAAACAGGGAATCACCGTGAGCGAGGAGGACGTTGACCGCGAGATCGAGCGGATGGCGGCCGAGGGCGTCAAGGCCAAGCCCGACGGCTCCCCCGACGTCAAAGCCTGGCTCGCCCTGATGGCCAAACAGGGCGTCTCCCCCGAGGCCTATCGCCGCGACGCGGTCTGGCCCACTGTGGCCATGAAGAAACTCGTCGCCGACAAGATCAAGGTGACCGACGAAGATCTGCAAAAGGGCTACGACGCCAACTTCGGCGAGCGCGTCCGCTGCCTGGCAATCGTGCTGAACGATCAGCGGCGGGCGGAGGACGTTTTCGAAAAGGCCCGCAGGCACAATACGCCCGAGTACTTCGGCCACCTGGCGGCGCAGTATTCGGTCGAGCCCGGCAGCCAGGCGCTGCAAGGCGAAGTGCCGCCGATCCGACGCTACGGCGGCCAGCCCGAACTTGAAAAAGAGGCCTTCAAACTCCGCGACGGCGAGTTGTCGGGCATCATTCAGGTCGAAGACAAGTTCATCATCCTCCGTTGTTTGGGACGCACCAAGCCGGTCGTCAAGAATTTCGCCGAGGTCCGCGATGAAATCTACCGCGACATCTACGAGAAGAAGCTGCACGTAGCGATGACCGAACGATTCGAGGCGCTGCAGGAAGCGGCCACGATCGACAACTACCTGGCCAACACCAGCCATTCGCCGCCGACGCCGCGATCGGCCTCCGCCGCCAACCTGCCGGCCTTGCGGCAGATGCCCGGGCGGTGAGTCAAAACCGGAACGCTGGTTAGCAGCCGCCGGCACGGCGGCTCTGAACTGTGGTAAGACGCGGGCCGCCGCGCCGGCGGCCGCGAAACGATTCGGCGGCGACCCTGGCAGTGCCTCTCAATGCCGGTATAATGGTGCTGTGGAAATTCCCTGCTTGGAACAGAAGCTGCGACGGCGCGCTGGGCCGGCACAAAGGGAACAGTTGGATCCGTCTATCCGGGCGTGGCTCCGGGCTGGGAGAACAGAGGGCCTTCGGCCCAGTCGTATGCCTAGTAACCAGATGGGGAAGACGACATGCCGCAATCGCTGGCCCGCATCTGGTTGCATATCGTGTTCAGCACGAAGGAACGACGAGCGTATCTTCAAAACGCCGATATTCGCGACGAGATGTTCCGCATGTTGGGGTACCACGCCAAGGAAGCCGGTTGCCCTCCGGCCCGGGTTGGCGGTTGGATCGACCATGTACACGTCCTCTGCGGGCTCTCCCGCACCGTGACGGTTGCTCAATTGGTCGAAGTCATGAAACGGGAAACGTCGAAATGGGCCAAGCGGCGCGCGGCAGACCTGAGCACGTTTCATTGGCAAAACGGATACGGCGCGTTTTCGGTGAGCCAGTCGATTGTCGAGCCGGTAATCGAGGAACTACCCAGGGCGTCGCCCTGGGCTGGGTGAACATCGGGCCTTCGGCCTGAGGCGACCTGGAGGTTCCTGTTTAGGACATAAGCTTGTGTGGTGCCGGGGTGCCGGCGGAAGGTCGTTCACCATCGGCCAGGGCGTAAAAGATGTTCCGGACTTTATCCGTCACATCGCTGCTTCTCCTGATGGGCGTGGCGATCCCGCTCTGCGCCAGGAGGCTCCCTCCGGTCCGGAAGCCGTCGCCGCGATCGAAAAAGCGTTCGTCGGCGTCATCGCGCGGACGGAGAAATCGGTGGTGGCCATTGCGCGAGTGCGGCGGGAGCGACCGGGAGAGGTCTTTCCGCTGGAGCCGCGGCCCGATCCCTTCGGTCGCCGCCCCATGCCCTTGGCCCCGCCGCAGCCGACCGATCCCGACTTCATTCCCAACGAGTACGCCGCCGGCGTGTTTGTCGCTCCCGGCCTGGTGCTCACCGCCGCCCAGGTGCTGGGCGACGACAGCGACTATTACGTCACCACCATCCAGCACAAGGTCTACAAGGCCACCGTCCGCGCCGCCGATCCGCGCAGCGACCTGGCCGTGCTGGCCGTCGATGCAACCGATCTGCCGGCAGTCAGCTTCGGCGATGCGGAGCAGTTGCAAAAGGGGCAGATCGTCATCGGCCTGGGCAATCCCTACGCCATCGCCCGCGACGGCCAGCCGAGCGCGGCCTGGGGGATCGTCGCCAATCTGCACCGCAAGGCCCCCGCCACGCCCACGGAATCCGATCCCACCGGCCGGCCGGCACTCTACCATTACGGCACGCTGATCCAGACCGACGCCAAGCTGGGTCTGGGCACCAGCGGCGGACCATTGTTGAACATGCATGGCGAAATGGTCGGGCTGTCGGTCGGATTGGCGGCCGCCGCCGGCTACGAAACGCCCGGCGGATACGCGATTCCCGTCGATGCCGCCTTCCGCCGCGCCGTCGAACTCCTCAAACGCGGCCGCGAGGTCGAGTACGGTTTTCTCGGCATTCAGCCGATGAATCTGACGCACGAAGAAGTGCTCCGCGGCGTCGGCGGCACGCGGGTTTCGCAGGTACTGGCCGGCACGCCCGCCGCCCGCTTCGGCCTGCGGCCCGGCGACGTGATTGCCGCCGTTGACGGCACGCCGCTGCACGATTCCGACGGGTTGGTGCTGAACGTGGGCAAACTGCCCGCCGACGCGGTCACGCGGCTGAGCGTCTGGCGCGGCGGCACGATCCACACCGTCAGCGTCGAGCTGAGCAAATACGCCGTCCGCGGCCGCAAGATCGCAAGCGAGACCGACCCGCCCTGGCGCGGCCTGCGGGTGGAATATCCCACCGCGGTCGTCGATGGCGAGGGTCGCCTGCGTTTCAGCCTGCCGGCGGCGGAGAACGCGGTGGCGGTCGTCGAGGTGGCTGATGGTTCGCCCGCGGCCGCGGCGGGGTTGCAGCGCGGGATGTTGATCACGCATGTCGATCGCCAGCCGGTCCGCACGCCGAAGGAGTTCGCCCTGGCCGTCGCCCGCAATCCTGGCCCCGTTCAGCTTCGCCTGGCCGGCGATGAGAATAACCCGATTCGCACCGTAGGGCCGTGATCGTAAACGCGGCAAAGACGCCTATCGCTTCGGGCAAATCTCGCCGACTTTCGTCCCCCACGGCGGCAGTTCGACGCTCACGCGGTAGCGGCCATTTTCGACTGTCCCCAAGCCGTCGGGCGAAACGTAATCGGTCCCCACATCCAGCCCGAGCGTCTTCAGGTCGATCTGGCCGCTGATGGTTCGCGTCTTGTCGCTGAGGTTGAACAGGTTGACGACAAACGCCCCTTCCGCCGGCAGCACGTGGAGGTGGATCTCCTCGTCGATGCCGTAAAAGTCGCCGCGTTTGTAAAAGCGATCGCGGGCGCGATACCAGCGCATCGCCTGTTGCTGGGCGGCCACGATTTTCGCGTCGGGGTGTTTGCCGCCGATGCCCAGGTGGCGGCAGGTCGAAATGTACCACCACAGAATCAGGCAATGGGCGTTGTCGCCCGACAGGTTTACGTGGGTGTAGATCGGCACGTTGCAGCCCATGTTGCTGTAATAGAGCGCCAATCCACGGCCCTGCTTGATGTCGTCCATCGGACCCCACATCAGTTCGAAGCCCCAGTTGTCGTCGTAACTGCCCGGCAATCCGTACTTATAGTAGATCGGCGTCAGCCGCCAGGGGTTGCCGCCGCAGAGCGGATCGTGCATCTCGATCAGCACGTGCGGATACTTGGCGTGGATTCGTTGGGCCAGATCGAGGTTGGCGCGGATGTGGTCCTCTCTCGTGTAAGGCACGGGATGGCCGTGGTCGGGGTTGTCGCAGCCGCCGTTGTACCAGTTGCCGTCGAACATCAAGAAGACGACGCCGTCGGCGCAGTTGGCCAGCAGCCGCTCTTCGGCCGTGGCAAGGTATTGCTTCGAGCCGAGGCAGACCAGGACATGTGTGGGCCGCCGTTTAACGGTCTTGGCGAACGCCGCCACCTCGCTTGCCGAAACGGGCTTGGCCTCGTAGATCTCGATTTCGTCCAGACGCGGCTCGTCGTTCTTCTCGGTTTTCTGGATATCGACGCGCACCCAGCGGGCGACCGTCGCCGGGAATCGGAAGACCCTATCCCGCGTCAAAGGCGGGCCGCTGTATTCGGCGATCGTCCGCCAGTCGGCCGATTGCGAGTCGGCGTCGTACTTCGTCGCGGCCAGAATCTTGTACTGCGTGATCCCGCGGTCATTGAAGCGTCCGAGACGGTCGTTGCCCAATCGCACCTCGCCGATCTCGTGCTCCGCCCCGAGATCGATTTCAGCCCAGGCGGGCAGTTTGTCGGCGATCCAACTCGCGTCGTTGCCGTACCAGCCGTCGTTAAGGTGCGCGGTCTGATGAATCGGCCATTTTCCCTGGGCGAAAAGTGACGACACGTTGGCTTTGGCCGCCGGCGACAGCGCCAGGTTGCGCCGCCCGTCGCGCACCGCCGGAACCGCCTCGGGTCCGCGACATTCGGCGGCGGGCGGAGTGCGGCGGGCCTGCGGCGGATACGTCCCGACGGCGCCGATCCCCCAACTGATCCCCGTATGCGACATCCACGTCGCCAGCGGCGTATGCAGCGAGACCTTCAGCCCGTACTTCGAACGCATCTCCTCGATGAACTGCTTTCGCGGCCCCAGCCATTTTTCGCCCCAGAGAAACGTGGCGAAATCGGTGTCCCAGCCGGGATCGAGATAGAGTGCCTCGCAACTATAATCGCGTCCCTTGGCGGCTTCCCGCTCGACAATCTCCTTGGTGTAACGGTGCTGGCGGTCCTCCCAGGCGTTGGGCATGTCGTAAAGCTGTTCCCAATGAACCGGCGGATTGAAGTCCTTCGGAAAGCGGCAGCCCTTCTCGTCCAGCATCGCACGGTAGGCGTACATCGCTTCGGGATACCCGCCCTCGATCGTCTGGAAGCGGGTCGTGCCCAGATCGACGCTGGCGCCGGGGGCGATCCGCGTCAGCGCCGCCGGTTCGCCTTGCAGCATCACCGCGCCGCCCAGCCGCAGCGACGTCCCCTCGCTGCCGGCGACCGTGGAAAGGACGCTGAAAAGCATGTTCTCCTGGTTGAACGAGAAAATGCCGAGCGTGTGCTTGCCGATCGTCAGTGCCCACGCCTCCGACCAGCGATGCCGCGAGGGAATCGTGCAGGTCGCCTGGTCCTTGGTCACCCACGACTCGCTGCCGGGTTGAGTGACGAGGTCGCGGATCGAGAAATCGTTGAAGTATCCCTTGGGATCGGTCGCCCGATGGCGAAACGGCACGGCGACCACGCGGGCCGTCGCCAACTCGGGCAACGTGCGCCCCTGTTTGTCGGTGACGCGGCGAGTCATTCCGGCCTCGAAATCCGTCAGGGCGATTAGCTCACCCGTCTCGTTGTGCAGCAGAATCCGCTCCTCCAGGACCGGCGGATCGGCACCAATCCGGAAGGTGTGTTCGATCTCCAACCCCGCCAATTCGCCGTGAATCGTCAGCGTGTCGCCGAGCAGGGTGATTTTCGCATTTGTCAGCCCGGCGGCTTTCTGCCTGGCTGCCCCTTGCTGGCGTTCGGCGCGGTAAAGGCAAGGGCCATCGGCGATGCGCAGGTTCATCGTCTTATCGAGAAGCGAGACGTTGACGCTCTCGCCGGCGGCCGTCGCTTCCAGCCGATAGGCCGAATTTTCGAGCGTTTCGGCCGCCGCAGTCCAGGCGAATCCGACAACGGCAACGCCCACCAAGCATCCAATGACCTTCCGCAACCTGAGACCACCGCACATCGGCAAAATTCCTGCTTAGAGAGAGTCGCTGTAGGTGGGAGGGAGCACAACGGCGTGATGGAAGCGTACAGTCGATCCGCAACCACGCCGCCATTGTATCAGAGATCCTACATAATGTCACGAGCCCGCGGCGCGATGCGTGCGGCAGCGGATTAGGGCGTCGCGTCCGAACCGTTTAGCCGGCGAGCTTGCTCGCCGAGGCTCCGCGACATTCCCGCGCGGAGAGCAAGCTCGCCGGCTAAACGGATTCCTGGTCTTGACCATGAGAATCATTGCGCCCGGCGTGATCCGGCTCACCGTCTTGTGCGTCAAGAAAACACACAGGGCAGCCCGGTTTGCAGGCTGCCCTGGTTGACGAAGGAGTAGTCGGGAGTAAGTCGTCGCCGCACGCAGCCGCGTGGCTCACCACGGACCGCGAACGTAGTAATCGCCAAACTGGTCGGTGCTCGACGGCCAATGCGGCGTCGGGCGGAACCAGGAACGCTCGTAAACGCCCGGGCCGGGCCAGCCGCGATGGAATTGGTGATAGATCGGAGTGACCCGCGTCGCCCCCACGCCCCAGCCCCAGTGCGTTTGGTTTTCGGCCGTCGGCGGCACCAGCACCGCCACCGGCATTCCCCAGGCCACGTCATAATAGCCGCCGTGCCAGGGAGACATCTGCGATTGGTACGTCGCGGTGCAGTTCATGCACCTTGCGAAGGCCGCTTGCGCTCGGTTCGTCCAGCCCCAGGCGGTCAGCATCGCCGCGGCCACGGCGAGTATGAGAACACGTTTCATCGGTTTCGCTCCTTTGGGATTCTTCGTTGGCCATCTGGGAAAAGGGGACAGGCACCTTTTGCCGGAACGGCCCTTCGGGTGCTTCGCACAAAAGGTGCCTGTCCCCTTTTCCCCTTCACGGAAATCCGTAGTCCGCTACCACCACTGCGGGAACGACGGCCGCCATCCCCAGCGCACCGAAGTCCGCGTCGGCGCGGCGTCCTCGTGCATCGTCCAGTAGACGCGCTTGTGCGGATAGAGGAACTCGTGCGGGCTGAGCGGCGGGTAAGTCACGTAGGTGTGCCCGACCAGCGGCGGCGTGGGGCGCGGGCAAGGATACATCGCTGCGCCGACGCTCCCCGGGCCAACCGGCGGCACGTAGTAGTTGTAAAACAGGTCGCCGGACTGGCTGCAACGACACAGCCCGGCGCGGGCCTCCGTGCCCACACCAAAGCTGTAGGCGGCCAGCACGGCCGCTATTGCAACCAGGGCCAGAATTTTTCCGCGAGAAATGGAATGGGTCATGGTTTTGATCCTTTCACAACCAATCTCGGCAGGTAGCAGTCGTGCGGGTGAATCTTTGTGTAGGGCGTGGGAAAAGGCCCCGCAATATGCCTGAAATTCGGGAAAAACCATGTGGGACCAGGCCGGCACAACCGCTATAATCGGTCAGCTTTGCCGCAGCCGGTGTCGGCAGGCCGAACAATCGGCTATCATCCCAAGAAGCGACGCAAGGGAACTCAGGGGCGGAGGAGATCGTCGGAAGAGACTTCGCAAGTGGAAGACGTTTCCTCGACAACCTCCTCCGTCACCCTCTTGCCGCGGTCGCACCATGACAGGAGCCCCAAGATTGACCGTTCGTTCCACCCCTAAAGCGGAGACCACCGCGCCGGCCGGTTCCAACGGCAGCGCCCCCATTGCCGCGACTCTACCCGCATCGAAACCCCGCCGGCGAGCCACCGCCCAGTCGATGGCCGCCAGCCAGCGCGATATTTCCGTCAGCGAGTTCTTTGCCAAGAACCGCCACCTGCTCGGCTTCGACAACCCGCGGAAGGCGCTGCTGACCACCGTCAAGGAGGCGGTCGACAACGCCCTGGACGCCTGCGAAGAAGCGGGCATCCTCCCCGAAATCTGGGTGCACATCGAGCGCACCGGCCAGGACCGTTTCAAAGTCGGCGTGCAAGACAACGGCCCGGGCATCGTCAAGAAACAGATTCCGCTGATCTTCGGCAAACTGCTCTACGGCTCGAAGTTCCACCGCATGCGCATGAGTCGCGGCCAGCAGGGAATCGGCATCAGCGCCGCGGGCATGCACGGCGTGTTAACCACCGGCAAGCCGGTCAAAATCATCTCGAAGGTCTCGAAGCGCGATCCGGCCCATTATTACGAAATCCAGATCGACACCAAGCGGAACGTGCCCGAAATCCTCAACGGCCGGGGCGACGGCGTCGAGATTCCCCCCAACGGCCTCGGGGCGAAACTGATCGACAAGTACGGCATCGAATGGGAAGAGCGCGTCGAACACGGCACGCGGGTTACCATTGAACTCGAGGCCCGCTACCAGCGCGGCCGCGGCAGCGTCAACGACTATCTCGAACAGACCGCCATCGCCAACCCCCACGTCTCGATCCACTACGACGACCCCGACGCCAACCACCGCGACTACGCCCGCGTGACCGACCAGCTTCCGCCCGAGCCGAAAGAGATCAAGCCGCACCCTTACGGCATCGAGCTCGGCCGGCTGGTGGCGATGCTCAAAGACACGAAGGCGCCGACGATCGCGCAGTTCCTGGTTCATTCGTTTTCCCGCGTCAGCCCGAGCATCGCGCGAAAACTCTGCAATGCGATCAGCGTCACCACCCGGGCGAATCCGAAGAAGATCGGCCGGCACGAGGCCGACCTGCTCTATCAGGCGATCCAACAGACGAAGATCCCCGCCCCCTCGACCGATTGCATCGCCCCGATCGGCGAGGAATTGATCCTCAAGGGCCTGCGGCAGGTGGTGCCGGGCGAGTTCTACACCGCGGCGACCCGTCCGCCCGCGGTCTATCGCGGCAACCCGTTCCAGATCGAAGTCGGCCTGGCCTACGGCGGCGCGTCGCCGGTCGCCCAGGTCACCCGCGAGGGACTTGCCGAGATGCTCGAAGAGAGCGACGCCCGCACGCTGCGACAGTTCCTGATCACGACCTTCGCCGGGCTGGGCGCCGAAGGGGCCGACAAAATCCTGCTGGCGGCCAACGTCGGCACCCGCGTCTCCCCCGGCCGGCTCAAATCGGCCGACATCGACAAGTTCCACCAGGCCCTGCAAAACGTCAACATCAGCGAAGGGCAGTCGATGAACGTACTGCGTTACGCCAACCGCGTCCCGCTGCAATTCCAGGCCGGGGCCTGCGCGATCACGCAAACCGTCATGCAGACCAATTGGCGGGCCTACGGCCTGAACCAGTCGCGCGGCGGGCTGCCCAGCGGCCCGGTCACGGTGATGGTTCACATGGCCAGCGTTTGGGTCCCCTTCACCAACGAATCGAAAGAGGCGATCGCGTCATATCCCGAGATTCAGAAGGAACTGCGTCTGGCCTTGCAAACCGTCGGCCGCAAGTTGGGCATGTTCCTCCGCCGCCGCCTCCGCGTTCGTCACGAAGGCGAGCGCCGCAGCCTCTTCCTCCGCTACATCGGCGAAGTCGCCACCGCCGTCAGCCGCGTCAACGGCTGCGACCGCAAGAAGCTCTACGAGCAACTCCTCGAAGTCGCCAGGAAACGAACCGCCGAAGCCGACGTCGAACTCGACGACCGCGGCAAGCCGATCGAAGAGGAGGATTTCGGGGAGAATGTGATCATCGTTACGCCCGCGGAAACACCGTTGACACAGTCGAGCGGGCAATGAAACGGCGTTTGGGGGGAACGCACTATGAGCGAGTCCGTGCCTGACAAGCGGAGCTCCGAACGCCGGGAGCATGACGAACAGGTTGCCGCGGAACCGAGTTTGCTGCCGTTGGATTTGCCCACCGACGCCGTTTCATCACCGGTAGAGGCTCATCTGTCGCAGCACTCGATACCCTTAGGTGTGGTGGGAGTCGTTCAGAAGGCAAGTGATGTTGTGATTTCTATCCTACGGAAATCGTTGCAAGCTGCGATGGATCACCTGAAGCGTCACGCGGAGATGGTCAACTGGGAGAGTGTTAACAACATTAATGAGTCGGTCTTCAGATTCTTCGTAGTGGCCGAGATCATGAGACAGGCCCCGCATGCCAAATGCCAAACGGAATGGAACAAGTACGACCTCGCAGTGACGATCGACAAGGAGAGCCTCATCGTCGAGTTCAAGTTCTATTTTGGCTTCAGCCGCACGTATGACCTCACAGATGCGGTGCCGGGTCGCTGGAAGGGTGGTCCAAGCCCACAGAATCGACGGGAGTTTCGCGCCTGTTTGGACAAGCTGCGCAACCCTCCTAAGCCCATTAATGCCACAATAGCTGGGAAGTACTTGGTGTTGGTTTACGATCCTGGGCCTTGGGCAGGCCACAACGATTCATACGTGAACAGTTACGACAATCTGGAGACGTTCGGCATCGCGACGAACGAGGTCGAGGAAATCGACCATTGCTATAAGGATCGAGCGGTTTGCAAGTTGATAACGGTGGTGTAACCGCGAGCCCTGTGTCCGTGTATAGGCTGAGAGCCTTGCTCAGAGCACCCCAGGGTTGCCGCGCAGCGACTACCCTGAGTTGGCGAGGTTGAACAACACAGAAACCCAAAAAGGTCTGGGAGACCAGGCGGAGGAAACCACAGATGAACACGGATGAACACAGATGACCGCCGACGTGGATAAACTGAATGAAGTGACGAAACGGATCATCGGTTGCGCCTATGCCGTGAGCAATGCTCTGGGAGCGGGATTCCTGGAGAAGGTTTACGAAAACGCGATGGCGCACGAACTTCGGAAGGCGGGACTACGCGCCCAACAACAGCAGCCGATCCAAGTTGTGTATGACGGAACTGTCGTCGGCGACTATCTGGCCGACATTGTTGTCGAGGATTTGGTCATTGTCGAACTGAAGGCCGTAAAGGCGTTTGACGAGGTGCATTTTGCCCAGTGTATCAACTATCTCAATGCGACGGGCATGAAGATATGCCTGTTGATCAACTTCGGCCAGTCAAGAATCGAGATTAAACGATTTGCCAACTAACGGTGCCCGGTCCTTTCCTCCGAAATTGCTACCCCCCTATCTGTGTTCATCTGTGTTCATCCGTGGTTCCCCTCCTTTCTGCCTCCCGCTTGTATCATGCCAACCAGACTCAACACCCGCGATGCCAAGACCATGAAACGCCTGACCGACCTGGCCGACGAAGTCGTGCAGTTGGCCGGGCGAAAACGAGACCCTTACGTCGATGTGCCGACCCGTTCGTTGTCGAATGTAAAGTACAACAAATCGCGGCGGTTCATCGAAATGGGCAACAGCACCAATCGCCGGCAGCTCTTCAACCTGTCGCAGGCCAAGACCTACATGCAGACCATGCTGGTTGCCAGCGGCGTGACGCAATTGCTCGAGCAGGGCAAAACCACCAGTATCCGCGGTCTCTTCTACCTGTTGAAACACACCATCGAGGGCACCAAGGAGGAGACCTTCGCGGATCAGAACGAATGCGATCCGGTCATCGAAGACTGTGAGGTGCTGCTGAACAGCCTGCGCGAGGAATTGCACCTCTACGCGCAGAAAAAAGGGGACATGGTGGGCGAGATCGTCGTTTCCGACCGCGGCGACGAGATCGACTGCGCGGATGGGCTCCGGCGGCTACGGCATCCCGTCGATCGTCGAGCCCGACGTGATCGAGTTCAAGAAGCATGCGGCCAAGTTCATCCTGCACGTCGAAAAGGACACGGTCTGGCAACGGTTCAACGAAGACAAGTTCTGGCGCAAGCACAAGTGCATTTTGACGCACGGCGGCGGCCAGCCCCCCCGCGGCGTCCGCCGGCTGCTGCACCGGCTGCACAACGAACTGAAGCTGCCGGTCTACTGCCTCTTAGACAACGATCCGTGGGGATACTACATCTACAGCGTCATCAAGCAGGGCTCGATCAACCTGGCCTACGAGTCGCAGCGGATGGCGATCCCCGACGCCAAGTTCATCGGGCTGCGCTCGAAGGATTTCGAGCAGTGCCAATTGTCGGACAGCGTGAAGATCTCGCTGAACGACACCGACCGCAAGCGCGCCCGCCAGATCGCCGCCTATCCCTGGTTCGCCCAGAAAAAGCAGTGGCAAAAAGAGATCGAGCGGCTCCTGGACAACGGGTTCAAGCTCGAAGTCGAAGCACTGATTAGCAAGGACATCAGCTACGTCACCGAGCACTACACGCCGGAACGGCTGAAGGCGAAGGATTGGCTGGACTAAATTTGCATCCCTCCCTACTCCGACTAACGTCGCTTTGTCCATTCGGCCGATGTTAAGCTGTGACGGCTGCGGCCTCTGTGTTGTCGGCGCAATGGCGGACGAATCGGAAGCGTGTAACGATTATTCCGATCGCGCCGGATCGGCCGAGACTGGCGCAGCGTCCTCGCCCGCATGAGTGAGTCGTCCCGCCCCCCCCTTGCCCGCCTCCAAGAGAAGACCGTGGCGAAGCCCGCACCACAGCAAAAGCGTCTCAGACTTTACACCGAGCAGCCGCCCAAGCCCGAGCCGCCGCCGCCGGATACCGTGGCGTGTCTGTCCGACGTCTTGCGAGCCTTTCATGCCGTCACCGGCTGCGCTCTGCGGTATGAGCATGGGTCGGGGCCGAGTGAGCCGGCTGGCCCGGGCTGGGCGATGCCGATTCGCGGCGAAGCCGGCCGCGCTACCGGCTGTCTAGTGCTCGATCCGCCCTCAGGAATAAAAGAGCGGGGAAACAAGAAAAGCGAACGACATTCACAGCCGCGTACCGGCCCGACGGCTTCAACAACCGGCGGCAGCGAAGCCGAATCCCGAGCGACCCGAATGCTCGCCGGCTCCATCGCGGACTTGCTCGGCGAATTGTTGCAGACGCGGCACGCTCTGCGGCAACGCGAAGCCGAGCTGGCCGCCGGTGTGCCGGTGGTTCCGCATCGCGAGGAGGAGAAGCACCTGGCGGCGCGGCTGGAAGCCGTCTTGCGGGCAGGGGTCGAGGCCATCGAATGCCACGCCGCCGGGGCCTATCTCCTCGACGAGGCCACCACCGAGTTGAAGCTGCGCTGTTCGTACGGCCTGCCCGCCGACCGGCTTGCCGCCCCCGCCCGACCACTGCAAGGGGCCCTGGCCGACCTCGAAGCCCTGCTGGGCCACGCGGTCGTGCTCGACGACGAAAGCGTCATGCCGACCTGGAACGCGCCCGAGGACTTTCCCGCCGCCGTTTGCGTGCCGATTTCGACGCCGACCATGCTGCTGGGCACGCTCTGGGTCTTCGCGAATGAAAAACGCGGCTTCAGCGATCAGGAAACGAACATTCTCGAAGTCATCGCCGGCCGCTTGGCGGCGGACCTCGAACGCGAGATGCTGATGCGGGCGGGAGTTGACGCGGCAAGACTGCAAAAGCAACTCGCCGCCGCCGAACGTCTGCAACGCAACGAGCTCCCTGCGGTGGCCCCGATGCTGGACGGCTGGGACGTCGCCGGCTGCACCGCCCAGGCGGAGAACGTCGGCGGGGCGTTCCACGATTGGTTTTGTCTGCCCGACGGCCTGCTGGCGGTCGCAGCAGGGCGAGCCGAGGGAGGGAGCATCGCCGCAGCCATGACGGCCAACGCCGTGCGAACGGCGCTCCGCAGCCACGCCCGCTACCACCGCCAAGCCGACCGCCTCCTGCAACAGGTCAACCTGACGCTTTGGACCGGCTCGGCCGGCGATCGCCGTGCCACGCTCTTCGCAGGCCTGATCGAGACCGGCACGGGCCGAGTGTACTGCGCGTCGGCTGGACGGCCTTCGATCATGTTGCTCGGCGCCGACGGCGTGTTGTCCGTCGGCCGAGAGTCGATCGAGTTGGGCGAGAGTGTCGGAGCAGATTTTGAGCCATTCGGCTATGAACTGCGGCCGGGCGAGGCGCTGCTGATCTTCGTTGGCGATATCAGCGATACCACCCCCACCGCCACTCTTGCCGCCGAAACCGCCGTGGCCAATGTCCTGGAGGGCAAACACCGCCTGTCCGCCGCAGAGTTAGTCGCCGAATCGCAGGCCGCTCTCACTGCACAAGCCCCCGACCATGAGCGCCGCGACCGCTCGATCCTAGTGGTGAGACGTACCAGATAAGACGCGCACCGACTTGACGATCGGCGCGTGTCAGGTACACTGAGCACAGTCGCGGGAATGGCGGAATTGGCAGACGCGCTAGGTTGAGGGCCTAGTGGCCGCAAGGCCGTGCAGGTTCAAGTCCTGTTTCCCGCACTGAATTAAAGCCTTACATTGCAAGGGTTTGCGACAAGTGCCGCAAGCCCTTCTTTGTTGCGCCTGCGGGCTGGACTTGCAAAAAAAGTAGTCCAAAAGTAGTCCAATGTTGAGTAGGCGTTGTGGGTTAACGGGTGCAGCTTCACGCTCAACTCAAAGAGATTATGGCCGAGTGGTTCGATATCCATCCTGGCGGGACATACACGATCTGCACGCCGCCCAATTTCCAACGAAGCAAAAAGAAATCAGATTTCCCGCAACCGTTGACCGAGAGCCAAGCACACGACCACTTCAAACGCGCTTTGGCGGATAGCAAATGGAAAGTCGTGCGCGGTTTCCATGTCCTTCGCCATTCGTTTGCCTCGATCTGCGCGATGAAGGGCATCCATCAGTCGATTATCGACTCCTGGCTCGGCCACCAGACCGAGGCGATGCGCGACCGTTATCGGCATTTGTTCCCAGAAGAGACCCGAAGGGCAATGGACAGCGTGCTTGCATTGGATATTGGCGCGCTATTCGGGCGGCAAGCCGTTGGAGACGATGTCAAGAAGTGATGCACGCGGGATGCGCCAAGCGTGGTCTTTGCCCTTGTACGCCTCCTTGATCCGCCCTTTGTTGGTTACCGTCAAAGAATCACCAGCGGCTATCGCAGGCCCATCTCCGCTGCCGGGCCAAGTTGCGCCTCGCTATAAAAGGCGCGGATCATCGGCAGTTCTTCATCGCGGGGCATGGCGATTGCCTACGAGGCAGAAAACGGGCTGCAAAATCGCGCGCCGCTGCCCGGCGCGGGTAAAAGGGAAAAGAGCTAAACGGCAAACGGTAACACAGCCAGATGCCATAGTATTACGGAGTCCTGGCAACGCGGAAGCCAATGCCGTAGTTCCGGTTGACCGGCGTGCTCCTGACGCGCAGGGCGGAACGGGCGCCGCCCGGCCAGTCGTGCCAGGAACCGCCACGAAGGACACGGTCAACTCCGGAGTCAGGTCCAGTTGGGTCGTCTACGGGGCATTTGGCGTAGTATTCCGCGCCGTACCAATCCGCGCACCACTGCCAGGCATTTCCGTGCATGTCGTACAGCCCGAAGGCATTGGGCTTGAACTTCCCCGCCGGAGCCGTGAACACATAGCCGTCATTGGCTTTGATCGTGTATTTCCAAATCGGGAACTTCGCCTTGGCCGCCGCGTCGGCCACCTTGCCGACCTTGGCCAGCGTCTCGGGGTCGTCGCCGCGTAGTAGCGGGTTGTCGTCCCGGCACGGCGGGCGCATTCCCACTCGGCCTCCGTTGGTAGGCGGTAGGTCTTGTTCTCCTTTTTGCTGAGCCACTTGCAGAAGGCCACCGCGTCGTTCCAGCTCACGTTCACCACCGGGTGCTCGTCGGTCTGCTCGAAACCCGCGTTCCGCCAGGAGTATTTTTCATTGAAGCCAAACTCCTTCTTGTCAGGGTTCCATCCCCATGCCCCTGGCTTCTCTCCCTTCTCCGCGTCCGTCTTGTACCTGGTGTCAGCGACGAACTGCCGAAATTGCCCCCGCATGTCCAGCAACTTTGGTTCGACAATCCAATGTGGATGCGGCATATATCACCTCGATTGCGGCTCTTCAGACACAACGGTTCATACGGTCTACCAACTCTTCACCGACTCTCCCAACTCCTTCATCATTGTGATCCGCGTTCGCAGCTTGGGTCACTGGGGCCGTTGCCAAGCGACAGCGGAATCTCGACGACGACGCACGTGCCGCCTCCGGGCCGACTATCAATACTCATGGTTCCACCTTGCCACAGAACCAGTTGATGAACTGCCTTTAGTCCATGTCTGTGCAGTTGGACCATCTCTGAATCGAATCCAACGCCCCAGTCTTGGACTTGGACGCAGATGCGATCGTCATCTTGTCCAAGCCCTACCAGCACATTCTTGCTCTTGCTGTGACGACAGGCGTTCGCCAGCAATTCCGCGACCATGGAAAACACTACTGTCTGCAGCTCCGATGGGAGTTCGCCAATGGCAAGGTCGTCATAGAACTCGATTTCGGGAGCGCCGCCTGCTCGACTGTCGGCGATTAGGCGGTCAATAGCGGCCACGATGCTCGTCGTGTTTGGCTGCACAGGCCGTCCTGCTTGCTGAACGATGCGATGACAATTGTGGCGTTCAACGAGGTGTCCCTCCCGCAGCCTCACGTCTGAAGTCCTGTCCATCACTGGGATTGCCCTCCTGACACAAGGACCAACGAACCCTCAATGAGCCCGCACATTTCGATCACATTAACTTCGCCTCGTCTCTCCCACCCCCGCTTGCCTACCGATGGCGCAATTTATTCAGTGCCACTGTGGCGGCGTCCTGCGGCGTTTCATAAACTCGTCTGGCTTGAGCTGCCTTGGAAACGCCGGGGATCGCACACCGTCTTCTCATTTCATTTTTGCGATCTTCCGAGACCTCCTTGGTGGACCGGCATTCAGGAAGTTTGCAAGCCTTCCTGGCGACCCCGGACTTGCTTCCCGCAGTATCGGCTTGCTTCGTTTCGGCGAGCACACCAGAGGCTGCCGAGAGTTCGGCATCGTGGCACTGCTGCGGGATGTCCAGTCTGTTGTCTGCGGAGGAGCTTGTCGTTGACGCCGAGGCTATCGCCGCTGTTTCGGAAGCAGATGGTTCATTGGAATAGTCATACGCGGTCAATCGGACCTCAAACTCCAACGGGCCAACCGTGAGATGGTCACCGTCTTTCAGTTCGAGAGCACGCTGTTCGGCCACAAAGCCGGCGCGTTTACGGGGGCCACGAAAGATCGGCCCGGACTTTTTCAAGAGGCGGAGGGAGGGACGATCTTCCTTGACGAAATTGGTGACACAACGCCCGCCCTGCAAATGAAACTGCTCCGCGTCCTTCAAGAGCGAGAAGTCATGCGCGTTGGTGAGACGCGGCCCTTCAAAGTCGATGTGCGAGTGATTTCCGCCACGAACCGCGATTTCCAGAAGTCGGTTCAAACCAACAGTTTCCGTGAAGACCTCTACTACCGTCTGCGCGTCGTTGAAATTCAGGTACCACCGTTGTGCCGACGAAAGGATGATATTCTCCCTTTGGCCCGCCATTTTGTGAGTAAGTGTGCTGTCCGCCTTGGGTTGCCGGACCTTCGACTCGACGCCACGAGCCTGGACTGTCTGCTGGATTATTCGTGGCCAGGAAACGTGCGGGAGTTAGAGAATGCCATCGAACATGCTGCCGTCTTTTGTCACCAGGGCGTCATCCTGCCGAAGCATTTCGCGATGCAAATCCTGTCAAAAAGCCAATTGCAGGATAAACAGGAGTTGGCGGAGACATCGCTTCGCAGTCTGGCGGAGGTCGAACGGGAACACATTCAGCGGGTCTTGTCGGCCACTCATGGAAGTCGCAGAGAAACGGCGAGAATCCTCGGCATTGGCGAAGCCACGCTCTATCGGCGTCTGGGCGAATCGCATCGTGACTGAGAATCTCAAGCGGCTCTGACAGGATGATCAAGATTGTCGGTTATTCGGGTTAGGCGAAGTTGGATGTCGGAGATTTCCTATGGGTGAAGATGTAGCGGTCGCGCGGTTCCACCTAATCAGAGCCGGTTGCATAAACCGAAGTCTGATTGGGAGGCTTTTTCCAGTTCTACCGCCTATACCTTCTAGGACCATCATGGGAAGAACACGGTTTACCCGCATTCATGCCTTTGCGCAAAGCATGGGGTACGGCTTCATCTTCATCATGACAATCACGGCCGTGGCTGTCGCCCAGCAGCCAGCGTACCCCCCAAATGCCGAAGTAGCGCCCTTGCCTCCGGTTTTGCCGGCAGACCCCAATCCCATGGCGCAGCAGCCGGTGCCGGTTGGGCCAACGGAGACCCTCGAAGCTGCTTGGGCAGTCGCGTTGAGGTCCGACGAGCAAATCGCAGCGAGCCGATGGAACGTCGAGGCCGCTCAAAGTGGCTGGAACGCAGCTCGCGCCGAACGCATGCCGTCGCTGACGATGGGCGCCGAATACTATGCGCTCAGCCAAACGCCGGAGGTTGTGGGCACGATTCCCAACTTGGGCACTTTCAGCTTGCCGATAGCGAATCGCGACGCCGGGTCCGCCCACGCACTGGTGACTCAGCCGCTCTACACCTCGGGCCGCGTCTCCAACGCCATCAATGCGGCAGCGGCGAACGTGGTCACCAAGAAAGCCGACCACGATCGGACTGTTCTGGATGTGAAAATGAGCGTTGCCGAGATCTACGTGAGAGTTCTTCTGGCAACGCGGATCGTGGAAGTCGCTGAAAGCAAGGTTGTCAGCCTGAGCTCGCATGACAAGGACGTATCGGCGCTGCACGAGAGGGGGGTAGTATCGAAAAATGACCTTCTTGCCTCCCATGTTGCCTTGGCCGACGCCCGGCAGAAGGCCATTGATGCACACGCGAACTTGGAGGTCGCCCAGGCCGCCTACAACCGAGCACTGTGGCGGAACTTGGCTGAACCGGTATGTCTCGCCGATATTCAGGATCAGGAAGTGTTCCTTCCTCTCGAAGAATTGACGCGAGCCGCCTTATCGCAGAGGCCGGAGTTGATCAGTCTTTCCGCCCAGGCCCGGACGCTGCAAGATGCCGCGGCCAGCCTGCGAGGGAAGAACGGGCCGCAGGTCGCTCTCACAGGCGGATACCTGTATTTGAAAGACGATTACCTCCAGCCCAACGGGATTTCCGCAGCCATGGTCGGCGTCGAGTGGACCCCGTTCGACTTTGGACGGGTGAGGAGCCAGGCCCGCGTGTTGGACGAACAGTCCCAGGCGTTGATACGTCTTTGCCGCGATGCCCAGTCGATGATTTCTCTGGAAGTGCGGCAGAGATGGATAGATCTGCAGACTGCACGAAAACAGGTGTTCGTCGCCCGCCAGACGACGGCCCAGGCCGACGAGAATCTCCGTGTTGCCCGTGATCGCTATCAGCAACAGGCCGGCACGAATACGGAAGTGCTGGACGCCGAGACGCTTCGAGTTCAGGCCTACACGAACTTGTACAATAGTACCTACCAGGCAGCGTTGGCCGGGCTCAGGCTGCGACGGGCGGTCGGCAATCTGTGACCAGGTCGTGAATCATACTGACTGATGCTGAAGGGTCTCTAGCGACAATCCGTCGGCCAGTCGCATCAGCTCCTGGGTCATTGACTCAAGCTGCTCAACCAGCGGCCGGGCTTCTTCGACCTGGCCTTGGGCCGCATAGTCTTCCAGTTGCGATGCCACGCCACCGGCCAGTGTGGAAAACGTCGCCACCATCCCGCATAGCTTGTGAGCGGCTTCGCGCAGCCGGGCGCATCGCGGTCCTGCAGGGCGTCTTGAACGGCTTTCAGATGACCCGGCAGGCAAGCCCGAAACGTCTGGCAAATCTTTTCCAGGATGGCGGCATCGCCCCCACAGGCAGCCAAGATTACCCGCGGGTCGAGCAGTCCCGGACCAGAGGTCGGAGATCGGAGGTCAGGGGACGATGACGCGCTGACTTCTGACTCCTGACCTCCGACTTCTGATTTCTGATCTCTGATCCTTACGGTCCGGTTAATTGCTGCCCACAGGTCGGCGGCCTGGACGGGCTTGGTCAGGAAATCGTCCATACCGGCCGCGAGGCACTGTCGGCGGTCCTCTTTTCGGGAGCGGGCCGTCAGAGCAATGATGGGCAAGTGGCCCCCGGCCGTCCGCTCGCGCTCGCGAACCGCCTGGGCTACCTGGAAGCCGTCCAGTTCCGGCATGTGGATGTCCAAGAACAGCAGATCGAAGGCTTGCTCTCCCGCCAGTTCCAGCGCTTCGCGGCCGTTGTCGGCCAGCCACACGTCGTGGCCGCGACGCCCGAGCAGCTGCTCCAGAAGCTGCGCGTTGAACTCGTTGTCCTCCGCCACCAGGATACGCAAGGGAAAGGATGAAGGAGGAGGGATGAAGGATGAAACAAGACCGGGTTCGCCTTCCTTGTCTTCCTTCATCCTTCCGCCTGTATCCTTCATCGTCTCCCCAGTCCGGCTCATCACCCGGTAGATCGTCGCCAAAAGCTCATCCTGCTGGACTGGCTTAAGGAGTTGGACATCGATCTTCAATTCGCGGGCTCGCGCCGGATCGCCGGGACGGTCGCCGGAGGTCAGCAGGATAATGCGCGTCGCTGATAGCTGTGAGTTTTGGCGAACCTGCTCGGCCAACGCCAAGCCGTCCACTTCGGGCATGCGGGCGTCGAGCAGCATGAGCGGAAAAGGCTGGCCGCAGGCGGCCACTTGGCGGAGGGCATCCAAGCCGGCCGCCGCGTCACCGACGGCCGTGGGTTTCATTTGCCAGCCCCGCAGCCACTGCTCCAAGATACGCCGGTTCGTGGCGTTGTCATCGACCACGAGCACCGGCACGTCGCGGAGGGAAACGGGCGGCTGAGGCAGGATCGGCTGCGAGGAGCGCTGCTGTCGGCCGAAGTGCGCCGTGAAGGCGAAGGTGCTGCCCCGGCCCGGTTCGCTGTCCACGGTGATCTTTCCGCCCATAAGGGCCACCAGCCGGGAAGCTATGGTCAAGCCCAGGCCGGTGCCGCCGTACTTCCGCGTGGTCGACACGTCCTCCTGCTCGAAGGCCCGGAAGATCCGCTCCTGCTGCTCCGGCGGAATGCCAATGCCGGTGTCACGCACCGTGAACCGCAGGCCGACGTCGTCCGGTGCCAGGTGTCCGGCGACTTCCACGTTGACGTCCACGCGCACATCCACTTCGCCCGCGTCGGTGAACTTGATGGCGTTGACCACCAGATTGAGCAGCACCTGCCGGAGCCGGACCGCGTCGCCAACCAGCGCGTCGGGCACGTCGGGCTCCACGCAGCAGATCAACTCCACCCCTTTCTTGTGGGCTCGCACGGCCAGGGCCCGCACGGTGTTGCCGATGGTCGCACGCAGAGAGAAAACGGCCAAATCCAACTCCATCTTCCCGGCCTCGATCTTCGAGAAGTCCAGTAGATCGTTGATAATGCCCAGCAGGCTGTCGGCCGCGGACTTGACGGTCGCCAGGCACTGCCGCTGGTCGTCGGTCAGCGCGGTGTCGAGGACCAGGTCAGTCATGCCGAGGATGGCGTTCATGGGGGTGCGGATTTCGTGACTGACGTTCGCCATGAACTCGTCCTTGGCCCGGTTGGCCGCTACGGCCGCCTCCTTCGCGAGCCGCTCGGTGATGTCGCGCGCCGCGGCGAATACGCCAATGATCTGGGCCGCCTCGTCCCGATACACCGAGGCATTGTACGACACGGACATCACGCGTCTGTCCCGGTGCCGTAACTCCAAGGGATAATCCCGAACCGTCCCTTCCCGGAACACCTGCTCGTAACCAGCCCGGGCTCTTGTCGGGTCGGTGAAGTAGTCGCAGAAGTCGGTCCCGATGAGTTCGCCTCGGGAGCGGCCCGTGGCGGCCTCGGTCGCGGCGTTGACATCGGTGATCTTCCCATCCGGCCCGATCGTCACCAGCGGATCCAGGCTGGCTTCGATGAGGCTGCGGTTATAGGCGTTGGACAACCGCAACGCTTCTTCGCCCCGCTTGCGTTCCGTGATATCAATCACCGTGCCCACAAGTTGAACGGCGTCTCCCGCATTGTTCAGAATAGGGTGCCTGATCGCCTGAACATGTTTGGCCGCCCCGCTGGGCAGCGTGATCCTAAACTCGCTCGAGACGTCTTCTCTTTCACGGACCGACTTCTCGAAGTCCCGGTTCACCCTGTCCCAATCCTCCGGGTGGATTAGTCGGGAAACCGCTTCCCGGGTTGGCAAAGCCTGTTGAGCATCGAGTTCGAAGATCCGCCGACATTCCTCCGAAATGTAGGTGTACGTGCTACTGGCCAGATCGAAGGCCCAACTGCCGGTGTGACTCAGCCGTTGCGCTTCCGCCAGATAAGCTTCACTGCGCTGCAGAGCCTCTTCGGAGCGCTTGCGTTCCGTGATATCGCGAACAAGGGCTAAGTTGTACGCCTGGCCTCCATATTCGAAATAACTCGCGCTGACCTCAACCGGGAAAGTGCGGCCATCTCGGGTTCGGTGGCGGCTTTCGAACATCAGCGACCGCTGCGTCTCCAGGTCACGCCAATGGTCGGGCCAACGCTCCGCCGGGAGCTCAGGGTCAACATCCGATACGCCCAGGCCGAGCAGTTCCGTGCGTGTATAATCCAGAACGCGGCAGGCCGCCTCGTTGACGTAATGAAAACGCCCCGCGTCGTCTAGCAGAAGAACAGCTTCGCGCACTCTGTCCAAAGCAAAACTGAGGCGGGCGACTTCCTGCTCTGCCCGTTGCGCGCGGCCCGCGAACGCAAGGCAACGATACCGAACGCCAGGTCGCCAGCCAATTCCTCAAGCAGCCGAATCTCTTCCGACGTAAAGGCATTGGGCTGTGCGGAATGAATGGTAAGACTGCCGAAGGTGTTGGCGTGTTCATCATTGAGCGGCAGGGCGATGGAGGAACCAAAGCCCCGCGGCAAAGCATCCTTGCGCCAGGGCGCGAACCGAGGATCCCTTTCGTGATCCTGAATGCAGCAACTTTGCCCGGTCCGGATGGCCGTTCCAGTGGGATCGTGCCCACACTCCGTGTCGGCCCACGTGACGGCGACGGTTGCGAGATATCCATCCTCGGCCCCGCTCCACCCGATAGGGCGCACGCTCTTGGCCTCGTCGTGTTCGGCATATCCCACCCACGCCATGCGGTAGCCGGCCTCTTCGCAGACGATCCGGCAAACGTCCGTGAGCAAGCTCTGCTCGTCGGTGGCGCAGGAGGATCTGATTGCAGTTGCTGATCGCCCGCAGTTCGCGGTTCGAACGATGCAGCTCGGCGGTCCGCTGGACCACCTTTCTCTCAAGTTCGTCGCGGGCTTCACGAAGCGCCTCCTCGGCGCGGTTGCGTTCAAGCCACGTGCCGAGCGCCTCCGCGATCCCGTTGACCAGATTCTGCTCCTCGGGAATCAAGAAGGGTTTTTCCTCGGCATGGTAGACCCTCACGTGCCCGAAGACCTGGCCTTCCGCTTTGATCTCCGCTTGGAGGCCGAACGTCAACCGGGGAGTGTAGTTCTCCAAGGCAAAGCATTCTCCGTTCAGTTCAATGACCGGCACCGTGATCTCTGGAAACTGCATGGCTGGGACCAGGTGCTCGACAGCGCGCCGGCAGAGTTCCTCCGTGGACAAGTCCTCCTGAATATCGCGGCTCACCGCGTAGAGGCAGGCCAGCTCTTTCATCCTTTCTTGCAGCGCTTGCTCGATCACCTTGCGCTCGGTGACGTTGCGGTAGTTGGCGACAACGCCCGCAACGCCCGGGTCGTGGAGGAAGCTCTGGCCGATCGCCTCGAAATTCCGCCACGAGCCATCGGCGTGTCGCAGGCGGAACTCGGCCGTCACCGGCGCCCCGTGGTGGTTTCGGACCGTCTCGAAAAACACTCGCTTGGCCTCCTGGTCGTCGGGGTGGACGATCGGGTCGCGGAAGACGTTCCGGCCGATCCAGTCCTCGGGACGGTACCCCAGCAGCCGTTCGATCGACGGCGACTGGTACTGGACCGTGCCCTCGGCGTCGAACAGGAGGATGATGTCGGAAGAGTTCTGGACCAGGGCGCGGAACCGCTGTTCGCTGGCGTGCAAGGCATCCTCGGCCAGTTTGCGCTTGGTGACGTCCTGCGCAATTCCGAAGCCCCCCAGTAGCGCGCCCGCCGCGTCAAATTCGAGATACGCCTTCTCACGCACCCATTTCGCATGCCCTTCTGCCACAATGCGGTGTTCGATATCGTAGGGCTCGCCGCGCATGCCCGCCTGCCAACGCTCGTCCACAAACCGACGATCGTCGGGATGCACGACGTTCAGGAACGACTCGTAGGTCAGGGACGTCTCCTTTGGCACGCCGAAGATGCGATAGGTCTCGTCAGACCATGTCAGGACGTTGCGCCGGGTGTCAAGACGCCACCATCCGATCTGCCCCACTTCCTGCGCGGTCCAGATCCTGCCGGCTTTGACGCAGCGCCTCCTCGGCCTGCTTGAGTTTGGTAATGTCGCGGGAGACGCCGAACGTGCCGACGATCGTTCCATCCTTGTCGCGAAAGGGCATCTTGGTTGAGGAGACCCAGCGCACGCGGCCCTCGACGAACGTTTCCTTCTCCTCCTTGCTCACCAACGGCTGACCGGTGCGCATAATCTGCCGTTCGTCCTCGTACGCCGCGCGCGTGCTCCTCCGTGAAGAAGTCGAAGTCCGTCTTGCCGATTGCCTGACCGGCGTCGCCCAGGCCGAAGACCTCCGCCTGCGCCTTGTTGATGCGGAGGAAGCGGCTTTCCTGGTCCTTGAAGTAGATTTGGTCCGGAATGTGATCCATGAGGGTGTGCAGCAGAAACCGCTCGTGGGCCAGCGCCTCTTCAGCCTGTTTCCTCTCGGTGACGTCTCTCGCCACATGCACCGCCCCTACGAACTTTCCGTGTTCGTCAATTAGCGGAGTGGTGGTAACAAGGAAGTCGCCGCCCAAGTGGTCCTCGTGTACTTCTTCGCTGTGGAGCCGCAAATCCCTGAGTGTCTGCGCATGCGGGCAAAATGATGGCGGCGCATCAGTACCGTGGACAACCTGGTAGCACGGCAGGCCAACGCACTGTTGCGGGGTCGTGCCCAGCCGCTGGGCCATCGCCCGGTTCGCCCGTGCTACTCGGTGGTGCTCGTCAAGGATGGCGATCAGGTCGGGCACGCTGTCGAACGTCCGCTCCCACTCCTCCTTGGCCCGACGAATGTCCTCCTCGGCATGCTTGAGGTCGGTGATGTCAACGCCGGTGCCCGCGAAGCGGACGGGTTTGCCCGTGGCGTCGCGCACCGCGACACCGCGCACGAGGACCGTGCGGATGGAGCCGTCTTTGCGGCTCAAGTAGCGGACTTCCCTCTCGTACTCGGCGATTTCGCCGGCCAAGTACGCGCGCGCGGCTTCCTTGGCAGAGGCGCGGTCGTCCGGGTGAATCATCGCTTCTATCGGGTCGGTCCCTGCAGGAGGGCAGGGATCGTAGCCGTAGTGCTCCCCACAATTCACATGGTACGCCTGGGCGTGGCTGAAGTCGCCGTCGGGCATCTCCACTTCCCAGATCATGACGTTGGAGCTGCGCAGCGCCAGTTCCATCCGCTCGTTGGCCCGGCGGAACGCCTCGGCCTCCTCGGCCCGCCGCCGCTGGGTCACGTCGCGGAACACCAGGACGACGCCGGCGATTGCGCCGCGCTCGTCGATGATCGGCGCGCCGGAGTCGTCGATGGGTATCTCGCGGCCATCCCGTGCCAGCAATGCGGTGTGGTTGGCCAAACCGACAACGGCCCCGTGGCGGAGCACTTTGGCCGCCGGGTCCTCGACCGGCTGCCGGGTCTGCTCATTGACGATGCGGAAAACCTCGGCCAGCGGCCGCCCGACGGCCTCTGCCAGCGGCCAGCCAGTCAGCGACTCGGCCATGGAGTTGAGGAAGGTCACCCGACCCTGATTGTCGGTGGCGATGACCGCGTCACCGATGCTCGCCAGTGTGACCGCATAGCGGCGCTCGCTGGCCCGCAGGCCCTCCTCCGCCTGTTTGCATTCGTTTGCGGTTTCATCACGTTCTTGAGAGGTTCGCTGGACGGCCCGGACTAATCGCCTGATGGTGAAATACAACAGCGAGGCGGTCACAAAGACAAAGACAGCCCCCTTGAACGTCATCACAGCCGGGTGCAGCTTGAGCTGAGTTACGACCGCGTCACTGAACGCGATCCATAGAATTGCGATAACAGCGTAGCCCATCGCAATTCGGCCTGCACTCAAGTTTGAAACTCTAGAGTGGGGCATAACCAATTGGGCGCGGACTTTTTCACGCATACGAACCTCGCAGGCCAATACGGCCATCACCTAGGAGTATCCCGTTGCACGCAGCGGTCTTGCCGGGAACCAAGTACCTCTGGAGATAGACTGCGCTAATTGCGAACGCAAACCAAGTGCCAAACGAGTAGGCTGGTGCCTGGCCCAGATCTCTCCCGCTAGACACACCTGCCCGCCGCTACGATAATGAGTAGGTTGTGTCTTCTCCCGCCAGCGTGCTAGAATCGAGCGGACCATGGCCCACTTGTTGCTCATCGACGACGACCTGGACTTGATCGCGGAGCAGGTGCGCCAGGCCTTTCCCCGCCACCGGGTGGAGGCATCCGGCACCGCATCCGAAGGGCTGGGTAGACTCCGGGCCAAACCACCTGACGTGATTCTCCTCGATTTGCGCCTGCCTGACCAGTCTGGGTTGGAAGTCTACCAGCAGATCCGCATGTTCGACGCGCGGATTCCCGTGATCTTCATCACCTTGACCAAGTCGGCGGACGCGGCCATCGAGGCGATGAAACAGGGCGCCTACGACTACCTTTTTAAGCCGCTCGACCTGCACCAACTCCAAAGGGTGGTCGGAGAAGCCCTGGAAGTCTCCCGACGGATGCGCGAGCCGACCACGATCACCGAAACGGAGCCGGACCAGGAGGTGGAGGGGGCCATCGTCGGCTCGAGCCCTGCCATGCGTGAGGTCTACAAGGCCATCGGCCGGGTCGCAGACCAGGACGTGCCAGTGCTGGTTACCGGCGAGAGCGGCACCGGCAAGGAACTGGTCGCCCGCGCGATCTATCAGCACGGTCCCCGGGCCAAGGCGCCGTTTCTGGCCCTCAACTGCGCCGCCATACCGGAGACGCTGCTGGAAAGCGAGCTGTTCGGCCACGAGAAGGGCGCCTTCACTGGCGCGGACCGCCGCCGCATCGGAAAGTTCGAGCAATGCTCGGGCGGCACGCTGTTCCTCGATGAAATCGGCGACATGCCTCTGGCATTGCAGTCCAAGGTTCTGCGTCTGCTCGAGGAGCAGACCTTCGAGCGTGTCGGCGGCAACGAGACCATCCAGACCGACGTGAGGATCATCGCGGCTACGCACCGCGACCTGAAGAGATGGTCAGAGGAGAGCAAGTTTCGGCCGGACCTGTACTACCGGCTGGGCGTCATCACCATTCACTTGCCCCCCTTGCGCGAGCGCGGCGATGACCTGCCGCTGCTGGTGCGGCATTTCGTGCGGCGGCTGAGCCGCGAACTGGGCCGGGAGGTGCAGCAGATCGCCCCGGAGGCCCTCAATCGCCTGCGCGACTACTCCTGGCCGGGGAACATCCGGGAGTTGCAGAGCGTGTTGAAACAGGCGCTCTTGCAGGGCGCGGCGCCACCCTGCTCCCGGTGGACTTACCCGACCTGCTGCCAGTCGCAGATGGGCCAGTGGCGGTGCCACCATCTGGTGGAGAAGACCCCGATCTGGAGGCGTTCGTCTGCCGCTGCCTGTCGTGCGATGAAGGTGACCAATACGCCAAGGCGCACCGCCGGCTGGACCGCGTTATGTTGATCCGTATTCTGGAAGCTACGGGCGGGGATCAACGCGACGCCGCGCACAGGTTGGGGATATCACCCGAGTCGCTGGGACGCAGGCTGCGCGAATTGGGACCTCATCCCAGCCGCGGAATAGAGGTCGGAGACGAGAGAGAACAAACGGATTTGCCCCATCGATCCCTGGCAGATATCGAGTGGGAGCACATTCAACGGGTGTTGTCGGCGACCAACCAAAACCGGGAGGAAGCCGCCGAGATTCTCGGCATCGGCGCAGCAACCCTTTATCGGCGCTTGCGCGAGCGTCAGAACGAGCAACTGCCGTGATTTGGCCTGCAACTCGCCTCTCCTGTCAAAATGGGAGGGGCGGTATCGTTTTGAGAGCCGCAAGCACCACTTTGAGACCCTGCTCGCTTACCTAAGATCGACGCCGTTCTCGCTGATCTTGCTCATCCTTTGGCGTGCTCCCTCAGCCACCCCAGCAGCTTCTCTAAACCGACACGGTTGAAGCCGACCTTGTCACGCCCGGTAGAATCGAGCAAGGGGTTCCATTACTCAGGATCATAGGTTGCCCGCCCCCCCTTGGGAAAACAAATCCTGGTCCGAGTTCACGTAATTTGCCTTTGGCATCGCAGTTGCGGTTCGGTGCGGGGGTCTGTAGTCGCGGAGATCGAGCACGCACTTCACATGAAAGCCGAACGATCATGGAAATGCAAGTCAGTCCAACGGTGTCGTCGATTCGAGAGCGGCTGAAAGACCATCCACACTTTCGCGGACGCTGTGGTCTGCTGCAAATCAAGTCCATTGGCGACTCCATCGTTCTCTCAGGACGCCTTCCAACCTATCACCTTAAGCAACTCCTGCAGGAAGCCGTCAGGCTAACTCCCAGCGCGAAGCAAATCGATAACCAAGTCGAAGTCCTGTGATCAGAATCATCGTGACGGCATCCGTGTGGATAGAGAGTTCGACCGAGTAGATTAGCGCGTTCCATGCTCCAGGCTCACTGCAAATGGGAAATATCCAATGAGTTCTCGTACGGCCGGGCCATGCTCGGCCATCGGAAATGGCTAACTATGAAGCCTTCACCCAAATCTGGCCCGGCCGCCGACTCGAAAAAACGCGCCAGCAGGTATCCCGGAACTGATCGCGGCATTGGCAAGCTCCAGCCCCGTGGCACGGAAGAAGGCACGGGAAGCACTGGTGGCTTTGGGAAGGCCCGCGGTGCCCGCGCTTATCCAACTGCTATCGCACCGCCAGCCACACGTGCGATGGGAGGCAGCCAAGGCACTCGGTGCTGTCGCCGATCCAATTGCCGCTTCTGCGCTGGTCAATGTTTTGAAAGATCGCGACGGAGACGTCCGATGGCTGGCAGCCGAGGGATTGGTCGCTTTGGGCCGAGATGCCCTGCAACCGTTGTTAGCAGCATTGATGGAACGGAGCAAAAGAGACTGGTTATGCGAAGGCGCGCACCATGTCTGTCACGCTTTACTTAAGAAGAAGGAGCTTGCCCCGATCCTTCGGCCGCTGCTGGCGGCGCTGGAGGAACACGAGTGCGAATTTGCGGCACCTGCGGCTGCCTATGCCGCGCTATCGAAGCTGAGAACCTTGTCGTGTGGCCGACAAAGAAATGGCCCCCGGGATTCGGGACGGAGAAGAGGAGACACGGAAAGCTTCAAGGACCAGGATCGCCCGGACCGGATCCTGAGCGAGGCCCAACACATGGTCGACAGCGCCGTGGCAGCCAGCTAGGCGACGCCCGGCAAGAAAGAGGGTTCGAGATGAGTGTTCAGAAGCCCAAATCGAGACACAGAACGGCAATGCTGCTGTTTCTCACTGTTGTCGTGGGACTATGTGCTGGCCTGCTGTTCGCAGGGGCCCCCGAAACGCGACTCCCTTCGAAGCCTTCGTCCGGCGGTGCGGTTAGTTCTAATCATGTCGAAAATGGTTCTCATTCTGCGGCGAGTCCCGAGGTCAAGGAGCACGGCCTCACGCAAGAGGCTGTCGACATCGCCCACGTCTTCGGCTTGCCGATCACCAACTCGATATTCGTGACTTGGCTTACCGCGATCGGCCTGATCGTGTTTGCTCAGCTCGCCACGCGCCACATGAAGCTGGTGCCTGAAGGGGCACAGAACGTATGCGAATGGCTCGTGGAAACCCTGTACGACTTTCTGCAAGGGATCATCGGCCGGCGCCTGGTCCAGCGGACGTTCTGGTTCTTCGCATCGATCTTCATCTTCATTCTCGCCGCGAATTGGGCCGGCCTCATTCCCGGGTCGGACACCGTCGGGTGGGGGCACCGAACCGCCGAGGGCTTCTGGATTGACCAACCGATTTTTCGCGGGGCCACCGCCGATCTCAACATGACATTGGCCATGGCATTGGTATTCTTTGTCTGCTGGACTGTGTGGGCGTTTCAGGGACTCGGCCCGCTGGGCGTCTTGAGAGAATTGTTCGCACCCAAGGGGGAGACTTCCGGCGGGATGAGAGTTGTCATGGTGATTGTGTTCTTTGCGGCGGGCTGTCTGGATATCATTTCGATCCTGTTCCGGCCAATTTCTTTGAGTTTTCGGCTCTACGGCAACGTCTTCGCCGGGGAGAACATGTTGCAAACCATGATGAAGTTGGTTCCGAGCCTGGGCTGGTTGCTGCCGATTCCATTCTACTTCCTGGAAGTGCTGGTGGGCCTTGTTCAGGCGATGGTCTTTATGTTGTTAACCGCGGTCTTCACGCTTCTGATGTCTCCCCAAGGGGAAGAGGAATCCGTGACCGCGCACAAGTGATGGAAATTGGCGGCTTCACCGTACATAAACCAGAAGCCGACGACAACCCAACCGAAAGGAGAACCGAAATGTTTCCCATTCCCTTGTTGGCCGAAATCACCGGAAACCTGCACGTCGCGTTGGCGACGCTTGGCGCCGCCTTGGGCGTGGGGCTCATCGGTATGAAGGCTGTGGACGCAGTCGGACGCAATCCCGGGGCGGCCACACCGGTTTTGGTCCAATCGATCCTGGCCATTGCCTTCGCTGAGGCCATCGCATTTTACGCCATATTCCTCGTGAAGTAAGGCCGCATCACGAGCATCCGAACGCCAACGGTGAGGGGCCCGCGGTCGAAGGGTTATCGATCATGAATGCGATTTTTCTACTGGCGGACACAAGCGGTGGCGGGCAACTCGAAGAGATTGCCCGGACATTCGGCGTGGATTGGCCGCACTTGACTGCCCAGATCATCAGCTTCTGCATCGTTTGTGCCCTGCTTTACCGGTTTGCCTATCGCCCCGTCCTTGCCATGCTGGAAGAGCGTCGCAAGCGAATCGCCGAAGGCCTGGCTTGCGCCGAGAAGAGCAAGGCCGAATTGGCACGGACCGAGGCCAAGCAGCGGGAAATGCTCGAACAGGCGGGCGTTCAAGCAGCTAAGTTGATCGAGGAGGCCCGCGCCGCTGCCGGGCGCGTTCAGGAAGAGGAAACGCAGAAAGCAATCGCTGCCGCCAAACAGATCGTGGCCAGCGCCAGCGAGGCCGCCCAGCGAGACCATGACCGGATGCTGGCGGAACTGAAGCAAGAGGTGGGCCGGTTGGTTGTGGAGACCGCAGCGGCGGTCACCGGCAAGGTCCTAACGCCCGAAGACCAACGACGTCTGGCCGAGGACACGGCCAGGCAGTTCACCAGTTGAGGTCTGCCTCGGAGGAACCTGCTATGAACCGGACCCGACAAGCCAAACGTGATGCCAAGCAACTGTTCCGCCTTTGTCTGGTAGACGGATTGCTGGACGAAGACCGGATGCGGCAGGTGGTCGAGCGAGTCGGTGAAAGCAGGAACCGCAACCGTTTGAACGTCCTCGCGCAGTTGCGGCGGCTGGTGGAACTCGACCGTGCCCGGCACACGGCTACGGTCGAAAGCGCCACGCCGTTGCCGCCGGGAATGCAGGCCGACATCCAAACCGGATTATCGCGCGTGTACGGGCCGGGCATGTGTACGTCGTTCAGCCATCGCCCGGAACTGATCGCGGGGATGCGCATCCAAGTGGGCAGTGACGTGTATGACGGCAGCATACAGGCCAGGCTGGCCGCAATGGAGGCACGCTTTTGAATGACCGCCGCGCACGAGAAGACCCCGGCCCTACCTCGGGATGTGATCGTTGCGGCCTACAAACTGATGTGAGGGATTTATGCCTACCGTACTCCAGGAAATTGAAGAGCAAATCGCGCAAATCAAGACGACGACCGCAAAGCAAAATGTGGGCGTCATCCGCGAGATCGGCGATGGCGTTGCCAAAGTTGACGGCCTGACCGACGTGATGCTCAACGAAATGCTCGACCTTGGCCACGGCATCACCGGCCTGGCGCTGAACCTCGAAGAGACCGAAGTCGGCGTGATTATTCTCGGCGACTATACCGAACTCGAAGAGGGTGACGAGGTCCGCGCTACGGGCAAGCTGTTGCAGGTGCCGGTGGGCAAGGGTCTGCTGGGGCGTGTCGTGAATACGTTGGGACAGCCGCTGGATGGCAAAGGCCCCATCCAAAGCGACATCAGCTATCCGGTCGAGAAGCTCGCACCGGGGATCATTCGCCGCGCATCGGTCAGCCAGCCGGTGCAAACGGGGATCATGCCGATCGACGCGATGATTCCGATCGGCCGCGGCCAGCGCGAACTGATTATCGGTGACCGTTCGACCGGCAAGACCACGATCTGTATTGACACCATCATCAGCCAGGCGCGGCTGAACAAAACGGCTGAAGCGGCCGGTGACAAAGACTATCGCCCCCTGTATTGCATCTACGTCGCGATCGGTCAAAAGCAGTCCACCATCGCACGCTTGATTGCCGTGCTCGAAGAGGCCGGCGCCATGCCGTACACCATTATTCTCGCCTCTCCGGCTTCCGACTCGGCCACGAACCAATATCTGGCGCCATTTGCCGGCGCGGCGATGGGCGAATGGTTCATGGACCACGGTATGGACGCGCTGATCGTTTTCGACGATCTGTCCAAGCACGCGGTGGCCTACCGGCAAGTCTCACTGCTACTGAAGCGTCCGGCGGGCCGCGAGGCCTATCCAGGCGACGTGTTTTACCTCCATAGCCGCTTGCTCGAACGCGCGGCCCGCGTCGGTGAAAAGTACGGCAACGGGTCGCTCACAGCGCTGCCGATCATTGAGACGCAGGCCGGCGACGTATCGGCCTATATTCCCACCAACGTGATTTCGATCACCGACGGGCAAATCTATCTGGAAGCAGACCTGTTCTATCAGGGCATCCGCCCGGCGATTTCGGTCGGGCTGTCGGTCTCCCGTGTTGGGTCGGCGGCCCAGATCAAAGCGATGAAACAGGTCGCCGGGCAGCTTAAGGGTGATCTAGCCCAATTCCGGGAATTGGCGGCGTTCGCGCAGTTCGGCTCCGAGCTAGACGCCAAGACTCAGGCACAGATCGACCGCGGCAAGCGCATCATGGAGGTCTTCAAACAGCCTCAATATAACCCCATTCCCGTCGAGATCCAGGTGGCGGTCATTTGGGCGGTTCAGAACCAGTACGTAGATGACGTGCCGGTGGACCGGGTCAAGGAGTTTCAAGCCAAATGGACGGAGGTCCTGACCACGCGCAAGCCCGAGTTGCTTCAGAAGATCGTCAAGGAGAGGGTGATCAGCGATGCCTTGAAGGCCGACTTGAAGGCCGCGGCCGACCAGTTCAAACAAACCTGGAAATGAGTACCGAATATGCTCAGCACTCATGACATACGCCGACGCATCCGCTCGATCACCAGCACCGCGCAGATCACCAAGGCGATGCAGATGGTGGCGGCATCGAAGATGCGCAGAGCCCAACAAGCGGCTCTGGCTGGCCATCCTTTTGTGGGCCTGCTGTATAGGATGACGCGCACCGCAACGACCTACGCAACCGAGTTTAGACATCCGCTGCTGGAGGTGCGCGAAATCCGCCGGCGTGCTATCATCCTCGTTGGTGCCGACAAAGGTCTCTGTGGTGCGCTCAACAGCAATGCGTTCCGTGCAGCCGCCCAGTTTGACCCTCAGTCTACGGTGTTCATCACGGCCGGACGCAAAGCGGCACAATTCATCGCGCACAGCGGCCGGCAGCTTCTTGCGGAGTTTCCTTATGCCGACACACCGCAGTTTTCCGAGGCCAGGGCGATCGCCGCCTTTGCCTGCGACCTGTTCCTGAACCAGGAGGTGGATCAGGTCCAGATCGTGGCCACGCGCTTTATCAACACCCTCACCCAACAGGCACTCTGCGCTGAGTATCTGCCGGTGGGCGAAATCAAGGCGCTGAAGCTCGAGGGATTGGAGCCCGCAGAGGAGCTTGCGCACGTCACTGAGTTCCTCTTCGAGCCCAGCGCCGGAACGTTATTGGGCTACCTGCTCTCGCATTGCCTCAACATCTACCTTTACCAGGTCTTGCTGGATGCCAAGGCTCAGCGAGCAAAGCGCCCGCATGGTGTCGATGAAAAACGCTACCGACAATGCCGAGCGACTGATCAAGGATTTGACGCTCGAATACAACAAGCTGCGGCAGGGCAACATCACGAGGGAATTGCTGGACATCGCCGGTGGTCAAGCGGGGTCCGCTTGAGCTCACGATGTTCGTAACAGATAAGAAAGCACGGGTAGGAAAATGAACACAGGTCGAATTGTTCAGGTGGTTGGTCCGGTTGTAGACGTGGAATTCCCCGAGCCGCTGCCCCGCATCTATAATGCCTTGACCGTTGAATACAAAGTGCAGGACGGGCCGGTCAAACTGACGCTCGAAGTGCAGCAGCATCTCGGTGACAACTGGGTCCGCGCTGTATCCATGTCCGGGACCGAGGGCTTGAAACGCGGCTTGGAGGTCACCGATAACGGCGGACCGATCTCGATGCCGGTGGGCGAAGCCGTCATGGGCCGGATATTTGATGTCACCGGCAACCCGGTGGACGAGCGCGGTCCGGTTCAGGCTGAGAAGCGCTATCCAATCCACCGCCCCGCGCCGTCGCTGAAGGACCAAACGACCTCCCCGCAAGTGCTGCCCACCGGCATCAAGGTCATCGATCTGATCTGCCCTTTCCTGAAGGGCGGAAAGATCGGAGCGTTTGGCGGCGCAGGCGTGGGCAAGACGGTCGTCATCATGGAACTGATCAACAATATCGCCAAATTGCACGGCGGAGTGTCGGTGTTCACCGGCGTTGGAGAGCGCACGCGTGAAGGCTACGACCTCTACAAGGAGATGTCCGAAGCAGGGGTAATCAACCAGGAAAACCTGAGCGCATCGAAGATCGCCTTGGTGTACGGGCAGATGAACGAACCGCCCGGCGCCCGCCTGCGCGTGGCCCTGGCCGGCCTGGCCATTACCGAGTATTTCCGTGACGAAAAGAACCAGGACGTGCTGCTCTTCATCGACAACATCTTTCGGTTCTCTCAGGCCGGCTCCGAGGTTTCGGCCTTGCTTGGGCGTGCCGCCAGCGCCGTCGGTTACCAGCCCACGCTCGCTGCCGAAATGGGGGCCCTGCAGGAACGCATTACTTCTACCAAGAACGGTTCGATTACTTCCTTCCAAGCGGTCTACGTGCCGGCCGACGACCTGACCGACCCTGCCCCGGCCACGACATTCGCGCACTTGGATGCAACCATCGTGCTGGATCGTGCGATCGCCGAACTAGGCATCTATCCGGCGGTCGATCCTCTCGCCTCGACCTCCAGGGCGTTGGCACCCGAAATCGTGGGCCAGGAGCACTACGATGTGGCCCGTGGCGTGCAGAAGGTGCTTCAGCGCTATAAAGACCTGCAAGACATCATCGCCATTTTGGGTATGGACGAACTCTCGCCGGAAAACAAGTTGACGGTGTTCCGCGCGCGCAAGATCCAGCGGTTCTTGAGCCAGCCGTTCAGCGTGGCGCAGGTCTTCACGGGCCGTGAGGGCAAACAGGTCCCCGTGGCGGATACGGTTCGCGGCTTTAAGGAGATACTGGACGGCAAGCATGACGACGTGCCGGAAGGAGACTTTTACATGAAGGGCGCGATTGAGGAAATCAAACAGAGTTGACCGATGAAAGCCGCTGTGGGAGCCTCTCAGGCTCTACAGCCCTACTCCGAGGCAAACATGGGCAACACCCTGAAACTGGAAATCGTCACGCCGGAAGCGACGGTCTGCTCCGAAGACGTGGACATGGTCACCCTTCCGGCTGTGGAAGGCCAGATTGGGATTCTCCCCCAGCACGTCCCGTTGATGACCCAAATGGTGCCGGGAGAAATGATCGTTCGGGCGAAAGGCTCCGATCGTTTTCTGGCCGTGGGTGAGGGGCTCGTCGAGATCACGGGTGACCGCGTGGCCATCTTGACCGATATGGCCATTGCGGCCGAGAACATCGACGAGGCGAAGGCGGAGGAAGCCCGGCAACAAGCCGCCGCCCGCCTCCGGCAGAAGTTATCCGCCGAGCAAGTCGCTGCCGTCAATGCGGCGTTGGCTCGCTCACTGGCGCAATTAGGCGTCAAGCGACGCCAACGCAGGTGATTGAAGTGACGTGATGAAAGGGAACTGGGCGAACGAAGCGACCATTAGACATCATGGTGTTGGAGGGGTGATGCACCCCAATGGACAGCGACTGCAACGGCCCCTCGCCGAGAGAAAGCATATGTTGCCAGTCAAAGCGAACGGTGAAAACGATCTCGATCTGACGTGCATCAACACCATCCGCACCCTGTCAATGGATGCCGTGCAGGCTGCCAACTCCGGGCATCCGGGCACGCCGATGGCGCTGGCGCCGGTGGCCTACTGCCTGTGGCAGGACTTTCTGCGCTTCGACCCGCAGGATCCGATCTGGCCAAATCGTGACCATTTCATCCTGTCCACGGGCCATGCCTCGATGCTGCTGTACTCGCTGTTGGACCTGACGGGAGTCAAGGCAGTCAGCAAGGATTACGAGACGCTGGGCGAGGGGATACTCCAATGTTAGTGAGCGACATTCTTTACAAACGTCTCGCAGAGTGCCCGGACGACGAACCAATGGGCGCAACTCCCAATAGTCTTGACGATAGCGACGAATGGGAAGAACTCCCGGTCCTCTTGCAGAGTGGCGATGTGAGCGACTTGATCTGGGCGGCGCGGCAGCGAGGCTTGTCCGCTCCGGCCCTGGCCCGTAGCATTGTGCGTGGATTCCTCCAGCACATGCGGGGAGCTGTAGCTGCGACAGGGGCTTGCCAGGGAGTCAATTATGACGATCATTGAGCATGCGCTCATGGACAAGCTCTTTGTAACCTTCGGCTGCCATATCCTTCAAGTCGTGCCCGGCCGCGTTTCCACTGAGGTAGACGCCGGGCTCAGCTTCGACACCGAAGGCACGCTGGCCAAGGCACACCGCCTCGTCGACCTGTACCGGCAGTCCGGCATCGGCCGCGAGCGCGTGCTGATCAAGATCGCCAGCACCTGGGAGGGCATTCGCGCCGCGGAACAACTGGAGCGCGAAGAAATCCATTGCAACCTGACGCTGTTGTTCAGCTTCGCCCAGGCCGTGGCCTGCGCTGAGGCCGGCGTGACGCTGATCTCGCCGTTCGTCGGTCGGATCTACGACTGGTATCGGAAAGAACGCGGGGGCAAAGACATCCCCACCGACGAAGACCCCGGGGTTGCGTCCGTCACGCAGATTTACGACTACTTCAAGAAGTTCGATTACAAGACGCAGGTCATGGGCGCCAGCTTCCGCAAGGTGGACCAGATTGTCCGGTTGGCCGGTTGTGACCTGCTGACCATCAGCCCCGACTTGTTGGCGCAGATGGAGAAAACCGAAGCCTCGGTCCCCCGCCGCTTGAGCGTGGAAGAGGCCAAAGCGTCCGACGTGAAGAAGATTCATTTGGACGAGAAGACGTTTCGTTGGATGCACAATGAGGATGCCATGGCCACCGAGAAGCTGGCCGAGGGCATCCGCAAATTCTACGCCGATGCCCGCAAGCTGGAGCAGTATGCCCAGCAACGTGTGACTCAGGAGATGCTGGTCAGTTGAACGGAAAACGACTGATAAGCGGTCGAGTGGTGAGCGATAACGATGGCAGCCATTACCACTCACGACCCACGACTCATAAACATCCAACCCCGCTGCCAGTCAGACAAGGAATGACCAATGACAGCCACAACCGCCGAGGCGAAACGGAAGACCGGAGAGGGTAGCAAGGCTTCCGCGGCAGGTCCTCTTTCCGCCGAGGAGCTGCGCAAGATGCACGCTTACTGGCGTGCCGCGAATTACCTGTCCGTCGGTCAAATCTACTTGATGGACAACCCGCTTTTGAAGGAGCCGTTGCAACTCAAGCACATCAAGCCTCGCTTGCTGGGGCACTGGGGAACCACCTCAGGGCAGAACTTTCTTTACGTTCATTTGAACCGGGTCATCAAGCTGTATGACCTGAACATGCTCTACATTTCCGGTCCTGGACACGGCGGGCCGGCGCTGGTGGCCAACGCTTATCTTGAAGGGACTTACAGCGAGGTCTACCCGAACATCGGCCAGGACGAGGCGGGGTTGAAGCGGCTGTTCACCCAGTTCTCGTTCCCCGGCGGAATTCCCAGCCATGTCGCCCCGGAGACGCCCGGCTCGATCCATGAGGGCGGTGAGTTGGGCTACGCCCTGTCGCACGCCTACGGGGCGGCCTTTGACAACCCGGACTTGATCGTCGCCTGCGTCGTCGGCGACGGCGAGGCCGAGACCGGCCCGCTCAGCCACCGGCTGGCACGGCAACAAGTTCCTCAACCCCGTGCGCGATGGTTGCGTGTTGCCCATTCTGCACTTAAACGGTTATAAGATCGCCAATCCCACGGTGCTTGCCCGCATCAGCCACGAGGAGCTGGACGCGCTGATGCGCGGCTATGGCTACACGCCCCATTTCGTCGAAGGAGACGACCCGGCGAAAATGCACCAACTCTTGGCGCATACCCTCGACATAGTCATTGGCGAGATCAAGGCCATTCAGGCCGACGCCCGCGGCAACGGCTTCAGTAAGCGACCCTTGTGGCCCATGATCGTTTTCCGAAGCCCCAAGGGGTGGACGGGGCCGAAGGAGGTCGATGGCCAGAAGACGGAGGGTTACTGGCGTTCGCATCAGGTGCCGATGTCCGACATGGCCAAGCCGGGACATGTGCAGATCCTCGAAACCTGGATGAAAAGTTACGAGCCGGAGGAACTGTTCGACAAGACGGGCCGTCTCATTCCGGAACTGGCGGAACTCCCGCCGCGAGGCGAGAAACGCATGAGCGCGAATCCGCACACCAACGGCGGCGTGCTGCTTAAGGACCTTAAGCTGCCGGACTTCTGGGAGTATGCCGTCGAGGTGCCCAGCCCCGGCGCTACAGACGCGGAGGCGACGCGGGTTATGGGGAAGTTCCTCCGCAACGTCATGAAGATGAATCTCGACAGCCGCAACTTCCGGCTGGTCAGCCCGGATGAGTTCAACTCCAACCGCTGGCAGGACGTCCTCGAAGTCACCAACCGCGCCTGGGTGGCCGAAACGTTACCCTACGACGACCACCTCAACCCGGACGGTCGCGTCATGGAGGTTCTCAGTGAGCACCAATGTCAGGGCTGGCTGGAGGGCTATCTGCTGACTGGGCGGCACGGTTTCTTCTCGTGCTACGAGGCCTTCATCCACATCATCGATTCGATGTTCAACCAACATGCCAAGTGGTTGAAGGTGACGCGACAAATTCCCTGGCGGCGGCCGATCGCCTCGCTGAACTACCTGCTCTCCTCGCTCGTCTGGCGCCAGGACCACAACGGCTTTTCGCACCAGGATCCGGGTTTCATCGACCACGTCGTGAACAAGAAAGCGGAAGTCATCCGCGTCTACCTGCCGCCGGATGCCAACACGCTTCTGAGCGTGACCGACCACTGCCTGCGCAGCCGGCACTATGTCAACCTGGTCGTGGCCGGAAAGCAATTGGCACCACAATGGCTGACCATGGACCAGGCGGTCAAGCACTGCACGGCCGGCATCGGCATCTGGGATTGGGCCAGTAACGACCAGGGTGCCGAGCCCGATGTCGTCATGGCGTGCTGCGGTGACGTGCCGACGCTGGAGACCCTCGCCGCGGTGGACTTGCTCCGCAAGCACCTCCCGGAACTGAAAGTCCGCGTGATCAACGTTGTGGATCTGATGAAACTGCAGCCGGCGAGCGAACACCCGCACGGCTTGAGCGACCAGGACTTCGACAACCTCTTCACAAAGGACAAGCCGATTATCTTTGCGTTCCACGGCTACCCCTGGCTGATCCACCGTCTGACTTACCGCCGTGCGAACCACAAGAACCTGCACGTGCGCGGTTACAAGGAAGAGGGCACGACCACGACTCCGTTCGACATGGTGGTCCTGAACGATCTGGATCGCTGCCACCTGGTCATGGACGTGATCGATCGGCTGCCACAGTTGGGCGCACGGTCAGCGTACTTCAAGCAGACCCTGCGTGAGAAGTTGATCGAGCACAAGCACTACATCGACAAGCACGGCGACGACATGCCGGAAATCACGGAGTGGCGGTGGGGGCAGCGGGAGAAAGCCGCCGGGCCGCGGGCTTGGGACACTGCCGGGGATAACGTCGGATGAGGTGAGCGATGTCATCCATGAACGCTTCAGCATCGATCAAACGCATTGTGGTCCTCGGCGGTGGCTTTGGTGGAGTCTACACGGCCCGTCACCTCGAACACCTCTTCAAACACGACTCGGGCGTCGAGGTCGTTCTGGTGAGCCGGGACAACTTCCTGCTCATGACGCCGTTGCTGTTTGAGGTCTTCTCCGGAACCCTTGAATTGCGCCACTGCAGCTTCCCGGTCCGTGCCTTTCTGCGGACCACGCGCTTCGTCGAGGCGGCGGTTGAGAGCATCGATCTGGAGCGCCGGGTCGTCCACCTGGGCGCCGCCGGAGAGAGCGGTGAACTGGCCTACGATCAACTGGTTCTGGCCCTCGGGGCAAGGACCAATCGTGCGATGATCCCTGGTTCCGAGCACGCCTTCACCTTCAAAACCCTCGCCGATGCTCTCTTGCTCCGTAACTACGTGATCGATCGTTTCGAGCGAGCCGACGTGGAGACCGACCCGCAGCGAAAACGTCGGCAGCTCACCTTCGTAATCATCGGCGGCGGACTGGTCGGAGTAGAACTCTTCGGCGAGTTGACCGCGATGGTGGATGGGATCACGCCTCTCTATAAGCACCTGAGCCGCGACGAAGTCCGCTTTTTCCTGCTCCAGGGCGCTGACCGCATCATGCCGGAAATCGACCCGAAACTCGCCAGCTATGGAGCCCGGGTGCTCGCTGAGCGGCGCGGGGCGGATATCCGGACCAACGCCGTTGTGCGGGCCATCGAGCCGGGCAAAGTCCACTTGCCAGAGGAGACCCTAGAAGCGGATACCATCGTCCTTGCGGCAGGGGCTGTCCCTAGCCCGATCGTGGCTGGCCTATCCGTCGAAAAGGACAAGCGTGGACACATCGTGGTCGAGGGAAGCATGCGCTGCCGGAGCCATCCAGAGGTGTGGGCACTCGGTGATTGCGCGTCGATCCCCGCTTCCAACGGCAGTTCGTATCCGAGTCTCGCGCAGCACGCCTTGCGCGAGGCCAAGCTCCTGGCCCGAAATATCTACAGCGCGCTCAGTGGTCGGGATCCCCAGCCGTTCGTTTATCGCACCTTGGGCATGATGGGTTCCCTGGGCCATAGCAAGGCGTTCGGCCAACTCCTCAAAGTGCGGCTCCGCGGCTTCCCGGCGTGGTTCGTGCGGCGTACGTACTACCTGCTGCAAATGCCGGGTTGGGGCCGGCGGTTACGCATCATGATCGACTGGACCTTTGCGCTGTTGTTCCGGCCGGACGTCGTCAAGATCAGCCTGGACAGTGAGACGGCCCTTCTTCTGCGCGAAGTTGTTGCGACCGATCTCGGCCTACACGAACGCAGGAACAGCGAGTCCGCGCTGCCCCCTGCCGGAACGCTGGAGAGCAAACTGGCCGAGCACCACACCTAATGGTCTTCCTCGGAGAAAGTCTCAATGACCTCGCAAGCTGAGAAAACGGAGATGATCGAGAAGAGCTTGCTCGACCTCGACTTTGCCTCCCTGATGCGGCGGACGTTCACTCCATCTCCGGCCGCCTGGGAAGATCAGGTACTCTACTTCCTGTTGTTGGACCGCTTCTCGGACGGCCGGGAAAAGGACGGCTACCGGGACAACGCGGACCGTCCGGTTGAGACCGGCGCCACACCGCTTTACCAGCCGGGAGACTCTGGCCGGGTCGATTACGACACCTGGCTCAGTGCCGGCAATAACTGGCAGGGCGGGACACTAGCTGGGTTGAAGAGCAAGCTCGGATACCTTCGCCGGCTAGGAGTCACCGCCCTATGGGTCAGCCCGATCTTCCGACAGGTTCCCTTCGAGCCGAGCTATCACGGCTACGGCATCCAGAACTTCCTCGACGTCGACCCGCATTTCGGGACACGGACGGAGTTCCGCGACTTCGTCCAGGCCGCCCACGAGCAAGGGATTTACGTCATTCTCGATATTATCGCCCACCACACCGGCAACGTCTTCACCTACGATGCGGATCGCCACCCGACGCAGGACCCCGCTTCAGGCCAATCGTACAACGATCCCCGCTGGGACGGTAAGCCGTACGCGGTCAAAGGCTTCAACGACGGTGACGGCCGGCCAACGTTGCCTTTTGACATGCCTGACGGCGCCCGGCTGGAGGCGGCGTGGCCGGACGGCGCCATTTGGCCTCGGGAGTTCCAGCGTCCGGGCCTGTTCCTTCGCAAGGGGCATATCACGAATTGGGATTACCATCCGGAATATGCCGAGGGAGACATGTTCGATCTGAAGACCCTCGACATTTGGGTGCAGTGGGCCGGGCAGTATTGCCAGGCGTCTTCAGCTTTTGCCTGCCTTTGCCTCGTCTACTGTTTCTGGATCGCTTACGCCGATCTCGATGGATTCCGCATCGACGCCGCCAAGCACATGAGGCCGGAGGCGCTGCGGACGTTCTGTGATGTGATTCGAGAATTCACCCAGAGCATCGGGAAAGAACGCTTCCTTCTGGTCGGGGAAATATCGGGCGGCCGCGAGCACGCCTGGGAAGTGGTGGAGAAGACCGGACTGGACGCAGCTTTGGGCATCGAGGACGTGCCGGGCAAGCTGGAGGGGATGGTCACCGGCTACAACGAGCCGGCGGATTATTTCTCGGTATTCCGTAACTGGATCCTGGACTCGCCTAGCGGGCACCGCTGGTATCGCAACCAAGTGGTCACCCTGGTGGATGAACACGACCAGGTTCGCAAGGGTGGCAACAAGTGTCGCTTTTGCGGCGACAGCCGTTTGCGTGACCTGGCATTCAACGTGCTGGCGGTGCAGTTGACCACGATGGGCATCCCCTGCATCTATTACGGATCGGAGCAGGGCTTCGACAGTGGCGGGCGCCCCAACGGCTCGGACCTTGTGCTCCGAGAGAACATGTTCGGTGGTCGCTTTGGCGGCCTATGCACGCAGGATCGTCATTTCTTCAACGAGGACAGCAACCTCTACCGGGCCTTGGCCGCACTTATTGACCTGCGGAAAAAGTTGTTGCCACTACGGCGAGGCCGACAGACGCTGCATCGCGTCTCGGGAGATGGCGTTACCTTCGGCCTTCCGCATCGTCTAGGTGACCGGATGCGATCGCTCGTGTCTTGGTCGCGCCTCTTCATCGACCAGGAAGTCCTGATCGCCATGAACACCGACGAGGCGCAGCCGGTCACCGCCTATTCGACGGTTGCGCCGACATTTCGTGTCGCGGGAGACCAGTTCCATCTGATCTTCTGGTACGCCCCGAAGAGCGCTGCGCCACCTCCGCCGACCTTGACC
>CAWDLR010000003.1:0-3271526 GCA_963803125.1 uncultured Planctomycetaceae bacterium | reverse complement strand
CTGAAAGTCCCTAGTGTCTCCTGTGAGTTCTTTGTTTCCGATTATCACCGTGATCGTGTCGCCCTTCTTTTGAATCCGAAGCGTTCCGGTGGACGATGACGTGGTTTTCACACTAGCACCACTCGGAACCGTCATCTCATGATACCACGGTCGTTGACGTAATAACCGGCTGTCCACTCGATCCGATATTTGGCCCCGCTTCGTCAACAAGAGTAATGCCGCTCAATACCTTGTGCATGTTGTGCCTGTCGTCCCTATGGAGGCCGCGATTCTTGCTTTCCAGCATTTCAACGCCGTAATCGAATTCGATAAACGCGTTCGCCGGTAAGTCCACATCGCGCCCGACCGGATGCTGCCCCTTCGCGGACGCCACCAGCCATTTTCTCCCGTCCTCTCCAGTTCTAACTTTCACGCCACGCCCCCAGTCCGTCGGCGCATCGTCCTTGTAGTTCGAAAAATCCTCTCGGAACGGGAGTTTAGCCGGCTGGTATGGGATCCCCGGGTCATCCGTACCGCCGGGGTCAACACCTTGGCCCCCCAACAATACTCTGGTGGCTTCGTCCTTGGCGATCGTCGCGGCGGCCACGGAAAGCACTTGGCCTGTTTCCGTCGAGATCACACGGGCGTTGACCCGAAACGACTTCCCCAAGTCGGCGATTGTGCCGGAAACAATGGCGTCCACACCAAGAATCTTCCCCAGTTCCTTTGCGGACTTGGGGTCTACGATACCTTGAAACTGGAGCTTGTGCTCGGCGATTATTTTGTTCAACAGAAGCCGTTCAATGACCTCGTAGTTTCCTGTCGAAAAGAGTTTTGTAATCAATTCCTCCGACAGTAGCCGCCCGAAGTTCGTGACGACGCCAGAAAGATCGGAGAACTCCACGACCGCGAGCGTAGGTTTCTTGCCGCCCCCCTTCCCAGAGTAGCTCTTGGTTATCTGTTCACAGAGTTCCTTGCTCCTCTGGTCCAATTCCGATGGCGCGCCTACCGCGCTCGCCTCGGCCGAATCTTTGTGAGGAACGGCCTTAGACCTCCGAACCACGCCAGTCCGCTCTTCGAGATATTCCTTGTCGGCGTCGCTCAACACCGCGACGGAAACTCCAATGGTCGTGCCGTTTACCTTCCGCAACCGCACTATGCCGTTTTTGACTTCCACGAGCGTCGCGACGATCTCATGCCTCCCGTCACGAGTCGTCCACACTCGCTCCACAGGCGCAGCCACATCTCCTTGCCACGGCTCGATTCGATATCATTGCTGGCAGAACGAGCACTGCCGGTATCGCGCACAGGAATCCGAAAAGCACTCTGCGTCATCGCGAATTCTCCGAAGCCCATTCGTGGCAGCCGAGTTACCAGGGCCAGCGCGTACTAAGGGCTTGTTCCGGTAAGGACTTGGAACATGTAATCATCGTTCCAACCGCAGGCGCGGCGTTTCATGGCCACACTGTCTTTCTTGGGATGCTGCTTCAGAAGTGACAATGTGAGGCGATTCAGCCAGGCGAAGTTCTCGCGAAGTCGTTCATCACGAATGCGCGACTCATCCTCGCGATAGGTCACGTCGAGGCACCAATGACAACTGTTTTCGATGCCCCAATGACTGCGAACCGCGTGGGCAAACTGTTTCACCTTGACGGGCAGACTACTGATGAAATAGCGCACCTCGGTGGTCTCTTTTCCGTCGCGAAGGCAGTGGAGGAAAGCGAGGCCGATCGAGAGCAGTCCCTTCCAGTGAGCGAACCCCGGCAGGCTCTTGGGAGCAGGCATCTGGATATAGGTTCGTCTCTCGATCCGGCCGTGCTTCTGTTCCGTGGTGTCCCAGCGACGAGCGCCGATGCCGCGGAGGTCCGTTTTGGTCTGTTCATGGATGTAGTCGATGGTGGCGTCGTGCAACGTGCCCTGATTTCCTTTCAGCGCCAGCAGGTAGTCCCCTCCGCCCTCAATAATCTTCTCAGCGATGGCGGTTTGGGTGCCAATCGCGTCGATCGTGATGATGGCCCCCTGAATGTCGATCAGCGACAACAACCTGGGAATCGCCGTGATTTCGTTCGATTTCTCGGCCGTCGCCACTTGCGCGAGTGTCAGGCCATACTCACTCGCCCAAACACTGACGGAGTGCAACGCGCCCAGATTATGGCGACGATCGTGACTGCGCCGCAAGGTCTTTCCGTCGATGGCCAACGTCGGTCGCTCTACGCCCGTGGCCTCCGCAGCGGCGGCGCGCAGCGCCGTCAGCCACATCGTGAAGCAGGCTTGAAAGGCGTCGGGCTTCAGGGTGGCCAACACGCGCCGAAAGACATCTTTCTGAGGAATGCCATGCGGAAGCTCCAGCAGCTTCAACAAGACCTCGGCCTTAATATTGGCCCACTTGGCGATGGCCGTTGGTCCATTGGCTCCGGCAAGCACGGCCATGATTGCAATCACAACCACACTGTCGAGCGGATGCAGCAAGTTCACCGCCGACCGCGGATCCTCCAACTGTTGGAAATGCCGCAAGACTTCCTTCACATCCATCCGCACGGTAGTCGCCATCGGCGTCCTCCCTGTTCGTCTGATCGAGAACGGAGACACAACAACGATGGTCTACCACATTACACGCGCCAGCGCAAGTCGCTCTATATTGCCAAAACTACGCAGAGTGCGCGCTGGCCCTGTCTTGACCTTGGCAACGTCCCCGCCGCGATCGACAAGCTTCTCGCCGCGCAAGCCCGGCTGCCCCTCCAGACCCGACGTGACCAGACGCAAATTGAGTTTCAGCAGTTCAGCACGCCGCCGGCCGAGGCCCTCGTGGTCGTCAAAGCAGCCGCTCTCTGCCCGGGAATGTCGGTCCTGGAGCCGAGTGCCGGAACGGGCAATATCGCGGTTCTCGCCCGGCTCCTTGGAGCACACGTAGACACCAATGAAATCGACCCACGCCGGCGTGAGTTGCTCGCCCTGCAAGGATTCGAGCCGACGGCACTCGATGCCGAACGTCTCGACAATCTCCTCCCCCTGGAAAAGACCTATCATGCCATCGTGATGAACCCGCCCTTCTCGGCCACCGGAGGCCGAGTCAACGGACACCGCACCGCCTTCGGAGCCCGCCACATCGAGCAGGCCCTCTTGCGACTCAAGCCGGGCGGACGCCTGGTCGCCATCGTGGGCCGCGGCATGGCCAGCGATCGGCCCGGGTTTCGTGACTGGTGGACGGAAATCGGCAGCCGCTATCACGTGCGTGCCAACGTCGGCATCGACGGCCACGAGTACGCCCGCTTCGGCACCACGTTCGGCAACCAGATCATCGTCGTCGACCGTGACGGGCAAACGACCGATGAAGCGGCCATAATCACGGGCGGCGGTTTGTCGGTGCGGGAAGCATTTCAGCTACTTGAGGGTCTATCCAAGGAGGACGTTTATGGGCGAGTTTGTGAAGCAAGTCAGCAAGCAGGCAATGGAAGCACTGCGAGAAATCTTCGGCCAAGAACCGCTGCCGGAGGAGAATCCGCTCCTGGAGTTGATGGGGCTCCTGCTGGGGGACGGATTCGGGGAGGTTCAGTCGCCGCCGACCATACCGATCACGCAGCCAGCAGTGGCTCGACTGGCATCACCTGGCGCTCATGAAACCGGAGGAACTGATCGCGGCGATGAACCTCGTTCTGGAAACGGAGCAGAGGAAGTTTCCCCGGCAACGGGAGGCCATGCGGATCTGGGCGGCTTCTCTTTTGCTCAGCACGCTCGATCAATTGGAAATGATGTAGGCCAGCTTGAAACGGCCCTCGTGCCGCAGTCGGTCGATATCGAGGAAGGGACGGTTTTTGCCGCCTATCGCGTGCAGAAAGCCGTGGTCCGGGGCTCGCTGCCCCACCCTGCCAACGTGGTCGAGAGCACGGCGATGGCGTGCGTCGAACCGCCCGATGTCACCTACCGCCATCACCTGCCCGCCGAGGTGATCGTCGAAGGACGTGTCTCGAATCTGCAAATCGAAGACGTGATCTACGCCGGCCAGGCGACGAGCGTCATCCTCCCGGACGGCACACGCAAAGGGCATTGGAACGGCGACGGCACGGGAATCGGCAAAGGCCGCGAGATCTACGCCTTCATGTACAACGAATTGGCCCAGGGCCGCACGAAGCACGTGCATATCTCGGCGGCCCACCAGCTTGTCGCCGATGCCGAACGCGACCGCAGTGCCGTAGGGCTCCCGCTCCGCATCATCCACCAGGCACGATTCAAGACGGCGGAAACCATCGCCGCCGATTCGGGCGTCTTGTTCACGACGTATACCCTGCTCAGCGACGATTTCGACGGCGACCGGCAGCGATTCAAGCAGTTGACCGATTGGCTGGGGCCTGATTTCGACGGCGTGATCGCCTTCGACGAGGCCCATTTGATGAAGAACGCCGCCGCCACGCCGCACGGCGGCAAGGCGACGGTCGATCACGGCACGCTCCGCGGCAACATGGGAATTACCCTGCAACGGCTCTTTCCGCAGGCCCGCGTTCGCTACTTCAGTGCAACCGGGGCGACGGAGGCCCGGCACATGGCCCCCTACGAACGCCTTGGGCTCTGGGGGGCCGGAGCACCGTTCGCGGATTTTCCGGCGTTTCTCGTGGCCATGGAACGGGGCGGCGTCGGGGCGATGGAAATGCTCTGCCGCGATCTCAAGAGCGTGGGCACCTACCTTTCCCGCACGATCAGCTACGGCCCGACCCGTTTGCCGGACGGGAGCATTGTCCCGGACAGTGCCGTCGAATACGAACCCCTGCTCCATCGACTCAGCGAGGATGAACGGGCACAATACGACCGGATTGCCGACCTCTGGTCGGAACTCCTGGTCGAATTCGAGGCTGCCGAAGGCAACGCCGGCCAAGGCCGCAACGGCAACCGTTACGCCCATTTCTATTCCGCACAGCAGCGGTTCTTCCTGCAACTGATGATGGCCTACACGCTGCCCGACGTCATCGCGGCCATCGAGACGGATCTCCGCCAAGGCCGCTCCGTCGTGCTCAGTCTCTTCAATACCTCCGAAGCCCAGACGGAACGCAAGGTGCGTGACGCCCGTGCCGCCGGCGTCGAGTTGTCCGAACTCGACGCCACGCCGCGGGAAATGATCGTGCAGCTCATCGAAAAGCATTTTCCGCTCTTCCAGTACCAGGAAGAGACCGACCCCAAAACCGGCCGCGTGCGCCGCGTCCCCGTCGTCGATGCCGCCGGAAATCCCGAAATCAACCGCGAGAATCAACGCCGGCAGCAAGAACTGCTGGACCGGGTGGCCGACCTGGATTTTCCACGGAATCCGCTCGACGCCCTCGTCGCCCGCTTCGGCGTGGGCAATGTCGCCGAAATCAGCGGCCGGACGCACCGTTTTGAAGGCGACAAGTACGTCCGCCGCAAGCTCGACGGCGTGCCGCGGCGGGAACTCAACGAGTACGAGACGCGGCTTTTTCAAAAGGGAAGCAAACGTGTTGCCGTGCTCTCCGGTGCCGGCTCCACCGGAATCAGCGTCCATGCCGACGTGGCCGCCAAGAATCAGCAGCGGCGAGTCTTCTATGCCTTCCAGCTTTCCTGGTCGGCCGACCAACAGATGCAAGCTTTTGGCCGCGTCCATCGCTCGAACCAAAGCTCGGCACCGGTCATCCGGCTCGTGCTCCTCGACCTGGCCGGCCAGAAACGGCTGGTCAATGCCGTCTCCAAGCGATTGGCGGCACTTGGTGCTTTGACCAAGGGCGAGCGGCAGTCGCTCTCCAGCGACCTCTTCCGGCCCGAAGACGTGACCGACGCCTACGGCAAAGCAGCCCTGTCACGGCTCTACCGGGAAATTCAAACCGGCCGCCTGAGCGACGAAGGACTCGGCCTCAGCACGCTTGAACGCATGGGAGTGCTCGACAAGGAAAAGAACGCCGTCCGCGAGAACTACGCGAGCAACGTGGAGCACTTTCTCAATCGGATCATGGTGCTGCACGTCGAATCCCAAAACCGCATCTTCGAGTTGTTCCACGAGCGGTATGTCGCCGCGGTGGAAGCGGCCAAACGTCAGAGTGCTTTTGATTTCGGCGTGGAAGAGATCCGTGCCCACAACCTGCGGCGAATCGCCGAACCGGAGACGCTTTTCGTAGACCCCGGCTCGGGGGCTCGAACGATGCTGCACGAATTGGAAGGCGAGGTCGATGTCGTGCGGCACGGTTTTGGATCGGTCGCCATGGCCGCCAAGCTGGGTTTCTATCGGAACAATCAGAGCCGACGGATTTACGGCGTATCCGAGCACTGGGACGCGGAGGACGACACAGTCTATCTCACGGCCGTGAAAGGTCCACGGCGCGGCCTTGAACGTCACGAACTGGAGGCGAAGTACGAGCAGGTCGAGCTTGCGGAAGCCCGCGAGTGGTGGAACGCCGAATACGAGAAGACGCCGGCCAGGGAGCCGCAGCGGTTCCATATCTTGAGCGGAGCGATTTTTCCGATCTACGACAAAATCATGGGGTCGTCGGGGATTCGCAATGTCAAGATCGCTCGGGCAATTCTCGTCGATGGCCAGGCCCTGGTGGGTCTCAACCTGAGTCCGGCCGACGTTCCCAACGTCAAGCAGCGACTCGGCATCGGTACGCCGCTGGCCGCAGCCTCACCCGCCGAGATTCTGGAATTGGTCATTGGCGGTTCGTTGATCGAACTCGACAACGGTTGGCGGTTGACGACCGCCAGAATCGCCGGCGACCAAGTGTTGGAACTGGTCCTGAACGGCGTCGCAGCCAATCGCGACGAGCTTCTGGGGTACGGTCTCTCGGAGGAGATTTTTCATTACAAGAGGCGATGGTTTGTCGTTCGCGAAGACGCCGATGACGTACTCAGTCGCCTGCTGGCACAACGGAAGCCAATCAAAGACCTGACCAATTGTGACGAAACACAATCCGAAAGGATTGAACCAAGATAAGGCCAGTGCAATGACACTGACAATCGCCGGCACAAGGGAAACGGCCAAGCTCCCCTTCGCTCACACACAACCCACCGGTACAAGCTGCGGAAAGCTTGCTTTCCGGGTAACTGTGAGCGAAGGGCGATACTGCGGTCGGAATGGAGGCCGCGAATCAGCAGTATTCGAGGCGAAAAAATGGGGCGATTGTTTCACGACGGCACAATCGCAAAAAGCCCAAAACCATGTCGGCGAGCCGGCTCAACCCGTTTCACGCGACCATTCCGACCGTCGAAAAAACCGGTCCCGAGGAGAATGGCTCTCCCCAGGGACCGCGAGACCGAAGTCTCGGAGTGCATCGACGCACCCTTCGACCCGGTTATTGCTTGATCGGTTGCACCCCTGCAAATCCGATCTCCTCTTCGCCGGGTAAATCCGATCCTACTTCCATTCCCGATGCTATTCAACATTCGAGTTTCTTCGAGTTATACCAATCATCTAGAACGGGATTGCCGCTCACTTGCTTCACCGATTCTATTTCCCACCACAATTGTATTCAGTTCCACGAGCCCCGCTTGATTGCTCTGTCAAGCTGGTTGGCAATGTCGAAAAGATCGAATTCCTGGAACTCGACGAACCTGTACATCACCGCGAAATACCGTTGCAGGAAGAAGAAAGTGTGTTCCGCGATCCGGCCTTTCCAGGCGGCGAGGGAAAGCAATGCAGCGTTGACAAGGCGAAAGGGAGAATCAACGTGCAGTTGCCGCAGTGACTTGTAGTTTCCTTTGATTATGCCCTGGCACCTGGCGACTTCATCCTGCGACTGGGAATAGGCCAGCAGATAATCGTCCCGTGAAACCACCGTACCTGCCGGCGAAGAAGCAGGCGGCGTGACCTCGAAATGGCACGGGCATTGACTGAAGTCGTCCATGGCCAAGCTTAAGAAGGGCACATGGAACGCCGTTAGCCAAGCATGGCAGTGGTAATTAAAAAGACCATCGCACAAGGCTTGCTCCGTCGCGGCTTCGCCGGCTGCGAAAAAGGCCGGGACCGACCTGTCGTACTTGGAAACGTCCACAATCCGCGTCGCCGCCACTTCGCGGTGACATCGGTAGCGGCACAGCAGTTCATCCGAACGCTTCAAGAGCAGTTCCAGGAAATCGTCTTTCGGTTCATCGTCCATAGACCATCCATTCGTGGCTCATGGCATTTCGCATTCAAAACTGATGAAACATCGCCGATACCGCTGGCGGAGTTCCTGCTCCAGCTTGAGGCTGACATCGCGGGGACGGAATCTCAGAAACCGTAGCCGTGGAGGAGGAGCGACCTTCAGCAATGCCGCCGCCCCCGCTGCTCCAATCCAGTTTCCGCTCAGTTCCAAGGACCGGAGTGCCCTGAACAACTTCGTCCGTGTCAATGCCTGGATGGTTAGATGCCCCGAGACATAAAACGATTCACGGTCGGATTCCCGGTTGCTTCCGAGGCATAACGATTCAATTGGTGCCAGGTCGAGCACATTGTCGCCCCTTGCAACAAGATGTTGAGCGGCCTTGCCGCCCGCGACGATTACGCTCCCGACCAGACCCCGCCGAGTTCGGAAGACTATGTCCTGATCCGAAAGACCGAGGATCTTGAGTAACGGTTGACTCCACCGCTTGCTGTGTCGATCCAAGTATACTTGCCGCCGTTCCCCCAGTGCTATGACCGTTGTCGCGAGGTCGCCAGTCGGGGGCGATGGCGAGTAATTCGTGATTGCCCGCCAATAGGCAATATCGACGCGGATGAACTCAGCCAGCAGCGGGTCACGGCCAATTCTGTCAAGCCAGCTTGCGAGCCTGAGGCGTGGCCCATCGTGGTCAGGTTGCCTGACCACCAGAGCGATTAGCCGCCGGTATTCGGCCCGAGGGTCTTCGTATTTTGCAATCACGGTCATTGTTGTTGCTTGTACGGTCCTTGAACCTGACCGTCGTATCCCGTGAATGGCCAGCATTGACCATGGCCAGGAGCAAAGTCAGCAAGAAGAAACTCTCGCTGCCCTGAAGCACTGGGATGCTTGCAAAATGAAGCAGCAGTGGCAGTCGTTTCTTTCTTTTGGAAAAACCTCAACAGCGGAAGCTCCGGCCTCGGTTGAGCAGCGGTTTCGGTCGGAAACTCGCCGGCCAGCCCGACTCGGGAGCAATGGCTGTGAGGAATCTCAGGAGGTTCGTTCGTCGGCAGCAATCGCCGGCTTGTTCACAGGCCGCTAGCTGCTAGCGACCTAGGGGTTGACTTCGTCGCGGCGACTTTGGCTTCGACGGGGCGGCCTGTTTCTTTACGACAGGCTTCTTGACCGATTCCTCATTCTCGTAATGAGGGGAACCACCATTGGTCATGGCCGTGCTCCTTTCTTAGTTAGGGGTGATGGGAATTGAGCAACTGTTGTGTTCGGTTGTAATACTTTTGCAGCGTGTCGCGAGAGCCGGCGAAAAAAATCACTTCTAAAGTGAGAAATCCGCACGTTGCTGCAAGGCGATTGGTGACGGGTGGCCCTTCGGAAACAAGCCGGGCACAAAATGTGAACGCCGCCGCGATGAACATGTTCGCGTAGAACTGGTAATAGCGGTAGTGATTCTCGATCAGAGTCAGGTAGCCCTGGAGTTTTCCCTCCAGATGGGCGAACTTCCAAGCAGGCGGAACAATGCCCGTGGCATGGTGCAGATGGTCGAGGATCGACCAACGAACCGCACTGGCCGTGACGCCCGCAGCCAGCGATGCCAGCGTGACGTACATGAACCCGGCGACCGACGGAGCACCCTGTTGCGATGCCGCGATCCAAGACGCAACGGTCGGCGAGAAGTAGCTGACGCCCCATAGCGAGACAAAGCCCGGCAGCAGGTAGGCAATGATCAGCCCGAAATTCTGGTTGGAAAGCGTGCTCACGGCCGGTCAATGCGAAAGCACGCCGGGGAGAACCGGGGAACGAAGAGACGCAGGGAATGATGACGGAAGGATACATGCGTATATCTAGTGTAGCGGCGGTTTCCCATCGGTCAATACCTCTTTCTCAAAAAAAGCTCTATTCCCCCGCCGCCCTCACGATTTTGGAGACGAAAGCAGGCGACATTTCCAGGGTGCCGAACGGACGGACGATTCGCCGCCGGTATCGCAAGACAGAAAAGCCCACCGGTTCCAGGCTGGCGGTTTGCCGCCGCCGGTTGATATAGCGTACTAGATTCAGCAATTGCTGACGCACGGGGGCATAGGGTTCAAAAGGCAGGTCGGCGAACTCCCTCCCGAGTTGCCCTACCGTGCGGTACAACGCAATGTCCTCAAGATAAGCCTTCAGCCCCTTGTAGAGTTCCGCCTCAATCTGAACCCGCACCCGCCATTTCTCATCGCGGACAGCCGCCCCGCCATTTTCCGGTTTGCGAAGGAATCCGCCCTTGGCTACCGAAATCGAGTACCCTTCGAACTTGATTGGAATTCGGCGGACATCGCGTATGCTCTGGGCCTCATCCTCGAAGAACGGATGGAACCCATGCGTTGCCAGCAACAGGAACCGCCGCTGATAGCGTAAATAGTGGACGTTGGCAATGCCCACGGCCTTCCGCCTTGCCCGCGAAGTCCGCGAAAGGCCGATTCCGTACTTGGCGAGCAGCTTCTCATCGGTGATTTCAGGGTTCTTGCCTGGTGGAATGATGCCCGAGACATAGAACCAATACCCATGAGGCAAGTAGCAACTCACCAACTGTTGAACGAACCCGGCGACTGACGTGGCGACACAACGGTATTCCATGCTCACCAATCGGTTGTTCCCCCGCCAATGCTCCTGACATCAATATAAAGCCGTGATCACAGAGGTGTTTGTGTCAACGATGGGCCAAGACTCCATCGAGTAGGTTGCCGCGAAGAGCGCGCCCCTCACACCGTCTGTTGGAGGCCCCACAAGCGTACGAACTCCGTCATGAAAAAAGTTCACCACGAGCATAAGGCGACGAGGTGGGCACCACGTCACTATTCCATTCTCATCGACCGCCGCACTTCAAACCATCTCAATTCATCGGTTTCCGTGGCCAACCCTCCCGTTTGCGTACGGCACTGCCGCTTAAATCGGGCTGACTTTCCGGGACGGGTTCTTTGTCTCACTTAGTTTCCTTCCTTGTCTTCCGGCCGATAGCAGCCCTGCTTGGCCCCTGCAAACCGGTGCCAGGCAAGCCTGTCACGGCGGTTTGCACGTCGGGTCTTTCCGCTTAGGCCGCCGGGCCGCTCCGTTCCTCACAAAATGTTTTGGGGTTCATCCGCAGGGGGTGAATGAACCCAAAAACTTTTCTTAGGAGGAACAGAAAGATGACAACGAACCAACTCGACTTACTCAAATCGCATCTCCGCAAACTTACGGCCGGTGAAGTCGAACTCAAGCCGGAGAAAGAAACGCGGTGTCATTTAATAACCCGGACGCTGGAGTACGCCGGACCATCGGAAATCGACAAAGAAACGTACCACCAATTCCGATGGAGCTGTGAGCAGCCTTGCTTTCAGCTAGGCGGCTACTTCTGCATCGAGGTCAACTCGCGAAGCATGCTCTTCTGGCAACAAGATGGCCTTTATTTCATGCGATGGCTCGAATCGGATGAAACCGGCATCCTCCTAGAGTTAGCCGGAATCTACAAATACGAAGAAATCTAGCCGCCCAAGCGGCTGAAGACGCTGTCTTTCGGCAGCGTCTTGTCGGCGGTAGTGTATAGAGCCACAGAGAACACGCTCGTCGTTGCTCGCGGGCCGACACAGATCGGCCCAGGGCATGAGTGACCAGATTTTTCGCCAGTCGCTGACATAAAAGCCACCAACTTTCCCTGTGTGTGTTTGGTGACCAGCAGAAAATCAGACGTTCTCGGAAACTTCTGGGGCAGGTGACCGGCACCAACCTTATTTCCTTGCGCCGGGGGTCTATTTCCGTCTGCCCTAGTTTGGTAAGCTAGCTATATCCCAGTATCGGATGGACCCCGACACCCCTATCGGTGGACATATTCATGCCTAAGTTGGATCAGTTCTTGAGGATACATGAGGCGGCAGAGTATCTGGGGGTTTGCCGCAACACTTTGCGTAATTGGTGTCGCCAAGGAAAAATCCCCGAATTTCGTCATCCCGTAAACAACTATCGCCTGTTCCGGGAGAGTGACCTGGACCAGCTACTACGGGGAACCGAGCAGGCCATCAACAGAAAAGACGATATGCGGCTGCCACGTCAGCCGCGGTGAGCAGTTAGACCACGCAGCCGACAATCATCGGCACCCGAGATCGAGTGAAAGGGAAATAATGCAGTCGTTGACGCTTAGACCAGAATTCCTGGCCAAACACATGCGGGCAACCGCTATCGAGTTGTGCAACCGGCAAAACTCGGGCTGGGCACAGCGAAGTGACCCGACCGAGCTACTGGAAATCACGTATCCGACGGCTGACGTGCAGCGGGCGTTGGAAGCCGTTTCTACCGCCGCCGCTGGCCGGCCAGTCGTTTTTATCGGCCAGCGTGGTCGCGGCAAGTCTCACATCATGGCCCTGCTACACCATGCCTTTCAGAACCCAACAGCAGTTGAAGACTGGGCCGCCGGCTGGAGCAGTCGCATACAGTCGGCCCGCTTGAACGGGTTGATATTGCAGCGTGGCTTCCTTCCGATTTCGGAGACTATGTCCAACCAGGAATACGGCTGCCTCTGGGACGTAATCTTCGACGGCCATCCCAAAGGTCCGTACTACCGCGGCCGATTCGAGCAAGCAGGGACGATGATTCCGTCGAAATCCTTGCTTCAGGACTTGTTTAATGAGCAACATACGGTCCTGATCCTTGACGAGCTTCAGACGTGGTTTGACGGCCTGCAAGACGACCCTAGCGATCAGGGCCCCAAGCGGCGTCAATGGGCGTTCGGTTTCATTCAGATTCTCTCCGAATTGGCCAAAGACCGCCCCGACCTCTTGTGCCTGATCGTTTCCGTGCGCGACAACACCACCGAGGCTTACCGGCAGGTCCACCGCGTCGAGGAGACGCTGATCGACTTCAAGGGCGAGACCGCCCGCGAAGACCGTAAACGGCTCGTCTTGCACCGGCTCTTCCAAAACCGCGACAACTTTGCCGACGCCGTGATCGAACGCATCGTCGATGTTTATGCCTCCGAACGTAATCGGCTGCTGTTCCCCAACAAAACCGATGCCGACAAGGCCCGCCTTCGTCAGGAGGTTGTCTCATGCTGGCCGTTCGCACCCGAGCTTCTGAACCTGCTCGAAGACAACATCCTTATGGCCGATGCTGCCCAGAACAACCGCGACTTGATTCGCATTCTCGCCGAAGTCTTCCGGGAGCGCGACGGCAACGGCCCCGCTGGTTACGCCGGCCGACTTTTCAATTGAAAACGACTCCTGCGGCGTGACTTCGCTCCTGGATTCTCTGACGGCAAGTGCCGACCAAGAGCAACTCAGGCAGAAGGCCGATCCGTAATTTGCAGGCGATCCGAGACGCAAGCATCGCCGCCCCTCATGCCCTTGGCGTGGTAAGCGCCCTGTGGGTCCGTTCTCTTTCGGCAGCACACGATGCCGGCGGCACGCGGCAAGAGGTACAGCTCGACGTAACCGGCAGCACGCCAGTGGACGACAACAGCTTCACCGCCGAGCTTACCGAGATCGTCGATAACAGCTTCAACATCCACGATGTCGGCACGACCGAGAAGCGATACTGCTTCAAGCTGCCCGAGAACCCGGTGTCGAAGGTCAAGGCGTGGGCACGCAATGACCGCTCGTTTGAGCCCGAGACGGCCGCCCCGCCGGGACTTCTGCCGGTCCGCAAGGACCAAGAGTACCTTCGCACGGTGCTCAATTACCTGCTGAAGTCGCCGGATTCCACCAGCGAGCAACCGTGTGTGCCGATCGTGCTCGACCCCAACTGGGAAAAAGCCCCGTGGGCGAACGTGAATCTTCAAACCGATCATCCGTCGAAATGGGAGCAACGCGGCGACCCGGTGCTCATCGTCCTGCCAATCGCCCCGGCGGATGTTCCCAAGACTCTTGGCCCGTGGCTGGTCGATCATGTGCCGGTCAATCGCAACATGGTCCGGTTCCTGTTGCCCAAGGACGGCCTGCCGAACATCTATGACGACCGCGACCTGATTATCACGGCGCCGCTGTGCAATGCTCGCGAAGGAATGGGGCGACTCCGAATCGCAGTATGAAACACTTTACAAGCGGCGTTTCTATCCCGAATTGACGAGCAAGCTGAAGGAACGATTTCGACCGCTACGCCATTCTGCACGTTTGGGATTTCCAGAATCCGGCCCAATGCACCTTCCATGTCGAGCACCACGGGGCGTCCGGCGGCAGTATTCCCGCGGCCGTCGAGAAGCACATCCGCGAGAACTTCTTTGCCCCCGAGGATTTCGAGACCTTCATCGTTGACGCCGCCGGCCGCGGCGATACGATGAAGCAAGTCCTGGCCCTGTTGCGCGGCGAACCGTTGCCGGGCAAGGAAGCGATTCCCTATCTGGGCGAATCTGACGTTTAGGAGGAAGTGCTCGACGTGGCTGCCCGCGACAAGATCGCCCTGAACGTCGGCGGCACCTGGTACTACCGGGACGCCGGTGAATCGGAAGAGGCCGCTCTGCATCGCTTGCGGCAGAAAGCGTGGCGGACCGGGCATGACTTGTACCTGATCCGGCTGGGTTGCCGAGCCAAGTCGGCAGCGGCGGCGTGGCGGTTACGCCTCCGGTTGTTCCGTCGCCCGGCCAACCACCGGCCCCGGTACACCGCCAGTCGCACCGGGCACGGGAGCCGCCGGCCCGGTGTCACCACCCACAGGCCCGTCGCCTGCCCAACCGCCCGGTCAGACACCGGCTGCACGGAGCCTCCTGCTCAGCCGACCGCCCCAGCTCGTCCCGGTCATTCGCAAGTCGATGGGAGCCAAGACGGGAATCAACCTCCTGGGCGACCTGGAAACCTGGGGTTATCCCGATAACCAGCGGATTACGCAGGCAGCGTTGACCATCAACGACCTTTCGGTCAAGGAATTGCGCGACCTTTGCACCCGCCTGCCGCCCAAGATCCGAGCCGAGTTGCAGATCACGCTGCCGCCCGAAGGAGACCAACCCCGATGAGCGCCAGTCCCCAAGCAACCGTCGCCGAAGCCTGGGTGGACCTGATTCTGGGCACCGTCGATCCGGCCGAGACCTGGACGGCCATCTTCGCCCGGCTGCGCGACCTGTCGCTGTCCAACCCGGGCGCCGCCGCATTACACCGCGAAACGATTGTTCCCGACCGGCTGTTGGCCGAAAGTGCCTGGGATCTCTGGCAGCAGTTCCCCCGCTGTGCCCCCACCGTCATTGGCGAACTCAAGAAGTTCTGGGTCAGTGCGGCCGGCTCGGGCACGGCGGTGCTTGTGTCTCGACGGCCTTTCGCTCCGTGAGCTCCCGTTGATCGTGGCGGCAGGCCAGCAGCGTGGGCTTGCGCCCGACTCGCGTCGAAGTTCGTGGCGCCGAGGTGCCGACCGAGACCGACCGGTTCGCCGAAGCCCTTGGCCTGCCGAGCCGCTCGAAGCTCTACAACAATAAGGCCCCCGCCACGTTCGTCTTTGCCGGGCCGGACGTGTACACCGATGTGCTCGAATGCCCCGTTTGCCGATTGCGTCGGTGCGATTCCTGCCAAGCCCGCGGCTATTCGTCTGGCACAAGTGGCCCGACGAGCCGATCTCGATCCACTGGTCACCAGGACGAGAAGGACGGCCCGGCGGTCGTTGCCGCACAGACGAAGAAGAATCTGAACTGCGGATGGCTTCTGGAATCTGGTGGATCGGCTTGCGCCAGGGCCGGCGACTTGGTAATCACCGGCGACCACGGCTACGCCGACGCCAACAGCTTCTCCAACGAAGAGAAGAACGAGGAGACGGTCAAGCTGCTGCGGTCCTTCTTCGGGGCCACCCGCTGCGCCAAGGAAGACCCGGCCAAGCCCTGGCCGCGACAGCACTTGCCGCCGCTGGTCTGCCGGCACAACGGTTGGCTGGTCGTCATGGGCCAGCGCAAGTGGGCCGTCCAAGGCGGTTTTCCGAATCTGTGTCACCGGGGCTTGTCGCTCTTGGAAGCAGCGGTTCCGTTCATCGAATATCCACCCAAGTAGAATTGGCGTCTCCGCGCCTTGGCGTGAGACCAAAGATAAACATGGCCAAGAAACAAGCTGATCCGAACCAGATGGCCCTTCCCGGCGTCGAACTGGACGACCAGGAGCAAGTTCGACTTCGCCAAGCCCGGCGGAGCGAAGAAGCCCCGCAAGGCGAACGGGAAGGCCAACGGCGACGTTGACCACTTGCCGCCGAACCTGGCCAAGCCGGTGAAGGTCCAGGTGCCGGATTTCTGCAACCCGAAGCGGCCGAAGACCTGCCTGGAAGTCGATTTTCCCCTCGTGCCGATCAACGCCCTGTCGGCCTTGGAGGGAAACGCCGGCAAGCCGATCTACCAGATGAGCAAGTGGTGGGCACGGCGGCGGAGTTGCGTGTTCCGGGCGATGCTCATTGCGGCCGCGATGGAAGCCCCGATCCGCAAGAACCCGGACGGTTCGCCCGTGCTGGACGACCAGGGCCAGCCGATTCCCGACGATACCGAAGCCGCCAAGGCCGTCTGGGACGTGTACTACGCCAACCACCAGGCGGCCGAGAACTTCAAGCACCTCAAGGTGCTCGACTGCTTCATGGGCGGCGGCACGACGCTGGTCGAAGGCTCCCGGCTGGGCTTCCAGGTTTCCGGCGTGGACCTCAATCCGGTGGCATGGTTCGTCGTCAAGAACGAACTGGCCTGCACCGACCCGGCGGAGGTCAAGCAGTTCTTTGACCAGATCGAGGCCGAGGTCAAGCCGGTCATCCAGCCGTTCTATGTCACCGATTGCCCGCGCGGACACAAGGGCAAGTGGTATGAATTGGCCGGCACGGGCAATCCGGCCGACGATCGCCTGATGCCGGCCGACTTTGACCCGCTGAACCTGCCGCCCGAGGAGCGGAAGAAGTACCGCTACGAAGGCCCGGAGATCATCTACACGTTCTGGGCCAAGCACGGCCCGTGCAGCAAGCCGGGTTGCGGGCACCGCACGCCCGTATTCCGCTCCCCGGTCATCGCCGAGAAGACGCTGGGGGTGAAGTACATCGAGTTGAAGTGCAAGGAGTGCAAGACGGCCTTCGATGCCGAATTGGGCGATGCCCGCATGGCACCGGGCGCCGAGCACATCGTACTGCCCAACGAGAAGCCGTTCACGGCCCTGTCTCAGCCGTTTGCCCAGCGGCTGCTTGAATACGGCGAGGGCAACAAGGAAGAGAAGAAAGTCCGGGCAGCCGAATTGTACGAAATGGTGGAGCAGGAGCCAGGGCTGCAGTGCCCCAAGTGCGGGGCGTTTGCGGGGCAGTACCTCCGCGACGTGCTCAATAATCATCGCCAAGCCGCGACGGCCAAAGCGATTGACAAGAAACACCTGAAGATTGAGCCGCCCCGCAACAGCATGAAGCCGGTCTACTGCTATCTCCTGATTCATCCTGACTGGCTCAAAGGTTCACCCGGCGCGATCGACGGCCAAGAGTTGGGCGGCTACAGCGACGCCCCCGTGGAATGCCACGGCCCGCTGGTATGAGGAACGACTCAAGAACCTGAAGCTCATCGAAGTCCGGGGACAAATCAAGCTGGCGGAGGATACGTCGCACTCCTTCTTGGAGCAGACTTCCTTAGGGCAAGCCCCCGCGCAAGACACGTATGAACCGTCCGTTGAGCCGGCCGATGAGGAGTCAGACGGTGAAGACGAGCCAGCGGACCGCAAGCAGTATGGCATCCCTCGTTATGTGCGACTTACGGACGGCAAGCTCATCGACACGAAGCGAGGCACGATCCCGAAACAGTCGCATTTCGCCTGCGGCGCCTGCGGGAAATCGCAGGACATGCGGGAATCGGTCCAGGCTGTACAGCACGGAGCACCTTTGGCTGTCTACGTCATCCAGGGTTACTGCCCGCATTGCGATGCGGAGACGCGAATCTACGGTGGCCGTTTCTTCACGGCCTAATCGAGCGCGACGAAGAACGGCTGGCAGCCGCCGAGCGCGAATGGTACGCCCGCCGTGATGCCGACCTCCGTGATTGTTGGCCGCGTGAAGAGATTCCCGATACCTACATGACCCACCATGCGAACTTCGCCTTGCCGGAGCAAGGCTACACGCATTGGTGGAAGATGTTCAATTCGCGCGAGCTTCTGTGCCACGCGTCGATCGGCGATTCTATCTCGCGGGTATGCGCTGATCAATCCGTCGAGACTCGCATGGCCTGCATTGCCGCAGCTCAGCAGTACCTGCAGAATCACGCTGACTTCTGCCACTACCACGTCACACGCGATGGCCTTGCTCTAGTATTTGCGAACCACAATTTTCGGCCGCGCGCCAGCCGTTGGAGAATAACCTTTGTACTCCGGTGGGCTGGGGGAACTGGAAGGCTTCATACCAAGGGGTTGTCGAGGGATTGGAGTGGGCACGCAAACCATTGGAGCGGTTCATTCCTTCTTTTGGTGCCGGCGGCATGAAACTCGAAACCGGCGATCCCATCCTCCCCGGAGCGGACGTGCGGTGCGGCTCCTCATCGGATCTATCCTTCACCGAGCCATTCGACCTCGTCATTACCGATCCGCCATTTGGCGACAACATTTATCTATTCGGACCTGGCCAACTTCTTCCATGCGTGGCTTCGGTTGCCGCTCCGGAAGGAGTATCCAGAGCTTTTCGATCCGGTCAAGACGCCAAACGCCCAAGAGGCCCTCGCACCACGCTTGCTGCCCGAGGAAGAGGCCAATGACTATTACCGTGTCCGGCTGACAGCCTGCTGGACCGAGGCTTGCCGTGTTCTGAAGGACGGCGGCCTGATGGCCTTCACTTTTCACCACAGCGAAGATTCCTCAATGGGCCATCGTGCTTGAAAGCCTTTTTGAGGCGGGCTTCATCCTTGAGCAGACCTACCCGATCGCCAGTGACGAGAAGAAAGGTGAAGGCGGGCAGTTCGGAGCGAAAGGAACCGAATACGACATCATCCATGTTTGCCGCAAGCGGCTTGAACGACCCGACGCCCGTCAGTTGGCCGAAGATGCGGCAATGGGTGAAGGCCGAATTGAAGCGGTTGCGCCGGCTCTTGGAATCCTACAAGGCCCGCGAGCTTTCCGACGCCGACATCCGCGTGATCCTTCGCGGCAAGGCCCTGGAGTTCTACAGCCGCCACTACGGCCAGGTCTTCACATCGGAAAACGAACCGCTGTCGATCCGGGACGCCCTGCTGGGCATCAACCAGTTGCTCGACGAAGACACCGGCCAGCCCGGCGAGCGGCCGCCGAGCGTCGTTCAGCCGATGGCCTACCAGTTCTTGCGGCTTTTCGGCCACCATCCGTCGCTCGTAGCCGCGACGAGGTAGGAAAAGAGCCTTCGCGGCACCGGCATCGTCCAACGAGAGTTGGAACAACGCGGCTGGATCGAGGAGCAGAGACAAGGTCGTTTACCGGGTGCCCATTCCCGAGCGCTTTGCCAAGGCCCGGCAGCGCCCCCGCAAGGAGATGAAGACCGAGATCGACCAAGCCCACTTCCTGATCGGCGCAGCCATGCCCGGCAGCGGCGTGAACCTGGAAGAAGAGCTTGACCGCGACACCTGGATGGTCCGCCGTAGCGTGGAAGCCGTGCTCGACTGGTACGCCAAGACGGCCCTGGAGCCGGAAATCCAGAAGGCCGCCGCCTTGGCCGGCAACCTGTTGCGAATGAGCTTGGAGCAGAACCGCACCAAGCTGAAGGAAGAGCAAGGCATCCTGTTCGACGACCTGTACGACGAAGATTAAACTGATCCCCACGAATGATCAATGGAAAAAAAAAAAAAAAAAAAAAAAAAAAAAAAAAAAAAAAAAAAAAAAAAAAAAAAAAAAAAAAAAAAAAAAAAAAAAAAAAAAAAAAAAAAAAAAAAAAAAAAAAAAAAAAAAAAAAAAAAAAAAAAAAAAAAAAAAAAAAAAAAAAAAAAAAAAAAAAAAAAAAAAAAAAAAAAAAAAAAAAAAAAAAAAAAAAAAAAAAAAAAAAAAAAAAAAAAAAAAAAAAAAAAAAAAAATATTTCCGGTTGATGATGTAATTGCCGTTGTTCAGGTGAAGAAGACACTTTACAGCAGCCAACTATCGGAAGGATTTGAGAATCTTGCAAGCATCCTTGACTGTCCGCTTGGCTCGGGCCGAGAGATCGGTGATGTGGTCAGACGATCTTTCCAGCAGATCACCGGACGCCCATTTCTGGATGATCCAAAAACTCTACCGCCGTTGTACCGACACCTACATGGCCTAATCGTCGTTGACGCTGCTTGGCCTCTCCGCATACTGCTTGGCTATCACGGCTATCAGACGGAAACGGGATTCCGCAAGGGGCTTTCCGAACATTTCGCGAAGACGGTCGGAAGACCCGGAGGAGGCCCCCGTTCCTTGCCGAGCTTCATAATCGGACCGTGCACTACAGCCGTGAAGAACCTTGCCATGCCTTGGGGTAATCCCGTCGAGGGTGAATGGTGGCCAATGCTCAACACGACGGCCACCATCAAATCAGCTTATGTTTTTCTCGAAACCATGTGGAAAACTGAGCAATCTTGGGCTTGTGCATGATGGTCTCTTTGGAGAAGACCTCGTCGTCGAATCGTTCAATCGATTCATCGAAGCTCGCCCAGTCGAAGACAAGGGGTGGGAATACCGTTACGGGCAGTTGGAGGTGGAGCCAACCGAACCTGGCCAGCACACACACAAGTGGATCCCTGCCCTTGTCGGCCAAGAAGCATACACGTCGCAAACATGCTGTGCAATGACGAGGTCATCGACTACGTCAAGACGCGGAGCACCGCGATGAGATTCAGAAAGGCGTCGCTGAATTGGAGTCGCACGGAATTGCCGGACGCGACTTTGAGAATCCGGAACTGATCAGGCTGATTACCAAAGTTGTGCCTGTGTGATTCTGCCTGATGGAAGGTTCGCTGTTGGTGAGAATAGTTCGCGTCGCTTGGCACGTTGCGTTGAGAAACATTTCCCCGAAACAACGAAAGTTATTCTGGTACGCCGCGATTCTGAATAGACCATCGTGACAGCCGCAAAACGCCGACGTCAAAATAATGGAGGCTGCCATGCAAGATATGGACGGAAGCAGTTGGAAACGCCAGGGGAGCAGCATCGTCTGGTCGCCGGACCTGCTTGGCGCCGCTGATCACCGAGGGCGAAGCCGTCCCGCTCCGCACCGTGCCTGGGGTGGCTCAAGATCGGGCTTTCCCGACAGCCCGCCCGGCGACCGTTCGTCGGTGCTGGTCGGCGGCTTGCAGACCGTGCTGACCACCCTGCCCGATGTCGATTCCCGGTATCAATGGCTCCGGCAGCACATTCTGCCGCTGAATCGGGCGTTTGCCTCCAGTGGGGCCGCGTGGGGCTGGTCTTCGGCATGGACGGGCCGGCAAGCATGTTCTCGCTCAACGAAGCCGACGATCTTGTCTACTTCGGGCGCGGGACCGACCGGGCGAAGAAGGTCCTGATCACCCGGGGCATGTGGAACGGCGCGGCCACCGGCTCGGGGGCCTATCAACTGATCGTGCCCGGAACGAAGGAAGTCGGGGGATATCATGTCCAACGGATTTCCTGAATGGACAGCAGGCCAAGCGGGTTTCCCACCCGGAAATGGGTCCCGGCGTGTTCATCGCCGCGGAGCCGGGCGGGTATGCGCGGGTCTTCTTCCAGCAGGTGGGCGAGCGGCGGGTGCCGGTCACCGCCCTGCAACCGGGCGTTTCGTGGGAAGAGCAGGTCGTCGCCCAGGTCCGGCCGGCGACGCGGGAGGCCATCGAGCGGTTGTGGCTGGCCCTGGAAGCCGAGCAACTCCCCTTGATGGAGAGCGCCGCGACCCTGACCGCCGCCAAGGTCGATCTGCTGCCGCACCAGATCGTGCTGACCTACCGGGTGGCCAACGCCTCGCCCCGGCGGTTCCTGATCGCCGACGGCGTGGGCTGGGCAAGACGATCGAGACGGCGCTTGATCCTCCGGGAACTGGCTTCCCGGGGCGAATTGACCCGGGCGCTGATGATCGTGCCGGCGGGCCTGGTCAACAACTGGCGGCGGGAACTGAACGAGACGTTCCACCTCGACTTCGAGGTCTTCGGCAGCGAAGGCGACGTGACCGACCGCAAGAGCAACGCCTTCGCCAAGCACAACCGGCTGATCGCCAGCATCGACACGCTCAAGCGGCCGAGCCGGGTGAAGCGCATCCTGGAGGCCCCGCGGTGGGACTTGATCGTCTTCGACGAAGCCCACCACCTGACGGCAACCCAGTCCGGCAACAAGGTCAACAAGACGCAGAACTTCAAGCTGGCCGAGGCCCTGCGGGAGCACACCCGCGATCTGCTGCTGCTTTCGGCCACGCCGCACCAGGGAGACCATTTCCGCTTCTGGATGCTCGTTCGCCTGCTCCACCCGACGCTGTTCCTGGAGGTGGGCGACATGGTCCACAACCGCCACCGGCTCAACGCGGTCGTGTTCCGCCGCACCCAGGCCGACGCCTGCGATGCCAACGGAGAGCCGTTGTTCTCCCGCCGGCAGGTCCACACCCAGGCGTTCCATCTTTCCGAGGCGGAAAAGCGATTCTACGACTCGCTGATGGACTATCTGCGCGACGGCTACAACCTGGCCCAGGCCGCCGGAAACCAGGGCCGGGCGTTCGGGTTCGTGATGACGATCTTCCAGAAGATCGCCGCTTCCAGCTTCGCCGCCGTGGAGGCCACGCTGCGGCGGCGGCTGCTCAGCCTGACGATCCACGAGGCCATCGCGTGCGACGAGAACCTGGACCCGGACGGCCGCGACCGGGCGCTCAACGAGGCCCGGCAGCAGATCCGCGACATGTACGGCCTGGGCAACGACGCCATCGGCCGGGCGGAAGCGGAGCGAATCCTGGCCGACGCCAAGGTCAAGCTGCTGCGGAAGCTGGGGGAATCGGTGCCCGAAGACCGACATGGACAGCGAGAGTGGAAGCCGCTGGCGACGAGGAATCGGCCGCCACGCTGGTTTCGGTGGCCCTGCCGGCCGAGCGGCGGCGGATTCTGGAACTCTTGGAGTTGATTCCCCGCGACGAGGAGAGCAAGACGCTGGAATTGCTGCGGGCATTGGGCGACCTCTGGGCGGTGCATCCCGGCGAGAAGATCGTGGTGTTCACCACCTACCTCGGCAGCGTCGATGCGTTGAAGGCGGCCATTGACCAGCGATTTCCCCAGGCCGGCGTCGAAGTGCTCAAGGGTGGCGACCACGGCGCCAAGTTGGCGGCCGAACGGCGGTTCAAGCGGACCGACGGCCCGCGGGTGCTGATCTGCACGGCCGCCGGCCGCGAAGGGATCAACCTCCAATTCGCCCGGGTGCTGTTCAACCACGACCTGCCCTGGAACCCGATGGACGTGGAGCAGCGGATCGGGCGCATCCACCGTTACGGCCAGCAGCACACGGCCCAGGTCTACAACCTCGTCTCGGCCGACACCATCGAGGGCCGCATCTTCCTGATGCTGGAAGAGAAGCTGCTGGAGATCGGCAAGGCCCTGGGCAAGGTCGATGAACACGGCCAAGTGACCGAAGACCTTGCGGGAGCAGGTCCTCGGCCAGCTTTCCGAGCGGCTTTCCTACGACAAGCTGTACCAGGACGCCTTGAACGACCCGACGCTGCGGCGGACCAGGCAGGAATTGGAAGTCGCCCTGGAGAACGCCCGGACGGCCCGGCAGGTCGTTTTCGAGTTGTTCCAGGACCTCGACGGCTTCCGGCTGGACGACTACAAGCAGTTCGACGACAGCGGCAAGGGCATGGAGCGGCTGCTCCGCTATGTCCAGGCCGGCGTACAGCAGGCCGGCGGGACGGTTCAAGCCCGCGGGCCGTCGCTTTACGAAGTCGCCCTGAACGGCGAAGCCCCGCAGCGACTTTCGACCGAACCGGGAGAAGGCCAAGGAAGACGAGAACCTTTCGCTCTTGGGTTTGGAGCATCCCGTTGTTCGCCGGCTGATGGAGGCCCATCGGCAGCTTGGGGCGCGGATCGAAGTCTTGTCGGCCGGCTTGCGGCCGGCGGCGACGTTCATGGTGCCGTCACGATTTGGCGCGTCGAGATCCCATAGCGGCCAAGGGCAGGTCCAGCAGCGGATTCTGACCATCGGCCTAACACCCGAAGGCGAACGGTCCCGGCCGCTCGAACGGCTGGTTGACCGACTCCACGACTTGCAGCCTTGCGACCAGGCATGTTTTCGACCCGTCCGCCGCGCCGAGTTGGTCCGCTCCGCCGTGCCCGAGATGATCCGCCGGGAACTGGCCCACGCCGGCGTGTTGACCGAGGACACGTCGTTTTCGGCAGGCTGCTGGCATGGGTGGAGGTGGCATGAGGGTGACGTTTGGTGCTGCGGCCGCCGGCCCCACTTTTCACAAAATTCCCGGCCGGTTATCCGTCCTGGTGTCCCCTTAGTCATCCTTGGATGTCTTCCCCGATAGTTTCATCCAGAGACGTCTGAGCCATCCGTGCTGCTCAGGCCCTTGGTCCGGCTTATCGCCGCCCGCCTGCAGCGGGTCATGGTGGGCCAACCCGAAGTAATCGTCCCGCAGCGCTACCTCATGCCGTTTGAGGGTGTCAACCTTTTCTCTGGACCATTTGGCCGACCATACCACCCGGTTTTTCTGAATCCAGTAGTGCGACCGGCACGGCGCATCCCACCTCCCGATTGACGGGTACAGCGAGATGGACTGACCGTCGTAAATGACCGCCCAATCTACCGGCGTCAGAGGCGTGACGACTTTGTCGCCGCACCCACAGCAACACTTGTGAATTACAGTCCCATACTCGATAGAGACATATACGACCCCATCTTCAAGCGGCGACGGGACGCGCTCCACGAACCGGTGGGTGACTCGTTGCAGCTTGGCCATTAAAACTCCTCGTTGCCGATGACGTTTCCGTCGATGGTGTAGCGCGACTGGTGCTCGCCCTGTTGGTCAACATAATAACCCATGAACCGCTTCCAGCGGATGACAGCAAGTGTCGCGTTCAAGGCATTGAGGTCGGCGATCTGGATATTTTCGCCGTATTCGTTGGGTATATGGCTCTCGTTCAAAGGAACCTGACGGCGGAAATGGTCACGCTTCTGCGGCGTGCTCGTCGTGACCCGAAGCGAGCCGGTCAGCCGCGCTCCTTCTTGAGAACCTGCAGCCCGACGTCGATGAAAGGCACTCCGCGCGCCTCGAGGTGTTCAATGAGCTTGACCTTTGCCGGGGCGTCCTCGAAGCAGAGGAAGGCGAAACGAACTCCATCGAGAAGCCCGAAGTTCTTTTCGCTAATGAATCTGGGTGCGGCCGAATTCCGCGGTGCATCCGTCCGTAGATGCCCGCGAAGTAGTTGACCTTCAGCGGAGGTGTCCGAAGTTCATCTAGCGTCGGCGCACACAGGTGCTCGGAACGCGTTGTCGTTGAGGAGACGTCGTCGTCGAAGAGGTGGATCTCCTTCACCGGCGTCTTCGCGACAAGGTCGAGGATGTAAGATCCGGTGCCGCCAAGCCCGATGATCGCGATCTTTTCGAGTTCGAGTCGTCGCGTGAACTCCACTAGTCCAGCGCGCGCAACACCGTTGTCGGCGTAGTGAAACACGGACTCGTCGGCCTTCATCTCCTTCACCGCTAGCGAGCGCGCGGTCGTATCCGGTTTGATCACGCGCGGTCGGTCGCCAAGCGAGTGCTCGTAGCGAATTACCTTGTCGTAGTAATTCTTATCTGGCTCAGGCGGTCTCCCAGACATCTGGTGGAAGGCAACACGCCTCTCCCGAAGTCTTCGTTGCCGCTCCCCGTCACAATCACCAGTGGCTTGCCCTCGGCCGCGCACGGGCAATCACCCATGAACTTAGCCGTGTGATCGGGCGGCGGTCCCACCTCGTCACCGATCATGCTCAGCGACATCGCCAGCGCGCCGTAGGCGACAACCTTCGCAGGTGTCACGTAGGGCATGCCATGCACCAGTAGGTGGTTCGCGCACACTTCGAGATCGAAGCACTCATCGCGTAGCTTCCGCAAGTGGGATCAAGAGCGATTTTCGTATTAGACATTGAAGATCATCCCTTCCCGTGCCTCGACGTCACCACCTTCCGCCAAAGTCTTCAGCTCGCTGTGGCCACGCCCAAGTCGATAGCTGACCTTAAACAAGATGTTGGGAACCCCCGCCTTGTCCGGGTAGGCAAGCGTCACGACCTGCTGAAACGTCAGCTTCCCCTGCTCAACCTGATGTTCATCGGTGTTCACATAAATCGTGATGACGCGGGGCGAGCCGCCGTGGAAATGCTCGTCTTCCTTGAGTGGACGACCTCCGAGCCGCACGGAATCGGCGGATCCTCATGTCACCGCGCACCTCCCGATAGAGTACCAGCCTCCGGACATGGCCAGGCGTACAGCACCTCACCCGTCGTCAGTTCGCGATTCGTAAGCTTCTCGTCGATGTGGATACGCACCTTGTGCTTCGATTCATGCTCTAGTTGTGTTTCGACATTTTCAGTTTCTTTGCCTTTCGTGATGACGGTTATTGTTCTACCCCCATAGCTACTCGCTTTGGGGGTCCTCTCTCATGCTTCAACCATACGAGGCGACAGGTAAACTTCGGCGGTACGGCAGGGGGCTTCAATTTCCACATACTTGCCGGCAGAACGGTGCAGCCGTGGCTCCAGCCCCATTTCCTGTCCTTTCTTAGCCGGACAGCGCGGCTCCAGCCGCACAATTATGGCCGGCGACCCCCTTAAATACGTGCGCCCGCTGCGGGCGTTTTATTTACAGAAAGTCGCCTGATTCCTCCTCTGGAGACCTTACGAATGCACCTTAACTGGATTCAAGGATTTTTTCCGACCAATTGGTTAAGGTGGTTTCGTAAGGTCTTTGGAAGGCGAGAGATGCGACGCCGTGGAAGGTTGGTGCTATGGCCGAAGAGAACGACGATGAAGAATTAGCCATCCGCATGATGTGCGGTGACAAGGAGGCTCTGCGCGAGGTGCTAAAAAGACACCTGGAACCCGTAAGAGAATTGCTGATAGGGACTTACGGCACCACCGTCCAGCGTTGCGATATTGACGGCGCCATCTGCAATCCATTCAGAAGATGTGGGAGGACGCCGGCACGTACCGCAAGGACAGGGGCTCGTTGGGGGCCTGGCTTTTTACAATGGCCCAGAGTGCCGCGATTGACGTCTTCCGGCGGGAAAGGCAGCACCGCCAGAAGCATCCACTGCTCAAGCAGGAATTTGATGTGGCCGAAGACTGCGACGACCCCGAGCCGGAGGAACCGCTCACCAAGGAAGATAGGCAGGAGCTGAAAGACCTGAACTACATCATTGAACACAAGCTGAAGGGCCACCAGCAGACCATCATCAAGGCGGATCTGGCCGCCGGTGGCACCGCTGACGCGGGCAGCCTCGCCGAAATGCTCGGCACGACGAAGGACTCGATTTACGTGTCGCGGCACAAGGCCCATGAAACCATTCGCAGGGAAATGACGCAGCTCGCTCAGCAACGTGAAAGACTGCGAGGGAAAAAATGAACGACGCCGAACAATTCTGGAACCAATACGCAGAAAAGCTACGCCGCTTCAAGGGGCTGTGTCCGTTGACTCCAGAGGAAGCGGAGCAAGCATTAAAGAAGATTCCTCATCGCAACGCTTCCGACGAAGAGATCGACGCGATTGTCGAAGCCATTACCCGCGGCGAGCTGCCGAAATCCGATTACGAGCTGCCGGTCGATTGGTCGCCGGAATGCGACTACGCCGGGATCGACAGCGAAGCTGTTCTCTTTCGCAATGAAGGTGAGGGCAGCAGCGAACCCGATGGGCTGGAAGATGAACTTGTAGAGGAGTTGCTGGATGATGACGCACCAGAAAATGACCCCGATGAAATGGAAGACTGAGCAATGGGCTCAGGAAAAAGCCGGCCAGCAGGCCGAGGGCATCGTCCGCCGTTTCCGCTTGCTGTATCCGATCGACCCACTGAGCGTTGCAAAGGAGGAGTATCCGATCTTACGTGCCGGCGGGCGCGACTTTGCCAACCGGTTTGACGGCAAGCTCCGCTACATTACCGACAAGCGCTGTTTCGTACTGCTGTACAACACGAAATACGACGCGGGTTATCGGCCGGGCACACATCACCCGCGCACCCGATTTTCTATCGCCCACGAACTCGGCCATTATTTTATCGAGCAACACCATGCGTATTTGGCGCATGGCGGACACGCTCACGCATCGATCAATGAGTTCCGGAGCAAGACCAACATCGAACGTGAGGCCGACGCCTTCGCCGCCAGCCTCCTGCTTCCGTCGCACCTCGCCAAACCTGTCATCAATGCCGGCGAGCTATCGCTCTCGCGGCTTGAAGCCATCGCAGACCGTTTTCAGACTTCGCTGATAAGTACGGCGATCCGCTCCGTTCAGCTTTCGCATTTTCCCTGTGCGCTGGCAGGGATCAGGGACGGATCGACCGCGTGGATGTTTCCTTCCGAGCCGCTGATTGAAGCCGGAATTTATCCGAATAAGGGTACGCTTCCTCGTAATGCCCAGGAGGCGTGGGCAAGTTTCCAGGTCGGGGTTTCTTCTCAATCGGAGAACGAGGGGCACGTGCGCGACTGGTTCAACACTTACGAACGGGACGAACTCAATCCGGTCCACGTTACCGAGGAGTACATCCCTGTGCCTCGCATGGGCACGCTGCTCGTGCTGCTTACGATGAACGAAGGCGACGTTTTTTGTGAAACGGATGAAGGCGATGAGGACGAGGAATACGATTGACCTTCGGTTACTCGATTGAAGCACAAGAATTTCCACGTGTCGGGGGCAAGCCATGCTTTACGCAGAAGCAGACGGCGAGAAATGGATGGCCGAGCCTGGCCTTGCCGGCATCTGCCCCGGATGCCGTGCGCCGATGGTGCCAAAATGCGGGAGCCTGAAAGAGTGGCACTGGGCACACAAGGCCGGTAGCGACTGTGACCCATGGTCGGAACCGATCGGACCGTGGCACCTGTCCTGGCAAACGCCCTTGCGGCCCGAGTACGTGGAGGTGCCGAAGCAGCCGCACCGGGCCGATATCATGGGAAACGGCGGTGTAGTCATTGAGCTTCAACATTCAAGTATCAGCCCGGAGGAGATTCAGCGGCGGGAAACATTTTACGGCAACATGGTTTGGTTGTTCGACGCCACCTTTCGCTTCCGCGTCGTTCGCTCCGATGACATGGCGTTTTTCGCATTCGGCCGCACCAAGCACATCGCTACCTGCCACGCACCCGTCTTTCTCGACTTCGGGCACATTCTCGTACAGGTGGAGCGGTTCACCGACCGCTTCCCGGACTGCTCCGGCGTGGGTTACGCCCGTAACCGGGATTGGTTCGTGACCAAGTACCTAGCGGACTGCCTGCGAGAAGGTGGCCGAGTGATTCCGATATCGAGTGACGACGAGCTGAAAGCGAACCCGTGGGAGAACCACTGTCCCTACTATTCCATGAAGCATCCCACCCGCTGGTTCGAGTCGTTAACCGGCGAACAGCGGTTGGTGCCGGCCGGCGCGAAGTGCATGCCCCTGAACTGGGTCTGGAAGGCAGATGGTAAGAACAGGCCGTTCTTTCACGACATAATTGACCAGTTTCCCGAGCTATGTCTCGGCTGGACCAAACCCGAACTGCAAGCAATGCTTGACCTACTCTCAGGCACTGCGGTCATGTTTGAAGGGCGGCTTCGCGTCATGCCGCAGACGCCGGACAGAATGAAGGTGAAGATGACGGTATCTGCCGCCTCCGCGTTGCTGAAGCAGGCCGAAGAACACATCCGGCTTGGACACGTACCCGTGCTTCGCGACGGAACGAAAGCGAAGATCCTCCAACTCGCCAATCAGTACGAAACCCAGCAATACGGCAGAGTTGTCAGTACACTTGGCAAGTCGAAGGGGCGGGTAGCCGTGGAGCGAAAGCTGTTTGATTAGCCACACGTTAATCCGAATGCGCACGAAATACCATGCATGGCCGGCGACTTTCGCCGGCCATGCACACTGGTCTCAGCCGCCTGCCGTTAGCAACCTTGGTTTTGTTAAGCCCGGGGCGAAGTGGGGCTCGCCGCCGAGAGGCAAGTTGAAAAGATGGGGTTGTTCGCGGCCAACCCCGAGCCGGTGCAGAACAGAACCTTCGCGGCACACGACGACCGAACCCGACGAAGAATCGGGCTCGGTTGCTTATGCCAAGCGAAGCACGACAGAAGACCGCAAAGCAGTCCCCTTGGCGGGGTCGCAACTGTATTCCACAGTGCGACCCCGCCAATTCATAGTCGTTCCGCTCAACCAACCTCCAGAAAAATCGGAGCGTGCATAATGCACGCACCACTCGAATCGTCGGCCGCCACCGCAAGCGGCACCTCTCCCGAGATGCCGATTGCAGCCGCAACCGCATCCAACCACGGATCATGGACGACCGGAGCAACGCCCCAGCCGCCCGACCTCTCGATTAGAAACGCCAGTCAGCCCTTTCGTTGTGGCATTGTGCCCGGCACCACCCGTAGCACGCCAACGGGCCGCGACTGCCTTGCCGCGAACACCGCCCGGGCCGGTGCATGGTCAAAACCATGCCCCGCCTCAACTTCTACTCAGGCCCCACTCCCAGAGTTGAGCATTTCAAGCACCCGCCTGACCACAGACGGGCACCGGCGACCAAGCCGGCCACTCGACTCCTTCCTACGTTAGTCATGTTCTTCGCGTCTTGGGTCACGTGGCTAGAGGGTGTTATCCCTCAGGCAAGTGGCCGTATGTGCGGGCTCCCGCCCGCCATAGTTTCAGCCAGTTGGCAGAACGCCAAGATTGGCCATTTCGGGGGTCAGAACACAGAAGCTACCCCTTACCCTTCGATCACTGCTTTTCGCCGCTCCTTGGGCAAATATAGAACTCCCAAACAGCGTTTTCGGCAGCGTCTCCCAAGACGCTCACCGGCAAGCCCTTGCGGGCCTCTCATGGTTGAGCTTTTCACGGCCGCTGGATTTGCCAACGGTCCCCGAGCAAGGTCAATGCCCGGCTCCGGCTGTCACCAGCCGAAGGCTCCCCACGCCGGCACACGTTCAACGAACCTGCCCTTTCGGACAGGCCCGAGGCCCGTAGGCGGATTTGCAGCGTTGCCGCCGCTCACCGACTTTGCAACATGACGGCCCTGATGCTTTCGCAGCAAGGTCTTTCCGCATCGCCCCCATTCCACACACCGCCGGAGAAGCGACGGCACGGGAGCAAAACGCTATCGGATCGAACGCTGAGATTGAACGCTGGGAAACAAAGCCAGCGGATTTACTTCAGCGAGCCTCCGTCGAGCACGGACAAGCCACTCTCATGGCATCCGGCTCTACTGGCACAGCACATGATGGCTGGTTAGACCATCTCCTTAGCCTGTTGGTTGCAGGTTTACCGGGTGTACTGCCAAATCGAGAGGTCGCACGCGGCACGTTAGCACCACCGACGACCGCAGAACAATGTTCTGCTGGAGAGAGAATAGTTCAAATAGGCTTCTCAGTCACGCAATTGTCGATATGCAAGGCTTTTTGTTTCGCGGACTGCCGAAGGTGCTGCTCCAAAATGACCTGCCGGTACTCTTCGGCCAAAGGAGTATTGTTGGCTGCCAAGGCACGCCGATAGCCGTCCACCGCTATGCCACGGGCTTGTAGGATGGCACTCGCTTCAAGCTCGGCTCTTTCGGACGGCGAAAGATTGCTAAGGATCTCGGTAATCGGCGAAGGTTCTACGTGGAACAATCCTTGAGCAGCTAAGGGTTTTGAACGCCTGGGTTTACTCGTTCTTGTTAGAGTGACATTGGCACGCGAAGGATTGGCACCAGAGGCTTTCTGCTCAAGACCAGCCGGTGGACCATATTCATGACGAATCGATTGGACCAAGAAGCCGGCAGGACTCCGTGAAATCCGGCGATCCCCTTTCCTCCGAAGTGTATCGAAAACCTCTATCTTCCCTTGGATCAGATTTGCTGAGTGTTTACGCACTAATTGAACAGCCGACGACATCGTCACGCCCCGCTCAACGAGCTGCCTTTCCAAATCGGTTAGCTGATGAGCAGGCCGCTGCTGATTTCGTGTCTTCGGAGCACGAACGAAGACGACTTCCCAAAGGCCCCGCCGCAAGCGGTGGAAACGCTCATTGGCTGGCAGCGCTACCAGATAGCCGGCCTGCTCCAGTTCCGCGACGGCCGGACTCAGGCGTCGTTTCAGTTGAGCGGCATCGCATCGGCGGCTCACACCAATGTGTTCGCACGCGAAGACCGACAACGTGAAGCGAAGCGTATTGGAGAAGTAAAACCGTTTGTCGAGAAAGCGATACATACGCTTTGCAGTTGCCAGCTTTAGTTGACGGTACAAGTTGAGATCGAGCCGTTTGAGAAAACCGGCCTGAAAACTGTGGAAAACAATCTCGTTCCAGGTGAAGGACGATAAAGCTACATCGCCCGTTTTGGCGGGAACGCCGGCGTGCGGCTTCGGACGACGATAGAGCACCAGGTCGTCGAGCAGATGGAAATGAGCATCCACCCACCGCTTTTGGGCATTGTCTCTCCAGGCATTTTCATAGTAAAGCGTCACGCCCAACCATCGTTTGAGCGACTGCTCCAATCGTCGGTAGCTTCGGCCTTCGTGCCGCCACCCGAGCAAATGGATTAGCTGGTATCGACTGAATTGGACGCGGCGATCCACGAATCCGGCTGCATTAGTAACTTGTACCAGACCGAGCATCACTTCGTCGTCGATGGCTGTCGGAAGCCCGTACTTATCGGAGGCCGAAATGGTCAACCGCCGGACACGGGGCTGATTGTGACCACTGTCCCCGATGGGGTACTCAAAAACCAGTGTCTTGCATCCCCGAGGAGCCCGATCCGCCAACGTGGCAAGCGGAAACTCAGCAAGGTTCATTTCATCCCGGCCCATCTTGTTCAGATGAGCCGTGGCCGGCACAGTTTCAGGTGTTGAATGCCATTTATCCATCTTCCGTTCCTTGAGAAACGACAACACGCCCGTGGTCGTTTGTTGTCATTTATTCTTGGTTTAGTAACATCTAGTAAGCAACCCGGCAATCCAGGAAGTTCGCCACCTTAGCACCGGCAATCATGCCCAGATGCCCGGTACGGAAACGTCCTTTCCTGCCTCGTTTCACCGTAGTTTTCTGTCCCAGATCACGGTAATCTCCTGCCCAATTTCACGGTGAGCAGCCAACTCGTGATCATTCCCAGTTCGCCGCGAAATGCCGGCAACGCCAGAATGCCAGAAAGGCTGGCATTCTGGCTATGCCCGAAATGCTTAAAATACCCGCTTTCCAGAAGCCGCCATGCGTGATAATGGTCATGGCAGAGGCCAATGAAAACGATTGTCATCGCCAACCAAAAGGGCGGCACGGCCAAGACGACCACGACCGCCGCCTTGGGCGTTCTGCTCAGCCGCCGCGGAATCCCGGTCCACCTCGTGGACATGGACCCGCAGGCCAGCCTCACGAGAGCATTCGGTCTCACAGATTTGGCCGATAGGCTCTACAACGCATTGAGCGATCGCGCCGGTCTGCCGGTCGAAATGGTGTCCGAGGGCCTCACGTTGACGCCCAGCACCGTGGAACTTTGTCACGCTGAGACAGAGCTTCTCACGGAGCCGGGCAGGGAGAATTTCCTTCGAACCTGCCTGGAAAAGACACGGCTGCCCGATAACACGTGGGTTCTTCTCGATTGTCCGCCGTCTTTGGGTGTCCTGGCGGTGAATTGTCTAGCTGCGGCTGGTGGGCTGCTCACGGTCGTCCAACCCGGCGGATTTGAGTTGCATGCGCTAGTCCACCTGCACATGACGATCGAGGCCGTCCAAGAGCGTCTGAATCCGGACCTTCATGTTCTAGGGGCCGTAATCACCAACGCCCACCGGCGGCGGAAGATCACGGGCCAGGTGCATTTGGAAGTTGGCCGTGTCTATCCTGTGCTTGGAACCGTACGCACCGATGCCCGGCTGTTGGCTGCCACCTCGTCGGGCAAAATTCATCGGTTGACCACGTCGAAAGCCCTCGAAGACTACGCACAAGTGGTTGCCGCGCTTTGCGCGGTTGTTTCATGAGCCAGTCGAAGGGGATCGGCGGCATTCTCGACCAGATTGTCGGCGTGGATGCTCGTCAAGCTCGCCGACATCCAAAGCCTCGCGCCCGAGTCAACCCTGCATCCCAATCCCAGCATGAATTGGGAAGAGTGGAGGCGACAGATCCCGAAAACCGAATACGGGCCAGACGCGGCCGTCCCCTGGGAAACATACAGGCGCCGGGTTCCCGAGAGCCAAAAGCGAAGGTGACGGTATGGATCACTCAGACCCTGATCGATCAATACCGAGACTGGACCTGGGAAGTCCGGCGTCCGTTGAGCACGCTGGTGCAACAAGCTATGGAGGACTACAGAAATCGTTGTAGAATGCCTTCCACCTCATAACGCCGGCTTGCCCGGTTCAGCCTCTGCCGCCCCTATTCCTATGTGCGCCCAAATCAATGAGAATACCTTGTATCTGGACTTGGTTTCTCTACGGAGTGGCCACCAATGATCATCAGCGCGAGTCGAAGAACGGACATTCCTGCCTTCTATGCCGAATGGATGCTCCATCGGCTAAGAGCGGGCTATTGCACCGTCGCAAATCCGTTCAATCGAAACCAGGTAAGCTGCATCTCCCTCCGACCGGAAGACGTGGACGTTATCGTCTTCTGGACCCGCAACCCCCGGCCCCTGATGCGATATATTCCGGAATTGGGCTCCCAAGGATACCGCTACTACTTCCAATTCACGATTCTGGGATACCCTCGGGAAATCGACCCCAGATCCCCGTCTGCCGAGGTTGCTGTCCAGACATTTCGTGAGCTTTCAGAGCGACTTGGCCCAACCAGGGTAATCTGGCGCTACGACCCCATCGTCTTTACGGCGCTCACTCCTCCGACGTTTCACCATGAGAACTTCCAGTGTCTCGCCGAGTCGCTCAAGGGCTATACGCACAGGTCAGTGATCAGCATTGTCGATATGTACCGGAAGACAGAAAGCCGGATGCGGAAGCTAGAAGGGACGCCGGCCGCAGTACAGCCTTGCGACGCCGCGGAGTTCCAGCGTCTGATGTGCAAGATGGCTGAACTCGCCCGAGTGAACGGGATGGACATCGTCAGTTGCGCCGAAGAGATCGACCTGCGGCCATTCGGCATCCGGTCAGGCAAGTGCGTGGACGATCGAGTGATCGCCGAGGCATTCGGCGTGGAGGTTCTCAAGAGCAAGGATCCCACCCAACGCAAGGCATGTGGGTGTGTCGTCAGCCGAGATATCGGCATGTACGAATCGTGCCTTTGCGGTTGCCAGTACTGTTACGCCACGAAGAACTTTGACCAGGCAAAAGCCAATTTCGACAAGCACGACCCCAACTCACCATCCCTGCTCGGCTGGCACGAGCCACTGAAGGAAGTGGGCCTTTAGCCTCTAGCCAACTCATCCACTTGGTCCGTCGCATCAGGGCCGACCACTCGGTACGGCACTGAATTCTAGGATCTATCTGGCGATAGGCAACGGTCCGGTTGGACCTCGCCATAACGACAGTAAACTTCAACCAAGGGAGGCTTTATGTCGGAGAATACCACAAGACCAGTGTACAAAATTCGCTACGGCAATGTTTCCGCCGCTGTCTGGGCCAACAACAGTCAGGCCGGCTACTTCTACAACACCACCTTCTGCCGAGTCTACAAGGACGCCGATGTTTGGGGCGAATCGAATTCTTTCGAGGATCGCGACCTGCCCCACCTCGCCAAGGCCGCGGCTGATGTCCACACCTGGATTTACCAGCAAAAGGCACGGGCAGTAACGGTCGGCGGTAATGAGGCAGCCTAACGGAGCAGGGGTTAGTCGGCGGCGACGAGCAGTGCCACAACGATCGTCGCCGCCAGCAAGACAGCGTTACAAAATGTTTGTGTAGGCCCGGTGGCCATGCTACTATCGGCCATGCCATTGAGCACCTCCAATATTAGAACGCCGAATAACTGGATCAAGTGGCAGGCTGCATCTCGAACGTACCCCCACCATTCCTATCGCTCGCTCGCGGTGTCGTCCGCCCGCGACCCGCCGGTTTACCGCAAGTCTGCTATCCCTCCGGGCGCATCCATTATTGGATGCGCCTCTTGCACGCCGACCCGCCATTCACTGATAATGGACTTGCCGTACTGACCGAGTCAGAGCCTGCTCTCCCTGAGCCAAGATACCGAACCCATGAACATCCGAGACAATTGGATTGCAGAAATCCTCCCGATGCTTGGTGATCACCCGTTCGCACGCAGCGATGAGGCCCAAACGCCTTCGCCTGCCATCGTGCTCCTCAAAGCAATCCATCGCCTTCACTTTGAAGATCCGAGCTACTCCTGCATAGAGCCGCCTCTTCCAGGCTTGGCTGCGCCTCCACTCGACGATTCTTGGGTTGAGCCTTCCTTGCACCAAGAGGACTTGGGTGGCGCGACACGCCGTCTTGATGGCAACGAAAGGGACTTAACTCCCACTCCAGGTGTCACGATCCGTGATATCCTACGTTCAGAGAATAATGTCCTCATTCTCGGCGACCCTGGCAGTGGGAAATCAACCATCCTGAAGTGGGCTGCACGGTACACAATCCGCGCGTCAGACTATTGTCTTGCCATAATGGTCCCGCTATTCATTCCTTTCGATCGCTTCATCACCTGGAAGCTGAAGAACCCTAAACGGAGCATTTACCACTTCTTCTGTCAGGTGATGGTGGGGCTCCCCCGCGACCTTGCGGATCAATTCCACCATTTCATGGAAGATGCGCAGCTCGGGACATATAGTCAACGGCGGTTCTTCCGCATATTTCTGGATGGCCCGAATGAGTTGTGCGATTCGACTCGTGCCGACTTTCGAGCAACGCTAAGAAGAGTTCGCGCATTATCTCCTGTTGTGTTTACGACGCGTCCTGCGAATTATTACGGCCCATTGCCTGGGTGGTCTCGTTATCGCGTTGCGCCTCTTTCGCTTCAACGCATGCGCGCGCTAATGCATGATCGCTTTAATGAAACGCGCGAATCCGACCCTGAGCTTCTGCTCTGTCGTAAACTCGATACCTTTACCGAGCTCCGTGAGCTTGCGAGTAACCCATTCTACTTAGTTCAACTATGCACCTGCCAGGCAGCCACATCCTCCGAGCTTCCTTCACACCGCACCGACCTCTTCCGTTTACTGCTACAACGAGTAGCTGATTTCTACAATTCCGGCCACGAAAACGACGGGTATCCCATTTCATCTGCCATAAGAGTCCTCTCTGAAGATGTTGCCTACGGCCTACTGTCCAGAGCCAGTCCCTCGCCATATCAGTTTTGTGACACAGACATTAACGTGCTCGCCAAGGATCAAGGCGAGCTTGCAGCAACTTGGCGACAGGCCAGACTTATTAGGCTTGCCAACGAATATGAGGGGTCGTACGCATTCGTACACTCAAGCCTGCATCAGTATCTTGCCGCTCAAGCCATTGTTCGACGGCTTGTGGATGGCGCAATATCGCTCGATTCCATCGGCCTTGATCCCAAGTGGTTTACAACCCTGCGCTTTGTCTTCGGCAGCCTGACCAGCGCCACAATTCCTCCACAGACCCGTGAATGGATTACTGAACATTGCCGTACCCAGGACCGCTTTGGGATTATCGCGACTATTCTTGCACATTTCTTGGCCGAGATTCCGGGAGGCTCGCCGCACACATGGGGGGGGGAAAGCGATCTTCGACCAATTTTGTGGAATGGTGTCGTTGCGTCGGCCGACCCCACACCTTACGTTCGCGCACTCGTCGCCCTTGATGCAGATTACGCGATTACACGGGCGCTTCAATTTGAATGGCACTCCTCTGACAGCATGGACAGGCTCTATCTGCTCCAAGACTACATTCCGCGAGACCAATCGCGCAGGCCATTGTTGCAGAATTTTAGCCACAATCTTGTCCTCCACCCTCCGCTTGAGGCTACAGAGTCGCTCTCGACCGGTTACTTCGTATACACAGCGTCCTATTTGCTGGATGATGACCCACAACAATCCACGCTCTCGAACATCGATGCATTGCATAGCACGTCTGAACTCCTCAACTTGCTTTCGTCAACCGCTTACCACAAGATTAGACGACATCTGCTGCTGGCACTGGCGATGGAGAGAACCGCAGGCGCAGAAGAATACATCATCCGCCAGTATCATTCCGCGCAGACTTCAGAGGACATTGTCACACACTTGCTTGCTCTGAAAACACTAGGAACGCCCACAGCCTACGACGCCATCCTCGATAGCCTTCACCGCCTTGCAACGGACGAGGCACTCCTATCGGTAGCGCTTGAGAAACTCAAAGGCGTGCCGACAAAACAAAATGCTGCACGAGTACTTGAATTCGCTGAACCACGCTGGCCGCAACAACTACGCATATATGCTATTCGCGCTCTGGCGAGGTGTAGTGTACCGGTGATTCTGGATAAGCTCGCTAAGTATGGAGCCGTCGCGGAGCCAGATGTTGATGTCCGGGTGGCAGTCCTGCAAACGCTTGGCAGGGCGCGCAATCTCGGCATCTGTCGATTTCTTCAGGAGGATGAATGTGCCCGGCGCGGTGACCCGCGGGAACAAGAGGCGCTCTGGTATTACTTTGCCGATATTGCCACCCCCATGAACGCTTTGCCGCAAGCTACCCAATGGTTCAACGTCGTCGAGTCGATCTTTCTCCATCAATTCGGCTGCGACCAGCCGCCCGCGCCAACGATGGTTCTTGTTGCCGACCTGTACCGACGATCACAGAGCATAAAGGCTATCCTGAACAACTTGGCCTTTGACCTACGCCTACCACCGGAAACACGAGCTGCTGCGATAAGCTGCTTGCGACCTGAGGGAAATGAGACGGTCTTGCAGAATGTGAAAGAAGTGCTTGTTAAGTGCCTGGCCGAACAACCAATGATTGGCCGTGTAGCGTGCGCATGTGCCGGAGTCCTGGCATCCGCTGCTCCCGAGCAATTGCTCAATGTCAAGCACCCCATCATTGACAGCGCACTTTGGGCCATGAGTCTCGCAACCGGCTTATTGGTGTTCAGTGATCGCGTCGTGAATTCAGCTTCTACTGTCAATAGCGATGCTGATGTCGGGCCGGGGAAAATCAGCGTGAGGAGTGATGCTCTAAGAACTGACATCCTCGAACACGACCCGGATTACATGGTCCGGCAGACAGCACGAAAACGCAAATCCGGCGAAAGGCGGCAGCAGCAAGAGTTGGCGTCAGACTACCTCGATGTCGCCCGACTCATGTTCTGGCTGAAAGAACACTACGGTGATCCAGACGGCCCACGTTTTCTATTAGACGAGAAACGTCTAACTGACGTTTGGGAGGAAAGCAGCGTTTGCCCCCTCTCCCAATCGCGTTCGTATCGACTGGCCGCCGTGTTCTGCCAACTTATGGGTAAGTCATTTCGAATTGACAAGAGCGAGTGGGATTATGAGTGCGGTCTCCTAATAACCGAAAGCAGACGTCAATCGGCACGGCGATCATTGGAGCGCATATTGACCTTAGGGATTCGGTATATCAAGCGGTGGTCGAGCCTAACCAAACTTCTCCACGCTGATGAACTTCCTGATGAGGTGGGTTCCGTGCGAATCTCTTACAGTCGCGCCATAGAGAAGATAGACGGCGCTGGTCCACGCCGATCGATTGTGTCTCAGCATGATGTCGGCAAGCGACAGTCGAAGGACTGATACAAACGGCATTATGCATCGGACACTTCGGCCAAGACGCTTGGCCCCACCTAAATCATACCATATCCCACCCGGACGAGTGCAATAGCCGAGCCTATGGAGTCGCGATACGTTTCGGCGCTCAATCTGGACCGCACAACGCGGTACGGCTTCGCTTCTCAAAGAGCACATCTCATGATGGCACGATTGTCCGGCGGACAGTCTTCCCGGACATTTGCCAGAATTTTTTCGTTCTTGCCAAGGATTCCATAAGTCCTTGGCCTGCTGCGGCTTTCACTCTTGTCGCGAAAGCAACTGTGCTGCCTGAACGCGTGCAAGTCTTGTCCGTGGCCCCTAAGTAGACGCATCGCAATCGCAGCTAAACCGTTGCAACCTTTGCGTCACATCGACAGCCCCGGGGCACGGTCGCAGTTTAACCCGCGGCGATCCACAACAGCTCACCTCGCCGAGCGTTGTCACCGTGGCCTGTGCCCCGGACTGTCGGCTTGCATTTCGGACGGACGATTCCTCGATTATCACGTTCCCGAGTCCTTCTTGCCAACCATGTACCGGAACATCAACAGAACAAGGTTGTCCCTCGTCCTACATGATAGACCAGGTGCTGATATGTCGTTAACTCAAGCATACTCCGACGATGAGTGGTTCCTGCATGAGAAACTTCTTACTCTCGGTCAACTGGCACGCCTCTTTCCAAGCCTTCACAAAGGAAAGGGAGTAACGGTGAATCCTTCGACAATCTGGAGGTGGTTCAAAATCGGCTGCAAGAGCAGGCGAGGCATACGTGTCCACCTCACAGTATGCCGCATTGGCTCAACCAATTTTAGCAGTGTCGAACGCCTGCGAGTGTTCATAAACCTCATCAACGATGGAGACAAAGAAGACCCGCCACCAGGGGCCGCTGCGCCTCTGCTCGTCAACCCGCCAAGGCTTCCCGGAAAACCGCAAGTCGGCGGGGAGAAACAGGCCAGCGAAGCAGTCAATATCCTCAAGGTTCGCGGACTTATTGACTAAACTAGACCCTCCCTAACCGTAGCGAGAGACACGCCATTCTGCTAGGCCGCACTTAACTAGCAAATTCTGATTGAGAAAGAATGCCAAGAATGCCAACTACATTCGTTGGTACGGTTGGCATTCTTAATGACGAGAGACTGAATCAATGACCACCCGCCGACTCGTGACCCCAAGCGATATACGTGAGTGCCCGGCCCGTTGGCTGTGGGGCGATCGGATCCCCCTTGGAACCATCACTACCTTGGATGGAGATCCGTGCAGCGGTAAATCCACAATGACCTGCGATCTCGCGGCCCGCGTCACTACTGGCCGGGCAATGCCCGAGCACAAAGAAGCAATCGCTCCCGGGGGTGTAGTCCTGCTTCAGGCGGAAGACAACCTGGCAACGACTGTGCTACCGAATCTCCGCGCCGCGGGAGCGAACATGGACAGGATTAGGCTGTTCGACAGGAACCTGTTTGTCAGCCAACCCTTCGCCCTTCCAGAGGATCTGCCGTTGATCGAGACCGCCGCCTGTGAAATCCACGCAAAGCTGGTGGTGATCGACCCGTTAGCTGCCTTCCTGACCGGTAACGTTAGCAGCGACATGAGCGTCCGCAAGACCTTCGGGCCGCTGGCGGCGTTTGCGGAACGCTGTGCATTGGCCGTCGTGGTCGTAAGACATTTGCGGAAGACAGGGGCCAGGAACCCATTGTATGGAGGCAGTGGGAGCATTGGCATCATTGCCGCCGCTAGGGCGGGACTGTTCGTAGGCCCTGATCCCGGTAGCGACGACAAGTATCGCCATGTTCTTGCTCAAAGCAAGGGCAATCTATCCGACGCTGAGTCGGTGTGCTACCGCACTGTGAAGCATGATGACGGCACCGTGACGGTCGAGTGGCTCGGCCCGAGCAGGCACACCGCAGCCGATCTTGCCGCCATGAATATGGCTGCCGACGATCACTCGGCTCTCACGGAAGCCCGTTATGTACTCTACTCGATCCTATCGAAAGGTCAGGTTCCCGCAAACGACGTAATCCGCTTGGCCAAACGTGCCGCCGTCAGCGAACGCACGTTGAAACGGGCAAAGCGCGACCTTGGCGTCCGTTCCTGGAAGTTCGGAAGCGGAGCAGGATCACGTTGGTTCTGGGAGTTACCCGACGACGAGGAGCTGCTGCGCCCATTCAAGGGCCAAGACCTTGACGATTTGATGAACGAATTGATTTACGGCAACACCGATCGGCCGCAGGGGACGCGCGGTGAGAATCGTCATCCTCGCCGACGCGACCACAAGCAGTCAGATGACGATGGAAGCGAAGACTGCCCCACGGGGTGAACTATGAAGCACACGAAACGAAGAAATAAGCCGAAGCCGTACGCAATGCTCGGCGCGGGCCCGCTCGTATCCGCACTCTGGAAGACGGGCGATGAACCGAGCGGCTGGTCGTACCGGTTCAACATCTATCGGATGAGTCCTGGTAGCGGTCAAGTTTCGCAACTTCTCCGTCCCGCCGACGTGCTAGATCTCGCCAAGCTTTGCCAGATCCTTGCGGCGACGCTCGCGGACGACGGCTGCATCCCATCGCGGCACCGCCGCGCTTTGGCCGATCTTGAGGCGAAACTCGACAGCATTCTCAGAAAGACGGTGTAATCCATGCCACGAATCGTTACGCCCCCAAGATGTCTGGACTGTCTGCCCACGTACACCCCAACACTTTAGGGAGAGGTCAGTATGGAATTCCAACAAAGCCTTCAACTCCTCCGATATTTGCAGATCGGCGGTCAGCTTCACCATGAAAAGACGCTCACGAGTTCGGTCACGACCGATTGGCGAGTTCATTGGGACGAGGATTTCATCGCCCGCGATCTTCTCCAGAATTTCTATGACGCTAACCGTGATCAAATTGAGAGCATTCGTGTCTTGGTAGACGGTTTGCTCGCCACGATTTCCGCTCCCACTGGATACAACCTGGAGCGGCTCTTCTACCTCGGCAGCGAAAAGCAAGCGGGCGACATCGGGCAGTACGGAGAAGGCTTCAAAGCTGCCGCTACCTGCCTGCTGCGCGACTACCGCGTGACCCCTGTCGCAAGGTCCGACAATCAAATCGTCGTCTTGCGTATCGCTGAGACGCCAGTAGCCGGCACGGAGCTTTATCCGCTGGTTTATGATTTCTACACTACGGATACGCCCTGTGAAGGAACGGAACTAATCCTTACTGGCTGCCATGCCCGGCTAAGGGATGCTCTGCGGACGGGTCTAACCCATTTCTTTTACGAGGCCAATCCACTATTGGGAGAGCTGCTTTGGTCTTCACCGCGCAAAGACTTTGCCATCTATGCGTCTACTTGGGCCACTCGCGGGTGCGTTTTTTATCGCAACCTTCGGCGTGGGTTCATTCCGAACCTGCCGGTCGTGCTGGTCGTTAACAAAGAATACCAGCAGATTGAGAAGCAAATCGCCAACGATCGGGACAGAAACTCCTTCGGCGACAAGTTGATGAGCTCCTTTTACAGCATCTTTGCGAAGAGCCCCCTGCGACATGACACCCAAGGCACCCGCATGCTGTTGGAGCGTGCCCAGCCGGTCTGGAGTCAAGGCCATCCCTTGATTGCCGAGGTCGCACACGCAATTCGTTGCTGCGACAAGACGGCCTTTGAGAGCCTCTTTCAGGGCAAGTACTTTTCACGGTCGTTTGCGAACGATGCAGCAGAGAGGCTGCAATACCAGCGAGTCGAGCAAGAATGGCAGCAGAAAGGGCTTCTACCACTTCCACCGTATTTTGCGGCCTTTGGGGTCCCCAGTTCTCAGCAGCATGTCCAAAACGTGCAGCGAAACGCATGCGAGCAAAATCGCCGGATCCCAACGCCAGCCGAGTCAAATTGCATTACCGTGTTGCGCGACATCTTGCGAGAACTCAGGCCGGAACTGGCGATGGTATTTGATCGTGGCAAGACCATTTACACCGTCGCGGAAAGCGACACACTTCTCGGGGAACTGCGCCGTGGCCGCGATTATCACTCCCGGGAGGTGTTTCTAGCGGCGGAGGTGTTTGAGGCCGAGTTTGCTCGGGCGCTTGCCGTCTTTGTGCACGAACACGCGCACATCTACGGTTACGATGGAAGTCGCGGTTTCACGGATACCCTTACGGAACTGCTGGAAACTGTAATCTCTCGCCGGCGAGATCTAGAGAACTACGAACCCTGTTGGCTGACGATGCGCGACCGAGTGATCGAGGAGCGATCTAACCATGGTGCTCGCCAGCAACCACAATTTCGCGATCGGATTGACGAACTGACCGCTGCGGAGCTTCGGAACATGCTGAAGAACGTGCCGGACCTCACCCTGAAGCGGCTTCTGGCCACGGCCAGCGAACCGATAAACATGTCGTGATTCATCTCTACTTGGGATGGTGACAGCACCGCAGAACACTTTACGCAAGTTGCATTTCCATCAATGACTATGGATACTGTGATTCACAATCGAATGATTCTCCACCTTGCTTCTCAGCAGGGGCGTACCGACGTAGTCGAGCAGTTGCTCGTCGCAGGGGCCGAGATCAATGCCAAAGACAGTGCTGGGCTTACTGCTTTGCACTACGCCGTCCGCGCCGGACATGAGCAAGTCGCTTTACACCTGATCAACCGAGGAGCTGACGTCAACGCCCGCGCCGGCTGGGATCGAACGCCACTCCATGTCGCGGCAGAATGTGGGGTTGGTTGCTGTGTGTCGGATCTCCTCAATAACGGTGCAAATGTCGATGCACGAGACTTTTTTGGCCAGACACCGCTTGTCGTTGCGGCGTCCCTCAAGAACGAGTTTGTCGTTAGGTCTTTGATCCAACACGGGGCGGATGTAAACGCGACTGGTAAGGATGGGCTGACCGCACTTCATAACGCATCCTGGAAAGGACGACTCGCCATCGCTCGTCTCTTGATCGACAGCGGCAGCGATGTTGACACGTGTCCACACTCCTGGCTACCTCCGCTGAGCGCTGCGGCATCTGAGGGACACACTCGCGTGGTTTCACTCCTTATCCAAAGCGGAGCGGACATGAACCAGACCGACCGACTTGGAATGACCGCGCTGCACTGGGCAGTCCGGTACATGCATTACCGTGTAGTTTCTCTCTTGGTACACAAGGGCGCGCCGATAAACGCAACTGACAAGTGCTCGACGACCCCCTTGGACTTGAGTCTCAAGGAAGGCGATAGCCGAATATACGAATTCCTGCACCGCAACGGCGGCAAATCAGGCGTCGAGCTTCACCACTAGTTGGTTAACCGCCACACCGTGGCACCCGCGCACATCGCACCAGAACGGAAGCCCGCAGTGTGCCGCACCTTCAAAGGAAGGGTGGTGCCGAAATGGCATCCGGCCCACCGACGGGGCAATGCAATTCTAACCGATCTCTCTGATGATGTCCCGATATCGGGCCATGTCCTTCTCGGCGTAAATCTCCGTGGTGGACAGGTTCTGGTGCCCGAGAACGAGTTGAGCAGCCTCAGCACCGAACCTACTCCGAACCTGCGTTCCGGCATTATGCCGTAACCGTCCGGGCGTCCACTTCGGTACCTTGGCCCGCTTGCAGGCCCGCTCGACCGCCTGGCAGTAGGTTTCATCGTCATACCTCTCACGCGGGGTTCGGGTTGGCTGCCGCCGTTTTCGCAATCGTTTCTTGTTTCGTCGGCCGGTTTCATCCTTCCGGCGGCTCGCCAGACTGGCTTCACGGACCTCCTTAGGACTGAAGAGATAGGCCGCGGCATCACGATCCAGCCAGGGCTTGAGAATTTCTTGAGCCTTGGGACCGAGCAGGATCACCTTATCAATCTCATGGTGTTCAGTCTTGTGGGTGAACGGCCTGTAGCTCCAAACCTCGCCGCTGCGATCGATATCGCCCGGCCTTAAGATTGTCACTTCGTCCGGCCGCATGCCGGCCAACCGTTGGACTTGGACCATCGCAGCGACCTGGGGCGGCAACTCCTTGAGGACCGGCGGGATGTGTTCCTCTGGCACGGGCTTGATCTTCCGGGATTCCAAGACTTCGTTGGTCCGACCTTTTCGCAGGGCCGCAACCGCCTTAAGCGACTGGTACACGGTCACAGGCACCAGTTCCTCCTCAACGGCCCACTTGAACATTCGCACGATGCACGCGACCCGGTAGTTGATGTACTTTCGCGTTAGCGGCTCACCGGTATGCTTTCGCTTGCGCCTCCGTCCCTTGGTAACGATTTCCTGCCGGACGGCCTTCAGCCGTTTCGGGCCGAACTCGTCGGCCGGGGTATCGCCGTACAGCCGAACCAGCGGGGCTACGGCAGCCTTGATCGCGTACTTCTCGTCCGTGGGAACGCCATTCTTGACATAGTACGCCTGGGCGAAATCGTCGTACTTGACGACCAGGGCGGCGATGGTCAGCCCTTCCCCCTCTGGTACGGTGATAGTTGGCGGCTTCCCATTGCCAACATTTTCGGCAATGAAGCGGGCATATGCCTGCTGGCTCTCGGGAGACCCGTAGGGCCCGAGGTAGATGTTGCGCCGATTGAAGCGGACGCGGGCTTGCCCCGAGGCCGGGTGGGGCAGATACGAGGGGATTTTGTTCTTCGGACGTGCCATGATGCGACTCCTTCCAGGAGTTTCGTGGTAGGTTTACCACGAAATCCCGGACCTTTGAGCCGCACTTTCCGGCACGGAAAGGTGTTCCTAAGTCTAGGAACCGGCGGGTTTTACGTTCTAGTCGGGGCGACTGGATTTGAACCAGCGACCTCTTGGTCCCGAACCAAGCGCTCTAGCCAGGCTGAGCTACGCCCCGAGGACAAAACTACTGCGTTACTTTGCTTGACGACGCTCTACCCTCTTGCCCACTACTCTGCCAAGTCGACAAGCGTGCCTGACTTCCTGGTCGTACTTCAGGGAACACTCACAGTAGCCTAGACGCTGCAACCGAAGAACAACAGAGGTGTTCCGGTCACTCGATTATGCCGGTTTGGCCCTTCAGTGAAACTAATAGCATACCGACGCGCTGTGAGAGCGTCAACACGGTCGAATGCGGAAGTGACCAGATCTCCTGATTTCGTACGACTTCACATTCCCCACTTGCCGGCAACCCAACCGGCCGTGTACCGGAAGTCGGCTGACTCAGCGACACGCGGCAGTGGAACAGGAAGCTGGTAGAGGAGCAGATCGGGTGTTTACCCCTCCCCCGATTACCCCGCAAAACTGGTCTTCCGTTAAAATGGGAAATTTGCGATGCTTGTACGGCCAGGCTGCGCAAGGGCTTGCGGTGCGACACTCTCCTTGCGACGCCGCATTGTTCCCTTACGGTAGACGCTGCACCCAGCCTTGGGAGTTAGGACGACTGCGTCGGGATAGGACGGCATCCGACGCGCTGGACGTTGCGTTTAGCGGCGAGAGATATCGGTGCGTGCGATGGCGGAACCGAGATTTCCAACGATCTTCTTTTCGGTCGGCGAGCCTAGCGGCGATGTGCACGGGGCGAATCTGATCCGACAGTTGCGCGAGCACTGCCCCGGCATTCTGACGGTCGGCTACGGCGGGCCGAAAATGGCGGAGGCGGGCTGCCAGCTTCAGGCCGACCTGACCGCTTTGGCGGTGATGTGGTTTGCCCGGGTGCTGTTGAACTTGCACAAGTTCCTCGACTTGGCCAGCCGGGCCGATCGGTACTTTCAGCACCACCGTCCGGACGCGGTCGTACTGATCGACTATCCGGGCTTCAACTGGTGGATTGCACGGCGGGCGAAGGCCCACGGCATTCCCGTCTTTTATTATTCACCGCCGCAGATTTGGGCGTGGGCTCGCTGGCGGGTCACGAAGATGCGGCGGTTTGTCGACCACGCTTTGTGTGGCTTGCCGTTCGAGGAGAGTTGGCTTCGCGGGCACGGCTGCAATGCGACGTTCGTAGGCCATCCGTTTTTCGACGAGGTTCGCCGCTATCCTTACGACAAGCGGTTTCTGGAGGAGCATGAGGCGGCGGCGGGCCCCCTGGTAGCGATTCTCCCGGGCTCGCGTACGCAGGAGGTCACGCAGAACCTGCGGTGGTTTCTCAAAGCGGCGGGGATCATTCAGCGGAGGGTGCCCAGCGTGCGTTTCGCGGTGGCGGCGTTCAAGCCGCATCAAGCCGAAATTGCCCGGCCGCTGATCGAGCAGAGCGGGCTGCCGATCGAGATTTGCGTAGGCAAGACGCCCGAGCTGATGCGGCTGGCCGATTGCGCGATGTCGGTCTCCGGCTCGGTATCGCTCGAATTGCTCTATCACACCACGCCGACGGTCATCCTCTATTGGATCAGTCGTCCGGCTTACTTCGTGCAGACGTTTTTTCGCAAGGTGAAGTACATTACACTGGTCAACTTGCTTTCCACGGGCGGCCTGGATGAGATCGACCTAAGGCCGTACGATCCCGGGCAGCCCGATGCCGATCGGGTGCTGTTTCCCGAGTATCTGACGCACGAGGACAAATCGGCGGAGATCGCCGGGCACATTGTCGAGTGGCTTACCGATTCGGCGAAGCGGAGGGAACGGGTTGAGGCGTTGGCTGCTCTCAGGAATCGCGTGGCCCACGGGGGCGCCTCGGGGCGGGCTGCGGAGTACATCCTGAAGGCGATTTGGGTGGACGACGCGGAGAGCAGAGTCAACGAGGGTCGAGCGGTCTCGCCGGCATTGCGAGGGGCATCGTACAGTTGATCGCCGAGTTTCTGCGAAACCGCAAGCGGGAGTTTCGTCGTTCCCCCCTTCCGCCGCCCTCATCTTTCACGTATTCTTCATTCACTATCCCGTACCTTGGAGTTGTTTCGTGTTGATTGGCGAGCCCTCGCGAACCCAGTACGATCTGAACTTCGTGCTGTTCGGCATTCCAGTGCGAGTTCACCCGCTGTTTTGGCTGGTGACGGTGATTCTCGGCGCCAAGGGGAGTGATGGGATCGGCATTTTGACCTGGGTGGCGGCCGTCTTCTTCTCGATTCTTCTTCACGAATTGGGCCACGCGTGGATGATGCAAGTGCATGGATATCGGCCGTGGATTGTCTTGTACGGCATGGGGGGACTGACTTCGCACGACCCGCGGCAGGGCTTCGCGACGAAGCGGTCCGACACGTTGACCAACGTTCTCATTAGCGTCGCGGGGCCGGGCATCGGGTTTCTGTTCGCCGCGTCCTTGCTTGCGGCGTGCTTTGCGGCGGGATACAAAGTCGGATTCGACCCATCGTATTTCCAGCCGTACGTGATAGTGCCGAATCCTCGGATTTTTTGGCTGTTGAATGATGTGCTCTTCATCTGTAGCATCTGGGGATTGGTGAACCTCCTGCCCATCTACCCTCTCGACGGCGGGCAAATCGCGCGGGAACTGCTCGTGCGATTCTCTCCGCGCGATGGGATTCGGCAATCGATGCTGTTGTCGATCTTCGCCGCGATCGGGATGGCGGTGTACGGTTACGTACGCATGGAGAGCCTCTACGTCGCGGTGTTCTTCGGCTATCTCGCCTGGGCGAGCTTTATCGCGTTGCAGAACTACATGGGCGGCAGCCGCTGGTGAGCTTTCGCGCGTCGGTCTGCGGTCGCTCGCGGGTTTCTTGTAGCGGGCGAGTGAATTCTCGCCAGCACCCCTTGCAGAAATCCTGGAAGCGGGTAAAACATATCGCAGGCGGGGAGGATGCTGCGCTTCCGACGGTCGGATCCGTCAGCTCGAAGGCCCGCAATCAACTCTTGACGGAGGAGTGACAGTGGCCAAGAAGAAGGCTGCCAAGAAGGCGCCAGCCAAGAAGGCGCCGGCCAAGAAGGTCGCCAAGAAGAAGACGACCAAGAAGGTCGCAAAAAAGGGAATGTGCTGCTGCAAGTAATTGCACAGGACATGACCCAGCATTGCACCGACTACGACGAGAAAGGGCCGCCGGGGACAAGCTCCTCGGCGGCCCTACGTTTTCCTGCGACGAGCCATAGTGGATCGCTTCACGACTACGTCATGGGCCGGAGCGCGGGCGTCTCGCCCGCAAGGGCTACGGCGGGTGAGACGCCCATGCTCCAGGCGAGACGGCCGCGCTCCACGGGAGACGCTCGCGCTGCGGATCATCGCAAGATCGGCAACGTCGGCAACTTGGGATGGGCACGCTGCGCGGCGGCGAGGTTGGCCACGAAATTGCGACAAATCGCTTGCAGGCAAGGGCCGGCGACAGGATGATCGAAGGCGGCTGCGATGCGACCCTGGTCGGCGCCGAGGCGCAATTCGGTGCAGATGGGGACTTCGCCCAGGAACGGCACGCCCAGTTGCGACGCCCGCTGCCGCGCGCCGCCCGAGCCGAAGATTTCGTGGCGGGCGTGGCAGTTCGGGCAGATGAAGAAGCTCATGTTCTCGACCATGCCCAGCACGTCGATGTTCACCTTGCGAAACATGGTGATGGCTCTGACGGCGTCCAACAGGGCGACGTCTTGCGGGGTGCAGACGACAATCGCCCCGCTAAGCGGCAGTAACTGCGACAGCGAAATGGCCACGTCGCCCGTGCCCGGCGGCATGTCGATCACCAGGTAATCGAGGTCGCCCCAGGCCGTGTCGCGGAGGAATTGCGCGAGGGCGGTGTGCAGCATCGGGCCGCGCCAGATGACCGCCTCGTCCTCGGGCACGAGCAGACCGATCGATAGCATCCGCAGCCCCTCGACCAGGACCGGCTGGATTCGATCGCCGATCATCTGCGGCGGCTGGTGGCAGCCGAACATCAGAGGAATGCTCGGGCCGTAGAGGTCGGCGTCGAGCAGTCCGACTTCGCAGCCCGCTCGTTGCAGGCCGCAGGCGAGATAGGCGGCGATGGAGCTTTTGCCCACGCCCCCCTTGCCCGATCCGACCGCCACGACGGTCTTTGCCGCCAGCCCGATGTCGCCCAGTTTCTCCGGTTTGCGCCGATGAACGGCGATCTCGACGCTTGTCGTCAGAGCGGGAAAACGCCGTCGGAGATGCTCGGCCAATTCAACCCGGACTTGCTCCCACAACGGGGCCGACCACGCGGTAAGCCCCAGCACGACCGACAAACGATCGCCTTCGAGATGCAGTGCGTGGATCTGTTCGAGTGTAACGACACTTCGTCCGGTTTCGGGGTCTTGGAACTCGGCCAGCGCGGCTCGGACAGCGGCTTCATCGGGCAGATTGTTCGGCATCGAAACTGACCTCCCGAGAGAAAAACGTAAGAAATCACATTGTAAAGGTCGTGTGTGTTCTGGGCAACCAGTGCTTTGCGGGGGACGCGGTAATGGGTTTCGGGGCTTGCGGCACCTTGGGACAGCGGAACGCGTTGGTCGGCACCAGCGCTTCCCTTCGGGGCGCGGCTAAACGGCCGATAGTGACAACCCGGCGAGAATTGGCGATAATAGTTGTGTCTATGCCCACTCCTTCACGTCATCCTCGCTGGTTGCTTCGCCGCGGCGATCAATTGGCCGTCGCGGCGTTGGTCGTGCTTGCGTTGGCGGCAATCGGCGGATGGTGGATCAGTCGGGGCGGGTTGAGCGGCCGGCTGGTCGAAATCGATCAGGCCGAGCCTTTGACCGCCGGCTTCCAGGTCGATATCAACCAGGCCGATTGGCCCGAGCTGATGCAACTGCCCGGCATCGGCGAGACGTTGGCCAAACGGATCGTCGAATCGCGGCGAGCGGCCGGCCCGTTCGCCGAGCAGGACGATCTGCGGCGAGTGGAGGGCGTTGGGCAAAAGAGACTGGAGCAGATTCGCCCCTATCTCCGCCCGATGCCCGCTCGTTCGAGCGTCGTTGGTAAATGACCTTGCGTCGCGAAGCCGCAAGCGGCTCAAGTAGGTGATCGTGGGCAACAGATGGGACGCGTCGATGTCGTTCTTTGCCGAGTTGAAGACGCTCTATTGCGTTACGCTGAAGCGCTCACGCGGCGGCGACAGCGCGGCGCGGATCGAGGCGTTCTACGAAGGGCAGGCCAACAATTTCGACAACTTCCGCATACGATTGTTGCACGGCCGGCAGGAGTTGTTCGCCGCGATCGACGCGCCGCCGGGCGGCGTCTGGGTTGATATGGGCGGCGGAACCGGCTGGAATCTCGAACAACTCGGCCCGCGGATCGACGCCCTCGGCCGGGCGTACATCGTCGATCTCTCCCCCTCGATGCTGCAGATGGCGCGGCGGCGGATTGAAGCGCGGGGCTGGAAGAACGTGGAGGCGATTGACGCGGATGCGACCACTTTCCGCCCGCCCGAGGGTCACGCCGACGTTGTGACTTTTTCCTATTCGCTTACGATGATTCCCGACTGGTTCGCCGCCATCGACAACGCCCTCTCGATGTTGCGGCCAGGCGGCGTGATCGGGGCGATCGATTTCTATGTTTCCCGCAAACACCCGGCCAAAGGGTTGGCCCGCCACGGATTCTTCGGCCGCAATTTCTGGCCGCTGTTTTTCGGCCTCAACGACGTCTTTCCCTCGGCCGATCATCTGCCCTACCTGCGAAGTCGTTTCGCGGAGGTCCGTTGCAGCGAGTCGCGGGGGCACATGCCCTACCTGCCGTTGCTCCGCGCCGTATTACACGTTCGTCGGGAAGAAAGCGGCGGCATTATCCGTCGTGCCGGGTGCAGGTGCCCCAGAATCCGTTTAGCCGCGCCCCGTAGGGAAGCGAGCCGCCGCGGCGGTCACGGTGCTGCGAACCGCGGCTGTGCCAGTTGCGTTCTCCGGCGTGCTCGTGTTACAATGAGATTGCTGTGTTTCGAGCTTCCCACCGGTTTGCCGCCCACCTCCCGCCCAATCCCACCCTTAGCCGAAGAGCGGTTTCGTGCAACGGGGTAATACCGCGATTGCCGAGAAAAGGCATTCTTATGTCTGACAATCCGAGATTGTCGCGACGGTCGTTCGCTCTTCGCGCGGGGGCGGCAGGCGTCGGGTTGGTGTGGGCGGGGAGAAGACTGTTTGCCCGCCAGTCGCCTGCGGATCAGCCGCCGCCCGATCCGTCGCGGATGTTCGCCCGCATCGCCGATCCGACGATTCGCGCCGGCATGGAGGCTGCGATCCTGAAAAACATGATCCCCGTAGCGGTCGAAACCGATTACCCCGGTTATTTCTGGATTTCGGCCGATGGCCGGGCCTATGGCAACGCCACCTGGCCGGGGCTGGATTCGTGGCAGATGGCCGGTGCGTATCTGCTGATGGGCCGCACCCGCATGGTGCTCGACTATTTCGATTTCGTTCGCGCCTCGCAGCGCAACGACGGGCACATTCCATTCGCGATTTTCCCGGGCGACACCCCGGCGGGCGGCTGCTTGAGCGGTCTGAATACGCCGCACGACATCTATACCTACAAACCGCCGAAGCGCGACGGCCTGCCGCTATCGAGCCAACAGCCGCGGGCGTGGATCGGGCTGTTCAAGCATTGGCATCCCAAGGACCCGCTGGGCGTTCTGGCGCCGGTCTGTTACGTGCTCACGGCCGCGGAGATCTTCGACACTGCCGGCTCGGCGACCTGGCTGCGCAAGCGGCTTCCCTCGCTCGCAGCGGCCGCGAAGTACGTGCTCGGCAGAAAAGACAAGAACGGGCTGATCGGCGGGGCGGGCTTTTACACCGAATTGCCGGCGCGGTACAACTGGGACGGCGTGACCCAATGCTATGCGATCCACGCCTTTCGCGAACTGGCCCGGTTGTTCCGCGCGGCTGGTGATGCGACCTCGCACGCTGTCTGGTCCGTCCAAGCCGACAAACTCACGGAAACTTTCCATACGGCCTTCTGGCGCGGCGATCATTTCGGCGAATACGTTCATCCCATCCGCGGGCTGGTCGATTTGCACGGTTTGAGCGACGTGAATTGGGCGGCGGTGGCTTTCGGCGTTGTCGGCGGCCGCAAGTTGCAATCGCTCTGGCCGCGGCTGACCGGGGAGAAGGGTTTCTGGTGGGGCGGCATGCCCACGCAGACCGTCTCACGGCCGCGCAGCTACGAGAAATGGGAGCACGACGAGCCTCTGCCGGTATCGGCCGCGCAACTGCACGACGTGGCCGCGATGGGCCGCGTCTGGTATCTCGAAGCGGCCGCCTGTGAGCGGATGAAGGCCCACCGCCGCCTGGTAGAATCGGCGCGCAAAGTCTCGCTGGCCGCCAAGAGCGACGGCTATTGGCGCGAGCGATATCACGCCCAGGCCGACGGCACCGTCGCACCCGGTGGCGTCGAGAAATACTGCGAATACGCGGCCATTTTGACGCGGGTCGTCCTCGGCAATCGCAGCCTGTTCTTCCATTGAGTCGCGGCGGGAGGCGTTTCCACATCAATGCCAAGTACCAATTGACGGAGACAACATGATTCGCATTCGCACGACTGTGGCGGCCGTTGCAGCGACGGCCGCAGTGATCCTCTCGGGGTTGGCCGGTTCGCCTGCGTTGCGGGCGGCCGTGGCGGCGAAGAAGGCGGCTCCGCCCGCGGCCGCCCAGCGGCGGACGCTGTTGATCGTCTCGCCGCGCGGCTTCCAGAAGGAGTTGCAGCCGTTCGTCGAGCACAAGAAACAGGAGCTTGCCGTCGAGTCGGCCGCGCTGGAGGACGTGCTCGCCCAGAACCGGGGAGTGGACGACGCCGAGAAACTGAAGCATTTCCTCTACAGGGCATGGTGCGAGCGGCACGTGCATTACGTGCTGTTGGTCGGCGATTCCGAGGTGATGCCGGTGCGATACATGGTCCTCGACCGCGCCGACCCGGCGGCGTTCGATTACTCCTTCTACCCCTGCGATCTCTACTACGCCGACGTGGCCAAGGCCGACGGCTCGTTCGACGATTGGAACGCACGGAAGGAGGGCTTTCACGCCCGCTACTTCGGCGAAGTCCGCGGCGAGAAGAACAAGAACGACCCGATCAACTACGACGCGATCTACTACCGCCCGCAATTGGCCGTCGGCCGCTGGCCGGTCAACACCGCCGCCGAGGTGAGGACGCTGGTCGCCAAGTCGATCGGCTACGAGCGGCGGATTGCGGCCGCGCCGTCGCATGGCTGCGCCGCGCTGATCTGCAACGACGGCTGGATCGACGCCCGCCGGGCGATGGACGAGCAAGCCAAGGCGCTGCCGAAGGGCTGGTCCATCAAGAAACGGTATTACTCGGACGGCGCCCGTCAGTCCGCGGCTCCGCCCCCGGACTACCACGAGGTCGTGCAACTGCTCAACTCCGGCGTCGATCTGATGCTGCACGCCGGTCACGGGTCGAACGACCAGTGGGAGCAGTCGCTGCACGTCAAATGTCTGCGGCGGATCAAGAACGCAGACCACCTGCCGGTAATGATGTCGATCGGCTGCAACACGGCGCAGTTCTGCGCGCTGGCGCCCTACGAGCCGTACGTGGACTACAAGGGCGTGGAGCACAAGGGGACCTATGCGGGCGAAGTCTTCAAGGCCCCGCCCCCTCCGCCGGCCGTGTATCAAAAAGGCCGCTACAATTCGTTCGGCCTGGGCAAGCAGCTTCTCCGCGCCGGCCCGAACGGCGCGGTGGCGTACATCGGTTGCAACACCGGTGGACAGCCGTGCGGGCTGACGTTGATGGACGGCTTCGTCAAGGGTTGGGGCGGCACGCCCACCGCCCGCCTGGGCGATTGCTGGATGCAAGCTGTATCCTACTACTATGACCAACAGGGGCTTGCTACAATCAAGCCCGACTCCGGCTGGTACCCACCGTCGATCTTCTTCCAGGCGATGAAGTACATGGTCTACGGCGATCCGTCGTTGAAACTGCCGCATTGAGAGCGGCTTGCAGGGGACTGAGAGATGAGCATCTTCGGCAACAAGCTGGCATGGTGCGTTCTCGCCATCGTCATCTCGCTGGTCGGCGTGGCCCCGGCGGAAACGGAGATGGAGCGGCAGTTCCTCTCGCCGCCGGCGGCCGCGCGGCCGTGGACATATTGGTGGTGGCTCAATAGCAACGTCACCCGCTACGGCATCACCCGCGATCTCGAAGAGATGCATCGGCAGGGGATTCAGGGCGTGCTGATTTTCAACGCCGGCGGCGGCGACTCGCCGCAAGGCCCGAAGTTTCTCAGCCCGGAGTGGAATGCCCTGTTCCGCTTCGCCCTGAGCGAAGCCGCACGGCTGGGAATGGAGGTCAGCGTGAATCTCTGCGACGGCTGGGACGCTGGGGGCCCGTGGATTCCCGCCGAGGCTGCCAATAAGAAGCTCGTCTGGTCGGAGACGCAAGTCGATGGACCCCGCCCGGTGTCGCAAGCTCTGCCGCAACCACCGACAATCGACAATTTCTACCGCGACGTTGCCGTATTGGCGATTCGCGAAAAGCCGACCCGTCCGGTGCAGCCGGCCGAAATCCGCGCTAGTTCAGCCGTCGGCGGATACTGCGGCGAATGGAATTGGCCCCCGGCCGACGTGGCCGACGGCGATCCGCACACGATCTGGCGTGCCGCGGTGCCGCCGACCCCCACCGCCCCCGCCTGGGTCGATTACGTCTATTCGCAGCCGCTTGCGGCTTCGGCGATCTTCCTGGCCAACGACAAAGACGGCGGGGTGCAGAACTGCGCCCTTCAAGTCTCCGACGACGGCGTCTCATTCAAGACCCATTTCTTATGGAAGATGGGCCGGGGCGAGGCCAAACGCGTCGAGTTTCCTCCGGTCAAAGCCAAGGTCTTCCGGCTCGTCGTGCAATCGGTCTATACGCCCGATGTTCGCCTGGCGGAGATGTGGATTCTGCGAAAAGGGGACGAACCGCCGCAACGCCCCGGCATCAAGTGGTGGTGGTTCAAGTCGGGCAACCGCGGCTTTTGGGACTGGCCGAAGCAGGGCCCGGCGGTGATGGACGAGGAATACGCCGAGGACGGAATTCGCGATTGCCGCAGCAGCGAAGTGATTGACCTTTCGTCGCGGATGGACAGCCGCGGGCGGCTCCAGTGGCAGGCGCCCCAGGGCCGTTGGACGATCTTGCGCTTCGGCTACACGCTCGAAGGCCAGCGGACCCGCTGCTCTTCGACCGTCATCGGTTACGAGGCCGACATGCTCGACCCGATCGGCATCGAAATGCACTTCAAGCACTGCGCCGAGCCGCTCTTGGACGCCGCCGGACCTTACGTCGGCAAGACGCTAAAGTATCTGCACGTCGATAGCTACGAAACTGGGGCCAACGTCTTGGGGCAGCAGCCGACCTGGTCGGCGAAGTTCCTCGACGAGTTCCGTACCCGCCGCGGCTACGATCCGCTGCGCTATCTGCCGGCGATGGCCCGGCGGATCGTTGACAGCCGCGAAATCAGCGACCGCTTCCTGTTCGACATCCGCATGACGATCAGCGATTTGATGATCGAGAAGTTCTTTGGGCGGTTGGCCGAGTTGGCCCACGCCCGCGGGGTCGGCATCCATTGCGAGACGGGCTACGGAACGTATCCGCATCCGCAGTTCGATGGGCTCCGCGCGGCGGGCCAGTGCGATGTGACCATGGGCGAGTTCTGGTGGGGAACCGACATCATGTCGCAGTTCTATCCGTTCTGCAACGTGATCCGCTCGGTGGCTTCGCCCGCCCACATCTACGGCCGCAAGATCGTGCAGGCCGAGTCGTTCACCGCCTGGTCGCACTTTCTCGAATATCCTGCCACGCTCAAACCGCTGGGCGACGAGGCTTTTTGCGACGGCCTGAACCGCGTGATGTTCCACCAGTACACGCACCAGCCCAACGAGGACATGCCCGGCTATCAGTACGGCGCCGGCACGCACATCGACCGCCACGTCACCTGGTGGAACATGTCCAAGCCGTTCCTGACCTATCTGGCCCGCTGCCAGAACATCTTGCAAGCCGGCCGCTTTCACGCCGACGTCTGCTACTTCGTCGGCGAAGGCACGTCGAAATACGTCCCCGGCAAGCGATTCCTCAAGCCTGCATTGCCGCCGGGGTACAACTACGATTGCGTCAATGCCGATGTCATTCTAAACCAGATGAGCGTCAAAGACCACCGGTTGGTTCTTTCGGACGGGATGAGCTATTGGTTGCTGGTACTGCCGACGCAGCAGACCATGTCACCCGCCGTGCTTCGCAAGATTCGCCAACTGATAGAGGATGGCGCAACTGTGCTCGGCCAAAGGCCGCTCCACACTCCGGGCTTGACCAATTGGCCAAAGGCTGACGAGGAACTCAAGGAGATCGCCGATTCGATGTGGGACGAGGCTCGCACGGAGGCGAAAATTGAGTCCATCGGAGAAGGACTTTTGGTTCGAGGGCTCGCGGTTAACGAAGTCATGGACATCCTTAACCTATCGGAGGATTTCGAGGTACCGGATCTCGAGGGTGTGGAGTTCATCCACCGAGCCATCGGCGGCGCGGATTTCTACTTCGTGTCGAATCAGGCTACGGAAGGTAAGAAGGGAGTGGGCCTTTTCCGCGCCCACGGCCGGATACCAGAACTGTGGGACCCCGTGACAGGTGCCCGTCGTGACCTCCCTGAGTATAAAGAAGCTGGAGATCAGTGTGTCGAGGTCCCCATCACGGTCGAGCCCCACCAGAGCTTCTTTGTTGTCTTCCACAGACCAGCTTACGGGGTAAACAAATCGGGCGGAAAGCCAAACTTCCCCGAGTTGAGGCAGGTGGCCGAGATTGGCGGCCCGTGGACGGTCGCATTCGATCCGAAATGGGGCGGGCCGGAGAAAGTCGTCTTCGAGAAACTGGAGGATTGGACGAAGCGGCCGGAAGAGGGAATCAAGTATTACAGCGGGACCGCGGTATACCGGAGGACGTTCGACCTCGCGGAACTGCCGTCGCTGCCGAAGAAGGGCCTCTTTCTCGACCTCGGCACGGTGGATTACCTTGCCCGCGTGCGGCTCAACGGCCGCGATCTGGGCATCGTTTGGACGGCGCCGTGGCGAGTTGATGTTTCCGGCGTGGTGAAGGAGAAGGGAAACGAACTGGAGATTGAAGTCGTCAATACCTGGCTGAACCGCCTGGTCGGCGACGCCCGTTTGCCGCCGGAGAAGCGCATCGCGAAAACCAACGTACAATATCCGCCCACGCAGCCGCTGATGCCCTCCGGCCTGTTGGGGCCTGTGACGGTGCGGCGAGAAGAATAGAGACTATTGAGAGTTCAGCAGCATACGGCAATCACGAAATCACGAAACGACGAAACCACGAAAAAAGAGCGTCTGTAGCATCATTACCGGGTTCTGGTTCCCACGCTCCGCGTGGGAACCGCTGTCTTTCCGACGCTCTCCGCCGGGATGGGCGACGCAGAGCGTCGGGACCAGTGCGTTCCCACGCGGAGCGTGGGAACGAGGGCTTTTTCTTGTTGTCGAACCCGGTAATGATGCTACAGACTCAAAAAGGAAAGAAATTGATTTGGCAAGCCGTGCGCGGCGTAACCGCGGCCGCTGCTCGCCCTTCGTGCTTTCGGACTTTGGCGTTTTCGTGATCCCTTTATGTAAGACGGCCACATTTGAGCCAATCGTGTTCGTAGTTTAACCTCCAGGAGCTCGCCATGACAGCGCATCGCACTTCGCTTTCGTCCGCGTTTGTTGTCGCTCTACTGTTCGAAGTTCTGCCGTCGTGGGCGGCCGATACGGTCAAGCCGACTGCCGACGAGATGGCGGAGGCCGGCCGCTTTACGGCGGCGAAGTTTCTCGCCCCGGAATCGGCGGGACCGCAGACGCCGGGCCTGATCGTCGCGGTAAACAACGGCCCGATCGAACGAAACTCGCGTTACGGCAAGCCGCTGAAGATCGTTGATCGCGAGTTCACCCACGGCATCGCCGCCCACGCCACGAGCAAGATCGTCGTCCGCCTGCCCGGGCCCGGCAAGAAGTTCACCTGCCGGATCGGGTTGGACAACAATCCGCAGACGGCCAGCGGCAATGGGACTGTCGTCTTCTCCGTAAACATCGCCGGCCGCCGCGTCTTTTGCTCCGACGTGATGAAAGTCCACGTGGCCGCCAAGCCGATCGAGATCGACCTTGGCGGCGCGACGGAGTTTTCTTTGGAGGTGGGCGATGCCGGTGACGGCATCGGCTGGGACCAGGCCGATTGGGCCGACGCCAAGGTCGAATTGGCCGACGGCAAGCCCATCTTGCTCGGCGATCTGCCGGTCGTCGAAGAGCAAGAGGGACTCTTTTCGGCCGACCCGCCCTTCTCGTTCACCTACAACGGCAAGCCCTCGGCCGAGTTCCTGGCAACATGGAAGGTCGATCGGCAATCGAAGAAACTCGACGAGCACCGCACGGCCCATACCGTCGTCTACTCTGATCCCGCCGGCGGGCTGTCGGTTCGCTGCGAGGCCGTGGCCTATGACGATTTCCCGATGGTCGAGTGGACGCTTCATTTCAAGAACAACGCCGCGGCCGACACGCCGATCATCGAGAACATCCAGTCGATGGACATTCGCTGGCAGCGCGGGCCGGATCACGAATACCTCTTGCACCACAACGTCGGCGCCCCGGCCGACAATACCGACTACACGCCGCTGGAATCGGTGCTCGGCGGCAACTCGACAAAGCGCCTCGGCGCCGCCGGCGGCCGCTCGACCCAAACCAACATGTCCTACTTCAACCTGGAGCGAAACAAGCACGACGGGCTGATCCTCGCTGTCGGCTGGCCCGGCCAGTGGGACGCCGACTTCATCCGCGACGCCGATCGCGGCCTGCAAATCCGGGCGGGCCAGGAGCTGACGCATTTCAAGCTGCATCCGGGCGAAGAGGTCCGCACGCCGCTTTCCGTGCTGCAATTCTGGAAAGGCGGCGATTGGATTCGCGCGCAGAACGTCTGGCGGCGCTGGATGATCGCCCACAATATCCCCAGACCGCACGGCCAGCCGCCCGCTCCGATGCAAGAGGCCTATTTGGGCGGCGCGTATGAGGAGATGTACAAGTCGGACGAGGCGGCCCATTTCGCCTGGTTCAACCGCTATCTCGAAGAGCGGATCAAGCTCGATTATTGGTGGCTGGACGCGGGCTGGTACAAGTGCGATCCGGACGGCTGGCCAAAGGTCGGCACCTGGGAGGTCGATAGGCGGCGATTCCCCCGCGGCTTGCGGGCCGTCACCGATTATGTCCATTCGAAAGGCCTCAAGACGCTGCTCTGGTTCGAGCCGGAGCGAGTGGCGGCGGGAACATGGCTGACCGAGAATCATCCCGAGTGGGTCCTCGGCGGGAGGCAGGGTGGGCTCTTGAACTTCGGCAATCCCGACGTGCTCAAGTGGATCACCAATCGCGTCGACAAAGTGCTCGTCGACGAGGGCATCGACCTGTATCGCCAGGACTTCAATATGGACCCGCTGGGTTACTGGCGGGCGGCCGACGCGCCCGATCGGCAGGGGATTACGGAGATCCGGCACATCACCAACCTGCTGGCCTATTGGGACGAACTGCGGCGGCGGCATCCCGACATGCTGATCGACGAATGCGCCTCGGGCGGACGCCGCAACGATCTGGAAATGATGCGCCGCGCCGTGCCGTTGTGGCGGAGCGACAAGACGATGGAGCCGATCGGCCAGCAGACGATGACCTACGGCCTCGCGATGTGGATCCCGTTCTTCGGCACCGGCACGGTCGCCTGGAGCGAGGCCACGTATTTCGTCACCGGCAAGACGCCGATCGAGTCGTATGGCTTCTGGTGTTGCGCCTGCCCGAGCCTGAATCTGCTGTTCGACATTCGTGAGCGCGGGCTGGATTACGACAAGCTTCGGCATTTGACGGCCCAGTGGCGCGAGGTGGCGCCGTATTTCTATGGCGATTACTACCCGCTGACCTCGGCCAACCGCGACCCCGGCGTCTGGGTCGCGTGGCAATTCAACCGGCCCGAGCCGGGCGACGGCATTGTCGAGGTCTTCCGGCGGGCGGAGAGCATCTACGAGTCGGCCCGGCTGCGGCTCCGCGGGCTGGAGCCCGAGGCCAAGTATCGGATCACCCGGTTCGATCAGCCCGGCGAGACGGAGATGTTGGGCAAGGAGTTGATGGAAAAGGGCCTGCCCGTCTCGATGACGGAGCGGCCCAGCGCTGCTATCATGAAGTATCGCCGCGTTCCGTGAGAATGGGGAGTTAGGGGATGGCCACCCTCGTTCCCACGCTCCGCGTGGGGAACGTAACCGTCCACGACGCTTCGCGTCGCTCGGTTTGAGGCGGAGCGTTAGGACAGGGGTTCCCACGCAGAGCGTGGGAACCAGAGCAACAAACGGAATCCGTGGCGATTAGTGGAGATTCGTGTTCCTTTTGGAGGGAGATTGAACGTGAGGTCTTCGATTATCGTGTCACTGCTTTGTTGCCTTCTCGTTGCCGCGGCGATCGATTCCGTCGGCTTCGCCGCGGGAGGAAGCCCGCCGGCCACGAATCCCGAGACGCGGTTTATCGAGGAGTTGTACCGCGTCAACCTGCTTCCCCACTTGCAGCCCGGCGAGACCTGCAAGATGTTCAGCAGCTACGACCGCACTGGCGGAAACGACGACGGCTTTTCGGGCAAGTACTCGATTCTGCGCAAGGAGGACGGCAACGCGGTGCTGGCCGAAATGGAGGGGCCCGGCTGCATCCAGCGCATGCACTTCCCCCATTCCGAATACGGCGTGCCCGGCCTGCTGGGAAGGAAAGGCGAGCACATCCGCATCTACCTCGACGGCGAGAAGAAGCCGGCGCTCGACGTGCCGCTGGAAGACATTTTCTACGGCAAGCTGGACGGGTTTCCGCGGCCGCTGGCCGACGTGGCCCTGGGAGGGTTCTACTGCTACGTGCCGATCCCTTACCGCAAGAGCTGCAAGGTCATGGTCGACGGCACCGATGTGAAGTTCGTGCAGATCGTCTATCGCACCTTCCCCAGCGACAAGGGGCTCGTCACGTTCCACTATCCGTTGAGCAAGCCGCAGCGCAAGGCGATGGCGAAGGCGGCGAAGGCGTGGACCTCGTGCGGCGATCTGTCGCTGGCGCCGCTGGGGCTGGACGAATCGAGCAAACTCGATATGCGATCGTCGAAGTTCACGCTGAAAGCCGGCCGCTCGGTCAGTCTCGACGCCCCGCGCGGGCCGGCGATGATCCGAGCGGTGTGTCTCGATCTCAAGCCAGAGCAGATCGAAAATGCCGAGGACGCCCGGCTGCAAATCACCTGGGACGGCGCCAAGTACCCGGCCGTCGACCTGCCCTTGGACTATTTCTATTGCCAGGCGAACCGGCCCATCGTCTTTCGCTCGTTGCTAGTGGGGAACAGCAAGGGGGTCTGGTACAACTTCATGCCGATGCCCTACCGCCACTCGGCCAAGATCGTGCTCCGCACCGCCAAACCGCTCTCGGGCAAGCTGGCGCTGCTGGCGTCTCCGCTCGACAAGACGGACGTCTCCAAGAACCTCGGCTACCTGCACGCCGTCTACCACGAGAGCCTGCCGACGCGAACCGGCGTCTACCATCCCTATCTCATTCGCCAGGGGCGCGGCCGCTTCATCGGCGTCTACTTGACCACCGAGGGGCATAACAAATCGAACCTGCCCACCTGGCTCGAAGGCGACGAGCAATTCACCTGCGACGGCGAGCTGCGGATTCACGGCACCGGCACGGAAGACGGTTTCAACTGCGGCTGGTACGCCGTGCCCGGCCGGCTGAACGGCCCCGGCACGACGCCCATCAGCGGGTTCCCGGTGTATCGCAAGCGATCGAACCGCGACGTGACCGCCTCGTTCCGTTGGTATCTGACCGATCCGGTCTCCTGGGACAAGTCGATCGAGGCCAAGCTCGAGCACGGCCCGGTGAACGACGTCAACGCCGACTATCGCTCGGCGGCGTTCTTCTACGACACCGCGCCCTGATAACGGTCGGCACGGTGGGGCAGACATTCTTGTCTGCCAGATATGCCGACTTGTCCACGGCAGACAAGAATGTCTGCCCCACCGGGAGGGAAAGGTCGCTTGGAGCATTACAAGAACTGCTGATACGCCGCGACGGCGAGGGTGTCGCAACGTTCGTTTTCCACGTGGCCGCTGTGGCCGCGGATGTGGGTGAAGCGGACGCGGTGGCGGACCAGCAGTTCGTCGAGCCGCCGCCAGAGGTCTTCGTTTTTGACTTCCGCCCAGCGGCCGTTCTCGCGCCGCCGCCAGTTGTTGGCCTTCCACTTCGGCAGCCACTCGGTGAGTCCCTTGCCGACGTAGATGCTGTCGGTCACCAGTTCGACGGCGGCGGGGCGGGTAAGGGCCTCCAGGCCGCGGATGACGGCGGTCAGTTCCATGCGGTTGTTGGTCGATTCGCGTTCCGCTCCGAAGGCCTCCTTCTCCTTGCCCGATTTCACGTGCCGCAGGACAAACGCCCAGCCGCCCGGCCCGGGATTGCCGCTGCACGCGCCGTCGGCGAAGAGTTGGACTTCAGGAATGCTGGTTGCGGGCGGTTGCGGCATGGTTGTTTTTCGGGCGTTTTGGTGCGATGAAGTGCGATTTCTGCGGCGATTGCCGGGTCATGCGGCGAGCGGGCGATTTTGCACCAGCGACGTTTTGCACCACCCTTCACATTTCGCAACAAGGGTTGCGGCGGTCGATCGGATGGCAAGTGTTGTGGCTTCAATCGGTTGCATCGACGCTGGTGGACGGAAGTGAAATGTCGCGATTTGAGCCCGTGGTGCAAAATCCATCGACTTGGGGGAGGACAACGAGGCGGTCACGAGCCGCATCTTTCATATTTGCATATCTCAGATTTGCATAATCATATTTCCCGACCGTCATGTGATAGCGAATCTCGCCGGCGATTTCAAGCCCGCGTTTTGTGCCAGTCGGAGCAGGGCGCCGCAATGCAATGGCACGCCGCCCGCAATAGTCGCCTTTCGCTCCGCGAAAGCAGCGCTGCTTTCGCGGAGCGAAAGGCGACCATCTACCCGACGTTTGCTGTAAGCTATGGGGAGGCGGACGCCGGCATGCGGACGGCCAAGTCGTCCCAGTTGTCGTTTTTCTTGCAGTCCGCGCTTCCCCGGCCGCCGTCGTCTTTACCGTTGGGGCCGACGCTGTAGAGCAGGTAGCCGTCGCCTTCCCGCTTGTAGTGAAGTTCAGCGTTGTTGTTGAAGATGTCCTTTGGCACTTCCTTCACGTGCCTTGGCACCAAGGTCGCGAGCTTGGCCGGATAACGGCTGTGTTTAGCGTGGTACTGGGCCAGGGCGAAGGCGAGTTTCGTCAGGGCGAACTGCATCGCCCCAGAGTCCTCCACGGTGCTGGCGACTCCCTCGCCGGGCATCATGAGACCGGCGATTATCGTCCCGACCCGCCGAGAGGCCACCTCGCGGCGGTTAACGATCGACGGCACCGCCGCCTTCCAACTTATCGCTTCGGCCGCTTCCTTCTTTAGCTCGCGCTCGACCTCCTCAATCGCCGTTTGCCGCTCAAGTCTCGTCGGTTTGCGGACTGCGGCGACGAGGCGATCATGCCACGAGGTGACTATACGGAGGATGATGTTCCAGTCGAGCCCCGCCGTTAGGGTCAGTCCCGCTTTCTCGATGCCGGTGCGGCAACCTGCCTCGACCTGCCGCTTCATCCACAGGGCGGAATCGAGCATCGTGAACCGCTCACCCCGGTCCATGAGTTCGGCCACTCCGGGCATGGGCGGCAATTCAGCGAGATCGCCCTGCATCTTGGCAATCTGAGAAGGCGTAAGCCGCACATGTTGCAGAAGAACGCAGTCGCCAGTCTGTGCCATATAATCAATCGCGACGGCGACCGAGGCCTCGACAAGGGTCGCGCCTTGGCCAACCAGCCTGGCTAGGCGGTGGCAGGCCAACAGGTCACTCCACGCCTCATCGACGTTGCCCTCCTTGACGCGGAGCATTGCCCGCAAGGCAAGGCAGTGACCGAAGTCGCGGCACTGTTGCGCGTCGGGCAAAATTGCGCTAATCAACGCGTCATTCTCGTTGGCCAGAGTCAGCGGGTCGTAGCGACGCGGACGCTTGCACCCCTCGGTCACAAGCCGCAACGCTTTTTCGTTGGCGTCAAGCCACGCGGCCGACTCGGGGAATTCATGCCTCGACCAGGGCCGAGACATGGGCTTCAAAAGGACTTCGAACGGGTCACTACTCTCGTTGTTTGCAGGGGTGGCGGCGTTCTGCGCGGCCGACATGCAGCGGTCGGTCCACACTTCCGAGGTGATAAAGTAATCGCCTTTTTCGGGCGGTATCGGAACGCCGAGCATCTGAAAGTAGGCGTCGCGGCGGCGGCTCTCTCTGATCATGCTGGGTCCCGCTGCCTTCCAAAAGAGCACGGCGGAGTTGTTTTCGGGGGTTACGCCGGCGCTGAGGCGCTGGTTGATGGCGGCGACGTAATCGGGAGTACCGTCGCTGCGGAGCGGCTCGGTGATGTAGGTCGTCTCCTTGGAGATCACCAAGGGGACTGGCGAGAAACTGGCGACAAAGCGAATGACGAGTGTGGTCACCCCGATGACGACGAGGAGAACGGCCAGCATCGCGGCCGAGAGCAGCTTGTGTCGGCGAAGGAATCCCATGAGCGATCTCCGCGGTGGTATTCTGCTTTGGCGGAAAGGGACGCGAACCGGTGATACGGACACAATTGCACGAACGGGCGGCCACTGTCGGCACGATCGCGGCGAACAAGTTCGCCGGCTAAACGGCGGCGCGGCAACGGTAGGTTATGCTTTAGCATAACAACCAGCTTCTTGTTATGCTGAAGCATAACCTACCTGTCTAATCTCCGCTAATCGCACACTGACTGCTGTGAATCAGCGTCGATTAGCGGCGATCAGTGTTCCTTCTTCCTTCGCAAAGAACCAACTCGTTTTTGGCGTGCGCCCTAGACATTGGGGCAACGGGCGGCGGCCCTCACCCTAACCCTCTCCCGGCGGGAGAGGGGACCTATTTCTCCGGCGGCGGCGGATCGACCCAGAGCTCGGCGGTCTTGGGATCGTAGCGATAGGTTTCGCCCTCCCATAGTTCCGGCAAGCGAATCATGTTGGCCTTGATGATCTTCTCCATGAACTCCTCGTGGCTCTTGGGGTTTCGCCCTTCACTGGCCTTGAAGAGGTCCATCGCGTGCGGAATCTGCACCTCGAACACCAGCCGCTCCTGGACGCAATACAGGCTGGCGAACTCGAAGCAGATCAGGCTCTTGCTCATGCGGCTGAGCTTCTTGCCGACGCCGACCTTCGCTTTCTTCGAGCCGGCGTTTTCCGCGTTGGCGGCTGGTTGCGGCGCGGGTGGTGGCGCGGGCGGCGACTGCACCACCGGCGTCACGCTGGGCGGTGGCGTGTCCGGCGGTGGCGGCGGAGGGGGCGGCGGCGGGGCCTTGACGGTTTGTTGCGGAGGCGGTGCCGGGGCCTGCTCGCAACCGTTTGTCCAGAGCAACAGCGACAGTGCAAACGCCACGAGAACCAACGCGTTTCGACTACTCTTCATGATTCACCACCTTCTGTCTGCCACGACGGATGCGCATGGTCGGCAGCGGCGGGCGCGACGCGGCGTCCTCCAGAATGCTGCCGGCCAGGGGAAATTGCCAACGCTGCATAGCGGCAAGCGCCGCTTGGCGCGTCATGTTGTAATCCAACGGAGTGATCGTCACCTTGCCGCGGCCCAGGGCCGACAGATCGGTCTCCTGGCCGTCCGCAATCGGCGCGGGCCCGCCGCGGAGCCAGAAGTAATCGCGGCCCCAAGGGTCTTGCCGCTTCTCGAAGGTGTCGCCATAGCGGGTGACGTGCATCGGGACGACGCAGACCTCCGGCGTGCCGGCCAGCGCGGCGGTGGGGATGTTCAAGTTATAAAGCTGCGGCTCGGGGCCCTTCTGGTCGAGGATGCGGCGGACGATTTCGCGGGCCAGCCGGGCGGCCTTGTCGAACCGCGCGTGCTCGTCGTATTCCAGCGAAACAGCCACGCTGGTCACTCCGAAAAACGCCCCTTCGATCGCGGCCGCCACCGTGCCGGAGTAGAGCACGTTGATGCCGGCGTTCAGCCCGCCGTTGATGCCGCTGACGACCAGATCGGGCGGGCGGGGGCAGAACTGCAGGATGCCGATCTTGACGCAATCGGCGGGGCTGCCTTCGACGGCCCAGCCGCAGCGGCGTTCGCCCTCGATGTCGCCTTCGTTGCGGAAGACCTCTTTGACGATCAGCGGGGTGAGATAAGTGATCGAATGGCCCACGCCGCTCTGTTCGGTGGCGGGGGCGACGACGACCACCTCGCCCAGCATGCTCATTTCCCTTTCCAGAGCGGCCAGGCCGGGGGCGTAGATTCCATCATCGTTGGTAAGAAGTATCAGCATCGGTTCATCATACCCCCGGCGGCGGGAAGCGGCAATGGTGCGGTTGGCTTGACGATCACCGCGGAACGCTCTAACGTGGATGTCATGAAGAAGACGCCTAACGACCCCAAAATGCTCGGAGAGTACGATTTCAGCAAGGGTGTGCGGGGCAAGTACGTGAAGAGGTACGAGAAGGGCACGAACGTCGTAGCCATTGACCCGGACGTAGCGGAGTACTTTCCCGACCACGACTCTGTCAACGAGTCGCTCCGCGGTCTGGTGGCGATCATGAAGAAGCGGCAACAGTCGCTAACGCCGGCCTCGCGCAAACGGCCCCTATCGCATCGGTAAACGCAGGCCGACATTCCGTGGACCACTACGCATCCGCCTTGGAGACTTGAGCGTGAAAACCTATCGAATCGACTTCGCCTACGGCTCACTCGCTATGTGTCTCTACATGTTGGGGGCTATCTTCTTCTGCCTTACGATTGTCGGGATACCGTTCGTCATCATGTCGCTGCCGACAATGTATCGCATTGTAGAACAACCCGAGATTCCAGACTGACCCGCTGCCAACCTTGTCTGCGGCGCGGTAACGGATTTTGGGGCATGCGGTTCCTCGTGGCAGCGGAGGGCGTTGGTCCGCATCGGCGCTTCCCTTCGGGGCGCGGCTAAACGGCCGATCGAAAAGGAAGTTGCCCATTTCTGCCGCCAACGATTACTGCATCCCCTGTTCCCGCCCTCTGGTCGTCCCGGCTGGGATGCTTTATAATCCGGGGTTTCCCCCCGAGGCTGCTGATGAAGCGGATTGCGGACGAAAAGGTACTGGTGCTCGATTTCGGGTCGCAGTATGCCCAACTGATCGCGCGGCGGGTGCGGCAGCAGAACGTCTACTGCGAAATCGTGCGACACGACATCGCGGCCGAGCGGATTCGCCAGTTGGCCCCCAAGGGGCTGATTCTCTCCGGCGGCCCGGCGAGCGTCTACGAGCCGGGGGCGCCGAAGTGCGACACGGACATCTTCCGTCTCGGCCTGCCGGTGCTGGGCATCTGCTACGGGCTGCACCTGGCCTGCCAGGCGCTGGGCGGCACGGTCGAGGGGACGGCGACGCGCGAGTACGGCCGGGCGCGATGCCGCATCACGCAGGCCGACGATCTGTTCGCCGGCGTGCCGAGCGAGATCGACGTGTGGATGAGCCACGGCGATCAGGTCTCGCAGGCGTCGTCCGATTTCGTGTCGCTGGCGGCCACCGACACCTGCCCGGTGGCGGCGGTGAAGCACCGGCGGCTGCCGCTTTACGGGTTGCAGTTTCATCCCGAGGTGACGCACACGCCGCAGGGGGCGGCGATCCTGGGCAACTTCCTTAAGGTCGCCTGCGGCTGTAGCGGCACCTGGCGGCTGGGCGATTTCGCCCGCGAGACGGTCGAGGCCGTCCGCCGCCGCGTCGGCCGCGACCGGGTGATCTGCGGGCTGTCGGGCGGGGTCGATTCGTCGGTGGTCGCCGCCTTGCTCGCCGAGGCGATCGGCCCGCAACTCTCGTGCATCCTGGTCGACAACGGCCTGCTCCGCAAGGACGAAGAGGAGCGGGTGATCCGCGAGTTCACCAACCACTTCAAGACCGATCTGCACGTGGTCAAGGCGGAAGAAAAGTTCCTGGCCGCGCTGGCGGGAACGGTCGAGCCGCAGCAGAAGCGGCGGTTGATCGGCCACGCCTTCATCGAGTGCTTTGCCGACGAGGCGGCAAAGATCGCAGGGGCCCGCTTCCTCGCGCAGGGAACGCTCTATCCCGACGTGATCGAGAGCGGTGGCTCGCCCGACGGACCCGCCGCCACGATCAAGCTGCACCACAATGTCGGCGGATTGCCGGAGGATCTGGCCTTCGAGTTGATCGAGCCGCTCCGCGACCTGTTCAAGGACGAGGTTCGCGCGTTGGGTTTGCAACTCGGGCTGCCCGAGGACATTGTCTGGCGGCATCCGTTTCCCGGTCCGGGCCTGGCGGTGCGCTGCGTCGGCGAAGTGACGAAAGAGCGGCTCGACGTGCTGCGCGAGGCGGACGCGATCGTGGTGGGCGAAATCAAGGGGGCCGGGCTGTATCGCCAGACCGCCCAGGCGTTCGCCGTGCTGCTGCCGGTGAGGAGTGTCGGCGTGATGGGCGACGCCCGCACGTACGCCGACGTGGTGGCGGTCCGCTCGATCGACACCGAGGATTTCATGACCGCCGATTGGAGCCACTTGCCCTACGAACTGCTGGCCCGCATCTCGACCCGCATCATCAACGAAGTCAAAGGGGTCAATCGCGTGGTCTACGACATCAGCAGCAAGCCGCCGGCGACGATCGAATGGGAATGATGAGTGATGAGGGATGAAGGATGAGGGATGAAGCATGAATGTTGACGTTGCACTGCCGGCGTTGGGGGAGGATGTTGCGGGCGGCGACGTCGTTAGCGTGTTGGTCCGCGAGGGGGACGTTGTTGCGGCCAACGACTGCGTGATGGAGGTCGAAACCGAGAAGGCGGTCGTGGAAATCCCCTGCCCCTACGCGGGCAGAATCACCAAAGTGCTGGTCGCGAAAGGCGAGGCGGTGAAGGTCGGGCAGTTGCTGCTCAGGTTGGAAGCGGAATCGGTCGCCGCGGGGTCGGGAGCGGCGGATTGCCTGCCGCGGGTGAAGGCGAGCACAGCCAAGACCGATCCCGCGCAAAACGCGCCGAGTGCCGGTATTGCCGCCCTGCGCGGCTCGCGCGAGCCGGCCGTGCCGCCTGGCGTATTGGGCGAGGATGCCTTCGGCCACGTCCGCCGCGAGCCGCTGTCGCAAATCCGCCGCACTGTCGCCGCACAGATGACGAAGTGGGCCGGCACGATTCCCCACGTCACGATCTTCGACGACGCCGACGTGACCGAATTGGAGCGGCTCCGCAAGACGATCCCGGCGGCGTATCTTGGCCCGACGGTGAAACTCACGGCGATGTCGTTCGCCCTGAAGGCGGTCGCGCTGGCACTGCGGCAGCATCCGCTGCTTAACGCGAGCCTCGACGAGGAGAAGCAGGAAGTCGTCTACAAGCAATACGTTAATCTCGGCGTGGCGATCGACACGCCGCGGGGACTGGTCACGCCGGTTATCCGCAATGCCGACCGACTGGGCATTTTGGAGATCGCCCGAGAGTTGACGCTGTTGGCCGCCCGGGCTCGCGCGGCGGAGTTCACCGCCGATGAACTTCGCGGCGGCACGTTCACCATCGGCAACCTGGGCGCGGTCGGCGGCGTTTACAGCACGCCGATTATCAACCATCCCGAGGTGGCCGCCTTGCTCTTGGGCCGGTCGCGCTGGCTGTTGGGCATCCACGAAGGCAAGATCGAGGGCCGCTTGAAACTGCCACTGAGTCTTTCCTTCGATCGCCGCGTGGTCGATGCCGCGGCCGCCGCCCGCTTCCTCAATGACGTGATTGACTATCTTCAGTCGCCTGGTAAACTGCTGCTGATGAAGTGAGGGATCCATGAACACTCAACTCTGCGTTCTCGGCGCCGGTCCCGGCGGATATGCGGCGGCCTTCTTTGCTGCCGATCTTGGTTTACAGGTGACGCTGGTCGATTATGAATCAAGGCTGGGCGGCGTCTGCCTGCTGCGCGGGTGCATTCCCTCGAAGGCGCTGCTGCACGTGGCAAAGGCCAAGGCCGAAGCCAAACAACTCGCCGAGTGGGGCGTCGCTTTTTCCGAGCCGAGCGTCGATCTGGCCGCGATGCGGGCTCGCAAGGAGAAGGTGATCGCCACCCTCACTGGCGGGCTGAAACAACTGGCCGCCAAGCGAAATGTCAGCGTGGTTCGCGCACGTGCGGTCTTCGAGGACTCGCGCACGCTACGGCTGGCCGCGGTCGATGGCGGGACGTTGGCGGACGACCGCATCGTCTTCGATAATTGCATCGTTGCCACCGGTTCGAGCTCGATGCGAATCCCATCGCTCGATCTGCCCACGCACCGCGTGATGGACTCCAGCGGGGCGTTGGAGTTGCCCGACGTGCCCGAGTCGCTGTTGGTGGTCGGCGGCGGTTACATCGGACTGGAGATGGGCACCGTGTATGCCGCGCTGGGCAGCCGCGTGTCGCTGGTCGAGATGACCGACGGCCTGTTGCCGGGGGCCGACCGCGACCTGGTCCGCCCGCTGCACAAGCGGCTGCAAGGCATTTTCGAGGCGATCTACTTGAACGCCAAAGTCGCCTCGCTGGTCGACCGGCAGGATTCGATCGAGGCGACCTTCGAGGGCGACGTGCCCGAGCCGGTGCGGCGGTTCAGCCGCGTGTTGTTGTGCGTCGGCCGTCGCCCCAACACCGCCGGCCTGGGGCTGGAGAAGATCGGCGTGCAGATTGATCCCCGCGGGTTCATCTCGGTTGATCGCCAGCGGCGGACGGGCAATCCGCGGATTCTGGCCATCGGCGACGCGGCCGGCGAGCCGATGTTGGCCCACAAAGCCGCGCACGAGGGCAAGACCGCCGTCGAGGTGATCCTCGGCAAGTCGGTCACTTTCGAGCCGAAGGCGATTCCCGCCGTCGTCTTCACCGATCCCGAAATCGCCTGGGCCGGTCTGAGCGAGACCGAGGCGAAGCGTCAAAACCGCGCGGTCGAGGTGGCGCAATTCCCCTGGATGGCCAGCGGCCGCGCCCAGGCCATCGGCCGCACCGAAGGGCTGACCAAGTGGATCGTCGATCCGCAGACCAAGGTCGTGCTCGGCTGCGGCATCGTCGGCTACGGCGCCGGCGACCTGATCAGCGAGGCGGTCTTGGCGATCGAGATGGGCTGCACGGTTGGCAACGTTGCTGCCGCGATCCACCCCCATCCCACACTCAGCGAGACCCTTGGCGCCGCGGCCGACGTGAATCTCGGCTTGGCCACCGACATCTACCGCCCCCGCCGCGGATAAGGCGCTGCCACGGGGAGCGCGGGCGAGTTGGCCAAATCGACGGCGCGATGTCGTCAGAGTGACAACAGACGGGGGCCGGCAACTTGGTCCCACGTCGGCACAGACTTGCGTCGAGCCCCTGCCGCCAAGGTCTCTGTGGCCTTTTCGCCACCTCCGGCACACAAGATGCATCTTGCAGCGACCGGCGGCAAGGAGGATATTGGAAGGGTCGACGAGCGACGGAGGTAAGCCATGCGATCTTCTCAGGCAGTGGCGGCGGCAGTTTTGGGAACGGTTCTCTGCGGCGGCTGGGCGTTGGCCGCCACCAAGCCCGGGCGAGACAACCCGCCTCCGCCGAATCGTCCGTTCTTCCCTCCGGCCAACACCGCCGCGGATCACCCCCGGCCCGCCGCGCCGCCGCGGCAATGGTCACCTGCCGCAGCGGCGCGGGATCCAAGCCGGACGGGAGAGCCGCGTGACGCGGCCTCGCATCGCGACCGCAACCACGGCCCCAACTCCTCTGCTGAGCCGCGCGAGTACCTGTTTTACTTCGACCCCTACTACGGCTTCTATTATCCGTACAGCTATTACGGCTATTGGCCGTCGCTGGATGCGTATGGGCTGGGGCCCGCCGTGCAAGACACGTCGCGGTATGAGGGCGTGGACAGGGCCGTGCAGCCGTGGCCCGACGGCGGCGCCGCGGCGGACGAGCCGCGACGCGCCGGCCCGTTGGAGCGGAAGGCCAGAGCCGAGCGGGTCAATCACGCACGTCAAGATGAGTTGGCCGCGAAGCACATTGACTACGGCGACACCCTGTTCGCCAAGCAGAAGTACGCCGAGGCGAATGACTGCTACCGCCAGGCCGCCCACAATGCCCCGCAACTTGCCACGGCTTGGTTTCGTCAGGGGCTCGCCTTGGCGGCTCTCGGCCACTGCGATTCGGCGGCCGACAAGATCAAGCGCGGATTGAAGCTCGATCCCGCCTGGCCGAAGTCGAATTTCAGCCTTGACCGGCTCTTCGCCAACAACGACGCGGCGAAAGACGCTTGCCTCGATGCGGCGGCCGCCGCGGCGAAAGAGAAACCGGCCAACGCCAATCGCCTCTTTCTGCTCGGCGTGCTGATGCACTTCGACGGCCAGAGCGAAAGAGCGGCCAAGGTCTTCGCTCGCGCCGAGCGAGCCGCCGGCAACAACGTCGGCCACATCGAGGCGTTCTTGGATGAGGAACGCTGACGCCGCCCGGTGTAAGAGTCTGTCTGGAAAGCATGCCAGGTTGGGGTGGCAGTGCAACTGCCACCCCAGCGATGCTGACGCCGCCCGGGCCTAAGTTCCAAACTCGGGCCTGCGCCTGGAAAGCTGGCTCTGTAGACGCTGCACGATCGAACTGTGCATCTGGCTTACGCGGCTCTCCGAGAGATTCAACGTCGCGCCGATCTCCTTCATGGTGAACTCCTCATAGTAGTAGAGGATGATGATCAGCCGCTCGTTGCGATTGAGCCCCTTGGTGACCAGCCGCATCAGATCGTTCTTCTGAATCCGCCGCGTGGGGTCCTCACCCTTCTTGTCTTCGAGGATGTCGATCTCGCGCACGTCCTTGTAACTGTCGGTCTCATACCATTTCTTGTTGAGGCTGATCAGGTTGACGGCATTGGCGTCGAGGATCATCTTCTCCAATTCGCCCACGGAGATGTGCATTTCCTGGGCGAGCTCGTTCTCGTTGGGTTGACGTCCCAGGCGGGCTTCCAGGCCCTTGACCGCCTCGTTCAGCTTGCTCGCCTTGGAGCGGACAAGCCGCGGCACCCAATCCATCGTGCGCAGCTCGTCGAGCATCGCCCCGCGAATCCGCGGCACGCAGTACGTTTCGAACTTCACTCCCCGCGACAGATCGAACAGATCGATCGCATCCATCAGTCCGAACACGCCCGCCGAAATCAGATCGTCCAGTTCTACCCCTTCCGGCAATCTTGCCCAAATCCTCTCGCCGTTATATTTCACCAGGGGGAGATACATCTCCACGAGCCGATTGCGCAGCTCCTGGTTCGACATATCTTTCTTGTACTCGATCCACAGTTGCTCGACGTCTTCAGGAGCAGTGGTGGCACACGTCATAGTGTCCTCCGTGACGGTCCGTCGCGAATGGACGGACGAAATCCATCTCTTCTGGGTTTAGCGGCTTTCCCCGACGGACTGCCGCTAAACTCGACGTGCCTTTTCTAATTTGCCAATCCGTTGACTACTGACACGCTTCGTATTGTATCGGTCCAACCGGCTTGAAGGTTTAATCCAATTGCATCGCCGCCCGATTTCGCGGGATTGCTGTTCGCTGGCGGTGCGATTCCCCGGTGCCCGGCCGATTGCAGTCCGACTCCCAACATTCGCTGGCAAGTCCGCGCGAGTCGCCGGTAGACGGTTTCCGCTGCCCGAGGGCTGGGGACCATGTTGACTAGCAGGTACAACAGCGGCGGCCGAGCGCCATTGCTCGATGCCGCCAGCGCCCTGATGCCGGCGAAGGCGCCGACCACCGATGCCGCCTCGCCGCTGGTGACCATCAACACGGCATTGGCTGCTTGGCAGAGGTGCAAGGCGGCAGCGGCGATCCGGCTGCCGACGTCGATCACGACCAACTCGGCGCGGATGTCTTCACGAGCGAATTGATCGAGCAAGCCGTTGGCCGCCGCGGCGGGATTTCGGCCGTCGTGCCAGCCACCCCCGCCCGCAACCACAGCGACGCCCGCCGGTCCTGGGCAGGCCGCTTCACTGCAACTCCGCCGTCCGGTCAGCACGTCGGCAAGGGTGAATCGTTCCTCAATGCCGCAGGCCATCGCAAGATCGCCGCCGCGTGGATCGGCGTCGACCAACAGCGTGCGTCTGCCGGCCTTGGCCAGGGCAGCCGCCAGGCCGATGGCGACAGTGGTCGTACCGACGCCCCCTTTGCCCCCGGCCACGGCAACCAGTGGCGGCCGACCGCAGCGGGCCGATGCCGTACCGTTGCGCTGCGTCGCCAGTTGCCGGAGATCGTGGGCTTGGTCGAGCATGGATGAGGGGCTAGGGGTTAGGGGTTAGGGGCTAGGGGTTAGGGGTTAGGGATTAGCGATTGGGGGTTGGAGGATCCGATGGTGACGAGGGCTGGGCGGTTTACCGCCCAGCGGAACCGCTTGCGGTTTCGCAATGCTCAGTTTCAAATCTCAAGTCTCTTGCCCCAAATCGTCCATCTCTAATCTCAGATTTTTAATTTCAAATCTCAAATCTCAGATCTCAAATCGCCAAAATCAACCGCGCCAATCGGTGGGCATCGGCGACCTCGATATCATCCGGGACATTCTGCCCGTCGGTCAGGTAACTCAACGGCAAACCGCTGGAACGCAACACCGGCAGCACGTTGCCGGGCGACTGGACTTCATCGAGCTTCGTGAGGATCAGCGACGTTGCCCCGACGGTGGCGAATTGCTCAGCAGTCTGCTCCAGCGTCCGCGCCCCGGTCATGCTGCTCAAGACGAGATGCACTTCGTCGGCGGCGGCCTCGCTGAGAAACGCCTTCAGTTCCTGGAGGCGGACTTCGTCCTTGGGACTTCGGCCGGCCGTATCCAGCAGGATCAGATCGAGATGGTTCATCCGCTCGACCGTCTCGCGCATTTCCCGCGGTGTGGAGACGACGTGCATCGGCAGGTCGATGATGTCGGCGTAGGTCCGCAACTGTTCGACGGCGGCGATGCGGTAGGTATCGACGGTGATCAGGCCCACGCGGCGTTTTTCTTTCAGGCGGAAGTTAGCGGCCAATTTGGCGATGGTGGTCGTCTTGCCCACGCCGGTCGGGCCCACCAGCGCCGCCAGGCGGCAGCGGCCGGGGGTGATCTGGATTGGACCGGCGACGCGAACCTCCTCCTCGATCATGCCGGCCACGTGCGCCTTGAGCATCATCAAATCGGAAAGCCCCTCGGCCCGCGGATCGTTGTGGACCCGTTCGACAAACTCGCGGGCCAGCTCCTCGCTCAGGTCCACGTCAAGCAGGTCGGTAAAGAGGCGGAACAATTCCTGCGGCCAATCGTTGTGCCCGGCCCCCTTCGACTGCCGGCAGAGATCCTTGACCATCGCCTGCAACGTGCTCAATTGTCCCTGCACCTGGTGCGTCAGCCGCGCATCGTCGGCGGGGCGGGCCGGCTGCTTTCGCGGCGGCTCGGCCGGCGGTTCTTCGCGCGACGGCGTCGGCAGCCGGCTGGGCACGTTGATCCCGCGCGAGGCGGTCACTTCGATCTGCCGCCCGGCAGGCAGCAGTCCAAACCACCGCCCGCGGACTTCGCGGGTATGCAGGACGGCCGCGTCCGGTCCCAATTCACGACGCACCAGCGCCAAGGCCGCGTGCATCGACGATGCTCGGTAGGTTCGCAGTTCCATGATAGGGGTCAGGGTTCAGGGGTCAGGGGTCAGGGGATCAGAGTCTGTCGTTTAGCCGCGCCCCGAAGGGAAGCGCTCCCCGTCGTTATTCGAAAATGAGATTGTCCGCTGCTATGCTGATTTCCGACAAGTGGCAGCGGCCGATTGCCCGCCGTTCTCTCCCACTGCCGCCATGCCGGCCGATTCGACTCTCGTATCACATGTGATTTCGCTGTAACTTAGCACGACCAACTGCGGGATCTGTGCTGCCGTGAGTTGCTTGAGGGCCGGGCGAATCGAAGGGCCGACCAGCACGATCGGCGGATGGCCGGTGGCCGTGAGCTTGCGGGTTTCGCTCTCGATCGCCGCGCAGATCGCTTCCACGTCGTGCGGCGGGAGCAGGATATCCAGGCCCTCGTCGCCGCTTTCGACACCCGCGAGAATCCGCTCTTCCAACGCCGGATCGAGCGTGGCCACGCGCAGCCGCCCGCCGGCGTCGCGGTAGCGAAGGCAGATCGCCCGGCCGAGCCGTTGGCGAACGTGTTCGGCCAACCCGATCGTATTCTTCGTCCGCGGAGCGTAGTCGCCCAAGGTCTCGAGGATCGGCTCCAACTGGCGGATCGAGACCTGTTCGCGCAACAGCGTTTGCAGCACCCGCTGCACTTCGCCGAGCTTCATCACTGCGGGAATCAACTCATCGACCACGGCCGGCGACGTGCGGCGAAGCTCGTCGAGCAGATGCTTCACCGCATCGCGGCTGAGCAACTCGTCGGCGTGGCGGCGGACGGTCTCGCTTAGGTGCGTCGCCAGCGTATTGCCCGGATCGAGCACGCCGGCGTCGAGCGTCCCCTGGGCGACGGCCACGTCGGCGATTTTGACGCGATACTGGTTCTCGTCGAGCCGCATGTTGTCGCGGACGCGGACTTTCGGCAGGATCAGGCCGATTTCGGCGGCCAGGGTCTGCCGCACCCGCTGGATTCGCTCCAGCAGATCGCCGCCGCGTTTCGGATCGGCCAGCCGAATCAGGCCGATGCCCAACTCCAGTTCCATTGGATCGACCAGCAGATAATCCTCGACCCGCTGCGGCGATCGCCGCGCGGCTTCGCTCTGTTTCTTGTCTTCCGCGGCATGGGCGGTGCTTTCGCGGCGGAAGAGCGTGATGGCCAAGCCCACGCAGGCCGCGGCCACGAAGAGCAGCGGGATTCGCGGCAGGTTGGTGAAAATGAGGATGCCTAAGAACCCGCCCGCGACGGCCAGGGCCTGCGGCCGCAGGAAGAGTTGCCGCAGGAACTCGCTGGGCAGATTGCTCGGCTGATTGCTGCGGCTGACCAACATGCCCGCCGCCAGCGAGATCAGAAACGCCGGCACTTGCGTCACCAGTCCGTCGCCGATGGTCAACGTCGTGAAGAGCGAGGCCGCCTGCCCGGGGTTCATGCCGTTCTGCACGATGCCGATGAACAGGCCGCCGATAATGTTGATCAGGATGATCAGGATGCCGGCGATGGCGTCGCCGCGGACGAACTTGCTCGCCCCGTCCATCGCCCCGAAAAAGTCGGCCTGCCCGGAAATCTCCTGCCGGCGGCGCTGGGCCTCAGGCTGGTCGATCGCGCCGGCGGCAAGCTCGGCGTCGATTGCCATCTGCTTGCCGGGCATGCCGTCGAGGGTAAATCGGGCGGCGACCTCGCTGATCCGCGTGGCCCCCTTGGTGATGACCACGAACTGAATCAGGACGATGATCGAGAAGATCACCAGCCCCACGACGATGTTGTTGCCGCCTTCGCCGCCGCCGGTGACAAACTCGCCGAACGCCCGCACTACGCCGCCGGCCGCCAAGTCTCCCTCGGCGGCCGCGCGGGTGAGAATCAGCCGTGTGGTTGCCACGTTCAGCACCAGCCGGAACAACGTGGTGACCAGCAACAAGGAGGGGAAGACACTGAACTCCAGCGGCGTCCGCACGTAGAGAGTTGTCAGCAGCATAATCACGGCGATCGTGATGTTCGCCGACAACAGGACGTCCATCAGCCCGGCCGGCACCGGCGTCAAGATCACCAACAGGCTGGCAACCAGGCCGATGGGCAGAATCAGCTCTTGAATCCGAGCCCAGGGGCCCGGCGCCGCGGGGCGCGGCATCGCTACAGGGGGCATCGTCGCTCCGTATGATAAGGAGCGGGAAGGTAGCCAAAACGGCCCCGACTGTCCAGGTCGGTTTGCAGACCGGCAGCGGCGAGTGTGAGCGTCTTGATTGTGGGTGGAAAATCGTGTACACCAGCCACTTCGCAAGGAGGTTTACCTATTTTCCACCGAATCAAGGAGGGGTGAGTTATGGACGACTTGCCAACGGCGGCGGTGTGTGAGCCGAGTCAATCGGCAGAAGTTGAACGGGTTATTGCACTTGTGATGAAGGCCATTGAAGGCGACGTGCGCAGGATCGCCGAAGCGATGGTGCTGAAACGCGACGACCAGTTGTTGGGGCCAGGCGAGTTTGATCTTCGCAATAAGGTACTGGGGATGGCTCGTCACATGCTTGAGGCAACGGTCAACGACCGTAAAAAAGGGGGTATCAAGGTTCCAGCACGATCTGTCCGCAGTGCGGCGAAAACGCCCGCTTCGTCGAGTGGCGGAACAAGACGTTCGTGAGTTTGTTTGGCGAAGTCACCATCCGGTTCGCCTACTATCACTGCAAGCATTGCGGAAAGGGACGGCGGCCGTGGTGCGACAAGCTGCGGTTGAGTGATGGGGCGTTGACGCCAGCCGCCGACGAAATCGCGGCGCTGGCTGGCGTGTTGGGCAGCTTCGCCGACGGCGCCGAACGAGTGTTGTGGAAGATGGCCGGTTTGCAAATGAGCGAATCGACGGTGGAGCGCACCACCGAGGCGGCAGGCCAGCGCATTCGCCAACAACTTCGCGGGGGACAATCACTTAGTCTAACGCGCGACTGGCAGTGGCAGCGCGACGCCCGCGGACAACGTTGCGCCTACGTCAGTCTCGACGCCACGGGCGTGCGTCAACAAGATTCCGGCGGTCACCACGCAGAGGGCCGGATGGCTTACGTAGGCATGGTCTACAATCCACAAAGCGAACACGATTCCAAGCGGCCGCCGCCGCGCCAAGTACGCTATTTATCAGGCTTTTTCGAGCTTGACGACCTCGGACGGCAACTTCATCGCGAGGCGTTGGAGGTCGGCTGGGCCAACGCCGATCAACACATCGCGCTCAGCGACGGAGGATCGGGCTTGGAGCCGTTTTTCAAGCGGTTCTTTCCCAAGGCCGTTTGCATTCTCGACTTCTTTCATGCCAAGGAATATCTCGTGGAATTGAGCCAGGCGCTGTATGGCGAAGACGAGTCGGGGCGACAAGCATGGCTCGACGATATGTGCCATCGTTTGAAACACGAAGGCGGTCCGACGGTGCGACGATGTTTGCAGGAATTGGACCTTGGCGCAGCCTCGACGGCGCTTCGGGAAGAGCATCGCCAAGTGGTGCAATACTATCGCAATCACGAGCACCGCATGGACTACCCGACCTACGTCCGCAACGGTTGGCAGATTGGTTCGGGCCCGGTGGAGTCGGCCTGCAAGACGGTCGTGGGCAACCGGCTGAAGGGTGGTGGAATGCGTTGGAGTGAGGATGGAGCGGACGCCGTTTGTCACCTCCGCGCCCTCTACCTCAGCGAGTCCGTCTGTTGGGAATCCTTCTGGAATCCTCCCCCCAACTGACGCCACCCACAAACTTGACGCTCACACCAGCGGCGACCCAACGGCGACTGAATAGAGACCTTGCCACGACAAGCTACAATTTGCTACGATACGTTGCCAGCATGGGCTGATTGGATCAAGTGGCGAACGTAGGAAATACAGGCGACAAAGGAAGACTTTTCGCAATTGGGTCTCTTCTACAGGTGAGGTGTGGCGATGGGAGCCAAGCAGGACGGCAAGGCGACGGAGCAGAAGTCGGGCTATAAGGATCGCTTCTGGATTCCCCGCTTCTGGGATGGGATGTGTCTGAGCGGCTGGTTGCGGCTGCTTTGGCGAAACCACTTCGCCGTCGCGCCGCACCGGATTGCCATGGCGCTGATCATCGCCGCCGTCGGCTGCTTCAACGCCGCTCTTTGGTTCATTCAATTCCTGTTGTTCGGCCGCAGGATCGAGCGGACGGAGATCAAGGGCGACCCGATCTTCGTGATCGGCCACTGGCGCTCGGGCACCACGCTGCTGCACGAGTTGCTCGTGCTCGATCCGCGGCACACGTACCCCGACACCTACGCCTGTTTCTCGCCCAATCATTTTCTGGTGTCGGGCTGGTGGGTGAGGCCGCTGTTGAACTTCCTCATGCCGGCGCGGCGGCCGATGGACAACATGCTGGCCGGCTGGGACCATCCGCAGGAGGACGAGTTCGCCCTGTGCAACCTGGGCGTTCCCTCTCCCTACCTGACCAACGCCTTCCCCAATCATCCGCCGCAGTATCAAGAGTATCTCGATTTTCACGGCGTCTCGGCGGCGGAGGTGGACCGTTGGAAAGGGGCTCTGCTCTGGTTCCTCAAGTGCATCACGCTTCGCAAGCCGAAGCGGATCGTGCTGAAATCGCCGCCGCACACCTGCCGCATCCGCACGCTGCTGGAGCTGTTCCCCAAGGCGAAGTTCGTACACATCGTCCGCGACCCCTACGTGCTCTTTCCCTCGACCGTCAATCTCTGGAAACGGCTCTACCGCGACGAGGGTTTGCAAACGCCGACCTGCCAGGGCCTCGACGAGCACGTCTTCAAGACCCTGACGCGGATGTACGAGAGTTTCGAGCGCGATCGCGGTCTGCTCGGCCGCGGGCAGTTTTGCGAGATTCGCTACGAGGAACTGGTCGCCAGCCCCTTGGCCCAGATGCGGCGGGTCTACGACGAGCTCGAACTGGGCGATTTCGAGGCGGTCCGTCCGGCGATCGAGCAGTATTTCGCCGGCCAGAAAGACTACAAGACCAACCGTTACGAGATAACGCCCGAGCTGCGCGGCGAAATCACCCGCCGCTGGGCGACGTTCATCGAACGGTACGGCTACGCGAAGGAAGCAGCGGGCAGTGGGCAGCCGGCAGTGGCCGGTGGGCAGTCCGCGGTCGGCAGCGGGAAAGTCGAAAAGCCGGCAGTTGCCGCACGCTCAGCCGCCGACGGGGCGATGAAAGCGCGGGGCATTCGCCACTCGTTTATTCCGGCAGAGCTTCGAGGAGCATATCCGGCTGGGCGATGTTCATTTCGCGGACGACGCGAAGTTCCTGCACTTCTTGAAGAACCTCGAAGATTCGCCGGCACATGGAACGGGTGATGCCATAGACCTGCATGACCCGCTTTTCGATTTCGTAGTCTTCGTGGTCCACGGGCGGCTTGCCGCTGGCGAGCACCGCCGCCACGCGGTCGGCGATCTCATCGTGCAGTCTCGCCTGCCGCCGATCTGAAAAGTCGATGGCGCGAATCGGAAGATCCTGGACCAGTTCTTGTGTCCAGCGAGGAAAACTCCGCCATTCAGTATCGCCGCTTCTCATATAGTAACGATACAACGTCAGTCTGGAGTTTATGATGCCGAGGAAGTACTCCAGCCGGAAACGCGACAGAGGTTTCTTAACGTCCTTGCGGAGCTTCCAAGTGAATACTGATTGGTTCGTCAGCATTCCCGAACTGTCGATCGTCGCGAAAATGCCGACGCCGGTCTGTCTCAAGAGGAGCCGCTTGCCTTGGTAAAACTCGTCGGGCTTGTAGTTGATGCCGTCCTTCGAGGCATCGATGAATTGCACTGGCCCCAACGCGTACCGATTGACAGATTCCCCGGAAATGATCGCTTTCCAGTTCTTCCCGCGCGGCGCTCGGCAACAATGCGTTCGCGTCGCGCCGCTTCTTCCATCCGGTATTCCCGCCCGCAATGGCGGCAAATCTTCGCTGGCCAGACACCCTTGCTTTTCCTGGGAATATTGTCCCAACGGTAGCAGAACGGACATTGAATCACATCGCCTGACTTGCCAATTTCGACGCCCCGCCCCTTCCTCGTAATCGACGGCCATTCGATGGCCGGGGAGTCGATTTGCCGTACGATCGGGGCATCGACGTCTCTTCCGAGAATGTCGAATTCGGCACGGGGGCTGGCGGCAAAACCGCTTTGGGGCCGTTGGTGGCCGATTTCCGCGACGATTTCGGCGACCGTCTTGACGGGGTCGAAAAGCGTGTCCCTTTCCAGTTGTGTTCGGTGTTCCTTGCGGAGGGTGGCAATTCGGATCGGATGATCGGCCGGCTCGGCGGGGCGATTCACGAAGCCGAGAAAGAACGCCCCCCGATATACCCCCGGGAACAACCCTTCGCCCGCGCGAACCAATCGTGTGAGCGTCGTTTCGGCCAGCAACATGCGGCGCAACGGCTCATGCTCGGGCAGGGCGACGCTGTCAGGTATGATGAACCCGAACGCGCCGCGATCGTGCAGCAAGCGGCGATGGGCGAGCTCGACGAACAGTTCATAGCTGTCGTACTGGCCGTTGGCCAATTGGAATGACCCTTCCTGCAAATAGCCGCGGATAGCGGCCAGGTCGGCGCCCCACGGCGGATTGCCGACAACCACGTCGAACCCGCGGCGATCCTCGAATACCTCCGCGAATTCCACCTCCCAGTGAAACGGGCTCTCGGCGGAGAGGTTTGGCCAGCGCTCGTTCAATGCCTCGCTGAATTGCCGGACGACCGGCAGTTTGGCTTCCTCGATGCGGGCCAGCGCGCGGCGCAGCTCGTGGTGCAATTCCACCGCATCGGCCTTGCCCAACAGCGAATGGCCCTTGTCGGCTTGTTTCTCCAATTTCGTCAGGTCCTTGCGAAGCGACGCCAGTTCCCGGTTCTCTTGGGAGTGGAGAGAATCGGCGAGTCGAAAACCCGGCGGCGCGGCGAAAAGCAGCGAGTTGCCGCACTTGACGTGGGTGTCAATCGTGGCAAACGGCTCATCCTTCATCGCCGAATTGATCCACAGGCTCAGTTTCGTGAGCATGACGGCGGTGCGGTCCTTATCGACGCCGAAAACGCAATGCTCGGTAACGTAGCGTTTCCAGGCGGGATAGGAACGGCCGTCGTCGGTTTCCTCGCAGAGCCGCGCCACGTGGTTTACGTATTCCACCAGAAAATGCCCGCTGCCGCAGGCGGGATCGAGACACCGCAGCTCCCAGGGCTTCCGCTCCGGCTGCAACGCCAATGCCTGTTCGACGCTCTGCTCGACCAAGTACCTGGTGACGGACTCAGGAGTGTAGAAACTGCCTTGTTTGCGGCGGGTGTCGCGGCCGGCCTGCGGGTCGAGTCGCCCCTCTTTGATTTCAATGACGTATCCGAGAAACTGCTCGTAGATGTTGCCCAGGATGCGCGGATTGATTTGCGAGTAGTCGATCGGACGATGGATCGCGTCGCGGGAAAGCCGTTTGAGCAGCCGACAGAGCAGGGCATCGTCGATCCGCAGCGCCGCTTCGTCCAGGACGGGGTCGGGATCGAAAAGCGTGCCGTCGTAAGGATAAATAGGGAACTGCGTTGTCGTCCGCCCGTCAAGCCAGGCAAAATACTGTTGGATGTAGCCGTAAAGGCTGGCGGGCGTGCCCCACTTGCGGTCGTTCTCGAATCGCTGCACGACCTCCTGGGCCAGAAAGTCCTTGGGCAGCAGCGGCGTGTGTTCCGCAAAGAGAATGAACATCAGGCGGAACAGCAGTTTCACGACGGCGTCGTTCACCTCCGCTTGCGGCAAACGATCGAACTTGGGCTGGATTTCATGGTAAAGCTCCAACCGGGCCTCGATCAGCTTGCCGTAGAGGCTGTCGCCAATCTCTTGTTGCCACTCTTCGTGCTGCCGCCGCAGTTCATCCAGGCGGCTGACCCCGTCGCGGTTGGGCACGAACGCGCCGCGGCTGAACGTGGCGCAGAAGCGCAGGAACGTCTTGCGATTCTCCAGCAGGTCTCTTAAGAGGTATCGCTCGCAAGCGCCAAGCGGGCTTTGGCTCCCCTTCAACTGGGTCTTGTATAGCCGCCACTCCGCTCCATTGGTCACGATGAACCAACGGAGACTCGAAAGGGCCGAGTACTCAAACGCCTGCCGCACCGGCGTGCGCCCCGACGAGTCCTTTTCGTCGAGCGGTTTTCCCCAACTCTTCGCCTCCAAAGGGACGCTGTTGCCGGGTATGAGGAAATAGTATTCGACGGAGCCCGTCTCTCCGCCTGCGCCCGCGTGTTTCACAGCGTGTTCGGCGTCATTCTCGTTGCGGTCGAAGCCGAGCACTTGGTAGAGCAGGGGCTCGATGACCTTTTCGCGGGTATTTGCCTCCCCGGTAAGCCGCTTCCGTTCGATATCTTCCAGCCCCTTCCGAAAAGACTCGGACTGGAGAAAATCCCAACTGGCGTGGCCGAGGCGCTCGGCGACGGCCTGTACCTGTTGCGGGTTAAAAAGCGGCGTGAGCGTCGGTTCAGCCATACTTCACCGAACAGCCTCCCGGTGTGGTGAAATCACCGATCCGTCGGCCGGCGCTACCGCTTATCGAGATCCAGCCGGGCGACGATCGTTTCGCCGCCGGGGGATAGGGCGCGAAGCTTGTCGGCGATGACCGTTTTTTCGGAAACCGTGGCCTTTCCCAACTTTCGCACCAGAATCGAGATCTTCTTCTTGCGATGACGACGACGGCGAAGCTCCCGCTTGCGTTCACTGCAACTCACATAAGCCTCCTTTGGGTCGGTTGTCGAGACTCATCATTATCTCAAAACCCCCGCCGCGGGTCAACGGCCGATCGTGAAGCCCAAAGCCTCGATCATGCGGCGATCGTCTTCCGGCGGCTGCCCCCCGCAGGTAAGGTAACCGCCGACGAAAATCGAGTTGGCGGCATAAAGCCCCAGCGGCTGCAACGGCCCGAGATGCAGCTCGCGGCCGGCGGCAATCCGCAGCTCGCCGCGCGGATTGGCCAGGCGGAACAGGGCTAGGACCTTCAAACAGTAGCGGGGATTGAGCCGCGAGACCGGTTGCGAAAAGGGGACAGGCTCCTTTTGTGCGAAGCCGGGCACCAGCCGAAGGCTGGTCGAGGGCCGTTCCGGCAAAAGGTGCCTGTCCCCTTTTCCCGGAAGGGCCACTGCTTGCAGGCGGATGCCGGGAATCGGCAGCAGGAAATTGACCGGCACCGCCTCGGCCTGCAACCGCCCGAGCCGCAGCGCCAAATCGACGACGTCGGCGTCCTCTTCGCCCATGCCCACGATTCCGCCCGAGCAGATTTCCAATCCCGCCGCCCGCACGTTTTCCAGCGTGGCCAGGCGATCTTGATAGCAGTGCGTCGTGCAAATCCGCGGATAGAACCGCTCGCTGGTGTTCAGGTTGTGATTGATGCGATCGACTCCCGCCTGCTTCAGCCGCCGGGCCTGCTCGAGGCTTAACAGTCCGACGGAGAAGCAGATCTTCAACCCGTAGGCGGCCTTCACCTCGGGGATGACCTGCGTGAGCGTGTCGAGTTCCGCATCGCTCGGTGATCGGCCGGAGATGACCGCGCAATAAGTCCCGGCCTGTTGTTCGGCGGCGAGTCTCGCGCCTTCACGAATTTCATCGGCGGTGACGAGGCGGTAGCGGGGGATTTCGGCCTTCGACACTCGCGACTGGGCGCAGTAGCCGCAATCTTCGCTGCAATGCCCGCTCTTGGCGTTGATCAGGAAGTTCAATTTTACGCCGTCGCCCCACCACCGTCGCCGCACCCGATACGCCGCCGCCAGCAGTTCCAGCAACTCCTCGTCGCCGCTGCGGAGAATCGCCAGCCCCTCGTCGGCCGTCAGGCGATGATCGTCAAGCACGCGGGCCGCCAGCTCGGACCAATGGGAGGCGGAATCGCAAGGTGGGGGTTTTGGGGGTTCGGGCATGAGAGTGTAGCGAGCCGCCCCGTCATCCTGGAGCATGACCCGCGGACCTCCGGCTATTTCGTGCAGAGCAACGACTTTTCGACTTCGCCGGATACCTTGATCGGTGCAAACCATGCGGCCGGATACAAATAATCCTCGCCGCTCTCATCGACCACCCGAATATCGCCATCGGCGGCCGCGTCCTCATCAGGCAAGACGCGGTATATCTTGTGTAGTTCCAGCGACGCGGGATAATCGGCGTTCTTAATGCAGACAACAAATTGTGGGTGGGCACGTTTGCTTTTCATGGTCTCAATCCACGTAACGCTTGCGTTTGATTTCTTTGCGGCCAATCCCGTGTGCCTCATACCAATGCAGCTCGGCCAATCGCACTCGCCCACTCATGACCCGCACCTTGGCAATCCCCTTTAGTTTCCGCCAAGCGCCATGCCCGTAGGCTCTGCGGAGGCGAGCACGGTCGCGGACGCCAACGCCCCGTGCGATGACCTCAATGTCTGAAATTGCACCGAGGATTTCAAAACCCGTACAACACTAATTATGGCATCGCCCCGGCCTTTTTCCAGGAGGGCGACGAAGACGGCAAGGTCCTTGACGGAGATGCTGCCCACTCGTTACATTATGGGCTGGCAGCGGGGGAGCGAACCCACACGCGGGGCGGAGACGGTTCTCTCGCTGCCGAGCATCCGGGCCAAGGCCGGCGTTTTCTCCGATCGCCGGCTGAGGAGCAGACATGAGAATCAAAGTTGACAAAGAAAACGACGCCCTCCACTTCCGTCTCGACGAAACCAAGATCGTCGAATCAGAAGAAGTCCGTCCGGGCGTCATTCTCGATTACAACGAGAAAGAGCAGGTCATGGGCGTGGAGTTCCTCGGAATCTCCGGCCGAACAACGGGAGCGGAATTGTCGAATCTGCAATTTCAGACGGTGTGACGCCACCAGCGAGGTGTGCGGATGAGCAGAGTCATTACCGCCATTGGCATCGACACCACAGACAGCGAGCTCATCATCCGGCTCGCCGATCGTGAAGTGCGGATTTCCTGGGAGCGGTGCTCGCCGATGCTCAGCGGCCGCTACTACCGAACAACGTCGTCGCGCGGAACTATCGCCCGGCGGTTACGGCATCCACTGGCCGCTGTTGGATGAGGATATTTCCATCGGTGGGCTGGTTGGCTGAACCAATGGCCGTCCAACGCAAAAAGAAGCGGCGAGGCCTTCCGGACGCCCTCGCTTTGCTGCTGTTCGTTATTCTCCTGCCGCTCATAGCGGTCGCGATTGCGTTGTACCTGGCGTTTTGCCTACTGCAGGGCGGCTTTCTTAATGTTGTCGCCTGGCGCTGTTGGTGTGCTCACGGTCGCTATGTGCTTTTCGTCTATTCCGACAGTCCGATCTGGCACGATTACATCAAAGAGCATATTCTCCCGCGTCTCGGTGAGCGAGCAGTGATCCTCAATTGGTCGCAGCGCAGCCAATGGAAACGCACGCTGGCCGTGATGACGTTTCGTTATTTCGGCGGCTCGCGCGAGTTCAATCCGATGGCGGTAGTATTTCGTCCGTTCCGGCTTGCGCGTCGATTCCGCTTCTACGAGCCATTCCGCGAATTCAAACATGGCAAGCCGGAAGCGGTTGCGAAGATGGAAACGGCTCTGTTTGACCTGGTTGACAGGATTGCCGAAGTGGAGAAGGCGGGGTCGTGAGACTGAATCTGCGCGCCGCGAAGGGGACAGTCCCATTTTCGCGGACTGCGCCGCGAAAATCGGGACAGTCCCCGTGAACGGTCACCGACGGCCGAAGGATTTGTTCGAACTCCTCCTCCGCAATCACCGGCACCCCGAGCGAACGCGCCTTATCGAGTTTGCTGCCCACTTTTTCGCCAGCGATGAGATAGTCGGTGTTTTTGGAGACGCTGGAGGCGGCGTGGCCGCCGTGGCGGGCGGTCACTCAGCCAGCGCGCGGGCCGAACGTCCACGTAACCTTCGCAGACGTTCCGCCTCGATCCGGCCGATGACGCCGGAAATCTCGTGCTCGTCGGCCGCATAAAGATAGCTGAGGCGTATCGCCGATCGCTCGTGCAGTCCCGACGCGGCGTAGTCGGCATCGCCCGGGCCAATCAATTCGTCCCAATCGCGCTGAATATCCCGGAGCCGCGTACTGATGCCGCACATCAAGCGGCTCTGAAACGGCCCCGGCAACTCAGCCAGCACCAACGCCGGGCGCAACTTCGGCGGTCCGCCGGATGCCTGCGGCAAGCGGATTAGCACGACGTTGGCGAGCGTCATCGGTTTAACTCGGGCTTGAGGTCAGCTTCGGTGTAGTCCGGCTCATTCTCTCCGTAGGCTCGCGCCAATTGCGCCCGGCCGAACTCCCGCCATGCTTCGCGCTCTTCCCGCGCACTAACGAACCTCGCGAAATCAAGCACCTCGCGGACACGGTCTTCGGGAAGTTCCACAAGAACCTGCTCGAGCATTTCTCTCGCAGTCATAACAGCCCTCCACCGGTTTGTGCCGCCTTTGACCAGCTATTATATCACATTGCGTGCAAGCACGCACCCTACGATTGCAGCAGTCGCTCAAAGTCCTCTTCCGTAATCACCGGCACGCCAAGTTCCTGGGCCTTCGCCAACTTGCTGCCGGCTTTTTCGCCGGCGATGAGATAGTCGGTGTTTTTGGAGAGGCTGGAGGCGGCGTGGCCGCCGTGGCGGGTGATTAGCTCTTCGATCTGGTCGCGGCTGTACTTTTGCAGCGTGCCGGTGACGACGAGCGTTTTGCCCTCCAACGCCCGGGAGCCGCCGCGTGGGGCGGTGGATTTTATCGCTACGCCGACGCTTTTCAGGTCGGCGATCGTCGCGGCGCCGAACTTGCTGTGCAAGAAGTCAAACACGCTCTGGGCGATGATCGGGCCGATCTCGTTGGTTTCGCTGAGCTGCTCGACGCTGGCCTCGATCAGGGCGTCGATCGAGCCGAATTGCTCGGCCAGGACCGCGGCCACCCGCGAGCCGACGTGGCGGATTGACAGCGCGTTCAGCAGCCGGGCCAGCCCGCGGCTCTTGCTGGCTTCGATGTTCTGCAGCAGGTTGTCGGCGGATTTGCGGCCCATCCGCGCGAGATTCAAGAGCCGGTCTTGCCGATCTTCCAGCCGGTAGAGATCGCTGTAGTTGCGGACCGTGCCGGAGTTGACCAGTTGATCGACCAGCTTGTCGCCCAGCCCTTCGATGTCCATGGCGTTGCGGCTGGCGAAGTAGCGGAGACGCTCCTTCACCTGGGCGGGGCAATCGAGGTTGGGGCAGCGGATGTAGACGCCGCCTTCGTCCTTGGCCAACTTCGTGCCGCATTCCGGACACTTTGTGGGAAACACAAACGGCGGAAAGTCGGCCGATTCCTTGATCCGCAGGTGCTTTTCCACGCGGACGATGTGCGGGATCACCTTGCCGGCCTTCTCGACGACTACCGTGTCGCCGGGGCGAACGTCCTTGCGGGCGATCTCGTCGGCGTTGTGCAGGCTGGCGCGGCTAATCGTCGAACCGGCCAACTCGACCGGCTCTAGATCGGCCACGGGCGTGATCGCGCCGGTCTTGCCCACCTGCACGCGAATCGCGTTGAGCCGCGTCGTGGCTTCGTACTTCTCGAACTTGTAAGCGATGACCCAGCGGGGCGATTTCGAGGTGCTGCCGAGCCGCTCGCGCTGGTCGAAACTGTTCACCTTCAGCACCAGGCCGTCGATCTCGAAATCGAGCTCGTGCAGCCGCTCGATCAACTGCTCGCAATGCTCGACGGCCGCGGCGAACGAGGGGAAACACTCGACGTAGGGCGTGGCGGCCAAGCCATAGCCGCGGAGCTCGTCGAGGAACTCCATGTGCGTCTTGGCCTTTAGGCCGCGGGTGTCGCCGGCGCTGTGGCAGAAGAACCGCAGGCGGCGGCCGGCGCAGACGCGCGGGTCGAGTTGGCGGATGCTGCCGGCCACGGCGTTGCGGGTGTTCTTGAGGATCTCGCCCTTGCCGCCGCGTTCGATGCTGGCCTCCTGTTTCTCATTGAACCGCACGAGGTCGGAGTTGGTCATGTAGATTTCGCCGCGGACTTCCAGAAGCGGGGGAACCTCGTCTCCGTTCTCCTCATGGGAGAGGGGACTGTCGCCGCCGGCCCTCACCCTGGCCCTCTCCCGGTGGGAGAGAGTCTCGTTGCTCAGCCCTCTCCCGGCGGGAGAGGGGAGTTAAGCGGAGCGGAATATCTTTGATGGTGCGGATGTTGTGGGTGATGTCGTCGCCGATGCGGCCGTTGCCGCGGGTGACGCCGCGGACCAACAGCCCGTCCTCATAGATCAGCGACGCCGCCACGCCATCGACCTTCAGTTCGACGACCCACTCGACGGTTTCGCCGGGCAGCAGTTTCGTCACCCGCTCGCCGTATTTCTTCAGTTCGTCGAGGCTGTAGGTGTTGTCGATCGAGAGCATCGGCACGCGATGCTCGACGGGCGTGAGGCCCTCGACCGGCTGCTCGCCGACGCGCTGAGTGGGGCTGTCGGGCGTGACCAACTCCGGATGTTCCGCTTCGAGCTTCTTGAGGCGCTCGACGAGGCGGTCGTATTGGGTGTCGGAGATTTCCGGGGCCGCCTCGATGTGGTACTTGCGGTCGTGGTAGCGGATTTCGTCGCGAAGCCGGGCGATTTCAGAGGCGGCCGATGAGGACATGTTGGTTCCCCCAGCGTCATTGCGAAACCGCAAGCGGGTTGTCGTTGCGAAACCGCGAGCGGCGCTGCTGGGCGGTGAACCGCCCAGCCCTCGTCAACATCGAATCCTCTAATCCCCAATCCCTAATCTCCAATCCCTCTTTATCCATCGCAGCCGCACGCGGCGACGCAGACTTCGCGGACGCCGCGGAGGGGATGCGGAATGAAGCACAAGAACCGCAGCGTGCCGGCGCCGGTGTTGCGGAACTGATGCGTCTGGTTCGGCGGAACGAAGACGGCGACGCCCGGCCGCAACGGATGCTCGCGATCGCCCTCGACCACGACGCCGTTGCCCTCCAACACGAAGACCTCATGTTCATGGGCGTGGGCATGTTTGGGCGTATGGCCGCCGGGAGCGATCTCGAAATGCCGCATCGAGAAGCTGGGGGCGGCGTCGTCGGGGCCGATCAGGCAGCACATGCGGCAGCCCGACGCCCCTTCGGCATCGACGGGCGCGGTCGGCATTTGTTCGCAATGAATGATTTTCATGGCAGTAAGGATTCGCCGCGACGAGGCGGCTAAGAAGCAGTTTAGCAAGCGATAGGTTATGCTCCAGCGCAACAACATTCTTTCTTGTTATGCTGAAGCATAACCTACTCGATTGCCGGTTGCGACGCGGAACTTTCAACCCCGAGTTCCCATTTTACCACAATTACCGCGCAACAAAAACCCCGAGGCAACGACTCCCAGCGCCATCCGAACCTCCGCCAAGGAAGTTCGGATTGTCGTTGACCCCGAGGCCGTGACCGCGCGCGGCCCGAAGACCACGCGCAGCACACCTCTCCTTCTATAACATCGTTTGCTCTCCTGTCAATGGGCTTCTGCCGGAGGCGGCGCCGTCGGCGGTCATGGCGGTCGTCGCCGAGTCGCTTCGTGCGGCGTCCGCGCGGCGCGGCAACTGCCGGCGATTCTACGCCGCGTGGACGCGGCGGCTAAACAGTCCATCGATCTTGACCAGAGCGCGGGTCGCCTCGTGCGATTAGCTGGCGAACCAACTCGCTGAATCGTTCGCCGCGTTGGTGGAAGTTGCGGAATTGATCGGTGCTGGCGCAGGCCGGCGAGAGCAGGATGGCCTCTCCCGGCCGCGAGCGCCGCCAACACCAATCGAGCGCCTCGTGCATCGTCGCGACCGCGACGCACGGGAATTGGCCGGCGGTCGCGGCGACGCGATCGAGCAATTCGTGGCGGACCGATCCGAAGAAGGCCGCGCCGCGGGCGTGGCTAACGACCTCGACCGCAAGCGGGTGGAAATCGAATCCTTTGCTCTTTCCGCCTGCCAGCAGCCAGATCGGCTCGCCGAGAGATCGCAGCGCAGCGATGGTGGATTCGGGCGTGGTGGCGGTGGAATCGTTGTAGAAGCGGCGGCCGCCGATGGTCGCGATGCATTCGAGCCGCTGCGGCAGGCCGGGGAAAGCCGCCAGGCCGCGGCGGATTTGCTCGCTCTGGCATCCGACGGTGGCGGCCGCGGCGGCGGCACAAGCCGCATTCATCCGGTTGTGCTCACCCGGTTGCTGCAACGGAGGCAAGGTGTCCAACGTTGGAAGTGGAACCATACGGCCACGAACCAGCCGACGCCACGATGCCGCTTCTGCATCGAACGTGTTGAGGACCGCGAAATCGTCGGCCGTTTGCATCGCGAGAATCCGCTGTTTGGCCGCCACGTAGTCGGCGAAACTGGCGTGCCAATCGAGATGATTCGGCGAGCAGCCGGTCACGACGGCGACATGTACTCGGCACACTCCGTGTGCCGTTTCCTCACACGGAGTGTGAGGAGTATGGACTTTGGTCTCCTCACACGGAGTGTGAGGAGTACAGACTTGGGTTTCCTCACACGGAGTGTGAGGAGTACCGGAGTTGGAATGCCACAGTTGGAAGCTGCTGATTTCGAGCACGGCCCAATCGTCGGCGGTCATTCGCGGCAGGTCGTCCAAGAGGCTGCCGCCGATGTTGCCGCCGAGGAACGTCTGTGACGCGGCGTTCCGTCCCCTCTCCCTTTGGGAGAGGGTTCGGGTGAGGGCATCGGCGTTCTGCATTGAGCCGCCCTCACCCCCGGCCCCTCTCCCAAAGGAAGAGGGGAGAGAACTCAAAATCGACGCGATCATGGCGGCGGTGGTCGATTTGCCGTTGCTGCCGGTGACTGCGATGATTTTTGCCGGGCAGTTCTCGCAGAACAATTCCAGTTCGGTGCAGAGGCGTGCGCCCGATTGCCGAGCCGCATGCAGCCATGCGCTGCCGGGCCGCACGGCCGGATTTACCACGACGAGATCGGCGTGTTGGAAATCCTCGGCACGATGTCCGCTCAGGTGGATTGCCGCGATCGGCAGGTCGGCCAACAGCGGCAGCGAATCGGCCAGCGCGTTTTCATCGGCCGCGTCGCTAATGGTGACGACGGCGCCTTGCCGGGCCAGCCATCGCGCCGCGGCCACTCCGCCGCCAAAATGCCCCAAGCCCATGATCGTTGCCCGCCGGCCGCGATAGTTCATCGCTTCAGTAAAACGAACGCGGCGGCCGGCGGCAAGAGGAAAACGAGATTGCCGCCAAGTGTGCGGTCGAGCGGGTTTGCTAAGGGCCAATCAGTTATTCAAGTTGGGTAACGATGTCTGACGTGGCGCGGGCATCTTGCCCGTGTTTTTCGGCCACGGGCAGGATGCCCGTGCCACCTAGATTGGAAAACGGATCGGCCCTGCGGGTTTGCGGCGGTGGATTGACTGCCCCGTGCCGCGGGGATATGCTTGAGATGTAGTTAGATTGGCCTATTGCCGGCGTCTTGCGGCGGTGTCAGCCTGTGTGACAGAGAGGGGGGAGAGCAGCGTATGGGGATGTTCAAGCAGGCGGTGCGGGTCTCCAATAGCAAGGAGCCGAGCCGTTTTTTTCAAGAGGAGTTTTGGGTCGATACGGGGGCCCTCTATTCCTTCATCCCCGAAGATTATTTGGAGAGGATCGGCGTCGAGCCCTCGGGGCGAAGGAACTTGATTCTCGCCGATGGCCGGCAGGATAGCCGGCCTTTGGGTTTTTGCGATTTTCAGATCGAGGGATTTGAAGGCACGGTCCCATGTCCGGTGATCTTCGCTCCTAGAGGTTCGTTGCTGCTATTAGGGGCGACCGCCCTGGAGAATTTCGGAGTCGGGGCCGATCCGATCGAGAAGAAGCTGAAACCGATCCTGGCCGTCATCGGCGGCTTCCTGGCCTCCGCAACCTGCCCATGAGTGTTGCCGGTCATATTGCGTTGCGGGGCGTTCGGGTTCACAACCTGAAATCGATCGACCTCGATATTCCCCGCCGCGCGCTGATCGTCTTCTGCGGACTGAGCGGCAGCGGCAAGAGCAGCTTGGCGCTCGATACGCTTTACGCCGAGGGACAACGCCGCTACATTGAGAGTTTTTCGGCCTACACGCGACAATTCTTGCAGCGGCTGGAGAGGCCGGAGGCCGAGCGGATCGACGGCATTCCGCCCGCCATTGCCGTGACCGGCAAGAACACCAGCCGATCGAGCCGATCGACCGTGGGCACCGCCACGGAGACGAACGATTATCTGCGGCTGTTGTTTGCCAAGATCGGGCATACGTTTTGCCGCCAGTGCGGCCGCGAGGTCCGCTGCGAAAGCCCGCAAAGCGCCGCCGAAACCCTCGCCGCGCTGCCGCGGGGCACGCGCTATATGATCGCCTTCGCTTGCCCCGTTTCGAGCGATGCGAGCGTGGAACAGGTGGCGGCCGCACTGCGCGAGGACGGATTCGTTCGTGCGGTTTTCGACGGGCGGCTCGTCAATCTCGAGGCAGAAATCAAGGTCCGAGAGGACGGCGGCGGGCATTGGTTCTACGACCAACACCTCATGCTCCAACAGAAAGAGGATCCGCCTTATAAGCCGGGGACATCCGCAAGCGGAAGCGCATCGGCGGGCGAATCCTCTCCTACCGCAATTATCGGTCAAACTGCCAAAGAAGTCAAGCGGACACGACGCCGATTGGTCAAGGAGGATGCCGCAGGAGCGGGTTCCACGTTTTCTGCTCCCCCTGCGAAGCCGCAAGCGGCGGGCAACGCGACCCTGTATGTGATCGTCGATCGGCTCACGGCCGGGGGCGCGAGCGAGAGCCGGCTGCGCGATTCGCTGGAAACGGCGTTTGCCAAAGGGCACGGACGGTGCTACGCGCTGATCGAGGATGCTGGTGGAGAAGTGGGTGGTTCGGCGGGGACGATAGGGGATACACAGGCCAGTTCACTGGGCACTGAAGTGCCCAGCCCTCGTCACTCTCCACTCTCCACTCTCCACTCTCCACTTCCCCCTCTCCCCTCTCATCTCTCCGCTCTCCCCTTGATGCTAGTTGACGGCAAGCCGTGGCGGCGGATGGGGTTCAGTTCGCAACTGACCTGCGAGGACTGCGGCATCGAGTATCCGGCGCCGGAGCCACGGTTGTACAGTTTCAACAGTCCGCTGGGGGCGTGCCCGGAGTGCGAAGGGTTCGGCAACGTGATCGGGTTGGACATGGAGCTGATCGTTCCCGATGCGAACAAATCGCTGCGGGAAGGGGCGATCGCGCCGTGGAATACGCCGGCCTACGCCCACGAACTGAAGGAACTGCTGGCATTGGCGCGCGACTACGATATCCGCACCGACGTGCCCTTCCGTCAACTCTCGGAGCGTGAGGTGGGGCTGATCATTCACGGCGTGCCGGAGCGGAAGTTCGGCGGGCTGGAGGGCTTTTTCGCCTGGCTCGACCGGCGGAAGTACAAGATGCACATCCGCGTCTTTCTGAGCCGCTGGCGGAGTTTTCGCGTCTGCCCGTCCTGCGGCGGTGCGCGATTGCGGCCCGAGGCCCTGGCCGCGCGGATCGGCGGCCGCAACATCGGCGAAATCGGGGCGATGAAGGTCCGCGAGGCTGCCGCGTTCTTCCGCCGGCTGCCATTGCCCGACCACGAGTTGCAGGTCGGCCGGATGATGCTCGAGCAGGTGCAAGCCCGGCTGGGCTACCTTGAGGCCGTCGGGCTGGGCTACCTCACGCTCGACCGCACCCTGCGAACGCTCAGCGGCGGCGAGGCCCGGCGGGTTGCGCTCACTTCGGCGCTCGGTTCCAGCCTGGTGGGAATGCTGTACGTGCTCGACGAACCGTCGATCGGACTGCATCCGCGCGACATCAACCAGCTATTGGGCGCCATCAGGCGGCTGCGCGAACGGGGCAACACCGTGGTGGTGGTCGAGCACGAAGAGGCGATCATTCGCGCTGCCGATCAAGTCGTCGAAATCGGCCCCGGCGCGGGGGAACGCGGCGGCAAGGTGGTTTTTCAGGGCACTCCCGCCGAAATGGAACAATCGCCCGACAGCCTCACCGGCGACTACCTTGCCGGGCGGCGCGGGCTGGGGAGCAACGGGCGACGCCGCGATCCCAATCACGGCTGGATCCGGCTGGCCGGCGCGCGGCAACAACCTGAAGAGCGTCACCGTCGAGTTTCCGCTGGGCGTGCTGTGCATGGTCACCGGCGTAAGCGGCTCGGGCAAGAGCACGCTGGTGCAGGACACGCTCTATCCGGCCCTTTGCCGGCGGCTGCGGAAGGACGCCGCCAAGCCCGGCCCGTTCGACGACGTTTTCGGCGACGGGCAGTTGGACGACGTGATCATGGTCGATCAGAGCCCGATCGGCCGCTCGCCGCGTTCCAACCCGGTGACGTACCTGAAGGCGTTCGACGAGATTCGCGCCGTCTTTGCCGACACGGTCGAGGCGAAGACGCGCGGCTTCGACGCCGGGCATTTCAGCTTCAACGTCGACGGCGGACGCTGCAACAACTGCCAGGGCGACGGTTATCTGCAAATCGACATGCAGTTCCTCGCCGACGTCTACATGCGCTGCCCGCAGTGCAACGGCGCCCGCTACCGCGACGAGATCCTGGAGGTGACCTACCGCGGACGGAACATCGCCGACGTGCTGGAGATGACCGTCCGCGAGGCGTTTACTTTTTTCCGCGGCCAGCCGAAGGTGCAGGCCCGCTTGAAGAAGCTGATCGACGTCGGGCTCGATTACGTCCGCCTCGGCCAGCCGGCCAACACGCTCTCCGGCGGCGAGGCGCAGCGGCTGAAGCTGGCCGGTTACATGAGCACGGCCAAGCGCGGCCGCTGCTTGTTCATCCTCGACGAGCCGACCACCGGTTTGCACTTCTCCGACGTGGTGCAGTTGTTGGATTGCTTCGACGCTCTGCTGGCGGTGGGCCATTCGCTGCTGGTGGTCGAGCACAACCTGCAAATCATGAAGGCCGCCGACTACATCATCGACCTCGGCCCCGGTGCCGCCGACGAGGGCGGCCAGGTCGTCGCCAAAGGCACGCCCGAGCAGATCGCCCGAACCGTGGGCTCGGTGACGGCGGGGTTCTTGGCGAAGGTGTTGAAGGACGCGCAGTAACGGATTTCGGCAATTGCGGTTGCTTGGGGCAGCGGGGGGCGTTGGTACGCATCGGCGCTTCCCTTCGGGGCGCGGCTAAACGGGCGATGGAAGAGGAAGTTGTTGAGTTCTGCCAGCAACGCTTACTGCGCCCCGCCCGCCTCTTTCAGCCTTCGGCCACGTTGGGGATGGGCTTTGGCGTCACCAGGCAGACCCAGCAGGGGGCGTGCTCGACGACGTAATCCACGTCCAGCGGCGGTCCCGCCTCGAGCGACGACTGCGACGCCTTGCCGATTAAGATCACGTCGAACTTCTGCTCGGCCGCCAGGCGGACGATCTGCTGGGCGGGGTCGCCGGCGGGCAGCGGGCAGACGTTGATATCGCGGCGGAGTTGTTCGGACCGGTCGACGTCCTGCTGGAACCAGGAAGCGCCGCTTCCGTTTGCCGCGATCTTCTCCGCCAGCGGAACCAGCGTCATGGCGACGTGGGAATCGAGCATCGTCAGCGCCGCTTTGAAGAAGTCGCTGCTCTCGGCGGTGCCGAAATGCAGGAGCATCGCCCGGCTGATGCCGATGCCGGCGGAGCGGAGCTCTTCGACCGAGCGGGCCTTGCGTTCGCTGATTCGCGGGATGCGGTTGCCGCCGCCAAGGTCGAAATAGACGTTGCGCTGCCGGCTGAGGATGCGGATCGTCAGCGGTGTCATCTTCCCCTCGTTGACGTTCATCCAGTAGAAGGCGAGCTGTTCCAATTGCTCGTCGGCGGTGAACTTGTTCGAGGCCCCGAGGATCAACTCCTGGGCGCCGAGCAGTTTGGCGGTATTGATCACGGCGAACAACGGATTGTTGGTGGGCACGATCAGCGGCTTGACCTCTTTGCCGATGGTTTCGGCGCGATTGACCACCGCGGTCATCAGCTCGCGGTCGTAATAGTCGAAGTCGCGCTGATTGACGGCCATGTTGCCCGGCGGCACGACCTTGGCCGTCATCACCACCACGTCGGTGGTCTCGGGATCGGTCTCGAAGATCGTCTTTTCCAGCATGTAGAGGTTTTGCGTCGAGCGGATGGCCACCAGTTTTCGATAGGGCTTGGTCAGTCCCAGCAGTTGCGGATCGAACTCGGCGGCGGTGCGGCGATTGAATTGTTCGAGATGCTGATGGGCCTCGCTGCCCCGTTTCTTCTCGTGGTAGCGCTTCGAGAGCATGAAGGTGGCGAGGAAGACCGCGGTAAAGGCCGTGCCGGCGACGCTGGCCACCTCTTTGGTGAGGAAATTCAGGATCGCCGTGGCCAGCAGCACGAGAAACACCAGCATCAGGCCGATCGGCACTTCGACGCCGCGGATGCGGACGTTCAGCGGCACCTTGAACTCGCGCGGGCTGCGGTCTTTGAAGCGGAGCACGACCATCGCCAGCGCTTTGAAGACGAAACTCCAGACGACGCCGAAAGCATAGGCCTCGCCCAGCACGTACATGTCGCCGCGGCTGGCGACGATCGTCGCCAGTTGCAGGATGACGATCAGCCAAAGCAGGCGATAGGTGGTGCCGTATTGAGGATGGGGCTTGAGGAACCAGTTGGGCAGGACGCCGTCCTCGGCCACGCGATTCAGCACGCCGTTCGAGCCGATGATTGCGGTATTGACCGCGCCGGCGAGAATCAGGAATCCGACCACGACGACGAAGGCGTTGAGGAACAGGCGGAGCAGCGGCGGGCCGAGCACGTACATCGCCAGTCCGCCGATGAGGTTGTCGGCGTAGGCTTTCATGCGGATTTCGTTGGGGATCAGCAGCACTGCCAGGAAGGAGATGCCCGCGGTGAGCACTAGGCTGTAGACGAAGATAATGAATGCCGCCTTCTTGAAGTTGCGGAGCTTGGGCGACTCGACCTCGCGATAGACCTGGGCGAGCGTCTCTTCGCCGCTCATCGCCAGGATCGAATGGCCGAAGGCGATCAGCAAGCCGATCACGCCGACGATGCTCCACCAACTGCCGGGCCGGCCGAGCTTCTTGGCCAGGTTCGGCCAGAGCGAGGAGATCGCTCCCAGCGGGTCTTCCTGCTTGCCGGTGGCTTCGTTGATCTTGGGCACGAAGCGGGCGCCGCCGTGGACGGTGGGCTCGGTCTTCTCGACCAGTTCGCCGGTCGCCGGATTCCGTCGCCACATCTCCTTCATCTCGCCGGTGATGCGATCCGGCATTCGCGCCGAGGCATATTCGACCTTGGGACGCAGATCGGGGGCCAGCGGAACGTGATTGGCCGGCCCGCGCACGGCGAGCGTGAGCCCGCACCATGTCAACATCACTACCGCCATGATGGTCGTGGCGATCATGATTTTCAGGGCCTTGCCACTCGACTCGTGGATGCCAAGGATGTTCTGGCGGAAGAAGTAGAGCGTGATCAGGGCGGCGATGATCACTGCGCCCCCGCCGCGAATCGTGGCGGCGACATCGTGACTGACGGCCAGATGGGGGCTGAACGTAGCCAGCGTATCGAGCACGAGTCCCATGATGTACTGGCCGGCCGACATGGCGCTGATCGGGCCAGTCAAGACGTAGTCGAACATCAGGGCGGAGACCGAAAGCTTGGCGAGAAACCCGCCCATCGCCTCCTTGACCACGCGATATACGCCGCCGCGAACGAACAGCGAGCAGCTCTCGATGTAGATCGACCGCACGGCGTAGCTGAACAGCATCACCGCGAGGATGAACCAGGGGGCGGCGGGCCCGATGGCGCTCTCGGCAATGCCGCCGATGTAGTAGGCCGTGCTGGCCAGATCGCAGAGCACCACCGCCGCCGTGCGCCAGTAGGAGATGAAGGTGAACATCACGCTGCCGACGATGATCACTTCGATCGGGCGGCGCAGACGCCCGGCGAGATTGGCCGGAGGAGGCGGAGGAGGAAGATCCGACATCGACACCAACACGCCGGGGATGGCGTGTCCAGAAGACTCCAGGCGACGTCAGTGCAAAGGACGTGACGCCTTTCAACGAGATCGGGGCGAAATGCCTCGACCGGCCTACGGGGTGAGTTCTCGGACTAGGGCCTGAAACCGCCCTGACCGCCGCAGATCGGCCTGCGCCCCAAGGCGGCGCGTAACCGGCTGGTTGGTCTCCCCGCCCCGCCGCCATCCGGCGCGAGCTCGGCTGCACTCCCATGATTCTAGTTCATTTTCGCGTTGCAGCAATGGGGCTACCAGAGGTCTAATCCATTATCCCATTGAAGATGGGTTCGTGTGACTGGCGGAATGATGTCGGAAGCCGCTATGATTGGTGGTGACCGCCGGCTGGCGGGTTCGCACGCCCGGGGAGACGATCATCGCGCCATGTTCCATATCGTCCTGCACCAGCCCGAAATCCCCGACAACGCCGGCAACGTGGGGCGAACCTGCGTGGCCCTGGGGGCGAAACTCTGGCTGGTCCGCCCGCTGGGCTTCCGCCTCGACGACCGCCACCTCCGCCGCGCCGCCCTGGACTACTGGCAGCATCTCGATTGGGAGGCGGTCGACGATTGGGCGGCGTTTCAACGGCGAATGCCGGACGGGCGTCTCTGGTTCTTCACCAAGCGGGCGGCGCGGCTTTACACCGAGGCGGCATTTTCGCCCGGCGACGTCCTGGTTTTCGGCAGCGAATCGCAGGGCCTGCCGCCGTCGTTGCTGGCCGATGCTGCTGATCGTTGCCTTCGCATCCCGATGGCCGCCGAGGCGCGGAGCCTGAACCTCGCGGTCAGCGTCGCAGTTGCCGCCTACGAAGCGGCGCGGCAGTGCGGCAGCGGTCCCTGTCGCTCGATTTGATGGGTGGGGCAGACATTCTTGTCTGCCCGGGGCAGGCAGGAATGCCTGCCCCACCCATCAGTTTAGCTGCGAGATGATCCGGTCCCTATTCGCCCAACTGCGACCGCTTTCGCAGGATGTGGTGATAATGCTGGGCGAAGCGATGGGCTTCGTCGCGCACGTACTGCAACAGCCGCAGGGCGTAGCTGTGGCGGCTTAGGTGCAGCGGCTCGTCGCCCTCGGGTCTGAAGACCAGCTCCTCGCGCTTGGCCAGCGAGAGGACTTGCATCTTCGTGGAGATTTCGGCAGCGGCATCGCTCTTGCGGAGCAGGTCCAGTGCCGCCGTCGCCGCGTTGAGCTGCCCACGGCCGCCGTCGATCAGGAGAATGTCGGGAGCGCTTTCGCTCTCGACGCGGTGCTGAAACCGCCGCACGACCGCTTCGTAGATGCTTGCCGTGTCGTCGGGGCCGGCGACGCCGTGAATCCGCATCCGCCGGTAGCCCGGCTTGAACGGCAGGCCGTCGATGAACTGCACCACCGACGCCACCGTGTCCGTGCCGGCCAGGTGGGCCACGTCGATCCCTTCGATCGTTCGCGGCAGTTGCTCTAAATGCAGCACTTTTTTGAGTCCCGCCAGCCCGCGCTTCGGGTCGGTAGGAAAGACCTCGGGCTGCACGTGCTTCTCCAGCCGGCCGCGGTCGTCGAGCGTCTCCAGCATCTCGATCTCGTCGCGCAGCCGGGCGGCCTCCTCGAATTGCAGCCCGGCGGCGACCGCGGTCATCTCCTCGCGCATCTCGCCGAGCAGCTTGTTCTTGCCCCCTTCCAGGAAGCGCTGCAAGCGGTGGACGTCTTTGCGATATTGTTCCTTCGAGATGCGGAAATTACAGGGGGCTGTGCATTGATTGATAAAGTGCAGCAGGCAGGGGCGATACCACCGCCAACGCTGGTCGTTCTCGTCGATGTCCAACGTGCAGGTGCGAAACTTGAACACCTTTTGTAGCACCTGGATCGCCCCGCGCAGCCCGCGCGGATTGGCGAAGGGCCCGTAGAGCTTCGTCCCCTGCGATTTCGGCTCGCGGGTGAATCGCACGCGGGGATAGTCCTCGTGCGTGAAGATTTCCAGATACGGAAACGTCTTGTTGTCGCGCAGATCGCGGTTGAACTTCGGCAGGATGTCCTTAATCAACCGGGCTTCCATCAAGAGGGCGTCGATTTCGCTTTCGGCGTCGAGGTAGTCGATGTCGCGGATTTCCGTGACGAGCTTCGCTGTGCGGGAGTCTTCGGCCGCCGCTTTCAAGAAATAGCTGCCGGCCCGCGCGCGGAGATTCTTGGCCTTGCCGATGTAGATCACCCGCCCCGCCGCGTCCTTCATCAGATAGACGCCGGGCGTCTGCGGGAAGGAGCGCACCTTCTCGGCAGCCAGCGAGTTGTCGTTTGGCAGGGGCGTTTCGGCCATGATTTCGTTTCAACTCTTCCTCCTTTCCATTTTCCCTCGAAAGAGCGGCAGCGAGAAGGGGAAAAGCCCGGCAGGTCTGGCCGGAGGTTGAGGCCGCAACGGGCCGTCGCCGCCGACTAGCCACACTCTCCGCGATACGACTGCCGCCTTGTCAGGGAGAACAGCACACCCCCCGCGCCCCCTACTTCTGGTTATTGTGCTTTCCATGATCCGGCGTAGAATAGCGGCCGTCTTGTCGTAGGACTCGTTGCGTCCACGTTTGACCTTGAACCTTTGACCTTCGATTCCTGGCCTTACACCGGAGGATCCGATCATGCGTGACGCATTCCGCTTTTTTCGGGGGGGGGGGGGCGTGATTCTGGGGCAAGGCGGCTGAACAGGAAACGCTCGACTGCCGGTCTGCCGCAGCGGCGACGCCTCGCCTTCGAGCCGCTTGAAGATCGCAGCCTGTTGTCTGTCTGCGTCTGGAACGGCGGCAGCACCGCCGATAGTAACTGGATGACGCCCGAGAACTGGGTGGGCGACGCGACCCCGCAGCCCGGCGACGAACTGCAATTCTCCGCCACGCCGCCGAGCGGCGGGACAGTCAACGATTTTCCGGCTGGCACCACCTTCAAGTCGATCGACTTCACCACCGACGGGTTCTCGCTGAGCGGAAACGACTTGACGCTTTCTGACGGCATCTCGGTCGCCTCCGCCGCGAGCACCGCGGTGATTTCGTTGAACATCGCGATGGCCAAAGCGCTTACAATCGACGTGGCCAACGGCGCGACGCTGACAATCTCCGGCGCCCTCTCCGGCCCCAACTATCTCACGAAAACCAGCGCGGGCACCCTGGTTCTTGCCGCCGCCAACTCCTACACCGGCGGCACGGTGATCGAGGCGGGAACACTCCAACTCGGCAACGATAACGCCCTGGCGTCTTGCGGCAGCGCAGTGTTGCTTAGCGGCGAATATGGGGCTGAGCTCGATCTAAACGGCCACAACATCACTGTCGGCCAGGTCGGCCTGTTCAGCGGCTGGATCACCAACAGCAGCACAACCTCGGCCGGCATCACCGCCGCAAGCTATCTGGTTCTCAGCGGCGCCATCGACGTCGATTTGCACGGCACGGACGCCCCGCTGCAAAAAGCCGGCGACTTCCTCGCCACCCTCAGCGGCGCGAACGACTACACCGGCCCGACCACCGTCTACGCGGGCCAACTCAACCTTACCGGCCCTGGCGCCTGGAACCCGGTGCTCAATCTCGGCCACACCGACATTCAGGATGGAAAAATCGTCTTCAATTACTCCGCCGATCTCAATTCCGACCCGGCCTCGACCGTATTGAGCGACTTGACGGCCAGTTATGCCGCTACGCCTCCTGCGATTCCCTTCTCCTCAAGCCAGAATCAGCTCTACAGTTCCGCCGCCACGGCCGCCACGGGACTCGCCTGGAGCGACAACGCGACGCGCCACCGAGTGACGGTCACCCGAGCCCTGTACGGCGATGCGAACTTGGACGGAGACGTTGACATGAACGACCTTGGCACGGTGCTGGCAAACTACAATGGAACCGGAACGTGGCAAAGCGGCGACTTCAACTATGACGGGCAGGTGAACCTCAACGACTTCTCCCAAGTCCTGACGCACTACAATCAAGAGGCGACGTCATTGCCGGCGCAGGTCGCGACGATCGCCCGGCTGGGGGCTGAGCAAACCACCGCCGACAGCCTCCAGTTCGTCGTCGCCTTCAGCAAGAACGTCACCGGCGTGGACGCCGCAGATTTTTCGCTGGTCTGCTCCAACACCACCGGCAATATCACTGCTGTCACCGGTTACGCCGGCGGCTACGGCAGTTACGCCGTCTACGTCGTTACTGTCGATAACGTTTACGGCAATGGAACGGTGCAGCTCAACCTGATCGACAACGGCACGATTATCGATGAGGACGACAACTACTTGGACGAAACGGGCTTCAACACCGAGGGCGAAGTGCCGACCTATTATGGGCCAACCTACAGCGTTTCGTCGCCCTTTGTCTGGACCGGCGGCGGCAGCGACGGCGACTGGTTGACGGCGGCAAACTGGGCCGGCAACGTGCTGCCGCTGGCCGGAAGCGATCTTTACTTCGCCGGCACGCCGTCGGAAAATGGATGTAGCGATGATCGCACCCGCGTGAGTTTCCGGTCGATCGAGTTTGGCGCCGCCGGGTTTACGATCACCGGGGCGGGCGACCTGACTCTGACCGGCGGCATCACCGTGGACGCCGGCGTGAGCGACGCGACGATTTCCATGAATGTCGCGGCCGATAGTCCGATCACGATTGACGTGGCCGATGCCGACGCGACGCTGACGCTATCGAGCCTCTCGGGCAGCGGCGACCTGATGAAGAACGGCAAAGGCACGGTCTCGATGGGCGGCGATACCCACACCGGCGACACGACCGTCAGCGGCGGCACGCTGCTGGTCGGTTCGCTCCCATCCGTCTTCGCCGACGCGTTGCAGAGCGGGGTGACGTTCAACACCCTGCTGTCCAGCGCGGCGGTGGTGGGCGATCCCGGCGACTCCGGCGGCAATTTCGCCCTGAATGTCCCCGGCCTAAGCGGCGGCTCGGCGGCGCTCGGTTCCGATGGCATTCTGCAATGGGTGCCCGGCACTGGCTGCGCCGCCGCCACCTATTCCGCAAACGCAACATATAACTACAGCGGCGGCTGGCAGATCAGGGCGTTTTCGCTGAACGTCTCGACGGCGGACATGCCGCCGGTATTTTGTAGCCCCAATGGCGGCGAACTCTGGAATTATCCCACGGCGTACATCGAGGGCACCGTCAACAACGAGCTGGGCTGGACGGTGATTGTGACGTCGCTGGCCGCAAAGGCGCAGGGGGCGATAACGTACCAACTGGTCGGCGATGATCTGCCCGAAGAGGCCGCCATCGACTCGAACGGGGTCTTCACCTGCAAGCTGACCCTCGACGACGCGTGGAAGGTCTACGACTTCTATGTGCGAGCGACTTCGGGCGGACAGTACGACTTGCTCCACGTGCTGGTTGACGCGGACATCTACTACGTGGGCGCGCCGGTTGTCGCGCGGGATTACCCCGTCACCGAGCCGTATCTGCCGACGCCCTGGTTGGTGGCGACCGACTCGGCCGACAACCTGATTTCTCTCGGCGCTGCTTCGAGCAGCTACGGCGGCGCGGTGTGGTTGAATGGCGTGCTAGAGATCGTCACCCCGCCCCAGCACGGCACGGTTGCCGCCGACCCCTACAATTCCTCGTCGGTGCTTTACACGCCGGACGCCGGTTATCGCGGGCTGGATTCGTTCACCTACGACTGGGAATACGACGAGATCGACTATTACACGCACCAATCCATCGGCCGGATATTCACCAACGTCGCCACGCAGGCGGTCCAGGTGGGCAACTGGTTGGACGTGGTTCCCGCAACGACTTACCAGAACGATCCGCATCAGAGCATCCTCGGGGTGGGCGAGAAAGAGACGACGACGCTCCTGTTGCAGAACCCTCGCGGCGACGGTGTGCCGGCGACGGGCTATTGGAGCCTGAACTTTGACCCCAACCTCATTCACGTGTACACTTCCGATGGGCAGGAAGTCGTGCCGGACAGCGGCGGCGGGTTCTCGACCACGGGCAAGGATCCCGGCAGCAGGGTCATCGTCACGGTGCCTGGCTACAGCAGCACGGCGGTGACGCTGACGGTGGTGGGCATCGGCGGTGGCGTGGCGGACCTGGACGCGACCTGGCACGTCTGGGGCTGGACCGGCGGCCCACAAGCCGGCTGGACCTGGAGCACGTACCAGGAGGTCAAATACACCGTGGTGGAGGTCGATATCTACGACGTCGGCCGCGGCAACAAGAAAATAACCGGGCTAATGTCGACGATCATGGTGGGAGACGGAAACAACCTAAAGGGTGTTGTGACCCCCGGCAATCTCGATGCTGGAGGCAGCTTGTGGGTCATTCCGCTCGATGGCAGGGGGAACAACCCGATAGCCGGATACACGCAGGATCCGAACAACGGCACCGTCGATCCGCTCGCCCCCCTCGCCTACTTATCCGACACGATACACTATTACTGGATAGGCGACGGCAACAACCTGGTGGTTCGCTACTACGTGACAATCGACGGGCACACCTACCGCGCCCAGGCGACTTTTGGCGTGCTGCGTCCGCAGTGGACACTAACGTTGACAACCACGTCAGCGAGCCCTGCCGTTAACATCGCGCCCGCCCCGCCCGGCGAGGGCGACAACCCAATGCTCGAATTCGGCGGGCCAGACCCAGACCACGGAATCGTGTGGCACGCGGAGGTTACACCGCCGGCGTCCGGACCGGGGATCATCGCATTCACGCAGTTGGTCAGTACCGACGTTGAGTTTACCGTTGATGACCTGCTGGGCACCAGGGAGAAGAGGTCGTCGGACGGCGACTTCGTCCTCGACTCGGTCCCACAGTACCGCGACCGTTTTGCGCACGCTGATGGCGGGGTCTCGACGCCTTTTTCTGATGCGGACAGGCCGGCTGAGAACCTGCTCGACGGTGACAGGCATGTCGACAGGACCGACGATTTCCACTTGTACTTGATGTATAAGTCCGACGCGGCCGACAGCATCTGGGTCACGTTGGCCGAACTGGATTGGTACTGGCGGGGTGCCGCGACAAAAGACTTGATAGGTGTATGGTCAGTGGACGTTGGTTCATCGTGGTATTCTGTTGACCCTGCCGGTGTTGATAGTACGTCCCTCCCGCAGTGGAACCGCAACCTCTCGGCCCTCGTCCGTGTTCCTGTTCTTGGATAGGAGGCCACCAATGTCATTTTCGAGAACGTCGTGTCTCGTGTGCCTGTTGGGCGTTGCTTGCGCTCTTCGCGCGGCGGAGCAACAACCACCGAATCCCTGGGAACTCAGGTCGCGCGAGCGCAGGGCCTCACCCGTGTACCGCGAGGGATGCCGCCAATTGGCCAAGCTGCCCTCCTACAAGGCCACTCAGGTCAACGAGTCGGGCACATTGGACTACCGCGAGCCTAGGGGGAATCCGATGGCGAGGTTGCGCGGGATGGGCATCGCTGCACTCCCAGTGTTGGCCCAGGCTCTACGCGACAACACGCCTACCAGAACCGTGACGAGCGACCACGGAATCAAGCATCAGTGGACGGTGAACGAACTGGCAGCGCTCCTGATTTGGCACATCACGGGCCGCCACTTCCTCGCCCAAGGTGGGCAGCGGTTGTCCCACTTCGACATCGAATCCCACCGGGATCTGGTTCCCGAATTTCGGAAACAGATAATGTCGTGGTACGAAGCCAACAGGAACGCGACGGATGAGGACCGGAAGATCGCGGATCTGACGAGCAATGACGACAACGCGACCGACGCCGCGATCTGGCTGGGACGGCGGAAGTGCCAAAGGGCCGTGCCTTCCCTGCGAGACCGCGTTGCGTACGTCCTTGCCCATAATCCCAGTTCGATAACTGAGCGGGAGTTGGCCGAGATCAGCTTGGCCCTCGGAAGGATCGGCGACCCGAGCGGCTATCCCGCGGCAAGAAAGGCGTGCGACCACGCATCGCGAACCCTGCCGCACGCGGGGTGGTCAGGCGCAATTTCTGACCTGTTCAGAGCGTACGAGGGCCTGGCGCTGCTCGGCCACAAGAAGGAGGCGCTCGCCGAACTGAAGCGGATCTACGAGAGCCGCGGGGTGAGAATGGAGATCCCTTTCGAGAAAGGAATTCGAGCAGCAGTTGGCCGCGGCCGAGAGTTGGTAGCAGAGAAGACGGCGGCGACGGTCTTCCCGGTTGGCTCCTATAGACGCCGGAACCGGGTTATCGCGGGCTGGATTCGTTCACCTATGAATGGCAATATGACGAGATCGACTATTGGACCGGCCAGCCGATCGGCCGGATATTCACCAACGTCGCCACGCAGGCGGTCCAGGTGGGCAACTGGTTGGACGTGGTTCCCGCAACGACGTACCAGAACGATCCGCATCAGAGCATCCTGGGGGTGGGCGAGAGGGAGACGACGACGCTCCTGTTGCAGAACCCTCGCGGCGACGGTGTGCCGGCGACGGGCTATTGGAGCCTGAACTTTGACCGCAACCTCATTCACGTGTACACTTCCGATGGGCAGGAAGTCGTGCCGGACAGCGGCGGCGGGTTCTCGACCACGGGCGAAAACCCCGGCAGCAGGGTCATCGTCACGGTGCCCGGCTACAGCAGCAAGGCGGTGACGCTGACGGTGGTGGGCATCGGCGGTGGCGTGGCGGACCTGGACGCGACCTGGCACGTCTGGGGCTGGACCGGCGGCCCACAGGCCGGCTGGACATGGGACACGACGGAGACCGCCGAGTTCACGGTTCTGGCCTTGATGTGGGATGGACAAGACGTTACCAATAAGCATCATGTTCCGGCCAAAGCCGGGCAGCGAATCGACCTTTCCGTCGCGGCAGTGCCGAACCCGGACACGGCCGCCTACTGGTGGGCAATAGACGGGCCGTACGAAGGCTACGTCAAGGACTTTGACCCGACAAAGGAGACCGATCAGGTCAGTTACCTCATCGGGGATGATTTCCACCACCCCACACTCCGCTTCGTGTGGGTTGCGGGTGGAACCGAGCGCGAGGTTGATGTAACGGTTGACGGGCTGACCCTCTCGACGTGGTTCGACGTTGCACGACCCGAGGGGGTTGTTACGACGTTGGAGAACAACAACACCATCGAAGGAGGCATGAACGGTATCAATCCTTTTTCGGACGGGACAGGAGTAGAGGTCGCCTTCGGATATCACGACGCACAACGGACAGTGGAGGGAATCACGTTCCAGGCGACCCCGGCCTCGGTGAGCGGGTATCAGACATGTTTTTGCCAGGTCATCGAGAGCGCGCAGTGGACGGTCAAGGATGATTCAGAGAAAATTATTGTTCCCCCGAACATCAGCGACGCGCTCGACGGCGATTTTCCCTATCCAAGGGAAAGTGCGGATGGCCTTCTCGCATGGGACTCGCCCGGTCACAATCCCGAGCTCGTCTCGCATTACGTGGACGGTGGGGAGCTTAGTGAAGTAGCTTCCTTCTCAATGTGGCTGATGGGTCGCCCAACGGGGGTCGCTGACGCCATTTGGATCCCCTTGGTTAGAGTCAACTGGAATTTCCATTGGACCCTTGGCTATGATAATCAGGACTTTCATTGCGTGATAACCGGAGCCGGTCATTCCGTGACCGGGAACCACGACACCATTGTCTTTCCAGCGTGGAACAATACGGTCGGAGCCGTGTGACGCGATTCGCGCAAGACGAACGCCGCGTGTCGGCTTGACCCGCTTGGATCACGTCGTTTGGCGAATTATTGATTTCTTCGCGAAGTGAACGTCTCGGCGATATTTCGAGGCGCGCTCCACTAGGAAGTCGCACGCGCTCCAGTACTCTGGTGCGAATAATACCCATCCAGGGCGACATATTTTGCTTTTTTGAGGGCAACATGAGACCGGCTCGCGCTTTCTTCTGGGGAGCAGGATTTCTCGCCATTGCATCGCACATCGCTGTGATAGAGGCCGAAGATCCTAGGCCGCGGTACCTCCCGGCCGGAGCGCGGAAGGGCGTTTCCCCCTTCAACAAAAAGGTCTATGAACAACTGGAAAAGGTTCATCGCGGCAACTTCCCCGTTGTCTCTAGCCTGGGATTCCTTCTTGCGGTGAGGACGGCTCGGCCGGGCGCGGCGTCAAGGCGTCAGCCACCCGATGATGCGATGGACGTTCCTAGCCAGCATGGGGCCCGACGTTCCTGCCTGTGCTGACGGAGGCTCTCGCTGACGTAACACCTTCGCGGACGTTCGTTTACGACTGGCATCGACTTCCCCGTGTGGACAGGAATGGGCGCGTGCCCCCGGAGGCGTGGAAGGAACTGCGCATCGGTGAGTGGAAAGTGAATGAGTTAGTCGGTGCCCTGATCTGCACGATAGCCGAGAGGAACTTCGTCCTCACGAGTGGCCGAGCGCGATACAGAATTCAGGAGGTTGGCCACCACCCCAACCTTGTTCCACAGTTTCAGAACCTGGTCCTCCGCTGGTATGCCGAGAACGCGAAAAGGACCCCGCTCGAGCGCAGGATTGCTGACGTGGCTCAGCGATGTCGCGGAGAATCGTTATATGGCCATCGTGTGGATCGGCGCTCACAACGGGAAGGCGGGGCGAAAGGCCGTCAGTGAGCGCATGCGGGTGATCCTGTCGGATAACCTCCCGGGGTGCTGGGGAGAGTTGTCCCAAGGCGCCCTCACGTTAGGAAAACTCCACGATCCGGGCAGCGCCGATCTGGTCCACCGCATCTGCGCCGAGCTTCCACGCCACGTTGCCAGGGCGGGATTCTGCACTGCCGACGTGGACTGCATTGGCCTCTTCGCCGCGTATCGCGGTTTGGCCCTTCTCGGACACAAGAAAGACGCGTTGGCCGAGTTGAAGCGCATCTACGACAGGGAAAAGGCGAGAATGGAGCCGCTTGAGAAAAAGGAATTCGAGCAACAGTTGGCCGCGGCGGAAAAGTGGTAGCCGGCCCGACGGCGTTCCCTCCGCCGGCTATTGGAGTCTCGATTTCGATAGGAGTATAATGCACGTTTACACCGCCGACGGTCAGGAAATCGTGCCGGACAGCGACGGCGGGTACTCGACCACGGGCCAATCGCCCGGCACCAGGGTGATTGTGAACGTGCCCGCCTACAGCAGCACGGCGGTGACACTGACGGTCGTAGGCGTTGCCGGCGGCACGGCCGAGGTGACCGCCCACTGGCACACCTGGGCCTGCCACAACGACGGCACGGAACCCGGCCAGCCAGGGTGGGTGTGGGGCACGAGCGAAGAGGTCAAATACACGGTGGTCCAGGTCGATATCTACGACCTCGGCCGCTGCAAGAAGATCACCGGCTTGACGTCGACGATCGTCGTTGGGCAGGAGAACTACCTTGAGGGCGTCGTAACCCCAGCCGGTCTCGACATCATGGACCAACTGTGGACGGTGCCCGATGACGAAAGGGGCAACGCGCCAATCGCAGGATATACGCAAACCGCCGACAACGGCACGGTCTACCCGCTCTGGCCATCAGACTTCCTGTGCGACACGATAACCTATTACTGGATCGGCGACGGGGAGGATCTCACCGTGACCTACGGCGTATTGATTGACGGGCGCACCTACACCGGGGAGACGGACTTCACCGTGTTGCGTCCCGTCGCGCAGCTCGATTCGATGACGACGCCAGACCCGCCCGGGGCCGCCGTCGGGCCCGACGGCCGCGTGCCTAGCGGGGTTAGCCTTCATTTCGGGGATCCCTCGCCGACGCCGCCGCCGGGGATAACCTGGAGAGCGCACGTGACAACGACGGCGGGCGAGGGTGGCGAACTCGCCTTCACGCAGTTGATCAACACGTATAATGAGTGGACGAATGACAATTCGGACGACACCAGGGTGATGGTCTCCTCCCACGGTCAGTTCGTTCTCGATGGCACCCCCCAGTACTGCAACGACGTCTTTTGCATCGGCAGTGGCACGTCAGCTTGGTTCTTGAGTGACGACTCCCCCTGCTCCGAACTGAAGCTCTCTATGAAGAACCTCTGCACCGCCGATGTTTTCGGGACTTACCTCATGTACAAGTCCGATGAACCCGGGAGCATTTGGGTGACGTTGGGCAAGGTGAGTTGGAACTGGCAGGGAGTAGCCACGAAGGATGGGCACGGCCAATGGTCCTTGGATGAGGGCTCCGGCCATTATTCCGCTGACCCACCCGGCATCGACACGACGGAGTTGCCCCGCTGGTCCGCCAATTTTAGCAGCCTTCAGCCGGAAATAGTACTCTGACGCACAGATGTAGAGGGAGGAGCCACGGAGGCACAGATGACAATCGTTTTTTTGGTCGTGTCGCTCTGCCTTGCACCTGTAAGCACTGCTACGGGCGGCGGGGAATCGAATCGGTGGGCGGTGAGATTAGACCACGGCGGCTTGAGCGCCACGCAGCGGCGGGCCTACAGCCACCTGGCGAAGCTCTCTGATTTCAGGGGCGGACAGGTGGACTGGGGGGACCGCGTCGAGTACCGGTTCACCGTGCCCGCGCCGAACCCCATGACGTTACTTCGCGATATGGGTGTAGATGCCCTGCCATCCCTGGCGGAAGCCCTCGACGACAACACTCCGACGAGGACGGTGATCCGCCTCGGCATAAACAGGAAGCCCTGGAAGGGCAAGGTCCACACGTGGAAGGTGAATGAACTCGCGGCGCTCCTTGTTCGAGACATAACGAATCACGAGTTTGTCCTCGGAGAACGGCAAGACGGCGTCCACCTCCGGGAAATCGAGTCCCACCGGGATCGGATCCCCGAGTTTCGGAAGCAGGTTCTTGAGTGGTATAAGGAGAACACAGGCAGGACGGAGGAGGAGCGGAAGATCGCCGATCTTCAGAGCAACCTGCGCAACCGGCTCGACGCCGCCGCGTGGCTGGGAAGGAAGAAGAGCCTCAAGGCGGTGCCATCGCTCGTCAGGCGTGTCGAACGAATCCTGATCAGCCGGCCCGACTCGAGCACGGAAGCCGAACTGGCCGAAATCAGCCTGGCGCTCGGGCGAATCGGCGATCCGAAAGGCTATCCGGCGGTCAGGAAAGCGTGCGACCATCTGTTGAGGACGCTGCCGCGTGCTCCGTGGTCGGGTGCAACCCGCGACCTCTTCAGAGCCTACGAAGGGCTGGCGCTCCTCGGGCACAAGAAGGAGGCGTTGGCCGAATTGGAGAGAATCTACGAGAAAGAAAAGGCGAGAATGGAGCCCCTTCGGAAGAAGGAATTCGAGCAGCAGTTGGCCGCGGCGGAAAAGTGGTAGTTGGCACGGCGACTGGAACGCTGTCGGAGCGGCGATGGGCGCGTCTGTCCCGCTTTCTCGTTTGCCTATCAATGGGAATACGACCAGATCGACTATTGGACCGGCCAGCCGATCGGCCGGATATTCACCAACGTCGCCACGCAGGCGGTCCAGGTGGGGAATTGGTTGGACGGGGGCGCAAAAGGGGACATTCTACATTTCGTCTTGTTGGGAGTGAGAAGGGCCGGTAGAATGCGGGCATGGCGAGGACGGCGAGAGCGTCGGTGGGCGGTGTTTGCTACCATGTGCTCAATCGAGGCAATGGGCGAGCGGAGGTGTTTCACAAGAGGGAGGACTACGTAGCCTTTCTGGATTTGATCGAGCAGGCGCGGGAGCGACTGCCAATGCGGTTGCTGGCGTGGTGCCTAATTCCCAACCATTTCCATCTGCTTCTCTGGCCGCATGAGGACGGAGACCTGAGCCGATGGATGCAATGGCTGTTGACTTCGCACGTGCGGCGCTACCATCGCCACTATCGGGGTAGTGGTCACGTTTGGCAGGGGCGTTTCAAGGCGTTTCCCATCGAAGAAGACGAGCATTTGTGGACGGTGTTGCGCTACGTCGAGCGAAACGCCCTGCGCGCCAATTTAGCGAAGCGCGCGGAGGATTGGCTCTGGTCTTCGGCGGCGGCCCTGAATGGCGGAAAGCGTGCGGGCATGTTGGACCCGGGCCCGTTGCCGCGCGGCCGCGACTGGCTGGATTGGGTCAACCGTCCGCAAAGCGAGGCGGAATTGGCGGCACTGCGAAAGTGCATCGAGCGGGGCACGCCTTACGGAAACGAAACGTGGCAACATGCCACGGCCGAGCGCTTGGGTCTGGAAGCAAGCCTTCATCCGCGCGGCCGCCCTCGAATGCAAGGCAAAAAGTAGAATGTCCCCTTTTGCTCCCTTCTCGAATGCAAGGCAAAAAGTAGAATGTCCCCTTTTGCTCCCTTTGTGTCACCGGAACTACCTATTGTGTCACCGGAACTACCCGCCGTAAAAGGATGCTAACAGCCCGTTGACAAAGGCCCACAGGTGGCACATGCTGAGCATCGAATTCCTCGAGAAAAACGCAGCTGGCAGTGCTGGCAAAACCGACTTTTTCAACAGGCTGCTAACCTGCGTGCCTACGACGCCAACGTGCCACCACAACGCCGATACTGGCGAGCAGTGACCACACGATGAACGTCGCAGGTTCGGGGACGGAACCATTCAAAGTGAAGGCCGTGTCAGCGTTCTGCAATTGGCTGGTCGTAATCGCATACCAGCGAGAGTCACCATAATAGTACGTCCAGCAAAATCCATCACCATAGGCCGAATTGGCCCATCCCCACTGCGGTGGTTCAGCCATGTCAGCAACAATAGATAACCAGTATTGCTGCCCAGCCGTGGCGACGAACGGAACCGGCAGGTCAGCGCTGTAGTGGTAACACCCATATGTGGAGTCTGCCGGATCAGTTCCCAAAAAGGTCTCACCCGCCGCTCCGGGAACAACCTCGGTGGTCACGGGGCCATTATTCACCACAAACGTGAGCGTAAAACTGGTGATGTTGCCGCCGTACTGTTTATTTCCAACCCACTCAACATTTTTCACGATTGAGGTCGTTTCAAGGGTGAAGTCATCGTAAGTGGTCCAATCATCCCCCCCCCACCCACAGTCGTGTCATGTTGCGAGGCCCATCCCCCTCCGACATGGTCCCAGGGCTGCGTATACAGCACAGCCGCCGCCACGTGCCCCGCCCCACTCAACAGTAGCGCCAACGTCATCAAGCTCCATGCTGGGCACTTCATCGCCGCACCCCCCCTTTCTAGTTACGGTTTGCGTGACTGAGGATTCATCAACGCTGAACCATCACCTATTCACCCACCAAACCACTATTCCTGACAAGGAAATAGACGGGGTCCCCATTTTCTATACCCCGGAGTTAGCACTAACGGGTTGCTCGACAGGTCTCCTAGGCCAGGACGAGCGAAAGGAGATTCCAACGCTTCATCGCATACCTCCCAAGAAGTTGTGGGGCGATCTATCGCCCCAGAATTGATTGAAAGCGACCCAGACAGTTCCGGTGACACAATACCGAATTCATGCAATGTTGCGCGGAATTCGGTATTGTGTCACCGGAACTACTGCACCGGAACTACCTTGTGGCTCGTATGAGGCTACTTGTGCGTACATCAACAAGGAGGTTGTGACAGCCCTCGCCGCCGGCGGGCTAGAGGCCGACGGCATCACGATTTCCGCCAATTCGGCGAACATCGGCGGCAACGAATGGCTCCTTGATGACGCGCACCACGACCAACAGACTGACCAGTACTCCAGCTACTTTTCCGACTTCGACCAGATTCTGTCCGACGATCAGGTTCCCGGCACGATCTGGTTTAACCAGCAGGACTCTGGTGTGCATTATCCCAGCACCCAACCCGCCATTACCTCGGCGACCGACCCGACGGCCTACGGTTCTTGGGGTGTGCACTCGGGCGTGTTGCGGCTGGCGACGACGTACGGAGATCCCGATGCCTGGCCGTGCAGCGACAGCAGCGAGAATCTCCAGGCGCAAGTTGTATTCACCTTTAGCAACGCGTATCATATCGGCTGGTGGATCGGGATGTCCGTCGAGAGCTTCAACGGCATCTATGGCCGTCTCCAGGGCAATCCAATTGAGTTCTTCTGCTCGACGGGCTTTGGCAGTACAACGGAGACGGTGTGGATTGACGGAAAACGGTTCGATTACTACAGCAGCACGCCCATCTGCTTTGTCGGATCGACCTCCGAGCCGTATGAGTATGGATGCGAGGGTGCAGCATACTTCGACCGCTGGGCGAAGGGCTGGTCAACGCTGGAGTCGGCGTGGGCTGGTCGTCGCACAGATTACTTCGTGGCGGTCACTGACATTGGCCTCGATCCGTAGCGGTTCACTCCCCACGATGGTTTGACAAGGAACGTAATGGGATTCTACAATAGCGTTTGCGCCCCCAAAAGAAGGAGGATTGACGATGGGATGTCGAGTTAGGTGGTCTCTGTGGTTGGCCGCGGTGGCCGCTCTTGTGGCCGTGAGGGGTCCCGTGGAACCACGCTGTGCTTTTGGTGCGCCGTTTCAGAACCTTGGGTTTGAGGAAGCCGTGGTTGGGACTCCGAGCAACTTCCAACTTCCTGCTTCGGACGCGCTGCCGGGCTGGACGACGAACAACTTCGATAGCGGCTGCGTCGGGTACGACGCCCTGCCCCTTGACTCAGTCGGTGTCTGTCTTATGGACGCCCTCACCCCGTATCCCGGTTGGCCGCGCATCATGTACCCACTGCAAGGCTCCTATTCCGTGTGGCTTCGCAAGGGGTTGGGGCCAGAGGGGCCGGATATGGTGGAGGCGTGGATTTCGCAGACCGGCGACGTTCCGACCACCGCGAACTCGCTGCTCTTTACCACTGAGCAATACTTGGATGATCTGACCGTTTCATTGAACGGGATCGAGATCCCGATGTCTCTCTACTCATCCCGTCCTGAAATCAACCAGAACCACGGCGCGGTTGAGACGTTCGTCGGCGACATCAGGCTGTTTGCCGGCCAGTCGAACGTGGAATTATGCATCACAGGCGACGGTAGCCTCGACAACATCAGGTTCTCGTCACTTGTCGTCCCCGAGCCATCCACGCTGATCCCTCTCGTCGTCGCCGCCTTCGTCACCCTCGCCCATATTGTGCGTCGCCGCGTTGCGGGTGAATGATCTGCTCGGAGATTTGCCATGAAGGGCTTCAAACTGCCGCACGTTTCTCTTGTGCTACTCGCCTGCGCTTCCGCCACGTTGACGCTCCACGACACGGCGGCCGCGACATCGTTTGACAACCTCGACTTTGAATCGGCGGTTATCGACGGGCCGGTGCGCAGTAAGGTTCCCAGTTCGGACGCGATCCCCTCTTGGAACATCTACAGTTATGATCCCGGCACGGTCCCCTACGACACGGTGTCTGCCGGGAGCTACTGCGTGTCCATCCACGATGGGAAGGGAGGCCCGGGGTACACCGATTTCAACCCACTCCAGGGCCAATACTCACTGTTGCTTCAAACCCAATACGGCCCAACGAACATCGATGCCTGGATCTCGCAGACTGGCGACATCCCTCCCGGAATGACCTCAATAATGTTCCTCTCCGACACGGCTCCTCCTACCCTATTGTTGAATGGGACCGTGATCCCAACGTCGGTCTACTCTGTCGGCGACACCGTGAACCCGAGCTACGGCCCCGTCAACACCTATATCGCAGATATTCGGGCGTTCGCCGGGCAACAGAACGTCGAGCTTCGTTTCGAAAGCAACAACGGCTGGAACGACCTGGACGGAATCCACTTTTCGCACGTCGTCGTCCCCGAGCCGACTGCGCTGGCCTTCCTGACCATCGCCACCCTCGGTGCGCTCAGCCGCCGCCCTGCGTCGCGGGTGGCCGCGATAGCTTAGGGAAAAAGGCCGCATTCCGCCCGCGAGCGGTTTTTCTCGAAATGGCACTTGACAGTTTCTCGCGCATACTGTAATATCGCACTAGCACAGAGGACACTGCCATGTTCTTCCAAATCGACTTCGGCGACCACTTGCCCATCTACGACCAGGTAATCCGGCAGATCAAGTTCGCGGTGGCTGGCGGTGTGCTAAAAGAGGGGGAATTGATCGCCTCGGTGCGCGAGTTGGCTCGCGAACTGACGATCAACCCCAACACGGTGGCCAGGGCCTACCACCGGCTGCAAGACGACGGCGTGCTGACGTCGGTCCGCGGCACCGGGCTGGCCGTCGCCGCCGGCGCGGGCGATCGCTGTCGAGGCGACCGCGTCGAACTGATCCGCACGCGCCTCGGCCAGGTTTTCGCCGAGGCCCGGCAGAGCCGAATCGATGCGGCGACGCTGCGCGAACTGGTCGAACAAGAGTTGGCGAAGGAAGTGCCCGCGTACGTGAAAGAGCGACAAGTGTCCGTCAGATAGAAAAATCAATTTCGCTGTAAAGCCGCGACCACCGGTCGCGGCCGGGATGCTGTAAAGCCGCGACCAGTGGTCGCGGCCGGGACACGGAACCAGGAGAAGATTACCATGCCGCCCGTCATCCGACTCGACCGACTGACCAAGCGTTTCGGCGCGGAGATCGCGCTGAGCGACGTTTCACTCGAAGTTCCTCCCGGCGTCGTGTTTGCGCTTCTGGGCGAAAACGGGGCCGGAAAGACCACCGCCATCCGCATCATGTTGGGGCTCGCCCAGCCGAACTCGGGCCGGGCCGAAGTTCTTGGCCTCAGCAGCGCAAAACAGGGATTGAGCATCCGGCAGCGCGTCGGCTACGTCGCCGAGCGGCCGACCCTGTACGAATGGATGACCGTTGAGGAGATCGGCTGGTTCACGGCGGGATTCTACGGGCCCGGATTCCTGCCGGAATTCGCCAAGCTGGCCGCACAGTTTGCTTTGCCGCCGAAGAAGAAGCTCAAAGCGCTGTCGAAAGGCACGCGGGCGAAGGTGGCCCTGTCGCTGGCGCTGGCGCATCAGCCGGAATTGCTGGTGTTGGACGAGCCGACCTCGGGTCTCGACGCGATGGTCCGCCGCGAGTTTCTGGAAAGCATGGTCGATCGCGCTTCGCAGGGCCAGACGGTTTTTCTTTCGAGCCATCAGATTGTCGAAGTCGAGCGGGTGGCCGACGTGGTGGCGATCCTTCGCAAGGGGAAACTGCTCTTGGTCGAGCGGCTCGATGAACTGAAGGCCCAAGTGCAACGGCTGACGATCACGCTCAAGGACGGAGCGGCGACGACGCCGGCCCTGGGCGGCCACGTGCTTTCGCAACGCTGGCAACCGCGGCAGGGGCAGGCGATCGTCCGCGGCATCACCGAAGGGCAGTTGGCCATGCTGCGGGCCGACGACGGGGTCGTCGCCGTCGAAGTCCATGCGACGAATCTCGAAGACATCTTCATCGCCTACATGCAAGGAAACGGCAGCGTATGGAACCCGCAATCGCAGAAAAACGTTGTGCAGGAGGCCGCACGACCATGAGCTTGTCGATCTTCTGGCGAGTCGTTTGGAAGGAATACCGCTTGCAGCGGTCGTTGTGGATTGCGATGGCGGCGCTGACGGTGATGGTGCAGTTGCTGGTCATCGCGTTTGGGCCGCCCCGCCAAGCCAGGGCGGAGACGCTGTATCTCGCCGCGTTGACGTTTCCTGCTCTGTACGCATTGGGTTGCGGGGCGACGTTGTTTGCCGGCGAGCGCGAGGCCGGGACTTACGAGTTCCAGCGGTCGCTCCCGGTTCGCGCATGGGCGGTGTTCGTCGGCAAGATCGTGCTGGCGCTGGGCAGCACGGTGGCGATGTTGGGGCTCACGGTGGGGTTCGCCGCGTTCTTGAGCAAGCCGACGCCGCCCGCCGCCGTCGATCTGGCGATGTGGCGAGCGATGGCTTGGCAAGTGTTTGGCCTCTTCGGGCTGGAAATGTTCGTTTGGGCGGTGTTTTTCTCCTTTGTGACGAAGCGGGTGTTGCTGGCCGCGATCCTTGGCGTGGCGGCCGCGTCGATCGGCGCGCATCTCGCGGTCGCCATCGTGACGACGCAAGGCCACGCAGCAACGTATGTCGACGCCTTGCCCTGGCGGATGGTCATTGCTGCGGGCGTGGCACTGGTTGACGTGTGGCTTGCCGCCCGCTGGTTCCGAGAGCAGCGCGGCCGGCAGCCGAAGTTCGTGCCGGCGATGGCTGCCGAGACGCCGCCGGAGGCGATCGCGTTTGGCCGACAATTTCAGCGGCCGCAACGCCTGGCGATCCTCGGCCGGCTGATCTGGCAGCACTGGCGGCAATCGCGCGGGGCGTCGCTGGCGATGATTGCCTTGATCGTGCCGCTGCTGGCGATGTTGATGGTGTGGCTGATGCGTGCGCGGGAAGACCCGTCCTGGTTCATTGAACGGCACGCCAGCGAGATCTATCGGCCGAGCGACGAAATGCTTTTCGTCATGACGATCATCATGGCCCTGGCGAGCGTGCCGCTTTTGGGCATTTGCGCGTTTCTGGCCGATCAGCGCCGCAGCAGCCGTCGCTTCCTGGCCGATCACGGCGTGCCGGCGAAGTACGTTTGGCTTAGCCGGCAGACGATTACGCTTGGCCTGCCGCTGCTCGTGTTCTTCACGCTGTTATTGGCGTTGTTCCTTCTCGCGTCGGCGCTGCTGCCAAGTCCTTTGCAGTCGGACATTCTCCGCTGGGCAAGCCTGTCGGAGGTTTATGCCGAGGCCTATGCGGTGGTCTACTTGGCGGTCGGCGTTCTCGGCTGCGTGCTGATTGGAGTCGCCGTGGGGCAATGCTGCTCGATGTTTCTTCGCAGTCCGCTGCTGGCGGGGCTGTTCAGTCTGCTGCTGACCGCCATCTTCGCCGTTTGGTGCGGGTTGATGTGATACTGGCAAGTCAACTGGCTTTGGTCGGCCCTGCCGATCCCGGTAGCCCTGCTCGTTGCGACGCGGCTGCGCGCGGCGGACTGGCTGCTGGAGCGAAACACATTGCGAGCATGGCTGCGGCCGGCTTTGGCGCTGCTGATTCCCGCGGCCGCGCTGTTGCTGGCGGTTCCGCTCTATCGCGTCTACTCCGTTCCGCTGGTCGACCCGGGGTTTTCGCCTCAGGAATTTGCTCAGCCCCTGACCAGTGAGGAAGAGGCAACGTTCGCCCGATACGAGGAAGCATGCAGGGTTTTGATGCCGATTCGGTACGCGGCCTCCCCATCTCCGCCGCAACGAGCGGGCAACGAACTGGACAAGCTGGACGCTCAGAAAATAGAGTGGGTCCGCACCAATTCGGAGACAATCGCAACGGTGTTGAAGGCCAGCCGCGATAAGATCTGCAATCCGCCGCAGGGCCGCTCCCTGCCTTGGAAATACCAACTCGCCGACTTGGCTCGCTTGTTGACGTACAGCGCGGTCAAGAGCGAGCAGGAGGGCAAACTCGACGCCGCGATCAGTCGGTACTTCGCGGCGCTGCGATTGGCATCCTACCTCCGTGATTGGTACGCGATCCCGATGACCGAGCATGAGCGCAACTATCCCTATCAAGACGATGCCACCACGATCGAGATCGAAGTCTATGATCGTCTGGCTCTGTGGGCGGCCCGCAAGGGTCAGACGCCCGAGCGGATCAGCGCCGCCGTGCAGCGACTTGAGCAGTTCAGTTCCGACGCCGCCCCCAGCAACGGCGTGAAGCTCGCCTATCTTGAATTGCGGCGGTTTCTCGCGGGCGACATGGCCGTGATCCGTTCTGCCGACCTTCAGGAACCGATACCCTGGCCCACCCTGTTCTGGTCGCATCTCGGCTGGGAGCGCGCCCGCGCCGAACGGCTGCTCAACTGCATTACCCGCCGGCAACTCGACGAACTGTCGTGGGCGGAAGACGCGATCCGCCGCGGCAAGCCATTTCAGCCGCCGCCCTGCGGGCCGAACGTGCTCCCGTACATAATGCGTCCGGCGGAGTTGCCTTATGCGCTGCGCTCGCAGATCCTCGTGCCGCCGGTTCAGTACGATTCCAGGTGGGAAGCCAAACTGGTGCAAGATTACCTGGCCCAGGTCGCGGCGCGGCGGGCCACGCGCGTCGTCTTGGCTCTGGAAGCATGGAAACTCAAGCACGGCTCGCTGCCGCAGACGCTCGACGAATTGGTCGGCCACGGTCTCGATCGGCTTCCCGCCGATCCTTACTCGGGCGAGCCTTTTCAGTACTTCCGCGACGGGCTGAAGGTCCCGTTGCACTGGAACCAGCCGCGATGGACGATGGCGCCCGGGCCGATGATGGACTTCGGCCGCGGCGAGATGGCGGTCAACGTGCCGTTTCTCTGGTCCCTCGGCAATAGGGTTCGGGTGCGCGATACCTACACGGACGGCAGAGGCAAGGTGGCCCAGAACTACGACATCTATGCGAGCATCACAAACTCCATGGATGGATGGCGCAACCCCGAATCCGCCTACGATCTCTGGCAATCGGGCTGGGCCTTCCCGGTGCCGTAAAACGGCTATTCTCCGTAATGTGTCCGCGCTCGATGGACGAAAATCGTGCGGCTGCTGACATGTACGTTGAACCGTACAAATCACGGGTCGCTGCCGCGCCGCCGTCAAGCGATTCTCTGCGAGAGCGTGCCGACCTCCAGCGAAATCAGCCGCTCGATCAGTTCGCGGGGCGATTGCGGGCGGCGGAGCGGCTCGCGGGCGATCAGGCGACGCAGCAGCGCGGCCACCTGGCGGGGAAGGTGCGGCGCTAGCCGTCCCAAGTCCGCCGGCGGCGATTGGCGATGCGCGGTGGCCAGTTCCGCCAGGTCTTTGCCCGCGTACGGCAGTTGGCCGGAGAGCATCTCGAACAACACGACGCCCAGGCTGTAGAGGTCGCTGCGAACGTCGGCGCGGAGAGCCGAGGTGAACAGCTCGGGCGCGATGTAGCTGCACGTTCCCATGATCGGCCGATCGGCCGCCGAGCCGACCTCGTCGTCGCGACGAGCGAAACTCAGGTCGATCAAGGTGACGTGCCCGCCAGGCGAAAGGTGGATGTTGCCGGGCGTCACGTCGCCGTGCATCCAGCCGGCAGCGTGCAGGGCGTCGAGGGCTTCGGCGGCCTGCCTAGTGATCCAGAGCGCCCGGGACACGTCGAATTGCTGACCGGCTGCCAGCCGGACCTGGAGCGATGCCCCATCGAGCCACGGCATCACTAACAGCCGCGGCGGCTCGCAAACCGACGCCGTCAGCACCGGCACCAGATGCGGATGCGAAACGCTCTGCCCCACCAGCGCCTCGCGCTGCAACAGGCGGATCGCCTCGGGCTCGTCCTGCCAGCAGGGGCGGAGCATTTTCACCGCGTACGTGGCGGGCCGGTCGGCCGGCGTGCCCGCGGGTTTCGCCCGGTAGATGCGTGCAAGGCTTCCCTGCGCGACAAACTCCACCAGCTCCCACTGCTTTGCCCGAACGGGAGAGTCCGCCACCGGGGCAACGCACACGGGCACGTTGCCGTTAACGATCGACTGCGTCTGGATCATGCGAATCCGTGCGGGAAAAGACTACCGACGCAACAGCGCCTTGTGATGAGATCGGCCCGCAGGGCGAGCCGAGTTGAGTGCGTCGCACGCCGTCTGAAGATGCGTCGTTTGCGATGCGTTTGTCGGCCGCAGCGTCTCGGCATACTAGCTTGACAAACCGGGCATCACGCTCCACAATAGGAGGGGTATTTGCGATGAAAGGAGAGCCCCATGGCCACAGGGTTTGCGAGTGTCCTGCCTGCTGATTGGACACTCGCCGAGTTCTGGACGCATCTCGGCGGGATACCGCCGGAGCGAATTCGCATGATCCCCGCGCCCGGCACGGCCACCGAAAACGATGTGCTTGAAGTCGAGCGGCAGACGGGACGGTCTTGCGAACTGATCGACGGCACTCTGGTGGAGAAGACGATGGGGTACATCGAATCGTTCATCGCGGTGAAGATAATCTATCTCTTGCAGGCTTTCGTAGAGAGGCACGATTCAGGCATTGTATTGGGGGAAGCCGGTACGTTGAAGATCCTGCCGCATCAGGTGCGAGTTCCTGATGTCTGCTTCATTTCCTGGAACCGCTTTAAGAATCGCGAGCTTCCGCCGGAGCCGATTCCCGATTTGGCCCCAGACCTGGCCATCGAGGTGCTGTCGGCGGGCAACACCGCGGCGGAAATGCAACGCAAGCTCCGCGACTACTTCACCGCCGGCGTGAAATTCGTCTGGTACATCGATCCCGCGACGCGATCGGCCAAGTCGTACACGGCCGAAGACAAGTTTATCGCGGTCGATGAAAGCGGCTCGCTCTTCGGCGGCGACGTGCTGCCGGGATTCGAGTTGCCGCTTGGGGCGTTGTTCGACAAGGTCCGCCCCTAGCCCGATTCGAGCGATTCAGACGCCCACGTATTTCGCGTAGATCGCCCGGGCGGTCGTGACGTTGTCGGTGCCGGAGATTACGGCGCGGGCGTCGGGGAAGATCGTTAGCTCGTAACCATCGACTGTAAGTCGCAGCAGAAACTCGTTTCGGGTCAGCTCGCCCACGCCCGCCAGCTTCTCGGCCAGTTCGTCGAGCGAGATGCTCGCGTCGAGGTGGGACAACTGCACCGAGTTGCGGCCGCAGAGGACGGCGGTGCGGCTGAGTTGCCGGCCGGAGAGCCAGGAGAATTCACCGCCCTTGCAGGCCGGGCAATCGACCTGCTCACGCAGCCGGCTGACGTTGATCTGGCGGAAGCTGTTCTGCCAGAGATCGACGACCGACAGCCGGCGGGAGATCGCTTGGCGGTTGCCGCTGAGGATCTTCATCGCTTCGCCGGCCTCGATCGAGGCGATCACGCCGACGATCGGGCCGAGAATGCCGGCCGACTCGCAGGTGGCGGTGCTGCCCGGGCGGGGGCATTCGGGCATGAGGCAGCGCAGGCAGGCGGTTTCGCCGGGCAGGATCGTCATCGACTGCCCTTCGCCGCCCACGCAGCCGCCGTAAATCCAGGGCAATTTGAATTTCACCGCCGCGTCGTTGATGAGCATTCGCGTTTCGAAGTTGTCGATGCCGTCCAACAGCAGATCGACGCCGTCGCAGAGCCGTCGGATGTTCGTCGGCCCGATGTCGGCCACGATCGGCTCGATGGCGACGGTCGAATTGATCTTTCGCAGTTTTTCGGCCGCGGCCACGGCCTTCGGCAGCGCGGCCGCGGCGTCGGCCTCGTCGAAGAGCGTCTGCCGCTGGAGGTTTCCCAGTTCGACGAAATCGCGATCGACGATCCGCAGCATCCCCACGCCCGCGCGGACAAGCAGATTGGCGATCGCGCTGCCCAAGGCCCCGCAACCGCACAACAGGGCTTTGCCCCCGTTTAACCGCCGCTGTCCCTCTTCACCCAGCGGTGCAAAGCGGATTTGGCGAGCATAGCGAGCAAGATCAGAGGACGGGCGAATGTCGGACGGCAAGGCGGCGCTCCACAGTTCTCAAGTCTGCTCGATCAGCACTATCGCTCATCTTAGCACCTGGAAGCGGCAAATCAACAGGTTCCGGCAGACCCCGGGATTGCGAACCGCAACAACGGGGGCAACTAATTCTCAGGGGCGATCATCGCAGACTTGAAGGCTAACGCCGATCCTCTGCAAAGCGGAACCCTCTGTCGTGAGCGGCAACTGTAGGTCATCAGATGTGCAAGCCCGAATACCAGCCAGCCGGAAGAGAAGAGCTGAAGAAAGTCGCCTTTCGCTCCGCGAAAGCAGCGCCCCATGTGTGCGGTTTATGCGGAAAACAAGGCGACCATCCCGTCCTACTCGCTGAAACGCCGATAGAGGTATTCGCCAGGCTTCAGGCCCGCCTTGTTTGGATTATCGGCGATATACTGCCGGAGGTAGTCATATTGCTCGAGGCTGCGAACGAGGTGATCGAACGGCTCTTGCTGCCAGAACTTACCCTTTTCGCCGATTGCCTGGTTGATCTGACGCGCCGTGTAGTGCAGCCACGAGTCGCATTGTTCCGCTATTGTGGGAATGTCGCCTTTCGCTCTGCAAAAGTCGCGGCTGGGGGCGTCCGCTACTTTCGCGGAGCGAAAGGCGACATTGGCAAACGCCGCCAACAGGTGCACGTGGGTGGGCATGACAATAAAGTCGCCCATGCGATAGCGCTCGCCATCGAAGCACAATAGCGAGTCGGCGACGATCTGTGCCAGTTCGGGACGGCGCAGCAGGCACCGTCCGTGACACGTGTCCAAGAAGTCCTGGCGACAGTGGTTGAAGTGACGGTTGAAGTCCGCTCGATCTTTTTCAGCGAGCGTCGGCACGACGACGGACCAATGCCGCGTCATGTCGCATCCACGGCGCTTTAGCCAGTCTCGTTTTTCTCGTTCCCATCGCAGCAACACCTCGCGGGGAATCGAATCGTGGGTGCGGAACGTGATGAAGGCGACAGCGCCGGCTTGACTCCAGTGTGGGCGAAAGTGCTCCTGGACAAACAACTCGGCCTGCGGATCGAAAAGCTCGCCTAGCATGCCAGGAACCCGCTCCCGATGAGACTGCGGCTGCTCACCGCCCTCGTTTCCGCCGTCGCCCATCCTACGCTTGACAGCGGCATGTTTCAAGCGGACGGCTTGGGCCAAGCGGCTCAAGTCTACGCCACGGCTGAACATGTAAAGTGCGCCGGACGCGGTCGTAACCCACAAAAGCCTTGCCCGAACGTGTGACGAGAAAACGAGCGTGAAAGTCCCTCGTGCAGCGTCACTGTTGCGTCAATTTCGATCATCGGGGATTGGTACCACGAAGTGACCGGCCCACTTGATGGCCCAAAGCGCCGACTCATTGGCACCTCGAACGCGCTCGGGTAGGTTACAGACTAGTGTTGGCAGTTACGATAGCGCGTCGCAGGAGTCCTCAAGAGGAAGGTCGGATGGGGGAGAACCGTTTTGGCTTGTCTCGTGACATCGACGAGCACACGAAGCGCGCGATTCGCCAACGATGCGGCTTTGGATGCGTGATGTGCGGCTTCGCGATTGTTCAGTACCATCATTTCGATCCACCATATTGTGATGCCACGGAGCATGATCCAAACGGCATCACGTTACTGTGTGGCGTAGATCATGACCGGGCGACGCGCCGTATTTTGTCCGATGACGTGGTCCGCGCAGCGAACCGAAACCCTTGGTGCGCGAGGTACAAGTACACAAGGGACATTCTGTTTCCGGGAATTGGTCCCTTTTCCGTACGGATCGCCTCAGGTCGATTTCACTGCAGAACAATCGCGATGTTTGACGCTGAGGTGGTCTTCGGGATCAGTGAACCCGAATGTCGTTCTGCACCTCGCCGGTTGAACGCAATTCTGACCGATCCCGCGGGAAATGAAATGCTCCGAATCGCCGACAACGAATGGCGTGTTGGAGTTGACCGCTTTGATGTGCGAACGTCGGGCGCCTCCTCGAAATTCGCGACAAACCGGGAGATATCATATTAGCGATGGGTCTGGACGCTCATTCCGAACTGCACATCAGGCAATTGCGAATGCAGTACCGCGGATTCAGCATCGAAACATGTGACGGTCAGTTCAACCTTGTTAATCTGGCAACTGGCGGTCGTCTTGTCTTAGCCGGCACGCCCAGCAACGTAACCTCCGATGTCGGGATTTGGATGAAATCGTCGGGGGAGGTTCTCGTGGCTGCGAGCCGCTCAGGCGGAGCGGCGATTTGCCTCGGACTTCCAGCGTAAGCCAGCCGCAACGATGGCATCAAACGGGGGGGCGCGCGGCCTCTCCTAGCCGCCGAGGTTGCGGCAGAGGTCAAGAGCGAGCCCGAGCGGTGTACTCCTCAGAGGCGGCGACCGCGCTCCAGGTTAGTGCGGCTTATCCTTCGGCTTTTCTACCGGCAATTTGAACTGCTCGGGGCGCTCTTTCAGCACGCGGCGGAGCCAGGCTTCGGGATAGCCGACGTTGGGATACTTGCCTTGCGGGTCGCGGATGTAGCCGTCGTTGTACTTGGTCAAGAGGTGCTCGATCAGCGCTTGCCAGCGGGCGGTCGTCAGGTCGCCGTGGCTGACGCAATAGTCGGTCAGGTAGCGGACCATCAGGTTCGGGGCGGACTTGTTGAGTTCCAGCGCGGTCTTCTCCACCGGGCCCTGCAACGCCAGCATCGTCGATTCGATCTCACGCTGCACCGCCTGAATCTCGGGCGTGATGTAGGAGTACTTCGTATAGGCGAGGTTCGAGGCGACGTTGAAGACCCACCAGGCCGAATCCCAGGAGAAGTGCTGGATCGTGCCGGCGGCGAAACTCCTGGGCACGGCGTCGATGCAGCAGTAGAAGGGCAGGTAGCAACTGGTGTAACTATCGTCCATGCCGTACCAGACCAGGCCGCCGATCGCGTTGGGTAGCCACGCCCGCGATTGCGTGATGCTGGAGAAGGCGGTCTGCTGCGTGGAGATCGGCCGCTCCCAGGCGTATTCGACGCCGTCGACCTTCCAGACCAGCGGCCGCCAGCGGGTCGGCGCGCCGAAGGGGCCGGCGTTGACCCCCTTGGTCATGTCGAAGTCGGTCCCCTCATAATGGTCGCGCATCAGGGCCATCACGTCGGCGACCGAGAGCTTGTGATCGGGCCGCAGCGAGAGCGGATAGGGCTGCGAGCCGGGCTTGCCGCGGTAGTAGTCGGGAGCAAGATGCTGCGATGGGGCCGCACGCCGCAGGATGCTCCAGACCCGCGAGTCGCAAATCCGCTTTTGCAAGGGCAACGGCGGGCAGTAGGCCTCGAAGAAGCGGAACGGTTGGCCCGACTTCGGATCGTACCAGCCGTGCTTCACCGCGAAGCTCTCGACGTTTTCGGAGAACAGCCAGTTGGCCGGATCGTCGCGGGGGATCTCGCCGATCCGCGATTGGTTGGCGTGGCAGGAGACGTGTCCGTCGGGCACGCGGCAGGCGGCCCAGACCGCGCCCTTGCCGCCGGGGCCGGCACCGACGATCTCCAGGATCCACGCCTCTTGCGTGTCGGCGATCGAGATCGACTCGCCCTCATCGGCGTAGCCGAATTGGTTGACCAGCTTGGTCATCACGTTGATTGCCTCGCGGGCGGTGCGGGCCCGTTGCAGGGCGAGCTGCATCATGAAACCGTAGCGGAGCATTCCCTGCGGGTTGAGCAGTTCTTTTCGGCCGCCGAAGGTGGTTTCGGACAGGGCGAGCTGATGTTCGTTGATCAGGCCGCTGAGCACCTGATAGGTATGCGGGACTTGCGGAATCTTGCCGCCGACGTTTTTCACTTCCTCGTCGCAGCCCGCTTCGACCGTGATCGTTTCGCCCGGCTTGTGGTCGGCGGCGGGCAGAACGCCCATGCTGGCAAAACCGCCGGCCGAGTCGCCGGCGGCGGTGATCATCACCGAGCCGTCGGCCGAGGCGCCGCGGGTGACCAGGATGCTCGTACAGGCGGCGGCGGGCGAAACCATGAAGATCGCGGCCACCGCGGCGAAAAGCAGTAAGAGCACTTGCGGGAATCTGCGGGCGCAGAACGACGGCAATGGAGAATTGGGGCGTTGCATGTGGCTCTCTCGTTGCAGGAGGGAAAGGGAGGGAGGGGTTTGCCGATGCTTCCTCAAAGATAGCTGAGTGGGGGGGCTACGTCAAGAAAAACTCGTACGCGGACGCGAAGTAGGTCCCGCTTGCCGAGCGGGACTGGCGCAGGCAGGCCGGAAGTCCAACTCGGCAGGCGGGATCTACTGGGATCGCGGTGCTTGTACCGGCGCACCAACGAGAGTGGAATACCGTGCATCGGGAGCTCAGGGTAGTGGGCCAACAACGCGCTGGCGAGCGTCACTTCTGTTTCCGGACGGCGCAGCCCCAAAGAAAGTTACCCACCATCGCACCGCCAGCTACGCCGAGACCAGTAATCCAGCCGCCACCGGGCAAGGCATTTCCCAGGACGAGACATATCGCCACGATGGCCGCCAGTCCAAGAACTCCACCAATGATTCCGCCGACATTTAGGTTGAAGTCTTTCACTGGCAGCACCGCGTGCTTGCGACCTTGCTGGCTTCCTCATTTCCTATTTTACCCTATGGGCGACACTCGACAATCCGGTCAGGACCTCACCGCCAATTGATGCAGCAACTCGGCTGAGCGTCCGGACGTGGTCAGTCGGCCCAGCAGCCAGTTCGGCACACGCTGGCCGCTTCCCTCCGGGGCGCGGCTAAACGGAATTGTGACGTTGGGCGCCGCCCGGCTATGCCCATTCATTTTGCCAGCGTCGCTTCGAGATGGATCGACTCCGGGCCGTTTCCCGGCGCCAAATGCACACGCACCGGTACGCCGGGAAGCAGGTCGAACCAGTTGTCGGAGATCAGCTCGTGGCCGTGATCTTCGGTGTGAACGCCGTGGGCGTAAACCGGGCTGGCGACCTCCAGCCAACCATCGGCTCGCGGCGTCACTTTGATCTGCGGCGGCGCGATGGACAACTTGCGATAGGGTTCCAATAGCCAGACGGACTGGTCCACCGGCAGATCACCTCTTCGGAACACGGCCGCGTAGAGCCACTCCTTCGGATTCCGTTCGGCGGGCGACGCGATTTTTTCGGTGGCGACTTGAATCATGCCGTCGGCCGGCACGGTGACCGATCGCGACTGCACGGACCGGTCGCTGCCGTCAAGCCGCCACCAGCCGTGCTGCACGACGCCCTCGACCGGCTGCAGTGTGTCGTTGACCATGCGGGTGACGAGCCGCTCGCCGCGCCGCCGCACGATGACCTTCACCGGCCGGCACGCCCGGGCGACGGCGTAGTAGCTCGGTTTGCGGCGAAGATAATAGTCCAACAGCGACCAGCCGGTTTCGCCCCAGGGCTCGGAATAGGACCAGATCAGAGCGCCCTCACAATCGTCGGCCGGATCGAGCTTGCGGAAGCGCATCGCCTCCATCGCGTGGCCGTGAATGAAGGCCTGACACATTTGCGCAAAGACGACGTACTGGGGGAGCGGCAGTTTCTCTGGATCGGCGTAGTGCATGCGCACGGCGGCGTTGACGTTGCCGCCGACCATCTGATTCGTGTGGAATTGCCGCGCCCACGAGCCCGGCTTCATCTCGGCGGGCGAAAGGTACTCCCGCATCGAGTCGAGATGCGTGGGGGCGGGAAATCCCCATTCGCTGACGAAGCGGCCGCGGCATTCGTCGAACACTTCCTGGCGAATGCGGCGGTTCACGTCGCCGCTGAGATAGGCCCACCACCAATGGCAGTCGCCGGCCGTGTCGCTGTTGGGATACTCGCCGCCGCAGGGACTGCTGGGCCGATAGGGGCGGCGCGGATCGAATAGCCGACAGACCTCGGGCAGGACCTGGTTGTAGAGTTTCGAGCCGCCCAGGTTCAGCGGCTTGCTGCGATCGCCGTTCCACCAATCGCACAGCCCGATGACGCACTCGTTGCTGCCGCTCCAGAGGGCGATCGAGGGGTGGTGCCGCAACAGGCGGACGGCCGCCTCGGTCTCGGCCCGCACCGCCTCGCGGAAGCCGGCGTCGTCGTCGGGATAGGTGCTGCACGCGAAGGGAAGATCGTGGAAGATGAGAATGCCGGCCCGATCGCAGGCGTCGTAGAACGCGGGGGCCTCGAAAATCGAAACGCCGTTGATGCGGAACATCGTCATGTGGGCGTTTTTCGCTTCCGACACCAATTTCTCATACTTGGCGTCCGTGATTCGCGCGAAAATCACGTCGTGCGGGCCAAGATTGGCGCCGCGGCAGAAGACGTTGCGGCCGTTGACGCGGATACAGAAGCGGCTCCCCTCCTTCAGACGCTTTTGATTCGATGTCGATCGTCCGCAGGCCGATGTCGAATTGCCGCGAGTCGCGGATCGTCCCCGCGGCGTCGGCGACGGTCGCGTTGACACGGTAGAGCGGCTGGTCGCCCATGCCGTTGGGCCACCAGAGCTTCGCTTGCGGGATTTCGATCACGCCGCGGACGGGAACCTGCCCCGGCACGGCGTCGATGGGGTAGCGGCGCTCGACCGTCGGGCCGCCGTCGGGCGGGCGAATCGCAACTGTCAGCACGCAAGCCCGGGCGCTCCAGGGATGCAGGTTTTCAACGACCGCCTCCATTTCCAACGACGCACGGCCGTCGCCAAGCAGCGTGTCGAGCCGCAGATCTTCGAGCACCGCATAGGAGCGGCCTTCGAGGCGAACGCCGCGCCAGATGCCGATGTTCGCCAGTGCGTCTTGCCAGTCCCAGCCGTACTCGGCCTGGGGCTTCCGCAGCCAGCGGCGGCCGTACCAATTGCGATGGCCGTAGAAATCGCCGTCGCGGATCGGATTGGGGATTTCGCCGAACTTCGGCTTGTGCGGCGGCAGCCCTTGAGCGGGCGGCGAATCGTCGCGGGAAAGCTCCGAGCCCGCGGTCAGCCGCACCACCAGTTCATTCTTGCCGGCGTGCAGCAGTCGCTTCACGTCGAATGTGGCGGGCACGAAGGCATCGGTCGCCTCGCCCGCCAGTTTGCCGTTGACAAACACCTGCGCGTAGAGATCGAGCCCGTCGAAGATGATCTGCTGCCGCTCGAAAGCGAGGAAATCCTGCGGCACGGTGAACGTGGTGCGATACCACCAGGATTTCGTCTCCGGCCAGCGGCATTTGGGCATATTGGCGCCGACGGTCGGCTCGGGCATTTGTCCCGCCTTGACCAGGTCGAGATGAACTTCGCCCGGCACCTGGACGGGAATCCAGCCGTCCTTGGCCCGTAGCGTTTCGGCCAGGCCCGACGTGCCGATGCACTCGAGCGACTGCGGCCGCACCTGCCATGTGCCGTTAAGACTCTTGCTCTCCATCTTCCGCTCAGCCCCCCATACAATCGCAACGTGGCACGAGAGCAGAGCGACCACAAGGGCCGTCATCCGTCCACAGATCCTATGTGTGTTCTTCCGCGTTCTCATCGAAGTCGTTTCCTACAGTGTTGCAGTGGCGGGAGTTGCGGCGGCAGTGGCATGGCCGCTTCAGGGGCGGGATGCAATACGCGTTCGTAGGAGTACCATCCATGCTACGCCGGGCGGGGGTAGTTTTCAAGCCGTCAGCGCTTCCCTTCGGGGCGCGGCTAAACAGTGGTAAGTCGGTCCACATGAGCTAGACTTCAGATAGCGGTGGTGTGAGCACGCCGGGGCCGTCTGGCTGAGGTGGGCGTCATGCCGATCAAGACGAAGATGCTGGACTACGGCGGCTTCGTGCAGTCGCCCGAGGCGCCCCCCGCGGCGGAGTTCGCCGAGTATCTTCGGCAAATCGATCTGCTGGTGGCGGCCTGGCAAGCCGCGACCGAGCAGTGGAATCGGTCGCAATACTCGGCTGAGTTGCTGCAACGCAAGAAGGAGGCGCAGCGGGCGTTCGACGAATTCGCGGCGGCTTACCACGACAAGTACACGATCAAGCCGGTCGAGCGCGATCCGATGTTTCTGCCGGTGGCCAGGTTTTTCGCCCATTATCGCCCGATCCGCCGGCCGTTCTCGATTCTGCACTGCAATTTGGATTTGCCGCTGCACACGGTCTACGCTTTCGAGAACGGCGCCGACCTGGCTGCCGCCAACGCCGCCGTGGGTAGGACAACACCGCTGCGCTGGTGGCAGAACGGGCCGGCAGATCACCCTTGTTACCTCTTCGGCGATTGGGTCTGGGAGTTGAAGCCGACGGAACTCGGCGCTAGCGACAAGGGGCTAACGTTGCTGTTTGAAACGACGACGGAAAAGGACCGCTTGCAGCGCGATCGGCTGCGGCACGATCTTGTCGGCGTCAGACCGGGCACCCCGGCCGACGAGCAATTCATATCCGAAGCGGTGCGGGCGGCAGCGTGGCGGCGCGACGGCGGCAAGTGCGCCCGCTGCGGCGGCCGCGACGGCATCGACTTCAGCATCACCAGTCCGTCGCTGCGCGGCAATACGCCGGCGGCACAGAACGTGCAATTGCTCTGCGCGAAGTGCCGAGCAAAGCAGAACTAGCGCGGCGAGGGCGGCGCAGGGGAGTCGCTTCGCTCCAGCGCCCGTCGCTGAAGCCGCCTTCGCGCCGCGGGATACCAAGTGCTTGCCATGATAAGCAACAGCAGAACCGGCACCGCGCCGGCCAGCCACTCCGGATACTTGCCTGCCGGGTCGAGGGCGATGGCGAGCACGCCGTGTGCGTGCATGATCCAAAGCGCCAGCACGCCGAAGACGAACGAAGCGGCAAGAAGCACGTTGATGATGGCCAGGGTACTCAGCCTGCGGCCCGCGAGCCACAGCAGCGATATAATGCCGCCGGTCAAGATCACGCCTCCGTCGCAGAGCAGAGCCAGCCTGGCATCCGCCTGGCAGCCAACCGAAGCAAGGTTGTCGCTTGCTCCGTAGATCCAGCCTCCAGCGGCAACGGCGCTTATAAAGATGATCGCCGCGCCCTCAAAAGTCCTGCTCTCCGAGAAGTTCCAGAAGCCCATGACTGATCAACTCCTAGGCGGACGACACCGCCTCGACGACCGCGCGAACCAGCATCTCTTCTTCGCCGTCTAAGAGCGTGCGGGGATCGAGCAGCAGGTCGCCTTTGTGGACGCGGGCGAAGACCGGCGTGCGCCGGCGCGGAGGCGGGCGGCCAACTCGCCCGCCTCGATGTTATTCGATCGAATCGCCACGAGCTTGGTTGCCAGGTTTTGCGTCGGTAGCGAGCCGGAACCCATCTGGGAAAAGCCGTCGATGGTCGTCACGTTGGCGGCAGAGGTCCTTTCGGCGATGGCCGCAGCGATTCGATTGGCCTGGTCGGCGATGTCGGCCAGTTCGCGGCGGAGCAACCGCAACGTGGGCACTTCACGGAGCGCCCGGGCTTCGTCGAGGAACAACGAGAGCGTGGCCTCCAGCGCGGCCAGGGTGAGTTTGCCGACGCGGAGAATCCGGGCCAACGGGTTCTTGCGAATCGCCGCAACCAGGTCGCTGCGGCCGAGGATGATGCCCCCCTGGCTGGCGCCGATCAGTTTGTCGGCACTGGAGGTGATCAGGTCGGCCCCGGTCTGCACCGATTCTTGCAGCGTCGGCTCCTTCTCGAAGCCGAAGCGGGAGAAATCCACCACCGGCCCTGCGCCAACGTCGTCGATCACCACCAACCCGTGAGCGTGGCCGATCTGCACCAACTCGGCCAACGGCACTTCGGCGGTAAAGCCGGAAATCTTGTAGTTGCTCGGATGCACGCGGAGGATGGCGGCGGTGTCGGGGCCGACCGCCTTTTCGTAGTCGCCGGCATGGGTTTTGTTTGTCGTGCCCACTTCGACGAGCTTCACGCCGCTGGCGGCCATGACGTCGGGCAGACGGAACGAGCCGCCGATCTCCACGAGCTGCCCGCGGGAGACGATCACCTCGCGGCCGCGGGCGACGGTGTTCAGCACGATCGCGGTGGCGGCGGCGTTGTTGTTCACGACGGTGGCGGCTTCGGCGCCGGTGAGTTGTTGCAAGAGGTTTTCGATCCGTCCGTCACGTTTCGAGCGCTCGCCGCTGGCGATGTCGGCCTGGAGCAGCGAATAGCCGGAAAGTTCCGCAGCGATTTGCCGCAGGGCGCCCGCGGCAAGCGGGGCGCGGCCCAGCGCCGTGTGCAGGATGATGCCGGTGGCGTTGATCACCTTGCGATAATGCGGGCCGACGGCCGAGAGGGCTCGCTGCCGCACGTCGATGAGGATGGCGTCGCGCAGCGTCGCGGCGTCAACTTCCTCGTCATCCAATTCCAGCAAACCTCCTCGCGCGCGATCGACGGCCGCCCGCACGGAATCGACCAGCACGCGGCGGGGAATGCCCGCGGTCCAGCCCTGCGCTTCCGCCTCTTGCAGGAGAATCTCGACGGCGGGGAGTTGGCTCAGCAGATTCTGCTTGGAGGGGGTCATAATCACCTCATTTCCACGCCCCTCCATTCTACCTTGCCGTCTCGCACTGAATCAACGGGCAGATGGCGGCTGACGTTCGCCCGCATCAGCGCTTCCCTTCGGGGCGCGGCTAAACGGCGGATAGAAAAGCGGCAAGAAAGGCAGCCGGCCCACGCCGCGGCTTGGTGGTGCGCGACGTGAGCCGGGTTGGACAGAACGCCTATCCTCAATTGTGGGCGGATCAGAACTCGTACTTCAACTGGAGCAGCCACGAGCCGTTGGCGTTGGTGTTGACCAGGTTGCCCAAGTGGCCCCAGCCGGCGCACAAGGTGGCGTGTTTGCTGCAAATATAGCCCGCTTCGACGGCGTACCAGTTGTCTTCGGGACCGACGAGGAACGCGCCGGGGACGGTGGTGCAGGGAATGGTGTCGTAGGGATCGAACTTCTGGCGGAACTCGAAGCCGACGGCGAGGCGGTCGTAGGGCAGGTAGACGGCGTTGCCTTCGAGCGTGGCGTGGTAGGTGTCGCCGAAGCCGAGCAGGCCGAGCTCGGCGCCTTCACTTTCCCGCAGGCCGAGGCTGACGATCAGCGGCCGGCCGAAGACGTGGGCGAACTTCTTCGTGGCCGTGAGCATGAAGTCCGTGCCATAGCTGTGGCGGAATCCGATGGCGGTCAATGCGCCGCCGAGATTGTTGTTGATCTGGTCGATGCCTTCATTGACCTTGGCATGGATGCCAAAGGTCAAGGCCGGCAGCGGAATGCCCGCCAGTTCGGTATTCTCCTTCACCAGCAGAAAGCGGGCGTTGAAGTTGTTCACCCAAACGTCGCCGGAGCCGCAGTCCAGGCCGGTTTCATGCATCACTTGACAGGGAAGGATTCCCAATCCGATCCGATCGGCGCCGTAGCCCAACTCGACCCTGTCCCAGAGGGTTTCGGTGACGGTGATCGCTTCCAGTTGTTTGTCCCCGAGGTTGCCGAAGGTAAGGGCCGCGGCGGGTTTGCCGAAGACGTTGTCCGTCGGTCCCGGGTTGACCAAGTAGGCCATCGGCGTGATCGCCCCGCCGCCGTATCCTTCAACGCAATGGAACGGCAGGGGCGGCGCCTTGTCGTCGTCCGCTCTTGCCGCCGAAACAAAAAACATGGCCGTAACGACGGCCCCCCAGACAATCCTTACAGCCGTTAACCTCGACATGACTCCTCCTCCTTGGTCAGCTAGATGACTTCGCACCATCTTGAGGGAAAAAGGGGACAGGTCCAATTTGCCGGAACGGCCCGGAGGGTGCTTCGCACAAATTGGACCTGTCCCCTTTTTCCCACCCGTTGCTATCGGAATATCAGAGCGAAACAGTTCATTCCCTCGTTCCGCTTCCCCCCCCAAAACCGCCCTTCTGCGACGAGACGGTTCGCGTGCTGAGGGCTGGGCAAGAGATGCGGTCTGCTGAGCAATTTCGACCGGCAGGGTTAACCGGACAAGTGATCCACCTGTTGACACGACCCGACCGCTGAGGCATCATCATGGCTGCTGAGATATTTCCCCCTTTAGGAGCCTATCCATGAAGAAGGCGACGGTTGCAAGCCTGAAAGACGTGCAGGCGGTCTACAGCGGACCGGAAGGGCAGTTGTGGGAACTTGTGATGGGCCAGCAGATTCACATCGGCGGGTTCCGCTCGTCGATGGATTTGGCCGAGAAGGCGGGCGTCGGGCCCGGCATGGCCGGCGTCGATCTCTGCTGCTGCAACGGCGCGGGAATGCGGTTCCTCACCCGATTCCGCAACGTGGCGAAGATGCATGGCGTTGACGCCACCGAAACTGTCGTCGAGCTGGGCCGCCGCCGTTGCCAAGCCGAAGGGCTCGCCGACCGTATCACGTTCACGCTGGGCGACGCCTGCGATACGAAGCTGCCCGCGGCGAGCGCCGATTTCGTCTGGGGCGAAGACGCCTGGTGCTACGTGGTTGATAAGAAGCGGCTGATCGCCGAGGCTGCCCGGCTGGTGAAGCCCGGCGGAGTGATCGCTTTCACCGACTGGGTCGACGGGCGAACGCCGTGGGCCGACGGCGAGGCCGCCCGCTACCGCACTTTCATGAAGTTCCCCAATACGCTGACACTCGACGGCTACGCCGCGCTGCTGGCAGCCAACGGCTGCGAAGTGCTCAGGGCGGAAGACACCGGCCGTTACGCCCCCCATATCGACCTTTACCTGAACATGTTGAACATGCAGTTGACGTATGACGCCTTGCGGATCATCGGCTTCGATATGCCGTTGATGGAGTCGCTGGGGGGCGAGATGAACTTCATGCGCGACATGGCCCATGCCGGCAAAATCGCCCAGGGCCTGTTTGTCGCCCGCAAGAAAGCCTGATCCTCTCGGCAGTGCTGCGGCACCATCCCGGATGGTTAGGGGTCGCGATCCGCAGAAGGGCGGCCACGTGCAATGGGGGTTTGCCCGCTTGGCGGCTGATGTAAAATGGATGGAATCGAGACCGTTCCATATTCAAGCACAGGCGGTGATGCGATGGCAAGCTGCGGCGGCAAGAGGGCGAAGGGCGACAAGCGGTTTGCGTGGTTCGACGAGATGATCGAACACTGCTATGAATACGCCTCGGCCGCCAAGGAATCGGGCCGGCCGGTGGTCGGCATTCTCTGCGAATACACGCCGCGCGAGTTGATCATGGCCGCCGGCTGCGTGCCGGTCTGCCTTTGCGGCGGGTCGGCCAAGACGATTCCCGCCGCCGAGCAGCAATTGCCCGCCAATCTCTGCCCGCTGATCAAATCGACCTTCGGCTACCACGCCACGCACGGCAATCCTTTCCTAGAGATGGCCGACCTGGTGGTGGGCGAGACGACCTGCGACGGCAAGAAGAAGATGTACGAGCTGATGGCGGAAACCCGCCCCATGTACGTGCTGAACCTGCCGCACAAGTCGGCCGACCGCGACGCCTACGACTATTGGGTGCGGGAACTGGAGGAATTCCGCCGCTTTCTCGCGCGGCGATTCGCCACGGACGTTTCCGACGAGGCAATCCGCGCGTCGATCCGCTTGCTAAACCGTGAGCGGCGGCTGCGGCGGCAATTGGCGGCGCTGATGAAGGCCGACCGGCCGCCGTTGTCCGGCCGGCAATTGCTCGACTGCAAGAGCAGCATTTGGGCCATGCCCGAGGCCATGAAGCAGTACGAGAAAGTGCTCAAGGCGTCTTCCAGCGCAGGCGGCAAACGAAATGGCGGCGGCGGCGATCGCGTCCGCGTGCTGATGACCGGCGTACCGATGGTTCACGGCGCCGAGCGCGTGCTGGACATCGTCGAGCAGAGCGGCGGGCTGGTGGTCGCCATGGAAAGCTGCACCGGGCTGAAGCCGATCTTGGACGACGTGGACGAAGCGGCCCCCAATCCGCTCCGCGCGTTGGCCGAGAAGTATTTCCACTTGCCCTGCTCGGTGATGACCCCCAACGACCGCCGCCTCGACATCATCGGTCAGTTGGCCCAAGAGTACCGGGCCGAGTGCGTCATCGAGTTGGTATGGCAGGCGTGCCTGACCTACGACGTCGAATCGCAGCGCGTGCGCCATAAGGTCGAGGAGCGGCTCGGCCTGCCGTACCTGCACATCGAAACCGATTACTCCCCTTCCGACTCGACGCGGATCGCCCTGCGGGTCGAAGCCCTGCTGGAAACGGTGCGTGGCCGCCGAGCGGGGAAGGAAAAGGTGACAGGCACCTTTTGTGCGAAGCACCCGAAGGGCCGTTCCGGCAAAAGGTGCCTGTCCCCTTTTCCTTCCCCGGGCGTCCTGCCCGCCGCCGGTAGTGCGGAGGTTGCAGCAACTTGCGGACATGCCGGCGGGACGCCCGCGCTCCGGCGACCCAAAGCGAAGCGGTCGGCCCGAGGTGGCCGATGAACGCGGTCGACTATAGCAGTCCCTTCGTTCCCGCCGAATGGATTGCCGCCCACGGTTTGCGGCCGGAGCGGCTGCGCCTGCATCCGACTGAGAGGCTCGCTCGCGGCGTCTGCCCTTACGCCGGCGCGCTGCTGGACGCGGCCCTAGAAGGAAAAGGGGACAGGCACCTTTTGCCGGAACGGCCCTTCGGGTGCTTCGCACAAAAGGTGCCTGTCACCTTTTCCTTCCTGGGAACGAGGGGCGGAAGTTCGGCGGGATGGCCCGACGTTGCGGGCTTGGTGCTGGCGACCACATGCGACCAGATGCGATACGTCGCTACGATGCTCCAACAGCAGGCTAATCGCCGGGTGTTCTTGTTGAATGTCCCCTCCACCTGGCAAACGCTCGCGGCACGGGGGCTCTATCTCGACGAGCTTCGCCGGCTGGGCCGGTTTCTCGTGTCTCTGGGCGGAGAGACGCCAAGCGCTGACAAGCTGACGCACGTGATGCTCGCCTTCGATCGCGTGCGAACAGAGGACAGGGCGAATAGCCGGGGGCCAACGGCCCGCGGCAGGGGCGGGGGCGGCGTCGCGTTGGCAATTCTGGGCGGTCCGCTCTTGCAGACCGAGTGCGAGTTTTTCGCCCTGGTGGAACGGGCAGGCGGCCGCATCGTCCTCGACGCCACCGAACACGGCGAGCGGACGTTGCCCCGGCCGTTCGACCCCGGCCAACTTGCCGCCGATCCGTTGCAGGAACTGGCCGACGCTTATTTTGACGCCATTCCCGACGCCTTCCAGCGCCCGGACAGCAGGCTCTACGAGTGGCTCGGCCGCGAACTGGCCGCGCGGCAAGTCCGCGGCGTTATCCTGCATCGTTACCTCTGGTGCGATCTCTGGCACGCCCAGTCGCAACGATTGAAGCAATGGAGTCCGACGCCGGTATTGGAACTCGACGTCGGGCCCGACGACACCGCCGCCCCGAACCGCATCCAGGGACGAATCGAGGCCTTTCTTGAAATGCTGAAGACCGGTTGGGATGGCAGTTGAACTGCCATCCGCTTGCCGGTTGCGGCAGTGCAACTGCCGCGCCAACGTCGAGTAGGTACCTTAGCAACATCGGGGTTCCCACGCGGAGCGTGGGGACCAGGAGTATCGCCGTGAACGATCAGCCGCGGAGAATCACATTGGACGAGTGGGAACGCCGCTACGCCAAGTTGCGGACGGGCGGGCTGATCGAGCGCGACTATGGCGGACCACTGGGGCGTCACCTGGCCGACGGCGACGTGCGGCTGTTGAAGCTGCGGATGGATGATTCGCCGGCCGCGCTGCGGCTCTGGAACTTTCTGCTCTCGGAAGAAGATCGCCTGCGTCGCTCGGCAGCCGAGGGCAAGAAGCTTGTCGGCACGATGAAGGACCTCGGCACCGTGCCGGTGATGGCGTATTCATTGGATAACCTCGTCGCCTTCTATCCCGACGGCGCGTGGTGGCTGCCGTGCCTGTTGGGCGGCGGGGCGGGGCTGCTGGAGATCGCCGACTCGCTGGGCATCGACGATTCGTTCTGCCCGGTCCGCGCCCTGTTGGGGGCGTTCGTCTCCCGCAGCCGCTTTCCGATTCCGGGGTTGCTGACGTGCAGCGTGGGCGCGACCTGCGACGATTTCTCGGCCATCGCCCAGCGGTTGGAATCGCTGGGATTTCCGATCGTCTGGTGGGAGATTCCGCATCGTCGCCCGCCCGAGGCGGAGGAAGCGGCGGTCGAACTGCCCGGCGGTTTCCGCGCCGGCCGGGCAAGTGGCGCTGGTCAAAGCCGAGCTTAGCCGCGTCCGCGAGGCGCTCGAGGCCTATGCCGGACAGCCGCTCGACGATCGGCGGCTTGCCGAGGGGATCGCGCGGGCCAACCGCGTGCGGCGGCTGCTGGGCGAGCTGCGGCAACTGTGTTTCACCGCCGAGCGCTGCCCGCTGCCGGCCTTGGAGATGCTGATCGCCGAGATGCTTGCAATCCACTTTTGCTCTGACCATAATGAGACGGTCGGTGTGTTGACGGAGTTGCTGGAAGAGGCGCGCCGCCGGGTGGACGCCCGTGCCGGCGTGCTGCTGGCCGATGCCGTGCGGATCTTCTGGGTCAATCCGGTGGCGGATTTGCGGGCGATGAACTTGCTGGAAGACGTGGGCGGGCGGGTGTGCGGCGCCGACAACATGTTCTGCCACGCCCTGGATCCAATCCCCACTGATCTGCCGCCGTTGGAGGCGCTGGCGCGGATGGCGCTGGCCGATCCGATGGTCGGCTCGGCGGCGGAGAGGGCCAAGCGGATCTGCGCGGAGATTCGCCGTTTCGCCGCCCGCGGCGTGGTGATTTCGCGGATTCCCGGCGGAAGCCACTGCGCGATGGAAGCGGCGATCATCGCCGAAGTGATCCGCGGCCAGTCGGACGTTCCGGTAATCGAAATTGAAGTGCCGTCGCTGACCGATGCGATCGAGCCGACGCTGCGGACGCGGCTGGAGGCGCTGGTCGAGACGGTGCGCGGCGGACGTGCAACCGTAGGGGATGAAATGCAAAATGCAAAATGCAAAATGAAAAATGCAAAATGAAGAACAAAGCGGAATACGACCCTCCCATTTTGCATTTTGCACTTTGCATTTTTCATTATTGACCGCACATGGGCATCCGCAACCTGTCCTTCGTGGCTGCCGCTCCCTGACCCCTGACCTCTGACCCCTGGCCCCTCCCCCATGATCTGTGCAGGAATCGACGCCGGATCGAGAACCACCAAGGTCGTGCTCTTGGACGGCGACGGCAGCGAGGTAGTGGCTTCGGGCGTGGTCGATCAGGGGATCGAGCAGGACGCGCTGGCGGAATCGCTCCTAGACCGATTGCTCCGCAAGCACCGCATCGGCCGCAAGCAGCTCGGCATGGTCGTGGCCACGGGCTACGGCCGCAAGCTGATCAGCGTGGCCGATGCGACGATCACCGAGATCACCTGCCAGGCGTGGGGCGTGCGCCGCGCGATGCCCGAGGCGCGGACGATCATCGACATCGGCGGCCAAGACAGCAAGCTGCTGCGGCTGCACGCGAACGGGACCGTCGGCGATTTCGTGATGAACGACCGCTGCGCCGCGGGCACGGGCCGATTTCTCGAACTGCTGGCCACGCGGCTGGGCGTGCGATTGGCGCGGCTGGGTGACCTGGCGGGCCGAGCCCAAGACCCGGCAGTCATCAGCAGCATGTGCGTCGTCTTCGCCGAGACGGAGATCATCGGCCTCTTGGCCTCCGGCGTTTTGCCGGAGGACATCGTGGCCGGCGTGCAGGCGTCGCTGGCCACGCGGGTGGCGGCGATGACCGGCTCGAACGTGACGCCGCCGATCGTGCTCACCGGCGGCGTGGCGCTGGTGCCCGGCATGGAGGCCGCCTTAAGCGCGGCCATCGGCCAGCCGCTCTCCGTCGCCCCGCAACCGCAGTTGACCTGCGCCCTGGGCGCCGCCACGTTGGCCTGGGGCCGGCTGCACGAGCAATCTACGCCGACGTAACAGGCCGCGATTGACGCCTTTCGCTCCGCGAAAGCAGCGCTGCTGTCGCGGAGCGAAAGGCGACGATTCCGACGACCTCCTCCGTCCCCCCTGGTTGCTTCACGGCTTCGTCTGAAGGTGCCAATCGAGTGCTTCCCACCCCATCCATCGCTTCGTTTCCGCTTTCCAGTGGAAAGGAAGATCGCCTTTGAGAACCTCTCCGTCTTTCAACTGCAACTCGAAATGGACCGTGGGCGAGCCGTCGGGGCCGGCAAAGACCTCGCCCAGCCGCACGTCGGTGATGGGATTCTTCTTGAACTTCGCGCAGACCCAGCGCACCCAGCCCGGATAGCCGTGGTCGACGCAGTATTCCACGTCGGCGGCGGGGAAGTGTTCCCAATCGTTGCCGCCTGTCCAATCATGGTTGTAATCGGCGGCACGAATGGCCTGAAACAGCCGCCGTGCGGCGGCGGCAACCGCCTGGGACGACTCGGCCACCTTCGCCTGCACGTCGCGGCGAATGCTGGCGGCCAATTCGCCTCCCACTTTCTGCATCGCCGCGATTGTCCTTGCCTCGCCGTCCTCGTAGCCATACCAGGCGTTGACGATCTTGCCGTCGCGGCCGATGATGTAGCTCATCGGCACGGCGCTGCGGCCGAAGCGCTGATAGTGTTGGAAGCAGACCTTCTCCGCGTCCTTCGACGAGTCGATGATGTTGGGGAAGGTCGCCTTGTTTTCGCGGAGCATCTCCAGCGCGATCTGTTTGTCGTCGCAGGCGTCGAAACCGAGGACCACCAGGCCCTTGTCGCCGTATTTCGCGTGGAGTTCTTGGAGATGACACATCTCCTCGCGGCACGCCGGTCAGCCGGCCCTCCAGACGTAGAACCAAACGACTTTGCCGCGAAAGTCGGAGAGCCGAATCCGCGTGCCGTCGGCGGCGGCCAGGTCGAAATCGGGGGCTTTTGTGCCCGCTTTCAGCAGCCCGATCTCCAGCGGCGGCTCCTTGTATTGCGTCCAGCCCTTGGGCGGCCGCCAGGCGAACATCTTGTCGGGAATATCGCCGTTGACGACCACCGACGACCAGTCTTCGGTGATGACCAGATCGAAACTGACCCGCACGATCTCCTTCATCTTCCGCGGCAGGTGGTCGCGCTTCGACAGCCAGAGGTACCAGCTTCGCTGGTGCTTCATGATGCTGACCTCGATCTTGTCGCAATCCTCGCCCGCGACCTTTTCGCTGCCGAGGCCCATCACACCGTCGAGATACGCCTGCAACGAATCGGTGTATCCGTGAAAGGTGCTGGGATCGATCACCGGCATGCTCATGCCTGCGAGGTAACAGACTTCGTGGCCGATGGAGTGGCCGCCGGGCGGGGCGCCCTTCTTGATGTAGGTGGTCAGCCGGGCCTTGGCAAACTCCTTGGCATCTTCCCATTCGCGCTTATAGCGGCCCTTGGGCCAGTAGATCCAGAGCAGGTTGCCGTCGCCGATGAGCACGCCGCAGCCGCCACCGGCCTCGGGGTGCGACGGGAGCACTCGCTTGATGGCGGAATCGGGTTCCGCTTCCACGCGGAAATAATTTGGCTTCTTCAGCCACGCTCGATAGACGTACGCTGCCGTGTAACCCCTGGCACCGAAGGTGTAGTGGCTGACGTAGGAGAGGGTGTCGGCCTTCCGCATCGCCGCGATCATCTGCTTGTAGAGCGCCTGCGCGGCGGGTTCGTCGTGGAAGGGCCTGGCGGCGTCCGGCTTGCCGCCGGTCGCCGCTTTTGGGGCGGCAGGCTCCGCCGATTTGTTCGACGACTTGCTTCGTCGATTTTTCCACGACCGTCGTCGATTGCGCCGCGGCCGGCGCTGCGGAGTTCGGCGAAACGGTCTCCGGCGGCTCTCGTGCGTTGCTCGTCGCCGGGAAGAGCGCCAGCAACACGACGCAGGTCGCCGCTATGCGACGCATCATTTTCGCACCTCGCGATCGACTTGCTGCGATTTTTCCGCCGCGGGACCCGACGCGGCCCCCCTTTTCTTCCCCGGTCAACAGCCGGGCAGCGACAGAAAACCAACCAAGAGCAGAATTGCCAGCGTCAACCGTCTCATTCCATCATGCCCTCCTGCCCGGGGTTCTCTTTGCGTCTCTCTTGCGTAACCGTCCGTACGCAAGCGGCTCGCGATCCGTTCATCCTGCCGCGATTTTACCCCACAATGGCCGCCGCCTGCAACAGGGGGGAAAGGCCGACGGCGGCTTGCACGGCTCCCCCACAAGGCTTAGAATGAAGGCTGGTCAACCATCCGTGGCGGTGTTCCTCATGAAGGATTTGGCAAAGCGGAAGCGGGTGATGGCGCGTTCGATGCGGTTGGGACACTGCATCTGCAACGCCAAGAAGTCCTGCCCCTGCGACGTTTTTCGCGAACAGGACATTTGCCCTTGCGCCGGCGAGTCGGCCAACGGTCAGGCCGGGCCGGTGCGGCTGATGAGCATGGTGCAAAGCGCCGGCTGCGCGTCGAAGATCGAGAAGGCGACGCTCGGCCGCGTGCTGGCGGGGTTGCCATTTTTCCACGATCCGCGCGTGCTGGTCGGCGTCCCGGCCGGCGACGACGCGGGCGTCTACCGCCTCGACGACGAAACGGCGCTGGTGCAGACCGTTGACGTCTTCTCGCCGTCGGCCGACGATCCGTACACGTTCGGGCAGATTGCGGCGGCCAACTCCTTGAGCGACGTCTACGCAATGGGCGGTCGGCCGATCACGGCCCTGTCCATCGTCGGGTTTCCGCTGCACACCCTGCCGACCGACGCCCTGCATGAAATCCTTCGCGGCGGCATTGATAAAATGGCTGAGGCGGGTGTGGCCGTCGTCGGCGGACACAGCATCAACGACCCCGAGGTCAAGGCCGGCTTCGCCGTCACCGGATTGATCCATCCCGCGCGGATCGTGACCAATGCCGGCGCCCGGCCCGGCGACTGTCTGATTCTGACGAAGCCGCTGGGCACCGGCATCATCACTTTCGCGGTGCAGATCGGCCGCGCCCTGTCGGCGCGGTCGAGGCCGCTGCCCGATCGATGGCCGCACTGAACCGCGACGCGGCGCGGGTGATGATCGAGTCTGGCGCCCACGCCTGCACCGACGTGACCGGCTTCGGCCTGATGGGCCACTTGGGGGCGATGGCCGCGGCAAGCGGTGTCGATGTGGAAATCGTCTGGGACGATCTGCCCCTGCTGCCCGGCGTGTTGGAATGCCTGGCCGAGGCAATCGCTTCCGGGGCGGTCGAGCGGAATCGGGAATCGTCGGGCGATTGTCTGTTGGCCGACGAGGCCGTGCAGCCGGCGATGCTCGATCTCTGCTTCGATCCGCAGACTTCCGGCGGCCTGCTGATCGCGGTTGCGGCGTCGGCGGCGGGCGAGTTGCTCGGCCGACTCCATGCCGCAGGGATGGCCGAGGCCGCGGTAATCGGCAGGATCACCGCCGCGGGCACGGGCCGCGTCTGCTTGCGTTGCGACCGCCGCCGGCCAATTCCGTCTTCTTCCACCCATTTTCCATCCGATAATAAACCAGTACCATTGGCAGCGGAGGCGAGCGCGATGGCTTGCTGTGACCCGAATCACCATTCCGATCAAGCCGCGGGCGCCGCTGGCGGCGGCAGCGGAGGCATTACCGCGGTCGAGCGGAAGTTCCAGGAATTTCTCCAGGCCAGCGGCGCGGCGGGGCGCTCGATGCGAAGACCAAGCAGGCGATCGCCATCGCGCTGTCGGTGTTGGCCCGTTGCGAACCGTGCGTGATAAACCACTTGAAGAAGGCCCGCGCGATGGGTTTCTCGCAGGAGGAGATCGACGAAGCGGCCTGGCTGGGCGTCGCCTTCGGCGGATCGCCAGCAATGGTATTCTATAACCGCTTGCGGAAGAACTGACCAGATGAGACGCCGAGTGCCGCGACTGCTGCTTCTGCTCGTCTTGTTCTTGATGGGAAGCTCTGCGCTGGTGTACGGGCTGTTCTTCCATCGAGTGGTGTTCGAGGAGACGAAGCAGCGGGACGTGCTGGTTCAAGTGAATACGTTGGGCGACGCCGGCGAGCCGCCGCCCGAGAGCGGCGACGCCCAGGCCGCGCCGCCCGAGGGGAAACCGCCGGAGAAGACACCAGCGGAGAAGGAGCCCGGCGACAACGACGATCCGTTTCGTTCGCCGTCGGCCGGCGGCGGCCCGGCGGCCAATTCGGAGAATCCTTTCGAGGTCCCCCCTTCGCCCAGCCTGCCGAACATTCCCGGCGTACGGCTGAAGAAGATCACGGAGGACTACACCGCTTGCACCCTGGACTCAGAATGGGCCGTCGTCCGCGACGTGACGATCGGCGGGGTGATGCTGCTTCCCGACGGCCATTTGAAGCGGACCTACAGCGGCAAGCCGCCGGCGTTGTGCCCTACGTGAGTGAAGTGAGACCGGTCATGGTGTCCATGACCAACGCCCGCGGCGCCGCGGCGCTTGGTTTTCAATCGGCCGTTTAGCCGCGCCCCGAAGGGAAGCGCTGATACGGACCAACGCCTACAATCGCTTGCCGCGAGGTTGACTCGCGGCCCCTGCGCATCTACTATTAAGTGGGCCGCTATCGACCGCCCGGCTCTTCGCAGGGCATTCTTTTATGCACATCAGACGATGCACTTCGCCGCTCGCCGGACGCTCTGGCCGCAGCCTATGGCGCTGCATTGTCTTGGCGGTCGCGGCGGCGGCGCTGGAAGCGGCGCCTTCTATCTCCGCGCTTGCCGAGGAGAAGAAGGCCGACGAAAACAGCGGCAAGGCGGCGTCGCCGGCAAAGCTGGAAAAAGACCTGGTGCGCCGCACCCGCGACGGCCTGCAACTGGCGCTGACGTACTACCCGGGCGCGGTGGGCGATGAGATCGACGAGGGAAAGGGCAAGCAGGCCATCCCGATCGTGCTGCTGCACGGCCTGAAGCAGGGTCGCAACGAGTACAAGGATCTTGCCCGCGCCTTGCAAAAGTCGGGTTACGCCGTGATCGTGCCCGATCTGCGCGGGCACGGCGAGAGCATCCGCCGCGTCGGCTACAGTCGCGACGACACGCTAGAGGCCGCGAAGCTCACCCCCAATCAGTTCGGTCTGATGGTCACGCAGGACATGCGGGCGGTCAAGGACTTTCTCTGGGAGAAGAACAACGCCGGCGAATTGAACATCGACAAGCTCTGCATCGTCGGCGCCGAGATGGGGGCGTCGGTGGCCCTGAATTTCACCCTGGCCGACACGATGGACCAGGAACGCAACCAGGTGCCGCGGGCCGACTACAAAGTCGGCTGCTTCGTCAAGGCGCTGGTGCTGATTTCGCCGGAGCTTTCGTTCCGCGGCCTGCCGACCCGCAAGGCCGCCATCGATCCCCACGTGCAGCGCGACATCGCCGTGATGATCGTTGCCGGCAGGCAGGACGCCAAGGCCCAGTCGGAAGCCAAGCGGCTGTACGGCATCTTCGCCCGCTCGCATCCGGAGCCGGTCGGCGACGACAAACTCGATAGGCAGACGCTGATTTGGAACGATCTGGACACCAAGCTGCAAGGCACGAGGTTGCTCGATCCGAAGTTCAATCTGGCCTCGGTGATCGCCGACTTCATCCAGCGCCGGCTGGTCAAAAGCGACGCCGCCAAGAACTGGACCTGGAGGGAACGGAAATTCCCCTACGAGTGAACCGCGTGCCGACGGTTCAAGGAGGATGAAGTCATGTCACGCTCGATCGAATCGCTGTTGGCTTCGGGCACCAAACTCTGGCTCGACTCGATCGACCCGGATCTGGTCCGCTCGAATCGCGCGATGGGGGCCAGCGGCGCCACTTCCAACCCGATCATCGTCGCCGATCTGATCGCCACCGGGCGGTTCGACGCCGAGCTCGATCGGCTGGTGCGGCAAGGCTCGGACGATAGCACGATCGCCTGGCAACTGACCGACCTGTTGGTCCGCGACGCGCAACAGGTCTTCCTGCCGGTGTGGCAGGCGACCCGCGGCGACGACGGCTACGTCAGTTTCGAGCTCGATCCGCTGCTGGAAGACCCGGCATGGAACGTGCCGTCGGGAAAAGGGGACAGGTCCAATTTCCCGGAACGGCCCGGAGGGTGCTGCGCAGAAATTGGACCTGTCCCCTTTTCCCCTCTGCCGCACGCGAAGCGGGTGAGCGAGTACGTGCGGCTGGGGCGGGAGTGGTCGGCGAACCAGCCGAACCGCATGATCAAGGTGCCCGCCACGCCCGCCGGGCTCGACGCCCTCGAAGACCTGGTGGCCGCCGGGGTGACGGTCAACGTCACGCTGATCTTCACCTCGCCACAGTATCGCCAGGCCCGCGAGGCGGTTTGGCGCAGGGCGCAGCGCCGCAAGAGTCTCGATGCGTTCAAGAGTGTTTACAGCATTTTCGTCTCGCGGTTGGACGTTTATACCGAGAAGGCCGTGCCACAGCTCTCGCCGCAGGCCCAGGGGATGGTCGGCATACTGAACGCCAAGCGGATTTGGGCCGACAACCGGCAATTCTGGGCCGCCCACGCCACGCCCTTGCGGCAGGAGATCGTCTTTGCCAGCACGGGCACGAAGAAGCCCTCCGATCCGCCGTGGAAGTACGTCGAGGCGTTTGCCGGCAGCGACATCCAGACGAATCCGCCCGCCACCAACGAAGCGGTGGCCAACAGCGGCCGCACGTTCACCCGCCAGGTCGATCAACTCCCCCCGCCCGCCGTCGTCGCCGAGATCGACCGGCTGGTTGACATGCAGAAGCTCGAAGCGACGCTGATGGCCGAGGGGATCGCCAAGTTCGCCAATCCGCAGAAGACGTTGCTGGCGACGGTGGCGAAGAAGCGGGCGGGCGTCGGTTGACGCCATAGAGGCAGCGCCGTTAGACTGGTGTGGGAGGTGGTTTCATGAAGCTGCTCGTGACCCTGGAACGTGATGAGAGCGGCATGGTCGTTGTGGAATGCCCCACGATCCCCGGCTGTATTTCTCAGGGGAGAACTGACGACGAAGCGGTGGCCAACATCCGCGAAGCGATTCAAGTATGTATGGAAGCCCGCGCGGCAAACGGCATGCCGCGAACAGTAGCCACGCCAGGATAGGGCGATGAAAAGACTCCCGACCCCTTTTGTCTCCCCGATGGGCGAGCTATCGGGGCGACTCGCTGCGACAGTCGTTGTAGGTCCCGCTTGCCGAGCGGGACTTGTGTGCGGGAACCGAAAGCCCCGCTCGACAAGCGGGGCCTACTGAGCGGCCTCATCCTCCCGCGAATTCATTCTGCAAGAACTTGGCGGCGGCGTCCCACTTTTCGGCGGCGGCGGCGAAATCGACCTGCATGGGGCGAACGGACTGCGGGGTCTTGACGCGGGTTGGGGCGGGGACGTGGGGGTTCAGCGGAATCTGGGCGCTGGGGCCGGCGGCCAGCATCGTTTCGACCGCGGGCGAAAGCAGGTAATCGACCAGTTGCCGCGCCGCCGCCGGATGCGGACAGCTGCGAAGGATCGCCAGCGTGTTGGGGATGAAGAGCGTGCCCAGCCCGCCGGGCTGCTGGTCGGGATAGACGATCGCCACCGGCATTCCCTTCTCGATCTCTTCCAGCGCGTCGTCGGTGTCGGTCAGGCCGAAGTCGGCCTGTCCGCCTCCGACGGCCATCGCCACCTGCTTGTTGCCGGAGACGATTTGCACGTCATTCTGTTTGAGCTTCCGGAAAAACTGCTTGGCGCGGCGGTCGCCCCAGACGGCGAACAGGCAGGCGGCGTGCGTGGCGGTCGTGCCGAACAACGGCTTGGCCATCGCCGCTTTGCCACGCCACTTCGGATCGGCCAGATCGAGAATCGACGCGGGTCGATCCCGCTTGTTGAGGAGCTTGGTGTTGACGATCAGCACCCGGGCGCGGGCGGCGAATCCGTGCCAATAGCCTTCGGGGTCGCGGTAGGCGGCGGGATACTGGTCGGCGATCGGCGGCTGGTAGGCCTCAAGCAGCCCCAGCCGCTTCAGCCGCAGCGTGTGCAGAATCTCGTTGTTCCAGAAGACGTCGCAGCGCGGGCGGTCCTTTTCGGCGATAATCGCCTCGGCCAGGCCGACGGTCTTCGTCGACTCGACGTTCGAACTTCGGCAGGACCGCGACGTCGCTGGCCGCCGCAAAACGTTGCAGAACCGGCCGGGAGAACTCGGAGTCCAGACTCGTGTAGACCACCACCTCGGGACCAGTCGAGCGCCAGCAGCCTGCTAACAACAGGCAGATCAAGAGACCTGTGCAGCGCATGGGCAATTCCTCTTAACGGTTCTACGGACTATACTAACGATAGCACATTTGATTGTGCATTGGGACTGGTCGTGAAGCGAGCGAGAATACTACTGAATCTGTCGCTGGCCACGCTGCTCTGGGTGGCGGCGGGCGATGTGCGGGCGGAGGCGGCCGGCATCCGCACGCTCTCCGGCAAGCGGCTGACGCTCTACACTGATCTTTCCGGGCCGGAGATCGACCGCCTACCGGCAATTTTCGACCAGGCGTTTCCGCAGTGGTGCTGCTACTTCGGCATCGATCAAAAGAGCGTGCCGAGGTGGCGCGTGGAGTGTTGCCTGATGAGCGGCAAGGCCCGTTTCGTGGCGGCGGGTTTGCTGCCCGGCAACCTCCAGAGGCTTCGCGACGGCTATTCCGCACCGGGAGGCGAGAGGTTCTGGCTGCTGGAACAAGCGAGCGATTACCAACGCCGTGAGTTGTTCCTGCACGAAGGAACGCACTGCTTCATGTTTGCGGTATTGGGAGGCGCGGGGGCGCCGTGGTACAAAGAGGGAATGGCCGAGTACCTCGGTACGCACCAATGGCGCGACGGCCGGTTGACGCTCGGCTACATGCCGCGGAGCCGCGCGGAATCGGCGGGCTGGGGGAGGGTTCGCACGATCCAGGACCTGGTGGCGCGGCGGCGGGCGCTGCGGCTTGCGGCGGTGCTCGAGTTTCCCGACTCGGCGTTCCCCGCGGACGAATCCTACGCCTGGTGCTGGGCGGCGGTCACCCTGCTGGATCGCCACCCCCGCTACCAGCAGCGATTTCGCCAACTCGTCGGCTTTGTGCGGGATCCCGAGTTCAACAAGCGGTTCTATCGGCTGTTCAAGCCCGATTGGCAGGAGCTGTGCGAGCAGTGGGAGTTGATGGTCACCGGCATGGAATACGGCTATGACGTGGCCCGCACGGCGGTCGATTTCACGCCGGGCAAGCCGCTGCCGCGGGGAGGGGCGGAGGTCGTGGTGGCCGCCGACCGCGGCTGGCAGAACAGCGGCCTGCGGCTGGAGGCCGGCCGCACGTACCGCTTGACCGCCGCCGGCCGTTATCAAGTGGCCAAGACGACGAAGGTCTGGTGGTGCGAGCCGGGCGGGGTGTCGATTCGCTATTACCAGGGCCGCCCGCTCGGCATTCTGCTGGCTGCGGTGCGGCCCGATCATCCGCCGCCAGGCAGCACGACCGCGCTGCTTCGCTCGACAGTCATAGGGTTGGGCGCGACCCTCTCGCCCGCGCAAACCGGCACGCTCTTCCTGAAGATCAACGATTCGGCCGGCGAGTTGGACGACAACGCCGGCAGCTTGCGGGTGGAAGTGCGCAAGGAGTAGGGGGGCAGACATTCTTGTCTGTCCCATTTGCCGCGTTCTGCAGGGCAGACAGGAATGTCTGCCCCACCGAGCACGACGGAACCCCGAACACGCCTTATGGTTTGCTACGGCCAGTACTTTCCGGCCGTCGGCGTGGGCGGGACCAACTGATTGGTATCGACCGGCCCGGGGGGCAGGTGGAACGTGTCGAACAGGGGTTGGCGAAGGAAGTCGGCCACGGTGTATTCGCCTGCCCCGACTTCGACCTTGCGGTACTTCGTGACCTTCTCGCCGTTCTCAAGGTAAGACGCCGTGACCCAATACTGGAATTCACCGCCGGGCGGCATCAATCCCGTCAGCAGCCGCCGGGTCGTGCCGATGCCCCGCGTCTTCTGGCCGTTGAGATAAACGTCCGCCTCGGCCGACGGGAGGAAGACCTGAATCACTCCTTTGTCGGCCGGCGCCGGCGGCGTGTTGTTGCGGAAAGGCAAGGGCGCATAAGGGCCATAGGGGTCGTCGGGTGGATAGGGATGCTCCGGCGTGGAAGTGAACGGGTAGGGCCGCGGGAACGACGCCCACGGTCCGCCGATAGCGTAGGGCTTGGCGAAGCTGGGGTAAATCCAGCCCCCGTTGCCCTCGTAATGCAGGCTTTGGGGGCGGATTGCGAACGGGTTTGGCGGCGGATTCTCGGCGGCCGGGGGCGACCCGACGACACCGCTCTCCAAGCGCTCGATGCCCGGAGTTGCAATCAACGGCGAGGAAGGGATCTGATACGTTGACGACTGGCGATAGCTCGGCGGTGCGGCGCCTGGCTGACCTATGGACGGCTCCATTCCGGCGGCCAATGACGACGGTCCTTCGGCGGACGACGACGGCTTGGCGGCGATCTGATACACGGACGGCTGGACGGCGGAACGCGCCGGCGGCGACTCGGCTCTCGGGGGCAATGCCACCGCGGGCTGCGCGTCTGCCGAGGGAAGCGGCGTCTCCACGGCCGCCCCCAGCAGCCAGCAAGCGGCGAGACGGCTGATGATACTCGACGCGGCCAACATGGTTATTCTCCTCTCTTCTTTCCCGATTCAGATTGTGGGGTCGCAACGACAAAATCCCCGTCGGATACCCCAAAAAATCCTATGCGGGTGGATGCTGCCGGACAAGCCGGGCGGAACTGCTCCCCTGCGGGTCGCGGCTAAACGAAAACTCCGTTGCATTCCTGTCGGTCAATGGACAAACCGTCGGTTCCGGGCGGTTGGCTCCTTTTCCATCGGCAATTTGCTGGCGGTGACGCTTGACGCATCCGAGCCGCTTCCGCCGCGTCATTCCGGGTCCGCGGCCGGTTGCTCCAGATTGTCAAATCCCGATGCCCTGTAGACGAGGATCGAGACGAGCCAGCTTGCGATCATCAGGCCGATGACGCCGTAGCCGACGGCGGCGCCGTGTTCGCCCAACACGTTGACCACCGCGAAGAGCCCCGAATCGAGGTGCAGCTTCGAGGCGATGACGCCGAGGGCCTCGATGCTTCCGATCAGCAGGGCGATCATAAAAGAGACGAAGGTGATCGTCATGTTGTAGAAGAGCTTCCGCACGGGCTTGACGAACGCCCAGCCGTAGGCCCCGAGCATGACGATGCCGTCGGTCGCATCGACCAGGCACATCCCGGCGGCAAAAAGCAGCGGAAAGACCATGATCGACCAGATCGGCGTCTCGGCGGCGGCCTGGGTGGCGGCGATCCCGAGCATGGCGACCTCGGTGGCCGTGTCGAAGCCCAGGCCGAAGAGAAAGCCGATCGGATACATCTGCCAACTGCGGCCGACAAAGCGGAAGACCGACCGCAGGGCCCAGGAGAGTATTCCCCCCGCGGCCGCGTCGTTTTCGCCGCCGCGCTGCGTCGGGCGGCGGCCTTTCCTGGCCGCATTGAATCGCTTGCAGACATCGAGAAAGACGAAGAAGTTGATTCCCGCAATCAACAGCAGGAACAGCGCCGACACCGAGGTGCCGATGATCCCGCCGACCTGCAAGAATTGCGGGAAATGTTCTCTCACGTAGACCATCCCGGCTGCCACCAGCAGCGACATCAACACCACCACGGTGGAATGGCCCAGCGAGAAGAACAGACCGACGCCGACCGGCTTCTGGCCCTGCTGCATCAGCTTCCGCGTCACGTTGTCGATGGCGGCGATGTGATCGGCGTTAACGGCGTGCCGCAGACCGAGCGTCCAGGCCAGAAAACAGAGACCAAGCGGCTTGAGCGGCTCGGGATAGGAATAGAAGAGGGCGAGGGCCAGCGCCCAGGCGGCGGCGTTCAGTCCCAACAGAAAAAGATAGACCAGCAGTACGCGCCGCCGCAGTTGGCCGCCTCCGGCGTAACGGTAACTGGCCGCGATCTCGCCGAGCATCGAGCGGTTTTCCTGATGAGCGACCGTGGTAATACTATTCTTCATATTGTAATACTGCCGATCTTCCGGTCAATAGCCTCCCGGGAGCGCGCAGGGCCAATCAGTCTTTCAATTTGGGATACTTGTTGGGGTGGCAGTTGCACTGCCACCCCCGGAAAACGCTGCCAATCAGGGGTGGCAGTGCAACTGCCACCCCAACGCTACCGAAAACTGATCGGCCCTGCGGGAGCGCGGGCGTCCCGCCCGCATCCTCAACAGGCGGGCGAGACGCCCGCGCTCCGGAGAGCCGTTGGCCGCGAAAGCGGCGCAGCGGACGATCAGCAATCTGCTGACGTTGCCTTTGCCCGCTTGCCTCCAATAATTGAGTCGGGTGGATCAAGAGACACAAGGACCGAGCCTCCTCACCGCTTTAAACTACTAGTCGAAGCCAACAAGGATAAGGAGAACGCGATGAGAATTGCAGTAACCACACCCAATGGACACGTGGGCAGCGCCGTGGCCGATTTCCTTTTGGATTTTGGCGGCAACATTCAGGTGCGGCTCTTGGGGAGGCGGGCCGACAAGCTGACCAGTTCGATCCAACGCGGGGCGGAATCCGTCATCGGCAGTCAGGACGACGCCGATTACCTTTGCAGGGCCACCCAAGGAGTCAACGCGCTCTTCTGGGCGACCCCGCCGGGCTACGGCTCCGACAACGTGCGGGCCTTTCAGAATCGCGTCGCGGCCGCAGGCGCCAAGGCGATCGAGACAAACCAGATCCCCCGGGTCGTCAATCTTTCGTCGATCGGCGCCGATTTGGAATCGGGAACCGGACCGATTGGCGGGCTGCACGACGTGGAGGGATTGCTCAACCAGACCGCCTGCCACATTGTCCACCTGCGGCCGGGCTTCTTCTTCGAGAACCTGCTCTGGCAGGTGGATTCGATGCGGAAATGGGGACGGATTTCGCTGCCCATCTCCGCTTCGACGCGTTATCCCATGCTCGCCGCCCGCGACATCGGCCGCGTGGCGGCGGTGCGGCTGACGAGCACCGGCTGGAGCGGACAGATCGTGCAGGAGTTGCACGGACCGGTGGATTTGAGTTTCCGCGAGGTCGCCGAAATCCTGAGCGAGGCGCTCGGACGCAAGATCGTCTACATCAAGTGCGGTCGCGAGGAGATGCGCGACATGATGCTCAAGAACGCGATGAGCGAAAACGCCGCGGATGTAATGTTGGAGTTGTACGAGGCGGTGGAGACGGGCCGCATACGGCTCACGCAGCCGCGGTCGCCGGAGACCACCACGTCCACCACGTTGGCCGAGTTCGCCCACGACGTGATCATGCCGCTGCTGGCGACGCCGGTGGGCGCGAATCGATAACCGCAACGGAGGGGCCGGAACAGAGACCGCCAACCGTTTGCGGGACGTTGAAGAGGCGTTGGGAACAGAAACGGCCTCGGCAAATCGCCGAGGCCGTTTCGCTTTTCGCAGCGGTCAGGCGGCGAAGCCCGTTTAGCCGCCGCGTCCACGCGGCGCAGAATCGCGGCCGGTCGCAGCGCCGCGTGGACGCGGCGGCTAAAACAGCTCTCTGGCAACGGCGATAAGCGTTGCCGCACCCGGCAAGACCGCCCCATATTCACAACCCGCGGCGGTCTTGTACAATACGGGAATCCAATCGATACCCTGACCCTGCCTAGAGGAAGACGCCATGTTCGGCTCGATGAAAGGCTACTTGTCCGATCAACTCCAACAAATCCGCGACGCCGGCCTGTATAAGGGCGAGCGGGTGATTACCACGCCGCAGAAGGCGCGGGTCGGCGTGCTCAATCAGCAGCCGGTGTTGAACCTCTGCGCCAACAACTATCTCGGCCTGGCCGATCATCCCGAGATCGTCGCCGCCGCCCACGAGGCGCTCGATCGCTGGGGCTACGGCATGGCCAGCGTCCGCTTCATCTGCGGCACGCAGCAGGTCCACAAGGAACTGGAAGCGGCCTTGAGCAAGTTCCTCGGGGCCGACGACACGATCCTCTATTCGTCCTGCTTCGACGCCAACGGCGGGCTGTTCGAGACGCTCTTCGGCCCGGAAGACGCCATCATCTCGGACGAGCTGAACCACGCCAGCATCATCGACGGCGTGCGGCTCTGCAAGGCGCAGCGCTTCCGCTACAAGAACAACAACATGGCCGACCTGGAAGAGCAGCTCAAGCAGGCGGCCGGGGCGCGGCACCGCGTGATCGCCACCGACGGCGTGTTCTCGATGGACGGCATCATCGCCAACCTGCCCGGCGTCTGCGACCTGGCCGACAAGTACGACGCCCTGGTGATGGTCGACGATTCGCACGCGGTGGGCTTCATGGGCCGTCACGGCCGCGGCACGCCGGAACATCACGGCGTGCAGGAGCGGATCGACATCATCACCGGCACGCTCGGCAAGGCCCTGGGCGGCGCCAGCGGCGGCTATACCAGCGGACGCAAGGAGATCATCGACCTGTTACGGCAGCGGAGCCGGCCGTACCTGTTCTCCAACACGTTGGCCCCGCCGATCGCCGCGGTTTCGATCAAAACGCTGGAGTTGCTCTCGCGCTCGACCGAACTCCGCGACCGGCTCGAATCGAACACGAAGCTCTTCCGCACGGGGATGGCGAAGCGCGGTTTCCAGATCACGCCCGGCGTGCATCCGATCTGCCCGATCATGCTCGGCGACGCCGTCCTGGCGGCGCGGATGGCCGAGGCGATGCTCCGCCGCGGGGTGTACGTCGTCGGCTTCTCCTATCCGGTAGTGCCGAAGGACAAGGCGCGAATCCGCGTGCAGGTTTCCGCCGCCCATTCGCCCGCCGATCTGGAGTTCGCGATGGAGGCGTTCGCGGCAACGAAGGCGGAATTGGGGATTTAGCTCGTTACAAACTCGTTGCGCTGCGGCGGCCGCTGCCGTGTTAGAATAGTGAACGGGCGGCTCGGCGCGGCCGCAATTCCATCGGCCGATCGACGCCAGGCGGTGCAAGATCGGTTGCCACGGCGGCGGCTGTGGACTCGTCTCAACGTCAAGTGGTATGATGGTGCAGAGCCACGGGGGCGGCCATGCGACAGTGCGTTCTTACGATCGAAGACGATGCGGCGATCCGCCGCGGAATCGTCGATGCGCTGCGCTTCGCCGGCTACGAGACGATCGAGGCGGCCGACGGGCAGTCGGGCCTGGAGATGGCCTCGCGGCGGCAGTTCGATCTGCTGCTTTTGGATCTCGTGCTTCCGAAGCGCGACGGTTTCGAGATTCTGCGGGAAGTGCGGCGGCTGCGGCCGACGCTGCCGGTGATCGTACTGACCGCCCGCGGCGACGAGGCCGACCGCGTCCGCGGACTGCGCGAGGGCGCCGACGATTACGTCGTCAAACCGTTCAGCGTCAAGGAACTGTTGGCCCGCGTCGCGGCGGTGCTACGCCGCAGCGCCGAGCGGCCGGCTGACATTTCCATCGTTCACTTCACCGGCGGCACAATCGATTTGGAACGCCGCGAGGTGCGGTTCTCGAAGCGCGGCCGGGCTGAGCTCTCCGAACGCGAGGCGGAGTTGCTCCGCTACCTGGCAATCAATTCGGGCCGGGCCGTCGCCCGCGAGGAGTTGCTGGCGAACGTCTGGCGAATCGCCCCGCAAGGAGTCTCCACCCGCACGATCGACATGCACGTCACCCGCCTGCGGGAAAAACTCCGCGACGATCCGGCCGAGCCGAAAATCCTGCTGACGGTGCGAGGGAAGGGGTATATGTTTCAGGGGCTAGGGGCTGGGGGCTAGGGATCAAGGGTCAGGGGACAGGTGTAGGTTATGCTTTAGCATAACACTCGTGCATAGAGCGATTTCAGTTATGCTGAAGCATAACCTACGGCTGGGGGCTAGGGGTCAGAGGAAGGTCGCTGGGGTCGAGTTGGTCTTGGGTCGGTAATCCATGTTTCGCCTGCTCTCTCCTTGGATCGGATTTGTGGCGTGCCTGGGGGTCGTCTTGGCGGCGATGGGCTGGGTCAGCATGGCGGCGGTGCGGGCGGATCGCGCCGAGAAGGACGCCCGACGGCAGGCCGTGCTCGAGCAAAAGGCGCGGGTGGCGCTGTGGCGGATTGACACCGCCATGGCCGCGCTTCTGGCCCAGGAGGGCGCCCGGCCGTATTTCGTCTATCGCTCGTTCTATCCGGCAAATCGAAGTTTCAACCGGATGTACAATCCGCAATCGGAGTACGGCTCGCTGATTCCCTCCCCTTTGCTGAGCAATCGCGTGGAGGAGGTGACGCTGCATTTTCAGTTCGGCCCGGACGGGCGGCTCACTTCGCCCGAATTGCCGACCGGGGCGGACCTTCGCCTGGCGGTGCCCAGGTATTTGACGACACGGGAAGTCAGCAAGACAAAGAGGCAGCTCGCGGAGTTGGGCCGAAGCCTCGATCGCGGGAAGCTGGCGATGCTGCTGCCCAGGCACGAGCCGCCGCCGGTGGAATTGGTGAGATCGCAGCCGCCGGCCTGGGACCGACAGACGCCACAACCGTCGCAACCGCCGGCGCAGCGAGGTTCGTTTGTCCCCGGCTTGGAGCGACAAACGTCGAAATCGTTGGCGCAGGGCGACTCCCCACTCCGCGGCAAGCCGGGCTACGAGTACGAGTTGCGCAACGCGGCGGTAAATGCGAATGCAAACCAGATGGCGCAGACGCAACAGCAGCAGCAGCGGGTGTTCGCGCCGCCGGATCTGGAGATCGCAGCCACCGACATCAGCGGCGTGATTATGACGCCGCTATGGATCGACGGCCGGTTGATCCTCGCCCGCCGCATCACCGCCGACGGGAAACAGTACGTGCAGGGATGCCTGCTCGATTGGCCGGCGGTGAAACGGTCGCTGTTGGAGACGATCTCCGACTTGCTGCCGGGGGCCGATCTTCTGCCGTCGAGCGGGGCCGCGGGCGACGACCAGTCGCGGATGCTCGCGTCGCTGCCGGTGCGGTTGGTGTTGGAAAGATCGGGCGACGGCGGCGGGCTTGCCGCTTCGCCGATCCTCATTTCCCTGGCGGCGGCTTGGGCGTGCGTGGCGCTGGCCGCCGCGGCGGTCGCGGGCTTGCTCTGCGGCGTGATGCGGTTGGCCCGGCGGCGGGCGGCGTTCGTCTCCGCGGTGACGCACGAACTGCGCACGCCGCTGACGACCTTCCAGATGTACGCCGAAATGCTGGCCGAAGGCATGGTGCCCGACGCCGAGCAGCAACGCCGTTATCTCGGCACGCTCCGCACGGAAGCCACCCGGCTGACACACCTGGTGGAGAACGTGCTGGCCTACGCGCGGCTGGAGCGCGGCCGAACCGCCGGACGAATCGAACCGATCGAGCTGGCAGAGTTGATTGAAGGGGTCAAGACGCGACTCGCCGCGCATGCCGAGCAGTCGGGCATGACGCTGGCGGTCGAAAGCGATGCCGTGGGAGAACACGGCGCCGCGATCGTTCTCGCCAACCGCTCGGCCGTCGAGCAGATTCTCTTCAATCTGGTCGACAACGCCTGCAAGTACGCCGCGGCGGCGGCCGACAAGCGAATTCACCTCGGCGTGGGCGGGCACGGGCGGCTGGCGTCGATCAGCGTGGCCGATCATGGACCGGGCGTATCGGCGGCGGTGCGGCGGCGGTTGTTCCGTTCCTTCTCGAAATCGGCCGAAGAGGCGGCCGCCAGCGCCCGGGGATCGGTCTCGGGCTTGCACTTAGTCGGCGACTTGCCCGCGACATGGGCGGCGATCTGCGGCTCGATCCAAGCGTCGCCGAGGGCGCGAAGTTCGTCCTCACCTTGCCGCGAACGTGATCCACAAGCGACACGTTTATTGACGCATTGACAAAACGGTTGCCGCCGACGCGCACTCATTTCTTGATTGATCCAGCTTTGGGTGGCTGCAACAGTTGTTGGAATCCCCGCTCATTCCGAATCTCGGCGAGGTCGCTGTCGTGCATCAGAGCATCACGGTCCGTGAACCCGGCACCGACCGCTTGGCGCAACGTGACGAGCGTTTGCGCGACGAATTGCTTACGGGATGCCGCTTGCCCGTCGTGCGAAACGAGCGAGGCGCAGCGGGCGTAACACTTGGCAGCCCGAAAACATTCATCGGCTCCTCCGACCTCTCTCCAAATTGTCGCAGCGGTGTTCAATGCGTCTGTGGCTTCTTTCGGGCGTTTCAAGTTGGCGAGCCTTACGCCGAGATCGTGGTGCAACTCGGCCAAGTCCGTCTTCATTTGCGGATCACCCCTGAACGCCTGGACAAGTTGAGTTTGGCAGGCGACGGCCCTCTGGTATGAATGCAGAGCTTCTTCATCATCGCCGGCCTTCGTCAATAACCCGCCGCGATCGTAGAGAGAGGTGACAAGCCGGCGGCCGATGGTAGGCCGGGATGGCGCTAATCGAAAGGCCTCGGTCGCGGAGGCAACGGATTTGTCGTTTAGGGCCCGCGCGGTTTTCAGATCGCCTTGCGCGATTTCCACATCGCTCGCCAATCGATATGTATTACCGAGGCTGGAGCGGAAATCGGCATTTTTCGGCCGAAGCCGCCGCGACCCAAGACTCGGGTCACGTCGTAAGGCCCCAGCGTGCCGATACTGCCGTGGCTGCGCGGAGGGCCGAGATTGACGGTCTCCTGCCAGTCGCGCAATAATTCGCCCGCCGCCAACGGATTCGCCAAGAGCAGCCGCCGCTGCAACTCGACTAATTGCAAATCGTCAACGGGACTGGCCGGCGGCTGGAGGATCTGCTCCGTCGCGATTTTCAATTCCCGCTGGCATTGCTCGCACGCGGAAAGATGCGACTCAAGCCACTGCTCCTCCTCGCGGCAAGGGGTTTCCAGCAACCTGTGCACCTTCTCCGAATCTGGACAGGACATCGAACCGCTCCTTGCTCCGTTGCGGGGTAACCGTTCACAGGTCGGGGACTGGCTCATTTTTCGGCCCATTCTTTGGGTCGAAAAATGTGCCTGTCCCCTTCTGCCGCCGCGCGCGATCGAGCGTCACGATTCGTTCAAGTCGTTCAAAACGCCCTGGATCTTGCGGGCGATGCGCCAGACCGCGATTTTCACGGTGCCTACCTCCTGCTTCAGTAGTGCGGCAATCTCTTCCGGCGTTTTGCCTTGCTGCGACAACTGGTACGCTTCGCGGTGCCAAGGGGTCACGTCGGCCAGCACGCTCGATTCCGCTTGCGCGTACAACATCTTTTCGACCAACTCGTCAACGAAGTCCTCGTTGCTCGGCCTTTCCTCGCAACCGCCGCCAGCCTCCGCGCCGCCGACCGCGGGCGGGCGGCGGCTGCGCTTCCGCCAAAAATCCTGGATCACGAATCTCGTCGTCTGACGCAGGAAATCGCGGAACTTTCCCGTTTGCCGATCGTACTGAAACCGCTCGAAAACCCTGAGCAGGCGAATGAATACGGCCTGTGTCAAATCCTCGGTGTCTGCCTCTTGGAGGCGGTTCTTGCAGCAGTACCGATGGATCAGGGGAGTATATTTCGCCACGAACCGGCCCCAGACCATGTCGCCGCCGCCCTGGTGCAGGTCGTGCATCATCCTCGAATCGGTATGGAAGATCGACTTCGAGAGGTCGTCCATAAGGATTACGCTCCGCGGCGGCGGCAGATTACAGAGCAGATCACGGATTCTCACGATAGCTTACCAGATTGGTGGTCCAATACCACCCCCCACGCCAAATTCCGGCGATATGTCGGTCCACCGTAATTTAATCGAGGTCGCCGGCGTATTCGAGATAGACGGCCGGGGTCGGTTGACCGGCCGGCAAGACCTCCTGGAGTGGCCTGCTGAGACGCACGAATCCGGGAGGAGGGCAAGACGGGAAGACCAAAGGAACCCTGAATCAGCCTGGACACGATAAGGTCGGGCGTTTTCAACAGGAGCACGAAAATGATGTCTTTGGGCGTCGAACACAGGCGGCTAATTGCGATGCGCATCACGTGCCCGTGCAGAAAGAGCGTTGTGCTACCTTCGCTGTTGGCAATTTCTCTATCGTTGACCGGCGTCCAAGCGACGGGCTGGGAAAACACCGATGTGGGAACGAACGGCGCGGGGATATATCGCACGTGGACTCCGAGCCGAGCCGGAGTACCTCCCTTCGGCGCCGAATTCTGCCAGGTTGTTGACGGGTGTGTCACGTTGTTCGTCCCAATCCATGTCAGTTTTCGCGGCACGCACACGTTGCTTTCCGGTACGGTCAAAAAAAAGGCCTGTTATCCGCTCTCTTGCTTTTCCGCTTCGGACCGTCGCTGGATTGAGGACAAGAACCCAACCGAGACGTGCCTAATCTCGCCGCGATCGGGCAAGGCCAATCCCAAAAACCCGTTGGTGGGCACGCTCACGCCAAAATCCGGCTCCTTTCGCGTCACACAGATATTGGATCGCGACACCGCCCTGATCGACTACCTGCCTGGCTCACAGCCTAACCGAGGCATCCAGCGGAAGGCGGGGGCGACTAGCCTGCGTTTGAGGTCAAAGATCGTAAGGTCGCTCAAAGATGGTGAAGAGTATGACTCCATCTCGTGCAATTTGGATCCGAAGTATCGCGGGCTAACGCAGCAGGAGAAGGAGACCTACGGGGTCGATTTCAAGGTCACGGGACGCGTCAAGAAAAACAAAGAAGTCGTTTTCCTAGTGGAGGATAATCGCTAGAGCCGTCGCGACTGGGGATCGGGCGCGGCACGGGTTCGGACAACGAGCGACTTCGCTCATCGGCAACAGGAATCCGCGGCGATCGTTACGACGCCGGCTTGCCAATCGAGAAGGCCTTGCCCAGGCGACGACCGATGCCGTAGTAGGCCTGGCTTCCGGGGGCGAAGATGATTGGCCGGAGTTTCTCGACGTCGGGGACGCCGCCTTCGCCCAGCATCGCTTGATCGGCCTTCACGTCCAGGATTTCGCCGACGAACTGCGTGTGCAGCCCCAACTCGAAGGTGTGCAGCAGTCGGCATTCGAGAACCAGGGGGAACTCCTGCACGTAAGGGGCGTCGACCAGGTCGCTGTGGACCGGCGTCAGTCCGGACGCGGCGAACTTGTCCTCGGCCTTGCCCGAGACGATGCCGAAGTAGTCGGCGTCCTTGGCGTAGCGCTCGGAAGGCAGGCTGATGGTGAACGCCTTGCGATGCACGATGTTGTGGTAGGAATAGGTGGCTTTTCGCAGCGAGACGGCGACGCAGGGGGGCTCGGAGCAGCAGATGCCGCCCCAGGCCGCGGTCATGACGTTCGGTTTTCCCTGCAAGTCGTAGCTGCCCACCACCAGCGCCGGCGTGGGATAGAGAAGGGTCTTTGCCCCCAGCGATTTCTTCATGACACAGTCTCCTTATCTTGGGGAGCGGGAAAAAGGGACAGGCACCTTTTGTGCGAAGCACCCGAAGGGCCGTTTCGGCAAAAGGTGCCTGTCCCCTTTTCCCGCTTCATGACACGGCCTCCTTGTCCTGTTGGAGCGAGGACGATGCTGCGAAGAGGTTGCGCAGCACCGCCGCGGAAAGCTCGTCGAGCGACGGAACGACGATGCGAGCGGCGGCGAGATCCTCGGGCTTCCGCCCGGTGCTCACCAGACCGACGCTGGCCATGCCGGCGGCGTTGGCGGCGGCGATGCCCGGCGGGGCGTCCTCGATCACGGCGCAGCGGGCCGGCGGCACGCCCAGCCGGCCGGCGGCGATCAGGAAGACTTCGGGATCGGGCTTGCCGCGGGTGACGTTGTCGGCCGTGACCAACGCGTCAAACAGGTCGCGCGCATCGAGGCGATCCAAGACCAACTCGACGTTCTCCGGCGGGCCGGACGAGCCGACCGCCAGCCGAAAACCCCCGTCGTGCAGCGAATGGAGCAGCGCGCCGATTCCCGGCATGGCGGGAAAATCGCTCTCGATCATGCGGCGGAAGGCGGCCTCCTTGCGGTGGTCCAACTCGGCGATCTGGGCGTCGTCGAGCCTTCCGGCACCCCAAAAATGGGCGATGATCTCGCGGCTGGTGCGGCCGAAGGTCGAAGCAAACTCCTCCTCGCTAAAGCGGAAGCCTTCGGCTTCGGCCATCTCCAGCCAACTGCGGTAATGGGCGCGATAGGTGTCGACCAGGACGCCGTCCATGTCGAAGATCACGCCCAGCGCGTCGTCGGCCCTTAGCGGCAGTTCCACGGAAATGTGCGTTCCCGCGCCGGGCGACGATTCGATGGTCATCTGGCCTTCCAGCAGCCGCACCCGCTCGCGGATGCCCTGTAGCCCGAAGTGGCGCCCCGCGACCACGGCCGCGTCGAAGCCGACGCCCCAGTCGCGGACGTTGATACAGATGCGGTGGTTGCGGCGGATCAATCCCACGCGGATTTTGTCGCTGCGGCTATGTCGGACGGCGTTGGCCAGCGACTCCTGAACGATGCGGAAGACGGTGTTTTCCAGGGGTTGCGGCAGTCGCCCCTCGCCCACGTCGTGCTCGAATTCGATCTCCGCCGGGCCGTCGCGGTTCTGCTCGTAGACGAGATTCTGAACGGCCTCGACCACGCCAAATTCATCGAGCACCGGCGGCCGCAGCCCGCTGATGAGCCGGCGGGTTTCGTCGATGGCGCGGCAGACCAGTTGCATGGCGGCGTCGAGGCCTTTCCAGGCCTCGGCCGGGTCGCGGCTGAAGGTTTCGCGGAAGGCTTGCAGCCGGAACAGCGCGCCGGCAAGCTGCTGGGCGAAGCCGTCGTGGATCTCGTAGGCAATCAGTTGCCGCTCCTGCTCCTGAATGTCGAGCAGCCGCCGCAGCAGTTGTTGTTCCTTCTTGATCCCTTCAACCGCCAACCGCCGTTGGGTTACGTCCGTGCAGATGGCCATCACGCGCGCGCCGCCGTCTTCGTCGGCCAACCGCACCAGCCGGCAGAGCCACCACAGCCCGGAGACGTCTTGCACCTCCAAGCTTTGCGGCAAGCGGGTGGCGAGGGCTTGCGCGAGCATCCGACGGCCGAGGGGTTGATATTCCGGCGTGACGAAAGCCAGGCCGGCGCGGCCGAGCAGCGTCTCCGGGTTATGCTGCGCTCGGGTGTGGTTCGCGAAGAGAATATTCGATTCGCGGTCGATCACCAGCACCAGGTCGGGCAGGTTCTCCAGCAGGCTGCGGAGCTTGGCTTCCGACTCGCGCAAGGCCTGTTCGGCTTGTCGGCGGGCGGTGGCGTCGCGGGTGATGCCGACGACGGCGGTCGGCACTCCGCGCTGGTCGCGCAAGTAGGTTGTGGCGACTTCGCACCAGCGCGTGCCGCCGCCTTTGATCGGATGTTCCAGCTCGATGAAGTGTTGCGGTGAGGCGCCGCCTGGTTTGCCGCCGCTGCTGAGTTCTCGAATCATCGCTTCGCGAATTTGCGCCAGCGCGACGGGGGTGGTGATGTCGCGGATGGACATCGCCATCACTTCCGCCGGCGTGTACTGGAAGAGACGCTCGGTCGCCGAGCTGACGAACGAGAACCTCCATCGCTCCAAGATTGCGTCGACCGTGGCGGCGACGTCGCCGCCTGCCGCCGCCTGCTCGACGATCGCCGCGGGGAATTCGACCTTCCAGATCACATCGGCGACGTTGTCGGCGATCAGACGGTAGCGCTCCTCGCTGCCGCGAATCGCCTCGCCCTGTTTTTCAGATTGCAGCGACGATGCCGTATTGAAAGCGTTCATGGTGCCGCCTCGCCGTCCCGCCGGGCTTGCTGTCACGACCTTCGCTTACCGACGGCAAGTATACCGTCGGCGGACGTTGCTGCATAGCAGCCATCGAGCGGGTACAGGGCCGATCAGTTTTCCAATTAGGTGGCACGGGCATCCTGCCCGTGGCCGAAAAACACGGGCAAGATGCCCGTGCCACGTCAGACATCGTTACCCAACTTGAATAACTGATTGGCCCGTCGAGTGGGTAGCAGGAGACCTGGTTGCTCTCGTCGGGCATTTCGCTTTCGCGGGTCTTGACGGGTAGAGCCTTCTCTACCGATCCCGCCGCCGTGCAACCACCATTTGTCTATCCGATCGGCGGGCGGGTTGTCACCTCCGTCCGTTGATGATTCCCATCAGGGACGGCCTCAATGCCCGTCGCGGCGCTGACCGGTGTTGCGGGACGCGCGTCGTGTGGGATCGGACATCCAATGGCGCGATAGAGCCGGAATTGCCACTCGTCGTAATTGGCGACTGCACGCAGGTATTCCTCACGGCTTTGGTCGAGCGCTTGCAGCGACTGGAGCACTTCCAACGGCAATCCCTGACCGCCGCGGATGCGTTCCAGGTTCCGTCGATACGATTCTTCGGCCACGCGGATTCCCGCTTCCGCCACGGCGATTTGGCCGCGGAGCGATTCGGACTGGGCATGGGCCTCGATGATCTCGCGCGACACTTGATCGGTGAGCCGAATCTGGATCAGTCTGGCCTGCTCCAGCCGCGAGCGGGCGCCCTCGCGGGCCGCGGCCTCTCCCATGCCGAAGTTGCGAAGTTGCCAGTAGACCGTGGCATCGAAGTCGAACCTGCCGGAAACGTCGGCTACCGTCGAGCCGGGCCCGCCGCCATAGCCGCTTTGACTCACGTCCAGAAGCAGGTTGGGCATCAACGGCGCGTATCGTTCGCGGTCCAGTCTTCCGGCGGCTTCTGCCACCAGATGGCGGCTCTCCGCTATCTCGGGGCGGCACGACAAACCATCGGTGACCAGTTGATTCAGACCGGCGTCGCGCGAAACCAACTCGATCGGCACGATGGTCGGCTCCTCCGGCACAAGACCGCAATCGGCCGGCAAATTGAGCAGCTCCACGAGCACGGCCGAGGCAACCTGCACTTGCGCGGCGGCCTGGGCAACGGCGTTTCGACGCACGGCAAGTTCCGTTTGCATCCGATCGGCGTCGGCCTGATTTCCCTGCCCGGTGCGGGCGAAGTCGTTGGTCAGTTTGGCGAGTTCTTCGGCATTGTGGAGCGTCTCTTGCGCAATGGCCTGCTGCTGGTATGCCCGCAGAAGATTGAGATACGCCACAGCCGCGTTCAAGAGGAAATCATGGGTCGTGGCCGAGGCCGCCTGTTGCTGGGCGGCCACCCGTTGGTCTGCGATGCGGGGCTGAAAAACGGCGTCCGCCAGAGCGAACTTGGCCGTCACGCCGGGAATCGCCGGCGCACCTCCGCCCACCGCGTACATCCCCAAGCCGGCCTCCAGCGCCGAGCGGCTGGCCGAGACGATCGTGCCATCGCTGTTCTGCAATGGCCCGTCATGGTTCTGGTAATTGACGCCGGCTTGAATGGAAGGAAGCCATAGCACCTTGGCTCCCTTCAACTGTGCGAAGGCTTCGTTGATTTGTTCGTTGGCATAGGCTATCTGCGGATTTCGAGCGGAGACCATTGCCAGCGTCTTTGCAAAGCCGATGACTTCATGGTTCTCAGCGGCTCCGACTTGCGGCCGAGGGGGAGGAACGTCCGAAGGCGCTGGGACGGGAATGGCTTCCCGATACTGGGCCGGCACAACGCCGCCGACGGGTTCCGTGGCCGGGTTGGAGGCGGCTGTGCGGCAAGGGACATCTGAATTCTGAACGATCGGGGAACGAGCTCTTGGGCTTGCGCAGCCGACACAAAGAACGGTCAGCAGCGCAAGCCATGTAAGTGACCGTCTGCGCCAATTGATGATCGGCGGGGCCGTTTCTTTCCTCGTCATTTGCCGCTACCCCATCAGCGAAGGCGGAGGACTGCCGCATCCTGCGCACTCCACCACGGAGGGTCGATAGCATCCCTTATGGGTCATCGTCAGGGAGTCTCTCGTTACATCAGGAAAACTCGGCAAAATCGGCGTGACCGTTAAGGTTTCGCCAAGGCTTAAACTCGCTTGCCTTCCGAAGGGGATATGATACGCCGCCAGCCCGATGCCGAATGGCAAGCCGTTATTGGCGTCCTTCCGGCTTTGCCACCTCAACCTGCTGCCCCTGCTCGAGCGTAGCCGGCGACGATTGGACAACCAGTTCCTCGCCCTTCAGACCGGCGGTCACTTCCACGTCGTTCCCAACTTGTAGCCCGGTGGTAATCGGCGTCCTCATTGCCCGGCCGTCTTTGACCGCCCAACAAAATGTTCGCTTGTCCTGGCGGACAATTGCCGACGAAGGCAGCACGTAGACGTTGGAATGTTCTTGCAGGACGATATGTGCTGTGGCATACATCCCTGGCCGCAAGACGCCGTTCGGATTGGGAAGGTCGAGTTCGGTGTTCAAGGTGCGGTTTGCCCCCAAGACCCAACTCGTCCGCGTCACTTTTCCCTCGAAGATTCGGTCGGGAAGGGCCTGGACGCTGACGTAGCCGGTACGGCCCGCCTGAACGTAGGGAGAGTCCATTTCGGGCACGGCGACGAAAACGCGGACAATATCAGTGCGGGCGACGGTGAACAGCGGCTTGGCAGTCGTCACGCTGGCCGGCTGCACGAAATCGCCGCGATTGACGTTGCGCTCGGTCACGACTGCGGCATACGGTGCGCGGATTTGCGTGTACTCGACCAGGGCTTTGACCCGCGATAGGTCGGCTTCCGCGTTTCCGTGCTGGGCGCGGGCCACGGCTTCTGCCGCCTTTGCCTTCGCCACGTCAGCCTGATTTTGCAGAGAGGCCGTCTTGGCCGCGTCCACTTTGGCGTGGGCCTCGCCCAACGCCGCCTCCGCGGCCTTGAGGGAATTGCGAGTTTCGTCTTCGAGTTTGCGGTCGAGAGAGCCGTCGGCCACCAGTTGGCTGATCCGCTTGTAGTTGGACTGCCAGAGCACCACATTCGCCACGGCGCTGGTCAGTCCGGCCTCCGCCAGGCGGATGTTGGCCTGTGCGGTGGCCACGGCGGCCTCGGCGGCAAGGACTGCGGCTGCGGCCAACTCGATCTGGGCCTGGGCCTGGATCCGCGCTGCCTCTTTCTGGCGAAGTTCGTCCTTCAACTCGGGAAGGAACAAGTCTACGATAGGTTGATCGGCCCGTACGCGGTCGCCAATGTCGACATAGTACTTCTGAACGTAGCTCGGGAGCTTGGCCATTAGCGGCGTGATCTCGAAGGCCTCGATCTGCCCGGGCTGGACGCTCTCGCGGCGGAGCGTCTTCCGCACCGGCGGGGCCGCGGTGATGCGTGCCGTGGCGGCAGCCGGGGGCGTCGAGGCTCCAGCTTGTTCCGTCGTCGAAGAGGACGAATGACAGCCGGCGATCAGAATCAGGATGGCGGCAGCCGCGGCAAGACCCGGGGCGGATAATGCGCGATTCATCTCAGTGGGCTCCTGCGGGAGCGGGAGGTATGTAGTAGGGACTTTCAGGGTTGTCGGGGTCGAGGGATGCCGATTCGATAGTCGCGCGCGATTGGACCAAGGCAAATACCGAAGGAAGCACAAACAGCGTGGCGGCAGTGGCCACCGCCAGACCGCCGATCACGGCCCGCCCCAAAGGCGCATTCTGCTGGCCGGATTCGCCCAAGGCGAGCGCCATGGGCAGCATGCCCGCCGTCATGGCGCAGGTCGTCATCAGGATCGGCCGCAAGCGGCTTCCCGCCGCCTCGACTGCCGCCGCGCAGGAAAAGGGGACAGGCACCTTTTGTGCGAAGCACCCGAAGGGCCGTTCCGGCAAAAGGCGCCTGTCCCCTTTTCCTGCCCGCGCGAGGCCGGCCTCACGCGGAGCGTGAGGAGTACGGCGTCGGCTTTCGGCGAAAGTGACCAGTAGAATTGCGTTGGCCATCGCCACGCCCACGGCCATGATCGCCCCGATGAAGGACTGGATGTTGAGCGTTGTGTGGGTCAGGGAGAGTATCACGACGACGCCGGCGATTGCCGCGGGAGCGGTCGAGACGGTGACCAATGCAAGCCGCAGTGATTGGAAATTGGCCGACAGAAGCAGGAAGATCACGACGATCGCCAGTCCTAATCCCGTGGCCAGCCCGCCGAGCATTTCGCGCATCGGCGGAATCTGTCCGCGGATTTCGACAGTCACGCCGGCCGGGGGCTCGCCCACACGCTTCAGCGCCGCGGCGACCTCTGCGGCGACGCGGCCGAGGTCCGTACCGGCGATGTTCGCCGTCATGCTCACCTGGCGTCGCATGTTGTAGCGGTCGATTTCGCCGGGCATCGTTCCGGCAGAAACTGTGGCCACGTCCCGCACGAGCACCTGGCCGGCGGCGTTGCGCTTCACCGGAATCATCTGCAAATCACTGATCGACTGCAGCGGCCTGATCCCCCGTGGCGAGCGGACCACGGCGCGAGGGACTTCCACTTGCACCTGATAGCCGATGCCGGTTTTCGGATCGGCCCAGAAGTTCGGCACGGTGAAGCGGCTGGAGGAGGTGGCCTCCGCAAGCGACTTCGAGACATCGACCGGCGTGACGTACACCGTTCCCGCCTTTTTCCGGTCTACGTCCACTCGGACCAGCGGATAATCGAGCGACTGCACGATTTGCAGGTCCCGCAACCCCGAAATCTTCGCCAACTCGGTCCTGACTTTCGCCGCAAAAGGCCGGGTCTGGTTGAAATCCGGGCCGCTGACGGCGACTTCCACCGGCGTGGAGGAGCCAAAGCTCATCACCTCGTTGATGATGTCGGCCGGTTCGAAGGAGAACTGCACTTCCGGCAGGGCCTGGGCCAATTTTCCACGGAGTCTCTCCTTCAACTGCTCGATGTTGATGCCGCTCTGCCTCTTCAAGGCGACCCACATCACGGCATCCTCCGGCCCGCGCATCCATTGATACACGGTGTTGATGGGATAGGCGGAGGGAATTGTGCCGAGGTATCCCAAGGTCATCTGCACGTTGCCGGCTCCCGCGGCCGATTTGACGACATCCAGGGCCTTCAGGGCGATCTGCTCCGTATGGTCGATGTCCGTTCCGGCGGGGCGCGGATCCGCAGCCGGAATTGTCCGGTATCGATGGTCGGAAAGATCTCTGTGCCCAGCCGCGAGCCCAGCCCCCAGATAATCGCCAAAGAGACAACGAGGTAAGCAGCCACAAGGCCCCAGCGGAATCGGACGATCTTCATCAGCAACCACTCGTAGCCTCGCCGAAACCGTTCAAAGGAGAACACCCGCAACCGAGCAAAGGGCAAGAGACGACGCGGGAGAAAAGGGGACAGCCCCCATTTGTGCGAAGCACCCTCCGGGCCGTTCCGGCAAATGGGGGCTGTCCCCTTTTCTCCCCCGTGTGTATCGTCGGGATGCGCGTGGCGCAGCAGCCATACGGACAGCACCGGAACGAACGTGCTCGACAAGATATAGGAGGCGATCATCGAGAACCCGACCGCCAGCGACAAGGGCACAAACATCGACCGCGGCGCGCCTTGCATAAAGAACGAAGAAATGAACACGGCCAGGATGCAGACCATGGCCAAGAGCCGTGGGATGGCCGTTTGAGCGTTCCCGAGCCTCACGGCCTTGGCGATCGAGGGGGCGTGACTGAACTGCGTGTGGATGTTCTCGATCTCCACCGTCGCTTCGTCCACCAGGATGCCGATGGCCAGGGCCAGGCCGCCCAGGGTCATCAGGTTGATCGTCTGTCCGCTGAGCCATAGCGCGACGACGGCCGCCATCAGCGCCAGCGGGATATTCAACAACACGATGATCGTGCTCCGCCAGTCGCGCAGGAATAGCAGAATCATCAGGCCGACCAGCCCAGCTCCCAGCGCGCCCTCGCCGGCCACTCCCCAAATCGCCCGCGTCACGTAGGGAGACTGATCGAACTCGTAACTGACATGCACGTCGGGCGGAAGAACCGTCTGCATTTTGGGCAGGGCGGCTTTCACTCGGTTGACCACGTCCAGCGTCGAGGCATCCGCACGCTTGGTCACCAACATGTACACGCTGCGGCGACCGTTTACCAAGGCGTAGCCGGTCGGTTCATCCGTGGTGTCCCTGACATATCCGACGTCCTGAATGTAGACGGGCGCTTTTGGGCCTGTTCGCAGGGGAATTGTCTGCAATTCGCCGACGTTGCGGACCACCGAGTTGACCGGCACAAACGGGAATTTTCCGTCCAGCGGGAGCGTCCCTGATGGGCTGATCGCGTTGCCCTGGGCCAAGGCGTTTACGATGTCGTCAGGCGTCATGTCGTAGGCGCGCAAACGCTGCGGATCGACCGTAATCACTACGCTGCGGATGCTGCCGCCAAACGGCGGCGGCGCAGAGACGCCCGGCAGCGTGGCGAACATCGGCCGCACGCGGAACGTGGCCATGTCTTGGATCTCGCCAATCGTGCGGCTCTGGCTCGACAGGACAAGGTAGCCGACCGGCACGCTCCCCGTGTCGAATCGCATCACAAACGGCGGCACCGTGCCCGGCGGCATGAACGAGCGGGCGCGGTTGACGTAACCGACGGTCTCCGCCATCGCCTGGGCCATGTTCGTTCCGGGATGAAAGTAGAGCTTCATCAGGGAAGTGCCGAGAATGCTCCGGGATTCGACGTGTTGGATGCCGGTAATATAAAGAAAGTGGTATTCGTAATAGTTGGCCAGGAAACCTTCCATCTGCGCAGGGTCCATGCCGCCATAGGGCTGCGCCACGTAGATCACCGGCAAGTTCAGGCTGGGAAAGACGTTGACCGGCATCCGCTGAATTGCCATGATGCAGGCGAGCGTGACGCCGACCAAGGCAACGATCACGGTAAAGGGACGATTCAGGGCGAATCGAATCAACCACATGAAGGCGGCTCTTTTTTCCAAATGCAGATGAATCTGCCCACGCTTTTGCCGGCTGGCCGGCTGCATCTTCCCGTTCGTCAGCCAAGCCTCTTGCCGGCGATGTATCCTAGCGCTACAATGTTGAAAGTCAATATCGAGATGCGATACTATGGCCGAGGACCTGCTGCGACACTTCTTCGGGGGCTTCGTGCGGATGCACGTCCTCCACCATGCGGCCAAGGAGCCCGTGTGGGGGGCGGCAATAATGGCCGAGTTGCAGCGACATGGCTATCGACTGACACCCGGCACGCTCTATCCGATTCTCCATCAGTTGGAGACGGCCGGTTACTTGACCGCCAAGACCGCCGTAGTCGCCGGCAAACGAAGAAAGAACTATCGGATCACCAAGAGCGGACGAATGTTGTTGCACAATGCCCGCGAGAAGCTCCGCGAGTTGGTTTCCGAAGTGCTTGAGGATCAGGATCGGATGCACCCCATCAGGGCCGATCAGTCTTTCAAAGTAGGGTGGGTCAAGCGAAGCGCAGCCCCACCACAACCAACGAAAATTCCGGGAAATGGTGGGGCTGCGCTTCGCTTGACCCACCCTACAATTCCGCCCAAATTCAAAAACTGATTGGCCCTGCGCACCCCATCGAGTCCCTTGACTCCGCCGCCAGCTAACAGCCCGTTGAAAAAGGGTGCCGCTGCTGGCTTGTCCAGCAGTGTGGAGCGGCGAGGTACGGTTGACTTCCGTGGAAAACGTGGGCCTGATCGTTCGATTCTTGCGGCATTCCTACGGCGTCACGGACACGGGCAAGAACGAACGTGTAGGCAGATGGGGGCCATGCCTGACGGTCGTGAAGTATCCACGGGTTGAACGTCTCCAACCGGATGGTCGCACACGACGATCCTCGCGGGAAACCCCAAAGCTCGATAGAGTTGGAACTGAGCGCGGTTGTAAGCGTTGATAGCAGCGAAGTAGATGCCATAAGCCCGATTCAATTGCTGCAGCGCCGCAACGGCTTCCTGCGGGCGATTCAAGAGTTGCAGCGAATCGCCGGCGCCGCGGGCTTCACCGATCCCGCGCAAATTGCCATTGTAGGTAATGATCGCCTCTCTCACCGCACTCATCGCATCATCGACCTGCGCGGCGGCCGCCTCCAGCGCGGCGTGTGCTTGCACGACCTCCTGGGCTACCTGGTCCTGAACGTCGGCGAAACTAATCGCGGCCGCGTTTTGTTCGGCAATTCGTTCATGAACCAGCGCGCGGTTTCCGGCGCCGAGGTTATTGAGCGTCCACACCGCCCCGACTCCCATGTCGAATCGCCCGCCGTAGAGATGCGGGCCACTATCGGGACCGCCGCCGAAAACGCCGCCGTTGATGGCTCCGTCCGGGCCGGTGCCTTGCATGATTACCGACGGGATGAAGGGGCGAAGCCGTTCCTGCCGCACGCGCTCAGAGCTTGCCTGCACCAGCGCACGCTGCAAGACCAACTCGGGACGAGTGCATAAACCAATCGGAACCAAATCGGCAACTCTCAATCCCGGTGAAATCAGCGTAACCTGAAGGTGCGGCGGTTCGATCGGCACGACCACGGCGCTCGGATTCAGGCGAAGCGTCCTGGTTAGTTGGGCACTGGCGATGCGCCAGTTCGCCCGTGCTCCGGCGACCTGCTGCTGCAAGTCAAATAAGAGCGCCTTTGCGCGATCCACTTCGTTTTCCGCGACCAGCAGTCTGGCAAGGCCGGCGGTCTTGCCAGCTAACACTTGCGCCTTGGCCACCGCGTCGAGCGTGCCCGCCAACGTACCGCGGGCTTGCTGAACGTCGAAGTAGGCGAAGGCGACGGCCATCAGCGCGTCGTTCCGCGCCACTTGCAGGTCTGCCTCGCGGGCCGCCAACACTTGGCGATCGGCCAGCGGCCGGAAGATGGCGTCGGTAATGCCAAAGTTGAGAGTGGCGCCGCCGCCCGCCGCAAAGGCCTGCTTGTCGTCAAGAATGATCGTGCCGTCGGTCGATTGATCGGTGCCATCGTGACGGTAGTAATCCGTGCCCACATTGAGGTTCGGCAACCAGAGAACTTTGGCCTCCTGAAGCCGCGCTGCCGCCTCTTCGACGCTCGCCTGGGCGAAGGCAATCACCAGCGGTCGGGCGTTCGACAGATACAAGGCGGTGGCCAGATTGATCGGCAAAACCTGATCCGAGAGGGCGGGTTCCGCTGGCTGAATCGGGGGCGGTTGAGGGTTTTCGTTGACGGCAGGCAGCCTCAATACTTGGCCCGTCTCCGCATACCTTGAGCGCGATCCCGGCGACAGAGTCGTCTGCGGAAGCGGGGCGGCAATGACCTCCTGGGGCTCGGGCGCGTCTGAAGGTGCGGCCAGACCGCAGACTTCATTCAGCACGAGCAGAATGGCAATCTGCAATGCCACCTTTGGAAATATGCGGCCTGCCATTACCTTCAACCCCCCAATTGCCACTAAACTCCCCAACTACGTCGAGTACGCCATTGGATGGGAGAATGCGACGAAGTGATCGTACGACGACTCTCGCGAGTTGCTGGAATCTACCGGTGGTATCGGTTGTGACGGCACGGTTCCTAGAGTTGATCCTATTCTCGATCCCCCGATCGACCTATATCACGTGGTCAAGAAGGACGCAGCATCGACCTTGATCGTGGTCAGCAAATCCACGATGCAATGCCGTTGTTCCAGTCGGCAGTGCCCGAGGACGTACACCTCCGCAAGGAGTTCGACGAATCGCCGACCGTGCGTGCTCGGACGCCAGCCGGTTTCTAGAACAGGCCTTGGGGGCAGGGCCTTGCGGAACACTGCACCACCGCGTTCTTCCAGACCTGGACCCACGGCAAAGCCAAGAGCAGCGAGGGTGGTCGGCCTCCGCACGGCAAAAGAGGTCGGATTCATGTTTGTTGCGACTTGGAGTTCTTGCGGGCTCGCTTGGCCGATTTACAGATTGCGTCCGGCAGAGTACTCGTTTCTGAGCGAATGCGTCGCCAGATTTCGCTGCGGTGCACTTGGGTCGTGGATGGCGCGAGGATTCCAAGACGCACTCGGTTTTTGCCGACCTCCAGCACGTCAATGGTGACTTTGCAGCCAGGCAAAACGATTTGTTGTCCGATCTTGCGAGTGAGCACGAGCATCTCCTATCCCTCCAGTTCTTTTGCCTGGTTTTGGTATGGCGGGTCTAGCGAATCTCTCAGGCGATAACATGGGACGCGAATCCTCATCGCGGCACATTGACAGGGAGAGGCGGCAGCCCCACTCGAATCGCGCTCAGGCGATCCCGAGAACTCAGTGCCGTCAGCGAGCCTGCAATCACCCGTTTCAACGCGCTCAGGTCTTCGTCTTTTTCGACGCAGGCCGCAGCAAGTGACGCACGTCGGTCTCGAAGGCAGTCCTCGACGTGTGCGGTAAAAAGAACCACCGGGACTTGCGGCGCGATGCTGCTAATCCGCTCCAACGCTTCCAAGCCGTTCATCCTCGGCATACTGATGTCAAGAATCGCCAAATCGGGGCTTTCCTCAAAGAACACCCGAAGTGCGTCAACGCCGTCGCAGGCGAGCACCACGCGATATCCCTCGTCTTCAAGAGCTGCGCGGCAATACTCGCGAATGTTCCTTCTGTCGTCGGCAAAAAGTATCGTCTTCATCCCAGCAGTCACACACAGACCCTTTTGCCCTGCCCTATGCTGACAAGGAGACTGCAATCAAGATGCCAATAGACGAGGACTTTTCAGATCGCGACCGTATCGTCGCGATTTCTCGATAGCGGGAGAGCCCATAGCGACCGGCACCCATCAGAAGGTCGCGGGACATCGTCAGAATTCTGACAGTGGTGTCAGAAAACGGACACCATCAGCGCGGCGAGTCGTCATCTGCCCGAATTCCGAGCTTGCGCATCTTAGCGTGCAATGTCGGCCGTGCGAGCCCCAAAAGTCTGGCAGCATGAGTCTGATTTCCCGCGGATTGCCGTAATGCTTCGGTGATCAGTAGCTTATCGATCATATCTAGGAGTTCCTCGTGGGCGGCTCTGCCATCATAGCTGGCGAGATAGCTGCGAATCAGAGGCAGCCACTGCTCTTCGGTGAAAGGCAATGACTGGGCCAACGTCTCCGGAACACCGCTTCGCACGACAGCAGGCAGATCGGCGGCCTGGATGGTGTAACCCCCGCTGAAGATCACAAGTTGCTGAATCAGGTGCTGCAACTCTCTTACGTTTCCCGGCCACAAGTAATTTACGAGCAATGCAATAGCGTCTTCGGCAATTGGCGGCTTCTCCACACCCAGACCACGGGCAGAACGGCCCAAGAAGTAATCGATGAGACTGACGATGTCCTCGCGTCGTTCGCGGAGCGGAGGAATTTGGAGGGTAACCACGTTCAGACGGTGATAGAGATCATCGCGAAACGTTCCTTCCGCAATTGCTCGTTCCAGGTTGCGGTTGGTGGCACACAGAACGCGAACGTCGGCTTGAATCGTTTCGTTGCTGCCGAGTCGTTCGAAACTCCGTTCTTGGAGCAATCGCAACACCTTGCTCTGAGTCGCCAGGGACATATCGCCTATTTCATCGAGGAACAAGGTGCCGCCATGCGCCTGTTCGAATTTTCCGATCCGCCGCGCGACCGCCCCAGTGAAAGCCCCGCGCTCGTGACCGAACAGCTCGCTTTCCAATAGCGTCTCGGAAAGCGCCGCACAGTTGACCACGGTCATGGGCGAATCGCTTCGCAGGCTGTGCTGATAGATTGCACGCGCCACCAATTCCTTCCCCGTACCGGTTTCTCCGCGAATGAGGACGGTGACGTCTGTCTGAGCGACCCGCCCGATGGACTTATAGACCTGCTGCATGGCGGGGCTTCGCCCGACGATTGCCTCGGTTGACGGTTCGGTCGTCTCGGGCCCTAGATCGACTTGCCCCTTCATCAGCCGAGCCGCCTCCAGCGCCCTGGCAATCGTTTCCAGCATTTCCTGCGGTTCAAAAGGCTTCAACTGGTAATCGAAAGCCCCCCGCTTGGTCGCCTCGATCGCGGTATCTGTTGTGCCGCGGCCGGTCATCACGATTACGGGCAAGACGGGTCGCAGCGACTTGATGCGTCCCAGGGCGTCCAGTCCGCTCATTCGGGGCAAACAAATGTCCAGAATGACCAGATCGCAGTCTTCCTTTTCGACTCGATGGATTGCCTCTTCGGCGTCGCCGGTCGTCAGGACTTCGTGCCCTCTGGTCGAGAGGATTGCTGCAAACGCCGCGAGAACGGCGGGTTCATCATCAGCGACGAGAATTTTGGCCATGCGTATCCTCTTGAGCGACAGGGATCCAAACGGCGAAGGTAGTGCCCTTATTTGAGGAAGACTCCAGAACGAGCAGCCCCTCATGCAAAGCCATGATGCGGGCGGCGATGCACAATCCGAGCCCCGTGCCGGTCTCCTTCGTGCTGTAAAACGGCTCAAAAACTCGGCTTTGCACGTCCTCGTCCATGCCAGAGCCCGCATCGCAAATCCGCACGGCAACCATTAGACGGCCCTCAACGTCCTTTTCCGTTGAACGTCAGGATGCGAACGCTGCCTCCTCCGGTCATCGCTTCCGCGGCGTTGTTGAGCAAGTTGATGAACACTTGTTTGAGTTGCTCCGGGTCAGCCATAATAGGCGGCAGACCCGCCGAGGGGCCTTGCACGACGGTGATCTTCTTCTCGTTCAACGACGCGGCAAGAAGTCCCAACGTCTGCTGGATCACCGAGTCTACCGGGCATACCCGACGCTGGAGAACAGGCGGGCGCGCAAACTCCAGAAAATCCCGAACGATGCGATCGAGCCGAGTAGTCTCCTCGGAAACAATAGCGAGCTTACGCTCCAAATCAGGGTTCCCTCGAACCGACTCCTGAATGGAGAACAGCCACATCTTCATGGCTGTGAGCGGATTGCGGATTTCGTGTGCGACGCTTGCGGCCAGTTTGCCTACAGAAGCCAATTTCTCGGCGGCTAACAGGCGGCTGCGGCTCCGCTCCAGCGACGATCGCGAGTCGGTCACGTCGGACATCAAACCCCGAAAAAGGGCGCGTCACCGTCCGCATTTCATCCTGCTCAGAACGATCTTGGCTGGGGAGTAGAGTGCCGTTGAACAATTGGGCATCCGTCACCAGGCCCTGCAAGGGGATCAGGATGCGTCGAAACAACAACCAGAGCAGGCCGCCGCCGAGGGCAGCCGTCAATCCGCCTGAGACGCCGATAACCCAAGCCGCCTGGTGGACGCGTCTTGCGACCCGCGCCGTGTCTTCTCGAACATGCTCGTTTGCCGCCGCCGCCAACTGCCGACAGAGTCGGTCAGCTTCCAGGAACGAGGGGCCGTTTAACTCCGCCAGGAGGCGTTTCTTTGCCTTTTCCTTATCTCCCTGCGAAAAAAACGAAATCGTTTTGTTCCGTTGCGTCTCGATTTCCGTGTGTGTCCGTTCCAACCGAGCCAACAGCCCCTCGTTGCTCGCGTTTTCGCCGCTGAAAAGACCGGCGGCGCCGCGCATGACACGAAGCGCGCTCTGGAGACGCGATTCCACCCGTTTCACTCGATCAAGCCAGTCATTTTCTCCGTCAGCCAACAGACAGGTCGTATACACTACCTTCTCTTCCTGAAGCGCCGCCCTAAATTCGTCTGCGGCATCGGCGATTGGCATGTCCGCTCCGGCGACCTCCCCCAACCGCTTCTCCACGCGCCAGGCCGCGAACAAGGCCATCATGTTGCTCAGCAGGGCCAGCGCAAAGATGGCGACAATGATCGCCGAGAATCTGCTCGCCAACCGCAGTCGCATCTGCCAGTCCTTTCACCCCGCACGATTGGGGTTGCTTAATGGCCCATCTGGCGACGAAGTGTGGATTCGTCGGTAATGGGCCCCTGGTCGGCGCCGAAAAGGGCCCGGAACATTATCCCGCTCCACAAATCATGGTACTGACACCCGCCTTGGACGTAAAGTGATCGACCTCTCCCGCCATAGGATGGGAACGCAGGGGACAAATCCCGTGCGATTGGTATGCGAGTTGCAAGAGGCTAGCCATGCGTCGGTCAAGTTCCTTGGGCTTTCAGACAAAGCGGAGGATAAGATCATGCGTTCTATGGCACAGTTTGTCCTGGCGGCAAGTTTTCTCGCAGGTATGGCAACGGGCCCTTTGGCGGTTCAAGCCGCAGACCAGCGCACAACGCAAGGCGGAGATCAGTGGCGCTATACCTTTCACAACAGTGAATGGTGGTATTGGCTGCCTGCCAACCGCTGGGTTTATTGGCGCGCCAACCGGTGGAATGCGTATGATCCCACGGCATACACTGCACCAGCTTCCTCCGATGCTGTTGCGACCAGCCGAGGTGGATCGACTTACGAGGGCCGAGCGGCCATCAACTCAGACATTCGCCCATTCTATGGCCATGCTCTCTCCAGTTTAGACCAGCGTCCACTGGAAGAAAATGGTGAAGTCGGTCCTTTCTACGGCCATGCACTGCCCGGCCAATTCTCCAGCCCCTGGAGGTCGCATTGGGCCAACCGACCGTTTTACGGTCATGCCGTTTCGTCGTACGATTATTGAAGTTGCCTGAGCCGTCGTCTCACCGCAGTCCCAATCAAGGGGCTGTCGGGGTGGGCGTTGTCTGGCTTTGGGCGCGTGCGGGCACATTCGACGGGAGCATGATCGATTCCTTAGGCTAATCTGAGGCAGACCGAATGAACCTTGTCGTGTTCGCCATGCGGCGGCCGGTCACGGTGGTGATGATCGTCGTCACCCTGCTCGGCGGAGGCGTGCTTGCGCTCAACCAGATGCGGGTGGACATCTTTCCGTCGATCAATGCCCCGCAAATCTATGTGGTGAACAACTACGCCGGAATGGACCCGAGCCAGATCGAAGGGATCATCACCAACGTCTACGAGCAGAACTTCCAGTACGTCGATGGGCTCAAGGGGGTCGAATCGAAGAACATCCAGAATCTCGTTCTGTTGAAGTTGACCTTCTATCCGGGCACGGACATGGCAGCGGCGATGTCGCAGGTCGTCAGCCTATCGAATCGTGCGCGGGGGCAGATGCCGCCCAGCGTGCTGCCTCCGTTCGTGATGCGTTTCGACGCGGCCAACGTCCCGATCGGCTACCTGGTTCTGGAGAGCAAGACGCGGCCATTGGGGCAATTGGCCGATCTGGGGCTATATCGAATCCGCCCGTTGCTGATCAGCCAGATTCAAGGGACGGTCGCATTTTCCCCCTTCGGCAGCAATACTCGCGCGATTGTCATTACGGTCGACCCGGACAAACTTCGCGCCCACAACTTCTCGCCCGAGGACTTGGTTGCCGCCTTGGGGACCGGCAACGTCGTAGCGCCATCCGGCAATCTGTACACGCAAGGCCAGATGCCGCTGGTGCCTACCAACGCGATGGTCGCCGATCCTCAGGAAATGGGCAAAATCCCCATTCAGCCGGGCAAGGACGTCTACATTCGCGACGTTGCCACGATTCGGGACACCACGGACATCAATTATGGCTGCGCGTTGGTCAACGGCCGCAGGTCGATCTACATTCCCGTGGTCAAGAAGGACACCGCATCGACCTTGACCGTGGTGCAGCAAATCCACGATTCGATGCCGCTGTTCCAGTCGGTGGTGCCCGAGGACGTACACGTTCGCTACGAGTTCGACGAGTCGCCGACGGTGCGGGCGGCGATCAAGAGCGTCGCCACCGAGGGCGGGATCGGCGCGCTGCTGACGGGGTTAATGATCCTGCTCTTCCTGCGCGACCTGCGCACCGTGATCGTGGTCGTGCTTGGCATTCCGCTGGCGCTGACCGCCGCCCTGGTTGGCCTGTGGCTGACGGGCAATACGATCAACATCATGTCGCTGGGCGGCTTGGCGCTCTCGATCGGCATCCTGGTTGATATGGCGATCGTTACGGTCGAGAACACCCACGTGCAGATGAAGCATACCGATTCGGTGGCACGCGCGGTGCGGCGGAGCGACGCGGCCACGGTCACCTCGCGGTTGTTGGCCATGCTCTGTATCCTCTCGGTGTTCATTCCCACGTTTATCATGCAGGAGCCGGTCCGCTCGCTGTTCATGCCGCTGACGGTGGCGGTGGGCTTTGCAATGATCGCGGCGTTTCTGATGTCGAGCAGCCTCGTGCCGGTGCTGTCGGTCTGGCTCATCCGATATCGCGCCGAAGAGCCCGCCGCAAAAAAAGGTTTCATCGAGCGAATTCTGCCGGGCTTTCAGCGATTTGTGTCCGCAACGATCCGCTTTCGCTGGCTGGTGGTGCCGGCATATCTGGCGGTCTGCGGCTTTCTCCTTTGGTTTGTCGGCAGGCAGGTCGGCACCGAGTTGTTTCCGCAGGTGGATTCCGGCCAGTTCGTGATTCGTTTTCGCAGCCCCCCCGGCTCCGAATATGAGGTGACGCGGAAATGTGCCGTCAAAGTCCTGGAGGTAATCGACGAGTTGACGCAAGGGAAGGTGTCGATCTCGATGGGGTACGTCGGGCTGGGCGCTACCAACACGGCGACGAACAACATCCTGTTGTTCATGCGGGGGACCGATGACGCCGAGCTTCGTCTGCGGCTCAAGAAGCAGAGCGGCATACGGATTCGAGAGCTGCGCGAGCGTCTGCGAAAGGTGTTGCCCGAAGAAGTGGCGCCGTGGCTGAAAGGGGTCCTGGAACAGGAAGGCTGCTCGCCCGTGGAAGCGGAAGCCCGCGCGAAGAAGTTCTCCTTCGGGTTCGAGCCGGGCGACATCGTGAGCACGGTGATGACGTTCGGTTCGCTGACGCCCGTCGAAGTCGTGATTGCCGGTCCCGAGCGGGGCGCCGTCCGATCGCACGCGCTCAAGGTCTTGGCGGAGATGAAGAAGATATCCAGCCTCCGCGACGTGCAGCTTTATCAGCAACTCGATTATCCGACGGTGCGGGTCGACATTGATCGTGAAAAGGCCGGCCTTAGCGGCGTGACGGTCAAGGACGTCACCGATGCGCTCTTGGTGGGAACCTCTTCAAGCCGCTACGTGGCCAAGAACTACTGGCGCGACCCGAAGTCGGGTGTCGACTATCAGGTCCAGGTCCAGGTTCCTACTCAGCGGATGAACCGCCCGCAGCAGGTTGAAACGCTTCCGCTCCAGCGGGTCAACCCCGATACGAATTTGATGGTACGTGACGTGGCCAAGGTGCAGACGGGCACCGCGTCCGGCGAGATCGATCGCAGTTCCATGCAGCGATATCTAAGCATTACGGCCAACATCGAGGGAGACGATCTGGGCCAGGCGAAGGCGCGCATCGAAAAAGCCATTCACGATGCCGGCGAATGGCCGCGCGGAGTGCGAGTCAGCGTCCGCGGCCAGGTTACGCCGATGACGCAAATGTTCGAGTCGCTTACGGTCGGCCTGGCCTTGTCGGTAATCGTGATCCTCGTCTTGTTGACCGGGTTTTTCCAGTCGTTCCGGCTGGGGCTGATCTCGATCGGCGCCGTGCCGGGCGTGGTCTGCGGCGTGGCTGTCATCCTCGTGATGACCGGGACCACCCTGAATATCGAGTCGTTCATGGGTTCGATCATGTGCATTGGCGTCTCGGTATCGAACTCGGTGCTTCTATCCGCCTTCATGGACGACCACTGGCGGGCTGGGGCGCCGGTTCGACGTGCTGCCATCGAAGGGGCCCGCGACCGATTGCGTCCCATTCTGATGACGGCGATTGCCATGCTGTTGGGCACGGTGCCGATGGCGCTTGCCCTGGAAGAAGGCAGCGAGATGACAGCGCCACTGGGGCTGAGCTGTCATCGGCGGACTGATCGTCTCGACCTTTGCCACACTCCTGATCGTGCCGGCCATGTTCGCCCTGGTGATGGGCAACTCGAAGAAGGTCTCGCCGTCGATCGATCCCGACGATCCCGAGGGCCGGTGTTTCGACACCGGCGAGCACGCGGCGGCGGCGATCCACGGAGGCCCGCGGCCGGAAGAACATCCCACGATACCGGGAGTAATGTAATGCGGTACTTGGCTTGGACCGAACGATTACCCGCTCGTTTGCGGCGAACATTCTGGGGTCTTGGGATCGGCAGCAGCTTGGGGCTCGTGGTTCTTGCCGCCCTGTCAACTGGTTGCCGCGACAGCGGCAACCAACACCGTGAAACGAAACGCTCCGGCGACAGTGCCATGCTGGTCCACATCGTCACACCGCAGCGACGGACCATCAACTACACGATCGACCAGCCGAGCACTGTGGACGCCTTCGAGCAAACCTCGATCTTCGCCAAGGTGTCCGGCTTCATCGACCATTTCTACGTGGACATCGGCCAAGAGGTGAAAAAGGGCGAACTGCTCGCCGAGATTTCCGTGCCCGAATTGTACGAGGATTACCAGCTCAAGATGGCGCAGGTTAACTTTAACAAGAGCCTGCTCAAGCAGACACAGCAGTTGGTGGAGGTGGCCAAGAGCAACGTCAAGATGGCGATTGCTCAGTTGGCCCAGGCGAAAGCGGATGTGGGAAAGTTCCAGGCCAACGTTGTTCGCTGGGAATCTGAGGTGAAACGCCTTACGCAGATGGCCGCGGAGAACGTTGTTGACAAGCAGGTGCTCACGGAGACGCAGAAACAACTCGATTCCAGCAAAGCCGCGCGCGATGCCGCGCAGGCCGCGGTCGCCGCGCGCGAAGCGGACGAGAAGACAATCGAGGCCAATCTGGGAAAAGCGATCATCGACGTGGAGACGCAAAGAGCCAAGATCAAGGTCGCAGAGGCCGATGAACGCAAGGCGAAGGCCATGTTCGATTATACCAAAGTGACTGCACCCTATGACGGCGTTGTCACGGTCCGCAACGCCAACACCGGCGATTACGTGCAGGCGGTCACCGGCGACAAATCGACGCCCAATCCATCGGCGATTTTCGTGGTGGCGCGCAACGACAAGGTGCGGATTTTCATGAACGTTCCCCAGGAGTATGCCCGTTATGTCCACAAGGGCACAAAAGCCTTCGTGCGCGCCCGCGGCCTAAGCGGTTTGCAGATACCGGCCACCGTAACCCGGACATCCTGGATGATACGCACAGATATCCGTGAGCTGCGGGCGGAAATCGATCTCTCGATGAAAGACTACGACGGTCTGCGCCCTGGAATGTACATCAACGTAAGGATGCTTGTCCAACGCCCCAACGTCTACGCCCTGCCGCAGAATGCGCTGATCGTGCCGGGCAACCAGACCTGTTGCTATCTGCTACGCGGCTCCAAGGCCGTCAAAACCCCTGTCCAGGTGGGAGTCAGCGACGGAACGTGGGTGGAGGTCGACCAAATGAAGATCGACGATCCGTGGCAGAAAGTCACTGGCGACGAGAAAGTCATCCTCGCTGATCTCAGTGAATTAACTGACGGCCAAACGGTAAAGGTCGCCGCGACGGCAAGTCAGTGACTTGTTTGACATTGCCAAAATAGCCGAGGGCAACGGCCCGCGGCAGGCTGTCTGCCACGGATTCATGGGCCGTTGCCCCCGGCTGACGCCTATTCCAATCTCACGAACGCAGCCCGGCCGGCATCGCCGGACCGGCAGTCTCATCCGGCAGCGTACGGGCGGCCGATTTATCGGCAGTCGGCGGCGGCGGCAGGGGCGCCGTTTGCGGCTGAGGCGCTTGCGGCTGGGGTGCTGATGGCGCCGCGCCCTGCGTGCAATTGCCCTGGCAATTGCATTGCGGGCAGACCCACTCCACGGTGCATTTCTTGACCGGCACTTCCTTCTCGCACGGGATTTTCATCAGATGGCTAACCTCGTGGATGCGGCACCTACAGTTCCCATTGCAGCAACCCTGGCAGTTATTATTGCTGCCGCTATTGCCGGTTTCGCCGCAGCCCGCACTCTGGCCGGAACCATCGCAGTTGCCGTGCTTGTCGCAGCAGCGTGTGACGCCCGGAACGCAGATGGTTTCGCATTTACACGTATACTTATACGTGGTCACCTTTTTCGCGGTCCAATAAACGTGGCATACGCGAACGAGTTTGCAGCCGCAACGCGGACAGCAGTCGCAGCACGACTCGCACCCGGCTTTGCCGCAACACGTTGCGTCGGCCGCCATCGCTGCCGTGGGGGCTTGCCCTAAGAAAGGGACGCTCCACAGCAAGGCGAGTCCGGCGATTCGTAAGAAGTACTTTGTCATTACTATTTTCTCCTATGGAAAGCTCTGGATTATTAAGCTGGGTCGTTAGAACGAGTACTGTACCCGGGTTCCGAACGCGCTCACGGCGCCGGGAATGCTGCCGGTGGGCAAATCATAACGGTTGTCCCACACCCATTCGGTATTGACGGTCAGGTTGGTGTTCAGATACCAGTTCAAGGCGATGCCGAAGCCATCCATGATGCCACCCCGGACCGAAGTGGCCCCGATACCGGAGTTGAGGTCGGTATACGAGTAGCGAGCGGCAACTTCCCAGGCTCCCCGACCCCAGCACAGGCCGCCGGCCTGATCGCGGACGAGGTACGCTTTTTCGTATGGTCCCTGATTGCCGAAGTAATACCTCGACAAGCAGCCCGTTTTCTTATCGTAGGCGCGATTCTCGCCAGTCAGCGTGTACGCCACTTGGACGTATCCGCCGTTGAACATGTAGTCTGTGGGCGCGGTAAGTGCCGGATGGGCGGCTGTTGACGTGCTGAGGATGCCCGACGCATTGTCTAGCCAGTTCCATCCGTACTCGGCCTGAAACGAGAACGGTCCCCGAATATACAACATTTCGAGGCCCATCAGATATTCTTGGTCGCACGCAAGCGCACCGGTGCTAATCATCCGCAGGCTATTGGCGTCATTAAGGGCCTGAGCGCCTGTCGGAGAACCGGCCGGGTCGTCGTCGCGCAGTTCGGGCCGGGCTTGCAACGTAATGGTGTTGCCAATGTAGCTTCCGGAGGCAAGATTGTTCGCTCCGTTGCGCCAACCACCCGAGATGCCGAAGTGCAGCAAGTGCCGGCCTTCATCTTCATAAAGGGGCAAGGCAGTGATGCGGGCCTGCACGCCAGACTGGCCGTCACCGAAGAAATCACCGCTGTTTGCATTATCGGGACGAAATGCCACGGCCTGGTACGTTATGCGATCGTCGGCGTAACTGCTTCCGAACCAGACGCCGGTAACGAAGTTCTGGTTCAATTCGATGGCTTCGGAATAAGACGAGCGTTCCATGAAGGTCATGCAGCGGCTGGAACTGGTCATATCGCCTTCCAGACCGAGCGCGTTCTTGACGTGCCCGACGCGGATGGTGCCGACCACGGGAAGGCTGTTTTCTCCAACCCATATTTCATCGAGCCCAACCGTGCTGAACTGGTCGTTTTCGAGGGCCCAATTGAAGCGGTACTCCCCGGTTTCCCAAAACGTGCCTTCTTGGACAATGCGAAGCGGCGCCAGTAATCGCCATCCTCTAGACCGCCGTAGGTGCCGTTGTTCATGCCGCCGCCGGCGTTGCCGGAAGCGATTCCCGCTTGGTTACCTGCCTTGGGCGTCTGCGCGACCCTCAGGGCTTGGTCCTGGTTCCACCACACATTATCCCATTGCACCCAACCGCCAAGATGCATGGTGAAGTCTTTATTGGGCGTGCTGAAATTGAGGAACTCACCGTCTTTGAAGAACACCACGCCGCTCAAGTTGCTGCCGACCTGATAAGGTTCGGATGCCTTCTTGGCGTCATCCGCTGGTTTCTTGGTAGCATCACCCTGTTCGGCGACCGCGGTGACCTGAGGCCCTTGCTGCGTCTTCCGCAATTGCTCCTGCAAATCGGCAATTTGCCGCTGCTGTTGATCGAAGCGCGCACGGATGTCGTCATACGACATTTGATCCCCACCCTGCTGCGCCTGCGGATAATACTGCGTCGCCGGAGCATTTTGCGGCGCCGGCACATATTGCGGAGCCGCTGACGTCGGCATCTGCTGCTGTTGTGCCCAGGCGGCAGTACAGATTCCCCAAGCCGCAAATGCGGCCAGTGGCCATCCTAGACTTTTCCTCATAGTTCTGCACATTCTATTCTCCCCAAAGCGTGCTACGTTACAAACGGATCTTCTCGATACAACCACGGCAGCCGCGCTGCGCGGTTTCGTCCCAACTGCCGATACTTTTGGCATTTTGGGAACGTATGGAATAGGCTTCGGTGGCCGTCGCAAGACGAATCGAGTTAGGGATTCATTAAGAGGCGTTATTCCCCGCAAAAGCGATTCCGCGCTTCATCACAATTGTCACAGCCGTTATTACCCATCGAGAACCTCATCGGCGAGAGGCGAGAGCAAAGAGGCGTGGGACCGGTTTTTTTGCGGAAAGGCATGAACAGTCCGTCGTTTCGCGCCGGCCGGCGGCCCTCTTTGCCACGTCGGTGACGTTTAATCGGGTTGTGCGGAATCTGTTCAAGCTGCGGCCAGAATATGTCACGGCTTGCCTGATTTCCCGTTTCTTACGAACTTTTCGCGTTTTCCGATTCGATCAAATCAAGGAGAACAAACGGAGACGCCGGTCCTGCACGATGTTTGTAGTTGCATGGATGGTGCGGATATCCGGACTGTGGCGTCCCCGGAGCCGCGGGGAATTTCAAGGAGAAACGAGATCATGCGAAAGCGTATGCTCTGTCGCAGCGTTTGCCTGCTTGGCATAGTCGTGGCAGCTTCTGCGACGAACCTGTGGGCACAGAATGACCAGGGGTACATCGCGGGCAACTTCGCCGCCGATCAGACGCCGACGCCCGTGGCGCAGAACCTCGCGCCGGCGCCGCCGCCGGCGCCGACGCTCGCCCAACCGAGGGCTGCCGAAAGCGCGCCGCCGGATTACGGCGCCTTGCCGCCGCCGCCCCGCAGCAACGATGAGGACCTGGCGCGGCGGGTTGCCGACCTGGAAAAGCAGTTGGCCGATTTCGCCAAGGCCGCCGAGGGGGCGAAGGCTCAGACGGCCAGCAAGCCGCTGGTGGTCCCCAGCGGCCGCATCCAAATGGACGTAGCGAACTTCACCCAAAACCCTGCCAGCATCGCCCAGTACGGCAACGCCCAGAACACCGTCGGTTTTCGCCGGGCGCGCCTAGCTCTGCTGGGCGAAATCGGCGTGGTCGACTACATCATCGAAATGGATTTCGCCAACCGCGGCATCAACTCGGTAGTCAACCAGAAGGACCAGTCTACGGCGTTCAAAGACGTGTACGCTCAAGTGCATGACTTGCCCACGCTGGGCAACGTCCGCATCGGCCACTTCAAAGAGTGTTTTGGTTTGGAGGATCTGACCAGCGACAACTACACCACGTTCATGGAGCGATCGCTCAACGATGAAGGCGCGTTCTGCCCCGGACGTAACAACGGCATCATGACCTACAATTGGACCGAGGACCAGCGGGCTACCTGGGCCATCGGCGTCTTCACGAACCAGACAGGATACGACCAGCCGCCGACCTTCGTCTATGACCATTGGGGCCTCGATATGCCGGTGCGATTCACCTATCTCCCCTGGTATGACGAGGCCAGCGGCGGACGCGGATTGATCCATACGGGCCTCGGTTATGTTTTTCGCAGCGCCCCGGACGAGACCATGACGCTGGCCGCTCGGCCTGAGTCGGCCTTCGCCCCGGCGGTAATCAACATGACCTTTACCGACCTGATCGATATGCAAGTGGCAAACGCCGAAGCGGCCCTTGTCTACGGGCCACTCTCGGTGCAGTCTGAGGTCTTTGTCTCGACGCTCAATCGCAATGCCGGCGTCAACAACGACCTCTGGGGAACCTACGTCTACGTGAGTTATTTTCTCACCGGCGAGAACCGGCCCTACAACCGCAAACTGGGCGTGTTCGACCGCGTCCGCCCCTACGAGGACTTCTTCCACGTGCGAACCTGCGACGGCTGCACTGCCACCGGTCGCGGCGCGTGGGAACTGGCCTATCGCTTCTCCTATTGCGACATGCTCGACAACCTGACGGTCAAGGGGGCGGGAATCGCCACCGATCATACCTTCGGCGTCAACTGGTATCTGAACGCCTACACCCGGGTGATGTTCAACTACGTCCACACCATGGACACGTACAACGTCGCCGCCAATACTCGCGTGACCGGCGGGAACATGGATATTATCGAGGCCCGCTTTGCTATCGATTTCTGACGGTCTTAGCAATCAGCGGGAGAGTTTCTTTCGTGGCGTAACACGGCAAAATGACAATTCGTATGCCGCCGCTACGGCATGCACCAACACAGGAGATAATCTCATGCGGAAATGCGCTCTAATCGTGTTGTTCGCGATGCCGCTGTTTGCAGACCAGCCGGCAACCGCGACGTGTTGCGCGGGCAAAACCGCCTGCCGCGATCGCAACACCACTTGTTGCTGCGATTGCTGTGGACGGCAGACGGCGTGCGTCGAAACGTGCTGCCAGTTAGTCTGCGAAATGAAGAAGGAGAAGCGAACTTGCTGGTGCGTCGAGTGCCGGGAATTTTGTCCGCTGATGCCGAGCTGTCCGTGTCATCACGGATGCTGCGAGTGTCCTCTGCCCCATTGCGGGCATCCAAAATGTGTGAAGAAACTGGTGAAGAAAGAGTACCAGGTCGATGTTCCGGTTTACAAATGCGTCGTTCTGCATCTCTGTCCCGCTTGCCTCCGACAAGTGCCGGCAAGCGCTGCGAGCGCCCCGAGGAGCGCTCCGACTGCCGCCGAGCTTCCAGCAGCGCCATCGCCGCCGCTTCCGCCGCCGCCAGCGGCGCCGACACCCGCCCCAAGACCGCCGAAGTGAGCCGCACGTCCTTGTTCGATGTGGAGTTGAACCTGCCGTCCTCCTTGTTGCGCGTTCGCCCATTCCGGGTCAACGAGAGCCGTTGCCCCGCAAACCGCGGCAAAGAGGACGGCTCGCTTTTTGCCGACGCGAGGATCGCGCGGTAGTTTCATTACTACTGAGGGCGGGGAGACAGACCGGTCGCCCGCCTTGCTTTCGGCGCTTCCATCCATCCAGCACGTCGCTAACTCGCTCCGTTCCCGTGTACCATTGGACTGTTGCCCCTGGCGTGCGTATTATAGATGTGGGTTGTGCCGCGGATGCCGTGGCTACGAGAAAACGCATACCCGACGCGAACCATTATCCGACCTGAGGAATGGGCTGCGAGTAGTTCGACCGTTGAGGCGGCAAGCCGCGGTGAAAAGAGAAACCGGGAGTTGATGTCATGCTTACGCGAACACGTTTGGTTGCAGTTGTGGCCGCCTTTGCCGTTGCGGCACTCACTGCTGCGGCAGTGCAAGCGGCCACTGAACAAAAGGTAGTCCAACAAAAAGGAGTTGCCGCTGCAAAGCAGGATCAGCCAAAAGAGCAGTGGCGTTACACCTTCCACAACGGCGAGTGGTGGTACTGGCTGCCGACAAACCGATGGGTGTTCTGGCGTGGCAGCCGCTGGAATGCTTATGATCCGACCACCTACGCCTCCCCCACCTACACCTACCCCGCTTACAATGGCGTCATGGCAGATGGCCGGGGCGGTTGGGTGTACGCGAACGGCGGAGTGAGCACTTCGGCGAATCGTCCCTTCTACGGTCACGCCGTTTCGGGCTGGGATTGGCGGCCCGTGCAGCCCAACGAAGAGAACCGTCCCTTTTACGGCCACGCGCTGCCAAGCGAGTTCTTCGGCTCGTGGGGCTCGCGATGGAGTAATCGACCCTTCTACGGTCACGCGGTTTCGTACTACGGTTACTGAGAGACCGAGTGGTAACCCGTTAGCGTAAGAAGGAAAAAGGGGAAACGGAAAAAACGGGGAATGATCGAGGGGAGACTCTTGCCTCGTCATTTGTCAATCCGCCACTTTTTCCCGTTTTCCCCTTTGCCCTTTTTCCCTCTCCACACAGAACTTCCTTCGGCTGGACAGTTGCCGTCGCCGATGTCTATGTTCATCTGCGTTCGTCCGTGGCTCCTCTGATTCCGTCCCGTCTGCTCACGCGGAGCGTGGCGAGCACGTGTTGGGTCGCGGCAGGTCGGCCAGCGGGCCGATGGTTATGGTGGCGGGGCGGCTGAGCGGATACTTGGCCAAGACGGCGCGGAGGTCGTCGGCCGTCAGTGCGGCGACGGCTTCGAGTTCCTCTTCGACGCTGCGGTATTCGCGGCGGTAGACCCAATCGCTGCCCACAGCGAACAACCGGCCGCGGGGCCGCTCGCTGCCCAGCACGATCCGCGAACGGACCTTGCTCTTGGCCTGCTCCAATTCGGCAGCGGTGATGCCGTCGGCCTCGGCGGCGCGGTAGATTTTGAGGATGCGTTCGAGATTGTCGGCGGTCTGCTCGGGCTCGCAGCTCATGTAGGTCATCATCATGCCCGCCCCCTGGTGCTCGCTGTGGCCGAGGCTGATGTGCTCGACCAGGCCGGGATCGAGCAATTCCCAGTAGAGCCGGCTGCCGGAGTCGTCGCCCAGCACGGTGGCCAGCAGTTTGGCGGCGTAGCGGTCGCGATCTTCGGCGGCGGGGCCGGCGGCGATTTGCAGCAGGTATTGCTGCGTGGCCGATTCCTTCTGCAAGAGCTGAAAGCCGTCGCGCGGTGCCGCCGGCTCGATGGTTCTGCCCGCGGCGGCCGGCTGCCACTGGCCGCAGCAGCGCCGGCGCAGGCGACCAGCTCGGCGAAGTCGATCTGCCCCGCCGCGGCCAGCACGATATTGCCCGGGCTGTACTGCCGGCGGAAATACTCGTCCATCGCCTCGCGGCTGAGGTTGCCGACGCTCGCGGCGGTGCCCAGCACGCTGCGGCCCAGGGGGTGCGAGCCAAAATGCATCGCCCGCCCCTTGTCGTCGGCCCCGAACGGCGGCTGGTCCTCGTACATCTGAATCTCTTCGAGGATCACCTGCTTTTCGGTGTCGAAGTCGTCCTGGCGGAGCGACGGCCGCAGGATGTCGGCCAGCAGCTCGACCGCCTGCCGCTGATGCTCCGGCAGCACGGCGGCGTAGAAGACCGTGTTCTCTTCGTTGGTGAAGGCGTTGTAATGGGCGCCCATCTCGTCGAACTCGCGGTTCACGTCGTCGGCCGAGCGGCCGGGCGTCCCTTTGAAAACCATGTGTTCGAGGAAATGGCTCACCCCGGCGATGGCGTCGTTCTCGTCGCGTGCCCCGGTGTTGACGAAGAAGCCCAGGGCCGTCGAATAGGCGGCGTCGTTGCATTCGGCCACGATTTGCAGCCCGTTGCCGAGCGTCTGTTTCAGATATTCCATCAGAGAACCAATTCCCCCCCTTGTAAAGCCGCGACCAGTGGTCGCGGTTGTCGAGAACGCCGACCGCTTTCCGCTTTCCCTCTCCGCGACCATTGGTCACGGCTTTACACAACAACGCCGACCGCGACCATTGGTCGCGGCTTTACATACAAATCTATTGCTTCTTCCGTCCCTTCTGCTCGTGCCACCACTGCTGAACCTTCGCGCGTGCCTGCTCGTTGCCGAAGCGGTAGCCGTTGACGTGCAGCCGCTCCAGCAACCTCTCTTCGATCGCCAGCAAGCCGTAGCCGGCGGCGTCCTGGCCATGGCGCTTCAGCAATACCGCCGCCGCCGTGGCACCCAACTCCGCTCCCGAGGCGTGGCCTTCGACCAGCAGTTTCGATTCATCGAGGCGGTCGGCCAGCCAGTCATCGACGCCGGGCCAGGGGTCGCGCGTCGCGATCGAAAGCGCCGCCAACAATTCGAGCCGGTATGGGGCCAGCAGCGTCGGCGGCCGGAAGCGATTCTTCTCGATAGCCTCGGCCAACCCCGGCATCGCATCCCTGCCGCCATCGATCGCCAATCGCGTGCAGATCATGCCGAACCGGCTCGGCCGGCCCCCCAGCCGTTGCATTCCCGACCGCGCTGTCTCGCGATCGTCGACCACGAGGAAATAGCGGCCGGCGAATCGAGAAACCTCGGCCGCATCGAGCTGCTCGAACATCAACAGCTCCGGCTCGCTCAGCGAGCGCTTGTCGGCCAGCACCTGATCCAGCGTTCGCCGGCTGATCGCGGCCAGCCGCTTCTGTTGGCCGGCGTTGGCGGAGCAGAGGTAAGCCATTCGCCGTCGCGGCGTGGGCAGGCTGGCCAGATGAAAGAAGGCGCCGGGTTGCTGCGGGTGCGGGAACGCCTCGCCCACACGGTAATTGCCGGGCACCAGCGAGTTACCGCTCTTGCAATGCGCCCACTGGCCGTCGACGCGGTCGAAGCAAGTGGGCCTTGCCGCGCCTTCCGAGCGCGTAGGCACACCGACCAGCAGGTGCTGCTCGAACCTCTCCTGCCGCCCGGCCCAATACTCGACAACCAGTTCCGGCTTCGTCCAATCGAGCAAGCAGCGCAGTTTGGCGTCCGCCGCGGCGCTCGGTTTCTGCGCGAGCCTGGCTTCAATCGCCCGCTTCAACCGCGGCAGGTAATCGTCGCGGGCCAGCAGGTCCAAGAGTTCGCACTCGGCCGCGTCCGCCGCGCCGCCTGTGCCCGGCCGAACCAGATCGTCGAGCCAGCGGCCGATCTGCCGATCGGAGACCGCGGGCAGGCCCTGGTCGGCGGTGTCGTTGTTCAGCCACGCCGCCCGCGCCCGTTGCCAGAGCGCTTCCAGCCGCCGCCGCGCCTCGCCGTCGAGCGATTCGCCGGAAAAACGCTGCTTCAGCCGAAGCATGATCGGGCAGATCAGTTTCGGATTGCCCAGCAGCCATTCCACTCGCCGCACCGCCCCCAAACGCACGGCGTAGGAATCGTCGTCCAACCGCCGCACCAGGTCGTCGAGTTCCTGGGGCGAGACGTCGGCCACCGGTTCGAGGGGGGGCAAAGGGAGCCGCCGGCTCCAGCGTTCGACCTGCCGACGGACCTCGAAAGAAATGTCGGTCCGCACCAGCGCCCGCTGAAACTCGCCGGCCAGTTTGTGCCCCAGCTCCGGCCTGGCTACGAGGCCGTCGATCTCATCGGCTGCCTTGCGGCGCACCTCGAAGCGGTCGCTGTTGAGTTGCTCGAGCAGCCGCGTCACCCGCCCGTGCAGCCCCCCCGGCTCATCCGCAGGCGACGCCGCAGCCCCGCGAGCCGCCTCGGCCGCCGCGCACAGCAACAGAATAAGGGCAAAATGTCGCATACGGGGGGGAGAACGGCAAACGAAGGCCCGGCCTACTGGTCTGTCCAACTTGAGTTTACGGGTGCCATGTTGGCTTGTCCAACCGTGCTTCGCCCACTGCTGGGCAAGCCAGCAGTGGCACCCAACTCCTAAAGTCGGTATGGACAGAGCACTAGAAACTATAGGATAACATGAACACACACCCCTCGACAGCCGCCGAGTGACCGAGCAAGGCCAATCCGCTTCTATTCCAAGCCCGGCGCGAAGCCGTGCCGCATCGTGTTTTCGGCGCAGTGCGGGGCTCGACAAAATGCAGCAGGTAGTCGCTGCCGCCGGCCTTGCTTCCCACGCCGGAGAGTCCGAACCCGCCAAAAGGCTGGCGGCCGACCAGCGCGCCGGTGATGCCGCGGTTGAGATACAAGTTGCCGACGCGGAACTGCCGCCGGGCGGCCTCCAAGTGGGCCGGTTTGCGGCTGAACACCCCGCCGGTCAGCTTGTAGGCGGTCGAGTTGGCCACGTCGAGCGCCTCCTCGAAGCTCTTTACCCGCATCACCGCCAGCACCGGGCCGAAGACCTCCTCATGGGCCAGGCGGTGCCGCCGCTCGATGGCCGAGAAGATGTGCGGGCCGACGTAGGGCTTGCCCACCTTCTCAGGCAGGCCCGCCGGCACGTTGCAGGCCAGTTCGAGCCGGCCCTCGCCCTTGGCGATCTCGATGTACTCGCGAATCTTGGCCGCCGCCTTCTCGTCGATCACCGGCCCGAAGTCCGTCGCCGGCAGGGCGGGATCGCCGATCACCAACGTGCGGGTCGATTCGACCAGCCGATGGAGGAACTGATCGTGGACGCCGTCCAAGACGATCGCCCGGCTGCACGCCGAGCATTTCTGGCCGCAATATCCGAAGGCCGACTGCCGCACGCCGAGCACGGCCTCGTCCAGATCGGCCGACTCATCGACGATGATGGCGTTCTTGCCGCCCATCTCGCAGACCACTTTCTTAACGAACGGCTGCCCGTCGGGCGTTTCGCCGGCGGCGCGGAGAATGCCCAGGCCGACCTCCTTCGAGCCGGTGAAGGCGATCATCGCCACCCGCGGGTCGCGGACGAGGATGTCGCCGATGTCGCGTCCTTCGCCGGGGAGGAAATGCAGCACTTCCCTGGGCACGCCCGCCGCCCAGAGCACATCGCACATCGCCTGGGCGATGCCGCGGGTCTGCGTCGAGGGCTTCACCAGCGCGGGATTGCCGACCACCAACGCCGCCGTGGTCATGCCGCAGCAGATCGCCAGGGGGAAGTTCCATGGGCTGATGACCGAGGTGACGCCGCGGGGCTGGTGCCACTGGTGGTTCAACTCGCCGACGAACTGCCCGAGCCGCTGCGGCTGGAAAAGGCCGACGGCCGCGCGGGCGTAGAACTCGCAGAAGTCGATGGCCTCGCAGGTGTCGGCGTCGGCCTCGCGCCACGGCTTGCCGGCCTCGCGGATCATGATCGCCGAGAGTTCGTCGCGGCGCTCGCGCATCAGGGCGGCGGCCTTGATGAGCATCTCGGCCCGTTCCATCGGATCGCGATCGCGCCAGGCGGGAAACGCGGCCACGGCGGCGGCAATCGCGCCGCGGGCGTCCTCCGCCCCCACTTTCCGCGTGATTGCCGGCACTTTCGTGTTGGCGACCGCCGCGGCAAACCGCTCCCGTGCCGCCACCTGCGAGAAATCGCGGAGCGGCTCGTTGAGCATCGGCAACCCGTCGCCAAGGCCTTCGATGGCCGGGGTCAGGGCGTGTCGCGTGGCGGAGGGATTGGGGATTGGGGATTGGGGATTGGAGGAGGGCGGAGGGCGGAGGGCGGAGGATTGTTGATTGCCGATTGTTGATTGCTGATTGGAAGAAGGCGGAAGCCGCCCGTCCTCTCCCCTCTCCTCTCTCCCCTCTCCCCTCTCTACTGCCGACTGCCGACTGCCCACTCCATGCGGCGACGCCAGCAGCACATCGTCTGAAGCCTCGTCCGAAAAGCTGGCCCGCAGCCACGATTGGTTCGAGGTGTTTTCCAGCAGCCGACGGACGAAATAAGCCATGCCGGGGATCATCTCGCCGACTGGGGCGTACTCGCGGATTCTCATGCCGCGCTGGCTCAGGGCGAAGCGGAGCTGATCGCCCATGCCCGAGAGTTTTTGCGCCTCGTAGGCCGACTCGGGCAGCCCGTGCTTCTCCAACTGCGCGAGGATGAAGGCGATCGAGCGGATGTTGTGCGAGCCGGTGGCGAGTTTGACGCCGCCTTCGCCCGGCTTTCGCGGCATCTCTTCGACGATCCGCTGGGCCATCCGCTCGAAACAGGCGTCGGTCTCCCGTTTGTCGCTCCAGACGGGCACGGGCCAATCCATCCGTTCGGAGTTGATGGTTTCGTAGTCCCAGTAGGCTCCCTTGATCAACCGCACGGTCACTTGCCGGCCGCTGCGTTTCGCCCAGCCGATCACCCGTTGGATGTCCTCCACGCCGGTTCGCAAATACGCCTGCACGGCCAGTCCGGCGGGGAAGTCGATCGACTCGCAGCACCGCTCGAACAACGAGAGCGTCAGGTCTTTGAGGGCGAACTGCTCCATGTCGAAATTGACCAACACATTGCGTTTCTTCGCCGCTTCCAGAATCGGACGCAGCGATTCGGCAAGCGCATTCAAGGAGCCTTGGAAGTCGATCGGATCGGTCCTTGCGCAGAGCGAGCTGATTTTGATCGAGACGTTCGTTCGCGGGATGGGGCCGAGATAGTCGGTCTCCAGCCGCGGGTTGGCCGGCCACTTGGCCACGGCCGCCGGCAGGGTCTCGATCAGGTCGAGGTAGCGGCGCTGGTAGGCGGCGACCTCCTCGCTGCTGACGCAGGCCTCGCCCAACAGATCGACGCTGAAGGCGACCCCCTCGTTCCAGAGCTTCTGCAGATAGGCCAGGGCGCTGGCGGCATCCGTGCCCGCCATGAAATTGCTGGCCATCGCGGTGATGCGGTTCGAGATGAACTTGGCCTCGATCCCCTTGGCCAGCCGCCCCATCTTCAGCCCGAGGTCCATGCCCGGCGGCAGCGTCACGCCCGGTTGGCTAAGGTAATCGGTGAGGTAATCATGTACCAGGGCCGAGGTGCGGAGCATGGGAAAGACGTCGATGAAGCGGAACAATTGGATCTTGAAGGCCGGGTCCTTCATCGCCCAATTCATCAACTGATCGTTCCAGAACTTGGCCGAGAGCATGCTCGCGCTGTACTCGCGGGCGGAGCGCAGCAGTTCCCGCCCAATTTCCCCCGTCCGCCGCTCGAACGTCCGCCGAAATCGCCACCGGCGCGGGAGAAGGAGTTGTCTCACGGCGCTTTTCCGGAGGTTTTGTCTTTCCGCGTCCTAGCCACGCCATTATGTATTACCTCTGTTGTGAAATGATTGGGGTATTGAACGATTCCTCGTCCGGTCGAGAGAGTTGAACTCAGAGTTGTTGTCCTCGAAGTCTATCCGATGTCGTCGCCGCGCGGAGTGTTGAACTCCTCATGAGTCCACCATTTCTTGTCGCGGATGTCCGCACTCTCCGCAAGAATCGTGTCCAACGCCTTTTGGAGCGACTCGACTCGTGATTGTGTGTCAATCTTCCTAAACAGTCTGCGAATGACCGGTGTGTGCGGCTCGATGAAGCACAGGAAGCCGTCGGGATATTCCTCGTAATTACCACAGCCGACCCACAAGGGGAAACTGTCGTTCTCAACCGGAATGATCCATCCCCAGTCTTCGGCGATCAGATCCTTCGCCCGAAAACCGCGCACGCGCAAACCAGCCGCCAAGAACTCCGCTAGTCGCTTCCCGAATCGGCGGCGATTTCCCCTGTCTTCCTCGTCTTCGTAAGGCGGGAACGCGTTGGACCGGAATTCGACGTAGGTCTTCATGGAACAACGACGGAACCCGAATTTCTCTTATACCTTCTGCCGCTCGCTCTTATCGCAATCCACAACCGTCCCTATGGGTCGGAATCCTCACGGCCGACCTTCCCGATGTCGCCTTTGCGGCGGAACCACACGCCGCAAGTTCAGCTTCTTTCCGCCCGTTTTCGCAGCCAGTCGCTGCTCCGTTTGGCGGTAGAATGCGAGCAACTCCTCTAGACTCATGTTTTCGGTTTCGCGGGCGACCTCTTCCTTCCACCGCCATACTTCTTCCATCGTCTTATTCGGCCACATCGCTCACCTCCGGCGAACATTAGCAATGGCTTGCTCTTCTCGCCCGGCTGTCCATTTGCTGCCCCGAAAGGGCAACCCTTCTCCCAGCCCAGGGCAACGCCCTGGGGAGGTGGAAGAAGAGGATGCTCCGACTCCGACGGCCCAACGGGTCCCTCGATCGCCGGTCGAATAGTTGGCCCGTTGGGCCGAAACATGGTTGCGGTTCTCCTATCCCCAGGGCGTTGCCCTGGGCTGGGAGAACCTAGGGCCTGCGGCCCAGAAAAACTGCAATTCGCGGCGAACAATCCGTCGTCTGCGCCGATTACCTCCGCAACATGCTACAAACCGGGGAAAACTCCCCGCTCCATTTGTCCTTATCCCATGCTACAGCCGCCACCGCCACCCGGCAATGCCCGCCGACAATCCCCGCTACCCCACCTTCACCCTCCCAAAACACGTCAGACACATGTCGTCGCTCTGCGAGCGGGCGCCGACGAAGCGTTTCACGTCGTCGAGAATGCGGTGGCCCATCGTGGCGACGCGATCGTGGTCGGAGCTCAACAGCGCCATCAGCCGAGGGAAGCCGTATAGCTCGTCGTTGGCGTTCATCGCTTCGGTGATGCCGTCGGTGTAGAGGACCAGCGAATCGCCGGGCGCAAGCGGCAGGGCGCAGGGGGCGTAATCGACCTCGCGATCGACGCCCAGCGGCAGGCCGCTCTGCGTTTCGGCCACCGGCTCGACCCCGTTCGGACCGTAACGCCACAGCGGCGGCAGGTGGCCGGCGTTGACGATCGTCACCTCGTGCCCACGCGGATCGAGGACCGCCAGGACCATGGTCACAAAGCGGTCCTCCCAGGCGGCGTCGCAGAAGACGCGGTTCAATCGCCCCACAGCCTGGGCGGGCTCGGGATCGCTCGCCAGGCAATAGCGGGTCTCGGCCGAAAGCTTGGCCATCAGCAGCGAGGCCGAGACCCCCTTGCCGGAAACGTCGGCCACCACGACCGCCAGCCGCCCGCCGGGCAGGTCGATGTAATCGTAGTAGTCGCCGCCCAACTGGCTGGCCGGTTCGTAGAACTCGAAGAAATCGTACTCGGGAATCTGCGGCTTGGACGACGGCAGGAAGCCGCGCTGCACCTCGTGAGCAACCGCCAGCTCGCGCTTCATCGCCTGGTCGCGCATCGCCGTCTCGTGCAACTGCGCGTTTTCGACCGCGAAGGCCGCCTGGCAGGCCACGCTCACCAGCATCTCCAGATCATCCTGGCGGAAGCGGTTCCGCTGGTCGAGGGCGTCGAGTTGGATGACGCCCAGGGCCTCGCCGTCGCCGCCGATCAGCGGGGCGCAGATCATCGAGCGGATGTGGAAATCGACGATGCTCGCCGACATGTCGAAGCGCATGTCGTTGGCGGCGTCGGCGGAGAGGATCGCCTCCTTGGTCGTCATCACGTTGGCGACGATCGTGCGGCTGATCCGCAGCGTCTGGGTATCGTCGTTGCGGCGCTGTTTGATCGCCTTGGGCACCAGCCTGCCCGACTGCGGATCGCGGAGGACGATGAAGCCGCGGTCCGCCTGAGTGAAAATCGTAAACAGGCTGTCCAACAGTTTCGGCAGCACCTCGGCCAAACCTAGGGCCCGGCCGAGATTCTGGCTGATCTCCATCAGCGCCTTCAACTTCGCCTGGGCGTTGACCTCCAGCCGCAGGCCGGTCGAGCCGGTGGTGACGACCAGCTTCGACATGATCGTAGAACTGGCGGCGGGGCGATCGTCGTCGACCAGCACGGCGTCGGCGGTCGAGTCGCGACGAGCCGGCGGCGGCGCGGGGCTCGACGGCGAGGGTTCCAAATGGAACACGAAGGCGAAATCGCAAATGCCCAGTTCGTCGCACTCGGCCAGCAGTTGCCGCTGCACGATCGGCCGGCCGTTCAACAACGTGCCGTTGCGGCTGTGCAGGTCCTCGATGTAGAAGTCGCCGTCGACGTTGAGGATTCGCGCGTGTTGCCGGCTGACCGAGACCGATTCCAGCACGATGTCGCAGGCGGGATGCCGACCGAGCGTCACCGATACCCCCTCCAAGGGGAACTTCCTGCCAGGTGCAAATCCTTGCGACGCCTGAAGTACAGCCATGCAGATACCTGCCAATCGGGGCTCACCTAACCCGTCAATTCTAAAGGGGCGGTGACCGAGCCGTCAACTACCGCGGCGATCCAACTGCGCCGTTTAGCCGCCGCGTCTACGCGGCGGCTAAACCGTGCAGCATCGGCGTACGTGGATCTCGGCAAGGTGGGAAAACACCGCCACGCACTTGGCAACGAGATTGCGGAGGCGAGGGCGGTGTGGGATCATGAAGTTGTGTCGTCCTGCCGACCGAAAGGAGGCTGAAATGCCTTTGCCCGCCCTCTCGTCCCATTTCCGGAACTCTGCTCGACGTTGCGGCGTCGCCGGCCGTGCCGCCTGCGCGGCGTCCGCGGCTACAGCGGCGTTCGTGATCATCTCGCTCGTAGCTGCGAGGATTCAAGCCGCCGACGAGGCGAAGGCGTGGAACGCCGACCAGGCGGCGGCGCGGATGTTCCAATACTACGACCGCATGGAGGAGCCCAAGCCGTTTGTCGTTCGCACGGGCGAGGAGCTCGACGAGGCACTGCGAGTTGATCCGGCGGCGAATCCTCGACGACCTCGGCCTCGACCCGCTGCCCAAGCGGATCGACCTCGATCCGCATTATTCGGACGTGAAAGAGCATCCGTGGTGTACGATCCGCCGCGTGGCGATCCAGCTTTGGCCGGGCGTGTACTCGCGCTGCCTGCTCTATATGCCGCGACACTTTCCCGAAAAACCCGCCCCCGCGGCGCTCTGCCCCCACGGCCACGAGGGCGCGGGCTACGCCGATGCGAACTTGCAGAAGCGGTTCCTCACGCTCGCCAAGCTCGGATACGTCGTGCTGGCCACACCGCAAGACCACCACGAGGACATTTTGCGCGGCTGCGCCTACCAGACCTATCTGACCTGGAGCAACATGCGGGCGATCGACTTTCTGGAAACGCTACCGGAGGTCGATAAAACGCGGATCGGCGTGAGCGGTCTCTCGGGCGGCGGATTGCAGTCGCAGATGATCGTGGCACTCGACCGCCGCATCAAGGCCGCCACCATCGCCGGCCTGACCTGCGATTACCGCGAAATCACCTTCCCCGCCGCCTGCCACTGCAATTGCAACCACTGGCCCAGCGCGATGTCATACACCGACCAGCCGGAAATCAGCGCGCTCGGTTGCCCCACGGCGGTGCAATATCTGACGATGAACGACTGGACGCTCCACTTTGCGGCCGACAACTTCCCCACCATCCAGACGCTCTACCGCGAGAACGGCCATCCCACCGCGACCGAGGTCATCTACTGGCCCACGCCGCATGTTTACGACAAGCCGAAGCGGGAGCGAACGTATTGGTGGATGGAGAAATGGGTCCGCGGCAAAGCCGACGCCGCAATCCCCCAGGAGCCAGACAATATCCAGATCATCACGCCGCCCTCGGCCATCCTCAACTGGGAAGTGAAGGTGCCGGGCGAGCGATCGTTCGAGCAGTACGTGCAGGCGACCGCTCGGCCCGTGATTACGTTGGGCCCAGGCGCCGGCGGCTGGAGAAGCTATCGTCGGCGAATGACCGAGGCGCTGCGGCGACTGCTGGGCATGTCGCTGGCGCTGCCTTCTCGGGCGGACGCATCAGGCAAGCAGGGCCGTCCCTCCTGGGCCGGCGGGCTGAAGGTCGAAGAGGTTTTGATTCCCAGCGAAGATCGGCTCCTCATCCCGACGTGCCTGATTCATCCACCCGAGGCGTCTCAAACAACCGCCATCGAAGTCTTTCTCTCTCCAGCCGGGCGAGCGGCCGCGGAGAAGTCGCCGCAGCCGTATCTTGACCGCGCCCGGCACGGGGCCCTGGTGGTGCTGCCCGACGTGCGATTCTCGGGTGACTACTCAGCGGAGCAGCTTGCCCGCCGCCTTCGTCCGGATTCCTCGCGTTTTCGCCAGGCTTACCCGCTCGGCGCCGACCAGAGTCCAAACGGGCTGGCGGCCGCCTGGGATCGGAACTCGATTCTCTGGGGGCGGCCGATTCCCGGCATGATGATCGCCGATTTGCAGCGAGTTCTCGACTTGCTGGAACATTTGCAGTTAAGCGATCCTCGTCTGAAGGGAGCCCCGGTGCGGGTGACCGCCCGCGATTCCTCTGCCCTAGCGCTGGCGGCGGTGCTGGCGGGCTGTCTTGATCGACGGATTGCGGCCGTCGATGCCGGCTTCCAAGGGAGATGCTTCGAAAAGAGTGCTCTGTGGTCGAGCGACCGCAATGGCCTGCCGACGGTTAGCGGCATCCTCCGTTACGGCGACATCCCGCAATGGGCGTCGCTGCTGGCCGATCGCCGCCTCATGCTCCGCCACCTGCCGCAGCCGGCCGCCACGCGGCGTTGGCTGGAAGAGGTCTTCGCGAGGCTGGGAAATGCCGAGAATCTGCGGTTCATCGAATAGCCCACTCCGTTAGGTCAACGGTTCGACTGCTCGACCAGCTTTGCCAGCAGATCGCGTGCGGCCCCAGTGTCGATGGCATCCGCGGCCTGCTCGGCGCAGCGCTCGGGCGACGGATCGCGGCCGATGGTCCAGAGCGCGGCGGCGGCGTTGGCCAACACGATGTCGCGCGGCGGCCCGCGACGCCCGGCGAGGGCTCCCGAGATCATCTCCGCGCTCTCCTCCGGCCCGGAAACCAGCATTTCGCTTTGGCCCGCAGGCTTCAGGCCGAAGTCGCTCGGCTGCCACTCGAATTGCCGCAGGCGGTCATCGGCGGCTTCGATCACCGCGGTCGGGCCGCTAAGCGTCACTTCGTCGAGCCCGTCGGCGCCGTGGACGACGATCGCCCGGCGAACGCCCAACAGCAACAGCGCCTCGGCCAACAGCGGCTGCAACTGTGGTCGGCCGACGCCGAGCAACTGGAACGGGGCGGAGGCCGGGTTGACCAAGGGGCCGAGAATGTTGAAGATCGTGGGCGTGCCGAGCCGCCTGCGGACCGCCCCCACGCGCTTCATTGCCGCGTGCAGCAGCGGGGCGAAGCAGAAGCAGATGCCCAGTTCATCGAGGCAGGCCTCGACGCAGGGCACGTCGGCGTCGATATTCACGCCCAGCGCGGCCAGCACGTCGGCCGAGCCGCTGCGGCTGGTGGCGGCGCGGTTGCCGTGCTTGGCCACCGCCGCCCCCGCGGCCGCGGCAACCAGGGCGGCGGCCGTCGAAATGTTGAACGTCTTCGAGCCGTCGCCGCCGGTGCCGCAGGTGTCGATCAGATCGGGCCGCGACGAGCGGATCGGCGTCATCCGCTCCCGCATCGCGATTGCCGCCCCTGCCACCTCCGCCACGGTCTCGCCCTTGCGGTGCAACCCCGCCAGCAGCCGGGCGATCTGCTCCTCATCGCAGCAGCCGTCCATGATCTGACCGATGACAGCGGCCATTTGCTCCATCGGCAGATCGCGGCCCGAGTGGACTTGCTCGATTGCAGTTTCGATCGTCATGGATACCATGATGCGCTCCGCCGGCGACATTGTCGAGTCGCCCGGTTTGCCGCCGCGCAGCGAGCGTCGCGGGTTATGGGCCTATTGACATCGTCGCGGACAACGGCATTCGAGACTGGTCGTCCCGCCGAGGTGTGGCGGGGGTTGACGACCTGAAACAAGTGAGGCATACTTGGACCATGTCGGCCGCCTTACCGATTCGGCCGGCGACAAGCCAGCTTCGGTAAATGGATTGCGTTTTGCTTCCCTGTGGGATGAGCGGCGGCTGCAAGTGATTGCGGCGCAACTGGTTAAGATGCTACGGGGGCGTAGCTCAATTGGTTAGAGTACCGGACTGTCGATCCGGTGGTTGCGGGTTCGATTCCCGTCGCCCTCGCTGACGTAAAGCAAAGCCTGACAATCACTTATGGTTGCCGGGCTTTCCTTGTTTTCGGCCGAATCGGGGCCAATGTTACCGGAAGTGTTACCGGACGGCCCGGAAATGGCCGCCTGCGACGGCGTACTCTCTGTGGGCCAGTCCTCGAATCCGAACACCAACTTTTGTTCCGGGGTCAACTCCACGTCGGGCAGTTTCACGTTTCCGCCTAAAATCTTGTCCGCCATTTGCCCCGGTGCCAACTCGCTATTGTCCCTAAACAAGAGCAAGAGGGGCGAATCGGCCCCGTAGCACTCGGCAATCGCCGCCCGCAATTTTGCACTGCTACGTTTCAACCGACGTTGCAATCCGGGGGAAAGTGTCTCGAACAGTGTCATTGGACTATCGCCTCGCGTTCAACGGACGGGAGGGAAACGGCCGCCGTTGCCGGATGGTTGGCCCACAGGTCGTCGGCCATTTCGTCCACGTCCAGGTCAACGTAATAGCCCATTGTGGTTTGGATCGACGCATGACGCATCAGCTTTTGCAGGATGGCGGGGGCAACCCGCTTTGCCCAACGGCTTGCGAAGGTCCGCCGCAAGTCATGGGCACTGGCCGTCTTGCCTTCCACGGCGTTGACGACAATCCGGGCGGTCTCTCCGATCTTCGTAACCAACTGCCCAACCGAATGGGCGGTAATCGGGCTTCCCGTCTCGACTTCGTTCAACTTGAATACCCGGCCGTGCCGTTGGCCTTCCGGGGTCTGCAAAAGGAACTCGGCAAAATCCGGGGTCAGGGGTAACAACTGGTCGTTGCCATTCTTCTGGTCGGAACCCTTGATACGGAACCGGGGCCGCCGCCCGGTCAAGTCAACGGCAAAGGGCGACTCCGCTTCCCACGATAGGGTAATAGACTCTTGCAACCGTAGCCCCGACAACCAAAGCCCTGTCAAGTAGCGTTGCCACTCGGGGGCATCCTTGGGCCGGACCTTCGGAATGGCCGCAAGCATCCGGTCGAATTGTTCGCCCACTAAGGCCCCGCCCTTCATCTTCCGCCCCTTGGCCCCCTTGGGCATAGCGACCTTGGGAACCGACGCGAGAAGGCCCACGGTAACGCCCCAGGACAACGCGGCCTTGACGTGGCGTAGGACGTTGGCAACAGTCGTTTCCTTGATAGGTGGGCGTGTAACTTCCTTGTCGCCCCGTTTCACTGTCCGGGGCTTCCGAAGCTTCGTTGCGAAGGTCGATAGGGCACTGGCGGTGACTTTCCGCAGCAAGTCGGGGTTCAGGTGCCGTTCTACCGCGTCCAACGCATTGCTGGCCGATTCCCGCGTCTTGGGCTTGAGGTTTGCAAGATGCTCCGCTTCGTACCGCTCGCGGAATTGCTGCCAAGTGACTTTGGACGGTGGGCAATGCGGACCCGCCCGCAATTCCTCTTCCCATGCCGCCGCGGCCTTCCATGCGGCCTTCTCATTCGACGTGCCGGCCGACTTCGTTTTCCGCTTCCCGGAAACCGGATCGACGTAGCATAGGACCAGGTTGGCCCGATCGGGATAACGCACAACAGAAACGCGAATCTCTTCACTCATCGGGATTGCTCCAAAAGAAGACCTGGGGCCGTGATACCCGGTTGACAGCAGAGTGAGTCTGCCGCGTGGTCTTGCTCCCCGCCTATGCGGATCGCCGCTTGATTGCACGCACGGATACCACGGCCCTGGGCCTGTTTGTTGGGAACCATCTTAGAATCTCACTTAGGGTTGTCACGCCCTTGACGGCCGCCGATGCTGCCAGCCGTCAAGGTTCATTATCGCAGATTCTTCCGGGAAGTCAACAACATTTCCGGTAACACCCGATGGAAAAACCGCGTCTTTCCCGCGAAAAACCGGGCTTGCCTACCGGATTCAGTATCAGGTCGTCGGCTGTTTCATCGCTGTTTCGCCTTTGTTTCCCGGACCCGAAAACCGTAACGTAACCGCACACTATGCCCTCCCCCGTCATAAAGCTTCCGGGGGGTGTGGCCCGTGCGGCGGGGGTGCCACCCTGCCCGCGTGCCTGCTCAGTTTTCAACGCCGTAGGGCTGGTGTACTTTCCTGTTCATGCGAAGCCTTCACTTGGACTTCCGCTATGGGTAGATGCCGGTCGTTGAAACACGGCTGACGACGCCTACCAGGATTCCTTCGGGGGCTCGATATTCTCACTGTCGATATGCACTACCAGACCGTTTAGTAGGGCGACAGTCATGTGCGGTTTGTCGGGCAAGATGCCGCGCCCATTGGGCTTTCTCTGGCCCCAGCCAGCCATAAGGACAGTCTTTCCGCTAGGCAGCGGCAGGAAATCCGGCCCCCAACTCGGCTTGCCCAGGATGGCGACAACTTCGGCCCACGTCTGCCCCTCGTGGACTTTAGCGAACGTCTCGAAGGTGAGCGGTGTTGCGGCAGACTGTTTAGCCGGCGGCGGCGAATCTGCCTGTTTCGGTTGGGGACCGGAACAGCCGGCAAGCAACAGCAGGGCAAATAGCAGGCGTTTCATTGTTCGTTCCATCATTGCAGCGGTTCTCCGTTCGGGCCGTAGTGGCCGCTGGGGCTGGTGTTGCGGTACATATCGGCGTGCATCCGGGCGTTCTCGGCGTCGATACTCTGCTGCTCTTGTGCGGCGGCGGCACGCTTGGCGGCTTCCGCCTGTTCTTCGGCGGCTTTGGCTTGGCGTTCCGCTGCTTCGGCTATTCGCCGTTGTGTTTCGGCATTGTTGGCCGACTGCGGTGGCTTCTCGGCTTCCTTCGGAGGTTGCTGGACGGAACATCCGGCACAGAGCAGCATGGCGACGAAGAAAAAATGTTTCATGGGGCGGTTCCTTTCGACTTTCGTATGGCGGTGAGTGAGTGGGCGATGTCCACCAATCCGATGCCGAACATGGCGATGACCCATTGCCACCACCACCCGGCTTGCTGGGCGGCATAGTAGTCGGTCAGGCTGTGTTCCTTGTATTCCACCAAAACGCCGAACCATCCGACGAATCCGATCAGGAACATCACGGCGAACACGGCCAGTGCCGCATAACGCAAGGCGGTGCCGATACCTCGCACAGGTCGCATGGCGACGCCTCGCATGGCGACGCCGAAGTCATGCATGATTCTAAGATCATCTTCCATCATTTTGTTCCTTTCCAGCAATGAAAATGGACTGACTACTCCAGCACCTCTGCCAGGCGGGCGAGGTCGTCAGGCGTAAAGCCAAGTCTCTTGGCGCTTTCGCGGTCGCCTTGCGCCTTCTCCGTATCGCCCTGGTGTGCGTAGGCAAAGCTACGAAAGGCATAAGCACGGACATCGTTCGGGTCAAGCCGGATGGCGTCCGTAAGGTCTGCAATCGCCGGCGCCCATTCGCTCATTACGCATCGGGCGAACCCGCGGAAACGATAGACACGGGCATCTTTTGCATCGGGGTCGAGCCGGATGGCCTCGGTAAAGTCCGCAATTGCCGGGTCACATTCGCCTGTTACGACGCATCGGGCGAACCCGCGGCACCAATATGTCGCGTATGCCTCGGCTTTTTCAGTGTAGGAATATGGCTCGCTCTGGTTGGCCACACTCTCCCAATTAACGTCAGACTCATGCCCGCTGTATCCGAGCACAGCAAGTCTTGCTTTTCTGTTGGCGGCCTTCCAACGGCTTTGCCGCTGTTGCGCCAACTCTTGTTGCCGTAACTCTTGTTTCTCCTTTTCGCGGCAGGAGTCCTGGTATTTTCCTACGGCTAGAGCGCCGGTGGCAACCACCAGCATCAAGAGAATCGCCAAGAGCAGTTGCAAGCACCGACCTTTTCCGGCCTCGTCGAGACTCCTTAATCGGCCAGCCCAACGCCGAAGAAGCCAATTTGCTTTGTGTAACCACCGCCTGATTGACAAAGCCACCCGCCTAACCCGCGCCTCCCGCCGACGCCGCGTCAGCCCGCGCAGAACCCTATCCACTTTTCGCACCGACCATCCTCCCGCAGAAACAATCGCAAGAAAGACCACCCGGCTTCCTTCCCTACACCGGCGCAGAGTTTCACGTTTCCGCTCATCCCACCGACGCCGTTCCTCCTCCCTCTCTGCTGCCCACCGCTTCTCCTCCTCTCGCCTCTTCGCTTCTCTCTCTGCTGCCAACCGTTCCTGTCGCTCCCGTTCGTCGGCGGCCTCTTGCGTGGTCTTCATTGGCACACGCCCCGCCCAAAAAACGTCGCTGGCACAGTGCGGGCATTTCGGGTACTGCCCGGCCAACGCGCCGCCACACGTAGGGCATTGCCCGAAACCACGCGGCGATGCGGTGGCCTGTCCGCTGTTGTCGGTGGGCAGTAGCAGCGTCAACAGCCAACCAAAGGGACCAAAAAACAGCCCCAGCCAAAAGCCTGCTTGCGGCCTATTGCGTTGGTCCCCAAACCACACCCCGATACAACCACATACAACGCCGATGATTACCAGGGGAATCAAGACTTCCATAGTCGTTGCCGCCTCCCTGTGTTCGGGTGGTGAAATACCCTACGCGGGCGGTATGCTTTTCGCCATAGCGAAACCTCGCACGCCAATTGCGCTTCTTCGGCCTAGTCAGCCTGCTGTTTTATGGAACTCTACCTGGGATGTTGCTGGCGATTTCCTCGACCTTGCCGCGTAAACGCCAAACGTCCAAGTCCGGGTCATGGTCCATCTGGCAGGCATATTCCACCCACTGGTCTTTCGAGGGTGGCTCGCCTTGCATGTGCCCCTCGATGTCGAAGGTTATGCGGCCCCTAATTCGGTAGTAGTTACCGTTGCGGGCAATCCTCGTTTGTGTTACGGGCAGGAACCGGAAATTATCCGCAATGCAGCTATAGCCAGGTACAGGCTGAATCCAATAGCCGGTCATGCCGCCGTATCGAAAAAAGACGGAATTGAGCACGAAGCGTTGATGGATTTCGTAGGCTGCGGCTATGCGGGGGTCCACTGCGGGCTTGTCCCGCTTCGAGTAGTCTGTTTTCCACTGCTTGTCCCTGTCCGTATAGTCCGGGTGCCACTCCAGTTTGGGTGGCGTGCCCTTGTCTGACGCGGCGCTGAGTGTGCTGGGGTTCGGCGTTTCGTCCCCCGGCTTACGGGACCACCCAGCAATGGCAAGCAACGTGCAACAAAGCGACAACACACCGAGGCACGCAACGAAAAGCCGGCCAGTCCGGTCAAGCACCGTCCAGTTTCTGGCGCATGCGTTGCCAAACCGCGTCAGCCAACCGTAGAGAAGGGAAAGAGCTTTATCGGCCCACAACCGCGTTTGCTGCCTGACGGTATCGGGGTGAGGGCAGTATCGCCGCAACAACGGCGGTAGGCGGTCACGGGGATCGTCGGGGAGTGGGGGCGGTGTTTCCATGATTCGGTTGCTTTCAAGCAATGAAGGTGGACTAGCACTTACGCTCTCTCGGCTTTCACCACGTCAAAGGGGCGCAGGGCGCTAAAATCAGTAGTTCTGTATGCCAGTTTTTTTACCCCGTCAGGCGTTTGTCGCAAAATGGCTATCCATTCGTCTGTCCACGAAATGACCGCCTCCCCCTCCGCATACTCCCATGTTCCTGACGCCTCGATACTGTTACTCTCGGACATTCTCTTGGCACTCCAGTCGTCGCACAACTCGATAAAGAATGACTTCCCTGTCTTGGGTCGCTCTGTGCGCCATCGGCCCACGAAAAAAATGGAACCTGCGGTATCATCTCTATTCGTAGCCGAGACTGAAATTGCCCTTCTCTTTTCGCAGCGGACAAACTCAACCACGCCTACCAAGGAAACGAATACTAACAAGCCAATCGCTATAGGCAACCAGCCAATATACCCCCATAAATAGATGTACAAGAGGGTAAATGCACCTCCTATGGGCCCAGCTATCAGCATGTCAAAGCCTTTGTCGATTACAAACTCGCGTGACATACTCATCGCACGTACTCCCAAGGCATCAGGCAAACCCGTTGGTTGCCATTGGACGCATGGTAGCACGTCACGCCGCGTGCGTCTATGTACGCTTGCCCGCGTCAAACCTCATTTTCCGAAACGATGTTACGCCTATATCCGTAACACGCCGCGCTCGATAGGCGGCCTGTTTGCACCCACCAGAACAGAACTTGGCGTCAGTCCGGGCAGGGCGAAACACTTGCTCACACCATCGGCAATCGTACAAGCTGGCTGGCTCAAAGACGACGACCGCCGAGGGGAACGGTGCGGGGTGTTCGCTATTCCCGAACCGGAGCCGGCCACGCACGAAATGAATCTTCGTCGCGTATGGCTTGACGTAATCGTGCCACCATCGCGTATCGACACGGGCCGGTAGCAGCATGACCACGGTTGCACCCGCTCGGCTCGATTCCCACGCCTTCCGCACCCACCGGCCAATAGTTTTTCCGTAGGGCGGATTGCACCAACAGCGGCCCTCCCACCGCTGTTGTAGGCCGTCCTGCTCTGGCGAGAAAAACCGGGGGCATTTCGCATTTTCGTGCAAGGCGCACACGTCCAAGTCAAACGGGCCATAGCGACGATCCATCTTCCTGAAAAAATCCAGGGGTGTCGGGTACAAGTCGGTTTTGGCAGGGCCACTCATGCAAGCGATCACGTTCTCAACTCCTCTTTCGACTCGGTCAACATTACTCGTCCCCTTTCGTTTCGATGGTTTCGCTCGGCAGCACAACCGCGTGCTGCTTCAAATATGTCCCGGCGTCGATGAATTCACTCACAAGTTTGATTCGTCGATTATCGGACGGTTCCGCTGGTTGCTTCGGTTGCCTGGCTTGCAAACGATCAAGGGCGGCAACCTGCTCGCGGTTGTGAGCGCAAATTAACAAGACCTTGACGACCTTCGGCGGTCGCCGTGCCGCAAGGGTTTGCTCAAGTTGCTGCAATCTGCTTTCGAGGCTCATTCTTCTCGTCCTCCTGAATAGAGAATGGCCCGTTCGAGCATGACAAGTCTGTCTTGTGTCACGTCTTCCGGCGGGCCGCAAAAGTAGGCCAGCGCGAGTTGAATTGCCCAGCGTTCGCCAGCCTTTGCCCGGTCGATTAACTGACGGGCCATTTCGTCAAAGTCTTCATTGGTGACGGAACGGAAAAGCCGGCCACGAAACCGGGCCGTTTTCTTCCCGACTTGATTGCCGGACGCAAGGCGATTGCCTCTTGTGAATTGTCCGTTCGATGGGTCTCGCCCACCGTCCGAAACGGCCACTGACGGACTTTCCGGTTGGTCGATGGGCACCGTCGGGGCCTCCAAGGGGGGCAAAAACTCCATTTCCGTCCGCGTGCCGGCCGCGTTTTCCAAATCGTCGCTCATGTGAACAATCCCTTCTGCTCTTTTGTTGCCGGCTCGACCGGGGCCGCAACGTCGCCCCACCCTTGCCATTCTCGCCGGGTGTCGTCCGCCAGGGCGTCAGCCAGCCTGACGGCATAAACGTCCACCGTCGCCCCGAATACCACAACTGCCACCCGCCATAATTTCCCGTCGTCGTCCAGGAAGTCGCCGCGGCGCGGCAGGGCGGGGAAAACGCGATGTTCTTCGCCCTTGCCCCGGAAATGGATGATGGTGTTTGTCATTGGTCTAGCCCCCTTCATATCGCTGCCCAGTCTCACGCCCGGAATCTCCAGCAACCGTTGCAACTTCGCCGCCCTTTCGCGGAAACACCCGCCCGGTATTTCTTTCCCGTCACAGTCGCCTTTTGCCAGGGGCCACACCACCAGCCTCCGGCCCCTTCTTAAGAAAGAAGGGCCGGGCCGGTGTGTGGTGGCCAGTCGCCCAGATTCTTGGGCCGATGTGCTGGGCGGGTGTAGGCGGGTGTTAGATTCAGGGGCCATTGCGTACCCCCCAACCTTCGTAGGTTTGCCCGTTTGTCTTCGTCACTTCGGCCCGTTCAAGGGTGCCGTCAGCAACCAGTGAAGCGAACGCCCGGCCGAATCGGGCATGGCCGCACTGACACCGTTCCCGTATCGCGGTCTTACTCTCCGGGGACGCCAGGTTGACGGCAACGCCAACGATTTCCCGGCGGTCGGCGTCCAAGTCGGCGTCGGCCTTGGCCCTCCGTTGCTCTTGCTTGCCATCGACCGCCTGTTGCCTCACGTCTTCCGGCCTTAGCACGTCCACTTCCCAACGTCGCCCGCCTGGGTCTGCTCGGCTACCCTCATGTACGTCCAGGGCTGCCAGGGAGGAATGGCCCATGCGTCCCCCGATGCTCAGCCATAGCTTGTGTTCACCAGCTTCGTTGGGCCTGTATGGCTCCCGTCGCGCCAGCAGCAGCCACTGGCCAGCAATTTCGGCAACACCCGCTTGTGTCAGGTCGGCAAGCTCACCCGGTGCGTAAGGGTCGGCCGTGGCGCGGGTCCGCTTAAAATGGTGGACAAAAATCGGAGTCACGCCCCGCTCTGAACATATCCGAACCACGTTGCCAAGAACACCGCCCATGCTGTAGACATTCCCGGCATTGTCGCCTGATAGGCATAGCATCAGATTATCGAGAATGGCCACTTCAGCGCTGGTATCGTCTAGGACTTTGGCAAAGGCGCTCAGGTCGCCTATGTCTTCCAACCGTGGAACCGAAAAGCACCAATGCAACTGGGTCGCGTCGGCAAGCTCGATTCCCATTGACGCTGCAATCCGTCGCCCATACTCTTGTGCAACCGCCGGCCCGCCTTCTCCGGTGAAGTAAACCACCACTCGCGGCGTCGGTACGGTATACGATCTAAGAAAAAGGCGGCCGGTCGCAATGGCTATTGCCGCCGCGATGGCCAAGAGGGTTTTGCACGCCTTGTATATTCCGCCGATAACGGCAGGGCTGCCAGCGAAAAGCACTTCGGTGATAATCGGGCTGGGGGTGTAGTCTTCGCTATCGAGGGCCTCGCTACTGACAAGCGGGAACCGCTCTTTCTTCGGCGTGTCAATCGCTGGTTCAACCAGTGGCGACTCCCATGAATCGCCGCGGTCGGCAGCGGGGCCGGGCTCAATTCCATAGGCCGCCAATTCGTCAGCGTCGAATTGGCCATTGCTGCCGTGCGTTTTAGGGGCTTCCCTGCCGTTCACTCGCGTCATTGCTGTTGGGCCTCCTCAGCCAACTGGCGGAAGAATACCAACGCATGTTCACCGAGAACGTATTGCCGCTTGCCCGCCTGGACGGCCCGTAGACCACGGCGTAGCATCTCCCGCCACGCCTTGACGCTAATTCCCATTCTCTCGCGGAAGAGTTCGGCCGGGAGAACTTCATCAGCCCGAATGGAACCCAGGGCACGCGGGGAGGGGCCGGACTGGATGGGGCGGGGCTTCGTCATGTCGTGACCCTCCCCTTGCATGATTCCACGAACCGGGAAATATCCTCCGGGTCGAAGCGGACTTCCCGGTTCGGCAGCCGCACAGACGGCAACTCTCCCCGGTTTGCAAGGCGTAGCACTTGGCGGGGAGTGAGATTGAGAATCTCGGCCGCTTCGGAATCAGTGAGTAGGCGTTGTGTGCTGTTCATTACTCGTATTATCGAGTATGAAAGCGGGGCACGGCAACGCGACAATGCGGGGCAAGAGGCGGTGCAACGCGGGGCAACGCGGGACATTTTCCCGCTATGCCTTCTTTACCCGTGTCCGCTTGGGCTTGGCGGGCTTCGGGCCGTCACGTTTTGCCAACTCGCGTTTGATCGAACTCCAAACCGTGTCCTTGGCGATCTTGTTTGGGCTGTCGGGGCAGATTTCCGCCCGTTCCGTTGCCTTCATCGCTTCCCACTTCGCGTGAATCTTCGCGGGCTTGTGGTAGGTGTCCGTGCCGTGGGCCTCATACTGTGCCAGAAACCACGCATTGCGCGGGGCAACGCCCTTGCCCTTGACGGCTTCGGCCACGGCCGGTTCATTGGCCTTCGGTGGGGCTTCCAATCCTTCCAACCATCGCAACAGAAGATCGGCTGCTGCCAAGCCCTGTTGCGGATCATCGGACGGCCGAGGGAACGGGGCGGACATCGGCGGGGGCGGTGCTACCCCAGGGATCAACCGGGCGTCGTTCCACCAGTCAGCAACCTGTTGTGGGACGAAAAATCTTAGGGCAATGTCGCCGGGAGCGCAGTCAATCCAATCCTGTTGCATCCGTTTGATCCGCTTGCGTAGATCAGCAATCGTTACCGGCGGCTTAGGGGCTGGCGGGGTGGGGTCGGCCCGTTTCATCACCCTGTAGGGCGTGCCATCGGGATGGTGGCCTTCGATGTAGGGCGTATCATCGGGCAGTAGCAGAGAGTCGGCCGGTTTTGGGGCAGGCTTGGCATCGGCCGGTTTCGGCGGGGGCGTCTTGCGGATCATCGTGTCACCGTCCTTGAAAGGTGACGGCCTTGGAATTGAAAGAAACAGCACGGCAACCGGCCAAGGTTTCCGGGCTTCGGGAGCTACCCTAGCCGTGCTGTTTGTACTATCGGCAAACCGCCGTGTTACTTGAAATGTTACCGGGCCGGCCAACGGGAAGGCAACCGGACGCCAAGGGGCCGTTGACAGGACCGCTGTTTTCCCGTAGAAAGACTGTAAGGGCATATTGAGGGCATAGTGTACGGCAGTTCATTTCTGACTGTCGATCCGGTGGTTGCGGGTTCGATTCCCGTCGCCCTCGCTTGATAAGCCCTTTACTTACAAGAGGTTAGAGCGTTTTTGTTTCTTGAAATGTGTATCCCTTTTCAGTGCCTAGCGACATTGTATCCCTTCCGCTCTCGCCGGTTCGGTTCTTGAACGAGATGCCCAACGAAGGAACTGACACCGGGGTCTTGGCTTGCTGGCGGTCGTAAGTCGCTATCTGCATTGGCTTTCCTTTGATTGGTGGCGGCGTCTGTCACTCAGGCCGAGTGCGACTGCTTTAGGCGAGCGGTTTATCGTTCTCGGCGGCTCCTCTCCTCCCTCCCTGTTCGGATGGACCAACATCGTTCGGGAAGCCTTCGGTCATCCGACTCTCGAACCGCAGCAGATGCGTCGGTCATGCGTATCCCATTTTGATGTCTGGCGACTGCGTATCCCGCAACTCTCGCTGGTTCTCGGCTCTTGATACGACCGCCAAAACGACAAAACGACAGAATGTCAGGTGGCGTGGATTGGGATACTGAGGAATGAAATCGGGTCGGGGAAGGTAGCTGGTTTTGGCTCGCTTCTTACGCCCTCCCTCGGCGTCGTCTCCCACTCGGACCATCTCCGACTCCCTGTCGGTTGAACGGACCACCCCCGTCCGTCCAGACGCAAGGAGATGCTCATGAACCCCATCATCGTTCTCGTGATCCTGATCGGAATCTGGTTGCTGTTTCCAAGCCGGCAAGGACTGTCAGGTGGACTGAAACGAACACCGAAGCTGACCATTGTCGCCAGGATGGTGATCATCCCATTCGCCGTTGTCGGCTTCTGGGGCCTGATGCTGTCGATTGCCGCACCAGTCCTGGGCCTCTGTCTGGTCTCAGGCGGCGTCGGAGCAGTTTTGGTCGGTTTGGGCTTTTGTTGGGGCTTCACCAACCTCGCCACCTTCATTTACAGCCCAACCTATTACCGACTCTGGAAGGGGAACGGAGGAGATCCATTTTTTGATTCAGTGGACGAACCGTTCAATATGGACCCTGACTCCGTTCGCTACGCAGAACTTTATCAAGAGGCTGCTCGACAACAGGCTGATCCGCCACCTGCTGCTCCCGATCCCACCAGAGGAATCGACGACCCCAACGTGATCTGAGAAGAACATCTTGGACGACCGCCACATCAGAAGTTGGATTCGATTCGCCTGCGAGTCCAACAACGTTGACGAGTTGAGCCAAGTCATCGTCGTCGAATGGAATCGGCGGTTTACCAAGAGACTCGGAGATGCGGGCTATAGCTCGACCACCTACCGAGCCAGAATTCGCCTCAGCATTCCCTTGTGGCCCAGGGCCTCCGATCAAGACAGACGAGAAACCGTCATTCACGAAACCTGTCATCTCATCGCTTCCTACAAGCACGGGTTTGTCGCCGCTGCTCACGGCTCCGAGTGGAAACAGGCGATGAAGAATTGCGATGTCAGACCGTTGAGGCTCCATTCGGTTGACCGAACTGGCTTGGCCCGACGACAGAAACGGTTTATCCTTCTCGATTGTCCTCACCACGGTCTGGAAAGGAAGTGCCGCTGTTCGGCCAGGGAATTCAACCTGTTGAGACGGGGAAAGGAGTTCTGGTGCAAGGTCTGTGGGCTTCATCTGACTTAGAGGTTCTAACAAGACTCGTATTTCCTGATCTGTGCAATGTTGCTAAATTCTCGGGCTAACCTGGTCAGCCAACCAACCTGTCAAGGAGGACATCATGGCCAAGCCACTGCTGCCCGATGCGCTTTGGGAGCGAATCAAGCCTTTGCTGCCGCGCGAACGCCACAAACCGAAAGCAGGCCGGCCGCGAGTTTCCGATCGTGCGGCGCTCACGGGGATTCTCTTCGTGTTGAAAACCGGTTGTCCGTGGGAATATCTTCCGCAGGAGTTGGGCTGCGGATGCGACATATCAGGCCGCTGGTTGCCCATCGCAACACCGAACATGGAAGCGGCCTGGGCACATTCCGCTACGTCGTTGAAGCCTGCTTCGATTGGCTGTTCAACTGGCGTCGCTTGCGGGTGCGTTATGAGAAACGGCCGGATATTCACGATGCGTTCCTAATCATCGGTTGTGCCATGATATGTTGGAACCGTGTACTGGAGTTTTGTTAGAACCTCTAAATCAACAAACCGCTTGCTCGCCGCGCGGAATCGCCGCGCACCCTCGGCGAGCAATCTCGCCGGCTAAACGGAAATGCTCGCCTCTGCGGGGCGGCCTCAGGTGTGATAATCGGCGTTCAGGCGGACGTACTCGGCCGTGAGATCGGCGGTCCAGAACCGCCGCGACGCCGTGCCTTCGCTGAAATCGAGCTGGACGAGCGTGTTGCGATTGTCGCGAATCGAACGTCGAGACCGCCGGCCCGTCGAACTCGACCGGCGCGCCCTTCTCGTAGAGTAGGAATCCGTTCAATCGCAGCGTGACGCCGTTGGGGTCGAACGGGACATTGGCGTAGCCGGCCGCCGAGACGATGCGGCCCCAATTCGGATCGGCGCCGTGCAGCGCCGTCTTTACCAGCGGGCTGTTGGCCACGGTCTTGGCGATTTCCAGGGCGGTTCCGCGGTCCTTGCAGCCGGCCACTTCGATGGTCACTAAATGCGTGGCCCCTTCGCCGTCGCCGGCGATCGCCTTGGCCAGGTCGACGCAGACTTCGTCCAAGGCGGTCTGGAAAGCGGCCAGGTCGTCGCCAGCCAACGGCTCGCCGCCGGCCTCGCCGTTGGCCAGCAGCAGGACGGTGTCGTTGGTGCTCATGTGGCCATCGACGCTCATGCAGTTGAAGCTGTCGGCCGTGGCGGCGGTCAGCGCCGTCTGGGTCGCCGCGGGAGTAAGCGGGGCGTCGGTCAGCACCAGCGCGAGCATGGTGGCCATGTTCGGACCCATCATCGCCGCCCCCTTGGCCATGCCGGTGATCTGAATTTGACGGTCGCCGATGGTTACGGTTCGCCCCGCCAGCTTGTGAATGGTGTCAGTGGTCAACATCCCGCGAGCCGCCGCGATCAGTGACGTTTCGCTTCGCCCCAGTTTGACCGCCGCCGCCGAAATGCCCTGCAACACCTTGTCCATCGGCAGGAACGAGCCGATCACGCCGGTCGATAGCACGAGCGCCTGGTCCGGCTCGGCCCCACAGGCGGCCGCGGCGAGACGAGCCATCTCCTCAGCGTCCCGCAGTCCTCTTTCGCCGGTGCAAGCGTTGGCCACGCCCGAACAGATCGCCACGGCACGAATCCGGTCGCTGGGCGTGCGGGCGCGGTCGAGCGCGACGGGAGCGGCGTAGACGAGGTTCCGCGTGTAGACCCCGGCAGCACTGGCCGGCGTCTCCGACATCACCAGGCTCAAGTCTTCCCGCCGCGGATACGACTTGATCCCGCAGTGAACGCCCGCCATCAAATAGCCCTTGGGGACGGATAGGGACATGTGTTGTTTCTCCTTTGGAGGGATCAGGGGCTGGGGGCTGGAGGCTAGGGGCTAGGGCGGATGGAAGTTGAAGACAGGACGGAGGATGGGTTCTTCTCTGCACGTACAACAAACGGCATCGAAGACTGCCGCCGATTTCGCAATCTCCCTAATTCGTGAACCCTGCTCCCTAGTCCCCAGTCCCCAGCCCCTCACAATGCCGTCGTTTCCGGATACCCGTACATTAGGTTGAAGTTCTGTACGGCGGCCCCGGACGCGCCCTTAATCAGGTTATCGAGGCAGCTAAATGTCAACACGCGGCCGCGAACCACCCGCGCGGTGATGTCGCAGAAGTTCGTACCCAGCGAATCTTTCGTGCCAGGAAAATGATCGACCACGCGCACGAAGGGCTCGTCGGCGTAAAAATCGCGAATCGTCCGCAAAACCGTCTTCTCCTCGACGGCCGAGGTGGGCTGTGAGTAGGTCGTCGAAAGGATGCCGCGGTCCATCGGAATCAGGTGGGGCGTGAAGACGACCTCGACCACCGCGCCGCCGACCGCGCTGAGAATCTGGTCGATCTCCGGTTGGTGGCGATGGCGGCCGACGTTGTAGGCCGAGACGCTCTCGTTGCACTCGGGATAATGGGTCGTCAGCTTCAATGTTCGGCCGGCGCCCGAGACGCCGCTCTTCGAATCGACGATAATCGTCTTCGGGTCGATCATCCCCGCCTTCAGCAGGGGCGCCAGGGCCAAGATGACCGACGTAGGATAGCAGCCGGGGTTGGCCACGAGTTGGGCCGCGGGGATGTCTTTTCGGAACAGCTCGGGCAGACCATAGACGACTTTGCCGAGCCGATCGGGATCGGCATGCTTCTGGCCATACCACTGTTCGTAAACGGCGGCGTCGTTGAGCCGATAGTCGGCGCTGAAGTTGACCACGCGGCGGCCGGCGGCGAGCAGGGAAGGGATGACCTCGGCGCTGGCCCCGTGCGGCAGGCAACTGAAGACGCAATCGGCCCGGGCGGCCACTTCGGCGGGACTCAGGTCCTGCAAACGGAGATCGATCCGCCCGGTAAGCGCCGGATGGATCATCGCGATGTGGGGCTGGCCCTCTTGCCGGCTGGTGACCGCCACGATCTCCGCCTGGGGGTGGCGGAGCAGGATCTTCATCAGTTCCAGGGCCGTGTAGCCGGTGGCGCCGAGGATGGCAATGCGTGTCATGGGTTTTGCAGCCAGAAACGGGCTGTCTTGGGCAAACCATGTAGTATAGAGCGGCAGCGCCACGCCGCCAAGGGGGGCGTCAAAGGTCCAAGGTTCAAGGTCAAACCTCCAACCCGCGGTTCGCTCCGCGCAGTAATCGTCGGTGGCAAAATCGCGACCATCGCCCGTTTAGCCGCGCCCCGCAGGGAAGCGCTAATGCCGACCAACGCCCTTCGCCGTCCCCAAGGAACCGCAACCCCCGAAATCTGTTACTGCGCCCGAACGTCGTCGCCATTCGCCCCCGGCATGGAGGTGACGGCCTAATGTCATGTATAATGAAGCCATGTCGAACGAGAGGTTACGGCGGCGGGCGGCTCTGGAGGCGGCGCGGCTGATCTTCACCCGCCAAGAGACGCAGTTCGGGCGAGCCAGGAGCAAAGCCGTTCGCCACTTGACGGTGGCCGACGTCGATCCCAGCGATCTTCCCAGCGACCGCGACATTCGCCGCCGCTTGCTGGCGCTCGATCGGGCCGGCCCCGAGGAAAGGGAGCGGCTCTTGCGGCTTTCGGCGGCAGAGTCCGCCAGTAAGATGCTTGTCACGGCCGGCGAGGAGACCGTCGATCGCTTCCGCACCTACGAGCTGCTGTTGTTGCCGCTGGAACACGTCATGCAGCCGCCGGACGAGCATCCGGAAGGCGACGTTCTCTACCACAGCCTTCAAGTCTTCGAGCTGGCCCGGCAAGGGCTTCCCTACGACGAGGAATTCCTGGCCGCGGCGCTCTTGCACGACGTGGGCAAGGCGATCGACCGGCGCGACCACGTGGCGGCCGGGCTCGAGGCGCTCGATGGCTTCATCAACCCGCGCACGGCATGGCTGATCGAGCATCACGTCGAAGCGTTAGTGTGGGGCGAGCAGGGGGCAATCGGCGCGCGGACCCGCCGCCGCCTGAAATCCTCGGAGAACTTCGACGAACTGATGCTGCTGGCCCAGTGCGATCGCCAAGGCCGCGCCGTCGGCGTGCGGACTTGCGAGACGGGCGAAGCGATCGACTACCTTCGCCGCCTGGCGGAGGAGTGTGGGGAATCGGGAGCGTAAGAGCCCTGGTTCCGCGGACGACCAGGGCGATTCAACTGGCCGCGAAAACATGATACGCTAACGGCATGGAATCCGGCGAGCAGTTTTTTCTGGGCATCGACGTGGGCACCGGCGGCGTGCGGACAATGGCCGTCAGCGAAACTGGGCGGGTCGCTGCCGCAGCCTCCGCGGCTTTCGACGCGGAAATCCTCGCTCCGCAACAAGGTCGGCACGAGCAACCTCCCCAGGCGTGGTGGCGGGCCGTCTGTCAAACGACGGCGAGCGTAATCGAACAGCTTTCCAAACAGTACCCAGGTGTCCAGCAGCGACTCGGGGCGGTGGCGGTCGATGGCACTTCCGGCACGCTGGTCGCGGTCAACAGGGCAGGGGAGCCGCTGCGGCCCGCGCTGATGTACAACGATCCTCGCTCGGCCGACGAAGCCGCCTTGCTGAACGACGCCGCCGGCGACTTCTGCGACAAGCTGGGCTACCGCTTCAACGCGTCCTTTGCACTGGCCAAGATCGCCTGGCTCGAGCGGCACGAGCCGGCGGTCTTCCAACAGGCCGCGCGATTCATTCACCAGGCCGACTACATCGTCGAGCGGCTTACCGGCCGACCGGCGGTGAGCGACTACAGCAACGCCCTGAAGACCGGCTACGATCTGATCGAAGAGCGCTGGCCGGCGTGGATCGACCAGCACTTGGGGATCGTCGCGCGTTTGCCGGGCGTGGCTGCCCCGGGCAGTCCGATCGGCGCCGTGTCGAGCGCGGCGGCCGCCGAAACCGGCCTGCCCGAGGGGCTATGCGTCGTCGCCGGTGCGACCGACGGCACGGCCGCATTTCTGGCCTCGGGCGCACGAAGCATCGGCGATTACAACACCACCTTGGGCACGACGTTGGTGTTCAAGGGGATCAGTTCCCAGATTTGCCGGCATCCACAGGGGGTGATCTATTGCCACAAATTGCCCGGCGGGCGGTGGCTGCCGGGGGCGGCGAGCAACGTCGGCACCGATTGGATCGGGGCGATGTTCGCCGGAGGCGATCTGACGGCGATGGACGCTGCGGCCGCCAGCCGCCTGCCGAGCCGGCACATCGCGTACCCGTTGGTTCGCTCGGGCGAGCGTTTCCCCTTTCTGGCGCCCGATGCCCGTGGGTTCTTCGACGCGGAGATGTCCGACAAAGCTGACCGCTACGCCGCCTGCTTGCAGGGCGTGGCCCTGGTCGAACGCCTCGGCTATCAGGTTCTGGATGCGGCGGCGGGGGACCGTCCCAATTTTCGCCCCGGGGACTGTGCCAATTTTCGCGCCAGCGAAAATGGGACTGTCCCCCTTGCTCCATCACTTGGGCGAGCCGGCGAAGTCTACGCCACCGGCGGTGGCAGCCGCAGCGACGTCTGGATGCAATGCCGGGCCGACGCCACCGGCCGGGTCGTGCACCGGCCGGTATGCGGTGAGTCGGCCTTTGGGGCTGCTGTTCTCTCCGCAGCGGGGGCGCACTACAATAGTAATGTTGTAGAGGCGGTCGATCGCATGGTTGGCCGGGAAAGGACGTTTCTGCCCGATCGCCGGCGGGGCGAGGTCTACGAGCGGGTTTTCGAGTCGTTCTGCGGCGAGTTGCGAAAGCGAGGTTACCTGTGAGCGTCTACAAGCCTTGCGACATTCGCGGCGAGGCGGCGACGGAGTTGTCGGCCGCGATGTACGAGGCTTGGGGCCGCGGCTTGGGCCGCCAGTTGCCGCCGGGGGCGAAGTTCGTTGTCGGCGGCGACGTCCGCCAGTCGACGCCGGCCTTCTTGGCAGCGCTGATCGGCGGTCTGTGTGAAGAGGGACTCGACGTGGTGGACCTAGGGCGGCTGCCCACTCCGATGGTCCACTATGCCAAGCGGCGGCTGCACGCCGACGGCTGTGCGATTGTCACCGCCTCGCACAATCCGGCCAGCGTCAACGGCCTGAAGTGGATGCTGGGCGAGCGCCCGCCCACGCCCGACGACGTGGCCGCCTTGCAGCGGGCGGTCGAGATGCCGGTCTCGGCGCGAGCAGGGCAGGGCAGGGGGGGGCCGAACGGCAATCCACGCGCTCGCAGCGAGCCGCGCACGTTGGACATCTCCTTCGACTACGTCGCCTGTTTGCAGGAGACCTTCGTCGATTCGTTGACCGCCCAACAGCGCGTGGTTCTCGATCCGATGTTCGGCTGCTGGGCGACGAGGGCGCGGCGCTACCTGCACGCCATTTTTCCGCAATGTCTATTCTCGACCGTCCACGACGTAGTCGATGACCGCTTCGGCGGGCGGACGCCGGACTGCTCGCGGCATGAAGAGTTGGGCGACCTGTGCGACGCGGTCTACCGCGAGCGGGCCCACGTGGGCGTGGCCTTCGACGGCGACGGCGACCGCGTGGCCCTGGTCGACAACGAGGGGGTCGCGTTGCGGGCGGAGGAGGCGGCCTGGGCGCTGCTGCAATGCCTCGGCAAGGAGCTTAAAGGGGAGCGGTTCATCCACGACGTGAAGTTCTCCGATCGCATTCCCGAGGCGGCCCGCCAGCTCGGGGCCGAGCCGTTAGTCGAGCGGAGCGGACACGCCTTCATCCGCACCCGCGTCCGCAACACCGCCGCGGTCTTCGGGGCCGAAGCGAGCGGGCATTACTTCTACCGGTCGCTGGAAGGCTGCGACGACGGCCTGTACACCGCCTGCCTGGTGATCGCCCACCTTGCCCGATCAGGCCCAACGTTGGCGGAACTGCGGCGGGCCTGCCCGCCAATCTACATCACTCCCGATCTGCGAGTGACCGTCGCGCCGGAGCTTCAGCCGATGGTCATCCAACAGATTCGCGCGGCCTGGGAGGGCTTCCCGCAACGGACCGTCGACGGCGTGCGAATCGACACGCCCGGCGGCTGGGCGCTGGCCCGCAGCTCGGTGACGGAGCCGGCAATGACGTTCCGCTTCGAGGGGCTCGATTGGCACGCGCTCGACGATCTGGTCGAGCGATTTTGCCATGCCATGCCTCAGTATGGCGACGAACTGTTGGGGCATTTCAAGGCGGCTGTCGGCGGCGAGCCGTAGCATCTAAGCAAGCACTCACTCACCATGACGGCCGATCGAGATTCTTTGCGTTTTGCGTGTCCGAAGTGCCAAAGGCCGCTGAAAGGGCCGGCGTCGTTGGCGGGCAGCCGCACCCGTTGCCCGTATTGCCAGACGATGATCGACGTGCCGCACCATTCGCGGATGAACGAACCGGTCGACGTCTATCCGCTGCAAGCCGAGGGCAGCCCGACCGTCGGCAAAGGGCCGGAGTATATCCTTGTGGTCTGCCCGGTGTGTCACGCGCGGATGCACCCGGAGGCGAGCCAGATCGGCCGGCAGGCGATTTGCCCGGACTGTGGCACGGCGACACCGGTACGGCGGCCGCCGCCAGAGCCGCCGAAGAAGCCGCCGCGTTCGGCCGCCGAGATCGGCGAATACCCGTTGGCCAGCGAGGTTCGTCCCGATCCGCGGAGTGTTCCGGCGGCGAAACGGGACTACGTGGCGGTGATCTGTTCGCTTTGCCATACGCGGATGCACGCCACGGCCGATCAGGTCGGCAGTAAGATGATCTGCCCCGACTGCGGCACGGCGACGGTTGTGCCGCCGCTGCCTCGGCCGCAGCCGAAGATCGACGTGATGGCGGGAGCGGACCAAGGGGCATACGCGATCGTTGGCGAAGACGATCCGCCGTCACCCAGGCCGTTGCCGCCGCTTCCGCGGCCGCGTACGGTGTGGGAAGAGCCGCCGCCGCGGCGCAAGAAACCGGCCGAGGAACCGGAGGAGCCGGAAGACGACATCAAGCTCCCCAGCCAGCGACCGGTGTTGCCCGATCGACCGTTCTTGCAGGGTACGTTCACCTTCCCGTTCTATCGAAGCGTGTGGGTTCGCACGCTCGTGCTGGTGATCTTGTCGGTTGTGCCCCACCTGCTGTGGTATGCCGCCGTCGCGCGTCTGGCAACGAGCGTGGCGACGGTGGCGTTCGCCAGCGCGATGCTTTTCGCCGCCTTTACGGTCTTTGGCCTGATGTTGTTCGCTTTTCTGTCGGCGTCGGTAATGGCTGTGCTGCGGGAGACCTCCGAAGGTTGCGATGAGATCGACAGTTGGCCGGGGCACGCCTTCTTGGATTGGATCGGCGAGCCGGTACATGTGTTTTGCGCGGTTTGCATGAGCGTAGTCCCGGGAGCGGCAGCGGCGTGGTTGCTGATGAAATTGAACGCCGCTTCCGTAGACGTCATGTGGATTACGGGCCCGGTGAGCATCTTCATCATGTTCCCTATCGTGCTGATTTCCACGCTGGAGCACAATTCGATGTTGGGCGTGCTCTCGCTCCCGGTGCTGCGGACGCTTTGGACCACCGCCGACGGTTGGCTGAAGTTCTACTTGACCTCGGGCATGACGATCGCAGCGGCGGTGGGCATCTCCTGGGCGGCCTCGGGACTCGGGCTGCTGGCGGGCTCCGTTGTCGTCGCGATCGTCGATCCTGTCGCCTGGCTAATTTACTTTCGCCTGCTCGGCCGACTGGGCTGGGTTTGCGCCGACCGTGCCGCTTTCACCGATCTGGAGGCGGACCTGGCCGTGGCCGATGACGGCGATTTCGACGACTCGGAGGACGAAGATCTGCTGACGTGACGCAGCGCGACCGCGACGCTATGCCAGAGTTGGTTCCCTACACCTATTCGTTCTGTCGCCGCTGCGACAGTCGAGTGGAACTGAATCGCGTCGAATACGGGACAGCGATCACCTGCCCCAGTTGCGGCTTCGAGTTCGTCATCGAGTCGCCGGCGCGAAAGCACGACGGGGCAGGGCAGGGCAGGGCAGGGGGGAGGAGGACGCGGCGGCGGTGCAGACCGGCGATCGCCCGGCGGAGCAAGACGCCGGCGTTGACCCGCTCCGGCTCTTCCTTTCGGGCACGTTCACTTTTCCATTGCGGCTTGGAGTTCTTCCGCAAACACTCGAACTGTGCTTCATCGCCGCGGCGCTCTTCGCCGCGGTGCGGCTGGGCTCGTGGTGCGCCGCCGCCGACAGCCAAGAAATCGACAAGGCCACGCGGGTCCTGCTCTGGAACGGCCTGGCGCTGTCGATCACTTGCGGTGCGCTCGCGTCGCTGGCGTGGGCGTATGCGGCATCGGCCTACGGCATGACGATCCTCCGCGACACGGCGTGCGGGGCGGAGGCTACCCGGGATTGGCCGAACCTGTTGGCGCTGGAAGACGCCGGCCAATGGCTCTACGTTTTCAACGCGCTGTTCTTTGCGGTGTTGCCGGCCGCTCTGGCAGCGAAGTCATGGAGCCGCATTGGAGTTCCGATGCCCTGGGCCATCGGCGGCAGCATCGCCATACTGTTTCCGATCTTGCTTCTCTCGATGCTCGCAGCCAATTCGCCGCTGCATCTCTTGTCGTCGCGGGTGTTGAGGAGTCTGCTCGGCCAAGGATTGGCCTGGGTCGGCTTCTACGTGACGACGTTTGTCGCCGGGCTGGCCGTTGCCGCGCTGGAGATCGCCTTGTGGCGGCACGCGGGTTGGGTGGCCGACGTCGCCGTTACCGCCGTGGTTGCCGCTATCGGCTGGATGGTCTATTTCCGACTGCTGGGACGGTTGGCGCTGCTGCTCCACAGCCACTTGGGGGGTTAGCCGTAACCACGCCCGGCGATTGGCCAAGACCGCAACAGGCGCGCGACGGGGGCGACCGACGATCGCGGGCCGCGCGGCGGTGCGAGTGCGGGGCCGCGCTACGCCGGTCGCGAGGCGGCCCCGGACTGAAAATCCGCTGCGGCGGCGCGGCCGCCAATTCGATTCTCGTAGCGAGCGGAGAGAGAGTATCGAGGGTATAATGGCGTAGACTTCTCTTGGGACGAAAAGGAGCCTCGCATGGGTCAGGTTGAATGGTACTACGCCCGCGACAACCGGCAGATGGGCCCGGTTTCGTCGGTCGAATTGAAGCGGCTGGCCAGCGTCGACGAACTGCGTCCCGACGACCTGGTCTGGCGCGAGGGGATGATCGAATGGGCGGCGGCGCGCAACGTGCGAGGTCTGTTCGAGCAAGTTGAGCCGGCCGCCGCTGCCGCGGTGGGGGTGGCGGCGAAGGTTGATGAGACGCCGGCCGGGCCGCAAGCCACCGCGGCCGCACGGCACCCGTTCGACGCGATGATGGAGAAGTTCCGGCCGCTTTTCAACGCCCACTTCGTCGAAGCGACCGCCGCAGTTTTTCGCGTGTGCGGCTCGTACTGCCTGCTCTTGGTGGCAGTTTTGGCCGCCGCGTTTTCGGCAATCGCCGCCGCGAAGACCTCCGAGATCGGCCACGTGTTCTGGGGCGTGGTCTGGCTGCTCGTGCTGGTTGCTTTGCAGTACGTCGCCGCCAGGGCTTTCGCCGCGATCGAGGAGCTAAACCGCGCGACCCCCGGGCGGCTGGCCTCCGCGATCGTGCCCGACGCGATCGTGGCGCTGAGTTTCGTGGCAGGCGCGGCCGTATTGCTCCGTTCGATCGCCGTGGCGATCGAAGGCTCGAATTACTTGTTGATTCTCGGCGGAGTGGCGGGCTTCTTCGTCTTCAGTTACCTGAGCGTGATCGCCCTGCACCCGTCGATGCTCAACGTCTCGATCGCGGCCGAGACCATGGCCGGCGAAGAACTGATCGGCGTGCTGACATTCGCGTTGAAGGCCCTGCTGCGGCTGACGCCGGTGGCGTTTGGGGCGGGCGTAGTCTGCGGCACGGCGGTAATCGCGGTCGCTTGCTTCCAGGCCGCGGTGGGCGAAACCGCGCTGCCCGGAGCGCTGGCCACCGCCGATGTGGCCCGGCGCGTGCTGGTCGCTTCGGCAGCTCTACCGTTGGCGGCATACCTCGCGTTCCTTTTCGGCAACCTGGTGTTGAGCATCTGGCGGGCCGTCTTGAGCCTGCCCGGCAAGCTTGATCTTCTGGCCGACAACGGGGAGCCGATTGGCAGAGGGCAACCCGACACGGTGACCACGCACGAGTCAGCGCCGCGGGCGACCGGTTTCCTCAAGGCAGGAAGACACGCGGAAATAGCCGGCGGCCAACGGTCGGCGGTGAATCGCCGGTTGGATTGGAGCAGGTCAGTTTGCCGGTCAGAGGACGGACAGGCAAAGCGTTGGTGCTCTCCGCACTTCAGCGGCGGTTGTTGACCGCCGGCTATTGTCATCAGGGAGTGTGCCCCCAAATCAGGTTCCCAGCACGAGGCCCTTGTCGCCGATCGAATAGGGGATGATCTCGTCGGGGCAGACGCTGCCGCGGTGCTTGCTTACGTACATTGCGCGGCGAAAGCGAGTGCCTTCGCGAATCTTGCCGAGATGGATGATCGTGTTGGCGTTGCTCAACACGTCGCCCTCGTCCAACGGCCGCTCGATCAGGCCGTCGAGCGTCGTCTCCGACGAGGTGATCAGCAGCATGCAGCCGATCTGCCCGGGTTCGTAAACGTGCTGGGCCACCGCCTCGGCGTTGCGGCGATAGTGCTCGCGGAATAGATCGCGGGCGACCCATTCGGCCTCCTTTCGCAGGATTTGGTGGTAGATGTAATCGAACAACTCGAATTGGATCGAATCGCTGGGCCGCTCGACCGGCTCGATGCCGTCCAGCACCGCGCGGCGGACGCCGCGGACGAAGTTGTCGTAGAAGAATGCGATCGAAGCGTTCAACCGACGCGCCAACTCGGCTTGCCATTGCCGCCAGGCCTCGAAATCGAGGTCGGCCCGCGTTACCCTGCGGCCGTGCTGATCGAAAACGTGCAGGTAGTCGCCGCAGGGCAGGGGAGGGGAGTAGAAGTTGTCGAGATCGAGACGCCGCTCGGGATCGACCGCGCAGCTCCCAGCCGAACATCCGCCGGGCGTAATCGGCATGGTTTTGCGAGTCGCCGCGGGCGGAAAGATCGAAGATGACGCCGCGGCAGCCCTCTTGCTGCGAGCCGGCGTTGGCAAACTGCAGACCGAACTGCGTCTTGCCGATGCCGGTCGAACCGACGACGGCCGTCAGTGTGCCCGGCAGCAGCCCACCGCCCAGCAGGTCGTCGAGGCGGTCGATGCCGGTGGAGAGGCGAAAGGACATTTCAGATCTCAAATGCCAGATTTCAGAATAATGACACCGCTTGCGGTTTCGCACGGGCTGCTACACTACTTGCCGCAGTTCATCGAGGAGCCGCTGGATCATCTCTTCGGTATGCGTGGCGAAGACGGCCACTCGCAGGCCGCCGGCGGAGCTCAGGCCGGAATAAGCCGCCATGTAAGCGACGGCGATGCCGCGGCCCATCAGCTCCTGTTGAACTCGCCGCATGTTCGCGGCGTCGCCCAGTTCCAGGCAGATGATCGGCACGGGCGTGTCGTCGGCGTCCAAGCCCAGGGCCCGCAGCCCCTCCTTCAACCGCCGGACGTTTGCCCAGAGCCGCGTTCGCAGGTCGGGATCGGCCTGGACGATCTCGATCGCGCGGGCGGACGCGGCGGCGACCGGCGCAGGCGGGGCGCTGGCGCCATCGTACCAGTGGGAGGCGCCGTGCAGCAATTCGATGAACTGTTGCGACCCGGGGATGATCCCGCCGTATCCGCCAAGCGCCTTGCTCAACGTGGCGCAAAAAAACACGGCGCAATCTTCCTTTTCCCTTCTGACAAGGGGGCTTATGACCTGGGAGTTGACGCTCCCCTCGGAGACGCCGTCGAACAAGCCAAAGTACTCGAGAGTTCCGCGGCCGCGATGCCCCAGAACGCCGACCCCGTGAGCGTCATCAACCAACAGGCCGGCACCGGGGTAATCAGCCAGCACGGCAAGGTAATCGGCAAGCGGGGCGATCGTCCCCCGAACCGAAAAGACGCCGTCGGACATCAGCAGCGGCTGTTGGCCGGGCTTGAGGTGCTTCCGCAGATTGTCGGCCAGGTCGCCGGCGTCGCGATGACGGAAACGAAGCATCGGTCGGCCGCTCTGCATCACCGCTTCGCGCACGCAGTAATGAGAATGCTCATCGACAACTAGGGCGTCGAAGTCGCCCTTAATTGCGTGAAGCAAGATGCTGTTGCCGGCGTAACCGCTGGGAAAGCAGAACGAGGCCTCGCAGCCGAAGAACTCGGCGGCGCGTCGCTCGACGGAGAGGGTAGGGGGGGTGTTGCCGAAACCGGCACGACTGGTGGCGCTGTGGATGCCGTAACGCTCCGTCGCCTCGCAGGCGGCACGGATCACCTCGGGATGGCCGTGCAGCCCTAGATAGGACGTGCCCACAAAGTACAGATACTCCGCTCCGTCGATGCGGACGACGGGACCGGGCGGACTCGCGGCGATCGGCGGATGCGTTTTCACGTTGCCTCCAAATGTACTCCTGCAAATGTACTCCTCACGCTCCGCGTGAGGGAATGCTTGATCGGCTCACATCGCGCGGGGCGTGTGGCCGCCGCCTCGCAGAAGTCCCTTATGTCCGCGGCACTCCTCACACGGAGCGTGAGGAGTACATGGCTATCGTACCTTGGCAGTGTTTTGGGTCCATAGGCCGCGGTGCGCCGCGCGGGCCTCGGCCTCGGCGCGGCGAAATCGCAACTTCATCGCTTCTGAATAATGATATTGCATTTCGGCGTGGGCCAGCCCGGCGCGGATCAACTCTTCATTGAGCATTCGCTCGTCCACCCACACGTAGGCGAGCGTGCGACCGTACTTGTCGTGCCGCTGGCCGTCAAACTGCAAGCGGACTACGCCGCCGGCCAAGAACTGCTTGGTGAATTGCGACGCCTCCGGACCCCAAGGCTCGACCGGCCAGTTGGGTTTGACGGTTTCCGGCGCGTCGGCGCCGATCAGCCGGATGCGAGTTTTCTCGCCGCCGAGCATGACGATCAGCGTGTCGCCATCGACCACGCGGACGACGCGATGCGTGCCGCCGCCGAAAGTGTCGGACGAATCCGCAGCCGGCCCGGCGGGATACCAATGCTGCCACGCCCCGATCAGCGCCAACAGCAAGGCCAGCAGAATCGCCTGCCAGCCGCGACGCGGCAGACGAGGCGAGCGGAAGCGGTAAGAACGACTCATCAGTTGGCGCTAAAGCCGAAGGCCTTGGCCGTCTCGTGTCCCAGCGGATTGCGGATGAACTTCTTGCGGCACTCGGGACAGAGATCAAATCGCAGTTGCTGATACACCTCGTCGCTGAGTTCGTCGCCGGGCGTGTCCTCCATGCGTTCGAGAATATCCTGGATTTCTTCGAGGTGGTCGCGGTCGTCGTCGTTATCGGCGGCGGCCGGATCGAAAGCGGCGTAGATCTCCATTTTGACGACGTAACGGAGATCGTTATTCGGGTCGAGTTTCCGTTTACACAGGTCGCATGAGTACCGGATCATTTCCCCGCTCCCGGTTGACGGCCGGCACGCGCCGACACCAAAAACACAGTCCACAACCAACACCACTCATCCTAATGTGGGAACTGGGCCGCTGACAAGCCGACCTTGACGAATTTTTACCGAGTGCCGCTCGATTTTCACTTGCAGCAGGTGGGTCTTCGCTGGTAGTTCCGAAATTGGCCGGTTCTTTTTGCTGAAATCGCCTCAAGGTGGGGCTATGCACCAAATCAGAGACAAGCGGTGCGAGTACGCCCCTGTGGCTATGAAATTTCACGGTCCGCGCTGGCACGCGCCAGGAGAATCGACTACAATGGCAACTCCGGCACAATTCAGGGGGTGACAGGTGCAAGCGCTTCAGACCGCCGACGCCCACTCTCCGCGGACGCACAGCCCGCGGCGCGGGAGCGTTGTCGCGCCGCAGCCCCCCCCGCCCCCCCCCAGCAGCGCGCTCTGCTGCAGCGTGCTGGTGCTCAACCGGCTCTACATGGCCGTTCATGTGGTCAACGTGCGGCGGGCTTTCGCGCTTCTCTGCCGCGAGTTGGCCGAAGTGATCGCGATGGAGGAGGGCAAGTTCGCCACGTATTCGTTCGAGTCCTGGCGCGAAATGAGCGAATTGCGTGCCGAAATCAAACAACCTGAAGAAGATTGGATCAAAGCGGTCAACTTCGAGATCCAAGTGCCGCGGGTGATCCGCTTGCTCACGTACGATCGCCTGCCAAAGCAAAAAGTCCATCTCAGCCGCCGGAACGTGCTGGCCCGCGACGGCCATGAATGCCAGTACTGTGGTCGCCGTTTCCCGACGCATCTTCTCAGCATCGATCATGTGGTTCCACGAAGCCGCGGCGGCGAGACGACGTGGGAAAACGTCGTCTGTGCTTGCGTCACCTGCAACGTGAAGAAGGGCGGACATACTCCATACGAAGCTCACATGAAACTCGTGCGGACTCCGGTGCGTCCCCGGCGAAATCCGCTGTTGGCCCTGAAGCTGAGCAATCCAAGGTACGAAAGCTGGCGGGTCTGGTTGGATGGCGTGTGCTGGGAAGTAGGGGGGAAGGACTAGCAAGGCCGCTATTCTGGGGGACAAGCCGCACTTGTTTCTTTGGCGGATCAGAATTACAATCGCAGGAGAGGGCTGGATTTAGCTCATTCGGCTTACCCAGAGGAAGAAGAGCGTGGCACTCTCCGAGATCGACCGCAACCTGCTTGAACGTTGCCTGAATCGGAAGCCGCGGGCCTGGGAGGACTTCGTCGATCGATTCCTCGGCCTGGTCGTTCATGTGGTGAACCATACGGCGCGGGCGAAGAGCATCCGCCTGACGGCGGCCGATCGCGACGACCTCTGCGCCGAGGTTTTCTTGGCGATCGTCAAGAATGACTTTGTCCTGCTGCGCAACTTTCGCGGCAAGAGCAGCCTCGCGACGTATCTGACGGTGGTGGCGCGGCGAATCGTCGTGCGCGAGTTGCTGGCGGGTGTGGCGGCGGCGCAGCCGATCGATGGCTCGTCGGCCCACCTTGCCGAGAGCATCCCCGATCGCCACGCGTCGGTCGAGGACCGGCTGGGCGATCGCGAGGAGGTCGAGCGGTTGCTTGGCGGTTTGCGCGGCACCGAGGCCGAAGTTGTGCGGATGTATCATCTCGACGGCAAGAGCTACCGCGAGATCAGTGTCGCGGTCGATATGCCGGAGAACAGCATCGGCCCGATTCTCACGCGAGCCCGTAACAAGCTGCATCGTGCCGGCGGCAACGGCGGGTGAGAGGATTTCCTTCCTGCCGAAGGGGGGCGGTGATGGACGACCAATCGAGTTCTCCATGCCCGTTGTTGTCGGTCGCCACGGAGGCCGAAGCCGCCAGCATTGCCACGGCCTTGGCCCAGTATGGCATCAAGGCGTTGACGCCGGGCGGCTTCACGGCGGGTTTCAAGGCCGAGGCGCCCGGCAGCGTTCAGGTCCTCGTGCGGCGCGCGGAGCTTGAGCAAGCCAAGCGGGCGTTGGCCGAGATTCGCAGGGACCAGAGCAGTATCGACTGGTCGAAGGTTGACGTCGGCCAACCGGAAGACGAGTAGTCGGATCTGTGTGCGACGTTACGTGGGGCGGCAAGCGGTTTGTCGCCCGGCTGAAGCGTTCCCGCCAGCGGCCCTTGGCCTGGCTTCTTCGCCAGGAGAGAGGGCTGCAATCAAGCACCCCGTGTTTTGCCCTCTTTCCGCCAAAACAGTCATTGGAGTCTTAGCATGTCGCGATTGACCTCAAACCGTCGAGGTTTTCTGCGTTCTGCCGCCGCCCTGACCGCCGCGGGAGCCGCTTTGCCGTGCTGGTTTACAGGCGAAAAGGCCGTCGCCGCCGAGGCAAAATCGAAAAACGACCGCCCGCACGTCGGGCTGATCGGCGTGGGCGGGCAGGGAAGCTACATCGCCGGCGAGGCCGCCCGCTTCGGCGATATCGTCGCCATCTGCGACGTTGATCTGCGTCACGCGGAGGCGGCCCGGCAGCGTTTCGGCGGCAAGGCGGCCGTCTACCAGGATTACCGCAAACTGCTGGAACACCAGGGCATCGACGCGGTGACCAACGCCACGCCCGACCATTGGCACACGGCCATCACCATCGCCGCCTGCAAAGCGGGCAAAGACGTTTACGCCGAAAAGCCAGCGACCTTCACCATCGACGAGGGCAAGCTGCTGTGCAAAGTCGTGGAGGAGACCGGGCGGATCGTGCAGATCGGCACGATGCAGCGGAGTTTCAAGGAGTTTCAGACGGCCGTCGAACTGGTGCGCAACGGGCGGATCGGCAGACTGAAGCAGGTCTGGGTGGCCTTGCCCTACTATTCGACCAAGGGGGGCCCGTTCGCCACGCGGCCGGTCCCGCCCGAACTCGATTGGGACATGTACCAGGGCCAGGCGCCGCTGCACGATTACTGCCCGCAGCGAACCGTCGGCAATTTCCGCTGGTGGTACGAGTACGCCGGCGGGATCATCACGGATTGGGGCAACCACCACGTCGATATCGCCCATTGGGGCATGGACTGCGAGTTGACCGGCCCCACGTCGATCGAGGCCCGGGCCCTGTTTCCTAATCCCCAAGGGCCGCAGTATTACAACACGCCCGATCGCTTCTTCTCCCGCATGGTGTATCCCAACGGCGTCGAGCTGCTGTACTTCGCGTCGATCAACGAGCGGCTCCGCTACGGCGAGGTTGCCGAGCACGAAGTGACTTCGCCCGAACAGATCGAATGGCTCTTCGGCCAGGACGTGCCCAAGGAGATCAAGAGCTACAACCGCAATGGCATCATGTTTATCGGCGAGAAGGGCAGGGTTTTCGTCAATCGCGGGGCCGTGCATGGCAGGGCGGTCGAGGAATTGAAGCAGAATCCGCTGCCGGCCGATGCCTGGCGTGCCTATCCGAGCTTGAACCACATGGCCAACTTCTTCGACTGCATCAAAACCCGCAAGCCGCCGTCTACGCCGGTGCAAGTCGAGCACCGCTCGGTCACGGCGTGCCACCTGACGAACGTCTCGATCCGGCTGAAACGCAAATTGACCTGGGATCCCAAGCTGCAGCAGATCGTCGGCGACGACGAGGCCAACGCCTGGCAGAAACGCAAGCAGCGGCCGCCGTATCTGGTTCGCGGTTAGCACGGCAACGATAAATCAACGAAGGCTCACCACGGAGCCACGGAGGACACGGAGAATAAGCGCAAAAACAGAAAATAGAAAAACAACGGCAGAGGACGCAGAGAACGCAGAGGAGTGAAGTCGGAAGGGAATTCTCAGAAGCCAGATGACAACCAATGAACACGACTCCTTCCTCTGAGCTTCTTCCCTCTGCGCTCTCTGCGTCCTCTGCGGTTCACTGCTCTTTTCTCTCCGTGTCCTCCGTGCCTCCGTGGTGAACCACATGCTGTTGTGTTGGTGCCGGCGGCCCGTCCGCCGAGCTCGACTCTGTACCATCGTCATTCGAGGAGAAAACCATGCGTTATCGAACGTGTTTCTGGGCCGTGGCGGCGAGTCTGACATGCTGTGCGGTCGCTGAGGGGCAACGGCCTGCCGATGTTGGACGATTCAACGGCCTGAACATGAATCTCGGCAACCTCAGCCGATCGTCGAACGCCGAGTCGCGATCGATCAGCGCCGAGAATCCAAACGGCGAGAAGGGCAGGGGGGGCATGGCGGTCGAAGGCTTCGGCAAGAATGCCGCCCGCGAACTGGGACGCGGCTGGAAGGTCTCGCCGGCACTGTTTGTCAAAGCCCACTCCATCTATACCCTGGCCAATATCGACGGGTCGGGGGCCATCCAGCAGATCTGGACCGCCTTTTGGCCGATGGACAAACTTCGCTTCTACATCTTGCGAATGTACTGGGACGACGAGAAGGAGGCGTCGGTCGAAGTGCCGCTGGGCGATTTCTTCGCCTGCGGTTGGGGCAAATACTGCCAGATCAACTCGCTGCCCATCTGCGTCAATCCCCGCGGCGGTCTCAACTGCTACTGGAACATGCCGTTTCGCAAGCAGGCCAAAATCACGCTGGAGAATCTCGACGACCAAGACGTGTTGGTCTTCTACCAGATCAACTACACGTTGACCGACGTGCCCAAGGACGCCGCCTACTTTCATGCCCAATTCCGCCGCACGCGAAAGCTGCCGGCCAAGAGCGTCTACACGCTCCTGGACAATGTCAAAGGCCGCGGCCAGTACGTCGGCACCTACATGGCCTGGGAGTCGCAAAGTCCCGGCTGGTGGGGCGAGGGCGAGATCAAGTTCTATCTCGACGGTGACGAGGAGTATCCCACGATCTGCGGCACCGGCACCGAGGATTATTTCTGCGGCTCGTACTGCTTCCTTCATCCCAACGTCAACAAATACGTCCCCTACAGCACGCCGTACTCCGGGCTGCCGCAGGTGCTGCCGCCCGACGGCGTCGGCAAACCGCCGCAGCGTTTCGGCCTCTACCGCTGGCACATCATGGACCCGGTCCGCTTCAAGCAGGACATGAAGGTCACGATCCAGGCGCTCGGCTGGAAGTCGAACGGGGCGTATCTGCCGCTGGAAGACGATATCGCCTCGGTGGCCTACTGGTATCAGACCGAGCCGCACGCGAAGTTCCCGCCGCTGCCCGGCAAAGCCGACCTCGCGATCCAGCCGCTCAAACCACCCGCGAAAGAAGCGGGAAAATGATGTGCACAGGATCGCCGCGGCGACCTTCTCACCGGGCGCGGTAGTTTCTCATGGTCAAAATTGGGACACCGTTTAGCCGCCACGTCCGCGCGGCGCTGCGACTGCGAGCGATTCTGCGCCGCGTGGACGCGGCGGCTAAACGGCTCGGGCGCGACCGCCGCAGTCCGCTATTGCACCCTTCTCGCGGCCGCTGCTTGCTGTCCGCCGCGGAATCGCTACAATACCGGTAATCTGGGGCTTTCTTCTAACTGCGAGGTTGCCATGAATTATCGAATTCGTCTACTGGCTGTCGTTGGGATCTTCGTTGGATGCGTTCTCGCGCAGGCGCAATCGCCTTCGCCGTCGAGAGGGTTCAATGGGCTGAACTCCGACATGAGCAGCCTGCATCGCCTCTCGAACGCCGAGACGCGATCGATCAGCCCTGAGAACTTCACCGGTGCGAAAGGCAAGGCCGGAATGGCCGAGGAGGGCCTCGGCAAGAATGCCGCCCGCGAGTTGGGCCGCGGCTGGAAAGTCTCGCCTTGCGTCCGCATCAAGGCCAAGTCCACCTTTACCGTGGCCGAGATCGACGGCTCGGGCGCGATCCAGCAGATTTGGCTGACCCCCTCGCCAATCGACAAGACCCGGCTCTACATCCTGCGGTACTATTGGGACGGCGAAACCGAGCCGTCGGTCGAAGTGCCGCTGGGCGATTTCTTCGCCTGCGGCTGGGGCAAGTACTGCCAAATCAGCTCGCTGCCGGTCTGCGTCAACCCCGGCAGCGCCTTCAACTGCTACTGGACCATGCCGTTCCGCAAGAAAGCCAAAATCACGCTGGAGAACATCGACGACAAAGACATGATTCTCTACTATCAGGTCAACTACACGCTGACCAGCGTGCCCAGGGACGCCGCCTACTTCCACGCCCAGTTCCGTCGCACCCGCAAACTGCCGGCCAAGACCGTTTACACGATTGTGGACGGCGTCAAAGGCCGCGGGCAATACGTCGGCACGTACCTGGCCTGGGAATTGCGCAGCCCTGGCTGGTGGGGCGAGGGCGAGATCAAGTTCTATTTCGACAGCGACAAGGAGTTTCCCACCATCTGCGGCACCGGCACGGAAGACTATTTCTGCGGCTCCTATGACTTCGAGCACCCGGAGACGCATCTTTACGTCCCGTTCAGCACGCCCTACAGCGGCCTGGCGCAGGTGATCCCGCCTAATACGATTTACCAGCCGCCGCAGCGTTTCGGCCTATATCGCTGGCACATCGCCGACCCGATTCGCTTCAAGAAGGACATGAAGGTAACGATTCAGGCGCTCGGTTGGAAGGACAACGGGGCGTATTTGCCGTTGGAGGACGATATCGCCTCGGTGGCATACTGGTATCAGACCGAGCCGCACGCCAAGTTCCCGCCGTTTCCCGGCAAAGCCGACCTGCTGGTCGAGCCGTTGAAACCGGCGAAGCCCGCCGCGGGAGCGAACAAGTAGGATGCCGTCCTACTCGAATTCCAAGACGCCGAACTTATTGAACTCGTGGAAGCTGGGGCCGACGCGCATCCAGTCCCAGCCGCTGCCGTGGCCGCCGTCGTAATCGACGCGGTAGAAATTCGCCCGCCAGCGGCTCTGCGGCCGCGGCGGCACGTTGCCCAGCGGTTCGAGCAGTGCGTACGGCACGAACACTTCCGCGGACCAGCCGGAGATGTCGGCCCCCGACTTGAGCGGGCCGCCGCTGACAGAGGTCGCTTTGCGCGTCTTTCGCGGCCCCTCGTAATGCCACGGCCGCCAACCCCAATGCTGCCCGTCGATGTTCGGTATCAGAATCGGCAGCTCGTGATTCAGCGGCGAAATCTCGTACTCGAAGTAGACCGTCTGCTTTTCGTCGGGCCAGAGGAAGAACTCGAAGGCGTCTTCGTTCCACAAGTCCTCGAAATCCCTGTCGATCGTGGCCGTCAGCTTGCGGTCCTGGCCGTTGAACAGGACGTACAGGCCGGTGGCGGAGTAGAGCATTTTGAACCGCGAGCGGTAGCCCGCCTTGTTGCCCGGCCGTTTCTCGAGCGATTCCCATGCAGCCTTTTTCCATGCCGGCGAGATGCCGTCGCCGGTCAGCTCGAAATCGTCGGTCCGCGGGACCTTGAGCACCTTGAGCTTGGCCGGAACAGTCTCCGTCGCAGCGGCAGCGGGTTTCGCGGCCGAATCGCCGGATGCGACGTCGCGGGAATTTTCCGGTTGATCTGCCAAAGCAAGCAACCCCAGCACGACCAGCGAAATCGCCGCGGCCAATAGAGGATATCTGGACATGAACACACTCCCGATGTGCCTACACGCCTGCTCTACAGCCGCTCTCGATTTCGCCGCGTGCCACGGACCTTGATCGTCGCGACACTCGCGGCCGAGGTCTCTTTCGCCGCGTTATCGCCAAAGTAGAGAAGCCGCTCGGCGTTCTTGTAATAAATCTTCGCCAGAACGTCCTTCGGCAGAAACACGCCGTAGATCATCCAGAATCCTTGCAGGTGGTGGCTTTTCTGGCAGTCGAAATACTCGTCGTCGGTCTCCAGGAAGCGGTAGTAGATGCGATACGCCTCGCGGTCGTTAGGCGGCGTGTCGGTGCCGAACAACACGCGGTCCTGGTACTTGATAAGGAACTTCCGCGCCGTGTAGGGCTGCCGGCCGAGTTCCGAAATCCGCGCGTCGATGTCGATATAGAAATTCGGGTATTCGTCAAGCCACTTGCCCACTTGGGCCAGGTCCTCGGGATCGTTGCCGCAATGCGCCCCAATGAAGATCGTGCGCGGATTTTTCGCCACGGCACGCATACGCGAGTCCAGCAGCTCTTTCCGTGACGGGAAATTCGTGCCGGAGGAGTCCTTGCCGTAAAAGAGCCAGTCGGGATGCGCGTTCAACTCATGCCAGCGTTCATTGTACTGATCCAAAGGGGTGAAAAATGCGGCCGGATCGCTGGTGTGGATCATGATCGGACGATGATACTTGGCGCACATCTCGTAGATCGGATCCATCTTGGCATCACCCGGCATGAGGAACTTGCCGTTCTTGAACTTCACCTCCAGGCCGAGCATTTTGTGGAACTTCAACCCCTTGGCGCCCATCTTGAAGCTCTCTTCCAGCCGATTGGCCTCGCGCTGGCTCCAGCCGGCGTCGTCGAGGCCGTCGAAATCGATCTGCGCATAGGTAAGAAACCGGCCGGGGTGGGCGTTGTCCAAGGCGTCGAGCGTCTCCTTGAGGCGATTGCCCCACATGCCGTCGAGATCGACCGCGGTCCGCACACCGGCCGCGTCCATCTCTTGCAGATAGTGGTTCACCCGTGCCGGCGTAAGGAATGCCTTGCCCGTGCCAAGATGATTGTGCTGGTCGATCACTGGGAACGCCGGCTTATTGACTTTAGTCACCTTGGTAACCAGCATCGACCTGGGGTGCCAATCGCGGAGTTTCAGTTCGCGAATGTCCTCCTGGGCAATGGCCGAGGCGGACACGGCAAAGGCTATTGAGAAAACAGTCGCAGCAAACCAAAAATGCCGACACATGAGCGGTCTCCTCCGATTCTGGGGCGGGGTGTTCATGGCATAGGGCGGGAATGATCCGCACCGCAAGATGCTTCCAATTGTCGCAGCAAACCGCAGCGCTGTCAACAAACTGCGGTTTGCCATGCAAAAAGCACCACGGGGCAGGGGAGGGCAGGGCGGGGTAGCGCTACGATCGTCGGCAGCAGAAATCGACAGTACGCACGCCCAATGTTTAGCCGCGCCCCGCAGGGAAGCGCGCCGATCCCCCCAGCCGCACCTACGCCGCGTGGACGCGGCGGCTAAACGGCAAAGTCACATTGCTCGTCCCTCATCTCTCATCAGTCCCTCCTCCTCTCTCATCCCTTCTCATCAGTCCCTCCTCCTCTCTCATCCCTTCCCGCCGCCAGCCGGCTGGCGACCCGCAGGGCCTCGATCATGCTGCCGGTCTCGGCCTCGCGTTTCCAGGCGATGTCAAACGCGGTGCCGTGGGCGACGCTGGTGCGGATGATGGGCAATCCGAGCGTGACATTTACGGCTCGGTGCATCCCCAAAAGTTTCAGCGCAATATGCCCCTGGTCGTGATACATGGCCACTACGGCGTCGAAGCGGCCGTCGCGGGCGCGGACCATCAACGTGTCGGTCGGCAGCGGGCCTTCGAGCCGCAGCCCTTCGGCCAATCCCCGCTCGACGGCCGGGCGAATGATCCGCAGCTCCTCGTCGCCGAACAGCCCGCCTTCGCCGCCGTGGGGATTCAGCGCGCAGACGCCGATCCGCGGTCGGGACGAAAAAGGGGTCGGGAGTCTTTTGTGCGCAGCACCCTCCGGGCCACTCCGGCAAAAGACTCCCGACCCCTTTTTCGCTCCCGTCGGCCGCATCAGCCGCGTCATGAAGCGGTCGGCCAGCCGGGCCTTGGCCAGGATCGCCTCTTCCGTCAACTCGCCGAACACTTTTCGCAATGCGGTGTGCAGTGTCACGTGTACCACGGCCAGTCCGGCCGGCGAAAGCAACTCCTCGTTGGGGCCCAGGTAGAGCATCATGGCGTAATCGTCGACGCCGCAGACGTGCGCCAACAACTCGGTGTGGCCGGGATAATCGTGCCCGCGCGATGCAACGCCTCCTTGTGCAGCGGGGCGGTGGTGATGGCGTCCACCTCGCCGGCCAGCGCCAGGCGAATCGCCGTCAGCACCGCGTCATACGCCGCCTGGCCGGCCCGGGCGTCGACCGTACCGGGGGCAACGTCGAGGGCGTCGGCCGATCCACAAGGGAGGCACGGAATCACGTCGGCCGACGGCTCCGCCTGACGCGGCGACTCGATCTCGGCAACCTTGATTCCCGTCTGCCAGAGGCGGACGGCCCGGCGGAGAATCTCCGGGCGGCCCACGACCAACGGTCGGCACCATTCGTGGATGACGGTCTCGGTCCAAGCCCCGACGATGATCTCCGGCCCGATGCCGGCCGGATCGCCCATCGTCACGGCGATTAGCGGCTTCGAATTATGCACTTTGCTCTTACCCTCGGGGCGCGGGCGTCCCGCCCGCCTTTGACCAAGTCGGACGAAACGCCGGTCCACGGCTCATGTACCTGCGATGATCTTCAAATGCTGTCCCAACCGATTGTACGCTACGGCTTGCATTGAGCCAAAGGGTGGTTGTGGGAAAACAGAGGGTTTCATATCTTGGAGGGCGATGAGCCGCAGGCAGTTGCCAAATTGCCGCCATGTGGCGAGTCGAGGATTGCGCCGCGTAGACGCGGCGGCTAGACTTCCGATCCCTAGCCCCTAGCCTCTAGCCCCTTCTCATGCGTGCCTGCATCCAACGAGTCCGTCGCGCTTCAGTCACGGTGGCCGGCGAGGTCTGCGGCAGCATCGGAGCGGGCATGTTGGTGCCTGCTGGGGGTGGCCCCCAGCGACAGCGAGGCCGACGCCCGCTGGCTGGCCCGGAAGATCGCCGGGCTGCGGATCTTCGAGGACAGCCAGGAGAAAATGAATCTGGCGCTGTCCGACGTGGGTGGGGCGATGCTGGTCGTGAGCCAGTTCACGCTCTTGGGCGATTGCCGTCGCGGGCGGCGGCCCGATTTCACGGCCGCCGCCCCGCCCGAGCTGGCCGAGCGGCTCTATCAGGTTTTCATCGCCGCCGTCGCCGAACAGGGCATTGCGGTCGCCAGCGGCCGGTTTCGCCAGCACATGCAGGTCGAGTTGGTCAACGACGGCCCGGTGACGCTGATCGTCGAGAGCGTATGATCCAGCCGCTTGCGGTTTCGCGACGCGACCGGTCAGCGGTGCAGGATCTGATCGATCAGCCGGCTGGCGGTCTGTTGATTTCCGGGGCCGACCCCCGGTGCCGATGGATCGGACAGTTGCGGCTCGAAGAGAATGATCGCGGTGAGGATCAAGAGTTTCGCGTAGCACGAGACGTTCGACCAGGCGCCCTCGCCGAAGAGCTTCAGCGCCGTGCCGAACGACTTCTTCAAGTGCAGCCCGTGCGTCCATTCGACGCTCCAGATCTCATCCAACACCAGATGCGACAGATAGCCGAGCGTCACGGCGCCGGCCGTGTAGAGGCGCAAGTATAGCGTATCGCCCGAGGCCAATAGAAACGCGACTTCGCCGGCGACCAGCGCAGCGGGCAGGCTGTGGAACATCCCGCGATGGACTGTATACGCCCGCAGCAGCGCCCCGGCCCCGAAACGGATCGCCAGGTAGACCGCCGCCCCGGCCAGCAGGATCATCTCGTGCGTCATGCCCCAGTGCTGAAAGCGGTGCATCAGCATCAGCGGCACCACCGCCGAGGCGAAGGCCATGCTCTCGCGCTGCGGCGTGCTCGAATCGCTGTCGATGTCGGGCAACATGCCGGAGACGCTGCACAGGCCGGCCGCCAACGCACAAGTTGGCCAGGGCACGCCGTACACAACGTACGCTCCTGCGCCGTATCCGATGCCAAGAAGAGTGCTGCCAGTGATATGAGTTTTGAAGCCGGGCATGATACTTGAAGGTCAGTTTTGCGGAAGGAGAGCGCCCATCAGGTCCTTGAATTGGACGCCCAGGATCTTCCATTTGTCATGTGGGCGGTAGCAGAGAAACGTCCACCGAATTACGTTCTTCTGGTACTTCGCCATGTATACGCACTCGCGCACCGAGTTGCTAAGGTCCTCTTGTTCGGCCAGATCACAGCCGAGAAAGGCCCCATATCGGTCCTGGAAACCGGCCAACTGTCCAAAAAAAATTCGTTCCCCACCTTCCTGAGGTTCCCTCGCCATGGTTGACGCTGGCTGCGAAGCCAGGTTCCTCTGAAGGAGATCAAGCCCCTTTTTGTCAGCGCGGCTGGCTAGATCGACAATCCTCCTACAAACCTCGTCAACACCGACCGTCTCCACCTTAGCCGTCGGTTTCGGCGTCGCGACACCGCTAAGACACAAAGACGCTCCTATCAGGACCACGACACCGGCGAAAGCAATTCCAATCCTGCCCATCGCGAAGGCCTCCCGCCGTAAGACTTGCTCTGGGCGACGTCCCTCTGCCCGATTCCGCTCGCGACTTCTACCGAAATCGGGCGGTTAGAGCAAGAGAGGTTTCTCTGCCGGTCGCCAGCGGCATCTTGCCCATCCCTCGCAAACCAGCGACCTTGCGCCCCCTCATCCTTCATCCCTCATCTCTTCTGGCCCCGACCCGCGATTCCCGCTATACTCCGCCCATCATGCAACCCTACGACGTTTTGATGCTGGTCGTGTTGACGGGGGCCGTGTTGTTTGGCGTCTGGAAGGGGATGGCCTGGCAGGTGGCGTCGCTGGCGTCCGTGGTGGTCAGCGCGGCGGTGGCGCTACACAGCAGCGCGGCGATCGCTCCCTACTTTCCCGGCAAGGAGCCGTGGAACCGCTTCTGCGCGATGGCGGTGCTCTATGTAGTCACGGCCGGGGCGATTTGGATTCTGTTTCGACTGGTGTCGAATATCATCGACCGCGTGAAACTGAAGGAGTTCGACCGGCAGCTCGGGGCCACCTTCGGACTAGCGAAGGGCGCTCTTTACTGCGTTGTGATTACGTTTTTCGCCGTTACGCTGTCTGAGTCCTCGCGCCAGGTGGTATTGGCATCGCGTTCAGGCGACTTGATCGCGCGGGGGATTCGCAACGCCAACCCAGTCCTGCCGGAGGACATCCGCAAGTACCTGGGCGAGTATATCGACGAGTTGGACAAAGGGCTGCACACCCCGCCGCAGAATCCGCCCGCACAAAGCGACGCGCCGACCGCAAATCCGCAATCCCCCCCACAAGAGGCTCCCAAGGAGTCGCCGAAGCTCTCAACCCCGGCCGAGGGCAGGGGGGCGGTGGGCAAGCTCGGAAAGGCCCTGCCGGGAAAATAGGCTCGGGTGGATCGGCTTCAAAGTTCTCCTCCTCGATGCCGGTCTCGTCCGGCCTGCCGCTGCGGGACGTCGAGGGCGCGGGTGGTTGCCGCGGTGTTCGGCGAGTTTGTCGCGGAATGCGCAGCGGCAAACCGGGATGCCGCGGAGCGAGACAGCGGAGACAACAGATTGAACGATTGCCTGTTTCTCCGACGAATTTACGGTTCCCGACCGAACATAAGAAACATTATCGGACGTTGCGGCTGCCCCAAGAACGTCGGTTCGGGATCAGCAAACAAGCAAAAACAGTCGGCGGGCAACGTTCCCGCCGGTGAAGTGCTGGCAAGACCAAACGCTGCCCATTCCCGCTCCGTTGACCGCCCGAGTTGCCTCGATCTCCTGGCGATTCACCGGCGGACCGTTGGCCGCCGGCTATTGCCGATCTCACTGATCGACTGAGAGCGCCGGAATCGCTTTTTTGAGCCGTTCGATTCCGGCGGCAGTGACTTTGGTTTTGATGACGGTCAAGCGGTGGAGTTGCTTCAGCGCGGCCAGATTCTCCAGGCCGGCGTCGCCGAGCGATGTGTCGGAGAGCAGGAGCCAATCCAGGTTCACGAGCGGCGCGAGTTTCTTCATCCCGGCGTCGGTGACGCCGGTCTTGGAGAGGTTCAGTATCTTGAGGTTCGTAAGCCGGGCAATGTCGTCCAGGCCGGCATCCGTCACTTTCGTACCTGAGAGATGCAGCGTTTCGAGATTGCTTAAGGGGCGGAGGTTTGTCAGGCCCGCATCCGTGACTCCGGTGTTGGTCAGCACCAGCGACGTCAGCACCGTCAGGCCGGAGAAGTACTTCAGATCATCGTCGCTGATGTTCGAGTCGTTGGCAATAATCGTGCTGATGCGATAGAGGCGGGCCGTCAGCTTGAGTGCCTCCTCGTCGATATTCGCCCCCTTGTAATTGATGCTGGTGACTCGTTTCTCCGGCTTGCCCGGCTCGATCTTCTCCGAAATCACCAGGTATTTGGCCTGTCCATTTTCGCTTTTGAAGGCGCTGAGTTTCGTGGCGGCCTCCAGTTCGGCGGCCTTGTCACCGGATGGTTCGGCAATCACCCGACGTTGCCGTTGGCCGCGATCGTCAACCTGCAAGACGGTCTTCTTGATTGCCTTCCAATTCACCACGATGATAGCGGCCAATACCGCCAGCAGGCCGATCTCCAGCAACAGCGTCAACAGGCGACGAATGCCATGTGAGGGTGCGCGGGTGTTCTCGGAGGGGTTCTGATTGTTACTCACTTTTGGGTCTCCTGCACCTGGTCTGGCGCAATTTGTGGGGGGATAGAAGAGGATGAAACGGCGGAGGGGGCGGCGGCAACGGTCTGGCCGCTGCAGTGGCCGCCTTCCAAGAAGATTCCCATGCGGCGGAACTTCTGATAGCGCTGGTCGAGCAGCAGGCCGATCGGCTTGGTTAGCAACTCGCGCAGGGCGCCGCGAAGATACGACTTCAATCGGCTGGCCGTCAGGTGATGATCGCGATGGGCGCCGCCGAGCGGCTCGTGGATGATCGTGTCGATCAGACCCAAGCGGCTGAGGTCTTTCGAGGTCATTCTCAGGGCTTCGGCCGCCCGCTCCTTGAAGGTGTGGCTCTTCCAAAGGATGCCGGCGCAGCCTTCCGGGCTGATGACCGAGTAATAGGCGTGTTCGAGCATGGCGACGCGATCGCCGACGCCGATTCCCAGCGCCCCGCCCGAGCCGCCTTCGCCGATCACCACGCAAATCACCGGCGTCGGCAGCCGCGACATCTCGAACATCGATTCGGCAATCACCTGGGCCTGGCCGCGCTCCTCGGCACCGATGCCCGGATAGGCCCCGCCGGTGTCAATCAGGGAGATGACTGGCATATGGAATTTGGCAGCAAAGCGCATTTTGGCCATTGCCTTGCGATAGCCTTCGGGATGGGCGTAGCCGTAATTGCAGAGGTTCCGCTCCTTGAGGTTCTTCCCTTTTTGATGGCCGATGACCATGACCCTGTAGGCATCCAATTTTGCCCAGCCTGCGCGGATTGCCCGGTCGTCGCCGAACGTCTTGTCGCCGTGCAGCTCGACGAACTCCTCGAAGACCAGCTCGAGGTAGTCGGTCGTCATCGGCCGGTCGGGATGCCGGGCGACCTCGACCGTCTCCCACGGCTTCAAGTTGGCGTAAATTCGCTTCGTCTTTTCGACCAACTCGCGCCGCAGCAGGCGGATGTCGTTACGAACTCCCGGCGTCGAGTCTCCTTTGGCCTCCAGCTTTTCCAGCCGGGCTTCGAGCTCGTAGATTGGACGCTCAAACGATAGGCGATACTCGCTTCCTGCCATGATGCTCCTGCGGAGAAAGTGGCCAGTGGCTAGTGGACAGTAATTAGTGGTCAGTGGATGGTATCCGGCGTTTGATGGCACTGACCACTGGCCGCTGACCACTGGCCACTGACCACTGACCACTTCCTATGCTTTGTCGGTTCCGACAGTAGAGTTTTTGCACGAATTGAGAGATGGAGTGACCTTAAAAACTCGCATCATACGGAATTCTCTGAGGAAATCACCCACCGATTCGGGGCGTGCGTCCCGCTTTTTTGACAGCGAACGTCGGATCAACTGTGAGAATTCCGAAGTGACGTTTGAGTTGAGTGCTTCTAGGGATGGGGGGGTAGACCGCAGATGCTTGTTGAGTAGGTCGTTGGAGCTTGTGCCCGTAAAGGGGGGTTTGCCGGAGAAGACTTCGTGGAGACTGCACGCAAGGCTGTAGAGGTCTGCCCGGCCGTCAAGGGGCTGGCCGCGGATTTGCTCGGGCGAAATGTAGCTCTTGGTTCCTTGAATCACCCTCGTTCTGGGGGTAAGCCAGTGCGTCAGCCCGTGCCGTAAGCGTCTGGCCAGGGCGAAATCGATCAGTTTTACGTCACCTTCGTCCGTTACCAGGAAGTTGTCGGGCTTGACGTCGCGATGCACCCAGCCCATCCCATGAAGGTAACAGAGGGCTTCGCAGGCTTGGTCGATAACCTTCGGGAGCAATGGGGCGAGCTTCTCAGAACTCTGTAGAAACCGCTGTTTCAAGTTGGGCGAGGAAAACCACTCCATCGCGAAGTGCGGCTGGGAGGGGTCCCAGGGGGACGAGTAGATCTCGATGATGTTCGGGTGTCGCAGCTTCTGGCCGACCGTGTGTTCCCAACGCAGGTAATGCAGTTGCTCGCGATCTCTGGCGTCCTTCTCCAAGAGCGTTTTGACCCCCACGATCCGCTGGCCGGCATCGTCGTAGGCCTGCCAGATCAGGCTGGCGTGGCCGGTGTGAACGACGTTCAGCAAGCGATAGGAGCCCAGATAGCCGGGAACAGGTTTCGCCACAGCGATACGCCTCTCGGGGGAGTTTCTTGCCCATTAGCGTTCAGTTTAACCGGCAGAGGCGTCTTCGGCAACCGAACTCGTCCTCTCCCCTGCCGGAGACGGTTGGGATGAGGGGCTTGCCAGCGAGCGATCGGCACCAGACTGCGCCTCGCGCTGCTGAGAAAGACCGGCTCCCCTCCCCTGCCCCGACGTGGCTCCTGCCACGTCGGGTGCCGCCTGACGGTCAGTCCCCTGTTCTTACGAACGGGGTGGCAACGATGTTGCGCCCCGTGGGCCGCCAAGCGGTTCCAGGAAAAGAAAGACGCACGGGCGATCGACGTTGACAGCCCGTGCGCTCGGAGGGTTGATCGGGACACAAACCGGAGCACCTCCCGCCTCTTACGTTATGGTCTGCCGCCGTTTTGCGCAAAGCAGCGCTGCCATGGCGCCGACGCCCAAGAGGGCGAAGGTACCGGGCTCAGGAGCGGGGGTGGTTGTCGTAGAAATCGCGAGGTTGTCGAGCCCGAGCTTCTGGTCAGGCGACGGCCCTTGGGCGTTGTCGTCGAACCAGCGCAGATAGAGGCTCGCTCCAGGGTTCCACGTACCGCCAAGCGAATAGTTGGAAATCGATTCATGGACCGTGCCGATGGCGTTGGCCCAGGTGTGTCCATCGCCGTTCAGCGCGGAGATGTTCGTGTAGGTGGCGCCGCCGTCGAGACTATAGAACAGCCAATAACCCGGCAGTTCTTCCAAACCGACGTACGGCGGATTGTTGTAGCTGTTGTTGTTTGTGGTGACCGATTGCACCAGCGTATCATAGTCGATATTGAGGCTGGTGATGGCGGTGCCGGTGTTGTTGGAGATGACGGCCTGGAGAACCACGCCTGCATCGCCCGATGGCGAGGTGCCCAGTGAACGGTTGGTCGATGATCCGTTGACCGCCCAGTTGTAGCCCTGGGCGCCTTTCTGCGACGTGCTGGTGCCGGCAGTCTGGGCCAACAGCGTCGATTGCTGCGAGCCGCTGCCAATGGCGCTGCCGGTGGGCAGGGCGCCAGTGTTGACAGGGTCGTCGGGCGGCGTGAATGTGTCGTGGCTGCCGGCAATATTGTAGACCGACCAACCGCCCGGCGCGGCTGTGCCGGTGCCCATGCCGTCGAAGTTCTGGTTATAGACGGCGATGGTGTCGGCCGAAGCGGCGGACGCTAGCGCGGCGAGGATGATCGCCGCAACGAGGGTTTTCAGAGTATTCATGTGTCATGCCTTTCTTGGTCAAGCCGGAATGGACGTGCGTGAAGGCGGGCCCGGCGCGGGGCCGGGCCCGCCAAATCGTCACGCGACGATCAAGCCTTGCGGCGGCGGAGAACTGCCGCGACGAGGGCTGCGACTGCCAATAGAAAGAATGTGCCCGGTTCGGGCACGGCGCTGCTCACACCGAACGTGCCGTCGTGCGTGAGAGTCACTGAAATCGTGTCGTCGGCGTTCACGATGCCCGCCAGGGGCGTCCAGGTGCCATCGGCGTTCTCTTGCTCGATGCACGGTTTGCCCGAGACGAGCGCGGGATCATATTTCAAAGTCAGCGTGAAAGGGCTGGCGGTTGTCGAAGCGCCGATCTCCTCCATCCCCCACAGGGTCAGCAAGTTCGATGCGAAGCCGGTGGGCCGATCGGTCCAACCGGTGTCGATCGCCTCCGTCAGGAGCCGGCCGTCAGCGGTCTTGCTGGTGCTGCCGTTGACGCCGACCAGCGACATGCTGGTGGCGCCGTAGGTGTCTTGGACGACGTTCAAGTTGCCGCCGGAGGGGACGAGGAACTCTTTGCCGTTGAGACTGTAGCCGAACGACTGCGCCTTGGTGAAGTTGTAGTTGGGATTCCCGCCCCCAGTGATGGTCAGACCTTGACTGTCGACGGTGTTGGCCGAGGCGGCGTAGTAATCGACCGTTACCCGTGGGCCGTCGATCGTGTAAACGTAGTAGCCGACGCTGTTCAGTTGCTGCGCAACCGGCTTATCGTTGGCCGAGAACGGAGCGGACGGCGTGTAGAACTTCGACGAGTCGGACTGGCTGATGATCTGGTGCACGCTGGAGGTGCCGTCCGGACTGGTCACGACGGAATTGTAGTCGTGGTGGTCGTGGCCGCAGATGTAGTACTTGGCGTTACTGTTGGCCATGGCGCCGATGAAGGCATTCTCGGCGCCCTGCTTGGCCGCCAGTTGACTCTGCTGGTCCGGTGTCAACGAACCGCCGTTGACGCCGCTGCCGTCGCCGGGATCGCTGGAGACGACTTGTGGACCAAAGAGGTTGTCCTTGTGGTTTCCGCCGAGCAGGTTCTTGTGGCCGAAAACAAAGGTCTGCATCCCGCTGGTCTTGGCGCCGCTCAATTGACCGCTGATCCAGTTCTGCTGTTGCGAGATGCTGCTGTCGTTGGTGTTGCCGGTGGTGTCAAATTGGTCGAGCAGCACGAACCGCGTGTTGTTGTAATCGAACGAATAGGAGACGGCGCCGTTGGCGTTGTTCACGGCGGTGGGGTAGGAGAAGTTCGTGCCCGCTGTGAACGTATTGAGGTTCGTCTTGGCCGGAGGCGCGATGTTCGTATCAACGCCGACGCCGGGCTTGGCGACGATGTCGCTAGGGGTGGCGTTGTTCAGGCCCGCGGTGCCGGTCGGCCCGCCGGTCCCGGTGGTCGGACTTACCGAGTAACCGATTTGCGGATAGGTGCGGGAAAACTCCGCGCCGGAGTTGCCGTCTTCCGCCTCATGATTGCCGCGCAGCGGGTAATAGGCGATGCCGGCATTATAGAGATCCTGCACATACAGGGCACGCGCGTCCAGATTGGCGGTCGAAGTGGTGTTGACGCTGTCGCCGATGTCAACGACCAGCTTTACCCCCTTTTGTACGAACTGGCGGTCGATCTGGCCCATCAGGTTGGCCGGAATCGTGTTGGGGTTTTGCCCCTCGTTGTCGTTAACGGTCCACTGCGTGTCGGAGAGCACGCCGAAGCTCCACGAATCCGCCGACGCCTTGCCGACGGCCGCCGCAACGATGGCGGCGCAAACCAGGGCGATCGCGCGGCACGAATCCATCGAGGGCCTCTGCTTCCAAAATCCCACTCTCATGACGAAACTCCTTTGTTGTGTGCAACGTGCTGAAAGAATCGAAAACTGAAACCGACAATGCGAAACGCGAGAACTGCTTTGCGGCCGAACGACATCACGTCTTGCCAAGATGTCGCGGCCGCGGTCGTGCGATGGAAGTCACCACAGCGCGCACCACAAAACAGTTGTTTACATGCGTACGTCTCCTTTCGATGATGTGTGGACAGACCGAGACCGTGTCCCAAACTTTCCCGGAAAGCCGGGGAAACAGCGGCAGCGGTGGGTTCCGAAGCCGCCAGCTACGAAAGCCGGCGCTCAACGGTACGCCCGTATGCGTAACGGGCGTTCAGTGGATGCGAAGCTGTAACTTCCACTCGCAAGACGTGCCGTCATTATCGAAGTCGTCGTTAGCGCTTGATGTGCGCGGCAATAGCAGTCGCAGAAACTTCGATGATTTCTCGGCGAGAATTCGTCGAGCCGCCGGTGAGCAAAGCGTGAAGAGCGGACGAAGCACGAGCTTCGCCGTGATGTGTCGCCGCGTGCTCCAAGCTTTGTTCTCGGCCGCAGCCGGCAGACGTGCGGTGCGTGGGCGCGGCCGGGCCGACAAGGGCGATCAACGCCGCTTGGCTCAAGAGGGTCTGACAAGACGTACTCCTCACGCTCCGCGTGAGGGAGAGAATGGGGCGAAATTGCCTCACGCGGAGCGTGAGGAGTACGTCTACGTCCCCGTTTTGTTAGAACCCCTAAGACTTGCTTCTTCGTTCCAGAATCTTCAAGTACAGCTTCCGCAATTGCTCGGTCATGTGCTCGTGGCGAAACACGTGGGCAAAACGGCGGCGGCCTTCCTCGCCGAGGCGATCGCGCATGGCGGGGTCGGCGGCGAGCATCTTCAGTTTCTCGGCGAGTGCAGCGACGTTGCGCGGCGGAATCAGAAAGCCGGTCTCGCCCGAAATCACCACTTCGCGGGCGCCGTCTACGTCGTAACTCACCGCGGGCTTGCCGGAAATCAACGCCTGGGGGAGAACCCGCGCGAGCCCTTCCCGCAGGCTGGCGTGAACGACGATGTCCATCGCCGCCAGCAACTCCGGGATTCGTTCGGGCGGGACCAGGCCGGTGAACTGGAAGTAATCGTTCAGTCCCGCCGCGGCGATCTGCTGCCGCAGGCGGTCCTGAAAGATGCCGTCGCCGACGAAGAGGAAACGCACGCTGGGAACGGCGTCGATCACGCTGCCGGCGGCGCGGATCACGTCGTCGTGCCCCTTGAGTTTGAAGAGCCTCGCGATCTTGCCGATCACCACGTGTTCGGCCCGGTAGCCCAGTTCACGGCGCGCCGGCTCGCGACGTTCGGCCGATTGAAGAAAAGGCTCGACCTCCATGCCGCTATAGATCGTGGTGAACTTCTCGCGCGGAGCCACGCCGGCCGCGACCATCAGATCGGTCATGGCGTCGGCGACGCTGACGATGGCGTGGCAGCGCTTCGCGGCCCAGCGTTCGCAGGTCTGAAAGAACCGTCGCGCCCCCCTGCCCTGGTACGGGTGGAATGGGGCGCCATGAACAGTGTGGATTACGGCCGGAACACCCAGCGACCAGGCGGCGGCCCGGCCGAGCATTCCCCCTTTGCGCTATGGGTGTGAACCACGTCGGGCCGAAATCGCCGCAGCGACTTTTTCAGCTCCCAATAGCTGACCGCGTCGCGCCAGGGATGGATCGGCCGGCGCAAGGCGGAGATGATCTTCAGGGGCACCCCCCCTGCCCTTGCCCGATCCAACAGGCTCCCTTCCGGGCCGAGCGGCGGCCCCGTGATCAGCAACACGTCGTCGCCGTGGCGGCGGATCAGATCCTCGCAGCAGAGCAAGGTGTTTTCCTGCGCCGCCGAGGATCATTCGCGTGATGACGTGGGCGATACGCATGGACCTGCATCAATTCCGCCGGGCCGCCTGTCTCGAAACCGATCCTTCTCTCCGTTATCCTACCCCTTTCCAGCCGACAATGACAACCGGGAAGGCACGACGCTAGGACTGCCTGCAGCAATGCAGACCGGAAGCTCACGCAAACGGCGAGCCCAATGGCGCAAGAGGGGGCTGATTGCGGGACTTCACCCGAATCGCGGGCGAGCGGGCGGCTTTGACTCGCCAAACTCGCCAAGGCAGACGGATCTGCTTGCCGCGCCGGTCGGCCCAAGCGAACTGGACCACTACGAGCGCGTCGTCCGTACAACCGACTTGCTGTGCGTGGGGGTATGCACCGGGGCGGGATTATACCTTTGCACTTCTTGGGGTGAGACGTGTTGCTCCCCCGTCAGCCCGGAAACGATGCTCCTTGCCGAAATCATGGTGTTGTAGCGCACTTCCAGCACGACGCCGATCATGCACAACCCCGCACAGATCGCAAGCGTCCCGGTCCACGAGCGAAGCGATTTCTGCCTGGGAGTCTCCGTGCTCTCATAGCGCGAGTACAACTCCATTATCGCGATCTTCAACCGATTCCAGGCGGCTCTCTCGTTGGGCGGCAACTGCACGTTCTGCTTAGCGGACCTCGCCAGGGTAAAGCAGATCAGCCCGGCGAAAATGCACACCGCAAGCCCCAGGAAAAAAAACGTCGCGGCAAACATGGATTTCTCCTAAGAAGAATTGGTCCAGTATCGAGCAACTCGTGACTCCCCTTCTCAGTCAACCTTAGGTTACGCTACGAAGGAGGCGGCCTTCGCGGCAGCGGAAAAAGTCTACCGGCCCCCTCTGTAGAGCAGTAAGTACTAGTGCGTCGGTGCCGGAGTAGCGTGGGGGACGGTCATGAGGCAAAGAACCCCTTGCGGCAGGCAACGGAAACACCGTTCCGGACCGCTGACCGCGACTTCCGCCAGCGGACACATAGCCAGAGTGGCTAGGATATAATAGTACTATAGCTAGGGTCTGTAGCGAACGCTGGTCAGGCAAAGGCCTTGTGGCGGGGCGGTTGGACCGGCCAGAGAGCGATCTTGGGCGTGGAGAACCTCAGCCGGCCAGCTTTCCGGCCGGCTGCCCCGGCCCACCTCGACCAGCGTGCCGACAATCGCCCGGACCATGTTATAGAGAAACCCGTCGGCTTCGATTTCGATAGCGATGAGATCCTCGCAATCGGGGTCGGGTGGCGCCGGGAACGAACTTGGCTGGGCATGGCGGGCGATGGTACCGCGCGACCTTTCTGAGGGACCCTCTGACCCCTGGCCCCTGATCCCTGGCCCCCGGCCCCCGGCCTCTCCCCCCTGCCCTGCCCTGCCCCGTTCCACGGAGATCTCATAGATCGTCCGCACGCTGGTTCTTCGTTTGGCGCCGCTGCTCTCGAAACTGCTGAAATCGTGGGTGCCCAGCAGCGTGGCGGCGGCCCGGCTCATGGCGTCGGCGTCGAGCCGGCCAAAGACGTAATGCCACACGAAATGCCGGCGAAAAACGTCGCGTACCAGGCCGTCATGGATCAAGTAGCGGTAGCGCTTGCGGAGCACGTCGGCGATCGGGTGGAACCCATCGGGCACGTCGGCCGCGTCGAGCACGGCGACGTTGTGCGGCAGGTTGGCGTTGATGGCCCGCAACAGCACTTCGGGCGGCAGCGCGGAATCGGTGCGAAACCCCACGACCTGGCCCGAAGCGTGAACCCCCGCGTCGGTGCGGCCGCTCGCCAGGATGCGAACGTGCCGGCCGGTGACCTTGGCGACGGCATTTTCCAGCGTTTCTTGCAGCGTTGGCCGCCCCGGCTGCAATTGCCAGCCGGCGTAGGCGGTGCCGTCATAGGCAATCGTCAGCTTCACGGTTCGCATCGAAAAGATGCTCCAACGCGGTCCACTTTGGCGGCCACTATTGCTTCGACTGCGGGTTGACCGGCGTGCGCCCGTAACAGTAGACCCAGTAGTAGTACTCGTTGCTGCTGTTGTCTTTCCGGCCGGCGACGTGTTCCAGCCGGATGGTAACGTGGTCCTTGCCCCTGGTATAGGCGGCAGGAATCTCGTAGTCGCTGTCGCGAAAGGCGACGGCGGGGTTGACCGGCAGATCGCAGACATACCACGGCGCGTCGGGAATCAGTTGGCCATCGACATAGACGTTCGTCCGCTGCACGTTGCTGCGGTTGCGGTTGACGCGGCGGCGGATTTTGACGCCCTGGTTGCCCGGATCGATCTTCACGGTGAATTCGCTGCTGCCGGAGAACGCGCGGCCGTCGTCGGTCACCGTCGGCGCCCGCGGCGACTGCTCCATGCGGTCGTACGAGCCGGCGGTGGTGCCCGACCACTTTTCGCCGGTGATGCGATAACCGTGTTCTTTCTCGCTCTCCGTTTTGCCCACGTCGAACTCGTCGGTGAGTTTCAAGTTGCGTTGGCCGGGCGTATCGCAGTAGTACCAAATCGTAAAATCGGTCTTCTGGCCGCGATCCTTGGCCGGCCCGCAATTGCTGTGCTCGTAGCAGATGTCGATCGAAGAATCGAAGATGTAAGGCTCGGCGATGTACAGGCGGTAACCGCCCTGAAAACCGTTCACCAGTCCGCCCCAGTAGGGCTTTTGGATCGCGTATCCGCCCCAACCTTGGTTGTGGTCGTCCTCGGTGCCGTCACCGTGGATTTGCGGCGTGCGCGAACCGTCGATGAACGTGTATTCGTCGCCGTCCATGTTGTAGCCGCTGCTGTACATCGTCAGGCCGACGACCTTTCCCCGGCCGCGGGCCTGGAACGCGCGGGAATAGAGGGCGCCGACCGGCGAAACATTGATGGTGCGTTTGGCGGAGAAATAGCCCGTCTTGCCGCGATCATAGTTGATTGCCGCCGGTGTGGCGGTTGTCGCCTCGATTTGCAGGGCAGAGATTGGCGTCTTCGAGTCGTTCACCAGTTCGATGCGGGCCCGCAACCAATAGGGCATGGGCCAATAGGCGTAGCACCAGCCGGTCTTGGCGTCGAAGCCGAACAGCAGCGTCGCCAGCGTCTTGCCCGAGACGTCCTCGGCGCCGATCGTATCGCCGCCGCCACCGAAAAAGGAGCCGAGCGACATATCGACGGATGGGCCGGGCAGATCGTCCCAGGTGATGCGGATGCGGGTGTGAAAGAGGGTGTCAGCCGACCAGGGAGCTAGACGAAGCCGCAGTGCCGTGATCGCGCCTTGGCCGGAAAGCTCGAGGGCCGTTTTCGTTTCGCCGGCGAGAAGCGAGAGCGTCGCCCTATGCGTTTTGCCGTCCAACGGCGGCTTGGGGTCTTTGCCGACCTGCTCGAATTGCCTTCGCACGGCCGGCGAATTGACCCCCCTGCCCTTCCAAGTCTCGACCGGCGTACCCGGCGGATACTTCAGGTAGGTGTATTGGAACCAGGTCGCCTCGTACCATTTCATCCCCGCCGGATTGTAGGCCGTGATTTTCAGCCGCTTCTTAAATGGCAGCGGGTAATACATGTTGGCATAGGAGCCCGGCCCCAGGTTCCATTGCAAGCCGAGCATGTCGTAAAAGGCCAGCGGTGGCGAGAACGGCGCTGCGTACTTTCCTCCTTTGCCAAAGAACTTGGCAAAACTCATGTCGATGCGTGGCTTTGTCTCGTCGTCGAAGTAATAGCGGATATGGGTTTTGTCGGCAGAGAACTTCGTAAAGCTGCTAAAGACGTTCATCTGCTGCCGGTAAAGGCAGCCCGGCCCGATTTCATCGAAGAAGACATACTCGCCGTTCTCCTCGTAGCGCTTGAAATAACCCGAGACGTTGGTGCCCATCGGGTCGTAGCTGATGAACTGCTTCGTCTGCGTGCCGTTGGGGAGGAACTCCGGCAAGCGCTCGACGTGAAGCATCGCGTCGAAGCCGACGGGGCAGGTGGCCGGTTCCGATCGCGCCGCTTCCGTAGCTTGCGCCAACAGAAGGAACGCAAACAGAATCGCGCATAGGGAGGCTCCAATTCCCGAAGGAGCGGGCAGCATGATTCTCTCCGAATATTGGGAGGACGCAGGGGGCGGGCAGATTCTAACAGCGGCCGGTTTCGGCAAGCGGAGAATGGCACTCGAAAACCGCGATTTCTTCCTTCATCTGATTGATAATCGTCTTAAACGACTGCAACGTGAGTTCTTGGACATGCTCGTCGCCGCATGGCCGTGCGGCAACAAGGCGATATCGCTCTTCGAGCAAGCGGAGTTTCTCCCGCGTCACTTCCAGTTCTTGTCGGCTCTCAAGACTCATGGGATCACCTCCACGACTCCCTTTGCAGCCCACTTTCGATCCGTCGCGAGGCAGGACATCCGCATCGTCGCTCTTCCCTTTGGATTATTGACTTACCGCTACGTCTGTCGCGCTGTGCCAGTGACCAGCAATTCCGCGATCTGCACCGCGTTGGTGGCGGCGCCCTTGCGGAGATTGTCGCTGACGCACCAGAACGCCAGGCCATTGGGGCTGGAGAGGTCTTCGCGAATCCGGCCGATGAACGTCTTGTCGCGGCGGTCGCAATTGATCGGCATCGGATATTCTCTCTTGGCGAGATCGTCGACGACCACCAGACCCGGCGTGGCGGCGAACAACTTGCGGGCCTCCTCGACCGTGATCTTTCGCTCGGTCTCGACCAAAATGCTCTCGCTGTGGCAATTGCTCACCGGCACGCGGACGCAGGTAGGGCAAATCTGGATCGAATCGTCTTCGAGCATCTTCCGCGCCTCGTAGACCATCTTCATCTCTTCCGAAGTGTAGCCTTTGTGTTTCAGCGAGCCGATCTGCGGAATGCAATTGAAGGCGATCGGATAGGGAAAGCACTCATACTTGTGCGGCTGGCCGGCGAGGAGGGCCTTGGTGCCATTTTCCAGATCGCGGCTGCCGGCCAGGCCCGCGCCGCTGACCGCCTGATAGGTGCTGACAACGACGCGGCGGACGCGGCCGGCGTCGTGCAGCGGCTTGAGGGCTTGCACCATTTGCGTCGTCGAGCAGTTGGGGCTGGCGATGATCCCCCGGTGCCTGCCGATCGCGTGGCCGTTGACCTCCGGGATCACCAGCGGCACATTGGGATCCATCCGCCAATAGCCGCTCTCGTCGATCACCACGCAGCCGCGGCGGACGGCGTCGGGAATGAAGTCGCGGGCGACCTCGTCGGGCGTGCTGCTGATGACCAGGTCAACGCCGTCGAAAATCGGTCCCTTCAGCTCTTCAACCGTGATCTCCTGCCCGGCAAAGGGGATCTTCCTGCCGGCCGAGCGCCCCGATGCCACGAATTTCATCGTGCGAAAGGGGAACTGCCGGGCCTCGAGCAACTCGCGAATAATGGTCCCGACGGCGCCCGTGGCGCCTACAACCGCAACACGGTCAAACACAAGGAGTCTCCTAAAACCAGGGAAACCACTATTATCGCAGGCTTCACCCCAAACCTCAATCTCAAATTGGTCTCGCCCGGCGGCTGACCGCTCTGTGACGTCGTGGCTTCCCAAACACGCTCGAAGTGGCAACTCCCCTGGCAGCGTGAGACGGACGGGCGAAGGCCATAGAAAAAGCCCCCTTGCCGCCTAGTGACGGCCGAGGGGGCTAAGTGTTGTCGATTGTCTGTCCGACTCCGATTTGCCCGCCGATGACACAGCAGGCTTGGAACACCAGCAGGACGCCCGCAGCGTCCGGCAACAGACTTTGCGCCGGACACTACGTGCAGACCGCTTACTTCGCTGCAACTTGCTCCGGCGGGGTCAGGTTGAGTCCGAACGCCACGGACTCGATCTGGCCGGCCGTCAGGCTGACCGTGCGCGTATCCTCAACGGTCTGCCCCTCGCGGACGACTTCCGCCTTGATCACATACTTGTAGCCCAGGCCCGGCTGCAACCCGTAAGAAACGAACTGACGTCGGCTGCCGGTGCTCTTGGTCACGTAACCGTTCACCGTCACCTTGGCGTCGTACGGGACCCAAACGGTCAGCACGCCGCTGTTCTCGGAAGACAATGAACTGGTCTTCGGCGGCGTCGGTGTGGGCAGGCCGCTCGGCGTTGCGCCAGGGGTCGCAGACGGCACCGGGTTAGGCCCCGGCTCCGAAGGCGGAGGCGCATTGGGCGTCTCCAACGGCGGCTTCGCGAGGGTCGGACCCTGAGTGGAGGGCACTACCTTGCCTCCGGTCACCGGCACGTCGCCACAGCATGGACTGTAGTAGCCGCAACCGGAGCCGCAGCCGCAACCGCAGCCACCAAGATACCAGTCGCTCAGCCAAGTAACAGCCGCAGTAGCCCGACGAACAGCCGCCGCAGCTATAGCCATAGCCACAGCCGCCACAGCCGCCCCAACCGCAGCCACAACCATAGCCGCAGCCGCCCCAACCGCAGCCGCCCCAGCCCCAGCCACCGCAGCAGCGACCGCCCCAGGCATTCGCCTGCGGGGCGACAACCGAGACGGTGATTGCCAAGACGACACAAACCACCAGCCACTTCCAACTTGTACGACTCATCTGTTTTTTGCTCCCTTCCTGTTAGGAAAAAAGAAATTCCCCAGTAGGCACACTGTAAGAAAGATAGCAGCGGAAAGGCAAAAATCAAGTAGGATGCGAAGACTTCTCCGACACGGCAGCTTGCGAAAAATCGGCCATTCGCAGCGTTTTTTCGTTACAGGCTGACGGCCCCCACCGCGAATCGCGCGATGCGATACGCCGCTTCCTAAGCGTGATTGACATAACCGGAATAAACGGTGTAGGTTACGACACTTGCCGCGGATTGGCCTTTACCCCAAGTACGTTTCGGCGTTCGCCACTCGGCCGGCTGTCGCACCTCGTAACTGTTCACGGGGTGGGAAGGAAACGGAGAAAGTTCTCGGAGAAACGTCTCCTTGGTTGAAGAGTATGTCGCGGAAGACCTCCTCCGTGCCCCTTTGCCAACTCGGCGGCAAGAAGAAAGAACTGGCGGTGAAAACAGCAACTCGGTTTCCACGATTGCCCTGGTCGATCGTTGCCGCCGCGCTCCTGCTGCTCGGCTTGGGAGCGATCGCAGTCGCGCGAGTCGAAGAACTGACCGAGGGGAGCGGGCGGTTCTTACACCAACAGTTGGCCTACTCGGCCATCGCGCTGGCCGCGATGTTATTGGCCACGTCGTTTAACTACCGCATCCTGGAGCGGTTCAGTTACGCCCTGCTTCTTCTTGCACTCTTGCTGCTGGTGGCGGTATACGCCTTCCCGGCGAAGAACGGCGCACATCGCTGGATCCATTTTGGATCGCTCGGGTTCCAGCCGTCCGACCTGGCGAAGCTGGCGTTTATTCTGGCGCTGGCCAGATACCTGATGTATCGCAACAACTATCGGCGGTTGCGGGGGCTGGCGGCGCCGCTGCTCTTGGCGCTAGTGCCGGTGCTGCTGATTCTCAAAGAGCCCGACCTGGGGACTTCGCTCGTGCTCCTGCCGGTGTTCTTTGTGATGCTCTTTGCCGCCGGAGCAAAACGCCGCGACCTGGCTTGCGTTGCGCTGATGGGGCTACTGGTGCTGCCGCTGTTGTGGCTGGAGATGAGCGTCGAGCAGAAGTCGCGGATCACGGCGCTGTTCGATCAGCCCCCGCCCGATCGCCGGCCCGGCGACAACGCCTATCAATTGCATCAAGCGAAGCGGATGCGCGCGCTCGGCGGCGTCTGGGGGAGCTTAGTGACGGGTCAGCCCAGCGAGGATCGGGCGGCATACTATCTGCCCGAGGCCCGCAGCGATTTCATCTTCTGCGTGTTGGGCGAACGCCTCGGGCTCCCCGGCATGGCGCTGACGTTGGCGCTCTTCGCCCTGTTGGTCGGCCAAGGGCTGGGCATCGCCGCCGAGGCACGCGAGCCCTTTGGACGGCTCTTGGCGGTCGGCGTGGCCGCGTTGTTCGGCGTCGAGGTCGTCATCAACACCGGCATGAACGTGGGACTCTTGCCGATCTCCGGCTTGTCGTTGCCGCTGGTTAGCTACGGCGGCTCGGGCCTGGTGGTCCACGCCGCGGCGCTCGGGCTGCTGATGAACGTCAGCCTGCGCCCTGGTTACGAAATGTCGAACGAGCCGTTTCGCTGGCTCAATGGCGGGTAAACGCCAGGGCCTACATGTCTAACCACCCGCGAGGACGCGCGACATTACGTCAGGTGGGGCAGACATTCCTGTCTGCCCCCAATGCTCCTTATTCCTTTCGGCAGACAGGAGTGTCTGCCCCACCGCGGCGAAAAACGCGGGTAAAGCGCTCCTCCTCGCCCCTACTTCGTCACCGCCGTGAGCTTGATCTCGTCGAACGAAATCTCACCCACGGCGCCGTGCAGACCGATGCAGACAATCGCCTCGCGGGCCCGCTGCGGAACGTTGAGCAAACGCGTCTCCGACTGCCAGTCGAACGTGCCGCGCAAGAATTGAAGACGGCTTCGCCGATTGGCTTGCGTTGCTCGTCGTAGAAGTTGACGACGATGGCGGCCACCTGCTTCGGATTTGGCCCCTGGCGAACGTCGCGGCCGCGAACCCGCGCGAAAACCTGCAACTGCACGACCTTGCGGCCGTCGACGGCGAACCCCTGCAACGCATAGGCGGCGCGGCCGGGCGTCGTGTTCTTGAACTTGATGTAGTTCTTTCCCTCGGGGGCGTCTTTATCGTGGACCACTTCGAGTTGCCGCTGGTAGTACCAGCCGGTGGGAGCGGGAGGATCGCCGGAGACGCTCTCGAAGCCGCCGTTCTCAATCGTCGGCTGCTCGGGCTTGGGCTTGACTACCCGGCCGGCCTCCGCCCTGCCGGTCATCGGCACGAACAGCACCGGCAGCAACGCCTCGGCCGTCAGTTTACCTTTCGTCTTCTTCAACAGATAGAGCATCTGCTGGTAGCGCTCGCCGCAGGGGATCACCATGCGGCCGCCCTCCTTGAGTTGCTCGAACAGGGCCGTGGGGACGTTCTCGGGCGAACAGGTGACAATGATCTTGTCGAACGGCGCGTGCTCGGGCCAGCCCAGGTAGCCGTCGCCCACCTTCACGTGGACGTTCTTGTAGTGCAATCGCGCCAGCGTCCTTTCGGCCTTGCGGCCGAGCGCGGGGACGATCTCGATCGTGTAGACCTCGCGGACGAGTTTGGAGAGCACCGCCGCTTGATAGCCGCTGCCGGTGCCGATCTCCAGCACGGTGTCGCCCGGCTGCGGGTCGATGGCTTCGGTCATGTAGGCCACGATAAACGGCGGCGAGATCGTCTGGGCCTCGCCGATGGGCAGCGCCATGTCGTAGTAGGCGTTCTTCCGCTGGGCGATGGGGACGAACTCGTGCCGCGGCGTTTTCCGCATCGCCGCGATCACCCGCGGATTCTTCACCCCCGCGGCGACGATCTCGTCATCGACCATCTTGTCCCGCGCCGCATCGAAGGCCGTCCGCCCCTGCGCGACGCGATTGCCGCGCCCAAGGCAAGCAGCAGGAGACAGGCCAAAGCCCGTTGTGTGAATTCGCTGATGGACATCGTCTTCATCGGATCGCTGCCTCCGAAGGGAAATATAGTCAATCGAAATGACCATGTCAAGAAACCGCTTCCTTGGCGCGATGACATCTGCGATAATCAGCAGCGGGGAAGCAACCACTCGAAAGCAACGATTGTGGCAAGAATGCGGCGAAATCATGCTGAACGAAGCGCTGAAAAGCACCGTCGTCGATCATCTGTTGCCGGACGCACAAACGCCGGCCCAATACGTGGGCGGCGAGTGGAACGCGGTAGTTAAAGACCCCCGCGCCGTGCGCGGCAGGCTTTGCCTCGCCTTCCCCGACGCCTACTCGATCGGCATGAGCAATCACGGCTTGCAGGTGCTCTACGAGCTGATGAATCGCCGCGACGATTGGGCCTGTGAGCGGGCGTTCATGCCGCTGGGCGACGTGGAGCAAATGCTCCGCCAACGAAGACTGCCGCTGTGGAGCCTGGAGACCTTCACGCCGCTGGTGGAGTTCGACGTCCTCGGCTTCACGCTGCAATACGATCTCTGCTACAGCAACGTGCTGGCGATGCTCGATCTCGGCGGCATCCCGATTCTCGGCCAAGATCGCACGATGGCCCACCCGCTGGTGATCGCCGGCGGCCCGTGCGCCGTCAATCCCGAGCCGATGTCGCGGTTCATCGACCTGTTCGTCATCGGCGACGGCGAAGAGACGCTGCCGGCGGTGTGTGACCTGTGGCTGGAACTCAAAAAATCGGGCGGGGGGGACTGTCCCGATTTTCGTGCCAACGAAAATGGGACTGTCCCCTTGAATGCCCGGGGGGAAGCCCTCGCCGAGATGGCCAGGCGATTGCCGTTCGCTTACGTGCCGCGATTCTATCGGCTGGAAGAGCACGGCGGCGATCGGCCCACCTCGGTTGTCCCGATTCGCGGCGACGTGCCCAAGCGGATCGAGCCGGCGGTCGTGGCCGATCTGGATGCGTTTCCGCCGCCGTCGCGGCCGGTGGTGCCGTTTGTCGAATGCGTGCAAGACCGCATCGCCATCGAGATCATGCGCGGCTGCCCCGGCAAGTGCCGCTTCTGCCAGAGCACGACGATCAAGCGGCCGCTGCGATTCCGCAAGGTCGAGACGATCGTCCGCGCGGCCCTCGATCAGTACCACAACACCGGCTACAACGAGATCTCGCTGCTCTCGCTCTCGACCAGCGATTATCCGCACTTTGAGGAGTTGATACGGCAACTACAGGAGACATTTCGCCCGCTGGGCGTAGGCGTATCGCTGCCGAGTCTGCGGATCAACGAGCAACTGGCGATGGTCGGCAACCTGATGAACACCGACCGTCACTCTGGTCTCACGCTCGCCCCCGAGGCCGCGCTGGACGAAATGCGGCGGCGAATCGGCAAGCCGATCAGCAACGAGGACCTCTACGCCGGCTGCCGCCAGGCGTTCGAGAATGGGTTTTCGCGGGTGAAGCTCTATTTCATGTGCGGTCTGCCCGGCGAAACCGAGGCCGATCTGGCCGGCATTATCGAGATGTCGGAAACGATCGCGCGGCTCGGCCAGGAGATTCGCTGTCGGGCGGTGACGGTCGTGGCGAACGTCTCGAACTTCGTGCCGAAGCCGCAGACGCCCTTCCAGTGGAATCCGATGCGGCGGCGGGACTATTTCCGCGACGCCCACGAGTTCCTGCACCGGCAAAAACGCTTGCGGAGCGTGCAACTGAAGTGCCACGACATCGAGACGAGCCTCTTGGAGGGCGTGATGTGTCGCGGCGATCGCCGGGTGGGCGCGGCGATCGAGTTGGCGTGGCGCCGCGCGCGCCCGCTTCGACGGCTGGGCCGAGCAGCTTCGCCCCGAGCTATGGTGGCAGGCGTTGGCCGACGCCGGCATCGACGTAGAGCGGGCGCTGCACCTCCCCTGCCCCGCCGACGCCCCCCTGCCCTGGGATCATATCGGAATTCGGCAAGGACGCGGTTACTTGGAGCGGGAATGTTGCCTGGCGGCGGAGCAACAGGCCGGGGACACGGAGCGAGAGCAACGCAATCGTGACGGTTGACAGTTGCGAGGGTGCGGCCGATACTGACAATAGGAAAGGTCTTCTGGGACGTTTAGAACGAACCATGCCTGAAATCAGCCGGTTCTTCGGTATCTCAATTCGCATGTACTATGACGACCACAATCCGCCGCACTTTCATGCACTCTACGGCGGCGCAGAGGCTGAGATCGGGATCAATCCCGTCTCGCTTCTTCGCGGCAACATCCAGCGGCGTGCCCTCAGCATGGTGATTGAATGGGCCGCGGCCCGCCAGCGCGAGTTGCTAGACGACTGGGATTTGTTACACCGCGACGAAGCGCCTCGACGAATAGCCCCACTCGATTAGGAGTAAACCCATGCTTCCCCGGGTCACCGACGTTAACCACGTGAAGGACTTCCGTCTGCAACTCCGCTTCTCGGACGGCACGGTTGCAGAGATCGACTTCCGTCGGCAGATCGAGGGGCGTGGCGGCGTCTTCGCGCCGCTGCAAGAGGTCGATTACTTCAGGCAAGTCACGGTGGACCACGAGGCCGGTACGCTAGTCTGGCCAAACGGAGTCGATCTCTGTCCCGATGTGCTTTACGCCGAGGCTACGGGAAGGTCCATCGAGGAAATGGACGCCAGGTTGGAAGTTGTCTGACATGAACGTGGACGAACCGATCGCAAGCGACGAGGCGGTCCTCCCCGGGTTCTAAGCGGCCGAAGGCGAAAAAGACATTGTATCGCTTGCTTGCCATCGACATTGACGGAACGCTGGTCAACAGCCGCGACGAGCTGACGCCGGCCACGCGCGCGGCGCTTGCGCGGGCGGGAGAGGCGGGGGTTCACGTGGTGCTGGCGACCGGGCGACGCTACAGCCATGCGCTGCCGCTGGTCGAGCAGTTGGCGATCGACGTGCCGCTAATCACGGCCAGCGGGGCGCTGGTGAAAGACCCGATCGACCATCGCACGCTGTTTCAAGCCCGCTTCGAGCCGCAGGTGCTCGGCGAGGTGGTGACGATCGTCGATCGGGCGGGGTTCGATGCGGTGCTCTGCGGCGACACGTACGCCGAGGGATTCGACTTCTATCATGCCCGCCGCGAAGCCCGCACGCCGGAATGGGCCTATTACCTGGCGAAGAACTCGCGCCGCAGCCGGCTTTGGCCGGAGATGCTGAGCCAACCGCCGCCGGGCATTTTTGGCGGCTTCGTCGTCGGCACGCTCGAACAGATGCAGGAGCTGGAGGGGCTGCTGCGACAGAGGATGCCGGACAAGTTGCACACGCACGTGCTGCACCCGCCCCGCTACAAGGGATTCTTCATCGAGATTTCGCCGGCCGGGGTGACGAAATGGTCGGCGGTGCAGCGACTGGCGGCCCAGTGGGGGATCGACGAGTCGCAAATTTGTGCCGTCGGCGACGACGTGAACGACATCCCGATGATCCGCGCCGCCGGCCTGGGCGTAGCGATGGGCAACGCCCAGCCCCCCGTCAAAGCCGCCGCCGACCGCATAGCTCCATCGCACGACGAGGATGGGTTGGTGCAAGTGGTCGAGTGGGTGCTGGAGGGGCCAGGGGCTGGGGACTAGAGGCTGGGGGCTAGTGGAGAATGGAGAGTGCGCGGCTGACATAAACCTCTAACCTCTGGCCCCTAACCCCTAACCCCTAACCCCTAACCCCCAGCCCCTAGCCCCCAGCCCCCAGCCCCTACTTCACCCCCGCTCCACACTCACACTCCCGATCGGGCCGCAAGAGCACAATGCCGGCGGCGTCGCTGGCGGCCAGCAACATGCCGTGCGATTCCTCGCCGCGGAGCATGGCCTCTTGGAGATTGTTGACGACGATAATTTGCCGGCCGACGAGTTGCTCGGGCGTGTAATGGCCGCGAATGCCCGCCACGATCTGCTTCTCCTCCTCGCCGACTCGGATTTGCAGCAGCATCAGTTTGTCGGCGTTGGGGTGTTCGCGTGCGGCCAGCACGTTGGCCACGCGCAATTCGATCTTGGAAAAATCGTCGTAGCTGATTTCGGGTTTCATGGGGCGAAGAGTGGATAGTGGATGGTGGGTAGTGAATGGTGGGGTGGAACCGCTTGCGGTTTCGCAACGTTACCGCCGCCGCTGGCGGCTTCGCAACGCTGATCCTATGTAGCCGGCCGATTTCTGTCAAAGGGGGCGCTCATTGATGGGAACCGTCGATTGGGGTATGCTTAAGGCGTTGATTAGGGTTGCATTTCATGTCGCCTTGCCCCCATTCCTTTGTGTCTCCCAGATTCCGCGCGGATGGTTTCCGCTCCGCCGCGGCTCTGTTGCTTCTCCTGCTGACTGGGACAATCGCCTTCGCCGACGAGGCAGTTATGCCGCAGGCGCGGAAGCTGCTGTTGCGGGGAAAGTATGCCGAGGCGGCTGATCTCTATGGCCCGCTGGCCGGCAAGAATGCCGCGGCGGCGGTGGGGCTCGCCCGCTGCCTGGCGGCCCAGGGCAAGGACGACGCGGCCGAAAAGGCCTTGGCGGCGGCGCCCCGCGGCAGCGCCGACGTGCTGGCCGAGCAGGCCGCAATCGCCTTTGCCCGCGGGAAAGTCGAAGATTCGTGCCGCTGGGCCGAAGAGGCGATTGCTCGCGACCGCGGCCAATTGCTCGCCCGTTGGATCATCGCCGAATTGGATCGAGCCGCCGGCCGGTTGGACGACGCCCAGCGCGGCTATCACTGGCTGGTCACTTATTACAACGATCACGACGAGATGTCGGCCGAGCAACTCCGTTGGATCGGGTTGGGGGCCGCACAATGGGCACGATGGACGCGGCAACCCGAGCAGTTCCAATTCCTCGTCCACGATCTCTATCCCGACGCGCTGAAGCAAGATCTCGCCTTCTGGCCGGCACATTACGAAGCGGGGATGCTCTTACTGGAGAAACACAATCGCGGCGACGCCGCCAGCGAGTTTAAGGCCGCGCTGGAGATCAACCCCAACGCCGCGGAAGCCCACGCCGGCCTGGCAGCGGCGTGGCTCGAGGACCGGCAGAACGAGAAGGCCGAGGTGTCGCTGGCCAGGGCGCTGGAGATCAACCCGCGTCTGCTCGACGCCTGGCTGCTGGAGGCCGACCTGCTTTGGGCCAACTTCCAGCTTCGCGAGATGCTCGCGCTGCTGCGAGAGAAGGCAGTGCCGCTTAATCCGATCTGCGAAGAGACGCTCGGCCGCGCAGCGGCGTGCTATCTGCTGCTGGACAAGACGAACGGGCGGTTTACGCGGCTGGTGGAAGAGGTGACGCGGCGGAATCCCCATCCCGGCGAGTTCTATTTCGCCCTGGCCACGCTGCTGCGCGAGCGCAACAAGCAAACAGAGGCAGAAACGTACTTCCGCAAGGCGATTCAGATCATGCCGCAGCAGATCGGCCCGGAGGCCGACCTCGGCCTGCTCTACATGAGTTCCGGGCGGGAGAGCGAAGCCCGTCGCGTGCTGCGGCGGTCGTTCGCCGCCGATCCGTTCAACGTGCGGGTGAAGAACTCGCTGGAAGTCCTCGACGTGCTCCGTTCGATGCAGACGCTCGACGCGGGCGGGTTTGCGATCAAGTACAGCCCGGAATACGACAAGCTGCTGGCCCGCTATGCCGCCCGGCACGTCGCCGCCGTGCTGCCGAAACTCTGCCGACGATTCGGCTACACCCCGCCGGGCAAGACGCTGATCGAGGTCTTCAATCGTTCCGGCGGGCTCGACGGCCACCAGTGGTTCAGCGCCCGCATGGTGGGCCTGCCGTACATCGGCACAATCGCCGCCTGCACCGGCTACATGGTGGCAATGGCTTCGCCCACCGATCCCGGGGCCAGTCATCGCGTAAACTGGGCCGAAGTGCTGACGCACGAGTTGGTCCACGTGGTCACGCTGCAACAAACGCAATTCAATTGCCCCCATTGGTACACCGAAGGGCTGGCGGTCTGGTGCCAAGGCGGCCGGCGGTCCGACGCCTGGAACCGGTTGCTCCGCGACCGGTCGGCCAGCGGAAAGCTGTTCACGCTCGACACGTTAAACTTCGGCTTCGCCCGGCCGCAATCGGGCGGTGATTGGCAACTGGCTTATTGCCAATCGGAGCTGTTCGTCGAGTACATGTTGGCGATGCAGCCGCCGCCGGCTGGCCGTTCTGAAAACCCTCGCCCGCCTAGAATACCCCCCGATGGCAATTGTGGGGCGCTGGACGATGGCCGGTGCTCGCTGGCGGCCCGATTGGAGCCGCTGCAGGGCGAAGAGACGCTGCGGCGGATGCTGGCCGCCTACACCGAGGGCCTGAGTACGCCCGAGGCGATTCGCCGCGTCTTCGGCGTTTCGCAGGCGGAGTTCGAACGCGGCTACAGGGCGTTTCTCCAGCGGGAGATGGCCAAGGGGCTGAAATCGCCGGTGGAAGGACTCCGCAAGGCCGCCAACGATCATCCGGCCGACGTCGTCGCCGCCGTCGCCCTGGCCGACGCCGATCACGAAGACCTGGCGATCCGAAAGAAGTTGGTGCAGATGGCCGTCGACCGGAAGGATTATGCCGCCGCGGAAAGATGGGCAATCGAGGGGATCGAGATCGACGTAATGGACGCCGACCTGCACCGGGTGGTAGCGGAGTCGGCCGCGGCACGGCATAATTACAGCAAGGCGATCGAGGAGTACGAAACCGCCGCCGAGCTAAAGCCCGACGACGCCAAACTGCAAATCTCGCTGGCCAAAACGCTGATCGAGGCCAAGCGGCCGGCCGAGGCCCGCGAGGTGCTCCGCCGGCTCTTGCAGCAATCGCCCGACTGCCCCGGCGCCAAGAAACTGCTGGAAAACGCGAAGTAATTGAGGATATCCCGAAGTAGAACATGGAAATCGGACTGTAGGAGGCGTCTCCAGACGCCGATGGCAGCGGGGCAGGCCGCAATCGGCGACAGGAGTCGCCTCCTACAATCCCAATTCCGGGACATGCTCAAGCAATTGTCAACAAGACCGTCGAGAAAGCATCGTGACCGATCTTAGCCCTCAAGGCAACGAGCCGGCTGCTCAACGTAGCGAATTGACGCTCACTGATTTCCAACAGTTGATCCGTAAGATGTACATTCAGAAGGACGTTGCCCGCGGCATCGACGGCACGTTCATGTGGCTGATCGAGGAGGTGGGCGAATTGGCCTCGGCGCTCCGCAACGGAAGCCATGAGGAGCGGAGCCGCGAGTTCGCCGACGTGTTGGCCTGGCTGGCCACGATCGCCAACGTGGCGGGCGTCGATTTGACCGAGGCGGTGATGCAGAAGTACGGCGGCGGCTGTCCCGGCTGCGGCCGATTCATCTGCATCTGTCCCGACGCGGGAAAACCATAATGAAGATTGCTGATTGTCGATTACCGATCTGCCCTGGTTCCCACGCGGAGCATGGGAACCAGACAAATGCAGATTGGCGGACGGGGATGCGCGGCGTCCTGCTTCTGCTCGCGTTTGCAGTTACCGCCTCAACCGCGGCGGCCGAGCAGCCCAAACCGCCGAAGTTTGTCGGCGTGCGGGTTGGGCTGGGCAACCGCTACAAGGCCGGGCTGTGGACGCCGGTGGAAGTCACGCTGCTGGGCGGGAGCGAGCCGCTGGTCGGTGAAGTCTCGGTGGTTGTGCCGGACGGCGACGGCGTGCCCGGCCGCGCTACGGCGCCGCGACCGTACGAAGTTTTGCGCGGGCAACTGACGGTCGTGCGGCTGGTCACTCGTTTCGGCCGGGTTGACGCCGATCTGCTGGCGGAATTCCGCGTTGACGGCCGCGTCGTCGCCAAGCGAGTCTTCCAGCCGGCGTTGCAGCCGGACGATGAGCACTTCGGTGACGCGCTGGAAACGGAGAAGCTGGTGGTTTTGGTTGGCCCGTCGCCGCTGACGGTCGAGGACGAGACCAAGCCCGGCAGCGTCGGTGGCGACGGCAGGCCGGTAATCGCGGAGGTGAGCGACATCGAGCGGCTGCCGAGCCAGTGGTACGCCTACGAAGGCGTCGATGCCGTGATTCTGCTGACGAGCCGGCCCGAGATGTACCACAAGTTGGCCGCCAACAACGCGCGGGTGCGGGCGCTCGATCAGTGGGTGCGGATGGGGGGACGCCTGATCCTGAGCGTCGGTTCGCAGGCGGACGAAGTCCTGGCCGAAGGCCACCCGCTGCGGCAGTTCGCCCCCGGCCGCTTCGAACGCAAAATGACCTTGGCCCAGACCGGGGCGATCGAGACCTATGCCGGAAGCCGAGTCTCGATCGGACAGTCGGTCGGCGGCAAGCCCACGCTGCAAGTTCCGCGGCTTGCGGATATTCAGGGGGTCGTGGAAGTCGAGGAGGGGGGCGTGCCGCTGGTGATCCGCACCGCCCGTGGCTTCGGAGAGGTGGTCTTCGTCAGCGTCGATCTCGACACGTGGCCGCTGAACCGCTGGCCCGATCGGCCGGCGCTGCTGGCCCGCCTGCTCGGCCTGCCGACTGGCCACGCCGACGAATCGGCGGAGAGCGCCGCCATGATGCATTACGGCTTCACCGATTTGGCCGGCAAACTGCGGAGCGCCTTGGACCAATTCAAGGGGGTGCGGCTGGTGCCGTTTTGGCTCGTGGCCGGCCTGATCGTCGGGTACATCGTGCTGATCGGACCGGCCGACTACTTCTTCCTTCACAAAGTCGTCCGCCGCATGGAATGGACGTGGCTCACCTTTCCGCTGGTCGTGGTGCTGGTCTGCTTTGCCGCCTACGTGCTGGCCTACCAACTCAAGGGCAATCAGATTCGCGTGAACCAGATCGATCTGGTCGATGTAGACGCGGCGTCGGGGCAGATGCGCGGCGCCGCGTGGATGAATGTCTTCAGCCCGCGGATGGAGTCGTTTAATTTCACTGTTCAGCCGCGCGGCGTAGACGGCCGAGCCGCCGCCGACGCCCGGGTATTGATGGCATGGCTGGGGTTGCCGGGCAGCGGCTTGGGCGGCATGAATCCGCACGGCGGCGGGACTGGGCTATTGGGCGGACAATTCCGCTATGCCGCCGACTTCGATGCCCTCGACGACGTGCCGATCCAGGTTTGGTTGACCAAGAGCCTTACTGCGCGCTGGAGCGCATCCAACGCCGCCTGCCCCGCGGCCGACTTGACCGAAGCCGATCACGTCCTTTCCGGCTCGATCACCAGTACCCTCTCGTTTCCGCTGCGAGACTGCGTGCTGGCATACGGCACTTCCGCCTACGAGCTCGGCACGCTTTCGCCCGGCGAATCGAAACGACTGGGGCCGACGGCACGGCGAATGGAACTGAAGACGTTCTTGACAAGAGCCGCCGGCAATGGCGACGATTCTCCGCAGAAGTTCTCGCCGTATGACTACAATCAGACGAACGCGACGCCCGATTCCGTTTTACAGAGGATGATGTTCTACCAGGCGGCCGGCGGGCGGCATTCCGCTCGCCTCTGGAACAGTTACCAGGAGTTCGTCGATCTGAGCGAGTTGTTGAAGACCGGTCGCGCGATCCTCTTTACCAGGACGCCGACGCCTGCCGACGAAGGCTACGAAGGAGCGCGGTTGCTCGGCGACGGCAAGCCGCTTAGCGGCCAACAAGATCGCCACGAAACCGTGTATCGGTTCATTTTCCCCGTGAAGACCGCCCATGATTAAGACCCAAGACCTCACCAAAGTCTACGGCACGTTGCACGCCATCAAGAACCTCAGCCTCGAACTGAGCGAGGGGGACCTGTTCGGCTTTATCGGTCCGAACGGCTCGGGCAAGACGACGACGATGCGCATCCTGGCGACGCTCTTGCAGCCCACCTGGGGCGAGGCGAGCGTCTGCGGCCACTCGATCTACACCCATCCGAAAGACATCCGCCGCCTGATCGGCTACATGCCCGACTTCTTCGGCGTCTACGACGACATGAAGGTAATCGAGTATCTGGAGTTCTTCGCCGCTGCCTATCGCATCAAAGGGCCGGCGCGGCGGAAGATCTGCGACGAAGTGCTCGAGCTGGTCGATTTGGGCTACAAGCGCGACGCCTTCGTCACCAGCCTCTCCCGCGGCATGACGCAGCGGCTCGGGCTGGCCCGCGTGCTGCTGCACGATCCCAAGGTGCTGCTGCTGGACGAGCCGGCCAGCGGGCTGGACCCGCGGGCGCGAATCGAGATTCGCGGGCTCTTGAAGGAACTTCGCAAGATGGGCAAGACGATCATGGTCTCCAGCCACATCCTGCCCGAGTTGGCCGACATCTGCAACAAGGTCGGCATCATCGAGCGCGGCGAGTTGCAATTCAACGGCACCGTGACCGACCTGATGAAGCAAATCCGCCAGCGGATTCTCTTGAACGTCGGCGTCGTCGGCGATCAGGCCCCCGCCGCGCGGCTCTTGGAGCAGAGCCCCATCGTCGAAAAGGTGGAGCTCAACGACGGCCACATCTCCGTAACGCTGGCCGAAAGCGTCACCGACTACAGCGACCTCCCCACGCAACTGATCGACGCCGGCTTCAAGCTGCGGCTTTTCCGCGAGGACGAACTGAACCTCGAAACCGCGTTTATGGCGCTGACAAAGGGGATGACAGCGTGAGAGCGAGAGAGGAATGCGTCTTGACTCGTCGTCGGTTGGAAGCCAGAATTGCCTAACGCGTAATACGCCCGCACACGACAAAGGAGAGGGTCGGATGATTGACCAAATCCGCATTCAGAACTTTAGGAGTCTGCGAGACGTGACCGTTGACCTGCCGGCGGTAACGGTCTTTATCGGGAAAAGCGGCACTGGAAAGACAAATCTGGCTTCGGCGATCCGCTTTCTTCGGGACTGTCTAGCTCTTAGTCCCGGACACGCCGTGCAGCGGTGCCCAAACTATAAGTGCGCGACCAACCCTTCGGGGGCGACAGAATTCCGTGTCGTCTTTCGTGTTCCCGAATTTGGTGAGCCATTCACATATGTGCTTCAGCTTTCTGAACAGCACGTGTCCCACCATCCCCGCGTGGAATCGTTGGAATACGGAGGTGAGATTGTCTTCAAGCAGCGATTGCGGCCCAACGGTGGTCCCGAGTGGGAAGTTGAACCGCGACTGACTGTGGTTCCCCAGGCAGGCGAGGTGGCTTTGCGACGTCTTCCCGGAATCGAGGAAGCTTCAATTGCACATACGGCATTGACGGCCGCTATTGGGGTCTATTCGTTTCCCTATGACGTCCTTAGTGGCGAGAATTCCGGACAGGACGAGGGCGCGGGACTCGGGGACAAAGGCGGCAACTACCGAGGAGTGCTTGGGGCAATTGCCCGTGATCTGCATAGGGGCGTGGCCGTCCGAAAGGCCATGATTGCCACACTTCAGCGAATAAATGGATCGATTGCTGAGCATGGAGTTGGATTCCCTTCAAAATCCCCAGAATGTTGTGGTGGCTCACCGGCTTGGCAAGAAAACCCTACCGTTATCGCTTAGTCACGAATCGGATGGCTTCCGCCGATTCTACGCCCATTTGCTTGCCCTTTACCAAATACCGCCGAAGCAGACCGTGGTTTTTGAGGAGCCGGAGAATGGCATATATCCCGCGGCGCTGGGACTGTTGGCTGATGAGTTCAAGGCGGCGCCCAATGACTATCGTGGTCAAGTCTTACTGACGACGCATAGTCCTGCATTGCTCGACTGTTTCTCCGACGACCAGATTCGCGTCGTAGACCTCGATGATAGTCTTGAGACGCAGGTCGGCACGCTAGATGAAGGACAGAAGCAAGCTCTACGGGAGAAACTTCTGTTTCCGGGTGAGCTGTTGACAGTTGATCCGGCGCGGAGGGCTGGTCAATGAGTCCCAAGCGACTTGTGCTGCTTGTCGAAGGACAAGGCGATGTCGAGGCTGCACCGGTCCTCGTGGATCGGCTACTGAAGGAATATCATTCGGCGCAGTCTGTTTTCGACGCCGTTTTCCTTGATCGGTTGCCTCTTCGTGTTGGCGAGTTTGCCAAGATTCGGAGAAACCGCGAGCAGCGAGGCATTCACGACTTCGCCGAATGGCGGCGTTTCCTGGGAATGGCCATTAGAGATCGCAGGGATGTTGGCGGCTGCATCTTGCTGCTCGATGGCGATAGCCCGCCGGTCGAGGGACAACCATTTTGCGCCACAACCGCAGCACGAATACTGGCCGCCGAAGCCGTGAAGGTTGGCGCGGGCAAGCTATTTTCCCTCGGCATCGTTTTTGCATGTATGGAGTTCGAGTCCTGGTTGATTTCAGGATTCGAATCGCTTCAGGATCGTCGCCTCGCCAATGAGCGTCACGGAATCAAGAAAACGACGATGTTGATTCCGCCCGACCCGGAGGCGGCACCGCGCAATGCCAAAGGATGGATGGGCAAGGTTATGGCTATGGGGTACAGCCCGCCTCGCGACCAGGCGGAACTGACGCAACTCGTCGATTTGGGAATAGTGCGGAAGCGGAATCCGAGGTCTTTTCGGCGGTTGGAGTCGGCGCTCAAGCAGATCGTTGCAGCCATCCGTTCCGGCAAACACGTCCTTTCGCCAACACCGTGAAGGCGATTGGCTTTGGGTTTACTTTCCCCGCAGAATCGCCGTCATCTTCTTTTTATACGCCTCGACGCCCGGCTGGCCGTAGGGATTGATGCCGACCAGGCGGCCTTCCACCACCGTGGCCAACATCAGCATCTGGAAGAGTTGCCCGAGCGAGCCCTCGTCCAACCGCGGCAGGCGGATCGTCGCGGTGCGGCGATAGTCCTCGGCATACGCCTGGTTCGTGCCGGAGTAGGCGGCCGTGAGAATATCGGGCAGCGTCTTGCCGGAAAGCGCGTTGAGCTGGTCCTGGTCGAAATCCGACCGCTCGATGGCGATCCACTCGCGCTGCGTCTTCTCGACGATCAGATTCGTAATGAGCTTGTCGCGGCGGCCGTCCTGGTGCTGCTGGCCGCGGGAATGCAGATCGCGGGTGTTGACCACCGTCAGCGGCGTGGCCCCCAGGCCGTTCTTGCCCAGGCTCTCCGACAAAAGCTGATCATACCACAGCCCGACCGATTCGAGCCCCTTGCCCCAGGTCGAGAGCACGCGAATCGTGGCCCCGCGGCGGGTCTCCATCAGCCGCGAGATGCCGGCATAATCCAAAGCGGGATTGTCCAAGGGCGGCGCGGTGCGGAAGCGCTCGTTCATCGCCGCCGCCCCTTCGAGCAGGTGCTGAACGTCGAGCCCCATCACCGCTGCCGGCAACAGCCCCACGGCGCTGAGCACCGAGTATCGCCCGCCGACTCCGTCGGGAATCGGGAAAATGTCGTGACACCCCAGTGCGGCGGCCAGATCGTGCAGCCGGCCCACGTCGCCGGTAACCGGAACCACGCGGCGGCGTAACTTCTCCTGGTCGCCGCCGCACGACTTTCGCAGGGCTTCGAGAAAGATGCGAAAGGCCACGGCGGTTTCCAGTGTCCCGCCGCTCTTGCTGATCACGATGATCCCCCAATCGTCGCTCCCCTCGACCAGATCGAGCAGCCCTTGCGCGGCGTCGTTGTCGGCGTTGTTCCCCTCGAAGTAGATCCGCGGCCGGCCGCCGCGGCGCTTGCGGGAAAGCTCGTTGTGATACGGGTGGCAGCACGCCTCGAACACCGCCCTAGCCCCCATGTACGAGCCGCCAATCCCTAGCACCACCACGCGATCGACCTCATTGGCAAGCCGATCGCCCACCGCGGCGATCCGGTCGAGCAACGGCCGCTCCTGATTGAGCAGCCGCTCCGGCAGGTCGAAGAATGCCGTGTCCAGCGGCTGCAACTCCCCGGCCACCGGCAGCCCGCGGTTGTAGGCCGTCAGGTTATCGAGCACCTCCTGCCGCGCCGCCGCCAATCGCGGCACGAGCCATTTCAAGTCCGCAGGGAGGAGTCCCGTCTGTTGGGCGAACTGCGGGGAGTCGTTTGGGGCCAGCAGGCCGGAATAGTCGTACGTGATGGGAGATAGAGGTTGCATGGGAGTGGGTTGGGGTTAGTGGGCAGTCGGCAGTGGATAGTGGGTGGCGGATGGTGGATGGTGGAAAGCCGGTGTTGTATCGATTGTCAATTGACCGTCAGAAACGCCATGCCAGGCTTCCGTTTAGCCGCGACCCGCAGGGGAGCGATTTTCTCGCATCCTCCGCGCTGCACGGCCTGCCCTCCGCCATCCCCTTCCACCCTCCCCCATCTTTTGCTACCGTGAAACATTCTATCGACCCAACCGCGAAAAAAAAGGAGCCCCCATCGTGGATAGCCAACAACTTGTTCGCGAACTGAAGGTGCAAAACCAATCGAAGATCGTCATGCTGGTTGCCGACGGCCTCGGCGGCCTGCCCATCGAGCCGGGCGGACCGACCGAACTGGAGGCCGCCAAGACCCCGAACTTGGACGAATTGGCAAAGCGTGGGGTCCAGGGAAGTATGTACCCGATCGCTCCCGGCATCACCCCCGGCAGCGGACCGGGACACCTGGGACTGTTCGGCTACGATCCGGTCAAGCACCTGATCGGCCGCGGGGCGCTCGAGGCCACCGGCGTCGGCTTCAAGCTCGGGCCCAACGACGTGGCCGTTCGCTGCAATTTCTGCACGCTCGACGCCGCCGGCAACATCTCCGACCGCCGCGCCGGCCGCATCCCCAGCGAGGAGAGCACCCGCTGGCGATCAAACTGCGGCAGATGAAGGTGCCGGGCGTCGAGGTCTTCGTCGAGCCGGTCAAGGAGCATCGCTTTGTCGTGGTTTTCCGCGGCGAGGGGCTCGGCGGCAACGTCACCGACACCGACCCGCAGAAGACCGGCATCCCGCCGCTCGACCCCGTCGCCCACGACCAGCAGAGCCGCCGCACGGCCGAGGTGGCCAAGCAGTTCGTCATCGGGGCCAAAAAGCTGCTGGCCGGCGAGAAGAAGGCCAACGGGCTGACGATGCGCGGCTTTTCGGCCGCCCCCAAGATCGACAGTTACGCCGACGTTTACGGCCTCCGTGCCGCCGCCATCGCCGTCTATCCGATGTACAAGGGCCTGGCCCAGTTGGTCGGCATGACGGTCGTCGGTCAGCCCACTACGCTGGCCGAGGAGATCGACGTGCTGAAAGAAGCGTGGAACGATTACGACTTTTTCTTCGTTCACTTCAAGTACACCGACAGCCGCGGCGAGGACGGCAATTTCGCCGAAAAGGTGCGGATGATCGAGCAACTCGACGCGATCGTGCCGCGGATCGTCGCCCTGCGGCCGACGGTCCTGATCGTCACCGGCGACCACAGCACGCCCGCCCGCCTGGCCAGCCACAGTTGGCATCCAGTGCCGACGCTCTTGGTCGCCGACACCTGCCGCCCCGACGGCCTAAAAGCATTTGGCGAGAAGCAAGCGTTGCAAGGCGGGCTCGGTCATTTCGCCGCCGTGAACTTGATGCCGCTGGCGATGGCCCATGCCGAACGGCTCGGCAAGTTCGGGGCGTAGAAAACGGCTACTCCCCTCTCCCGCTCGCGGGAGAGGGGCCGGGGGTGAGGGCGGCAGCAAGAGGATTACCACGGAGACACGGAGGTCACGGAGGAGAACCGGAACAGAACAGAAGAACGACCCCAGAGGACGCAGAGATCGCAGAGGTTGGGTTTGCTGAGTGCTGAAGTCAAGGGAGGCGTGATGCTCGCCCGAAGTTCATGCGGACTCTATCGCCTCGTTCCTCTGCGTCCTTACCGTCCTTTGCGGTTGATTGTCTTCTTTCTCTCCGTGTTGAATTCCCTTTGGCAAATCCTCCAACGCTGCCAGTCTTCAAAGCGAAGAGTCGCCCATCGCCTGCTTGAAGTTCCTATTTCGTACAGCCCGACGCATGAGCAGCCCGACGGAGATCAGCCAAACCAGCAGGGCGAGGCAGTTCGTCCAGTTGATATGCGGCCGATCGTCCCCTGAAGGCGGACGGTAGGTGGACGCATCGATCTCATCAGACGCCGCGTCATCGAAGCCGCCAATTTGGAGACACTTTGACAGCAGACTCGGCTCAAGCCCGCCGGGCGGGAAGTATTCTGTGTGTCCGTCAGCACAGGCAACGTGAATCCCGCCGGAGTGACGTTGACTATAGAAGAAGCCGTTGTAATCACCATGCCTGCTCGACGCCGTCACCACGGACGCCCCTGAGAAGCCGGAGCGGAGCGAATCGACAGAGAGGTCTCTCGGCTCCGTCCAGGGGATGCCCGCATCGGTGGTCTCCACCAGCAGGATCGTGGTTGCCGCCGAGAGTTCCGAAAGCTTCCGCGGTTTGCTTCCCAGCCACGCCGAGTGCGGGCCGACGACGGCGACATAGCTCGTTTCAGTTGAACGGGGCGACTGCACCTCCTTGTCCGCAGGACAGGCATACACGCGCAGGCGCGCCGCCAAGAGTTTTCGATTATTCGGCCCGTCCCACGGCTCACTGAAGTCATATTGCTTGTACAAGTCGTTTTCGCCCAAGTCCGGCAGGATCAGTACACGCCAACTGTGCATCGGCCGGCCATTCTTGTCGGCAATGTACGCCGGCGGGAAAGTGTGATACCTCGCTTCGTAGTTCAAGAGTGCGAGAACAATACTGTGCAAGTTGTTGAAGCACTGAGCGCCCGGGGCTGCCTCGCGGGCCGCTTGCACGACGGGCAGAAGCATTCCAATGATGAAGCCCAAAGTCAACAGAACCGCCAGAACGACGATCCACACCGTCTCGGGCGCCATCCGCTTCGCTCTCTGAACGTACAGTGCCAGAGCTACAACAGCAACGAACACGCCAACGCCCCAGCTTGGGCCGAATACGGCCAGCGACGACCATAGAACGACGGCCAGTAGCAGAAGCGTGCTGAGGCGATATTGCATCGTTGGCGATTCCTTTTGGGAGCTGTTAGCTCCCGGCTATTCTTGCTTCGCTATCTGTGGTTGTCCAGATCCGCCCGTGGTCCCCTCCCCTGTCCTCTTTTCGACACCACTTGCCGCGAGTATTTTTCTGCTTCGCACGGCTCGGAGCAACAGCAGGCCGACCGATAGGAGCCAGACTGCCAGCGCGATGCAGTTCGGCCAATGAATCCGCTGGTGACGGGCGGCCCAGGTTCCGTCGGAGTAATCCTCTCGAAACCCGCCCACTTTCAGCAGATCCGGAAGTTTGCTGGGATCAAGCAGTTCGCCTTCCACGAAATGGACACTGCCGTCGGCCAAAGCGACATTGACGCCCCCAGGCGGCGGATAATGGAAGAAGTCGCTATCGGGTATATGTCGGCTCGAAGGGAACACGGTGGGCGGTGGCGAGGCCCGGAGCAAATCGAGGTCGAGGTCGCGAGGTTCGGTCCAGGGGATTTTGGTGTCGGTCGCTTCGACGAGCAGAACCGTCTCGTGCGCCGACTTCAGCTCCGTGAGCTTCTTCGGTTTTTTGCCGGGCCACGCCGCCCCAGCGCCAACAACGGCGACGTAGTTCGTGCACGCCTCAGCCCGATCACGGGTGAACGAATAATCGCTGGGACAGGTGTAGAACATGACACGAACGGCTATGAGTTTCTTGTTGTTTGGCCCGTCCCAGGGTTCGCTGAATTTGTATTGTTTGTATAAAGGGTCTTCTTTGAGGAACGGCAAAATCAGCACCCGCCAACTGTGCATCGGCCGGCCGTTCTTGTCGGCAACGTACGCGGGGGGGAAACAACCATAAGCCGTGTGGTAGTTGCGTAGGGCCAGCGCAATCCGCTTCATGTTGTTCGCGCACGCGCATCGGCGGGCCGCTTCATAGACGCCGCTGTAGGCAGGCAACAACGATGCGATGAGCACCAGCAAGCCCAGCAATCCGAGGAGGATCGCCCATGACCGCGCGATGCCGACCGCCACCGCAACGACGGACGCGAAGACAACGACTCCAAGACAGCTCCCGAACACCGCCAGCGACGACCAAAGGACGACAAAGAGTAGGAGTAGAGTGCTTAGGCGGAATTGCATCGTTGGTACTTCCTTCCGGGAGCTGTTAGCTCCCGGCTATTGCTTTTCGTTATCTGTGTTTGTCTGTGCTCATCTGTGGCCTTTGCCCTGCCCCCTGGGACAAGAGATCGCCGTTTTCAACTCATCGCGTCAATCGTGCGTCGAGCCAGTCGGCGTGGTCGAGGACGTCGCCGCGGTCGGCGTAATCGACTTGCAGTTCGAGACGGCTGGCGCCGCGAATATCGACCGAAACCGGCAGCGGCCGATCGCCGCCGCGGACGATGGGACTGGCAAAACGCTCTCGGCCGTCGACCAGCACGCGGAAGATCGCGCTGCCCCGGCCGGCGGTCGAGTCGTCGATGGCGATCAGGGATTGAAAACGACGGAGAGGATTTGGAGATTTGGAGATTTGGAGATTTGGAGATTGAGGAATTTGGGGATTTTGGGATTTGGGGATTTCGAGACTTGGGGACCTTGAACCTTGAACCTTTGACCTTGGACCTTCCCCCGCCCTCACCCCCGGCCCCTCTCCCGCGAGCGGGCGAGGGGAGATCGTGTAAACCAGCCTCGCAGCACTGTGAACGCCGATGCCTTTCAGATAAAGCCGGCCGCCGGCGCGGAGCATCCCTCCGGTAACGTTGCGATCGCGGCGATAGGGCCAAGAGAGACCCTCACCCCCGGCCCCTCTCCCAATGGGAGAGGGGAGAAGGAACGGCGTTTGGCGATATTCGGCCGGCTTGAGATCGGAAAGATAAACGGCCCGGCCGGATAACGGCTGGAGGAAGACGGGCAGCGAGTGCGAGGCGGCGAATGTCTGGCCAACGGCGGTGATCTTCGTTGCATCGCCCTGGACGATCAATTTGGTGGCCAGCAGGCGGCTGCCGTCGCTGAAGCCGGTCCAAACTCGCTGCGGTGGATTTGCCGGCGGCTTGCGCCGCAAGGCCGGATTGAAGAGGATGGCCGTGACGCGGTCGATCTTGATCGATGCCGCGCCCGCGTCGCTCTTGAACGTCACCGCATCCTCGCCAAGCCCCTCGAAAAAGCCGGCCAGCTCGTCGCCGTTGTCCAACAGCAGGCGGTCGGAGTCGCCAGCGGGGCGGGAGTTTGCCGGGCCGGTAGCCTTGAAGGGGACAGTCCCATTTTCGCTGGCGCGAGAATCGGGACAGTCCCCGAGCCGATCGAGCAGCGCGTCGGACTGTTGCCGGTCGGACGGCGGGCGCAGCACGATGCCGGCCAGCAGATCGAGCGGCAGTTTCATCGTGCCGAACAGATCGGAATCGGCGGTGAGCACGTCCTTGTCGGCGGCGACGACTTCGGCCACGAGCAGGCTGCCGTCGGCCAGAACGAGTCCCCCTGCCCTGCCCTGTTCCGCGCAGCGTCCCCAGCGAACCAGATCGCCGGCCGGGATCGTCCGTTGCTCCTTGCCGACGGCGAAGGTGAGTTGCCACCGCGCGTCCGCAGCGACGAGTTTCGCCCGAAACGGCTCGCCTTCGATCGGAACCGCCACCGGCGCGTCGGCGCGGGCAGAAGAGGCAATGCAAAATGCAAAATGCAAAATGCAAAATGCAAATCTCAAATTGCAGATTTCAGATTTCATACTTCAGATTTCAAATCGCAGATTGCCGAATGCGAATTGTCGTCCCCCGGCTCGCATCGCGCCCTCTCCCCTCTCCTCTCTCCCCTCTCCTCTCTCCCCCAACTCCTACCGCTGAAAAATCGGCAAATAGTTGTTCGGAATCTCCAAAACCACGCAGGCCATCGCCGACGCGCAGGTGTTTCCCTCTTGGGCGGCCTGCCAGGAGCCGTCTTCGCGCTGGCGGGAGACCAGTTCGTTGGCCACCGCGGTGTACCAGCGGCCGAAGCGCTCGCCGCCGGCCTGCCACATCGCTTGCACGGCGTAGTAATGGGCGTAGAAGAAGTAGACTTCGCGGCGGGTGACGCCCTCGGCCGGCATGAAGCGGGTGAGATAGTCGAGCCCCTTGGCGATCTTCGGCCCTTTGTAAACGCCCGCGCTGTACAGCGCGGCCACGGCGGCGGCCGAGCGGGGGAAGTCGCTTTCGCCCGGATTGCTCAACATGTACATAAATCCGCCGTCGGCGTTCTGGCTCCGTTGGACGTAGTCGATGGCGTGGCCGATGGTTTCCTTGGGAACGTGGAGCCCGGCGTTTTGGGCGGTGCGCAGGGCCATCACCTGGCAGACGGTGACCGAAACGTCGGCGTCGCTGCGGACCGGCTGATAGCGCCAACCCCCCTGCTTGTTCTGGCTGTTGAGGATGATTTTGACGGCTTTCGCCAGTTTCTCGCACAGCTCGGGCCGCGGCGACATGCCGCAACACTCGGCCAGGAACATCGTGGCGAATCCGTGGCCGTACATCGGGCCGTAGGTCGAATTGGGCCCCGCGACGAATCCGCTCGGCTGCGTGTTGGCCAGCAGGTAATCGACGCAGCGGTTCACCTGTGCGCCGTAAGGGCCGCGGCCGGGAGTGCTGCCGCCGGCGGTCAGCGCCATGCCGGCCAAGGCGCAGACCGCCACGTTGCCGCGGTACGAGCCGTCGTTGAAGCCGCCGTCGTCGCGCTGCTGCGAGACCAGCCATTTCAGCCCGCGATCGATGCCGCGCTGCACCGCCGGCGTAACCAGCTTTGCCGCCGACTTCTCGGCGTTCTTCTCCTCGGCCCGAAGCGGCGCGGCGACGGCGCAGATCGCAACGGCGGCGATGATGATCCGGCGATTCATGCGGCGATGCGTCCTCTCGGCGGGTGACAGCAACCCGTAGGTTATGCTTCAGCATAACAATCTGCCGTTCGTTATGCTGAAGCATAACCTACTTGCTGCCACCCCAACATGTGATGCGTCTACGGCTTGCGTTTGTCCTCCGACAAGCGGCGGAAATACTCTTCGATCTGCACTTCGTACTTCGGTGCGAACTCTTCGCCGGGCGACTGGAGCATCCGCTCGCGGGCGTGCTGCGGCAGCAGGTACCAGAGCCGCTGCATGGCGTCCCGGGCCTCGGCGGCGGCAGCGGATTTCTTGGACGCGGTGTTGCCGGGAGGGCGTGGCGAGCCGGGCGCGGCCGGCTTCGCGTTCGGGTTTGTTCCCGGCTTGCTGCTCGGTTTCGGCGGCTGCGAAGAGGGTTTCTTTTGCGAGTTCTGCTGCGACTGGCAAGAGCCCGACTTGCACTGGCAGCTCTTCTTGCGGGCCTGGTCGATCAGGCGGTCGAGATCGTCGATAATCTGCCGCTGGAGCTGCTGTGTGCCCGCGCCGCCATTGGCCTTGGCGATGCGCCGCTTCGCCTCGCTCATCTCGCGGCCAAGTTGCAGCATCGGGTTGTCGCTCTCCTTCTCGGCCGCCGCGGCTAACTCACGTTTCAGTTGCTGCCGGTCAACGTTGTAGGAGGCATCTCCAGACGCCGATCGCACTGGATATTCCACGTGTGGTCGGCGTCTGGAGACGCCTCCTACAGCAGAAAACTGATACGTCGGCTCGATCTGCGTCGGCGCCGGGGATTCGGTTTGCGGCTCGGCGTCTCGCTCGGCCGGCGGCGCCGACCGCAGCACGATCTCGGCGAGTTTTCCTTGTTGCCGGCTCAAGGCCTTGTACTGGCGCAACTGCTCGGCCGTCGGCTTGTCGGCAACCGCTTGCTGCAAAGCCTCGATGCGAGAGTTGATCTCCTGCTGCATGAGCTTCAAGAGTTTCAACTGGGCAATCGGCGGAATGCCGTCGCTGGGGGTGCCCTGCTTTTTGCTGGCGTTGTTGTCGCCGCCCGCTGGCTGGTTCTCGTCATCAGGTTTCGGCTCGGCGGGCGGTTCGGGCTTGAGCGCCTCGGCCAGTTGATCGAGCCGGCGGATGGCATTTTCTTGCGACTCTTGAGTCGCGGGGCCCGTCTCGCGGCGATCGAGCGAATCGGCCGCCTGGCCCATGTCGTCGGCCGCGGCGGAAAGCGCCAGCTCGAACGCTCCCGCGGCGCTGAGCCGCTGGCTGAGCCCGCCGGCATCGGTCTGAAGCGAACGCTGCAAGCGGGCTAATTCGTGAACGGAGAATGCCTGCGATCGCGTGAGATGGCCCCGCGATTGTTCGAGCCCGTGCAGCCGCTGGGCTTCGTCCAACGCACCGGCTTGCTGGCGGCGGAGGTGCTTCAGTTCGTCTTGCAGCCGGGCAACCTGTTCCTGGGCCAACTCGGCGGCGGACTTTTGCAGTTGATCGGCAAGCTGCCGGCGGGCGTCGGCCAGCGAGCGGCGGGCGTCGGCGGCCTTGCGGGCGGCCGCGGCTCCCCTCCCCTCCCCTGCCCTCTTGCCGGCCTCGCCCATCTGCTTTGCGGCCTGCGCGGCAGCCTCCGCCGCCTGCTCGGCCTGCAAGCGGGCCAAGTCGCGGGCGAGGCGTTCGCTCTGCTCGCCAAGACGCTCCTGGCTTTGGCCGAGGCGCTGCAACTGGCGGGCGGCCTCGCTCTGCTTCTCGCCCGCGTTGGCCTCGATCTGTTGTTGCAGATCGGTCTGCCGCTGTTCGAGGGCCGCAAGATCGGCGTCGACGCCGCGGAGTTTCTTGACCAGGCGGTCCAACTCGTTTTCGTGGCGGTTGGCGAGGATGTCGAGAACTTGTTGCAAGTTCTGGGTGATCTGCTTCTGCGCGGCGGCGGCCTGGCCGATCTGGTTCTGGCCGATCTCCGCGCCGACATCCCGCATCTGGCCGCTGATGGCCAGTCGGCGGGCCTCGTCGAGCGCGTCGGCGACGAAGTCGGCGGCCAGCGGGTCGCTCTTGCGAAGCTCGGCCACCCCCTGCTCCGCCTCCTGCAACACGCGGTCCAACAGCCGGGCAAGCTCAAGCTGCCGGGCGGCGGCCGCGTGCAGATCGGCGACGTCCTGCGGCACGAGGTCGCGCAGGTCGCGGGTCAACGTGCGGCGGCCGACTTCCGCCGTGCGATGGGCCGCGTCCTCCTGGTCGCGGAGCAATTGGGCAAGATCGCGGTGCAGACGGCGGTAGCTGTCCCAACGTCCCAGGCGGCGAATCTGCCGCTCCAACGCGGCGATGATGGTATCTTGAAGCTCGGCGGCGGCGACCAGCGACTTCTGGACGCGGAGGGGGACAGTCCCATTTTCGCCGCGGCGAAAATCGGGACAGTCCCCTGCGGGCCCCCCCTGCCCTTCGCGGGCGATTTGTGCCGTCTTCACCGCGGCGGTCAACTCGCGGCCCAGCGGCGGCAACACGTCGGCGTTGAGCCGATCGAGCTCTTCCAGCAGCCCATTCATCCGCTGGCGAGCGTCGGCATTGTCGATGCGGTTGTTCTCCAGATCGGCCAGCAGCGATTCGATGCGGGTGGGCACGCCCTCGCCGCGGCGGGCCAACAGTTCGCCGACCTCGCGCTGGGCGTGCTCGGCGGCCTGCAAGCGATCGACCTCTGGTTGCTCGAAACGCCGCAGATCGCCCAGGCGGATTCGCGCCGACTCGGCCTGATCGCGGCACTCGCGCTGCATCCGCACCGCCCGCTCCAACTCGGCCACGATCAGCCGCTCGCGGTCGGCCAGCCGGTCGCGAAGCTCGTCCGGCGTGACCACGATCAGCCGCCGCGGCTCGCTTCTGGCCGTTTGCGGCAGGTAATCGCTGGCCGTGGCGCAGAACGTTACCTCCGCGCCGGCTTGCAGGTTCAAGGCGGCGAGATTCCAACGGTAGTCGATGACGCGGCTTTCGCCGGGAGGACTTGCAGCAGGTTGCGGCGGCGGCTGCTTGGGGCCGGAGAAGAGCGGCAGCGAAGTTTCTGGCTCCGTGTCACTGCGGCGGAACGCGAGCGCGACCGCGCGAAGGGCCAGGTCGTCCTTGGCCGATATGTGGAGGGGGGCCACGGCTTGCGGCGTGACAAACAGATCGGCGCGGGGCTGCTCGATTTGCACGTTCGGCGGGGCGTCGGCGATGGCGCGGATTTCCCAGCGGTCATCGCCGCCGCCGCGCAGCCCTTCGCGGTCGAGCAGCGCGAACCAGTACGCCCCGGATTTCTCGACCGCACACGCCGCGGCAAATGTGACGCCGTCTTCGCTCAGCTCCGCCGGCGACTTCCGACCGTCCTCGAAACGGAGTTCCACGGAGGCCAGCGGCTTTGTGGCTGTGCCGCTGAATTGCACGCGCGTGCCGATCACGGCGCGGATGAGCCGTTCCGACGGCGCCGCGGGCTCGCCCGTGTATGCCGGTGGAGTCAGGCGGATCGAGAGCGACTCGACCGCGGGCGGTTCGACCACGTCCACATCGCTCCAGGGGATGGAGGACTGGTCGTCGCCGCCTTCGACGCGGAAGGAAAACGGCCGCAACACGTTCTCGCGCTTGGCCGTTGCCACGCCGTCGGCGATCCGCATGCGTTCGGTCTCTTCGATCGTGCCGCCCTGGGGAGTCGGCAGGCGGTAGTGGATTCGCACTTCGGGCGGCAAGCGGGCACCGCGGGCGTCGCTCACTTCGATCTCGAAGCTCTGGCCGCGTGCCACCCGCTCGACCGGCCGGCGGATCGCCAGATTCGTCGCCTGCGGCCAAGGGGTGTTGCCGAAGGGATTCAACAGGCGTTTCAGGGCGCTCTCGCTGGCGGCGAGATTGGGCACGACCAGCAACAGGATGGCCACGGCATAGGCGAGGCCCGCCGCGGCGCCGGCGCGAACCAGCGGGCGGTGGTCGAGCGTCTCAGCAAAATCGAGCCCCTCGACCTCGGCCATCGTCTGCGCGATCACGCTCCGCCGCAGCGCGACCGAGCCGGCCGCCGGATCGTCGTCGGCGGTATGAAGGAACTCCACGGCGGTCACCAATTGATCGCCCAGGGATGGGAATTGCCGCTGCACCCGACGGGCCAGTTCGATTTCAGCGAATCGCACGCGAAACACGGCGAGCACGTAACGGTAAATCGCCCATCCGCACACGCCCAGGACCGCCAACGAGGCGATGATCCGCAAGCCGCGATCCTGGAGGCGAAACAGATAATCGAACAGTCCTGCAACCACGACCACGGCCAAGAGAATCGTCGCCGCGATGAACAGACCGCGAAGCACCGCCATCGGCCGCACGCGCCGCCGCAGGTCTACGAATCTCTGTTCGAGCGGATGGATCATGATGACTATTTTACACCATTCCCCGGCGTTTCCGCAGTATCCATTCGGCGATCAGCAGCGTCAGCAATATCGCCAACACCGGCCAGCGGTTCCAGAGCGGACGGGGCGGCAGCGATTCGATGGGAACTTGATGGCCGGGAGGCAAATCGTCGAGCAGCCGATCGGCGGTGTCGAAGGTATAGAACCGGCCGCCGGAAATTTCGGCGGCGTTGCGCATAGCGGCGGCGTCCATACGGATTTGGGCGAACTCGCCCGGCGGCGGCACCACCGTGAAATCGACCGCCGCCGCTTGGCCCGGCAGCGTCGGCGCGGCGATCCAGGCGTGATAACTCCCGCTGGCCGGCCGATCGAGCAAGCCCTCGAACAGCCCGCGGGCGGCGGCCGCGCGGTGCAGCGCCATCCGCTGCGTCTTTCGCCCGGTCTGCTCGACCACGACCGTCACGCCGTCGTCCTCGGCCGGGGCGAGCCGCTCGTCGGCAAACCGCACCCGCAGTTGCACCGATTCGCCCTGCGGATATTCGCGGCGGTCGGTGCTGAGCACGGCCGAACGGCCGGCATCGCTCAGCTTCGAGCGGCAGAGGTAGCGGATCGTCTGGATCCAATAGCGGGCGAAATACAGATCGCCGACGCGATAGCGCCAACGCCAGGTCTCGTCCGTGGCGTGAAACAGCACCTTGCCGGCACCTACGTACTGGAACAGGAACACGGGCAGCCGGCGGCCGTCGGGGGCGGTCCGCGTCGGGTGCTCGGCCAAGACACGGACGCCCGGCTTCATCTCGGGCACTTCCAGCAGCCAGTACAACGGCGGCAAGTTCTTCCAGATGCGGGCGGTCTCCTCCGGCGTGTCGCCCAGTTGCATTGCGGGACTGGCCAGTCCCAGATCGGTCGGCTGCACCACGAAGCCCTCGCTGAGCGTCTCAGCGGGATAGCGAACGCGATCGACGGCAAACGGCAGCAGCCGCGCCAAGGGCGTATCGTGGAACGCCGCCGGCATGTACGACGGCCCGGCAATCAGCACCAGCGAGCCCCCCTTGACCGGCTGATCGACGAAATCGGCAAGATTCTGCATCGTCGTCGCGTTCAACAGGGCCGGGTTCAAGTCGCCAAGTATCACCACGTCGTAGGCGAACAGGTCTTCGCGGCGCAGCGGGAACGCCTGCAACAGCGACGAATCCTGCTCGGCGTTCTCCGGATCGGCCTCTTGCAGAACGCTGTCCAGCGCGATCGTCCCGTCGCGGCGCAGCATGTTTCGCAAATAGCGGAACTCGAAACTCGGATAGGCATAGGCCAGCAGCACGCGGATCTTCTCCTTGCGGACCTGCACCACCCGCGACTGGCGATTGTTCTCCGTCGACGATTCGCCGGCCAACGGCTGGGCCTCGACGACGTACTCGAACTGGCCGACTTTCGTGGGACGATATTGCAGGCGGACCCGCAGCGGCCGATCGTCGGTCGGGGCGGTCACCTCGGTCTTCGCCAAGATGTTCTCCGGCGTAGCGGGTTTGTTCTTCTCGCGGAGCACGACCGATACTTTTCGCCCTCCAAAGCCCTCGGCGGTCAGCGTACACTCGAAGTTCACCACGTCGTCGACGAACGCGACCTCATCGACGATCAGATCGGAGAGTTTCAGGTCGCGGACGGGGCGATCGCTGCCGAGGCCGACGAAGTAGAGCGGCACGCCGCGCCGCCGGGCGTGCTCGGCGGCGTCGGCCAGCGTCGGTCCATCGGTGTTGATGCCGTCGCTCAACACCAACACGGCGGCCGGTGCGGCGCCGCGGAGGTCGTCGAGCGCCGCCCGCACGCCGCCGCCCAACCGCGTCGTCTCCCCTTTCGGCGCCAACGATCGCAGTTCGGCGATGATGCCGGGCACGTCCTGACGCCGGCTGGGACGCGCGCCGGTGGTGAAATAGACCCGCAGCTTGTGGCCGGCGGCGATGCCGCGCAACAGACCGCCGTCATGCTCGGCCGCCAGCGTTCGCAACAGGTTCCAGCGGCTCGGTTCGGTGACGCCCAGGCCGCTGTCGCGCAGCCGCTCGGCCATCGCTTTCCGGGGCTTCTCGGCATAGTGATCGGCGATCGTCATGCTCTGCGAGTCGTCGATCAGCACGGCCGCATAGGGCAGGCCCGTTCGCTTCAACGAGAGCGTTACCTGGGCGATCATCAGCACCAACAGCCCGAGGATCGCCAGCCGCAGCGTTATCAGCATAATCCGGTAGCGTCGGGAAACGCGGCCGCGCTGGCGCCAATAGGCCGTCGCAACGAAGACCACCGCCAGCGCCGCCAGCAGCAGCGTCACCCACGGCGGCCAAGACCAGGCCGCGTCGATCGACCAGACGGTCCCCTCGCCACGGCCGGCGTCGATGCCGAGCAGCCGTCCGATCCAGGTTGGCACGACGTGGGACATGGGGAGCGGTTAGTGGCTAGTGGTTAGTGGATAGTGGGCAGTCATCTGGTGCGGAACGGCTTGCGAAACCGCAAGCGGTTGCCGGCGATTTGTCTCTCATCCCTCATCTCTCATCATTCATCAATCAACAATCATCAATATCGCTCATCCTCGCGCCTCCAGTTTCCATGCCAGGAGAACCTCGGCCAACGCCAGCCCGAGCGCCGCGTACAAGAGATCGACGTGCAGCCCTTGCTGGCCGTGCGCCGCGCCGACGCCGGTTGCTTTGATGTCTTGCCACGATGTCCGATAGACGAATGGGACGTCGGACCACGTCTCGTCGCGCAACTCGTCCGGATCGATCGTGGCCAGATCGCTCTCCGCGGTATCGACGTTGACCGCGAACGGCTGGCCGCGACTGACCGGCGGGCCGAACTGCGCGGTGTAAATGCCGCTTAGCAGCGTGTCGGCGTAGGTCAGGGCAAAGCGGTCGCCGGCGGCGTGCAATTGCGCGGGACGCTGGCGGCCGTCGGGCGACTGCACGCTTACCGACGTGGCGACTGGAGAGGTCAGAGCGTCGAACGTCTCGCCCGCCAGCACGTTCCGCTGCTCGATCTGCCCGGCCGCGCACCAGGCTACAATCTCCTGCACCAAGGGGACGAAGCTCGACCAAAGCGGCAGCGCACTCCACGACGGCTCGGCCGCGGTGCCGATCAGCACGACCCGCCCGCGGCGAACCGCCTGCTCGATCACCAGCGGATCGCCGTTGCCCAGCGCCAGCACGGTCGTTGCCCGCGAGTTTTGCGGCGGCGTCAGTTGAAAGTGCTTGAAGACGGGAGTCGTCAGCAGGCTGGTCTGTCCCCGGCCGCGAAACGCCGCGAGGATGGGATGGCGATAGCCCAACGGATCGAGGCCGAACTGCGGGCGGTCGATGACGCTGCCCAGCCGGGCAGGCAGAATTTGCAGCCCCCCTGCCCTGCCCTCGCCGGCCACTCCCAACTCGCGATTGTAGCGGTCGGCCAGCACCTGATCGCCGAGGAAGAACACCACGCAGCCGCCGCCCTGCAAATAGGCGTCGAGCGCCCGGGCCTCGCTGGCGGTGAACTGCGCGACGTTGCAGAGGAAGAGGCAGTCGTAGGCCGACAGGTTGCGCTCCAGCAGGGCGCTCTCGGCGGCAACCGCGACTTGCAGCAGCGCGTGCTCGGACGCCTCGCCTTGCGGCGCCAATGCCACGGCCAGATAATCGGCGGCGCCGCGGAACGAGCCGCCCGACGGCCGCCCGTCGACGCACAACGCCCGGATCGCGCGCCGCACCGTCAACGCCAGATAGCGATGATTGTCGATCTCCAGCGCATCGCCGCCGGCACGGGCCTCGACGGCATGATCGCCCGGCACATCGAAGCGATAGGAGAACTCGGCCGTGCCGCTGCCGTCCGGCGACAGCTCGGCCTGCTTCTGCGCGATTCTGCGGCCATCGACAAATAGCTCCACGAGTTGGCGATCCGGGGCGGCGGGGCCAAAATGTCGCAGGCGAACCTGGAATGAGGCGTCGCGACCTGCCGTGATCGGCCAGTCGGCGGCGCGGAGATCGGTGATCGCCAGGTTCCCCGCCGACGGCTGCCCCAGGTCGATCACAAACAGGGCGGCGAGTTGGGCCAACTCAGTGGTCTGTTCGAGGAACTGGGCGCGGGCCGCCTCGGAGAGCCGCGGCGCCCAGGTCGTCCGCTGCAAGTCGGTGAGGAAGTAAACTTCGTGGCGGTCGAGGCGGGGATTGTCGGCCGCGACGCTGGTGACGAGCTGCCGAATCGCCGGAATCGCGGCCGGCAGATCGGCCGTCGTGTGCGGAAGCTCCAGGTTGTCGATTTCCTGCAAGATCACGGCCGGCTCCAAGGCCGCCGTGCCCACGATCACCCGCGGCGTCGAGGACATCAGCAGCAGCGTGAAGGCATCGCCCTGCGGACTGTCGCGGACGATCTGCCGGGCTATTTCCTTCGCATGGTCGAATCGGGTCTTGTCGGCCGGCTTGTAGGCCATCGAATAGGAGCCATCGAAGACCAACAGGCGGTGGACGCGCCCGCCGGGCGTCAACGCCGCGCCCGCCCGCTCGATGTAAGGCTCGGCCACGGCGAGCACCACCAGCACGACCAAGAGCGTGCGAACCGCCAGCAGCAGCCATTGCTCGAAGAGCAGCCGCCGCGTCTGCCGCCGTACAGCGGCAAGCAGATACTCCATCGCCGCAAACTGCATCTCCCGGTACTTCCGCCGGCTCCACAGATGGATCAAGATCGGCGCAGCCGCCGCCGCCAGCCAGCCGAGCATCGGCAGGCTGATCCATCCGAAGGCGAACAGTGGCGGTGGAAAGGACATGACGTTTATCTTCGTTTTCGCCGCGGTTTGCGAGGGGGTTGTTGAAATACCTGATCGACGAGCTCGTGCAATTCATCCGCTGTAACCGGACCGTGCGGCGGACCGACTTGCGCTGGCTCCGCTTCCTTGTCAGCGTCGGACAAGTCTTGCAGGAATTGGTCCACCTCTCCGGCGTCGTTACCGGTGCGGAGGATATACTCCGATCTCGCGGCGTATTGTCCCTTCTCGCGGAGAACCCCGGCGATGTGCTCGCGAAAGCCCTCCTCGAACCCCACGTCAAAATGATCCAACAACGCGTCGATCTTCGCCTCGATGAAACGCATCTTCGCGCCGTTGGCCATCGAGCGCGCCCACCATCTCACTGCTATGTAGAGCACGACAGCATAGAAGCACCATCGAAGCGCCGCCAGAACCCAGGACCAGATCACAGCCCACTCCATTAAATGCCCTCCTTGTCAAAAATGGGTTCGGTTATCCCCTCGACGCCAAATAGCTTGCCAGCGTTACCTCCAACGGCCGGTCGGTCCGCATCGGCACGTAATCGATCGCGTGGCCGCGGCAGCCGGTTTGCACGGCGCGCAAGTACCGGCCGAACTCCGCCAAATAGGCTTTGCGAATCGCCCGCGGCTCGACCAACACGTTAGGCAGATCCTCCAGGCCGCGGAATAACGTGATTCGCTCGAACGGGAAATCAACCTCCGCCGGATCGAGAACGTGCATCAAGATCACCTCGTGGCGGCGATGCCGCAAGTGTTTCAGGCCCTTGAGGAGCGAATCGACGTCGTCGAACAGGTCGCTTAAGACGATCACGATTCCGCGGCGTTTGAACCGCTCGGCCAGGTCGTGGAAGATCGGGCCGATCGACGTCTTTCGCTCGGCCGATGTCTCCTCCATCACGTGCAGGATCTCTTTCAAGTGCGAAGGATTGCTGCTGGCGCGGACTAACGAACGGATTTCGCTGTCGAAGGCGACCAAGCCGACGCTGTCCTGCTGGTGGAGCACGAGGTAAGCTAGTGCCGCCGCCGCCCGCCGGGCGTAGCCGAGTTTCGACAGCGCCGCCCCGTCGCTGCGGTAGCGCATGCTCTCGCTGGTGTCCAACAGCAGGTGGCAGACCAGGTTGGTCTCCTCCTCGAACTGCTTCAGGTAGTATTTGTCGGTCCGTCCAAAAACCTTCCAATCGAGGTAGCGGAGGTCGTCGCCGGGCGAGTAGTCGCGATGCTCGGCGAACTCGATCGAAAACCCGTGAAAGGGGCTGCGGTGAACGCCCGCCGTGTATCCCTCGACCGTCCGCCGTGCGCGGAGCGGCAACGCTTGCAGCCGGGCAAGCATCTGCGGATCGAGGAGTGGCTGCGAATGCTCGGGCATCGGCGGACTGCTGCGTTGCGAAACCGCGAGCGGTTAAGAGGTCTTTTCTTGTTTCCGAAATACCGGCGGCAGTTTCTCTTCGCCGCCGCCGTCGGCACCGACAGTGTCGATCAAGCGGCGAATGATTTCGTCGGGCTTGATCCCTTCGGCTTCCGCGTTGAAGTTTGTGACGATGCGGTGGCGGAGCACGGGAAAGGCGACGGCGCGGATGTCGTCCAACCCGGCATGGAATCGCCCGTACAGCACCGCGCGGGCCTTCGCCCCAAGGACCAGGTATTGGCTCGCCCGCGGGCCGGCGCCCCAGCTTACATAATCGCGGATGAACTGCGGGGCGGCGGGCTTGTTGGGCCGGGTGAGCCGCACGAGCTTCATCGCGTAACGCACAACGTGATCGGCCGCCGGCACGCGGCGCACGATCTTCTGCAATTCCATAATCCGCGCCGGAAAGCGTCGGCGTAATCGTCGGCGTGATGTCGGCCGTCGTGCGGCGGACAATGTCGAACTCCTCCTCCTCCTCGGGATAATCGACGAAGGTGTTGAACATGAAACGGTCGAGCTGGGCCTCGGGCAGCGGGTAGGTGCCCTCGTGCTCGATCGGATTTTGCGTGGCCAGCACAAAAAAAGGCAGGCTGAGCTGATGCCGCTGCCCGCCGGCGGTGATCTGATATTCCTGCATCGCCTCCAGCAGCGCGGCCTGGGTCTTCGGCGGCGTGCGGTTGATTTCGTCGGCCAGGATCACGTTGCCGAAGATCGGGCCCTTGAGGAACCGCAACTCGCGGCTGCCCGAGCGGCGATCCTCCTGGATCACCTCGGTGCCGGTGATGTCGGAGGGCATCAGGTCGGGCGTAAACTGGATGCGGCGAAACTCCAACGCCAGCGATTCGGCCAGCGTGCGAATCAGCAGCGTCTTGGCCAGCCCCGGCACGCCGACCAGCAGGCAATGTCCGCGGGCGAACATCGCCACCAGCAATTCCTCGATCACCTGCCGCTGGCCGACGATCACCCGGCCGAGTTGCTCGGTAATCACGCGATACGCTTCGTTCAGTTCTTGTACGGCCTGAAGGTCGTCGTGTTCAGACATGATTGGTTGCTTGCAGTTGATGGACACGGGACGAAATGCAAAATGAAAAATGCAAGATGCAAAATGCAAAGTGCAAAGTGCAAAACGGGACCCACTGGTTCCCGTGCTCCGGGCATGAACGAGGACGGGCGATCATTTTGCATTTTGCACTTTGCATTTTTCATTTTGCATTCTCCTCTCTATCAATTCGTGTCCGCCGGTCTCTGCTTGTTGCCGATCGTTCCGCCGGCCATCCCCAGCGCGATCAACTCGCGCTGCGTGGCGATCAGCAACTTGCCGTGAGCGACCAGCAGATTGCCGCCGGCGGCGCCGAGGGCAGCCAGATCGACGACTCGCCGCGGCTGGGCGGTCTGCTGGTCGAAGATATACAATTTGTCTCGGCTGGACCAGAGGACGTTCTGGCCGGCAAGGACTCCGCGGCCATAGCCGGGCCGCTCGGGACCGTCGGGCCAGACGTGCTTCACCCGGCCGCGGTCTTCCTTCTTCAGGCTGATCCAATAGAGCCGGGCCCCGCCGGCGATCAGCCAGTCGCCGGCCGTGCCCAACAGCCCGGCGGCATCCTCGACCTCCGTCCCCGTATACCAGAGGATCTGGCCGGTGGCGGCGTCGAAGGCGAAAATCCGCGGGCTGTCGGCGGGGGCGACCAGCAGCGTGCCGCGATCGAGCAGGCAGGGATTCGGCCCGCGCCGCCAGTGCGGCGACAACTTGGCTAAGTCGCCCCGCAACTCGCGGGGATAAAGGCTGAGCCAAAGCACGCGGCCGTCGTCGGCCCGCAACGCCGCCACCGCGCCGAGGTTGGTGTTGTAGTAGAGGGTGCCGGAGGCGAGCGTCAGTAGGTTGTGGGTCTGTTCGGGGAGAATGCCGCGGGCCGGAGTCTCGGCGCCGCAGATGAATCGTCGCCAGCGGAAGCGCCCGCTGTCGGCGTCGAAGCAGGCGACGAAGGCCTGCGGGCGGATGTCCTGCCGCCGCATCGCCACATAGAGGCCGTGCTCGTCGGCCAGCGGCGCACCCTCGAAGGCCCAACCCTCTTCCGGCGCGATTTTCCAAAGCAGCCGCCCCTCGGCCGCCAAATCCAAGCAGACCAGGCATCCCGCCCGATCGGGCGCGGCGTCGCGCATCTGGCCGGTCACCGTCGCGCCCATCCGCGCAAAGAGCCGGTCGCGAAAGACGGTCATGGTGAACCGCGGCGACCCGAGACTCTCGACCGGGAAAATCGGCCGATCGGCCGCCGCCGAGATGTCGCTCTCGTAGATCGCGACCGTTCGCCCCCACGCCGGCCGGCCGCTGTCGCATTGCATCGCCAGCACTTGCCGCTCGGTGTTGACCAACGCCCGGCGTCCGACCAGCAGCGGGAAGAAACTCAGCGGCTCGCGGCGGTCTTCCCCAATGGGTTTGGCGCCCATCGGGCCCACGGGGACGGCGGCCGGCCGCAGTGCAACTCGCCACGCGACCGGCCCGACGTCGACCAGCGACGCGGCGGCCTCGTTGCGCTGCGGATTGCCGGCAAACGTTATCCAGTCGGCGTCGGCGTGGGCCGCCGGCCAAGCGGCGCTCTCCGCCAGTAGGGATTGCAGCAATTCGACGTATCGGCCCGCGCGGCCGCCCAAGTGGCCTTGGGCGTCGGGGTGCAACTTCCGGTAAGCGGCCAGTTCGCCGCGGGCGCGGGCGGTCGCCCCTTCGAGAATCGAAACCAGCACGAGCCTCGCCCGAACCGCCGCCAAGTCGAGTTTGCTATCGGGATAACTTGGCCAGGCTGGCGAGACAGCATCTTGTTGGGGCGGCACGCGACCTGGTTGGGGCGGCAGTTCAACTGCTGCCCCAACCGCCGCCGCCGGCGCCATATCAGAACTGCGAGCCGGTACAATCCGCTCCCAGTTCCAGCGGGCCGCGGCAAAATCGCCCGATTCCAGCGCGATTTCGCCCAGGGCCATCAGGGCCTTGTCGCCGAAACTGCTGGCAAACGCCTGATCGACGACGTTTTGCAGCAATTTGGAGTCGCGATTGCCGATGCCCTGCTCGTACCAGTTGCGGGCGACCGGATCGACACGGCTGCGATAGAGCTTCAATGCCTCGGGCGGCAGGGCGGCCAGCCGCAACTGGCACCAATCGCGCAGGCCGATGAAGCGATAAGGCGTGACCCCGATCAGCTTGCCCTCCGCCGTCTCCGAGAGCTGGCGGAGGATTTCGATCGCCTCATCCCATTGCCGGTCGGCCAGGAGCGGTTTCACGCGATCCAACTGGGCGCGGACGGCCGTGTCGGCCTGATCAAGCTGCACGGCGTCGGCGAGCTCGAACTGCCCGCTCGGAATCATCCCACCCCACTGGGCCGGCAGCGATTGCGGCCGGCCCAGCAGAGCGACGGCGGCAGCGACCAGGGCGATTGCAAACCGAGATGTTCGTCGGCCATCCATCATCCTCCAAGTATAAGCGACGAAGGGATTTCGGGAAAGCCGAGGGACTACAAATCCAGCCCCATCAGGTACTGGTCGAGCGCTTTGTGCAGGCTCGTCTCGTGATCGGTGAGCGCGGCGATCTCCTCGTTGAGCTTGACGATCTCCTCCTCCTGCTTGGTGAACTTCTTGACATAGCTCTTGTACAACTCGCTGGTGCGGTCGAGCCGGTCCATGTTCTGCCGCACGCGGTTCTGGTCCTCGCCGATCTGGCGGATGCGCTGCTCGCGCTGCTGCCGGTCGGCGGCAACCTGCTGCAACTGGCTCTTACGCTTGACGATCTCGGCCAACGCCGCCTTGACCTTGTCGCTAACGACCTTGGCGCTCTGGTAGAACTGGATCGTGGCGTCGTCCATATTCGTCAGCGCCATCTGCTGCCGATCGGTCCGCTCCTCCTCGACTGTAAGCTTGGCCGGCTCGCCCGGCTTGGCCTCCACGGCAAAACGGTACAGCTCGCGGGTCTTTTCCGTCGGCTTCTCCGGCGAAACCAGCTTCCAGGCGGCGTCGATCGGGTACTCGACAAGGACCGTCTTCGCCTTCTTGCCGGAGTTCTTGACCGTGTACTCTTGCGACCGCTGGTACTTGTGATCGGTCAGCATCGTTCCCTTGACCAGGCGCACGTCGAGCAATTCTTCGGGCTGGTTCTTCGTCTCCGGGGCGACTTCGGTATCGAGATCGAGGCCGTAGCTGATCAGGCGCTCGCCGCCGGGCGGGAGGTCTTCGATCCGCGCGTCGCCGGCATAGACGCCGTCGTCGAAGACGGTGATCGGCCCTTGCATCAGGTACAACTCGGTCGTGTTGGTGAAGCGCAGGCCGTAGAGCGGGTGTTTGGCCTGCACGGCCGGGTTGTAGATGTCGAGTTTCTCGCCCTTCACGTCGGCGTTGGCGATCGGCAGCATGGCCGATTGCTGCCGCGGCAGGCTCACCGGCGTGGCGATGACGTACTTGAACAGGTTGCCGACGTTGGCGGCCTGGACGGCCGCTTGCAGGCCGGCTCGCCACTGCCTCTGTCCTCCCTCGCTAGTGGCGGCGGTAGGAACGCCAAGGGCAAGTTGCCTGGCAGGCATGTGTCGGCTGGCCACTCCCCCGAAGGCGACGCTCTTCCCAGCCGCGAATTCCTCCTCCTCCGCAAGTTCCATCCTTCCCGCGGCCCTGGCCGCAAGCTCCAGGTTCCTGCGGGCTAGGTCCTGCTGGTAAACCTGCGGCAACAAGGAGGAGTAGAGTTCCAATTGCACTTCGGGTCGGGGGACGTAGAGCGGCTGGTAGAGCTCCATCGTGAACGAAATCGGCCGGCCGCTCACCAGCGTGAGGTCCACGTTGTTCCAGTCCTCTTCCGAGGTGTTTTCCACGATCGCCCAGCCTTGCAGCAGCGGCTTCTGCCCGTCGGCCAGCACCAGGCGGTAGGTGGTTTTCCAGATCGGCGCCGCCTGGATGTAGCCCATGCGGACGTGCCGCGTTCCCTTGCCCAGGAAACTCAACTCGACGGCCTTCTTGTCGTTCGAGTGGCCCGAGGCCAGCACGGCCAGGGCTTTGCGCAGCTCGGCGTCGAGTTTTTCGTTCTCCAGCTTGATACTGGTGACGGTGAAGAGCGAAACCGCTCGAAGCCCCTGCTCGGTCAGAAGATTGAGGATCGGCTGCTCGATTGTTTCGTGGTCGCCGAGCTTCGTCTTGCGTTGTTCCACGCCGAGGATGACGCCGCGAAGTTCGCTGGGCGCCTCGACCATCACCCGTTCGCCGCGAAGCTGCTGCAACAATTGGGCCATGGTGGGATTGGCCGTCAGATCGACGGCGAAGCCCTGGAGCGTCTTGGTGATCGGGTCTTTTGAGGCGTAGGTGACCGTCGAGACCTGGCCGCCGTCGAGGTCTTGCACGACCATGCTCTTCAGCAGGTCGTTGATGTCGGCGGTCTTGAATTCCATCTTGACCTTGGCGTCATCGGTGACCTGCCCGTCGTGTTCGAAGAACCCGACGCCGGAGCTGAAGATCACCACCTTCTTCAGCGGCAGGTTGGATTGCCCAGGCCCTTCCGCCCGGGCGGCGGCGGCCGCTGCGGCACACAACAACACGGCACAAAGCGCGAAGCGACGTGACATGACTTGAGTCTCCCTGCGATGGAGGAAACGGTAGTTGACCGACTATCGCTTTACACGGGTAGTGTTTGCGACGGGGACGGGTCCAGGATTATGACGACGGCAGGGGCGAAAAAGTTCCGCGGCCCCCCTTGTGGCGGCATTTGTGGGACGGGGGCCGGCCGGATTTTCCTCTTTGTCGGCGTTGCGGTAGAATCTCTTGGTTGTCGCGCCTCGAATGCGGAAGCGAAATCGCTCTGGTTCGCCATATTGGCCGGCGGCATTCCTTGCAGAACCCCAGATTGGAAAGAACGACGATGCCCAGCGCCCGCGCCCTCCCTCTCCTCTTATTATTGTCTGCGTTGATCGTGATGCCGGTGGCCGGCGGACTTCGGGCCGACGACTGGCCGGGGTTTCGCGGCCCGAATCGCGACGGCATCTGCCGCGAAAAGGGGCTCTTGAAGCAGTGGCCCAGCGACGGGCCGAAGCTGCTTTGGAAGGCCACCGGCCTCGGCATCGGCAACAGCGCGCCTTCGGTCGTCGGCAACGTGCTCTACACGATGGGCCAAAAGGACGACCAGGAGTGGGTGCTGGCCCTCGACACAAGCCGCGAAGGAAAGCAGCTTTGGGCGACGTCCATCGGCCCGGTCCGCAACAACGGCAACGGATTTCCCGGCCCGCGCTCGACGCCCACCATCGACGGCAACCGCCTCTACACCCTCGGCATTGCCGGCGACATCGTCTGCATGGACGCCAACGACGGGCGGATCATCTGGCATCGTGATGTCGTCAAGGATTTCGGCGGCCGGGTTCCTAGCTGGGGATACGCCGAATCGGTGTTGGTTGACGGCCCTTGGGTGATTTGCACCCCCGGCGGGCGGAAGGCCACGATCGCCGCGATCCGAAAGAAGGACGGCGGCCTGGTCTGGGCCTCGCCCGTCGGCGATCCGGCCGACTACGCCTCGGTCGTCAAGATGACCGCCGGCGGCGTGAAGCAGTACGTCAATCTCACCAGAAAGGGCGTGATCGGCGTTGCGGCCAACGACGGCAAGCTCTTGTGGCGTTACGATGCCCCCGCCAGCCGCGTGGCCAACTGCTCAATGTGCGTGATTCACGGCGACACGGTTTTCGCCGCTAGCGGTTACGGCCAGGGCGGCGGATTGGTGAAAATCGAGCCCTCCGACGACGGCTTCGTGGCAAACCAGTTCTATTTCACCAAGAAAATGAAGAACCATCACGGCGGCATGGTGCTGGTCGACGGCTTTCTTTACGGATGCAGCGATCCGAGCGTGCTGACCTGTCTCGATTACAAGACCGGCAAAGTGAAATGGACCGACCGCAGTTCGGGCAAATGCTCGGTGCTCTGGGCCGACGGCATGCTCTATTGCCGCAACGAGAACGGCCCAATCAGCCTCGTCGAGGCGACCCCCGACGGTTTCCACTTAAGAGGCCGATTCGATCAGCCTGACCGCAGCGACCGCAACAGTTGGCCCTACCTGGTCATCGCCAACGGCGTGATGTACGTCCGCGACCAGGACCTGTTGCTGGCGTATGACGTGCGGGGCCAGCGATAGCTGCCTGGCGACAACCGGCATTCAACACAACTGCTAGAGCGGCTCGATTCTCACCAAGGGATTGTGGCTCTGGGCGCGGTTCCAGTCGTCGAGCAGCTCTCGCTGGTGAAGTGCGGCCCACTCCAACACCAAGCCGAGAACTCGCGGGGGCAACCGCCCCGCGAATACAGAGAGCCCGCGGATTTCGACCAGCGCTTCGACGTTGCCATAGATTGCATGAAAGTGCGGCGGATTGTGATCGTTGACGAACATCTTGATCACAATCCCGAGGAACCTGGAAATCTCAGGCATTCACCGGCTCCCCCTTGAGGCTCGGAAATATGTCACCGGGCTTCTTTCCCGTCACTTGCAGGTAGAGCGAGTCAGGGCAGAGATCCACCGTGTCCGACCAGAGGAGTTCCCCGGAATCGCCGATCTTCACGTTCCGGAAGGCCGCGTAGTCGTTCCAAAGCGAAAAGACGCCGCTGCCGACAAGCTCATGAAGATCGGCTTGCCCGCAAGTACCATCCTCAAACGTCAAGTCGAGTCGGTAGTCATCCAGGACATTGACGGAAATGACTTTGTGCACGTCTCGTCCTCATTCGCTTCGGCGTGTCAAAACTAGCTGCGTCCCCGTTTCAACTCACATGCTTCTTTGAGGATGCTGTCCAACTGGGCAATCAATGGCGGAAGGTCACCGCTCACGATGTCCCAGAGTATGTCGAAATCGACAACATCATAGCCGTGGATCAGACGGTTGCGCAGACCGATGATGTCAGGCCAGGGAATGCTCGGGCAGCCGTCGCGAGTCTCCGGCGAAAGGCGGGCAGCGGCTTCACCCACGATTTCCAGCAAACGGACCAACGACAGGTTTAGCATGCGATCGGCGTCGAGATCTCCACGGTTCCGGCCGCGCGCGAGCGCAACTGCTTCGATCGCATGGTCAAGCATGTGATGCAGACGTGCCTGATCGCTATGCCGTGTCATACTGAAACTCTGCTTCTTGCAGCACTTCTTCTTTGTAATACGGACCGAGAAAGCCTGGGGTGTTCAGGTCCACTCTTCGACCGAGAAGGTCCGACAACTCGCGTTCGATAGCGAAGAACCGGAGCCCCACTTTGGCCCTCGGCTCAAACTCGACCAAGACGTTGATGTCGCTTTCTGGGCGAAAGTCATCACGCAAGATCGAGCCGAACAGCGCCAGACGACGAATGCCGTGTTGACGACAGAACTGGGCGATCCGATCCTTCGGAATCTCGATGCCGTGGTGAGTCATATACCCTGCTACCCCACCTTTCGCACCACTCCGACCACAACCCCCAACACCTTGGCGTTCTTCACGTAGATCGGCTTCATCCTCGAGTTGGCGGGTTTCAGGCAGATGCGGTTCTTCTCGGGATACCAACGCTTCAGGGTCGCCTCGCCCTCGTCGGTCAAGGCGACCACGATCTGGCCTTTGCGGGCGGTGCGCTGCTTCTGCACCACCACGTAGTCGCCGTCGGCGATCTGATCCTCGATCATCGACTCGCCGCTGACTTGCAGGGCGAAAAGACTCTTCGCGCCGGGATTGAACATGGCGTCGAAATCGACGCGCTCGTCCTGCTCGATCGCCTCGTGCAACACGCCGGCGGCGATGCGGCCGGCCAGCGGCATGCCGCGTTCCTCGATCGGCTCGGCCGTCAACTGGATCGCCCGCGACATGTTCGGCTCGCGGGAGATGAACCCCTTCTTCACCAGGGCCTTCAAGTGACAGACGACGCCGTTGGGGGAGTTGATGTCAAAATGTTCGGCGATCTCGCGGACGGTCGGGCCGTAGCCCCGGCCGCGGATCTTCTCGCGAATGAACTTGTACACGTCCTGTTGCCGCTCCGTCAGTTTGTCCATCAGTCCCATGATTCTCCCCTCGTTGTTTGATGTGGATGGCAGTTGCCGCGCCCTTGTTGGCATCATACTACAATATACGGGCGTACATAGTCAAGACGTTCGCCGCGATCGGCTGTGGTAATGGGCTATAGCGGTTGCGTCCGAACCGTTTAGCCGGCGAGCTTGCTCGCCGCGCGGCGTTCTCGCGCGGCGAGCAAGCGGTCTGTCGATTTAATCGAAATGCCGACCAAGGAATAAGGACTTACGGCGACCATGTTGACGTAACTCCTTATTCATTGGTGTGTCGCGGGATTAAATCGACAGCCCGCAAGCTCGCCGGCTAAACGGCCTCGCGTTTTGGTCTCAAAGAACCGCCCGGCCGCCGATTTTGGCGTCTCATGGGTCAACTTCTTCCCCCCATAGCGGGTAGCCGCCGCCGCGGATCGGGAATCCGAGCCGCTTGTCGGCCAGGAAGTTCACCAGTGGCAGCCCCTGCCGCCAACGCCGCAAGTTCCGGCAGAACAGCCGCGTCATGTTATCGATCCGCCAGGAACTTTGCCCGCCGACGTGCGGAGTGATAATCACGCTGGGCATCGTCCAGAGCCGGCTCTGCGGCGGCGGCGGCTCGGGATCGGTCACGTCCATCACCGCCCCGGCAAGCCGGCCCGCCTCCAGCGCAGCAATCAGGTCGTCGGTTACCACCAGCGCCCCGCGGGCGACGTTCACCAGCAGGGCGTTCGGCTTCATCCGGCCGAGCCTTGCCGCGTCGATAATCCCGCGTGTCGAATCGTTCAGCGGCATGCAAAGCACGACGAAATCTGCCGTCGCCAGCAGGTCATCGAGCCGATGGGCGGGCCAAAGCGTCTCGACGCACGCCGGCTTGTCGACCGGAAACATGTCGGTGGCGAGGATGCGAACCTCGAAGGGGGCCAACAACTGGGCCAGCCGCCGCCCGACACCGCCCAGGCCGACGATGCCCACCGTGCTCCGCGTCAGGTCGCGGGTCGGCCGGCGAATAAACTCCCTGTTCTGCTGGGCGCGGAGGAACGTCGGCAGACTACGGCACCAGGCCGTCACCAAGGCGATCGTGTGTTCCGCCACCTGATCGGCCAGCACGCCCGAGGCACTGGTCACCGCGATCTCCGATTCGATCACCGCAGGGACCAGGCAGTGGTCCATTCCTGCCGCCGACGACTGAATCCATTTCAACCGCCCTTGGCGGACGACGCCGTCCCAATCGACGGGCACTTTGGCGTGTCCGCAGAAGATATCGGCCGCAAAAAGCTCTTCGGCGATCCGCTCCTGGCCGGCGTTGACGATCTCCGCCTCAGGCGCCGCGGCGGCGATCTGCTCGATGTGCTTCGGCTCGACCGGATAACATAGGACGATTCGCATAGGCATAACGGGGGGCCGCTTATTCGCGTTCCAAAGAGCCCCTGCCACAAAGGGAACGCCCCCCGATTGCAATCGGGGGGCTTTTCTCGGCGGGGAGAACTCTCCGAACGACGCACTAGCGGTTTTCGATCGGTTCGCTCCTCCGCGCCAAGGGAGGTTTTCCCCATTCTGCTCCATCGCTCTTCTCTTCGCCAGCCCTGGATGATGAAAAAGCAAGTTGTTATAATGGCAGTTATGGCTTGGCGGCGGCGTTTTCACACCTGCGCCGCGGTGCGCGCCCCTCAGTTCGAGAGTCACGCCCCAAACCGCGCCGGCGACAATCCCCACCCCTCGCGGTCGGGCGCGACAGCAAAGCCGGGAAGGAGTAGTGCCCTGAGCAAGAAACGGGTTCAGATCGGCGGGCTGGCCGTGCTTGCCCTGGTGGCGCTGCGGCTGGCCTTGGGTTGCCAGTTCCTCTACGAGGGGCTGTGGAAGGTCAAACGCAGCGACTTCCGCCACGACGCCCGCTGGAAGTCGGAGAAGCAGTTGCACGATGAGTTCACCGCCGCGCCGTTTCTGACCAGCGCCAAGGGCCCCGTGGCAGCCTATTTCTACGCGATGGTCCCCGACATCGACGGCCGCCAGCGGCTGCATGTCGAGGTCGTCAAGATCAAAGGGAAACCGACGAACGTCGTCCCCAGCGGCCCCATCGCCGACCGCTGGCTGCACGTCAAGGAGGAGTTCGTCGATTTCTACCGGCTGCCGGATGCATCCGCCGAAAAAGCGAAGACCGTCTGCGAGGATTTCACAAAGCGACTCGACGGGTATTTGAAGGAGAACGCGGACGAAATCGCCGCCTACTTGGGCTCGCTGGATCGTTTCCAGAACGATCCGGAGCGCGATCAAGATGCTCCGTTCCAGAGACAGCGGCGCTGGGACCGCATGATGGAACTGCGCGGCGAGGCGAACAAGTGGATTAACGACATCGAAGTTCAGGAACGGGCCTACGCTCAGTCGCTCTATAGCTTGTTGGACGACGGGGAGAAGCGGCATGGTCTGCCGACCGCCAGTTGGAATCCGCTGCAATGGGAGCGCACGAAGCAGATCAATTTCACCGTGACCTTCGCATTGACGGCGATCGGCCTGTGCCTGATGCTCGGGCTATGTACGCCGCTGGCCGCGTTGGGCGGTGCCTGCTTCATGTGTTCGGTCGTGCTTACGCATTGGCCCTTTCCCACCGTCTACCCGCACGATTCGCCTGAGGTCGGCCATTCGTTGTTGATTAACAAGGACTTCATCGAAATGTTCGCCCTGCTGGTCGTCGCCGCCACCCGGGCGGGGCGTTGGGGCGGATTGGACATCTTCTTGAGCCGTTGGATTCTCCGCCCGCTGTTCTCGCGCAAACCGCCGCTGCCCGTATCGCCCAAGACGAAGTGAACCACATGGATCCGAAACAACAGAAGCAGACTGCATCGACCGGCGTGAACCGCCGCGACTTCATCCTCGGCAGCCTGGCCGCGGGAGTGGTGGTCGGCGGCGGGTTGGGGGCGTTCTACTACGGCTATGACCAAGCCCTCGGCAGGCCGCTCCGCGTCGGCGTGATCGGCACCGGCGACGAGGGCAGCGTGCTCTTGGGCGCGATCAATCCCGACTTCATCGAGGTCAAGGCAATCGCCGACATCCGCCCCTACAACATCTGGCGGGCCTTCCACGGCGATTATTACAGCGACACGGCGCTGGCCGTACGGCCCGGCTTGCTGGCCAAGTACGATTGGAAGACCGAAGACGAAGCCCGACGGCACGTCAAAGTCTATGAGAAAGCGAGCGGCGGGTACGAAGAACTGTTGAAGAACGCGAAATCCGACGACATCGAGGCGGTCATCATCGCCCTGCCCCTGCACCTGCACGCCCCGGCGGCCATCGCCGCGATGAATGCCGGGCTGCATGTGCTCACCGAAAAGCTCATGGCCCATAGCGTCGGCCAATGCAAGCAGATGGCCCGCCTCGCCCAGCGCAGCGGGCTGATCCTCGCCGTCGGCCATCAGCGCCACTACAACATCCTCTACGACAACGCCGTCGATGCGATCCTCCGCGGCACCTTGGGCGACGTGCATTACGTCCGCGCCCAGTGGAATCGCGGCAATCGCCCCGGGAACGATACCTGGCAGCAGCCAATGCCGAAGGAGGCGAAAAAGAACGACAAGTTGGCCGATTCTCTGGAGAAGAAACAGGACCAGTACAAGCAGCAACTGGCCGCCGCCTCCGGCTCGGCAATCGAAGTCTGCCTCAACCGGCTTGCACAAATCGAGGCCCAAATTGCCGACAAGATCGTCCAGGCCAAACAGTTCGGTTACGAAGATCGGCAGCTCAAGGACGCCTCGGGCAAGGTACTTTACGACCGCCCGGCGATCGAGGAGTTGATCCGCTGGCGACTCTGGGATCGCACCGGGGCGGGCCTGATGGCCGAATTGGGCAGCCACCAACTCGACGCGGCCGGCATCTTCATCCACGCCGCGCACAAAGCGGCCGATCCGAACGCGAAGAAGCCCCATCCGTTGAACGTGGCGGCCGTGGCCGACCGCCCGCTGTTCCCCGCCGATCGCGACATCGAGGATCACGTCTACTGCATCATCGAGTTCCCCGCCCCCGGTTACGATGCGAACGACAAGTTCGCCCGGCAAAAAAAGATCGGCGTGCAATACGCGTCGATCAATGGCAACGGCTTCGGCGGCTACGGCGAGATCGTCTTCGGCACGAAGAACGCGCTGGTGTTGGAGGAGGAGAAGGAACTGAGCTTCCCCACGAAGACCGGATCGTCGAGCAGCGTCAAAGTTGCCGCCGGCGGCGGGCCAACGCTTGACACGCAGGCCAGCGGCGCCCCGGCCGCGAAGAAAGAGAAAAGCAGCGGGCCGCCCGTCAGCCGCGGTTATACCGAGGAGTTGGAACACTGGGCCTGGTGCATCCGCAATCCCGCGCCCGAGAACAAACCGCGCTGCGGGCCCGAGCCGGCGTTGGCCGACGCGGTCATCGCCCTGACCGCCAACCTCGCCGCCCGCAGCGGCAAGCGCATCGAGTTCAAGCCGTCTTGGTTCGACATCCAAAGCGACGAAACCCCGGAGGGCGTTCCTCCGGCCAGCGGAAAATCGTGAGCATTGTAGGAGGCGCCTCCCGTCGCCGATTACGGCGCTGGGACAATCGGCGACGGGAGTCGCCTCCTACAACAGATTAAAGAAACACTATGTTCCTTAGCGCCGAAGACAGGTCGATCGGAAAAGAGAACTTCTGCGCCGCCGTGGGCAGCAAGCTCATCCGCCGCGATCTGCTCAGCAAGACGATCAAGAGCGACGCCCGCCCGGGCAACGGCCTGGGGCCATTGTATTTCCACTACGACGCTTCGCTGGCCAAGCCGCTGCGCGTCGGCGTCATCGGCACCGGCGACGAGGGGAGCGTGCTGCTGGGGGCGATCAATCCGAAGTTCATCACCGTCAAGGCCATCGCCGACATCCGTCCCTACAACGTCTGGCGGGCTTTCCACGGCGACCATTACGGCGGCGAGGGAAGCAAGACCCGTCTGGGCTTGATGAGCGTCTACGGTTGGAAAAACGAAGCCGCGGCGAGGAAGAACGTCGAGGTTTACGGCGCCTATCAAGACCTGATCGCCCATGCCAAGCAGGACGGCATCGAGGCGGTGATTATCGCATTGCCGCTGCACCTGCACGCCCCCGCGGCGGTCGCCGCCATGAAGGCCGGACTGCACGTGATCACCGAGAAGTTGATGGGCCACAGCGTCCACGAGTGCAAGGAGATGGCCCGCGTCGCCGCCCAAACCAACCTCCTGTTGGCCACCGGCCATCAGCGGCACTACAACATCCTCTACGATAACGCCGTGGCCATGATCGGCCGCGGATTGCTGGGCGAGTTGCACCACATCCGCGCCCAATGGCATCGCGGCAACCTTCCCGGCCACGACAGTTGGCAGCAGCCGATGCCCCAAAAGGCAAAGCCTGACGATCCGCTGGCCGGCAAGCTCGCCGACGAACTGGATAAACGGTTGAAGGAACTTGACAAGCTCAAGCAAGACAAGAAGGCCGACTGGGAGAAGCAATCGAAGGCCCTGTCGATCCACATCGAGCAGCTCCGCGCCCAGATCGCCGACGCGGTCGATGCCAAGAAGTACGGCTACGAAGATTTGGCGGTCAAGGACGCGGCGGGCAAGGTGCTCTACAATCGCCCGGCGATCGAGGAGTTGATTCGCTGGCGGCTCTGGGATCGCACCGGGGCGGGCCTGATGGCCGAACTGGGGAGCCATCAACTCGATGCGGCCGGCATTTTCGTCCACGCCATGCACAAGGCCGTCGATCCCAAGGCCGAGAAGCCGCATCCGCTCTGCGTGGTCGCCGCCGGCAACCGCCCGCTGTTTCCGCCCGACCGCGATTGCGAGGACCACGTCTTCTGCCTCTTCGAGTTCCCGCTGCCGGATTACAAGCCGGGCGATCCCACGGCCGGCGGCAGGAAGATCGGCGTGCAGTACGCCTCGATCAACGGCAACGGCTTCGAAGGCTACGGCGAAACCGTCTTCGGCACCGAGGGGACACTGCTGATCGAGACCGAGCGCGACGCGATGCTCTTCAAGGCTCACGAAGCCAACGATACCGGCAGTAAGACGAAAGTCGTGGCCAAGAAGGGCAAAGACAAGAAGGGCCTCGCCGCCCTGGAGGTCGCCGCCGACGGTGATCCGGAGTCGGCGGCCATCGGCCTATTGGGCACGCTGCCCGCCGACCGCGGCTACACCGAGGAGTTGGAGCATTGGGCATGGTGCATCCGCCACCGCTCGCCGGAGAACCTGCCCCACTGCCATCCGAAGATCGCCCTGGGCGACGCCGTCATCGCCCTGGTGAGCAACATCGCCGCACGGCAGGGCACGCGCATCGATTTCAAGCAGGACTGGTTCGAGATCGACAACGACGCCACGCCGGAAGACGTCAAACCCGACGTCAGCCGCTACGCGTGATCCCAAAAAACGCTTGCGGCTTCGCAACGAACTGGCGAACCGCTTGCGGTTTCGCGGGGAATTCGCAAGGAGCAAGACCGATGGAAAAATGGCCCCTGGGCGTGTTCGCCAGCATCGACGCCGGCTTGGGTGTGCGGCTTGAAGTCGTTCGCGACCTTGGCGTCCCCACGATCCAACTCCACGCCCCCTCGCGGGCAACACGGACCAAGCGGCAAGCCACCGAGTTTCTCACCCGGCTCGACGACTTCGGCATCCGCATCACCGCCGTCTTCGGCGGCTTCGAGGGAGAGAGCTACGCCGACATCCCCACGGTCGCCCGGACTGTCGGCCTGGTGCCGCCGGCCACGCGAGCGGCGCGGCTGGCGGAGATGAAAGAGATCTCCGATTTCGCCCGGATTCTCGGCGTCGCGGCGGTGGGGCTGCACATCGGTTTCGTGCCGCACGACCCGGCCGATCCGCTGCACCGCGAGGTGGTGGCCGTCGCCCGCGAACTCTGCAACCACTGCCGGGCGAACGAGCAGAACCTGCACCTTGAGACCGGCCAGGAGACGGCCGACGTGCTCGTCGATTTCCTCGGCGAGGTCGGCCGCGATAACCTGTTCGTCAATTTCGATCCGGCCAACATGATTCTCTACGGCTGCGGCGAGCCGATCGCGGCGTTGCGGAAGGTCGGCCGCTGGGTCCGCAGCGTCCACTGCAAGGACGCGAAATGGTCGGCTCGGCCGGGCGTCGATTGGGGCGTCGAGACGCCGCTGGGCGAGGGCGAAGTCGGCATGGAGAACTTCCTCCGCACGCTCGGCCAATTCGGCTACGCCGGCCCCCTGACCATCGAACGCGAAATCCCGCAAGACCCCGCCCGTCAAAAAGAAGAGATCGGCCGCGGCATCCGACTGCTCGACCAACTGAAAGCGAAAATCGGCTAAAACTCCCCGCGAAACCGCAAGCGGCCATCTCCATCTCTCTGACCCCTGACCTCTGACCCCTCACCTCCATGCCCCGCATCAACTTTGAAGTGCCCCATTCCCTCGGTTTGGACGAAGCTACTCGCCGGCTGAAAGAGAAGCTGGCCGCCGCATTGACGCAATACCAGAGCCACGTGAGCGATCTTCGCGAGCAATGGAACGATCACACGCTCTCCTTCGCGTTGAAGGCGATGGGCATGGGCGTCAGCGGCACGGTCGCCGTCGAGCCCGAGCAGGTGAAAGTGGCCGCCGACCTGCCGATCGCCGCCGCCTTTTTCAAAGGGGTGATCGAGCAGCGCCTGCGGCAGGAAATCGGCGCGCTGCTGACGTAGCAGGAAGCGTCCACTGCCAGAGCGTATCCGGCACACGCCGTGTGCCGTTGTTCGGCGTCTTTGGCCAATTTGATCGGCACACGGCGTGTGCCGGATACGCGTAGCAGCATCCGCGCTCCGGAGGCATCAACCGTAGAATCCATCAATCGGCGGCGCAGGCTCGACCCCCGGCAGGTCGTCGGCGTACCAACGATCGAGCACTGCCCGCCAATGGGCCGGCTGCGTCACCGCGACAAAGGCGTCGCGCACCTGCCGCGATTGCGGGTGCAGCCGGGCGTACTTGATCCCAAACTTCCGCATCACGCGGCAGCAGCGGCTCGGGCCGTAAATCTCTTCCGACAGCCGATAGTGCTCGGCGATCACCTCCCGCTGCCGGTGCAGGCTCGGCGGCGGCAAGACCACGCCGGCGGCCAGCGCCCGGGCCTGCTCGAAGATCCAGGGATTGCCGATCGCCCCCCGCGCCACGGAAACGCCGTCCATGCCGGTCGCGGCGAGCATGTCGAGACAATCGCGGGCGGTAAAGAGGTCGCCGCTACCGAGCACCGTCCGTTGGCCGGCGTGCCGCTTGACCTCAGCCAAAAACTCTCGCGAATTCTGTCCCTCGTAACGTTGCCGGACGGTGCGGCCATGGACCGTGATCGCCGCCGCGCCCAGGCGGAAGGTGCCGTCGAAGATCGCGAAGAAATTGTCGCGACTCTGCTGGCTCTCGTCCATGCCGCGGCGCATTTTCACCGTCAGCGGAACCTGCGGCGGCAGCGCTTCGCGGACTTGGCCGACGATCGCCAGCGCCGTCGCCGGATCGCTCAACAGAAACCCGCCGCGGCAGCGCCCCAGCACCTTTTTGACCGGGCAGGCGAAGTTCAGGTCGATCACGTCGAAGCCCGCCGCCACGAGTTTCATCGCCGCCGGCGGGAACTCCTCGGGCACGGCCCCCATCAACTGCGCCCCGCAGGGATGTTCCTCGTCGCTGACCCGCAGGAACCGCTTCGCCTTGCGTCCCTTGGTCACGTTGACGATGAACCGATCGAGCATCACCTCGCAGACGGTGTACGCCGCCCCAAGCCGCCGCGCGATCACCCGCATCGGCCAATCGCTGTATCCGCTCAGCGCCGCCTGGACGACCGGGAAGTCGATCGCCACCGGGCCGAGACGAAGCTGCCGCAGAGCGTGGGGCATGTGGTGAATTGATATATCAGAGGCAGGAAAGGGACGGAAACGTACTACTATTATTGACAAAACCGGAAGGCTGTCATAGAGTGTCGGGATCGCACTCCTCGGCCACCTGGAAGTGCAACCCTCATAGAGCGATTGAAGGCGATGGATACTCGCGTGTGGTCCCGATAGCTTGCCTATTGGGGTGCCAACGCAATGGGGAAAAGGCGCCAGGAACCGTTTCTCGCGGAACAAGTGAAGACAATGCGAGAAAGAATGGTTTCTGACGCCTTTTTCGCTTGCCCTTCCTTTTTCGGGGCACGTTTTGACGCTTCCCTGCTATTCGTAAAATGTCTCCCTATTTGTCCCGCGACAGGGTAAAATGAAACGGAGTGTGTGCTGACGAGGGGAAAACTCGTTATTGGGCCAGACAAACCTAATCGCCTTTCATCGAAGGAATCAAACCGTGGAAACATCGTCGCGAAGAGCATTCTTGAAAAAGGCGGGCATCGGCGCCGCCGGGTTGACCCTGAGCGGCCTTTGCCGAGCTGATGAAGTCACAAAGAAGGGAGGAGAACATCTTTCCGACAGGCCGCTAACTGGCAAAGTCATCGACGCGCATTGTCATATCGATTCGGAATCGGTTGAGCGGTGTCTCAAGACGATGGACGACAACTACATCCACTACGGGATCAACATCGGCGTCACGGGTGATGGAGATTGTTACAAGTTCATCTCCGCTGCCAAACCGTACAGAAACCGCATCGGCACGATGTACGCCTTCGACTGGTCCTTGATGAAAAGCGACCCCGATTTTTTCAGCAAGGCGCCGGATATGCTCACCCGCGCCGTCGAGGCCGGGGCGATCGGCCTGAAGAGTTTCAAGGACTTGGGCCTGAAGGTCCGGGACAGAAGCGGCACCCTGGTCCGCGTCGATGATCCCCGGTTGTTTCCCATCTGGCAAAGGGCCGGCGAGCTCAAAATCATTGTCGCTTTTCACACCACCGATCCCAAGGCGTTTTTCGCGCCCTGGAACCCGCAGAACGAACGCTGGAAGGAATTGCAACTGCATCCGGAGTGGTCTTTTGCCGACCGCAGCAAATACCCGCCGCGCGACGTTCTGCTTCAACAAAGGAACAACGTCATTCGCAGATTTCCGCGGGTAAAGTTCCAGTGCTGCCACGTTGCCAACAACTCGGAGGACATCAAGACCGTCTCGAAGTGGCTGGACGAGATGCCGAATCTCTATGTCGATTTCGCCGCCCGCCTGGGCGAACTGGGCCGCCATCCTGCGAAAGACGGCCGTGAATTCTTCACCCGCCATCAGGATCGCGTCATGTTCGGCACCGATCGAATGTTTTTTGTCGGCGGCGACATCCAGGGCGCCGGCCCCGCTAAACGTTTTACTAAGGAAGAAGACCGTTGGTTCTATCAAGTTCACTGGCGCTATCTGCAGACCAACGACAAGCAGTTCGATCATCCCACTCCCATCCAGGGCGACTGGAAGATAGACGGCGTCGGCTTAGATCGGAAAACCCTGGAAAAAGTCTACTGGCAAAACGTCTATCGACTGTTCCACTTGAACCGTTTTGGTGTTGCCTGACGCCGAAACAGAAGGAAAAGGAGGAAAAGGGGGAGAAGAGGGGGAGAAGGTGTCAGGAGCCGAATCACACGTGAACTGTTGCACCTTCCCGAGACCTCGACGCCACTCTATGCGCCTTCCAGGAGTCAACATTTCGGCTGGTGTAGCAACTCTTTGCCTGCCGGCGCTAACCGGCTGCTTCGAGGCAGGCCTTTGACACCCAAGCTACGGGCAAGCAACGGGGACACATTACCTGATTCGCAGTTGTCCTTATTCGGCGTTGTGGGATTCTCGCTTGGGGCCAGGTTGTGGATCGACGTTGGGGAGCACCTCGACCCAATCAATCCTCCCACAACCCCTGGCACAGAAAAGAGGCGGGGCATCGGGGGGAACTGGGCCACCCACGCCGTCTTAGGAAAGCACCCCGTCGTCCCACTGCTTTTCAATGTGCTTGCCGCACGCTATTATATCCTTGAATCGCACCGTCTTTGCACGTTGTGGTGCGGTGACCCCGGCTTTTGCAGTCTGAGTTTATAACGACCGCAGCCCATCGCTTACCAGCCAACGAAAGGTGTACCATGAGACGCAAGTCGAAGTTGCCAATCGCATCCGCCAGCGTCATTTCGCTCGCCGCTCTGGCGGCCGTTGCAGTACTGGCCCCTTGGTGTTTCGCCGACGATGAGTTTCAGGAATTGGTCAACAAGATTCCGCGTTCGGCAAATGCCGTGGTGATCTTGAACCTGGAGAAGGCGAAGAGCAGCCCCATGGGCTTGAAGGAAGACTGGGCTTCGAAGGTCGAGGAGGCGTTCGAGTCGGGATTGACGCGGGTGCCGCCGCAGGCGACGCGTTTCGTGCTGGCCTCTCAGATCGACTTCCAGTTCATGGAGCCGCTCTGGGAGGCCGCCGTCATCGAGCTGGGGCAAGACCTCTCGTCCAAAGCGATCGAACAGGCACGGCACGGCACGCTCGACACGATCGAAGGCCTGCCCGCGGTCGCTCGGCCGAATGACACGTACATCTTGAAATTCGCTCCGCGACTGGTCGGAGCGATGGGGCCGGCAAACCGTCAGGCAGTCGTCCGCTGGATCCGCGACGTGCGCAGCTCGACGCCGCGGCCGCTGTCGCCGTACTTGCAGAAAGCAGCCGTCTATTCGGACAAGGCGGGCAGCGACATCATTATGGCGGTCGATCTCGACGGCGTCTTCTCGTTGGAGCGAATCGGCAAGTATCTCAAGTCGCGCTCGAAACGATTGGAGCAGTGGGGGGCCGATCTCACGCAACTGGCGAAATTGCTCAACACCGTCCAGGGAGTTCGCGTCGGCGTCCGCATCGGCGAACAGCCGTCGTGCATGGCCGTGATCGACGTGCAGGGGGACGCCTCGATCGTGGCGCCCTATGCCAAGGATTTGTTCGTGCAGATCATGTCCGACCGGGGGATGTCGATCAATGAAGTCTCTTCCTGGACGGCCAAGGCGCAGGGAAATGAAATCTCACTGGCCGGCAAACTGACCAAGAACGGCTTGCGGCGGCTGCTGAGCATTGTCGATTCGCCCGCCGCGGAAAATTTGGAGGCCGATGCGCCGGTCAGCCCCGGCGAGTTGCCGGCGTTGCAGGCGAAGAAGTCGCGCGATTATTTCCGCACGATCACAGGCATGGCCGACGACTTGAAAGAGGGCCTGCGGAGTGTGAAGAACCTCGCGTCGACGCAGCTCTACTTTGACAAGTACGCCCGCAAGATCGAACGCATGCCCATTCTCAATGTGGACGACGAGCTGGTGCAATGGGGCGCATTCGTCGCCAACTCGCTTCGCCAGGCCACGTCCTCCATCAAGACCATGGGAATCCAGTCCGGCGTTCGTCAGGCCCAGGTCACCAGCGGCTCCGCCGGCGGAGACGCCGGCGGCTACGGATACGGCGGCTATCGCTACGGCGCTTACGGCGGGTACAACGGCGGGCCGGACATCTACGGGATGGGTTCGCTCAAGGCCACCGGCGAACAACGACGAGTCATTCGCGCCGAGGAGAAGGCGGACGCCGCTACCGATATCCAACAGATTCGCCAGCAGATCATTGCCGCTACGGCGGACGTTCGCCGCAAGATGACGCAGAAGTATCAGATCGAGTTTTGATGGCCGGGACTTGCAGAAGATCTGCTCATCTCCGTCTTTTGACCACGAAGACGCGAAATCGCGATGGGGAACCGCAAGAAGAGAGACGCCCTTCGTGATTTCGTACCTTCGGCCTTTCGTGGTGAAAGGCCCCTGATCTTGCGTAGTCGAACTGCCCCCACGCCGTCTCCCTCTTCGGCTAGGCTCGTTTGCCGTCGCCTCCCATCGCCGCGAAGACCAGATCGAGCGCGTCAGTTTTGTCCGCAGCGCTAGGCTGGAACGCGTTCGGCGCCGGTCGCCCGCCCAGGAGCGATCGGTTGCCCAGCGGCAACGCGGCCGACAGCAGATCGAGCGAGTCGGAACTGGTGGAGTCGTCCTCCTCGACGACGGCGGCGAGCAAATCGGCGCTGCTGGCGGCGACCGTAAACGTGCCTGAGAAGTTGAAACCGCCGCCCATCGAACTGCTCGTCGCCGTGATCACGTAGGTGTGCGTGCCGGCCGACCATGCTCCGATCACGCAGTAGTACGGTCCGCCGGAAGTGCCGCCGGCCGGCGAAACCGTGCGGCCGTCAATCGTAATCGTCTGCGAGGTGATCCCGCCGATCCGCGCCGATGCTCCCCAGGTCATCACAAGCATCTCCGTCGGGTCCAGCGTGCCGTCCCTTGGCGCGGCGTCCTCGGCGACCACGACGCCGCCGATCACAAGCGGCGGGACCAACGTCGCGGTCACGTCGAACGTACTCGAATACGTCGAGCTGATGCCGCTCTTATTCGTCGCGGTGATCGAGTAGGCATGTGTTCCCCCCGACCACACCCCGACCGAGCACAAGTAGTACCACTTATTGGTGTATGGTCCACCGATCGTCGTAAACCGCCGGCCGTCAACGATTACGCTCTGCGACACGGCGTCCTTCGTTGCCGCCCAGGTGATGGTCACCGAATTGCCCGACGTGATTGTGCTGGGGGATACCACGACGGAGGAGACCACCGGCGGCGTCACCGGGCCCGGGGCGACGGTGAAGGTCCCGGTGTAGCTGCACGTCACCCCCTTCATGTCGGTCGCGGCGATGACGTACTGGTGAGTCCCAGCCGAGTAGATTCCGATCGGGGAACTGTAGAACTTTCCGTAGGGGCCATAGATCGTTGGGATCGCTTTTCCATCGACCGTGACGCTTTGCCGCGCGATGCCGTTGCTGCTCGACGCGGCCCAGGTGACAATCAGCTTCTCATTGGATTCGAGAACTCCGCTCTTCGGGGCGGCCGCTTCCGCCACCATGACGCTGTCGATCGTCGGCACGACGGGCCCCACCGGATCAAATGAACCCGAATAGGTGTAGGTAAGACCTTTCGTGTCGATTGCCGTAATCGTGTACGTATGGCTGCCGGCCGTCCATGTGCCTATTTGGCAGGAATAGTATTTGCCGCTGTAAGGCCCGCCGATTGGCTCGCTGCTGGCTGGGGCAACCACCTTGCCATCGACTTTCACAGTCTGCTGCGAAACGGGATTGGGGCCCTTCGCCAACCAAGTGAGAATCAGGGGGTCGTTGGATTCGAGGACGCCGTTCTTTGGGGCCGCAGCTTCGGCAACGACCACACTGCCGATGATGGTCACGTTGATCGACACACTCTTGCTGAGCCTTTGTATAGTCCTGGGTGTCTTTTGGGGTGAAGCCGACGGAAAGCTGCTGGTTGTTTCCAGCATGTAGCAGCGTTCCGCTGGCAGGCGTGTAGACAGAGTTTCCGGGCACGTTGACTACCGTTCCAGCCACCGTCCATGATGCAGCGGCATCGAGTTGGGCATTGCCCAGCGCCGTGCCGTAAATGATATCCGCCGGGTTCGCCCAGGTGATCGTCGGCGTGGCCTGCAAGACATTGATCAACACGGTCTTGTTCGCCGTTGTATAGTCCGTCGCGTCGTTCGGCGTGAAGACGACGGAAAGCTGTTGGTGGTCTCCGGCGCGTAGCACGGTTCCACTGACGGGCGTATAATCAAACTCCCCCGGCACGTTCACCAGCGATCCCGCAACCGTCCACGACGTGCTGGCGTTGAGTTGCGTGCTGCTGAGGGCCGTGCCGTAGACGACGTCCGCTGGATTGGTCCAGGTGACCGTCGGCGTTGCCGCCGTGACGGTGAGCGTTCCGGGCACGTAGGCGATCGTGTAGTCCGAGTCCACCGCCCCGCTGGCCGCAATGCCGTACGGGTTGCCCGAGACGTGGCTGGACGCGGTCGCCGTCGTAACGAGCGTGGGCTGGGTTGTCAGGTTGGCCGACGTGTCGCCGTTGACGAATCCCATATAGCTGGCCGTCAACGTGGGCAGCGCCGCCCCATAGACCTTCGGCTTGTCGTCCGCCGTAATCGTCAAGGAAGCCTGATCGACGTTGATTGATACAGCGTCGGTCGCTGCTGCGTAGTCGGTCGTGTCGGTGGGCGTGAAAATGACCGAGAGGGCCTGGTCCTTGCCGGCGTGCAGCACGGTTCCGAGAGGAGGACTGTAGGCAAAGGTCCCAGGAACGCTAGTTCCGAGCACGGTGGCCGCGGCGTTGAGTTGCGTGTTGCCCAAAGCGGTGCCGTAAGTGATGTCCGCAGGATTGGACCAGGTAATCGTCGGTGTGGTCTGGTAAGTAAACTGGTCAGCCGACGATGCGGTTGACGTGCCCGCAGGGGTGACCACCGTTACGTCCACGGTTCCTGCCGTTCCCGCCGGGCTCGTGGCCTTGATCTGCGTCGCCGTGACTGCTAAGTCGGTTGCTGCCGTCACGCCGAAGTCCACCGCCGTGGCTGCACTCATATCCACTCCCGTGATGGTCACCCGGGTGCCACCTCCCGAGGAACCAGTTGCCGGGCTAATGCTTGTCACAAAGGGCTGGTATTCGTACGCGCCGATGTCCACCGCGCCGTTTGCCGGCCAAACGCGCGGCAGCCCGCGCTGATCGGTGCTGATACCCGACGGGATTAGGGCATTGCTGCCGGCGCCGATCGCCGGACTGCCGGGTGCAAGCGGTATGGTCAGCATTTGGCTTCCGTCAAGGAACGCCGGGCCGCCGTAATAGCCCTGCCAACCAAGGAGAGCGTCTTGGTTAAGAACGCTTTTTCCTCCCGTGTCGGAAATCTGCGCCCGGCAGTGGTTCCGATAAGGCAGTGGTCGGTGGTAACCGCACCGGAAATGTCAGACGATCCATTCGAATTATCGGCGACGACCGTGTTCTTCAGCGTTACCGCCCCGGAGTATTGGTAAATACCGCCGCCGGCGCCAGTTGCCGAGTTCCGGGCGATGGTGCTGTCATTGATGATCAACGTGCCAGCGTTGTAGATGCCGCCCCCCTGGTACGTACCGACTCCGTTTCCGAATAGCGTACTGTTGATGATTGTCGTCGTGTTGCCCGAGTCGTTATAAATTCCGCCACCCGCATTTTCAGAGATGGTGGTGCCGATGATCGTCATCGCGCCATTCAAACTGTTGATGCCCGCGCCGGTCGTGTTTCCAGATATGGCGCAGTTAGTAATGACAGTCGTCCCGTCTTGTGCCCAAATGCCGCTGCCCCAGGACGCACCGTTTCCAGAGAAGGTGCAGTTGGTGACCGTCAACTTACCGCCAGTGCCAACATAACCGATCCCGCCGCCCCACGTCAGCCCGTCGTTCCCGGAGAAAGTGTAACCAGTAACAGTCAGCTTACCGCCGACGCTCCCGTCGAGATAAATGCCGCCGCCCGCGCTGCTGGCGGTGTTCCCAGAGAGCGCACAGTTTGTAACCGTGAGGTTGCCCGCGTCATAGATTCCGCCCCCATAGCTTGACGCATTGCCGCCGCTAATCGTGAGGTCGAAGATGCTCGCCGCCACGTTGGCGTCAACTTGAAACACACTAGACAGAAGACTGTTCTTTGCGCTAACATTCAACTGACCGGCACCGAGGCCCTGGATCGTAAGTGGCTTCGAGATGTCCACGCCACCGCTTGTGAGGTTGATCGTTTTGCCCGAGAGGCTTTGATGGAACTGGATGGTGTCGCCGGCATTAGCGGCCGAAATCGCTGCCCGGAGGCTCCCTGCGCCACTGTCGTTAGTGCTAGTGACGGTGAGCACGCCCAGCAACCGCCGGTCCTCCAACGGCTCGCAAAGCAAACGGCGGTGAAATAGGCTGCGACGGGAGGCGTCGCTGCGAGATTTCGAGATGGCGAACAGACGGCGGCGAATTCCAGCGGCTTTCAGCATGAGCAAGACTCCCTGGCGTTACGGCTTGCGTTGTTCGGCAGTCTTCCCGACACAATCCCAGCGGCCCTCGTGGCGGGTCACGACGATACTGCACTGCGAAACACTCTGCAAACCTGGACGCCCCAGGTTCGCCCCAGGGCAGAATCGCGACTTCACTGCTGTGAGGTCCGCGCGGCGCCACTCCCTACGTTGGCACGACGTGAAGCCGCCAACATAGCACGGCGGCATGTTGGCAACAACCCCCCCATTCTGAGATTAAGCCCGAACGCTGATTGCCGACCGCTGGCAGCCGGCGAGGCGGCGGCGGAGAAAAAGCCGGGAAATATCGCCGCAGGTTGCGAGTTGGACCTCGAACCTCGAACCTTGGACCTTGAACCTTCGATCTTGGGCCTTGCAAAAACCCCGGTTATATCGCCGCCAGTTTCGAGCCCTCTCTCTCGGGCAGAACGCTCGCCGCCGCTGGGAAAAAGGGGACAGGTCCAATTTGCCGGAACGGCCCGGAGGGTGCTTCGCACAAATTGGACCTGTCCCCTTTTTCCCTCCCGGAATATCCCATAATATGGCGGGCAACAGTCCGCCCGCCAAGCGAACCATCGCCCGACGATACTGACATCCGCAGACTCAATCATGCAAGACCTCTTTATCGGTCTGATAGGCTTGGCCGTCGCGCTGGCCGTGATCACGCTGCTGGGCCACGGAATATGGGTGCTGCTGGCCTTCGTTCTTAGTGGTGGGAAGCGGCCGGCGGGCAACACCGCCCTTTGCGTCTTCTGCGGGCACCGTACGCCGTCGGCCAACCCGTGCTGCGAGTGGTGCGGAAAGGAATTGCATAACTCCACCGCCGATGAGCTGCGCGACCTGGCCGCCGTCGAGCGGCAATTGCAACGATGGCGCAACTCGGGTCGTTTGACCTCGAAGGAATTCGAGCGACTCCTCGACCGCGTCCGCTCGTACCATAAGGGATTGCTCCATCCGGCCGCGCAGCCGGTGGCCGGCGTGCCGACGTCAACCGAGCCGGCCCGAGCCGAAGAGCCCATCCTCGCAACCCTCGTTCCCACGCCGTCAGTTGAAGCGGCAAGCCCACGACCGGCTGGCGTGGCCCCCGCGAAACCGCCAGCGGCAGCGCTGCCGGCGGTCGCAGCCCGGGCCGCCGTGCCGCAACCGGCGGCCAGAACGCCGACGATCGTGAAACCGCAGGCGGCAACGCCAGTGTCGTTGCCGAAAGCGCGTCCGCCGCAGCCGCCGCCCCCGCCGCGGCGATCCTGGTCCGAGATGCTCGCCGGCTTCATGGAAGAACGCAACATCCGCTGGGGAGAGTTGGTCGGCGGCCTGCTGATCGTCGGCCCAGCCATCGCGTTGGTCATCAGCTTTTGGGAACAACTCGCGGCGAACCCCTATCTCCAATTGAGCACGTTCGTGGCCACCTGCTCCGCGGTCTTCGGCGTCGGCCTCTACGCCCATCACCGTTGGAAGCTCCGCTCCACCAGCCTCGGCCTGCTCGTGATCGCCACGCTGCTGGTGCCGCTCTGCTTCTTGGCAATCGCGGCAATATGGAAAGAGAACTGGGGGCTAGGCACCATCACTGCCGACCTGGCGACATTGGCCGTCTTCGCCGCCTTGACCTGGTGCGCCGCGCGAGTGCTGGTTCCCGACGGCCCTAGGTTGCAGGTCGTCGCCGTGCTCGGCGGCTCGGTGTCGATCCTGGTGGCGGCCCACTGGCTCACTTCCGAGTCGCCGGATTGGTGGTACGTCTCCGCCGCCTGCCTACCGGTTCTGTTTTTTGCTGCGCCCGTCGCGGCGTATCTGGCGAAACTGCCGCCGCGCAAACGGCTTACCGCCGCCGACACCGGCAACCTCTTTACATTGCTGGGCACCGCCGCCTTTGCCATGCTGATCGCGTTGGGAATGGCGGCCGCCCGATCCGGCGGCGTCACCGCTGCGCTAAGCCGGTTGTCGGTTCCCGTAGCATTGGCGGCCGTGCCGATCCTGGCCTGCGGATTGACCGTCCGCCGCGGCGTCGGCCGCGATCCCGAACTGGCCGGCTGGCACCTCTGCGGCACGATGACGGCGTTGCTGGGAATGATCGCGATGTTGGCGGCCTTGGGCCTGGCGTGGCCGCACCCGGCGGCGATCATCGCGATTGCCGCCATCGACGCCGTCGTTCTCCTGCTGGCCGCCTTCCGCTGGCGATTGCCCGCCCTGCACGCCGGGGCCATCGCCTGCACAACGCTGGCTTACCTGACTGCATTCCACGTGATCTACAGCGGCCTGCCGCTGTTCACGTCCGATGCGGCCACGATGTACCGCGATCTCATCAGCGGTCCCAGCGGCACGGCGCTCGTTGGGCTGTTTGTCCTCTTTGCCGTCGCCTCGGAGACAATCGTCCATTTCGGCCGCCGCCGGCACGCCCTGGTCTATGCGGGCGGCGCCGGCGTGATGGCCCTGCTCGGACTGACGCTCACCACCGTTCATGGCCTGCAAGGCGGCGGTGACGCCGTCCGCGCCGCCGTACTCTGCACGATCTACGGCGGCGGCGGTCTGGCCGTTGCCGCACGCTGGCGGCGAATCGAAGTCGTTTATCTCGGTCTGACGCTGCTGTTGGCCGCCCCGCTTTGGGCGCTCTGGGCCGATCCCCACCGGCACGCGATCCAGCCGCTCTGGGGCACCGTGCTCGCAACCGAGGCGCTCGTGATGATCGCCGCTGCCGCCTTCCTGCTGCGACGAGAAAAAGGGGACAGGCACCTTTTGTGCGAAGCCGGGCACCAGCCGGAGGCTGGTCGAGGGCCGTTCCGGCAAAAGGTGCCTGTCCCCTTTTTCCCGCGACCACTTTCCGCTCTCTATCGTGTGCCGTTGCAGGACATGGCGCAAGCCGTCGCCTCGATCGCGCTGCTGTTGAGCGCTTGGGCGGCATGGCAAGACCGCGAGGTGATCGCCATCGAGCACTCCCCGGCCCTGTTGGTCGCGACAGCCTGCATCGCCGCCACCTATCTGCTCCTGGCCTGGCAGCGCCGTCTGCCCGCCGCCACCTGGGTCGCTTCGCTGGCAGCGATGCTCGGCCTGGTTCACGCCGCGGTCTGGAACTATCCCGCCGTCGTTGGCCAGTCGTGGTTGGCCGCCATGTTGGCGCTGTTGAGCCATTCCACCGTCGCCGCCGTCGCCTCGCTGCTGCTTTCGCGTATTGCTCGTTCGACGGACAAGCCGCTTGCGGCTTCGCTTGAACCTCCAACGGCCGCAGAGCCGATAAGCGACGCCGGCGAGATCCACCGCGTCTTCACTGCGCCGCTGGCCGATTCCGCCGTGCTCTCGTCACTGCTGACGTTGGCCGCGCTGCCGTTTGTCTCCTGGTCGAGTCCCGCGCCGTTGGCCGGTTGTCTCTACTGGCTGGCGGCGATCTGGCTGGTCATCGGCTGGCGGCGGCGAAACGCACTGCTGTTCGCCGGCCATCAGCTAGTGCTGACGCTGGCAACGGGCGTGGCGACCGCTGCCTGGCTGAAGCACCAATCCTGGCTCCTCAATTGGCCCGCCGACCTGCTGCATCCCTACAGTCTGCAGGCGTTCGGAGTGACGTTGGCCGTGCTCTCGCTGCTGTGGATTGCCGCCCGAATCGTGCTCCGCGGCAACGCGACCGCCGCCAAATTGCTCAACCCCGCCGCGCCGACGGTCGACTGGCTTGTGCGTCACGGTCTGGTCGTAGCTCAACTGGCGCTGGCTCTGATTTCGCTGTTGCCGAGAATGGCGGAAGAACTTGCGGGAACGATCCGCGTTTCGCCCGCTTTTGGCCGGACGCAACAGATGATCTGCGGCGGCGGAGCGTGGCTTCTGCTCGGCGTCTTGGCCGTGATGTTGACAATCGCGCTTTGGCAGCGCTGGCGCAACGCCGAACTTGTCAGTTCGTTGTTGCTGGCCGCCACTTTGCCCTGCCTCATCGCCGGCCGCTTTGCCGCCGACGTGGCCGTCGCCTCCGCGTTGCGATGGGGATTGGCCGGCTGCTTCTTTGTCGTCTCGGCGGCAATCTGGAGCCGGACACCGCTGTCGGCGGTCTGTCGCAAGGCGCACAGCAACGTCGCTCTGGGCCGAAACGGCACGTTGCTCGCCCACGGCTTGTCGCTGGCGACAAGCGCCCTGCCGATTCTCGCGCTGACGATCATCGCCGCGCTCTGCCAGTTCGCGGGCACGAAGCCAGGAGGGCCGGCGACCGGTACCATTTTCCATCGCCTCGGCACCAGCCCCTCCTACCTCGTGCCGCTGGTTGTCGTCATCTTCTGCATGGTCGGCGACGCGGTGCGCGAGTCGTCCAGCGGCTACGCCTTCTCCGCCGGCCTTGTCGCCGAATTGGCCGTCACCCTTGGATATTCGCTTAGCGTCGTGCTCGCCGGGCAGCCCTTCGGCACGGCCGAGTCGGTGACGCTCCTGCAACTAGCGACGATCACCGCGGCGGCGTGGATGCTGGCTTGGCTGGCCGCGCGGCGATGGCTCAACGTCTGGCGAGAGACTCCCGGGGAAAAAGGGGACAGTCCCCATTTGCCGGAACGGCCCGAAGGCGGGCACCGACGCGCAGCGTTGGTCGTCGCACAAATGGGGACTGTCCCCTTTTCCGCTCCCCCTATTGGGCCTCTACGCTCATGCGGCTGCAATTGGCGATGAGCATTGCCGGCAATGCGGTGCTGATCGGCCTGGCACTGATTGTGCTGGCCATCGTGCCGACGAGAGAGCACGATTGGACGATCGCCGCTGGCATGCCGCTCGGCTGGATCGCGCTGCTCGGTTCGATCGCCACCGCGGTCTTCCGCTTGGCGCAAAACGGCCGACGGCTGTCGCCCAACGTCGTGGGGCTCATCGGCATGACGGCCCTCGGGCTGCTGGCCTGTACCGTCCGCTGGCTCCTGCCTGTGTTCGGTGAAAGTGCGGCCTGGGGCTATCGCACGCTGATGCTCGGCTGGGCGATCTACGCGATGTTCGTCGTGCTGGCCACGTGGTGGGTCGCGAGTCTGCGGACTCTGCCGGACGGGGAAAAAGGGGACAGTCCCCATTTGCCGGAACGGCCCGAAGGCGGGCACCGACGCGCAGCGTTGGTCGTCGCACAAATGGGGACCGTCCCCTTTTTCCGCGTGCAGGCGCTGGTTCGCGCAGCCGCCGTCTGGGTGCGTGTGGCCGGCATCCTCGCCGTCCTGCTCGGCCTGAAGGCGTCGCTGGTCGTGGCCGTCACAGGGCGAGATTTTCAAGAACTGCTCTGGGCGGCCGCGGCCATCGCGATCGCCAGCCTCGCCGGCGCGACGATGGCCGTCTGGCGCCGCCGCGAAGGCTGGGCCTTCTCGGCCGCGTTGGGGGCGAACCTCGCCGCCTCGCTGGTCGTCTGCTACTTCCATCGCAACGCCGCCGCTTTCGGCGACTGGTGGTTGCACCTGCTGGAGGCCAACGTCATCGCCTCCTCGGCCGTCGCGCTGGCATGGCTGGCCGCCCGCCGCCGCCTCTACCAACTCCGCGTGGAAAAAGGGGACAGTCCCCATTTGCCGGAACGGCCCGAAGGGTGCTTCGCACAAATGGGGACTGTCCCCTTTTTCCGGGACCTGACGCTGCGCGAAAGCCCGCTGCTGGCCACGCAGATTCTGCTGCCGGTCGTCGGCATGATTGTCCTATTGGCTCTGCCGGTTGTCTCGTTGGCCGGGCAGCCGACGCGCTTGCCCGATTGGCTTGCCGGACTGGCCGCCGCCCCGGGCTGGCTCGCGATATTGTCGAGCGCCGCGGCCGCCGCCTGGTATCTCGGTCAGGTCTCGCGGGCGAAATTGCTGCACGTTGTCGCAGGGCTGGCGGCAGGAGTCGGCGTGCTGATCGCTTGCCATGTCGGCCGTAACCAAACTGCTTCGGCCGCGTGGCTCGCTTATCACACGTTGACGGCCGCCTGGGCCGCCGCCGCCTTCGCTGTAGCGGCGATCGGCTGGGTCGTCCTCGGTGAAACGCGTCGCGATTGCGATGGCGGGGGTTTGGAAAGCGCCGCCGCAATCGTTCAGGGGTGGGTCACCGCGATCGGCGCCGCCGCCTTCGCCTTTGCCGTAATGCACGCCGCCGCGGATCGGGCCGGCGCGTGGTGGTCGATCGGGGCGATCCTCTCGCTGAGCCTCACGGCCGGCGTGCTGGCCTTGTGGCTGCGGCTGCCCGGCTACGTCTTCGTTTCCGGACTCCTCTTGAACGCCGCCGGCGTCGTCGGCTGGCTGGCGTGGGAGCCGAGGACGTTGGCCGCGCTGCTGCAAACAAACGTGCTCTGCCTGGCGGCAGGCTCGGTCGTTTGGTCGTTGCTCGAAGCGGCGCATCGCGAGGGGGTTCCCCATTGGCAAAGCGGTCGCCGGCCCATTCTGTTTCGCCTCTTGGGCGGCTGTGGCTGCCGTGGCGTTGTCGGCGGCCTATTGCGGCGTAACCGCGGCCACGAACCTCTTCGGCGTGCCCGAGCTGCCCATCGACATTTCGCGGCTCGATTGGATCGCCCTCGGCGCCGCTGCAATTGCGGTCGCCGTCTGCCTGTGGAACCGAAACGCGCGGTTCGTCTTTGCCGGCCAATACGTGCTCGGGCTGTCGGCGATTGCACTGGAACTCACGGCGCGGTGTCCTGCGCCGCGGCTCTGGTGTTGGTGGGCGGCGATCGCCTTGCCGGCGTTTGCCGCGGCCGCTGCCGCAATCGGTTGGCTGTTGCCGCGGATGAAACCGATCGCCCGGCGGCTGCGAATTCCCGATCCGCCCGAGCGATGGCGGCTGGAGTGGTTCCCCGAGGCTCAACTGCTCTTGGCCGTCGCCGCCGCCGCAATGGGCACGTGGGTCTCGTTGGATTTTGCCGTCGCCGGAATGGGCGACGGGGACGTGCCCGCTCTGTTTGCGGGGCGGCTGGCCGGCAATCTCAGTGCGTTGCTGCTGTTCGCGTCCGCGATCATCATGGCCGCCCAATCGAGTATTCGCCGAGGCGCAAAAGGGGACATCACTGATTTTGGCGGACCTGGCAAGTTCTCCTTTTGCGACCGGCGGAAAATCAGTGATGTCCCCTTTTTCCGGGCCGTGTGGCAATACGCCACGTTCGCCGCCGCGGTTCTGCTGTTGGGCTCGCTCGGCTGGGCGCGGCTCGATCTGACGCCCGGCACGCCGACCGGCGACGCCCTCTGGCTGCATTTCAGCGTCATCCTGATGGCTGCGGCCATCGCGGTGCTGCTTGCGGGCAGCCTGGGACTCGACTGGGCGTTGGCGAAGCAGAGCGATTGGATCGCCGCCGGTCGCCACGCGGCCGCGGTTCTCGGCAGCCTGTCGATTATCACCTTGGCGGCCGTGCTCGTGCAGGAACGTTCGTTCTTCGATCCGGCCCAAGACGCCTGGCGGGCCCCCTGGGCGGCAGCCTGGGAGATCGCGACGGTCGCCGCCGCGATGATCGCGCTGGTCGCCGCCTGCCTGGCCTGCGCGTTGGTTCCCCGTTGGGATCCTCTGGGAATGAGCGACCGCGGCCGCACCGCCTACGTTTACGCGGCCGAGGCCCTCTTGGCGCTGGCCGGCCTGCATCTCCGCATCGCCATGCCCGCACTGTTCGCGCTCGGGTTCATCAAGACCTATTGGATGCTGATCGTCATGCTCATCGCCTTCATCGGGGCGGGCCTGAGCGTGTTGTTCCACCGCCGCCAGATGGCGATTCTCTCCGAGCCGCTCGAACGCACCGCCCTGCTGCTGCCAGTGCTGCCGCCGCTCGGCTCGTTGTTCATCAAGAGCTACGCCAACGCCGGCCTGTGGTTCCTCGGCAACTCCGGCCCGGCCTTCTGGCTGTTGATGGGCGCCTTCTACGGCGTGATGGCCGTCCGCAAACGCTCGATCCTCTTGGCGGGCCTCGCCATCCTCACCGGCAACATCGGCCTGTGGGTGCAGTGGTCGCATTTGGGCCTGCGTTTCCTCGAACATCCGCAACTCTGGCTGATCCCCGTCGCGCTGGCCGCCCTGGTTGCCGAGCACCTCGACCGCCGCCGCCTGAACGAAGCCCAGCGGCTGGCCGTCCGCTACCTCGCCTTGAGCGTCATCTACGTCTCCTCGACCACGGAGTTCTGCGAGCACATCGGCCAGTCGGCGGTTCTGCCGCTGGTGACGATCTGCCTGGCGGTGCTCGGCGTGCTGGTGGGCATTTTGCTGCGGGAAAGATCGTTCCTCTACCTCGGCTTCACTTTCATGGTCGTCGTCATTGGCCGAATGATCGCCTACGCGGCCTTCGAGCAAAGACACATCTGGATATTCTGGGCCTCGTGCATCGTCTTGGGCGCGGCGATCATCGCGCTGTTCGCCCTGTTCGAGAAGCGCCGCAACGACGTGCTGGCGAGCGTGGAGCGATTCAAGCAGTGGAAACAATGACCGCGTCACGGCTTGCGGTTTCGCAATGGAATCCGATTAAAGCCGTGACTGGGCACTCGCGATGACTGACGACCGCAGCCGGAAACCACGCCGCCCGCCGCTGCAATTCAGCTTGAGGGCCTTGCTTGCGCTTCCGATCGCGGTTGGCCTGTTGTTCGGCACGCTCCGCTGGCTCGGCGTCTCGCCGCTCAGCGTGCGGCATCATCCTCGCCATTCTCACTTTTAGCGCAACGGCGGCGATCGCGCTGTTGGCCGCGCTGGCCGGCGGCGACGACGAGCCGAAATGACGCGGAGCAACGACGCCCGCGATCCGGCCGAGATGGCCGCGCAGCGTAGACGCTTTACGCTATCCGACTGCGGCGGTTTGTGTTCTGCGGAATGCCGAGCAGCCGGCAGAACGCGGCGCCATCGAGGGTTTCGACCTTGATGAGTTCCTGGGCGACCAAGTCGAGCTTGTCGCGGTGCTGCATGAGCAGCGTCTTCGCTTCGAGATATTCCATGTCGAGGAGCTTCTTGACTTCGGCGTCGATTTCGTGCGCCGTCTCGGGGCTGCAATCGAGTTGCGACATGCTTTCGCTTCCCGGCGGCAGGAACAGGGGCGTGCGCTGGCCGCAGTGCATTGGCCCGACCGATTGGCCCATGCCGTACAGGCAGATCATCCGTCGCGCCAACGTGGTGGCGTGTTCCAGATCGTTTTCGGCCCCGGTGCTCATTTCGCCGAAGACGACCTCCTCGGACGCCCGGCCGCCGAGCAGCCCCTTGATGCGATCCAGCAGTTCGTCGCGGGTCAGCAGGAATTGATCGTCGCTGGGCAGTTGCAGCGTGTAGCCCAGGGCGGCTCGGCCGCGGGGAACGATGCTGATTTTGTGGACGGGATCGGCGTGCTTGCTGTAGGCGGCGACCATTGCGTGCCCCACCTCGTGATAGGCCACGCGTCGTTTGCCCAGCTCGTCCAGGCGGCGGCTCTTCCGCTCCGGCCCGGCAACTACCTTCTCGACCGCCTCTTCGAGGTCCTTCTGCGTGATGCGGTCGAGGCTGCGTCGCGCGGCCAAGAGCGCGGCCTCGTTCACGGCGTTGGCCAGGTCGGCCCCGGAGAAGCCGGGCGTGCCCTGCGCGATCGTCCGCAGATTGACGCCCTCGGCCAGCGGTTTGCCGCGGCAGTGGACCCGCAGGATCGCCTCGCGCCCGTCCAAGTCCGGCGGATCGATGATTACCTGGCGGTCGAAGCGGCCGGGCCGCAAAAGGGCCTTGTCGAGCACCTCGGGCCGATTGGTGGCGGCCAGCAGAATCACGCCCACGTTCGGCTGGAAACCGTCCATCTCGACCAGCAGTTGATTGAGCGTCTGCTCGCGCTCGTCGTTGACCGCGCCGACGTGGACGCCCCGTTCCCGCCCGATCGCGTCGAGTTCGTCGATGAAGACGATGCAGGGGGCCTGCCGCTGGGCCTGCTCGAACAGATCGCGGACCCGCGCCGCCCCCACGCCCACGAACATCTCAACGAACTCGCTGCCGCTCAACGAGAAGAAGGGGACGTGGGCCTCGCCGGCCACCGCCCGCGAGAGCAACGTCTTTCCCGTCCCCGGCAGTCCGACCAGCAGCACGCCCTTGGGGATCTTCGCCCCCAGCGCCGAGTAACGCCCGGGGTTTTTGAGAAAATCGACCACCTCCTGGAGCTCGAACTTGGCCTCGTCGCAACCGGCAACGTCGTCGAACGTCACGCCAGTGTCGCGGTCGGCCACCAGCCGGGCGCGGCTCTTGCCGAAACCCATCACCGACTGTCCCGCGCTCCGCAGCCCGCGCGACAGCAGCATCCAGAGCACGATCATCGCGCCGATGGGCAGCACCCAGGCATAGAGCAGTTGCGAGATCAGGCTGGGACGCACGCCTTTGAAGCGGACGTGGGCGGCCTCAAGCTGCTCGACCAATTTCGGATCGGGCTCCACCCGCACGGTGCGAAACAGGAACGGCTTCGTCTGCTCCGTTTCCGCCCCCTCCGCTTTTGTCTTTTCCGCCTTCGCCTGTTGCGGCTTTGCGGCCTCGGCGGCCTTTTTGGCGGGTTCCGTCTTGATCGCAGGGGCCACCTTGCCGGCCGGGGTCGGGGCCGCCGCATTCGCCGCTTTCGGCACGATCCGCCCGGTGATTTCCGTCTCCTGCACCTCGCACTCCGACACCTCTCCCTCGGCCAAATAGCGCTTGAACTGGCTGTAAGGAAGGGTTTCGACGGCCATCTGGTGCAGTTCATCCTGCCACAACCAGAGCAGCATCAGCGCCAGCGGGATATACCAGAGGAGGATTGACCAGTTCGGCGGTGGCGGGCGGCCCGGCTCTCCTCCCTTTCCCGGTCCCGAGGGCCGCCTGGGCGTCTGCTCGAAGGGTTCTCTGGGATCGTCGGGCATGGTCTATCGCGTCAATTTTTTCGGCCGCTTTGCCACGGTGATCGTTGCCGTCTCTCTTTTCCCGTCGCGATAATAGATGACGCGCGCCCTATCGCCGGGCTTGGTGCGGGCGATGGCGATCCGCAGGTCGTTCGCGTTGGCAATTGTCTGCTTGTCCCAGCCGACGACCACGTCTCCCGGCCGCAACCCCGCTTGTTCGGCGGGCGAATCGTGCAGCACCTCGGCCAACAACGCCCCGCGCGTATCCTTCAACCCGAGCTTCTCGGCCAGCGATCCGGTAAGCTCCTGGGTGCCGACGCCGATCCAGCCGCGGGCGATGCCGCCGCGTTTGAGCAACTCGTACACCTTTTTGGCCAGGTCGCTGGGGATGGCGAAGCCGATTCCCTGGTAGACGTGCCCGACGATCGCGGTGTTGATGCCCACCACCTCCGCATTCATATTCACCAGTGGGCCGCCGCTGTTGCCCGGATTCACGGCGGCGTCGGTTTGCAGGAAATCCGCGTAGCGCACGTTTTCGATGCCGACCCGGCGGTTTTTCGCGCTGATGATTCCGGCGGTGACCGTCTCGCTCAGGCCGTAGGGGCTGCCCACGGCCAACACCTGATCGCCGACTTGCACGGCGGCGTCGTCTCCCATCTTCGCCGCGGTCAGCTTGCCCGCGTCGATCTTCAGCACGGCCAAGTCGGTGGCCGGATCGACGCCGACGACAGTCGCGTGCCTGATCGTGCGGCCGTCGCTAAGCTGCACGCTCACGCCGTTCTCGGCCGCCCGGCTGATGACGTGGGCATTGGTAAGGATGTACCCGGCCGGATCGACGATCACGCCCGACCCCTGCGCCATCGCCTCGACCTCGGGCTCGAACAGCCCCGCCTCGCCGAATGGCGAAGCGACGTGGATTGTGCTCTGCACGCCGACGACGCTCGGCTCGATGATTTTGGCGACCAGGGCATAGCGGTTTGCCGCGGCGGGCAGACCCGCCAGCTCGTTTTTCGCCACCTCGGCCAGCGCCCTCTCTTTCCCCCGGGCGATGCCGAACGCCACCTGCTGCGCGACGTACGGGGCCACCAAGAGGAACAACGCAAGCACCGCCAGCGCAAACAGCGCGAAGCCGTGCGTCGGCGGGCGAACGGGCGTCGCTACAATCACGGGCGGCCGCTGCTCGGCTGGCCCCGCCTCTTCCGGCGGCCGTTCGACCGGCGCGTGAGATTCCGGTATCGCCATGACCTGCCCTCCTTGCTCAATCGCTGCAACAGAACAAGTTGACCCACCACGGTTTTGCAGGGGCGACTTCTGTCGCTGCGGAACTCCTTGGAAATGAGTTGGGTAATCTCTTGCGAATCCGACAGCACGACGTTTAGCCGGCGGGCTTGCCCGCCGCGCCCCATGTGGAGTCATGCAGCGCTTCTCGCGGCGGGCAAGCCCGCCGGCTAAACGACATTTCCCTCGATCCTATGCAGTAAGACTAAGCGGTTTCCCCTAGCAGAATAGTAGCGTGGCATGGCCCGCGGAGAAGCCGGGGATTTCCCTAGTGGCGGCTGCCACAAATACCAAGTGTCCAGCCGTGAAGGGGTGCCGCAATCGGAGCGGCAACACCGCGCGCTAGCGAATCAGCCGCATCCGCGCGAAGTTCGGAAAGTAGGGAAAGGGAATCCGCGTACCCGGGATTCTATCCCAGGAATGGGGCCAATAGACAAACAGCGCGCGGCCCACCAGTAGATCGCGTCGTACGTAATACTCCTTTTCGTCCCACAGCCGGCCGTCCTTGCTCTGGGCGCTGTTGTCGCCGAGCATGAAGAACCGGTCCGCCCCCAGCTCGAACTCGACGCTCACTCGCTTCCCGAAGCCCCGCCACTTCGCCGGATTGGAGAAGAAGCCAGCCACGTCCTCGTTCAACTGCTTCAGGTCCTTTCGCGATCTGGTCGGATTGAAAAACGGCCGCGCTGCCGCTTCGAGCAGTGCCGCATAGGGATAGTCGGCGGCTTGCGGATCGAAATCCGCGGGGATATCTGACGGGTAGGCCCTGCCGTCTTTGATGCGATTGGCCACGTAATAGATGTCGCGGTAGAGTTTCAGATGGCGGACCTCGGCCGCCGCCCCGCGCGAGCCGATCCGCGCCGGCGTGAGGTCGTCCTCGTTCGGCACGCGCGTGTCTGCGGTCTCAAGTTCATAAGTGGTGGGGGCATCGAATTTCGCCAAGCTGCCGTCGAGCCAGAGCAGCAGTTGCTGATCGACGTTGGCGAAACGGACGCGGTGCCTGCCCGGCCCGTGAATGCCGGCCGCCGAGGCGTGGAATCCCCCCACGCCGCGAATCGACAATTCGGCCGTCCCCTTGGCCAGATCGAGCCGGCAGAGGAAGTGATGCCCGCCCTTGACAAGATCGACGAGGACCTCTCCGCTTGCGGCCGCGGCGTTCAATTCAAATTCGACGACCAGATCACCCACCCAGTTCAATCCGAGTTTTAGGAAGTTCGGCGGCGGCGTCCCCAGGCCGTCGGGCTGCGCGGGTGGCGGGGGCGGGGGCGGCCGCCAGTCGCTCGGCTTTCCGAAATACCAAGGCTCGTCCGTATCGTACGCCGTGAAATCGCGGATCAACTGCGGTCGCGGCGTCGGCGGACTCACCGCCCTTATCCCCAGCAGATATTCCCAGTGGTCGAAGTCGGGCAAGATGTTCCGATAACCGAGCCACACCTCGCCGGCTGCACTGCCGTCTATGCCGAACGATTTCCGATCGTCCGCCGCTTTCCAGCCCCCCGCGGCATTCGCTTCGAGCGGCGCCCACGGCAACGGCCAGCCCTTGTCGACCAACAGCTTGGGCCAGTACTCGTCGTCGTAGACCGCCTGCATCGTCGCCAGCACTTTCGACGGCGGCTTCCGCGCGATCGAGAACTCGCTGGCCCCTTTCGGCTTCGTCCAAACGTCGCCGTATTGAATTCGCAACGTCTCATTCGGCAGCCCGGCAACGCGCTTGATGAAGTCCTGGGTGGCGTTCATCGGGTAATGGAAGACGGCGACGTCCCAGCGCCGCGGCTCGCCCAACTCGTAGTTGAAGCGGCTGGCGACGATGCGGTCACCGTTGTAGAACGGGTAACTCCGCCCCAGCGTGTTTCCAGGGCGGAGGTCCATGGTAAAGCGGCACATCGGGCAGGTCGCGGCGATCACCTGCTCCCCCGTCAGTTCGCCCGATTCCTCGTTCACCGCCCGGCTGTCGCTGACCTGATACTGGCATCCGCACTGCGGGCAGGTCACGTCCTTATGGCGCCCCATCAGCGCCGGGGCCATCGAGCCGGTGGGAATCACAAAGGCCTCAGCGGCGAAGCCGCGAATCAACAGCGCCAACACCAGCGCCACGGCCAGCGATTCGATCATCTCGCGAATCGCGTCCGCCGAAAGGAAATGCCGTGGCGAGTGTCCCGCCGGCGGCTTCTTCCCCCCGCCCCCGGCAGCCGGTGCCTCCTTGCCCCTCGTTTTGTCGCGGCGACGTGATGCAGACATGGCGTTTCTACGGTGCCGTAATTATCGGTGAAAAAGTGGTTCGTTTCCCACGTTTAGCCGCGCCCCCGCAGGGAAGCGCTCGCCCCGCCGTCCCCTTGCCTCGACGGACTTGCCACAAGAATATAATGCCCTGCGGGGAGTAACGCCAGACCGTCATGGGATTCGAATCGCTACTGCTGATCTCAATTGCCGCGGGTTTCGTCGGCGCGATGAGCGGCATGGGCGGCGGCGTGGTGCTCATCCCCGCCATGACGCTGATGGGCATGGACATCAAAAAGGCCATCGCCGTCAGCATCGTCTCGGTCATCGCCACCTCCAGCGGCGCCGCCTCGGCCTACGTCCGCGACCGCATCACCAACCTCAAGGTTGGCATGTTTCTGGAGATGTTCACCATCGTCGGGGCGCTGCTGGGCGCCGCCATCACCCTGGCCTCCGGCCATAGCGTGCTCTTCATCCTCTTCGGCGTCGTGCTGCTGACCTCCTGGGGAGCGCTCTTCCTCGAACGACACCAACAGTGGCGGCCGGCCGACCACCAGGACGGCGTCTCGCGCTGGCTCGAACTAAGCGGCAGTTACTACGACCAGCCCGCCGGAAAGATGATCCAATATCAGGCCGTCCGCGCCTACTTCGGCGGCCCGTCGATGTTCGTCGCCGGTCTGATTGCGGGGATGCTCGGCATCGGCGCCGGCGCGCTGAAGGTGCTGATCCACGACATGGTGATGGGCCTGCCGCCGAAGGTCTCCACCACCACCAGCAACCTGATTATCGGCGTAACCGCCCTGGCCGGCACCAGCGTCTATCTGGCCGCCGGCGCGGTCGACGCCGGCCTGATCGCGCCGGTCGTCCTCGGCATCCTGCTGGGCGCCTACCTCGGCACGAAGCTGCTCGTACGGCTGAGCAACCGGGCGGTCCGCTGGTTCTTTATGGTCGTGCTATTGCTGCTGGGAGTTGAAATGCTCGTCCGCGGCGTTCTGGAGGCCCTATGAAACAGGACAGCAACCCAAGGACGACGGAACGCGCGGAGGTCCAGCAGGCGGCGATGGACCTGCTGGTCGGCTACGTGCTGTTGGGCGGCGTCATCGTCAGCGTCGTACTCATCGTCGCCGGGCTCACCTGGCATTGGATCGCCTACGGACACCTCGGCATTACATACACCGTTCCCAAGCTGAATCTCTTCGAGTTCATCACTGCCGAGTTTCATGATTTGACCGGCGGCCATTTTCGTCCGCGATTCTTGGTGAGCCTGGGCATCACCGCGCTGCTGCTGACGCCCTACCTGCGCGTGCTCACTTCGCTGTTGTTCTTCGCCTTCGTCGCCCACAACTGGAAATACTCCCTCTTCACCGGTTTCGTCTTCTCCATGCTCACCTACAGCCTCTTTCTCCGATAGGCGGAGGGTCGCGTGCGCCGCATGTCCTATCGATTGCCGGCCGAGTTGGTTCTGCTCCAAGGACGATGGGGTGGCAGTTGCACTGCCACCCCCGGTCTTCCGCACCGGGGCGGCAGTGCAACTGCCACCCCAACGGGTATTGAAACAGCTTCTAGACTGTTGCTCCTCCTGGCGGTTTGCGCTGGGATGTCCGGCTGTGTCGCCGCGCCCGCCGATCCTCCGCCGAAATCGCCCCCGCCATCACCCCAACCGCGTCCGGGTTCAATCCGTGGGCCTCGATCCCGGCCGAGAACGCTTCGATCCGATCGCCGCGAAGGTGCCGTGTCCACCCCTCAGCCATTTGGCTGCGGCGGGATTTGCCAGTGCATAGGAAGAGGACTTTCAGCATCGCCAGTGCTTTCTGTGCGGCCCGTCTAGCCGCCGCCCGCAGGCGGCGAGCGCGCGGCCGACGGTCGATCGGCCGCCAACCGTTCAGATCCGAAATCCGTTGCCACGTTCAGCGGGCCGGTTTGCCTTGAATTCTACCCGTTCCGGCGGTAGAGTAAATCGGTGGGAAGGGTCGATACGAGTAACCCCGACACTGGACGATTGCCATGACGCCGGAAACGATTCAGAAGCACCTCCTGCACCAGCCGTTTCAGCCATTCCGGGTTTGCCTCTCCGACGGGGCGGCGTACGAAGTGCGGCAACCGGAAATGGTGCTTGTCATGCAGCGAGAGGTCGTCATCGCCTTGCCGAAGCCTGGTGAGCAGTTCCCCAGGCATCTCGTCTACTGTGATTTGCTGCACGTCACCCGCATCGAGCCTATCAATGGGAAGGTGCCGCCGAAGAAACGCCGTTAGGACAGAGGGAACGCGGCGGCAAATGTGTGCAAAGCAATGGCACACGCCCTTATCGCTTTGATTGTCAGAATTTGCCTTTCTTCCGTCCCAATCCTGTCACCTCCCCCTGCTGCCCAACTTAAGGGCATTGAAGCCGCCGATAGCTTACAACATTACAGCACACTAGAATATACCCCCCACCCCAAGGCAATGATCGGGTTTACGGCAATCCCTCTTCGTGGTTGACGGAAAGAAACAACAGTCGCTGAAGAAGGTGCCGAAACGTCTTCTCGTTGCTCCACACAAGTTGGTGGCTATTCCGGCGTAGAAGCCGAAGCCTACCAAACTGCCGGCGACACGCGAAACTGGCCCCAAGAGTTCTCTTGAAAATCTCCGTCACGGAACCTATACGTACGGCGCTGGAGTTTCACCGTACCGGGGGGCACGTATGTTGAGACGGCAGTTTTGCAAGCACCGCAACGACGGATGGGGAGGACGGCAAATTCCGCAGAATCGGCCCATGGTCATCGATAGCCAGAAGTTCAGCCGCCGTTCTGGCTCTGAGAATTCGGCGAGTTGCTGACCAACGAACGGTGTCGCGGCGGGGGCGGCGGTGCTCCAGGCCTGCGCGACCCCGTTTGGGTGCCATCAGCGGTCGGTCCTCGCCGGGTGCGGCGTCTCGATCACGACAGAACCGTCGTCGTAGCGTCTGGAGGTCACACGGGTGCCGTAGGAGTCGTACTCATCGCGGAAATCGACGACGGCCCCATGACGCGGATCGGCGGCCAGGTAATTCGCCGGCAGCCCCGCCGGCACTGCGGCGGGAACGCTGCGGGGCGACAGGTCCCGATAGATCGGCGGGGCGACGCAGCTTGGACACGGCCGCCGCATAAACGCCGGCGGGTGATCGTACATCACCATGCCGTTGCAGAACCGCACGCTCGTCACCTCCGACGGCCCGGGGTTCCATTGCGGCTCGATGATCTCGGCCACGGTGTTCTTCGCCCCCACCACGTCGCCGCGGGCCGCCTGAATCACCGCGATGCGGTGCAGTGTCCAGTTTCTCGCCACCTGCTGATCGACGCAAGCGAAATTCTGAGCCGCCGCCGCGCCGGCCGACAAGACGCCGACCGTCAACACGGAAAAAGCGAGAAACAACCCGCGAGAACCAGCACCGAAAGTCAGAACCGAGAAGAGGCGCGAGCGAAGAGTGGTCATAGACGTGAGACCGCGGCAAAGGCGTTGAGGAGTCCACCCACCGGCGACATGCCTCGGGTGCATAGCGCCTATGCTAGTCACGCCCCCCGCCCCCGTCAAACCGCCGCCGCCCCGCCCCAGTTGCCTGCGGTTTTTCCTCTCGTTCCCACGCTCCGCGTGGGAACCAGAAGTTCCCGCCGCTTGCGGTTTCGCACGGAACATCCCGCAAAATCGCTACGACCCAGCCGTCTTGTGCGCGATCGTCCCCGCTTCGCTCGGCGGCAGCACGGCCGGCAATTCGAGGATGAACTGGCATCCCTTTCCCGGCTCGCTCTCGACCAGGATTCGCCCGCCGTGTTCGCTGAGGATTTTCTGGCTCACCGGCAACCCCAGGCCGGTGCCGCGGCTCTTCTTCGAGGCAACGAACGGGCTGAACGAGATGCTCCATCTGATCGGCGGGAATTCCCGGCCCGTTGTCCTCGACGATGATCCGCACCAGCTTCTGCTCGGCCAGGTATTGCGCGGACGCCTTGACCTGCCCGGGCGTCTCCTGCTCGCTCACCGCGTCGATGGCGTTGGTGACCACGTTGAGGACCGCGCGGTGCAGCGCCTCAGGATCGAAGATCATTTCGGGCATGGGCTCGCCCGGCCGCCACTTCAACTCGACCTTCGCCTCGTCCGCCGTCACCCGCATCAGCTCGATCACGTCCGACACCACGGTGTTGACATTCGCCACGGTCAGGTCCGGCTCGCGCTCCTTGCTGAAGGTGAGCATGTCCATCACCAGGGCGGAGATGCGGTTCTGGTTCCGCTCGACGATATTCCAGCCCTTGCGGGTGATCTCCTCGTCATGGTCCTTCAAGCCCATCTGGATCAGATAGCTGCCGCCGCGAATGCCTTGCAGGATGTTCTTGATGTGGTGCGACAACGTTGCGATCGTCTGTCCGATCGCCGCCAGCCGCTCCGCCTGGACCATGGCCGAATAGTAGCGGGTGTCCTCGACCGCCAGCGCCGCCTGGTGGCCGATGGCGATCATCAACTTGAGATGGTCCTCGTTGAACTTGTTGGCCCCGCCCTTTTGGACCAACTGCTGGGCGGTGGTCGAGGTGTCGATGTAGATCGCCCCGACCACGTCGTAGCGGCCGCGCATCGGCACGCAAATCGCCTCGCGGACCCCCATTTGCACGATGCTGCCGCCGGCGCTCCAGCGGTCGTCCTGCCGGGCGTCGCTGGTCAAGACGCCTTCGTTGCGGTTGGTGACGTAATCGAGAATCGTCTTGCTGATCGAAATCCGCTCGTCCGCCCGCACCCCCTTCCGCGTCCGCCGCACTTTCGGCTGAAGCGCCTTGTTCTGCGGGTCCATCAGCATGATGCAGCCGCGATCGGCCTCGACCCACTCGAAGATCAGTTCCATGATCCGCTGCAACAACTGGTCGATGTCCAGCGTGTGGCTGACCGCCAGCGCCGTGCGGTACATCACCTGCAAATTGCTCCGTGCCCGGGCGAGCCACGAGTTTTGCGGCAGCTCCGAGGCCAACTCGAAGATGCGGCTCCCCTCCTGCTGCGTCACCGAGCGGACGATTCGCGACCCGTCCAACGTCTCGCCCGACGATCCGATGCTGACGATGTCCGTCAGGTTTTCCTTCGTCTCCTCGGCCGGCCCGGTGTAGAGCATCAATGTGCTCCCCACCTGAAGTTGATCGCCGCTGGCGAGTTGATGATGGCGAATCCGCTGGCCGTTGATGAAGGTGCCGTTCGAGCTATTCAGGTCGGCGATGGCGTATTCGCCCTCGACCCAGCGGATTTCGGCGTGATGGCGGGAGACTTCGGTGTCGTGCAGCGCGATCGTGCTCGATGGATCGCGCCCCAGCCGAACGGTGGGCTCGGTCAGCTCGAAGCGGCTCCCCTGATCGACCCCGCGGATGACGAACAGTGTCGGCACGGCCCGGACTCCCGTGTATTATCGAGCAACTCCTCGATTCTACGAATCAAAGGGCCGTAGTGATAGGGCTTGGCGACAAACTCGCTCCCCGGCAGACGATTACCCTGTCGCCGCAGACTACCTAATAGGACGAATTGCGGCTGGTATTGCCACTCGGCCGCATCGTCCGTGCCGGAGGCAGAGAACCGTTCGGCCGGCATGTCCTCCATTTCCAAGTCGAGCACGACAAGATCGGGGTGGTGCCGCCGGGCCAACTCGACCCCCTTTTCCGCTCGGCTGGCCGCCAGTGTCCGCACGCCGCGGCGTTCCAACGCGGTTTGCAGCACTTCCCGCGTCTCTACCGACCGATCGACGATCAGCACACTCCGTTGCCCGTTCAAGGCAATACCCTCCGTGGCAAAGCCGGCCGGCACATCCTTGTCTCGGCCGAAGGGCGAGGAAGATAACGTCGCCCCAAGAAAAATGCAATTGGAGTTTGTTGTCTTACGGCTCGATGCGGAAACCGTCGATCGCCACGGTCGAATCGGTCGCCCTGGGCCCGTGCTCTCCCAGAGCAGTTATCCGAAGCGTATGTTCGCCCGCGGTTGCGAATTCCTTGCGAAATACGCAGACTCCCCAAATATCATCGGCGGAATACGTATCGACGATCTCCGCCGGCCCGTCGTCGAGGCTGACCACGGCCTTGCCGGCGTCGGCGCCGAGTTTCGCGAACCAAAGCACTCGCTTGCCGCGGAAAGCCAGGCTGGCGGTGGCCCCCTTTTGCTTCGACGTACTGAGCGTTCCGCGAAACGCCGGCAAGAAACCGCCTTGCGACTGCCATGTGCCGCGATAGGCAACGGCCCCGCCCGGCGCATCGTCGATCACCCGAGACCGTCTCGCAGCAGGACCATCTGCCAGGACCAACGGCGACGGATTTCCCGCCCCATCGACCGCCCTAACCTCATATTTCGCCGCCAGATCGGCGCCGGCCGAGTGGTCAAAATAGTAGAGCCCCTTCGCCACCCGGTCGATGGCCATCCCGTCGCGAAACACCTCATAATACGAAAGCCAGTTGTTGTCCGTGGCCGGTTTCCAGGTCAGTTCGACCCCCGGATAGCCCATATTCTCGCCCGTCCGCTTCGCCACGTCGCGCGGCGGCGTGGGCGGCTGCGTGTCGAGCTTACTGCCGGGGTGCAGGGGCAGATTCAGGTAGATCAGCTCGCCGGGGCTCATCCGCCGGAATGCAATCCCCCGCTGCATCAGATCGCTGCCCGACCGCCGTTGGATCGCCTGCGACTCCTGGAACGTGACCGAATACGTTTCGTCGGGCAGCAGCCCCTTCGGCCGCACGGTGACGCCGCCCGGCGGGGGCCGCTTGACAATTATGATCCCCCGCCGCCGATCGCCGCTGAGCCGCTGGAAATACATGGTCGGATCATCGCCGGCGATGATCGGCCGATAAACCCGCACCCATCGCCCCACGACCCCTTCACGGTGTAGATAGTGGTAAATGTCGATCAGCTCGCGAATCCCCTCCAACTTCGCCCGATCCCAGGTGTCGCCGGTCATGTCGAAGTTGATGCACAGCAGCCCGCGCCACGTCGCCTTGTTGTAATCGTTCGGGTTCCAAACGTCGGGAATGTCGCTCGACTTGTCGGGCGGAAGCAGCAACGACTCATAATAGTTGCGGAGAGTGCCGACCGCCCCGTCGCTGAACGAAATCGTCGAGGCATAGCGGGCGTAATCATAGCCGGCCTCGTTGCCGCCGCCGTTGACCCCCTGAAACGCACTGCCGGGATACTTGTCCAGAAAATCGCGAATCACCTTCCGCAGCCCGGCGTCCTGCCCCAACAGACAGGTGTCGTCGCCGTTGCGCGACGCGGTCGGGGTACTGTCGTTCCGCCACTCGAAATCCCCCCAGCGACGATGAAAATCGTCCAACTGCCCGTTGATAAACTCGACGACCTCGGGCTTCGACATATCGAGCGTCGAAGCGATGACCCAATCGGGATGTTGCTTGGCGACTTTCGACTGCGGATCGACCGTGTAGAGAAAGGCGTAGATCAATTGCCCCATGCTCGATTTGCGCAGATACTGGCCGGTGGCGCGAAAATCGGGTCCGTTCCAATCGCCCGCCCGATCCCACCAGCCCCAGTCGCGATGGTAAACGTCGCCGCCAACGTAACGCATCAGGTCGGCCACGCGGAAGACCTTGCGAAACGCGCTCGCCATGTCCGGCTTGCCGCCGGCCCAACCCACGCCCTCCTGCGCCCAGCCGGTCCCCTTCATCCAGTAGCCCAGCACGCGAATCGCCGGAAACCACGGCCGGCGGGTGTAATCCCAAAGATAGCGATACTGCCAATCGAGCACCTCGTTTCCGGCTTCGTCGAGATCATCGCGGAACAGGCCGACGAAGGCCTTTGGCGTGGTGACCGACTCGCCCGGCGCCAGTGTTTGCTTGTGGCCCGCAACCTTCAGTTGAACCGTGACGGCTCCGCTGGGATGCCGTTGGAACGAAGAGGCCCAGTGGCCGAAGTAGTCCCAACCGATGACTACCCCTTCGTGTGTATCTTTTGCCAGCAGAGCGTACCAGGGGGCGTAGCTCGTCGTCCCCATCCGCTCGCCGTAACTGCCGCCGCCGACGGCCCGATTCCCGCTGTTGCAGATCGCAGCCGTCACGCGCACGCGGCCCGCACGGGGCGCCGTCCACACGCGAGCCGCGTCCTGGTTCACGTCGGGATGCTGGTCGCCCGGCCCGACGAACGGCGTGCCGGTGGCGTTGTCCCTCCGTTTTCGCCACTGCTTGGGCGCCGGGTAATAGACGAGATCGACGTATTTGCCCCCCTCGATGTACTGATAGCGCCAGCCGCCGCCGCCCTGCTTGTCGCCGAATTCCTTCGAGGCGGCGTGCGTCTCGCCGTCGTCGTAGCGAATCGTCGGGTCGAAACTGGTCGTATCGAAGCCGATGTTGCCGTTCATGTTGACCACGAAGGCGAGCTTGTCGCCCGCCGCCACGTCTACGCTAAAATCGGCGGGCACGGAGACCGCGGCATTGGCGGAGATGGCCCAACCTGTGGCCGGCCAAACCTGTCGGCCATTCAGCAGGACCTTCGCTCGAATCCCATCGCCAGGAAACGTGGCCGCGGCCGGAAACGGCTCATAGGAATCGAACGTCCGCCGCTTCGACGGGGACTGTCCCGATTTTCGTGTCAACGAAAATGGGACTGTCCCCTTTGATGTGCGTGGCGCGGGCAGTTTCTCGACCTTCAACATCCACGAGCCCGGCGAGTTTTCGCCGCCGGTCATCCAGTGGAAATCCGTCGCCTCGCCATCCCCAGGCCGCACCGTCTCATCAAGGAATCCCGGCTCGGTGATCTTCAGCGGACCGCTGCCGGCATTCGTGAACGTCAGCCATTGGCGGATGATGCTCGAACCGGGATAGACCACGTAAGTCTTGGTCACGACCAGCCCGCCGCGCCGCAGCGTCAACTCCAGTTGCAATTCGCCCTGTTTGAGCGTCGTCTGTTTTTCTGCGACGAATTCCCAACCCCCCGTCGAGCCGGTCAATAACTGCTTGCCGTCACCGTCGCCGACAAAGAACTCGTCGGAGACGGCGCCGTCGCCGATCAGCTCCTGGCCGCTGGCCTTATCCTTGAGACTTTTCAGCAGCAGTCTCCCGTTCTCGAAGGCCACGACGCGCTCGACGGCGGCAGTGCCGAGCGTCCAGCGATGCCCGTCCGGCCGGATATACCCGTCGCTACCAAGCGCCGCAGGCAAGAAGTCGGCAAGTACGACGAACCAAATACCGCAGCCAATCGTAAACAATCTCATCGTAGAATTCCTGCGCTAAGTGGGAAGGAATAGGAGACCTGTGCTCATAATAGCCGTAGCCGTAGGTTATGCTTTAGCATAACGGAAAGTGTTATGTGCCTGAGTGTTATGCTAAAGCATAACCTACGGACGCAGCAAACGTGGGTGACCGGCTACTCGGCACGGAAGGAATCTGGGCCGACCAGGCAAACGGCGGAACTTCCGGTTCTCGCGCGTTCGCATCCGCGCCCTCCCGCTCGTAAGGCGACGGAGTGGGAGATCCGCCCACACTACCTGACGCCGCGATCGTGGCGGTTCATCAGGTAGTCTCATGGCCGACGAGATGGATGTCAAGACGGCGATGCGAGGGCAATTCCTTTTTCTCGCCGTTGGCCGCCTGCGTCGACACCCCGGCGGCCGGCCAGAGCCCGAATCGTAACCGCTTGGTGTTTTCCGAGTTAGGAACGCAGTCCGCCCGATCAATTATCTGCTATTTACCCAAACGCCGTTAGTCGGCAGAATATCGCCTCCCTGGGAGCCAATTCTGCTCGAACGGAAGGATCCAGTCGGTGCAGGGTCTGATGGAAAAGACCCTCTCCCGTAGGAAAGAACCGACGCAACAGCAAGGAGTGCTGACGTGAAGAAGTCCCATCGCTGGGCCCTACTGGCCCTTCTCGTCTCCTTTGGTTATCTGATCTCGCTGGCCGTGGCCCAGACGACGTCGGGGACCCCCGCCGGGCAACCGCTGGGAGGCGGCCCGCGATTGGCGCTGATCGACATCAACCGCATCTTCAAGACCCACACCCGCTTCAAGCAGATGACGGAAGACATGACGCGCGACGTGAGGGCCGCCGAGAGCCGGGTGAAGGCCGAACGCGACGCCATCAACAAGCTCATCACCGAGGCCCTGCCTTCCCTAAACAAGGGAACGAAGGATTACGCCGACATGGAGGAGCAAATCGCCAAGCGGCAGGCTGAATTGGCGGTCAGCGTCAACCGGCAAAAGAGCGACTTCCTGCAACGCGAGTCGATGATCTACCACAGCGTCTATCAGGAAGTCCTGCAATCGACCGACTACTTCTGCAAGCAGCACGCCATCGACATGGTCCTCCGCTTCAACGGCGAGCAGGTCGACGTGCAACGGCCCGACAGCGTGTTGAACTTCATCAATCGCCCCGTCGTCTGGTACGATCCGGGCTTGGACATCACCAATCTGATTTTGCAGGACGTGAATCGCCCCGTACCGACCACCGCGGAGCGGACCGGCCAGCCCGCAAGTCCATTCGGCGGCAACCTTAAGTGACCTCTGCGGCTCGTCGCCCGCCGCCGGCCAAGGATGGTCGGATGGCGGAGGAAAATCCTCCTTCAATTCGTCATGGATGACTGGCGCCCCGGCATGCAACCCACACGAAAACAGCGAACGATAGCCGCTCCGGCGACGATCCAGGGAGTGGGGTATTGGAGCGGAGACGATGTCCGCATCGAGTTTCGCCCCGCCCCCGCCGACACCGGCATTGTCTTCGTTCGCGCCGATCTGAAGGGCTGCCCGAGAATCCCGGCCACTATCGACTATCGCTTCGAGACGCCGCGGCGCACGGTGCTCCGCCGCGGCGAGGCCGCCGTCGAGATGATCGAGCACATCATGGCGGCGTTGGCTGGCCTGCAAATCGACAACTGCGAGTTGTGGGTCGATCGCCCGGAAATGCCCGGCTGCGACGGCTCCAGCCTTCCGTTCGTGCAAATCCTCACCGCCGCACGCATCGTCGAGCAGCCTGCCGTGCGGCGGCGGAGCGTAATCGGCCGACCGATTCGCGTCGGCGACCCGAGCAGTTGGATCGAGGCCCGCCCCTGCTCTTCCGGCAAAATGGTCCTCCGCTACGAACTCGACTACGGCAGCGGAAACTCCATCGGACGCCAATCGTTGGAAGTCTCGCTGTCGCCGCGGCATTTCCACATCAACCTGGCCCCCAGCCGCACCTTCCTGCTCGAATCAGAGGCCGACGCCATCAAAGCCCTGGGCCTCGGGCGGCGGGCCACCTGCAAAGATCTGCTGGTTTTCGGCCTGCACGGCCCGATCGACAACCAGCTCCGTTTTCCCGATGAATGCGTGCGCCACAAGATGGTCGACATGATCGGCGATCTCGCCCTGGCCGGCTGCGATCTGGCCGGCCGGTTTGTCGCCTACCGCAGCGGCCATCGCCTCAATGCCGAACTCGTGCGAACCATCGTCGCCCAGCACGAACCCGCGGAACAGACCCGATGTTGTGCCTGACAGAACGTAGGAGCCGTCTCCATGGCCAGCTACTTCGCTGAATCCGCTTCCATCGATCCCCGCGCCGAAATCGACGACGAAGTCGAGGTCGGCCCCTTCTGCGTCATCGGGCCGGAAGTCCGCATCGGCCGCGGCACGCGGCTGGAGAACAACGTCACCCTGATGGGCAACCTCACCATCGGCTGCTTCAACCACATCTACCCCAACGCGGTCATCGGCGGCGAGCCCCAGGACATCACCTACAGCGGCAGCGACACCAAAGTCATCATCGGCGACCACAACATCATCCGCGAGTGCGTCACCATCAACCGGGCCTCGGAGAAAGAAGAGGGCATCACCCGCGTCGGCGATCACAACTTCCTGATGGCCTGCTCTCACGTCGCCCACGACTGCCAATTGGGCAACCACATCATCGTCGCCAACGGCTCGCTTTTGGCCGGCCACGTCCATGTCCACGACCACGCCTCCTTGTCCGGCACCGTCGCCGTTCACCAGTTCGCCACGATCGGCAGCTACAGTTTCGTCGCCGGACTGAGCGCGGTCCGCAACGATGTGCCGCCGTACATGCTCGTCGAGGGCTATCCCGCCCGCCCGCGCTGCATCAACGCCGTCGGCCTGAAGCGCAACGACTTCTCGCCGCAGGTGATCGAAGCCCTCGTCGAGGCCCACCGCCTGCTCTACCGCTCGAAGGTCGGCCTGGAGAACGCCTGGGAAATCCTCCGCGCCAACGGCCATCTTGTCCCCCAGGTCAACCACCTGCTAAGCTTCGTCCAAGGCCAGCACGAGGGCCAGCACGGCCGCGGCCGCGAGCGCCGCCGGGCGGCGTGAAAGAAGTGGGCAGTCGGCAGTCGGCAGTGGGTGGCGCAGGCGCGCGGCGAGAATTGCCAGCACTTCTATAAATGGAAATTGGACCGATCGGTTGTCAGCCAGTCTCAGCGGCTATGACCCGTTCCCCGCTGCCGACTGCGGACTGCCGACTGCCCACTGCCGACTGCCGACTGATCCCTAACCCCTAACCCCTAGCCCCCAGCCCCCATGCCCCTTCGCATCGCCGTCATCGGCGCCGGCCGCCTCGGCGGTTTCCACGCGCAAAAACTCGCCGCCCGCAAAGACGTTGAACTCTTGGCGATTGTCGACCCCGTCCAAGTGAGCCGTGAGCGCGTTGCCGCCCAGTGCCACTGCCAGCCGCTGGCCGATTATGCCGGCCTGCTCGATCGGCTCGACGCCGCCGTCATCGCCGCGCCCACCAGCCTGCACCACGAGATCGCGCGGGACTGTCTCGCCGCCGGCGTGCCGCTGCTGGTCGAGAAGCCGCTTTGCACCACGCTGGCCGATGCCGACGAGTTGGTCGCGCTCGCCCGACAGCGCGGCGTCGTGCTGCAAGTCGGCCATGTCGAACGCTTCAACCCGGCGTTCCACGCCGCCGCCTCGCAGATTCGCAATCCGAAATACATCGACGCCGTCCGCGCCAGCGGCTTCACCTTTCGTTCGACCGACGTCGGCGTGGTGCTGGATCTGATGATCCACGACATCGACTTGCTGCTGTCGCTCGTCGGCGGCATGCCGTGCAAGATTGAGGCATTGGCGACTTCGGTCGTCGGCGGCCATGAAGACGTGGCCAACGCCCGGCTCGAATTCGAAAACGGCTGCGTGGCGTCGCTCTCGGCGTCCCGGGTGAGTTACGAGGCGGTGCGGCGGATGCACGTCTGGTCGCCCGACGGTTTCGTGGCCGTCGATTTCGCCGCCCGCACCGCCACGACTGTCCGTCCCAGCGAAACGCTAAAGAGGCGCCAGTTCTCGGTCGATCCGCTGACGGCGGAGCAGCTAGAACACTACCGCGCCCATTTCGCCGAGGAGCATTTGCCGAAGGAGTGCCAGACGTTTGACGCCGTCGATGCCCTGGCGCTGGAGATCGACGACTTCATCGAGTCGATCCGCGGCAACCGCCCCCCGCGCGTTACCGGCCAGTCCGGTCGTGACGCCCTAGCGGTCGCCCAACAGATTCTCGGCCGCATCGACGCCCGCTAACCGCTCGCAGGTTTGTATTGAGCTGGTTGCATCGATCGCCGCTTGCGGTTTTGCAAAGAGGCCGTTCCTACGCCGCGTACGATAGCCGCGGTTCCCCGTCCGACGCCCACTCGTCCTCACCCTCGTCGCCGTCCTCGCCGTCGGCTTCCTCGTCGTCCTCGTTCTTGAACCGCCCGAGCACGAGCAGATTCGGCAGCAAGAGCGCGCTCAGCAGGCAGCAGCCCATCGAGATCGTCAGCACGCGGCCGAGACTTTGCAGCCCTTGATGGTCGGCGATCATCAGCGCGCCGAAGCCGACCATGGTGGTGAGCGAATTGACCACGACGGCCACCATCACGGCATTGCCGGGGCCGCGGTAGCGTCCGCGCTGGCAGCGCAGTTCGTGCAGCAGGTTGATGCCGCTCTCCATGCCGATCCCCAGCGTCAACGGCAGCACGATCATGTTGGCCGGATTCAGCGGGATGTCGAGCAGCCCCATTAGCCCCAGCGTTTGCAGCAACCCGACCGCCATCGGCAGCGCCGCCAGCAGCGTGTGGTTGAGCCGGCGGAAATCGATCAATACCGTGGGCACGATCATCAGCAGGGCGTAGACGGCGGCCTCCTCGAAGCTCCGCTTCATCTGCCACGAGGCCTCGTAGACTTGCAGCGGATTGCCGGTGGCCTCGCGATCCACCTTCCGCACGTCCTTGACGAATTGCCCCATCGGCCCGACTTCCCAGATGTTCGCCTTGCTGTAGACCTGCATCAGGTAGCGGCCCGACTTGCCCACAAAACGCGAGACCACGCTCTCCGGCAAGTCGCTCACCTCGGGCAGATCCGGCGTCGAGGCCGCCTGAAGCGTCCGCAGCCGCCCGAGCAGATCGGCGGCCATACTCTGCTGGTATTCGCGAATGCGGCGTTCGTACTCCTCCGGCGGAATCGACCGCAGCATCTCCCGCAACTGCCGCAAACCGTCGGTCGCCTGCGCCGCTTCCGGCATCGACAGCAGCATCGTCTGCGCCGCGGCAAGCATGCGGTCGAGATCGGCCAGCGGCGTGACCGGAATCTGCGGCACTTCCTGGGGAAGGTTCGCCAGCTTCTGATGGATCCGTTCGATGATCGGCTGCTTCCGCCGGCAATCGCAGGGCAGTTTCGACACCACGTCCTCCACCCGCTCGACCGACGCCAGCTTCAGAAACTCGTTGCGCTTCGCCAGCACTTCCTCGGGCGTATTGGCAATCGACAGCGCAAACCAGGCGCTGTGGTTGGTTTGCTGGAAGAGCTTGTGCTCCAGCGCGACGCTCTCCAGCCCCACCGGTTGCAGGTTCAGCAGGTTGTAATCGTACCAGAGATAATGCACGCCGACCGCCGTGGCCGCCGTGCAGACGACGGCCGCCAACAACGTCAGCCGCGGATAGGCGAACAGCGGCCGCAACCAGAACCGCAAGTTCAGCGGCTCGGGCAGGTTCTTCATCGCCCCGTCGGCATCCACCAGCCGGATCATTGCCGGCAGCACCGTCGTCTGTGCAAGCCAGCAGAGCAGCACGCCGCCGCCGGCGATCACGCCGAGCTGCGCGACGCCGGGAAACTCGGTGAAACCCGCGGCAAAAAAGGCGATCGCCGAGGTCAGCGCCCCCGTCAAAACGCCTGGCCCGGTGCTGGCGACCGTCGCCGCCAAGGCGTCGCTCGTCGATTCGGTGTCCCGCCGCAATTGCAGGTATCGGGCAACGTAGTAGATGCCGTAGTCGATCCCCAGTCCGAACAAAATCGAGCCGAAGGCGATGCTCAAGACGTTGACGTGCCCGATCGTCAGCGCCACGCATCCACACGCCCAGATCATCCCGACCACCAGCGCCGTCATTGCGATCACGCCGTGACGAAATCCGCCAAAGGCGACGATGATCACCGCCAGCACGCCGGCAAACGACAAGAATGTGGCGGCCGACATCGACTTTTCGCTCGATTGCATCTCGTCGTGTTCGATGATCGGCAGCCCCGTCAGACCGATCTTCGTCCCCGCATGGCGCGACCGCACCTCCGCGGTCAATTGCCGCAAAACCTTGATCGATTCGTCATTCTGGGCGAAGCTCTGCTTGTCCTCTTCCAGCAGCCGCAGCAGCACGAAACCGGTCCGGCCGTCCGTCGAAATCAGGCGGGTGGCGGCCGACTGCGCCGCCAGCGTCTTCGACAGCGCCATCTCCGGCCAGGGAAACATTGAAGATGCCCCCAGACCGCAAGCAGGGGCGGATGCCGGGCTGCCAGGCTGTGAGCCGGCGTTGCCGGCCGTGGCGGCCGACTGCTCGGTGCCGCGCTGGCTGATCGCCGCCTTGAATCCCTCGATTGCCCGCGGCAGTTCGCTCTGCATCTGCTCGAGCATCTGCCGCCGCTCCGCCTCTGCGCCGCCGCCGATCGCCGAGCCCATCCAGCGGGTCATGTTGCCCAGACTGAGTGCCGACCATTTGCCCTGAAGAAGCGGCGCCGCTTTGTCCAGAAGCGCGTCGATTTTGGTCAGATCGAGTTCCCTTGCGTCGGGGGACTCGATGTCAAGATAGTAGAGCCCCTTGCTGCGGAGTTTAGGGGCGTCGGTCTGGTGCAGCACCGCCCCAAACAGGTCCTTACGCCCGGCCAGCATGCGGCAGACATCGTCCAGCGCAGGAACTATCTGCTCGCGGCGTTGCCCCTCGACAACGACGACCACGTCCTCCTTGTTGCCGAACTCCTTGGTATAGGCGAGCCAACGCCGGTTGTAATCGCTTTTGGGGCTAAGCAACTCGGCGCGGCTGGTGCGGAATCCCAGATGCGTCGCGGTCAGCCACATCGCTGCCGCGGCGGCAATCCCCGCCAGCAGCAACGTAGCAGCCGGAAAACGGATCACCAGCCGGGTGAACCGCTCCAGAGGGGCCGACATCCATGAAGAATCCACCCGTGGCGTCCGTTCCCAGGCCATGTATGTCCTTCTCGGCGAAAAATCAGCCCCCGCCGCGGGCGACGTCATGCCGTCCGGAGAAGGAGCGAAATTCGGTCCGCCGTGCGGTGCGCGCACAGACCTGATCTCCCCCCTTCTTCTGCCAAGGGGTGCGGCACTATTTTAACAGGACTCCCGCAAACCACCAAGGGCAATTCCACGAGAACCAGCCGCTGCAACCCGGGCTGCCGCCATGAGTTACGCTGTGCGGAACAAAGAAGCCCAGCTTGACGTTCAGCGGTCAGCTTTCGGCCGTAGGTTATGCTTCAGCATAACGGAAACTACTGGTGCACGATTGTTATGCTGAAGCATAACCTACGCGGGGGGCGTCAATCGAGCCTGGTTGAGACACTAGCCGATTTCCGCCAGCGAAATGGCTTCGTCCGGCAGCAAGACCGGTATGCCATCGCGGATTGGGTAGAGCAGGGTGTTGTCGGCCCGCAGCAGACCACCGTCAACCGCCTGCTCCACCGGCCGGCCCGCCCGATTCTTGACCCGGCCGGCCGCGATCGCGCGGTTGACCCGGGCAATCACCTGCTCATCGGCGATTGTCAAAGGAGTGTGATCGGTGGGACAAACGAGAACCGCCAGCAGCTCTTTTTCGATCATCGGCTTGTTGGTCTGCTCAGCGATTGTCCAAGTACTACTCGCCTCTCCCGCAAGCGGGAGACGGGCCGGAGGTGAGGGCGGGTTGTCGCAACCTCCAAGATCACTCCTGGACAACCGCTTACATCGTAGGTGCAGGCGAAGAATTGCGCGAACGCCGCCGTGGCGTCTTGGCGCAGCTCCAATCCTTCGTCAACGTTTCAAAGACCTCGGGCGATTCGTAGCGAACGACGTTTTGCCCCTCCGGCATCGGCCCGATCAGGCCGCGGAACACCGGCCGGCCGCGCAGCCCCAGGTCGGTGCTGCAATCGTCCACGCCCACTTGACAGTGCCGTTTCAAGAGCGCCTCCTGCGAGTCATAGTCCCGGATGCGAATCTGGCCGTCGGCCCCACGAGTGACTACGCGAAAAGTGTCTTTATCCATCGGCTCTTGTTCCTTGTTGTCTGTCCCGATCCCGTTGTTCGACGTCGGCAGCCGCTGCACGCCCACGGTGTCCGCGGCGACCGGCTGCCGCCGGTGCTTTGTCGCCGCGCCGCCTGCCGCGCTGGACCGAGTCGGCGTCGCGTGGCAGGGCCAATCGTCAGGGACGGTATCGGCGTTCCTAAGCGGGCCGGCCAAAACAATTTGCGGCGGGCGACAGATCAGGGCCATTCCCGCGAAACCGCAGAGACCGCCTCACAGCCATCGCCGTTACGACCGCTCTCTGTCGAAGCCCGAAAACGCCGACAACACCGATTCTACCAACGGTTAGCCGCCACCACGATCGAATTCCGGTAAAGCAGACCGGTTGCCCAGGGTGCGAATTGTGGGAGGCGTCTCCCGACGCCGATCTTGTTCCGGGCGCGGCAGGAGACGTCTCCTGATGACGGTTGGTGGCAGCCGTGGGTTTGTGGCGGCGGAATCGGCGGCAGGAGACGCCTCCTATAGGAAAAGACCGGTCGGCCCAGCGAATTCAGGCCGTCTCCTTGTCCCCGTCGTGACGGCGAGTTATATTACGAGACGCTGCCCGGAGGGTACGCGAATGGTTAGCAGCCTGACTCGAAATCAGGTGCCGGGTAACCGGTTGAGGGTTCGAATCCCTTGCCCTCCGCTTATAAAGCGTTGTGTAGCAATAAGTTACGCAATGCTTTTTTCGTGTCTTATGTATGCCTAGCAAGTAGGGTAAAGCGACGGTGCTATGCGGGTGCTATGTTCGCGAGATTTTTCGTTGGCCTTGCCAGAAACCGGCCTGAGAGGTATCCATCGGCTATTCGGACGCTCGCTGCCTGGAATTGGCAACTGCGGTCCGCGAAACCTCAAGCCGCCGCGCCGCCGTTCTGTAACTGCCATCGTCACGAAACCACACTTCAAAACAGGTTCGCCGGAGCTTGACTATCCAGAAGTGACCATCGGTGCCACGCCGCTTTAGCTGTCGATGGTTGGGGTCTGGATTCTTCCGCTGGCAGGTGGCCGCGTCGAGATCGTCGGCCGTACCTGTAAGGGGACCACAGCAAAACCGTTCCGGCTTTGGTTCATCGTGAGAGTGACACCACGGGGTCTTGTCATCGTCCGCGTCTTTCAACTTGGCCAACAACTCCCGCTCACGGGCAAGCTGCGCTTTTGCAGCGCGAATCTGTTCCGACAACGATTCGGGAAGATTGCAGAGGTACGCTCGGACTCGATCCAAATGGCGCGCCAGTGCCTTCGGGGCATGGCTAAAGTTGACGAATTCCGGGACTAACTGTCGATAGAACGTGTGCGCCAGTTCGACGATCGCCTCGTGGGCGGAAGAGTAGTACTGTTGACCCAGATTGACTGGACCTAGCGCACAGACGGCAAATTCGTCGCGCCTCTTTAGAACGTCCTTCCGGATGTCGAGAATCCGAGGGAACCTTTCACCCAAACGCCTTAGAGTCTGAATGCAGTAGTTCCTCGGGAAGTTCTTTACGCAATCCAAAACGAGCTCCAGCCAAACCGCTACAGCTTCTGGCAAGGGCTGGCGACAGACTTTCAACGGGGAAACCTTCTCCATCCAAGCGAAGTACACGTCCGCTGGCATCGTTTCCGGCGCGTCAGACGACTCGGAAGGTAAAAACACGATCCCACCCGTTTGGCCGCGTACAATTGAAAAAGTGCGATCATCCTGCGGATCGACAGGGGCTGGCTCTTGCGTCGCCATGATCTCGCCTTTCGGTGCCGGTCCGCCGGAGCCAGCCCAACCGTTCCTTTCGTTTTGCTCCGCCGTGGCGGTCGACAACGTCGCGCCGGCGACCGGCGCCAGCTTTGCCTCGACCAGCACCGCCGAGAACTTCTCCAACAGCCCTTGCCACAACCGGGCTGTTGTCCCATCTCGATCGAGTTCCTTGAACTTTGGTAGCATCCAGAGCCAGTCAGGTTGGCCCTTATCATCATCATCGGGCGTGCCATCCGGTGCGATCAGTGGCCCCATTCCCCGCAGGCCAAGCTCCGAAGTAAGCCGGTAAGCCGCGATTTCCAAATCCTCACGCTCGATTCCCAGCCGTTCTTCCACTTCCCTGCACAGCCATCGCAAGGGGTGGTGCCACCAGGCCGCCGATTCTTTCGGGTCGATCCCGCTCCATTCAGCGAAAGCCTCCTCCACCTCGGGGCCTAGTTCGGAGGGCGCTACGTTAAACTCTGCGTTGCCTGAAGCGCACGCGCGCGCCGCGCCTCCATGATGCTCGCCAGATCGGCAAGCATCTGCCGGCGAGATTCTTCAGAGCATTTAACGTGGGCCGCATCGACAAAACGGCAGAGCAGATCCCCGGCGGTCTTGCAGTCGTCCGCCCTCACCGCTTTCAAGAACTCATTCTTGGCCTTTTCAAGATTGCTGCAATTCGTGGCGAAGGACTCATCGCCGAAGGCCCGTTCCCACGCCTTCTGCCGATGCCTTGACAGGGCCTTCAAGATTTCGACGAGTTCCGGGGCGTCCGTCGATTGGCCCCCAACAGAATGTGTCCGCCATGATTCTGTCTTTCGCTGGTCGGGCCGGACCCGGCGACGCCGCACGAAAGGCAGAAGGGCGTCGCCGCCGGGGTCCGTATTGAAGGCCGGGGCTGTTGCAACAGCCCGCGGCCGTCCCGAAGCCGCTATTCTACCGAAATGCGAGTGGGGTAGCCTACCAAGCACGCCGAGACTCAGTCGGCATCGACCCGACCGCTAAGGGAGCGGAAGGCGTCCGAGGAACCCACATGCGCCACGGCTTTTCGGCCGTTTGAATTCGCTGATGGCAATTCGAGACTGTCTCCTGCGGGAAAGCCAGGTGGAGGGGGGATGATCGGCTGGACGCCGGAAATGGAACCATTTTCGGTACTCAGGTTCATCCACGAGTTGACCAACTTGGCGATGGCAATCTACAGCCCGTCGTGATCTATGACACTCTGCCGAATGGCCGGTCTTCGCTCGGCACCACTAATGTTAGGGGGCAGTATCACTGTCACCTGTGAGATTGTGGCGAATCCACGATCCTGTCTGCTGACATTTCCCGTTCGGCTTTGACATATTGGCAGAGACGGTTAACCGCTACGTGAGGACTGACATGGTCGATTGGGATGTCCTTGTTCGCGAACATTGGACGATGGTGTTTGGCACAGCATGGCATATTCTTGGTCACGCCGACGATGCCGAGGATGTTGCGCAGGAGGTGTTCACCGAAGCACACCAACGATCCAACGGGACGCCGGTGATATCGTGGGGAGCCATGCTGCGGAGAATAACGATCTGTAGATCACTCAATGCCTTGCATCGTCGTCGGGCCATGAAATCCTTAGATCCTACGCGGCTTACGGCGACCGGGGGCGATCCTCCCGCGATTGCCATCAGCCATGAACTGGAGACTCGACTTCGAGAGGCTCTCGCGGAGCTTACGCCACGTGAGGCGGAAGTCTTTTGTTTGCGATACTTCGAGAAACTTTCCTATCGCGAGATTAGTAAAGCGTTGGGCATTTCCGCCACAGCAACGTCCACAGCCTTGTCGCAGGCAAGGTCACGATTGGAAAGTCTGTTAACCGAACGAAACCCATGAGGTGTGTCATGAACGAAATAGACCTTGATGCTTTCCCTAGTTCCGACGAACTGCAAGGCGTGCTAAGTAATGCCGTAGACGCAGTTCTTGCTGTCCCACCGCCAACGGTCGATATCGACGATTGGCGTCAACGATACCCTTCGGCACTCGCATGGCTCAATCCGCAACGGATCGGCGTCTTATCCCAAAGGAGAAAATACATGCAACGCGTCATCTTGTTGGCGGTGACAACGGCCGCCGCAATCTGCGCTTGGCTGGGCACCTCGCTTTTTCATCCAGCGGTGACGGAGCCAGGGGCGGCAGCATTTGGGGCAACTTTCGAGTTTATCGCCAACCAAATTGAAAACGCTCCAACTATCACCTGGACAAGCATCGACTACTCGCACGCTACAAGTCGAGACGGCAAGGCAACATGGCTCGATAAGAAGCCGACGTTTTACACCTACCGATCGCCCGGGCTATCCCGATCGGTGCTAAGAGGCGGGTGGTGGGCTGGAGCGGCTCAATCGTACGAAATCGTAACGATCGAGGACGGAGTTCGCGGTCGCTGTATCGAGTTGTATCCGGAAAAGAAGCGGGCCACCATCACGGATCGAGACCCCATGCCTGCCAGCCACTTCAAGGGCGCTCCGTTCGGGCAATTCTTGAAGATTTTGCGGGAAGGCAATCTTGAATGGGTTGAGCGACGGACGCTGAGCACCGGAAATGTGGTAAACATCTTTCGCAGCACTGTGCGTGATGAAAACAACGATCGCTATCGGAGCCAAGACTTCTGGATTGATGCAAAGAGTAAGCGCTTAGTCGCGATCAATTTCAACGGCCCTGACGGCGACTTCTACAATCCGGAGAAGGACCCCATCGGCAACAATCCGGTGAGAAAGGATCCGGACCCGCGCAGATGGTCGCTAATGGGCACGATGTTGCGCGACATTGTGCTCGACGCCAAAGTGGACGACTCGCTCTTCAGTTTGAAGGCACCCGAAGGGTACAGTGTGAAACACGAGAGCGCGTCCCATGTCACCGAACAAGAAATGCTTGATTACCTTGGAGCGTTCGTCGAATTCAACGACCGTGCGTTTCCCGACGAGGCGTTTCCGGCTTACTATAAACTTGACAAGGAAAATGCTGCCCTAGGTAAGCCGGCCAGCCAACAGACAGCTATCGAGAAGAAGTACCTAGCTATGTCTCTACGCCATCAACCGATGGGCACCCCGTTCGATTTCTTCCGGCCACGGGCAACCTTCTTCCGGGTAACGCACGACTTTGTGGAGGACAGCTTCCGCTACCTTGGCAAAGGCGTCAAACTCGGCGAGAAGGACCGCATCGTGTGTTGGTACAAGTTGAAAGACGCCAAGGGTGCAAACACGTATCGAGTGGTCTACGGCGACTTGAGCGTCAAGGACGTGGCGGCGAAAGACCTGCCGCTGCCGGTCGGGCCGTGACATTGGGGTGTTCCTTCCCATCAACTCAAACGTTTTGCGAGACACGCCGAAAAATGACCCTTTTCCGGCAATCTCTTCTGCTGTTGTGTCAGATCAAGCACCGATTTCGTCCAAATCGCAGACTTGCCCAGTTTGACAGCGAATTTACGTGTCGTGTGACAGTCATGTAGACAGTGGCCCTGCGCACGCGATGAACCGGGTAGGCGGGTTTGTTTTCCGATGGGAAAGGGGGCCCCAAGGCGGTCCACGACCGCTTGCGCAAAGCCCGACAAGCGCGGCGCTAGACCGCGAACACCGGCAAAAAGTCGCAACGAACGTTGACGCTTTTGCCGCCCAAACGGCGCACCAACCGTGTAGCAAGCCATTGCGCAACGTCATGCTTTTCTGTACACGTCTATACGCTTGTAGTCGTGCGCGAGCTCCGCGTAGAGCGGGCCGATTTCGATTTTGACGGCCCTGAAATCGCGCGGTTTGCGTTTCGACCGATCGTCGCATTCCGGGGCCAAAACGGCCGTTGCGACGCAAGCGGCGCGATTCTGGCCGCGTTGCCGCGGCCGTTTTCGGCCGACGGTCCGATTCGCGCCGGCCGCGTTTTTTCGCCGTCGCACCCCATACGGGAATCACGTTGGAGCCGCGCACACATGCGAGCGTGTGCGGGTGTGTGCGCGGCCGCGCGATTTCCCCTCCGTTGGTTCCCAAACAACCGCAAGTCGTTTTGCAAACGCGACTTGCGGCCGCATCAAAGTGTCCACTTCGGCCGGCGAAAATTCTTGGATCAAACCGCGCACGCACGCGCGGATAGTGTGCGCGTTTTCAGTGCCGCCCGATCGTGGGGACTTGACTCCGAAAAAAAATCCAAACGGCCGCGAAATTGCGGGCGGCACGTTGCCGCCGCAGAGTTTTTCCCTTTACCGTAGGAGTTTTCGTCATGGCTATCGCAGTAGCATCCCCGATCGTTTCTGACCGTGAGTGGAACGCACACGTCTTGGCGCAGCTTGCCGGCGGCAAGCTCACGCAAAAGCAGGCGCTTGCGCAACTCAAGACCGCCCCGAAGAGCAACGGCGGCCCCTTGTCTCTAAAGCAGAGTGAGAAGGGAGCCGTCTCCGTCTATGGGCTCCAAAGAATGCCCGTCACCTTGTACGCCGAGCAATGGGAGCGGCTCTTTGGATTCGCGGAGGAGGTCAAGGGCTTCATCAAGAGCCACCCCGACCTCTCTCGCAAGCAGCGCAGCTAGACCGCGCCGAACAGTCCTGCCCTACCCCCAGCGATCGGAGTGCTGGGGAGTGGGCAGTGCCGTTCGGGACGGTACTGTTTGCCCATGACCCCGTGTAGGAGAGTAGGAGTGTGGACCATGACGATGGACGTAGCCAGATTCAAGGCGCGGCAGAACGCCTACCAGTGGCGCATGCCCTGCTGGATCGTACTGGATGCGCTGGAGCGCGGACTGCGGCTCTTCTGCGGACCGCATGAAGAGTACCTCGACAGCGAACCGGGACGGTTTTTCCCGTTGGAGATTCACCATCCCGAAGGACAAGCGGAGAGCAAAATCGGTTAGTCCTCTGCCCGTAGCCGTGGAGGGCAGGAACCACGGCTACAGGTTGTGTACTAACACTGACCCCTTTGTGTAGGAGTTCTCTCATGTTCGGCTGTTACTATCTGCTGGTGTGGATGGAAGACTCTCAGGCGTGGTGGCAAGCGGATGAGTGTGAAGAGCGCTCGTTGCGGCGCGCCACGAGATTGCTCCACGGCCGCAATCCGCGGCTCGTGCTGGGCGGAGTGACCGCGGTGGTGGAGCAGGACGATCTTGCCGAAGCGCTCACCCGCAATCCTTGCGGACAATGGCAAGACCTGCCCGCAGATTTGGTAGCCGCGTAAGCAGTCGCTACGCTGTCTACCCCCCAACTCCATAGACCCGAGCATGGGCGGAGTTGGGGTGCAGCTAGCGTCGTCGGCTAGGCGGAAACGCATCGTCAACCCTTGGCGCAGGCGCTCTGCGCACTCGGGGGCGCAACCCGTGCGCTCCAAGACGGCTGCGCGAAGGGCAGAATCGGCCTGCGCGCCCGTGCGCCGACACCGCGCTGAGAGTATCCCTGCCCCACATAGCGGCTGTCCAAGAATAACTTTGGAGTTTCCTGCAACCGTCATTCTGAGCGCAGCGAAGAATCTCCGGGGGACCAGCGAGATTCTTCGCTGCGCTCAGAATGACGAAGAGGGGACTTATTCTTGGACAGCCGCATAGGAGATTCCACAAGCACAAACCGGGGGTGCTGAACGCCTATCCGAAAGAGAGGGCGAAGGCATCCGGGGCGTGGCCCTCGATGCGATCCTGGACCAACGCGGCACTCTGCGCTGCGGCGCTGGAAGCGATCGACGCCGAGCCGCTCTTGCGCTATCGGGCCGTCGCCGGCTGTGTGGGCGAAGAGGCGGCGCTGGAGTTCCAGACGTGGGAGCAATCCCTCGACCTGCCTGACCCGGAAGCCTGGTTGTCGCAAGCCGAGACGGCCCGAGCGGCGGCAACCGCCCTTGCGCTGGACATTCCGCCGCGTTGCGATCAAGTCATGGCGGCGCTGGCCGCGCTGGTGGACCGGGTCAAAAACCACAACCTCGGCCCCAACGGCAAGCCCACGGAAGGGCGCTGGCTGGCGGCGGTCGATTGCTTTGCCGAAGTGGCCAAGCGCTGGCTGGAGCCGGCGATTGCCGCGGCCGGCCCGCTCTACTTCGCCGTGCCCCATGCCTCAGTGCTGGCCAAGACGCCGATGGACTTCAGCAACACCGTGTTGCAGGTCCACAAGAACATCATGGCAGCCTAGCGCCATACAATCTGGCAGTTTGGCAACGCCTGTTGTAACTTTTTCACACCGGCATCGGCAACGCTGGTCCCGGTGAGATTGAGGCTCTTGAGTTGCTGCAAGCCCCTTAGATACACCAGCCCAGCGTCCGTTATCTGTGTGTTGTTGAGACACAGAGCTTGTAGTTGAGGCAGCGCTTGGAGGTGCTTAAGTCCCGCATCTGTTATATGCGTGTTGACAAGAGACAGGAATACGAGCCGGGTCATCCCTTTCAGGTGTTCCAAGCCACCGTCCGTTATCTGCGTACTGTTGAGAGACAGCATTAACAGTTGGGTCAGCCCCTTGAGATGCGCAAGTCCAGCGTCCGTCACCGGAATATCGCCGAGAAGCACATTTTGCAGTTGGGGCAGTTGTTGAAGATTCACAAGGTCACCTTCTGTGGCCTGCGTTCCTTGGAACCCCACGGTGGCAACACTTAGGAAGAAATCAGTACCAAGGAGTTCCCGCAACCAAACTGGGCCGGGCAGGAACGGTTGCCCCGCGCTCCAGTCATAATGGCAGTCATAGAGTACCTCACCACCGAGCTTCTGGATGGCCTCCACGGCCTCCTTCTGCTCTTTCGCCCTCTTCGTCTCCGTCGCCATCCAACTGCACGGAATAGCGATGATGACCACCAGTGCCAGTAACGTCCGAATCGAGAACTGGAACTGCCAGCGGAAACGGAGAGTGAGCACGAGCACAAACCACAGGAGCATTCCCACCATCGTCAGAACCACGCTCGCAATGGAGGGAAACACCGCCCAGTCCCTCTTCTCATCGAAGGCGAACCATTGAAATCGCTGGGACAACCAACTAAACGGGATTGCCACAGCGATTGTCAACAACAGCAGCCACCAAACCGAGAACCGAAACTGCCAGCGAAAGGCGAGGCTGGCGACGAACCACAGCAGCATCAGCACCATCGTCAGAACAACGCTGGCAACGGCGAGCAGAACCGCCCAGCCCATTGGAAGGCATCGCTCGGACAACAACAAGAGCCCTTCCAGGGCCAGTAGTGCAACCAGCAGTCGGCCGGGCGTTGGCTGATACCAGCGGACCCTGGGCGGAGGCGTGACGGCTTGTTGTTCGTTGGCGGTCATGGGGTCGTCAAACCACTTATTAGCGAGAACACGAAGCCAATTTACCCCGCCTTGAGACGCCCAGTCAATCCTGAAGGAATGCTATGAACCGGAAACTCGCCGAAGCCCGAATACTGGCCGCCCGCAAAATGCCCTACATGACGCATCAGGTGATGACGCTGATTCCTGTGGAGCGGCCGGGGCTGGGAACGATGGGCGTGGATGAGTATTGCCGGATGTACTTCGATCCGGCGTTCCTGGATGGCCGCGACCTGAAGCACTTGGCGTTCGTGGTGTTGCACGAGGCGATCCACGTTTGGAGCCGCCACGCCAAGCGGTGCGTGCGCCTGCTGGGCGAGAGACCGGCCAACGATCGGCTGGGGATATGGCGGCAGGCCGTGGACGCCGCGGTGAACGACGTTTTGGAGCAATCCGGCCTCCGTTGCCCCGATGAGGGAATCACGCCGGCCAAGCTGGGCCTGCCACGCAACAAGACGGCGGAGGAATACTTCGACCTGCTGATGCAGCGGGCGGCGGCGGAGCAGGACGCAGTCGGCAGTGGGCAGTCGGCAGCCGGCAGTGGAGAGGGGAGAGTGGAGAGTGGAGAGTGGAGAGGACGAGTCGTCTCCGCCTTCCTCCAATCCCCAATCCCTAATCCCTAATCCCTCTGCCACCGGCGGCAGTTCTGCCGATGGCCAGCCGCGTCCGTGGGAGGATGGCCCGCCGTCGCAAGAGCATCCTGGCTTGGCGGAACACGACCAGAACCTCGTGGAAGCCGCCGTCGCCAAGGCCATCGAACAGTATCAGCAACAGCGGGGCCGTGGCAGCGTGCCAGGCGGTTTGGCCCGGAGTGCCGCCGAGTTGCTCCACCCCAAGGTGGACCCGGCCAGAGAACTGCTGGCCAAGGTGAAGTACGCCGTGGGCTGCACGTCTGGTTTCGGGGACTTCACCTACCGCAAGCCCAACCGACGGCAACCGCAAGGCGGCGCGCTGCTGCCGGCCCACGTCAAACCGATTCCCCGCGTCATCGTGATCGTCGATACCAGCGGGAGCATGGAACAAAGCGACCTCGCCTTGGCGCTGGGCGTGATCGGCAATGCCTTGCGAAGCCTGCCCGATCCGCGTGGCCTGCGGGTATTGGCCGGCGATACCGCCGTGGCGTGTGCGAAGAACGTCTTTCGCCCCGAGCAGATCGAACTTAACGGCGGTGGCGGCGGCACGGATATGGCCGCGATGATCGTGGCAGCGTGCCAGGAGAGGCCGTCACCCAAAGCGATCTTGGTTGTCACCGATGGCTACACCGGTTGGCCGCCAAAACCTGTTGGGCCGCGGGTTGTGGCCTGTCTCACACAAGCCGGGACGGCCGACAGCGTACCGAAGTGGATTGATACAGTTATCTTGAATTCCGAGGGCTCTTCCGTTTCCGGGTACGAACACCGCGTCCCTTGAGCCGGTACAGACCCGCCAACGGCGCACGAAAAACCTGCGCCGAGAATGGCGCGGGCTTTGTCGTTTGACAATTTGAAATCGGACTACGCGGCTTTACTCCTCCGCCACCTGCTCACCGTTATGGCAAAGGTGCCGAGCAACGCCCAGATGATGAGGGTCGAGGGTTCGGGGACGGGGGCATCTGTGTCGCGAACCGTGACAATACAAGGGATTGTGCAATTACCACCCATCCCTAGATGCCCCTGCGGATACCAAGATACTATCACATTGAAGGTGTTTATGCCGGTGTCCGAACCCGCTGGGTTTCCAGTCGAGTAAACTGGTATCGAGAAAATGGCAAATGACCCAACTGCTGGGTTAAGAGCTCCAGCCGTCTCTTTGATGGGGGTGCCGTTATTCTGTAGGATGAGATTGCCCGAATATAACACCCAGGGAATGGCCGTTACGGTGCACTTGTCCGTAGTGTCGTCTCCTGTTGTGGTTACCGCTGTACACTGCACCTCCTGAATGACATCGTTGGGGTAAGTGTCAGATCCGTCGTTTTTTAACGTGATGTTGAATGTCCCGTTTTGGCCTTCCGTTATAACGACAGCGCCTTGAGCGGCCGCGTCATTCGCAGTGCAAATAATGCTTCCATTTACTGGGCGGACCCCTAATGAAAACGTCGCCAATAGGATCGCTGGCAGCAGCACGCTCTTGGACGATATATTCTCCGCCCTCCACGGTCGGGACGCCAGACCTCTCTGCATCAGTTGGGCGGGGCCGGTCTTATCGTGTTCGTTCATGGTACGCTCCGTTTTTTGGTTGTTAACGGTCTGCTCTCGCCCCAGCGACGCGCCTCTTCCTGCTGCAGAGTTGAACGTGAAACGTATCAATCCTGCGGCCGAGTTCGCGCGTTGACACATCTCTAAAGCACTATCTATGACCCGCCAAACCCCGACTCCTGACAGGAAAACGGAAAGGTTCCGAAATCAACTCTCCAGAGTTAGCGCCTTCGGGTTATTTCACCCGCAGAGCTGCCTGCCATGCCAAGCCACCTTGTGTTGCTTGCCCGGTTGACAAGAACATTCGCTTGTCGCCTCCGACTGACGAGGTTGCCGTGGAGGCTCTGTTGTCTGTTGCCCGGCCGTCTGGCCAGCAGGATCCACACGACGGCCACCATCCTGATCTGCGGTTTGGCTTGCGTCGGCGGCTCTCGGATTTTTGCCTGCCTGCTTCCCAGCCTGCGACCCAGAACCCTCAGACTGGCCGTGATGCCAGAGAAGTGACAGACCCATGAAATCCCTGAACAAGCGCGCGGAGGCCATCTTCCGCCAATTGATCGAAGGGCTGGAGAATTCCGGCGACCATCGCAAGATCGACAACGCCGGCGGATCGTTCATGCCGCTGAACATCGACGTACTGAGCGTCAATCGGCAGACGGTCGCCGGCCGAGAGTGGTGCGACATGCCGGTATCGCTGGCCCACAACTACGTCCAGAACGGTGACGTAATGGCCGACCCGGACGTGGAGTTCCTCGTGACGCCGCTGGGCGTGGTGCCGCTCAGCTTCCAGCAAGACCCCGGCATCCATCGCCGCTGGGCATGGCAGGAGAATGGCCAATGGCGATACCATCCGCGCGGCCAAGCCGACCTGACCGCGTTCTGCAATCAGTGGATGGTGAATATCAAACAGCAGCAGTGGGACGTGAAAGAGCGGACGTTCTTTCCCGCGGCCACAGTAATGCAAAACGACTGAGTGCACCGCTCCAAGCCCAAGAAAACAGGCCACCCCGAAGGATGACCCGTTGTGTGGTTGCTTTTCCAATTGTGTGCTATGCCGCACGCCGACGCCGCAGCCAGCCGACGCTGATTCCCAGGCCGCCCAGCAGCGACCAGACGATCACGGTGGCTGGTTCGGGGATAGAAGATCCGGGGAGGTTAGGAGAAACGTAATCTACTTGGAAGACCGCATCGTTGTAGTCAAAATCACTGCCCTGATTGAGGGTCAAATCTTCCCAGGCAAGCACGTAACTGCCTTTGTTAGCACCTCCCGTAATATAGAACGCTATCATATGCGGCGTAGTATCCGGGTCTTGGGACGGGTCGGAAGAGAATACGGTGCCGGTGACCAGGTTTTCGTACTGCCACGTGAAAGGACCTTGCAAAACGGTGGGAAGCGGGACGGTCCCATTCGTGAGATTATAAAACCCATCATTTAGCCCGGAGGTAGTGGCATAGTAGTTAGAGGCTGTGACGGGATTTAGTGACGAACCCAACGCACCCGAATCACCAGCGTACCTCGCCTCGACGGTAGCGTTATGGTCGTTCGCTGTCCAAGTTGTGGACTGGGTAGGGTCAATTTGCACCCAGTTACCCGACCCATAGATGGTGTCCATGATATTCAGGTCGCCGGTGTGAAGAGGGATCAGGTCAACTTCACCACCCGGAGCCGGATTTGGCACCACCGGACTGGCCATCGCCTGTTGACCGGCAAATAAGCCGGCCAAAGCCATCAAACCGCCTGCAAAAAACTTCAGCCTCATGAAAGTCTCTCCTTTTCCAGAGATAAGAGATCGGGTTGCCATACAGCTATGCCCCGCCGAACCCAAATTCCTGACAAGGCAAGTAAGGAATTCTCCCAAAATAACTCTCTAGAGTTAAAGCTAACGGGTTAGGTCTCACGTTTGCACCGACCGTTTGCGCCCCAGACGGCGATTCCGCTGCCACGCCGTTCGTGCGTTAGTCAGACAAAAAACACTGCGGCTTGTTCCTGCTCTTCCAGATGGCGACGGGCGGCCAAGTTGGTCGCACTATCATGACATTGCGCAGGAGACGATCATGCTGACCTTTCCCAAGCGTCCCCGGCGCGACCAGACCATCGCCGCCGATCGGAAGCTCTGGACGAGCAAGTGCCGCCGGTACCGGGTAGTGTTCTCCCGTTGCCGCTACGGGCCGCGGGATGAACGGGGCCTGTCCGATGTGTGCTACGCCCAACACTTCGATGAGGAGTTTGGAGTATGGGATGTGCTGTCACGCCACCGAAAGCGAAACGCCGCCGAAAGGGCCTGCCAACACCACGCCCGTATGGCGAACTGTCCGAAGCACGGGAGGTCCGATTCGTGAGACGCGGATCCCGCAAGACACTGGCGGACATCCTGACGGCCGGCTGCCCAGCTTGCGAAGGCCGGATGCTGATTGCCTCGGCCGGCTTGGTCTGCGAGAACGGTTGCGGGCGACTGCTTCACTTCTCGACATCCGAGCGGCAGCAACTCTGCCGCAGCTTCCCCGACCTGGTAATCGAGTGCGTTTCCGTATCGAAAATGAAACTCTACTCGTACTGAACCTCACAGGAGACCATGCCATGCGATTGTCGCGTTCCTATCAACCCCGCACGCTGGACGAAGTGGTCGGGCAGCCGGCCGTCATTCGCCGACTGAAGCGGCTGGTGGCTTTGCCTCAGCCCTGTTGTCTGCTCTTCGAGGGCCTCGGCGGCGTGGGCAAGATTGGAAGCGGTTTTGATGTAATCTTTTGCGAGGTCGAGGGTTGCGTTGAAAATGTGCTTTGGGAAAATGGCGGTGAATTGACTGCGCATGAAAAAGCCGTTCCAGCAATGATAGGGGGTCACAACACCAAACCCCATCATGGAAGGAACGGCAAATGGCCAACGCAAGGAAGCGGGCCCGCCAACGACGGCGGGCGAAATCGTTGATCGGCTCGATGCGAGAGTTTCTCACGCCGGAAGTTTTCAAGCAAGTCCGAAATGCTTCAAAACGCAGGAAATGCCCGCGTTGGGACTTGCATCCTTTGCTTTACATCATCATCCTGACGACCTATTGCTGTGGCGACAGCCTCCCGGAAAAGTTTGAAGCCGCCAGAATGTTCTATGTCGCCAGTTGTCCAAAACGAAAACGGCCGGGCCAGCACTTTTCCGGCTTTGAAAAGGCCATCGCCAAACTTCCCATGCCCATCCTGCGGGCGTTGGCGGCGGCCCTGCGCGCACGGATGGAAGTCATTTTCGGCAATCAGTGGAAAGTGGGAAACTTCATCCCCTTTGGCTGTGATGGCACGCGGCAGACGTGTCCCCGCACCGAGGAACTGGAGCAACGCTTGGGAAGCGGCGGCAAAGAGGATTCGTCACCGACGATCTGGAACACCTCGATCGTGCATCTTACCTTGGGCATTCCCTTTTGCTGGCGATTGGGGAAGGGGGGCAAAGCCAGCGAACGAAGTCACCTCATGTACATGCTGCGTTGGCTGCCAGCGGCGGCGTTGGTGGTGGCCGACGCGGGATATGTGGGCTACAACGTGGCCGCGACCATGATCTTGGCGAACGTGTCCTTTCTCATCCGCATGTCCTCCAAGGCCACCTTTTACAGCGAAACCCAGGAACTGTTGGAGGAGTTCCGCGAAGGGATTGTCTATTATTGGCCGAAGAGCCAGCAGGAGGACGGCAAGCCGCCGATTCGCGGCCGATTGCTGCGGATTCACAGTTGCCGTCATAAGGTGGACGTTCGGCTGTTTACGAACGTGGAAGATGCGAAGCAGCTATCCTTGGAGATGGCGGGAACTTGTTATCGTTGGAGGTGGGAAAACGAGGGATTTTTCAGAACCTACAAGCGAACCTTGAAGAAAGTGGCGTTGATGAGTCGGACGCTACGGCTAGTGCATCGCGAGGCAGAGGCTTCGATGATCGCAACGCAGTTATTGCTTTGTCAAGGCGCGTTGGCGATGCCGGCACCGCCGAAAGACAGCCTCCCGATAATGTGCAGCCCACGGGGGGTGTTGCTGGAGGTGCGTCGTGACATGTTAGGCCGTAGGGAATCCAAGCCATTTCGTGAAAGGATTGCCCGAGCGCAACGCGAACGGCGTGTGCGTACCAGCCCGAAACAGAAGCGGGAATGGCCGCGTCGCAAAGCTCACACGGCGCCACACCCGCCGGTCTTGCTGCGGCTGACAGAAGAACAGAAAGTCAAGATTCAACAACAGTTACAAGCGGCATAACACAGTAAACTGGAAATGGCATTGCGTGGCACCCGTGTGCATCTTGCAAACGGCCAAGCCCCTGGCCTTGGTGTCGTACCACCACGATCTGCCAGCGGCGGGCGTGGTCAGCGCCCGCACCTTGGCTTCGGTGAACGGGAAGCGGTTTTTTTGGTCGCCATGCTGCTCCCCCTGATTTCAGTCAGGCAGCAGAACTTGCCACCTTGGTGCTAGGTTGGTGCTATGTTTTCGGTTCAGAATGGGTAAGTTGTAGCATAGCACGATAAGAACAGCATAGCCGTAAGTCTTGGAACAGTAAAGACCTGATAAGAAGCGCTAATCAGGCGTAAGAGGCGTTTCGGCTGACTCGAAATCAGGTGCCGGGTAACCGGTTGAGGGTTCGAATCCCTTGCCCTCCGCTTCGTCAACTACCTTCTCATCTCCCTCCCTGGTCCCCAGACCTCATCAACGCCTCCGCGAATACCGACGAAACTGCAAACCCTGAGTCCACAACCGGTTCCGGGAGTTCAAGTGCCATTCGTAGAACGTCCCCTTGACATTCCCCTGCTGTCCCTTCTGTAGGCGCAGGGCGTGAGACCGACCTTGCGGAGAAACGCGGCGGCAAAGTACTTGGCGGAACGGTGGCCACACTCGTGGGCGATCGCCTGGATCGTCTTCTCGGTTCGCGCCAACAGTCGCTTGGCGTGGTCGATTTGCACTCGTCGGACTTCGGCTTTGGGGGTAAGGCCAAGGTACTTGCGGAACTTGATTTCCAGCGCCCTGCGCGAGAGCCCCACCTGCTGTGCCACGCGAGGAACGTTGATTCCCCGACACGCCTCCTGTCGGACCAGTCGTAGGGCCCATGCCACGTCGGTATCCTCGACGACCGTGAAGTCGGTTGAATGTCGGGCCGCCACGCCGCTGGGGCGAATCAGGATCACCTCGGGCACCGCTTTGCCGGCCATCTTCTTCGCCAAGAGTCCCGCGGCCTCATAGCCGACGCGGCGTGGATTGGGGTCGAGGCTCGACATGGTCGGCCGCACGGTCTCGCAGATGATCGGGTCGTTGCCCCGGCCGAGGATGGCCACCCGGTCGGGCACGGCGATGCGGGCCTTGCGGCAAGCGTCCAACACCCGCAGTGCGTGCAGATCGCCCGGAGTGTAGATGCCAATCTGAGGCGGCAGCGACCGCAGCCAGCGAAACAGGGCCGGCCACAATTGGTCGCGCCAGACCGGCATCGCTCGCCTTGATTTCGGCGCGTTGAACGCGTGACACGGCCAACCCCGCTCTTCCAGTTCCCTGGTGTAGGCATCTCGATGCGACTTGATCCACCACACCTCCTCGTAGGTGAAGTAGCCGAAGTGGCGCAGCCCGCAATTCAGAAAATGCTCGACCGCCAAGTTGGCCTCCGCGGCCTGATCGGCTGTGACTTGAGCTTGCATCACGCGCGGATGGCCGAACAGTTCGACCAGCGGTCGGCCCGTGGCCACCAGCGCCCTGGCTTGGGCAGCGTTGCTGGTGCGAGCGATGATGCCGTCGCCCCGCCACCATTTGAGCCACTCCGGCGGCGTCGAATCGAGCGCCCGATACTCGAGCTCGATCGACCAGGGGCCATGTTCGAGGGCGTAACGCCCAATGCCCTCGACCACGCCGCGGCCAACGGCCCCGGCCGTGTCGATCAGAAGCATGACGTGAGGCGTTCGGCGTCTGCTGCACATCGTTGGCCCCCCCCAACCGCAAATTGCGCAAAATGTGGCAGTTTTTACGCAAAATGTGGCTTCTAAGAGCTTACAATGTGAGTTTGAGGCTGTCAACCGCTATGGCGACGATTGCACCTGACGGAAGCAGCGCGGAAGATCGACCCAACACCGCGACATTCGCCGAGGAGACGCCATAACTCGGTGCTGTCCGGCGGGCTCCGCTTCCGGTGTGTTCGGCGGCGCGGTTGGGTGGACGTCGTCCGTGCCGGCGGCTGGCCGGTTCACGCGGGCGATCAACGACCAACCGGTCGCGGCGGCGGCCCGTGGCCGATTGCGTGATCCTCGTTGCGTTTTGCGACGCAAACCGCCGTAAGAATCGCGCAATCGGAAACATGGCGGCGGCGGCGCGTAATTCGTTTGGCGGGTGCTCCGACTATATTGATGCCAGATTAGTAAGCGTTCACGGGGTCTGGGCCCAGGGCAATTGAGGTGGTTTTTTGGCGAGGTCCACAGGCGGGGGAGAGCGTGTTCCGAAGACCACCTCCGTCCCGTTCCCCCGAACTCGTGGATAGCCATGGGTTGCGAGACGATCGTCCGGATTCAAGTGCGCGTTTGCGAGCGGAACCCTCCCATGGGCGAACGGTGTCGGCCCCGCCAAACGGGCCGACACCGCCCATGGGCTGGAGAATCTCGATATTGAGCGTAAGCCGTGATGCAGAGCATCGGCTCATCAACCTCGCCCTAGGCGAGAAGGAGGTTGCACGAACCGGGTAGGTCCGAACGCTGTCGTTTGGGTGTGAGCGGGAACATGACGTGCCCCGCGTTCCGTCCGCCGTTACGACCCGTAGACGCCATAGGCTAAGGAGGCCTCTGCGAGCGAATTGGCGGGCGGCGGCAAGGACGTTTCGATGGCTGTTGTCTGCTTTGTTCTTCTTCAATGTCTCTTTTTGGGAGGGTCGCAGTAATGAGGTCTCTTTTGAGATTGTCTCTGTTTTTATGTCTTGTGGGATTTGTAATGGTGGTGCCATTGCAAGCCCAGTCGGGCACCCTAAGCTGGCTGAGCAGCGCCGGCTCCACTGATTGGAATACCGCGTCAAACTGGGACAACAACGCGGTTCCGGATGCTACCACTCAGGTGCTCATCGACGTGGTCAGCCCCAATTACACACCGACCGTTTACTCGGGCGTGACAGCGAACGCTTACCAGTTGGCCCTGGGCGGCTGGAACGTCGATGTCGGCTTGGATGGCCAGTCAGCGGCGCCCGGTTATTTGGAGATCGACGCCGGCGGCGCGCTGACCGTTCAAGACGAGGTCTTTGTCGGCGTGGGCAGCGGAAATTACAGTCTGAACGAGTTGAATATTGCCGGCGGCACGCTCACGAAAGCGACCGGCGCCGGCAACTTCCACATCGGCTGGCAGGTCGGCCAGGGTGAAGTGATTATGAGCGGCGCCGCTTACTACTATCAGGCTGGCGCCAATTGCTACATCGGCGCCGGCGGGAACGGCGCCAGCGGCACGTTTACCATGTCGGGGTCGTCCATTGCGCAGCTCCCCAACAGTGTAACCACTGTTGGCTGCAGCTTAAACGTCGCTGGTGGATGCTCGGGTCTGCTTCACATGGAAGGCACCTCGCAGTTTAACACCTTTGAACTGGTCACCGGCTGGTACGCCGGCGGCAGCGGCACCACGGAGGTGAGCGGATCCAGCACGATGAACATCGACTGGGGCGGCAACTACATCGGGGCCGCCGGGGTCGGCGTAATGACGGTGGGCCCCAAAGCCACGGTCAACGTCAGCAGCGCGTAACTGGAGCGGGGACACCGATATCGGCAGTAGCGGTGGGGCCGGCACCCTGACAGTCCAAGGCACGTACAACGCTGCCTGGAGAACCATTCTCGGCGATGGCGCTGGTTCAACCGGCGTCCTCAACGTCAGCGGCGGCACGGCCACTTGCGTAGGGATATATTGCGGCAACGGTGGCATAGGCACCATAAACGTTGACGCCGGCGGCACCCTGAACTATGGCTGGTGGTACTTCCATCTTGGTACTGGAGCCGGCGCCGTCGGAACCATAGACACCTGGGGCACCGTGAACTGCATGCATCCAGAATACGGTAGCCCAATTTGGCTCGGCGAGGGCGGCACCGGCATCTGGAACCAAAACGGCGGCATCACGAATGCCACCGGTTGGACCGAGTTCCACGGGATCGGCCAGTTGAACCTAAACGGCGGCGTCTTCGCGACCAACGGTATTATTGGTCTCGCCGGCTGCACTTTGGACGTTGTTTTCAACGGCGGCACCTTGACGGCGCTGGGGGTTGGCGATGGCGCTGGCTTCCTCGATCTTAACGGCGGGGCTGCGACCGTCAAGATTGCATCGGGCGGCGCGACGATCGACACCGGCACCTTCAACATCGGCCTGTCGGTGCCCATTGCTCCGTCGGACGCCTTCTCGACCGGTGGTTTGACCAAGATCGGCGTCGGCGACCTCACGCTGGCCGACAGCAACACCTACATCGGCGATACCAACGTCAAGGCCGGTCGGCTCTTCTTGCAGGCCGGCAGTCCGTTTGTCGGGGCCAGCCCGAATCAGATTAACGTCGCCACCGGCGCCGCTCTCGGCGTTACGGTGACGAGCGGCAACATGGCAGTCGCCCCGCAGACGAACGTGTGGTTTGCCAACAACTCCACATACGTGCCTACGCTCAGCGCGGACCTGTCGAGCGTAAGCGACCTTCAGATTAACAACTTGGCCGCGGACGGGCGAATCATCGTCGATGTTCAGGGGCCGCGCACGATTGGTTCGGGCAGTTCGCTTTCGGGCCAACCCGTCCTCGAGGCGTTTGGCAGCATCCCCAGCACGGCTCCGACCATCGTTACCCGGTTCGCCAGCCTCGGCACGGTTGACGTCAAGGCCAGCTACTCCGCCGGGACGATCTACTTGGACACCACAGACGCCACCAGCCGCACCTACGTAGGATTCACGGGCCACGAGACGTGGACCTATGTCGACCCTGATAGCGGGAATACCAACTGGTGTGACGCGGGTTACAATCTGATTCCGTACCCCAACGGCGTGAACGATGTCGCTTGGTTCAACGCAAGCTCGGGCGCCGCCCAAGGTAGTTTCGTGACGTTGGACACGAGCGTGAAGCTCAACTCGATGTTGTTCAACGCTCCCAGCGACCGCGGGATTATACCCGGATACAGCATCTTGAAGGATGCGGCTGGAGACACGATTACGCTAAGTTGCGCCGGCTCGACGATCTCGAGTGAGACCCTTGTTCAGGTGCTCTCAGGCACGCACACCATCGCGCCGGATATCATCATGGACAGCACGCCCACGATCTATCTGGCTCCCGGCAGCCAGTTGACCATCACGGGCGCCTTGCTGCAATCCGGCACGGTCGGCTTGAACGTTAGCGGCGGCGGCGTGCTGAGTCTGTCCAGCGCGGCCAGCAACTACACCGGCCCGCTGTCGGTCCAGAGTTCCGTCGTGAACACGAGCTACCTGACGCCCGCAGGCTTCACGCTGACGGACTCGTGGCTCGACTATTCGGGCGCCGGGACTGCCACCTTGTCCCAACCCCTCGTGGCCAAGGGAAGTGCGGCGGGACTCGGCTGCCAGCAAGCCGGCGCCGTGTTGGCCGTTCCGATGAATGCCGGCAACATCTCGTTGCAGGCGCCAAATCTCTACGTCGGCTATCCTGGCGACCTCGGCACGGTGAACTTCACCAATTGGGGAGGCGCGAATACTCTTCTCGCGCAAACGGCGGTGATTGTCGCTGGCGGCAACGCGCTGTTTTCCGTGACGACTGGGGACGCGCCCACTATCGGGACTGGCGTGAACGTCCAGGGCGGCACTCTAACCTTCCAGTCGTCGGGGGTCGCAAGCGTTGCGACGGGGGCCGTGACTGGCACGGGCGGCGACATAATCTTCCAGTCCTTGGCGCCCACGGTATACACGATTTCGGGCGACTTGGGCTCTGGCTACTTCGCTGGAAACGGAACCATGAAGGTTCTTGGCTCATCGACACTGAACGTCGCCAGTCAAATGGTCGTCGCCTACGGCAATGCGGCCAGCAACGCCGCGTTGATTATCGGTAAAGACGATGGAACCGATGCGCCGACCGTGAACGTTGGCGGATGGAGCGCCATCGGCTATGAGGGCAACGGCACCCTGACCATGAACGGCGGTTCCAAACTGCAAATCGCCGGTGACCTGCTCATTGGCGAGTCAAACTACGGTACTCCTGGCACGGCTATCGTGACCCTCAATGGAAACTCTAGTTTGACGTGCAACTGGATGATCGTCGGCTACTACGGTGGCACCGGAACCCTGATTGTCAATGACAACGCGCGCGTAAGCAGCGCCGCCTACTGGGAGGTCGGACAGGAATGGGGCACGGATTCCAGTATTAGGGGAACCGGCCATGTCGTGGTGAACGGCGGCACGGTCTACTGCCCGCTGAATATCATCATCGGAAGCGATGGCGGTATTGGCACTTGGACCCAAGCCGGCGGCACCACGACCTCGGCCGGGTTCACGGTTGTAGGCCAGGATGACTACGATGGGTGGACAACGTCTGGCCAGGGCACGCTCAACCTCAACGGTGGAGTGTTCGCTACCCCGGCGATTCACACCTTCACCTATGCAAATATCCCGGGTCTTGCCACGACCGGCGTTGTGAATTTCAACGGCGGAACGCTGACGGCTTTGGCCTCCGACGCCAGCTTTGTCGGCGGCGATGGCGACACGGGCAACGTAGGTACAGGCGTCCTCACGGCGAAGGTGCAGCACGGCGGCGCCGTAATCGACACCAACGGCTTCACCGACACGATTCCCATCGCGTTGACGGAAGATCCGGCGTCCACCGGTGGCGGCTTGACCAAGCTCGGCGCTGGCGTGCTGACTCTCAGTGGCGCTAACACCTACACGGGCAGGACGACCGTCAAGGCCGGCACACTCGTGCTCGCCAGCTCGGGCGCTCAAAACCCGGTGTTGACCGGCGGTGGCGCCAACGTCCAGAACGGCTGGACCCAGTTGGTGTTCAACAACACCGGCGCCGATCCGGTCACCACCGTAGTCCCCCTCTTGGCCGCCAGCTACCACAATGGCGCTTGGAACGTTGGCCAAATCCGCAGCAGCACTGCCGCGGCGCAGCACACGTCCCTCGGCTATTATGACAACACGACCGCCTCGCCGGTGACGATCACCGGCCCGACCGGCACGAACGTCTTCCCGGCCAATGCGGTGACGGTTGTCTCCACGATCGCCGGCAACGTCAACTTGGATGGTTCGACAAACCTCAATGACTTGGGCATTGTGTTGGCGAACTACAACACCACCGGCGACACCTGGGCCACCGGCGACCTCAACTATGACGGTAAGACCAACCTCAACGACCTGGGTATCGTCTTGGCGAACTACAACGGGAGCTTGCCCAGCCTGAGCCCGACGATGCTCGCCGATCTTGATCTGGCCGGCCTTGACCTGCTCCAGTCGTTCGGTCTGGCGGGGCACTCTAAGGGGTCGCTGCACGGTGGGCCGCTGATGCCGTCCGGTGCTGGGCCGATGAGTTTGTCCGGCGGCGGTCCGGCGGTCGTTCCTGAACCGGGAACGCTTGTGCTGTTGCTGCTGGCCGTTCTCGGCGTAGGGGCCCGCCTCTGGGTTCGTAAGCAAAGAGCGTAAACCCCCGTCCGGAAGTTGGGGCGGCAGGCAAGCCCTGCCGCCCCAACGGACAGGTCGCAAAAAAAGGGGTCGGGAGCAATCCTGTTCGGCACGAGATTTGCGCATTTGCCGCACCCCGCGCAGGTGGTATTGCGCGTTTTCGATAAGCGCGCATAATTGCCGGCATGGCCGGCAAATGCCGCGACCGGTCGATGGCACCTTGATGCAGGGCTTGCCCGTGCTGATGCAGGCTGCGCTGCCCGATCCGCGAACGGCGAAGCTCAATGCGAAGTTCCGCCTCCACACCCAATTCGATCTGGACCGCGGCGTGCCGATCTGCATCGACGTCACCGAAGTGGGTAGCACCGGTTCTTGAACCGGTGCGGCTTGCCGGAAGAGGTTCTGGCGGCTTTTGGAATCATGCAAATATCGGAGAAATCCAAGTTCTCTCGATACCTCTTTGGCCTTCGGCCCACCAGTTCAAGAACCGGTGCCACGCGCGACATCGCTGTGAAGAGAGCAGACTCCCGACCCCTTTTCACTTATCTAAGCCATGTGATGATATAGACTTGCGGCGACAGTACCTGCTCAAGCCCCCCGTTGACTGGTCGGTGTTGTGTTGGAGGATTCTGGCTTCGAGTCTGCGCTCGACGGCTGGAGTCGAGTGGCGAAGTCGGGGGCACGCAGCGCGGCGGGGGCGATCGTGCTGGCGCCGCAGCGGCCATCCCCCACAGATGCGTAACCGTCACAGTCGTATCCTTACTTTTTTGCTTGCAATTTATCTTCCTGTTTGCTAAGATCGCGGTTGCCATCTGGAATATACCACTGCGAAGGGCAGCGCAGCCGGTCACGAGATGCGCTCGCATTGGCTTTTGGGGGGAGCCATTCTTGTCGCGGAATGGCGGGGCTCTGATTGCTTCGCATGTCGAAGTCGCTATCCTGATTACGGTTGACGGGATGAAGTGTCTCATCGGAGTCGGCAATGAAACGTGACCAGCAGCAAGAGCGCGTGGCACGCAGGCTATGCGAATGCCGGCGCAAATGGGGCGCGCCGGTCGTGGCGCTCTTGTTTGCCATTTGCCTGGTGCAGAGTGATTCATCTTTCGCCGCTTCTTCGTCGATCGGCGGTTTTTCGCTTTGGTGCACGGCGGCGGCGATGATCTTGGCAGTTGGCTTGGCAGCCGCCTGAGGGCGCGAGCGGTCGCGCTCGCAGGCGGTTGCCGGCGCCACGATGCGGGCGATGCCCGCGGTTAATCGTCCGGGGCCGAGGTTTTTTGGCAAGGCGTTGTTGGGACGGCAGTTGCACTGCCCTTCCAACGTCGGTAAGACCGGTTCCACGCCCGTCTCGGGCAATGGCCAGACGAGAGACGAGGGTTGTGCGTCGATTCGAGAGTTGCAGGCTTACGGGAGGGCCGCCAAGCACCCGTTCAAGATCGCGATCGTCGCGAAGGAGGTGGCAAGAACCGGCTGATTCTGTTACGTTCTCGCCTCCGCAGTCGATGTTGGAAGGCGAGAAGCCAGACGTTCTGCGTTCCGCCAAGAGAGGCGTCGTGAGGGTACTGCGCATAATTCGGAACGCGTATGCCGGGGCAGGGAGCGAGAGGAAGGGGCAGGAGGGTTGTCAAGCATGGGGAGCTTTTTTGTCTATTCTTCAACGTCCCGTTTTGGAGGGTTTCGCTAATGAGGTCACTTCTTCGATTATCTCTGTTTTTGTTGCTGGCGTGCTTCGCGTCGGCAACGCCGCTGCTCGCTCAGGAGAACCTGCAATGGACCGGTCTGGGCTCCAGCGGAGATTTCAACAATCTGAACAACTGGATCGTCATCGATCCGTTGGACCCGCTTTACAACTTGCCTCCGACTTCCTGGATTACCAGCGACACGCTCAACATCCAGACTGATTCGACGAATGTGGGGAGCGGGTACACCGCCGTGATTGGCAGCACTCCCAGCGTGACATTCAACAACATCTGGCTGGGATACACGGGGACCACAACCGTCGCCCATTCAGGCAGCGTTCTGCAGAACGCCGGCAACGTGACTCTGACCGGTCAGTTGGTCATCGGAAACGCCGACGCCGGCGTGGCCAGCCTCTGGCACATGACCGGGGGGACCATAAACAAGACCACCGGGTCGATCAATCTTGGCACCAACACCGGGAACGGCATGCTCTGGATGGACGGCGCCGGCACCGTTACCTCGACCGGCGGATATCTCTACATCGGGGTAAACGGAACTTCCAGCGGCACGCTCACCATGAGCGGATCGGCGAAGTTGACGGGCAACACTATTCTCTATGCCGCCTATGGAAGCAGCGCCACCTGCTCGGCCAGCATCAATATGGGCGGCAACTCTATTCTCTCCAACACCAGCACTTGCTACTTCGGTTACACAAGTGCGGGCACCAGCAGTCTTGTCACCGCCAACGTCACCCTCAGCGATTACGCCTCGTTTACGACGCCCGGCACCGTCTACTTGGGGTATGACAGTGTCAGCTATGGCAGCGCCGGCACGCTCACAATGAATAACTACTCAACGTTCACAGAGACCGCCGGCACGTTCTACTGTGGGCTGTACCACGGCACAGCCACCGTCAACTTGAAGGATCACGCAGTGATGACCCACAGCAGCGGATCCACCTACATCGGCTACGGCTACGACAACAATAGCAGCTTCAACATGAGTGGAACCTCGACGTTCAACCAGACTCTTGGCAGTATCTTGGTCGGGTACTCCGGCACAGGAACAACGGGCGCCCAGGGCCTCCTGAGTAGGGTCTGATCCGGCTGATGCGCGAGACGCGAGGTTTTGTGCTGTGGTGCTAACACAAACCGTCCGGAGGTTGGCATGCTCGGAAAGTGCTATTGGTGAAAAAGGCGTCCTTCCGTCAAAACGAGGAGAAGTAGTCACAAAACGCCTCGTCACGGAAAGGACGCCACAATGCCGTATGTTACCCGACTGCTGTTGATTCTGACAAGCCATGCCGCGATCAAGACGGAGATTCGACAACAGATCGAACAATTGTGGAAAGATCATGTCGAGGCGTTGGAGCAGGTAGTCCTGGAGTTCGTGCGGGCGGAAATCTCTCCAGCAACCATGTTCGACTTCGAGACGCGGATCGCCGAACGGGTTCGGGAGTTGGCCCGGCAGTTGGTCGAGAATGTATTGAATTTGATTGAGGCGGATGATGCGGAGAAGATGCCTCATGATCTGGAGCATCAGGGCGGCAGCTACCGGCGGCTGAACCAGAAGACCCGCAACGCGCACGTGGGCACGCTCTTTGGAACCATCGAACTGTGGCGCTATTCGTATCGCTACTGGCATCGCGACGTGGCCGAGACGTGCATCTTTCCCCTGGAAATCGAGTTGGGCCTGGTCCACGGCGCCACGCCAGCGTTGGCCGAGGCCGTAGGCCGCTACATGGCCCAATCCGGTGCGACCCAGCAAGCGGTGTTGGACCGCTTGAGGTTGCAGCATGGCGTTTCCTGGGGAGCCCAGCGACTCCGCGACGTGACGGAGGAACTTTCCTTGGCCTTTGAGGACGTGACGGAAGAGTGTCAAGTGCTGCGGCTGCTGGAACTGCTGAAAAAAGCTGAGCAAAGCCGCGGGCCAAGGCGCCCGGTGCTCAGCGTGGGGCGCGACGGCGTGACGCTGCGCGAGTATCGCTTCCGCTTCTTCGAGCATGCCACCGTCGCCACGGCCACGGTCTACGACCGCATGGGGGAGCGGCTGGGCACGGTGTATCTGGCCTTTGCTCCCGAACCAGGACAGTCGCAGATGACGGCACGGCTGACCGCGTTGATCCAGGAAGTCTTGCAGCGTTGGGATCGCCCGTTGCCGCGGCTCACCTACGTCACCGATGCGGGCGAGAACGAGACGCAGTATTACCGTCGGGTGCTGGGGAACATGGCGCATCCGCGCACGGGAGAGAAACTGCCCTGGATTCGGATTGTCGATTACTATCACGCTGCCCAGCGAATCTGGGCGATGGCCGAAGCCTTGTTTGGCAAAGACGATCGCGCCGGGCGTGCCTGGGCACGGCGCATGTGCCGCGTGCTGAAAAAACCGAGCGGTCCGTTTCGCATGTTGCATTCGGCGGCGGCATTGCGGAAGCGGCGGAAGTTGTCGGCGTCGCGGGCTGCCGAATTTCGCAAGGCGTACCAATACATTCGCCGTCGCACAAAGTTCATGCAGTATCATCAGTACAAACAACTGAACCTGCCTATCGGCAGCGGCGTGACAGAGGCCGCCTGCAAGACTATCGTTGCCCAGCGACTGAAGCTTTCGGGGATGCGCTGGATGAAGCACGGGCGCAAACGATCCTGAACCTGCGAGTGGTGCTGCTTAGCGGAATTTGGCAGCCCTTGTATCGTAAGCTCATGGAAACTCACGATGCCGGAGAACTGCGAACTTACGGTCCATCGACTAAAGTGCCCATGCGCCAAGCCGCTTAAACACGCGCACCACAAAGATTACACCCCCTGAGTATGGTGGACCACGCAAAGGTGAACTTCAACGCGGGCACGAGCACCAGCTACATTTACGTTGGGTATGCCGGTACCGCGTCCGGCACCCTCAGCATGAGCGGAACCACGTCCATTGCCATGACCACCGGCGACGCCGGTAGCGCCACTTACGCCACTGGCATCTTGGCGGGGTATAACTATCCCGTCAAGGGCCTAATCACCATGACGGACCATGCGGCGATTTCCATTGACACCACGCAGTACGCGAACAACCCTTTTCACCCCGCGCTTATCTACGTCGGGGTCAACAGCACGGGGGCGGGCACGCTCAGCATGAGTGGGACCACGAGCCTTAAATCGACCTCCGGCACCAGCTACAACAACTTCTACGTCGGCTATGGCGGCACCGCGACGGGCCTGATCACCATGACTGACTACGCCTCGATCGTTCGCTCCGGCAACGGTATAGGCACATGGTCAGGGGGCACGGTCACTGCCACCACGAGTCGTTTCGCGGTTGGCGCCAGCGGCGGCACCGGCACGATTGTGATGACGGGCCATTCGTCGTTCAATGCCAGTTCGGCAGGCTGGTTCTGGCTCGGCGTCTGGGGCGGCAACAGCACCAGCACTGCCACGGGCAGCTTGGGCATCCTCGACATGAGCCAGGATCCTGCCAACAACTACTCGACGTTTAGCGTCAACGCCTCAACGTTCCGTGTCGGCTCCAGCGAGAACAACGGCGGCGTGGAAAGCCTGCCCCATCCGATGGGTCAGATCCTCATGGACGGCCACGCCGCGATGAATCTCGTCGGCAGCGATTTACACATCGGCATGTGGGGCGGTGGCAGGGGCACTCTCACCATGGGCGGCTCGTCCAGCATAACCTCCGATAGCTATTTGAGCATCGGCGATTATGGGGGGAACACCGTGTCCGGTACTTGCCGTGGCTACATGACCATGACCGGATACTCCCAAGCCTACTTTAAGGGAGATCTTAATCTGGGGTACGGCTACTCCACAGCCCTGGGAGCCGATCCCTATTGCAGCCTGACGATTGGCACGGGCGCGGACAGCCCGACGCTGACCGTTGGCGGCTGGTTCGCTATCGGCGAAGCCGGCGCCGCCGGAACGGCAAGCACACCAGGCGGAAACGGAATCGTCACGATCAACAGCGGCACGATCAACTCCCCGTACATCTTCTACATCGGACGACAGGGGGGCAAGGGCTGGGTCAACGTCAACGGCGGCACCATCAACAGCACGGGTTATACCGTATTGTGCGAGGCCCGCGGCGACTCCCCGGCTTGGACCGACAGCAACTACGGCGAACTGGATCTCAACGGCGGCCTCTTCGAGACCCCCTATATCCAGCTCGGCTGGACCGACACCGTCAACACGATCCACGGCGTCATCAACTTCAACGGCGGCACGCTGATGCCCAACGGTAGTTCGGACATCCAGTTCATCCGTTGGGGCGACGCTGTCAGCACCGACTTCCACACCTATGTGAAAGACGGCGGCGCTGTCTTTGACACCAACGGCCGGAACATCGGCTGGATGCTCCCCTTGGAGGCAGCCGGAAGCGGCATCGGCGGTCTGACCAAGCTCGGCGCCGGCGACCTCACGCTGGCCGACAAAAACACTTACACCGGCGATACCAACATCAACGTCGGTCGGCTCTTCTTGCAGCCCGGCACTCCGTTTGTCGGGGCCGCCGCGAATCAGATTAACGTCGCCGCCGGCGCCGCTCTCGGCTCCAAGCTGACGGGCACCAGCAGCACGGCAGTCGCCCCGCAGACGAACGTGTCGTTTGCCGCGAACGCCATGTTTGCGCCTACGCTTAGCGACGACCAGTCAACCCTCAGCGACCTTCAGATTAACAACCTGGCTTTGCCCAGTCGAATCATCGTCGATGTTCAGGGCCCGCACACGGTTACTTCGGGCAGTTTTGTCCCGTTCGTAGGCCAAGCCGTGCTCGAGGCGTCTGGCACCTACCCAACCTCGGGTGTGACCGCCATTACCCGGTTCGCCAGCGTCGGCACGGTTGACGTCAAGGCCACCTATGATAACGCCGGGGCGATCCGTTTGGACACCACGGACGCCACCAACCGCACCTACGTCGGATTCACAGGCCACGAGACGTGGACCTATGTTGACAGCGATAGCGGTAACACCAACTGGGTTGACCCGAGTTTCGCTCTGATTCCGTACCCCAACGGCGTGAACGACGTCGCTTGGTTCAACTCAAGCTCGGGCGCCGCCCAAGGTAGTTTCGTGACGTTGGACACGAGCGTAACGCTCAACTCGATGTTGTTCAACGCTCCCAGCGACCGCCCGATTACGCCCGGGTATAGCATCTTGAAGGATGTGGCCGGAGACACGATTACGCTAAGTTGTGCCGGCTCGACGATCTCGAGTGAGACCTGTATTCAGGTGCTCTCTGGCACGCACACCATCGCGCCGAATGTCATCATGGACAGCACGCCGACGATCTTCCTGAGCGCCGGCAGCCAGTTGACCATCGCGGGCGCCTTGAAGCAATCCGGCACGGTCGGCTTGAACGTCGTCGGCAACGGCGGCGTGCTGAGCCTGTCCAACACGGCCAGCAACTACACCGGCCCGCTGGCGGTTCAGAGTGCCTACGTGAACACGAGCTACCTGACACCGGGAAACATCACGCTGAGGAGCTCGCTGCTCGACTATACGGGCACCGGGAGTCCCACCTTGACCGAAACCGTCCTGGGTCTGGCAAGTTCGGCGGGGTTCGGCTGCCAGCAAGCCGGCGCCACCTTGATCGTTCCGATGAACGCCGGCAACATCTCGTTGCAGGTGCCGACTCTCGTCGTCGGTGAGGCCGGCGACTTGGGCACGGTGAACTTCACCGGTCTGACGCCCCCAGTTTTGGCCGGGACCGTTTTGCCGGGCACGGTGGTTGTCGCCGGCGGCAATGCGGTCTTTACCCCGGCTTCGGCCGCGCTCACTTTGACGACGAACATGAATGCGACCGGAGGCACCGCGACGTTCACCGCGACATCGCCGACCAGCTTTACCATCTCCAGCCAGCTCGGCGCTGCTTGGTGTGGCGGGCCTGGGGGGCCTGGGAGCGGGACCGGCACGATCTTGATCCCCGATCCCAACGGCTACATCACGCTGACAATGGGCGATCACATCTTGATCGGCAGCGACATTGCTTCGGCCTACGGCACCTTCATCGCCGGCACTCCCGGCTCGACCAAGGGCCCGACGATCACGACTCGCGATCTGTTCCGTGTCGGCTACATCGGCTACGGCAGTGCGACGTTGTATGGCGCCACGTCGCTGACGTGCGGCCACCCGGTCGCCGGCAGCAATGGCAGCGGAACGATCACCATGCGTGACACTTCCGTTATGACCGCGGGTGTGTTCGAGGTCAACGGGACTGGTACGATGCCCATGTCGAAGTTCATCATGGGCTCGCCGGGCAGCAGCGAGTCCCCGTCCGCGACCGTTGGCGGTTGGTTCAATGTCGGCGCCTGGAATAGCCGACAGGGTGAGCTCGACATGTACGGCAACTCCTCGATGGTTGTCAACGACAACAACAGTTCCGCCAGCTGGCACGCCATGGGCGCTGAAGCCACTGGTATTGTCAACCTGTGTGACAATGCCAGCCTGACCATCAAGGCCTCGACCTACTGGATGGGCCTTATGATCGGCTGCAATCAGTGGGATACCACCCACGCGGGCGGCACCCTCTCGCTGTCCGGCAATTCCCGCTTCGTCTTCACCGGTAGCAACAGCAACCTCACGGTTGGCGAAGCCTGGACCACAAATGGGGGCGGCGCCAACACGGGCGCGATCCTCATGAGCGGCACGTCGCAATTGAGCTGCAACGAAATCTTTTTGGCGCAGCAAAACACAGACACTACGGGCGTCCTCACCATCGGTGACAGCGCTTCGTTGGTCTGCAACGAAATCGCCGACAGCGATGGGAACGGCGCCAACGCCGGCGGCGTCGGAATCATCACCGTCTCCGGCCACGGCAGCCTGACGGCGAATAGTTGGCTTGCTCCGTCGAACTCCGACGGGTGCAACGGCGTGCTCACCATCAAGGGCAACGGCTACGTGTACACGGGCGATCTCCAGATCTCCTGGGGTGGAACCGGCACCGTGGTTGTCGGCGACGGAACCGGCAACGCCGTGCTCAGTACGCCGCTGTGCGAGGTCGGGGCCGAATACGACGACACAGCCCCGGCCGTCGTGGCTAAGCTCTACGTTAACGCCGGCGGCACCGTCCGCAGCGCGCAGATCCAGAGTAGCAACTACGGCGGCGTTGCGGGTTCCTCGTCAACCATCTACATGAACGGCGGGACCCTCCAGGCCACCGCCGATAACCCCACCTGGGTCACGACCGGCGCTGGGGCTAATGCCCTCAACGTGCTGATTCAGAACGGCGGCATGATCGTTGACACCAACACTCACAACGTTGGCATCGGCTTGCCGTTGGCCCCGGATACGGGATCGACCGGCGGCCTGACCAAAGTCGGCTCCGGCGTGTTGACCCTTAGCGGGAACAACACCTACGCCGGCGTGACGACCGTCAAGGCCGGCTCAGTCGTGCTCGCCAGCGCGGGCGCTCAAAACCCGGTGTTGACCGGCGGCGGCGCCAACGTCCAGAACGGCTGGACCAAGTTGGTGTTCAACGCCGTCTCTGGCGATCCGGCCAGCACCGTAGTCCCCCTCTTGGCCGCCAGCTACAATAATGGCGCTTGGAACATTGGCCAAATCCGCAGCAGCACTGCCGCGGCGCAGCACACGTCCCTCGGCTATTATGACAACACCACCGCCTCGCCGGTGACGATCACCGGCCCGACCGGTACGAACGTCTTCCCGGCCAACGCGGTGACGGTTGTCTCCACGATCGCCGGCGATGTCAACTTGGATGGTTCGACGAACCTCAATGACTTGGGCATTGTGTTGGCGAACTACAACACCACCGGCGACACCTGGGCCACCGGCGACCTCAACTATGACGGTCAGACCAACCTCAACGACCTGGGTATCGTCTTGGCGAACTACAACGGGAGCTTGCCCAGCCTGAGCCCGACGATGCTCGCCGATCTTGATCTGGCCGGCCTTGACCTGCTCCAGTCGTATGGTGCGGCGCACGCTAAGGCGTCGCTGCACGGTGGGCCGGTGATGCCGTCCGGTGCTGGGCCGATGAGTTTGTCCGGCGGCGGTCCGGCGGTCGTTCCTGAACCGGGAACGCTTGTGCTGTTGCTGCTGGCCGTTCTCGGCGTAGGGGCCCGCCTCTGGGTCCGTAAGCAAAGAGCGTAAACCTCGTCCGGAAGTTGGGGCGGCAGGCAAGCCCTGCCACCCCGACGGACGGAGGGAGCGAAAACGGTGTCAGGAACGAATGGCACTGTCATGTCTCGCATTTTAGGGTGTGCGCAATCTGGTCTATGAACGGAGCGGGGAGTCGGATAAAGTCTCGCCCCGTCAGGCGAAGTTTCAAGTTTTGGCCCTTGCCTGGCGATAGAAAGTAGGCCCTTCCTGGTTTGCTTGCCGCAAATTCACCAGGAAGGGTCTTTTCATGCGCGAGCATATACCTGATTCTCCGAACGGCGGCAGCAGCAGTTTTCAACAAATCGTCGAGGCGTTTCTGGCCCACGATGGTTTGCCCTTCGCCGACGTTCTCACGGGTGAACGGATCGAGCGAGCTTTCGGCCGCCATGACGCGCTGTTTGGCCGACACGGCGTCTACTCCACGGCGATCGTCCTGTGGGCGTTTCTGAGCCAGTTGCTGCGGGATGGCAAGGAGGCGTCCTGTCAGTCGGCCGTCGCCCGAATCGCCAGTCATTGCCTCCACACGGGCATCCAGCCCCCAACGCACGACACGGGCGATTACTGCAAGGCCCGCGGCAAGTTATCGGAAACGGCGCTGCACGAGTTGGGCCAGGAAGTGGCCGAGGAGCTTCAACAACAGGCCGACCCGGCCTGGCTGTGGAAGAACCGGCACGCCAAACTTGTCGATGGTTTCACCTTCACCATGCCGGACACACCCAAGAACGCCGCCGAGTTTCCCCATCCGCGAACGCAGAAGAAGGGCGTGGGCCTGCCGATCGCCCGCGCGGTGGCGATCCTTTCCTTGGCAACAGCTTGCGTGATGGATGCGGCCATCGGTCCCTACAAGGGCAAGGAAACCGGCGAGACGGCGCTGCTCCGGTCGATGTCTTCTTCGCTGCACGCGGGCGATATCGCCGTGTTCGACCGCCATTATTGCTCCTTCATGATGATTGCGCTGCTGCTTCTCCAGGGCACGGACGTTTGTGCCCGCCTGCACCAAATGCGGAAGTCCGACTTTCGCCGCGGCAAACGCCTGGGAAAGAACGATCACCTTATCATCTGGACCAAACCTGTATGTCCCGACTGGATGGAGCAGGAGACTTATGAGCGCATCCCCGAAACACTCGAACTGCGTGAACTGCGTTACACGGTCGTGGAAAAGGGCCGTCGCACGAAAAAGATCACCGTGGTCACCACGCTGACGGACGCAACTCTTTATAGCAGCGAAGAAATCGCAGAGCTTTACGGTTTTCGCTGGAACTCGGAATTGGACATCCGCGCGATCAAGGCGTCGCTGAATCTGGCACACGTTCGTTGTAAATCGCCGGAGATGGTGCGACGCGAGTTCTCCACGACACTGCTGGCTTACAACCTGATTCGCACGACGGCGGCCAACGCCGCCTGGTTGCACGACAAACAGCCGCGACAAATCAGCTTTACCGCGACGACTCAGTATGTACTTTCGGCGGGAGCATTGCTGACCGGCCATACGATGACGGCCGGGCAACTGCACGAATGCTGTCTCGCGCTTCTGCGCCAGGTGGCAGGCTGCGAAGTTGCCAACCGCCCTGGCCGGCTCGAACCGCGTGTGCTCAAGCGCCGCCGCCACGGCTATCCGCTCATGCAGAAACCCAGACACGTCCTCCGCCAAGAATTGCACAAACATTGCACCTAAAACAGGTTACAATGGCGACAGTGCCATTCGTGTCAGGAACCGTTTCGTGGGGAAGGAGCGAGGTTAAGGAGAAAGAACGTTCCTGACAACTTCTTTCGGCCTGTCCCTCTCCCCGCATCCTCTTCCCCTGTCGAATCGGCGTGTTTCGCCGCGCTACGTCCGTCTGCTGAATGCGATTCCTTCGATTTCCACCAGCAACTCGGGGCGGCAGAGATCGGCGAAGGTGTAGACGGTGGGGACGTTGCCGAGGCGTGTGCGGCAGGCGGCTTCTACCGTGGCATAGTCCTCCCGGCGTTTGACGTAGACCCGCAATGAGGCCATTTCGTCGAGGCTTGCGCCCAGGTCGTCTTGGCCGTGGCGGCGGAAGTTCTCGGCGGAGATCAGGGCGGCGATATTGTCGAGCGTCTCCCCTGTCTGCGCCGCCACGTTGCCGGCGTGGTGGCTCTCCGAGTCGAGGATGCTGGCAGTGCCCGAAACCAACACCGTCGCCGCCGCTTGGCTCACGATCGCCATGGCGCGCGAGAATTTCGGCGACTGCGGGCCGTAGCGCTGATCGTAATCATGGGCCGCGATTTGCCGCGGATTCTCCAGCGGCAGCCGTATCACGTCGGCACGCTCGCCGGCCAAGGCCAGGCAACTGACGAGCACGTCGCGCCCGCACGCGCCGATGCCGGTGCTGGCCGGGTAGCAAACGCCCAGGGGATGGCCGTGCAAGGGCTCGCTGGCGAAGCGGCGGTCGCGAAAGAAGTCGCTGCGGGCGAGGTTCAGTCGTTGGTACCGCTGCGCTTGCTCTTCCAGTCCCGTGATGTCGCCCAAGTACAGCCAGGTTCGCACCACCTGCTCAAAGCGGAAGCCCCAGGCCGCCAGTTCTCGCTCCAGCCGCCCAAAAGCGTCGAGTGATCGCTCGCGGACCGTCTCGGCGGCGGTTTCGGCAACCACATTCGCGCAGTGGACCCAGGTCATGCCGCCGTGCCGGGCGGCGACCGTCCGTTCGCTCAGCCGCCGCACCTCGACACCGGCCTCCGCCGGGCGGACGCCCCAGGCCTCGATCTCCAGCAACTTACCGCTGCAGGGCGGCTGGGGAACATAGCTCGTGGCCGGCAGGCGGCTGGCGAAGAAGTCGCGCACGATCTGCCGGCAGGTCTCCGTCTGCCGCAGGTCGCTGAGAAACACTGTCTGATGGACCAGCGAGTCGGCGACGCCCTCATCGCCGGCGATCGCGCTGACCGTGCGAAGCGCGTCGTGGGCTTGCTGCTGGAAATCGCCGCCGGCGGACGGGGCGGCACGCACGAAGACGCTCCGCACGCCATCGTGCTCGACGACGCAGCAGGCGGCGTTGTCCAGGGAGGTCTTGCGGATCATTGGCCGTCCCGCGGGCTAGTCGAGTTGGGGTGAGGGAACTGTCGTCGGCCGAGGTCGATTTCTCCGACCCCGCCGAGTCGCCGGATTTGACGGCCCACACATTAGATCGTACTTAATCTTGTCGGCGGCGTCCATCGGCAGCGAGCGATCGCTATCCCAGAACCGCTTGTCGCTGCTGAAATACAGCGGAATCGCGATGCTCGGCGTGCCCGCGAGGCGAGGAGGATTTCGTCGCCGCCGAGGAGTTCAACGGCGTGGTCAACCCTCGCCATTCAGCGCCGTCAAGGCCCGGTCCACCGCCAGCGTGCGGCGAACGCCCGTCGGCAGCGTGGCATTCATCAAAGCGCCCACGGCTGTGTCGTTGTCCGAGTAGCCGAGCACGTGCTCCATCTCGTGCATGACAGTCGTAAGGAGATCGACTCGGCCATAGGCAATGGAGCCCTTGTCGGCAACCAGCGAGTTCGCGCCCGCGGCAGCGGCGAACTCGCTGTCGTCGGCAGGGGTCGGGTCCACAAACCAGCCGTAGCCCGCCGCGTCGTCGTCGATGGCGATGCTCTTTCCGGACGTTTCGCCCAGCAGACCGCTGGCCAGGCTGCCGATCCGCACCGAAACGCCGGCCAACGAATTTTGGACCGAGCCGCCGTAAGCGGCGGCCAGGCGGTTTTCGGCCTCGGTTACGATAGGGGCCAACTCGCCGCTGTCGAGTGCCGAAATTGGCTGCGTCGAGCGGGCGGAAGCCGCCACCTTCAGGTCAGCGGCGGCAACCACGGTGAACGTGTTCGTGAAGCTGGTCGCCCGTCCCAGACTGTCGGTCACGCGGATCGTGAAACTGTGGCTGCCGGCGGCCAACGGCCCAACCGCCGCCGACCAATACGTCCTGTTGGCGATCTTAGTTGCATAGGGCCCGCCGATCGCCGACACCGCATGGCCGTCAACGGCGAGCGAGTTGCTCGCCACGCCAAACGGATCGGTGAGCGCCCAGGTGATGACGAGCTGTTCGCTGGAGGTGAGCACGCCGTCGCGCTTCGACGGGTCGCGTTCGGCCACGGCGACGAGGGAGATCGTCGGCGTTGACTTCACCACGAAGGTGTTGGTGTAGCTCGCGGCGTTCCCCTGGGCGTCGGTGACGCGGATCGTATAGGTGTGCGTGCCGCCCATCAGCGGCCCGAACACGCCCTGCCAGTATTCGGTGTCGGCCATCCCACTGGCAAACGGGCCGGAAACAGACGTGACCGGCAGGCCGTTGACGGTCAGCGACCTGCTCGCCACGGTGTGCACGCCGCTAATCGACCAGTTGAGATCGCTAACCGCCCAGGTAACGGTCAGTCGGTCCGTGGTTTTCATGACTCCGTCGCGGGCGGCCGGGTTGTTCTGCGTCACCACCACGCTGGAGATCGTCAACGGCGACGGCTGCACCTCGAAAGTGCCGTCGTAGCGCGTCGTATTATTCCGCGCGTCGGTGACGATAATCGTGTAGCTGTGGCTGCCGGCGGCAAGCGGCCCGAACGTCCCCGACCAATACGTCGTGTGGGCGTCGTGCGACGCATAAGGGCCGAAGATGGATGTAACCGCCGTGCCGTCTACCGTGAGCGACTTGACGTCCAGGCTGGGCAGGCCGACATACGAAGCGGTGAGCGCCCAGGTGATCTCCAATTGGTCGCCCGATGTCAAAGCCCCCTGGCGCAGCGATGGGTCGCGTTGTGCCACCACCACGCTCGAGATCGACAGCACAGGCGACTGCGTGACCGTCAGCGTGCCGTCGGTGAATGCGAAGTCATAGTTCGCGGCCGACAGCGTGCCCAGTCCCGCCGTGATCGCGTACGTGCCGACCGGGCTGGTGGTGCTGGCGGTCGTCGTCAGGCTTGCGCTGCCGGTCACGCCGGAGGTGGTCAGATTCTCGTTGTTCTTGAAGCCGCTATAGGTAGCGGTGAACGTCGGGTTGACTGTCCCGTAAGTCCGGCTGGCGTCGTCGGCCGTCACCGTCAACGTGGCCTTGTTCACCGTCAGCGTGCCGTCGGCATAGGTGAAATCGTAATTCGCGGCGGTCAGGCCCCCGAGGGACGCCGTGATCGCATAGGCGCCGACCCCGCTCGATTGATCGGCGGCGGTGCTCAGAGCGGCATCGCCACTTACGCCGGAAGTTGACAGGTCTTCGCCGTTCTTGAAGCCGCTGATCCTCGCCGTGAACGTCGGGTTGGCGTCGCCGTAAGCACGGCTGGCGTCGTCCGCCGTCACCGTCAACGTGGCCTTGTCAACCGTCAGCGTGCCGGCATAGACGATGTCGTAGTTGCCCAGTTTCCCATCCGGGTCGTTCAGCGTGCCGATGATGTCATAGTCGCCCACGGCCGCACCGGCCGCGGCGCCGCGCTGCTGAATCCGGTGACGGTGATGTTGTCGTTGTTCTTCAATTCGCCCAGCGACCCGGTGAAGTCGGCTGCCGAATCGCCGTAAGTCTTCGTCTGGTCATCGGCGGTTACAGTGAGCGTCGCCTTCTCCACGGTCAGCGTCCCATCGTAGACGACGTTGTAGTTGCTCAGCTTTCCGTCCGGGTCGTTGAAGGTCGCCGTGAAGCCGTACACGCCCACGGACGCGGTCGCCGCGCCGCCGTCGCTGGCCAGGCTGGCGATCGTGATGTTGTCGTTATTCCTCAAGCCGCTCCAGATCACCCCGAAGTAGTCCGTTATTTCATCTCCATAGGTCTTCGTCACACTGTCGACCAGCACCGTCAAGGTGGCGGGGGCGACGGCGAGCGTGCCGTTAACAAAGGCGAAGGTGTAGTTGGCGGCGGCCAGAGTGCCCGCGCCGGCATTGATGGTGTAATCACCCACCGTGCTGAGTTCGTTCGCGGTCGTGGTGAGACTGGCGTTTCCGCTGAGTCCCGCCGTGGCCGCATTCTCACCGTTCTTGAAGCCGCTATAGCTCACGTTGAACGTCGGATTGGGAGTTCCGTAATCCCGGCTGACGTTGTTGGCGGTCACGGTCAGCACGGCGGGCGTCACCGTAAGCACGCCTGTATAGCTGACGTTGTAGTTGCTCAGTTTGCCGTCGGGATCGCTCAACACCGCCGTGATGGCATACTCGCCCGCCCCCGCCTCGGCTCCCGCACCCGCGCTGGTCAGGTTGGCGATGGTGATGTCGTCGCCGTTTACCAGGCCGCTCAGTCCGCCCCCGGTAAACGCCGAGAATTCGTCGCCGTAAGTCTTGGTCTGATTGTCGGCCGCCAGCGTTAGCGTCGCCTTGTCCACTGTCAGCGTGCCGTAGACCAGATCGTAGTTGTCCAGCTTGCCGCCGGGGTCGTTCAAGCTGGCCGTGATCGCGTAGTCGCCCACCACGGCCGTCGCCGCCGTGCCGTCGCTGGCGAAAGTGGCGATAGTGATGTCATCGTTGTTCTTCAATCCGACGAGCGAGCCGGTGAAATCGACAATCTCATCCCCGTAGGTCTTCGTCGGCGTGTCCGCGGTCACCGTCAGCGTGGCTTTGTTCACGGTGAGCGTGCCGTCAGCGAAGCTGAAGTCGTAGTTGCCGGCAGCCAGGCCGCCCAGCGAGGCCGTGATCGTGTAGGCGCCCACGTCGCTCGATTGATCGGCGGTGGTGCTCAGGTCGGCGTTGCCGGTCACGCCCGAGGTGGACAGGTCCTCGTCGTTGACGAAGCCGCTGATCGTCGCCGTGAAGGTCGGATTGGCGTCGCCGTAGGTCCGGCTGGCGTCGTCGGCCGTCACCGTCAGCGTGGCCTTGGTGATGTCGGCCGTAAGGCTGGCGGCATCGGTGTCAAGGACGTAGTTCCCGGCCCCGTCGCCACTGAGACCAAGCCCGGTTACGGTCACTGTTTTGCCGGCGCCTACGTCCTTATCCGCGAAGCTGGCCGTGCCGCCGCTCAGGCTGACGCTATCGCCGTTGACGACGCCCGACAACACCGCGCCACTGCTGTCGAAGGTGGCGGCGGTTGTGCCGTCGTAGACCTTGTTGTTGGCCGAAAGGCCGGAGAAAGTGAGCGTTTTGGCGGTGATGTCAGCCTCGACGGAGTCCGCGGCGCTGCCCAGAAAATTTGCGTCGCCGCCGTAGACCGCCGCAATCGAATGCGTGCCGACCGCGAGCGACGTGGTCTGGAACACGGCCGTGCCGTCGGCGGCCAACGTCTCAGTGTCGAGCACCGTCGTCCCCTCCATGAAGCTGACCGTGCCCGTGGGAGTGCCGCTGCCCGGCAGCACAACCCCGACCGTGGCCGTGAAGGTCAGCGAGTCGCCGTAAACGGAGGAGGGCTGAGAGATCGCCAGATTGGTTGTGGTGCTCGCCTGGGCTACGTCCACTTCCGCCGCGTCACTGCTGCTGTCCGAGAAGGTGTCGCTATCGGTATGGTAGGCCGCCGTCAGCATGTGCGTGCCGACGGTCACCGGTGAGACGTCGAAGACGGCAGTCCCGTCGGCGGCCAACGCCTGCGTGGCCAGCACGGCGTCCCCTTCCTTCAGATCGACGGTTCCCGTCGGAGTGCCGCTGTCCGGCAGAAGGCTGGTCACCTGCGCGGTCAGCGCCACCGCCTGGCCGTAGACGGCCGCGTTCGACGCGGGGAGGAGGGTCGTCGCCGAGCCGATCGACAGCAGTTGCCGGCTCTCCAAGGTTTCGCAGGACAGCCGCCGCTTGCGCTGCTGCGGGCGCGAGCCCTGGGAGCGCGATGAAAGTGCTGCAAACCACTTGCCGGGGAAGCCGGCCAATAAACCCGATTCGCGTCCCTGAGAATCGCCAATGCCTGCTTTGCGGAAACACCTCATCTGGCTTCTCTCCCTCCGTAATATTGGAACTTGCCCTTCTCTTGCGATGACACTCCGGCGAGCGTCGAGAACAACGTCGCAACCTGCCGGACAGAACCAGACCGTCGCTCTGCGCCGCTGGGGCGGTCGCTCTGCGGCGTGCGTCCTCGCTGTCCCACGCGTGCTCGGGGAATCCCGGCCGGCCGCCTCCCTGAGATTGGAGGCGGCGGCAAGGAATGCCCGTTCCATGAGACTGCGCAGGACGCAGCGCAGACTAGAGAAGGCTGGCTAATCTGACCTTACGCAACGGTAGTGCAGTCGATGCCCTTGCTCTCAGTAAATCATGGAGGCACGATTGTGTCAAATGTATTCCCCATTTTGAGGTACCGATCGTCCCGAGCCGCCAGCTTCAGCGGCGACGGGAGAATCGTCAGGGAAATTGTGATTTTTCACAGCCGGATTCGCCGGCATCGCCGCCATAACCCGAAAAACCTGTGCAATCGGTCATGTTTAACAGCCGCCTCAGCCGAAATAACAACATGTATCCGCCGGTTTTCTGCGCCGGTGCACCCGACAAGCGGCTCCAAGCAAAGGAATGCTTGCATGAAGCGACTCCTCCCCTCGATAGTGGTATTCACTTGCGCGTTGGGTCTGGCGTTTTTTCCGTCCTTGGCATGGGGTGGCTCTCCCTCGGCCCAACAAGCGTTGAAACTCACGCCCGTCCAGCAGGGCGTCGATTACGACCGGCCCACTTCCGAACAGGCGGCCAAGTGTAAAATCATCGCCAAACGGATCAACGGCCACGTCGGCTGGATCGTCGAAACCGCCGACGGCGTGCTGCTGCGCAAATTCGTCGATACCAACGACGACAACGTCGTCGATCAGTGGAGCTACTATAAGGACGGGCTCGAGGTCTACCGCGACATCGACAGCAACTACAACGGCAAGGCCGACCAGTATCGCTGGTTTCACACCGGCGGCACCCGCTGGGGGCTCGATCCGCGCGAGACCGGCGTGATCGAATCCTGGAAGATGATCTCGGCGGAGGAGGTCACGGCGGAGATCGTTGCGGCCATCGCGACGAACAACATCCAACGCTTCCGCCGCCTGCTGTTGACGGCAAACGAACTGAGATCGCTCGGCCTGGGCAAGGCCCGCACAGCGGCCGTTGCGCGAAAGGTCAGCCGAGCGCTGGCCGAATTCTCGTCGATGGCGGCTCGGCAAAAGGTGATTGCCCCGGACGCCACCTGGCTGCAATTCGGCGCCAGCCGCCCCGGCGTGATTCCGACCGGCACCGAGCAATCGACCCGCGACCTGCGCGTTTACGAGAACGTCGTGGCGATCGTGGTGAGCGGCGGAAAGCAAGCGCAATTGCAGATTGGCACGCTGGTGCAAGTCGGCGAAGCGTGGCGGGTGATCGACCTGCCGCAGCCGGTGGGCGAGGGACAGACCGACGTCGCTTCCAACGGTTTCTTCTTCCAGGCCCCGATTCCGCTGCACAACGAGCAGGCCGCCGCGGGCCCGAGCGAGGCCCTGCAAAAGCTGCTCAGTGAGCTTTCCAGCCTGGACGCCCAGGCGGCGAAGGCGACGACGCCCGACGAGCAAGCCGAGTATATCGGCCGACGCGCCGATCTGCTGCTTCAGATCGCAGAGGCCGCCAAGAACGCCGAGGACCGCGCGATGTGGCTCCGCCAGCTCGCCGACATGATCAGCGCCGCGGTGCAGTCGGGCGGTTGCCGCGACGGCGCCGAGCGGCTGAAATCGCTCTTCGATAAGCTGCAAAAGAACGACGCCGACAAGAACTTGGCGGCCTACGTCAAATTCCGCCAGCTCACAGCCGCTTACGTGCTGTCGATGCAGGCGCCCAAGGCCGACATCAACAAGATTCAGACCGCCTGGCTGAAGACGCTCGAACAATACATCAGCGATTACCCTTCCGCGCCTGACGCTGCCGAGGCCATGCTGCAAATGGCGATCTCGCAGGAGTATGCCGGCCAGGAGGACGACGCGCGGAAATGGTATGGGCGGATCGTCCGCGAATTCCCCGATTCGCAGGCGGCCAAAAAGGCGGCCGGCGCGCAGACCCGCCTCGATTCCGTCGGAAAGGTGATCGACCTGGGCGGGCAGAGCCCCTTGGGCAGCCCCGTCGATCTGGCCAGCTATCGCGGCAAGGTCGTACTGATCCAGTATTGGGCCACATGGTCGGGGCCGGCGAAAGCCGACATGCCCACGCTCAAGGAGTTGTGGAACAAGTATGGCCGGCAGTTCACCATCGTCGGCGTGAGCTTGGACAATAACGTGAAGGACCTGAACGCCTATTTGGGCGAGAACCCGCTGCCGTGGCCGCAAATCTTCGAGCCCGGCGGATTGGACAGTCGCCCGGCCAACGTCTTGGGCATCCTCACCGTGCCCACGATGATCCTGGTCGACCAGCAGGGCAAGGTCGTCGCCCGCGGCGTTTCCGCCGCCGAGTTGGAGGCCGAGGTCAAGAAGCTGATCCGCTGATCGCCGAGCGAGACAATTGCGGGGGCCGTGCCCACGTCTCATCGTGGGCACGTTTCTTTCTTGGGCGAGGCGCTGCTCATCCGCCGGACGGCAAGACCGGCTGAGCCGGCTCCGCCGCGGCCGGAGTCCAGCCGCGTTCGAGCACCCACTGCACGGCGCGGCGATTCAACTCGGCGCTGCTGCGCACGTTCAACTTCTGCTTGATCTTCTCGCGGTGCGTCTCGATCGTCTTGGGGCTGAGGTGCAGCCGGGTCGCGATCTGCTGGATCGTCAAGCCCTGACCGATCATCTCGTAGACCTCGACCTCGCGGTTCGACAGGCCCTGCACGGGGTCCTCCTGCGAGGGCGAACCGGCGACGACGCGGTTCAGCAGCCGGCTGGTCATCCGCGGGCTGAGATACAACTCGCCCCGCAGCACCTGACGGATGGCGCGGAGCAGCACTTCCGGCGGCTCCTGTTTGGTGACGTAGCCCTTGGCCCCCGCCCGCAAGACGCGCTCGGCGAACAGCGTCTCGTCGTGCATCGAGGAGACCAGCGTCTTCAGCGCGGGGCGCGGGTCTTGAGCCTCTCCAGCAGGTCGATCCCGTGGCCGGCTTTCAGCGTCAGGTCGATCAGCGCGATGTCGGGCTGGGTGCGATCGACTTCGGCGAGGGCTTCGCCCACGTCGGCCGCCTCGCCGCAGACCTCCAGATCGGGCTCGCGGCCGATGACGTTGGCCAGCCCGCGGCGGACGACGGGATGGTCGTCGATCAACAGGACCCGATATTTTCTGCCGGTGCCGTTGTGCAGGTTCATCTTTCCGGTCATATCCAAGTTCCTTAGGGAGAAGCCGGCATGGCCCGCAACCCCGTGGCGCGCCGATGCCGGGACTTGCCGTCGGCTTGCCGGCGCGGAGCCCAGATGCTCACACCGGTGCCGCGGCCGGGGGCCGTCTCGATTTCCAGGCGGCCGCCCATCAGTTCCAGACGCTCACGGATGCTAAACAGACCAAATCCGGACGTGGTTTCGTTATCGAGTATCGCGGCGGCGCTGGGGCAGCCGGCGCCCTGGTCGGAGACGGTCACGCGGACGACGTCGTCAGCCAGCGCCCTCATTGCCACGCGGGCGCTGCGCGTCGCCGCGTGCTTGACGACGTTAAAGAGCAACTCGCGAACCGCGCCGAAAAGCAGAATTCGCATCTCCTCGCTCTCCGGCTCAGCGCGGGGATCCAACTCGGTTTCGACGCTGAGATTGCAGGTCTGCTCCATGTGGCGGGCGAGCCACTCGATGGCCGCCGCCAGACCCGCCTCGTGCAACACCGGCGGGCAGAGCTCGACGGTCAACGACCGCGATTCGGCGATGCACTCGGCCAAGAGCGAATCCACGCGTTCGACAGCCTCTTGGGCGGCGGCGTCGATCGACTCGCTGCGGCGGAGAGTTTCCAGATTGAGCCGGGCGGCGTAGAGAAGTTGTTGCAGGTGGTCATGCAGGATTTGCGCCAAGCGGCGGCGTTCGCGATGTTCGGTCTGGGTAAGCTCGGCGGCCAGCGCCTGCAATTGGGCGGCGCGGCGGGTGGCCGTCGCCGTTCGCTCCGCCACCCGCTGCTCCAACGTCTCGTTGAGCGCCTTCAACTGCCGCTCCGTCTGCTTGCGTTCCATCGCGTAGCGGACGGCGCGGCCGAGAAGCCGGCCGCCGACCTGGCCTTTGGTGAGGAAGTCCTGCGCGCCTGGCGGAGGGCCTGCATCCCGGTGTCGTTGTCGTCCAGGCCCGTCATCACCACGATCGGCAAATTGGGGGCGGCCGCGTTGATCTGCGCGACGGTGTTCACGCCGCGGCTGTCGGGCAACGACAGATCCAGGAGAATGGCGTCGAACGGCTCGCCCGCCAGCCGGCCGACGGCGTCGGCCATCGTCTCGACGTGCGTCACCTCGAACGATTCCTCCCGCACTTCCGCCAGCAGGTATTGCAACAGCAACGCGTCGGCGGCGCCGTCTTCGACCAGCAGCAAGCGAACGGACGACTGGCTCATCGGTTATCCTCGTCGGGGAGTCGGACTACGGTCAGCCAAAAATCCTCGATCGATCTGACCACGTTCATGAAGCGGTTGAAATCCACCGGCTTGGTGATGTAACAATTCGCGTGAAGGCTGTACGCCCGCAGCACGTCCTCCTCGCTCTTCGAGGTGGTGAGAATGACCACGGGAATCCGCTTCAGCGAATCGTCGGACTTGATCTCCTTGAGCACCTGGCGACCGTCCTTGCGGGGCAAATTCAGATCCAACAAGATCAGGTCGGGACGCGGGGCGTCGGCGTGGCGTCCCTCCGCCGCAGAAAATCCAGGGCTTCCACTCCGTCCTCGACCACCCAAAGCCGGTTCCGGACCTTCGCCTCGCGGAAGGCCTCGATCGTCAAGCGCACGTCCGCCTCGCTGTCCTCGACCAGCAGCAGTTCGATGGGGTGGACGTTCATTCGGCGTTCTCCGCTCTAGGAAAGCGTGAAGTAGAAGGTCGTGCCTTGGCCGGGCTGGGAATCGAGCCAAATGTGGCCGCCGTGACGCTCGATGATCCGCTTGCAGATCGCCAGTCCGATGCCGGTTCCCGGGTACTTCTGCCGTGTGTGCAGCCGCTGGAAGATCACGAAGATCTGCTCCCAGTACTGCTTGTCGATGCCGATGCCGTTGTCGCGGACGGCGAACTGCCAGCCGCTGCCGTTGCGGCGGGCGGAAACCTCGATCTGCGGCGGCCGGTCGCTATGGAACTTGATGCCGTTGCTAATCAGGTTTTGCAGCACCTGCACCAGTTGTGTCTCGTCGCCCTGAACCGCCGGCAGCGAATCGAAGCTCACCGTGGCGGCGTTGTCCGCGATGACCTGCTTCAGGTTCGCCAGCGCGCGATCGACGACCTGCCCCATCTGCACCGCGTGGAAGGGGGTGGCGCGGGTGCCGACCCGCGAGTAATTCAGCAGGTCGGTGATCAACTGCTGCATCCGCGCCACGCCGTTGACGATGAACGCCAAGAACTGGTTGGCGTCGGCGTCAAGCCGGTCCTTGTAGCGGCGCTCGATCAGTTGCACGTAGCCGGTGACCACCCGCAGCGGCTCCTGCAGATCGTGCGAGGCGACGTAGGCGAATTGCTCGAGCTCCTCGTTCGATCGCGCCAATTGCTCGGCGGTCTGCTTCAGGGCGTCCTCGGCGCGTTTGCGGCCGGTAATGTTGTTCATCGCCAGAATTACGTTTCGCTTGCCCTCCAAGACCACCGGATCGGCGCTGATTTCCAGCCAGAGCCGCTCGCTCTTTCCGCCCACGGAAAGAACCGCTTCCGTCTCGACGTCATGCACCGGTTGGCCGCTGCGCAACACCGATTCGAAAGCGTTGCGGACCGAGCAGCCGGAGCAATGCGCGGTCGTGCCGCATTTCGTTTGCCCCGCGACCGAATGGACGCAGCCGATGACGTCGCCTGGCTGCTGCTCGCCGCCGATCGGGATCTCTCTGCCGATCCAGCGCGCGACGGTATTATTGGCGCGGCAGACGACGCCCCGATCGTCCAACAGGAGGATGCCGACGTTGGCGACGTCGAACAGCGCCTGAAGCTGCGAGTTGGCGGCCTCGAGGGTCTGTTGCGACGAACGCACTTTGACGCCCATCTGATTGAAGGCGGTCGCCAGTTCGTCCAATTCGCCGATTCCAATGGCCCCGCCGACGTGCCCGAACTCGCCGCGGCCGATGGCCTGGGCGTGCGTTTGCAGGCGACGCAACTGCTTGATCAGCGTACCGCCCGTCCTTGCCGCCAGCATGCCGCCGCCGACCGCGACCAACAGATTCACCGCCACAACGATCCACAAGGCGCCGCGAATATCGCGCATTACCAATCGCATCGAGCGTCTGCTGCCGGCGACCCAGCCGGTTTTCGTCACCGGCACGCAGGCGGCGATGTAGCGCTCGCCGTCCGGCATGACGAGCGTTCCCGCCTCTTCCGTGCTGCTGGCGAGCGCGCGTTTCAGCAGGACATCGTAAGGGTGCGTTTCGTGAATGGTCGTTGTACCGCCGCTATCGTAGACCAGCCTTCCCTGATTGTCGAACACGCTTAGCAGCCGCTCCGGCTGCGGATGCGTCGCCAGAAGGTGCGCCCCGAGCTTGTCGATGTCGACCACCGCGGACACCACGTTCACGGTCTTGCCATTCTCCTCGACCCTGCTCGCGACCACGCAACTGAGTTTCCCGCTGACCCTGTCGGTCAGAAGGTCGCTGATTACCCACAATCGGCGGCCTTCCGCAAGCTTCCGAAAATAATCCCTGTCGGCAACGCTGCGGTTGACGGCTTGGTGGTTGCTCGATTCGATAATCTTGCCGTCAGGCGCGACCCAATTCCAGGAATGCACCGCGGGGTATTCCAGATCGTTGCGCACCAGGTATTCGTGCGCCTGCTTGCTGGTGTAGGGGTGCAGGCCGGCGAGGGCTTCCCCGATGGCGATTTCCTGGCGACGAACGTCGTTGACGAAATCGTCGAACAGAACCGCTGTCATCTCGGCGGAGTCCACCGTCGCATGGTCTTCGATGACTAGGCGACTATAGTACCAAGCGGTGTAAATGCCGGCCTGCGCCAGCAGAAGCGGAACCAGCACCACGAGCACCAGTCGCAGGAGCAGCCGGCGCATGCTGGCAGGAGGGCGGCTGTGGCGAGCACTTTGAATCACGACAATCCCCACACCAGGGCTACACGACTCCAACTTCTTTTAGTCTACCTGTCGGCCAGCGAGTTGTCAGCAGCGCATTCCCGCAACAGCAGCGAACGCCCGGCGATTTGCCCGCTTTTAGGGATAAATCTGATTCTCTACCCGCGCGAGGTAGGGAAAGCCCCGATCCACCGCCAGGCAATCCTCTCAGTGCGCGGCCGTCCTATTCTCGATTTGCGCTCTGACGACGTCGGATAAAATGACGTACTGCGTTCCCGCAAATCGAAGCGAGCGCACTTTGCGCCGCTTCAGAGGATTCTCTCGCGCAAGGAAGACCCAGATGTCACCCCGTCAACTAGCAACCACCAGGCTCGCGCGCCCCAACCCATTCGCCCTCTTGTTCCAAGAGATTCTCGAGGCGGCGCAAGCCGCGCTGCGGCGATCGGCCTATACCGAGCTTCGCAGCGTCTCTTGCGATTTTTCCGGCGGCGTCTTGACGCTCCGCGGGCGGGTGCCGACCTATTACCTGAAGCAACTCGCCCAGGTCAGCGTCGCCGACGTGCCGGGCGTCGTCGAAATCCACAACCGCTTGGAAGTGTCGGTTCCGCAGGAGCTCCGCGGCTCGAACGCCGACCGCAGAGAGGGCGAGATGCTCGCTTCCGCTTAGAGCCGCTCGAACCTGGCCTGAAAGAACCGCAGATACTTGGGCTCGTAGACCATACGAAGACCGCGCGCTTGTTGCCGCTGCTCATAGACCGTCGTCACCGACTCGGCCGTAACGTCCATGTGGGCCTGCGTGTAAACGCGGCGGGGAATCGTCAATCGCACCAGTTCCAATTTCGGGCGGTTGTGGTCGCCGGTGGCCTTGTTCCGCCCGGCGGAGACGATCCCGCGCTCCATGCTGCGGATGCCTGAATCGAGATACAACTCCGCCGCCAGCGTCTGCGCGGGAAACTGGTCTTGAGAAAGTTGCGGATAAAACGCCCGGGCGTCGAGGAAGACCGCGTGCCCGCCGATGGGACGCACCACCGGAATTCCCCAATCGATCAGCAGTTGGCCAAGATACTCGATCTGGCCGATCCGTGCACGAATGTGATCGTCCTGCACGGATTCGACGATTCCGCGTGCCATCGCCTCCATGTCGCGGCCGGCAAGCCCGCCGTAGGTGTGCAGGCCCTCGTAGACGACCACCATGTTTCGCGCCTCCTCGAAGAGCGCGTCGTCGTTCATTGCCAGCCAGCCGCCGATATTTACCAGGGCGTCCTTCTTGCCGCTCATCGTGCAGCCGTCGGAATAGGAGCAGAATTCCTTGAGGATTTCGGCGACCGGGCGGGACTTGTAGCCCGGCTCGCGTTGCTGGATGAAATAGGCGTTTTCGACGGCCCGCGTCGCGTCCAGCATGATCCGCAGGCCGCGGCGATCGGCCAATTGGCGGACCTCGCGGATGTTGGCCATCGAGACCGGCTGCCCGCCGGCCATATTCACCGTCGCCGACACGCAAATGTAAGGGATGCGGTTCGTGCCGACCTTTTTGATCAGATTTTCAAGGGCCTGCAAATCGACGTTTCCCTTGAAGGGATGCTCGCTGGCCGGGTCGTGCCCCTCCGGAATGATAACGTCGATAAACGTCCCGCCCGCAAGCTCCTGGTGCAGCCGCGTGGTGGTGAAGTACATGTTACCGGGAACGGAATCGCCCGGCTTGATGAGCAACTGCGACAGGATGTGTTCGGCCCCGCGTCCCTGGTGCGTCGGCACGAGGTGGCGATAGCCGTAATACTGCCGCACAGCGTCTTCGAGATGGTAAAAGTTGCGGCTGCCGGCGTAGGCCTCGTCGCCGAGCATCATCCCCGCCCACTGCCAATCGCTCATCGCGCTGGTGCCGCTGTCGGTCAGCAGGTCGATGTAGACGTCCTCGGAGCGGAGCAGGAACGTATTGTAGCCGGCCTCCGCCAGCGCCGTCTCCCGTTGTTGCCGCGAGAGCATCTTGATCGGTTCGATAACCTTGATCTTCCACGGTTCGGCCCATGAGCGGCGGGCAGGTCGCGATTTTGGCATGATGGTTCGTATCTCGACGGGGTTTTCTTGGATGACTGAAGCAACGCTATCTCCACAGGCTAAAGACAATTGTAGGGCAATCGGCAGCGATGGTCAGTGGGGGTGCAGTGACGGATTACGGCGGTTGCCTCCGAACCGTTTAGCCGCCGCGTCCACGCGGCGCTGCCGTTGTGCGCGATTCTGCGCCGCGTGGACGCGGCGGCTAAACAGATTCCCCCTCTTGGACCGCAGACAACTGCCACACCCGTTCAGCGCTTGATGCTATGCAGTTGGGCGGCCGCCATGCGCTCGGCGTGTCCTTGCAGCCCGATCTCGCGTATTTGCAGGATGCAGGTGCGGCGGTCCGAACGAAAGATCAGGCCGAACAACTTCGAGATGAAGTTGTGAAACTTGTCGCAGTCGCGGGGATCGGCGACGATGCGGCAATCGGCGCACGTGGCGTAGCCGTTTTCCAAACAGCAGGCCCGCACCTTGCACCAGCCGGCCCTTTTGTTCTCATGGCAGCCGGGACAACGTCCGCGGCGGTACGCCCCACAAGCGCCGCAATAAAGGCCGCAATAGGCCGTCAGGTTGACGTCGGCAACGACCGGTTTCACCGAAGCACCTCTAATGATCCCACGTAGCTTTTGCCCATTGGTCTCGCAAAAACGCCATCGACTTGGGAATCTCGACCATCGGGTCGCCGCGGATGCCGCACTCGAAGCTGCAACAGTTGTGATAGCCGATGAACTTCAGCCCGCGGAATCCCTCGACGAACGAGCGATCTTCCTGGCCGGGGAGGATGCGGCGGACGCCGGTGGCCAGGTGCACGTGATGCACCCGCGGGCCGCCGGAAATGAACGCCCCCAGATCGCTCGTCTCTTCGATGAACATGTGGTAGAAATCGCCCATCACGGCGATGCCATCGCTGTGGCAATCGCGGGCGATAGCGGCGGCGTCGGCCACTTGCCGCATGAAGAACGCCTCTTTGCGGTTGAGCGGCTCCATGATCACATGCGTGCCCGCCCGCAACGCGTGTTCGCCGATGCCGGGCAGCGTATCGACAAGGATCTTGCGAATCTCCTGGTTGCCCAGCGTCGTTTGCCCGTTGAACGCGGGAACGAGGATTGGCCCGATCGAACCGACGGCGCCGGCCGAAGTGACCAGCCGTTTGAGCGTCTCGACGGCCTTGACCCGCTTGCCCGCATCCTCGCAGACAATGTCGCCATTGGGCGCTCCGCCGCAGATCGCGCTGACCTTCAATCTCGTCTGCTTGACGGCATCGACGTGCTCCTTTTCGTGGCCGACGATATCGCCGCCCAATTCCACGGCGTCGAAGCCCCATTTCTCCATTAAGGCCAGCTTCTCCGGCAAGTCACGGCCGGGAATTAGCCAAACCTGGCAGGAGAGCCTGAGCGTGGCCTTGGGCTTCGCCTTCGGTTCGGCGGCCGAGCCCGCGGAGGGCAGCGTCAAGGCGGGAAGCACGGCCGCGCCTGCGGCCGCCACGCCCGTCGCCAGCAGTTCACGTCGAGAGATGCTCATGGTAGGCTCCAAGGAGCGGAGGAAGGTGTCGTGACGGATACCGTCAGTCTACAGAATCACCCTCCACCCTTCAAGAACCCGCCCGATCGCGGGTGCAGCAACGGATTATAGCGGTCGCCTCCGACCCGTTTAGCCGCCGCGTCCACGCGGCGCTGCAACTACGAGCCGTAATGCGCCGCGTGGACGCGGCGGCTAAACAATTTCCCCATTTTGACCGCAAACAACTTTTGCGCCCCCGATCGCTTGGCTGCCTGGCTGGCGGCGGTCATCTTGCGGGCTTCCGCTTCCGCCAAACGGCCAGCAAGCCGAACAGCCCGACCGCCAGCAGAATGAGCGTTCCCGGCTCGGGTACGGGCGTGATGCCGGCCGTCATCGCGTATGAGAGCGGAGGCAGGCCGAAGTGCGCCATCAAAAGGTCGCGATCCAGACCGTCAACCCTGCCGTCATAATTGACGTCACCCTGCTGCCAGGTGCTTCCGGTGAAGACGTGTGCATCCCAGATGGCGAGATCGCGGGAGTCAACCACGCCGTCGAGATTGAGATCGCCCGGATAAGTTGCCATGACAATCACCTGGCTCGACGCGGTGTCGTCGATATAGCCGAGCGTCAAACCCGTCGCTGCCGCGGTCGAATCCGTGAACTGTCCTCTATCCCATGCCCCGTGGTGATAGCTTGAGATCAGCATGCCCCAGACGACAGGGGCGGGATCGGGTGAATGGGCGTAGCTGAAGACCATCTTTCCGCCCTGGATGTCGGCGCCGGCGTTGTCGAACACGGGGGATTGGGCGGATGGCGAGAGGACCAGCGTTCCGGCGGTGACGGCGGTCACTCCGGTGTAGGTGTTCGTGCCGCTAAGCGTCAAGGTGCCGGCGCCCGCTTTGGCCACGGTTCCCGCGCCGCGGATACTGCCGGCGTAGGTGCTGGTGGTGGTTGCAACCATCGTCAGTTTTGCGCCGCTGGCGACAGCGATCGTGGGAACTTGGACGCCGCTGGCGACGACGTTGCCGGTGACGTTCAGATCGTACGGCCCGCTGATTCCCGCGGACAGGGTCAGTGTTCCGCTGCCGGAGATGCGGGCGTCGTTGTCCAAGATGACAGGGGCCGCAATCGTATGGCTGCCGGTCACGTCAATGGTCGAGAGTTGGCCCTTGTTGTCGAGCGTCAGGCTGAAACCACCGGAACTTTGGATCGTGGTGCTCGTCACGCCGAGGAAGAGGATGCTGCCGACCGTCTTTCCCCCCGAACCCAGGTTGACGACATTGTTGCCGACCGGCTGGTTGCCGAAGGTGACGGAGAGCCCTGCGCCGTTCGGTACGCCGCTCGAGCTCCAGTTCCCGGCAACGTCCCATTTTGTCGGGCCGGTGCTGCTGCCGCCTTGCCAGGTGAAGCCCGCCGATTGTGTTCCGGCGACAACGTACCAATCGCTGAAGAGGCTCGATACGGGATCCTCTTCGACAATGTCGCCGAAATCATCGGACGACAGGCCGCTGAAGGAATTGTTGATCAGGTTCATGCCGAAGATGCCCGGCAGGTCGGCCGGCAGCGCGCCACCCCCGGCACGAAGACGACGACGTTCGTGAAAATCGATCTTGCTGCCGGCAGACGTGGTAAGGGCCAATTGGTCGATCTGGTAGCCCTGGAACGTGACGGTGCCACCGATGCCCAACACGCTCGTCGAAGTGATCCCCGGCAGGTTCAGGTTGATGCCTAGCGAGGTGGCCAGATTTCGCCCCATCATTGTGACCGCCGCGCCGCTATCGAACAGCCAATCGCTGCTCGCCGACGCGGTTCCCAGTGAAGCCACCACGCCGGGGATCGTCGGATTCGTCGATACGGTGGGGGCCGGATTCGGGTCGGTGATATAGTTCTGGTAGACCAGCGGCACGTGGATCGCGCTGGCCGTCCCGCCGACCTTCGGCACCAACACCAACTCGCTGCTGCCGAGATTCAGACCGCTGGGAAGCGACGATTTCTGCACCAACTCCGACGGCACGTAGTTGACCGGGGCAGCCCCGAGGGTGTCCATTTGCCAGGGGAACGCCGCCGCTCCCGACTTGACGTGCATCACGTACTGGTTGATCAAAGGGGTGCCGATCGTATTGACCATCACCGTGGTCGTAAGGCCGTATCCGACGTTGAGCGTCGGGTCGGACTCGCGAATCTGGAGTTTGTTCACACCGACCGTGTTAAACATGTTCAGGTTTTCGCTCACGGTCGAGCCGTCCCATGAGACGGTCACCGCGCCGGAGTCGACGGCGGCAAGCTTCACCGTCGTCGGCGACGAAACGTAGAAGCTCTCGGTGCCGCCGATGCCCTGGTCGGTGAAGAACTCGCCGGAATGGGGCAGGTTTCTTCCCACGGCCTCGATCGCGCAAATCACGCTGCCGCTCGATCCGGTGTCGAGCACCGACGCATAGGAGTAGCCGGTCTGCGTGGTCCCGAAGAGCGGGTCTGTAATCGTTGCCAGGTAGTTGTCGCCGGTGTTGGGATCGGCCAGCACGACGAAGGTCCCGGGCAAGTAATCGGACTGCGATTCCGGGAAGACGTTGAATGCCGCCTGGGCAATGGCCGGATCGACGACAGCGAGAGTTGCGAGAAGAACCAAAAGACTCGCCGACAGATGTTGAAACGCAACTCGCATAAAACGATACCTCCTCGGACGGCCGGCTCACCACACAACATGGGCAGAAGCCCTGTATTCCCCCGTCCCAAATGCCGTTTTGCGAAAGAAAAGAGAACCCGCCGCTGCGGTGGCGCCGTGGCGCCGCGTAACCCATTGCCACTGCCATTTGACCAGACAGGGCGGTTTTTGGCAAGAGCTGTGCAGAAGTCCCGCCAATGGGCGTCACTTTGGCGGGCAAGAGATGCTCGCGAGTTGTTCGATTGCCTCGGCATACCGTGCGCCAATCGCCGCAACGGTGAAGCGCCGCGAGTCGCCGCCGGTCACTTCAATGCGAATCTCAACACGATCCCTGGGCAGGCAGTTCTCGACGCGATCCGCCCACTCGATGAATACCAGGGCATCGCTCTCGAAGAACTCCTCCGGCCCCAGCGCGAGAAACTCGTCTTCGTCGCGCAGGCGATAGGCGTCGACGTGGTAGATCTCGCGCCGGCCGTGGTATTCTTGGACGAGGACGAAAGTCGGGCTGACGACGCTGCGGCGTTCGATGCCGAGCGCCGCGGCCACGGCCTGCACCAGCCGCGTCTTGCCGGCGCCCAGCGTGCCGCACAACGCCACCGTCGTTCCCGGCGGCAATGCCTCGGCGAGCGCCGCGCCCAAGGCAGCGGTGCCCGATTCGTCGGCGGCGTCGAAAACGAAGTTGGTCATCGGTGCTCCTTCGCCACGCCCTCTCCGTATGGTCGCCTTTCGCTCCGCGAAAGTCGCGCCCTTTCGCGGAGCGAAAGGCGACCGAAACAGCCTCACTAACGCTTACGCATGTTGCCAGCCGCGCGGCGCAAGCGGGCGGCGGATGCCGCTGCGGTCAGTCTGCCACAGCCCGGGCTCGGTGGTGAACTCGCCGATGTCTGTAATCGGCGCCGCCAGCGGCCGCTCGTGAAGCAGCCTTCTCGCTTCGTCGGCGGGAACCGCCAAGAGCAACTCGAAATCCTCGCCGTCCGACAGGGCATGTTCCAGCGGCGTCGAGCCGTCGGCCAGTCGTTCGGCCAAATGCCGGGCGTCGTCGGCGATCGGAACGGCATCGACGTTGACCACCGCCCCGCAGCGGCTCTCTTCCAAAACATGACTCAGGTCCAACGAGAGCCCGTCGCTCACGTCGATGCCCGCGTGCAGTTCGTAGCGGGCGTGCAATTCCAAAGCCTCCCGCAGCCGCGGCTCGAAATCGAGGTGCCGCCCCAAGATGCTGCCGCCGAACGAGCCGGTCACCAGGATGCGGTCGCCCGGCTTGGCCCCGTCGCGGCGCAGCGGGCCGCGGGCCGTCACCGCGCCGAGCAGGGTAATGCTGATCGCCAGTGGGCCGTCCCAACTGTTCGTATCCCCGCCGGCAATCGCCAGATCGTACGTTTCGGCCAGCGGCAACATGCCCTCGTACAATGCCATCGCCAGTTCCAGTCCGCATTGCCGCGGCAGTGCCAACGCCACGACGCCCGCCAAGGGTCGTGCCGCCATTGCGGCCAGGTCGCTTAAATTCGCCGCCAGAGCTTTGCGCCCCGCCCGCCGTGGATCGACGTTCGACAGGTCGAAATCGACGCCGTCGTTGAGCATATCGACCGTGACGACGCACTCCTGCACGTCGGCCATCCGCAGCACGGCAGCATCATCCCCAAGCCCCAGCCGCAACAACGGGTGCGGCGGCAAATGCTCGCGAAGCCAGGAAATCAACTCGCGTTCCATACGACACGCCCCGAGGCCACTCCCCCAAGAACGCACGACCGGAGCGATTATCCTCTTGCCGCCGCGGCGCTGTCAAGTGATCGGGCGAGAGCGTTCCATTGACGGCGATTAAACGAAATCGACGAGCCGCGCGGCGACCATCGGCTGCTGAAGGGCGCTCGAGTGCGCGGGCCTCGATCTGCCGCACCCGTTCGCGGCTGATCGAAAACGTCTTGCCGATCTCGTCGAGCGTGTAGGCGTAGCCGTCGCCCAATCCATAGTGCAACTTGATGATCTCGCGATCGCGCCAACTCAGCCCTTCCAGCACCTTCTTCATCTGAACCTTCAGCAGATTCTTGTTGACTTCGGTCGTCGGATGGGCCTCGCGGCGATCGGCCAGGCACTCGGCCAGGGAAGCACCCCGCTGCTCACTCGCCGCCTCGTCCAAGGACATCGGCTGGTGTTGCGATTTCAGCGCGGCGGCCGTCTCCCTTACCGACCATCCAGCGGCGTCGGCCGTCTCCTGCACGCTGGGGTGGCTCAGATTGTCCTGAAGCAGCCGCTCGTTGACGTCATGCACGCGGCCGAAGCGGGCGATCATGTGGTCGGGCACGCGGATCGTGCGGCTCTGCTGGTTGATCGCCCGGCCGATCGCCTGCCGAATCCACCAGGTGGCGTAGGTGCTGAATTTGAAGCCGCGGGCGGGATCGAACTTGTCCACCGCCCGCATCAACCCCATGTTCCCCTCCTGGATCAAGTCCAACAGGCTCACGCCGCGGTTGCGATACTTCTTGGCCACCGACACCACCAGCCGCAGATTCGGCACGCAGAACTCTTGCCGAGCAGTCTCGTAGGTCTTGCGGCAATTGGCGATTCGCTCTAGCCGCTCGCGGAGCGTAACCTCGTCTTCCTGGACCGACTGCATCAGCGACCAGAGTTGACTGCGCAGGCCGCTGGCGTCCTTGACGCCGCCGGTTCTCCCGGGGCGATGCAACTGCTGCCGCAGGGCTTGCATGCGGCGGGCGACGTTGTGGAGCTCTTCCACGGCCGGTTGCAAGAGCGGCAGTTTGGGCGGCAGCGGGTCGAAAACTCGCGCCGCTTCGCCGCGGCGGTCCAGCGTTCGTTGCCAGACCTCGGACGGCTGCACCGCCAGATCGTTCGGCTCGACCGCGAACACGAATTCGCGGCGGTTCTGCTGCAACAGCTTCTCGGCGCGGGCCAGCCGCTGCCCCAGCGACCGCCGCACGCGCTGACGGCCGGCCGCGTCGGTCGGCGGCGTTTCGATTACCTGCTGCGGCAGGGCCGCCCCGTCGCGAACCGTCGCCAGCAGGCGTATCGCCGCTTGCAGCAGATAATCGCTCGACAGAATGCTCGCGCGATACTCCCTCAAGCTCTCCCCGATTCGCTGGGCAAAAACAAGTTCTTCTTTTTTGCTAAGAAGCCGAGTGGCGCTAATATCTTTCAAATAAGACGAAAACGTCTCCGGATTGCGTTCAATCATAGATTACTGACATGGTCAAGAAAAGCCACGGGCTCGCCTCGGCCCGGCGGCCATCGATTACAGCGACGCACTCAAACGCCGGACCCTCGATCAACAAGCTCCAACTGTAATCATCGCAGACGGCCCGCCAGCAGGCAATTCGCCCGCAGTGGGGGTATGTACACTTCGCACGAGATAAGGAGGCGTAGGCTACGGGACGCGGCGGGGAGACATGAAAAACTCGCCGGCGCCAAGCGCCCCCGCAAGAGCAGCGTTTCACCACCCTCGCGCCGGCGAAGGCGGGCTACCGCTGCGTCGTCTTGGCGGCGGCGACCGGCAGATAGCCGTAGAAGATCTTGTCGCCGCGGAGAATCAGGAATTTCATCTGGCCGAGCGTGGCGAAGTCGGGACGTTTGAGGATGTAAGCCACGTTCTCCAATGTGGCTGTCTCCCAGATGTGCATTCCCACCAGCACGTCGCCCGCCACGATGCCCTGACCGGCGGCGGGGCTGTCGGACCGAACTTCCGCGACGGTCAGCCCGCCGTGATACTGCGTCTGGTAGCTCTTGCGGAACTCCTCCGGCGGAATCGGCTTCAACTTCATGCCCAACAGGTCCCAGGCCGACTGCTCGGCCAGGTGCTGGGCGTCGGGCACGGAGCCGAGCGTGAGGGCCAGTTTCAGCGGGCTTGCCGAGCCGTCACGTTTGACGGTCACGTGAAGAGTCTCGCCGGGGTTGCGATCGAGCATGGCCCGTTGAAAGTCCAATGGCCGCTGGACGTCAAGGTCGTCGATCGCCGTCAGCACGTCGCCGGTTCGCAGGCCGGCCTCTTCGGCGGGACTTTTCGGCTCGACCGAGCCGATGCTCATGCCTTTCCGCAGCGAAGTCTTGGTCGACGACTCCATGCCGATCCACGCCTTATTGGCATTGCAGGTGGCCAGCAGCCCGGCCGCCACCGAGACGACCCTGTCGATCGGAATCGCGAAGCCGATCCCCTGGGCGCCGGCGCGGACGGCCACGTTGATGCCGATCACTTCGCCGTCGATATTTAGCAGCGGCCCGCCCGAGTTGCCCGGGTTGATGCTGGCGTCGGTCTGAATCAGGTCGTCGTAGTACTGCGCGTCGCTCACCTGCACGGCACGGTGCAACGCGCTGACGATGCCGCGGGTGACCGTGTGTTCGTAGCCGTAGGCGTTGCCCACGGCAATTACCGTCTCGCCGGTCATCAGGTCGGACGACGTGCCGAGCGGGGCAACCGGCAGCGGGCCGGGCGCGGCGATCTTGATAATCGCCAGGTCGGTCTCGATGTCGCGGGCGACGAACTTGGCAACGTATCGCTGGCCGTCGACCAGCGTAACGAGAATCTCGCGGACGCCATCGACCACGTGATAATTGGTGACGATGTAGCCGCGGGAGTCGATCAGCACGCCGGTGCCCATGCCGTTGACGCGGCGGCCCGCCTCCGGCGTTGTGGCCGATCCAGCCGGCGTAGCCGTGGTGGGCGCCGGAATGGTCTTCTCGCCGCGGATGTTCACCACCGTGCCGCGGGCCCGCTGGACCGCTTTGACGATCGGCCCTTCCCGCAGTTCCGAGGCCCTCAAGCCCGTGCAAAAGACCAGACAGAAACCCAGCGCAATCAATACGCAGCACGGACTATTCCATCCAACAGGGGCGAAACGCGGGGCTCGATCGATCATGAGATGTTATTCGCCGGTGTTCCGCAGAGGACGCAAGTGGTGCATCTTGCGCTCTCCCCCGCAGGTGATGACCACGGCGCGGAATTGTCACGCCCGCGCCAATGCGTCAATACCTCGGATAGATCGTCCCCCTACATCCGGCATCTTAATGACTAGCGATACCCGCCGTACAGAATGCCCAGTTTGCCGCTCATTCCAGCAACGTTCACGGAGGCTGTCCCGATTTTCGGGGCGAAGTCCGCGAAAATGGGGCCGTCCCCATCGCAGCGGACGGCGTAGAGAATGCCCGGTTTGCCGCTCACTCCAGTACCAAGTCGGGGCGCTTGGATTCCGGCTGTGACAGATCGGTCTTGGGCACCTGGAGATCGCCGACTTGATCGCCGGGCGGCGTCGGCTTCTCCGCGACATCCGACTTCTCCGGCGGGTTGGACGGGGCGGCCGGAAGCGGCGCGATTGGGACGGGGTGGTTGGGCGCGGCGTGTCCGTCGTCGGAACACTCCTGAACGCCGCATTCCCCTCGATGGAACAGGCGATCCCCGATGCGAGTCTTCAGCCGGGTCCGCCAGGGCAAGACCTCAGGTTTCGTCGGCTCGGCAGGGCATTCGGCACGGTCGCTGACGTTCTCGCCTTGCGCCATGCTGCTGGCCGGCACATAGCCCATGTCACCGCATTCGACCGACCATTGACTGCGGAGAATATAACCGTGCCCGGTCCTATAGAGATTGCACCCCGTGGCTGCCGGCAGCAAACAGCAGCACGCCGCAGCGAGTTGAATAGCCCTAGTCTTGCCTCGTAGCACTGCCCTGTCCCCCCCACTAAGAAAGCCGGATTGGCGTCAGGCCGGCCGCGATCGTCACCGAGACGCGATGGCCATCGAAGCGACCCGAGAAGCTTACATAGCTCGAATCGGCAAGGGATCGCCGGAAAATTGAGCGTAATCGGCAAACTTTACCTAATCCGCATTTCCCACCACGGTGGGGCAGACATTCCTGTCTGCCACTCCAGAATGCGGCAAGTGGGGCAGACAGGAATGCCTGCCCCACCTGACACTCTGTTGACCGTTCTCCCCCGCAGGGGGAGAAACACGAGCTAGTCGCTACTGCCGATGTTCCGCAGGATTCCCTGGCGTCCTGCCCTCCACAGCGGGGTATCATGAAACCGCTGACGAAAACCCTCCTCATCGAGCTTCAGCAGCTCGCCGACTTCCACCGGGTTCATTTCCGGGCGAGGATAGAAAGCCGCTTCGCGGGTTGGCGGCGTAGAGCGGTTCCAAGGGCAGGCCTCCTGACAAGCGTCGCAACCAAATAGCCGCTTGCCGCAAGACTCGCGCTCCTGCTTCGAGGTCTCCCCACGTTTCTCGACGGTAAGATAGCTGACGCACTTGCGAGCATCGAGAACCCCCGGCTCGACCAGGGCACCCGTCGGACAAGCGTCAAGGCACGCTCGACAGGCGCCGCAGCAATCCGTCGTGGCCGGCTCGTCATAGGCGAGTTCCTCGGTCGTCAGCAACGCCGCAATTAAGAACCAACTGCCAAAGCGCCGGTTGATGAGGGTCGTGTTCTTGCCGATCCAGCCCAGCCCCGCTAGTTGGCCAAAACGTCGCTCGAAAAGCGGAGCGGTGTCGACCACGCCGCGGACTGCGGCCGTGGGCACAAGCCGCCGGTGGAAATCGGCCAGCCGCCGCAGCCGGAGGCGGATGATCTCGTGGTAATCGGCGCCCCACGCATATCGAGCAATCTTGGCCTGGCCGGGACCTGCCTCGGCCGGTTCCACGCTGCGATAGTTCGCCCCCAGCATCAAGATGCTCCTCGCTCCTTCCAAGACTGAGGCCGGATGGCGGTAGGCGTCGAGACGAGCGGCGAAATAGCGCATTTGGCCCTCATAGCCGGCGGCGAGCCACTGCCGCAGACGGTCGAAATCGGGCGAGGCGATCGCCGGCGTCGCGCCAACCAGATCAAAGCCCGACCGCAGCGATTCCTCTTTCAGAGCGGCTGCCAGCGCAACGGGATTCATAGAGGACGCTTTCGCAAGTGGCGGCGGTGGAGTAAAATCATTGTACTGGTTTTCTTTGTCCCATCGGAGAGTCTGCTGTGCTATGCGACCGTGTGAAGACTCGCAATCCAGGGACTGTCCCGATTTTCGTGTCAACGAAAATGGGACTGTCCCCTTTGACGCGCCTCGCCGGGCTTGGCGGATTGACGCTACTTGTCGGCGTATTGGGCGGGTGCGGCCCTGAGCTGTCAAAAAGCGAGCTGGGCGACGTGCAGTTTGACGTGCCTAAAGTCGCCGGGGCCGATAAGCCCTATCCGATGCCGAAGCTCGGCACCGCGGATGAGAAGAACGATGAACATTTACGGCGGCCGATACCCCACTCCACCGTTTTGGGTGGTGCGAAAAGGAGTTGACGCGATGGCTCTCGCGTCCGAAGCCGCTTGATGGCCCTGGCTCCGCGCAGAGCGGGGAATTCTTGGCAAATCGCCCTAGACACGCTCGTGAAAATTGCTACCCTATCGCCCCCATGAAGTGTAACTTGGTGGCGATGCTGATTGGTCTGCTGCTGCTTGCGGGCTGCAATGGCCCGGGCCAGGCCCCGAGTTCCGACCCATTCCTGTTGGGTCAGACGCGGATTCCGCCGCCCGGAACCGGCGAGGCGGCGGGCCGGCCCCTGGATCCCGCCTATTCGACCCCGCCCTCCTCTTCGTCGGCCGGTTGGCAGCCGGCGGGCGCCCCCGCGGCAAAAGTCGTTCCGACAACGTCTGCGCAGCAGGTCTCTGCACCCGGCTTTGCCCCCGCCGCGGCCGACTCGCGTGCGCTGTCAGCGGCCCCCACATTCTCGTCGGGAAGCTCTTCATCGACCGTGTCGCCGGCGACCACACCCTCCGCACCCCCGTTTTCGCCGGGGGCTGCCTCGGCGCCGTCGGGCCTTTCTGCGGGTTCCGGCGCCAACGTCGCTCCCGCCGGCAGCGGGCCGACGTTTCGCGGCGTCTCGCTACGGGGTTCGAGGCCGGCCGGCGCCACGCCGGATTACCGATCGGCGGCCGCCAGCGGTACAAATCCGATGGTCGGCTCGTGGGACAACCGTGCTCCGCGGCCGCTCGATGACGGCAGCGGTGGGGGAGGGAGTTCGGTGGGGGCGAAGCCGCTTTCCGCCGCCAACGGCAGCAATGCCACGGCATCCAATCTGCCGGCCGCCGCCCAATCGTCCGCCGCCAACGATCCTCCCGGCCGCGTCACCGAAGTCGGTGACCTGCCAACAGCCCTGTAAGGGCGTGCAGGACAGTCACGTGGCCCCGGGACCTTCCGCCAACCGGTCGTGCCCCGTCCGCGGCACGTGGTACACTATAGTGCTCGCCTTTGATCGCAGTTTGAAGTCCATTTGCGTCTTCGCACAGGCATACCGTGAGCAACATCCCCAAGGGCTTTCAGACGCAAGTAACCAGCTTCGCCGGGGCGATGAACGGCTGGCGGTTGAGCCGTTGGACCGCGCTGTTGCCGAAGATCGCCGCGCTCGAGCCGGAACTGCAAGAGCTGGCGGACGACCAGCTCCGCAAGCGCAGCCTTTCGCTGCAATATCGGGCGAAGAGCGGAGAACCGCTCTCGCGGCTGCTGGTCGAGGGCTACGCCCTGGTGCGCGAAGCCGGCCGGCGGACGATCAACATGCGGCACTTCGACGTGCAGATCCTCGGCGGCATCGCCATGTTCCATCACTCGATCGTCGAGATGCAGACGGGCGAGGGAAAAACGCTCAGCGCCACGCTGCCACTCTACTTGCACGCCCTGATGGGCCGCGGCGCCAACCTGGCGACCGTCAACGACTATCTCGCCCGCCGCGACGCCGACTGGATGGGCCCGGTTTACCGCGTGCTAGGGCTGAGCGTCGGCGTGGTCGAAACGCAGATGGGCCAGCCGGAGCGGCGGAAGGCCTACGCCTGCGACATCACCTACGGCACGGCCAAGGAGTTCGGTTTCGATTTTCTCCGCGACCGCCTGCTACTGCGACGGATCGCCGAGGGGCAAACCGACTTGCTCGGCGGGATGCTGGGCCAAGGCCACGCGGCGACCGACGAAAAGCCGGTGCAGCGCGACGCCTATTTCGCCCTGGTCGATGAGGCCGACAGCATTCTGATCGACGAGGCCCGCACGCCGCTGATCATCAGCGCCCTGCCCACCGAAGAGGAGAAGCTGGCGGTCGAGTGCTACAAGTGGAGCGCATCGGTCATCAAGGAGTTCGTCGAGGACGACGACTACGAGTACGAGCACGAGAAGAAGAAGGCCGAGTTGACTCGCGAGGGGCGACAGAAAGTCCGCCTGTTGCCGAAACCGCCCGCCCTGGACACGGTCGGCATGGTCAACATCTACCAGTACATCGAGCAGGCGATCGTCGTCGATCGCGAGTATTTCTTCGACCGCCAATACGTGGTCCGCGACGGCGAAATCGTGATCGTCGACGAATTCACCGGCCGCTTGGCCGAGGGGCGAAAATGGCGCGACGGCATCCACCAGGCCGTCGAAGCCAAGCAGGGGGTCGAGGTCACGGTCGCCACCGGCCAGGCCGCGCGAATCACGGTGCAGGACTTCTTCCTGCGTTACAAGCACCTGGCCGGGATGACCGGCACGGCGATGGGCTCCGCCCGCGAATTGCGGCGAATCTACCGCTGCCACGTCATGCCGATCCCGACGAACAAGCCGGCCATCCGCGAGCGGTTGCCCACCTGCGTCTTCGGCGACGAGCAGACGAAGTGGGCGGCGATCGTCGAGGAGGTCTGCCAGATGCACGCCGCCGGCCGGCCACTACTGATTGGCACCCGCTCGATCGACAAATCGGAAATCCTCTCGCGTCTGCTCACCGAGCAGAGGATTGAGCATCAGGTGCTCAACGCCAACCACGTCGCCGAAGAGGCCGACATCGTCGCCCGCGCCGGCTTGCCCGGCAGAGTGACGGTTTCGACGAACATGGCCGGCCGCGGCACCGACATCAAACTCGGCGATGGCGTGCAGGAACTCGGCGGCCTGCACGTGATCTGCACCGAGATGCACGACGCCAGCCGCATCGACCGCCAGTTGATCGGGCGTTGCGGCCGGCAGGGCGACCCCGGCACCTTCCGCCAATACCTCGCCCTCGACGACGAACTGCTGCTGGCGGGGCTCGGGCCGGACAAGTCGGTGAAGCTCAAAGAGCTTGGCGAGAAATCGGCCGGCCCGTTCGACCGCCTCGCCCGCCTGTTCCGCAAAGCCCAAAAGAAAGTCGAGCGCCGCCACTTCCGCCAGCGCAAGGCGATGATGTATTTCGAGAAGGAGCGGAAGAAGGCGCAGCGGCAGATGGGGCAAGACCCCTATCTCGACACGCCGGGATAGGGCACGCCGCCGCCGTCTTCCGTCCCCGCTGTAAAGCCGCGACCAGTAGTCGCGGCTTTACAAACGTCACCGCCGCAGGTTGCCGGCCATTCTCCCCTTTTCATCCAAATTGTTAGACGGATTCCTGGCGGGATGGATCATTCTTGTAGGAGAGCGATTTGAACCATGGCGGGTGGGCCGGCGGTTGATTCGGCGAGTTTTGCGGCGTTTGTCGAGCGGCATCGGGGCGACCTGGTTCGCGTGGCACGCCGCATCGCCGTCGATTGGTCCGAAGCCGAAGACGTCGTGCAGGATACGCTCATGGCGCTCTGGCGGCGCTGGCAGCGCCGCCTGCCGGATGACCCGACAGCCTACGCGTTTCGCGCCGTGACGCTCAACGCAATCAAGCGGCGGACGCGACGACGCCGGGCCGCGCCCCTGGAGGCGGCCGGCGACGCCCCGGCTCCGCCGCCCGCGGTCGAACCGCTCAATCCCTTGGAACTCGAGCGGGCGATTGCCCTGCTGCCGCCAGCGCAGCAGGCCGTCGTGCGGATGCGATTCTATCTCGGACTGTCGTTGGCTCAAATCGGTCGAAATCTGTCGATATCGTCGAATACCGCCGCCAGCCGCTGTCGTTATGCGCTGGCGGCCCTGCGAAAGGCATTAAGCGGCCCGCGGCGTTCCGCGGCCGGGAAGGAAGCAAATCATGGAAATGGATAAGGAACCTCAGGTACAATTTGCGGCAGGCCGCGTTGTGGCCGTCGCAGGCATGATCGCCGGCGTCGCCATCGCGGTGGGCGTGCCGGCGGTTGTCCTCGGTTTGCAGGGCCAATTGACGGCCCACATGCAATTGTGGCTGGTCGTCATGGCTGTTGCACTGGGCGGACTCACCTCCGTGACGGCGACGTTCTTTGGACTCGCCATCCCTTCGTCCGTCGAGGGCAAGTGGGATTCGCCCTGTGAGACGCGCAAGAACGCGAATTCGACGGCGAAGGCGGCAGAATAACGGGATCACATCGCCCAGGAAAGAAACAATGAAATGTGAACGACGCCGACGGCGCCTCGACGTTTTTGTGGGTCGTCTCGATCGCAAGAGCTCGCGCAACGCAACGCTAACGAGAAGCCTTGCCTGCGGTGCTCTCACTTGGCTTCTCCTCCAGACGGTCTTTCATGGCACGGTCGCTGCGGCGACCTTGGAAGTCGGGCCAGGCAAGCCGTTTCGGCAAATCGAGGATGCCAATGCGCAGGCAAGAGCGGGGGACGTGATCCTCGTCCATCCGCAAGCAGGCGGGCGGCCTTACGAGCGGGTTGCCATTCTCGTGCGGCAAAAGGACCTCGCCTTCCGCGCCGCGACCACGGTTGGCAGCCGCCGGCTGAAGATCTCCGGCAGCGGTTTCGAGTATAGCGGCGACGGAAGCACGCCGCGGGCGATCTTCCAGTTCGACCGCGGCGCCGATGGCTGCTCATTGGAAGGCTTCGATCTGTCGGGAGCGCACAACAAGTCCCATAATGCCGCCGGCGTGCGGACCAATCAGGCCAACCGGATCACCATCCGCGACTGTGCGATTCACTCCAATGACATGGGGATCATGTCGAACGGCGACGGCACCGCCGACCGGGCGGTTGACCAGCGCATCGAAAACTGCGAGGTCTATCGCAACGGCGATCCCGCCGATCCGGGCTTCAACCACAACCTCTACCTGGGCGGCACCAGCGTCACCGTCCGCGGCTGCGAGATTCATTCCAGTCTGACCGGGCACGATCTCAAGAGCCGGGCCCATTTCACCCGCGTGGAATACTGCTACCTGCACGGCGCCGCCAATCGTGAATTGGATCTTGTCGACTCCGCCGACACGGCTCGGCCGAATAGCCATGCCGTGATTCTCGGCTGCATCGTGGTGAAAGACCCGCACTGCCAAGGCAACCGCTCGGTGATCCATTTCGGGCAGGACGGCGGCAAACCGCACAACGGCACGCTTTCTCTTCTCTTCAACACGATCGTCACTCCGTTTGTTGCCCCGGTGGTCGAGCTGTCGTCGCCCCAGGCAGGAGCATATCTGCTCGGCAATCTGGTTAGCGACGGCGGCAACCGCCAAGCCGGCCAACATCTCGTGGGCATCCGCGCCGGGGCCGCGCGGCAATCCGTCCGCGGGATGCACAATTGGTTTAGCGGCAACTTCGGCTCGGCAGCGGGTACGGCGCTCGACCCGCAAACCAACCTCTTCCGCCGCGCAGAGTTCAAGCTGTTCGTGGACCCGGCAAGGCACAATTATCGTCTCACCAGGCAAGCCGCCGCATCCGCGCGCACACCGCTGCGCATTGAGGATTTGGACGCGCCCGGTCTAGCGGACGAGCCTCGGCCACGCGGCGAATCGCCGCTGGCCTGGCAATACCGCCATCCGGCGTCTCAAGAAAAGCGCCCTGCGGAAAACGGCATGGCTCTCGGCGCTTATGGCCGATAGAATATCGGCGTTAGGCGAGGCGACCCAACTTCCGCGAAATATGCTCGTTCCGGGCTGGTTCCCGGGCTGGTTCCGGGGAGGGCTGGTTCCGGGGACACGGTTCCGGGCACGGTTCCGGGCACGGTTCCGGGACGGTTCCGGGGGCGCAGGAACACGTCGGTAATTCCTTACGCGCTATTGGCCTGGGGAGTTTGACGGCATCTTGGCGAAAACGGAGAGACTGGGCGATGGCGAATCCATTTCTGAAGTTGGTCGCCATCGGAGATTACGGCCGCTCGGATTTGCAGGATCGCTTCGCCTGACGGGCCGTCATTCCAGAATTTTTCTGTCCCCTTCACTCGCTTACTGACCTGTTTGACAAGCGACTCGGCCAACGAACTTGTCACGGGCAATCCCGAGCGCCGGTAGCCAGGGTAGTCCATTCGGCTGCGGTTGTTGGTCAGGTAGCGGATGGTGGCATGAACGATCTTGCGGGGATCGGTTTCGGGAATGTCCGACTCTTGCGGCAGCGGTCCGTGCTGCGATTGCCATCGCTGCAACTCTGCAATCACATCGTCCACCCGGCCTTGCCAACAAGCGTTCGCCCACACCAAGTATTGCCGCCAACGCGGTTCGGCGTCGCCGTGAATCGCTTTGGCGGCGGTGTACACGTATTCCACCGCGTGAACGAAATCCACAATCGGAACGAACTGCGAAAACCAACGTCGATGGATGCTCCAATTGTAGCCCAAGCCGTCACCGACGAACGCCCGTTTTTGCGCGGCGAAGAAACCTCGCTTGTCAGCTTCCGCCGCCATCATTGCGCCAAACTCATTGCTGCCAGCCAACGAACTGAGACACGTGCGAAACACCGTCGTCGGTTGCCACGGCGGCGATTGCTGAAGCGGCGCCGCCACGGTTTCACCGCCTGTCGCCGGCAATGGCTCCACATCCGTCCCCTCCGCAACAACCTCGTTTTTCAGACATTTCAGGCCGTTTACCAGCTTTTCCACATACGCTCGATTGCAAAAACAGTCGGGCAACTCCGCTTGCGGGTCTGCGGCGAACGAGCGGCTTTGCATCCGATGAAAGGCCGCGTTCTTCGTCTCGCGCCAGTGCGGCTGGTGAACGCCCCGCCCCCGATCGGGCTCGCGCGTCCGCATCCGCCCGCCATCGCCAAACACCGCCGCCAAATCCGGCGGCGCTTCCGCAACCGTCGGCTGCCGTGGCAAGGGTTGTTCGACATACCGACGCGTGCGAACGTCCCGATCCGCAGCCATCTCCGCGCCAACCTCGCAAATCAACTTGTTGATCTGGCGATCCGAAATCGTGATCTCGCCCACCACCTTCAACGCCACTTCCGCCACGTCGAAGGAACTGGTTACGCCGGCCAAGTGCAAGATGCGATGCAAAATGCTCGAACTGTATCCGTGGCCGTCAATCTTCAACACCGGCCGCTGCGGGAAAAAAATCCCTGCGGCACCTCGAACAGTGTCCTACGGGTTCATTGAGTGTGGCGTCGCCGCCACGGACCACCATCGAACGAGGCACGGTTTTCAGAGAACACATCTTCCCGCAAACCGGACACGACGCCTCTTGGCCGAACTGCTCACCTTGAGAACCGGTCATCGCCTCCACGGTTCCTTTAACGAATGGCACTGTCATGTCTCGCATTTTAGGGTGTGCGCAATCTGGTCTATGAACGGAGCGGGGAGTCGGATAAAGTCTCGCCCCGTCAGGCGAAGTTTCAAGTTTTGGCCCTTGCCTGGCGATAGAAAGTAGGCCCTTCCTGGTTTGCTTGCCGCAAATTCACCAGGAAGGGTCTTTTCATGCGCGAGCATATACCTGATTCTCCGAACGGCGGCAGCAGCAGTTTTCAACAAATCGTCGAGGCGTTTCTGGCCCACGATGGTTTGCCCTTCGCCGACGTTCTCACGGGTGAACGGATCGAGCGAGCTTTCGGCCGCCATGACGCGCTGTTTGGCCGACACGGCGTCTACTCCACGGCGATCGTCCTGTGGGCGTTTCTGAGCCAGTTGCTGCGGGATGGCAAGGAGGCGTCCTGTCAGTCGGCCGTCGCCCGAATCGCCAGTCATTGCCTCCACACGGGCATCCAGCCCCCAACGCACGACACGGGCGATTACTGCAAGGCCCGCGGCAAGTTATCGGAAACGGCGCTGCACGAGTTGGGCCAGGAAGTGGCCGAGGAGCTTCAACAACAGGCCGACCCGGCCTGGCTGTGGAAGAACCGGCACGCCAAACTTGTCGATGGTTTCACCTTCACCATGCCGGACACACCCAAGAACGCCGCCGAGTTTCCCCATCCGCGAACGCAGAAGAAGGGCGTGGGCCTGCCGATCGCCCGCGCGGTGGCGATCCTTTCCTTGGCAACAGCTTGCGTGATGGATGCGGCCATCGGTCCCTACAAGGGCAAGGAAACCGGCGAGACGGCGCTGCTCCGGTCGATGTCTTCTTCGCTGCACGCGGGCGATATCGCCGTGTTCGACCGCCATTATTGCTCCTTCATGATGATTGCGCTGCTGCTTCTCCAGGGCACGGACGTTTGTGCCCGCCTGCACCAAATGCGGAAGTCCGACTTTCGCCGCGGCAAACGCCTGGGAAAGAACGATCACCTTATCATCTGGACCAAACCTGTATGTCCCGACTGGATGGAGCAGGAGACTTATGAGCGCATCCCCGAAACACTCGAACTGCGTGAACTGCGTTACACGGTCGTGGAAAAGGGCCGTCGCACGAAAAAGATCACCGTGGTCACCACGCTGACGGACGCAACTCTTTATAGCAGCGAAGAAATCGCAGAGCTTTACGGTTTTCGCTGGAACTCGGAATTGGACATCCGCGCGATCAAGGCGTCGCTGAATCTGGCACACGTTCGTTGTAAATCGCCGGAGATGGTGCGACGCGAGTTCTCCACGACACTGCTGGCTTACAACCTGATTCGCACGACGGCGGCCAACGCCGCCTGGTTGCACGACAAACAGCCGCGACAAATCAGCTTTACCGCGACGACTCAGTATGTACTTTCGGCGGGAGCATTGCTGACCGGCCATACGATGACGGCCGGGCAACTGCACGAATGCTGTCTCGCGCTTCTGCGCCAGGTGGCAGGCTGCGAAGTTGCCAACCGCCCTGGCCGGCTCGAACCGCGTGTGCTCAAGTGCCGCCGCCACGGCTATCCGCTCATGCAGAAACCCAGACACGTCCTCCGCCAAGAATTGCACAAACATTGCACCTAAAACAGGTTACAATGGCGACAGTGCCATTCGTTCCTTTAACCAATGCCCGAGAGGCCGCCATCGCCAACTCCTCCATGTCGGCCAGACTCACATCCATGCCAGGACCGTTGGGAAACGCCTCCTGCGCGATGATTTTTCCCCAGCCTGCCGCAATCTCCTGAATTTCCTTCAATCTCCGCTCCCGAGCCTCCTTGCTCGCCATGTCGTGGTTCTCCTTGTACTTATGATGACCTCATGCTCCAGAATCCCGCCCGCCAGCTTAAACGATCCCCCTCGGCACTGCAAACCCGTTCCTGCGCCCAGGTTCCGGGCAGGTTCCGGGCAGGTTCCGGGGACACAATACTGAACTATTGACAAGAAGTGAGGCAATTGGTAATCTCTGGGGATGGCAAGACTGGCACGGTTGGTGATTCCTGGTTTTCCGCACCATATAACGCAGCGCGGCAACCGCCGACAACAGACGTTCTTTGGCGATGACGACTACGAAGCCTATTTGGAGTTGATGGCCGAGTGGTGCCGCGAGCAGGGCGTCGAGATTTGGAGCTATTGCCTGATGCCGAATCACGTCCACTTGATCGCGGTGCCAAAGAGCGAGGACGGCCTGCGACGGGCAATCGGCGAAGCGCATCGGCGTTACACGCGGCGGATCAACTTTCGCGAAAAGTGGCGCGGCTATTTGTGGCAGGGGCGGTTTGCTTCCTTCGTGATGGACGAGCCGTACCTGTTGGCGGCGGCGCGTTACGTGGAGTTGAATCCCGTGCGGGCAAGGCTTGTGAAGCACCCGCGGCAGTGGCCGTGGAGCAGTGCGAAGGCGCACCTAAAGGGCCGTGACGATCGCTTGGTCAGCGTCGCGCCTCTGCTGGCGATGGTCGGCGACTGGAAAGCTTTTCTGGGCAGTGCGCGTGAGCGGAAGAGGAACTGCGAGACTTGCGTGAGCACGGACGCACCGGTCGGCCGCTGGGCAGTTCGGCGTTCGTGGATCGTCTGGAGAATCTGGTTGGTCGTGTCTTGAAACCGCAGAGACCCGGTCCCAAGCCAAAACCGCACAAGCCGCGAAAAAGAAAAGGCAAGAGTTAGGTATTGTGTCCCCGGAATACCCCGGAATACCCCCGGAATACCTGTGTCCCCGGAATACCTGTCCCCGGAATACCTTGTTGTCCCCGGAATACCTTGTCCCCGGAATACCTGCCCGGAATACCTGTCAAAACCGCACAAGCCGCGAAAAAGAAAAGGCAAGAGTTAGGTATTGTGTCCCCGGAATACTCCCCGGAATACCCGGCCCGGAATACCCGGAATACCCCTCGGCATCGGTATTGATGTAGCGGCAAAGGGTTCGGGTAGTGTTCGGATATGCTATAGCTTTCCAGGGTGTCCAAAAGAAGGACTAGCTGTGGGGTTCTGCGGTAGTGTTTCGATTGAGGGAACCTACACAGCGGGCTGGACAAGAGTGGTAACAAGCGTAGAGATTACGTCAGGTTGTAAAGCCCTCTACGGAACGGATGACATGTTAGATTGGTGAACCTGCGGATGCGACAGGCTCGCCTCGGGGCGGCAACCGATTGTCGTAGCTGGGGAGGCTGGATGTGGAAAGAGTCGGCAGGGTGGTCTGTTGGGTAGGTGTTGTCTGCGGGTTTTCATACGGCCTATTCATGTCGTTGTACACGCCGAGAAGTACCTTCCAGCAAATCAAAGAGATCACAGCACTACTTGGAAGCGGACAAGTTGCCGCAGCGGTGAGCGTGATCTGTGGTGCGTTGTCGGCAGTAACGGTGTACCTTTTTGTGCGTGCTACGCACCGTCAATCGGCGATTGTGAGGCTAATCGTAAGGCTCTTCGTCTTCATGTTAGTGGCCACTGGGGTGGGCATAATCGTGGCTTTGGTTTTGGTGAGTCTCGGTATGTGCCAGACGACACAGTCTTTCGTCTTTCTCGCCGTAAGCGCGACGATGGAGCTTTGCGGTGGTGCTGCCGGAATTCTGGCTATGCGTTCGATTCGGGGCGGGTGTCCCAAACCAGCGACACACAACAACCAATGAAGCGCAGTAGTTCGGGGCAGTAGTTCGGACAAGTTCGGACACAAGTTCGGGGAGTTCGGGGGACACAATACTAAACTATTGACAAGAAGTGAGGCGATTGGTAATCTCTGGGGATGGCAAGGCTGGCACGGTTGGTGATTCCTGGTTTTCCGCACCATATAACGCAGCGCGGCAACCGCCGACAACAGACGTTCTTTGGCGACGACGACTACGAAGCCTATTTGGAGTTGATGGCCGAGTGGTGCCGCGAGCAGGGCGTCGAGATTTGGAGCTATTGCCTGATCGGGGGAAATCAGGGGACACAATACCAGTTGTGGAAAGATAGACAAGTGAACCTTGGATGAACGCCGAATCTTCGGCGGCGGGAGTTGACTCGATCATGTCGCGGCTTACCTCCTCTCTTCGAGGACGACAACAGCAACGGAGCCCTTGACTCCGGCGAGACGACCTATCTTAACAATCGAACGCCTCGAGCGGCCACCCGCTTTATCGCCGGTTGCAGCGGTCGAGAAATTGGCGGGCGGCCTGCTGGGCTTCGGCGGCGTTGGGGCTCAACCAGAAACCGAGGTGCGAGCCCTCCTCGATCCAATAGCGCTCGGCGCCCGCAATATGTTCGTGAGCATAGACGCCGTCGTAGAACTTCACGTCGGCGTCGTGCGTGCCGTGAATAATCAGACTCGGGCAGCGAATCCGCTCGACCGGCAGATGGCTGTACTGGCGGAACTGCTCGATGTCGTTTTCGGTGCCCGGCTTGCGCAGCCGGTAGGGAGACATCGAGTCGGTGAAAGCCCTGACGAACGCCAACAGCCGCTCGTCGGCCATGACGTACTCGATGTTCCTCTCGATCTGTTTCTTCGTGAACAGTCCCTCGGAGTGGAAGAGTCCTTGCAGCACGACGCGCGGGTTCCAAACCCCTACCTTCTGCAACATCTTTTGGCCGAGATCGCTCAAGAAGATCACCTGTTCGAGCGGTCCGACCGTTTCCGGCATGTCGTAGTAGCCGCTGACGCCGTCGATCACGATCAGGCCGGCGACGCGCTTCGGATGTCGGATGGCGAGATAGTACGCGGCCGGTCCGCCCGCCGAGGCCCCAACCACCGTCGCCCGCTGAATGCCGAGAATGTCCAACAACGCCGCCAGGGCGTCGGCCTGCTGCTCCATCGTGCGGCCGGTATCCAGCGGCGTGCCAAGGTATCCCGGCCGCGACGGCGAGAGGACGTGATAACACGTGGCATCGACCCAGTCGGTCATGATGCGGGCCTGATCGCAACCGCCCAGTCCGCCGTGAATCGACAACACGACCGGACCGCGGCCTTCCGTGCAATCGAACTCGATCGGTCCTTTGGCGGTGTGAACGATCTGGGGATGGATCGTAACGCCGGGAACGACTTCCCGCGACGGCGTGGTCGCGGACGCGACGAATGAATACATGACAATGGCCCCTCCGCAATCGGACGGCGCCGCCCCACGCCGAATGAACAATGCTTATGGAAATATGGGAAACTCTTATGGAAACGACAATGTCCATGAAAATATAGGTCGTCCTTGCGGTGATGCAAGCAGGAGGCCGCAAGTGGGGTATTTGCCGACGGCATTTCCGCTGGTGGGGCAGACATTCCTGTCTGCTGCCGCCAAACCCGCACATTCGGCAGACAAGAATGTCTGCCCCACCGTTCTTGAATCGCCTGGCCCCGACTGTCGAACCGCTACGCCGGGCAATAGCGAAAGACGGCGTTTTCGTCGCGTTCGATCTCGTCGAGATTCGCCAGCGTCAACTCCCCGCGCTGGTGCAGGTATTCGACCCGCGCGCCGACGTCCGTCACGGCCAGTACGGCGCGAAAACTCGTTACCTCCGGATACGATTGCTGGGCGATTTCATAGACCGACATCGGGCGGCCGGCCTTGCGGAGTAGTTCCAGCATCCGTTCCAATCGCCGCCGGTGCGCCGAACGGATCGTCTTGATGCGGGCATGGACGTCGTGAATCACCTGCTCGTGGGCGGCCAGCGTCATTTCGATGCCAGGGGTCTGTTCGATCTTGGCGAGCGATTCCAGATAATGCCCGAGACCCACGTACGCCGCGACCGATTCCGGCCAGAGATGGGGCAAAGTCTGCGATAAAATGTGATCGCCCGAGAGCAGGAGGTTGCCGGCCAAGATGCAGACGTGTCCCGGCGAATGACCGGGCGTGTGCAGAACCCGCAGCCCATCGAGCTGCTCACCGTCTTCCAACAGCAGCCCCACCGGAACATCCTGGTTCGACGCCCAGCGATAGGGCGACATCTGCAGCAGTTCGCCGCGTCGGGCGGCGTCGACGCCGCTGCGGCAAAAAAAGGCATTCAGCCGCACACTGTTGGTGACAACATTAGCGCGGCATGATTTCACACCGGCACTGTCCAGCGGATGCACGGCGACTTGAGCCGGAAGCCTGCGCACAAGCTCCGGCAGCCCGCCGATGTGATCGACGTGGCCGTGGCTGACGATGATGCGTCGCACGTCGCCCGGCCGCACCGCTTCGCCGAAATCGTCGCGCACCGCCTCGATGCCGGCGAGAATCTGCTCGCTCGAAACCGCCAGGCTGCTGCCGGCGTCCAGCAGCGTGGGCGGGCCCGCGCCGACGAGCAGGTAGACGCGGGCAGAGAGCCCCTCGAACACCTGGCAGGGAATGCGGTAGATCCGCACGCCGGAACTCGAAACGAATTTCTTGACGGCAGGCGAGGAAGACATCGGCCAATACTCCGTTTATGCGAAATCCTCCGGCGGGACCGACAATTCCGCAACCGACTCGATTGCCGACGAGAGTTCGGGGATGATCCCCTCCCGGGCGTAAATCGGATGAACGTGGGCGCGGAGGGCGGGCAGGCGGAGCGCGAATACCAGCGAGGCGGCGATGCACGCCGCCCCCGACACCGCTAATGTCCAGGGCGTGCCGAACAGCGCGGCAGCCCCGCCCGCCAGCAGACTGCCCAACGGGGCCGTTCCCAGGAACGCCATCATGTAGAGGCTCATCACCCGCCCGCGCTTGTCCTCGTCCACGATTGTTTGCAGGATCGTGTTGCTGGCGGCGATCGCCACGACCACGCCGAAGCCGATGGGCGCCATCAGAATCAACGAGACCGCCAAGACGCGCGACCAGGCGACGCCGATGGTCGCGACGCCCATGACCGCAATCATCAGAGCCATGATCCTGCCAAGCCCGAGCACGTTCTTGCGCATCGCCAAAAACGCCGCGCCGGCCAGCGCCCCGAACCCCGAGGCGCCCATCAGCAGACCGTACACCAGGGATTTACCGCCGAGGATGTCCTTGGCGATTACCGGCGTCAACACCATCAGAGGCGCGGCTGCCAGACCTACCGTCGCGATCAACGCCAGAATTGTGCGAATCGGCATCGAATGGTAGGCATAGCTGAGCCCTTCACGAACCCCGTGGAGGAGTTGGCTCGGCGAGGCTTCGCCCCTTCGCGGCGCGATTCGCATCGCCAGCAAGGCCGCCAGCACAGCCAAATAGCTGATCGCGTTTAGCAGGAAACATGGCCATTCGCCGCCGAATGCCCAGATGAGCAATCCCGCCGCCGTCGGGCCCACCAACCTCGCACTCTGGAAAATCAAGGAGTTCAAAGCGATGGCGTTTCCCAGGTCCGCTCGATCCTCGATCATATCGACCACCAGCGCCTGCCGCGCCGGCATATCCAGTGCATTGATCAGCCCGATGACGACGCTCAACGCGATGATCTGCCAAACCGCGATGACGCCGGTCATCACCAAAACGGTCGTGAGCACGGCGTGGATCATGGAGAGCGTCTGCGTGATCACCACCGTCCGATGCCGGTTCCAACGGTCGGCCAACACGCCGGTCAGCGGGCTCATCACGAACGCCGAGATCTGCCCGGCAAAGGCCACCGTTCCCAAGAGAAAGGCGGAGTCGGTCAAGCGGTAGGTCAACCAGGTCAGAGCTGCCTGTTGCATCCAAGTGCCGATCAGCGAGACGCCTTGGCCAAAGAAGAACAGCCGGTAATTGCGATGCGCCAGCGCGCGGGCGATCATGGAAAACGTCGTGGAGAGCTTGTTCGGCTGCATGCTATGTTCCGATCGGCCGCAGGGCGCCATTGGCCAAGGGCAGTTTCTTGCGGCCGGCCGGCGAAGCGAAATCGACCGTCGCCTTGCGATTCTGGCCGCTGCCGCTCAGCGCGATCACTTGACCGAGCCCATACTCTTCGTGCAGCACGAGCATCCCCTGGCGAAAGGCGTCCGGCGCCGGCGGGGCGGCCGTTTCGCTGCCGCCGGCCATCGCCGCCGCCGTGGTCAGGGAGATCGGCCGCGGCATCCGCACCGGTGGAGGAACATCCTCACCTTTCTGGAAAGTGTACTCCTCTTCGCTGAAATCGTCGTCGCAGGCGTCGCCATGCCCCTCCGCCTCGCCTTCCGCCTCAAGCGGCCGATCCGCCACCCCAGCCCAATCGACGTCCATTTCGCCGCGGGGTAGTTCCATCAAGAACGAACTGGGGATCGTCAATTTCCGCTGGCCGCGAAAGTCGCGGTAGCGGGCGGTGCTAAGCTGAAGTTCCTGCTGCGCACGGGTGATGCCGACGAACATCAGCCGCCGCTCCTCTTCGAGCTGCTCGGGATGCTCGCGGCTGCGCTCGTGCGGCAGGATCCCCTCCTCGACCGCCGTCAAATAAACGACCGGGAATTCGAGCCCCTTCGAGGCGTGCAGCGTCATCAGCGTCACCCGGTCGGCGTCGGTCTCCCAGGCGTCGGTGTCGCTCACCAGGCTCGTCTCTTCCAGGAACGCTTCGAGCTGGCCGGCCTCACCCTGCCGCTCGTCGAAATCACGGGCGACGGTCAGCAACTCCTCGATATTGGCCAATCGCTGCTGGTCCTCTTCGTCTTCCGATTCGGTGAGCTGCTGCTGATAGCCGGTTTCGGCCAGCACCAAGCCGAGAATCTCCTCGATCGGCCCCGTGATCGCGGCCGCAAGACGATCGAACAGGACGACGAACTTCGCCAGCAACGCCGCCGGCCGGGCCTTGAGCGATTCGATGCGGCCGGCCTGCCGCGCGGCCTCCAACAGCGGCAGACCGTGGCGGTCGGCGTAGTCGGCCAGCCGCTCAATCGTCGTCTTGCCGATGCCCCGCGGCGGCGTGTTGATCACCCGCCGCAGCGCCACGCCGTCCTGCGGATTGTTCAGCAGGTGTAGATACGAGAGAATGTCCTTGATCTCCTTGCGTTGGAAGAACTCCAGCCCATTGACCATCTGATAAGGGACGCCGCGCTCGCGCAGGGCGAACTCGAAAGCGCGGCTCAGGGCGTTGACGCGATAGAAAATCGCGAAATCGCTCGGCCGGCGGCCGGCGGCGATGTCGGCGGCGATTCGGGCGGCAATCCCCTCGGCCTCCTCCTTCTGCGTCGCGTAGGTCACCAGCCGCACCGGCACTCCCTGCCCGTTCTCGGTGAAAAGCCCTTTTTCCTTGCGGCGGATGTTGTGGGCGATCAGTTCCGCCGCCACCCGCAAGATGCGTTGTGTGCTGCGGTAGTTCTGTTCCAGCCGCACCACGTGTACCTCGGGGAAATCGCGTTCGAATTCGAGAATGTTGTTCAGATTCGCCCCCCGCCAGCCGTAAATCGACTGATCCGGGTCGCCGGTGACCGCCAGATTTGGATGATCGACCGACAATGCCCGGGCAATGGCGTATTGGGCGAGATTCGTATCTTGGTATTCATCGACGAGGATGAAACGATATCGCTCGTCGAGGCTCGCGCGGATTTCAGGATTGTCACGCAGCAGCGAGGCGACGTGAAACAACAGGTCGTCGAAGTCGGCGGCGTTCGATTGGGCCAGTTGGCGTTGGTAGGCCGGATAGGCCGCCTCGACGACCTGCCCCAGGGCGTGGCCCGGCCGCGGCTTGTACTGCTGCGGAGCGATCAGGTTGTTCTTCGCCCAGCTTATCGGCTTGGCCACGCTCTCGGGCGTGAAGCGCTCGGCGTCGATCTTCAACCGGCCGAGCGCTTGTCGCAGCGCTTGCAGGCTGTCGTTGGTGTCGTAGATCGTGTAGTTCTCTTGCAGCCCGACAAGCTGAGCGTACTTTCGCAGCAGCCGGGCGCAGAAGCGATGAAACGTGCCCACCCAGACGGTCGGATCGCCGGTGAGCCGCTCGATCCGCCGGCTCATCTCGTCGGCGGCCTTGTTGGTGAAGGTCAGCGCGAGAACCTGCTGGCCGGGGATCCCCTGCTCCAGCAGCCAGGCGACGCGATGCGTGACCACGCGCGTCTTGCCGCTCCCCGGTCCGGCCAGGATCAGCAGAGGTCCGTCAAGGTGTGTAACCGCTTCCAGTTGCGCGTCGGTGAGTCCATTCAATGAGATCATAGAAGAGCAGTATAGACCAGAATCGCCGCGGGGGCGACACCGGTCGGCGGCCGGGTTGCTCCGGCTTGACCTAAGCGGCGATAGAGTGTACACTTCAAGTGTACACTTCTGGAGGTTCCGTATGAAAGCGTCGATCCTCGACCTGCGGCGCCGCATGGGCGAAGTCTTGAAGTCGCTCGAACGCAGCGAGCCGGTCTCGATCCTGCACCGCGGAAAGGAAAAAGGAATCATTTATCCCGCCACGCCCAAGCAAAACAAATTGCCCGTCGAGCAACATCCGGCTTTTGGAATGTGGAAGGACCGCGGCGATCTGAAGGACGTGGATCGGGCCGTACGCGCCTTGCGAAAAGGACGCGGTCATGCTCTTTGACACCGACGTGCTGATCTGGGTGCTGCGGGGGAACTCGGATGCGGCCAGGGCCATCGAGAAGAGCGACCGGCGATACCTCTCGGTCGTCACCTACATGGAACTGCTCCAGGGAGCCCGCGATCGGCGAGAGGTCAAGACGATCAAGAGCTTCTTGACACAGTTCGCCTTCCAGATGCTGCCGCTGACAGAGAACATCGGCCATCGCGCGGCAATCTACATGGAGGAGTATGGCCTCAAGGTGGCGATGTCGATCGCCGACGCGTTGTTGGCCGCCACCGCCGCTGAATCGCAACTCGTACTCTGTACCGGCAACCGCAAGCACTACGGCCCTATCGGCGAACTCGATTTCAGCGTGTTTCGTCCGTAGCGATCGGGCGCGGCGGCGTTGGCTGGCGACTTTCGCGGCGTAACGGCGGACGGCTTCAACGTCCAGAGAAATCGGGTCTCGACGACGCAGTTCGTCAACGGGTGCCGGATGATCTCTTCCAGCCCCGGCAGACCTTGCGAGAACTGCCGCGCCCGCTCCATCGACAGCTTCTCGTCGTAGATGAATCCGATGTGAGCATCAGACAAATACCGCTCGAACCGCTTCGCCTGCCAATACGGCACGACAGCGTCGTTCACCAGGCCGTCGAGATTGACGATCTGCCGCCGGCTGAAATAGCCGGGAATGCCCGCGTTGAAGCAGCCGACCCGCGCCGGCCGGCAGGGCCCTGTTGACCGGCTCGATCGCCGTGTAGACGTTGCGTTGCCACGCCCAAAAACCATGCTGCCATGTGAGCGCGTAACGGGCCAGACCGAGAATCGTCAGCACGCCCGCGGCAACGGCAGCCTTCAGAACCCAGCGTCTCGCTCGCTGGGCGTCGATCGCGCTGCGGCAGATCGCCGATCCGAGAACGACCAACACCAGGTAGACTTCCAAATACGGCAAACTCAAGTACCAGCACTGCACGTCGGCAAAGCAGGCCGAATAGACCGCCCCCGCAACGACGGCATGGGCGAGCGGATAAGCCACCGCGGGCAGCACGCCGCCAATTTGCCGGCGAACTTGCACCGGCGATCGCTTCACGTAGATCACTACTGCGGCCAGCAGGCAGACCCAGGCCAGCGCCACCGCCGCGACGGAAATCACTCCACCTCCCCAGCTCCACGGCAGCGAGTAAGCCAGCCACGTGGCGTAGCGACTTCCGTACATCCATAGACGCTGGACCCAGTTGAGCCCCGCGATCTCCCCCTGCATCCAGAGCGTCTTCATCACGCCGCTGGCCTGCCGAATCGTGCCGAAAGCGTACAGGCTGTAGAGGAGCCAGGGGAGAATGACGGCCAGCGCCGCCGCGCTCGTCAGAACGGCCCGCCGACATACTTCGATCAGCGAGAAAGAAGAGATGTCAAGGTGGGAAGACCACCGTCTTTTCGCTCCCATCGACTTTTCGCCGGAAGCCGCTGCCTTCGGCGACCGTACAAAAAGGGCCGCCAGCCCAAGCCAACCCACGGCACAAGCCAAAAGCACGATCGCTTCCGTCCGCGCCCAGAGACAGAGCCCCAACCCCATGCCGAACAGGAGCAGGTTCTTCGCCGGAACGCCGCCGCAGCCGTGCCGCTGTAGGAGGCGACTCCTGTCGCCGATTGTGAGGGTGTTTTCCGGCAATCGGCGACAGGAGTCGCCTCCTACCGCGGACGATTCGCCCGCCGCCGGCCACAGGCCTGGTTCGATCCGCCCCAGATAGACCGCATAGCTCAGCAGGAAGGCGACGCAGTAGAGACTTGTCTCCAGGGCGAAGCTCGCGATGACCAGCGGCAAAAAGCCGAACATCCAGAAGCCCGCCGCCAGCGCCGCGGTCTTGCCGGAGACGAACCGCTGCAAACAGCGATATAGCAGCCACCCTGCCAGGAAGTGAAATCCAAGCCCCATCGCCACGACAACGCGAACCAACTGGTTGCCGTCGGAGACGCAGCGGGCGGCCATCGTTACCAGCATCATCCAGCCCGGGTGATACCCGCTCGCCGGGTTCTGGCCGTCAAACGTCGAGAGGCCGGTCCCGGCGATATTACGTCCGACCACCAGATAATAAAAAGCATCGTCGGGCACCACGCCGACCAGCGTCCTCATCGGCAGCGACGCCACCACAACAACCAGTACCGCTGCCGCGGCCGATAGGCCGATGACGATCCGCTTCTCAGTAAGGAGCCCGGTTCGATAATCTCTTGACATGGTCCGACAGACCTTCAACGTGAATTCGCGACAGACACGAACGCCTATTGGCTATCAGAGGGGCAATGTCGGAGTTTCGTTTAGCCGCGACCCGCAGGGGAGCGGTCCTCTCGGATTCTCCGTGCAACAGTGACCCGAGTCTCCGTGAAACAGCGTAAGTCCTTTATTGCACATTGTTTACGCCCAGCCGAACCTCCTTGCGTCAGCCGAAAACCCTGGTCGCCCGGCTCGCCACGACAACCAACTAATGATAGGTCATGTGGGCGGTCGAGGATTATGATGCGCAGGCATACCGATTTCCGTAATCCTGGCAATATCTTGCAAGATTATGGAAGAATCTGCTTGCAAAACGCCAGAATATATGAAATACTCGCTATAGATCGGTCTTTTTCTTTCACATCCAGGCGAATCGCATGCTGGCTGAACAACGTCGCAGCGCTCTGTTGGAGTTGGTCAGGGTTCGGCGATTCGCTTCGCTGCCTGAGCTGGCCGAACAGCTTGCGGTCTCCGAATCGACGGTTCGCCGCGATCTGGACCAGTTGGAGGATCAGGGAGTCGCCCGGCGGCTGCACGGGGGCGTGCTTTACACGGGCGCCGCGCCCAAGTTACCTCATTTCGACGCCCAGCAACCCACCGACTGGGAAAAGAAGCACGCGATCGCGATGGCCGCGTCACGGTTGATCGACGACGGCGACACGATCCTGTTGGACGGCGGCAGCACCACTTACGAGCTGGCGCGGCTCTTGGTCGGGCGGCCGCTGCACGTCGTCACGACCTCGCTGCCGGTAGCGAACCTCTTCGCTTCCGACGGCAACAGCGACCTGGTCCTGATCGGCGGCAATATCTGCCCGCGAACCGGCGTGGCCCGCGGCCCGTACGCCGATCGAATGCTCGCGATGGTTCGGGTGCGGAAGACGATCTTCAGCGTGGCGGGCGTTTGCGACGAAGGCTTCTTCAACAACGATCTGCTGCTGGTCGAGACGGAACGGGCGATGATGCGAACCGCCGCCGAAGTGATCGTGGTCGCCGACAGCACGAAGTTCGGCCGGCAAAGCCTGACGCACCTCTGCCCGCTCAATGCCGTGCAGCATCTGGTTGTCGATGGCGGCATCACGCCCGAATGGCGTGAGAAGGTCAACGCGGCGGGCGTCGATTTGATCGTCGCCGATGTCGCCCCCGAACGGAATTCAGCGGTCCGTTGATTGGAACAATGAGCACTACTGCAACCACAGATCGGCGTCCCATTGACCGGCAGCTCGTCGAGCAGATCGTTCGCGAGATCGTGCTCGCGCAGATCGGCGGCCCGCCGGGCAAACCGAATCTGGTGGTGAGCGTCTCGGCCCGGCACGTTCACCTCACCGATCACGACGTCGAGACGCTCTTCGGCGCCGGTCACAAGCTGACGGTGGCGAAGGATTTGTACCAGGACGGCTTTTTCGCGGCCGAGGAGACGCTGATGGTCGTCGGCCCGCGGCGGCGGATGTTGCCGACCGTGCGGATTCTCGGTCCCACGCGGCCCGAGAGTCAGGTGGAACTGGCCTTTACCGACGGCATTTCGCTGGGCATCGATCTGCCCGTCCGAGCGAGCGGAATGATCGACGGCACGCCCGGCTGTGTGCTGGTCGGGCCGAAAGGCGTCGTCGAGCTGAAAAAGGGCGTTATTCGCGCCGAGCGGCACGTACACATGAGCCCCGCCGACGCCGAGTTCTACGGAGTGAAGGACAAAGATCACATGAGTCTTCGCGTCACGTCGAGTTGCAGCACCACGTTTCACGACCTGCTGGTGCGGGTGGGCAAGAAGATCAAGCTCGAAGTCCATCTCGACACCGACGAGGGCAACGCCTGCGACATCGATCACGCGACAAGCGTGGAATTGGTGAAGAACATCATTTAACCCCCGGGAGTTTCTCGTTTTTGGAGAACACGTATCATGGCAAAGAAAATGGAAGCGTTGGGAATGATTGAGACCAAGGGCTTTGTGGTCCTGGTCGAGGCGACCGACGCGATGTTGAAGGCGGCCAACGTCCAGTTCTTGGGCTGGGACAAGGTCGGCAGCGGGCTGGTCAGCGTCTTCGTCACCGGCGACGTGGCCGCGGTCAAGGCCGCCACCGACGCCGGCGCCGCCTCGGGCGGACGCATCGGCGAGGTCGTCAGCGTGCAGGTCATTCCCCGTCCGCACGACGACCTCGACGTCGTGCTGCCGATGCCGGCCAAGAAGTCGGCCGCCGATTAACCACGTACTCCGCACACTCCGTGTGCGGGCCCGAGACTTCCGCACACGGAGTGTGCGGAGTACAACCTCCCGCATCCGTCCATTGCGGGCTGCGAGCCCATGAAAAATCGAAAACAACCATCAACGACCCAGAACACAAGGGAACACACTGTTATGCAAGACGCCATTGGATTGATCGAAACGAAGGGCCTCGTCTCGCTGGTCGAAGCGACCGACGCGATGGCCAAGGCCGCCAACGTGCAAGTTGTCAAACGCGTGCAGATCGGCGGCGGACTGGTCACTACCATCGTCCGCGGCGACGTTGGCAGCGTCCGCGCCGCCGTCGAAGCCGGAGCGAACGCCGCCTCGCAGGTCGGCGAGCTCGTGGCCAGCCATATTATCCCCCGTCCCGCCGACGGTGTGGTCGAGGCGTATTTGAAATAGGGGCTAGGGGCTAGGGACTAGGGACTAGGGGCTAGGGATCAGAGGTGAGGCGTTAGGGATTACACCTACGAATATAACCCACTGCCGACTGCCCACTGCCGACTGCCGACTGCTCACTGCCCACTGCCCACTGTCATCATGAAAATCTTAGTCGCCAACCTCGGCTCGACGAGTTTCAAGTACCGGCTGTTCGACATGGCCGGCAACGTGCAACTTGCGCGCGGCGGAATCGAGCGGATCGGGTCGCCGGAGAGTTGCTGCGTCGTCGAGATCGGCGGCCGGCGGCAGGAGAAGACGCTGCGCGTGCCAGACCATGCCGAAGCGGTTCGCCAGTGCCTGGTCCAGTTGACCGACGGCGAGCATGGATGTCTCAAGGACGCGACGGAGGTATCGGCCATCGCGTTCAAGGCGGTGCATGGTGGACGCGTAAGCGGCGTGCAGCGGGTGACGCCCGACGTGCTCATGGCGATGGAGGAGATGAACGACGTGGCCCCCGCCCACAATCCGCCCTACATCAACGCCATGCGGCTCTTGGGCGAGAAATTGCCCGATATCCCGCTGGTCGCCGCATTCGAGACCGACTTCCACCGCACCATTCCCGACGACAAACGCTACTTCGCCATTCCGTACGATTGGGCGGAAAAGGCGCTGGTGCGGCGTTACGGATTCCACGGCGCCAGCCACCGCTACATCGCCCAACGGACGGCCGAACTGCTCGGGCCGGGCTTGCGGATCATCTCCTGCCATCTGGGCGGGTCGAGTTCGCTCTGTGCCATCCGTGACGGAAAGAGTGTGGCCACCAGCATGGGCTTCAGCGCCCAGAGCGGGCTGCCACAGAACAACCGCGTCGGAGACTTCGATCCCTTCGCCCTGCCCGTCATCATGAAGCACACGGGTAAATCGCTGACCGAGGTGCTCGCGATTCTGGCCAACCAGGGTGGGCTGCTGGCGCTCAGCGGCCTAAGCGGCGATCTCCGCGACATCGACGAAGCCGCCGCGGCCGGCAACGCCCGGGCGAAATTGGCCCTCGACGTCTATTCGTCCAACGTGCGGCATTATCTCGGTGCGTATCTGGTCGAGCTCGGCGGCGCCGACGTGATCGTCTTCACCGGCGGCATCGGCGAGAACTACTCCGCCTTCCGCGCGATGGTCTGCCGCAATCTCGAAGAACTGGGAATCGTGCTCGACCCTGAGGCCAACCGCGCGGCCAAGGGCGAGGCGAAGGTGAGCGCTGCGGGCAGCCGCGTGCAGGTTTGGACCATTCCGACCAACGAGGAATTGATCGTCGCGCGGCAGGCTGCGCAACTGCTGTCGAAAGGCTAACGCCATGTTGATCGCCAAAGTCACCGGATCGCTGGTTTCGACGGAGAAGGTCGCCTCGATGACCGGTTTCAAGCTGCTGCTGGTCGAGCCGTATCGCGTCGATCCCAAAACCCGCGGAACTCTCGTGACCACCGGCCGTTCGATGGTCGCCGTCGATACCGTCGGCGCCGGCGAAGGAGAGTTCGTCCTGATCACCCAAGGTTCGAGTGCCCGGCTCACGCCCGAGACAAAAACACTGCCGGTCGATACGGTCATCATCGGCATCATTGACACCGTCCACGTGGCGCACGATTGCGTGTATCACAAGGAGAAGGAAGGAGCTAGGGGCTAGGGGCTGGGGGCTAGGGGCCAAAGGTCGGGAATTTGGAGATTTGTTGATTTGGAGATTTGGAGATTGGCGAGCCGCTTGCGGCGTCTCACTGCCCACTAACCGCTGACTACTATCTATCATGCAAGTTGACGAAAAACTCATCCGTAGCGTTGTCGAGCAGGTCCTGACTAGGCTGGGAAACAACGGAAATGGCCATGTGGGCCCGACCGGCGGCGGTTATCAGGGCCGGCTGGGGCTGTTCACCGACGTGAACGAGGCGGTGGCCGCGGCCCGCGAGGCCTTCGAGCGGCTCTCCCGCCGCACGATCGCGGACCGCACGCGGATCATCGGCCATATCCGCCGCATCGCCATCGAGCAATCGGTTGAGCTCGGCACCATGGAGATGCAGGAGACGAAGATCGGCCGGTTGCCGCACAAAATCGAAAAGCTGAAGACCTTGGGCGAGCGCTCGCCGGGCGTCGAGTTCATGCGGAGCGAGGTGTTCAGCGGCGATCACGGCCTGGCGGTGATCGAACACGCCCCCTTCGGCGTGATCTGCGCGATCACGCCAGTAACGCATTCGCTGCCGACGCTCACCGGCAACGCCGTGAGCATGATTGCGGCCGGCAACACGGTCGTGTTCAACCCGCATCCGAGCGGCCGCCGTGTGGCCGCCGAGGGCGTCCGCCGCTATAACGAGGCGATCTATCGCGATTTGGGGATCGACAACCTGATGTGCGTGATCACCGAGCCCACGATCGAGAGCGCCAACGCCCTGTTCAAGCACCCCGACATCAATCTGATCTGCGTGACCGGCGGACCCGGCGTGGCCAAGGCGGCGATGCAGCAGCAGAAGCGGGCGATCGTCGCCGGGCCGGGCAATCCGCCCGTGGTTGTCGACGAAACCGCCGATCTCGACCGCGCCGCCCGCTGCATTATCCAGGGGGGAGCCTACGACAACAACCTCCTCTGCATCGCCGAAAAGCAGGTCTTCGCCGTCGAGCAGATTTTCGATCGCCTCATGGCAGCGATGGAGCGGGCCGGGGCGGTGCGGCTGAATGCCGTCGAGATCAACGCCTTGACCAAGGCGGCGATCGCGTCCGTTGGCGAGGGGGCGGCGAAACACGACGTGGCGAACAAGGATTTCATCGGCAAGGACGCCGCGGTGCTGGCCCGCGCCGCCGGCAAGAACATTCCCGCCGACATGGAGTTGATCTTTGGTGAAACTGACGAATCGAACCCGTTCGTGCCCGTCGAGCAGATGATGCCGTTTGTGCCGTTCGTGCGCGTTCGCAACATCGACGACGCCATCGAGATGGCCCGAAAGAGCGAGCACGGCTTTCGCCACACGGCCCTGATCCACTCGAACAACGTTCGCAACATGACCCGCATGGGCAAGGCCGTCGATACGACGCTGTTTATCAAGAACGGGCCGAGCATGGCCGGCTTGGGGCTCGGCGGCGAAGGCTATTGTTCGTTTTCGATCGCCGGCCCGACTGGCGAGGGCGTCACCACGCCGCTAACGTTCACCCGCGAGCGCCGCTGCTCGATGATCGACAACTTGAGGATTTTGGGAAAGTAACACAACTGTCACTGTAAAGCCGCGACCAGTGGTCGCGGAAAACGACAGACCGCGACTGCCGCTTGCGGCTTCGCACGGAGCGTGAAGATGTTTCTCGGCCGAGTAATGGGCACTGCCACCGCCACGCTGAAACATCCTTCGATGGAAGGATGGAAGCTGCTGTTGGTGATGGCGTTGCAGGCCGACGGCCGAACGATCGAAGGCGATCCGATCCTGGTGATCGATTCGGTTGGGGCCGGCAGAGGAGAGACGGTGGTGATTACCAGCGACGGCATCGGCGCCCGCGAGTTGGTCGGCGACAACACCTCGCCGGTCCGCTGGTCGGTTTTGGGGATTCGCGACGAATGAATCCATCGACACCCGATATCGAACTTATCGTCCGCGAGGTGCTCGCGCAGCTTCGCGCTGCGCCGGAAGTTCCCGTTGCGAAACCGCAAGCGGTTGTGGGGCCGGGCACTTTACGTGCAGGGCTGGGCACTTCAGTGCCCAGTAAAGTCGGCAGTGGGCAGTCGGCAGTCGGCAGTGAAGCGGTGAGCGGCGATCAGCCGTTTACGCTCAATGTTGCCGCTCGCGTGGTCACGATGAACGACGTCGCCGGCCGGTTGAATTCCGTTCGCCGCGTAGTGGTCTCGCGCGAGGCGATCGTCACGCCGGCGGTTCGCGACGAATTGCTGCGCCGTGGGATCGCGCTCGAGTCGGCGAAATCGCCCGACGGGCGCCGCGCAGCGTGCGGCTGAGCGTGATGGTCTCGGGCGTCGATTTTGATCCGACTTCGCTGCTGGCGGCCTTGGCCCGCGAGGGATTCCAAGCGACGCCGTCAACCTCCGATTGCTTGATTGCCGCCACCGATCATTTGGCGGCCGAGATTCAACAAGGGGATGCCCTGGGCGTGTTGCTCACGCGGCACGCAGCGGCGGGGCTCTGCCTGGCGAACCGACTCGCGGGCGTTCGCGCCGTCGGCGGCATCGAGGCCCCGGCCGTCGCCGCCGCCACCGCCGCCGTGGCCGCCAACTTGTTGGTGGTCGATCCGCGGGCGGGCACCTTCTTCCAATTGAAACAAGCGATCACGGAATTCTCCCGCGGCGGAGTGCGTACCTGCCCCGAGGTCTTCCGCAAGCGATTGGCATAGGAATCGAATCGATGCGAATCGGCGACGTGATTGGAACGGTGACGCTCAATCGTGCTCATCCGAGCCTGTTGGGCGGCCGTTTCAAACTGGTCACGCCGCTAAGTTGGGACAACCTCGCCGGCCGTTGGGATGAACCGATGGAGGAGATCGCGGTGTATGACGAGTTGGGCGCCGGCGTCGGTAGCCGCATCGCCATCAGCGAAGGCCGCGAGGCCGCCATGCCCTTTCATCCCGAAATAAAACCGCTGGACGCCTACAACGCCGCCATCCTCGATACGCTGGATTACGTGACGCCAGGGGACTGTCCCGATTTTCGCGTCAGCGAAAATGGGACTGTCCCCCTTGCCAGTGCGGAGCCTGAGAAACCATGATAAACATTCAGAAAGTCAAGCAGGAAATCTGCGACATCGGCGAGCGGCTGTACAAGAAGGGCTTTGCCGCGGCCAACGATGGCAACATCAGCTACCGCGTCAGCGAGAACCAGGTCGTCTGCACGCCGACGATGATCTCGAAGGGTTTTATGAAGCCCGACGATCTGTGCGTCGTCGACATGGAGGGGAAGCAGCTCAGCGGCAAGCGGAAGATGACCAGCGAGGTCAAGCTGCACCTGGCGATCATGAAGGAGCGGGCGGAGATCAAGTCGGTGGTCCACTGCCATCCGCCGCACGCCACGGCCTTCGGCATCGCCCGCGAGCCGGTGCCAAGTTGCGTGCTCCCTGAGGTTGAAATCTTCCTGGGCGACGTGCCGATCGCCAGGTACGAGATCCCCGGCAGCCAGACGTTTGCCGACACGATCCTGCCGTTCGTCCACAAGTCGAACGTCATCATTCTGGCCAACCACGGCACGGTGAGCTTCGGCGACACGGTCGAGCGGGCGTATTGGTGGACGGAAATCCTCGACGCCTATTGCCGCATGTTGATGTTGGCCCGCGGCCTGGGGTCGGTCAACTATTTCAGCGAGCCGGAAGCTCGGGCGTTGCTCGATCTCAAGCAGAAATGGGGCTTTGCCGATCCGCGGTCGGAGATGAAGAACTGCGACATCTGCGCCAACGACGCCTTCCGCGAGAGTTGGAAGGCGGCCGGCGTGTCGCCCAAAGCTTTCCAGCCGCCGCCGCACGCCCCATCCCCCGACGGCCATTCCGCGGCCGCCGTAGCCCCCGCCGACCAAGAGGCGCTCATCCAGGCGATCACCGATCGCGTGATGAAGATGCTCGAATCACGGCGGTAGAAGCGTGGGCCTCTGGTTCCCACGCTCCGCGTGGGAACCCACCGGATCCGACGCTCCGCGTCGAGAAACGCACGCTGCCGCGCGACAACCCACCCCGACTGGCCGCAGAGCGTCTTCCCAGATGCGTTCCCACGCGGAGCGTGGGAACGAGAGTTCACTGGGTCACTTCGACGAGCGGTTCGGCAGCCCATCCAAGAACGCCGTCAACTCGTCATAGTATTCCGGCGGCAGCAGGTCGTTGTGGTCGTGGCCCGGACAGATGATGAACTTCTTCGGCTGGTTGGCGGCGGCGTAGAGCCGCTGGGCAAAGCGAAGCGGCACGATCGTGTCGGCGTCGCCGTGTACCTGCAACGTCGGGCCGTGATAGTCGGCGATCTTCGCCGCTGAATCGAGCCGGGTTCGCATGGCCCAGTGAACCGGCAGCCAGGGATAGTAATAGGCGGCCACATCGGGCAGGCTGCTGAAGGTGTTTTCCAGCACCAGCGCCCGGGCGCCGTCGCGGGCGGCCAGATCGACCGCCACCCCTCCACCCAGCGATTCGCCCAACAGCACGATCTGCGACTCGGCGATCTTCTCGCGCTCGGCCAGCCAACGGCGGGCGGCACGGGCGTCGGCCAGTATGCCGGCCTCGTTCGGTTTCCCCTCGCTGCGACCGTAGCCGCGATAATCGAAGATCAGCACGGACACGCCCACGCGGCGGTTCAGGATTTCGAGGATCGGCTGCCGATGGGTCAGGTTGCCGGCGTTGCCGTGACAATAGAGGATGATCGCACGCGGATTCTTGTGCGGCACGTACCAGCCGTGCAGCCGCGTCCCATCGGCCGCGTGGAACCAGGCGTCTTCAAATGGAAGGCTCCTCTGATTCCACTCGCCCGCCGGATAGCGCGTCGGATGATAGATGAGCGAGTTTTCCAGAAACATGGCGGCCAACACGATCAGAAGATAGACGATCAACAAGTCGCGGACAATCCTCCATACCCAAAGACACCACCCGGCGGTCCGTCGCCGCCCGCCGTCAATGGCTGCCGCGCTCTTTTCAGACGCTGTCGGGTCGGACGCATCGGGCATGGGAAATGTCCGCTTCGGGGGCATGCGATGCTGAGCTATGATAGCACAGATGGGTAACGATGTTTGACGTGGCACGGGCATCTTGCCCGTGTTTTTCGGCCGCGGGCAGGATGCCCGTGCCACCCAATGCCATTTCCAGTTTACTGTGTTATGCCGCTTGTAACTGTTGTTGAATCTTGACTTTCTGTTCTTCTGTCAGCCGCAGCAAGACCGGCGGGTGTGGCGCCGTGTGAGCTTTGCGACGCGGCCATTCCCGCTTCTGTTTCGGGCTGGTACGCACACGCCGTTCGCGTTGCGCTCGGGCAATCCTTTCACGAAATGGCTTGGATTCCCTACGGCCTAACATGTCACGACGCACCTCCAGCAACACCCCCCGTGGGCTGCACATTATCGGGAGGCTGTCTTTCGGCGGTGCCGGCATCGCCAACGCGCCTTGACAAAGCAATAACTGCGTTGCGATCATCGAAGCCTCTGCCTCGCGATGCACTAGCCGTAGCGTCCGACTCATCAACGCCACTTTCTTCAAGGTTCGCTTGTAGGTTCTGAAAAATCCCTCGTTTTCCCACCTCCAACGATAACAAGTTCCCGCCATCTCCAAGGATAGCTGCTTCGCATCTTCCACGTTCGTAAACAGCCAGACGTCCACCTTATGACGGCAACTGTGAATCCGCAGCAATCGGCCGCGAATCGGCGGCTTGCCGTCCTCCTGCTGGCTCTTCGGCCAATAATAGACAATCCCTTCGCGGAACTCCTCCAACAGTTCCTGGGTTTCGCTGTAAAAGGTGGCCTTGGAGGACATGCGGATGAGAAAGGACACGTTCGCCAAGATCATGGTCGCGGCCACGTTGTAGCCCACATATCCCGCGTCGGCCACCACCAACGCCGCCGCTGGCAGCCAACGCAGCATGTACATGAGGTGACTTCGTTCGCTGGCTTTGCCCCCCTTCCCCAATCGCCAGCAAAAGGGAATGCCCAAGGTAAGATGCACGATCGAGGTGTTCCAGATCGTCGGTGACGAATCCTCTTTGCCGCCGCTTCCCAAGCGTTGCTCCAGTTCCTCGGTGCGGGGACACGTCTGCCGCGTGCCATCACAGCCAAAGGGGATGAAGTTTCCCACTTTCCACTGATTGCCGAAAATGACTTCCATCCGTGGCGCAGGGCCGCCGCCAACGCCCGCAGGATGGGCATGGGAAGTTTGGCGATGGCCTTTTCAAAGCCGGAAAAGTGCTGGCCCGGCCGTTTTCGTTTTGGACAACTGGCGACATAGAACATTCTGGCGGCTTCAAACTTTTCCGGGAGGCTGTCGCCACAGCAATAGGTCGTCAGGATGATGATGTAAAGCAAAGGATGCAAGTCCCAACGCGGGCATTTCCTGCGTTTTGAAGCATTTCGGACTTGCTTGAAAACTTCCGGCGTGAGAAACTCTCGCATCGAGCCGATCAACGATTTCGCCCGCCGTCGTTGGCGGGCCCGCTTCCTTGCGTTGGCCATTTGCCGTTCCTTCCATGATGGGGTTTGGTGTTGTGACCCCCTATCATTGCTGGAACGGCTTTTTCATGCGCGGTCAATTCACCGCCATTTTCCCAAAGCACATTTTCAACGCAACCCTCGACCTCGCAAAAGATTACATCAAAACCGCTTCCAATCAAGCCTTGGCATTGCGTGCCACCCAATGCCATTTCCAGTTTACTGTGTTATGCCGCTTGTAACTGTTGTTGAATCTTGACTTTCTGTTCTTCTGTCAGCCGCAGCAAGACCGGCGGGTGTGGCGCCGTGTGAGCTTTGCGACGCGGCCATTCCCGCTTCTGTTTCGGGCTGGTACGCACACGCCGTTCGCGTTGCGCTCGGGCAATCCTTTCACGAAATGGCTTGGATTCCCTACGGCCTAACATGTCACGACGCACCTCCAGCAACACCCCCCGTGGGCTGCACATTATCGGGAGGCTGTCTTTCGGCGGTGCCGGCATCGCCAACGCGCCTTGACAAAGCAATAACTGCGTTGCGATCATCGAAGCCTCTGCCTCGCGATGCACTAGCCGTAGCGTCCGACTCATCAACGCCACTTTCTTCAAGGTTCGCTTGTAGGTTCTGAAAAATCCCTCGTTTTCCCACCTCCAACGATAACAAGTTCCCGCCATCTCCAAGGATAGCTGCTTCGCATCTTCCACGTTCGTAAACAGCCAGAACGTCCACCTTATGACGGCAACTGTGAATCCGCAGCAATCGGCCGCGAATCGGCGGCTTGCCGTCCTCCTGCTGGCTCTTCGGCCAATAATAGACAATCCCTTCGCGGAACTCCTCCAACAGTTCCTGGGTTTCGCTGTAAAAGGTGGCCTTGGAGGACATGCGGATGAGAAAGGACACGTTCGCCAAGATCATGGTCGCGGCCACGTTGTAGCCCACATATCCCGCGTCGGCCACCACCAACGCCGCCGCTGGCAGCCAACGCAGCATGTACATGAGGTGACTTCGTTCGCTGGCTTTGCCCCCCTTCCCCAATCGCCAGCAAAAGGGAATGCCCAAGGTAAGATGCACGATCGAGGTGTTCCAGATCGTCGGTGACGAATCCTCTTTGCCGCCGCTTCCCAAGCGTTGCTCCAGTTCCTCGGTGCGGGGACACGTCTGCCGCGTGCCATCACAGCCAAAGGGGATGAAGTTTCCCACTTTCCACTGATTGCCGAAAATGACTTCCATCCGTGCGCGCAGGGCCGCCGCCAACGCCCGCAGGATGGGCATGGGAAGTTTGGCGATGGCCTTTTCAAAGCCGGAAAAGTGCTGGCCCGGCCGTTTTCGTTTTGGACAACTGGCGACATAGAACATTCTGGCGGCTTCAAACTTTTCCGGGAGGCTGTCGCCACAGCAATAGGTCGTCAGGATGATGATGTAAAGCAAAGGATGCAAGTCCCAACGCGGGCATTTCCTGCGTTTTGAAGCATTTCGGACTTGCTTGAAAACTTCCGGCGTGAGAAACTCTCGCATCGAGCCGATCAACGATTTCGCCCGCCGTCGTTGGCGGGCCCGCTTCCTTGCGTTGGCCATTTGCCGTTCCTTCCATGATGGGGTTTGGTGTTGTGACCCCCTATCATTGCTGGAACGGCTTTTTCATGCGCGGTCAATTCACCGCCATTTTCCCAAAGCACATTTTCAACGCAACCCTCGACCTCGCAAAAGATTACATCAAAACCGCTTCCAATCAAGCCTTGGCATTGCGTGCCACCCAATGCCATTTCCAGTTTACTGTGTTATGCCGCTTGTAACTGTTGTTGAATCTTGACTTTCTGTTCTTCTGTCAGCCGCAGCAAGACCGGCGGGTGTGGTGCCGTGTGAGCTTTGCGACGCGGCCATTCCCGCTTCTGTTTCGGGCTGGTACGCACACGCCGTTCGCGTTGCGCTCGGGCAATCCTTTCACGAAATGGCTTGGATTCCCTACGGCCTAACATGTCACGACGCACCTCCAGCAACACCCCCCGTGGGCTGCACATTATCGGGAGGCTGTCTTTCGGCGGTGCCGGCATCGCCAACGCGCCTTGACAAAGCAATAACTGCGTTGCGATCATCGAAGCCTCTGCCTCGCGATGCACTAGCCGTAGCGTCCGACTCATCAACGCCACTTTCTTCAAGGTTCGCTTGTAGGTTCTGAAAAATCCCTCGTTTTCCCACCTCCAACGATAACAAGTTCCCGCCATCTCCAAGGATAGCTGCTTCGCATCTTCCACGTTCGTAAACAGCCAGACGTCCACCTTATGACGGCAACTGTGAATCCGCAGCAATCGGCCGCGAATCGGCGGCTTGCCGTCCTCCTGCTGGCTCTTCGGCCAATAATAGACAATCCCTTCGCGGAACTCCTCCAACAGTTCCTGGGTTTCGCTGTAAAAGGTGGCCTTGGAGGACATGCGGATGAGAAAGGACACGTTCGCCAAGATCATGGTCGCGGCCACGTTGTAGCCCACATATCCCGCGTCGGCCACCACCAACGCCGCCGCTGGCAGCCAACGCAGCATGTACATGAGGTGACTTCGTTCGCTGGCTTTGCCCCCCTTCCCCAATCGCCAGCAAAAGGGAATGCCCAAGGTAAGATGCACGATCGAGGTGTTCCAGATCGTCGGTGACGAATCCTCTTTGCCGCCGCTTCCCAAGCGTTGCTCCAGTTCCTCGGTGCGGGGACACGTCTGCCGCGTGCCATCACAGCCAAAGGGGATGAAGTTTCCCACTTTCCACTGATTGCCGAAAATGACTTCCATCCGTGCGCGCAGGGCCGCCGCCAACGCCCGCAGGATGGGCATGGGAAGTTTGGCGATGGCCTTTTCAAAGCCGGAAAAGTGCTGGCCCGGCCGTTTTCGTTTTGGACAACTGGCGACATAGAACATTCTGGCGGCTTCAAACTTTTCCGGGAGGCTGTCGCCACAGCAATAGGTCGTCAGGATGATGATGTAAAGCAAAGGATGCAAGTCCCAACGCGGGCATTTCCTGCGTTTTGAAGCATTTCGGACTTGCTTGAAAACTTCCGGCGTGAGAAACTCTCGCATCGAGCCGATCAACGATTTCGCCCGCCGTCGTTGGCGGGCCCGCTTCCTTGCGTTGGCCATTTGCCGTTCCTTCCATGATGGGGTTTGGTGTTGTGACCCCCTATCATTGCTGGAACGGCTTTTTCATGCGCGGTCAATTCACCGCCATTTTCCCAAAGCACATTTTCAACGCAACCCTCGACCTCGCAAAAGATTACATCAAAACCGCTTCCAATCAAGCCTTGGCATTGCGTGCCACCTAGATTGGAAAACTGATCGGTCCTGAGCCCGTCGCGGCGGCACTACACCGACGTTCTCGCAGCACCAGACGAAACGCGAGGGGGGGGTTGCGAATAAAACGATTACTGCTAAGATAGCTGGTTGGTTGGAGTTTTCTTGGCGCTCCGTTTGTTCATAGCGTAGAAGGAGGGACGTTATGTCAGCGACCGCCCCGGGCTGTGGGCTGGACGTTCGAGCGCGGTCCCGATTGGCTGTTGGTGCGGGTTGCCAATCTGGATGAGGCCGAGACCGACGCACCTCAACTGGCAGAACGGATTTGGCGTCTTCTGCAACAGCACTTTACTTATCGCCTCGTCCTGGAGCTCGATCAAATCCGCCTGTTGACCAGTCGGCTGATCGCGCAGTTGCTGCAGTTGCACGGGCGAATCGAGAAGCACAGCGGCGTTATAAGGTTGTGCGGCCTGTCCGCGGTCAATCGCGAGGTGCTGCACACTTGCCGCCTGGACGATCGGCTGCCGGCCTACGAGAACCGCCGCGCAGCCGTGATGGGACGCGAACTGCCGCGTCAACCGCGCTGAACTGACCTTCTCGGGAGTCTGCCGCTGCTTAGACGCTGTTTCACAAGCGGCAAGGAGGTAGGTTATGCTTTAGCATAACAGCGTGCTTCTTGTTATGCTGAAGCATAACCTACGGGTCGTGAAACACCTTTTTCGTCGAGGCAGCGGGCAGTGGGGCTTTGTCGCTTGTCCCGCCCCGCTGTAAGCCGCAATGCGGATTTGGAGCGACGGTTCAACTGCCGCCTCTGCAGCGGCAGCGGTTTACTCTTGCCCCTTCAGCGTCGTTCTGCAATCATCCCCAGCAGACTTCCAGCTCGTTGGCGATCTCGTCGACTCCCTCGATGTTGCGGAGCGACTCTTGAGCCATCTGCTTCTGGAAATAGGTGTTGACTACGCCCCGCAATGTGACGCGACCGGCGCTGGTTTCGAACCGCAAGTTGCGGCGTGCAAGGTAGGGGTTGCGCTCTAACGCGGTGAGTACCCGATCGTCAAGCGGCATGTCGATCATCTCTCTTCCAGCCTTCTCAAGAAATCCCAGTGAAAGACCCGGACCTTTCGACGGGACGGCATCATGGGCGCCTGAATCGCCGGCACCATGTTGTTCGCTCTTTTCCATCGGCAAACTACATGGTTTCCGTAAATCTTAGCTGCGAAGTAATCTGCGAGCTCTGCACAAACTGATCGAGGTTTGTGGATCGTGCCGGCTGTCCGCCCCCGCGGCAAGCGGCCAACATCTTTCGCTCGCCGCCGCAACCTGCCCGCTATTCGGCAGCCATGATGCAAGCCCGTTGTTGAAAAACTAGCTTGCAGTTTGCCGCAAAGAGCGATTGGGGAGAAAAACGCGGGAGAAACAGCCGCGAATACCACTAAAGAGTGTAGTGGTTGGCCTGTCCGCCCGGCGACAGGGCCGATCAGTTCTTCGAGATGGGGACATTGTTGGGGTGGCAGTTGCACTGCCACCCCCGAGGACATGCGGGAAATTCAGGGGTGGCAGTGCAACTGCCACCCCATCGCCGAAAACCCAGCGGTCCTGGGCCCGGCGGCGAGCCGTTGCCCGCCGGCCGACGGTCGAGCTGAAGGAAGTGGTCTCCACCCGTCCCGCACAAGACCTACGCGCTCGACGACGGCTGCGATTGCGGCTCGGCGGCGGCGGGGGTAGATGGGCCGGCTGCCGTAGGATCGGCGGCACGAGCCAACTCCTCCCAGAAACGCCGCTCCTTCAATTCCGCCCACAATCTCACTAGTTCGTCGAAGGTCGCCTGACGATGGCTATAACGGTCGTTCCGCAAGTACTCGATGCCGGGCTGCAAACGCAGGAATCGGCCCGCATGACCGAACATGGCAACGATGCGGTCCCGCTGTTCCGCAGCAAAGGCATCAAGATGATCGAGCCAGACGTCGCAATCGTGGACCTCGCCCAACAGCGTCTGCACGCGCTTGACCGTCTCGACCGCCGCATCCAGCCGCCCCGCGCACATCGGCCGCGAAACCTCGATCGTATATCGCAGCCGCTTCACCGCGATTCGCATCGCGTGGTGCCGCTGGCGATCCTCGGCGTCGGCCAGACTGTCCTCGTATTGGAGCATGTCGTCCAGTTGCCCTTGCACGTGCTCCCTCAGCGGCTGGCACGCCTCGGGGGCGTGCAGACAGTGGGGAATCAAACTCGGCCGGTCGAGAAACTCCTCGGCTCTAAGCCGGATCTTTCGCAGCACGCCGTCGGCCTCGATGCGGTCGGCCGCCTTGACCACTTTCCGCTGCAACTGTTCGCGATCGTGCTCCAATTGCACCAGCACGTGGGCAATGCCCGGAAAACACTCCTTCGCCCCAAGCGCCGACAGCGCCGCAGAGGAACTCGATCTGTACGTCGCGGTCGCGGGCATCGCCCAACGATCGAGTCAGCCGGCGGATCGCCTTACGCCATCGTTCGACCCGCTTCGGCGCGAAACACCGCCCGAACATCGCCAACGACGCCCGCAGCCGCCGCGTGGCGACCCGGGCACGGTGTACGTATTCAATGTCCTCGGCCGCGCGCACGCCGTCCAACTGTCGCGCAAGCTGCCTGGCCTGCTGACGGATATACTTGACGGCCTGTCGTCGATGCTCGCAATCCATGACGCTTAAGAGTATAGCAAATATGGTGGGGATTTGCCATTGGGGCAAACCGGGCAAGATCGGCTGGCGACCGCGGGAAATGGGGGGCGTGGCCCATTTTTCTGTTATTCTGGGCGGGGGGCTATTGAATAGTACGTTTTTTCGCTACGATAGGGGAACTTCTGAGCCCTCTCCCTTCGCGAGAGCGGCGGCGATGACGCAATTGCGGGAGAACCAAAATGAAGAAGGAAGAGATCCTCGCCCAAGTGGCAGAGGGAAAACTCACGGTCGATCAAGCCTCGAAACTCTTGGCCGACCAAGAGTCGCCGAAACGCGGCGCGCTCTACTGCAAAGTCAGCAGCAAGGGGGGCGTGAGCCTCTACGGTCTGCAACGCATGCCGGTGACGCTCTACGTCGAGCAATGGGAGCGGCTGTTGGGCTTCGCCGACGAGCTCCGCGAGTTCCTCAAAGAGCATGACTCCGAATTGAAGCGCAAGGAACGATAGCGGAGCCATGTCTCGCCGAATCTTGGTCCTGTCGGCCTCCGTCGGCGCCGGCCATTTGCGCGCGGCTGAGGCCGTTGAGTTGGCCCTGCGGCGGCTCGATGCCGACGCTGTCGTGCAGAATCTCGACGTGCTCGACTTCACCAACGCCGCCTTCCGGCGAATCTACGGCCGGGCGTATCTCGACCTGGTGAATCGGGTGCCCCACGCGCTGGGATATTTCTACGATCTGCTTGATCGCGTTCCCTCGGCACAGCACAAGAGCGACCGCCTGCGGCTGCTGGTCGAGAAGCTCAATCTGCGCCGCTTCCTGAAGTTTCTCCGCGGCGAAACCTGGGACGTCGTCGTCAACACACACTTCCTCCCCGCCGAAATGATCGCGGCATTGCGGCGCAAAGGCGAGATCGCAACTCCGCAACTGACGGTCACCACCGACTTCGAGACGCATCGGCTCTGGGTCAATCAGCCCTGCGACCGCTACTTTACCGCCACCGAGGAAGGCGCACTGAATTTGCAGCACTGGGGCGTGCCGGCGGCAGACCTCGTGGTGAGCGGGATTCCAATCCATCCCGCTTTCAGCGAGCCGAAAGATCGGTCGGAATGCCGCCGGCGGCACGGCCTCGGCGGCGGCCGGCCCGTGCTGCTGCAACTGGCGGGCGGGTTCGGCGTCGGCCCAATCGAGAGGCTTTTCGAAAGCACTCTCCGCGTCGAAAAGCCCATCGAACTGGTCGTGGTTGCCGGCCGCAACGCCGAATTGAAGACCCGGCTCGAGCAGATCGCCGTGCCGCCACGACACATCGCCCACGTGCTCGGCTTCACCACCGAAATGGATGAGTTGATGGCGGCGGCCGACCTAGTGGTGTCAAAGCCAGGCGGGCTGACCACCTCCGAGGCCCTCGCACGCGGCACGCCGATGGCCATCGTCAATCCGATCCCCGGCCAGGAGAGCCGCAACAGCGATTTCCTCTTGGAAAACGCCGCCGCAATCAAGCTGAACAACGTTGCCACGCTGCCTTACAAATTGGATCAACTGCTGGCCACGCCCGGCCGGCTCGACCAATTGGCCGCCAACGCCCAGCGCCTGGGCAGGCCGCGCGCGGCATTCGACGTGGCGCAAGCAGCACTCAATTGGCCGGCGAGTCGGTAGCCAGCATCTCCGGAGCGCGGGCGTCCCGCCCGCCGATGCCACCAGACAAACCGATCGCAGCATTCGACGTGGCGTAAGCGGCGCTCGATTGGCCCGTCTACCGGCAATTGACGAACCAGTACGCGTAGTCGTCGATCAATTCGCAGTTCGGGTTGTCCTCCATGACGCCGAACTCGGCCAGAGGCAGTTCCAAGACCTCGCGATGATGGTGCGCCCTGCCCACGATTCCATGATGGGTGTGGTTGCGGCCGTGCCGCGGGTTCAACAACTCCGTCACCTGAACGTAGTGGATCAGGTGACGCATCTTGCCGCCGTTTTGGCAATAGAGCGCATCGAAAGGCAGGGTCAAATTCGCAACCAGGTGGTCGTAGTAAACGGCCAGGCTCTCCTCGCGGACCAACGGCAGCGCCGCATCGCTCGACAGCCCGAAGATCTTGCGAATGCGGTCGTCCTGGTTCAGGGCGGGAAAATGGTACGGACGGCCATCGACATGGCGATTGTTGACCTGCGAGGTGAGATGAGACTCATTCGTCTGCGACATGAGCAGCCCTCCGGGAATCTCCGAGAAAACACCGCGGCAGCGTACCCCCTATTCTCGACCGCCAGACAGGAAATTGCAAGAGGGGGCGCAAAAAAAACTCCGATTCCCGCGGCGGATGTGCCGAATAATCCGCTTTTTCCGCCCGCCAACCTCCAACAGCCGGCTCGCGCGGCCGGCAAGTACCCCGGCTGCCACTGCCGGCTTGTCCGGCAGTGCTGAAACACGATTGAACAGGCCAAGCGTGGCCTCCAGCGAGCCGGAGTTCTCCAACCTTCGGCAGAGTTACTGAGATAATCCGCCGATTCGCGCCGCGGCGGCGCCGCTTCCATCCAGCGGCAACCGCTCGACGGGCAAGCCGCCTCTGGAGTTTTCCTCGCAAGGGGATAAAAGAAGGAAGGGAATTGTTGACAACCTAAGTCCCGCATGACCGCGGCGCGGCAATCGCGTCCGCGCGCGTGACGACCTGGCGGTTTGGGGACTCTGCCGCAGCGCGGAGGGAAATGAGGCCGGCCACCTTCGAGTGCCGTCCGGCAACACAAACGGCGCCAGCGGAATAATTTTCCGAGCGACGATCAGGGCTTGTGCTCGCGCCAGTCCGTGCGATAATCTTACGGTCGGCGATTCAATTGCCGATGGACTATGGTTTTGCGTTTGCGCGGCGTTGTTTGGCACGCGCGGTTTCGACACGTTTTCCACCCCGGCCCTCCGCTGCGAGTGAGAGTTTTCCAGCGCGACCGGCGGAGATGTGACCGGATTCTGCGAGGATTTCGCCGGGCTCGATTCACCAGCGCGGGAATTGCGGCACTGGCCCCAGCGGCGGTTTGACAGCAATGCTAGCGTCGCTAGAATCTAGTCTTCCTCGTGTCAGAAATCGATAAGGTCGAGCCAAGGACGCCGCGGAAGTGACCAAGGACGATAAGGAGATCGTGTCGGCGTTGTGCGCTGCCATCGCCGACAAGGTCGGACAGAAGAGATTTGATCTGTGGTTCGGCGCGGGAACGCGCTTGAACTACGACGGCAACGTGCTGCGGATCGGCGCGCCGAACCACTTCTTCATGGAGTGGATTCGCACCAACTTTCGACGGGACATCAGCGATGCCTGCCGCGAAGTGGTCGGCAATCACTCGTCCATCGAGTTTTACCTGGACCCGTCTTCAACCGAGAGCGACCGCGAGATGATTGGGCTCGCCGAGAACACCGGCTCGAAGCAGCAGGTGCAGCCTGGCTTGCGGGTTGCGCCGCCGCGGGCGGATCGCGCCAAGCCCTTGCCCGAATCGCACGCCGCGCCGCCGCGGCGGCGCTTCGCCAGCCTGGAGACCTTCGTGGCCGGCGACGCCAATCGACTGGCGGTCGCCTCGGCCGAGATGGCCGTCCGCCGGCCCGGCCGCGTGACGCCGCTGATGTTCTACGGCCCGACCGGCGTCGGCAAGACGCACTTGCTGGAAGGGATCTGGACTGCGGCCCGCAAATCGAGCGGGCGAACGGCGACCATTTACCTTTCCGCCGAGCAGTTCACCAGCCAATTTCTCGAGGCGTTGCGCGGCAGCGGCCTGCCCAGCTTTCGCCGCAAGTACCGCGGCGTCGGCGTGTTGGTGCTCGACGATCTGCAATTCTTCGTGGGCAAGCGGGCCACACAAGTTGAGCTATTGCACACGATCGACACCTTCTTGCAGGAGGGGCGGCAGCTTGTCTTCGCCGCCGACCGTTCGCCCGCCGAGTTGCCCGAGTTGGGGCCGGAGTTGATCACGCGGCTCAGCAGCGGACTGGTTTGCCGCATCGAGCCGCCCGACTATGCCATGCGGCTGGGCATCCTTGCCGAGATGGCCAAGCGCATGGAGCTGCACGTCCCCGGCGACGTGCAGCAGTTTGTGGCCTCGCGCTTGACCAATCATGCCCGCGAACTTTCCGGCGCGCTGTGCCGGCTGCTGGCCACTAGCCAGTCGCTCGGGCAGCCGATTTCGCTGGGGATGGCCGAACAGGCGCTGGCCGATCTGATTGCCCATAGCGGCCGGGCCGTGCGGCTGCACGATATCGAAAAGGCCGTCTGCGAGGTTTTTGGGCTGGAACCGGCCAGTCTGCAATCGGACGTCAAGGGCAAACGGGTGAGTCACCCGCGGATGCTGGCAATGTGGCTCGCGCGAAAACACACGCGGGCCGCTTTGAGCGAAATCGGCCACTTCTTCGGCCGCCGCAGCCATAGCACGGTCGTCTCGGCACAAAAACGCGTAGACGGCTGGATGACCAGCGGACGCCAGCTCGATCTGGCCGAGCGCCACTGGCCGGTCGACGACGCCATCCGCCAAGTTGAACGCCGGCTGGCCGTCGGTTGATTCGAACTTGCCAGAGGGGAAGATCGTGTGTTCGGTGGGGCAGACATTCCTGTCTGCCCCTTTTCCCGCATCTTGCAGGGCAGACAAGAATGTCTGCCCCACCGTCGGGATCCGCCGTGAAGCCGCAAGCGGCTGCCCCTACCCTACGTCACTTTCACGATCACAATCGTGACGTCGTCTTGCGGCGGCTCGCTGCGGCAGAAACCGAGCACCTGCTCGTGCAGAATCTCGATGATCTCGGCGGCCGGTCTCTCCCGCTCGGAACGGATCACCTGCAATGTCCGGGCGACGCCGAAGCGGACGCGGCCCGGAGATTCCGCCTCGGTCAGACCATCGGTAAAAAAGGTGAAAAGATCGCCCGATTTCAACGCTAACGGCGACGCCGCCGGCACGACGGTGTCGGCGTGAACGCCCAGCGGCAGGCTGGTGCTGTCCAGCACGGTCGCGTCGATGCCGGCGCCGAGCAGGTATCCGCGCTGGCCGGCGCTGGCGTAGACCATCGAGCGATCGCGCGGGTCGAGCCGTGCCAACGCCAAAGTGACGTAATGGAAATCGCTGGCGTCGGCGGCCAGCAGGCGGTTGGCCCGCGTGAGGATTTCGCCGACGTCCGAGTACATCTGCGCCAGCGTGCGCAGGCAGGCCCGCGTCTCCGACATCAGCAGGGCGGGCCCCATGCCGTGGCTGCTGACGTCGCCTAGCACGATGCCCAGGCAGCCGTCGAGCATGGGAATGTAGTCGAAATAGTCCCCCGCCGTCGCTTTGGCCGGAAACAGCGCGCCGGCAATCTCGAAACCCGGCAAACTGGGCGACTCGCCCGGATAGAGCCGCTGCTGGATTTCCTGGGCGGCGCGAAACTCCTCGGATGTATCGCGCATCGTCTCTTCGGCGCGGTGGCGGCGGCTGCGCTCGATGGCGTAGCGAATCGAGCGGACCAGCATCCGGTCGTTCACCTGCCCTTTGACCAGATAGTCCTCCGCGCCCGCCTGCACCGCCTTCACGGCGCTGGCTTCGTCGCTATAACCCGAGAGAACCACAATCGGCACGTCGCCGGCCTGGGCGTGCATGGCGAAGAAGGTCTCCAGCCCGCGGCTGTCCGGCAGGCTGAGATCCAGCAGGATCACGTCGAAATGGTCTTCGTCGCAGCGCTCGATCGCTGCCGAGAGCAATTCCACCTGCACCAGATCGAACGGCTCGTCCCAGCGGTCGCCCAGGAGATTGCGCATCACCCAGACGTTGTCGGGATCGTCCTCGACCAACAGGATTCTAATCCGTTGTTCCACCATAGGGCGCCTTGGTAGGCAATTCTACCACCTGGAACCAGTACTTGCCCAGCGCATCGACAATCTCGACAAGATCGTGAAACGTGGTGGGCTTGGCAATGTAGGCATTGGCGCCGGCCGCGTAACAAAAATCGACGTTGTCGCCGGCCGACGACGTGGTTAGCGCGATCACCGGGATTCGCCGCAGCCGCGGGTCGGCTTTCAGATCGCGGATCGTCTCGCGGCCGTCTTTGCGGGGCATCTTCAAGTCCAGCAAGATCAGATCGGGCCGGGGAGCGCTCCGGCCGCCAACGTATTCCCCGTCGTGCCGCAAGTAGTCCAGCAGCTCCTCGCCGTCGTGGACGAAATGGAAATCGCACGGCCAGCCCGCCTCCGCAAACGCATCACGGACGAGAAAACAGTCCTCGGCGTCGTCGTCGGCCATCAGAATCGTTCGGCGTAGCCTGGATTTCTGCATGGCGGGTCGGTTGCAGTTCAATTGCTCATCTTATGCGGTTTCCAGTTCAACAGCGCGCCCCGCGAACCGCTTGCGGTTTCGCGCAGGCGCCACCGCGCAGCCTTATATCGGAATCCTCATTATCCGCCGCCGCGCGTCACCGGCAGCAGGACCTCGAAGGTGCTTCCCTGGCCGGAAACACCGCGGGCGGTGATCGTTCCGCCGTGGCGTTCGACGATCTTGCGGCACAGCGCCAGCCCGATTCCCATCCCCTCGAAAACATCGCGCGGATGGAGCCGCTCGAAGACGCCGAAGATCCGTTCCTGGTGCTTTTGCTCGAAACCGATGCCGTTGTCCTCGACAACGATACGGCACTGTTCCTGCGCGGCGGAGACGCCGGGCCTGCGCTGCTCGCGCCCGTGCACGAATCGCCCCTGCACTTTGACCACCGGCGGCTGGTCGAGGCGATGGAATTTCAGCCCGTTGGCAATCAGGTTTTGCAGCAATTGCCGCATTTGCAGGGGATCGGCCTGGATGGTCGGCAGGTGGCCGACCTCCACCCTCCCGCCGGCCTTTTCGATCTGCACCTCGAGATCGGAGACGACCTCGTGGGCGATCTCGGCCAGATCGACCGCTACGAAACTCCGCCCCTGCGTGGTTACTCGCGACAGCGACAGCAGCCCGTCGATCAGCGTTTGCATTCGCCCGGCAGCGCTCTGCATCCGCTGGAGACAATCCGCGCCGACTTCGTCGAGCTTGTCGGCGCACTTCATTTGCAGGCGGTCGCCGAAAGTGCGGATCTTTCGCAGCGGCTCCTGCAAGTCGTGCGAGGCGACGTAGGCGAACTGCTCCAACTCGCGGTTCGATCGCTCCAGCTCGGCGGCGTAGCGGGATTGCTCCTCCTCGGCTTTCTTGCGGCGGCTCACGTCGCGGATGAAAAAGGTCAGCACCGGGGCGCCCTGCTCGTGGCTGATGGTCATCGCCATTTCGGCGTCGAACGTTTCGCCGTTGGCCCGCACCGCCGTGACCTCGACGCGGCGGCCCAGCAGCGAGCCTTCGCCCGCGTCGAGATAGCGGTTGATGCGGTCCTGCTCGCCGGCGCTGGCGGCGGCCGGAAAGAGCACGTCCGACGGCTTCGATCCGAGCACCTTCTCGCGCGGATGGCCGAAAGTCTGCTCGGCCGCCTTGTTGAACTCGGTAATCAGCCCGCGGTGATTGATCGTAATGATCGGGTCGAGCGACGATTCGAGGATCGCCCCCTTTCGCGCTTGCGCCTCGGCCAGTTCGGCGCAGAGCGTCGCGCGGTCGTCGAGGTGGCGATGCAGAAAGACCAGGCAAGTCGGCCGGCCGGCGTCGCTCGATTTCAGCCGAAACAGGTTGGTGTCGACATCGAGCAATTCGCCGGTTTGGGTGTTGCGCAAGCGGCTGCGGCCCTCCCAATGGCCCGTCTTGTTGACGGCGGGCACCGCCACGTCGCGCAGCTCGCCCCACGACTCTTCGGTGTGCAACTCACGTAGGTTGATCGAGGTCGCCGGTTGGCCTTCGTCCAAGCCCAGCAGCCGTTGCCCGGCGGGATTGAGATAGAACGGCTCGCCGTGCGCGTTGGCCAGGCAGACGAAATCGCCGGACGCATCCGCCAGCAGCCGCCCCAACGCCTCGCCGCTCAGATCAATCCTATCCGAGGCTTCGCTCATGGCGGGACGACTCCATTACGGTGCGGTCCAGTCTTGCACGTGCAGCCTGGGCACTTGCGTAAAATCTGAGGCATTCCGAGAGAGCAAGACCGCTGGGCCGGCCAAACCAGTTGCCGCGATATTTGGGTCCGTAGTGGCGGTGGGGATAGTCATTATGTGCGTTACTGGCGATCGTCTTCCCTCAGTCGCAGAGCCTCGTCGAGAATTTCCTTGGCTCGCCGGTCCGAGGAAAAGGCCCCGATTGTCGTTCGCCACTCATCAGTTCCCGGTTGGCGACGCGAGGCAGCCTGCAAGTCGGCGACAATTTGTTCCAACCGCTCGACGCGTTGCTCTAGGGTCGTTGTCGCGGACATGACCGTCACCCCTTTGGAGAGAAGAACCTCTGACATATCACTTTGAATGTTCAATCCTATCCCCTGCCTGCGGGGATGTCAAATCTGACCGCCTGCCTCAGCAAACGACTCGCTTGCTGCCGCGATGGTTGTGTCAACGTCGGCGTCGGTGTGGGCCGTCGAAACGAACAACGCTTCGTATTGGCTGCACGGCATGTAGACGCCGCGGTCGATCATCGCCCAGAAATAGCGGGCGAAGCACCGCGTGTCGCAGCGGGCGGCGGACGGCCAATCGGTCACCGGCTGGTCGCTGAAAAAAAGCGTCATCATCGAGCCGCATCGGCCCAACTCCGCCGGCACGCCGCCCTGCTTCGCCGCAGCTTCAAGACCATCGGCCAATCGAGAGGAGAGCTGCTCCAGACGGCCGTAGGGACTCGCGTCGCGGAGCGTCTTCAGCGTGGCGATGCCGGCGGCGGTGGCCAGCGGATTGCCGCTGAGCGTGCCCGCCTGAAAGACCTTACCCGCCGGCAACACGTGCTCCATGATCTCCGCCCTGCCGCCGTAGGCGCCGACGGGCAGCCCGCCGCCGATGATCTTGCCGAGCGTCGTCAGGTCCGGCTCGATCCGCAGCAACGATTGCGCCCCGCCGTAAGCCACGCGGAAGCCGGTCATCACCTCGTCGAAGATCAGCAGGGCACCGTGTTTGTACGTCGCTTCTCGCAAGGTCGGGTGAAACTCACCCGTTCCACAGACGCAGCCCATGTTGCCGACGATCGGCTCGACGATCACAGCGGCGATCTGCGAGCCGTGTTCGGCAAACGCCTCCTCGACGCCGGCGACGTCGTTGTATTGCAGCACGAGCGTGTCGCGCGAGGCCCCTTCGGTCACGCCCGGCGAATTGGGCACGCCCAGCGTGGCGGCGGAACTGCCAGCGGCGACCAGCAGACTATCGACGTGCCCGTGATAACAGCCCGCGAATTTAACGATCAGCGGCCGGCCGGTGTATCCGCGGGCGAGCCGGATGGCGCTCATCGTGGCCTCGGTGCCCGAGTTCACCAGCCGGACCTTCTCAATCGACGGCACGGCCTCGACGACCAACTCGGCCAGTTCGTTTTCGGCCAACGTCGGCGCCCCAAAACTAGTACCGCGTCGCAAGGCCGCTTCAACCGCTTCGACGACCGCCGGATAATTATGCCCGAGAATCATGGGCCCCCAGGAACCGATGTAGTCGATGTACCGGTTGCCGTCGATGTCGAACAGGTACGCCCCCTGCGCGCGTTCAAAGAAGATCGGCTCGCCGCCGACCCCGCCGAACGCCCTCGCCGGGCTATTCACCCCGCCGGGCATGAGTTGCTTGGCTCGATTGAAGGCAAAATGGCTATTTTCCAGCGACATAGTTCTACTCGCAGCGTTCATCTGTAGGAGGCGACTCTTGTCGCCGATACAGGCGTTCTCCAAGGGCAATCGGCTTACGGGAGTCGCCTCCTACAAGGCCCCGATGGCAACAGTTGTATTCTCTCGGGGTTCTATCCGTCAAGACTTGGCAACGTCGTCTCCTCCTCCGTGAAACTCACATACTGGTACTGCGGGAATTCTGCAGTTCCAGTGCGGAATCTCCGGGATTGCCGCTTCCGGGGTCACTCCTTGGCACCTTAAGGACGTTATTGACAAACCACCACAACCGGCTACATTGAGGGGGCTTGGCTATGCAACGTTAGGGTTCCAGAATGGGAATTGAAACGGGGGTCGAACGGAGCTGCAACGGGGGGAGTTGCCACGGGGACGGAGCCAGTATTGGCAATTTGGCGTAGAGAAAACAACCTACATCCCCGTTTTGACTCCCCGCATAGTCTCCACTGTTCCGCAGCGCAAGACCCTGAGCGTGGCGGGCGAATTCGGAAGAGGTATTCAGCCGGGCTGCGCCGATTTGATCGCGCGCGAACCCAGCAGTAGGAGCGCTCCTGTGCGATTTTCCGGATCCATCTACGACAACCTCCGTCAGCCGGGCGTCTTCAAGGATATAGAACGTAGCGCAGGCCAGGACAAAAACCGGATGAAGAGAGCCGTGCTCGCCCGGTTGCGGTTTGATGATCTCCTGTCCAACGATTCTACGGAACACTCTGATGCACGGATAGTAGCGTCGTACGCGGACATCATCGACGGACGACTTTTTACTCTTATCGCTCCTCAAGATTTAGAGGGCATCAAGCTGCAAATACTCTGCCCCGAGCCCGTCGCCAGGGATCCAACATCGGCGGTAACGAGAACCATCCGAGGATGGCTCCAAAAAAAAGACGGTCGAGGGCTGCCGGCAATGTTTATGGCTGTAACGGGCGGCTCCACTCGCACTGACATAGCTGGCGAGATCGAGGCAAGAGCCGGCCTGGATGTGAAGACCCTCAAGGGTGCAATCGACGTTATTGTGGAAGCGGGGCTCTCAAGAGAGCATGCCGAGGAGTTGGAAAAGCATTGGCATAATTGGGACCAAGCCATCAGAGAACGCGCCTTTGACCTGACGCCGTTTCCAAACCAACCCGCCTCGGCGGCTCCGGCATTGCGGTCTTTCCTTGTGGAAAACGAGGATACCATGTCGGAGTACGGTATTGGCGAGGTTGGCAAAGAGGTGTTCCGCAAATCGCTGCAATGTCTCGAAGAAAGCGGCGGCAAGCGCGACAGGCCGGTTAGGTTCCTAGAGAAACAACTAGTGAACAGCGCGGACGCCGACAAGAAGGAAGTGGAGTGCGTGAAGGAGATATTCTTCCATCACATGTTTGAAGCGATCGCAGAAGGCAACGACGCAGTCCCCGAGCATTCGGCTGAGCGTAGGGCAGAACGATAACTACGCTTTGCCAGCTAACTACCTCGACAGGCTTGAGGCATACGAGGAAGACCCCGAGAGAATAGAGTTAGATCCTAGAATCGTCGCGGGGCTGGGAGACCTAAGCGCACCGGACTACAAACGGATAAGGGGCTCATGCGCCACAGATATTAGCTTCGGCATCAGCGAATTTAAGCGAAGTGCGAAGGAAGCCAAGGGAAAGGGAGACCTGTCCAGATTGTATCAAGCGTTCGGCCGGCTGGCGTCGGAAGTTAGCACAGGTAGCCACTTTGTGAGCGAGAATACCGGCAGCGCCTTCCGTACAATTCTCTACAAGATGCAGCGAGTCACAATGCCTATAGTAACTACGAGTATACGCGAGGTGCTCAAGATTGACTGGGGTATAGCCCTGGCGATGGGATTTGCTGCACAGGTTGTCGTTGATAACGTGGCGATAAGAACGACAGAGAGTGCCTCGCGCGCATTGTTCAGGAAGTCCATCGTGAAGGCGACGGTGAGGGAGCTCGCCCCGCGAAAGCGAGACGTGTAACAGAGGACTGGTCCAGGTTCGTACCACCGCCCCACAACTGAGTAACACCAGCATCGGGAGCGTCAATCGTTTGCTGGCAACAACGTGGCGACAGCGATGCGGCCGGCTTCGCGGGCTCCGATCGATAGCAGCACTTCCGTACTGGCGGCGTAATCCTCGTGCTGGCGATACTCGGGAGGTTCGGCCGAACACGAGGGGTCGGTGTAGACTTCAACCCGCCGCTCTTGGAGATTGACGATCCAATAGACCGGAATCCCAGCGTGAGCATAGACCTGCTTCTTGATCGAACGGTCGCGGTCGAGACTTGCATCGGCCACCTCGACTGCCAGCGCAACGTCTTGCGGGCCGGGATGGGAATGCTCGTATTGGTCGAGCTCGCCGCGGATGACCGCCACATCGGGTTCCGGCTCGCTGTCACCCAAGGTGATCGGCTCTTGCGAGCGAACATGCCAGCCCGATGGGAGGATTTGCCGCAGAGCATTTGTGGCGAGCTGTCTGGCCGTCGAGTGACCTGGAGTCTTCATCGGAACCCACGCCCTCACCCCCGGCCCCTCTCCCAAAGGGAGAGGGGAGATGGGCATCTTCGGTACAAGCCATCCTTCGAGGAGTTCCAGGGGATCGTCGGGCGTCAATATGCCGGCCGCGATCATCTCGTGGTATTGCGAGACCGAAAGCCGGCAGACCGGCTCCGGCGGAATCGCACTCGGCATGAATTGTCCGGTTGGAGACGAGATCGACATGACGCAACCCTCAGTGCGGCAAGGACAACCGCCGTGTCTCCATCCTAGACCCTGTGCCCGAGCGCCGTCAACCGGGCACAGTTGACACCAACGGCCCCGTCTGGCATATTGGCGAACAGTACCGCCCACCCTCGACGTAGTGAGTGAAGGTCGCTTGAGTTTGCGCCTCACGCCCCCCGACTCAGGGATTGCCAGCATAATGCCCTCCGAGATCGAACAGCGATACCAGCAGCGACTCGCACGATATGTCACGGCGATGCGGAACGGGAAACCGGATCGGATCCCTATTCGACCGTTCGTGGCCGAGTTTACGGCAAAGTATGCGGGTTACACAATCCAGGAGGTCACCCAGGACTATCAGAAGGCATTTGCCGCCGCGCGGAAGTGCGCGGCCGACTTCGATTGGGACGCGGTCGTGGGCAACATGGTCTATGTGTGGAGCGGGCTGACGCAGGCGATTGGACTGAAATATTATGCCGTGCCCGGCGTGCAGGTGCCGCCCGACAGCGGCTTCCAATACCTCGAACCGCCCGAGGACCAGGCCTGGATGCGGCCGGACGAGTACGATCTGCTGATCGCCGATCCGACCGGGTATTTGTTCAACGTGTGGTTGCCCCGCGTGTCGGCCGACGTGACGCCGATCGGCCAGCCGGCCACGATGCGAAACAACCTCTCGTTCCTCAAAGGGGGCATGGCGATGCTGAGCTACTTCGGCGGCTTCGGCACCCAAGCGGCCCTGCTGCGGAGCGAGTCGGGCACGGTCTCGGCGATTTCCGGCATCTTGAAGGCCCCCTTCGACATCCTCGCCGACAAGCTCCGCGGTTACAAAGGGCTCTGCATGGACATGTTCCGCCAGCCGAAGAAGGTGCTGGCGGCGTGCGAGGCCTTGGCCCCGCACCTGCTGCAAGTGGCCGCCAGCGGCGCCGACCCGGAGAAGAACGTGCCGATCGGGCTGTGGATGCACCGCGGCTGCGTGCCGTTCCTCTCGCCCAAGCAGTTCGAGCAGTACTACTGGCCCACGCTGAAGTGGATAACGGAGCAGCTCTGGGCCCGCGGCCATCAGACCCTTTACTACGCCGAAGGGGAGTGGAACACGAACTTGAAGTCGATCGCCCAATTGCCCGAGCGGAGCATCGTGTATCATGTCGATAAGGGCGACGTTTTCGAGGTGGCCAGGGCGCTGGGCGAGAAGTTCTGCATCAGCGGCGGCATCCCCAACGACCTGCTGGCCTTCGGCAAGCCGGACGACGTCCGCGATTTCTGCAAGAGGGTCATCGACGGCGTCGCCCGCGACGGCGGATACATCATGGACGCCAGCGCCATCATGCAAGACGACACCAAGGTCGAGAACTTGCGGGCGATGACCGATTTCACGCGAGAATACGGGGTGTATTAAGATGAGCGACGAGCCGACCGTCCAGCGTCCGCCGGGAACGTGCGTCCCCTGGGAGGAGAAACGCAAGGAGTTGCCGCCGCTTTCCGGCGACGAGAACCTCATCAAGCAGACGTGGGAAGAGGTCGATTCGCTGGGTTACATGTATATTTGGCAGATTCTGTTGTCGTTTTGACGAGGGCGCAGGTCGCGCGATCGTCCGTTTAGCCCCGGCGTCCTCGCCGGGAGAAGCCCAGTGAGCCGGAAGATCAATATCGGCAGTTCTCGCCGAGGAAAGCTATGAGTCAATCGAACGCGCTGTTTGAAGCCGTGGCGGCGGCCCGGGAAACCGAGGTGATGGACCTGGTGCAAGAGCGCATCGCCGCGGGCGTGCCGGCCCACGAGATCCTGGCCGAGTGCAATCGCGGCATGGTCGAGTTGGGCAACCGCTTCGCCGCCGGCGACTGCTTCCTGCCCGATCTGATGTTCGCCGGCATGATCATGAAGGGCGTGGCGGCCGAGTTGGGCCCGCTGTTGGAAAAAGGGCAACCGGCGGCCTCCGGCACCGTGGTGATGGGCTCGGTGCTGCACGACGTTCACGACATCGGCAAGGACATCGTCATCACCATGCTCCGCGGCTCAGGTTTCGAGGTCGTCAATCTGGGGGTGGACGTTCCGCCCGAGAAATTCGTCGCGGCCATCGCCAAGCACAAGCCGCAAGTCGTGGGAATGAGCGTGCTGCTGACGACCTGCTTCAAATCGGTGATCGCTACGGTCGCGGCGATCAAGCAGGCGGGCCAGCGGCAGAGTGTCTCGATCATGGTCGGCGGCGCAGCGGCCAGCGATCTGTTGCGGGAGAACGCCGGCTGCGATTATTATGGCAAGAGCGCCGTCGACGGGCTGAAATTCGTCGGCAGCGTGATAGGAGCCACGTAGATGATCAGAGCTATTGACACACTACCGTTGGTGCGGCAGTTGTACTGCCGCACCAACGAGGCGGGGTGGCAGTACAACTGCCACCCCAACTGGGTCGATGAACGGTACGCCCGCTCGCGGCGTGGCATGCCGATGGCCGCGGCGATCGTCGGCCTCGTGCTCCTTTTCCTTGCCGCTTCGGCCCAGGCACAAGAATGGGCCCGCAAGATGGTCGTCGGTTCCGCGACGCACGATTTCGGCATCGTCGCCCGCGGCGCCAAGGCGGAGCACCGCTTCGTCATCGAGAACATCTACGAGGAGACCGCCCACATCAAGTCGGTCGCGTCGAGTTGCCAGTGCTCGAAGCCGACGGTCAGCAAACAGTTCCTGAAGACCTGGGAGAAGGCCGAGGTCACCATCGCCTTGGACACCCGTGCCGAGCCGGGCCGAAAAGACGGCACGATCGAGGTCGAGTTCGACCTGCCGTTTCCCGCCAAGCTTCAGCTTCACGTCCACAGCTTCATCCGCGGCGACGTGGTGGTGCAGCCGGGCGAGGTCGCCTTCGGCACGGTCGATCCAGGGGCCGGGGCGAGCCGCGAATTGAAGATCACCTATGCCGGCCGCAACGACTGGAAGATCGTGAAGGTCGAGTGCGCCAACCCGGCTATCAAAGCCCAAGCCGTCGAAACCAGCCGCCTGCCGGGCCCCCCAGCCAGAATCACATACGGTCTGACGGTGGAACTCAACAAGGGCGCGCCGCAGGGCTATATCCGCGAGCCGCTGGTGCTGGTGACCAACGACTACGACGCCCGCTCCGCCCGCGTGCCGGTGAACATCGAGGGGCTGGTGACCGCGGCGCTGATAGTTCGGCCGGCGTTGCTGCGGATGGGGGCGGCCGAAATCGGCACTTCCGTCAACCGCATCCTCGTCGTGCAAGGCCGCGTGCCGTTCCGCATCCTTGCCATCCATTCCAGCGATCCGCGCTTCGAGGGCAAACCGCCGGCCGGCTCGAAGCTGTATCACATTGTCCCCGTCACGTTCACGGCCAAAGACGCCAAGACGCCTTCCGGCAAGCTGGAGGCGAAGATCCGCATCGAGACCGATCTGGCCGGCGCAGCGGCGATCGAAGTCCCCGCGACCGTCGAGGTCACGGCGGCGAAGTGAAAATCGCCGCGCCGACCAACGAGCCAACAAAAGCGCCAAGGGAAAAATCGACTAGGCGGTGAGCCACTACACCATTATGGTGGAGGAACGCTTGCTTTCAGAGACCCCCGACCGAACAATGAGATGGTAGGGCGGGTGGCTTGTAGTTATCATCCGCACCGAACAAAATGGAGAAATGACCAGAGGCAATGGAAGATGTCCGCCGCAACGGGTTCCAATGTTGGCGGTTCCTTTATCTCCAATATCTCGTCGGCCGGGCAAGGAAGTTGAATGCTCGGTGCTCGGTTATAAGAAGGTATGGTTTACGAGACACGCCTTGATGCGAATGAAGCAACGGCGGGTGTCGGAAGCGGAAGTATTTGCGGTGTTGAACACGCCAACTAAGAAGGGACTTAGGACTCAGCCGCACAGACTCCGATGGAGAAAGTCGCGCCGCGGCAAACGTGTAGTGGATGTCGTGTTTGAGAAGTGGGTTGATAAACTGTGCATTGTGACCGTGATGGTACTTTAGGTGGGCCATGAAATCGGACAGATTCTGTTTTCAGGTGCAAGTGGAAACACACGACCAAACAGGGGAAGTGCTTGCGGTATACTTTCAGGTTAGAAAAGGAAAGGTCAAGACTACCAAAGAGTATGCCGCGGGCAACGCCTTTGGCGACTACGACCGACGCGGCCGTCTTCTTGGAATTGAGATGTTGGCGCCTTGCAATGCAGCCGTGCTTGACAGCATCGCCAAACAGAAGCCAGCACGCGACTTTGTCCGGAACACTATCCCCAGGGGGATGATGGCTACCGCCTAGCGCGATGTCGCAGCCTCGGCCCATAATGGCATGACACGCGATTCCGTCACCAGTGGGCATCGCTGAGGAGCAGAGAAATGGGAAGAACCTCTGCTTTCTTGCAGTGAGGATAACGGTGATTATTCTCTGACAGCGGCCTCAAGCTCTACCGCTACCACCGCGATCGAAGGCTCGGATACCCGGCGCAATCGCTACAACCGGTCGCTCATCGCCCTGGCTCCCAATGCCGCAGCCGCGCCTGCTGGCAGATAGCCGTAAGCTATTCTTAAGGGGATTATTGCGAGGCTTTGTTGCCGCGCGACAACGTGGCGTTGCCGGGGAATAACCGGAGGCAACGTCTTCAAACGGCTGGCCACGAAGTGGCACACATTTCGGGAGTCGTTGACTCCCGGCCAGCGGATTCAAGAAACCGACGAGTATCGCCCCATGCCAAAACTGACGACGCCGATGCGGTCTGCCGACCCGAAGGACAGCAACTTTGAGGAACTCAAGCAGCGCATCCATGCCAAACTGGTCAACAAGCTCGATCTCTCGCGGGTCGGCGAGTTGGAAGGAGACACCCTGCGCCGCGAAATTCGGCTGGTCGTCGAGCATCTCTGCGACACCGAAGACACGCTCTTGAACCGCTCGGAACGCGAACGGCTGGTGAGCGAAGTGCTGGATGAGACCTTCGGGCTGGGTCCGCTGGAAATGTTGCTGAAAGACCCGACGATCAGCGACATTCTCATCAACGGCCCGAAGAACATCTACTGCGAGCGCCGCGGCAAGATGGAAAAGACCAGCGTCGTCTTCCGCGACAACAACCACCTGATGCAGATCATCGACCGCATCATTTCGCGGGTGGGCCGGCGGGTGGACGAGACCTGCCCGATGGTCGATGCCCGCATGATCGACGGCTCGCGTTTCAACGCAATCATTCCGCCGCTGGCGCTGGACGGGGCGTGCGTCTCGATCCGCCGCTTCGGCGCCAACCCCTTGAAGCTGGAGGACCTGCTCAACTTCAAGGCCTTCACGCCCGAGATGGTGATGCTGTTGGAAGGGGCGATCAAAGCCCGGCTGAACATCCTGATCTCCGGCGGCACCGGCTCGGGCAAGACCACGCTCCTGAACACGCTCTCCAGCTTCATTCCGAACACCGACCGCATCGTCACCATCGAGGACGCCGCCGAGTTGCAATTGCAGCAGGACCACGTGGTGCGGCTGGAGACGCGGCCCGCCAACATCGAAGGCAAGGGGGCGATCTCCGCCACCGACCTGGTAAAGAACGCCTTGCGCATGCGGCCCGAACGCATCATCATCGGCGAGTGCCGCGGCTCGGAGGCGCTTGACATGCTCCAGGCCATGAACACCGGCCACGAAGGCTCGATGACCACCCTGCACGCCAACAGCCCCCGCGACGCCCTGAGCCGACTGGAAACCATGGTGATGATGGCCGGCTTCGAACTGCCGCTCAAAGCCATGCGCACGCAGATCGCCAGCGCCATCGACCTGGTCGTCCAGGCAAGCCGGCTGCAAGGGGGCGCGCGAAAGGTGACCGCGATCACCGAGATCGTGGGAATGGAGCAGGACACGGTAGTGATGCAGGACGTCTACCGCTTCGACAAAGACGGCGTGGACGAGAACGGCCGCGCCTACGGTCGCTTCGTGGCCACGGGCATTCGCCCCGCGTTCATGCCCCGGCTCGAGCAGGCGGGCGTGCGATTGCCGTCCAGCGCCTTCCGCGAACGCGTGATGTTGGAGGACTGAACCGTGAACGTGATGCTGATGGCCGCGGTGGTGTTTGTGGGAGTAGCCGCGCTGGTCGGCGGCGCCGCGATGGCGTTTCGCACCAAGCCGGTCAGCAAGGTCGAAGACCGCCTTGATCTGTTGACGGGCGTAGGCGCGGCCGCCGGCAAGACTGCCGCCGCCAGGGAGCCAAGCATCCTTACCCGGCCGCTGGACAACCGGCCGGGCATCGTGCAGACGTTCCTGGAGCGCTTCGGCAACATCTCTCTGCTTTTCGAGCAGGCCGATACGAGTTTGACGGTCGCCAAATTCGGCGCGCTCTCGGCCGCGATGGCGGCAGCGGGGTTGTTGCTGGCGGTCGCGCTTCGGCTGCATCCGCTGACCGCGCCGCTGGTAGCGCTGCTGATGGGCGCGGTGCCGCTGTGCTGGCTTTTGGTTCGCCGCAAGCGCCGCCTGAAGGCGTTTGCCGCCCAATTGCCCGACGCACTGGAGATGATCGCCCGCACGCTGCGGTCGGGACAAAGCCTGGCGTTCGGCTTCAGCATGGTCTCGACCGAAATGCCGGCGCCGGTCGGCAGAGAGTTCGGCCGGGTATTCGAAGAACAGAACCTGGGAATCTCTCTGGACGAAAGCCTTCGCAGCCTCACCGACCGCATCCCCAACCTCGATCTGAAGTTCTTCGTGACCGCGCTGATCTTGCAGCGGCAGACCGGCGGCGACCTGGCCGAAATCCTCGATAAGATCGGCGAACTGATCCGCGACCGCTTTCGCATCTGGGGGCAGATCCAGGCCCTGACCGGCGAAGGCCGCCTGTCCGGGCTGGTGCTGATGATCCTGCCGTTTGCGCTGTTGATCGCCGTTTATCGGCTCAACCCGGATTACATCATGGTCTTGTTCAAGGACCCGGCCGGCAAGCAGATGCTGGCGATCGCGGCCTTCCTGCAAGTACTCGGAGCGCTAATGATTCGCAAGATCGTCAATATCAAGGTGTAAAGAAGCCATGTTTGCAGAGAGTCTGTTCAGTTTCGAGGGGATGTTGCCGCTGGCGCTGTTCGGCACTTTTGCCGCGCTGGCCTGGTGGGGGCTCGACCTGATGATGTCCGGCAGGCCTCGCGCTATGGAGCGGCTCAGTGAATTGGCCGATCCGCGCAAACGCCGCAGCCCGACCGTCGAAAGCGCCCTGAAGAAGACCGACGCCTTGACCCGCGTGCTGGAAAAAGCGTCCCCCTCCTTCGCCAAGCCGTTGCAGCCGAAAAGTGCGGTGGAAGTCAGCAAACTCAAGGAGAAGCTGGCGGTTGCCGGGTTCCGCGGCGAATCCGCCCCCAGCATCTTCTTGGGGTTGAAATTCGCGGGGCTGGTAGGCGGCTTCATCCTCGGCGGCGGCACGCTTGCCACTTTTCAAGGCGCGAATCAACACACGCTCGAGATGACCTTCGGCCTGGCAGCCATTCTCTTTTACCTGCCGGCCTTTGCCGTCAACTTCCTGGCCAAGCGCCGCAAGCAGGCGATCTTCCTCGCCCTGCCCGACGCACTCGATTTGATGGTGGTCTGCGTGGAGGCGGGCTTGGGACTCGACCAGGCCATGCGCAAGGTCGCCGACGAAATGAAGAGCAGCTACCGCTTGTTGGCCGACGAGTTCGCGCTCTCGAATTTCCAGTTGCAGATGGGCCGCCCGCGCGCCGAAGTGCTGCACGAACTGGGTGCGCGCACCGGAGTACCCGACTTGCGCGCCCTGGCCGCCGTGCTGATCCAGGCCGACAAGTTCGGCTCCAGCGTTGCCCAGGCCCTGCGCACACAGAGCGATTCCATGCGCATCCGCCGCCGCCAGCTTGCCGAGGAGAAGGCCTCGAAGACCGCGGTGAAGCTGATCTTCCCCTTGGTGCTGTTTATCTTCCCCGGCATCTTCGTGATCCTCGTCGGCCCAGCCGCCATCATGATGGTCCGCGAAATGTTCTCGAAGATGGGTTGAACTGCCTGCCGGAGCGCGGGCCTCCCGCCCGTCTCGCGAGATTACCTCTCGTTCCCACGCAGAGCGTGGGAACGAGGAATCGCAGCGTCTTCCCAACCACGGCCAAGGCGGGCGGGACGCCCGCTCTACGAATCATCCTTCTTCGATCTTGATGGCTTCGACCGGACATTGACCGGCCGCATCGCGACAGGCTTCTTCGGCTCCCTTCGGAACGGGGTCCACTTTGGCCTCGGCCTTGTCGCCGTTCATCTGAAACACCTCGGGGCAAACCTCGGCACACAGTCCGCACCCGATGCAGGTCTCCTGGTCCACGACGGCTCTCATCAACTTCTCCTTACCACACCCATTATAGGATCCCGGGCAAACGAAACCGCGGTGGATGACCGAAAAGGCCAGCGCATTCGAGTATCGGCCACTGCCTGAGCCGGCGGCGCACCGCCGCTGGTGCCTCTGCACCGCGTCTGCCGACATGGTACTAGTGCCCCAGCCGGTGCGTGACAATTTCGACTGGCGCGCTCTGCGGGGTTTGGGTAGGCGGTCCACCCGCATATTCTAGCGCATCCAGGCGGCCGATTTGGACGCCGAATGCGCTTCGAGGCATTTTGCACAGGGCCAATCAGTTTTTGAATTTGGGCGGAATTGTAGGGTGGGTCAAGCGAGGCGCAGCCCCATAGGCACAAAGTTAAGGAAATTGGTCTTTCAATAAAACGGGGAAGTCCTTAAGCCAGGCGAAGTTATTGCAAACACAAGCCTGGAAGAAGGAGCTTCCCGATGGAGATCGTAACGCAAGTCACGGGGTTGTTGCAAGGGCTGTTGAGTGAGTCGATGGATGCACTGGCGCGAGAAACCGGGTGCGTAAAGCGGGAACGCAAGTTCTCGGGGTCTACGCTGCTGTCCTCCTTGGTGCTGACCGTGCTGCGAAAGCCGACCCCCCAAAGTCGCGACTATCAAACCACGGCTGCCCAACTTGGGGTGATCGTCACGGAAGACGCCATCGCACAACGTTTTACCCCCGACTTGGTGAACTTTCTCGAACCGGCGCTGCAGCGCGTGCTCGGCCACGTATTGACCGCCGATGCGCCCCCGATCGCACTGCTGGAACGCTTTGCCGAAGTGGTGATCGGCGACAGCACCACGATTGCCTTGCCCGACGAGTATGCCGACCGCTTCCCCGGTTGCGGCGGCTCGCACGGCGGCGGCCAAGCCGCGCTGAAAATCCAAGTGCTCTGGGAGCTTCGTCACGGAACGTTGCACGTGCTGCTGGAGCCGGGCCGCGCGAGCGACGCGAAGAGTCCGATTTCGGCAATCCCCTCGGCCGCCAGAACCTTGTCGATCTTCGACTTGGGATATTTTTCCGTGGAACGTTTCGAGCGTGCGCAGAAGGCGGACGGCTATTGGCTTTCGCGTCTGCAGCATGGGACGGCGGTCTGCGACGAGCGCGGGCAACGCCGGGATTTGCGGGCATTTCTCGAAGAAAACGCGGACAACGGCGTGGTCGATGTGGCGGCGCAAATCGGTGACAAGCGGCTGCGGTGCCGCTTGGTGGCCGTGCGTGTGCCGCCGGAAGTGGTCGCGCGGCGATGCCGGAAAATCCGCGAAAAGGCGCAGGACCACGGCCGCGAGCCGTCGCAGGAATACCTGCACCTCCAAGCCTGGACGATCTTCGTCAGCAACTGCCCGCCGGAGTTGCTGACGTGGAAGGAAGTGGTGGTTCTCTACCGTGCGCGGTGGCAAATTGAACGATTGTTCAAGCTCTGGAAGTCGTATAATCATCTGGCCGATCGCCAGGTCCATGCCCCGGCGGCCAAGCAACTGGCGGAGGTGTATATCAAACTCATCGCCGTGATCGTGCAACACGGCATGTTGTTGATGGCCGTGTGGCTCGATGGGCAGCGGAGCCTCTGGCGTGCGGCTGCCAGCCTGGCCGGATGGGTCGCCCAGTGGCTCGCCGCGATCGACGATCCGGCGAGGCTCGAGCGCGTGCTCGATCAGCAACGTCAGTCCTTGTCCAAATCCGCGCGCATAAGCCGTCGCCGAAAACACCCGAGTTGTTTCCAACTACTGAATAATCCAGGACTTCTGGAGTACACTGTTGCTTAACTTTGTGCCTATGGGCTGCGCTTCGCTTGACCCACCCTACTTTGAAAGACTGATCGGCCCTGCGGCCCTGCTCCGCAGACATGGAAAAGGGGACGCGATTCTGGTAAACTACAAAATAGAAGACTCCCGCCCCATTCCCGGTCCCCGCCCCGTTTTCGCTCCCTGAGGAAGATCTTATGCGAACCAGACTATTGATTGGTTTGGCAGCCTTGCTGAACATCTTGCTGGCCGGTGTTGCTTCGGTCGGTCGTGCGTCTGCCGGCGAAGGGCCGGCTGGCTGGGAGAAGATCGTCGTCCCAGCGGACCCGCTACTAGTCAACTCAGTTCCATCCCCTCGCCAGTTGATTTATCAAACAAAACAATACGGCGCCTTTCTCCACTACGGTCCCGCCGTCTTTATGAACGGGGATTGGGCGGCGACTCCCGATCCGAAGGTCTTCAATCCAACTCAACTCGACGTTGAGCAATGGGTGCGCGTAGCCAAGTCGTTCGATGCCAAGTTTATCGTCTTCAGCACGAAACACCATAACGGCTTCTGCCTCTGGCCGACCAAGACGACCGACTACAGCGTCCGCAGTTCCCCCTGGAAGAACGGCCAGGGAGACGTGATACGAGAACTTGCGGCCGCCTGCAAGAAGCACAAGATCGCTTTGGGCCTGTACTACTCCGGACGGGATCACCATTTCCCTTGCTATAAGGACAGCCCATCACTGGCCAATCGAGCAGCCTATTGGCCCGTCTACAAGCAACAGCTCAATGAAATCATGTCGAACTACGGCGACCTTGTCTGCCTGTGGCTAGACAGCAACCTCGATCCATTCGAGTGGATGGACATTAACCCCGCCACCAAAAACCCCTACGCCGATGAGATTCTCGCGATGGCCAGGGCCAAGCAGCCCAACATGGTGATTTGGGGAGGCGCCCAGCCCGATCTGACCAGTTGCAGTCATTATGAGGACGGCATCGCGCCGTATCCATTATGGAACGTGCTCAAGCCGGGCCAAATGGAGCCTGGTTATGGGCCGCCGTCGACACAGGGTTGGGTGATTCCCGAGGCGTACAACTGCCATGGGACATTTCACCCGGTGTCAACACCTCCTGAGAAGCTGATGGAGGAGTATTACGCATCCGTCGGCCGTGGCGCCAGTTTTCTCCAAGCATTGGTGCCCGACAAACGTGGTCTGATCGACGACGACCGGGTCAAGGCCCTGGCTGAGTTCGGCGCCGAGGTCCGCCGCCGCTTCGGCAGCCCCATTGCCCGAACGGATAGCAGCAAGGGTTGGCTCGAACCTGGTGTGCTCGAAATCGATTTGGGCGGCGCTAAGAAGATCACGCATGTCATCATCGAAGAAGAGATTGCCAAGGGGCAGCATATTCTCAAGTACGCGGTGGACGTCTTCGCAGACGGAACGTGGAAGACGGTTGCCAAAGGGCAATCCATTGGCCGAAAGCGAATCGAGCGAATCGAACCGGCGATCACGGCCGAAAAGGTCCGCTTCCGCGTCGTACAGGCCAATGCGATCCCAAGCATCAGCGCCATAAGCGTTTGCGATAAATAGTGGCCAAGGTTACCGACGAAGGCGTCAAGAAGCTCTAACAAGCACTGCCGAACTGCAAAATCGCTACGATAGTTCGCCGCCATGATGTTCTTGTGAACTCGCAACATCGTGTTGCTGAAATCCGCCGGGGCCTTGATGCGCACCGACGCATGGGGCACGGCGAAATAGAGCGGGCTGGCTGCGGCAAATGTCTATGATCTCGAAAGGAGGTGAGTGTGCGAAACTCAAGCAAACTTGGCATCATCGTTGGATTGTCAATCCTGCAATTTGGTTTCTCGTCGGTCGGCACGGTCGCGGAGATCGAGCAGCGGACGCTGTTCCCGCTGCAACTGCCGAACAAGCAGTTCCGGCGATTTTCGGCCGAAGGGTTCGGCGACGAGTCAGCCTGTGGCGTGATCTATCACAAGGACGATCCGGTAACCTGCGGCATGCCACTGGGCGGGATCGACACGGGGTGTCTCGACCTCGAAACCAACGGTACGTTCGGCTACTGCACCATCTTCAACACGCATATCCCACGGCGCGGACCGTTGAACGCTCCGCTGCTTGGATTGAGCGTGGGTGGAAAAACCTGGGTGCTCTGCGACCCGCATCCACGCGATGGCTGGGGAGAATATCAGCCTTCCAAGTCACATCGCTCCTTCTCGCTCTGGCGCGGCGGCAAATGGGATCATGCCACGGAACCGCTTACGCCGATCCCGGCAGGCATGACCCACGACGGCGTGCAAACCGTCAAACAAATCCACTACTGGGGACATTATCCGATCGCCGATCTGGAATTCGAGACCAACGCGCCGGTGAGCGTGGGGTTGCGGGCGTGGTCGCCATTTCTTCCCGGCGACGTGCTCGGCTCGCTGACGCCGGCGGCCGTCTTCGAAGTCCACTTACGGAACGCCACGAATCTTCCGCAAGCCGGTGCGGTTGCACTGACATTCCCCGGCCCGTTGCGAGAAGAGGCAGGCGCCACGCAGTTTTCGCGAAAACTGATCGCGGGCGACGTTCAGGGCGTGGAAGTAGCTGCGCCCTTGGCCTCCTATGCGCTCGGCGTGATTGGCAAAGACACCACCCGCATCGGCGGCGATCTGGCCGCGGACGCCTCGGCCTGGGCGCGAATCCACCAACAGCTTCCCCAAGCCGGCAGCGATCACGCGGGAACGTCACTGGCAGTGAACTTCGCCTTGCCTCCGCGCGAAAGCAAGGTGCTGCGATTCGTGCTAACCTGGTATGCCCCCACCTGGAATGCCGGCGGCTACAACTGGGCCGTGCGCCGCATACGTTTACGCACATGTATGCCCGATATTACCCAAGCGCACTGCAAACAGCGGTGATGCTCGCCAAAGAGCATGGCGAACTGTTGCGGCGGATCATCGCATGGCAGAAGGTGGTCTACGCCGACGGCTCTTTGCCCGTATGGCTGCGGGAATCGCTGGTCAATGTGCTGCACCTGATTACCGAGACGGGCTTGTGGGCCCAGGCGAAGCCGCCGCTGCCGGCCTGGGTGCGGGCCGACGATGGGCTTTTCGGCATGATCGAGTGCCCGCGCGGGTGCCCGCAAATCGAGTGCATTCCTTGTTCTTTCTATGGAAATCAACCGTTGGTCTATTTCTTCCCGCAACTCGCACGCTCGACGCTGCGCGGTTACAAGGGCTATCAGTATTCGGATGGGGCAGCCGTGTGGATCTTCGGCGGCTGCACCGGCCAGACACCTCCGATCGACTTCGCCAATCCGACCCGAGGTTACCAGTTCGCCACCAATGGCATCTCGTTGGCGGCGATGGTGGATCGCTACTTCCTCTGCTATGGCGAGACGGAAAAGGACTTCGTCAAGGAGTTCTTTCCGACCGTCAAACAGAACATGATCTACACGGTCAATCTTCGCCCGGCCTATCCGATTGGCGACCGCATTATCGCCATGCCGACCGACAACGTGGGAACCGAGTGGTTCGAGGCCCCGAAACCGGGCTGGTGCGGCATGACCGCCCACATCGGCGGCTTGCACTTGGCGCAACTCCGCATCGTCGAGCGAATGGCCAAGGTGGCCGGCGACGAGCCATTTGCCAAGCAATGCAGCGAGTGGACCAAAGCCGGCGCCAAGAGCATGAACGAAAAACTCTGGACCGGCGCCTATTACCTCAACTACCTTGAACCGGAAACCAAACGCCGCTCCGACCTGATCTTCGGCTATCAGCTCGACGGTCAGTGGATAACCATGTCGCATGGCCTGGCCAGCGCCCTGCCGGCCAACCGTGTGAAAACCACGCTGGCCACGATCAAACGCGCGAACATCGCGGTGACCAAGTACGGCGCGGTCAACTATGTCGGGCCAGACGGCAAACTAGCCAATGTGGGCGGATACGGAACCTATTCCTACTTCCCGCCCGAAGCCCTGATGCTTGCCATGACCTACATCTACTGTGGCGAAAAGGAATTCGGCGTGGAATTGGCCCGGCGGGTGTGGCACAACTTGGTCTGCATTCAAGGCTACACGTGGGACATGCCTAATATCATGCGCGGCGATGTTGATACAGGCGAGCGCACCTTCGGCAACGACTACTACCAGGACTTGATGCTCTGGTCACTGCCGGCAGCGTTAGCCGGGCAGGATTTTGGCGCCCCCACCAAACCAAATGGGCTTATTCAACGGATGATCCAGGCCGTGCGCCGCAGGTAGGGATGTTATGCTAAGGCATAGCCTACGCGTGGGCTGTCAATCGAGGTCGGTTGGCACGCAAGCGGCGGCACCTCCGTCGATTCGCCGCGGCCGCCCCGTTACGAATTCCCCAGCTTCGTCGAAACCAACTTCAGTGGGGCGCCGCAACGCGGGCAGTAGACGAACGAGAAGGACGCCTCGTGAGAACAATCGGGGCAGATCTTCTTGCGGCGGAGAATCGCCGAACCGGAACCGCTCTTCGCAGCGCCCTCCTTGTGTTCCACGTGAGACGCCTCCCCTTCGATGGGAAGATTGATGATCGCCAGCACGTCGTCATCCGAGATTGACGTCTCGCCCTGCGTCGAAGCGGCACACTGCGGACATCTGCCGCCTGAATTCTCGGGCTCGTACCAGTGGCCTTTGGGACATTTTGTTGCCATGAGGGAGACCCCCTCTCTGCGAAAGCGTTCATCGAGCGATGCACCACTATCGGAGGCAAAGCTGCCATTCAATGATACCCAGTTCCCACCCCTCGTCAAGCGTACTCCCGCGAATATCCGTGCGTCGCAGGGCTTGCTGGTATCCGCCGGACGAACGATCCGCATTCTGGCAGCCGCGGTTCTACCAACGCTAAACTAGTCGCAGAAGCCGCCGCCGCCATTACGCTCAGGGCCCTCAAAAGCGACAATCTCCTTCATTCGCCGCCGCCAGCGACTCAGGCCCGACGTGTTCGACGCGGCTGACCGCCTCTCCGCGGGCAAAGCGGGTGGTAATCTGTTCGCCGGGGGAAAGGCCGGCAGCGACGCGAATCAACACCCCGTCGGAGGTGCGCCGCGTGAGACTATATCCCCGGCCAAGCACCGCCAAGGGGCTCAGCGACTCCAAACGCCCGGCAAGCGTGTCGGCCTGCTGCCGGGCGAGACGGGCCCGACCGCGGACCGCCCGAGTCGCCCGCACGTTCAACTCGTCCAACCGCTGCATCAGATCAAAGACCCGCTCAAAGGGGCGGCGAAAGACCGGTCGGCTCGCCAGGGCATCCAATCGCGACCGCGCGCTTGCCGCCCGCGATCGCAGACCGCCAGCCAGCCGGCTTCCGATTTGCCGCAGGTCGGCCAGTAACTCCTCGGTCACCGGCGCTACCAGTTCGGCTGCTTCACTCGGGGTCAGTGCTCGCCGATCGGCCGCCAGATCGGCCAGCGTCACGTCGATTTCATGGCCGACGGCCGAAATTACCGGAATCCGCGAGGCGACAATCGCTCGGACCACGGCTTCTTCGTTGAAAGCCCAGAGGTCTTCCATGCTGCCGCCGCCACGGGTGACGACGATGCAATCGGGGCGGAAAAAGGTGTCAGGAACCTTTTTCCGCAATGGCCCTTCGCGTGCTTGGCATAAAAGGTTTCTGACACCTTTTTCTGGAAATCCGTTGATAGCCCGGATCGTGGCGGCGATTTCGGCGGCTGCCCCCTCGCCCTGGACGCGGACGGGCACAATCAGCACGTCGGCCCCGCGCCATCGCCGGCCGAGCACTTGCAGGAAGTCGTGGATCGCGGCCCCGGTCGGGCTGGTTACGACCGCGATTCGCCGCACGAACGCGGGCAGCGGCCGTTTCCGCGCCGCGTCGAAAAGCCCCTCCCGCGCCAGCCTCTCTCGCAACTGCCGCAAGGCCAGTTCTAACGCGCCCATCCCGCGAGGAACGACGTTGGCAATCACCAATTGATAGCTGCCGCGGGCGGCGTAGACGTTGAGGTGCCCATGGCAGATGACCTCGAGGCCATCGTACAGGTCGAATCGCGTCCGCACCGCCACGCCGCGCCACATCACCGCCCGCAATTGCGCGCGGTCGTCCTTGAGCGTTAGATAGCAGTGGCCCGAGTGGGAGCGGCTGAAGTTCGAGATTTCGCCCGTGACCCAAACCGCCGGAAACGCCCCCTCCAGGATGTCCTTCAACTGCGAGGTCAATTCCCAGACGGAGAGCGGACGTTGGCTGGTTGCGGAGGACATCGTGGTGGTGGATAGTGAGTAGTGGAGAGTGGGGAGTCGGCAGGAGGCGGTCGGCGAGGGGCACGATCGGACGAACCGCTGAGCGGTTTCGCACCATCCCGCACCGCTCGCCAGTTACTGATTATCCCTCAACAATCGACAATCAACAATCGACAATCCTCGATCCTCCCCCTGCCGCCGCCGCAGCGTCCCAGGCGGCTCTGCCCGATCTTGCGGGCTTGCGAGGCAGCCCATGATTCGGCCTCGTCGGTCAACCGGTTCAGCAGCCGCTCCACCTGCCGGCGATGTTGCTCCAACCCGTCGCGATCGAGATCGGGCGGAATGAAGACCTCGCCGCTGACCACCGCCCGGGCGCGCGACCCGGGACGCGGCACGGCAAACTGGTCCCAGGCCTTCCGCACCCGCCAGGGCCGATCGTAGCCGAAGCCCATCGCCACCAGCGGCAGACCGAGTCTCGACGCCAAGTAGACACAGCCGGGGGCCAACTGCCGTCGCGGACCGCGCGGACCGTCGGGCGTGATCGTCAAGTGCATCTCGCGGCTGCGGGCCAGCAACTCGCGGAGAGCCGAAACGCCGCCGCGATTCGTCGAGCCGCGAACGAACTCAAAACCCAAATGCCGTGCCGCGTAAGAGAGCACCTCGGCGTCGCGGTGTCGGCTTAACAGCATCGCCAGGTTGCAGTGCCCGCGAAGGTACAGCGGAAAAAGGATGTACTCGTGCCAAAAGACGTAGATTTTCTGCCCGCGGCACTCGGGAAAGATCGGGTCGATCGCCGGATCAGCATAGAGCACCCGGTAATCAAGCGTACTCATCCACCACTGCACGGCCGCCGAGCTCAGAAGACCGCCAAGTTTATTAAGGAAGGCGATTTCGATCTTCATGAGCAGGAGCTAGGAGCTCAGCGGCTGGGGGCTGGGGGCTAGGCGCGTAGGGGCTAGGGACTGGGGGCTAGGGATCGCGGATTTCGAGATTTGACGATTGGGAGACTGGCGAGAGCCCTGCAATCCTCTCCACCGTTCACTAGCCCCTAGCCCCCAGCCCCTAGTCCCACGATTTTCACTCCCCGGTCCAGTTCCCTGAAAAAACCTCGACCGCCTCGCCGGTCATGTAGACGTGGTTGTTTTCGGCCCATTCTAGCTCCAGGTCGCCGCCGCGGAGGTGGATCAGGACTTTTCGCTCGGTTTGCTTGGTCAACACGCCGGCGACACACACGGCACAAGCGCCGGTGCCGCAGGCCAGCGTCTCGCCGGCGCCCCGCTCCCAGACGCGCATTTGGATCTCCTTCGGCGAGATCACCCTGGCAAATTCAACGTTGGTGCGCTTTGGAAAGAACCGATTGATTTCGATCAAGGGGCCAAACGTCTCGACCAGTTCGTCTCCCAACTCCTCGACGAAGGTGACGCAGTGGGGATTGCCCATCGACACGCAGGTCACCAGGAAACTGTCTTCGGCGATGCTCAAGACGACGTTGGCTACCGCCCCTGCTGCGGCTGGATTGCCGGAAAGCCGGGTGGGAATCCGCGCCGCATCGAGGATCGGCTCCCCCATATCGACGCGCACGCGCGAGACCTTGTCGCCGGCGATCTTCAATTCCAGTCCCAGCACGCCGCGGCCGGTCTCGATCCGCAAGGCCGGCTTGCGGCACAAGCCATGATCGTATACATACTTGGCCACGCAGCGGATGCCGTTGCCGCACATCTCCGACTCGGAGCCGTCCCGGTTGAACATCCGCATCCGCGCGTCGGCCACGTCGCTCGGGCAGATCAGGATCAAGCCGTCGCCGCCGATGCCGAAATGACGATCAGAGACCCGCCGGGCCAGGGCGGCCGGATCACTGGGGATAGGTTGGGCGAAGCAATTGACGTAAATGTAGTCGTTGCCGGCCCCTTGCATCTTCACGAATTGCATCGCTGCTCCGCGGTATTCTTGCCTAACGTGAATTGCCGAAAATGCCGTCCGGACGGCGAAACCGCAAGCGGCTGTAGGAGGCGTCTCCTGAGGCCGATCGCGCCGGTGTGGAGTCACAATCGGCGACAGCAGTCCTCTCCTACAGCCCGAATTCCAGAACGGTCTGGACCATTATCCGTCCAAGTCTAGCAGATTTCCGCGTTGCCGCGAAGGATCAGTACTACGGCGTGCGTTTTGCGAAGAGCCGGTTTTCTGGCCGGGGGGCGGCTCTTCCCAGGGCCGTCGGCCGTCGGCGCTGCGCTCGTCGGTTTCGTGGTCTTCGCCGTCCGGCTGCCCGATGCCGGCGGCCGCCTCCGCTCTCGCCTCAAAACACACTTGCCGCCGCTGCCCGACGACCTCCGCGTGCGTGCGCTCCACCTCAGACCCGGTCCTCTGAGGCACTGGAGCCCCCGCTGCGCTAGCTACAACTCCCGTCGGATCGATGCTCATGGGACTCCTTTCATGCGGTGGATCTCAGCGGCAATTCCCGCCCCCGCGACCGCAGTCGCGGGGCGTTGTGACGCCATCCTGTCGATAAGCGATGGCGGCGGCGCTAGCGGCGGTTCTCCAGTTCCGTGCGGATTTGTTGCAGCGCCTGGTTTAGCACCGGCAGGGCCTCTTGCTTGGGTTCGGGATTTTGCAGCGTGCCGCCGACGTGGATCAACATAAGCTGCTGACTGGCGGCGCGGACCACCTGCTTTAGCAGCGGCAAGTCCAACTCGCCGCGGCCGATCAGACAGTAAAACGTCAATTCGATCTGCGACTGGAAGTTCATCCAACCCGAGCCGCTGAGACTGATCGCGTCGCCGTGGAAAGCGATGCGGTCGAAGTAGATGTGGTCGCCGACGATGCGGTATTCGACCGTGCCGTCGCTAAAACCGTTTTGGTTTGGTTCCTGAAGCCGCAGGATTTTCAGCAGCGAAAGCATCACCGGCAACTCATAGACGTTGCCCTGGGAGAGGTTGAGGTGGCCGTGGCCCGACAGTGTGTTGCTGGTTCGCCCGCTGCCGGTCAATGCGGCGGTGGCGAGGATCTTGCCCCAGAGCTTTTGCCGCCCGGGCATCATTTCCCGCGCACATTGACCCAAGTTGGCGTCGGTCAGGGTGACGCTCATGCCGTAGCGCGGCGTCGATTCGAAGGTAACCCAGCCCTCGCCGTAGAGCGTGCCGCCGAAGATTGCGGCGGTCAGCGGCCGCGGCTTCTGCGGCGGGCCGGCTATGCCGCTGGCCGCGTCCTGGTTCTCCGGCCCGTCCACCCAGGCGCCGAAGAGCATTTGCCGGTCGTCGATCCAGAATGGTCCCATCACGCGGGTAAACTGATAATCCTTGTACGAGACGGAATCGAGGGCCAGCTCGCCGCGGGAGCGAACGTGCTGCCCGTCGAAACCGCCGCGGAACGACGCCTCGCCGCAGACGTTCTCCAACAGGAAACGGCCGCACTGAAAGCTGTTCTGCTGCAATCCGACGCGCATGTCCCAGCGCGAGTGCAGCGGCTCGCCCGGCTGGCCGGTCCGCTCCAGGTCGAGGCTGCCGCGGAGGTTCATCGCGCCGCTCGGATTCAGTTGGGCAAAGGCCTTTTTCAGCCTCTCGGGCAGGGCTTCGCTCAGTTCGCGGTCGGGGCGAAGCAGATCGACCGAGAGTCTCTCGAAGTGCGTCAACCATCGCCCGTCCGGCCGGAATTCGCAGTAGCCGTCCGCCGCAACCTTGACCGGCATGTTCGCCGGCCCGTGCTCCCCTTTGCAGCGATGGAAATCGACGTGGCCTATGCCGTCGTGGGAGGTATAGACCAGATCGCCCTGAATGCGGTCAAGCCGATAAGGGAAAGCGACAAGCTCGACCGAGGCCGTATCGCGTTGCGGCCGCACCCGCACGCCGATGTTGAACTTCTTCTCTTCCAACAAGTAGCGGACCTCGGCGGTCAGATCGACGGCCCCCCGCGGACGCATGTCGAGCCAGACTTGCTGCATGTGCGGATTGCGCACGCTCAAGGCGTTGCGAAGCTCCTCTTCCAGCGCAACGTCGTGGCCGATGAAATTCAGTACGAGTTCGCGACCTTGAAGACCGGGCATCAGGTGTCCTTCGCAAGTCACCCGGGCGGCGTTGTGGACGCCGGAGAGATTGCGAAATACCCAGTTGTGATCGAGCATCTCCAGCGTGCCGCAAACGTTGGTCAGCAGATAGGGGAAACCGTTGAAACAAGCCGAGCCGCCGCTGAAGTCGAGCCGGAGGTGCTGGTGCAACGGCTCCTCGGGCCGGTTACGCCACATCCGCATGTAAAAACTGACGCTGCCGCGGGGATCCAGCGAGCGGGCCACCTCCTGCGACTTCTCCGGCAAAGCGGCGATCAGGGCCTCGTCGATCTGAACGTCGGCGCCGCGGGCCTCGAACCAGCCCAGCGGGGCAGCAGAGAACGGAGCGGTGACGGCGGCCGTCAACTGCACCGGCTGGCGGCCGAGGTAGGCCGTCATATCGACCTTCAGCGAATCGTCCTTCAGCACGATCGAACCGCGACCGTGATCGAGCCGGTCCGGGAATTTGTAGTGCGTGAAGGCCACGTCCAGACAGGTCGCCGAAATCTGCGGCCGCCACGTCTTGCCGTCGTAATCCAGCCGCACGTCGGCATCGATCGGGCCGGCGGGAGAATAGTGCCGCCAGCGCTCCTGCATCGCCAGCGGCAACACGCACATCAACGCCGGGCCCAGTTCCAAGCGGCGGACCTCGGCCACGAGCGCAAGCGGGCTGGCCGCATCGAAACCCGATCCGCGGCAGGAGAGCCGCAACGTGGACTCCCCGCTGCGCGCCGTCAGTCCCTCGACCGCGTAGCCGCTGTTGTTCAGGCGGAACGCGGTGGTAATGTCGCTCAGCGCCTGGGGCAGCCGCCGGTCGTCGATCCGCCCCCGCGCGAGCTTCCCCGTCACGTCGAACTGCCAGGGAACGACGGCCGCACGATCGTAATCGAGTTGAAACCCGAGCTCCACCTGCCCGCGCAAATCGCCCAGCGGCGCCAATTTCGCCGCCAGCGGCTCCGGCAGCGAATCGCGCAGCTCAGGCGAGATTTCCACGCCCTCGGCCCGGCCGCGGATCGAGCAGCCCATCTTCTGCACGTCGATTTGCCCCGCGAACTCGACGCGGTGCAAACCGTCGCCGGCAAGCGTCCCGCGAAGCTGCCGCACGACCGGCGCCACACCGGGCGCGGGCGCCGGCCCCGGCGCGATCGTCAGATTCACGTCCCGCAACACGAGCTTGCTGGCCGGCTGCTTCTGCGGATCGACGACTTCGATCGTGCCGCTTTCCCAGGAGACGTCCGGCACGGCGTTGCCGAAATGCGGCGGCGGCAACAGCTCGCTCAGGTTCCACGTGCCGTCCGCTCGCTGCGAGAGGCGAAGCGTTGGCCGGCGGATCAGCACCCGCCGAACGGGCGGATCGCCCTTGATCAGTTCCTTCCAATCCGTCGAGCATTCGAATAGCGCTTCTTCGACGTGCAGCAATTCGCCCGCGGCCCCGGCAACGCGCGGATCGCTGATCGAGAGATCGTAGACCTTGATGCCCTTCCCCTCGACCAACTGCGCCGAGCGCAGGCTGACCTTGAGGTCTTTGTAGTGCTGCGCGAACCGCGCTTCGATATGGCAGCGGATCTGGTCGTTGATTTGGCGGTACAGGCAGAACGCCGCCACCGAGCCGGCGACCACCGCCAGCATGACGGTCCACTTAAAACCAAACCAGCAGAAATTGATCGCCCGCGCAAAAATGGGAAGAGCCCTCCGTGGCGTATCCGGCGGTCAGCCGTCAATGGTCCGTCGGGAGCGATAGGCCGGCCGTGCGAAACCGCAAGCGGCCCGTAGGTCGCACCCGCGTCCTTCCATCCCTCATCCCTCATCCTTTAGCGATCATCGTCACTCATCAGTGCCTCTTCCGCCACCCCGCCCCCGCCGCCAGTGCTCAGCAGCGCCAACATGGCGGGGTCGCGATAGCGAATCGAACTGACAAACACTACGTGCAGCAACGTCAGGTAGACGGCCGGCAGGCAGCAAAGAATATACGGCCAGCCTCGACCGACGGTTCGCCACGCCCCCATTATGGCAAGAACCAGCAGCGGCGTATACGTGAAAAAAATCGTCAAACAGATGGCCCAGCTTGCCGAAAGCTGCGGTTCATTGGGGTAAACGTTCCACATCCGCAGAAACTTGATGCCGGCCAGTTGCAACGCCCTGCCCGGGTGGGCCCGCGCCCAATCCAGCGCATCCTGCCGCATGCGGCGGTCGAGCCGCAATTCGAGCGATTCCCCGCCGTCGGCCGACGACCGCTTTTCGGCTCGCCGCTCCGCCGTCTCGAAGCGTTGGACGAAATCCATGTTGCTGGCCCCGGTGGCGTCCGGGTTCAGACCGTCGTACAGGCTGGCCCCTACCTGGAGCGTGGTAGGAACAAAACGACCGGTGACCGAGGCATTCCGAATCCACCAGGGCAGCATCGCCAGCCCAAGCCCGAGGAGCATCGAGAACGTAATGACGAGATGGCAAGCCAGCTCGCTCTGCGCGATTTGTGTAGGGTGGGTCGAGCGCAGCGAGCCCCGCCAGTGAGGAACCGCCTTATTTCGGTGGGGCTCGCTTCGCTCGACCCACCCTACCTCCTGCACACATCGCGCAATCGCGCCTGCCACAATCGCCACGGCCGCGGCGAACGGCGTGAACAGCAGCCAACTCGGACGCATCAGAGTCGCCGCTGCCGCCGCCAATCCGGCCGCGAACCCCCACAGTATCCTCCGCCTGGCCGACGGGGCCCTCCACGCCAGAACCCAAAGCGCCAGTTGCAGCAGCATCAATGGGCAAAACGGCGCCTCGCTGAGAATCAGCACCCCCAAGACGATAGCGCCAGGATAGATCGTAGCGGCCCCCGCGGCCAGCAGCGCCGCACGCTCGTCGAACAGCAGCCGCGTAAGCCCCCAGACTCCCAAGACTGCCAGCGTTCCGAACAGCGCGGCCTCGGCCCTGGCGAGGACAAGACCGGCATAACGGTCGTCGGTCAGCATGAAGATCGGCGACAGCAGCGCAGGATAGCCCGGCGTGCGAAAGACGCGAGCATGGGGCGTGCCATATTCGTAGGGTTCTCCGCTTGCAATCGCCCTGCCGAGCTGCCAATAGCTCTCGGTATCCCCCATCGCGACCTTTTCGCCAAGCCGCGATTGCCACGCCCAACCCACTGCAAGGCGAATGAGGAAGGCGACAACCAACAGCGCCGCCAGTTGTCGCCACGAGACCGATTTCATACGCACCTTTGCACCGAAAACGGCCCATCGTCTGGGGCGCAGTAGTGGTTCATGATCGAAGCCCGCTATTATGCCCCATCTCCGTCGCCACCCCTGGGAAAATAGGCGGAATATGCTACCCTGGAAAACCCTTGGCGGTCAAGGCAACTTTCTCACCCGATAGAAAGAAGAAGCCCACGGACCAGGCGATCCGTGGGCCTTTCTTTCTCGGGTGCGGAGGGTTGAATGCACCCGGACGGAACACATGGAGAAGCAACCGCGGGCGATGCTCTCCGGGCGAATGGCAAGAACTAACCCGGATCGCTCCGCGACCACTCCATAATTATTCTACGAAGCGCAACGGCCGCATGTTCGCCACACCCGGCAGGAACAGACCGTGCCTGCCGACGCCCGATCCTGCGTCGCGAGAATCGCTTCCAATCGCGACGGCCGGGCGTCGATACTAAGACCGTCATGATCGATCCGGCCGTAAAAACCGCGATGGGCCTATGCGTCGTCTTGGCGGCAGTCTGTGCGGTGGCCTTGTTCCGACGCGACCCGCCCACGCCGACGTCCCAACTCCCCGCGGCGCCGCTGCTCATCCAGTCCGACGCCGATCCAGCCACTTTGGATAAAGTACAGACCCCCTCTGCGGCGGATCACCGGCGGCGGGCAACGCTGGTCAAGCCCGTCGATGCCGAGAAGCTGCCCCCGCCGTTGGCCGCAAAGTACCCCGAGACCTCTCGCCCCTCGGACTCCCATCGTGGCGCCTCCGCCGATCTCCTCTTGCCGCCGACGGGCCCCCGCACGCACAAGGTCGTCAACGGCGACACCTTGGCGGTGTTGGCTCAACGTTTTCTCGGCTCTGCGGAGCGTGCCCGCGAGATTTTCGACGCGAATCGCGACGTCCTTTCCGATCCCGAGCTGTTGCCCATCGGCGCGGAATTGAAGATACCGCCTATCGATGGCCGACAATCGCCGCCGTGAGCCCGGCCAGCGTGTACTCCGTCGCTTCGACTGCCGGCTCGTAGCCAAGCTCCCGCAACGTGCCGCTGGTGATCGGGCTGATGCTCGCCAACTTGGCCCCTCGCAACTGGTCGCCAAACAACCGAACCAGCGATCTGGCGATGGCCGAACTGGTCACTGTAATCCAGTCGACCTTGCCGTCGCGAAGCAGCGCGGCGGCCTCGATGTTGGGCTGCTCCACGTCGGCGCTGGTGTAGACCACGACCTGCTCGACCACCGCGCCGGCGGCGGCCAACCGCTCGGCCAACGCCTCCCGGCCACGGCTCGCGCGGGCCAGCAAGAATCGTTTTCCGACCGCGTGGCCCGCCAAGGCCTCGGCCAGCGCCTCCGCTCGAAACTGCCCGGGCAGGAGATCGGCCTGCCGTCCGTATCGCGCCAACTCCTCTGCCGTCCCCGGCCCCATCGCCGCCAGCTTCGGAAACCGAACCACGGACGTACTGCCGCAATCTCGCTGCCGCCATCGCTCGAACAAGAACCGCACGCCGTTGCCGCTGGAAAATACCAGCCAGTCGTACTGCTGCAACCGATCCAGCGCCTCGTCTACCGGCCGCCAATCGTCCGGCGGCAAAATGCGGATCGCCGGCTGCACAATCACTCCGGCCCCAAGGGCCCGCAGTCGTTCGGCCAGCGGATCAGGTCCATCAGCCGGACGAGTGACCATCACGCAAATCCCGAGCAGCGGGTGGGACGCCCGCGCTCCGAGACACGACGGCTCGGCGGCGGAATGCTGGTTTTCCACGGCAGGAGTCCCCGATTGCCCTGAATGCGAACCCTGCTATACTACGCCCAAGGAGGGTTTTCCGCTATGGCCGAAAAAACGATTTTCCAGCGAATCATCGACCGGGAGATTCCCGCCAAGATCGTCTATGAGGACGATCGCTGCCTGGCGTTCGAGGACATTCACCCCGCCGCGCCGACGCACCTGATCGTGATTCCGAAGAAGGCGATCGCCTCGGTCAACGACGCGGCCCCAGAGGACGAGGCGATCTTGGGCCATCTGTTCGTCGCCATGCGTGCCATTGCCGCGAAGCTGGGGCTTGCCAACGGCTATCGGGTGGTGACCAATTGCGGCCGCGACGCCGGCCAGGAGGTCATGCACATCCACTTCCACATGCTGGCCGGCCGCAAGTTCCGCTGGCCGCCGGGATAGATCGATGCTTCCCCGCCGGATTCTGACCGAAAATGGAACGCGGCCGGCTCGAACGTGTCTATAATAGAGGAGGCAGGGCTGCCGCTTTGGAGTCTCCCCCATGTCAACCGGAACAGTTACCCCCCCGGCGATGCCGCAGACGCTTGCTCCGCCGACCGAGCTGGAAGTCGTCATCGATCAGCGATTGCGTCAGACCCGCCGCCAGGTGAAGACGGTCGATGTCGCCAGCCGGCTGGTCGGTTTGGCGATCGCGGTAATCGCCTATTTGCTGGCCGCCTCGCTGACCGATCATTGGCTGGTAAGCGGCGGACTGGCCACCTGGGAGCGGGTGGCGCTCTGGCTCGGGTTGGTCGCCGGAGCGCTGACCTATCTCGGCCTCCTGCTGCTGCCGCCGATGCTGCACCGCATCAATCCGTTGTTCGCGGCCGAGACGATCGAGAAGAGCGAGCACACGCTCAAGAACAGCCTCATCAATTTCTTGTTGCTCCGCGGCCGGCGCGAGGAGGTGGCGGGACCGTTCTACCGCGCCATGGAATCGCGCGCAGCCGCCGACCTGACGAAGGTCAAGATCGAAGTGGCGGTCGATCGCACCCGCCTGCTCCACCTGGTCTGGGCACTGGCGATCGCCGTGGCGCTGTTCGTGGTCTACCTGCTCGTCTCGCCGAAGAGCCCACTCTCGTCGGCGGCGCGCATCCTCTTCCCCTGGTCGAATATCGAGGCGCCGACGCGGGTGACGATCCGCGACGTGCAGCCCGGCGACAAGACGCTCTTTCACGGCGATTCGCTCGACGTTTCGGCCGTCGTCGATGGCCTGCGCACGAACGAGCCCTTGCTGTTGGTCTATAGTACCGCCGACGGGCAGATCGTCGATCAGACGATCGCAATGGAGCCGTCCAAGGACGGCTTGCACTACCGCTGCCACTTTCCGCCGGGCAATCTCGGCTTTCAACAGGATTGCGTCTATTTCCTGGCCGGCGGCGATTGCCGCACTCCCCGCTTCCATGTCCGCGTCGAAACGGCGCCGGCCGTCGCCGTCGATAGCGTCACCTTCCATTATCCGGCGTACGTCGAGCGGCCCGACCGCACCGTCAAACAGGACGGCAATCTGAATGCGATCGATGGGACCGAAGTCACCATCCACGCCACGGCCAACACCGAGATCAGGCCCGGCTCCGCCGAAATCGACCTCAACTGCACCGGCGACCGCGGCGTCGATATGACCGCTCACGGCCGAACTGCTTCCGGCGCTTTTACCCTCTCTCTGAAGGAGGGCGACCGCTCGCGCCCCAAGTACCACTGTTACCAAGTTCGCTTTGAGAATGCCGCCGGCCAGCAGAATCCGCAGCCGGTGCGGTATCAAATCGACGTTATCCCCGACCTGCCGCCGGAAGTCCAACTGGTCGATCCGCCCGCAAACGAAACAGCGGTGGCCGAAAACGGCAGCCTGCCGATCCGGGTGCGGGCCAAGGACCCCGATTTCGCGCTGCGCTCGGTGACTCTGCGCGCCGAGCATGGCGGCCACAGCCTGTCGATTCCGCCGCTACTGGAGAAAAGGAGCCCCGCGAAACCTCTGACTGGCGAGTTTCAGGGAACCTATTCGTTCCAGCCGGCAAAACTCGGCCTGAAGGCCGGCGACCGCGTCGAGTATTCCGCCGAGGCCGAGGACAACCGCGAGCCCGACGCCAACCGCTCGACCACCGAAAAACACTCCTTCCTCGTCGTCGCACCCGGCGCTCAGCCCCCGCAAGACAAACAGGAAAAGCAAGACCAGCCCAACGCCGACAAGAGCAACCAGTCGCAGTCCGACCAGAAGCAGAGCAGCAAGAACGACAACAAACCGGGCGAGGAAAAGGCCGCCAACGACAATCAAGACCAAACCGGCCGGAACAACGACCAGAAAGCCGGCGAGAACAACGAAAAAGACGGCGGCAAGAACGGCGAAAAGGAGAACGGGAAGCCTAACAAGGGCGACAAAGGCGGCGAGCAGCAGCAGAAGTCCGACCAATCCGCCGAACAACGCAACGAGCGAACCCCTCTCGACGACCCCGGCGACGCCATAGATAAGATCCTCAAGGATCGCGAACAGGAACAAGAGCAAAAGAAGCAGCAGGGCAACGACCAGAAACATACCGAGAAGAACGATACCGACAAGGGGGAGAACAAGCAGCAAGGCGGCGACCAGAATCAGAAGAGTGAACCGCAAAAAGCCGACAGCCAGCAGGGCGGCGGTAATCAAAAGCAAGAGAACCAGAGCGGGAACGCCCAAAAGTCCGACAGCCAACAGGGCGGCGGTAATCAAAAGCAAGAGAACCAGAGCGGGAACGCCCAAAAGTCCGACAGCCAACAGGGCGGCGGTAATCAAAAGCAAGAGAACCAGAGCGGGAACGCCCAAAAGTCCGACAGCCAACAGGGCGGCGGTAATCAAAAGCAAGAGAACCAGAGCGGGAACGCCCAAAAGTCCGACAGCCAACAGGGCGGCGGTAATCAAAAGCAAGAGAACCAGAACGGGAACGCCCAAAAGTCCGACAGCCAGCAGGGCGGCGGTAATCAAAAGCAAGAGAACCAGAGCGGGAACGCCCAAAAGTCCGACAGCCAACAGGGCGGCGGTAATCAAAAGCAAGAGAACCAGAGCGGGAACGCCCAAAAGTCCGACAGCCAACAGGGCGGCGGTAATCAAAAGCAAGAGAACCAGAACGGAAACGCCCAAAAGTCCGACAGCCAGCAGGGCGGCGGTAATCAAAAGCAAGAGAACCAGAACGGGAACGCCCAAAAGTCCGACAGCCAACAGGGCGGTGGTAATCAAAAGCAAGAGAACCAGAGCGGGAACGCCCAAAAGTCCGACAGCCAACAGGGCAACGCCGATCAACACGGCAGTCCGCAGAAGACCGAGAGCCATTCGGGCGATGGCGAGAAAGGCAACCCTGACCAAAAAAGCGACGGGCAGTCCGGCGACTCTCACAAAGCCGAAGACCTCAAAGGCGACGGCCACCGCCAGGCCGGCAGCCAACAGCCCAACCCGCGGAAAAGCGACAAGGAACAGGGCGCCGCCGGCGGCAACACCGACAGCCACACTGCCGACGCCAAGACAGATCAAGAACAACCGACGGAACCCGCTGGCGGCACTCCCGATCAGAAGCAATCGCCGGGAGCGGGCCGCGACTCCGGCGGCGGGGCCTCGCCCAAGCCCGAAGGAATCAACCAACAGCGAGCGAAAACACTGGGCGAAGTCGGAAAAGCAAACGACAAGCCGCACGGCAGCGAGCCCCAAGCCGCCAGCAAGAGCGACCACCAATCAGATTCCCGCGGCGAGACCAACGGCGACAAGTCGGGCGGCGGCAAAACTGGCGGCGGCCAGCAGGCCAACAACCAGGGCGTAGGCAATGCCGGCTCGCACACCGCGGCCGACGATGGCGGGGCCAAGGCCAACCAGCAGGGCAACGGCGAGGTCGGGCAGAAGGCCGGCCAGAACGCGGCCTCCAAGACTCCCACCGGCAGCCAAGCCGCCGCAGACGGTGGCGGCGCGAAAAGCGAACAAGCCCCCAATGCCAACGCCTCGCCCCAGGCCGGCGCCGCTTCGCAGAATCCCGCCGACGCTGGGAAACAGGGTGGGGAAACCGCCGAAAACGGCGGAAACCCCGGGCCGGACAACTCCAACCCCGGCGGCGGCTCCGGCACGCTGAAAGGCTCGGCCGACAACGCCGAGCGCGCCCCCTGCCCGCCGACGAGGCCAACCTCGACTACGCCCGCCGACAGACCGAATTGGCCTTGGAGCATCTCCGCGATCAGTTGGCCAAAGAGAAGCCCCGCCTGCTCGACCGCCTCGGTTGGACAAAGGAGGAGGCCCAGCATTTCCTCGACCGATGGGAGGCGATGAAGCGGATGGCCGGCGAAGCGGGGCCACAAGGGAACGCCGCCCGCAAGGACTTCAACGATGCCCTACGGAGCCTCGGCCTGCGGCCGCGCGGCACCGAGCTGCGGCACGGCGGCGTGACCAAGGATAAGCCCGAAGACCTCCGCGATCCCCGCAATCTCGCCCCGCCGCCCGAGTGGGACGACCAGGTGCGGGCCTACACCCGCGGCGTCGCCGGCGCCGATCGCGAAGAGAAGAAATAACCCGCGATCTCCGCGAAACCGCAAGTGGCGGGTTTCTGGTTCCCACGCTCCGCGTGGGAACCCGTTCTTCAGACGCTCCGCGTCGAGCGGGGCGAAGCGCCGGCAATGCTTGCGAGACCGCAAACGGTTAGTTTACTTCTTCGGCGCACTCTCCGAACGTTTCGCAAAAAGCGAAGATCCGCTCGCCGTCGAGTTTCGTGTCGATCTCCAGGCAGGTGAACGTAAACGCGCGGAATCGCTGGCCGACGCGCATCAGCCGCAGCAACTCGCCGCGAATCTCCTCCGATCCGTGCGACGCGATCCACGAGGGGAACAGGATGCAATTCACCGCCGCATCGGGCCGCAGCCGGGCGAGCTTCTCGAAATCGGTGTCCTGGCCGAAATCGAACGCCTGCACGTACTCCAGCCCGGTGTAGTTCTCAATCTGCGGCGTGACACCGGAATCTTGATGGACCATGAATCGCGCCCCGATCGAGCGGGCGTACTCCATCAACCGCCGGTCCTCCGCCGCGTTAATCGCCGCATACTGCCGCGGCGAAATCATCGAGACGGTGCAGTCTCCCACGAACACGTCCGTCAGCGGCCAGCCGTCTTCCTTCGCAAAACGCCGCAAACAAAGCAGCATCAACTGCGTGATGTTCGCGTAGAGCTTCCGCACCAGATCGGGCCGATCGACGTAATCCATCAGCAGCCGGTCGCCCTGCACCGAAAATGCCGTATTGATCACCGATCCCAGGTTCTGCAGGCTGCTCATGCCGCGGTAATGAGGATTGAACTCCCTGTCGGCGACTCGATACCGGCCGTAGTGTGCCTTCAACTGATTGACTTGGCAAAGCACGGCCTGCACCGGTTCACTCTTCTCAAACCGCTCCACGGTCCACGGCGGCAGGTTTTCAATCTCGTCGGGCGAGAGGACGCGCGGCCGGCTCCAGGGCTCGGCATCGGCGGCAAAGCCATAGGAGCAGCCGTACAGGACCGGCACGAAGCGGTGGCCGAACGGCTCGATGCTCACCCGCGGAACCGGGTTTTCATAGCCCAGCCCGATGCCGCTGTAGACCTCGAACACCGTGCGGTCGATCTCCATCGTGGTCTTGATACGGTAGTCCAGATCGCGATGGTAGCGCTGGCCCAGGTCGAAGCCGAAGCGCTCGTTGAGCAGTTTGTAGGTGACGCCCAGTCCGAGCCGCTGCCGGCCGAACGAGCGCATGGGATAGACAATAGGCATGGGTCAACCTAACTCCCCTCTCCCGCTCGCGGGAGAGGGGCCGGGGGTGAGGGCGGCCGCAAAGAAAGTCCGAGCCAACTCCTGGTGCCGCGTTTCACCTGAGTTGACGGGTGGGGCAGGCATTCTTGCCTGCCCTGGGCAGACAGGAATGTCTGCCCCACCTTTCAATTCAGGCGGGTGGCCAACTGACCACGCTCGGCTCTACGCTCCGGGCCATCGCCGCCGCCGTCTGCCGGCCGGAACGGCGCGGCTGCCGATCTCCGCGGCCACCTTGTCGAAATACTCGACGCTCTTGGCCAGTTCGGGGAGCGAGTTTTCCCAATGGTACTCGTATTCGAAGGAGAAGACTCCCTGGAATCGCTGCCGCCAGGCCTCCTCCATCATCCCGCGGACGTTGCAGTCGCCGCTACCCCAGGGGACGTCGTGATAGCCGTTGCCCTCTTTCTTGACGTCCTTGAAGTGGAAAGTGAGAATCCGCCCCTGCAACTTCTTCATGCACTCGACCGGATCGAAGCCCGACCGCTTCCAGTGGCCGGTGTCGGCGCAGGCGCCGACGCGCGGGCTGCAATTCTTGATGACGCGAGCCACGATCTCCGGATTCCAATAGTGCGACGGCCGCGGGTGATCATGAATCGCCACCCGCATCTTGTACTCGTTGCAGAGCTTGTCGATCATCGGCACGTCCCCTTCCGCCGGCTCGGTCACGAAGGTGTCGATGCCCAGTTGCTTCAACCAGACGAAGAACTTCCGCCATCCGGCTTCGTCCTTGGGATACTCCATGCAGGCGTAATTGGCCAGGGCCACGCCGTGCCGGGCGAGCTTCTTTTTCAAGGCGATCTCGCACTCCTTGGCCAGCCCGGGCTGCACGATCACGTCGCCGAACTTGCCGCCCAGCTTCTGCCCGGTGTAAATGTCGATGTACTTCAGCCCCAGCGAGGCGGTCTTCTCGATCGCCTCGAAGAGCGTGAACAGTTGGAAGCAATAGGAGGTGCAGCCCAGGTGCCAACCGATCGCTTCGGCATGGGGCGCGCCGTGCGTCTTCGTCAGCAGCTCGCCCGCGGCCAGCAACGGCCCGCCTCTCGCCAACAGCCCTACGCCCAATCCGACTGCTCCGGACGTCTTCAAGAAATCCCGTCGGGTCCTGTTCGTGTTCATCGTCGATTCCTCTTAATAGTGCAAGAAAGGGAAGACACCCATCACGTCCTGCCGCTGAGACAACCGTAGCTCTTTGCCCCTTCAGTATCTCCCCGGCGGCTCCGGACGGTCCATATCGCATTGCGCAAACGACTTTTAATTCCGCGCAGACAGCTTGCCCTTTGTCGGGGCGAACAACTCAAACTCGTTGATCGTCGGCCCGCCGCCGCCCTCGATGTTGAGGCGGACGTGCCGGGCGGTGACCGGATCGAACTTCACCTCGCGCTCCTTGCCGATCGTCGTGCCGCGGAAGAAGGTCACCCAGTCGCCATCCTCCCGGTACTGCAACTGGAAGGCCTTCACGCGGACGCCGTAATCGACGCATTCGTCGATCACGGCGCGGTCGAACGTCTCCGGCTTGCCCAAGTCCACCTCCAACCAGCAGTCGCTCACCTCCGCGTCGGTCGCCCAGCGCGTCGCCTGGTCGCTATCGACGGCCATCTTGGCGGAAAACGCCGACGCGTTGTGAAAGACGTTCGATGCCGTGGCCTTCTTCCCCTCGGTCAACGATCGCCCCCAACGGGACACGGCGATCGGGGCGATGTCGATCACCGGCCCGTCCAACCGAAGCACAACGATCGTATCGATCGCGCGGCAGTCGGCCTTCGGCACGTTGACCATAATGCCGTCGTCGCTCTGGCTGACAGTGACGCTGCCGCCGGTCAGCACGGTCGATTCCACGATCCGCGCCGGCAGCGGAGGCAGTTTCAGCCCGTCCTCGGGCCATGCCATGACGTGGAGATAGACCTTTTCGCCCTTGCGGGTGCAGGCCAGGTACTTGTTCGGCTTATAGGGGCCGCCGCGGGTGCCGTAGATGCTCTCGCCGTACTTGGCCATCCACCCGCCGATGTCTTTCAGCCGATCGAGTTGGCAATCCTCGATCGCCCCGCTCGGCTCCGGGCCAATGTTCAAGAGCATATTCCCGTCGCCGCCGGCGCAACGGATCAACATTTGGATGCAATCGGCCAGCGATTTGACGCCGTCCTTCGGCCCGCCCCACGCCCATTGCCCGTGGGCCGAAATCGTCATGCACGACTCCCAGGGCCGATCCATGCGGAAGGCGCCGACCTCCTGTTCGGGCGTGTCGTAATCGCCGCCATCGCCGGTGCGGTTGTTCATGAGGATGCTCGGTTGCAGCGTGCGGGCGAGCTTGATCGTGTTGACGCCGCGGCCGTGAAACATCTGCGGCACGTCGTTCCAGATCGTCACCAGCGGCCCGTACTTCGTAATCAACTCCTCGACCTGTCCGAGCAGGTAGCGGTTGTAGGCGTCTAGATCCGATTTCTCCCGCCGCTTCGAGCCGCCGGGGCTGGTCACCGGGAAATCGGGATGATGCCAATCGCAGACCGAGTAATAAGTGCCGAAGGCGACGCCCTGCCGCTTGCAAGCGTCCGACAACTCCTTGACCACGTCCCGCTTGAACGGGCTGTGCATGATGTTGTAGTCGGTGTACTTCGTGTCCCACAGGCAGAAGCCGTCGTGATGCTTTGTCGTCAGTACGATGTACTTCATCCCCGCCGACTTCGCCGCCGCAACCCATTGGTCGGCGTCGAACTTCGTCGGGTTAAACTTCTTGTAAAGACTGTCGTACACCGCGATCGGCGTCTCCGCCCCGCGCGACCAGCCGATCTCCCGCTGCGTCAGACTCACGGGTCCCCAGTGAATGAACATGCCGAAGCGCATCTCCTGCCAGTGCTTCATCGCGGCGGGATCGGGCTTCAGCCAGGGCTTCGATTCGTCGGCCGCGCGCAGCGGCATCGCGGCAACCAGAGCAGCCATCGTTGCAACAAGAAGCAGGCGGAGGATTCGAGCGTTCATGGGACAACTCTCGTCAGGAAAGAAATCGGAGGCGGGAATCGAACAGGGCGCGACTCGTGCGAGCCGACTCCCATCCATAATACAGAATCGCGACACGCCCCACAAGATGCGGGCTGTTTAGCCGGCGAACTTGTTCGCCGCGAACCCGCCGAAAAACGTCGCTGACTCGCGGCGGGCAAGCCCGCCGGCTATTGAGTGTCAGATTGAAAATGTCGGCAATAGCCGGGAGCCAACGGCTCCCGGAGCACGCTGATTTGGGCGAAAACTGCCGGGAGCTGTTAGCTCCCGGCTGCTCTCGCACGACGTTTTCAACGTGAGAACCAATAAACGCACTCGCGATGCGAGCGCCGATGGAAGCCGCGGCCAACCTTTGGTAGAATAGCCCTTTGCTGCGTCCCGCCTGATTTGCGTTCCCCGCCAACTGAAGCACTGAAAAACGCCGATGAGAACCCTCGGTTTCGCGATCCTGTTCTTTACGCTCGCTTCCGCTGCCTCCTATGCCAAATCGGCCGCGGCCGCCGAACTGGCCGACGAGTTCCGTCGCCCGCCGGACTCCGCCCGCCCGTGGGTCTACTGTTTCTGGCTCGAAGGCAACGTCACCCGCGAGGGGATCACCGCCGATCTTGAGGCCATGCGGCGGGCGGGCATCGGCGGATTGCTGTTCATGGATGGCGCGATGGGCAATCCCGTCGGCCCGCACCGCTTCATGTCCGCCTCCTGGCGGGCCATGTTCAAGCACATGGTCGCCGAGGCCGATCGCCTGGGCCTGGAAATCAACCTCAACAACGACCCCGGCTGGGCCGGCAGCGGCGGACCGTGGATCGAGCCGGAACAAGCCTCCCAGCGAGTCGTCATGTCCGAAACGCTCGTGCAGGGTCCGGCGAACATCGACGCCGCCCTGCCCCGACCGCCCACCAAAGCCAACTTCTACCGCGACATCGTCGTGCTGGCGTGTCCCGCGCCCGCTGCCGCCGCCAACGGCCAGTTCCGCCGCATCGAGAACTTCGATTCCACGAAATCGTTTGCCGGCGTCCAGGATTTTGCCGGCTGCGTCCCTTGGCCGCGCGAGATTCCCACCAATCCCCACTGGCCGGTCGTTCCCAAGTCGCAGTGCATCGCGGCAACCCGGGTGCAAGACATCAGCGACCGCATCGATTCACGCGGGCATCTAAAATGGTCTGCCCCGCCCGGCCGCTGGCTCGTGCTGCGAATCGGCCACACCATCGCCGGCGGCGTCACCCGATCGGCCCAGGCCGAGGCCAACGGTTGGGAGTGCGATAAACTGAGCAAGGCCGCCATCGAAACGCAGTTCAACGCGATGGTCGGCAAGCTGCTTGCCGACGTCGGCCCGCTGGCCGCCAAGACGATCGTCTCCACCCACATCGACAGTTGGGAAGCCGGTTCGGGCAACTGGACCGACGGCTTCCGCCAGCAGTTCCGCCGCCGCCGCGGTTACGATCTGCTCCCCTATCTGCCCACGCTCAACGGGCTGGTCGTCGATAGCCTGGAAGTCTCCGAGCGATTCCTCTGGGATCTCCGCGAAACGGTCTGCGAGATGCTCCTGGAAAACTACGCCGGTCACTTGAAGCAGCTTGCCCACCGCAAGGGCCTGCGGCTTTCGATCGAAGGCTACGATGGAACCAGCGATGACCTGCGGCTGATCGGCCAGGCCGACGAGCCGATGTGCGAGTTCTGGCAGCGCGGCTGCTACACCGGCATGCCGCTGTGCGACGTTGTCGATGAAGTCTCGTCGGCGGCCCATGTCTACGGTCGGCAGATCGTCGCCGCCGAAGCGTTCACCAACTGGCACGGCGATTTTCTCGACCACCCGGCGACGCTCAAGCCGCTGGGCGATTGGGCGTTCTGCGCCGGGGTGAACCGCTACTGCTTCAGCGAATGGATCATGCAGCCCTGGCTCGATCGGACGCCCGGCGTCTCGTTCCTCTTCATCGGAACCGTGTTTCACCGCTCGCTCACCTGGTGGGAGCAATCGAAGCCGTGGCATGAGTACGTCGCCCGCTGCCAGCAGATGCTGCGGCAGGGGCAGCCCGTGGCGGACATCTTGTTCTTGCAGGCGGAAGGGGCGCCGCATCGGTTTGTGGCGCCGATTCCGTTGGCCCAGTGCGGGATGATTCCGGATCGCGGGGGCTACAACTACGACGGATGTCCGGCGGAAGCGCTCATCCAGGCGAAGGTCGAAAACGGCCAGATCGTGTTGCCCTCGGGCATGCACTATCGGCTGCTCGTTCTGCCCAGTTACAACGCCTACGGCGCGCCGGTGCTGCACGTCGAAGGCAATTACGTCTATACGCCCAGCCCGCTGCCAAAAGTCGAGCCGATGACGCCCGAGTTGCTGCGGAAGATCAAGCAGCTCGTCGAAGCCGGGGCGACAGTGTTGGGCACGCGGCCGCTGAAGTCGCCGAGCCTGGTCAATTATCCCGAGTGCGACCGCGAATTGACGCGGCTGGCCGATGAGCTATGGGGGAAGGACGCGGGCAGCGATGGAGAAGGTCTGCGGACTGTGGGAGACGGAACCATCTATTGGGGAACCTCGCCGGCAAGGGTCTTCGCCGTGAACGGTCCACCGCGGGACTTCGCATGTGATTCGTCCCTCAAGGGTAAGTTGCGCTACACCCATCGCCGCCGCGAAGACGGCACGGATATCTACTTTGTGGTGAATAAGATCGACGGCGTGGTGCAGGGACTGTGCTCTTTCCGCGCGGCACACGGATGCCCCGAGTTCTGGTGGCCGCAAACGGGTCGCACCGAACCGGTTGGCGTGTTCCAACGATGGCGGTTCGCCGACACTTGCATACCCTTGCGGCTGGAACCATACGAATCGGTGTTCGTCGTCTTCCCTTCGGGGCAGAACGGTTTCCCTCCTGGGCAAAACAGTGACGATTCGATCGTTTCCGTGAAGCGGGATGGACGCGACGTTTTTGCGGCTGTGCCGGATTCGACCAAGATCGTGGTCAAGAGAGCGTCGTACGGCGTCCGCGGCGATCCGGGCAGAACCCGCGATGTGACGGCAAAGGTCCAGGCGATCGTTGACGGCGGCCAACGGCGTTTCGAGGCGTGGCGGCTGGGCCAGGGCGACGATCCCGCCCCGCAGACGATGAAAGCCCTTTCGGTCGATTACACTGTCAACCGCCAGCCCCGCCATACGACTGTCCTGGACGGGCAGACGATCTGCCTGGGCGAGGTAATCGATCCGCTGCCGATTGCCGAGGTGAAAACCACCGCCGACGGAAAGTTCTCACTCGAAGCGTGGCAAAACGGACGCTACGAATTGAAGACCGCTTCCGGCCGCAGCTTGCACTGCAACGTGGATGACATTCCCGCCGCTCGCACGATCGACGGCCCCTGGGAACTGCGCTTTCCGCCAGGCCCGACGCAGCAAAGTCGCCTTTCGCTCCGCGAAAGCAGCGCGACTTTCGCGGAGCGAAAGGCGACAATCACGTCCGGCGGCGCGCCGGCGAGCGTTACGCTCGACAAATTGACCTCCTGGAGCGAGCATCCCAACGCCGGCGTCAGATGTTTCTCCGGCACGGCCGTTTATCGCAAAACCTTCAACCTGCCGCCCGACGCCCTGGCCGCCGGCCGGTCGATCTATCTCGACTTGGGCCGCGTGGCGGTCATCGCCCGCGTAACCGTCAACGGCCAAGACCTCGGCATCCTCTGGAACGCCCCCTTCCGCGTCGAAGCAACCAAGGCCCTGCACAGTGGCGAGAATCTGCTCGAAGTCCAAGTGACCAATCTCCCGGTCAACCGCATGATCGGCGACGAGCAGTTGCCCGAAGACTGCGACCGCGCCCCCGACGGCTCGCTGCGCTCGTGGCCGAAGTGGCTGCTCGAAGGCAAGCAAAGCCCCGCCGGCCGGCGAACGTTCGCCACGTATCGCGTCTGGCGAAAGAACTCCCCGCTACAAGAATCCGGCCTGCTCGGGCCAGTGAGACTCTACACAACGCAGCGGCGCGACGTTGCAAATGCACCGTCTGCCAACCACCGACCGAAAGGAAAGGGAATTGAAGCAAAGCGGCTCATCGATTCTCTGGAGAACCACAATCCGGTCCCTCGGGTGACGCCTGCCTCAGACCAGCAGGTGGATCGCTCCTGGGGCTACCCGACCTTCGATCCGAAGTACAACTGGTCTGAGTACGAGCGCGTAGACAAGGCGATTGCGTCGCTGGTAGAGCACGCAAGAGAGGCCTGGCCTGAGCTGCTAACCCACTTGGAAGACAAGAGGTACTGCATAACGTACCATGACGATTATGGCGTCAACTACACAGTAGGCAACATCTGCCAGTTGATTGTTCGACGCAGCCTTGCCACCGCGTACGAAAAGCACATCGGCGTGCTCTGTCGTGAGCTGAGGTCCGTGGGGCAGGAGACCGCTGCCGCCATGCTCGATTCCTCGCACATATGGAGGGATGCCACGGAACTGAAGGCGTGGTGCGACAATCGCAAAGAAAGGCCGATCTACCAGCTCCAGATCGAAGCATGCGAATGGGCCATTGCAACCGTTACCGCACAGCGCGCCATCAGCGACAAGGAGCGAGCACCGTTCGTACAAGCACTTCGCGCCCAGATTGCCGAACTCAGAAAGTCCAAGAAGCCCGTACGTGCCGGATACTTTAGAAGCGACGAGGACTACGGTCGGTATCACCCCCAGGACGCCGAGAGGAGCCGGGAGGGTTCGAGAAAGGAGGGTGCCGGTGAGTGACATCTCGATGCCAGTGGTTAACCGATAATAGAGGAAAAGGCGGGAGGCGATTTGACGGCAATAGGGGTATGGTATCCGCATCCGCTGAGAAGGTGCCCAGAGCGCGGCGGGGGGCCGCCGAGCGTTGATTCGCCGACGAGGGCGCAACAATCGTTTGTGGTCGAAATGGGCAGTTTAGCCGGCGGGCTTGCCCGCCGCGGGGCGTTGGCGGTCTCGGCCAACGCGCGGCGAACAAGTTCGCCGGCTAAACGTCCCGATCACCACAAACCATCACTCCATGCCGCCGCGATTCCCTCTTGTGACGGTGCGATAAATCTCTAGAATGAGCGGTATCTCGTTCGCCCCGTTTCAGGAGATCGTGCCATGTTCGAGAGAATCTCGTTTGGCTGGGAATTGGTGGTGCAGAGCTTTCGCGTGTTGCGCGACGACAAGCGGCTGATCGTCTTCCCGCTGCTAAGCGGCATCGCCTGCATGATCGTGCTGGCCAGTTTCGTGCTGCTGCGCTGGGGAACGCCGCAGGCGCAGCGCTCTTCAACCAGCGGCAGATGCCCAAGGATCCGCTCTCCTATGTGCTGCTGTTCCTCTTCTATTTTGCTATCTTTATGCCGCCGAAGGAACCGTCCCCGGCCGGTTCGACGCCAACTTGCTCGAAGGGGCTTTTCAAGCTAAATAATCGTGGTGCGCTTGCCGAAGGGTTCCGGCCACGTGCGAAAGGCCCCCGATTGCAATCGGGGGGCGTTGCTCGCCAAGCCTGATAAGCACACCACCAGAAGACGCTCGTATTCCTCTGGAGACGCATGATGCCGCAAACCAGCACGCCGCGGCCGGCGGAGACCCACGTCGAGGACGTGGAGGTCCGCGGGCACATCATCGACAGCCTGATTTTGCCCAAAATCCTCGACTGCATCATGTCGAGCGGGGCCGCCTTCCGCATCAAGGAGATCAAGATCGGCCAGGCCCGCACCGATCCGAGCTTCGCGCGGATCGAGATTCGCGCCGCGAGCGACGAGCTGCTGGATCACGTTCTGGCGATGATCGCCGATCACGGGGCGACGCCCTGCGAGGCGGGCGATTGCCAGTTGGCCGAGGCCGACATCGCCGGGGCCTTTCCCGAGGGTTTTTACAGCACCACGAACCAGCGGACCGAGGTGCGGCTCGCCGGCAAGTGGGCGGCGGTGGACGATCAGGAGATGGACTGCGGCATCCTCATCGACCGTTCTCGCGGCACGGCCCGTTGCATCCCCATGAACGAAGTGGTCACGGGCGACGTGATCGTGATGGGCCACGAGGGCGTGCGGGTCTTTCCCGAAGAACGGTCCCGCGACGCCGAAACTTTCGGCTTCATGAACAGTGCCGTCTCGACCGAGAAGCCCAAGGAGTTGGCGATCCGGCGAATCGCCCACGAATTGGCCGACAACCGCCGCTCGGGCGGCAAGACGCTGATCGTGGCCGGGCCCGCCGTCGTCCACACCGGCAGCGGCCAGTGCCTGCAAGAGATGATTCGCATGGGCTACGTCGACGTGCTCTTCGCCGGCAACGCCCTGGCCACGCACGACATCGAACAATCGCTGTTCGGCACGAGCCTGGGCGTCTATCTCGACGAAGGAAACCCGGCCGAGGCGGGCCACGCCCATCATCTGCGGGCGATCAATCGCATCCGCCGCGCCGGCAGCATCCGCCAGGCCGTCGAGCAGGGCGTGCTCGGCTCGGGCATCATGTACGAGTGCATCCGCCACGGCGTCGAGTTCGTGCTCTGCGGCAGCATCCGCGACGACGGTCCGCTGCCCGACGTGATTACCGACGTGTTGGTGGCCCAGAAGGCGATGCGCGAAAAGCTGCACGGCGTGACGTTCTGCCTGATGATCGCCACGACGCTGCACTCGATCGCGGTGGGCAACCTGCTGCCGGCCCACGTCCGCGTGGTCTGCGTCGACATTAATCCCTCGACGGCGATCAAGTTGGCCGACCGCGGCACGTTCCAGACCGTCGGACTGGTGACCGACGTGGCCCCATTTCTCCGTGTGCTGGTCGAGGAACTGAAGACGTTGTGAGTGGAGATACACCTGAACACTGCGAGATGTACCACGGAGACACGGAAGACACGGAGAAGGGGTGTTGAACTGCCCCCCGAACCCCAAGCACCATGACATCGCCCCATATCCTGATGTGCCCGCCCGAGTTTTACGGAATCGAATACGAGATCAATCCCTGGATGGATCGCCGCCGCCAGGCCGACCACGAGGTGGCGGTGCGGCAGTGGAACGAGCTGCACGCGATCTTGCAGTCGCACGGGGCGGAGATCTCCTGCATGACGCCGGTCAAGGGGCTGCCCGACCTGGTGTTTACGGCCAATGCGGGGTTGATCTACCGCGGCACGGCGACTCCGGCCCGCTTTCGCCATCCGCAGCGGCAGGCGGAAGAGCCGCACGACCGGCAATGGTTCGCGGAGCACGGTTTTGAGGTCCGCCCGCTGCAATCCGAGACGTATCTTGAGGGAGCGGGCGATGCGCTCTTTTGCGGCGAGACGCTCTATGCCGGCTACCGCATCCGCAGCGACGTCCGCGGCCATCGCGAGCTGGGCCAATGGATGCAGTGCGAAGTCATCCCGCTGGAGTTGGTCGACGGCCGCTTTTATCATCTCGACACTTGCTTTTGTCCGATCGCGCCGGGCCTGGCGATCTACTATCCCGCAGCGTTCGACGCCTACGCCCGCGACGTGCTGCACGCCAACATCGCCGATCTGATTCCGGTAAGCGATGAGGAGAGTGAGCACTTCGCCTGCAACGCGGTGGTGCTCGGCGAGACGGTCGTGACCAACACCGGCTGTCCCGCGCTGCACCGCCAGCTTCGCGCCCGCGGGTTTCAGCCGGTCGAGTGTCCGCTGGGTGAGTTCGTCAAGGCTGGCGGCAGCGCCAAGTGTCTGACCCTGCGGCTGGACGGCGAGGACGCGGCGGCGTGGAAGACGGAAAAAGACCAATGAACCAATTGGGCCAGCCGCTTCCCGGGTTCTGCCGTCGTCGTATGGCGATTGGATGTCAGATTAAAAATATCGGCAACAGCCGGGAGCCAACGGCTCCCGGAGCAGGGTAATTTCGCCGAAAACTGCCGGGAGTTGTTAGCTCCCGGCTACTCTCGCACGACATTTTCAACATGAGATCTTGCTCGCACTTCACCGGCGGGGCGTTGCCCGCCGGCTATTGTCACTCGTTTTCCTATTCCGAGCGTCGGCGACGGCGTCATCGTATCGGCCGTGCAGCCGTGCGCACGCCGAAGAACTTATCGACCGATCGCTGCCAATCGCTCTTGACGACCTGCGACGTGTCGGTCTTGCTGCTAATGCTCGGCGCATTCTTCAGGCTCTGCGTGGTCTGATTGAGGGTGAGCCAGAAATCGTTCGTGCCGGCCTTCTTTTCCAAGAGCAGGGCATACCACGGAACGGGTATGTATTTGCCCATCATCCCGGTGTGCAAGACGCCGTAGAGGACCTGGCCGTTCGAGGCGTCGATCAGCAGATTGTCCAGACTGCCCAGCTTTTTGCTGACGTCTTGGCGGTTGTAAACCTTAAGCCCGCTCAGTTTGCTTGACTCAAAGATCATCTGGGTGATCGAAAGTTGACCGGAGGTCGCATTCACCTCGGCCGGGACCCTCGTCTGCACACCGTAGAATTTGCCGATCGACTGCACCCACTCGGCGCTGGTGAAGTCGGACCAGTGCTTCTTGTTGAACATCGGCGCCTGGGCCAACTCGCTCGGCGTCTTGTTCAAACTGAGCCACTGCTGGTTCTTGTTCGCGGTTGCCGAGGTGTGGAGTTGGAAGGCCTGCCACGGCACGATCACGGCCTTTCCGAAGGTGCCCGTATCGAGAATGCCGTACATCGTGTGGCCGGTATGGGCGTTGATGATCAGGTTGCTGAGGTGCCCCAACTTCGTGCTGGTCTGTTCTTGATTGAAGACATCCAGACTGCTCAACACGCTCGACGGGACGATCACTTCGCTTGTCGACGGCTGCTTCATACTATCGGAAGCTGGTTCCGCCGCCACGACGCTGCCTAACGACACGGCCAGCGCAAGGCCGACCAGTAACAGGGGAAATCGAACTCGCATGGTTCTTCTCCTTAGAACTGAAACCAAATGGTGAAATGTTGCACAGAGAGAATTTTCTTGCAAATCCGGTGCCCGATGGGCGGTTAAGGGGGGGCGAGGCGCAACCGGCCTCGGCCACGCCTCGTCACCCGGAAGACACACGCCGCTCCGGCCCGAGTTGCCCGCTTCCGTACAATGCTCATGAAAGCTATGAAATTCTACGCAGAGGCCCTTACAAGGGCGCGGGGGCTGGCCTGAATCAGCATGATACTTACCACCCGTCGGACTAATCCCAGCGGAAGCCGCGGGAAGGAGGCAGTATGGATCAGTCGCGACTTGCCGATACGGTCGGAGCCATGATGCCGGCAGGCAAGGGCCTGCTTGCCATGGACGAGAGCAACCCAACCTGCAACCGCCGCTTCGCCAAACTGGGCATCCCCCAAACGGTGGAAGCCCGCCGGGCATGGCGGGATCTGATTCTCACCACGCCAAAGCTGGGTGAGTCCATCGGAGCGGCCATCCTGTTCGACGAGACCATTCGGCAATCGCGACAAGATGGCACCCCCTTCATCCGGTTGCTGACCAACGCCGGAATCGTCCCCGGCATCAAAGTTGACGCCGGGGCGAAGGACCTCGCCGGTTTCCCGGGAGAGAAGGTCACCGAGGGGCTCGACGGCCTGCGCGAGCGGCTGGCGGAATACCGGCAGATGGGGGCCAGGTTCGCCAAGTGGCGGGCGGTGATCACCGTCGGCCGGGACCTTCCCACCGGCGGCTGCCTGCAAGCCAACGCCCACGCGTTGGCCCGCTATGCTGCCCTGTGCCAAGAAGCCGGACTGGTCCCGATTGTCGAGCCCGAGGTGCTCATGGACGGCGACCACACGCTGCAACAATGCGCCTGGGCGACCGAGGCCACGTTGCAGGTCGTGTTCCATCAACTCTACCGCCAACGGGTCGACTTGGAAGGCATGATCCTCAAGCCGAACATGGTGATTTCCGGCCAGGATTGCGCCAAACAGGCCGGCGTCGAAGAGGTGGCCGACGCCACCGTCGCCTGCCTGCTGCGGACGGTGCCCGCGGCGGTGCCCGGCGTGGCTTTCCTCTCCGGCGGCCAATCGCCCGCCCTGGCCTCGGCCCATCTTAACGCCATGCACGTCCGCTGGGGACCGAAGCTGCCCTGGAAGCTGACGTTCTCCTATTCCCGTGCGATCCAGCAGCCCGCCCTCGATCTCTGGAAAGGCGACGAGAGAAACGTCGCCGCCGCCCAGCAGGCTCTCTACCGCCGGGCAAGGTGCAACAGCATGGCATGTCAAGGACGCTACGGCTCCGAGATGGAAAACTGATGAACCTGACCATCCATTTCCTCCGACACGGCGAGACCGTCGCCAGCCGTTCCGGCAGCTATTGCGGCGCCATCGACCCGAACTTGACGCTGGAAGGGCGCGAGATGGCGGAGGATTTCGCCGCCGCCTACAAGAACGTCCCATGGGAAGCCGTCTTTTGCAGCCCCATGAAACGCGCCCGAGACACTGCCGAGCCATTTTGCGCGGCCATCGGCTTGACGCCGCAGCTAAGAGATGGGCTGAAGGAGATCGCCTACGGCTGCTGGGAGGGCAAGACGCCGGACGAGGTGAACCGCCAGTTCCACGACGAATACGTGCGCTGGCTGGCCGATCCCGGCTGGAACGCCCCCAGCGGCGGAGAGAAAGGGGTGGACATCGCCCGCCGCAGTTCCGTCGTATTGGACGAAATCGAGCGGACGTGTCCTGCGGGCAACGTGCTGGTGGTCTCGCACAAGGCCACGATCCGCATCATGCTCTGTTCGCTGCTGGGGATCGACGTGGGCCGCTACCGCGACCGCCTCGCCATGCCGGTGGCCGCGGTGTGCGTCGTGGAAATGACCGAACAGGGACCGCTGCTGAAATCGCTGGGAGATCGCTCGCACCTGCGGCCCGCGCTCCGCTCGCCCCGTGCGGCGGTTCAGTAACGATCGCCGTGAGCAATGAGAGGCGTGCCCATGCCCATCGAACAAATCTCCAGCGACGCGGCCGAGCAGCAGGACGTTGGCCAACTCTGCGCCAGTCTCGCCGCTTCGCCGCAGGGGCTCTCCAGCGATGAGGCTCGAAAACGCCTGACCCAGTTCGGCCCCAACGCCCTGGAAGAGAAGAAGTTCAACCCGCTGCTCAAATTCTTGGGCTATTTCTGGGGACCGATCCCCTGGATGATCGAAATTGCCGCGATCCTCTCGGCCGTTGTCGGCCACTGGGATGACCTGTCGATAATCCTGATCTTGCTGTTGTTCAACGCACTGGTCGGTTTCTGGCAGGAATACAAGGCGGCCAATGCGCTCGAAGCTCTCAAAAAGCAGTTGGCCGTCAAGAGCCGAGCCCTGCGCGACGGTAAGTGGCAGGAGCTCGCCGCCGATCAACTGGTGCCGGGCGATATCATCCGCCTCCGCCTGGGCGACATCATCCCCGCCGATGTAAAGCTCTTCGGCGAGGGCTTTCTCAGCGTTGACCAGTCCGCTTTGACCGGAGAATCCCTGCCGGTGAGCAAGAATGCCGGCGACATCGGCTATTCCGGCTCGGTGGCGCGGCAGGGACAAATGACCGCCCTGGTGACCGCCACCGCCGCAAGCACCTACTTCGGCCGCACCGCCAAACTCGTGCAGACCGCGGGCGCCGCCTCCCATTTCCAGAAGGCCGTCCTGCAAATCGGCGATTATCTGATCTACCTGAGCGTGGGCCTGGTAATTGTCCTCGTCCTAGTGCAGCTCGCCCGCGGCGACCGCATTCTCACGCTGGTGCAATTCGCCCTCATCCTCACGGTGGCCTCGATTCCGGTCGCCCTGCCCGCCGTGCTTTCCGTGACCATGGCCGTGGGTGCCCTGGCCCTCTCGCGAATGAAAGCCGTCGTCACCCACCTCGAATTGATCGAGGAGATGGCCGGCATCGACATCTTGTGTTCCGACAAGACGGGCACGCTCACGCAAAACAAGCTCACCCTGGGAGATCCGGTGCTTCTCGGGACCGAGAGCGTCCAGGATATGATCCTGGTCGGCGCCCTGGCCTGCAACCTGCAAGACCCCGATACCATCGACCAAGCTGTCATGGGTGGACTCAAGGACCAAAGGAAGCTCCCTTCCTACAAGCAAGAGGCATTCGTGCCCTTCGATCCTGTCCATAAACGGACCGAAGCCACGGCGAAAGACAGCCAAGGGAAGACGTTCAAGGTCACCAAAGGCGCTCCGCAAGTCATCGTGGACATGTGCCGCCCGGACGAGCAGACGTCAACCCGCGCGCGGCAGGCGGTCGACGAGTTGGCGGCCAAGGGCTATCGCACCTTGGGGGTGGCCCGCACCGGCAGTGACGGTTCCTGGAAACTCCTGGGACTCCTGCCGCTGTTCGATCCTCCTCGCGAAGACTCGGCGTCCACCGTTGCCGACGCCCAGAAGCACGGCATCCAGATCAAGATGGTCACCGGCGACGACGTGGCTATCGGCCGGGAGATTTCCCGAAAACTGGGATTGAGCGAAGACGTTCAGCCCGCCACCCAGATATTTAAGAAGGAATCGAACATCGACCATTTGAGCAGCGAGACCATTGCCCAGATTGAGAAGGCCGGCGGCTACGCCCGGGTCTTCCCCGAGCACAAGTACGGCATCGTGCGGGCGCTGCAATCGGAGGGGCACATCGTCGGCATGACCGGCGACGGCGTCAACGACTCGCCGGCCATCAAGCAGGCCGACGTCGGCATCGCCGTCAGCGGCGCGACCGACGCCGCCCGCGCCGCCGCCGCGCTGGTACTGACCGCCCCCGGACTGTCGGTGATCGTCAGGGCCGTCGAAGAAGCGCGGCGGATCTTCGAGCGCATGAACAGCTACGCCATCTACCGCATCGTCGAGACCATCCGCATCATGTTCTTCGTGGTCTTGGCCATCATCTGCTTCAATTTCTATCCGATCACCGCGATCATGATCATTCTGTTGGCTTTCTTCAACGACGTCCCGATCATGGCCATCGCCTTCGACAACACCCGGCTTGATCCCAAGCCGGTGCGCTGGAACATGCGCCACGTCTTGACCCTCTCCACCGTGCTGGGGCTCACCGGGGTGGCCGGCAGCTTCCTCATGTTGATTGTCGCCATGATGTGGCTGAAGCTGGACATGCGCGAGATTCAGACCTTCGTCTTTCTGAAAATGGCGGTCGCCGGACACCTCACGCTCTTTGTCACCAGGACCGCCGACGCCTTTTGGAAGAAACCCCATCCGGCCCCGATCCTGCTCTGGTCGGCGATCGTCACGAAAATCCTGGCCACGCTGTTTGTGGTCTACCCCTGCGGCCTGATCAGCCCGATCCACTGGCGGGCCGTGGGAGTCATCTGGGCCTACTGCATCGCCTGGCTGTTCATGGGCGATTATGCCAAACTGCTGGTGTTACGACACATCGAGATGAGCGGCCGCCACCACGTCCGCTTCCTCGAGTTGTTGAAAAAGGAGCTCAATCGCCTGTAGCCGCCAACCGCCGCAAGCGGAGAAGTGCAGTTGTCTATGTTCGAGCGCCCTCACGAACCGTTGCTGGCGAAGTCGCGTTTCGCGCTGCGGGTGGCGAAGTTCCTGGCCGCCGCGGCGCTGATCGACCTGGCGGCGGTGGCCCTGGGGGCCGTCGGCTACCGCAGCCTGGAAGGCGTCTCTTGGCTCGATGCCGTGGTGGATGCGGCGATGGTGATGACGGGCAACGGCCCGATCAACCACCTGCGCACCGCCGCCGGCAAACTGTTCGCGGTCTTCGACGCCCTGGCCGGCCAGGCCGTCTACGTGCTCGTGATCGCCATGTTCCTCGCTCCCGTCGTACACCGCTTGCTGCACTCCTTTCACCTGAAAGCACCGAAGCAAGACACCGCTTGACACAAACCGTCGTTATCCGAGACCCTTGACCAATTGGAGGAAAGATCATGTCGAAGACCGTGTCCTATCTGCTCGTCGGCGTCGTTGCATTCCTCGGCGGCCGGCTGTCGCTTCTGCTGGCCGATTATGGCCCCTCGAAGAGCGACCCAGCGAAGCCGAGCGAGAGCCGAACGGCGAACGATGGCGCCGCCGCGGCGTCGCGGGAGTTCGCCATCGAGGGGATGATGTGCCAAGGCTGCGCCGACGCGATTAGCGACGCGCTGCTGAAAGTTCCCGGCGTGAAATCGGCCAAGGTGTCGCTGCAAGACAAACGGGCCGTGGTCGTGGCCGCCCCCGCCGACGTGCCCAGCGAAACAATCCTCGCGGCGATAACGGCAGCCGGCTACAAAGGCCGACCGGCGCCGGCAGCAGAGCGTCCCGCCGCCGCCAACGCCGCCAAGGCCCCGATCCTCATCAACATCACGCGGGGTAAGGACCAATTGCACTCCGTAGCGATGGCAATCGCTCTGGCTCAATCCGCGCTGAAGGACGGCCGTACCGCGACCATCTTCTTGAACGTCGAGGCCCCCACCTTCGCCGCCACAAATCTCGAGCCCAAGCTGCAATGCGAGGGCTTCCCGCCGATAAAGAAAATGCTCGCCGACTTCATCGCCGCCGGAGGCCGGCTGCTGGTCTGCCAACACTGCGCCCATCTGGCCAAGCTAAAGCCCGAGGCGATGATCGCCGGGGCAAAGGCCGTTGCCCAAAACGATCTGCTCGACCTCCTTTCGCCGGGAACGGTCGTCTTCTCGTATTGAGCGGTTGCCCAACTATTACTCCCCTCTCCCGCAAGCGGGAGAGGGGCAGGGGGTGAGGGCCGCTTGCCGTAAGCTCCAAGGTCATGCCTGAGCAGCCGCTATGCTTCCCGCTCAGTCCTTTTCGTGCTTCCACCATTCCATGTGCTGCTTGTGGCGTTGATGGATCAGTTTGCAGAATTCCGGCGTCTGCTGGACCAGCTTGTCGGCGGACTCCTCGAACGTCACCTTCACCGTCTCATTGTCCACCACGACCTTGACGTTCCCGAGCATGTTGACGATTTCCGCGTGCCCGTGGCAATAGAGCGACACCGCGGCCTTGAAGCCGTTGACAATCTGCTTCAGGTCCTTGGCCGCCGCGCTGGAATCAGCCAGCACGTCGAAGTGTCCGATCCAGCGATCTCCTTGCTGCCCCTCGCAGTAGTTGACTCGCCGGATTTGCTCGATGATCGGGCAGTGTTTGGCATGATGGCTCTTGTTCACCTCGACGGCGCGGAACTGGAAGATCGCGTATTTCGGGGCTTCGGCCGCCAGCGGCGAGTCCTTGCCCGATAGATTCGACGCCTTGCCGTCGAGCACGTCCAGGGCCGCCTTCAGTTCAGCGGGGCCCGAGCCGATCACCACCAAGTCCGGCTTGTAGAAGGTTGCACACACGAGATGAGCCCAGCGAGTGCCGCGGTGCGCCAGCCAGGTGTGGACCTCGTGTTTCCCGTATTCCCAAGTCACCTGCTCGGGCGCCTCTTGCAGTTCCTTCATCGCGATGTCCTTGTCCAGCTTCGCCTGCACCAGCAGCGCGCCCGTGTGGGGCTCGTATTTCGTCCCGTAGGCCGTCAGGCCGTGGATATCTTTGCACTCCTTCACGCCCAGCTTATGGCAGGCCATTTCCAGGTGCTCCTTTGCCTCGGAGCATTGCTCGACGCATTCGTGGTAGAACGCCTTCACGACTTTGGATTCTCGGGCCGCGTCCAGATCGATATGGGCAACCCACAAGGCATTGGCGCCGACTTCCTTCAAATCCAACGGAGCGGCTTGAGCGATGCTCGCCCAGGCCGCTGCAAGAACGATCAGCAAAGCAATCCGCGCTCTCATGGTTCTCTCCTCCTCTTTGAGATTCCTGAGGCCTTGGCGGCCTCGTGAGACGATGATATCCCGACAGAGCGTCGCTCGGGCTTAGACGCAAGTCGTATGCTGTCGCGCCGGGTGCTCAATTATAGGGCCGCCGGTCAAGACTGGCCGCGGCGACCCGACTAAGGGTGGCGTCTTTTCTATCGCTCGTTTAGCCGCGCCCCAAAGGGAAGCGCTGACGCGGACCAACGCCCTCCGCTGTCCCAGGGAACCGCAAGCCGCAAAATCCGTTACTGCGCCCGCGGCCCCAGACGCCTTGCCCGCCGCACGAACGCCTCCTAAAATCACGTTGTCTGCAAAGTTCCTCGCGACACGGGGGCACTCCGATACTCGTCCGCTCTCTAACGGAGGGGTGGATAGACGATGGGACACGCCGTCGATGTGGACCGCCACTACCGCGCCTTGCAGCGGCAGCTCGACCGCACGGTCACCGGGGCCCCGGCCTCGCCCCGGCTGATGCAAATCCTGCGGCTCCTCTATCCGCCCCGCGACGTTGAGCTGGCCAGCCGCCTGCCGCTGCACCTGACGGATCTCGAAGACCTTGCCGCGCGGTTGAAGACGCCCGCCGCGCCGCTGTTGGACCAATTGGATGGAATGGCGCGGCGCGGATTGGTCATCGACGTTGAACACGACGGCCGCCGATACTTCTGCCTGGCGCCAATGGCACTGGGGTTCTTCGAATTCACGTTCATGCGAACCTGTGAGGACTTGCCGCAGGGCGAGCTCGCCCGGCTGTTCGAAGAGTATCTGGAAGAAGACGGCGGCCACGTCTCTCGTTCCATGTTCCGCGGATCGACGCAGATCGGCCGCGTCCTCGTCGATGAAGAGACGCTGCCGCCGGACCAGACCGAGGTCCTCGACTGGCAGCGGGCCAGCCACGTCGTGCAGACGGCGACCGCCCTGGGGGTCGGTCTCTGCGCTTGCCGCCATAAGGCCAGTCACTTAGGCACCGCCTGCGACGCGCCGCAGCGCGTCTGCCTCTCGTTGAATTACGCCGCCGCTTCGCTGGTCCGCAACGGATTCTGCCAGCCGATCGATACGGCCGAGGGCATGAAGATCCTGGAGATCAGCAAGGAAGCCGGATTGGTGCAGATCGGCGAAAACGTGCAGCGTCGCGTCACGTACATTTGCAATTGCTGCGGCTGTTGCTGCGAGATGTTCCGCGCGGCGAAGGTCGGCGAGGTCCGCGGCGCGATCACCACCTCCGCCTGGATGATGCAAATCGACCCGCGGCAGTGCACCGGCTGCGGCCGCTGCGCCGCCGTTTGCCCGATGGACGCCATCGACGTCGTCCCCACCGACGGCGATTCGCCGCCGTCGGCCGCGAGGCGACTTGAGAGCGGTGCAGCGGGCGAGGTCCGCACCGCTCGCCTTCGCGAAGATCTCTGCCTCGGGTGCGGCGTGTGCGCTCGCGTCTGCCCTCGCGAGGCGATCTCGATGACGCCACGACCCCAGCGGGTCTTCACCCCGGAAACGATTATCGAGCGGGTGGCAATGATGGCCGTCGAGCGGAACAAACTCGCCGATCTGATCTTTGACCGCCGCGGCCCCGTCAGCCATCGCCTCCTCGCCCGGCTCGTCGCCGTCCTGGAGAAGACGCCGTTACTGAAGGCAGCCGTCGCCATCAAACCGCTGCGTTCGGCCTTTCTCCACGCGGCAATCGCCTCCGGCCAAAAACAAGTCGGCCGGATAATCGGCGAACACTGACCGACCGCGCGTTGTGTTCACCACGGAGACTTGGAGGACACGGAGACCGGACGAAGGGAGCCACAGATAAACACTGCTGAACACAGATGATGGTGGCGGGTTCCTTCTCGTCGGTCTATCCGTGTTCATCCGTGTTCATCTGTGGCTTCTTGCCTTTCTTGTCATTTTCTCCGTGCCCTCCGTGTCTCGGTGGTGAGCTTTGCGGTCGATGAGGCTTCGCCGGGGTTTTGGGAGCCGCAAATCGTTAAAGTGCCCTTCACCGCGCCGAGGGCGCGCGATAAAATGCCGCCATGTTTACCGACAACGTCCTCAAACTGATCGGCAACACCCCGTTGGTGCGGCTGCGGGGCGAGGACATCTACGCCAAAGCCGAGTTTCTCAACCCCGGCGGCAGCATCAAGGACCGCGTCGCCCTGGCCATGATCGAAGGGGCCGAGCGCGACGGCCGTCTCCAGCCCGACTCGATCATCGTCGAGCCCACCAGCGGCAACACCGGCATCGGCGTGGCCCTGATCGGACGCATGAAAGGCTATCGCGTCCGCATCGTCATGCCCGAGGGCATGAGCGAAGAACGCAAGAAGATCATTCGCGCCCTGGGGGCGGATCTGGTTCTTACGCCCGACAAGGAGAGCATCGGCGGGGCGGTCGCCCGCGTCGAGCAGTTGGCGGCCGCCGATTCCCGCGTCTTCGTCCCCCAGCAGTTCGAGAATCCCCACAATCCCCGCTGCCATTACGAAACCACCGCCGCCGAACTGTGGCGGCAACTCGACGGGCGGATCGACTGCCTGGTGGCCGGCGTCGGCAGCGGCGGCACGCTGCAAGGCATCGGCTCCTTTCTCAAGGAGCGCAATCCCCGCGCCCGCATCGTCGCCGTCGAGCCCAAAAACGTCTCCGCCCTGCTGGGACACGAGCCCGGCCTGCACCGCATCCAAGGCATCGGCGACGGCTTCATCCCCGCCGTGCTCGACATCTCGCTGGTCGACGAAGTGATCGAGGTCAGCGACGACGACGCCATCGACACCACCCGCCAACTCGGCCGCGAACTGGGCCTGCTGGTGGGCATCTCCTCGGGCGCCAACGTCTGGGCCGCCCGCCAATTGGCCCGCCGCCACGTCGGCAACATCGCCACCATCCTCCCCGACCGCGCCGAACGCTATTTCAGCACCTCGCTGCTGTAACGCAGCTTGGGACGAAAAAGGGACGAAAAAGGTGTCAGGAACGAATGGCACTGTCGCCATTGTAACCTGTTTTAGGTGCAATGTTTGTGCAATTCTTGGCGGAGGACGTGTCTGGGTTTCTGCATGAGCGGATAGCCGTGGCGGCGGCGCTTGAGCACACGCGGTTCGAGCCGGCCAGGGCGGTTGGCAACTTCGCAGCCTGCCACCTGGCGCAGAAGCGCGAGACAGCATTCGTGCAGTTGCCCGGCCGTCATCGTATGGCCGGTCAGCAATGCTCCCGCCGAAAGTACATACTGAGTCGTCGCGGTAAAGCTGATTTGTCGCGGCTGTTTGTCGTGCAACCAGGCGGCGTTGGCCGCCGTCGTGCGAATCAGGTTGTAAGCCAGCAGTGTCGTGGAGAACTCGCGTCGCACCATCTCCGGCGATTTACAACGAACGTGTGCCAGATTCAGCGACGCCTTGATCGCGCGGATGTCCAATTCCGAGTTCCAGCGAAAACCGTAAAGCTCTGCGATTTCTTCGCTGCTATAAAGAGTTGCGTCCGTCAGCGTGGTGACCACGGTGATCTTTTTCGTGCGACGGCCCTTTTCCACGACCGTGTAACGCAGTTCACGCAGTTCGAGTGTTTCGGGGATGCGCTCATAAGTCTCCTGCTCCATCCAGTCGGGACATACAGGTTTGGTCCAGATGATAAGGTGATCGTTCTTTCCCAGGCGTTTGCCGCGGCGAAAGTCGGACTTCCGCATTTGGTGCAGGCGGGCACAAACGTCCGTGCCCTGGAGAAGCAGCAGCGCAATCATCATGAAGGAGCAATAATGGCGGTCGAACACGGCGATATCGCCCGCGTGCAGCGAAGAAGACATCGACCGGAGCAGCGCCGTCTCGCCGGTTTCCTTGCCCTTGTAGGGACCGATGGCCGCATCCATCACGCAAGCTGTTGCCAAGGAAAGGATCGCCACCGCGCGGGCGATCGGCAGGCCCACGCCCTTCTTCTGCGTTCGCGGATGGGGAAACTCGGCGGCGTTCTTGGGTGTGTCCGGCATGGTGAAGGTGAAACCATCGACAAGTTTGGCGTGCCGGTTCTTCCACAGCCAGGCCGGGTCGGCCTGTTGTTGAAGCTCCTCGGCCACTTCCTGGCCCAACTCGTGCAGCGCCGTTTCCGATAACTTGCCGCGGGCCTTGCAGTAATCGCCCGTGTCGTGCGTTGGGGGCTGGATGCCCGTGTGGAGGCAATGACTGGCGATTCGGGCGACGGCCGACTGACAGGACGCCTCCTTGCCATCCCGCAGCAACTGGCTCAGAAACGCCCACAGGACGATCGCCGTGGAGTAGACGCCGTGTCGGCCAAACAGCGCGTCATGGCGGCCGAAAGCTCGCTCGATCCGTTCACCCGTGAGAACGTCGGCGAAGGGCAAACCATCGTGGGCCAGAAACGCCTCGACGATTTGTTGAAAACTGCTGCTGCCGCCGTTCGGAGAATCAGGTATATGCTCGCGCATGAAAAGACCCTTCCTGGTGAATTTGCGGCAAGCAAACCAGGAAGGGCCTACTTTCTATCGCCAGGCAAGGGCCAAAACTTGAAACTTCGCCTGACGGGGCGAGACTTTATCCGACTCCCCGCTCCGTTCATAGACCAGATTGCGCGCACACCCTAAAATGCGAGACATGACAGTGCCATTCGTGTCAGGAACCGTTTTGTCTCGCGTCATCTCCCCCGTGGTTGCCCGATAACGGTTCCTGACACCTTTTCTCCCCCTGTTTCGACTCTCTACCGTTTTTCTCCCTCTCGGTTGTCAAGGTCCGCTGAACCGTCGCACCGAATCGGGCGCAGGTGTCGGGAAAACAACAGCCATAGAGTTGCCGCCGAATAAAACAGTGCGTTCGTGATGTTTAAGGGTCCGGACCCTGACAAGATGGCGGATGGGTAAATTGTGGCTAGATACACGAGCCAGGAAGCCTCTGCCGCGCCACGCAACGCAAAGAGCCCTATTAGGATCCAGCGACCCGCCATGTGCCCCCGCCAAAGCAGGAACACCGCTAGGAGAGGCAAGATGACGGAGAGCAGGATACCGACGAGGTAGTGGAGAGACGTGAGTTCGCTCACACTCCGAGCGACCCCCACGCCCGTGAGCGCCAGTTGAAGTGTAACCACGGCCAATAGAACAATCCAGGCGCGGCGCGCGTGACGCTGCGCCCAGATCGCTGGTTTCTGCAACCTGCACCTCATTGATTCATCCCTGCACCCAGTTGACTGTACTAGATCATGGGAAAGGCAGCGGCGGGAATGTGCCCCGGAAGAAATGGCGAGGCGTTGCGTCGGGGCCTCCCATCCCCGCCCTGCGGAATTGGGTTCCAATGCTTTGGTCTGTCAGGCAGTTCCGGTCAGGGCAGTTCCGGTGGCACGCAGTTCCGGTGAGTTCCGGTGACACAATACGGAATTCATGCAATGTTGCGCGGAATTCGGTATTGTGTCACCGGAACCGGTTCACCAGAATGATCTTGCACCGTGGTCGCGCCGGCGGCGTAGGTGGCCACGTCGCGGATCGTGCCTTCGTTGTCGGCCAAGAGCCAGCGGGTCTGCACGGAACTCGCCCCCAACGTCACCTCTTCGGCGAAGACCTGATCGACCGCCGCGCCGTCGAGGAACCGCCGCACCAAGTCGGAGTTGGTCAAGGCCTCGCCCGTCGAGTTCTGAAATTTCAAGATCATGTTCTCGCCGTCGTAAACGTAGACCTCCTTGTCCGTCTTCGACCCGCTTACGGTCTTGCCCACCAGACGGTCGAAGACGTCATAAGTATACACGATCGTCTCGGTCGCCTGGAACTGGCCGTACTGGTCGTAAGCCCCGTAGGCTTCGCTGGTCAAGCGATGGCGGTTGTCGTAAGTGTAGAGAATTGTGCCCGCGTCGTTGGCCAAATCCTCCCGCACGCGGTCCCCCTCGTTGTCGTACCAATACTCGTTGCCCGCCGCGTCCTCCCACGTCTGGTTGCCCGGGCCGGTGTAGTTATTGCCGCCGCTGCGGTTGCCGTTGGCGTCGTAGGAGTAGTTCTCGTCGGCCGGGGCGTTTTGCCAATTGCTGTAATGCACGGCCGCCGTGCTGCCGCTGCTGGCAAGCTGGCCGGCATGGTCGTAATTGTACTCGGCGTGGGCCCAGGTCGCAACGTTGCTGTAGCTCGGCGTGCCGGAGGAGTCGAGCCAACTGTAGAAGTCGGTCACCCGGCCGGCGTTGTCGTAGGCCCATTGATACGACGGGGCGGAGGCAGTCGAGTTTTGGAAGGAATACGTCAAACTCGTCAGCCGTCCGGCGTGGTCGTAGACGTAGGCGCCGTCGGCCACCTGGTTCGAGCCGTTGGTCGAGGCGTAGAGGTCCACGGTCTTCAACTGGCCGTTGTCGTAGTAGGAGAGGCTGACCTCCTTGCTGGCCACCGTGTTTCCGCCCGACTGGCCCGACTGGGTGATCTGCGTCAGCCGGTCGAGGTTGTCGTACTGGTAGTTGTTGACGAAGTCGAGCGTGCTGCCGATCGCGGCCGAAAGACGCGAGGAAACCCGTTTCCCTTAACGTCCTACCCACTCACCGCAGTTTACTCAATATATGCGCCCGTCCCCTTTATCGGCCCCGCCTGGCCCAAGCGTCCAGAATCGCCGTCGAGCTATCGGTAGAGCAATCATCGATGGCCAGCAACTCCCAATCAACAAAGGCCTGAACGACGACCGACCGAATCGCCCGTTCTAACGTAGCTTGGCCGTTGTAGACCGGTGAGATGACGGAAATCATGGGAACATTGGAAGCGTATCGATAGTGAGAACGTAGTGCGAGTGGAACTATCGTGCGAGAGGAGCCCGCTACTATAGGCTCCATTATTGGTTCATTGGACTTGGACAACTGGGCCTGCCTGGCTTCGCTTTGTATCCTAATGTCTCGGCTTGGGCGAAATCGGCGTCGGCTTTGGCTTTATCGCCTGTCAGCGAATACAAATAGCCCCGAGCATAGAATACGTAGCCATTTTTCGGATTGATCTGAATCGCCGCCGTAAAGTCCGTGATCGCTTTGTCGAGGTCACCCTTGTTGCCACAGGAGGAGCCACGATTGTAGTACGCCTCGGCATCCTTCGGATTGAGTAGAATGGCCTCGGTGAAGTCAGCAATCGCCCTGTCATGGTCACCACTCTTGCTGTAGACCACGCCACGGTTGTAGTACGCCTTGGCGTGTCTCGGAGCGAGTCTGATGGACTCCGTGGAGTCAGCAATGGCTTTGTCGAACTCACCCTTCTTAGAATAAGCATAGGCCCGCCCCCAATACGCTTCGGCATGTCGTGGATCGAGTCTGATGGACTCATTGTAGTCTGCGATGGCCTTGTCCAACTCACCCTTCTTATTATAAGCGTTGGCTCGCCCCCAATACGCTTCGGCACATTGCGGTCTGAGCCGGATGGACTCGGTCCAGTCCGCAATCGCCTTGTCGAACTCACCCTTCGTATCGTAGCCACGCGCTCGCCCCCAATACGCTTCCGCACATTGCGGTCTGAGTCGAATCGACTCGGTTAAGTCCGCGATCGCCTTGTCGAACTCACCCTTCATATCGTAAAGCTTGGCTCGCCCCCAAAATGCTTGAGTCAACTTCGGGTCGAGGCGAACAGCCTCTGTAAAATCAGCAATAGCTCTTTCAACATCACCTTTCTGCCCATGGACGATTCCTAGGACATGGTACGCCTCAGCTCTGTGCGGGTCGAGACGAATAGCCTCCGCGCAGTCAGCGATGGCCTTGTCGAAGTCGCCGTTCCCACCGTGGCAACTACTACGCGTGCAATATGCCTCGGCCATCATCGGATCAAGCTGTATGGCCTTGTCACAGTCGGCGATGGCCTTGTCGAATTCGCCTTTTCGCAAGTAAGCTCGGCCCCGGCTGGAGTACGACTGAGCATTCTGTGGATTCAGACGAATGGCCTCGGTGTATGCACCTATCGCTCCCTCAAGATCGCCTTTGTCTAGCAGGAAATTGCCTTGCTTCGTCGCTTCATCTTCCAGGCTACTCATGACGAGTCCTCCTTCTCGGGACAGGAACAGGCGCAAGACACAACCGCCTACAGGTGGGGAAATAACATGGGCCAATCGAACGGATACGCAGGATTTATGAGGTCTATTGACTCCAAAGTCTCGAACACAAGTTGGCGGGTTACGGCACCTGTCGCTGCCGCTCCAGCTCCTCCACCCGCAGCAGCGGTGGTGCTAACGACAGTGGTCCCTCCACCAGTGGCGGCAGCGGCAGTGGCACCACCAGCGGTGCTAACGACAGTGGTCCCTCCACCAGCGGCGGCAGTGGCAGTGGCACCACCAGCAAGGGCCACCCCGCCTGCCGCCACCCCTGCCGTCACGGCCACAGACACCGAAACGTAGAAGGCGATCCTGTAGCCCTTATCCATGCGCGACGGATGCGTTATATAACCCCCCCATGTATTACCGTTCTGCAGGGTCGTGTTGGGTTGTCCCACGTTCGAGACGTTTCCGTTAGGGTATTCGATGTGATAACTGCCGTCCTGTTCACCCACAATCCGAGCACCGATGGGCAACCAAGTCCACAGGCCGTCCGGCAAACGCTGCCAAACGAACGTATCTCCATTCCATTCCATCCTATCCAGCCATATGGGATGTTCCTCTCTCATGTCCCTCATAGTGGAAGAAGATGGCGGCGGCGCGGTCGTCGTGTAGGTGCTGCCGCCCTGCGCTCCGTGGGTATGGGTTGGATTCGACTGTCCGCTCCACCCACCGCCGCTTCCACCGCTCCCGCCGCTCTCATACATCCCGCTGGGATCGGTGAAGTTCGTCGGCCCGTTGCCGCAGTAGCGGTAGAGATTCGGGTCGCCAGCAGCGAAACCGAGCGGGTCGTGGCTGAGGAACTGGCCAGTCTTCGGGTCGTACCAGCGGACGCCGCAATGGTAAGCTTGGGCGTCGGCATCGTACATTTGGCCGGTGTAGGTGAACGTGGGCGTGTAGGCCGAGTTGCTCTCGGTATAGTTGCCGAAGGAGTCGTAGACCAGGTGGTCTTGGACCGTGGTCGCGCCGGCGGCGTAGGTGGCCACGTCGCGGATCGTCCCCTCGTTGTCGGCCAACAGCCAGCGAGTCTGCACGGAACTCCCGCCCGAGGTCACCTCTTCGGCAAAAACCTGATCGGCCGCCGCGCCGTTTAAGAACCGCCGCACCAAGTCGGAATTGGTCAAGGCGGCCCCCGTCGAGTTCTGGAACTTCAAAATCATGTTCTCCCCGTCGTGCGCATTTTCCAAAACTAGCCGCGTCCCCGTTGCGACTCCCCCCGTTGCGACTCCCGACTCTACCCCTCTCTTTCCCCTTGTCTCGACTCCGGTGGCTTTCGCCCTTTGTCATCCTTGGCCTGTCTCCTCCGAATCATCACGTGGAACAAGCCGTATGGGACACTTAGCAATGATCCGAAGCCCAGGGACATCTGCAAGAACAAGCCAGTTTCCGAGTCGAAGAACACCGGCGCTTCACAACCGGACCCTAGCCCCGAAATTACGACGACGGCAGCGTAAATGAACCAAATCGATACTCCGGCGCAGTGCAACCACAACACCCCTGCAAGGCGATATCTGACGTAGGTCGTGGCGAGGAGAAGGAATTGGAGGGCGAGGACAGCGTACCCTAAACCCGGTTGTGGCCGTAATCCGATCAGTTGCTCGGCCAGGAGCACGACCAAGTACGGTGCGACGAGCACGCCAACGATCAACGAGTAGAAGAAGCCAGCTTGCCTGGAAGACAGGCCCGCTATCCGGGCGTCGCTCCGCGGTGTGGACTCCAGAACAACGACCAAGCACACCAGGAGACCGACAAGCAGGAATATCCAGAGTGTTGCCGCCACCGCTCATTGCACCTCATGCACGCCCGGCCATATGTTGCCGGGCTCAAGGAACATGTTGTTGACCGTTACGCCGAACCACATGCCGCCCCACCAGCCATCGTCAAAGTAAACGTAAGTTCCGTCCTGAAACGTAATCTTCACCCCTACATGTCGAAGGCGCACGCCACTAGTATTCGTGCGGAAAATTTTATCCCAAACCCATAGGATACCATCGCGTGCCTGATCTATGCCGGGTATCGAATACTCCCAAACGACCTTGGTCACCGTGATCTGGAAACCGCGATCATATTTCTTCTCACGGATCGCCGCGATGAATGCGTCAGCCCACCGACCGCAATGTTCCGTGCCGACTGCTACGTCTATGCCACGCGCAAGTGGTATTAGGTAATCCGTTGTCTGTACGTTATCTGGATTCGCAAAAGGTTGATTCTTCTTTTTCTTCACCTGCTCCGGTCCAGCCGGCGCCTCGCCCCCGCTCGCCCCCGTGCCAGTGTTCCCGCTCCACCCGCCTCCTCCACCGCTCGCCCCTCCGCTCTGGTACATCCCGCTGGGATCGGTGAAGTTCGTCGGGCCGTTGCCGCAATAGCGGTACAAGTTGGGGTCGCCGGCGGCGAAACCTAGCGGATCGTGGCTGAGGAATTGGCCGGTCTGCGGGTCGTACCAGCGGACGCCGCAATGGTAGGCCTTCGCGTCGGCATCGTACATCTGGCCGGTGTAGCTGAACGTCGGCGCGTCGGCCGAGTTGCTCTGGTGCACGACGTTGCCGAAGGAGTCGTAGACGAGGTGGTCCTGCACCGTGGTCACGCCGGCGGCGTAGGTGGCCACGTCGCGGATTGTGCCTTCGTTGTCGGCCAACAGCCAACGGGTCTGCACGGAACTCCCGCCGGCGGTCACCTCTTCGGCAAAGACCTGATCGACCGCCGCCCCGTTTAAGAACCGCCGCACCAGATTGGAATTGGTCAGGGCGGCCCCGGTCGAGTTCTGGAATTTTAAGATCATGTTCTCGCCGTCGTAAACGTAAACCTCCTTGTCCGTCTTCGATCCGGTTACCGTCTTGCCCACCAAACGATCGAAGACGTCATAAGTATAGCTGATCGTCTCGGTCGCCTGGAACTGGCCCTCCCCATCGTAAGCCCCGTAGGCTTCGCTGGCCAAGCGGTGGCGATTGTCGTAAGTGTAGAGAATTGTGCCCGCGTCGTCGGCCAAGTCCTCCCGCATACGGTCCCCCTCGTTGTCGTACCAATACTCGTTGCCCGCCGCGTCCTCCCACGTCTGGTTGCCCGGGCCGGTCATGTTACCGCCGCCGCTGCGGTTGCCGTTGGCGTCGTAGGAATAATTCTTGTCGGCCGGGGCGTTTTGCCAATTGCTGTATTGCACGGCCGCCGTGCCGCCGCTGCTGGCAAGCTGATCGGTATGGTCGTAATTGTACTGCGCGTGGGCCCAGGTCGCAACGTTGTTGTAGGTCGGCGAGCCGGAGGAGTCGAGCCAACTGTAGAAGTCGGTCACCCGCCCGGCGTTGTCGTAGGCCCATTGATAAGACGGGAGGGTAAAAGGTGTCAGGAACGAATGGCACTGTCATGTCTCGCATTTTAGGGTGTGCGCGCAATCTGGTCTATGAACGGAGCGGGGAGTCGGATAAAGTCTCGCCCCGTCAGGCGAAGTTTCAAGTTTTGGCCCTTGCCTGGCGATAGAAAGTAGGCCCTTCCTGGTTTGCTTGCCGCAAATTCACCAGGAAGGGTCTTTTCATGCGCGAGCATATACCTGATTCTCCGAACGGCGGCAGCAGCAGTTTTCAACAAATCGTCGAGGCGTTTCTGGCCCACGATGGTTTGCCCTTCGCCGACGTTCTCACGGGTGAACGGATCGAGCGAGCTTTCGGCCGCCATGACGCGCTGTTTGGCCGACACGGCGTCTACTCCACGGCGATCGTCCTGTGGGCGTTTCTGAGCCAGTTGCTGCGGGATGGCAAGGAGGCGTCCTGTCAGTCGGCCGTCGCCCGAATCGCCAGTCATTGCCTCCACACGGGCATCCAGCCCCCAACGCACGACACGGGCGATTACTGCAAGGCCCGCGGCAAGTTATCGGAAACGGCGCTGCACGAGTTGGGCCAGGAAGTGGCCGAGGAGCTTCAACAACAGGCCGACCCGGCCTGGCTGTGGAAGAACCGGCACGCCAAACTTGTCGATGGTTTCACCTTCACCATGCCGGACACACCCAAGAACGCCGCCGAGTTTCCCCATCCGCGAACGCAGAAGAAGGGCGTGGGCCTGCCGATCGCCCGCGCGGTGGCGATCCTTTCCTTGGCAACAGCTTGCGTGATGGATGCGGCCATCGGTCCCTACAAGGGCAAGGAAACCGGCGAGACGGCGCTGCTCCGGTCGATGTCTTCTTCGCTGCACGCGGGCGATATCGCCGTGTTCGACCGCCATTATTGCTCCTTCATGATGATTGCGCTGCTGCTTCTCCAGGGCACGGACGTTTGTGCCCGCCTGCACCAAATGCGGAAGTCCGACTTTCGCCGCGGCAAACGCCTGGGAAAGAACGATCACCTTATCATCTGGACCAAACCTGTATGTCCCGACTGGATGGAGCAGGAGACTTATGAGCGCATCCCCGAAACACTCGAACTGCGTGAACTGCGTTACACGGTCGTGGAAAAGGGCCGTCGCACGAAAAAGATCACCGTGGTCACCACGCTGACGGACGCAACTCTTTATAGCAGCGAAGAAATCGCAGAGCTTTACGGTTTTCGCTGGAACTCGGAATTGGACATCCGCGCGATCAAGGCGTCGCTGAATCTGGCACACGTTCGTTGTAAATCGCCGGAGATGGTGCGACGCGAGTTCTCCACGACACTGCTGACTTACAACCTGATTCGCACGACGGCGGCCAACGCCGCCTGGTTGCACGACAAACAGCCGCGACAAATCAGCTTTACCGCGACGACTCAGTATGTACTTTCGGCGGGAGCATTGCTGACCGGCCATACGATGACGGCCGGGCAACTGCACGAATGCTGTCTCGCGCTTCTGCGCCAGGTGGCAGGCTGCGAAGTTGCCAACCGCCCTGGCCGGCTCGAACCGCGTGTGCTCAAGCGCCGCCGCCACGGCTATCCGCTCATGCAGAAACCCAGACACGTCCTCCGCCAAGAATTGCACAAACATTGCACCTAAAACAGGTTACAATGGCGACAGTGCCATTCGTTCCTGACACCTTTTGTCCCCCGCGCGGCGCAAGCGTGCGACGAACCAGCGGTGAGAGCAGGAAGCCGCTTTCGTCGATCAGAACGATGTGGGCACGCCGCCGCGCAGCACTTCTTTTATTCGTGGCCAATCCTCGCGCAGCCAGCGCTGCACTTCGTCTTCGTCCTGCTCGCGCGCTTGGAAGCGCGGCTTCTGCGGCGTGTAATGGGGTGTGATGGGAGTCAACGGATGTGAAAACTGATATTGGAGGATTGGAGTAGTTTTGTCTTGGTTCAGCGTGAAATGGAAACTTCGATTGGCTTGCTAGGATCGTCCGGGTGTTGAAGTTGGTTGGTAGTGCTTGGATTTTTCGCTTTGGTGTTGTAAGCGCGGGAGGTGGGCGGCGGCAGAACCACCGCCCGAGCCTCGCTCACAACCCCTGGGTCGGCGCTCGGGTCGGTTCCCACCGGAGCCCTATCCTCCGCCCAGGTCGTCACTCATCGTAGCGTCCTGCGTTCATTCAGGCAACCGTCCGCAAACGGGCCGCCTCTCGCTGCTCCTTTCTGCGCTCGCGGGCCTCGGCCAGTTTGCGATCGCGGGCGGCGAAGATCTCCGCTTCGCGGCCTGCCAGTTTGTCCGCCGGCGCCACGTAGCCGATCGCGCTGTGTAAGCGAACTTCGTTGTAGTGCTCGACGTACCGGCCCACGATCCGCACCGCATCCTCCAGCGAGATCGGCGTGCCTGGCCGCAGGCATTCGCCCTTGATGCTGCCGTGGAATCGCTCCAAGTTGCCGTTGCTCTGCGGATAATACGGACTGGTGCGCACGTGCGCCATCCCGCAGATGCGAATGAACTCCTTGAAGTCTCTCGCCAAAAACTGCGAGCCGTTGTCGCTGATGATCCGCGGCGTTTCGTTGGGGAACTTTTCCCTCGCCCGTTGCAGAATCGTCAACTCTTCTTGCTCGGTCATCGAGCGGCGAATCTCCCAATGCACGGTGTAGCGGCTGAAGCCGTCGAGGATCGTCGTCAGGTAGTAAAACGTGCCGTGGATGTTGATGTAGCTGATGTCGATATGCCAGTGTTCATGGGGTTTTTGCGGTTGTTGAAAGCCTGTGCCTTTCTTCGAGGGTTTGTTGGTCGATCGCCCGATGCGGCCCGCCGCCTTCAACACGCGATACACACTTGATGGACTAATGGCCACCACGTCGCGGTCGAGCATCATAAACGCCAATCGCCGGTAGCCTTCCAGCGGATACTCGAAAGAGAAGTTGATAATTTGCTCTGGCCGATGCCAAGCCAAGCCACGAACTTTCTGGCGGGAATCTCCGTGCGCTCCTTCCAACGCCGCACGTAATCGACGACTTCGTCGCGAGTGTCGTGGGGACCCCAACGTCCGTTCAGAGTTCCCCATTCTCTTTTTTTGCGCGGACGTTCTCCTCCATCAATTCGGAGATGACCTCGTTTTTCTGAACGAGCTTTGCCCGCAGTCGGGCGACTTCCTCCTCCTGGGCGGTAAGCCTCTTGGCTTCGCGTTTGGCCACCGGGTGAAAGGCGGCCGGCGCATTATCGAACAGGATCTTCTGCCAGGCGTAGATTTGGTTCGGCTTGATCCCGTACTCGTCGCAGAGGTCCGAGATGGGCACCTTATCGACCAGATACCTCTTGAGAATGGCAGCCTTCTGGTCCGTGCCGAAGTGTCGTCGTTGTCCACTCATGAAATTCTCCTCGTCTGGGGGACAATTCTAACCCAGCCGACTGAGAATTTCCATTTCCAATTGGTTCAGGACACTGCCAGCCTTCCTTCCTCGCCTTCGGGTTCACCATGAACTTGATACCACTCCACCATCCGTTCAAGCCGCTGTCGTTGCCCATCAGGATCGAAGGGTTGATCGTGTTCCTTCTTCCATGCAGCCCAGGCTTCCAGAGCTTGGTCGTAGCCCCTACCAGAGTCGGGGAATTTGAAGTAGACTACCGTGCCATTGACCTTCTTCTTCCAGCACTTGCGAGCGGCGAACCAAGTGAGGGAAAGTCGAACTCCCTTTTGCTTCTGTTGCTATGCCCAACCCATACCCGTATCCCCTGTCGTGTATCCCTTTCACCGCATTTATCGGGCATTCTATGCGGTACTTGGGATACAGTCAAGAGATACTAAATGGTTGTTATATAAGTAGTTATACCATTGTGCTGAGCGGACTGTCGATCCGGTGGTTGCTGGTTCGATTCCCGTCGCCCTCGCTTCAACCTAAGTTGAGGATGCGGTGGTCGAGGCCACGCTCCCCTACCTCTCTTGGGTTAAGCCAGACGCTTCGCTGTTCGACCAGCGTTGGGGACGGAACGGAGGGAGGCCACTCGCCCCGACGATCGCGACACTCAGCTACCCGGGCAAGACGGGCCGATCGGACGCTACGGGCCGCTTCAGAGTTCGTTATTGGCTTATTGGGAAGGAATGCCACGGCGCCACAGCCGGGTCGTTTGTCGCCGGGGAAGCCCGCCTCGTCAGTAATGCGCCGGACGCACGATCTAGGAGTGGGAATGTCTGCCGCCCGCCGCCGTCTTGCAAACCTCGCACACCACGGCTTTCCAATGTCTTGAATTCGGTGAAATGGCCGTTTGCCCGGACGTTTCGTCACTCCACCACTTTTGGGCAGGCCCCTGCCGCGCAACCACTGGCTCGCATTGCCGCCAGGGGCGTAGCAGGGCCAATCAGTTTTTGAATTTGGGCGGAATTGTAGGGTGGGTCAAGCGAAGCGCAGCCCCATAGGCACAAAGTTAAGCAACAGTGTACTCCAGAAGTCCTGGATTATTCAGTAGTTGGAAACAACTCGGGTGTTTTCGGCGACGGCTTATGCGCGGATTTGGACAAGGACTGACGTTGCTGATCGAGCACGCGCTCGAGCCTCGCCGGATCGTCGATCGCGGCGAGCCACTGGGCGACCCATCCGGCCAGGCTGGCAGCCGCACGCCAGAGGCTCCGCCGCCCATCGAGCCACACGGCCATCAACAACATGCCGTGTTGCACGATCACGGCGATGAGTTTGATATACACCTCCGCCAGTTGCTTGGCCGCCGGGGCATGGACCTGGCGATCGGCCAGATGATTATACGACTTCCAGAGCTTGAACAATCGTTCAATTTGCCACCGCGCGCGGTAGAGAACCACCACTTCCTTCCACGTCAGCAACTCCGGCGGGCAGTTGCTGACGAAGATCGTCCAGGCTTGGAGGTGCAGGTATTCCTGCGACGGCTCGCGGCCGTGGTCCTGCGCCTTTTCGCGGATTTTCTGGCATCGCCGCGCGACCACTTCCGGCGGCACACGCACGGCCACCAAGCGGCACCGCAGCCGCTTGTCACCGATTTGCGCCGCCACATCGACCACGCCGTTGTCCGCGTTTTCTTCCGAGAAATGCCCGCAAATCCCGGCGTCGCCCGCGCTCGTCGCAGACCGCCGTCCCATGCTGCAGACGCGAAAGCCAATAGCCGTCCGCCTTCTGCGCACGCTCGAAACGTTCCACGGAAAAATATCCCAGGTCGAAGATCGACAAAGTTCCCGGGGCCAAGGGGATCGCCGAAATCGGACTCTTCGCGTCGCTCGCGCGGCCCGGCTCCAGCAGCACGTGCAACGTTCCGTGACGAAGCTCCCAGAGCACTTGGATTTTCAGCGCGGCTTTGCCGCCGCCGTGCGAGCCGCCGCAACCGGGGAAGCGGTCGGCATACTTGTCGGGCAAGGCAATCGTGGTGCTGTCGCCGATCGCCACTTCGGCAAAGCGTTCCAGCAGTGCGATCGGGGGCGCATCGGCGGTCAATACGTGGCCGAGCACGCGCTGCAGCGCCGGTTCGAGAAAGTTCACCAAGTCGGGGGTAAAACGTTGTGCGATGGCGTCTTCCGTGACGATCACCCCAAGTTGGGCAGCCGTGGTTTGATAGTCGCGACTTTGGGGGGTCGGCTTTCGCAGCACGGTCAGCACCAAGGAGGACAGCAGCGTAGACCCCGAGAACTTGCGTTCCCGCTTTACGCACCCGGTTTCTCGCGCCAGTGCATCCATCGACTCACTCAACAGCCCTTGCAACAACCCCGTGACTTGCGTTACGATCTCCATCGGGAAGCTCCTTCTTCCAGGCTTGTGTTTGCAATAACTTCGCCTGGCTTAAGGACTTCCCCGTTTTATTGAAAGACCAATTTCCTTAACTTTGTGCCTATGGGGTCAAGCGAAGCGCAGCCCCACCATTTCCCGGAGTTTTCGTTGGTTGTGGTGGGGCTGCGCTTCGCTTGACCCCATAGGCACAAAGTTAAGCAACAGTGTACTCCAGAAGTCCTGGATTATTCAGTAGTTGGAAACAACTCGGGTGTTTTCGGCGACGGCTTATGCGCGGATTTGGACAAGGACTGACGTTGCTGATCGAGCACGCGCTCGAGCCTCGCCGGATCGTCGATCGCGGCGAGCCACTGGGCGACCCATCCGGCCAGGCTGGCAGCCGCACGCCAGAGGCTCCGCCGCCCATCGAGCCACACGGCCATCAACAACATGCCGTGTTGCACGATCACGGCGATGAGTTTGATATACACCTCCGCCAGTTGCTTGGCCGCCGGGGCATGGACCTGGCGATCGGCCAGATGATTATACGACTTCCAGAGCTTGAACAATCGTTCAATTTGCCACCGCGCGCGGTAGAGAACCACCACTTCCTTCCACGTCAGCAACTCCGGCGGGCAGTTGCTGACGAAGATCGTCCAGGCTTGGAGGTGCAGGTATTCCTGCGACGGCTCGCGGCCGTGGTCCTGCGCCTTTTCGCGGATTTTCTGGCATCGCCGCGCGACCACTTCCGGCGGCACACGCACGGCCACCAAGCGGCACCGCAGCCGCTTGTCACCGATTTGCGCCGCCACATCGACCACGCCGTTGTCCGCGTTTTCTTCGAGAAATGCCCGCAAATCCCGGCGTCGCCCGCGCTCGTCGCAGACCGCCGTCCCATGCTGCAGACGCGAAAGCCAATAGCCGTCCGCCTTCTGCGCACGCTCGAAACGTTCCACGGAAAAATATCCCAGGTCGAAGATCGACAAAGTTCCCGGGGCCAAGGGGATCGCCGAAATCGGACTCTTCGCGTCGCTCGCGCGGCCCGGCTCCAGCAGCACGTGCAACGTTCCGTGACGAAGCTCCCAGAGCACTTGGATTTTCAGCGCGGCTTTGCCGCCGCCGTGCGAGCCGCCGCAACCGGGGAAGCGGTCGGCATACTCGTCGGGCAAGGCAATCGTGGTGCTGTCGCCGATCGCCACTTCGGCAAAGCGTTCCAGCAGTGCGATCGGGGGCGCATCGGCGGTCAATACGTGGCCGAGCACGCGCTGCAGCGCCGGTTCGAGAAAGTTCACCAAGTCGGGGGTAAAACGTTGTGCGATGGCGTCTTCCGTGACGATCACCCCAAGTTGGGCAGCCGTGGTTTGATAGTCGCGACTTTGGGGGGTCGGCTTTCGCAGCACGGTCAGCACCAAGGAGGACAGCAGCGTAGACCCCGAGAACTTGCGTTCCCGCTTTACGCACCCGGTTTCTCGCGCCAGTGCATCCATCGACTCACTCAACAGCCCTTGCAACAACCCCGTGACTTGCGTTACGATCTCCATCGGGAAGCTCCTTCTTCCAGGCTTGTGTTTGCAATAACTTCGCCTGGCTTAAGGACTTCCCCGTTTTATTGAAAGACCAATTTCCTTAACTTTGTGCCTATGGGGCTGCGCTTCGCTTGACCCACCCTACAATGAAAGACTGATCGGCCCTGAGGGGCGTAGACTCTGCCATGACAGGAAGTATAATGGGCGGAAGTCGAGGGAAGAGCCCTTTTCCGGGTCTTTTCCGAGTTTGCCTTCTCGTTTGGGGGTAGTTCCTATGAGCCGTGTTTTCTCAGTCTCGGCCGGCATCTCGGTCGCAATGATCGTTTTGAGCGGTTCTGGTCTTCGAGCCCAGTCGGCGCCGATGACACTGACGGCCCCGGGCACGAACAACGTCATCAAGATCACCATCCTGGCGACCACTTCGTTGCTTGGCAATTCATCGGATACGAAGTCGTTCGACATGACGGGCGGTTACATCGCCAATTTGGATTCGGCTTATGATGACGACTCCCGGGAGTCCACCCTGAACACTCTGGCGTTCCAACTGGACAATCCCGGCAACATCCTCATCAACGACACAGGAGGCAGTTTTCACCTCCAGTGGCTTGGTGGCTTCGTCAAAGAAACCATCAGTACCAGCACCCTCAACGGTTCGCCGATGAGTCCATACGGCCCCGAAGCGGTTACAAGCCAAACCTCCTTCGATATGATGGATCACGGCTTCCAGATCAATCAGGGCACCATCTCCTGGTCGGGAGTATCCTCCACCGGCAGTCCTTGGAACTGTGCGCTGAATCCGATCAACATGATTCCCGCCACGCCGAGTCCGGCCACCATTCAGGTGACAAGAACCGCGGACACCTGGACGTTGAGTTCCTACAGTACCTACATGAATGCACCGCTCTCTCTGCCTTCAACACAACTGACCAGCGGCAGCATCACGGGGCTCGGCACCTACAGCGTGTATATGAGCGGGTCGGGAACGATAGAAGCCAATGGTACGTTCACCCGAAGTTTTGCGGCCACGGCCGCCTATTGGGACACAGGCGTAGCCACGGGGCTGCAAGCCGGCAACGGCAATTGGAGTTCGTTGTCGCCTTCGTGGAGCGCTTCGTCGGCTGGGGCCGCCACGTTGCTCGGCTGGTATGCCGGTGGATCAAACCTGGATGTCTTCTTCAATCCCAGCGGGACTTCCACCATCACCGTCAGCGAAAACGTCGCTGCCAGAACGCTGGTCTTCAACGGAACAGGCTATACCATCAATAGCGGTGGCGGCGCCACGCTGACGCTCTCCGGCGGGACGGTTACCGCCAACTGTGCTGCGACCATTAACGCATCTCTCACGGGCGCAAACGGTCTGACGAAGAACGGCCTGGCGAAACTCGTTCTTGGTGGGGCCAACAGCTACTCAGGTCTGACGACGATCGCGGGAGGGACGCTCGAATTGGCCCCGGCTGCCCAGAACTGCGTGCTCGACGGTGGCGGTGCCGACATCCGATTCGGGTCGATCGTCTTCGACTACACGGCCGGGGCGGACCCGATCGCCACAATCCAGAGATTGCTGAAAGCAAGTTGCGACGGTGGTCGCTGGGACATCGGCCAGTTCCAGGATTCGACCGCAGCTGCGACGGGCTTGACGCTGGGGTGCATCGACAACACCGCCTCGAAGCAGGTCAGGGTGATGGCTACGTATCCCGGCGATTTCAACCTCGACGGCGTGGCGGACAGCCGCGATTTGGCGATCTTCTATGCGAACGCCTTCACGGGTACGACGTGGCAACAGGGGGACGCGGACTATGATGGAACCGTGAACGGCCTGGATCGCGATCTCTGGGTTGCCAACGTCGGTCTGCCACAACTGGCGGGCGCACTCCCGGCCGCGAAGATCACGCCGGCGCCAGAGCCCGGGACGCTGGCTCTTCTTATTGCGGCCTTCTTCGGGTTCTTGGCGTATGCTTGGCGATGGCGGAAGCACGGAACGTAAGCCGTGATACCCAGCGACCGGCAAGGCAGATAGGCGGTATTCGCAAGGCAGTGACGGCCCACTGTCCCGCAATCTCAACCGAATTCCGGCGAGCCAAGAGATCCCACTTAGATCCGCGCGCCATCAGGGCTGAAAGCCCACCGCGTTGCAGGCGCACGCCGTAGCTCATGGGTGTTGGCCGTCTTTGGCTGCACCCGTTAGAAACTGCCCCCGTCTCCTCTCCCATCTCGGCGATCGAGCTGGCCGCCGCGAGGGGAGTGGCCCATGTGGACGACATTCCGTAGGTCCAGCGACTGGATCAACGCTGCGTGGCCGCCAGCTCTTATCGAGGGCAGTTCTACGCGGGCTTACGCCCCGTCACCGTAAACGGATGCAGGTTCCCGAAAGTCGCCAGCGACATCAGCCCCGCAACAACCGGCGAGCCGACGCGGCGGACGTTGATCAGGCGGCACTCCACCAGCACTTTCACATATTCCCCCGTGTGCACAATGTCGAGCAGCGCGACGTAGCCACCCGGCCTCAGCACGCGGGCGATCTCGCGCAGGGCCTGCTGCCTCTCCGCAGCATCGTAGATGTTGTGCAGCACCGCCCGCGACACGATCACGTCGAAAGTGTCGTCGGCAAACGGCAGTTGCCGAGCGTCGCCGTCCCTAACCTCGACGCGGTCGGCGACTCCCTCCAGGGCCGCGTTTTCCCGCGTGCCTTCGGGGCCGTTTTCCGACAGGTCGTCCTTGCTCCAGAGATCGACGCCGACCGCCTTGCCGCTGGTCAGATGTTTGGCAGCCCCGACCAACAACAGGCCGCGTCCGCAGCCGACGTCGAGCACCGTCTCATCGCCGCGCCAGGGGACGAGGGCCAGGAGCCGATCGCGGTCGCGGAGCTTTCCCCTCGTGCCGACCCAGTACATCCATCCCGCCATCAGCAGGGACACTAGCCCGGCGCTCAATGCCGTGTCGCGCAGGAAAATGCCGAAGACGCCCGGCGCCCCCGCCAGCAGGAACGCCAGCCCGATCGTTACGCAGACGGCGCCGACCAGCGCGAAGTTGCGCACCACATACGGCGCGTCCAGCCCGTAATTAACCGCCCTCGTCGTTCCCATTGCTGCGATCATGTCATCTGCTATGCACGGCTGTGATTGTCGTCTACCTCTCCCGCGGCTCGATACCTAGCAGATGACGCACGAAATAATCCATGCGGCGGCGAGAGCCGTATGGCGTTTCGGCGGCGCCGTGGTTCGAGCCCGGGATGACCAACAGATCGAAATCCTTGTCGGCCTTGACCAGCGCGTTGACGACCTGCATCGTCGAAGCGGGGTCGACGTTGGTGTCCATTTCGCCCACAATCAGCAGCAACTTGCCGCTGAGCTTCGCCGCGCAGGTGACATTCGAGCTTTCGGCATACTCGGGTCCGACGGGCCAGCCCATCCATTGCTCATTCCACCAGATCTTATCCATGCGGTTGTCGTGGCAGCCGCAATCGGCGACGGCAACTTTGTAGAAATCGCCGTGCGTCATGACCGCCCGGGCGGCGTTTTGACCACCGGCCGAACCGCCGAAAATGCCCACTCGCGAGAGGTCCATGCAAGCGTACTTCGCCGCCGCCGCGCGAATCCAGGCGATGCGGTCGGGTAGGCCGGCGTCGCCGAGGTTCTTGAAACACACGTCATGAAACTTCTTGGAACGGTTCGACGTGCCCATGCCGTCGATTTTCACCACGATGAAGCCCAGCGCGGCCAGCGATTGGTCTGGGTAGTAGGGCTGGAATCGCTTGGGTACGAAGGAATCCTGCGGCCCGGCGTAGATGTCCTCGATAATCGGGTACTTCCGTTTCGGGTCGAAATTGGTCGGCCGCCAGATGACCCCGTAGATCTCGGTGGCGGCGTCGCGCCCTTTCGCCGAGAATCGCTCGGGGGCTTTCCAGCCGGTCGCCAACAGGCGACTCCAATCTGCCCGCTCCAATTCACAGACCCGCCGGCCATCGTCGGCGCGGCGGAGTTCGCTGACCGGCGGGAGGTCCACACGCGAATACCGGTCGAGGAAAAACCGGCCGTCGGGGGAATACTCGATTTCGTGGCTGCCGTCGCCTTCGGTGAGCACGACAAGGCCCGAGCCGCCGAAATTTACGCGGCAATAGTGGACGTAGTACGGATCCTGCCCGGGCCGGATTCCGCCGGCACGAAACCAAATCCGCCGCGACTCGGGGTCCACGCGATCGACGCCGCGCACGACCCAATCGCCCTTGGTGATTTGGTTCTTTACAGCACCCGAATCGGCGTCGTAAAGGTACAAGTGGTTCCAACCGTCGCGTTCCGACATCCAGACGATCTCGTGCGTTTCGTCGAGGAACTGGTGAAACTCCTTTTGAGAATAATCGATGAAGGTCTTGCTCTGTTCGTTGACGATCGCCCGCGCCGCCCCGCTTGTGGCATCGACGGCCACGATCCGCAGCGTCTGGTGGCCGCGCTGGTTGTAAAGGAAAGTGAAGCGGCGGGAATCGGGCGCCCAGCGGACGTCGGTGATGCTCCAGGGATTGGAGAACAGTTCGTTTCGCACTTTAATGGGTTTCTTCGTGGCGAGATCGAAGAGTTCCGGCCGGTCCTGATCGATGCGGTCGCCCGGTTTGAGGTAGTCGTACGAGTGCAAGCGCGGTTGGATCTGGTCGGGCGGCGACGACTCGACGAAATAGACCTTCCGCCGCTGCCCCTGCTTCGTGCGGACGGCGACCAGTTTGTTCGAGTCAGGCGACCAGAAGAAGCGGTCGCCATAGCCGTCGTCGTCGGTCCCCTCGGTGCTCAGCGGAAACTCCCGGCCGCTTTCGCAGTTCTTGACCCAGACATTGTCGTCTCGACTGAAGGCGAGCCATTTCCCGTCGGGTGACGCGCCCTGCGGGCGGCGGCGCTCGCGGTGCTTCTGCCGGTCGCCGGCAGCGAAGGCGGGTTTGCCCGTGATTTCGACTTCCAACGGGAGTTCTTCGGCCATCACCACGTCGAGGATTCTGCCCTTTTCCCCCACCACCTGCCAGACGTGTCCGACGAAGGTAGATTGGCGGCGTTCTTGCCGTGCCTCGACGCCTCCATAGCTGATGCGTTTGCCGCTCGAATCGATCCAGAATAGTTCGACTTTGCTCTTGGTGTGGTTGACGAAAGTGATTTCGGTTTCTTCGCCGGTGTTGACGCTGGCGCGAAGTCCCTGCGGCCATCTGTTCGCCCGCGGCGGCGTTTTTGGACGCTCAGCGGGCGATAGCTTGCGCACGTTGTACTGCTTCAGATTGCAACGCCACCACTGGCCGTCGATGCGGAGGTCGACGTGATGGTCTTTCAGGTGAAACGCCAGGTCGTTGATTCGCAGCCGGTCGGCCCGCTCTTCTGGGAGTCCTGTCTTGACCAAGGCTTGGGCGAGTCGAGAGTGATCGAAGGCCGGCTGCCGGAGGCCCTTTACCGCATCGACCAGCACAAACTCGCAAGCATCCGGACCCGTCGCCACGCGATACCAGAAGAGGTTGTCGTCCTCGAACCAGTGCGGCGAAACACGATCGCGGAAGACCTTCCCTCGCGTCAGTTGCCGTAGCTGCGCCGCCCGCTGGTAGTCGGCTCGCGTGCCCTGGGCGAGGGCCGGCGGCGGCGGGGTCGCGGCGGCCGCGAACACGAACGCAAGGCCGAATAGTAGCGCCGTCGTTCGATCAGAGAAGATTCTCATTGTTGTTCCTCGCGATCAGTTTGTCGGGACGCGCGCAGTAAGCGCTGCCGAGAAAGTGATTTCTCCCTTCGCATCCGGCCGAACCGCCGCGGTTGCCGATGCAATCGGCACGCTCTTCAGTTCGGTGCAGGCAAGAGTCACCAGAAGCGTCTTGGTAGTCATCCGAACGAGAAAGTCTGACGTCGTTGTTGCTCTCGTGCGCCGTTTCTCCCCTGGCCACACTCTTGCCAAGGCGGGGTGGTACTTCACCGCATCTCATTGTCGCTCCGCAATCCTACATGTCAACGGTTTTCCGCTGAGGCCGCAAAAACTCAGGTTGACTGTCGACTGTCCAGGGGGACAGATGATGCCCCTTGCACCATTGATATGGGGCTGACCTTGGGGTATGCTGCGTGTTGCTGTAAAATAGTTTCTGTTGCGGAGGGAGCAGGTTAGCCCGGATTGTCGCCTTTCGCTCCGCGAAAGTAGCGGGGATTGATCGCTACTTTCGCGGAGCGAAAGGCGACAGAAGGCTTTCCGCAACAGAAACAAAGTAGTACGACATGAGGGATTATGGGGGAAGATGAGAGAACATGCCGACTTAGACTCGCGTTGGTCACCTTCATCGCTCTTCTGTCATCGACTGCAATGCGGTGAAGCGGGGACCAAAGCGCGACTATGGCCGCCCACGTGCAACCGGCGAACGCCGGCGCGGCTTGGTCGATCCTGCTGATTTGCGGATTGTAAGTTTACGGTGACATCGACCCGTGTGGAGGAGAGTTGTGCGAGTGACAAATCGCTTAATCGCATGGGCACTGGCATCGTTCTTCGCCGCTTCGGCGGCGCTGGGCCAGAAGTACGAGCCGAATTGGCGGTCGCTCGACCAGCGTCCCATTCCCAAATGGTTCAACGCCGCCCGCTTCGGCGTGATGGTCTGTTGGGGGCCCTACTGCGTGCCCTCCTACGCGCCCAAGGGCGAGTATGCCGAATGGTATTGGAACCACGTGCGCAGCGGAAAGGGGCCGTTTTACGACTTCCACGTGAAGAACTACGGCGGCGATTTCGATTACCATCGCTTCGGGTCGATGATGCGCGGCGAGTTGTTCAATCCCGCGGAGTGGGCCGAGTTGTTTGCCCAGTCGGGCGCGAAATACGTGGTGATGGCGGCCAACTATCACGACGGCTTCTGCCTCTGGCCCAGCCCGTATAGTCCCGGCTGGAACGCCAAGGCGACCGGCCCGAAACGCGACGTGCTGGGAGAAGTGACCGCCGCCGTTCGCCGCCGCGGGATGAAGATGGGAATCTACTATTCGCTCTATGAATGGTATCACCCGCTCTGGCAGTCGGATCGCGCCCGCTACGTCAACGAGCATTTCCTGCCGCAGATCAAGGACGTTGTGGCCAGGTACAGCCCGGCCTTCATCTTCGCCGACGGCGATTGGGACATGCCGGATTCCAAGAAGTGGCGGAGCGAAGAGTTCCTGGCCTGGCTCTACAACAACTCGCCCTGCAAGAACGAGGTCGTCGTCAACGATCGTTGGGGCGGCGTCCGCGGCCAACACGGCGACATCTACGAGAGCGAATACGGCGGCGGCAACTTCCCGCCCACCCATCCCTGGCAGGAAGACCGCGGCATGGGTTCGAGCTACGGCTACAATCGCAACGAGGACGTCCGCGACTACAACACCCGCGGCCAGTTGCTGCAAATGCTGGCCAAGTGCGCCGGCAACGGCGGCAACCTGCTGCTGAACGTCGGCCCGACCGCCGACGGACGCATACCGGTCATCATGCAAGAGCGGCTGCTGCAAATCGGCCAGTGGCTCAATCTCAACGGCGCCGCGATTTACGGCACGCGGCACAGCCCGTTTTGGCCGCGCTCGTTTGCCTGGGGCACATGCACGCAAAAACCGGGCAAAATATTCCTCCACCTCTACGGCACTCCGGGGAAAGAGGTGCTGCTGCCGGCGTTGCGCAATGAAGTGAAACGAGCCTACTGGCTCGCCGACGGCGCCCGGAGCGTGCAATGGAAGCGTTCCGCCGGCGGCGGGATCGCGCTCAGTTTGTCCGAGCATCTTCCCGATCCCGACGTTTCGGTCGTCGTGCTGGAAATCGACGGCCCGCCGCAAGTCGATTTGTCGATTCGCCCGCAAGCCGATGGGAAGATCATGCTGCACGCTGCGGAGGCGACGATCCACGGCGATTCGCCCCGCTATGAATCCGGCGGCGGCAAAGACAACATCGGCTACTGGCACGATCCCAGGGATTACGTTGACTGGCAATTCAAGTTGCAGAAGCCGGGTATCTACCGTGTGGAGATCGTCTATTCGTGTCAGACCGGCGCCGAAGGCAGCGAATTCGTGATCACGATGGGCGATCAATCGCTTTCGGGAAGATCAAAACCTACCGGCGATTGGTCGACATTCACTACCGAGAGGCTGGGTACACTGAAGATTGAAAAGGCCGGCAGCTATACGTTGGGAGTGAAACCGAAAGCGGAGCCGAAGTGGAAAGTCATCGGATTGCAGACGGTGATTCTCACGCCGTTGCAGAAGTAGCCCCTTCGGCCGGCGATGTTCGACCCTTGTCTGGAAAGATACTACCATGCCGTGCAGAATAAGACTCATACTGGCGACAGTTGTTGCGGTGTCTTTCGCAGCTTCCGCCGCGGCGCAGACCGCATTACCGCGGCCGAGCCGGGAGCAGGCGGAGTGGTTGGAGGCCGGCATCGGGATCTTCATCCACTGGGCGCCGAACGTCTATCAAGGCGGCGAGGGCGATGATCTCTCCACGCCGCCGCAGAAGATCAATCCCGACAAGTTCGACGCGACGAAGATCGCCCGGGCGGCGCGGACCGCGGGGGCGCGCTACCTGATCTTCGTGGCCAAACACTGCGGCGGCTATTGCGCATGGCAGACCGATACGACGGACTACAGCCTGAAAACGTCGCCCTGGAAAAACGGCAAAGGCGACATGCTCGGCGATCTCGCGGCGGCCTGCCGCAAACAAGGCCTGCGCTTCGGCGTCTACCTCTCGCCGCGCTCGGATATCCACAAAGTCGGCGGCGGCGGACGCGCCGCCAGTGCGGAGAAACAGAGGCAGTACAACGAAATCTACCGGCGGCAATTGACCGAAATCCTCACGAAATACGGGCCGATGTTCGAGTTGTGGTTCGACGGCGGCAACGTCGTGCCGGTCAATGATCTGATCGCCAGGCTTGCGCCGGGCATCATCACCTTCCAGGGCCGGCGGCTGAACTCGTCGCGCTGGGTCGGGACCGAACACGGCTTCGCACCGTATCCGTGCTGGAACACGATTGAATGGAAGGAGGGCGAGACGCCCAGGGAAGGCGGCGGCACTCCCGCGGGCAACGTCTGGTGCCCGGCCGAGTGCGACGTCTCGATCCTGCGGCCCGACTGGTTTTGGCGCCAGGGAAGCGACCGCCGCATTCTCAGCCTCGACGCGCTCGTCGAGATCTACTACATGTCGGTCGGCCGCGGCGTGAACCTCCTGCTCAACGTCACGCCCGACGATCACGGCGAGATACCGCCAGCGCAAGTTCGCCGGCTCAAGGAATTTGGCGATGAAATCGCCGCCCGCTTTGCCAAGCCCCTGTTCACCACCAACGGTGAAGGCAACAGCCTGAGCATGGACTTCCGCGGCGAGAAGACCGTGGATCACGTCGTTCTCCGCGAGGACATCCGCAGGGGCGAACGCGCGCGTCGTTTCACCGTCGAAGGCCGACTCCCCGGCGGAAGATGGATGGCTTTGCTGCGCGGCACACAGATCGGCAACCGCCAGATCGTGCCCTTCCGCCGGACCGCGATGACCGCCATCCGCCTGAACGTCCAGGAGAGTGCGGCGGCGGTGGCGATCCGCGAGTTCTCGGTGTTCGATGTCAACCGCCCGGTACCGTCGCTCGCCTATCGTTAGGTCGCCACGCAGAGCCGCCGAAACGAGTTAGGACAAAGAAAGGTCTCGCTGACATGAGCATTCTAGTCGGGGTGGAGATCGAGAAGGCGTTGGAGGACGGCTCGATCAGGATTGAACCGCTCGATAGCTCGCAGGTCGGTCCCGGATCCGTCGATCTTACGCTTGGGAACGACTTCAGAGTGTTCAAGAAGAAGTCCAAGGTCTACCACGTCAAGAACGACTCCCGGTTCGAGGATATTACCAGGAGTGTCCACGTCGACGATGGGAGTTATGTGGTGATCAAGCCCGGCGAGATGATTCTCGGGATCACGCGGGAGAAGATCACCCTGGCCGACAACGTCTCCGGCCGGCTTGAAGGACGAAGCAGATTCGCGCGATTCGGGCTTGCCGTCCACGTCACCGCGGGCTTCATGCACCCGGGCATCTCGAACCATCAGGTCTTGGAGATCGTGAACCTCGGACATGCGCCGCTGGCCCTGTATCCGGACACCCGCATCTGCCAGTTCGTGTTTGAACGATGCGATGGCCATGCGAAGTATGAGGGGAGATTTGCCGAGCAGAACAGGCCGTGAAATTGCAGCGAGGAAACTCAATTGGAAGGTGACTCAACAGATTCCCTGAATTGGAGGCGCCGGATCATGAAACACTTCGTCCCCGCCGTTCTGGCCAGCCTTGTCGCTCTTGTATTGTGCGAAACTTCTACGTCGCTGAGCCGACGAGACTGCGCCGCTCGCGCCTGGAAAGCCGATTGACTATGCCCCGTTGGCAATGCAACCCGAGTCTTGGACCCGCGGGGGATTCAGCTTCGAACTGACGCCGTGGAGGGGCAAGCGGGTGGTTTTTTTCACGACCAGTCCGCAGTTCGACCATAAGTTAATGGGCATTTGGGTGTCGCGGCTCGATGCGGGCTGGCAATTGTATGCCAACCTCACCGGACAGTTGCCGAGATCGTTCCATCAGATCAACGGCAAGCCAACTATCGCCGCCGTACCGGCCTATGAAGTGACCTGCGGCGCAGGCTGCGGATATGTCGGCGCGACGGGCATCGAACTGGCGATGTTCTACGACCACAACTACCCGGAACTGAAGTCGCATCCCAAGGCGATGCCGCACTACGTCTTCTACGAAATGGGGCGGAATTTCTACACCTTCGGCAATCGGCATTCCTGCTTCACAACCGGGTTCGCCGTTTTCATGCGCTACGTTTGCATGGACGCACTGAAGTGCGAGGACCTTGAGGCCGACACCCGCAAAACGATCGAAGCCGTGGAGCCTCGTTTTGCTGCGAGCGGGCTGAACTTCCTCGACTTGTTCACGAATACGACGTGCAAGGACGAAAAGGCACATCGCGTCAAGGACGCGCGCGGCAACGTGATCATCCCTTCCGATCAGCCCGTATGTTACGCCTCCGCGATGCTGCGTCTGCGCCGCGAGAACGGCGGCAATGTCTGGGTGAAGCGGTTCTTTCACTACCTCGCGACGTGCCCGGAAGCTAATCCTGACAGCGAAGCGGGGGCGTTGCAACAGGGACTGTATTGGCTGATCTCCGCCAGTCTCGCCGCGCGGAAGGACCTCAGCCCGATTTTTGCCGAGCAGTGGCATTTTCCCATGACGGCGGACCAGCGCTCGATCATGGCGGGGGAGAACTGGAAGCAACCCGGCTTAGCCGTAGCGATGGTGAGGGATCGGCTGGCGAAGTCCGCCCGCAACTGACGGTGTTCGCTTACTACATAGTTTCTGTTGCGGAAAGCCTTCTGTCGCCTTTCGCTCCGCGAAAGTAGCGATCAATCCCCGCTACTTTCGCGGAGCGAAAGGCGACAATCCGGCTAACCTGCCCTCTCCGCAACAGAAACTACATACTACCAGGAGATACGACGATGGCAACCAGACGACAGTTCTTACAGTGGACCGGCGTGGGGACCGTGGCATCGCTGACGGTCGGCGGTGGTTTGCGGCAGGATTCTATAGCGGCCGAGCAAGACAGGGATAGCACGCGCTCCAAGCGGACGTTCGGTCTGGCAATCGCATCGTACACCTTCAGGGAGTTCCCGCTCGACAAGGCGTTGGCCATGACGGCCCGGCTCGGCCTGAAACGCATCTGCTTGAAGGACTTTCACCTGCCGCTTGGGAGCACGCCGCAACAGATCGCCGCGATTGTGTCCAAGGCGAGGAGGGCGGGCATCGACCCCTACGCCTGCGGAGTAATCAACATGCATCAAGCGGACGACGTGCAACGGGCGTTCGAGTACGCCAAGGCCGGCGGGATGCGGATCATCGTCGCCGCGCCCTCCTATTCCATCTTGCCGCTGATTGGCGAGAAGGTGCGCGAGTACAACATCCGCGTCGCCATCCACAATCATGGACCGGGTGACAAGTTCTTTCCGCTGCCCGAAGTGGCCTACGAGAAGACCAAAGGGCTCGATCGCCGCGTGGGCCTGTGCATCGACATCGGTCACACGGTCCGCGCGGGCGGCGATCCAAGCCGTGCCGCCGAACGATTCGCCGACCGGCTGTTCGACATTCACATGAAGGACGTATCCGCGGCGACGGCGAAGGGACATACCGTTGAGGCGGGCCGCGGCGTCATCGATATCCCCCGCTTTCTGCGCACGCTCAAGAAGATCGGCTATTGCGGCAATCTGTCGTTCGAGTTTGAGAAGGACGAGCACGACCCGCTGCCGGGCGTGGCCGAGACGGTCGGATACGTTCGCGGTGCGCTCGATAGCCTTGCGTAGCAACGGCTCAGCAAACGAAGATGTTCTGGTCGGCCGCGACAAGGTCTTTTGCCACGAGCGGCGCGGCTTTTGCGAGGCGATTGCCAAGGGCAAGACGTTCGGCCGTGTCGAGCTAATCACTGTCATCCTCGCCGGGCGGATCGATCGCCGCCCGGGCGGGATAAGTATCGTCGCGGCCGGTCTGGGCGTGCCAGAGAATGCGGTTAAGCGTGTCCTCGTCGGCTTCGTCGACGTCGTCCAGCGGCAGCCGCAGCGACACCTCGGCCCAGTGACGCTGCCGCGGATCGAGGACGTCTGATAGCCGCGGATTGACTTGATCGAGCGGAATGTTGTTTTTCGCCGCCGTATAGGGCGTCAGGTCGGGATGCTCGCTGAAACAGCTCGCCATCGGCGTGGCCGAGGCATCGAGCTGGTTCATCGGCGGCAGGCCGAGAATCTGTTCGATGGTCCGCACCATGCTCGTCTGGTTGTAGTTGGTGCTGTCCACGAAACGGCGTCGCGTGTAGGGGCTGACGGCCAGGGCCACGGTCCGATGCCCGTCGATGTGGTCGAACCCGGCCTGCGGATCGTCCTCGACGGCGAAGATGCAAGTCTGCGGCCAGAATCGGCTGTGGCTGAGGGCCTCGACGATTCGGCCCAGCGCCAGGTCGTTGTCGGCCACCGCGGCCGCGGGCGTGGGCATCCCCGGCTGCGTGCCGGAGGTGTGGTCGTTCGGCAAGAGCATGATCATCAGGTTCGGCAGTTCGCCTTTCGCTTCGTACTGCTTCAACTCGCGCAGGAACTGGCTGGCGCGAAACTGGTCGGAGACGACAATCGGGAAACCCGTCGCCGTAGGACAAATGTAAGGTTCCAGCGTCTTGATCGCGGCCGTCGCCCTCACCTCGATCTTGCCGGCCCCGCTGCGATAATCGCGATAGCACTCGAGGAAGCTCGGTCGGCCTTTGCGTGCCTGGTCCTTCCAGCGAACCGTCGCCCTGACGAACTCGCCGTAGACCCGCAGCGTCTTTCCCCGGGCGAGGACGTTGTCCCAGATGAATCCACTGCCGGCGTAGGCCATCGCGTCGCCGCCCCAATACGGGTAGCTCCGCGGCCAATCGCCGAACGATTTCTCGATGTAGTCGGTCACATAAGCCTCGTCGGTCCACTGGTGCCCGTCGGCGCTGACCGCTCCGCTGCAATAGAAGTTGTCGAGCAGGACGAACTCGCGCGCGAGTTTATGCAGATTGGGCGTTATCTTCTCGCCGAAGATGCACAGGTCGCGATCGCCCTCCCCTTCGCGGACGTCGCCAAACACCTGATCGTAGGTCCGGTTCTCCTTGATGATGTACAGCACATGTTTGAGGACCGAGGGCTCGCCGATTCGCTCGGGCACCGGGCGGGGCGAAGCGCCCTGGCGCGGCTGCGACCGGGCACGCTGCGCCATGCACAGACGGTTGTTCGTCAGCACCGCCTTGCTACAGCGCTCCAGCGATTCCCCCTTGGGCAACGGCATCAGCGAGACGGTGCCCAAGTACTCGCGTGAGTTGAAGCCCCAGACGATCCTGCCTTTGATCTTGGGTCGCCCCTTTAGCTCGGGGTTGCGCGAGCCGATCCCCTTGACGTTGGCGACGTAGAGCATCCGCCGTTGTGGATCGAACGCCAGCCCGGCCGGGTACCAGCCGGTTGGCAGAAAGCCCTTGATGCGGCTGTGCGGCGGATCGAAGGCGATCACCGCCACGGCGTTGTTCGTGCCGTTCGAGACGTAAAGCGCCTTTCCATCGGGATCGAAGACCAAGGCGTTCGGGGCGCTGCCCGGCAGCAGTGCCGCGGCCGGCCGGGTAGAGACCGTCTCCACCACTTCGTCGCGCGCGGTGGCGATAACGCTCACCTCGTCCGCATTGGCGCAGGCCACGCAGACATAGCGGCCATCGGGCGAAGCGGCCAGACCGGCCGCATGCGGACCGACGACAATCTCCTTGAGCACCCTGCCGAGAACCGGATCGATCGCCGAGACTGAGCCCTCACAGGCGATGTGTCTTCTCGCATCGACGCGCACCGGTGGGGCCGAGCCGGACTGTCCGGTCAGATCGCCCTTGCCGGGACGCCGCCCGGCCCAATTGCTCACGTAGACCTTGCCGCCCGCACAGACGACGTCATAAGGTGCGTTGCCGACCTGGATTCTACGGACAGCTTCGCCCGACGTCAGATCCACTTCACCGACGACATTCGTCATATTATGGACTACCCACAGCGTCTTCTTGTTCGGATCGAGAGCCAGCCCCGCCGGCACGGCGCCGCGACACTGTTTGGTGCGATGTGGCGTAAGCTGGATGGACCACTTCTTCGTCAACTGGCCTTTCGCGTCCACCGCGTAGACTTCGACGCTTCCGTGGCTGTTTGAGGCGAACAACTCGCTGCCGTCAGCAGCGAAGACAATGCCCGTGAAGCTGCCGGCGTGAGGCACCTTGCCCGCCACTTTTTTCGTCTTCAGATCGATCGCCAGCACGCAGTTGTTGCAGAGGACTCCCAGCCACCGTCGGTCGGGACTTAAGGACACGGCGGTTGGCCGAGCGGGGAAACGAACCTGGTCGCCCAAGGGCGAGAGGATTTGGTTGGTGGGTACCACGATCCGCCCGTCAGCGGTCTCACCGGCCCGGAGCCGATCGTAATCGGCTGCTTCAACGGGACCCGCACCGCCCGTGCCTTCTCTCCGCGTTTTGTCCCCTGCGGAAACAACGCCCATCGTATTGAGAGCGCAAACGAGAAACAGAAGACCGGTCAGATTGGACAGGCAAGAGCATTTCATGCTGACATCGACAATTCACCTGCCGAACAATTGCAACAGTTCGACAACGATGTTCCCGGCAATTCGCAAAGGCCATGCGAACAGGTTGAAACCCGTGAAGCGGGGTAAGAGGATTACGGCAATCAAAGCCATTGGGCCCAGTTGGCAGACGTTCTGCCAGGCGGGACGCAACGATTCGGGCATCAGCCCATCGGCAACGCGGCTGCCATCGAGCGGCGGGATCGGCAGCATGTTGAAGACCGCTAGAATGACGTTGATGGCCATCATGCTCTCTGCCAGCAAGATCGCGGTATGGCCGGCCGGGCTCACCCATAAGTTACAGAGGATTAGCACGACTAGCACTACCATCGAGGCGGCGGCCAGCACTAGGTTGGCGATGGGGCCTGCAACGGCGGTCAACATCATGCCGGTTCGCATGCTCACACGCCGGGTGAAGCGCAGCGGATTGACCGGGACCGGTTTTGCCCAGCCGAAGGGAATGCCCAGCAGCGGAAACAGCAGCGTGCCGATCGGATCGATGTGTGCCATTGGGTTGAGGGTCAGCCGACCGGATAGCCTGGCGGTGTCGTCCCCCAATCGCCATGCGGACCAGGCATGGGCGAACTCGTGGATGCTCAACGAGACCCACAGGGGAATCAGGATGAACAACCGATCGATGAGCATATCTGTAGTGAAAGGCATTCTCGCACTCCTTATCTGAGACCCGCCCCAGCCGCTGGCGCGGATCAACTCGGTGTTGCATCCCTGGTCGCTGCCGGGAAGATCGATGCCGGGGGAACTTCCAGTCTAACGGTGATTGCGTTTGCCAGCAAGGCGCGGCCCCTTGCGGACAGGGCCAATCAGTTATTCAAGCTGGGTAAGGATGTCTGACGTGGCACGGGCATCTTGCCCGTGTTTTTCGGCCACGGGCAGGATGCCCGTGCCACCCAATGCCATTTCCAGTTTACTGTGTTATGCCGCTTGTAACTGTTGTTGAATCTTGACTTTCTGTTCTTCTGTCAGCCGCAGCAAGACCGGCGGGTGTGGCGCCGTGTGAGCTTTGCGACGCGGCCATTCCCGCTTCTGTTTCGGGCTGGTACGCACACGCCGTTCGCGTTGCGCTCGGGCAATCCTTTCACGAAATGGCTTGGATTCCCTACGGCCTAACATGTCACGACGCACCTCCAGCAACACCCCCCGTGGGCTGCACATTATCGGGAGGCTGTCTTTCGGCGGTGCCGGCATCGCCAACGCGCCTTGACAAAGCAATAACTGCGTTGCGATCATCGAAGCCTCTGCCTCGCGATGCACTAGCCGTAGCGTCCGACTCATCAACGCCACTTTCTTCAAGGTTCGCTTGTAGGTTCTGAAAAATCCCTCGTTTTCCCACCTCCAACGATAACAAGTTCCCGCCATCTCCAAGGATAGCTGCTTCGCATCTTCCACGTTCGTAAACAGCCAGACGTCCACCTTATGACGGCAACTGTGAATCCGCAGCAATCGGCCGCGAATCGGCGGCTTGCCGTCCTCCTGCTGGCTCTTCGGCCAATAATAGACAATCCCTTCGCGGAACTCCTCCAACAGTTCCTGGGTTTCGCTGTAAAAGGTGGCCTTGGAGGACATGCGGATGAGAAAGGACACGTTCGCCAAGATCATGGTCGCGGCCACGTTGTAGCCCACATATCCCGCGTCGGCCACCACCAACGCCGCCGCTGGCAGCCAACGCAGCATGTACATGAGGTGACTTCGTTCGCTGGCTTTGCCCCCCTTCCCCAATCGCCAGCAAAAGGGAATGCCCAAGGTAAGATGCACGATCGAGGTGTTCCAGATCGTCGGTGACGAATCCTCTTTGCCGCCGCTTCCCAAGCGTTGCTCCAGTTCCTCGGTGCGGGGACACGTCTGCCGCGTGCCATCACAGCCAAAGGGGATGAAGTTTCCCACTTTCCACTGATTGCCGAAAATGACTTCCATCCGTGCGCGCAGGGCCGCCGCCAACGCCCGCAGGATGGGCATGGGAAGTTTGGCGATGGCCTTTTCAAAGCCGGAAAAGTGCTGGCCCGGCCGTTTTCGTTTTGGACAACTGGCGACATAGAACATTCTGGCGGCTTCAAACTTTTCCGGGAGGCTGTCGCCACAGCAATAGGTCGTCAGGATGATGATGTAAAGCAAAGGATGCAAGTCCCAACGCGGGCATTTCCTGCGTTTTGAAGCATTTCGGACTTGCTTGAAAACTTCCGGCGTGAGAAACTCTCGCATCGAGCCGATCAACGATTTCGCCCGCCGTCGTTGGCGGGCCCGCTTCCTTGCGTTGGCCATTTGCCGTTCCTTCCATGATGGGGTTTGGTGTTGTGACCCCCTATCATTGCTGGAACGGCTTTTTCATGCGCGGTCAATTCACCGCCATTTTCCCAAAGCACATTTTCAACGCAACCCTCGACCTCGCAAAAGATTACATCAAAACCGCTTCCAATCAAGCCTTGGCATTGCGTGCCACGTCGAACATCGTTACCCAACTTGAATAACTGATTGGCCCTGGGCTTTCTGATTGACGGACTGGCAAACGACGGATTTCCGTCCCGTGGCCGCTTGGCGGCTCGACCGACTGCTACGGTCTTAGAGTTCGTCCACCGTTGCCCCCGCTTGCGGCTTGGTGATGCTCTTCAGTTCGGAATGCACCATGTTCAGCAGCGTTTGCAGCAAGGCGACGACCATCGGCCCGACGAGAATGCCGATCGGTCCCAGGGCCCGCACCCCGCCCAACACGCTCAGCAGCGCCAGCAGGGGATGGAGATTTGATTTCCCGTGCAACACCAGCGGCTTGACGACATTGTCGATCGTCACCGCGATCGTAAGGCAGTAGACGGCCAGAATCACGGCCGCCGTGGTGCGGCCCTCGACGGCGAACTGCCACAGGCAGACCGGCACCCAGACGATGGCCGAGCCGACAAAGGGGACCAGCGTCAGCAGCATCGCCAAGGCCGTAAGCAGGAAGATCGAACCGATGCCCGCCACGTAAAACCCCAGCCCGATCAACAGCCCCTGGACGATTGCCGACAAGAGCGTGGCCGAGACCACGGCCCGGGTAACGCTGTCGAACTGCTCGATCAATTCCTGCGTGCGATTGGGCTCCAGCGGCGAGAGCCGCAAGAGCGTCTGGACCATCGCCGGGCCGTCGGCAAAGAAATAGTAGACGCCGAGCACCATCACCAGCAGGCCGAGCAGGGCCTGGCCGAGGAACTGCGTGGTTCTTAGCGCCAAGGGGGCGACGAACTGTTTTGCCGCCTTGTCGAGATTCGCCTGCACGTCCTCTTGACTTAGCTCGATCCCGACGCGGCGGCTGAGTTCGACCAACTTCTGGGTGCCGCGGGCGACCAGCGTCGAGAGGTCCGCCGAGGCCGGCTGCTGCTGCGCGGCCTCATTCGATGGAGCGGAATCGCCCCATTCGGGACTCTCCATCGCGGCGCGGTAGATGTTGTGCGCTTCGCCGGCGGCCCCCGCCAACAAGAGCAGCAGCGGAACCAACACCAGCGCCAGGATCGAGCCGGTCGTCAGCGCCGCAGCAACGCGATCGTGCCGCCCGCACTTCCGCAGAAACCAGCGGTGCAGCGGGCCAAACATCAGCACCAGCAGCAGCGCGAGAAACAGCGGCAACAAGAACCCGGCCATCACTTGCAAGAACAGGCCGCCGATGATCACCAGGATCACCACCAGCACCACGAACGACACAATCCTAGCCACCGCCGTTCCTCCCGAATTCTATGGGGCCGCGAGGAATCATCAAGGTAGTCGAAGAAAACGCTTGCCGCAAGACGAAGATTTGGCCACGGCGGCATTGTGGCATTGCGGGGTGGTCTTGTAGGAGGCGACTCCTGTCGCCGATTGTGGCCGGAGAAGAGGCGCAATGTCGGCGACGGGAGTCGCCTCCTACAGCCACGAAGCGAGAAATGCCTCAGGCGACGTTCGTTTCCAGGGCCGAGGGTGAGTCGTCCATCGCCGATCCGTCAAACAACCAATCGAGCTTCGCCGAATTGCCCAGCGGAGAGTCGGCGAGACTGGAGAAGACGGAATTCTGCGCGGCGCCGGCCGCGGCGACAGCGGTCGGGGCCGTCAGGTTGAAATTGGCCAGCGAGGCCGCTTGCCGGCCGAGATTGTCGGTGGCCGCAATCCGGTACGAGTGGGAGCCGGCGGCCAATGAGCCCAACGGTGCGGAAAAGTTCACGCCCGACGAAGTTGCAAAGGGACCGGAAACGCCGGTCACGGTCGTCCCGTCGATCGCAATCGCGCTGCTTGTGATCGTGTTCGGGCTGAGGACGTTCCAGGTAATCACGCCTTTCGCCTGCGAAACTACCACTTGCCTGATCATCGGATCGAAGGTGGTCGTGGAGGCCAGGTTGAAGCTGCCGTTGACGGTCGCCTGGCTGCCGAGTCCGTCGAAGCCGGTAATCGTGTAGCTGTGCGTGCCCGGCAACAGCGAGTCCAACGGCGCGGCGAAGTTCACCCCCGACGCCGCGGTGAAGGGGCCAAAGATGTTCGCCACCGGGAAACCGTCGATCGAGATGGTCGAGCCCGTCACCCCGGTCGGATCAACGGCGTTCCAAGTGATCACCGCCTTCGATTCCGAAACCACTACATTCTGGATCGTCGGCCCCACGCTGGTTTGCGTGGCCAGCGTGAAACTGGCGGTCAAGGTCGAAACGTTGGCCAGCGTGTCGGTCGCCGTGATCGTAAAACTGTGCGGTCCGGCGTTCAGCAGGCCGAGCGACGCGGAGAAATCGGCGCTGGTCGGCGTCCCGGAGGGACCGGTGACCGCCACCGTATGGCTATCGATCGTGAGCGTCGAACTGGCCACCCCCGACGAGTCCGCCACGTTCCAGGTGATCGTGTCCAGCGGGCCCGAAACGCTGATGTTGCTGATCACCGGCGGCGGGTCGGCCGTCGCGCCGGTGATGTCGAAGTTTTCGCTGAAGGTCGAAGTCACGTTGACATTATCGGTCGCGGTTATTCTCAGCGTGTGCGTGCCGTCCGATAGGCTGCCAAGCGGTCCCGAGAAATACACGCCGGATGGCGACGGGAATGGTCCCGTCACTCCGGAAACGGCCGTTCCGTCGATGGACAACGTCGAGCTGCGCACGCCGGTCGGATCGACCGCTTGCCAGGTAATCACGCCGAGCGACTGCGACACCGTCACCAGATTGATGGTCGGCCCCGAGCCGGGCGTGGCGGTGATCGTGAAGTTGTTGCTGCTCGTCGAAACATTGCCGAGCGTATCGGTCGCCGTAATCAAGTACGTATGCGTGCCGACCGACAGCGTACCCAACGGCGCGGAGAAGTTCACGCCGCCCGTCGGCGACGCCAGCGGACCCAAGACGTTCAGCACCGTCGTTTTGTCGATTTGCAGCGTCGAACTCGCGATCGGGTTCAGGCCGGAGACGTTCCAGGTGAACCGGGCGGTCGGCTGCGAAATCGCCACCTGGCTGATGATCGGCGCCGTCGAAGTGATGTTGAAGGTGTTGTTGAGGGTTGAACCGATTGCCCGCCCCGTCGATTGCGATAATCTGGTAGCTGTGGCTACCGACGGTAAGCGGACCGAGCGGACCGGAGAAGTCCACGCTGCCGTCTGCCGTCGCGAACGGGCCGGCCACGTTGGCCACGGTTCGGTTATCGATTTGCAGCAGCGAACTCTGCACGCCGTTGGGACTGGCGACGTTCCAACTTATGACGTCCTTCGTCAATGAAACCACGACCGAGCTGATCGTCGGCGGCGACACGGTGAATGTGTTGCTCAGCGACGTGCTGTTGCCGGTCGAGTCGGTCGCCGCAATTCGGTAACTGTGGGTGCCAGTCGACAGGAGCGGCAACCGCCCGGCGAAATTCACCGCCCCGGACGTGCCCGCAAACGGGCCCATTACCGTCGGCGCCACCCCGTCGACTTGCAGCGTCGAACTGGTCACGCTCAGCGTGTCGAAGACGCTCCAAGTGATTATCCCCTTGGTCTGCGAGACCACGACGTTGCTGATGGTCGGTCCCGCCGCGGCGGCATTGACGGCGGCGGCCGACGAAGGCGCCGCCACCGTCCCCGCCGCCGACGGGGCGTCGGCCAGGAACGCCGCTGAAGCGGCAGTGGTTGCAGGCAGCATTCCCACGCTCAATAGCCGCCGATCTTCCAGCGGCTCAAAGCTGATCCGCCGTCGGCCCGTGGCCGTTCTCTCTTTCCACGATCCGGCGGCCGAACAGTGCCAACGTCCCGACCACCCGCTCATCTTTCTCGACCACATCGTCCCACCCTCCTTTTCGACCCGTACGCGCCTGCTTTGCCGCAAGAGCGAAGAACCCTCGCATCGCTGCCGCACGCTGCTTGCGACTCCGCGCCGCCGCGGCCTCGCACCTGAATCATACGCAGTGTCTAAGGCGGAAAGCACGCGCCTGGCAACTCTTTCTTCAGCGAAAGCAAAGAACAGGAGCCCACGTCGGAGAGACTAGGAATTCGCCGGATGGCGTTTTCAGCGAACGCCCCTGGACGCCAGAGCACGGCGTGACGCTACGCTTTTTTCTGGCGTGAAAAGAGCGGTCGGCAGCGCGCGGTGCTTCAGCGTCATCTTGAGCCAGGGATACGAAGGACAATAGCCGGCGGGCAACGGCCGGCGGCCAGTCGCCGGTTCGCTTCGAGCAAGCCAATTTGCCCTACTGAACCAGTTTCTTCTCGGCCCAGCCCGCCGCGCCCAGATAGCCCTTGACTCCCCCGCCGGCCAGCCAGTTCTTCGCCGCGTCGTTCTGCTTCAGGTAGGCGTCCCAAAAGGCGGCCGACGTCTCGGCAATCAGCCGCTGAAACATCGCGTCGCCGGCGGCGGCGCTGCTGCGGCGGGTATGGCCCGAATAGGTCAGGTGATCGGCACCGTTGAGCGTAATCAGATATTGGTCGGCGGTCGAGACGTAATCGAAAGGCAGGCGGCGCTGATAGGCCTGCGTTGTGGCGACGATGCTGTTGTCGGCGGTGCCGGTGATGTGCAGACAGGGGACCGAGACGCCGGCATACACCTCGGCCAACGGCGTCTCGCCCGTCGGCACCGGCGAGCTCATCGCCACCACGGCCTTCACCCGCGGCTCGCGAAAGCCGGCCTGCCCCGGCAACATTTCGCCGGCAAGCGTCAGCGCCGTCTGCGATCCGAAGTCGTGCCCGGCCGCCCCAACCCGGCTCATGTCGCAGCGATCGCCGGGCGTCGAGCCCTCGCGGGCCGTCTGCTCCAGCCGGTCGAGCACGAAGATCATGTCGAGCGGACGGTTGCGGATGTTGTTGGGATTATAGAACGCCCGCTGCAAGTCCTTCTTCGGCCGCAGCCCGCGCTGCGATTCGTCGCTGCCCGGATGCTGCACGAACGCCGCCACGTAGCCGCACTGGGCCCAGTGCCGGCCGAGGTAGCCGCAGTCTTCGCGCGAGCGTCCCAAACCCGTCGAAAAAACGATCACGGGAAACCGCTCGGAATTGCTCTGTGGATAGTAGATCCGCACGGGAATCGACCGGCTGCGGCTGGCGTCGAACCAGCTCAGGTCGGCGATCGCCGCCATATACCGCGCCGCCGGCGGCATCTTGTCTGCGTTGCCCGGCGCAGCCGCGATCGCCGCACGCGGAGCGCACGTCAACGGCGCCGCCGCCAGCAACACCGCCGAGATAGCCGCTGAGCCGTTTCGCGCGCCGCGCCAACGCTCTCCGCCAAACCGCTTGCGGTTTCGCACGCACCTCCAAGAAGCGAACACCCCTGCAAGAACATGCCGGACCGACTCGGTTGTTATTCATGGTGGCAGCAATAACCCGTGTTGAATCGATGTGTCTTGTCTCCGCGCGGAGGCGGTAAGCAGCAACGCAATCGATGCATTGCTCTTCGTCCCTCTCTTTTCGGCATCTGCCGCCGTCAGCAAAAAGGGAAAGCCGCCGGCGATGCCGACCGTCATCGCCGCTACAACCCCTTCCATTGTTGGAAGCGTCGCCGCCCGCCCGCCTTGCCGCCATCCGTAAAATGAAGCGAATAGAATAGCCCCATGTGCGGGAAAGCCATAGCGAAAGTCGGGTGGATGAAGCGCGGCGCAGCCCCACCGCTGCCTCTTGTCGCCCCCGGCCAACTTGGCTATCCTGCATCCACGCCCGCCACGTCCGACCCCGTAGAGGCAAGTGATGACGCTCGACGACATCATCCCGCCGCGGACTCAACCGGAAGTCCTCGGCCAAGGTTACGGCTTCACCGAAGGCCCCGCCGCCGACCGCGACGGCGCCGTCTATTTCTCCGACGGCCAGAACAACTCGATCCACCGCTGGCAGCCCGGGGATTGTCCCGATTTTCGCCTCGGCGAAAATGGGACTGCCCCCCTTGGGCCCCGCTCAGCGGTCACTCTGTTCACCGACGACAGCACCGACGCCATCGGCATGATGTTCAACGCCGCCGGCGAGCTCTATGTCTGTGAAGGGGCCGCCCAGCGCATCGTCGCCTACCAGGTGTCAGGGGACTGCCCCGATTTTGCGCCAGCGAAAATGGGACTGTCCCCCTCGACGCCGCCAAGAACGCCCCCGAGAACGCCCCCAAGCCCTTCCCCCGCCCGCCAAAGCGAGTCCTCTGCTCGGAGATCGACGGCCAGCACTTCAACGAGCCGAACGACCTGGCGATCGACTTCCACGGCGGCTTCTATTTCTCCGATCCCAACTATCAGCACCACGGCCAGCCGACCGTGATGAAACAGGACGTCTACTACTGCTCGGCCGAGGGCCAGGTCAGCCGCGTCTCGACCGTCTGCTTCAAGCCCAACGGCGTGCGGCTCTCGGCCGACGACCGCACGCTCTACGTCGCCGACGCCCGCGGCCAGCGGATCTACCGCTACGACGTTACCGGTCCCGGCCAATTGGCCGGCGAGCGAATCTGGATCGACCGCCTCGCCGCCAATCCCGACGGCCTGACCCTCGACGAGCACGACAATCTCTACGTCTGTTGCGGCAAGAACGGCCTGAAGATCTACGACCGCAAGGCCAGTTTCATCGGCCGCATCGAAGTCCACGCCGCCAACTGTGTCTTCGGCGCCCCCGACTTCCGCACCCTCTGCATCGCCTCGGCCGACAAGTTCCTCGGCCTCCGCAGCAACGTCACCGGCATGAAGCCGCTGGCGCTGCGTATCGCGAAGAAACCACGGTGATCTTGTAGGGACCGCTCACGCTCGCTAGATTTGGTGGTTGTCGCTTTTCTTCTTCGGAAACCCCGGAAACCGTCTGGGAGACCATCCGGAAACCGCATCGCCGGAAACCCCGAATATGGTCACTGATCCACAGTTCAAACTCAGGTGGGCTGACTACAGGCGCCGCCGCCGGTGTTTTTCGGCGTGTGGTTGGGGGGATTCTGCCTGATCGGGCTTTTTTCAGAAGCAGCGGCGGTTCCCGTTCGCAAGGCGGTGTTTCCGTTTATCGCGTTGACTTGGGGCATCGCGTTCCTAATTGTTTGGTTCCGCCTCGCTCTCTTCAGGTGCCCGCGTTGCGGTCGGTGCTACTTTATCAGTTGGGAGAAAATGTTAAGCAACCTCTTCGCACGTCGCTGCCTTCACTGTGGCTTAGCAAAATGGTGTTGTGATCCGTCGAAACCAGGGAACCGGGGGAAGGAGTAGACGGTAGACGGACGGCGGAATGCGCCTCGGACGGGTTCCCCGGGACAGGAGTAGGGGCTCCCGGCGCACGAACCGATTTTGGCAATTACGGCGACTTTAGGCGTTTCGCAAATAGCCATAATCAGTTCGCGTCCCGAATCCCCGCGAATCACCCCGACTTCTTAGCGCCTGCAAGAGCAATGCCACCCATTGATACTATTGGCAATTTTTGCTAACTACCGTAAACTTGGGGTGAAGGAGGCGGACACGGAAATGCCTACACGAAATGTCAATTTGACGGGCCGCTACGAGCAATTCGTCGTCGATCAGGTGGCTTCGGGACGATTCAAGAACGCGAGCGAAGTCGTGCGGGCGGGACTTCGCCTGCTGGAACAACACAGTCGCGAAGACGAAGAGAAGTTGACTCTGCTCCGCTCGTTGGCTACCGAGGGATTCGACGGGCTGGATCAAGGCCAGGGGACGATCGTTGACGGTGAGCGGCAACTGCGGAAATACATAGGTCAGATTGGCCGCCGCGCCGCCGGGAAAGCCAAATCTGCCACGCGGAGCCGCTGATTCCATGCCCCGCTACGTCGTATCGCCCGCGGCCGAACGCGACATTGAGTCGATTCTCGCTTGGACGCACGAACGGTTCGGAGCGTCGGGGCGGCTTCGTTACGAGGCGCTCTTGGTCCGTGCGATTCTCGACGTGGCCGACGATCCCGAACGCATCGGCAGCCGGAGTCGCCCCGAGATTGCCGCCGCGGCCCGCACCTACCATCTCTACCACAGTCGGAACCGCGTCGAGTCGTCCGCCGGCCGGGTCCGTCGCCCTCGGCATTTCCTGTTGTTCCGAACCTGCGACGACGGCCACATCGAGATTGGCCGCGTGCTCCATGACAGCATGGACCTCTCGCGGCATCTCCCCGAAGGATACGGGGCCAGTCGCCGCGATCCACCGCCTCCGGAGTCGCCGGACGTGTGAGAGGACAACGGACAGATGGGTCGGCAGGTCTTTGGGGTTCAGAGCGTTCCGAAGCCCCGAAATCCGACCGGCGATTTCCCGGCTTGTGGCAAATCGCCGCCGATCGTAAGATATTCGCGACAATCCTCGCCGATCTGCGGAACGCAGGGAGGAAATTGAAGGCCGTCTCGCCGGGCGGACCGGCAAGCAAGGAGGCGAAGACATGGATGTGACAAAGGCCGACGACCAGGGACAACTCGCGCTGCGGCACGCGTTCGATCGCGCCCGGGCGGCGGAATGGGAAGCGACCACTTACGCCCGCCGCTGGCAGGAGGCCGTGCGCGATTGCGAAGCCGCGCAGACCAGGTTGGCGGCCATCGAGAGTTCTTATGTCTATCGCGTGCTGCGATCTCTTGCGCGGCGTTTGGCCCCCGCCGGCTCGCTTCGCCGCAGGTTTTGTGCCGCGAATTCCCGCGGCGTGCAACGGCTCTGCCGCGGGGCGCGATCTTGCGTGGAGTCGCTAGGAGTCGTCCGTCCGCCTCGGTCAGAGTCCAATGTGATCTCCGCCAGCGTGCAGGACGCCCGAACGCCCCTCACAGATGTTTCCCAAGCCCCGTCGTCAGATTGCTCGACCGCCGCGGCGCCGCAGGGCTTGGCCTATCAGCCCTTGAGTTGGCGCTTGCCGGCGGCGTCGGCGGATGCCGCATTCCTCGATCTGTTTGTGCTCTCGCCGGTGCACCGGACCGGCTCGACCCTGCTGCAACGGATCTGCAATTCCCGCAAGGGAACGCTGATCTGGGGTGAGCAGGGCGGGGTGCTCACGCAGTTCGCCGCGGTTTTTGTCAACGCCACCGCCTTCTCGGCGCTGGGCGAATCGGAACGCGAGCAGTACTTCGGCCAGGGCGAAAACCCGAATCTGTGGATCGCCAACATGTGCCCGGAAATGGAGTGCGTGCAGCAGGCGCTGGTCAACTCCGCCCGCAGTTTCATGAACACCCTCTACGGCCGCTATCGCAACGAGCACGATATCCTCGGCTTCAAGGAGGTTCAATATGGCGGGGCCGAGTTGCAACTCCTCCGCCGCTGTTATCCCAAGGCCCAACTGCTGTTGATTCTCCGCGATCCGCTGCACGCTTGGAAAAGCACTCCCAAGGAATGGTATCCCTCGATATATGCTTGGGTGCGAAAATACAACTCCGGCGTCATCGATTACTGCCGCTTCGCCAAGACCGATGCGAATTGCCACCTTATTCGCTATGAAGACCTGATCCGGCAAGAGAGCAAGACGATGGCCGTGCTGGCCGACGTGGCGCGGCTCTCGCGGCAACAGATTGCAACGGTCCTCGCCCACAAGATCGGCGCCGGTCGCGGCGGCCTCTCCGACGCGGAGCGCGACACCATCCTCACCGCCTGCCGAGATTCAATGCAACTGCTCGGTTACGGGGAGGAAAAGAAGGCGGGTCGAACTGTCCTCGGCCGGTGAGCGATGCTCCGACCGCGAACCCGCGGGTGGCCCCGGTTCTTGAACCGGGGGGCCGAAGGCCAAAGAGATGCTGAAGGGAACTGGATTTCTGTTGCGATTTGCATGAGTTTGAGGAGCCCCCAAGACCTCTTGCGGCAACGCCGCACCGGTTCAAGAACCGGTGCTACCCTCTTCTTGTTCCCCCTCCGGCCTGGCCACGAAGCGATAGCCAGCGTCGCGGATGGTGAGAAAATGCCGCGGCTGGCGGGTGGCCCCGGTTCTTGAACCGGGGGGCCGAAGGCCAAAGAGGTGCTGAAGGGAACTGGATTTCTGTTGCGATTTGCATGAGTTTGAGGAGCCCCCCAAGACCTCTTGCGGCAACGCCGCACCGGTTCAAGAACCTGATTCTATGAAAGAGCGGTCCTCCTGGTGGTATAAACGATGTGGCAGTGTTTGTACCCATCAAAACCACGACAGGAGGACCATGAGATGTTATACCTTGGAATCGACCAGCACCGCAAGCAGTTGACCGTGAATGTTCGCAACGAGACCGGGGAGGCGGTGCTGCGAAGGCAGGTGTCTACGGAGTGGGAGCGCGTGCGAGCATTTTTTGACGAGTTACGGCGGCAAGCGGAGAGAGAAGGCGGTTTCGTCTCCATCGTCGAGCTTTGCGGATTCAATGATTGGCTGCTGAAGATGTTGAACGAATACGGCTGCCGCGAAACCGTGCTGATCCGGCCGGAGAAACGCTCGAAGCGGAAAACCGACCGCCGCGACGCCCATCAGCTCAGCGGCCTGTTGTGGGTCAATCGCCACCGGCTGCTGGTGGGCGTGAAGGTCGAAGGGGTGCAGCGCATTCAACCGCCCAGCCCGCGGGACGCCGAGGACCGGCAGATTACAGAATTCCGCAAACGCATCGGCCAACTCCGCACGCGGACGATCAACAGGATCAAGGCGCTGCTGCGGAAGCACAACCTCGAACAAGAGCAGCCCGCCAAGGGACTCGATACCAAGCGCACGCGAAAGTGGCTGGCTGAGCTACCGCTCGGCCCGATCGACCGCATGGAAATGGACCTGCTATTGACGCAATGGAAGGTATGGGACGAGCAGATCGAGAGCTTGGAAAAGGAGATTGGGCGGCGGCAAGCCGAAAGCGAGACGGCGCGGGTTGTGGCGACGATTCCCGGCTGCGCGGCCTACGGCAGTCTGGCGTTGGCCGCGCGGATCGGTCCGATCGAGCGATTCCCGCGGCCGGCGAGCTTGGCGAATTACTGGGGCCTGACTCCCAGTTGCCGCAACTCGGGCGAGGCGAGCGACCGGCTCGGTTCGATTACGAAACAGGGCAGTCCCACGGCGCGCTTCATTCTCGGCCAATTGGTCCTGCACGTGTTGCGGCGTGACGCGTGGATGCGGGCATGGTACGGCCGCATCAAACGGCGGCGGGGGTCGAAGATTGCGCGGGTGGCGGTGATGCGCCGCCTGGCGACGGTGATCTGGCACATGCTGAAGAACCAGGAGGCGTACATGGCGGGCGGTCCGCCGCGTCGCAGGCTTGAGGCGGTGGATTTTCGGAGGGATGACAAGGTGTCCAAGGGGACAAGAGAAGGGCCTCCCGCGGGAAGTTCCCGCCGGAGGCCCGCTGCGCCCTTGGCGCACCTTGACCCGGCTATTCCTTGTCGGGTTGCGTCCCCGCAGAGCCCGACTCCGCTTCACCGGGCAGAGATATTGTAAAACGGCGGCGGGGCCAGGAAAAGCGCGGAGATGAAAAGACGGAATGCGGAAAGCGAGGAGGTGGTTGCATCGGCTCTTCTTCACAGGAAGAAGAAGCCCTCGCCTGCAAGGTCAGTTTGAGGTAGCACCTGGACTCGGCGAAAAACCGAGCGTGAACCTGATTGAGACGGCCATGCAGTGCGAGACGGTCGCAGCAGAATACTCGGTGTCAGGTTCCGACCTGGCCGGCCGCCGTAATGGCGGATGGATTCACGAAGGGATGTGTTGGGGTGCAGCCGCGAGCGAAAAGAACGGCTCGACAACCTCGAAAAGGAAGACCGTGAGCCCCATCCCATGAAATCCGCAATCCAAAAGCAAAACCAAAAAACATCGCAGAAAAGGCCCTAAAAAGGCTCTTGCGGAGAACGTGTGTCAAAAAACCAGCCGGGAGGCCCTTGACACGAAAGGCTCTTTCAGGGAGGTGCTACCCTCTATCCCCCCACCTCTTCCCCCTCCGGCCTGGCCACGAAGCGATAGCCGGCGTCGCGGATGGTGAGAAAATGCCGCGGCTGGGCGGGATCGGGCTCGAAGGTCTTCCGCAGGCGGCGGATGAACTGATCGGGGGCGCGGGTGTTGATCGTGCCCGGCATCCCCCAGACGTTCTCCAACAACTCGCGCCGCGGGATCACCCGGTTCTCGTTCTCGACGAAATAGCGGAGCAGCGCCATCTCCAACTGCGTCAGCCGCACCGGCTCGTCGCGGACCGTGGCCTCGAAGGTCTCGAAATTGATCTTCGCCTCGGCGAACTGGAACTGCCCGACGCCGCCGATCTGCTTCCGCCGCTGCCGCTCGCGGCGGCTGTGAAACGTCAAGAGATTCTTCACCCGGCTGATAAACTCGTCGAGATCGAAGGGCTTGGTGAGATACTGGTTCGCCCCGACGTCGAAGCCGCGGGTGCGGTCCTCGGTCAACGTGCGGGCGGTCAAGATCAGCACGGGCGTGTCCACGTCGAACGCCCGCAACGCCTCGCAAACCGCGTAGCCGCTCATCCCCGGCAGCATCAGGTCGAGGATCACCAGGTCCACGTCGGCCGGCTTCTCCTGCAAGATACGCAGCGCCGACGGCCCGTCGCCGACCGTCGTCACCCGATAGCCCTCGGCCACCAGGTTGTACTTGATGCCCGTGGCCAGATGCTGTTCATCCTCAACGACCAGGATGTGCTCGTTGTTTGGCATAGTCGCTCATCCCTCATCGCTCATCCTTCGTCTCTCATCCTTCTTCATCGCTCATCTCTTTTTTCCTGCTTTTCCTGCGAGCCGTGGGACTTTCCCGGCAATTGCACCTCGAAAACCGTGCCCGGCCCTTTCTCGGGATCACGGACGCGGATCTGCCCGTGCAGGCGGCGGACGAGCGTGCGGGCGATGAAGAGTCCCAGGCCGGTGCCGGGCTTCTCGCGTTCCAGTTCGAGCCCGAGGCGGACGAAGCGGCCGAAGATTTTCCGCCGCAGATGCGTGGGGATGCCGCGGCCGTTGTCGGCGATCCGCACGATCGTCCGGCCGTCGCCGTCGCGGCGGAGGTTGACCTCGACCCGCGGCGGCGAGCCGGCGTATTTCACCGCGTTGTCGAGCAGGTTGCGGAAGACCACGTCGAGATCGATCCGCCGAGCCAGCACCGCGGTCGGTTGCAATTCCAGCCGTACCGTATCGGCCGGCACGCGGTAGTTCATGCAGATCGCCGCCGCGCAGTCGCGGAGCAACTCCGCCAGCTCGACCTCTTCCTCTTCCCCCTTCGACCGCTCGGCATCGAGCCGGCCGGCGTCGAGCATCTGGTTGATCAGGTGGTCGAGCCGCTCCAGGTCTTCGAGCATGAAGCGGTGGAAATCGGCCTGCATCTGCTGGTTGACCTGGTGCCGGCTGAGCGTTTGCAGATAGAGTTTCATCGACGCGATCGGCGATTTGAGCTCGTGCGTCACACTGTCGATGAAATTCGACTGCCGCCGGGTGAGATTGATCGCCTTGATCGAAAGGACCAGGTAGAGCACCACGCCCAACAGCAGCAGCAGGATGAACGTCGAGCCGACGGTCAACAGCGCCCAGTACAGCCCCGCCGTGCGCGAGTCTTTCAAGGCGCCGAAGACGGTCACCAGCGCCCAGCCGACGGTGAGCACGACCAGCAGACTGATCATGCCGATGGCCAGCCAGATCGCAGTGCTTAAGGGGCGGCGAGCGAACATAATGTCCGAACATAGCAGCCCGGCGCCGCAACCGTCAAGCGGGAGTCTTGCCGCCGCGCGGAGGGATCGCCTGCGGCTGCCCTGGCAGGCCAACCCGCCTGAATTGAAAGGTGGGGCAGACATTCCTGTCTGCCCAGGGCAGGCAAGAATGCCTGCCCCACCCTTCAACTCAGGTGAGACGCTGCCCTAACCAGCGGTCGAACCACTCGATCGCATGAGTTGATACGCTGCCGTCGAGATCGAACCAGAGCGAAGTGTGCCCGCCGTGGGGAATCGGAATCCTCGCGCTGTGGTCGGGCGCGGCCTGTTGCAGGACAACGCTGTTCCAGTAGGAGATGCCAAGGACGCCGATTCGCCCGGCGATCAACTGCTGCCCCTCAATCGCGTCGATGACTTGGGAAACGTCGCGGGCTTCTCGGACGCCGTAGGTCAGATAGTCGCCGGTCGAGCGGCCATGCCCGCGGAGATCGACCAGGGCGACGCGGTAGCCGGCGTAGGCCAATGCTCGGGCTTGCGGGAGCATGGTGATGCTGCGGGCGTAGATCCCGTGCAGAACCAGGATCGTGCCTCTGGGCGGCACGCCCCCCTTTGGCTCGATGATCGAGACCGAGAGCGTAGCCGTCGGCGGCCCGACTGGCGCCCAAAGATGCCGATCGGCAACGAAGCTCTCCAGCGGCGGCAGCGGGTTCGCCGGACCGGCCAGCAGGTTGATGCGATTCGGGGCACTCGCCATAAGCGTTGCCAAAGGATCGCAGCAGCCGGCCGCAAGCGGCAGTGTTGCAATCATGAGCCCGAATGACCAGATTCTTTTGAGAGTCAGAGACGTTGGCATCCTTGCCCCACCCCAATTGTGGGCAGCCTCAACAGCCATTCCCTCCCCGACCCAAGTGGCGAGATTGTAGTGCCACATATAACAGAGGAACGGGCGGAAACCCGCGATTATTCGGAGGTCGCCTCAACTGCCGACTATCACTCGGAGAACCGTGGCAGCCGGACGAACGCCACGACGCGTAAAAACCCTTGTCCGCTCGGTACCAAAGCAGGGCCGATCAGTCTTTCAATTTGGAGATTGTAGGAGGCGACTCCTGTCGCCGATTTGGGTGCCGCCCAGCCGAAACTGCCACAAATCGGCGACAGGAGTCGCCTCCTACAGCGAAAACCGATCGGCCCTGGGTACCAAAGGCGCCCGCTTGACGCCTGTCGATCGATCGGCTATATGTATTACATACTGGAGATCGATATGGAGACAGTAACCGTATCCCCTAAGTTTCAGGTGGTTATCCCGCAGACGGTACGGGAGCGGATGGGAATTCGTCCGGGCGAGCGGCTGGAAGTGATTGCCCTCGACGATCGAATCGAGCTGGTTCCCTTGCGGCCGATGAGGGAGATGAAGGGTTTTCTCAAGGGATCAAATCCCGCCTTCCGGCGCGACGAGGATGACCGAGTATGAATCTGGTCGACACGTCGGGGTGGATCGAATACTTCTTTGACGGCCCCAACGGGTCGTTTTTCACCCCGCCGATCGAGGCGGTCGAGGAATTGGTCGTCCCCACCATCTGTCTCTTCGAGGCATTCAAGAAGATAAGCGTTGCGGCCGACGAGTCGCGGGCGCTGCGAGCGATCGCCCAAATGAAGCAAGGGCGGGTCATCGACTTGACGGCGGACATCGCCCTGAGAGCGTCTCTTCTGAGCATTCAGCACCGGCTGCCGATGGCTGATAGCGTGATCTACGCGACCGCGAAGGCGATCGGGGCTCAGGTCTGGACGCAAGACGAGCATTTTCGCACGTTGGCAGACGTCAATTTCCGGGAGACAGGTGACCCGACTGTTGGCGCCTGATCCGCAGAGGAGGGCCTGACGACGGTTCCCGGAGGACCAGTTGCAGAGGCGTGTCTCTTGCGGCGGTAGAATTCGCCCAGTTTGCGTGTTTTCCGGCGGAATCAATGGTATGTTTGCCGAGCGGGATGTGGGCAGAGGTTTGCGAGCGAGTGCATCGATGTCGGATCACCCGGCTACACTGCGGTTCTCATACCCGATTCCGTTCGGCGCAATACTCCACGACGGGGGGGTGCAATTCGTCGTTTTCAGCCGTTCGGCGTCGGCGATGCGGGTGCTACTCTATGATGCCCCCCTCGCTGCGGAGCCGGCCGAAGTCATTCCGTTGGATATTGAGGAAAACCGCTGGGGCGATATCTGGAGCATCTTTGTGCCGGGCATCGGCCCCGGTCAGCTTTATCATCTTCAGGCCGACGGGCCTTTCGATCCCGATCGGGGATACCGTTTCGATGGCCGGGCGCGGCTGATCGATCCCTATGCCAAAGCCCTGGTGGGCGATTTCCTGCCGTCGCCGGACGGCGTGGTGCGGCCGCCGAAATGCGTGGTCACAAGCGACGACTTCGACTGGCAGGGTGATCGCCACTTGCGCCACAGCCTGCACGAGACGGTGATCTACGAGATGCACGTCCGCGGCTTCACTTGCGATAAGTCGAGCCAAGTGGCACATGGCGGCACGTACCTGGGCTTGATCGAGAAGATCCCCTACCTGCAATCGCTGGGCGTCAGCGCGGTCGAGCTGATGCCGATCTTCGAGTTCCCCATGAACGACTGGGACGGCCAACCGGCCGCGCTGCGGGACTACTGGGGCTACGATCCGTTGGCGTTGTTTGCGCCGCACCGCGGCTACGCGGTCCACAGCGACCCCGGCAGCCAGGTGCGCGAGTTCAAGGAGACCGTCTTGGCCCTGCACCGCGCGGGGATCGAGGTGATCCTCGACGTCGTGTTCAATCACACCGCCGAAGGAAACGAGAACGGACCGACGCTCAGCTTCAAGGGGTTGGAAAACCACGTCTACTACATGCTGGAAAACGGCGGCCGCACGTATCGCAACTACTCGGGCTGCGGCAATACGCTCAACGGCAACCATCCGATCGTTCGCGAGATGATCTTCAATTGCCTGCGGCATTGGGTGCATAACTATCACGTCAACGGGTTCCGTTTCGACCTGGCGTCGATCCTCAGCCGCAATCGGCAGGGCGAGCTCGTGCCCAATCCGCCGCTCTTGGAATCGATCGCCGAAGACCCGCTGCTGGCCGACACCAAGATCATCGCCGAGGCTTGGGACGCCGCCGGCGGCTACCAGGTCGGCACGTTCGGCGCGCTGCGCTGGGCCGAGTGGAACGGCCACTATCGCGACGATCTGCGGCGATTCTGGCGGGGCGATCCGAACATGGTCGGCCTGTTGGCGACGCGGCTGGCCGGATCGAGCGATCTCTACGAAGCCAGCGGCCGGCGACCCTACCACAGCATCAATTTCATCACCTCGCACGACGGCTTCACGCTCAACGATCTGGTCTCGTACAGCGAAAAGCACAACGAGGCCAACGGCGAAGCGAACCACGACGGCGAAAACAACAATTACAGTTACAACTACGGCGCCGAAGGGCCGACCCGCCGCGCCGCCGTCGAAACTGTCCGGCTGCGGCAGATCAAGAATCTCCTGGCGTCGCTGCTATTGAGCCAGGGGGTGCCGATGTTGCTGGCGGGCGACGAATGCCGCCGCACCCAGACTGGCAACAACAACGCCTACTGCCAGGACAACCAGATTTCCTGGTTCGACTGGCGGCTGATCGAGAAGAACGCCGGCCTGTTGCGGTTCTGCCAATCGCTGGTCGCCTTCCGCAAGGCCGAGCCGACGGTGCGCCAGACCGATTTCCTCCGCGGCCGCAGCGGCGGTTCGGGCGAGTTGCCGGACGTGAGTTGGTTTAGCGCTCAGCGGAGGGCAGATCGAGTGGCTCGGCGATTCGCGCAGCTTGATTTGTCTGCTTGGCGCAGTCCCGCCCGACAGCCCGCAGGCGCCGCCAAACCATCACGTCCTGATGCTGATCCACGCCGGCGCCGATTCGCGGCACTTCATCCTCCCGCCGATTGGCGCAACCTCCCTTGGCGACAATTCCTGAACACGGCGGCCGAAAGCCCGAGCGACGTCTTTCCGGCGCTGGACGGCCCGCCGCCGACCAGCGGCGTGGTGGCGATGGAGGCCCGTTCGATGGTCGTGTACGTCGCCCTTGACCTGCTGCAGATACGACAAGTCCCGGCGGGCAAGTAGCGGCCGGGACTTGATCTGCCGCGACGCCTTATCGGACGATGTTCGACTCCTCCTGCTTCGCCGGCGGCGGAGTCGGTTGCCGCGCCGACTGCAACTGGCTGGCGATGTTGGCGGGCACCGTGCCGCCTTCGATCGTCAGCAATTGGGCCGCGATGCTATCCCGCGGCGCCAGTTGCAGGGCTTCGAGCAGTTGATCGCTGGCCACCGCCTTGTGGCCGTCGATCATGTATTGGAAGCCCAGCAGGAAACGTCCGGCGGGGCTCGAAAGGTTGTCGCGCACGTACTTCTCCAACGCCCGCAACTGCTCCGTATACGCCGTCACGTTGTCGTTGTAGATGCTCAGCACGGCGGGCCAGTTTGGCGTGGGCCCCAGCGCCACCACCGCATGCGCCTCGGTTGCCGCGCCGCGATACTGCCCGACGGCAAACAACGCCAGCGACAGCAGCAAGTGGGCCTCCTGGCTATTCGGCTCGTCGACCACGGCGTGGGTCGCCAGCCGCACGGCGTTCTGATAATCCCCTTCCTGGAAAGCACTGAGGGCCTGCGCTTGGAAACCGCTGGCCTCACTGGTGACTATCGTCGGCTCCTCCCGCTCGACCGGCATCTCCGTCTCTGCCGGCTGCGGCGTGGAGACGATATCGGGGGCTACGTTATAGTCGCAGCCGTAATAGTCGCCTCCATAGGGATAACCGTAGCTGAAGTAATCGTAGGATGGGTATCCGTATCCGTAAGTGTCGTAGTACGGGTATCCGTAGCCGTAGTCATAGTAGCCCGGCCCGATGCCCAACCCGACCCAGGGCAACACGTAGCCGTATCGCCACCATCGGTTCCAATTGAAATTGCCGCGGCGCCAGTTGTTGCCGTAAAAACGGTTGTTTCCCCATCCCCAATTTCCGTTGTTTACCGCCAAGGACCTGTTGTTCGCCACAAAGGACCTATTGTGGACCGTGCCGAAACCGGTCCTGGCTGCGATGTGAGGGGTTGCCATGCTCCAGTTGTGGCCGATGTTTCCTGAATGGAAACTGGGGTGAGCGAAGTTTGCGTGTGAGAAGCTGCTATGGAAACTGGCGCCTGCGTGGACCCCGCCGCCCCCTCCAGGTCCTCGGGCCAGTGCGGGGTTGCACGCCGCCATCAAGGCGACGCTCAATAATCCCGCCAACGCGGTACGTGGGTTGATTGACATCACTCGTCTCCCGTCTTGACAATCAAGAACAGCGTCCCGTAGCCCCCTTTGCCCGATCGTCTTAGAAGCTTGGTTCGTACGTCCTGTCGGCGGAACGCCGGGATTGTGAATGACCGCGTGGTCTTTCCTCTCTCACGTCCTCCTCGATCTCGTTGTTGGCGGGGCTGCTCAATCGCAGCCCCGTGTGCGAAACATGTCATTCATCTACCAGAATTTCAGCGCCGGCCGATCGCCGATAAAGCCTCGAATGACAAAGTTCTGCCCGGCCACGGACACGCGGGCGAGCAAAAGGCCTGGCGACTACTCCACATTGTGCTTAGTGTAGCAAAATGCAACAGTGCGGGCGGACCTCTCTTGGCTGTCGCTTTGCGGCACGGCCCGACGATTCACTTCCCTAAGTCTTTGGTTTCCAGATGTTTACGTAGTCAGGCTAGGGCTGGCTTGAGAAAAAGTCGCCAATTGGCACGTGGAGTGCATAGCAGAGGGGCCGGCGGCGAGTGAAGTACTCGCCACAGATAGATTGGCCCGTGGGGCCTCTGACGAATGGGACCGGTCGGTTACCTTGCCCTTACTGACCGGTAGGCTACCCCGTGCGGTAGCACGTCGCAGGCCCCTATTTTTTTGCGCCTCCTTGCCGACCGAGGGTTCGGCCCGCACGGGTCATCGTCTTCCCGCGGCTTCCACGGAATCGGCGCGGTCGCGCGGGGATTCGCGCGCCGCAACTCTGTTTGACCCATTTGCAACATGCCGACCGAGTGCGTTGACGTCCCCTCTCCCTCCCCCTACAATGGCTGGCAAGGATAGCCTTCGGCGCGAGTCCCAGCCGTAGAGTCAGTCAAATCATGGTGGATGGGCGCATTATCGAGAGGTCTATCGAGTTGTTGCTCAACGCTGCGCCGGCGGGGTCGAAAGTCGTCCTCTTCGGCTCCCATGCCCGCGGCGATGCAGGACCGGACAGCGACCTGGACTTCCTGGTAATTGAACGCGTTCTTTGACAGACGTTTTAGGGGATGAACACCATGCAAGCAAAGTACTTCCCTGATACGGACACGCTGCTGCTCCAATTCAGCGATCGTCAGATCGTCGAGACCTACGACGTCAACGAAGACGTTCTGCTTGACGTGGACAAGGAAGGACGCATTGTCAATCTAACCATCGAGCACGCCAAGCAACAGACGAACGTCAACGAGTTTTCTTACCAACTCGCCCCCATATAGCAGAGAAGAGAGTTGTCGGAACCTGCACACGGTGTTGACCGCTGAGGTTTGAAAGCCGCTTCCCGAGCCGATGGCCCATAGCCGCTACCCCCGAATCCCGCGATGCCCGCCGACCTTCTACAGAATCTCCGCGACCAGTACGACGTCGTCGTCATCGGCGGCGGGCTGGGCGGCATGACGGCGGCCAACGTGCTTGCCCGCGCCGGCCGCTCAGTGCTCTTGGCCGAGCAGCACTTCAAGCTCGGCGGGCTGGCCACCTGGTTTCGCCGCGGGCAGAACACCTTCGACGTTGCCCTGCACGGTTTCCCGGTGGGAATGATCAAGAGTTGCCGCCGCTATTGGAGCGGCGAGATCGCCGACTCGATCGTGCAGTTGAAGGACATCCGCTTCGACAACCCGATGTTCGCGCTCTCGACCACCTTCGACCGCGCGGATTTCACCCGGCTGCTGGTCGAGCGGTTCCGCGTGCCGATGGAAAACGTCGAAGCGTTCTTTGATGCCGCACGCGATATGAACTTCTATGGCGATCAGACAACGACCACCGGCCAATTCTTCGAGCGGTTCTTTCCCGGCCGCGGCGACGTTGTGCGGCTGCTGATGGAGCCGATCACCTACGCCAACGGATCGACGCTCGAAGACCCCGCCCTGACCTACGGCATCGTCTTTTCGAATTTCATGTCGAAGGGGGTCTACACGTTTCAGGGCGGAACCGACCGGCTGATCGACCTGATGGGCCGGCAATTGCAGCAAAACGGCGTTGACGTGCGAACGCGATGCCCCGCCGAGAAGATCCACGTGGCCGGGCGACGCATCGAGGGCGTCACCCTCGGCAGCCGACAGGTCAAGTGCCGGGCGGTCGTCTCGAACGCCAATCTGCTCGGCACGATCTTCAATCTCGTCGGTGAAACGGCCTGGGATCGTGGTTTTCTCGATCAAGCCCGCGGCGTGCGATTGAACAACTCGAGCACGCAAGTCTACATGGCCCTGAAGCCCGATCGGCCGATCGACCGCGGCCAGTGCGGCGACCTGCTGTTCAGTTCCGTCGCGCCGGCCTTCCGCACCGATCTGCTGCTGAGCCGAAACGTCACCAGCCGCACGTTTTCGTTCTACTACCCGGAACTCCGTCCGGGCGCTAAGGCGTGCCTGATCGTGGCCAGCACGAACGCCAATTACGACGATTGGGCGAGCCTCTCGAAGCACGACTACCAGGCCGGCAAACTCGATCTAATCGAGAACACGCTCGCGGCGATCGAGAAGTACATCCCCGACGTCCGCGGGCGGCTGGACTACGTCGAATCGGCCACGCCGCTGACGTTCCAGCGATACACGAAACACCTCGGCGGCGCGAGTTTCGGCACGAAATTCGAGGGTCTGGCCGTCAGCCGCGCGCTGCCCGAGCAAATCGCCGGGCTGTACCACGTCGGTAGCGTCGGCATCATCATGTCGGGCTGGCTCGGAGCGGTCAATTACGGCGTGATCGTCGCCAACGACGTGGACGGGTTTCTGAATTGATGAATGATGATTGAAGAATGATGAATGATAAGTGATGAATGATAAGTGATGAGTGATGATGGAGAAACCGCTTGCGGTTTCGCAAAGAGCTATGACCCGTGAAGAAATCCTCGCTGCCATCCCGCACCGCGACCCGTTCTTGATGGTTGATGAAATCATCGAGCGGGGCGACCGGCGAATCGTCGGCGTGAAGACGTTCAGCGGCCAGGAGTGGTTCTTTGCCGGCCACTATCCCGGATTTCCGTTGGTGCCGGGCGTGCTGCTGTGCGAAGCGGCCATGCAATGCGGCGCGATTCTCCTCTCCCCTCTCCTTTCGGGAGAGGGGCCGGGGGTGAAACACGTCTCCCCTCTCCCTTTGGGAGAGGGGCAGGGGGTGAGGGCTTTCGGCACCGGCAGAATCCCCGTGGCGACCCGCATCAACGACGTTCGCTTCAAGCGAATGGTCCGCCCCGGCGAGAAGATCGTCATGGAAGTCGAATTAACAGAACGGCTCGCCGACGCCTTCTTCCTGAAGGCAAAGGTAACGGTTGACGGCGAGATCGCCGTGCGATTCGACTTCGCCTGCACGGCGGCCGAAGTTGCGCCCGGGCGTTCTGCGGACTAGCCTGTCCCGTCACTCCGGCGGAAGCTGAAAACGACCCGCCACGACGCCGGGAACGGTAATGTCCTCGTCCAAACTCTCCCATCGCAGCGCGTAGCCGTTGAGTTCCAGGGTCACTTCCTGCAACTGTTCCGATGATGCGTCACGCAGCCGCGTAAAGCGATTCGCAGGGAATCCAAAGACGCGGCCATCGGTGAGCTCGAGGAACACCATCCGCCCTTCGACCCAGACCCGCACAGCGGTCGTGGTACTCATGATATCGTTGAAGCAGTGGAAGCGAAATGAGCCGACCCGCAATACCGTTGGCATGAGATTATCCTACCGCGTAAGAGGCGTATGTCAACTGAGAACTTGCCGCCGCCGTCAACGCCCTGCCGTCCCCCGCGTGTAGCATAGGACGAGCGGAGACGCTACAATTCACGGTGAAGCAACTCTTGACGTTTTTCATCCCCGTCGCCACACATTTCGGGTGTTCGCGCACCCTAATGCAGCGATGGCCGAGGGCGGACGAATGCGCGATGACGAGGTGCGTCGATTCGAGTGGAGGGGAAACGCCGGCATGACGGGAGCGATTGTCGCGTTCGTTCTCGGCGGCATCGGAACCGGCGAGTTGTGGCCCCCAGGGTTTCTTTGCGTCGGGCTTGTGGTTGCCATACTCGGCGCTATCGCCGGGTCAAGGGGAGCCTCCGCTAGGACCCTAGCCCAGGCTAGCCTCATCGGCGGATGGGTGTTTGGTTTCCCCGCCACGCTGGTCGTCGTTCTCTTCGACCTCAAGTACGTTGACCTCGAGCACTTCGCCTTTCACGAATACTTGGTCCACCATTACCCACATTATCAATACGAGGTCGTTCAACAGGTCTGGTTTCTTATTGCATTTTCCTCGCTCGGCATTATTTGTGCCTTCACGGGGCGAATCGTAGCTGGCGACGCGGGAACCGATGAACCCTCGACAGCGAGGCAATTCACATTGCGGCAACTGATGGCGTTTTTTATTCCGGTGGCCATTTATCTGGGCTATGTTACGGCGCATTGGCCGAGGCACAAATGACCGACGAACCGCTCGACGAAAAGGCGCTAGATGCTCTCGATGGCTTCCTTGCTCGGTTGCAGGCCGGCGAGAAGCCGGATCGGGTTGCGATCTTGCGGGAACATCCACAGTGGGCCTCGGCGCTGGATTGCCTGGAGGCGCTCGAACAACTGGCCCCGGCGGCGAAGAACGAGCCAGCGATCGGCGACGGCGGAGCAGATGCCGCGGCGCTGGCGGGCGCGATGCCTTGCGATTTCGGCCCTTACGAGTTGGTCCGTGAGATCGGCCGCGGCGGGATGGGCGTGGTCTACGAGGCGCGGCAAAAGGGGCTCGACCGCTCGGTCGCGCTCAAAATGATCCTGGCCGGCCATCTCGCTTCGCCCGAGCTGGTGCGGCGTTTTCAGAGCGAGGCGCGGGCGGCGGCACGGCTGCGGCACTCGAACATCGTGCATATCCACGAGGTCGGGCAGTCCAATGGCCAGCACTTCTTCACGATGGAATACATCGCAGGGCCAAGCCTCGCCGAGCGGATCAAGCAGGGGCCGACCGACGCCAACGCGGCCGCTCGGCTGGTTTCGACCGTGGCCCGCGCGGTCGAGCATCTGCACCAGCAGGGGATTGTCCACCGCGACCTGAAACCCTCGAACATCCTGCTGGACGCCGACGGCCAACCTTTTGTGACCGACTTCGGGCTGGCGAAGGTTTTTGCCGACGGCGGTGACGCGACGGCCACCGGCGTGATCGCCGGCACGCCCAGTTACATGGCCCCCGAACAAGCCTCGGGCCGCCGGGCTGAGGTCACGGCCGCGGCCGACGTGTACAGCCTGGGCGCGATCCTCTACGAACTGCTCACCGGCCGCCCGCCGTTCCACGAGGAGAGTACGTTCGACACGCTGATGGCCGTCTTGAGCGGCGATCCGCCGCTGCCGCGCTCCGTGAATCCGCACATACCCCGCGGCCTGGAGTTGATCTGCATGAAGTGTCTGGCCAAGGAGCCGCGCGACCGCTACGAATCGGCCGCGGCGTTGGCTGACGACCTCGATCGTTTCGGCCGCGGCGAGGCGCTGGCGGTACGCCCGCCGACGCTGCCGCAGCGATGCTGGAGTTGGGCGCGGCGGCAGCCGGCGTTGGCTTCGCGGCTCGGGGCGCTGGGGGTCTTCTACATCGTCGAGACCGTCAATTACTTGGCCGTGCACCACAACGCCGATTTTCACCGCGCGGTGTCGGTGGTCATCGCGCTGTGGGTTGTCGCCGCGATCGCCTGCCAGCACATGATCGAGTTTCGCGGCTGGTCGCTTCCCGCCCGCTACGCCTGGGCGACGCTCGACTCGTTGGCCCTGTTGAACGTGCTCTTGGTGGGCAATGGCGCGGCCAGCCCGCTGGTGATCGGCTATCCGCTCGTGATCGTGGCCTCGGGGCTTTGGTTTCGCGTGCGGTTTGTCTGGTTCGTGACGCTGCTGTCGCTGCTATCGTACGGGGTGCTGTTAATCGACTTCTACTGGCTTCGGCCGGAGCTTCGCATTCGGCCTTATGACGCCGGCGACCGGCACGTGATTTTTTCCGTCGGCCTGATTCTGCTCGGGCTGATCGTCGCCTATCTGGTCGAACGGGTGCGGATTCTCAGCAGTTTCTACGGCAAGCCGCAGTAGGGGCGGACGGCTGGGCGGGTTTTTTTTCGCGCGAAACCGCAAGCGGTTCATCGCATTCTACCAGCCCTTCGTATCTTGCCGTTGCGGCACTCTCTATGCATTCTTCCGTAGCTGTGCAAATGCGGTTTTTCCACAATTCCAAAAAGTTTACTAAACCGGAAAAATCGCTGCGACCGATACCGCTTGACGGAGTTCTGATAACGGATGCTCTGTCCTTAGAATAGGCAAGATCGAGCCATGCTGGTAAGAAAACTCCTTTTCGTTGCGGCGGTCGTCGGAAGTCTCACCGTCACGGCCAGGACGTTCGCACAAGATCAGCCCCGTGACACGGGGCCGGCGGACAGCACCTATCCGCAAGATCAGCCCGCAGCGCCGCAGAAGCCGAAGTCGTTTGTCGAGCGGCTCGACGCCTTTGGCAAGAAAGTTTTCGGTGGAATCCTCCCGGCCAAGAAGAACCGTCCCAAGCCTTCGGACGTGTCCGAGCCCTCGGAGACGGGCGAGAAACCGGCGGCGCCGAGCAAGGATCCTCGCATCGTGTCGCGCCACGATATGCTGGGCGAACTGACGGACGAAGAGCCCGCCGCCCCGCGTGCCGGCAGCGTTCTGGAAAAACCGAACTCGCAGTCGGCCCAGCACGACGATCGGACGCTGAGCATGGACGAATTCCTCCCTACGCGCAAGCCGCCGGCAGCCCGCGCCGAGGCGGAAGAGGAAACGCCGAACCCCGCGCCGCGCTCGCTGCACGAGCGAATGGCCGGTTTTCGCAATTCCCCCTTCGATGCGGACGACCAGGCGGATTCCGGTGCCCATTTGAGCGCGCCGCCGCAGCCGCCGGCCGACACCACAGTACAGAGAGAGAAGAAGGACATCGATTCGGACAACGAGCCGATCTATCCCGAGGATCAGGCGGCCGCACGGCGTGTGGCGCCCGCCGCGCAAGCGATGGCCCCGCGGCCCGCGGAGCCGATTCACGAAGCGGAGAACGAGCGGGCGAACATGGTCGAACCTCGGCCGAATGCGGCCGACGACTCGCTTCCGCCGGCGCCGATATACGAGGCGCGAAATGAGCGTGCGGCGGCGGCCGCGCCTCAGCCGAGCGCCGCCGAATCGCGTGCCGCCGACAATCCGGCCCGAGTGGGAACGCTCTTTGCCCGCAAAGGGCCGGTGCTCGGCGTCGAGACATTAGGGCCTCGGACGATCGTCGTTGGCCGGGCATCGACCTATCAGGTGCAGATCACGAACGCGGGCAACGTCGCCGCCGAGGAGATGGTCGTACACGTGACGCTGCCGCCCTGGGCCGAGGTGGCACGCATCGAAGCGAGTCTGGGCGAGGCCAAACCGCCCGAGGCCGCCCCGCCGGGGGCCATCGACTGGCGACTGGGCCGTCTTGAGGCCCGCTCGCGCGAGCGGCTGACGATCCGCATCATTCCGCGGCAGAGCCGTCCCTTCGACCTGGCTGTCCGCTGGGAGTCGAAACCGGTCGTCTCGCAGGCGATGATCGAGGTGCAGGAGCCCAAGCTGTCGCTACAACTCGAAGGGCCGCACGAGGTGTCTTACGGAAAGAAGGAGGTCTATCACCTGAAACTCGCCAACACCGGCAGCGGCAGCGCCGAGAACGTGGCGATCGTGACCACGCCCGTCGGCGCGGGAGAGAACCTGCCCGCCTCCTACAACGTCGGGCTGCTGGCGGCCGGCGAAGAGAAGACGCTCGACGTCGAGCTTACCGCGCGGGAGGGCGGGCTATTGTCGATCCATGCCGAAGCCCACGGCGACGGCGGTTTGCACGCCGAACTGCTGGAAAAGGTGCTGGTCCACCGGGCGGGATTGAAACTCGACGTTGCCGGGCCGAAGGTGCAGTTCGTCGGCGCCGTCGCCACCTACTCGATCTGTGTCGGTAATCCCGGCAACGCGCCGGCTCGCAACGTCAATTTCTCCGTCGCGTTGCCCGCCGGCGCCGCGTATCTATCGGGCATCGACGGCGCCCGCTACGACCGGGCCGAAAATCGGCTGGTGTGGGGATTGGAAACGCTCCCCATCGGCGGCCAACGGCGTTTCGCGATCAAGTGCCGCCTGGCCACCGTGGGCATGACGCCGGTGCGCGTCAACGCCACCGCCGAAGACGATCTGATTGCGGTCGCCGAAACGAGCGTTCGCGTCGAGACCGTAGCGACGCTGACCATGGACGTTAAAGACCCGACCAGCCCGGTGCCGGTGGGCGAAGAGTCGGTATACGAGATTCACGTGCGCAACCGCGGCACCCGCGAGGCGCAGAACGTCGAGGTCTTCGCCTATTTCTCCCGCGGCGTCGAGCCGACGGCCACCGAAGGTGCCCCCAGCCGGTTGCTGCCGGGGCAAGTGATCTTCCAGCCGATCGCCTCGTTGCCGCCCGCCGCGGAGGCGGTGCTGAAGGTCCACGCCAGGGCGGAGATTGCGGGCAATCACATCTTTCGCGCCGAAGTCCGCTGCCGGCAGTTGGACGCGCGGCTGGTGAGCGAGGCGACCAACCTCTACTACTCCGATGCGCCGCCGCCGGCGCAGCCGTCGCCGACCCCCTCGGCCGCCACTGCCCCACCTCCCGCCGAGAACGCCCCGCAGGGGCCGCCGCCGCCAATCCACAACGCCCTGACGCCGCTTATGCCGCGGCAATAACGTCCGCGGAGCGGCTCCGGTGGGAGAAATCATCAAGGGGACGCGGAGCGCACGAAGAGCAACCGCAGAGGACGCAGAGGTAGAGGATTAGTTGATCCGCCTGAAATCAACCTTGTTCACGACAAACAGTTCTTTCACGAGATCATATTCCTCTGCGTCCTCTGCGTTTTCTGTGGTTGCTTTTTCTCGGTGTTCTCCGCGTCTCCGTGGTGAACATGGCGCCGTCACGTTAACTTCTATCCTCTGGCGATCCCGTCGCGCCGCTCGAACGCCAGCGGGTGATCGGAGGCCGGGTCGGCGACACGGATCGCGAGCTTTCCGTCCAACAGGTCATCAAACAACCGGCCGACGAACTCCGCCCTCCAGCCGCGGGCCAACTGCGGCGGATTGTCGTGGGCTGCACGGCCGCGCATGGCGCGATAGGCCATCCACTCGCGGATGTCGTTGGGGGTGCCGACGAGGTTCGGGGCGAGCCGGGCTTCGCGGGCGATGCTGCCCAGCGCGGCGAAGAGGAACTGGCCTAGGACCGAGAGATCGGGCACGCGCTCGCGCGAGGGGCGCTCGGGGCATTCGGCCTCCGGCAAGTCCAACGCCCGCTGCACCGCGGCGGCCAATTCTCCCAGGCGACGTTGCAGGTCGCCGCGCTCCATGCCCCGCACCGCGCCGATGCGCTTCACGTCGGCCGAGCCGCGGCGGGCAATTTCCACGATCAGGTCGTCGCGGAGCACGCGCCGGGCGGGCTGGTTGCGGCGGCGGGCCTCCGCCTCGCGCCAATGGAACAGCTCGCGGACAATGGCCAGCGTGCGGGCGTTGAGCCCCGCGTTGCCCGATACCCGCCGCCAACGCTCCTGCGAGAGCGAATGCATGATCTCCCGCCGCCACGACTGCATCTCATCGTCGAGCCAACCGAGCCGGCCCAACTCGCTGAGTTCGCCGTGGATGGCGTCGCGAAGCGGTTGCAGGAAGCGGGCGTCGTTGATCGCGTATTCGACCTGCCGGCTCGACAACGGGCGGCGACGCCAGTCGGTGCGGGTTTCGTGCTTCGGCGGCGGCTGGCCTAAGAACCGCGAGATCAGCGAGCCCAAGCCGGCGGGATACTCCGCTCCCGCCAGCCCGGCGGCAATCTGAATGTCGAACAGCCGCTCGGGCCAACGATCGACCGCTTGCAAGCAGAACTCCAACTCGCCGCGGCCGGCGTGCACAATCGTCTCGTGCCCCGCGGCGGCGATCGCCTCCCAAAACGGCGTCACGTCGCCGATCGCGATCGGGTCGATCACCGCCAACTGCCCGTCGGCCGCCACCTGGATCAGGCACAACACCGGCCGGTAGGTGTGTTCCGACACGAACTCCGTGTCGAAAGCGATGCTCGCGGCGTGAGAAATCGCCAGACAATACTCGCGCAACTGCTCGGCGGTGGTGATATTGTGATATTGCACTTACAGAAACAGGAACGTCACGAGGATGAATAGTGGAAGGAGGATAGCGATGCTATACAACATATAACCGAAAAAGCTGGGCATCGCAACGCCCGATTTCTCGGCGATCGACTTGACCATGAAGTTCGGGCCGTTGCCAATGTAGGTGTTGGCGCCCATGAAGACCGAGCCGAGGCTGATGGCGACCAGCAGCAGCGGCTCGACGCCGGCCACCGGGGCGGCGGCGGTGAGGCGGGCGGCCGTCGGCAACGATTTCGCCGTCTCGAAAAAGACGACGTAGGTCGGTGCGTTGTCGAGGATCGAGGAGAGTCCGCCCGTGGCCCAGAAGTACTGCCAGGGCCTGGTCAGCCCCAGGTTTGGCCCCTCGACGGCCAGGATTTGCAGGGCGGGCTGCATGCAGATGAAGATGCCGAAGAAGAGCACGGCGACCTCGATGATCGCCGCGTAATTGAAGCGGTTTGCCCGCCGCGCGTGCATGCCGCCAATCGCCAGCGAGAGCCCCACCAGCGCCAGTTGAGTGGCCTCTCGCAGGTACATCCACGGATGCCAATCGGTTCCCGGCACCGCCTTGCTCGGATCGAGCAGGCCCACGGAGAGGATGACGCCGAGCAGCAGCAGGGCGTTCGGCCAAACGCCGCTGAAACGCAAGCGGTGCCGGCGGGTTTCGTCGCGGACGACGTCGGCCGCTTTCTCGCGCGGATAGTGCCAATAGCGATCCCAGAGGAAGTAGATCAGCAGCAGCGCCGCGTTGACGAAGAGCCACTCCTTCCAGAGTACGAGCGTCCAAAGGAACGGCACGCCCATCAGGTGGCCGAGGAACAGCGGCGGGTCGCCCAGCGGCAGCAGGCAGCCGCCGCAGTTGCAGGCGATGAAGGTGAAGAAGATTACCGTGTGTTGAACGCGTTTTCGCTCGCGGTTGGTCTCCAGCAACGGACGGATCAAGAGCATGGCCGCGCCGGTGGTGCCGATGAGACTCGCCAGCACCCCGCCCAGGGCAAGAAACGCGGTGTTCGTCAGCGGATGCGCCGGCAGATCCCCCTCGACGCGAATCCCCCCGCTGATCGTATACAGGCTGAACAGCAGGACAATGAACGGAACGTATTCACCGAGGATGGCGTTGGCCAGCACCGTGCCGGTTTGGGCGAAGTTGAGCCCGACGGGCAACGACGGGACGACGTGGTGGGCGGGCCAATGCGCTTCGAGCGGATGGGCGTGCAGCGTCAGATAGTATAGGAGCGTGATCGCCGCCAGACCGCCGGCCACGTAGAAACGATGCAGGTTGCTCTCCCACCAGTGCGCCGTGGCCGGAATCAGCGGCAACATGGCGATCGCCCCCAGCAGCAGGACAAAGGGCGTCACCACCCAATAGGGTTGATGCTGGAGTGCCGCCGGCCTTACCGCCGTCTCGGCCACGCCACCAGCAGACTGCTCCGCCGGCTTCTCACGCGACTGCCCGGCAACGACCAATTCGGTTCCGCGTTGCGGAAGATGGAACGCGGCCGCAATTAGGTAGCCGACCAGCATGGCGGCAATCGCCGCCAGCAGCGCCCTGTTGCTTGAAGCGGAACCGGACATGTTGCTCAAAATGCGGGTTAGCCCTTCCAGTGATGTGACTCGATTTGCGGCAGAAAATCAAGAGAGGCGGCCGCGCAGCCAGAAATGGAAAACTGGCGAAGATATATGCGACCAGGAAGAATGCGATTTGCGGTTTGATAGCGGAGATTTCTACAAATGATGGGCGAATTACTTGACATTTTTGTTAGATCATAGATACTGACCGTCACTTCTGCTTGTATCTCGTCACTACCAAGAAGGAGCGATGTTGTGCCGAGGTCGGTGCTGGACGCGATCAAGATGGGGATTTGGGATTTCGAGCCGCGAGAAGTGGCTTATAGCAGGTTTGACGCCGCCGACGCCATGCCGGGAACAAGAGAAAAGCTCGGCCTGTTAGCCGAACGGGTTGAGCTAGGTTTGCCCCTGTGGCACATCGACGATCGCAACGACGTTGAAGCCCCTCCGCCAGTCAGACGGTCGCACGTCCGCCGCCGTCGCCGCAAACCGCGCTGAGCCGCGCGCGGCGTGCAGTATATCGGCGATTGGGTGTCCGGTTGTGGGCTACCAGCTATCAGCTTTCAAGTCTCGTCCCCTCGAAGGGGGCAGCCACCGTGTTCCCCCTTTGTTACGCCGGAACCTTCTGCCGTGTTTATGACTGCTCAGCTAACGGCTGACCGCTGAGAGCTGAGCGCTGAAGGCCGAGTGCCCGTTGTTTTCCCGCGATTTCCATGTTCCGCGAACGCGCCCCAAGTGATCGGCGTCCTCAAGCGATTTCCGCGCTGTTGCGGGGCTGCCAGCATTGACGTGGCGCGGCCGACCTGTCAATTTATAAGTTTACCGCGGAGGGGGACCAGGACGTTTTCCACGGGGAGGCGCGACCATGCACGCCGCAGGGATGTTGCTCGGTTGTCTGTTGCTGGCTGCGGTTTCGGAGGGGCAAAGCACCCGCTCGGCCGACATTGTGGCCGAGGGGATGCAGTTGCCGGCCGGCAGCGCCGTCACCGGCGAGCGACTGACGATGCTTGCCGCCTTGAGTTCGACCTCCGATCGTGCGCAGCAGTTGAAGATCGTGCGTGCCTATTGGCGGCTGGTCGAGGCCGCGGCCGACTACTCCTTCTGCCGTGATCACGTCAAGGGGATTGAGCGGCTGAGAACGGGCAACCGGGGGGACGCACCCTTGCGGCTGGCGGCGGCCGTCGCGGCGGCGCAACTTCGCGACGCCGAGCTGTCCGCGGTGCGGGCCCAATACGAACTGGCGGAACTGGTGCGCTTGCCGACCGGCTTGCCGCCGCCCCTGCCCGCCACTGCTCCGCTGGTTGTGCGGTACGACACGAAGTTCGATCAGTTGTTTGCCGCCAGAACGCCCCCCGAGGGCGCACGGCTGTCGGACAAAACGCTTCCGATTCAACATCAGGCCATCGACGATCGCGCGGCGGCGGTGCAGGCGGCCGACGATGCGTGGACGGCCGTCGCCGAGAACTACCAGCGAGGCCGAGGCGACGCGGCGGGCGCGGTCGCGTGCAGCCGCGAGCTGCTGCGACAGCAGCGGGCGTTCATCGCGACCGTATGCGCCTACAACCGCAACATCGCCGACTACGCCCTGGCGGTCGTGCCGCCGACCACGACTCCCGAGGAGTTGGTCACGATTCTACTCGGCCCGTCGGCAAAGAAAGGCGGTGCGGCCGGTGCGGGCAGCGACCAGGCCGTGCGTGCCGCCAGCGCCAATGAGCCGATCGTGTCGAGTCCGCTACGGCAGCCCGGCCGCAACGAGCCGACCCCCGCCCCGCCGCGCGACGGCTGGAAAGGGTCGAAAACGGCGACCGAGCCGCTGCCCGAGGCGCTGAAGCCGGGGGGCGCGACGCCGCTTCCCGTCAGACCGCCCGTGCCCGATCCGCCCAGCGGCGCCCCGAACGTGCTCGAAGGACCGCTGGTGCCGGTCAATCCGCTGCCGATGCCATCGGGGCCGAAGACGCGCAAGACGAACCGACCGATTCGCCCCCCGGAGGCGATTGACGGCCTGGGCAACTCTGCGGCCGCTGCGACGCTCTACTCCACCCTGCACGGCATGGCGCCGACCGCCCGCGCCAAGCAGTTGGCCGAGATGCTCTATCGGGAAGACTCCCTGCCGAAGACGCTGGGCACGCCGATCGGTCTGGGCAATTGCCTGCTCCGCGACGGCGACGCCGATCACCGCGCGACCGTCGAAGCATATTGGCTCGTCCGCCAACGCGCGGCCGAGTGCCAGCTTGCCGCCGAGCAAGCCGGATTGCTCGCGGCGATCGAGCCGATCGCCCGGGAACGTCGCCATCAGCCCTCGGGAGCCGCCGACAGGTTGCGGCTGCAAGCGGCGGAGTTGGCCGCGAAGGCGACAATCGACGACAGCCACGCGGCGCTCGTCGAGGCCCAATATGCGTTGGCCTTGCGAAGCGGCGCGCTGGCCGACGCCGAGTGGCCGCTGGCATCCACCATTCCGCACACCGGCGCTTATGATCTGAAGTTCGCGCGGCAACCGCTCGGCCTGCGCGAGTCATGGCCGATGCAGCGGCTGGCGGCGACAGTGCCGGGTTTCGAGCGGGAAGTGCAGCAGCGCGCCGCGGCGGTCGTCGCTGCCGATGCCGCTCGTGCGGAGGCCATCGACAGATATTCCTTCGGCGGCGCTACAATCGACGAGGCGATCGACGCCGTTGCCGAGCAAACGGAGCAGACCGTCGCCTTCCTGGAGGCCGTTTCGGCGTACAATCGCGCGATCGTCGAGTATGCGACGGCCGTGCTTCGGCCTGACGCTCCCGCCAGCAAGCTGGCAGCGGCACTCGTGGCAAGACCATAGACCTGAGTATTGTAGGAGGCGACTCCTGTCGCCGACCAGAGCGAGAAAAGGCACGATATCGGCGACAGGAGTCGCCTCCTACAGCCCAACCCTCCATGCAAGACCAAGCCAACCCCGTCGAAGTCCAAGAAGTCTCACTCCTCGATCCGAAGACCGCAAACCGCTTGGAGGGGCTCGTCTTCACCGGCCCGGGCCGCGAGGTCATCGAGCGAATCGGCCGCGAGACCTCGCAGAGCGGCACAGCCGTCCTCGATGCGATCGTCCACCGCCTCCTGGTCAAAAAAGGCGCCGATTGGACGAACCCCATTCTGAGCGAATACATGGGCCTGTACGACGACTCGTCGGGCACGTTCTCGCTGGTCTGGGACAAGTCGTCGCGGCGGCTGGTGGCCCACGGCAGCGTCTTCCAATCGCGAGCGCACGCCGGCGCGGGCCTGGTCGCCCATATCCGCACCGACGAGGCCTGCCGCGGACTGGGGCTGGGCAGCCTCGTGACCGAGGAGGTCACCCGGGCCGCGCTCCAGCAGGGGGCGCAGCTCGTCGTATTGGGCACCGACGATAAACGCCATCGCATCCAGCAGGGTGAGCGCGCCGCCTGCGGCATGTACACGAAGTTGGGCTACGCCATCCTCGCCGAAAAAGAGCTGACCGACACGATCGAGTGGCTCATGGTCGTTGACCGGCCGCTCTTGCAGCGCTGCCGGCAGGCAAAGCAGGCTGGCGGCGGGCGGTTTCCCGCGGCGATGCCCCAAGATGTCATCGCAATGCAACGCGGCCTGGTCGAAAATGTCCGCGAACAGTTCAGCCAACATCTCGCCGACGGGCAAACCTCGCCGGTGACCGACGGCGACATGGCGAACCTCTTCCTGTTGATGAATCTCTGCCCGGCGGACGATTTCCGCGTCAAGCTCGTCCCCTGGGGCGTGCAGCTCGGGCCGGAGATGGAGCGGTGCTATCTGGTCGGCGTGCGGCCGGCCCTGGTTGACCGCGACCGCCTGGAGGTCGCCTCGTTGGCCCTGCGCGATCGGCACGGGTCGATCATGGCGGTCTGCGCCGCCCAGCGGGCGTTTCCGTTCAGCCGAAACGTGATGCGGATCGACTTCTACTGCCTGCCGCGATTCCTGGCCGCCAATCGCCCGGCCGTGGTCGCGCTGGTCGAGGCGGTGCTCGCCCAGATCGAAAAATCGGGCGAAAGGCCCAGCCCCTGCCGGCTGCTCTTCGCGGGAGTTGACCAGGAGAAGATTGCACTGTTCGAGCACGCCGGCTTTTCGCCGACCCACAACACCCACCCCTATTTCACCGCCGAAGGCCAGCCGCTGTTCGAGGCCCGCGAGTGGGAAAAGACATTCTAACCAGCGCCAAATTCACCAAACGGAGAGACATGCCGTGAAGCAGCATCGACCGTGGTTCCTCTATGCGATGATCATCGTGGTGGCGTGGGGCATTTGGGGAGCGTGGAGCGACTACCCGTCCAAGCCTGAGAACGTGAATCCACCATTCCCGATGACGCTGGTTTACGTCGTCTGGGCGCTGACATTGATCCCGCCAGCATTGGTTGCACTCCGCATCATTGGCTGGAAGCCTGAATACGACCGGAAATCACTTTTGTACGGCTGTGCGGTGGGCTTTCTCGGCGCCATCGGGCAACTAATACTCTTCCGGACGTTGGAATTGACGCCCCCCTATCTGCTCTTCCCCTTCATCGCACTTTCGCCCGTTGTGACCATTGTCTTGGCCCTGATCATTTCCAAAGAGCGTGCCACGACAAAAGGGTGGGTGGGCATTGCGCTGGCGGTGGTCGCCGGAGTTCTCCTTTCCGTGCCGCAAGACAACCCGTCGGAGACTCCGCAGCAGAGCACCACCGTGGCGGCAAGAGCCGACCACACCGCGGTCCAGAGCGACAAAGCGCAGCAGGGCGATTCGCAGATTCAGCATCCAGCGAAGAAGTCCCCCTCGCGATTCCTGTGGGTCGTCCTGGCGGTGCTGATTCTCCTGGCCTGGGGGCTTCAAGGCTTCATCATTTCCCACGCCAACAAAACCATGAAGGCCGAGAGCATCTTCTTCTACATGATGCTGACAGGAGTCCTCCTCATCCCTGTTGCCCTGGCTATGACTGACTTCTCGCAGCCAGTCACTTGGGGATTCAAGGGGCCATACCTGTCGGCCATCATCCAAATCCTCAATTCGGTCGGTGCCCTGTTGTTGGTCTATACGTTCCGCTACGGCAAGGCGATCATCGTGTCGCCATTGACCAACGCGGGCGCCCCCGTCGTCACGGTCATTATCTCTCTCGTGATGGCGGCGACGGCCGGAGCGCTGATCTGGACCGTCGGCATGAAGCTCAACATCGTCGGCATCGTGCTCGCCGTGGTGGCCACCGTCTTGATGGCGATCGAAGGGGAGAAGGGGTGACGCCGGCGGCCAGCGGATCGGTTTTGGTTCGTTAGTTTACAGCGGCGGCCGATGTTGGTAGAATTGATTCCGCTCCGCCGGGTGCAGCAGTTGTTTGCGGTCAAAGTGGGACAATCGTTTAGCCGCCGCGTCCACGCGGTGCAGAATCGCCCCTGGTTGCAGCGCCGCGTGGACGCGGCGGTTAAACGGTTCGGACTACCGGCAATTACCCTATCCGACGGGTATTTACCTCCACAGTTTTGTCCTATCCATTCGCCCTGCTCCATTCCTATGCCCGATATCTCCATCGAAGTTTGGGACGCCACCGGGAACAAGAAGCAGGTGGTGCAACTGCCCGCCAACGCCGCCGTCAATCGCGTCGTGGCGGTGCTGGTGCAGAAGATGAACCTGCCGCAACACAGTCCCGACGGACAATTGATGAGCTACAAGTTTCAGCATCGTCCCACCGGCCGGCAGTTGCTGGATACCGAGACACTCGCGTCGGCCGGGGTGCGCGACGGGGACATCGTTCGCCTGCAACCGGAGATCACGGCAGGACGAAAAAAGGGGACAGGTCCAATTTGCCGGAACGGCCCGCAGGGTGCTTCGCACAAATTGGACCTGTCCCCTTTTTTCTGCGACTCTTCGGGCAAATGAACGACGTCATAAAACTCACCAGCGGCGACGGCCGCTTCGCCCGATTCGAGCTGATGGCCTGGTGGGACCAAGCCCGGCTCGTCCGGGCCAAAATTCTGCTGATCGGCGCGGGCGCCCTGGGCAATGAGATCCTCAAGAATCTCGCCCTCTTGGGCGTCGGCCGCATCTTCGTGGCCGACCGCGATCGGATCGAGACCTCGAACCTCTCGCGCTCGGTGCTCTTTCGCCAGGAAGACTGCGGCCGGCCGAAGTCGCAAGTGGCCGCCGCCGCGGCCGCGGCCATCTATCCCGACATGCGAATCCAGCCCTTCTACGGCAACATCGTCTACGAATTGGGGCTTGGCGTCTACCGCTGGGCCGACGTGATTCTCGCGGCGTTGGACAACCGCGAGGCCCGCGTGGCCATCAATCGCGCCGCCGCCCGGGCGGGAAAGACCTGGATCGACGGGGCGATCGAGCGGCTCGACGGCGTGGCCCGCGTCTTCGATTCCGCCTGCGGACCGTGCTACGAATGCACGATGAACGAGACCGACTGGAAGATGCTCGAATCGCGGCGGAGCTGCGCCCTGTTGTCGCGCGAGGAGCTGGCCGCGGGAAAAGTGCCGACCACGCCCACCACCGCCGCGATCATCGCCGGCATCCAATGCCAGGAGGCGGTCAAGCTGCTGCACGGGCTGGAGACGCTTGTCGGGCGAGGATTCGTTTTCGAGGGCATCTCGCACGAGAGCCACCTGGTCGCCTACACGCGAAAAGAGGATTGCCCCGCGCACGATCCCGACGCCGAGCCGGAATCACTCCCCTGGCGGGTGGCCGACACGCGAATCGGCGACTTCCTCGCGCGAGTGCGGGCCGATCTCGGGCCGGAGGCGGTGGTCGAGTTCAGTGCCGATCTGCTCGGCGGGCTGCATTGCCCCAAATGTAAGACGGAAGAGGAGATGCTCACGTCGCTCGGCCGGGTGACCGAGGGGCAGGGCCGCTGCCCGCTATGCCGCGAGCATCGCCTGCCCAAGACGTTCCACACGATCGACGGCCGCGAGGCGTTTTTGGATCGCACGCTGGGCCAAATCGGCGTGCCGCCCTGGGACGTGCTCGCCGGCCGTCGCGGCATGGAGCAGCGGTTTTACGAGTTCGCCGGCGACCGCCCGCAGGTTCTAGGCCCGCTCGTGGAGTGAAGCGGGCTCGTTGGGGTGGCAGTTGACCCATGTTGGGGTGGCAGTTGAACTGCCACCCCAACACGGATGACATACGACGAGGGTGCAGGAATGGCGGAACAACACCGCACGCCCGACGTGGGACAGCTTGGCGACGAGGGTCTGCCGCAGGGCGACTTTCCGGCGGGCCGGAGCGATTTCCGCGTCTACTTCGACGCCGAGACGCACGCCCGCATCGTCGCCCATGCCGCCGAGGACCAAACGGTCGAAATCTGCGGCATCCTGGTGGGTCGCTGGCAGCAGGACGCCAACGGGCCGTTCGTGGCGGTCTCGGCCTGCATCCGCTGTGACGAGGCGGTGAAGAAATCGGGCGAAGTCACCTTCACCCACGACGCCTGGACCACGATCAACCGCGAGATGGACACGCACTACGTCGATCTGAAGATCGTCGGCTGGTATCATTCCCACCCGGGCTTCGGCGTCTTCCTCTCGGAGCGGGACACGTTCATCCACGAGCACTTCTTCTCGAATCCCGGCCAGATCGCGCTGGTCGTCGATCCAATGCAGAAGACCGAAGGCGTCTTCGTCTGGCGCGACGGCGAGCCGGCGCCCTGCGGACACTATTGGATCGGCGAGCGGATCTGCACGCCGGTCGCCGAAGACGCGGCGGAGCCCCAACGGCCGTCGCCAAGCACTCGCGGGGACTGTCCCGATTTTCGCGGCGAAGTCCGCGAAAATGGGACTGTCCCCCTCGGGGCGGAAGGGGACAGGCACATTTTTCGACCCAAAATGGGCCGAGAAATGGGCCAGTCCCCGGCCGGCTGGTCGCTCTGGACCGCACTGGCCTGGGCGCTGCCGCTGGCCTCGATGTTTCTGATCGGCTATCTCTTGGCCGACATGAAATCGGCCGCCCAGCAGAAGCCGGCGGCGAAAGAAGCGCCGATCGCGAAGGAGAAGGCAGCCCCCAAGCCGGCCGCCGCCGACAAATCGCAACCGCCGACGCCCAGGAAGTAGCGACATGTCCACCCCGAACGAACCGCTGCGGCTGACGCACGCCGACCTGAACTCGCCCCAGGTGCAGCAGTACCTGGACATGCAGGCGTCGCTGCGCCGCGACGTCGGCGACCTGGCGGCCGAGCCGCTGCTCGTCCGCGTGATCTACGCCAGTTGGTTTTATCTGGCGGTCGCCAGTGCCGTCGGGGCGCTGATCGCCTGGGCCTGCCTGGAGCCGTTCTTCGACGACCGCGCCCTTCGACACGGTCATGGGGGCGGTCTGGTCGGGTTCTTCCTCTTTCCAACCGTGGCCGGTTGCATCGGCCTGTTCCTCGGCGCCGCCGAAGGACTGATGTGCCGAAACCTGCTGAGGGCGCTGTTGTGCGGCTCGGTTGGCCTCGGAATCGGCTTCGGCCTGGGGCTGGTATTCCTGATTCCGGCGGGATTGCTCTTCTTCGTGATGCGCTTGGCGGCTCTCGCGTTCCAGAAAGACCCCAACGCAATGCCCGAGGGCTTCGCGTTCCTCGTCCTCATGATGGGCCGCGCCGCGGCGTGGGCCCTGGCTGCCATACCTGCCGGCTTGGGTCAGGGGATTGCCTTGCGCGAGCGAAAGGTGGTCTTCAACGGCATCGTGGGGGCCGTGCTCGGCGGCATGATCGGCGGGCTCTGCTTCGATCCGATCAACGCCATCTTCTCGTCGCCCGATGGAAGGGCCACGGTTAGCCGCTGCATCGGCTTCATGGTCATCGGCTTCTCCGTGGGCCTGTTCGTGGGATTGGTCGAAGGTTGGACGAAGACGGCCTGGCTGCTGATGCGGGCCGGGCCGCTGGCGGGCAAGCAGTTCGTGCTGCATCGCGACACGACCGTCTTGGGCAGTTCGCCCAAGGCCGACGTCTATCTGTTCAAGGACGACGCCATCGAGCCGCGGCACGCCCTGCTGCACAATCGCGGCGGCCGCTTCGAGCTGGAAGACTGCAAGACGCTCGACGGCACTTACGTCAACGGCGTTCCAATCGCTCGCCAAGTCCTCAAAAACGGCGACAAGATCATCCTGGGAAAGACGGTGCTGGAGTTTGCCCTGAAGGAGACGCGATGACAGCGGCGCTCATGGAGTTTCAGAGAACCAATGTCGGCTTAACGCCCCGCGACTGCGTTCACGGGGAGAGGAGTGTGGCAGTTCTCGCCCCCGCGAGCGCGGTCGCGGGGCGTTTCGGCGCTCGACGCCAAATCTTGCGGAAATCACTGTGAAGTCGATCGAGACTCTGCGGTGGAGACGACGATGCCTTTCAAGACGAAGTGTCCTGGTTGCGCGAGGGTGTTGGACGTGCCCGACTCGGCGGCGGGCAAGCGGGTGAAATGCCCTGCCTGCGGGCAGACGTGGCAGATCGCCCCGCCCGGCGCCGCGGTTGGGGTGGCAGTTGAACTGCCACCCCGACAACGCCCCGCGAAGCCGGCCGCGGTCGGGGCGAAATGTCCCGGTTGCGGCAAAGCGATTAACGTGCCCGACTCGGCCCGAGGCAAGCGGGTGAAGTGCCCCACCTGCGGCCACATTTGGCAGATCCCCCGGCCGGTCGTCGATGCCGAAGTAGATCCGGGAACGCCCGCAAAAACGCCCGCGCCGACTCCACCATCGTCGCCGGCGGCGAAGAAGAACGAGTGGTTCGACGAGATGCTGGGCGACGAGTATCCGATCGCGGCGGGGCAGAATCTCACCGCCGGACCGGCGTTGCCGGGCGTTGCTCCCGCCGCCGCCGAGCCGCCGCGCCGCCCCTGCCCGCGCTGCGGCGAGATGATCGCCATCGGGGCCGCCAAATGCCGCTTTTGCAACGCGATCTTCGATGAGAAACTCCGCAGCAAGAAAAAGAAGAAGGGGAGTGGCTTCTTCGGTCCCAACGACGACGAGATGACCCCGCTCGACTGGCTGCTCTGCATCTTCTGCGGCAATATCGGCTGTATTGTCGCGATTGTTTACCTCTCGCTGGGCAAACCTAAGGCGGGCAAGATGCTCGTCGTCTCCATCTGCGTGCAGGTTCTCTTGGGGATCCTCCTGGGAATCTTGAATGCAATGTTGATGATGGGCCAGCATCGGCCGGGTTTTCACTAGGCGGCAAGAGCCACGAGACAGCACGCCATGCCCAAGATCGTAACCTGCTCCTGCGGCGCCGACGTTCGATTGCCTGACGGCGATCTGAACCGCAAGTTCCGCTGCCCGATCTGCAAGAACGGCATCGCCCTGACGATCGGCGCCACCGTGCTCTCATCGTCCCGGCTGGGGCCGGGCGAACCGGGCGCAACCTGCCCGATCTGCCAGTCGGCGATCGCCGCCGATGAGTTCACCGTCGTCTGTCCGAAGTGCGAGCAGATCCACCATCGCGAGTGCTGGGCGGAGGTCGGCGGCTGCGGCACGTACGGCTGCGAGCAGGCCCCCGCGCACGAGAAAGCGGCCGAGGTCGAGCCGCCGATGTCGGCCTGGGGCGACGCGAAGCGCTGCCCCGTCTGCGGCGAGACGATCAAGGCCGTCGCCACCCGCTGCCGCTACTGCCACACCGAGTTCGACACCGTCAATCCGCTCACGCTGGCCGACGTGCATCGCAAGATGAACCGGGAGGAGAAGCTCAACAAGCTACAGAAGGTCATCATCGTTCTGTTCATCGTGAATCTGATCGGCTGCCTCGCGCCGGTCGGTCTGATACTGAACCTGGTGCTCTTCCTGGCGCGGCGGGAGAATATTCGCCGGCTGCCGCCGCTCTCTCAGGTGCTCGCCTATTCATCGCTTGGACTCTCCGTGGTATATTCGTTTTTGATGCTCCTGTTCGCTCTGAAGAGCCTGTTTTGAGGCAGCGTCCCTTGGCCAATCCGCCCCCCAACGTCCGCTTCGCCGATCAACGTGCCGCCGGGGCGCGATGCCGGCACTGCAACGGCGAGGTGCGGCCGGGCGAGTCGATCGTCGTCTGCCCGCGCTGCGGCGGGGTGCATCACGAGGCCTGCTGGTTGAAGCACGACGGTTGCGGCTCCTACGAATGTGCCCCCGCGCGACGGGTCTGGTCGACAGACGACCGGCCGACGATGCGGATCACGGCCGGCGACCTGGCCGCTGCCCCGCTCTTGCCGCAACGCACGATCGCCTTCGCCGCCACGGTCGGTGGGTATCCGCCTGCCGATTCGCCGCGGCGCACCAACGGCTGGGCGATCGCGTCGCTCGTGACGGCATTGCTCGGCATCCCGATGTTCGGCATTATCACCGGCATCGTGGCCACGGTGCTGGGGAGCATCGCCATCGGCGGGATTCAGCAGACGCGGCAAAAGGGGACGTGGCTCGCTCTGGTCGGCATTTTTCTCGGACTCCTCGACGTGGTCGGCTGGATCGTGTTCCTCGCGCTGGCCTTCGCAAGGGAGGCGCCATGAGCACGGTGCGGCTGCGGCGATTGCAGGCCGATTTCGAGAAGCTCAGCGACTACGCCCGGCGGCATCCGCGGATGCGGCTGATCAGCGTCGAGGGCCAGCCGCCCGAGTTGTACCAATTGGAGTACCAGGTCGTCGGTCTGCGGCAGGTTGACGATCAGTTGCAGGTCGTCAAGAGTCACATCGTCGAGATTCGCCTGCCGCGGGACTATCCGCGGACGCCGCCGCAGTGCCGCATGTTGACGCCGATCTTCCATCCGAACATCGCCCCGCACGCGATCTGCATCGGCGACCATTGGAGCGCGGGCGAGCCGCTCTGGTCGATGGTGGCGCGGATCGGCGAGATGATCGCCTACCAGAGCCACAACACGAAAAGCCCCCTAAACGGCGAGGCGGCGCGTTGGGTCGAGCAGAACCTGGCGCGGCTGCCGCTGGATCGGGTGAACATGCAACTGGACGAGCCGGCCGCAAAGCCCGCAGCGGCAGCGGCGAGAGGGGGTGGCAGTGCAACTGCCACCCCAACGAGTCCGCAGACACCCGCCGCCCAACGAGCGGCAGCCCCGGCTGTTCCGCCGCCCGCGCCGCCGGTCGGCGAGATCGCGATGGTCTGCCCCGGTTGCGGTCACCGCTATCGCGTTTCGGCGGCCAACATCGGCAAGCGGGCCCGCTGCTCGCACTGTCAGAAGGTGATTGTCGTCACCGCCCCCGGCGAGAAATCATGAGTAATGATCGCGTCATCGCCGGCGACGGAACTGCACAAGGCCGTACTCCTCACACTCCGTGTGAGGAAGAACTGACTGAGGCTGTTACTCTCGTGGAGTCGGACGCTAGGGCGGCTCTTCCTCACACGGAGTGTGAGGAGTACGTTCAGGCCGTAGCTGTTCCTCACACGGAGTGTGAGGAGTACGGTGGGCGTGAGCGTCTTAGCAGCGGGCGGCGGTCGCGGCACCGCACGATGCTTGTGGTCGCTTGCGTCGTCGTTGTGCTGTCGTGTCTCTTCAACGTCCGCGGCGATCAGCGAATCGAGATTCGCGGCCTGCCGGGCATCCCTCTGCCCGATACCTGCTGGTCGCGGAGCGTCTTCGGCCTGAAGTGCCCCGGCTGCGGGCTGACGCGGAGCATCGTTTACTTGGCCCACGGCGATTGGCGGGCGTCGTGGGAGATGCACCGCGTCGGGTTCGTGATGGCCCTGGTGATTCTCGCCCAATTCCCTTATTGCATCGTCGGCCTGTGGTGCAAGAAGGACTATCCGCTGGGCCGCCGTTTCGCTGCGGTGGTCGCTTGGACTCTCATCGCCTTGCTGATCGGCAATTGGCTCTACGACGTCTGCACGTGCGGCGTTTGAGGCTGCTTGAATCACGGTGGCAAACGTGTTTTGTGAGTCGCTCCCGTCCCTTTAGGCCGCCCCCCACTGTCCGTCCCCGCTCGGCTCGCTACAATAGCCCGTTTGCGACCGGCCACGGAATCGGTCGCTGCAACGCGAGCCAGGAGATGCGAAACACAAGGCGATGGACGCACAACTTCGGCATACCCCTCTTTACGATTGGCATGTTTCCCACGGCGGGCGGATGGTCGATTTCACCGGCTGGGCGATGCCGGTCCAGTACAGCTCGATCATCGAGGAGCATCTGGCCGTCCGCTCGGCGGTGGGCATGGCCGATATCTCGCACATGGGCCGGCTGCGGTTTGAAGGGCCCGGGGCGGCGGTTTTTCTGGCGGAATTGCTCACCCGCCGGGTGGCCGACCTGGAATTAGGCCAGATCCGCTACTCGCTGGTCACCAACGACGCCGGCGGCATCCTCGACGACGTGCTGGTCGGCTACTACCACAATTCCCACGGCCAGCCGTTCTTCATGCTCGTGGTCAACGCCAGCAATCGCAAGAAGATCGTCGATTGGGTCGCCGCCCATCTGCCGAAAGCGCGGGCGGAGCAACCCGGCCAGGAGATCGTCTGGACCGACGTGAGCCGGCTTTGGGCGATGTTCGCCATCCAGGGGCCGCGGTCGGTCGAGTTGGTGCAGCCGTTTGTCGACATCGATCTGCAATCGATGCGCTACTACCGCGGCGGGCAGGCACTCATTCTCCATCCGGCCGCCGAACGGCAGGGCTGCATCATCAGCCGCACCGGCTACACCGGCGAGGACGGTTTTGAGATCAGCCTCGGCGCCACGATCGCCCAGGGCGTCTGGGAGGCGATGATGGAGGAGGGGCAGCCGCTGGGCGTGGTCCCCGCCGGCCTGGGCGCCAGAGACACGCTGCGGCTCGAGGCCGGAATGCCGCTCTACGGTCACGAACTTAGCGAAGAGATCAACCCCTTCGAGGCCGGCTTGGGTTTCGCCTGCCACCTGGTCGGCTACGATTTCCCCGGCCGCGACGCCTTGCTCCGCATCCAGAAAGAGCCGCCCAATCGGGTCCGCATCGGCCTGGAGATGCCGGGCAAGCGGGCGGCCCGGCAAGGCTGCCCGATCCTCAGCGGCGACCGGAAGGTGGGCGAAGTCACCAGCGGCAGCTATTCGCCGTCGCTGGGCAAGGCGATCGCGATGGGCTACGTGGCGCCCGACTTCTCGAAACCCGGCGCCGAACTGCAAATCGACATCCGCGGCAGCCGCCAGCCGGCCCGCGTCGTCGAACTTCCGTTTTACAGCCGCAAGAAGAAAGGAAACCAGAAATAATGTCCGAAAAACTACTCTACAGCAAGACGCACGAATGGGTGCGGGTCGAAGACGCGGCCGGCGGAAAGACCGCTACGGTCGGATTGACCGCCTTCGCCCTGGAGATGCTCACCGACCTGGTTCACGTCGAGTTGCCCAAGGTCGGCGCCCGCGTGACCGCCGGCCAGCCCTTCGGCGAGATCGAATCGGTAAAAGCCGTGAGCGATCTTTACAGCCCCGTCGACGGCGAAGTGATCGCCGCCAACACCGCGATCGCCGAGAAACTCGAGCACCTCGCCGACGATCCGTACAAAGCGGGCTGGTTCGTCAAGATCAAGGTCGGCAATGAGGCAGGATTGGCCGACTTGCTCGACGAAGCGGCGTATAAGAAACAATGCGAAGAAGAGCAGCATTAATGCCTTATTTTCCCAATACTGAGTCTGATCGTCGCGCGATGTTGGCATCGATCGGGGCGGGATCGATCGAGGAGTTGTTCTCGATGATTCCCGCCGAACTGCGGATGACCCGCGGTCTGTGCGTTCCGCCGGGCATGGGCGAGATGGAGTTGACGGCTCACCTGGCGGAGTTGGCCGCAGAGAACACCTCGGCCGAGCAGGCAGCCTGCTTCTTGGGTGGCGGCAGCTACGATCACTTCATCCCCGCCGTCGTCGATATGGTTGCCGCCCGCAGCGAGTTCTACACCGCTTACACCCCCTATCAAGCCGAGGCCAGCCAGGGCAGTCTGCAAGCGTTCTTCGAGTACCAGACGCTGATCGCCGAGCTGACCGGCATGGACGTCTCGAACGCCAGCATGTACGACGGCGGCAGCGCGGCGGCCGAGGCGGTCTTGATGGCCATGCACGCCACCGGCCGGCGGCGAATCGTCACCGCCGAAAGCATCCATCCCGAGCACCGGCAGATTTTGGCCACGTACCTGGCCAACCAGGGTGCGGAGTTAGTGACGCTGGAGACGCCGGCGGGAACAGTCGCCCCCGCGGAACTTGCCGCGGCCGTCAATGCGGAAACGGCCTGCGTTCTGGTGCAACATCCCAACTTCTTCGGCTGCCTTGAGGAGGTCGAACCGTTGGCCGAACTCGCCCACAAGAGCGGGGCGTTGTTCATCGTGGCGGTCAACCCGATCAGCCTGGGGCTGTTGAAGCGGCCGGGCGAGTACGGGGCGGACATCGTTGTGGCCGAGGGGCAATCGCTGGGCAATCCGATGGCCTTCGGCGGTCCCTACCTGGGGATCATGGCCTGCCGCGAGCAGTTCCTGCGGCGGATGCCCGGCCGGTTGGTCGGCCAGACCGTCGATCGCCGCGGCCGCCGCTGCTGGGTGTTGACCCTGCAAACCCGCGAGCAGCACATCCGCCGTGAAAAGGCCACCAGCAACATCTGCACCAACCAGGGCCTGCTGGCGCTGCGGGCGACGGTCTACCTGTCGCTGATGGGCCCGGCGGGAATGCGGCAGGTGGCCGAGTTGTGCCTGCAAAAAGCCCGCTATGCCGCCGAGCGACTGGCCGCGGCCACGACGCTCTCGCGGGCGTTCGACCGGCCGACGTTCAAGGAGTTTGTGGTCCGCGTCAAGGACGGTTCGGTCGATTCGTTGATCGAAAAGGCCCTGGCGACGAAGATTTTCGCTGGCGTGCCGCTGGGCCGCTGGTATGCGAATCTGTCCGATTGCCTGTTGGTGGCCGTGACGGAGAAGCGGACCAGGGCCGAGATCGACCGGCTGGCGGCGGTCTGTTCTTAGGCCGAACGGGCAGCGTCGTGTCTTGGCCTGCCCGTAGGTTATGCTTTAGCATAACATCTTTGCATGCAACGCTTTCCGTTATGCTGAAGCATAACCTACGGATAAACACTTGCCCGGAATAGGCTGCGTCAGGCATCAGATGTGATACATCTGCTCGCCCTGTGCTTTAGCCCGTTCCAGCAGGTCGGCCAAGCTGATGCCGTCGAGCATCTTAAACTGCATGGCCGAGACCTCTTTCCACGCCTGCACCAGGACTTTTACGGCGGGAGACGTGCGCGAGGCGGCGCTCTTCGGGGTCTCTTCGTCCAACAGGCCGTCGATCACTTCCATAACACGGCCTAATGACACCTGTTGAGGTGGGTTGAGAAGCCGATAGCCGCCGGCAGCCCCGCGGACGCTGGCCACCAGGCCCGCCCCCTTCAGTTGCAGCAGGATCTGCACCAGAAAACGCGGCGGGATGCCATGTTGCTCGGCGATTTCCCGAATCCGCACCGGCTCGCCCGAGCCGTACTGCGACGCCAACTCCAGCATGGCGATGCACGCGTACTCCGTTTTCGCTGAGATCCTCATCGACAACCTCCCACTTTCCGCAGCCAAGACAATTCTACGCAAGTCACTGAACAACGTCCAGAAAGGGGGGTGCACGGGCCTTGACCGACGCCTCGTTTGCTGACACGATAGCGGATTTGGGAGACAAGACATGGCTGAGAAGGCGTATCTGGCGGTGGACATCGGGGCCTCCAGCGGACGGCACGTCCTGGGACTGTTCGACGGCGGGCAGTTGCGACTCGAAGAGATCTATCGCTTCGAGAACGGCGGCGTCGAGGCGGCCGGCCGCTTGCAGTGGGACCTGCTGGGCCAATGGTCGCACGTCCGCCAGGGCCTGCGGGCGGCGGCGGCCAAGTGCGGCAGCGTCGCCAGCGTCGGCGTGGACACCTGGGGCGTCGATTTCGGACTGCTCGGCAGCGGCGACGAACTGCTCGGCAACCCCTACTGCTACCGCGACGCCCGCACCAACGGCGTGATGGCCAAGGCCTTCGGCATCGTCAGCCGCGAAGAGATCTTCCGCCACACCGGCCTGCAGTTCATGCAGTTCAATTCCATCTTCCAACTGCTGGCGATGAAGCTCTCGGGCTCGCCGCTGCTGGACATCGCCGAATCGCTTCTGATGATGCCCGACCTGTTCCACTGGCTGCTGACCGGCGTAAAGAGCAACGAGATGACCAACGCCAGCACGACGCAGTTCTACGATCCGGTCAAGGGTGACTGGGCGACGGAACTGCTGGGGACATTCTCGCTGCCCCCTCGGATTCTCGGCCCGATCACGCAGCCGGGCACCACGCTCGGCCTGCTGCGGAAGAACGTGGCGGCCGAGTGCGGCCTGCCGTCGGCCAAGGTGGTGCTGCCCGGCACGCACGACACGGCCAGCGCGGTGATGGCCGTGCCCGCCCACAGCCAGCCCGGGGCCCGGCCCGACTGGTGCTACATCAGCCTCGGCACTTGGGCGCTCTTGGGGATCGAGTCGCCGCGACCGGTCATCAATGATGCCGTGCTGAGGCTGAACTTCACCAACGAAGGCGGCATCGGCGGCACGACTCGCTTGCTGAAGAACATCACCGGACTGTGGCTGGTGCAGGAATGCCGCCGCGTTTGGAACCATGCCGGGGCGAATCTCGATTGGGAGGCGCTCAACCAGCTTAGCGCGGCCGCGGCCCCGCTGCGATCGTTCATTAATCCCGACGCCGCCGAGTTCGCCGCCCCCGGCGACATGCCCGAGGCGATTCGGGCCTTCTGCCGCCAGAGCGGCCAGACTGTACCCGAGGAGAAAGGGGCGGTGCTGCGGTGCGCGTTGGAGAGCATCGCCATGAAGTTCCGCCAGGTGTTGCAGTGGTGCGAAGAACTCAGCGGCGGGCGGATCGAGACGATCCACATCGTCGGCGGCGGCACGAAGAACCGCCAGCTTTGCCAGTTCGCCGCCGATTCCTGCGGCCGCCGCGTGCTGACTGGCCCGGTCGAGGCCACCGCCATCGGCAACCTGATGATGCAGGCCGTGGCCGCCGGCGATGTCAGCTCGATCGCCGAAGCCCGCGAAGTGATCCGCCGCAGTTTCCCCGTCGAGGAGTTCACCCCGCAGAACACGGCGGCGTGGGATGAGTCGTATCAAAGGTTCTTGAAAGTGGTTAGTGGCTAGTGGCTAGTGGTTAGTGGCCAGAGCGAAGACCGCTTGCGGTTTCGCAGGACAACGCCGCTTGCGACTTCGCAAAGTGCGGCGTCGGTGATCCGATTCCCGCTCTGCGGGAATCAGAAGACTTAAAGAACAGAATCCCGTCGAAGGAAAGGACACATCGTGCGACTGAAAACGATTCCGATCTTCCTGGCCTTCTTCTTGATGGGCCTCGCTGACGCTATGGGTCCGAACTCGGACAAGGTGAAAGACTTCTATCAGATCAGCAACGTGCAATCGACGTTGCTGTCGTTTGCGGTCTTCATCGCTTTCGCGCTTTTCAGCGTGCCGGGCGGTCTGCTGTCCGCGCAAATCGGCAGGAAAAAACTGCTGCTGCTCGGCCTGGGCATCAACGCGGCCTCGCTGGTGATTCCCTCAGTGATGGTGCCCAATTTCTGGGTTCTGCTGGGCTGCATCTTCTTGCTGGGCGTGGGAACGACCTGTCTGCAGGTCTCCGGCAATCCGATCATGCGCAACGTCAGTGCCGAAGGCAAATATAGCCGCAACCTGGCCTTTGCCCAGGGCATCAAGGGCATCGGCAGCACCGCCTCGACGTACCTGCTCAGCGCCATCGCCGCGATCGCCATTTTCGAGGGGATGGACTGGCGTGCCGGCTTCCCGCTCTTCTGTGCCCTGATGGCGTTGGCGTTTGTGTCGGTCTTGCCGTTGAAGGTTGAAGAATCGACCGTGGAGGCGCCACCCAGCATCGGGTCGAGTCTCGGCCTGCTGATAGAGCCAATCTTCTTCCTGGCCGTCTTGGGCATCTTCCTCTACGTCGGCGCCGAGGCCTCGATGGGGCGATTCCTCGCGCCGGTGCTTCAGGACTTCGGCTTGGACAAAAAGGAGTCGATCAAGTACGGCCCTGCGGCGTTCTTCTTGCTGCTGACGATCGGGCGATTGCTGGGCAGCGCCATTCTCACGATCATGAGCCCGCGCACCTGCTTTCGCCTTTCGGCACTGCTGGGAATGCTGGGCGCCGCCGCCTTGATGACCGGCTTGAAGTACCCGGCGTACGTGGGCATCGTTGCCGCAGGACTCGGTTTCGCCAACATCTGGCCAATGCTCTTCTCGATCACCGTCGAAGAACGGCCAGAACGTGCTCAGCGAGCTTTCCGGCCTGATGTGTATGGCCATCTCCGGCGGCGCCATCGTGCCGCTGTTGATGGGATGGCTGATCGATAAGGGACTTACCCAGGCGATGGCTTTCGTCGTCCCCACCATCTGCTTCGCCTACCTGCTGGCAATTTCGCTGCGCGGCGGTCATGCAGCGGCCGCAAAACAATAGGATACCGAGGAGACGCACCATGCAACTCAACGCCGATTCGCGCATCGTAATGACCCTGGACGCCGGCGGCACGAACCTGAGGTTCTCGGCCATTCGCGGCAACGAAGTGCTGTTCGAGCCAATCCACTTTCCCACCGAGGCCGACAACCTTTCGCGCTGCTTGGCCAACATCGTCGAGGGCTTCACCCAGGTCCGCGCCCGCTGCCCCGCGCCGCCGGTGGCGATCAGTTTCGCCTTTCCCGGCCCGGTCGATTATCCGGCGGGCATCGTCGGCGACCTCGGCAATCTGCCCGGCTTCCGCGGCGGCGTCGCCCTGGGGCCGATGCTGGAAGAGAAATTCGGCCTGCCCACCTTCCTGAACAATGACGGCGACCTGTTCACTTACGGCGAAGCGATCGGCGGCTTCCTGCCCTACGTCAACGGGCGGCTCAAGGCGGCCGGCAGCGCGAAACAGTTCAAGAATCTGTTCGGCATCACGCTGGGCACGGGTTTCGGCGCTGGAATCGCTCGCGGCGGAGAGCTGTTCATCGGCGACAACGCCGCCGCCGCGGAAATCTGGGTTTCGCGGGGCAAACTGCACAACCGCTGCTTCGTCGAAGAGGACGTCAGCATCCGCGCCGTGCAGCGGGTTTACGCGGAACACGCGAAAATCAAGCATGCGGAAATACCCACGCCCAAGGACATCTACGAATTCGCCACGGACTCGGGCAAGGGTGACCGGCGGGCGGCGATCCTTGCGTTCGAGACGCTGGGCGAAGCGATCGGCGACGCCTTGGCCAATGCGATCACCCTGATCGACGGGCTGGTCGTGATCGGCGGGGGGCTCTCTGCCGCCGCCCCGCTGTTCATGCCGCGGTTGGTGGCCGAGATGAACGGCACGATCGAAACGCTGGACGGCCGGCAGATTCCCCGCATGGAACTGAAGGCGTTCAATCTGGAAGACGAAGCGTCGTTCGCCGCCTTCGCCCGCGGCGAGGCCCGCCGCATCGTCGTCCCCGGCAGTACCCGCCAATTGACCTACGATCCGCTGAAGCGCATCGGCGTCGGCCTCTCGCGCTTGGGCACGAGCGAGGCCGTGGCCGTCGGCGCCTACGCCTTCGCTTTGCACGAGCTGGATCGGCCACGTTAAGCGCAAAACGGTTGCATCCGGTTCCTTAAAGTCATAAAACAGAAGGGGAACACTGATTACCACTGATCGCCACTAATAAGTGCCATTAGCGTTAATCAGTGGAAATCAGTGTTCCAAGAGTGGTGGGTTTCGTTTTGAGGTGCCCCCTTTTTCTTGTGGCCTGTACGTCCAGCTATCGGAGACTTGGCGATGATTCGAACCATCAGTGTTGTCTTGGCGGCGGTTTGTGCGGTGGCAGTCCAATTGGGCTGCCTGGTCTGTTTCGGCGGCGAGCCTAGTCCCTTCGAAAGTGCCCTGCCGATCGTGGGTACGGCGGAGCACGGGCATACCTATCCCGGCGCCACCGTCCCCTTCGGCATGGTGCAGCTCAGCCCCGACACCCGCCTGGAATCGTGGGACGGCTGTTCGGCGTACCACTACTCCGATCAGAAGATTCTCGGCTTCAGCCACACGCACTTGAGCGGCACCGGCTGCTCGGACTTGGGCGACATCCGCTTCACGCCGATCAGCGGCAGAATGCCGAAGATGGAGAGGGACGGCTACCACTGCAAGTTCTCGCACAAGGACGAGGTCGCCCGGCCGGGCTACTACAAAGTCACGCTGCAAGACCCGAAGATCGCCGTCGAGTTGACCGCGACCGCTCATGCCGGATTCCATAAATACACGTTTCCCGCCGGCCACGTGGCGCACCTGGCTCTCGACCTCGCCCGCGGCTGCCAGGATCGGCCGATCCAGAGCGCGGTGAAGATCGAGAAGAACACGCTGATCAGCGGTTTTCGCCGCAGCGGGGGCTGGTCGTACGATCACACCTATTTCTTCGTCGCCGAGTTCTCGCGGCCGTTCGATTCATCGTCGATCAACGTCGACGGCAAGCGGCTGGCCGCCAAGACCGCCGAAGGCAAGGGCGTAAGCGTGCAGGCCCGCTTTGACTTCAAGAAGGCCAACACGCCGGTGCTGGTGAAAATCGGCCTGTCGGCCACGAGCATCGAAGGGGCCCGCAAGAACCTGGCGGCCGAGATTCCCGCTTGGGATTTCGACGCAACCGTCGCCGCCGCGGCCAAGAGTTGGAGCGACCTTTTGGGCAAGATCGAGATCGAGACCCGCGATCCCGCCACTCGCGAGACCTTCTACTCGGCCCTCTATCACGCCTGCATCGCGCCAACGCTGTTCAACGACGCCGACGGCAGCTACCTCGGGCCCGACCACAAGGTCCACGGCCCGGAGGGCTTCCAGTTCTACAGCACCTTCTCGCTCTGGGACACCTTTCGCGCCGAACACCCGCTGCTGACGATCGTGCAGCCGCAGCGCGTCGACGATTTCGTGGGCACGATGCTGGCCCATTACCGCCAGTTCAACCATCACACCCTGCCGGTGTGGACGCTGGCCGGCAACGAGACCTGGTGCATGATCGGCAACCACGCCATCCCGGTGATCGTCGATGCCTACTCGAAGGGATTCCGCCGCTACGACGCCGAGGCCGTCTACAACGCGATCCGCGACACGGTGATGCAGAATCGCGAGTTTCTCGATGAATACCGCAAACAAGGATATGTTCCCAGCGGCAACGGCAAGCAGTCGGTCTCGAAGACGCTGGAATACGCCTACGACGATTGGTGCGTCGGGCAGATGGCCCGGCAATTGGGTAAGAAGGACGACGCCGCGCTGTTCGCCAAACGGGCCCAGAATTATCGGAATCTCTTCGATCCGGCCACCGGTTTCATGCGCGGAAAGCTGGCCGACGGAAAATGGCGCGAGCCGTTCAACCCGCGGCAACTGGTTTGGGAGGACTATACCGAGGCGACCTCCTGGAACTACACCTGGTTCGTGCCGCAGGACGTCCCCGGCCTGATTGCGCTGATGGGCGGCGACGCCAAGTTCAACGACAAGCTCGACAAGATGTTCGCCGAGGCCTCCGGTCCGCTGGCGAACATCCCCGACCTGACCGGCCTGATCGGCCAGTACGTCCACGGCAACGAGCCGTGTCACCACGTCGCCTATCTCTACAGCTACGCCGGCGCGCCGTGGAAGGCGCAAGCCCGGGCCCGCGAGGTCATGAAGAAACTCTACGACAACACCCCCGGCGGAATCTGCGGCAACGACGATTGCGGCCAAATCTCGGCCTGGTACGTGCTCAGCGCCGTCGGCATCTATCCGGTAAGCCCCGCCTCGGGCGTCTACGTCCTCGGCAGCCCGGTCGTCGATAAGGCCACGATCCGGCTTGATCCGAAGTACCAGAAGGGGGAAAAGTTCACCATCGTCGCCGAAAACAACTCGCCCACCAACGTCTACATCCAATCGGCCACTCTGAACGGAAAGCCGTTGGAACGCTCCTGGATCAGCCACGCCGAGTTGGTCGCCGGCGGCGATTTGGTATTGAAGATGGGGCCGAAGCCGAATAACGAATGGGGCAAACGTCCCGAAGACCGCCCGCCGGCGACGAGCTTTGGCGAATAATTGACCGAGAGATCAAATGCTCGAAGGGTTGACAAACGTCCTTTGCCGTTTTGGATTCATTCGCCGGCAGCCAGTTCGATGCTCGTTCTGTCATCGGCCGTACGCTGTTGCCGCGCCGTTCGCGGAGGGTCGCGATTCGGTGGTGATTTGTGGACCGTGTGCGGCGAAGTGCAGCGAACTAATTGCGAAGGAGCGAGAAAGACTGGCGAAAGAGCGGGAGAAACTCCAGCCATGAGATGGCCTCTATAACCGTGAGCAAGTGATGACGAAATCGCGCCAACCGAAATCGTCGAAACGCGCACTTTGCTCTTCCCGGTGGATTGCCCCCGTGGATGATCGACTCTTGACCGACGTTCGGGAATTGATCGAGGCAGCCAGGCAAGAAGTCGCCCAGACGGTGAATTCCGCCCTGGTCGCGTTATACTGGCACATCGGCCGCCGCATCCGGCAAGACGTGGTCGGTGAAGGTCGGGCGACATACGGGGAGAAAATTGTGAACTCACTGAGTTCACAATTGACGGCCGAGTACGGTCGGGGATTCAATCGTCCAAATCTTTTCCGCATGATTCGCTTCGCGGAGGCATTTCCCGACGAGAACATTGTCTCCGCACTGCGGAGACAATTATCCTGGACGCATTTCCGCGAGCTAATCGCCTTCGACGACCCGCTGAAACGCGATTTCTACGCCGAAATGTGCCGCATCGAACGCTGGAGCACGCGCACCTTGCGGAAGAAAATCGACGGCATGCTCTTCGAGCGGACCGCGATCAGCAAGAAGCCCCGGGAAGTGATCCGGCATGACCTCAAGGCGTTGCAGAAGGAAGATCGCCTGACCCCCGACTTGGTATTCCGCGATCCCTACTTCCTCGATTTCCTCGGGCTCACGGGACGCTACAACGAACGCGACGTCGAGCAGGCGATCTTGCGGGAATTAGAGGCGTTCATTCTCGAACTCGGCACCGACTTCGCCTTTGTGGCCAGGCAGAAACGCATTTCGGTGGATCACGAGGACTACTACCTCGACCTCCTCTTCTACCATCGGCGGCTCAGGCGGCTGGTTGCAATCGACTTGAAGCTCGGCCGATTTCAGGCCGCTGACAAGGGACAGATGGAACTCTACCTCCGCTGGTTGCAGGAATATGAAATGCATCCGGGGGAAGAGTTGCCAATTGGGTTGATTCTTTGCGCGGATAAGACCGCGGAGCACGTCCGCCTGCTGCGTCTGGAATCGTCGGGGATTCGCGTCGCCCAGTATCTCACCGAATTGCCGCCCCGCGAGTTGCTCGAACGGAAACTGCATGACGCCATCCGGCTGGCCTGTGAGCAACTCGCTCGGCGAGCCGAATTGTCGGCGGATGCCCCACGACTTCAGCCGCCGCCAAACAACATCAAACGACGAAAAAAGCAAACTTGATTCTCTGATTTCCTCGATTTTTCGGAGCACAACATGATTCGCGTCGGCATTGCCGGTATCGGCTTCATGGGGATGACCCATTACTTGGCCTATCAGAGAATCCGCGGCGTGAAGGTTGCGGCCCTCTGCGAACAGGACGCCAAGCGGCTGGCCGGCGACTGGCGCTCGATCAAGGGGAACTTCGGGCCGGCGGGCGAAGTGATGGACCTTGGCGGCATCGCCCGCTATAGCGATCTCGACGGGATGCTCGCCGATCCGACACTCGATTTGATCGACTGCTGCCTGCCGCCGTCGTGGCACGCGCGGACGACGATTGCCGCGCTGGAAAGCGGCAAGCACGTCTTCTGCGAGAAGCCGATCGCCCTGCGGCCGGCCGACGCCAGCCGCATGGTCGAGGCGGCCAAGACGGCGGGCAAACTGCTGCTGATCGGCCACGTCCTGCCCTTTTTTCCCGAGTACAAGTTCGCCTACGAGGCGATTAGCGGCGGCAAGTACGGCCGGCTGTTGGGCGGGCATTTTAAGCGGATTATCTCCGATCCCGCCTGGTTGCCCGATTTCTACAATCCGTCCAAAGTCGGCGGGCCGATGCTCGACCTGCACGTCCACGACGCCCATTTCATCCGCCTGCTGTTCGGAATGCCCAACGCGGTCCACACCATAGGCACGATGCGCGGCGAGGTGGCCGAGCGATTTACGACGCAATTCCTCTACGATCCGCCCAAGATGGTCACGGCCACCAGCGGCGTCATCGATCAGCAGGGCCGGCCCTTCACGCACGCTTACGAGATTTACCTCGAACGGGCCACACTCTTCTTCGACTACATGGCCCTGCCCACAGTCGGCGACGCCGCCACGCCGGTCACGGTGCTGTTGGACAACGGCAAGGTCCTGCGGCCGAAGCTGAGCGGCGGCGGCCCCAGCGACGCCTTCGTCGCCGAATTGAGCGAAGTCGCCCGCGCTGTCCGCAGCAACACCCCTTCGCCGCTTTTGGCCGGCCAACTGGCCCGCGACGCTCTGGTCCTTTGCCAGAAGCAGACGGAGTCGATCGTCAAGGGGCGGACGGTGAAGGTGTAGCACCAGCCGCTCTATTTGCCATGAACAAGGAATTCCGACAAATCGCCTGGGACGAGCGACTCGAAAAGGACTGCGCCGCCGTTGTGCGGCTGGCATTGGCCGAAGACCTGGGCAGTCGCGGCGACTGCACGACCCTGGCGTTGGTGGGCGAGGACGCGTCAGGCCGGGCCGCCGTCGTCGCCCGTCAGTCCGGGGTCGTGGCGGGTCTGGCCGGCGTGCGAACGACTCTCGCGCTCTTGGATTCCCGGCTGCAATGGACGCCGCAGGCGGAGGATGGCGACCGGATCGAAAAGGGACATTGCGTCGGAATCGTCGAGGGGCCTGCACGCGGTCTGCTCGCCGCCGAGCGGACGCTGCTGAATCTGTTGGGGCGACTGTCGGGCATCGCCACGCTTACGCGGCAGTATGTTGATCTAACGACCCACACCAAGGCCCGCATCTTCGACACCCGCAAAACCACGCCCGGCTGGCGGCGGCTGGAGAAATATGCGGTGCGCTGCGGCGGCGGCTGGAACCATCGCGGCGGACTGGACGAGGCCGTATTGATCAAGGACAATCATCTCGCGCTGGGCGCCCATGAGCGCGTCAAAGGGGACAGTCCCATTTTCGTTGACACGAAAATCGGGACAGTCCCCGACACGAAAATCGGGACAGTCCCCGCCGAGCGATTCAATCCCGCCGAAGCCGTGCTTCGCGCCCGGCAATTCGCCGTACAGCAGGGCGATCCGCAGATGATCGTCGAAGTCGAAGTCGATACGCTCGATCAACTCGACGCGGTGTTGCCAGCCCGGCCCGATATCGTGCTGTTGGACAACATGCGTCCGAGCCAACTGCGCGAAGCGGTCGCGCGCCGCGATGCCTTCGATCCGGCCGTCGAATTGGAAGCGTCCGGCGGAGTCCATCTCGACACGGTGCAAGCCATCGCCGAAAGCGGCGTCGAGCGAATCAGCGTCGGCGCCCTGACGCATTCCGCCGTCGCCTTGGATTTTGGGCTGGATTGGATATGACAAGGAGACAGTCTATTCCGTCCGGTCGCACAATTCCAGCGAGCGGGCCAACTGGCGATTGGCGAAATACCACTCGACCGATCGCCGCAGCCCCTCTTCGATGCCGATCTGCGGCCGCCAATCGAGCAGACGGGCGGCCTTCGATACGTCCGCCCGCGTGCTGGGAACGTCGGCGGGATGGGCGGGACGATACTCGATCACCGGCTTCTTCCCCAGCAGCCGGCCGATCTCGTCAATCACCGCCGACAGTCCCACCTCGCGGTCGCCGCCAAGGTTGATGATCTCATATCCCAGCGGGCGGAGCGCGGCGATCGTGCCGCGGGCGATGTCGTTGACGAAGGTGAAATCGCGGCTCTGCGAGCCGTCGCCGAAAACCACGATCGACTCCCCCTCGGCGATCCGCCGGATGAAACGGAAGATGCTCATGTCGGGTCGCCCCGCCGGCCCATACACCGTGAAATAACGCGGGATCGAGACGTCCACGCCGTGCAGATGATGGTAACTGTAGGCGATCGTCTCGGCCGCCTTTTTCGAGGCCGCGTAGGGCGACAGCGGCCGATTGGTGTCGGCGTCTTCGCGGTACGGAGCGACATTGTGCAGGCCGTAGAGGCTCGAAGTCGAAGCCAGCAAGAACTTGCGGACGCCCGTGCGGCGGCAGAGATCCAGCAGGTTGAGCGTGCCCTCGCAGTTGGCCTGGTAGTAAACCCAGGGATTGACGACGGAGGGGCGCACGCCGGCCCTGGCCGCCAGGTTGACGACGGCGGCGAAAGGGGGCCCGCCGCCCGCCGCGGCGAACAGCGGCTCGATCGCCGCACGATCGCTGATATCGGCTTGCTGGAAGCTGAAGTTGTCGCGGCCAAGCAACTGCGCGAGCCGCCATTGTTTCAGCCGCGGATCGTAGGCGTCGTTGAGATTATCGACGCCCACTACCGCATGGCCTGCAGCAAGCAGACGATCGGCGACATTCGAGGCGATAAAGCCGGCGCATCCGGTAACTAGGTATCGTTCAGACATGATGGGCCTCCGTTATTGTCTCGGGAAAACGGGGACAGGCACCTTTTGCCGGAACGGCCCTTCGGGTGCTTCTCACAAAAGGTGCCTGTCCCCGTTTTCCCCCCCGTTTTCCCATGTTATTCGAGCGGCTCCAACAGGAAATCGTCGATTTCGACCGAGGCGCCCTGCTGGAGGAAGTTGATGGCGACCAACAACCGCGTCTCACCGCGGCGTTTCAGCACGGTCCCTTCCAAGCCGGCAAATGCACCCTGGCGGACCCTCACACTTCGCCCCGGCGCCAGCCGGGCTTCAATCGTCAACGGCGCGCCGGCAGCGATCAACTGGCGAAACTGCCGCAGATCGAAGACGAACTGCTGCGGCTGCTCGACGGTGAGGACTCGCGAGATGCGGTTGGTCGCCAAGCACCGCAGGCGCTCCTCCTCGGCCCCGAAGAGGAACACATACCCGGCGAAGAGGGGGGACATTGATACCCTTTTTCGACCACGCGAGACGTTGGTCTTCTTGACCAGCGGCAAATAGAAGGGAATACGCTGTTTGAGCATCTCGCGGGCCAGCGATTTCTCTTGCCGGGCCTTCGTATACACAGCAAACCACCGGCGGCCGGCGATGTCCTCCGGCGGCTCGTCCAAAAGCGTCTCGGGATAGAGGCTCGGCTCCTCCTTCAGAATGGGCATGGCGAGTTCACCCTGCTGCTTCAGCCCCTGCTTCAGCGAGGAAAAGGGGACAGGCACCTTTTGTGCGAAGCACCCGAAGGGCCGTTCCGGCAAAAGGTGCCTGTCCCCTTTTCCTCGGCCCCTGCTTCAGAATATCCGATTATAGCCTATGGACCGTCGTCCACAAACAATCGCCAGGAATTCCCTGGATATAACGCTTGACATGTTTTGAATATATATTCTAATAGAGAAGGTCTCGTTGCCGGCGGTGGCAACGGCATTATCCTATTTCATGTCTTCGGGTCTTAGGAGGGTATCTCATGTACCACAGAAGAGGTGTGCGTCTTGGTTTCACTCTCGTCGAGTTGTTGGTGGTCATTACCATCATCGGAATTCTGATTGCGCTGCTGTTGCCGGCTGTGCAGGCGGCACGCGAGGCAGCCCGTCGTATCACCTGCAATAATAACTTGAAGCAGCTCGGTTTGGCTCTGCACAACTACGGAACATCGAGCAAGGTGTTTCCGCAGGGACTCGTGATGGGCACGAATGCGTCGTCCACCAATGCCGGCAATCCCGCCGACACCTACATCCACGTCAACAGTTACGCCGATCCATTGACCGAAGCGCAGCAGACGGCGCAGGGGGTGGGCGGGGCCGTCGGCTACCACGGCACGAGTTGGATCTTGCGGATCATGCCCTTCATCGAAGGCGGCGCCACCGCCAAGGCATGGAACTACCAGTATGCGGTTTGCGCAGGAAGCTTGACTTCGGGAACGGTTTCGGGCGTGGGAAACGTGGCGTTGGCCTCGATGGATGTGAAGGGGCTCTACTGCCCGACGCGTCGCAACCAGCTTCGCATCGGCGTTGACGACGTGATGATGATGACCGTGCCCGGTGCATGGCAAGCCGGTGGAACCGATTACGGCGGATGCATCGGCCGCCATATGGGTCTAACCACCAGCCTGGGCTCGCGGGGGTCGGGAGCCAGCTACTTCGCCCTCCCCACTACCAACCGGCAGCTCAGCATCACCTACGGGCCGATCAATACCGCCGCCGGCACCACCTCAACGAAGTGGGTTGTCAGCGATACCGTCGCCGGCACTGGCACCGGCAACTGTGCGGCAATCACGGGGTTCGGCATTTTCGGCCAGATGAACCAGAGCACCAGCTACGCGGCGATTCGCGACGGCACATCCAACACGATCATGACGGGTGAGTTGCAGCGGATCATAACCCTGCAGTCTAGCGGCCCTTACAACGCGAGCACCGGCCCTACGTCCCCCGGCTACTATAGCAAGGATGGTTGGGCCATCGGCGGAGAGCCGACGCTGTTCACCACCGGGTACATGCTGAGTACCACTACCCTGATGAACAACGGCATCACCTCCTCGCCCGGCAGCGAGCACTCCAACGGAGCGAATTTCGGCTTGGCCGACGGCTCGGTGCGGTACATTAGCACCACGGTCGATCCCAACGTCTTTTGCCTGTTGGGGAGCATGGCCGACCGAGCGCCCGTCACGCTGCCGCCGGAATAGCAGCCGTCCGAGAGATTTCGTCAACTGGGGCGGCAGGCTGGACCTGCCGCCCCAGTTTTGCGATATTGCTTGACAGGACCGCGGCTTATGGTCTAATAGTAGTTGTTGTGTCGCCGCTGTTGGCGACGGTATTATTCTCATTCAACGCGTGGAAACCAGGAGGCGAGGCTATGTGCCCTAAACGAGGCGTGCGAACGGCGTTTACGCTGGTCGAGTTGCTGGTAGTCATCACCATCATCGGGATACTGATCGCGCTGCTGTTGCCCGCGGTGCAAATGGCCCGTGAGGCGGCCCGCCGCGCCACCTGCACCAACAACCTCAAGCAGATCGGCCTGGCTTTGCACAACTATAGCTCAGCAAACGGCTCGGCCTTCCCACAGGGAACGGTCATGGGTACGCCCGGCGTTGCGGACTCCAACTTTACCGGCGATCCCAATGACGCCAAAGTCTGGGCGGAAGCCGCCGGATCGGTCACCCAGCAGCACGGTACAGGCTTCCTCCTCCGCATCCTCCCCTATCTCGAAGCAGAGAGCATGCCCTGGGATTATCGCGTGAGCGTCGGCGGTAATGCGGTGCCCAACCCCAACGCCGATCCAACCACGACAAGCTATGGCAACAAGGTGGGCTCCGCGGTGAAGGACATTAAGGGGCTCTATTGCCCGACGCGGCGCAACAACATTCGGCCTGGCACCGATATGGTTATGCTGTTGATAAGCAGCCAGACCGGCGGCGGTACTGACTACGGCGGATGCGCCGGACGGCACGTCTTCTGCACCCCCAGCGGAACCACGGCGGCCAACCCTAGTGCCGTGGTCAAGTACCCCGTCGCCGCCACATTTGGCACTCCCACCGACGCGCAGAACTATCAAACTTCAAACCTGCATTACAACCCCGACGGCTCGCAGAACTATATATTCCACAATTCGGACTCGAATTCCTGGGGCGTTTTCGGCAAGATCAACAAGAGCACCACCTTCGCCCAGATTCGCGATGGGACGGCAAGCACCATCATGATCGGCGAACTCCAGCGGATCATCATGACCGTCACCCCCTACGGCCCGAGCAGTGGCCCGGTAACCAGCGCCGACGGCTGGGCCATCGGCGGGCAGGCGTTGACGTTCTCCACCGGGGTGGCGTATTCGTCTACCAATGGCATAAACAAGGTTGGGGTCACCGACAAGCAGATGAACAACGGCTACTTCCTCTCGCCCGGCAGCGAGCACTCCGGCGGGGCCCATTTCGGCTTGGCGGACGCCTCCGTACGGTTCTTCAACGACACGATCGACGGACCGACATTCGCCTTGATGGGCAGCATGGCTGATGACGTCCCGCTGGCAAAGATTCCTGACTAATAGTCGCGCACTTCCGAACAGCCGGTGTAACGTTTTCCAGGCGGCGGTTTTCCGCCGCCTGTTCTTTGCGCCGCTGGTGCGCCGTCGCCCCCATCGTGAGAGGGAGTTCCCGGCAGTAGGTCCCGCCTGCCGGGCGGGACTTGCATGCGTCCTGCCCGGAAAAGTCCCGCCTGCCGGGCGGGACTTGCATGCGTCCTGCCCGGAAAAGTCCCGCCTGCCGGGCGGGACTTGCACGCGTCCTGCCCGGAAAAGTCCCGCCTGCCGGGCGGGACTTGCATGCGTCCTGCCCGGAAAAGTCCCGCCCGGCAGGCGGGACCTACTCGTCGTCAAATTGGGCTGCTCCCCTCGCCGCCACCTTGGCTTTCGCACCGGGCCATAGTACCATTGAATTGGTTGGAACACTGCCACGCAAACGACGTACGGAGTCTGAAGCAACGATGGCAATTACATTGACGGCGGCGGCGGCCGGAGAGGTTAGACGCTACATGGAGGCCCAGAAAGTCGATGCGGAAAGCGTGCTGCGACTGGGCATTGCCGGCGGCGGTTGCTCCGGTCTGCAATACCTTCTGGGCTTTGCGACCGATTTTAATCCCGCGATCGACGCCAGTTACCCGCAGCACGGCATCCGCCTGGTCGCCTCCAAGAAGATGGCGTTGCACCTGGACGGCACGACGATCGATTTTCAGGATGGCCCGCTGGGACGCGGATTCTCGATCGAGAATCCCAACGTGCCGCGCGGCGGCGGCTGCCCCGGCTGCGGTGGCCATTAGGGCGCGAAACGGTGTCCGACAACCAGCAACAGCAGCGGGAGGTCCATTACGCCGGCAGCGTGCAAGGCGTGGGCTTTCGCTACACCGCGCGTTCGCTGGCCGCCGGCTTCGGCGTAACCGGTTTCGTGCGGAACCTGCCGGACGGGCGGGTTCTGCTTGTCGTCGAAGGCGGCGCCGGCGAGATCGGCGGTTTCTTGGATGCGATCAAGGCGGAAATGACGACCTATATTCGAGACGTTCGGGAAACCACCCGGCCCGCCACGGGGCGTTTCCATGCGTTTGAAATCCGGCATTAAGGCTCTTTCAGGAATCATCAACGTGGAAGCAAGTCATCTGGTCCTGTTCGGAATAACCCCGGCCTGGCTCTATCCGCTCTGGAAGGTGGGCGCCGGGACCGCGGTCGCGGTCGTCGTCCTCGTGTTGGTCGGTGCGATCTTCCGTCTGCTGGCGCCCAAGCTGGCCGCCATCGCGCGGACCACCGCCAAGGAGGCGATGTCGCAACCGTTGTTCTACGTGTTGTTGGCCATCGGCGTCTTCGCCCTGGTGTTGTTCCCCTTCATCCCCTACAACACACTGGGCGAAGACATCAAGATGCTCAAGGATGAGGGCTTGACCTTGATTATGGTGCTGTCGATCTTCTTCGCCCTCTGGACGGCCAGCGTCTCGATCGCCGACGAGATCGAAGGCCGCACCGCGCTGACGCTCTTGTCGAAACCGGTGGGGCGGCGGCAATTCATTCTCGGCAAGTTCCTGGGCATCCTGATTCCGGTGGCGATCATTTTCATCGTCCTCGGCACGGTGTTTCTGGCGAGCGTATCGTTCAAGGCCGCCTATGATCCGCGCGAGACCGGCTCGCCCGAGGCCACCGCTCTGGAATGCCAGGCGGAAATCGTGCAGATCGCCCCCGGCCTGACCTTGGCGCTGATGGAGACGGTCGTGCTGACGGCGATCAGCGTGGCCATTTCCACGCGGCTGCCGATGATGGCCAACATGATCATCTGCGCGGCGATTTACGTGCTCGGCCACCTGGTGCCGATCTTGGCCGATTCCGCCGTGGGGAAGAGCGAATTCGTGCGCTTCATCGCCGATTTGCAGTCGGCGATCTTTCCCGTGCTCGACCACTTCAACATCTCCGCCGGCATCTCGGCGGGAGTCCCGCTGCCGTGGGACTACATTGCCTGGGACGGGCTCTACTGCCTCTTGTACAGCACGGTGGCGATGCTGGTGGCGCTGTTGTTGTTCGAGGATCGCGACCTGGCGTGAACGGTCTGCGAGAGCCGTTGCGGACAGAGCGTCCCCGCCGGGGGACGTTTCCGCGAGAAGCAGGCCGCCGCTAGCGGCCCAAGAAGCGAAGCAGCTTGCGGCGAATGCGGTGGCTAAGCTGCCAGATGTTCGAGGCTGTGAACGCCGACTGCGCCGCCTCGGATGGTTCGCCGAGCAGTTGCTCGCTGCAAAAGACGCGCTCGCGCGGAGTGAGCGTGCCGAGGAACTCCGCCAGCACGTTGACCGGCTGCGCGCCGTCCTCGCCTTGATGCCGCATTCTCTGCCGCAGGGCGGCCAATTCGCGCTTGCGATGGCGGACCTCGCTGCGGATGTAGCGCACAATCTCGCTGCTGGCCCGCAGCCGCATGAAGGTAATCAGCCGAGCGCCGCGATTGGTCTTGTAGCGCGCCAGCAACTCGCCGTCGTTGGCCACCAGTGCGTACCACACCCGGGCGGCGATCTCGTCGACCAGGTTGGTGTCGGCGCTTTGCGAGCCGAGCATGATGCGAATCGAGACCAGCAGCGGCTCGTGGCACTGGGCGTAAAGCTCCTCCCATGCCGTCACCTCGCCGTCCAGGCAGCGCTTGGCCAGCAATCCGTCCGCGTGCACCCCCGCCCTGTCGTCGCCGGCTCGCTCAACCGCGTCGCCGCTACTCACATCGGGCATTGCCGCCGACGTGCAACGTATCTTGATTTCGCGATGCTTTCTTTTCACGGCTGCTCTGCGGGACAGGAGTCTTCCGGAGCGACGTTATCGCACTGATTCTAGCCCCCGGCGATAACCCCGTCAATTGTCCTACGTTTGCGCGGGGGGAATGCTATGCTCACACGAGGAGCGCGCGACGCGGGTCGCGCGCGGACGGCCGCCGCCTCGCCGGCGGAAATTCTGCCGCAGCCTACTTGTCGGTGGGCGGCTCCTCTCGCACATCGCGAGGCGGTCCGCGCGTGGCGTCCAGCCAATCGAGGTATTCCTCGATCTCGCGGAGCGGCATGCCCAACGACAGCGCCGTGCGAATTGCCTCGGTGCGTTCCAAGAACGTGCCGGCGTGCTCCAACATGAGCTTGGCAATTTCGTGGGCCATGGGAATAAATGAAGCATATCACAGAGTCCCCTCCTCCACCAGTCGAGGGGAGAGTTGACCTGCGATCGTCGAGCCATCTATTTTCCACAGGCATCGAAGTCATTCGGCGCTGACAGGCGAGAGATCGGCCAACAAGGGGAGATGGTCGGAGCCCACGTCTGGCCCGACCCAGCAGCGGCGGCATCGCCAGCCGTCGCCCGTCAAAACGTGATCGATCCGCACGCCAAACAGCCGGCAGTTGCGGATCTGCGGCCATTCGGTGTAGCCGAACCCCACCCCGACCTCGGAGAAGCCGTCGTGGAAGGCACTCCAGTATTCGCGGTATATGGTGCTATCGACGGGCAAGTTGAAATCGCCAGCCAAAATCGACTGTTCCGATAGCCGGCAAGCAAAGCGATAGGCGTCCTCCGACTCCAAGCGGCGCTGCTCGATCTCGGCATCAAGTATCGGGCCATCGGAGGGGCGGAGCAGTGTCTTGTGATCGAGAACCGCCTCCAACCCCTGGTGCGGGCTGAGCAAGTGCACGCTGCAAAAGTCGATGTTTCGTCCGTCCACACGAATGGTGCAGTGGACCATGTCCGTATGCGGCCAGTGGCCCGGCAACTGCCAGCTATGATCGTCTCCCTCATGGACCACCGGATAGCGGGAGGCAACGACAAAACCATCCTGCTGGTAGGGGCGGGTCCAGCCGGCCGGCCAAGCGATGTGTACTTCCCCCCAGCACTCCTGCAACACGATGACGTCCGGCTTGCTCCGCTCGATCAAGTCATCGAGGACTACGTTGTTGTTGCATTTCCCCTTCAGGTTGCAGGTCAGCACGCGCAACGACGGGCCATTTCCGGCCGCCAGCCGCCCCCAAGGGACGCAAAACCCCATGATCGGACCGAGAACCAGTATTGCCGCAGCGCCCAACACCCATAGCATCCGCCGCCGCCAGCGCACTGCCGCCGGCGCGAGCGCCGCCAGTGGCACGGCACAAAGCCACCGCGGGCCGAAGAGAACAACGGTTGCGAACCACCAACGGTCGCCGGCAAACCGCAGCAACAACCAGACGCCGAGCACGGCCGCAACGTACAACCACGTGCAAACCATCACCAGCGTGGATGGCCACGACCGCCGCCGCGTCGCCGCCGCGTGAGCGGCGTCGAGAACCTCCGGCCGAACCACGAAACCACGCCCCGGCATCGAAGTCCTGGATGGGCCGTCGCGCACAGGACACCCGTAGGGCAGACCGTCAACCGGGCGATGCTCAGGGGTACCAGAATCGTCGATGGGAATCTCCTCGGCTGCCGCGTGCTTTCGGCCAAGATCATCATATCCGGTCGGCAGCCGGAATGTAAGGGCCGTCTCAGCAGCAGAGGTTGGGAGAGAGTCGGTACTCATCGCGGCTTGATCGGGGCATGATGCCTCCGCGCGTCTTTGACGGAGCGTTCGTCCTTGGTCGATTCCGCCGTCGCCTGATGCAGAATCTTCGTCGGCGTGGTCGGCGCGGGATTGGAACCGTTGCCGTGCCCGTTGCCGTTTCCCCCGCCGCCGCACGCCCCGGTTTCGGGAGTTTCCAGGAGCACGACATTCCGCCGCAGGCCAAAAAACCGCAGCAACAAGGCCTCTGATACTTTCATCATTCGCAGGGCCGTGCACAGAAAGATGCGCGCATCGAGCCACGGCCCGGCATGATGGATATATTCGCAATCAAGGAGCAGCTTGCGGCGGACGCTGTTCAGATCGGAATCGGGCGGAAGATTCAGTTGCGCCAATCCGGTGACTCCCGGTCGAACGACGGTCCGCTGGTAATACCCGGGGATCGACTCAGCCAGCACGTGAACGAACTCCGGCCGTTCCGGCCGCGGACCGACGATCGACATCTCCCCTTTGACGACGTTCAGCAGTTGCGGGATCTCGTCGAGATGGAACCGCCGCAGTATCCGTCCGGGGGCGGTAATCCGCGGGTCGTGGGCGGTCTGCGTCCAAACCGGACCGGTGCCCGACTCCGCGTCGTGATGCATGGTCCGGATCTTGTACATTTTGAACTTGCGGCCGTGGCGGCCGACGCGAACCTGGCAATAGAGGCCCGGACCGCGGGAAGTCAGGCGCACCAGGAGAACGAGCAAACCGATCAGCGGCAGGCCCGGCACAAGCAGGAACACCGCGAGAACCCGGTCGAACACGGCCTTCCAGCGGAAGTATGCCGAGGGAGAAAGCGTCTCCACCGTCCGTTTTCGCGGCGCCAAGCCCATCGTCGACTGACGCTGCCGCGCGGCCGCTCTTTTCGTCTGTTTGACCGACATAACGTTATCCCCCCAAACAAGAGGTTAATTGTCTTCGGGCGGCTCGACCATGCACCGCCGCACGACCGGCAGGAAACCTCGCAGGAATTCCATGCACGGATCGTGGGCACGCAGATCCGCTCCCGACGCCAATCGCGACACAGCCTGGATTTTGTATAAGTAGGGTTTACCGGCGTATTCGAAGCGCGGACGCTCGCTGGCGGCCCAACGTTGCCCGGTGCTCCAGGCATAACACGCGCGGAGTATCCCTCCGTGGACGTTGTTGACGTGGTATGTGAGCCCCCAAATCTGATCGTCTTGTTCGTCCTTGCCGCGGATAGCGAGTCCTTCCCGCTCTCCCAAGGCCGTATAACCTGTGCTGGGAAAGCAGACTTCGGGCGTGTGCGCGGCGATCGTACCCGGCGGCCCCAGCAAGACGGTTACGTTCACCGCCTCACCGCTCACCCGATTTCGGTACTCGCCGACGAAGAAGCCCGCACATTCCAGCATCGTTTTCTCGGTTTCTCCCAGTTTGCCCTTGGAAACGAGCTTCCAATCGCCGAACTGCGACGGGATATCGGCCAGTTTGCCGGCCGCACGGATCGTATCGGGCGAAACTCCCCAGCGGTTGCGCATCCGCCCCTGCAGGACGCCCGAGAGGATCGTCAGGCCGAAAGCAACCACAACGCCAAGCAACAGGTACGAGGGTCTCATCTCAATTGAACTTCTTTTGCAGCTCTTCCAGCAGACTCTTATCCGTCGGCGTCAGTATCTGCCGGGTCAAGTGATTCTTGCTGGCGGTGCGAAATGCCTCGCGGGCCTTCTCCGGCTGCCCCGCGCGATCGTAGGCCACCGCCAAGTGGAAACAGTACCTCGGATCGGCATCCAGGGAGAGGGCCGCCTGCTCCAAGAGCGGCACCGCCTCCGCTGGCTTGCCATCGAGCAGCAGAATCGTGCCTTTGGTATCGAGCAACTCGGGCCGCTGGCCGCTAATCTCAATGGCCTGGTCGACAAAGCGCGACGCGTCTTGGCGATTCTCGGGACGCTCGGCGAGCACCGTGGCGAGGTCGTTCAACAGGTCCCGTTCGTTCGGCGCGAGCGCCAGTGCCCGCCGGAACAGCACCACGGCTTCATCGAGCCGCTGTTGGGCGACGCGGACGTTGCCCAACGCCGCCAGCAGGACCACATCGTCTTTGTGCTCGGCAGCGACCTTGGCGAGCAGGGGCTCCGCCAGGGCAAAACCCTCAGCGGATGGACTGCCCACCAGCAGCACGGCCGTCGCCGCAATAGCCGGCGCCGTCGAAGAGTCGGATTTCGCCGCGTCACGGCACAACTCGATCGCCTCCTTCATCCGCCCCTGCCGTGCCAGCGACTCGGCCAGGAACGGATAAGATTTCGGCTGCACCGCCAACACCCGGCGATACCATCGCTCGGCGACTTTGTGGAGGTCGAGGGAGGAATAGAGTCCTCCCATCTCCAGCATAAGGCGGCCCTGCTGGGTTGAGTCCTTGGGCAGCCGCTCGACGGCCTTTTCGGCCAACGGCTCCAGCAGGGGTTCGATCTTATTGAGCTGGCCTTTGGCGTGCAGCCAGCGTGCCCGCAGCGACGCCACGCCCAGATCGTTGCGCTGCTCGACTTCCCACTTCTTCAATTCCGCGTCGGCGTCCTGGAAGCGGGCCTCCTTCAGCAGCAACTTGAAATAGGCAGCCCTGTCGGCCGGGTTGACATGCCCGCGGGTGATGAGCGCCAGGTATTGCTGCTGGGCGCCCTCCACGTTTCCAACGCTTTCAAACAGCTTCGCCAATAGCCGACGGTCGTGGTCGCTGGCCTTTTTGGGATCGGCCAGCGACGTTTCGAGGATTCTTTGTACCTTATCGAGGTTCTCTCTCCCGCCGCGGGCGGCGAGGATCGCCACGAGCAACTGTTTTGCCCTGGCAACGGCAAAGGACTTGGGCGATTTGTCCAGAACGTCGTGCAACAACCGTTCCGCTTCAGCAGCGTTGGCGGTCGTACCCACGCTCCCTAGGTATTCGGCCAGTTGCACCTGCAGGGCCGCGTTCTTCGGGTCGAGTCGCGCGGCCTCGCGGTACTTGCCAAGTGCCTGTTCCTTGTCGCCCAAAAGGCGATATCCCCGCGCCAGCAGTGACGCACATCGTACGTCGTCGTGCTTCTTTTTCTTTTCGAGACTTTGCAGCACTTCGCGGGCGTCGCCGGACCGGCTCGAACGCCAATAGAAATTGAACAGTTCTTCCGCCGGCCGCGGCTCGCCGGGGCCCAGCGCGACCGCTTTCTTGAACGCGGCCTCGGCCTGGGCCGTCTTCTCCTTGTCGGTCGACAATAATTGCCCCAGCCAAAGCTGCGCCAAGGGATCGGCGGGCAATTGCTCGGCGGTCCGGTGCGCCGACTCCAAGGCACGATCGACCCGCACGCGCTTCGCCTCGACGGCGCGACGCAACACGTCGTAATCGGCGGCCAACAGCGCCTCGCCGCGGAGCAACGGCAGATACTGCTCCGCTTCCTCGCTCCGATTTGTCTCAAGCAGCCGGGAAATCAGCAGTCGCACAACCGACGGTGACCGTTCGCCGAGCGCGACCGCCTCTCGATACGCCATGACCGCGCGATCGACGTTGCCGCGGGCGTCGAGCAGAAGCCCTTTGAGCGTGTGGGCCTTCTCCCAACTGGGGCGCCGCAACTCGATCGAGGCTTGCAGATGCAATGCCTCGACAAGTTCGCCGTCCTCGGGGCCCGTCGCCTCGGCCAATAGGCGGTAGGCTCGATAGTATTGCCAGAAAACGCCGTCCTCCCCCTCGATCTTGCGGAGCTTAGACTCCCATTGTTCGACTTCGGCCAGATCGCGCTTTTCGAGAGCCATTCCCGCAAGTTGTACCAGCGAGGCAAGGTCTGGCGATTTGGTTTGGGCACCCTCGAGCAGATGCTCACGCACCAAGTCGGCCTTGCCTTCCTGCGCGTCCAGTCTGACTAGTCTGTGACGAATCACGGAACGGGCCTCTTCGGGCAGCGCCTTGAGCGCCGCGGCCAAGACCTTCCGCGCCTCTTCAGGTTGCTTGCGAGAAACACAAAGCTGTGCCTTCAGCAAGCACGCCGCCGCCTCTTGGCCCCTAGTCGTCCGCAATTGCTCGACCAAGCGATCCGCGTCGGCGGGCTGGCCGAGCCGCTCGTAGGTCTCTGCCAACGGCGGCAACAACTCGATGGCTTTCGCCGCATACTCGCGCTCCGTTTTCCGACAAATCGCCAGCGCTTTCCGGGTCGATTCGTCCGTGTCTCCCGGCTTGTCGGCGATGGTCGCCAAATAATCGGCTTCCAGCAACTTCACTCTCCAGCCGCCGGCAGACGGCGTCGCCTCGCCCGCTTTCTTGGCCCCTTCCAAGGCCCTGTTGAACGAATCCCAGTCCCTTTCCTTTTTCGGCAGGCGGAGTTGCTGGTCGAGGAGCAACTGGGCCAGACCTAGCTCTGCTTCCGCCGAGGGCTGCAACGACAGCGCCAGGCGGTAGTGCTGTTCCGCGGCATCGAGCCGGCCGGCCGACAGCCAGGCGGCGGCAGCCCTCAAATGGTGCGACGCCAACGTCGGTTGCAGCGCCACCGCGTGCTCATGGGCGAGCGCCGCCTGATCCCACTGCGCGAGCCCGGCATAAGCGTCGCCGAGCAACTGCCATGCCGCAACGCTCTGGGCAGTCTCCTCGACCCCGGTCGGTCGGTCAACTGCCGCCCCCCGCAGACAGGTCACTGCCTCAAGATAGCGCCTTTCCGCGATTAACCATTGGCCCCGCAGCAAATCGGCGGTTCGCTTGATCGGGGTCAACTGGTCGGGCGGCCGACGCTGGGTGACTTGCTCGACCATCTCCTCCAGACAGTCGATGGTCTTGCCGGCTTCATCGAGCTTGGGTTGCACTAGTAGCGTGTCGGCTGAGCCCGGCCGTCAGGTAAATGGTCAGGTCGCTAGGGCCGTTATCCGCTTTCTTGGAGGCCTTGCCAGGTGAAGCGTCGGCCTGTTTCAGCCCGTCGCGGAGCGTCTGCGCGGCCAGTTGCAGTTTCTCCTGCCACGCTTTGACGGCTGCCTCCGGTTTCCCCGCTCGCGCCTTGGCGGCCGCCTCCAGTTCCGCCTCTCTGCGATACAATGAAGCCAGGCGCCGGTAAGGTGAGTATTTGATGGCGACCCGCGGATCGACGGGATGCTCTCCCGACGAGAATATCGCGATGGCGTGCTCGTAGTGCTTTTGTGCCTCTTCGAGTTGGGTTTCCACTTTCTTCGCCGATTCTCCGTTCCGCCGTGCCGACTCGGCCGCCGACATGGCGGAATCGCCCGCCAGCAGCACCACCTCAAGGTTCTCAGGATAGTCCTTGATTGCCGCCGCCAGTTCTTCTTTAGCCGCCTTCGGATTATAACGGGACAGATATGCATGATGTGCCAGCAGCGCATTGACGTTCTTCGGATTGCGCTCCAGCATCTTGTTCATCACACCATCGGCCAGATTTCCGCGAGCCTCGGCAGAAAGCAGTTGCTTTTTCTTGTCGTACAAGAGCTTCTTGTCGAGCAGCAGCGGATCCTCGCGGTAAATCCTGGCGAGGATCACAGCGAGTTCGATGTCGGCGGGATTCAAGGCCAGGGCGGAGACAACCGCCGGCCCCACCTCGGAGCGGCCGACCACTCCACGACGCGAACGTCCTGACAACTGGCCGTAGTAGAGAGCGCGGGCCCGCAGTTGCGATGCCTCGGCGTTCTTGCTATCGTGATCGAGGACTTTTTCCGCCTCGTCTGCGGCTTGATCGAACCGTCCTATTTCCAGAAGCAGTCCGGCCAGTTGCCGCCGCAGGGCCGGTTGTTTCGCCGACGGCGCGGCGCCGATTGCCTGATAGTAGTAGTTGACCGCCTGCACTTTTGAGCCTCGGTCCTTGGCGGCGCGGCCGAAAGTCTCCGCCAACAAAACCTGCACGTTGACGTTGCCGGGCTTCAGCTTGAGGTATTGAAAGCAGTACTTCGCGGCCGTGTCATAGTCCTTCACCATCGCCGCGTCGTCGGCGGCCTTCGCCGTTCCGCTGCCCGCCTGCCGCATCTCGTCGGCCGCCTTTTGCATCTTCTCGGCCGTCTGCCGCATCTTCTCGGCCGTGCGATTCATCTGGTAACAATACCAGAAGTAAAGCGCCGGCGCGAGCACGGCGGCCACCACCAGCGTCTCGACCAGCAGACGCACGTTGAAAATCCGCTTCACCCGCCGGCGAACCGCGCCGCGATCAGACGGCGTCGTCGTTTTCGTTGTCATCGATCGCTCCATCGCACACTCTCAAATCAACCGCGCACGTAACTGTAGTCTCCCCAGCGATACGAGTAGTTCTTTGCCGGAACGCCGTTGAGCACCAGCCCTACCGGCTGGCTGCCGGCCGCCTGCAAACGCGCGAGAATCCGATTGAGCTGGTCCAGGCGGCTGACGTTGCGCATCACGCACACCAGCGACGCGTCGGCCGCCTTGGCGAGCACCAAGGCCTCGCTGGCCGACAGCACCGGCGGCGTGTCGATCAACACGTAGCGATACCGTGACGGTATCTGCGCCAGCAGCGACGGCCAGGCCCCGTTGCCCAGCAGCGTGTGCGGGTTCACCTCCAACTTGCCCGCCGGCAACACGTCGACGAGCTCATTTCCGCTCGGCACGATGGCCGCCTCCAGCGGGCAGTCGCCGCTGAGCACCCTCGCCAGCCCGGGCTCCAGGTCGATGCCGAAGACGCTGTGTACGTCCGGGCAGCGGAGGTCGCCGTCGATCAACAGCAATTGCTTGCCCGTGGCCCGCGCAAAACTCAACGCCAATTGGCAGACGACGCTCGTCTTCCCCTCGCGGTTGGCGGCGCTGGTGACCGCCAGAATCCGCATGTCGCGCAACTCGGTGGAAAGCGTCAGACTCGTCCGCAGACTGTCGATGCTCTCCTCGAACAACCGCAAATCGCGATTGATTCTGCTGCTTGTCGAACTGTGACTGACGGCGGAGCGCACCGGCAGGTGCGCGATCTCGCCCAGCACAGAGAGCTTCGCCTGCCGCTCCAGCGTCCTCGGATCGGTCACCCGCCCGACCATCTTCTCCCAGGCGATCGCCAGGGCGAACGGCAGGCCGAGGCACACCAGCAGCACGACTGCCATGCTGCGAAAGGGGAACACTTCGACCGGCGCGGGGGGCACCCTGGCTTCCTCTTTGCGGATCACCCTGGCCGGCGCCTTTTCCTCCGTCTGCACTTCGATCACCCGCTCCGCGATCATCCCAAACACCTTCTCCTCGCGGGCAAGATCATCGAGCGCAAACGTCAGGTCCGCCGTGTCACCGCTCGCCATCTTGACGTGTTCTTGCTCCTCGTCTCGCTGCGCCTTGAGCTTTGTCTCCAACACGTCGTACCTCGACAACTCCAGCTTCATCTTATCGCGCTCCTCCTTGAGCCGCTGGATCTCCGACGTCCCCATCTCGCCCCGCTTCGCCAACACCGCCAGCTTGGCCTCCTCCTTCGCCTGCAGCTTCATGTCTTGACGCAGCCTGCTCAGCGACTGTTCCTCAACGTCGATGTCGAGCCTGAGACGATCGAGGACCGGCGAGTTCTTCCCTTTGGCCATCAACTGCTCGTTCGCGGCCAACTCGGACTTCTTCGCCGCAATGATCGCCATCAGCCGCCGTACGCCCTCGCTCCCCTCGATGCTGTGCGCCGCCATCGCGTTGCACACCGCTTGTTCCTGCTCGGACAATGTTGCCTCCGAAGTCCCCTCTTTTTCTCTAATCGCCGCGTCGGCCGCCTTGATCCGTGCGCCGAGCACTTCCTTCTCGACCTGGACTTCGATCAGCCGATTCTTCAAGTCTGCCAGGGGATGCCTCTCTGGGAGCCCCGAGTCCTTCTTCTTGATCCCGAGGGGGTCATCGACGGCCGCTTTCGCAGCCAGCTCACGCACCCTTGCTTGCAGCAGCTTCACTTGCGCCAGTCGAGCATCCTGTCCCTTGTTCAGCGCGTCACTGATCAACTTATTGCGCGCGCCATCCTCATCCTCCCGCATTTGCAAATACGACCCGGCCACGGCGTTGACAATGTTCGCGGCATTCTGCGGGTTCGGGTTGCTGCAGCTAATGCGAAACAGATCCGACTCGCCGACCGGCAGCACTTTGATCTGCTTCGACAAGTACGCCAGCTTGTCGACTTGCCGAGCAATCTCCGGCACTTTGCCAATCTGCAGCTTCTCGTCCGCGATGGCAGGCCCAAGCACCAACGGCGAGCGGATCAACTCGATCTGCGTCAGGAAGAACACCTTGGATTGCTCGCTCTCCCTCGAGTCGAACGCCAGATAGGGCCTTCGCTCTTTGATCTCGAACCACGCCGACGCCTCGTAGACCGGCTCGAAGAAGGCGTAGACGATCGTTCCCCCCACGGCGGCCAACAGCAAAGCCGTGGGCAAAACCACTTTCCACCATCGCCTCAGCGCCCCCAGCAGGAAACGCGGCGAAACCCCTTGCTCGGCTTGAGCCGGCGCGGGAACCATCTGCCTCCGCGGGACGATTTGCAGTTCCGACATGGCGAATACTCCGCTACGCGCGGTCGCGACGGATCACGTCGCCGACCCCCACGATTTCCACTTCCTCGACCAGCCGCGACAGATACCACAAGACCAGTCCAAACAACCCGGCCGCAAACACGATCATCACCCAGCCCGACGCATTGTGCGAAAACTTCTTCGCCGCCTCCGACGACGCGTACTGATACAGCAGCCCCGTGGCCACAATCCGCGCGGAATTGGCCAAAAGCGCGATCGGTAGCGCGCTAAACAGCAAGATCGCCTTCACCCACCAATGCCGCCGCACTAACATCGCATACACGAAGGCCAAGGCCACGATTCCCATGAAAATCCGCAGCCCCGAGCAGGCCTGCTCCACCTCTAAGCGGTTATCGCCCAGCACGATCACGTGTGCCTCGGCCAGGGCGGGCTGGCCGAGGGCCTGCAAGATCCAGCAACTCAACTTCGTGGCCGCCCCTTGCAGCGGCATGCTCAGCCACCGCTCCACGCGATACGGCAGCGGCACCATAAACCACAAAAAAGCGATTGAAGGCAGGCTCCACCAAAATGCCCGCCTGCCAACCAGCAGCAACACCACCCCCGCAACCCACGGCAGAATCGACCAGCCGTCCAGTGCGTCCAGGTAGTAATGCGCGCCAACCGCTCGCATGACCACGCTCGCGGCGATCAGAGCCAGGCCGCCCACGACGTCCAAAACGCCGCTGCCCGTCCCGGGAAACTGCTCGCGCCGTGCCCACAGAAAGAACACGGCCAGCGGCGCAACGAAGAATCCGTGCGAGTAGTCCGGCTCGTTGTTCCACGCGTGGACGAGGCCTCCAAGAGTGGGCCAGTAGGCCCATACCGATGCCCCCGCCAGAATCGCACCCGCTGTCAGCAGCACGCCGTCCGGCCGCGACGCCACGATCGTTTCTTCCGCTTGCATGTCTTGCTTCACCGCCGTCCCGCCACGATGCAACTCTTCAACGCAGACTCCTCTTCAGCGCAGACTCCGTCCCCGTGGGTTGCGCGGGCCAAATCCCTGCCCGCCGCAACCTCCGCTGCCGATCGTCCGTGTATGTCCTTGCTTGGCTCTCACACTAACTCAGCCTGCGTCCGTGCAAACGAAATCTTAGAAACGCTGTCAACCACTCGACACGCGAGACTCGTCTCTGCAAAGAAGTGACAAGAATCGCCCGCCACCCATACCGATAGGACTCTGCGCAGCGAGGGCGCATCCTGGCCTCTCGCGGTCGTGCTTGCTTCCCCAACCCCGCAACATCACTCACCCCGACAAGACGACCGTGGCGGCAAAAAAGACGAAAACCGCTTCCCCAGCAATCTCCGAAAAGCCAGCACGCGAGGGCGGTAGACTGTGCGCCACCATTCGCATCTCCCCCAGTAAGACCAACCCCCAATGCAACTGCCTGCAAGAGTCTTAGCCTAATGGCTAACCGAGGTATTGTCAACGATCTAGCGGAACAGTTGCCCCCCAAATGGCTACAGAAAATGGCAGAAAACCCCCACCTCAGTACGGTTTTGCCGGGTTTCTACCGGCGCAACTGTCAGGAGTTCTGCCGCGGTGGGCTATAGGCATTTTGGACATCGCTCATCGTGGGCTAACCAGCGACGACCTGCGGGCGCGTCGTTGTAACTCGTTTCCTGCCCATCGTTTCGGCGTGCGCTTTTTCGCCCACGATCCCCTTCGTCGCCGCGTCTGAATCCGCTACAGCACTCGGTGAACAGGAGGAGCGGGCGGTGCCGGCACGCCGCCCCCCAAGAAATTTCTTCCGAAATCGAAAATTCTCGCCGCAACCACCCCTCACCCCACGCCGAGAAGCCCCTTTCTCGATTATTTCCATTTTCGCCTGTCAGGAATCGCCATTTGCCGGGCTATAGGCTCCTACAGTTGGGGTGGCAGTTGTACTGCCACTCCCGCATCTCCCGCGATTCCAGGGAGGGCCGTGCAACTGCCACCACGACGATTTACACTTTCCGGACGGCCTCCAAGGATCTTCCGACCTAACGCGACGCAAGAAACCAAGGGCCATCCCTCGCGGACAACCCTTTTTTCTTCTCGATATCCGCCCCGCCAATCCCCTCTTCCGAGTAAATTTCTACAAGTTTTCCTGATTTTCTGTCAGCAATCGTCCCTCGGCGGTCTATAGGGGATTGTCAGTGGTCAATACGGTCAACGCTTCGAACGTTGGCTCCCCTATTACCGGAGGTGTGAGATGAACGCGAGACGAGCGGGGCTAGTGGTCCTGTCGGTGATCTTTGTGCTTTGCCTCGGCGGCCTGGCCGGAGCGTCGGAGTACAAAGTCACCTTCACGGGTGCCGATATTTGGAATATGTCGCCGGACGATGCGGGCCTGGCCGCCTATCAGCAGACGGCACCCAGGCGCTACCGTGACTTCACGCAGGACTCCCCCTATGTGGTGGCTACGACGTATGGCGTCAGCGGTCCTACGGCCTCGACGACGGCAAATTTGGGGTTCAACGCATGGGCAGCGAGTTCTGCCGGTCAGAGCTTCGCCTTTGAGTCGATCAACCTCTGGGGTGCGGGAGGAGCAGCGGCGGGTTATTTTGGCGAGACTTACCAGTCGGTCGGCACACCGGGTCCTGATTATGGCGTCAGTTCCTGGACACTGGTTTCCGCACCGCCAGGGTGGACCTCTTCGATAGTCGAAGGCGGCCAGGACTACTCGGCCAGCCCGACCCAGGCCTTTCCGTATTGGGAATATGGAACCGGTGGGGCGTTGAGCCAAGCGAACAAGGACGACGCTTCCTTCGCGTGGACATACATAGTAGATATCGCGAATCCAGACGCGGTCGTTGACGGAAAACTCGCGGTCTGGTTCGGCGGGTTCAGCGACGACGAAAATGGTAATGGGGCAGGGCCCGACAACTACGAGGTCTCTGGCGTAATGGAACTGACGGCGGCTGCGGTTCCCGAGCCGGCCACGCTCCTCGTTTGGGGTCTGCTGGGCTTGGTCGCCGGCGTCTACGGCGTGCGCCGCCGTCGGGCACGCTAGAATTGCACTCAGGTTCCTTGTTGAAAACGAAGTCATTTCAGGGGCCGCCCTTCGCGGGCGGCCCCTTTGCTTGCGCCCGATCCAGCCTCTACCTGCCTGAACCCCGCCGCGCGGGTGGCCTCGATAGCTTGCCTGTCGGGGTGCCGATGGACACAATAGGGCTCGCGCAAAAGGCAGAACATCTTGCGGCTTCGCCACCCAGATAGCCGAGCCATCGGGGGCAACCCGGCAATGGCCATCCACCGCCGATCTGCTCCTGCGTAGTAACCATTTCGGCCTATACCGCAATGCCGCCATACCGCCAACCGCGCTTTCGCGTGGCGTTACCACCCCATTGAGCTGTTTTTTCTTGGAAATCCCGTCGTGCAGCCTGTCAGGAATTCGCTGGCGGCGGGTAATAGGTATGTTGAAAGAGGGCGATCAAGTTGACTTGTGTGGCGAGAGACCTGTAAGGAGAAGATCCATGAAATCCTGGCCGAAGTTGCTGGTGGTGGTTGTGGTGGTGGCGGCTTTGGCCGCGTCCGCGCAGGCCTCGATCGTCGTCAACGGGAGCTTCGAAGACGCGGCGATGGGCTACAGCGTCCCGCCCGATGGCGGCTTTACAACGCTTTATGGGGGAAGCACAGCCATCGATGGATGGCAGGTCATTGATGGTTCCGTCGATTGGATCAACGGCTACTGGCAGGCGGCAGACGGGACCAAGAGCCTTGACCTGGCCGGCCTTAGCGATGGAGGGGTTCTTGCCAACACGGTGACCACCGTGGTAGGGCAAGAGTACACGCTGACGTTTGCTATGGCGGGAAACCCGGATGACAACGGCGACGCACTCCAGCGGACTAAGCAGATGCTGGTGACGGTCGACGACGTCGCGGCCGAGGTATTCACCTTCGATACGACAAACCGGACGCGCTCGGATATGGGCTGGACTTGGCATTCGATTGCCTTTGTCGCAGACAGCGAGAGCACGATACTTAAGTTCGAGAATATCCCCGGTCTGAATCCCGCTTACTACGGAGCGGCGCTGGATGCCGTCTCCATTGATCCTGTTCCCGAGCCGGCCACGCTCCTGGTTTGGTCCATTTTGGGCGCTGCCAGTTGGCTGGGAATGAGGGTATGGCGGGGCGGACAGCGGATTTGTCGGCGGGCGTGGGCAGCGGAGAATCGCCAGGCCATCCTTGAAATCGTCAGCCGCAGAGAATCGCGCTGACCCGGCCGCGATTGCAATCGACTTTCAACTCTTCGACATTATTTGAGGGCCGCCGGGCTTCGGCGGCCCTTTTCGCTTCGGTGCCACGCCTTACGCGACGGTGGCGTAGTCATGCCCGCTACGCCGGCCATACACGTCGAAGCAGGGCCAACGAAACGGTGGCACGCCCGGCGAACAGCCTGCCGGCCCGCGACATCACTCACTTCGGGTGGTGATGGTGTGGTAAGCAACCAGCGGCCGATTCCGTTGGACAATACCCCGCTGGAGAGTTCATTTTAGGAATTCCACCGGAATCGATGTCAGGAATCGCCCGATGGCGGGCTATAGGAGGTTGAAAAGTGGGGCGGGAGGGGTTTGCATCGGGGGCTCGATCAGAACTCAGTTCAAAGGAGGTTTGTCATGTTCCGTCTCTGCGGTATTCTGGCGATAGCGGTCTTGGCGTGCTGTGCCTTGGCAGTGGCCGGACACGCCAGCATTGTTGTTAACGGCGGATTTGAGTCCGGGGCTTACTCGCCGGGATGGGACCCGGTTGGGGATCAGAACTACGGCTTCACGGGTGTTTACACGGATGGGGAACCCTTCGCTAATGCCCAGGGTTATCCGATCGTTTACCCTGTTCATAGCGGGACATATGGCCTTCTTCTTGGAGCGCCCTATGGGGAGTCGCTTGGTGGAGCTCAGCAAACTCTCGCTACAGTTCCGGGGCAAGAATATGTGTTGAGTTTCTGGGTAAGGAACCCGGCGAACACCCAGGATCCTTTGCCAAATGAGTTCCAGGTCCAGTGGGACGGGGTGTCGCTGTACGACAATGAATGGCATTCTCCCTCGCTTGACCCGGATAGCCATGGAGTTTGGGTCAATTGGACCTTTGACGTTGTAGCATCGAGTTCAGCAACGCTCCTGTCATTCGAGGGCAAGGCGAACGACGCGTTTGCGGTTGACGACGTGAGTGTCGATCCGGTTCCCGAACCGGCGACGATTCTGGTTTGGTCGTTGCTCGGCGCCGCGAGTTGGCTGGGAATGCGGGTATGGCGCGGCGGACAGCGGCTTGGCCGCCGGGCATGGGCGCCGGAGAATCGCCAGGCCATTCTGGAGATCATCAACCGCTGATAAGCGCCACTGAACCGTTTACAGTGGCTTGGCTGCGGTTTGAGTCAAGTAGACACATTATGAGGGCCGCCGGTTTCCGGCGGCCCTTTTTCGTAACGCTTCAGCCCGGTGAAGTGCTCGCTTCGGGGTAAGGGGTAAGAAGGGGGAAAAAGAGGACCCGGTCCATAGGAGGTTTTTGCACCGTCAACTCTCACCACGTCACTCTTGCCCTTTTCGAGACCCTAACATCGTTATTGGGTTACCACGAAAGCTCGAAAGGGCGAAGACGCGAAAAAGGCGGAGCCGGCAATGAGTTGCGAACTCAAATGGCCACTTATCTCACTTCCTCCTCTTTCGTGTCTTCATTCTTTCGTGTTATCGTGGCGAATTCCTCTTTTCCGGCAACAAGAGGAAATTGTAGGCTTTCCCCCTCGACTGGGTTTATTTTTTGGTCTTTTCTGTTTCTCATGTCAGGAATGCGCGAGCGGCGGTGTATGGGTATGCGAGGAAGATGCAGAACTGTAGACATTGGCCGTCTATAGATCAGGTGAATCATGACACGACTTGCGATCGCGATCACTGTGGCGGTTATTGCGCTCGGCGTGATAGCCATCCCATGCAGCGCATCAGTTACTCCCGTGCCCCCATCGCCTACTCCGCTGCCCCCTGATCCGCATCCCGTTTTTGACCCAGATAACCCGAAGGACGGGGTGTGGTATTGGGTTGACAATCCAGCCTCAGTCCGTATGAACGAGCGATTTGACACTATTGCCGGACATGAGTATCGGCTCAGTTTCTCGTTCTCGATTGCGACCAGTACGAGCGATCCGTCGGAAGGTCGTCTGGCAGTAATTGTCGACGGTACCGCGGCGTTGGAGGCTCCCTTGCCACGTTTGTCCGCCTCTGTTGACAATGGGGACGTGCCCCTGATTCCTTGGGTCGCCGAAAGTCTGGATTTTTCCGCTGCCTCCAGCAAGGCTTTCGCAAGTTTCCAGGCGTTCGGTGACATCAGTCTTCCGCCGATGATGTGCGGCGTCTGCGTGTCGGATATTACTGCTCCCGAGCCGGCGACGGTCATTGTCTGGTCGCTGCTGGGGTTGGCAAGCTGGCTGGCGGTGACAGTCCGCCGCTTCAAGCATTGATCCGGGCGTCCGGCACGAGCGGCAAACAGGTAGGTTATGCTTTAGCATAACAGCCCTGTCTCTTGTTATGCTGAAGCATAACCTACGGGCTATGAGGCAGCTTCTAAGCTATTCTGCCGATGAAGATTGCGCTTTTCCGGGATTCTAGCAGCATGGCACGCCACGCCGCGGCCGATGCCGCGGAGGGCATCCGCCACGCTATCCGCCAGCGCGGCCAGGCCAACATCGTCGTCGCTACCGGCGCTTCGCAGTTTGCGGTGCTGGCGGCCCTGGTTGCCGCCGCCGGGATCGAGTGGCCCCGCGTCGTCGGTTTTCATCTCGACGAGTACCTCGGCCTGCCGGCGTCGCACCCGGCGTCTTTCCGCCGCTATCTCCGCGAGCGACTTGTCGACCGCGTGCCGCTCCGCGCTTTCCACTACGTTGACGGCGAGTCCGAACCTGCTGCGGAGTGCCGCCGCCTTGGCGAGTTGATCCAGGAGCATCCGATCGACGTGGCATTGGTGGGGATTGGCGAAAACGGACATCTGGCCTTCAACGATCCCCCGGCCGATTTCCAGACCGAAGCGCCGTATATCGCGGTCGAACTCGACGCCGCCTGCCGGCGACAGCAGCTCGGCGAAGGCTGGTTCCCCACGCTCGCCGACGTGCCCACGCGGGCGATCAGCATGTCGATCCGGCAGATCATGAAGTCGCGAATGATCGTTTGCAGCGTCCCCGATCGCCGCAAGGCCGAAGCGGTACGGGCGGCGGTCGAGGGACCGGTGACGCCGCTTGTGCCGGCCTCGATCCTGCAACAACACCCGCACGCGACCCTCTACCTCGACCCGCCCGCGGCCTCGCTGCTTTCCCCCTTCTACAAGACTCTGGCCGAGTGAAGAACCCAAGCATGTCCGGCGAGCCGCGATACGTTGATCTGCAAGTCAATGGCTATGCGGGCGTCGACTTCAATCAGGATGACCTGGCGGAGGCCGATCTGCACCTGGCCTGCCGACGGCTGCGCGACGACGGCCTGGCCGGCATCCTGGCGACGATCATTACCGACGACCTGCCGCGAATGGCAGCGCGGCTGCGGCGGATCGCCGCGATTCGAGACCGGGATGCACTGGTGCATGACCTGATCTGGGGCATTCACATCGAGGGGCCGTTCCTCAATGAAACGCCCGGCTATACCGGAGCGCATCTGCCCCAGGCCGTTCGCCCAGCCGACCTGGAGACGATGAAGCAACTGCTCGATGCCGCCGGCGGGCTGACGCGGCTGGTCACGCTCGCCCCCGAACGCGACCGCGGCATGAAGGTCATCCGATATCTTGCCGAGCGGGAGATTTTGGCGTCCGCCGGCCACTGCGACCCGAGCCTCGACGAACTGCGAGCGGCGATCGACGCCGGCTTGTCGATGTTTACTCACCTGGGCAATGGCTGCCCGATGCTGCTCGATCGGCACGATAACGTCATCCAGCGCGTGCTGGCACTGCACGAGCGGCTGACAATCTGTTTCATCGCCGACGGCGTCCACGTCCCGCCCACGGCCCTGGCAAATTACCTGCGGCTGGCCGGCCTCAATCACTCGATCGTCGTTAGCGACGCCATTTCGGCTGCCGGCCTGGGGCCGGGACGTTACCCGTTGGGGTCGCAGTGCGTCGAGATCGGCGAGGACCTGGTCGCCCGCTCGGCCGACGGCTCGCATTTCGTCGGCTCGACGGCGACGATGCCGCGGATGGCTACGGTGCTTCGCCAGGCGGTGGGATTGTCGGCCGACGTGGTGAGACGGCTCACCTGCGACAACCCGCGGGCTGCTCTGCGACGGGCGGGGCCTTGACGGCCGCGAGCCGCTGCGCCGACCCGCGTGGGCCACCCCCGGCATTCTGAAGTCATCCCCCACCACTGCGTGCATCGCGACGGGATACCGGTGTATCGCCACTCTCCTCGCGCCAGTTGGCACGATCGGACTTCTCATCGCAATCGGCGGCTCTTTCGCGACCCCTATCAACAGGCTATGATACGTAGTTTGACGTATACTTTCGTGCTCCCGGCATTGGTGGCTCCAAGCCGACGTTGTACGGCCCCCCTGAGGAATAAATCTTGAGCATCCGCAATCTCGACAAGATCTTCGATCCCCACCGAATTGCCGTCATCGGCGCCAGCGATGCTCCGACCAGCGTCGGATATACCGTATTGAGGAATCTGGTCGGGTCGGGTTTTCGCGGCGTGGTCTATCCGGTCAATCCGAAGCGTGAGTCGGTTCAGGGGATCCAGGCTTACAAGGACATCCCCAGCCTGCCGCATCCGCCCGACCTGGCGGTGATTTGCACGCCCGCCTCCTCTGTGCCGGCGCTGGTGCGACAATGCGGCGAGGTAGGTACTCGCGGGCTGGTGATCATCTCGGCGGGCTTCCGCGAAATCGGCGTCGAAGGCCGCAAGCTGGAAGCCCTCGTTCAGCAGGAGCAGCGGAAATTCGACGGCATGAGGATTCTCGGCCCGAATTGTCTGGGCATCATTGTGCCGGGCATCAGTCTGAACGCCAGTTTCGCCGCCGCTTCGCCCGAGAAGGGGCACATCGGTTTCATTTCCCAGTCCGGCGCGCTCTGCACCTCGGTGCTCGATTGGGCGTTGGACGAAGGCATCGGGTTCTCGTATTTCGTTTCGGTCGGCAACATGCTCGACGTGAGCATGGGCGACCTGATCGACTATTTCGGCTCGGCCACGGAGACGCGATCGATCATCTTGTACATCGAGTCGATCAGCGAGGCCCGCGAGTTCATGTCGGCCGCCCGCGCGTTCTCGCGCACGAAGCCGATCGTGGCCTACAAGGCCGGCCGCTTCGCCGAATCGGCGCAGGCGGCGGCCTCGCACACCGGCGCCATGGCCGGCGTCGACGCCGTCTACGAGGCGGCCTTCCAGCGGGCGGGAATCGAGCGAATCTTCCAGGTCGAGGAGATGTTCGACTGCGCCGAGCTGTTGGCACGTCAGCAGACGCCCAAGGGCGACCGCCTGGCGATCATCACCAATGCCGGCGGCCCGGGCGTGATGACCACCGACGCCCTGATCGCCCGCGACGGCAAATTGGCCACGATCACCGACGAGACGATGGCCCAATTGAATGCCTTTCTGCCGGTCTGTTGGTCGCACGGCAACCCGATCGACGTGCTGGGCGACGCCCCGCCCGATCGTTTTGCCAAGGCGGTCGAAATCGTGCTGAAGGACAAACAGGTCGACGCGGTACTGGTGATTCTCACGCCGCAAGCGATGACCGATCCGACCGCCACCGCCATGGCGTTGGGCAAGGCGGCCAACCATGCGCACAAGCCCGTCTTGGCGGCTTGGATGGGCGGGCGAGTGGTGGCCGAGGGCATTCAGATCCTCAACACCGCCGGCATCCCCACCTACAACACACCCGAAAAGGGCGTCCGCGCGTTCATGCACCTGGTCTCCTACGCCCGCAACCTCGAAATCCTGCACGAGACGCCGAAAGACATCCCGTTGGAGTTCACGCTCGACCGGCAACGCCTGCGGGGCGTCTTCGACACGATCCTCAGCGAAGGCGGCGAGATTCTCTCCGAGAACGTCTCGAAGGCGTTCTTGGAATCGTACGAGATCCCGGTGACCCGTCCGCAAGCCGCCCGCACCGCCGACGAGGCGGCCGAAGTGGCCCATCACTTCGGCTATCCGGTCGTGCTGAAGATCCACTCGCCGCAGATCACCCACAAGACCGACGTCGGCGGCGTCATGCTCAATCTCGCTTCCGACGAGGCGGTGCGCACGGCCTTCGAGCAGATCACCCGCCGCGCCAAGGAGAGGCGCCCCAAAGCCGACATCATCGGCGTCACCGTGCAGAAGATGGTCACCTATCCGAACAGCTTCGAGTTGATCATGGGGACGAAGAAGGACCCGATTTTCGGCTCGGTGATCATGGTGGGCATGGGGGGCGTCGCCGCCGAATTGTTCCAGGACCGCGCCTTGGGACTGCCGCCGTTGAACGAGGCGCTGGCCCGGCGAATGCTCGAATCGCTCAAGTCCTGGCCGCTCTTGCAGGGCTACCGCGGCAAGCCGGGCGCCAACATCGACAAGCTCATCGAAGTCATCATGCGGTTCTCGTATCTCGTGGCCGACTATCCCGAGATCAGGGAGTTAGACATCAATCCGCTGCTGGTCACGCCCGACGAGGTCGTTGCCCTCGACGCCCGCGTGGTGATCGACCGCGACATCGTGGTCCGCACGGTCCGCCCCTACGCCCACCTTGCCGTCCGCCCGTATCCCGAGGAATACGTGACCGAGCGGCAGATGAAGGACGGCACCAACGTGACCTTGCGGCCGATCAAGCCGGAGGACGAGCCGATGTGGCACGAACTGCTGGGAAGCTGCTCGACGCAATCGCTCTGGTTCCGCTTCAGCTACCTCTTCAAGCAGACGACGCACGAGATGGCCACCCGTTACTGTTTCATCGACTACGACCGCGAGCTGGGCATTGTGGCCGAGGTCGAAGAGGAGGGGCAACGCAAACTGATCGGCGTGGGCCGGCTGGTGGCCGACTCCGACCACGACACCGCCGAGTACGCCGTGATCGTCGTCGATCGCTGGCACGGCCACGGCCTGGGCGGCCTCTTAACCGACTACTGTCTCGAAGTCGCCAAGCAATGGGGCGTCAAGAAGGTGGTCGCCGAAGTCTCCAAGGACAACAACCGCATGTTGGCCACCTTCCGCAACCGCGGCTTCACGCTAAACGAAGACGAGCAGGATGTGGTGCTGGTCAGCAAGCCGATCGAGTAAGGGCGGGGGATGAAGGATGAGGGATGAAGGATGAGGGATGAAGGATGAGTGATGAATGATGAGTGATGAATGATGAGTGATGAATGATGGGAACCTTGGCCTCTGACCCCTGATCCCCAGCCCCTAGCCCCCAGCCCCTGACGACAACGTCCTCCCCCTCGCCCGCTCGCGGGAGAGGGGCCGGGGGTGAGGGCTGTTCGTCCCCGCCTCCCCTCGCCCGTTCGCGGGAGAGGGGCCCGGCGTGAGGGCTCCTCGCCCGCCGTCTTCCCCTCTCCCCTCTCCCCTCTCCTCTCTCCCCTCCTCCCCGTCTCCCACTCTTCCTTTTCACTAGCCCAGGCGTTCACGCCTGGGAAAGCGAATCCAACCCCTTCCCCTTTTTCCCATCAGCCCCCTTCAGGGGGCGTTGACCGATGCGGCCCACCCCGCGAGACGGCAACGTTTCCGCCCCCGCCGCCCCACACCGTCAACTCCGAAATCCGAACCCCGAAATATGGCCTCTGAAATCTGCATTCTGAAATCTCAACTCTGAAATCCCCGCCCCGTGTCGCCCGGGTGGCCGCTGGACAACACTCTGGCGATTCGGGGGGACTATGATTCCCCGCCCGCTCGCTATATCATGCGCACCTGCGGAGATGCGGTGTATTCCTACGGCACTTCGGCGGCAAAGTGATGACGGGCACGCGAGGAACCAAATGAAACTACTATACGTTTTCAAGACACGGATCGGTCCGTTCTACATCGGAGAGCGCGATGGGCGCTTCCACCCCGTTTACGATGACGAGAGCCTCGGGAGCTACGCACAGGCGTGGCAAGCCGCAGAAGATCTCGCGGGGGGCCACACGTTTTCGATTTCATCCGGGATCGACACCGCGACCTTGGGGATTCCCGAGGATCTGCGAGAGTGGGACAAAGTGCCAGATTAGCAATCCAGAGAACAGGCAGGAAGTGAGATCGCACGTCCATGAAATCAGGCAACGCAATATGCCGGATTGGCGTCTTCTACGATGGTTCTTTCTTTGCGTACGCCCAGGCATACTACTACCATGAGCGCGACTTGGGTTGGCTCAAGTTCCAGCCGTTTCATGCGTTCATCGAGTCCTTCCTGGCGCAGAAAGAGCAGGGATATGCCAGCTACAAAGTTGTGTACGCGGCTTGGCACCAGGGGCTCTTCACCAGCAAGAAGTCGACACCGGAACAACTTCGACGCGATCGCAATCTCCACCACGACCTCATGCACGCTGGCGTCGAGCCAAAATACCTGCCCATTTCCCAAAGCCTCCATGAGAAGGGCGTGGACGTTGCTCTCGCCGTCGATGCACTTCAGGTCGGCCTGGGTGGCAAGATTGACATAGCCGTGCTTGTCACCGGGGACGCCGACTTCGTGCCTCTCGTCAGGGCGCTTAACAAGCAAGGTGTCCGAGTGATGGGCGCCTATTTTAATTACACCCCAAAGAACGGCAACAAGAGCTTCATGAACGATCGATTGCTGTCGGTCGTCAACTATGCGGTCAACGTCGGCGCCCTTGAGCATGACAAGGACTACAAGCAAACATTCAAGTCATTGTTCCGAAAAAGTTCGGACTACGATGACCCGTAGCGAGGCCCCGAGCGACTCTTTCCTCGCGGTTCATCGCCCCGTCCCGCCATTCCTCCTTTGGCCCAAGAACTTCCCTTGAAATCCCCTCCACCCTCTGCTATAAGGTGGTCGTATGTATATCAAGGGGTTTTCATGGCCGACCAGTCCCTAAATCAGGCGGAAATCCTGGCCGAAGTTCAGAACAGCGGCGGACGACCGCCGGCGCTGGACGAAACGAAACGACGCAAAATCCTGGCCCTGCTGGCCAACGGCAGCAGCCGCCGCGTGGCCGCCCGCATCGCCGGCTGCGCGCATAGCACCATCGCCCGCACCGCACAACGCGATCCGCAATTCGCCGCCGAACTCGACGCCGCCGAACATAACTCGGACGGTTTTGCACCAAGCACCACCGACAACCACCAGTGGCCCAAGCGAGCCTGGGACGAAGACGGCAGCTCTCCCGTTTTCCGCGGGCAGCACACCGAGGCTGACGAAAATGCCGCTCTCCCCTCGGCAGTCCCCGATGCCCGGTCTGCCCAGGGTTTTGCACCGCGCACCGCGGAACCGCCCAGTCAGCCCGAGCCGCAATCGTCGCCGAAACCCGTTGTCACAGCATCGCTTCCAACGATTCCAATCGTCACCAGCGAGGTGGCCGTATGAGAAGTGCGGTGCAAAACCCGTTTGGTGCAAAACCGCAGCCCGCTTCCCCACGCATGACCGCCTGGGCAAGTGAAAAGGAGACGGGGAGACAAGGAGACAAGGAGGCGATCCGGGCGAACGGCCCTCACCCCCGGCCCCTCTCCCGCGAGCGGGCGAGGGGAGGAGGAGACGAACGGCCCTCACCCCCGGCCCCTCTCCCGCGAGCGGGCGAGGGGAGGAGGAGACGAACGGCCCTCACCCCCGGCCCCTCTCCCGCGAGCGGGCGAGGGGAGATGGGGGCTGCGCCCCCGGAACGTCAATTGCCGTGGCGGAAGATGACCATCTCGCCGTCCGCGAGAAAACGCGGCTCGCGATGAATCTCTTTGAGGCGGCCGGAGAACTCCTTCTTCTGTTTCAGTTCCGCCGCGTACTCGTCGGTGGTAATCACGTACGAGCGGCCTGGGGTGGCGAGGAATTGGGCCAGGGCCTGCGGGGCGGTTTGGTGGGCGGCCGGATCGTCGTCGCATCTTCGCACCGGCTTGCCGGCGTAGAAAACCGTGCTCTCGCGGAAGAAGCGATAGGTGGCGATGGGCGACCGCGGAGGCGCGGAAATGACACCCGACCCCTTTTCTTCGTCGGCACGGATCGCCGCTATCATTGATTTCGCATTCTGGAAGCGATCGACCCGCAGAACAGCGAGGCCGAATACGCCGATCAAGAACGCCGCGGCGGTGATGACGATGGTGATGGCGGCGTCGTAGTGCAGTCCGCGCGAGGTCTTCCACCAGCACCACCCGCCGCCGAAGACAAGGAGAAGTCCCAACAGTCCCAACGAACCTTCGCCGGGCAGGAACTTCGCGGCAATGAAGGGAACAGCGATCGCGATGCCGACGCCGACGAGAATCAGCGAAATCCAGGCGTTTCGCAACACCCACGGGGAAAAAGGGGTCAGAACTGTTTTTTCGGACGATGGAGGCTGCGAGGCGGGCCGGCCGGCGCAAAACAGTTCTGACCCCTTTTCCGACGCCAGCCAGCGATCGATGAAACATGCGGTCAGCAGGGCCAATGCCGGATAGGCCGGCAACAAGTAGTGCAGCAGTTTCGTCTTGCAGATCGACCAGAAGAGGAACCAAGTGCCGAACCAGCAGAGCGCGAGCACGATTCCCGCCCGTTCCAGTGTCGGTGGCTGTGCTGGCGGATCCTCTGGGAGGTTTGCACTCGTCTGGGACGCTTGCGAAACCGCAAGCGGCTGGTTGGGCAAGGGGCGGCGCAGCCGTCGCCACGCATCGATCAGCGTCGGCGCCAAGAACACCGACCAGGGGAAGAAGCCGACCAGCACCGCAGGAACCTGATAGAAATAGTAGAGGATCGAGACGATCACGGCGGTGGCGTCACCGTGGCCTTGGATCGGCTGCTTAAATGGACGCAGACAGAAGTCGCGGATGAACTGCTTCGGCCATTCCCCGTTCGTCTCGACGCCGACCGCCAAGTACCACGGCGCGGCGACCGCGGCGATGACCACGATCATCGTGAACGGCCGCATCCACCAGGCCGAGCGAAACAGGCTGCGCCAGCAGTCCGGAGAAAAAGGGGACAGGTACAATTTGCCGGAACGGCCCGAAGGGTGCTGCGCACAAATTGTACCTGTCCCCTTTTTCTCCGCCGTGACCAGCAGGAACAGACCCATCGCCGCCAGCGGCAGCAGCATTCCCACCGGCCCTTTGCCCAAGACGGCCACGCCGATCGAGGCGTAGGTCGCGATGGCGTAGGGCAAGGGAAATTGTGAAAGGGAGGGATTAGGGATTGGGGATTGGGGATTAGAGGCAGCGCCTTCCCCAATTTCAGCGCCACCCACTGCCCACCGCTCACTGCCCACTGCCGACCTCCTCCATCCCATCACGAACATCAAGAACGCCAAAGCTGTGAAGAACGTCAGGGCCGAATCGACCGTGGCGGCGCGGGCCGAAATGGTGAACACGATCGTCGAGGCGGTGATCAGGCCGGCCCAGAGGCCCACGCGAGGATTGAAAAAAATCCGGCCGAGATGAAACGCCACCAGGGCCGTGCCCACGCCGAATAGGGCCGAGAAGAAGCGGGCGCCCAGTTCGTCGACGCCAAACAACTTGTATCCCCCGATCATCGTCCAGAACATCAGCGGCGGCTTTTCGGGGAACATTGCCCCGTTGAACCAGGGCACGACCAGGTTGCCGCGATGGAGCATTTCGCGGGCACAGGAACTGTAGAGGGCCTCGTCCATGTCGAAGAGGGCCGCGGCGCCGAGGTTGGTGAAGAAGATCGCCGCGGCGACGGCGGCAATCCAGAGTTGATAGCGCATCATTCGAGACATTTCGGCGATCCTTTGTTGCCGAAGATGGACGCAACCGCCCGCTTCGTTGGACTTGACAGGGTGCGGCGGAAGGTTTATGCACACTGTAAGCCATCGGCCCCGCCAGGCCAACACCACTTCCGCCATGCCCGACAGCCGCCCAGTTTCTCGCAGATTTCTGTTGCCCCTGCTGCTGGCTGTGGCCGCGGTTGCTGCGCTGGCCATCGATCTGCCGGTGGGCATAAAACTGCGGCGTTGGAACGACCGGGCGAGCACGGAATTCGACCAAACCACCCATGCCTATCTGGGCTATTTCGACATCTTCGAGCCGTTCGGGCACGGAATTGGGGTGGCGCTGATCTTGGTGGTGCTGCATCAACTCGACGCCCGCCGCCGCTGGGCCATACCGCGGGTGGCGGCCTGCGCGTTGGCAGCCGGCGGAGTGGCCGACCTGCTGAAAATGCTGATCATTCGCACCCGACCGAACGACGTTCCGCTCGACTTCAGCGGCTCGGTTTGGGAGACGTTCGGCCGCTGGCTGCCGATGCTCAGCGGCCAGAGCGGCACGCAGGGCTTCCCTTCGGCGCACACGGCCACCGCCGTCGGGCTTGCCGCCGCCTTGATCTGGCTTTATCCGCAAGGCCGGCTGCTGTTCACGCTGCTGGCGGTGCTGGTCGGCTGCCAGCGGATCGTCTCGGGGGCCCACTTCCCCAGCGACGTCTGCGCCGGCGCGGTGGCCGGTTGTCTCGCCGCGACCTTCCTGCTGTACGTGGGACGACTCCCCGTCTGGTTCGAGCGTTGGGAGTCTCGCTGGCGGGCTAAGTGGACCGGTACAGGGAAGTAGGCGGCACACGCCGTGTGCCGCCGCCGCGCACACGGCGTGTGCGGGCTACTGTGAGCACAAGTTCTATTCGCTCGCACTTAGATAGACGCTCGATCTCAATTTCCCGCTTGCGGTTTCGCCAGACGGTACAAGCGATATTGCCCGACGCGCTGGTAGGGGCTGTCGTCGAGGTCGAGCCACTGCTCGGCCTTCGATAGATTCCGATCTTTGACGGCCACCACGTCGCCGGGCCGTAGCGGCGTCGGCGGATCGGTGGGAAGAAACTGAAGCCGGCCCTCGGTAAGTTCGGCGCAGAGCGCGGCGTTGAGATAAAACACCAGCGAGCCGGCGCGCTCTTCCGCCACAAACAGCCGCGGCGGAAACTCGCCGGTGCGATTAAAATGCTCGGCCAAATCGCGGGCGGAGTACATTTCCGCAAGCGGCGGCAGAATCAACGTCATCACCACGACGAACTGCGCGGCCAGCGAGAGCGCCGCCGCCGCCATGGCCGCCTGCCGCCGGCCCGCGCCAGGGAACCAGCGGCAACGGCGACACCGCGGCCACCGCGATCACCGCCAGCCAGACCGGCCAAGCGAAGCGGAACGCCAGCGCCGATTGCAGCACCGCCACGGCTGCCGGCAACACGATCGGTCCGCCCCAACAAGAGCTGACGAACGAGCGGGCGAACGATCGCCTGGCCGCCTCGCCGGGGACTGTCCCAATTTTCGTGTCAACGAAAATGGGACGGTCCCCCTCGATGGCGCCGAGCGAACCGGCGATCGCCCGCGTCCAGGCCACCGCCGCCAAGATCGCCAGCGGCGGAAACGCCGGCCAAAGGTACGTCGCCAGTTTCGACCGCGCCACGGTCAAGAAAACGACCCAGCCGATCAGCCAGAACCAGAGGAAAGGGAGAGCGGAGGGCGGAGAATCGGCGGTCGAGGATTGAGAACCAGCGTTTAGCCGCCGCGTCCACGCGGCGATGAAGTGAAGATAAGATCGAAATGCGCCGGTAATTCCACGTCGCGTGGACGCGACGGCTAAACGGTCATCTGCGAAATCTCGGCCCCCGCCTGCCGCCCAGCGCAGATAGGCGATCCACGGCAGTCCGCCGCCGAGCAGGATCGGCAGATAATACCACCAGGGCTGATCGCTGTGCGGTTGCTTGCCGGTGGCGAAGCCGAGGACGTGGCGTTCGAAGAAGTAGTAGTGGAGAAAACCGGCCTGTCGCGCCTCGACGGCAAGATACCACGGTGCGGCCACGGCGACAGCGATCAACAGCACGGCCGTGGCTTGCAGCAACGCCGCGATCGTCACTCGCCGGGCAATCAGCAGATAGCCGCCGAAAGCCAGCCCCACGACGGCCACGCCCAGGAGGCCCTTCGTCAGAATCGACAGCCCGAGAAACAGCCCGGCGCCGACGGTCTCGCAGAAGGGTTGCAGGAGGCGCCTTCCGGCGCCGTTGGGCCAACAGGCGAGGATCGCGCGCGAGAATGGCGTCCGAGGGTTCTGTGCGACGCCCTCACCCCCTGCCCCTCTCCCGTGAGCGGGCGAGGGGAGTTCTGGGATCGGTGCCCGCAGACGCCTCCTACATTCCGCATCCCAGAGCAGCAGCATTGCCAGATTGACCCAGGGGACCAGGGCGACGTCGTGCGAGGCCGCCTGGGCCAATGCGGTGGGCAGGATGGTCGTGGCGTAGAAGATGCCGGCGATCCAGCCGGTCTTGCGGCCGAACATCCGCCAGGCCAGCAACCCCGTCGTCACCGCGCCGAGCAGGCCGAACATCAGCCCCGGCAACCGCACGGCCGTCTCGTTCCAGCCGAACAGCCGCAGCGACGCCGCCTGAATCCAGAAATAGAGGATCGGCTTGTCGAAGAAGGGCTGACCGAGAAAGCGGGGCACGATCCAGTCGCCGCGTTCCACCATCTCCTGGGCGATCGAGGCGTGCAGGCCCTCGTCGGGATCCAACAGCGGGAATCGCAGCAAGAGCGGGAAGATAAAAATCACCGCCGCAATCGCGATCGCCAGCAGCACCAGCGGACGGCAGGATGTGCCCTGATTATTGGTCAACGTCGCTGCGCCGTTGTTGTCAATGGTCACGGTCACAGTTGTCTCAGGTTGCGAACTGGGTGAGGTGCCGGCTGTTCTCGGGACGCTCCCTCGTTTTTCCGGATTGCCGTGTCGCGCGAAGCGGAGGGCCAACTTTTCTCGCGAAGCTCTTCTTTTTGCCGCACGCGCATGAGGTGAAACTGCCGCAGCAAATAGGTGAGGATGACCGCATAGGCAAACAGCGCCCCGATTCCCGCCCCAGCCGGACCGAAGGTTTGGTACGATCCGAAAAAGATCGAAACCAGCAGCATCAGCACCAGCATGGAGAAGATGCTGAACTGAAAGGGGAGCTTCGGGCGATTATCCTCCAGCGTTGCGGCGATTTCGCCGATCGCAAGAAACGCCGCCACCACATGAAACGCGGCAACCACGGCGACGATGACGAACATCGGCGTCCACGCGTCGTATTTGCTCCAGCCCAATCCGCTGATAAGCGAGAAGGATAGCACATAAGCGGTCGGCGCGATCGACCCGAAGCAGAGCCCACAGGGCCGGTTGCGGCGAAACGAGAGGTAAGCGACGATCAGGCCCGAGGCGGCGAGCATCGGCCCCGAGATTGGGGCCGTCTCGACGTCGTCCATCGCAGCCAATGCCGCCAACTCGACGGCAATCGTCTGCAAAATGATCAGTGTTCGCAAGATTAGCTGCATGGTGTAGTTTGCGCGTTCCCTGGTTCCCACACTCCGCGTGGGAACCGCCCCTCCCCCGACGCTCGGCGTCGCAGCGAATGACGCGCAGCGCCGAGGGCTAGGGCGTTCCCACGCAGAGCGTGGGAACGAGGGAATGGTGCGGTTTGCGCGTTCCCTGGTTCCCACGCTCCGCGTGGGAACGAGCGGATTGCCGGGTGAAGGTTACAACGGTTTGACAAATTGCGATACCTCAACTCCGCCGTCGCCGATTTGCACGCGGATCGCGCCGCAGGCGTGCGTGTGCAGCGTCTGGCTGCCGACGGCTTGATAGGTCTGGTTGATCGCCGGCAGGTTCCAGCGGCCATCGCCGCTGAAGACGACCCAGCGCGGTCTGCACCAGGCGGCCAGGGCGGGCGAATTGCTCTTGCGGCTGCCGTGATGCGGGGCCATCAGCACCTCGCACTGCCGCGGCTGCTGCGCCAGCATCTCGTCGAGCCCCGGCGATTCCAAGTCGCCGGGCAAGACGATCCGCCGGCGGCGATACTCGACCGCCAGCACCACGCTGTTGGCGTTGTCCGAGCCGGGGATGCCGCTGGGTGGCGGGTGCAGCACCTCGACCAGGCAATCGCCGCCCGCCGGGAGACGCTTGCCCGCGCTCACTTCCTGCAATGGGACTCGATTCTGCTCGATCGCGTCGTGCAAGGCCGCGATCATGCGGTTGTGCTTCTCGAACATCACCGGCGAAACGTAGACCGCTCCGACCGAGAACTTGCCGAGCAACTCCGGCAGGGCGTTGTAGTGGTCGATATCGGAATGGGAGAGGACCACGGCGTCGAGATGCGACAGGCCGCGATCCCAGAGGAAACCGGCGATGGTGCGGGCGCCCAGGGCGGGCTCGCCCATCCGCCCGGCGTCGTAGAGCATGGTTTTGCCGGAGGGAAACTCGATGAAGACCGCGCAGCCGTGGCCGACGCTGAGAAAGGTGCAATCGAGCCGGCTGCGATCGTGCCGCCACGCGGAGGCCGCAAAGCCGAGGGCGATCCACGCGGCCAATAACGCGACGCACCAACGCCACCGGGGGCGAAGCCGCGGAAACGCGACGGCCAAACCCACGGCGCCGTAAAATCCCCACAGCCACCAATCGGCCGGCCCGGGCAGCCAGAAATGGCCGTACGGCAGGCGATCGCCCAGCTTTACGCCCCCTTCCAGCAGCCAAAGGCCTCCGTTGCACATCGAGCCGCAGAGGTATCCCAGCGGCGGACAGAGCGGGCCGAACAACAATACCGCAAATCCGCTCAAAAGGCACATCGATATCAGCGGCCAGAGCAACACATTCAGCACCAGCGCCACCAGTGAGAGAATATGAAACCGCGCCATGACCAGCGGCAGCGCCAGCACCCAAAGCAACAGACCGGCCTCGGCGATGCCGACCACGCTTCGTTTGAGCTTCGCCCGGTTCCGCGCGGGCCAGCTCAGATTCTGCTGAACCAGGCGGTCGAGCGTTGTCTTAGTTGCTGCCACGTCGTCATCCCAATGTGGCCGGCGGTTGGCGAACCAGATCAGCACGGCGACGCAGAGGAAGGACAGTTGGGCGCCGGTGTGGAACAGGTGTTCGGGATTGACCGCCAATACGACCAGCGCCGCAGCGGCCAGCGAACTGAAACCCAGCGGGCGGCGGCCGAGCCAGGCGGCAATGCAGACGATCAGCACCAGAATCGTCGCCCGGACCACGGACGGGCTAACGTCAACCATGATCGCGTAGAGCAGCGTGATGGCGGCGACCGAAGCCACCGCCCAGCCGCGGGGGATTCGCGTTCGCTGCATGATCCAGAACAGGGCACCCGCCAAGATACCGACGTGCAGGCCGGAGATGCAGAGGACGTGAACGGCGCCGGTGGTGAGAAAGGCCTCGTTTCGCCCGGCGTCGAGCTCCTCGCGCAGCCCGAGCAGCACGGCGGCGGCCAACTCGGCCCGTTGCTGGTCCAGGTATCGTTTTAGCGTATGATTGCCGAACGAGCGAACGCGGCCGAGTTGCCGCCAGAGATTGCACTCGGATCCGGTCTTTGTGACTGAAACGCAATCGGCCGTCTTGGCCGAAAGGCAGCTCAGGATGCGATCGGCGCGGAGCCGGGCGGCACGATCGGCTTCGCCGGGGTTTTGCGGCCCCTCGGGGGCGGAGAGGTGGACGAAGCAACGGACGCAATCGCCCGGCTCGACGCTCGGCGGCTCGCCCGCCACGAACAGCGTCGCCCGACCAGAGGCTGGCTGCCAGGCGGCGCCGTTCCGCAACCCGCGCAGGTCGACAGTCAGCCGGGCTCCCTCGCGTGCCGGCGTTGCTCGCAACGCATCGGACGGCAGTGGGGGGAGGGCCCGCGGCGATTCGAGCACCACGGCGTTGACGGCGATCGGCTGTGGGTTGCGGCGGGCATAGCGGCCCAGGTCGTCGGCGGAGAAGAGGTTCCAGCAGCAGTGCCGCCACGCCCCCGCCGTCGCCGCCACCGCCAAGAGGAGCAGCACGCTGGCGAGGAGAAGCGGCACGCGCCGCGAGGCCGTACCAACGGCCCAGAGCAGCAAGCCGGCGACAGCCAACGTCCCCCATGCCGGAAACGGCAGCGGCCAGAAGCGGTCAACCAGGATGCCGGCCGCAACGGCTAACAGGACGTTCACCAGCGGCTGATAGCGCGGCCTACGGGGCCGCGAATCGACGGGTCTGTTGGAAATCGGCATGGACGTCATTCTGTCGCGAAATCCCAGCGCCGGCAAGCCGAAGGCCGTCGCGGTAAGGGCCAATCGGTTATTCAAGTTGGGTAACGATGTTTGAAGTGGCACGGGCATCTTGCCCGTGTCTTGCGGCCACGGGCAGGATGCCCGTGCCACGCAATGCCAAGGCTTGATTGGAAGCGGTTTTGATGTAATCTTTTGCGAGGTCGAGGGTTGCGTTGAAAATGTGCTTTGGGAAAATGGCGGTGAATTGACCGCGCATGAAAAAGCCGTTCCAGCAATGATAGGGGGTCACAACACCAAACCCCATCATGGAAGGAACGGCAAATGGCCAACGCAAGGAAGCGGGCCCGCCAACGACGGCGGGCGAAATCGTTGATCGGCTCGATGCGAGAGTTTCTCACGCCGGAAGTTTTCAAGCAAGTCCGAAATGCTCCAAAACGCAGGAAATGCCCGCGTTGGGACTTGCATCCTTTGCTTTACATCATCATCCTGACGACCTATTGCTGTGGCGACAGCCTCCCGGAAAAGTTTGAAGCCGCCAGAATGTTCTATGTCGCCAGTTGTCCAAAACGAAAACGGCCGGGCCAGCACTTTTCCGGCTTTGAAAAGGCCATCGCCAAACTTCCCATGCCCATCCTGCGGGCGTTGGCGGCGGCCCTGCGCGCACGGATGGAAGTCATTTTCGGCAATCAGTGGAAAGTGGGAAACTTCATCCCCTTTGGCTGTGATGGCACGCGGCAGACGTGTCCCCGCACCGAGGAACTGGAGCAACGCTTGGGAAGCGGCGGCAAAGAGGATTCGTCACCGACGATCTGGAACACCTCGATCGTGCATCTTACCTTGGGCATTCCCTTTTGCTGGCGATTGGGGAAGGGGGGCAAAGCCAGCGAACGAAGTCACCTCATGTACATGCTGCGTTGGCTGCCAGCGGCGGCGTTGGTGGTGGCCGACGCGGGATATGTGGGCTACAACGTGGCCGCGACCATGATCTTGGCGAACGTGTCCTTTCTCATCCGCATGTCCTCCAAGGCCACCTTTTACAGCGAAACCCAGGAACTGTTGGAGGAGTTCCGCGAAGGGATTGTCTATTATTGGCCGAAGAGCCAGCAGGAGGACGGCAAGCCGCCGATTCGCGGCCGATTGCTGCGGATTCACAGTTGCCGTCATAAGGTGGACGTCTGGCTGTTTACGAACGTGGAAGATGCGAAGCAGCTATCCTTGGAGATGGCGGGAACTTGTTATCGTTGGAGGTGGGAAAACGAGGGATTTTTCAGAACCTACAAGCGAACCTTGAAGAAAGTGGCGTTGATGAGTCGGACGCTACGGCTAGTGCATCGCGAGGCAGAGGCTTCGATGATCGCAACGCAGTTATTGCTTTGTCAAGGCGCGTTGGCGATGCCGGCACCGCCGAAAGACAGCCTCCCGATAATGTGCAGCCCACGGGGGGTGTTGCTGGAGGTGCGTCGTGACATGTTAGGCCGTAGGGAATCCAAGCCATTTCGTGAAAGGATTGCCCGAGCGCAACGCGAACGGCGTGTGCGTACCAGCCCGAAACAGAAGCGGGAATGGCCGCGTCGCAAAGCTCACACGGCGCCACACCCGCCGGTCTTGCTGCGGCTGACAGAAGAACAGAAAGTCAAGATTCAACAACAGTTACAAGCGGCATAACACAGTAAACTGGAAATGGCATTGCGTGCCACGTAGATTGGAAAACTGACCGGCGCTGGTGTGAGCGTCAAGTTTGTGGGTGGCGTCAGTTGGGGGGAGGATTCCAGAAGGATTCCCAACAGACGGACTCGCTGAGGTAGAGGGCGCGGAGGTGACAAACGGCGTCCGCTCCATCCTCACTCCAACGCATTCCACCACCCTTCAGCCGGTTGCCCACGACCGTCTTGCAGGCCGACTCCACCGGGCCCGAACCAATCTGCCAACCGTTGCGGACGTAGGTCGGGTAGTCCATGCGGTGCTCGTGATTGCGATAGTATTGCACCACTTGGCGATGCTCTTCCCGAAGCGCCGTCGAGGCTGCGCCAAGGTCCAATTCCTGCAAACATCGTCGCACCGTCGGACCGCCTTCGTGTTTCAAACGATGGCACATATCGTCGAGCCATGCTTGTCGCCCCGACTCGTCTTCGCCATACAGCGCCTGGCTCAATTCCACGAGATATTCCTTGGCATGAAAGAAGTCGAGAATGCAAACGGCCTTGGGAAAGAACCGCTTGAAAAACGGCTCCAAGCCCGATCCTCCGTCGCTGAGCGCGATGTGTTGATCGGCGTTGGCCCAGCCGACCTCCAACGCCTCGCGATGAAGTTGCCGTCCGAGGTCGTCAAGCTCGAAAAAGCCTGATAAATAGCGTACTTGGCGCGGCGGCGGCCGCTTGGAATCGTGTTCGCTTTGTGGATTGTAGACCATACCTACGTAAGCCATCCGGCCCTCTGCGTGGTGACCGCCGGAATCTTGTTGACGCACGCCCGTGGCGTCGAGACTGACGTAGGCGCAACGTTGTCCGCGGGCGTCGCGCTGCCACTGCCAGTCGCGCGTTAGACCAAGTGATTGTCCCCCGCGAAGTTGTTGGCGAACGCGCTCGCCTGCCGCCTCGGTGGTGCGCTCCACCGTCGATTCGCTCATTTGCAAACCGGCCATCTTCCACAACACTCGTTCGGCGCCGTCGGCGAAGCTGCCCAACACGCCAGCCAGCGCCGCGATTTCGTCGGCGGCTGGCGTCAACGCCCCGTTACTCAACCGCAACTTGTCGCACCACGGCCGCCATCCCTTTCCGCAATGCTTGCAGTGATAGTAGGCGAACCGGATGGTGACTTCGCCAAACAAACTCACGAACGTCTTGTTCCGCCACTCGACGAAGCGGGCGTTTTCGCCGCACTGCGGACAGATCGTGCTGGAACCTTGATACCCCCTTTTTTACGGTCGTTGACCGTTGCCTCAAGCATGTGACGAGCCATCCCCAGCACCTTATTGCGAAGATCAAACTCGCCTGGCCCCAACAACTGGTCGTCGCGCTTGAGGACCATCGCTTCGGCGATCCTGCGCACGTCGCCTTCAATGGCCTTCATCACAAGTGCAATTACCCGTTCAACTTCTGCCGATTGACTCGGCTCACACACCGCCGCCGTTGGCAAGTCGTCCATAACTCACCCCTCCTTGATTCGGTGGAAAATAGGTAAACCTCCTTGCGAAGTGGCTGGTGTACACGATTTTCCACCCACAATCAAGACGCTCACACCCGGCGCTGCCCTTGCGGCAACTGACCTTGACCGAAGCGGCGGCTTTCCCTACACTCCCCCCCTGTCTGGTTAGACAATCTGCTCATTGCCGGCGAAGCGACGATGACATCTTCCCGCCTGCTCACCAATAAACATCTGCGCCGAGCGGTAACGCTCTGGGCCTGTTTGGCCGTGGCGGTGTGTGTGAAGGCGGCCGTGTCGGCGCAGCCGCGGTCGGTCTTTCCGCAATTCGCCGCCGGCTCGCACCACTGGTGGGCCGACAAGTCGCTCTATGCCAACTATTGGGCGACGGAGCATATCGACGGCTATCGTTACTCGCCGACGTTTGCCGTCGCCTTCACGCCGCTGGCTTACCTACCCCCGCGACTGGGAACGATGGTCTGGGACGTTGCCAGCATCCTTCTGCTGGTTTGGGCCCTGCACGTTTTCGCCCGCGACGTATTGCCTGGCGAGTGGCCGCCGGAGCGCGAGGGCCTGTTTTTGATGCTGGCGCTGCCCGGCTCGATCGTGGGCATCTGGTCGGCGCAGAGCAACGCCATCGTCATTGCCACGATCATGTTGGCATTGGCGGCGATCGTGCGGCAGCGGTGGTGGTGGGCGGCGACGCTGTTGGCGGTAGCGGTCTTCATCAAGGTCTGGCCGCTGGCGATTGTAATGCTGTTGCTGGTGTTTTGGCCGCGGCAACTGGGCTGGCGTTTTGCGGTGGTTTGCGCGGTGCTGGCGCTGGTTCCATTTCTGACGCGGCCGCCCGGCATGGTCAAGTGGCAATACTGCGAATGGTACAACGCGCTGACGGGACCCCTCCTTAAGAACACCTGGCCCGGATACCGCGACGCATGGACAATTTGGGCAGCGCTCTCTCCCACGGGCATGCGGCGATCGCTCGCTTCGCCGTGCCAGCATCATGTATACATGGCGCTGCGATTGATCGCGGCCGGCGGCGTGCTCTACTGGTGTTGGCGGCAATATCGGCGACTGAAGATCGCCTCCGGTGGGGCAGATATTCTTGTTTGCCCAAGCCCCGGGGTTGCCCGAGGCAGACAAGAATGTCTGCCCCACCCTTTTCAGAAAGGCGCAGCGAGCCGCCTGCTGCTGCTGATCTTCTCGATCTGGGCCTCGTGGCAGTTGTTCTTCGGGCCGGGCAGCGAACAGCTCACCTACGGCATCATCGCCCCCGCGGCCAGTTGGGCGGTGATCGTCAGTTTTGACGAGAAACGTGCTCGTTGGCTGACCGTGACGGCCTGGGCGACGCTGGCGATGTTCGCTTCCGGCGACCTTGAGGCGGTCGTCCGCCTGGTGTTTCCCGCCGGCAAAATCCTCCTCCCCTTAGGCGTTGTGCTCTTTGCCGCCTGGCTTCTATGGCACGAGCGCGGGCCGCGGCATAAGCAGGCATTGCTCGGCGAAGCGGCGTGAATGGATCGAGCACGGTATTGTAGGAGGCGACTCCTGTCGCCGATCAGCGGGGAAAAAATCGCAATATCGGCGACAGGAGTCGCCTCGTACAATAGTGAACTGCGCGGGTCAATAAGTTCCGCCGCCTACGTCAAGTGCGTCTTGCGGATTGCCGCCAGCGTGCGGAGGACCGGCTTGGCGTGGGCATCGGCGTCGAACAGGCCGGCGTGGGGGAAATCGTGCGGCTTGCCGTCGCAGAGTTGATTCCAGATCACGCCGTGCAGCGGCGGTTTGGCCAAGGCCAGCGGCACGAACCGCGCCGCCCAGCGCTGCTGCGCCAGCGGGGTCCATCCGCCGGGCGACATCGCCGCCCGCCGCTGCGCCAGGGGATCGTCGTGCTCGTCGCTGGGGGCCGAGACCGACAGCCACAGCGGCAGCCCCAGCTTTGCCCATTCGTCCAATTGCCGACTGAATTCCAGCACTTGCCGCGGCGAGGTTCCGCCCGGCTGGCGGCTGACGTTGATTTCCATCATCAGCCCACCCAGGTCCAGTCCACCCCGGACCAGCGCGTCGGCAAATTGCAGCGTAGGAAAATCGGAGTGCTGTTGCAGCATGTATTCGGCCCAGGGCTGGTCGAAGGAGATCAGCGCCGGCGTGTCCGGATCTAAGGAACGGACGAGTTCCACGGCCTGCACCGCCAGCCGCAGCCGTTTCTGATCGGAAAGCGGCAACACCCCCGCGGCATTGACCCGCCCGGCGCAGATCCAATAATCGACCTTGCCGCGATACCGCTCCACGGCCGTGCGGATGAAGGCCGAGGCGCATTCCAGCACGCTTTCGAAGTCGTCTTCAAACAGCGAGAGCCAGTCGGGCAGCGACTGTGGAGCGAGCAGCAAAAGCGGGCCGGCGAGGATCTTCAGCCCGTGCTTGCGGCACCATTCCACCTGCTTGTCGTTGACCACCCAGGTCATGTGCCCTTCGGTGGTCTCCGTCTCGCGCGAACAGATGGGCAATTCGGCGGCATTGAACGTGCGGAGAAACTGCCGCGCGATCTGATCGTCCAGCAGCGTCGTGGTCAGGTCTCCGGCAAGCAAGGCGAAAGGCGGCCCGTCGTTGCGGCGGCGGGCGACAATCGCCTGCTCGGCGTAGGCCGCCGCCAGCAGGTTGGCCGCCTCGAGCGCCGCGCGGAGCGACTCTTCGGCACGGGCGGCCGAAACTGCGGCGTCCGCCTGCTCGACCGCCGCCCAGGAGAGCCGCTCGACCGCCGCCGCCAACTTGGCGTGTACCGCCTCGGGCACGACCAGCCCGATCGCCTGCCAGTCGCTGAGTTGATTCCGCACCTGCACGACCGTGCCGCGGGCCAGCTCCAACGGCAGGCGATATGGCTCGGCACGCTCGATCAGACTGGGCGAAGAGAGCGTCAACACACCCTGCCCCCCGACCCACCAGGGAACGTGCAGGTTGGCCGAGTCGGAGACCGAACGCTGAAGGACCAACTCACCGCCTTCCACGCTCGTCCGCGCCGGCCATGAGACGCGGTCGATTCCCGCCAAATACGCCTGCTGGACCGTCTCGGCCGTGATGCGTTCGGGAGGAAAGACGGAGAATCGCATCGTTCCCATCGGCTCTCCCCGGCAGAAAAGTCAGTTCAGCGTCGGATCGGGCGGAAGTTCGTCCAGCTTGAGAATCGACTTGAGCATTTCGTGGCCGATCTGCCGCAGCACGTTCTCCCACAGGTCGTCGGCGGTGGAGAAGATGTGTTCGGCCGTGGCGGGCAGCGTCCGCCAATCACCCTGCTTCAGTTCGTTCTCGAGTTGTCCCGCCCCCCAGCCGGCATGGCCGATGAAAATCTTGTACGCCGGCTCTTCGTTGAGCACCAGTTTGTCGAGGTGCTGCTTCTTCGCGGCGAAGTAGACGCCGGGCACCGGCTCGGTTTCGGCCAGCTCGCGCTGCGTGTGCAGCGAAAGCAACGGGCCGGGCACGGGGCCGCCGAGGTAGATCGGCTGCCGGCTGTGGCACGGCGCGCTGCCCACCTCGCGCCACAACTCTTGCAAGGTCTTGCCCACCGGCCGGTTGACGATCACGCCGAACGCCCCCTCCTGGTTGTGCTCGACCAGCAATACCAGGCAGCGAGCGAAGTTCGGGTCGAGCAGTTGGGGCGCCGCGACCAGCAGGTGGCCTTCCAGCGATTCCATAGTCCGCTATTGTCGGGTCAAATCGGCCGCTTGCCGGCGAAATCGGGCCGCCTGGTACAGCATTGTGTTGCGTTTCGGCGTGCTGGTGGATAGCTTCGCCAGCCGCTCGCACTTCTCGGCCAACGCCAATTTCACTTTCGCCAGCTTGGCGTCTGATTCTGTCTTGTTCATGGCTTCTCTAGTCTTGCTTACGGAGCAGTTCCAACAAGTGTCGTTTTATTGTACCACTTGTGCGGGAGCTGCCCAAGGGGTACGCTAAAGAAAATCTCACAAGCACCCCCAAACCAAGGCCGTGGAGGGGGTGGAGGAGGTTCCCATTTGTCCATGCGAATCGTCGTTCTCGATGGCTATGCCCTCAATCCCGGTGACCTGAGCTGGGCCGCCCTGGAGGCCCTCGGCTCGTGTACGATCTACGACAGGATGTCGCCTGCAGAGTTGGTATCGCGCGCGGCCGAGGCCGACATCCTGGTGACCAACAAGGTCCAGCTTTCGCGAGAGACTATTGCCCGGCTGCCGCGGCTGAAGTGCATCGCCGTGACGGCCACGGGCTACAACATCGTCGACGTCGCCGCCGCGCGGCAGCGGGGGATCGTCGTCTGTAATGTGCCCGACTATGCCACGCCGTCGGTCGTGCAGATGGTCTTTGCCCACCTGCTAAACCTCACGCTCCACGTCGCCGAGCACGCTCGCGGCGTGGCCGAAGGGCGTTGGAGCCGCAGCCCCGATTTCTGCTATTGGGATTTCCCGCTGGTCGAAGTGGCCGGCTTGACAATGGGAATAGTCGGCTTCGGCCGCATCGGCCGGGCGACGGCCCAGGTCGCCCTGGCGATGGGAATGAAGGTGCTGGCGTCCGACAAGCTGATTACCGGGGACTGTTCCAGTTTTCGCGCCAGCGAAAATGGGACTGTCCCCTTCCCGCCAACAGCCGTGCAACTGGTCGCTCTCGACGATCTCTTCCGCCAAAGCGACGTTGTCAGCCTGCATTGCCCCTTGACGCCGGAGACGCAGAATCTGGTAAATGCCGAGCGGTTGGCAATGATGAAGCGATCGGCCTATCTGATCAACACCAGCCGTGGGCCGCTGGTTGACGAGCCGGCGTTGGCCGCAGCGCTGCATGATGGCCAAATCGCCGGCGCCGGCCTCGACGTGCTCTCCGACGACGAGCCGCCGCCGGCCGATCACCCGTTGCTAACCGCCCCCAACTGCTACATCACCCCGCACGTCGCCTGGGCCACCCGCGCCGCCCGCGAACGCCTGCTCAACGTAACCGTGGCGAACGTCAAAGCCTTCCTCGCCGGCACGCCGCAGAATGTAGTGAACCTCGCTTCGTAGTGCTGCCGTCGCGTGGCAGTCTTCCACGTCGGTGGCCCGTGCTGCTTGTGTCCCCGCAACAGAAGGGGTATTATGAGCGCTACGGTAGACTAGTGTAGTGTCTCGTAATTGGGTTAACTTATAAAATGGCGACAGGTGGGGCAGACATTCCTGTCTGCCCAGGAACCAGGCAAGTGGGAACATCTAGGGCAGACAGGAATGTCTGCCCCACCTGTTTCTGTCTCTTGTTCATAAAGCACGATCTGTGTGAGACACTACACTAGTTGCGGTATGTGAGGCGCGAGCTCGAAGCGGTCCTTGCGAACGCTGAGAACGGGACGGAAAAGGGGACATCACTGATTATTGGTCGTCCGGTTTGCCACAATCAACAATGTCCCCTTTTTCCGCCTGACCCCTTTTTCCGATGCGCATTGCGCGCGGCGTGACGGAGCAGGTTCCGCAACAGGTGCTCCGCCGTGCGGTCTCGCTGGGTGGCACCGGTTCTTGAACCGGTGGGCGAACGCCCAAGAGGCCATGCGGGAGGCGATGCGCGCTGGCGTTGCCGCTCCACCTCTTGCGGCAAAGCCGCCCCGGTTCGAGAACCGGGGCTACCCGCTGCTACATCACCCCGCACGTCGCCTGGGCCACCCGCGCCGCCCGCGAACGCCTGCTCAACGTAACCGTGGCGAACGTCAAAGCCTTCCTCGCCGGCACGCCGCAGAATGTAGTGAACCTCCGTTCGTAGTTCCGCGTTCGGGCCACGGTTTTCCGGCCCGCTCCGGCCTATGCTCCTTGTGTCCCCGCGTGGGAAGGGGTATCATGACCGCCGTGGTCCGCTGGGCGAACGCCCAAGGGAGGAGTCCGGGTCAGAGGCAAACAAAGGGGGCAAACAAAGGGGATAAGTCCAATTACTTATCATTCTCCGCCTCAGAAATTGTACTTATCCCCTTTGTGCGTCCTTAGCAGTCGTCGGCCATTCTTCCGGAGAAATTGTCCAGAACATCTTTCTCCACCACAATTCGCCGAATGCTCCGCCGGTCATCAAACGGCACAAGGTCGTCAGCCTTCTCAACCCCTTGACCTTCTTGTCCCCAGAACAACTTCTGGTCGGGCTCGCTCTTGGTGCCGCGGAACGAGGCGTATGTTCCGTAGTCCATCGTGATGAGGCTGTACCGCTCCCCAGGAACATGTGGATGTGACCACTCCACGTTCAGCGGGTGAAGAATTCGGGCACTAAAGAGGCGCGCGAGCAAAGGGTGGTTGCGAGATTGATATGGCACCATGAAGGTCCGCGCTCGCTTTTCCTTAATGATCGAATGCACGAGATACTCCAGAAAATCCTCGAGAGGCTTCTCCGTGGAGATGTTTGCGTACTTGTCACCGCGATAAAGGTCGATTGCTGCGCTATGAACATCCTCAAGTCCGACCTTCTGATGTGCGGTCTGCTGCCGGTACCTCGCGTGCGCCTTTCCGAAGAGCACGAGAAAGTCCCTGGCGTTGCCCTCGCACGCACGACACAATTCCGAGAGCACGCGGCGTTGCGTAAAAAGTTGGTTGGAGACGATGTTCGCCTTCTCATCCGGCTGGCATTCCTGCGCGGTATCAAGCTCAAGAACCAAGTGGTTGAACAGGACCTCTGCGAAGAACCGCTCGACGAATTCCTCATCTTGATCCCAGACAAAGAAGCGGTCCATCCGAATGTCGGTGAAGATGTCGGCCGACCTCTCAAGACCGATCAATTGACCGCCAATTCGTTCGCTTAATCTATAGGCATAATCCACCACACCGACCTTCACTGTAACCCGCGCGTTGGCGAAGAACGCACGCTTAAGGAACTCGGCAAAATACGGCTGTGCCGGCGGTGGAATCTGAGCCCACTCGTCTATAAGCAGAATCAGTCTATCAGTGCGCAGTCGATCGAGGAATCGGGAGATCGCACCGGCAATTGCAGAGTAATCGAAGGTCTCGCCGATGGACTTCGGACCGATGAGGTCGGAGAATTGTAGCAGAATGCTCTGAAGGTCGTCGTGAAGAGTTTTGTCTGGCTTCTCCGTCAGCGTGGCATCATCGAGCAGGCTGTCTGCGAGGTTGGAGAGAAGCTTGGAGAAGAAGCGGACCCCTACGTTCCTGCGGGATCCGTCCACGCCGAGTCCGCTGCCAAATGCGGTGCAATCGAGATAATGGCAGAGTGTCCCGCCTGATGCTTTCTTTCCCAAGAACGCCTTGAGCGTATGAGTCTTGCCGACGCCTCGCCTGCCGAATAGGAGTTGATTTTGATTATTGTCAAGCTCCTCTAGGACGCGGTTGGGCACGAAACACCTGACCAGCCTCTCATCGTACAGTTGCCGCTCCGCTCGTCTCTCCGTGTTGAGCACCGCCCTCCTGAATGCCTCCGATCGCAGGTCAAATTCAACCATTGTTCGCTCCACACTGGAAGCCCCGACCGACCGCAGCCTCGCGGCGGCGTCCCAATCCCCAATCCCTAACCTCTGGCCCCTGGCCCCTGATCCCCAGCCCCCAACCCCTCTCTTACGAACACCCCATACTGCTCCCGCAGTTGTAACACAGGTAGCAGTTACCGCTGCGGACGGTGATCGCGCCGCAGTTGTCGCAGGCGGGGGCGTCGGTCTGGAACGAGGCGAATTGCTCGCTCCGCGAGAGCGAAGCGCCGAAGGGCTCGAACAAGGTCGTGACAGTCAGGGATGGCTGTGCCACGGGAGCGGCAGACACGAATGTCTGCCCCACCCGATCCTTCTTTGCGGCCGCGGCGGGCGAGCCGTTGCGCTTGGCCGCCTGCTTCGATGCTGCCTGGCCGTTGCCGGAGGCTTGGGCCGCGGCCTTCGCTCCGCTGCCGCTGGGCGCCGATCCGTTGGCCGCGACTGGCCCGCCGGCCATCGTGGCGGCGGGCCGGGGCTCTGTTTCCGCGTCTCCCGGCCCCGGCTCGGCATGTGGCAGGTCGGTCGGCGATGGCGGCATCATCTTGTTCGCCTCGCGGAAGCCCGGCAGGAACGTGACCCCCAGCCAACGGAAGATGTAATCGACGATGCTCTTGGCGATCTTGATCTCCGGGTTCTTCGTAAAGCCCATCGGCTCGAAGCGGGTATGCGAGAACTTGTTGACGTAGACCTCCAGCGGCACGCCGTATTGCAGGCTCATCGAAACGGCGGTGCCAAAACAGTCCATCAGCCCGCCGATCGTGCTCCCCTCTTTGGCCATGGTGATGAAAAGCTCGCCTGGCCGGCCGTCGGGATAGAGCCCGACGGTGATGTAGCCCTCGTGGCCGGAGACGCTGAACTTGTGCGTGATCGATTGCCGCGTATCGGGCAGGCGCTCGCGCCGCGGGGCGGCCACCAGCTTCTCGGCCGCCTTGTCCGATTTCGACTTCGTCGAAAGCGGCTGCACCTCCTTCGAGCCGTCGCGGTAGATGGCCAGCGCCTTCAGCCCCAGCCGCCAGCCCTCCATGTAGGCGTCGGCCACGTCGTCGGGGGTGCTTTCGCGCGGCATGTTCACCGTCTTCGAGATCGCCCCGGAGATGAACGGCTGGGCGGCCGCCATCATCTGGATGTGCGCCCGCCAGGGAATCGAGCGGCGGCCGTTCCGCGGCGGAAAGGCGCAGTCGAAGACCGACAGGTGCTCGGGCTTCAGCTCGGCCGCCCCTTCGATCGTGTCGTGCTTGTCGATGTAGGCCACGATGGCGTCGATCTCCGGCTGGTCGTAGCCGAGCGTTGCCAGGGCCAGCGGCACCTCCTGGTTGACGATTTTCAGCATTCCGCCGCCGGCCAGTTGCTTGTACTTCACCAGCGCGATGTCCGGCTCGATGCCGGTGGTGTCGCAGTCCATCATGAAGCTGATCGTGCCGGTCGGGGCGAGCACGGTGGCCTGGGCGTTGCGGAAACCGAGCCGCCGGCCGTGCGTGAGCACCTTGTCCCACAGGTCGCGGGCGGCCTCCTGCAAGGACTTGGGGCAGGCCGGAATCTGATCGACCTTCTCCCAGTGCATCTCCATCACGCGGAGCATCGGCTCGCGGTTCTTCTCGAACTCGTCGAACGGCCCGACCGCCGCCGCCAGTTCGGTGCTGGTGTAGCAGGCCGCCCCGTGCAGAAGCGCGGTAATCACGCCGCACAGCCCGCGGGCTTCTGCGGAATCGTACGCCAGCCCGGCGGTCATGATCAGGCTGCCCAGGTTCGAGTAGCCCAGCCCGATCGGCCGGAAGCGATGGCTGTTGGCGGCGATTCGCTTCGTCGGATAGCTGGCGTGATCGACCAGGATTTCCTGGGCGATAAACACCAGCCGGCACGCCGAGACGAACCGCTCGTGATCGAAAGTGCCGTCGTCGCGGCGGAACTTCATCAGATTGATGCTCGCCAGGTTGCAGGCCGAATCGTCGACGAACATGTACTCGGAGCAGGGGTTGCTCGCGTTGATCCGTCCTGAGTTCGGGCAGGTGTGCCAGCGGTTGATCGTGCTGTCGTATTGCACGCCGGGATCGCCGCAGCACCAGGCGGAGTTGGACATCTTGGTGAACATCTCCCGCGCGGGATACGTTGGGCCGGCCACTTCCGGCTTGGTGACCCAGTGCGTCGTCCAGGGCTGATCGGCTTCGACCGCCCGCATGAACTCGTCGCTGATGCGGACCGAGAGATTGGCGTTTTGGAACAGCACGGTGTCGTAGGCCTCTTGCGCGTCGTAGCCCTGCTCGACCAGCGTGCGGACCTTCTTCTCCTCGCGATTCTTGCACTCGATGAACTCCAGCACGTCGGGATGCCAGTCCTTGATCGACTGCATCTTGGCGGCCCGGCGGGTCTTGCCGCCGCTTTTCACCACGGCCGCAATCTGATCGTAGACCCTCATAAAGGACAGCGGCCCGGAGGGGCGGCCGCCGCCGGAGAGCTTCTCGCGGTGCGAGCGCAGCGTCGAGAGATCGGTGCCCGTGCCCGAGCCGAACTTGAAGAGCATCGCCTCGCTGCGGGCAAGCTCCATGATGTCTTCCATGTTGTCGCCCACGCTCTGGATGAAGCACGCCGACGCCTGCGGAAACTCGTACGGATTCTGCGGCTGAATCGCCTCGCCGCGGGTCTGGTCCCAGTGCCAATTGCACATCGCCCCCTTGATGCCGTACTGATGATACAAGCCGACGTTGAACCAGACGGGCGAATTGAATGAGGCGTATTGGTGCAGGCAGAGCCAGGCCAACTCGCGGTAGAACCGCTCGCCGTCGGCCTTGCTGGCGAAGTAGCCGTCGTGGGTGCCCCAGTCGGCGATCGTGCGGCAGACGCGGTGGATGAGTTGGCGGACGCCCTTTTCCCGCTCGCCGGTGTCCACCTCGCCGTAGAAATACTTGTTGGCGACCACGTTGGTGGCCAATTGGCTCCACGAGGTGGGCATCTCGCAGTCTTTCTGCTCAAAGAGCACTTCGCCCCCCTCGCCCTTGATCGCTGCCGTGCGCAGATCCCACTGGACGGTGGCAAACGGATCGCCGCCGTCGTCCGGGCAAAACAGGGCGGGCACGTGCAGCCCCGCAATAACGGTCTTGCTCAGCTTCGTTGTCGGCTGGTCGGCCGTCGCAACCGCTTCCCCGGTATTATGTTCGCGTCTGTCCATGAGAGAGATTCCTTATTCCATCAGGAGTTAGATCTGGCATCCTTCCTACCATATATTGTACCTCGTTCCGCTCTGGCCACAATATACAGCCGAGAACGTCCAAGTCTAATGATTTCCTCATCGAGGTCAACCGTGGCCCGACAAGTTGTCTTAAGACGCTGCTACCAGAGAACTTGCGCAGGGTTCCCCTCTGGCGGGCCTTAAAACAGGGTTGGCTGGCAAATTCAGCAAGAGTCCTGTTTTCCAGCGGTTTCGGGAGTTTTCCACATCCGATCAACGAGGCGGTCCCCCGCGGACCTCTTCAAGACGAGTTTTCCGAAATGAAATCGCTGACTCGGACCCGGGCGGCGTCTAAACTTTCTCCCTCTGTGGTGGTAAAATCCGAGGTGGAAGGATGAGGGATGAAGGATGAGGGATGAGAGCGACGACCAGATGCTGCGCGAGACGTCGGCCGGTGGCGCTGCGGTCGATGCGGCGGCGAGTGACGGCGAACAGGCGGGGCCAATTCCACAGCCGGGGTCGCCTCCGTCCCTAGCCCACCTGCTTCCGCCCCCATTGCGGCTCTGTCTTGGCGCCCTGGCGTCGCTGCAACTGGCGGTCGTGACAATCGCGGTCTACGTGATCGTCTTGGCCGTGGCCACGTTCATCGACAAGTATCACGGTTCGGCGGCGGCGTGGGCCGAGGTCTACGGCACCCGCTGGTTCGCGGCGATTCACGTCGTGCTGGCGGTCAACGTGTTGGCCGCCATGTTGATTCGGCTCCCCTGGCGGCGGCGGCAGATCGGCTTCCTGGTGGCGCACGGCGGCATTCTCGTGCTGCTGGCCGGCTGCGCTTTGACGCGCCTCTGGGGCGTCGACGCGCAAATGTCGATCTACGAGGGACACGCCAATCATACTGCCGCGATCATTCGGCCCGAAAAGAACGCCGAGAGCGAAAAGGCCGAGCCGCTGGACCTCGGCTTCCAAGTCTATTTGCGCCAATTCCGCCGCCGACTCGATCCGGGCAGCCAGAATGCCGTCGTATTATTCGAGCCGGGTCGATTTCCTCGAACGCAGCAGTCCGCCGAAACCGCTAGAGGCCGAGAAGAAGCTGCGAGAGGACGTGCTGATTGAACTCAACAAGCCGGTCGATTTCACCGACCCGAAGAGCGGCCGAACCTACCGCTTCTTCCAAGCGAGTTTTCAGGAACCGTGCCTGCCCGGCGACGCGGAGTTCGACGAATTGGCCGGCAACGATCACAGCCGCGACGAGGTCTATCAATCGGTGCTGAGCCTGAATTATGATCCGGGCAGAGGGTTGAAGTACCTTGGCTGCGCGCTGATCGTCATCGGCATCGGCCTGGTCTATTACCTGTGTCGCGCTGCCAAACCGCTTGCGGTTTCGCACGCGCCGCCAGCAACCACTGCGGAACCGCTTGCGGTTTCGCACGACCTGCCAACGAGACCGCTGCAATTGGGAATTGTCCTGGCGACGATCGGCCTGTTCTCTCTCGGCAGCCGCGTTTGCGCGGAAGAGGCGTCGCTCGATTGGAGCGCGTGGCGGAACTTGCCGGTGCTCAGCGACGGCCGCGTCGCCCCTTTGGACACCTTCGCCCGGCAGACGGTCGCGGCGATTTGCGGCCGGGCGAACCCGCTGCTGCACATGTCGGAGACGCAAGCCGACGATGTGCGGAAGTTCGAGGCCGCCGAGTTGCTCTTCTCCTGGCTCGTCGAACCCGGGAAATGGGAACACGTCCCCTTCTTGCCCGCCGACGAGGAGTTGCGGAAATACCTCGACTTGCCGCTTTGCGATGACAACGGCCGCCGCTTGCGCGGCGCTTCGCTGGCGGAACTGGAGGGCGGCGAGGCCCTCTCGCGGCGTTTGCAGGAGTTGCACCGACGAGCGGGAGAAGGCAAGGCACTCCAACTCAGCAGCGCCGAGAAGGCCTTCGGCCGCTTGCTCGACGCCCTGAGCGAGTACCGAAAGCTGACGCTCGATCCGAAGTCGCCGCAGAACCTGCTCTGGTGGCCCAGCCGCCGGGCGCGGATGGCCGCCGACGCCTTGAGGAGGCTCGTCGACGATCCGGAGGTCGTCAAGCGCATTAGCGGCGACGCCAAGACCGCTAAATCCGCTGCGCAGGTCGTCGATGCTTGGCAGAAAATTCTCGCCGGCCTGCACGAAGATGATGTCTCGCGCGAGAAGGTCGAGCCGGCGGTGGCGGATTTCTCCCGGGCGGCGGATCGGCTGGCGTCACGGCTGGCGGCGCCCGATAATGCGCCGCTCACCGCGCTGGCGATCAATCTGCGACATCAGGCGGCGGAAATGCGGCTGGCGTTCTATGGCGGCGGCGAGATTTTGCGGCTCGTGCCCGCCCTCGATCCCGGCGCGCTCGAGGAGAATCGCACGCCCGAGGACGATGCATCGCCCTGGCTCGGCTTTCAGGCCCTGCTCTACGGTCCCGACGATCTGTTGCAGACCTGTCCGCAGGCGGAGCTCAAAAACGTCCGCCGGGCGTTTGCCGAAACGAAGGCGGCATATCTCGATCGCGGTGCGGGCGATCGGCCAGCGAAGTTCGCGGCGGCGATGCAGCGCTTCGCCGAATCGCTTCGGGCGTTGGCCGAGAAGATCGAGCCGCTGCGGCGAAAACTGCCGCTGCGGCATCGCGACCGCGGGCTGATCGAGGCGACGGCCTATCCGCCGACGGGTTCCACTGCCGCCGAAGTCTTCTACAACCGGCTCGATCCGTTCTTCTGGTCGTGGGCGGTCAGCCTGGCGGCGACGCTCTGTCTGCTGCTGGCGGTCGGGGGTTGGCAGCGGCGGCTGTTCTGGCTGGGGGCGGCGGTTCTGGTGGCGGGCCAAGCGATCGGCATCGTCGGCATGGGGCTTCGCGGTTACATCACCGGCCTGGCGCCGCTGACCGGGATGTTCGAGACGGTCGAATTCGTCGCCCTCTACGCCGGCCTACTCGGCTTGTGGTTCGCGTTGTCGCCGCTTTGGCGAGGGCGCCTCGTCGCAAAGCCGGTCGAGGGGTGGGCACTTCAGTGCCCACTAAATCGCGGCTCAATGGGCACTGAAGTGCCCATCCCTCATTGCTCTGAAGTGCTCATCCCTCCAAACCCGCCATCGCGCACTGACCTTGTTCTTCAGCGTCGGCTGTTCGCGGTGGCTGGGGCGATCGTCAGCTTCGCGGCGGCCGTGCTGGCGTACTACGCGCCGGCGACGGTGATGCACCGCAACATCGGGGCGGTAACACCGATCCTCCGTGACAACTGGTGGTTGGCCGTGCACGTGGTGACGATCATGGCCAGCTACGCCTCGGCCGCCATCGCGCTCATATTGGGCTGCATTGCCTTAGGCTACTATCTCTTCGGCCGTTACAGCGGCGGGGGCAACGTCCGCCGCCGCCCGCCGGAAGCGTGCCGCATCCTGGCCGGGTTCATTTACACCGCGATCAAGATCACGGTCCTGCTGCTGGCGGCGGGCACGATCCTCGGCGCCTTGTGGGCCGACGAGTCCTGGGGACGCTTCTGGAGTTGGGATCCGAAGGAGGTTTGGGCGCTCATCTCCCTGCTGGTTTATCTCCTGATCCTGCACCTTCGCCAACTCATCCTCCGCGCACGGTCGTTGAGCTGGTCGGGCGATTTCCTCATGGCCGTGGCGGCGGTGTTCGGATTCACCGCCATCATCTGCACTTGGTACTTCGTCAATTTCGTCTGGGGGAGCGGGATGCACTCCTACGGTTCCGGCAGCGGCGGGGCATGGGCCGTGGGCACCGCGATCGCGGCAACATGGCTCTTCCTCGTGGCTGCCGCCGCTCGCCACCTGCTCGAGATCATCGGCCGTTGCTCGCCCGCTGCCGGGCAGCAAAGCCCGATCGCAGGAAACGAAGAGTAATCGTTAGTGTAAAAAGGAAAAGGGGGAAAAGGGGAAAGGGGGAAAAGGGGAAGAAGAAATGATAAGACTGTTGCTTCCCTTTTTCCCCGTTTCCCCTTTTTCCTCGCCCTTACGCCCACTTCGTCCTGTCAAATAGACAACCATCGGGAGAAGACCATGCGACACGTCACAAGACTATCGACTCTGTTGTTTCTGCTGCTCATCGCTCGCGGCGTCGCCGGGGGCGAGCAGGGTTTTAAGCCGATCTTCGACGGCCGAACGCTGCACGGCTGGGACGGCGACCCGAAGTTCTGGCGGGTGGAAGACGGCGCGATCACCGGTCAGACCACCGCCGCCAATCCCGCCAAGAACAACACGTTTCTGATTTGGCGCGGCGGCCGGCCGGCCGATTTCGAGCTGAAACTCGAATTCCGCATGCCCAATCCCGGCTTCGCCAACTCCGGCGTGCAATACCGCAGCCGCGAAGAGCCGCAGAAGGCCGGCCGCTGGGTCGTCGGCGGATACCAGGCCGACATGGACGGCCAGAACCAGTACACCGGCATCCTCTACGACGAACGCGGGCGCGGCATCCTCGCCACCCGCGGCCAGAAGACGGTTGTTGGCAAAGACCACCGCCCGAAGCTGGTCGAGCAGTTCGGCGACGCCGACGAACTGGCGAAAGTCATTAAGAGCCGCCAGTGGAACGAGTACCAGATCATCGCTCGTGGGAACCATCTGGTGCAGAAGATCAATGGCCGGCTGATGATCGACGTGACCGACAACGACACGAAGAACCGCAAACTGGAAGGCATCCTCGCCCTGCAAATCCACGCCGGCGACCCGATGAAAGTGCAATTCCGCAACATCCGGTTGAAGCAACTCCCCGCGGCCAAGGGTCGTTAAGAAGCCGCTTCACAATCAGTAGGTTATGCTTCAGCATAACAAGAAGCGGGTGTTATGCTGAAACATAACAAGAAGCGGGTGTTATGCTGAAACATAACAAGAAGCGGGTGTTATGCTGAAGCATAACGAAAAAGGGGTGTTATGCTGAAGCATAACCTACGAGTTCGCCGGTTGTCAGACAGGTTCTAGGCCTCTTGCTGCAAGCGTGCCGCCACGAGCGTGTTGTGCAGCAGCATCGTCACCGTTAGCAGGCCGACGCCGCCGGGGACGGGCGTGATCTGCCCGGCCACCTCCTTGACCGCCTCGAAATCGACGTCCCCCGCCAGGCCGCTGGCCAAACGATTCATCCCCACGTCGATCACTACCGCGCCGGGCTTGACCATGTCGGCGGTGACAAAACGCGGGCGGCCGATCGCCACAATCAGAATGTCGGCCCGCCGGGTGACGGCGGGGAGATCGCGGGTGCGGCTGTGGCAAACCGTCACCGTGGCGTCGCCGCCGGGACCCTTCTGCATCAGCAGGATCGCCATCGGCTTGCCCACGATGTCGCTACGGCCCACCACCACCACGTTGGCGCCGGCGATCGGGATGCCGTTGCGCAACAGCAGTTGTTGAACTCCGTGGGGCGTGCAGGGAAGAAACCGCGGCTGGCCCTGAACGATCAGGCCGACGTTCTCGGGATGGAAGGCGTCGAACGTCCTTCAGCGGGTTGATGGCTGAGAGGACTCGCCGCTCGTCGATTTGTTTCGGCGGGGGCGACTGCACCAAAATGCCGTGGACCGCCGGGTCGCGGTTCAGCCGGTCGATCAGGGCCAGCAGCTCCTCGGTGGTCGTTTCCGCGGGCGGGCGATGCAATTGGCTGGCGATGCCCGCCTTTTCGCACGCCTTCTGCTTGTTGCGGACGTAGACCTGGCTGCCGGGGTCTTCGCCCACCAGCACGGCCGCCAGGCAGGGCATCACGCCGGTTTTCGCCACGAACAGGGCGACTTCCCCCGCGATTTCCGCCCGAATTTGCTCGGAAAGCGCCTTCCCATTGAGTATCGCAGCCGTCATTGATGTTGTTCCTATTACTGTGGGAGGCGACTCCCGTCGCCGACCGGGTCGCCAACGCCGCCGAATCGGCGACAGGAGCCGCCTCCTACAACGCCTCTGTCGAAGAATTGCCCGCTGCAATAACGGCTATTTTAGCAAACCTGTGCTTTTCGCGGCAGGGGGCGGCGTGGTAGAATCGACTGGGGAGGGGGGAGCACCGGTCCCGCAGTCTTCCGATAGTGGAAAAGGGGGCAACCGAGTGATTGGTGGGGCAGACATTCCTGTCTGCCCCGCCTGTGCGGCGCCTGGGCAGACAGGAATGTCTGCCCCACCTCGCGGAAATGGGTACTTTTTCCCGAACTGCCTTGTCTTTTCAAGCGTTGGGGAACGTCATGGCCAAGCAGAAATTCTCGTGCAAGGGGGTTGTGCGGGCAACAGGCCAACGGGCGTCGGTCGTAATCTCCGCCGACAGCCGCGAAGCGGCCCTGCAAATCGCCGACAAGCACGGAGTGACCGTCGAGAGCATCATTCCGATGGCCGAACCCGCCCCGCTTCCACCCAAAGCGGCTGCCGCTCCACAGAGATCTGCCCCGCCGCCCGCTGCGGAGAAACGAGTCTCGGCAGAGAAAGCCCCGGCGAAGCAGAGTACGGAGACGAAGGCCGTTGGAAAAAATCTCGACGCCCGCATCGAGGACATTCTCAGCGCCGACGATGAGGATCTGCCTCGCGGCCTGGACGATCTCGACTTGGGCGACGACGCCGACGAGGCCACCGCCACGTCGCCGACGACCAAGGCCTGCCCCTACTGCGGCGAGCAGATTCTCGCGGTGGCGGTCAAGTGCAAACATTGCGGCTCGTACGTCGGCGCGAAAGTCGCGAAGCCCCCGGCGAGGCAGGTACGCGACGATGACGACGTTCCCTCGCCGGGCTCGTCCACGCGACTCTGGCCGATCATTGCCGGCGCCGCGGCCATTGTCGTCATCGTTCCGATCGTGGCCGTGGCGATTTGGATGATTGGGCGGAACACTTCCGCGCCGCCCCCCACGCCCGTCGCGCAACCCGTTGCCGCCTCGCCGCCGGTCGCTCTCGTGCCGCCGCCCGCGCCGAAGCCGCAGGCTTACAAGCCGTCGCCCGAGGAGATCGCGTTTGCTGGAAAGTTGTCGGCATTCCTCGATGGCTGCGATGAACTGGTCGGGCTGCTGGAGAAAGGGGCCAAGACGGAGCAGTATTCCAAGCAGAGCGAAGTGATCAAGTCGCGTCGCAGTGCGATCCCTCCGCCGCCGAAAGGCATCGCCTGGGCCGAGGAGGCCGCCCAGTCAACCGACCAAATCCTGCTCGCCCTCACTGTTCTGGATTACAGCAACGCCGAACAGAATCTCTTGGGGGAAGCCCTAAAACAATCCCCGGGCGACAGCGGCGCAAGCCGCCAGGCGTATCGCCAAGTCGCGGCCCAAATCAGGACGCTGGTGGCCCCGGTCCGCAAGCTGATCCCGCTGGAGTGCTTGGCGAAGCCGAAATGACGGCTGGTCAGCCGCTCAGCGTCATGTCGGCCAGCGGCCGCAATGTGCGGGCTTCTCTTGCCTCGCGGACGGCGAAGCGGTTGTGAATCTCGACGAAGCGATCCTCGTTGGCGATGTATGCCTGACCAACGTCCGGGTCGAATTGAGTCCCGATCCCCTCGCAGATGATCTTGTGCGCCTTGGCATGGCTGAAGGCCGGCTTGTAGACGTGCTTGGTCGTCAGCGCATCGTAGACGTCGGCCAGGGCGACGATCCGGCCGCACAGCGGAATCGCCTCGCCCGCCAGACCGTCCGGGTAGCCGGTGCCGTCGTAGCGCTCGTGGTGGCTGTGGGCGATGTCGCGAGCCATGTAGAGATACTTCGCGTCAGGATAGGCATAGATCGCCGACTGCAAGGTCATGGCTCCCGCCACGGAGTGCTGTTTCATGATCTCGAACTCCGCTTCGGTCAGCGGGCCGGCCTTCAGCAAGATCTCATCGGGAACGCTTACCTTGCCGATGTCGTGCAAGGGGCTGGTCATGTAGAGCAGCTCGACGAAATCGCCGTCGATCACGTCGCTGTACTTCTCCTGCCGCGCCAAGTGCTCGGCCAGCAGGCGGCAATACTCTCGCAGCCGATCGACGTGCGCGCCGGTCTCCTGGTCGCGCGACTCGGCCAGTTGCGCCAAGCTGAAAATGGTGACGTCGCGGCTCTCCAGGGCCAGGATCCGCTCGCCGGTGCGGATGCGAACGCTGAGCTCCTGCGGGTCGAACGGCTTGCTGATGAACTCGTCGGCGCCGGCGCCCAGGCCCTCGACCACGTTCTGGGTGCCGCAGCGCACCGAGAGCATGATAATGTAGACGTACTTGCTGCAATAGCGTTGACGGATGCGGCGGCACAATTCGGGGCCATCCATGCCGGGCATCTCCCAGTCGCAAATCACCATGCGGTACGAGCCGTCCCGCATCAGCCGCAGCGCTTCCGGACCGCTGCCGGCGGTTGCCGCTTCGTGGCCAAGACCAACAATTGCATGCTCCAAGACTTGCAGGAGCAGCGGGTCGTCATCGACAATCAGGATTTTCACGGCACCAGCCCTCTCTCGCGTCGAATGAGCACAACTTTCTACAAGAAAGCCTACTGCGCGATCGCCCCACTGGTTTCTCAAAGGACGGAATTGTCTCTGCCTCTCTCTGGGGGGATTGCGGGGGAGAAGAACTCGCGAGTGGACCAGCGTTAAGAAGAAAGGTCCAGGGTTCAAGGTCCCGGCGAGCTTCCGGGAGGAGAAGGCACAAGCGGACCAGCGGTAGAAGAAGCTGGCCGACGAGGCAGGCCGGAGTAAATATTCGCCCAACCCGTTGGCCTATTTGGGCAAGTTAGCCACAACCGCTTTAGCTGGAAGATGTTACAACAAGGACCATTGTTAGGCTGGTAAGCTTGGGCAAGGAATTTGACGGGTTGGGCGAATATTTACGCCGCCGCCAACCCCGTTCCGGCGATGCGATACGTCCCGATCAGGCCGGGCGGGCGTCAACAATCTGAACCCGGCGGCCTCCACGGTCGAAATGGACGTATCCGTCGATCAGGGCATAGAGCGTAAAATCGCTCCCCTGGCCGACGCCTTTGCCGGCGTGAAAACGGGTGCCGACCTGGCGGACGAGGATGTTTCCGGCCCGCACTTCTTCGCCGCCGAATCGCTTCACTCCCAGGCGCTGCGAGTTGGAATCGCGTCCGTTTCGGCTCGAACCTTGTCCTTTTTTGTGTGCCATAGCATCACTTCTCCGCACAAAACCGCTCCGCGAGCCGATCGGACTTGCAGAAGCAAAACAGCCTGTCGATTACGGGTTTACGTTACACCAACACACCGCGGCGGCACACCGGCCGGATCGGAAAAAACCCGGCAACGCAACGAAAGACCGCCACTGGCCGCCCACTGACGCTTGAGGCGCAGTCGGCGGCAAACCTTTCTTTCTAGCGGTAAACCCAATCGTAGTCAAGGCCTTCGGGGATCTTCGGGCTGCCGTCGCGCTGTTTGGGAAGGAGCTCTTGCGGGACGCCGTAACGAATCTCCTCTTCGTGCTCGTAGTATTGATCGCCCGGCCGCCAGAAGTTGAGCTTCAGCGTCTTGCGGCGGAGCTTCCGCCCCTTGCCGATCGGATCCCCCTTCTTATAGCCGCCATCCTCGTCGGCCCAGCGATAGGAGTTCGTCAGACCGATCACGTAAACGGAGAACCGGAAGGTCCTCGGGTCGATGTCTTCCCAGGTGGCGATGCCCCATTGCGTCTCGCCCACCTTGATGTCGCGGCACATCTCGACCGAAGTAAGGAAATGGCGGTTCGGGTCTTCGCGCAGGCGAATCGGCCCCATCGCCACCGGTATCACACGGTCGGGATAGACCTTGTTCAAGACGCTCGCGTCGGGACGGCGGACGTGGGCCTCCAGCAGAAATCCCGGGTCGAAGTGCACCGGCCGGTCAACCATCTCCACCTTGGCGATCTGCCTCTTCTCAAAGGTCTCGTACGGCAAGTCATCGTTCTCCACCGGGTGCATGACGTTTCCGGTGTTCGTCACCGAATAAACCATGTACCAAATCCGCTTCCGCTGCATGTAGCCGCTCGGCTGCGGAATATCGACCCAGATCATGCGGACCGGTTTGAACTTGAAGTCCAACGTCCACACGTCGTGGCGGAACGGCACATCTTTGGCCCAGTCGAAGCTCGGATCGACCGCCAGCAGCTCCACGACGTCGTGGCGGCTGACCGACTCTTCCAGCTTTCGCATCGGGTCGACCGAGATCATTACCCCAGGCGCCAGCGGGCGATAGGGAGATTTGGCGGTGGGGACGAGGTTCTTGGCCGCTTCTTTCGCCAGCGGCGGCTTCCCGACCCCGTCTTCGGCAACCAGCGGCGAACCGCTCAACAGGAACATTACGGCGGCCGCAGAGGCCCAGACCGAGAGCGAACGATTCATCGAGAGACTCTTTCTGTTTCGGAGGCAAAGGGGACAGTCCCATTTTCGTTGACGCGAAAATCGGGACAGTCCCGCGGGAAGATGCACGGCTGGTGCAAACTATGCCGACTACTGCCTTTAGTATAGTTAGCACGCGCCGCGAGCGTCAAGTTTCCCATACCCCCCTGCAGGGCGTTGTCCCGCGGCAAAATCGGCTCGGTTGCTTGATCTTTCGACAGTCAGTAATTACCATCGAGGTAGCGCGGGCCCGTTTTCGCGGAACACATTGCGCCCCCGGCGCAGAAACCACACCGTCTAGGCAGGAGTTTACTGTCATGTTTCGTAGCATCGTCTTGCTGGTTGGAGCACTGGCATCGTTGTCGGCCGTTTCGCTGTTCGCTCAGGACGCCGTGCTGGCCCAGCAATACGGCAGCGGCGTTCACGCCTACTTTGCCGGCGACTTGCAGCAGGCATACGACCGGCTGACCGCGGCCGCCCAAGCCGGCTCGAAGGACCCCCGCGTCTTCTACTTTCGCGGGCTGACCTTCCTGCAATTCGGTCGCCCGCAGGACGCGACGATCGACTTCCGCAAGGGTGCCGACTTGGAGAGCAGGGACATCAACCGATTCTACAATGTGGGCAAAGCACTGGAGCGCGTGCAGGGCTCGGCACGAGTTCAGTTGGAGAGCTATCGCGTTGACGCCCGCATGGCCGTGCTCGAGCAAGAGGAGAGAATCCGCAAGGCGCGCTACGAGGCGATGAAACGCGAAGAGGAGCGGGTCGTGCGCGAACAGAGCGTCACTCCTGCCGACGTCCCCGCTCTTCCGCCCGAGGCCACGGCCGACTCCGACAATCCGTTTGCCGCGCCGGAAGCGGCCGAGAAGCCCGCCACCAACAAGGGCGCGGCGGCGAAACCGGCGGGCAAGAAGGAGGCTGCGGCGGCAGCAGGGGCGGAGGACAACCCCTTTGACGCCCCGGCAAAACCCGCCGACAAGGCCGCGGAAAAAGCCGGCTCCGCCAAGAAAAAGTCCGACGCAAAGAAACCCGCCGCCGACAAGAAGCCTGCCGACGAGGACGATCCGTTCGGCGGTTCGGCTGGCAAGAAATCCGAGAAGAAGCCCGACGCCAAAAAGGGAGCGGGCGGCGGCAAGTCGGAGAAGTCTCCCGACAATGACGCCGATCCGTTCGGAAACTGATAGGCGTTGTCGGCCGATCGAAAACTTCTAGCCCGCATTTCTCGCCACGGTGGGGCAGACATTCCTGTCTGCCCTATTTGCCGCATTCTACGGGGCAGACAGGAATGTCTGCCCCACCGAATAATTGTATTGAGCGTATTCCCCGCGTGGTGAGAAATGCGGGTTATGCGGCTTCGCGCGAATCGGACGAGGAGTCTTGCGGGCACGGTTGCGCGTCGGGCGACAGGTCGGGCGTGGAAGCGTTGGGCGGTTCGCCCGGCTTCTCCGCCAGCTTATCGGCAGCCGTTGCTACTTCCGCTTGTTCGGCTGCCCAGGTCTCGCTCCAGACGCATCCCGCCCACGACAACCCCACGCCGAATCCCATTAGCAGCGTCTGCTTGCCCGGTCGCAGCCGGCCCGACTCGCGGAGATCGCGGATCAAGATCGGGATCGTCGAAGAGACGGTGTTGCCGTAGTTTTCCAGGGCCTCGGGCGTGTGTTCGCGATCGAGGGACAGCCGCTCGCGGAGGTGATCGAGCATGAAAAGCGTCGCCTGGTGAATCAGGTACATGTCGATCTGTTCTCGCGTCCATTGGGCGCGGGCCAGCACGCTCTCGATCAGCGGCGGGGCGATGTCCAGACTGAACTTGACCAGTTCCGGCCCGTCCATGTAGAGGCTGCTGGGCCAGCGCCGCCGTTTCCGCGGTTGAATGGCGTCTTTCAACGGCCGCGCCCCCCCTTCAGCCACCAGCAGCATGTCGCCCCCGCTGCCGTCCGTGCCGAAAACAAAACCGCCCAGCGAGGGCACGTCCGATGCCTCGACCAGCGTGGCGGCCGCCCCGTCGCCGAAGATCGTCCGCAGCGACCGATCGCTCGGATCGATGTATTTCGAATATGTCTCGGCCGTAATCAACAGCACGCGGCGGGCGGTGCCGCTGCGGATCAACCCGTCCGCCAGCGACAGCCCGTACACAAAACCAGAACAGCCCAGATTAAAATCCAGCGCCCCGACCGAGGTAGGCAACCGCAGCCGGTCCTGAATCAGGCAAGCAGTCGTGGGCAGAGGATAATCGGGCGTCTGCGTGCAAAACAGCAGAAAATCGATCGTCTTGCGGTCGATTTGGAACTGGGTGAAGAGCTTTTCCGCCGCTGCCACTCCCAAGTCCGAGGCGCACTCCTCCGCGGCCGCGATGTGCCGCTGCCGGATGCCCGTCTTCGCAAAAATCAGGTCCATGTCCCATTTGGGATACTGGGACGCCAGAAAATCGTTGTCTTCGACCTTCTCCGGCAAGTGGACGGCCACGGGGCCGATCACGGCGTACTTCATTACTGGCAGCCTCCGCCTCGAAACACCACGACCCCGTCCCGCCTACCGCAAGAAACAGAAAACGATACCCCCGGCCGCCCGACAATGTCAACCACTCTTGGCCAGCCGGCCCAAACCCCCAGGTGTCGCTGTTGTCGCCCTACAGAATACAGAATTGTCACCGGAATGAATAGGCCGGTCCCGGTGCAGTAACGGATTATGGTGGTTGTCTCCGAACCGTTTAGCCGCCGCGTCCGCGCGGCGATGCAGTTGTCAGCGATTCTCCGCCGCGTAAACGCGGCGGCTAAACAGGTTCCCCATGTTGACCGCACAGGATTACTACGTCCGCCGGCGCTCCGGCATCAGTCAATTGTGGGGGCGTGCTGGATCCTCCGGGCCTGACCATTGAATCCACTGAACCCAGCGCCCGTTCCGGCCGAATTTGCTCTATGGCGGTCCGCTCTTTGTCGTCCATCGTTGCCAGGGAGGGTGACGTTGTCGATCCTTAGACGTATTCGGCTGGCATATTTTTGTTATTTTTCCAAGCCGCAGTCCGATCGCCCCCTCTATCGCGCGATCTGGCGGCGGCGCGCACGAAAGATCGTCGAATTGGGTATCGGGAACGGCCGGCGGGCGCTGCGGATGCTCGACGTGGCCAAACTGGCCTCCCCCGGCGACAAGGTCGATTATTGGGGCTTCGACCCGTTTGAAGACCGCTCGGAAGCCGACGGGCCGGGCCTGACGCTGAAGGCCGCCCACCAACTCCTGCGTCGCAATGGCGTGCGCGTGCGACTCCTGCCCGGTGACCCCGCCGATTCCCTGGTTCGGGCGGCAAACTCGTTGGGCAAGATCGATCTGCTGATCCTGCCCGCCGCGCTCGAAGTCCCAGCGTTTGCCCGAATGTGGTTCTTCGTTCCGCGGATGCTCGACGAACGCTCGTTGGTTTTCGTCGAGCGAAAGTCGGAAGAGGGCGGGACGCCGCTGGCCCTGAAGCCGCGCTCGGAAATCGACGCCCTGGCGTCGCTCGCCACTCGCCGCCAGGCCGCGTAGGCACCGCCGCGGGCGGCTATTGCGGGGGCTCTATCAACGTGATCCGCGGGGGAGTACGAAGCTCGATTCCCAATCGCTCCCTTTCCGCGACACATTTCGACAGCGAGGCTTCGACGTTCGCGATCGCGGTTCGGACCATCTCTATGTCAACCGATTCAGGATTGCTCAGAGATCTGGTAGTCTCTTCCAACTCCTTGATCGTCTTCTGCAACTCCGCCAGTTGCTCGGTCGTCACGCGGATGGAGACTTCAAGCCGTTTGATCTCTTTGAGGATCGGAGCGCGGGCGTCCCCCTTGGCGTCTTCGAGGTAGGCCTTCTGCACTGCCAGATCCACCCTGTAGTGCGAAATCTCGAAGCCCGCCGTCGCCAATCGGTTCCGATAAAGGGCCAGTTCTTCGAAGACGGCCTTGGCTCGCGCGGCGCGTATGGCCGGGTCGGCCCCTCCCGTCAATGCCGCCAGGCTCCTAAGTTCCTCCCGCTTACTGCGCAGCTCTTGCTGTTCCTCAGAACAGATCCTGTCAAGCTGGTCAAAACGCCGCGCCCTCCGATCGTTTTCGGCAGACACTACTTCCCTCATGTAGGCGTTGGTGACGGCGGTCAATAACGCCACCGCATCCACCGGACCGCTGGTGCGAAGGCTGACCTTCATCAATTCCGAATTGGCGGGAAAACTGACTTGCAAGTGGTCGGCAAGCCATTTAACGGAATCGCCCGGCGCCTCGTGACGTTCGAGCCACTGAAGTCCGGCGATCTTCGGATTGCGTAGGGCCGCCATCGACACCAACCTGCTCTTCAGCAGTTCCGCCTGGGTATTCTTGTAGATTTCGAATGCCTCGCGGCTCGTTGGCGCATTACTCGCGCCGAGCACGGGTTTTTCTTCCATTGCGATGCGGAAGGTCGCGGTCGCCGAGTGCCTTGGCCCCGTCTCTTCGGCGGCCAGCGGCGCAACGGCAGGTGATGCCGCTTCCTTGTCCAGCGCGAATGACAATTTGTGGAAGCCGTGTTCTTGGCAAGCCCTGATCACGACTTCGAGTTTTGCAAGCGGCACGTCGCGGGCGACGCGAAGCACCATGGTCGCCGGCAAGTCTTTTCCCGCCTCCAGATCGGCCCCCGTTATGTGATTGGCCGCCAGGATTTCGCGGGCTTTGGCCGAGAGAAATTCGTCGATGTCGCGAATTGGCTTTGCCGCGCTCACTTTCCCCTTGGCGTCCACGTTCAACACCAACTGCTGCGGCCGACTTTCGTTCTTCGCCGGCTGAACGGCGATCGGCTTCTCATCGGCCGCAGTGACTGCCAGCGACGCAAACCAAACGGCCGGAAGCACCAACAGCACCATCACCGCCGCCGGCCACCAACGCCCTTGCTCGTGCCGGGCGGCCAATCCCAATACGTTGCGAACGCGATCCAACAGAGTCATGCGAGTGATTCCCAATGCGACTTCCAGGAGCGATCTTCCGGCCGGCTCTAGTCGCTTTCGAGCCGCCAGCTCCAATGCGGTTGCATACACCACGCGCTCGCCCGTCGCCCGGGCCGCCATCTCGTCGCAGCACATTTCGCGGGCCAGCCGCACGCGGCGCGAGAGCCACCAAACGCCGGGATGATAGAACAACAACGTCTCGACAAAACGCTGAAACAGATTGAACCAAACGTCGTAGCGGCGGATGTGCGCCAACTCATGGGCGATTACCGCCTCCAGCACCTCGGGCGGCATCCCCGCCAACCAGGCGGCCGGCAGCAATACCATCGGCCGCAACAGGCCGGTAACGACCGCCTCGCGGGCGGCCTTCGTGCTGAAAACCCGCGGAACCCTCCGAAGCCCCAGGCGGACTGCCAGTACCTTCACCCGCTCGCTGATTTCGCCCGCGATTGCCACCCGGCCTCGCCCCAGGCGGCGCTCGGCGACGACCCCAAACATCAGCCGGCCGCTAAGGACTACCAGCCCGAGCATCCAGCCGCCAAGCAAGTACGGTTGCGCTTTGTCGATCCAGCAGAACGGATCGCAGGGAACAGCCCCTGGCGTGTCATGTAATTCGCGGGCAACACGGGGCGCGATGCTCGACCCGTTTCGGTCTCCGAGAGTTCCTTTCCGCTCTCCAACGCCCCCCGATTGCAATCGGGGGGCTTTTCCCGTCGGCGAGGGCTTTCCAAACAATGCCTTGGCCTCGCCCGCGCCGGCTCGTGATTGAAGCAGCGCAAACGTCGCCACCGGGCAGGCGGCCATCACGAACATGCCGGCAAGGCCGAGCGCGTAGCGGAACTGCATCGACTGCGCCCGCGGCAGCCGGAACAACACTGTCCACGCCGCCGCAACGACCATTCCTTGCCAGAGAAAGTGCAGCAGCGTGCAGGTCAGCGGTTGCCAGCCCGGATCGTGAAGCACGTCAAGCGGCCACATCAGTCGCCTCCTCGCCTTTGGCGGAACTGTTCGATGGTTTCGTGGATATCGGCCAATTCCTGCGGCGAGGGGCTCGACTCGTCCAATAGCCGCGCCACCAGCGACGCCGCCGAGCCGTCGAACGCCCGGCCCAACAGGTCGCGGAGCATCCGGCCGACGGTCTTTTCCCGGCCGACGCGGGCTTCATACAGGTACGCCCGGCCTTTCGCGCGGCGCTTCAACAGCCCCTTTTCGGTCATTACGCCCAGCAGGCTCATCACCGAGGTGTAAGCCCGACGGCGGCGGCGATTGAGGACTTCCATCACCTGCCGGACGGTCGCCGGCCCTTGCTCCCAGAGAAGCTGAAGGACCTCCAATTCGGCCGGCGTCGGATGTTCGTGTTTCGGTCGCGGCATCTGTGCGTTACCCAAGGAAGAACTTGACGTTCTCAACTTCCCAACATTGTACGGATTATACCGTAGTTGTCAACGGTAAAAACAGTAGTTGTGTAGCATAAGATCCCGCGATCCTCAACGTTGAGCGACCGACGGAACGTCGGCCCCGACGCGCCGCGGTTCCGGTGTCGCCGGGGTCCGCTTGCATCGCCTGGTGGCGCGCAGATTTTACCAGACGTAAGCCATTTCCTCAAGGCACTTTATGGCCACGGTTCCCCAAGCCGGCGAGGAGACGTGCCGCCGAAGGCTGCGCCGTCTGACACCTCCCAAGCGATACGTCGATCGCGAAGGTCCGCCCGCTGTGTCGCCTCTCGCAGGAAAACTCGGTCTCGCGACCATCCCAGACGCGTCACCTGCGACGCCGCCAGGCAAACCCGACGAGGACGGCCAGACCAGCCGCCGCCAACAGGGCCAGCGTTCCCGGCTCGGGTACCGGCGCGGCGTAGACCTCGATTTCGTCGATGCAGATGTAGCTGGCAAAATTGTTGGCGTCGGAGCAGGTCAGAATCCGCACCCCGGTGATCCCGGAAATCGGATCGAAGTCGTAGACGTGGCGATCCTGGTTGATGGTGTTGGGAAAATCGGCGTCGAGATAGAACGCGCCGAACGAGGTCCACTGGCTGTCGGGCGTGCTGGCGTTGGGGTTGGCGGCCCGCGTGTACTGGAAGATGTAGGTGCCGGTATAGCGGTCGGTGTAGACGGTCGATTCGCCGCCGTTGTCGCGACCGAAGGCCAGCGCGTCGATCGTACACGCCTGCTTGAACGCCACGCCGGCGAAATCGGATTGGCCATTGCCGATCCAACTGTTGCTGTTGCCGTAGATGCCGTCGTTGAGATGGGCGATGGAGTGCTGCGTGAAGCCGGTAATGCAGTCCTTGGCGAAAGCCGTCCCGCCGTTCGACGCCAAGGCGATGTCCTTCGCGGCCGTCAAGCTTCCGCCCATCGACGCGAGCACCGGTTGCGCGGTCATGTATTGCTTGAATTGCGCCAAGGGCAACGTGGCGCTTGAAACGTACGACGAAGCGCCGCCCAGCACGTTGCCGGTGTCCGTGAACTCCGGCACCGCGTTGCTCGTCTTATAGAAGTTGACCATGTCGAGCAGCGTTTGTTGGGCTTTGCCCGGATTGGCGGCGTTCAATGCGGCGGCGAACTGGCCGGTGGCCACGCCCCAGTAGCCGCCGTTCTGATTGGTCCCCTGGCCGCAGACCGAATCCTGCCAGTAGAGAGGCGTGGGGATTTCGCGGATTTGGCCCGACAGAACCATGGTGGAGTAGTTGTTATTGAAGTAATTGGCGATGGAAGCCGCCTGATCGGGCGTGGCCACGCCCAATTGGACCGCAAGCGCGGACCCCCAAACGTCGAATTGATGGCACTTGACGGTAGCTGCGTAGAACAAGCCCGGGTTGGACGCCGTGTTGCTCGGATCCCAGAACGTGGTTTGGATGGCGGCGGTCTTGCTGGCGGCGGCGGCCCGCCAAGTCGCCGCGTCGGCCGGTCGCCCCGCCACGTCCAACAGGTCGGCCAATTCCTTGCTGGCCCGAACGTCCAAAAGCGAGCAGTACAACTCATTGCCCGTCTTCTTCACGCTATCGGTGAATCCATAAGGGCAACGGTCCCACGCCTGGGTCGGATCGATATAGACCAATCCGTTGGCGGAACGCGGGACGGAGTTCATCGTGGCCTGGAGCTTGTCGATAATTTGGTTGACCAGGGCGGTGTTCTTCGTGACCTGATAGGTCCGCCAAGCGATGTCGACGGTGAATTGGGAGTTGTCGGCCGTGGCGTTGGTTCCCATCGTGTCCCATCCAGGCTTATGGTATACGGTGCCATCGGGCTTGATGCACTCGATCGCCGTATTGGCGACGCCGTTGTAGGCGCCGATGTTATTGACAAACGTCAGACACGAGTTGGTGAGTTCGGTATTCGTAAACGCCTCCGGACAGCCTTCCACCATATAGGCATAGTCGCGTGTCCAGAACGCGGGATAGTAGCCGCTTGCGGCAGGTTCGAATCCCGAAGTGCCGTTGCTCATCGTCACTTGTGATTGCCGCACCAGTTGCTGGGATTTCGCCTCCAACCAGAATCCAGCCTCGTTGAGATCGTGTGCCGTGTCGGCATGTACGCACAAAACCGGGCCGAAAGCAACCATCAACGCGAGAGTGCGGCAAATCGATCTCATCGGAACGGTCCTTTTCATTCAGAAGAAGCAGAGATTATTCTCGTTGCCACAATCACTGTCTTGCGGCGTTCGCCACTACACGCGGCCGGCAAAGCCCCGGGGCGGGGTTCATTCTCCCGTCGATGCAAACACTTGCTTGGCACCGACGGGAGAATGAACCGCCCCAGCGGACTTTGCATGTATTGCGATTCGACAAGGCGCCACGGCCCTGTTCGTTTGGGGACTACTTTCGTTTGCGCCACGCACAAGCCGCAAGACCGAACAAGGTCACGGTCAGCAGCGTCAATGTCGATGGCTCCGGAACTGATTGTCCGATCAACAGATCGGTGTTCGCATTGAAGTTGTATCCGAATTGCGAACCAAAGGCGAACACGCGGACCTCGTCGGCCGAGCCGTGCAGAAAATCATACCCGGCGACGCCGAGCGAAAACTGCGGATCAGGGGAACGAGGGGCGTAAGTGCTGCCGAAATCGATGGGTGTAGTGCTGTTGACATACATCTTTGTGTCGCCGGCGTCTCTGACCATCGCCACGTAGAACCACTGGCCCACCGTAGGAGTGATGCCGGTGTCAAACAGAGCCACTTGGTTATAAAGGCCTTGGATGTGTCCGCCAAGAATATACAGTCCGAATCCGCCGTCGAATGCGTCTCCATTGTCGGCCAGCCCCTGTTGCGACAGGTCGTTCACCTTGAACCAGCCTTCGATGCCGAAGTTGTCGGTGTTGACCGTCAGTGCACTGCCGGTATGCAAGTAGAATCCGTCCCCTGCAAAGCTCATCGACAGGTGGCTGCCGGTTGCAGAAGCGGCGGAAGCAGCCACGCTCGACGAGTACGTCTGATGGCCTTGCCAGTACGTCAGATTGTTGCCATTTCCGCTGGAATCCAAGGACGAAGCATCTCCCAGCAGGCCGTCGGCGGCGCCGGGATCGCTTTCACCGAGGTGGTAGTAGCCGCCGACGACGATGTTGCCGCGGGCCAAACTGCCGGCGGCGAGCGTTGCCGCGGCCGCCAGCAACGCGGTGAGCAAGTAGCGTTTCATAGGTCGTTCCTCCGCATGTGAAATGGTGAAAGAGAGCAGCGCGACGGCGCCTTTCTCATACAAGGCATAAACCGTACATTATGTATAATGCCGCGGAAAACCATCGGATAGCATTGTTTGCGCAAAAGAACATCATTTTTGCGCACCCCACGACCTGTACATCATGCAGCGTGCAATGCTACAATTCCCTTGGGGACGCTGGTCCTGGAGACGGTTCCGTCATGTTAAGGAAGCAAACGCCGCCGCCGCGATCGATCGAGGCGCATGGAGATGGGCAGTCCCTCGCGCACGGCGCGCTGCGGCACGAACTGGCGAAACGGCTGCTGGCCGACATCTTCCAGGGCAAATTGCCCGCCGGCGCGCGGCTGATCATCCAGAATCTCGCCGATCGCTTCCAGCTCAGTTCCACGCCGGTGCGAGAAGCCCTGCTGGAACTGGAAGCCAACGGCGTGGTCCATTTCGTGCACAACCGCGGGGCGATCGTCAAGCCCTTCGGGCCGGAGCAGCTTCGCGAGATCTTTCACCTGCGGCGGATTCTGGAAACCGAGGCGGCGCGGCTGGCGTGTCGCCGCGTCGATCGACGGCAACTCGTCGAGCTGCGAGACGAGCTGCGGGGCCTGACCGGCCAAACCCGCGGCGGCAAGTGGCTGGAGCGGGAGATGCTCGCCGATCGCAGGCTGCACGCGATGATCTGCAACAGTTGCGGCAACACCCGCCTGATCGAGGACATCCGCCGCTACGACAGCCTGATGCAAGTCCTGCGCGACGTGGTAGGCAACCGCCGCCGGGCCGCCAACGAAGCGGTCAAGGAACACGCCGCGATCGTCAACGCCATGCTTGCCGGCAACGCCGCCGCCACTGCCCGGGCGATGGCACGGCACGTCGATCGCGCCGCCCAGTCGGCCGAAGCCGCCATGTTCGCCGGAGAATAGCCGCATTCTCGGCGTGGCGAGAATGGCGTTTTGGCGCGTGCTCCTCAGAAGGCGCGGGTACGACGGCGAAACTGAGCGGGCGTCGCCCCGAATTCATGGCGAAAGACGCCGCCGAGGTGCGAGACGCTGCAAAAGCTGGTAAGCTGGGCGATTCGATCGACCGAGAGGTTTGTTTCCGTCAGCAATTGTCTGACTTGCGCGAGCCGCACCCGCTGGATTTCGCCGCGGATCGAGCGCCGCAAGACGTTGTGGAAGCGAATCTCCAGACCGCGGCGCGAGATTCCCGCCTGTTCAACCACGTCGTCCACGCCGATGGTTTCCTTGGCATGTTCGCGGATGAAGTGCAGGGCGATCGCCAGATGAGGATCGTCGACGGCGATCACGTCGGAGGAGCGGCGCGGCACGACCCAGAGCGGCTCGATCACGATTTGCCGCGGCTTTCGCACGGCGCCGCGCATCAACTGATCGAGCAGTTCGGCGGCCTGGTAACCTGCCTTGCTCAGGTTCAGGGCGACGCTCGACAGTGGCGGGTTGGAGAGATTGCCGAAGAGGTGATCGTTGTCGACGCCGACGACCGCCACCTCCTCCGGCACCTTCAGCCCGGCGAGCAGGCAGGCCTCGATGACCTGTCGCCCGCGCTTATCGTTGCAGGCCATCACCGCCACGGGGCGCGGCAGCGATTTCAGCCAGGCCACGACCCGCGGCACCTCCTGCTTCCAGACCAGCCGCCGCTCGGCAAATCCCTCCAGGCGACGCTCGACCCAGGCGCGACCTTCGTAACCGCAGAAGGCGTAGTTCCAGAACCCACGATCGAGAAAATGTTCGGCGGCGAATTGCCCCGTCCGCGCCGCGTCGGCGACGATTTCCGATGCCTTCGAGCGGAGCAGCAGGCGTTCGATGTCGGCGTTTGCCAAGGCGAAGCTGGCGACCGCCGGCAATCCTGCCGAGAGCAGTCGCTTCGCCGTCAACGGATTTGATATCCTGCCAATGAGCCCCGTCGCGTTTAGCCGCTCAAAACTGGGGGTGGCGGCAGCCACCTTGCCGCTGCTCCGATGCTCCTCTTCCGAGAGGTCTCCGCTAAGGCTGTCGGAAGCGGGGATCGGCAGGTCGGGATGATCGCCGGAGAGCAAGAAAACCCAGGGCCCATGAATCTGCGCATAGGAGGTGATCCCCTCCAGCAGCCCACGATCGTAGGCGGAGGATGGAATCACCATTAGGACGACGCGCGGCGTTTCACTCATGGGCGGACAGCAAGAGACCGAAGATTTCGGTCGCACGAGAGCCATCTACCAGCGTAATTGGGCGGGCTCGGGGGTGCAAAGCGATGTTCTACACCGGAATGCTACAGCATATCCCCCGGTTGCCAGGCTTCCAATCTTCTTTCAGGCGGAACGAAACAGGTATTATGACCGTCTATTATAACATTTGCGTATTTGCGACCCAATCTCCCCTGGGCGGGGTTAAATCATGAGGATGGCGCTCTGTGGCCGGCGCTGCAGGGCCGCTCAGTTGTTCAGTTTGGGGATTGTAGGAGGCGACTCCTGTCGCCGATTTGGAGTGCCGCCCGGCCGAAACCGCGGCAAATCGGCGACAGGAGTCGCCTCCTACAGCGAAAACTGATCGGCCATGGCCGGTGCTGGCATGCGCTTGATAATTCACGCCGGCCGCAGTATGATAGTGGTCGCTATCCCCCGACAGAAGAGGAGTTGGACATGATGCGATCGCCCCCGCGGCAAAAGGGTGGTTTCACCCTGATGGAAGTATTGTTGGTCATGACGATTCTGGTCATCCTGGCTTCGTTCGCGGTCGGGACGTACTCGGGCGTCCGCGCCAGAACGAACAAAGCAGCGGCGAAGGCGCAGGTTCTGCTGCTAAAGAGCGCCATACAGACCTACGAAGGAACCGTCAATTCCTTCCCCACAAGCCTTCAGGCGCTGCGAAGCTGCCCCCAAGATCTTCCCGACCCGACCAAATGGGCGGGACCGTACCTGGACAGTGATATTCCGCCCGATCCCTGGGGCAATCCGTATCAGTACCAGTGTCCCGGGCAGCATAACCCAGACAGCTTCGACGTCTGGTCTTTTGGCCCCGACCGTGTCAACGGCACGCCGGATGATATTGGAAACTGGAATGAGGAGGCAGCGCGGTGAGATATCGTCATGGATGGACATCCTTCTTGGTTTCCTCGCTCCGCGCTCTCCTCGTTCCCGCGCTCCGCGCTTTCCTCGTTCCCACGCTCCGCGCTCTCCTCGTTCCCGCGCTCCGCGCTTTCCTCGTTCCCACGCTCCGCGTGGGAACGGCCTGGGCGGGTGACGACGGGAGCCGGTTCCCTCGCAGAGCGTGGGAACCAGGAAGACGTGGCAAGGGCGGGCGGTTCCCACGCAGAGCGTGGGAACCAGAGGCAAGCGACGGATTCACCTTGGTCGAGGTTCTGCTGGTAGTGGCAATTGTGGTGATCGTGGCGGCGCTGGTCTGGCCGGCGCTGGAAAAGCCGTTGGCCTACCGTCGTCTGCACTCGGCGGCCGACGAAGTCCGCACCGAGTGGTGTCAGGCCCGCACCGAGGCGATGCGCTCCGGCCGCACCTACGCCTTTCGCTACGAGGTGGGCGGCGATCATTACTACAGCGAGCCGGATCGCGGACCGGAGGCAAACACCGCCACCGGCGCGCCAGCGTCGGCGAGTTCGACCGGCGGCAACACGCCCTCCCCCGCCGATGCCGCTGCACCCGTCGAGAACAAGACGCTGCCGACGGGGGTCAAGTTCCTCGGCCAGCAGCCTGCCGAGAACACGACCACAGCGCCTTCGGCGGCCTCCGCGCAAAATCAGCCGGCCGCCGGCTGGTCCGAGCCGATCTTCTTCTACCCGGACGGGACCGCCTCGGACGTTCAGTTGATCTTAAGTTGCAACCAGAGCTACGCGTTGCGCGTTATGCTGCGAGGGAGCACGGCCACGGCGACGGTTGCCGACGCGGGCTCGACCTTGGAGTAGCGGCCAATGCGAAAGGGCGGTTTCTCTCTGCTGGAAGTGATTCTCGCCCTGGCCGTGCTGGCCGGTTCGATCGCCGTGCTGGGAGAATCTGGCCGCCTGGCGCTGCGAAATGCCCAGATCGCCCGCGATCTGGCCCACGCCCAACTCCTCTGCGAAAGCAAGATGGCCGAAGTGACCATCGGCATCACCCCGGCCGAGCAGGTCAGCGCCACGCCCTTCGATTCGACGATGACCGCTTCGCTCGACCCCAGCGTGCCGGGCTGGCTCTTCTCCATCGACACGCAAACGACTGATGAAGACGGTTTGATCGCCGTCTGCGTCACCGTAACCCGCAATCTCCCGGCGGCACAACACCCCGTCAGTTTCTCGCTGGTCCGCTGGATTCCCGACCCCAACTATACGTCTTCCAGTGAAAGCGGCAGCAGCAACAACAGCAGCAGCGGATCAGGTGGCAATTCCTCATCGTCAGGGGCCTCCGGACAATGAAACGCCGCAACCGATCCAGACGTGCCTTTTCACCAGCCCAGGCGTTTACGCCTGGGGAAGAAGGGGCGGCGAATCGTGCGTTTTCACGATTGCGGCGTTGCCGGGGTACAGTGTCTTCGCGTCACTTGTGCGGGCGTCCCTTTTCACTAGCCCAGGCGTTTACGCCTGGGGAAAAGGAGGCGGCGAATCGTGCGTTTTCACGATTGCGGCGTTGCCGGGGTACAGTGTCTTCGCGTCACTTGTGCGGGCGTCCCTTTTCACTAGCCCAGGCGTTTACGCCTGGGGAAGAGGAGGCCGGGAATTATTCCCTTTTTCTTTCCAGTCCCCTTCAGGGGACGCAACCGAGCCGCTCTCGCGCCACGATTCACCAACCAGCCGATCGCCACCCCCTGAAGGGGGCTGAAGAGAAAAGTGAGAACATTGGCAGAGGCCCTCGCTTCCCAGGCGTAAACGCCTGGGCTAGTGAAAAGGGCCGCGTGTTTGCCGCAGACGACAACGCCTGGGCTAGTGAAAAGGGCCGCACGATCGGCGGAGAGGGGGGGTGCCGCAAGCACTCGGCCTACACGCTCCTGGAGGTGATTCTCGCCCTGGCGCTAACCACGGTCATTCTTGGCCTGATCGGCATGGCCATGCACATCCATCTTGGCGTGGCCGACAAGAGTCGCGGGCAGGTCGAAGAGGCCCAACTGGCGCGGACGCTGCTGCAACACATCGCCGAGGATCTCCGCAACTCCGTCCCCTACTCCCAGGCGAACGGCACCTTGACGATGGGGGGAACGTCCGCCGGGTCCACGGCGGCGACTTCGACGACGGCGGCAGCTTCGACGGCGAGCGGGACCTCGACAGGGTCCGATTCGTCCGATTCCGGCAACTTGATTCCCAGCGGAATCTCCGGCACGGCCCAGTGCCTGCAAATGGACACGACCCGCCGCGTGCGGCCGATTGGCATGGCAATGCCGGTCAATGGCGACCCGGCAGACTACATGGCGCTTAGCGACGTGAAGACGGTGACCTATAGTCTCGGCGATCCGGGCACGGCTACGCCGCTGCAACGCGGCGACAGCTCGACGGGGACCGGATTGTATCGCCGCGAGATCGATCGAACGGCCTACGTCGCCGCGATGCAACAAGGGCAGTCGGATCTCTTGACTCAAGGCATCGCCAAAATGGCCCCGGAGGTCGCCAATCTGCAATTCACCTACTACGCCGGCTCGACCACCTATGAACAATGGGATTCCAATACCGAAGGCGGATTGCCTAGCGCGATCCGAGTGGCGATCACGATCCAGCGGGCATCGCCGAGACCGGCCACCCCCACGGCCGCGGCCGGCGGCGCCGCTTCGTTCACCGTCTACGACATGCTTGTCGATCTGCCAAACGCCCAAGGCAGCCCGGCTTTGGGCGGCAGCACCGCCGGCGGCACCACCTCCGGCGCCGGCACGACAACGTCGCCTACCGGCGGCAGCCGTAACAGCGGAGGCGGTACAGGCGGTGGCGGAGGAGGCAAGGGTGGAACCGCCGGAGGAGGCAAGGGAGGAACCGCCGGAGGAGGCAAGGGAGGAACCGCCGGAGGAGGCAAGGGCGGAACCACCGGAGGAGGCGGGACTGGTAGCGGCACCGGAGGCAAAGGCGGGGGCAGCGGCGGTGGCAAAGCCGGCGGCGGCACTTCGGGCAAAGGCAAATAGCACATTCGCGCAGCAGATGCAAGGGCTATGAAAACCAACCGACGCGGCGTCATCCTGTTGTTGGTGCTGGTGGTCGTCGCCTTGCTGGCGCTGGCCAGCATGACGTTTTGCGAGTTGATGCTCAACGAACGGAAGGCCGTCGAGACCGCTGCCCGGCAGGCCCGGGCACGCGCCTTCGCCCAATCGGGCGCCGAGGTGGCCCGCCAGTTCCTCGACCGCACTGCCGACGACCAGACCGACGCCGGCGGCATCTATGACAATTCCCAGCGTTTTGGGCACACCGTGGCCGCCCCCGACCCCACGCCGCAGTTGTGCGGCTACTTCTCCGTCATCGCCCCCACGTACGAAAACAACCGCATCAGCGGCGTCCGCTACGGCCTGCAAGACGAATCGATGCGGATCAATCTCAACACCCTGCTGGAAATGGATAAATTGGTCACGATCGCGGGCAGCGCCAGTTCAAGTTCGAATCCCAATCCCGTTGCCAAGGCGACGCTGATGCAGTTGCCGAGCATGACCGACGAGATCGCCGACGCGATTCTCGATTGGCTCGACACCGACGACACGCCGCGCGACAACGGGGCGGAATCGTCTTACTACAATTCGCTCACGCCCCCATATGCCCCGCGAAACGGCTCGCTCCAGTCGATCGACGAGCTCTTGCTGGTGCGCGGGGTCACGCCGCAGTTGTTATACGGGCTGGATGCGGTTCCGATGGGCCTGGTCGATCCCGCCTCCGGCGATCCCATGGCCCAAGTCGACAACTCCGACGGCTCGATGGACCACGGCTGGGCCGCCTACCTCACGATCTACAGCGCCGAATCGACGCTCAAGTCCGACGGCACCCAGAAAATCAATCTCAACGGTACCGATCTGCAAAAACTCCACGACGACTTGGCGAAAGCGCTCGACGAGAACTCTGCCATGTTCATCGTCTTGTATCGCAGCGGCGGCAAGCCGGCGCCGGACAGCGCAAACGGCCAGCCTCCGCCAAGCGCAGTCGCCGTGAGCACCGTAGCGGACCACGTCGACGTTTCGACGCTAAAGGCCACCGTCCAGTTGACGACCGTGTTGGATCTGGTCGGTGCCACCGCGACCTATACGCCGGCGGCCGGGACCGGAACACAAGGCCATCAGCAGACGCCGCGTCCTATCACTGTGAAGTCGCCCTTCACCGAAGGTTCGATGTCGAGCGACCTGCCGAAGTTGATGGAGAACGCCACCACCAGCACCGAGGAGACGATCAAAGGCCGGATCAACATCAACCAGGCCCCGCGGGCGGTCCTGCTCTGCATTCCGAACATGACCAGCGACATGGCCGACAGTATCATCTCCAAGCGGATCGAGGACCCGAAGAACGACTCGGACGACCACAAGTACGAGACATGGCCCCTATGCGAGGGGATTATCCCGCTGGCGACGATGAAGAAGATATTGCCCGTCATTACGGCGGGGGGGAAGGTCTATCGGGCCCAAATCCTGGGCAGTTTCGAGGGGGGTGGGCCGACGGCGCGGCTGGAAGTCATCCTTGATGCTAGCAAATCGCCCACCAAGGTATTATTCTGGAAAGATATGAGCCGTCTGCCGACCGGCTTTCCGGTCGAGACCGCCGCCCGCGAGGCCGCGACAAACAGCCCGTGAATCCAAGTTGTGAACCCATGAGTTATGCCTCGACATAAGGGGTGGAGTGAAAACGTTTTGCTGCAATGCCGTCCAGCACTGACAATTGAAGGAGTTCTCCGAGTTCGACGTTGATATCGCGTCTTTTCACTAGCCCAGGCGTTCACGCCTGGGTCGGAAGGGCCGCCTTATCCCCTGTTCCTTTTCTATTCGGTCCCCTTAAGGGGACCAGTCGAAAAAGCGCGGTGGTGTGGGTTCTTCGCTCCCGGGCGTAAACGCCTGGGCTAGTGAAAAAGCACGTACCCGATCTCGTGTGATGTGATTTCGATTGTGTCGCCCAGGCACGGTTGAGTTGGAAGTGCAACTGTCACTCCAACTGCGAAGATGGCGCGACAGACAACCTGTGAGCCCGACGCATGTCTCAACTTCTCGCCCTCGAATGGAACAGCCATGAGATCCGTGTGGTCACCGCTTCGGCGCGGCAGCCGGATTTTCATCGAGCACGCCTTCCTGGTTCCTTGGAACGAGGAGGACGCGGCGGCCGGCGAGGCGGAAGACCACGTCGGCCGGCGGATTGCCGAGGAATTGGACGCTCGCGGCATCGGGCGTCCGCCGACGCTGGTCGCCATAGGCCGGGGCAGCATCGAGCTGCGTCAGCTTCAACTTCCCCCCGCGCCCGACGAAGAACTGCCCGATATGGTCCATTTTCAGGCCGCCAGGGAGTTCAACGAGCTCGACGAGAAATGGCTGTTGGACTTTGTGCCGATCGACCAGGGGACCGAGGGGCCGCGCACGGTGTTGGCGATGGCGATCGGTCCGGCGGCGATCCGGCAGATCGAGGCGGTTTGCCAGCGGGCGGACCTCAAGATGCAGCGGCTCCTGCTTCGCCCCTGCGCCGCGGCGTCGCTGCTGACCGGCGACCTGGCCGGGGCAAAGGGGGAGTTGCGGCTGCTGGTGGATATGCTCTCCGACGAGGTCGATCTGACGGCGGTCTGCGACGGCAAGGCGTTATTCTTGCGGACGATGCGGCTTGGCGGCGGTTCGCCCCCCTTGCCGGCGCTCTTGGCCGAAATCCGCCTGACGATGGCCGCCGTGCAGAGCCAGTTGAACGGGCGGAAGGTCGCGGCGATCGTGCTCTGCGGCCAGGACGGAATCCACGCCGACTTGGCGCGGAGCGTCGAGGCCGAATTATCGATCCCGGTGCAGTTGTTCGATCCGTTCGGCGGATTCGATCGCGGCCCGGGCCTGCGCGGTAAACCGCTGGAACACCCCGGGCGTTTCGCCCCGTTGTTGGGCATGTGCCAGGCGGAACTGCGGCAGGAGACCCCCGCGGTCGATTTCTTACACCCCCGCCGCCGGCCCGCACCGCCCAGCAAGCGGCGGAAGTGGATCATGGCCGGCTCGGCCGTGGGCGTGCTGCTGCTGGCGTACTTCGCCTATGCTCGCATCGACCACTACCTGCTGGCCTGCGAAGTCGAAAACCTGCAAAATGAGATCAAGCGGCTCGACAACGACGCCAACAAGCCCGAGGCGAAGATGGCTCGCACTGCCGCCGCCGCGATCTCGAAATGGACGGCCGAGGACACGGACTGGCTCGACGGGTTTCTCGCCCTGAATAAGGGTCTTCCGCGGTCCAAAGACGCGATCCTGCATGAGTTGTCGTTCGCCGTCCGGCAGGATGAGATCCAAGTGGATCTAAGAGGCTCGGCACGCGACGTTCATGTCATCGAAGAGATGGAGGAGCGCATTCGCGCCCGCGTCGGTCGGATCACCAGCAAGAGCAGCAGCGAAGACCCCGCCGACAAGCAGTATTCGTGGCGCTTCGACCACACCGTCAAGTTCGATCGGGGGGCGAAGCCATGAAACTGCAACGCCGCGAGAAGACCCTGGCCTACGCCACCGGCGGACTGCTGGCCGTGCTGGCCGCCTATTTTCTCCTGTTCGGCTTCGAGAGCCGTTCCTCTACCGAGCTTACCGCCGACCTGCAAAACCTGAAGCCGGAGGTCCTCACCAAACGCGCACTGGCGACCGAAGACCAGCGTGACCAAAAACTGATGCGGGATTGGCGCAAGCGGGCGTTGCCCTCCGATCGGATCACGGCGCGGACGCTCTACCAGACCTGGCTGCGGGGCCTGGCCGACCGCTGTCACTTCCATCCGCTCGCGGTCGAATCGAATAACATGGAGTCGCGGGCCAACATCTATACGCGGATGAAGTTCACGGTTCGCGGCCATGTGTCGTTGGCCGACCTGACGCAGTTCCTCTACGACTTCTACAGTGCGGGTCATCTGCATCAGATTCGCATCTTGACGATGAAGCCCGTCGAGCACAGCAGCGAGTTGGACGTGGGCATTACGATCGAGGCGTTGTCGTTGCCCAACGCCGACCGCAAGGACCAGCTTAGCAAGGAGAAGGGGACAGGGCTGAAGTTGACCAAGGTCGACGATTACCGCGACCCGATCGTCAAGCGGAATTTGTTTGCCCGCTACACGCCGCCGCCCCGAGGGACTATGGCGGACAAGACTCCCGAGAAACCGCAGCCCGTCGATACCGCACAGTTTACCTTTGTAACCGGGTTTACCGAGGTTGACGGCTTCCGCCAGGTATGGATTCAGGATCGGATGGGGGGCAAGGTGTGGCAATTGCAGGAAGGCGGCAAGTTCAAGGTCGGCGAACACGGCGGGACGATTCGCAAGATCGACCCCGGCCGCGAAGTTACCCTCGATTACGACGGCCATCGCCGCCGACTGCACGACGGCGACAACCTTCGCGGCGGCATCGAAGTTGAGGGATACGGCAAGAATTGACGATTTCGTCGAAACGGTGTACGATACTGTTACTGTTGGGGTAAGCAATCCCGTAGGTTATGCTTCAGCATAACAGCTCACTTTTTGTTATGCTGAAGCATAACCTACCGGTCTAGGAGACTTGGTCATGCGATGGACTCTTGCAATTTCGGCGGTTTTGTTGGCGGCCCTGGCCAGTGAGCCGCGGGCGGCGTGGGGGCAGTTGTCAAGCGGCGGCCGCAGCAGCCTCGGCTCGGGCAGTTCTGGCCTCGGCTCCTTCGGCAGCTCCTCACTCGGCAGTTTCGGCAGTTCCTCCGGCTCCGGCCTCGGCGGAATGGGAATGGGGAGCGGAATGGGAACGGGACTGGGAATGGGCAGCAGCGGATTCGGCAACATGTCGAGCGGCATGGGGAGCTTCGGCTCCTCGATGGGTATGAGCTCGATGGGTTCGGGCTACGGCGGGCAATCGTTCGTCGGCGTCAACCAACAGCAGTTGACCGGACGCGGCTTCGTCGGTGCCGCCCAAGCCAACAGCACGGGCATGGGCACGGGGATGACCGGGCTCGGCGGCACGTCAGGGCTCGGCATGCCCGGCATGCAAGGACTGGGGTCGGGAATGTCCGGTCTCGGCAATAACTCATCCATGTATCCGAATGACTCGGGACAGTATCCCAACGGTCAAGGAAACATGCGAAGCAGCGGCAGCACCGCAATTCGCACCGTCTGGACCGTGGGCTTCACGAACTCCCCGCCGCTTTCGCCGCAACTCAATTCTGCGGTGACCAAGCGGTTGGCGGGTTTGCCGGGGATCCATTGGCGCAGCCAGAACCAGGTTGAGGTCCGGGGGCGAACTGCGATCCTTCGGGGAGTTGTGGCCACTGAGCACGATCGTGACTTAGCGGAGCGGGTGGCGCGCCTAGAGGCCGCTGTCGACCAAGTGGATAACCAATTAATGGTGGCGGGTTCGGCGAAGCCTGTGAAGCCGTCTGCGGGCTCGCCTGCGACTGCTGCTGGGGCGGCTGGTAGGCCGGCCGCGTCGCGCTAGGGACTTGCCAAGCCCACCAAGGCGTCGGCGGCGCGTACGTTTGTGATGCGGCCGGCTGCTGTTGTTGCCAGTTACCCCCTGCCGTTCCGCCGCTCGGCGCCCGCGCGGCCATCTCCGGCGGAATCGCGATGGTCGCGGTCGCCATTCGCCGCGGCCGCCCGCTGTCGTACTGTTGCATTGCCTCGCCGGCGGTCATCGGGGCTTCATAAGAGGCGCATCGCACGCCGCCGTACGCCGTGGCCGCGTCGCCCGTCGCCGCGGGGTAGTTCCCCACGGAAGGGATCGCCACTGCACCGGCCGTTCGCGGGCGGGGAGGTTTGCCCGGCAGCAGCAGCCGCCGCTGTTCTCCCACGATCGCGGCGCCGTTCTTCGGCTCGAAACGCACAATCAGCGAGATCTCCTTTTGTACGCCCCCCACTTCGTCCCAGGGAATCCACACGCTGTAGGAATGCCCGATCTTCGATTTGCTGTAGTGGGCGGGAAGCTGCTGCTGCGTAACGATGTATTTTCGGTCGGGCCGGGCGCTGCCCGGATCGCGGCCGTTCTCGTCGAAAGCGTAGACCACCAGCGTGCCTTCGACCTTGATGGGGCTCTCCTTCTTTCCCTCGTAAAACATCAACCGCCCGCCGAAACCCCGTACCGGCGGCGTGTCGCTCCGCGTCAGCACGGTGTCGGTCCACATGGCGACGACCCGCTCCGGTTTGCCGGGCTTGTCATCGCCAAACGGCCACGGCCGCCACAACTCGGCGTGCGCCGCCGCCGCAAGCCATCCCAGAATCAACAGGCCGCCGAGAGCCTTGCGCAGGCTCCGCGGAGCAAAACGGACAGGTCTTCTGTACGCGGCCAACATGCGGAATCCCTTTGCGGTGACAGGGCTATTACTGTCGCCTTTCGCTCCGCGAAAGCACGCCGCTTTGGCGGAGCGAAAGGCGACTCGACGTTTCCTAACGAGAGAACGAACCTTGATACGGCTGCTGCGCCGGGGTCGGCTGCGGCGGTGGCGCCCACTGCTGCGCCGGAGCCGGCTGCTGCGCCGGAGCCGGCTGCTGTGGCGGCATCGGCTGCTGATAGGTCGCCGGCTGGGCGGCGTCTGGACTCGATGGTTGTTGATAGACCGCCGGCTGGATCGGCCCCTGCTGTGCGGGCAAGCCCTTCGGCGCGTGTTGGGCCTGATATTCCATCCAGCGGCGACGGAGTTCCACCTCCGGCGGGTTAGGCAGCGACTCGCCGCCGACGGGCGGCACCGGCCGAATCGCGTTCGAGCCGGGCGCGAGCACCGCCGGTCCCCGCGTCGGCGGCGGGCCCGGCGGATTGGCCGACGGCGGCTGCTGCGACGGTTGTGCCGACGTGCCGGCCGGCGTGGGAACCTGCTCGGGTTCCTCCCTTTCCGCAGGCAGCGAGCCCGGTTCGTATTTCATGTCGGGATAGATCACCTTGGTCTCGGCGTCCGACCAGTTGTCGCAGCGTCGCCGCAGGCCGGCCTCGCCGTACATCGCGGTCACGTCGCACAGGCACCAGCTCATTCGAGCCGCCTCCGCCTGCTTGATCGTGTCGGCGTCGGCTTCGTTCTTGACGATGTGTGGCGTCATGATGATCAGCAACTCGGTCCGGGCGGTGGTGGTGGTGTCGAAGCGGAAAAGGTACTTCAACACCGGCACATCACCCAACAACGGCACCTTACGGTGCGATTCGTTCGTGCTCTTGGCGATCAGTCCGCCCAGCACTACCGTCTGCCCGCTCATGGCGCTGACGGTCGTTTGCGCCGTGGTTTTATCGATGATCGGCGAGCGGATGACCGTGCCGTTGTTCGAGGCGTAAATCGGGATGCCGGTAGAGTCGGACTCCAAGGCTGATTTCTCGGCGTCGATCTGCATGACGATCAGGCCGTCGGGGCTAATTCGCGGCCACACAAGGAGACTCAGGCCGACGTTCTGCTGCTGCACCGAGTTGCTGATGCCGGTCGTTGTCGTGTTGACGCTGCTGATCGTCGGCACGCTCTGGCCGACCAGGACGTAAGCTTGCTGATTGTCCAGTGTCATGATCTGCGGTCGTTGCAGGACTTCGATGCGGTGGTTTTCGGCCAACGCGCGGATCAGGGCGGTGATGTTCTCGCTGGACAGCGAGAGGACGAGGCCGCCGTAGCCGAGCGTGGAGTTGCTCCGCCCGAGCGAGAAATTGGACAGGCTCTGCCCGCCGACCGAGGCCGGATCCGAAGTGGACACGCTGGTGTTGCCCAGCGGCTGCGTGCTGTTGAAGTTGAAGCCGGGATTCAGATCGGCCGAGGCGATGCTCTGCACCGTGGTCCCATTCGGCACCGTGGTCGACGAGTACTGGATGTTTTGCAGCGAACTGCGGTCGAACAACACCGAGTCCTGCAAGCCGAGCTCGATGCCGAACTCGTTGGTGCTGCCCAGATCGATCTGGGCGATCAGCACCTGGATCATCACCATCGGCGGCCGGGCATCGAGTTGGTCGATGATCGCCTTGATCTCGTCGAAGAACCGCGGCGTGGCGCTGAGCACCAGGCTGTTGGTGACGGTCTCCGACACCACCACCACTTCGCGCTCGATCTGCTCGAAGGCACTGGTCATGCCTGGGGACTGCTGCTCCATTTGTCGCTCGGAGGCGAGGAAACTGTTGACCGTCTGCGCGATGTTATAGGCTGGCGAGTTCTTCAGCCGGATGACCACGCTCTTTCGGTTTCTGACGTTGTCGTCCAATCGCGTCAGCACCGCTTCGACCACGTCCAGGTCGCTTTTCGACCCGCAGGCGATGATGCTGTTGGTGCGGGTATTGATGGCGAATCGCAGAGGAACGAGCGTGGCGGCGGCGCCGCCGACCGTCGCCTGCGGCATTCCCGCCTGTTGTCCCCCGCCCTGCGCCATTTGCAGGGCGAACAGCGCGTCGAGGGTCGTCTGCAAGTTCTTGGCGTCGCCGTTGATGATCGTGAACACCTTGATTTGCGCCTCGGCCGCGGGCAGGTCGTCGAGACGGTGGATGATCGCCTCCAGCAAATCCAGGTTTTCCGAAGGCGCGGAAACGACCAGGGCGTTGGCGCGCGTGTCGGCCGTCACGTGGACGTCGCTGAGAATGCCGGAATTCAACAGCATCCTTCGCTCCTCGGCGTCGACGGTCAAGAAGCGGAGCATCGCCGCGCGCTGCTCGCTCGACTGGCGGCTGGCCGTAGCCGCGCCGGGTTGACCCGTGGGACCGCCCTGCTGCATCGGCCCGCCAGCTTGAGTCGTGCGGCCGCCGGTGGCGGCGCCGATCGCCTCCATCAACGTGGCGGCCACGTCTGACGCCGACGCATGCTTCAACTGGATAATGCGGACCTCATTCACCGCGGCGCTATTGATCGTGTCCAGGCGGTGGATCAGATCGGCCACCTCGGCCATGTCCCGCGGGGCGGCCTGGACGATCACGGCGCTCGAGCGGGTGTCGGCGATCACCCGCACGGTCATTGCCAGCGTGGGCGTGTTCTGCGGCGCCCGGTCCTGATAGAACTGCTGGATCGTGGACTGCACCGTCAGCGCCGAGGCGTACTTGAGATGGAACACCTGGAACTGCGTGTTGGGGTCCACCGGTTGATCGAGCCGCTCGACCAGGTCGGACACCGTCCGCACGTTCTCCCGCTTGCCCACAATCAACATGGCGTTCGGTTTGACCAAGGGCGTGATGCTCACGGCGCCCTGCCGTTGCAGAAAGACGTCGGTGTAGACCTGCTGCACCAGCGTGGTCATTGACTGACAATCGACGTTTCGCAGCGGCAAAACCTCCACCTGAGGTTTCGTCTCGGCGCTGAGCCGCTCGATCTCGTTGATGATCTTCATCACCTGCTCGACGTCCTGGGTAACGCCGCGGAGCACGAGCACATCCAGGCCGTCGAGCATCTCGATCTGCACTGGGCCGAGCAGGGCCGCATGTCCGGGACCCGCTCCCGGCCCTGCCGGCGGAACATTGATGACGGGCGGCGCCGGCGGGGGCGTCCGCGGCGGCTGCTCGGCCGGCGCTGTTCCTTCCCGCGGCTGAAAGAGCGTCGCCGCCAACGGCAAGGACGCCGGCTGCTGACCTCCCGAATTGCCAACCGCCTCGGCCACCTGCCGAATGCTCGGCGACGGCGCCGATTTGAGCGAGAGGAAACGGATGTCTCTGCCGCCAGCCTCACTCGGGCTGTCGAGGACTTGGATCAGACGGGCAAACGCGCCCAACAGTGGGCCAGGGCCCTCGATATCCACCTTGGAGGCCGCCTGGTCGATCGTCACGTCGATCCGCCCGCCGGAGAGCGCCAGACGATATTGCTTTGCCGACGGGCGTTCGGCCGGCATCGCGCTCAGTCGGCCGCCCAGTACGCTCGACAGAGCGCGATCAATCTGCTGGGCCGTTGCGTAGCGGAGCGTAATGCTCTGCGACTGAGGCGCAACCGCCGGGATCTCTCGATTGTCCCCTTGCCGGGCCGCGGCCGGGGCAGCCGCCGCCAGCCGTTGGCCGACACGCGACTGGATCTCCGCCGGGGCCTGCACGATGACCTGCGAGGTCCGCTCGTCGGCCGCGATTCGAACTCCGCTGAAGACGCCAAACTCCGTTCGCAGGCGGTCGGCGGTAGCCGGCGCCTGGCCGGTCGGGCAAGAGTAGACGTGGACGGTCACGTCGTTTTGTGCCGAGGCGGAACAGGCGGTGAGGAAAGAGATCGCAATTAGCCCAAGAGCCGTGCAGAGCACGCGTCGAGAGGGCTGCCGGCAAGTGCTTGTCCTGTGTACTGGATTCACTTGGAGTTGTTCCTTATTGATCGGCCGATCGTTTGGAACCCCGCTTCCCCCCTCCCGCGCATCCGATGCGCAGCAATACTACCTTCGCAGGACGGATAATCGGCAAACTTTGCGCAGTTCTCCAAGAGAAACAAAAAAGTTCTGATTCAATAGAACCCAAGCTCTCCAGATTTCGCAGCTTATCGCTGAGGACCACTCGGTGTGCCACTGCTTGGCAGAAGCAGTGCCGGGCGTTACCCCCGGCGCTGGCCGAGCTTGTGCCAAGCAGTGGCAGACCGTGGTGAGAGCCGCCGGGAGTAATCACGTGCATCCCAGCGGAAGCGCGTCACACCATGCCGCTCATCTTGATTACCGGCACCAGCAGGGCGATCACCAACATAAGGATCACTCCCGCCAGCACGAGCAGCAGAATGGGTTCGATCAGACGGACGGTCAAATCGAGTCGGCGCCAGGTGCGGCGTTCCATCGAGTCTGCCACCGAAAGCAAGACGTTCTCCAAATTGTTGGCCTGTTCGGCCACGGCGATCATTTCGACCACCACGGGGGGAATTTTCCGCTGGCCCCCAGAGGAGCGGCAAGCGATTGGCCGGCGGAGATGTTCTCGGTGGCGTCGCCGATGGCGGCGGCCAGCACGCGGTTGCCGGTGGCGTCGCGGGAAATCTCCAGCGAACGCAGGATCGGCACGCCGTTGTGCAACAGCGTTCCCAACACGCGGCAGAAGCGGGCGACGGCCAACCCGAGGAAGACCGGCCCCAAAAGCGGCAGGCGGAGGCGAATGCGGTCTTGCCACCAACGGCCCGCCTCGGTTCGCAACCAGCGGCGCACCCACCAAACGCCGCCGACAATCGCCGCCAACAACAGCACCCCGTACCTCCGCAAACCGGAACTCGTGCTCAGCAGCGCCTCGGTGAGAAACGGCAATTCGCCGCGCTCGCGAAGCCGCGCGAACAGCTCGCCGAATTTGGGCACGAAGAAGACCACCAGGACGATAACGATGACTGTGCCGGCGACCGCCAGGAAGGCGGGATAGACGATAGCGCCGATCGTCCGCTTTTTCAGGTCATCCTGAGACTCGGTGAATTCGGCCACCCGCGCCAGCGCCTCTTCCAGGAACCCGCCTTCGCCGCCGGCGCGGACCATGCTCACGGCCATTTCGCCCAGCACCGGCTGAAATTGTGCCATCGCATCGGCCAGCGTGCTGCCGTCTTCGACTTGTCGGCGAATCTCGTCGACGATCGACTTCAGTCCGGCGTGGGACGTCTGCTTTTGGATTACTTCCAGCGATCGCAGCAGCGGCACGCCGCTGCGGAGCAGATCGGCCATTTGAGCGTAGGTGACGGCCAGCAATTGCGTGGGCACGCGGCGCACGCGGAGCGGACTGACGGCATGGGACGCCTCTTCGACTTGCAGTGGGAAAATCTGCTGCGTGGCCAGCGCCGCCACCGCCTCGCCGCGGCTGGCCGCCGTGATCTCGCCGTTCAGTCGCTGGCCGGTCTGGTCGCGGCCGGTGTATTGGAAGTCGGGCATGGCAACGATGCGTTGGGGCGGCAGTTGCACTGCCGCCCCGTTTTGTCTATGCGGGGCGGCAGTGCAACTGCCGCCCCAACGATGTCAGGTCGGGCATGGCCGGAGCTACGCTCCCTTGACTTTTCCCTTGGTCACGCGGAGGACTTCATCGACGGTGGTGCGGCCGGCGAGGACTTTGGTCCAGCCGTCTTCGCGCAGCGCTGCGCATTCCCTGCCGCAGGGCCTCCTTTTCGATGGTCCAACTGCTCACGCGATCGTGCGACAACTGGCGGATCTCCTGGGTGGTGATGAGCAACTCGTAGAGGCCCACCCGGCCGCGATAGCCCACGTTGCGGCACTCGCGGCAGCCCACCGGCTGAAACAACGGCGTCGCCGCCGAAAGTCTATCTTGCGGGAAATCGGCGGGCAAGTCGCCGTTCTTCGGCTGATAGGACCTCTTGCAGCGGGGACAGAGGGTGCGGACCAGGCGCTGCGCCATGACCGCTTCGACCGTGCTGGAGACCAGGAACGGTTCCAAGCCCATATCGACCAGCCGCGTATACGCCCCGGCGGCGTCGTTGGTGTGCAGCGTGCTGAAAACCAGGTGGCCGGTCAGCGACGCCTGGATGGCGTTTTCGGCGGTCTCCAGGTCGCGGATTTCGCCGACGAGGATGATGTCGGGATCGTGACGCAGAATGCTCCGCAGCGAATTGCCGAACGTCAGGCCGATCTTCGGATGCACCTGGATCTGGTTGATGCCCTCCAACTGGTACTCGACCGGGTCTTCGGTGGTGATGATCTTGGTTTCGTCGCTGCGGATTTCCAGCAGGGCGCTATAGAGCGTGGTGCTCTTGCCCGAGCCGGTCGGGCCGGTCACCAGAATGATGCCGTGGGGCAAGCGGATCAGCTCCCGGAACTTGGCGTGCAGGTCGGGCTCCATGCCGAGATTGCCGAGCGAGAATTCCATCGCCCCCTTGTCCAGCAAGCGGAGCACGAGCCCTTCGCCGTGGATCATGGGGATGACCGAGACGCGGATATCGACCTCGCGGCCGCCGGTCCGCAGTTGGATGCGGCCGTCTTGCGGCAGGCGTCGCTCGGCGATGTTCAACCGCGACATGATCTTCAGACGGCTGATGATCGCCGCCTGGAAGCGGTGGATTTCGGGCGGCATCGGCTGGGCGTGCAGGACGCCGTCGATGCGGTAGCGCACCCGCAGACCCGACTGCTGCGACTCGATGTGAACGTCGCTCGCCCGCAGATCGATGGCTTCCAACAGGATTTCGTTGACCAGCCGCACGACGGAGGGCTCTTGCGCCAGCGCCGACAGTTCGTTGTCGGCCTGCGAACCGTCGGGCAGCTCGATGCGGTCGTCCCCCTGGGCCAGGAGCAGGTCGATCGTTTCGCTGCCGACGCCCAAGTGCGTCTTGATCCGCTTGGCGATCTCCTCGCGCGTGGCCAGCACGGGCACGACCGTCAGGCCGGTGGCGATGCTCAGTTCGTCGAGCGGATATAGATTGAAGGGGTTGCTGGTGGCCACCACCAGCGTGCCGTTCGAGCGGCGGATGGGAAAAAGGGCCTCGCGGTGGATGAACTTCGAGGGAAAGTCCTGTAGCAGGCTCAGATCGATTTCGGCGTCGACCAGATCGACGAACTCCAGACCGACCTCTTCGCCCAGGGCCCGCAGCGCCGCCTCCTCGTTAAGAAAACCGAGCTGCACCGCGGTCTCGTCGAGCCGCATTCCTTCGGCCTGCGCGTTGCGGGCGAGTTGGAGTTGCCGCTCGTCGAGGAGCCCCTTGCGGAGCAGCATTTCACCAACGTCCATCGGATGCCCTCGTCGGATGTAGAAGGACTCTCTCGAATGCCTTCATGGATCTTCAGCGGTGTCTCGAAATTGGTCCCCTCTCCCTTTGGGAGAGGGTTAGGGTGAGGGCAAAGCGTAGCCAACGGCCTGATTCTCGTGGTCCGCGCCGTGCAGCCCTCACCCCCTGCCCCTCTCCCAAAGGGAGAGGGGAGCTTCTCAAAACACATTCTCGACTCTTCCGCGCAGCGCGGACTACCCCTATTATAGCCTAACCAGGCTCCTATAGTACAAACACCGGCTTGGGCCGCAGGTGTCGCCGTGCCCCGCCCCATCGGCTGTGGGAGGCGACTCCTGTCGCCGATCCGTGGCGATTCAGGCTGCGCGGCGCCGAAATCGGCGTCAGGAGACGCCTCCTACGATCGGCCCTCGAATCGCGCTACTCCGACGGGGCATGAACCGGCGCGGCCGCCCCGCTCCCCGAATGTCTCGCACCCCGCCGCGGGCCCGGCTGATGTGGCGGTGTGGCGGCGGGGGCCGCTCCGCCGGCTGAACCTTGGCCCTGGATGGCGTTGATGATCTCGCGCAGCCGCTCGGGGGTGACGTCGTGGCCGACCCTCAACACCCGCACAGTATTGTTGCCCTCCGCCACCTTGTCGAGCTTCTCGATCATCTTCGTCACGTCCCGAAAAATGTACTCGGGGGCGGAAACCACCAGGGCGTTCGACGCTTCGTCGACGCCGATCGACAGCGATCCTTTGAACTTGGGGACCTTCTGCGTGCCGTCGCCCTCGCCCGCTTCATCGAAGCCGAAGAAGGAGAACCGCCGCCGGTTGCGCTGGTTCTGGCCGTTGGCCAGGGCCTTGTCGTTTTCGCTCAGCAGGTCGCGGAACACCTCCTTGACAGTATCGCAGACCACTCTAGCTTTGGAATGCCGCAGGTAGAAGATCTCCGTCCGCCGCGACAATTCGGAGTCTGACGGCGGCTTCTGGTCATAGAGCTTGATCAACTCGTCGATCGTCTTCAATTGGGCGGCGGTGGCCCCGGAGACCAGGATGAGGTTTGCGTCCGAATTGGGGAGAAACTTGAGTTTGCGGTGTTTCGCCAGACCGGTCCCTTCCTCGGCCCCCCCCTCCAAGTCGCTGTCGCTGATGTCGTACTCCTCACGGATATAGTATGGCAAGTTGACCTTGTTCTTCCGCGGCTCCTCCTTGAAAAAGTCTTCCAGATCGAGAGCCACGCTCGTGGCCGAGGCGTGGTGCAAATAGAAGGGCGTGTATTCCTTGCGCGGCACGGCCAATTCGGAAGCCAACTCCTCGAAGAGATCGAGCGCCTGCACGTCCTTCGAGGAGACGACGAGCTTCCCGTCGGGGCCGACGCGGACGTTGATCGGGGCGGACACATCGCTCTTGGCCGACGGCTCGACGCCCTCTTCCTCCGTCACGTTGCGGCGGAGTTCGGTCAGTCGCACCATGGTTCCCGGCGGCGTGACGGCGGTGGTTTTCGTCGCCGTAGGCGGCAACTCCGCTTCAGGAGTTGATTTTGGGGGGGCGGTCTCGGCTTTGTCCTTGTTCGTTGCCGGCGGCAGCGGGGAGAGCGGATTCGGCGCCACCAGCGGCCATTCGACGCGGAGCCGCCTGAGCAATTCCTCAGTCTCCCGCGGAGTGCCGCCGTCGATCGTCACGTGTTTGATCTTGTCGCCGCTGGCCCTCGGCTTCTCTCCCAGCTTCACCAGCAGGTCTTTCACCTGGCCAATCTCGATCTCGTTGGCCCAGAGAATCAGGCGGTTGTGTTCGATGTCGGGCTGGACACGGAACTCGTTGCTCTTCTCGTTGCTCGAAGAAGAGTCCTCGTCCCAGGGACTCCAACCCCAATAATGGTGATTGTCGGCCTTCTTCTTATTATTGACGCCCATCCCAAATTCGACGCTGGGGGCAACCGCTTCGGCCCGCAGCCATCGCAGGCGGATCACCTCGAACTGGCGGTCACTGCCGCAGAGACGATCGACCAACGCGCGAATCGTCGCCTGGTCGGCAGGCGAAGCGTCGGCGATAATGAGCTTGTTCTTCTTGTCGCCTTTCAGGTGACAGCTCGGGCTGAGGCGGGCGGTCTCCTCGAGAGTCTGGATTATCGGCTCGGGATCGACGCCGGTGAGTCGATAAACCTGCGTCTGACAGGCGGTCTCGGGCGAGTCGTTGGCGGTCGCCACGTCGACGGCCTTGATGACCTGGGCGATGATCGCCATCTTGTCGGCCGGCGCGGTCGCGAGGATGCTGTTCTCGCGCTGATTGACCACGAAGGCGGTGGGGATTTTCGGCGCGGCGGCGCCGGGCGGTTGGCCCGGCTGTTGCGGTGGCTGCCCGCCCTGTTGCTGCTGCTGCTGCATCATCCGCATCACCATGGCCTGCTGCGATTCCTGCGGGCTCTGGCTCCGCCGCGCCGGCGACTGCTTGGTTTCGCCCCCGACCAGCGCTTGCAACTCTTCGATGACGTCGTCGGCGCGGGCGTAGTGCAGCGGGAATTTCCGCACGGTTCGGCGCTGATGGTCCGCCGATTGTTCGTGCTGCAATGCCAAGTACATTTCGCGCAAGTTGGCCACCGTATCCATGGCCTCGACGCGGTTGGCATCGCTCATCGCCTTGAGCTTGCCGTTGGCGCTCTTCATCGGCTCGAGCTCGCGGGCGGCGGTCTCGGCCGTGATACAGTCCAAGGGGAAGGACACCTTGACGAACTCGTAGGGATCCCGCTTTGCCAATTCCTCCGGCTCGACGCGCGGGACGATGGCGGCCTCGAGTTTCTTGATGTTCACGATCGTGATCACTTCGCCGTCACACAACAGCGTGTATCCGCGGTCGAGTAGTCGCCGGTTGAGCAGGTCGCGCACCTCGCGGATGGTGTAACTGCGCTGTGTGCGGATGTTGAGATAATCTCCCGGAACCTCCTGCCAATCGAGGGTCATGTTGGAGAGATCCGCCAGCCATTGCAGCACTCCCAGCCAGGGCTGGCCGGTGAAACTGAGCTTGATGCGGCCGTTCTTGTCGAGCCGAACCTTCAACTCCTTGGGATCGGGCGGAGTTTCAGGCTTGGTGGGCCGTTGGATGGGCTTGGAAGAGTCGTCGGGCTTGCCGGCCTCTCCCGGTTTGCCGGGCGGCGTAGTCGGCGGCGTGCCAGGCGGTCCACCCTTCTTGTCCCGCGCTTTTGCCGCCTTGCGAAGCTGCTCCAACATCGCGGGGTCAACTCCCGGCGGAAGAACAACGCCCGGCGGCAACACGATCTGCGCTCCTCCCGTGGCTGGCGGCGTCGCTGGTTGGTCGCCTGCCCCATATTGCGCCATTACAACATCCTCCGCGCTCGCGCAGAGAAGTTGCCAGCAGAAGACGACAAGAAAAGCCGGTAGCAACAATCGACGAAACGTCGATGAAGTGGCGATCATATGGCCTCTTTCCTGCCCGCAACCAGACCCCCAGCGAATGCGGCGGCTCTTAACCCACCAAGCATGACTACCTGAGTATGATTTGTTGGAATAAAAATTGCAACCCGTCGTGCGCGGCACCGGGCACGAACGTAATCCCGGCTGCCCACCTTCCCGGCCGGCAACACCAGACCTGTACACCCGGCCGCGGTGACGCGGCAGCCTCCACCCGGCAGGGCCCCTCCTGAATGACGCAAACCGCACCAATAGCTATTTCGCTGCGGTGCGGCGGTTCTTTGGACGCGCTTGTCGCCAGAAAGTTCCCCAGTCTGCCTTGCGTACCCCAGTTGTGGTATTCTACGGCCGTCTTGGGACGATGGTTCGGCCTATTGCCGCGATTTGGTCGGGGTTGGCAAGAGAAGCGATACCCATTGGCAGGAGGAGGGTTGTTACTATAGTCGGCGCCTCCGACTACAATGAGAGACATGGACGACGCGGAAGCCTTTTTCCCGGTGGAGCAGAGCGATGAAAACGGTCGGTAAGCTGCTTGTCGTTTTGGCGGTTGCGGCCGGGATGGGCACGGCCCGCGGACAAGACAACCACGGCAGCCGCAGGCATCGTCATGGCAGCCGGCCCGCGGCCAGCACTACCGATGGCAGCCGATCCGCGGCCAGCGGCGCCGTCCGCCGCGCCGACCCACAGACCGCGGCGTTTCTCCGTAGGGTTGACACCAACCATAATGGGATGATCGACGAAGATGAGCTCACAGGCGCTGCCAAGACGATCGTCGAAGGGATCCTTACGCGGCTGGGAATCGAGTTGAAGTATCCGATTCCGCTGAGCAAGATCGTTGCGTCGCCAAGAGCAGACCGCGGCACTGAAAGCGGCGGCGACAACGGCGACGAGCCGTCTGCACAGGACGAGTCCTCTTCCGAGCAGTCGGGGTCGCCGTCGGTCAGAGGTTTTGAGCGGCCGAAGTCCTCGGTGCCGACGGTGCTCGGTTTCGGCCAAACCAGCGACGAGTCGAGCGGCAGCAAAAGCAAATCGGAGCCCACGGCCACGGCCGGGATGTCATCGAAGCGTACACGTTCCGCCAAGACCGGCGATGCCTCTTCGAAAACCTCCTCCACCGATTCCGAATCGCCGGCCGACGCACCAAAAAAGACCGGGCCCAAGTCGGGGCGATTTCTCACGCCGCGCGAACGCCTCCCGAAGGGACTGCCCGACTGGTTTCGCGAAAAGGACGTCAACGGTGACGGGCAGGTGGACATGGCCGAGTTCGCCAGCGAGTGGACCCCGGCGCTGGTCGACGAGTTCAACCGCTATGATCTCAACCACGACGGCGTGATTACGCCGGCCGAGTGCCTCAAAGTGGAGGGTCGGTCCAGCAAGGCGAAGTAATGCCCTGCTTGGAAAGGTGCCCTGGCTGCCAGCGGCCAGCGACCGCTTCCAGCATATTCGACGACGTAACCGCATTCTTCATATGTTGTTACGACGAAACCCGCAGCCGGTGCCCCCAACCGCCTAGTGTAGTGTCTCGTAATTGGGTTAACTTATAAAATGGCGACAGGTGGGGCAGACATTCCTGTCTGCCCAGGAACCAGGCAAGTGGGAACATCTAGGGCAGACAGGAATGTCTGCCCCACCTGTTTCTGTCTCTTGTTCATAAAGCACGATCTGTGTGAGACACTACACTAGCTGGTTGCGGAAGGCTGGCGTCTGCGGCCTTCCCAGCGGCCTCGGCGCTTCTCAATTGAGATAATCTGTCGCGGTTGCGCGGATTGTAGCGAATATTCTGATGGTAGGGGTGAAAACAGCCGACGTTGACTGATGATAACGGCCAGGAAAGTCTGCGTTGGCCCCTGTTTTCTTGCCTTGGCAAGGACCCTATCGGGATTAAAGCTATGGAGAGTCTTTGGGAACGGGCGAGACCGGTCGCGCGAGGATTGGCAATTTGGGTAACGTTGGTCGGAGCGGCAGTTGCTCAGGACGCCGTGGTCGGGCCGTCACCGGCTCCGCCGAACGCCGCTGTGGCAAACGACGCCGGGCCCGGTCCGGACGGTGGGACCGGTGTGGCTCCGCGCGGCGCAGGAGGGTGCTGCGGAGGCTACTACACGCCGAAGGAGTGCCGGCAGTGCGGCGATCCGCAGGTCAACTTGGCGCTTGCGCCCAATGAATGGCCGCCGCCGTGCGTGGGCTGCGATTCGTGCGACCCGCTACGATCGTGTTGTCCGCCGCAGGATCAGCTCTATATTATTCCGCCGCGGCCTCGCTGGTACGTCGAATCCGAGTTGGCGGCGATGCGCCGCAATCCCTCGCGCAGCGTTGACTTTGCCTCGCTGGGCATCGTACCGACGGGCACGACGGAGCCTACGAACGTCGTGCTCTCGACCGGCGACTTCACCTACGATTTCACGCCGACGGGTCGGCTCCTGGTCGGTCACACGTTCAACGAGTGCATGCAGATCGAAGGCGTTTACTTCGGCAGGACGAACGACGACGCCACGGAGGCGGTGCGCGACAGTAGTCCGAACGCCCACGGCAGCACCGGAAACCTCTTTTCGCCGTTCGGTGGTTTCGGCGCCAATCCGATTCTCGGTATTGATTACAACAACTTCGCCCAGATCCAGTACACGTCGTCGTTTTACGGGGCGGAACTGTATTTTCGCCGCAAAGTGCCCGTCTCGCCGCCGGGCAAATTGACCACGTCGATCATCTTCGGCATCCGCTACCAGGGCTTGCCCGAGACCTTCGATTACGACACGACTTCCAATATCACCAGCAGTGGCGCGATCGTGGCCAACGGCGCCGTCAATTCAATCCACGTCGCGACGACCAACGAAATGGTGGGCCCTGAGATCGGAACCCTCTTCGAGTTCTACACCGACAATCGCTGGTGGATCAACGTCGATTTGAAGGCGGCTCTGATGAACAATCACGCCCATCAAACCACGGTCTACACGAACACCGACACCGGCGTGACCACCGTCTACACCGGCTCGCGGCAGGAGGACCACACCACATTTGCCGAAGAGATCGCCGTGAACGCTCTCTATCGCTGGTCGCTGCATTTCACCACACAAATCGGCTACCGCGCGATCTGGCTGCAAGACGTCGCCCTCGCCTCGGATAATCTGAACGTCAACATCGACTTCCTGACCGTCGGTGCGGCCCAGGCGCAGTTGAATCACACCTCATCCACCCTTTATCACGGTCCGTACGCGGGCGTCACGATTGCCTGGTAGCCTGGGCGGCGTTACCGCGCCCTGCGGCCGACGTACCCCTGCACCACCAGCCGATCGTCGATCCGCGAGACGTTCGGTTCGAGGCCGAGGACGTTGCGGAGCACGGTGCGGTCGGCCGTCGATCGCACCACGCCTCGCATCAGCGCGACGTTGCCGCTCAGGTAGACGTTGATTGCAGGGCCAGCCAACATGCGGCGAGTCTGCCCGATCCGCGTCAGCAGGGCCGACAATTCCGGCGAGCGCAGGTACGGTTCCGTGCGGGCGAAAGCGGCGCGGCCGGCACTGTGGCCGGTCGCATATTTCCACGCCGGCCCGATCTCGCCGCCAGGACCGGCGCCGATGGTTTGCGCGGCGGGAGATGCCGGGCTCGCAGACAGCGGGGCAGGCGGTTGGAGCGGCGGACCACTCAGTTGCACGGCCGGCGTGGTTGCAGCCACAGGCGCGGCTGGCCCCGCCCCGACGGGCGGCTGCGGCGGCAACGCCACTTGCGCGGCCGGCAATGGGGCAACCGCCGGACCGATCGTGCCCACGTAAGGCGGCTGCCAGAGCGGGGTAAAGCCGTACATGCCGCTAAACAGCCCGAGGCCCGGAAAGCGGCCGGTTGCGCTGGGCGGCAAACCGCCGCTGAAATTGCTGGGCAGCGGTGCCAGCGGCAGTCCTAAAGCCCGATAACCGAACGCGCCTGGCGGATAGCCATTCTGGCCAACCGCCGTGGTCGATGCGCAGAAGACCAGTGTCAACACGGCCGCCATTTCGAGCAGAATATTCTTCATCGCTGCCTCCCTATCGTCTTTGCTATGTCTCATAACACTCCCTTCATCCGCTGCAACAATTATAGGCCGTTGCCAGGACGGGCGACGGAAACAACGGTGCAGCCATTAGGGGACCAGCAACTTCCCTAGAACCGGCAAGCCCCGGCGCCGCGGTCGTGGCACTAACGTCCTTGACTTCGCCAAGTCGATGGATAGCATACTGACGGCCCGGGCATGGGCACATTCGAGGAGACGATGCGCGGCAATATCGCCGCCACACTCGCTTGCGGCCGGGCAATTGCACCCATGTTCGGGGGGGAAGCGGGACATTGGCATGCAAAAGACGCGCTTTCCGCAACTTTTGCGTCGTTGGCGGGTTAAAGATGGCGGGACAGCCTATAGTTGTCTGCCGCCCTTCGTTTTTCTCGACAAACAGACGCGTTTTTCCTTTCCTCTTTCACGTTGGGAGATCACTATGATGCGTTCACTTCGTGTCGTCTCGATCGCGGTAGTGTCGCTGGCGGCGCTGGCCCTAGCGGACACCGCGTGGGCCCAACCCGGGCCGGGACCGGGTGGCCGGGGGCCCGGCTTCGGCCGGGGGATGTTCGGGCGGTCGGTCTCGATGATGTATGGGATGCTGCTCAATTCGCCGACCGTTCAGAAAGACCTGAATCTCGTCGACGACCAGAAGACCAAGATCAAGGAGATCACTGACAAGGCTGACGCCGCACGCCGCGAGCTCTTCTCCGGCATGCGCGACCTGACGCCGGAAGAACGGCAAGCCAAATTCACAGAGAACCTCAAGAAGATGCAGGACATGGGGGAGAAGACCGCTAAGGACATCGAGGGCGTTCTCCTTCCCGACCAGATCAAGCGCCTCAAAGGCCTCGCCTTGCAGCAAATGGGCACGATGGCGCTACTCGATAAGGGCGTTCAGAAGGACCTCAAGCTCTCCGACGACCAAGCCTCCAAGATCCAAACGATCGGCACGGAGTCGATGACGAAGCTCCGCGAGAAGATGCAAGACCTGAGAGATTCCGGGGCAAGCCAAGACGAAATCCGCAAGGCTGCCGACGATGCCCGTAAAGAGGGCGAAAAGAAGGCCATGGACGTGCTCACCGCCGATCAGAAGACGGCCTTCGACCAGATGAAGGGCAAGACGCTCAAGATCCCGCGATCGGAGCTGCGCATGCCCGGATTCGGCGGTCGCGGCGGACGCCGCGGCGGCGGTGGCGGCGGCGGCGGCGGCACTCCTCCTCCCCCCGTCGATTAAGCGACGTGCGGCCTAGCCCGCAACGGATGTATTCTAACGAAAACAAAGCGCCCCGCGGCCAACCGCCACGGGGCGCTTCTCTTTTTCGGGTGCGTGGCTTCCGAACCGTTTAGCCGCCGCGTCCACGCGGCGCCGCGATTGCGGGCGGTTCTGCGCCGCGTGGACGCGGCGGCTAAACCGATTTCCCATTTTGACCGCAGAGAATTACTGTCCCCCGCTCTTCGCGTTGTCTATCTCCCGCCGACTCCCATTTCGGTCGTTTCGCCTAGGATTGGAATCGTGACGTCCGCCCCCTTCGTCGGATCAAGGACCATCGTGGCATTTGGCGTCACGGTGGCCCAGCGGCTCAGATGAACGACGATTCTCGCGCACGTGGCGTCGCGGAGCGGCTCGATCCTGAGTGCCGCCTTTTTCCCGTCGTCGCTGACGCGGAGCGAACACGTTAGCGGGCCGAAGGGGGTGACGATCTTGTCCAACCGCGTCACCATGCCGGCCTTGGTCCACTGCACGGGCAGGCCCTCGAACAGGTGTATCTCGTTGCCGCGGTCGAGCGCGAGCAGGTGGGTCGTCAGGCGGATGAACTCGGCGCTGGCCCAGTTGTGCGGCATATCGCCGTTTTCGCGAATCGGCCCATTGCGCAGCCCCTGCTCTTCGATCCAAGCCCCCAGCGGCGAGGCGTGATTGGCGTAAGCATACAGCACTTCGGCGGCCTTTTGGCCGTCGCCCTGCCAGAGCCAGGCGTGGCCGTAGAACGAGGCGAAGTAATTCCAGATTCCGCCGGTCAACCAGCCGGTGGTCGTGACCATGCCCTCCTTCTCGTAGGTCTTCAGCATTGCCAGGTTGCCGCTTACCAGCGGGTCGTTCCGGTCGAACAACTGGCCGGGATAGACGCCGTGGCAGAACGCCCATTGCCCTTTGCAGGGAATGAACCAATCGGGGTCCTGCCGTTTGCGGAGACTCGGGTCGTCGATCGGCATGAGGATGGGAAGGCAGCGGTTGCCGTGACCGTCGTCGCGCATGTCGCGCTCTGCGCAGCCGCGGAAGGTGGCGTAGAAATCGTCGTATTCCCCTTGCCACTGGGTCGCCTGGTCGTCCTTGCCCAGCCAGCGGGCGGCGTCGATGGCGGCTTTCAGGCCCGTCAGGTTCCAATACACGTTCGAGTATTCATACTGATGCTCGCCGTTGATGCCGCCGTCGACGCCGCCGGGCGGCATCAGGCCGTCGTTCAACGGCGAGGCGTCCTTGTAGCTCTGCTTCCGCAGCCGCTTGATGAATGCGACCGTCCGCTCGACCCGCGGCCAAACCGAGCGCAGCCACGCCTTGTCTTGCATCAGCCGCGCGTGCCGCGTCCACGTCCAGAGTACGATGCCGTTCTCCTTGAAGAACCGCGGCAGGAGCTGAAATCGGCCGTCGGGCTGCTGGAAGGTCATCTCGTAGGCGATCCCCGCCCGGGCCTGGTCGCCGGTGCCGAGCATCGTGGCCGCTTCGAGAAGGAAGGCGCCATCGACGATCCACAACCCGCGATAGCAGGTCGCCCCAACCTGAAACGCCGGCAGGCCGTTCTTGATCTCGCGGGCCTGCCAGATGTTGCGGATCGCGCTGTCGAACAGGGCCTGGATGTTCCTATCGGGCACCTGGACATGATCGTAAGGGAGCTTGCAGGTTCGCCACAACTCGACCGTTGCCTGCCGCGCTCTTTCCACATCTTGGAGCGTCATCGGCGTGGCATCGACTCGCCCCCCGCCGCAATAGACGACCGCGAAGGAGACCGTCTTGCCGGGATCGATCTTGATGGAATTCAGCCCCATTGTTGCCTTGTGGCCGCCGCCGGCGTTGCGGCTTGTCAAGGACGTGACCTCGGTGCAGAGCACTTTTTCGTGGCCGTCGATCTGAATCCAATTTGGCGGCGGGGCGAAGTGGCGACCCGGGCCTCCGTCCCAATCGGTTCCGCCGCCCTGCCACGGCGTATTATCGATCGTTTCGAGTGTAAGACCGCTGCGTACGACCACTTTCGGCTGGATCGTCCGCGGCGAATCGCCGGTGTTCGTCACTTCGACGAGGATGAAGTCCTTGCGCGAGTCGCGATCGGGCTGACCGGCATACATCAGCGAGAGGGCCTGCGAGTCGAGCATGCCCGAGAGCACGGCGGCGGAAGTCGCCTTGACCGAGCGATCGAAGACCCAGAAGGCGTTGAGGATGGCGTTCCGGTCGCCGGCGTTCTTTGCGGCGGCCACGCTCAGATCGATCGTGCCGTCGTGGTTTACGTCATCGGCTTCGAACCAGTACAGCCCCGCGCCGTTCTTGCCCGATTCGGCCACCGTATCGACGCTTCGCTTCTTCGCTCCTTCGACTTCGATGTCGAGCACACGCTGGCCGACGCTATCGTGCCATCCTTCGCACAGCGCGACGGCCACCAGCGCCTTGCCGCCGCGAGGGGCTTTGACGCGATAGCGGATCGGGCTGCCCCAGCCGACGACGACCGCCGCCAGTTCGCGGCTGACGCCCGCCGGTGGGTTGGCCCAGTTCCGCTCAACGGTCGTTTGGCCGGTTGACGTGTTTACGGACTGGGAGACCGAAGTCCCCAGCGTCTGTTTCGGGGCCGCAAAGGCCTCTTCGAGAATGTTCAAGTCGCCCGCCTTCAGTTGCGTCTGCACGATCGGCAGCCGCGGCGAGACGAGTTTCTGGCCGATGATCTTCTCGGCATCGTCAACCACCACGCGAACCGACGTGGCAAAATCTCCCTTCAGTCGCCCCCAATGGTAGACTAACGCCCCTTTTTCCGTCACCAGCGTTTTGTAAGTATCGTCCGGCGGACAAATGGCGGTCCGCCACTGCTGCGGATGATAAGCGAAGTCCACTACCATGTCCTTGGCCAGCGCCGACGAGACGCCGCCGGCAAGGACGAGAATTGACAACAGCATTTTCACCGGGGAATGTCGCATGGGCAGACCTTTCTCAGCGCGGCGGGGTATCTGGCGGGAACCAATAAGTGCCACCATTATAACGGCAACTCGCCACTTCGTGCCACGGTGGGGCAGACAGAGCCGCTCGTTTTCCCCGCGCGGTGAGCAGCGCGACAATAGCCGGGAGCCAACGGCTCCCGGAAAGTGCCTCGACGCACGCTTCTCTCCGGGAGCCGTTGGCTCCTGGCTATTAGGACCACTTCTGCTCAGCGTTCAATAGCTATGAGGCTGCTTGGCGCACGCCATGATCGTCATGGCCACAATCAGCAGCACGATGGCGAGGTAGATTTGCCGCCTGGGCTTGCCTTCGACGCCGCGCCATTCGCCGCTCACGAAACCGAGGGCCTGTCCGCCGAGGATCAGCGCCCTTGCACCAGTCCCCAGCCGAGGGAAGCTCCCAGGGGGCCAAGCCGGAGCATCCCCTCGCCCAACAAGGCGCTGGGGACGAAAAAGAGAATGCCGTACGTGATCGACAGTCCGATCTCGGCTGGCTGGTCGGCCAGTGTGCGCCACGACCTGTTGCGGGTCATCAGCAGTGCAGGATAGAGGACGTTTGGCAGAGCGGCGCCGAGCAGTGCGACCGCCCAGACCGCGATACTGGCCGGAAAAGGCCTAGCCCCGTGTGCCTTCATGGCTTGAATGATCGGGGCCTGAAAGTACGTGAATGCGAATCCCCAGCCGACCGAAAGCACGCCCGCGGTAATCACCATGATCAATCCGACGGCAAAGTGGGGGACCGTCCCAATTTTCGTGTCAGCGAAAATGGGACTGTCCCCTTTGGCGGCAGATTGCGACGCGATGGCGGATCGGCTCCGCAGTTTCTCCCGGCCCGCCCCGGCCATCGAGGCGAGGACGACGCCGCAGACCATGACCGCCGTTCCGACCAGGATCACCAAGCCCGGCAGGGAGAACAGATCCGGTCCTTCCTGGAACACGCCCGACGCTTTGACAATCATCGGCACGATGACGCCCACCGCCGCGCCGATCGAGCAGAGGATTCCGTAGGTCAGGCTGACGCCGATGCGGACGAAGCAGAGCAGCGCCAGCACCTGGGCGATGCCCCAGCAGAGCGCGAGCAGGTTGGCTTTCAACAGAACGAGGCCGTCGACTTCGCCGAGGGCCGCAAACGGCTGGGGGCAGTAGATCAACGTGATGGTCCAGGGCAGAATCACCAGCGCCACGAGCATGGAAATGAAGCCAAAATGCTCGTAGCGGAAGTGCCGCACCAGTTTCAACGGCGCGGGACTGACGCCCATGATGAGCCCGGACGCCAGCGTGATCGCCAGGCCGGCCAACAGGGTTTCGCTCATGGAGGGCCCTCCGTTTTTCGCGGCGTCAGATCATTTTCGCCGTCTTCGTCAGAACCTCGACGCCGTCGGCCGTGACCGCGACGTTATCCTCCAAGCGGATGCCGCCGAACGGCGGGCCGTACAGGCCCGGCTCGACCGAGCAGACGTGGCCGACTCTCAGTTTCATCGTGTTGCCGGGCATGAGAAACGGCTCGGGCTCGTGATAGCGGAAGCCGAGGCCGTGGCCGGTCAGGTGGACGACGTGCTTCGCAAAACCGGCTTCGACCAGCACCGCGGTCGCCGCTTCGTGCGGCACTCGGGCCTCGACGCCGGGGGCAATCGCGGCCACCGCGGCCCGCTGAGCGGCTTTGACCGCGGCGAAGACCTCGCGCTGAAGCCCGGTCGGCTTGCCGGCCGCCTTGACGCGGGTTACGTCGGCCCAAAAACCATCGACACAGACGCCCAATTCCAGCAGCGCCACCTCCCCCTCCGCCAATCGGCGCTTGCCGGTCGTGACGATCGGCCGCCACGCACGCTCGGTATTCCGTCCGGTCGAAACCTGTGGAAAAACGTTGATGTGCCGAACCTCGCGCAGCCGCGCCCCGCGAGTCAAACAAGCGGCGTAGACGGTTGCGGCAATTTCGGCCTCCGTCATTCCCGGCTCGACCGACTCGTGGAATGCTTCCAGTCCGAAGCCGGCCACCCGCTGTGCGAGCCGCAGCCGGGCGATCTCCCCTTCGGTCTTTGTGGCCCGCAACTCGTGGAGCAGCGACGCCGCGTCGAACCAGCGGGCGGAAGGCAGCAGCGATTTCAGAAACGCGTTCGAGCTTTCGCAGGGAACGATTACCTCGCCGGCATTGTGCGGCGGGGCGACGCACTCGAACGAGCCCTCGTAGCCGATCCGCCCGCGTGCCAGTTTGTGCCGCCGCGCGACCGCGCCGATCGATCCGCGAATCGCCTCCAGCGGATCGCCCATCGCCAGGCGCGGCCAGGTGAAAAAGCGAACCTCGGCCCAACAGCCGTCCATCTCCTCGTCTTCGCAGGAAGGGGCAACCAGGGTGACGGGCCCTTCGTCGGCCGTGAAAACGGCGTAGGAAAAGCCGTTCATCGGCCAAACGCCGAAGCCCATAACGATGTTCTCGGGCAGCCGCAACACAAGGGCATCGAGCTTGGATTGGCGCAGCGACGCTCGCATCCGATCGACGCGGTCTTGGTCCAGCATGTCTACTCCGTCCAGTATTTCGCACCGGGCAGGCTGCCGTCCATGACGTAGCCGCCGTCGAGCGTGAGGTCTTGGCCGGTCATGTAACGGGCGTCGTCGCTGGCCAGGAAGACCACGCCGGCGGCGATCCAGGCGGCCTCGGCGATCTCCCTGAGCGAAATCCGCTCGAACAGCGCCCGCTTGACCGACGGCGTGTACATCGGCACGGTCAGTTCGGTGAAGGTGGCGCCGGGGCGGACGAAATTGACCGTCACTTTGTGCGGAGCCAATTCGGTGGCCAGCGTGCGGCAGAAAGCCTCGATGCCCCCCTTGGCCGCGGTGTAGTGGCCGCAGTTCGGCTCGCTCAAGACGGCGTGGATGCTCGAGACGGCGATGATTCGGCCGCCCGTTTTCTGCGCGATCAGCCGCCGGGCCGCCTCCTTCGAGCAGAGGAAGACGCTCTTGAGGTTGTTGCGGAGGATGAAGTCCCAATCTTCCTCGGGCATCTCGACGATCGGCGACTGCCGGATCAGCCCGGCGTTGTTCACGAGAATATCGAGGCCGCCGAGTTGGCGGTCGGCCTCGGCGAACGCGCGGGCGACCTGGTCGGAGAAGCCGACGTCGCATTGGATCGCGCAGGCCTTGCCGCCGTGGGCGGAGACCGCTTCGACCACCTGCTGGGCCTTGTCGCGGTGCAGGTCGAAAACGGCCACGCGCGCCCCTTCGCGCACGAACGCCTCGACAATCGCCTTGCCGATGCCCGCCGCCCCGCCGGTAACGATTGCCCTTTTGCCTTGCAGTCTCATCGCGATTTCTCCGGAAACAAGAAAACGGATTCGTCTCGCCACCCGTGGGCGTGCATTATGTACAATCCGCATTTCGCCGTCAACCGGGGGACCGTCACCGGGTGCAGCAATGGTCTGTGGCGATCGGAACGTTTAGCCGGCGAACTTGTTCGCCGCGGATCGGTCGGAGTCGTCAACATTCCGCGGCGGGCAAACCCGCCGGCTAAACGCTCTGGTCACCAGAAACGGTTGCAGCGCGCGGTGGTCTACTTCGCTCCGTCGTCGGGAGCGACTTCGGCGTAGAGCGGCAGGAAGCGATAGTAGACTTCCAGCGTCAACGTGGCCAGCGCGGTGGTGTAGACGCGGCCGCCGTGGCCGCCCCAGAGATCGTCGGTGTCCCAAGAGCCGGCCTGCGGGCCCTCTTTCACCTGCCGGCCGACCACCGCCTGGCGCAAAGCGTCGTTCCACTGCTGCCAGTGGATGCCCTGCAACTGATACATCGCCAAGGTGGCGTAGTACCAATAGTAGAGATTCGAGTTGGACTGGTTCGGCAGTTCGGCCAGCAGGAAGTCGCCGGCCTCATTGCAGGCGGGATTCTGCCGCGACAGCCCGAGAAATTGCCAGCAGACCAGCGCCTCAGCGGTCATGGTCCGGGTGGGCTGCTCGCTCGGTCGATAAGCAGCCCGGCCGCCGTAGTTGCCCGAGGCGACGCTTTGCAGATAGCGGATGATGCCCTGCCGCGTGCTGTCGGGAATGGGAATGCCGGCCAGTTCGGCGCTCTTGAGCGTCATTAGTTGCCAGCCCATCTGGCTGGTATCGCCGGCGTCGCCCGGCCGATACCGCCAGCCGCCGCCGATCGGGTCTTGGGCCCGGAGCGTGTAATTGACCGCCCTGCGGACCGGCCCGCTCAGCCGGGCGTCGTGCGTCATGCCATAGGCCTCGCTCAGCGCGCAGGCGGCCATCGCGTGGCAGTACATGAACTCGAACGGAGCGGCCTGGCCGGCGAGATTGCCGTCGGCGGTCTGGGTACGCATCAGGTACTCCAATCCGCGGCGAACGTCGTCGCGGTAGGGACCATCGAGGTGTGTGTGGCCGGAGGCGAGGAAAGCCAACAGGGCCAGGCCGGTCATGGCGCTATCCGAATGGCTGCCGGCGTGTTGGCGATCGCGCCCTAGCACGTTGGTTTCCTTGCCGGCGGCGTGGGTTCGCGGATTCCAGCGGCCGTCGGCGTCCTGGTTGTCGGCGAGCCATTTGAGCGCGGCCTTCACGGCGGCTTCGGTCGCGGCGGTGCCGCCGCGGCTTTGCGCTACGTCGCTTCGATTCGGTGCAACGCGGAGGCGATAGGCATCGGGCACCGAGTTGCCGGCGAGTCTGCGGGGAACGCCCGCCAGCGTGACTTCGGCCGAGCCCGCTCGGTTCTCGCCGCCGTCTGCATGCTTCCCGCCCTCGCCGCCAGCCTCGTCGCCAGCGTTGGCCGAGCCGCTGCTGCCGGTTACGCCATCGACATTGGTTGCAATCCGCGGAGAAGGCTTGATGTGTTGCGGCGCCGTGGCGGCGCGGTCCAGCGACGTCGGCGGTTCGACCGGATCGCTGTCGGTCATGGCCGGCAACGGGGCGAACTGATCGAGCAACGACTGCGGCGTATCGTCGGACGACACCCGCACCGGCCTGCCAGGATTGTCGCTTGCCAAACGCTCGGTTTCGGCCGCGGCATTGGGGATTGCCGGCGGCGCGGCCTCGCGGTGTTGCGCCGCGGGCGCCTCGATCGGCTCGGCCGGCTTCAGCGGCGGCGATTCCCGCGCCGCATGAAGTGCTGCGGTCGTAGGCGTCGAGGGCTTTGCATCGGCCAACGCGATTCGATCGAGCGAGGGCTCGCCCGGCAGTCGTGCATCCTCGGCACGCACCAGGCGTTTTGGCTCCGCCAGCGGATCGCTCGTTCCCCGCTCCAACCCGATCTCCTTCGGTTGCGCCGCGTCATCGTCGGGAAAGACTTCCCACGGCTGCCCGACGGCGTCGTGGGTTGGCGATGCCCCGCCGCCGGCGGCCTGCTCGACTGGTCCGTCGCCGATCGAGACCCGTATGGTCTGCTCGGCCGGCGGCGCGAACGGCGCGGCAATGTGGATCGTCGCGGCGTAGCTGGCCAGCATCAGATGGGCCAGCAGCGAAAGGCCCATGCACTTCCGCAGCGGACGGTATTGTCCCCAGCGGGTGTACATCAGTACCGCCAACCCGGCGGTGAAGAACAGAAGCCCCAGCCAGAATATCACCATCACCGGTTCCATGCCGGCCAGGGTGTCGAGCACGCGGTGGAAGTGGAATGCGTTCATGGTTTCGGTCTGTAGGAGGCGACTCCCGTCGCCGATCATGGCGGTCTGTCGCGGCGGTTGGTCGGCGACAGGAGTCGCCTCCTACAAGTTATCTCTTCAAGGGCATCGAGCGGACGGTGATGCCCAGGTCCTGAATGCCCGCTTGTTTGCAGGCGGTCAGCACGGAGGCGACGTTCTGGAACTCGCCGCGGGCGTCGCCGCGGACCAGTACGCCCAGATCGCTGTATTGCCGCCGGGCCGAGGCCAGCCGCACGGTCAACTCGTCGAGCGTCACCGGCTTCTTGTCCAGCGTGATCGTGCCGTCGCGATAGACGTTGACTTCGCGGCGGGCGGGGGCGGCGGTGAGCGTGCCGCGATCGACCACCTCGGGCACGCGCAGTCCGATCTTCCGCTCGTCGTCGATGAATCGCGTTCCCAGCATGAAGAAAATGATCAGCAGGAACATGACGTTGAGCATCGCCGTCAGGTTCAGCGTCGGTTCATCGTCGAGATGGGTTTTTAGTGGCATGGGGGATCGGGAGGATTTGAAATTGGTGATTTGAGATCTGTGATTTTAGATCTGTGATTTTAGATCTGTGATTTGAGATCTGTGATTTTAGATCTGTGATTTTAGATCTGTGATTTTAGATCTGTGATTTTAGATCTGTGATTTTAGATTTGAGATCGAAACCGCTCGCGGTTTCGCAGTAGCGGCTCTCACCGCTTAGGCCGCGGCGGGAGTGCTGCTCCGCCGCGATTTTGGGCCCGAGGTTTTTCGCTCCGCCAGATCCTCGGCCGAGATCACGTTGACGACCTCCTGGGCGAGCCGGTCGATTTCGATCACCAGCCGGTCGACGCGGCTGACGAAGAAGACGTAGAGGATCGAGGCAGGAATGGCGATGGCCAATCCGCCGGCGGTGTTCAACAGCGCCTTGGCGATGCCGCCGGCCAAAGGGGCCGCCCGGCCGAGCGCGTCGGACGCCGGGTCGGCGATGACGTTGAAGGTCTGGATCATGCCGAGTACGGTCCCCATCAGTCCCAACAGCGGCCCGATGGTGGCCACGCCGTAGAACACCCGCAGGTATCGCCGCAGTCCGTTGGTGGCGCGTTCGCCGGCGTCGATCACGCCCTGCTCGACTTCGACGCCCGGTCGTCCCCATTTGCGCACCGCCCCGGCGAACACCCCGGCCACGGGGCTGCCGTTTTTCTTGCACAACTCCAGCGCCTGCTCGCGGTCAAGTTTGCCCTCGCGGAGCTGGCTGAGGAATCGTTTGACGAACGGCCGCGGGATCACCCGTCCGCGGCGCAAACTGACGCAGCGCTCCAGGAAGAAGGCGACCAGCAAGAACGAGCACAGCAGAATTGCGTACATCAGCGGGCCGGCGTCGTGGATGATGCTCCGCAGGTCGGTCGTTGGGATCAGGGCGCGCACGCTTGTGGACGGCGCGGCAGACGAGCCGTGCTCATCGGGCGGAGCGACGGCGGTTGGCGTGGTCGCGACGGTTTCGCTCGAGGCCCGCACCGTCGGCACGCTTTGAACGCAATAGGCACATGCCAGCACCACCAACAACATCACCGAGAATCGCAGCGACGTTCTTTTCAGACTCAACATGTCATGATTCCTCTCTGCCCGCGCAGTTGGCCGCGACGGCCGTCAATGTCGCGACGTCGCCGCTTCGAGCTGCGCCAGCAACTTGGCGGCGTCCTTGGCAAATGAAGTGTTCGGATAGGATTTCAGGATTTTTCGATAAGCTTCGCCGGCTTTGGCGGGCTCGCCCAGCAGTTCGCGGCACTTGCCCGCCTGCAACAGCGCCGCGGCCTGCCAAACGGGATAGTCGTAGACGAACTCGATTCCCGAGTAGGCCCGCAGCGCGGCCTCATACTTCTTCTGGTGAAAGTAAGTTTCGCCGATCATCCATTGGGCCATCGCCGCGGTCTCGGTCTTCTCGCCGGCGGCCGAACGCAGTGCCTTCTTGTACGCCTGCCGGGCGGAATCGAACTCTCCTTTGTCGGCGAAGCATCGGCCCAGCAGATAATCGACCTCGTACTGCTGCTCGAAGTTGGGGAAGTCCTTTTCGATCGTGGCGGCGATCGCCTGGGCGTCGGCCCATTGCTTCTGCTGCGCCAGCGACTGGGCGTGCCGCAGCGGGATCATCGCCATCCAGGGCTCGCGTTTCTCCTTGATTCGCGGGGTCAGCCGCTCCAATCGCTCGATCGCCGCGGCGTAGTCGCGCTGGCGATAGTAGGATTCGGCGATCCAGTATTCGGCCAGCAGCCGCCGCTGGCTGCGCGGATACTCCTTCAACAGTGCCTCGAAAGCTTCACGGACCTTCGGCCAATCGGACTTGGCCACGGCGACCTGCCCGCGCAAGAGCATGGCGTACTCGCGGACTTTGGCGGCGGACGGATCGGCGGGGCCGCGATTCGCGCCGGCAGATTGCTGGGCGAGGACTTCGTCGATCAGTGCCCCGGCCCGCTGATAATCCTTGCCGCGGAGCGCTTGCCAAGCCAACTGGCAGGCGGCGTCGGCCCAGAATCCGCTCTCCGGATATTCCTTGTGGAGACGCTCGAAGAGCCGGGCGGCGTCTTGCGGCTTGCCGAGATCGAGCAGCAGCCATGCCCATTCGTCGATGGCGGCATCGAGCTTCAGGAAGCGAGGACAATCGTCGGCCAGCCGCTGGTAAATAGCGGCGGCAGCGGCCGGCTGTTTCAACTTCGCTTGCAGCCGCGCGGCCGCCAGCAGCGCATCGCCGCGGTGTGGGCTGCCGGGGCATCGCTCGATCACCAGATTGTACATTGCCAGCGCCGCTTCGTTCTGGCCAAGTTCCTGCAAGGAGCGGCCGCGCACGAGGGCGGCCTCGGCGGCAATCGCCGCGGGCGGATTCTCTTTGAGCAACTCCTCAAGCGTCGCGGCCGCCTCGGCCAGCTTTCCCGCCTTGAACTGACTCCAGCCGAGATTGAGCTTGCCTTTCAACTCGTACGCGGCCGACCCGCGGACGGCGGTCAGCCGCTGCGATAGTTCCGCCGCCCAGACGGCGTCGTTGGCGTCGAAAGCGGCGTCGGCCAGCCGCTCGGTCGTGGGCGCGATCAACGCGTGCCGCGGGTATTTTTCCAGCAATTCGGCGTAACGCCGCTTGGCCTTGTCGATCTGTTTGGCGCGGGCGTGGCAAATGGCCAATGCCGCCAACGCCTTCGCCTCGACGTCTCCTTGGGGCTTGGCGGCCAAGAACGCCTCCAAGGGAACCACCGCCTCGGCCGGTCTTTTCAGGGCCATCAAGAGCGTGCCGCTGTTCAGTTGTGCATCCGCCCTCAATTGCCCCTTGCCCTCATCAACCACCGTTTGCAGCGCGCCCAACGCATCCTCAAAGCGAGCGAGCCCTTCGTACCCCAGGGCCAAGAGGTAGCGGCTTTCGAGGTCTTGCTGCCGCACGCCGCCGGGGGACTGTCCCAGTTTTCGTGTCAACGAAAATGGGACTGCCCCCTTTGCCGGGGCCTCGCCGATCAAGCCCTCCAACAACGCCACGGCACGCGACCACTCCTTCCGCTCGATCAGCGAGCGGGCCAGCATTCGCCGCACGTCGCTGCGCAGCGGGCTGCGGGGGAACCGCTTCTCGAACTCCGCCGCTTCGCGGTCGATCGCGTCGTAGTCCTTCGTTTGCAGCGCCGCCCGGACCTTCCCCTCAATCGCCTGCTCGACGATCCCTTCGTCGGCCGACGGAGTTGCGATCGCGGCGGCGAATTGCTTGATTGCCTCGTTCGCGCGATTGAGCTTCAGCAGTGTCAGGCCGCAATTCAGCCGGGCATTCGCCCGCCAGGGGCTCTGGGCCAGCCGCCCCTCGAAGGCCGAAAAGCTCGTCAGCGCCTGGTCGAACTTCCCCGATTCGTATTGCGCCAAGCCAAGATGGAACTGGGCGGTGTCGGCCAAGGAACTGCCCGCGTTGGCCGCCACCGCCGCATAGAGCTGCTCGGCCTCCTGCAACTGCTGCTGCGCCTGCAAGGCGCGGCCGAGCCCGAGGCGGCATTCGTCTTGCAGCCGTCCGTTGGGGCAACGTTGCAGACCATCGCGATAATAGCGGGCGGCGGCGGTCACATCGCCCTGCGACAACGCGATGTCGCCCAAGTAAGTCAGGGCGAAAGCGTTCAACGGGTCGTCGGGGTGCTGCTTCTGGAACCTGAGCAGATCGGGCTTGGCCGCTCGGTAGTCTTCAGCCAGATAGGCGGCTTCCGCGGCGCCGAACCGCGCGGCCGCGGCGTGCTTGCCAGCCGGCTCGTGGCCGATATAAAGCTGAAACTGCCGACGGGCTTGCTTGAACTCGCCCAACTGCCGCAGCGCCTCGCCAAGGTAGAAGACGCAGTCGTTTGTTCTGCGCTCGTTGGGATACGCCGCTAGAAACGTCTGGAACTCCTTGACCGCCAGTTTCCAGTCGTGGTGATTGTATTGGCCTGCCGCAATGGCGAACTGATCGTCGGCCTCGCTGCCCCCGGCCGACCTCTCGGCAGCAACGACAACCGCGGCGACCAGTGCACAGGCCAGCGCTCGGCGAACGGCAGTCAACATGGCAAACTCGATGAAGATCCCCGAAAACGGCGAGCCCCGCCAACGAAACAAACCCCAGCGGCCTGACAGCCACCGGGGTTTGTAACGGCTTCGCTTCGCCACAGCCGAAGGTGGCTGATTTCTTGGTTGCCCAGGCTTAGTTGGCCCCCGGTCCCTGGTCGACGTTTCCGACCATGTGCAGATGATCGTGATCGATGTAGAGCACCTCTTGCCCTTCCTCTTCTGTATTCGTATAGGGGAATGGCCAGCCGACGCGGGTGACCTCGGTGAAGTAGACGGTGCACTTGTAGTGGCAGTGGTGGAGTTGCACCGGTCCGACCAACGGCATCACCCGCGGCGGATCAATTGTGTCTTGGACGAGGTCAACCCGGATGCGCACGTTGTTGCGTTGAATTTCATGCAGGAAGGGGAGCCCGCCCTGAAGCGGCCGCGCCTTCTCCAAAGCCCGCATCACCTCGTCCTCCGACGGTGGGTCCAACGCCGTCTCCGGGGCCCCAGGCGTAATCGGGCCGAGAATCGGCATGCGTTCGTAGCGGCGGTGGTTCCAGAAGCGATCCTCCGCCTCTTTTTGCAGGTACGGCGACACGGGGATCGGGAAGTTGAACGCCCCGAAGTTTGGGCCCGCCACGGTGCTGCAGCCCGTAGCCGTCAGCAGTGACATCAGACCCAAAACACTGAGCAGGATGGAATTGGCCTTCTTAGACATCCGTGTCTCCTCGACAAACTGTGACCGAAGCCGTGGTTGCACTATTTATCGTGTTAAACTAGGCCGGACTTGTGGATTTTTTCGATTGTAGGGGTAAATCGGCTGCAGATATGAAAGTATGGGCAGTTTGGGCAAAAAAACCAGACATCGTACCTCTTAGCCGGCAACCTTGTTGCTCGCCGCGGCACCAGCGAGAAACAGCCCCCTTCTCGCGCGATGCCTCCCCATGTCATATGCCAGCCGATTAAAGACGCCCCCAAGTCGGTGTTCCAAGTGGGGGCTGAGGGGCATTCCGGTGGTGTTCCGGTGGTGGCGTTCCGGGACACAGTACCGAACAATGATTCGGCGTTGCTATTACTGGCCCCGAGCCGAGGGGTCTTGACAGGGTTGCGCATATATTATAATCTATTGAATGTTGATTATTTTTCAATACGAGGAAGCTATAACTCTGTCGCCACCATGAAGCGGACTCTACGAGAAAGCGCCTATCGCCACATCCGGCACAAGGTGACCAGTGGCCTGTTCACAGCGGGCCAGCGACTTTATCCGGCCGCGCTGGCTCGAGAAATCGGCACCAGCTTGATTCCCGTTCGCGAGGCAATCAGCCAACTGGAGAGTGAAGGCCTGGTCGTCCACCGGCCGCGTCGGGGAGTGTTTGTCAAGGAGGCCGAGCGTCGCGACCTGGTCGATCTGGTCGAGTTTCGCACCACGCTGGAATGTGCCGCCGCGGCGGCCGCCGCGCGGCGAATCAATCCGGCGCAACTGAAGGAGCTTGACGGCCTCTGGCAGAACCTGTCGCGCATGGCCGGGCGATTCCAGTCTCCGCCGGATCCCGAGCCGGACGATTTGCACCGCCTTGTGGAAGAATGGCACGCCGCGGATCTGGCTTTTCACATGCTGCTGTTTCGGGCAGCGGGGAATCGCCGGGCGATTCGGGCCATTGAGGACACCCACGTGATGATTCGCATGTTTGCCAGCCGCCTGCTCTTCACCGAGAGGAATTTGCAGGTCCACACCGACATTTACGACGCGGTTCGCCGGCATGACCCCAAGGCAACTCGCCGGGCAATGAGCATCCACATGCGCCGCGCCGGCCGAGGATTGTTGGCCCATTTCGACCGCCGCCAGCGCCATGCCGATGTCTGCGGAGCGAGTCCGCAAGATCGCTAAGCGGAAACAACGAGAACTGGTGCTCACAGCAGACTGCACACCCCCATCATGAATTCACGCGAACGAGTGCGCAAGGCGATTCGTTTTCAGGAACCGGATCGGGTGCCGATCGACTTCGGCGGCTGCATCTGCACGACGATCTGCGCCGATCCCTACGTCGAGTTGCTGAAACACCTCGGCTGGGACGATCTTGGCCCGCCGATCGTTCCGGAGCCGTTCGGCATGACAGTGCGGCTGGCGGAGCCGGTGCGGCAGCGGCTGCACTCGGACATCATCGAGCTGGAAAATCCCTTCTGCTTCGACTGGCGGCTGGAGGCCAAGGACTGGAAGCCCTGGCGGACCAGCCGGGGCAACGAGGTGCTCGTGCCCGGCAGCTTCAATCCCGTCGCCGATGAGAGGGGCTACCTGCACGTCCGCGACTGGCAGGGCAAGCTGGCGGGGGTCAGGGCGCCGGCGCGCTGGCGTTCGACCGCGCCTGCCCCACCGGCATGAGCGAAAATCTCGACGAAAAGATGAGTCCGGAAGACTGGGCCGCATCGATCCCGCTCTACAGCGACGAACACCTGCGACAACTCGAGACGTCGGCCAAAGAACTCTACGAAAATACGGAATACGCGATCCTCGGCGGATTCTTGCAGGCCTACTTGGGCTGGAACGGGATCTTCGCTGGCCACACCATCACCGATTGGCTCTACCGCCTGGTCGCCGAGCCGGATTACGCCTTCTCCATCTTGCAGGCCACCGCCGAACGGGCCATTGAAAACATCCGCATCTACCTGCAAGCCGTGGGAAAGTACATCGACGTGATCTTCATGTCGGGAACCGACTGGGGCACGCAAAAAGGCGAACTGTTCAGTCCGAAGATCTTCAGGGACCTGTATGTCCCGAATATCCGCATCATGACCGACTATGTCCACCGCAACAGTGATGCGAAGACGCTCTATCATTGCTGCGGATCGATCTTCAACTTGATGGAGCATTTCATCGAAGCGGGCGTCGATTGCTTGAATCCGATCCAGACGACCACGGCGCGAATGGACCCGGCAGAACTGAAAAAACGCTTCGGCGGGAGAATCGTCTTCTGGGGAGGCGGCGCGGAAACGCAAACCGTGCTCCCCAACGGATCCGCCGACCAGGTGAGAGAACAGGTGAGGGAGCGCATGCGGATATTCGCCCCGGGCGGTGGACTGATTTTCTCGCACATCCACGCCATCGTGCTGGGAGTCCCCCCCGAAAACGTTCTGGCCATGGCCGATGCGGCTCTCCGGTACGGGAAGTATTCGATAGACGTGGCGGGGGGAGTGCCCTCGCCGCTGCGCGCGTGACGCGCGCGAACAGCACAGGAAGGGCGATTGGCCATGCATTCCAATTCCCGAAGTGACGGCGGGTTCACCCTGGTGGAGTTGTTGGTGGTGATCACGATCATCGGCATCTTGATTGCCCTGCTGTTGCCCGCGGTGCAGGCGGCACGCGAGGCGGGACGCCGCGCACAGTGCTCCAACAACCTGCACCAGATCGGCGTCGCTCTTCACAATTTCGCCTGCCAGTACGGCAAATTGCCGCCGGGCATCAATTCCAAAGTCCGCTTCTCCTACGACTACGCCAACGGCAGCTACGAGTGGGTCTATCTGCTGCACTTCCTCATGCCGTACATGGAGCAGGATTCGTACTACGCGGCGATCCACGGGCCGCGCTTCGATCTGAACAATCCCTGGTATAAGCCCGACCAATGGGCCGGCGTGCCGCAACTCTCTTTTCCGATGCTGCTCTGCCCCAGCGACGGCTACGGCGAAGACAAAATGGATTGGGGACCGGGCTATACGTTCCACGTGCCCAAGACCAACTATCTCGGCGTTTTCTCCGGGCTGAACGACGGCGATGCGCTGAGCGACGGCGTTCCTGCGCGGCGCGCCGCTTTTTGCTACCACCGCGGAAGGGGACTGCAAGAGATCGAAGACGGCGCCAGTCACACCATGGCCGTGGCCGAATACCTCAGGGGCGTCAGCGCCAACGACAATCGCGGCGACTTCTGGACGAATCGCGCCGGCTGCCAGACATTGTTCGTCACCCTCGGTCCGAATTCCACCGCTCCCGACAACATCTGTTACCAGTTTTGCCCGGACGGCGGCAGTCCCAGCGATTCGTCGCTGGACCTGCCTTGCGTCGCCGGAGGCGACGACGCCAATTACGCCAGTCCCCGCAGCCGCCATCCGGGAGGCGTGAATGCCACCTTCTGCGACGGCAGCGTGCGCTTTCTCCAAGACGCGATCGACACCGCCACCTGGCAGAGTCTCGGATGGATCGCCGACGGCAATAACGTTGACGAATGAACCGAGGTGTTCATGTTCTCCTCGACCGCGAGCAATCGCTTACCTCCAATCCTGCTGTCACTCGCGCTCCTGTTCTTATCCGGGTGCGGTGGGCGGGGAGCGGATCGCGGCGCGGTCGGGGGCGCCGTGACGCTCGACGGAAAACCGCTGCTGGAAGGCTCGATTCTTTTTACGCCGCTCGCAGGAGCGCATGGCGCCGTGGCAGGAGGGAAAATCGAGGGTGGCCGATATCATCTCCCCGCCGGAATCGGACCCGCCATCGGCCGGAATCGCGTCGAGATTCGTGCCCTGCGAAAGACCGGCAAGATGGTCCCCAAGGCATTTGGCCAGCCCGGTGAAATGGTCCCCGAGAAGGTCGAGGCGGTTCCGCCGCGATTCAATCACCAGTCGAAGCTCATCGTGGAGATCAAGCCCGGCAACAACACCGCCGATATCGCGGTCTCTTCCCGGTGAGCGCCGTTCGACGAGCTTCCCTTCCCGCCGCGGCGCGGGCACATCGAAAATGCGCCCGCCGCCGCAGCCGATAACGATGCGTCGATGCCGCGAGACCATGGGGAGAATAATGATGCTGCGCGGCGATACTCCTCTGGACACGATTCCGCACGATTCCGGGGTTCCGGCAGATTTCGGGAGAGAATACCGGACTATTGACGTATCGAAACTGGGGAGTTCCGGGGGGGCAAGAAACGAAAGCCCCCACGTCGGCGTGCCGAGTGGGGGCTTGAATCTCCAGTTCGCTGGGCGAAGATCGCCGCGGCGTCAACCAGCGGTCGATTGCCGGTTATCTCTGCCAACAGCTTGCCGGCTGATCTTTGAAGTCGAGGAACCACCAACCGCTATCCCATTCCAAGGTGACCTTGCGCCATCCCAACGGCACTTGCGGATAGGGATAGAAGGGTCCGATGTACGGCCAAGCCGTGGGCGAATACTGCTTCGGATAGGTCACGGCGGCGTAGTTCGGGTACGCGGCATAGCTTGGCCAGGCATAGTTGGGCATGCAGGGCTGATCGTAGCAGGCCCGGGAGGCGCCCGCCTGGGCGGCGCCGGGTTGATACATCGGCAGCGGCGGAGCGGCGATCGGCCCGACTGGACCGCGCGGTACCGGTTGCATCACAGCAGCGCGGGCCGCGGGATTCGCATATTGGGCCGCCGGAAGCTCTTGCGGCTCCTCGGCCGAGACTTGCCGAATGGCCGAGGCCTTCGAGTTCGGCGTCTGGTCGTCGCGGGCGGGCGCCATTTCGCGCATCGGCAGCGGTTGCGACTGCGGTTGCGAGGTTTCTGTCTTGGGCTTCCGATGAGTGAGCGCCTCCCACCGCGTCAGGAAACCGGCCTTCTGCGGCTGCTTGGCGTTTGCAGCCGGCACTGCGCTCTGCTCGCGGAGCGGATTGTAGCCCGTCTGCGCCGCATGGCTGCCCGGATCGGTCACGTTGATCTTGACCGTCTCAACCTTGGCGGGCTGAGCAACCTCGGACGGAGCGATGCTCAACTCGTTGACGATCCGATCGACGCTTGCGGTCTTAAAGGTCAGCCGCAGGGCCATTTTCATCTGCTCGGCGCTGGCGACTTGCCCCTGGAGCCAAGCCGTGCGATTCTGATACTTCACGCCAATCTTCCAGTGGCCGCTCATTTGGCCGCTGTTATTGAAGCGGTTGGCGATTTCTTCGGCAACCTGCTGGTTGCTGGCCAGCGCCAGCGCGGGAACGACCGCGATCAGAGCGGCGACCACGAAACCCGTTAAGAGACGTCGCATTTTCTCCCTCCTCGGTGGCTGCACCCCGAGCGAAGAAAGTTCGCCGGGGAAGTCAGTGAATTGATCTGGTCAGCCCAGCAACGAGACCGGTCGGACCAGCGTGGGAGGGCCTATCGCTTCACAGTCTCAGCGACAGGATTGCGGAATTGCCCCCCCAGGCAACGCCCGTATCCGATAGATTGCTGCCTGAATATAGGTTTCGGTTGCCGGTTCTACCGAAAGGAAGATTTTTTTCGATTTTGGCGGATTGCACGATCGTATCGAGGCCGTTTTCCGCCAATCTGGTGAAGCTGGTGGAACAATTCCGGCGCGATCGTCGCTCATGGTTGGGGTGGCAGTTGAACTGCCACCCCAGCGCGGGGCGGCTGCAGCGATGCGGCCGCCGCCCGAAGGCTCACCAGGTCGCCGACTGTCGGCCTCGACGGAAGTCGCAAGTGACCGTCAAAATCATCACGGCCAACGTCGTCGCGCAACCCAGCCAGCAGCCCGGCCCAACCGCCATCGCCAGCAGCGCAGCAGCCCCCATTAGCAGGAGGACGGCGAAAAAGACGTTCTGGCTGATCGCCTGGCGGGGCGATCCTTCACTAAACCTCGCCACAAACGCCGTCAGAACACCGACGATTTGCGCAACCACCAAGATCCATAGCGCGGTAGGAGAGTCGAATCCGTTCATAAGTGCCAGAATCCTTTCTGTCTACGCCGATCATACCAGAAACCGATTTGATCGAGAATACCGATCTTCCGCCACCGCTGGCCCCTTGGCCTGTCCCCTCCTATACTGTGTGGTTATGGCACGTGAACCGATGCTGCAAGCCGCGGCAGAATATGACGATAAGGACCGCGACTTGCGTCCGCAGCACATGCAGGACATGGTCGGCCAGCGGGAAGTCTACGCCCGGCTGGAGATCGCGGTCGATGCCGCGGCGAAGCGGGGAGAGCCGCTGGGGCACATCCTCTTCGATGGGCCCCCCGGCTTGGGAAAGACGACCTTCGCGATGTGCATTCCGCGCGATCTGGGCGTCGGCTTCCAGATCGCCAGCGGCGCCGCCCTGGCCGCCCCCAAGGACCTGATCCCCTATCTGACCAACGCCGAGGAACGGTCGGTCCTGTTCATCGACGAGATTCACCGCCTGCCCAAGGCCGTCGAGGAGTTTCTCTATCCGGCGATGGAGGATTTTCGCGTCGATCTGACATTGGGCGAGGGGGTGAACGCGCGGGTGATCAACATGTCGCTCCGCCCGTTCACGCTCATCGGGGCCACTACCCGCAGCGGCCTGCTCTCGGCGCCGTTGCGCGACCGCTTCGTAACCCGGGAGCACTTGGACTTCTACACGGTCGAGCAGTTGGCGGAAATCGTTCGCCGCAACGCGAAGAAGCTGCGGGTCGAGATTGTCGATAGCGCCGCGGCCGAGATTGCCGGTCGCAGCCGCGGCACGCCACGCTTGGCGAACAACCGCCTCCGCTGGGTGCGCGATTATGCCCAGAGCAAGGCCGATGGAAAGATCACGCTGGCAGTCGCCCGCGACGCCCTGGCGATGCAGGGGATCGATCCGCTCGGGCTCGATTCGCAAGATCGCAAGTACCTGGAGACGATCGGCCGCGTCTTTGTCGGCGGTCCGGTGGGGGTCGAGGCGGTCGCGCACACGATGAATCTCTCGCCCGATACGCTGATCGACGAGGTCGAGCCGTTCCTGCTCCGCAGCGAGTTGTTGGTTCGCACTCCCCGCGGCCGAAAATTGACGCCGGCCGCCTACGAGCACCTTGGCATCACTCCCGCCGAACAGCCCGGCGGCCCCGGACAGCGTTCGCTGTTTCCATAGCGGAAACGTGTGGAAAAGCGCTCCTCTGCTTGCTGCCACGGGTGACCCCCGCTATAGTAATTGAGGGTGTCCTGGAATTCAGATTGTAGGAGGCGACTCCTGTCGCCGATTGGGTCTTTGCACCGGCGCGATCGGCGTCAGGAGACGCCTCCTACAGCCTGTTTCTGCCGCGGCAATTCCAGGAGACCCTCATAGTAACTATCAGAGCATTCGGGAAAGGGTAGTCGTATGGCTGATTCATCCGATCGCACCGTAGAGATACCGCAAAGCGTTCTCGTCAGCGCCCAGAGTCTGGACGATCTTGAAGATTGGATTGCGGCCAATGATCCTCAGTTTCTCGGGGAAGTGCGTCGCATTCGCAACGAGGAAGATCTACCCGGCGCCGGCAAGGACATCGCGGAGGTTTTGAAGCGATGGCCTATCGAAGTGTACCGGCGGTTCTGACTGGCTCTCTTCTCGGCCGGTAATAATAACATGAGAAAGAAGACATTTCCCCTCTCCAAAGTCTACAGCCTGCTCGAACCGGGCCCGGTCGTGCTGGTCTCGACCGCGCAGAAGGGCAGGGCCAACGTCATGTCGCTGTCGTGGCAGACGATGATCGACTTCGAGCCGCCGATCCTCGGCATCATCATGAGCGAGCGGAACCACTCGTTCGCCAACCTCAAGGCCACGAAGCAATGCGTCATCAATATCCCCACCGTCGAGCTGGCCGCGGAGGTCGTCGGCATCGGGAACACGTCGGGGCGAAGGGTCGATAAATTCCGCAAGTTCCACCTCACGCCCACGCCCGGCAAATTAGTTGACGTCCCGCTGATCGACCAGTGTTACGCCAATCTGGAATGCAAGCTGATCGACGCGAAGTTGGCCACGAAGTACAACTTCTTCATCCTCGAAGTCGTCAAAGCCTGGATCGACCCCGCGAAGAAAGACCCAAAGACGATCCACCATCGCGGCAACGGCGTTTTTGCCGTCGATGGCGAGACGATCCGCCTGCCGTCGGGGAAGAAATGAGATGCGGCCGGATGCTGTCGGATGATCGCGCAGTTACACCGATGAATCGGCGGCTACGAGGCCCTCCGCTCGCTGCAAAAGAAGGAATAGCGGAAAGAAACGACGGCGCCCTGTGTTCAAGTTGACAACGGGCCACGATAGGAAATCCGTAGATTCGGCCGTTATTGCGAAGGGCACGCAATTTGCGGACGTAATAAGCGGCCAAGTTGCTTTCCCGCCGAAGGGTCCAGGGGCCGGGCAGGGATGCCAGTAGCCGCTGTGACGCAACCGTATCGTGGAGCGTCTGCCATGAACGCGAAACGAGAGATAGCCGCAGTATTTGTGCTGTTCGTCGTGGGCATGCCCGGTTTGGCGGCGGGGCAAGCCCCGTGGGCACAGTGGAAGTTCGATCGCGGCTATGCCCTTGCCATGCGGGGAAGACTGCACGGCGCCGTCCACGCCTACACACGAGCGATCGAGTGTGATCCGAACTTCGCGGAGGCCTACCGTCAGCGGGCGGACGCGCTTTACCGCGCCGGTGATTATGGCGGGGCCGTCGCCGACCTGACCGAGGCCAATCGCCTTAATCAGGCTAATGCCGACGCCGATCACGACCGGGACGTCGCCTTTTCCTGGACGGGGGATGCCGACACCGACATCGCGAAGCTCACCGGTATCATCCGCGTGAGACCGGATTACGCCGAGGCGTATTACTATCGCAGCGTCGCTTATGTTGCCAAGGGAAATCTCGACCGCGCGATCGCCGACCTTGCCAAGACTCTGCAACTGAAGCCGCGAACGTTTGCCGAGGCCGCCTACAACCTGAATCTGCTCTATTGCCAGAGAGGGGACTTCGATCGGGCCATCGCCGCCTTCAGCAAAACCCTCCGCTCCAACCCGCAGCACTCGCGCGGATATTACGGCCGCGGCATCGCCTACGCGGGCAAACGCGAGTTGAACAAGGCGATTGCCGACTTCACTCAAGCCCTGCGGCTGAACCCGACGAACAACGACCCCTATCTTGAACGCGGTGACGCCTACGAACAGCTAGGCAAGCACGACCAGGCGATTGCAGACTACACGAAGCTGGTCCAACTCTATCCGAGATACGCCGAGGCGTATTATTCGCGCAGCGTCGCCTATAGAAAGAAGGGAGACCTGGCCAAAGCCGAGGCCGATCTCGCCAAGGCGAAGAAGCTCGGGCGGCAGTGATCGTTCAGTCGCGTGCGAGGGCGACAAAAAAGCGGGCGGGTCACTTGCGCGACAAGGAGCGGCGTGGGAAGTCGCCCGCTACGCCAGCCACTTATCGCAGGCGGCGGCGCAGAGACGGCCTTGGTTGATGGCGTGAACCACCAGCGACGCGCCGCGAACGCTGTCGCCGGCGGCGAAGACGCCGGGGACGCTGGTCATCCAATCCTGCACCGCCACGTTGCCGTGCCCGTCGTGTTGCAGACCGAGATCGGTCACGAGCCCGGAATGAACCACGTGGACGAAGCCCATTGCGATCAGCATCAGATCGGCGGGCAGGGCGAAATCGGAGCCGGGCACTTCTTTCATCTCCCAACCCTTCGGGCCGGATGACCACTCGATTTCGCACGCTTCCAGCCGGGCCACCTGGCCATCGACGCCGACCAGCGCCTTGCTGAGCGTGCTCCAGCGCCGCTCGCAGCCCTCCTCCTGCGATGACGAAGTCCGCATGATTTTCGGCCAAAACGGCCAAGGGCTCTCCGCGTTGTAGCCCCCGGGCGGTCGCGGCAAGATTTCAAGTTGCGTAACCGACGCCGCGCCCTGGCGGATCGCCGTGCCGACGCAGTCGCTGCCGGTGTCGCCGCCGCCGATCACGACGACGTGCTTGCCGCGCGCGTCGATCGCCGCGGCGGGATCGATCGCCTCGCCAGCCAGGCGGCGGTTCTGCTGCCCGAGAAAGTCCATTGCGAAGTGTACGCCCCGCAGGTCGCTGCCGGGCACGCGCAACTCGCGCGGCTGGCCGGCGCCCGTGCAGAGCGCGATCGCCTGGAAGCGGCGACGCAGATGATCCGCCGAGACATCGATGCCGACGTTGACGTTCGTCTCGAACTCGACCCCTTCGAGCGCCAACTGCTCCAGCCGGCGATCGAGGACCTGTTTTTCCAGCTTGAAGTCGGGAATGCCGTAGCGCAGCAGCCCGCCGACGCGCTCGCTCCGCTCGAAGACGACCACCTCGTGTCCCTGCCGGGCAAGTTGCTGCGCGGCCGCAAGCCCGGCGGGGCCGGAACCAATCACGGCCACCTTCTTGCCCGTTCGCGTCTTGGGGCGAATCGGCTCGATCCAGCCCTCGGCAAACGCGCATTCGACGATCCGCAGTTCGATATTCTTGATGTTCACCGCCGCCTGCTGGAGCGCCAGCGTGCAGGCCGCCTCGCACGGCGCGGGGCAAACGCGGCCGGTGATCTCGGGGAAGTTGTTGGTCGAGTGCAGGTTCTCGGCCGCCTCGCGCCAGCGACCTCGGTAGACCAGATCGTTGAACTCCGGGATGCGATTCCGCAGCGGGCAGCCCACGCCGTGGCAAAACGGCACGCCGCAGTCCATGCAGCGGCCCGCCTGTTGGTTGAGCGTCTTGTCGAGCAGATCGCGATCGAGCTCGTGCCAATCGCGGATTCGCTCCTCGACCGGCCGATGCTCGATTTCAACCCGCGGGTATAACAGAAATCCGGTGGGATTGCCCATCCGGCGACTCCTTCACGGCGACGTAATCAATTGTATTCTATCGAGGATACCCCCTGCGAAACCGCAAGCGGTTTCGAGTGGGCGGTGCAGTGGGCGGTGCAGTGGGCGGTAAACCGCCCACCCCTCGGTCCCAATCCCCAACCCCTGGTCCCTAATCCCAGTCCCTAGCCCCCAGCCCCCAGTCCCTAGCCCCTAGCCCCTCTCCCCCGCAAACACTTCTTCCGTTGCCGGCGCCTGATCGGTTGCGGCGGCCTCGCGCTCGCGCAACCGATCGAGGGCGCGGCGGTAGTCGATCGGCATCACCTTGACGAACTTTCCCCACATCTCTTGCCAACTTTCGAGGATTCGCCGCGCCTGGACGCTGCCGGTCCACTCGGCATGGCGGCGGATCAGATCGCGGAGCACGTCCTGATCCGCCGGCTGATAGATCGATTCGAGATCGACCATGTCGAGATTGCAGAGCGTGTCGAACAACTGGTGCTCGTCGAGCACGTAGGCCACCCCGCCGCTCATTCCCGCCGCGAAATTGCGGCCGGTCCGTCCGATCACCACCACCGTGCCGCCGGTCATGTACTCGCACGCATGATCGCCGACGCCCTCGACGACCGCGATCGCGCCGCTATTGCGGACGGCGAAGCGCTCGCCCACCAGGCCATTGATGAAGACCTCGCCGGCGGTCGCGCCGTAGAGAAGGGTGTTGCCGGCAATGACATTCTCTCGCGGATCGAAGGGCGAGCCCGGCGGCGTTTGCACGATGATCCGCCCGCCGGAAAGCCCCTTGCCCAGGTAATCGTTGGCGTCGCCGACCAGCCGCAGCGTGACGCCGGGGGCCAAAAACGCGCCGAAACTCTGGCCCGCCGAACCGCTCATCGTGATTTGCAGCGTTCCGTCGGGCAGGCCCTCGCCTCCCCAGCGCCGCACGATGCGGTTGCTCAGGATCGTGCCGACGCTGCGGTGGATGTTGCGGATCGGCATCGGCAGCCGCGTGGGCTGCTTGGTCTCGATGCAATGCTCGACATTTTTGAGGATTTCCCAATCGAGATGATCTTTGTGAACGTCGCTTTGCCGCCGCACGCAGCGCAGTGGGCAGCCGTTCGATTGATCCGCCGGGGCGAAGATCGGCGACAGATCGAGCCCCTTGGCCTTCCAATGCTCGATCGCCCGGCGGCAACTGAGCCGTTCGACGCGGCCGACCATCTCGTCGAACTTGCGGAAGCCCAACTCGGCCATGATTCGCCGCACGTCCTCGGCCACGAAGGTGAGAAACCGCACCAGGTACTCCGGCTTGCCGGCAAAGCGTTTTCGCAGCTCCTTGTCCTGCGTGGCGATGCCGACCGGGCAGGTGCCGAGATGGCATTTCCGCATCAGCAGGCAGCCGAGCGAGACCAGCGCCGAAGTGCCGAACCCAAACCGCTCGGCCCCCAACAACCCGCCGATCACCACGTCGCGGCCGGTTCGCATCTGGCCATCGACCTGCACGATGATCCGATCGCGCAGGCCGTTGAGCACCAGCGTCTGCTGGGTTTCGGCCAGCCCGAGTTCCCAGGGCGTGCCGGCGTGCTTGATCGAACTAAGCGGGCTGGCGCCGGTGCCGCCGTCGTGGCCGCTGATGAGCACTTCGTCGGCGTTCCCCTTGGCCACGCCCGCCGCCACCGTGCCGACGCCGACCTCGGAAACCAATTTCACCGAAATCAGGGCGTCGGGATTGGCGCACTTCAGGTCGTAAATCAGTTGGGCCAGGTCTTCGATCGAATAGATGTCGTGGTGCGGCGGCGGCGAGATCAGCGACACGCCGGGCGTCGAATGCCGCAGCCGGGCGATCTCCGCCGTCACCTTGTGCCCCGGCAATTGTCCGCCTTCGCCGGGCTTCGCCCCTTGCGCCATTTTGATCTGAAGAATCTTGGCGTTGGCCAGATACTCGATCGTCACGCCGAACCGCGCTGGCCACTTGCTTGATGCCGCAATTGAGCGAGTCGCCGTTCTCCAGCGGCCGGTAGCGCCGCGGGTCCTCGCCGCCTTCGCCGGTGTTCGAGCTCGAACCCAGCCGGTTCATCGCCACTGCCAGCGTCTCGTGGGTCTCCTTGCTGATCGAGCCGTGCGACATCGCGCCGCTGTAGAATCGCTTGACAATTTCGCCGGCCGGCTCGACCTCATCCAACGGAACCGGCTCGCCCGGTACGAAGCTGAACAGCCCGCGGAGCGTCATCAGATCGCGGCTCTGGTTGTTCACCGCCTCGGCGTACTCGGCATAGATTTGTGGATTGTCTTGGATGACGGCGTGTTGCAGTTTGACGATCGTATCCGGGTTCCAGAAGTGCTTTTCGCCGTCGAGGCGGAATTGATATTCGCCGCCGAAATCGAGTTCCAGCGCCCCCGGCGGAAGCGGCCGAAAGGCCCGGCGGTGCCGCTCGATCGCCTCGCGGGCGATCACGTTCAGGTCGCTGCCGCCGATCCGCGAGGGCGTGCCGGTGAAATAGCGGTCCACAAGCGACCGATCCAGCCCGACGGCCTCGAACTGCTGGGCGAACTGGTAGCTGCGGAGCGTGGAGATGCCCATTTTCGAGATCGTCTTGAGAATCCCCTTCTTCACCGCCGTGATATATTGGTCGGTCAAGACGTCGGCGGGCACGCCGGCGGGCAGATCGCCGTCGGCGTGCAATTTCTGGATCGTCTCGAAGGCCAGATACGGATTGATCGCGCTGGCCCCGTAGCCGCACAACATGCAGAAGTGCATCACCTCGCGCGGTTCGCCGCTCTCGATCACGATGCCCACCTGGCTCCGCAACTGCCGATGCCACAGATCGCGATACAGGGCCGAGGCGGCCAGCAGGCTGGGGATCGGCGCCCGGCCGGGCGCGATGTCGCGATCGCTGGCGATCAGCATCGTCGCCCCCTCGGCGATCGCCCGCTCCGCCGCATCGACCAACTCGTTCAATCCCGTCTCCAGCGCCTGGCCCGGATCGGAATCGGTCGCCGAGAAGAGGGCTGGGATCGTAGTGACTTTGAAATCGTCGCGCCGCGCCGAGCGCAGCCGCTCCATGTCGTCGTTCGTCAGGATCGGGTGCGCGAGTTTCAACTGTCGGCAGTGCTCCGGCGTCTCGTCCAACAGATTCCGCTTGCGTCCGGTGAACGACATCAGCGACATCACCAGCCCCTCGCGCAAGGGATCGATCGGCGGATTGGTCACCTGGGCGAAGAGCTGCTTGAAGTAATCGAACAACAGTTTCGGGCGGTCGGAGAGCACGGCCAGCGGCGTGTCGGTCCCCATCGAGCCGATCGGCTCCTGCGCGTTGGCCGCCATCGGCGAGATAATCAATTGCAAATCTTCGCGGCTGTAGCCGAAGCAGCGGAGCCGCTGGGCCAATGTCTCGGCGTCCATCGGCGTGGGCTTCGACGGCTGGAACAGCCCGCGCAGCTCGATGCGATTCTCTTCCAGCCAGCGGCGATACGGTTTTTGCCGCGAGACGCGGCCCTTGATTTCGCTATCGACGACGATTCGCCCCTCTTCGGTATCGACCAAAAACATGCGGCCGGGCTGAAGCCGGCCTTTCTGCTGGATCTGGTCCGGCGGAAAATCGACCACGCCGACTTCGCTCGACAGCACCGCCAGCCCCTCGGTCGTCACCACGTAGCGGCAGGGGCGCAGCCCGTTGCGATCCAAGGTGCCGCCCACCAGCCGGCCGTCGGTGAAGATCATCGCCGCCGGGCCGTCCCAGGGCTCCATGATCGCGGCGTGATACTCGTAGAACGCCCGCTTGTCGGTCGAACATGTGATACTGCGGCCCGAACGCCTCGGGAATCATCATCATCATCGCGTGCGGCAGCGAGCGGCCGGCGCGGACCAGCAGCTCCAGCGTGTTGTCGAAACAGGCCGAGTCGCTGCCGCCGGGCTCGATGATCGGAAACAGCGTGGTAATGTCGTCGGTCAGCAGCGGCGCGATCATCGAGCGGCCGCGGCTGTGAATGCGGTTGGCGTTGCCCCGCAACGTGTTGATCTCGCCGTTATGGGCGATCATGCGGAACGGCTGCGCCAGCCGCCAGCTCGGAAACGTGTTCGTGCTGTAACGCTGGTGGACGATGGCCAAGGCCGTCTGCACGCGGCTGTCGGCCAGGTCGGGATAGTAGGCGAACAACTGCGGCGCCAGGAACATCCCTTTATAAAGCAGCGTCCGGCCCGACAGCGAGGGGACGTAGAATTGCTCGGCTCGATCGCCGAGCATCGCGCGCAGGCGGCGCTCGCTCCGCTTGCGGACGGCGTAAAGCCGCCGTTCCAGTTCTTCATCTTTGCGGCCACGCCCGTTAAAAAACGCCTGGCGAATCACCGGTTCGGACGCTCGCGCCAATTCGCCCAGACAACGGTTGTCGGTCGGCACGTCGCGCCAGCCGAGCAGGCCGAGCCCCTCGGCCTCCGCTTCGGCCGCCAGGGTCTCTTCGCAGGCCCTGCGAAGTTCCGTCTCGTGCGGCAGGAAAAACACGCCCACGCCGTAACGCCCTTGAGGCGGCAGCGAGAATCCGAGCCGCTCGGCCTCGGTCCGCAAGAACTCGTCGGGGATTTGCAACAGGATCCCCGCGCCGTCGCCGGTCGACTCGTCGGCCCCCGCCGCACCGCGGTGCATCAGGTTCAGCAGCACCTGCTTGCCGCGCTCGACGATGGCATGGCTGCGGTGGCCGGAAATATCGACCACCGCCCCGATGCCGCAGGCATCGTGCTCCCATTGTGGGTCGTACAGACCGCGAACGCTTGGCACGGCAGGGGTGACTCCGGAGGCTGTGACCCTTAAACTTACGATAGAGTCGGCAAGCAGAGCCCGCGGGGGCCAAGCAGGGCCGACTCGCTTCATAATACCATAAGACTATCTAATGTCAAGAGCGATATATCATTAGCATTACTTCTACACTGCGCGACGCAAAGCACGTTTCCGGACCGCGGCCGTTTTCCCCGCTTCATGCAGCTTAGCCGCGCCCCGCAGGGAAGCGCGGCGGTGACCCGTGCGCCCCTCCCCCCCGGACCATCTCTCCACCGCCGCCCACGAAACAACGAACCAACAAGCCGCGGTGTCGCCCGGCGCTGGGCGACCGCAGCCGAAAACGGCCCGGCCGACACAAGCGTCCCGATTGCAGGTACGGCCGGCTCGCGGCTAGAATCAGTTGAGTATGCACGGCGAGCACGGACTCCGCGCCGGGCGGGTTTCGGCAGTCCGTCGACCCGCGGGAGCGCAACTCGGGTGAGCGACCTCGAACCATCGATGTTTGGGCGATGCGCCTTGGCGAGCGGCTTGCTGACGCAACAGCAGCTCGACCAGGCCCGCGCCGGCGTGCGCTGGTCCGAAGGAGACGAGCCCGACGCCAACGCCCCGCCCAGCGACCGCCAGCTCGCCGACCGCCTGGTCGAGATCGGTCTGTTGAACGTCTGGCAGGCGAAGCAGTTGCTCGACGGCCGCACCAAGTTCAACCTTGGCCCCTATCTGATCATCGATTCGATCGGCCAGGGCGGAATGGGGCAGGTCTTCAAGGCGCAGTGCGGCCCCATGGGCCGGGTGGTGGCGATCAAGGTGCTTCCCCGTCACAAATCGACGCCCGAGGCGGTGGCCAACTTCGCCCGCGAAATCCGCGCCCTGGCCAGCCTCGATCATCCCAAGTTGGTCGCCGCGCTGGATGCCGGCGAGGATGGAAACGTTCATTATCTGGTCACCGAGTACGTGCCCGGCACCGACCTGCGAAGGCTCGTTCGCCAGGGCGGGCCGCTTGGCGTCGCCGCCGCCGCCTCGATCATTTCGCAAGTCGCCGAGGGCCTCGAATACGCCCACACCCAGGGCATCGTCCACCGCGACGTGGCGCCGGGCAACGTCTTGGTCGCGCCGGGTGGAGAAGCGAAACTTTCCGACCTGGGATTGGCCGGCTCGCTGGACGACTCGTCGCAGGACGACCCCCGCCGCGGCAAGATCGTCGGCACCGCCGATTTCCTCTCGCCCGACCAGATTCGCGATCCCCGCAATCCCGCGCCCGCCTGGGACATCTACTCGCTCGGCTGCACGCTCTATTATGCGGTGACGGGCAAGGTGCCGTTTCCCGGCGGCACCACCGCCGACAAGGCCCGGGCACACTGCGAGCTGCGGCCGTTGGATCCGCGGCGGCTGAACGCGCGGCTGAGCGCCGAATTTGTCGAGGTCATGGCCGACATGATGGCCAAGGAGCCGTCGCAGCGGATCGCCTCGGCCCGCGAAGTCCAGTCGCGGCTGGCCCCGTTTCTGACGGCCGCAGCCGCCGGCAACGGCGACGGCCTGACGGCGAATGGCCGGCCGCCGTTGCAGCCGCTTGGCTTCGCGATTCCCACGCCGCCGCCGATCGTCGCCCGCCTGCCCGCTGACGAGCCCGATTCCTCGCAAGAGATACTGATTCCAAGCAGCGGCCGCCTGCAATCCGTCTATTGGCCGCTGGCGGTTTTCGTGCTCACGCCGCTGTTGTTGGCCGGCGCGGTGCTGCTGTTGTGGTGGGCGGCAAAGACGCTGTTCTGAATCGGGACCGCCGCGGCCGAAAGCGGTCCATTACTTCGCCGCCATGCACTCGGCGACCTCGCCCAGCACCGACTCCGGCTGCGAAAACAAGAGCCAGTGCCCCTCCTCGTCGTAGACCTTGATCCGCACATCGCTCAACCGGCGTTTCAGCGAAGCGGCTGTCGCCTCGACAGTGCCGCGGGGAATCTGCTCGTCGCGGCCGCCGTGTAGGAACAGAATCCTCCGATCCCGGGCACGCGACAAGAACGGCTTCGTCGAGAACAGTTCATCTTCGGTAACCGGCGAAAGATAGATCAGCCCTTGGAACATCTCCGGCACCAGAATCGCTGCCCGCGTGACGCCCATCGCGCCGTTCGAGTAGCCCATCAAGAAAACCCGTTGCGGATTGATCGGCAGGCTTGCCACGGCCTCGCGTACGATGGCGACAACCATCGCCGCTCCGTCGGGATTGTCCCAGTTGCCCAGCCCGAAAGTCGGCATAATCACGATGCAGTTCCGCTCACGAGCGAATCGCGAGAGGAGCCAGGGATACACCTTGGCGTTGCCGCCCATGCCGTGCAGGAAGACCAGGCAAGGCAGTTTCTTGTGTTCGTCGCTCCGTGCGCTCTCCTGCTCTGGCAGTGCGACAAAATAATGCCCCGCGGCGAACTTCATGTGCAGCAGATCGAGGCAAGCCGAGTTGAACGCGGAGCCCAGATCGCGAAACGCCGGCTCGCGATCCATCTCCTCGTACATCGGAGTGACCAGCGACCGCATCCTCACCGCTTGAGCGCGGCTGATCTGCGCCGTGAACGTCGGGCACATCTTCATGGCCACGTTGATCTGATCGACCTCGGGCATGACGTTGCTCGGCGAGAACCGCCAAAATGACCGCTTGCCCTGCAACCAGCGGCTCTGAACTCGCGGATCGGCGTTGCCGTCGCTCGGCGCCAGCAGCATCGGCACGAGATAGCAGGTCAATCCGATCGGAACCAGCACGCCATAGAAGCGGCGGCGAATCCGCTTGAACCAACTTCGATTCCAGTACCCGACCGAGCAGAAGAGAACAACTCCCACGACCGCCCCGCTCAGCGCCACGCATCTTCCCGTCCAGGTCACGCTCAGTGCAAGATAGAGCATGCTGCCGAGCGTCAAGCTCACGATCGGCACGCCCGTGACGATCCGCAGGAGACTTGTGGTGGCTCTTTTCATAGGCACCCCGCCCCGCAACTCAGTACGCCGCCTGCTGGTGGGCGGTTGAAACGTAGGCTTCGATGTTCTCCAGCGGCGTGCCGTATTCGAGGAAATCGACGGGCTGGAGGATGAAGCCGCCGCCGGGCTTGCCGGCCAGCATGGTTTGCTCGGTCGCTCGCTTCACCTCGTCGATCGTGCCGCCGCGGAGGACATTCACCTGGTCGATGCCACTGAGGATGACGTAGCGGCCGGCGACCGTCGCCTTGACGCGGGCCAAGTCGGCGTCGCCTAGCGGCGGCGGCGAGAAGGGCTCGACGATCCGCACGCCCAGGTCGACGTACGATTCGACGAGGTTCATCACCTGGCCGCAATTGTGGTACATGGCCGGCGTGCCGTTCCGCTGCAAGACTTCGATGTATCGCCGCTCGAAGGGCAGGATGTAGCGGTCGTAGGTCTTCTTGCCGAGGAAGCCGCCGGGGACGTTTCCGCCCACGCACTGCACGTCAACGCCCGCCTCGTCCATCGCCCGGGCGTAGTCGAGGATCCGCCGGGCGGCGAAGTCCATCAGCTTCTCGTAGAACTCGTAATCGGTCAGAAAGAGCGTGTAGAGCCGTTCATGGTCGACCAGTAGCGAGGCATTGTTGAACGGTCCGTGCGGCGACCACGAGCCCACGATGCCGTCGTCGCCCAGCGCCGCCTTGATCCGCCCCACGCGATCCTTCGCGTTTTGCCTGAACCACTCGGGCATGGGCGGCTCGTGCTTGATGGCGATGTCGAGATCGGCTGGCGTCTTGATCGGCTTCTGCGTGCAGGCGTAGACGAAGGTGCCCGGCCGAATCTCGCTCCGCGAGAACTCCTGCGTCAGCACGCCGTCCGGCGTGCGGATCGTCGATTGCCATGCGGTCGTCGTGCCGCGATGCGACTCGCTGGTCTGCACCTCCCAGCGGTCGCTCTGTTGCGAGACGTTCAGCCCGCCCATGTGGATCGAGAGCGGATCGTTCAGCCCGAAGAGCATCCGTACGAAGACGTTGACGCCGAACTGCCGCTGGATTTCGATGACCTTCAGTTGCAGCGTCTCGAAATCCTGCGAATCGACGTCGGGATAGACCTGGTTGAGGAAATGGCCCTGGTCCTGGATGAAGAGCGTCACCGGCACGCGGTCGGGCATCTTCCCATTGAGCACCGCCAGGAAGCGTTCGCGCGCGGTCATGACGGCTCCAGCGAAGTCGCGGTTGCGGGGCATGGGGGCAGAAGTGAAAGGATGGGGGCATTCACCGGACCGAAGGGTATCTTGCCCGCCGCCGATAACCGACGTACAAGCATACTCCTCCGGCTACGGCGTCGAAAGACATCGGCAACGCGGCCAACGCGAAAAGGAGACTCGCCACGTTCTACTGCTTCGCCTCCATCCTGTAAGTCCTGATTTCCCCGGAGAACAGGTGAATTACGGAGAGAAACGGGTTGACAAGAAATGTAAGTGTGCGTACACTTATATTTAAGCCGGCACATTCGTGATTAGGGGGCTGCGGATGAGTACCGTGGTAAAAACACGCTCGAAAATGTCGAGCGAAAATCGACGTCTCGCGATCCTGAACGCTGCTCGTAAATTGTTTGTAGAAAAGGGCTTCGAGCGAACGACGGTTCGGCAATTGGCGGAAGCGGCGGGCGTGTCAGAAGCGCTGCTGTTCAAGCACTTTCCGAGCAAGGAGGCCCTCTATTCGGCAATCCACTTCTCGTCGTTCAAGGAAGAAGCATCGAAGGTCATTGAGCGGCTGCAAGCGATGGAGCCTTCGACGGCGACGTTGGTATTCTTGGTCGCCGATTTCGTTTCGCACATCCTGAGCAAGCAGCCGGAAGAGGGGGAGCGGTCTTTCTTACGCCTGGTGCTCCGCAGCCTAATGGATGAAGGGGAGTTCGCGCGGCAAGGGATTCAAGAGGGGCCGCCGTCGCACTTGGTTCGCAAGCTGGGCGAGTGCATCGAAGCCGCTAGGGCCGCCGGCGACATCGTCGACGGACCGGTTCCCGCGGACTTGGGAGGGTGGTGCGCTCATCATCTGATTTCCGGCTTCTTGATGCACTTTTTGCCCGCCGAGCCCGTTATCAACTACGGAATCCCGCGCGAGGAGTTGGTCGAGCAGGTGACGCTGTTCTGCCTGCGGGGGATGGGGCTCAAGGAAGAGTCGATTCGGCGCCATTTCGCGGCCATGCGTTGCGATCACGACGAGGCCTTTCCATGAGAACAGCGATTTCGATTCTCGCCGTGCTTGGGATTGTGGGAGGGGGCGCCGCGGCCAAGTACTACGTCAACCACAACAAGGCAACTCCCGCCAGCAGCTTTCACACCGCAGCGATCAAGCGGGGCGATCTGCTCTCGACCATCAGCGCCACCGGGACGATCGAGCCGGAAGAACTGGTTGACGTCGGGGCGCAGGTGATGGGCCGGATTCTGGAGTTCGGCCCCGACCCCCACAATCCCTCGAAGGCTATCGATTACAATTCGGTCGTCGAAAAGGGCTCGCTGTTGGCCAAGATCGACCCGACGCCCTATAAAGCGGCCTTGGAGCAGGCGGAGGCGACGTTGCAGCAGTCGGAAGCCAACTTGCTGCAACTCAAGGCGAAACTCAAACAGGCGGAGCGGGAGTGGAAGCGTGCAGAAATCCTGCTGCCGAAGAAAGCGATCGCCGACACCGACTACGACACGGCTCTGTCGAATTACGAGTCGGCCAAGGCCAACGTGACAGCGGGCGTGGCGGCGATTCGCCAAAACAGAGCGTGCGTCGACACGGCGAGAATCAACCTCGGCTACTGCACGATCTACTCCCCCGTCCACGGCACGATTATCGAACGCCGCGTGAATGTCGGCCAGACGATGGTGGCGAGCCTCAACGCCCCCAGCCTGTTCCTGATCGGCAAGGACTTGAGCAAGATGCAGGTCTGGGCGTCGGTGAACGAAGCCGACATCGGCCGCATCCACCTCAACCTGCCCGTGCGCTTCACGGTGGATGCCCACGACGGCGAGATGTTCTACGGCAAGGTGGCGCAGGTTCGCATGAATGCGCAGATGACGCAGAACGTCGTCACCTTCACGGTGATCGTGAGCACGGACAATTCCAGCGGCAGGCTGCTCCCGTATCTGACGGCCAACGTGGAATTCGAAGTGGACAAGCGGGTCGGGGTCTTGAAGGCGCCGAATGCGGCCCTGCGCTGGACGCCTGGCCCCGAACAGATCGATCCCAGCGTCGACAAGGCGTCGCTGGACCTCGGCGCGAGCGATTCGAAGGAGCGTGGACGGCTCTGGGTTGAGACGCGCGGAGGGCGGGTGCGGCCGCTCGAGGTCAAGCTCGGGATCAGCGACGGGACGATGACCGAGGTCAGCGGCAATGGCGTCGCGGCGGGCTTGAGCGTCGTCGCCGGCGAAGAGGACGAAGCCGACGCCGAGAACCCCGGCGAAGCGACGACCGCGGGCGGCGACAAGACGAGCAACCCCTTCTTGCCGAAGCCGCCCAAGGGGAGCCAGCCGCCGCCCGGGCCCATGTAAACATCCCCCCCGCCCGCAAGCGGGAGAGGGACAGGCGGTGAGGGCTTCCTGGCACGGATCGCCAGGAATCAGGCGCACCCTGGAAGGCGCTGCCCTCACCCTGACCCTCTCCCAAAGGGAGAGGGGACCGCGTTGACATAACCGAGAAGAGGCGATTCCGTGGAACTTGTTCGGCTCGAGAACGTCTGCAAGACCTACTACGTCGGCGAAGTCGAGGTGCCGGTGCTGTGCGGCGTTTCGCTCTCGATTCGCCGCGGCGAAATGGTGGCGCTGATGGGGGCGTCGGGGTCGGGCAAGAGCACGCTGATGAACATCCTCGGCTGCTTGGACCATGCCACTTCCGGCGAGTATTGGCTCGACGGACGTGAAATGAGCCGGCTTACGCCGAACGAACGGGCACTGGTGCGGACCGAGAAACTCGGCTTCGTGTTTCAGAGTTTCAATCTCTTGGCCCGCACTTCCGCGGTGCAGAACGTCGTGATGCCGTTGGACTATTCGCTGCGGCGGCATTCGGCGCGGCAGGCCCGCCGCGCGGCGGAGAGCCTGCTCGACCGCGTCGGCCTGGCCGACCGCATGGAGCACGAGCCGTCGCAAATGTCGGGCGGACAGCAACAGCGGGTGGCCATCAGCCGGTCTCTGATCAACGACCCCATGCTGCTGCTGGCCGACGAACCGACGGGCAATCTCGATTCGCACACCAGCGTGGAAATCCTGCGGATGTTCCAGCAACTCAATGCCGAGGGGATCACGGTGCTGTTGGTGACGCACGATCCGCAGGTGGCCGCTTATGCCCATCGCGTCATCCGCATTGTCGATGGGCGGATCGAGCGCGATGAAGACGGGAAAGCGGCGGCAAAGACGCCCGAGGAGGAACACGATAAATGCGCAGCGATCAAAGCCCAACCGCCGGCAACGGCCGCCGCCGCCGAGCGGCCATCCGTCGCTCCCGCTTCGCCGCTGATTGCCCGGCGCGGCGCGTCTGCCGGCGACGTGGCGAACTGCCTTTGCCGCGTTGCGGCGGAACAAGATGCGCGCGGGGCTCTCGGCCCTGGGTGTGATCATCGCCGTGGCGGCAGTCATTGCCATGACCGAGATCGGCCAAGGCTCGAAGGCGGAACTGCAACAGGGGATTGCCAGCATGGGCGCCAACACGATCATGATCTTCGCCGGCGCGACCAGCAACAGCGGCGTGAACAAGGGGGCCGGCAGCGCGGTCACTTTGACCCCCGACGACGCCAAGGAAATCGCCCGGCAGTGCCCCGCCGTTCGTTGCGTGGCCCCGCTGGTCCGTGCCCGCTCGCAGATCGTCTGCGGAAACCGCAATTGCGTGCCAGAGAGCATCTACGGCACCACGCCCTCGTACCTGGAGGTCCGCGACTGGAAAAAGATGACGGTCGGCGAGATGTTCAGCGACCGCGACGTGCGGAACAGCAACAAAGTCTGCGTCATCGGCGACACGATCAAGAAGACCCTCTTTGCCGACGCTTCGCCGATCGGCAAGGAAATCCGCATCAACAACGTTACCTTTCGCGTGATCGGCGTGTTGAGCCGCAAAGGGGCGAACATGATGGGCATGGATCAGGACAACATCGTGTTGGCCCCGTGGACCACCGTCAAGTTCCGCGTCAGCGGCACGATGTTGACCAATACCAACCAGAGCAGCAGCGCCAGCAGCAGCTCATCCTCGACCAGCGACAAGGTGAATAGCCTGAGCAGCCTCTACCCCAACGGAGTCTCGCTCTACCTCTCGCGCACCGCCACGCAGGAGGCCAACAATCCGCAGCCGGTTCGCTTCTGCAACGTCGATCAGATTCTGCTGAAAGCCGCTTCCGACAAAGCGATCAGCCCGGCAATGTCCCAGATTCGCAGTCTGTTGCGCGAGCGCCATCGCACCCGCAAGACGGACGAGGACGATTTCAGTATCCATAATATGTCCGAAATGATGAAGATGCTCTCCTCGACGACGCGGGTGATGAGCGGTTTGCTGTTGGTAGTGGCGATGATCTCGCTGGTGGTTGGCGGCGTGGGCATCATGAACATCATGCTGGTGTCCGTGACCGAGCGGACGCGGGAGATCGGCCTGCGGATGGCGGTGGGCGCCCGAAGCCATCACATCTTGCGGCAATTCCTGGTCGAGGCCGTGGTGTTGTGTCTCGTGGGCGGGGCAATCGGGATTGCGTTGGGCCGCGGGGCGTCGCTGCTGGTGCGGGCGCTGGCCCACTGGCCCACGCAGGCGTCCTTGGCGGCGCTCCTCGCCGCCGTGCTCGTCTCGGTCGGCGTCGGCGTGGTCTTCGGCTTCTATCCCGCTTGGAAGGCCTCGCGCCTCGACCCGATCGAAGCCTTGCGCTACGAGTGATCGCGGCGGCGACGTTCCCCCTTCCAAAAACCCGTCGGTGCAGGTAGCATGAACCGCTGCTCGCCAACCTACGGAGGATTATCATGCCGTCGCCCAGCAGCCAAGCCGGCCTGCCGACACGCTACAACATGCGATACGTCTGGGCGATCTCGCTGGTCGCCGCCCTCGGCGGGCTGATGTTCGGCTACGATTGGGTGGTGATCGGCGGCACCAAACCGTTCTACGAACGGTTCTTCGCAATTGCCACGGCGTGGCAGGACGGCTGGGCGATGGGCAGCGCGCTGGTCGGCTGCCTGCTCGGTGCCGTGGTCTCCGGCAGCCTCAGCGACAAGTTCGGCCGCAAGCGGCTGCTGATCCTCGCGGCCTTTGTGTTTCTCGTCTCGTCGCTCGGCACCGGCTTGATCCATTCGTTTTGGGCCTTCAATCTGTGGCGGATCGGCGGCGGGATGGCCATCGGATTGGCCTCGAACCTCTCGCCGATGTATATCGCCGAGGTCGCGCCGGCCGCGGTGCGCGGACGGCTGGTGACCATGTACCAGTTCACGATCGTCATCGGCATCCTCCTGGCCGAGGTTGTCAATCTGGGCGTCGCCAACGTCGGCTCAACCATCGACAAGAAGGCCGTGGCCGGGCAAATCGCCAGGCACGGCACGGCCCTGGATGCCAAGAAGGTCGCCGAAGATTTGGCTTGGCAAGTCCCCATCGCGCAGCGCCAGGAGCTGGTAGCCGATTTCTGCCGTCTCGCCGCGACCCGCCAGGGAACGCTCGACTTCGAGGCGGTCGAGTCTCTTGTGAAAACGATCAACGCCGAGCGGGAGAAGAAGGGGCTGCAAAAGAAGATCGCGGCGCACGAGAGCGAATCGGAAGTCGCCGGCCACAACGTCGCCGCCTGGAACGTCGATTTCGGCTGGCGATGGATGTTCGGCATTACCGCCCTGCCCGCCTTGCTCTTCTTCCTCTTGCTCTTCTTCGTGCCCGAGAGCCCGCGCTGGCTGGTGAAAAACGGCAAGCCGCAACGAGCCGGCGCCGTGTTGGCGCGGATCGGCGGAGATCGCTACGCCGCGGCGGAAGTCGCCAACGTGCAGGCGACCCTGGTTGGCGAGATCGAGAAGGTCAATTTCCGCGATCTGCTCGATCCGCGCGTGTTCAAGATCATGGCCATCGGCATTACCTTGGCCGTGCTGCAACAGTGGTGCGGCATCAACGTCATCTTCTACTACGCCACGGACATCTTCCGCGCGGCGGGGGCGAGCGTGGACGACGCCCTCTGGAATATCGTCCGCATTGGGGTGGTCAACGTGCTGTTCACCGTCGTGGCCATTTACTGCGTCGATCGCGTCGGCCGGCGGGCGCTGATGCTGATCGGTTTCGGCGGCCTGACGCTGCTGCTTTCCGCCATCGCCGGCAGTTTCTACATGCAGTACAGCGGCATGGTCGTCCTGTGGCTCACCCTGGCCACGATCGGCTGCTACGCCATGTCCTTGGGGCCGATCATCTGGGTTATCCTCGCCGAGATCTTCCCCAACCGCATCCGCGGCGCGGCGATGTCGGTGTCGGTCTTCTCGCTCTGGACGGCGTGTTTCATCCTGACATTCACGTTCCCGATCTTGAACGAACATCTCGGCACCGCATCGACGTTCGCAATCTACGCCGCGGTCTGTCTGTTCGGCTGGATATTCACCTTCGTGACTCTCCCCGAGACAAAGGGCAAGACGCTCGAACAAATTGAAGAGGAATTGGTCGACTAAGACTTTAGCACGACGTTCATTGCGGAGACGCGGCGAACGTCAAGAGAAGGAGGGCAACCGCAGAGGACGCGGTGGACTCAGAGGAATGCGTGCGCACCAGACGTATTCTTGAGAAACCGAATGGGTTCATCACGATGAACACAATTCCTTCCCCTGCGTCCTCCGCGTCCTCTGCGGTTGCGTTGACACGCTCTCATTCTCCGTGTCCTCCGTGTCTCCGTGGTAAACTCTGTAGTCATTGAGTTGTGGAACGCGATCTTTGCTTTCGAGGTTCTTCATGCTGCCGGTTGTGTCAACTTCGACGCTCTGCCGCGACGCCGATCGTGTGCCGATCATGGTCAACCCGAAGGCCGGATCAATCGCCGCGCAGCCGGGGGCGGACCGGCTGGCGAGCTTGCTGGAGAAACGCGGGTACAAGGTCGAGGTCTTCACCGATCTGGCCGCCGCCACGGCGCAGGCCAACCGCTGGCACGCCGACGGCAGCCTGCGGACGTTGGTCGGCGTGGGCGGCGACGGCACGGCCGCCGAACTGGTCAATCGCACCGACGACGGCCTGCCGCTGACGCTCTTTCCCGGCGGCAATTCGAACCTGCTGGCCCGCTACCTCGGCATGAGCAAAGACCCCGAGCTCCTCTGCCGCACGATCGTCGACGGGGTCGCCGCCCGGCTCGACGCCGGCCGCGCCAACGGCCGGATTTTCCTCGTGATGATCGGCTGCGGCTTCGACGCCGAAGTGGTCAACGGCGTCCATGCCAATCGCACCGGCCACATCAGCCTCAGAAACTACTTCCAGCCGGTCGGTAAAGCGTTGCGGAATTATGGCTATCCGGAGATTCGGGCAAGCTGGGAAGGGGATGGCGAGGCTGCCGGTTCGCTTTCCGCCCGCTGGCTCTTCGTCTTCAATTTGCCGTGTTACGGGGGGGGATTTCGCATCGCGCCCGACTCTGACGGTTCCGACGGGCTGTTGGACGTGTGCGGATTCCGCAGCGGCGGCTTCTGGCGGCATCTGGCGGCGGTCGTGCTCCGCCGGCACCAGCGTTCGGCCGACTGGTTTGCCGCTCGCCGGCGACGGCTGCGGATCACCGCCGCGACGGAAGTCCGCTACCAGATCGACGGCGATCCCGGCGGATGGCTGCCGTTGGACATCGAAGTGCTGCCGGGGCGGCTGACGGTCGTCGTTCCGAAGAACACGGCAATTGCTTGTGGTCAAACTGGGAAGACCGTTTAGCCGCCGCGTCCACGCGGCGCAGAATCGCCCACAGTTGCAGCGCCGCGCGGACGCGGCGGCTAAACGGTTCGGAGCCGCGCTACTCGGCAAAACGGCCGGCGATCGGGTACAATGGGGGTTGCGAAACCGCAAGCGGCTTGGTCCCTCTCGGATCTCAGATTTCAAATCCCAAATTCCCCATCAACATGTCGGAAAACCCCGTTACGATCGGAGGGCTTCGTTGCGGACGCGGCCAGCCGCTGCTGGTCATCGCCGGGCCGTGCGTGATGGAGAGCGCGGAGTTGACCCTCTCGATCGCCGCGCGGCTGCGGGAGATCGCCGCCGAGTTGTCGCTGCCGCTTGTGTTCAAAGCATCATTCGACAAGGCCAACCGCACCAGTGTCGAGGCCTTTCGCGGGCCGGGGTTGCAGCGGGGGCTCGAGATCTTGCGGCGGGTCAAACAGACGACCGGGCTGCCGGTCACGACCGACATCCACGTGCCCGACCAGGCGGCGGCGGCTGGCGAAGTTTGCGATCTGCTGCAAATCCCCGCCTTTCTCGCCCGGCAGACCGACCTGCTGCTGGCGGCGGCCGCCACCGGCCGACCGGTTCACGTGAAAAAAGGGCAATTTCTCGCCCCCTGGGACATGAAGCATGTCGTCGGCAAACTGGCCTCGGGCGGCTGCCGGCACGTGCTGTTGGGGGAGCGCGGCACCTTCTTCGGCTACGGCCGGCTGGTCAACGACATGCGTTCCATTCCGCAAATGCAGGCCCTGGGCGTGCCGGTGATCTTCGACGCCACCCACAGCGTACAGGAACCGGGCGGGCTGGGAGCGGCCACCGGCGGCAACCGCGCGATGGTCGAGCCGTTGGCCCGCGCGGCCGTTGCCGCCGGCGCGGACGGCCTGTTTTTCGAGACCCATCCCACGCCCGACGCCTCGCCCAGCGACGGGCCAAACATGATTCCCCTGGACCAGTTTGCCGCCCTGCTGCGACGGCTGTTGGCCATCCGCCGCACCATCGAGCGGCTTGACGGGGACTGTCCCGATTTTCGCACCAGCGAAAATGGGACTGTCCCCTTCGACGCCGGCAACAAAGCGACCGAAACTGGCCCGCTTGACGAAGGAACCGAGAATTGAACATCACACGCTACCGCTTGCCGATCGCGATCTCGATCTTGCTGGTCCTGCTGCTGGCCGGCTTCTGGAGCTGCCGCCCGAAGACGAGCGAGGAATCGCGGGAGATTAGCGACCAGCCCGGGCTTGACCAGGGCGAAGAGACGCTCCTGGCCGCCATCGACAGTGTCAACGGGCTGGAGGAGTTCAATTCGACCGACGCGATGCGCGAAATCTGCACACGCTTCCTATCGGAGAATCCGCCGAAGACGGACGAGCCGATCGACCCGGTGTTGGCGGCCTGGCCGCAGCCGGAGATGTTCCGCCAGGAGGTCGTCTACCAACTGCGGCAGTGGGTCCGATCGCAGCCGCCGCCCGAGTGGAAGCTCGATCCGATGACGGCCGCGCTGCCCAAGCGGTTCCGCGAACTGCCGCAGGTCAAGGACCTCGACAAGATGGAGTTCACCCCCTTCGACGGTTTCGCTCTGCAAGAGACGGCGTGGCTGCACGACGTCAGCGTTTCGGCGCGGGGCGACGTGGTAGATCCGCTGGATCGGGTGCGAGACCTCTTCGACTGGACCGTCCGCAACATCCAGATCGAGCCCGATCGTCCCGGCCGCATTCCGCAATTCCCCCGCGAAACGCTGCTGTTCGGCCGCGGCACCGCCAGCGAACGGGCCTGGGTCTTCATCCTCCTGGTACGGCAGCTCGAAATTGATGCCGCCATCCTCGCCCTCGACGCACAAGAACCCCAAGGGCTGGGCCAAGGGCTGGGCCAAGGGCTGGGCACTTCAGTGCCCAGTCCAGGAAAACGAGGAAAGGGGAAAGACGAGAGAGGAGAGGGGAGAGGGGAGAGGGGAGAGAAAAACAAGATTAAGGAAAACGCGGCAAAGGGTTCCAAGGACAACACCCCGCTGCGGTCCGCGGGATCGACGGACGCCGCCGTCCTGCGCCCCTGGTGCGTCGGCGTGTTGATCGGTGACGAGGTTTACCTGTTCGATCCGCTGCTGGGGCTGCCGATTCCCGCCCCCAACGGCGTGACGCTGGACGACAGCGGCCAGTTGGCGATCCGGCCGGCCACGTTGGCCCAGGTCGCCGCCGACGCCAAGCTGCTGCATCACCTGGATATCGACGCCTCGCAGCCGTACGGCGTCAAGGCGATCGATCCGCGGCGGGTCACGGCGCTGCTGGAGGCCTCCCCGCCGTATCTCTCCCGGCGGATGAAGCTGATCGAATCTCGCTTGGCGGGCGAGCGGAAGATGGTGCTGACGACTTCGCCCACCGCCCAGGCCGAACGTTGGAAGGCGGCCCGCGTCGGCCATGCAAAACTGTGGCCGCAGCCCTTCCAGACGCTCTGGCAGCGCGCGCATCTCGATTGGCGGGCGTCGGCATTCTGGTTGCCCAGGGTCCTGCCGCTCTATTGGGTCTATCAGGAACAAACGGCCGGCGGCGCCAGGACCTCGATGGATCCGCTGGATAATCAGTCGGGGCAGGCGAAAGCGGCGCAGATCGTCACCCACGCCGCGCCGCTGTTTCGCGGCCGCGTGCTCTACTTCAAGGGCAAGTTCGGCGAAGGCGGCGCAGCCGGCTACTACCGCATCGCCAGGCCCTCCTACGCATCGCTGAGACTCTCCTCCGAGACCGCTTTCGAGAAACAGGTGAAGTTGTGGGCCAGGCAGGACGCCACCTACTGGCTCGGCCTGATGGCCTACCAGCGCGGCCGCTATCCCTCGGCGATCGATTGGCTGCAAGCCAAGACGCGCGAAGCCGATCCCGGCGGCCCCTGGGAAACCGGCGCCTGCTACAATCTCGCCCGCGCCTACGAAGCCTCGCACCAGCCCGAAATGGCCATGCTCCTCGACAACAGCGACTCAGGTTCCCCCGGCCATCCCGGCGACCTGCTGCGTGCGAAATGGCTCAAAGAGCTGGGCGAAAAACAGAAGTCCCCGGGCGAATAGTCGCAAGCCCGCTCGCGCCGCCGCCGCAACGGCAATGCCGTGTCTTCGTTTAGCCGCGACCCGCAGGGGAGCGGCCACCGCGAGCCGGCGTGCGGCATTGCTTGTCTGACTCTCCATAGCGGGGCATCCCTTGGCTCGATCTACGCTTGCCGGGCCTTTTCTTGGTCACGATCGCCGACTGCCCAGTATTAGATCGTGACGGCGGAACAATCCGCTCGGTAAACCGACCTCTCAATTTCCCCATAGCGATGAGAAGGAGACTGTCATGAAAGCCCTAGCACGTTCCAAAAACCGGAACTCCCGCACCGGCCGTAGCCCCCAGAAGCACCATCAGCCTCGGCGGCTTGCCTTCGAGGGCCTCGAACAGAAGCAGGTCATGTCGGCCGGCATATTTTTGACTGCGGCCGGCACCTTGGTGATCAACGCCGACGCCCACGGCAGCGACGTCGTGGTCTCAAGCGAGACGGTCAAGAGCAAGCAGCCCGACGGGCACTTCGCCCTGGTCGAGAAGATCGACGTGGCCGAGTACAAGACGATTCCCGGCAGCATGCACTCCGACGTTCTGGCTGCAACCGATCAGGCTGCTTGGCAAAGAGACGGTCTTCACCGGAAAGAACGTGAAGCAGATCGTATTCAACGGCAGCGCGGCCGCCGACAGCTTTGTCGACGACACCAACCGGCCGTGCAAGGCCTATGGAAACGCCGGAAACGACGTCCTCACCGGCGGATCGGCCGACGACTATCTCGATGGCGGGGCAGGCTATGATTCTCTCAAGGGTCGCGGCGGAAACGACGCGCTCTTCGGCGGCAACGACTTGCTGTGCGACAGCCTGTGGGGCGGCGGCGGGAACGATCGCTTCCTGGAGAAAGTCCGCTATACTGGCCCCCTGAGCCGTTGCACCGTCAACACCATCGACGCGATCAGCGACCTGCAAGCCGGCGACGTCCGCCTCCAGCTCGCCGATGACGAGAAAGTGTGGACCGACGCGGCCGTGGAGATTTTCGACTCCGCCATGGCGCAGTTGCAGGCCCGCACCAACGGCAACACGCGGATCCTCAAGGACACCAAGACCTCGCTGCCGATCCTGTTCCTCAAGGAAGCGGACGGCCACGGCTGGGAAGGCCTGAACAACGACCCGGCGGGAATCGGCCACCGCGTCATCGAGCTCGCGACCCTCACCGGCTCCAATTCCTGGGAGGCGATGCGCACCGCGATCCACGAAGTCTGCCACGACTGGGACGAAACGATCGAGGGAAATCCCTACATGGCCCAATTCACAAGCCTCGACGCCGCATCGTCCCAATCCAACGATTATGCCAGGCCTTACGGAATGACGAACGTGCATGAAGACTGGACCACCTGCTGCGAGGCTGAGATGGGCTACAAAGCCACCGGTTTCCCGCAGCATCCCAGCAGCAACCTCACGCAGAAGCTGAAGCTGGTGGACAATTTCTTCGACTACCTGGCGACTCACCCGTAGTGGGAAAGGACATATTGCTTTGCAACCGCTTAACATCGCATCGCGACGTTCATCGTGGAGACAAGCAGAACACGGAGGAGAAGCAAACAACCGCAGAGAACGCAGAGAGCGCAGCGGGACAAATTCGGTTGATCGCACCGATGGCCATCTTGTTTCTCGAAGAGCCTGTGGCGACCCGATTCCCCTGCGTTCTTAGCGTCCTCGGCGGTTGTCCTTCTATCTCCCGCTTCTCGGTGTTCGCCGTGTCCGCGGTGAACACAACATCGTCGTGCTACTTGGTTTCTGTTGCGGAGGGAGCAGGTTAGCCCGGATTGTCGCCTTTCGCTCCGCGAAAGCAGCGGGGATTGATCGCTACTTTCGCGGAGCGAAAGGCGACAGAAGGCTTTCCACAACAGAAACTACTTGGGACTTTGGCGCTGAGCGTGATCGGGCGGCGGGACCTCCGGCTTTGGCGGCGGTTCGGCCTGCGACGCCCGCAAGGCGTTCAGTCCGTCGAGGATGCGGGCACAATGCCGGCGGGCGCGCTCGATCCGCTGCGTCTTCTCCGTCTCGCGGCGCTGGCGGAGCATCCACTCTTTCGGCGAGAGCTTCAGGGCGCCCGACTTGTACTGTGTCTCCTGCTGCCGCAACTCCGCCTGCCGCCGGCCGACGTGGGCGTTGATTTGCAGATAAACGCCTTCGATCACGTCGAACGCCCGCTGGTAGCGGCCGTCGCGGAACTCGCGATCCGAGACCGAGTGGATGGCATCGACGTTCATCGGCAGGCCCGCCTGCTGGATCGCCATGATCAACTGATGGAAGGTGGTCATGTCCAGCGAGGCAATGCCGTGCTGGGCTATCGGACCGGTCGGGACCGCCGGTGTATCGTCACGCATCGCTGAAACTCCAAGTGTCCATGGGAAAAAGGGGACAGGTCCAATTTGCCGGAACGGCCCGGAGGCGGGCACCGACGCGCAGCGTTGGTCGTCACACAAATTGGACCTGTCCCCTTTTTCCCTGCGGCATAGTCCCTTCATGCGAGCCAGCGGGCGGCGTCTTTGGCCCAGTAAGTCAGGATAATGCTGGCGCCGGCGCGGCGGATGGCGGTCAGGCATTCCAGCGCGATCCGCTTTTCGTCGAGCCAGCCGCGCTCGGCCGCCGCTTTGACCATGCTGTACTCGCCGGAGACATTATACGCCGCCAGCGGCACACCGGGAAAACGCTCGCGGGCCTGGCGGATCACGTCAAGATAGGCCAGGGCCGGCTTGACCATGACGATGTCGGCCCCTTCCGCCAGATCGAGCTCGATTTCGCGGATCGCCTGACCCGATGCGGCCGCCGGGTCCATCTGGTAGCCGCGGCGGTCGCCAAACTGCGGGGCGCTCTCGGCCGCCTCGCGGAACGGGCCGTAGAACGCGCTGGCGTACTTCGCCGCGTAACTCATGATCGGCACGTGCGGGAAACCGGCGGCATCCAGCGCCCGGCGAATCGCGGCGACCATGCCGTCGATCATGCCGCTCGGCGCGACCATGTCGGCGCCCGCCCGGGCGTGGACCACCGCCTGCCTGGCGATCATCTCCAGCGTGGCGTCGTTCTCAACGTCGATCCGTCCGGTCGAGCGGCCAATGGCGCCGCAGTGGCCGTGGTCGGTGTATTCGCAGCAGCAAACGTCGGTGATGACCAGGAAGTCGCGGGCGGCCTGCTTCGCCGCGCGGATGGCCTCGGCGATGATGCCCGCGTCGCTCATGGCGTCGCTGCCTTCGGCGTCCTTCTTGTCGGGGATGCCGAAGAGGATCACTCCGCCCAGCCCGAGCTCGACGCTCTGGCTGATTTCCTCGGCGAGCATGTCGGGCGACAACTGGCAGTGGCCGGGCATCGAGCCGATCGGCTGGCTGACGCCTTTGCCGGGCCGAACAAAAAGCGGCAGGACGAAGTTGGCCGGCGACAGTCGGGTCTCGCGGACCAACTCTCGCACCGCCGGATGGTATCGAAGCCGTCGCAGTCGCGTGGTGGGAAACATGGTTTGGGGGTAACGGAATAGTGGGGGAATGTCTGGTCGCCGCGTCGAGGTGGCACGGGCCGACTTTGTAACGCTTCTGGCAGAATAGCAGCGTCGATGGGGAAAGACAACGGATGCGACGCCATCCTCGGGTGGAAGTGCAGAGTTCTCGTTCCCACGCTCCGCGTGCGAACGCAAGCCTGTACGATCCCGAGTTTGGCGTTCCCACGCGGAGCGTGGGAACGAGGGTTGTGTCCGAGGTTTCGCAACACCCTTTCAGAAATCGCCGGCGAGGCCGCCGGCTTCTCTCGCCCTAAGCCAGTCGAAGATAAAGACTTGCGGCGGCAGGGCTGTGAACCCTCGTCCAACCCGTCGATGCGCGGGTGCCACTGCTGGCTTGTCCAGCAGTGCTGTCTGGGGTGGCCATCCAGGCTCGTTCGATCGTTCGGCGCACAAGGTGTGAACGCTCGGCGGTGCGACCTCGGCACTGCTGGACGAGCCAGCACCCGCGTGCGTTGTTCTGCGGAAACGGTTCCGGTTTCTGCTCGTGTGTGGTGTTACGATTGCTTCTGGCGTCATTATTCTGTGCCGTGGTATGATTTGTTTGCGGCGCTGTGGGAGGCTTGCGGTTCTTCGTTTGCGGGCAGTTTCTTTGATCGAGAGGCCGACGATGCGAACGTGCAATTGCCGGTTGGGGATTCTCAGGGGGAAATCCCGCGGTTTTACCTTGGTGGAACTCTTGGTCGTCATCACGATCATCGGCATTCTGATTGCGCTATTGCTGCCGGCGGTGCAGGCGGCGCGCGAAGCGGCGAGGAAGGTGCAGTGCAGCAATCACCTTAAGCAGTTGGCTCTCGGCTGCCTGGGCCACGAACTGGCACACGGTTTTTTGCCGACGGCCGGCTGGGCGTGGTGGTGGACGGGCGATCCTGACCGGGGTTTCGACCGCCGCCAGCCCGGCGGGTGGTGTTACAATATTCTGCCGTACATCGAGCAAGCGCCGCTGCATGAAATCGGCGCCGGCCTGAGCGCGGCGAACAAGAAAGCGGCGTTCGTAGTCGCCGCCCAGACGCCGCTGGCGGTCCTGTATTGTCCCACGCGCCGCGAAGCACTTCTCTACCCGAACACCTACAGCATGTGCAACGTCAATCCGGTTTCCGACGCCTCACGCACCGATTACGCCGCCAACGGGGGCACGGTCGGACCGACCTGGTGGAGCCCACCCTGGCCCAGCAACGGCGACCCGTCGTTTAGCGACGTCGCGGGCTTCGCCTGGCCAAGCACTGCCACCGCGACGGGCATCTTCTTTCCCACCAGCACCGTGCGGATGCAGGACATCACCGACGGCGCCAGCAATACCTATCTGATCGGCGAGAAGTATCTGTGCGGCGATCACTACCTCGACGGGCACGAGGGCACCGACAACAACATGGCCTTTGAGGGTTATGACTGGGATGATGTGCGATGGAGCAATTGGAACGACACGACGAAGACCTACGCTCCGCCGTTGCAGGACACGCCGGGCTATTCCGACTACCTCGACTTCGGCATGCCCATCCCGTCAGCCTCAATATGTCGCTCTGCGATGGTTCGGTCCGTGCGGTCAACTACTCGATCGACACGACCGCCCAGGGCCATCTCTGCGACCGCGGAGACGGCGTGCCAATCGACGCCAGCAAGCTCTGACCCGCGGCAGGGGAAAAGGTCGGGGACGGTTGTTTTGGGAGCGGGTAGCACCGGTTCTTGAACCGGTGCGGCGTTGCCGCAAGAGGGTAGCACCTCCCTGAAAGAGCCTTTCGTGTCAAGGGCCTCCCGGCTGGTTTTTTGACACACGTTCTCCGCAAGAGCCTTTTTAGGGCCTTTTCTGCGATGTTTTTTGGTTTTGCTTTTGGATTGCGGATTTCATGGGATGGGGCTCACGGTCTTCCTTTTCGAGGTTGTCGAGCCGTTCTTTTCGCTCGCGGCTGCACCCCAACACATCCCTTCGTGAATCCATCCGCCATTACGGCGGCCGGCCAGGTCGGAACCTGACACCGAGTATTCTGCTGCGACCGTCTCGCACTGCATGGCCGTCTCAATCAGGTTCACGCTCGGTTTTTCGCCGAGTCCAGGTGCTACCTCAAACTGACCTTGCAGGCGAGGGCTTCTTCTTCCTGTGAAGAAGAGCCGATGCAACCACCTCCTCGCTTTCCGCATTCCGTCTTTTCATCTCCGCGCTTTTCCTGGCCCCGCCGCCGTTTTACAATATCTCTGCCCGGTGAAGCGGAGTCGGGCTCTGCGGGGACGCAACCCGACAAGGAATAGCCGGGTCAAGGTCGCGCCAAGGGCGCAGCGGGCCTCCGGCGGGAACTTCCCGCGGGAGGCCCTTCTCTTGTCCCCTTGGACACCTTGTCATCCCTCCGAAAATCCACCGCCTCAAGCCTGCGACGCGGCGGACCGCCCGCCATGTACGCCTCCTGGTTCTTCAGCATGTGCCAGATCACCGTCGCCAGGCGGCGCATCACCGCCACCCGCGCAATCTTCGACCCCCGCCGCCGTTTGATGCGGCCGTACCATGCCCGCATCCACGCGTCACGCCGCAACACGTGCAGGACCAATTGGCCGAGAATGAAGCGCGCCGTGGGACTGCCCTGTTTCGTAATCGAACCGAGCCGGTCGCTCGCCTCGCCCGAGTTGCGGCAACTGGGAGTCAGGCCCCAGTAATTCGCCAAGCTCGCCGGCCGCGGGAATCGCTCGATCGGACCGATCCGCGCGGCCAACGCCAGACTGCCGTAGGCCGCGCAGCCGGGAATCGTCGCCACAACCCGCGCCGTCTCGCTTTCGGCTTGCCGCCGCCCAATCTCCTTTTCCAAGCTCTCGATCTGCTCGTCCCATACCTTCCATTGCGTCAATAGCAGGTCCATTTCCATGCGGTCGATCGGGCCGAGCGGTAGCTCAGCCAGCCACTTTCGCGTGCGCTTGGTATCGAGTCCCTTGGCGGGCTGCTCTTGTTCGAGGTTGTGCTTCCGCAGCAGCGCCTTGATCCTGTTGATCGTCCGCGTGCGGAGTTGGCCGATGCGTTTGCGGAATTCTGTAATCTGCCGGTCCTCGGCGTCCCGCGGGCTGGGCGGTTGAATGCGCTGCACCCCTTCGACCTTCACGCCCACCAGCAGCCGGTGGCGATTGACCCACAACAGGCCGCTGAGCTGATGGGCGTCGCGGCGGTCGGTTTTCCGCTTCGAGCGTTTCTCCGGCCGGATCAGCACGGTTTCGCGGCAGCCGTATTCGTTCAACATCTTCAGCAGCCAATCATTGAATCCGCAAAGCTCGACGATGGAGACGAAACCGCCTTCTCTCTCCGCTTGCCGCCGTAACTCGTCAAAAAATGCTCGCACGCGCTCCCACTCCGTAGACACCTGCCTTCGCAGCACCGCCTCCCCGGTCTCGTTGCGAACATTCACGGTCAACTGCTTGCGGTGCTGGTCGATTCCAAGGTATAACATCTCATGGTCCTCCTGTCGTGGTTTTGATGGGTACAAACACTGCCACATCGTTTATACCACCAGGAGGACCGCTCTTTCATAGAATCAGGTTCTTGAACCGGTGCGGCGTTGCCGCAAGAGGTCTTGGGGGCTCCTCAAACTCGCGCAAATCGCAACAGAAATCCAGTCGCCTTCAGCACCTCTTTGGCCTTCGGCCCCCCGGTTCAAGAACCGGGGCCACCCGCGGGGACGGTTGTTTTGGGAGTCCTTGCGAGCGGGTAGCACCGGTTCTTGAACCGGTGCGGCGTTGCCGCAAGAGGTCTTGGGGGCTCCTCAAACTCGCGCAAATCGCAACAGAAATCCAGTCCCCTTCAGCACCTCTTTGGCCTTCGGCCCCCCGGTTCAAGAACCGGGACCACTCGCCCGGTTCAAGAACCGGGGCCACCCGCGCGGAGACGGCGTGCCAATCGACGCCAGCCAGCTCTGACCCACGGCAGGGGAGACGAAAAAAGGACGAAAAAAGTTGTCAATGTGTCATCTCCCCGTGGCTGCCCGAAAACGGTTCCTGACACGAATGGCACTGTCATGTCTCGCATTTTAGGGTGTGCGCGCAATCTGGTCTATGAACGGAGCGGGGAGTCGGATAAAGTCTCGCCCCGTCAGGCGAAGTTTCAAGTTTTGGCCCTTGCCTGGCGATAGAAAGTAGGCCCTTCCTGGTTTGCTTGCCGCAAATTCACCAGGAAGGGTCTTTTCATGCGCGAGCATATACCTGATTCTCCGAACGGCGGCAGCAGCAGTTTTCAACAAATCGTCGAGGCGTTTCTGGCCCACGATGGTTTGCCCTTCGCCGACGTTCTCACGGGTGAACGGATCGAGCGAGCTTTCGGCCGCCATGACGCGCTGTTTGGCCGACACGGCGTCTACTCCACGGCGATCGTCCTGTGGGCGTTTCTGAGCCAGTTGCTGCGGGATGGCAAGGAGGCGTCCTGTCAGTCGGCCGTCGCCCGAATCGCCAGTCATTGCCTCCACACGGGCATCCAGCCCCCAACGCACGACACGGGCGATTACTGCAAGGCCCGCGGCAAGTTATCGGAAACGGCGCTGCACGAGTTGGGCCAGGAAGTGGCCGAGGAGCTTCAACAACAGGCCGACCCGGCCTGGCTGTGGAAGAACCGGCACGCCAAACTTGTCGATGGTTTCACCTTCACCATGCCGGACACACCCAAGAACGCCGCCGAGTTTCCCCATCCGCGAACGCAGAAGAAGGGCGTGGGCCTGCCGATCGCCCGCGCGGTGGCGATCCTTTCCTTGGCAACAGCTTGCGTGATGGATGCGGCCATCGGTCCCTACAAGGGCAAGGAAACCGGCGAGACGGCGCTGCTCCGGTCGATGTCTTCTTCGCTGCACGCGGGCGATATCGCCGTGTTCGACCGCCATTATTGCTCCTTCATGATGATTGCGCTGCTGCTTCTCCAGGGCACGGACGTTTGTGCCCGCCTGCACCAAATGCGGAAGTCCGACTTTCGCCGCGGCAAACGCCTGGGAAAGAACGATCACCTTATCATCTGGACCAAACCTGTATGTCCCGACTGGATGGAGCAGGAGACTTATGAGCGCATCCCCGAAACACTCGAACTGCGTGAACTGCGTTACACGGTCGTGGAAAAGGGCCGTCGCACGAAAAAGATCACCGTGGTCACCACGCTGACGGACGCAACTCTTTATAGCAGCGAAGAAATCGCAGAGCTTTACGGTTTTCGCTGGAACTCGGAATTGGACATCCGCGCGATCAAGGCGTCGCTGAATCTGGCACACGTTCGTTGTAAATCGCCGGAGATGGTGCGACGCGAGTTCTCCACGACACTGCTGGCTTACAACCTGATTCGCACGACGGCGGCCAACGCCGCCTGGTTGCACGACAAACAGCCGCGACAAATCAGCTTTACCGCGACGACTCAGTATGTACTTTCGGCGGGAGCATTGCTGACCGGCCATACGATGACGGCCGGGCAACTGCACGAATGCTGTCTCGCGCTTCTGCGCCAGGTGGCAGGCTGCGAAGTTGCCAACCGCCCTGGCCGGCTCGAACCGCGTGTGCTCAAGCGCCGCCGCCACGGCTATCCGCTCATGCAGAAACCCAGACACGTCCTCCGCCAAGAATTGCACAAACATTGCACCTAAAACAGGTTACAATGGCGACAGTGCCATTCGTGTCAGGAACCATTATTGACCCGGTGCGATGCAATATGCGCGGCGTTCTTACACCCGCGCGCGGAGTTTCGTCATCAATCGCACCAGCGTCGGGCTGTAATCGTCGCGATCGAGGTGAACGTGCAGGAGGTGCATTTGCCCGCGGTCGGCCAAGGCCGCGGTGAGCGCCCGGTCGAACTCCCCTTCGGTCCGCACCTCGTGACCCTTGCCGCCGCCGAGAATTTCGGGCAATTTCGCGTAATGCCACGGGTGGATGTCGTTGAACTTGTGCTCGCCGGGCAACAACATCCGCTCCGTCCCGTAGCCCTGGTTGTCCAGGACGATGACGATCGGGCAGAAACCGTTGCGGACGATCGAGGAGAGCTCCATGCCGGTCATCTGGAACGCCCCGTCGCCGACCAGCACGATCGGCCGCAGCTTCGGCCGGGCGACCATCGCCCCCAGCGCCGCCGGCACGGCAAAACCCATCGACGTGTAGTACGCCGGACTGAGATACTCGGTCTGGCGGTGCATCAGCAATTCGCTGGAAGCGAACAGGGCGTCGCCGGGATCGGCGATTACCACCGTCGTCGCGTCGAGCGATTGGTTCAAGCGGGCGATGAGGCGGCTGATCCGCAGCGGCTCGTCCGGCCGCAGTTGAAAGGCCGCGTCGGGCTCGGCCCGCGGCGGCAGTTCGCGCGGCGGCGCCCGCAGCCCGGCGGCGGCCAGCGCCTTGATGAAATCGCCCAGCAAAACGCCGTTGTAGTAGTGATGCCCGATCCGCAAGGTCTCGGCCGTGGCGTCGATCGAGCGGGCGGGATCGAGTTGGGCGGTAAAAATCCCCATGTTGATGTCGGTCATGTACTCGCCCAAGAGGATCACGCAATCGCTCTCCTCGACGAACCGCGTGACCTCCTCGCGGCCGAGCGCCCCTTCGTAGATCCCGGCAAAAAGCGGATGCCGCTCGCTGACCACGCTCTTGCCCAGCATCGTGGCCGCGATCGGAATGTTGGCCTTGTGTGCAAACTCCAACAGCGGGCATTGCAGGCCGAAGCGGTGGATCTCGACGCCGGCCAGGATGATCGGCCGCTGCGCCGCCGCGATTCGCTGCCGCGCCTCGGCCACCGCCTCGGCCAGCGAATCGGCATCGCTCGCCGCCGCCGTCTGCACGGGAACGTGCGGCCCTTCCGGCACGACCGCCACCAGGTCGCGCGGCAATTCGATGTAGCCCGGCTGGCGAAACCGCACGACCGCCGCCAGCACGCGGTCGATTTCGCCCAGCGCGGTGTGCGGGTCGTTCAGCTCGGCCACGGCGCAGCAGATGTTGCTGAACACCTCGGCCTGGGTGCGAAAATCCTTGACCCTGTGGTGCAAAAGCGGGTTGGCCAACCGCTCGCGCACGCCGGGTGAGCCGCTGATGACCACCACCGGCGACTTTTCGGCAAAGGCCCCGGCAATCGAATTGCACACGCTCAGCCCGCCCACGCAATAGGTCACGCAGACCGCCCCGATGCCCCTCAGCCGCGCGTAGGCATCGGCGGCAAAGCCCGCGCAGTCCTCCCGCGTGCAGCCAACGAGCCCCAGCGGGCTGCGTTCCAGCATCGCGTAGAACGAGAGCACATAATCGCCGGGGATGCCGAAGACGTGGCCGACGCCGTAGTCATGAAGTCGCTGGATCAGGTATTCGCCAATCGACGCCCCGCCGCCGGCCTGCCGCGTTCGCCCCTCGGCCGCCGACTCTGAAAGCCGCGTAAAATCGGTCGCCATAGGAGTACCTCGTCACGCCGTCGCATTATTTTCGCCTGTGACACGATCCTCGTCCACCCGCTGTTGGGTGATCGCTATGGCTTTTTTTCCTTGAGATACCCCCGGCCTGCCGCAAAATGTCGCCGCGCCGTCGATTGAGACGACCGCGGGAGCATCGGCGGGGGTTTCTGTGACGATGACGTCCCCGACACAGAGCCCGCGCAGCTCGCTTGCGCTGATCGAAGTGGTCGCCAGGGTGACGGCCACGTCGGCGCCGCGTTCCCTAGAGTCGGCCTCAGGCTCCCTCGCTGCCGACGGTTCCATCCGCCCGCCCCCGCTCAGCTTGTCGGCGACCTGCCGCAGCGCCCGGCACGGCAGGCACAACCGCATCATACCCTGCCGATTTCCGATTGAAAGCGTGAAGCCCAGCACCACCACCGTTTCGTCCGCCGGCAATACGCGGAGCAGACGCGGGTGGCTCCCGACTTGCAGCGATTCGAACTGCAACGGGAGAATGTTCTGCCAGACATCGCGGAGATTCGCAAGAAACACGCGGACGATGCGGGCCGCCAGCGGAAGCTCGATGTCGCTCAGCGCGCGGCGCGGCGGCGGCTCGTCGCCGCGGCCGCCGAGCATACGGTCGAGAATCGGATACAGGATCGCCAACTCGACATCCAACAGCACGCGGTCGCCCAGCGGCTCGGCCGTCAACACGCTGAAGTAGGAAGGGTCTTCCAAACCGTGTACGAACTTGCCATAGGAAAGCTGATCGGCGCCGGCCAGTCTCGCCTCCAGCGGGTTTCGCAACATGCCGGAGATCGCCGCCGCAAACGAGCGGCCCACGCCCTCGTGCAGCGCTTGCAGCGGCCGCAATTCGCCGCTACTCAAAACACCCAACCGCAAACTATCCGCCACCGCTTCTCGGCTCATCGTCGCAACTCCTGTCCGCAAGCCAGTCCCCCGCGACCGCAGTCGCGGGGCGTTCTCTGATCCCTAAATCCCTAAATCCCCAAATCCCTAAATCCCCCAATGCCCAATCCCCCAGCCCCTAGCCCCCAGCCCCTAGTCCCCAGCCCCTACTCCCGCAGTTGCCCGCTCCCATAAGCAACATACTTATAGCTGGTCAGCTCGTTGACACCGCACGGCCCGCGGGCGTGAAACTTGTCGGTGCTGATGCCGATCTCGGCCCCCAGCCCGAACTCGCCGCCGTCGTTCAGCCGCGTGCTGGCGTTGATCATCACCGCCGAACTGTCGATGCAGGCTGCAAACCGCCGCGCCGCCGCCAGGTCGCGGGTGACAATCGCCTCGGTGTGCCGCGAACTGTAGCGGCTGATGTGCGCGATCGCCTCGTCCAACGAATCGACGACCTTGCAGGAGATGATCGGGCCGAGATACTCGGTCGCGAAATCCTCGTCGCTGGCGGGCTTGGCCGCAAAGAGCAGTTGCCGCGTCCGCTCGTCGCCGCGGATTTCAACGCCGCGTTCCAACAGCGCCCGGCCGACGCGCAGCAAAGCGTCGGCCGCGGCGGCGTGAACCACCAACGACTCGGCCGCGTTGCACACGCCCATCCGCTGGCATTTCGCGTTGACCACGATCCGTTCGGCCATCTCCGCGTCCGCCGACTCGTCGAGATACACGTGGCAATTGCCGGCAAAATGCTTGATCACCGGCATCCGCGCCTCTTCGCTGACGCGGCGAATCAGGCTCTCGCCGCCGCGGGGAATGCACAGGTCGATATACTCCGGCATCCGCAGCAGGCAGCCGACCGCGGCTCGATCGGTGGTGGCGACCAATTGCACCACATCGGCGGGCAAGCCGGCGGCGGCGGCCGCTTCCGCCAGGATTGCGGCGATGGCGGTATTTGAATGGATCGCCTCCTTGCCGCCGCGAAGGATCACGGCATTGCCCGCCTTGACGCAGAGAGCGGCGGCGTCGGCGGTCACGTTCGGCCGCGATTCGTAAATAAAGAGGATCACGCCCAGCGGCACGCGGACCTTCTGCACCTCCAAGCCGCTGGGGCGGATCGAACTGGAGATGATCTCGCCGATCGGCTCGGGCAAGGCGGCAATTTCGCCGAGGGCCTTGGCCATGTCGCCGATGCGTTGCGGCGTCAGTCGCAGCCGGTCGATGGCCGCCTCGGAAAGCCCGTATTCCGGCGCGGCAGCCACGTCCTGCTGGTTCGCGTCGCACAACGCCGTCGTTCGTTCCACCAGCAGCCGGGCGCAGCCGTCGAGCCACTGCCGCTTGCGGCCGCCGCTGACCAGCGCCAGTTCGGCGGCGGCACGCTTCGCCCGTCGTGCCACGTCGAGACAATACTGCTGGATGTCGCTCATAGCGCAAGAAGTATCCCCGACGCTGGCCGCCAAGTCAACGTCGGTTCGGCCGGCCGTTTCGCGGCCGCCGCGAACGGGGGCAGCAAAAGACGATTTCGGTCGTCGCAGAACCGTTTAGCCGCCGCGTCCACGCGGCGCAGAATCACCCGCAGTGGCAGCGCCGCGTGGACGCGGCGGCTAAACAGGCATTCTCCTCTTGACCACAGAGAATTTCAGAGCCGCCGTGCCGACGGCTGCTAAACGCTAGTTGAATCCCCCGCTGGAATCGAAGAGAACGAGGGCCTCGCGGACGGCGGCAACGTCGTGGACTCGCAGGATTTGCACATTGCGTAGGGCCAGCGCCAGTGCCACCGCGATGGTTCCTGTCGCTCGGTCAGACTCTCCTTTCCCGACCGCCCTGGCGAGGAAATGCTTGCGCGAATGGCCCACTAATACGGGGCAGCCGAGTTCGTGCAACCGCTGGATGTTGGCCAGCAATTGCAGATTCTGTTCGGTCGTCTTGCCGAAACCGATGCCGGGGTCCACGGCAATGCGATCCTGCTTGATTCCGGCGGCCGACAAAATATCGCGGCGAGTGCGAAGGTATTCGAGCACTTCGGCCACCACGTCGGCGTAGACCAGATTGTCCTGCATGGTTCGCGGCGTGCCGCGGCAGTGCATGGCGCAGACGCCGCAGCCGGTTTCGGCCGCCAGCGGAATCATGGCCGGATCGCCGGCCAGCGCGGTCACGTCGTTGATGATCTCCGCCCCCGCGTCGATCGCCCGCCGCGCCACGGCCGCCTTCGACGTGTCGATCGACACGGGTACGTCGGTTCTCTTGCACAGTTCCTCGACCACCGGCATCACCCGCCGCAGTTCCTCTTCCAGATCGACCGGCAGCGAGCCGGGCCGGGTGCTCTCGCCGCCGATGTCGAGAATGTCGGCCCCCTCGGCGACAAGCCGCAGGCCGTGCTCGACGGCGGCCCGGGCGTCGAAAAAACGTCCCCCGTCCGAAAAACTATCCGGCGTGACGTTGACGATCCCCATCAATAGCGGCAGCCGCCCCAGCGCCAGCTTGCGGCGGCGGAGTCTCCAGCAATCGACGGAAGACGGAAAGGCGAAGTGCATGAGCGTCGCCTCTGAGTAGACCGGTGCAAGAACGTAGGCGGCACACGCCGTGTGCCGCCGCCGCGCACACGGCGTGTGCGGGCTACTGTGAGCACAAGTTCCTACTCGTTCCCACTTAGTATCGCCCGAGGACGGTCATGGTGAAAGAGGGGTGCGCTCCCGTCCGCCGCGCCCCCCCAAGAGTGGATGCGCAGCGAAAAGCCGGCGTTCTTGCTGACGCCTGTCGGACAACCCGTCGTAATCCGGATAATTAGAACGTGATGCTCGACAGGTCAAGCGTCACTCTGTCACCGCCGCGTCTCCGGCCGGCGTCGCATTGGCTCTAGCAATTGAGGACCGAGACGATGAAAGCTTGTCTGCATGTAATGGCCGAGTTCCTCGGGCTTGTTGCTGCATTGCTCGCCATTGGGGTGTTGGCCTGGATCGGGGCCTACGGATCCCTCAATGCCGCCTTCATGGGAGCATGAGCGAAACGGGCCTGTCCCGGATGCGTCTTAAGCAACGTTCTACACGTCGAGCGTGTAGCCGGGGCGATAGATCGGCTTGATGATCGTTTCCAGGCCGGCGACGTTCGGGGACCTCATATTCTTGGCGTCCCACTCGACTTTTTGCCCCTTGCCGGTGGCGGCGACCCAAACGGCGAGATTCCCCAAGAGGATCGTCTCGCTCAATCCGCCGGAGTAGTCCGGGAAGTTGGACATGGCCGGCTCGCCCCCCTTGATGGCGCGAACCCATTCCTTGAAATGCCCCGGCGAATGGGGCCACTTCACCTCGGGCATCGTCACGCCGCCCAACAACTGCAATTCGTTTTCGGCATAGTCGCCCGGCGCGTAGAGCTTGCCCTTCCCGCCGATCACCAACGAGCCGCTGTCCGACATCCGCTTGCCGTCGATCAGCTTTTCGTCGGGCTTCTTGCCGCCGTCGTACCATGTCATCTTCAGAGCCGGGCGATCGCCCAATGCCGGGAAATCGAAATGGATGATCGACCATTTCGGATAGAAGTCGCCGTTGTGTCCCGAGCATTCGGCCTGAACGGCCACCGGATCGCGCAGTGTCAAGGCCATATACGGCATGTTGACGGTATGGCAGGCCATGTCGCCCAGGGCGCCGGTGCCGAAATCCCACCAGCCGCGCCAGGCGAACTGGTGATAGACGCCGTTGGCAAACGGCCGCACCGGCGCCGGGCCGAGCCAGAGGTTCCATTTCAACGCCCGCGGACAGACCGCCGACTTGGGCCGGGCCTCGCCCTGGGCCCAGATCGGCCGATTCGTCCAGACGTGGACTTCGCTGATCGGTCCGAGCACTCCCGACTTGATCACGGCCGCCGCTTTGCGGAGCGAACTGTCAGCGGTGCCTTGATTGCCCATCTGCGTCGCCACTTTCTGCTCCCGCGCCACCTGGGCCATCAGCCGGGCCTCATAAATCGTGTGCGTCAGCGGCTTCTCGCAGTAGCAGTGCTTGCCCATCCGCATCGCCATCAACGAGGCCGGGGCATGGATATGGTCGGGCGTGGCCACCGTCACCGCGTCGATGCTCTTCTCCATCTTCTCCAGCAGCTTGCGGAAATCGGTGAACGTCTTTGCCTTCCGGTATTTCCTCCCGCCCGCCCGCAGAATGTCTTCATCGACGTCGCAAATCGCCACCAGATCGGTGTGGTTGGCGGCGTCTTTCGTATCGTCGGAGCCTCGCCCGCCGATGCCGATGGAGGCAACGGCGACTCGCTCGTTCGGCGAGCGGCTCTCCTTCGCCTGAACTCCGCCGGCCACCCAAAAACCGATGCCGGCTACCGCGGTTGATTGCAAGAACTGGCGACGATTGCTGCGAATGGACATGGACTCTCGACTCCTCTAGGTAGGAACGACGGGGCGGGACCGCCTGCTTGGCTGCGGCCTACAGTATGGCGGGGCAACGGAGGGACAATCAGCCCCACCGCCGCTTCAACTGTCTACAATAACGAGTGCCGCCCGAATGTGCAACCTTTTTCGGCAGCGTTTTTCGCATCTGTGGATTCTGAAGTGGAAGGGTTGGGACGGCACCCCCACAATCTCTTGCCGTGTGCCGCCCCCCCATTTGCACAGCCGGAGTCTATCCGCTACGCTGGAAATAACCCCGCCGTTTCGACACTCCCCGCCTGTGCCTCGCCCGATCCCACCGCCGCTGCCCACGAGAAACAAGCCATCCGAAAAGGAGACTCTTGCATGAAGAGATGTCTGTTTGCCTTGACAACCGCGTTGGTCCTCCTGGTTTTCGCAAATAGCAGCGTGTGGGGGGCGACCTCTGCCGACGCCGCTGCGGCCGTGAAGCGCGTCCAGGCCCTCGGCGGCAAGATTCAGCGAGACGCCGCCCGAAAAATCGTCGGCGTCGACCTGCTGGGGCGCCCGGCGACCGATGCCGATGTCCGGGTTCTTACTTCGCTCGGCGACCTCCGCAGCCTCTCGCTCTGGGGCGCGGAAATCACCGACGCAGGCGTGAAACAGCTTCCCGCGCTTCCAAAACTCGAGACGCTCATGCTGGAGAACACCGAAATCACCGACGCCGGCCTCGAATTCCTGGAACATACGCCGAAACTCACCTCGCTGAACCTCCGCCGCAGCAGCTATCTGACCGACGCCGGCTTGGCCCACCTCAAGAAGCTCGCCCATCTCCGTTATCTGTCGCTGCTGTACAACAACTTCTCCGGCGATGGCCTGGCCGAACTAAAGGGCCTCAAGGGGCTCCGCCTGCTCGACCTCCGCGGCTGCACCCGCGTTGACGATGCCGGCCTGGAGCAGATCGCCGGGCTGACGAATCTACGGAGCCTGAAACTGCGCAACCCGATCACCGACGACGGCCTGGCCCACCTCGCCGGCCTGGTCGAATTGACCGAGCTTTCGATCGAGGACGCTCGCATCAGCGACGACGGCCTGAAGGTCCTCGCCAAATTCCCCAAGCTCCAGAACCTTAGCATCTTTCGCTGCAACAACGTCAGCGACGACGCCTTTGCAGCGATGAAGAGCCTCACCGGCTTGAAGCAACTCGGATTGCGCGACACGCCGATTACCGGCGCCGGGCTGGCCGAGATCGCGGCCGCCAAGGGCCTCAAAAAGCTCGATCTCTGCGACACCGAAGCCGACGATGAGGCCATGAAGCACGTCGCCGTCTTTCCCGCCCTCGAATGGCTCGACCTTTGGCACACCGCCGTCAGCGACGCCGGCCTGCAACCACTTGCCACGCTGCGCGCCCTCAAAGACCTGAATCTCATGGACACGAAAATCACCGACGCCGGACTCGCGCAACTCGCCAAGATCAGCAGCCTCGAACGCCTGAACCTCGACCTGACAAAGATCAGCGACGCCGGCCTGGAGCACCTGAAAGGTCTCAAGAACCTCCGCTGGCTCTCTCTCGAACAGACGAACGTAACTCGCGCCGCCGCCGAGCAGTTGCGCAAGGCCCTGCCGAAGTGCAAGGTCAAACGGACGTAGTCCATCGCTATGCCAGCCCCCTTGCGAGAATCGCCCGCCGCGGGCACAATGGCCTTCCCGCGAACGATTCAGCCTGAAGAAAGGAGTCGCAATGGCCGGCATCCCCGTATTGATGACCGAGGGCGATTGCATCGCCCGGGCGTGGGAAAACGCCCTGGTTTTGCTGCACGCTTCCGGTTGCGACATCAAGACGCAATACGACAAGCCCGACGACCCGCCCAGCAAGGACGCCACGATGATCGTGACCATCGCCGACCCGCTGGCCGAGCCGATGATCCACCGCGACTTTCCCGGCGGCTTCGAGGAGTTGCAGGAGTACGTCATGGAGGTCTGCGACGGGATCAAGGACCACTGCGTCCGCAACCCGGACGACCCCGCCGACACCCGCTGGGAATACACCTACCATCAGCGGCTCTTCCAGTACGCCGCCCCCACGCTGCCGCCGGTCGATCAGATCGAGCAGCTCTGCCAGAAACTGGCGGCCGCCCCGCACACGCGGCGGGCGCAGGCGATCACCTGGAAGGTGTGGGAGGACAACTCCTGCTACGACCCCGCCTGCTTGCAGAGCATCTGGTGTCGAATCATCATCGAGAACGATACGCCGTTGTTGAACATGAACGTGCGTTTTCGCTCGAACGACGCCTACAAGGCGGCCTTCATGAACATGTTCGCGCTGACTCATCTGCAATCACGCATCGCCGCGCGGATCGCCGAGATTTCCGGCCGGCCGCTCAAGCTCGGGCGTTACTGCCATATTGCCGACAGTTTTCACATCTACGGCTCGAACCTCCGCGAGTTCGAGTCGCGGTTCCTCGGCGCGATCCGAAAACGCACCTTCGAGGGCCGCACGATGCGCTACGCCGACGTCCGCGAGATCATGGAAGCGGCTCGGCCGGCCATCCTGGAGAAAGCCCGCCGCATGGGCCGCTCGCCGGGCTGAATCACGGCGTAATGCTTGCCACGGAGACACGGGGGACACGGAGAAGACCAACAGAAAAACTCACTTGCCACAGATGAACACGGATTGACACAGATAGCGTGTCGGCGCACAGATTTTTGTGCACTTGCGAACATCTGTGTTAATCAGTGTTCATCCGTGGCTTATCCCGTCTCCTCTCGGTGTCCTCCGTGCCTCCGTCGCAAGTCTCTCTCCCTACTGCCGATGCTCCGGCAGCCGAATGTCCTTGAACTTGAAGGGGACCGTCTTCGGCTTGCCGACGATGTCGGTCACGCTGCAAGTAATCGCCTTGGGCTTCACGCCGGCAGGCAAAACGCCGAAATGGTACTCCCGCGGTGTGCTGGCGTCGGGTTCGGACGACGAGAAGGAGCCGCGGCTGAAGCCGTGTGGGCCGGAGCGGCCCCACGATTTGGTGATTCTCGTAGTTCCGCCGCCTCCACCGCCGCCTGCCCCGCCGCCGAAGACCGCACCACCGTTGCCACCGCCGGACCTGTTCCCCTGCGGCTCTGCGGTGTGCGTCTTCCCCTCGCTATCCAATAGCGTGACGCTGACCCGCCCCGGCCTAATGGCCATCATCATCCTCTGCATCGCCGCCATCGGATTCTCCGTATCATCCGCCTCGTCGTGCCGCTCGGCTTCGGAGAGGGTGATCGTGGCCACCACGCCCTCGCTGCCATCCTCGACTTTGTCGAGCCGCGCCGACATCCCGCCCGATCGCTTCTTGGTCCGGTGCGTCAGGTCGCTCCCTTGGAATGTGATCTGGTCAGCCGTCGCGTCGGCCACGACCAATTTCCCTTCGACGGTCTTCAGATATCGGGCCTCGGGGGCGGAAGGGGACAGATAGAGGTGAATGGCCACTCGCCCGGAACCCTGCGGATAGTCGACCTCCTGAAGTTGCAGCTTCGCCCAGGACGGCATACCGTCGGATCCGGCCTCGTGGCCCTGGTCGTCGATCGCGCGGACCTTGCCCTCGACCGCACAGAGCAGGGTGTGCTTCTTTGCGGCCAGCGGCGGCTTCACGACGACGTTGAGGATCAGATTTGGAATGTTGAAAGCGCCGCCGCCGCCGCCGCCCATTCCGCCGGCCGCGCCGCCTGCCATCCCGCCGGGGAACAAGTGCTGCTCGACGTGCAAACCCGGCTTTCCGGGCTCTAGCGGGATCCCGCTGGGGACCATCGAAGGCATGTGTCCCGGCACGTAGCGCACCCGATCGACCGCAACCTTGAACGGCCCCGACGTGCTTTCTACGTTCACCCGCTGCTCGCCGGGCGCATTAGCGGCGGGCTTGGCTTCCGCTTTCGGCGCCGCCGCCAACCGCCAGGGCAACAGCCCGAGCACCGCCACCATCGCCACCGCCCACGACAACACCATCGTCTTCCGCGATCTTGTTCCGATACTCTTCATGGCACTGAGCCTCCTCTTGAGAAACGTCTGAAATGACTCGACAACGCCAACCGTCACCAGCGGAATCGCGGCCGCCGGACGCTGGGTGGCCAACTCGACGAGCAACCGTCCGTAGTCGGCCACCGACACTCCCGGCCGCCGCACCGCCAGCTCATCGCAGGCCACCTCTTGCGACAATCGCGACTCGCGCACTGCAAGCCAAACCAACGGATGAAAGAAGAACAGCCCCGACACCAACGTGGAAAACCAATTGCCCAGCAGATCGCAGCGGCGAACGTGGGCCATCTCGTGCGCCAGAATCAACTCCATCTGCCCGGCCGTCGAGTTCGCCACCAGGCGGGCGGGCAAAACAATCGACGTCCGCACCGCCCCGAAAACCACCGGGCTGCGGCAGCTCTCCGCCTCGAACAGCACCGGCGGCTGGAAAAGCCCAAGCCGCTCCGAAAGCCGTTCGCCCAACGCGAGGATTCCCCGGTCTTTGATCAACCGCCACTCCCGCCGCCAGCGCCGTGCCCCGCGGGCGCGAATCGCAATCGTCCCCAGGACGACGGCTACCACCGCCAACCACGCCGCAAACAGAATCGCCACGCCGAGAGGAGTCCGCGCCGTTTTCCCCGCGTTCGCCGCCACGTTATGCTGAGTTGAAGCGGCCGCCGCCGATTGTCCGAGCGTGTCCGCATCGAAACTCATGCTGAAACCGTTCGCAACCGCCTTCGCGTTGGCTGGAGACGCTACAACGCCCGCACCCGCCGTCGCAGGCGACACCTCGTGCCCGCCCCAGCCGCGCGGCACGATCGGCAGGTCGAGCGAACCGAGCGGCACTGCCGCCAGCAGCGTCTTCAACAGCGCCAGCCGCCACAACCAGCAGCGGACGTTGGCCGGCAGCCGCGGCAGGCTCCTGCAAACGATCCAGACCAGGGCCACCGCAATCGCCCCCTGCCAACTCGCGCGACCCATCGCCGCCATCCAGCCGTCGATCATCGGCCCTCCCCTTTCTCGCCTTTGCGCTGGTTCTCCAGATCGTTGACCAACCGCTTCAACTCGCCGAGCTCCTCGTCCGAGACGTCGCCAGTCTTCGACAAGTAGGCGAAAAATGGCGACACCGCGCCTTGCAGCGTCGTCTCGACGAACTGCTTGACGAAGTTCTGGAGAATCTCCGACACGGGCACTTTGGGCGAATACTGGTAGACGCCCTCCGACTTTCGCCGCGAGAGGTAGCCCTTCTTTCGCAGTCGCTCCATCACGGTCAGGACGGTGGTGCGGGCCTGCCCGCGGGCCTCGGCGGCGTAGTCGGCCACCTCGCGCACCGTGGCGGGATGATGCTCGATCACGTAGCGGAGGATTTCCCACTCCGCGTGTCCGAGATTGGTCCTTTTCATGCTTCCTCCACTGCGACTACCGCTGTAGGCCAAGTGTGACTATCGTTGTAGTCTAAGTACAGGTTACCGTCGCCCATGCTTTCTTGCAAGACGCCGCTAAAAAAAGCGAGAGATTATCAGGGCGGCAATTTACGTCCAACGGGTGGGATGCCGCGAGCTGCCGACGGCCGCTTGCGGTTTCGCGGCCCAGCTCTCACCCCGGTCCCACCCATGACTCGCCCCCTCTCGTGACGTAAACTTGTGGATGAACCCACCCGCAAGATCATCGCGGCCGACCGGGGTCGGATTTGCCTGGGGCGTGCTGGCCATCCTCGTGCTGGCGGTATCGCTGTTCGCCTTCCACATCCGCGAATGCTTCGTCGATGACGCCTTTACCGGTTTCCAATACATCCAAAACCTGCTGGCCGGCCACGGATTCGTCTTCTATCCGGGCGAGCGGCCGGTCGAGGGGGTGACCAACATCGGCTGGCTGTTGGCGATCGTGCCGCCGTCGGCCCTCATCGGACCCGCTCTAGCCGCCAAGGCCGCCGGCTTGGTCCTGCTTCTCGCATCGCTTGCCATGACAATGTGGCTCTGCCGCGGCCTGGCCGCGCGACTGGAGAGTGCCTGCCTCCCCGAAACGTCCAGCCCCCACGATCCCCGCCCCTTCGGCCTGACGCTCATTCCGATGACGCTGCTGGCGTGCAGCTTCGAGTTCATCTACTTCTCCTTGGCCGGAATGGAGACGGCCCTGTTGGCGCTCCTGCTCCTGCTGATGGCAAGCAGCGCCCTTCGCCGGCCGGCAAGCATCGTGATTCCGCTGCTCGGGGCGTTAGCCTTTCTCGTTCATCCTGAAGCCGCCGCAGTCTACCCGCTCTATGCCGTAATGGCGTGCTTGCCTGTAGGAGGCGACTCCCGTCGCCGATCATCAAATCGACCCAATGGTCGGCGACAGGAGTCGCCTCCTACAACGGAAGCCGAGGCACGTCCAACAGTTCTCCGCGGCATCCTCGTTTTCTTCGCGGCCATCGCGGCGATCACCGCGATTCGCTTCGCCTACTTCGGCGACGTCGCGCCCAATACGTTCCACTCGAAGCCGGGCGGCATCCAGGTCGCGGTTGAAAACGCCTATTCGTTCCTCATGGGCCAGAACCCGAACGCCGCCTTTCCGATCACCGGCTGGCTGGCGTTGCCGGTGCTGCTGTTCGGCTGGCGGCGATTGCGGCGTGCATCATCCGCCGCGGCCGACATGTTGGCGGCAATCACGGCCGTAGGATTGATCTTTGCCGTTTACAGCCCGCCCGATTGGACCGGTCTGCCCCGTTATTTTGCCCCATACCTGCCCGCCGCTTTGATCGTTCTCTGGTCCGGCGTGGAGGAAACAACCCGTCTGATAATTGCCGCCCTCGGCGGCGCGGAGAACTCAACAATAGCCGGGGGCCAACGGCCCGCGGCCGATCTGCCGATGGGCTCCGCCGGCCATTGGCCGCCGGCTAATGGTCGAACGAGAAATCTGACTCTCGCCGTGATCGCCGTTGTTCTCGTCCTCACAAGCATCATCGACTCGCGAACCAGAATGTCGCGGATGGACGTTTATCCGGGCTACGTCTTGACGGGAAAAACGCTGATTGAACCGGCCAAGTGGCTGCACGACCATCTGGCCGCCGACGCGACAATCGCCACGCGGCGGATCGGGGTCGCGGCCTACTATTCCGGCCGTAGGGTATTCGATTACATTTACGGTCTGCCCGATCTTGAGGTGGCGCGATTGGTGGCCCGTCGCGGCAAGCCATTCGACCAGCCAACCGATCCCGCCCTGAAAACGCCGTGGCTTGCCCGGGCGCCCGAGTATCTGTTGGAGGACGATGCCATCATGGATGGAATCATCGTCAAAGCCGGAGGCAGTCGCGAGCGATTTGCGATCCACGGCATCGAGTACCACGTAATCCGCCAGTTTCCCATCGGCGACGGAGCCAACTGGGTGCTCGCCGAGCGATGGCACAATGGGGGTGAACCGTTTAGCCGCGCGCCGCAGCCGTTTAGCCGCGCCCCGCAGCCGTTTAGCCGCGCCCCGCAGGGAAGCGCTGGTTCTGACCAACGCCCTCCGCTGTCCCAAGGAACGGCAAGCCCCAAAACCCGTGACAGCGCCGATCGTCATCGCCCCATTGTGCAACCGCCGCCTTTGTCGTAGCATGACCAGAAGAAGAAATTCCCCCTACCGGGGCGGGGACACCTTCATGTTGGAACAGCGAATCGGACTAATTGGCGCGGGCCAGATGGCCATGGCCTTGGCCAGCGGGTTCATTAACGCCGGCCTGACTACCGCCGAGCGGATCCTGGCCGCGGACGTCGATCCGCCCGCCCGCCAACGCTTCACCGAGCGGACCGGCGCCCCCGCCACGCCCGACAATGCGACGGTCGCCGAACGCTCCGACCTGGTCATCCTCGCCGTCAAGCCGCAGCAAATCGAGGGTGTCGCAGCGGAGTTGCGGGATAAGATCGGCGCAGAGCAGCTCGTCGTGTCGATCGCCGCCGGCGTTCGGTTGGCCACGCTCGCCCGCTGGTTCGGCCAACAATTGCGGATAGTCCGCGTCATGCCGAATACGCCCTGCCTGATCGGAAAAGGGGTCTCCGCGTACAGCCTGGGCGAACGCGCCACGCCGGCCGATGCGGAATTGGTCGGGCGGCTGTTGGCGCCGCTCGGCGCGACCTGGCAGGTGGAAGAAAAGCTGCTGGATGCCGTGACCGCTCTGGCCGGCTCGGGCCCGGCGTTCGTTTACGTGGCGATCGAGGCCCTTGCCGACGCCGGTGTGCGGGCGGGCTTGCCGCGGAATCTGGCCGCGGCAATGGCTGCCGCCACCGTCCGCGGCGCCGCCGAGATAGTCCTGGCCAGCGGCGAGCATCCCGCAGTGCTCAAGGATCGCGTCGCCAGCCCCGGCGGCACGACCATCGCCGGGCTGCAAGCCCTGGAATCCGCCGGCCTCCGCGCCGCCCTAATGGCTGCCGTCGAGGCCGCCGCGCGGCGATCGGCGGAACTGGGGAAGGATTGATGATTGTTGATTGTTGATTGTTGATTGTTGATTGTTGAATAGATGAAGGATGAGGGATGAAGGATGAAGAATGAAGGATGAAGAATGAGGGATGAAGGATGAAGAATCAAAGTGGCGACGCGCTCTCCACTGCCGACTGCCGACTGCCCACTGCCCACTGCCCACTGCCGACTCCACTAGCCACTAGCCACTACCCACCATGTCAACGTTCGAAGACAGCCGTTATCGTTGGCGCGAGACCTACTTCGTGCTCTTTCCGGCAGAGAAGAGGCCGGCGCTAAAGAGCGTCACCAAGGCGCTCTCCGCGCTGAACAAGCGGTTCGAGTTGACGAATCTCAACGCGGATCCCGAGGGCCTGGTCAACTCGCTGACACTGATCTCGCCTGACGATTTCGCGGCGTTGGACATCTGCTATACCGGCGGCGGGGAGGTGCTCGATCAGAGCGCGGTGCTGGTCGATGACCTGAAGAAGCTCGGCGTCGAAGGTCCCCCGCCGGTGCCTTGGGAGCAGATCAGGCAATACGAAGGCCGCTTCGACGTGCTACACTTTGAACAGATCAGCGAAAGCTCGGAGGAAGACGCCGAGGAGGACGATCTGCTCGATCCCAGCGCGCTGCTGGTAGTGCTAGAAGCGCTGGCAAGGCTGACCGGCGGGGTAGCGTTAGACCCCCAGGCAGGGACATTTATCACCGAGGAAGACTAATCGGATGATTGCCAAAGACATCAAACGCGGCCACATCGTCAATTTCAACGGCGCGCCCTGCATGATCGAGACGATCAACGTGCAGAGCCCCTCCGCCCGCGGCGCCTCCACCTTCTACAAGTACCGCGCGCGAAACCTGATCAGCAAGCAGAAGGTCGATATCACGCTCCGCGGCGGCGACTCGCTGCCCGAGGCAGATTTCCAAAAGCACCCCATCAAGTTCATGTACGCCGACCCCGGCGAGGTGCATCTACTCGACGAAAACACCTACGAGCAATACTCGCTCCCCCGCGGCGACCTGAGCGACGAATTGCACTATCTGACCGAGAACCTCGAGGGCGTGCAGGCCCTGATTTACAACGACCAATGTGTCGGCATCCAATTGCCGTTGACCGTCGAATTGAAGGTGGTGCAATGCGATCCGGGGATCAAGGGGGCCTCGGCCACCGCGCGGACCAAGCCCGCCACCCTCGAGACCGGCCTGATCGTCCAAGTGCCCGAATATCTCAGCCAAGGCGAGCGGATCAAGGTCGATACGCGGACGGGGGAGTATCTTTCGAGGGCGTAGAGTCGGCAGTCGGCAGTCGGCAGTCGGCAGTGGGCGGTGGGCGGTGGTTGGTGGATAGTGGATAGTGCATGGTGGATAGTGAGCGGGGGTTGATGGATAATAGATGGTGGGGCGGGGGACGGCGGGGGGTTGCAGGCGGTCGGTGATCTAACGGGCACGTGAGCGTCCAAATCCCCAAATCCCTAGCCCCTGACCCCCAGCCCCTAACCCCTAGCCCCTGAAACCGTCCATGCCGCAAGCCATCGTCGATCCCGAGGACCTCAGACACTTCGCCCAGAGCCTGAAGAAGTTCAGCACCGACGTGCAGGAGCGGATGAAATCGTTGAGCGGCCAGTTGGCCGCCCTCGAACGCACCTGGCGCGATCAGGAACAGAAGAAATTCTCCGAGGAATTCGCCACTCAGATCCAGTCGCTGGGACGATTCATCGAAGTGATCGACCGCCACGTGCCTTACCTGGCGCGGAAGGCGGAGATCATCGAGGAGTATCTGCAACACAGGTAACGTGAGCCCATGAGCCAGTCCGCGCGGGTAACGTCGATCGACGTCTTGCCGCTGTTGGCCGCGGCGCTGCAGAAGTTTCGCAGCGAAGGGGCGGGCGCCGTCGATGACGTCGCCGCCCAGGTTCGCCGCGCGCTGGAATGGATCCATCACGACCGCAAGGATTATTGGACCACGGAATTGCGCCGCTCGGAGGACGCGCTGAGCCAGGCCCGCGTGCAACTGCAACAGGCGATCTCCGTCCGCCGCATCGGCGACCGCGCCCCTTCCTGCGTCGACGAGAAACGGGCGGTGGAACGCGCCAAACGCCGCATGGAGACCGCCCGGCGAAAGCTGGAAGCGGTCCGCCACTGGTCGATCGCGCTCGAACGGGCCGCCGACGACTTCCGCCGCAACCACATGCAATTCACGTCCTGGATCGACATTGATATTTCCCGCGCGGTGGTGACGTTGAATAAAATGAGCGAATCGTTGGTGACCTATGTTTCGCTGAAGACGGCAGACGAGGTTGCGGCCGAGGTGGTAGTGCCTGCCGAGCCGACTGCATCGGCGGGCGAGGCGGACGCTCCTGCCGACCAGCAGAACGAGACCGGGCAGGAGACGGGACCGTGAAAAGCTGCGATTTGAGTTCCGGTGCGGCCAAGCTGGAGTTGGCGATGAAGTCGCTGCGAGTGACGATCTCGGCCGTCGAAAACCAGTGGACCGACCAGACGCATCGCCAATTCCGCGAAGAGCATTTGGCGCGGATCGAGCCGACCGTGCGGAAGATGTTCGACGACATCGCGCGGATGGCCGAGGCGATCGCCGCCGCCGAACGCGACTGCAACGAGGATTAGATGAGCGAATCGCAATCACCAGACCTGCCGCGGAGACTGTTGACGGACCTCTGCCGCCTGGTCTCGGAACGCGCCGCCGCCGAACGGCAAATCCACGCCGACTTCGCCGCGGGCCACGAGACGGCGGAGAACGAGTTCCGCGAGGCCGAGCGGCTGCTCGGCGAAGACTACCACGCGCGAAAGGCCGTGATCGAGCAGGAATTCGCTTCCACCCGCGGCACCACCGAGACCAAGTTCCAGTCGGAGCACGAGGCCCTGGAAAAGGCCTACGAAGCGGCGAAGGAGAAGATCGCCGCCCAGTACGCCGCCGATCAGCAGGCGGCCGAGCAGACGCAGCAAGACGCCCACTGGGAGGCGATCGAGGCCTCCGAGGCGGCCCGCGGCGGGATGAACATCCCGCTGAAGGAAGTCATCGCCGGGCTCGAATCCCGCTGGCAGCAGCTCGAACAGATCCATCAACAGGCGGTCGATCTGTTGCGGGAGCGCGGCCACTGGGACGACGTCCCCGAGATCCCGCCCGTCGCGGTGCTGCTGGAAAAACACCCCGGTCGGCGATTCTACCACGCCCTCGAAGCCGCCCAAAACCAGTTCCGCGATCTCCAGCAGCGGAGTTTCTGGTCCAGCTTGCATCGCGGCTTCTGGCCCTTCGGCATCATCCTCGTCGTCGCCGGGTTGACGGTCTATCCGGCGGGCCGGTTTCTCGGCTGGAACGACTGGCCCTTTATCGCCGTTAGCTGTGGCCCGGCGGCGCTCGTCAGCATCGTCGTGGCGCTGTTGAGCCGCCATGCCGCCAAGAAGCGGTCGATCGCCGGGTATCTCGCCCTGCGGCGGACGATGCTCGAAGCCGGCCTGGGCCACGCCGCGGTGCTGGAAGCCGCCAAGACCGACTGCGAACGGCTCGACGCCACCATCCACGCCCGCCACAAGGCCCAATCGAAAAAGGCCGACAAGATCTTCGCATCGACCATGACGCGGATCGAAAAACGTCGCCAGATCGACCAGGAGCGGGCCGACAGCGAATTCCCGCGGCGCATGGCCGAGCTTGCCGCCTGGCGCGATCGAGATGCTTGGGCGGATCGCGGAAAAGTATCCCCCCTGCTCCACCGCATCGAGGAGCATTTCACCACGGAATCCGAGCGGATTCGCGTGCGGCACGACACCGCCTTGGAGGAGAACCAGCAGCGATTCGAGCGGCGCTGGAACGAAATGGCCAATCGTTGGCGCAGCGGCATGGAGCAGTTCCGCGCCTCGGTCGATCAGTCGGACAAGGTATGCCTCGATCGCTTTCCCAATTGGACGAACGACGATTGGAGCCGCTGGACGCTGCCGGCCGCGATCCCGCCGGCGGTCCCCATTGGCCGCAGCCGGGTGAAGCTGGACGTCGTGCCCGACGGCGTACCCCAGGACGAGCGGCTGCGACCGCCGCAGACCGAGTTTACACTGCCGATCATGCTGCCGTTTCCGCAGAAGTCGCTGTTGCTGCTGAAGGCCGACGGCCCCGGCCGCGCCTGCGCGGTCGATTTCCTGCAAAGCTCGATGCTGCGGCTGTTGACGGCGATGCCCCCCAGCAAGGTCCGCTTCACCATCATCGATCCGGTCGGGCTGGGCGACAACTTCTCCGCCTTCATGCACATGGCCGATTTCGACGAGCAACTGGTGGCCAGCCGCATCTGGACCGACTCGTCCCACATCGAACAGCGCTTGGCCGACCTCACGAAGCACATGGAAAACGTCATCCAGGTCTACCTCCGCCAGGAGTTCCATTCGATCGAGGAGTACAACGCCTCGGCCGGCGAGATGGCCGAGCCGTACCGCGTGCTGGTGGTGGCCAATTTTCCCACCAATTTCTCCGAAGCGGCGGTCAATCGCATGAAGAGCATCATCGCCAGCGGCGCCCGCTGCGGCGTGTTCGTGATGATGAGCATCGACACCGCCGCCCCCATCCCCCGCAACTGCCAGTTGCCCGATCTCGAATCCGACGGGCTGGCGCTGCGCTGGAACGAGGGCAATTTCGTCTGGAACCATCCCGATTTCGGGCCGCTGGCGGTGCAATTCGACGACCCGCCGCCGGTCGATCGCTTCAAGGAGGTCGTCCGCACCGTCGCCGCCGCGGCGAAGGACCTGGGCCGCGTCGAAGTCCCCTTCTCCTGCATTGTCCCGCCGGAGAACGAGTGGTGGGCCGCCGACAGCCGCGCCGGCATCGAACGTCCCGCTCGGCGCGCCGGCGCCATGAAATTGCAGCATCTCGACCTCGGCCACGGCACCTCGCAGCACGTACTCATCTCCGGCAAGACCGGCTCGGGCAAATCGACGCTCTTGCACGTCTTGATTACAAATCTGTCCCTGCGCTACAGTCCCGAAGAGGTCGAGCTGTACCTGGTCGACTTCAAGAAAGGCGTCGAGTTCAAGGCCTACGCCCGCTCGCTACTGCCGCACGCACGGGTGGTGGCCATCGAAAGCGAGCGCGAGTTCGGCCTGAGCGTGCTCCAGCGGCTCGACGCCGAGTTGCGCAGCCGCGGCGACATGTTCCGCAAACGCGGCACGCAAGACGTGAAGGCCTACCGCGCGCTCGTCCCCGACGCCAAGCTGCCGCGAATCCTGCTGATTATCGACGAGTTCCAGGAGTTGTTCGTCGAGGACGACCGCATCGCCGCCGAATCGGCATTGTTGTTGGACCGGCTCGTGCGCCAGGGCCGGGCGTTCGGAATCCACGTGCTCCTTGGCTCGCAGACCCTCGGCGGCGCGTATACGCTGGCACGCAGTACGATCGGCCAGATGGCCGTGCGGATCGCGTTGCAGTGCAGCGAGGCCGATGCCCATCTGATCCTCAGCGAAGACAACACCGCCGCCCGCCTGCTCGCCCGCCCCGGCGAGGCGATCTACAACGACGCCAACGGACTTTACGAGGGCAATCACCCGTTCCAGATCGTTTGGCTGGACGACCATCAACGCGACGACTATTTGCGGCAGATCGGCCAATTGGCCCGGCAGCGGCACGTCGCCCCGCCGCCGCCGATCGTCTTTGAGGGAAACGTGCTGGCCGACTTGGCCGACAACCCGATCCTGAAGCAATTGATCGAATCGCGGCAATGGCCGGAGCGGTCGCCGGTCGTGCCGGCCTGGCTCGGTTCGGCCGTGGCGATCAAGGATCCGACCACGGCGGTCTTTCTCCGTCAAAACGGCAGCAACGTGTTGATGGTCGGCCATCGCGAGGAGGCGGCGTTGGGCGTGCTGGCCGGCTGTTTCGTCAGCCTCGCCGCTCAACACGCACCGGGCGAAAATGGCGCCCCGTCCTCCCCTCTCCGTCTGGGAGAGGGCCCGGGGGTGAGGGCGGGCGAGGCCGCCAGCCCGCGAGAGGATTCAGAGGGACCAGGGGCCAAGGGCGAGGGGCCAGACTCTCCCGCTCTCCAAATCTCCAAATCTCCAAATCTCCAAATCTCCAAATCTCCAAATTCCGACCGCCCCGGCCCCAAATTCTACATTCTCGACGGCATGAGGTCCGACGCCCCCGAGTACGGCTTCTGGAAACGGCTGGCCACAGCGGTGCCGCAAACGGTGAAGATCGCCACTATGCGGGATGCGCCCGCGGCAATCGCCGAAATCGCCGCGGAACTGGCCCTGCGTCAACAGGCGGGCCACGAAAACTCGCCGCCCCTCTACCTGTTGCTTTACAATCTCGGCCGCTTCCGCGACCTGCGGCGCGAGGACGACTTCGGCTACTCCAGCAGCGACGACCAGCCGGCAAATCCAGCCAGGCAGTTCGCCACCATCCTCCGCGAAGGCCCGCCGCTGGGCATCCACACCGTCATCTGGTGCGACACCTACAGCAACGTCATGCGGATGCTGGATCGGCAGAGCCTGCAAGACTTCGAGATGCGGATTCTCTTCCAGATGAACGGCAACGATTCGAGCAGCCTGATGGACTCGCCCGAGGCCAGCCGGCTGGGCGTACACCGCGCGATCCTCTACGACGAAGGGCAAGGCCTGATCGAGAAGTTCCGCCCCTACGGCCTGCCTTCCGCCGAGTATCTGACCTGGGTGAAGCAGCACCTGCGCGGACGCGAAGCGTAGTAGGTCCCGCCTGCCGGGCGGGACTCCTCGGGACGGGAAGCGAGCAAATCCCGCCCGGCAGGCGGGACCTACCGTCAGGGATACGGCCCGTCGAAGACCTTCCGCGTGGCCGTCTCCCGCAGATTCGTGGAATAGGGGATCGCCAAGGTGGTCAGCCAGCCGGCGTTGGGGCCGCGGGCGATGTAGCCTTGGGCCCAAATGTAGCTGTCCAGGCCGCGGACGTACAATTCCACCGCGTAGGGCGAGGGGTTATCCCGCATGCCCGGCGGCCACGCGTGCCCGCGAAAATAGCATCCCGGCCACTCCTCCAGTCGATCGTCCGGCATCAGGCCATCAGCCAGCAAGACCTTGGACTTGCCGTTCTCGACGCCCAGATAGGCCGCCACGGAATGACCGAGCGTTTCGGAGCACCAGCGCACGTGGCCAAAGCGCGTCCGGCCGGCGTCGCGGAAGATGGCCCCGATCATGTCGGTGGCGCGGACGCAGTCCAGTTTCTTCTCTTGCAGCGCCTCGCGGAGAGTGAAGGTCCGGGCGTAAGTCGCCGACGTCTGATAGAAGTGATTAGTCCACTGGTGGGCGGCCAGCAGGGCCTGCACGTCGCTTGCGCCGTTATCGATTCTCCCCGCGGCCCGCAGCAATTGCGGCTGGTAGCGGTCGCTCCATTCCATGCCTGCAAACGAGTGCCCCCGATACATCAACGCGCCCATCAGTTCTCCCATGGTGGCATTGGGACGAATTGCGTCAAATCTCTTCAGCGCCGCACAAAGCTCGTCGATCGCGTCAGCCTGCGTCGCGCGAAACAGCATGTTCATCAGATAGGCGTGCTCATACGGGGTCCGGGCCGCTTCTTCCCACGTCTGGCGGTTCTCCGCCGAGAGTGCCCCCTGCATTTTCAGGAAACAACTGCGCAGCCTGGGCACCACCCAGAGCGAGGCGGGAGTCAGATGCTCCTTTCGTCGCAAGTCCTCGATACGATCGGGCGGCATGGAAAACAGCCGCTCCGCCTGCCGCTCCACCTCGTAATAATTCCCTTTGCCGTTGAAGCAGAGGATGCCCGCCGGCAAGTAGCTGATCGTCTGCTGCGGGTCGTACGGCTTATGTTGCGCGTTGACCAGGCCAAAAAGCGTTTCGCACCGCCCTTGAAACTCCAATGCCGCCAAATGGTCCTGCACCAAGAAACCGAGCCAGCGGTGCAGATCGTCCAGGGAAAAAGTCGCCGACGCCAGCTCGCCGGCCCAACGCTGCAACGCCGCCAGGTCTTTCCGCCCCACCGCCCGATTCAATTCCGTCAGGCAATAGCCCGGCCAGTCACTGTCGCAGGAAAACCCGTCGGCAACAAGGCCCTCCGGCCACGCGGTGTAGGCAGCGGCGGTCGTGTAGAATTGTCCCGCCTTTTCCGCCAGCTCGTGCGCCAGCCCCGCCGCCTCGCGATTCGACTCGGCTTCATTTTCCAGGAAGACCTTCAAGCGGTGCTGGTGCCAATTGAAGTCCTGCGCCGCCGTCTTGAACTCGGTCCGGTCCAGATAATAAAGCGTCGCCAGCCTCGTCCCGGGGCCGCCGTCCAGGTCACCCACTTGTCGCGGCAACACTCCTTGTACGTCGCCGGAGTGCGACACTGGAACGCAACTCGATCCCAACGGATCACGACTGCCCAGCAGCACCGGCCTGCTGGCGCGCATGCACCGCTCCGCCAAGGAAGCCAACTCGCGTAGGACGCCGCTGGTTTCCGCCGCAGACGATGCGCGCGGCTCGGCAGGGACGATCTTGCAGCAGAGCTCTGCGTGCAGGCCCCAGCCGATTGTCACCAATGCCGCTGCCGCCGCAGCGACGAGAATCGTCCGCCGCCGCGTGCGAAGAGCTACGGCATTCCCTTGCGCAACGAACGGCTTCGCAGCCGCTTTCCTTCCCACATGTTCTTTTTCACGACTCATCGCGTTGCAACTCAATGTTGAGAATCAGATGAACAGTGACTCCTGAAGACCGCCACAGCGCCAATCGGCTGCGGCGATCACGGATACGGCCCATCAAAGACCTTCCGCGTCGACTTCTCGCGGTAGTGCGTAAGATAGGGGATTGACGCGGTGGTCAGCCAGCCGGCGTTGGGGCCGCGGGCGATGTAGCCTTGGGCCCAAACGTAGCTGTCCAGGCCGCGAACGTACAACTCCACCGCGTAGGGCGAGGGGTTGTCCCGCAGGCCCGGCGGCCATGCATGCCCATGATAATAGCAGCTTGGCCATTCCTCCACTCCGCCGTCGGGCATGAGCCCGTCAGCCAGTAATATCCTGGATTTGTCGTTCTCGACGCCCAGATAGGCCGCCACGGAATGACCCAGCGTCTCGGTGCACCAGCGCACGTGGCCGAAGCGGGTCCGGCCGGCATCGCGAAAAATGGCCGCGATCATGTCGGTGGCGCGGACGCAGTCGAGCTTCTTATCGTGCAGCGCCTCGCGGAGGGTGAACGTCCGGCTGTAAGTCGCCGAGTTGTGATAGAAGTCATACGTCCAACGGCAGGCCGACATGAATGCCTGTACGTCGCTTTCCCCTGCGCTGATCGCCGCCGCGGCGCGGAGCAGTTGCGGCCGATAACGGTCGTCCCACTCAATCCCGGCGAAAGAATGCCCCCGATACATCAACGCACCCATCAATTCCGGAACGTTGGCGTGGGGATGAATGGCGTCGAAACTCTTCAACGCGTCGTAGAGCTCGTCGACCGTGTCGGCGCTCGTCGCGCGGAAGAGCATGTTCATCAGATAGGCGTGGTCATAAGGACTCCGCGCCGCTTCTTCCCACGTCCGCCGATTCTCCGCCGAAAGCGCGTCGCGAACCTTTAGGAAACAACTGCGAAGTCCGGGCAAGACCCACAGCGAAGCCGGGGTCAGATGCTCATTCTGCGCCAACTCCCGCATGCGATCGGGCGGCATGGAGAACAGCCGCTCCGCCTGCCGCTCCACCTCATAGTAGTTCTCCTTGCCGTTGGCGCAGAGGATGCCGGCAGGCAGTTGGCTGATCGTCTTCTCCGGGTTGTACGGCGTCCGCCGCGCATCGACCAGGCCGAACAAGGTCTTGCATCGCCCCTGAAACTCCAGCGCTGCCAACTGGTTCTCCACCAAGAAGCCGAGCCAGCGGTGCAGGTCGTCCAGGGAGAAAGTCGCCGTGGCCAACTCGCCGGCCCAACGCTGCACGGCCGCCAGGTCCTTCCGCCCCACCGCCCGATCCAATTCCGTCAAGCAATAGCCCGGCCAATCGCTTTCGGCCGAGAAGCCGACGGCGGCAAGGCCCTGCGGCCAGTCGGTGCATGCGGCGACGGTCTCATAGAAGCGCCGCGCCTCCGCCGCCAATTGACGTGCCGCCTCCGCCGCTTGACGATTCAACAGCGCCTCGTTCTCCAGGTACAGCTTCAAGCGGCCCTGGTGCCAAACGAAATCCCCCGTCGCCGACCCTATGTCCCTCCTATCCAGACAGTAAAGCGTCGTCAGCCTTGTCCCTGGACCGCCGTCCACGTCACCCGTCGTCGTGGGCAGCATCCCGCGATCGCTGCTGGGGTCGAACGTCGTAACGCAACTCGGTCCCGACGGATTACGGCTGCCCAACAGGACCGGCCGGCTGGCGCGCATGCTCCTCTCCACCAGCGAGGCCAATTCTTGCAGCCCGCCGCTGCTGCTTCTCCCCGGCGACGAAGCCCTTAGCGTGGTAGATACTGCGCAAGCGAAATTCGGCGTGCATACCCCATCCGATCGCGGCCGACGCGGCGATGATCACGGCAATGCTCATCGCCCTTACGGGCCAGCGACAAAGGCGCCGGCGCTCTTCGCGGACAGCATTCGATTTATCAACTGTTTTCCCGGCTGTAGACTTTGACCCGCGCGTCATCAGAGTGGCAAACCAGCAAGACGGACAAAAACATGCGCCCCTTGACCTGCACCAAAGGCCCGTAAACTCAATTCTACCCCCCCTATGAAGAACAATCCAGCCTTTCTTCTATATCGGTAGAGGGGTATCTACCCAGATGGGCAAGCAACCACCCCTGTTCTTGTCGCTTTCGCCCTGCCGTGCATTACTCGCCATGCGGAGAAAAACGGACACAGTCGGTGCCACGGCGGGGGACCATGACCCCTTTATGTGGCCCGCCCTTGTTCCTCGCCGCAGACTGGGTGTCCGCCCCGCCGTGAGAAAAACTCGGGCCTGAGTCCATGCCTGGCACCCTTTTTCGACAGGCTGCTACGGTCTTTCTGCGCAAGCTCGCGAGGACTTTCGTTTAGCCGGCGGGCTTGCCCGCCGCGAGAAGTGCCGCAAGACTCCACATTGGGCGCGGCGGGCAAGCCCGCCGGCTAAACGTCGTGCTGCCGAATTCACAAGAAATCACGCAACCCATTGTTGTGGAGGGAGTTGTGGCCGTCACTTCCATCAACCTTGCGCAGTAGAAATAGGTTCCCGCGGCCAAACCTCGCAGCAGGGGAGTCGAAGTGCCGCGGCTACGGCAGACGCGGGCGGCGGTTGATTTTCTCCCGGAAAAGTGCCATCAGCCCCGCTCATCGCAAAATCGTCACCCTCGACCCGACGGACAAGATTCCATATAAGTCTTGCAGGTCGCGGCCGTTGACGCAGATGCTGCCGCGGTTGTCGTCGCGGCCGAGATTCTGGGGGTCGGGCGTGCCGTGGATGCCGATGCGGTCGCTCAGTCCGATCCATGCGCCACCCAGAGGGTTTTGCGGATCGTTGGGGCCAATCGTGAGGCCGTCGGGACTGTAGTAGGTTGGATTGAGCTTCTTGTCGCCGACGGTGTATTGCCCGTCGAGCTTTGGCAGGTCCCGGCCGATGCCGATGGGGAACCGCCCGGCGTAGCGGTTCTGGACCATCAAGGTCAACTCCCGTTTGTCGAGCGAGATGATGGCGTCGAACGGCCCCTCGATGATCTTCAATTCCCTGCCGGCCGGAAGCGGTTGGTCCTTGACGGTCTCGTCGCTGTTCGGTGCGCCGGGCGATATCAGACCGTTGATCCGCGCCAACAGTTGCCAGGGCACTTTGTACTTCTGAGCGATGCGGTCGAGCGTATCACCGGGCTGCACAACATAGGGCGGCTGCAAATAGCTCTGCCGCGAGTAGATGATCGTGCCGGCAAGTTGGTCGAGCAGATCGGTAATCTGCTTCGCTTGATCGGCGGGAAGCTTGGGATTCACGTAGAGGATGCTGAGCGCGAGCTGGGCCTCGGCGAGCTTTTTTTCATCGAGCTTCTTGCGTACGCCCTCCATCACGTCGGTGAACTGTCGCTGCAGCAGATCATCGGTCCCTTTGTCGGCCGGCGAGATACCGCCGGCGGCAGCCGCTGCTTCCGGCGGCGGCCCGAAGTTGCGCACCCCGCTCGCTGCCGGGAGTTGATTGTCCGGCGGTGAAGCCGGGAATGCCGAAGCGGATTCGACCCTGGTCGCCGGAGCGGCGTTCGGCGCGGCGCCGGACAGCAGCGGTGGGCCAAGCCCGGCAGTCAGGCCGTTCGCGGGCAGCGCCGGCGGCGTCAGCGGCGCCACGGTTGACGAGCCGCACGCAGGATACGGCGCCAGCGGCGTGTTCGTCGCGTCTGCGGATGGCTTTGCCGACAGACCGCCGGCCAGCGGCGGTGGCGCCAGCGGCGCAGAGATCAGCCTGCTCGTGCCGGAGTTGCCCGCCGAATTCGCGTCTACCGCCAGAGGACCGCCTGGCGTCAACGACAACTTCGCATTGGAGAGATCGCCGGTGGTTTCATCAGGAGACGATCTCAAATCGGTGTTGTTGGGCGAGAGGGAAAGATAGATCCCATATCCGACGGCCGCCAACACCGTAAGAATCATCAAGTTCTTCAGCAGGCTCATATTCGTCCTCCTTGACGAATCCCAGCGCAATCCAGGGGGCGAATCATACGCAAACGGCCAAAACAATGCTGAGCCAGAAATCGGACTGAAATGGGCAGGATGCGCAGAATGGGCGGTAGGATCCGCTTCTACCGCCGAAGCACGCAACCCCCGGTCCTCCTGGCTCGACTGGCGGAGCGGCGCTTCGTCCAGGCAGGACCGACCAGGCAGCGCCAATCCGGCACTACTCGGAGTCCGCCGCCGTGATTCCTCCCTTGCGAGAAAAACTACCATTGACGAACGTCGCTGTCCTGCGGTATTGTCCTCCCCCTATTCGTAAGGGCATGCAGCGGGCAAGGTCGCGTTGCATTCTGTACCGCGACAACGACAACGACAACTAGGTCTTTCTTAACGGCGGTCTGAGCATGGAACAGTCGGTCGATTCCGCTTCCACTGAACCCGAACTGGGAACTCAGTCCAGCGTGCAGTTTGTGCATTCCCTGTTGCGGTTTGTTCAGGCGGTGCGCTATCGGAAGAACTTGGCGATCACGGTGTTTGTGGCCGCGATGCTGTTAGGGGGACTGTATTATGCTACGGCGCCGCGACGCTACTCCTCCAAGGCCGCATTGCTGGTCACGCAGACGAACCGCGACCGCCTCGACACCGCGCTGACCAACGATGAGATGCAGCGGCAAAACAGCATGCCCACCTTTGAGAACCTGCTCCGCAGCGCGGCGGTAATCGACGGGGCGCTGAAGAACCTGACGCCCGCGGACCGCGTCGATCTGCTCGGTGTTCCCGCGGATCGTCAAGTTGCGCGGCTGCAAGCGAACCTGACGGTGGCGACGATTCGCTCGACCAGCATCTTGGAGGTGAGCTACAACTCGAAAGACCCGCAGGTTGCAATGAACGTCGTGCAGGCAATCGTCCAGTCCTACCTCGATTTCATGGATACGATGCACAAGGGGACGGCGGGTGAACTGAGTCGAATGCTGACGAAGGAGCGAAATGAGATCGAGGAGAAACTTAGCAGCAAAGAGAAAGAACTGCTGGAGACTCGCCGTCGTTACGCCGACATGGGAATCCCCACCGACGGCAAGACGCTGCATCCGACGGTGCAAACGGCCGTGACCTTCAACGACGCGCTCACCGCCGCCCAGAAGGAGAGAGCCGAAGACGAAGCCCTCCTCGAGGCCCTCAAAAGCGCCATCGCCAACGGCGAGAACTTGGAACAGTACATGGCGATTGCCGGCGATACCATCGGCCACGAACTTGTGCTCAATACCCTCGGATTGGGAGCGGGTGACCCGCGCAACGAGACAAATCTCGAGCAGGACTTGGTAAACGCCCGCGCCGATCTCCAGGCCCTGCAGCAGAATCTCGGCCCCAACCACCCGGAGGTCGTGTCCTTGAATCGGAAGATAGTAGCCATCGAGCAATTCCTGGGCTCGGCGCCCGAACGGCTGCGGCAGCGCTTGGCCGGACTACGGAAGAGCGAGTTGGGGCCGTGGCTGGTGCAAATGGTGCATCAGAAGCTCGACGAGGCCAAAGAGAAAGAGGCGGCCCTGAAAAACTGTTTCGAGGCCGCCCGCACTGAGGCCATCAACGTCAGCGGACAATTGGCCGCGATCGAATTGCTCGAACGCGAAGTCAGGCGTCTCAAAGACATGAGCGGCGTTCTCTTCAACCAGATCGGCTCGCTCGATCTGCGGCACAACGACCAAGATGTGCGCGTGGCGGTGATCGAGGCGCCGCAACTGGTGAAGGCGCCGGTCGCTCCCAAGCGAAGTCTGGTGACGCTGGCCGCCGTCTTGGGCGGCCTCGGCGCGGCGTTCGGGTTGGTCGTGCTGCTCGACGCGCTCGATGACCGCTTCCGCTCGCTGGAGGAGATGCAGGGAAGGCTGGGAGTCCCCTTGCTGACGATGATCCAGCCGCTGCAACCGCCGGAGAGTACGGGCATCCAGGCGATTGTGACTCATGCCATGCCCACCTCCCCGGCCAGCGAGAGTTTCAGAACGCTGAGGACCGCCTTGACGCTGACGCATCCCGACGCCCGCCAGATCGTCATAACCAGTTCCGAACCTCGCGACGGCAAGACGACCACGCTGGCCAACCTGGCGGTTTGCTACGCCCAGGCCGGCAAACGGACGTTGTTGATCGATGCCGACCTGCGACGTCCCGGCCTGACTGCCCTGATGAGCATGCGCGGCCCGCGCGGGCTAAGCGAGGTGCTCCGCTCGCAAATCGATCCCTCGCAGATGGCGTCCTTGCATGTGCAACCTTCCGGCGTCGACGGGCTGGACATCCTGCCTTCCGGCCCAAGACCGAGCGATCCCGCGGAACTACTGGGCAGTCCGCGTCTCTCGCAACTGCTCGCCTGGGCGGAGACAGTCTACGACATGATCCTCGTCGATAGCCCGCCGACCCTCGCCACTGCCGACACCGCGATTATCGGTCGGTTGGTTGACGGCATCGTGCTTGTGGTGCAGCCCATCAAGAACCGCCGCCGGCTGGTCACGCGCGTCATCGAACAACTGGAACTGATGAAACTTCCCATCCTCGGCTTGATCGTCAACCGTACCGACACCGAAGAAGACCGCGGTTATTATGGGTATCACCGCTACGGCTACGGCTATGGCTACGGATACGGCTATGGCTACGGATACGGCAGCGAAGAGGACGACAACGGTGGGCAGCCGTTCGCCTCGGCCGACGACAAGCCCGAAAAACAATGCGTGGCCTTTGCCGGCGAAGCGGCGCCGAACTCCGATGACGACGAAGATTCCCGCGATCTCCTCATTCCGCGCCGCGTGGCGTGACCAGCGACCGGGGCCGAATATCATGGGCAACCGTTTCTTCTCAAGAAGCACATTTCGCGGACATCTCTACCTGCTCACCACGATGATGCTCGTTCCGGCGTTCGTCGGCATCTACTGGCTGAGCTTCTGGTTGCGCTTTGAGCGGCGACTCAGCGGCGAGAACCTGGCCTGCTTCACCGCAACCGTCGGCTGGATCGTGGCCGTCAAGCTCGGCTGGTTCGCCGGCTTGCGCCTGCCGGGGGTGGAGCCGTTCGGTGACGTTTTACGATCTGACGGTCCTGCTGCGGGCGGCAACGGGCGGCCTGATGACGATGATGATGATCCAGTATCTGGTCACCCCTCTGCCGACGATTCCCCGCAGCGTGTTCCTGTTGGATTGGGGTACGACCGTCGTGGTGCTGGGCGGCGTCCGCTCGCTGATGCGGGGAGTGCGGGAAATGCGCTGGTCGCTTTTCTCCCCCCGAACCAAGTGCGCGTGCTGATCGCCGGCGTCGGCGACATGGGCGTCTCGACGCTGAGAATGATCCGCCGCCTCGGGCAGCCGCGCTATCGCGTCGTCGGATTCCTCGGCGGCACCTCAGCCCATGTGGGAACCCGCCTCGACGGCCTTCCGGTGATCGCCGCCTGCGAACAGGCCGGCCGGGTGGTGGCGCGCTACGCGGTGCGGCAAATCCTGGTCACGCAGGGCGATCTTAGCGGCCGCGCACTCCGCAAGCTGGTCGATGACGTCAGCGGCAGCGGCTGCGAGGTCCGCGTGCTTCCCAACTACCGGCAGTTGATCGAAGGGAACGTGACGTTTCAGCCCAGGGCGGTCTCGATTGAAGACCTGCTGCAACGCGAGCCGGTGCAATTGGCGATCGACGGCATCCGGCAGTGGATCGACGGACGCGTGATCCTCGTCACCGGCAGCGCCGGGAGCATCGGTTCCGAAATCTGCCGGCAGTTGCTGCAATTCGCTCCGGAGAGAATCGTCGCCGTCGATCGCGCCGAGACCGCCCAGTTCTTTCTCGAACGGGAATTGCGTGCCCTGCCGGGCGGCGACTGCATCGACTTCTGCATCGCCGACGTGCTCGACGAGCTGCGCATGCGGCAACTCTTCATGCGGCACCGGCCGCATGTCGTCTTTCATGCGGCCGCCTACAAACACGTCCCGCTGATGGAACGCCATCCGCAGGAAGCGGTCAGGAACATCGTGACCGCCACACGGCAATTGGCCGACGTGTCCAAGGATCTCCGCATCGATTCGTTCGTAATGATCTCGACCGACAAGGCGGTCAATCCCACCAGTTTGATGGGCGCCTGCAAGCGCGTCGCCGAGCTGTACGTGCAGTCGTTGGCCGGCTGCTGCTCTACCCGATTCGTCACCGTCCGGTTCGGCAACGTCCTCGATTCGGCCGGCAGCGTGGTGCAGTTGTTCCGGCAACAGATTGCCGCCGGCGGTCCGGTTACGGTGACTCACCCGGAGATGCGGCGGTTTTTCATGACCATTCCGGAAGCCTCGCAGTTGGTGATCCAAGCCGGCGCGATCGGCCAGAGCGGACAGATTCTCCTACTCGACATGGGCGAGCCCGTCCGGATCGTCGATCTGGCGGCGGACATGATCCGGCTCTCGGGGCTGCGTGTGGGCGACGACATCGCCATCCAATTCACCGGGATCCGGCCTGGTGAGAAACTGTACGAAGAACTGCACATGCCCGGCGAACGGCTGCTGCCGACTTGCCACCCGAAAATAATCGTGGCCGATCACCAACCGCCGCTTGTCCATGACGTTGGGATTGCCGTCGCCGAACTGGAGAGCCTCGGCCGCCAAGTCCCCCAGGCAATCACCGGCCGATTGCAGGAAATCATTGCCGGCTACGGCCGCAGCGAACGCCATCCGGCGGCAGCACAATTTGTCGCCGCCTGAGCACTCGCCCGTCGAGCGGTCTCTCCCTCCCGCAGGCGGCGAGCGCCGCGGCCCGCTCGGGGCAGCGGGGAAGGGCGGCCGCGGGAAACTCCAGAGTCCCGGCTCGAAGTCCAGGAAGGCCTGCTTCAGATCAGCCTTCCGGCGGCGTTCGCGCCGTGAATTGCAGCAGCACCGCTGTAGGCGATTCGCTGGCCGCGGCAAGCTTCAGATCGAAGCGGATACCATAGGGGAGCAGTTGGGCCGTCTTGATTCGCGCCTGCGGCCCCTCGATCTGTTCAACCTGCACCTCGGGTGTGACGGACAGCGGTGGACACAGCGCGATATGAACGCTCCCGGTTCGCTGTCTGGGGGCGAACGAGAGCCGCAACCGGCCACGAAGCTCCTCCGCTCCGCCGGCAACTACGCTGCGGACAAGCTGCTGCGTCACTTCCGGCGTAATAATAAAGGGGTCGGGAGTCTTTTCTTCCGGCAATCGCGGCGAAGTCCCGGCGGGCGAGCGACTGTTTTTCTCCCCCCGAACGAGCAACCATAGCCAGGCCAAGCCCTCTTCGATCACGATGATTGCCCACGGGAGCAGTTCCGCCTCCAGGGGCGTGTTCCGCGGCGAGCAGGCGCCGCTGCACAGGGCAGCCACGGCAACCGAGGTCGCCGCCATCACGGCGAGATCGAGCCGACCGATCCGCTTGTCGTCCCGCGGCAGAAACCACCCTAATCTAACGATCGCTCCGGCAGCGGCGGTCAGCGCGGCGGCAGTCAACAGATTGGCTGAATCCAAAGGGACTTGCAGTGCGCCGGCAAGTCTTCGCGCCGTAACGACCGCCGCGGCAGCGACCAGCAATCCGAGAACGGCGATCGCCCCGCGGCGAGATTCTGCCGACGGAAGAGCGAAACCAGCAGCGGACCGCTTCAACGACCGCGTGCTGCTCATCAGTGCGTGTCCCCGACTACTTTGCGGCGGCCGCCAGTTCGGCGGCGCGATTGGTCTTTTCCCAGGTGAACTCGGGTTCGTTCCGGCCGAAATGTCCGCCGGCGGCCGTCTTGCGGTAGATCGGTCGGCGGAGGTCGAGGTACCTGATGATTCCGCCCGGGGTCAGCGGGAACAACTTGCGCCTAGTTCACAGAGTTTCGCGTCAGGAATCCGGCCGGTTCCCTCGGTATCAACCAGTACGCTCACCGGGTCCGACACGCCGATAGCATAAGCCAGTTGCACCTCGCATCGCTCGGCCAATCCTGCGGCGACGATATTCTTGGCCACGTGCCGTGCCATGTAAGCGGCGCTGCGATCGACTTTGGTGGGGTCTTTGCCGCTGAAGGCGCCGCCGCCGTGGCGGGCCCAGCCGCCGTAGGTGTCGACGATGATCTTTCGCCCGGTCAGCCCGCAGTCCCCCTGCGGACCGCCGACTTCGAATCTCCCCGTCGGGTTCACGTGGTAGGTGATGCGTCCGTTCAGCAGAGGCTTCGGCAGCAAGGGATTAACGATCTTCTCGATCACGAACCTGCGAATTTCCTCCTGGCTTACGGCGCCATCGTGTTGGGTCGATACTACCACCGTGTCGATCCGCCGCGGCTTGCCGCCTTCATACTCGACGGTGACTTGGCTCTTGCTGTCGGGCCGAAGCCAAGCGATTTCCTTTTTCTGCCGGGCTTCCGTCAGCCGATTTAGAATCTCGTGTGCCAATTGGATCGGCAGCGGCATCAGCTCGGGCGTGTCGTTGCAGGCGTAGCCAAACATCAACCCCTGGTCGCCGGCGCCGATTTCCTTGCCCTTCGCGGCGTCCTCGTTGACGCCAAGGGCGATGTCGGGGCTCTGGCGGTCGATCGAGAGCATCACCGCGCAGGTGTCGGCGCAGATGCCCATCTTGTCGTCGGTGTAGCCCACGTCGCGGATCACCTGGCGGACGACGCCGGGATAGTCGATCACAGCCTTCGTGGTGATCTCGCCGGCGACGATGGCAATGCCGGTGGTGACCATCGTCTCGCACGCCACTCGGCTCATCGGATCCTGGGCAAACAGGGCGTCGAGGATGCCGTCGGAGATTTGGTCGGCGAGCTTGTCAGGATGGCCCATGCTGACCGCCTCGCTAGTAAACAAGAATTTGCCCTGCGACACGGAAGTCTCTCCTAATTCTGGTAGGTGCAGTGACGTGCACTGGAAAGGCGACAAAACCGTGATTATAGACAATTGAGGCGAGGCTTGCCAATTGGAATCAGAAGTGAATGCCCGTCGACACCACCGTCAGAGGGGCAGGCGACGGCCGGCTCTTTCAGCCCACTATTCCGTCCAGTAATTCCAGCGTTCGCGTGGTGGCGCCGAGTTGAGGTTGTACAAAGGACCGGGCGCGACCACCGAGCGCGGCGGCGTAATCGGGCTCTTCCAGACAGCGGCGCACGAAGCGGCTGAACTCCTCGCTGTCGCGGACGACGACCGCGGCGTCGTGCTTGCGCATGGCGGCGACGATGTCGCGGAAGTTCCAGGTGTTGGGTCCAAACGAGACGGCCGCACCGTAAGCTGCCGGCTCGATCATGTTCTGTCCCCCGCGGCTGCCCATGCTCCCGCCGACAAACGCGATCTGCGCGGTTCCCCACCAGGCGCCCAACTCGCCGACAACGTCGACCAGCAGGATGCAAGGGGAGACGGGCAGCGGGGGAGACGGGGAGAGGGAGGACTGCATTTGGAGATTTGGAGATTTGGAGATTTGGAGATTGTCTTTCTCCCCATCTCCCCCTCTCCCCGTCTCCCCCTCTGCCTTCTCTCGTGTCTCGGGCTCAGCAGGCAGAGTCGTCCGCCGTTGCCACGGCAGGCCGGAAGCGTCCAACAGCTTTGCCACGGCGTCGAAGCGGTCGGGATGTCGCGGCACGAGCACCAGCCGCAGCCGCGGCCATTGCCGGCTCAAGTCGCGAAACGTCTCCAGCGCCATCGCCTCTTCCGGCTCCTGCGTGCTGCCGGCCAACAGTACGATGTTGTCTTCCTTGAACCCGGCCAGCGCCGACAATCGTCGCGTCGCCGGATTATTACGATCAGTCTGCGCTCCGTCATATTTCATGGAACCGGTCACATGGATCGTCTCTGGCCGAGCACCGAGTGACCGGAATCGTTCGGCACAGGTCTCGTCCTGGGCGGCCACAACGTCGATCCGTTTCAGCAGCCTCGCCACCAGCGGCCGGATGCGGCGGTAGCCGCGAAAGCTCTTCTCGCCGAGCCGTCCATTGATGACGGCGACTCTTGCTCCGTATTTATTGGCAGTGCGGATCAAATTCGGCCACAACTCCAACTCCGCCAGCACGAGCACATCCGGCCGCACCCGCCGCATCGCCGTTTCAACCGCCCAGGAGAAGTCCAGCGGGCAATAGAAGGTGGTTTGTTGCGGGTATTTCTTCTGCGCCAGCGCCATCCCCGTTGTGGTCGTCGTCGAAATCACGCATTCCCACTCCGGCCGCTGCTGTTCGATCATTTTCAGCAGCGGCGCCAGCAGATTGACTTCGCCAACGCTGACAGCATGAAGCCAGAGGCAGGTTCTCGTCGAAGTTCTCCGCGGCACGCGGCCTAGAAACTTCGCCGCGTAGCCCTCGCGGTATTTCCCCTTGCGCCCGACTGCCAGACCAGCCAGGGCAGACTTAAGAGGATAAGCAACAGGTAGATGAGATCGAGCAGACATGACATCAGCGGAATCCCTTCCAGGGAGGTCATTTCCCCTGGTGCGAGGACCAGCGGATTCTACCACCCGTCGTTTCACCCGTCCACGGGCGATCTGTACCCTTTTGGCCCGCATTTCTTGCGTGGTTGGGGGTTTTCTAAGGACTTGCTTCTCGCTCCGGCGTATCAGAGAAATCGGATGTACCCCCCATCGTGGTGATTGAAAAGATTGACGATCATGTGAAACTGGGGGCGCGTGAGGTGCTTACGGAGCAGGGATTAGGCGACTCGTACCTGTGCATCTGTCACTTTGGTCTTGCCGCTGTTCGGCGGAGAAGACGGGTGGTAGAGCATCGGACTTGGTGACAGAGAAGCGGCATTGAGTTGCAGGGCGGCACCATAGTGGTCTATGGGCCGAGGCCTGGGCATCATTCTCACCAAGGTAGACGCGGGAGCCTATCGCCATGAAGCGACATCTGATTGCGGCTGTTTGTACATCTTGTGCGGTGCTATCCTGGGCACTTCCAGCCCCGGCCGACCAGATCGAACATTTGTATCAGCTCAACGTGACGGTCTCCGCCACCAGCAGCGACGGCATGTTGGCGGCATCGCATACGTTTTCGATTCCGCACGGGATCATTGACGCCAACGAGCTGGCCGAGTTTACCGTGGTCTCGCGCGACTCGCCGTACTATTTGATGAGCGGCTCGACGGTATTGGGCACGATCACCGACTTGGAATTGGGAGTGCAGCCTGACCCGGTGGTGAAGCTGAAGTTCGCCGTGACAGCCGGCGATACCGACACGCCGTTTACGATTACCTCGGCGATCGTTCCCGTGTCGCCCACCTATGTCAACCCCCTGGCAAATGCGAGCGCTGGGATAACCCTCAGCGACGACGGCGACGGCTCGGCGACGCTCACCGGCAGCTTTCCCGGCGGCAAGGCCTACGAGGCCTTGTACAACGGTACGAACGTAATCCGCACGCTGGTCGATCCGGTCACGACGGACTTTACAGCCACCGGTTCGGAGGCTTGGGGACCGCAACAGGTTTTTGGCACGGTCAATGTGATTTCATCGCAGTTTCAGTTCGTCTTGAGTCACGGCGACGACGCCAGCGGCACGAGCCTGTTGCAGGTGACCGTTCCCGAACCCGGTTCGCTTGTGCTGGTTGCCATCGGCGCCGTCTTGGCGCTGGCAACCGGCTTCGGCTGGCGGCGGGTGGGGTGACGAGGACAGACCGTTTTCTGAGAAGCCGTTTCACAACCGGCAGGCTGGCAGGTTATGCTCCAGCATAACAGCCTGCTGCTCGATGATTTCCAGCAGCGGCGCCAGCAGGTTGACCCCGTCGATGCTGACGGCATGAAGTCGGAGGCAGGTTCTCGTCGCAGTCCTCCGCGGCACGCGCCTCGGGATTGTTGTGCGCGGCATCGTATCCGAAAACCCGTTCCCAGAGGCGCACAACCTGATCTCGATGACGGCTGTTGTCGAATGATCGCACAAGCCGATCGTGATACTGCTCCTGCCACGTCATGTAATATTCGATAAGCCGCTTGGGATCATGGCCACACTCCTCAGAGATTTGACAACGCGCTTTGCGGATGCGTTCCAGGGGGGAATCGGGCTGCATTTTACGGCTCCTTGAAATCGGATTACACCGCCGCTTCTTCCATTCGTGAACAGAGCCGATCTGCCGCCGTTGGCTCACGAACGGCGTCAGCGGGCACGGAAGACACCGCTAGAGTATGTCCATCGGCTGCGAATAGCTCCAGTTCATAGCCGATGATCTTGTCCCGCGCATCGCGATATTCTTCTACCACAGTGGCGACATCGCCCGGGAACAGATTCTCCTCGGGGATTTGCTTGGTTACGATAACTCGATGGTATAGAGCGATCATGGTTGTTTCTCCGGAACGAGCGTAATCAAACGTGGAACGCGTTCTCTGTGCCTAACGATCCATATAGATCGAACCGTTACGCGGCCGGTAGGGCCCGTCAACGGACCGATGATTTCGTACTTGTCTCCGTATTCCGAAGGCTTGCCTTTGTTCGCACCCAAGCAGAGGTGTTGAGTGCGCAAGGCATGTTCAAGCCCTTCAGGCCGATCCACTGAGAAGCCTGCGTGAGCCAGCACGGCTGCTTTCGTCCCGCCATCGGCCGCCACGCATCTATTCTCCGCTCACCCCTTCTTCATGCAGCACTGCTTGAACTTCTTTCCGCTGCCGCAGGGGCAGGGGTCGTTGCGGCCGACGCGCTGCTGGCGGTTGCGGATGGGTTGCGGCTTGTGATCGACTTCGGTCCCTTCGATGGCCGCCTGCTGCTGCGCGGCGATTTCGCCGGCGGATTGGGCGTCCTGGTGAATCGCCTCGGATTCCTTCCAGGTCGAGCCGACGAAGCTCTCGTCGAGCTGCTCCATGCGGAAGATCAAATCGGTGGTCCGCTCGCCCACCGAGACCCACATCTGCTCGAAAATCCGCATCCCTTCCCGCTTGTACTCGACCTTCGGATCGATCTGCGCGTAGCCGCGCAGGCCGACGCTGCTGCGGAGGTGGTCCATCGCCAAGAGATGGTCTTTCCAGGCCATGTCTAGCAGTTGCAGCACCAATTGCCGTTCCATCCGCCGCATTTCCGGGCGGTAGACCTCTTCGGCGGCCGCCGTCATGTGCCGGTCGAGCCGCTCGGCCTCGCAGCGGAGCATCTCCTCCGGCGACATCTCGTAGTTGAACTTTTCCTTGAGCCATTCGGAGAACTGCATCAGGCGGCCGTCCTCGTTGGCCGCCCTCAGGACGCGGTCGACGGGCTCGTCGGCATCGACGCGGACGATCTGGCCGAGGCGCTCGCGGACTTCGACCATCGCTCGCTCTTGTCCGCGGGCGAACTCGCGGCTGTGTTCGACCAACAGGTCGCGAACCTCGTCGCGCTGCCTATTCTTGAGATCCTCGATGCTCAATTCGACGTGGAACCGCTGCGACGCCCATTGAGCCAGCGCCTCGCGGTCGTAGTGCTTGTGGCCGGCGTTGTCGCGGGTGGTGAAATGGTACAGACCGGCCATCACCGGATAGGCCAGCTCTTTCTCCTCGTAGGCCGCCGCGGCCTTCTCGCGCACCAGCCGCTTGAAAGCCGGCGGCTCCAACTCGCGGACCTGGTCGGGGGCCAACTCGATGCCGAACTTGTGCCGCACCCAATTGCAGGCCGTTTCCACGCCGAAGGTGGGATGGAGGAATCGAGTGCCGTCGCTAAAGTCGATCTTCTGCAAAGCCGCTCTCGCCCGCTCGATCAAGAAATCGCCCACCTGATCGTGCCCGAGTTGTTTTAGATCGCGGTCGCGAAGACTCAGGTGCCAACGTGTATTGACCGTCTTGGCCAACGCCTCCCAGTTCCACTCCGACTGCTCCTCTTCCGCAGGCAGGTTTTCCTCGATCGCTTCCAGCACCTGGCCTTCCGCCAAGCGCTCGGCCCGCTCTCTGGCCTGCAACTCGGCGGCGGCGAAGTCCAAACCGCGGAAGTCGCGGGCGTCGAGCTCGACGGCCAGCAGCTTGCCGGCCCATTGGGCGAACGTCTCGGTGCCGTAATCCTTGTCGAGGAACTGGTCAAGGTAGTGCTCGATCTGCTGCTCGATCATCTCGAAGATCAACTGCTTGCAGTCGGCGCCGTTGAGGATGTTCTGGCGATAGCCGTAGACGCGCTTTCGCTGCTCGTCCATCACCTCGTCGTATTCGAGCAGGTTTTTGCGGACCTCGAAGTTGCGCTCCTCGACTTTCTTTTGGGCGCCTTCGATGCGGCGGGAGACCATGCGGCTTTCGATCGCCTCGCCCTCCTTCATTCCCAGGCGGGTCAACACGTTTTTTACCCATTCGCCGGCGAAAATCCGCATCAGGTCGTCTTCCAGCGAGAGATAGAAGCGGCTGCTGCCGGGATCGCCCTGCCGGCCGCAACGGCCGCGGAGCTGGAGGTCGATCCGCCGGGCTTCGTGGCGTTCGGTGCCGACGATGTGCAGCCCGCCCATGCCGGCCACGACGCGGCCCTCGGCCTTCATCTGCTCGCGCTGCTCGATTTCGCGGACGAGCGCGTCCCATTCCTCCTGCGGCACTTCCAGCCGGGTGGGATATTTCTCTTGAAGCTGCGCCCAGGCCATCGCCTCGGGATTGCCGCCGAGGATGATGTCGGTTCCGCGGCCGGCCATGTTCGTGGCGATGGTCACCGCGCCCAGCCGTCCGGCCTGCGCGACGATTTCCGCCTCGCGCTGGTGGTGCTTGGCGTTGAGCACCTGGTGCTGGATGCCCCGCTTTTCCAGCAGGCCGGAGATCAACTCGCTGCGTTCGATCGACACGGTGCCGACCAGGATCGGCCGCCCGCGGCGGTCCATCTCCTTGATCTTGCTCTTGGCGATCGTCTCGCGGTCCTTGCTGCCGCGCGGCTGAAACTCGACGTTCTCGTCGGTCTCGTGGATGATCTTCCCGAGGTACTCTTCTCCCTTTTCGTTCAGCAGGATGTCCCACTTGTTCATCCGCTCGATTTCGTCGGCGATGGCCACGTATTTTTCATGTTCGCTGCGGTAGATCACGTCGGGGTTGTTGACGCGGCGGAGCGGCTTGTTCGTGGGCACGGCGATGACGTTGAGTTTGTAGATCTTCCAGAATTCGGCGGCCTCGGTCATGGCGGTGCCGGTCATGCCGCAAATCTTGTCGTAGAGCTTGAAGAAGTTTTGCAGCGTGATCGTGGCCAGCGTCTGGTTCTCTTCCTTGACGCGGACGCCCTCCTTGGCCTCGACGGCCTGGTGCAGGCCGTCGCTCCAGTTGCGGCCGGGCATCAATCGGCCGGTGAACTCGTCAACGATGATCACCTCCTCGCCGTTGACGACGTAGTTCACGTCGCGCTTGTAGAGGTGATGGGCCTTCAGGGCGTTGTCGATCAGGTGCGGCCATTCCATGTGGCCGGCGGTGTAGAAGCTCTCGACGCCCGCCAACTGCTCGGCCGCGCGGACGCCTTCGTCCGTCAGGTGGGCGGTGTGCTCCTTCTCGTTGACCTCGAAATGCGGCCCCTTCTTCAATTGCCGGGCAATGCGGTCGGCCTTCGAGTAGCGGGTCACGTCGTCATGGGCGGGACCGGAGATGATCAGCGGCGTTCGCGCCTTGTCGATCAAAATGTTGTCCACCTCGTCGATGATGGCGAAGTGCAGCGGCCCCTGCGACTGCTGATACCACTTGTCGTAGCGGTTGTCGCCGCGGGCGGCCGGGCGCATGTTGTCGCGGAGATAATCAAAGCCGAACTCGTTGTTCGTGCCGTAGGTGATGTCGCAAGCGTAGGCCTTCTGGCGATCCTCGGTCTCCATGTTGCTCTGGATCGCGCCCACGGTCAGCCCCAGCGACATGTAGAGCGGGCCCATCCATTCCATGTCGCGGCGGGCGAGGTAGTCGTTGACCGTGACCACGTGTACGCCCTTGCCCTCCAGGGCGTTCAGGTAGGCCGGCAGGGTGGCCACCAGCGTCTTTCCTTCGCCGGTGACCATTTCGGCGATGTTGCCGCGATGGAGGATGACGCCGCCCATCATCTGCACGTCGTAGTGCCGCAACCCCAGCACGCGGCGGCCGGCCTCGCGGCAGACGGCGAACGCCTCGACCAGCAGGTCCTCCAAGGTCTCGCCGGCGGCGAGCCGTTTGCGGAACTTGACCGTCTGCTCCCTCAACTCGGCGTCGGTCATCGCCTGGTATTTCGACTCCAGGGCGTTGATCGAATCGACCTGCGGTTGGAGCTTCTTGATGTAGCGGGCGTTGGACGAACCGAACAGGCTGGTGATCCCCCGTTCGATCGAGCGGGCGATGCCGCCAAAGACCATGCCCAGTACGTCCCAAACCTGCGTTAGAAAGTCTTCCATCTTTATGCGTCTATCCCAATCTGCAACGGGGCAAGCAGCAATCGCACACGCTGCCCGAAACTGTCGCGAAGCCGATCCGTCCAGGACGCGGTGAGCGCAAACTGTTCCACTGTGGCACTTTATCCGCCCCGTCCCCCTGGGTCAAGAACGGTTGCAAGGGGCAAGCAGCCCAGCGTTCGGGTTACCGGATTGCCATGGGAGCCGGCGGAGGCGGCGGCGGTTCGAGCCGCTCTACGGTTATTCGTTGCCGTAGCGGTGCGTCTTGGTGGACGCTGGCAGGAGGAGGGGGGAAGGCTTTCCCAGCTTACCTTGACGTGCCCCGGGCCGACAGTTACCTTACGCGACCCAATGGGGGAGAACCTGCCCCTTTTCTTGTCTCTTGGCGTGTCTTCATGCTTTACGCTCGGCGACGGATCATTGTTCTGCTGCCGCTACTGGCGCTGGCCGGCTGCACGTCGTTGCCCGGGGGGAAATCGCCGCTGATGCCGGCGCAAATGTCGCCCGACGCCGTGGTGCTGGACATGTTCTTCGTTCGTTTCCCCTTCGGCGATCCGGCGGTGAACGAAAAACTATGGCAGCAGATCGATGAGCAGCAACTCGCCCCCGACCTGCGCGAACGGCTGGCGCAGAACGGCTTCCGCGCCGGGGTTATCAGCGGGCCAATGCCGGTGCAACTCTCGAAGCTGATGGAGCTGAGCGACAAGCCGCCGCCGAGCGGCCGGCTCGAAGCGGTCGAGTTGAACAGTCTGGAGGCGCAACCGCGGGTCGTGCGGCGGCACGTGCAGACTCGGCCCGGACAGTCGACCGAAATCCTCTCGTCGAGCGTCTATCCGGAGTTGACCGTGTTGCTGCGCCGCCCGGACCAGCTTTGCGGCGAGACCTACAAGTTGGCGCAGGGCGTCTTCACCGCGAAGGCGTTTCCGCAGCCCGACGGCCGCACGCGGTTGCAGCTTGTGCCCGAATTACAGCACGATCAGCCCAAGCAGCGTTGGGACTTGGACAGCCAGGGAGTGATGCGATTCGAGAGCAGCAAGCCGAAGGAGGTTTACGACGACATGACGATTGCCGCCGATCTCCGCTGCGGGGCGATGCTGATCGTCAGCAGTCTGCCGAACCGCCCTGGCAGCCTCGGCCACTACTTCCTCACCACCAACGACGGCCGGCTGGAACAGCGACTGCTGATCGTGCGGCTCTCGCAGACGCAGCACGACGGGCTGTTCATCACGCCGGAACAAGCGAAACCGGAAGAACAGAAGCTAATGCGGAACGCTAATTCACGCTGATCGCCACTGATTCTCTCGTTCCCACGCTCTGCGTGGGAACGCAGCCGCTGCGACGCTCTGCGTCGCCGGGGTCGCCAGGAAACAGGCGCCAGCGAACGAGGTTCCCACGCGGAGCGTGGGAACCAGGAACAAACAGTGACGATCTTTTGATTTCTCTCGTTCCCACGCTCTGCGTGGGAACGCAACCGCTGCGACGCTCTGCGTCGCCGCGGTCGGCAGCAGGCGTCCACCAGCGAAGGAGGTTCCCACGCGGAGCGTGGGAACCAGGAGCGGTACTACTTCTTGATCGTCTTCCGCACCGCTTCCAATTGGCCGGACGAGCCGAGCATCTTGTTCTTGTGAACGATGTAATCGGCGTAGGCGGCCATGAAGACCTTTCCGGGCGGACGAAGGTCGAAATTGTCGGGCTTGTCGCGGAACATCTCGCGGTGAATCGCGCACCAGACCAGCCGACCGTCGGTGTCGATATTGACCTTGCAGACGCCCAACTTCGCGCCGGGCAAATACTGGTCCTCGGGCACGCCGCTGGAGCTCTTGATTTGTCCGCCGGCGTTGTTGATGCGATCGACCCACTGCTTCGGCACGCTGCTCGATCCGTGCATCACCAGCGGGAAGCCCTTGGGCAGGGCCTTTTGTATCTTTTCCAGCACGTCGAAGTGCAGCCCTTGCTTGCCGCTGAACTTGAACGCGCCGTGCGAGGTGCCGATGGCCACCGCCAGCGAATCGCAGCCGCTCTTCTCGACGAACTCGGCCGCTTGCTCCGGATCGGTCAGCCGCACCGTGGCCACGATGTCCTCCTCGACGCCGCCCAATTGGCCCAGCTCGGCCTCGACCACGATCCCCTTGGCATGGGCGCGATCGGCGACGCGGCGGGTGATCTCGATGTTCTTGGCGAACTCCTCGTGCGAGGCGTCGATCATCACCGAGCTGTAGAAGCCGCTGTCGATGCAGTCGTAGCAGACCGCTTCGGTGCCGTGATCGAGATGCACGGCAAAAATCACTTCGGGGAAGATCTCGTCGGCAGTGCGGATCATCGCTTCGAGGAATCGCTTGTCGGAATACTCGCGGGCGCCGCGGGAGATTTGCAGGATGAAGGGGCGCTCAGGGCGGGGTTGCTCGGCTCGTCGTTCGATTTCGACTTGCCCAGGTTGCCGCGGAACAGTCCCACGGTCTGTTCGAGGTTATTGATGTTATACGCCCCGACGGCGTAGCGGCCGTAGGCATGGGCGAACAACTGCTTGGTGGTGACGATCATGAAACTCCTCCGGCTGCTTCTCGGACGTGGTTGTCGGTCAAAGAAGCTTAGCATTTTAGCGGTCCGGGGCCGAACATACCAGGGTGGCCGGTTTCAACTCGTAGGTCCCGCTTGCCGAGCGGGACTTCGCTCAGACCCCGCTTGCCGCGCGCGACTTCCGCCTCCTTACCGAACTGCCGCCGCTAGCGTGCCGAGGATCGAGGAGCTAAGCGGCACTCCCACCCCGCAGCGAAGTCCCGCTCGGCAAGCGGGACCTACTGGGGGCGGACCAGCGAGGCCGGTTCTTGCTGGGATTTCGCAACACCCTTTCCAGAGACGCCACGATTTTGCGCGTGTGGGAGATCGTTCTAAGCGAAAAGGGAGCAACGACTTGCGCTAAAGTCGTCTGCATCGCACCCGTTGAGGTGGCAGATTGACTGCCACCCCAACGGTGTTGCGAATTGTCAATACTGGACGGTCACCTCCCCAGGGCCGATCAGTTTTTCAATTTGGAGATTGTAGGAGGCGACTCCTGTCGCCGATTTGGGTGCCGCCCAGCCGAAATTGCCACAAATCGGCGACAGGAGTCGCCTCCTACAGCGAAAACCGATCGGCCCTGGGTCACCTCCGCCTTCGCCAAGCGTAGCCTAGGAGCCCCAGGCAGGCCAGGGCTAAGAGGACGACGGTGGCGGGTTCGGGGACGGCGACCATTGCGTAGCCGCTTAGGCCGTTGGCGGTGAAACTGGCGTAGTTGCCGTCGTAGGTCAAATCCAACGCCGAGTATTCCGTCCACGCGCCGCCGTCGTAGTGCCACACGTCCAAGTTCTCCGACGTTAGCCCCGATCCGACTTGGAAGGAGAGATAGATGGGATTGTCCGAAGTTGCCGTGAAGCCGGTGGTCGAGAACGACCAGCCGCTCAGCACCGATTCGCCCACCGGCAATTCGCCGCGAAGAACGTCGAGGATCGTCTGGTTCATCGGTGTTGCGGTGAACGTCATATTCGTCGTGCTTCCCGCCGCCGGGAAACTCGCGCCAACCGTCCAGCCGGTTCCGCTGGGGCCGCTATCGGTGACCAACGCGCGCTGAACCGACGCCAAGTCGAGCGAGAGCGGCAGGCCGACGGTGCCGTTGGTGACGCTGGATGGCGTAAACGTGTGGGCGGTCGCGTTCCAGGTTCCGCCGATAGGCTGATACGTGGGCATCATGACCCAGGTTCCAGCGGACATGGGCGAGTATGTCGTGCCGTCGGCTGGTACCCCTGCCCCGACAACGACGCGGAGGGTGCCAGAGCACCAGAGACGCCAACTTGCGCTCAGCAAGCTGCCGCGGCCGACGTCAATACTGAATAATGACCCGTTGTTGAGTTCCGCTTGTTGGGTGACCGCAACGGTTCCACCACCGGTGACTGAGAGGGTACCCGAAGCGCCGAAGCTGAGGCTGTAGGGGTTCCACTTCGAGCCTGCGCCGTCGACGATGACGGCACCATTCGTAGAGTTTTGGGCGACGTAGGAGGTTCCCGTGCCGCCGATCACGCTGCCGCCATTCGTGACCGAGAGAGTGCCTCCGCCGCTATTCCCGACGACCAGGGAGTTGACGTTCAAGGTCGAGCCAACCCCATCCACGCTAACGACGCCTGTCGAGCCGGGAGCGTTGCCGATATCGGCGATTTGGCCGCCGGTGGTCACACTGCCGCCATTGGTAATGCAGAGCGAGCCGGTGCCGCTGTTGCCGACGTAGAGGGGATTGAGGGGATTCCTGAGATTCCAGGTGGAACCGACGCCATCCACGTCAACAACGCCGTTGGAGCCGGCGTTATGGCCAATGGAAACGGTGCCGCCGTGCGTCTCGCTTACGCTGCCGCCGCCCGTAATTGACAGAATGCCGCTGCCACTGTCGCCGACGAGGAAGAGGCCAAATATGGCGCTAGTCGCCCACGTCGAGCCATTTCCGCTGATTTTCGCCGTGCCTGTCGATCCACTTTGGTAGCCGAGGTAGCCATTGGCTGAGGTGACCTTGACGCCATCTTTGATGGTCAGAGAGCCGGCGCCGATCCAACCGGCACCGAGGTCGGCCGCGTTAGTGATGGAATTGAGGCGTATCGTGACGTTTGTACCGGGTTGTTGGACCGTGAAGGCGTGTTGTACGGCGAAGCTCGAGTCCAAGACCGCGTTAAGGTCGCAGACGAAGCCGCTAGCGTTGATCGTACCGGTACCAGAGAGTTGAGATTGCGCGAGGTAGAGATACTTGGTCGTCAGCGTGCCGCCGTTGGCTCCGAAGTCGATCAGGCCGGTCGAGCCCGACTTATAGCCCACGTACGTTGCGCCGGTCACCGAGACGCTGCCGCCGTTCGTAATCGAGAGGGTACCACTGCCACCGTTGCCGATGAAAATGTCGCCGTTGTTGGCCCAAAGCGAGCCGGCGCCGTCTACCGAGACAACGCCCGTCGAGCCGGGATTGTATCCAACATAACCTGCCAACCCTGAAGATCCGCCTCCGCTGGTGACACTGCCGCCGTGGGTGATTAAGAGGGTTCCGATCCCGCTTCCACCGACGTGAAGGTCGGCGTTTCCCGTCCAAGCCGAACCAGTCCCGTCCACGATGGCCAGCCCCTGCGAGCCTGAGCCCTCGCCCACGGATCCGGTGAAGCTATTGACGATGCCGCCGCTTGTTATCGTGAGCGTGCCTCGACCGTTGTATCCCACTCCGAATCCTCCGGAGGAGGTCCATTTCGAATTCGTTCCCGTCACGGTCGCTATGCCAATCGACCCGGGCCAGTAGCCCAGCCCGGCACTGCTCGACGTTACCTGTACCCCGTCTTGGATCGTCAGCGATCCGGCCCCGTTCCAGCCGACGCCGAGGGTGCCATTTATCTTTGGATTCGTTCCCATATCGAGGTCTAGGAGGATGTTCTGGCCGGCCTGCTGGAGCGCAATGGTCTGGATCAGACCGTGGCTCGAATCGAATTTCAGGTCGATGTCGCTCAAGAGTCCATTTGCATTGATCGTGCCGGTGCCCAATAGCTGGCTCGGCGACGCATAGAGTGATTGAGTGCTCAGCGTCCCACCACTCGTGCCGAAATTGACCGTTCCCGTCGAGCCCGCACCAAAGCCGACAAAGGTGGTTGTGGGAACAGAGACGCTGCCACCGTTGGTGATAGAGAGGGTTCCGCCGCCGTGGTAACCGACCATGAGTTCGGAGCCGGTCACGCTCCAGCTTGAACCGGGGCCATCAACTGTCACTACACCCCCTAGGCCGAGATTCTGACCGATATAGCAGGTTCCGGTGGTCGCGCCGCTGCCGCGATTTGTGATTGAGACGGTCCCTTCGATGGTTAGTTCGGGAGCGATCCACGTTGAACCAGCCCCGTCCACTGTGACTATACCTGTGACAGAGACGTCACTGAACCCCATACCTGGGCGGCTATCAACGGCACCACCATTGGAAATCGAGAGCCTGGCGCAGCCGCCGTTGCCCACAACGAGGTCGCTGCCAACCCAACTCGACCCGGCGCCATCGACCACGACCAAACCTGTGGAGCCAGGGGAATTGGCGATGGTGCTGCCGCCACTGTTGACGCGTCCGCCGTTCGTTATTGTCAGCGTCCCGCTGCCGCGGTTGCCGATGTACACGTCGCAGACGGTATTGCCATTTACCACCCATGTCGATCCGGCCCCGTCTATGTTCACGACACCACTCGAGCCGGGGCCATCGCCAATCGAGCCGGTGATCATGTCGGCGAAGGTAGTGACGGTGCCGCCGCTTCTTACCGACAGTGTGCCCGCGCCAAGATTGCCGACATAGAGAGAGGAATTCGTCCAGGTCGAACCAGTCCCTGTGACCGTTACGATGCCGGAGGAACTGCTCTTGTAGCCGATGTAGCCCTCGGCGGAGTTTACCGCTATTCCGTCTTGAATTGTCAGAGAGCCGGCACCGTTCCAGCCGGCACCCAGAGCACCATTCGCGCGAGGGCGCTCGCCATGTCGATGTTGACTGTTACGTTTTGCCCGGGCTGCTGGAAGAGGATCGACGGTGTCAAACCGCGGGCTGAATCGAACCTGACGTCAGCGTCGCTAACCAAACCGCGGGTATTGATAGTGCCGGTGCCGGCCAGTTGGCTTGGCGATACGAAAAGCGATTTCGTCGTCAGCGTTCCCCCATTAGCGCCAAAGTCGATCATTCCTGTCGAACTGTCGCTGGCGCCGACATAAGTGTACAAAGCGACTGAAACGCTGCCGCCATTGGTGATCGATAATTTGCCGCTACCGGAATCGCCTACATACAGGTAACCGCCTTCCTGAACATCTGTGCGTCCTAAGATCGACCAGGTCGCCCCGCTATCCACTTTGACCCAACCCATCGAACCGGAAGAGGAACCGATGTGGCAGCCGTAATATCCGGCGGTGACGACACTGCCGCCGTTGCTGATTGTGAGCGTTCCACTACCACTACTGCCCACGTAGAGACCAGGATTGGCGTTGGTGGTCCACTTTGAACCAATGCCGTCAACGACGACGCTGCCGCTCGAACCGGAATCGTCGCCGATAGCGGTACCGTAGGCGGAGAAGGAGTAGGCACAAGTAACGCTTGCGCCACTCGTGATTGAAAGTGCCCCTTTGCCATCCATCCCGATGAGGAGCCCCCAATCCGCGGTCCAGAATGAGCCAGCACCCGAGACATTTACGACCCCTGTTGCTGCGCTACTGTTGCCGATGCAGCCAGACCATGTGTGAAGGCCGATTCCGTTGTTGACCGTCAGCGTGCCAGATGCGGTGTTGCCGACGTAGACAGCCGTGTTGCTAGTCCAGGTGGCCAGATTGGTGGGTTCGACATCGCCCAGTGTCGTGATGTCGGCACGGGCGATGGTTGGCCCGGCGAGAGAGAAAGTTGCGAGGACTGTCAGCCAAAACGGGGCTGATCGCGCCGCTGCGGCGGCGCACGCTTTTGGATACCGAATCATTGCTACCTCCGTCGTGAAAAAAAGGGAAATGACAAAAACCGACGCAGGAAACCAAAGACGTGCGGCGGCCGTTGTGTTGGGCTGCCGCTCCGCCGCGACGGGGGCGCGATTCGGGGGGCGAGATTGGCCGGAGAATCAAACTACGACAGAGAAATGCAGTCAACTGGGACCGACGAATTACGACGGGAAATCGCGAGGGGGATAGTCCCCGAATGTCGCGAGGGGGACAGTCCCATTTTCGCGGCCTACGCCACGAAAATCGGGACAGTCCCCGGCACCACGAAAATCGGGACGCTCCCCGTGAACGATCACCCTCGGACGAATGGATGGTCGGTCGAGGGCAATTGACGGCGTTTCAGGCATTTCTCGCTACGCGGTCGTGCAGGACCGCCGCGTCTGCCGGTCGCCCCCTTTTGGTAGAATGGCCGCTTGCCCTTTCGAGGCGGTCACGGCCGTCGGGCGATGGCAGCAGACTTCCGCAAGCCGTTGGCCCTCGGCTCCATCGCGGAAGGTACCCCCAAGTCGCCATCCTCCGATACCGCATCCGCCTTCCGGTCAAGATAACACCCCCAGTGGTCTTGTCAACTGGTTTGTCGGGGGATTTGGCAAATTGATTCTGGAGAGGGGGGAACTGAATGATGAATGCTGAATGATGAATGATGAATGGGGATATAGGGATTGGGGATTGCTGAGTACTGACCTGAGGGGGACGGAGGTTGGCGGGGCTGGCTGCCCTCACCCCCGGCCCCTCTCCCGCAAGCGGGCGAGGGGAGGACGCGCCCTCACCCCCGGCCCCTCTCCCGCGAGCGGGCGAGGGGAGATATGGCGCGATAGGCGCGCAACTCGGCGAGCACGGCGGCGATGTCGGCGGGGAGCGGGGCCTCGACTTCGATGGGAACGCCGCTGAGCGGATGGAGAAAACGCAGGCGGCGGGCGTGCAGGGCTTGGCGGTTGAGGAGGATTAGCTCGTCACTGGGATCGCGGCGGATCTCGCCGCGGGTGATCTGGCTGCGGCCGCCGTATTGACGATCGCAGAGCACCGGGCAGCCGATGTGGTTCAGGTGAACGCGAATCTGATGCGTCCGGCCGGTCTTGGGCTTCGCACTGACGGCGGAAAAGCCGTCAAAACGCTCCAGAGTCTCGTAGAACGTCTGCGCCGCACGGGTCTGGCCGCCGTCGTGTCGGATGGCCATTTTTTCGCGGACGTGAGGGTGGAAACCGATGGGGCAGTCGATGATGTCGTGGTCGTAAGGCGGGCTGCCGGAGACCAGGGCGAAATACTCCTTTTCGATCGAGCGGGCGGCGAACTGCTTCGAGAGTTTGGCGTGGGCCAGATCGGAGCGGGCCACCAGGATCGCGCCGCTGGTGTCGCGGTCGAGGCGGTGGACGATGCCGGGGCGACTGAGTCCGCCGGCGATGCTGAGGGTTGGGCCGAAGTGGAATTGCAGGGCGCCGGCCAGTGTGCCAGACCAGTGGCCGCGGGCGGGATGGACGACCATGCCCGGCGGCTTGTTGACCACCACGACGTGCTCGTCCTGGAACAGGATTTCCAACGGGATGTTTTCTGGCCGCGGGCTCTGGCGGGGCAGTTCGGGCAGGCGGATCGAGACGTGCTGCTCAGGTTTCAGCCGGTAGGCGGGCTTACCGCCGCGGCCGTCGATCCGCACGCCGCCGGCCATGATCACCCGCCGCAAGTGGACGCGGCTGTAGTCGGGAAAATGGGCGGCCAAGAAGGCGTCGAGCCGACAGCCCGTTTCAGCGGCCGCGACGGTCAACTCAAGCGGCTCGGAAGAGAGGGACATCGAAGGCGCGCGGCGGAAAGGGAAAAAGGGGACAGGTCCAATTTGTGCGAAGCACCCTCCGGGCCGTTCCGGCAAATTGGACCCGTCCCCTTTTTCCTTCGTCAAGGTTTCTTCGACGCGGCGTCCGGCTGCTTCGTGTCGGCCGATTTCTTGTCGGGGCCGGTCTTGCCGGCGGGAACTTCCAACAGCTTCTTGTCCGGCTCGGTGATCAGGTTGTCAGGCGTGGGAGTAGGCGTCGGCCCGTCAAGCCCTTTGCCCAGGACGTTGGAAAAGGGGTGTTCGGACGCGTCCGCAGCGCCCTTGCGGAGGTCGTCCGCCGTATTGCCGGCGGGCGGTTCTTGGGGCACATCGAAGACCGGCGGCGCGCTGGGCGGCGTCAGCGATGAACCGGGTTCGTCGGCGAATTCGCCCTTGGGCTCATGCTTGCGAAGGTCGTTGAACATAAGCTTTATTTCCGGGTTTTTGAAATCCGCCAGCCGGTGTTTTGCGGCCGCGGCAAAGGCGCCGTGTGGCCACTGGTCGACGACGTCGCCATAAAGCTGCTTGGCGGCGTCCAGATTTCCAGCGACCTCCCTGACTCGGGCCATGCCGTAGGTGGCGCGTTCGCGGAGCGCGCTGGAGAGGTTGTCCTCCAGGATTTTCTCGTACGACTCTTGGGCGGCTTTCAACTCCCTTTGGGCGATCGCTGCGCTGACGAAGCGCTGGTTACAGGCGGCGGCCAACCGCAAGTCGCCCAACACGGCGGCGGCGGTCTGGCCGACGATGGTGTTGGGATATTCCTCGGCAATGGCGGCGAACGCCTCGGGGCTGCCAATCTCCATCGCCCGATTCAACTCGGTCCAACCTTGATCGGTGCGGTTGGCGACGTGTCGCGACCAGAGGGTATAGCTGATGGCGGCCACTGCGAGCACCGCCACGGCGGCGAGGATGAGGTTTTGATGCGGCTTGAGCTGTTCGCCGGTTTGGAAGAGCCATTCGGCCAGTTCGTTATGCTGCAATTCGTGGCGTCGTTCGCTTTTCATTGAGCACGATCCTTTAGCACGAAGGACAATCGCGAGGAGTCCCCAAACAACGCAGTATACGGCCTGCCTTTGGGTTGCGTCAAGGCGTGACGAGGGTTCCTTCGCGATAGCGCATTCCCGCGGTCGCCTCCTAACCGTTTAGCCGCCGCGTCCACGCGGCGCTGCGGTTATGGGCGATTCTGCGCCGCGTGGACGCGGCGGCTAAACAGATTCCCCATTTTGACCGCAGGAAACCACCCCCCCGACCTGCTCTTCCGGCGAATCAGGGTGGAACCTTTCGCGGATCGCGGTTAGACTATGGCGGGGTCTGGGGTAGCGGTGTTGCCCTGTCGTGGAGGCGGCGATGTCTGGTCGGCCCTTTCGCTTCATTCATGCCAGCGATCTGCACCTGGAACGGCCACTGGTGGGCGTGGCCGAGATGCCCGAGCACTTGCGGGAGCTGTTTATTGACGCGCCCTACACGGCGGCGCGGCGGGTGTTCGAGGCGGCGCTGGTCGAGGATGTGAGATTTGTCATCCTGTCGGGGGGGATTGTTGTTCCATCGAGCTCAGGGCCACGGGGACCGCTTTTCTTGGCCGAGCAGTTTGCGCGGCTGGCGGAAAGGGGGATCGCCGTCTATTGGGCCGGCTCGGTGGCCGACCCGCCGGAGGTCTGGCCGGCGGCGGTTCGGTTGCCGCAGAATGTTCACTATTTTCCGCGGGGGCGGGTCGAAGAGCTGCTCGTGCATGATGGGGAGATCAAAGGGGACAGTCCCATTTTCGCTGACGCGAAAAGGGGGACAGTCCCCTCTCCGCTGGCGCGGATCGTGGGCGTCAGTTGCGACGAGCGGCGGCCGTGGCAGCCCAGCGATTTCCAGCCCGATCCCGGCGGGCTGTACACGATCGCGGTGGCGCATGGCGAGCCGGATTTGGCGGTGCTGCAAAGCCGCGGCATTCACTATTGGGCGCTGGGGGGGCGGCCGAATCGCAGCACGCCGCTGTGCGGGGCGACCACAGGTCTGCCGCCGAGCGGGGCAGCAGCGGCGGTCGGTGTGGCAGCGCAACTATCTGGCAGTTCGCTGATTGTCCATTACTGCGGCACACCGCAAGGCCGGCGGCCGGAGGAGAGCGGCATTCACGGCTGTACGCTCGTGCAGGTCGACGAGCAGCGGCAAACGCGAACCAGTTTGATTCCGGCCGACGCGGCGCATTGGATTGATGAACGGGTGGCGATCGACGAGACGACAACGGCCGAGGGGCTCGAATCGCGGTTGCGCGAGCGGATGCACGCCCTGCTGGAAGCGACGCCGGCGACGGTTCTGTTGGTCTCGTGGATGATTGCCGGCCAGGGGCCGTTGCTGGGCTCGCTGCGGCGGGCGGGGGGAACGGCGGCGCTGCTCGATCGGCTCCGCGGCGATTTCGGCTATCGCCAACCGGCCGCCTGGAGCGTGTCGATCGAGGTCGAGTTGTCCGAGACGCTGCCGCCGGAATGGTACGAGCAGGAGACGATCCGCGGCGACTTCTTGCGGGCGGTTCGGCAGTTGCAGATGAATGCCGACGAGCCGCTCCGTCTGGAGCAATACCTGGCCGAGGCGCACCGGGCCGGGACGCTGGCGGCAGCGGTCGCGTTTCCCGCCAAGGCCGCGCGGGAGGGCGTTCTGCGCGAGGCGGCCGCCCTGGGCGCCGATCTGCTTAGCGGCGAGGAGGCCCGGCCATGAAGATCGCGAATCTCGACGTCGAGGGCTACGGCGTTTGGACGGGCCTGCGAATCGAACACTTCTCCGACGCCCTGAACGTCTTCTATGGGCCGAACGAGGCGGGCAAGACGACGCTGCTGCAATTCATCCGCTCGATGCTCTACGGCTTTTCGCCGCAGCGGCGACGATATCTGCCGCCAATGCGCGGCGGTCGCGGCGGGGGGCGCTCGACGTGACCGGCCCGCACGGCCGTTTCCAGATCAGCCGCCACGACGCGGCCGACGACGGCACGCCGGGCGAGCAACTGACACTGACCGCGCCCGATGGCACGCGGCAGGGGGAGCATTTCGTCAAAGTGCTGCTGTCGAACGTCGATGAGACGGTGTTCAACAACGTCTTCGCCGTCGGTTTGCGGGAAATCCAGGAGTTGGCCACCCTGAGCGATACCGAGGCGGCGGAGCTGCTCTACAATCTGACCGCCGGGCTGGATCGCGTGTCGCTGGTCGAGGTGTTGCAGGAGTTGGAGGCGTCACGGAATCGAATCCTCGACGCCGCCGGAGGGCCCTGCCAGGTGTTGCAACTGCTGGCCGAGTACGAGAAAGTGCGGGCGGAGATCGAGGAGCTTACGGCGGTGGGCGGTCGCTACGGCCACTTGGCCGCCGAGCGCGAGCAACTGCACGTCGAAATCACGCAGCTTGAAGAGGAGGCCAACCGCATCGAGCGGCTGGCGGGGGTGGCGGAGTTGGCTCTGGCGGTGCGCGATCGCTGGGCGCGGCGGGCGACGCTCGACGAGCAGCTTTCGGCCGTCGGGTCGCTGAAGATCATGCCGGCGGGGACGGCCGAGCGGCTCGACGCCCTGAACGCCCGAATCGGCAAGCACCAGGAGCGTATTGACCGCATCGGGCAGCAGACGGCGGCCCTGCGGGCGGAGTTTGCCGGCCTGGAGGTCAATGAGGCGCTCTGGCGGCAGACCGCGAGAATCGAGGCCTTCAAGGAACAGGAGCCCTGGATCAGCCAGTTGCAGAGCCAGGCGGGTGAATTGGAGAAGGAGGTCGCCGGGCTGAGCGACGAATTGGCGGCCGAGGGGGAGCGGCTCGGGCTGGCGCCTCTTCCAGAGAGCGCCAGCCATCTCGGAAAGCCCCCCGATTGCAATCGGGGGGCGTTTCTCGCCGGCGAGGACTCTCTGAGCAACGGGTCACGGGCGACGAGAGCATTCGCTTCCCCCTTTCCGTTCGAGATTTCGCGGAAGCGGCTGGCGGGGCTACGGTCGCCGGCGAAGATGTTGCAGGAGGGGCAGCGGCGGCGGCGCGAGGCGCAAGAGGCCGCCGCCCGGGCCGCCGACAACGCCCACGCGCTCGCGCGCAGATCGAGTCGGCCTTGGCCGCCCACGGTCAATCCGATCTGCCTTCGGCCTTGGAGCGGGCGGGCAGTCTGGTCTCGCAATGCCGCCGCCGCGTGCAGATCGACGAGCGGCTCGATCAGTTGGCGCGGCACCGCGCCGAGTTGGAGGAGCGCAGCCGCGATTGCAGCGAACGGCAACTGCTGTCGGTAAACGGGCTGGTGGGGCTGGGCGCCGTGTTCGTGCTGGGAGTGGTGTTGGTGCTGGCGGGGCTCTTTCTGGTCAGGCCGATTGTCGGTGAGATCGGCTGGTGGATGATTGCGGCGGGGTTAGTCGGCATCGGCATGTCCGTCGGCAGCAAGACGCTGATCGAACACTCGAACGAGAGGCAACTCGAAGCGTGCCGGAAGCAACTCGCTACGCTGAAATTGCAAATCGAGCAAACCGAGAATGGCCGCGACGCGCTCGACGCCCAATTGCCCCGCGGCGGAGGGCCGATTGTCAGCCGGCTGCAAGCGGCGGAGAACCAGTTGGCGGCCCTGGAAGCAATTGCGCTGGAGGATGCGAAGCGGGCCGCGGCCCAGCAGGACGCCGACGTGGCCGCGCGGCGGGCGGACGAGGCGCGGCAATCGCTTCGCGCAGCGCGGCGACGCTGGCGCGAGTCGCTGGCCGCGGCGGGGCTGCCGGAAACGATCGTCCCGAAGCAACTTCGCCGGCTGATCGAGCGCGGCGATTGGATCAACGAAACGCAGCGGCGTTTGTCGGATCGCCGCGAGGAGCTTGGGCGACGTTGGGCGGAATTGCAGGCGTTTGCGACCCGCATCGCGCGAGCTTGCCGCGGAGGCCGGGGTATCGCTCGCCGCGGCCGGCTTGCTCGACCAGTTGCGCGAACTTGGAGAAGCGGCGGCGCGACAGGCGACGTTGGTCGAGCGCCGCGAGGCGATTCGCCGCCAGCGGCGGCAATTGCGGGCGGCCCAAAGAAAGCGGGAAGAGGCGATCGGACGGCAGAAACACCGCCGGCGGCAGTTGTTTATTGAAGTCGGCGTCCAGGACGAGCAGGAATTTCGTCAACGCGCGCTGGAGTGCGCCGAACCGACGTGCTGCGGCGCGAGCGGGAGACGATCGCCCGCGAAATCGAGGCGGCCCTGGCTGCGCAATGCTCGGAAGAGGCGATTCGACAGCAGCTTGAAGGAAACTACCCCGGCCTGCTGGAGGGCCGCTCGGGCGAGTTGCGGCAACGCCTGGCGGGCATTCAGGCGGAGTTGCGCGGGCTGCTTGAGAAGCGCGGCCGCTTGAGCGAACAACTCGATTCGCTGGCCGCCGACCGGCGGATGGCCTCGAAGCAGCTCGATCTGGCGGTGTTGGAAAAGCGGTTGCAAGAGGCGATTCACCGCTGGCAGGTGCTGGCGGCCACCTGCCGCACACTCGACGCGATCCGCGAAGCATATCAGCAGCATCGCCAGCCGGAGACGTTGCAGGAGGCGTCGATCTATCTCGACCGGCTGACGCAAGGGCGCTACCGGCGGGTGTGGACGCCCTTGGGCGAACGATCGCTGCGAGTGGACGACGCCGAGGGGCGAGCGCTATCGGTCGAGGCGCTCAGCCGCGGGACGCGGGAACAGCTCTTCTTGAGTCTGCGGCTGGCTTTGGCCAGTTCGTACGCGCGGCGGGGGTCGCCGCTGCCGCTGGTGCTCGACGACGTGCTGGTGAATTTCGACGCCGAGCGGGCGAAGGCGGCCGCGGCCGTCTTGCGCGATTTCGCCGCCGAGGGGCATCAATTGCTGGTGTTTACCTGCCACGAACACATCCACAAGCTGTTCAAGGCGCTCAAGGTCCCGGTCAGCCGGCTGCCGAACAACGCCGAGCCCGGGCCGGCGGTAATCGTGCTGCAGTCGCATGGCGAAGAGGAGGAGCGGCCGAAACGCGAGAAGCAGCCCCGCAGCCCGCGCCGCAAGACCGCGGCCAGACAGGAGTCGTCCGGGGGAGACGAAGACGGATTCCGCCGGGACGATGTGGAGGAAGAGAACGACGACTCGGGCGAGGAGATCACCGAGGAGGACGATTCGCTCTGGGAGGGAGAGGCGGAGTTCGACGATCTCGACGACAGCGCGGCGGCGTGAGCCCCGCCGCGGGCCGCGAGCGGGCATCTACGGCAACCCCGCAGGCGGTTGTTTTGCGAAACCGCAAGCGGCCTGCGAAACCGCAAGCGACGGTGATGCTGCGGGCGGGGTGGATATATGTTGGAATTGCGGGAATTTCGCCTTTTCCTAACAGAACCCTAATGCGGGGCCACTAGATTATTAGCATGGATCTTGGAAGAACCGTTGGTTTTCAATCCACCCGTGGGGCGTCGGAGAGGGCGAACATGGTTCGACAATCGGTGCTGGTGGTGGAGGATGAAGAGGACATCCGGGAACTGGTCAGCTACAACCTGCTGAAAGAGGGCTATCAGGTTGCGGGCGTGGCGTCGGGGGAGGACGCGCTGTCGGCGGTCGAATCGAAGGCGCCGGACCTGATCCTGCTGGACATTATGTTGCCGGGGCTGGACGGGTTGAGGGTCTGCCGCAAGTTGAAAGAAGACGCGAGGTACGAGTCGATTCCCGTCATCATGCTCACGGCCAGGGGAGAAGAGGCGGACGTGGTGGCCGGGCTGAACATGGGGGCGGACGACTACGTCACCAAGCCGTTCAGCCCGAAAGTGCTGCTGGCGCGGGTGCAGGCGGTGCTGCGCCGCGCCGAGGCGGAGGGCGACGGATCGGACGAAGACGAGGACGAGGAGAGCGAAGTCGTCGAGATTCGCGATCTTAAAATTCATCCCGGACGGCACGAGGTCTTTGTGGGCGGCAAGCGGGTGGAGTTGACGGCCACCGAGTTCAAGTTGTTGCACTTTTTGGCCCTGCGGCCCGGCTGGGTCTTTACGCGGCAACAGATACTCGACGGCGTACACGGCGACAATTATGCTATAACGGATCGGGCGGTCGACGTGCAGATCGTCGGCCTGCGGAAGAAGCTGGGCGACGCCGGGACGTACATCGAGACGGTACGGGGCGTGGGGTATCGCTTCAAGGAATAGCCGATGCGGAAGAGACGGCTCTGGTGGCGGCTATTCATTTCCTATCTCTGGGTGCCGATCGTCTTGCTCGTGGGCCTGGGGCTGTATGGTTCCGACGTCGTCGAGCGGCTCTACGAAGCGCAACTCAAATCCGACCTGGAGGCCCGCGCCCGGCTGGCCGCCGAGGCGATCGATGACCTGCTGGTCAAGAAGCAGCCGGAGAAGGTCGACGCGCTCTGCAAGCTGTTGGGCCGCGTCAGCCAGACGCGGATCACGGCGGTGCTGCCCTCGGGCCAGGTGATCGGCGACGCCGAGGCCGATCCGGCCGACATGGACAATCACGGCGGTCGCAAGGAGATCCAAGAGGCATTGGCCAATGGCGTCGGCTACATCATTCGCCGCAGCGCCACGCTACAAAACGATCGGATTTATGTGGCGGTTCGGCTGATGCACGCCGACGGGCCGGCGGCGGTAGTGCGGGCCTCCTTTCCCTTGACGGAGTTGAACGAGGCGATCAGCCGGGTCCATCGCCAGGTCCTCTGGGCGACGCTGGTCGCGGCATTGTGCTATGCCGTCATTAGCCTGGTGATCTCGCGGCGGATGAGCCGGCCCTTGGAAGAGATCAAGGCCGGCGTGGATCGCTTTGCCGCGGGCGAGTTGAACCACCGGCTGCGGGTGGTTGGCTCGGCCGAGGTCACCGCCCTGGCCGAAACCATGAACCGCATGGCCGAGCAGTTGGACGAGCGAATCCGCACAGTGCTGCGGCAACAGAACGAGCGGGACGCGATGCTATCGAGCATGGAAGAGGGGGTCTTGGCCGTCGACAACGACGGCACGATCCTGAGCCTCAACAACGCCTGCGCCACGCTGCTGGGGGAAGACGTGGCGAAATTGCAGGGGCGGGGCATCTACCAGGTAGTTCGCAAGGCGGACCTGCTGCACTTCATCGAAACCGCTTTGGCCAGCCCTGCGCCGGTCGAAGGGGAGTTTCAAATTCGCGGCCAGCAGGACCGCTGGGTCAGCGCCCACGGCACGCTGCTGCACGACCCGCAGCGTGGCAAGCTCGGCGTGCTGGTCGTGCTGCACGACAACACGCGATTGCGGCACCTGGAAGAGGTACGCCGCGACTTCGTGGCCAACGTCTCGCACGAACTGCGGACGCCGATCACGTCGATCAAGGGTTTTCTCGAAACCCTTGTGGACGGCGCGCTGGAAGAGAAGGAGAACGCCCAGCGATTCCTGCAAATCATGCTGCGGCAGGTGAACCGGCTCGACGCCATCATCGGCGATCTGCTGGTGCTATCGCGGATCGAGCGCGGGGCGGAGGAACAGCGGATCGAGGCGACGCGGGAATCGATCCGCGGCGTGCTGCGGGCGGCAATCGAAATGTGCGAGAAGAAAGCGGCCGACAAGGGGAGCAAAATCGAGTTGGTCTGCCCCGAGGAGCTGACGGCCGAGATCAACGCGGCCTTGTTGGAACAGGCAGTGGTGAATCTGCTGGACAACGCCATCAAGTACAGCAACGCCGGGGCGGTCGTCGAGGTCCATGCGGCTTGCGAAGGGACTGAACTGGTGATCCGGGTGAAAGATCAGGGCTGCGGGATTGAAGCCCAGCATCTGCCGCGGCTGTTCGAGCGGTTCTACCGCGTCGATAAGGCCCGCAGCCGCGAATTGGGGGGGACGGGGCTCGGGCTGGCGATCGTCCGGCACATCGCGCTGGCGCATCGAGGGTCGGTGAGCGTCGAGAGCACGGTCGGGGTCGGCAGCACGTTCTGTTTGCGGCTGCCGCTGAAGGCGGGCGGGGCAGCGAGCGAAACGGGGATGGGGACGTCTTCTTCTTGAGAGTGCTTGTCGATTGGCAATGCCTGCGAAACCGCAAGCGGGTTGCGTGCGAAACCGCAAGCGGATGGGGTGCGAAACCGCCAGCAGGTGGCTTCTTTCCCCGGGAATTCGGTGTGCTAACCAAATCCTAACCGATTGGCCATATTCGGCTAACCGTAGCTCCCTAGCATTTCTGTGGGATACGCGGAGGTTTTGCACTTACAGACAGTAGGAGGGTGCGCGATGGGAAGTCTCTGGAGCTTTGGGCGAAATGGGATGTCTCTGGGATTGCTGCTCGGTCTCGGTCTGCTGGTGTCGGCTGCCGGGCGATGCCAGGCTAAGAACGAAGTCGATCCCGCGATCAAGCACTACGAGAGCGTTTCGGGCGTGGACGGCAGCCTCAACAGCATCGGCTCCGACACGATGGTAAACATGATGACCCTCTGGGCCGAGGCGTTCAACAAGATCTATCCGAACGTCAAGATCCAGGTCGAGGGGAAGGGCTCGGCGACGGCACCGCCGGCTTTGACCGCGGGGACCGCCCAGCTTGGGCCGATGTCGCGGAAGATGAAGCCCGAGGAGGAGGACGCCTTCGAGAAGAAGCACGGCTTCAAGCCGCTGCGGATCAGCGTGGCGTTGGACTGCCTGGCCGTCTACGTGAACAAGGACAATCCGATCAAGGGGCTGACGCTGGCCCAGCTCGACGGCATCTTCTCGAAGACGCATAAGAGCGGCCACGAGGACGTCGCCACTTGGGGACAACTCGGTTTGAGCGGCGATTGGGCCGACCTGCCGATCAGCATGTACGGCCGTAACTCGGCCAGCGGCACCTACCTCTATTTCCAGGAGCACGCGCTGGGCAAGGGCGACTACAAAAACATCGTGAAGGAGCAGCCGGGTTCGGCGGCCGTGGTCAATAGCGTGGCGACCGATCGGGCGGGCATCGGCTATTCGGGCATCGGCTACCGCACTTCGGAGGTCCGGGCGATCGCCCTGGCGAAGAACGCGAAGTCGCCGCTGGTCGAGCCGAGCTTCGACAACGCGCTCAAAGGCAAGTATCCGCTGGGCCGCACGCTTTACATCTACGTCGCGAAGAAGCCGGGCGAGCCGCTGCCGAAGCTGATCGAGGAGTTCCTGCGGTTCGTGCTCTCGGCCGAGGGTCAGCAGATCGTGCTGAAGGACGGATACGGTCCGGTGCCGGTGAAGGTCAATGCCAAGCAGCTTGAGCTATTGAAATAGTCATTTGCGGTCCCCTCTCCCCTTGGGAGAGGGTTAGGGTGAGGGCTGTCTTTGTTTGGATATGAGCCTTGAAGTCTGAGTCATATCTGCCCTCACCCCCTGCCCCTCTCCCAAAGGGAGAGGGGAGAGACCTTATGCCGAAACTGAAGACGGCCTCGACGCGCAGAGCGAAACGCCGCGACAGAGTCGCCCGGTGGGTCATCACGTTGGGCGGAGTGACCGTCATCGCGAGCGTGATCGCTATTCTGGCGCTGATCGTGGGCGTCACGCTTCCGCTGTTCCAACCACCGCGGGCGAACGTTGCCTGTACCTGTTCGCTTGTGGGCAAGAATCTCGCGCGCGCCCAAGGGGGACAGTCCCATTTTCGCTGAGACGAAAATCGGGACAGTCCCCGTGCTGCGCATCGGCATCGACGCAAGCGTGGACGGCGAGAAGGTCACTGCCTTTGTTTGGGACAGGGACGGGGCCGTTGCCTGGATCGATATGCGGACGGGCGAAGCGGCGGGAAAAGCCCGGCTGGCTCCGCCCGGCGGCAAGCAGGGCACGCTGCGCTCGGTTGAAGCGTTGAGCGGGGGAAAGTACTCGCTCGGCTGGTCGGACGGGGCCGCGTCGTTGCTCGAGATCACGGCAGAGCGAACCAGCGGCAAGCAGCGCAAGGCCGGCGGGTATGCCGTGCGGACCTTGGCCGCCGCTGCCGCCTTCTCGCCGTCGAGTGCGAAACCGCAAGCGGCGCACGCGGAATCGTCGCATGTAAAGCCGCGACCAGCGGTCGCGGAGCGTGCTGCGACCGTCCGCTCCGGTTTCATCCGGCGCTCGGATGCGGGGGCGATTACGCGGGCGGCGCTCCTCTCGAACGGCACCATCGCGGTCTGGCGCCAGGCGACCACCGAAACGGCGACAGGGGACGAAGAACAAAGCACGCACGAGAGCGTCTTGCGCGAAGACATTCTGGCACACGTCTGCGCGATGACGATGGATGGCGAGGGGAACACGCTCTATGCCGGCACCGACAACGGCCGGTTGCTCCGCTGGCGGCTCGACGAGAATGGCGAGGTGGCCGAGCGGGAAGTGGTCCGCGCGTTCCCCGACGGCCGGGCGATCACCGCGCTGGCGCTCGTGCTCGGCGACGTCTCGTTGGCGGTGGGCGACGCGAAGGGAGAAGTGACCGTCTGGTCGCCGATCAATATTGACGGCACGCGGAAATTGCAGATGATCCATCAGCTTGCTCCGCACCAAACCGCCATCCGCGAGATTCTCGCCTCCGGGCGAAGGCGGTCGATCCTTAGCCTCGACGCGGACGGCATCGTGCATCTGGACCATACGACCAGCGAGCGGCACCTGTTGACAATTCCGCTTTGTGGTGCGGGCGTCCCGCCTGCAATGAAGAAGGCAGGCGAGACGCCTGCACCACAAGTGGCTTTGGGGGCGCGGGGAGATGCGCTGCTGGGGCTTGACGGGGCCGGCAAACTGACCGCGTGGCGGATCGACAGCGGGTATCCGGAGATCAGTCTGAAAACGCTCTTTGGCAAAGTCCAATACGAAGGTTACGACCAGCCGGAGTACGTGTGGCAGACGACCGGGGGCGAGGATTTCGAGGCGAAGTTCAGCCTGGTGCCGCTGATTTTCGGCACCTTGAAGGGCACGTTTTTTGCTATGCTCTTCGCCGTGCCGTTGGCGCTGTTCGGGGCGATGTACGTGAGCTACTTCACCACGCCGGGCTTCCGCAGGACGATCAAGCCGCTGGTCGAAGTGATGGCGACGGTGCCGTCGGTGGTGATCGGTTTTCTGGTGGCGCTGTGGCTGGCGCCGATCCTGGAAAGCTGGCTCTTCGCGTTTGTGCTAAGCCTGATCGCGGTGCCGGCGGCATTTGTCGTCTTCATGACGCTTTGGCAGAGCGTGCGGCGGTTCGACTGGGCGCGGCGGGTGGAGAACGGCTACGAGTTTCTGGCGGTGTTGCCGGTGCTGCTGGTGGGCGTCGCCATCGCGGTGTGTTTGGCGGTGCCGCTGGAGAAAGGGCTGTTCGGTGGCGTATCCTCATCGCCGGGACGTGGCGTCGTCAAACCGCAACCGTTGACGGAGGGGCTCATCGGCACAACCGTGCGCTGGGAGATCCTCGCGTTCTTCATGGCCCTGTTTGTGATCCCTCTCGTCCTACTGGCCTTCTGGGTAGTCTGGCGACGTTGGCTGCGATTTGGCTTGACAGAGGCTCCTTCCTCACGCCGGCGAGGCTCTGCGGCCTTGACCAAGGTCCTGCTGTGGGCGGTAGGACGCCTCTTCTGGGTCGGGGCGGCCGTTGCTGCGATGGCGCTCGCTTTGTGGTTCGCCGGGTTGATGGAACGAAACCTGTTTCCCGCCGGTTTCGTCGGCAACTTCCGGCAGTGGCTTTTCCGTGGGCCGCTGGGGATGCAGTACGACCAGCGGAACTGCATCATCATTGCCTTCGGGCTGGGTTTCACGGTGATTCCGATCATCTTCTCGATTTCGGAGGACTCGCTCTCGAACGTGCCCTACAGCATGACGGCGGCGTCGATGGCCGTGGGGGCGAGTCGCTGGCAGACGCTTTGGCGGGTGGTCTTGCCGTCGGCCAGTCCCGGCATCTTCGCGGCGACGATGATCGGCTTCGGCCGCGCGGTGGGCGAGACGATGATCGTATTGATGGCGACCGGCAACACGCCGATCCTCAGTTGCAGCCCTTTCAACGGGATGCGAACGCTCTCGGCGAACATCGCCGTGGAGATTCCCGAGGCGCCGGTGGGCGGAACGCTTTACCGGGTGCTTTTTCTCTGTGCGGTGCTCTTGTTTCTGCTGACATTTACGGTGAACACGACGGCGGAACTGGTCCGCCAACGATTGCGAAAACGCTACGGGCGGTTTTGAAGGCGTTGGGAGAGGGGCCAGGGGCCAGGGCGAGGGGCTGGAATGGCGACAAAGGCGAAACATCAAGACGAGCCCGGGCAGGCCGCTCCCACGCCGGCGTTGCACCAGGGAGAACGGGGACGCTTTTGGCGGCGGGGCGAGCCGCTGGTGTGGACCACCGGGGCGGCGCTGGCGGGGATGCTGACGCTGGTGTTCCTACTGCTGGCCGTGGTGCTGGTCAATGGGCTGGGCGTGTTTTGGCCGAAGCGGGTGGCCGAGGTGACGCTGGCCGACGGAACGAAGTTCTTGGGCCAGCCGATCCGCAGCAGCGTGAACCCGGACAACGGCCAGTCGAGCAGTCAATTCAAGACGGCCAACCGCGAACTGGACCCGCTGCGGCAGGATTTCCGTTGGATCAAGGACGATGCGATCAAAAAGACGACCTATCCGTCCCAGGCGTGCGTATTGGAGCGTGCGGAGAACGGCGATTTCTATGGATTCATTAAGGGCCTGGCTGGTGCCGACGTTGCGGCGGCGGTTGGACAAGGAGAGCCGGGCAGGGGTGGCAGTACAACTGCCACCCCAACGGCGTCGGGCAAGGGTGGCGGTACAACTACCACCCCAACGGCGACTGCATCGTCAGCGGATCTCTCGCAGGCGATCGCCGCGGTACGACGGAAAGCGGCCGAGCGGATCAAGCCGCTCTCCGCCGAGCTATCCGGGTTGGGCGACCAGCTTCAACGCATCGACGGCAAGGTGCTCAAGCTGAATTATCTCAAGAGCCGACTTGCCGCCGACACGGACGCCGATCAGCAGAACCCAGCGGAGAAACAGCGGGAAGATTGGGACAGGCAGATCGCGGCGCTGCGGGCCGAATATCGACACATCAAGCAACACTTCGAGCGGCTCTCCAGCCGGCAGCAACAGCAGGAGGCGGAGTTGAAGCGGAACGTCGTCATCATGACCGACGCCGCGGGCAAGGAGACGCCGATCGCTCTGGTCGACGTCGTGCGATTCTACCAGCCGAATGACATGGGGTTCGCGGCGAAATGCGGGCACTACCTGGCCAAAATCGGCGAGCTGCTCTGCGACAAGCCGCGGGAATCGAACACCGAAGGCGGCCTGTTTCCGGCGATCTTCGGCACGGTGATGCTGATCTTCCTGATGGCGATCACCTGCTTTCCGCTGGGGGTGCTGGCTGGAGTCTACCTGGGCGAATACGCCAAAGACGGCGTCTTCGTGCGGCTGGTTCGCATCGCGGTGAACAATCTGGCGGGGATTCCTTCGATCGTCTATGGCATTTTTGGACTGGGGTTCTTCGTCTACGGCATCGGCGGGCTGTTGGACCAGTGGTTCTTTCCGCAGTGGACCGCGGCCAATACGCCGACGTTCGGAACCGGCGGCATCCTCTGGGCGAGCCTGACGCTCGGGCTGTTGACGGTGCCGGTGGTGATCGTTTCCACGGAAGAGGCGTTGCGGGCGATTCCGCGGGCCACGCGCGAGGGCTCGTTCGCCCTGGGGGCGACGAAGTTCCAGACGCTGGTTCGCGTGTTGGTGCCGATGGCGTCGCCGGGGATGATGACCGGCTTCATCCTGGCGATGGCGCGGGCTGCCGGCGAGGTCGCGCCGCTGATGATTACCGGCGTGGTAAAACTGGCCCCCCAGATGCCGCTGGACGGCACCTTTCCCTACTTCCACCTCGAGCGGAAGTTCATGCACTTGGGCTTCCAGATCTACGACGTCGGCTTCCAATCGCCCAACGTCGAGGCGAGCAAGCCGATGGTTTTTGTGACCACGTTGCTGCTGCTTTTGATCGTGCTGGCGATGAGCAGCGCGGCGATTTACCTGCGGAACCGGATGAAAAAGCGCTATCAGGTGCGCACGATTTGAGGAAGTAGTCGGCACACGCCGTGTGCCGACTACCGCACACGGCGTGTGCGGAGTACGGGAAAGATTATGGCAAACGAGAAGGAGCAACCGGTGAATACGACTTTGGAGGCGCCGCGGCGAGCGGTGGCCGTGCCGCCGCGCACGGCGGACGAGCGGGAGCCGCCCGAGGAATTCGATGCGATCGTGCAGACGCGAGGGCTGTGCCTGCATTACGGGGCGAAGCAATCGTTGTTCGACATCTCCATGGATTTTCCGCGGCATCAGGTGACCGCGCTGATCGGTCCTTCGGGCTGCGGCAAATCGACGCTGCTGCGCTGCCTCAACCGCATGAACGATCTGATCGACGACGTCACGATCGCGGGCAGCATCGTGCTTGACGGCGAAGAGGTCAACGATCCGACGCTCGACGTGATCGAACTGCGGCGGCGGGTGGGCATGGTGTTTCAGAAGGCGGTGCCCTTCCCCAAGTCGATCTACGAGAACGTCGCCTACGGTCTGCGAATCGCCGGCATCCGTGATCGGCGGGTGCTGGACGAGGCGGTGGAGAAGAGCCTCCGCCGCTCGGCGCTGTGGGACGAGGTGAAGGAGCGGCTGGGGGAGTCGGCATTGGGGCTTTCCGGCGGCCAGCACCAGCGGCTCTGCATCGCCCGGGCGATCGCGGTAAGCCCCGAGATTATCCTGATGGACGAACCCTGCTCGGCGCTCGACCCGCGCTCGACGACGCGGATCGAGGACCTGATCGGCGAACTGCGCGGCGAGTATACGATCATCACCGTCACGCACAACATGCAGCAGGCGGCCCGGGTCTCGGATTATACGGCCTTTCTCTACGAAGGGGTGCTGGTGGAGTTCGGCCCGACCAAGCGGCTGTTTACCAAGCCGACGAGGAAGGAGACGGAGGATTACATTACGGGGCGGTTCGGATGACGCGGCGGCCGCCCGGCGGAGTCGTTAGCCGTTAGTGGCGGCGATCGCGAAACCGCAAGCGGCGGGGATGCCTCACTGCGACTTCGCGGTGGAATCCGTATAAGGTATGATTTAGCGGCGGGCGTGCGTTCACACGCGGAGCGTGAGAACGAGGGTTCACGAGCGAGAATTCACGAGGGAGAATTCAACGGAAATGTCGATTCATTTGCAGCGCGAACTCGAGAGACTGAAGAAGTACTTGCTGTCGCTGTGTGCGGTGGTTGAAGAGCAGGTGCAGATGGCGATCGAGGCTTTTTTGCAGCGCGATGAGACGGCGGCGCTGGTGGTCGAGCGCCGCGACAACGAGGTGGACCAGCGCGAAGTCGAGGTCGAGGAGGAGTGCCTCAAGATGCTGGCGCTGTACCAGCCCGTGGCGACCGACTTGCGGCTGATCGTCTCGGTGCTGAAAATCAACAACGACCTGGAGCAGATCGGCGACCTGGCGGTGAATATTGCGCGAAAGGCGGCGGCGGTGGCCGCCGAGCCGCCGCTGGACCTTCTGCTGGACGTGGGCGGCATGTGGCAACGGGTGCAGGCGATGCTGCACGACAGCCTCGACGCGCTGGTGAACACCGACGCCGAATTGGCCGATTCGGTCTACCATCGCGACGACGAAGTCGATCAACTGAAGCACGAGATGCGGGCGAAGATCGAGGACGCCGCGCGGCGGCAGCCGGAACTGATGGGGCGGCTGCTGCGGTTTCTGGCCGTCGCCCGCAATCTGGAGCGGATCGCCGACTACTCGGTCAATATCGCCGAAGACGTAATCTACATGGTCGAGGGGCGAATCGTGCGGCATCGGGCACGGTATTGAGACGTTTCGGGCAGCGGGTTGCCGGCTGTGCCGTCTTGCGAAACCGCAAGCGATCTCGGGGCCTTTTTTTCTTACCCCCGCTCCGGCGCGGTCCGTCCAACGGATTTCTAACGCGGCAACCGATTCCTAACGCGGAACTGACGGAAGATTCGCGGCGGGCACACAAAACGCTTATTGCCGTTTCCGATAATCCGAGCGTCCTGGAGGTCGCCGACGATTCCCAGCGGGCGACCGCGGCAGATGCACGAGGAGCCAGCGAGCCATGGCGACAGCGATACAACGGAAGGCCCAGATCGACCCGTCGAGAATTTGCACCGCGCTGTTGGGCAAGCTGTTGGTCGCGGCACTGATCCTGGTGCCGCTTGCGGCGATGCTCTTCTTGGAACCAAGACATCGTTCGGGAAGCACTGCAACCGCAAGCACCGCAGCCGCTCCGGCCGCTCGATCGCCGGTCAAGGATCCTCTGGCGAATCCCTGTTCGCCGGAGAGGCTTGAGCGATGAATCGAGCGCCGGACTTCCAGGCGGCAAGAAATGCACGTTTACCCAGTTCTTTTCGTTCAAGGAGATGCGAGATGCGAGTAGGAAAAGATCGACGCGGTTTTACCTTGGTCGAGCTGCTGGTGGTGATCACGATCATCGGCATCTTGATTTCGTTGTTGTTGCCGGCCGTCAACGCCGCCCGCGAGGCGGCGCGGCGGGCACAGTGCTCGAACAACTTGAAGCAGATCGGCTTGGCCGTGCTGAACTTCGAGTCGGCGCACAAGAAGCTGCCGACCGGCGGCGAGGGCAATGGTGCGGGGACGTTGTCAAGCAAGACGGCGTTTGCCGACCACAGTGTGCTGGTTTACCTGTTGCCGTACATAGAGCAGCAAGACGTTTTCGACCAGATCAATTTGGGGCACTACTACCGCATGGCGGACAACGTCAACGCCTGCGCCCGCAACATCCCCACCTTCGTCTGCCCGAGCAACCCGTTTGTGAATTATCAGGATACTGACGGCCTTGACACGGTGATGGACACGGATTCCGTCTACGGCGGCTCCGCCTCGACGACGTCGCTGAAGACCGCTGGCCGGTATTGGGGCACATCGGACTACTTTGCCACGGTTTACACCTCGATCAGCGACGGCTCCAATCCCGCCAATCCAAAGATCGGCGTTGACGACAAGACTCACTACCGCGCGGACGGCGCTTTGGGAGTCGACCACACGGCCAAGATGTTCTGCGCGCCGGTCAACGGCGGTGAAGGCGGTTTCTTCAAGAGTGCAACGAGCGTGCCGATTTCGGCCATCAGCGACGGCACGAGCAACACGATTTGCTTCATCGAGGACGCTGGCCGGGTGAATCCACACGCATGTCCGGCAAGCTCCCCTTACCTGGGAACGCCCTCCCACTATAGTGCCCCCACCACCAACCCTGACGGCACTTCCGTCGCCGTCGTCGACGCTGGTCTGCCGCGAGACACCATCGCGAATCCGTCCGGCAACGAACCGACCGCGGTATGGCGCTGGGCGGACGAGGACGCTTGCGGCAGCGGTGTATCCGGCCCGGCGAACGCGTCGGCCGTTGGAATTCCTTCGAGTTATTTCGACACGGCTGGCGACTACATCGGTCCAGTCATCAACCAGCTCAAGTATCCGATTGGAGGTCCGGACACAGGCATCGCCAGAACGGACGGTAATGGCAATTACGGCGCGTGGAACTTCAACAACGAGGGTCTGAACGACGAGCCGTTCTCTTTCCATTCCGGCGGATGCAATTGCGTGATGGTGGACGGCAGCGTGCATTTCCTGAGCGACTCGCTAGAGCCGGTCACCTTGCGTTACCTGGTAACTCGTGCGGAACACAAGAACGTCAACGCGGAGTTCTAACGTTGAACGACGGCGCGCTCAACAGGCGGGATGATCTCGCCGAGCGCGGCAGAAGCGTCTTTTCGAGGGGGCGGGTATCGGGTTTCGCCGATGCCCGCCCTGTTTTTTTGGGGCTCTTGTGCTTTCCTGACACGATCCTCACACGATGCTAATGCGCGGGTGGCATATTCATCGTTTGCTTGGTACTTTCTGGGGAGGTGATGAAAGGTGGTTTGCCGAGTGCCCAGCCCGTCGCTGATTGCCAGAACCTTCTGGGCGGTCGTGTTCGTCGTTGCCATTGGCGGCGGATGCGGCGGCGGGAAAGCGGAGAATAAAGCCAAGAGCGACGAAGCGTTGGCGAAGGCCAGAGAGGCGGCGAAGCTGGAGGAGCAGGGCGAAGAGGCGGCGGCGGTGAAACAGTGGGGAAGGACGCATCCGCGGAGACCGCCGCCGCCACCACCGCCGCCGCGTGCGGTGGCGCCGGCCGGCAGCGCTACGGCGTCCGCGGGAAGAGGCGGCAAGTCGGTACGACCCGAAGAGGTGGCGCGGTGGAGGGCCGAGGATTTCCGCGCCGCCCTGCGCGATCACGATCCTCGATTGGTCGAGGCCGTCGCCTACGCGGGCAGGCACTGTGCTACGAGGGAGAGCGCGGAACTGATGGCCCAACTGCTCGAGCCGCCGGCCGGCGAGAGCGGACGGCAGTCGCCGCAGCGGATGGCCGCCAATCCGGCGTTGGTCAACGCCGTCGTCGCCGCGTTGGCGGCCAACGGCACGACCACGGCGCGGCGAATCCTGGCGGGGCTCGTCACCGGGACGCAAGCAACGATCGATCCCCAGGGTGCCGCCACGGCCGCCCTGAAGGCATTATTGCAGGACGCGCGGCGAAGCGACGAAGAGCTGGTGTTCGACATCATTACTTCCTCTTGCCCCGACCCGCCGGTGAACGCAGAGCCTGCGGCGATCGACCGGGACAAACTGCGGGCGACGGCGCTTGTGTGGGTCAAGGCGTCGGCGTCGGAGTCATTGCGGCTTCGGCTGGCCAAGTATACGATCGCGCCCGCCACGCCGTCGGTGATATCCAAGCAACTGTTGACGCTGCTCAGCGAGGCGCGCGTCGAGAACCTGGCCGCTCAGATCGTCCTGTACCGCAGCGGTCGATTGTCGAACCGCGACGAACAGTCGCTCGCGCGTCTGTTCGCGGAAGCGAGTCGCCGGGAGCTGCAGCGGTTGCTGGGCCGCGTTTCGCCGGCAGGGCCCCATCTTGCTTCGTCACACCAGGCCGATGGGGCTGCGGCCTCATGCCGGGCCGCTGAACTGCTCTGGGCGCCAGAGCTCGACAGATGGGTGGAGGAGCGGCTGCGCGCGGCTGCGGGAGCGGAGGGGGATTGGCAGCTACTGCCGCTGGCCTGCACCGTTCCCCGCTCTTCGATGCGAGCGACCGTGTTGCAGTTGCTGCAACAATTCTGGGAAGAGGGGCCGAAGCGCGTCCAGCCGTTTGTCGTTTCCGAGGAATCGTTGCCGGAGCCGGGCTTCCTCTTGCTGGTGAAGCAATTGCCGCGGAAGGCCCGCGCTGCGGCGACCGGCGAAGGCGGCGGTCTCTCGCGATCGCCGGCGGCAAGGACGGCGAAGATGGCGGCCGCGCGGAAAGCTTGGGAGCGCCAGGATCGGACTGCGGAGCAATGGTTGGCCTTCTCGCAGATGCTGGCGGAGGCGCTGTGCCGTCAGTTGCGGGCGGCGGCGCTTGGCCGTTCGGCGCGGAGCGGAGCGCTGCCGGCTTTCCCATCAGGCTTCCGCCGAGCGCGAGTGTCACGGCGGCGTACCACGTGGAATGGCCTGAAGCGTTTGCCGGTTCTCTTGGTGAACTTCACCTGCCGCCCTTGCGCATTGATTACGCCTGCATCGAGCGGAGGGGCCGGCCCGATACGGTCGCGGCGTACTTTCGACACCAGTTGCCCTCGGCTGTTCGGCACGTCGGCGATCAGGGCGTATGGCTTGACGATTTCAGCGTGGACAGGCGAAAGGGGAAGATGCGATCCGTCAACGTTTTCATCGGCAAAGCGAACAAGGACGTCGGCATGCTGCCTGACCGGGAGCAGCAGTTGATGATCGAGCTTTTGGCGGTCGCAGCGCCGCAGCAAGCGGACGACTCAAGTAAGGAGACTGAGGTACGAAATGTCGATGACCGATGAAAAGGAAACCGTCGAGGATGCGCGGGAGGCGGGTTTGTATTGCCCACAGTGCGAGGCATCGAATTCGCCGCAGCGGAAGTTTTGCGCAAAGTGCGGGGCGGCGCTGTGGGAAGCCTGCTTCCGCTGCGGCGAGACCTGCGCGGCCGGCGAGCTGTATTGCGGCGCCTGCGGCGCCAATCTGGCGGATGCCGCCGCCGAACAAATCGAGCGGGTGCAGGACGATTTCCGCGCCGCCGCCGAGATGCGCTCCGCCTGCCGCTTCAGCGACGCCATCGGACTGTTGCGGCCGATTGCCGAAAACCGCCATCCGCGACTGGCCAGGTATGCGACGCACGCCGAACAGCTCATTTGCCAATTTGCCGCCGAGGGTGAGCGGCGGCGGATCGCGGTCGACGAGGCGCTTCGGCTCGCCGGCGAGCGGTTCGCGGCATGCGACTACGACGAGGCGGCGCGGCTTCTCGATCAAGTCCCGCCGCCGTGCCGCAACCAGAACGTCGAGGAGTTGCAGGCGCAAATCGCCCGGCGGCGCGAAGAGCTGACCGTGCTCGAAGCGGAGTTGCGCGAGGCGGCTGAGCAGAAGCGGCTGTTCGACCTGCCGCCGCGGATCGAGCGGGTGCTGGCGTTGAAGCCCGACCACCGCTACGCCAAGCAGCTTGCCGAGCAGGTCTCTGCCTGTCTGACCGAGGCGGTGGAAAAGCGGCTGGCGGACTGCCGCCACGATGAGGCGCTGCAATTGCTCGATCGCGTGGCCGGGAATTGCCCCAGCCCGCGGTTGGAGGAGCTTCGGCGGCGAGCGGCGGAACTGGCGTGGCTGAATTTCGATCTCCGCAACGCGCCGATTCTTGACGCCACGCTGGTGGCCGTCGCCAAGCGGCTGCGGCAGTCGACGCCCGGCGACGCGGCAGCGGCAAAGCTGTGCGAAGACCTGCAACGTCGAGCGGCCCAAGCGGAGGCGCAAAAAGAGCGAGGGCCGCTGCCCTGGGCGCGTCCTCCCGCGGAGACGTCATTGGGCGTGGCCATCGAGGAATTGGCGGCGTTTCGCCGCATCGCGTGCACGCCGGCGGTGGCCGCCGAGTCGGATCTGCCGCGCTGCCCCGGCCGGTTCGCCGTGGCCTGCGGCTTGGCCCTGGCCGGGCTGAAGCAGGCGGCGCTGCGAGTGAATCTGTTGGCCGGCAAGCAGGCCGGAATGCTGGACCGGGCTTCGCGGCTGATCCGCTCGTACGGCGATCGGCCCGCCTGGGGGCTCGACCTCGGCATGAGCGGACTGAAGGCGGCAAAGCTCTCCTGGAGCAGCCGCGAGCAACAGGCGACGGTCGAGGCGGTGGCGCTGATCGAGCACAGCAAGTCGCTGGGCAATGCCCTGAACGAGGCCGACGAGCAGAAACTGATCGCCGAGACTCTGGCGACGTTTCTCGAACGCCATCGGCCGAAGGGGGAACGAATCGTCGTCGGCCTGCCGGGCCGGATCGCGCTGGTGCGGCAGTTCGAGTTGCCGCCGGTCGATCAACTCAAAATTCCGAAGCTGCTGGAATTCGAGGCGCGGCAGCAATTCCCCTTCCCCTTGGACCAACTGGCGTGGGACTACCAGTTTCTCGATGAAGCGGGCGGCGAGGGGAACGGATCGCGGGGCCGGGCGGGGAAGAGGTGGCGGAACGTGCTGTTGTTGGGTGCGCAGGCCGCCGCCTCGCGGCGGTTTCTGGACGCCTTTCGCCGGCAGAACATCCCCGTCGATGTGCTGCAAAGCGATTTCATCGCCCTGCACAATTTCCTGGTTCACGAGCATCTCTCGCCCGCGGGCGATGCGTCGGCCGGGGTGCCTACGGCAGTGGCCGCGCTGGACGTCGGCTGCGACGTGACCAACCTGGTGATCAGCTCGCACAAATCGCTCTGGTTTCGCAGTTGCGGCGTGGCGGGCTACAGTTTCACCCGGGCACTGGTGCGGGAATTCAAGCTGAGCGTGGCCCAGGCGGAGCAGCGGAAGCGGGCCCCGGAATCGGCGGAACGCTTCTGCGATCTCTACGAGGCGATGTCGCCGGTGTTCGAGGATTTGCTGAAAGAGCTGCGGCAGTCGCTGGCGGCCTACTCCGCCGCCCAGCCCGAGCGGCCGATTCAGCGCCTGCTGGGCGTCGGCGGCGGTTTCTCGCTGCACGGCCTGCTCCGCTGGCTGTGGCACGGGCGGTGAGTCTTGGAACGTGGTTTGATAATCTCCCCTCTCCCTTTGGGAGAGGGGCAGGGGGTGAGGGCCGCAGGGCGCGAACCACGGACAAGTCGAGCCGTTTGCACGCTCCGCCCTCACCCTAGCCCTCTCCCAGAGGGAGAGGGGACCGATTCCCAACTAGGCTCTTAGGCCAGCGGCACGACCCGCTGCGGCGTGTGGCCGGCGGCTTGGGCGTGCCAGGCGGACAGAATCTCTTGCTGGTGTAGCGAGGCCCATTCGAGCACCAGCGCCTTCGCCCGCGGCGGCAGATAGCCGCGGACGAATTCGACGGGGTGGATAGCGAATTCCGCCCGGGCCGAGTCGTAGACGACGTGAAATCGCGGCGGCGGAGAGACCTGACGGTCGAGCGTGATCTTCATGCCGAAAAAGCCGCTGATCTCGACCTGCTGGGCCGTGTCGAACTCCGCCGGCGGCACCTGTTCATCCGGCCCTTCAAAGCAGCTTTCGAACTGGCGGATCACTTCGCTCTCTTCGGTGTCGTCGTAGACGACCCACCACCGCCCCTCGTGGCTGCAAAAAGCGACCGGCCGCCGGCCGAACTCGACCTGGATGGGCGTCTCGATCGCCCGGTGCCATTCTTCGAACTCCTCGGGCGTGAGCACGCGAATGCAATGCTCAGCCCCTTGCAGGCCGTCGCGGACGCGGACCCACTCGCCACGGCCATCGTGCTCCTCGGGCGGGGGCTTGTTGTGAAAGTACTCCGCCAGCATGTCAAACAGCTTCTCGACGTGACGGTAGTTCACGCTTGCAACTTCTCCTTTCTTCCCGCTGACGAAGAACCGAGCGGCGACGGCACAAGCCCCTTTCTATTATAGCGAATTCTGCGGCGGCGCTAACGGGGCCACGCCGGACGGGCGCAGTAACGGATTTTGGCAGTTACGCCCAACCGTTTAGCCGCCGCGTCCGCGCGGCGCTGTAGTTGTGAGCGGTTCTGCGCCGCGTGGACGCGGCGGCTAAACAGACTTCCCATTTTAACCGCAAACAACTACTGAACCCCGTCGGGCGCTGGTCCGCATCAGCGATTCCCTCCGGGGCGCGGCTAAACGGCGGAGACGAGCGGCGACCGGCTTGAAATTCTCGGGCGAATCGCATATCGTGGCTAAGTTTGCCGCTGCGGCCCGAGTCGCAGGCGGCCGAGTCGCCCAGCAATAACCCCAGGTTCCTGACCCCATGCCTATCATTGTGCAAAAGTTTGGCGGCACCAGCGTGGCCGACAGCAAGAAGATCCTCGCCGCGGCGCGAAGGGCGATTCGCGCCCAATTGGAGGGCAATCAGGTCGTCGTGGTGGTCAGCGCGATGGGCAAGAACACCGATCTGCTGGTCGATCTGGCCAAGCAGATCACCGACGAGCCCCCCGCCCGCGAGATGGACATGCTGCTATCGACCGGCGAGCAGGTGAGCGTGGCGCTGATGGCAATGGCGATCACGTCGCTGGGTCACAAGGCGATCAGCCTGACCGGGGCGCAGATCGGCATCATCACCGACAGCAGCCACACCAAGGCCCGCATCCGTTCGATTTCGACCGAGCGGATTCACCAGGCGCTGGACGAAGGGAACATCGTGATCGCGGCCGGTTTTCAGGGGATCGACGAAGAGAACAACATCACCACGCTCGGTCGCGGCGGCAGCGACACCACGGCCGTCGCCTTGGCGGCGGTGCTGAAGGCCGACGCCTGCGAGATCTACACCGATGTCGACGGCGTCTACAGCACCGACCCGCGGATCGTTCCCGAGGCCCGGCGGGTCGAGCGGATCAGTTACGACGAGATGCTCGAGCTGGCCGCGGCGGGGGCGGGGGTGATGCACAATCGCTCGATCGAGTTCGCCAAGAAGTTCGACGTGCCGGTGCACGTCCGCAGCAGCTTCAGCGACAACCCGGGCACGATGATCGTGGGCGACCCGGAAGCGCCCGGGGCGGCGGTCTGCGGGGCGGCGATGGCCAAGGACGAAGCCCGCGTGACCGTGCTCGGCGTTCCCGACCGGCCGGGGGCGGCCCTGAGCATCTTCTCGAAGGTGGCGGCCAGGAACATCGCTATGGACATGATCGTGCAGAATGAAGGGGCCGACGGCCGGGCCGACCTCTCTTTCATGGTGCCGCGCGAGGATCTGCCCAGTACGCTGCGGGCGGTGGATGCCGCGGTGAAGGAGCTTGGCGCCGAGGGCTGCGACTATGACGAGAACGTGGCAAAGATCTCGGTGGTCGGTCTGGGCATGGCCACCACGCCCGGCGTGGCCGGCGAGATGTTTCTCGCCCTGGCGGAAAAGGGGATCAACATCCACATGATTACCACCAGCGAGATCAAGATCTCGGTGGTGGTGGCGCGGGAATTCGCCCAGGAAGCCCTGCGGACCGTTCACGAGGCGTTCAAGTTGCACGCCCCCCCTGCCGCCCCGGCCGGCCATGCCGCCGGAACTGCCGCGGCCCGGTCCAATTCCATCGCCGAAAGGCTGGTCGCCCGGCTCCAGCGGATGGAAAAGCTGATTATCGACGGCATCAATCTCGACGAGGCGCAGTCGAGGATCACCTTCGTCGGTCTGGCCGACATTCCCGGCCTGGCGGCCCAGATTTTCGCGGAGTTGGCGGAGGCGGGGATCGTGGTCGATATGATCGTGCAGAGCATCGGCCGCGAGAACCGGGCGAGCATTTCCGTGACCGTCGCGCAGGCTGACCTGGAGAAGGCGCTCCGCGTTGCCGAAGAGCAGATGGAGTTGCTCGAATGCCCGCCGCCGACGCACTGCCCGAAGGTGGCCAAGCTCTCGGTTTTCGGCGTCGGCATGAAGAGTCACACCGGAGTGGCCGCCCGCATGTTTCAATCGCTGGCCGACAACGGCATCAATGCCGAGTTGATCAGCACCAGCGAAGTGCGGGTGAACGTCGTGATCGACGGCCGCGACGGCCCAAGGGCGCTGGCCGCGCTGAAGGAAGAGTTCGCCGACGCAATGGTGTAGATAATGTACTCCTCATGCTCCGCATGAGGAAACGACTTCATCTTTCCTGTCTTGCCTGGATTTGGTGGGCGTCACCTTTGTTTGCCTTTGTTTGCCCCCACTTCGCCACGACAGCGAGTTTCATTTTCCAAAGCACTTGCAGATTGTCCTTCTCGGTCTGGAAGTTGCGCGGGCGAGGCATTTTTTCCATGATATCCGGGAACGCGCATATCGTCAGTGTGTCGCCATCAATGCGGTAGATACCGATCCAGCCAGCCGGCGGTACCTCAGGCGAGTCTAACTTCTTCAAGTCGATCTCAGCGGGTGCCTTCGCGCGGTCCAAGGTATAACTGAACCGTCCGGGCTGGACGCCCGATCTCGGCACAGTCAGGCAGCCACCGGCAAACGTCCACCTTTCACCGACAAGTGGTGAACCTTGGCCGAGAGTTTTTCCCCCCATCTCGATTGAGATGACGACCCATGTGCCCTCAATTGCCGCTCCCGCGACTCCGGGTCCTCCACGAACTTTCGACGCAAGGCGACTGGCACGTCGGCAATTGCGGACGGCGAGACAGCCGTATTGGCAGCCCGGGTTGCGCCGACAGCAGTGCCGTGCCGATGCCGTTTCCTCCGCTACGGATGTGCCGGTTGACCACACATCGGCAAGAAGTGAGAGGGAGGCGACCGCCAGAACGCTCAGGCAGATGCCGTCGTGAGGGAATTTAGCCATGGGGGAACAAAAGGTGGGGGACAAAAGGTGACAGCCACCAAATCTAGGTGATATGAGGATGTGAGAAGGCTACGCTGGTTTCTTCGGCCCGTAGCGGCGATTGAAACCGTCGGGATCGAACGGATCGCCGGGCTGGTCGAACGAGGCGGGCGTGGCCTCTTTGCCGGCCTTGTCGGGAGTTACAGCATCGCGAGAAGGCCGTCGCCGCGCTGTGGACGGCAGGAGCCGCGCGCGTGTCGCTTCCCGCGGCAACCGTGCCGGTTCGGCTTCGCCGGGCAACTCGCTCATCTCGGGCGGACCACTGCGCGCGACCGATTCGGGCTGATCTGGCGGCTCCGGCCGGGCGATCTGATTGGCCCAATCCAGCAGCCGCTGGTATTGCAGGGTGTGATGCTCGCTGAAGATCGGATGTTGCAGCGTGCCGTGCGGCTTTGTGGCCGCGGTGAGCAGCCTGCTGGCCGAGGGGTTTTCGCGATCGATAAATTGCAGAGCCGAGCAGAGATTCCGCTGCGTGGTCCGCCGGCTCGACGGCCTGCCCGCGGCTATGTGCCAGAGGCGCAGGCCGTTCTCCGATTGCGGCCCGTGGCAGCCTGAGGTGGCGCAGTTGTTCAGCAGTAGCGGCTGCACCGATTGGGTAAACGTCTCCACGGAGCCGCGCGGCATCCCGCGGACCATGCGGTCGAGGTCGTCATTGGACGGGCCGGGGGTGAACAGCGTCTTGGAATGCAGTTCGGCGGGCGGCGGCGGCTCCATCGCCATTTTGAGCCGATGCCGCAACGCGGCGATCATCGGGTTCTTCGGATCGGCGACGGTGGCGTCGGCCAGTTCGATGGTCGCCGGACCCAGCAGATTGTGCCGCAGGCACCACTCGGCCAGATCGAGGTGGTCGTGGACATTGCCGACCTGGATGATCGCCCGTTTTCGACGATACCCTTCTTCCAAACTCTTGCAGACCAACTCGACGTCGGCCTGTTTGATGCGAATTCGGCCGTTGGGCAGGTTGACGATGTAGATTCCCTCGTCGCGGCTGATTTTTCCCTCGATGACTTCGCCGTTGCGCAGAATTACCATTCCCTGACTGGGCGGCATGTCAGTCGGCGCTTGCCCCTTCGCCGGCAAGACCGCGGCGGCCAGCAGCGTGGTAACAACGGCGGTCCGCACAAAGTTGGGCAGCATCGGGGGCGGATGGTAGTCGTCCCGACGCCCGGCGTCAAGAGTGATTTGGCGTACAAACGGTGGGCGACTTCCCCCACGGCCGAGGCCGCGGGGCGCCGATCCGCATTTCTCGCCCCACAGGGAAATAGGTTAGTGGAGTGTCTGGTGGGGCAGACATTCCTGTCTGCCTGATCTGCCGCGTGCTGAAAGGCAGACAAGAATGTCTGCCCCACCGTCGCCGAATGTACCGCCCGGCCCACGGTCAATGAGCGGCGGCGGGCGGGGGCTCGATGCCGAAATCGCGGATCGACAACAGGCTGGCGAACTTGTAGCCGTGCCGGGTGAAGGCTTCCGCTCCCCCCTCCATGCGGTCGATGATTGCCAGTACGCCGGTGATCTTCAGGCCGAATGCCTCGGCCCGCTCGATCGCCTGGAGCGACGAGCCGCCGGTGGTGACGACGTCCTCGACGATCACGGCGGTGTCGCCGGGCTTGACCGGCCCTTCGATGTACTGATTGGTGCCGTGGCCTTTGGGTTCCTTGCGGACCATGAAGCCGACCAGCGGCGTGCCGCGGACGCCGGACATGGTGACCAGGGCTGCGGTGATCGGATCGGCGCCGATCGACATGCCGCCGACGGCCGCCGGCATCGCCGCTTGGCCGAGCAGATCGAGCAGCCCCTCGGCCACCAGCCGGGCGCCGACGGAATCGAGCGTCACCTGTTTGCCGTCGAGGTAATAGCTGGCCTTCTTGCCCGAGGCAAGGGTGAACTGCCCAAACTTCAGGGCCTTCTGCCGCACCAAACCGATCAACGCCTGTTTGTCGTACATCAGAAACTCCCGCAACGATAGGAATCGAAGAAGCTACCGTAGCAGACGGCGGCCCGGAACGGAAGGGGGCGCACGGGCGCAGTAATTGTCTGCGGCCAAGATTGGAAGGTGTTTAGCCGCCGCGTCCACGCGGCGCGGAATCGCCCGCAGTTGCAGCGCCGCGTGGACGCGGCGGCTAAACGGTTCGGAGGCGAGCGCTAGGAACCGTTGCCGCACTCGCAAAAGGGGGACGGGGTGACTTCGCGGGGCGAATCGGGTAAAATGGCGGCCTGCGCCAGGACCAACGGGGCTTTCAGCGGAGCAACCAGCCATGAACCGAGACCGTCTCTTGCAGCGTTTTCTGCGTTACGTGCAAATTGACACCACCGCCGCCGACGTGGCGACTTATCCGAGTTCGCCCGGCCAGATGGAATTGGGGCGGCTGCTGTTGGGCGAGCTCAAGGCGATGGGCATTGCCGACGCCCGGCAGAACCAGCACGGCATTGTGATGGCGACCGTTCCCGGCTCTGGCGGAAAAGGGGACAGTCCCCATTTGTGCGAAGCACCCTCCGGGCCGTTCCGGCAAATGGGGACTGTCCCCTTTTCCCGCCCGACGGTCGCACTCTGCTCCCACCTCGACACCTCGCCGGAGACGAGCGGGGTGGGGATTCGGCCGCAGATCATCGAGAAGTATGCCGGCGGCGACGTCGTCTTGCCCGGCGACCGCAGCCGGGTGATCCGCGTGTCGGACAACCACGGCATGGAATCCCTCCGCGGGCGGACGCTCATCACCTCGGACGGCACGACGCTGCTCGGCGCCGACGACAAGGCGGGCGTGGCGATCATCATGGAGACGGCCGAGTGGCTGCTGGAGCATCCCGAAATTGCCCATTGCCCCTTGCGGATTTGTTTTACCTGCGACGAGGAGACCGGCCACGGCGTGGACAAGCTCGATCTGACGGAGATCGACGCCGCGGCCTGCTACACGCTGGACGGTCACGGCAGCAGCGAGATCGATGTGGAGACGTTTTCGGCCGACCAGGCGGTGGTGAGCATTCACGGCGTGAACATCCACCCGTCGATCGCCAAGGGGCGAATGGTCAATGCGGTTCGCGTGGCGGCCGATTTCGTTGGGCGGCTGCCGCGGGACGTGCTCTCGCCGGAGACGACCGACCAGCGCGACGGCTTTTTGCATCCTTACGATCTTGCCGGCGGGGTGGGCGAGATGAAGCTGAAGATCCTGCTCCGCGACTTCGACGCGACGAAGCTCGACGGCCTGGCCGAGCGGGTGCGGCAAGCGGCCGCGGCCTCGATGCGGGAGTTCCCCGACTCGAAGATCGACGTGGTGATCCAGCGGCAGTATCGCAACATGGCCGAAGGGCTGATTCGCGAGCCGCGGGCGGTGGCCTACGCCGAAGAGGCGCTCAAACGGCTGGGGCGAACCGGAAAACGCACGATTGTCCGCGGCGGCACCGACGGCTCGCGGCTGACCGAGCTCGGCCTGCCCACGCCCAATCTCTCCTGCGGCGGCCACAATCCGCACTCGCCGCTGGAATGGGCCTGTCTCGACGAAATGGTCGAGTCGGTCGAGTGGCTGGTGAAGTTGGCGGAGGTGTGGGGAGAGGATAAAGGATGAGGGATGAAGGATGAAGGATGAACGAGACTGGCGTTTCGAGGCCGTTTCACAACCCGTAGGTTATGCTTGAGCATAACAAGAACCAGGCTGTTATGCTGAAGCATAACCTACGCGTTTGCTGGTTGTGAAACATCTTGTAAACGCTGAAAGCGATGTTTCTTTTGCGGCAATGAGCGCATGGACGCCGAAGACTCGTCAAAGCGGCACGATTGTTGTTCCAACCATCTGATACGAGGGCAGTCCCGATAACATGGAAACGTCCACCTCGAAGCGGCCGAGCAAGATTCTGCCAGAAAACGCCTACACCAAGCTCGGCCCGGGCGAGCAATACAAGCCGATCGTCCCGCCGGAAGACCGGCGAGCGGAGGTGACCGCGTGGTCGGTGACGGTCGGCTTGTTGATGGTGGCGGTGTTTTCGGCCGCGTGCATCTACATGGCCCTTCGCGCGGGCAATGCCATCGAAGCCGCCATTCCGATTGCCATCCTCGCCATCTTCTTCGGGAGTAAGGGACTGAAACCTGGTGGCAAGAGCACCATTCTCGAAAACGTCATTGTGCAGTCGATCGGTCAGGCGTCGGGCGTGGTGGCGGCCGGGGCCGCGTTCCTCATTCCGGCCCTCTACATCAACCGGCTGCCGGTGCAATGGTGGCAGATATTCCTGGCCTGCGCGATCGGCGGATTTCTCGGGACCGTGCTAATCATCCCGTTGCGCAAGTACTTTGTGAAGGATCTCCACGGAGAGCTTCCTTTCCCCGAGGCGACTGCCATCAACGAGATCCTGGTGTCGGGCGAGAGCACGTCGAAGAGCGCCGGCGCGGTGTTGCTGACGGCCTTTGGCATCGGCGCGGTTTACGACTTTCTCGTTGAGGCGTTCCATGCTTGGAATCCGGTCATGACGACCCGGACGCTTCTCGGCGGGCTCGGCGAGAAGATGTCGTCCATCCGTCTCGACATGTCGATGAACGGGCTGGCGGCGCTCTTTGGCCTCGGTTATATCATCGGGCTTCGCTATGCGGCCGTTATTGCCGCCGGGTCGGTGTTCGCCTGCCTTGTGCTTGCGCCGTTGATCTTTCACTTCGGTTCGCAGCTTCCCCATTTCGCCTATGCCGGGAAAACATACGTCATTGCGAATATGGATTCCGACGCGATCTTCGCCGCGTTCGTCAAACCGATCGGCATCGGGGCTATCGCCGTTTCCGGCATCATCGGCATTATTCGCATGGGCAAGATTGTCCTCGGCTCCATCGCCCTTGGCTTCAGGGGACTGAAGGGGGGCGGTGTCGAGGCCGCGCCGCGCACGCAGACTGATATGTCTCCCCGCAGTGTCGTTCTCGTCCAGATAGGCTCGACGCTTCTGATGGCGCTGCTGTTCTTCGTCGTGGGCATGACCAGCCCCGACTCGGCCACCGGACAGACTTACTCGATGGGCCAGAGCGCCTGGTATGCGGTCGTCGGCGCGGTGGTGGGCTATGCCCTGTCGTTCCTTTTTACCCCCGTGGCTGCCCAGGCGATCGCCATCGTTGGTGTCAATCCGGTCTCGGGCATGACGTTAATCACGGTTGTGCTCACGATCCTGGCGCTGGTGGCGACGGGGCTGAAGGGCACCGGCGGGATGTTCATCGCGCTGGTGGTCGGCTGCGCGGTCTGCACGGCGTTGTCGATGTCGGGCGCGTTCATCTCGGATTTCAAGATTGGCTATTGGATCGGTGCCACGCCCCGCAGCCAGGAAAAATGGAAATTCGCCGGCATCATTGTAGCATCGCTGGTCGTGGCGTTCGTGATTCCGATTATGGATTCCGGTTATCATTTTCTGGTGCCCGATCCCGCGACCGGCGAGATGATCTCGAACACCAAGGTCTTGCCCGCTCCCCAGGCGAACATGATCGCGGCCGTAAGCCGGGGACTCCTCCAGGATCCGGCCAACCAGCCCTGGCTGCTCTACGGCCTCGGCGGTTTCGTGGCAATTATGCTCTATATGGCCGGGGTGCCGATGCTCGCGTTTGCGCTCGGCATCTATCTTCCGATCGACATCAACATGGCAGTGCTGGCCGGCGGCTTCTTTGCCCACATCGTGAGCAACAGCGGCCGCAACGAGAGAGTCAAGAAAGCCCGTGGGGACCAGGGCATCCTCATAGCGTCCGGGCTGATGGCAGGCGCCGCCATCTTCGGCATCATCACCGCCGTCCTCCGCCAACCAGTGCTGGGGGCGCCAATCCAGTACATGTCTATCGGCGAGAAGTTCTGGCTTGAAAAGGCGCCCAGCGGCGAGTCGTTCCTGCAAAGCGCGACCGCTAAATGGTACGACGGGATCGTCGGGCAAGGGGTCAGTCTGGGGATGTTCTTAGGCCTTGCGGTCCTGTGCTTCCTGCTGGCAATGCTGGGCGCCGAGTGGTCTCTCCGCGAGGAAGAAGAGGCGGAAAGGGCGGAGTTGTAGGTCTAGTCCAAGCCGTAGGTTATGCTTTAGCATAACGGATAACGTTGTGTGCATTAGCGTTATGCTAAAGCATAACCTACGCGCTGCTCGATTTTCCGCGGTTTGCGCCGTGTAACCCTGACCCCCTGCCTTTCTCCCAAAGGGAGAGGGGAGTACTTCGAAACACGCTCTCAGTCCAACGGATAGATCGGGCGACGGAGCTTGCGGTAGGGGAGAACGTGTGGGTTTCGTGATACAGGCCGGCGACCAGCACCCGCTTCATGGTAGGCTCCCGCGGGGGGCAGAAGGGGACGGGCATGTTTTTCGGTCTGGAAAACCAGGGGACGGAGGAGGTTTTCGCGGGAAGGCCTCGCCGTCACGAAAACCGCATTTGCGAAAACCTCCTCCGTCCCCTTCCCGCGGTGTGAACGGTCACGCCCGCCTATGGGCGATTACAATGGCAGCGAAAGCAGCGAGGCTACGACGGCCTGGCGGACTTTCTGGGTGGCGCGGATTTTGGGCATGGTGACGCTAATGGCGGCGGCGGGATTGCCGTCTACGAAAACGGGGGCGGCGAGGCAGATTACGCCGAGGACCGACTCCTCGTCGTCGATCGCCCAGCCGCGGCGGCGGGTCTCGTCGAGGATCTTCTGCAACTTCTTCGGCGAAGCGACGGTCTTTGGCGTGACCGGGCGGAAGGCGGTGGACTTGAGGATCGCTTCGATCTGCGGCGGCGGCAGATGGGCGGCAATGGCTCGGCCGATCGCGGTGAAATAATACTCGTCGGCCGCATTCGGCTGGACCATCATCCGCAGCGAGCGGCTGGTCTCGATGACGTGGATGTAATGGACGCGGCTGCCTTCGAGCACGCCCAGGTTTACGGTCTCGTTGAACTGCCGGTGCAGGGCGTTCATGGCGGGAATCGCCCGGGCTTTCAGGTCGCGGTAGCGGCTGCTCTGGGCGAGGCTGTCGAGCCGCGTGGTCAAATAGTATTTGCCGGTCTCCTCCTGGGCGACGTATCCGAGCGCGGCAAGGGTTTGCAGGATGCGGTGGGCCGTCGGTTTGGGGAGCTGAGCGCGGGCGGAGAGCACGGCCAGCGAGAGCGGCTCGTCGCTTTCGGCGAGTTTTTCCAGGGCGGCGAGTGTCTTTCGCACGACGGCGATACTCACGATAGCGGCCTTTCTTTGAAGTAGTGTCACATGAAGGACGCGGGAGAGAGTGCTCCCCTGCGGGTCGCGGCTAAACACGTCGGGTCCCTTGACAGAGGACATTTCGTTTCCTATAACGGGCCGTATCGCATGGTGAAACGACCCGCCTTGTGAATCCCACCATATCACATCGTGGAACGGGCGTCAAGAATCTTCCCCGTTCGACAGCAAAGGAGCCCGAGGTGAAGATCACCAATTGGACGCTGCATCGGCTGGACAAGAATTTCCACGTGCTCGTGGAACTGCACACCGACGCCGGAGCGAGCGGCTGGGGGGCCGCCTACTCGCAGACCGACCAGGTGCTGGGGGCGCTCGGCTGGCTGAAGAAATTCGTGATCGGCCAGTCGCCGCTGGAGATCGAGCGGGTCACGGAGAAGCTGCACCAGCTCAGCTTCTGGCTGGGACGCGGCGGGGCGATGCACCCGCGGCTTCGCCCGTTGTTGCCCGACAGGAAGCCCTGCGGCTTTGTCGGCCGTGCCCGGACCGTGCGATGGATGGAGACCGACTACGTCGTGGAGGGCGACCCCTACGGGCTGGAGATCGAGGCGATCGACTCGCTGCGGCCCGGCGACGTCGTGGTGCATTCGAGCGATCGTAGCGGGACGATCGTTCCCTGGGGCGAGCTGATGACGACGGTGGCGAAACGCAACGGGGCGGTGGGCTGCGTCTGCGACGCGGCGATCCGCGACTGCACGCGGATCATCGACCTGGGCTTCCCTGTTTACTCGGCCGGCATCTCGCCTTTGGATTTCGAAGGAGCGCGGGCGGGTCATGGCTTACGACGTGCCGATTCAGTGCGGCGAGGTTGTGGTGCAGCCGGGGCAGATCATCTTCGCCGATTATGACGGTATTGTCGTGATTCCCAACGAAGTGGAGAAAGCCGCGATCGAGCGGGCGCTGGAAAAAGTGGAAGGAGAGAACGTCACGCGGCGCGAGCTTCAGGCGGGGAAGAGCCTGCGGGAGGTATACGAGAAATACGGCATCCTCTAGTGGTTCGCCAGCGAGTAGTCTGTGGGCGCCACGGGCGGCTTGTCCACCCGTGCCTCGGCACTGCTGGACAAGCCAGCGATGGCATCCAAGCAGTTGAGAACAGACTTTTTTGGCTGGCTGATAGGCGCAAGGAAAAGGACCGTTCCCGTTTCGCTGGTGCGAACACTGGGGCGGTCCTTTGCAACAACTCAGATTACTCTGCCCGGCGCCGCGGCGTTTGCAGCTTGCTTACCAGCGGAATTCGAGGCGGGTGACGAGTCCGTCGAACACCAGGGCGTTGCCGTCGATCTTGTCAGGGCCGTGATACTGGTTGGCCTGAACGGCGGCGATGAACTCAGGCGTCTTGACGACGTTCAACCAGCCGCTGACCATATAGCCGGCGGAGATCCGCACGTGCCCCCCCTGGCTGGCCCAACCCATGCCGAGTTCGCATTCGAGGATCGAGACCAGTCGGGCTTCCTTCCAGTTGGTCTCTGCGACCAGCGGATTGTTGGCGTTGCTTTGCAGGTAGTCGGCGCGGAATTCACCCCCCAATAAACTCGCGGACGTCTTGCCATAGATGAAGATGCTCCGCCCTGCCGAGTAGCGTGTTCCCTCCAGGCCGAGACGGAAACCCGCCCCATCGAAATTGACGCTGCTGTCGGCTTCCGCGCTAATGATCGACTCGAACGTGGACGTGAAGTCCTGTTGCAAGCTTGCATAACGCACGCCGAGCAGATAAGTCAGGTTCGAGCGTTCGCCCGTGTAGAACTGATGCCTGTAGTCGATGTCCGCGATGTTGAATCTTATTGCTTCGTGAGCGGTAGCGCTGAGCCAATCGGAGGCGGCGTCGGCAGTGGACGGATGGAAAACCATCGAGCGAAGAACGAACGGCGCCTCGGTCGAAATCGAATCGTCCACGTTGCATTCGTAATGCGTGAAGGTGGCCGAGAGGTTGCTGCAGCAGTCGAAGTCGAAGCCGCCGCCCACGCGGAAGCCCGGCTCGACCTGCGGATCCAGCGAGGCCGTCCGGCCGACCTGGATCGGAACTGTGCCGGGAGTGATCGGGCCGTTGATCGGCACGGCATACTCCAAGCCGTCGTTTCGCGGCCGCAAGTACAAGAGGTCGCCGTAGATTTGCAGACCCTGCCGCAGCAGGTCGGGCAGCAAATCGGCTCGCACTCGCAACAAGCATCAGTGCAGGGCCCGGTGCAGGGCCCAGCGCAGGGCCCGGTGCAGGGCGACTGCTGGGCAGGGGGCGGAAGAGCGATCTCCTCCTTCCCCATACTGGCCACAGCCAGAGAGGATGATACCAGCAAGGCCGTAAAGGCCAGCACCATGCTACGTGCGTTCATTTCCATTTCCCCTTCTCTAAAGGAATTCTGGGTTTCGTAGTCCGAGCCCCTCCTAAGCCGCCCCCCCTGCGCCCGAACAACCACTACAATCCGAGTCTTTCCACCGTTTTCGACCATCGGACTGTTGAAAGCAGCATTTTCAGGAAATCCGGATTATCCGAAAGAGTCATCCCAGATTACCAAGATTGACGTGTGGGACCGCTACCCTGCCTTCCTCAGAAGGCGTGGTGAGCCGATGCGCTGAGCGACCCCAGAGTGCGAGCATCTCGCCCTCCCTGGCAAGTGCGAGCGAGTTGCCCCGCCATCGCGGTTACGGGAAAAGCGCAATCACGCCACGCCCCAGACCCGTAGTGGTTTCGGGCTTGATCGCAGCCGAATCAGTGGGCCGATACGGCATCGACCGCCTTTTCGGAGTCGGAATTGCCGCGGTCCGACTACCCGTCAAGCTCATACAGCCAGTCGAGCTTCGCCGAAGCGCTGGATGCGGAGCGGCTGAGCTGCGAGAAGAGCGCGGTTCTGGCGGCATTGCTTGCCAATGCGTTCCAAGCGAACGAACCCGTCAATGTCGTTGTATGGCCGGCGCGATCCGTCGCCGTGATCTTGTAGGTGTGGTTGCCCTTGGCCAACGCGGCCAGGGAGGCTGAGAAGTTGACGCCGTACTTGTCCTGGAACGGCCCGGCGATTTTCGACACCGCCTTGCCGTCGATGGCAAGACTGCAGCTTGCCACGCCGTCGGCATCGACCGCGTTCCAACTAATCACGCCCTTTGTCTGCGATACGACCACTTGGCCCACCGTCGGACCGTTATTGACAACGGCGGCGATGGTGAAGTTGCCCGTCAGCGTCGAGGAATGGCCGATTTTGTCGGTCGCGGTGATGGCGTAGGAGTGGCTACCGGCAGCCAACTTGCCGAGAGCCGCCCAGTAGTTCGCTCCGGACGCCGCGGCCAAGGGGCCGCCAACACCCGGCACCGCCTTGCCGTCGATGCTCAACGTCGAGTTTCTCACGCCGTCGGGGTCGGCTGCGTTCCAAGTAATGACGCCCTTCGCTTGCGACACGGTCACTTGCCCGATCGTCGGCCCTTGCGAAACGGCGGTGAAAGTGCCGCTGAGGGTCGATGTGTGCCCGGCCTTGTCGGTCACGGTAATCGTATAGGTGTGTATGCCGAGCGACAGCGTTCCCAGTGGAGCGGAGTAGTTTGTGCCGGCTGCCGCGGCGAACGGCCCGGCAACGCTCGGCACCCGCACCTGATCGATGGCCAGCGTGGAGCTCGCTATGCCGGAGGCATCAACCACGTTCCAACTCATCCAGCCTTTCGCCTGCGACACGGCCACCTGCCCGATCGTGGGGCTGCCCGGGGCAGTGGTGGCAGGCGGATCGAAATTGCCGACGATCGGCATGGCGTATTGGTTGCCGAAACGGGCGTAGATGTCATGACCCACGGGGCTGGGCGAGAATTGATGGTTCAGCGTGTTGACCGTGCCCGTAGTCGGCGTGGCGAAATTGGAGGTTAGGAAGTACCATTCGCCGAGTTGGTCGTTGGCGGCGCCGGCGCGATCCGGCACCCAGAGTCCCACGTCGGTCGTGCCGTCGGCGTCCATATCGGCGGCGACCGGCAGGCTGCGAACCCCGATAAACCCGAACACGCTGGCGGCATTGATGGTCGCGTCGATCTGCCCGTAACCGTTCGCCCCAAAGTCGAAGAAGAACTTGTTGACCGGATTTGGTTGGTAGGTTGCCAGATCGACGATGCCGTCGCCGTCGAAATCGCCGACGATCGGGTATCCGCGCAGCGGACTGTTGATGACCTTATCGACCTTGTAGTCGTGGTTCGTGTCCAAATACCATTGCGTGCCGGTGAAGAGGCCGACCTCGTCGCCGTTGGCGGCGTTGCCGTCGAAATTGCCGGCCACCGGCTCGCCGTTGATGTTGGCGGGATCGTTCACGATAAGGTCCGGCACACCGTCGTTGTTCGTGTCGATCGCCCAGCGATAGTGTCCGTTCACCAGCCCGTAGGTGCCCAGCTTGTCGAAGCCGTCGGCGGTTGTCGCGCCGATGGGGCTAAAGTCGCCGGCGAAGACGTTGTCGCTGGTATACGCGTAGCTGTAGATCATGTCACGATTCGTGGCATCGGCATTGGTGGGATCGAAAACGAAGTTCCCGTTGGTGTCAACGTACACGCTTCCCGCGCTCCAGGTGCCGATCTCGGGGCGGCTGTCCACGGTGAAGCGGGCGACGAAATTGCCGCCCGGTTGCCCGTCGCCGCTGGGGAAGTTCGGCGCCCCGTTCGGCTCGATGGCGTTACTCTCGCCGTCGAGCTTGTTGCCCACCGGATCGACCACGCTGTCCTTGACCGTCAGCGTGTAGCGGTCGTCGGGCAGCGGGCTGGCAAAGGTCAGCACCAGCGTCCCGCTCGCCGGCGAGCCGGCCACGACGGGGTTGGGGTTGAATTGCACCGACGAGATCTGGATCACGCCGCTGGCATCCCCCACCAGCAGGTAGTTGCCCGGGTCGGTTGCCGGCGAGCCGGTAATCGCATCCGCCGCCAACACGTTGTAGAGGAAGCCCGCCACCCGCGCCGGCAGGTCCTGCAAGCTGATCGTCAGCGAGTTGACCAGCGGGGTCGGGCCCTGCGCCGAGTTGCCCAGAATTTGGAAACTATCGCCCGGGTTGGGCACGCTGGTCAAGGCTGGGGAGACCGTGAACGTGTGCGTGGCGCCGACGTACGAGGTTATCGTCACCTTCTCTCCCGCGTCCACCCCCGAGGTGAAGCTGATGACGCGGCCGTCGTAGATGCCGTCCAGCGACGACAGCGTCTCGCCGGTGGGCGAGGTGACGGCGGCGTTGCCGGAGAACATCGTGGTGGAGAACCCTGCCGCCACCGTATCCGTGATCGTCTCGGCTTTCAATCCGAACAGGTTGTAGCTCGGCGAGCCTGTGATCTGCACATTGGTGACCTGCGGCCCCTGCGTATCAATGAAGATTTGCAGCGAGTCGGCGTTCGCGTCCGCGGTCAAGTTGCCCGCCAGGTCTTCGCCCGTCACGAAGAACGTCCGCAGACCGTCGTGCCCAAGGCCAAGCGTGGGATCATTCAGGTCGCGGGTGACGTGGAAGGTCCACTCGCCGTTGGGGAATTGGTTGGTGCCGTCCAAGGGCACGGCCACGCTCTCGCCCAGGTAAGTGTCGGGATTGGCGCCGGTGGTCTGGAGGCCCGGAATGCCGTTGGTGTCCAGATAGATGCGAGTTATCGCGTTTGCTTCGGCCGCGCCGTACAAGTCCGGCGTCTTGTCGTTGGTCGCCCGGTCGGTGAAGGTGGCCAGCAGGTTCGGATTCCCCAACACGCCGCTGTCGCTGGCCTGGTCCAGTCCCTCGGTCGTATCGGCCTGACTGATCAAGCCGAAGAAGGCGGGCGGCACGACCGTATCGACGGTGATGTCCAAGGAAACGCTGCGATCGCCGAAGCCGGTCTGATGCGTGGGCAGAGCCGGATCGACCATCTGCACCTCGGCCGTTATGTGGTGTACGCCGTCGGCCAGCGCCGTGGTGAAGGTGTACTGGTAGAGTCCTGGGAAGCCGCCCACCTGCGTGGCGAAGCCCACGGGCGTCTGCGTGTTGTTGCCGTCGAAGATCGCCACCCGATAGCCGGCCACGGCCGCACTGGGGACGAACGGTATTGGGATTACCCCGGCCGGCGGCGTGTCGGTCGTGCCGTTGCCCGGCAGGTCGTTCAGCAAAATGGCGTCGTCCAATCGCAGATAGATCGTGGGGGTGTTCACGTAAGTGACGTTGTCGAACTGCGATCGCCCGCTGTCGTCGTTGGGCGCATTGGTGGGCAAATCACCGAGATCGACCAGGCTTGCAGTGGCAGTGGCGATCGTCGTGAAGCCGCCGCCCGTGAACGTGATGGTCGGGGCGGAGGTATAGCCGCTGCCGTTGGTCAACAGTTTGACCGCCGTCACGCTTCCACCGGAGAGGATGGCAATGGCCGTGGCCTGCGTGGTCGCTCCTCCGCCGCTAAAGGTGACGATCGGCGCCGAAGTGTAACCCGTACCGCCGTTGGTGATCGTGACCGCCAACACGCCGCGCGACAACTCCAAGTCGTTCGGCACGGGAGGCGGGGTGTCGATCACCGTCACGTTGTAACCATTGATGACGGCCCCATTCGGCGTGCCGTTGGCATTCGCACCGAAGACGTGGAGCCAGTAGCTTTGGCCGGCCACGGCCGGGATGCGGATGCGGGCGTCGGCGGCCGCGCCCACCGCGCCGAAGGAGGGCGGCGTCGCCGTATGGGCGATGACGTTGCCCGCCGCGTCCAATACCTCCAGGGCGAGATTGCCGCCCTGCGGCAGCAGACCGGGATAGAGCTTGAAGTACACCTGGAAGTCCAGCGTGCCCGTCGCCTGTGCGACCACGCGGTAATAATCCTGGTCGGCCGGCACGCCCGGATTCTCGGCGTTGTTCGGGAAGATCGTGGCGTTCTGGGCTTGCAGTGTGGCGGTGGCGCCGAGGTAAGCAGCGTTGCCCTGGGCATCATCAGGCTCATAAAGGTCCGGCCCCATCACCAACAGATTCGGGTTCAACGTGCCCGCGCCGGTGACGTTCGCACTGACCGTCTCGACGTTCTTGTAGTTGATGTCGGGAAACTGCGTGGTTCCGTTGGCAAATACGCGCACCGTGCCGGAATTGGCGTCACGGCCGCGAGCGAGAACTACAAACTCGTTCGCGGGAAGCACCGCCGGCGTCGTGCCGAAGCTGTTGGCCACCACTAGCGCGTCGCTCGACTGCGGGTCGCCGCCGTCGATGTTGATCAACAGATTGTCGAGCGGGAACGCGCCGGTGCCCGGCGCGGGAATCACCTGGAACGTGTCTTCGCCGCCCAAGCCCAGCGCGGTCAGAACCGAGACGTTCGTGCCAAGCTGCACCGGCAGCCACGCGTTGACGTTGTTGGCCAAAACCGTCGCCACCGCCGTGCCCTGGTTGATCTCGAACAGGTCGCGGGCGGGCGTGCCATCGACGACGACCTCGTCGGCGTTGCCGCCGCTGCCGCCGAAGACGGTGAAGTCACCGGTCACGTTGGCCAGGTTGAAGACCGTATTGGGGACGAGGTTGTTTCCGGACGCAATGTTGTTATAGAACGTGCCGGCCGTAGCTCCGGTGGGAGTGAAGACAATACCGTCATTCTGGGAGGTGCCGACGGCACTTACCGTCTTACTGCTGGCATCCAGGTTGGCGGTGTCTACACCGATGAGTGTTACCGCGGCCCCGTAGCCGGTGATGACGGTGTTGGGATTGAGCGAACCCGGAGTGTTATCGCCCAGGGCTACACTCACAGGTCCAACGGCAGCCGTGAGGTTCACCGTGGAGTCGGCATTGACGACAACGCTGGAGTACGGAAGGGTGCCGGAGAGGTTCACGCTGTCTACCCCGCCGTCGCCGTCGAGCAGCAGCGTGCTTATCGCCGGTGTCTGCAAAACCGGAGTCGCGGGTTTGTTGCCCGAGGTCATGATCTGGACCGTGCCGGCGCCACTGTCCCCGCTGCCGACCACATTGAGTGTTTCGCCCGACACCGTGCCATTGACCTGGAGCGTGTCGGCGCGTCCCACGTTATTGGTGGTAAAGGTGACGGTCCCGCCCGCCAGATTGCTGAAGGCCAGCGGCGTCAGGGCGGCGCCGCTGAAGGCGTTGCCGGTGATCGTGCCTGAATCGGCGACGGCGCCCGGCGTGAAGACGACCGAATTGGCGCCGCCGCTCGGCGTGTTGTAGGTGAGATTGTTCGGGTCGCCGGAATAGATGAAATCTTCCACGCCGCCGGGCGACGACTGATAGAACGCCGGGATCAGGAACTCCACCGCGTTGATGGTTGAGGTGTTGGTCGGGTCGCTGAGTTGACCGCCGCCCGTCGTCGGCAAGCTGAACGTCACACCGCCCACAGGCGGAACCGACCCCAGTGGGTTGTTGGGGTTGTACGTGACGCTCTGGCTGCCGGTCGATTCCAGCTCCACGTTGTCGGTGAGCCGGCCCACTCCGGCGGCGGGCGGGCCGCCGGCCACGAACAATTGCACGTTCCACGCCGCCTGGTTCGGCGCCGGCTCGCGGACGACGATGTCGTCGTTGCCCGACAGCGCGTCGATGAACAAGTTGGGCGTGTTGATGAACAGCATGTCCGGCCCGTTGTTGACCGACACGGTGAAATCCTGCACGCCGTCGAGCAGTGGATTGGGCGTGCCCGGGTTGGCCGGATTGTAGGAACTGTCACGGGCAATGACGGTGATCTCGTCGTTGCCGTTGGTTCCCAAGATCAGCGGCGGGCCGCCGCCGGTGTTGGTGATCGTCTCGATGTGGACCCAACTCACCGTCTGGAACCCACCCGCCGTGTTCAGACCGCCCGAGTCGATCGTCGGTCCCGGATAAATGAAGTAAGGCTGAGCGGCCGGATGGATCAGATTGATGGTGTCGCCAGGGAGGATGCCGATGGGGTCGCCGCCATCGACCAGGAAGGTCGTGGTCGTGGAAGGCTGGATATTGATGGTGTCGCTGCCGGCGAGGGCGTCGATTTCGACGTGAGCAAGTGCGGAGTTGAAATTGACCACCAGCAGCGAATCGACCTTCACCGCGTTCGCGCCCGACGCCGCGTCGTCAACGTCAATCGTGTCGGCGTTTTGGGTCCCCACCACGAACAGTTGATCGCTGCCGCCGTTGCCGTTGACGGTGAAGCCCGCGGGTGCAGTCGAGACAGCCGTGAAGTTCAGCGTCGGGCTGATCGGCGCCTGCGAGGCGAGCGTGCCGCCTTGAGCGTTCTGGGCCGTCCCGCCTTGGTAGGGCTGGACCGTGGCGCTGGCCGCGCCGCTGGGCGTCACGCCGATCGAGTCGGCCCCGGTCGTGCCGGTGACCGTCACCGTATTGCCGCCGGCGTCCAGGTTTGCCGCTTCCACGCCGGTGACGGTCAGTGTGCTGCCATAGCCGGTAATGGTCGTGTTGGTCGCCAGCGTGCTATCGGCGAGGTTGACTGCCACCGAGCCGGCGGCGCCGCTGAGGTTGAGCGTGTCGGTCGCGACGTCGGAATCGCCTCCCTCGATGCGGATGTCGAACTTGGCCTGGGTGCTGGCGAGCTTGGCGGGAACCACATTGAACGTGTCGTTGCCGTCGAGCCCCTGCACGATGAGGTGGGAAACGAATCCGAGCGTGCCATCGCCGGCCACTGCGATCGGGGTGTGAAGGTCGCCGCCGGTGTCCACGCGCACTTGCAGGAAATCCAGGGAATTGTCCCAGTTGAAGGTATCGTCGGCTGCCGTTCCGTCGATGACCACCGTGTCATTGCCGCCAAGGCCGCCAACGCCATTGGCTGAACTCGTGGCCAGGGCGAACAAACCCGACCCCATCGTGACGAAGCCGGTGATGCCGTTGAAGGTCAAGCGGCCGAAGGAGAAGCCGCCGGCGAAACCGTGGATCTCGCCGGAAGAAGCGGTCGTGCCGGGATCATAGGTGAACGAGTCATCGCCCGCCGTCCCCGCCGCCGCCAAGGTGTCGGTATCGGCGTTCTGGCCGGTGACGTTCACGCCTTCCATGCCCGAGTAGTGTACCTCGGGGGCAATATCGCTGCCACTGCCATCGACGTCGCGGATGTTCCCGTTGCCTGCCGCCGTCGGCAACACAATGAAATGATCGGTGGTCCCGTTGATACCGGCGACATTGATGGTATCGGCGCCGGTCGGATCGCCGCCGTTGACGGTGATCGTACCGGTCAGGCCGGTCGGCGTGTTCGGATTGTTGAGATTGGCATCGTCGCTGCCCGCCAGGCCGTTGATGACCAAGTTGCCCTTATTGATGAATTCCATGGGTTCCTGGTTATCGACGCTCACTTCGCCCCAAGTCGGGGCTAACACCGGGGGATTGGCGTAGAAATTCGCAAACGAATTCTTGCCGGTCGTGTAGTTGATGGCGTTGGCGGCGTCGGTGCCGTTGACCGTCAAGGTCGTGGCCGGCAGGCTGTCGAACGTGGGCGACACTTCGTAGAAGTTCACGGTCTGTCGGTTGCCGCTGCTGTCGGTGACCACGGAAATCCCGTTGCCCGGGGTGGTGGGGCCGACCGTATACACGTCGGTCGTCAGCGTGGGCGCGTTGGGGCCGGCGGACTGTTGCAGGATCGTTTGGTTGAAGCCATCCTCGCCGGCGGGCATATCGGGGCAAGCATCGGCGGCATTCCAGTCGATGCCGTTGTTCGGAACTGCGCCGCCTCCCAGGGTTATCAAGCCATTCGAGCTGTTCACAATCAAGGTGTTGTTGCCGCCGCCGCCGTAAAGCGCGACCTTGGACAAGGAAGCAATCGCGATCGTAAAGTTGGGCACGAGCGTGTTGTTGTTGACAAAGACGTCGAGCAACGTTGGGTCTGCACTTTCGCGTTCCAGCTTGAACGTGTCATTCTCGTTTACCGAATCCTCGTCGCCACAAACGGTCAAGACCCCGTTCTGGAGTTCAAAGCCGTTGGGCAGAAATCCAATTTCGGCAATGTCGGTGGGCCCGCCGCCGCCAAACTCGTTGGTGTGCCAGAAAGTGCCGTTTACCGGGTCAACGTTCATGCCGCTGAAGTCGCCGATCCTGCTGGTGATGGTACCGGTGCCGGTACCCTTGGGAACGAGGACGATGTTTTCCATCGATCCGGCCGGGTCGGTCGGCTTTCGCGCCGTCACGAACGTCGAGATAAAGCCCTTGGTGGCGCCGTTGACAGCTCCTCCAAGCGTGTCGGATTCCATGAAGCCCAGGGCGATTTGCCCGCTGGCGTTGATGTCGATCGCCGGCTCGTAAGCGTAGGTATTGGCGCCGAAGGCTTCGCGGCCAACGTTCGGGCTGCCGCCGACCAATTGAAAAGCGGGCGTGCCCGTGCTCACGTCGATCGCGTACCACTGGGCGGCGAGTTCGCCGCTAAAGAAGAGGCTGAAGACGGCGCCGCTGCCGGTGCCGCCGCTAACCGAGCCGTTAATTCCCGATAGGCTCGAATAGCTGCCCGCGTTGACCACAGTGACCGAGGTGATCGCGCCGCCGCCGCCGACAGTTACAACCTTCAATTGGGCCGCCGTGGTGAACGTGCCGCCGTTGACCGTCAAGGTATCGCCAACGGTGTAACCGGAGCCGCCCTGGGAGTTGAAGTTCTTGTCATTGGGTTGAGCCGACGCCAGGGTGTACGGCTGGCCGGAATCAACCGCGACCGTGTGCGCGGCGACAATGGTGTTGTTCCATTCCCCAGCTTTCAGAATTCGGCTGCCCGGGTCAAACGCCCCGCCGCCGCCAGGGTTCTCCGCAAAGTCGCCGGCGTCGTCGTCACCGTCTATCGCCGCGGTGTTGTCGGGGTTGAGGGGGTTGGCAATTCCGCCAGAGACGACAAAGTGGTCTGCCGCCGGCAGGGACAGGGAAGTGGTGGCGAAGGCAGGGGCGTTCGAAAGGACGCCGGTCATCTTGACAACATCGATGCTAGTCCCGCTGTCGGGATTGTGGACTAACCACATCGGGTCACCGGCCGCCGAATCGTGCATGGTGGTGGGCCGATAGTTTTGATTGCCGCCCGGGACGTCATTGCGAAAAACGTTTTGCCCGGCGCCGGAGGTGACCAGCGGGTTGCCGGCAGCCAGATCGCTGGCCTTGACGGTAACAACCTGAGTGCCGGTCGGACCGTTCCCAAACATGTTAAATGTCTCGACGAAGGCATCAGCGTTGTAGCCGGGGTTGCCGGGGTAGTCCGACCAGGAAGTATTTCCGCCCGTGCCTTCCGTGGTGGTGATCTGATAGAAGGTCCAGTCGGCCGTGGTCAGGGTGGTTGGATTATTCGACTTGGAGACGGCGAACACATATTGGCTGACGTTCGTGGTTAAATCGGCGTCGAGGTCGCCGATGATGAATCGCCCATTCGCGCCCATCAATTCGTCGTAAACCATGGTGACGTCGGCAATGGCTTGCGAGCCCGCGTCGATTTGCGACAGGTTCCCGATCCCCGCACTAAAGAAGAAAGTGAAAGGGTTTTGAGAGATGATTGGGGTCCCTGCTTGTTTGTTGGCGTAAATCGAGAGATTACTGTTCGAGGACTGGAGGTAGCAGGTCGGTCCGGCGGCGCCGGTAATATCAGGCGGGCCGCCGCCGCCATTCCCGACGTACCCTAAACCCCCGCCGTTGAGAATCGAGACGCTCAGCAACGTGCGTTGCTCGAGCGGTTCAACGAATCCGCGCCTCTTGCCGCTCAGCCATGACTTGGACTTCTTCCGTGGGGAGTTCGAGAAACGCCGCGATTTCGCGCGAGATTGGATGGGTTTGTCTAGCAACATAACGGAAGTCTCCATTACTGTGCCGACTCGCAGCGGGCCGAGTCGGCGGTGAGTGGCCTCAAACCGGCGATATATGCGACACGCGCTTCACGGTGATGCAGACTCAAGAGATTGCGTGGTAATGGCACGAGTTTATCGCGCAGCGCGTCTGGCGAACATGGGCTAAATGCGGAATTAAGCGCGAGGCCAAGCCCCCGAAGGCACAGGCGCAAATGCCGCGTAACTTGATCGGGTTGAAAACGCTTCCCCATTCTTCATGTGGGAATGCTGGCCGGTAATCAGAAAATGGATGGGGCGGCCATCAGAGAAACCCCGACACCCGGTTGCGGCGTGGGCTGGCGGGTGGAGGTTTTGCAGCAATATCGCCGTCCTCTTGCGGATTTCTGGTGTTGGCGCCAGCCGTGCAAGGCCTTTTCCTGTAAGCGGTTACGACGAAAGGCAAAGGGACGGAGATGGTCTGTTAAAATAGGGAAGATGGTTGCAAAATCTCTCGGCCGCATAAGAAGGATTGGGGGCTTTTGCAAAAATGGGATGATGTCGCGAGCGCCGCGGTTGTCAAAGAGCAAAAGGGAGATCGGCACGCATCCCTGGCGATACGCGCACTTCGTTTTACTGAACATACGTGCCTACAGCAGAACCAAGGCACGGGTGCAAGGAAATTCTTTGTACCCAACGCTTCGGGCGTTATCAATTGCCACGCGGAATGCCCGCGGCGAGACGAATCCTCTTCGGCACATTCGCGAAGGCGGAGCATTCTCGGGAACACTGATCTCCGCTAATTGCACCTAATCCGCACCAGCGAGGTGGCAAGAGAGCGGCGACGTTTTGGGGGGCAATCCGCGGCCGTCGCTGCCCACTGGGAGCAAGGCCTGTGCGACTCTCGTCTGGCTGAATGTCGTTGGCGTGGAAGGGGGAATGGCATACAATCGGGCCATGCTCTCGGCATTCAAAGTGCAAATTGACGGGTTGGGTGGATGGCCGACCTGGCAGTCCTTCATCATGGCCGGCTGGCCGCCACTGGGGCTGTTTTGTCTGCTGACGATCCTGATGGCGAGTGTGGTTGGGTTGCTTGCCATCTGGGCGGGGCTGGGGCGAGGACATTGGTTTCTGCGTGCCGCCGTCGTTTTGGGGTGCATTTCGCTGCTGCTGACGATTCCGGCTTACGAGCTCGTGATCGTCTATTCGCTTCAGGCCGGATTGACAATTGTCGCCCTGGCGGCGTGGCGAAACCGGCGGCTGGCGCGGCGAGCGGCCGCGGCAGTAAATGGACCGATGCCGGATGCGGGCCGACGCTTGCCGTGGCAGTTCTCGATTCTCGACATGCTGCTGCTGGCGGTGCTGGCGGCGTGGCTGTCCGCCGTTCTGTGCCGAGTGCCGGCCGCCGTCTGGGCGACGTGGCCGTTGCTGCTGGCCGAGGGCTTTGTCACGGCCGGGTTTACGATTGCCGCCGCATGGATCGGCCTGAGCAATTGCCGCTGGTGGATGCGGCTGCCGCCGATGGCGGTTTTCTTTCCCGTGGCGCTCATGGCGGGATGGCTCTGGTTGTGGCGCAGGGCGCACCGATCCTCGGCCGATGCAAGATGGGCGCCACGCCAAGCCCTCATTTGCCGGGCGATGCTCATTGTCGCAACGCTGCTGATTCTCGCGCCGGTGGTCGGCGTCTGCTGGCGGCTGGCCAATCCGCACACGTTCGCGGAACCGGCCCGGCCGAGTCCGAATGGTTACGACGAGTTGGTTCGAGCGGCCGACTCGATCAAGACCGTCAACGTGCCAGTCTTCGAGACTGCCACACATACGCAGTTGAAGAAGTTCGTCGCCGGGTGCGGTCCGGTATATGCACCGGTTCGGGCTGCACTGGACAACGCCTGCCAGGTTCCGTTGCGACCGGATAATGAGAGTTTTGCGAAATCCCTTGGCGACGTGCAGTCGCTCAGAGCGGTGTCACGCGCTCTCTACGCTCAAGGGGCGCTGGCGGCGATGGAGGGGCGCAACAAGGATGCCCTCGCATCCTACACTGACACGATTCGCCTTGGCCGCGCCGCGATGCGGGGCGGCCTTTTCGTCGATTTGCTCGTCGGAATGACGATCGAGGGCATAGGACGGACTGGAATCGCCAAAATGCGGCGCTCGCTTTCCGCGGGAGAGTGTTTGGCCCTGCTCCCTACGCTGACCGCCCTTGTCGACCGGCGGGCATTGACGGCTGATTGCCTCGCTCGCGAAGCGGCCTGGCAAGACAACGCTTATGGCTGGCAAGGGCGCCTCGTCGCCGCAATCAACGACCTATGCTATCGGTACGAACCCGCTCGAAAAGCCGTTGCATACGCCTCCGACCGGGAACTGGCACAATCCCGTTTACTCCTATGCGAGCTTGCAGTCCAGGCGTACTCGTTGCAGCACGGGCGGAATCCGGCGACTCTTGCCGATCTTGTGCCCCGCTATCTGCCCAAGGTGCCGAAAGACCCCTTTGACGGCGGCGATTTCGTCTACCGTTTGACGCCGAAGGGCTACGAGTTGCACAGCCGTCAGGCCGACTTCCAGGGCAAGCCGATCTCGGCGGACAATCCCTGACGATCGCGTTGGCGAGCGAATCTCGCGTCGCAAGCGTCACGGTAATCTCGTTTAGCCGGCGGGCTTGCCCGCCGCGGAATTGGCCGCAAAACTCACCGTCAAGGTCGCGGCGGGCAAGCCCGCCGGCTAAACGAGATACTCTGTGCCCGACGGCTGTCGCAGGTTGTTATTCGTCGTCCTCGTCGTAATCTTCGTCGTCTTCGTAGTCGGGATATTGCGGCGGCGATTCGCCGCGGGAATCGACGACGCGGGGGTATTTGCCTTTTTCGGCGGGGGTGTCGATCGATTCGACGGTGATTTCGTGCCACCACTCATCGCCGAAGTCGAAGAGGTAGAAGAAGAGCTGCTTCGGCTTGAGGTTTAGCGACGCGACCTCCGTCTCCTCGGCGCTTTGTACGCTATCGTCGGAGAACGGCCCTTCGTCTTCGCACACCTCCTGGCAACTGTACTCGGTGTAGTCCCGCACCTTCGACATGGTTAGTTTCTTTGTGCGCGGCGGGGGAAAGTAGAAGGAGTAGAGGTGCTCGTCGAAACGATCGAAAGCGTCGAAGATGGCTTCGTGCAGGTCGTCGAGCGTCTGGTTTCCACGCATGGCGATCTTGCGCCAGATGCTTTTCTGGCCGGCCAGGGCTACCTTGAATATGAAGATGGGCTTGGGCATGTAACCTCCTATTTCACTACGAAATTGACCAAGCGGCCGGGGACGACGATCGCTTTGACGACCGTTTTGCCGGCCAGCAACTCGGCGACTTTTGCGTCGCCGCGGGCGGCGGCTTCCAACGAGGGCTGGTCGATGCCGGCGGGAACTTGGATCCGCCAGCGGAGCTTGCCGTTGATCTGGACGGGAATCTCGATCGTGTCTTCGCGAATGGCGGATTCGTCGAAGATGGGCCAGGGTTGGTAGGCGAGGGTGGATTCGCTCGACGTGCTGCCCTCACCCCCTGCCCCTCTCCCGGAACGGGAGAGGGGAGAATGGAGTGCCTGCCAAAGCTCCTCGGCCAGGTGCGGAGCGAACGGGGACAAGAGCAGGACGAAACGCTGCATTGCGGTCTTGGGGCGGACCTCTTCCTTGAGGAAGAAGTTCGTGAACTCCATCATCCGCGCGATGGCCGTGTTGAAGGAGAGTTGCTCCAGGTCGTTGGTGACCGCCTTGATCGTTCTGTGCAAGATGCGGTTCTGCTCGGCCGTGGGCTCGAACGTCTTGCACGGCGGCGTTCAGTTGCATCGACTCGGCCCGATCGTCGATGATCATCCGCCAGGCGCGGTCCAAGAAGCCGCGCACGCCGCTGACGCCGTCCATGCTCCAGGGCTTGACTGATTCGAGCGGGCCCATGAACATCTCGTAGAGCCGCAGGGCGTCGGCCCCGTATTCGCGCACCACCTCGTCGGGATTGACCACGTTGCCGCGGCTCTTGGACATCTTCTCGTTGTTCTCGCCGAGGATCATCCCCTGGTTGACCAGCCGCTGGAACGGCTCCAGGCCGCTGACGTAGCCGCGGTCGAAGAGCACCTTATGCCAGAAGCGGGCGTAGAGCAGGTGCAAGACCGCGTGCTCCGCCCCGCCAACGTAGAGATCGACCGGCATCCACGCCTTCTCGATGTTTGGATCGACCGGGGCGTCGGCGTTCTTCGGGTCGAGAAATCGCAGATAGTACCAGCAGGAGCCGGCCCATTGCGGCATGGTGTTGGTCTCGCGCTTGTAGCGACGGCCATCGCGAAACACGTAGAGCCAACTCGACGGGGCCTTGTCCAGCGGCGGCGTCGGCTCGTCGTGCTTCGCGTCGAACTGCATCCGGGCGGGCAGATCGAGCGGCAGCTCCGAAGGGTCGAGCGCGGATCCGTCCGGTGGGGTTGCCGTCGGAATCAAGTTCGTGCAGGATCGGGAACGGTTCGCCCCAGAAATGCTGCCGGCTAAAGAGCCAGTCGCGAAGTTTGTAGTTGACCGCCGAGCGGCCGAGACCCTTTTCGGCAAGGTCTTCGGCAATCTTCTTCTTGAACTCTGGCGTGGTCAGGCCGTTGTACGGGCCGGAATTGATGGCATAGTCGTCACCTTCGAGATCAAACCGCACTTCTCCAACAACAACCGTCCTGGCGTTTCCGGTGTAGACAACGCTGCCCGCGCGAACCTCTTCACACCATCTGTCATACATTTCATCCTGCGCGGCCATTTGTGCAAATGCTTCCGCACTGGTGCTGCCACCAAACTGCGACGACCGCTGTCCAGCGGGAGTGACGACCGCCTTGATAGGAATTTGATACACTTTGGCGAAGTCAAAGTCGCGTTCATCGTGCGCCGGCACGGCCATGATCGCGCCGGTGCCGTAACTAATTAAGACGTAATCGGCGACCCAGATCGGAATCGCTTCGCCGTTGACGGGATTGATCGCGTAGGAGCCGGTGAAGACGCCCGTCTTTTCCTTGGCCAGATCGGTGCGGTCGAGGTCGCTCTTCGATGCGGCCTTTTGGCAATACGCCCGGACCGCGTCGGCCTGCTCAGGTGTGGTCAGCCGTTCGACAAACGGATGTTCCGGCGCGATGACCATGTACGTAGCTCCGAAGAGCGTGTCGGGCCGGGTCGTGTAAATCCGCAAAACCTGCTCGTCGGGCTTCCGCGGCCAGCCGCCCAACTTGCGATCGGCCAGCCAGCCCTCGTATTCCCGCTGCGACGGCACCCGCCCCTTCTCGGCAGTCGTAACGTTGACGGAATCGACTTTCGATCCTCCGCGCACCGTGGCATTGACAATCCAGTCCTTCTCCGCGATCGTGCCGATGAAGAAATCGACCTCGGCACCGGTGCTGCGGCCGATCCAATTGCGCTGCAGGATTTTGATGCTCTCGGGCCAGTCGAGCCCTTCGAGGTCGCGTTCGAGCCGGTCGGCGTAGGCCGTGATTCGCAGCATCCACTGCCGCAGGGGGATGCGGACGACGGGATGGCCGCCGCGCTCGCTCACGCCGCCTTGCACCTCCTCGTTGGCCAGCACGGTGCCCAGGGCCGGGCACCAGTTGACCGGGGCGTCGAGCTGGTAGGCCAGGCGATGTTCGTCGCGGAATCGCTCGATCGCCTCGTCCCCTTCGTCGGTTACGTCGTCGGGGATAGGCAACTCGGCGATCGGCCGGCCACGCTTCATCGCAGGGTCGAACCAGGTGTCGAACAACAGCAGGAAAATGAACTGCGTCCAGCGGAAATAATCGACGTCGGTGGTGGCCAGCTCGCGGCCCCAGTCGTAGGAGAAGCCGAGCATCTTCAACTGGCGGCGGAAATTGCTGATGTTCTTTTCGGTCGTCGTCCGCGGGTGGGTGCCGGTCTTCTTGGCGTGTTGCTCGGCGGGCAGGCCGAAGGCGTCCCAGCCCATCGGGTGCATCACGCTCGTGCCCCGCATCCGCTGGTAGCGGCAGACGATGTCGGTGGCGGTGTAGCCCTCGGGGTGGCCGACGTGTAGCCCGTCGCCGCTCGGATAGGGGAACATGTCCAGGACGTAGAGCTTGCGGCCTTTCGGCAGCGCGGGGCAGGCGAACGTCCGGTTCTCGTCCCAGAACTTCTGCCACTTGGGCTCGATGACGGCGGGATTGTAGCGGGGCATTGGTAGGGGCTAGAGGCTGGGGCTAGGGGGCAGAGGCCAGGGGTCAGGGGTCAGTGAAAAACGCCGGGCGCCTGCGGTCGTCGCAGGGGTTTTGTCGCACCGTGGGTGTCAACACCTAAATAATAGGATGAAACCGTGATTCTAGCGATTCAGGCTCTTGGGGCAAAGGCGGGCGCGGCCGCATCGGTCGAGGGGGGTGAGAGGGGGGGTTGGGCACTTCAGTGCCTAGCGGAGGCGGCGGGCAGTCGGCAGTCGGCAGTGGACAGTGGCGGGAAAGGCTCACCTTCCGCCCTCCGCCTTCCACCCTCCGCCCTCCGCCTCCCACCCTCCGCCTCCCACCCTCCGCCTCCCCCAATCGTGCAGCTCTCAGGAGATCGCCTACTTTGCCCCGCCGCCCTCTCGGCGTATAGTGTCTCGGAGCGGCCGATGTTATTATGGAATGAGGGGGGTGCTCCCTGGACAGGGTAAGCATGGCCAAGCTGAAAGTCGACGCTTTTCTTGATCTCGTGAGGCGGAGCGGGCTGGTCGAGAAGGACCGGCTCGGCGAGTTCCTGCTGGAATTGAAGCATGCGGCCGGGGGACACTCGATTTCCGACACCGAAATGGTCGCCCGGCGGCTGGTCGAGGCCAACCTGATTACCCGCTGGCAGGCCGACCGCATGTTGGAAGGCCGCTACAAGGGCTTCTTTCTCGGCAAGTACAAGCTGCTCGATCATCTGGGGACCGGCGGGATGAGCCGGGTGTACCTGGGCGAGCACGTGCTGATGCAGCGGCGGGTGGCGATCAAGGTGCTGCCGAAGGACCGCGTCGAAGACTCGTCCTATCTCGCCCGCTTTCACCGCGAGGCCCAGGCGGCGGCCGCCCTGGACCATCGCAACATCGTGCGGGCGTACGACATCGACAACGTCGGCGACCTGCACTACATCGTGATGGAGTACGTCGAGGGCCGCGACTTGCAGCAGATCGTCAAGGAGGAGGGCCCGATGGATTTCGTCGCCGCCGCCGAGTACATCCGCCAGGCGGCCGAGGGGCTCGAACATGCGCACCGATCGGGCCTGATCCATCGCGACGTGAAGCCGGGCAACCTGCTCGTCGATCAGAAAAACGTGGTGAAGATCCTCGACCTCGGCCTGGCACGGTTCGTCGATGAGCAGAAGGCGTCGCTCACCGTGGCGTTCGACGAGAATGTGTTGGGCACGGCCGATTATCTCGCCCCGGAGCAGGCGCTCGATAGCCATAGCGTTGACGCCCGGGCCGACATCTACGGGCTGGGCTGCTCACTCTATTATCTGCTGACCGGCCATCCGCCGTTTGTCGGCGGCACGCTGGCGCAACGGTTGATGATGCACCAGAAGCAGCAGCCGCCGAGCATCTTGGTCGATCGTCCCGACGCCCCGGCCGAGTTGGTCGAAATCTGCATGAAGATGATCGCCAAGAAGCCCGCCGATCGCTATCAGACGGCGGCCGAGGTCGCTCGCGAACTGGCGGCGTGGCTGGTCGGACAGGGGCAGAAGGTGGTTTCCGAGGGCGGGGACGTTTCTTCCGGGAAACTGGTGAAGGCGGCCGCGGGGGGATCCTGGAGCGCGGCCGTCCCGGCCGCCGCAGCAGGCCAGCCGCTTGCACCACAATCGGCATCGCCCAGCAGCAAGCTGCCGAAGGGCCGCTCGCTGCCGCCGGGTTCAGGGCGGATCGTTCAGCCGTCCGGTTCCGGCCGGACGATTCTACCGCCGGGAATGCCGCCACTGCCGGTCCGCGCGCCGTCGCTGGTCGATACCTCGCCGGGAACGAACCATCCGACGGTAAAGGGCATCGGCTCGGAAAAGGGGACAGTCCCCATTTGTGCGAAGCACCCTTCGGGCCGTTCCGGCAAATGGGGACTGTCCCCTTTTCCGCCCGCGGCCTCGCACACGGCGAAGAAGCGATTGCCGGTGGCCCGGCCGCTGGAAGAGCCGCCGCGACGGTCGGATTTCGTGCTCGACGACGAGGGGCCGGCATCGCTCTCTGGGCTCAAGTCGGCGTCGTCGCGGCAGTCCGGTCTGCTGCCGTCGAGCCTGCTCGGCCGCAAGAGCACGCCGCCGTGGATTTGGCTGCTCGTGCTCGGCGGGCTTCTCTTCGTGGCGATCTTCGTCTGGGCAGTGGGGTTCTTCACGCAGCACTGATCGGCAGAGAAGGAACGCAGCACGTTTAGCAGCCGCCGGCACGGCGGCTCGCGGCGGAACGCAGGCCGACGTGCCGTCGGCCGCTAAACGACGATTGCGTCACGACCTGAACGTCAACAAAACACTGGAGTGGCAGTTGCATTGCCGCACCAAGCACGCCGGCATCGGTTGAGGGCCGGCAGTGCAACTGCCGGCCCAACGAGATCGGACTTATCCAACAACAAAGGTCGCTGCCATGAAACACGGCCTGTTCTGCTTGATTGTTCTCAGCGCGGTGGCTCCTTTGTACGGCCAGCAGATCGGCGACACGGTGATTGTGGTTGCGCCGATCGAAGCGAAGTTGAAGATGGAGGCGCGGGAGGCGGGCGCAGTTCCGCGCGGGGCGGCACTGGAAGTCAGGGGAGTCGGCAAGAGCGGATTTCGGGTTCATTGCAGAGGCGTAAGCGGCTGGATCGCCAGGCAGGACGTTCTGTCCTCCGCCGAGGCCGTTCGCTTCTTCACTGATGCGATCAAGAAGAAGCCCCAAGCCCGCGATTATTACGGCCGCGGCAATGCCCGCTTCGTCACGGCGGCCTACCGCGAGGCCGTCGCCGACCACACGAAGGCGATAATGATGGGGTTGAAAGACGCCGACGCGTATTGTGCCCGCGGAGAGGCCTTCTTGTACTCTGGCAAAACCATGAGGGCGATCGCCGATTACGCCGAGGCAATCCGTCTCGAACCCAGGCACGCCGAGGCGTTTATACTTCGTGGCAACGCTTGGTATTATAAGAACGAGTACGACAAGGCGATCGCTGACTACACCGAGGCCATCCGACTCGATCCGAAGAACGACCAGTTCTTTTGTTGGCGTGGCAGCGCTTGGGTTAGAAAGAAACGGTACGACAAGGCGATCCTCGATTACGACGAAGCCATCCGCCTCGATCCGGACAGCGCGGTAGCTTATCTGAACCGAGGCATTGCGCACGATAACATGGGAGACTTGGCCCGCGCGATCGCCGACTATAGCGAGGCTATTCAGAAGGACCCGAAATGTGGTGAGGCGTATTACAACCGCGGGAGGAAGAGGCAGGAGCAAGCCATCGCCGACTACGCAAGGGCGGTTGAGGTCAACCCGAAGTGCGCCAAAGCCTACAGTAGCCGCGGCTATATTTGGTCCTGCAAAGGTGATTACGAAAAAGCAATCACCGATTATTCGGAGGCCGTTCGCCTCAATGCCGCGAATCCTGATATCTACGCCAACCGGGCGTATGCATATTACCAAATTGGTGACTACCGCCGCTCGGTTGCGGACTACAGCGAGGTCATTCGCAGGAAGCCGGACTGCGCGGACGCCTATTTCAACCGCGGATGTGTTCGGCACGCTCAAGGGGATTACCGGCGGGCAGTCGCAGACTATACGAAGGCCATCGGCTTGGGAGCGAAGAACGTCGAGACGTACATCGCTCGCGGCGACGCCTGCTACGAGAAGGGCGACTACGATCGGGCGATTGACGATTATACGGCGGCAATCGCCCTGAGCCCACGGTCACCTTGCCTCTATGAAACGCGGGCCAAGTCTCTTATCACCCGAGGAGACCTCGATCGCGCCGTCGCCGATCTGCAAAGGGCAATTCAACTCAATCCCAAGGACCGGGCTGCCAAATTCGAGCCTTGGCGGAAGAATGGACTTTCGGCAGACTCGCTGCGGCATGGCGAGCGGCAACTGCGGCAAATGCTAAAGGATCGCCCCGCGATGGCGCAACACGAAAAAGCCGCCGCGCCGTTGCGCCAATGGGCAATCCGCAAATTCGCGGGAGAGGACCTCGGGGAAGAGATATTCTGGGAGCCCACGGATCCGCCAGAGAGCCCGTCGGAAGGCTGCAACCAGCCGCCAACGGACGAGGAGCCGGGACTCATCACGGTGCGCAAGATAGACAATGATGGCCCCAATCCCGGCAAGGAAATGTCCTTCGACAAGGCATGGGCTATTGTGGTCTTCGAGCTCTACAACATCACCAACAGCAGGGATTTTGATCGCCTGGAACGCGACGCGTCCGTGGGGAGAGTCTCCAGGGAGCAATTTGCCGTGAGGGGCGCCGAGATTGAATCGCGGGCCGCGGAGAAGGCGCGGTCGTTCTACATCCATGTATTCCTTCCTTGGGCGAGCCGGGAACACGTTGACAGCGATCCGGAGCCGTGGTTTCTCGGCGCGCGCTCTGATCCGGAGGCACCGATTCTCCACGATATCGACAAGGCGGGCTGGTATTGGCGAGATCGCGAAGCGGCTTATGACGATTGCGTTGCTCGGGGAAAGGCGGCGAGCGAAACCACCGGCGCCACGGCAAAAAAGAGCGCGAAGCAGGCGGGAGACAAGCGGGAGAAGCCGGGGGGCGGCGGACCCCGCGTCGCGGCTTCCGGCACAAAGGCGACGGGCGGCAGAGTTACCGCGCCCGCGGCACTGGCGGGACGCATTCAGCCGCTGGACGTGCTCACCGTCTGGGCCAGCGGCACCTTGCTCGATCAGCCCGTGCAGGGACGTTTCCTGGTTGAGCCGAGCGGAAAGCTGTCGCTCGGACCGGCCTATGGGCGAGTTGAGGTGAAGGGATTGACGATCCCCGAAGCGGAAGCGCCGGTCAAGAAGCAACTCGAAATCGTCCTGAAGGCACCGGAAGTCGAAGTGCTCGCCGCCGGCCATGCCGATCAGTGGCCGGGAGAAACGCCGACAATTCCCTTCCGTATCCGCCCACATGAATTGTTGAAAATCCAAGCTGTTTGTGTACTTCTTGACGCACCGATCAACGGGGAGTATCGCGTTGACGCCGATGGGAAGGTCGATCTCGGCGAGCCGTACGGCAGCGTCGTTGTCAAGGGACTCGGGCTCGAAGAGGCGGAACGAGCTATAAAGAAGCGTCTGCGGGAGATGCTTGCCCGGCCGGAGGTCTCAGTGACGCTGACCGGCTGGAAAAGGGGGCCGAAGGACTCGGCGGCACGGTGACGCGCTGGGCATCGCGATGGTTTCTGGCGAGACGTACTCTTCACGCTCCGCGTGAAGGAAGGCGGCCTTGCTTGCCCGTTGCGGAACAGAATCTGGTTGCGGCCGACGGGGCCAACCCGGCTTTCCTCTCGCGGCGCGAGAGGAGTACGGGGCCGCCGGCCGCGGCGAGCAGGCTCGCCGGCTGAATGTGGGAGCGTCTGGCCACACATGGCCGCTTCCCTGCGGGGCGCGGCTAAACAGGAACCGATACCGCGCCTTTCCGGGAGTCAATAAACGACCGGGCGGTAACCGCCACGATCGGCTACTGCACACATCTGCACTTTTTCGCTTGACCCCTTTCGCTGGTGCGCGAGCGGAAGACGGTAGGGCGAAGAGGGCGTATCTCTTGCTGACGAGGCCGCCCCTTCGTCCTGAGCCTGTTGCCGCCGTTGCAGGCAGGCACTCCTTATCCTCCGTCAGGATACTCCCGACTTGCCCGCGCCCGCGTTTGCTGGAGAATTTGTGCAGTTGTGACCGCGACCGCGGAGGCGGGCGGCATCGGCGAGAAGAGCGGGAAGCAAAAGAAGAAAGGACTTTGCGATGGATCTTCAACTCCGCGGCAAGCGGGCGGTGGTGACCGGGAGCACGAGCGGCATCGGCGAGGCGATCGCCAAGTCGCTGGCGGCCGAAGGGGCGGCGGTGGTGGTGCAGGGGCGGCGGCAAGAGCAGGCCAACCGCGTGGCCGATGAGATCGCCGCCGGCGGCGGCCAGGCGGTGGTGGCCGTCGGCGACCTCGGCTCCGACGCCGGCGCCGACGCGGTCGCCAAGGTGGCCAACGACGCCCTCGGCGGCGTCGATATTCTAGTGAACAACGCCGGGGCATTCCCGCACGCGCCCTGGCTCGAATCGACCGCCGCCGATTGGGTGGAACTCTATAACCAGAACGTCGGCTCGATGGTGCGGATGATCGTGCGGCTGGTGCCGGGCATGAAGGAGCGCGGCTGGGGGCGAGTCATTTCGCTGGGCAGCGTCGTGGCCACGATGCCGTTTCCCGAGGGGGCCGCCTACGCGGCCACCAAGAGCGCGGACGTCAACCTGGCCGTCAGCCTGGCGAAGGCGCTGGCCGGCACCGGCATTACGTCGAACGCGGTGAGCCCGGGAATGATCGTCACGCCCGGGGTCGAGGAGATGCTCAAGGAGATGGCGCCGAAGTTCAATCTCCCCTCGGACGATCTGCCGGCGCTGGAAGATTACGCGGCGAAGAACATGGCTCGCAACCCCAGCGCGCGGCTGGGGCGGCCGGAGGACATCGCCACGGCGGTAACGTTCTTGGCCAGCCCGCTCACCGGATTCATCAACGGGGCGGATCTGCGAATCGACGGCGGCACGGTGCCGACGGTCAATTGAGAAATCGGGCGGCAGTTGGGCGGTCGCGCGGAACGGGGATCAGTTCCGTGCGGGGGCACGGTCGAACCGTTTTATGCAGAGAATGTCATGCTCGCAATAGCCGGGAGCTGACAGCTCCCGGCAACCCGACGCGCATCCCGCCCCCGCCGGGAGCTGCTAGACGCTGGCGTACTTGCGGAAATCGTCGCCCATCGACTTCAACCGCGTGGCTTGGGCTGCCTTCGTCGCTCCCAAGTCGGTGGCGGCGGCCGGCGGATCGTAGGCGAACAGATAGATCTTGACCTTGGGCTCCGTGCCGGAGGGGCGGACCGCCAGGTAGTTTCCCTCGGTTTCAAGGTCGAAAATGACCATGTCGCCCTTGGGGGCATCGAGCGGCGAGGCTGCTCCGCCGGGAAACGTCTTCGCGACGCTGCCGAGATAATCGCGCGCCCTGACGACCTTCAACCCGCCGAGGGCCTCGGGCGGGGCCGAGCGGACGCGGGCCATCAGCGCCTGCATCTCATCCATCCCTTTTTCGCCGGGCATTTGGATGTTCACCTGGCCTTCGCTGCGGCAGCCGAATTGGCAGAACAACTCGTCGAGCCGCTGGCAGAGCGTCTTGCCCTCGGCCTTCAGCTTTGCGGCCATTTCGGCGGTGAGCAGCGAGGCCACCGCGGCATCCTTATCGCGGACGTGGTCGCCCGCCAGGAAACCGTACGACTCCTCGGCCCCGAAAACGAAGTCTTTCGGCCCGCGCGCGTCCATTTCCGCGCCGATCCACTTGAATCCGACGTGCAGATTGCCCGCCGTCTGCACGCCGTAGGAATCGGCCACCTGCCGGATCAAGTCGGTGGTGACCAGCGTCTTGACGACGAAACTGGCGGGCGAAAGCGTGCCGGCCACCCGGCGGTTGGCCAGCAGGAAATCGACCAGCAGCGAGCCGAGCTGATTGCCGGTCAACGTGGTCCAGGGGGCATCGGCGGCCAACGAGCGCCGCACGGCGCAGCCGAGCCGGTCGCAATCGGGATCGCTCGCCAAAATCAACTCCGCCCCGGTCTGCTTGGCGTGCTCGATCATGGCGTCGAACACGGCTGGGTTCTCAGGATTGGCAACGTGTTTGGGGACATTGGGAAAGTCGCCGTCGGGCGTGGCGTGCGGGCCGAAAATCTCGACCTCGCGAAAGCCCGCCTCGGTCAGCACGGGGAAGACGGCCGAGGTGCCCACGCCGTGCAGCGGCGAGTAGAGAATCTTCAGGTTGCGAGGCCCGGCGACGCTTTGGGCCAGCACCGCGCGGATGAAGGCGGCATCGACCTCCGCCTGGCAGTAGATCACCTTTCCGGCGGCCAGGGCTTCGGCAAAAGGAACTCGCTCGATCGCCGTGACCCGCTTCATCATTTCGACCGACGCGGTGTCGTGCGGAGGGATGTACTGGCCGCCGCTGGGGCCATAGGCTTTTACCGCGTTGTCGCTAGGCGGATTGTGACTGGCGGTGATGATGATGCCGCAATCGCAATGCTTGTAGCGCACGGCGAAGGAGAGTTCCGGCGTGCTGCGGAAGCCGTCGAGGAAGTAGACCGTCAACCCGGCCGCGGCCATGATTTCGGCGCAAAGTTCGGCGAACTGCCGCGAGCGGTGCCGCGTATCGTAGGCGATGGCGCAGCAGAGCGGGCGGCGCGGGTCGCGCGGCGGGGCGGTCCCGGTCGCTTCCGTCTTCGCACATTGCTTGACGTAGTCGGCCAACCCTTGCGCGGTTTCGCCGATGGTGCGATCGTTGATGGCGTTGCAGCCGATCGGGTACATGCGGCCGCGGCGGCCGCCGGTGCCGAAGGGGATGGTAGTCCAGAACGCCTCTTCGAGTTCCGCCCATTTTCCGCCGGCTACGTGCTCCGCCACTTGAGGGGCATAATCGCGCAAATAGGGTGCGGTTAGCCACGTGCGGATGTTGGCGGCGGCCGACTGCGAGAGCTTTCCGGCGGCCAGGGCGGCTTCCAATTGGGCGAGGGGGGGGGTCGTCGTGTTCATGCCGCTATTGTGCCTGCCGGCAAGGAATCGAGAAAGGGGGGCCACTTCCTGTTTCTGTTCTTGACACCTACAATCGAGGTATTATAGAGGCGAGGAGAATCGTGTGCAGTCGATGGCGGACGATCTTCCGCGAACCGGTTGCGAGGATCTTCCCCGCCAGCGGTATCCGCCTTTCTGCCCTCGATCCCTCGATGCCGGGGTTTATACGCACCGTTCCATCCATCACTCCAATCCATACTTCATACTGCCATGGGCCTAATCATCCTCCGTTGCATATTCGTGTTGGTAGCGGCCGGGCTGGGCGTCTCCGCGATGCGGTCCAAAGTCCTGCTGGAAAACAACAACAGCGCTCTGGGTATCGGCGTTTTTGTCGGCATCATCGCAATCGCTCTTGCTACGATCGGCCTCGACGTCATTTTTCGGCGAAAGCGAATCGAGACGATTTCGGCCGTCTTCTTTGGCCTGCTGATCGGATTGCTAACCACGACGGTCCTGGGGCTTGCCTGGTCGCCGCTGATGCCGGACCCGCCTACGGAAGCGCAAAAGCTCGCGTATCATGTCGCGCAGTTGGCCACGGGGGCCATTCTCTGTTACGTCTGCATCAGCATCTTGATGCAAACCCAGCATGATTTCCGCTTCATCATCCCCTACGTCGAGTTCGCCAAGGAAGTTAAAGGGCTGAAGCCTTGTATTCTCGACACCAGCGTGGTGATCGACGGGCGGATCGCCGACGTGGTGGAGACCGGGGTTTTCGACGGGCAGTTGATCATGCCCAAGTTCGTCATCAGCGAATTGCAGGCGGTGGCCGACAGCTCCGATCGCCTGCGTCGCGGCCGCGGCCGCCGCGGACTCGATATCCTCAACCGCCTTCGCGGCAACGCAAATATCGAACTGGTGATCAACGAGCGCGACCTGCCCGAGTACGCCGGGCTCTCCGTCGATCTGAAGCTGGTGGCCCTGGCCAAGCACCTGAAGGGCAAGCTGATCACCAACGATTACAATCTCAACAAGGTGGCCAAGCTCCAGGGCGTCACCGTCATCAATCTCAACGATTTGGCCAACTCGCTGAAGCCCGTTTTTCTGCCGGGCGAGCGGATCGAAGTTCGCATCATCAAGGCTGGCGAGGAGCCGGGCCAGGGCATCGGCTACCTGGAGGACGGCACGATGGTCGTGATCGAAGCCGGACGCGACCGGCTGAACCAGACGGTTCCGATCGCGGTGACCAGCGTGCTGCAAACCAGCGCGGGTCGGATGGTGTTCGGAAGAATCGAGAAGTAACCGCTTGCGGGCAATGTCGCCTTTCGCTCCGCGAAAGCAGCGCTGCTTTCGCGGAGCGAAAGGCGACAACGTTCGCGAATTCTCGCCGCCCCGCGAAAAACCGCTGCCGCGGCGGTGTCTTTCTATTGGAAACCGCCGCAAGAGACGCCGGATGAGCATCCTCGGTCCACAAGCAGTGACGCGGCTTTGGGACGAGCATCGCTACGCGCTGGTGCTGTACGCGCGGCAATGGTGCGACGCCCCGGAGGACGTGGTGCAGGAGGCGTTTCTGCTGCTGGTCCGCCAGCCGGCCGCCCCGGAGAATCCGGTCGGCTGGCTGTACAAGGTTGTGCGCAACCGAGCGATCAACGCCGCCCGCTCGCGCGGGCGGCGCTCGCGGCGCGAGGCGGCGGCGGCCGACCACGGCGAGCCCTGGTTCCACTCGGCCGAAGGCGACCGCCTCGACGCGGCGGCCGCGACCGATGCCCTGAAACACCTGCCCCCGCAACAGCGCGAGGTGATCGTGGCCCGGCTGTGGGGCGGGCTGGCGTTCGAGGAGATCGCGCGTTTGAGCGAAGAATCGCTGAGCAAGGTCTACCGCAGCTACCAGCGGGGACTGGCGGCTCTGCGAGAAAGGTTGAATGCACCATGTTCGGGGAAGAAGAGCTAAACGATGAACTGAGAGAATTCGAGGCGGCGTTGGCCGGCCTTCGTCCGCGTGCCGACGGCCTCGATCCGCGCTGGCGATTCCTCTTGGCCGAGGAAACGCGGCTCAATGAGGCCCTATCCGAGAACTCGGAAATCGGTCCCCTCTCCCTTTGGGAGAGGGTTAGGGTGAGGGCATTTCGGCGGGCGGCTTCCAAAGGGGCTGCGGTATCCGCCCGTGCGGCCCTCACCCCCGGCCCCTCTCCCAAAGGGAGAGGGGAGAGTTCCGCGAACTTGCCGGGCGGCGAGGGGCCGGCGACGAGTCAATTCCTCTGCGGCCGCTGCGGCGCGGCGTTGTCCGGCGGCCGAGGAAGAAGGCGTTGGGCATGGCCGGCGGCCTTCGCGACGATGACCGCCGTGGCGGCCACGCTGCTTGTGGCGCTGGTCGTTCGCGTCGGGCCGCCAACTGCCAATTCCGGCAGTGGCGCCCAAGGCGAGTCGATCGCGGCGACCGCGTCCGCCGAAACCCGGGTCAAATCGCGCCCGCGCTCGCCGTGCAGGACTTTCCGCGAAGGCGGCTCGTTGCGGCGTCCGACGAAACCGCCTATCTGAATCTGCGCGAGCAGGTGCTTCGTTTCGGCGTCGAATCGTGGAAGCCGCCGGCCCCGGTAGTCGCTGCCGCAACCAGTGCCGCCGAGCCGGTCCTCAGTTGCCGCGAGCCGCTCGATCTGCTGCTGGCCGAGGAGGGCGGGTCGTAATCCGGAGTCGTGCTGATTTTCGGACTGAGATTGTTGATAAGTCCAACAAGGAGTCGAATCATGCGAATTTTTACGGGAATCTTTCTGACGCTGGCCATAGCCTTGCCGCCGGCGACGCTACGCGGCCAGGTGGCGTCGGCGTCGGATGTGCCGGAAGAGCAGAAGACGGTGCAGATCGTGCTGTACCCGGCACCCGAGCCGCAGCCGGCGCTGAAGTACCAGCTTCTGCCGCCGTTCCTGGAACGCCGCCCCGGCAATGCAGCGGTCTGGTGGAACCGCATTCCGGCCGATCGCATTTGGTACTTTAGCTCGCTTTACGCGGACGACGGCCCGTGGATGCGGATCTGGAAGTGGATGGAGCTACCGATCGGCGATCCGCGCGAAAAGGCGTATAGGGAAAAGGAGGGGGCCAAGGACCTCGCCACGATCCGAGGGGGCCAGCTCTTCTCCGACATCCAACGGGCGGCGCAATTCGAATCCTGCGACTGGGAGCAACCGATCCGCGAGGGCAACTTCGTCGCAATTCTCCTCCCGGAGATGCAGGAGGCTCGCGACTACGCGCGGCTGCTGATGGCCAAGGCGCATTTGGAGATCGCCGAAGGCCGCTACGACGACGCGGTGCGGACGCTGCAATGCGGCTATGCCCAGGCGCGGCACGTTGCCCAGTCGCCGACGATCGTCAGCGACCTGGTCGGCGTGACCATCGCCGGCATCATGTCCTACCAGGTCGAGCAGTTCATCCAGCGGCCCGACGCTCCCAATCTGTATTGGGCGCTGAGCACGCTGCCGCGGCCGATCGTGGATAGCCGGCTCTGCGGCGAGGCCGAGTCAAACTTCCTTTATCTGCAATTCCCCGAACTTCGCGACCTCGACAAGCAGCAATTCGCGGTGGGAGAGTGGCGAAGGCTTTTGATCGAGGTCATGAAACTCGCCGTCGAATATGATGCAGACTTCAACCGCACCGGAATAAAGCAAGGCGTCGCTCCGGCCAGGGCCGCGCTGGCGGCCCTTCAAGGTTATCCGCGGGCAAAGCGGTATCTGGTCGAGCATGGCCGCAGTCCCGCCGAGGTCGAGGCCATGCCGGTGGCGCAGGTCATCCTACTTTATACGGTCAAGACCTACGACGAACTTCGCGACGAGCAGTTCAAGTGGTTCTTCCTGCCGCCGGCCGAGGGGCGCCACCGACTGCGGCGGGCGGTAGATGATCTGAAAAGGAAATCGCTTGCCAAGGAGATCACCCCGATTGCGTCCCTGCTGCTCCGGGCGACCCAGGTGGCCAAAGAGGCGGAGACGCGCATGCTGTGGACTATAGCCGTGATGCGCGTGTTCGAGGCGATGCGGCTCTACGCCGCCGCCCACGATGGACACTGGCCCGAGCGGCTTGGCGACATTACCGACGTGCCCATTCCCGTCAATCCCATCGACGGCAAGCCGTTTATCTACGAACGACAGGGAGACAAGGCGATTCTCACCTCTGAAGAAGGGCTGAGAAACTGGCACAAGCGATTTGAAATCACCCTGATGCCGAAAGCGAACTGACCCGAGTGCCTCTTCCGAAGAGTTCCCGCCGCCAGGAAAAGCCCCCCGATTGCAATCGGGGGGCGTTCTCGCCGGTAGGAGCTTTGTGGACAATTCGCCAGGCCTACACCCGTTGAAATATCCGAACCCAAGGAGACTCATAATGAAACGCTTCCTCTGCTGCGTGTCTGCAATTCTCGTGCTGGCTGCGGCGACGCTCGCCCATGCCGATGCCAAGTCGGAGGCCGCCGCGCGGGCCAACGCGGTCTCTCCGTTCGTCGAGGCCGAAACGGCGCTCGTCGCCCACGTTGATCTCACGCGGGTCGATGTGCCCGCGCTGCTCGATCTTGCCGCCCGCCTTTTTCCTGTTCCCGCGGGCGAACTCGCCAGAAACAAGGACCAGGCGACAAAGCAACTGGCAATGGCGATTCACGCGGGGATCAGGGAGTGGTACCTGATCATGACGTTGTCGCCCGGCGATCAGGTTTGTCGACCGCGTGTGTGCGGGGTTGCTCCGATCCCGCCCGGCGCGGACGTGGCGGCCATCCGAGCCGCCTTGAAGGTCTCGCCCGGCGCGCGGCAGATGCCCGACGGGACGTTGGTGGTGTCGTTGAATGATCCGAGGAATCCACCCGGCGAGTTTCATCCGGCCCCGCGGCCCGAGTTGGCCACCGCGCTGGAAGCGGCCGGCGACGCGGCGGTGCAAGTGGCGATGATTCCCCCGGCCTATACGTCGCGTGTGATCGAGGAATTGCTGCCCTATTTCCCCAAGGAACTCGGCAACGGACCGACGACGGTGCTGACCCACGGCGTCCGCTGGGCGGCGGCGGGAATCGATCTGCCGTTGCACGCTGGCCTGCGACTGACGATCAAGTCGGCCGACGCCCAAGCGGCCGAGGCCCTCCGCGCGAAATTGGAAGAAGTGGCCCGGCTGGGCGGCCAGTGCAAAGAGGTCCGAGCGTTGGTGCCGAAATATGACGAGGCGGTCGCCGTGTTAGCCCCCAAAGTCGAAGGCGATCGGCTGATCCTCGTTCTTGACGAGCGGAATCACGGCGTCGAAAAACTGCTCTCGCTGATTACTCCGCCGATCGAGGTGGCGCGGGCCCGCGCGGCCAGATTCGAGTCGATGGACAATCTGAAGCAGATCGGCTTGGCCCTTCATAACTTCTATATGGCGAACAAGCACTTCCCCTTGCCGGCCAGTTACAGCAAGGACGGCAAGCCGCTGTTAAGTTGGCGGGTTTACATTCTCCCCTACCTCGAGCAGGACGCCCTCTTCAGACAATTCCATCTCGACGAGCCGTGGGACAGTCCCCATAACCGAACACTGATCGACAAGATGCCGTCGATTTATCGCATGCCGCTGTCGAAGAGCGAAAGCGGCCGCACAAATTACCTCCTGCCGGTCGGCGGCGGGGCAACGTTCGAGGCCGATAAGCCGACGTATTTCAAGGACATTGTTGACGGCCTGTCGAATACGATCATGACGGTCGTGGTGGACGACGAACATGCGGTGATGTGGACGAAACCGGAAGACTTGCAGTTCGACCCGAAAGACCCGACCCGCGGGCTAGGGCGGTTCTTTGAGGGCTGCCTCAGCTTCGGACTCTGCGACGGATCGGTACGCGTTATGACATGGCCGAAAGACGCGACGCAAGTCGAGACGCTCCGCTATCTCTTCCAGCGGGCCGACCGTCATCCGGTGTACCCCTGGTAAGGCTATTCGTTCGCCGAACAAGAAACCGAAGGACGTGCGGCAATGGCCGGGAGTCAACGACTCCCGGCGGGCGGCCGCAGATCGCTGATTCCGGGAGTCGTTGACTCCCGGCTATTCTCTGAATTGCTACGATGTGTTCGCAGCGGAGATCGACTGATCCAGGGCTTCCAGCAAATCTTCGAGCAAGACCGGTTTGGAGAGTACGGCCGACGCACCGGCCGACACCGCGCGATCGCGGTCTTCGATTCGCGGAAACGACAAGAGCGCGACAAGCGGCGCTGGCCGCACCGCCTCGGCAAAGCGTCGCACCGTCTCCCATTCCTCGTCACAAAGCTGGGCGGAGTCGAAAATCGCCGCCGTTGCCCCGTCGATGCGAGTGGCCGCCCGATCATGCTGCCAGAGCGCTCTCAGGCCCCGCTGCCGGCAGGCCGCCGACAGCCAATCGGCCATTTCATGCGAGTGCGTCGAGATCGCAACCAAACCCTGCCACGGCTGTTCCATTGCGTCAATGGAGTCTGCGACGGCTTTTTCTGGCTCGGCAAAGCCCCCCCATTGCAATGGGGGGGCGTTTCTCGATTCGCCGAGTCGGGTCGATTCGGCAAGGCACGTCGCCGCAGCGGTGCTAACGTCGGCCAGCAACCGCTCCTCCTCGCTGGCGGTCAGCGGCAGGGCCCAGGAGCACGACTGGCCCATCGCCAGGCGACGCAACTGCCGGTCGCCGCGGGCGGGCCAGTGATGCCAATACGTCCGCAGCGTCGCCGGCCAGGGCGACCCGCTCCGCATCTCCCCCTCGCACCAACTGCCCATCAAACCAAGCACGCGGGCAAGCGGGGCCAACCGCCGCAGACGGTCGATGGTCTCATGCGAAAACTGCCCGGGAAACGCCTGGGCCACGGCCAGCAAGTCGGGGACGACGCGATTCTCCGCAAACGCCGCCGCCGCGGAATCGGGGTCGGCGAAGTCCGCCACCGTGCCCCATCGGCCCAAACAAGCCCGAGCATCGTGGAACTCGGGCCGAGCGGCGTCGCCGAGTATGAGAATCGAAAGGGGGGGCCGGGAAAAAAACTCGCAGCTTTCACGTTCCTCCGCTTGACCTTCTGTGGTGGCGCCGCTGGGCACTGAAGTGCCCAGCCCTTGGTCGGGCTTGCCGGGCACCGAAGTCCCCAGCGCTTCGTCGGGTTTGCCGGGCACTGAAGTGCCCAGCGCTTCGTCGGGTTTGCCGGGCACTGAAGTGCCCAGCCCTTGCGCGCTGCCGCTCACAGCTTGGTCTCCGTCTCGACGATCAACTGATGTGCGACCGCGGCGTCGGGGGCCTGGTGCAATGCATCGAGAAAACCGGGCGAAGTAAGAACCCGGCTGAGCCGCGCCAACGTGCGGAGATGCCCGCGATCTTCCGTCGAGCAGATCAAGAAGAAGACGTCGGTCAGCGGGCCTTCGCCACCGAAGGGAATGCCGCTGCTGGTGCAGCCGAGGGCCAGGAACGGCTGGGCGAGAATCTTCTCCATCGGTCGCCGCGGGTGGAGCAATGCCACGCCGTTTTCCAAGGCGGTGGTGTGCATGTCTTCGCGGGCCTTCACCGCCTCGGCCATCTCCTTGGTGTCCCAGAGCCAGCCGGTCTTCGCCGCCAGTTCGACCATCGCGTCGATCACCGAATTGCGCGTGCGGGCAGCAAGCGGCACGGCCATCGCCTCGACCGGCAGCATCTCGGCGATGCTGACCTCGCGTTCGTCCTCGCTCGGCGCCGAGCGCTGCAAGACCGACTCGACTTCGAGCAGTTCCTCTTCGTCCGACGCTCCGATCCGCCGCTCGAACCAGTGGTGGATGTCGGGCTTGGCAAAACGCCATAGTCCGGCGACCTTGCGGCCGGGCAATTTGCCCCGCTCCGCCAGTTTCTCAACCTGCTGGGGGGTGGTGTGCAAGTAGCGGGCCAGGCCTTGAACGTCGAAATCGCGGTATGGCATGGCACTATTATTGGCCAACGCCCACCCCGCTGTCCATCCCAAGTCGATTTCTCCCTTGACACAACGGCCGGATTTCGGACAATCCCGCGACCATCCGTCATAGGCAGGGAGGCCGCGGCCATGCAAGTCTGCCCCGAGCTGGGACGAGTCGTCAATCTGCGCCGGCTGTTGCCGGAGGCCGAAATCACCGGCGCCGACGACGTCTGGATCAGCGGTTGCAGCAGCGATTCGCGTCAAATCCACGAGGGGGAGTTATTCGCCGCGCTGGCGGGAAGCCGCTGCCACGGGCAGGATTTCGCCGCCGACGCAGTGGCCCGCGGCTGCGCGGCAGTGTTGGCCCAACGGCCGATCGCCGAATTGCCGGTGCCCATGTGCGTCGTGCCGAATCCGCGCGAGGCGTTCGCGCGCCTCTGCCAGACGTTGGCCGGATGCCCCAGCCGACAGTTGAAGATGATCGGCATCACCGGAACCAACGGCAAGACGACCACGAGTTGCTTGATCGCCGGCGTGCTTTCGGCGGCAGAATACCGCGTCGGCGTGCTGGGGACGCTGGGCTATCTCGACGGCCGGATTGTCGAAGAATCGACGCATACCACGCCTCCGCCTGAACGGCTGGCGCCGCTGCTGGCGCGAATGGTCCGCAACGGCTGCACCCACGCGGTGATGGAGGTGTCGAGCCACGCGCTCGATCAGTCGCGGGTGGCGGGACTGGAGTTCGATGCGGCCTGCGTGACCAACGTCACCCACGACCATCTCGACTATCACGCCAACTTGAGCGAATATCGCCAGGCCAAGGCGAAGATCTTCGACTATCTGAATATCGAAGGATTCGCGGTATTCAACGCCGACGATCCCGGCTCGGCCGAATTGGTCCGCCGCCACGCCGGACCGGCCCTGACCGTGGGCATCGACTCGCCGGCCGAGATCATGGCGGTGCCCGTCGAGCAGTTCATCAGCGAGCAGACGTTCCTGCTCAGCGCCGGCAGCGAGACCGTGCCGGTGCGGACGCAGATGATCGGCCGGCATCACATCTACAACTGCCTGGCGGCGGCGGCGGTCGGGTTGGCTTACGGAATCGAGTTGACCACGGTCGCTCGCGGGCTGGAATCGGTCGGGCACGTGCCCGGGCGGCTGGAACGGATCGAGTGTGGGCAGCCGTTCGGCGTCTTCGTCGATTTCGCCCATACGCCCGACGCACTTAGCGGTGTGCTGAAGACGCTGCGGCAGGTGACGGCGGGCCGGTTGATCTGCGTCTTCGGCGCCGGCGGCCAGCGCGATCGGCAGAAGCGGCCGCTGATGGGCCGAGCCGTCGAAAAGGCTGCCAGCATCGCGATCCTCAGCAGCGACAATCCGCGGCACGAAGACCCGCTGGCGATCATCCGCGAGGTGCTGGCCGGGTTCGTCAATCCCGGCACGGTGCAAGTGATCTCCGATCGCACCAGCGCGATTTGCATGGCCCTCCGCATGGCTGAGCCCGGCGATTGCGTCGTAATCGCCGGCAAGGGGCACGAGACGTGTCAGATCATCGGAGACCAACGCCTGCCGCACGATGACAGAGAAGTGGCGCGCGAGTGCTTGTACGAGGAAGGCGTCAGGCGGCAGTAGGCAGTCGGCAGTGGGCTGGGCACTTCAGTGCCCAGTGGAGGCGGTGGATAGTGGATGGTGGATAGTGGAGAGTGACGAGGGGAGAGGGGAGAGAGAAAGGTGGAATCGCTTCGTATCGCTGAAGAAACCGCTTGCGGTTTTGCGACGCTCGCCGATCTCTGCGCCGCGATCGACGGCCGACAAGCCGCTTGCGGTTTCGCAACGCTCGCCAACCCGGCCGACGTCCCCCTCGGCCGCATCCAAAGCGACAGCCGATCGATCCAATCGGGCGACGTCTTTTGGGCGCTGCACGGACCAAACCACCGCGGCGAGACCTTTGTCGGCGAGGCGTTTTCCCGCGGCGCGGCAGGCGCGGTCGTCAACGGAGATTTTCCGCTCTACCTTTCGCCTTTTTCTCTTGGAGGAGAGGTGTCAGAGGTCAGGGGTCAGGGGCCAGAGGTGAGGGACGACGGATCGGAGATATCAAAGATATCAAATCTCCAAATCTCCAAATCCCCAAATCCCCAAATCCCCAAATCCCCAAATCCCAACAGCCCTCACCCTGGCCCTCTCCCAAAAGGAGAGGGGACTGCGCCGCATTGCCCCTGGATCGTCCGTGTCGATGATACTCATCGGGCGTTGAACGACTGGGCACGGTGGCGGCGGCGACAATTTGCGGGCACGGTCATCGCCGTGACCGGCAGCGCCGGCAAGAGCACGACGCGGGAGATGATCCACGCCGTGCTCGGATCGCAGTTGCGCGGCACCGCCAGCCCGCGCAATTTCAACAACCAAATCGGCGTGCCGTTGAGCATGACGGTGATTGAGGCGGACCACGATTATGCCGTGCTGGAGATGGGCGCCGGCGGCCCGGGCGAAATTGCGGCCATGGCCGAGCTGGCCCGGCCGAGCGTCGGCGTGATCACTTGCATCGGCGACGCCCATCTCGCCGGTTTTGGCAGCCGCGAGCAGACGGCCCTGGCCAAGGCCGAACTGTTGGCGGCCCTGCCCGGCGATGGCCGCGCCGTGCTCGGCGACGATCCCTGGCTGCGGAGCGTCGCCGCGAAATCGGCCGCGCCGATCACCTGGGTCGGCGTCGGCGAGGGCTGCGACCTGCGGGCGACGGAAATCCACAACGCCAGTGGGCGATTGACCTTCCGCGTGGGGAAGTGCGAGTTCTCGCTGCCGGTTCACGGGCGGCATCACGTGACGGCAGTGCTAGCGGCGCTGGCCGTGGGACAAATGTTCGGATTTGATCTGGACGTGATGGCCCGAACTCTGTACAAGTTCCGCCCGTTGCCGATGCGTTGCCAAGTGCAAGAGATTGACGGCGTCACGATCATCAACGACGCCTACAATTCGAATCCAACGGCAATGCGGGCGGCACTGGAGTTGTTGCGGGAGTTCGATCCAGCCGGCCGCCGCATCGTTGTCTGCGGCGACATGGCCGAGTTGGGCGAACAGTCGGCGGCGCTGCACCGCGAGGCGGGCACGCAGGCCGTCGAGATCGCGGGAGCGAAATTACTCATCGCCTGCGGACAATTCGCCAAGCACGTGGCCTCCGGGGCGCGAGCCGCCGGCATGCCGCGGGGACAGGCGATCGCCTTCGAACGCATGGAAGAGGCGCTGGCCCACGTGCCAGCGGCGACGATGCCCGGCGACGTGGTGCTGGTCAAGGGTTCGCGGGTGATGGCGATGGAACGAGTCGTCGAAGCGCTGCTAACGAAGCCGCGGCGGCACGCCGCGTGAATAGCTGTACTCCTCTCGCTCCGCGAGAGGAAGCCGAGAGTTGATTACCCCTTCCTTCACGCGGAGCGTGAAGAGTACAGATTTCGCAAACGAACCACTGAGTAGGACTCCGCTGTTTGCGTCGGGTTTGCGGGAACCGGACGCATACCCTCCCCTCCTTGGGTAGGAGCATAAGCCCGTCGACATCACGGCTACTGGGTCGGCCGCGTCAACGGGCGCTTCGCAGTGGAGTCCAGGACTGAGCGCCGGGGCGGCGCACCGCGCCGTCCCGGCGGCTCAGGGATATCGGGAACCAATGACGAAGCACGAATGACGAATGACGAAAGGGTGCGTCCTTCGTCTTTCGTCCTTCGTGCTTCGTCATTGTGCATTTTTGGGGCTCTATGTCCGGGAATTGGCGGGAACTATGAAGCCCCCATTCCCGTCGTAACTGTATATGTTCCTCTGGCTGCTAAACCTGCTCACGCCTGTTTCGCCCGAAGCGCTTGCCGCTTGGGCGAAGATCACGCCGCGCGCGGCGCTGGCGGCGGGGATGAGTTTCGGCGTGGCGGTGCTGCTGGGGCCGTGGTGGATCGCTTGGCTGCGGCGGCATTTTCGCGAGCCGATTAAGAGCGACTCACCCGAGGTTGCCCGGCTGCACCGCGATAAGCAATCCACACCAACGATGGGCGGACTGTTCGTCGTTGCAGCGCTGGTCGCGTCGTTGCTGTTGTTCGGCGATTTGCACAACGGCTATTTGGCGCCGGCCCTGGTGGTGGCGATTGGGCTGACGGCGGTTGGCGTCGTCGATGACCTGGTGAAGACCCGCACCGCCGCCAAGGGGATCGGCGTCCGCTCGAAGTTCTTCGCGCAATTGCTGGTCGCCGGCATTGCCGCGGTGTCGCTCTACCAGCAGCAGGCCGCCGTGCCGGGAGGACTGACGCTGCGTCTGCCGCTGCTGGGCGCGTCGTTTTCGCTCGGGCTGTGGTTCCTGCCGCTGGCGATCGTGGTTATCACCGGCGCCTCGAACGCCGTGAATCTCACCGACGGACTCGACGGGCTGGCCGGCGGATGCCTTGTGGCGGCGATGGCGGCGATGACGGGGTTGGTGTATGCCGCCGGACACGCCGAATGGGCCGCATATCTCGGCGTGCCGCGAATCCCTCACGCCGGTGAAATGACGGTGCTGGCCGCCGCAATGATCGGCGGCACGCTCGGATTCCTCTGGTTCAACTGCCATCCGGCCCAGGTGTTCTTGGGCGACACCGGGGCACTGCCGCTGGGCGGGCTGCTTGGTTTTCTGGCGGTCGTCGCACGGCAAGAGTTGTTGCTGGTGTTGATTGCCGGCGTGTTTGTGGTCGAGGCCGGCAGCGTGATTGTGCAGGTGGGCTATTTCAAGTGCCGCCGCCGCCGGTTGCTGCGTTGTGCGCCGCTGCATCACCATTTCCAACTGCTCGGCTGGGCCGAGAACAAGATCGTGGTTCGCTTCTGGATCGCTTCGGCATTGTGCGCCCTGGCCGGCGCCGCCTCGCTCAAACTGGGCATGCCCGAAGCACCGCCCGACGTTGTTGCTGGAAGACCCGCGAACATTTCCAGCCGCGAAACCGTAACCAGTAGTCCGGTGTTTCTAGGACTGCGGACGGCACGCAGTGAAGGGGGCACAGAAGGCTGCCGGCGGAATTGAGGCAAGATGGGCAACGTCCCGGCAACAACCGAATACTCCCCTCTCCCGCAAGCGGGAGAGGGGCAGGGGGTGAGGGCGGCTGCGAGAAACTCCCAAGCGATTCTTGGACAACCGCTGACAAGACTTACCCGACACTGAGCACATCGCGTGTGCCGTTGATCCCATGAAAAACAACATCGTCCATATCGTCTTTAGCGGCGGGGGCACCGGCGGACACCTGTTTCCCGGCTTGGCCGTGGCCGAGCAGCTTTCCGCAATGATCCCGCGGCTGCGGATCACGTTTTGCGGCGGAGGGAAGCCCTTCGAGCGGCGGGCGGTCGCGGCCGCGGGCTACGAGTATTTCGCCTTGCCGTCGCGGCCGCTGCCCAACGCCGCCCGCGAGGCGGTTTCGTTCGTCGTCGAGAATCTGGCCGGTTATCTGGCCGCGAGACGATTCGTGCGCGAGCAGCGCGTTTCGGCGGTGGTGGGATTAGGCGGATATGCCAGCGTGCCCATGGCCCGCGCCGCCAGCCGCCGCGGCGTGCCGCTGGTGCTCTTAGAGCAGAACGTGGTTGCCGGCCGCGCCACCCGCTGGCTCGCTCGCCGGGCGACGCTGATCTGCACGACCTTCGCCGAGACCGCCGCCGGTCTTCGCAGCCATTGCCCCGTGCGCGTCACGGGAAATCCGATTCGATTTGGATTCGACCGCGATACGCGGCTTACAATGGCGACAATGTCGGCACAAACAAGAAGAGAGGGAGAGGAGGAGAGGGGGAGAGGGGGAGATTCGCCCGTTGAATTTCCCGTTGCGATCGATAGCCCTTCTCCTCGTCTCCAAGTCTCCCCCTCTCCCCCTCTCCCCATCTCCCCGTCTTCCTCTCTGCGACGTTTGCTGCCGCCCTGCCAACTCCTCGTCCTCGGCGGTAGCGGCGGGGCGCGATCGTTGAACGAAAACGTGCCCCGGGCGCTGTACAAGGTTCGCCGGCAGTTGGGCGATTGGTACATCGTGCATCAATCGGGGCAAGCGGACGTCGATGCCACGAAGACGCTCTACCGCAAATTCGACTTGCCGGCCACGGTCGTGCCGTTCATCGAGGATATGCCCGCCATGCTCCGCACCACCGACTTGGCCGTCTGCCGCGCCGGCGGGACGACCCTGGCGGAATTGTCGGCGGCGGCGGTGCCCAGCGTCTTGTTGCCCTATCCACACGCCGCCGACGATCACCAGTTGGTCAATGCGCGGGCCTTTTCCGCCCGCGGCGGCTGCGTTACAATCGACGAGCGCGAGATCTCCGACCGTCTCGACGATCGCTTGGCCGACATGCTCTGTTTTCTGCTGGCCAACGACGAGTTGCGGCGGCGGATGTCGGCGGCGATGTACGAGTCGGCCCGTCCCACCGCCGCCCGCGCCGTGGCGGAGTTGATCTGGTCGATCGTCAGCAGCCGATCGCTCCTGGCTGAGGCGGCAGCGATGTGAATGTCATTGGCATAGTCGGACACCAAGGGCCGTGTTGTTGCGCGAATCGTTTGGTTGGGAGCTGCGGGTAATTTTCGCTTATGTGCCTTTTCACTAGCCCAGGCGTTTACGCCTGTGGAACGGGAGCCCCAGTGTTATCTTTTTCCTTTTTCCTTGAATCCCCTTCAGGGGACGTGAAAGGATTGGTTCTCAGCCACGTTTCGCGCCAAACCAATCGCCGCCCCCTGAAGGGGGCTCACAGAAAAAAGGGAAACGATCAGGTAGCGGGACCCCTTCCCCAGGCGTAAACGCCTGGGCTAGTGAAAGGGTGCATGATAGATGGAATCTGAATTGCTGGGCCACTATTAAGTGTCCGGGCGGGACGAACGATTATGCTCCGCTGGCGATTCCTCTTCGGTACGCTCCTTATCGCCGCGCTGGTCGCGCTCTGCTGGCTCGATCAGCGCACGACCGCCGTGCCGGGCGCGTGGCTCATGCCGGTTGCGATCGCGGCCGCGCTGTTGGGCACCAAGGAGGTCTTGGACCTGGCGGCAGCGGCGGGGATGCGGCCGCTGCGCTGGACGGTCTACCTCGGCAACGTGCTGCTGGTGACCGGCACCTGGCTAGCCACCCTCGATTGGCTCTTGACGCCGAGCGGCCTGCTGCTCGGGCTTCGGTTAAGCCCGAGGACCTCGCTTTGGGAAACTCCATTGCTGTTCTCGCTGGGCGCTGCAACACTCCTTGTCCTGTTTGGCGAAATGGCGTCCTACCGGAAGCCAGGCGGCAACATGGCCAATCTTGCGGTGGGCATTTTTGCCCTGGTTTACCTTGGGCTGATGCTCGGATTTGCCGTGCAGATGCGGATGGCTTGGGGCGTCGGATCGCTGGCGGCATGGGTGATCGTGGTCAAGATGGGCGACACGGGGGCGTACACCGTGGGCCGGCTCATCGGCCGGCACAAGTTGGCGCCGCGGATCAGCCCCGGCAAGACGAGCGAGGGGCTGATCGGCGCGCTGCTGTTCGCATGTCTCGGCTCGTGGGCGGCCTTCCGATGGATCGTTCCTTTCACGGCCGCTAGTCCCTCGATCAACAAGCTGCCCCTCGCGTGGGGCTGGCTCGTCTTCGGCCTATTGGTCGGGTTGGCCGGCGTGATGGGCGACTTGGCCGAGTCGCTTCTCAAACGCGACGTCGGCGCGAAGGATTCGAGCACCTGGTTGCCCGGTTTCGGCGGCGTGTTGGACATCCTCGACTCGCTGCTGCTCTCGGCGCCGGTGGCGTGGTTCTGCTGGGCGTGCGGGCTGGTCAATTGAGATGAACCGATCTTGCAGCCGCAGGCGGACTTCGTCGCCAAGATGGCTTCATTGGCTGCCGCCAACAGTGCCTTGCATCTCGGGCGCACCGCTCAACCCGGAATCAAGTACTTGCCCAAGACAACTGTTGCAACGTCAATCCAAAAACGTCCTATCTTACTGGGTTCTCAAAAAAGAGCGGTCGCGGTAGTCTCCAGACGAGTCCGAGCGTATACGAACTGGGCCATCTGCCCCATCAGGGGAGGCCGATAAGTGCTCTCCCATTGTGTTAGGACGTTGCCCAGGGTATCCTCTACGCAGACAAGGTTGTGAGAAGACGCTTCGACCGGAAGGAGAAAACGCGGGAGCGATGACTGTCATGTTAGCCGAGGATGGCTCGCGAATCGCCCTGCGATGCGCGATTGATCGCTTGCGGCGTGAAGAAGAGGAGGCCGACCGCTCTTACAAGCGATGGCAGGAAGCGGTCCGCGAAAGTGATTTCGCCTGGGGCAACCTGGCCGCGGTCGAAGAATCGTATAACACCCTGCGGAAGAAACTCGCGGAGATCGAGAACTCCAAGGAATACAGAAGCCTGAAGTCGATCGATGTGGCGATAGCCCCTCCCAACACTCTCCGCCATCGCCTTTTCTGGGGGACGTTTCGAAGGGCGTTGCGGCTTTGCGACGATTTGCGGCTTTGCGTCCAGACTCTGCACTGCATTTCCTCGGGCGAGCCTTTGCAGCTTGGTTTGAAGGGCGTTTGCGAGTTAAGAGAACTGCCGGCAATTGGCCGCCGGCCATCCCTCCGAGATGCTTTGTGGGAGAAGGGGGCGCAGCGATCTCTGGCGGAGCCGCTGCCGGAATCGCTGGGGGAGTTGGCTTATCGACCGGAGCGTTGGACGCTGGCGGAGCGCGGGCCGGAAACCGAGACACTCAACCTGCTGCTTCTTTCGCCGGTTCACCGCACCGGCTCCACGCTCCTACAGCGAATATGTAATGCCCGCAAGGAGACCCTGATTTGGGGCGAACATGGGGCGGTGTTGAAGCGTTTCGCTTCGGTCTTTTCCGATGTCGCCACCTTTTCGGTGGCGGGCGCCGCGGAGCGCGAGGCGTATTTCGGCCAGGATGAAAACCCCAATCTCTGGATCGCCGACATGTGTCCCGAGTTGGACCGCGTGCAGCAGGCCGTCGTCGATTCGGCCCGATCGCTGCTGAACTCGCTTTACGGCCGATATCGGAGCGACCACGATATCCTGGGATTCAAGGAGGTTCAGTACGCCCGCGCCGAGGCAGAGTTGCTGCGTGGCTGCTATCCCAACGCCTGCCTGCTCCTTCTGGTGCGGAATCCGTTGAGCGTGTGGACGAGCACGCCCAAGGATTGGTGCCCCTCGCTTGACGAATGGATCGCAAGATACAACGACGGCGTCCTGGGATATTGCGAGTTCGCCACCCGCGACGCCAATTGCCACCTGCTTCGCTATGAGGATCTGGTCGCGCAGGAGGAAAAGACGATTGAAATCCTCGGCGACCGCTGCAAACTCTCGCGCGGGCAAATCTCGATGGTGCTTGCCGATAAGATCGGCTCAAGCCACGGCTCGCTCGCCGACCCGGACCGGGACGCGATTCTGGAAAAATGCCGCCAATCGATGGAAATGCTCGGGTTTCCCACGGCGTGACGTTGTTACGCTGACGCTCGAGAAGCGGCGAAGAGCCCGAAATAGAAGAGACCGAAAGATGAAACGCCGGCACACGATGGCCTTATCGCTTCTCCACGGCGACGTCCCGGCGACAATCTTCGCCATCGCCATCGGGCTCATTTTCGCGGTGGCGCCCGTGGCCATTCTCGCCGACAACTCCGCGCCACCAACAGTGATTGTCGACTTTGCCAGTCTGAAGAGCATCAAAATCAGCCCGGTCCAGGCGACCACGGCGATGACGCGATTTGCCGGAAAGCCGGCGTTGGAGATCACGACCGAAGCGGCGGCGTCGTGGCCCGGCGCGCTGCTCCAGCGGCGCGAGGGGCGATGGGATTTGAGCGGATTTGACGGGGTCGAGATGGACGTCTACAACCCCGAAGACGCGCCGGTCCGCGTGCTGCTGAGCGTGAACAACCCCGGCGCCGATGGCCGCCACGGCTGCAACGCCGAAGGAGTGAATGTCCCCCGCCGCGGCCGGGCGACCCTCGTCCTGCCGTTTGGAACGTGGTATGGCGACCAGCGCCCGATCAAGCTGCGAAATATCGCCTTCCTTCAGGTGATGGTGGACAAGCCGGGCCGCGCCCGCCGCATCCTGGTCAACAGCATCCGGGCGGTGCGCTTCGACGAAAGCGCGATGACGGCGGTCTTCGACGATCCGTTCTTCAAGCGGTTGCAGCCCGTGTTCGGACGCGGCGTGAATCTCGCCAACGCGCTGGAAGCGCCGCGAGAAGGGGATTGGGGCGTCGTGCTCAAGAACGAGTACTTCGATCACATCGCATCGGCCGGCTTCAACTCCGTGCGACTGCCGGTCCGCTGGTCGGCGCACGCCGAGGCGTCGCCGCCCTATCGAATCGATCCGGAGTTTTTCGCGCGCGTCGATTGGGCGATCGGCAAGTTGCTCCGCCGGCGAATCACCCCGATCGTCAACATGCACAACTACGATGAACTGGTGCGCGAGCCCGACAAACACCGCCAGCGATTCGTGGCCCTTTGGCGGCAGATCGCCGAACATTATGAAGGCTATCCGCGGGCGTTGGCGTTCGAGTTGTTCAACGAGCCGAACGGGAACTTGACCGCCGAGAAGTGGAACCAACTGCTGGCCGAGACGATTACTGTCGTCCGCCGCACGAATCCGCGGCGGGAGATCGTCGTCGGCCCGGTCGGCTGGAACAGCATCAAGGAACTGCCGAGCCTGGAACTGCCCGAGCGAGACCGCCATCTAATCGTCACCGTGCATTACTACAATCCGTTCCATTTCACCCATCAAGGGGCGAGTTGGGCCGGGCCGGACTCGCAACAATGGCTAGGCACCACGTGGATGGGCACGCCGGCGGAGCGGCGCGAGGTCCGCCGCGATTTCGATGCCGCGATCACCTGGGCGGTGCAGCACCGGCGGCCGATCTGGCTGGGCGAATTCGGCGCCTACAGCAAGGCCGACCTCGAATCGCGGGCCCGCTGGACGCGCTTCGTCGCCGCCGAGGCCCTGAAGCGAAAAATGGGTTTCGCTTACTGGGAATTCTGCTCCGGCTTCGGCGTCTACGATCCGGATCGCCACCGTTGGATCGAGCCGTTGAAAGACGCGCTGCTGCCGAAGGCGAAATGAGAATCGCGGGATGCCTACCACGGAGGCGCGGAGGACACGGAGGAAGGGATGAAGGATGAGAGATGAGGGATAAGGGATAAGGGATAGAGATTACAGCGTGGAGAAAGAAACGGCATCACCAAAGGAAAGAGCAGGACCAAGGAGAAGAACACTATTCCAATCGGTGACACATCCGCCAAACCGCGTGCCATGTGGCCCTCATTCGTCCTCCTTCCTCTCCCACCCTTCATCTCTCATCCTTCATCCCTCATCTCTTTCTCCGTGTCCTCCGTGTCTCCGTGGTAAGCTCTGGGCCTGTCAAGTTGACTCAGCCGAGATTCCTCTCCGTGACTCGCGCCTAGTGCGTGATTTTGCACTCTGGCAGGGCCTTGGCCAGCCGTTTGGCGGCGGCGTCGGTGATGCCGGTCTGGGCGATGTCGAGGGTCTTCAGCCCAGTGAGAGTGGCGAGAACGCCTACGGCGGCGTCGCTGATTTGCGCTTGCCGCAGTTCGAGGCGGGCGAGATTCTCCAGTCCGCGAAGCGACTCGATCGCCGCGTCCGCGATGCCGGTCTCGTTCAATCGCAAGGAGATGAGTTGGCCCCTGTTGTGAAGCTGTCTCAGTCCGCTGCCGTCCAGCGGGATGCCCTGGAGAGCGAGCTGCCGCAGCCGGGGAAACCGGCCGAGCGATTGAAACGCCTCGTCGGTGATGCTGAAGCAGTGGACTAGGGTAACCTCTTGCAACGGCAGGCCGGCGACCCGCGATAGGCCTGCATCGGTGACGGCCGCTTCGTCGATCGTCAGGCCGGTCAATTTGGGGAACCGGCTGACGAGCGAGAGTGTGTCGTCGTTGATCTGGTACCCGCCGAGCCGCAGCGTTTTCAGACTCTTGAGCTTGAGCAGCCGCTGCAAACCCGCGTTGGACAGTTGCGAATCGCCGCGGAGATCGAGCGAGCGCAGCCCGGCGAGCTGCGCCACTTGTTTCAGCCCATCGTCGGTTATGCCCAGATCGAGCAACCCCAGATCGACCAGTTTCGGCAGGCGTTTCACGGTCTCCAGCGATTTGTCGGTCAGGGCGGGACTGCGGCGGATCGACAGGGAGGTCAGGTTGGTCAAACGGGCGAGTTGCGCCATGCCGGCGTCGTCGATTTGGGCGTCGAGCAGCGAGAGTTCCGCCAGGCCGGCCAGCGCGGTGACCTGTCGAATGCCGGCATTGCTGATGCCGCTGCCGGAGAGCTTCAGCCGTTTCAGATGCGGAAAGGCGGCGAGGGACGCCAGATCGGGATCGGCCACGGAGACGCGGTCGCTGGCCAGATCGACGGTCAGCAGGTTGCCCGCGGCGTCGAACCCGAACTGCCCGCCGCGCTGGTCGATCAGACGGACGGCAGCGGCGAAGGGGCTACTGGTTTCCGCCGATTTTTCGCCGCGGAGAATTGCCCGCGCCCGCGCCTTCTCGCTCTCCGCGGCCGCCGGGCATGAAGCTGCCGCCATCGAGACGCTCAGCAATAGCACGATCATGGTGAATTGGCGCACCGACAGCCTCCTCGGGTTGAATGGCGACGTTTTCTACAGCGGGGAAAAAGGGGACAGGTCCAATTTGCCGGAACGGCCCGGAGGGTGCTTCGCACAAATTGGACCTGTCCCCTTTTTCCCCGCTACGTTTCTACAGCGTCCACGGCGCCCGCATCGAGCGCTGCGTCAGTTTCGTCGCTTCGTCGTCGCCGACGATCTTCTGGGGCTTGGGATCCCAGGTGATCTTGCGGTTCAGGCGGACGGCGATGTCGCAAAGTTGGCTGATCGTGTCGCTGCGGATGGCCTGGTCCAACGGGGCAATTGGCGGCTTGCGCGATTTCACCGAGTCGATGAAGTTCTGGGCGTGGCCGGGACTCTCGGTCAGGTGTACGTCGTTCGGGCCGATCTTCGAGCCAAGCAGCGACTTCGGTTCGGCGTCGATGCCGTTTTGGGCCCGCCAAACCCTGACCCAACCTTCCGTGCCGATAAACTTGGTCGAATCGCTGCCGGGCTTGAAAGTCACTTTCACGCCGTCGGCGAACTGAATCCGCATGTCCCAATTGATGACGTTGTTGTAAAGCCCCTGGGTGGGAATCAGACCGCTGCCTTCGACCGTCATCGGGCCGGACAGATCGGAATCGTTGCCCCAAATCATGATGTCCAAGGGATGGGCGCCCCAACCGGCCAGATAGCCGATCGAATAATCGTGGATGAAGAAATGGCCCGGGTTCTTGCAGCGGTCGGCGGTATACGGGGCCAGCGGGGCCGGGCCAAGCCACATGCTGTAATCGAGCGTCGGCGGCACGGGAATCTCCTTGGTCGAGCCGCCGGCGGAACCGTTCGGGGCAATCACTTCGATCGTATGCACCTTGCCGATCCGCCCACTGCGGACCAGCTCGCAGCCGAAGCGGAAGTTCGGCATGCTCCGTTGCTGCGTGCCGTACTGGAAGATGCGGCCGGTCTCGCGGAAGACCCGCAGGCAGGCGAGGTCCTGTTCGATCGTCAGGCCGAGCGGCTTCTCGCCGTAGACGTCCTTCTTCGCGCGGGCGGCCAAGATCTCGATCGGCACGTGCCAGTGGTCGGGCGTGGCGACGGTCACCGCGTCGATGTCCGGCCGCGCGAGAAGGTCGCGGAAATCGGCGTAGGCCTTCCCTTTAATCCGCCGGGCCCAGCCTTCGCGGCGATCGCGGTAGGTGTCGGCCACGGCGACGGCTTGCATCCCTTTGCAGCCAAGAAAATCGTACGGCAGCCCGCGGGTACCGACGCCGATATGCCCGACGGTAACTCTCTCGCTGGCCGGCGGGGTGTCGACGTTGCCCAGGGCGGTCGAGGTGATGACATAAGGGGCGGCGACGGCGGCGGCCGCCCCCTTAATCAGATCGCGGCGGCTGATGCGAGAATCGTTCATGGACTGATTCCTTATGAAGGTGGGGCTAAAGGGGGAGGGAAACGGCGACGCGGGGCGCTGCCGTCGCCCTCATCATAGCGGCATTGGCGGCGGAAATCAATTTGGCCGCTCACGGCAAAATGCGTCGGACTGGCGGCCACTTCCCTCTGGGGCGCGGCTAAACTCGTTGCGTGTGGCCGCGGGTTTTTCGCGGCGGGGGGGCTATTGACATTCTAGGAAATCGGGTATGATGGGGGTTGCGCCTTATCTATACCGATTCGATTCTCCGCGTGGGTCCGTTCGAGACAGCGAAGGGCAAGATTCATAACGATTCTAAAAGGAGGAACGTTTCCGACCGCACTTATTTCCTGCAGCGCATTTCGACACGCCTTTCGGGCGAGGGCGAAGGAGGTCAACCATGTCGATACGATGCGTTTGTCAGAACGGGCACGTGCTGAACGTCAAGGATTCGTTTGCGGGGACATCGGGCCTCTGCCCGTCTTGCAAGGGGAGAGTCGTTGTTCCCAAACCTGAGAAAAAGTCCATTTCCGAAGACGCTATACTAGGTCTTCTGGGCAGACAGACACCGGCCGAAAGGGTTGAAGCCGAGAGTTCCGGGGTGCTCTTGGCCGCCTCGGATTCCGACCTGCACCGCCTCCCTTTTCCGAAAAAGATTTGCAACCGTTGTAATCGGGAGGTCACGCTGGGCACTCACATCTGCCCGCACTGCCACACCTACATCGCCAACCTCAGCGACTTCTAGTATACTTGGGGTTGGGAGAGAGCTTTGGCCGCTGGTGGCGGTCTGCTCGGCGACCTGAGGTCGCGGCTATGTACTTGGGCTGCCGGCTTTCGCCGCCCATCTCGATAATGGAATCAACCCTTTCGGTCGTCAGTTCCAAGACGCTGCTGGCGCTGTTCGGCGCTTGCGATCAGCACGTGCGGCGAATTCGCAATGCACTGGGCGTGAGCGTCACGGTGCATGACGGCGAAATCCAGGTCGCCGGGCCCGACGCGGCCGTAGCCCAGGCCACCGAAGTGCTGAAACGGCTGCAATCCTGCGCCGACCGCCTGGGCGACGTATCGGCCGACGACGTCAGCCGCGTGCTGGCCGGCGTCCGAGAGGGCCTCCCTCCCGACGGCGAGACGCCGATCGAGGTCTTTGCGCCGGCCGGCAGATTCGTGCCCGCTCTCCCGGCCAGGCAGGCTATGTGGAGGCTATCCGCCGCAACGACATCGTGCTCTGTTGTGGCCCGGCGGGCACGGGCAAGACCTATCTGGCCGTGGCAATGGCGGTCGCCGCCCTGAAACGCCAGGCCATCCGCAAAATCGTGCTCGTCCGCCCGGCCGTCGAGGCGGGCGAAAGCCTCGGCTTTCTGCCGGGCGACTTGCAGGCCAAGATCAATCCCTATCTGCGGCCGCTGTTGGACGCCCTGCACGAAATGATGGATCACGATCTGATCCGCAGCTACACCGAAGAGGACTTGATCGAGGTCATCCCGCTGGCCTACATGCGCGGGCGGACGTTGAACGAGGCGTTCATCATTCTCGACGAGGCCCAGAACACCACCGTCGCGCAGATGAAGATGTTTCTCACGCGGATGGGAACCGGCTCGAAGATCGTGGTTTCCGGCGACGTGACGCAGATCGACCTGCCGTCTCACGCCCAGAGCGGGCTGGTCGACGCCCTGTCGCGGCTGCACGGCATCGAGGGCATTGCGTCGGTCAGGCTGGCCGCCGCCGACATCGTCCGCCATCCGTTGGTGCAGAAGATCGTGCACGCTTACGAAGAACATCCCAAAAAGCGCCGCTCAGCAAACTGTAAGACTCGGTAGTTTTTTCGACGTTGTCTGGTCCCGGCCCCGCGCGGGTATTGCTGCGGCGATCAGGAGTCCTATGCCGTTCGGTCTGCGACGACGCAAACGTTTCGAGCGGGTGGCTTCGCTCGAACTTCCGCCCGGCCAATGGGAGCGGGCCTGGATCAGCCTGCGCCACCGGGACGTTCTGGGGCGGGTCGCGTTGGCGCTGTTGGCGGCGGCTTCGCTCTGCTCGGTGATTCACGGCTGGGACCCGCCCTTCCGCTTCAGCACCGGTTACACGCCCGGCCGGGCGATCGTCAGCACGGTGAAGTTCAGCAAGGACGACCCGGTGGCCACCCAGGCCAAGCAGCAACAGGCGCGGGCCCAGACCCCCTACGTCTATGCCCACGATCCCGAGCCGCTGGTCCAGTTGCGCGGCCAGTTGCGCACCGCGTTGGTCGAGTTGACCGCCGCCCCGACTTTGGACAAGCTCGACCCAAAACTCTGGCAGGATTTTCAGCCGCCCACGCCGGAAGGCGCCGCGCCGCCGACGGAGAAGGAGAAGGAGGAGCAATTCCGCAAGTTCCGCGCCGCCTTTACGCCGCAGGAGTCGCTCGATCGTGCCGCCTCGGCGATTGCCAACGTCTTCACCGACTTCGAGCGATCGGGGCTGCTCGACAAACTCAGTGACAAAAACGGCCCAGGAAATCAGCAGGAAATCTCGGTCTATCCCGCGGGGCATCCGCAGTCGCAGCGCCCGGTGCCGATCAGCCAAGTGCTAATCGGCGACGGAACCGCGATCTACGACGCCCTGCGCAAGGACCCGCGGCTCTCGCCGGTGGCCGATCGGTTGTTCGCCTGGATCAAGCGCGGGCTGAAGACGATGAAGCCCACGCTCACTCCCGACGACAAATTGACCAAAGAGTGCATGGACAAGGCCGAGAAGGGCGTCGACCCAGTGCAGGCGGAATACGCCGTCGGCCAGGTATTGGCCAAGGCCGGCGAGCCGCTGGACAAGGACCAGATCGAACTGCTGCAGCTCGAATACACTAGAGCGATGGAGGCGCGGTCGCTGGCGAAAATGGCGGCCCGGGCCTTCGCCGTGCTGGCGCTGGCCTTTGTGGCCTTGCTGATGTGCGGCATCTACATGCGATTCCGGCAGCGCGGACCGCTGGCCAGCCTCACGCGGCTGCTGGTCCTGCTGTTGATGGCGGTCGTCGCGGTCGCCTTGTCGCGTTGGGCGGCTATGCCGCCGGACACGCTACGGAGCGAACTGCTTCCCGTGCTGCTGTTCGGAATGGTGATGGCGATCGTCTATCCCCGCGATCTCGCCCTGCTCTTGGCCGGCACGGTGGCGCTGATCGTCGTGCTGGGCATCGGACACGGCTTGGAAGAACTGATCGTGATGATGGGCGTCACCGCCGCGGCCGTGTTGAACCTGGCCCGCATTCGCAACCGCAAGAAACTGATCTACGTTGGCTTCTTCGCCGGGGCGGTAGCCGTGGCGCTGCGGTTCGTCGTCGGCTTGATCGGCGACCAGCCGATCAACCGTTGGCTCTGTACGGATGCGCTGTTCAACGGCGGCTGGGCGGTCGCAGCCAGCCTGATCATCTTCGGAATGCTCCCTTTCATCGAGCGCTTCTTCGGCGTGTTGACCGACCTGAGCCTGCTGGAATTGGGCGACGTGGCGCATCCGCTGCTGCAAGAGCTGGTCCGCCGCGCCCCGAGCACCTACAACCACTCGATCACCGTCGGCTCGATCGCCGAGGCCGCCGCCGAGAGCATCCACGCCCGTGGGCTGCTGGTGCGGGTGGGGGCCTATTTCCACGACATCGGCAAGATGCTCAAGCCGGACTACTTCGTCGAGAACCAGGGTCCCGACGACAACCGCCACGAGGCGTTGGCCCCCGCCATGAGCACGCTGGTGATCATCGCCCACATCAAGGACGGCGCCGACCTGGCCCGGCAACATCGCCTGCCGCAGCCGATCATCGACCTGATCGCCCAGCATCACGGCACCACCCGCGTCGAGTTCTTCTACGATCGGGCGACCGAGCAGCAGCAGGCCGACCCCAACGGCGGCGAAGTGGACGAGAGCAGCTACCGCTACCCTGGCCCCAAGCCGCAGACCAAGGAAGCGGCCGTGCTGATGTTGGCCGACGCGGTGGAGAGCGCCAGCCGCACCCTGGTCGATCCCACGCCGGCGCGGATCGAAAGCCTCGTGCGCGAGATCGCCGAGTATCGCCTGCACGGCGGCCAGTTCGACGAGAGCGGTCTAACGCTCCGTGAGCTTCGCACCATCGAAAAGAGCATGGTCATGTCGCTTACTTCGATCTACCACGGGCGAATCAAGTATCCCGAGCAGCGCTCAGCGTGAGTGGATGAGAGATGAGGGATTAGGGATTGGGGGTCGGACGTTTAGCCGCCGCGTCCACGCGGCGCTGATGCGGAACCAATCGCAACCGCTCGCGGTTTCGCAGGAATCGCTCTTACGCACAGGAATTACCCTCCGCCGTGATCGCCATCCACATAACCAACCGCCAGAAGACGCTGAAGATCGATCGCCGTCGCATCCGGCAGGCGGTCACGGCGATCGTGCGTGACGCCGGAATCTTGCAAGCCACGATCAGCGTCGCCGTCGTTGATGACGCCACAATCGCCGCGCTGCACGAGGAGTTCCTCGATGATCCCCAGCCGACCGACGTGCTCAGCTTCCTGCTCGATGGGTCGGAAGGCTCGTTGGAAGGCGAGGTGGTTGCCAGCGCCGATACCGCCAGGCGTTGTGCCCCGCAGTACAGTGCAACTCCCGAAGAAGAGTTGCTGCGGTACGTGATTCACGGAACGCTGCACCTGGTCGGCTATGACGACGCGACGCCGCGGCAACGGACAACCATGCGCCGCAAAGAGAGAGTATACTTGACGGGAAGTTGTTGATAGCCGCGTTTAGCCGCCGCGTCCACGCGGCGTCGCACTGGTGCCGGTTTATCGCCGCGTGGACGCGGCGGCTTGAACAGCAACTTGGTCGTTTGCGTGTGCCGGTTCTGGTACGACTAGCCTTATGCCCTCTGAAAAAGCCACCGCCATTGTGATTCGCAGCGTTGAGTTCAGCGAAACCAGCCTGGTGGTGACGCTGTTCACCCGCGAATTCGGCAAGATAGGGGCTCTGGCAAAGGGGGCGAGACGGCTCAAGTCTCCCTTCGAGTCTGCTCTTGACCTACTGGCCCTCTGTCGCATAGTCTTCCTCCACAAATCGTCGGAAGCCCTCGACTTATTGACGGAGGCCAAGCTCTTGCGGCGTTTCCGGCCCGCCGGCCGGAATCTGGCGGGATTGTATGCAGCCTATTATGTCGCCGAGTTGCTGGGCGAAATGACCGATGATGACGATCCTCATCCGGATCTGTTCGATTTGGCCGACCAGACCTTAGCGGCGCTGGCCGCAGGAGAGCCGGTCGCCAAGCGGCTCGTGCGTTTTGAGTTGGGTGCGTTACGGCTCCTCGGCCACACGCCGTCGCTGGAGGCTTGCGTCGAGTGCGGGACTGCGGTTGCGCTGACCGGCCGAGTCGCCTTCGGGCTGCTCGACGGCGGCGTTTTGTGTCCGAAATGTAAAGCGGGAAAAAAGCAGGTTGTGCAGGTCAGCGCGGGCGTGCTGCGGACACTGGCCCTTTTGGCTGACCCCGATGGCAACGCATGGCGGCGAGTTGAAATCAGTCCGAATGGATTGGGCGAAATGCGGGCTTTGTTGAATCGCTACTTTGCCCACCTGCTCGGCCGAAAACCGAGGATGCACGAATACTTGCGAATGCTGAGAGAATAGGTGGGATGCGAGAAGCCGGCAGGACGATGGTGAACTTCCCGCCGGCCTCGATCGTAGATGTGGATTATGTAGACGAGCGCTGGCGGCAATGAGAATCGGTGCATGGAACGCACCCAACTGTTGCGGACAAGGATGTCCTCTATGTCGATCTGCCGATCGCTGCTGTGGCTGACGCTGGCTTGCTGTCTGGCCCTTTCCGCCGGTTGTGCAAGTGTTCCCCCGGCCGCCAACCACCCGCAAAACGGTGTCAGCAGCGACGGGACGAACGAGTATGACGGCTGGCTGTTCAAGTCGTTGACTGGCAAGGGCACGACGGCCGACGCCAAACCACCGGCGACTCCGACACAGCCGACGAATCCGCCCGCTGCGGCGCCGCCTGGCGATTCGGGCGTGCAACTGGCGTCGGCCTGGGCGCCGCCGCCCGAGGGCACGGGCCCGTTGGTGCCGGGGCCGTCGAGTGCCGCCGGTCCGCCGCCGGCGATTCCCGCCGAACTGCCCCCGCCGCCCGCCGGCGCAATCAGCATCAGCGCCGTCAAAGTCAAAGAGGAGGAAGAGAAAAAGAAGAAGGGATTCGAGCTCTCCGACCTGGCACCCGACAACGTCTACAAGAACATCAAAAATGCCGCCGGTTACGGGCCGGACGAGAAGCTCGCCAAGGCGGCGATGGCGGAGGGCAAGTCGCTCTATAAACAGGCGAGCGCCAAACTGACCGCAGCCAGTGTCCGCGGCGTGGATGAGAAGACCGCCAAGGCGGGAAAGGAGGAGGCGATCGCGCTGTTCAAGCAGGCGCGGGAGAAGTTCGCCGCCGCCGCCGATCGCTGGCCCGACTCCGCCTTGGAAGAAGACGCATTCTTCCTGCAAAGCGAGAGCGAGTTCTTCGCCGACCAGTATCCGAAGGCGCACGACACCATCGGCGGCTTGCTGAAAAAATATCCCAATACGCGGCACCTCGATACGGTGATTGCCCGCCAGTTCGCCATCGGCCGCTATTGGGAGCAGCTCTACAACGCCAACCCCACCTGGCCCACCACTCCCAACCTAACCAACAGAGAGCGGCCGGTGTTCGACGCCTTCGGCTACGCGGTCCAGGCTTACGAGCGGGTGCGCGTCTACGACCCGAGGGGCCCGTTGGCCGACGCCAGCCTGATGGCCCTGGGCAACGCCTATTTCCTCCGCGGCCAATGGGGCGACGCGGCCGACAACTACGACTTGCTGATCAAGGAGTATCCCGATAGCAAGTATCAGTTGAAGGCCCATCTCTTCGCACTCCAGGCGCACATGCGTCACTACCAAGGCGCGGCCTACGACGAGACGCCGCTAAGGGAGTCGGGGAAACTCGCCAAAACGACGCTCACCCAGTTCGGCGACAAGCTGGGCGACGAGCGGCAGCGCGTGATCAAAGACCAGATGCGGATCGAGGAAGAGCGGGCGAATCGCGACTTCGTCCGTGCCCAGTACTACCAGGGGCGGCATTGCTACGGCGCTGCCCGGCTGTACTACAACAGCGTGATCGACGAATTCCCCGGCACCGAGAGTGCGCAGAAGGCGAAGGCGGAATTGGAGAAGATCCGCAACGAGCCCGACGAGCCCCCCGCATTCTTCGATTCGCTCTTTGGAGGGAAGAAACGGTGAGCGGCACGGGTCCCAATAGCCGGGAGCCAACGGCTCCCGCAGCAGTCCGCGACGGCCCACCACCGGCCGCTGGCCGCCGGCTATCTCGCAGTCCTCACCACACGGGAAAAATGGACCACAGTATTTCCGGTGGGGCAGACATTCTTGTCTGCCCGATCATCGTGACTTCTCGCGGCAGACAAGAATGTCTGCCCCACCGGAGTGGGAAATACCGGCTAACGCTAATCCTCTCGCCGCTTGTGTTGCTCTCGCTCTGCGGCTGCGCCGGCTATCAGATCGGCAACCAATCGCTCTTTCCGCAAGAGGTACACACGATCTACGTGCCGGTCTTCAAGTCGAACAGCTTCCGCCGCAATCTCGGCGAGCGCCTGACCGAAGCGGTGGTCAAGGAGATCCAACGGGTCACGCCCTACAAGCTGACCGATGAAGCCCACGCCGACACGATACTCGCCGGTGCCATCATCCAAGAGAGCAAAACCGTGCTGGTTCCCGATCTCAGCGGCGACGCCCGCGAGGTTCAGACGGCCATCAGCGTGCAAGTCAGTTGGACGGACCGCACCGGCGTGAAGTTGCGCGACGACAAGTGCATTCCCTTGCCGCCCGAAATCGCCGACGTCAGCGGTGCCAGCGATCTCGTGCCCGAGGTCGGCCAAACGGTAGCCACCGCCCAGCAAGAGGCGATCTGCCGCATTGCCGAGCAGATCGTGGGGCTGATGGAAAAGCCCTGGTAGGCACGGCCGTGCCGCTTCTCTTGTCACGACGCCTACGGCGTGACTGCCCGCAACGCATTCCGCACCGGTTGGCCGGGGACGTAAACCCTCGGCGCTCCGAAGATGCTCCGGCCGGGGACGCCGTAATAATAGACGGCCGCCGGTTGGACCGCCGGAGTGTAATAGGTCGCGTAGGGCTGCACGACGGGCGCCGCGTAGCAGGTCGTGTAGGCCGGCGTCGGCGCGTAGTAGGTCACCTGCGGCGCAACCGGCGTGTAATAGGTGACCGGCGTCGCCGGGGCGTAAGTGACCTGCGTCGGCAAATAATAGCTAACCGTCGAAGGATAGTACGCGGAGTACGAATAGGAAGGATAGTACGCCGAGTACGAGTAGGAAGGATAGTACGCCGAATAACTCGACGCAACCGGCGCGTAAGTCGTCGCAGCCGCGCCGCAGCCGCAATCGGCGAACGCCGTCGAGACAGAGAGGCAAGCGAGAACGGCAACCGCCAGAAGAACAGGTCGTCGGCACATGGTCATTCCTCCTATTGTCGATGCCGCATTGTGCGTTATTGCGCGATGTGGGTGAACCCAATTATTATACGGAGCGGGACGCAGTTTTGTACATCCCCCCCCTCGATTTTGGGCAGTGACGGGTATTGCGGCCGTCATCTGCAAGCCGTTTAGCCGCCGCGTCCACGCGGCGCCGCAGTCGCGAGCGATTCTGCGCCGCGTGGACGCGGCGGCTAAACGGACTCACCGTTTTGACGGCAAAGCGGAGCGGCTTACGGCTGCACTTTCGCCCATTGCTGCTCTAGCCGTTTCGGCGAGACCGGGACGGCGGTGCCGAGTTTCTGGGCAAAAAGCGAGACGCGATACTCTTCCAGCATCCAGCGCAGATGGAGCAACTCGGGATCGACGATGCCCTGCGATTGCTGCCGCCGGGCGTGCTCGACGAAGAGTTGCCAGCGGGGTTGGAAATCCTGGAACTTCTCGAAGTCGCGCGGCACCCCGCCCGGCAGATTCTCCAGACGCTGGCAGATCGCGCGAAAATATCGCGAATATTGCCGCAGCCATTCCCACGGCGTCTTGGCAAACGACTCCGCGTTCATCAGCCACGCGATTTGCTCGCGGGCGTCGTCCAGCGCGTATTGCCAGCGCGGGGCAGGGGGCAGGGAGTCTGTAGGAGGCGACTCCCGTCGCCGATTCCGGAGGTCCTGCGCGTGCAATCGGCGACGGGAGTCGCCTCCTACACAGGACTGCGAGACCGCAGGCGGCTTTGGCGTGGAGCGGCTGTCAAATTCTTCGAGCGCGAGACATGCTTGCTGGTAGCCCTCGAACAGCGGCCAGACGACCGCGAGCACTTCCTGGGCGGCCCAGCCGATCCGTTCACGGCCGGCGGCCAACAGACGATTGTAATCCTCGCGGCTGCGCGGCAGGGGCTGGTCCGCGACCATCGCCCGGTCGGCCAGCAACTCGACAAGCTGCCGGCGAACGTCGAAGCCCGGCAGCGTCGCCGCGTAGACCTCCATGCGATCGAGATTCGGCAGCCAATCGACCTGTGTTTTCAACTCGCGGTGGGCGGCCAACAGACAGAGCCGCCGCAGTCCCAGCCGGGTTTCATACTCGGCCCGCGGCAGCGAATCTACCAGCCGCAAGGAGACCGTGCCTTGCTTCCCGCTAAAGGGGACAGTCCCATTTTCGCTGACGCGAAAATCGGGACAGTCCCCCGGGCGATCGAGCAGGGCGGGATAGGCCTTGATCGCGATTCGCCCGCGGGGTAACTCCACCTCCGGCGGCAGGTCGTCGAAGTCCCAATCGGTCAGGCCGTCGCGGTTCCAGCGGGGGTCGTCGAGTTGTGAGAAGCTGTCGGCCGGCTGCGAGCCGAGTTCACGGCGGATGGCTTCCAGGTCGCGGCCCGCGGCCAGCAGCCGACCGTCGGCGGCCGTGACGCGGACGTTCATCCGCAGTTCGGGCGGGAGGCGATCGTCTTGGAAGGCGTCGGGCGGAACCACGATGCCGCCGAGATGCCCCAGTGCCGCCGCCACGGCCGCGTGAATGTCTCCCTCGCCGAACCGCAGCATCGGCACGACCCGCTCGGCCGTCTCGGGGGCGGGAACAAATCGGGTGCGGAGCGACTTGGGCAACGCGCGGATCAGCGCCAGCACCTTCTCTTTCATCAGCCCCGGCACCAGCCAGCCCAGCGGCTCGGTGCGAGCTGGTTGAGGGCCTCGATCGGCACGTCGAGCGTTACGCCGTCCTGCTCGCTGCCGGGCTCGTAGCGGTAGTCCAACGGCAGTTCGAGGCGGCGGATGCTGAGCACGTCCGGGAATTGCTCCTCGCCCAACTCGCCCAACCCGTGGCGGAGCAGGTCGGCGCGGGTCATGCTGAGTGCGTGCGGCTCGGAGTTCAACCACTTGGCCAGCGTCGGCCCGTCGTAGACGTCGGCCGGCACGCGGCGATCGTAGAATTCGTAACGCGAGAAATCGGGTACCAGCAAGTCGCGCCGCCGCAGTTTCGCTTGCAGCCGTTCAAGTTCCTCGGCCAGTTCCTGGTTCTTCACCAAGAAAGCTGGCTTCGGCTCGATGTGCCCCTCGACCAATCCCTGCTCGATCAAGAGGTGCCGCGACATCGCCGGGTCGATCGGCCCGTAGGGGATTCGCCGCCCGGCCACGATCGTCAGGGCGAAGAGCGTGACCTTCTCCAACGCCATCGCCGAAGCATGGGCGGGGGCCCAGTGGACGCCGTGGTACGTGCGACGCACGAGGTGGGCGGCAATTCGCTCGATCCAGCGGGGATCGATCTGTCCGCAAGTCCGTAGGTATCGCCGCGTCGTTTCCACGATCTCCGCCGCCACCACCCATTTTGGTTTCTGCTTAAACGCACCCGAGCCGGGCCAAAGGACCGCCTTGCCGCCGCCGGCGACTGCATATTCGTAGCCGTCGCCGCGATTCGAGAGACTGGAAAGCAATCCGGTGAGGATGGCGCGATGGATGCTGTCGTATTGCCCACGGTCGGTGCGGCCGTGTTTGACGCGATGGGCGGAGAAGGGAGAGGGGAGAGCGGAGAGAGGAGAGGGAGACCGGCGTGTAGTGCTCTCCTTTGTTTCCCTCTCCCCTCTCCCCTCTCCTCTCTCCACTCCTCCCGACAACCCCGCCTGCCGCACCAACTCCAACAACTCCCGGTGCACGTCGAGCCACTCGCGGATTCGATTGAACGACAAAAAGTTCTGCCGGCAGGCCTTGCGGAGTTGATTCCGCGAAAGCTCGGACTTCAGCCTGTGGTAGAAGTCCCAGAGTTTCAGGTAGCCGATGAAGTCCGACTGTTCGTCGGCCCAGGCGGCGTGCGAGGCGTCGGCGGCCTCTTGCTTGTCCAGCGGCCGCTCGCGAGGGTCTTGCACCGCCAAGGCCGCGGCGATAATCAGCACCTCGTGCAGGCAGCTTTCCTCGGCGGCGGCCAGAATCATCCGCCCGAACCGCGGGTCGATCGGCAGGTGGCTCAATTGCCGGCCCACCTCGGTCAGTTCGCCCTTGGCGTCGATCGCACCGAGCTCGACGAGCGTTCGGTATCCGTCGTTCACTGCCTCGGGCTTCGGCGGGTCAAGGAACGGGAATCGCTCGATCGGCCCGAGCCGCAGGGCCTTGGTCTGCAAAATGACGGAGGCGAGGTTGCTCCGCTGGATTTCCGGAATAGTATAAGCGTCGCGGGCGGCATAGTCTTCCTCGGCGAACAGACGCACGCAGATGCCCGGCCCGATCCGCCCGCAACGGCCCTTGCGCTGGTCGGCCGACGCGCGGGAGACCGGCTCGATCGGCAAGCGTTGCGTCTTGCTCCGCGGCGAGTAGCGGCTGATCCGCGCCGTGCCCGGATCGATCACGTAACGAATCCGCGGCACGGTCAACGACGATTCGGCCACGTTGGTGGCGATCACCACGCGGCGTCTCCCTCCGGGCTGAAAGACCCGCTGCTGTTCGCGCATCGACAGCCGGGCGTAGAGCGGCAGAATCTCGGGCAAGCGACCGCTGCGATCGCCCGGCAGCGGCTGGCCGCGGAGCGTCTTGACGGTCTCGTGGATGTGCCGCTCGGTCGGCATGAAGATGAGAATGTCGCCCTGGTCGATGGCGGCGACCTCGGCGACGGCCGCCAGCACCGCCTGCTGCAAGTCGGGCTCGCCGCCGTCTTCGTCGGCCAGCGGCGGCCGCCAGCGGACTTCGACCGGATACGTCCGTCCGGAAACCTCGACCACCGGGGCCGGCCCATGCGGCGTGGCGAAATGGGCGGCAAATCGGGCGGCGTCGATCGTGGCCGAGGTGACGATCACCCGCAAATCCCGCCGCTTCGACAGTAGCCGCTTCAAGTAGCCGATCAAAAAGTCGATGTTCAGCGACCGCTCGTGAGCCTCGTCGAGAATGATCGTGTCGTATTGGTCGAGGAACGGGTCGCCCTGTGTTTCGGCCAGCAGGATGCCGTCGGTCATCAGTTTGATGTACGTCTGCGGCGAGAGGGCCTCGGCGAAACGCACCTTGAAGCCGACGTCGCGGCCCAGGGGGGAGGCCAATTCGTCGGCGATCCGCGCGGCCACGCTGCGGGCGGCGATGCGGCGGGGCTGCGTGTGGCCGATCAGCCCCTCGATCCCGCGGCCCAATTCCAGGCAGATTTTCGGCAGTTGCGTCGATTTGCCCGAGCCCGTCTCGCCGCAAACGACCACCACCTGGTTGTCGCGGATGACATCGGCGATTTCGCCGCGTCGGGCCGAGACGGGTAATTCATCGTCGTAGCGGATCGGCGGCACTCCGCGGCGACGGGCCTCGCGCAACTCGACCGACCGCCGCACCGCCTCGACCAGCCGCGCCAACCGACTGTCGCTCGGTTTTCCCTCCTTCTCCAACCCCGCCAGCGCGTGCAATTCCCGCTGAAAACGGAAGCGATCGCCGCGCATGGCACGGCCGATCTCCTTTTCAAGCTGGAACCGAATCGACATGTGACGCTGCCGCTGTTCTATCGCCCCGGACCGAGGCGTGAAGGAGGCCAACGATCACTCCATTATAACAGCTATAGCAGTAGCGATAGCGGGGACAGCCGCGGCGGAGGGCAGTCCGGGCGCGGCAATCATTGTTGGCAAGAATGGGCAAGTTCTTTTTCTATCGACCGTTTAGCCGCGCCCCGAAGGGAAGCGCTGATGCGGATCAACGTCCTTCGCTGTCCCCAGGAGTCGCAGGCCCCGAAATCCGTTGCCGCTCCCGACCATCCCGGGGCTTGTTGCCAGCAGAGCATCCAAATAGTATTATGGAGCCATGACAAGATCGATCGAATTTGAATCGGAACTTGCCGGCGGTACGCTAACTGTACCGCCCGAAGTTGCTTCTGCGCTGCCCGCCACGGGCAAGGTCACGGTCGTCGTATTCGTCAACGCGGATCCAGAGGACACGGCATGGCGGAACGCAGCCTACGAGCAGTTCTTGTCCGACGATTCCGAGGAAGACGCCTCGTATGACAGATACCGCTAGATTCAAATAGGTATCGGTCCTCGCTCTTACTTCGGCTCGACCCGCAACGTGACGATCTCCCATGCTCCCACGTGAACTGGACCGTCGACAGCCTCGATTTGTTCTTCGGCCAAATTGCTCCGGTATACCGACCTTGCTTCGGACGAACGCCACTTCAGATTAACCTTGGCCGGTTTGCCGGCGGCGGCGAAGAGACGGACGATTTGGGCCTTGCCGTCGGCGCTGGGCTTGATCGAAGCAACGATCACGTCGGGCGTGTCGAGCGTCAAGAGCGGCGTATCGGCGGAAGCGGGGCCGCGGACGGGGGCGACGACCAACGGCTGGCTGCACTCGATGCCGAACCGCTGGGCCGCGATCGGATCGTATCGCTTGTGCGGCTGCAAGGCATAGCGGAACGTCGTCGGGCCGGATTGCTCGGCGAGGTAGTTCGTGTGCCAGTGGTTGTTCATCACCCAGGAATAGAGAAGCGGCGAGGACCCCGTCTTGTGGATCCAGCCGTTCGGATCGATTTGCGACCCGATCAGGTTGGCGGTGATTGCCCCCACTTCGACCAGCGGGGCGTCCAGCGTCGCCAAGGTCACGCCGTAGTCCTGGTTGGAGACATCGACCCAACGGCCCACGGTAAACCAGTTCTTGCACGCGCCGGGCAATTGATCGAGCTCAGGCCGAATGACCGTCCAGGGGATGTCCATTCGCGTTGTGCAGCCGGGCACGTTGAAGGCGAAGCCGAGGTGAACGCCCTCTTTCTCGCGCACGGCCTTTTTGTCGAGCACGTTGATGATGTCGGCGCGGTCGAGGCCGTCAACCACGCGGAACTCGCGGCTGAATTTCGCGCAGCCCGGGGCGTCGGACTCGACCAGCAAGGAGGCCACCAGCGGGCCCCGTTCCTTGACGGTGATCTTCGCCGGGCCGGATTGCCGTGCCCCCTTCACGTCACTGCCAAGAACGTAGTAGTAGCGGTTCAGGCCGATGCCGGACTTCGCGTCGCAGAGTTCTGCGTCGATGGCCGGATCGCGCAGGCTGCTGACGGCGCCCGAGACGGGATCGAGTTGCACCGCGACGGCCGGACTGCGAAGCGATGTTCCGTCAGCACGTGCGCTGCCTTCGTTCGCCGCTTTGCCGGCGGTAATCCAGAAGCGGCGGCTGGCGAGCGCCGGGACGTCCTTCGCGAGGAAAGCCAGTTCGCCGGTGGAAAGACGCTGCGAAGGGACGGGCTGACGGCTCTTATCGATCACCACGTCGCCCGCGGCGCTCTGCTCCTTCGAGAGGATGACCAGATCGGTTCGCGGCCAGCAGGAGGTATTGAAGACATCGACGGCCGCCGCGGCCGGTTTGCCATCGCCGTTTCCCGCCGTCGCCGCCGCGAGCAACTCGCGCGATTGCGCGTCGGCGTCGAGCGCATACGCCTGCTTGACTTTCCATTGCTCCTTGACGAACGGCGCGTCGGGCTCGTCGATGCTGTTGTACGCGCCCCAAGTGTGCTCGTCGTAGAGAACCGCATTGCGCCACGCGGCGGAGAAACGCTCGTCGGGATAGCGGCCGGGGTTGAGCATCGACCAGAGCGTTTCGGCCTGCACCAGCCGCTCGGCGGCGGTGCGGTTCAGGGAGGTTTCGCGGGCCGACGAGGCCGCTCCGTCTTCCCAGTAGGGCGTGAAATCGCCGCGGAACTTGGGAATCTTGTCGCCATAGCGCCGTTCAAACTCGGCGAACAGCCTGCTCGTGGTCGAAATCACCATCTTCGGATATTCGTACTTGGCGTTCCAGTGCTTCACCAGGTCGGAGAGCCCGGCGTCGGGATGGCCGTTGTCGCCGCCGACGTTCCAGCGAAAATAGACGATGTCGTAGGGATAGCCCATCTTCTCGAGTTGCGGTAACCGCTCGGCCAACACCTGATCGGGCGGCCGTCCCAGATGGCCAAGCGCGTAGCCCATGAACGGCACCCAACATAGCACCTTGTGCTCGCCGTCGGGGGCAAGCCAATAGAACGGTTTATCGGTCCACGTGGACATGGTCAGCCCCTTGCGGTCGGCGTAGTTCGGGCCGATGGAGAAGTACTTGACGCCGGCCTGGACCATGGCGGGGATGATTCCCCAGGTGTAGCCCGGCACGTCGCTGATCATGGCGGAGTTGACCTTCACGCCGCAGCGGCGGCCGAGGCGGTCGCCCCACTGCATCAGCCGCAGCAGTTCTTCTGGCCGGCACAGTCCGGTCAACTCGTTGCCGTACAGCGCGTCGAGTTCCACGTCGCCGGCGCGGATCGCCTCGACCAATCGCTGCTGCTTTTCCGGCGGGGCTTTGTGCAGGTAGGCGTCCATCGCCCAAAGCACTTCGGCGTTCCACTTGAATCGGGCCTCGCGCGGATAATCGGCCGATTTGCGAATCAGGTCCAATGCCATGTCGATGTTCGACCACTGCTTCTTCTCCACGTCGGCCTGCAATTGCGTGTAGCCGATATCGACGTGCGAATGCGGCAGAAGATACAGAACCCATTTTCGCACGGGCTTGAGCGTGATTGGCCGCTCGCACGTCACCCCGCCGGCCGTTTTCAGCGCCGCGGCAACTTGCGTCTCCTTCTGAACGGCGGGTACCACGATTTCGATCTGCTGCGTTCCCCGCTTGATGGTCGCGGTCACCGGTTCGGCGCCGGTGACAGTCACGGTCGCTTCGATCGGATCGCCGGCGTGGCGAACCGTCAATCGCACCGGCTGGTACAGCTTGCCGTCGCGCTTCAGCAGCACCGGCGGGGTTTCGATACTGTTCACACGGGTCTGATAGGAAGAGTCCAACGGCGCCAACTCCGTCCCTTCGGGCGCATCGAAGCCAAGCCAATCGTAAAGCACCCAACTGCCGGACAGCGTCGTAATCGCGATCTCGTTTGCGCCCTCCTTCAACAGGGCGGGGTCGATACGGACGGCAAATCGGCGTCTTCGGGCCTGCGACAGGTCGCCGTTGATCGACGTGTCGCCGCCGCCGCGCGGCATCCTCTTGTCGGCAACGCGCCGCCCGTTCACGGCGATTCGTAACGTCGGCGGCACCTGACCTTGCGTGTCGGCCAAGTTGATCCGCAGGCGGCAGGCCGCGGTCGGCTTCTCTTTCAATCCGAAGCAGATCGTGAAAGTGTGCCGGCGAGCCCCTGCCCAGGCGTCGGCCGGGCCCGGTTGCACGTAGGGCCAATCCTGCTTCGCATTGGAGACCCCAACGACGAACAGCGGATCGTCGCTGAACTGCGCGTAGTCCTTGGGCCCGAGAGCGAACTCCGCCGTGTTGTTGTCGCGGACGCCGATCTGCCAAAGGAGCCTGCTCTCTTCGGCCGATGCGAGCGAGCAGAAAAGAACGAATGGAAGGAGAACAGTCGGAAGCGCCAGGGCAGATCTTCGCGGCATTTTCTTTCCTCCAGCAAGGAGTGGCGGGGGGCGGGAAGGGGGCTCGGAGCCGCAGATTTCGCAGCCCGTGGCCGTCACGCATCTTACCACAGTGCCGCCAGCCTGAGAATACGCGGGCGGTGGCCAAGGGCCATCAGTTATTCAGGTTGGGTAACGATGTCTGACGTGGCACGGGCATCCTGCCCGTGTTTTTTGGCCACGGGCAGGATGCCCGTGCCACGTAAATTGAAAAACTGATCGGTGCTGGGCGGCCCCTTGTCTTCCCCCCTCCACGGTGCTAATATCAAGAGTTTCCGATATTCAGTGATCCAACTCGCCGATGTCGCGATTTCCCGTTACATGCAGTGAGGAGCACCGTCGATGCGTCGTCCGTTTATTGCCGGCAACTGGAAGATGAACACAAATCGAGCCTCGGCCGTCGCCCTGGCCGAAGGAGTGGCAAAACAGGCCGAAACGCTGGAGGGCGTCGACCTGGCCGTTTGTCCCCCAAGCTGCTATCTCGACGCCGTGGGCCGGGCGATCGCCGGCTCGAAGGTCGCCCTGGGCGCGCAAAACATGTATCACGAGAAGGACGGGGCCTTCACCGGCGAACTGAGCGCCGCCATGCTCCGCGACCTCGGCTGCAAGTACGTGATTCTCGGTCACAGCGAGCGGCGGCACATCCTGGGCGAGACCGACGCCGCGGTGAACAAGAAGCTCCACGCCGCCCTGGCCGCCGGGCTGACCCCGATTGTCTGCGTGGGCGAGTTGCTCGCCCAGCGCGAGGCCGGCCAGACGCTGGCGGTGATCCAAACCCAGTTCGACCGCTCCCTGGCGGGGCTTTCGGCCGAGTTGATGGCCACGATGGTCATCGCCTACGAACCGGTCTGGGCGATCGGAACGGGCAAAGTCGCTACCCCCCAACAGGCGGAGGAGGTCCATCTCGCCCTTCGCAAGATTATTGGCGAACGCTATAATAACTTGATTGCCGACGCAGTGCGGCTCCAGTACGGCGGCAGCGTCAAGCCGGAGAACGCCGCAGAGCTGCTCAAGCAACTCGACGTCGATGGGGCGCTGGTCGGCGGCGCGAGCTTAAAAGTCGATCAATTCCTGGGCATCGCCGCGGGAGCCCTTTGAACGAAGGATAGAGGATTATGGGTTTTGTCACCGGTTTGCTGGGGGTTCTGCTCTTCCTGACGGCTGTCTTCCTGATTGTGCTGGTGTTGATCCAGCGCGGCAAAGGCGGCGGCCTGGCGGGGGCGTTCGGCGGCATGGGAGGCCAAAAGCGCCTTCGGCACCAAAGCCGGCGACCTGTTCACCCGAATCACCGTCGGTGTGGCCGCGTTCTGGATCATCCTCTGTATCATCTGCGTGAAGGTTTTCGGCATCGGCGGCAAGGGACCGCTGGCCGGCGGCAGTTACGGCAGCGCAGCAAACGAAAAGCCCGGCGCCACCGCCCCCGCCGCGCCCGGCAAGCAAGCTGAAGGCGGCAAAGGAGCGACCATTCCCCCTCCGGCAAGGACGTCACAGAAATAAGAGCGCCAGTGCGTGGCGAACGTGACCGTTTCGCCGCTGCGGCTACGCGGCGGCGTCCGTAGCGTTCGGCGAGGACGCGGCGATCTCGCGGTTGCCCGAGCGTCACCACACCCGGCGATTTGACCGTTTTGGAGTTGCCCGCCGTGTTGCAGAGCATGACCGGTTTCGGGGAGGCGCACTTTCAGCAGGACGGCTTGGCCGTGGCGGTCGAGGTCCGCACGATCAACAACCGCTTCTTCAAGCTGACGGTTCGCGCCGGCGAAGGTTACGCCTCCTTGGATGCTCTGGTCGAAGCGGTGGTCCGCAAAGCGGTTCATCGCGGCACGATTCAGGTGAACATTCGCGTCGATCGCCGCTGCTCCCCCGACGACTACCGCATCAACGTCGAAGTGCTCGAGCGTTACCGGCAGCAACTCGTCGAACTCGGCGGCAAGTGGCGGTGCCAGCGCGTCGAGCCCTCGTTGGAGGCGCTGTTGCCGTTGCCCGGCGTGATCGACGACAGCCTGGCCGAGACCGTCGACGCCGCGGCCGATTGGCCCGCGATCGAAGGCGCGATGAACGCCGCTTTGCAAAATCTTGGCCGCATGCGCAGCGACGAGGGCCGGGCGATGGCGGCCGATCTGACCGCCAATTGCCGCGCGATCGCCGAGAGCCTCGGACAAATCGAGCAGCGAGCGCCGCTGGTTGTCGAAGACTACCGTAACCGGCTCTTGGAGCGGCTGAAACGGACATTGGCCGACCTGGGCGCCCACCTCGAGCCCAGCGACGTGATTCGCGAGGTCGGCCTGTTTACCGACCGCAGCGACATCTCCGAGGAGATCGTCCGCCTGCGCAGCCACCTCGATCAGTTTCAGCAGACGATGGAACTGCCGGAAAGCTCCGGCCGAAAGCTGGACTTCCTCACCCAGGAGATGTTCCGCGAGGCGAACACGATCGGGTCGAAGGCCAACGACGTGGAAATCGCCCGGCACGTCATCGAGATCAAAACTGCGGTGGAACGCATCCGGGAAATGATCCAGAACATCGAGTGATCGCTTGCCAACCATGGCAGACTCAGGCAGACTGGCGGCAACGACGACATGAACCGGGCGGTCCGCGCGATTTACGAAATTCCGACTAGAGAATGGGAGAGAACTCGACATGATTGAAGAACTGCGGGAAGAAGAGATCATCAAGAAGGTCGGGGGCCGGTTCAAGCTGTCGACGCTCATCCAAAAGCGTATGGTGCAACTCAACGCCGGCTCGCGTCCGCTGGTCGATCCGAAGAACGACAATCGAATGCAGATCGTCATCAACGAGATCCTGCAAGACAAGATATTCCTCGACACCGAATTGAACGTGCAAGTGGCACCGGGGACTCAACCGCCCGGGGCGTTGGATTTCGACATCCGCGACGTATGACAGGACGCGAGTTGCTTATCGGCGTCACCGGGGGGATCGCGGCCTACAAGACCGCGGCCTTGGTGAGCCAACTGGTGCAGGCCGGGGCCGGAGTGACGGTCGTCATGACCCGCTCGGCCACGCGGCTGGTTGGGCCAAAGACGTTCGAGGCCCTGACCGGCCGGCCGGTCGAGTTGCACGTTTTCGGCCGCGGCGCCCATCCGCACATCGAAGCCGCCCAACGGGCGGAGCTGCTCTGCATCGCCCCCGCCACGGCCAACATCGTCGCCAAGGCCGCCTGTGGCCTGGCCGACGATCTGCTCAGCACGGTCCTTCTGGCCTTCGACGGCCCGGTGTTGATGGCCCCGGCAATGAACACCGTCATGTGGCAAAAGCCCGCCGTGCAACGCAATCTCGCCCAACTCCGCGCCGACGGCGTTCAATTGATCGACCCCGGCGAAGGCCATCTCAGTTGCGGCATGTACGGCCCGGGACGCATGGCCGAACCCGATACGATCTTCCAGGCGATTGCCGCAAGACTCCCTGTCTGATACGATTGATGCCGTAGGTTATGCTTTAGCATAACAAGAACCAGCCGTAGGTTATGCTTTAGCATAACAAGAACCAGTCTGTTATGCTGAAGCATAACCTACGCGGATTGAGGCATTATGACCGCCGGCGTTGAGAGGATCGTTGACGAAGTAAAACTGCTGCCCAAGGCACAGCGAGAGGAGTTGTTGGCCTGGCTGGCGGAGTACGAACTCCAACAGTCGGACGAATGGGACACAGCGATGGAGCGCGACAGCCAGCCCGGCGGCCGCTTGCAGGAACTGATCGACCGGGCCCGCAAGGACATCGCCGCAGGCAGGACGAAGCCGCTCGATGAAGTCCTCGACGACGCCTGATTTCTGGGAACGCTACTACCGCCTCTCGCCCGAAACGCGAGAGCGCGCCGGAAACGCCTATCGGCTCTGGAAGAAGAACCCGCGTCACCCCTCGCTTTGCTTCAAGAAAGTCGGCCAGGTCTGGTCGATCAGAATCGGCGGCGGTTATCGGGCCATCGCCCTTTTGGAAGGGGACGTCTTCTTCTGGTTCTGGGTCGGCAGCCACGACGAATACGAGAAACTACTGGCGACGTGGCCCGGCAAACACGCGGTATAATTGCCGGGAGGAGTTTGGCGATCTTCCGCAGCGCACGGGCCAGAACAGGCAGCGGTGAGCACGATGGACGCACATGCCTACATCATCGCCGGGCCAAACGGGGCGGGCAAGACGACCTTCGCCAAGGACTTCTTGCCCAAGTACACGGATTGTCGAGAATTCCTCAACGCTGATCTGGTCGCCGCCGGCATCTCCCCCTTCGATCCTGACGCCGTGGCAATTTCGGCCGGGCGCGTGCTCTTGTCCCGAATGAGAGAATTGATTTCGCAGCGGCGGGATTTCGGGTTTGAAACGACTCTGGCGGGAAGGGCATACATCCACACAGTCGGCGATGGTCGCCCGCTGCGACCGCGCGGGGATTGCCGTGTTGGATGGATGCCTTTACAAACGAATCTTGCCGGACTCTGACACGTGAGAGGAGAAGCAGCGATGGACGACCAAGAAGAATCTCTCGGGCAACGTGCGGAAACCGCCCTGCGGGAAGCGGTGAGGGGCGTCGTCGAAGAGGCTAGGCGGACACACGGCGTCGTTGTCGTCTGGGAAAACGGCGCCGTTCGCCGCATTCCGGCCGATCAACTGCCTCCCGCCCACGCAAGCGCGGCCGATGAGCCCCTCGACAAATAGAAAGGACGCAAACATGTGGCGGTTCCTTCGCAGCCCCCGGCGGGTTTTGGCAAGCGTTCTCGCCGCAGGCTGCGTTTGCCTGCTCGGTATGATTATCTATGCGTACTGGGATCGGCCGCGAATTGAGGTCGAATCGGTCGATCCGAGTTGGGTGGATCTATTCCTTTCAGTTCATGTCTCTGTTACCGGAGAGACATACGTCTACCGAATTTGGACCAGCGCAGATCAGGACAATGGTCACCATCTGAGTTGCGAAGAACTATCCGCTCGCCTAAACTCCAGCGACTTTCTGCAACAATACAAGAAGGCGGCAATCCAACGCTACGGCCGTTTGTCAAAGTTATTCGCCGGGCCAGACAGCGGGCGACTCGCATTCCGGTGCAAGAAGAGCGACCATATCGCGCGAACGCCACCGCCTGCTCCGCCGGATGCGAAGGTGGGTGATTATTTCGCTGGAGTGATGGTCTCGGGGGTTCTTTCTAAGCGATTCGCGGTGCATCGACCCACGTACCAATGGAGCGGTTGGCTTCAGTCGCGTCTTCCGTTCCTATCTGAGAGCGTGGGACTCCAGAAAGAAGCCGATGAGTTCAATCAAGACGCAGTTGACGTTCTCGATGCCCAATTGCGCCTTGTCGATCCGAATCGGGAATGGAAAAAGTACTGACCGTAGACAGACAAAGACGGCGGACCCCGCGTGAAATCACGCCTCTGAATTCAGGAGTTCTGGAATGGCATTTCGTTTCGACAAACTCACGCTCAAAGCCCAAGAGGCCGTGGCGCAGGCGCAGGAATTGGCGGCCGATCGGGGACATGCGGAAATCGATCCGCTGCACCTGCTGGCCGGGCTGCTCGCGGAGAACGACGGCATCGTCGGGCCGATCCTCGATCGCATCGGCGTCAATCGCGGGCAGCTCGACAAGATCGTGCAGGCTGAACTGGGCCATTTCGCCCGCACCTCGGGCGGAACGCCGCCGCAGGTTGGCCGCGAACTTAACAAGGTGCTCGAAGACGCCCAACGCGAAGCTGACGCGATGAAGGACGAGTTCGTCTCGACCGAACACCTGCTGCTGGCGCTCGCCAAGGTCGATTCGAAGGCCAAAAACGTCCTGAAGCTCAATGCCATCACTGACAAGGACCTGCTCAAGGTGTTGCAGGCCGTCCGCGGCAGCACGCGCGTGACCGATCAGACGCCGGAGGGAAAATTCCAGGCCCTGGAACGGTATGGCATCGATCTGGTCGAGCGGGCGCGGCAGGGAAAGCTCGATCCGGTGATCGGCCGCGATCAGGAGATCCGCCGCGTCATGCAGGTCCTCTCGCGGCGCACGAAAAACAATCCCGTATTGATCGGCGAGCCGGGCGTGGGCAAGACCGCCATCGCCGAAGGGCTCGCCCTGCGAATCGTCGATGCCGACGTGCCCGAAAGCCTAAAGAACAAGCGGGTGATCGCTCTGGACATGGGTGCCCTGGTAGCAGGCACGAAATTCCGCGGCGAATTCGAAGAGCGGCTCAAGGCCGTGCTCCGCGAAGTCGCCGATTCGGGCAACGTAATCCTCTTCATCGACGAATTGCACACCGTCGTCGGCGCCGGCCGGGCCGAAGGCGGCAGCGACGCGGCGAATTTGCTCAAGCCCGCCCTGGCCCGCGGCGAGCTTCGCTGCATCGGCGCCACCACGCTCGACGAATACCGAAAATACGTCGAGAAGGACGCGGTGCTGGAGCGGCGGTTCCAACCGGTGATGGTCGGCGAGCCATCGGTCGAAGACACGATCGCCATCCTCCGCGGGCTCAAGCCGCGTTACGAAGCCCATCACAAGGGCGTGCGGATCAAGGATTCGGCTCTGGTGGCGGCGGCCAACCTCTCGCACCGCTACATCGCCGATCGTTTCCTGCCCGACAAGGCCATCGACCTGATGGACGAGGCCACTAGCCGCCTGGCGATGGAGCTCGAAAGCGTCCCCGGCGAGATCGACGTGGTGCAGCGGCGGCTGGTGCAGCTTGAATTGGCCGACCGGCAACTCGCCGAAGAGACCGAGGAGCACGCCAAGCAACGCCGCGCCGAAGTGCAGGAGGAGATGACCGAGTTGCGAAAGAAACTGGCCGATCTGCGGCAGCAATGGGAGTTGGAAAAGAGCGGCCTGGGCGACGTGCAGCAGATCCGTCAACACCTGATGGACGCCGAGTTGCAGTGCAACCAGCTTGCCGCGGCGATCAAGGAGAAGCAATCGAGCGGCATCGTCGTCCGCGAGGAGGATTATCAGAAGCTGTACGAGTTGGACCAGAATCGCAAGCGGCTGGCCGATCAACTGGAAAAGGCCGAGTCGCAGGAAGACAAGCTGGCCGATGGCACGCGGCGATTGCTGCGGCGCGAGGTCGGGCCCGAGGAGATCGCCGAAGTGGTCAGCGCCTGGACCGGCATCCCCGTCTCGCGGATGATGGAGACCGAGCGGGCGAAATTGCTGGTGCTCGAAGAACGCATCCATCAGCGACTGGTCGGCCAGGACGAAGCGGTCGAGGCGGTGGCCAACGCGGTCCGCCGCAATCGTTCCGGCCTGCAAGACCCCAATCGCCCCATCGGCTCGTTCATCTTCCTCGGCCCGACCGGCGTCGGCAAGACGGAATTGTGCAAGGCCCTGGCCGAGGTGATGTTCGACAGCGAGGCGGCGATGGTGCGGCTCGACATGAGCGAGTTCATGGAGCGGCACACCGTCAGCCGTCTGATCGGCGCCCCGCCGGGCTACGTCGGTTACGAGGAGGGCGGCATGTTGACCGAAGCCGTCCGCCGCCGGCCGTATTGCGTCATTCTGCTCGACGAAATCGAAAAAGCCCATCGCGACGTCTTCAATATCCTCTTGCAAGTCCTGGACGACGGCCGGTTGAGCGACAACCAGGGTCACACGGTCGATTTTACCAACACGATCGTGGTAATGACCAGCAACATCGGCAGCCAGGTGATTCAGGAGATCGCCAAAGAAGGCGGCAGCGAGGAGGAGATGCGGCAGGCGGTGATGGACACGCTGCAAACGCGGTTCCTGCCCGAGTTCCTCAACCGCGTCGACGAGATTATGATTTTCCATCCACTCGGGCCCGATCAGATTCGCAAGATCGTCGATTTACAGATCGCCCGGCTGCGGAAGCAGCTCGAAGAGAAGGGCATCCGCCTCGGAGTGACCAACGCCGCCCTAAGCGCCATCGCCGAGGAGGGCTACGACCCAACCTACGGCGCCCGCCCGCTGAAGCGCGTGATCCAGCAGCGCGTGCAAAACCCGCTGGCCGTCGAAATGCTCAAGCAAGAGTTCGGCGAAGGGAGCGGAGTGAAGATCGGCTATAAAGACGGGGAGTTTACGTTCGAACGGAGCGAGTAGAGGATGTACTGCGAGACCATGCGACGTTATAATAGGTGGGAGGTCGAGCAAGAGGGGGAGAGGGGGGTTGTTTATGACAATCACGATTCAGGTTTCACCGCAAATCGAGAACGTCTTGGTATCTCGCGCCCGCGAGGCCGGAATGACAGTCGATGCCTACGTTCAGTCGGTCATCGAGAGCGCGGCGGTCAGGCAGGAAATGCTCGCCATGTCACCGGCGGATTTTGAAGCCGCGCTCGACGAGTTGTCGGCCGATTCGGGGCGATTGCCGATACTCCCGGCCGAGGCATTGAGTCGAGAGGGCATCTACAGGGACGGTTGATGGCTTATCTTGCGGACACGAACATTCTGCTGCGTCTTCTGCATCGCGATGATCCCGACCATTCCGTCGTTCGCTCGTCGCTACGGACGCTTCAACAGCGCCGCGAGCAAGTTTGTTATACTGCACAGAATTTGGTGGAGTTCTGGCGCGTTTGCACTCGGCCGATATCGGTCAACGGATTCGGGCTATCGGTAGCCGAGACCGATCGACGGGCCAAGTTAATCGAGCGGCTATTCACTCTTCTGCCCGATCGCCCGGAGATCCACGCGGAATGGCGACGTTTGGTGGTCGTCTGCGCGGTTTCGGGTGTTCAAGTGCATGACGCCCGACTGGTTGCCGCGATGCATGCTTATGGATTGCGCAACCTGCTGACGTTGAACGTTGCGGACTTCAACCGCTATCCGAACATCGTTGGAGTGCATCCGGCAGGCATTTTGGAGTAGCTGGCGGCTAGTAGTTGCCAGAGAAGCCAGGATGGAGTGGACATAGCAATCGCCTTCTTCGACGCCCTGATTGGCCCTTCAACCTCGTTGCCGCCCATGATATACTGGCGGGCACTCGCAATTCCACCACCAATTCTCAACCTCGGGGTGTCTCATGGATTCTCTTCCCCACTACTTGGCGGCAGCGCAGCCGGTGCCGAAAACCAACCGCGTGCCGTGGTATCTAAGCTCGGCGCAGACCTATGCGGGAGTGATGCTCTGGTATGCTTTCTGGCAGGTGTTTGCTGCGGGAAAGGGGATCGACAAAGACTTTGGGCAGTATTCTGCCTATGCCGGTGGCATCCTCGCGCACGGGTGGGTCCTGGCCTTGGTGGGCGTGGTGGTCGCCGCGCTGGTCTGCCATTTCTGCTTTTATCTGGTGCCCGGTCTGCTGGGATTCAAGAGCGGACTGCCGTTGTACGTCGTGGGCACGTCAACCTACGGGGCTTACGGCGGGTTTCTGATGCCAGGTTTCCTCATGGGATTGCTCCAGTTCGGCTGGCTGGGCGTCAGTTCCTTCTTTTCCGCCAAGCTCTTGTGTGAACCTTTCGGTTACGCCCCCGGCAGTTTCCCTCTTGCCGCCGTAGCGACGGTATGGGCCGTTGCCGCCGCGGTCGTCGGCCTGAAAGGCATTCGCTACGTGGCAGGCGTAAACACCTTCGCCCCGATTGTCCCCTTGGTCGTGTTGGCGATTCTGGCGTTTGGAACGCTGGGCGGAGTGGCGAAATTCAATCCGCAGACGGCAATCGATGCGGGTCTGAGCACGACGATCACACTGAAGAACGGCACCCACCTCGTTGCCGCCCCTGCCTTGCAGGGCTGGGAGATCTTCTGCCTGATTGTGGCCTACATCGTCGGCTTTTTCGCCACGGCTGGTGCGGCCGGAGTCGATTTCGGCATGAATAACCGCAATACAAAGGACGTGCATCTTGGCGGGTTGGTGGGAATTGCACTCGCCACAATCGTATCGGCAGGTCTTACCGTGTTGATCGTTGCCGGAGCGGGAGGACTCGGGCTGAAGCACGGCCCCGATCATGCCCTGATGAATTCGACGGACCTGTTGCAGGACATCATCGGCAAGGGCAGTTCTGGCGTGTTGTTGTGGATACTCGCGTTGGCGGCTTTCCCATCCTCCTGCTTCTCCTCGCTGATCGCGGCCAACAGCTTCAAGACCACGCTGCCGAAGATCAACCCGTGGATTTCCGTCGGAATAGGCACACTGGGGAGCATCTTGTTGGCCGTCACCGGTTGGGCGGGCGACGTGATGGGCGTCTTCACCGTCATCGGCGCCTCGTTCGGGCCGATCTGCGGGGCGATGGCGGCCGATTATCTGCTGGCCGGCTGCAAATGGCCCGGCCCGCGCAGCGGCTTCAACCCGGCGGGATGGATATCTTGGGCCGTCGGCTTCGTCGTCGGCGGCGCCGGATTGATCCCCGCCCTGAAGGGCGTAATCCCCGCCATCCCCTGTCCGCCGGTGGCCGCGTTCATCGTCGGATTCGTGCTTTACGCCGTATTGGCCAAGGTCGGCGTTCAATCCCGGCTCTTGAAAATGCCACAGATCGAGCAGGCAAACTGACAAATTCGCTCCGAACTCGTTCCTCGTTTAGCCCGGAGCCAACGGCGACGGCGGCGCGGGCCTGCCATCGTTGTCCCCGCCGTCGCCGTTGGCTCCGGGCTAAACGACGCGAGTCGAACGTGGCTTCCGCTCAGAACTCGATCGGAATTCGCTGCCCCGTTCGGCTCGAGCGCCGCATGGCGTCGATGATTACTGCCACGCGATAGCCGTCCTCGAACGTGGCGTTGTAGGGGCTGACCGGTTTGTTGTTGGCCACGGCGTCGAGAAAATGGAACTTCTCGATGATCTGCCCGTGCTCCCAACCGATGTTGTGTCCCGGCGGCCACCACGCGCCGACGTAAGGGTGGCAGCTTTCCGTCACCGAGATTTCCGTGAATCCGAGCAGAGAATCGTCGGGTTCGCCGCGTTCGAGGCAGGCGAACAGGCTGTTGGGATGCTCTAGGTCCCAGCGGAGCGAGCCCTTCGAGCCGTTGATCTCCCAGCCGAGATAGTTCTTCCGGCCCGTGGCGACTTCGGACGATTCAAGCACGCCGATCGCGCCGTTGTGAAAATCGAGCAGCGCGGCCGTTCCCTCGTCGGAAACGACCTCGGGCGAACAGCCGGCGCTGGTGATCGCCCGCTCCTTGTTGAAGATGCGCACCAGGGCCGAGACGCTGTTGATCTCGCCGACCAGGAAGCGGCATTGGTCGATGGCGTGACTGCCGATTCCCTGCAAACCGCCCGAATAGGGCCAGGTCGAATACCAGACCTTCTCCGGCGGCAGCGTCGGATCGTGGCCGGCCATTTGCAGGTAATGGATGCGGATGTGGTAGATCGTGCCGATCCGGCCGGCGGCAATCAGGTCCTTGGCCATTCGCACGGCGGGCATGAAGCGGTAATTGAACGTACACATCGACTTGCCGCGTGCGGCGGCGGCCGCGTCGCGCATCCGCCGGGCGTCCTCGACGCGAATAGCCATCGGCTTCTCGCAAACGACGTGCTTGCCGGCGGCCAGCGCGGCAATGCAGGGCTCGACGTGGACAGGATCGGGGCCGCAGTTGTCGAAAACGTCGATCCGCCCGTCGCCGACCAGTTCTTTCCAGTCGGTGCAATAGGCCTCGTAACCGTAACGTGCCGCCTCGCGCTCGACGAGGTCGGACTTCTGATCGCAAAGCACGGCCAGGCGGGTAGTGAAGCCTGCCGCCGGATAGAAATAGGGAATCTTCTTGTAGGCGTTTGTGTGGCACTTGCCCATGAAGCCGCAGCCGAGCAGGCCGATGCGAAGTTGCTTCTGCGGCCCAACCTTTACGCTGTTGATTGCCATGCCGTTGCTCCAGTTTGTCCGATCTTATGTTGTCAAGTATTGCGCCAGTTCCCGCCGCGCCCAGCGGATGGACGAGCGGACGTCCTCGGCCTCGCGTTGCCATGCCGCCGCTCCGTCCGGCAAGTTCTCGGGCCAGGGCTCCAACAACGGCCGCTCCCAGGCCTTCGCCAGATACCACGCCAACCCGTCGGCCGGCTGCGAGCTATGGCACGCCCAATAAGCGGGCGTGAGGATGTCGAGCTTAAACGGGGCGAATTGCGAGTGGATTTCGATATTCAGGTTGATCTCGGGATTGTATTTCGCCAACGCCGCGGCGATGGCCAGCAGATCGATATCGCCGTCGCCCAATGGGCCGTTCAGCAACGCGAGCCCTTCGGCCGTGCGAATGATCCGATAGTTCTTGAAGTGCGTCGTCAGCGCGTGCGGCGCGAGAATCTCGGCCAACCGCGACGGATTGTCCAAATCGAACGCCAGGTTGGCGCAATCGAGGGTGAAGCCGAACGCCGGGCTGTTCACCCGGGCGTGAATTGCAGCCAACTCGCGGACGGTGAAATCCGCGTGGTTCTCGATCGCGATCTTGATTCCCATCTCTTCGGCAGCCCGGCACGCCTCGCGGAGGATGGCGACCACTTCATCGGCCGTGGCGACCATGTCGTAGCCCTCGTCGCGGACAAAGAGATTGCCCGCCACGCAGCGAAGGATGGGCGAGCCGAGTTTTCGCGCGACTTCGAGGTGATCGATGACGATCTGGGCGTCGGAGACGGCGGTGTCGTAGCCGGCGTCGGCCAGCAGTTGCCGCCCCTTCTCCGCCATCGGGTGCCGCCGCAAAATCGAGCCCATGCCGAATTCGATGTAGAGCCCATGTTCTTCCGCGAAGCGGCGGATTCCCGCCAGTTCTTCGTTGCGAAAGGAATGAAAAGGCGAGAGCTCGAACAGGACGCCGGCCAATCCCAGTTCGGCAACCAAGCCGAGCACGCCCACCGGATCGAGCCCGCTGTTGCGAGTAGAAAAAGAGTCGATGCCGAGTTTCATGTTGGGTGCCCTTACATTTACGGTTTCTCCGTTTAGCCGGCGAACTTGTTCGCCGTGTGCTTAGCGGAAAATCGCCGCCACACGCGGCGTGCAAGCGCGCCGGCTAAACGGCAGCGCTTCCCTTCGGGGCGCGGCTAAACGAAGCGGTCTATCTCTTCTTTCGCGATCCGGCACCAGGTGACGGCGTTCTCGGGGCGGTTGGCCAAACTATGGTTGTCCTTCATGATGATTTCGACGACGCAGCCGCGGGTCTTCTCCAGGACTTCGCGCAGCCCGCGGCGGAGCGAGTCCTCGTTCAATTCGGGAACCGCCAACGCGGCCGGATTGGGTTTGAACGAGAAAATGTATCTGTCGCCGAGAAACTCGGCCATTCTCTCGACGTTCACCCACGCGGAACACGACACGCGGCGGAGGTTGTGGTGCCGCTTGACCGTCTCCCAGCGGCCGTGCAGCGGCTCGCAGCAGCCGTAGCACGTCAGCCCGAAGCGATCCATGATCGGCTTCTCGCAGGGGAAGATGAACTCCGCGTACATCTTCGGCGAAACGTAGACCGTCTCCTGACTCTCGGTGAAGCCCCACATGTCGCAGGGGCGGACATGATCGGCCATGTCAGGCCGTGGCAACTGGTCGCTAAACCCGTAGCCGCCGGAGCCGACGTACTCGCCGCCGTTATTCAAGCCGAGCAAGTGGTTGGCCTCCAGGTAGCCGAGTTTGTCGAGATGCCCGCGCGAGATGATCGAGAGCAGTTCCTTCAACTCGTCGGGATGCTCGACGAAATCGCAAAGCATGTCTTGCAGGCCGCGAAACGTGGCCGCCCGCCAGGTCAAACCGAGCGACCACCACCACGGGCCTTTCAGCCGCACGGTGAGCAGATCGCCGAACACGTCCTTGGCGATCGCCAGGCAGCCGTTGGTCGTTTGCCAATCGATCGCCACCGCGGGAGAATGGAGTTTCTTCAGGTCGGCGGCGTAATCCCGCAGCGCGCCCTCCCAGACGTACGAGCCCGTGATGCTGGTCTTGTGGTAAACGGGAACGAGTCCCCAATCGTCGGCCGCGGCCGTATAGGGGACGTCGAAATAGGGCTCGACCGGCTTGTCGTCGCCGAGAACCTCGCCGGAGAAGATGTCCTTGCGGAGGTCCATCTCCCAGCGGCGAGCGAGCTTGCCGCGGCACTGCATCTGCGCCTCGGTGATGATCTCGTTCCAGCCGTTTTCGGGATCGCAGAAGAACATCGGCCGGCCCCGTTCCAGCCGATTATGTCTCGTCCATTGGCGGCGGGTTTCCGCGATTCTCGGACTGGCGGCGATGGCCGCGACCCTCTCCGCCAATCGCCGCAGCACCTGGCGGTCGTCGGCGGTCATGGAAACGTCCGCCGGCACGAATCCCGTCAGGATCTTGCCCGAAACCGTCTGCTCCAAACCGGTGGATGGGCCGTTGCCGTAATCCCTCATCGAAGCGCCTCCGTCGCCAACGCCCCTCCATCCTATCCGCCGTGCGCGACCATGCCCAGTAGGGTCTGCGGCGACTCGAAGAGAATGGCCTTGGCGATCGCCACTGCGTCGTCTCGGCTGTATTGGCCCTGCTCGATCTTCTCGGCGAGCACCCGCGCGAGTTGCTTCCGCACCAGCAGCACCTTCCCGTAAACCCACTCCACGCAATAGGCGTCGGAGAAGAAGCCGACCTGCTTGTTGACCGGCAGCATATCAAGCCGTTCGGCCATAATCTGGCGGATGATGTGGGGGAAGAAACTGTGCCACCAGTAGCCCGCGAGGCTGAAATTGGGCAACTCGCGGGCCAACGTGCAGAAAGACTGGTTCGCGTGGCGGCTGGCGACGAAACACTGAAATCGCAGGCGCGGATGGCGGGCGACCATTTCGGCCACCTGCCCGATCGTCCGCTGCGAGAGCCGGCTGCCGGTCTCGAACGGCAGCGGCTCGGCGGCGATGCTGAACTGGAAGACGATATGGTCGCCGTGCTTCTCCAACGCCGTGAGAAATAGCTCCTGCACGTACGAGGCATAGATGTCCCGCTCGGCCGGACCGGCTTGTGCGCCGCAACAGCGCGGCGGCCATCTCCGCGTCGCTTACCGGAAGATAATCGATATCGGTCGAAATCCCGGCGGCCGTGGAAATGATCAGATCGTAAGGCAGATTGTCCACGTAGTGCTTCACGGCGGCGTGAACGTCGTCGAGCGTGCCGATCGTTCGATCCGTCGGCGGTCGTTGGCCGCCGCCGATCGGTGTGGCGAACTCGGGCTTTCGCCCCCACGCCCGCTCCAATTCGTACAAAGCGGTGTCGAATTCGCCCCATTGCGTGCGGGTGAAGAAACACCATTCGGTCGAGTATTGCAGCCGGCCGTCGTCCTCGCCCTTGCCGCGGCGTGCGCTCTCGGTGCAGGTGCGGCGGATGTTGAGCCGATCGAAAATCGAATACCAGCGGCCGCGATCGTCGGCCCGCTCGCGGACCATCGCGTCGAGCCGCCGCCAGTTGTCGGCGGTGATCGGCTGCCGCCAATCGTAGAGATCTTCGAGAATCATCCGCAGCGCCCACGAGCAACTGGTGTTGCGGATCATGGGGAGATAGGGAATCGCCCGGGTGATTCGCTGCTCGGCCTCCTCCTTCGTCGGCCAGCCGGGGAATTGCGTCAGCCGCGCCCCGTCGGGGCAGCCGGCGGCGTAAAGATCGCTGACGACCATGTGGTAGAGCATCAGGTCGTGCAACCCGCGGGCGCCCAAGTGGCCGCCCACCAGGTGCGTATGCACGTCGAACATCGGCAATTCGGCCAGGGCCTCTTCCAATTCTCGAACTAGAGCGGTGTTTGCGGAGATCATCGGTATTCGGTTCCAAGGGTACGTCCGCAATCCTTACTGCTTCTTCTCGAACGCCGCATCGAACGCCACGCGGCTCGGCTCGAAGTCGAGCTTCTTCACGAATTCCAGCGACTCGCGGGCGCCGCGCTCGCGATCCATGCCGCTGTCCTCCCATTCGACCGAGAGCGGGCCGGTGTAGCCGACGTTGTTCAGCGCCCGAATGATGCTCTCGAAATTGACGCTGCCTCGTCCCAGCGAGCGGAAATCCCAACCGCGGCGGGCGTCGCCGAAGTTCAGGTGGCTCGACAGAATCCCGCTCCAGCCGTCGAGCGTTACGATCGCGTCTTTCATGTGGACATGGTAAATCCGATCGGGAAACTTGCGGATGAACTTGGCCGGATCGACCCCCTGCCAGATCAGATGGCTGGGATCGAAATTGAATCCGAACTCGGGCCGCCCGCCGAGCGCTTCGATCGCCCGTTGGGCCGTGTAGATGTCAAAGGCGATCTCCGTCGGGTGAACCTCCAGGCCGAACTTCACCTTGCACTCGGCAAACACGTCGAGGATCGGATGGAATCGCTTGGCCAGCAGTTTGAAGCCCTCGTCGATCGTCGCCGGCGCGACCGGCGGGAAGGAATAGAGCAGGTGCCAGATGCTCGAGCCGGTGAAGCCGTTGACGACGCCGAGCCCCAGTTGCGCCGCCGCACGGGCGCAGTTCTTCATGTCTTCCGCCGCCCGGGCGTGCACGCCCTCGGGATCGCCATCGCCCCAAACGTAGGCCGGCAAGATCGCCTTATGCCGCGCATCGAGCGGATCGAGAATCGCCTGGCCCACCAGGTGATTGCTCAGCGAAAACATCTTCAAGCCGTACTTGGCCAACGTCTGCCGCTGGCCGTTGGCATAGTTTCGATCGGCCATCGCCCGGGAGACGTTCGAACTGGCTGCCGCCGCAGCAAAGTTCGAGGCCGTCGAAGCCCATCTCCTTCGCCTTGGCGCACAGCGTTTCCAGCGGCAGGTCGGCCCATTGGCCCGCACACAACGTAATCGGTCTCGCCATTTCACGATCCTCCGTTTCGTACGGTTTCGATAAATGCCACCATGTTCTCGATCGGAATGTCGCCGGGCATGTCGTGCGAAGGGGCGATGATAAAGCCGCCGCCCCGGCCCACCCGCTCCATCAGCCGCCGCGTCTCGTCGCGAATCTGCTGCGGCGTGCCAAAGGGCAGCAGCTTCTGCACGCTCATGCCGCCGAAGAATGTCAACTTGTCGCCAAACTGCTCCTTGATCTCGTAGGGATTCATCACCTCGGGCTGGAACGGATTGAAGATGTCCAAGCCCAGCTCGATCAACTCGGGAAACAGCTCCTGCACGCGGCCGCAGCAGTGGATCATCACCGCTTTGCCCGCCTGCTTCACCATGCCGTACATCCGCGCCAGCCGCGGCTTGATGAACCGCCGCCAAAGCCGGCCGCCGAAGATCAGCCCGTGCTGCTGCCCCCAGTCGTCGCCGAGTCGCACGCAGTCGATGTCGTAACGCAACACCTCTTCCAGCACGCCACAATTGTAATCGGTGATCGCGTCGAACAATTCATCGACGAACTCCGGCGCCTCCATCATGTTGACCATCAGATCCGTCATCCCCCGCAGCGACCACGCCCGCTCGAACAACGAGTAAGCCAAGCTCACGTAGCGAAAGCGGCCGGAGTTGGCGGCCACAAAGGCCGGCAGTTTCTCGTATCGCTTGGGATTGTGCGGATCGGGAAACGTGTAGCCGGCCAGCCTGCGGGTCTTCAGATGGTAATCCTCGACCACGCCGATGTCCTTATCGACCGTGCGATTCCAAACCACCCCGAACTCGTCGCGCCAGTAGCCCGGCCGAATCTCCTGCATGAAGAAGGAATGGGGCCGGTAGGGCGCCAGGTGATTGTCGAGCAGGTCATCGAGGTTGGCGGTGGCGTAATGGGCTTCCGCCTTTTTCCGCGCGGGCACGGTAAAGGTGAAATGCCACGGCACCCGATCAGGCTGCTGGTGGCGAATCGCCTGGAGCACTCGGTCGCGCGGCGTGGCCATCAACGCTTCTCTCCGACCACTGCGGCCAGCCCGGCCTGTTTCAGGGCCTCGTCGGCGCTTCGGCCGTCGTGGATCACCGCCTTGAAGGCATGGACCGCCGCCCCGATCTGCTCGAATCCCCAGACGTTTCGCCCAATCGTCGCCCCGCGGGCGCCGGTCTTAATGACGTTGCCGAACATTTCCAACGCCTCGCGAAGCGTGTTGGCCTTGGGTCCGCCGGCGGCCACCAGCGGCACCGGGCAATCGGCGACAATCTGCGCGTACGCCGCGATCTCGCCGCAGTATGGGGTCTTCACCACGTCGGCCCCCACCTCGACCGCGCAGCGCACCGCCCAGGCGATGTCCTCCGGATCGAAGGAAATCGCCTTGTTCTTGTCGCGAGGATAGATGTGGCAGATGACCGGCAACTCGTATGCTGCCGCCTCGCGCACGCAATCGGCAACAACCCGCAAAGCAGGGCCCTCGGTCGCGCCGCGAATAAAAGCCGCCACGGCAATCGCATCGGCCCCAAGCCGGACGGCGTCCAGCGGGTCGGCGAATTGCTCGCGGGCCGTATCGTCGGGCCGGGCGCCCGTGCTCTGAACAATCAAGGGAAGTCGGCCCGCGTACGGCTGCCAGGCCGAGGCGGCGATTCCCTTGTGCATCGTCACCGCGTCGGGGCGGGCGGCGACTACCGCCGCCAACGTCGTGCCGATGTGGCGAAGCCCCGGCGGCAGTCCCGCCCCATATCCCATAAGGTGATCTACCGCCACCGAACAGAGCCGGCCGGAGGGGTGCGAAAAGATCCGATTCAACCGCACAAGCTTACCAGTATTCATGAATTCTCCAAGTTGTCGCACTTCTTGTCAGATAACAGATGTCCCGCCATCGCCAGCACGTTGAGGATACTCTCTTGCCGCCTGTTGTTCAACGGCTGCCAGGCTCGGAATTCCAGCCTGGCCGCCGGGGCGGGTAGCCTTCAGTGAAGCCGCCACCGTGGCAAACCGCACCGCATCCGGCACGGCCAGCCCCCGAACCAGCGCCGCCGCGTAAGCCCCGTGAAACACGTCGCCACAGCCGGTCGTATCAACGACCCTGACGGCCAGCGCCGGCTGATGGCGGCGAATCGTCGGCTCTTGGTCGGTCGCATACCAACAGCCCTCCTTGCCGCAGGTGACCACCACCGCCCGGCGGTCGGCCGTCCACAACGACTGGATCGCCAGCGCGGCATCCGATTGGCCACTTACCTTCAAGGCAAAATCGCGCGAAAGGATCAGGTGGTCGGCCAACGCGAGCAACTGCGGGAAGAGCGGATCGCTCGCATCCTCAAAATCGGCGATCGTTGCAATGCCCGCCTTCCGGGCGATCCGCGCGGCGCGAATCATCCCCGCCACACCGCAATTGTCGACCAGCAACACCCGCGCCGCCCCTATTACTTCTTCCGCCGGCCAATCGCCATCGACGCAAACGACCCCGCTCGTGTCGAAGAGAATCGTTCGCGTCTGCCGGGTCTGATCGACGAGGATCGTGGAACGGACCGGTCGAGCTTCGGGCAGACGGCGAAGATACGTCACGTCGATCCCCTCTTCGCCAAACCGCTCGATCACGAATCGCGAATGATCGTCGCCACCGAGCGTTCCGGCATAAGCGCAGCGGCACCCCAGACGGGCGGCCGCCACCAGCGCCGTCGCCGCCAGCCCGCCGCAGTGCCGCTCGCGGCGGCGGACCGGCATCTTCGCGTCGGCCTGCGGATAGCCGTCGAAATACAACAGTTCGTTGACGGCGGTATAACCCAGCCCAAGCACGTCGATGGTCGTGTTCATGGTTCTCCGCTCCTTTCCCACGGCGCACACCGCCCCCCTGTTTCACTCAGCATCGCGACGGCGCAGCGGCTCGACTATAGCACATTGCGCAACGTGCTTGCAATTCCGCGCAGCCTGCGGCGTGCGCAATGCGCTTCGGCACGGAGGCGATACGTTAGCCCCCTCAATTGACCGGCCAGCCATGCCGCCCTCTTCCTTGATTTCTGCTTCCGTTGCGGGTCGATAAGAGATGCAGGAGAGGTCGTTTGGGCGGAAATTGGGATTGGCCGGCCGGGCGGCAATGATAGAATCCGCTGCTGGGGGCTGTCCCGATTTTCGTACCAACCGAAATGGGACTGTCCCCTTTAGCGTGACCGGCAAGAAAGCCCAAGAATCGCGAAACTCTCCGCAAACCTTGTGGAAAATGGAGGTTTTATGATGAGCGGAAAGAAATTGGCATTCCTCGTCGTTGCGATCCTGGTGGTGTGCGTCGCATGCACTTCGGCCCAGGCGGGCATCAGGATCGGCATCGGAATCGGCATTCCGCTTTATAACCCCTACCCATATCACTACGTTTACCCATACCCCTACGCCTACCCGTATCCTTATGGCTATCCATATTACTACGGGTATCCGTACCGGCCGTACGTAGTTCCGGCTCCGGTCTATGTGCAGCCGGTGCCGGTCTATCCGGTGCCTGCACAGGCTTATCCGCAAGCGACCTACCCTCAGCCGGCGACGCCGACTTACGCCCCACAACCGGGCGCGGCCCAAAGGAGCGCGTATCCGGCCGCATCGGGTCAAGCCTACACGCCGCCGCCTCCGCCGCCGCAGCCGATGCCGCAGCCATACGCTGCGCCCCAACCGCAGCCAACCCTGCAACCGCAACCGATGCCTCAGGCGTCGCCTGCCGGTCAGCCGACCGTAGCGCCACCGGCCGCGAATCCGCCAGAGCCGATTCCGGCGCCGCCAGCCCAACCCACGGCAGCCGCGCCAGGGACGTATTCGACGCCGAACGCGCGGGGATAATGGCTGCGATCGACGTGGCCCGGGTGTATTGGCTGTCAGACAGGCAGCGTCGGGTCTCCGTTTAGCCGCGACCCGTAGGGGAGCGGCTCTCGCCATACCCACCGATCTCCGGGATAGTGCCCCACGGTGGCGGCCATCAAGAGTCCGCCTGCGGTGGCGGCTCCGCCTCCTCTTCCTCCTCAGGCTCGGTCGGCAGTCGCTGCTTTTCGTCGAGCCAACGACCAAGATCGATCAGCCGGCAGCGATCGCAGCAGAACGGCATCGCGGAAGTTGACTCGGGCGAGAACTCTTTGTCGCAGAGGGGACAACGCATAGAGATCGCACTCCGCCGCAGCCGGCTTGCTAAGCCGCAAGCGGCCGGCGGGCCAACTAGTCCTTCGCCGTTTTCTCTTTCGCCTTCGTATCGCTCTTCGTTTCGCTCTTTCCGTCGCCCTTGGCCGGGGACATGCTGCTCTTTTCGGCGGCGGCGGCTTTCTTGTAGGATTCGCTGCGGTAGTCGGTCTTGTAGAAGCCCGACCCCTTGAAGACGATGGCCGCGCCGGGCCCGATTAGTCGCCGCAGCTTCTTCCGCCCGCACTCAGGGCATTTTTTCAGCGGATCGGCCTTGATCGAGTGAAACGCCTCGAACTGATGCCGGCAGGCGTCGCAAACGTAGTCGTACGTAGGCATGAAGTCCTCATTTCGTGGTCGAGACAATCACCTGGCTGGGCCGCACCACGCGGTCGTGCAACTGGTAGCCGTTCTGCGTCACCATCAGCACCGTGTTGGCCGGATGCTCCTCCGAGGGCTGCTGCATGATGGCGTGGTGCAAATTGGGATCGAACGCCCCGTGCAGCGCCTCGATCCGCGTGCAGTGATGGCGCTTCAAGACCTCGGCCAATTGCTGGTTGACCATTTTGAAGCCTGCCAGCAGAGCGGCGGCGTCGGCGTTTTTTTCGCCCGCCTCGATCGCTCGATCGACGTTGTCCAACACCGGCAGCAGGTCGCGCAACAGCGAGAGGTTGGCGTAGCGCAGCCGTTCGTTCAGCTCGCGGGCCGCCCGCTTGCGGACGTTGTCCAACTCGGCGTGCACTCGCAGTTCGCGGTCCTTGGCCGCCGCCAGTTCCGCGCGAAGCCTCTGCTGTGGATCCACCGCCGTTTCGGGTATGGCACAATAATCGGCCGGCTGCGGTTTCACGCCGGCTTCAGCCGCTGGCGGCTTTGAACTATCCGACGCTTGCGGCGTCGCACCAGGTTTAGCCGCTTGCGGTTGCGCACCATCCGGCGGCCCATGTTCCGCTTCGTGATGATCGGGTCGATGCTTGCTCACTTTCCCAGAAACTCCTTCAGTTTGTCGAAGAAACCCTTTCGCGTCGGGCTGACGTGCGTGTTCTCGATTTCGGCCAAATGCCGCAGGGCGGCCTCGTGCTCGGCGGTCAGCGTCCGCGGAACCTCGACGACAACCTGCACCAACAGATTGCCGCGGCCGTGGCGGCGCGGGTCGGGCATGCCCTGACCTTTGAGCGTAAAGATGTTGCCGCTCTGCGTGCCCGCCGGAATCCGCAACTCCTGGCAGCCATCCAACGAGGGGACGTCGATCGTCGCCCCCAGCGCCGCCTGGGTGTAGCTGATCGGCGCCTCGCAGAACAGGTCCTGCCCACGGCGCTGAAACAGCGGGTGCTCCTTGACGTGGATGAAGCAGTAACAGTCGCCGGGCGGGCCGCCGTTGGGGCTCGGCTCGCCCTCGCCGGGCAGCCGCAACCGGCTGCGATCGTTGACGCCGGCGGGGATATCGACTTTGCGGGTGACCGTCTTCTCGATGTAGCCCGTGCCGCGGCAAGTGCCGCAGACCTCGCGGATCACCTGGCCGTGACCGTGGCAGGCGGGGCAGGTGGTTTGCAGCGAAAACAGGCCGGTCTGCTGGATCACCCGCCCGTGGCCGTTGCAATAGCGGCAGGTCTCGGGCCGAGTGCCCGGCTTGGCCCCTGAGCTGCCGCACGTTTCGCAGGCCGCATGACGCTGAAAACGGACCGTCTTCACCGCCCCGCGAGCGGCCTCCATCAGATCGAGTTGCACGTCGCAGCGGACGTCCGCGCCCTGCTGCACGCGGCGTCCGCGCCGCGAGCCGCTGCCGCCAAAGATGTCGCCAAAAAACCCCTGGCCGAGGATATCGCCGAAAGCGTTGAAGATATCGGAAATATCGTGGAACTGCGGCGCCCCGCCGCCTGCCAATCCTTCGTGGCCGAAGCGATCGTAGCGGGCGCGTTTCTCGGGATGGCTCAATACCTCGAAGGCCTCGGCGGCCTCCTTGAATTTCACCACCGCCTCTTCGTCGCCCGGATTGCGGTCCGGGTGATACTTCATCGCCAGCTTCCGATATGCTTCGGAAATGCGATCCTCCGTGGCGCTGCGCTCGACGCCGAGGATTTCGTAGTAGTCGCGTTTTTCCGCCATCTTTGGCATGGCCGAGTGTGGAATCGTTTGGGGGAATACAATATTCTACCGCAAAATCGGCCGCCTGTTTAGCGGACTTTCTCCGCAGGTCCGTTTATCAACCGCCGAAAAAACGGTGTCGGGTTTTCGTTTAGCCGCGATCGGGTTTTCGTTTAGCCGCGACCCGCAGGGGAGCGGTTTTCTCGCGTTTTCCACGCCGCGCAATCGCCCCAAGCAACAATGGGGCCGCCCCACGATGAGGCGACCCCATGTTGTTGTTTCCACAGATTCACGAGCGGAATCCCACTAGCGGACGCTCCCCTCGACTTGCCGCTTCTTCTTGTCGTCCTTGTTCAGGTCGGTCACCAGCGTTTCGGTCGTCAGCATCAGTCCCGCGATGCTGGCGGCGTTTTGCAGGGCCGAACGAACGACCTTCAATGGGTCGATGATGCCCGCCTTGAACATATCGACGTACTTGCCGGTGTTGGCGTCGTAGCCGGTGTTCGTGGGCTTCTGGCTCACTTCGTCGGCGACCACCGAACCGTCGACGCCGCAGTTGTCGGCAATCTGGCGGAGCGGCATCGGCAGCGAGCGGAGCACGATATCGACGCCGATCTTCTCGTCGCCGCGAGCACCGCCGCGGGCCTTCTCGACCGCCTCGCGGCAACGCAGCAGCGCCACGCCGCCGCCGGGGACGATCCCCTCTTCCGCCGCCGCGCGGGTGGCGTGCAGCGCGTCCTCGACCCGGGCCTTCTTCTGCTTCATCTCGGCCTCGGTGTTGGCGCCGACCGAAACCACGGCCACGCCGCCGCAGAGCTTCGCCAGCCGCTCCTGGAACTTCTCGCGGTCGTAATCGCTGTCGGTCTCTTCGATCTGCTTGCGGAGCTGATCGGTGCGGGCGCGGATGTCGGCCTGCTTGCCGGCCCCTTCCACCAGCGTGGTCGCGTCCTTGTCGACGGTGATCTTCTTCGCCCGGCCAAGCTGATCGAGCGACACGTTCTCCAGCTTCACGCCGAGGTCCTCGCTGATGACCGTGCCGGCGGTCAGCACGCCGATGTCGCCCAGCATCGCCTTGCGGCGATCGCCGAAGCCGGGGGCCTTCACCGCGCAGATGTTCAGCACCCCGCGGAGCTTGTTGACCACCAGCGTCGTGAGCGCCTCGCCCTCGATGTCCTCGGCGATAATCAGCAGCGGCCGTCCGCGCTGCATCACCTTCTCCAACAGCGGAATCAGATCGCGGAGGTTGCTGATCTTCTTCTCGTGGATGAGGATGAAGGCGTCTTCCAGCAGGCAATCCATCTCCGGCGAACGGTTGATGAAGTACGGCGAGAGGTAGCCCTTGTCGAATTGCATTCCCTCGACCACTTCATAGGTCGTTTCGGCGGTCTTGCCTTCCTCGACGGTAATCACGCCGTCCTTGCCGACCTTGTCCATCGCCTCGGCCAGCAGGTTGCCGATCACGGGGTCGTTGTTGGCGCTGATCGAGCCGACTTTGGCCATCTCCTCCTTGTCGGCTACCGGCTTGGCCAACGTGCGGAGGTGGGCGACGGCGGCGTCGACGCCCCTCTCGATGCCGCGGCGGATGGCGGTCGGATTGCTGCCGGCGGCCACGTTCCGCAGCCCTTCGCGGAAGATGGCGCGGCCCAGGACCGTGGCCGTGGTCGTGCCGTCGCCCGCCACATCCGAGGTTTTTGACGCCACTTCGTTCACCAGCTTCGCGCCCATGTTCTCGAAGCGGTCTTCCAGTTCGACCTCCTTGCTCACCGTCACGCCGTCCTTGGTGACGGTCGGGCCGCCGTACGATTTATCGAGGATCACGTTGCGGCCGGTCGGGCCCAAGGTGACCGCGACCACGTCGGCCAGTTTATCCACGCCGCGGAGCATTCGCTCGCGGGCGTGCTGTGCATATAGAAGTTGTTTTGGCACTGCTAACGTTCCTTATTGAAAGTTCATAGGGCCGGGGAGTGAATGATGAATGATGAGTGACGAATGATGAATAACGAACACGGTCAACTCAACTCCGTAATTCATCATTCATCATTCCTACTTCATCATTTCATTTCACGATCTTGGCCAGGATGTCGGATTCGCGGACGATCTTGACTTCGCGGCCGTCGATCTCGATCTCGCTGCCGCTGTACTTGCCGTAGATGACTTCGTCGCCGACGGCCACCGAGAGCTTGCCGCGCTCGCCGCTGTCGAGCAGCTTGCCCGGCCCAACGGCCAAGACGATGCCGCGCTGCGGCTTTTCCTTGGCGGTGTCGGGCAGCACGATGCCGCCGGCCGTCTTCTCCTCGGCCTCCATCGGTTCCACAACCACGCGATCATCCAATGGCCTCAAGTTGATTTCCTTTGCCATAGTCCGTTTTCCTCGTTATTGAAAATGAAAGTTGGTGTATCAATCTGACGTCGTAATGGCCGTTCGATTTGTCGGGCCGAAGGCCCCTCGTTCTCCCGGCCCAGGGCAGCCCTGGGTAGCAAGAACGAAGGAAACCCATTTCGGCCCAACGGGCCAACCGCTCGATCGGCGTCAACGGAATCGTTGGTCCGTTGGACCGACAAAAAATCTCTCTTAACCCTTCCTCATCCCCAGGGCGATCCCCTGGGCTGGAAGAACCGATGCCCCCTTCGGGGCACCCAGAGAACGTGTCCCAGCTACTAACTACTAACCGCCGTTTCGAGAACCTGTCTTACCTTCTTTTCGCTGCCGCTAAACGGCACATCAGAATCCCATGCCGCCCATTCCACCCATGCCGCCGCCCATGCCGCCCATTCCACCCATGCCGCCGCCCATGCCGCCGGGGCCGCCGGGTGCGGGCGGTTCTTCTTCCTTCGGAATGTCGGTCACCAGGCAGGACGTGGTCAGCAGCAGGGCCGCCACGCTCGCGCCGTTTTGCAAGGCGGTGCGAACGACCTTGGCCGGATCGACGATGCCCGCCTGGAACAGATCGCAATACGTGTCCTTGTCGGCGTCGTAGCCGTCGTTCTTGCCCTTCATCTGGCGAACGCGGTTGACCACGACCGCCCCGTTGACGCCGGCATTGTCGGCGATCATCCGCAGCGGGGCTTCGAGCACGCGCTGCACGATCTTCGCCCCCAGCACCTCGTCGCCGGTCAGTTCCAGCCGGTCAATCGCCTTTTCGCTGCGGAGCAGGGCCACGCCGCCGCCGGGAACGATCCCCTCTTCCAACGCCGCCTTGGTGGCGTGCTGGGCGTCGTCCATCAGCGCCTTCCGCTCCTTCATCTCCGTCTCAGTCGCGGCGCCGACGTTGATCTGGGCGACGCCGCCGGCCAGTTTCGCCAGCCGCTCTTCCAGTTTCTCGCGGTCGTAGTCGCTGGTGGTCGTCTCGATTTCGCGGCGGATCTGATCGGCCCGGCCCTCGATCGCCGACTTCGTACCGGCGCCGCCGATGATCGTCGTGTTTTCCGACGTGACCACGACCTTCTTGGCGACGCCCAGGTCGGAGAGTTTTACGCCGTCCAGCGAAATGCCGAGGTCCTTGAAAATGGCGTTGGCGGCGGTCAGCGTGGCGATATCGCCTAGCATCGCCTTGCGGCGGTCGCCGTAGCCGGGGGCCTTGACCGCGACCACGTTCAAGATGCCGCGGAGCTTGTTGACCACCAGGGTGGCCAGTGCCTCGCCCTCGAGGTCCTCGGCGATAATCAGCAGCGGCTTGCTCGCCTTGCTCACGGCCTCCAACAGCGGGATCAGGTTCTTCGCATTGGAAATCTTGTCCTCGTGGATCAGCACGCGGCAGTTCTCCAACTCCACGGTCTGATCGTCCTGGTTGGTGACGAAATGGGGCGAAAGGAAGCCGCGGTCGAACTGCATCCCCTCGACCACGTCGACGGTCGTCTCGGCCTGCTTGCCCTCCTCGACTGTGATGACGCCGTTCTTGCCGACCTTCATGAAGGCATCGGCCAGCACGGCCCCGATCGTCGGGTCGTTGTTGCCGGCGATCGTGGCAACCTGGGTAATCTCCTTCTTGTCCTTTTCGCTCACCGGCGAGGCCATCTTTTCGATCGCCTTGCAGACGGCCTCCTTGGCGGCGTGGATGCCGCGGCCGAGGGCCATCGGATCGGCCCCGGCGGCAACCATCCGCAGCCCTTCGAGGTAGATCCGCTCGGCCAGGAGCGTGGCGGTCGTCGTGCCGTCGCCGGCCACGTCGCCGGTCTTCGAGGCGGCCTCTTTGACCAACTGGGCTCCCAAGTTCTCGTAGGGGTCATCCAGGTCGATGTCTTTGGCGACGGTCACGCCGTCCTTGGTGATTTTCGGGGCGCCCCAACCCTTGTCGAGCACGGCGTTTCGGCCGCGGGGGCCAAGGGTGCTGACGACGGCCCGGGCCAACTTGCTCACCCCGGCGGCCAGCGGCTGCCGAGCGGCATCTTCAAAGACCAACTGTTTTGCCACAGCGGATTCCTCCTGTTGTCGGCGATAGTTTCAGAGTCACCACGGTATACCGCGACCCCATTTGGCAGCCGCAGAATGCTTTGGCCTCGATAGATGCAAGCGGTGTGCCAATGGAGACTTAAGAAACGGTAAGTTGTTGAAAAACAATATGTTGCGTTGACGTGATCTTGTCGCCGCAGAGCCATCCCCGGCACTTTCGGTGGCATGGCATGTCATTTTGGCAGGTCCGCGATATTTTCCTGTGATGGGCCGGGCGATATAACAGATGTCAGCGACTGATGCCATATGCAGCGCCCCACGCCCCATGATTCGGCGGACAACGATGTACCAGCTCTTCACCGATCGAGCCCGAAAGGTCATGCAACTGGCGAACCAGGAGGCGCAACGGTTCAATCACGAATACATCGGCACGGAGCATATTCTACTGGGGCTGGTCGGCGAAGGAAGGAAGAAGCGGTGGGTTCCCAGGACTTCGACGCCGCCGTGAAATTCCGTGACGCACAGGACGACTTGCGGCGTCGATTGGAGTCCGTGCTGAAAGCGCTATTGCGGGATCAATGAACCCATGCTCGGTTTGTCAGTGCTACAGTGCCGAACGACCTGGGAAGCTATCGCAGCGGAATGAACTGGACGGCGTTGCGCATCTGTTCCGGCTCCGATGCTTTGGCGATCAATTCCAAATCGGCGATGGCTTGGCCGACGCTCAAGCTTTCCTGGCTTCCGAAGACGACCCCGGCAAAGGGGCGCGGGACGCGCTGCCACTCGCTGGCAATCAAGAGAAAATCTTCGTCCTGGGTGAAGACAGAGCGTCCCGCTGCCGTGGCCCGCTGCAGAATGTCTTCGTCGGCCGCTTCCGCCATTCCGTCCTCATAGGCCGTCAGAACATCCACTCCCCGACGGCGAAGACCGGCAGTGACGGCGGCGGGCACGTGGTGGTCCATGTAAAGAGTGACACTCACGATGGTCACTTCGTGGATCGGAGTACGTCTGTCACCGGCCCTTCGCCCAGGCGACCTCGGATGTCTTCCGCCACCTCTCGGCGACGCTGAATATCCGCGTTGATTTCTTCCTGGTGATCGTAGTAGTACCCCAAGGTACTATGAATTTGGCCGAGACTCAACTGGGGGAATTCACGGTGAATTTCTTCGGCCTGCCAACCATGCACGAGATGATCTTGCACTATCTCGACGACCTTGATCCGAGTGCCGGCAAGCATCGGCACGTTATCGGGGCCGATAGTGATATGGGCGTATTCGACAGTGCTCATGGCCTGTTCTCCTCAGGAATAAGCTGCTCGCCTATTATACCACGTTCCGCCGGACAAAAGCGACCGAAAGCGGCTGAGCTCGATGCGCCGGAGCCTTTGCATAGCCGGGCGCGCCAGGCGTCGAGATTGCTCAGGTCCCGCCCCGCGTTCCGTTGGATCTCGACCCGCCGGGAATAGCGAATGCTGGGAACTCGCGCCGAGACGGAAATTCGACCGTCGGCGCCGTAGGCGTATTCGACCTCGACTTCCGTGTTTTGCGGCAAGTTCGAGGGCAGGTCGCGGACGACGCACTCGCCCAGGGCGATGCAGGCCTCGGGCCGCTGGCTCTCGCCTTCGACGACGACCACGTGGACCGTCTGCTGGTTGGCTCGCGCCGTGCGGAAGGTGCGGCCGGCGCGGCAGGGGAGCGGCGTGTTCTTCGGAATCAAGATCGCGTTGATCTTCTCCTGCGTCCGCGGATGGGTGCCGACCACGCCCAGGCTGTGCGAATTGACGTTCACCAATTGGCAGCGCCTCTCGGGCGGCACGGTCGTGTCGCCCACCAGCATCGCGGCGTAAAGGGCGGCGCCGTGGGCCACGACCTCGTCGGGCGAAAGCGAGCAATCCGGCTCCTTGCCCGTCACCTTCCGCAACATCCGTGCGATCATCGGCATGCGTCCCGAGCCGCCCACCAACAGCACGCGGTCGATCTGCGGCCAGGTCAAACCCGCCTGCTTGACCACCAGCGAGGTCGTCGTCTCGGTGCGTTCGACCAGGTCGCGGGTAATGTCTTCAAATCGCTCCCTGGTCACCTCGATTCTCATGCGAACGCCGGCGTGGATGCAGACCACGGTGGCCTTCGTCCGCTCGGTCAGCGTGTGCTTCGCCTCCTGGGCGTCGATCCACAGTTGGGCGGCGTCCTGCGGATCGCTGCGCGGATCGATGCCCTGTGCCGCCAGGAATTGCTCGGCGACGTAATTGACCAGCCGCTCGTCAAAGTCCTTGCCGCCCAGCAGCACGTCGCCGTCGGTGGCCAAGGTGCGAAACTGGGCGCCGGCCAGCTCCAGAATGGTCACGTCGAAGGTGCCGCCGCCCAGGTCGTAAACCAGGATTCGCGTGGGCGTGGCGTCGCCGGCGGCCGATCCGTCGCCGAATCGGCCGTGCAGGTAGCCGTAGGCCACGGCCGCCGCCGTCGGCTCGTTGATGATGTCGAGCACTTCCAGATTCACCAGTCGCCCGGCGTCTTGGGTGGCCTTCCGCCGGGTTTCGTCGAAGAACGCGGGGACGGTGATGACGGCCCGGGAAACCGGCCCCAGCCGACGCTCGGCGTCCTGCTTCAACCGCTCGAGCACGAAGGCGCTGAGGATTTCCGGCGGCACTTTGACGCCGTGGATGCTGCGGCGGCCGAACTCGCTGCCCATGTCGCGCTTGAAGCACTCCACGTAGGAATCGGGCGAGAAGACGCAGTTCTTGACGGCCTCTTTGCCCACCAGCAAGCCGTCGTCGTCGAAGAACAATGCGCTGGGCGTGAGCAGATCGCCGGTGCCGTTAAGGACCGTGGTCGGCCGGCCGGTGGCGTCGAGATAGGCCACGACGGAATAGGTCGTGCCCAGGTCGATGCCGATCGGCGTCCGTTTCTTAGGGGATGGTGGCAATTCGCCGGCGCTCATGGTTGTTTTTCCGTGGTGGAAGCTGCCGGGATGGCGATGGCCGGCACCCAAATGCCGGCATTGTTGCGGTCCCCTAGCCACAGATCGACCTGGTCCGGCGTCAGCATCGTGATGTAATGGAAGTCCTTGAGTCCCTTGTTCTTCGGAACCGCGTCGCTGTACAGGCCAAGGACTTTTCCCTGGTCATTCACGAGCGGACTGCCGTAGGCGTTCTCGGGGATTTCGCCGCGGACGAGCAACAACTTCGGGGCGCCCGGCAACTTCTCTCGGGCAGACTCGATGAAACGCACGCTGGCGTTGGCCATCTGCGGCTCGAAAACGTTGTCGCCGGTCATCATGGTGTGGTCCAGCGCGAAGCCGAAGCAGTGGACGCGCGATCCCGCCTTAATCGCGCCCGACTCGCTGGACGACATCAGGCTCGCATACTTCGGCAACGTGCCGCGGACGGTCAACAGGCCGATATTCACGAAAAGCCGCTCGGTCGAATCCGGCTTCTCGGGCAAGACCGCGTATGGCGCCAACACGCGAATCTCCTGGACTTCGAACTTCAGAGCGAACTCGACGCTGTCGCCGCTCGACTTGTTGGCCGGTCGTGTCACCCAGATCTTGTATGCTTCCTTGTCGCGCATCTTCGCCAGGTCCATCGCATCGAACGCCGTGGTCAACAGCGTGTCCTTGCCGACGGCCACGCACGTGGCGTGGGGCCAGTAGTGATCGGCCTTCTCGGTCGTGATCAAGAAGACCGCCGGGTCGATCTTCGCAACCAAGGCTGCGGAAGGGTCGGCTGGCGGGGCGTGCTCTCCACTCTTGATCTCTTGCTTCGGCGGTTCACTTGGAGCCACGGGAGAAGGAGAGGGAGGCGGCGCCGCCTGCCCTTGTCCACCGGGAGGAATTACCACGACGACCGGGGTCGATGGCAAGAGCGCCATCTTAACCACAAGCAGCGCGAGAATGCCTACTGCCAGCCCGGCCACCCATTTCACCCACTGCCGATCACCTGCTCCGGCCATGCCCGTTCCTACGGCCGCGGCCGCACGATCTGCCGGAAGACCCGCCGGACGAGAAGTGGGGGCTGCCGAGATCGAGCCTTGCGCCTTGAGATCGGGCGGCGCTACACTCGCCGTAGCGTTCTCGCCCGAATCAAGACTGAGGCCGACCACGTCGTCTCGCGGCTTGGCGGGCGACGCCGTTGCCGCGGCGACAATCGCAAACGAGAACTCCGGCCCCGACGCCGACATGCGGATGACGTTGCCGGAACGGACGTGCGTTAATCCGGCGATGGGCCGAGTGCCGATCCACATCTCTCCGCCGGCGGAGCGCACCCACCAGCCGCCTTCTTGCAGACAGAACTTGGCCGTCCGACCGACGGCGGCGGGGTCGCGCTGCGGGTCGAATCGCACCTCGCAGTTGGGATCGCATCCCACTTGAAACGCCCGGCAATCGAGCACGATTCGCTCGTTGCGTCGCGCCCCGGAAAGTATGACTATCTCAACCGCCATGCCCACAGCCTCCCGACAGCAAACACCTATGGCTCCCCAAGCCGCCGCTCTTGTCCGGCTTCATTGCTTCTCGCCGCGCTCGTTGGGGTGGCAGTTGCACTGCCACCCCGGACAACGCCGCCAATTCAGGGGTGGCAGTGCAACTGCCACCCCAACGCCACCGAAAACCGGTCGGCCCGCCGCTCTCGTTCGGCTTCATTGCTTTTCGCCGCCGTCGTCTGGCTGCCCTTTGGCGGCAGGTTGTTCGCGAGCGAGTTCGGCGTACATGTCGCGGAGGTTCACAAACAAAGTCTGGTAGAGTCCCTCGGCGCCGGGGCCGGGCTCGGCAAATTGCAGGCCGTGCCGGTGCATGTGCTGCAACAGCAGGAACAGGCTCTTGCCATCGAAGCGTAGCTCGCCGCTAAAGACGGAGGGATCGTTGATGGCGATTGCCCTGTCGGCGGCCGCAAGCAGAGCCTTGATGAAGCATTGGGCCTTCCAGTACTCCGAGTATTCCCGGTGCTTGACCCGCACTTCGCTGGGATAAGCGGCGTCGAGCGCGGTGGACAGGCCCTCGATCGCCTCGATCAGGCCGGCTTCGCTCTCCGGGCCGGTCTGGCGCTTCGCTTTCAGGTCGTTGACAATAGCGTCCCGAGCGCGGTCGAAGTTGTCGCGGGCGGCTTTGCAATGGTCGCCGCGGAGAGCAGGCGGCCATTTGGGCAAGAGCACCGCGCCGTCGCCCGCCGAGAAGAGCAGCCGGCTCCCCGCGTGGCCCCCGTCGGTCAGCCGGATTTGCCGCAACTCCGCGTCGCTCAGCTCCAAGTCGGCGTGCGGCTGAAGCGGACTCTTCGCGTCGCGAACGTATTGCAGCGACGAGGTCGAGTTGGAAAGCTCCCCCAAGAGCCAGTTCAACACGTCGGTCTTGGTGCGATCGCCGCTGGCCGAGATCGACTGGTATTGCTCGGTTACCCATTTCTTGATTCTCTCCTGCCGCTTGGCCTCGACGGCCCATTTGTCGGGATGCTTCCTGCGGTACTCCTCCTCGTAGATGTGCTTGCGTTCGTAATAGGCTTTCACGTAATCGACCGAGTTCTGGATCTCCAGAGCGACGGCCTCGGCGTTGACCTTTCGCGCCTCGGCGACCGAAAGGGCGGTGTAGCCGACGGCCGCAACGTAATGCGCCTCGGCGTTGATCGCGTCGGAATAAGGCGTTCTCGCCAGGGCCGGCGCCGTGGACCAGGCTGCCAGCAGCAGCAGCAGCGCCCCGCATGCCAAATAGGCTTGCTTGGTCTTGGGAAAAAGGGGAGAGGTCCAATTTGTGCGAAGCACCCTCCGGGCCGTTCCGACAAATTGGACCTGTCCCCTTTTTCCACGCAGAGAAAATCGAGCGTCACGACAGCTTGACATGACCGAACTCCCCTATGCCGAAAAGTGTTGAACGTGCCCCCGCGCCGCGTCTGCCCGAAAGGGCCCCTTGAGGCCAGCCAGATAAGGTGTATATTAGCAAGAGCCGACTTCTGGTACAAGCGGGGGTCCTTATGCCGGAGATGCTCGACCCGTATCATCGCTGGCTGGGAATTCCGCCCAAAGACCAGCCGCCCAATTGCTATCGACTGCTCGGGATCGAACTGTTCGAAGGCGACCTGGAGGTGGTCCGCGACGCGGCCGAGCAGCGTATGGCCCACGTGCGGACGTACCAGTTGGGGCAGTACTCCGAGCTTTCCCAGAAGATCCTCAACGAGTTGGCCGCCGCCAAGGCGTGTCTGCTCGATCCGCAGAAGAAAGCCGCCTACGACCAGCAGATGCGGACGAGTTACGACCAGTCCAATGTGCGGCGAAGCGGCGGCGCTTCGCGGCCGGGGCCTCGTCCGGTTCAGGCGGTGGCGCCTCGCCCGGTTCAAGCGGCGCCTTGCCCGGTTCACCCAGCGCGAAAAAAGGCTGCCTTGCGCTCGCCGCCTCGTTGGCTGGTTCCAGCGCTGGCCAGCGGCATGGCGTTTCTGGTGGTGGGAGTTGTGATGGTGTTCGCAAGGCGCCCCGGCGGCAATGAGACGGCCCGCGCAACCCCCCCCGTCAATAGCGTCGTGTCGCAGAGAATTCTGCCGCCGCCGCCACCACCCGTCCAAACGCCCAAAGGACCCGAACCGCCGCCGACGCACTTGCCAGGCATGGTTCCGCCGCCTTCCCCGCCCGCTCAGCCAATTGAATCACCAAAAAAAGCGACACCAAATCCGAATCCTCCTTCCCAGCCGCCTCAAAATCCACCCTCGCAGCAGCGGCGGCCCGAAGAACCACCTCCGCCTGTCCCTTCGACGCAGGGTCCGGGAGCGGGAACGATGCCAGAATCGGAACGGTCCGACAACAAGGCTCCTATGCCCAAAAGGAAACAACCGACGCGGCGAAACAGGATGCCTGGGCAGACCGGCGCTTCCGCTAAGGGAGCGCCCTTGTTGCAAGCATGGCCGCCGCTCGCCTTGCCCGCGCCGTCGCAGGGCACGATCACACAGGCGATGTTCGCCGTCCCCGAGAATTGGCAGAGAAGCCTCTTTCGGAAGGGCAGAAACTTGATGGAAATCAAGGACGGAGGCACTCTTGTCGGCCTGGTCAGTCACGACGGGGCGAAACTCAATGGCCCCATGGCGGTTCTTCATCCAAACGGCCGACTCTTCATCCTCGTGACGCAGTATTCCAAGGACCAGAAGATTCAGGGTTGCGTCAAAATGTGGGATGAAAAAGGCGAGCCTCTCTTCTACTCGGACTACCGCCACGGCGTGAGGCAGGGAGTGATTTGCTACTTCCACGATGCACGGCTTCGCCTGATCCAGGAGTGTGACAGGGGCAGGCCGCAACGGCAATACCTGGTGAATTGGATGGCGGCCGGGCCACGCATCCTCTCGGCCGACGAACTTGGCGAACACGACGCCGAGGTCTTTCGGGCGGCAGTGCAGGATCTGACCAAGTTGGACAACGTAATGCGTAAGGGAGAAGATAGCCTGAAGAGGTTCCTGTATCGAAACACCGTCGGCGCAGCAAATCAAGCACGACTCGGCCGGTCGCTCGGTACGATTGCCGGACGCGGCGCCGCGAAGGCGGCCGAGTTCGCGGGCTTCTGGCGCGGGGCCCTAGGACGTTAGCTTCAACAAAACCGCGCAGCCCATCCCCCCCCCAACTGTCATTTTGGCAGTCGTCGCCCAACCGGTTCGCCGGACTCGCCCGCGGTGGATTCCCGGGAAAGGCGCATGCCGCGGATTCTGGCCGCTTCCTTGTCTTCAGGCGTCCAAACCAACTGGTCGCGAAACTCCCGCATCACCGCCAGGAACTGATCGAGTTGCTCCTTCGTGTGGGCGGCGCTGACGTTGACCCGCGCGTGCTGATCGTTCAGGGGGACGACCGGCGGCTCGACCGTGGCGATGTGGATGTTGCGGTTGTGAATCTCCAGGGCGAGCTTTCGTAGATCGGTCCGACCAGGAACGGAGATACCGATGATTCCGCTATCCCGGTCAGCGATGTCCAGGCCGATCTCCCTCAGGCCGGTCGTGAGCTGGCGGACGTTCTGATGCAACCGCTCGATCCGCTCCGGCTCGCGTTCGATGATGTCGAAACCCGCCAGCGTGGCGGCGGTGTTGGCGGTTGAGATGGACGTGGAATAAAGGTAGGTTGGCGCATGCACACGCAGGTATTCGATCACGTGCCTTGGCCCGGCAATAAAGCCGCCGCCGCCGCCGGCGAAGGCCTTGCCCAAAGTGCCGACGGTGAGGAACGTCGGCGCCGGCTCGGCGAAATGGTGCTCGACCCCCTTGCCGTGCCCCAAGATGCCTTCGCCGTGGGCGTCGTTGACCACGAGGAATGCACCGTAGCGCTCCGCGAGTTTAGCCATTTCGGGCAGCGGCGCCACGTCGCCCTCCATCGAATAGACGCCCTCGACGGCAATCCAGATGCTCGCCGCAGGGGGAATATCGCAGACGTTGCTCTCGGAATGCCCGTTGCTGCCTCGGAACCGACGCAGGATGCTCTCCAGTTGCCGTAAGTTATTGTGGCGAAACACATGTGAGGTCACGCGCCGCGTCCGGTCCTGCAGGCCGCGCATCGCCATCATCGCCTTCATCCCGCCCTCTTGCAGGCTGGCGTGCAGACGTTCGTCCCAGACGAACAGATCTCCCGGCCGTACCAGCACCGCCGGCCAGCCATTGGCCAAATAGCCGGAGGAGAAGAGCATTGCCGCCTCCTTGCCCAGCCAGTCGGAAATCCGCTTCTCCAGCTTGGCGTGGAGCGCGGTTGTGCCGTTGAGCATCGGCGAACCGGCAGGCCCCGTCCCATAGATCGCCAGGGCTTCGCTGATCGCACGGAGAACGTGAGGATGCTTTCCGAGTCCCAAGTAGCTGTTCGAAGCGAAGTTCAGCATCGTCCGTTTCTGCTTGGTGACCGGGTCGATCACCGTGACTTCACTCCCATCGTCGGAAATGCCCATGACCACCCTGCGATAGAGGTGGTCTCCCCGTTCGACGCGGGCGTCTACTCCCGCGGAAAAGATGCCGGCCATTACCTCGAAAGGAATCTGCTCGGTACGCCTCCGGTACTCGTGAAGACTGAAAGCCTCCTGCCCATCAAGCTCAAGAAGTTCCTGAACAAGATCGGTCGTCCCCGCAAATCCGCTCATATCGAACCCCTAAGTTTGAGGAAAAAGTGCCGATTCTCCGGACTGTTACGTCCGGTTTGGTTGCTTCCGTCCGCCCTGCAATCACACGTAGGGGAAAGCGACGCAATAAAGAAATATAGTAGGCGAATTGGGCAAGTGCAAGGGACCCCCCGCCTGCCGGCGCAATGGAACAGGTACCCGGTTCCTCGCAAATCCGCGCTCCTGCGGCATTCCGGGAGGCACATCCGCTTCAACTCGGGGTGGCTTCCGGTCAGCTCCAGCCGCCTCGATAGGGCCAAGCCGCTCACGGGATCTTCTTGAAATCGATCGGCAGGTCGTCCTTGCGGTTGCCCAGTCGGCGATTGGTCTCAAGATCGATGGCGTAACTGAGGCAGGCAACCGACCCGTCGCAAAAGGCCATGCCGAAACCATTCGGATGAGCGCTGCCGAAATCGATGCACGGGTCGTAACCGGGCGTGTCTTGCGCCGGCTGGCAGTCGGGCGGCGGGGAACTCGCCGGGCTGGTGATAAGCCCGACGATCCGCACGTTGTCCGACGTCCAACCTACATCCCAACCTTGGTTGTCGCCCAGGCTCGCTCCCGTGGCGTAGACATCGGGATTGAGGTTTTTCTCCCCCACCATGTACGTATTGCTAGTGCCATCGAGGATTGCGGCGAGAGTCACCATGACATGCAGCCCGATTACGCCATTGACGTTGTTGCCCGGATAGCCAGCCCAATCGCTAAGCGACAGGTGGTCGCCAGCGGTGAGCGAGGGCGGACTCTCAGGAATGACGTAGTACGGCAGCGACGAGCACTCTCCGGCATTGGCGGCATAGTCCGAGCGGCCGACCACGGCAGGCTGGGGAAAAACGTTCACAAACTCGTTGAGGCCGGCAGAGACGATAAAGGGATAGGCCATCACCGTGCGGCGGGTGGGACAGATATAGGTCGCCACCGGCGTCTGCACGCGCTGGAAAAACGCCGGCCGAGACGCGATGGCGGTCGTCCCCTGCTCGATGCCCATGTCGTGCAGACCCTCTTGTTCGAGGTACTGGAGAATGTTGTAATTCCAGCCGCCGGGCTGTTTCAGGTCGAAGCCGCGAGTGGGCTCGCCTGCCCAACAATATCCCCATCCCCCTACCGGCAGGAATTTCTGCTTCTCCTCGTGCTGGAGCCAGGCCAATGCGATTTGCTTGAGATTGTTCCGGCACTGAAGCTGCCGGGCGGCCTCCCGCGCCGCTTGCACTGCCGGCAGCAACAGTGCGATCAAGATGCCGATGATCGTAATTACGACCAAGAGCTCGACCAGGGTAAAGGCTCTCCGCCCCCGAAGTCCGATCGCCAATAGCTGATCACCCCCGCGCATGGCTGACCCCCGCTTAACAAGAGTAATTGTTGACACAAAGCAGAAAAGCCCCCGACCCGCAGAAACAACAAAGAACCCTGTTTATTCCTTGTGTCCCGTGTCCGACCAGGATCTCTCGGCCCTTCAGTCTTGGCCCTAAAGCCAATCGCAAATGAAGCGGCATCAAGAAGTCTCTATCTTAGCACGGAGCCGAACAATCGTAGAGCTGTTCAAACGATCAGTAGACGGTCTCCTCGGACCAGCATCAAGGCATCCGCAACTCAACTGCGAAGCTTTCGCAAGACAAACACGGTGTCCGCCCGATCGTCGTTCAGTTGCAGGGGATTGTCGATCTCGTACCAGAAGTCGTAGACGTCGCAGAGTTCCAGCGACGGCACAGCGGCCAGCAGCCGTCGGAACTGGGGGGCCGTATACAGGCGAAAGGCAAGCTCATCGCGCAGCCGCAACTCCTTTCCTGCGGTCCTGGCTAACAGGCTCATCCGCAGCCGCTCGATTCGCCGTCGGCGGTCGGTCGAAAGCACCCGCAATGTGACCGTCACTTGCGTCCGCCCTTCCCGCGCCGTCCAGCGTTCGGAGTCCTCCTCCGACGCATCCATCGGCAGCAGGTGAAGGCCAAGAATGTAGATCCCCCCCGGTCGGAGGCTTTGAGCGACGCAGTTGAGATGCTGCCGAGCCGACCGTTCGGTCAACAGGTGGCGGAACGTGTTCACCGTGCAAAAGGCGGCGTCAACCGGCCGGGAAAGCCGAAAATCGGCCATGTCGGCCTCGAACACGTCAGCCCTCAGCCTTCGCCGAGCCAACCGCCGCCGCAGATAGTCCAATGATGGCCGGTTCAAGTCAAAGCCGGTTACATGATATCCCCGCCGGGCCATTTCGACCACAAGGCGACCGGGACCACAGGCCGGTTCCAGCAGCCGTTTTGCCGCAAACCCGCAGTACTTTCGGCACGCCGCTTCGATGAAATCGGCTTCCAATCGCGTGTCCGAGCGAAAAGCAATGTTGTACAACCGCGGATGATCGTACCAACAACTGCGGAGTGGCTCTCGACGTGCCATTTTCCCTCTTCATCCGGGGGACGATTGGACTTGCGGTCGTCTGTGGTTATGATACAGTCTAACGAAGCGGTCGTCGATCCGGCGAGAAAGCATGAGATTGCATCGTCCACGGTCGGCTGCTGCGGAATCGTCGATCAGCACGATTTGCACCCCTAGCTCAATTGGATAGAGCATCGGTCTACGGAACCGAAGGTTACAGGTTCGAGCCCTGTGGGGTGTACTTACTTACGTCGATCCCGCCTGTTATGATACAGGATTATGGTACAGAATAGATGAACCTCCGGGCGGTTGCTGCCGCCCGAAGGTCCGCAAACCCTTCGGCTTGCTTTGGTGATTTCACTCAAGCTGGGAGGTTTGCCAATGGCCCGCATGTCGAAACCGTGATTCTGGAAAGAACGTCGTTCTTGGTTTGTTACCATCCGGGGGGAACGAAAGAATCTCGGCCCGGATAAGAAACAGGCGATTCTCGCCTTTCACGAGTTGATGAGCACTCCGCCGAGAAAGCCCCTCGTTAGGGGCAGGTCGGTGGTGACAGTTATCGACCAATTCCTCGATTTCGCTCAGCAGCACAACGCCCCTGATACATAGGCTATTGAGGGGCTGCCGCCGTTTTCCGCAGAGACTCGCCAGCGGCTCCACAACGAACTTCTCAGTGGCCCTCGGCCTGCGCTGGCGCCTGGCGAATGATCTCGGCCATAGGCTGTACTTCCGCTTGAAGGCTGCCTTGGCGGCGTCGGTGTATTGCCGCTGCCCCTCATCACTTGGGTCGTAGACCAATAGCGGCCGGCCAGTTTGGGCGGCCAAGAGATTCGTGGCCAATTTGATGGTACGGGCGTTTCCTTCGCGGAAGGGATGAATGACCGAGAATTCCCCCTGGATCTCTCCGACCGCTTCGCAAAAGGCGGCATCTGACCTGAGGGCCGCGGCGGGGTACTTTTGCAGCACATCCCGCTCGAACGCCTGCATGTTCTGCTCCAGGAAGTCGGGGGCAGGCCAGACCGTGCCCGGTTTACTGATCCACACGGTCCGCCAGCGGCCTGCCCAGTCGCACAATTGGCCGAAGATGCGCCCGTGGACGTGACGGGGCAGTTCGCATGTCATGGGCGTGCCGGTCCGCACTTCAGCCAGCAGATCGCGGTAGGCATGGGCAAGTGTCTCTTCCTCGGCCATTTGCAGACGGGCGAGGTCGGTGATTCCCTGGTTGTTGTGGAGCACCGTGCCGGCGGCATCGACGAATTGGGCCTCGACGTTTCCCTTGGCGTCGTAGCGGTCGCGGCGATGATCGGCTTCGCTGGGCATGACAATTCTTCAATCTCCTTTGTCTAGACGACGCGGCAGATGAAGCACTTCAGATACTCGCTTTCCAGGCAGGCGGCACTGACGGGGTGGTCGGGAGAGGCGCCGCGCTGGTCGAGGATCTGGATTTCGCGGTGGGTTTGCTGGGCGACGCCGACGAGCATGTAGAGAAAATCCTCGCGGCTGACGTGGCCGGAACAACTGCACGTGACCAGAGTGCCGCCGGGCTCCAAGAGTGAAACGCCGAAACGATTGAGCCAATGGTAGGCGCGCAGGGCTTCGTCGACGGCGCCGCGGCTGCGGGCGAACTTGGGCGGGTCGAGAATCACGCCGCCGAAACGCTCGCCGGCGGCCAGCAACGATTGGAGCGTCTCGAAACCGTCGCCCTGCTGAAATCGCACGTTTTTCAGACCGTTGCGCTCGGCGTTTGCCTGGGCGAGCAGCACGGCCCGCTCGCTGGTGTCGACGCCCAAGACTTTGCGGGCGCCGCCGAGGGCCGCGGCAGCGAGGGCGAATCCGCCGCTGTAGCAGAACATGTCCAACACGCGGCGATCGCGAAGATAGCGGGCCGCCGCCACGCGATTCTCGCGCTGGTCGAGATAGAACCCTGTCTTCTGCCCTTCCGCCAGATCGACCTCGTAAGTAAGCCCGTTATCGACGATCAGAATTGGGCCGGCGGGCGGCTGGCCCCAGGGCGAAGGGGACAGTCCGGTTTTCGCCTCGGCGAAAGCTGGGACAGTCCCCCAGGGGCCGTCGCGGAGTTCGATGCCCTCGCTGCGGCTGACGCCGCGCTCGGTGCGGAGCATGACGCCGCGCGGGTGGAGCATCTCGACCAGCATCGGCACGATCTGCGGCAGGCGGACCGCCATCGCCTGGGCGGTCACTTGCACGGCGAGGTAATCGGCGTAGCGATCGACGATCAGGCCGCTCAGGCCATCACCCTCGCTGAAGATCAGCCGAGCGGCGCCTTGGGGATCGTCGTAGCCGAGCCGCGAGCGAAGTTCAACCGCGGCGGCGATTCGCTGCCTCCAGAAGGCGCCGTCCAGGGGCGTATCGGCATCCCACGTGTAGAGGCGGACGCGGATGCGGCTGCGGCTGTTGAAGATTCCGCGGGCGATGAACTTGCCCTTGTCGCTGAGCAACTCGACGACGTCGCCGTCGGCCGCTGCGCCCTCGACGCGGTCGATGGCCGAATCGAGCACCCAGGGGTGGCGGGCGTAGAAGGGACGGGCCTTGCGGGGTTTGAGGATGGCTTGAGGCACGGGGGCCAGGGGTCAGGGGCCAGAGGTCAGGGGCCAGAGGCTAGGGCCAGCGTCGTATCGTCATTTCCGACATGAAAGACCGCGACCAAAGGTCGCGGCTTTTCACCGGGCGCAGCCAGTGTAATCGCTGGACGGGCGGCGGACAATGACCTTGCACGGCGGCGGAGCGGCGATCAAAATAGCGTTACGAAATGCCTGATATCACCGCCCAGCCCGCCAAGCCCGACCCTTACGCCCTCTGGAGGAACCCCAATTACCGGCAATATGCCGGAAGTTGGTTCTTCATCACCTTTTCCAGACGCATCGAGTTCGCCGGAATCAGCATCTATCTGGCCAAGACCTACTCTACCAGCGAGGCGTCGCTGGGATTGGCAATCATGGCCTTGGCACAGGCGATCCCAATCATCTTGTTGGCTATCCCCGCCGGCCAACTCGCCGACCGTTTTAACCGCCATCGCGTCATGGCGATCTCGTTTTCGTTGGGCATCGTCTCGTCGTCCGGGCTCTTGGCAACGATCCTGTTAGGCGGGGCAATCACCTGGATCTATCTGATGTTGGTGCTTGCCGCGGTCGGCTGGGCGCTGGGAGGCCCATCGCGCCAGGCCATGCTCGCGCGACTGATTCCCACCGAGTTGTTCTCCATCGGCGTGGCATGGAATAGCACGGTCTTCTATATCGCTACGGTAACCGGACCGATCGTCGGCGGCGGCCTGATGGCGGCGTTTGCCTACCTCGGCCCGTGGATGAGCATGGCGCCGCTCTTTGGCGTCGTCGTTTGTTGCCGTATCGTGGCGATCGCGGCAATTTCCACGATGCGATATCGTCCCGAGACGCACGCGCAGTCATTGCTCTCGTGGAGGAGCGTGTTGGCCGGTATCCGCTTCGTTTGGAAGACAAAACTGATTCTGGCGACAATTACCCTCGATCTGTTCGCCGTTCTCCTGGGCGGAGCCACCTATTTGGTGCCGCTTTTCGCCATGAAAATACTCCACGTCGGGCCGCTGGGATTCGGCATTCTACAGGCAGCCGACGCGATCGGGGCGATTTGCATGGCGGTCGTGCTCGCACATCAGCCGCCGCTTCGCAGGGCGGGCGTGACGTTGCTCTGGGCGGTCACGGGCTTCGGCGCGGCGACAATCGTCTTTGGACTTTCGCAGTGGTTCTGGCTTTCGCTGGCAATGATGTTCTTGATCGGCGCGTTGGACAACATCAGCGTCGTGGTGCGACACACGCTGGTGCAAATGCTGACGCCCGATGAAATGCGCGGCCGAGTATCGGCCGTCAACGGCGTCTTCATAACGGCCTCGAACGATCTCGGCGGTCTGGAGTCGGGGCTGACGGCGTGGCTTTTTGGGCCGGTGGTCTCGGTGGTCGCGGGCGGAGCCGGCACGATTCTCGTTGTATTGGCCGCGATGGCGATCTGGCCGCAGATCCTGAAAATCGGCTCGCTGGCGGCGATTCGGCCGGCGGCCGCGGAGGAACCCGACCGAGACGTCTAGCAAACGCGTCTCTCTCCTTTCCCTCGTTCGGCGGATTGGGGGGTAGGGCCGGCTTGTCTGGTGGCTACTAGTCTCAGTTTGGCACGGTTCTTGTTGTTTGCGCAAATGCTTGCAATTCTGGCCGGTCTTTCTACAATAATGATGGAGTCGCATTGCCGGCCTATCTTGTCCAGGCCGCCGTTTGGGGGATAGCAGCATCCGGGGGAGCGATCATGGGCGGTTTCCTGACGGCATTGGCGGGTCTGCGGTCGGTGAAGCGGCGGGTCGCGAGCGGCCGCAATCGTCACGGCGGAGGCCGTGGGAACTACGCGGATCTAACGCGAAGGCTTCGCCTGGAGTGGCTGGAAGACCGATCGCTGCTGAGCGTGAGCACTCCCCTGGGGCCCAGCGCGAGCGGGGGAGCGGGCGGTGGGTCGTCGGCCGCTCACGTGTCGCCTATCGCGCCCGTCCGCGCGGCGCCGGTTCCACCGGCGGCAACTTGCTTTCATATCTCGCAGCCGGTGCCGAATGCCGGCGGGGGCATTACCTCGATGTCCCCGCTGATGGGCATGAGCCCGTCTCAGGTCCGCACAGCGTACGGATTAAGCCCGTCGATTACCATCAACGGAGTCACCGGAGATGGCACCGGTCAGACGATTGCGATCATCGACGCCTACAAAGACAGCACGATTACGTCCGATCTGACGACCTTCGACAACCATTTCACTCCCGCATTGCCCGCTCCGCCGAACTTCTTGGTGCTGAACGAGGACGGCGGGACCGATGTTTCGGGCGTTCCGAACGACTCGAATTGGGCGGGGGAGATTGCGCTGGACGTTGAGTGGGCCCACGCCATGGCGCCCGCCGCCAACATCGTTCTGTTTGAAGCAAATGATAGCGACACCGGTCTGTACACCGCGCTCGACACCGCGCGGACCTACACCAACGCTGTAATTGCGCCGATTTCGGTGGTGTCGATGAGCTGGGGCGGCAGCGAATTCTCCGGCGAGACGTATTACGACAGTGCCGACTTCACCACCCCCTCCGGCCACACGGGGATCACGTTCATCGCATCGTCGGGCGACGCGGGGGCACCGCCCTCCTATCCCTCCACCTCGCCGAATGTTCTTGCCGTGGGCGGCACCATATTGGACATCGCGAATTCGAGCGGCACCTGGAATAACGAGACGGGATGGAGCGACAGCAGCGGCAGCAGCGGCGGCGGCATAAGCTCGCAAGAGACGATGCCCAGCTACCAAAGCGCCGTGCAAAGCAACACCAACAACATGCGTGAAGTTCCCGATGTGGCGCTCGATGCCGCCAAGGCCTCGGCAGTGATAACTTGTGTTGGCGGGAAATTCTACTACACCTGGGGAACCAGTCTCGCGGCCCCGTGTTGGGCGGGCCTGATTGCCATCGCCAACCAATTCCGCACGCAGGCTGCCAGCTTGGGAACGCTCAACTCTCCGACAAACCCCACGCAAACCAACAGCCTCCTTTATCAATTCGCCGGATCGACGAGCAGTTACAATCCTTGGGGGTTTTATCACGACGTCACTAGCGGCGGAAGCACCGGCAGCCCCAACTACTCTTGCGCGGCTGGTTACGATATGGTCACGGGGATCGGGACGCCGCTTGCCAACCTGCTCCTGCCGGCGCTGGCATATACCCCGACGGCCGGCACGCCGGACCTGGCGGCCGCTTACGACACCGGGACGAGCAACACCGACAACATCACCAGTCTAAACAATTACAATTCGCTGACCGCGCTTCAGTTCACGGTTTCCAACACGATTGCCGGCGCGACGGTTACGATTTACGCCGACGGGACGGCGATCGGCAGCGCCACCGCAAGCGGCTCGAGTACGACGGTCACCAGCTCGGGCAGCTATACGCTCACCGACGGCTCGCACTCGATCACCGCGCGGCAGACGCTCTCCGGCCTGGCGCAGTCGTCGGCCTCTACGGCGCTTACGGTGACGATTGACACCACCCCGCCGGCGGTGACGGTCAATCAGGCCACCGGCCAGATCGATCCGGGCCGCATTGGATTAGCGGTCAATTTTAGCGCGGTCTTCAGCGAGCCCGTCTTCAACTTCGCCGCAGCTGGCGTGACGCTCGGCGGCACCGCCGGGGCCAGCAGCGTCGTGGTCACGAATCCCTCGGGCGACCACATGACTTACAATCTGGCCGTCGGTGGGACGACGCAGACGGGAACGGTGATCGTCAGCCTGGCGGCCGCGGTCGCGATCGACACGGCCGGAAATGCGAACACCGCCTCGACGAGCACCGACAACACGGTTACGGTCGTCAGCAGGACACGAACGTGGGATGGCAGCGGCACGGACAACAACTGGACGACCGCGGCCAACTGGTCGGACAGCGTTGCCCCGATCGCCGGCGACACGCTGGTGTTCGCCGGCTCCACGCGGCCATCGCCCAACGATGACCTCCCCGGCGGCACGGTTCTCGACAGCATCACCTTTGCCAACGGCGGATTCACTCTGACGGGAGGCAATGTGAAGTTGACTCCGGCTGGCGGCGCGGCCATCACCAACGTCGCCGGGCAGAACGCGGTCAGGTTAGCCATCGCATCAAGCTCCACCGGCACTGTGGTGGTGCAGGCCGGCGCGTTGACGCTAGGGCTGAACGCCCAGAGCATCGTCCTCAGCGGCGCCGGTGCCGACATCCAGACCGGCAAGTTGATTTTCGACTACACCGGCGGCTCGACGCCGGCGGCGGCAATCCTTGCTCTGTTGACCGCCAGCTATCACGGCGGCGCTTGGGACATCGGCAGTTTCCGCAGCAGCAAGGCCGTCGCCAATGGAACGACGCTGGGCTGGGAGGATTATTCCGCCAGCTCGCAGGTCACCGTCATGGCCACGATTCCGGGCGACTTCAATCTGGACGGCACCGTCGATAGCGCCGATCTCGCAATCTTGTATGCCAATGTCTGGAACGGAAGGACTTGGTCGCAAGGGGACGCGAACTATGACGGCACGGTTAACGGCCTCGACCGCGACATTTGGGCGGCGAACTTTTCCCGCAGCGTCAACGGCCCCTAACTCAACCCTCTCCTTTCGCCGTCGGATAGCGGCCGGACTGCATCACTTCGTCGCACATCGCCAGCACGGTTTCCAGCGGGATTTTCTTCATGTCTATCCGTGCTCCGCACCGTTGGCCGGTTGACCCTCGCGATTCCGCCCCGCAAAGCGTTATTTCTTCCTGTAGGCGATCATCGCCGAGCCGGGCTGTTCCTTGATGTCAAGCAGCAGGCCGGTTTCGGCCAGCTCCCGACCGGTCATTTCGGTCGAGCCGGGGAGATCGAGGTCCCTCAACACATAAACCGTGTCTTTCTCCAGGCCGTGGAGTCGAACCCGCGCCGATTCGTAGAAGCTATCGATGTGGCGGAACGCCTGTACCATCCCGGTGCCGGTCTCGGGCCGATTGAACTGCCATGCCATCCAAGCGTCCTCGGAGAGAGAGTATGGGGTCAGCGGGTAGTAGTCGCCATAGAATTCGGAGACCACCGAACGCCAGTCATCGATGGTCTTCTTCAGTTTCTTCCAATCGACGGGCATAAGGGCGGGGTTGTAACCGATGCCCATCGCCGGGCAGATGTGGCTGCGGGACGAGTAGTTGTTGTTGTAATACTCGCCCGTGCCATAGTAGGGCACCCAGAGCGAGAGGCCATAGGTGTGTCCCTGGTTGCCGGCGTATCGGGCGACGTCTCCGGGATCGGCGGCGCCCTGGAAGTCGCTGCGCAGAAGCGGCACGGCACGCCGCAGGCTCTCCAGGTCGTTCCGCCGGCCGCCGGAGGCGCAGGTGTCGATCAAGATGTCGGGATGCCTGTGGCGCAGTTCGTCCCAGTAGCCGAGGTGTCGCTGGACGTGAAAGTTCTCGGTGATCCCCTGCCGGTCGGGCCCGTCGTTTGCACGCCAATACGGCAGCGGATCGATGTTGAAATCCTCGCGGTAGAGATCGACGCCTTGCGTCTTGATGAGGCGGTCGAAGTGCGCGATGGCCCAGCGTTGGACTTCAGGATTGCCGAAGTTCAGCAGGCCGCCACCCGCTCCGCCCAAGACCCACTCGGGGTGTTTTGTCGTCAGCCACGTGCCCGCAGCCACGCGCTCGGGCTCGTTCCAGAGGACAAGTCTCATCCCTCTTGCGTGGACGTAATCGGCGACGCCCCTAACGCCGCGGGGAAAGCGCTTCGGATCGGGCTCCCAGGTTCCGGTCTTCGTCCAATTGCCGTCACAGGGATACCAGCCGGCGTCCATCCACCAATAATCCTGCTTGACGCCGTTGTCGAGGTAGGAGTGGATATTCTTGATTTCGCCGGCTTCGGACTGCTGCAAGCCCATGCAGATCGAAGTAAACGGCTGCGGCAGTTTGCCGGCGGCGCGGGGGAGATTGTGGGCGAGCATCCAACGCCGCCAGATGTTTTGCGAGCGTAGCACCTCCCCTTTCCAGAACATCAGCACCGATAGCGGCGTGCGAATCTGCTCGCCGGGAAGTAGTTTCAGCCGCGTCAATTCCTGGCCGCCGCGAATCGAGAGTATGCCCGATTTGTCGCAAGCGAACTGGGCGGCCCATTGCCCTGGCCAGCCGAGCACGACGATCACGCCTTGCCCCGGCCATTCGACGTTGAAATACGGCGTGGTCGTGCCGTTCGTCGGCCGGCCGCCGACGGGGGCGAAACGCCGAGTCGCCCCCTTGTCGATCGTAATGACCAGCGGCTGATAGCTGGCGGCCGAGCAGTCGTCGCCGCGCATGTTGTGCAGCAGATAGCCGCCCGCGCCGCCACGGCGAAAATGAACGTCGAGGCCCTGAATGTCTGCCAAAATCGGCGTGGACGATTTGCCGGTGTTCTCGAAATAGACCGTCCACTCGACCACGGGAAAATCGGAGTATTCGACCGACACGCAACTCACCGCCAGCCCGGTCTTGGGGTCTGTCCAGACCGTAGTCTGCTGCGTGCGTTGCTCGTCGAGGCGGCAAGTCGCGTGCCTCCGCTTCCACTGCGGCAGCAATTCCGCCGAGGACTCGCCGTCATAAGTGAAGGAGAAGAGGGGCTGCTCGCCCGCGGACCGGGCGGATTCGTCGAACTTCGCCCCCCATTGCCGGGCCATTGCCATTTCCTCCGGCATCGGCAAGATCGGCTCAGCCACGGAGGGCAACGCCGTCAACGCAATCGACAGTAAGACGGCGGCGGGGAGTCTTGCACTGCTCATGGTAGCGCCTCGGCTTGTAAAGGGAATTGGCCAATCGCCAGAGACTCAGCGTTGCCGGGCGACGATTTCGAACGGCACGGCGGGCAGGCTGCCGAGCGAGACGGTCCTTTTTTGCGGCTTGGCTTTGCCGTTTTTCGGCGTGACCATTCTTTCCACGGCGGCGTCAACGATCAGATTTCCTCGTTGGCCGGGCTTCACTTTCTCTTCGTCGGCGGTCAGCACCACCGTCGCCCCGTCGGAAGTCAGCGAGACCTCTTCGATCGAGACGCCCGCCGGGGCATCGTGGAGCGTCAGTTGGAGCTTCTGCAATTGCGGCCCGCGCGGCAGTGAGAAGCGGAGCGTGGTGGTTCCGCCGGCGACAAGTTTCACCGGCGGCTTGTCGAGGAGTTTCCACGGCGGCCTAAAACGCTCGGGCCCGATCACCGCCACCTCCAGCTTCTGCATCGGAACGAGATGGTGGTACGCGAAAGCCTGCATCATGTCTTCGGCGGGGATTGCCTGGCGGACGATCGCATGGCCGTCGATCGTCGCCCGCCCCTCTACGTGCAGGGCGATCGGCGTATCGGACGGCATTCGCGGGGCGGTCAGCGTCAGCTTGGTTTCATTTTGGCCGGCCGGGATGCGAGCGCCGCCGAGTGCGAAACCCTTCGGTGCGTCCTTCAACTTGATCGCGATTTCGCCGGCGAAGCCGTCCTTGCGCACCACGTGGACGACGATCGGCGCCGCTCCGCCGGCACGCACACTGATGCTCGGCGGCGAGATCAACAGCGTAAAGTCAGGCCGCGGCTCGCTCACTCGCAGCCGGTAGGCGAACTCCGCGCCGCCCTTCTGCTGAACGTCGGCCAAATAGAGATAGTACGCGCCGTCGGCGGGGAGCGTCGCCGCGACGAGCGAATCGGCGTGATGCGTCAGCAGCCCCGTGCTCTTGTCTTCGTAATCGTCGTTGACGGCCAGCAGCCGGCCGTCGGCAGCAGTGAGCCGCAGGATCGAATCCAATGGCGAGCCGAGCTTGCGGGCGGCGACCTGGGCGACGATCTTCTGGCCGGCGCGGCCCTCGAAGCGGAAGACGTTGACGTCGCCCGGCCGGTCGATGCGGCCGTTGACGATCAGCGGCAGCGTGATCGGCTGGGCATGGGCGCGATCGTCGTTCGGCTCCCGCTCCAGGCACTCGGGCAGCGAATCGAGAGCGAAGGGGACGCAATTCGAGGTCAACTTCTGGTTGTGGGTGCAGATCGGCAGAGTCCCGACGCCGCGGCCGGTCGCATTGATCGTCAGGCTGGACGTGTGCAAGTTGCAGCCGATCAACGCGACCGAGGTCTTCTTGCCGGCCGGGCCGCCCAGCGGGAAAACGGCGGTGATGTAGGGCAACTCGCCGAGCGTGACGCGGTAGACGAAATCCTCGCGGCCGCGGTAGAGCGTGTCGCGGATTTCCAGCGTGTATTGCCCCGTTTTGGGAATCTTGCAGTAGAGCGCCGGATCGGGGCGGAAGCGGTAATGGTCGCTGTAGGCCAGTTCGTTGCCGCCCGGGTCGCGGATCGCCACGACGGCTTGGAACCAGCCGGGCACGGCGTCGGCCAGGTACGGCCGCAACTCGCGGGCGGCGACAGTGATGACGAGATGCTGGCCGCGGCGGGCCTGGAAGCGATAGCGATCGACGCCGCCGGGCATGATCTGGCCATTCAGTACGATCGGCAGTGTGATCGTCGTCTCCGCCGGCGCGGTCTCACGGCTGCGATCGCCGAACATCGGCGGCCGCCTCTCGGTCGGCGGCGGCATCGGTTTCGCCTCCGGCTTGCGAAGCTCGGGCAGTTGGCCGACCTGGAAGACCAGCGGATTCGACAGGCCGTTCGGGGCGGCCAATCGCAGTTCCCGCTGGCCGAGTTCCGCATCGCGGGCGATGGCGATTTCAAGGATGACCCGGTCGGCCAGGGCGGGATTGGCCCGTCGGTTTTGCAACTCATCGAGTTTCTCGCGGATCGCCCGCATTTCCTTGAGGACCTCTGGGGCTCTCGGGTTCTCGCGGAGTTCCTTGCGGAGTTGGTCGAGCCGTTCGCGCAGGTCGTTGACCTGCTTAGGCGCAAGCGGCTTGATCGACTCGACCAGTTTCGCCTGGACGCCGTGGCCGGAAACGTAGGCTTTGGCAGCACGTTCCAGGAATTGCCCGCCGACGGTGACGCGGATCGTCTCCCCCTGTCGGCCGCCTGCGGGATAGACAAAGCCGGCGTGCGGCACGTTCTGCTGCGCCCGCACCGCCGGCGCAACACTTAACAGAGCAACCAAGGCGATTCCGATGATCCAACGACGTGACCACATGGTGTGCGCGATTGCTGTTAGTTACATGATTTCCGTCAATCGTCCGGCCGACTTCACGCCTTCATCGGCGGTGGGGATGACGCAGACGGGGATGCCCTGGGGATGGGGCAACTTGGCGTCCAACGGGATGCCGAGCAGTTGGTACATGCTGGCGATCAGGTCGCAGGGGTAGACGGGGCGATCCTTCACGTATTCGCCCTTCGCATCGGAGGCCCCGACGACGTGGCCGCCCTTGAATCCGCCGCCGGCCAACACGGCCGAGAAGCACTGGCCCCAGTGGCCGCGGCCACCGTTCCAGGGGGCTTCCCAAGCGATCTTGGGCGTGCGGCCGAACTCGCCGCTCCACCAGATGATCGTGCTGTCCAGCAGTTTGCGATCGGACAAATCCTGGAGCAGCGTGGCCACGGCTTTGTCCATTTCGGGCAGCTTGCGACGCATGATCTGAAAGTGCTGCTTGTGCGTGTCCCAACCCTGGTAGTTGATCGTCACGTACGGGACGCCGCGCTCGACCAGCCGCCGGGCCATCAGGCAGGATTGGCCGAACTTGTTGCGGCCGTAGCGGTCGCGCAGATCGGCCTTTTCGGTGGAGAGATCGAACAGCTTCGCCCCGTCGCCGAGGATCAGTTCGTAGGCGTCGCCTTCGGACTTGGTCAGCGCCTCGACGGCCGGGTCGTTCTTCAGCAGCTGGCCGAAGGTGTTCAGCTTGTGGAGAAAGTCGCGGCGGTCGCGCTGCTGGGTGTCGCTGACGCCCTGGGCGACGATGCCCTCGACGGCGAAGCGGGCCTGCGCGGGATCGCCGCCGGTGGCGAAGGGCTTGTAACGCGAAGGGAGAAAGCCGACCTCGGAGAACCGGCCCTGCAACTCCGTCAGCACGAGGTAGGGCGGAATCAAGCCACGATAGCCGGCATCCACGCCTTTGAACAACGAAACGACGGCGCCGACGCCGGGAAAGACGAACCGCTCGCCCGGCTTTCGCCCGGTTTGCACCATGTAGGCGGCGGTTTCGTGGGCGTTGATGCCGTGCGTCATGCTGCGAATAATCGAATACTTGTCGGCCTGCTTGGCCAGCAGCGGGAGCAACTCGCCGATGATGATGCCGTTGACGTTGGTGCGGATCGGCTTGTTCAACGGGCCGCAGTAGTCGTAGCCGGCCGCCGGCTTCGGGTCGAAGGTGTCCAAGTGGCAAGGGCCGCCCCACATCCAAATCTGGATGATCGATTTGGCCTTGGCTTTCGTGGGGTGGTTCGCCGCCAAGGCAGGAAGGGCAAAGCCGCCTTGCGACAGCAACGCCGCCGCGCCCAGGCTGCGCCGCATCATCTCGCGTCGTGAAAAGGTCATGTCAGGCCTCCGATCGGAACGTATCAGGCACACGCCGTGTGCCGTCCTTTGTGTTTTCGCGGAGTCATGTCAATCCAATTAACGGCACACGGCGTGTGCCTGATACTGCGAAATCAATGCCGATAGAGAAACTCCGAGCTATTCAACAACGCCCAAATCAGGTCGATCATCGGGCGTTTGCCCTGCTTGCGGTCTTGTGCATAGTCTCTAATCGTTCGCAATTCGTCAGCCGTTGGATAACGGGAGAGAATTGTCAGGTATAACTCGTCGATGATCTCCCGCGGCGGGCGGCGCGATTGCAGCAACTCGCGAAGTTTGGGGCTCTGCTCGATTTTCTGGCGAATGTGGCTCGAATTCAACAGGTGCAACTCCTGGGCGGCAGTAGGGCGATTGTTCCGCTCCGATTCCAAACCGCTGTCGCGGGCGGGTCGCCCAAACACGTCGAGGAACGAACTGCTGATGCTGCCGTCGGCCAATTCGATCGACCGCTGGCCCTCGGGAATGTAGGTGAACGGCTCGGGAATCGGGCTGGAATACCGCTCGGTCGTGCCGGTCACCTGGCAGATTGCGTCGATCAGCGCCTCGGCCTCCAGCCGCCGCGGCCGATAGCGGGCGAAATAGATGTCGCCGTCGGAAGCGTCGCTGCCGGCAGCGGCCGGAATGGAGGAAAACTGGTACGTGTTGGAATTGAGGATCAGCCGGAAGATGTGCTTCAAGTCGTAATGGGCGGCGACCAACTCGTGCTCCAGGTAGGCCAGCAGTTCGGGATTGCTCGGCGGATTGCCGGGGCGGATGTCGTCGGGCTCGTGGACGATACCCCGGCCGAGCAGCCAAGCCCAAACCCGATTGACCGCGGCCCGGGCGAACCAGGGGTTCTTCGGGGCGACGAGCCAATCGGCGAAGACTTTTCGCGGATCCTGATCGGGAGGCATTTGCAGCGAACTGCCGTCGGGCAGGGTCGCATTGATCGGGCCGGCGGTCGAGGGGTCGAAGTCCTTGGAGGGATCGAAGATCACGATCTCCTCTTTCCACTGTTCGGTGGTTTTGTAGCTGATCTTCGAGAAGAAGACCGCCATATCGGTCCAGCGCTGCTTCGTCATGCCTTCGGGCCGCACGCCCATGAAACTCAGGGCGACCGTCTGCGCGAGGGCCGTCGGCTCGCGGCTCTGTACCGCGCGATAGAAATTGACCGGCGGCACGCTGAAATTGCTGCCCGAGGAGGTCAGCATCGTCAGCACGAAGCGGTCGTAAGGCATGTTCTCCCTGATCGCCGTGCGAATCCAGTGATGATAGCCTTCCACCGCGGCGGGCCAGAGATTGATCGGGTATTCGGACTTCACCCGCAACAGATCGCACCATTTGATCGCCCAGTAATCGGCGAACTCCTTCCGCTGGAGGAGGCGGTCGACAAGCAGGGCGCGTTTCCTGGGATTCTGGCTCGACGCAAATTCCCTCGTCTCCTGGGCGGTGGGCAGGGTGCCGATGGCGTCGAGATAGACGCGGCGGACGAAAACGGCATCGGAGCAGAGCGGGGCCGGGGCGATGCCGACCTGCTTCAGTCGCTTCAGCACCAGCCGATCGATGCGGGTTTGGGGCACCGGCGTGCTGGCGTGCTCGAAGGGCAGAATCGGCGCTCGCGGCCCCCGATTGCCGGGGGCTGCCGCCAGCACAGCCGCGACCAACAGCAGTGGCTTCATATCGCACGACCCGATCGGCGGGACCCTGCCCAAGGTCCCCCTTGTCTTATAACCCACCGAGAGATTTAACGCCAGCAACCGGCGCGGGTTCTCCTCGCCGCAGCGTGGTCTTGCCACCGACCGCCCCTTTGTGGTGGTATGGCCATCGGCCGGTGCGACAATCTCGCATCTGCCCACCCTCTTCACACCCGCGGAAGCCCTGTACTAACGGCCCATCGTTCTTCAACGTAGAGTTGAACACTTGCAGTGTCGTCTTTCCACCATCATGAGAGGGTTTATGCCATGCGAACAATGGTCATCGCGGCGGCCGCGCTGGTCGCGGCGGCTCTGGCAACGACGGGGGGCATCATGGCCGCTCTCCCCGAGCCATCCCACGCGGACGACGAAAACGCCATTCGCCTGAATATCGTAGCCTTCAGCAAGGCGGCCAACGCCCATGACGCCAAGCGGCTGGCCGCGCTTTTCGCCCCCAGCGGTGAGCTGGTCAACCAGGAGGGGCATGTCCTTTCCGGCCGGGAGGCGATCGAGCGGACCTTCGCGGCAATCTTCCAGGCCCATCCGAAGATGCGGCTGGCCGTCAGCGTGCAGTCGATCCGCTTCGTCAGCCCCTCAGTGGCGATCGAGGAGGGGACTTCCGCGATCATGAACACGTCGGGCGAAGGGACCGAGCACGGCCGTTACATGGTCGTCCACGTGAAAGAGGACGACCGTTGGCAGATGGCCAGCGCACGCGACCTGCCCAACGAGGAGGCCTCGGGGAGCGACGAACTCGCGAAGCTCGAATGGCTGATCGGGCAGTGGGTCGATGAAAGCCCCGCCGCGCTGGTGATTACATCCTACCGTTGGGACGCCGATCACCGCGCCATCCTCAGCGAGTTCAAGATCCAGGTTGGCGGCCGACCGGCGATGACCGGTTCGCAACGGATCGCCTGGGACCCGGCGATGAAGAAGCTCCATTCGTGGGTTTTCGATTCCGAGGGCGGCTTCGCCGAGGGCGTCTGGACCCGCAACGGCGACCAGTGGATCGTCAAACTGACTGGGACTCGGCGCGACGGGAGCGTGGCGTCGGCCACCAACGTTACCACGCGAGTGGGAAAGGACCGCATGACGTGGCAATCGCGCGACCGGGTGGTCGGCGATGAGGTGCTGCCGAACATCGATGAAGTCGTCATCGTCCGCAGGCCGCCGCAGCCCGGCGTGCTGGCCCCGAGCATCCACCACGATTCCAGAGGAGAGGCGAAATGAACACGAACATAAAATTGCTTCCCACATTGATCGTAATCCTTCTGTTGGCTTGCGGTGGGACGTTGCTGGGACGCGGCGGCGGCGGTGGTGGCGCCGGATTCCACGGCGGCAGTGTATTCCACGGTGGATTCTCCGGCGGTGGATTCTCGGGCGGCGGGTTTTCCGGCGGCGGCTATCGCGGCGGATACTCCGGCGGCAGTTATCGCAGCGGATTCTCTAACGAGTATCGCGGCGGCTTTGGCGGCAACGTCGGAGCGCGGCACAGCGGCGTGTATTCGCCGTCATTCAGCGAGCCGCGGATCAGCGAGGGGCAGTTCCGCTCCGGCGGCGCGACTTCCTGGTCCAATTATGCCGCTCGGTCGGAGATGGGCGAGCGATCACAGTTCGCCAATCGTTCCCAATACGGTCCGCATCCGACTCCCGGACCGCATCCAACCCCCGGTCCCGGTCCACATCCGGGCCCCGGTCCACATCCGGGCCCTGGCCCGCATCCAGGTCCGGGTCCCCATCCCGACTGGTATCACGGGCACTGGTACGACCACTGGAATCACGCCTGGAATTATTGGCCGGCGGGTTGGTGGGGGGCGGGCTTTGCCACCGGCGTCGCCGTGGACGCCGCCTTTGCACCCTGGGCTTGGGGCTATTGGCCCTACAGCAATCCCTATTGCGGCCAGCCGGTCGTGATCGAAGGGACAACCATCGACTATTCGCAGCCGATCGCGACGGCCACGCCCGCCGCGGGCGGCGACGCGCAATCGACTTCGGACCAAGTGAGCGATCTGCTCGACGCCGCGCACGACGCTTTTTACCAAGGCAACTACGCCGTGGCGTTGAAGCAATGCGATCAGGCGATCGCCCTGCAACCGAACGACGTGTTGTTGCACGAGTTTCGCGGGCTGGCGCTGTTTGCCCTGCGCCGCTACGACCAGGCGGCGGGGGCGGTCTACGCCGTCCTCTCGGCCGGACCCGGCTGGGACTGGACCACCTTGACCAGCTTCTATCCCGACGTGGACGTCTATACCCAACAGCTCCGCGGCTTGGAGCAGTACACCAACGCGAATCCCGATTCGCCGGCGCTGCGGTTCCTGCTGGCCTATCACTACATGATTTGCGGCCACGACAACGCCGCGATGGATCAACTGAAAGCGGCAATCGAGCTCGATCCGAAAGACCGGCTGTCGGCCCAACTTCTTACGATGCTGACGCCGGCAAAGCAGACGGCCCCGGCGGCCCCTGCCACGGCGGTCGCGGCGGCCAAGCCGATGAAAGCCGCCGCCCTGGTGGGCGATTGGACGGCGACGCGAATCGATGGCGTGACGATCGGCTTGGACCTTGGCAAGGACGGAAAGTATACCTGGAAGTACGAGCAGAACGGCAAGCCGCAGGAGTTCGCCGGACCTTACTCCGTGGCCGACGGCCTGTTGATCCTTAAAAAAGGCGAGACGCCGGTGATGGTCGGACAGGTGAGTTCGCTGCCAGACGGCCGGTTCAACTTCAAGCTGCCCGGCGGCAACCCGAGCGATCCGGGCTTGACGTTCGCCAAATAAACTACTCGACGGTGTCCCGGAATCACCGCGGTGGAAAAGGCTGTAGGAGGCGACTCCTGTCGCCGATTGCGGCTCCGTACCGATGCCATCGGCGACGGGAGTCGCCTCCTACAGTCGGAATTCCCGGACGCCCTCGCCGTTTTCTAAACCACGTGGAACATGGAGACCCTATCGATGAGAACTATCACCAACCCTTGTATCGCGATTGCGGCGTGCGTCGCTTGTTGCTTGTGCTGCTCCGCCCCGGCGGGGGCCTGCACCGGCATTCGCCTGACGGCGAAAGACGGCACAACCGTCTACGCCCGCACGCTGGAACTGGGCGGCGATCTCGATTCGAACATCATCGTCGTTCCCCGCGGCCACGCCTACGTGGGCGAGACGCCGCTGGGAACGCCCGGCCTGCGCTGGACGACCAAGCACGCATTTGTCGGGCCGAACGCCCGGGGGCTCCCCTTCGTCTGCGACGGCATGAACGAAAAGGGGCTGGCGGTCGGCAATTTCCTCTTTCCCGGCAGCGCCGGCTATCAGAAGATCGACGCCACCAACGCCGGCCAGGCGATCGCCTCCTACCAGGTCGCCGTTTATCTGCTGAGCACATGCGCCACGGTGAAGGACGTCGCGGCGGCGCTCAAGGACGTGCGGGTGGGCTTGGTGGCGAACCAACTCCCCCGCCCCTTGCTGCAACTGCACTACGCGGTGCATGACGCCCAGGGCCGGAGCGCGGTGATCGAGTACGTCGGGGGCCATCTCCACATCTACGACAATCCACTGGGTGTGGTGACCAACTCGCCCAGCTTCGATTGGCATCAGACCAATTTGCCGCAATTTCATCCATCTTTCGCCCGACAACGCCGCGCCGATCGTCGAAGCGGGAGAGACGCTGACCGGCTTTGGCCAGGGGACGGGCATGTGGGGATTGCCGGGCGATTTCACCCCGCCCTCGCGTTTTGTCCGCGCGGTGGCCTTCACCCAGACTGCAACGCCCAGCGACACCGCCGGACAGTGCGTGCAGCAGGCGTTCCATATCCTCAACCAATTCGACCTGCCCCGCGGCGCGATCCGCGCCGACGAGCACGGCAAGACCGCCGTGGAGTTCACCAACTGGACCAGCGCCGCCGACTTGCAGCACCTCCGCTACTACTTCAACACCTACAAGAGCCGCGTGATCCGCATGGTCGATCTCAGCAAGATGGACCTGAACGCCAGCGGCATCAAGACGATCTCGATGGGCCAGGAAGAGACGGTCGAGGACCTGTCGAACGGCCGTCGATTAGTTCCGGCGGCCCTTCGCCGCGTCAGCCAATGCGCCAGGCCGACGATGTAAGCGATGATCGCCAGCGCCAGCAGAAAGACGCCGGTCGATGGCTCGGGCACCGCGGTGATCTGGACGTCGTCGATGAACGAGGCGAACGTGACCGGGACGTTGCCTGCGTCGTGGAATTGCAGTGTCATCGTCGTGCTGGTGGCGACAAACGGATCGCTGCAATACAGGCCGTAGCTGCCCGAGGGCGAAAGCCAATCGCTGCCGCCGAAGGTGAGGGCGCCGCCGCCGATGGAAGCGAAGAACGGATCGGCGCCGCTGAAGCCCTCGATTCCGGCCGACTCGAAGCTCAGGATGTAGCTCTTGCCGACGTGAAATCCCGACACGTCCTGCTCGATGCTGGTGGTTCCAGTGCCTTCGCCTCGCCCTTGGAGAAAGGCGTATTGCAACCCTTCGTACGCGGCGGCATTCGTGCTGCCGTAGGGATTGCCGCGGTCGATGCCCGAGCCCGCGGTCGTACCGCCGGCGGTGAATCGCCAGCCGGTGCCGCTGGGAGCGACGTTGTGCGAGTTGTTGCTGTAGGAAGTCGCCTCGAAGGTCCCGTTAGTGACCAGATTCGAGCCGGCGGGCGTGACCAAGCCAAGTTTCACGTCGTCGATCCAAGTGACCTTGGTGACGGCGACGTTGCCGGCGTCGAAAAACCGCAGCGGCATCGACGAAGCGGTCGCCACAAAGGTCGTGCTGTAGGTGGTGTAGTTGCTCGCGGCCGCGGGGCCAAGCGTCGTGCTGCCGCCGATATTGATTGCCGAGTTGTCAATGGAAACGGAGAACGGATTGGTTCCGCTGAAGCCGTTGATCCCCTTGGCGGAGAAGCTGAGGTTGTAGGTTCGGCCGACGATCAGGCCGGTCATGTTCTCCGCAATGCTGCTGGTTCCGGAGCCGGCGCCGGCACCTTGCAGGAAGGCCATTTGCGTTCCGGTTGCCGGCGTACAATTCGAGGTATAGGCGGCGCCGTAGGGGTTGCCGTGGTCAACGCCCGAGCCCGCGCCGCTCGAGCCGGTGGTGAATGCCCACGACGAATCCTTGGGATTGATCGTGTGGGTATTGTTGGCGTACTGCGTGGCTTCAAAACCGCCGTTGGCGAGAACCGACACGGCCGGTCCGCCGCTGGGCGCGATGGGGCCGAGCGACTGAATGCCGTCGTACCAGGTCTGCGCCATCATGTCGTAGCCCGTGGCGTTCGGATGATTGATGCCGTTGGAGTACAGGCCCGAATTCACGCTGGTGCCGGAGCCGAAATTCGCGTACTGATCGACGGTGGTGACGTTTTTGCCCAAGCCGGCGTAGTGCGGAACAAGCGTGTTCTTAATGTAGCTGTTGTACTCGACGATGGAATCCGTGTACGTGGCGTAGGGAGTGATCTGCGCCACGATCAGATGCGCTTTGGGGTCGAGATTGACGATGCTCTGCACGAGGGTGTTCAGGTTCGTCTCCGCCGTCGTCGGGTTGCCGCTGGAACCCTGCCCGATGCTGTTGATGCCGATCATCAGCAGGACCACGTCGGGCGTGTCAGTATTCAGCCAACTGGCGATGTTGCTGTTTAGATAGCTTGCGTCCACCCCGCCGTAACCGCGGTGAAAATCCTGGTTGACGGTTCGCAGGTCGGGAGCGGAAACGTACTTGGGGACACCGAACGCCCCGTTCCACGGTTCTTGGGACGCGCCGACGTATTGGAAGGGATAGTTGGCGTTGGTCAGCCGCGTATACAGTCCGCTGCGATATCCGAAGCCAAAAGGCACGTTCCAAGTTGGGTTGTCGGTGTAGCCGGCAGTGATCGAATCGCCCAGCGGCATGATGTGCGCGGGCTCGTCCGCCCTCGCCGCCGCCATGCCCAGCGCAATCGTGAGGAAAGGGAAGGTCAGGAGCGTTCGGGACGCCGGGGCTTTCATCGAAGAACCGCCAGGGACGACTGGGGCTGATACTCAGGGCGAATCATCCGCCATTGTAGCAGGTTGTATGCGGCCCGGACCGTTGAGAAAAATGGGAAACGAGAGCGGAATAATCGCGGCCTCCTGGTCCTCGTCGCTTCTGCCGTCGAAGCGGAGAGTCTAATACACGTCGGTGGGGGGGTATAAGTGTTGTTGCGGAAGCCGATGGGTGGGTCGGCTGTCGGACTACGACAGCCGCTGGTGTTTTTTCAGCAGAGTATGTTGACAAACAACATTTGGGTGTGGTAGTTTGACATTCATCGCTGATCCCGTTTCCTGCACTTCTTCCATCGGTCGGGAGGTATGACGTGAACCGACCCGCTCAGAAACCGCCGGCAGACGATCGAGAGTCCTCGGGTTTTACGCTCGTCGAACTCCTGGTCGTCATCACGATCATTGGCATCTTGATCGCGCTCTTGCTGCCGGCGGTGCAGGCGGCGCGGGAAGCGGCTCGCCGCGCGCAGTGCACCAATAATCTGAAGCAACTTGCCCTGGGAATGCTCGGCCACGAGCAGCAGTACCGCTTCTTCCCTTCCGACGGTTGGAGTTGGGAGTGGACGGGCGATCCTGACCGCGGCGTGGGCAGGAGCCAGCCGGGCAACTGGGCCTACAGCATTCTCCCCTTCATCGAGCAGCAGGCGCTGCACGATCTTGGGATGGACGGGCAGGCCAACGTCGTGACGCCGACGCAGACGGCGGGCGCCGCCCAGTGCGAGCAGCAGAATGTTGACGGTGTTCAATTGCCCCTCGCGGCGTCCGGCCTTGGCGTATCCCTTTTTTAACTGGGGAATTATGTGCTACGATGCGGGCGACGGCTATACCGCCTACAACGCCGACCGAATAATGGTCGCCGGGCGGTCCGACTACGTCGCCAATGCGGGCGACCAGTCGAACGATCTATTGGGCGGCTGTCCCGGCTCTCAGGGCCAAGCTGGTTACAATCAGGCCGCGGCAATGGACGCCAACCACAACTGGCCCAACTCCGACGGCAGCATCGGAGGCAGCGAACCGGCCAGCGGTATCTGCTACTTCCACAGCCAAGTGACCATGAACGACGTTACGGACGGCGCCTCGAACACGTATCTCCTCGGCGAAAAATACCTCGACCCCGACCATTACGCCAACGGCCAGGACCATGCGGATAATGAGTCTTTGTTTAACGGGTATGATAACGATAGCACAAGGGTGACCTGGTGCGATGAGCAGAACCTCGACGATCCGAGCAACGCCTTTTACGCCCCCAAACAAGACACGCCGGGCGAGGAGAACTGGCTGCGATTCGGCAGCGCCCACGCCGACAGCCTCAACATGGCCTTTTGCGACGGCTCAGTCCAGTCCATAAACTACTCGATCGACCCGGTCATTCATCGCCGGCTCGGTAATCGCAAAGACGGGCTGCCGATCGACGCCAGCAAGCTCAGGTTCTGATCGGCGTCGGGAAACGAGTCGTTCTTCCGCCAAGTTGAAGTAGATGTCGGCGGGTACGGCATCTCCTGGAGCGACAGCATCGACCTGAGCGAGTGGGAACTGTGGTTGAACGGAATGTTGAAGACCGATCGCTCAGATGTCCTTGCCCACGTACGAAGTGAGCGTCTTCATGTAATTGCCGCGTTGGTAGGCGGAGGGGTCGGGGTAGTTTTCGTAGCTCATGCTGCCCTTGAGCTGCTCGACCGAGGTGTACTCGTTCTCGTCCATCCATTGCCGCAGGCCGGCCAGTATTCGGCCGACTTCGCCGATGCCCTTCTCGTACAACGCCGAAGCCACCATGCCGACGTCGGCGCCGACCAGGAGGGCCTTCAGCAGTGCGCGGGCGTCGTGGATGCCGCCGGTGGCGGCCAGCGAGGCGTCGACCTTTCCCTGCAAAATGGCGATCCAACGCAGCGGCGTGAGCAATTCGGACGCGGAGCTGAGGTGCAGTTGCGGGTGCATCTCGAGCGTATCGAGATCGATGTCGGGTTGGAAGAAGCGATTGAACAACACCAGGCCGTCTGCGCCCCTTGCGCCAACCGCACGCCCATGTTGGCCACGGCGCTGAAATACGGCCCGAGCTTCACGGCCAGGGGGATCGAGATCGACTGCTTGACGGCGGCGACCAGATCGAGGTAGCGGGATTCGACGTCGCGGCCGGTCCATTCGGCGTCGGCGGCCACGAGGTAGATGTTCAGTTCGAGCGCATCGGCGCCGGCGTCCTGCATCCTCTTGGCGTAGCGGATCCAGCCCCCTTTGTTCGTGCCGTTGAGGCTGGCGATGATCGGGATATCGACCGCCTTCTTGGCCTTGGCGATGGTCCGCAGGTATTCCTCCGGTCCGGTGACGTAATCCTGCTCCTCGGGGAAGTAGGTCAGCGACTCGGCGAAGCTGTCGGTGTGGAAGTCGTAGACGCGGGCGATCTCGTCCGCCTCGTGCTCGATCTGCTCCTCGAACAACGAGGGCAGGACCGCCGCCGCCGCGCCCGCCTCCTGCAAACGCCGCAGTTGGTCGATCTGCGCCGTCAGGGGACACGCCGAGATCACCAGGGGGTTCTTCAGTCGGAAGCCGAGATAGGTCGTGCTCAGGTCAGCGCTCATATTGGCACCTTCAGGGAATGGGGAATAGCAGCCGTTTTCGCCCGCGATAATTATACGGAGAGGGCAAGGCTTGGGCGCAAGAAACGCCACGGGCCGCGAGGTCTTGTTGCGGCCCACGGACAAGGAGAGTGGGCGTCGCTTTCGAGTACTTGGACCGCGAGATGTATTGCCTCTCGCTCCGCGAGAGGGAACCTGGGCCGCGGGTCGCTTCACGCGGAGCGTGAAGAGTACGTGCGGCGGCAGGGCCGATCAGTCTTCCAATCGAGGTGGCACGCAATGCCAAGGCTTGATTGGAAGCGGTTTTGATGTAATCTTTTGCGAGGTCGAGGGTTGCGTTGAAAATGTGCTTTGGGAAAATGGCGGTGAATTGACCGCGCATGAAAAAGCCGTTCCAGCAATGATAGGGGGTCACAACACCAAACCCCATCATGGAAGGAACGGCAAATGGCCAACGCAAGGAAGCGGGCCCGCCAACGACGGCGGGCGAAATCGTTGATCGGCTCGATGCGAGAGTTTCTCACGCCGGAAGTTTTCAAGCAAGTCCGAAATGCTTCAAAACGCAGGAAATGCCCGCGTTGGGACTTGCATCCTTTGCTTTACATCATCATCCTGACGACCTATTGCTGTGGCGACAGCCTCCCGGAAAAGTTTGAAGCCGCCAGAATGTTCTATGTCGCCAGTTGTCCAAAACGAAAACGGCCGGGCCAGCACTTTTCCGGCTTTGAAAAGGCCATCGCCAAACTTCCCATGCCCATCCTGCGGGCGTTGGCGGCGGCCCTGCGCACGGATGGAAGTCATTTTCGGCAATCAGTGGAAAGTGGGAAACTTCATCCCCTTTGGCTGTGATGGCACGCGGCAGACGTGTCCCCGCACCGAGGAACTGGAGCAACGCTTGGGAAGCGGCGGCAAAGAGGATTCGTCACCGACGATCTGGAACACCTCGATCGTGCATCTTACCTTGGGCATTCCCTTTTGCTGGCGATTGGGGAAGGGGGGCAAAGCCAGCGAACGAAGTCACCTCATGTACATGCTGCGTTGGCTGCCAGCGGCGGCGTTGGTGGTGGCCGACGCGGGATATGTGGGCTACAACGTGGCCGCGACCATGATCTTGGCGAACGTGTCCTTTCTCATCCGCATGTCCTCCAAGGCCACCTTTTACAGCGAAACCCAGGAACTGTTGGAGGAGTTCCGCGAAGGGATTGTCTATTATTGGCCGAAGAGCCAGCAGGAGGACGGCAAGCCGCCGATTCGCGGCCGATTGCTGCGGATTCACAGTTGCCGTCATAAGGTGGACGTCTGGCTGTTTACGAACGTGGAAGATGCGAAGCAGCTATCCTTGGAGATGGCGGGAACTTGTTATCGTTGGAGGTGGGAAAACGAGGGATTTTTCAGAACCTACAAGCGAACCTTGAAGAAAGTGGCGTTGATGAGTCGGACGCTACGGCTAGTGCATCGCGAGGCAGAGGCTTCGATGATCGCAACGCAGTTATTGCTTTGTCAAGGCGCGTTGGCGATGCCGGCACCGCCGAAAGACAGCCTCCCGATAATGTGCAGCCCACGGGGGGTGTTGCTGGAGGTGCGTCGTGACATGTTAGGCCGTAGGGAATCCAAGCCATTTCGTGAAAGGATTGCCCGAGCGCAACGCGAACGGCGTGTGCGTACCAGCCCGAAACAGAAGCGGGAATGGCCGCGTCGCAAAGCTCACACGGCGCCACACCCGCCGGTCTTGCTGCGGCTGACAGAAGAACAGAAAGTCAAGATTCAACAACAGTTACAAGCGGCATAACACAGTAAACTGGAAATGGCATTGCGTGGCACGGGCAAGATGCCCGTGCCACGTCAAACATCGTTACCCAACTTGAATAACTGATTGGCCTTGGCTGCGGCGGTCGGCTTGACTAATGCGTCAGGCGATCCACCATGAACAGCGAGTTGTCGGCTACGTTGAAGATCGGCCGGTAGGGGTCCTTTTGCTGGCATCTGGCATTCTGGCCGGGATACCAGACCAACTGGATCAGCAGACCCCAGGACTCGCGGGTCTCGGCCACGTCGCCGCGGCCCTGCTTGGGGAGTTTGTAGTTGACGCGGTTTTCCAGGGCGAAGCCCTGGCCGAGCGGGACCCAGAGATCGGCGCCGAACAGGCCGTCGCCGTCGCCGGTGGCCCCGGCCCAGAGCCGGCCGTCGCCGCCGTTGTCGAAGTTGCGGCGAACAAAGAGGACGAACATGTCGGTCGGCTCGAGTTTGCCGAGGGTCTGCGCGCGGTCGATGTCGTTGGCGACGCCGTAAGCGCCGTAGTAGCCGATTTCATAAGTGTCGTTGACCACGTAAGCGGTCTCGCTGCGGACCTGCTGCAAATTGGCGTTGGCGTAATAGATGTCGTGGAGGAAGTCGTAGGCGATGCCCCACTGGAAGCCACTGCCGCAGGCGCGGCGGAACAGCCCCGCGGTGGCGAAATACTGCTTGCGGAACGGGGCCTGGAGAAACTCATTACCATTGACGTTGAACGCCGGCGCCCCGGAGAAGTCGGTCTGCACGAAGTTGGCGCCGATCTGATAGCCGCATCCCCAGGGATCGCCCAGGGGCCGGGCAAGATTCAGCCCTTCATTGACGCCGAAGTTGCCGTTGGTGCCGCGGTCGAGCGGCCCTTTGAAACTGTCAACGCCGCCGAAAACCGATAGGCCGCGCATGAACGGGCCACAACAGCCGTCGAAGACCTCCCAGCCGGAATCGCACGGGCCGTCACAGCAGCACTGGTCGCACGGGCAATCGCTACAACCGCATGTTTCATCGCCGCAGCCGCACGAGTTGCCGCCGCGCTGGGAGCCCGCGGTGTTGTCGCCGAAGATGCTGCCGGGGGGAATCGCCTCGAACTGAGTGCCGGCGGGGTCGGTGTTATGCAACGCGTCGGTCGCAGGGGCCGGGACGGCTTGTCTTTGCTGGCCCTGGGCTGGAGTTGGAGGATCATCCGGGAGCGGTACGGTCTCCATCGCGGTTTGATCATAGGAGGGGCGTTGCGCGAGACGGGGGCTTACCCAACGCTGAGCCGTCGGCGTGGCCGGTCGCGGGCGTTTCAGCGCGCGCTGCTCCCATTCAAGCGGTGGAGTGCTGTACGTGGGCGGATTTCCCGGCACCTGCCGTGGGTCCTGCCAGCCATCGGTGTCGGCACTTGCCCGGATGCCCCAGAGCACGCTGCCTATCAGGAAGACCACAACTGGACAGGCCTTAGTCAGCTTCATGGCTTTGCCCTCCGTTCAGGGGGATTGCCTACGGAGTTTCCACGATTGGAGTGTAGACGGCAAAGTTATCGGAGTTTCTGCAATCGAAACTTTCGTTAAAGTCGGAGCAATCAGAAAAGTCTGCCGATACCGCCGATCTTTGGAGGAGCATCCCAGACTGACGGCTCCCAGGCGACGTTGTCGCAACGTGGTGCATCCAGTCCATAGGCGCACCCGCCGTCTACGTGTTTCTCCTATCTTTTCAGATTTGCGTTAATCGCGTGTTCCGACTTTTTTGCAGGCGCGGCGAACAAGTTCGCCGGCTAAACTCGCTCTGCTTTTCGCGAGAGAATGCCGTTAACGGGCCGCAGCAGCACGGGCCGCGCGGAAATGGCCTTGGCAACGGACAATAACGTGAGATAATGCCCTGCATGGCAAATCAGAAAATGGACAAGGTGGTGGTGCTCGCTCGGGGGCTAGGGACGCGGATGCGCCGCAGCGAGGGGGGGGTGCAGGTCGATGACCGACAGGCGGCGTTGGCGGAGGCGGGGATCAAGGCGTTGATCCCGATCGACCGGCCGTTCCTCGATTACGTGTTGTCAGCGGCGGCGGACGCCGGCTATCGCCATGTCTGCCTGGTGATCGGGCCGGAACAGGAGGCGATTCGGGAATACTACGACGGCAAGGTGGCGGCCAAGAAGCTCGATTTCAGCTTTGCCTGCCAGCCCGAGCCGCGGGGCACCGCCGATGCCGTGGCTGCCGCCGAGGCGTTTGCGGGGGACGATCCTTTCCTGGTGATCAATTCCGACAATTACTATCCGGCCGAAGCACTGCGGGCGTTGCGCGAGCAGTCCGGGCCGGCGGTGGCGCTGTTCGAGCGCGACGCCATGCTCACGGGCAACGTGCCCGAGGGTCGGCTCAAGAGCTTTTCGGTGGGGAAGATCGACCAACAGGGTCGCCTGTTTCGCATCATCGAGAAGCCGGACGAGGCGACGCTGGCGTCCTTGCCGCGGCCGCTGTGGCTGAGCATGAACTGCTGGCGGTTCGGGCCGTCGATCTTTAAAGCGTGCCGGGCGATCAAGCCGTCGCCGCGGGGCGAGTTCGAGATCACCGATGCGGTCCAACACGTTATCAGCGTGCTGGGCAAGTCATTTGCCGCGGTGAAGGTTCGCGACCCGGTGCTCGACATGACCTGTCGCGGCGATATTGCTGCGGTGACGGCGCTTCTGGCCGGGACGCGGGTGGAGCTATGATCGAACTCTCGTTCCCCGGCGATCTGACCGACGCCGACGAACTGGCGACGCAGTTGTTCACGACCGGTTTGAGCCGAGGGGCTTGCCAGTCGAAGGCGGCGATGTTGGTTCGGGCGGCGTCGGCGTTGTCGGTCACGGGCGAGGCGCACAGCGGCCGGTCCCCGCTGGGTTTCTTCGTGCCGGGACGAATCGAGGTCTTGGGAAAACACACCGACTATGCCGGCGGGCGGACGCTGGTGGCCGCGGTCGAGCGGGGGTTCTGCGTCGCGGCCCTGCCGCGCGACGACCGGCAGATGATCGTGATCGACGCCGGCAGCGGCGACACCATCGTCTTTGCGGTTGATCGTGAGGTAAAGCCGCAAGCCCGTACATGGTCGACGTATCCCGTAACCGTCGCCCGGCGGGTGGCAAGGAACTTCCCCGGCGCGGTCCGCGGGGCGGACATCGCCTTTGTGAACGACTTGCCCTCCGGCGGCGGCATGGGCAGCTCCAGCGCCCTGATTACGAGCGTGTTTTTCGCGGTGGCAGAGATCAATCGGCTGGCGGCGCGCGACGAGTATTGGCACAACATCGGCGGCAACACCGATTTGGCCGGCTACCTGGGAGCGATCGAGAACGGCGAGACATTCGGCACGCTGGAGGGGGATGACGGCGTCGGCACCTGCGGCGGCAGCGAGGACCACACGGCCATCCTCTGCGCCGAGCCGAACCAGATCAGCCAGTACGCTTTTTGCCCGGTCGAGTTCGAGAAGGCGATACCGATGCCGCCGGGCTATTTGTTTGCCGTCGCGGCCAGTGGAGTGACGGCCGACAAGAGCGATGCGGCGGCGCGGTCGAAGTACAATGCGGCCCCGCGGTCGGCGGCGGCCCTGCTCGATCTGTGGCAGCGCGAGACGGGTCGCGACGACCCGCATCTGGCCGCCGCGCTGGGGAGTTCGGCCGATGCGGTGGAGCGACTTCAGGCGATCGTCAGGTCGAGCGACGTGGACCCGTTTACAACCGAGGCGCTCTTGGCCCGGCTGGAACATTTCATGCTGGAAAGCGGCGAGATCATTCCCGCGGCGGGCGAGGCCTTGAGTCGCGGGGACCTGCGCGAATTTGGCCCGTTGGTGGACGATTCGCAGCACGCCGCCGAGCGGCTGCTGGGCAACCAGACGGCCGAGACGGTCTTCTTGGCGGCGTCGGCTCGCCGGCTCGGCGCGGCGGCGGCGTCGGCGTTCGGGGGAGGGTTTGGCGGCAGCGTCTGGGCGCTGGTTGAAACGGGGCGTGCCGACGATTTCCTGGCCGCTTGGGCGGGGGTCTATAGCGATAACTTCCCAGAGCATAGCGAACGTGCCAGCTTCTTCGCCACTGGGGCGGGGCCGGCCGCGTTTCGTGTGTGCTGAGTGTCCATGACGGTACGTATACGGTCGGCATCACGTGTGCTGGCAACACAGACTCAGCCCTATCACCTGCCGGCGTTCGGAGGACGATGAAATGAAAGAACTCTATGAGTATTTCGGCTGGCGTCGGCTGTTCATCTTGGTGGCGGGCCTCGCGCTCATCGCGATGGGACCTCCCTCGGAAAGCCAAGCCCCAGACCCGAGCAGCCAGACCATTCCCGTAACCTACACTGTGTCGCCTGACGTCGCCAAGATGCAGGACCGCTACAGCGATCTACAAGCCATCTTCGGAAGAGCGAAGGATGGTGATACGATCAAATTCCTGCCGGGATACTACCGTGTCTCCAAAGGGTTGGACTGGCGCGGGAAAAACATCTTCGTGGATGCGGAAGGCGCGATGCTGGAAGGCCCCAAGACGACCTCATTCACCTTGGCGCTCGGGGCCCCAAGCGGCCAGCGTTACGAGCGGTTCCGCTTCCGCGGCGGCGTCTACAGCCAAGGAAGCCTGCTGCTGCAGAATATCACGTATTCGCGGCTTTCCTTTGAGCGTATCTTGCGCGCTGGCGGCCCTGGCCTGGTTCTCGTTTGCGACAATGCACCGTGCGCTTATCTCAAGGTCGAGAGCAGCGAGGGCATCAACAGTTGCGTCGGAGCGATTCAGGTCCGGCACAGCGGCAAGAACGGTTGGTCCACCGCTAACATTTTCAGGGACTTTCAGTTGACCGGCAATGACGGCAATACCCCGCTGTTTCGCCAGGTCAACGCTCCTGGCGTTCAGTGGGGGATGGGCTGGTGGTTTTTTGAGAACTTTACGATCGAGGGCGACACCGCCACGCTGTTTGATGTAGATCACTGCGGCTTGACGTTCAATACTTTCTACATCGAGGTTGGCAAGCTGAGCCTCGGCAAGTTGACGGATCGATCACGGGTTTACATCACCCAGGCGGTGCCGCAGGTATTCAAGGATCCGGCGATGCAAGACCCACGGGTGATGATCATGCCGCCGCCGATAGCCGTAGGGCCGTAGGTTGAGCGTCAGGGCCGATCAGTTTTCGGTGGCGTTGGGCGGCAGTTGCACTGCCACCCCAACGAGCGCCCCAAATTGAAAAACTGATTGGCCCTGGGTTGAGTGTGCCGTTTCTTGACAACGGCGATAGCCTCGGGTAGATTCTTAGGGTGGGCAATCTGGGCGGCTTTTGCCGCCGATTGATCCCGCCATGCGGAACGCCCGGCCGGAGCGTGAGACGGGTCGCGCGATCGCCGCTTTTTGCCTGCCTGCCTTCCCGACCTTTCACACCGGAGTCTCCTGCCATGACCCGACTGCTCAGTTGCGCCGCAGTTGTCATTTTCGCGTTGCCTTCCCTATTGCTGGCTCAAGGCTCGCTCGACGATCTCGCCAAGCCGATCGAGGGTCGGAGCATGAGGGCCACCTCGTCGTTCCGCGGGACGCTGGAGAGCAAGAAGATCACGAAAGACGGCAGAGGACGAATCCCTTACGATCCGAACGCCCCTTTTCTCAGCGCTCCGGGCGAGGAGACGAGCAATTCCGACAATTTTACGGTCGAGCCGGGAAAAACCCATGTCCTTTTGGACGCCAAGGGCCCGGGGGTGATCACGCATATCTGGATCACCTTCCTTGGGCCGGAGCCGCAAGACTGGGCGCCGAACGGCGCGGCCAACCACCAGGAGATGTTGCTGCGGATTTATTATGACGGCAATTCGCGGCCGGCGGTCGAGGCGCCGGTGGGCGATTTCTTCGCCGCGTGCTTCGGCAAGCGATGTGCGATCAACAGCATTCCGGTGGTCAACGACGACGGCGATTCCTACAACTGTTTCTGGAAGATGCCCTTCCGCAAGTCGATCCGCATCGAGATTGTCAACGAGAGCGAAAAGCAGATTCGCCTGCTCTACTACAACATCGACTGGATCAAGAAGGAGAAGATCGCCGAGGAAACGCCCTATTTCTACGCCCAGTATCGGCAGGAATATCCGGCCGAGTCGGGCAAGGATTATGTGATCTTGCAGACCAAGGGCAAGGGGCACTATGTCGGGACCGTACTGGCGGTGCGCACGCGCAGCCCCGAGTGGTTCGGCGAAGGGGACGAGCGAATCTACATCGACGGCGAACAGAAGCCTTCGATTCAGGGCACCGGCACCGAGGATTACTTCCTTTCGGCTTGGGGATTGAAGGCGTGCAGCGGGCTTTATTCCGGCGTCCCCTATTTCGATCAATGGGGCATCGTCGGCGGCCACACCAGCGCCTACCGCTGGCATATCAACGATCCGGTCGTCTTCAACCACAGCATCGAAGTCACCATCGAGCATTACGGCTGGATGTCGGTGGACGAAAACCCCAAGGGGCAACACAATAGTTGGAACGAGCGCGAGGACGACTATTCGAGCGTGGCGTTCTGGTATCAAACCGGCACGCCGACGTTCACCGCCCGGGCGCCCCACGCCCGCGAGCGAACGCTGCCGAGCCTGGAACGGGTGACGGCCTACGGGCGACATTACGTCGATGCGAAGTATCACGGCCCGGGCACCGCGGTCAAGCAGAAGCTTTACGACTTGTACATGAAGCCGCAGATGTTCTACAAGCCCGAGAAGCCCGAGACCGGCTGGGTCGAGATTCCGCTGCAAGTGGAGAAGAAGGAGCCGCTGCGGCTGGTGCTCAACAGCACGACCGCCCCGGACTACGGCCGCTATCAGGTGCTCGTAAACGGCGCGAAGGTCGGCAATCCGCTCGATTTCTACAGCGACAAGGTGGCCAACACGGAATTCCATCTGTTGGACTTCTGGCCCGATCCGGGCAAGTACACAGTTCGCCTCGAATGCGTGGGAAAGAACTCGAAATCCGAGGGCTTCAATCTGGGATTGGAGAGCGTAAATCTCCGCGAGCGCCGTCCACGGGTCGTGGAGTATGGTCGTGACAAGGACAAGGATTGGAAGAAAGAGCCGAAGCTTTATTAGCGCGATTAATGATGTCATCGCCGGCACTCCGGAAATCCGATTGCGGGTTCGCAAAGGTCACTCGAGCGGTCGATTGTTCCACCGCGGCCTGCAACACGGTCTGCGGAATCGTCTGGCTGTGTCTGTTTCTGCTGGCGTCATCAGCCAACGCGACCGAAACGACGCCTCGTGATCTGACGTGGTTTCTGCAACGGCTGCGCAGCGTCGATCATCTGCCTGAGTTGGAAGCCTCGCATACCGCCCTGTCGAGCACTTGGGACCGCACGGGCGGCAACGCCGACGGCACAGACTTCAAGCGGATCGAAAAAGACGGCCGGAATATCCTCCTTGACGCCGATGGGCCGGGCTGCATCCATCGCATTTTCACCGGCATGTTGCTGCCGCAGATGGCCGGCACGCGGTTGCAAATCTTCTTCGACAATGCCGAGAAGCCGCTGATCGACGTGCCGGTCTTGACGTTCTTTGATGACAAGAAGGGCTCCCTGCCCTATCCGCTGGTCTTCCACAAATCGTATCCCGGTACGCTGATGCCGATCCCGTATGCCAAACACTGCCGCGTGCAACTGGTCAATCCGGCCTATGGGCGGCCGGACTGGAATCCGGTGGCCTGGGGCAACTACTGGCAGATTGCCTATACGACCTACCCCGCCGAGATCACCGTGAAGAGTCTGCGGTGGCCTCCAAGCGACGCGGAGCGGCAGGAGATGCGGCGAACGTGCCGGGCGTGGTTGAAGGCCGAATCGACGCCTCCCGATCCGCCGCGGTCTCCGGCGATCGACAGGACGTTTGCGCTGCCGAGCGGCTCGGCTGAGACGATTTCGGTCGAGGGCTGCGGCGTTGTCCGCCAGATGCGGCTGACGGTCGAACCGCCGACGCCCGAGGCGCTGCGGGGCCTGCGGCTGCAAATCGCGTTTGACCGGGCGGAGTTGCCAAGCGTCGACGTGCCGGCGGGCTACTTCTTCGGCAACGCCTACGCGGAGGGTGGGCGAGAGTTGCGAAGTCCCGCTGCGGTGTTGGGCCGGCGGCCGAGCGGCGGTATCACCGCGTACAGCGCCAACTTCTGCTCGATGCTGCTTGGCGCCAAGGGAAATGCGGCTTATGCCTGTTTTCCGATGCCGTTCGCAGGCGGCGCCGTTTTCCGGCTGGAGAATCGAGCGAAAATCGCTCTGTCGAAAGTGCGGCTGCAACTGGAGATCGAGCGGCGCGAGCGCTTACCCGACAACTGGGGCCGGTTTCACGCCACCTGGTCGGAAGCCCGTGCCGCGACCGAGGCGACGCCCAAGTTCGGGCCGCAGAACGTGCCTTGCCAGGTGGTGCTCGACCGCCGCGGACGCGGCAAGTATGTGGGCGTGCTGCTACACGTTGATTGGCCCTCGCTGGAATGGTGGGGCGAAGGGGACTGGATCATCTGGTCGGACGAAGACGGCTGGCCGCCCAGCTACCACGGCACCGGCAGCGAAGAGTATTTCAACAGCGGCTGGTGTCAATTCGACCGCAAGGCGGTTTCCGGGTTCGTCACGCTCCGTCCCGGCCATCCGCTGGTCTATTCGTTCCACTTGAACGACGCCTTTCAGTTCCAGAAGAACATCCGCGTCGTCGAAGAGCAGATGGGCAGCGAGTTGATCGCTCGCCGGCATCCTTTGTGGAGCACGACGGCCTACTGGTACGCGCTGCCGGCCCGTCCGGCAGAATCGCATTCGGTGGAATATTGCCCCAACTAGGTATTACTCCCGTAGCAAGGCGATGAGTTTGTCGATGACTTCGCTGGTCTTCGGGGCAAGAAGGCGGCCGACGGAGTACAGAATCAAGCCTCGGTGCGCCGTGAATACCCGATTCGGGCGAACGTTGCTTCGTTTGCTGAGCGAGCCGGACTGGAAGTCGGCTGCATCGAGTGCGACGGCGTGGCGGTCGCGGATGGCTTGGCTCGTAATCTGGCAAAGCAGCAACTCATCGCCGCCGGCTTCGGCGATGACAAGTGCGGGGCGACGCTTGCTCTGGCTCAAATCGGAGAATGGAAAGGGAAGAACGACGACGTCGTCTTTTACAGATCGCGCCACGCTTCGTCCTCCTCCGGTCGAAGCCAATCAGCGGCAAGTGCCGCTTCACTGGCCAAGGCTGTCGGCGTAACGGAGAGGGCCGCTCGCTGCCGCAGGGCATTGGCGTAGTGAGCTAGTTCAACAAGGTAATCGTCTGGTAAGTCCTCGACGGCTTGGACGATGGCTTCCTTGGCAGTCATGACCACCACCTCCCGCCCTTATTATGCGACAATCAGCGGCATGTTGCAACGTCGACAGTCCGGTCGCGGGGGACATAACGAACGAAAAAAGGGGCGGCAGTCCGACTGCCGCCCCGACATAGGGGTTGCTTATTGTTGCGTGGCCGTCCGTTCCATCACTTTGCCGCGGCCACTACGGCGTAGGCATCCAACTGTGGCATGATTTCGCCCTGGTCGGTCTTGATCTTGATCGTTTTGACGACCCTGCCGGCACCGGGGTTGGCCACGAACGTGACGGGAATCTGATGCAGCTTGGCCCCGGCGGTCTCCTTTGACAGGTCGAAGCGGAATGATTTTGGATCTTCACAGGTGATCGAGAGGATGCGGAAGGGGTTCTTGCTGGTCACGACGAGTGTCTTGGTGACCTCTTGACCCGGCTGCACCACGCCCATAAACAACGCGGCGGGGCTAACGGAAATGGCCGGGGTGACCCGCCCCTCGACGAGCACCGGGATCTGCTGGGCGGAAGCGTCGTTGGTCAGCAGCGTCAGGTGGTCGTCCAGGTAGCCGGCCGGCATCGCCTTGTCGACGTGGACTTCCAGGCGGTAGGTGGCCTGGCCGTAGTTGCGGCTGGTTTCGTAGGCCTTGGCCGTAATGTGGGGGCTGTCGCTCCTCAGGCCGACCAGTTTCCAGTCGTCGCGGCCGCCGCTGTAAGTCACATCGACGAATTGTTTGTAGCCGGTGCCCTGGTCGATCGAGCCGAACTGAACGCTGCCGGGCTGGACATCGACGTCGCTGCGGATGTACCCGCGGTCTTGCAGTTGCACCTCGGCGTAGAAGGGACGATCGATGACCACCGTGATGGTCGCGCCGCGTTGGCCGGAGAAGGAGTTGGTGTTGAAGGTCGCCACGATGTTCCCCTTCTCGTAGGTTTTCACCAACGGGTTCTCGACGCGGACGCTGGTGCAGCCGCAGCTCGAGTAAGCATGGGAGACATGAACGTCTTCCATGTAAATGTTCTCGAAAGTGAAGGGGAACTCGACCTTAGCCCCCCGCGCGACGGAGCCGAAATCGTGGTCCTTGACTTTGAACATCTTCTGAGCCCATTCTTGACCGAAAGAGGGGGCAGCGGCAAGGGTGGTCACAACCAGCACGAGGATCAAGCGGCGTAGCATCGACATGAACTCCCTAAATATCTGTGTTGCATCATCTTTCGCAGAAATCTAAATCCCGATTCGAATCCTGTCAACTTCGTTCTTGATGGATTTGCATTTCGCATCATTCGTCGTTCCATTTCGAATCAGCCGTTGAAAAAATACTACTCAGTTCCGATGCGACATTCTACCTACAGTTGGGGGGTTACGTTCCGAATCAGCGTTTGCTGGATGATTTCCCGCCACAGCGGAACGACAAGAATGTAATCGCAGCCGCATTGCCAAAGCGGACACTCCTTCGTTAAGATATGGGTTTACCCGCGGCTGACCTTGCCATGTTTGAATCGCTCCAGGAGAACCTGAGTTCGGCGTTGCGGGCCTTGCGCGGACGCGGAAGGCTCACCGAGTCGAACATGCGCGAGGGCTTGCAGTCGGTGCAGAGGGCCCTTCTGGAGGCCGACGTCAGCCTGCCGGTGGTCAAGGAGTTCATGGACCGCGTCGGCCAGCAGGCGGTGGGGGAGACGGTCCTCAAGTCGCTCGACCCGACCAAGCAGCTCGTCTATATCGTCTACCAGGAGTTGATCGGGCTGATGGGGCCGGTCGATCATTCGCTCCATCTCCGCAGCGACGTTTCCGTGTTGATGCTCTGTGGCCTGCAAGGATCGGGCAAGACGACGACTTGCGGCAAACTCGGCAAAATCCTCACCACCCGTGGCCGCAAGCCGCTGCTGGTGGCGGCCGACTTGCAGCGCCCCGCCGCCATCCAGCAGTTGCAGGTGCTCGGCCAACAGCTTGGCCTGCCGGTTTATGCCGATTTTGACGCGAAAGACCCGGTGGCTCTGTGTTTCGCCGCGGTCAAGCAAGCGAAGGAGTCGGGGGCCGACGTGGCGGTTCTCGACACCGCCGGACGGTTGCACGTTGACGCCGAGCTGATGCATCAGCTTTCGATGATTGATCGCCGCGTCGGGCCCGACCAAGTTTACCTGGTCGTGGATGCGATGACCGGCCAGGATGCCGTCAACAGCGCCAAGGCGTTCAACGAGGCGCTGGAGCTTGACGGCGTGATTATGACCAAGCTCGATGGCGACGCCCGCGGCGGGGCCGCGCTGTCGGTCAAGGCGATCACTGGCGTGCCGATCAAGTTCGTCGGCACCGGCGAGCATCTCGAATCGCTCGAAGAATTCCACCCCGACCGCATGGCCGGCCGAATCCTCGGTATGGGCGACGTGTTGACGCTGGTCGAGCAGGCGCAGCAGAAGTTCGACCAGGAGGAGATGGCCAAGCAGGAGTTGCGCCTGCGGAAGGGGGAGTTCACGCTCGACGATTTCAAGAAGATGTTCGGGCAGGTGAGGAAGCTGGGGCCATTCAGCAAAATCATGAGCATGTTCCCGGGCATGAGCGCCATGGGCGACATGTTGGGGGACGAAGACGCCGAAGAGCAGATGCGCGGGCTGCTGGGAATTATCGACTCGATGACGCCCGAGGAGCGGCGGAATCCTTCGAAGGTGATCGACCAGAGCCGCCGCCGCCGCATCGCCGCCGGCGCCGGCGTCGAGCCGCACCAGGTCAATGAGTTGGTCAAACAGTTCGACGACATCGCCACGATCATGAAGAAGATGTCGGGCATGGGCATGCGCGACCGCATGAAGGCCATGCAGGAACTGACCCAGGGCGGCATGTTGGATCCCAGCGGAAGGCTCGCCCGGCAGAAAGGGACCACCGGCAAGCGGCTGACCCCGCAGGAGCGAGCCAAATTGCGGAAGGAGAAGGAGCGGGAGCTGCGGCGAAAGAAGCGAGAGCAGAAACGGAATAGGGGATAGTGGCTAGTGGCTAGTGGTCAGTGGTCAGTGGTCAGTGGTCAGTGGCCAGTGGCCAGTGGCCAGTGGCCAGTGGTCAGTGGCCACTGGTCAGACCGATGAGACCTGGATTCCATTCCCTGTCCACTATCCACTATTCCCTATCCACTATCCACTATCCACGAATCACTGGCCACTGGCCACTAACCACTATCCAGGAGCAACGCGTGTCAGTACGTATTCGGATGAAGCAGTTTGGCCGGAAGCACCAGCCGTTCTATCGGATTTGCGCGATGGACATTCGCAAGCCGCGGGACGGGCGGGTGTTGGAGGAGCTTGGCACCTACGACCCGCTAATCCCCGAGACCGACGCCCGAGCGATTCTCAACGGCGAGCGGATCAACTATTGGCTGAGCGTCGGTGCGCAGCCGTCGGACAAGGTCCGCGTGTTGATCAAGAAGTACGGGATCGACGGGACGCAGGTCGAGGCGCAGAAGCAGGCGATCGGTCGTTTGGCGGTCGCCCGCCGCCGGCCGGAGCCGATGGCGCCGCTGCCTAGGCCGTCGAAACCGGCCAAGCGAAGCGACGAGGAAGCGGAATCGCCGCCCAAGGGCCGTCGCAAGCCGCGAGCCGAAGCGCCCGCTGCCGAGGCGCCCGCTGCCGAAGCGCCCGCCGAGACGGCTCCCGCCGAGCAGCCCGCGCAGACCGAACCGGCCGCCACCGAAGAGCAAGGTTGATCGCCGGCCATGCGATTCGACGTTTTGACCCTGTTTCCCGAGATCTTCCAGGGATACCTGGGCCAAAGCCTGTTGAAGCGGGCGATCCTGGCGGGGCTGGTCGACGTGCATTTGCACGACATCCGCGACTGGTCGAAGACGAAACACAATACGGTAGACGACCGTCCTTTCGGGGGCGGGCCCGGCATGGTCATGAAGGTCGAGCCGGTCGTCGAGTGCGTCGAGGAGGTGCGAAGCAACGCCGCGGAGCCCGGCCACCTGGTCATGTTGACGCCGCAAGGGCGGCGGCTCGACCAGCCGGCGGTCGAGCGGTTGGCCCGGCACAAGCGAATTCTGTTGTTATGCGGGCGCTACGAAGGATTTGACGAACGAATCCGCTTGATCCTCAAGCCGGAAGAGATATCAGTCGGAGACTATGTGCTTAACGGCGGCGAAGTGGCCGCGATGGTGGTGATCGACGCCGTGATCCGGCTGGTGCCGGGCGTATTGGGAGACGAGGACAGCAGCCTTTACGATTCATTTTCGGGCAGCCGCCGATGGCTGGAATCTGCCCAGTACACGCGGCCGCGGGAGTATCGCGGCTTCGAGGTTCCGGACGTATTGTTAAACGGGAATCACGCAGAGATCGATCGCTGGCGAGATGAGAACAGCCGCCAACGGACGTTTGAGCGCCGCCGCGATTTGCTCGGCGAATAACAACGTACAATGTAAAGCCGCGACCAGTGGTCGCGGGCAACCGAAAATGTAAAGCCGCGACCAGTGGTCGCGGATCAACGGGCGGCCGACGGTCGCCGCTTATGGACACACGAAAGGGAGAATCATGAGCGAACGGATAATGTCCTTGGTCGAGAAATCCAGCCTGAAGCCGGAAGTCTCGGAGTTCGAGGTCGGCGACACCGTCGACGTTCACTGCCGCATTTTAGAGGGCGAGAAAGAGCGCATCCAGGTTTTCAACGGCCTGGTGATCGCCCGGGCGGGCTCCGGCTCGCGCGAGACCTTCACGGTGCGGCGGATCGTGCAGGGCGAAGGCGTCGAGCGGAAGTTCCCCCTACACTCGCCGCGGATCGCCAAGATCGAGGTGAAACGCTCGGGCGTCACCCGCCGCGCCAAGCTCTACTTCCTCCGCGAGCGCACCGGCAAGGCGGTCCGCCTGAAAGAGCGCCACGCGACGACGGGAAAGTAGCCGCAGCCTGGTCCCCTCTCCCCTTGGGAGAGGGTTAGGGTGAGGGCTTCGTGTGATTCGTGGTCGCGCGACCCTCACCCCCGGCCTCGATCACTTCGTGTTGCCCGCCGCCAGCGGCCGAGGGGAGACAACCTGACGCGAAGGAAGACCAACGATGCGCGTTGGGCGATTCTTCTCAGCTTCGCTTCGCCGCCTGTTTCCCAAGAAGACCCTCGGCAAGCGCGGCGAAGCGGCGGCGGCGCGATATTTGCGGCGGCGGGGCTACAAGGTCCTCGCCCGTGGCGATCGCTTTGGGCCGGGCGAGTTGGACCTGGTGATGTTGGACGGCAAGACGATCGTTTTTGTCGAAGTGAAGACGCGGGAATCGGCCGTCGCCGGCCATCCCTCCGACGCGGTCGATCTGGTCAAGCAGCGGCGGCTGACGCGATTGGCCGTTACCTTCCTGAAGCGTTACGGGCTGCTGGAATGTCCCGCGCGCTTCGACGTCGTCGCCATCACCTGGCCGGCGAAGAAGTGGTTTCCCACCATCGAACACATTAAGAACGCCTTCGAGGCGGTGGGGAAGTGGGAGTTTCATTCGTGATCCCCGCCTGCCCGCTCTTCTTCGGTTTCCCCCGCGGGTACATCTGGTCGATCAGCTTGCGGTATTCCGCCATCGGCGGCATTCCGACCTCCTTGCGGCGGTGATCGAGTTGGGCCTCGTTCTCGATGGGGAAAGGCTCCTGCTTGCCGTTGACTTCGTGGAACTGGGTGCCGTAGACCTGTTTCTTCCTTTCTGCCACGCGCACCCGGTCGGTAAGATACGCCATCTGCTCGGGGCTCGCCTCTCCCTGCTTGACCGCCGCGATGATGAGCGCGAGGCAGCGCTTCTGGAAAGCGACGTCCGCATCGGCGTGCTGCACGAGGAGCCACGCCGCCTGGGCACCGTCCGACCCGACGAGACTTTTGCCCGGCCAGCCAAAACGCTTGACGATCTGCTTCATCCGGACAAGATTCTTCCGATCGACATCGTGCAATTTGTCTTGGATCAGCTTGATCTGCTTCTCGGCATCTTCTGGCTGTTGCGGACGGGCAAGTAAGCCGAGCCATTGCTTCCTCACCCCCTGATCTTCCGCCATGCGAGCGAGCAACTCTTGCCGCAGGTTGGGATTCTCCGCCGAATTGGCAGAAGGCGCTCGCGCGTTGGAACCAGAAGGCGCCGACCGTTTTGGAACGCTCTTTTCGCTCTCGCCGGCATGGCCATGAAAGCAGGCCAGAACCACGACGATCGCCGCAACGGCCGGCAAGGCATTCACGCGGCGAGGCGATGCCGGAAGATCATCGCACACGACCTCCGCGGGGGAGCGGTTGCCGTCTCTGCTAGGAATGTTCATTCGGCCGTCGCTGCGGCGGATTTCGCAAAGGCCGGTGAGTTGGCCTCGATCGCACGCATGGCTTCGGGATCATAGACTCGTTCCATGCAATCGGGGCACTCGTAGAATTCGAGGCGATCGACGCCGTATGCGTGGCCCTCGAATTCTTCGGACCACTTTCGCCGCACCCTTCTGATTCGCCCACTCCCGCAAGATGGACACTTGTTGATCATGCGAAATCTCCCTGTGAAGTATACCAGATTGGGGGCTTTTCGCCAACTTCCAGTTACCTCCGCCGTGGCGGCGTTTTTGCCGGCCGTCGGTGCTGCCCTTGGATCGCGGCTTGGTAGTTGGGGTTGTCGGCGCGGCCGGTGAGTTCGTAGAGGAAGCGGCTGGGAATCGTTGGCCGCGACTTGCCCCACTTGAAGCGATTCAGTGCCAACGTGAGCGTCAAGCGGCGCTGGGCGCGGGTGACGCCGACGTAGCACAGGCGGCGTTCCTCATCGACCGCCGCGCCGGGCTCGGCGATGCTGCGATGGTGCGGCAGGGTGCCCTCCTCCATGCCGACGATGTAAACCTCGCGAAATTCCAGTCCCTTGGCGGCGTGCAGGGTCATTAGGGCGACGGCGTCGCGCTGCAGTTTGGTCTCTTTGTCCTGGTCATATTCGTCGCCCGTCAGGGCAACCTCCTGCACGAAGCCGGCGGCGGTGGGGCGATTGCCGTTTTCGGCCGCGCGCTGGCAGTAGGCGGCGGCCGCGTTGACCAGCTCTTCGACCGAGGCCCAACGCGACTCTTGGTCGGCGGCATTGGGATAGAGTTTCGTCAATTCGTCTTTGTAGTTGATCTCGCGAATGAGTGTTGTGAGCACTTCGGTGAGCGGAAAAGGGGTCAGGAGCCTTTTGTGCGAAGCACCCTCCGGGCCGTTCCGGCAAAAGGCTCCTGCCCCCTTTTCCGTTCGTTGGAATCGCTCAATCATCGCGCGGAATCGCCCGACGGCTTCGACGGCCGCCGGCGGAAGACCCGGCACGTTGCCGGCATCGGGCAGGACTTCCCAAAGCGGCCGGCCGCGGCGAATCGCCTCTTCCATCAGCCGCTTGACCGTCGTCTGGCTGATGCCCCGCGCCGGCAGATTGATAATCCGCAGCAGCGACACCTCGTCGGTCGGATGGGCCAGCAGTTTCACATAGGCCAGAATGTCGCGAATCTCCTTGCGGTCGTAAAACGACATCCCGCCCATCAGCACGTAAGGGATTTTCAGCCGCCGCAGCTCCATTTCGAACGCGCGGGGCTGCTCGTTCGTGCGGCAGAGAATCGCGAAATCTCGCGGGTGCCGCTTCTTTTCGATCATCCGCTCGGCAATCTCGCCGACGACCGTCCCCGCCTCTTTCTCCTCATCTTCGAGTTGCAGGATTCGCGGCGGGTCGCCGCCGCACGTGGCCCGCAGCACTTTGCCGTGCCGGAGTTTGTTGAAGGCGATCAGGCGGTTGCTCCACTCGACGATTTCACGGGTCGAGCGGTAGTTGACCTCCAGCCGCACCACTTTGGCGTCGGGCCAATCGCTCTTGAATCGCAGGATGTGGGCGACCTCCGCCCCGCGCCAGCCGTAAATCGACTGATCGTCGTCGCCAACCACGCACAGGTTGCGATGGCCGGCGGCCAGGGCCTTGACGATGCGATATTGGCTGCCGTTGGTGTCTTGATATTCGTCGACCAGCAGATGATCGAAGCGGTCGGCCTCGGCCTTGCGGGCCTTGGGGAATTGGGCGAAAAGGTCCTCGGTGCAAAGGAGCAAATCGTCGAAATCCACCGCACCGGCGGCCTTCAGGGCGTTCTGGTACCGGCGATAGCCGGCGGCGGCAAGGTGCTCGCGGTCGGTCTGGGCAAGGGCGGCCGCCTGCTCCGGCCGCACCGACGCCGATTTCCAGCGGCCGATCAGGTAGATCAGATCGCCCGGCCGCAGCATCGCGTCGGGGGCGCGAATCTCCCGCAACACGGTTCGCGCCACCCCCTCCTGGTCGCCGCGGTCGTAGATGGCGAAATTGGTCGGATAACCGAGCTGGCGGATGTGGCGGCGGAGGATGCGGACGCAGAGCGAGTGGAACGTCGACATCTCCGGCCGTTTGTCGAGCTTCTTGCCCAGCATGGCGGCGGTGCGCTGCTGCATCTCGTCGGCCGCCTTGTTGGTGAAGGTGACGGCCAGGATTCGCTCGGGGCGAGTGCGGTGGCGGATCAACTCGGCGATGCGATAGGTGACAACCCGCGTCTTGCCCGTTCCCGCGCCGGCCAGGACCAGCAGCGGTCCGGCCAGCGTGGTCACGGCGTCATATTGGGCGGGATTCAGGTCCATCGAGATCGTCGCGGTTGCGGTGCGTCTTCTGATAGTAAGCGGCGGCGGCCGGCGAGAAAAGGGGGCTCCCATCCGCCGTTTACCCGCGCCCCGAAGGGAAGCGCTGATGTGGACCAACGCCCTCCGCTGCCCCAAGGAACCGCAATCGCCGAAACCGGTTATTGCGCGGCGGTTGCCACAGGGCCGATCGGTTTTCGCTGTAGGAGGCGACTCCTGTCGCCGATTTGTGGCAGTTTCGGCTGGGCGGCACCCAAATCGGCGACAGGAGTCGCCTCCTACAATCTCCAAATTGAAAAACTGATCGGCCCTTGCGGTTGCCGAGCGGTGGTGGAAACCGGGCGCAGGCTGTGGTATAATCACGTCGCTTCGATTTCCCGCCTTTACTCGCGCCGCCGATTCATGGTTCCGCTTACGCCCCCCTTCGCCCGAGGCGGGGGACTTCGCTCAATGCAAGGAGCCTCATAATGAGAACGATTGCGATCGCCTTGGTGTTGTCGTCTCTGGGGACGGCCGCGTTGGCCGCGGAAAAGACGGCGAGGATTTCCGCGCCTGATGTACCCGGAGGCGCTGGCGTTTGCGGCGAACGAGATCAAGGCGGCACTTAAGGGCGGCGGCTGGAGCGTTAGCGATACCAGCCCCGCGACATTGGATATCGCGATTGAACAGCCGCGCGGCGCCGGCCGACTCGAAGCGAAGCCGGAATCGTTCAAGATCGATGTTTCTGAAGCAGCCGGCCGCACGAGCGTGCGGATTCGCGGCAGCGAGCTGCGCGGGGCGATGTACGGCGGGCTGGACGTGGCCGAGCAGATCCGATTGTTCGGCACGATCAAAGCCAAGAGCGAAAGCCCCTATTTGGCGGTTCGGGCGATGAAGTTCAACCCGCCGCTGCGCGGCAACGCTTACATGTCGGACGAGGACCTGAAAAACGGCGCCTGGTTCTACGATCTCGAATACTGGGACCGCTTTATGCGGACGATGGCCTACAACCGCTACAACGCGCTCACGCTCTGGTGCTCGCATCCCTACGACCACATGGTCCGGCTGAAGAAGTATCCCGAGGCGACGACCCTTTCGCAGGATCGGCTCGATAAGAACATCATCTTTTTCCACAAGCTCTTCCAGATGGCGGAGAACTACGGGCTCGACACGTACATCGTGACCTGGAACACCCATCTTTCGCCGGCCTTCCGCAAGGCCCACCGCCTCCGCGACGGCCAGGATAGCCCCTTGATCCGCGACTATGAAAAGGAGTGCATCCGCGAACTGCTCCGCGAGTATCCGGAACTGACGGGCATGGGCACCTGTCCCGGCGAGAACATGCCGATGTCGGCCACGGCCAACGCCGCGTGGATTCGCGACGTTTACCTCGACACGCTCGCCAAGACCGGCCGGAAGATGCCGTTTATCTATCGCTACTGGGGCGCCCGGCCGAAAGAGACAGTGGCGATGCTGGAAGGGGCCCATTATCCGGGCGAAATTCTGCTGGACATCAAGTTCAACGGCGAGCACATGTATTCGTCCACGAAGCCGCATCCCGAGGAGATGGGTTGGCTTACGCAGAAGCCCAAGCCCTACAAGCTGCTCTGGCACTTGCGGAACGACTGCATTTTCCAACTCCGCTGGGGCGACCCGGAGTTTGCCGCCCAAACGCTGACCAATTGCGGCGGGCCGGAATCGGCCGGCTTCGTCACCGGCTCGGAGATCGAAATCCCCGGCGTCGACCGCTATCACACGCCGCAGACCGCCGCCCATCGCACCTGGAAGTACGAGTTCGAGAAGAACTGGATGCGTTTCGCCGTCTGGGGCCGCATGGGCTACGACCCGAAACTGCCGGACGATTATTGGATCGCCCGCTTTTCCGAGCGTTTTGGCCCCGCCGCCGCCAAGGACGCCTTCCTCGCCCTGAAATACGCCAGCAAGATCATCCCGCTGACCACCTCGTTCCACTGGAACTACATGAACGGCGACTGGTATCCCGAGGGAAACGTCGGCGGCTGGAACACGTCGGACGGCATGAAGAAGCCAAACTTCCGCGAAGACGGCATTTTTCATGATATTCGCGAGTGGATTTTCAATAATGTGATCGATGATTCGCTGATGAACATCCCCGACTCTGTGACGGGCGTGGCAAAGCGCATCGAGCGCGTTGATGTTCGAGACGTCGCTCCACCAAACGCGATTGCCCCTGCCGATGTCGTCGTGGCGCTCATTAACGCCGCGAAACAGAGCGAGGGGCACGCCACCCTTGCGGCTTCGAAGATCGGACGCGGAGCCAAGGAATGGGAGTGCATGGAACTCGACCTTCGTGCATCAGCGGAATTGGGCCGCTATTACGCCTGGAAGGCGCTCGCCGCTGTGAATCTGATGGTGTACTTGGCCACCGGCAACGACGTTGTGAAATCGGCTGCCGTGGTGCACCTGGAGAATGCTCGGGAGTGTTGGAGGAAGCTTGCCGCGATCACGAAATCCCACTATGTGACCCATGAGATTTGGCTTGTCGGCCAATTCGATTGGGCGATGTATTTGCCGCAGGTCGAAAAAGACATCGAGATCGCGCGAAAGATGAAGCCTTGGACCAAGGAAGAGCAAACGTGGACGTCGAACGACGGCAAGACGATCGCGACCACTACCCGTTGGCGGGCCGATGGATGGCCGAAGGACATCGAGCCGTGGGTGAGGGACTTCAACGCTCGTGTCCGGAGTCACAGTGCGGCGGTCGACATTCCTGCCGGCTCGTGGATCAAGGCCAGGCTGAACGTCAAATCACCGGGCTTTGCCGTCGTCCGCCTGTTCGCTCCCGACGCATCTGAAGTCAAGGCGAAGGCTCGCAGCTTCGCCCAGACGGCGGAAGGGCTTGACACGATTGTCGCGGACCTGCAAGCAGGTGGCAACGAGTTCGCAGTGCAGTATGAAAAGGAATCTCGCGCCGTGCCCACGCTCGAAATCGAGAACACGCCCGCGGCGATCTTCCTCGAAGCGGAGGACGGGCGACTGACGTTTCCGATGCGAAAGGTGGCAAGAAATGACGCCGCGGGCGGTTTCGTCATCCTTGCGCCGCTCGGCTCGGGCCGCGGTGAAAAGGGCGGGAAGGTGCTCGATAACGGCTATGCGACGTACAAGATCGACATCCCCAAAGACGGCGATTACCGCGTAAACGCTCGCGTCTTCTGGAAAAACGGCGATTGCAACTCGTTCTTCTACGGCTGGGACGACGGGAAGCCGAAGTTGCTGGGAAATGACGATGACTTCGGCCGCTGGCATTGGATCCAGACCGGCCCGCAGCGGCTGAAAGCCGGCCGGCATACGCTGGTCATCCGCAATCGCGAAGAGGGCTCGATTTTGGATTGTATGACGGTCACGCCGGACAAATCATGATGCGACGAGAAAACTGACAGTGAGGAACATTACCATGCGAATGCCATCTCCGTTCGTGGCGAGTATCTGCCTGATCGTTGCCGCTCTGACCTTTTGCCTGCCGCCCGGGCTGCGGGCTGATGCGCCGAGCATTACCGGCGTACAGACCACGCCGCTGTTTCCGAAGGCCGGCGCCGGCGAACCGCAGCGGCAGATCGTTCGCCTGAGCCTGAAGAACCCGGCGGCGGCGACCGAGGCCAAAGTGAAGATTGCCGCGGCCGGGGCGCCCGCCTATGAGGAATCGCTCGGTTCGCTCGCTTCCGGCACGACGACAAGAGACGTTCGCGTCCCAGAGATCAAACGGCCGACGGAAGCGACCTTCTCGCTCTTTGCCGCGAACGCCGCACAGCCGGCGGACGTCAAAAACGTCGTCTTGCAGCCGCAACGGAAATGGAAAATCTACTGCGTCTCCTATTCGCACCACGACTTGGGATTCGGCAATTATCCGCACCGGCTGCGGACCGACATCCGCCACGCCAACATCGAGCGGCCGCTGCGATTCTGCCGCGAGACCGATGCCTGGGACGAGGACAGCCGCTTCCGCTACGTGGTGGAGACGAGCGAGCCAATCACGAGCTTTCTGGCCACCCATAGCGAGGCCGATGCCGCCGAGTTGGGCCGGCGAATCCGCGAGGGACGGATTCAAATCGGCGCGATCCACACCACGGTCAATACCGAGCAGTTGAGCCACGAGTTGCTGGCACGGCTGCTGTACCTGACGAACCGCCACACCCGCGATCTGTTGGGCACGCCGGCGATGAAGACCGGGCAGATCGACGACGTGGTCGGGCTGACGTGGCCGCTGGCCACCATGTGCCACGAGGCGGGCGTTCCCTATTTCTTCCATGGGCACAACGGCTGCGCCGAGTGCTTCCGGCCGGCCTCGGCCGAGGCGGTCTTCTATTGGCAAGGCCCGGGGGGCGACCCGAACAACCGAGTGCTCGTACACACGCGCCCCTACGGCACCAACTGGGACTCGATCAACGCCGCCGACGAGCCCGCGATTGAGGGCATCATCCATCAGGCCGAGCAAAGACAGTGGCCCTATAACGCACTGATCAGTCAAGACGGCACCGATTTCCAGTTGATCACGCTCGACAACGCCACGAAGATCCACAAGTGGAACGCGAAATGGGCCTATCCGCGGCTGATCTGCGCGACGATGGACATGTTCTTCGATGCCGTCATGGCCCAAGCCGATCCGGCCAAGATCAAGTCGTTCGCCAAGGATGGCAACAATCAATGGGCCGATCAGGACACGGCCGCGGCTCGGGTTTTGGCCGAGGCGCGAAAGCAGGGTGAGGCGATTCCCACGGCGGAGAAGTTCGCCACCATCGCCGCGACGCTGGCCGGCGGTGAATACCCCTGGACCGACATCTACCAGGCCTATCATCGCTTGCTGCTTTATCACGAGCACACCGATGGCCCCGACAACGCCTACGATTACAGCCGCGAGAACACGCAGCGGGTCGAGACGGAACAGGCGGAGATGCGGGAAATGGTCGCCGACGCCAAGTTCTTCGCCGACCGCGCCCGCGAGAAAGCGCTCGATCGTCTGGCCGGGCAGATCTCGACGCATGGCAAGCAGACCGTGATCGTCTTCAACCCGCTGAGTTGCTTCCGTACCGATCTGGTGCGCGTCGCCGCGAAGAACCTGAAGCCTTTCTTCCAACTGGTCGACGCTGCCACGCAACAGGTCGTTCTCTCGGAATACGACGGCGAGGAGCTTCGTTTCGTCGCCGCCGACGTGCCGTCGTTGGGCTACAAGACGTTTCGCGTTGTACCGACGTGGGGACTAGGTGGAGTGCCGTCGCGGAAGAGGTTCATGTTTGCCGACAACGGCCTGCTGGAGAATCGTTTCTACCGCGTGCGGTTCGATAAGAAAACCGGGGCAATTACCAGCATCTTCGACAAGCAGTTGAACGCCGAGTTGGTCGACCAGGCCGCGCCGCACAAGTTCAACGAGTATCTCTACGAGCGCTACGAAACGCCGAACGTGAAGAAGCCGTCAAAATGGTATCGCGTGCAGTCGGCGACGCTCAACGGCTCGGTCGGCTCGGTTTCGGCAAAAATGACGGTGCGGGCGTCGGCCGTGGGGGCGGAGAAGATCGAGCAGAGCGTGATCCTCTGCAACGACTTGAAACGCATCGACTTTGTGCTCGACCTGGTGAAATCCCCCTCGGGCCGCGACGGCCGCTGCGATTGGACCGGCATGATGAACAAGGAGTCGGTCTACGTGGCGCTGCCATTTGCGATAGCAGATTTCAAATTTCATCACGAGGTGCCCGGCTGCGTCGAGGAGCCGATTACGGACCTGTTCCGAGGAGCGTGCACCGCGTACTACGCCGTTCGCCATTTCAGCGACGTCTCGAACCAGCGCTACGGCGTGACGGTCTCGGCCCCCGAGAGCTCGTTGGTCGAATACAGTCGGCCGCGATCCTGCCCCAATCCACTTTGCCGTCTGAATGCGGGCGATGCGGTCAACTGTTACGAGATGCGGATGACGCCGCCGGCCAACAGCCGCATGTACCTGTATTTGATGAGCAACATGTTCGACACGAACATCCCGCTCAGCCAGGCGGGGGCGGCGCGTTTCACCTGGTCGCTGCGGAGTCACGCCGGCGATTGGCGGGAGGGCCGGGCGGACCAATTCGGTTGGGAGACGATGAATCCGCTTGTCGCCAAGGTCGCCGGAAAGACGGCGGGCGCCTTGTCCAAGCCGGCGGCGAGTTTCCTGACCGTCGATCAGCCAAATGTCACTTGCACGACGATCAAGCCCGCCGAAGCCAACGGCCGGGGAATCGTGTTGCGCTTCGTCGAAACACAGGGCAAGCCGACAACCGCGACGTTCCGGGCAAACTTCTTCGGCACGCCGGCGGCGGCGATCGAAACGAACTTGCTGGAAGACGACCGCGGTCCGTTGAAGGTCGGCCCGGACGGCGAGGTGGCGTTCGCCATCGAGCCCTTCGGAGTGAAAACGATTCGCCTGCTGTCGCAGTCCAACCCACCGGCCGCTCCCAGCGGCCTTGCCGCTAGGCCGCTCTCGGACATGGAGGTCGCTTTGAAGTGGACTGCCCCCGCTGAGGCCCCGGCGACGGTCGGCTACTACCGCATCTATCGCGGCACGAAGCCGGATTTCCAGCCGGGGCTGTTGAATCTTGTCGCTCGCGTCGCGGACACTGCGGCTGTCGATCGGCCCACACTGCATTTCGGCGGCTGGATCAACAACCGCGTCGCGCCGGAAACGACGTATTATTACCGGGTCTCGTGCGTCGATCGTTGGAACAACGAGAGCCCGGCGTCGGCGGCGGTGAAGGCGACCACACTCAGATCGAGTGAGAGGAACGCCCTGCCCAACCGCGTCGAGCGTCTTTCGGCAATCCTCATCAGTCCCTTGGGCCAGCACGAGCACGTCAATCTGTTGTTCCGCACGAATTGCGAATCGGACGTGGTCCGCTACGAAATTCACCGTGCGAGCGCGCCCGGCTTCGTGCCGAGCGAGAAGACTCTCATCGGCGAAGTCGATGCAAACGCGATCGTCAAGGGCTCGACGGCCTATGGCCACACGCCCATCGACCGCCGCCTGCGCGAGTTCGACCATATTATGTACCGGGACAACACGGTCGAAGCGTTCAGCGAATACTACTATCGCGTTCGCGCTGTGGATGCCGCCGGTCAGAAGGGAGAATTCTCGGAAGAGGCGGCTGTCACCACCAGCGGCAGTCAGCCGCAGATCGCCGTGGGGCGGGGGATAACGGCCCAGTCGGTCTACGCGCCCGAGTACGGTCGGGTGCTGGCGATCGACGGAAATCCCGATCCCTTCCACGCCTGGATCTCGAAGCCTTACGGCGGCGGAAGCAAAGAGAAGCCGCGGGACGTATGGTGGCAGATCGAGTTTCCCGGCAAAAAGCTGGCGAGGATCAAGGGCGTGCGAATCGTCGGCGATCATCGGGAGATCATCCCGCTTCAGAAGAACCTTCGCGTTGAGTTGCTGGCTGAGGGTGCGTGGAAGACGGTGGCCGAAGTCCGTAACGCCGCCGAGAAGGACATTCTGGCCAGGTGGCCGAAGCCGCTTGCGGCCGGCGGGATTCGCATCATCGTGCCCGCCGCCGATTTGCCGAAGTCCGATCGACCGGAAGTGGACGGCATCGTGCGGATTTGCGAGTTGCTGTTGGTACTGCCCGACGGCCGCGAGGTGTCACCGGCGGCCACTCATAAGACAACTCCCAGTTCGACCGACTCTCTGTGAGCCAGGCTGCTATGAGAACTCTATTGTCGCTGACCACCTTCGTTCTGATCTCGCTACCAGCCCTTCCACCCCGGGACGCCGCGTGCATGGCGTCCGCGGGGGAGCGCGGCCGCGGTGGCATCGAATTGCCCGGCGGCCAACGGTTCGAGCCGGTCCGTTACCGGCCGATGCCCAGCCACGTAGCCGGCTTGAACGAATTCATGATTTCGCTGGACGGCAAGTGGAAAATCTACCCCACGCCGGGTGAGAATCTCCGCGCGAAACCGCTCGACGCACAGTGGAAGGACATCCAAGTCCCCGGCCAGTGGCGGCAGCAAGGCTTCGACCTTCCGCGCGATAAGACGGTCGCGATGGCCAAGGAGTTTTCGCTACCGGCCGATTGGGCCGGCCGCCGCGTCTTCCTGCGTTTCAACGCCATCCATGCCGGCACGCATTATTGGATCAACGGAAAGCCGCTGGGCTACAGCGAGAACCTCTTCACGCCCGTCGAGTGGGAGATTACGGAGCAGGCGCGAATCGGCGGGAAGAACCGGCTTGACCTGGAAATGAAGGTCGATACGGTTTCCGAAAAGCTGTCGGTTGCGAGCGATTACGTGTTTCATAATTTGGGCGGCATCGACCGCTCGGTGAGCGTCTTCGCCCTGCCCAAGCTCCACGTCCGCAGCCTAAAAGTCGCGACCGACCTCGATCGAGATTATCGGGATGCCGCATTGAAGCTGGGCGTAACGCTCGACAATCCCTCACAGAGGCAGGTCGACGGCCTTTCGCTCGAAGTGTCGCTTCAGGGGCCGGACGGCAAGCCCGCGGAATATTCCGTATCGAAGGTCAAACTAGCTCCCGCCGAAACGGGCGAATCGACCCGAGAAATCGTTACGCAAGTGAAGAATCCGTTGAAATGGAACGCCGAAAAGCCGCATCTCTACAAACTGACCCTGGCGTTGAAGCGGAACGGCGACCTGATCGAGCGGATCGAACGCAATGTGGGCTTCCGCAAAATCGAAATCCGCGGCGCCCGCTTCCTGGTCAACGGCGTTGCCGTCAAACTGGCCGGGGCGATCCACCATGAGATGGATCCGCTCACCTGTCGGGCCGGTACCGGTCGCCTCGCCGACGAAGACGTGCGGCTGTACAAAGCCGCCAACCTGAATTACCTCCGCACGACACACTACCCCCCGACCAACGAGTTGATCGAGGCGGCCGACAAGTACGGCCTGTATGTCGAGGTCGAGGCCCCGTTCTGCTGGGTCGCCCCCTGCGATGACCTCGCGTATCTTCGCGAAGTGCTCACGCCAACCTCCGCGATGGTCGATTGCTACCACTCCCATCCGAGCGTGATGATCTGGTCGCTGGCCAACGAATCGAACTTCAACCGGGTTTTCGAGGTCTCCAACCGAATGGTCAAGCAATTGGACCCCACGCGGCCGACCACATTCAACAACCCCGACCCCAAGCGGATTTGCGATCTGGCCAACACGCATTATCCGCCCATGCCGTACGACGAGCAGGACAAGGACGATCCGCGGCCGCTGCTGCTGGGCGAGTATTTCTTCCCGGTGTGTCACGAGCAGACCGATGTGCGGATCGATCCGGGTCTGCGCGAGTTTTATGGCTTCGGCCATAGCGATCCCGGCTCTGCCTTCGGCCGCCAATGCGCGGAGAGTTTCACCAAGCCGTTCCTCAAGCCTTGCACGCCGCCCGGAGCGTGGAGTCACATCATCCACTCGCAGCGGGTGATGGGCGCCGGGATATGCGGGGCCTTCGACGAGTCGTTTTACTTTTCCGACGGCAGCCACGCCGGATATGCCTGGCATCACGGTTATTGGGGGCTGATCGACGCCTGGCGGCGTCCCAAGCCCGAGTGGTGGCTCGCGAAAATGATCTTCTCGCCGGTGTGGTTCCCCGCGCGGCGCGTGGACTATTCGGTGGGGCAACTGACGGTTCCCTTGCCCGTGGAAAACCGCTACTCCTTTACCGATTTCGCCGAGTTACATTGGACGTGGGAAATCGGCCGGGAAAAGGGGGACGTGCGGATCTATCTCGCGCCGGGGAAGAGCGGCGCCATCCAGATTCCCATTCCACACGATACGCCCGAAGGCGCCGGGCTGATCGTGCGAGTAAGCGATGCCAAGGGCGCTTTGATCAACGTGGCGTCGATCCAACTCGGGCGAAGAAGTGAGAAACCGCTCCCGCGGCCGGAGGCGGGCCCTCCGCAGTTTCAAGATGACGGCAAGAACGTCTTTATCGCCGGAAGGGGTTTTGCACTGGTGTTCGATAAGAAGTCGGGCGATTTCAACGCCGCCGATCCGCGACACCATTCGGCGATCTCGCATTTCCCCTCGCTGCACGTCACCCGCTATGACTTCGGCGACCTGGCCGGCCCAAATTCCGAGCCCTATGCCGTTTTTCCCGACGCGAAAACGCGCACCCTCGATGAAGTGACCGCCCAATCGCGGCCCGGAGGATTGGAACTTGTCGTTCGCGAGCGCTTCGATCGATTCGCGGGTTCGACCACTTGGCTCATCGACAACAACGGCATGGGCAGACTCCGCTACGATTACACCTATTCTGGCAACGACATGAACACGCGCGAAGCCGGCGTCCGCTTCGAGTTGAAACCGGCTTGCGACAATCTCGCATGGCGGCGATGGTCGGAGTGGGGCGTCTTTCCTGAAGACTCGATTTGCCGAACCGTCGGCCAGGCCAAAGCGCTCCGCACCGGCAGGCGCGGAACCGATCCCGAAGGCGTAAAACCCACTTGGCCCTGGAGCCAGGACCAGAGCGAACTGGGCACCGCCGATTTCCGCGGCATAAAGTTCAACATCTATGAAGCTTCTCTGAAGGCGGACGACGGAAGCGGAGTAATGGTCCATGCCAATGCCGACGCCCACGTTCGGTGCTGCCTCGCAGACGACGGTGTCCTTATGCACGTCCTCTCCCGCTGCCCGTTGGGCCAGGTGGTCATTAAGAAGGGGGAACGTCTCGCTGGGGAATTCGTTGTCGAGATGTTGAGCGGAAAGAACTGAACGGCTATCGGAAGCGGGGGCCGCCCGATGCGCATTCTCGCGTTGACGCTGTACGGCTTGTTCGGCATGGTCGCATTACTTGCGGCCGCGGAAGAACCACGCTGGCGCGAGCCGGGGCAAATCGTCGATGCGGACTACCGGCGCAGCGGCAAGTTGCGATACGATGCCGAAGACCGCGAGATCGTCGGCCACAACCGGACGTGCTTCAATAATCGACCGTTGTACTGCCAGCCGCAGACCGATGGCGTGGTGTTGGCTGGCGATCGGCCCTTCGCGCGGCTGATCGGCCACGGCCATGTTTTCGGCGGGTTCTCCCTCGCGATTCTCCGCGGCGGCGCGGGAAAGTGGTTTCACGACTACGTCGAAGTCGAATCCCGGTATCGCTGCGGCCGCATGCGCTGGCGAATCGCCGATCCGAGCTTGCCGGGCGTGAGAATCACTTTGGCCGTGACACCGGCCAGCGACGTGGCCGGATTCGCCGTGAAACTCAGCGCCGCCGGGTTGCCGCCGGGCGATAAACTCCTTTGGGCTTTTGGCGGCACGATCCGCCAGCAGTCGTTGCGGGAACGTTGGGATCCAGTGGCGTGGGGAAATCCCTTCGTCCACAAAACCGGCGATCCGCGAAAGCCGGAACTGAGTTTGGGCATCGTCCCCGATTGGTGCCGCGGCAATCGGGCAACCATCGAGGGCCGAGCGTTCCGGCTGGCGGTGTCGGCCGACACAGAATATGATGCGGTAGGAATGGCGGATCGGCCGGGAAAGCTCTTCCTGGCCGACGCGTCGCTTGCGGCGAACCCCGCCGCTCTATGCCCTCGCCCGGTCGGAGTCTCGGAGAGGTACGAGCCGCTCACTAAAGCCCCCCCATTGCAATGCGGGGGCGTTTCCTCGCGGAAGAAACTCTCAGGCGCCCGCGGATTTCCATCTCCAGCACGTGCCGAGCGCCGTGTCGCGCAATTGCCGATGATCTGCGGCCTTTTCGATCTGAAGCCGGGAGAAGATGAAGTCTATTGGGCGATTCAGGCGCTGCCCGCCGGCACCGGCGTCGCAGGATTGCCGATCGTTGCGCCCGAGAAGGTCTTCCGCGACGGCATTGCGTACTTGCGGTCGATCGAGCGCGTGCGGACCGAGACGCCCGATGCGCGGCTGGACGCGGCGGTCGCGGCGGTTTGCCACCCGATGGACGCGGCCTGCAATCGCAATCCCTACGTCTTTCAGCACGGCTGCATGTCGTTTCACATCCCGTTTCTCGGTTGGCGGGTGATTTCGGGCAGCACGGCCCTCGGCTGGCACGATCGGGTGAAAGGGAACGCGGCTTTTTACATTGCGGCCCAAGTGAAAGAGGATAACGCGCGGACGCAGCCGCAGGCCGATCCGGAGAGGCGGCTCTGCCACGAAGGCCCGCAGTCGCGGTTTTACGGCCGCGGACACATCAGCACCAGCCCGGCGATGTACGACACGCAATCGCAGTTCTTCGACCAGACGATCCGCGACTGGCGCTGGACCGGCGATCGAGAGTTGGAGAAGATGCTGCGGCCGGCGTTGGAATTGCATCTCCAGTGGGCCCGGCAGTGCTTTGATCCCGACGACGATGGGCTGTACGAGAGCTACATCAATACGCTGCCGACCGATTCGGTCTGGTACAGCGGCGGCGGCAGCGTCGAAGAGACGGCTTACGCCTATTACGGTCACCGCGCGGCCGCCGACATGGCTCGACGTGCGGGCGATGCGGCCACCGCCACACGGCATAAAGCACGTGCTGACAAGATCCTGAATGCCCTGCAAAGCAAGCTCTGGCTGGAAGATCGCGGCCATTTCGGTCTCTACGTCGAGCAAGGCGGCCACCATCGCGTACACGAAGACGCCTGGGTCTACAGTGTCTTCCTGCCGATCGACGCCGGCATGACGACGTCGGAACAGGCGGCGCGATCGCTCTTCTTCACCGAATGGGGACTGGAACGCATCCACCTGCCCTTCGGCGGCCAATTGTGCCAGCCGTCGAATTGGGGGCCGTCAAAGTGGTCGGTCCGCGACATGTTCGGCGGCGATATGTGGCACTTGGCGCTGGCCTATTTCCAGACCGGTTTGGGTGACGAAGGCTGGGAATTGCTCAACGGAGCGATGCTTGAAAGCGCCTACGCCAGTGCCATGCCCGGCGGCTTCAGCCAAATCGGCGCAGGGGCCGATTTCGCCGACTGCAAAGACATGTTTGCTCGCGCGGTGGTCGAGGGGCTGTTCGGCTTTCATCCCGATTATCCGAACGGTGTCGTTTCCATTTGGCCGGCGCTGCCCTCATCGTGGCCGAGAGCGTCAATCCGCACGCCCGATTATTCGTTGGATTACCGCAGGGAAGGGAACGTCGACAAGTACCGATTGACGTTGGCGCGAGCGGCGAACGTGGAGTTTCGTCTGCCGGTACGGGCGGAAAGCGTTCGCCGCGTCGCCGTCAATGGCCATGAAACCCTCAAATGGCTAACCGACGCCGGGTACGGCTGTACGTTGTTGTCAATGAGCATGCCCGATGCGAAGGCAATAGACGTGGCGATTGAACTGACCGGCCGCGTGCCGCAGAGCCCGCCGAAATGGATCGAAGCCGCGGTTGGGGAGCAGGTTCGATCTGAAACGCCTCGGGGTCGAATTCCCAAGTTGCCGTATTCTCGCAATATGTTGCCGACCTCTTTCCTGAGTGATTACCGTCAGACGGACTCGGCGATTAGCGGTCATCTGGCGGACAAGCCCGGGTGGCATAGGATGGCCGCGATTGTCAACGTCGGCGAACTGCCGCAATGGCAAGTCTACAAGTTGCACGTGACCGATCTGAAGCGCGAGGCGGAGATGGCCACAAAGAGGCCGCGGGAAGCGCCGCGGCACGCCCGCTGGACGTGCCTCGACCTTGCTCCTCAGTTCAACGGCGACGTGCGCACGGTTTTCAAGCAGCAGTATCTCTCGCCGCGGCCGAAAACCTGCTCGGTGCGGATCGGCGTTGACGGTTATTCGGCCTGGACGTTCCCTTACTGGGGCCTGCAACCGCCCGAGATCGACTTGAACAACCTCTCCGCGCTGGCCGCCCGGGCCGGCAACGCCGCCGAGATCATGACGCCGCAAAACGTGCCTTTCCGCCGGCCGGCCGTGACGGAGAACATCGCCTTCACTTCGCTTTGGGACAACTGGCCGCGGTCGGTGAGCGTGCCGGTGGGCCGCCGGGCGGAGGCCGCGTGGCTGTTGGTTTGCGGCTCGACCAACCCGATGCAGACGCGGATCGCCAACGCCGAAGTGCGATTCCGCTATGCCGACGGCAAGACGGAGAAACTGGAATTGACGCCGCCGCTAAACTTCTGGTCGCTTTGCCCATTCGGCGGCGTCGATTATGATTATCGTACTGACGCCTTCTGCCTGCCGAAGCAGCCGCCGCCCAGCGTGCAGTTGGGCAACAACTGCCGGGCGATGGTCCTCTCCTGGAAGCTGCGGCCGGCGGTCAGACTTGAATCTATCACCCTGGAAACGCTCTCCCAAGACGTTGTCATCGGGCTGATGGGCGTGAGCCTGATGAATCCCGCAAACTGAACCTGCCGCAAAGAGCCGCATTCGACGATGCCAGTTCTCGATAAGATCCGCAACGCGTATCCGAATCCGCTCGCCAGTCCTCGGGGGCGGGGAATCACTTTTTTCTCGTTCTACTTCATCGACGGCGTGTTGATCGGGTTCATGGGCATATTCCTTGCCATGCGGATGCGGGCGCGGAATGTGGGCGTAGACGACATCGCACTATTCGTGGCCGCTGTCTATCTGCCGGCATCGTGGAAATGGCTGTTTGGTCCACTTGTCGATTTGTGCTCTATCGAGCGTTTGGGCCGCCGCAGAGGGTGGATCCTTGGCAGCGAAGCCTTGATGATCGCCGCCCTGCTGGCGGCGACGCGGATTGACTTCGTCAAACAGTTCACGGTCTTCACGATCGTCATGCTGCTGGTGAATCTCTTTGCCGCCCTGCAACGGATCGCCGTAAACGCCTTGGCGTGCACGATCTTGACCGAGAAGGAGCGCGGAGCCGCCAACGGCATGATGTACGCAGGCGGTTACTTGGGGCAAATCGTAGGCGGGTCTGGAGTGATCTTGCTCTCCGCCACGGTGGCGTTTCCGTACCTGTTCCTCGTTGTGGTCGGCAGCATATTGGGGGTCATGCTTCTCGTGGCTTTGCCGATGCGCGAACCGACCGAAGCTCGATCTGCCATCCGGAGGTGGGGATTGACCGCCGTTGCCGTGGAAGTCCATAGCTATGCAGTTCAGGCCTTCAACGCCTTCCGGGCGTCGCGGGCAGCGCTGTTGGGACTGGTCTTCGTCCTGCTCCCGGCCGGAGCTTGGGCAATGTCGCTATCGCTGGGGACGAATCTCATGGTCGAGTTCGGCATGAGCAAGCAAGAGCAGTCGCTGTTGACCTTCGTCTCGATCCTCGTGGCTGCGGGGGCATCGTTCGGCGGCGGAATGCTGGCCGATCGGTTCGGCCGCCGCAAAACGTTGGCGTTCTCGATCGTCGGCAGCGCCCTGCCCGCGCTATGCATGGCTTACGTCATGTACCTGCGCGGGTGGATTATGCCGATCGACGAAAGCGCGGCGGCACGTTCGGCTGCGCCGCAACTGCTGATCGTGAGCTATTGGGCCGTTGCCCTGCTTATCAGTGCGTTTCAAGGGCTCGTATACACCGCGCGATCGGCGCTCTTCATGGATATTTGCACGCCGGCAGTGGCCGCGACACAATTCACCGTCTACCTGGCGATGATTAATCTCACCATCGTTTACACGTCGGCCTGGCAGGGCTGGTGCCTCAAGAACTGGGGCTATCCGACGACGCTCGCCATCGACGCCCTGCTGGGGATGGCGAGTCTGCCCTTATTGTTGTTGATGACGCGGCCGATGCCAGACCGGCCCCGGCCGTTGCCGTTGTTGAAGGAGAAAGCCAATCATGTTGCGACTGTTCGTGATGTTTTGCGCGGTTGCCGCGGCGAGCGTTTTGCTTGCGGCGGATGCGATCGAGAAATTGCCGCGGCCGCATTATCGGCCGCAGGGGTCCGATCCCGCCTGGCTGAAGAATGCCGCCCAGTTTCACGGCCATCTCGGCCCGATGATGGTCTTTGGCGCGCGGATGGGGATGGCGGCCTTGCACGCCGTGGACGCCAAGGGCTATTTCGACGTGGAAATCAAGTGCGAAGGGCCGCTGGCCAAACCGCCCGCCTCCTGTTTCCTCGACGGCCTGCAAGTCAGCACCGGGGCGACGATGGGAAAGCGAAATCTGGAGTGGGTCGACGCCAAGAGAATCGCCGTTTTCGCGAAGAATACGGAAACGGGAAAGACCGCCGTGGTGCAGCCCACTGAGGCGTTTCTCGCAATGCTGCGAACGGAGACGGGCGCAAAACCGTCGGCCGACGGCCGCCAGCGGGAACAATCGAGAAACGACCATCACTTCGACGATTTGGCGCGGAAGATCGCGGCCATGCCGGAGAAGCAGATTCTCAGCGTTCGTTATCCCAAGTGAGGGAAATTCGATGTCGCCGGCGTGCGACACCGCAAGCGGTTGGCGCGAAACCGCAAGCGGTTGGCGGGACTATTTGGACGACCCGTCAGCAGCAAACGTCGCAGACTGCCGTGAAGCCGCCGCCTTCGGCGATTTCGATCCGCACGCGGGCGGGGGAAACTCCATCGGACGATTTGATCGCCGCGGTCAGTCGCTCGCCGATGTATTGGGCCAACATCTCGGTCGTCGTGTTGGCCATCGGCAACAGGGCACAATCGCCCTGCGGGAAGAGCCAGTGGCGATCGGCGAACGTCGCCTCGACCTCGCCGTGCTGCGTCGAGACGCGGACGGCGGGATGCTCCGTTGGCAGCAGCATGCGGTGATCTAGTCCCGCAATGATGTACTTCAACGCGTCTCGCACCACGAGGAAATCGACGACGTAGCCCGAGTCGTTCAGCGGGCCGAAGACTTCGGCGGCGACGCGGTAGGTATGCCCGTGCAGCCGTTCGCAGCCGCCGCCTTCGAGGGTAATGAAGTGGGCGGCAGAGAAAACGAGATCGTCGTTGGCGATGCGAACGTGGAAATCAGCCATCTTCAACCGCGGTCCCTATTTCTTCGGCGGGGCCGCCGGTTTCTTTGCGGCGTCGGCCGGCTTCTTCTCCGCAGCCGCGGGCTTCTTCGCGGCGTCGACCGGCTTCTTGTCGGACTTCTCGGTCTTCTTCTTCGGCTCGGAGGACTTCTTCTTGGTCTTGGCGGCCTTCTTATCGGCCGCGGCGAGTTTCTTCACTTCGTCTTTGGCCTGCGGCACGAGCCGCATGATGTCGGCGACCGGCAGGATCAACTGGCTCAACACGCCGGAGGAGCGGATCGAGCTTCCATCGCTGCTTTCGTTTCTCACGCAGCGGCAGATCATGCCCAACAGTTTGCCGTCGTGGTTGAAGACGGGCAGTCCCAGCCCGCCGCTGCTGCTGACGTAACAGGTCCGCGGCGTGGAAACAAGCGAAACAACTCTGCCGAGCGTGAGCGTGGGGATGTAGTTCAGGTCTTCGCCGGTGCGGCTGACGATGATCGTCGAGTCGAGCATCCCGGGCTGAGCGATCGAATCGCTCAGCGGGACAAAGGCCATTTTCGCCTGGGTGGCTTTGTCCGCCGGTTTTAGCAGCGCCAGGAACGCCAAATCGAGGTCTTCGTCCTTCAAGACCAGCCGGGCGGGCACCTCCGTGCCGTCGGAGAGCCGGTACTTCACCTCTTGCACCTGGCAATCCAACTCGTAACTTCGCCCGCTGCGGTTGAAGTGGAAACTCGGCGCAAGATTCGTCAGCGGCGCTACCGCCAGGCCACTGGAGTCGATGATCGTCGCCAGACAATGGGTCCTCTGTTCCTGGCTTTGCCCCGAACTTTCGCTCCCCTTGATTTCGATCTTGATCACGGCGGAGAGCGTAATGATGGCCTTGTCGTAAGCTTGCAGGGTCTTTCGCGCGGTCTGGACGAGTTGCTGATCGTCGGCCCGCGCGGACAGGGCGCCGGCCGCCAAACAGAGAAACAAGCACACGCTGAGCGTTTTCTTGAACATGAAAGGACTCCAAATGGTTGTTGATCTCTTCTAGCGTAGCCCGCACACGCCGTGTGCGCGGCGGCGGCACACGGCGTGTGCCGCCCACTCTCCTGCGCCGGTCTGCTTAGCGGTAGTCGGGCTCGATCTCGCAATACAGGGTGTGGATGCCGCGGCGGACGAAAAACACCACCCGGCGGGGTTTGTCCTGGCGGATCTGGTCGAGCACGGTCTTCAGGTCGTCGACGCTGGCGATCGTCTTGCCGTTGACACTCATGACGAAATCGTTGCCCCGCAGTCCGCCGAGCGAGGCCACGCCGCCGGTCTCGACCTTTTGCAGCAAGACGCCCTGCAAACCTTCGGGAATCTGCTGGTTGATGCGATCGGTGTAGCTCAGTTCGCGGGCGCTGAACTCGAAATCGGTGTCGGTCATCTGCTTGACGTTGTCGTCGCTGATCGGCGGCGCTTCCAGCGCCAAGGCGATTTCGATTGGTTTGCCGCCGCGGATGACTTTCAGCTTGGCCTTGCCGCCCAACGACAGCCGGCGGATCATGGTGTCGAACACTTCGCCGTCGCCGGGGAGCGAGGCCTGGACCTTGCGGCCATTGACCTCCAGGATGATGTCGCCCATCTTGACGCCGGCCCGATCGGCGGCCTGCCCCTTGAAGACATCGGTGACGCGAACGCCGCATTGGCCGACCATGTCGAGCGACTCGGCCAGATCGGAGGTCAGGACTTGGGTGGAGAGGCTCGACCAGGGTTTGGCGGCAGAGGCGGGGCGATTCCGCTCCTCCTCCTTGCCGATCTTGACCACGGTGAGATACTGCTTCGTGTCGCGCTCGAACAGAACCAGCACCGAGACGCGATCGGTCTTGCCCTCGATCTGTTTGGCGGTGACCTTCTTTAGCGCGGCGATGCTATCGACGGGTTCATTGGCGACTTGGAGGAGGATGTCGTCCGATTGCAGCGGCAATTTCGCGGTGGCCGCGCCGCTGCCGCCGCGAATCGAGTCGATCAGCACGCCGGACGTGCTCTTGCGGTTGCGCTCGAGGGCCATCATGCGGGTGATGTCGCTCACGGCGATGCCCCAATCCTTCAGCTCGACCGGATCGCCCTGGGCGCGTTGCAGCAGCTCGGTCGTCACCTTGACGATGTGCTCCTTGCCGCCGCGGAGGAAGGCGACTTCGACCGGTTTGCCGGGCGGCACCGCGAAGACCATTTGGTTCAACAGCGGCATGTGCTCGGGCAATTCGGCGTTGAACGGCCGACCGCGGAATCGCGTGATGATGTCGCCGGCTTTGATCCCGGCGTGATCGGCGGGCGAGCCTTGCACCACGCCAGCCACCAGCACGCCGCCGCCGGCCTTCTCGCTCTTCAGCCGCGGCTGCAACTCGACGCCGAGCCAACTGCGCCTCACGCGGCCGCTCTCGATCAACTGCCGCACAACCTGCTTGGCGAGATCGCTGGGGATGGCGCCGCCCAGCGAGCCGAGCGCGATTTCGTTGATGCCCACGATCTCGCCGGCGAGGTTGACCAACGGGCCGCCGCTGTTGCCGCCGAAAATCACCGCATCGTGGCCGATCCAGCGGACGATCTGGCCGACGTCCTCGCCGTCGAGGCGGAATTGGCCGCTCATCGACTTCGGCATAATCATCTGCGTGTTGCTGACGATGCCCTTGGTAACCGATTGGGAGACGGCCATCGGGCTGCCCATTGCCAGCACGACGTCGCCAACTTTCAGCCGGCTCGAATCGCCCCAGCTCAGCGAACGGCACGGGCGCGTTGGGGTGTTTGCGGGTGTTGAGTTTCAGTTTCAGCACCGAGATGTCGGCCATGGCGTCGGTGCCGACGCGGGTCGCCTCGACCTCCTCGCCGTCGGCCAGCGTGCAGGTCATGCGGATGGCGTTGCCGGCTACGTGATGGTTTGTGACCACGTAGCCGTCTTTCGAGATGATTACTCCGCTGCCGGCGGCCCGTTCGCGTTCCATTCGCCCGTCGCTGGGCTCTTCGATAACGACGTAGATTCGCACCAGGGCGGGGTAGACTTTCTGAATAGCAACGTCGATGTCGGTCCCGCCGGCTGGCATCTTCGCGGCGGACGGCGCAGCCGTAGCAGCACGACCGGGCAAACCACAGCCTGCAATTAGAAACGTCAGAGCGACAGTGAAGAAGCCTTGGCGGCTTAGCGGGAATAGGGGGAATTTCATGGTAACTGTTGGCAACAAAAACAGTTGTCGGGGTGAATGGAGAAAGACGGAGGGACGGCGCCGCCCGCACTAGTTGGCGGGTTGCCGTGACCCCTTAAGTCTTGCAGATTTCCCACACGGTTGCAAGCTAATCGTCAGCAGGGGGGTGCCGGTCGACGAAATCCGCGACCAACGGGGCGATCTGTTCATGGGCGTCTTCGACGACATAGTGGCCGGCGTCGGCGAGCCGATGCACCTCGGCCGCCGGGAAGAACTCGATAAACCGATCGAGAAACTCGGGCGTAAAACACCAGTCCCGCATTCCCCAGATAAGACAGATCGGTCGGCCACGGAAGCGGGCGAGGCCCTTCTCGATATCGGTTAGCGTCTGGTAGCTGGGGTGCGCCGGGCTGAGCGGAATATCGAGCACAAACCGCAGAACCGCCACGCGATTCGCCCAGGAATCGTACGGGGCCAAGTAGCCCGCCTTGACGGCCGGCGTCATCCGCTCGCGCTTGCAGACGGTCGTGCGGAGCGCCGTGCGGACGAACAGATTCAGCCCCTGCACGGCCAGCGGCCCGAAGCCGGGCAGATGGCAAAGATGAATCGGCCAAGGGCAATGGGCCATGCGAAACGCCGCCGTGTTCATCAGCACGAAGCGGGCGAACCGCTCGGGCGCCGCCACGGCCGCCCCCATGCCGATCGCCCCGCCCCAATCGTGGGCCACCAGCGTCATCTGCCGCAGATCGAGTTTTTCGATCAGTTGCCCCAGGTCGGCCACCCGCCGCGCCAGCCGGTAAGAGTAGGCGATCGCCGGCGGCTTATCCGACAGCCCGCAACCGATATGATCGACGGCCACGATGCGGAAGCGGCCGCGGAGGGCCAAAATCAAGTTCCGCCAATAGAACGACCACGTCGGATTGCCGTGGACCATTAGCAGCACCGGCCCGCTGCCCTCGTCGAGGTAATGATAGCGAAATCCATCCAGCGTCACTTCGTGGGATTGGAACGGATAGAGAGAACGCCAATCGTGGACTTCGGGCATGTCTTGGTCGGTGTGGCCGGGGTGTAGTGCCGGGCAAGAGGGCGGCAAGGGCCATTCGGGTGGCCCTGATTATCGCACAAGGCCTCGCCACCGACAAGCAAGCGGGAACGCCGCGGGGCAGTGATGGATTTCGGGTTCCCCGCCGTTTTTTGCGGGCGACGAAACGTCGCCCCATGCGCGCGGCGGGGCGCCGGCCGCTAAACACCGCTCGCTTCCCTCCGGGGCGCGGCTAAACGAAAGTGCTAACCTGCCTTGACTCCCCCCGTATAGTTCTGTACTTGGTTGGCGGTCGGCGCGAACCGGGGCGGTGGTCGTCTTCTGCGGCAATGCCTATCCTATGCTTGTGTGGCGTGGCGCAAGCCGGATTTCTGCTTCTTTACCTGAATGGGAGGTCAGCACTATGAGCCGAGCGAAGTTTCTGGGACTCGCAATCGTGTTAACGGCCGTGACGGGCGCGGTGTGGTTGAACGCCTGGGCGGAGGAGAAGCCCGCCACCAGCTACGCGCCGGTCGTCATGCCGGAACCGTTTGCGGACACCATGGCCAAAATGACGGCCGCCAAGCCCGCCATCCAGCAGCGGCAGGCGGCCCTGTTGCAGGAACGCTACGACTTGAGCGACCGGCCGGCGAAGTGCGTGACGATGTTCCGCGGCAAGCCGGTGCAGGAGGGCGTGCGGGTAAAACTGCCCGAGGGCGTGCAGTCCTGGCAGCAGTTGGCCGACATGACGCCCGAGGAGATCCGCGAGAAAGGCCTCTGGCCCAAGGGCTTCCTGCCGCTGCCGCATCCGAACCATGCGGAGGGCGGAATGCTGTTTCCCAAAACTCAGATCGACAAAGTCAAGCAGCAGGAGGACCGCGATCTGACGCGGTTCGATCTCGATTTCGATTTGCCCGACCATTTTATGCCCGAGTTTCCGCCGCCGATCTTCCTGACCACGCGGCCCGACCTGGGCGACGTGTCGCAGGGCCAACTCGTCGGGCTGAGCAACTACTTCAAGCTGTTCAACGGCATCTTGAACCCGAAGCAACTGGAGGGGATGCGACTGCTGGTGACGCCTTTCCCGCAACAGCAGTTCAACGCTACCGACGACCGCCGCTCGGTCAAGCCGAGCATGGGTGTCGCCTGCCTCGACTGCCACGTGAACGGGCACACCAACGGGGCGACCCACCTGGTCGGCGACATCCGTCCGCAGGAGTTCCGCCACCGGCTCGACACGCCTTCGCTCCGCGGCGTAAACATCCAGCGGCTGTTCGGCTCGCAGCGGGTGATGAAGAGCGTCGAGGACTTCACCGAGTTCGAGCAGCGGGCGGCCTACTTCGACGGCGACCCGGTGATCGCCACGAAGAAGGGGGTCAACATTCTCGAACGCGGCAGCCAGGTCCATTTCATGGCGGAGGTCCAGGAGTTGTTCGACTTCCCGCCGGCGCCGAAACTCAATCTGCTTGGCAGACTCGACCCGCGCAAGGCGACGGAAGCGGAACTGCGAGGCGAGCGGGTGTTTTTCGGCAAGGGCCAGTGTGGCGAGTGCCATCCGGCCCCCTACTACACCGATAACACGATGCACAACCTGCAAGCCGAGCGGTTCTTCAAGCCGCAAATGGTCAACGGCCGCATGGCCGCCAGCGACGGCCCGATCAAGACCTTCCCGTTGCGCGGCATCAAAGAGTCGCCGCCGTACATGCACGACGGCCGCCTGCTGACTTTGGAGGACACCGTCGAGTTCTTCAATCAGGTCTTGGAGACGAAGCTCACCGAGGAGGAAAAGCAGGACCTGACGGCGTTCATGCGCTGTCTGTAAGCCTGAGATCTCCCCTCTCCCTTCCTGGAGAGGGGCCTGGGCAAAGTCTCCCCTCTCCCTTCTGGGAGAGGGGCCGGGGGTGAGGGCCGGGCAGAAGCGTGGTGCTCGTTCGGACCGCGGCGGCGTGACGTGACGTCGCTTCTACTTCGTGGCCCAGAATGGCCCACTGCCCCACCGGCCCTATGCCGGTGGACGGATGATTGATCGCTGGGTGGCACCCAATGCCGTCGCCGGTTGGCGGCGACATTGTGCGGAAGTTGTGTATGGATAACGTTTTAGTTCACGATTGTTCCAGGGGAGGTTGTGCGCCGAGAAAGTGCTGGCGCATGAAAAAGCCGTTCCGGCGATGATAGGGAGTTCAGAAAACAAGCCCTATCATGGAGGAACGGCAAGTGGCTCGTGCAAGGAAGCGCGGCCGCCAGCGGCGGCGGACCAAGTTGTTGATCGGATCGATGCGGGAGTTTCTCACACCGGCCGTTTTTAAGCAAGTGCGAAATGCCACGAAGCGCAGGAAGTCCCCGCGTTGGGATTTGCGCCCCTTGCTCTACATTCTCTTGCTGACCACCTACTGTTGCGGCGACAGCTTGCCCGAGAAGTTCGAGGCGGCTCGCGGGTTTTACGTCGTCTGTTGTCCCAAGCGAAAACGTCCCGGGGCATGCTTTTCGGGATTCGAGAAGGCCCTCGCCAAGCTTCCCATGCCCATCCTGCGGGCGTTGGCGACAGGAATTCGCGGCCGGATCGAAACGATCTTCGCCAATTCCTGGAAAGTGGGAAACTTCATCCCCTTTGGCTGCGACGGCACGCGGCAGACCTGCCCACGCACGGAGGAATTGGAACGACGCCTGGGCGCGGGCGGCAAAGAGGGATCGTCGCCGACGATCTGGAACACCTCGATCGTCCATCTGACATTGGGGTTTCCCTTTTGCTGGCGCTTGGGCAAAGGGAGCAAAGCCAGCGAGCGCGGGCACCTCATTTCCATGCTGTCTTGGCTGCCCAAGTGGGCGTTGATCGTGGCCGACGCGGGATATGTGGGCTACGAGGTGGCCGCGAAAATGATTTCGGCAAAGGTGTTCTTCCTGATCCGCATGTCCTCCAGCGCGACCTTCTACACCGAAGGCAACGAGGCGTTGCAGGAGTTCCGCGAGGGGATTGTCCACTACTGGCCGAAGACTCAACAGAACCAGGGAAATCCGCCGATTCGCGGGCGGCTGATGCGGATTCACAGCGACCGTCATAAAATTGACGTGTGGCTGTTCACGAACGTGGAGGACTCGCAGCAATTGCCGTTGGAAGTGGCAGCGACTTGCTATCGTTGGAGGTGGGAAAACGAAGGGTTCTTCCGGACCTACAAGCGGACGTTGAAGAAGGTCACGCTGATGAGCCGTACGCTGCGGCTGGCGCATCGCGAGGCGGAGGCATCGATGATCGCAACGCAATTGTTGCTCTGCGAAGGCGCGTTGGCCATGCCTGTGCCGCGGAAGGGCAGCCTTCCGGTGATGTGCAGCCCGCGCGGCATATTGCTGGAAGCGCGTCGCGACATTTCGGCACGCAGAGAGCCCAGAAAACCATTTCGCGAAAGGATCGCCAGCGCGCAACGAGAGCGGCGAGAGCGCAGCAGCGCGAAGCAGAAGCGGGAGTGGCCGCGCCGCAAGGCCCACACGCCTCCTCATCCACCGGTCTTGCTTAGGCTGACCGACGAACAGAAGATCAAAGTTCATAAACACTTACAAGCCGCATAATGTACCAAACTGGAAACGGCATTGGGTGGCACCCAATGCCATTTCCAGTTTACTGTGTTATGCCGCTTGTAACTGTTGTTGAATCTTGACTTTCTGTTCTTCTGTCAGCCGCAGCAAGACCGGCGGGTGTGGCGCCGTGTGAGCTTTGCGACGCGGCCATTCCCGCTTCTGTTTCGGGCTGGTACGCACACGCCGTTCGCGTTGCGCTCGGGCAATCCTTTCACGAAATGGCTTGGATTCCCTACGGCCTAACATGTCACGACGCACCTCCAGCAACACCCCCCGTGGGCTGCACATTATCGGGAGGCTGTCTTTCGGCGGTGCCGGCATCGCCAACGCGCCTTGACAAAGCAATAACTGCGTTGCGATCATCGAAGCCTCTGCCTCGCGATGCACTAGCCGTAGCGTCCGACTCATCAACGCCACTTTCTTCAAGGTTCGCTTGTAGGTTCTGAAAAATCCCTCGTTTTCCCACCTCCAACGATAACAAGTTCCCGCCATCTCCAAGGATAGCTGCTTCGCATCTTCCACGTTCGTAAACAGCCAAACGTCCACCTTATGACGGCAACTGTGAATCCGCAGCAATCGGCCGCGAATCGGCGGCTTGCCGTCCTCCTGCTGGCTCTTCGGCCAATAATAGACAATCCCTTCGCGGAACTCCTCCAACAGTTCCTGGGTTTCGCTGTAAAAGGTGGCCTTGGAGGACATGCGGATGAGAAAGGACACGTTCGCCAAGATCATGGTCGCGGCCACGTTGTAGCCCACATATCCCGCGTCGGCCACCACCAACGCCGCCGCTGGCAGCCAACGCAGCATGTACATGAGGTGACTTCGTTCGCTGGCTTTGCCCCCCTTCCCCAATCGCCAGCAAAAGGGAATGCCCAAGGTAAGATGCACGATCGAGGTGTTCCAGATCGTCGGTGACGAATCCTCTTTGCCGCCGCTTCCCAAGCGTTGCTCCAGTTCCTCGGTGCGGGGACACGTCTGCCGCGTGCCATCACAGCCAAAGGGGATGAAGTTTCCCACTTTCCACTGATTGCCGAAAATGACTTCCATCCGTGGCGCAGGGCCGCCGCCAACGCCCGCAGGATGGGCATGGGAAGTTTGGCGATGGCCTTTTCAAAGCCGGAAAAGTGCTGGCCCGGCCGTTTTCGTTTTGGACAACTGGCGACATAGAACATTCTGGCGGCTTCAAACTTTTCCGGGAGGCTGTCGCCACAGCAATAGGTCGTCAGGATGATGATGTAAAGCAAAGGATGCAAGTCCCAACGCGGGCATTTCCTGCGTTTTGAAGCATTTCGGACTTGCTTGAAAACTTCCGGCGTGAGAAACTCTCGCATCGAGCCGATCAACGATTTCGCCCGCCGTCGTTGGCGGGCCCGCTTCCTTGCGTTGGCCATTTGCCGTTCCTTCCATGATGGGGTTTGGTGTTGTGACCCCCTATCATTGCTGGAACGGCTTTTTCATGCGCGGTCAATTCACCGCCATTTTCCCAAAGCACATTTTCAACGCAACCCTCGACCTCGCAAAAGATTACATCAAAACCGCTTCCAATCAAGCCTTGGCATTGGGTGGCACCGGTTCTTGAACCGCTGGGTGGCACCGGTTCTTGAACCGGTGGGCGAACGCCCAAGAGGCCATGCGGGAGGCGATGCGCGTTGGCGTTGCCCCTCCCCCTCTTGCGGCAAAGCCGCCCCGGTTCGAGAACCGGGGCTACCCGCTACCCGCTCCACCGACACAGGGTCGGTGGGGGCCGAGGGACGGAGCGGGAGCCGGATCAGACAATCGCGCTTCGCCGCTTGCCGCTCGGCCCACGCGAGGGCTTTCCGACGCTGGGTGGCACCGGTTCTTGAACCGGTGGGCGAACGCCCAAGAGGCCATGCGGGAGGCGATGCGCGTTGGCGTTGCCCCTCCCCCTCTTGCGGCAAAGCCGCCCCGGTTCGAGAACCGGGACTACCCGCTGATTGGGCGCCGACTCCGGACAATCAATCCTTACGGAAGGCCGCGGCATCTCTCTTGGGAATGGGTTGCCAGTAGGGCATTTTTCCCGACTCAGTGACAACGAGCATCCACGTTTCGCCCGTTACGCTGTCCAGAAGGACCGCCTTGTTCCGAACCAGCGTTATCGTGAACCTCGGCGACGCTGCCTGCGGAACACGCGATACGGAGGCAGGCCCGTTATCGGGAAAAAGAACTGCACAAGGCGGCGCGAACATCTCATTCCATCGCACGCCACCCTGCCCGAACTGGTCGCCAAGCGACGGGACTGCGTGAGGCTGCGGAAATAGCCAACTCTCCCGCACGCGACCCTCCCAGGACTGGTCGCCGATCAGATAGCAAGGCGGCGCGGGTATCCGCCCCCCTCGTACGCCGCCGTCCTCGAACTGGCACGGCGCATCGCTTGTCCACAACGCCATTGCCAGCAGCACCATTACGAACGCGATTCCCAGCATACTTGCGATCTTCATAGAATCCCTCCAAGAGCCAGAAGGCCAAAAGGGGTCGCGAGCCGATACCAGGTCGCCCGAAGTTTCAACCAGGGGCAACCGGTCCATTCGCCCATTATAGCTGGTGCGCGTAATCGCCGGAAGGACGTGGCGTTGCGCCATGGTTGGAACGGCACGGAGGCCGTTCCCTACAGAATGTGTTGTTTGCGAGACGGTACGCTGAGCCGCCGTTTCCGAGGAAGTCGAGCAGCGCACGGTTTGCTTTCTCGGCGTGGGTCCAGGTTAAACCGTGGGGGCCGCCTTCGATCACAACGAAGCGGCTTCCTTTGATCAACGCGTGCGTCCGCTGCCCCGTGGCCGCGATCGGGAGGATGCGGTCGGCGTCGCCGTGAATGACCAGCGTGGGAATGTCGATGCGTTTCAGATCGCCGCGGAAGTCGGTCAGCCAGCCGCGGACGCAATCGAGCGTTCCCTTGGGCGAGGCACCGGCGGCAACGTTCCAACTCGATTGCACGACCTGGTTGCTGACCAGTTTGTCGCCCAGGACGTTGACGTTGTAGAAGTTCGCAAGGAAACCCGTGAGAAACGCGAGGCGATCGGCCGTGATTGCCTTCTGGATATCGTCGAAGACCCGCCCTTCGATGCCCTCCGGGTTGCCGCTGGTTTTCAACAAGAAAGGCGGAACCGCGGAGATGAAGACGGCTTGACTGATGCCTTCCGAACCGTAATGGCCCAGATAACGCGCGACTTCGCCGCCACCCATCGAGAAACCGACCAGGGTTGCGTCGTGAAGTTCCAGTTTCGCCAGCAGGATGTGCAGGTCCTGGGCCAACGTGTCGTAGTCGTAGCCGGAGGTGGGCTTGCTCGACTCCCCGAAGCCGCGGCGATCGTAGGTGATCACGCGGTAGCCCGCGTCGAGCAGGGCGGCCGTCTGCCTTTCCCAGGATCGGCCGCTCAACGGCCAACCGTGGATCAGCACCACCGGCCTGCCGGCGCCGTGGTCTTCGTAATACAGGTAAATGTCGTTGGAATTCTCTTTTCCAACACAGATATGCGATCCGATGATGGTCCCTTCCTCGTCGAGGAAGGCCGTCGCCGATGTCTCCGATCCCCGTGTCATGGCATTTCTCCTTGGAAAAATAAAGAAGCCGTGTTCACTGATCCGCGCGGCCGGGTTGCGCGGTTGACTCAAAATGTCCTCGTGTAGTGTCGCGCTCAGTTGACGTTCTATGAAATCGAAAAGACAACAGGTGGGGCAGACATTCTTGTCTGCCCTATTCGTCCCAATCTGCCCGAGTTCTTGGCAGACAAGAATGTCTGCCCCACCTGTTGTCACTTCGTAAATCGACTCAATTGAGTGACACCACACTAACCTAGTGTGGTGCCCCGTTGGCGTGGACCAAGGGCGCGTTCGACGACGTGCTCGGCCACAAACCAGGCTTGCATTTCATTCAAGCGGATTACGTTGCTCACCAGCAGATCATTGGTGCCGTCGTCGCCGGACTCGCCGGCGGATCGCGCCATGGCGTGGGCTTCCTTGAGCACGATTTCATGCGCGTTGAGCAGCCGGGAGATCTGCACCGGGGCCTCTTCGCGTCCCTTGGGCGGTCGCGGGATCGACGTCGTTTCGGCCACGTCGGCCGCCATCGCTATGCTGACGCCGCCGAGCATCATGATTCGCTCGGCGATCTGGTCGACCAACTCGCTCTGTTCGCCGAAGTGCTTATCGAACAGGAGGTGCAATTGGTAGAAAGTCGGGCCGGAGACTTGCCAGTGGTGCTTCTTGTACAGGTCGCGAAGCGTGATCGTATCCGCGAGCAGTTGGTTCAGATTGTCAACGCTGGTGCGGCGGACGTCCTCGGCCAGGGCGATCGGCATGGGGACGACGGCGCCGAACCGCTGCGTCTCAGGCGGCGCTGGCCCGCCAGCGGCGCCGCGCTGCGTGCTGCGGCCGAAAGTGTGGATTCTTTCATGTTGACCTCCGAAAAAATGTGGCCGGGCCACGGGGTGTATGTTGGCGAACGAAGAATTCTATGCGTGCGCGGCAGACGGTTGGAATCAGGGGCTTTCTTAACCATGCGGTTAGCACTCCCCGGAAATGGTAGGGGCGGCGGCGATCGACCCGCATAGGAGGGAACTTGAGGAGAAACACTGTTGGTGTTGGGAAAATCGAAGGTGCTTAGAACGCTGATCGCCACTGATTAACGCTAATTCAGAGAATCGGGGGAGATTAGTGAGAATCAGTGTTCCCGAATTGTGCCTGCCGCCGGAATGGCCAATCAGTCATTCAAGTTGGGTAACGATGTCTGACGTGGCACGGGCATCTTGCCCGTGTTTTTCGGCCACGGGCAGGATGCCCGTGCCACGCAATGCCAAGGCTTGATTGGAAGCGGTTTTGATGTAATCTTTTGCGAGGTCGAGGGTTGCGTTGAAAATGTGCTTTGGGAAAATGGCGGTGAATTGACCGCGCATGAAAAAGCCGTTCCAGCAATGATAGGGGGTCACAACACCAAACCCCATCATGGAAGGAACGGCAAATGGCCAACGCAAGGAAGCGGGCCCGCCAACGACGGCGGGCGAAATCGTTGATCGGCTCGATGCGAGAGTTTCTCACGCCGGAAGTTTTCAAGCAAGTCCGAAATGCTTCAAAACGCAGGAAATGCCCGCGTTGGGACTTGCATCCTTTGCTTTACATCATCATCCTGACGACCTATTGCTGTGGCGACAGCCTCCCGGAAAAGTTTGAAGCCGCCAGAATGTTCTATGTCGCCAGTTGTCCAAAACGAAAACGGCCGGGCCAGCACTTTTCCGGCTTTGAAAAGGCCATCGCCAAACTTCCCATGCCCATCCTGCGGGCGTTGGCGGCGGCCCTGCGCGCACGGATGGAAGTCATTTTCGGCAATCAGTGGAAAGTGGGAAACTTCATCCCCTTTGGCTGTGATGGCACGCGGCAGACGTGTCCCCGCACCGAGGAACTGGAGCAACGCTTGGGAAGCGGCGGCAAAGAGGATTCGTCACCGACGATCTGGAACACCTCGATCGTGCATCTTACCTTGGGCATTCCCTTTTGCTGGCGATTGGGGAAGGGGGGCAAAGCCAGCGAACGAAGTCACCTCATGTACATGCTGCGTTGGCTGCCAGCGGCGGCGTTGGTGGTGGCCGACGCGGGATATGTGGGCTACAACGTGGCCGCGACCATGATCTTGGCGAACGTGTCCTTTCTCATCCGCATGTCCTCCAAGGCCACCTTTTACAGCGAAACCCAGGAACTGTTGGAGGAGTTCCGCGAAGGGATTGTCTATTATTGGCCGAAGAGCCAGCAGGAGGACGGCAAGCCGCCGATTCGCGGCCGATTGCTGCGGATTCACAGTTGCCGTCATAAGGTGGACGTTCTGGCTGTTTACGAACGTGGAAGATGCGAAGCAGCTATCCTTGGAGATGGCGGGAACTTGTTATCGTTGGAGGTGGGAAAACGAGGGATTTTTCAGAACCTACAAGCGAACCTTGAAGAAAGTGGCGTTGATGAGTCGGACGCTACGGCTAGTGCATCGCGAGGCAGAGGCTTCGATGATCGCAACGCAGTTATTGCTTTGTCAAGGCGCGTTGGCGATGCCGGCACCGCCGAAAGACAGCCTCCCGATAATGTGCAGCCCACGGGGGGTGTTGCTGGAGGTGCGTCGTGACATGTTAGGCCGTAGGGAATCCAAGCCATTTCGTGAAAGGATTGCCCGAGCGCAACGCGAACGGCGTGTGCGTACCAGCCCGAAACAGAAGCGGGAATGGCCGCGTCGCAAAGCTCACACGGCGCCACACCCGCCGGTCTTGCTGCGGCTGACAGAAGAACAGAAAGTCAAGATTCAACAACAGTTACAAGCGGCATAACACAGTAAACTGGAAATGGCATTGCGTGCCACCTAGATTGGAAAACTGATCGGCCCTGCTGCTGCCGGCTCCCACATTGCATTCTGTGGCGAAGTGGCAATAATACGGGGTTTACCCTATTGCCAGCCTCGAAGGAGCGGATGCGATGAACAATAAGATTTGCGAGCAACGAGGATTGACCTTCGACGACGTGCTGCTCGAGCCGCGCTACAGCGAGGTCGTGCCGGCCGACTGCGACGTCTCGACGCGGCTGACGCAACGCATCCGGCTGAACATCCCCATGCTCAGCTCGCCGATGGACACCGTCACCGAAAGCGAAATGGCCATCGCTCTGGCACTTGTGGGTGGAGTCGGCGTAATCCATAAGAATATGTCGGTCGAACGCCAGGCCGAGGAGGTCGAAAAGGTCAAACGCAGCGCCAACGGCATCATCTTCAATCCGGAGACCCTGCGGCCGGACGCCAGCGTGAGCCGGGCCCGCGAGATCATGGATCAGCACAACGTCTCCGGCCTGCCGATCACCACCGCCGACGGCCGGCTGGCGGGCATCATCACCCGCCGCGACCTCCGCTTCCTCGAAGATTGGAACCTGCCCGCCTCGGAGGTGATGACCCGGGAGAACCTGGTTACGGCCACTGGGACTGTGACGCTTGAGGAAGCTGAGAAGATTTTGATGGCAAAAAAGGTGGAGAAGCTTTTGCTGGTTGACGAAGATTTGAGGCTGACCGGACTGATTACCATCAAAGACATTGATATGATGCGGCGCTTTCCGCAAGCCTGCAAAGATGGGCAGGGCAGGCTGCGGGTTGGCGCCGCGGTGGGCGTCCACGATTACGAGCGCGTCGAGGCCCTGATTCGCAAAGGGGTCGATGTGCTGGTGGTCGACAGCGCCCACGGGCATTCGGCCAATGTGATTCAGACCGTCAGGAGAATCAAGAAGCAGTGGGACATTGACGTCGTGGCCGGCAACGTGGCCACGGCCGAGGGGTGCAAGGACCTGATCGCCGCCGGGGCCGACGCGGTGAAGGTCGGCATCGGACCGGGATCGATCTGCACTACGCGGGTGATTTCCGGCGTCGGAGTCCCACAGATTACGGCGATCCACAGCGCCGTCGAGGTTGCCGAGAAGAGCCAGATTCCCGTCATCGCCGATGGCGGAATCCGTTATTCCGGCGACTTGACGAAGGCGATTGCCGCCGGGGCGCATGTGGTCATGATCGGAGGACTTTTCGCCGGATTGCAGGAGAGCCCCGGCGCACAGATTCTCTTCCAAGGGAGAGTTTTTAAGGTTTACCGCGGCATGGGCTCGTTGGGGGCGATGGTTCAAGGCTCCAGCGAGCGCTACCGTCAGGGCGGACAACGCGGGCCCGATAAACTGGTACCCGAGGGAGTCGAGGGGCGAGTCCCCTTCAAGGGACCGCTGGGGCCGTTCGTCTACCAGCTTGTCGGCGGGTTGCGAGCGGGAATGGGTTACTGCGGAACGCGAACCATCGAGGAGTTGCGCACGGAAGCGCGATTCATCCAAGTCAGTTCAGCCAGTGTGCGGGAGAGTCACCCTCATGACATCACGATTACGCAGGAAGCCCCGAACTATAGCACGGAGTATGTTCAACGGCGACGCTTAGCGCGACGGGTCCCCTCTCCCTTTGGGAGAGGGTTAGGGTGAGGGCGAAACGGGGCGAACTGCTCGATCTTCCGCGGGATTGCGTCGTGCGCCAGCCCTCACCCCCTGCCCCTCTCCCAAAGGGAGAGGGGAGAATCTCAAGCCCTGTCCCTCTCCCAATGGGAGAGGGGAGATTCTCGCGACACGTTTTCCAATCGATCGCCGCGATGGTGGCCGTGACGTTGATTTTGGCTGGATGGGCGTCGGCGTGGGCGGCCGATGATTCGGCGAAGAGTGCGAAGGACCAGCCCGATCAATCCGCGGTGCAGCAGGCCAGCTACACGACGGGCAAGATCGGCAGCCGGTTGAAGTGGTTGGGGATGCGGCGAGCGAGCACGGCCGTGCAACCGACGCAGTGCGTCACGCCCGAGGCCAACTGCGGGCCGTCCTGCGGCGTGCAGCCGGTGCAGGAGTTGCAGCCGTCGTCCGAGGCGTGGAGCAAATCGCTCGGCCGGCCGCCGGAGGGCGAGTTGACCCCGGTGCCCGGCACGCCGACACGCCCGTTGATCGAGAAGCAATTGGCGACGCACCCACAAGGCTTGACGCGGGGCTGCCCGTCGCCGAAGGACTTGAAGCACATCAACCAGTTGAACACGAGCCTGAAGCCCTCGGAGGGGGAACTGCCGCAAGAGTGTCCCTTGGGAGAGGAGACATTCCCGGGGCGTTGTTTCGCGCCGGTGACTTTTACCTGGACGGCGTCGCAACTCTGCCACAAGCCGCTCTACTTCGAGGACGTGCAGTTGGAGCGTTACGGGCACATGGCGGGGCCGTGGGTGCAACCGTTCGCCTCGGCCGCCAACTTCTTCGCCACTTTCCCGATCCTGCCTTACAAGATGGGGCTTGAATTGCCGAACGAGTGCGTCTATACGCTCGGTTATTACCGCCCGGGCGATTGCGCGCCGTATCTGTTCGATCCGCTGCCGATCAGCGTTCGCGGCCTGTTCTACGAGGCCGGCGGCTGGGTGGCGGGGTGTGCGTTGTTCCCGTAGAATGTTGCGGCACAGGGAGCGCTGCGTTGCAGCCGCCGGCGTTTTGCCGGCGGTTGGCGCTTCTTGGCGGAGACGAACAGAACAAAATGCGGCGCGGATTCGCTGCGGACCCACAAGCGGATGGTGGACGAAACAGGATCGTGTCAGCGTCTGCTGTAAAACGCTTCGTTCCAGCGGAGTTGATTCTTGATGTCGCCCAGTCGCGTTTCCGCATCGATCCGCAGGCACTCGACGCCGAGCATTTCGGCAAAATCTTCGATGTGCTCGCAGGTCAGGGCCTGGCTGAGAACCATGTGGTGCGGCCCGCCGGCGTAAATCCATGCGGCGGCGGCCGTTTTTAGATTCGGGCGGGGCGTCCAAAAGACACGAGCGACCGGCAGATTCGGCAGCGATTGGTCCGGCGCCACGCCATCGACCTCGTTGGCTCAGCAGGCGGAAGCGGTCGCCCAGATCGATCATCGCGACGTTCAACGCGGGGCCTTCCGAGGCGGCGAAGGTCAGCCGTACCGGATCGCTCTTGCCGCCGATGCCCAGCGGGTGAATTTCGCACGTCGGCCGATCGCCGGCCAGCGAAGGGCAAATCTCGAGCATGTGGGCGCCGAGCACTTTCGGGCCGCGCGGATCGAGATGGTAGGTATAATCCTCCATGAACGACGCACCGCCCGGCAGACCAGTCCCCATGACTTTCAGCACCCGCCCCAGCGCTGCCGTCTTCCAATCGCCCTCGGCGCCGAAGCCGTAGCCATCGGCCATGAGCCGCTGCACCGCGATGCCGGGCAGTTGCTCGAGCCCGGTGAGATCTTCGAAGCAGTCGGTGAAGGCGCGGAAGCCGCCGGCGTCGAGAAAGGCCCGCAGGGCAAGTTCGGTTCGGGCGGCGTATCGCAGCGACTGGCGACGCTCGCCGCCGGGACGCAACGACGGCGCCATCGCGTACTGCCCGTCGTATTCGGCCACGAGGCGCTCGACCTCGGCATCGGTCACGTCGCCGATGCGGGCGGCCAATTCGCCGATGCCGTAGCCGTTGACCTCAACGCCGAAGCGGATTTGGGCCTCGACCTTGTCGCCCTCGGTGACGGCGACTTGCCGCATGTTGTCGCCCAAGCGGGCGACCTTCAACGATCGTATTTCATGCAGTCCGGCGGCGGCCCGCTGCCAGGCGGCCAGGCGATCCTGCACCTCGGTGTCTTGCCAATGGCCGACGACGACCTTGCGCGGCCGCCGCATCCGCGCGCAGATGAAGCCGAACTCGCGGTCGCCGTGGGCGGCCTGGTTCAAGTTCATGAAGTCCATGTCGATCGTAGCCCAGGGCAGATCGCGGTTGAACTGCGTGTGCAGATGGGCCATCGGCTTCTGGAGGGCGGCCAGCCCGGCAATCCACATCTTCGCCGGCGAAAACGTGTGCATCCAGCAGATTACGCCCGCGCAGCTCGCCGCGGCGTTGGCCTCGCGAAATAGTTGCAGGATGGAGTCGGCCGTGGTCACCACCGGCTTGAAGACGACGCGGAAGGGGAGCCGGCCCGAGGCGTTGAGCCCCTCGACGACGCGGCGGCTGTTGTCGGCCACTTGCCGCAGCGTCTCCGGCCCGTAGAGGTTTTGGCTTCCCGTGACAAACCATACTTCCAAAGACTCGAATCGCATAGCCGTTTTCTCCTATTCCTCCCCGCGAGGGTCTCCGGGAATTCGGACTGTAGGAGGCGACTCCCGTCGCCGACTGCGGCTCCGCACCGTGCCGTCGGCGTCAGGAGACGCCTCCTACAATGTGTTTTCAAGGCAATGATTCCGGGCCACTCTCACTTCGGTTTCTGGCCGTAATACGCTGCGGGGCCGTGTTTTCGCTGGTAGTGTTTTTCGAGGACGTAGCTTTCCAATTCGCTGCTGCCGCGATCGATCAGCCAACTGCCCAATACCATTTCGGCGACGACTTCCAGGGCGATGGCGTTTTGCAGCGCCTGGGCGACGTTGCCGCCCCAGGTGAACGGCCCGTGGCCAGCAACGAGCACGGCGGGCATGGCGACCGGATCGAGCGCGGCAAAGCGCTCGACGATCACCCGGCCGGTGTTCGCTTCGTAATCGGCGGCCACTTCGGCTTCGGCCAGCGGGCGAGTAACGGGCACGGGGCCGTGGAAATGATCGGCGTGCGTGGTGCCAAGGCAGGGGATTTCGCGCCGCGCCTGGGCGAACATCGTGGCGTGGCGGCTGTGCGTGTGGACGACGCCGCCGATCATTGGAAAGGCGCAGTAGAGGGCGAGATGGGTGGGCGTGTCGCTCGACGGCCGAAGCTTGCCTTCCACGGTCTTTCCTTCCAGATCGACGACCACCATGTCGGCCGGCTCGATGTCGTCATAACGCACGCCGCTGGGCTTGATGACGACCAACCGCCGCTTGGGGTCGATGCCGCTGGCGTTGCCCCAGGTCAAGGTGACCAGGCCGCTGTCGGCCAACTCGCGGTTGGCCATGCACACCTCTTGTCGCAGCGGATCAAGCACGATCGAACCTCCGGAAAGGTCGCCTAAAGACGGCGGGCGAACCGCATCATACAATATCGCCCCCCCGCAACGCAATCGGCCGGCGGGTGGCGGAAGGGCCAATCAGTTATTCAAGTTGAGTAACGATGTTTGACGTGGCACGGGCATCGTGCCCGTGTTTTTCGGCCACGGGCAAGCTGCCCATGCCACCTAGATTGGAAAGCTGATCGGGCCGACGGGTGGCGGCAATGGGGGGCGTATTCTTGCTCGCGCTTCCCTTCGGGGCGCGGCTAAACGGCGCCGTGGCCGCCACTACGCTTTGGCTCCCAGCAGCCAGGCGAGGATGCCTTTTTGCACGTGCATGCGGTTGCCGGCCTGTTGGATGACGACGCTCTGCGGGCCGTCGATCACTTCGTCGGTCACCTCTTCGCCGCGATGGGCGGGGAGGCAGTGCATGAAGAAGGCGCCCTTCTGGGCGCGACGCATTAAGCCGGCATTGACTTGATAGGGGGCGAACTCGCGGCGGCGGGCCTCCTGCTGACTCTCCTGGCCCATGCTCGCCCAAACGTCGGTGTAGACGGCCACCGCCCCTTCGACCGCTTCGGCCGCATCGGTCGTGACGGTCAAATCCAACTCCGGCGTTTGCTGCCGGATCCAGGCGAGCGATTTCTCGTCGAACTGGTACTGCTTCGGCGTGGCCATCACCATGCGGATGCCGAGCTTGCCGCAGCCGATGGCCACGCTGCGGGCGACGTTGTTGGCATCGCCGATCCAGGCCAGCGTGTGACCCTCCAGCTTGCCGACCAGCTCGCGGATCGTATAGAGATCGGCCAGCGCCTGGCAGGGATGGCCGAAATCGGTCAGGCCATTGACGACCGAGCAGGTGGCGTACTTGGCCAGATCGACGGCCGTCTGATGGCGATTGGCGCGGACGACCACCACGTCGGCGTATTCGCCCAGGACGCGGGCGAAGTCGGCAACGCTCTCGCGGCGGCCAAAGCCTGCGTCGTTTCCCAGAAAAATCGAACTGCCGCCGAGATGGGCCATGCCGGCCTCGAAGCTGACCCGCGTGCGGAGCGACGGCTTCTCGAAGATCAGGGCCATGACCCGTCCCGGCAGAAGCGGCTCGCGCAGGCCCTTCTCGCACTTCTGCTTCAGATCCTCGGTGATCGAGAAGATGCGCTCGATTTCCGCGGTGGTAACGTCGGCCAATGTCAATAGGTGTCGCATGGTGTCGCTCCCGGAGGGGCTAGGGGCTAGGGACTAGGGGCTAGGGGACGGCAATCAGCCGCACGCGATCTTCTATCCCTCATCCCTCACCCTCTGGCCCCTGATCCCTAGCCTCTAGCCCCTAGTCCCCAGCCCCTAGCCCCTTACTGTGTCGGCAGATGATTCCCCGCCTGCTGTTTGAGCACGTCGGCGAGAATGTCGCAACCTTCGTTGGCTTGCTCCTCGGTGAGATTGATCGCCGGCAGCAGGCGGATGACGGTTCCGTGGGTGCAGTTGATCAACAGCCGTCGGTCGAGGCAGGCTTTCACGGTCGCGGCGCCCTCGATGGAAAGCTCGACGCCGATCATCACGCCGCGGACGCGAACGTCGCGGACCAGGTCGCACTCCTGCTGAAGCTGCCGCAACCGCTGGCGGAAGACTTCGCCGAGCCGCTTGGCATGTTCGAGCAGATTGTCGCGTTCGATCTGCTCGATGAAAGCCAAGCCGGCGCGGGCCGCGATCGGGTTGCCGCCGAAGGTGCAGGCGTGCATTCCCGGCCGCAGACTCTTGGCGATTTCCGGCGTGGTGAGCATCGCCCCGCCGGGCAGTCCGCCGCAGAGTGTTTTCGAGAGCGTCATTACGTCGGGCGTCACGCCGAGCCCTTGGTAGGCGAACCAGTCGCCCGTGCGTCCGCAGCCGGTCTGGACTTCGTCGAACATGAGCAGCAATTCGTGCTGGTCGGCCAGTTGGCGGAGGCCGGCCAGGAAGCCGTCGGGCGGAATCCGCACGCCCCCCTCGCCCTGGATCGGCTCGATCAGGATGGCGGCCGTCTCGTTGTCGATCAGCCGGGCGACGGCGTCCAGATCGCCGAAGGGGGCGTAGGTGAAGCCGGCCATCAGCGGACCGAGGCCCTCGTGGTATTTCGGTTGGGCGGTGGCGGAGATCGAGCCCATCGTGCGGCCGTGGAACCCGCCCTCGAAAGTGATGATCTTGTAGCGACGTTGGGCGGAGTTGTGTAGCCGGGCGAGCTTGATCGCCGCCTCGTTGGCCTCGGTGCCGGAATTGCAGAAAAACGCCTGGCCGCCGAAACTCCGCTCGGAGAGCGCCTTGGCCCAGAGGCCCTGCAACTCGGTATGCCAGGTGTTGGGCACATGGATCAGCTCGCCCAACTGCTCGCGGACAGCCTCGACAACCAACGTCGGGCAATGGCCCAGCAGGTTGCAGCCCCAGCCGCAGAAGAGATCAAGATAGCGGTTGCCCTCCGCGTCCCAAATATACGAGCCTTCGCCGTGGACCAGCGCAACGGGGAAACGGCCGTAATTGGGAATTACGTACTGCTGAAACAGTTTCAGGATCTCTGCGGAACTAGTCTGGTGAATGGCGGGCACTTGAACTCCCCATAAACGCCGCGTGGACGCGGCGGCTAAACGCTATTTCCAATTCTCAAATCTCAAATCTCAAATCTCAAATCTCAAATCTCAAATCTCAAATCTCAAATCTCAAATCTCAAATCTCAAATCTCAAATCTCAAATCTCAAATCTCAAATCTCAAATCTCAAATCTCAAATCTCAAATCTCAAATCTCAAATCTCAAATCTCAAATCTCAAATCTCAAATCTCAAATCTCAAATCTCAAATCTCAAATCTCAAATCTCAAATCTCAAATCTCAAATCTCAAATCTCAAATCTCAAATCCCTAGTCCCTTACTATTTGCGTTCCCACGCCCTTGCTGGTATACACTTCGAGCAGCAGCGAATGCCGTATGCGGCCGTCGATGATGTGGACTTTGCGGACGCCGCGGTCGAGCGTCTCCAGGCAGGCCTGCACCTTGGGAATCATGCCGGAATTGATGGCCCCGGCGGCGATCAACTCGTTGGCCTCCTTGGCCGTCAGCGAGTGGATCAGCGAAGCGGCGTCGGCTTTGTCGCGGCGAACGCCATTGATGTCGCTCAAGTAGACCAGCTTCTCGGCCGCGAGCGCCTGGGCCACGGCGGTGGCGGCGGTGTCGGCGTTGACGTTGTATTTCTGCCCGTTCTCATCGATGCACATCGAGGGGATGACCGGCACCGCTCCCGCGTCGGCGACCTCCTCGATCGCCTGGCGATCGACGCGGGTGACCGTGCCGACGAAGCCGAGATCGATCAACTCGCCGTTTTCGTGCAGGGTCATTCGCTGGCCGAAGAGCACGTTTTTGCTGCGGAAGTTCAAGGGGCGAGCCCGGCCGCCGAGCTCTTCGATGCGGCGGACGAGAAAATCGTTCACCTCTCCCGCCAGGATCCGCTCGACAATCGCCAGCGTGCCGGCGTCGGTGTAACGGCGCCCCTGGACGAAGCGGGGTTGCAGGCCGGCCTCGGCCATGGCTCGATTGATCGAGGGACCGCCGCCGTGGACCAGCACCGGCCGCATGCCGACCGTCTCCATGAAGACGACATCCAACAGCAGATGGTCCATCGCCCGGTCGTCTTCCATCACGCTACCGCCGAGTTTGATTACCGTGGTTTTTCCGCGGAACTGACGAATCCACCCGAGGGCTTCGATCAGGACGTCGGCTTTTTGAATGGCCTCTTCCAACGAATCGCTCCCAAGCTGGGTGGGAAGGTGGGTAAACGGCGCTTGTCGGGCAGGTGCTTAATACCTGGAAAACCCCGTATTGTAAACAAACCAAGGCCGGTGTCAACGACGGCTGCTGGGAGAAGACGCCGCAAAGACGGTCGGCTGTCAGCGGTCAGCTCTCAGCTTTCAGCACACGGCGATGGCTTCGGCAAGCGGCGGGGCCAGCAGCGAATGTCGCCGTGGTTTCCCATTGTAAATCGTTAGACGCAAAACAGTTATGCTCGCGACGGGCTCAAACATGACGGCCGCAAGCTGGCTGCTGAAACCTGATAGCTGACCGCTGATAGCCGACGCATTCCACCGCGGACACGCACCGGACGCAACCGGCGGAATAGCAAGAAAAACCCCGGCGGCCCTCTGGAAGAACGCGGCGGTTCGTGGCAAGATGGGCACTAGCCGAAACGAAGGGACGAAACCCCGGCGGCAACGAGAACGTGAGGAGTGTGCCCCCGATGGTTCCCGCCCTCTTATCCGCGCCCTCTGACCCCATGAATTCCATGAAACTCTTCGCAGGACGAGCCCATCCGGCTCTGGCAAAACGAATTTGCGAGTACCTGGAACTGCCGCTGGGTCGGGCGATCGTGGGAAATTTCCCCGACGGGGAGATTTCCTGCAAGATCGACGAGGACGTCCGCGGCCGCGACGTCTTCATCCTCCAGCCGACCTGCCCGCCGGTCAACGAAACTCTCATGGAACTGTTGATCATGATCGAGAGCTTGAAACGGGCGAGCGCCGATCGGATCACGGCGGTGATGCCCTATTTCGGTTACGCCCGGCAGGACCGCAAGGACGAGGGCCGCGTGCCGATCACCGCGAAACTGGTGGCGAACCTGATTACCCGCGCCGGGGCCGACCGCGTGCTGGCGATGGACCTGCACACGGCCCAAATCCAGGGCTTCTTCGACATTCCCGTGGACCATCTTTACGCCGCGCCGGTGATCGACGAGCACTTCAAGGCGATGGGCTTTGGCGACGACGATTTCGTGGTGGTCAGCCCCGACGAGGGGAGCATCAAACGGGCCCTGGCCCACATGGCGCGATTGGGCGGACACCTGGCCATTATCGACAAACGCCGCAGCACCGCCGAGAAGACAAAACAGGCCAACGTGATCGGCGGGCAAGTCGAAGGCCGCGTGGCCTTGATCTTCGACGACATGATCAGCACGGCGGGCTCGATTTGCGGCGCGGCGGAAGTGATGCACCAGCACGGCGCCAAGCAGATCTTCCTCGCCGCCACCCACGGCCTGCTGGTGGGCGACGCCATCGGGAGACTGGACAAGGCCCCCATCGACGGCCTGATCCTGACCGACACCGTGCCGCTGTCGCCCGAGAAGCAGATCGCGAAGCTGACGGTTCTCGGCGTCGCCCCGCTGCTGGGCGAAGCGATCAAGCGCATCCACCGCAACGAGTCGGTCAGCCGGCTGTTCGACAGGCCCCCGGGTTTCGGGGCCGGCTGAGCTTGTAGGTTATGCTTCAGCATAACACGTGGGACGTCACGCCATCTGTTCAAAGAGCATACTTGGAAAATCACTCCTCGTCACGAGCTTAGCTTCGCCTAGCAACGTGTTCTTCTTGCCAGGAGCATTTACGTAAACCCGGCATTTGCTCTTCTTGGGCATTGTAACCAAGACAGTGATTTGTTCTTCATCGCTCCCCTTGGCTCGCCTGCGACGACGAAATAGTAAGTCGATCACACTGTACTCTAGGCAGCAAACCTCACGATCTTTGACACACACCAGAGCCACGAAGAAGCTGTGGACTGATGTCGCCAACGCGGCCATCTCTGCGCGATTGGCTGTCGAGAAGTTGAAGACATATTCCTTGTGGCGTGGGGTAGGATTGCGGGCGTACTTGAGGTAGACGCCAATATCATCGTTGATACGATACGCACTCTTGGAGACACTGCCGCCGACCCCAAGGGAGTTGATTGCGGTGAACCTTTCGTCTTCTGCAATTTGGATCAAAGCAGCGCCATGGTACAGATGTTCTTTCTCAATCTTCATAGGCCATACCTCCTCCCGGCTAACCGGTGGTCTTACTCGCGATCGAATGACGAGATGGGCAAAACACCCCAGCATCATAGCCAGTCTACATTTGGCGTCAAGACCCTGCGGCAGCAGGGGCGGTGGCGTCCAGAAGAAGATGGAATGGGGGCGGGTCCAATTGCGCAGTCAGAAAGTCATCCCGGCGTTTCGGCCGCCTCCGATCATGGGGCCATTGCGTCCTCTTTTTCCACAGCGCTGGTTCTCACGCTGAGGGGATATCGTGGGCTGATGGGGGGCGGGGCGAAAAAACGCAAAGACAAATGAGACCCGACCCCATTAGTCATGATCATTGCTCGTGATCCCACCCATTACCACATCACCACACGAGGGAACCGCTCCCCTCCGGGTCGCGGCTAAACGAAAAACCCGATGCGGCCTTTAGGGCAGTCAATAAACGTCGCGATCGCGGTCAATGCACGCCGGCTCACTCTGCTGCGGTTTTCGACCGTAGACGGATCAGGACGACGCCGTGGCGGGGGACTTTGGCGGTGAATTCGGTCTCGAACGAGCCGAGGTCCTTCTGCCGCCAGAGATCGCGGACGATTTGCGTTCCGGCCACGCCGAGGTCGGACCATTTGACGGTGACCGGCAATTCGATGCGGCCGCGGTTGAACAGCCCGACGGCCTTCGAGCCGTCCTCCATTTGCTTGGCCCAGACTTCGAGATTGCCGCGTTGCGACACGCGGCCGGCCTGCTTGCCCAACGGGTCCTGGTTGACCTCTAGGACTTCATCGTTGGTCAACAGGCCGAGGGTGAAGGCGTCGAGTTGGGCCATGTCGCAGCCGATAAGTAGCGGGGCGTCCAACAGGCACCAGAGACTGATGTGGGTGTATTGCTCGTTGGGCGTCAGGCCGGTCGGGTGCAGATCGCCCCAGCCGACCATGCCGACCACGAGCATGTCGGGATCGTTCCAGTGGCCGGGGGCGGCGTATTTTTCGTGGCCGTTTTGCCCGAAGCCGATGCCGGCCATGCTCGACCAGGAATCGCCGATGTCGCCGGTGGTGCGGCAGCAGTTGCCGCCGACTTCCGCGTTCCACTTCCACACGTCGCCCATGCCGTACTGGCAGAGGCTGTAGACGATGTCGCGATCGACCTTGTTCAGCGCCTGCCGCATGACGCGGTACGGCTTCTTGAGCTTGGGCAGATCGGTTTGGGTCCTGGCGATGTTGCCGTACGAGCACCAATCATATTTCAGATAGTCGAAGCCCCACTGGGCGTAGCGCTGGGCGTCCTTGAGCTCGTGCTTGTAGCTCGCGGTGAAGCCGGCGCAGGTGTAGGGGCCGGGGGAGGAGTAGATGCCGGCCTTTAGCCCCTTGCTGTGGATGTAGTCGCAAAGGGCCTTCATATTCGGGAACTTCTTATTGGTGTTGATCATGCCGTCGGCGTCGCGCGGTTGGCCTTGCAGGAGCGGATCGGTGCTGCCCGGCTTGATCTCCCAGCAATCGTCGATGTTGATGTACGTCCAGCCGTGCTGGGCCAATCCGCTGGCGACCATCGCGTCGGCGGCCGAGCGGACTTTGCCGTCATCGACGGCGTTGGCAAAACAGTTCCAACTGTTCCAGCCCAGCGGCGGCGTGAGCGCGATTGTGTCGCCGCAGACAACGCGCAGTTTTCGCACCGTTTGGCCCAGGGCGTTCTTAGCTTTCAATGTGAGGGTGTACTCGCCGGGTGCGTGCAACACACCGCTAAGCTGCCCAGTAGTCCGATCAATATTTAACCCAACCGCATTTCCAGGAAGCCTGACGATCGAAAACTCCATCGGCCGTTCGCCGGTGGCGGGAACGGTGTAGAGCAATTGATGACCGCGGCGCACACCGAACACTTTTGCGCCGTTGATCCGCGGCGTCGCCGGCGGCTTCGGCGTGAGCACGGTCTTCTCTTCATGCGGCGCCGGAATTGCCACGGGCTTCTCGCCGGTGACGTTGAACTGGGCATTGGCCCAATCGGCGTGATCGTAGTTGATGTTGTCGCCTTCGTTCTCCACGACCAGCACGAGGGTCTTGACGCCGCTTACATCGACATCGACCTTCTCGGCCGCTTGGTTTCTCCGCATTATGCCGCTCTTCCAGAGGTCGCGACCGTCGCCGATCAGCGAGAAGCGGATGCCGACGGGGTTGCCGGTCACTTCGTCATCGACGCCAACTTCGGCGGAGAAGCGGGCCGAGCCGCCTTTCAGATCGACGTACAGCAGGCTGGCCGCGTGGGTGCCCAGCCCGTGCTCGTATTTCGTGCCGGCGATCGAGAGCGTGTGGCCATCGACCGCCTTGTCGGCTTGCGGTTTTCCCCAGTCTTGCTGGGTCTTGCGGACGTCGAGCGACGAGAGCCAGACGGTTTCGGCAGCGAAGGCGTGACTGGCAAGAAGGAAGGCAGACAGGAAGGTCAAGGAGAGCAGCAGGTTTCGACGCACGATGGCACCTCACGATCGGGTGAAAGAGGGTGGGCGAACACGCGGGGAAAAACGGTAGCAGCGAGTCTGTTCCGTGCAAGTCTACAACATGCGGGCGAACGGACGCTGCCAGTATACCGCCGCTGCGGTGCGGTTCAAGAGTCCGGAGCCCTTCTTGCGGAGGGTGCGAGCGGTTAACCGATCGAGGTTGGCCGCTCTGGTGAGCTTCGAGGCTGCGTCGTCTGCGTCGTTTGCGGCGAGTTTCCGGCCGCAGCGAGCGGGCGTGTGGCGGATGCCGGGGGAATTATGGCGAGAATTTTGTACCCCGGGGTTGCATTTCTCCGGTTTTCCGCGAAAATGAGCGATTCGCCCGTAGGCGGAGGTAGTTGGGCTGCGCAGTAGTTCGAGGGAGCAAATGGCGTTACAGTTGGCTGTTGAGGCGCGGAATACCCGGGGAAAACACCGCAACCGGCGGCTGCGGCAGTCGGGGATGATTCCGGGAGTGTTGTATGGACACGGCTTGGAGTGCGTGCCGCTGAGCGTGGCGGCCGACGTCTTGACGGCGGCCATCCGGCACGGCAGCCGGCTGGTCAGTCTCACCGGCGCGGTCAACGAATCGGCGTTCATCCGCGATTTGCAGTGGGACACGTGGGGAGTGCAGATCATCCACGTCGATTTCACGCGAATTTCTGAGCACGAGATTGTCGAAGTCCGCGTGCCCGTCGAGTTGCGCGGCGAATCGCCGGGCGTGCGCGAAGGGGGCGTGGTGGTGCAGCACATCCACGAGGTGGAGATCGCCTGTCCGGCCGCGGCACTGCCCGAAAAACTGGCGGTCAACATCAATCAGCTCATGCTCGAACAGTCGATCCTCTTGGGCAGCATCGAGCTGCCGGAGGGGGCGAAGATCCTGGCGGACGATTTGGAAGTGGCGGTCGTCGAGTGCATCGTTCCCAAGGAGTTGCCGGAGGAGGAGGCTGCGGCGGCCGAGGCGGCGGCCGGCGAACCGGAGGTCATCGGCGCCAAGGAAAAGGAGGGGGAGGGCGAGGAATCAGAGAAGAAGTGAGCGGGCTGCCGGCGGAGAGCCGCCAACCGTGGCTGGAATGTTCGTCGAAATTGTGGTGGGGCAGGCATTCCTGCCTGCCGTGGCAGACAGGAATGTCTGCCCCACCTGTCAACGAAGGTTTGGCGGACCACTAGCGCGTCTGACTGCGAAGGGCGGCGGCGATGAAACTGGTGGTTGGGCTTGGCAATCCGGGCCGCCGTTACGAAGGAACGCGGCACAACGTCGGCTATATGGTGCTGGCGGAATTGGGGCGGCGGCACGGCGTGCCGCCCGCCAAGTCGCGGTTTCACGGCGAAGTGCTCGAGGCCGAGTTGGGCGGCCAGAGGGCGCTGCTGTTGAGCCCGACAACGTTCATGAATCTCAGTGGAACCAGCGTTCAGGAGGCGGTAAGCTTCTATAAGTTGCAAATCGAGGACCTGTTGGTTCTCTGCGACGATCTGAACCTGCCGGTGGGCAAGCTGCGACTGCGGTCGCGGGGCTCGTCGGGCGGGCAGAAGGGTTTGGAGGACATTATCGCGAGGTTGGGGACAGACGAGTTTTCGCGGCTCCGCGTGGGCGTCGGCGCCGCGCCGGCCGGTTGGGAGTGGGCGGACTACGTGCTCGGCAAGTTTTCGCCCGGGGAGTTGCCCGTCGTCCGAGAGGCCGTAGAATTGGCGGCCGACGCCGCGGTGGTTTGGGCTCGCGAGGGCATCGAAGTCTGCATGAACCGATATAATTGAAGATTCGAGATTTCAAATTTCAGATCGAGGATTTGAGATCGAAGATTTCAGAGGAGTTGTAACCTTGGCCGCGATCGTCTACGAAGGCATGTTCATTCTCGATTCCAACCGTTTTGGGCGGGATCATGAAACCGTCTCCGGCCAGATTCCTACGCTGGTCGAGAAGCTCGGCGGCGAGATGCTCGTCAGCCGCCTCTGGGAAGAGCGGCGGCTGGCCTATCCGATCAAGGGCCAACGCAAGGGCACGTATTGGTTGACGTACTTCCGGCTGGAGAGCACGCGGCTGACCGAGTTGCAGCGGCAGTGCCAGATCAACGACGACATCCTGCGGATGCTGTTCTTGAAGGTCGAGCCGCGGATCGTCGACACCCTGGTGGCCCACGCCCTGTCGGCCCCGGCCGCCGCAGTCCCGGCGGAGGAAGTGAAGGTCCATGATGAAGAAGTCGAGGACGTGGTCCCGGTCGTCGATGCCGTCGAAGGAGTGGTGGGCGACGAAGAGTGACCAATAGGGAGCGGTCCTTATGGCCAGTTTTAATCGAGTGATCCTGCTGGGCAATCTGACGCGCGACATCGAATTGCGCTATCTGCAAAGCGGCATGGCAGTGACCGACATTGGCCTGGCGGTCAACGACCGCCGCAAGAACGCCAACGGCGAGTGGATCGAAGAGGTCACCTTCGTCGACGTGACGGTCTGGGGGCGGACCGCCGAAGTGATGAGCGAATACCTGGGCAAAGGCTCGCCGGTATTGATCGAGGGGCGGCTGAAGCTCGATAGTTGGGAGGGGCAGGACGGCCAGAAGCGGTCAAAACTGAAAGTAGTATGCGAGAAGATGCAGTTGATCGGCGCTGCGCGGCCAGGGCGGACAGGGCGGAGCGGAGGGAGGCGGGCCGCGCTCGGCGGCTCGACCGGCGCCGCAGCGCGCACCAGCATCGCCGGCACCGCAGTACAGTCAAGCCGGCCCGCCCGACGAGGCCTACGACCAGGGACCGGGACCGGCCGAGCCTTCCGGTGGCGATGATATTCCGTTCTAGCACGAGAAAGCGAATCAACATGGCTAACACCGAGTCGAAGAAGCAAATTCCCCGCCGCGCGAAGCGTCTGCCGAAGGGGCCGCACGGCGGCGTCGAATTGCTGCTGGTGCAGCCGGTCGAACACCTCGGCAAGCAGGGCGACGTGGTCGAGGTGAAGCACGGCTACGCCCTGAACTTCTTGATCCCGCAGGGGTTGGCCACGATTGCCACCGAGCACCATAAGCGGATGGTGGAGAAACACCGCGCCCAACTGGCGGCGATCGAGAAGGCCCGGCTGGCCGGTCTGCAAACCTTGGCGGCGGAACTGGCTCGGCAGAGCATCACCATCGAAGCCAACGCCAACGACGAAGGGCATCTGTATGGCTCGGTCGGGGCCGTGGAAGTCGCCAACGCGCTGAAGCGGGCCAATTTCCACTTGGGCGCCGACCAGGTGCGGCTGAAAGGCCCGCTAAAGGAACTCGGCCTGTACACCGTCGCCATTCACCTCGGGCACGAAATCGACGCGGAGGTGAAGGTCTGGGTCGTGCCGTCGGTCTCTGAAGAGGGGGCGGGGGAGCCAGCCGGCTCCTGAAACTCTTCGCGCTTCCTTTTGGGTGCACAGAAGTGCTCTGCAAAGCCCGCATTTCTCACCACGGTGGGGCAGACATTCCTGTCTGCCCTATCTACCGGCTTCGTCAGGGGCAGACAGGAATGTCTGCCCCACCGAACACTTCGCTGAGCGTCTTCCCCGCGTGGTGGAAAACGCGAGCAAGCGGCCGGGCGTCAGTTCTTGAACTGCGCGTGGTAGCAATCGGGACAGCTATTGGGCATTCCCGAGCGGACATCCTCGATCGCGTGCCGCAGACGCTTGCGACTGCCTTGAAAGACGGCGACCGACGGATCGCTGCGGGCCAACAACTCTTCACCGCAGCGAAGAGCGTCAGCCAGCACGAAGTCGTTCATGGCGTCGTAGACGCAGCCATGCACTTCGCACTTTTCGAGCAGACCGACTTCCAACGCGATTTGGACGGCGACCGCGTGCCTTTCGTCTTGCGCCATCCCGGTTTCTTCTGCCGCGCCCATGATCTTCAAGCCTCCACAATGGCAAGGTCGATATGAAGTCTGGAAAAAAACGCCAGGCAGACTGTCGGTTCCGGACGATAGGGTCTCCTGTGGGCTCCCGCCTCTTCCCCTCTTGAGAAACAGACGCTACCCCTATGCTAACAGATTGCCAACGAAATGGCAATAGAGGGGTTGGTCCGCACAGGGCCGATCGGTTTTCGCTGTAGGAGGCGACTCCTGTCGCGGATTTGGGTGCCGCCCAGCCGAAATTGCCACAAATCGGCGACAGGAGTCGCCTCCTACAATCTCCAAATTGAAAGACTGATCGGCCCTGTTGGTGCGCAATCAGCGATTCCCTGCGGGGCGCGGCTAAACGACTGGTAGAAGAGCGTTGCCGAGGTTTCAGGGCCGCGAGGCGTCAACGGAAGTGGTAGTTCGGGTTGTTGATGCTGAAGTCGGCGTCGGTGAAACCGTTGTTGAGCTTCAGATCGAGGTAGCTATACTCTTCCATCAGTTCCGGCGGTCCGCCCGGCTGTTTCGGCCAGTTGTACGACTCGTAGCGGATGGGGAGGTTCAACTCCCTATCGACGAAGATCCTGGCGACGTTGAAGAGGAAGTTCCGCCGCGGGATGGGGTGGACGACTTCAATCATGGTGCAGAGGCGGTTGTTGACTTTGGCCCCTTCATAGTACTTCACGTCGCATTCGCCGTAGCGCATGTCGGCCTCGCCGACTTGGATCAAGCGGCGGGTCATGTTGAGAATGCCCAGGTCGGTGATCGGGTAGCGCTGGCCTTTCATGGCGAACGGGCCGTCGGGCTTGAGGGAGACAGTCCCAAAATGGGCCTGCAATCCGACGCCGTGCGCCAATAGCCGGCCATTGTTCTGTCCTTCGACATAGACGACTTCCTGGCCGCTGACGTTGTCCGGCTTGAGGAATCTCATGTAGACGCTGAAGGGCCTTTGCCGCAGCTTGACGAACATGAACTGGTAGTCGCTCAGCTTGCCGCCGATGCGTTCGCGTTTTTCCACCGTGGTCGAGTAGTCGCGGATCCTTTCGATGTTCCCTAGACCGTTGCGGGCCCAGCGAATGACGGGCGCTAGGTGATGTTCGCCGGTCTGAGCCGGGGAAGGCGCCGGAGCGGCGGTGGCTGTTCTTGCCGTATCCGACCTATCGCCAAGCCGCAGGCGGGACAGTAGCGGGCGTCGGCCCGATGTGGACCCGTCGGTGGTGGTGGCATCGGGCGCGGCGGCCCGAATCCCCGGCGACAAGACAATTGCGGCCACAATCGCGCAGGCCGCCGCAGCCAGCAGCCAACAGTGTCTCTTGGGTCTCATAAGGGGCATCGCTACTCCTCCTTGCGGGGCCTCCTGCCTTTCGCTGAGGACCCTCTTCGACCTTATCGCATATTCTGGCGATTACGATTACAATGTTCGGTCTTGGAAGGCCGACTTACCTAACCGTTGATTTGCGCTTTGGCGGTACGGCCACCGTTAACCACCGCATTTTACCCCATCGGATACCCTCTGAGGAGTCCAGTTTCGTGAAGCTACCCGACCTCCAGCTTGTCACGATCCTTTCGCACCCCTTCGAACAGAACGCCTACGTCGCTCAGCTTCGGGACCGCAGCGATTGCGTGGTGATCGACCCGGGTCTGGAGTGGGAGAAAATCGTTCGGCACCTGGAGAAGGCGAAGCTGACGCCGGCGGCGATTCTAAACACGCACGGCCACAGCGACCATATCGGCGGCAATGGGGCCATCAAGAAGCGATGGCCCCACTGCCCGCTGGTCATCGGCGCGGAGGACGCCGCGAAACTGAGCGATCCCTGGCTGAATCTATCAGCCGGCTTCGGCACGCCGCTGGTCAGCCCGCCGGCCGACGTGACCGTCAAGGACGGCGACACGTACGAGGCGGCGGGATTCGAATGGCAGGTCCGCAGCATTCCGGGCCATACAATCGGCCACGTGGTCTATCTCTGGGAAGGGCAGGAGCCGCCGATCGTGTTTGTGGGCGATTGTATCTTTGCCGGCAGCATCGGACGGACCGATTTCCCCGACGGCGACCTGCGACAACTGGTTTTCGGCATCCGCTCGAAGCTCTTCACGCTGCCCGACGAAACGATCTTGCTTTCCGGGCATGGTCCAACGACGACCGTCGGAGAAGAGAAGCGTGGGAATCCCTTCGCCGGGTTAGGAGTGCGGGCCTGATGCGGCTCGGCCCGCATTTCGCATTACGGTGGGGCAGACATTCCTGGAGGGTGGGGCAGACATTCCTGTCTGCCCCGCAAAATGCAGCGAATAGGGCAGACAGGAATGTCTGCCCCACCGAACATTCTGTTGACCGTCTTCCCCATGTCGGGTTCGGCAAGAAACTGTGGGCGGTCGTCGGAAGAATTCCGGCGCTCCCGCCACTTGGGGTATGGCCACCGCGCGGCGACGGCGATAAGCTATTAGTAGCTGGCGAGCCAAGAGGAAGGGCCGGCACACCGGGTTTTGACCGTTGGCCTGAGATAGACGGGCAACAGGTAACCGAGTTCGGCGTACCGCCTCTCCCTGAGAAAAAACACGCAACAAGAAGTCCGCCTCTTTCGGTGCGGACTTCTGTTTTTCTTGACCACTCGCGCGATTAGGTGTTTGAGGGCGTGCTGGAATTACCGCCGCAGAAACAGGCTGTAGGAGGCGACTCCTGTCGCCGATCGTGGTTCCGCACCGGCGCCATCGGCGACAGGAGTCGCCTCCTACAGTGCGAATTCCAGGACGCCTTCAGCTACTTGGCGGCCTTGCTCGGCCACAAGCGGAACAGGCCGCCGAGACGGCTCTTGCCGGCTTCCTCCGCCGAGGCGCCGTCGTGCTCGCCTGCCAGGGCTTTGGCCAAGGCGGTGATCGCACGGGTGATGGCCGCCTTCGGCGCGCTCTCGATCAGCGGGATGCCGTTGTTTCGCGACTCGATCATCGTGTTGTAATCGTTGGGCAACTGCCAGAAGACCTCCTTGCCGATCGTCTCTTCCGCCTTTTTCAAGGTGATTTGCCCACTGTCCAGGCCGACGCGGTTGACGATGATCTTCACCTTGTCGGCCAGGCCTTCCATGTTGGCGAAGGACATCAGCAGCCGCACGACATTCCGCAAGCAGGGCAAGTCGAGCTGCGTGGTCAGAAGGATGTCGTTGGCCGCCTCCAGGGCGACGAGGTCCAGCGGGGTGTAGCCTTTCGAGAGATCGAGCACCAGGTGACTGAAGGTGGCTTTCAGCAGGCCGATGACGCGCTGCAAGTCGTCGGGCGTGATCAGCGAAATATCCTCCAGTTGCACGGGCCGCGGCAGCAGGTACAGGCCGGAGGCGTGTTTGGTCAACGATCGTTTCAGCAGGGTGAAATCCAGCCGGGTGACGTTTTGCGCGACGTTGACAAGCGTATAGTCCGGGATGGTGTCCAGGAAAACGTCGGCGTCGCCGAGGCAGAGATCGAGGTCGATCAGGGCCACGGAGTTTTGCGGGTTTTGCGCCAAGACGCAGCCGAGATTGACGGCCAGGCTGGTGGTGCCCACGCCGCCGATGGCTCCGGCCACGGCGATCACCTTGCTTCCGCGCGGGCGGTTGTCGCCTTTGCCGAAACGGCGGTCGCCGATTCGCCCCAGCGCGGCCATCAGATCGTCGATCCGCACGGGCTGGGTGATGAACTCCTTGGCCCCCGCTCGCAGCGCCTGCAAGATCAGGTTGCCGTCGTCCGACGAACTGACCACCAGGACGGTGCAGTTCGGCGAGGCGCTGCTCAACCGCGTCACCAGATCGAGCGCCTTCTGAGGATCGGCGTCGATGGCAATCATGCCGATGTCGGGATTGGTCTGGGCGACGACGTTGGCGAAGAACTCGTAGCGCGAGCACTCGGCCTCGAGCCAGACCATGTCCATTCCCAACAACAAGCCCTTCAGCGTCTCGCGCTGCGCGTCGTTGGGATCGACAACCGCTAATCGTAGGACATTACTCATCGTCTTCTACTTTACCACGTCATAACCGACAGGGCCGATGAGTCCCGGGGGGCCGTCTTTTGACGGCGACGACCCTGGCGCGGGCGGAGGGTTCGGTTTGGGTGGAGGATAACGGTTGTGCGACGGCTCGGGCGGCATCGGGGCGGGAATCTCTTCGACGGGACCGATCGCGCCATTCTGCGGCGGAGGCTGGGGGTAGCCGCCGTTGCCGTAATTGCCGCACTGCCCCGGGGGGCCCTGCGGAGCCGGACCGGCGCACTTCGGCACTTCGATGTGCCCCTTCATGTATAGATCCCAGTCGCTGGGGCTGGTGGTCTCCATGCCCGGACCGCAGGGCGGCACCTCGCAGGCATCCAACGGCTCGGCCAACTCGGGCGTGACGAGAATCAACAGCTCGATCTCGTTTCTGGTTTCATTGACGGATCGGAACGCGGCGCCGAGGTAGGGGAGGTCGCGGATCCAAGGCAGCCCGCCGTCCTCCGATTCAATCCGGGTCTCCACCAACCCGGCGATGGCCATCGTCTGCCCGGCGACCATCTCTTCGGTGGCGTGGGCGGTTCGCGAGCGGATACCGGGCACGGTGGTCCCTTCGATCGTGGTGCTGTTGGCGCTGTCGAGCTCGCTGACGTTCACCTCGACGTTGAGCCGAATCTTGCCGTTGCCGAGAACAATGGGGACGAAGATGATTTCGGTTCCGTAGGGCTGCCAGTCGATCGAGAGGGTGCCCAGGCTTTGCGGCGTGGGGACGGGGATCTTGCCGCCGGAGGTGAAGCGGGCCGGCTGGCCGCTGGCGGTGACCGCGGTCGGCTCGGACATGATCTTCATCAGGTTGTCCTTCGCCATCGCGCTGAGCACGGCGAAGAAGCCGTTGGTGATGCCGACGTTGAATGCGAAAGTCGAGGGAGTGCCGGTGCGAGTCAACCCCGGATACGAGCCCCCGCTCCCATTGCCATCGGCCAACAACCCGGCCGGGCCCGAGATGATGAAGTTGTTGCCGGTGACCTTCGCCCAGTCGACTCCCAATTGCCGCAGCTTTGTCCGCGAGACCTCCATCACCTTGACGTGCAGCAGCACTTGCTGCACCCCGCCGACGCTCATGTTGTTGATGACTTTCGGATAATACTGCTCGGCGATCTGGACAATGCGATCGATGTGCTCGGCCTTGTCGACGAACCCGGAGACCATCACCGAGCTTGCCACGGGAGTGACTTTCAGCGCGTCGGCGGGAAAGGTGGCCCGCAAGATCATCGCCAATTCGCGGGCGTCGCCGACCACCAGCACGTTGACGGTGTGCAGTCGCTGGTTCTCGTCCCAGAGGCTGATTTTCGTGGGTCCCGTCGCCTTCGCCGAGATGTAGACCTGGGTCGGCGAGAGGACGGTGGTTTCGAGGACGTCGGGGTTTTCCACCGCGGTCTGGACGATCTTCTGCTCCGTCACCAGGATACGGGTACTGTGCAGGACCATCTCCAGCCGATCGTCGCTGCCATGAACTTTGTAGACGATCGACGGCTCGACCAACGGGGCGGAAGACTCATCGGCGAGAACCGGCCACGGCAGCCACAACAGCGCCAACGGCATGAAGAGCCGGCAAACAGTTCGCGTATACATCCTTGTATTCCTTGCGATCAGGTTCGAGCCTTGCGGCCCGCAACAGGGTCGTCCTTGATCCTGGGTCTTCTACGCGGGGCGTAGAAACGAGTAGTTACCGCATGGTCGCCTTTCGCTCCGCGAAAGTACGCGACTTTCGCGGAGCGAAAGGCGACGGTAATTGCCTTGCCGCCGCTAACTATTGGCCGTGCTGCCATTACCTTTGGGTATCTTCGGGATTTGATTCTGTTTCGTCGGTTTCGGGGTTTCCTGCACCGGCTCGATCGGCGGACGAGCCGGCGGCGTCTCGGCCTTGGGCTCCTCCTTGGAGGGCGCGCCCGCGGCGACGTTGGTGGTCGAGGAGAGCCGCCAGGAATCGGCGGGCGAAGCGGCGTCGGAATCCTTCTCGAAGACGACGTCGTCGATCGTGCCGCCTCGCAGTACCCGCACCTTCCAGGTGTCGCGCGGCCCTGGCTGTTCGGCGGGCGGAACGACCGGGCCTTTGTTGACGGCCGGCTGATCCTGCGACTCTTCCTTCTCGCGCTGCGCGCCGCCCGACGCCCCGAGCAGGTCGCCGGTCCGCACCTCCACCTGGGCGTCGGTCTTGTCGTCTTCGGAGCTGCGCATCACCAGATTGAGGATTCCCAACTGCGAGGCGAGCATGATCTTGGCCGCCTGCTCGGGAGTGACCAGCAGGGAGATCGTCTTGGCGGAGATCGACTTGCTTCCTTCCTTCTCCTTGTCCAGGTCGAGCATGTCGTTGACCGCGAAGACCTTGATGTCTTGCAGGATGGTTCGCGTGACGGTCTCATTGATGCCGCGGTTGATATCGCGGACCAGATGGACCATCACGTTGACGCGATCGCCGGGGAGAATCAGGTCGCTGCCGCCGCTGACCAGATCGACTTTGACGGGAACGACGCGGTAGCCGACGGGAATCATGGCGGTCGCGCCCTGTTGGTTGGCGCCCTTGGCGCTCAACAGGCTATCGAGAATCGGCTGGCCGGCGCAGAGTTTGCTTCGCGCCCGGCGGTTCTCGACGTCTTCCACGTGCAAGATCGCGCCGACCGGCATTTTATCTTTTGGCCAGGGCTCGAGCTTCACCGCGGCGGGAGTCAGGCGGGTGCCCAATGGAATGTCCGCGGCGGCAATGAGGATGCTGCCGCCATCGCCGGTTCCCGCCTCGCCGCTGCCCCTGGTCATCACCTGAGTGATGCCGATCGACGCCACCAGACCGCAGCCCAGCGCCAACAACAGCAACGCAAGAGATTTGGGTCGCATGGCTAAACCTTGTCGAGGCTCTTCGGGAAAAGGGGACAGGCACCTTTTGCCGGAACGGCCCTTCGGGTGCTTCGCACAAAAGGTGCCTGTCCCCTTTTCCTTCTTTTCCTTGCGGGCGCAGCGACGGCGAACTCGTCGGCAACAGCCCCTCGTCGATTTCTTCGGCACGGCCGGCAAGCTCGCTCCACTTTAACCTTGGCTGAGGTCGGGTTTCGACGAAGCCGACCTTGCCGCGAGTTGCCCCCGGCAGGTGCGGCAACGCCAGTGGAACACAGATCGCGTAATCTGCGCAAAATGGGCGATTTCATAGAAATCGGGTCGTTTGCAGCACGAGAAAATAGCCGACGGTTCCGATCGCGATCGGAATTCCGTAAGGGAGTAACAGCATGGAGCTCTTCCGCTCGGCGGCGATGGCAGCAAGTATGTTGGGATCGCGGACTTCAAGAATCTCGTTGGTGATGTTCCAAAACTGATGGAGATGGTGATGCCAATCACGGCGCCACAGGACCATGCCGACGGCGATCAGGCCGCCGACAATCGCCGAGATGCAGAAGGCGTAGACGGTGGTGCCGCCCCACGCCCAGGCACCCACGCCGGCCAGCAACTTCACGTCGCCCGCGCCCATCCCGCCGATGGCATACGCCGGCAGCAGGAGCATCAGGCCGACGGCCGTGCCCAACAGGCTCCAGCCGAGCCCCGCCCAGCCGAAGTAGGCGGTGCTGTAGACGCAGCCGCCGATGATGAGCGGGAAGGTGATCCAGTTCGGCACGCGGAGTCGCCAGCCGTCGATCACCGCCGCGATAATCAGCACGGCGCTGAGCAGCCACATCGACCACCAGTGTTCGGAGAGCGAGAGGGGCAGAGTGTTGACGTCGGGCATCATCGGGTTTCTCCTGCGATGTTCGGCTGGCGGACGAGAGCATGGGAGAGATCGCCCAAGGGGCTACTCCGACTCTCTGCCGTCAGTTCAACGGTTCTTGACTTTCCCCACTCAAGCATAGGTCAAAAAAAACGCCCCCTCGGCGGCGAACTACCGCGCCGAGGGGGCTTGTTCCGGTTCTAGCGGGTCTCTCGTTTGCCTTCCGGGCAGAGTACCCAAGTCCTGTAAGCCCGCACCGTCACGTGAGTTGATTGCCAACATTCGTAAATGTGGTGCTGGCTTTGGTGCCGATCGCTTGAATCGCGGTCAAGCACACCACGACAATCAGGGCCAACATCACCGCATATTCAACGGCCGTCGGCCCATCTTCCGAGACGATAAACCTCCGTATCGTCTGAGCTAGAGAATTCATCGGTATCCCTCCGTTCCAGTCCGGCTCCGCTCATGGGAAGCCGTCTGGCTAAAAACGTGAGGGATTCCTCGGGCGACACGCTGGCCCCGAGAACTGGCTTCGGCTGGCGACTCGCCCTCGGGATCCCGGTTTGGCAACGTGCCACCGTTACGACAAGGCGTTACCCACCTTCACGAACGTGCTGCTCGCCTTGGTGCCGATCGCCTGAATGGCGGTCAAGCAGACGATGACGATCAGCGCCAACATGACCGCATACTCCACCGCGGTCGGGCCATCTTCGGAAACGAGGAAACGTTGCACCTTCTGAGCTCAGCGCCTTCATGGTATTCCTCCATTCCAGCCGGACCGCCTCGCGGCAGTCGACCGGAAGAACAAACTGTATTGGGATCTCTCGGGCAATGCGCCGGCTCAAAAAGAACCGACGTCGGCCTGCGTTTCACCTTCGAGATCCCGTCTTGTTAAACCGAACCTCCTCCTCTCAAAAGCCGGAGCGATTCTTCTTCACCCTTTCGGCAGCCAGGCGACCAACGGAGGCCATCCGCCGGCCCTTGGCTTTGCGTCCCGGCCTTTCGACCGGTTTGCCCTTATCGAGGATTTAAGAGGTTGCAGGCCTTCGCAACGCAAAAGCCCCGCCGATCGGACAAGCTCACTCGAAGTGCGACTGTGGCGGAAAAACCTTTGCGGCGGGGCTGCCTCGCGGCTCCCCGCACTGGCCGACGCCTCCGCGTCTAACCTCACTTGAAACCTACGTCAGATTGGCGGGTTGTCAAATGCGAGGGTTTAGGCAATCCTGAGCGATTCCGCAAATTTCTACGCCCCAGTGGCGAATGTGCCGAGTTTTCGGGGCCAAAGGTAACAATCGCACGGAAATGCCGGCGGATGGCGGCATCCGGGCTGCACATAAGATATGTTCTCAATAGAGGGGCGTTCAGTTCATCTCGTTCCGGCACCAAGTGGTCAACCTGAACGTCTCCGGTGTCAACCTGCTGCAAGGCGAAGGTGCGATATGCATGTGCAATGTCCCCATTGTCGAATGCTGGTCGAACAGTCCAAGAATCGCGACGGCCCAAACTTCTGCGAGAACTGCTTCTGCCTCTTCTATGTCCCGGAAGAGCGGAAGATGCCGCCCTGGATTCTGGGCGTTCTGGTGATCCTGGTCGCTAACTTGCAGATCATGTGCCAGTGAAAAGGGTCGGGGCTTGGCCGCCGCGCCAAAGCGGCTGTCCAAGAATAAGTCCCCTCTTCGTCATTCTGAGCGCAGCGAAGAATCTCGCTGGTCCCCCGGAGATTCTTCGCTGCGCTCAGAATGACGGTTGCAGGAAACTCCAAAGTTATTCTTGGACAGCCGCTAAGCGACGTTGTCTGCCGCAGACGAGAATGTGTGCCCCACCCTCTTCACCGACGCTTCGTCGCCCGCAGGTGCACAACGGCCTCGACCAATCGTGCGGGACCGTGGTGGATGACGTCGCAGGCGGGCAAGCCCAAGCGGCGGCTTACCTGCTCGCATTCCGCCGCTACCGCTTCGTCGTCGAAGCGGTAGCCGTTGACGGCGACGCCGATAAAGCGGCAGGGGTGCATGATGTTCGCCGCCGACTCGTAGAATTCGACCACGTTTTCCAGCGGCGGCAGAGCGATCTCCTCCATGCCGTGAATGGCCCGTCGCCCCATTTCGTAGCAGAGGATCAGCCCGTCGGGCATCAGGCCGTGCAGCAGCCCAAGGGTGACGCATGAATAGCGGGGATGGAAAAGGCTGCCCTGCCCTTCGACCACGAGCACCTCATGGTGTTGGTTGGCCAGCACGAGTTTCTCGGCCGCCCCGTTGACGAAGTCGGAGATGACCCGATCGATCGGGCAGCCGCCGCCGGCCACGAGGATGCCGGTTTGGCCGGTGGCGACGAAAGCGGCATCGACGCCGGCGCGGTTTAGTCCCGCGGCAACCTCGACGCTCACCACCATCTTGCCGACGCAGCAGTCGTTGCCGACCGTGTGGATGCGCAGGCAGCCCTCGCGAATGCCGCGGCGGTTGGCCACGTCGCATTCGTCGTTGCGGCGAACGTCGACTAGTTCGACCCCGCAGCGCTTCGCGGCCTCGACGAACTCGGGATCATCGCCGAGGAGATCGTGCAGGCCGGAAACGATCGTCAGCCGGCGCGAGATGGCAGCGAGAATGATCGGACGCCACGGCGGCGGAATTTTTCCGCCCGGCGGCGCGATGCCCACCACAAACGTGTTCGCTTCCGCAGGGGCGTCGGCCAAACTGGCGATAATGGGGATTTGTCCACCAACGCCGAAGACCTCTTGGCAGGTCTTGCCGGCCGCGTGCCGATCGAGCACCGCGACGACTTCTTCGCGGCGGTAACGGAGCAGGCAGACGGCGGTCTTGGCGGTGTCGGAATCGTTGTATCCGTCGGTGATGATGACCATGCGGCGTGGTGTAGTCATGGCGGCAGTGTAGTGGAAATGGGGGCTCCAGGGCAAGGCGACGGTGCCCGCTGCCGGTCTTTTGGGTGGGAAGATAATATGCTTTCTGGCTGTGTTTCCGCTGGGAACGCGCTGGCGGCCGGCGGCGATATCAAGCGTTCTGTTGGCCGCCCCCGCCGGGAAATAGCCGGCTTTTCGAGTGGGTTGCTGCCGGGCCGCGAGCCGATATAATACGAATTGGCTTCGGGGGTGCATCCCTGCCGAGCGGGGCGACCGAGAGGAAAAAAAGTCGAAAAAGATCTTTTCGGAGCCCTTGTTAGCCGTTGACAGGCTTCGGCGAGACGGATACACTCAGGGTTTCGTCAATTCGAGCAGCGGATTGACCGTGTGTTCTTTGACAATTCGGTTGTGGTAATGAAGTGGCATCTTAACGTGTGATCCACGACTTTGTGCGCGAGCGTGAGGGAGTGGCTCCACGGGCACTTAGAGCATTCGTTACTCGGATCGAGGCGTAAATCTCTTCCGCAAAGGGCTGGTCGCTCTAGCGACCAGTCTGAGTTGGAGAAGTTGCGTTTCGCTCCGTAAAGCGTGGATCGCGTGAATCAGTTCTGCCATGGAGCGTTCGATTCATGTGGCCAAGCTACTAAGGGCACATGGGGGATGTCTTGGCGTCAGAAGCCTATGAAGGGCGTGGAAGACTGCGATAAGCCCGGGGTAGTTGTCAAACGAGCGTTGATCCCGGGATTCCCGAATTAACACACACTGAATCCATAGGTGTGTGTCGCGAACGCGGTGAACCGAAACATCCAAGTAACCGCTGGAAAAGAAAGAAAAATCGATTTCCCGAGTAGTGGCGAGCGAAACGGAAAGAGCCCAAACCGCGGGGGTTTTCCCCTGCGGGGTTGTAGGGCCTCTCACATGGGAGTTACCAAGCTACCAGCTAGCAGAACTGCCTGGAAAGGCAGACCACAGACGGTGACAGTCCGGTACGCGACAGTGGTGTAGCCTCCCGAGAGGTACCTGAGTAGGTCGGGTCACGTGAAACCCCGACTGAATCCACGGGGACCATCCCGTAAGGCTAAATACTCTCTGACGACCGATAGTGAACTCAGTAGGGCGACTGAAAGATGGGAAGAACCCCTGCTAGGGGAGGATACTGAACCTGAAACCATGTGCCTACAAGCGGTCGGAGCACTATGGCAAGCTTGCTTGCAAAGTGTGACGGCGTGCCTTTTGCATAATGATCCGGCGAGTTACCGTCTGCGGCGTTAGGTTAAGGCCTTCCGGGCCGGAGCCATAGGGAAACCGAGTCTGAATAGGGCGACAAAGTCGTTGGCGGTAGACGCGAATCTGCGTGAACTACCCATGAGCAGGTTGAATCGCGGGTTATACCGCGTGGAGGACCGAACCCACTTGGGTTGAAAACCGAGGGGATGACTTGTGGGGAGGAGTGAAAGTCTAATCAAACGCAGGGATAGCTCGTTCTCTCCGAAATATTTTTAGGAATAGCCTCGAGCCACTACGCACCGGGGGTAGAGATACTGAATCGGGTTGGGGGTCCTCCCAGACTACCCTCCTGAACCAAACTCCGAATACCGGTGCGACTATCTCGGGAGTCAGTCCGCGAGGGATAAGCTTCGCGGTCGAGAGGGAAACAACCCAGACCATCTGCTAAGGTCCCGAAGTCGAACTTAGTCACTAAGGAAGTTGAATTGCCGCGACAGCCAGGATGTTGGCTTAGAAGCAGCCACCATTTAAAAAGTGCGTAACAGCTTACTGGCCGAGCAGTTCTGCGCCGATAATGAACGGGAGTAAGTTCGACACCGAAGCAGTGGAATCCGCAAGGATTGGTAGGAGAGCGCTGAAGAACAGACACGAGCCGTACCGTAAGGAGCGGTGGAGGGTTCTTCAGGTGATTATGCCGGAATGAGTAACGATAAGGCAGGTGAGAATCCTGCCCGCCGAAAGCCTAAGGTTTCCTGGGGAAGGTAATTCCGCCCAGGGTTAGCCGGTACCTTAGTCGAGGCCGAAAGGCGTAGACGATGGATAGCAGGTCAACATTCCTGCGCCACTGGTGTGGACCGATGGAGGGACGGCGTTTGGAGGGTGAGCCGTACGAGTAGAAACGTCGGTAGACCGTCTTGAGGTGAGGGATAGGCAAATCCGCCCTCGCAAGCCAAGAGACGGGCTCGAACGCATTTACGTTCGTGAAGTCATCTGAAGGACGTCCAAGAAAAGCTCCTAAGGGTTGAAGCACTGGTGACCGTACTAAAACTGACACAGGTAGGCGAGACGAGTAGTCTAAGGCGCTCGGGAGAATGGTGGTTAAGGAACTCTGCAAAATGACCCCGTAAGTTCGCGATAAGGGATGCCCTCGGGGGTTAACGCTCCTGGGGGCCACAGTAAATCGAGAGCTGCGACTGTTTATCAAAAACACAGGACTCTGCCAACTCGCAAGAGGATGTATAGAGTCTGACGCCTGCCCGGTGCCGGTAGGTTAAGGAAGAGGGTTAGCCCGCAAGGTGAAGCCCGCGACCGAAGCCCCGGTAAACGGCGGCCGTAACTATGACGGTCCTAAGGTAGCGAAGTTCCTTGTCGGGTAAGTTCCGACCTGCATGAATGGCGTAACGACTGCTCTACTGTCTCAACCACCAACCCGGTGAAATTGTAGCCGTGGTGAAGATGCCACGTTCCCGTAGCTAGACGGAAAGACCCCATGAACCTTTACTGTAGGCTGGTATTGGGCTGTGATATGTTCTGTGTAGGATAGGTGGGAGGCGTTGAAGCCGGTACGCTAGTATCGGTGGAGCCAACCTTGAAATACCACCCTGGGCATATTTTAGTTCTAACTCTGACCCGTGAATCCGGGCAGAGGACATTTCCAGTTGGGCAGTTTGACTGGGGCGGTCTCCTCCAAAAGAGTAACGGAGGAGTTCAAAGGTACCCTCAGCCTGGTTGGCAATCAGGCGTCGAGCGTAAAGGTAGAAGGGTGCTTGACTGCGAGACGGATATGTCGAGCAGATACGAAAGCAGGACTTAGTGATCCGGTGGTCCCGTATGGAAGGGTCATCGCTCATCAGACAAAAGGTACTCTGGGGATAACAGGCTTATCGCTCCCGAGCGTCCACAGCGGCGGAGCGGTTTGGCACCTCGATGTCGGCTCATCACATCCTGGGGGTGGAGAAGCTCCCAAGGGTTTGGCTGTTCGCCAATGAAAGTGGTACGTGAGCTGGGTTCAGACCGTCGTGAGACAGGTCGGTCCCTATCTGCTATGGGCGCACGAAACTTGCGGAGGTTCTTCTTTAGTACGAGAGGATTTAGAAGGACGTACCTCTGGTGTGCCAGTTGTCGCGCTAGCGGCACGGCTGGGTAGCTATGTACGGAAAGGATAAACGCTGAAAGCATATAAGCGTGAAGCCCTCTCCAAGATCAGGTTTCGTTGCGGTTATATCCGCGAAAGTCCCCTGGAAGACCACCAGGTCGATAGGTCGGATGTGTACGCGCAGCAATGCGCTCAGCTAACCGATACTAACGGGCGAATGCTTGGCCGCATGTATCCAACGCTCCTAAGAGCCCGCGTTAAGATGTCACTTCTTTATCACAACCAACTCAGGGACTTAGTGTGGCTATGGGTCTTAGGGTCTTGTGATGCAAATCCTGAGCACCCAAGACCCATAGACCCCAGACCTCTCGTAGCGGCCCGTCCCTTCGCAGTTGGGACGGCCCGCTCCTTTCCGGTGACCATATCTGAAAGGCCACACCCGTTCCCATTCCGAACACGGTAGTTAAGCTTTCGGAGCCGATGGTAGTACCAAAAGTGCGAGAGTAGGTGTCGCCGGATTTAATTCACCAAAGCCCCCGAGGTTTGCAACCCTTGGGGGCTCTCGCTTTCTTGGCGGACGGCGTTGCGGCGATGTGCGAAATCACGAGAAGACCAGGCGAACGGATTCCATGAAGCCTTCCAACGCGATATCCGGCTGGGCGATTGCGATTGCAGTCTTGATCTTGCGAGCCTGCTGCCGCATTCGACTGCATAACGATCCCCGCGCCAATTTGCGCGCAAGCTCGCAAGTCTACGTCTACTCCGTGCTGCATTCCCACCAAATCGCCACCGTCATTCAGGGCGAAGCCGGCACGGGCGCCATGGTCTCGCGCTCTGCGGATGGCGAGCTGTTGATCCCGTGTCTGTGGCTTCGCGGGATCGTGCCCATCCGTGGATCGAACCGCCACAAAGATGGCGACAGCAAAGGCGGGCTGGGCGCGATCGACGCGCTGGTCGAGCATATCGCCGGCGGGGCCCCGGGCTATTTGGCCGTAGATGGGCCACGCGGCCCGCGCAACCGGGTTCATAAGGGAATTGCCGTCCTCTCGCGGCGGACCGGCGCGGCGGTCATCAATCTGGTGGCGGTCCCCTCGCGCCGCTGGATATTCGCCCGCGCCTGGGACCGCTTCCAAATCCCCAAACCCTTCAGCACCATCCACGGCTATTTCAGCGAGCCGATTTTTCCGCGGAACGACGAAAACGTCGAGGAATACCGGAAGCGTATCGAGGTTTCGTTGAACGATCTCGAACGGCAGCACGACCCGATCGAGTCCCAACTCGCCACCGCCGCCACGCTTCGCCGCCAGACGCCGGGTTGAATGGAAGTTGGGTCACCATCGATGGCGGAGGCTGGGGATAGCCGGTCCCGATTCTGTTCCTGCCAGTGTTCCATCCCTCACGCTTTCAAGCCTTGAACGCTTGGTATCCCTTCTTTCGCCCAGAGAGTAGGTGCTGCCGGGCTAAAATCGCGTAGGCCCCCGACGGTGCAACCGATCTCGGGGGCTTCTTGCTTTCGCGTCCGGCTGGTCGCCCCGTTTGGTCGCGCCTGTCGCTGCTCCACATGCCGCTCGTTAGGTTGACGCCTCAGGGGCCCGCGGCATCCCCAGGAGCGTCGCGGCGTCAGAAAGCGCCGCCAGGGCGCTTTCAGCAAGGGTCGCACTTGCGAGCAGTTTCTTACCGTACGCGGATGCGGAAAGGTAATTGTGCACGTCGCAGGTCCGGTCTGGCGACGCATGTGAGTATGCCCGCAACAGTCCAGTCAGGCTGAAATTCTCGACGGACCTTTCGAGTACTTCTAGGTCGTTGATCGTCAACACGATCAACCCATGAATGCTGAACCTGCCCTTACGCATCTCACCATTGGCAGATTCATCACTCGGATCCAGGGCGCTCCGAAACTCTCTTGCGAGGAACCATCCATGGAGCGGGGCCTCCAGTCGCCAGTCGTGGCAGAGGAGGACAGGATAGATCGTCTGGGCAGAGGTGAAGTCCTGCGTTCTCGGCCTCCAGTTGGCGTTGGCTAGGTGGATAATGCTGTTCGCGAGCTGACCAGCGCCTTTTGGGCTCTCCTGTCCACCGGTGCGCGCGTACCGATCCCGTAACACGGTCAAGTAACGCGCTGGGTCGTCCGCTTCTGTCAGATCGTCCGCGACCCACGCGGACTTGGCTTCAAAGAGGACGACCTCTGTCACATCGTTTAAGCACGCGTCCGCAATTTGAACCGGACTGCCATCTCGCGCGATGCCGGCAACAGGACACTCGATACGATCGGCAAGCACCGATGACGCTTGATACATCCGGCGAAGCAACTGCCCGCAATAGCGTTCAAACGCGTCACCATAGTCCGCGAGGCATTGTTCTCTGTCTCTGCCGGTTGCCCCCCCCAGTATAGCAAATAGCGGCCCGACCGCGGCGTGCTCTGCGAAAAAGACCGGATCCATCACGATACAACGACCGTCCCGCGTGCGAAGTACCGGCCGCCCCCTTATCTGTGCCAGTCCTCGATAGGTGCCGATTGATTCTCGCAGCGCGGCGGCCAACTCCTCCGGGGTCTGACACGCGAATTTCGCGTATTCTTGAAATAAGGAACCCAGTTTGTGGTCCTTCTGCGCGAAGTGCGCCTCGTCGAAGAGGCCGGAGGCGGCCACGCCTTGCCCGCCCACGTCCGGGGCGCGCAGAAGGTAATGGACGCCGATAATTGCGACTATGGCGAAGAAGGTCTCCAGTGGTAGCCCGGTCGCCCTACGGAACTCACCGGCGACGTTCGGGCGAATGCGGCTCAAGTGCTCAAGGAACAGGCATCTTCCTCTCGCGACTGCAAGAAGGGGGTCCATTCCGCTTAGAGCCGCATTTATCCCAGGTCGCATCGTTGCTAGGCACGCCCGCCGGGTCTCGTCCATCGACGGCCCAAGATCAAAGTTCTTATAGACACGGTCCCCCCACAATTCACTGACGATCAACGCCGCTCTGCCAAACGCCTGGCGGATGCTCGAGTCCTCAAACGTCTCCCCGTCGCCGGGCAGGTCGCGACAGTTGACAGCAATCCACTGAATTAGTTCAAGCAGTTGCGCTCGAAAGAACACAGTAACGTTCTCGGGCCGGGCTTGCTCAGCAAAACTCGCGATTCGCTCCAACTCCTCTGGGGAGAAGATGATTCGAGCGGCGGTTCGTTGCTTCTCCAGACGATCGTGGTACGTTCCATTCGACACGATCAGATTCAACCTAGCGCACCAGAGAAGCGCGTCCGTGCGGCTCAGGCAGGCCAACTGTCGCTTGAGCTCGTCGACCGTTGGCTGAATGCCGGGAAACACTGCATCGGCTGGTATGAAAGCGCCTACCGGTGGCCATCCTGGCGATCGTGAGTCCGTCGCGTTTCCGGGAAGCCAGATCCCCTTGTTCATCAGTCTCCCCTTCGGTTAGCGAGAAGTCCCGCAAAGAGCACCCAGCGTCCCTATCGCGTACCATTGTATATTGGAACGCAAAACGGGAACGCAAAACGGGTCAGAACTGTTTTCGAACGAGAAAGGACGGGGACTTTGCCTGACGACGCTGGAACGCGTCTGCCGCTTCCCCTTTTCACCGTCGGCCAAGGTCCCCTTTTTCACGCTCGTGGCTTACACCGCCCTCACATTGGAACCAACCGTCGCCGCGTGGTCAAGCCGACGAATGGCCATGTCGGCCTTTCAGACGCCGTGCCACATAGCGGTGGTCACGTGTCTTCTGGAGCTCTCTCCAGACCCTGGCATCCTGCCATTGTGGGTGGTATAATGCAGCAAGAACGAAAGGAAACACCATGGGCCTGACCGTACTTGAAATCCACGTCGGAAATCCCGCGAAGCCCAAGGTCACGCAGGCCATCGAGTTTCTTATCGACTCCGGGGCAATCTACTCCGTCGTTCCCGCCGCGATCCTGAAAAAACTGGGCATTAAGCCAATCGCCGAACAGACGTTTCGCTTGGCCGATGGCTCGAAGATTGTCCGCAAGAAGGGCGGTGCATTCTTCCGCTACGGAGACCAGGTCGGTGTAGCCGACGTGATTTTTGGCGAGAAGGGGGACAGCACGCTTCTAGGCGCGTTCACCTTGGAGGCCCTCGGCCTGGCTCTCGACCCCTTTAAACGAGAACTCCGCCCGCTGCCGATGATCCTCGCCGGCTACGCCGGTTCTCGTCTCCAAAAGAGTGACTGATCCGTTGCAGCCGAACTCGGGTCGGCGGGGATAACGCTGGGAAAGGCGATTTCGGCGCAGAGTCGCGATGTTGACACTCCTCCTCGCACTGCTGTTGATCGTCGTCCTTCTGGCCTGCCTCGCGCTGACGCTCTTCGGTCTGCCGGGCAATTGGCTGATTGTGGCGGTGACGGCGATTTATGCGTGTCTGAAGCCGGCGGGGTCGGCGGCGGGGATTGGGTGGCGGCCGATCGTGATCCTGGTTGTCATCGCCGCCATGGGCGAGGTGGTGGAACTGTCGGCGGCGACCGTCGGCGCGGCCAAGGCGGGCGGCAGCCGACGCGGGGCCGCCTTGGCGCTGGTTTGCTCGATTGTCGGGGCGATTGTCGGCGTGTTCGTCGGCATACCGCTGCCGCTGGTCGGGCCGATTCTCGGGGCGCTCCTTTTCGCGGGCCTTGGGGCAATGGCGGGAGCGATGCTCGGGGAACTCTGGGCCGGAAAGGACTGGAGCGCCAGTTGGCGGATCGGCAAGGCGGCGTTTTTCGGCCGGCTGGCCGGGACGCTCGCCAAAATCTGCCTGGGCGGGCTGATGGTCACGGTCGTCATCGTGGCGCTCGTCTGGTAGACCGGGCATTGGTCGCCGAGGTGATTCTCGCATAAACTGAGAACGTGTTCGGGCATTGGTCCCCTCTCCCTTTGGGAGAGGGTTAGGGTGAGGGCGCTGCGTGGCAAATGGCTTGCTTCTCCGTGGTTTGCGCCGTGCGGCCCTCACCCCCTGCCCCTCTCCCAATGGGAGAGGGGAGATCCCCAAAACATGTTCTCAAAGTCGCCGACGCGAGAGAGATGCAATGCTGTCCGACATCCGAGACGCGAAGAGCGATCTGCCGGTTCTGCCCGGGCCCATCATCCGCGAGACGGTCTGCAAGACGATTCTCAACCGTAGCGGGCTGGAGGACTATTCGCTGAATTGCTACACCGGCTGCACGCACCGCTGCGTCTACTGCTACGCCCGGTTCATGCAGCGATTTCATCCGCACGAGGAGGCCTGGGGGGATTTCGTCGACGTAAAAGTGAACGCGGCCGAGACGCTCAAGCGGCAGTTGCGGCGGGCGCGGCCGGGGTCGGTCTTTGTGAGCAGCGCCTGCGACGGCTGGCAGCCGATCGAGACCGACCGCCGGCTGACCCGCCGCTGCTGCGAACTGCTGCTGGAACGCGGCTTCCGCCTGAGCGTGCTCACGAAAAGTGAGCTGATTCTGCGGGATTTCGATCTGTTTCGCGGGGGCTCGGTGCGCGTCGGGGTTACGCTGACCACGCTCGACGAGCGGCTGCGGGAGTTGTGGGAACCGGGGGCGGCCAGCGTCGCATCGCGGTGCCGCGTGATCGCGGAGGCACGACGCACAGGCCTGGAGACGAGCGTGATGTTCGGCCCGCTGCTGCCTTTTCTCTCCGACGGCCAGGCCGAGATCGACGGCCTGCTGCGGCGAGCCGGCGATTTGGAGGTGGACACGATTTGGGTCGATGCGCTCAATCCGCGGCCGAGGGTCTGGCCGGCGGTGGCCGATCTGCTGCGGGTGGAGTTTCCCGATTTGCTGCCGCGCTATCAGAAGATCCTCTTTGATCGAACGTCCCGAGCGGATTATCTCGGCGAGCTTCGCGCCCGTGTCGATCGCGCGGCGCGGCGGGCGGCGGTGTCGGATCGCGTGGGGACGTGCATGTAGGATGATTGGTGATCCGGGTCGTTGCGAAACCGCAAGCGGTCTCGCCAAGTCATCAGCCGCGCAGATCGAGGGCCTTCTGCAACGGGGCGAGCGTGTGTTCCAGCTCGATCCACATCGTCCAGACGAGGAGCACCGTCAGTGACGTGACGACGATCGTGAGGGTCCATTTCCAGAGGGGCGTGAAGCGGCGGCTTCGCCACAAAAACGGTAATGCCAGCGGGCCGAGCACGAAAAACAGCAGCGGCAGGATGACCCAGGGGCTTTCCCACGCCGCCGATTGGCTCGTCCCGTTAGAGAGGCCGAGCTGGGCGGCCCGCGGCGTCGGCATGCCGCAGCGGCGGCAGTAGTTGTCGTCGGCGCCGAGCGCGGCGGCGCAGCGCCGGCAAAGTGGGCTCGCCTGGTCAGTTTCGTTCATCGATGGAGAGTCTTGCAGTGCCAGCGACATGGCGCGATAATGAAGTGTGGTCGGAGCGCTCCCCTGCGGGTCGCGGCTAAACGAAGATCCGATATTGCCTTTAACAATACTCTCAGTAATTCTAGCACGTTTCGGCGAATGTCGAGTTTTTCGCCCTTTGACGGAGAGAATCGTCGATGGAATGCAAACAAGCGAAGAGCCTCAAGCAGTGCACGTGCAGCTACGGGTCCTGCTCGCGCAAGGGGCTTTGTTGCGAGTGCGTGAGCTATCATCTCAGGGCGGGCGAGCTGCCGGGTTGCTTCTTCCCGCCGGACGCCGAGCGGACCTACGACCGTTCGTTCGCCCATTTCGCCCGGCTGGTCGCCGCCGGCAAGATCGGCTGACGGTTGTCTCATCGCCTTGAATCCAATGACATGAGGTCCAGTGCCGTGAGTTCCGATGGATCGCCGCAAGCCGCCGCCGAGTCGACAATTCCCTCCCGCCGCCGGTCGCGAACACCGCCGAAGTGGTTCTGGATCGTGTTGCTGCTGGTCGCCGCGTCGGTGGCGGTGGTGCGCGGGGCGGACCTCTTTGGAGACCATGCGTTCGACAACGTCGCCACCGTGATTCTCTATTTCGTGGGCTTCGTGGTCTTGGTTGTCTGGTACCTGTTTCTTAGCGGCTATCGCTGGCGGTCGCGGTTGCTCGTGGCGGGCGGATGCGTGGCGGTGGTGGTGGCGCTGGTGATTCTGTTTCGGCTCGAACGGCTTACCGGCGAGTTAGTGCCGATCTTTGTGTTTCGTTTTTCGGCGGAGCCCGATAGGTTACTGGAGATCCCGCCGGCGATCGCCGACAGCAAGGGGGCACATGTCGATTTGCGCACGACGACGAAGGACGATTTTCCCGGTTTCCTCGGCCCGCGGCGGAGCGAGGCGGTCGAAGGGCTGAAACTGGCTCGCGACTGGATCGCGCGGCCGCCGAACTTGATGTGGCGGCAAAAGATCGGGGCGGGCTGGTCGGCCTTCGCGGCAGTCAACGGCCACGCTGTGACGATGGAGCAACGCGGCGATCTGGAGATGACGACCTGCTACAACGTCGAAACCGGCCGAATGGAATGGGCGCATGCGACTGCCGGCCGTTACCAGCGGGTGGAGTCGGGCATCGGGCCGCGGAGCACGCCCACGATCGACGACGGCATGGTCTTCTCGCTGGGAGTCCGCGGTCATCTGGCCTGTCTTGACGGCACAAACGGCAAGCCGATTTGGGAGAGGGAACTCTTGCAGGATTACGGGATTCCGGAGGATGACGAGGCGGACGTGGTGAAGTGGGGCCGCTCGGCCTCGCCCTTGGTCGTGGGCGAGAAGCTGATTGTGCCGATCGGCGGGCCCAAAGGCGGACGGCTGGTCTCGCTGGCCGCCTTCGATAAGCGCCGCGGCACGCTGATTTGGGAAGGGGGCAACCGGCAGGTCAGCTACTGCTCGCCCAGCCTGGCGACCTTGGGCGGCGTCGAGCAGGTCCTGATCGTCAATGAGGACACCGCCAGCGGGCACGACTTGAAGACGGGCAAGACGCTCTGGGAGCAGTCGCGGCCGGGGAGCACCAACGAAAAGCCGAATGTCTCGCAAGCCGTGCCGATCGCGGCGAATCTCGTCTTCCTCTCGAAGGACTACGGTCTCGGGGCAATGTTGCTGCGGCTTGATCCCGCCGAGGGCGGCACGCTGAAGACGCACGTCGTCTGGGAGAATCGCAGCCTGATGAAGACCAAGTTCGCCAACGTGACGATTTTGGACGGCTACGTTTATGGGCTGTCCGACGGCATTTTGGAGTGCATCGAGGCCGCCAGCGGCAAGAGCAAGTGGAAGGCGGGACGCTACGGCCACGGGCAAATGCTCCGCGTCGGCGACCTGCTGCTGGTGCTCACCGAGGAGGGGGAGATCGTGTTGGTCGAGGCCACGCCCGATAGGCCCAATCACGAGTTGGGCCGCTTCCAGGCAATCGCGGGGATGACGTGGAACAACCTGGCACTCTACGGACCGTATCTGCTGGTGCGAAATGCCGAAGAGGCGGCCTGCTACAAGTTGCCGCTGGAAGAGGAGCCTCTCCCTATCGCAGCGCATCGAGGGCCTTCAGCCGCACGGCGCTGAGCGCCGGCAGCAGGCCACCGAGCAGGCCCATCAGCAGCGTCAAGAGGATGCCGACGGCGATGATTGTCGGGCTGACGGAGAGTTCGAAGACGACCGATCTACCGCCGCCGTGGCCGCCGACGAGACTGGTGACGGTGTAACCGTCGGTCAACGAACCCAGCAGGCAGCCCAGCAGCCCGCCGACCAGGGCGATGACCAGCGATTCGAGCAGGAAGGAGACGAGGATCTGCCAGCGGGCGTAGCCCAGCAGCCGCAGCACGCCGATGTCTTTGGTGCGCTGGCTGATGGCGGCGAACATCGTGTTCATCACGCCGAAAATCCCGCCGACGGACATCCATATCGCCAGGAATCCGATCGCCCAGGAGAACTGCGCGGTCGTTTCCGAGAGGCTCTTGTAGTATTCGGTTTCGACCAGGGCGGTGACGGCGGCCTTCTTATAGTCCTTGCTGAGGAAGTCCTTCAGTTTTTGGGCGGAGCGGGCATCGGCGGTGCGGAGCACCAGCGTCGTGTAGCTGTTCTTGCCGAACAACGAGGCAGCCAGGTCGCGTTTCGCCCAAATCTCGGAATTGAACGTCGAGCCAGCCGACTTGAGGATGCCGACGACGATCCAGGCGGCGTCGCGGAGCTGGAAGGTGTCGCCGACGTCGAGCCGCCGCGGGTTTTTCGCCTTGGCGCGCTCGGTGGGAGTTCGGCTGCGGGCCAATTCCGTGGCGACCCCTTCGCCCAGCACGGCCTGGAAGAGCGGGGCCGCGGCGGCGTTCTTTGTGGTGCCCGCAGTGAGGGGGACAGTCCCATTTTCGTTGGCACGAAAATCGGGACAGTCGCCGCGACAATCGGGACGGTCCCCGGCTGGGGCGTCTTGCACGCCGGCCTCGGAGAGCCAGTGCCCGCCCGGCAGCAGTTCGAGATTGTGAACCGCGGCGGTCAACTGCGGGTCGTCGATGCCGCGGACTTGCAGGAAACGGCGTTTCGGCCGCTGGCCGTCCGAACCGGGCAGGACTTGCAGCGCGACCAGGTAGGTTTCGCGGCTGGCCATCGGCCGGCCGTCCTGGCGAACGACCTGCGGCAGGTTCTCGATCTCCGAGAGGTCGCCGATCGTGAGATTGCTGATGACCTCGTCGGTGGCGCCGTCGGAGAGCACGATCACGTTGCCCGGCTGGCCGGTCTCTTCGGTGAGCCGCTTCATCCCGTGGACGAAGGCCATCATCACGATCAGCAGGCCGACGACCAGCGTGAAGGCGGCGGCGGTCAGCAGTGTGGTCAGCCAGCGGACGGTGAGATTGCGGAAGTTGTAGCTCAAGGGGATCTTGCCGACGGCCAACAGCCCCAGCAGCAAGACGGCGGCAATCGCGAGCGGAATCGTTATCATCAAGCTACCTTTGCGAAGACCTCGGCCACTTTGACGCGACATGCGGACCAGGCGGGCTGCACGCTGCCCAACAGGCCGGCGAGTCCGCCGACGGCCGGTCCCCACCAGAGCGCGGCGTGCGGGATGAAGAAGCGGGCGAGAAATCCGATGGGGAAGGAGATGCCGCCTAAGCCCCAGTTGATTACCGCATACGTCAGGCCCGAGCCGAGAAAGCCGGCCGTGCCGCCGAGCAACACCGATTCGCCTAGAACCAGCAACATGATCCGCCGCGGGCGGAAACCGAGGACCTTCAGCACTGCCATCTCTTGCCGCCGCTCACGGACGCTGATGCCGATGGCGTTGGCGATCACCAGCAGGATCGTGGCCAGGCAGGCGGTCGACAGGTACCAGCGGACGCCGAAGATCAGATCGCGATAGGGCTCCAGCATCTGGGCGATGCCCGAGGCCATCGTCTCGCAGCGGACGACGGGGCTGGTCAATTCGGGCGAGTTCTCCAGTTGCGCGGCCACGGCCTCGAAGGCCTTCGAGTCGGCAACCTTGAGCAGCACGAGGCTCAAGTTTCGCTCGCCCCAAGGGTGCTTGTGGCGATGCTCGACTTCGTAAGCGTCAAGCGCGTTGACGAAATAGTCGCGATTGAAGGCGGCCATCGTGTCGTAGCGCCCGGGCGGGAACTTGCCGACGATTTCGAACTCCAGGTCGAGCCCTTTGGAAATGCTCATGCCGGAGAGTTTCAGCCGCTCGCCGACCCGCTTGTTCGTGGCGCGGATGTGGTTGTTGCCGAGAATAATCCCCTGCGGCGTGGCTTTCAGCTTGTCGATGTCGGCCAAGAGCTGTTTTCGCTCGTCCGGGGGCAGGTCGTTGAGGCCCTCCATCATCGTGCTGATCTTGTCGGGCTCGCAGGCGATGGCGAAGACCATGTTTTCCCGGCTGAGCTTCGCCGGATCGAGCGTGCCGATAAAGAACTGCCAGGTCATCGAGTCCAGCGGGCGGACGTCGCCGGGATTTCTGGCGGCGCCGCGGCTGATCGGCTCGGAATAGGCGTAAGGCAGGCGGCTGGGCACCGACCAGCGATCGGCGACCATCGCCTGGAAATTCTGGCTCTTCTCCGCGGTCACCAGGTCCAACAGCCAGAGCACCGACCAGGCCATCGTGACGACCAGCACGAGCACGATCGTCACCAACGCGGTGAGCGAGGATCGCAACGGATTGCGCCGCAAGTTGCGGAAGATCAGCTTGAAGTAGGTCATACGTCTCATTCTGGTTCCCACGCTCCGCGTGGGAACCCCGCAGCAGTCGGCCTTCTGCCCGAGCCCCGGCGACGCGGAGCGTCGTAGGCCGGTCGTTCCCACGCGGAGCGTGGGAACGAGGGTGTTTCTGGTTGGTCTCGCGCGTTTTCAAGCGGCGGCTTGTTCCACGAGCAATCCTTTGTCCAGATGCAGCAAGCGGTCGGCCCGGGCGGCGGCGCGGGGGTCGTGCGTCACCAGCAGGATCGTCTTTTGCAGCGCCCCGCGGAGCTCGACCAGCAGGTTGAGGATTTCTTCGGCGGCCTGGGCGTCGAGGTCGCCGGTCGGCTCGTCGGCGACGATCAGGGTCGGGTCGGTGACGACCGCCCGGGCGATTCCGACCCGTTGCTGCTGGCCGCCGGAGAGCTGGCCGGGGCGATGATGGATGCGGTCGGCCAACCCGACCAGATCAAGGGCCGTCATCACTTGCTGCCGGCGCTGCGATCGCGAAAGCGACAGCAACAGCAACGGCAATTCGACGTTTTCGTAGGCGGTCAGCACGGGCACGAGGTGATAGAACTGGAAGATGAAGCCGATGTTGCGAGTGCGCCAGCCGGCCAACTGGGCTTCCGACATTTCGGAAATCACCTGGTCGGCGACGATGATTTCGCCCTGGCTGGGCGTGTCGAGGCCGGCGATCAGATTCAACAGCGTGGTCTTGCCCGAGCCGCTCGGCCCCATCAGGCCGAGGAAGTCGCCCTCGGCCACGTCGAGGTTGATGCCGTTGAGGACGTTCGAGCCGCTGCGGGCCGCGGTGAAAGAACTTGTGGACGCCTTCAACGCGGACAATCGCGCGATCCACAGGAACGATATTCATGCTAGGTTCTCTCACCATCGCCCGGCTAACGTGGCCACAGATCGAGTTGTGCGCGTGAGCGATCACGGCTCCTCGCGCGGACGGTTTTCCCGTCGCTCTTGCCTGTGCCAAAATGCGATGCGAACTCTTGTTCTACTCCAAGCTCGGCCGCAAGCCGCGTCAGGTCTAACCGCCGCAATAACTCGGCAGTGATCGGGCGCTTGGCATCCCAAAAGACGAAAGCACCGAAGAACGACCGCGCCACCGGCGAGTTCAGAAGAGTCGCCAGAAAGACCGCTTGCTGGCGAGTTGAGCACGGCAAGAAATACGATGTATCATCGAGAACCACGGGTTTCCCGTCGATCGGACCGAGGGGCACGAACGCCAATCTCTTGTAGAACCCGCTAATCGCGACTTTCCACGGTGCGAAGGTATAATCCCCGACGCCAAACACAGAGAAAGCAGGGCGGTTGCGGTAAATCGAACTCGCGCGTTTCTCGAACAAACCGGCGTGGGATATCAGGTACGCCCAGGTGTTGGGGGCTTCCTCCTCGATCCGCGTTGTCTGTTCCCCGACGGTCCTCTGCGTAACCAACATGAAGCGGCTTCTTGCTTTCTCGCCACCTTGCGCCAGATGGGAGCTTTTCAGCATCGGATAAACGCATACGTCCTCAAGATCGACGAGTTGACCGAGACCGTTGCGATATTTGTCGCCTTCGCGCGCTAGTTCCATAACCCTCGCGCAGTCGTGCTTAATCCCCGATCTCCATCGCAGGGTCTCCTGGCCGCACAGGTGTTTCCAACGCTGATATGCCGCAACGTCCGACAGAAGCAAACCGTCTTGGTAGCCGATAGTCCTTGGCGCGGTTGCTCCAGACAGGTCGGCATAGACATCGGCCTCGCGACCATGGGCTTTAGGACTGAGTTGGATGACGAGAAGCACGGCGTTGACAGCCGCGTCAAAATGGACATCTGCGTCGATTCCGTAAATGGCAGACCGTCCCAATCCGATCGAGTTCTTCCACGCGTAGCAGAGCGTTTTGCGGGCGGTGGACGACTTACACAGCATGGCCAGCGTTCCTTGCCGGTTGTTCATCGCCTCAAGCAACCGAATCAGCATCCATTCCGAAATATCGAAGTTCGCCTTGCCGGTGACAGCATCGAGGCCGCTGTGATTTTGGAAGTTCGATTTGGTCGGCAAGTTGCCGCTCCGCAAGACGCCGAGCCGCGAATTGGTCACCCATGGCGGGTTGCCCAATATGAGAATCGGTTCTGGAAGTCCGTCTATGACGGCATCCCAATCTGTCCTGAAGAAGTCCGCGTGAGTGAGCTTGATCTTGTGGGCATCGTTCCGCTGGCGCAACACGTTGTCCGCTTGTTGAAGACGATCCGCATTGATGTCCACACCAAGGGCGCTAACAACGCCTTTGAAGTGGTCCAAACCGGCAGAAAGGAAGCTGCCAAGGCCGCATGTCGGCTCGATCAGTGAGGCGGGCTCTAGCTCCGTGAAGCCGCCGATGCGCGCGCAGACGGCTCGCGCGAGCGCAAGCGGTGTCTGAAAATCGCCGTACTCCGCCTTCCGTGCTGCTTTGTTCGGCATGTCATTATCCCGCGGCGTTCCGGAGTGAAGCGTGCCCGACGAGGACTATCGCAACTTCAGAATCCCGTCGATTTTTCCCGCCTCTTCGATCACTCGCCCATACTGAAGCCGCCACTGCAAGGCATTCGAGATCGTCAGGTAGCCCGGTTCACACCCGCATTTCAGCAGATCCTCTGCAATCGCGGCGGCCTCGATATCGTCAACCGGCAGGTTCTTGTCGTGCATGAGACCGATGAGATCTTCGGCATTGCACCCGGCTTCTAAGTGCTTGAGAGCCAGCTTCGTCATTGTAAAGTCTGCGGTGCGACGGGCTTCGACAAACACGGTGTGAAGTATGTTCAGTACTGCCGTATTGGTCTTCGGATCATCCGCCTTTGCGTAGACGAAGACTAGCAGGGAATACCCGAGACCAAAAATCTTCTGGCGAGCCGACTTGAACGGACACGAGGATTGCGGCTGTGTGATGGCCGTCACCTTCATGTTGACCGCCAAGTCGGGGAAATCGATGCCCGCCGCAGAATTACAGGGCGTAAACGTGTACTGTGCATCAAGGTGCGCGCGAAACTTGTGCTCAAGGTACGTTCCTATGGCTTTTCCGTCGGTGACCCCGTAGAGCGTAGGCTCTGGGTAGGTGGATTCCACTTCTGCGAACTTGCTCGCTTCCTGGCACAAGAGCGGTATTGTCAGCTTGGTTTTGGCCATAGTTTACGTCTTCTTGAGGAACGAAACCAGCGCCCCCATTTCCGGTTTGAGATAGACGCCTTCCTCTTCGGGCGGCACGGTGACTTTGACGCGGACGGGGATGGCGCCTTTGGCGCGGTCGGCGGTGGGCATCAGCCGCGAGACCCGGCCCTGGTAGACACGGTCGGGAAAGGCCTCGGCCCGCACCTGGCACTTCTGATCCTGAAAGACCTTTCTGATGTCGCGCTCCTGGATCGTCAACTCGACTTCGAGATCGGAGAGGTCGGCCATTTCGCAGAGGCTGTAGAAGCCCTGCATGGCGATCGGATTGACGAGGCTTCCCTCCTCGGCGTTCTTCTTGAGAATCGTGCCGGAGATCGGGGCGCGGACGATGCAGTTCTCCAGCCGCCACTTGGCCTTGGCCAGTTCGGCGTCGGCCTGGTGGACCTGGGCACGGGCGGCCTCGATCCGTTCGATCCGCGGTCCCTCCTGCATCAGTTTCAACGCCAGGCCGAGCCGCTGCACGCGGCGGGTCATCGCCTGGAGCTTGCTCAGGGCTACGTCGTACGTCTCTTGCGCGATGACTTTCTTCTCCAACAGATCGGCGGAGCGGCGGTAGTCGGTATCGAGTTGGATGCGCTGAGCCTCGGCTTCAGCCAGCTCGGCGGCCGCCTCGTCGATCTCCTTGGGGCGGTAGCCGTGCTCCAGTTCGGCGAGATTCTTGCGGGCCGAATCGAGGGCGGCCGCGGCGCGGTCGCGGTCGGCGCGATATTCGGTGTCTTCAAGCTCGGCGAGGACGTTGCCTTTCTTCACGCGATCGGACTCGGTGATCCGCAGCTTGATTACCATGCCGTTGACCTTGGGACTGACGAGGATTTGGTGCGTGGGGATGATGTATCCCTTCGCCTCCAAGGCTGAGCCCGCCGGAGGAGGCAGTCGAGACGGTCGTGACATGGGTTTGGCTCGTCGCAGCGGTGGGAGCGGCCGCCGTGGCGGATTGCGGCGCGGCGGCCGGTTGTTGAACGGATTGCCAGTAGAGATAGCCCAGAACGGCGGTGCTGCCGGCCAGGACAAAGCAGAGAAACCAGGGGAGCGCGCGGCCGCTGCCGCCCGCCGGCTGCGGCGGCAAGCGAAGCGAGCGCACCCGTTCACGCAACTGCTCGTTGGCAGCTTCGGGCTTCCTGCCTGGCAGGTGGGGATTGGGCGTCGGGCATTCGTTCCGCATGATCGCACCGTGCTGTCCCGCCGCGATGTCCAAGGCTGCTTACAACGATTGTATCAAACGGAGGGGTGAAGTTCAATGTTGAAAGGGGGCGACGCAGGGCCGAGTGTGAGCGTCTTGATTGTGGGTGGAAAATCGTGTACACCAGCCACTTCGCAAGGAGGTTTACCTATTTTCCACCGAATCAAGGAGGGGTGAGTTATGGACGACTTGCCAACGGCGGCGGTGTGTGAGCCGAGTCAATCGGCAGAAGTTGAACGGGTTATTGCACTTGTGATGAAGGCCATTGAAGGCGACGTGCGCAGGATCGCCGAAGCGATGGTGCTGAAACGCGACGACCAGTTGTTGGGGCCAGGCGAGTTTGATCTTCGCAATAAGGTACTGGGGATGGCTCGTCACATGCTTGAGGCAACGGTCAACGACCGTAAAAAAGGGGGTATCAAGGTTCCAGCACGATCTGTCCGCAGTGCGGCGAAAACGCCCGCTTCGTCGAGTGGCGGAACAAGACGTTCGTGAGTTTGTTTGGCGAAGTCACCATCCGGTTCGCCTACTATCACTGCAAGCATTGCGGAAAGGGACGGCGGCCGTGGTGCGACAAGCTGCGGTTGAGTGATGGGGCGTTGACGCCAGCCGCCGACGAAATCGCGGCGCTGGCTGGCGTGTTGGGCAGCTTCGCCGACGGCGCCGAACGAGTGTTGTGGAAGATGGCCGGTTTGCAAATGAGCGAATCGACGGTGGAGCGCACCACCGAGGCGGCAGGCCAGCGCGTTCGCCAACAACTTCGCGGGGGACAATCACTTAGTCTAACGCGCGACTGGCAGTGGCAGCGCGACGCCCGCGGACAACGTTGCGCCTACGTCAGTCTCGACGCCACGGGCGTGCGTCAACAAGATTCCGGCGGTCACCACGCAGAGGGCCGGATGGCTTACGTAGGTATGGTCTACAATCCACAAAGCGAACACGATTCCAAGCGGCCGCCGCCGCGCCAAGTACGCTATTTATCAGGCTTTTTCGAGCTTGACGACCTCGGACGGCAACTTCATCGCGAGGCGTTGGAGGTCGGCTGGGCCAACGCCGATCAACACATCGCGCTCAGCGACGGAGGATCGGGCTTGGAGCCGTTTTTCAAGCGGTTCTTTCCCAAGGCCGTTTGCATTCTCGACTTCTTTCATGCCAAGGAATATCTCGTGGAATTGAGCCAGGCGCTGTATGGCGAAGACGAGTCGGGGCGACAAGCATGGCTCGACGATATGTGCCATCGTTTGAAACACGAAGGCGGTCCGACGGTGCGACGATGTTTGCAGGAATTGGACCTTGGCGCAGCCTCGACGGCGCTTTGGGAAGAGCATCGCCAAGTGGTGCAATACTATCGCAATCACGAGCACCGCATGGACTACCCGACCTACGTCCGCAACGGTTGGCAGATTGGTTCGGGCCCGGTGGAGTCGGCCTGCAAGACGGTCGTGGGCAACCGGCTGAAGGGTGGTGGAATGCGTTGGAGTGAGGATGGAGCGGACGCCGTTTGTCACCTCCGCGCCCTCTACCTCAGCGAGTCCGTCTGTTGGGAATCCTTCTGGAATCCTCCCCCCAACTGACGCCACCCACAAACTTGACGCTCACACCAGGGCCGATCGGTTTTCGCTGTAGGAGGCGACTCCTGTCGCCGATTTGTGGCAATTTCGGCTGGGCGGCACCCAAATCGGCGACAGGAGTCGCCTCCTACAATCTCCAAATTGAAAAACTGATCGGCCCTGGGGGGCGACGACGACCGGTGGAGGCGGGTAGACGGGGCGCTCGCTTCCCTGCGGGGCGCGGCTAAACGGAGAGACTTGCACGGCGGCTCCGCGCAGTTGCTTTCGGAGCGCTGGTGGGCTAAGGTTGCCAGGGATTCATTGGTTCCGCAATTTCACACCTGCGCGGAAAGGAGGGGTAGATGGACCGAGAATGCAAGATGCTGCAATTGTGCGGTTTTGTGAAGAAGCATTGCAGCGGCAATGATCTGGCGGGTCTGTGGTACCGCGCCGAGTATTGCACCGGGGAAAAACAGGACCAGTGCCAACGAAAACAGTACATGATCGAGCACGGCAAGGTGCCCGTTAACGATATGGCGCCCACCGGCGAGATCATGCAGACGGTCGAGTGCTGCTGAGTGTGGCGATTGCGGCCTGCGCTTTCACCCGGCTTAGGTCCCAGAAAACGCCAGCAGTGTGCCACTGCTTGATTGCAAGCAGTGCCGGGCGCGGGTTGGTGCTGTCCCACTGCTTGCAAGCAAGCAGTGGCACATGCGGGTTCACGCTCAGCGCGAGGCGAATGATCGTCTCATAATTCTCTAACGCCAGCGGCGAGAGCACGCGGCCGTAAGGCGACGCCGAGGGCATGAGCACGAAGCCGCGGCCCTCGCCAGCCATTCCCTCGTCAAGCGCACGGCGAACCTTCTCGGCGAATCGCGGCGTCGGCATGTTCTCGATGTCGGCCACCTCCAAATTGCCGAACAGCACGAGCTGTCCGCCGTAGCGGCGGCGGACGTAGGCGAGCTCGACGTCGCCCTGCGGCGGCGGCTCGATCGGATCGAGCGCGTCGGCGCCCATCGCGGCGATGTCGTCCAAGATGTCCTTCAGACGGCCGTGGGAATGGATGCGGGCGTAGCCGCCGCTGCGGTGGATGATCTCGATCATCGGCGTCACGTAGCGGCAGACGTATTGGCGGAACAGCCGCGGCGGCAGATAGGGCGGCGCGGCGAACTCCGGCCCGTAGATCCGCCATAGCCGGCCGGGCAGCGCTTCGGTGACCTCGGCCGTCTTCGCCAGCAGCACCTCGGAAAAACGGTCGAGCAGCCGCTGGAACTTTGCGGGCTCGGTCATGGCGATCACTGTGTATTGCCCCAGGTCGAACAACAGGGCCGCCAGGCAGAGCGGGTCGGGGGTGTCGATCATCACGATGCCGGTTTCGCCGAGGGCGTCTTCCGTCTTTAGGACCGGCGTTGGATCGACGATTTCGCCCGCACCGAACACCGGCAGTTCGAGAAAGGCATCGAGATCGTCCACGTCCTTTAGCAGGTGCTCGGTAGTCCAGACGGTGTTGATGTCGGGGTCGCGGCGGGTCTGCATCGTCAGCGTTCGGCCTGCCGCGGCGATCGTGCGGCGGGTGAGGCGGCGGCCTTGCGAATCGTCCCACGTTTCGTCGGTCGCGACGTGGCCAATCGGGTCGGGCGCGATCTCCTTAAAGGCGACGCCGCGGAGCACGATGCGGTCGGTCTGCTCGCGGGCCAGATCGATCAGCGGCTTCCAGGAGGGATGCGAGAAGATGTTGAACGGATCGGGGTCGCTCGGGTTTTCGTCCAGGCCGTTGAGTTCGTAGAAGGAGACGGCCGGCCGATCGACCGGTTTGCCCTGCAACGTGGACATCAGCCTTTCACGGGGAGTCATTTGTCCGCAGGGGCCAGGGGCTGGGGACTGGGGGCCAGGGGCTGGGGACTGGGGGCTAGGGGTCAGGAAGCGGGGTTCCCATCCCTCATCCTTCATCCTTCATCCTTCATCCCTCATCCTTCATCCCTCATCCATCATCCATCCCCCCTCCACCTCTCATTTGCCGGCGATGATCAGATCGAGCCGTCTGCTGTTCTCGGCCAGCGAGAGGTCGCCCCCTTCGATGGACATCCAGCCGTTGTAGCCTACGGCGTCGAGAGCCGCGCGGACCGCGGGCCAATTGATGCTGCCGTCGCGGATGTTGCAGAACTCGCCGCCGTGGCCGTCGGGGTTGAGCTTGAAGTCCTTGACGTGGCACTTGACCACGAGTTTGCCCAGAGTGCGAATCCAATCCTGCGGCGGGGCGTATTTGACGTGATTGCCGATGTCGAAGTACGCCCGCACCCAGGGGCTGTTGAACGAGCCCACGAAATTGGCGGCCAGATCGGGTTTCACGCAGAAGTTGTTCCAGACGTTCTCGACGGCGATGATTACGCCCATCTTCTTCGCGGTGGGGATCAGCCGCTTGATGCCTTCGCGCGAGGTATCGACGGCGTGGTCGTGGGCCTCGATGTATTTCTGATACGGCGCATTGTCGCCGGCGACGACCTGGCGCAAGTGGCCGGTCTTCTTGTCGAGGCGGAGGTCGAACGACCACGGCTCGGGCATCGGCACGCCGCCGACGATGCAGGGGACGTAGAGCACGGTGTCGGCGCCGTAGGCATTTGCGGTTCGCAGGGCGATCTGCATTTTCGCTACCGAATCGGCCAGAGCGGCGTCGCCGCCGTTCATTCTGCCCCAGCCGAACAGAACGGAATGAACGCGCATGCCGAGCGATTCGGCGGTCTTGCGCATGGCGGCGGCATCGCGGGGCGACGACCGCCATTGGGTCGATTCGATCCCCTCGAATCCGGCGGCCTTCCAGGCCTTGAGCAGGCCTTTGCTGGGAACGCCGATCATCGCTTTGTGCAGTCTGGTTTTCAGCGTTGCGGCGGCGGCGTGTCGGCCCAACGCCAGAGCGGCGCCGGCCGCGGCCGAGACCGCCAGGAACTCGCGTCGGCTAAAATGAGAACTCACGGCAGGTTCCTCCTATTCAAAATGTGTGATGCCCGGCATGGCGGCCGGATAATTGCCGTCCTTGTCGCGCAACACCGGCGGCACGGCATCCAGGGCGTAGGTCTCCGGGGCCAATCGCTGCTTGGAGTTGATCGCCTGCTGCCACGTCAAGATCTGCCCGGTGTAATCGACCATGCGGCCGAACAGCGCCAGCATCGTGCTCTGGGCCATGTAGTGGCCGTTGTTGATCGTCTTGCCCGAACGGATTGCCTCGAAGAGCTTCACGTGCTCGACGTCATACGCGAGGGGCGAGCTAAACGCACCGGGCCTGGAGCCGGGCATACGCCAATTCGTTTCGCCTTCGATGCGGAAATCCAGCACGATCGCCCGGCCCTTGGTGCCGACGATGACGTCGTTGACGTACCAGGGGCAGCCGGCGATCTGGCGACAATAGGAATGAACATTGACGCCGTTGGGATACTCGTAGGTGACGGCGTGGTGGTCGTAGACGTTGCCCTGTTTGGGATCGCGGCATTGCCGTCCGCCGACGCCCCAGGCCCGCAGGGGCGGCTGCTCGCCGAGAGCCCAGGAGGCCTTGTCGAGACTGTGGACGTGCTGCTCGGTGTTGAAATCGCCGGAGAGCCAAACAAAGTACTGCCAGTTGCGCAACTGGTGTTCCATTTCCGTCCATTCCGGCCTTCGCGTCCGATAGGAGAGCGGTGAGGCGAGGTAGGTTTCCTGGATGCACTTGATCTCGCCGATGGCGCCGTCGTGCACGCGCTTCATCACCTCGCGCACTCCGCGATCGTAGCGCCAGCAGAGGCCGGAGACGAGGTTCAGGTTCTTCTTCTCTGCCTCCTCGACCGTGGCCATGACACTGCGGATGCCGGGGGCGTCAACGGCCACCGGTTTTTCGCAGAAGATTTGCAGGCCCGCGTCGACCGCGGCCTTAAGATGGGCCGGACGGAAGTGGGGCGGCTCGGCCAGGATCACCACGTCGATCAAGCCGCTACGCACCAACTTCTCGGCCGCGTCGAGGCCGGCGAAGCAGTGGTCGGGGGCGACAGCGACTTTGCCGGCGGCCTCCTCGCCAAGCGCCGCCTTGATATTCCCCAAGCTCAGGTGAATTCGGTCGGCAAAGACATCGGCCATTGCCACCAGCTTGCAGTTCTTGTCGGCCCCAAGGGCGTTGACGGCGGCGCCGCTGCCGCGATCGCCGCAGCCAACCAGACCGATCCTGAGCAGGTCGCTGCCGGCCGCATGCGCGCCGCGGGCGATTGACAGGCCACTGCTCAGCACGCCGGCGGCCGTTACGGCGGACGTGGTCTTGAGAAAATCACGGCGCGAGGGCCGAGTCACGCTGCTGCGGTCATTGGAGTCTGACATAATTCGCATGCACCTTCGACGGTGGGAGATCGCTCTGCCTGCCACCGCTCAAAAGAGGAACTTGTGGAGTGAAGGAATCGGCGGGTAATCGGGGCCGGCACTCGCATGGGCTGTATCCCGACAGTCGGCGCGGTCGGCCCATCTAAAACAGTCTAACAACTGCCGCCTGGCTCTGCAAGCAAGGGCTGGTCGTGGCAGGGCCGATCAGTCTTTCAAAGTCGGGTGGGTCAAGCGAAGCGCGGCCCCACCATTTCCCGGAATTTTCGTTGGTTGTGGTGGGGCTGCATTCGCTCGACCCCATAGGCACAAAGTTAAGCAACAGTGTACTCCAGAAGTCCTGGATTATTCAGTAGTTGGAAACAACTCGGGTGTTTTCGGCGACGGCTTATGCGCGGATTTGGACAAGGACTGACGTTGCTGATCGAGCACGCGCTCGAGCCTCGCCGGATCGTCGATCGCGGCGAGCCACTGGGCGACCCATCCGGCCAGGCTGGCAGCCGCACGCCAGAGGCTCCGCTGCCCATCGAGCCACACGGCCATCAACAACATGCCGTGTTGCACGATCACGGCGATGAGTTTGATATACACCTCCGCCAGTTGCTTGGCCGCCGGGGCATGGACCTGGCGATCGGCCAGATGATTATACGACTTCCAGAGCTTGAACAATCGTTCAATTTGCCACCGCGCGCGGTAGAGAACCACCACTTCCTTCCACGTCAGCAACTCCGGCGGGCAGTTGCTGACGAAGATCGTCCAGGCTTGGAGGTGCAGGTATTCCTGCGACGGCTCGCGGCCGTGGTCCTGCGCCTTTTCGCGGATTTTCCGGCATCGCCGCGCGACCACTTCCGGCGGCACACGCACGGCCACCAAGCGGCACCGCAGCCGCTTGTCACCGATTTGCGCCGCCACATCGACCACGCCGTTGTCCGCGTTTTTCTTCGAGAAATGCCCGCAAATCCCGGCGTTGCCCGCGCTCGTCGCAGACCGCCGTCCCATGCTGCAGACGCGAAAGCCAATAGCCGTCCGCCTTCTGCGCACGCTCGAAACGTTCCACGGAAAAATATCCCAAGTCGAAGATCGACAAGGTTCTGGCGGCCGAGGGGATTGCCGAAATCGGACTCTTCGCGTCGCTCGCGCGGCCCGGCTCCAGCAGCACGTGCAACGTTCCGTGACGAAGCTCCCAGAGCACTTGGATTTTCAGCGCGGCTTGGCCGCCGCCGTGCGAGCCGCCGCAACCGGGGAAGCGGTCGGCATACTCGTCGGGCAAGGCAATCGTGGTGCTGTCGCCGATCACCACTTCGGCAAAGCGTTCCAGCAGTGCGATCGGGGGCGCATCGGCGGTCAATACGTGGCCGAGCACGCGCTGCAGCGCCGGTTCGAGAAAGTTCACCAAGTCGGGGGTAAAACGTTGTGCGATGGCGTCTTCCGTGACGATCACCCCAAGTTGGGCAGCCGTGGTTTGATAGTCGCGACTTTGGGGGGTCGGCTTTCGCAGCACGGTCAGCACCAAGGAGGACAGCAGCGTAGACCCCGAGAACTTGCGTTCCCGCTTTACGCACCCGGTTTCTCGCGCCAGTGCATCCATCGACTCACTCAACAGCCCTTGCAACAACCCCGTGACTTGCGTTACGATCTCCATCGGGAAGCTCCTTCTTCCAGGCTTGTGTTTGCAATAACTTCGCCTGGCTTAAGGACTTCCCCGTTTTATTGAAAGACCAATTTCCTTAACTTTGTGCCTATGGGGCTGCGCTTCGCTTGACCCACCCTACAATTCCGCCCAAATTCAAAAACTGATCGGCCCTGGCCAGGCATTCCGAATATCGCTTGTGAGTTCTGCGCAACGGGGTTAGACTAAAATGAGAGGATGGTGCCGGCCATACAAGTTGGCGCGGCGGTGGGAAGTTGTCTGTCTGCCGAGCACGCGGCGATCCGTTATGGCGACCAACGAGGTTTCGGAAGAGTTGGGCGAACACGAATCGCAGACGCCGGCATCGTTGCCGAAGCTGCCGGACGCGGCCGATGACTTCGCTCTCCAGGAGCGATCCGGTCGCAATTCGGCGGCGGAGCCGCCCGTTCCGCGTTGGTTAATCAGTCTGGTCGGTCACGTGCTGGCGGCGTTGCTTGGGCTGATTCTCGGCTATCTACTTCTGGCGCGGCTGCGCCGCAGATGTTCCCCTGGCCGTGGTGGCCGTAATCGCCGCGGCGGCGGCATACTGCCTGGAGGCGGTTAGCGCCTTTCGGCCGCGATGACCGAGTTCATCGCCTCGTGCTTCACCTGCCATTGCGGGTTTACGAAGCCGGCAGAACAGAGGTCTTCCGCGTATTCGTCGAAGGTGAACGTGCCGCCTTTGTCGGTATTCACCAACATATTGACGGCGAACAGCGCGCCTTCGCGCGGAGTGACGCGATCGGGCTCCATCACCACGTCGCGCAGCGCGATCCGCCCGCCCGGCGCCAACGCGTGAAAGACCTTGGCGAACAACTCGCGGTTGTGCCGACGCGAGTGCTGATGACAGATCGCGCTGAGCCAGGCGAAATCGGCGCCTTGGGGCAATTCGTCCGCGTAGAAGTCGCCGGCGACCAAGCTGACGCGATCGGCAAACTCGCTGCCCGCCAGCCGCTGGCGGGCTTGTTGGATGGCGTCGGGCAAGTCGAAAATTGTGGCGGACGCGGTGGGCGCGCGCGGAGAAACGCCAGCGTCCACGTGCCGGACGCCCCGCCCACGTCGAGCAGCCGGCGAAACCGCGGCGGCCCGAGCTGCTCGACCAACTCGTCTGCCATCGGACCTGAGACAACGTGCATCGCGGCGATGAAACTGGCGCGATCGGCCTCCGGCCCGCGAATGCTGGGAATCCGCGGCGCGGGGATGCCCGACTTGGCGACCCAGGCCAACTGCGACCAACTGCGGAGAATCGTCATCGCGTGCCGCAACATCGGCAGGACCGTCTCGGGGCTATCCTCGGCCAGCCAGCCGCGCAGCTCGGGCGGGACACTGTAGCGAGCGTCGCGTTTCTCCAGAAGTCCCAGCGCGGCCAGGGCGTCGAGCAGAATGGTCGTCGCCCGCAGGTCGGTGCGGAGTCTTTCGGCCGACTGCTCGGCCGAGAGCGATTGGCCGCCCAGGGCGGTCCACAGATCGAGCTCGGCGGCCGCCCCGATCACACAGGCGGGCCGAAAACCGTTCATCATCTCGAGAATCTGCTGGCGATTGGCATGTGATTCCGACACGGCGAGATCTCCTTGACCATTGTCAGGATACAGCACCCGGCCGAATGCGGCTAGTGCCCACCATCACGAGGGGGCGTCTTTCTTGTGTCAATTGTGTGCGGGCCGACTTAGAATAGACTGTACGGAAACGTTTTTGACTGCCGCGAGGTATGACGATGCGAATAGGTGTTTTTCTCGCCGCCGTGCTGTTCTGGCTTGGGTTGGCCGCTTCGCTTCGAGCCCAATTCAAGGAAGGCACGACCGAACCGAACGCTATGAAGACGGGACAGACGCAGGTAACGCGTTGGCGGGCGGGTATGATTATCCGAGCGTCGGGCGGGGCCTGCAAGGGAATCACCGGTTATGCCCCGGTTCCCGTCGATTGGCCGGAGCAGGAGGTCAGCATCCTCAAGGAAGAGAGAACTGGTGCGGCCCGCATCAGCTACGAAATCGTCGGTGGCGGCGCCAAGATCATGAACGTGCGGGTGGCGCACCTCGACGCCGGCGAGGAAGCAAAAGCGATCGTCACCGTCGAAGTTCGCCGCAGCACAATCCTGCCGCCGGAGAAGACCAACGTCTACTCGATCCCCGATCCGGCGAAACTGTCGTGGCAGATACGTTTCTATCTGACGCCGAGCCCGAAAATCGAGAGCGGTGACGCGAAGATCAGGCAACTTGCCAAGCAGATCGGCGTGGACCAGGAGAAGGCGTGGGACCACGTCGAGGCGATTTACGATTGGGTCCGCAAGAAGGTGAAGTACCAGAACGGCCCGCTGAAGGGCGCTCTGGCGGCGTTGAGAGACGGTACGGGCGACTGCGAAGAGCTCAGTTCGCTGTTCATCGCCATCTGCCGCGCGGCCGGCATCCCCGCCCGCACCGTCTGGGTGCCCGGCCATTGCTATCCCGAATTCTACCTGGTCGACAAGGAGGGCAAAGGGCGTTGGTTCCCTTGTCAATCGGCCGGCAAACGCGAGTTCGGCGGGATCAGCGAGACGCGGCCGATTTTGCAAAAAGGGGACAATTTCCGGCCGCCCAAAGGCAGCAAGGAACGCCAGCGTTACATGGCCGAGCGCGTCATCGGCACTCCCAGCCGCAACGGCGGCCAGCCGCAGGTGCAGTGGATCCACGAGACAGTGGCGAAGTGAGGGGCTGGGGACTAGAGATTACAGCGGCTTGCGGGCCAGCAGCGCGATTCTCATCCCTCATCCCTCATCCTTCATCCCGTCTTCGTGCAGCGCAAAAAACTAGCCGCCGCGTTCTTCGCTTGGAAGGGCGCGGCGGCCGTGATTCAAACTTCCCGCCGATTGCGACTGGATGCGTCGCTGCGAGACGAGCGAAGGTCTGGCGTGCTTCTGCACTAGCCGTGAAGTTGACCTCGGCTCACGCTATATGGGTTGGCACCTCCGTCGGAATACCAGGCAGGAAGTTCGATACACGCGTGATTTGTGTACCCAAACTATCGGCAGATTTCCGCCTCAATTTGCAGCAGAACCGGCCGGATTTCGCAAGAGCCGCCCCCGCGCATCCGCTGCCGGCCGCACACCTTTCCAGCCCTATCCAGGCTATTTCTATTCTACGTCACGATCCTCCTCGCTGTCAAGTTTTTCGGCCGCAAAACCAGGGCCGATCAGTTTTTCAATTCGGAGATTGTAGGAGGCGACTCCTGTCGCCGATTTGTGGCGATTTCTGCTGGGCAGCGCCCAAATCGGCGACAGGAGTCGCCTCCCACAGCGAAAACTGAGCGGCCCTGGCCGCAAAGCTGTGGCAAGCCGCCGGCGAAGGACTCTCCTCGCAGTTCGACGCCCGAGACGTTTAGTCGAACGCTCGGCGCTCAACGTTAACGTCTCGGCTAGCGCGAAAGCAGCCGCGGCTGCGACCAGCAGCCACACCGTGCCCGGCTCAGGCACAAGGATAACGCTCTCGCCGCCCATGTGCGCGTCGAGTTGGTCGATGTAGTAGGGCACGAAAGAATCGCCGGAAATCGGGCCCAAATCTTCCGGACCAGGAGTGCCGCCGTTGTAATAGTGAATGCCCACCAGGGCCAGTTGTCCGCCGGCGTCGACAAAGCTCGGGCCGCCGCTGTCGCCGCTGATCAAATAACACTCATCCGCTCCCAGCCCGTTGACCGGATCGTAATCGTATTCCATCGTCACCGTATTCTTGTAGGGCGCGGCGGGCGGATCGGGCTCCTGCGCGGTCGTGATCCGGTCGATAATGTTCCGGCCGATCCGGTTGGGCTTGCCGTTGACGTAGATCATCTGGCCGACGTAGTCGGATTCGTCGGGCAGCGCGAGAATCGGATAATAGGTGATGTGATCGCTGGCGGGAATCGGGGTCGTCAGTTTTCCTACCCAGAGATCAGATCCCACGCCATCGTAGGTGGTCTGATAGTTCCACGACGACACGGTGTACTGATGGCTTGGCCCGGAGGGATCGTTGCCCTCGTAGAACGTGAGCACGTCGCCGCCGCCGGGATGGTAGTGAGCGGCGCTGACGAAATAGTCGGGCGAGATCATCGTGGCCCAAGTGCCGTCCGCCGCCTGTCCCACACCGGACCAGTTGAAGGCTTGGCCGAGGAAGTCCTTGTCGGCCCCCACATAGAAGCGGTCTTGGCGATAGGGTTGCAGAGTCGCGACTTGCAGATCTGCCCGGCCGATCGCCGCGATTGCCACAAGGAACAGCAGACTCAGAATACCGGCGCGTCTCATGGTGGCGATCCTCCCTCGGGGGGCAAGCAATGGCCTCGGACTATCTCCAGACTAATCTCTCAGTCAGAGAAAAGCGAGAGGGCAAGTGCCGCGGGCCTTGGCTGGCGACGACAGCCATCAGTCTAGCATCGTTGCCAGAAAATTGACAACAAAAATAAACGGGCGGTAGTGGTACATTATGAAAGAGCGCCAAGGGAAAAATGACGAAGGCCCCACGAATGGGAGGGTGAAAGATCAACCGATCTTTTTCGCAGTGGAACTGTTGTCGTATTGGCCCCTATAAAAGGCAACCTTGGGGGCGGAAAACGGGACAGGTCCGATTAAGTGAAGATAGGCGAAGAAGATGTCGTTCCATTTTGCCAATATCGAACCCGTCCCGTTTTATCCCCCTCCAAGGCAAGGGGCTGGGCAAGGAAGATCACTTGGTTACTTGGAGCAAGCCGGCGCGACCGCAATGGATGTCGCTTGCCCAGTATCGCGAACTGCCGGACGAGTTGACGTTGCGGGAGGTTCGCGTGCGAGTCGTCTAGAAGGGCTTTCGCACCCGGTCGCTGGTGGTCGTGACGACGCTGCTGGACGCTGAGCAGTATCCGCCCGAGGAGATCGCGCATTTGTACCGCCGGCGATGGCAGGCGGAATTGTATTTGCGGAGCTTGAAGATCGCCTTGCAGATGGACCAGTTGCGATGCAAGAAGCCGGAGCGGGTCCGCAATGAGGTCCGGACGCATCTGCTCGGTTACAATGTGATTCGCGGGGTGATGGCGCAGGCGGCCTTGAAGTCGGGCCGATCGCCGTGGCAGCTCAGTTTCAAGGGAACGCTTCAAACGCTGAACCAGTTCTTGCCGATGTTGCTGTCGAGAGTTTCGAGCGAGGCGTGGTGCGAAGCGTTGTTGGCGGCCATCGCGACACACATCGTTGGCAATCGTCCCGACCGTTTCGAGCCTCGGCGTGTCAAACGCCGCCCCAAACCCTCAGGGCCGATCAGTTTTCCATTTTGCGTGGCACGGGCATCTTGCCCGTGGCCGAGAAACACGGGCAAGATGCCCGTGCCACGCAATGCCATTTCCAGTTTACTGTGTTATGCCGCTTGTAACTGTTGTTGAATCTTGACTTTCTGTTCTTCTGTCAGCCGCAGCAAGACCGGCGGGTGTGGCGCCGTGTGAGCTTTGCGACGCGGCCATTCCCGCTTCTGTTTCGGGCTGGTACGCACACGCCGTTCGCGTTGCGCTCGGGCAATCCTTTCACGAAATGGCTTGGATTCCCTACGGCCTAACATGTCACGACGCACCTCCAGCAACACCCCCCGTGGGCTGCACATTATCGGGAGGCTGTCTTTCGGCGGTGCCGGCATCGCCAACGCGCCTTGACAAAGCAATAACTGCGTTGCGATCATCGAAGCCTCTGCCTCGCGATGCACTAGCCGTAGCGTCCGACTCATCAACGCCACTTTCTTCAAGGTTCGCTTGTAGGTTCTGAAAAATCCCTCGTTTTCCCACCTCCAACGATAACAAGTTCCCGCCATCTCCAAGGATAGCTGCTTCGCATCTTCCACGTTCGTAAACAGCCGAACGTCCACCTTATGACGGCAACTGTGAATCCGCAGCAATCGGCCGCGAATCGGCGGCTTGCCGTCCTCCTGCTGGCTCTTCGGCCAATAATAGACAATCCCTTCGCGGAACTCCTCCAACAGTTCCTGGGTTTCGCTGTAAAAGGTGGCCTTGGAGGACATGCGGATGAGAAAGGACACGTTCGCCAAGATCATGGTCGCGGCCACGTTGTAGCCCACATATCCCGCGTCGGCCACCACCAACGCCGCCGCTGGCAGCCAACGCAGCATGTACATGAGGTGACTTCGTTCGCTGGCTTTGCCCCCCTTCCCCAATCGCCAGCAAAAGGGAATGCCCAAGGTAAGATGCACGATCGAGGTGTTCCAGATTGTCGGTGACGAATCCTCTTTGCCGCCGCTTCCCAAGCGTTGCTCCAGTTCCTCGGTGCGGGGACACGTCTGCCGCGTGCCATCACAGCCAAAGGGGATGAAGTTTCCCACTTTCCACTGATTGCCGAAAATGACTTCCATCCGTGCCGCAGGGCCGCCGCCAACGCCCGCAGGATGGGCATGGGAAGTTTGGCGATGGCCTTTTCAAAGCCGGAAAAGTGCTGGCCCGGCCGTTTTCGTTTTGGACAACTGGCGACATAGAACATTCTGGCGGCTTCAAACTTTTCCGGGAGGCTGTCGCCACAGCAATAGGTCGTCAGGATGATGATGTAAAGCAAAGGATGCAAGTCCCAACGCGGGCATTTCCTGCGTTTTGAAGCATTTCGGACTTGCTTGAAAACTTCCGGCGTGAGAAACTCTCGCATCGAGCCGATCAACGATTTCGCCCGCCGTCGTTGGCGGGCCCGCTTCCTTGCGTTGGCCATTTGCCGTTCCTTCCATGATGGGGTTTGGTGTTGTGACCCCCTATCATTGCTGGAACGGCTTTTTCATGCGCGGTCAATTCACCGCCATTTTCCCAAAGCACATTTTCAACGCAACCCTCGACCTCGCAAAAGATTACATCAAAACCGCTTCCAATCAAGCCTTGGCATTGCGTGCCACCTCGATTGGAAAACTGATCGGCCCTGCCCAAACCCTATAAACTCCTGCAAAAACATCGACATATTTACACAATTCGAGATGAGTAAAGCAGTTAGAGAAGTTCAAGTGCCATTCAGGTAGGAGGCCGTATTCGCGGCCACGGGAGGAATACTGCCGTTAGAGCAAGGTGGAGAGCGACGAGAGCGAAGCGCCGGGAGCTAGGACCTTGCTAGTGTAGTGTCTCACACAGATCGTGCTTTATGAACAAGAGACAGAAACAGGTGGGGCAGACATTCCTGTCTGCCCTAGATGTTCCCACTTGCCTGGTTCCTGGGCAGACAGGAATGTCTGCCCCACCTGTCGCCATTTTATAAGTTAACCCAATTACGAGACACTACACTAGGCGGTAGAATGAAGTGGCCCGCGAACGGCTGGCGATGGATGTTCGGGATACCCACCAGCAGTAGGATCATGGGTTCATTTCGCCGTGATGCGGATTGTCGATCAGATGCGATCGGATCAGAGTACTACTTGTAAGCTCGTCGCGAAAAGAAGCCGCCCGAGGGACACTGTCTCGAAGAGCGGATGATACAGAATCCGGTACACAATCCTTGAAAAACGGCCGCAAGACATGTAAAATCCGGAAGAGTCAGGCGGTCGAATGGCTTGCACATTCGTGCTTTAATTCGTTTGATGGCAGGGAGATCCGACGCAGAGTCCGTTTCATAAGTGAGCGACCTCCGGAACCGAAGGTTACAGGTTCGAGCCCTGTGGGGTGTACTTGGGGTGAATACCTCATACGGCTGCTGGCGGCCGGGAGCCGCATCGCCCTCAGCCGGTGGCCTGGGCGGACACCGTACTCTTGGCCGCCGCGAATGGCTGGGCTATTGGCCGATTACCGGAAAGCCCGAAATCCGCAGCCGGGCGGCTCCCATTGGGATCAGCGTGATTGTCTCCTCCGGCGCGTCCGACCGTACCGGGCTCTGAGGCACTTCCTGCACCAGCCCCCGGCGATCTAGCCCCCAGCCCGGAATCCGCCTCGCCCGGGCCGTTAGTTTCAACGGCACGCTATCGGCGCGGAACGGCTGGTCGTCGGCCGGCCATTTCTCAGGCGTGACGGGGATTCCGGCCGCCGGATCGCCCTGGCCGAGCACCAGCCCGTAGTTCCAGGGCGAGCCGGGATAAATGTCCCAGGCTGGCCAGGCGTCGCTGCCACCTGACCGCTTGTACTCTTCGCGAATCGCCACCGAGTAGGTTAGTGGCCCGCGATTGACCGAGGCGAAGCCGCGGTTCTTGCTCCAAATCGCAACGTCCACCTTCATCGGCAACGTAAGCAGCAGCTTGTCTCCCTCTTTCCACTCGCGGTCGATCCGCGCGATGCGCCGCGCGGCAGTGCCGTCGGATCGTCCTCGCCATTGACAGCAATCCGCGCCCCGTTACACCAGGCGGGAATGCGAAGCAGGAGCGGGAACTTCGTGGGCAACGCGAGCGAAAAAGCGAACTCGACCCGCTCCTCGAACGGATAGCGCGTCGTCTCGACGATCCGTACCTCGCGGCCGCCGGCGACCTTGCCGCGGACCTCGCACGGCGCATAGAGCATTGCCGCCAAGCCGTCGCCCGGCGCGGCATACCACAAGTGAGAAGTGAAATACGGCCAGCCGTGCCCGCAGTTGTGCTGGCAGCAGCGGTGACTGTAGGGATCCATCTGATACATGTTGCCGTCGTTCTGAACGCCGGGGGCTTTGCCGGTGCGGTCGCTCTGCGGCTGATTCGGCGCGGTGAGATAACGCAGGGCCTTCAGATCGGCGGTCATCGAGGCCGGATACGTGTTGAAGGCCACGTTCTCGCAGCGATCGGCCCAGGCCGTCTCTCCGCTTACCGCCAGCAGGATCTCGTCGGAGAGCATCTCCTCGACCATGCCACAGGTCTCGACGGCCTGCCGCGGGCCGTTGAAGCCGGGCCGAGCGTTTTCGTCGGCCCCGAACATCCCCCCGGGCACCTGCCCGTACAACGCCCGCACTTTGCTCCAATCGCGCCCCGTGGCGGCCAGATCGGCTCGGTTGTTCGACACTTGGCTGAAGATCGCCGGCTCGCGAAACCCCTGGGCCACATTCACATTGTGCCAGTCGATCACGTCCTTGTCCCAGCGGGCCGCGCGGCGGTGCGTCTTTCGCGCCAGATCGAGCAGCCAAGGCTCGCCTGTGCGGTTGTAGAGCCAGAGGATGCTGTAGATCTGATCGCCCCCACGCATCGGAGGCCAGTAGCCCACCAAAAACTTCGCTTCGGGCACCGCCGCCAGGTAGCGGAAGTATTTCGTCATCAGATCGATCACGCGATGGTCGCCGCTACGATCGTAATAGGTTTGCAGGCAGAAGAGCATGATCATGTTCGGCCAGAGATCATCGCGGCCCTTCAAGTCGGTACACTCTCCGGTGCGGCCGGCCCCGGGTCCGAACCAGCCGTCGGGCTGCTGGCTCCGCAGGGCCCCTTCGATCCACACGCGTGCCTCGTCGATCATGCGGCGGTTCTCCAGCAGATAGCCGCAACCGATGAAACCCTTCAGCCAATAAGGCACCTCTTCCCAGCCGCGCTCGCCGTTGCCCTGGCGATCGAGCCAGGCGTTCTTCTCTTTCTTCAAGAACCCGCTGATCTCGGTCAGATGGCCGTGGAAGCCGTCGGCCTGGAGTTGGAGTTGACGGCGGAGCCAGCCGTTGGGTTTCACGGCGCCCAACGGTAGTTCGACCAGCCGACTGGGGGCCAGCGGCGGCCGGTTCGCCGCATATTGCGAGAAACCGCCGGCCGCATCGACGCTGGCAGCCACCGTCACCGCGGCAGAAGATGCGGTAGCCCAAGCGAACGCGCCAGCCAGCGAAAGCAAAACGCACGGTCGGTAGAGGTCGCGGATGAAAAAAGACATGGAAGGCCTCCTACGAGTCTTATGGCCGCATTGGATGATGCATCGGCACGGTTCGATCCCAGTATGCCCGCGCACCACCAAGATTGCAAGAAACACGCGATGGCGGAGCGGTTGGGGTGGCAGTTCAACTGCCACCCCAACGATGTCTCCCGGCGCGGGCGTCCCGCCCGCTGAGAGAATCGCCAACGGCCGGAGCGCGGGCGTCTCGCCCGCCCGCAACGAAACCGCTCCCCAAGCCGCTTGCGGCTTCGCAGCGAACCGCCCGCTGCTCCGCGCTCTCAGCTTTCGCCTTCTACTTCCGCCGTCGCCAGGCGTAAGCCAGAAGTCCCAAGCAGCCGGCCGCCAGCAGCACCAACATCCCCGGCTCGGGCACGGCCACCATCGCATAGCCGCTCAGTCCGTTGGCCGTGAAACTTGCGTAGTTGCCGTCGTACGTCAAATCCAACGCCGAGTACTCGGTCCATGCACTGCCATCGTAGTGCCACACGTTCAAGTTCGCCGATGTTTCGCCCGGCCCGACTTGGAAGGAGAGATAGACGGGATTGTCCGAAGTTGCGGTGAACCCGGTCGTCGAGAACGACCAGCCGCTCAAGACCGATTCGCCTGTCGGCAATTCGCCACGAAGAACGTCAAGGACCGTCTGGCTCATAGGCGTGGCGGTGAAGGTGATATTCGTCGTGGTTCCCGCCGCCGGAAAGCTCGCGCCGACGCCGCAACCGGTTCCGCCAGGGCCATTGTCCGTGACAAACGCGCGCTGAACGAGTCTTAGGTTCAGCGAAAGTGGCACAGTGGTGGTGCCGTTAGCAACACTGGAGGCGATAAACCTGTGGGACGCACTCAGGGTTCCGCCAATCGCTTGGTATGTTCCCGACGTGCTGTCGTAGAAGGAGCCCCACGTTCCGGCGGAAACGGGCAGGTATGAGACGTTCGCTGGAACACCGGCCCCAGCAACCATCCGGAGCGTGCCGCCGTTATTGATCGTTCCCGTGCCGCCATCGATGCTCAGGAGGCTGCCACGACCGATGTCAATTGTCAAGAGCGCCTCTTGTTCGAGCGAGAGACTCGTTGCCGTTACAGTCCCGCCGTTCCGGATCAAGAATGGGATCGAGGGGAGGTCTCGGACAAACATGTCGCCCGCCGTCCACTTCGAGCCAGGTCCATCGACAGTGGCGCCCCCGTCAACGTACGCGCCCCAGGGTTGGTGGACGCTGCCGCCGTTGATGATTGAGAGCGCCCCAGTGTGCTGGATCGTGGTCGCTCCGGTGCTCAAGGCCGAACCAACTCCATCCACTACGATTGTACCGGTCGAGCCATCGTTAGCGCCAATGTACGTCGCGCCATTGCAAACGTATCCTCCCCTAGTGATTGAGAGCTTCCCAGACCCACCCTCGCCGACCCAGAGATACATCATCCCCGTCCAAATTGAGCCGTGCCCGTCCACCGTGACCGACCCCGTCGATCCGGGCTCGTACCCTACGTAATCGTCGCTGAGGCCATTGACGGTGACGTTACCACCATTGGAAATGGAAAGCGCGCCGCCGCCACTATTGCCGACGCAGAGGCCGCTGTAGAAGCCGCCGTTGACCGTCCAGATCGAGCCGGTTCCGGAGATGTTCACGACGCCGGTCGCCGTGCTACCGTTGCCAATGACGCTGTTGTTTGAAGACAGACTGCTGCCACCGTCAACCGTCAGAGTTCCAGCGGACGTGTCGCCAACGTAAGCGGTCGTGGAACTATCCCAAGTGGCGGGATCGGCCGGAGAAACATCACCGTACGGTGTAATGTCGGCGCGGGCGATGGGGAGGCCGGCGAGGGAGGAGGTTGCGAGGACTGCCAGCCAAAACGAGGCTGATCGCGCCGCTGCGGCGGCGCACGCTTGTACATACCGAATCATTGCTACCTCCGTCGTGAAAAAAGGGAAATGACAAAAACCGACGCAGGAAACCAAGGACGTGCGGCGGCCGTTGCGATGGGCTGCCGGTCCGCCGCGACAGGGGCGCGATTCGGCGGGCGAGATTGGCCGGAGAATCAAACTACGACAGAGACGATGCAGTCAATCGAGACCGACGAATGACGGCGATGGGCGCTGCGAAGGGGACAGTCTCATTTTCGCGGACTGCGCTGCAAAAATCGGGACAGTCCCCAGCAACGGCCACCCCTGGACGAATGGATGGTCGGTCGAGGGCAATTGACGGCGCTTCGGTGTCTCTCGCTCCGCGGTCGTGCGGGACCGCCGCGTCTGCCAGCCGCCTCCTTTTGGTGGAATGGCCGCTTGCCCTATCGAGGCGGTCACGGCCGCCGGGCGATGACAGGAGACTTCCGCAAGCCGTTGGCCCTCGGCTCCATCGCGGAAGGTACCTCTGCGACGCCGTCTTCCGGCACCGTGCCCACCTTTTGCTTAGCCTAACGCCCCCTGCGGCTTTGTCAACGGGTTTGTCGTGGAATTTGGCAAATTGACTCCGGACAGGGGTGTGCTGGGTGGGCAGTGGCCAGTGGCTAGTGGAGAGTGGCTAGTGGAGAGGGCAGAGGGGGAGAGGGGAACGAGCCCGAAACACGTTCTCAGTCAGTCTCCGCGCCTCCTGCAATAATGCAAGATGGCCAGCAACCCGGCCGCTAACACATAAGCGGCGGCCCAATGATAGGGAGACTGGCAACGAATGGCGGCATCGTGCGGCATGGCGGCATACACGTGCTGCGGCAGGGCGATCGCCGCGGGCTGTAAGGGGGAGTGGATAATGCCGAACAGGCTGCATGCGGCCGCCAGTCCCAAGCAACCCGCCGCGCGGAGCAGCTTCCCGTCCAACACGGCGGCCAGCATCGAGGCCCAAAGCAGGCTCGTGACCACAAAACCGTTCGCCAGACAACGCAGCGATTGCAGCACGACGGCCGTGGCAGGGGCGATTGTGGACGGATGGCCCGCCTCGTCCAGCGGAATCAGCGCCAGATAGGCCAGCGCCGGCAGCATCGCCAGCGCCACCGCGGGAAAATGCCGCTCGGGCGTGGCGCGAAATGCCTGGGCGGCAATCTCCAAGCCGACGAAGACCAGGATGCAGAACGCCGCCGCCTCGGGCATCCATTCGAACAAATGAGTGAACCAGCCGAAGAGCCCGGCGGTCCCAATGAAGATCGCCGTCGCCAGCGTGTAGGCGGCCCGGCCGCCGGCGGCCTTGTAGGCGGGCTGGCCGATATAGGGCGTATTCTGGATCACCCCGCCGCACGCCCCCGCCGCCACCGACGCCAGCCCTTCGGTCAGCAGGATCGTGCGGGTGTCGTATTGGTCGCCGGCCGCCGCCGCGCTCTCGGTGCAATCGATGCCGCCGACGATCGTCGCCAAGGCAAACGGCAACATCACCGGCAGGCAACTGATCGCCTGCCAGCCGACGCGCTGCCACCACAGCCAGTCCCAGGTAAAGCCGGGCAGCAGGTTCGGGGCTCGCCACGCGGCCGCCTGGTTATGAACCGACGGCGGAACCAGCGGGCAGCCGAGCGCCTGCCCCAGGGCGTCGCCAATCGCGTAGATCGCGACCCCCAGCAGCACCGCCGCCAGCGCGCCGGGGAACTTTCCCGGCAGACTCCGCCCGGCGACAAGGGTGACGAGGATCACGACGAGCGAAGCCATTCCCACGATCGGCGCGGCGGCAACGTACCGCCACAACGGCACAAAAGCGATGAGCGCCAAGGCGATGGCCCCCAGCGAACCGAGCAACCCCGCCCGCGGCACCCAACTTCGGACTCTTTCGCCGAACGGCGCCAAGAGCGACTTGAAGACGCCGACGAAAAGCAGAACCAGCGCCGCCGTATGCCAGCCGAAGACCATCGCCCGGCCGTGGTCCATGCCGTATCGCGTCATGCCGTGCTCAGGGCGGGCAACAGGACGAGCGGTCCGACCGCAAACGTGCTCGGCGTATCAAGCCCCAGCGGCATCGCCGTCACGACGCGGCCGGTTCGGCGCCCCAGGCGAATCGCCATCCAGGTGTAGACCAGATCGCCGATCACGACGCCCAGGGCGGTGCCGGGAATCATCTGCGTGAGCACGAACTCGCGGGAGAAGCGCACGTCGGCGAGCGGATCGGCGCTGCTGACCAGCACGACCAGCAAGATCATCACCGCCACGTTATCGAGGATCAGCCCGAAGAAGGCGTTGATGTCGCCCCAACCCGCCCAGCGGCAACGTTCCATCGACTTTTCCCCATGATCCGTGTGATGGCATCGTAAGCGTTAACGGCCTCGGAAACCAGGGGGACGGAGGAGGTTTTCGCACCAGCGGTTTTCGTTACCGTGCGGTCTTCCGGCGAAAACCACCTCCGTCCCCACGCTACGGAGATAAAAACGAGACGGTCCAGTAGACCTCGGCGGTTCGCGGACTTCGCAGGCTGAGGCGATACAGCCCGGCAGCCCCGGCCAGCGGCTCGATCGTCGCCGCCGCTCCCGTGGCACGCGGCGCAAGGGGACGGTAGCCGTTGCCGGCCAGGACCACCTGATACGTCTCGCCGGCGATCACTTTCGACATGCCGGCGAGCGTTCGGCCTCGTGCGTCCCACCGCGGACCGCCGACCAGATCGACCAGTCCCTGCATCAGGTGGCGATTGGTCGAGAGGAACTGAGGATGGGGCTCCGCCCGATGCACCGACAACATCCGCGCTTCGCCGGGCCGCAGCGTCTGTCTGAGACTCTCTCCGCCGGAGAGTTTTCCGCAAAACGCATCGTTCCAGAAGTCGTAAACGTAGTATTGCGAGTTGCGATCGAGCCCCATCGCGCCGTCGGCGGGTTCCCCGTGCAGCGGCAGCACGAAGGCGGCCTCCCGCCGGCCATCGGTGTTCAGCAGCGTAAGCTGATGCCAATCGCCGTTGACCGGATAGTCGTAAACCCGCGGCGGCCCATCGACGACGAAGGCGTCCAATGGCCGGGCGCTTCGCGGCTGCGTGTGATAGGGCAGCGTCCGCTCCAGATCGTGGATCGCCTCCGCCGGCAGATCGCGGAATGAATTGGCCAGCAGCAATCGGCTGGCGGCGACGTAACACATCGTCAGCGTCATCCGCCGCCCGTCAACGTCGCTGACGCCCGGCGCCGTCTCCTTCCAAGCATTGGTGAGGCTCTTGCTGTCCATGTCGTAGGCGAACAACACGCGATTCTTATACCAGCGCAGCCCGGAACGCGCGACGAGCTTCGGCGATATCGACGCGGTGTCGCCGGAGGTCCGCTGCGAATCGATCAGGCCCACCGCCATATCGGAGCCGGGATTGTCGATCGGCCGCTCGTGAATCCAGGAGCGCGGCCCGAGCCCCTGCTTGGCCAACTGGAAGACCAGCCGGTAGACCGAGGCGGCGGCGGCGCGGTCGTCGAAAAAGCCCCCCTTGGCCAGATTCAGAGACCACAGTTCGTCGCAGTAGTCGAACATCATGCCGGCGATGTTGCCGCGCATCGCCGCGTAGACGCCGCGCATGTACCGCTGTACCTCGGGCTTGGTGTAGTCCAGCACACCGCGGCCCGGCAAGACGAGGTTACGATGTTGCTTGCGGAAATCGGCGGAGACACGATCGGACTGAAAATAGGTGAAGGCCAACCCGCCGCGTTTCTGCAACGCTTGTCCCCATTTCGCCGAAGTCTCGTAAGGCAGCGTATAAAAGCCCTGTTGCTGCCAGTGCTTGTCGTCCCACCAGCCCTGCGGATTGTTGGGAGTATAATTGTCGGGCACCAGCCGCAGCGCGATGGTCGAGTAATCGAGAAAGCTCGTTTTCCGAATGAAGTCCATCTCGGCAACCTGGCCACTGGTCGTGGCGATTCCGTAGCGGCTCTTCTCGGGATGGTTTTGCGCGTTGGGCTCGAAGGTGACGCCCGCGTACCAGGAGCAGATGGTGGGAAAGGTGTACGGATTCGGCGCGGCACGCTGGGCCGCCCGCACCGCCAAACCATATTGCTCGGCCGCGCGGAACGGATCGTCGGTGACAAAATCGACGTAGAAGCGATCCTCCGGCAAGTACCGCTCGCCCGGATCCACGCGGCGTCCGACGGGGTCCATCGCCTCCAGGTGCAGATAGACTTTCTTTTCCGTTTCCCGCAGCCGCACGGCGTTATCCGACGGGGCGGAGGCCGAGGGCCAAACGGCGGCCCACTTCATCCACTCGTGATAGCTTAGCCCGCCCAGCACGACTGTCCGCCGCCGGTCACCATTGCGGAATGTCATCAGCACATTGTTGGAACTGGATCGGGCTGGGCCGGGCCGCACCGCGGTGTCGCGTCCGCCCCCTTCGCCGTCCAGGCTCTTGGCGTGCGCGATCTCGCCGGCTTCGGGAAACGCGCTGGCCGCGGTCAAAGGATAGAATTGCTTCACCCGCAGCGGCTGCTTCGTGGTATTGACGATCCCGCTGCGCAATGCCAGGAAGCCGTAGCCGTCGTATAGCGTGATTTCCAGCAGCAGGGTCGGTTGACCCGGATGGCTGCATTCGACCGCCAGCGTTCGGCCTCTGCCCAGAGAGTCCCAGACCGGCCGGTCCGATGCGCGGCAAACGCCGCCTTTGCGGGTCGAGGTCCAATCGTCGAGTGCCACACAGCCGTCGCGAAAGCCGCAAGCCCTATCGCGGCGATCGATGGCCCGATACCTGCCGGCGGCCAAATCGAACTCAACCCGGACTGCCCGGTTCTCGAGGGTAGCAACCTCGCCCGTCTGATGGAAACTCACTTGGTCGGCCGTGACGGAGGAGACGGCGAACAACGTATTGGCGCACAAACACAAGAACGAAATGCATCGCATGGTCGCCACCTCATCATCCTGTGGTTGCCGGTCCCACTCTGGTTGAGACAATCATCTTCAGAAGCGCGCACACCCCCATTTCAACAAAAAAGCCCCCCCGTTGCAAATGGGGGGGCTTCAAATTGCGATTTCACTCAATGCGTCCTAGGACACCATCTACCTGCGGCGCCACGCGTAGGCCAGGGCGCCCATCAGGGCCACGGCCAAGAGGATGATCGTCGAAGGCTCAGGAACGACCACCTGGGCGTCGATCGTCAAAACCAGCGTCTGGTTTACGGTGTCGCCGGCGATGCCGTCAGCCGCCGAATCGGTGAGATGAAGCGTGATCGTCTCGGTCGGGAAGACGCCAACGGTGCTGGTGTCCAGTCTGGCGACAAGCGTCTCCGCCGCACCCGCCGCGATCGTAATCGGCGGTGTGACTGGCGACGGCGGCAGGCCTGGATCCACCGGGCCGCCAACCGGGGCCTCCCAGCCCACCAGGTCCAGACTGCCCGTGTAGCCCAGCGTCTGCATCAGGTTGTAGATGCTGTAGGACTGGGTCACGCTGTCGCCATAGTTGCCCGAGAGGACGAGGTGCAGCGTGTCGACCATGGCAGTGCCGTCAAACGACGCCACGCCGTGATCGAAGACGTTGGCGCTCATCTCCGCCGGTTGCGAACCGAGTGGGGTGTTGTCCAAACCGCTGTCGATCCCATCCGACGCGAAGTTGACGGGTAGTGAACCGTGGATGTGACCGGCCAACGAGGTCTCCAGCCTGATAACCATGGCCGTGCTGAAAGCGCCTGGGTCCAGATTGGTGATCGAACCAAGGCCGCTAATCGGGCCGATCGGCGTGCCGAAGCTCGCATCCAAGCCCTCCGCCACGCCCGAAGCGGCGTTGCTGATTGTCAGCGATTGGGTAACCGGCGTGCCCGTGAAGACCTTGCCCTTGTAGACCTCCGGCGGCGGGTTGCCCATGCTCGAGACCGCGTAGTTGAAGGCGGAGAAATAGACCGCCTTGTCGGCGGGAGAATTCACTATCCCGCGGTGTACGGTTGGGCCGCCGTCCCAACCGGTAACCGAGCTGAACGCCCCGGACTCGCTGCCGGTGTAGGTGAAGATCCTGTAGAGGCCGAGGCCCGCAGAGCCTTGGCCGTTGTGCCCCGCATTGTCGATCAGGTTCAGCGTGCCGCCCAGCGTTAGATTGCCGGTGACCGCTACCCTGTCACTAAGGCCAGGCGAGGAGAAGCTGCTGCCGGGCGCTCCCAACTCGAACGCCGCCACGCCACCGGTCAGATCCAGATTGCCCGCGATGCTGAGCGTGCCGATGCTGCCGCCCGGAGCGAGAGTTCCGCCGGCGAAGCCCAGAGTCTTCCCGCTACCGAGGTAAACGGTGCCGAATCCGCCAAGGGTCTGACCAGCGCCGATGTTGAACCCGGTCTTCGCACTCACATCGAACACGGCGCCCGGTGCGATAGTGATCAACGGACTATTCGGGATCGCGGCGGTGGCGTCGAGGGCCAGCGTGCCATTGGCGATCGTGGTGACGCCCGTGTAGGTGTCAGCCCCGCTGCCGTAGCCGTTTCCACCGAGGGTCAGTTTGCCCGGCCCGTCCTTCGTCAGGCTCAGCACGCCGCTGGTTCCATCGGTATTGTCCCGCAGCAAGCCGTTGAAGTAATAGCTCGAAGCGGCCCCGGTGTACACCGTCAGGGTCGAGGCAAGTCCCGCCGGCGCTCCGGCCAAGGACGTGTTCGCGTTCTCGACGATGCCCTTGCCGGTGCTATCGGAGAGGCCCGCCACGGTTTCGTTACAGCCGTTCAGCACGAATTCACCGTATTGCAGGAAACTAAGGGCCGAGTTGGCGCCGAACTGAGCCGGCTGCTCGGCCAACAGCAACGTGCTGCCGTTCATGACGACGTTGCCCGCAAACGCAGGAACCGGCACGTTCTCGGAACCGTCCCAGACTTGGGCGTTAAGCTGCGCCACGGGACCGGCGAGAACGGTGTCGCCCGTGTAGGTGTTCGGCGCACAGAAGGCGACGACGCCGCTGTTGATCAACGTCAAGCCGCCCGAGCTGTTCCCGCTGTTGAACGTCACCCCGCCGGCGGTCGCCGGCGCCAGCGCGCCGATGCCCGATATCGAAACGGTCAAGCTGTCGGTCGGCTGGTAGCCGGAGCCCGGATTGGTGATCGTCAATCCGGTGATGACACCGTTGCTGACATTGGCCACGGCGGTGGCGCCTTGGCCGCTGCCGCCGCTGATCGTAACCACGGGCGTGCCGATGTAGCCGATGCCGCCGGAGGCTACGGCGATGCTCTGGATGCCGACGCCGCTGGGGGCCTCGAACGATTGGATCAGGCCGATGGAGTGGCCAGCCGGGTCGATCGTAGCGCCCTCGGAGTAGACGACGACGTGTGTCAAATTGCCGATAAACGAGCCCTCATCCTGGGTGGCCGTCACCGTGCCGCCATGGAAATTGAGAATCTCGGTTTGCTGGCCGCCCGACCAAACGCCCTCCGTGATCAGGTCACCGCCGGGCTGTGCGGTGGTGCCGAGGTTAGCGATGCCAACCGCGGTGCCGGGGTTGCCGCTGTTGGTCAGCCACAGGTCGCCGGCACCGGTGTTCACGACGCCGGTCGCGCCGAGATTGAAAACGCCCCTACCCTGGTTGCCAACAAAGATGCCCTGGCCCCAATTCGTGGTTCCCAGCGTTGTGAAGGTGCCGCCGGTGACGTTCATCACGGCGATGCCCGAGGCCTGATTCGCCAGGTAGACGTTTTGATACGCAGCGGCGTTGCCGCCGGTCTGGTCCCAAACGCCCACGCCGGTATTGGAGATGTACAGGTTCGAGGCGCCGCTATTGAAGGTGCCGCCCGACAGGTTGTAATAACCGTACGGGTTGTTGTACCCGTCGGTGCCGCCGATGACCCAGTTGTAGTTTCCGCTGCCGCCCGAGGTCACCGTGCCGCCGCTCTGGTAGATGGCGCCGGCGCCGTAGTTCCAACGTCCGACGTAGAAATTCTGAGCGGGCTTCAACAGCGCATTGTCTTGTACGCGGAACACGCCCAACACGCCCGTGTAGACGGCGGTGTTGTTGTTGCCGGTGCCGATGGTGAAGTCCCAAGCGGACCCGGTCTGGATGAACTGCGAATTACCCTTCATGGTGAAGTCGCAAGCGCCGAGATTCGGGGCGATGTCCACCCAGGCGTTGTCGACCTGGATCTTGCTGTTGCCGTCTATGACGACCGTCGCATTTCCGTACTGCCCGAAGTTGATCTGATTATACGTCTCCAACGTGGCGTTGCCGCTCATATTCAGATACGAGTCGGCGCCCCTGGAACTGCCGATTTCGGCAAAGCTGGTGGCCAGTACGTAGGCGGTCCCCGAGAGATTGACCACCTGGGCCCCGTTCAGTGAGGTGTCCTGGTAGCCGCCGACAAAAAACTGGCTCGTGTTCAAGGTTCCGCCGCTCATCGTCAGGCCCGTCTGGGCGCCGGCGGTGTTCTGATAGCCGACGTAAACGGTGTTCACGTTGACTTGTCCGCCGGTCATCGCCAGGGCGGCAGTCGTCACCCCCGGCGTCACCGTGGTGTACATGTCGCCGACGAACATGTTGACGGCCGAGTTGTTGACTGCAACGAAGTTATAGACCGAACTGCCGCCGCCGGCGAACACCAACGTGCCACCTTCAATGTAAGTGTCGGAGTGGTTGACCACCTCCGTGCCGGCGTAATTCAACGTCAGCGAGCCGGCGCCGGTCTTGATGAAGTTGCGGTAGGCGGCGAAGTTGTCGACCACCTGGCCGGTAATCGTGAGGCTATTCGCCCCGCCGGCGGTGGTGCTGGTGTTGATAATCGTCTGGCCGGCGATGGTGAAGCCGCGGTCGGTAGTGCCGGCGGCGCCGGTGAACCAGAGCGTACCGTTGAGCATGAGGTTCGATGGATCGCTGCTCGACGCGCCCAACGGACAGGCCACGCCGCCGTTGTTGACCGAGCCGATCTCCAACGTGCCGCGGCCGGTCTGCGTGCCGCCCATGCCGCCTTCCATCACAATCGGACCGGTAAAGCTGTTGTTGCCGGTCAGATTGAGCGTGCCCGGACCGAAGAGCGTGATGCCGTTGCTGCCGCCGCTAATCGCCCCGCCGATGTTCAGCGTACTCGACCCCGCCGTCACAGTGACGCGCAAGGGGTTGGTCAGGGTGATCGGTGCGGTGATGTAATGGCTGCCTGAATAAACAGCCAGCGAGGCGTAGGCCGACAAAGTACCGCCCAACGTAATGAAGTTCGATCCCGATGGACTGATCGTATACGAATTTGCGTTCTGGAAGATCATCGAGTTCACGGTGGGGCTCATGTCCAGCGTGACCGTTAACGCGGCGCTGATCGCCGATCCGAAGATGGCTCGGTGGCCCGTGCTGTTCGCAACGCCAGTGGTCCAATTGCTGTCCGAGTTCCACACGCCGTTGGTATCGTTCCAGTACCTGCTCGCCGCAGTCGCCGTGCCGTCGGCGACGAACTGCACGGTCTTCGTGCCCGCCCCGGTCGAGCCGGCCAAAGTGATGTCATAGATCGTCGTCCCGGACAGGGCGGTGTCCACCGCGGGAATGGCGCTATAGGTCCCTGTAACCGTCCCTGCCGACAAATACTTTATGGTGCTCGTGGGCACGCTCGCGGCGCTGGCAAGATCGAAATCGACGATTGTCGTGCCGGAGCACGCAACGGTTCCGGTGCCGGTGACCTGATCCAAGCTGCTGCTGCTGTAAACCCGCTCCAACAGGAGCGCCCCGGCGCTTAACGTCCCCGCCGCAAAATACATGTTCTTCGCACTCGTACCCGAGGGTAAAGAAGGTTCGAGCATGCCGCCGGTCATGACGTTGACAGCCGGGGTCATGGTAGCGGTGCCGGTCGCGGTGCTGCCGCTGAAGATCGTGCCGCCGTACACGTTGACGCCGGAAGAGGCGTGGATGCTGGAAGCCGTATTGCCGCTGCTGCCGACGAACAAAGTCCCCTGGAGGATGTTCACCGGTCCGGTGAAAGTGGAAGCCCCCTCCAACCCCAACATGCCGAGACCCGTCTTAACCACTCCGCCCCCGGTTGACGTGCCTGCGAGGAGCGGGAAGCCGGTATAGACGTTATAGCTGTTGGTGTTGAACGTCACGCCGTTCGCGTTCAGGAAGAAATGGTTGGCGGTCGACCCGCTGCCGCCGGCAAGATAGCCGAACTCTCCGCTCTGGAGGCAGGTGACCGTGCTGCCGTTGAAGTACACCCTGCCGTTCGCGTTCGTGCCGGTGGACCAGCCCATTTGGAAGCTGCGGGCAGTGAGCGGGCAACCGTTGAGATCCATCTCGCCATAATTCGCACCGCCACTTACGACCTCCGCCATAAAGATGGGATTGTTGGGAACGTTAATCACACTGCCGGGGTTCGCCACCAAGACGCCCCTGGCTCCTTGCCGTCCGAGGAATAGAACATTATTGATGTTCAGGACACTGCCGGAATTGAGCGTCAAGGTGCCGGCGCTTGCGGTGCTCTCGCCACCGATGCTGAACCAGCCGCCGCAGGTGACGGTGGAATTGGCGACTGCCATCGTTCCGGTGCCGCCGGCCTCTCCGACAAAAGCATCGCCGCCGATGGTCAGCGGGCCGCCGCTGATGTTAACCACTCCGTTCGCGCCGCTGCTGTAACCGATGCGCAGGGCTCCCACATAGACGGTTCCACCGGTTTGCGTGAAGGTCCCGTAGCCGTAGTTTCCGACGTTGCTGCCGGCCAAGCCGATATAGGTATCGCCGTTAATCGTCACTTGGCCGCCGGAGACGTTGACCGTCCCCGTGCCTCCATGAGCGCCGACGACGAGTTGGCCGGAGCAATTCAAGGTGGCATTGTCCCGAACGGTCAGGGCCCCCACGCCGCCGGCCAGGGTTTGGGTCGTGGCGTTAACGCCGTTCTCCCATTCCGAGCAGCCGACGTAGATGTCGCCGCCATCGCCCCAGGTCCAACCGTAGTTCCGCATCGGGCCCCAAGCGGTATTCATGGTGGCGTTGCCCGACAGGGTCAGCGAGCCGTTCGAGACGTTCGAGCCGACGCCGCCGTTGGCCTCGTTGCCGATGTTGGTGCGGCCGACGACGTTCAGCACGCTGTTGCCGCTGAAGGAGGCCGTACCGGTGCCGCCCCAACGACCCACCTCAAAAGTCGCTTCCCAGCCGTACCACCAAGAGTTGTCCCTTTCGGTGGCGGCCGTAAACGTGCCGCCGCTGACGTTCAAGACGCCGACGCCGGTGTTCTGGCCGATCATCACTTCGGCGCCAAGGAACTGCGTGTTATCCTGCATGGTCATCGTGCCCATGCCGCCATCATGGCCGATGCTCGTGATGAATTGCTTGGTGGCATCGACGCCGAGGAACTTGGCGTTGCCGCTCATCGAGAAGACGCCGGTGTTGCCGCCGCCCTCGCCGAAGATGACGTAAGCCCCGCCGCTGCGGTTGATGGTGGCGTTACCCGACATGGTCAGCGAGCCGCTGCACCCGCCGCCGACACCCCATTCGTCATCGCCGAATCGCATATCCTGGATGATATTCGCGGTGGAGTTGCCGCTCATGCTCATTAGGCCGGTGGCGCCCAGGCCGCCGCAGCCGACATACAAGCTATTGCCCGTAGCGTTCAACAGAGAGCTGCCCGTCATCAGGAACTGGCCGTGTCCGCCATTCCAACCGACGTGGAAATTGGCGCTGGGACTCGACCCAAAGGTCAGCGTACCCATCAAATTGAGAACGCTCGTCGAGTTGGCGTTGACCAAATCGGTATACACGCCGACCCACAGTTCGTTCAGCACGGTGAGATTGCCCGTATTGCAGATCGTCATCGTCCCTGCGCCATTCAGCGTGTCTCCCTGAGAGCCGATGTGCAAAGCGGACACGGTGTCCGTGCCATTCTCCCAAGGATTCGGCGCGCCGTTTTGCTCCGTGTTAATCCACGTTACATCCGACGACCCCGGCACGTACCCGCCCGACCAGTTCAACGGGTTGTTCCAGTCAGTACCGAAGGTGCCGAGCCAGTATTCATCGGCCAGCAGCGGCGTTGCGGACGCCAGTCCCAGCAACATCGAGCAAAAAAAAACCCGCAGTGCGAACCGCGACGCTCGCATCCTCCGAAAGTGAGCGAGTGATTTCATCGGCATCGACCAGAGACATAGATATCGCGTTCTCCGGCTGCAAAACGACAGTCCGAGCAGAGCCACGACCAACAATCCCAGCGTGGTGGGCTCGGGGGCCGCAGTCAGGTGCGATCCGGGAGAGATGCCCAACGGCGGTCGGCCGGTATTCGCAATGATCAAGTCGCGATCGAGGCCGTTCACTACGCCGTCGCCGTTCACGTCGCCCTGCGCCCAGGTCGAGCCGCTAAACACGTTCTTGGACCACGTCGCCATGTCCTTGCCGTTGACCATGCCGTCGAGGTTGGAGTCGCCGGGATAGGTGGCCATCACCGTCACGGTCTGCCCGAGCGTATCGTCAACGCAGCCCAAGGTCATTCCCAAAACCACGGCTTGGGTGTCGCGGAATTGCCCGCGGTCCCACAGCCCGCCGTCGTTGCTGTAGTCGAGCAAGCCCTGGATAGTGCCGATCGGATCGGCGCCGCCGGCATAGTCGAAGACGATCGCGCCCGTCTGCAAGTCGGTGCCTCCGCTGGTCAAGATCGGGCTCTGGGCGTTCAGACCCAGTTCAAGGGCCCCGTTGGTCATTGTCGTCTGGCCGCTGTAGGTGTTCGTGCCGGTCAACGTCAGGCGGTTCAGGCCGTTCTTGGTCAACGCCACCGCGTTGGTGATATTGCCGGCATACGTCTTGTCGACGGTCGGGGTGAGCGTCAGCGTAGCGGCCGTAGAACTGGTTATCAGGTCGGTTGCCGGAGAGAGGCTGGTAACGCTGGCCAACGACTGAGAGTAGCCGTTCATGTTCAGCGTGCCGTTGTTGAGCGTCACGTTGGTCGCGCTCGGCAGGTTGTTGGCCGCTTTGGGCAGAAGGACTCCGTTGTTGACCGTGGTGTTTCCTGCCCAGGAATTGGCGGCGCCGCCCAGGGCGATCGTGCCGTTGGAGAAGGTCACGCCCGAGCTGTTACTCACGTTGATGTTGTTGTTGACGACAATCGCCCCGCCGCCGGCGGCGTTGAGCGTCAACCCGCCGCCGCCCATGTTTCCGCTGATCGGCGTGGCGTTGGAGAGCGTCATCGTGCCGCCGGAACTGGAATTGCGGATTTCGGCCGCGCCGCTGCAAGTGACGGCGCCGCTGAAAGTGCCGCTGCCGGTCACCTGGTTCAACACCCCGCCGCCGCTGATGTTGAACGGCTTGCTGGTGGTGGTGCCGCCGTAGTTGCAGTTGACCTGTCCGCCGCTGATCGTCACCGCGGTCGAAGTCGTGCCGAGGGCCCGATAGTTGTTCATGGTCAATTGCCCCTGGTTGACCGTGACCGCTCCGGTGTAGCCGGTGTCGGTTCCGCCGATGACGACGGTGCCCAGGCCGTTCATCTGCATCGCGCCGCTGCCGGAGATCGTGCCGGTGCCGGAAGAAGAAGACGACGTGCCGCCGTAAGTGGCGGTCACGCCGAGGCCGGGGGCAAAGCTCAGCGTGCCGGAACTGCCGGTAATGCTGCCCGTATAATTCGAGGCGCCGCTGAGGGTCAGCACGCCGGTGCCGCTCATGATCAGGTTACCCGGCGCGGCGCCGCCGCTGCCGTCCCCGATGTTGATCACACCGCCGCCGTCAATCGGCCCGCCGATTGTGGTGTTGCCGGCCCCGGCGATCGTCAAGTTGCTGATGATCGTGTGTACCGCCTGGGTAATGTTCAGGGTCACGCCGCTGGCGGCCGTCCAGGTCTGCGGGGCGCCGACGGTCACCGGCACGTTGATCGTGACGTTGCTGTTGGCCTGGATGCCGCCGGCCGTCACCGTCAGTCCGCCGTTGCTGCCGTTGTTGAATACATAGGTTGGGCTGGCATCGCTGCTGAAGGTCAACTGATGGGCGATCACGGTATTGACGATTGAGATCGCGTGGCTGGAACCTGGCGACGAATTATCGAAGGTAGCGGCGGTCTCTTGATTGACCCAGGCCAGGCCGTCCGACCAGTTCCTGTAGCCGGCTTGGGTGGCCGTGGTCCAGATCGGGCCGGAAGAGCCGGTGCCGGTCCAGGTCACGGACTTCATCGCGCCGGTGTACCACACCGGTCCGGTTTCTTCGTCCGCGGCATTCTTCCTTTCGATGGAACTCTTGGTAGAGCCGGTGCCGCTGAAGGGAACGACGTCATAGCCGGCGTTGCCCTCGCCCGTCCCCCAACTGTTCTTGATGATCCAATAACCTTGGATTCCGCCAGGCAAATCCCCGCTAGTGTCATCGACCCAACCGACAAGCTCGACGGCGTGATCCGTGCTCGTGCTGGTATCGGCGGAATAACGGTTAATCAGGTCTTGGGGACTTGAGTACAGGTCGGAGCCGGCCAAAATGGCGACGCACAGCGGGCCATATTGCTTCAGCGCCGCCTTAAGCCCCGCAGTCGTGTTTCCGGTGCTAAAGTGGGACGTTTCGCCGCTGCCAACGAAAAGGTGGCTGGCGGTGCCGTCGGCGAAGACCGAGGCCAAGGGCCAAGGGTCGGTGGGACTAGGGACGTTTTCGTTGTGAGGATCGTGCGGGACCGCTGAGTCGAGAACAACGCCGTGGGTGGTCATGTAGGACAGCGCCTGGTCTTCATGTCCGCCGTTGTTGTCCCCTAAATCGGGACTCGTCTCCCAAACGAGTTGCTGCTCGGAGAGATCCGGCTGGTAGGAGGTGTCGTTCCGCGTGAGCATGTACTTGCTCTCGAAGGTGGCGACCGATCCGAAAGCCCAGCACGTGCCGCCGAACTGGCTCTTGATGCAAGTCGCCCAGTTCTGGCCGCCTTCCGATCCGTAGGAACCTCCCCACATGAAAGTCTCGGCCAAGGCCGACTCGGACATCATTGCACCGGCCAGGATCAGCACGGCGGCAAAACACAAGATCAGTGCACGAGAAGCGTTCATACTGGCAACCCTTTCCCACTCGTGAGTAGCGGCAGCAACAAACCCCCGAACCACATTCGCCGGAGACAAAAGCACGGACCAACACTCGACGAACCCAAGAAAACAAAACACCAAGATCACGGTGTATGGTAGAGCCCGTCGGTCGCGTCCACCCCATGACGCATACGGCCGGCGCAAGAGAAGCACCCGCACCTCGCGAACGCACAGAGACATCCACCAAGCACTGAACGTAGCAAATCAGAAAAAAAAGTCAAGCATCTTAAAAACGGAATTTCTTGTTTCTTCGATACAACCGTCAGGCGAACCGTTCAGCGCTCGGTTCAACGCGTGGAGCGAAATCGTTGAAGTGGCACTAAAACCTGTTGAAATAGGGGGGGATTTGTCCCTGGCTGCGGTATACCGTCGCTTCTGACAGGTTTTCCAGCGTCCGCAGGCGTGAGAGCGGACGCGGGAGATTGTCGCGAAGAAATATGGAAGCCCCCAGCTTTTCCCCCGCAATCTCCTCCGCCCCCGCTGGGTGGGCGTGACTTTGCGGTTGTCCTACCCGCCGCCGTAAGTTGCAGATAGGCAACGAGACAGTTACAATGACGTGGAATCGTCGATGACGCGTTATTTCGGCCGGTCGTCTCTTCTCGTCCCTGGGCGGTCAACATGGAACCCTTCAGCATTGCCATCGACATCGGCGCCGGGCTGGGCGTCAAAATCGGCTTGTTCAGCGATCCCCACCACCAGATCGACGACGGACTCCTCCAGGGCGACGAGTACGAGAACAATTTCGGTAGTTTCACCTCGCGGCTGATGGACAAGGTCGCCGCGCTACTGGAAAAGAACGGCCGCCGCACAAGCGACGCCAAAGCGATCGGCATCGCCTCGCCGGGGCTGTTCCGCTCCGACGGCAGCTACCTGCTGGCGGCGAACCTGCGGTTTCTTTGCGATCGCAATCTCCAGCGCCACATCCAGGACGAAACCGGTTTGCCGACCGCCATCGACAACGACGCCAACCTCGGCGGACTGGCTGAGTGGTCCGTGGTCCGAACCGATCTGTTGTACTGGGTCTTCGGCGGCGGCTGGGGCGGGGCCTGGATCGACAAGACCGGCCAGGTCCGCTTTCCCGCCGTCGATTGGGACGGCGACGACCGCAAACTCCACTACACCAACGAGCCGGGCTATGGAATCCCGCTGGACAAGCTGACGCTCAAGGCCCTCTTCTACCAGTACGGGGCCTCCTTCGATCGTTTCGAGCAGATTGCCGCCGAGGCCCTCGCCATGCCCGATGGAAAGCTGAAGGGGCCGGCCGGCGATCCCGATTCCATCCGCGCCGAAGTGATTCTCTCGGGATCGGGCCGCTGCCGGCTGTTTCGCGCGGTCGTCGGCGACGACGATTTCTACGAACGCTTTCTCGACATCCACGAGACCGGGCAGATGACCGATCCCTCGGTCGCCGGCAAACTGATCAGCAAGCTGAGCAACATGCGGGTCGAGCCCGCGGTGAATACCGATCGCCTCTTCGGCCGGATTCTGGCCGAGGCCGCACTGATCATGTACCGCCAGGCCCGCCGCGACGGCCTGCCGGAGGGAGTGCCGATCTGCCTCGGCGGCAAGCCGGCCTATGCCCTCCCTTATTTCGGCCCTTCCGCGCAGCGGCGTCTCGGCGCCGCCGGGGTGATGAGTTATCTGCGGCCGTCGGTGATCGACGAGCGCGGGCTGAACGCCAATCTCGTCGGCGCCGCGGTGTTGGCCGAGAAGATCGCCCGCTGAGCGCCAGCTATGCGGCCAAATGCAAAGCGGTTTAGCCCGGCGAGCTTGCTCGCCGCGGGGGCTCAGATAAACAATGTCGCAATGCCGTTTAGCAGCCGCCGGCACGGCGGCTCTGAGCGGCGGGAAAACCCGGGCCGCCGTGCCGGCGGCCGCTAAACGCGACGAAATTTTCAATCTGACACCCAATAAACGATCCCGCTCGCAACCGCCACAATCCGTTAGCGTGCCCACGACCACCAGGGCCGATCAGTTTTTGAATTTGGGCGGAATCGTAGGGTGGGTCAAGTGGAGCGCAGCCCCATAGGCACAAAGTTAAGGAAATTGGTCTTTCAATAAAACGGGGAAGTCCTTAAGCCAGGCGAAGTTATTGCAAACACAAGCCTGGAAGAAGGAGCTTCCCGATGGAGATCGTAACGCAAGTCACGGGGTTGTTGCAAGGGCTGTTGAGTGAGTCGATGGATGCACTGGCGCGAGAAACCGGGTGCGTAAAGCGGGAACGCAAGTTCTCGGGGTCTACGCTGCTGTCCTCCTTGGTGCTGACCGTGCTGCGAAAGCCGACCCCCCAAAGTCGCGACTATCAAACCACGGCTGCCCAACTTGGGGTGATCGTCACGGAAGACGCCATCGCACAACGTTTTACCCCCGACTTGGTGAACTTTCTCGAACCGGCGCTGCAGCGCGTGCTCGGCCACGTATTGACCGCCGATGCGCCCCCGATCGCACTGCTGGAACGCTTTGCCGAAGTGGTGATCGGCGACAGCACCACGATTGCCTTGCCCGACGAGTATGCCGACCGCTTCCCCGGTTGCGGCGGCTCGCACGGCGGCGGCCAAGCCGCGCTGAAAATCCAAGTGCTCTGGGAGCTTCGTCACGGAACGTTGCACGTGCTGCTGGAGCCGGGCCGCGCGAGCGACGCGAAGAGTCCGATTTCGGCGATCCCCTTGGCCCCGGGAACTTTGTCGATCTTCGACCTGGGATATTTTTCCGTGGAACGTTTCGAGCGTGCGCAGAAGGCGGACGGCTATTGGCTTTCGCGTCTGCAGCATGGGACGGCGGTCTGCGACGAGCGCGGGCAACGCCGGGATTTGCGGGCATTTCTCGAAGAAAACGCGGACAACGGCGTGGTCGATGTGCCGGTGCAAATTGGCGACAAGCGGCTGCGGTGCCGCTTGGTGGCCGTGCGTGTGCCGCCGGAAGTGGTCGCGCGGCGATGCCAGAAAATCCGCGAAAAGGCGCAGGACCACGGCCGCGAGCCGTCGCAGGAATACCTGCACCTCCAAGCCTGGACGATCTTCGTCAGCAACTGCCCGCCGGAGTTGCTGACGTGGAAGGAAGTGGTGGTTCTCTACCGCGCGCGGTGGCAAATTGAACGATTGTTCAAGCTCTGGAAGTCGTATAATCATCTGGCCGATCGCCAGGTCCATGCCCCGGCGGCCAAGCAACTGGCGGAGGTGTATATCAAACTCATCGCCGTGATCGTGCAACACGGCATGTTGTTGATGGCCGTGTGGCTCGATGGGCGGCGGAGCCTCTGGCGTGCGGCTGCCAGCCTGGCCGGATGGGTCGCCCAGTGGCTCGCCGCGATCGACGATCCGGCGAGGCTCGAGCGCGTGCTCGATCAGCAACGTCAGTCCTTGTCCAAATCCGCGCATAAGCCGTCGCCGAAAACACCCGAGTTGTTTCCAACTACTGAATAATCCAGGACTTCTGGAGTACACTGTTGCTTAACTTTGTGCCTATGGGGCTGCGCTTCGCTTGACCCACCCTACTTTGAAAGACTGATCGGCCCTGTGCCTGGCCCGCCGACTGGTTTCGCCGTCCGCCACGCGGTATATTATCTTTGTATGTGCGCTGCACAACCCATCACGACCGCCGAACAGCTTTTCCAAGCCCCCGATTTGGGCCGCTGCGAGTTGCTGCGCGGAGAACTCATCATGATGTCACCCGCCGGATCAAGACACGGAATGATCGCCCTTCGTATGGGCAGAATTTTGTCGGACTTTGTGGAACCCCGTGGTCTCGGGATTATCCTCGGTGCAGAGACTGGCTTTCGAGTCGCTAGCAATCCCGATACGGTCCTGGCGCCCGATGCCGCCTTTATTACCAAGAGTCGCGTTGGCGACAGCCTGCCAGACAGCTACTTCCCCGGCGCTCCCGACCTGGCGGTCGAGGTGCTTTCGCCCAACGATCGGGCGGGCGAGATGTTCGCCAAGGTGCAGGACTGGCTTAACGCCGGATGTGCATCGGTTTGGGTAGTCGATCCAAAAACACAAACCGTCACGGTCTACGGAGCCGATCGCAAGGCGGTCATGTTCACCTCCGCCGACGTGTTGACCGGCGGCGACCTGCTCCCGGGCTTCAGCGCCCCCGTGGCCGGAATCTTCACCATGTAGCAGCCGCGCGTGACGCGGACTGCGCTATGATCGCCATCCTCGAACAAACCCCCGCCGCGCTCCGCAATTGGTTTGCCGAGCGAGGGCTGCCGGCATATCGAGCGGGCCAAGTGCGGAAGTGGCTCTTCGAGAAACGCGCCACCGGCTTCGACGAGATGACCGACCTGCCCGCCGAGCTGCGAAATCAGCTTGCCGCCGAGCTGCAAATCTGGACCAGCCACGTCGTCAGGCACCGTCAGGCGGCCGACGGCTCCGAGAAACTCCTGCTCGAATTCGGCGATGGCCAACAGATCGAGTGCGTTCTCTTGCGCGACGACAAAGAGCACTGCACCGCCTGCATCAGCACGCAGGTCGGCTGCGCGATGGGTTGCAGCTTCTGCGCCACCGGCATCGACGGATTGGTTCGCAACCTCACCGCCGGCGAAATCATCGAACAGATGCTCCAGCTTCAGCGGCTGCTGGGGGACTGTCCCAATGTTCGTGTCAACGAAAATGGGACTGTCCCCTTTGCCGGACCCGATCGTCTCAGTCACGTCGTGGTGATGGGGATGGGCGAGCCGCTGCTGAATCTCGACGCCCTGCTGCCCGCCCTGGCCGCCACTACCGACCACAACGGCCTCGGCATCAGCGCCCGGCGAATTACGATTTCGACGGTCGGCCTGCCGGAGGGCATTCGCCGTCTGGCCCGCGAGAACTGCCAATACCATTTGGCCGTATCGCTGCACGCGGCCGACGATTCATTGCGCAACCAGCTTGTGCCGGCCAACCGCGGTCCTGGGCTTGCCGCGATCCTCGCTGCCGCCGACGATTATTTCGCCCAGACCGGCCGCCGCGTCACCTTCGAGTACGTCTTGCTTGCGGGCGTAAACGACCAACCGGGACACGCTGCCGGATTGGTGAAATTGCTCCGCGGCCGTCCGGCTTTGATAAACCTGATTCCCTACAACCCCGTGCCCGGGTTGCCCTATCGCACGCCCCCATCTTCAGTCACGGCCCGCTTCGTCGAGATTCTCACCCGCGCCGGGCTGAACGTCAACATTCGCCACCGCAAAGGCAACCGCATCGCCGCCGCCTGCGGGCAACTGCGAAGAGCAACCGCGCGGTAGTGCCGTACTCTTCACACGCCGTGTGAAGCCTACTGCGCAAGAGTCAGAGCCTTGTCGTTTAGCCGGCGGGCTTGCCCGCCGCGCGAAGTGCCGCAGGACTCTGCATGGGGCGCGGCGGGCAAGCCCGCCGGCTAAACGACATTTCCCCTTGATCCCTGCGCAGCAGCCCTATTCGCCTTGCGGCAACACCGGGCAGGCGTCGAACCACTCGCGGTTTTGCAGGCACATCCAGTGGACCGAATTGGGCGGGCCCCAGCCGCCGGCCTCGTAGAGCGCCAGCGGCGGCCAGCCGGGATGCTCCCAGCCGCGCTGGATCGGGTCGACGATCGACCACGCCAACTCGACCTCGTCGGCGCGGGAAAACAGGCTGGCGTCGCCCAGCATCACGTCCAATAGCAGCCGCTCGTAGGCCTCCGGCATTCCGCCCTTGAACTGGTCGCGGAAGTTGAAGTTCAGGTCGGTCATCCGCAGTTTCATTCCCGCGTCGGGCACCTTGGTCTCGAAGTGCAATTGGATGCCCTCGGCCGGCTGCACCTGGATCACCAGGCGGTTCGACTGGAACGCCGCCCGCGGGCCGCCCTCGAACATCATGTGCGGCGCCTGGCGGAATTGAATCACGATCTGCGTCGTGCGGCAGGACATCGCCTTGCCGCTTCGCAGTAGGAACGGCACGCCCTGCCACCGCCAGTTGTCGATGTGCAGTTTGACCGCGCCGAAGGTGGCCGTCTCGCTATCGGCCGGCACGCCCGGCTCGTCGCGATACTTGCGATACTGGCCGCGAATCGTGTCGTTGTAGACCTCCTCGGGCTTCATGAGGCGGATCGAGCGGAGCACCTTCACCTTCTCGTCGCGGATGGCGTCGGCCTCGAATCGCGCCGGGGCCTCCATCGCCGTGAAGGTCATCAGTTGCAGCAGGTGGTTCTGGAACATGTCCCGCAGGATGCCGACCGAATCGTAGTAGGCCGCGCGGTGACCGACCGTCAACTCCTCGGCGGCGGTGATCTGCACGTGGTCGATGTAGTTGCGGTTCCAGATCGGCTCGAAAATCGCGTTGGCGAATCGCAGCACCAGGATATTCTGCACCGTTTCCTTGCCCAGGTAGTGGTCGATGCGGTAGATCTGCCGTTCGGCGAAGACCTCGTGGAGTTGATCGTTGAGCTTGCGGGCGGTGGCCAGATCGGTGCCGAAGGGCTTCTCGATGACGACCCGCCGCGGTCCGCCGTCGTCCTGCGCAAGCCGGCCGCGCCAAGGTGTGCAACGGCCCCCGCGTAGTGTTCTGGGGCCGTCGAAAGATAATAGATCCGCGTGGCCCCCTCCGGGCCTTCCAAGTTGGCGAGAAACTCCCCCAACTCCGGGAAATCGTCGGCTTTGCCGATGTCGCCGGGATGATAGAAGATCGAGGGGGCGAATTCTTCCCAAAGCGCTGCGTCGAACTTGCTGCCTACGAAAGTCGCGGTGGTCTGGCGAAGTTTGTCGCGCCACGCCTCGTGGCTGAACTTCGTCCGCGAAAATCCGACGATCCGGGTCTTCTCCGGCAGCCGCTTCTTACGATACAACTCATACAGAGCGGGAACCAATTTGCGGCTGGTCAGGTCGCCCGACGCCCCGAAAATCACAATCGTGTGAGCCATGCAGGTTCCTCCGCAGAATTATAGCACCCAGGCAACTCAGAACCACGCCGCCGTAAATCCCCCATCTACGTTGATCGCCGCCCCGGTGATAAAACTGCCGGCCCTCGGTGAAACCAGGAGCAGCAGCGCCCCGATCAGTTCGTCCGGCTCGCCGAAGCGCTTCATCGGCGTGTGCCGCATGATGTTGTCGATCCGCTCGGGGTCCAAAAGCTTGCGGTTTTGCTCGGCGGGAAAGAAGCCCGGACAGATCACGTTGGCCCGCACGCCCTTGGGGCCGAACTCGTGGGCGATATTGCGAGTCAGGTTCAGCACGCCGGCCTTCGACGCGGCGTAAGCGAACACCCGCGAGAGCGGCAAGTGCGAATTCACGCTGCCGATGTTGACGATCGACCCGCCGCCGGCCGCGACCATCTGCCGGGCGAAGACCTGGCAGGATTGGAAGACCGCCTTCAGGTTGACGGCGAGAATGCGGTCCCAATCGGCCTCGGTGGCATCGAGGAACGCGCTGCCGGCGTTGATTCCCGCCGCGTTGACGAGAATATCCGCCCGGCCGGTCTGCCGCAGCGTCTCGGCCAGCAGGTTTTCGAGTGACTCGCGCGAGGTGACATCGACGACGCAATAGCCGGCCCGCCCGCCGATCTGCCCAAGCGATTGCACCCGTGTTTTGCAGCCCTCTTCCGTCAGATCGGCGACGATCACATGCGCCCCCGCCTGCACCAATCCCGCACACATCGCCCCGCCAAGCACGCCCGCCCCGCCAATTACAACAGCGGTTTGGCCGGTGAGGCCAAACAGGGTCTCAAGGTAATTCGTGGACAAAGCGTTGCCTCCACTAAAGTTGGAGACGCGAGGAATTCAACCACGGAGACACGGAGGGCATGGAGGAAACAAGCAGAAATTAGAAAGAGCCACAGATGAACATGGATGAGCACAGATAATTCAGGTTGTGGTAGATGTTGTTGCAACTACATCTGTGTTCATCCGTGTTCATCTGTGGCTCTTTCGTTTCAGTGTCCGTGTCCTCCGTGTCTCCGTGGTGTGTTTCAATGCGTCCCTATTTCCCGGGCTCCTTTCGCATTCGCAGCCAATCGCTATGGAAAATGCCCTCTTTATCAATGCGGTTATACGTATGTGCCCCGAAGTAATCTCGCTGGGCCTGCAACAGATTGGCCGGCAATCGCTCGGAACGATAGCCGTCGTAGTAGGCCAACGCAGCGGAGAACGCCGGCGTGGGAATGCCGAGGCGAACGGCCGTGGTCACCACGCTCCGCCAGGCGGTTTGCGACTTTCGTACCGCGGTCTTGAAATACGGGGCCAGAAGCAAATTCTCCGGCGGCGTCTTGGCGTCGAACGCCTCCTTGATGCGTTCGAGGAAGACCGCGCGGATAATGCAGCCGCCGCGCCACAAGAGCGCGATCTGGCCGAAGTTCAACGGCCAGTCGTATTCCTTGGCCGCCGCCTGCATCTGCACGTAGCCCTGGGCGTAGCTGCAAATCTTCGAGGCGTACAGCGCCTGGCGGATCTGCTCGATGAACTTCGCCCGATCGCCGCGGAACTTGCCCGTCGGGCCCTTGAGCAGCTTGCTCGCACGCACGCGGGCGTCCTTCATCGCCGAGAGCGAGCGGGCGTAGACCGCCTCGGTCACCAACGTGCTCGGCACGCCCAGATCGAGCGCCAACTGGCTCATCCACTTGCCGGTGCCCTTCGCCCCGGCCGTGTCGAGAATCATGTCGACCAGATAGCCGCCGGTCTCCGGATCGCGGACGCTGAAGATGTCGCGGGTGATTTCGATCAGGTAGCTGTTCAGCTCGCCCTCGTACCACTGCTGAAAGACGTCGTACAGTTCGTCGTTCGTCAGCCCGGCGGCCTGCTTGAGCATCCAATAGGCCTCACAGATAAGCTGCATGTCGCCGTATTCGATGCCGTTGTGGACCATTTTGACATAATGGCCCGCCCCGCGCGGGCCGACCCATTCGCAGCAGGGCACGTCCTCGTTGGGGCCGACCTTGGCGGCGATCGCCTGAAAGATCGGCTTCACCAGCGGCCAAGCGGCGTTGCTTCCGCCGGGCATCATGCTCGGGCCTTTGAGCGCCCCCTCTTCGCCGCCGGACACTCCGGTGCCGACGTAGAGCAGCCCTTTCGATTCGACGTACTTCGTGCGGCGTTCGGTCTCGCTGAAAAGCGTATTGCCGCCGTCGATAATCACGTCGCCGGGCTGTAGCAGCGGGATGAGTTTCTCGATGAACTCATCGACCGCCGGCCCGGCCTTGACCATCAGCATCACCTTCCGCGGCGACGCCAGGCTGCCGACCAGTTCTTCCAGCGAGTGGCAGCCCACAAAGTTCTTGCCCTTGGCCCGGCCCGCCAGCAGTTCGTCAACCTTGCTGACGGTGCGGTTGTAGACAGCGATGCGAAATCCCCGGCTCTCGATATTCAGAGCCAAGTTTTCGCCCATCACGGCCAGGCCGATAAGTCCGATGTCGCAATTGGGGGTCATGGTTTCCTCACATTTAAGGACTTCGACGCGAGCGAGCAACGAAGCCGCGCGTTATGCCTTTCGAGACGGTATTCTTGTGTTGGTCTAGGTATTATCATCGAGTGTGTATGTATCGTCGTAAATCTCTTTCAGGCTCTTGCCGTTGTAGGTCCAATATGGAGCGGGTTGGACATTGTAGTCCAATCCCGTGATCTCTCTGTGGGCCTTCGTGAGTGAACACGGAACACCCTCGTACTCAACGTGCCTATCGTCCACTACCTTGACTTGTATCTGATCGTCATCGGAATACCTGAGCATCGCACCTACGGGGATATTCATCTCCTTGAAGTTCATCTTCGGGCGCCTACTCCTCTTGAGATCATCTCGGGACTCTCTGTCGGTATCATCAAGGCTATCAGCGATCTCCTTCTCGACATTCGGCGTCACATCCTGTACGGCGAGCAACTTGAGAATTGCGACCACGCGCTCGGGTTCAATCTTGAAGAATTCCCTCTTGGGGTTCACCCTGGTATTCCCGAAAGCCAGGTGCAAGGCGGACTCGACCGCTCCACAGTCGTTCACTTGACAGGCATATATGCACTCGAAGGGTACGGGCACGCCGGTTGTGTAGAGCTGGCTCAAGCGGGACTTGATGTCTTCCTGGGTCGTCTTACCGATCTTTGTCAATCCGGGCATCGCCGGATTTGTAAGAACGTAGACAATCTCTCCAGTAATGTCGATCATGTCCTAACCGTCCTTTCACGTCCCCTTGCTCTTCGTTGTGTGGGTTATGCAACAATAGCCTCCCACCGTGCTCCGCTATCTTGTACTATCTGGTTTATCCGACTCCAACGCCTTCACCGTCTTTGGCAACTTCCTTTGCTCCGACTCCACACGCCGCTCGACCTTCTTGACGTCTTCGGCCGCCGGCAATTGCTCCGGGACGATGCCGCGCTTCTTGAGCAGCGTTCGCACCCCGGCGTTGTTCCTGACATGCTCGCCAGTAATCGAGCCTTCGGTGCGCAAATCATCCCGTTTGATGTTGAAGTTGGTGATCTCGTTGGCGAAATCCTTGGCCTTGATGGTGATCGTGGGCAGGAAGTCGGCCAGCGGGCGGCTGTCAGGCACATCCAACCGCTCTTTCATCTGCTGCGTCGTTTGCCCACCGAAGAGGGCTTGGTCGCCGCGGCTGCGAATGCGTCCAAAGCTCTTTTCGTCGCCGACACGCTCGAAAATGATGCCCGATAGCTCTTTTTCCGACGCCGTGAGTTTCTTTCGGGCGCTGAGGCGTTCAACTTCGGCAAGACGTTGCTCGATTAACTCTTGCTTTCGCGTCTGGACGGCGAAATAGGTCTGGGCAAACGCAATCGGAGCCTTTGTTGGGTCGCCGTTTTGGGCAATTAGATAGCAGGCGTAGCGAGTAAGCATGTAGTCGCTCACCTCTCGCTCCGCACCCGACCCAAGGGGGACCATTTTGCCGATCTCGGCAAAATGGTCGCTCGGATTGTAACCGGCGTTCTGACAAGCGGTTATGGCTTTGGCCACGACTTGCTCAAAGCTACGCCAAGTCTGGTATCCGAGCACCTCCTGCAAGTCCCTGGCCAGCCAAAATTCGACGCCGCTCTCCTCTTCCCGATGCACCAATTGCTCGAAGCTGGTGTGCAACTGAACGATCAGCTCTCTCTTCATGGTGATCCTTTCGAGGTGAAGTCTGTTCACACATCATTCGCCGCGTGGACGCGGCGCGTAGGTTATGCTTCAGCATAACAGGATCGCCGGGCCAACCGGTGTTATGCTAAAGCATAACCTACTTCCTCTCATCCCTCTTCCACCGGCCACGGCGGCGTGGCCGGCAAATAACGGGCGAACTCGGCCAAGAGTTCGGCCTGATACTTACCGGCGAAGGTGCCGGCGAGGAAACGGTCGATGCCCTCTTCGTGAAAACGCCGCCAACTAACCTCCTCCATGCCGGGATTGATCGGGAAAAACAATGCGTGATTGGCCACGGCTGCTTTGTGGTCGCCGGGGGCGTCGCCAATCATGAGCGTGTGGTTGGGCGGGTATTTTGCGGCGGCTTCGAGCGACTGCTTCTTCGTGCCGATCTCCTGGCCGCAGATCGCCGCGGTGTACTTGGCCAAATCATGCTCCTCCCATTCGCGCTTCAGGGCCTCGTGCGGCGTGGCGGAGACGACTAGGATGTCGGCCTGCGGGCTGAGGCGTTCGAGACACTCGCGGACCAACGGGAAGGGCGGCACGGCGCGGACCATCCGCCCGATCGCCTCGTTCACGGCCTTCGACCAGTCAAGCGTGTGCCGCAAGTGCGGGTCGCCGCTGCGCTCCACTTCCTTCTCCAACGCCGGATTGCCAAGCTTCGTTTCCCGCCGCATCCAATCCAACAACGATTGCGGGATTTTCACATGAATGCCGCGGGCCTTGACCTCGGGCCGGCGGTTAGTCCATTCTAGCGCCTCGACCAACGCAGGAAAGCGGTTGACTCCGCGGCTTTTCGAGTAGAGATTCACAAACTCGGCCGCCTCCCGGGCGTACTTGCTCACCCCCTGCAAGCCCCAGTAGTGGATCGTGTTCGGAATGAAGCACTCCTTGTGTTTCAGCTCCATCGTGTCGAACGCGCAGCCGTCGGAATCGATGCCAACCAGGTAGTCGTGCTTGGGTGTGAAGTCAATCATTGTGCTCGGCCTGAGATTCTCGTTTGTAGGAGGCGACTCCTGTCGCCGGTTGTTTGCGTCTTCAAGGTGCGGTCGGCGACAGGAGTCGCCTCCTACAGCAGGTCATTTTCGATCTGCTTGCGGAATGTACTTCGCTAGTTTCTGCTCTGCATAAACCGGCTGGAAGCGGGTCATGCGCTGCCGGCCGTCGATCGTTGGCAGGGTAATCATCTCGCTGCCGGTAAGCGGCTTGGCGTAGCGGACGAAATCGTCGGTCACGTCGCAGCCGCTCGCGGCGATCCAATGTTTCGGAAACGACCGCTCGCTGTTGGCCACTTCGGCCAACGGGACCTTGTCGTAGCGAACGGAATAAATCGAGGCTGGGGACTGGCTCATTTTTCGGCCCTCTGAGGGTCGAAAAATGTGCCTGTCCCCCTCGCCGCAGGGAGGGACAGTCCCATTTTCGCTGGCGCGAAAATCGGGACAGTCCCTGAGAATCGTCGCCATAAAGCCGCTCTGCCCAGCGGCGGCCAACTCGACGGCCTTTTGGCCGACACGATAGGCTTCGTCCAGATCGACCGCCGAGGCATGGACCATCGAGTGCCGCTGATCGGTGCCGGGCACGTTCCCGCGAGCGGCGCCTTTACAGGGCAGGCCGACCTGATTGAGATAGTTCACCACGACTTGGGCGACACTCGATTTCGACGCGCCGAACGAAGTGTGCCCGAAGGCGTCTTTCATGCCGCCGATGTCGCCCACCTCAAAACCTTCGCTGATGACGACCATCGCACGGCCGCAGCGGCGCAACTGGTCGCTGACCTGATCGGCTAGTTGCGGGAGACTACAAGGGCTTTCGGCCAGATAGATCAGCAGCGGCATCTCGCGCTCTGGATCGGCCAGACGGGCGGCGGCGGGGATGAATCCGATCTTGCGGCCCATCGCCTGCATGACCAGCACCGGATCGGCCGGAGAGGAACCGGCGTTCTCCTCGTTGGCCTCTTGGACTTTATGCATCCAGTAGCGGGCGACCGAGCCGTAACCGGGCGTGTGGTCGATCAGCCGGAACTCGCTATCGCCCACGTCGTTGTCGATCGTCTTCGGCACGCCGACCGCCACCAGGTCCACTCCGCGCTCGTGGGCCAGCCGGGCGATCTTGTCGGCGGTGTCCATCGAGTCGTTGCCGCCGATGTAGAGCAAGTAACCGACGTCGTGCGCACGGAAGACCTCGATCACCCGTTGGAAATCCTCCGTCTGCGCCGGCCGCAACTTGTAGCGGCAGGTGCCGATCGAGCCCGCCGCCGGCGTGTAGCGCAGCAGGGCGATTTCCTCGGGCGATTGGGCGGAAAGGTCGAGCAGTTCCTCCTTCAGCACCCCTTCGATGCCGTGGCGGGCGCCGTAGACAGAGCCGATCGCGGGGAAAGCGGCGGCCGCCTCGATGATCCCGCGCAGGCTGCTATTGATGACCGGCGTCGGCCCGCCGCTCTGGGCGACGACCAGATTTCGAGCGACTTTCATGGTGTTTTACCGCAGCAGGGGGAGAGGCCTGATTCTATCGCCAACGGCAAAGGCCGACAAGAACTTGCGGCCGCGGCGGCGCTACGCCTGCGGTACCGCCTTCACCTAGAGAAACCGGGTGAAAACCAGAGCCGCGGGCGGCGAAACGCGGGGATCGCGCGAGGGTGCGCTTGCTTGACGCGGCAAACCCTCGTCCCCAAGGCTCTTTCGCAAGATTGAGAAGGGCCGCGCTCGATCACGCTGCCATCGGCCTGACTTCGGCCGGTTCGCCGATGAGCGCGTCGCGGACGGTCATGCTGACCAATTGATCGATTCCCGCCGCCAGCACGCGAGTCCCCAACGAGGACTTCAGCGAACGACGGCGAAGGACCGCCTCGACCTGGGGCACCGCGATTCCCGCCGCGTGAGCCCTGACGTACCCCCTGATTTCTGGGACGCTCATACCGGCAACTTGTCGGCGGACACGCAGCCACAACTCCGCCCGGCATTCCCGGGCGACTTCGCCGCCCGCTTGCTCTACCAAACGGGTCCGCAGCCAAGGAAGCAGCATCGCACACCACGAACTGGACAGATTCAACGGGCTCATGGTCTCCTACCCCGCGACGGACAAAACCAGGGGCGCAATCACAAACGCGATACATAGATCGAACGCCGTGGGCAGAATCTTCAACCGAAAGCCGAAAGTTCGCCGAAAGCGCGCATTCTCACTTTGTCTGCCGATGACGAGCGATGTCACAAGCAACGAGTAGTCAACGCAGATTTCCCAGTGACCGCAGTTTGCCGGGTGGCATCGTTGTAGCACAAGCCACGCCGCTTCCCTCCGGGGCGCGGCTAAACGACGATGGCGGGCAACTATTTCGACGCGGCACGGGCGGCGAGCAATTCACGGGCGGCGGCGGCCAACGTGGCGTAGAGATCCTCCAACTGGCCCTCATCCACCGACGAAAAGGCGATGCGGATGTCACGGTCGCCATCGGCAATCACGCCCACACTGTGCTTCTCCAGCAGATGCTTGCGGTAGGTCTCGGCGTCGATGCCTTTAAGCTTCAGGCACATGAAATAGCCGGCATTGAAGGGATACGCGTCCCAGAGGTCGGCGAACTCCGGCGATGCAAGAATGGCGTGGACCTTCTCCGCGCGTCTTTCCAGCACGCCCCGCTTCTGCTGTTGCTCGCCCGGCAGGGCAGGGTTGGCCAACGCCTTCGCCAAGACCGATTGGGCGGGGTGCGAGCAGTTCGAGATCGCGCTGCGGATCGCGCCGGCCGTCTTCTTCTCCAGGGCCTGGTAGAGCGATTCGCTGCTGTGCAGGGCGGGCGCGCTGAACGTCAACATGCCCATGCGGAATCCCCAGACGAACTGTTCTTTCGTCGGCCCGTCGACCTTCACCGCCAGGAGCCGCTCGTGGGCGCCGGCCAATCGGGCGAAGAGCGACTCCTGGGCGACCTCGTCGCCGTAGAATAGGCCGAAGTAGGCGTCGTCGGTTGCGACAACGAGGTTACGGCCGGCTGCGGCGGCCTCGGTCAACACGGCCGCGATCTGATCGAGTTCCGAATCCGTGGCCGAATAGCCGGTCGGGTTGTTGGGGAAGTTCAGCACCAGCAAGGTCTTCCCACCGACAGGCCGGGCAGCCAACGCCTGGCGGAGCGCCGCGACGTTGAACCCGCCGGCGGCGTCGAAGAACGGATAGAGCCCGATCTCCGCCTGGTGCCGCACGGCGAAGAGCAACTCGTAGTTCTCCCAGTACTTATCGGGCAGCAACAGCACGTCGCCTTTGTCGACGAATAGATCGGCGACCAGGCTTAGCGCGTGCGTGACGCCGCTGGTGACAATGGGGGTCGAGAAGCTCTTGCCGGCCAGGCTGGGGTTCTTTCGCAGCAATTCCTCGCGCCACCGCTTCCGCAGATCCCCCCTGCCCGTGGCCGGCGCGTAGGGCAGCGCCTCGGCCGGGCTGAGGTCGTTGAAGTATTGCATGATCGACGAGAGGAACATCGGCTTGCCGTTTTCGCGGGCGATGCCGATCGTGGCGTCGTAGCGATTCGCCTTCTCCTTCGCCTCGGCGCTCTGCGCCAGGATTCCCTTGGGAAAGTAGATTCTCTTGCCCAATTCGGAGAACATCGCAAAGACGTGCGGATTCTCGCGTTCGATCACGCGATTCAACTCGGCCGCCAAAGGACGAACCTCCTCGGCGGACGCTACGAGGGGGACAGTCCCATTTTCGCGGACTTCGCCGCGAAAATCGGGACAGTCCCCTTGAGCGGTTGCGGCCGGCGAGCGAAGCTGCCGACGCAACTCGTCGAGCTGCCGCCGCAAGACCGGCGGGAGCCGCTGGCCGAACGTCTCGAAGAAGGTTGCGACCTGCTCGGTCTCCTGATACCAGTCGGCCCGATCGACCGCGAGCAATTTCGCCAGCGACTGCTGCGAAATATCGAGGCCGCCGAGATCGAGGCTCTCGGGCGTCGGGACGTAGCCGATCGGCGTCCTCACCGCGTCGGCTTGGCCGCGGCAGCGGTCGAGAATCCACTCGATCACCCGCAGATTCTCGCCGTAGCCGGGCCAGAGGAAACGGCCGTTCTCGTCGGCGCGGAACCAATTGACGTGGAAGATCTTCGGCGGCCTGGCCATGCGGCGGCCCATCGTCAGCCAGTGCTCGAAATAGTCGCCCATGTGATAGCCGCAGAAGGGCAACATCGCCATCGGGTCGCGGCGGACTTCGCCGACCGCCCCGACCTGGGCGGCGGTGCGCTCCGAGGCCATCGTCGCGCCGATGAAGACGCCGTGCTCCCAATCGAACGCTTCATAGACCAGCGGGGTGAGATGTGTCCGGCGGCCGCCGAACAGTATCGCCGAGATCGGCACGCTGTGGGGCTGCTCCGCGCGAAACAGATACGAAGGACACTGCTCGACGGGCGCGGTGAAACGCGAGTTCGGATGGGCGGCGACGATCGGCTTGCCCTGCTCGTCCTTCATGCCCGGTCTCCAGGGGCGGCCGCGCCAATCCCAGCCCTCCGCGGGCGGTTGGCCCTCGCCCCCTTCCCACCAGACGCCGCCGTGCTTGTCCAACAGGACGTTCGTATAGATCGTGTTGCGGTCGATGGTTCTCATCATGTTCAGATTGCTGCGGGAGTTCGTTCCCGGGGCGACGCCGAAGAAGCCGGTTTCGGGATTGATGGCCCACAGGCGGCCGTCCTCTTCGATCCGCATCCAGGCGATGTCGTCGCCGACGGTCCAGACGCGATAGCCCTTCGCCCGCAGACCCTCGGGCGGGATCATCATGGCAAGATTCGTCTTGCCGCAGGCGCTGGGGAAAGCGGCGGCGACGTACTCGACGCGGCCGTCGGGCCCCTCCATGCCCATGATGAGCATGTGCTCGGCCATCCAACCCTCGCGGCGGCCGAGGTGGCTGGCGATCCGCAGGGCCAGGCATTTCTTGCCCAACAGCACGTTGCCGCCGTAGCCCGAGCCGACGCTCCAGATCGTGTTGTCCTCGGGAAAGTGCAGGATCAGCCGGCGATCGACGTCCAGATCGGCCTTGCCGTGCAGGCACCTGGTGAACTCGCCGTCGCTGCCGAGCCGCTCCAGCACGACCGTGCCGATGCGGGTCATGATCCGCATGTTCAGCACGACGTAGATGCTGTCGGTCAGTTCGACGCCGATTTTGCTGAACGGCGAGCCGAGCGGGCCCATCGAGAAGGGGATGACGTACATCGTCCGCCCCTTCATCGAGCCGGCAAAAATCTCGCCGGCGCAGCGATAGCCCTCCTCGGGCGACATCCAGTTGTTCGTCGGGCCGGCGTCTTCGCGCGACTTGCTGCAAATGTAGGTGAGATGCTCAGTGCGGGCCACGTCGTTGGAGGCAGTGCGGTGGTAGACACATCCCGGGTATCGCTGCTGATCCAACAGGACCAACTCCCCGCTGGCGACCGCCTCTTGCGTCAGGCGCTGGCGCTCCTCGTCGGAGCCGTCGATCCAGACGATGTGATCCGGCCCGCACATGCGAGCCATTTGTTCAACCCACTCCTGCAATTTCCTGTGCTTCACGGGACTGACATAGCCTCCTCAAAGGGATTTCGCGGCGCGCAAGTAATTCACGATAAGTCTTACCAGCAATCACGCGCGGCCGCAAGGGCCTCCGCTCTTGTCGCAACAGGCCGAATCGCTTAGGATGCCCCCTTGTACTGCCCTGCGGAGTGGCGACCATGCCGAAGATCGTCGAGTGCGTTCCCAATTTCTCGGAGGGCCGGGACGAGGCCAAAATCAAGGCGATTGCCGACGCCATCGCGGCGGTGCCGGGGGCGAAACTGCTGCACGTCGATGCCGGCGGCGACGTCAACCGCACGGTCGTCACGTTCATCGGCACGCCCGAGGCGGCGGCCGAGGGGGCGTTTCGCGCGATCGCCAAGGCGGCCGAGCTGATCGACATGCGCGAGCACCACGGCGCGCATCCCCGCCTGGGCGCCACGGACGTTTGCCCCTTCGTTCCGGTGGAGGGCGTCACCCTCGACGAGTGCGCGGCGATCGCCCGCCGCGTCGGCCGTCGCGTCGGCGAGGAATTGGGGATTCCCGTCTACTTCTACGAGGCCGCCGCCAGCGATCCGAGCCGCAAGAACCTGGCCGACGTTCGCCGCGGCGAATACGAGGGCCTGGCGGAGAAGCTCAGCGATGGCTTTTGGACGCCCGATTGCGGCCCGGCGATTCACAATCTCCGCAGCGGGGCGACGATCATCGGCGCCCGCGAGTTCTTGATCGCGTTGAACGTCACGCTGAACACCCGCGACAAAGCGGCGGCGGCCGACATCGCCTACCAACTGCGCGAGCGGGGCCGCGTCGCCCGCCGACGTTCGCCCTCTCCCTTCTACGCCGACGGCGAGCCGTTGGTCTACGCCGAGAACCACTACCCCTGCGGCAATTGCGAGTTTGTCGGGCTAACGTTGCAGAGCACCGAGCAGCATTGCCGAGCAGCCCACGGCTACGAGCTCCGCCAACTGGCCGCCCACGCGATTCCGAGCTATCCGAAGGTGATCGGCCAGAACGTCCGCCGCGCCGGCGAGTTCAAGTTCTGCAAGGCGATCGGCTGGTACGTCGAGGAATACGCGCGGGCGCAGGTCTCGATGAATTTGACGAACTACCACGTCACGCCGCCGCAGCTCGTGCTGGAACGTGCTCGGCAATTGGCCGCCGATCGCGGGCTGGCAGTCACCGGCAGCGAGCTGATCGGCATGATCCCCTACGCCGCGCTGCTGGACGCCGGCAAGTTCTATCTCGCCCGCAATGGACGCTCCGCCGACGTTCCCCCAGCCGAAATCGTGGAATTCGCCGTCGAAGCGATGGGCCTGCGCGACGTTCGACCCTTCGACGTGCAGGAGAGAGTCATCGGCCTGCCCGCGGACCTCGGAGAGATGAAGAACGATTGAACGCCGACGTTTCAACCGGAGCGAGGGCGTCCCGCCCGCCACTCTCTCCCGGCGGGCGGGACGCCGGCGCTGCGATGTCTCCACCCGGGTATTAGCTATCCAGCCCGGATTCCTGAAAGAAGAGCACGCGCCGACTGCTGCGGCGGACGCACACCGGGCGGACGAAGGCGCCGCTGTGGCCCCAGGGCTCGTGCGGTTTTCGGAACTGACTGGAGATCACCCGGATTTCGTCCTCTTCGCGGGGACATTCTGCGACGGGCAAGAGCAGCCAGTCAATCTGAAAAGTCTCGATCAGCGGATCCAGCAACTTCACTCCCCGCGTCCTCATCGGAGGCCTCCTGCGTGTTGCATCTTCTCGCGGCGTTCGAGCCCTTGGAGCCGCCGGCCGAAGAGATGGCAGGTCTCGTGCCAAACCCCCGAGATATCAGCAGAAGACGCTGCCCCGCGGAGATTCGTCCTGCTGCAGACGGCGCCGCTTTCGGCAGCGTTGCCGAAAGACATCAACGTGCAGACGGCCCGTCTTTTTCTGGCAACGTCTCCGCGCTGCCGGTCTGCCGGGCACCGAGGCTGGCTTGCGCCACCGTGCCGCTTTGCTCATAGAGGTCGTAGAGATCGAACAGCATCTCGCGCATGTTTCCGCCGCTGCGGGCGAAAAAAGCGGCGATCTCCGCTGCGGTGCGCGGCGGCGAGCGTCCGCCGATGAGTTGCTCCACGATCCTCTCGGCCAGTTCCGCCGTCGCCACAGTTCGCAATAGCGGGGGCAGTCCGACCGAAGTGTGGACCGTGACCAGCAGGCCCCAACCGCGGCGGCGGCAACGGCGCTGCAACAGAAATCGCCGCCAGCGGCTCAACTGCTCATAGCCGTCAACGATCAAGAGCGACGGCGGCCCAAGCCGACTTCTCCGCTCGAGATTTGGCGGAAGCCGGCGCTGGCCGTCGTGCAATTCGGCCAGCACCGTCTGTCGCCCGCTGCGTTCGATGTGCGGAATCAGCGCGGCCAGCAGGGTCGATTTGCCGCTGCCGTGGCCGCCGACGATCTCCCCCCGCCAGCCGTTGTGTTGCAGCCGCCGAACCAACGTCTCCGCGTCTTCACCCGGCGGAAACAGAAAAGGGATCGCGCCCGGCCGAACGCATCTCGTGCAAAACGGGTTATCGGTGAGTCCGTCGGACATGGAAGAAAAGGAATTGAAATACCATGTGGGATTTGGAAACCCGCCCTGCGAAACGACCTTGCCAGTCCTCGCACACGCCTAACACTGCGGCACCGACAGGAGTTCACCACGGAGACACAGAGAACACGGAGAGCAGGCAGAAACATGCGGAACACGGTACGGCTGCTCAACTGCGACCGTAGATCATCCGCGACGCTTCCACGCGGCATGGCGTCAACCGAAAGGGCACAGCCTAACCCGCCGATATTCTCGGCTTCATTCTCCGTGAACTCCCTGTCTCCGTGGTTTCTCTAGCGACGTAGTGCTAACTCCCCTCGGGCGCGGCGCTGCGAATGCTGACCGCCGGTACATCGCCAAGCTGAAAGCGCTTCTCGCCGACAATCTCTTTGCCGCGAAGCGGAAAGACGCGGACGCGCACGCACCACCGCACTTTGACGATCTGGCCTTCGTAGCTTAAGGGGCTATTGGGCAGCGTCGTCGAAAAACGCTCGGGGCGACGGGGGTCGATCGGCTGAGCCTCGCCGGCGTCGCGCCGCCAGAATTCGTGAACCGCCATGTCCTCGTCGCCCTTCCCCTCCGTATGCCACAACACCGAAACCTCCACGGCCTTGATCTGTTCGGCGGCGAGTGACTCGATCCAGTACTCGCCGGCCAACGATTCGCCGGGGCGGTGAACGCGGCGGTCCTCGTCGAAGCGGATGACAACGGCCGGTTCGTTGTTCATGGGTTGGGTGCTCCGTTGGCAGGGCGAACGATCACGGGAAAGGCGCGTTTGCATTGCGGCCAGCCCGCCGCGTCCGCCTCGACCAGCAGCGTCCAGGCGATTTCGTTATGATCGGCGGCCAGCGAGTGCATCGCACCATCGTGCAAGGCCAGGTCGATGTCGCACTCGAACGGCATGCCGCCGCGAATCTCGAAATTGTCGCGGCGGAAAAGTTCCTTGCGAAAGACCTCGCGGATTTCGGTGCGGGTGTCCGTCCCCTGGCGGTAGGTGGCGATCTCCTCGCAAATCAACAGCACCCGCAGCCGATTCATCGTCAGCCATCCCGACTGCGAGAGGAACAGCCGGTATTGACCGCCGGGAGTCAAGGGATGATCGGAGATTTCGACCAGCGTCGGCCCGATGCCGGTGGCGACCAGCAATTGCCGCACCAGCGCCACGATCGCCCAGATGCCGATCGCCGCGAACGGCACGGTAGACAGCGTCAGCAGCCAGTCGGGCTTGCCGGTAAAATAGCTCCTCACGGCCATGACGACGAATGCCGCCACGATGCCGTTCCAGGCGACACAAAACGCCAGGATGCCGAAGACCGCCCAGCCGGGCGAATTGGCCATCGGCAAGCGGAACTTCAATTTGGTGCCGGGGCTGTTGGTAATGTCGCCGCCGAGGGGAATCGTGGGGAAAGGGCGCCGCTCCGCGCCCTTGGCGGCGAAGAGATCGCGTCGGCCCGCGCACTGCGCCATCAGCGCCTGCCGTTCGGCCGACTTGCCCCAATGCAGCAACACGTGCAGCAGACCGCCGGCCCCGATGATGATGAACGAAATCGGCACCGTGAACCGCAGCCAGTTCACCCAGTCGTAGACGCGCACCAGCACTGCGATGCTCGGATTGGCTGGATCGTACCAGCAGCGATAGGTCTTGTGGTGCTGCGAGTACAACTCGAACTGGTCCAAGACGGCCTGGGCGCTCTGGCGGCTGCTCGAATAGGTCCTGCGTTCGTTGTAATGCCAATCGATGTTGTAGTGAGGGTCCTTGTATTGGACGCCGGCGACGTCGTACTGGATCGTGATCTTGGGTCGGTAGACCGGGCCATCGCCGAAGTCTCTCTTCTCAATCTCTTTGGCGAGCACTCGGCAGGAGGTCTCGGCAAATTCGTGGTTGACGCGCCACTCGGGCAAAACGTAGCTGGAGAGCATCCAGGGAAGGCTGACGCAGCCCATCAACACGAAAACGGCCGAGAGCACGGCTTCGACGACGCCGGCCAGCGCCGGCGAGCCGGTGCGCCGGTGTCCGCGTTTCTTCCCGTAGTAGCGAAAACGCCGCACCAAGACAGGGGCTCCGCACTCGATCCTGGAGGTTGCAGGAGGCGACTGCCGCGCCCCGCCGCCGTACAATCCTCGTTTAGCCGGCGAGCTTGCTCGCCGTACCCACCCGCGGCATTCCGCGGCGGGCAAGCCCGCCGGCTAAACAACGACTTTCTCAATCACGCGCGGCAAAATCAGCGCGGCAAGCGGGCGGATCGCGGCGGGTCGCTCGCGGCCTCCTCCCGCCCCGCCCGGCAAAAACCGATTCCCTCCAACGCCTTGAAGACCTCCTCCAGCGTCTTCTCGCCGAAGTTGGAAATCCCCAGCAGATCCTCGCGGGTGCAATTCAGCAGGTCGTTGACCGTGAAAATCCCCCGCTCTTCGAGGCAGTTCGTCGTCCGCACCGTCAGCCCGATTTCGGCCGTGCTCATCTCCAATTTGTTCGTGATGTCCTTTTCCTTAGTGTCGGTCTTGCGAAGTGGAACGCGGGTTCCCATGGGTTCCCTCCCAAATCGGGGTGTTTAATAACGTGAAAACATTCGCCGACGCCTGTCACGCCCGAAAGTCGCTTCGTTGGCATATCCCCCACACAGATAACAGGTTACGTCAGTGGAAGCCTGCCGGACAAGCGAATTCGCAACGCGCTTGCGCGCCGAAAGAAACGTCAGCTCGACAACGGGCCGTTCCCATCGTCCAAGCGCGTAGTATAACAGGTTTCGCAATCTGGGACAGTGCCATGTTACACTTCGGCCATCCGCGGCGACTATTCTCTTGAACCGTGGTTCCTGATAGGTGCCTGAAAAATGACGGACTGGGATGCAGTTGTGCGCCAGAACGTGGCCATCGTGCGCAGCACGGTCCATCGCATCGTCGGCAACGATGCCGACGTCTGGGATTGCATCCAAGAGACGTTCCTGGAGGCGGTCCGCGTCGACCGCCGCGAGCCGGTTCGCAACTGGCCCGCCCTGCTTCGCCACTTGGCGACCGCTCGTGCCCTCGACCTTCTGCGGACGCGCTGCCGGCAGCGCATCCGCGGGGGCCAGGACGCGGGCCTCGCCGAGGCGATCAGCCGGGAGCCGAGTCCGTCACGTCGGGCCGAGGCCGGTGAGCTTGCCGACCGCCTGCGGGTGGCGGTAAGCCGACTGCCGGGCCGCCAGGCCGAAGTCTTCTGCCTGATCTGTTTCGAGCAGATGACTTCGGAAGAGGTGGCCGTGCGGCTGAAAATTCGCCCGACCGCGGTTCGCATGGTGTTGTCTCGCGCCCGGCGGAGTTTGCGAGAAATGTTGGAACCCTTGGACCTCGCGTCCAAGGGAACGAATTGAGGAAACGAAGATGGAAAACCGCCAAGACTTCCATCGCGACGACCTGCTCGAGCGCGCCGTCGAGGCCGTGCGAAGCGATTCGATCGCCGACAATTTGCCTTCCGATCGCGTCGCCCAACTGGCCGCCACGGTTCGACAGGCCGCCGCGCAACCTTACCCGATGACAATTACCGAAAGGATCAGGAATATGAAATCGATAGTCAGAATCGCCGTAGCCGCCACGATATTCGTCGCCCTCGCCGGACTGGCGTGCTGGCTGGTATTCGGCGGCGGCGCCAAGGTGGCGTTCGCCCAAGTGGCCGAGGCGCTGTTGAACGTGCAGAGCGTCAGCTGGAAAACCAGTTCGCAACTCGCGCTGCCGAACCAGGAGCCGATCACCGTAACGGGAGTAGGAATGTTCTTGGCCCCGTCGCACGAGCGGAAGGAGGAAACCACCCGGGGCAATACGGAGATCTCCATCTTCGACGGGCAAGGGGACAAAGCGATTGCCCTGAATCCGGCCGCCAAGACCGCCGTCGTCATCGAACTGAAAAACCTCCCGTCCAAGAAAATGGTCGGCAGGACGTTCGAGGATCTCCGCGAGATGGTGGCGAAAGCCGTGCAGGGACAGGCAGGCGACGTTAAGCAACTCGGCGTGCAAACCATCGATGGCCGGCAGGCCCAAGGCTTCCGCTTTCGGCAGGGCAGCATCGAGGTAGACATCTGGGCCGACCCGAAGACGCTGCTTCCGCTGCGGGTTGAAGAGACTTTCAACAGCGAGACCAATATCCATATTGTGATGTCCGACTTCCAGGTCAACCCGGCGCTGGATTCCTCCTTGTTCAGCGTCGAAGTGCCGCCGGGCTACACCCTCCAGCATACGGCGCAGATCGATCTTTCCAGGAAACCGATCACCTATCTGGCCGGCGCCTTGAAGGCTGCGGCGGAGTTCAAAGGCGGCGTCTTCCCGTCCGACGTAGTGGGCAACCAGGGCCTCACTCAACTCCTGCCGCAACTCAGGGCCGCCTTGGAGAAGAAATACGGCAAGGATTCGCCAGAGATGTTCAAGGCCGCTTCCGATCTCTCCATGGATATGGCAGGCGCGTTCGCCATCCTCCACTCCCTGCCGAAGGACGCCTGGCACTACGCCGGCAAGGATGTCAAGCTCAACGAGCCGAACAAGCTGATCTTCTGGATGAGATCGAAGAAGCACGGCTACTGCGACGCAATCTACGCCGACTTGAGCGTCAAGGAACTTCCCAAGAGCGAACTGCCGCAGACGCCGTAGTCAACAAGCGGCGACGGGCCGCGATGATGTCCGCGACGAAGTGGCACAGTCCCTTCTCCAACGAGGAGAGGGGACTGTGATTTTTCTCCGCTTCCCAAGAATCGCCCCATCAATCGCCAACCCTCACCCAGTGCAAGCGATGAGCGGCCAATCCCATCGTCCGACGGCGTAGTGCAGCAACTTCAGCGACTATGGGTAGCAGCAATTTCCGCGAACCATCGGGGAACCGCGGAACCATCGCCATCATCGCTCGGGCGAACTGCTCTTGCGGACCTGTTCGGCAAAGAGCTGCTGGAGGTTGGCCAGTTGCTTGGTGCTGGCCGAACCTTCGATGGCCCGCACGGCAATTTCCTGCACCTGGGCGTATGCTTTCGCGGCCTGCTGTTCGAGCCGGGCAAGCTGCTCGGCTTGCTCTTGCACGGTGCGCTCCAAGGCGGCGATCTTCGTGGCCAGGACGTTCTTTTCCCCTTCCAGCGCGCGGCGGAGCAACTCCTCGGCTGCCTGGTGCTGCTGCTCCGCCCGCTGCGTGGCCTCGGCCGTGGCCGCTTCGGCCGCCGCCTGCAACTCGTGCGCGAAGCCTGCGGCACGGGCCCGAAGCTCCGCCAACTCCTGCTCGCTCGCAGCCAATGCCTTTTCCCGTTGTGCCCACTCGCGCTCGAGTTGCGTCTGCCGTTCCAGCAACTCCTTTTGGGCCTTCGCCAGTTCGTCGCCCGACCGATCGCGTGCAAGCTGCTGTTCCCGCGCGAACGTGTACTTGTACTCTTCCAGTTCGCGCTGCCGGCGTTTCTGTTCCGCGGCGTCTCGCTCCTTGATCTCTTGTTCGCGCTCGTGCTTCTCTTCCTCCCACTCTGCCCGAGTGGTCTCGATTTCACGCTGCAACTGTTCCTTCTCCGTCTGATACTCGCGTTGCATCTCCTCCTGCTTGCGCTGCTGCGTTTCGAGGAAGGCCAGCAACGTCGATGCCGATCGCTGGATCTCGTAGATCTCCTTCAATTCGCTCTCTTTGGCGGCGATGGCGCGGCAAATCTGGCTGTACTTGCCGATCTCCTCTTCGAGTCGATCGGAGAGTTGGGTGAGGGTGCGGGCAATCGTCGATTTCAACTCGCCGATCGACCGGACGACGCCGTCGCTCGAAAGCGCGTCGGCTACCGCCACGGCATCGCCGACGGCCTTGGCCGCGATACGTTCGTCCGGCTTGGCCTCGGTCTCCTTCCGCTCGGCCACGGCCTTTTCGGCCTCCGCCACAATCTCGACCATCGCCTGCCGGGAGGAACGCCGCTTCGGTGCCGCTCTTTCCGCCATTTTCGGTATCCTCGTGCAAGGAAGACAGTTGCTCGCAGAAACCGCCATGCTATGCGGCGAATACTGAACTGTCAAGAAGTTGGGAAAAATCGGGGGACAGGTGCGGCAGAACTCGCTCGGCATTATCCGGCCCCGCGACGTCTCCAATATCCTGGCCGGCGTCTGCCGTGCGCGACAGGTATTACCCGAACCAGTTGCTCGTTCTCAGAGCAGAAAACGACGTAAGGAAATCGACGCACGAGAAGATAGCGAAACCTTGTGCGTCCGTATTGAGAACCGGCCTTTGGGTTCTCGCAGATCCGCCGGACGGCATTTTCAACAGCCAGATGGAACTCTCGACCAAGACCTGCCCGGCGTTGCTCATACCATGCGACAGTCTCTTCCAACTCGGCCTTTGCCAGATCGTGGAAGACCGCTGGCATCATGGATATTTCTTCCGCAGTCCGGCAAAGACGTTCTCGGCAGGTTCACCCACCACCGTTCCGCTCTCCATTTCCTGCCATCTCCGTTCCAACTCCGCCTCCCAGGCTACTTGAGTTCCCGGATCGTCCCTGTCGTCGAGCGATCGGATGAGGCAGTAGGCTAGTTCGGCCCGGTCCTCAGAAGGCAGTTGAAGGAGTTCTTTCCTTAGTCTCTCGGCGATTTCGGTCATATCGTGTCCCCTTTCTACCTATTCTACGCGGCTCTATCGAAGGCAGGCAACCTATGAGAAGAGCTTCTCAAATAGACCGGGGTCGTACTGGTGGAGGCGACGTGCAAACTCGTTCACATAGAACATGTCAGGGGAATATCTTTGGGCGCGCACACGAATGGCAAAATCCGGCGACTGAGGATCGAGGCTGAACACGACCAAGCCAACTCCAAACAACATGCAAAGTGCCTCAAGCCGGCTCAAATCCTCGTCCGAAATTGTGGTAGGCATTACCACGTAGCACTTGGCGGCAAACAGCCGATACGCCACCGCTTGGCCGAATGCCACCACGGGAGCCTGGGGATCGATCTTGATTTCCGCAGCGACGATCTCGAGCGGAAACTTGATGAGGTTCGAGGCTAGTGATTTGTAGACACCAATAACATCTCGGGGTTCCCCACTTGCCTTTTAGCCCCGCCCCACCGAAAGAAGCGACCGTCGTGACCTCGTCAAGATCGTTCTTGAGGTATTCAGCGAACGGTTCGTAGAAGTCCTCCTCCTTCATCTTTGACGTCAGGGCGGTGGGTGCTTGTTGGACAGCATTATCCGCACCGGCTGGCTTGAAAAGTCCTCGGCTTGGCTTCACAACTTTGTCGGGAAAGCGTGTTGCCAAGTCCCAAACCGACCCGTGTATCGTGTTTGTGGGTGTCTCCGGGTTGGCAGTGCTGATCTTCTTAACCAGGGCTCCATAACGGATTCCGCCGGGGTTCTCCGCGATGATCTTGAGACCAAGATCGCGAATCTTGTTGACAGGGAGCTTGGCCATATCAATCCACTTTCTTAATCGCGATGAGTTCAACCTACGCACGCGTACTCGCATTATGCCGCTATGATACCCCCACAGTCAAACAGATTCCAGCCCCCCTTGCCTCGGTGGAATCGCCGCCCGTTCTTGCCAGGCATTTCTTTGTTTTACGGCAAGACTTATAAGCTGAGTAGGGAACGACCCGCAGTTCGCAGGGAGGAACACGGAGGCAGAAGCCTATTCACGTCCTCGGTGAACGGTTGTCGGCCCCGGATTCTCCGCTCGCTCATTTTCCGGAGCGCGAGGTTCCCAAAAAGTGCCCCATTAGTCGCCAGCCCTCGTCGAACACCAACGTCGAGCAAGCGGCGGTGGCGTCATCGTAGGTCTTGGCTGCATCGGGAGCAATGCCGCTGCCGGCCAGCGCGAACGGCACGTCGCCGTGGCTGTGGGTTTTGGTGCGGAGTGGGGTGGGGTGGTCGGGGGTGACGAGGATGCGATAATCGCCGTGCCGTTTTAGGGCTTCGTGAAGCGGGGCGACGATGTGGCGGTCGATCTGTTCGAGGGCCTCGACTTTGGCGGCGGCGTTGCCTTCGTGTGAGGCCTCGTCGGTCGCCTCGACGTGAACGCAGACCAGATCGACGTTGTTCAGGGCTTCGACCGCATAGCGGCCCTTGGCGGCGTAGTCGGTGTCGAGATAGCCGGTGGCGCCGGGCACTTCAATTCGCTTCCAGCCGATCAACGTGGCCAGGCCGCGGAGCAGATCGACGGCCGTTATCATCGCTCCGCGCTTGCCGTGAAGTTGAAAAAACGGCGTCAGATGCGGCGTGCTGCCCAAGCCCCACAGCCAGATGTTCGTCACCGGCAACTTGCCCGCGGCGCGACGAGCGACGTTCACCGGATGCTCGGCAAACAGGCGGACGCTCTCGCTCATCAGATAGTTCAGCAGGTCGCTGCCCGGCCCACGGGGATAATCGTCCAAGACGCTCTTGTCGGTGAGATCGTGCGGGGCGGCGGCGCTGGTGTCGGTCGAGAAGATCGGCGGCTGGCCCGCGCCGCGATAGATCAGCAGATTCCGGTAGCTGACGCCAGGGCGGAATTCAAGTCGCTCATTGGCCAAGTGGGACAGACATTCGTTAGCCAAACGGGGCAGACATTCGTTAGCCAAGTGGGGCAGACATTCGTTGGCCAAGTGGGGCAGACATTCTTGTCTGCCGGACGCCCCGCCCTTCTCCTGGCAGACAGGAATGTCTGCCCCACCGCGTTCGCGCAAATGCTCCTGAAGCGTCCGCAGCAACTCCGTCGCCTCGGCCGTCGAGACCTGGCCGGCCGTAAAACTCTTCATCACCTGATCTTCGATGGTGACGAGGTTGCAACGGACGGCCCAATCGTCCGGGCCCAATTCGATTCCCTGGGCCGCGGCTTCCAAGGGCGCGCGGCCGGTATAGTATTCGATTGGGTTATAGCCAAACAGGCTGAGATTGGCCACATCGGATCCTGCCGGCAGCGCGGCCGGGGTGTGGTTCGCCCGGCCGACCACGCCCTCAGCCGCAATCGCATCCATCGCCGGAATCCGGGCAGCCTCCAGGGGCGTCTTGCCGCCAAGCGTCTCCTGCGGCTCATCGGCACAACCGTCGGGAATGATCAGGGCGTATTTCATCAGTTTCTCACTCTCATCCGCACGCTGCTCGGATGGACCGAGGCGAGTTGGTTGATCGCCTTCATTGCCTCGACCATGTTCCCCTCGGCCGACGTGTGAGTCATGATGACCAGCGGGACGGTGTTCGCCTCTTCTTCCTCCTCGGTCTCGTGTTGGATCACCGAAGAGATCGAGATTTGGTGCCGGCTGAGGATGCCGGTGATTTCCGACATTACGCCCGGGCGATCATCGACGTTGAACCGCAGATAGAAGCGGCCGGGCACTTTGCCGGGATCGCGGGTGCGCACCGCGGGCTCGCCGTCGCTCGACCAGAGGTTCAGCAGGCGGAAGGTGGTCGCCGTGCGGCCGGCCACCGTGCTGATCAGATCGGCGACCACGGCCGAGGCGGTGGGCATCTGCCCGGCGCCGAGGCCATGAAAGAAGACTCGCCCCACCGCGTCGCCGACCACCCGCACCGCGTTGTAGGCCCCGCGGACCTCGGCCAGCGGCGAGCCCTGGCGCACCAGCGTGGGCGAGACGTGCAGTTCCAGTCCCTCCGGCACCAGCTCGGCGACGGCCAGCAGTTTGATGCTGTAGCCCAGCTCCTTCGCATAGCGAATGTCCATCACGTTGACCACGTCGATGCCCGTGCGGGGAATGGTATGCCAATCGGCGCGGTGCCGAAAGCGATGTGGCCGAGGATGGCGAGTTTCTGGGCGGCGTCGCTGCCGTTGACGTCCATCGTCGGGTTGGCCTCGGCGTAGCCGCGCTGCTGGGCCTCGGCCAGGGCCGAAGCGTAGTCGGTGTCGTTCTCCTCCATCTGCGTGAGGATGAAGTTGCTCGTGCCGTTGAGGATCGCGTGGATCGACTCGATCTGGTTGGCGGCCAAGGACTCGGCCAGGGCGGAGACAATCGGAATGCCGCCGCCGACGGCCGCCTCGAACGCGATCGAGCGCCCGATCTTCCGCGCCTTGTCGAACAGCTCCGGCCCGTGCTCGGCCAAAACGGCCTTGTTGGCGGTAATCACGTCCTTGCCGCTTTCCAGCAGTTTCAGCAGAATCGTCCGCGCCGGCTCCAGCCCGCCGATCAGCTCGATGGCCGCGACAATCTCGGGGTTGCCGGTGACTCTCGCCAAGTCGCTGGTCAACAGCCCCGGCGGCAAGGTGAAGTTCCGCGGCCGTTTCAGATCGGGATCGACTACGCAGGCAAGCTCCAGCCGCTTGCCCGCTCGCTTGGCGATGCGATCGCCATGTTCCGACAGCAGCCGGGCCACCCCGGCGCCGATCGTCCCGAATCCAATGATGGCGACTTTGGCGGTTTCCATGACTGACCTGTCTACTCGTTGGCATTCTAGGGGCAACAAACCCGTTGCGGAAAGCCCCGTATGGTAGGGTATCGAGCGCTAGGTCGTCAAGGGATGAAACTTACGCCGTTGGGGCCAATCAGTCCTGCGGAAGCGATTGTAGCAGCGGCTGTCGCCGATTGCGGGCAACGGCCGCAGAATCGGCGATCAGACCCGCCCCGGCAATTCAGGCCTCGGGCAAGAGCCGCCGCGTGGCTTCGTCGCCGGCCAGTTGCATGGCAAGGCAGTTGCCGGTCTCGCCGCGCAAGCGGACGCCGGTAGCGGGACTATCGAGCCAGCCCTCCGCGGCCGACGATGGTCGTTGGTATTGGCCCTCGTTCAGCACAAGCACTTCCGGCCGCCGCGTGTCGCGATCGATCAGCCAGACCTCCGGCACGCCAATCTCCGCATAGAACGGCAGTTTCTCCATCGTCTCATCGCCGGGACTTTCGAATTTCGACGACAACGGTTGGAGGCCCTTCGATATAGATATCGTGATCGATTGCAGGGCAATCCGAAGAGAGAAGAACGAGATCGGGAACGCGATAATTGCTGGGCCACCCCCCCCGCGATGCAACGTTCACATCTTGATGCACCCGGCCTCCTCGCCGTCGAGTCCAATAGGTCCGCACCCACGTTCCCATATTGTAGAGAAAATCCTGGTGCGAACGTCTAGAGGCTGGGGTCATGTGCGGTATTCCCTCCCACATTTCGTCATACTTATCGTTGCCGGTTCGCCGTCTCCAAGCGGGATCGTACAACAGAGAATGGGGTGTGACGGTACTCATCGCGTCCTCTCCTATCCCCCAATTCTACGATTCGTGGCGATCAACTGTCAACCCGAACGACAATTCATCGCCCAACGGCCGTGCCGATGGACTTGTCCATCACCGCCGAGCGGGATAGAACAGGAAGAGTGCGCGGCCCTACGCTGCCCCCTCCCGGCGCTGCGAGGCATCAGCAGCCGGCTGCCCGTTTTCATCGCGTTGATCGATCACCCGCTAACACAAGGACGCTTACCTTGGACCCTACTGCTCTCGGTTTTCTTCGCACCATCTTGGAAACTCCCAGCCCTTCGGGCTATGAAAGCGGCGTGCAGCGCTTCGTCCGCGATTATGCCAAGGAGTTCGCCGACGAGGTCCACACCGATCTGCACGGCAACGTGATCGCGGTGAAAAATCCCGACGCCCCGCTGCGGGTGATGCTGGCCGGCCATTGCGACCAGATCGGCCTGATCGTGCAGCATATCGACGACGAAGGCTTCATCTACGTGCAGCCGATCGGCGGCTGGGATCCGCAGATGTTGATCGGCCAGCGAATGACCGTCTGGACCGCCGAGGGACCCGTGTTCGGCGTGATCGCGCGAAAGCCGATCCACTTGCTTACCGAAGAAGAGCGGAAGCAGGTGCCGAAAATCAAGGACCTCTGGCTCGACATCGGCGCGGCCAGCAAGGAGGAGGCGGCGAAGGCCGTGCGCATCGGCGACGCCATGACCGTCGAACTCGGTTTCCACACGATCCGCAACAACCTGGCCGTCTCGCCGGCAATGGACGACAAGGCCGGCTGCTGGGTCGTGGTCGAGGCCCTGCGGCGCGCCGGCCAAAACGGCAAACTGACTTGCGGGCTGTACGCGGTTTCGACGGTGCAGGAGGAGATCGGACTGCGCGGCGCCCACACCAGCACCTTCGGCGTCGATCCGCAGGTCGGCGTCGCGGTCGACGTTTGCCACGCCACCGATTGTCCCACCGTCGAGAAGAAGGAGGAGGGCGACGTCCGCCTGGGCCGCGGGCCGGCGATCCACCGCGGGCCGAATATGAACCCCAAGGTCGTCGAGCGGCTCATCCGGGCAGCCGATGGCAGCCAGATCGCCTATCAATTGGTCGCCTCGTCGAAGGCCACGGGCACCGACGCCAACGCCATGCAGATCAGCCGCGGCGGCGTGGCCACCGGCCTGATCAGCATCCCCAACCGCTACATGCACAGTCCGGTCGAGATGATCTCATTGGACGACATCGACCGCGCCGCCGACCTGCTGGCCCGCTTCGCCGAGCAGATTGACGCCGAGGCCGAATTCACACCGTGAAAGCGGGCGCAATAATCGTTGCCGCCAAGACCGGCCGAAACCGGGTAACCACGTTTGCCTCCGCCGTTTAGCCGCACCCCGAAGGGAAGCGCTAATGCGGCCCAACGCCCTCCGCTGTCCCAAGGAACCGCCGACACCAAGAGTCAGCGGCGCCCTCGAGCGGTGACGAAGTAGAGCCCAGAGTATATTTTCGGACTAACCATCACCCCCTCACGGCGCTTCGATTCCAGCCACGTCTCGACCTGATCGAGCGGCACGACGTGGACCTGGATGTTCTCGCTCGCATCGCCGCCGCCCGGGGCGACCTTGCGAACGTCGCGGGCCAGAAGCATCGTGTAAACTTCGTTCGCCAACCCGGGCGACGTTGGACCTTCGAGCAGAAACTCGAAGCCGCCGGCTTCATAACCGGTCTCTTCCAGCAGTTCGCGGCAGGCCGCCTCCTCCAGCCCCTCCTGCCTGTTCTCGGCCAGATCGCCGACCAGGCCGGCGGGCAACTCGATCACGCGGCGGGCGAGCGGGATGCGATACTGCTCGACCAAGAGCAACTGCCGCCTCTCGCTGATCGCCACGATCACGACCGCGGCCTTGACGCTCGTTCGCTCGACCCATTCCCAGCCGCGATAACTCAGCAGCCGCGTGAATCGCCCTTCGCCGAGGACTCGCGGCTCATCAGGGGACTGTCCCGATTTTCGTCTCGACGAAAATGGGACTGTCCCCTTTGACTCGGGCACACAGTCGATAGTCTCGCGCACTTGATCGGACTGGATCACGACCACCCCTTTGGCCCGCATCTCCTGAATTGCCCGCCGCACGTCGCCGGCGTTGGCCTCGACGCCGCGGCAAACGTCCTCGATCAGATGCGTCTTGAAACCGAGATCGAGCGCGTCCAGCGCCGTCCATTTCACGCAATAGTCGGTCGCCAGGCCGCAAACGTGAACACCCGTGACGCCTTTTTGCTTCAGGTACTCGCCCAGGCCCGTCGCTTTGCGGTGGCCGTTGTCGAAAAATCCGCTGTAGCTGTCCAGGGCGGGATCGTCCCCTTTGCGAAAAACCCGCGCAATGCGCGTTCGGTCGAGGGCGGGATGAAAATCGGCCCCCGGCGTTCCCGCAACGCAGTGGGTGGGCCAAAGAACCTGCGGCAGCCCGCCCAGTTCGATCATCTCGCCCGACCTCTTCCCCGCGTGATTGGCCGCAAAGCTGCCGTGATCGGGCGGATGCCAATCCTGCGTCGCCACGACCAAATCGAAGAGCGGTTGCAGCCGATTCGCCAGGGGAATCACTTCGTCCCCTTGTGGCACGGGCAAAGCGCCGCCGGGACAAAAATCGTTCTGCAGATCGACGAGAATCAGTGCTTTCATGGTTGTCTCTTGCCAAAGGTCAGGCCCTGGTTCCCACGCTCCGCGTGGGAACCCCCGCCCCCTGACGCTCCGCGTCCAGTCCGAAGGACGCGGAGCGTCGTGGACCGCCGCTCGTTCCCACGCGGAGTGTGGGAACGAGGGTTAATCAGAGGCTCAAGGCTGGAATCCGCGGGCCTTGAGAATCAGCTCCGTCTTCCGCTGGTGCAGCCCGCGTTCCAAGCCGACGGGATAGCGATGCGGATTGACAAAACGCTTCACGCCGTCGTGGAACCGGGCCAGTTGCTCTTGAACGCGGCCGCGAATCTCCTCCAGGCTCGGGCCATCATACACGCGCTGGCCGCGGCGGAGGATCGGCGTCAAGAGGTTTTCGCCCGCGGCGTCAGGCGGTATCGTCTTTCGCCGGGTCACGTCGAGCGGATCGACCATCGTCGAGCCGTCGTGGCTGGGGTCCAGTTGGTCGAAGATCATGTCGCCGACCGCGTGGCCATCCTCGAAGAACCGTCGGACTTGCAAAATCCCGGGATTCGATACTTTCGCAGCCACTTCCGACAGTTTCACCTTGTGCTGCCACTGGCCGCCGCGAGGCCGCATGGCGGAGAGTTTGTAGACGCCGCCCAGTGCCGGCTCATCATAGGCGGTGGCCAGTTTCGTGCCTACGCCCCAGCAGGCGATCGTCGCCCCTTGTTCCTTGAGGCTCTCGATAATGGTCTCGTCCAGTTCGTTCGAGGCCATGATTAGCGCATCGGCAAAGCCGGCCTCATCGAGGATTTTTCGCGCCTCGACGCTCAACCAGGCGAGATCGCCGGAATCCAGCCGGATGCCGATCAACTCGTGTCCTTGCCGCCGCAGCTCGCGGCCGACCTCGACGGCGTTGCGCACGCCTTGCAGAGTATCGTAGGTATCGACCAGGAAGACGCAGTTGTTCGGCATCGCGCGGGCGTAGGCGCGAAACGCCTCGATCTCGTCGTCGAAGCACATGACCCAACTGTGGGCGTGCGTGCCCTTGACGGGAATGCCGAAGAGCCGGCCGGCCAGCACGTTCGAGGTCGCCGCGCAGCCGCCGACATATGCCGCCCGGCTGGCCGTCAGCGCGCCGTCGATGCCCTGTGCCCGACGCAAACCGAACTCCAAGACCGGCTCGCCGCGGGCCGCCATTACCAGCCGCGCCGCCTTCGTGGCCACCAGCGTCTGGAAGTTGATGATGTTCAACAGTGCCGACTCGAGCAGTTGGGCCTGCAGCAGCGGGCCCTCGACCCGCAGCAACGGCTCGTAGGGAAAGACGACCGTCCCCTCGGGAACGGCGTCGATGTCGCATCGCAGCCGCAACCGGCCGAGATCGTCGAGAAACGCCGGCTCGAACAACCGCTCTCCGTCGTTTCCCTGAAGTGTGGCCAGATAGGCGAGATCGTCGCGGGAAAACGTCAGGTTTTCCAGGTACTCGATCGCCGTGGCCAAGCCGGCGGCAATCGTGAAGCCCCCGGCGAAGGGATTCCGCCGGAAGAAAAGATGAAACACGCCCTCGTCCTCCGCTCTTGCCGTCTTCCAATAGCCGTAGGCCATCGTCAATTCGTACAGATCGGTCAGCAGCCCGAGCGACGGTTTGTAGATGGTCGAGAGAACGTTCATGGTTTGCACCTTCTCACTTATCCCCCCCCGATCCGATTTCGTCAAGGACCATCTCGGCACGTCCCCCAGATTTGCCTTAGGATTCCGAATCGCGATTGGAAAAATCGCCCGGGAGGGATATGATCGAGAATCCCGGCAAGGGCTTTGTAGGAGGCGAACAATGACCGACGCACTGCTGACTTTTCATGAACTCTGCGCATTCCTGAAGGCCGACGAGTCGCTGGTCTTGTCGCTGATCGAGGTCGGCGCCGTTCCAATGCCGGTGAACGTCGGCAACCGGCTCATCCGCTGGGTGGCCAGCGATCTGGCCCGCTGGATCCAGACCGGCTGCCCTCACTTTCCCCCGCCCACGCCCGAAGAGCTTGCCTTGATTCGCGGCAAGTACCTCGAAGAGAAACGCCAGCGCGAGAACGTAGTCTGACGTTTCCGCTCTCTCGTCAATCGGGCTCCGGCTGCCGGCCGACCTAAGTGGACCGGTACAGGAAAGTAGGCGGCACACGCCGTGTACCGCCGCCGCGCACACGGCGTGTGCGGGCTACTGCGAGCACAAGTTCCTATTCGTTCCCACTTAGGTGGCGCACTTGGCCGTTGCGGTGGATTCGAGGCTCTTTGAGCGAGCGGTGCCGGTCGTCTTCGTCTGCGGCGCTTTCGCAGGGTCGAAGTCGGCGACGTTCGTGGCGAGCATCCAGACGTACCCGTCGGGATCGACCACGGTGCAAGTCCGATCGCCCCAGAACATGTCTTGCGGCGGCGATTCGATCTGTGCGCCGGCGGCCGTGGCCCGTTTGAAGAAGGCATCGACGTCGTCGCAGTACAGATACAACGAGTTCGAGGGGCGGACGCCGGTCGTGGCGGGCGACTGACACGAGTGCTCGGCGCATTCGCAGCCCAGCATGACGTGCGCGTCGCGCCAAGCCACGTCCGCGTGGACGGTGCGGCCTTCCGGACCGGGCATCGAGAATTGCTTCTCGAAGCCGAAAGCCTTTTCGTAGAATGCCACCGCCGCGTCCACGTCCTTCACCGTCAGACAGGGCGTCAGCCAGGGCATGTTATTGGGTTTGGCAGGTCGATTCGCCATGATCTGTGTTTCCTAAAAAAAGGGGGAATTCATCGAATACAATGCAGAATTATTCGCCGCGCCGCCGCCGCGACAACCCCCGCCCCGGCGGCAACGCCCGAGCCTAACACCGCTCACGCGGAAACGACCGCAAACGGCCGTTTTGCCGTGGCGAAGACCCCCGTACCTGTCTCAACTCCAGAAAAGACTCCCGACCCCTTTTATGGTCTTTTATGGTCCTTTTATGGTCCCCCTTTTATGGTCCCCAAAACTAGCTGCGTCCCTGTTTCAACTCTCGGTTTGTTTGTTTTTTGGGAAGTTATTTCAATTGTTCGCACCCCCCAGCGTTTGGAAATATATGAAGCGGACTTTTCAGTGTCGGCGCACTTCTACGGCGCCGCGCCTTGCGAGACGCGTTTTTTGGGATGGACGCGGAAGAACGCGATGCTTTGGGGTAGCGGGTACTTGCGTCTGCCAAAAGAGCTTGCTGCCGGAAGGGACAGGTGGTCTTCCACGTGGTTGCCAGCCATTTACCCTTGTCCGCAATGGCGGCGAAGAAGCAATGCTTCGCTCGCTCGGGGTTAACCGAGAGGATGGGGCGGTAGAAGGTCCGTTGGCCTCCCGATGATCGTGACCGGCAGGAATGGCGACAGACAGGAATGTCTGTCCTGCTGGATCGATCGGGCAGAGCTCTGACGCGCGGTTATCGCCGAGAGGTTTTTTCCTTTCGCCGGCCTGCGTCCTTTGTTGGCGCGCCATGCGGCGGGCAAGGGGAAAGTCCCCTTCTTCGCCGCTGTTCGTCGCCTTTCGCTTCCGCGAACGTGGCAGGTAATCCACGCCACTTTCGCGGAGCGAAAGGCGACGAAGAGGGACGCTGCAAGGACAGTTGTTTTCAGCCGATGGAGGCGACGGGGCGCCGCTTCTGCTTTTTCCCGGCCCTGGGCCGCTGGGGCATGCGCGTGCCGATGTGCGGATGCGACGGCGGCGGCAGTCCGTTTGACGGTTATTGGTTTTGGGAGAAGTTGGACGGGGGAAGGGGACCGGCTGCTGCGCCCCCTTCACTTGCTCTTGGCTCCTTCACCCTTTGCACGGTCTGCGATAGACGTGTACAGGCGTGAGTGTAGCAGAGGGCGTGGCACAAATTCAAGAGAAGATTCGCGGGGCGATGAAGCACAAAAGGGGACATCACTCATTATGGGTCACCCAGTTTGCCAAAATCAATGATGTCCCCCTTTCCGACTCCGCGCGGAAACGACCGCAAACGGCCGTTTTGTCGTGGCAAAGACTCCCGTCCCTGTCTCAACTCCAGAAAAGACTCCCGACCCGAATGGCACTTGAACTTCTGTAAGTGCTTTGCGATTCACGGCTTGTAGTTTCGCCGAGGTTCGCGCAGGTGTTTGTAGGGTTTCGGTCGTCGTTTTCGCAGACGAGGCTCGAAGCGGTCGGGCCGATCGCCGACGTTGTGTGTGGCCACGGCCGTCAACAACGCCTCGCACCACGCTTCGCTGGAGACCTTCGACAAGAGAATCGGCAGGAACTGGCCGAGCGTTTGTAACGTTCCCTTGAAGCTGATCTCCCACGGGGATTGTCCCGACTGGAAAGCAGCCGCCGCCATCACGCCGCGAATCAGATTGTATCCGAGCAAGTGCGTGTAGAACTCGTTGCGAACACGCTCCGGTGTCTTGCAGCGGAGATGATCCATTTGCAGAACGATCTTCAGGCTCCGCAGATACAACTCCGCCTGCCATCTTCGCCGATAGAGCAAGGCGATCTCTTCGGGCGGATATGCTTCGGCATCCAGCAGCGTTGTCACTACCACCAGCGATTGCGTGCGAAAGCCCTTCTGCGAGACACGAATGCGGACCTCTCGCAATGTCAGTTCGATAGGCAATGTGGCGTACTGTTCGACCGACATCCATTTCGGCCGCTGCGGCCGCGTCCAGACAATCAAGTGGTCGTCCTTGCCCAGCCGTTCGCCGCTGCGAAAGTCCGTGCGACGATGTTGATGCTTGCGGACGACCAGGTCGATGCCACGTTGCAGCGGCAAGGCGATGTCGCTCCAACCGCTGAAATAGCGGTCCGCGAGAATAATGTCGCCCTCCTCGAGAGCGTCGTAGAGCGTGCGAAACAGACTGTTTTCGCCGGTTTGTTTGCCATGATACTTTCCGATCGCCGCTTCCAGCACCGTGCCCAGCGAGAGGGAGAAGATCACCAGGATTCGGGCGATGGGAAAGCCGCAGCCGGGTTTCTGCGTCTTTTGCTGCGGATAGGCAGCTTGGTTCTCCTCGGTGTCGGGCATGGTGAGGGTGGAACCGTCCACGACGCGAACCTTGCGTCCATGCCAGAGCCAGGTCTGCGGCGATTCGTCCTCGATCTCCCTGCCCGTCTCTCTCACCAAGCCATGCAAGGCTTCTTCCGGCAGACCGCCGCGGGCCGTGCAATACGCCCCGGTATCGGCCGAACATGGTTTCAGGCCGCAAGCCAGCCGCCACGCGATCAACCGAGCCACGGCATCGCGACAAGAATGGTCGGGGCTGAGGCACTGTGAGAGAAACACCCATACCGTTACCGTAGGCGTGTAGATCCAACCTTGCCAAAGCCATCTTGCGGCGCCGAAGGCTTTTTCGATACGATCTTGGGGAAGCAATGCGGCGAAGTACAAGTCGCCGTGCCGACGCGCGTCTGCCACCGCGGCGCGAAAAGAATGAACCATCTTTGGCCTCCTTGCCATGAAGGGACTGGTTTGAACAACCCCTTGTGACAAGCGAGGCCTTTTCTGTCCATATCATCTTCGCGTACAATCACTTACAGAAGTTCAAGTGCCATTCGACTCCCGACCCCTTTTATCTTCCCTGGTGTTCATCTTGGTGAAATCGCCTAACGCCGCTTGGGGCGGCAGTTCAACTGCCACCCCAACACTCTGCCCGCGACCAGTGGTCGCGGCTTTACAAACGGGGCGTGCTGGTTTCAATTCCCGCTTTTCTGGGCAAACATTTGCCGAATGGCGGGCATGAACTCGACCGGCACAACGACGGTTGTTTGACTCGGCTGCTCTTGGGCGGCCTCATCCTCGGCGACTTGTTCCGCTTCGTCGAGGGCGTCATAATGGGCGATCAATCGCCGCACCCGCTCGGCGTCCCAGCCGGGTGGAAACTTCTCTTCGCTTGTCATTGTGGCTCTGCCCCAAGGCGTCGCTCGACCGCTTCGAGCGACACGCTGCCGGGCTCCTTGCAACGCTCGGCCAGGAACGACATGAACTTTTCGCTTGCGGCCAGGTCGGCGACCTCGCGGTCGAAGGCGTCCGCTGCCTCGACGACGAACTCGTTGCCGTCGCGATTGACGACCAGCACCGCGTCATCACTGGCCATTTGCAGCAACTCATCGACGCTGACCGGCGTTTGACGCACGTCCAGCTTGGTCATAGGTCTACCGCCTTTCCGCGGATGAAGAGGTCGTTGTGTTCCTTGTATCCCACCGCTACGACCTTGACACACGCTTCCGCTGCCAATTCGTAGAATACGCGATAGTTGCCGACTCGCAGTTCCCAGGGCGCGATCGGATGTGCGGCCAGTCTCTTCCGGCGTTTTGTCTCGACGTTCGCGTCGAGCGCCAAGTGGAGCTTGATCGCGTCGATAATGGCACGCTGCTCAAAGACCCTAAAGTGCTTCAGGTCCTCGTCGGCGCTCGGCGTCAGGGTTACCTCGAATCGCACCGATCTTGCTCCATTTAAGATTATACTCTGTGGCTGTGATTCAGTATACGGCGGCACGCGGCACGCCACCGGTATGAAGAGACGCCCAGAGACCGAAGTCTCGGGGCGTTTCTTGGTGTTCATCGTGGGTGAAATTGTCTAACGCCGGGCGGGGCGGCAGTATAACTGCCACCCTAACACTTCAACCGAAATCGCCCCGACGCCGCGTGGACGCGGCGGCTAAACGGGCGATTCGCGACGGGTGGTCGCGGGTTTACAAACGGGATTATTGGGAGCGACGATCGCCGCGTTCACGACGCCCCCGCGACCGCAGTCGCGGGGCGTTTCTGCCGCGAGTCACCAATCCCTCATCTCTCATCCCTCATCCGTTCAGCCCTCACCCCCTGCCCCTCTCCCAAAGGGAGAGGGGACGCTTTTCTAGCCACTAACCACTAGCCCCTTCTCAATACATATCCTCGTCGCCGCCTTGCGGCATGGCGGGGGCTTTGTCCTTCTTGGGCTTGTCGGCGATCAGGGCGTCGCTGGTTAGGAGCAAGATCGCAACGCTCGATGCGTTTTGCAGCGCGGTGCGGGTGACCTTGGTGGGGTCGATCACGCCGGCCTTGACCATGTCTTCGTAGACGCTGGTCAGGGCGTTGTAGCCGAACGCGCCTTTGCCTTCGGCGACCTTTTCGCAGACGATGCCGCCGTCCTGGCCGGCGTTGCCGGCGATTTGCGTCAGCGGGGCGCGGCAGGCGCGCAGCACGATCTTGTAGCCGACCTCCTCGTCCTGATCGAGGCCCTCGGGCTTGACCGCGGCGGAGGCACGCAGCAGGGCGACGCCGCCGCCGGGCAAAATGCCCTCTTCGACGGCCGCGCGGGTGGCGTGCAACGCGTCCTCGACCCGGGCCTTCTTCTCCTTCATCTCGCTCTCGGTCGACGCGCCGACGTTGATCTTGGCCACGCCGCCGGCCAGCTTGGCCAACCGCTCTTCCAGCTTCTCGCGGTCGTACTCGCTGGTGGTGTTCTCGATCTCGCGGCGCAACTGCTCGATGCGGCCCTTGATCTCGGCGCTCTTGCCCGCGCCCTCAATGATCGTGGTGTTGTCCTTGTCGATCACGATCTTCTTCGCCCGGCCAAGCTCGGCCAGGGTGACGTTTTCCAGCTTCTTGCCGAGGCTCTCAAAGAGCGGCTGGCCGGCCGTTAGGATGCCGATGTCTTCGAGCATCGCCTTGCGGCGGTCGCCGTAGCCGGGGGCCTTCACGGCGGCCACCTTGAGCGTGCCGCGGAGGCGGTTGATGACCAGCGTGGCCAGGGCCTCGCCGTCGATGTCCTCGGCGACGATCAACAACGGCTTGCCCGAGTTGACCACTTTTTCCAGCACGGGAACGAGGTCCTTGATGCTGGAGAGCTTCTTCTCGTTGATGAGGATGTAGGCGTCTTCGAGCACAACTTCCATCTTGGTCGGATCGGTGACGAAGTAGGGTGAGAGGTAGCCGCGGTCGAACTGCATGCCCTCGACCCACTCGACTTCGGTGGCCAGGCTCTTGCCCTCATCGACGGTGATGACGCCGTCCTTGCCGACCTTCTCCATCGCGTCGGCCAGCAGGCGGCCGATCTCGGCGTCGTTGTTGGCGGCGACGCTGCCGACCTGGGCGATCTCTTCCTTCTTATTCTTGACCGAAATCGACATGCTCTTCAGTTTGTCGGTGATGTCGGCCACCGCCCGCTCGATGCCGGTTTTGAGCTGGATGGGATTGACGCCGGAGACGACGGCGCGGAGGCCCTCATTGAAGATCGCCTCGGCCAGGATCGTGGCGGTAGTCGTGCCGTCGCCGGCCACGTCGCTGGTCTTGCTGGCGACCTCGCGGACCATGCGGGCGCCCATGTTTTCGTAGACGTCCTCCAGGTCGATCTCCTTGGCCACGGTCACGCCGTCCTTGGTGACGGTGGGCGAGCCGAAGCTTTTTTGCAGGATGACGTTGCGGCCGCGGGGACCCAAGGTCACCTTGACCGCCTGGGACAACTTGCTAACGCCGCGTTTCAGAGCGTCGCGGGCTTCTTGATCGAACGCAATCATCTTTGACATGAGAATGGAACTCCTTCGTTTTTTTGGGGGGGGCTAGGGGCTAGGGGCTAGGGGCTAGGGGCTAGGGGCTAGGGGCTAGGGGCTAGGGGCTAGGGGCCGGAGGTTTCGGCGGCAGCCGCTCTAGCCCCTAGCCCCTAGCCCCTTCTTCGTTATTCAACAACGGCCAGGATGTCCTCTTCGTGCATCAGCAGCAGCTCGCGGGTGCCGAGCTTGAAGGTGTCGCCGGCGTAGGAACTGAACAGGACGCGGTCGCCGACCTTGACCTGCAACGGGCTGCGGCAGCCGTTGTCCAACAACCGGCCGTCGCCGACGCTGACGACCTTGCCGCGAGCGGGCTTGTCCTTGGCGGTGTCGGGCAGGACGATCCCGCCGGCGGTGACCGTCTCGGCCTCCTCCCGCTCGACAACCACGCGGTCGCCCAGCGGCTGAAGCTTGATTTTGGTCGGGTCGGAAGATTTCTTCTCTTTTGCCATGCCTGATAGTCTCCGGAAAACTGCTGGAAAGGGAACCGAAACGGGAAACGTGGTCTGCCAAAGCGGCGCGCACGGATTACTGTGGCGTCCGAGGGATGCAACTCGCGCGCCAAACCCGGCATCAACGTCGCAAACTATGACGCATCAATGATTTAGGCGTTTCGCCAACCTCGCAAACGGTCGGCGAGCACAGCCGGGTGGGCTGCCAATTTGACAGCCGGCCGCTTGACCGCATCCGGTGATGTCCTACTGTTGAGGGGGAACCCAAGAGACTCACGCAAAGGCGCGAGGCGCGGAGAAAAGAGGGAAGGCATGGCTTTTCAACCCGACAGCTTTGCGCCGTTGCGCCTTTGCGTGAGGATTCTGAGGAGCCGTGGTCTGCGATCTGTGGCCCCAGCGGCGTCTCGCGTCTTGCTGTTTCTGCTGTGCATTGCCGCGGGCGTCGCGGTGCGGGGCGCGGACCCTGTTCAGGCCGAGTTGGACCACGTTGCCAAGATGAGCGGGCGGGAACAACAGGCGTGGCTGCGACAATTGGAGCAACGCGCCGCCCGCGCGGCCCGGGCGACCCTCACGCCGAAAGAGGCTGTGCGGCAAGCGGCTCGCACCTATTCGCTGCTGCATCAGAAGAAGGTCACGTGGGACGTGTTGCGGCAAGTGATTGGGGAGACGCAGACGCGAGAGAAGGCGACGGCGACGAGGGCGAAGAAGACCGACGTTGCGAAACCGCAAGCGGTGGGTTCGGCGAAACCGCGAGTGGTGGAGCGTGCGAAGCCGCGAGCGGCGCGCAGGAGTGTCTCGACGGAGAGAGTTCCGACGGTGACGGTCAATATGGAGGAATTGGAGGCGCAGATCGCGGCGGCAAACCTGACACTGCGGGAGTTGGAAGCCGACCTGGCCGAAAAGACCGCGTGGACCGCGACGAAGCTGGAACCCTTGGCCGATCGCCTGAAAACGATCGTCGTACACTACAACGACTTGAGGCTCTTTCGCGATGTGGTGCCGAAAGAACAGCAAGCGGAGATTGCGAAATTGGAGACGCCGAAATCGGTGATTTCGCAGCTTGCGGCTCGGGTGGCCGAGGCCCGCCGGCGCGCCAACGATCCCGAGTTGATTGGCGACGAAGTAGAGCGCGGCGCGGAACTGACCCGCCTGGAAGCAATCACCCACCGCCTGACAGAATTGGCGAGAGACTAATCGCTATGCGAAAACCCGCAGGAACTTCAGCAGGATCAGCGCCAGCATCGCCACCAAGTAGACGCAAAGCGCGAACAGGGCAATTTTGACGGTGCGGGTCGTTTGGATGCGGGGCATGGGAGGGAAGGGGCTAGGGGCTAGGGGCTAGGGGCTGCGGAGCAGGGACCAACAGACGCGGACCGTGCAACATTCTTCGCTCTTCACTCTTCGCTCTTCACTCTTCACTCTTCACTCTTCACTCTTCACTCTCCACTCTCCACTCTCACACTCTCGTCCGCGGGGTGAAGCCCTTCATGATGTCGTTGTAATGGACTACGCCCAACAGGCAGTCCTTCTCGTTTACCACTGGAATCATGCGGTAGTGGTACTTGGCGAACAATTCAGCCAGGTCATCTTTGAGGTCGTCGGCTTCGGCGGCCACGACCGGGGCAACCATCAGGTCGCCGAGCGCCATGTCGTCTTGGGCGAGGACCAACTCGCGCAGGTCGATCACGCCCAACAGCATGCGGTCGGGATCGGCCGTCACGTAGATATACGAGACCATGTCATGGTCGTAGTGCGACGAGCGGAGCTGCCGCAGGGCGTCGCCGACGGTCGTCTCCTTGGGCATGGTGACGCAGCCCGAGGACATCAGCGCCCCGGCGGTCACCTCGCGCTCGGAGAGAATCTCCTCGACGCGGGCGGCTTGCTCCTTCGGCAACAGGGCCAGCAGCTCCATCTTGTCGTCGTGCGGCAGGACGGCGAACAGATCGACCAACTGGGCGGTCGACATTTCGGTGAGAATCGTCCGCGCCCGCTCCTGCCGCAGATTGGCGATGATCTGCCGCTGGGCGCGGGGCTCGGCCTCCATCAGGGTCTCGGCCGCCTTCTCGGAATCCAAGAGCGAAAAGACCGCCGTCTGCTCCTTGCCCGACAGCTCCTCCAGAGCGTCGGCCAGGTCTTCGCTGGGCAATTCCTTGACCTGGCCACGGGTGATCGACAAGGAGAGGGTGTCGCTGGCCACGGCGTCTTCCAACGACAGCGGCTGCACGTAGCGCCAGGAGATGAAGCGGTCTTTGATCGGGCGAAACCAGCCCAATCCCCATTTGCGCAGGAATCCGTTGAAGGAGATATCGACGTGGACCACGATCATCCGTCCCTTCGATTCGAGCAGATGGACGTCGTTGACCACTTCGGTGCGGCGGCCGTCCATGTCGAGGATCGTCTTGCCCATCAGATGCTCGTTCAAGAGCATCCAGCCCGGATGATCGACGAAGGGAGCATACTGGCCGCCGGTCTCGGGCGGCTGGACGAAGACGGCGTCGTCGTCGATCTTGACCACGCGATCCCAGGGCACGAACTCGGTCGGCTTGCCCCAGCCGTGTTCGATGTAGACGCCGACGGCCTCGGGATAGGGCTCGCTCAGGCGAAAGACCAGATCGGTCAGCCGCCCGATGCGGTTGCGGATTTTGCCGGCGCAGACGGGGCGATTCAGCAGTTCGGAGAAATAGAGGAAGCGGTGGTCCCGTGTGGCGGCGAAAACGTCGGCGGGCTTCGGTGCGCTGGTGTTTCCGGTCATAACCTCACCTCGCGATCAAGAAAACCACTGCGGAAACAGCACGGACACGGCGTAAACCGTGGAAATGGCGATCACGAAGACCACGATCGTCCAATTGACGAAGTTTTGCCAGCGGGTATTGACGTATTCGCCCATCAGTGGCTTGTCGTTCAGCAGCAGGATCAGGAATACCAGCGCCGCCGGCAGCAGCGTGACCGCCACGACTTGCACGAAGAGCGTAATTCCGTCTTGCAGTTTCGTGCTTGAAATCAGCGTGACCACGCCCGCCGAAATCAGCATAAGCAGGTAAACGACATAGAACCAGGGGGCCTCGCGGACGCTTTTGTTCAGCGAATGCGCCCAGCCAAAGACCTCGCCGACCGCCCAACTGGTCGCGAGCGAAATGCAAAGTGCGCCGAGCAGACCGGCGTCGAACAGCCCGATGGCGAAGAGCGTCTTCGCCCATTGGCCCCAGTGATGGGCGGGCATAACCTCCGGCATCTTCCTGGCCGTTTCGGCCGCCGATTCCACAATCATCCGCCCGCCGGGATGATAGAAAAACACGCCGGCGGTGGCGACGACGATAAACGCCGCCACCAGGCAGGTCAGGAATGAGCCGAACAACGTGTCGAGCTTGCCGAACTTCATGTCGCGGACGTCCATGCCCTTATCGACCACCGCGCTCTGCTGGAAGAATATCTGCCAGGGGGTGATCGTCGTGCCGATGTTGGCCATGATGAGCATGACCAAGGTTGCGCCGGGCAAGATGCCGCGGAGCGTGGGATTGTAGAAGCCGCGGCCGACGCCCGCCCAACCGTCGGCGACGTTGCCGGTCTGCATCGCCCAGATCGCGGCGGGAATGTATACCAAATTAAACAGGCAAAATACGAAGGTGATCTTCTCGAACGTCCAGTACTGGCCCGACATCACGATGCCGAACATCAGCGCGGTGACGCCGAGAAAGGTGATCCACTCGGGCACACCGAAAATCCGCATCGCCTGGGTCATGCCGATGTACTCGGTCACCAGCGTCAGCCAATTGATCAGCGCCAGGTCGAAGATCGAGAACCAGCCCCAGGCGGGCCCGAAGGCGTCGAAGATCGCCTCGGCGTGGCCGCGCTTGGTGACCGCCCCCAGCCGCACGGTCATTTCCTGGACGTAGTAAGCCATCGGCAAGAGGATCAGGAATACCCAGAGCAGATTGAAGCCGGTCTTGGCCCCGGTTTGGGCGTAGGTGGAGATGCCGCCGGCGTCGTTGTCGGCCACCATGGTGATGATCCCCGGCCCGACTACGGCCAGCAGGATCAGCCCCCGCCGCTTCAGCCTGCTCAGACCGTGAATGCTCTTGCTGATCCAGTACATTGAGGGGGCTCGCCGGCGGCATGGGTTCAGCGGCGGAAGAGAAACGCCCTGGCAGTCGCTCTCCTCCAGGGCGTGGGAGGCTCAATTCATCGTGCTGTCGGTGTCTCGTTCCGGCCGGTCGGGGGAATTGAGTCGGAGAAAAGCAGTGCCGTAGCAGCCCACGACATTGCTTTTCGCACTCAATAAACCGTACAGGATAATCAGATTCACGGAAGCGTGCAAGCCGACCATTTCCGCCGCAACCCGCTCACTCGCTCGGTCTAGCCATCTCTTGGCCCGCCTTGTACACTGGACCTCATCGGCGCACGCTCTTTTCGTCCCACGGCGGAGTCCAGCGGCTGCCAAGCTGTGAGGACTGAGACAGCGCCGAGGAACGGGCCCGTAGCTCAGTGGTCAGAGCAGGGGACTCATAATCCCTTGGTCGGAGGTTCGACCCCTCCCGGGCCTACTTCGTTTCTGTTGCTGAAGGCGAGTTTTTTTGTTTCGGTCGGTTACGATGGCTCACGTTTTGCGGCGCGGCCGAGCTGGCTGTGTCAAAGTGGGCGGAGCATGCGGTACAGCCGTCGCCGATGCGGGTCGCGTAACCTCGCTGGCGTATGCCTTGGGAAATGTGCTGCCGGGAGCAGGTCTGTCCGGCAGTGGCAAATCGTGCGAAGAATCGCCCGATGACGACCGTCGTTACGCGTCATTTCGACTTTTTCAAAGCGGCGTCGAAACGTTTGACATTGGCTTTCATGGCGATCAGATAATCGCCGGAGGCCGGAACGTTCGCGCAGGTTTCAAAGGCGACCGGTTCGATACCCATCTTGCGCAGATGGCTGGCGACGGCGGGCAGCGGGTCTTCCTCCCAGATCATCAACCTGGCGGGGTGCTTGGCATACAGCGCCTTCAATTTCTGCCACTCGGCTTCCGTCGGCATTTCATCGGGCTCCCAATGCACCGCCTTCAAATTCCAGCCATAACGGCGTGCGGTGTATTGATAGACCGGATGCGAACCCAAGAGCGGCGCCTTGCCGAGCCGCAACGATGCGGCGGCCAACAGCCTATCGAGATCCGCCAGGTCTTTGTTGAGCGCCTCCAAATTAGCATCGAAATCCTTGGCCGCATCCGGTACGAGACGGACGAGTTCGTCGTGAATCGCCTCCGCCTGCAAAGCCGCCTGCTGCGGATCCATCCACGTGTTGAAGTCGATCAGTCCGTGGCTGTGCATGCCTTGCGGGCCGTGGCTGTGCGTGACGACTTCTCCATTCTTGACGTAGCGGTCGGCAAACGACTGCGAGGTCACGACTTGCTTCGTCAACGGCAACACGGCGGCCGGCAGCCACTTCTCATATTCCGCGCCGTTGAGCAAAATGGCGTCGGCCTGCTGGTATTGCCGAATATCTGCTTCCCGCGGTTTCCAGAAGGCGGGGTCTTCCTCACGCGGCACCGGGAAGACAATCTCCACACGATCGCCGGCGATCCGCCGCGTAAAATACTGCAGCGGATAGTTGACGACCGCGACGCGCTTGCGGACGCCGGCCGGCGGCGAAACGACGGGCGCGGCGGCGGCGGCGGCAGCCCGTGGTCCCGAAAGGCCCAACCAGCAGACCGTCATCCAGGCAAGCACGGATGCGATGGCGACGCCCGCGGCGAGCACGATCAGGATCTCGGTGGCCTGCAACCAGAACACCATTTGCCGCGCGCAGCCGATCTTGAACATCGTCTCCATCTCGCCCCGCCGCAGCCGGAGCGACAGCAGGACAACCAGCGCCAAGAGCAGCCCGGTTGCCACCCCGACCAGCAGCGACTGGGCGTCGAAGAACCGCTTCACGCGAAAGACCAGGTCGAGCGTCTCGGCAACGACCTGCTGCGGCGCCAACAGTTGCACCGTCGCCTTCGGGTCCTGGTAGCGCCCGCGCAGGATCGCGGCGGACTTCTCGTCGTGCGGCACGACCACGACCGCGCCGACGGGAAACGTCGCCGGGTCGCCGTGTACGTGGAACGTTCCGACGTTCTCGGGCGTCACTTCCTGATAGGGGAGCAAGGCGGCGCTGGCCGTAACATTGTGGGGGTCGCGTTGCAGCAGCAAACTCGGATCGGCCGTCGCCGCATCCTGATGGCCATGCATGATCCCCATGATGAGCCAGACGGTCTTGATATCGACGAAGACCGCTCCATCGTCGGCAGTGCCGCTCGCCGCGAGGATGCCGGTGACGTGCATGTTGATGGGGTATGACCCGGCGATGTCGAAAACATTTTCCGGGTCGCTCATCAGCGCGTCACCGGGCCGCAACCCGAGCGTCTTGGCCGCCGCCGCGCCGAGCACGCAATCACCGAGCCGAGTCATGCCGGCGCCGCCCGCCACGTGCAGGCCGCGGAAATCGAAATACTCCAAGGACGTGCCGACGATGGGCAGGCCGCGGGCCGTATATTTATTGAGGATCGGCAGGCCCATCGCCAATCCGCTGGCGTTGATCGCGCCGAGATCGCTCATCACAAGGTCATGTGCAGGCTTGCCGCGAAAATAGAGCGCGTGCAGGACCAAATCGAGCCGGCTGCCGGGCGCCCCGGCGAGCAGGGGCGTGGCCTTCGCCCGCGCCAGCAGATCGCGCTGGTAATCGCGCACGAGCAAGTTCACGGCCAGCGGCAGGAATACCGCAACGGCCACGCTAAAGACGAGGATGGCGGTCTTGATCTTGTTGAACCGCAGATAACGCAGTGTCAACAGCAGCACGGATTTCATCGCGCCCCTCCCGCCGCGAAGTCGCGACAATTGATGACCCGCGGGAATCGCGCGGCGATCTCCATGTCGTGGGTCACCATCAGCAGCGTGCCGCCGGTGCGGTCGAGCTGCGCAAACAGCAGATCGACAACCTGGTGCTTGGCCGTGGGATCGAGATTGCCGGTAGGCTCGTCGGCCAGCAACAGCGGCGGGTCGGGCAGCAGGGCGCGGCAGATGGCCACTCGCTGCTTCTCGCCCTGGGAGAGCCGGTGCGGAAAGTACCGCACCCGGTGCGACAGCCCGGTCTCGGCGGCGAGCTGTGCGGCACGGCGCGGCACCTCCGACGTGAGCCGCAAAGCCGCATTCAGCCGGTAGGGCAGGAGAATGTTCTCGAACACGCTGAGGTAGCTGACCAGCTCGAAGCTCTGAAACATCAGTCCGATGTGGGCCACGCGAAACGCCCGGCGGCGGGCGTCGCCTAACGCATTGACCGTCTGGTCGCGTACGCGGATCGTACCGCTGGCCGGCGTCAAGATGCCGGCGATCAGGTGCAATAAAGTGGTCTTGCCGGAACCGCTGGGACCGACGATCGCCATGCGCTCGCCGTTGGCGACGTTGAAGCAAGGGACCGTCAGCCGGAAATCCGACTGCGGAAACTGAAAATCAACATCGTTGACGGCGATCACGGTTCAGAGTTTCCTCAATGAGATTGCGTTGCGAACCTGGCTTTGCCGTACCACGCTCATCGAGACGATCCGCCACGCGCCGCCCTGCGAGGTAATGCCGAGGTCGGCCGTGTATTCATTGACCCGGGTGTGGAGGTGTCCCCAGTGCTCGATGGTGCCGGTCACCCGCCAGGTGACGCGCTCCACAAAACCCCCTTCGGCCTTGCCCGCGGCCGGCTCCGACCTGGTGACTTTGACCTCCTGGACGCGGGCGACCGCTCCACCCTGTTCCTGCACGACCAGACCCTGCTTGATCTTCAGGTAGAGGTCGGTCAGCAATTCGCCGGCGACGCTCTGGGCGAGCGCGTCGTAGATATCGGATTCGCTGCTATAGTCGAAGCCGCGATAGACGTTGCGCAACAGTGTCTCGGCCAGAGCGGCGCGAGCCGCGTCGTCGGCAGCGCTTTGCCCGGCGGGAATGGAGTCGATCTTCAGCAGCGGCGCGGCGCCGGGGCTGTCCCACGCGAACGTCGGCTGTTCCGACGTGAACGAGAAGCGCGAGCCCTTGTCGTAGGCGAAGACGACCGCGCGAACTGTCGGGGCCTTGTCGTTCAAGAGCGTCCACTTCAACTCGACGTGACGCGGCGCGCCCTTGGTTGAATAAGTCAGGATCGCGGCGACCCGCGCAGTTGCGGCAGCCAGCCGCCTGGGTTCGGGGCGTGCGGCAAGCTCTTTGAAATCGATGCCGAAAAAGTCGAGCTGGCCAAGCTTGGGTCGCACGGCCACGCCGTCGATCTTCAACTCGTTGTGCATGGTGAAGAAGGCTTCCAGCCGTGTACGCGCGGCGGTCTGTTCGGCGACTTCGAGAACGTCCTTGTTGTTTCGCGGGACCGCTTGCCAGGTTTCCAGTGTCGGCAACGGCATGAGGATTTCGACGCGGACTTCGTCGTTCTGGATATAGATGAACGCCTCGGCGGCTTCGAGTGCGGCAGGTTTCGCTCGCGCGGCCCGCTCCCGAGCCGCCGAAGCCCCGAGCGCGGGGGCTTGGGACCAATCGAAGGCGACGTATTCGGCCTTCTCACCCTCCGGGACTGGGATCAGCGTGGCGGTTGTCTCCCCGTCGCGGAGCACCGACATCTCCACGACCACCGGCATCGCGACCGCGCCGGTATTGAAATGATGTCGAAAGCCCAGCTTGGCCGGCGGCCTGGCCAACGGATATTCGAGATGATAAACGGCCGTCTTCAGAATCAGATCCTCCAGCCGCATGCCGGCGTTTGGCACGGCGAATAATTCCATCTTGGTAACCTTGCCGGCCAGCCTCCGCCCGTCGGAATCGCTAAGGATCAAGCCGTCGAGCAGGAACTTCTTGTGCGCTTCCGCGCCTTTGACGATGACGGCTTTCTCGATGCGATCTGCGATGATAAAGGTCATGCCGGCCGAGAGCAGGATGTCCTCCGGCCGCACCTTGACGGTGAGTTCAACCATGTCGCGACGCACCAGCGCCTCGCCCTCGACCACCGATAGGGAGTGTGCCAGCGCCGCCGGTGCCGGGGCCAGCCAGCACACGCCGACGATCAACCCGATGTAGATACATGGGACGTGGCTGCGGATGATCATAGGCGTTGTAGGGCGGACTTTAGTCCGCACGTGCGAGGCGGACTAAAGCCGATCCTACGGCAACAGCCTGACCCGAAGTTGTCCAACACAACCCCAACGATCAACTATTGTATCAGGCGATAGGCCCATGCTCAAGGCGGGCCCGCATGTGGGGAATTCCCGGGGAGATTGACATGTGCGGTCTCACACATCAAGATCACAGGTGTTGCTCTGCTGTGAGGTGGCACGGGCGAGGAGCGCAGTGGAATCGAAATGGGCGATGCCAGGTAAGAACAACTAGCCGCATCTTCTTTGGGGAACTAGCGTGGAGAATTGCAGAATCAGCCGCCGTGGTTTTATTCGAACGAGCGTTGCGATTGCTGCGGCGGGTTGTCCCGCTCGGCGCGTTTTGGGGGAGATCGTATCAACACGGAATAACCCCTTAGCGAGGCAGTTTCGTGGCGAACTGGCCGAAGTGACTATCCTCCCACCTTCCGCGAAACCCCAACCCGACGATTTGAATCTCACGGCAATGGCGCGGGCGGCACTCAATTACCTCCGTGGGAACCCCGATCCACGGACTTACGAATGCCGCTTCTCCTTGGGCCTCTTGGGCATTCCGAATACGGTTCCCCTCTTGCCCTCGAATCGTTGGGGATTCGACCCAGTCTCGCTCGGCGATACGGATTGCCGCATGGACTGGCAATACGCTCACATGCGCGAGATGGCCGGCGAGAAGGAGGCTGAAGCCATCGAGCGCGGTGTTCGCGCGAGGGTCCGCGGCTATCAGCACGATGATGACCATTTGTGCTGGATCAATCCCGGGGCGTATGTCGGCGAACCGGTTGATGGAGAGTGGGTGGGCACGTGGACCACAGCCAAGCTCCTCTACAGCCTGGCCAACGAATTCCAGCGAACAGCCGATCGGGCCGTAAGGCAGCGCGCTCGTCAAACGTTCCTCGCGCTCAAAGGCTTGGCCCTCTGGGATGGCCCGCGAGCATATTATCCGGGTCTCGCGCCCTATAAGAACGGCGAATGGCTCCGCACAGGCTGGTGTGCCGATCACAGCCGGAATTATCCATTCATCGTCGAGCCCTGCGTGCGTTACTACGAAGCGACGGCTGATGCCGAGGCATTGGACTTCGCCAAGGCGGTGACCGAGGGGTTCTTGGCCGGCAGTCAGAAGGACCAGCGCGAGCTGCGGGTCGATCCGCGAACCGGCGCTTTCCAGGGGCACACGCATATCCACACCCACGCCGCCTGGGGCGTGGCGCATCTCGGCGCAATTCTCAACGAGCCACGCTATCTCGATTGGGCCGGCAAAGTTTATGAGTTCGTCCTAAGTCAAGGAACCGATTACGGCTGGTATCCGGAATCGATGCCTCCGTCTGGTCGTGCGGAGGTTTGCGCCGTCGGCGACATGACCAGCCTCGCGTCCTGGTTGGCCCGCGGCGGCCGGCCGCATTATTGGGATCATGTCGAACGCACGGTTCGCAACGAACTTCGTCGCGCCCAATTCTCGTTAACACCACAATTCCTGCGGCTCTTCCGCGAAATCCATAAGGACAAACCGCAAAATGTCGTTGAACGGGCGATTAGGGAACTCCGCCGATTGGAAGGCGGATTTGTGGCGCAGCCGACCTTCAATGACTGGGTGGCGTATCCCGACAATCCGAAACTCGGCACGCCGGGCATGAACAACAATGGCGTCCAGATGATGGGTTGTTGCCCGCCCGAAGGAATGCGCGGGCTTTGGGAGGCCTGGTGCGGTGTGGTGTCCGAACAAGCGGACGCCATCTTGGTCAATATGACTATCACGCGGGATCATCCCGCCGCCAAAATCGAAGCATTTGCCCCCAACGACGGCGGTTTGCGGGTGATCGTTCGCAGACCCGGCAAGTTTCTGCTTCGTTCGCCGTCGTGGGTTGATCGCGAGTCAGTCTGCTTGACCCGCAACGGCAGTGACGCGTCGGTCACTTGGGATGGCCCCGCCAAGGCGTACGTATGCTGTTTGAACGCGACCGCGGGCGAAACGCTAAGCTTGCGTTGGCCGACGCCGGTTTTTCAGCAGCGATTCGTTCCGCAGAATGTGCCCGGAAATCAACCGCTAGTCGTCGGGTGGACCGGCAACCGCGTGGATCGGGTCGAGCCCCAAGGAAAGTACCTTCCCATGTTCCCACCTCCTACCGACACATCTCAATCGGTACAGGTCTTGCCTTCGCAACCGGCGACCCTAAAGGAGCTTCCCGTTTCCTGCCCGCTTCTGGGCATCATGGACGGGATTGCCGGCCTGTGATGTCCCACGGCGGCGGGGAAAATGCGGCTCGGCTGGCAGTCCCATTTTCGTTGACACGAAAATCGGGACAGTCCCCGCCGGGCGGCGCCGCGGCGACGAGGGATGCCAGAGGCCGCAGTGGCGTAAGATCTTCTCGACCAGCGCGCCTTGCGGCGGTTCGATAAAAGCGACCACCTTCATCGTGCCGCCGCAGTGTGGGCAGGCCAACAGGTCGATCTCGTAGACATGCTTTAGTCGAGGATAAACGAAGCCGGGGAGTATGCGTGCAGGTCGAAAATGAGCCTCCCGTCTTTGATCGGGATGGGCGAGCCGGTCTTCACGCCGCGTAAATCAACCGCTGTCGCGGAAGCGGCTTGGAAGCCCGCGGGCAGATTTACCACAATCTCGCCGCTGCCGCCGCTCTGATCTCAGACCCGCAGCAGGGATCACTTTTCACTGTGGCCAGAAAATCGTTCTGACCCCTTTTCCGTTAGTAGGCAGTGGGCATCAACCACTTGGCGTGCCCTCTTTCCACGCGTTGATGGCGGCCAGGACGGCGTCGCGCTCCTCACGGCTGCCAAACACCGATTCCCCTTGCTCTAACCGAATCTCATATTCGCCTTCCCGTTCACAGTCCTCGTTCCCGCAAAAATGTGGCAACTCTGCCACCCAAAGGATGCGGTACAGCGGAACGTGCTTGTCGTCGACCAGGCAGAAAATGGACATGGCTTACGATTTCACCTCGAAAACAGAATGCCGATAATAAGGGAATTGCGATGGCTTCTTGGTAATCGGGGCGTCGAAACCGGGACGCAGGGCGTCGAGACCGGGACGCAGATAGTTTTCGTTGCCCGCCTTGCCAATACTAGCTGCGTCCCCGTTTCAACTCCCGTTTCAACTCCTGTGCCGCCGAAACTCGCAATTGCCTCACTTCCCTTCAATAGTTCAGTATTGTGTCCCCGGAACCGGCCCCCGGAACCGGCCAGGTCTTGGTGTGCCGCCAACGCACACCGCAGCGCCGCAGCAGACAGCGCAACCACTGGAGGCTGATCTCGGCGATGATCTGCTGGGCGATGAGGTATTCCCGCAGTTTGGCCAGCGACCATTGGGTCATGCCGATCAGCTTCTTCGGCGGCGAGAGGGCGACCTCGGCGATCTGCTCGACGAGATCGGCGGTGAACTGCGTCGGCCCGCGACGACCGTGGAAGTAGGGCCACCATTCGATCCCCGACAAGCCGCCCGCATTGAAACGATGAATGATGATTCGCACCCACTGTGGGGTGTAGCCAACTCGCTCGGCGATTTGCCGGTTGCCCATTCGCCTGGAAGAGAGGAGAATAACACGTGCGCGGCAACTGTTGACTTGATTGGTTCGGCCGCGTTTCCATCGCCGCAATCGTCGCCGTTCTGGGGGCGCGAGGCGGCGTACCTTGACCGTATTCATTTTGGGAGTCTCTGCGTCGTAGCATTGCAACACTCACGATGTGGAGACTCCCATTTTCTTACATTTCCCAAGTGCTTTCACGGCGCAAGTGCTCAGCAATGCTATCACTTGCGTCGCCAAAGCGCGAAACTCACTCAATTGAAACGGCACTAGCTGGGAGTGGTGAATCAAGGTGGCCATTTCTGGGCTTCATGGGCGGCATTGCCGGGCGGTGATGCTACAAAAGACTGGCTCGACTGGCGGTTTCTCGCGCGGCAGGCGCGCACCGCCCGCGGCCGACCTGTCGTGGAGATTAGTCGAGGATGAACGAAGCCGGGGAGTAGGCGTGCAGGTCGAAAATGAGCCGGCCGTCTTTGATCGGAATGGGCGAGCCGGTCTTCTCGCCGCGTAAATCAACCGCGGTGGCGGAGGCGGCTTGGAAGCCCGGCGGCAGGTTTACCACAAGCTTCCCGCCGGCGCCGCTTTGATCCCAGACCCGCAGCAGCGTCCCCTTGTTCACGAAGTCCGGATCGGGGCCGAAGGCGGTCACGAGTACGCCGGGCCGCGAGACGCTCAAACCGGACTGGACCGTTGGCAATGATCCAGCGGGGCCTTCAGCCGCCGCGGCCAGCAGCGGCAAGCGGGCTTCCCAGCCGGGCACGGTCAGGTTCTTGCCGTAATCGGCGCCTTGCGTCGGCCAGAGACGCACGCGGCTCGTCCAGGCGCCGGCTTGCCACTCGGGGAAGTTGGTACACCACTCGTTGTTATACAGGTTGACGAAGACCGTCGGCTTCTTGGGCCGAAAAGCCTGGGAATATCGCCACAGCCCCGGCTCACCAAGGCTCACACAAGGCGAATCGATGGGGCAGATTCCCACGCCGCTTGAATCGTTGCCGCGGATCGTCAGTCCCGTGCTCAGGCAGAAGTAATCCTTGCTCGCGCCCGGAGCGATCTCCTTGAGCGGATCGATCGGTCCGCCCAGTCGTCCTAGCGTGTAATGCGGTTGACTGACAGCCAGCGGGAAGCAAAGCCAACCGCCCTCCGGAACGGGATCGGGAGTCTTCTCGGTCACGCGCCATTGGACATCCACCCAGGGCTCTGCGTGGGGCAAGGTGACGACCAGGGCGATGCCCTGGGCCAGGCCGAGCGTGTCGCTGGCGGTCAGCGTGACAATATCGGCATTCCCCGTCTGCTCGACGGCCAAGGTCCAGGACGGCGGGGTCAACGCGACATGCGTTGCATCCGCCGGCAGGCCGCCGCGGGCAAAGTCCATGCCGCGCGAGTAGGCGCGGGTGAAGTCGGCCATCTGCCGGTTGCTGAAACGCTCGTGGAGGAATTGGCCCAAGGCGTAAGGGCTGGTGCGATCGACCAACTCGCGGCCGGTCCTTTTCTCGACCAGCGAGGCGATGCCGCCGCGCCGCAGGTCGAACGCCACGCGGTAAAACGGCGTGTCGAGCCGTATGTCAGACTTTCCAGCCTGACCCGCGTGGTTTTGTTGCACGGGCAAGATGCCCGTGACACTCGTTGCCGGAAAGGTCTTGTAACCGTTGGCGGGCACGTCCTCGGCATAAATGAACTTGCCGGGCTGAGAGGAAATCTCGGCCGTGCCGGAGCGCGGCCAGGGCAGGGCGTTGTAGACGACGACCCGCGGACCGGCAGTCTTCACTGAGCTGGCCAACAGATCCAGCCGGCTGCGGAGTTCACGGTGTACGATCTCCGCCTCCTTGCGGGCATAGGCCCGCTTGCCGTCGAAGACCTGCTCGTATTTCTTGTAAGCGCCTCGATCATAGGCGGCCTTCCATGCCGCGCCGTATAGGTCGCGGAGAGTGCCGCTGTTCCACGAGCCCATGTTTGGGGCGGCAGGCCCAAAGGTATGTTCACTGTAGAGGACGCTCTGTTGGTAGGCCGCGGCCAGCGCGGGCGCAAGGTCGCCGGTGGTCAGCCCCCAGGCGCGAAGTTGGGTGTCGAGCGTCTCGACGGCCGGCTGCAAAGGACGGACCGTGTGGGCCGCCTTCGATTCGATCGGCATCGAGAGCCAGCCGTGGATCCAGGTGTCGGGCATGTCGGCGCGGACGACCGGCAACTCGGGCTTCTCGGCGAGCACGGCGCGGGCAAAATCGTCGAGGTCGCCGAAATGGACGCGAATGCCCGGCATGTTCTTCGCTGCATATTGCCGCAGATTTTCCACCTCTGCCAGCGAAGGCGGCCCCTGATTGTCGCCGGTCATGATCATGGCAAGGTAGTTCTTGCTAGGCCAGCCTGTTGGCGCCACCATGCTTGAACCATAGTCCGGCGTGTAATTGCAGAGGATGCGGGCGCCGTCCGGGCCTTCCCACCAGAATAAATGCGGCAGGCGCAAGTGGCCGCTGGCGCCGTTGCTGCCGATCTGCAGGAACTTCACTCCGGCGTGGGCCAAGACAGTTGGCCACACCCACGAGTGGCAGGGCACGTCCGTCATCTTGGCCGCGATGGGCAGCGGCCGGCCATACTTGCGGGCGATTGCCGACGAGAACCGCATTCCCCGCACCAGGTCTTCCAGGTCGCACGATTCCGTGTGCAGACTGAACGGCAGGGCCTGGACCGCGAGCGTCCCTTCCCGGACCGCCTGCTCGATGCGCGGCTTGCGGGCCGGCTCTTGTTGCGGCCCGAGGATGTGTGCCAGCGGCCAACCCGGAATGATCCAGGTAAAGCGTTTTTCCGGCGGCAATTGCCGCTCTTGATCGATGATCCCCAGCGCGCTGTCCATCATCGTCACGCGGTACCGCCGCAGAACGCCTTCGATGGTATCGGTATAGCCGATATCGAAATGCGTCTTGAAGGCGACCCACACGTCGGTGACCTTGGGCGGCGACGCGACGGTGACCTCGGCCCGGATGGCTGATACCGAGATCAGGATCAACAAAGCGCCGACTAGCGGCAAGGACCTTCGCTCCATGGCGATTGCTCCTCAATGGCAGGAAGAAGACGGGGTAAGGAGGTTTGCGGCGGGATTGGTCGTGGCCGGCAGTGCCTCGATGACAACATTTCGAGGAAGCACTCGCGGGTTCCGCATTTTGTCGTGGCCAGCGGAACCCCCACTGCGGCAGCCCAATAGATATGATCTTCGCTGCGGCTTCGGGCTTTGTCAAGCTCCGCGACGGCGGATCTAGCCTGCCACGCACAACTCTTGATAGGCCTCCTCGACCACCTGCGCGTCGATCTGATCGAGGCTCTGACCGGCGCCGGCCAGCAGCGAGAGGTCGGCCAACTGCGAGACGCGACGGGGAATTCCGTGTGCGAGCTCGTGCAGACGATCGACGGCCCGTTGGGCAAATACGGGCGTGCGACGGCCGGCCCGGGACAACAACGTATTGACGTACTGCTCGGTGTCGGCCCGTTGCCACGGTTCGAACGTCGATCCGCAGGTCGGCCAGGGAAAGCAGCGATTGGCCAAGCTTCGCCAGGCATTCCTGATGACCGGCCAAGACAATGGTCAGCCGCATTTCGGGCGAAGGGGCGAAGCGGACAAGACGAGCGACGTGCTGCAACGTTCGCGGGTCGGCCTGATCGCCGTCGTCGAACAGCACGACAGTCTCCAACTGTTGGTAACGGTGCTCAATCAAACGGTTCGTCAACGATCGCCAGAGAACGGGGCTCGTTTGCAGCGAGCCGACCGGCAACTCCCATTCGGTTGCCAACAGCGAGAGCATTTCGCTCGGCTCGACGTCCAACAGGCTCAGTTTCGCCACCGAACAGCCGCGGCGGCGAAGCTGCCGGGCAAACACCTCGAGCACTAGCGACTTGCCGCTGCCGCTCGGGCCGATTAGCAGACCCAGCCGGCGGTGCTGCTCGACCAGGAAGTTCAGCCGGGCCAGCGCCTCCTCGTGCGTCGGGCTCTGGTAGAAGGAGTTCGGATCAAGACATCCCCGAAATGGCGGCTCGGCTAGACCCCAATATGCCTGGTACATGGCTCGTTTGGCCTCCTAAAGACACTATCTCCCGCGTATCCATTCTTGTCGGTAGAATCTGCAAGAGAACTTGACGGAACTGCTGACTGGCGGTGTGCCGAGCGTGCGAAACCGCAAGCGGTCGCCGAACAACTGGCCCCTAACCCCTGACCCCTGGTTCCTCCCATGTCCGATCGTTACTTTGTCGAGGAATCGGTTTCGGCCGATCGCGTGACGCTCACGGCGGCGGAGGCGCATCATCTGATCCACGTCATGCGGGCGACCGCCGGCACGAGGGTCACGTTGTTCGACGGCCGCGGTGATGAGTTCTCGGCTGTTGTCCAGCGGGTGGGAAGGGCAGAGGTGGAACTGTCTGTCGTTTCCCGCCAGCACGTCGATCGAGAACTGCCGCTTGCGATGACGCTCGGCGTAGCGTTGCCCAAGGGGGATCGGCAGCGATGGCTTGTCGAAAAAGCGGTCGAGTTGGGGGTGACGCGGATCGTGCCGCTGCGGACCGAGCGCGGCGTGGCCCAACCGGTCGAGCAGGCGATTGTGCGTTTGCGGCGGGCGGTGATCGAGGCGTCGAAGCAGTGCGGCCGCAACCGCCTCCTGCAAATCGAGGAGCCGCAAGCCTGGGCCGATTTCGTCGCCAGCGCCGCTGCAAGCCCGTATCGCCTCCTGGCGCATCCGGGCGGAAGCGAGAACATCTGGCAAGTCGCAGATCGTTTGATGCCGCTTCGTAAGCGCGTTGCCAGAGATCCGGGCGACTTCAGCCGGAACGATAGTGGCGGCCAAGCGACAAGAAACGCGGTTCCCGGCGGTGACATTCTGTTTCGCCGTCGGGCCGGAGGGGGGATTCACGGACGAGGAAGTTGCCCGAGCAGTCGCCGCCGGCTGGCGCACGCTGGACGTTGGCCCGCGGATTCTCCGCGTGGAGACGGCCGCGCTGTTCCTGGCGGCGGTAATCGCCGGCCGGGCGACGGCAACGCGTGACATGGCAGTTCCGGACACGTAATGCGACATTCGCACTCGGCGCAAGGCACTCCCTTGTTCCCTCGGCGGATGCTATAATCGCGGTCTCGCCGTGATTGCATCTGTAGCCGCCCCGAACGCCCTCCTTACCAAAGGCGCCCTCTCATGTCTCTTCCACGCCGATTTCTCTCTTTTCTGCTCAGCCTGTGTCGTGATCGCGTGCTGGCAAGGAACAGCAGTCTGCGGCGATCCGCCCGACGGCGGGCGGCAGTGGCAGCCGCGGGAATTCCCGTTGGTCGCATGGGGCGGCCCACCCGGCGAATTCAACAACGAAGCGAATTGGAAGATCATCAAGGACGGCGGCTACACCGTCGGCCTGTCCGCCGGCAACAACGTCGCCGAAAACAGAAGAACGCTCGATATTTGCAGGAAGATCGGCATTCCCATCTTCATCATCGACCAGCGGGTCAACCCCGACATGACGGCCAAGCCCGGCTGGCGAAGGGTGCTCGCGGAGACGATCGCCGATTACCGCCGCCCTGCCCTCTACGGCATTTACGGTTGGGACGAACCGGCGAGCGATCTGTTCCAGCGTCTGGGGGCCATCAGTGACGAGTTCCGCCGGCAGGCCCCCGATCTGCTGCTGCACCTCAACATCTTTCCGAACTACGCCACGCCGGAGCAACTCGGCACTCCCACCTACCGCGAGCACGTCGAGCGGTTTGTGTCGGTCGTCCGGCCGCAGGTGCTCTGCTTCGACAACTACTCGGTCATGGCGGACGGCACGATCCGTGCGAATTACTTCGAGAACCTGGCGACCATTCGCGAGTACGCGCTGAAGAACCGCGCGCCGGCATGGATGTTCGTGCTCTCGACCCAGCACTTCGCTTATGCCGATCCGAGTGAAGGCCAGATGCGGTTCCAGGTTTTCACGTCGCTGGCCTACGGAATGAAGGGCATTCTGTACTTTACCTATTGGCCCTCTGAGCCGTTGAGCAAGACGGCGATCGTGGACTTGAAGGGCAATCCGACGCGGTTGTATCCGATCATCAAGCGGCTCAATGGCGACATTCGCGCGATCGGCCGAACGCTGCTCACGCTGACTTCGACCGGCACGTACCACACCGGTCCGATTCCGCCCGGCGCGACGCGGCTACCGCAGGACGCGCCGCTGCAACTACCGAACGATCGGCCGCTGGTCCTCGGCATGTTTGTCGATCCCGCCAAGACTCAGTATGCCCTTGTGGTCAACGCCGATCCGCATCGCGCCGTCGATTTCACCATCGCTGTCCATCCCGAGGTCAAGCGGCTCTTGGCCCTCAGTCCCCACGATGGAACGCCGGCATCCGTCGCGCTAGCAAACGGCAAGGCGGCGTATTATTTGTCACCCGGCGACGGCAGATTGTTTCGCCTGGAGAGCGAATTCAAATATCCCCAACCGAAAATGGGCATTCAACCCTAGTGGTCCGCCAAGTACAAGTTGACAGGTGGGGCGGACATTCTTGTCTGCCCTGGGCAGGCAGGAATGCCTGCCCCACCGAGCCGAGAACCTGTCATTCTGGCTTTGTCAGACCACTAGCAAGCGGAGGGACTCATCATGCAACGCCGTGAATTCATGGAATTGCTGGCCGCGACCGGAGCAGGAGCAATCATCAGCGGCGGCCTTTCCGCCGCCGAGCCGGCCGCACCTGCCGCCGAGAAACTGATCGGCATGTACGTCCACGAGGGCTGGGTCTACAACCATCCCTACGCCGCCCGCACCTGGACCGACGACGACTGGCACGGCTACCTCGACGGCCTGCACCGCCTCGGGTTCAATCTGGTCTCCTTCTGGCCGCAAATCGAGATCATGCCCGACCCCTTGACGCCGAGCGACCGGGCGAAACTGGAGCAGCACCGCCGGGTGATCGAGGTGGCCCAGAAGCAGTTCGGCATGAAGGTCTGGGTCGTCATCGCTCCGAACGTTGTCCCCATCGACGATTTCGCCGGGCGGGTCTCGTTCGAGAACCGGCTGTACTACGCCGCCGATCTCCGCGTCAATCCCGCCGATCCGCAGGCGGTCGATGCGATGATGGCCCGCTGCCAACAACTCCTCAAGCCGCTGGCTGCGATGGACGGCCTGGTTGTCATCGACAGTGATCCGGGCGGATATCCGAATTCGACGAACCGAGAGTTCGTCAATCTGCTGGTCCGCCATCGCCGCCTGCTCGATCGCCTTCGCCCCGGCGCGATCGAGTTGGTCTACTGGTGCTGGGCCGGCTGGCAGGCCTACGCCCGCTACTACGCCACCGGCCAGTTCGCTTGGGGAGCGGAGAGCGAGTTCATCGAGACCCTGACGATGTTGAAGGAGCAGAATCCCGAGCCTTGGGGTCTTGCCCGAGGGCTGGAGTATGCCCAGAAGCTCGGGCTGCAATCGAAGGTCATCAATTTCAGCTACGGGGCGATCGAGTTGGAGCCCGTCTTCCCGATTACCAATTTCGGCCGCCACGCCGGCGGCGACGCTTACGCTGCCGGCCGAGAGATGGCCCCGCGCGGCACGCAGGCCAACGCCCAGACGCACTGCGTGCAACTGCCCGGCACGTTCGCCTTTTCCCGCGGCGCCCGTGGTCTGTCGCTGGCCGACGCCGACTACGTCGCCTTCGCCGACGAGTTGATCCGCGGCCAGGGCGAACGCATCTTCGCCGCCTGGCGGGCGATCGGCGGTTTGCAGAGCGAACCGATGAAAGCGGCGGCCGCCAAGTTGGCTGCGCTGCTCCGGACGAAACTCGAACCCGGCCCGATGCGCGGCCTGCTGTTGGGCAATGCCCGGCGGTTCCTCAGCGACCTCTGCCTCATGCTCCGCGTTAAGGCGTCCTGCCTGGATCTGATCGACGCGGTCAATCAGAATCGTCCCGTGCGGCAGCCGCTGGCCGAATTGGTCGCCTGGATCGACCGCTGGCATGTCGTCACCGGCTACGATGAATGGTGGGGCTGGGCGGCGGGCGGCGATCTGGACGGCGCCCTGCAAAGGCTCAATTCTCCCTGGCTGGCCGACTTCTACCGCACCGCCGGCCTACAATACATGAAGACGGCGGTCGGCACTCCCATGCAGCGAATCGCCGCCGGCAACTACCGCAATGAGAGCGGGACCCTGCGACTGATCCGCGCCATCAAGCAGACGCTCTGGCAGACGGAGCCGCCCTAGCCCAGGGCCGATCAGCTTCTCGTTGTAGGAGGCGACTCCTGTCGCCGATTTTGCGGGCTTTGGCCCAAGATCACGGCAAATCGGCGTTAGCAGACGCCTCCTACAGTTCGAATCGCGAAAAATCGATTGGCCCTGCGCTAACCGCAGGGCCAATCAGTTTTTGAATTTGGGCGGAATTGTAGGGTGGGTCAAGCGAAGCGCAGCCCCACCACAACCAACGAAAACTCCGGGAAATGGTGGGGCTGCGCTTCGCTTGACCCACCCTACTTTGAAAGACTGATCGGCCCCGGCGACGCCGCCGCCGCGAAAGCCGCCGATCAACCACCGCCCAAAACCGACAGTAAACCGTCGCCAAAGTAATCCCGTTCGCCCGCGCCGCGCAGGTCCGTCTACCCGCGCCCCGAGGGGAAGCACGCAGCTTCGTTTGGCCGCGCCCCGGAGGGAAGCGAGTGGATAGTGGGTAGTGGATGGTGAATAGTGGAGAGTGGAGAGTGCGGAGACCTGACGTCCATACCATCTCACGCGGATGGCGCCGCATTGGAAGTAGCCGGGAGTTGGCCGGCGAACTTGTTCGCCGCGAGCTGCGCGAACCAGCGGAGTTATTTCCGCTGCGCTGACGCCAAGAAACAGCACTGGGAACCGCTCGTTGCAGAGAAACGGTTCCCAATGCGAATTTCTGGCGGACAGCCGCCGACAGACGCCGGCCGCCCTGTGGTAATCATGTATCAGGCCGCAGTCTTCGCCGGAATTCTGCGAATCGCCAGTGAGAGCATGATCCAAGTCCAACCGTTGAGCAGCATTTCCACGCCGACCAACAGCCCGATTACCCAAAACGCACTTCCGGGGAACTGGCGATAGATGATTACGCCGAGCAGGAACGTGAGGATGCCGTTGAACAGCGCCCATCCCCAGTGCGGAAAGCGGATCATCATTGCCGCCAGCACGCGAAACGCGCCGACCACGATAAACAGGGCGGCGATGAACATCGTCAGGAACAGGGCTGCCTTCACCGGCGCGTCGAAGATCGTAAAGGCCGCCACGATGTAGAGGACGCCCACGAGCAATTGCACCAGCATGCCGCTCCACTTCCCCGCCCAACAGGAGAGAATGATCGTGGCCGCTCCGCCGACCATCAAGGCAATGCCCAAGACAATCAGGACGCCGCCGGTGGCCAAGGGGGGCACGGCAATCGCCACCGTGCCGCACACGGTCAGCAGCACGCCGTACAACAGCAGCCACCACCAGTCGGCCCGAAGATGTTGAAACTCGCTCTGAAGCCGCTTGAGCCCACAGCCGCACTCCGACACAACTTTCATATTCTCTTCGCTCATAATCCTATCCTTTCGATTTCTTGATGCGGGAATCGCCATTAGCCCCAAGTTCCCGCCGCTAAACCATAGGTCAGAAATCGAATACGGCGGCGGGGGCCGAGCTTCGCGGAGCGTTCCGATCGTGCGGAATAATGGGGCAGTTCCGCCTTTCACGGTTTTTCGCACAACTCGCGAGCAGCGCTCAATCAGCAAGACGAGAAGGCTATTGCCGCTGGTCTTCTTATTCTGAACTGCGGTTGACAGACGCTACGGCGTCTGTCGCCCATTACCCGTGGCGACGCCCTCCGCGACGGCCGCCTTCGCCACCGCCTTGGCCACGTTGACTGCCACCCGCTTATCGAAGACGCTGGGGATGATGTAATCGGGCCGAATGTGATCTTCGGCAATAATGTCGGCGATCGCGCGGGCCGCCGCAACCTTCATCCCCTCGGTCACCCGCAGTGCCCGCACGTCCAACATTCCACGGAACAAGCCGGGAAAACAGAGCACGTTGTTGATTTGGTTTGGATAATCCGAGCGGCCGGTGGCGACGACCCGCGCACACGACATCGCCGCTTCCGGTTCGATCTCCGGATCGGGATTGGCCAGGGCGAAGACCACCGGGTCGGCCGCCATTAGTTTGATGTCTTCGACCGAAACCAGATCCGGGCCGGAAACGCCGATAAACACGTCCGCCCCGCGCATGGCGTCGGCCAGCAAGCCGGCGATCCCGTCGGGATTGGTGTTTTCGGCGATCCACTGTTTGACCGGATTGCCTTCGCAATCGCGATGCCGGCCGATCGTCCCCTTGCGATCGCAGAGGACGATCTGCCGGCAACCCATCGAAATCAGCAGCTTGGCGATGGCCGCTCCCGCCGCGCCGGCGCCGAGAATCGCCACGCGAACGGCCTCGAGCTTCTTCTCCACCACCTTCAGCGCATTTTGCAGCGCCGCCGAGACCACCACCGCCGTGCCGTGCTGGTCGTCGTGAAACACCGGAATATCGAGCTGCGCAATCAGCCGCTGCTCGATTTCGACGCACCGCGGCGAGGAGATGTCTTCGAGGTTGATGCCGCCAAACGTCGGCGCCAAGAAAGTCACGGCCTTGACGATCTCATTCACGTCTTGCGTATCGAGACAGATCGGAAAGGCGTTGACGCCGCCAAATTCTTTGAAGAGCATGCACTTGCCCTCCATCACCGGCATGGCGGCCCGGGGGCCGATGTTGCCCAGGCCCAACACGGCCGAGCCGTCGGAGACGACGGCCACCATGTTCTTGCGGATGGTCAGCGAGAAGCTCGCCTCGGGATCGGCGGCGATCGCCCGGCAGACCCGCGCCACCCCGGGCGTGTAGACCATCGACAGATCGTCGCGGCTCTTCAACGGCGACTTCGAGCGGACCTCGATCTTGCCGCCGTGATGCAACAGGAAGGTGCGATCGGCCACGCGAACGATCGTTACGCCCGGGATTTGCCCCACCCGCTCGACCACCGCCTCGCCGTGCTCCACGTCGCGGGCGCTAACGACAATGTCGCGGGTGATCTCCCCCTTTTCCATCTGGACAATGTTGACCGAGCCGATCAGGCCGTCGGCCTCGCCGATGGTCGAGCAGATTTGGCCCAGCAGGCCGGGCAGGTCGGGATAGCGAAGCCGAAGAATCGTGCTGTAGGAAGGGCTGTGCTGCTTCACGGTGTCTTTTCGCCGCCAATGACCGGTGGTTTCCGCAGAGTTGCTGCTCTGCTTTCGAGAAAGCAAACCGATTATTGTAACGCAGGGCGGCCCGGGCCTCAATCGCCCCGCGGCGGCGTCGCGGGCGGACTGAAAGGTCCCGAAACCCTCGTTCCCACGCTCTGCGTGGGAACGTTGGACGCGGATCATCCAGGGCGTGCGTTCCCACGCAGAGCGTGGGAACGAGGAACGGAGGGCGGCCCGGGCCTCAATCGCCCCGCGGCGGCGCTGCGGGCGGCTGGCGGAGAATTGCCGGCCCGTACATGCGCTCCAATGCCGCCGCCACGCTTGCCGCCAGAACCCGATTCCCAGCGGCGTTGGGGTGAATGCCCCCTTCGTCCGTTAGGTAGGGTTTGCCAAGCCAACTGCCGGGCGGAATCAACGGGCTGTGAAGAAGAGCGTGCGCAACGCGATCTGGAGGCGGCGATATAACGAGCAGAGCGACCCGAAGCGGCTATCGGACCAGCGGCAGGCGGCGGATGGCGGAATCCGTGTCTGGCGGCATCGGGGCGGCCTGAGCAGCGGCACCTCCGTTCCGGTCATAAGGAAGGCCCGGCAGCGATGACCCGCGCGATTCCGGTTGGTCGGCCGTAACGGGCGGCAATCGGCTCGTTCTCACGGCCTCTGGCGGCGGCGACGACATGTTGCCCAGCGACGCCGCCAAAGCAGTCCCATCCCGCTCCGCCTGAGCCGGCGGGGAATCGGGGCGGCCCCCCTCCGGTGTCACCTCCGCCGAAGCCCGATCGGTCGTGATCCGTAGCCCTTCGGCCATCGGGTGATGGGCCAAGCGGGCCTGCGTCGTCTTTCTCTCCAGGTACTCCAGCCAGCGCTGGGCGGCGACCATCGAAGGCTCGGCCCGCAAAGCCATGGCAAAATGCTGCATGGCCGCCTGCGTCTGCCCTTTCTTATTCAAGAGGTAGCCCATGTTGTAGTAGGCCGCAGCCTCGCCGTGGACCGCCCGCAGATGGGCGAACGCCTCGTGGTGCCGCCCCAGATCGACCAGCACCGTGGCGATATTGTTGCGGAACAGGGGGGTCTTCGGGGCCATGCGAATCGCGATCGTCAGGGCCGAGACCGCTTCGTCCAGCCGACCCTGCCGCGCGTAGAACAGGCCGGCGTTATTGTAGACCGACGGGTCCTTCGGATGCGTCTTGGCCGCCTGCTGATAGAGCGCAAGGGCCTCATTCTTCTGGCCGAGATCTTCCTTGAGTCGGGCGTACGCCAGCAGTGCGCCGAGATGCTCATTGTGGCTTAGCTTCAAAGCCGCCTGATACTGTTGCTCGGCATCGGGCAGATTGCCCGCCTCTTGGTACACGCGTCCCACCGCCACGTAGAGGTCAGCGCTGGGCTTGGCTTTGGCTTTCAGCGAAATCGAGTCGTCTTCCTCGGTGGAGTTGGTCTTCGCCGGCTTGGGATCGAATGCCTGGCCGATCTTCTTGACGCCGGAAGTGATCGGACTGTACCACGTGTTCGTGCCGGCCGCCTGTTGCGCCGATGCCGGGTGGCAGAGCGGGCCCGCGACGCCGGCGACGGCAAGCGCCAGCATCGCCAGAGACGTTCTCCACGATCTCGTCCACACTCGTCCCACCCTGCACCTCCCCCGACCGGAGCCCCCAAGCCGAGCAGTGCGACCGCGCCGACGCACAGCCTCTCAACCGGACAATTGGCGACCTCGTTGTAGTGATCGTCCTCGATTGAAAGGGAGCTACAACCGATTCTGCCGACGGTAAGTCATTTGGTAGATTTAATGGTCGTGGCAAGCACTTCGGGGATGCACTCGCGAGAAAATGGGCGAAATGGACAATTTCCGCTTATTCACCCGACTGCTGAGAATCAACGATGGGGTGGCAGTTGCACTGCCACCCCGGGTATTACGCAGCGGGCCGGCAGTACAACTGCCGCCTCAAGGGTTAGGAATTGGGTAATCTGTTTAGCCGGCGAGGTTGCTCGCCGCGCGGGAACTATCCGCCCCCGGCGAGCAAACACGCCGGCGAAACGACTCGGCCGCAGCGGCGATGGCCTGTCACCTCACCGCTAAATCGCCGCCACCTTGACCCTCTGTGCCACTGCTATTATATTGAAGGGTTTCTCCACCCCCAAACGGACCGCAGCCGAGAATCCCAGCCGCCCATGCGCCGTACCGACATTCGCAACGTGGCCATCATCGCGCACGTCGACCACGGCAAGACGAGCCTGGTCGACTGTATGTTGCGCCAAAGCGGGCGGTTCCGCGAGGCTCAACTCGTCGGCGAGCAGATCCTCGATACCAATGACCTGGAGCGCGAGCGCGGCATCACCATCCTCGCCAAGAACATCGCCATCCCCTATCGCGGCGTGAAGGTCAACATCATCGACACGCCCGGCCACGCCGATTTCGGCGGCGAGGTCGAGCGGGTGCTCCGCATGGCCGATGGCGCATTGGTCCTGGTCGATGCGGCCGAGGGCCCGATGCCGCAAACCCGTTTCGTGCTCTCGAAGGCGTTCGAGTGCGGGCTGCGACCGATCGTGGTCGTCAACAAGATCGACCGGCCCGACGCCCGAGCGCACGAGGTCGTCGACGAAGTGCTGGAGCTGTTCCTGCAACTCGGGGCCGACGACGTGCTTGCCGATTTCCCTTACGTTTTCAGCAGCGCCAAGCTCGGCTACGCCACCGACGATCCCGCCAAACCGGCCAACGACATCCATCTGCTAATGGACATGATCCTGGAGAAGATTCCCGGGCCGGACGTCGATCTTGGCGGCCCGTTGCAAATGCTGGTCACCACGCTCGACTGGTCCGATTACGTCGGACGCATCGCCATCGGCCGAGTGCAGTCGGGTACGCTCCGCAAGGGGCAGAGCATCGCACTGATGCAAGCCGAGGGGCGCGTCACCCCGGCGAAGGCGGTCTCGGTCTATCTGTTTGAAGACCTCGGGCGGGTCGAAGTCCACGAGGTCGATGCCGGCGACATTTGTGCCGTGGTCGGCATCGAAGGGGTCGAGATCGGCGATACGATCGCCTCGCCGATGGAGCCCCGAGCGCTGCCGCGGCTGAAAGTCGACGAGCCGACGCTGAAAATGACCTTCGGCGTGAATACTTCCCCCTTGGCCGGCCGCGAGGGCAAATACCTCACCAGCCGCCACCTCCGCGAGCGGCTGCTCCGCGAGCTGGAAAAGAACGTCGCGCTGCGGGTCGAGCCGATCGTGGGCACCGAGCAGTTCGCCGTCTCCGGCCGCGGCGTGTTGCACCTCTCGGTTCTGATCGAGATCATGCGCCGCGAGGGCTACGAGCTTTCGGTGGGCAAGCCGCAGATGATTTTTCGCGAAATCGACGGCAAGACCTGCGAGCCATTCGAGACGTTGGTGGTCGAGGCCCCCAGCGATCGCACCGGCCCGGTGATGGAACTGGTCGGCGAGCGCCGCGGCCAGCTCAGCGAGATGACGACTCACAACGACTACGCCTTCATGATCTTCTCGATCCCCGCCCGGGGCCTGATCGGCCTGCGCACGCGGCTCTTGAACGCCACGCAAGGCACCGCCATCGTGCATCATCGCTTCGAGGGCTATCGCCCGATGGCCGAGGCGATCCCCGGCCGCGCCTCCGGCGTGCTGGTTTCGATCGCGGCGGGCAAGGCGGTCGCCTTCGGGCTCGACGGCCTCCAGCAGCGTGCCGAGTTGCACGTGGCCCCCGGCGATGTTTGTTACGAGGGAATGATCGTCGGCGAAAACAGCCGCCCAAACGACATGGATGTCAATCCGACGAAAGAGAAGAAGCTCTCGAACATGCGCGCCGTCGGCCACGACCGCAACATCCTCTTAAAGCCCGCCCGGCGGCTCTCGCTGGAAGAAGCCCTCGAATTCGTCGCCGAAGACGAGCTGGTCGAAGTCACCCCGACGCAAATCCGCCTGCGAAAGATCCTGCTCAAAGAAACCGACCGCCGCCGGGCGAATCGGCAAGCGGCGTCGTAGGGCGTTCCGCCAAGCGCGTCGTTTAGCCGGCGTGCTTGCACGCCGTAAAGTGCGGCGATTCTGGCCCCGAAGCAGCGGCGAACAAGTTCGCCGGCTAAACGGTTGAGCCCCTCCTCCCAACGATTGCCCGTTCCGCTACAATTCCCTGCATGCACGAGATTTTTGAGCACACCGCCGACGTGGGGATTCGTGCGCGGGCCGAGACGGCGGAAGAGCTGTTCGCCGAGGCTGCCCTCGGACTGTTCGCGCTGATGATCGAGAACTACGAGGCGGTGCAAACCGTCGAGGAGGTGACATTCCAGGTCAATGCCAGCGACGTTGAGGAGTTGTTTCACGATTGGCTGGCCGAATTGCTCTATGCGTTTAACGGCCGGCGGTTAGCGCTGGCCGAGTTTCGCGTGCAACTCGGCCCATCGGGACTGACGGCCACGGCCCGCAGCGAGCCGCTCGATCCGCAGCGCCATCAAATCGCCGTTGAAGTCAAAGCGATCACGTGGTGCGGACTGAAGGTCGAACGCCATCCCGACGGCTGGCTTGCCGAAGTCGTCGTCGACATATAGCCGCTTGGTGTTTTGCGTAGGGTGGGTCAAGCGCAGCGCAGCCCCACCAAGATATTGCAAGATATTGTAAGAACCTTGGAATACTCGGTGGGGCTGCGCTGCGCTTGACCCACCCTACAGAGAGCAGATCATGTCCAAACAATCCTACACCGGTCCCCTCGAACAGATCGACGAAACCTGCTGGCGGATTCCGACCAGCTACAAGGCCGGGATGCAAGTTGAGGGCCGCATCTTCGCCGACGAGCGTCTGCTGCAGCAGATTCGCGGCGACCAGGCCCCCGAGCAGGTGGCCAACGTCGCCTTCCTGCCGGGCATCCAGATGGCCAGCCTCGCCATGCCCGACATCCACTGGGGATACGGCTTCTGCATCGGCGGCGTTTCGGCGACCGATCCGGCCGAGGGCGGCGTGGTTTCGCCCGGCGGCGTGGGCTACGACATCAATTGCGGCGTCCGCCTGATGCGAACGAACCTGACGCACGACGAGATTCAGCCGCAATTCGGCAAGTTGATGGACGCCCTGTTTCGCGGCATTCCCGCCGGCGTCGGCACCGGGGGGCCGTATCTGTTCGGCAGCAAGGAGCTGCGCCGCCTGCTGGCCGAGGGGGCGGGCTATCTGGCCACGCGCGGCTGGGCCACGCCCGGTGATCTCGAACACACCGAGGCCCGCGGCTGCATCGAAGGCGCCAACCCCGACTTCGTCTCCGAACGTGCTCTCAAGCGCGGCGGCGACCAGTGCGGCACCCTCGGCTCGGGCAACCATTTCCTCGAAGTCCAGGTGGTCGACGAAATCCTCGACCAGAAGGCCGCCGACGTGATGGGACTGAAAAAGGGCCTCATCTGCGTGATGATCCACTCCGGCTCCCGCGGGCTGGGCTATCAGGTCTGCGACGACTCGCTGGCCGCACTGCGCGAGGTTCCGGCCAAGTACGGCATCGAGTTGCCCGACCGGCAGTTGGCCTGCGCCCCGGTCCACAGCCCCGAGGGGCAGGAGTACCTGGGGGCGATGCGTTGTGCGGCCAACTACGCCTGGGCGAATCGGCAACTTTTGATGTGGCAGACTCGCGAGGTCTTTGCCGAAGTCTTTGGCCGCACCTGGGAATCGCTGCAAATGGGCCTGATTTACGACGTGGCCCACAATATCGCCAAGATCGAGGAGCACCAGGTCGGCGGTCGGCGGCGGAAGCTGTGCGTGCATCGCAAGGGTGCGACCCGCGCGTTTCCCGCCGGCCACCCCGACGTGCCCGAGCAATACCGGCAGATCGGCCAGCCGGTAATCATTCCCGGCGACATGGGCCGGGCGAGTTGGATGCTCGTCGGCCAGCCCGGCAGCATGGAAAAGACCTTCGGCACTACCTGCCACGGCGCCGGCCGTCTGATGAGCCGCACCGCCGCCGTCCAGCACGCCCAAGGCCGGCGGATCGACCGCGAACTGGCCGAGCACGGCATCATCGCCAAGTGCCGCAGTTGGAAAGGCCTGGCCGAGGAGCAGCCGGCGGCGTATAAAGACGTTGACGTCGTCGTCGATGTCGTCCACCGCGCCGGCTTGGCAAGCAAAGTCGCCCGGCTACGGCCGCTGGGAGTGGTAAAGGGGTGACGCCGGTTGTAGAATCTCTAGCGTGAGGTCTGCAATGTGACTACCCAAACAAGATCGACGGTTTACGGCAGCCCGATGCAATTTGACGAAAACCGCATTGGGGCGGCGGCGGTGTATTGCTGCGATGGGCGGTTCGGGGAGCATTTTGACGACTTCCTGCACAACGCCCTGAAGTTGCCGCGTTACGACCGGCTCGCGCTGCCGGGCGGGCCGGGCTGCCTGGCTGGGCACTTTCTGGCCTCAAAGGAGGAAGAGTCGCTCATCGCCCAGTTGCGATTCCTGATTCGCGCGCACGGCATCGAGCGTGTCGTGCTGATTGCCCATCAGGGCTGCGCCTTCTATCTCCACCAGTTGCACCTCTCGCCGGAGAAGGTCGAGGCGCAGCAGCGGGAAGACATGGCCGCGGCCGTGCAGCGGATCAACTCGATCGCCCGCGGCTTGAGGGTCGATACCTTCTTCGCCCGCAAATCCCCGGACGGCACGATTCAGTTCGAGCCGATGGAGTAGTGACCACAGTGGGGCAGACATTCCTGTCTGCCAAGTCTGAAGTGGTTCTCGGCAGACAGGAATGTCTGCCCCACCCGACAGCACAACCTACCGCGACGGCTTTCCCAGCATCTTCTTCACCTGCGGCCAGGTGCGGGTGTTGAGGACGTTGGCTTTCGTCAGGCCGCCGCGGCGGGCCTGCTGGATGCCGCAACGCATCGCGTCGAGCCCTTCCGGGCGATGGGCGTCGGTGGAAACCACTATCGGAATGCCGTGGCTCTTCGCCGCCATGCAGGCGACGTCGTCCAGGTCGAGGCGGATCGGATGGGCGTTCAGCTCGAGCGCCTTGCCGTTGTCGTAGGCGGCACGCATCACCGCCTCCATGTCGATCTCGTACGGCTTCCGCTCCAGCAGCATCCGGCCGGTGGGATGTGCGATCGCATCGACGTGCGGATTGTGCAGGGCGCCGAGCATGCGGTCGGTGATCTGTTGGCGCGGCTGCTGCTGGCCGAAATGGACGCTGGCCACGACCCAATCGGCCTCGGCCAGCACTTCGTCGGGAATGTCGAGCCCGCCGTGCTCGAGAATATCGACCTCGACGCCCTTCAGAACGGTGATGCCGCGGAGCCGCTTGTTGAGCTTGTCGATTTCGGCCCATTGCTCCAGCAACTGATCGGGCTTCAGGCCGCCTGCCACCGTCACCCGCTTCGAGTGGTCGGTGATGGCGATATACTTCAGCCCGCGGCTCTTGGCGGCGGCGGCCATCTCCTCGATCGTGGCCTGGCCGTCGGTCCAGGTGCTGTGCGTATGCAGGTCGCCGCGGATGTCGTCCAGTTCGATGAGCGTGGGCAGTTGGCCGGCGTCGGCCCAATCGAACTCGCGGCGGGCCTCGCGCAGTTCCGGCGGAAAGCAGGGCAGATCGAGCGTGGCGTAGACCTCCTCCTCCGTGCGGCCGGCGATTCGCTTCTCGCCGCGAAAGACGCCGTACTCGTTGATTTTGAGCCCCCGCGCCTTCGCCCGGCCGCGGAGCACGATGTTGTGGGCCTTCGAGCCGGTAAAGTATTGCAGGGCCGCGCCGAACGACTCGGCCGGCACCGCCCGCAAATCGACCTGCACGCCCGCCTTCAGCCGCAGCGACGTCTTGGTGTCGCCCCGGGCGATGACCGACGCCGCGCCGGCGAAGGCCGCCAGCCGATCCATCACCACGGCCACTTCGTCGCTGACCACCAAGAAATCCAGATCGCCGACGGTCTCCCGGCCGCGACGGTAGCTGCCGGCGGCGACGATCTTTTCGACGGCCGGCGAGCCCTGCATGTGGGCGATGATTTCCTGCACGAGCTCGTCGGCCTGTATCCAGAGCATTCGCTTGCCGGCCTCGGCGGCGATTTCCAGCCCTTGCAAGGTAGCCGTTTCGGTCTTGGCGCCGAAGCCTTTGAGCCCCTGAATCTTATGCGACTGGCACGCCTCGCGGAGTTGGTCGAGGGTGGCGATCTTGAGATCGTGATACAACTGTGCGGCACGTTTTGGCCCCAGTCCCGGCACGCGAAGGATCGCCAGCACGCTGGGCGGCACTTCGCGGCGGAGGTCTTCCAGCATTGGCAGCGAGCCGGTCTGCACCAGCGTGGCCGCCTTCTCGGTGAGGTCTTTGCCGATGCCTTCGATGTCAGAGAGCGACCGCTGCGGATCGGCTACGATCTCGGCCGCCGACTCCGACAAATCGCCAATCGCCCTGGCCGCGTTCCGATACGCCCGCACGCGAAAGGGATTTGCCCCCTGGAACTCCAGCAGGTCGGCGATTTCGTCAAACGCGGCGGCGATTTCGTGATTGGACATGGGAGGGATTGGGGGCCAGGGACTAGGGGCTGGGGACTAGGGGCTGGGGACTAGGGGCTGGGGACTAGGGACCAGGGTGGGAGACAGACCGTAGGGTTTGAGTTTGGGAGTTACAAGACGACACTGTTATTGCGCCATTTTTTGCCATTGGTTCCTCACTTCTAATCCAGGGCCCAGGGCCCTGACCCCCTCATCCCTGCCCCCGAGCCCCCAGCCCCCAGCCCCTAGCCCCCAGCCCCTGGCCCCCAATCCCTACATGTGCAACTCCACAATATCCTTATCCTGCAACACATAGTCGCCCTTCACCTGCGTGCCGTCGTGGACTGCGGCGCCCCAGACGCGGGCGAACTTCAGGCCCTCGATGAAATCCTTGTGGACCATGCCGGCCATCTCCAGCAGCGTGCTGCCGCGGCGGACGGTGAACGGCCGATCGCGGTCGGGCTCCTTGGCGGTGGGCAGCTTCGAGTAGACGCGAATCACGTCCATCGCCCGATAGATATCCGTCCGCAGCGTCTCCAGGCCCGTGCCGTGCTTCGCCGAGATCAAGTACTCGGCGAAATCCAACGGCAGCAACTCGTGCAGCAACTCCAGCCGCTGGGCCGCGCCGGCGGCGTCGATTTTGTTCGGCAGCAGAAACGTCTGCGTGTACGACAATCCGACGTCCTCTTCGTCGAGGCTCGATCGGGCCGCCAGCCGCGTCTTCGTTTGGCCGAGGCGATCGAGCAATTCCTGACACTGCTCGATGCCGCCGTCGCTCTCCAGATCGACCATCAACAGGGCCAGATCGGCGGCGCGGATCAGGTTGTGCAGATGCTGGTCCATGTAGTCGGCCGTGATCGGCGGGGTGTCGATCAACTGCACCGTCACGTCTTCGAAGGGCATCATCGCCGGGGCGGGCACAGTCGTGGTGAACGGATAGGGGGCGACCTCGGGCGTGGCGCGGGTCAGGCTGGCGACCAGTTGGCTCTTGCCGGCGTTGGGCCCGCCGAGGACGACGGCCGTTCCCGCCCCCTGCCGCGGGATTCGCAGACCGCGAACTTTCCTCCCGCCGCCGCTCTTCTCGGCCGCGATCTCCTTTTTTATCTTGGCGATTTTCGATTTCAGTTCGGCCTGAAGGTGATCGGTCCCCTTGTGCTTGGGGATCTCCTTCATCATCTCCTGAAGGCACGCCAATTCCTCTTCAAGCGTCGCCGCCCGGCGGTAACGCTCTTCGGCCTTCAGGTATTGTTGGGTGAGATTGGCGGGCATGATGGCGGTCGGAAACTCCCATCTCCCGTTGAGAGTGGACCCGGGGGTGAGGGCGTCGGAAACCTCGAATCGTGCTCTCGACTCCAGCAGACTCACTTCTCTTTGCGTCTTCGCTTCTTCTTGTCGCTCACCAACAGCGGCGTCGTCAGCTTCTCGTATAGGGCAAACAGGAATTCGACCCTCTGCCGCTCCGTCGTGAACGGCTCGCGGCGATAGCAACGATCGACAGCACGATCGAGAACGCGATGGGCCTTGCAGAGGGGCGGGGGCATTGTCTCCGCGCCGTAGAGGTCGGCCAGGCAGGCAGCCTGTCTGCCCTTCTTCTTCGCCGGCAAGAATCCTACCCGTCCATCTCCGAGGTCAGCTCTCAGGTCCAATATCTCTTGCGACGCTTCCTCTATTCGGGTGATCGCCGCGTCCGTGGGGTCCGGCGGCCAAGGAAAATTGTTATACACGATCCTGTTGGAGTAGCGATAGTCTGACTTCAGACGCCCGCTGACCTGACGCACCCAAGCCATGTGCATTGCCGATGACAATAGGCCGAAATGGTAGAGGTTTGCACCGGGAACCAGGAGAACCAGATTGCTCGCGATGACATCGGGACGCATGAACCCGATCGGGATATACCGGCGACGCTCGCTCGACACGGACGGAATTAGGAGGTAGTTACAGTCTGGCTGCCTGATCTCGCCAAAACAGGCGGGGGCCTCAGCCAGTTCCTTGGTGGTTTGGCGATTGCTTTTCCGCCGGTACGCCGCAACCGCGCGAACGCACTCCATCACGCCGCGCATTTTCCGAAATTCGCTCGGATTCACGCCGTGAAGCCAGAGGCACCAGCGCTCGATCCCCTTTAAGAACTCCTCGGCACCAACGAAGCGGCGAATATACTTGGCTGCATCTGGCTCTTCGCGAAGGAGCAGGTCCCTGCCAAAGGCGTCCATAAGCAGATGGCCCCCGTCATTTGGCATACTGCCAAAGACGATTTCGGGAACCGGGCAAATCGGTCTGCTCCGCGTGGAAAGGAACACGTCCGGCCCAGCCACGAGGTAGGAACTGATGTTTGGCACTTCGCTCGCCGTCACTGCCAATTTCGTCGCATCCCCGACGCCTGCGGCACCAGCCGCCGTAGACACAACCGCTTCGTACTCGTAGATGCGCTTTGGATTGAAATCGAAGGCCCCGAAGCCGACGATTACAACATGCACGTGAGCCTTGCCTCTCGCCTCACTTTCCCAAGGGAAGGTCCTATGCGCGAAGTGTATCTTTATTCCCTGCGCGAACAGTGCCTGCCACAGAACGCCAATCTGTTCGCCTTGTGTGATGCTGTTTGTCGACACGAACGCAACGCGAGTCCGACGCCCCTGGATATAGGAGGCGGCCTTGACGTACCAGGCGGTGACGTAGTCGAGCACGCCGTGTCGTTTGATCTCTCCGCAGACGAGGGCCATATCGCTCTTCTGCCCCTGGGTCATGAACTGCTTTCCGACAAACGGCGGATTGCCGAGCACGTAGCTGCATTCTTGCGGGGGGAGTATGTCGTCCCAGTCCAACCGCAATGCGTTGCCAAGCACGATTGTGGGCGACTTCTTCAACGGCAGCCGCACGTAGTACTGTCCGAACACTTCCGAAAGCCGTACGTTCATCTGGTGGTCCATCAGCCACATCGCCACTTCGGCAATTCGGGCCGGCCACTCGCTAATCTCGATGCCGTAGAAAGCGTTGACGTTGACCTGCGGGAGACTCTGGAAATCCAAGTGCTGTTGCTTGGTGCCGTGAAGCGACGCAAGCACCTCGATCTCCAGCAGCCGCAACTCTCGGTAGGCGATTACGAGGAAATTGCCGCAACCGCAGGCCGGATCGAGAAAACGGAGCTTCGCGATTCTCGCGTGAAATTGCCTAAGCTGGTTCCTGTTGGCCTTGACTCGCCCGAATTCGGCCCGAAGGTCGTCGAGGAACAGGGGACGGATTACCTTCAGAATGTCCCGCTCGCTGGTGTAGTGGGCGCCGATTTGGCGGCGCTCCGGCTTGTCCATCACTCCCTGGAACAGCGAGCCGAAAATCGCCGGAGAAATGCTCGACCAGTCGAAGCGGGTACATGCCAAAAGACTGTCACGCATCTGGCGATTGAAATCGGCAAACGCCAGCCTCTCGGCAAACAGCGAACCGTTGACGTAGGGGAACGCGGCCAGCGTCTCATCGAGGTTCTCTTGCCGTCTTTCCGGGGGCGTGTCGAGAATCTCGAAGAGCCGCGCCAATTGCGGCCCCAAATCACTGCCATCCGGCCGGGTTCGATCCTCGATGTAAAGCCTGAAGGCGTCGCGCTCGAAAATCCCGGTGTCCTCGGCGAACAGGCAAAACAGGACCCGCACGAGAAAGCGTTCGAGGTCGTGTCCCTTGTACCCGCCGGCCGCCAGCGTGTCGTGGAGATCGTCCATGATCTGCACCGCACGGAGATTGATCGGATCCTGGTCCTCGAACTTGTGCTGCTTGTAGCCAGGGATGAAGGCGAAATGGTGGATGTTGCTGTGCAGCTCGTCTAGCGGGAATTCGATGGTCTCGACGCGAAACTGGTCGAAAAGCGGAAGCCGCTTCTGCTCTTCCGGCTCCAAATCGTGCAGCGCGATCTTGGCGAAATCGCTGACGATCACGTAGCGGGGAACCTCGTCGTGCCTCCCTTCGCTCACAAGGTCGCGGATATAACGGAACGCCTGTGACTCGGCCTTGCCCAGGTCTTCCCCCCGGCTTTTGTGCTCCACCAGCAACATGCCGGGCCAAAACAGATCAACATAGCCGTATTGGCCGGAGATTTTCTTCACCGGCTCCTCAAACGTGGCCACCACCCGGCGACGCACGCCGAAGACGGCAAAGAACTCGTTCCAAAACGTCTGCTTCTCCGCCTTTTCGCTGCTCACACCCGCCCAATCGCGGGCGAAGGTGATGGCGTTGTGACGGATTTCGTTCCAGGAAATGGGCATGGCAGCCGTCCCGAGCGTTTCCGACAGTTCGGTTTCGATTGCCAGTCTAGCCGAATTCGGCCGATCGGGCCAGTCGTGCCGGCAAAACGAAACCGGCGGCTCGCGGCCGCCGGTTGTTGACGATCAATTGAATCGAGACCGCGGCTGGCGCCGCCGCATTACTCCTTGGGCACGTACCACTGGCCGTCGTCCTCGACCGGCGCGGGCTTGTTCGCCTGCTCGGCCACGAAATGGACGCGGCCGCCGGAGGTCAACTGCCGCGAGGTGACCCGGCCGTTCACGTTGGGCGTCGACGGCGGCGTGCTCGACCTGGTGCCGCTGGCGGGAATCGGGTCCAACTGCTTGTCGGGCACCGGCTTGTCTGCCTTCTCCTGTTGGAAGGTGGGTTGCGGCAGCGCCTTCGACGTGGCCTCAGCAGGAGGAATGACGGCGGTCGTCGGAACTGCCTCGCACGGTGAACATGCCGCAGGAGCTTCGTAGACCACCGAGCCGCAAGCGCCAGTCTCGCACGTGCCGCATGGACTGTAACCGCACGAACCACACGGACTGTAACCGCACGAACCGCAGGGACTGTAGCCACACGAACCGCAGGAACTGCAACCACACGAACCGCAGGAACTGCAACCACACGAACCGCAGGAACTGCAACCACACGAACCGCAGGAACTGCAACCACACGCGCCGCAGGAACTGCAACCACACGCGCCGCAGCCACACGATCCGCAGGCTGCTCCAGCGGGATAAGCATACGCGGCCGTATAGCCGACTGACGGAGCATAGGCGACGGGAGTGTAGGCGGCCGGGGAAGCGTAGTAGGCCGCGTAGGGCACCAGCCGCGTCTCGTAGGTGCCCAGGAACGGCCGGTATCGCGTTACCGCGTACGTGCCGACCACCGGCTGATACGCGGCGGTCATGACGGGTGCGTAAGCGGCGTAGGGCCGATAGGCGACCGTCGGCGCGGCCACCGGCATGTACTCGCACGCCGGCTGAACGCAGGGCGCTCCGCACGGCGCGCAACTCGGAACGGCCGGCGCGCACGGCTGGCACGCCGGCGCCGCACATGGGGGCGGGACATAAGGCGGCACGTAGGTCGTCGCGCACGCCGGGGCCGGCGCGGCGCCGAACAGGCAGTCCCACAGCCGGCAGGCGCCGCGGCTCTCCGCCGGCACTGCGAGGACAGCCGCCATTCCGCACGCAAGGGTCAAGGCTTGAAACGTTCGTTGCAACATGATTGTGGCTCCAGAAAAGAAGAGACCATTTGTTTATCAAACCGCCATTCCATGACGATGTCAAGCGATACGTTCCGCTAGTCGCACGGATGGTAAACTGTTCCGCTTTTTCCAATCGTCCGCGTCGCGCAAGCCTCATGGGCCGCGTAGAATGGGCTGAATCCCGTCTCCCGCGTCCGCCCCCAGTTGCGTTACCAAACCCCGACACCCTCGTTCCCACGCTCTGCGTGGGAACGTCAAGCTCGGGACCGCGCCCCTGTTCGTTCCCACGCAGAGCATGGGAACGAGGACTTTGCAGTTCCCCTGTTGTCCGCCCCTTTCGGGACGGCAACCACTCAATCATAGGTCACTTTTTTCGGAAGGACAGACGCTTCAGGGGGGTGACCTTCGGCGGCGGGGCGTTTGCCGGCATAACCGCCACTACCCGCGCAGGTTCTGGCCCGAGTCAAAGGGGACAGTCCCATTTTCGTTGACACGAAAATCGGGACAGTCCCCGATTTTTCACCACGGCGACGTGAGAATCTGGAACAGGTTGCTGTACTGGTCGGTCCAGAGCGGCGCCTTGAAATCGTCCGCGCCCCAATCGGCCGGACTGGAGGGATTCGCCTTCAGAAGGCGTGGATTGTTGCTGACCAAGACCCACAGGCTGCCGCTTTGCAGGTGGCTTTCGTTGCCCGCGTCGTCGATCCGCGAGATGCCCATCCCGCACTTCTCGGCCAGTCGCCGCACGACCGGCGCCAGACGCAGATACCTGTTGGAGACGTGGACGGCGATCACGCCGCGCGGGGCGAGGTGCTTTCGATAAATATCGAACGCCTCAAGAGTGAGCAAGTGCGTCGGGATCGAATCGCCGCTGAACGCATCGACCACGATGACGTTGAACTTTTCTTGCGGCGGTTCGGCTTCGAGCGACAGCCGGGCGTCGCCCAACTTGATCTCGCAGCGCCCCTGGCAATCAGCCAGATAAGTAAAGTGCTTCTTCGCCATCTCGATCACTTGCGGGTTGATCTCGTAGAAGCGAAACAGATCGCCGGGCCTGGCGTAAGCGGCGAGCGTGCCGACGCCGAGCCCGATCGCGCCCAGCCGCACGGGCCCGACCTTCTGAAGCCCGAGGATCGCCCTGCCCACGCCGCTGGTTTCGCCGTAGTAGGTCGTCGGCCAGCGGCGCTTGACGGGATCGACGAACTGGCAACCGTGCAGGATGTTGCCATGCACAAGTTTCAACTGCATCTCTGGATCATCCGATTCATCGTTTTCGTCGACTTTCCACTTCGTCACCGTGACGACGCCGAAGAAGCTTCGCATGCGATCGACGGGCGGTTTGGCGTTGACGCCCCAGTAGAAGTAGGAGGACGCTCCTGCCGCGATCAGCGGTGCGAGGATCGTGTAGCAGATAATCCCGCGTCTTCCTGCGAAGCGAGGCAGAATGAGCAGCCCGATCGCCAGCACGGCCGATGCGATGATGCCGACCTGCCACTCAAGATACGTGCGGAAGATCCACGGCGCCGCGACCGAAACGAAGAAGCCGCCCAGCGCCCCGCCGGCGGCGATCATCAGATAAAACTCCGTCAGGCGGCGGGGACTCGGTTTCAGCCGGGCCAACTCGCCGTGGCATACCATGCACGCGAGGAACAGGGCCGCGAAGCTCAGCGACGCCTCCAACGGCAACCCCAGCGGGTAATTGGTTCTGAGGAAGTCGTTCGCAACCACACCTGCCAAAGCCAGCACCGTTCCCGCCGCCCACATCCAGCGGACATACCAGCGCGCATGTTCGAAACAGATGATGAAGGAGAGCAAGTAGAGGCTTAGCGGAATCACCCACAGAAACGGCACGGCCGCCACGTCCTGACAAACATGATTCGTCGTCGCCAAGAGCATCAACGACGCACAGGCCGGCAACGCCAGCCAGCAAAGACGGTCGAGCCAGGTTGGATTTGGAGATTTGGGGATTTGGAGATTTGGAGATTTGAGATTTGGAGATTTGGGATTTGGTGATTTGGGATTTGGTGATTTGGGATTTGGTGATTTGGGATTTGGTGATTTGGGATTTGGTGATTTGGGATTTGGTGATTTGGGATTTGGTGATTTGGGATTTGGTGATTCTAGACCTGGTGATTTGAGACTTGGTGATTTGAGATTTGGGATATGAGGATTTGAGATTTCTGAATCCTGCACCCCGAGCCATGAACCCTGAACGCCCTCACTGGGCACTGAAGTGCCCAGCCCTTTGGCGATGCATCGCCACACGCTCGCCAGACTCGCCGCGCACAACGCGGCGTACAACACAAAAAGCCCTGACCAGAACAGTGATTGCGTCCGCAGCTCGAAGGCCGGCTCGAACAGGAACGGATAACTTAGCAGGGCCACCAGCGAGCCCGCGTTCGATAACGCATAGAGCCGGTACGGCGACCGTCCGGGCCACGCGCCGCTAAACCAGGCCTGCACCAGCGGGCTGGTCGCCGAAAGGGCGAAATAGGGCAGCCCCACCGTCGCCGTCAGAAGCAGCAGAATATGCCATGTCGGAGTCGAGGCGTCCTGCGGTTCCCAATGTGGGCCCGGCAGGATCGGCAGCAGCGCCAGCCCCGCCAGCACCACCGCCAGATGGACCACGGCTTGCCGCCGCGGCGCAAACCACTGCTGCAACAAATGGGCGTAGCAGTAGCCGGCAAACAGCACCACCTGGAAAAACAACATGCAGGTGGTCCAGACCGCCGGGCATCCGCCAAACCAGGGCAGAATCCGCTTGCTCACCAGCGGTTGCACCTGGAACAACAAGAACGCCCCGGCAAGGATCGTGCCGCCGAAGGCCGCGATCGACCATCGCGGCAATCGGCTCGTTGTGTTAAAATCGCTGGGCATTCACCCATTGTACGGCACCGCCGGCCGCGGTGTCCACGACCGGCGCGTTTAGCGGCCGCCGGCACGGCGGCCCTGAATCGCAAGAAGTCCAGGCCGCCGTGCCGGCGGCCGCTAAACGTGCGTCGCATGGTCAGCGAAAACCGTATGATCGCCGATTGCTTGCTACGCCACCATCTTCATTTCGACGACTTCGCCGGTGATGCCGGCGACGAACTCCTCGAAGATGCGTAGATCGAGGGCCGAGGCCGAATCGCTCTCGGGATGGAACTGCGTACCGAAGGCGAACCAGCCGTCGATCGCGCTTTCGATCGTCTCGACGACGCCATCGGGGCAGCGGGCGGTGACCACGAAGCCCGGGGCAACGTCGTCCACTGCCATGTGGTGCGAGCTGTTCACGCGAATCTCCCCTTCGCCGTAAACCCGCTCCATCAGCGTGCCCATCTCGATCTCCAGGGCATGGCGATGGTTCGGATCCATCGCGTCCCAATGCGGGATCGCCCGCGGCAGGTCTTCGGGGATGTGCAGGAAGAGCGTGCCGCCTTGGGAGACGTTCAACAACTGCATTCCCGCCCCCACGCCCATCACCGGCATGTGGCGGTCGGCGGCCAGTCTCATCAGCCGGCGGTCGAACTCCTCGCGGCGCGGGTCCATCAGCCGCATCGAAGGGTGGAGCATATAGCCGTCGCGGCGGCAGTCCAGATCGCCGCCGCCGACAAAGAGCAATCCGTCGAGCATGTTCAGCACGCGCTGGATGGCGTCGTCGTCTTCCAGCGGCGGGATCAGAAGCGGAATCGCGCCGGCCTTGATTAAAGAGCCATAGTAGCCGGCAGGAAGAAAACAGAACGCGGGCGAGTCGTTCCGTGCCGAGCGTTGATCCGTCGTTACGCCGATCGTCGGTTTCGGGGCCTTCATGCACTCCTCTTTTCTTGACACGTCTCGTGCCGGTTAAGGGTGGAGGAGCACGCGCCGGAGAACGCAGCATCGCAGCGGCCTCAGCCGGATCGCGAGCGGCGAGAAAGAAGTCACCGCGGGGGCGTGGTCGAAAGAGACCCCGAAGGGGACAGTCCCATTTTCGTTGGGACGAAAATCGGGACAGTCCCCTGCCGCCTGTCAGTCCCTGACGTGCTACCCGCAGGCCTTTTTTTCGCCGGTCCGCAGTGTACTTTTGACGCGGCGCCGAGCGATGTCCTTGTCTTGCGGCCTCGTGACTCCTTATACTTCGACGTGTCACCGTCGATTGAAGTGCAAGTCGCCCGTAAGTGTAGGATTATTGCTGAGTTTCTGCTGAGTACATTCACCATTTTGTGGGCGCAACTCGTTGCGCCACAACACCTTGTGGTTGCTGCAGCACTGCTCAGCATTGCTGGCAGCGCCGCTTGGCCGTCAGGCGACGGGCTGCGGCGACACACTGTAAGGACTTGGTTTGCAATGCTTTATCAAAACGTTTGCCTCGAAGCGATCGCCCACGCGCTGCCGGAAGAGGTCGTCACCTCGGCCGAGATCGAGACGCGGCTGGAACCGCTCTACAAGCGGCTGCGGCTGCCCGAGGGACGGCTGGAATTGATGACCGGCATCCGCCAGCGGCGGTTTTGGTTGCCCGACGTTCCGCCGAGCACAAAAAGCATCGAGACGGCCGCCAGGGCGCTCGATTTGTCGGGCATCGACCGCGGGCAGATCGGCGCCCTGGTGCACGGCTCGGTCTGCCGTGATTTCCTCGAGCCGGCCACCGCCTGCGGCGTCCATCACCGGCTCGGATTGCCCAACCGCACGGCCGTTTACGACGTCTCGAACGCTTGTCTCGGCTTGTTAAACGGCGTTGTGCAAGTGGCCAACATGATCGAACTAGGCCAGATTCGCGCCGGCGTAGTCGTCGGCACCGAGAGCGGCCGCGCGTTGGTCGAATCGACGATCGCCCATCTCAATGCCGATACGTCCCTTTCGCGCCAGGACATCAAGACCGCCTTCGCGTCGTTGACGATCGGCTCCGGCAGCGCCGCAATCGTGCTCTGCGATCGCACGCTAAGCCGCAGCGGCAACCGCTTGCTCGGCGGGGTGATGGTCACGGCCACGGAACATTGCGAATTGTGTCAGGGCGGACAGGCAGCAGTCGGCCAAGGGCTGGGCACTTCAGTGCCCAGTGGAAGCAGTCGGCAGTCGGCAGAGGAGAGGAGAGAGGAGAGGGGAGAGGGAGAGAATCCTCCGCCTTCCGCCTTCCCCCTTCCGCCTTCCGCCTTCCCCGCTCCGCCGCTGCTGATGGCCACTGATTCCGAATCGCTGATGCGCGAGGGCGTGGCCGTGGCGCAATCGGCGTTTGCCGCGTTCCTCGAAGAACTGCAATGGCAGCCCGGCGACATCCAGAAAACTTTCTGCCACCAGGTCGGCCGCGCCCATCATCGCCTGCTCTTCGAATCGCTCGGGCTGGATCAGCGCATCGACTTCTCGACGTTCGAGTACCTCGGCAACACCGGCGCGGCGGCCCTGCCGACGGCGGCATCGCTGGGCATTGAAAACGGCCACGTCCAATCCGGCGATCGCGTCGCCCTGTTCGGCATCGGCTCCGGCATCAACGTCATCATGCTCGGGCTGGAGTGGGCGTAATCGTGCTTGTGGGTATTGAGACAAGAGAGTAGAATTGCAGCATGACCACGAACGTTCAAGACTTGCTGCAAACAGCGCTCCGGCTGCCCGATAACGAGCGTGCCGACCTGGCCGCCTCATTGATCGAAAGTCTCGATCAACCGTTCGATTCCGACGCACGGGATGCATGGGCTGAAGAAGTTCGCCGGCGTGTCAGCGATCTTGACGCCGGAGCGGTTCGGGCGATCCCCTGGGAGGAAGCACGCGCGACCATTGCCGAATAGCCGACGGCGTCCGGGCTATTGGAAGGCGCGGTCGCCCCGCTAGGCACTCTCATTTCTTCGGCGGCTTGACATCCTTTGCCGCCACCGGCGGGCCAACGCCAAAATCGCAATTGGCCATATCGTTCAAGTTCAAGTTGCCGCCGTCGTCCCGCTCGTTCGAGCCCACCGAATAGACAACCCAGCCTTGCGGGAGCTTCTTGATGTGCAAGTGCTCGCCGTTAAACGGATCGGTGATCGTCGCGGCGGGCAAGCCGAGTTCCGTGATCGCGGGGACCTTTCCACCTGCGACCGCATGAACTTGCAGCGCATTGAGGACGCGCAAGCTTCGACCCATCGCCTGCACGCGCATGACCGCATGATGTGCTGCTTCGACCGCCGGGAAAATCTGTTGGGCGAAAGCGCCTTTACCAGCCTGAAGTCGCGCGTACGTCTTGCGGATCTCGCTTTGGACCTTGTTGTAAGGCTGCGGGTTGTTGGGCAGCGTAAGGAACATCTTCATCGCTTCAAGGTATTCCGACTCCTGCTGGTTCCACATTCCGCGGCTGTAGAGCCAGAAGTTGCGCAGCGGGAAGGAGCGGAATTCCTCCAGCCCGTAAGCCCGCTCGCTCTTGATCGTCCATGAGTAGCCCTCCATGCGTTCCTGAGCGGCCAGTTCAGCGTCTAATGCCTGATGAAGCTCTTTCGACACCGATCCGCTCTGAAGGGCCAGGTTGGCTTGCTCGACGCCCATGCCTTGAATGACCAGCGCCACGAGATAGCCGACGAGAAGTGGATTGCGATCGGCGTGGCGGGCAAGCCGCAGCAGCGCCAGAGACATCCGTGCCGCTTCCTCGCACTTGCCGTCGTTTACGAGCAAACGAGACCGGTACGCGAAAACCCGCGCGTCATCCCGCAACTCCTGCACGGTCTTAAGCAGTTGGGAAATGAATTGCTCCGGCGAAACCGAGTAATCCAGATTGGCGTCGTAATCGGGACACCGGACCCCTTTCTCCAGAAGTTCGATTGCCCCCGGATGCGCCGCGTAGATCGCGTTGACCGCCTTGCGTATCTCCTTCGGCATAGGATACTTCTCGCTGAAGTACGAATAGAAATCGGGAAACCTCTCCCTCTCCTTCTCGTGGCACTGCTGAATTTCGTCAACAATCGCCTTTGCGTCCGGCTCGGCCCGGCGGAGATACGTGGCGGCATTCTCTTCCGGCGGGATCGGCTTGCGGGCCAACTCGGCCAACGTCATCGGATCGCCGGCCTTGCGGATCTCCGCCAACTGCCCCTCAAGCCGTGCATCCGTAGTCCAGACGAAGACGGCGTTGGCAATCAGTAGAATCGCCGCGATTCCCCCCAGCACGATGGCGGTCCATTTCAAAACTCTTCTGGAGCGTTTCATGATCGAAATCCTTCGAGACGGTCTGTAGTTCGTCGATCAGCATCTTCACTTGCTCGCAATACTCGGCGCGAGCGGCCGCGAAAACGGCGGGCGAGGTCGGCACGGCAAGCCGGCCATAAACCCACTGGCCCGTGCGGGCATCGGTCATTGTCTGCACGTCTTCTGCAATCTCCATCGCTCCCTTGGAGATCGGCGGCGGGCCAAAAAGCTCGGCCAAACGCCGCGCCGATTCCTTGTTTACCCACACGTTCAATCCGATGCCCACAAGCAGCGACGCCGCCACCGCCGCCGCCGCGCGACGCAGCCAAGGGGACGGAGGTGGTTGTCGGAGAGAAACTCCACAAACAGACTCCGCTTTGCCGACAACCTCCTCCGTCCCCCTCGTGGCGGTCTGCAAATGCGCCAACACTGCTCCAAGCACTTGGCTTCGCAGTTCCAACCGCACGCCGCGGGGCGTCAATCGCCCCAACTGTTCTTCCACGTCGTCGCTCATTGTCGTTGCCTCGCGAACCAGGCTCGCATTTTCGCCAATGCCGAGCGATATCGCGTTGCCGCCGTCCCCTGCGGCAGCCCTGTCACCTGGCTGATCTGTTGAAAAGTGAGCCCAGCGAAAACTTTTAATTCCACGACTTCCTGCAAGTCCGGCTCCAATCGCCGCAGAGCCGCCGCCACTATTTCAGCATTCTCCCGGGCGTGCGTGTCGGCAAGATCGTACTGAAAAAGCTCCTCGGCAGCCAGCGGCTGTTCTCTTTGTTGACGTTTTGCTTTGCGAACCACCAGCCGTGCGGCTTCGTTGCGGGCGATCGCGATCACGTAGGCTTCCAGGTTTTCGACCGCGGCAAGTCTCTCGCGTGTCCGCGCAAGCCGAACGAACGTCTCCTGCAGCGCATCCTCGGCATCCGCCCAGCAGCCGAGCCGGACCAGCAGGTAATGGCCGACGCGACCGGCGGAGGCGTCGTAAAGCTCGGCAAACGCGGCCGGTTCGCCTCGGGCCAGTCTCGCCTGGAGTGTTGCCATGCCGCACAGCCTTGCCTGGTCGCTTTCGCGGCGTTCTAACAAGAAGACCCTCGCCGGGGGTGGATTTATTGAAAGAACTCGGCGAAATACGCGGCCTGTTGGAGTTCTGGTTCCCACGCTCCGCGTGGGAACCTCTTCTTCTCGACGCTCTGCGTCGGGCGAGGCGACGCAGGTCATCGCCGACAGGGCGTTCCCACGCGGAGCGTGGGAACGAGGGGGCCTCTCGATTATTTCTTCGCCGACTCGCGAGACTTCGCGGCCGGCGGCGGGCCAATTCCCACGTCGCCGTTTTCCGGGTCGTCGATCTTTCCCCCGTCGTCCCGTACGTTCTTGCCCACGGAATAGATCAGCCATCCGCGCGGCGTCTTCTTGACGTGCAACGGGCCGTCCGTAAATGGGTCGAGGATGGTGGCGGCAGGCAGACCAATCTCACTGAGTTTTGGAACCTCATTGCTCCCGGCGGTCGCGTGGCGTTGTAGGGCGTTGAGAAGCCGCAAGCAGCGAATCATGGCTTGCGTCCGCTTGGTCGCCTGATGGCTGACTTCGATCGTTGCGAACGACACTCGGGCGAGAGTGCCTCCGCCGTTCCAAAGGTGTTGTTGGTGCGTCGCAGCGTTCTTTCCACCATCCCGGCTCGCGAAATCTTCGCTTGCCGCCGTTATGCCGTCCTGCATCATGTCGAGGCATTCCGATTTCTCATTCTTCGCACCGCCGGGGAAGAAGATCATGGACTTGCCGCCCATCAGAGCGTCGATTTGGTCAACGGCAAGAGCTCGCTCGCTCTTGAGCGCCCAAGCGTACCCTTCCATGCGCTCCTGGACGGCAAGCTCGGCGTCCAACTCATCGCGTGTGCCTTTCGCGACCGGACCGGATTGCATGGCCGCGTTGGCAGATTCGAGGGCCATACCCCGGCAAGCGAGGGTAACCAAGTAATTGACAAGCGTCGGATTGCGATCGAAATGACGGGCCAGCTTCAAGAGCACTACAGTCGACCGAACGGCGTCATCGTGCCGCCCTTCGTCCGCAAGCAGGTACGCGTGGCACCGCAGCACGCGGGCAAAGTTGCGGTTTTTCTGAACCGCGTCCAGTCCGCGATCCACGAAGTTTTCGGCGGTAAGCGTATAATCCAACTTCGCGTCGTAGTCCGGGCATTCGGCCGCTTGCTTGAGGAACCCAATTACGTTTGGCTGCGCGTCGAATGCCGCTCGCACCGTCCGCCGCACCTTGGCCGGCATGGGGAACGTGACGGCGCCATTCATGGCACTGTTCGGGGGAGGATAGAAGTAGTCGCGGGCATCGGCCGATCGTTCGATCGCGTCAGCGATGGCCCCTACACCCGCCTCTGCCCGATGGAGATACGTGGCGGCGTTCGTCTCCGGTGGGATTGGCTTGCGGGCCAGATCGGCGAGCGTCACCGGGTCGCCGGCGGCGCGAATCGCCGCCAACTGCCGCTTCAGCCGGGCGTCGGCGGTCCAAATGAACCAAACGGCAAGGCCGACAACCACAATTAGCAGCCCGGCAAGTAAAATCGCCGCCCGCTTGAGAAGCCTGCTCATCTTCGCGGCCTTTTTTTCAGACAGAACCTACGTTCGTCCAAACAGCGATTGGAAACCCGCTTGACGGAAATGATGATCGGCGGAAGGCGCCTCCGCTATGCCTCGTTGACGCATGATCGCGAAAGAGATGCCGTCGGCGAAGACTTCCTTCACGGCTGGTCGGGTCCTTTGGGCGCGCCGTGCAGGTAGTGATCATGGTTCAGAGCGAAGTCGGGAGGCAACGCTTCGGCGTTCTGCGAGCGCGCAAATTTCGCCAGGTTCTTGGCCACCTCGGGCACGCCCGGCGGAAAAACCTCCTCAGCCGGCGATCGTTCCGACGGTTCGGCCTGCACCACGACAACGTCCGCCCTCCCCGGCTTCAAGCGAATGCCCACCGGCAGGTGAATCGTCTGATCTTGGCCGATTTCGGCGGTGAAGCGCACAGTGGACATCGTTCCTCCTTTGCTGGTCGCAGCAGCGAGGAGGCCAACATTGCCATTGTATCGCGGATGCCGCGCGGCCGTCAATCAACTCTTGGTCACAGACAATTACTGGGCTACGTGGGGCGATCCACCGCGACCACTGGTCGCGGCTTTACAGGTCCACCGCGAGCACTGGTCGCGGCTTTACAGGGGGAGGACATCCTGCGCTACGTCTTCTTGCGCGTGGTCTTTTTGCGGGCGGCCTTCTTTGCAGGCTGCTTCTCGGCTTTCGGCGCAGCTTTCTTTCGACCTGCCCGCTTCGACGGTCCGGCGGCGGCTCGTTCTTTGAGGAGATTCAGGGCGTACTCGAACGTCACTTCCTCGACCGTCGCCGAGCGGGGCAACGAGGCGTTGGTCACCCCGTCGCTGACGTAAGGGCCGTAACGGCCCTGCATCAGGCGGACCGGCTGGTTGGTGACCGGCGAGGGGTCGAAGACCTTGACCGGCTCCTTGGCTCGGCCCGAACCGCCGCCACGGCGCGTTTTTGGCTGGGCCAGCAGATCGAGGGCCTGTTGCAACGTCACGTCCAAGGGGGAGAGCCCGCTGGGCAACGATCGCGTCTCCGCCCCGCACTTGACGTATGGCCCGTAGCGCCCGTTGTACGCCACCACCGGTTCTTGCGTCTGCGGATGCTCGCCCAGTGTGCGCGGCAGCGAGAGGAGCTTCAGCGCGGTTTGCAGATCGACCTGTTCGGGCGTCATTCCCTTCAGCAGCGAAGCGTTTTGCGGCTTCTCCTCGTCTTCGGCCGTGCCGCGCTGCACGTAAGGCCCGAAGCGGCCGACTTTGACGAACACCGGCTTGCCCGTCTCCGGGCAGGTGCCGAGCGGCTCTTCGGCGCGGCTGGCCTTGTCGAGCATCTCGAACGCGGCGGCAAGCGTCAGTTCGTCGGGCGGCAGCTTGTCGGGCAGGCTCGCCCGCCGCTCGCCCTGCTCCAGGAACGGCCCGTAGCGGCCGACGCGGACAAAAACCTCGGCCCCGCGCTGCCCCCGCTCGCCCGGCAACTTGCCCAAGGATATGCGGCAAACGTCGCGGGCTTGGATCTCGTTGGTCTTGTGTTCGAGCAACTGCTTCAAGCCCGAATGATCGTTGCCGAAGTAGAATCGCTGAAGGTAATCGCGATAGTTCATCTCGCCGCGGCTGATCGCGTCCAGCTCGTCCTCCATCTCGGCCGTGAACTGGTAGTTGACCAACTCCGGCAGATGGTCTTCGAGCAACTGCGAAACGGCGAACGCCGTCCAGGTAGGCACGAGCACGTTGCCGCGGCTGAGCTTGAAGACGTACTCGCGGGCGAGGATCGTGTCGATGATCGAGGCGTAGGTGCTCGGCCGCCCGATGCCCATCTCTTCCAACGCCCTGGTCAAGGCGGCTTCGCTGTAACGGTTCGGCGGCTGCGTGGTGTGCTCTTTCGGCTGCAACGAGAGGCACTGCAACGATTGGCCCAGCGAAACCGTCGGCAGCACGGCCTCGCGATCGGCCAGATCGGCCTCGGGATCGTCCGAGCCTTCCACGTAAGCCCGCAGATAACCGGGGAATTCGATCGTCTTGCCGACGGCCTGGAACATCGCCCCATCGACCTCGATGCCGATCGTGACGCGGTGGCCCCGCGCGTCGCTCATCTGACTGGCGATCGTCCGCTTCCAGATCAGGTCGTAGAGCTTGAACTCGTCGGGACTGAGGCGTCCGCGGAGCGATTCCGGGAAGTCGAACTCGTGACCGGCGGGCCGAATCGCCTCGTGCGCCTCCTGCGCGTTTTTCACTTTCGTCTGGTAGACCCGTGGCGACGGCGGCAGGTATTCGTCGCCGTATTGCGATGCGACCAGACGCCGGGCGGCCGCGACCGCCACGCTGGCCAGCGTCGTCGAGTCGGTGCGCATGTAGGTGATGCGGCCGTTCTCGTACAAGCTTTGCGCCACCTGCATCGTATGCCGAGCGGTGAATCCGTACTTGCGATTCGCCTCCTGCTGCAAAGTGCTGGTCGTGAACGGCGGATAGGGGCGGGTGGTGTAGGGTTTGTCCTCCAGGCTCGCCACCCGGACGGGCGCCGCGCAAAGCCGCTCGGCCAATTCCACCGCCTGACGTTCGTCCAGCAACAGCAGCCGCGAGTCCTTCAATTGGCCAGTAGCGGGATCGAAGTCGCGCCCGGTGGGGATCTGCCGGCCATCCATCGAGATCATCTCGGCCTCGAAGGGCGGACTGCCCGGCTTGGCGAAATTACCCAATAAGTCCCAGAACGCGGCCGAGTGGAAGGCCATCCGCTGCCGCTCGCGCTCGACAATCAGCCGCACGGCCACGCTCTGCACGCGGCCGGCGGAAAGCCGCGGGCGGACCTTCTTCCACAACAGTGGGGACACGTCGTAACCATAAAGACGGTCGACGATGCGACGGACTTCTTGGGCACGCACTAGGTTGTCGTCAATCTGCCGGGGGGTGGTCAATGCATCGCGGATCGCCTCCTCGGTGATTTCGTGGAAGACTAGCCTGTGGACAGGCACCCTCGGTTGCAATACCTCACAGAGGTGCCAGCTAATTGCTTCCCCCTCTCGATCTTCGTCCGTGGCCAGATAGAGCTCGCTGGCGCCTTTTAACAGGCTTTTGAGTTTGCGGACTTGCTGCCCTTTGGCGCGTGGAATGACGTAAACCGGCTCAAATCCATGGTTTACATCGACGCCAAGGTAGGCCCACTCCTCTTTCTTGTACTGCTGGGGGATCTCCTTTGCCCCCTGCGGCAGATCGCGGATGTGGCCGATGCTCGCCTCGATGGTATAACCGCGGCCGAGAAACTTGCTAATCGTGCGGGCTTTCGCCGGAGATTCGACGATCACCAGGGCGTTTCCGCCGGCAGTGCTGGGTCTTTTGGCCATGTCATTCCTGGGAGAACGGGGAAAGCCTGCAATTCTAGCAGAAGAATTGGCATTGCATTCGCCCCCAACTCGTTTAGAATCGAAAAATTCGGCCGTTGGCAGCACGCCGCGACCTGCTGTAGACTGAATTCTCTGCCTTCGATATGAGATTCTTGACACCATTACTCCCGAGGGGGTTCGCTTGTCAAGCCGAGTTCATTTCAGCCAAACCCATCTATAGAAGGGTATACCTCGATGGCCAGTCCGTTCTCCGTATTCCGTAAACGCCAGAAACTGTGGATGGCGATCACCTGCCTCCTGGCGATCGTTGCCTTCGTCTTCTTGCCCAACATGGGGAGCCTTCTCGGCAGGGGTCGAGAGGGGCAACGCGATCTGGTCGTCGTCGAGACCAAGAAGTACGGCGATCTGCGATTATCCGATTTGGCCACGCTGCGATGGGAAAAACAGAAGGTCCGCGGCGTGTTGATCGAGTTGAAGCAGGCGCTTGTCGGGGATTCCCGCGCCGCCGAAATGGTTTTCGACGAGAACTTCGGACCGGTTGACGACGACCGTCTGATTGACACCTGGCTGAGAGTGCGGCGGGCTCAAGAACTCGGCATGACGGTCAGCGAAGAGAGTATCCGTCACTTTCTTGAGGGTTGGACGGAAAGCAAGGTCCCGCTGGACAAGATCCAGGCGGCCATCAGGCGCACGGGGATAACCGATGCCCAGTTCTTCGACCTGCTCCGCAGCGAGTTGCTCGCGCAGCGGCTTGTGCAAACATTTGTGCCCAGCGTCTTCATCGGCAACGAGCCGATTGCCACTCCCAGCCAGCGTTGGGATTGGTGGAACCGCATTAACCGCATGGCGGTGATCGAGGCCGTGCCGTTTGCCGTGGCCAACTACATCGACGGGGTAAAGGCCCCCGGCGACAAAGTGCTGGAGGATTTCTTCGAGGAGAATAAGGACAGAGTCCCGAATCCCGTGTCGCCCGATCCCGGTTTCCGCCGCCCACAGAAGGTGGCGATCGAATACTTCAAAGCCGACCTGGCCCAGTTCGCCGCCAAAGTCGGCAACGCGGAGGTCCTGAAGGAGTACGAGAACAACAAGGAGGAGTACGACCGGCGTTTCAGAATTCCACCTCCTCGCCGCCCGGCAGGGCCGGCACTTTCCAACGAGCCGAGCAATACCAAGAAAGCAAACGAGCCCAAGCCCAAAGCGGAACCGGCGGCCAAGCAAAAGGCTCCGCAGGCCAAGTCCACCGTCGTCGAACCAAAGAAAGAGCAGACTCCCAAGCAGACTCCCAAGACTCCAAACGTGGAAAAAAGCAAGCCGGCAGCGGATATGAAGCAGACGCCGCCGCAGGCGTCGCCCAAAGCCGACCTGAAAGAGCCGACGAAGACGCAGGACTCCAAGGGCGCGTCGGCCGCAGCCGATCGTTCCCCCTTCGTGCTCACCGCGTTTCAGGCTGACAAGCCGGGCGATAGGCCAACGCAATCCTCCGCAGCATCTCAGCCGTCGTCAAGACCCGCGCCGCCGAAAGCCGTATCCCCCGCGGTAAAGGACCAAAAACAAACTGCCAAGGAGCAGAAGCCGGCGGGCAAAGAACAGAAGCCGGCGACGAAAGAGCAACCGCATCCCGCGGCCAACAAGCCCGCAGCCGAGCCGACGGCCGATGAACTGCTCGACGAGTTGCCCGACGCCTTGAAGAAGCGGATCCGCAGGGACATTGCCATCGGAAAAATCCAACAGGCGTTTGAGAATCTCCGCAAACCGGTGGAGGAATACCAGCAGGAATGCAGGAAGTACGATTCGGAGAAAGCGCAGTTGGAGCGGGCCCACAAGCAGATTCCCCCGGCCCCTTCCACCGCCGCTCTGGAAAAACTAGCCAAGCAGAACGGATTGTCGTTCGACCGCACCAGGCGGCTGTCCGAATGGGAGGCTCAAGCCACGGATGTCGGCGCGTCGTTGATCGAAGGCCGCTATCCCGTGTGTGTGTACATCTACAAGGCCTCGAAGTACCGTTCCGAGGCGTCGTTGGGCGGCGACGCCGCTTATCTCTCCTGGAAGAGCGAGGACGTGAAAGAGTATACGCCGAAGTTCGATGATCCCGGGGTCCGCGACGAAGTCCTGCACACGTGGAAGATGATCGAGGCCCGCGGCCTGGCGAAGAAGGCGGCGGAATCGCTGGCCGACGAAGCCAATCGAACCGGCAAGCCGCTCAAGCAACTCCTGGCCAACCGTCCCGAGTTGCGGCTGGTGCTGCCGCCGCAATTCAGTTGGCTGAGTCTCAGCCCGGTGGCGGTCACGTCGATGCAGCGCCCGCGCCCGTATATCAGCACCGTCGCCGGCGTGCCGACGCCCGGAGAGAAGTTCATGGCGGAGGTCTTTCGGCTCGAGCCCGGTCAGGCGGGCGTGGCGTTCAACGCTCCCGAAACCACGGCGTATGTCGTTCGCCCCAGCGAGTTCACCCCGTCGTATAAAGTGCGATGGATGTTATTCTTGAAAGACAGCTTCGCGACCTACGAATCTGCCGGCGTGCCGGACGGAGCTAAGGTCTTTCAAGCGTGGGGCGAAGAAATCAAGAAGTCCGTCGGTTTCAAGTGGGGGCCTGGCCACAAGGTCGAACAAGCCAACGAACTGAACCGCGGAGGGCCGCGATCGCAACCGACGCCGATCGACGAGGAGGACTAGTGGTCCGCCAACCCGAGAATGACAGGTTCTCGGCTCGGTGGGGCAGGCATTCCTGCCTGCCCAGGGCAGACAAGAATGTCTGCCCCACCATAACACAAACCTGTCATCCTTGATTTGGCGGACGACTAGAACTTCAAGTCGTACCTGAGCCCTGCTTGAATCTCCCTGGCGTCTTGGGCAACCTCCTGGCCGAGGACGGCGCCCTCTTCGGTGCTGTACTTCGCCGGGATGTTCCCGCCGGGCGCGGTCACCACGATGCGGTAGAAGCCCGGCGCGACCCCGGGGTGCTCTCGCGGCGCGCCGGGGGCAGTGTTCGTCGGGGCAACGGTGAGCATCGCCATCCCGTTCGCATCAGTCTTGCCGGTGGCCGGTTTCACGTTCGGGCCGAGAAACTTCTCCGGCACAAACGTTACCGTGGCTCCCCTCAGCGGCGAACCGTTGCGAGTTATCCTGCAACCCAGCGACATCTTGCCCAGCAGCGACTCCTGCCACTTTCGGATGCGTGCGGTGATCATCTCCGCCGTAACCTCCCCCTTGCCGCTAAGATCGATGCGGGCAATGGCGGACTTGACGGCCGGGCACTTGTCCAATTCCGCGCCGCTGATCTTGCCGTCGTGGTTGGTGTCATACATCTTGATGGCTTCCTCTCCCGCGGCCGTGGCATCGATCGACGGCGGCAGCACCCGCGCCGGCCCCCGGTTCCAACAACCCGCGATTGCCACCGCCAACCCACCCAAAACCAACATGCAACCAACCAACCAACGCTGAGACATGGTCAGGCTACCTTTCTTCCTGCAAAAAGACTGTTGAACAAGGAACTCGCCAAAACGCTTGGAGAACAGAACGCCTAAGCGTAGATTAACACGGCGGCAGGGCGCCGTCAATTGGATCGCCAAGCCGGGTACAGTAACGGATTATGGCGGTTACCGCCAAGTTTAGCCGCCGCGTCCACGCGGCGCTGGTGTCGCGAGCGATTTTGCGCCGCGTGGACGCGGCGGCTAAACGGGTTTCCCATCTTGACCATGAAGAAGTGCTGCCCGCCAAGCCCCCCTTCCTTTCACCGCTTATACGTTCCCATCAGTTCGCCTTGACCGAGGACGTGTCCCTTCATTTTTTCGAGCAGGGCGTCCTTCTCCAGCCCGGGCTCGACCTGCAAGGGGGTATCGAGGGCGTAGAGCTTGAAGAAGTAGCGATGGGGCTTGCCTCGGGGTGGCGCGGGGCCGCCGTAACCCGTCGCCGGGAACGAATTCTCCCCTTGCAGCGCCCCGGCCGGCTCTTTCAGCTTGCCGCCGTGCGGCACCCCTTCCGGCAAGCCCTTTGCATCGGCCGGAATCTTGTAGATCAGCCAGTGGACCCAGGGCTCCGGCCGCGGAGCGTCGGGGTCGTCGCAGATCAGCGCCAACTCCTTCGTGCCGTTGGGCAAGTTCGACCAACCGAGCGGCGGCGAAACATCGTCGCCGTCTCCGGTATACTTCTTTGGGATTGGTTGTCCCTGGCTGAAGGCCGAACTGGTAATCTGGATCGTCATCTTCTTTCCTCCTTTGCTGCCGGGGTCGCTGTTCGAGCAACCGCCTGCCAGAGCGATCAGCGCTGCACAGCAGAGCGTGGCCCGCAAACAGACCACCACGGACGACAGTATCCTCTTCATGGTTTTGTCCTCCCGGGGCCAATTGTATACATCCGCCGGGGGCGGCGAACAGGCCTCAATTCTCGCACGGGAAGATCTCAGTCCGCATTTCTCACTACGGTGGGGCAGACATTCCTGTCTGCCCTATCTGCCGTGTTCTCCGGGGCAGACAGGAATGTCTGCCCCACCGATCACTCTGTTAGCCGGTCTTCCCGTGCGGCCAGAAATGCGGGCTAAGTAGGAACGAATAGGAACTTGTGCTCACAGTACCCCGCACACGCCGTGTGCGCGGCGGCGGCACACGGCGTGTGCCGCCTACTTTCCTGGACCGCTCTACTTAGCCGTTGTTCGGCCGATATCCCCGCCCGATGCCGTCGAGCGAAGAGGCCGCCGGGCTCAGTTCCTCGTCGGACGAATCGCTCGGAAGCGGCGGGAGCCGATGGCCGCGAAAACCCGGCGCCCCGCTCGACGCATCGTTGAACGTCGGGTCCTCCAGCGTGTAGTCGGCCGCCGTATGCGCGCTGAGCGGCCGGTCGGCGTTCGGCGACTTCCGCCACGCCAGCGGCGCTCGGCTAGGCTGGTTCTCGCGCGACGGTCCCCAGTACGCCTTCCAGCCATTGAAGCTCATCACGTCCGCCGCGGCTTGCGGATCCAACGTGCGGACCATCCAGAACACGTCGACGTCCTGGTAGTAGTTGCGGTCACCGTTCCAGGTGAATCGCTCGCGAGATTTCTCCATGCTGGCCGTCCCCTCCTGCAAGACCAGCGGGGTCCCGGGCGAGGCCAAGATGATGTCGTCGCTGCAGACGAACTGCACCGGCAGTTGGTAGGGATTTGCCGGCGTGGCGCTGAGCCGGCAGAGCCCGCTGGGGACGACCGCCGTCAAATGCCGCAGTTCCAACCGCAACACCTCGTCCGCCTTCGGCGCCGTCTGTCCCCCCACGGCCGTCAGCAACTGGCCGGTGGTGGCCAGCAGTCCGTTGTCCCAGAGCAGGCAGACGGGCTGAAGGTCTTCGACGCTGAGGAATGCAGCTTCGCCGCGAGCGACGCAGTCGGTCAATTCGATGGTGGCCAACGGCGTCGCCGCCCGCGAATTGTCCAGGGCCGCATCGGCGTCGGGCGCGGGCTTCGCCCGCACAAACGCCACGTCCTCGTGATAGGCCGTCAAGCGGTCGGATGCGTTATGGATCGTCAGCCAACACCGTTCCAGGCGGACAGTCTGGCCGCCGCAGGTCTCGATCAGCGCCCAGTTGTCGGCGGGAACTTCACGCGGCACATACAATTCGACCGCCACGTCGACCATCGTCAGCCGGCCCGCCCGCAGCGTGAACATGCTGCGCGGATACTTGACCGGGTTGGTCTCGCTGGGACGAAAGACGACGATCGGCTGGTATCCCTCGCCCGGCCGAACGGTGATCTGCAAATTGGAGAGCTTCATCGGCCGCTCTTCCCGCCGGCCGTTGAACCGCAACTCGACGACGTCGCCGTTCTCGCGCGGGTACAGGCCTCGCCCAGGGTGGCGAATTCGTTCGCTCCCGCGGCGTTGTCCCGCACGATCAGAACGCTTGATCGCGGCGGCTCCTCCGGCGACGCCGTCATGCGCTCGGCGTTGCTCTGCCAACGTCTTTGCGTCACGCCAGGCGGCAAGGTATCGAAGGGCGACGCGCCCCAGCCGCCAAAGGGATCGCGCGAGAAGTCGGGCGGAAGGCTCGCATCGTCGGCAGGCAACGGAGAAGTCCGCGGCGCCGTCTTGCCCGGCGACGCTGGGCCCTTTCCGACGACCCTGCTCTCCTTGTCCTGTTTCCGGGCGACGTCTTCTCGCTCTTGTCCCTCACTCCTCTTGCCGCGACGCTCTTCCTCGACCCGTCGTTGGCCGCAACCTCGTTGAGCGGGGCGTCGATCAGCGGCGGCGTCGGCTCGTCCCGCGGCGCCGAGAGCCGATCGACCAACACGACCACGAAGAGCAACGCCGCCACCGGCGCCAGCCAGGGCAAATGCCGCTGCAAGAACGGCACCGATCGCTCCGGCGGCGTGAGCCAAATCCTGCTGCCCGAACTCAGCGGACGCAAACCGATCTGCTCGGCCTGGGCGACCAGGTCGGCGGCCAACTCCGCCGAACCGGCATACCGCCGCCGCGGATCCTTCGCCATCATCTTCCGCATCACCCGGCTCAACTCCTCCGGCACGTCGGCACGAATCGCCCTGACGTCCGGCGGCTCATCCCCCTGGTGCTGAAGCAACTTCTGCAGCACCGTCCCTTCCGGAAACGGCGGCCGCCCGGTGAGCATGAAGAACAACGTGCAGCCCAAGGAGTAGATGTCGCTGCGGATGTCGGCCACGCGCGGATCGCGGGCCTGCTCGGGAGAAATATAGTCGAACGTCCCCAGCGTAACGCCGCTTTGCGTCAGGTCGTCGGCCGACGGATCGGCGCTGCGCAGCCGCGCCAAGCCCATGTCGATCAGCTTCACTCGTCCTTCCGGCGTAATCAACACGTTCGATGGCTTGATGTCGCGATGGACCACCCCCCGGCCGTCGGCGTGGGCCAAAGCCTCGTTCACCTGGATCGTGTAGCTGAGCGCCTCGGCCAGCGGCAGCGGCCCCTTCTGCTCGACCAGCAAACGCACGTTCGTCCCTTCGACGAACTCAAACACGATGTAGGACAACTCGCCGTCTTTGCCGACGAAATAGACGCGGGCGATGTTCTCGTGATCGAGCCGGGCGGTGGATTGGGCCTCGTTCTGGAATCGCTGCAACGTGTCGGCGACCGCCGCCTGCTCGGGCGGAAGCACCTTCAGGGCCACGGTTCGCCCCAAGTGCGTATCGACCGCGCGAAAGACCCGCCCCATGCCCCCACCGCCGACGTATTCCACCAGCTCAAAGTGCCCGATGCGGTCGCCCGGCATCACCCGGCCCTCGAGGATTCGCGAGACCGAGTCCGAAGCGGCCGGGGGCGGAATCGGCGCGGCGCTGGTAATGACCGTCAGATCGCCGTCGGGCGGCTTGGCGACTCGACGTGCGGCCGACGAGCCGTCCGCACCGGCCGGCGCACTCTCGCCAGACGGCGACGATGGCTCGGGCTTTCGAGCGTTGGAAGCGGAATCGTTCATCAGGTTGTCGTTGCGAAAGCGACGCCACGACTCGGTCGCGGCTCAAAACGGGAGCGGAACCGCCCACTCCTGGACATCCATGTTGCACCAACCACCCGCCCGCTGGGACGAACGCCCGACTAGAAAAGTTCATCTTATCCCAGAGAGTCCATTCTAGTTGAACACCGAACGGGCGTCAATCGACCGCTCTTCTCGGACAGGGCCGATCAGTTTTCGGCGGCGTTGGGGTGGCAGTTGCACTGCCGCCCCTGAATTGGCGGCGTTGTCCGGGGTGGCAGTGCAACTGCCACCCCAACGAGCGCCCCAAATTGAAAAACTGATTGGCCCTGTCCTGTCGGACTATTCCGGTTCCGTCGCCGATGGCAAAGGGATACAATGGCGTTATTGCCCTCCAGACCGCCCCCACTGTCGCCCCAAAATACCGGGAGTCATCCGATGAATCGACGCGATTTCTTGAAAAAGTCCGGCACTGTTGGTGCCGGCATGGGTCTGGCCGCACTGAGCGGCCCAGCGTCGCTCGCCGCCGATTTGGCCAAAGGAGCGCCGAACGCCGAACGGCTCGGCTGGCGGCTCGGCTGCCAAGCCTACACCTTTAACCGCTTCACTTTCTTCGACGCCGTCAACAAGACCGCATCCCTGGGGCTGCATTACATCGAGGCCTACCCCGGTCAGGCGATCAGCAAGGGGAGTTCGGGGGCGATGGGGGCCGACATGACCGCCGCCCAGCGCAGCGACGTTCTCAAGAAACTGAGCGATTCCGGCGTCAAAATGGTCAATTTCGGCGTTGGCGGCTACGACCGCAAGCATTTCGAATTCGCCAAGCAAATGGGCGTCGAGACCCTCGTGGCCGAGCCGAACGAAGACGATTTTGACGCAGTCGATAAGCTATGCTCCGAGTTCAAGATCAATCTCGCCATTCACGACCACCCCAAGCCTTCCCACTACTGGAATCCCGACACGGTCTTGAAGGTCTGCCGCGGCCGCAGCAAACGCATTGGCGCCTGCACGACACCGGCCATTGGGCTCGTTCCGGGCTGAAGCCGATCGAATGCCTCAAAAAGCTCGCCGGCCGGATCGTCAGCTTCCACTTCAAGGACCTCAACAAGATGGGCCCGGACGCCCATGATGTCCCCTGGGGGACGGGAGTCTGTGGCGTAAAAGCGATGTTGAGGGAAATCCGCCGTCAGAAGCTCAAGGCGGTCTTCTCGATCGAATACGAATACCACTGGGAGAACTCTTTGCCCGAGTTGGCCAAGTGCGTCGCGTACTTTGATGCCACGGCCCTCAATCTAGCGGCGATGGACCTGAACTGGCCGGGTGGAGAGGCGCGCTAGGGAAACGGCACCCACGCGAAGCGTTTGGCCGCCGCGTCCACGCGGCGCGGCATTTACGGCGACTCCGCGCCGCGTTGACGCGGCGGCTAAACGGCTTGTCTCCTCGGCTGATGTCCTTTGCGGCGGCCTTCTCTCGTCTTCGCCCTCATCCCAAACCACCATTTATCGGCGGCCACGATGTGGACACTTTAGAAAATAAGAATCACGGCCCTGCACGAGGATTAGGCAAACGTCGCGAAGCGCAGAAACTGCGCATGGCCGCCTAAATCACAGGCACAACGCAAGCATTGATGTAACTGCTTGCAACCACAGGACATCCGATCGAGCCCTTGACTCCTCCTCATGATTTCCTCGATCCATCGCCACGATGGCGACGGAGTACAGTCCAACAACGATCTGTCACGAGGAGTAAGGGATGCTTACGAGCGAAAGGGAAGCGGATGTCAAGCGGATGGCCGACCAATTGTTTGCCGGGGGGCCCGACTGGATTACGTTCTATCGGGAAGTCCTCGGGCCGCGGGGGATCGTGCGCCATACATTCCCCACCCGCGAGATGTTCGCGGCCTTCAAGCGGACCGACGCCTACCAAGGAATCCTCCAGATGCTCGCCAAGCTCCGCGAGCAAGGCCCGGCCGCCCTCGAATCGGCCGAGCCGACCCGCGTCATCACCGTGCGGCTGCCCAAGAGCCTCCATGAGTCGTTGCGCGACGAGGCTTACGAACACCGCACGAGCATGAATAAGCTCTGCATCTCAAAGCTCCTCCAGTTCATCGACGGCCAGCAGGTGCCGACGGACAGGTGAAGTGCCGCAGCAGCTCCGCGGGTGGCACCCAATGCCGTCGCCGGTTGGCGGCGACATTGTGCGGAAGTTGTGTATGGATAACGTTTTAGTTCACGATTGTTCCAGGGGAGGTTGTGCGCCGAGAAAGTGCTGGCGCATGAAAAAGCCGTTCCGGCGATGATAGGGAGTTCAGAAAACAAGCCCTATCATGGAGGAACGGCAAGTGGCTCGTGCAAGGAAGCGCGGCCGCCAGCGGCGGCGGACCAAGTTGTTGATCGGATCGATGCGGGAGTTTCTCACACCGGCCGTTTTTAAGCAAGTGCGAAATGCCACGAAGCGCAGGAAGTCCCCGCGTTGGGATTTGCGCCCCTTGCTCTACATTCTCTTGCTGACCACCTACTGTTGCGGCGACAGCTTGCCCGAGAAGTTCGAGGCGGCTCGCGGGTTTTACGTCGTCTGTTGTCCCAAGCGAAAACGTCCCGGGGCATGCTTTTCGGGATTCGAGAAGGCCCTCGCCAAGCTTCCCATGCCCATCCTGCGGGCGTTGGCGACAGGAATTCGCGGCCGGATCGAAACGATCTTCGCCAATTCCTGGAAAGTGGGAAACTTCATCCCCTTTGGCTGCGACGGCACGCGGCAGACCTGCCCACGCACGGAGGAATTGGAACGACGCCTGGGCGCGGGCGGCAAAGAGGGATCGTCGCCGACGATCTGGAACACCTCGATCGTCCATCTGACATTGGGGTTTCCCTTTTGCTGGCGCTTGGGCAAAGGGAGCAAAGCCAGCGAGCGCGGGCACCTCATTTCCATGCTGTCTTGGCTGCCCAAGTGGGCGTTGATCGTGGCCGACGCGGGATATGTGGGCTACGAGGTGGCCGCGAAAATGATTTCGGCAAAGGTGTTCTTCCTGATCCGCATGTCCTCCAGCGCGACCTTCTACACCGAAGGCAACGAGGCGTTGCAGGAGTTCCGCGAGGGGATTGTCCACTACTGGCCGAAGACTCAACAGAACCAGGGAAATCCGCCGATTCGCGGGCGGCTGATGCGGATTCACAGCGACCGTCATAAAATTGACGTGTGGCTGTTCACGAACGTGGAGGACGCGCAGCAATTGCCGTTGGAAGTGGCAGCGACTTGCTATCGTTGGAGGTGGGAAAACGAAGGGTTCTTCCGGACCTACAAGCGGACGTTGAAGAAGGTCACGCTGATGAGCCGTACGCTGCGGCTGGCGCATCGCGAGGCGGAGGCATCGATGATCGCAACGCAATTGTTGCTCTGCGAAGGCGCGTTGGCCATGCCTGTGCCGCGGAAGGGCAGCCTTCCGGTGATGTGCAGCCCGCGCGGCATATTGCTGGAAGCGCGTCGCGACATTTCGGCACGCAGAGAGCCCAGAAAACCATTTCGCGAAAGGATCGCCAGCGCGCAACGAGAGCGGCGAGAGCGCAGCAGCGCGAAGCAGAAGCGGGAGTGGCCGCGCCGCAAGGCCCACACGCCTCCTCATCCACCGCTCTTGCTTAGGCTGACCGACGAACAGAAGATCAAAGTTCATAAACACTTACAAGCCGCATAATGTACCAAACTGGAAACGGCATTGGGTGGCACCGGTTCTTGAACCGGTGGGCCGAAGGCCAAGGAGGTACCGAAGGAAACTGGATTTCTTTTCCTATTCGCACTGGTGTAGAACGCCCCCAAAACCTCTTGCGGCCATGCCGCACCGGTTCAAGAACCGGTGCTACCCGCTTCTTGTCGCCCCTGCAAAACGCAAGAAAAGACCGGTTCGGAGCGGACCTGTAAGCCGGGTTCTGTTCCCTGCCGCGTACGGCGGGGCGATGGCCATTTCTCTAGGAGGCCGATTGCTCGGCCCCTCCAGCAGTCTACCCGGAAGTCGGCGGGCCGGACCGGTCCGCGGGATCGAGCGGCGAACTTGTTCGCCGGCCGAATCCTCTCCTTCCTGCTTGACCTTGCTCCTGGCGGGGTTTGCCTAGCCGGGCCGGTCGCCCGGCCCGCTGGTGAGCTCTTACCTCACCGTTTCACCCTTACCGCGCGGCGGCCTGACGGGGCGATGCCCGGCAGGCGAGCTTCCGCACGGCGGTCTACTTTCTGTTGCACTTTCCCTGGCCTTGCGGCCGGTGGGTGTTACCCATCGCCACGTCCTGCGGAGCCCGGACTTTCCTCCGGTCGCCGCCGCGTTTGGGCCGATGTGGCGGCCCGCGGCCCGACCGGCGGCCATCCGGTCCGCTCCGAACCATCGCTTGTAGTATAACGAACGACCCTGCATGGGGCGATTCCCCCTCTTTGGAGTTGGGTGGGTGGGGGGCAAGGTTCAAGGCTCAAAATCTCCGAATCTCAAATTTGAAATCTCCAAATCTGAAATCTCCAAATCTCCAAATGTGACCTACATTTCCCTGGTTGAAGAAACACTGCGGACGAATCGTATCGTCCGCGATCTCTAGGTCTCTGTTGAACAAGTAAGGGAGAGGTGGAACATGAGAGTTGTGGTTTCTTTCGCCGTGGCTTTGACGCTCGTCGTCTATTCGTCTGCCATGGCTGCCGGCAATTCGGGCAACACGCCGAACAATGCGAAGACGTACAACACCGTCACTACGTCGGGCAGCGGCAACACGTACAACGGCAACTCGAACAACGGCAACACGTCGGGCAGCGGCAACACGTCCAACGGCACGTGGAACAACGGCAATACTTCGGGCAGCAGCAACACGTCGAACGGCAGCTCGAACAACGGCAACATGTCGGGCAACGGCAACACGTCCAACGGCACGTGGAATAACAACAATACGTCGGGCAACGGCAACACGTCCAACGGCAACTCGGGCAACACCAATACGTCCGGCAACGCCAACGGCAATACGTCGGGCAATACCGGCGGTTGGAACGGGACGTCGAACGGCGGCAATAATTGGAACAACGGCAATTCGTCGCACAACACCGGCACTTGGAGCGGCAACACGTCGCACAACGGCGCCGGCTGGAACAACACCACGAATCAGAATGGGACGTGGAACACCAACAACATGTCGACGAGCGAACTGCTGAGGGTTTCGAACGAGGGCTTTGCCGCGATCCGCGCGATCCGCGCCGCCCGCGTCGCCATTTTCAACGGCCAGCCGACCGTCGCGACGAAGATGCTGAACCAGGCAAGACACGATCTGAACGTCGCCGCCAAGGACGCCCCTTCGTTTGTCGCCGCCAGCGAGACCACGATGAATGGCAAGATGGTCGCCGGCACGGTGGAGACGGGGCATGTGAATTGGATTCCGATCGACGGCCAGGTCTCCTTGGCCGACACTTACGTGGTGACGAAGGAGCGATCGCAACACATCCAGAAGGCCAACGAGTATTTCAAGAACGGCCAGAGCAAGCAAGCGATCGAAGAGCTTCGGCTGGCCGCGATCAACGTGACCTGCACCCGCGTGATGATGCCCTTGACCAATACGACCAATTGGGTCAGCGAGGCCGGCCGCCTGCTTGGCCAACAGAAGTTCTATGAGGCCAACCTGGCTCTGAAGGCCGCCGAGGACGGACTGGTTGTGAACACGGCCAGCCTCGTCGAGATGCCGCAGGTCAGTACCCCGAGCACGTCTCAGAGCAACTAGTAACCGTCCGCGGCCAAGAAAAGCGGCCGCAGCGGCGAAATCGTACGCAAAACCGTGGAAAACTCCGTGGCGGGGGTCGCAGATGCCGGCCCTCGCCACTTTTTGTTATTGGGGGAAGCCAACGTTGATCGCCCGCCGCAAAAAAGTGCTAGATTTTCTCGCTAGTGGGAAATCCTCTCACCTGCCGGTCGGCGCCGGTCAAGCGGCAACTCCCGCCGTCTCTTCGATTTAGGAGTAGCGGCCCAAAACGGCACGGCGATTGCCCTGTGGTTGGCCGAGTTTCGTAGAAGACCGGCCCTTTCACGGAGTCTTGCCATGTCCGCCCATCTGGCGTCGATGGATGCCAATCTGTTGATTCACCTCGCTCTCTACTTGGGGGCCGCGCTGGCGGCGGTGTTCCTGCTCTCGTTGTTTACGGGCGTACACATCATCCCGAACAACCGGGTGGGAATTGTGGAGAAGCTCTGGTCGCTCCGCGGCCAAGTGCGCGAGGGCCGCTTGATGGTTCTCGGCGGCGAGACCGGCTACCAGGCCTCGGTGCTCCGCGGCGGCATCTACTTCTGCTACTGGCGCTGGCAGTATCGCATCCACAAAGTGCCCTTGACCGTCATCCCGCAGGGCAAGATCGGCTACGTCTTCGCCCGCGACGGCGAGCCGCTCCGGCCCGAGCAGACGCTCGCCCGGGTGGTGCCCTGCAACAATTTCCAAGACGCCCACGCCTTCTTGACCGGCGAGGGCAATTCGTCGGGCGAGTGCGGCCAGCGCGGCCGGCAGCGGGCGATCCTCCGCGAAGGCGTGTATGCCATCAACCTGGTGCTGTTCGTCGTCGTCACCGAAGAGACGATCTACCGCCTCGCCTTGGACGACCGCAGCGAATCGCAGACGATCGACCAGTGGCGGCAAGAGCTGCGGGCCTGCAGCGGCTTCGATCCGGTTATCGTCGGCGTCGCCCCGCGCAGTCAGCGGCGCGAAGCCGACGGCGACAACACCGAGGACGACACGATCGGCATCGTCACCGTGCACGACGGCCCTTCCGTCGAACCGGGCGAGATCATCGCCCCCGCCGTCGGCGCCGACGCCGCCGGCCCCAACTATCACAGCAATTACCAGGACATCGAGGCCTTCCTCCGCGCCGGCGGCCGACGCGGCCTGCAATATGCCCCGCTGACCGACGGCACCTACTTCATCAACCGCTGGTTCGCCACGGTGGAGTTGATCCCCAAGACGATCGTCCCGATCGGCTACGTCGGCGTGGTCGTCAGCTACTACGGCAAGCAGGGGCAGGACCTCTCCGGCCAAGAGTTCCGCCACGGCGAGCGGGTGGCCGAGGGCTCGCGCGGCGTGTTGATCAAGACGCTCTGCCCCGGCAAATACCCTTTCAACACCTACGCCGGCCGCGTCCACCCCGTGCCGACCACGAACTTCGTGCTGCACTGGATCACCGGCCGCACCGAAGAAACGCACCGCTACGACGAATCGCTGAAGTCGATCGACCTCGTGACCGCCGACGCCTACGAGCCGGTGTTGCCGTTGTCGGTTGTGGTGCATATCGACTACGAGAAAGCGCCCAGCGTGATCCAGCGATTCGGCGACATCAAGAAGCTGATTACGCAGACGCTCGACCCGATGCTCAGCGCGTATTTCCGCGACATTGCCCACAAAAAGAACATGCTCGAGCTGCTGCACGACCGCGACCTGATCCAGCAGGAGGCGAAGACCGAGCTGCGGCGCCGCTTCACCGAGTTCGACATCGAGTTGGTCGACGTGTTGATCGGCAAGCCGGAGACGGTGGAGAAGACGGGCGAGATCGAGGCGCTGCTGCAACAACTGCGGCTGCGGCAACTCTCGCGCGAGCAGATCCTGACCTTCGAGCAGCAGCGGCAAGCGGCCGAGAAACTGCAAACCCTCAAAATGGCCCAGGCGCAGGCCGAGAAGCAGACCGAACTGACCAACTCCCACATGGAGATCGAGATTGCCGCCAACCGCGCCGAAGCCGAACTCTCGCAAGCGCGGCGGCGGGCCGACCAGACCATCGTCACTGCCGAAGCCGAGGCCAAACGCCAACTGGTGGTCTCCGAGGCCGAGAGCAAAGCCCGCGCCCTGCTCGGCGAAGGCGAAGCCAAGAAGATCACCGCTGAGGGCGAGGCCGAGGCCGACGTGCTGCGGCAGAAAGTCGCCTCTTACGGCGATCCGAAGCTCTACGCCCTGGCTCTGGTCACCCAACACCTGGCCCAAAGCCAGCAACCGCTGGTTCCGCAACACCTGTTCGTCACCGGCGGCAAAGAGGGGACTTCGGGCTCCGGCCTGCTAAGCACGCTGTTGACGCTGCTGGTCGCGGAGCGGGCTGGGCTCGCTCCCTCCCGCATCGATTCCGTCGCAACGCTGGCCGCGGCCGGACACGATGGAAGCAACGGACACCCTCGCACGTAGCCAAAACCGCAAGCCACCTTACCGGAGGACACACGCGACGCGAAAACCGAAGGCGTCGTGCCGCTGCGTGGCGGTGGCGGAATAGCGGGCGGCCGAGCGGCACTGTGCGGCACGGCTCCGCCAGCCGCCGCCGCGCAGAAGTCGGGCGAATCCAACCGCCGGCCCCTGCGGATCGCGGCCGGGCGAATGGCTGTAATAGTCCGGCGAGAACCAATCCTCGCACCACTCCCAGACGTTGCCGTGCATGTCGCACAAACCCCAGGCGTTCGCTGGGAAGGAGCCGACTGGAGTGGTGCAACCCACGGATGACGGCCCATCGAGGTTTGCCTGGGCTGCATCGAGCGTCGTCCCGACGGCAAACGCCGACGTGGTGCCGGCACGGCAGGCGTATTCCCATTCCGCCTCCGTGGGCAATCGATAGAGACGCCCTGCCTCCTTCTCCGCCGGCCACTCCGACAGCCGTCGGCAGAACTCGCAGGCATCCTGCCACGAGACCCGCTCGACCGGAAGCCTCTGGCGAGGCGTCCCCGCGGCCTCGGTCAGTTCCGCTTCGGCGAAACAGCTTGGGTCGGTTCCCACGACGCGCTGATACTCGTCCTGAGTGACGGGAAAAACGCCCAGGCAGAAAGGCCGCGATATCTCGACCAGGTGTTGGTCTTCCCCGCCGCTCCGCTCGGGCTCATCGACGGGCGAACCCATCGTGAAACTCCCCGGCGGTACGGAAGCCAGCTTCATGCCCAGCGAGTTGACGACAACCGGCAGAGCCGCGATCACCGCGGGCGGCGGCTGGAGTTGCCGCTGGTTCCCTCTCTGCGAAGGCCGGATCGTCCGCCGTCCCGATTTTCTCACGTGACTCGACGGTTCAAGCGGCCGGCGGCTCTCGGCCGTCGCGTCGGGCTGGGGAGCCGGCTCGGCCGATTCTTCTTCCCGACTTATCGCAACCTCTAGAATCGGCCCGAGTTGAAATCCATAAGACTGGAGCCCTCCGCTCGCTCCGCGCATCGCGTCGGCCAAGCGGCGGCCCGTATCGGCTTGCGGAAGCTCGGCGACGGTCATCCGCCCGACCGCCTCCCTTAGTTGTTCCATCAAGACGGGCGCGAGCAGCAACCGAACTTCGTCCAGCGCCAGGGAATCCCGCGATCCAAGTGTGTTTTGCAGAAACAGGGTCGCGTCGTCGACGCGAACCCGCGCGCGAAGTGCGGCGCGAGCGCGCTGCCCATCTCGCGTCGTCACGATCACGTCGGCCAGCGCGACCGGGATTTCTTCCGCTCGGAATACGACCACCGCAGCGTGCCGCCGCGGCTCGAAGGAGAGCCGCTCAGCGAGCGAGTCGAGCGTATGCACGCCCGGCCCCAATTCGCCGACGATCTCCCCCTCCTCGACCAGCACCGCGCGGATGCTGAAATCGACCAGCAGGCTCTTCGAGAGCACCCCGGGCAAGCTGCCGGCGGCAACCCGGGCGGCGAATTGCCCCGGCGGGGCTGTCCAACGTCCTTCCGAAGTGAAACGGTGCATGGAGTAGGGCCCTCGGAGAAGCAGTCTCCCCATTCGGCTCGACTGTTCTCTATATTCGTATTCGCTTCGCGTGCCGAGTTCTTTGGCCCCCCCGGGAGCGCGGGCGTCTCGCCCGCTTTCCCTCGGAACGTGTTTGCATACCGGTCCCCTCTCCCTTTGGGAGAGGGTAAGGGTGAGGGCAAAGGGTGGCGAACCGCTCGACTTTCCGCGGACCGCGCCACAGAGCCCTCACCCCCTGCCCCTCTCCCAAAGGGAGAGGGGAGACTCTCAAGCCACGCTCTTGGCGGGCGAGACGCCCTCGCTCCGGCCAGCGTTATAGCTTGTATTTCTTCAGGTAATAACGGAACTGGTGATACGGGAGGTCAAGCAGGCGGGCGGCCTCGGTCCGGTTGGCCGTCGCTGGCGAAACTCTTGCCCGCAGTCCCGCCCTCGTTCGTGGGAATGTGCGGAATGTCTACGCTCTGGGACTGACGAAGGACTACGCTGGGACTGACGAAATACATTGGATCAAGATGAATATCGGGGAGGGCCAACTCATCCTCTTGGAAGATGGCTCGCTTTGGATGGTCGATCCCTTGGATACGGTGGATGCGTCTCTCTGGTCGGAGAAATCAAACATTATCGTGTCGGAGTCCACCGATGCCTCACCAAGTTACGACTACCTATTGGCCAACTTAGACGATGACGAGGAAGTCCATGCAAGATATGTGGGTACGCTATGGCAGCTAACAACCGGGGTAGTGCCCCTGCTATCAGAAAGGCAAGAGAAGCAAAGCTGAGGCAGGTTTTGACCGGGCCAAGAGACTCGGGTTCAAGCAGTAGTGGGACGAAGAGAAAAATGGGAGGCAGGATATGGTCAACAAATTGGCTGTGGTGTTTGTTGTGGCTCTTGTCAGTGGTGTTGCTCTAAACCAGTATTTGTTTCCATCTTTCTCGCAAGTCACGCCGCAAAACAACTTGGCTCCCACCGCACAAGTCAAGCAAGAGTCGGAGCAACGCTACTGGTTGACGACAAAGAGCGGGATTCACCACAACAGCAGTTGCCGATACTACAAACACAGCAAAGGGCGGCCTTGTGGTCCTAATGAAGGGCGGGCTTGCAAGATTTGTGGAGGATAGTCATGCACTTCAGATTAGACCGGAACGTTACGGTTCTCATCGCAACGGGTATGGTTTGCTTCACGATGCTATTGTTCGGCACGTTCATTTGGCCTACGCCGTACACGTATGAACAATATCTGAACAGACCCGTTAGAATCAATCGGTTTACCGGAAATGCTTCTATACTGCATTATCCGGGCAATAGCGAATACACGAACAAGCCATACGTGAAACCAACATTCGATTGCCGCTCTGGCCAACTATCTCAGGGCTGAAATCGAGTCGGTTGCGAAAGTTGACGCGGAGTATCCGCCGTCAAAGAAGCCTTGCAGGCCCCTGCCGCCTGTTTTCGAGGAATGCCGTCAAAGGGAGGCACTTGGGTACAAACCGTTCTATGATGCGTATAACTCACTACAGCGTTATGATTTGTCAACGCAAGCAGAAGAGATTATTTCCCTCTATAGCAACAGTGCCGAGAACGCCTCGCACACGCTCCGCTATGTAGAGGCGCTGTTAGTTGACTTGGAGCCGGAGAAAACAAGGAGCAACGGGGAACCGGGACACGATAACGACGAAACAATCGCCATCAAGTCTAATGGTCCGATTCCGCCTAATTGTTTCGTCTGGAATAAAGAGAAATATGACGGTCTGTCGCCAGTGCCGTGGCGTCTTGTTGACACACTCTGGAAATCACCGAACCAAACAGCGGAGTACAGAAAACTTGGCGAGCCGGTTTGGGATGATCGAGAGATTGAACTGGACAAGGAAGCTGTGGGAACGGCACGTAAAGCGGCTAATCGTTTCTTTCAGGCGAAAGGCATTCCTCTCAAAGTGGCGATAAAGGGTCTTTGCGTCTCTCTGAGGGACACTTCCCGCGAATGACCTGCGTTTTCCCCGAAAACGCCCCGCGTTTACACCATTCCGATCTTGTAGGCTAGAACTACGTAAAGTGTGATTCGTTCACTTGCGTAGTGAGGTCTACAATGTCGGAACTACTTTCTCTTTCCCGTATGTCGCTACGGGCTGGCGTTACGCAGCGATGGTTGCGTGAACAAGCCGACGCGGGTATCGTCCCGTGTCTCAGGGCCCACCGGCGGTATCTCTTCTCGCCCATTGCCGTTATGGAAGCGTTAGCGGTGCGGGCCTCCCAAGTGTCGAGCAAAGAAGGGGCGGTCGAATGAAATCAATCTACCCCACCGAATCCGCCCCTGAGATTTCACGTCTCGCCCTTCGCCCCCGTGAAGCCGCAATCGCTCTTGGAATGTCAGAGAAATCGCTATTTTCCAGGGCGTTTCCGCGTGGCGATATTCCGGCTGTAAAGGTCGGTAGTCGCGTGCTCTTCTTTCCGCATCAAATCCGCGAATGGGCTGACAAAGAGCTTGCCCGCCAGCAGGCGGAAGCCCGGCAACAGCCGGGAACAGAGGGGGGGACAAATGACTAGCTCACTCCCCAATCAAACGAAAGAACCCGTGGGAGGCGTTGAGACGACCACGGCGATAATAGATGCTGCCGAATACTTGGAACAGGAACCGCCACCAATTGACGACATCTTCCACGGACTGATGGACCGGGGTGACAAGGTGTTTGTTATTGGACAGTCCAAGAACCGCAAGAGTTTCTTCATGTTGCAAATGGGACTTTGCTTGGCCAGTGGAAAGCCATTTCTGAATTGGAGGTCGAATCGACGGCTGAAGGTGCTGATAATCCAATTCGAGCTAAAGCCGGCAAACTACCATCGGAGAGTACGGTACGTTGCTAGTGCTCTTGGAATTGCCCCGGATGATATTCGCGGCCAACTCGATATTCTGAATCTACGCGGTAAGCACTTTTCGTTCGATGGCTTGCAGGTCGAAAACTACGATCTCATAATCTGCGATCCATTTTACAATTTATTGGACCGTGCCAACGTTGACGAGTGTTCAGGTAGGGACGTGTCGCGTGTACTCGGCGGTCTTGATGCAATTGCTGAGCGGGGACCGGCCATCGCAATCGTCCATCATACCACTAAAGGCCGTGCCGGCGATAAGCAAGCCATTGATCGTGGGAGTGGTACAGGCGTAATGGCAAGAGATTATGACTGCTGCTTCACACTGACGCCTCATCGGGACCACCCCAGCGAATGGATAGTGCTTGAAACCATCTTGCGAAACTACCGTTCACCCGATGCAATAACGATCGAGTTTCGAGACGGCATATTTATGATGCGTGACGACGTACCGGCGGAGGTCGAAACTTCCTTGACTGCAAAACGGGGGCAGCAAGCCGGGCCAAGTGCTGAGGAGTTGTCGGCCATCGTGGCTGAGTGGATTACGGGGCCGATGAAAACCGTCGAAATTGCTGATCGTATTAGGAAGGACTATAGGGTCGGCGAGAAGAAAGCGGAAGCCGTCATTCGCCAGTTAGCACGCGATGGCTTTGTTCGGAGCAAGAGTCATACTCGCCCCGCGTATGGAATCATTGCTCCACCGGATTCTCAAGACTCCAAACCGCCTACTCAGAAAGGACTGGACGGAATGGCATGAGTATTCCAAGACTCCGCAGTCCAGACTCCGCAGTCACGTTGCCTTGTCTGCCGAGTCTGCTATTGTCTCTTTAGACTACACCGCACCCTCTTATAAAGAAAGAGGGTGCCGGGTCTAACGACGGTGTGGTCTAACAAGTCGAGACAACTCCTCGCAAAGAAAACAGCAAATACGTCAACACTTTTAACACTCGTTTGCACAACAATGGAGAACAGCACCATGAATCCTGACCTGAAAAAGTATCTGCGAACAAACGAACGGCTGGCCACGATTGTGGCTGCTGAAATATGCACACACATAGACAACTGGCGAGAACTGTGTGTAGTGCTTAAACTCGATGATGAAATGCAGTTAGCTGACCGCTTCTATTTTCCAGATAATGAGTGGCCTACCCATGACAAGGAAGGCACCCGTTTGCAAATACTAATGAATGCTGTCCAATCGAACAGAAACAACTTGCGTTATGAATCGCCCCCCCGTATGTTGGGGACATTCCAGCTTACAACCCGTGAGGTAAACTCCGATGGCTTCCTTGAATACAGACAAGACGGGTTCGCGGCGGATTCAATTCACGGATGGGGACGGCCGGCGAAAGACGGTTCGGCTGGGCAATGTCCCGCTCAAGACGGCGGAAACGGTCAAGACGCGAATCGAGCATCTTCTTGTCGCCCGCGAAACCAGCACGGCCATTGACCTCGATTCGGCGAAGTGGGTTTCGTCCATCGGCGATGATCTTGCTGGCAAGCTGGCAGCGGCAGAGTTGATTCCGAAGCGTGAGACAACCACCAAAACACTGGGGCCGTTCTTGCAAGAATACATCGACGGTCGCCAAGACGTTCGACCAGATACGAAAGTAGTTTGGCGACACGTTCAACAAAACCTGTTAGATTACTTCTCTGCCGGAAAGGCGTTGCAGTCCATCATCGAAGCCGACGCCGACGGGTTCAAGCAATACCTCATCCAAGAAGGTTTGGCGATGGCAACCATCGCCAAACGGTTGCAAGTCTGCCGGATGATCTTCAAGGCCGCGATGCGGGCAAAGTACATCGGTGCGAATCCGTTCCAAGGCGTCTCTGCACCCGCGACGGTCAAGGCGGAGAAGTTCTTCTTCGTCACCCGCGAAATGACCCAAAAACTCTTGGACGCCTGCCCGGACGTGACTTGGCGGCTGTTTGTGGCCCTTGGACGATATGGCGGTTTCCGCGTCCCAAGTGAAGCCTGTAGCCTACGCTGGCAGGACGTGCTATGGGACCAAGACAAGATCGTGGTGCAAAGCCCTAAGGGCGAACGATACGGGAAGGGCGAGCGGATCATCCCTATGTTCCCGGAATTGCGGCCGATCCTCGAAGAAGCCTTCGATCAAGCCCGAGAGGGCGACGTGTACTGTGTCGAGACATTCCGGCAATTCGCAGTCGGCAAGACCGGATGGATGAATTGCAGTTTGGGCGGCCGATTCGCCAAGATCATCAAACGGGCTGGGCTGACACGATGGCCACGATTGTTCCATGCTTTGCGGGCCTCCCGAGAGACAGAACTCGCCCAGGAATACCCCATCCACGTCGTAACGGCATGGCTTGGGAACACCCCACGAATCGCTATGAAGCACTATCTGATGGTCACGGAAAGTGACTTCCAAAAAGCGACGCAAAATCCGACGCAATCCGTGACGCAAAAAGCGACGTTGTACCCATCGGTAGGGTACGGTAAGAAATCGCAAGAAACAAAACAAGCCCTTGCGGAGCAAGAGCTTATACAAAATGTTACGGGCGGCTGCTATCTCTTACCATCCACCCAAGTAGCGGCGACTGGATTTGAACCAGTGACACGCGGCTTATGAAGCCGCTGCTCTAACCGGGCTGAGCTACGCCGCCGACGGCCCGTTTCGAGGGCATGAATAAGTCTAACCCATCTTCGGCCGCTCGCAAGCCCTGCTGCCCGTCAGTCAGGGCCAATCGGTTTTTCACGGCGGGCATTGTAGGAGGCGTCTCCCGACGCCGATTTTGCGGCGGCGACCCGACAAACGCCACAAATCGGCGACAGGAGTCGCCTCCTACAGCGAACACTGACCGGCCCGGGTTTAGACCAACGTCGGCCCCCTTGGCCTACCATTACCTGCCGGTTATATTCGGGACTGTTGGAAAGAATCGGATTTCATGGGATTCATCGAACACATTCCCGGGATTCGACGCGAGCCGCCGCGGCGACCGGCGCCACTGCAAAAACGGATCGGCGTCGTGGGCCTGCACGAGGGCAGAACGCTCGTGCTCGGCCTTGATCGAGCCACGAAAGCCCGCGCGGTTGCGGCGTGCGATCTCAATGCCGAGAAGATCGAGGCGGCGCGGCGCGAACGGCCGGATCTCTTCTACACGGGCGAGTACGCCGCGCTGCTCGCGCGGTCCGACGTTGACATCGTCGCCATCTATACGCCCGATCCGATCCACGGCGCGCAGATCGCGCAGGCCTTCGAGGCCGGCAAGGACGTGATCTGCACGAAACCGCTGGTCAACTCGATGGCCGACGCGCGGCGGATTCTCGAGGCCGGCCGCCGCACGGGCGCAAGCTCTTCGTCGGCCAGTCCACCCGTTTCTTCGAGCCCTTTGCCCGCCAGCGTCGGGCCTACGAAGCCGGCGAGGTCGGCGACCTCGAGCTGATTGACGCGCACTACATTCACCGCATGGACTGGTTCTACGAGAAGAGCCCCTGGGCCGCGGACGCGACGGATTGGATCTTCCTGGGCATGAGCCATCCGATCGATCTGCTGCGATGGTATCTCGGACCGATTGAGGAGGTACAGGCGCTCGGCCGCCGCTCCGCGCTCGGCACGCAGTACGGCCTGCAAGGCTTCGACATCTACATCGTCAACGCCCGCGGCGCGTCGGGGAAGATCGGACGCGCGATGGGCAACTACGGCGTCCACGAGCTTCCGACGGCGCGGAACTGCATCGAGCTCGTTCTTTACGGCTCGGGCGGCACAAGCTTGTCCCAGTACCACGACATGCGCTACATCCACACCGCGGCCGACGGGTCCGAGATCACCGAGGATCCACTCTATGCGCTTCGGCATTACTACTTCAACAGCGAGGTCCACGGCATGCATTACGGTGAGTTCGCGAACTACGCCGAGTATTTTGCGGGCGCGCTTCTCGAAGCAGCACCGTACTCGCCCGATCTTGAAGAAGGCGTCGAGACGTTCTGCGTCATGGAGGCGGTGCGCCGTTCAGCCGCGACGGGCGCGCCCATCGCTTTGGGGCCACTCCTGGCGGAGGTGGGATTGAGCGCTCGTTCGACGGTTTTGGCGTGATTCAATCTTTACTGTTCCAGGGAGAATCCGTTTACCCCCCTCTTTGTGACGCTACCATCGTGGTTTTGGGTAATTTGCGACACTGGCAGAAAATGTGACGTTCGCATTGATCGTCGGCAGAGCCCCCGGGTTCATGCGAGTTTGACGTTGCTCCCGAGCACTCTTCCTCAAGGCTCAGACCCGCCCCGAAAAAGTGGAGACACCAGTCACGGAATCGCCCCCACATCCGATGGGACCATTTCAAATCGTTCGGTGGCCGACGCCGTCTGCAAGAAGCCCGCGCGGCGTACAGCACGCGACTGGGGTTCGAGCCGCTGGAAGAGCGGCAGTTGCTGAGCGTTGTGACGTACAGCAACGCCGCGAAGGCGCTTGATTTCACGGCCGACGCCGGCGCCAGCCACAACGTGGCGGTATCGACGCTGGCGGCGAACCAGATTCGCATCCTTGTCGACAGCCTCGATGCAATTACGTTGGCCGGGGATGCGGTGGCCAACGCCAACTTCGTTCTGTCCACGACGAACACTGCAAACGACACACTGACGATTAATACAGCTCCCGCCAGTTCGCCGCTCGCCGCGCTGAACATCGATCTTGCGGACCAGGACGACACGCTGACCTTCGGACTTGCCGAGGCCACCAACGGCGTTGGCGACATGACATCGACGGCGGGGCGGGCAACGACGTCCTGAACCTCTCCTCCGCCACGCTTGGCGGCGGTCTGACCGTGTCGGCCCAAACGGAAACGATGAACCTGAGCGGCTCGATCAGCACGATCGGGGCCCAGACCTACAACGGCCCGGTCACCCAGACGGCCGACGCCCATCTGGCCGGCTCGACACGTAGCGCGGGACCGAATTGGGATGCGGCTTCGCACAGCCTTTGGCTGAGCTTCACCAGCGCGGTGGCCGTGCCTGCCGCGTTGACCAACGTCGGCGACTTCACTTCCGACGGCTCGGGCGGGACGACAATCGGCGCGGATTTCACAACCAGCGGCGGCCAAACCTATGGCAACGCCGTCACGTTGACGGCCGATGCCGCCTTGACCGGCGTGGGGATCACCTTCAAACAGACCGTGGACTCCGACGCCACGGCCCGGGCGTTGACAATCAACGATAACGGGACAACAACTCCAGTACGCCCTACGAGTATATCTATTAGAAGGATCGAGGCTGTGGACCAAGTGTTTGCCACGTTGCACGGGGTGTGAACCTGTGCCGCGACCTGAAGCACGCGGCGGTTGTGGCGTTGCATGAAGCAATCCACGTCTGGAGCCGGCGCGTCAAGAGGAATACTCCGACCTGCTGGTGCGGCGGGAAAAGGGGAGAGGGGAGGGGGGAAGAATGACGCAGCTCGAATGACGAAGGAAATCCGCCTTCCGCCCTCCGCCCGCCGCCCTCCTCCAATCCCCAATCCCTAATCCCCAACCAGTCCCCCGCCCCCCATCCCCCGATCCAATCCGACGGTTCGTGCATGGACGGCCAGCCGCGGCCATGGGCGTGATCGGCAACGCTCTCCGCTCGCTGCCCGATCCGCGTGGCCTACGGGTGCTGGCCGGCGATTGATAGCCGTGGCGTGTGCCAAGAACGTCTTTCGGCCAGAGCAGATCGAACTCGACGGTGGCGGCGGCACGGATATGGCCGCGATGATCGTGGCGGCGCGCGAGGAGAGGCCGTCTCCCCAGACGATCCTGGTTGTGACTGATGGCTACACCGGCTGGCCGCAAAAGCCTGTTGGGCCACGGGTAGTCGCCTGTCTCACGCAAGCCGGGACAGCCGACAGCGTGCCGAAGTGGATTGATACGGTTCTCTTGAATGCCGAGGGCTCTTCCCTTCCCGGGTGCGAACCGCGCGTTTCATGAGCCGGCACAAGGCTGCCCACGGCGCATGAAAAACCCGCGCCGGATTCGACGCGGGCTTTTGTTGTGCGACAATTCAAAATTGGACTAAACAGCCTTCCGTTGAACGCCAAACCCGGACGAGTCCGAATAATCCACAGGTCACAAGGCCCACGAGGGTAGACGGTTCCGGAACAACACATTTCGTGCCGATGTCGATTCCGGTGACGCCGGCCCACGGAAACGAAGGGGAGAAATCCAAGAGTTCGTTGGCGGGCTGAGGAGTGATGGTCCACTTCCAAACGTACGTATTACTATCGGGATAGTAAGTGGCATCTGTGCCGCCCGCGATCACGAATCCTTGAGACGTCCAAACAATGGGATTACTAGTCGGAGCCGTAGTGCCGGGTGCAAACTCCACTTGCAGCCACAACTCTTTCACCATGTCACGCTGTTCGTGATTCGGAACGTAAATCCACTGATCCGGGCTGACACTAGGAGGAAGCGTGTACCACTCGGGAGGTCCGTAACCTGGGTCGGTCACCTCGGTCCACGCCGCGTTCTGCGCCGCAGCATGATACTGATAGTCAACAGGTCCGACGCCGATAATGTCCGCCGATGCACAATTGCACAGCGCCAATACTGCGATAGCCGACAGTGCCAGAAAAACCGGTAGTGTTCGTTTCATGTTATGCAGCCTCTACAATGTCTGACCCTGGTCTTGTGTGTGAAAGGAAGAGCATACACGAACCCCACAACACCCCTTTTTTGTAGCCATGCGAGAGATGAATGTCAAGCAGTAGCGAGGGGGAATCGGCAATTTTTTCCAACTTTGTGGCTTAGGAGGACTTTTGCACCCCCTATAGGACTATTGGCCGCCGAACCACGATTCCTGACAAACAAAATGGAGAGTCTCCAAAATCAACTCTCCAGAGTTAGTACCTTTGGGTTATTCCACCCGTCGGGCTGCCTCCATGCCACCTCTGTTCTTGCACTTTGCACGATTGACAAGGACATCTTCGTGACGCCTCGGACCGCTCATCGACCTTGTGGAGTGACGCAGGCATTATCGACGTCTACACCCGCCGGCAGGCCATTGAGGACGGCGTGCTGGTGCAACTGAGTGGGCACGGCTACCAGGGCGACCCCTGGGCGCCGGCGATGGTGGCGGAGGCCGGTTTCCGCTACGCCGTCGCCATGACCGCCCACCTACCGCTCGCGTGGGGAGACAATGGGAAGTCCGCCCTTGGCTTGCTTATCTTGGCGTTTGCCTGCCGTACTGGTATCTTGGCCATGAGCTAAGTTTCCGCTGGAGTTGGCTTGAGGGGTGTCACAACGGGTGTCAAAGCAGTTTCTCTGATTGTGGCCGAGTCCGCGGGAAATGTTGACGATCTTCGAATAACCACCGCATATTGCGCCTGTAGCTCAGGGGATAGAGCAACGGTTTCCTAAACCGTAGGTCGCAGGTTCGAATCCTGCCAGGCGTACTCGCGGTTTGTGGTCGGATCAGGAAGTAACAACTCGAAAAGCACCGCCATGTCGCCCGCCACCGAGCAAGAGAACGTTACCGCGAGCCCCGCCCCGCTGTGCCGCACCCCTGCAGAGCTTATCCTCGTGGTTGAGGACGACGATGCCCTGCTCCGATTGATCGAAAAGTGCTTGGTGGCGCACGGGCACCGCACCGTGGGGGCGTCGAGCGGCGCGGCCGCCCTGGCCTGGCTGGAGCACCACACTCCAAGACTGATGCTCTTGGACTACAGCCTGCCGGACATGCACGGCGAACAACTGCTGCACCGCATCGAAGCCCGCGGCAAGCCGGTCTCGTTCGTTGTCGCCACCGGCCGCGGGAGCGAGAGCGTGGCTGTCGAGATGATGAAGCACGGGGCGTACGATTACGTCATCAAAGGGCCCACCTTCATGCTGCTCTTGCCCGCGGTCGTCGATCGCGCCTTGCAGAGGATCAGACAAGCCGAACGCCTGGCCGAAACCGAGGAAGAGCTGCGGCAGACGCAAGAGGAACTCGAACAGCGCGTCGCGCAGCGCACGCTGGAGTTGGCCGAAGTCAATCGCCTGTTGCGCATCGAGATCGAGGAACGCAAGCGTGCCGAAGATCGGGCACAACAACACCTGGCCGAGTTGGCCCACGTCGCCAGGCTGAGCACCGTCGGCGAAATGATGGCGGAGTTGGCCCACGAATTGAACCAGCCGCTCAGCGCCATTTGCAGCCATGCCCAGGCGTGCAAGCGGTTGCTGGCCTCCGGCGAGGGGAATTGCGTCGAAGATCTTTCGGCCTCGCTCGACCAGATGAACGAACAGGGCACTCGTGCCGCCGAGATCATCCGTCGCGTGCGGCGTTTCCTGGTCAAGGCCAAACCATCGGAGGCGGTCGTCGACGTCAACGCGATGATCCGCGACGTGGCCGAACTGGTGAGCATCGACGCCCGCATGGCCGGGGCGGAAATCGTACTCGAACTGACCGAGCCGCTGCCTGCGGTCGTCGGCGACCGCATCCAACTCGAGCAGGTCCTTGTCAATCTCATGCGCAACGGCTTCGAGGCGCTGCGCGAATCGGGCCACATCGAGCGACGCCTGACCGTCCGCACGGCGTTGGACGGCGCGAACACCATCGTCGTCGCCGTGCGCGACAACGGTCTCGGCATCGCAGCGGAGATCTTCGACCGCATCTTCGAGCGGTTTTTCACTACGAAAGCCGGCGGAATGGGAATGGGCTTGTCCGTCAGCCAGTCGATCGTCAAGAGTCACGGCGGCTCGTTGTGGGCTGCGCCGGTCCCGGAAGGAGGCGCGGGCTTCCATTTCACCCTGCCGACCCAAAACGGAGAACAGAAGCGTGGAAACTGACCCGACTGTCTTCATCGTCGACGACGACCCCGCCGTGCGGCAGGCACTGCTGACGCTGGTCCGCTCGATGCGGCTCCGCGCTGAATGCTACGAGTCGGCGCAGCAGTTCCTCGATGCCTTCGATCCCGCCCGACCCGGCTGCGTGCTCCTCGACGTGCGGATGCCGGGCATCAGCGGCCTCGGTCTGCTCGAACAATTCAACCGCGAAGAGATGCCCCTGCCGGCCATCGTCATGTCGGCTTACGGCGACGTGCCGATGGTCGTCCGAGCGATGAAGGCCGGCGCACTGAACTTCCTGGAAAAGCCCTGCCGCGACCAGCAGCTCTGGGAAGCCATCCAGGAGGCGATCAAGTGGGACGCCGATCACCGCGAACGCATGGCCCTCCGCGCCCAGGTCCGCCATCGCCTGCAACGGCTCACCCACGGCGAGCACGACGTGCTGGCTATGCTGATCGACGGCAAGCCGAACCGGATAATCGCCGCCGAGTTGAACCTCAGCGTGCGCACCATCGAAGTCCGCCGCGCCAAAATCATGGACAAGATGAAGGCCGATTCGCTCGCCGAGCTTATCCGCTTGACCCTCTCCGCCGACCCCCACTACAGAAAACAGCCGCTGCAGAAAGCAAATCCGCTCTAAAACGAGTCTGTAGCATCATTACCGGGTTCGACAACAAGAAAAAGCCCTCGTTCCCACGCTCCGCGTGGGAACGCACTGGTCCCGACACTCTGCGTCGCCCGTCCCGGCGGAGAGCGTCGGAAAGACAGCGGTTCCCACGCGGAGCGTGGGAACCAGAACCCGGTAATGATGCTACAGACGCTCTAAAACTGGCGTTTTGCCTCCTTTCGGTGGTAAAATGCGAGTGCTATGCTTGCTGGGAGGGCAACAGCCGGAGCGCGGGCCGGACGCTCGCGCTACAGGAATTGCACAGGTCGTTCAGATACCATCGCTCCATGCCCACCTCACTCGTTTCCGATCTGCGAAAGGCGCTTGGCCGCGAAAACGTCCTCTCGGCACCCTCGGAATTGGCCGTCTACGATTGTGATGCCTTCACAATCGAGCGCGGGCGGCCCGAAGCGGTGGTCTTCCCCCGCTCCACCGAGCAAGTCGCCGAGACGGTAAGGCTCTGCGGCCGGCATGGCACGGCGGTCGTCCCCCGCGGCGCCGGAACCAGCCTGGCGGGCGGCTGCCTGCCCCTGGGTATCAGTCGGGCAGGTGCTTCCAAATGGACCGGTGGGGCAGACATTCCTGTCTGCCAGGCCGGAAACAGGGCGGCAGACAGGAATGTCTGCCCCACCGATTATCACGGCGCTGTCGTGGTCATGCTCACCCGCATGAACCGCATTCTCGAGATCGATCTCCGCAATTGCATGGCGGTGGTCGAGGCCGGCGTAGCCAACCTTCGCCTGACCACCGCATTGGCAGGCAGCGGCTATCACTTCGCCCCCGACCCGTCGAGCCAGGGGGCCAGCACGATCGGCGGCAATGTGGCCACCAACGCCGGCGGCCCGCACACGCTCAAGTACGGCGTTACGGTGAATCACGTCCTCGGCCTCGAAACCGTGTTGGCCGACGGCTCGATCCTGCGGCTCGGCCCTGTCCCCGACTCGTCCGGACTCGATTTGATCGGCGTGTTGGTTGGCAGCGAGGGCACCCTCGGCATTGTAACGAAGATCTGGGTCCGCCTGACCCCCAACGCCCAGGACTACCGCGCGCTGCGGGCGACGTTCGACTCCCTGGACGACGCCGGCAACGCGGTGAGCCACATCATCGCCGCTGGCATCGTTCCCGCGGCGATGGAGTTGATGGACCAGGGCATTCTCGCCGCGGTGGAAGAGGCATACCACTTCGGTTTTCCCCCCGACGCCGGCGCCGTGCTGGTGATCGAGGTGGATGGGCTTTCGCTGGCGCTCGACCGGCAAGTCGAGCAAATCGCCGAGTTCTGCAAGCGTTTTGGTGCCCGCGAGGTCTTACAGGCCGCCTCGGCCGACGAACGCACGCTGCTGTGGAAGTGCCGCAAGATGGCCGTCGGCGCCACCGGCCGGCTCAGCCCGAGCTACACGATCCAAGACGGCGTCGTGCCGCGAACCAAACTCCCGCACATCATCCGCCGCACCGCCGAGATCGGCAAGAAGCACAACATTCGCATCGTCAACGTCGCCCATGCCGGCGACGGCAACGTGCATCCGATCTTGCTGTTCGACGAGCGCGACCGCAAGCAGGTCGAGCGAGCGGTGGCCGCCGGCCGCGAGATCTTGCAGGAGTGCATCGCCTGCGGCGGCAGCATCACCGCCGAGCACGGCATCGGCGTCGAGAAGCTCGCGCTGATGGATCGTCTCTTCGCCCCCGCCGATCTCGACGCGATGTGCCGCGTTCGCCGAGCGTTCGATCCGGCAGGACGGCTCAATCCGGGAAAGTTGATCCCGGCGGGAAGAGAATGATGAGTGATGAAGGATGAAGGATGAGTGATGAATGATGAGTGAAATTGTGAGTACCGCGTTTAGCCGCCGCGTCCACGCGGCGTCGCGGTGACGAGAATCAGCCGCTTGCGGCTTCGCAAAGCAATGCCGACAGCGATGCCAACCGAAAATCTCCCTGAAGCGCTGCAAACGCCCGCCGACGCAAATGCTGTCGCCGCAGCGGTGCGCGCCGCAGGGGAAAAGGGATTAGCTGTTCATCCTGTCGGCGGCGGAACATCGGTCAACGGCGACGGGGGACAGAGGGAAAAGGGGACAGTCCCCACTTGCCGGAACGGCCCGAAGGGTGCTTCGCACAAATGGGGACTGTCTCCTTTTTCCTTCCCGGCGTCACGCTCTCAACGGCCAACCTGAATCGCCTGATCGACTACCCGGCCGACGACATGACCGTGACCGTCGAAGCCGGCATGACGATCGCCTATTTGAACGGCCTGCTGGCCGAGAAGCGGCAATGGCTGCCGGTCGACATGGCCTGGCCCGATCGGGCGACCGTCGGCGGCGCGATCGCCAGCAACGCCGCCGGCCCACGGCGTTTCGCCTACGGCACGATGCGCGACTATCTGCTCGGTTTTACCGCGGTTGACGGCACGGGCACGATCTTCTCCGGCGGTGGCCGGGTGGTCAAAAACGCCGCCGGCTACAATATGTGCCGCCTGCTGGCCGGCTCGCGCGGCACGCTGGCCATCATTACCCAAGCCACGCTCATGGTCCGGCCGCTGCCCGAGGCGTCCGCCCTGTTGGCGTGCGAAGTCGCCGATTTTGATTTGGCCGAAAGACTGCTGGCCAGTCTCGTTCGCCTGCCGGTGCGGCCCGTGGCCGTCGAACTTTCGGCGGGACATCCACGCGACGGCAACCCGCTATTCGGTCCGATGCTCGATGGCAATGTCGCTAGGCTGTGCGTCGGTTTCGAGGGCATGGCCGTGGAAGTGGAGTGGATGTTGAACCGGCTCCGCGAGGAGTGGACCGCGCTCGGAGTGGCCTCGCCCGTGCTGACGCCCAATTTGGCAAGCGATACGCTGTGGCGCTGGATGTCCGAATTCCCAGCCAAGGCGCGATTGAACGTTCTTCCAAGCAAGACCATCGATACAATCGCCGAGATGCTGAAAGTTGCCCCGAACTGCGCGATTCATGCCCATGCCGGCGACGGCGAGATTCTCCTGGGAGACGGAGAGCGGGAAACCGAGGAGGGAAGAATACAGTGGTCGGTGGTCGAGGGCTGTCGGTTCTATCGTTCACCGACTGCTTACGCGTCGCGCGAGACCGGCGACGACGCCCCGTTTCCGCCGGAACTCCGCGTGATGAGGGCGATCAAAGAACGTTTTGATCCCTTGAACATTCTTAACCCGGGATTTGTGTTTGCGTGACGTTTGCGAGTGCATTGCTTCCATCGAAATAGCCGCATGAACCTCGACGATTTCCACAACCCGCTCGCCGCCGCTGCCGCCAATCCTGCCGCCGGCATCGATCACGATCTGTTCATGCGTTGCGTTCATTGCGGCCTGTGTACGTCGAGTTGCCCCACCTTCAGCGAGTTGGGCGATGAGAACGACGGCCCGCGCGGCCGCATCCAACTGATGCGCACGATCGCCGACGGCGGCGGCGGCCTGACCGATCGCGTCCGCCGCCATCTCGAGGTCTGTCTCGATTGTCGGGCGTGCGAGACGGCTTGTCCGTCGGGCGTCGAGTACGGCCGGCTGATCGAGCCCTTCCGCCTAGCGATGAAGCAGACCGATCCGCGGCCGGAGCAGAAGTACGACTGGTTCCGCGAGATCATCCTCTTCCAACTCTTCCCTTACGCCGACCGCATGCGGCGGCTGCTCGGCCCGGTGCGGCTTGCACAGCGGCTGGGGCTTTTCGGGCTGGCCGAGCGAATGGGCCTGTTGAAGCTGATTCCTGGGCGGCTGGGCCGGATGGTTCCGTTGTTGCCGCCGCCGGCGAGGTCGGGGCCGCGGCTGCCGCGTTTTCTGCCGGCCGCCGGCCGCAAGCGGGCACGGGTGGCGTTTTTTGTCGGTTGCGTGGCCGACGCGATGTTCCGACCCACGCACTGGGCGACGCTGCACGTCTTGCAGCAGAACGGCTGCGACGTCTTCGTTCCGCCCGAACAGGGCTGCTGCGGGGCGATCCACTTCCACGCCGGCGACAGCCGCGGCGCCCGCCGCATGGCCGACGCCAACCTGGTCGCCTTCGAGCTCGACCGCTACGACGCGATCGTCGTGAATCACGCCGGCTGCGGGGCGATGATGAAGGAGTACGGCCTGCACTGGCGCGACGGATTGCAGCCGCACCGCACGAAATTCGCGTCGAAGGTGAAGGACATCAACGAGTTTCTCGACGAGTTGGGCCCGATTCCCCCGACCGGCCGCATCAACGCGGTGGCCACCTACCACGACGCCTGCCATCTGGCCCACGCCCAGAAGATCACCACCGCCCCCCGCCGTCTCTTGTCGATGATACCCGGCCTCAAACTCCGCGACCTGCCCGAAAGCGCCATCTGCTGCGGCTCCGCCGGTACGTACAACCTCGTGGAAGCCGAGATGTCCGACCGTCTCGCGCGGCGGAAGATCGACAATATCCTCAGCACCGGCGCCCAGATCGTGCTTGCCAGCAACGCCGGCTGTCTGCTGCAAATCCAGCGCGAAGTCCGCCAGCGCAAACTGCCGCTGTTAGTCATGCACCCGATGGATTTGCTCGAACTGAGCTACCGCGAACAGAGACCGCAACTCCCGTAGGTTATGCTTCAGCATAACACAACGCAGCCCCGTGGATCATTCTCGCGGCAAGGCGCGGCCTGCAAATGCGCGTTATGCTGAAGCATAACCTACGGAACTTGATGAACGTGTTTCGCCGTGGCAAGAAAGAAGCGCGATCCAATGTTAACAGCAACGGCCGTGCCGCCCCGACTTCGATCCGTGTTGTCGATGATGCGATACGTGGACGAATGAGCCAGATGAGCGAATGCGCTTGCAGCAATCTGTTCAACGTCCGATTGTACCTGCGGCGATGAAGAAATCTCTTCCATTCTGCGATACCGGTTCACACTCAATTCGATCCGGCGAGGTGTTGAAGTCACAAATCGTTACCAGCCGGTCCAATAGTCTCTCACGCCAACAGATTACCTCTCAGGGCCGATAGACATCTTTGCGATTTCCGACGGCGACTACCTCGACCGCTCTGACCGCATCGTCTACGGAGTACAGAATCCGATAATCGCCGACCCGCACTCGATACTCCTGACGCCCGCTTAGCTTTTTGCAGCCGTGCGGACGAGGATTCTCTTCCAGATCGAGTATTTTCGCGGAGACGGTGTGAAAGACCGGTTTTGGCAGGCTTGCCAGCTCGCGGTCCGCGGATGCCCTTATTCGGATCGTGTAGGTTGCAGGCTGTTTCACTCGCCGTGTTCCTTAAGAAATTCACGGAAAGGACGAGAGGGCTCGTTTCGCCTTTGCGAGAAAACAGCCAAGTCTTGGATGTCCTCCTGCCACTCGTCGTCCTCGACGATGTGGGCGAGTACAACCTGGCGCTCTTCAGCGGGCAGGGCGCGCAGCGCGGTCAGAAAAACTTCAGCGGTCGCTTGCGAAGCGGTCATTTGCCTTACTCCGATCGAATCTCCGTGCGTCAGGCCGTCACCTTACTAATAGCGTAGGGAATATCACCGCGGGAATCAACCCCCCGACGCAGTGCCGATCACTTTGACGCTGGCGCGATCTCGTGCGTCCCGGGCTTGAAGTGGGGCAGAACGCCGGTGTACTCTACGGGCGTATATTGCCGTTGGGTCTTGGCCAACCTGTCGAGTAGTTCCTGGCTCAAGGCGTCTTCCAACTCCTTGCGCACCTCGGCGAGCTTCTTAGCGCCGGGCTTGATCTGGTCACAGCGGATTAGGTGGATGCCGAAGGACGTTCTTGACCGGCTGGCTCACTTGGCCGGCATCCAGGGCAAAGGCTGCACGCGAAAATGCCTCGTCCATCGGGCCGTGACGGCCGATTGTGCCAAGGCGGCCGCCATCCTTGCGGCTCGGACCGGCGGAATACTTCCGCGCGGCGTCCGCAAACGACAACTTGTCGGCGACGATCTCCGCGCGAATCGCCGCCGCCTGTTTCAACAGTTCCGCCGTGGTTTTCGCGCCGTCGGCCGACCGGCGGAGCAAGATGTGACTTACCACCAATTGCGTGCCGTCATACTCGCGGCGATGGGCGGCAAAATATGACGCGAGCCGCTCGTCCGTCGCATAGCGGGCGACGTATTTCCGCCAAATCACGTTCCAGGCGCATTGACGATCAAGATCGGCCTCGCAAAGCGACTCGGCCTTAAGAAAATCGTCGATCGAGCGTCGCCGGGCGGCCAGCCGCGATTTTAGCGCCGCTCGTTCCGCCGCCAATTCGTGCTCGCTCGGCATCTCGCCCATTCGCCGCGCGTAGGCCAACACCAGCCGCCGGGCGATAATCTCGTCGAGCGCCTCCGCCTGGAGAAATCGCAGCGAATCCGCATCGAGCTTTTTTCCCCGCGTCGCCTTGGCCACCAGCCGCTCGACCTCGCCCGCGCGAATCGGGTCGCGACCGACGGTGGCGACGACGGCGCCCGGATCGGCGGCGAGAATGCCACTCGCGGCGGCGACGAGCGCCATTCCGGCCAAGATGAGTCGCTGGAAGTGCGAAGATGTCGAGAGCATTTGCCGAGTCACAAGCAGTTTTGGAGCGGCGAGCCGACCAACGTCGCCTTTCGCTCCGCGAAAGCACGCCACTTTCGCGGAGCGAAAGGCGACAATGTGATGGTCAGCCGCACTTCAATCCCACCACCAGCGGTCGGCGGCGAGTTTGTGGTTTCTTACCGCGGCCGTCTGTCGCTGGGCTTGTTGCCGGGAGTCCTGACTTACGCCGATCGACTGCCGGCAGACGATCGACTCGGGACTGACGCGCACGCCGCCGCTGACGCCGGCGATGATCGTCCGTCCGCCGATCACGCGGCAATTCACCACCGACTCGACCTCCTTCGGGGCCTCGCTTAGTTCCACCGGATAGGCTTGCGGATCGCCGAAGCAGGTGAAGTGCCAGCCGACCTTTTGGCCGGCCGCCTCTTCGCGGAGCAGCGCCCCGACCAGGGCCAACTCGAAGATGTTCCGCAATTCGCCATAGATTGGATATTTCCGGCAAAGTTGCTCGAAATGCTCGGTGAAATCGCGGGCGAACTTACGGTTCAACCCCTCCGACACGCCGGTGTGAAGCTGCTGGCCCTGCGCCGTCAGGAATTCGTTCTCACTGAGCACCTTCACGCCCTGCCCGCGAAGTGTGAACGCCAGCCGATCGGGCGAGCACTGCACGGCGTCGTATTTCAGCGTAAACCACCAGCGGAAGACGGTCATCGCCGGCGGGGGATGGCCCGGGCCGACCTTGACCATTTTCAAGTAGCTCTCCACGCCGGGGACGCCCGCTTCCAGGCCCATGCCGACCAGTTTCATGCGGTAGTCAGCTTCGACGATGACCTGCGCCGCCCGCGTGCGCGGATCGAGCCCGTAGACCTCGATGTCCTGCTTGCCCGCCTTTCGCCGCAGTTGGTCGAGCCACGCATGGCGGAATTCGGGAGAGATCACACGGTCCTGCGTCTGTTGCAGGTACTGTTGAAGCCGGGCCATGTTCTCTTCCCGCGGCATGATCTGGCAGCCGAACGTGGCGTCCGGCCCGCCCATCATCTGGCGAAAGACGACGACCAGGTCATCCAACCGCAACACCGGCCAGCCGCTGTCGGTGCTGACGATCGCCCCCTCCGGCCCGTCACGCCAGTCACCGGCCGGGCCCGCCAGAACAATGTCGCCCGAGTCGGGATAGATGAAGACGTAGCGGACGCGGTTGAGCCCCGCCAGGACTTGCATCTCCTCGGTAGGCTGTTCTCCGGCGGCCAGCCGCAACTGCACGCATTTTTCCAATCGCGGCAACGAGACCATTCGCAGCGGCGAACCGCGGCGGGCGTTTTGCTGCCCGGCACGCGGCCTACCAGCGTCGCGGAGGGCGGCCAGGTCGCCGGCCTCTTGCGGCGTCAGCGAGCGAAGCGTGCCGCCCGGATCGACCCAGACGCCGGTGGGAAAGGGCATGATCGAGCCCGGCCCGCCCGCTTCGTCCCAAGAGGTCGGCTTGATCGTCGAGGTGATCAGATCGATGAGCGAATCGAAATCGGGCTGCACGCCGCCGCCTTGCGCGCTGCGCGGCGTGGCCCCCGAGCCGCCGAGGGCTTTTTTGCGGGCGCGGTCGTCGCTGATTTCCGAGGCCGACAGCAGCGAAGCCGCTCGCGCCCCCGCCGCGGCCTGCGTCTGGGCGACCTTAGCGAGCATATCGTCGCGCTCGTTCGGATCGGTCGCTTGCCGAGCCAACTCGACGGCCGGCGCGAACTCGCCCGCTTCGAGAAAAGTCCGGAGTTGGTCCTGCTGCCCTTGCGGTGCCGCGGCACGTCCTTCGCCAACTGTCGCGACGGCCGTCAACGAGAGCACGCCCAACCAGAGCAGCGAACCGGCGAGAAATCGCTTTGCATCCATCGCAGTTCCTCCACCAAGAGAGTGGCGAATCCGAAAACGCGGTAGGGCAGCGACTATCGCCGCAGCGGTGACGCGCTCCGCCGCTCCCATTATCCTCAACCTGGCAAGAACCGCAAGGAAAAAACGGCGTTGTGCGCCGGTAATCGGTTGTGGCGGGTGCAGCAGCGGGTGAAGGCGGTCAACTGCGAACCGTTTAGCCGCCGCGTCCACGCGGCGCTGCGGTTGTGAGCGATTCTGCGCCGCGTGGACGCGGCGGTTAAACGGATTTCCCATCTTGACGGCAAACGACAACCGCCACTTACGCGGCGGGTTAACGCCTTTCGGGTCGGGCCAGCGGCAGTGGCAATGTCCTCTGGCCGAGCGAGCGGCTGCGACCGATATTTGCCGCCACAGAAGCGGCGAGGGCCATGCCGAGGGTCAGCCAACTGCTTAGCAGCAGCCAGGGATATCCCCAGGGGCAAAACTGGAAGCGAATCCGGTTTTCCCCCTGCCGCACCGGCACGGCGCGAAAGACGAGATTGCCGATCCACACCCGTTGCGGAACGTCGTTCACCCAGGCTCGCCATCCCGGCGCCCAGCGATCGGTGACCAACAACCAGCCATGCTTGGGGCAGGAGACGTTGAATTCCAGAGTGCGGCCGGTGTAGCGGCGGACTTTGGCGGCGCATCGAACTGCGGCCGGCAGGCGTTCGAGCGGCGTCTCGCAGTGCGGAACGGGCTCTTGCGGCGGGGCGGCCAATTCGCCGGCCACGGAAGCTGGGTCGGAGAGGATCAGGCACGGCCGGCCGAGCACCGCCGCTCGGGCAGCCAACCGCGCAGCCGCCGCCTGGCCCAGCGGCTCGACCGACGCGGCCGACGCGAACCAAATGCGATCCGCGCCCGAGGCGGCGTCGGCCAGCACCAGCTCTTTCAACATTCCATCGTACAGGGCGTTCCGTAGCGGATTGAACGCCTCGACCATCGCCAGTTTATCGACCAGGCAGGTCTCGAGCGGCGCGGCCCGTTCGCCCCCTTGTCGCGGCAGCCGCATCAGGCCCTGCGCGGTCTGGTCGACCGAAGCGACGTGGGCCGATTCCACCTTCGCCCAACAATGGGCGCGATTGCAGTAGAGCGTCGGCTGGCTGAGAACGACGGTAAGCACGGCATCGGCGATGCACAGTCCGACGAGATATCGGCCGAAGGAAGACGGCTGCCGCCAACGGTTCCGCCAGGTGCGAAACATGATCGCCGCCGCGCCGCCCCATACCAACAGGAGATGCGCGGCAGCCAGCGCTGCCGTTGGCACGCTTGCCGGCCGTAGCCGCGCTGCCACGCAGACCGCGACAAACACGGCCGCGGCACAAACCGCCGCCCCGATCGCGGCCGCCGCAAGCCAGTTCCACCGCCCGGCATTGCCCACCTCCAGCCCGCACTTCTCGTCGCGGTGGGGCAGACATTCCTGTCTGCCCCCTTTGTCCGGTTCTGCAGGGCAGACAAGAATGTCTGCCCCACCACACGCTCCGTTGATCGTTTTCCCTGTGCAGCGGGACATGCGGGCTAACCAGCCCTCAAGATCCCGCCCGGCCAGAATCGCCAAAACCACCAGCGAGAACATGTAGAAACAACGAAACATGGCCGCATGGCGAAAATATCGCATCGGCGGCAGCCAGTCGTAGAGCCAGCCGCGCACCGGAGTCGCATCGCCAAGGGCCGCGGCGATGCACAACAGGGCCATGCCGGCGAGCCACCAGCGAAATCCATCCCGCCAGCGCATCCAGGGCGCCGCGAAGGCCAAGACGACCAACGCCGGCGCCAAGTAGATGCCGCACATGGCGATGTCGGTGCTCCACAGCGGTCTCCCTTCCCACTTCCCCACCCGCGCCAAGTAGGGAGAGGCGAAAGTCGACAGCGCCGCGGAATCGAGGGCGTCGGCGGCGACGGCTTCACTGCGGGGGACGACGCCGCTGCGGTCCGAATATCCTCGCAGTTCGCGGAGGAAGCCGAGATAGGCGGGCGACAGAATCGGGAGGCTCACCGCAACGAAGACAATACCGATCAAGATGGATTTCGCGACCGTCGCCCGGTTTGCGCCGAAAGGGACTGGCACGGTAGGCGAATCAGGAGCGTACGGCCGGCAAGGGTCCGTATTTCCCGCCAGGCGTGGAAAACGGTCAACAGATCGCTCGGTGGGGCAGACATTTCTGTCTGCCGTGCAGGAAGCGATAAATGGGGCAGACAAGAATGTCTGCCCCACCGTGGCGGGAAGCACCTCGCAGAGCACTCGCCCGCACATCCAAAGGGCAAGATAGCAGTAGCCGATGATGATCAGGGCAGGATAGCCGGAGAGCGCCGTCAGCCCCCACAACGCCCCGGCTTCGACGGCCGGCAGCAACCGCTGCGCTTGCACCGCCGCTTCCAACCGCCACAGGACCCAAGGCAACATGGCCATGACGGTCAGATAGGTCGTGTACTCCGCCTGATTGGTGAAGGTCGCGGAGAACATGTAGCCGATCGATGCCGCACAGCCAAGCCACGGCGGGGCACGATAATGGCGGGCGAGCATCAGCACGCCCAGTCCGCCCAGCCCCCAAAGCAAGAGCCAATAGAGGCAAAATGCCCGTTCGTGTGGCCCCAGCAGCGCCGCGAGCCCCACCACAAACGGCGAAAATGCCCCGACTTCGGGGTCAAAGCCCGTGGGACTCCCCCCTTCGATCAATGGAGTCCACAACAAGAACTCGCCGTGTCGGGCGTGGTCGGCCACAAGGATGAAATGGGGACAGAAGAACTCGCTGGCATCCCAGATGCCGCTTGAACGACCGACCAACAATTTGACGTTGCAAAGCAGCAAGACGCCAATCGCCAGCAGGCCGCAGCGGCCCCAACTTGTCGAGAAGAGGCGCAGCGATCGACGGGCTATTGACGGCCGGCGCATCGACTCTTGATGAGACTGCATACTCTCGGTGCGGCCGCACAGACGCGGCAGGCACCGTCCCCCTAGGATGGACGTACCCCCAGACGAGAAATGAGCGGGGCAAGCCGGTCTATTCATCGTCAGGATAATAATCGCCACTTTCTGCAAACTTGACAGCCATGACCGAACACTGGAGCGAGCAGGCAAAATGTGACGACTAAGAAAACTGAGACGAATGAAAAAAGTCTGCGAGGATGTTCGGGTGGTCTCAGAGCGTGTTTGAGAACCTCCCCTCTCCCTTTGGGAGAGGGGCAGGGGGTGAGGGCCGGTGACGCGAGTCGCGGGAAAGCGAGCAATTTGCCGCGATCCGCCCTCACCCTAACCCTCTCCCAAAGGGAGAGGGGACCCGTTTCCAAACACGCTCCCAGGGCGCGAGCCCTGCACCAGTTTTGCTGACTATGTAGGCTTGCCCAAGTTCTCCATAGTCCCGAGACGAAAACAACGATGAACAATCCAACGCCGCATTACTTGCTGAAGACCGAGACGAGCCGAGAAGGCGGCAGCGGGCGGTGGCGGTTTGTACTCAGGCCGCTCGACGGGTCGCCCGATCTCGTCGCCACCGACTTGGAGCCGGACGTTTGGGGCGAGCGGCTCAGCCTGTTGACAGTGGTCAGGGCGTTGGAGTCGCTCGACCAACCCTCTTGGGTGACGCTGGTCGGCTGTACGCAATATGTCGAGCAGGGGATCGCATACGGGCTCGCGGACTGGAAAGCGAGCGGATGGCGGTGGGAGTGCTTTGGACAAATGGCGCCGGTCCGCGATATCGACCTCTGGCAACGGATGGATCGCACCCTGCAATTCCACCGTGTCGATTGTGGTCGCCGGCGAATTGACCCTGCCCACGGGCCCCGCAGTAGCCTCATCGAGGGGCCGCACTGGGGCCTGGCGGCCAAGGGAAAACGACTGATTGGTGGCCTTGCCGAGGATAAAGGCGTAAAATGCCGTGCCCTGGCAGCGGCCGTTTGGCATTCGCTTAGGACAAGAGCGGCAGCTTGGATTCAAGGAGGTTCGCGTGCGAACGACCGTGTCTTTGGATACGATTAGCCAACTGGTTGAAGGCCGACATGAAAACCCATTTGAGTTGCTCGGGCCGCACATCGTCAACCTTTCGGGCGGTCAAGCGATGGCGGTCAGGGCGTTCTTGCCTACATCGCCCAGCGCCTGGGTCGTCGATCCGGTACACGCCGAGCGGGCGTTGCCGATGCGGCGGATTCATCCGGCGGGGCTTTTCGAGGCGATCTGTCCGCTGCCCAACGGCGACGGCTCGCCCCGCTACCTGCTTCGCGTGGCCGAAGAGAACGGCCGAAAGATGACGACGATGCACGATCCCTACTCGTTCCCGCACCTGCTGACCGATTTCGACCGCCACCTGTTGAACGAAGGGCGGCACTGGCGATGCTACGAGCGGCTTGGGGCGCAGTTGCGGAAGATCGATGGCATTGACGGCGTGAATTTCGCCGTCTGGGCGCCGAACGCCACGAGCGTGAGCCTCGTCGGCGACTTCAACAATTGGGATGGCCGCCGCCACCCCATGCGGAAGCATATCCCCAGCGGCTTCTGGGAACTGTTCGTGCCCGGCTTGTGCGAGGGGACGCTCTACAAGTACCAAATTCGTCACGGTGAATGGGTGTTCGAGAAGGCGGATCCGTTTGGTTTCGCCGCCGAGGTGCCGCCGCGGACGGCCTCGAAAGTGGCCGATCTGAGTCGCTATGGCTGGCACGACGCCGATTGGATGGCCCGGCGGCAACAAACGAACTGGCTCGAACGCCCGCTGTCGTTCTACGAAGTCCACTTGGGCAGTTGGCGGCGGCCGGGCGACGACCCCACCCGCTGGCTCAGCTATCGCGACCTGGCCCACCAACTGGCCGAATACTGTACCGAGGTCGGCTACACGCACATCGAGTTGCTCCCGGTCAGCGAGCACCCGCTGTCGGCCAGTTGGGGCTATCAGACAGTCGGCTATTATGCCGCCACCAGCCGTTACGGTACGCCCCAGGACTTCATGTACTTCGTCAACGTCATGCACCAGCACGACATCGGCGTGATCCTCGACTGGGTGCCGGCGCATTTCCCCCGCGACGGCCACGGCCTGCGGCTGTTCGACGGCACGGCGCTGTACGAACATGCCGACCCCCGCCGCGGCGAGCATCGCGACTGGGGAACGCAGATCTTCAACTACGGCCGGCACGAGGTCCGCAACTACCTGATCTCGAACGCCCTGTTTTGGATGGACAAGTACCATGCCGACGGCGTTCGCGTCGACGCGGTGGCCTCGATGCTCTATCTCGACTACAGCCGCGAGGAGGGCGACTGGCTGCCCAACGAGTTTGGCGGGCGGGAGAACCTCGCCGCCATCTCCTTTTTGAAGGAGTTGAACGAGCAGGCCCACTTCCAGCATCCCGGCGTGCTGACGATCGCCGAGGAATCGACGGCCTGGACCGGCGTCTCGCGGCCCACGTACCTCGGCGGTTTGGGATTCAGCTTGAAGTGGAACATGGGCTGGATGAACGACACCCGCTCGTACATGCAGCACGATCCGGTGCATCGCCGCTATCATCATAACGAGTTGACCTTCAGCCTGATCTACGCCTTTCACGAGAACTTCGTGCTGCCGATGTCGCACGACGAGGTCGTCCACTGCAAGGGCTCGATGCTCGACCAGATGCCCGGCGACCTCTGGCAGAAGTTCGCCAACTTGCGGCTGCTGTACAGCTACATGTGGACGCACCCGGGCAAGAAGCTGTTGTTCATGGGCAGCGACTTCGGCCAGTGGAACGAGTGGAACTTCGACGAGAGCCTGCAATGGCACCTGTTGCAATGGGAATCGCACCGGGGCCTGTTGAAGTGCGTCAGCGATCTGAACCGCCTTTATCGCCGCGAAAAATCGCTCTATGAAGTCGATTTCGACTACCACGGTTTCGAGTGGATCGACTGCCACAACCACGACGACAGCACGCTAAGCTACATCCGCCGCGCGAAGGACCCGAGCGACTTGCTGGTGATCGCCTGCAACTTCACGCCGGTGCCGCGCGTCGGCTACCGGCTGGGCGTGCCCGAGCAGTGTTGGTACGAGGAGGTCTTCAACAGCGATTCCGCGTTCTACGCCGGCAGCAACATGGGCAATGGCCCCGGCAAGATCGCCGAGGCAATCCCCAGCCACGGCCGGCCGTTCTCGATCCAGATGACCTATCCGCCGCTGGGCGTCTGCGTGTTCAAGCCGCGGCGATAGCGGAACCGGGCCGCTGAAAGCTGACCGCTGAAACCTGACAACTGAGTCAGCACTGCACGTGCTGCGAGATCGCGGCGGAAAGCATCTCTCTACTCAGCGGTTTTGCCAGACATTGGTTGCAGCCGGCGGCCAGAAACGTCTCTTGGTCTTTGGCTGCGGCGTGACTGCTGAAAGCGATGATTGGGCCCTTCCAGTTGTTTTCGCGCAGCCATTTTGCCGCCTGCGTGCCGGTCATCTTCGGCATTTGCATATCCAGCAGAATGACGTTGTACGGATGCCCCGAGGCCAGCGATTGCATCGCCATGTCGCAGGCGATCTGCCCGTTCTCGGCCATGTCGGCGTCGAGTTCCATCCCCTGCAAGAACGCGCCGATGATGGTTTGCACGCACAGCGCATCGTCGGCAACCAGCACGCGCCCCCGCTGCTTGAGGACCGCGGCATCGCCGGCAGACACGTTGTGCGTCGGCATTTCGCGTCTCTTGGGGACGGCTGGCGGCGTCTCCGCCTCCCTCTTCGCCTTTTCTCCATACGCCGCTTTGACGCTCTGCTGCGCCAACGGGCGGACGATGAAGGCGTCGCAACCCGCTTCCAACGATCGCTTCTCGATATCGTCGCCGCTCTGGCCGCTGCAAGCCACGATCGGACCGAACCAGCCGTGACGCCGCAGCCAGCGGACGGCCTCCAAACCGTTCGTCTCCGGCGTCTCCACGTCGACAAGAACCGCCTCGTAGGGCCTGTCCTCGATCAACGAGATCGTGGCGAAGATACTGGCGATGCGGTCGTTCTCCGCCGTCTCCACTTCCATCTCCAACCAGCCGGCCAGCGCTTCGATCGTCTCCGCGGCACATAGCGGCTCTCCGACGACCAGCATCCGTCGTCGGCGGTCCGGCTGCTTACCGTCAGATGCGATTTTGTCGCCGCTTTCTGGGTTTTCTTTCACCGCTTTCCGCATGATGGGCTACCTCGCTAGATCGTAGACCATTGGCGCCGGCCAACCATCCACAGGCGCCTTCACGTTCGAGAGACGCACGCGTGGCTTCCGCCGTGGGAATCCACACCCAACCATCAATTCTAGCCTAGACCTTGGGTGTCGGAGAAACACCGGAGAAGAAGGGGTGCTGAAGAAAACGATTTCAACGGTTGGGCTGCCTGCGCAGCGCGTGATGCTCCCCGCGGGATCCGCAGGATTGAGGCGCGTTATTACCACTGTTCGTCGTACTTGTTCCAAAGCGATTCGCCCAGCTTCCAATACGCCTCGGTCGCCTGGCGGCAGGCCGCGCCGGTCTTTTCGGTGAGAAACTCGCGGGCCTTTGCCGGGTCTTGCCCGAACAATTTGGCGGCGTTTTCGGACACCGCCTTCTCCTCGCCCAAGAACCGTTTTTGCAGCGGATCGCGTACGGCGGCCACGTCCTTGCGCATGTCGCCCCAGCGATGGGCCGCGATTGTCGCCACCTGCCGATACGCCCACCACGCCGAGCGGCGGCTGATGCCGGTCGCCCGGCCGTTGGTCTTGTAATCGTCGGGCAGATCGTTCACGCCGGCGTACACCGGCACGTAGGCCGTCATCGCCGGATTGCTGTAGCCCAGCCACACCAGCCCGCCGACCGGCGGCGGCAGCCAGCCGCGCGATTGCGTCACCGTGACGTAATTGCAGAACCAGCGGGCGATGCACCTTTCGCCCATCCAACCCCAGCCGCCGTTGATCCGCAGCATCTTGTTCATGTCGTAGGGCATGAACGGATTGGCCAGCGGGCTCTTCACCGTCTTGCCGGCGTCGTTTATCACCGTCAGGTTCTTGACCACGTCGAAATCCGTTCCTTCAAACGTGTCGCGGAACAGTTCCATGACCTTCTCCGGCCCGACCGGCTTCTCCGGCTTGATGGCGAAGGGGAAATTGTTGGCGTTCGGCTGCAAGTGGAGCGACGGTGCCAACAGATCGAACACTCGCCACTCGCGGCGGGTCGTGGCGAACTCGGTGCGGCTCTCGGGACTGTACGCTTCGTAGAAACGAAACGGCTCGCCGCTCTTTGGATTCCAATAGCCCAGCTTCTCCGCTGCCGAAAAGACGTTTTTCGATGCCATGAAGAAATCGGGCTTGGCGAGATCGATCCGACCGATCCGCGATCCGTTGGCCACGACCGAGACGCAATCATCCGGCACGCGCTGGGCGGCCCAGATCGCACCTGTGGCCCCCTTGCCCAGTCCGACGATCTCCATCACCCACGCTTCCCGCGCGTCGGCCAGCGTGAGCGCCTCGCCCTCGTCGCAATAGCCGAACTTCCCGATCAATTCGCCGCCGATGCGAATCGCCTCGCGGGCGGTCTTCGCGCGTTCGAGCATGAGCCGCGTGAGCGTATCGCAATCGACGAGCCCTTTATCGCTCAGCATCTCCTTCCGTCCCTCGAAGGTCGATTCGCCGATGGCCAACTGCTGGTCGTTCATGATGCCGTACTCGGCGGCAATGTAGCCGAAGGTCTCGGCCACCTGCGGGATGCTGCCGGTGGGCTTGCGGCAGCAGCGCTTCATCGGCCCGCGGTTGTCCGGCGCCCGGCGGGTCAAGAGCACGGTTTCGCCCGCGGCGTGTTTCTTGGCCGGCACGATGAAGATCTCCGGGCTGCCCTCATGGCTGTCGCAGGTGTGCGACGTCATCACCGAGCCGTCGGCCGACGCCAGGCGTCCGACCACAATCGAGGTACACGCCCGCGTCTCGACACCGAAGCACAATGCGATAATCGCCGCCAACGCCGCCGTCCGAATTCGTCGTATCCGCATGATGCAATTCTCCGTGGATGGTGCAGTCGATCGTCTCCAGCCTAGCACACGCTACGCCCCGCGACAATTGACATGCGCAGGAAATCCCCGCTCGACCGTTTAGCCGCGCCCCGAAGGGAAGCGGTTGTCGCGTGCGACAACACGGCCGCTCTGCCGCGTGAGAAGCTCCCGGGCCGCCGAGCCGGCGGCCGCTAAACGTGGCGGCGGTATCGACCGGATCGCCAATGAGCGCCGACGCCCGCTCATTGTCCGGCGGCTTCTTGTCCCTCCCGCTTCGGTCGCGTCAGCGGGCGAAAGCGCGGCTCGGCGTGGGCGGCGTCGCGGACCGCGGCCACCGCCGCCCGATAGAATGCCTGCTGCGCCCGCAGCCGCGGCTCGCGCTTCTTGCGATCGACGCGCTCGTACGTGCCGTCGCTACGGAGGCGCCAGGCCTTCGTGTTGTCGGCGAAATACGTCTCCAGCGCGTCGATTAGCCGCCGCCGGTGGCCGGGATCGATCACCGGGAAGAGCAATTCCAGCCGCTTGCTCAAGTTCCGCCGCATCCAATCGGCGCTGCTCAAGTACACTTCTTCATGCCCGCCGTTGCGGAAGTAGAACAAGCGGGCGTGTTCGAGAAATCGATCGACGATCGAACGCACTTCGATATGGTCCGACGTGCCGGCCACGCCGGGCGCAGGCAGCAGATGCCGCGGACGTTCAGCAGGACTTTCACGCCCGCCTGGCTCGCCCGGTAGAGCGCCCGGCAGATTTCCGCATCCTGCAAGGAGTTGGTCTTCGCCATAATCAGGCCCGACCGATCGGTCGTCGATGCCTGGATTTCGCGGTCGATCAGATCGAGGAACTTCTGCCGCAGGCCGACCGGCGCCACCGATAGTTTTGCCCAGCCGACGGTTTCCGAATAGCCGGTCAACAGATTGAAGAACGCCGCCACGTCCGAGGCCAGCTCGCGGTCGCAGGTCAACAGGCCGATGTCGGAGTAGAGCCGGGCGGTGCGGTCGTTGTAGTTGCCGGTGGCCAGGTGAACGTAGCGGCGGATGTGCTGCGACTCGCGGCGGACGATCAACAGCGCCTTGGCGTGCGTCTTGAATCCCGCCACGCCGTAGATTACGTGCGCGCCGGCGTCTTCCAGCCGCCGCGCCCAGTTTACGTTCCGCCACTCGTCGAAGCGGGCCTTCAACTCGACCAGCGCGATCACTTCCTTGCCGTTCTGCGCCGCCCGGGCCAAGGCACGAATGATCGGCGAGTCGCCGCTGGTGCGGTAGAGCGTCTGCTTGATCGCCAGCGTCTGCGGGTCGTCGGCCGCCTGCTCGATTAGTTTGACCACCGGATCGAAACTCTCGTAGGGATGGAACAAGAGCACGTCGTGGTCTTGCGCCGCCTGCCACAGGTCTTCCGCTCCGATCAGATCGCGGGGGACTTGCGGCGGCCAGTCGTCGATCCGCAGATGATCGAATCCCCGCCGGTTCGCCAGTTCCATCAATGCCGACGATTCCAGCGGGGCATCGACTTCGTACACCGCTTCGTCGCCGAGTTTGAGCCAATCCGTCAGCCACTTTCGCAGCCGGGCGTCGGGCCTGGCCGAGATAGTCAGCCGCACCGCCGCCCGCCAGCGCCGCGACAAGACGACCTCTTCCATCGCGTGCAGCAGGTCGTCGATCTCCTCGTCGTCCTTCAATACGACGTTGGCGTCGCGGCTGATGCGGAAGGCGGCCGTGGCGACGATTTCATCGTCGGGAAACATCACCCCCAGGTTCGCCGCGATCACGTCCTCGACCCGGGCCAGGTGCGTTCCCGACTCCCCCGGCAAATTGACCCAACGCGGCAATTGGCTGGGCACGGGCACAATCACGATGCGGTTGTCGGGGACTGTGCCGACTTTCGCGGCGCGATCGGTGCTGTCCTGTGAACAGACTTCGTCGCCGCGAAAATGGGACTGCTCCCCTTGCGCCGCGTCTCCCGTAAGCAGGGCGGCGACGTGAAGCTGCAAATTGGGCAACAGCGGGGTCGGCTTCAACCGCTGGATCGCCAGCGGCGTGAGGATCGGCTCGATTTCGCGGGCAAAATAGGCCTCGGCGAAGCGGCGGTGCTCGTCGCTCCACTCCTCGCGATTCCAGACCCGCAGGCCCTGTTCGGCCAGCCGCGCGAAGACCTCGCGCACACCAGCCGATTGCTCCTCGACCATGCGGTGGGCGCGGCGGCCAATGGCGGCGAGCTGTTCGTCGGCGGTCATGCCCGACAGATCGCGCCGCCGCACTTTTGCCGCCCGCCGCTGCATGAGCCAGGCAACGCGGACCAGGAAGAACTCATCGAGGTTCGAGCCGACGATGGCCAGGAACTTCAGCCGTTCCAACAGCGGCAATTCTGCGTCCAGCCCCTCCTGCAAGACACGATGGTTGAACTCCAGCCAACTCAACTCGCGGTTGATGAACAGGTCCGGAGATTTCGGGGGATTCTTGGGCATGAGAGGCGGAATGCTCAGTTGCTCGTGGCGACGCTGCCGCGAACACCGGGGCAAGTCGTATTTTATTGCTCCAGCCCGAGCGTATGGCGGAGGGCAGCGTTGACTGGCTGCATCTCGTCGCAGCGACCGATCACACGATAGACCTCGGAATCCCGAACCGTTGCCAGATTGTCGGTCATGACCAGTGAATCTGAGAGCAACCCCATTCGGGCCCCCTGCGGGGAAGATCGCTGCACGGTCACCCGGCTTTGGTGTCCGGCCCGGGATAGATTGCTTGTGATCATGGCAACGATCGTCTGGGGAAGTCCGGTTTGCAGCCGATCGGCTTCCACCACCAATGCGGGACGCCGCTTGGCGGTAACCTGGTTCGAGTCGGGGAAGAACACTAAAACGACGTTGCCGCGGCTATAGGGCATCGTAGGCATCCATTTCGGGCCGTTCCCAGTCTTCGGCAAATGTCGCCAACCGGTGGCGCAAGTCAGCGGCTTGCTCGGGACTTATGCCATGTTCTGCGAGATTGATCGGCCGCACCGGAGCACACACGAAGGTCACAATAACGCGCCCTGCCGCATCCGGCGGCGGCGACTCCGTCAATTCGATCTTCCCGTCTTTGTAGACCCCTTCGATCGTCGTCAACATCGACCATCCTCCAGTAGCCAATTCTACCCCACAACTGACCGTGCGACCACTCCTCGTTACACCTGCTCCATCCGTATCCTCACTCCGTAAATATCTTCCAATAAGTCCCCCTTTGCCCCCACCGCCCGCTCTTCCAGGAGCAAATCCGGTCCGGCGGGCATTTGCACGACCAGCTCGTCGCCTTGCCGCTGGAAACGGATATCGGACTCGCGGCGGTGGCCGCGCACCAGCGCGTCGGAGACCCGCAACAGCGCCGCCAGCTTGTTGACGATCACCCGCGATTCCCGCGTGAGCGCCATGTACGAGGGGTGGGCCGCCTTGGGCACGCTGCGGCGATGATAGCGGGCGATCTGCGAGACGATGGCGATCTCGTTGCGGTTCAGGCCGAAGATTTCGGAATTGGCGATCAGATACTCGCTGTGTTTGTGGTGGGCGCGGCTGCTGACGAATCCGCCCACCTCGTGCAAGAGCCCCGCCACCCGCAGCAGCAGCCGCTGCCGCGGGCCCAGCCCGTGATCCGGCTGAAGCAGATCGAACAGCCGCACCGCCACAGTTGCTACGTTTCGGGCGTGGTCCAGATCGACGTGATACTTCTCGGCGATCGCCGTGGCCGAATGAATCACGCCGACTGTCAGGGCCGTGTCCTCCTTGCCGGTCACCTCGTGCGCCAACTCCAGCAGCAGGCCGTCGCGCATGGAGATGTGCGAAACGATCACCTGCGGCGCCTTCGTGCGGTGCAGGAGCAACTGATAGACCAACAGCGCCGGGTTGAGCGTCTCGGCCTCGGCGAATGGCAACCCGTAGCGTCTCGCCAGCTCCTCGGCGGTGTGACGCTCGCAACGTGCGACGAGCTTGTCGAAATCGGCCGCGTCGATAACCACCAGATCGCCGGAGTCGAAGGGCGTGCCGACCTCGCGGGCGGCGAACCGCGCATCGCCGCCCACGGCCACGAACGAATCGATCCCGCCTAACGGCACGACGCTCTCGAAAGTGGAGAGTGCATTGGAAATGTGCTGCCGCAGCAGACTTGCCGAGCGCTGCGGCGATTCCTCGCTGGTGGCGAAAATCTCCTGGAGGCGGATCGACCCCAGCCGCAGGCTTTGCGAGGTGTCGATCTCGCCGTTTTCCAGCAGCGTCAGCAACGTGCTGCCGCCGCCGACGTTGGCGATCAGCGTCTGCCGCTGGTTGACGCCCAGGGCGTCGCCCACCGCCTGCCGCACCGCGGAGACCGTCAGCCGGCTCTCCTCCGAGGTGTCGATCACCTCGACGTTCAGCCGGGTGGCCATGAAGACGCGGTCGAGAAACGTCTCTCCGTTGCTGGCTTCGCGCACCGCGGTGGTGGCCACGGCGCGGATCTTCTCGACTTTGTACAGATCGAGCAACTGGCGGTAGTCGCGGAGCACTTGCACCGCCGCCCTCATGCTTTCGCCGCCCAGCCGGCCGCGGCGAAAGGTGTCCTGCCCCAGGCGGACGGCGCGGTGGAGTTGTTCGAGCGGCTCGATCCGCCCGTCGGAAAAGACCTCGGCAATCACCATTCGCAGCGCGTTGGCACCCACGTCGATGGCGGCGACCGCCTGCGCCGTCGGGTCTGTGGATTTCGCGGGCAGTGCATCCATTCGGCGTTCCTCGCGGGTACTTGACCTTCTATAGTCTACACGGCTTTGTCCGGCCGCTTAGCGGCCGACGGAACGTCGGTCCTCGCCGCCCTGCGGACGGCGGCTAAACGGCGGGCTCGGCCAGCACGCGGCTGGCGGCCGCGACCGCCGTGCCGGGCGTCAACGCGCGTCCCATCTCCATCAATACCAGTTCAATTCCCGCCAGGCTGGCAACAATGTCCAACTCATCGACCATTCCGAAATGCGCCATGCGGAAGATCTTGCCTTTCAACGGGCCCTGTCCGCCGGCGAACTTCAGCCCGAAGCGACTTTCGAGACGTTCCAAGAACCGCTTCCCATCGAAATCGGCCGGAAGATAGACGGCCGTCATCGCGTCGGCGGGGCGAACTGCGACCAACCGCAACCCCAGCGCCGCGATCCCCGCCCTCACCGCGTGCCCCAGGTGCTTCGTTTTCGCCCAAATCTCCTCGATCCCGACCGCCCGAATCGCCCGCAGGCTCTCGGCCAATGCCCTGACCAGCGGGATCGCCGGCGTATACGGCGTGTCGCAATCCTGCATTGCCATACGATACGCCAGCAGATCGAAATAGAAGGCTGGCCGCCCGATCGCTTCGACTTGCCGCCACGCCCGCGGACTGACGGCGAGAAACGCCAGGCCCGGCGGCGTCATCAGGGCTTTTTGCGACCCGACCGCCAGCACGTCGATGCCCCAGGCGTCGGTGCAGCATTCCATCGCCCCCACGCCGCTGATGCCGTTGACGACCAGCAGGGCCTTGCTCGTTCGCACCGCTCGGCCGATCGCCTCGACGTCGTGCCCCACACCAGTGCTGGTTTCCAAGAGCGTGGCGAACACGGCGACCGTGTCGGGATGCTGTTCGAGCAATCGGGCGATCGCGGTCGGGTCGAAGACCTCGCCCCAGGGAACCTCATATCGCACAACCTCGATGCCAAACGTCTGGCAGATCTTCCGCCAACGCTCGGCGAACTTGCCCGATTCGAGCACGATCGCCCTTCCACCGCGCGGCACGAGATTGACCACGGCCGCCTCCATCGCCCCGGTGCCGGAACTGGCCAGCACGAGCACGTCGTTCTCCGTGGCCAGCACATACTTCAGCCCGGCGAACACCTCGCCCAGCAACCCGCGAAACTCGGGCGTGCGATGGTGCCGCATCTGCCGCGCCGCGGCCAGCAACGCCGTCTCCGGCACTTCCGTCGGGCCGGGAGTCAGTAGCCGGTGTCTGAGCATAAAGGGGCGGGAACTGGGGGCTAGGGGCTAGGGACTAGGGGCTAGGGGCTAGGGACTAGGCCGCGCCACGATCGGACACACGCTTGCGGTTTCGCAGACTCTCGCCCACTTCCGCCACTACTCTTCATTCTTCGCCTGGTCCGCGGAGCGATCGGATCGCCAGCGCCAGAACCAGTAGAATCAGATCGATGATCCAGACAATTCCGCCGGCCAGGGCGATGCGATAAAGCACGGCTCCTCCCGCCGCATCCCCCATTTGGGCCAACAATGCCGCGACTCCCAGCACCACGCACAACGCAACGGGCAAGAGAATCGCGATGGCGAGCAACGAAAGGACGACTCGATCGGAAATCATGGGACGACTCATGCTCTGTTTCCAGGAGGTCCCCCAATTCTGCTGACCCGCACGGCCGCTGTCAAGGGTCCTATATAGGTGAGTGTAATAACGGATTATGGCGCTCCGGGCTGTTTAGCCGCCGCGTCCACGCGGCGCAGAATCGCTGGCGGCCCTGGCGCCGCGTGGACGCGGCGGCTAAACACCCTTCCCATTTTGACCGGAGATGATTACTGCGCCCGGCATACGCCGAACGTAACCGGCTCTCCTGCTTGACTTCCCCCCATGCTGAATCACAATGTGGTACGATTGGTGAGCAGCGAACATGAGGAGACTTTTATGCAACCCGCCAATTCGCAGCGCCTCGTCGTTTGGTTGAGGGTGGCCGTGCTGGCGGTATGCGTGGCGGCCACAACCGGCGCGGCACGCGGCATGGAGTACGTGCTCAAGGACGGCCGCGTCTTGCACGGAATCCATGCCATGACCAGTTCGCTCTGCGAGGCCGGGGGCTTGAACACGGCCGGAATGCCTCAGGCCGAAAGCGGCGACGCGATTAAGAACATTGTCATGGTCGATGACAATCTGCGGCGGACCTTCTTCTCCGAGCGGCTGATGCGCGAGTTCCATCCCGAGGAGAACCCGCAACTCGACGAGCGATTCGTCATCCGCCAGCATGTGGCCCACGGAGGCTTGTCGGTCAAGGTCGTCGGCCAGCCGATTCGCGTTCAGCCCTTCGACGAGTTCGGCCGCCGCATTTTCTCGATGATGACGGCGAAGGGGCCGATCAACATCGTGCAAGCAATCACGGAGTTGACCCCGCAGTGGACCAAAGTCGAAGGGGTCAAATACGTCTGGGACATGCGGATGGCCACAAGCTCCATTCCCCGCGACACCCTGCACAAGATCCTATTGAAGCAGATCGATCCGAAGAACGTCGAGCAGTACACGAAGATCGTGCGGTTCTATCTGCTAAGCGAGCGCTACGAGGAGGCGAAACAGGCCCTCGACGATCTGCTGAAGGCGTTCCCCAACCGCAGCGACCTGAAGGAGCAATTGACCCCGTTTCTCCGCGCCGTCGTGCAACTGGCGGCAAAACGTCGCTTTCAGGAACTGAAGCTCCGCAGCGCCGCCGGCCAACACCAACTGGTCTGCGCCGCCTTGCAGCGGTTTCCGGTCGAGGGCGTCGGCGGCGACGTGCTCCAGGACGTCCGCGAGATGATGCAGGACTACGAGACCCGCGCGAAGCGGCGCCAGGAGGTCGTCAAGCAGCTCCGCACGTTGGCCGGCCACCTGAAAGACACCATCTCGAAGGAGAACCTCAAGCCGATCCTCGACGAAATTGCCGCCGAAATCAACGAAAACACCCTCGACCGGCTGGCGGCCTTCCTTCAGACCGCCGCGAATCCGCAAACCCCCGACACCGAGAAGCTCGCCCTGGCCGTCAGCGGCTGGCTGCTCGGCGCCAACGGGGCGACTGACGAACTGCCGGTGGCCATCTCCGCCTACAAAGTCCGCCGCCTCGTCCGTCAGTATCTCAACGGCGGATCACCGCTCGATCGCGAGCGCACCTATAGCTACGTCAAGCAGGAGGCGGGGGGTGAAATGGCGATGGTCGCCAGACTGCTCTCCCACATGAAGCCGGCCATCGCCCCGCCCAAACCCGTCAAAGGCAAGCCGGGCTACTTCGAAATCCAGGTCCCCGGCTTGGGCAAAGACGACTCCTTCACCTACTGCATCCAGCTCCCGCCCGAGTACGATCCCTATCGCCTCTATCCGACGATCGTCACCCTGCACGGCGAAGTTGCCACCGCCTCGCAGCAGATCGACTGGTGGATGGGCGATTGGAACAAGTCCGGCCAGCGCAGCGGCCAGGCGGCGCGTTACGGCTACATCGTCATCGCCCCGGCCTGGGCCGAAGAGCACCAGAGCCGTTACGGCTATTCCGCCCGCGAACACGCCGCCGTCCTGAATTCGCTCCGCGACGCCTGCCGGCGGTTCGCCGTCGATACCGATCGCGTCTTCCTCTCCGGGCAGTCGATTGGCGGCGACGCGGCCTGGGACATCGGCCTGGCCCACCCCGATCTTTGGGCGGGCGTGATCCCGATCGCCGCCCAGTCCGACCGCTACTGCACTTTCTACTGGAAGAACGGCCGCTACGTCCCCTTTTACATCGTCGCCGGCGAACTGGACGGCGCGAAGATGATCAACAACGCCCGCAGCACGTTGGACCGTTGGTTGCGCTACGGCTTCAACGCCACGGTGGTCGAATACCTCGGCCGCGGGCATGAAGATCTCTACGACGATATCTTGCGGATCTTCGACTGGATGGGCCGCTACCACCGCGATTTCTTCCCTCACGAGTTCGCCTGCGAAACGATGCGGCCGTGGGACAACTATTTCTGGTGGATCGAAGTACAGGGGCTGCCGCCGCGATCGCTGGTCGATCCTTCCGACTGGCCCCCGACCGGCGGCGCGCAGCCCGCACAAATCAAGGCGAAAATGACCGAGAAGAACGGCCTGAACATCCGCGCCGGCATGAGCCACGTGACCGTCTGGCTCTCGCCGAAGATGCTCAATTTCAAGCAACGGGCGACGATTACCGTCAACGGCCACCGCCTCGGCGAGCAAAAAATCCACCCCGACCTGGGCACGCTCTTGGAAGACGTCCGCACCCGCGGCGACCGCCAGCATCCGTTCTGGGCCAAGCTGGAAAGCGCCACCGGCCGCGCCCGCGGCGGGTAGCGGGGTGGCTAGTGCCGTTTCAATTGAGTGAGTTTCGCGCTTTGGCGACGCAAGTGATAGCATTGCTGAGCACTTCCGCCGTGAAAGCACTTGGGAAATGTAAGAAAATGGGAGTCTCCACATCGTGAGTGTTGCAATGCTACGACGCAGAGACTCCCAAAATGAATACGGTCAAGGTACGCCGCCTCGCGCCCCCAGAACGGCGACGATTGCGGCGATGGAAACGCGGCCGAACCAATCAAGTCAACAGTTGCCGCGCACGTGTTATTCTCCTCTCTTCCAGGCGAATGGGCAACCGGCAAATCGCCGAGCGAGTTGGCTACACCCCACAGTGGGTGCGAATCATCATTCATCGTTTCAATGCGGGCGGCTTGTCGGGGATCGAATGGTGGCCCTACTTCCACGGTCGTCGCGGGCCGACGCAGTTCACCGCCGATCTCGTCGAGCAGATCGCCGAGGTCGCCCTCTCGCCGCCGAAGAAGCTGATCGGCATGACCCAATGGTCGCTGGCCAAACTGCGGGAATACCTCATCGCCCAGCAGATCATCGCCGAGATCAGCCTCCAGTGGTTGCGCTGTCTGCTGCGGCGCTGCGGTGTGCGTTGGCGGCACACCACGCGCACAAAGGGGACATTCTACTTTTTCCCTTGAGGGAGAAGGAAAGAGCCGATAGAATCGGTGCATGGCAAGAACGGCAAGGGCGTCGGTAGGCGGAGTTTGCTACCATGTGCTCAATCGGGGCAATGGCCGTGCGGAGGTGTTCCACAAGAAAGAAGACTACATCGCCTTTCTCGATTTGATGGCGGAGGCCGGGGAGCGGCTGCCGATGCGGTTGCTTGCTTGGTGCCTGGTGCCAAACCACTTTCATCTGGTTCTGTGGCCGCACGGCGACGGAGACCTGAGCCGATGGATGCAATGGCTGTTGACTTCGCACGTGCGGCGCTACCATCGCCACTATCGGGGTAGTGGTCACGTTTGGCAAGGGCGATTCAAGGCGTTTCCCATCGAAGAAGACGAGCATTTGTGGACGGTGTTGCGCTACGTCGCGGGTGGCCCCGGTTCTTGAACCGGGGGGCCGAAGGCCAAAGAGGTGCTGAGGAGGACTGGACTTCTTTTGCCATTGGGGAGAACAAGGGGTCAGTGGGGAGAACAAGGGGTCAGAGCGCACTTAGTCATTAGTCAAGTTCGCCTATTGACTAAGTGCGCTCTGACCCGAACTCCTCCCCTCACGGGGATTCTCTTCGTATTGAAGACGGGTTGTCCGTGGGAATATCTTCCGCAGGAGTTGGGCTGCGGATGCGGGATGACGTGCTGGCGACGACTCCGCGACTGGCACGTGGCTGGTGTCTGGAAGCGGATACGGAAGCTACCTTTGGACGAATTGGGATTGGCAGACCAAATCGACTGGTCAACATCCGCGATCGACAGTTGCTCCGTGCGAGCAGTTTTTGGGGGGTAAAAACGCGCGCACAAAGGGGACATTCTACTTTTTCCCTTGAGGGAGAAGGAAAGAGCCGATAGAATCGGTGCATGGCAAGAACGGCAAGGGCGTCGGTAGGCGGAGTTTGCTACCATGTGCTCAATCGGGGCAATGGCCGTGCGGAGGTGTTCCACAAGAAAGAAGACTACATCGCCTTTCTCGATTTGATGGCGGAGGCCGGGGAGCGGCTGCCGATGCGGTTGCTTGCTTGGTGCCTGGTGCCAAACCACTTTCATCTGGTTCTGTGGCCGCACGGCGACGGAGACCTGAGTCGCTGGATGCAATGGTTGTTGACTTCACACGTCCGACGCTATCATCGGCACTATCATGGCAGCGGGCACGTCTGGCAAGGGCGTTTCAAGGCGTTTCCCATCGAAGAAGACGAGCATTTGCGGACGGTGTTGCGCTACGTCGAGCGAAACGCCCTGCGCGCCAATTTGGCGAAGCGCGCGGAGGATTGGCTCTGGTCTTCGGCGGCGGCCCTGAATGGCGGAAAGCGTGCGGGCATGTTGGACCCGGGCCCGTTGCCGCGCGGCCGCGACTGGCTGGATTGGGTCAACCGTCCGCAAAGCGAGGCGGAATTGGCGGCACTGCGAAAGTGCATCGAGCGGGGCACGCCTTACGGAAACGAAACGTGGCAACATGCCACGGCCGAGCGCTTGGGTCTGGAAGCAAGCCTTCATCCGCGCGGCCGCCCTCGAATGCAAGGCAAAAAGTAGAATGTCCCCTTTTGCCTTCTTCGACACCATCCTCACCGCCTGCCGAGATTCAATGCAACTGCTCGGTTACGGGGAGGAAAAGAAGGCGGGTCGAACTGTCCTCGGCCGGTGAGCGATGCTCCGACCGCGAACCCGCGGGTGGCCCCGGTTCTTGAACCGGGGGGCCGTAGGCCAAAGAGGTGCTGAAGGGAACTGGATTTCTGTCGCGATTTGCATGAGTTTGAGGAGCCCCCCAAGACCTCTTGCGGCAACGCCGCACCGGTTCAAGAACCTGATTCTATGAAAGAGCGGTCCTCCTGGTGGTATAAACGATGTGGCAGTGTTTGTACCCATCAAAACCACGACAGGAGGACCATGAGATATTATACCTTGGAATCGACCAGCACCGCAAGCAGTTGACCGTGAATGTTCGCAACGAGACCGGGGAGGCGGTGCTGCGAAGGCAGGTGTCTACGGAGTGGGAGCGCGTGCGAGCATTTTTTGACGAGTTACGGCGGCAAGCGGAGAGAGAAGGCGGTTTCGTCTCCATCGTCGAGCTTTGCGGATTCAATGATTGGCTGCTGAAGATGTTGAACGAATACGGCTGCCGCGAAACCGTGCTGATCCGGCCGGAGAAACGCTCGAAGCGGAAAACCGACCGCCGCGACGCCCATCAGCTCAGCGGCCTGTTGTGGGTCAATCGCCACCGGCTGCTGGTGGGCGTGAAGGTCGAAGGGGTGCAGCGCATTCAACCGCCCAGCCCGCGGGACGCCGAGGACCGGCAGATTACAGAATTCCGCAAACGCATCGGCCAACTCCGCACGCGGACGATCAACAGGATCAAGGCGCTGCTGCGGAAGCACAACCTCGAACAAGAGCAGCCCGCCAAGGGACTCGATACCAAGCGCACGCGAAAGTGGCTGGCTGAGCTACCGCTCGGCCCGATCGACCGCATGGAAATGGACCTGCTATTGACGCAATGGAAGGTATGGGACGAGCAGATCGAGAGCTTGGAAAAGGAGATTGGGCGGCGGCAAGCCGAAAGCGAGACGGCGCGGGTTGTGGCGACGATTCCCGGCTGCGCGGCCTACGGCAGTCTGGCGTTGGCCGCGCGGATCGGTCCGATCGAGCGATTCCCGCGGCCGGCGAGCTTGGCGAATTACTGGGGCCTGACTCCCAGTTGCCGCAACTCGGGCGAGGCGAGCGACCGGCTCGGTTCGATTACGAAACAGGGCAGTCCCACGGCGCGCTTCATTCTCGGCCAATTGGTCCTGCACGTGTTGCGGCGTGACGCGTGGATGCGGGCATGGTACGGCCGCATCAAACGGCGGCGGGGGTCGAAGATTGCGCGGGTGGCGGTGATGCGCCGCCTGGCGACGGTGATCTGGCACATGCTGAAGAACCAGGAGGCGTACATGGCGGGCGGTCCGCCGCGTCGCAGGCTTGAGGCGGTGGATTTTCGGAGGGATGACAAGGTGTCCAAGGGGACAAGAGAAGGGCCTCCCGCGGGAAGTTCCCGCCGGAGGCCCGCTGCGCCCTTGGCGCACCTTGACCCGGCTATTCCTTGTCGGGTTGCGTCCCCGCAGAGCCCGACTCCGCTTCACCGGGCAGAGATATTGTAAAACGGCGGCGGGGCCAGGAAAAGCGCGGAGATGAAAAGACGGAATGCGGAAAGCGAGGAGGTGGTTGCATCGGCTCTTCTTCACAGGAAGAAGAAGCCCTCGCCTGCAAGGTCAGTTTGAGGTAGCACCTGGACTCGGCGAAAAACCGAGCGTGAACCTGATTGAGACGGCCATGCAGTGCGAGACGGTCGCAGCAGAATACTCGGTGTCAGGTTCCGACCTGGCCGGCCGCCGTAATGGCGGATGGATTCACGAAGGGATGTGTTGGGGTGCAGCCGCGAGCGAAAAGAACGGCTCGACAACCTCGAAAAGGAAGACCGTGAGCCCCATCACATGAAATCCGCAATCCAAAAGCAAAACCAAAAAACATCGCAGAAAAGGCCCTAAAAAGGCTCTTGCGGAGAACGTGTGTCAAAAAACCAGCCGGGAGGCCCTTGACACGAAAGGCTCTTTCAGGGAGGTGCCACCCGTTCTTTCGGCGATGCCGCACCGGTTCAAGAACCGGTGCTACCCGTTTGACAGAACCCTACGGCTTCTTCTGCAACTCGGCGGCAAGATGCTTCACTGCGGCCTGCAACTGGCGATCCACCACCGGCGGCGATTTCTCCTTGCCGTCGGCCTTCTTCTCGCCGTCCTTGACTGGTGATTGAAGAATATCGCGTTGGCGGCGATCCTGGATCAGGCGGATCATCTCGTCGTCGCCCAACTCGATCTTGAAGCCCTTGTCGGGCATGACGCCCCATTGGTCGGTCTCTTTGGCGTCGGGAAAGCGGTGGATATTCTTGCCGCTGGGGCGGCAGTAGCTGGCGGTGGTGAGTTTCAGGACGCCGCCACCCTCCAGGTCGATCAGCGTCTGCACGCTCCCTTTGCCCCAGGTCCGCTCACCGATAATGACCGCCCGCTTGTGATCTTGCAGGCAAGCGGCCACGACCTCGGCCGAGCTGGCGCTGAAACGGTTGACCAACACCGCCATCGGAAAGCCGCTGAATGTGCCCTCCTTGTGGGCATCCCAAACGTGTTCGGGGCTCTTGCGGCCCTTGGTGCTGACGATTCGCCCTTCGGAGACGAACAGATCGCTCACTTCGATGCCTGCACTCAACAGGCCGCCGGGATTGAAGCGGAGGTCCAAGATCAGGCCGCGGAGCTTCTCCTTCTGTAATTGGGCCAGCACGGCCTGCAACTCGACGGCCGTTTCGGCACTGAAGGCGGTCAGCCGGACGCAGCCGATGCCCTGTTTGGGATCGAGCATGAACTGCCAGTGGCCGTCCGGTTTGCGGCGGTCACCCAGCACGGTTTCGAGATGGATTCGTTCGCGGAGGAGCTTGATTTTCGTCTTTTCGTGCTTGCCCGGATGCACGACCGTGAGCGTTACCGGCGCGCCTTCCTCGCCGTGAAGCCGCCTGGCGGCCTCGTCGAGGTCGATGCCGTCGGTGCTGCGGCCGTCGATTTCGAGGATATGGTCGCCGGCCAGCACGCCGCCGCGGTAGGCCGGGGTGCCGTAGATCGGGCTGAGCACGGTCAATTGGCCGTCGTCGGCGTCGATCTGAATGCCGATGCCGTCGAACTCCCCCACCAGTCGGGCCCGGAATTGCTGCGCCTCGGCCGGCGCGATGTAGGTCGAATACGGGTCGAGCTTGCTGAGCATCCCGCGGATTGCCGAATCGACCAGGTCGCGGCGATCGACCTTGGCGGCGTAGTTCCGCTCGATCTGATCGATGGCGTCGACCAGCGGCTTGAGCTGCTCGTAGTCGGCATCTTTTGACTTCGACGGCGGCGGCTTGGCGGCGGCCATCGCCGGGAGAGCGAATAAGAGAATCGCCAGCACTAGGACGGGACGTGGACTTCGCACCATCGACTTGCTCCGGGAGAAGGGGCTGCGGGGTGAAGTATAAACGATCGCCCCACAAAAACGTGCCCCCCAAAATTCTAGATAACACCACCCACATAGGTTATAGACAATCCTGAGTCGATTCCTCAGGACAATAGCGTTATTCTGCCCAACCCCACCAGACTACCATGCCGGCAGTTTTGGTTGCGGTAGTGCCTGCCGCCCGGGTGGGATATGGGATATTGCGTCAAGCGTGACGGGAGCGGTCCACGGCTTCGTGATAGAACAGACGTTCAGATCTCCAGGGAGGAAACACGCATGTGCTCTGCTAGGAATGGTCGTCGCTGCGCGGTGATCGTCGGACTGGTTGTGGCCGCCATGCTGCCGGGGACGGCCTATGGCAGCTTGATCGACCCGCCGCACAATTTGCTGCCGGATATCAACGCTGGCCGCATAACGGCAGATTACGATGCGAGCAGCGGCGAGCTAAAGGTGAGCGGCGAGGCGGACCACTATGGCGACGGCTCCGGCCCGGATATTGACGACGGTTACTTCTTGATCGACCTGACCGTGACGTTCGAAGACCGGAGCCACGCCGATGACTGTCTCCGGGAGTTTGGAGATCGACGGGACCTTCGAGGACGGCGGCCCCAGCGGCACGCTCTTAACGGCGACGGGCGATCGTATGGGAGCGCTGATCGGGACGGGCTCGGCGGGCTCGAACGATGCAATTCTCGATTTTACCTTCCACGTGACGGGCGGCGCGTTGGCGGGCGATTACGGAGCCACGGGCGGCACCACGGTCGCTCTGTACTATTCGCACTCATACTCTGCCCCCAGTAAGAGCGACGTCGCGTTCACCGGCAGCTTTGATAGCTCCTTCATGTATGACTACGGCAGGGCCTTCAACACGGCGGACACCTTCGCCACTGCCGTCGTCCCAGAGCCCAACTCCGCCGCCGTCGCGCTCCTCTCGATCATCGCCGGCTGGCTGTTTTCCGTGGCGCACCGATCTCGGATGCGGCGCGGCTGAGTGTCACACGGACGTTCGCGTCATCACTGCGTCACAAGATCGAATCGATACGGAGACATTATCATGTTTCGTCGCGAAACCCAACGTCGGTGGACACAGAGATCACCTTTGCGCTGCAACGGTTTGCGCGCGATCGTCGGCTGACGATCGAGCCGCTCGAAGACCGCAGGCTGCTGTCGCTCGCACTCCAGGGCGTCAGCCTCGGCTACCCGCAGATCACGTACGACGCCCTCGGTCCGCTCAGTTACCATGCCGATTCGCAGCTTCTGAGCTTCCAGTTGGACGCGCCCCCCCAAAAACTCTACATGACGGAGACATCGCCGTCGATCCCGATTTCGGCGCCCCGCAACTTCGCCATCAGCATCCACGTCGACAACCGGGGCAATCTGATTGGCGGCGTCTCCGGTCCCGACCTGACCGTAACCGGCAGCGTCACCGTCGGCGGCGTGAACTACTCAGGAATCCTCTTGACCGGTGAAGTCACGCAGTTCGGCTTTTACGATTCGGGCACGAGCACGGATTCGTTCGATTTTCGCTTCATTCCGACGGGCGGCGCACTGGCATCCTCCTTTGCCGGGCAGGACATCGGAGTGTCGACAACGTCGGAGAACTCCACGTATACCGGCAGTTTTGCCACTGACTTCACCGGCTCGTGCAAGGGCGGCCTCGTTGCGATTGCCCCTTTGCGCAGCTCGCTGGCCGGTTACGCTTACAACGACGCCAACAACGACGGGATCAAGCAGCCCAGTGAGGTCGGCATCTCCGGCGTCCCGGTCAGTTTGACGGGAACGGACGTCACCGGTGCCGCCGTGTCGCTCAGCACGTCACCGATCTGGCCGGCGCTTACTCCTTCCCCCAACTGCTCTCCGGAACGTACACGATCAGTGAAACCCAGCCGGCCGGCTATCTTGACGGCCAGGACACACAAGGGACTCCCGGCACGGGCACGACGGGGAACGACGTCTTCTCGAACATCGTCCTGGCCGCCGGCGTCAACGGCCAGAACAACAACTTCGGCGAAGTGCCGCTGGCCCCCGGCATCCGCCTGACGGGAGCCGAGTCCAGTCCGACGGGAGTGCCCGGCAGCGGCGGCCTGGTCGTTCCCGTCGGAGGCCCGGTCACTTGGACCTACCAAGTCAGTAACACGGGAAACGCCCCGCTGGGAAACGTCAGCCTTGTCGATAACCAGGGCGTCCTTCTCTCCGGCCCCAGCGGCGACACCAACGGCAACGGGATGCTGGACATCGGCGAAGTGTGGACCTACACCGGCAGCGGAATCGCCGCGGCCGGCGATCGTTCCAACACCGCTACCGTCACGGCAACCGCAACCGACTCTACCGGGACGGTCATCGTCCCCCTTCGCAGCCAGGCTACGAGTTCCTACACCGGCGCTGGCTGACATCGAACTGACGAAGTCCACCAACGACACAACCGACCCCAACCTGCCGGTCGGAAGCGACGTGACCTGGACCTATACGCTGAGCAACCACGGCACTATGCCGGTCAGCGGCGTGACGCTCGTAGACAGCGATCCGAGCGTCACTCCGGTGTTACAGTCGGGCGACGATAGCGACATCGGCATTCTCGATCCGGGCGAGGTCTGGACGTATACCGCCAGCGGAACTGCCGTGGCCGGCGTCTACACCAACACCGCCACGGCCAGCGGCGTCGCCCAGCTCGGCAATTACTCCACCCCCGTCTCCGCCAGCGCCAGCGACGGCTACTTCGGTGTGGCCCCGGCAATCAAGATCGTCAAGCTGACCAACGGCCTGGACAACGCCAATGCGAACGTTGGCGTCGGCGACACGGTCACTTGGACGTATAACGTCACCAACAGCGGCAACGTGCCGCTGAACAACGTGCTGGTCGCCGACAGCGATCCGGGCGTCAGTCCCTTCTACCTGACGGGTGACGACGGCAACGGCACACTCGACCCGGGCGAGACTTGGGTCTTCGCGGCAGTCGGAGAAGCCGTCGCCGGACAGTACAGCAACGTCGGAACCGTCACCGCGCTGGACGCCACCGGCACGGTGGCCGACGCCGTCACGGCCAGCGAAGGCGACTCCTATTTCGGCGTTGCCCCGGCTGTGCAGGTCGTCAAATTGACCAACGGCGCCGACAATGTCGATGCGAAGCTCCCCGTCGGCAGCGGCGTGTCTTGGACTTACCAGGTGACGAATAGCGGCAACGTCGCCCTGACGAATGTGGCGGTCGCCGACAGCGACACTACGGTCAACCCCGTGTACAGCGGCGGCGACGACGGCAACGGCGTGTTGGACGTGGGCGAGACTTGGATCTACACCGCAAAAGGGACGGCCGTCGCCGGCGAGTATAGCAACGTCGGCAGCGTCACCGCGCTGGACGCCACCGGCACGGTGGCCGACGCGGTCACGGCCAGCGAAGGCGACTCCTACTTCGGCGTGCAGCCGGCGATCCAGATCCTCAAGCTCACTAACGGCAGCGACAACAACTCCGCCCCCGGTGCGCAAGTCGTTGTCGGCAGCACGGTGACCTGGACTTACGACGTCTCCAACAGCGGCAACGTCCCGCTGAGCAACGTGACCGTCACCGACAGCGACACCTCTGTCCATCCCGCCTACCAGAGCGGCGACACGAACGGCAACGGATTGTTGGACACCAGTGAGGTCTGGGTTTACACCGCCACGGGCACGGCCAAGACCGGCCAATACTCGAACACCGGCACCGCAACCGGCAGCGATGCCACGAAAACCGTCTCCGGAACCGTGACCGCCAGCGACGGTGATTACTACTTCGGCGCCACGCAAACGCCGGCCAGCAAGTCAGGCTACGTCTATGTCAACGCCAACGACGACGGCATCAAGCAGTCCGGCGAGGCGGGCATCAAGGGCGTCAAGATCATCCTTACTGGCACCAACGACCTTGGACAGTCGGTCCGCGTGACAACTACCACCGACGCCAGCGGCTACTACATCTTCTCGGGCCTACGTCCCGGCACGTACAGCGTCACCGAGGTCCAACCGACCGCAACGTCTTGCGGCGGTGGCTGCGGCTCGGCCTACATGTATCAGTGGTGCGAGGGCGGCGTGCAACACTTCGAAATCGACAACCCCGACGGCAGCGTCCGCAGTTGCAGCACGGCGGCCAATTCCAGCCTACTGAACAACATCTTCTCCCAATTGAACGACAACAACTGGAACACCGACTCGTTCGATTGGGACGACCAGGGGCTGTGCAGCGCCCTGCAACGCGGCTGCGATCCCACCGCCAAGCAAAGCTCCGATTGCGCCGTGGATGCGTTCTTCAAGTCGTACTTCGCCGATTTCTGGAAGGGCGTGCAAACCTGCTGCAAGGGCGGCGGCGGCTCGGCCTATCTCGACGGCAAGACCACCGCCGGCTCGGACGGCGGCACGGTGGGCGACAACGTCATCAGCAATATCGTCCTCACCTGGGGCGAAAACGGCACAAACAATAACTTCGGCGAATTGCTGCCCGCAAGCCTCGCCGGCAACGTCTACGTCGACGACCTCAGCAACTCCGTCTCGCAGACCGCCGTGACCGACGACGACGGCTCTTACGTTTTCAGCAACCTTCGCCCCGGCACTTACGCCATCACCGAGACGCAGCCGGCCGGTTATGCCGACGGCATCGACTCCATCGGCACTCAGGGCGGGACGGTCGGCAACGATCAGTTCAGCAATATCAAGCTGCAACAGGGCGTGCAGGGCATCAACAATAACTTTGCCGAGTTGTATGCCGCCAACTCCCTGCTGCACCAAGGCCAGACCGCCACGATCGGCTTCTGGAACAACTGTCGTGGGCAGGCCCTGATCAAGTCGCTCAACGGCGGCTGCAATGCCACGCAGCTCGGCAATTGGCTGGCGACGATGTTCCCCAACATGTACGGCGCCAATGCCGGCTCGCACAATCTGGCCGGCAAGACCAACACCCAAGTCGCCAGCTTCTTCAAGCAACTCTACGATGTCCAAGGCATGAAGATCGACGCCCAGGCGCTGGCCGTTGGCTTGGCGATCTACGTGACCAACTCGAACCTGGCCGAAACGGCGGCCGTCAGCTACGGCTTCGTGGTCAACACGTCTGGGACCGGAGCGGCCACATTCAATATCGGCTCTGCCGGACAGGCCTTCAACGTCGCCAACAACAGCGTCCTTTCGATCTTGGCGCTCATGCAACGCACGAACGACCAGACGAAGAAGGGCGTGCTCTGGGACCTCGACGGCAACGGCTCGTTCAGTTCCGCCGAGCAGATTCTGCGAAGCCTGGCCAACGACGTGTTGACCAGCATCAACGAGGCCGGAGATATTTGCTAGCCCGTATTGCTGAGCTCGGTGGGGCAGACATTCCTGTCTGCCCCGCAGAATGCGACGAGCAGGGCAGACAGGAATGTCTACCCCACCGAGCAACCCTCGTTCCCACGCAGAGCGTGGGAACGAGGGCTTTGCAGTTGCCTGTCGCGCCCTGGACAAATCGACTTGGGGAGCACATCATGGTTGTTGGGCCGACCGGGTAATCCTGCCCGGCCGGCACTCGGCCACGAGGGATTCTCCGATGCGATCCGACGTGCTGCGGCAGCTCTTCCAGGCAGGCAACCCGATTATCGCGATTGAGACGCCCGACGAGCCGCGGGCGACGGCGGCGGTCTGCGAGATTGCCCAGCAACTGCGGATGACGCTGTTGGAATGGTCGGTCACTGACGGACTTGTGGCCCCGCCCCCAGCCCCATCGCGGCCGCTGGTCGAGCCGGGCAAGGTGGCCGCCGCGCTGCGCTACGTCAGCCAATCCGCCAATCCGGCCATTTATTTGTTCAAGGACCTCAGCCCGCACTGCAAGGACCCCCAGGTCGCCCGCTCGCTCCGCGACCTCTATTTCTCCGCCAACTCACGCCCCTGGACACTGGTGCTGATCGACGCCCTCGGACTGCCGCCGGAGCTTCGCCGACTGGCCGTGCCCTTCGACGTCGGCTGGCCGGCCGAAGAGGAAATCGAGGAAATCGTTCGCAGCACCTTCCTGGAAGTGCGGAAGGCGAGCCTTGAGCCGGTCGAATCCAAACTGACCAAGCGCGATCTCGACACGCTGGTTCAGACGTTGCGCGGGCTGACCAGCGAAGAGGCGGCCCGGGTGGTCGCCGGCGCCATCCGCGACGATAACGTGCTGGACGTCTCCGATCTGCCGCGGATCGTGGATGCCAAGCGTAATCTGCTGGGGACGACCGGCTGTCTGGAATCGGTCGCCGCCGATGTCTCGCCCGACGACATCGGCGGCCTGAGCAACCTGAAGCGATGGCTGAACATGCGGCATGGCGGCTTCTCCGCCCGGGCGCGCGACTTCGGGCTGGATCCGCCCCGCGGCATCCTTTTGCTGGGCGTGCAGGGGTGCGGCAAGAGCCTGTGCGCAAAGGTCGTGGCCTCGGCCTGGCGGATGCCGCTGCTGCGGATGGACCCCGGCGTGCTCTATCAGAAGTACATCGGCGAGAGCGAGGCGCGGCTGCGCGAGGCATTGCGGCAGGCCGAGTCGATGTCGCCGGTCGTGTTGTGGATCGACGAGATCGAGAAGGCCTTCGCTTCGGCCAATAGCGATTCGGCCGACGGCGGGCTGTCGCAACGGATGTTCGGCACGCTGTTGTCCTGGATGCAGGACCACCGTGCCCCGATCTTCCTGATCGCGACCGCGAACAACCTCTCGCAGTTGCCGCCGGAACTGATGCGCAAGGGTCGGTTCGACGAGATCTTTTTCGTCGATTTGCCCGGCCCGCACGAGCGGGAAGCGGTTTTCGCCGTCCATCTGAAGAAGCGCAACCGCGACAAGGCCAATTTCGACCTGCCGCGGCTGGTCGCCGCCTCGGACGGCCTGAGCGGCGCCGAAATCGAGCAGGCGGTGATCTCCGGACTCTACGCCGCGTTTGCCGACAAGACCGAGTGTACCACGGAGCACATTCTCGCCGCCATTTCGACCACGCAACCCCTTTCGGTCGTCATGCGCGAACACGTCGAACATCTCAGGGCCTGGGCCAAGAACCGCTGCGTGATGGCCGACTGACACGCATCCTGCATGAGCGTGTGCCACTGCTTGCGTGCAAGCAGTGCCGGACGGAGGTTCAGGGCCGATCGGTTTTCGCTGTGGGAGGCGACTCCTGTCGCCGATTTGTGGCAATTTCGGCTGGGCGGCACCCAAATCGGCGACAGGAGTCGCCTCCTACAATCTCCAAATTGAAAAACTGATCGGCCCTGGGGGGAGGTTGGAACTGGTACACTGCTTCCGAGCAAGCAGTGGCACACGGCCGGGGCCTGTGATGAACCCGGACTAACCCGCATGATCGTTCAACGCCGCAAGACCGGTCCCCCTCTCGACTGTTCCAAAGCACGCTCAAACAAGGGGAATTCGGCGGCGGGCTTGGAATTCGTTTGCTGATTTGGTGGGGCCGGTTCATAATGAGGGCATGTTGCAGGCGGCTTCGCTAGGGCAGCGACCGGACTGCCGCCCCCACATTGCCCCGCGCGATGCGGAAGCATGCGTCCACCACTCTTCACACCGCTCCCCCTGAGAATGACCATGTCGAAGTCTCGTTTTGGCCGATTCGGACAGACTGCTTGGCACTCTAAATCTTCTGGTCCGCGTCGCGGACGACATCGACGGAGCATCTTCGAGGAATTGGAATCGCGGCAGTTGTTGTCGATCACGTTGCCGGCAATTTCCGACGTGACGCTGCCGGCGGGAACCACCATCTATGTTCCGCTCAATGGCAGCGATCCCGGCAATACGATCAACTACGCCGTGACGGCTACGGATTACTCCAAAGTCACTCCCGTGGTGATGCCTGCCACCAACAAGAGCGTCGTGTTCAACATCGACGGCTTCTCCCAGCCGATGGAATTTCAGTTGCTCGACAATCTCGCGCCGGCGACTGCCACTGCGATCGAGAATTTGGTTGCATCGGGTTTCTATGACGGCCTTCAGATCTACCGCAACGGAATGGACCAGGACGGCAATCCGTTTGTCATCCAAGGCGGCAACAACCCGCCGACCGGCGCCATCAAGTCGCCGCAGCCGGCGAATATGGCCGAGGAATTCAACCCCGATCTCGAGTTCACCGCGCCGGGCATGTTGGCCATGGCGCGCACATCAAGCCCGAGCACCAGTTCCACGGAGTTTTTCGTCACCGAACAGGCCGCCCGGTTTCTCGATTTCAGCTACACGATCTTCGGCGTTCAGACCGCCGGAACGAGCGTGAACCAGGCGATCGCGGCCATGCCGGACGAGGATTCGACGCAAGACCCGAACGGCGTCGGCTATCTGCAAACGCCGGTGACGATCACGTCGGCCTCGATCGTCACCGACACGCAGAACGGCGTGTTGCAGCTCAGCGCGCCGGCGGGAGTCAGCGGCACAGTTACGATCACGGTGATTGCCAGCGATGGAACGGGTTCGGCGACGCCGCAGACGTTCGTCGTTACCATCCAGCCCGACGACGCGTCTAATCCCGCCAATCCGTTTGCCGCCGTTGTTCCCAGCGCCACCGCCAAGCCGGTGTTTGTGCCTTCGGATGGGGGCACCGGGCTGACGACAAATGAGAATCACTCCCTCCAGTTCACGGTTTCCGGCGTCAGCAACGGCAATCTGGTGGAGATCCTTGCCGACGGCAACGTGATCGGAGAGGCGACCGCCTCTGGCACGTCCGTCACCGTTACGACCGATGCTTCCAAGACATTGACGGATGGCGGTCATACGTTTACCGCGATCCAGATTGCGAAGAACCAGACGGTGACCGTCGACGAGAATTCCAGCGATCCCTCCGGCTACACGCCTCTTAGCAAGACGGCGGACGTTCCCAGTTTCAGCTCGTCCGCCGTGCAGGTTACAGTCGATGCGGCGCCGACGGCAACCGCCGTGCTTGACAACGTCAAGAGGAGCGATTCTCCCGCCAGCATCACCTTTGTCGTGACCTACAGCAATCCCGGCGATCAGATCGCGGTCTCTTCGCTCGACGGCAACGACATTCTCGTGACCAACGCCAATAACTTCCGCGCGAATGCCAGGTTCCTCGACGACACGGTGAGCACTGATGGCTCGACGGTGACGGCGACGTACGCTTTCGACTCGCCAGATGGGACGTGGGATCCTGCCGCCCTCGTCCGCTACACGCTCACGATGCAGCCGAACCAAGTGAGCGACTCGCACGGCAACTACGTTGCCGAGGGCGTACTGCTCACCTTCAATCCCAGCGACCTCACCGACCTGACAGTCACGGTCAACCAGCCCAGTAATGAGATCGATCCGACCAGCGCCTCGACGATCGATTTTACCGCCATCTTCAACAAGGCAGTCAGCGATTTCACCACAGGCGACGTCACCATCAGCGGCACCGCGGGCGCCACGACGGCCACCGTCACTGCCAGCGACAGCACCGGCCAGAACTACACCATCGCAGTCAGCGGCATGACGCGAAACGGCACGGTCATCGTCAGCCTGGCCTCGAACGTCGCTCACGATGCCGTCGGCAACCCCAACAACCCCTCCACAAGCACCGACAACACAGTAACCTACAACGGTATCCCGTTTTCCGTCACCATCAACCAGGCGTCCACGCAAGCCGATCCCACCACCGGTTCAACGATTCACTTCACCGTCGTCTTTGCCACGGCCGTGGTCGATTTCAGCGGACTCGACGTGGCGTTCGGCGGCACCGTCCTCGGCAATCTCGTCGCCAGCGTCACCGCCAGCGACACCAGCGGCACGACCTACGATGTCGCGGTCGGGGGTATGGCCAGCACGGGCAAGCTCATCGTCTCGATCCCCGCCGGCAAGGTCCACGATGCCCTCGGCGCCCTCAATTCCGCCTCCACCGGCACGGACAACAGCGTTCAGTTCAATCTGGTCAACAAGCCCAGCTTCCGCCTGCTGGCCCCCACCTCCGGGACGGACAACGTCGGGCAGACCGTGGTGATCGCCTGGACCGACGCCAACATCATCGCCGGCACCAGAATCAGCCTCTGTTACGACACGATCAATTATGCCAACGATAAGGCAGTGAGCGGCAAGCAGCACTGGATCGAGGTCGATCAGGTCATCGCCGCCAACGGCGTGCAGACCTACCAATGGGGTACCAGCGGAATGGCTCCCGGAACGTACTACATCGGCGGTTACCTGTTCTCCGGCGGCACGCCGATCCGCTCTGCCATTGCCACGCCGATCACGATCGTCGTGCCCACGCCCGTCTTCCGGCTAACGACGCCCACCTCGGGGACCTACAACGTCGGGCAGACTGTCACCGTCGCCTGGGCCGCCAGCAACATGGCCAGCAACGCCACCGTCAGCCTCTGCTACGACAGCGACAAAATCATCAATGGCAACGAAAAGTATTTCGAGGTTGATAAGGTCGCTGCAAACGACCTTTATACCGCGGGCTATGGCGACTACCCGTGGGACACCACCGGAATGAAGCCGGGAACGTACTACATCGGCGGTTATCTCTGGTCGAACGGCAAGGCGACCTGGTCGCACCTCACCCAGTCGATCACGCTGGTCGATCCGGTGCCGACCTTCCGCGTCACTGCGCCGACGTCGGGAAGCTTCACGCCGGGCCAGACGGTTGACATCTACTTCATGGCCCACAATTTCGCGGCCAACAGCACCGTCAGTCTCTTCTACGACAAGGACACCGCGGTCAACGGCAACGAGAAGTACATCGAAGTCAACGGCAAGACGCTGACCGCCAGCGACGACAACCAGTACCGCTACTACCAGTGGACTGTCCCGGATCTCGCGGCGGGCCAATACTATATCGGCGGATACATCTGGTCGAATGGCAAGGCCACGTTCTCCCATCTGACCCAGCCGATTACGATCACGGCCCCGGCCCTGATGGTCGATGCGTCCGCTGCTCCGTCCGCCGCCGCCGCGCCGCTGAGCCGCCGCACAACTCCAGCCGATCATCGTCGAGGCCGAGCGGCGGCTTACGGCCGCCACCGGCATCCAGGTCGCCGCCGCCATGACGGGCGTGTCGGTCCAGATCGGCGATCTGCCCAAGAACATGCTGGGCGAGGCCGAGGGCTCATCCATCTACATTAGCCGCAACGCCGCCGGCTACGGCTGGTTCGTCGATCCGACGCCGGCCGACGACAGCGAGTTCAGCACGTCGCTCGGCCCCTACGCCTTGGCCGCTCCCGCCGGAAGCGCCGCCGCCGACCGCGTCGACCTGCTGACCACGGTGATGCACGAGATGTCGCACGTGCTCGGCTTCGGTCATGACGATTCGCTCGACCTGATGAACCCCGCCCTCCCCTTGGGCGAGAGGCGGCTCTTCGATCCCCAGTTGCTCTCCTCGCTATCCGCGTACAATCCCACCGCTTCCTCCACCGACGCCGTCGATCAGGTCTTCTCCTCGGCCGGCGACGCCAGGAATTGGGCGTTGACCTAGTCGGCTTACCGATCGCGTCGAACATTGACACCGCGGTGATGAATCACTCGATTGCAGCCACCGCTCCCGCGGAGGATGCACGGCTGCCCTGCTTCGGGCTTGTCGCCGATAGAAATGCGTGTATCATGCAGGTGGAGAGGATGCTATGTTTCGCCTGGTGAGAACGCCGCGTGAGTCCTTTGCTTGGCTGTTGGCTGCCGCTCTGGCGGTTCAGCCGGTGGCCGCGTTCTCGCTTCCTCGCTGCAACTGCGAGGCGTCGCACGGCAAGCCCTCTGCCGCGACGGCAAAGCACCCGCGCTGCTGCTGTTGCACCGGCAAGTCCGTCTGCCGCTGCAATCTCGGCAAGCAAAGCCCGCGGAAATCGACCGAGGCGACCCTTCTCCATCGCACTCCACCCCGCGACCTTGCAGCAGCGACGCACGGGATTCATGGCTTGCCGGCGGACGTTCTGATCGCTGGATTTGCCTCGTCCAGACCCGGTCCGTCTGGCCTATGCCCCTCCGCCCTGCAACGCTGCGGCGCGTTGTGCCGATGGCGTTGCTGATGCCGCCAAGGGGATGCTGCGCGCCCACTTTTCTTATGGGACGGGCATCTGCCTGACGTAAATGTGTCGTCTGCGGCACAATATCTCCCGTTTGTCGACCGACTCGACGCTGGCAGGCTACATGCCGGAACGGGATGACGCGTTGAACCTGGTTTCTCTCAATTTCGATACGAAGTACATCTCATTTCAAGGACAAATAGCAATGTGTTGGAAAACCTGGAAGGTGGTTTACACCGCCTCGTTCGCCGTAGTGCTCGCTCTTGCGACAGTATGGGCGACCGGGGCCTCCGCAAAGAAATCGCCCGATCCCGCCGGCTGTAAGTGCAACTGCGGCTGCGCGAACAGCGGCGTTTGCGATTGCGGCCAGAAAGGGGTCGAATGCCCCTGCAAATGCGGCTGCGGCACCAGCGGCGTCTGCAATTGCGGCAAGAAACCTGCCGCGGCCTGCCCCTGCAAGTGCGGTTGCGGCAAGAGTGGCGCCTGCAATTGCGCCGCGAAGGGGGTCAAGTGCCCCTGCGGCTGCGGCTGCGCCAAAAGCGGTACGTGCGATTGCGGCAAGAAAGCCGCCTGCTGCGGCAAGTCCGCCTGCGGAAAGGATGACGGCTGTGGGTGCGGCAGAGATTCCGCCTCGGGCGGAGGCTGCGGCGGCGAGAAAGCCGACAACGGCCACGACGCTTCCTAGCCGACAACAGAACGGCCAGTGACACGGCGAAAGCCAAGTGGGAGGCGGCTACGGTCGCCTCCCACTGCTATTTTGCGGCAGCGTCTCGGCGGACATGATGAACCCAGGCCGGGGGAACGTTCAGCCAAATCGCCTCGCGGCGGATTTCATGCGGATCGAGCACCGCCCGCATCGCCCGCGCCACCCCTCGCAGCCTTTCCCGCTCCACCCGGCCGCTGACCAGCGCCCGGGCCGGCCGCACCGCGATGTACTCGAAGAAGGAAAGCGTCCCCTCGGCCGACAGCAACTCGAGCAGCACGGCCAAGATTTGCCCGACCAACTCGGCCGAGAAGTTGTTCAGCGGAAGCCCCGACACGATGACGTCATACGTCTGCTCGCGTGGCAAATCCTCGATGGGGGAGTGCAACACCCGTGCGCGATCGGCAACCGCACGGAAGGCCGGGTCATGCTGGAAACACTCTCTCAGCCGGCTGACGAACGTCTCGTTCAATTCCACCAGGTCGAGCGTGTCGTCCCTGCCCATCGCGGCGACGATTCGCCGCGTGACCGCGCCGGTGCCCGGGCCGACTTCCAGAATCCTCAGCGGCCGAACCCGGCCAGCGGTCGCCTCTCCGTTGCCGGTTCGGCCGCCTACGAACCGGGCCAGCGCCGCCGCCAGGAATCGCCCGCTGGGCAGAAGCGCGCCGGTGCTGTGGAAATTCCGCAGATACTCACGAAAGAAGAGCGCATTTTCGGCGAATCGGCCAGCCATCGTGCCCCGATTCTACCGCAGGAACACCGGCGGTGCTACCCCGTCAGGCAGGTTCGCGCTGGCGGGTATCACCAGTTCCTGCCCCTTTCCGGTCGGTGCCGGCGTCGATTTCTGAGCCGGCTTCGCCACGGCCTTGGCCACGTGTTTGTGTTTCATTTTTGGTCTCGGCGGAGGCGGCGGCGCGACGCGATCGAGCGACCGCTTGAAAGACACATACTCCTCGGGCGAGAGCACCGATTTCGCCTGCTGGAGGATGATCCCTCGATAGACCGGATTCATGTGCCCTTCGGTCATAGCGAAACAGACCATATCGCACAGATCCTGCCGGGCGGCCAGTGCCGCCAAGCGGCCGGAATCCTTTCCCGCAGCCAGAGTTTGGCCGCTTGTGGCCAACGTGGCCAGCAGGAGCACGGCCCCGAACATCCATCGCAGTCGCATGATTCCCCCCTTTGGATTGCGCCGTTATGGACAGCAAATCTACTACTCTCATCGGAACCGGATTTCTCGGAACTTGACGCACACAATCCCCAGCCGTCAGACTTTGACCGAGCATGGGCAAAAAAGCCGCAAAACCGGCAAGGTCTCTGCAAATACCCCATATTGATAAGACGCTGGCGCCTCAGCTCGCAGGGCGGCATTCGCCTCGTGGTGCAGACGGCGACTGCGATGAAGAGCGGAACGCTTCGTCATTCTCGGTAGGGCTTTCCCTGCCGGTATTGTTCCCGCTGCCCGCGGAGGCTCTTTGCCAGGTTGGCCTCCACCCGGGCGTCGGCGGCTGCAATCGCGCGGTCGGCGCACTTGAGGGCATCGGCGAATCGGCCCGCCTCGGCATAGGCGGCGGCCAGCGTGCCCAAGGCCAGCGGCTCTCGGCCTTCGCAAAGTTGCACGCCCCATGCAGCCAATTCGATCGCCTCGCGGCCGCTGCGAATCTTCGCATCGCGGCACGTGGCCATCGTCCAGGCCAGACGCCGAACGGCAGAAGCGTCACGCCGGTCCAAACGAATCGCCTCGCGCCACTGCGTTACAGCTTCGTCGATCCGCCCTTGGTCGCGCAACACCGAGCCGAGATTGTCGTGGGCGTCTGCGTTCCTCGGCGCGCGCCAACACTCTCTTGAAGCACTCCGCGGCCGCGTCGAGTTTGCCGCGGCTGGCCAAAATCGAGCCCAGGCTATTGTTGACGATCGGCGAATCGGGCTCGACGGCCAGCGCGCTTCGCAAGACCTTGATCGCCCTTTCTGTTTCGCCGAGATTCACCAGCGCCAGGGCGTAGTTGTTCATGCCGCGAACGTGGTGCGGATCGAGTTTCACCGCCAGGCCAAGGTAGTCGGCCGCTTCGGCGTACTTCCCCTGTCCCGCGGCGACGTTGCCCAACAGCGTCAGCGCCTCGACGCTGCAGGGGTCGATGGTCAGGGCGGTCCTGAAGTACTCGATCGCCTTGTCGCTGCGTCCCTCATCGAGCAGTGCGGCGCCGAAGCAACTGTATCCGATCGCTTGCCGGGGATAGCATTCGAGCATGTGAGCCCAAAGCGTTTTGCTGTTGCGCCACTGCGCAGTCTGAAGCCACGCCGCGGCCGCGAGCATTATCAGCATCGCCAGCGAGGCGCTCGCACACGCCGCCCGGCAGCGAGGCCAAACCGCCACGAGCCGCGCCAGCCCCCAGGCCACGATGATGCACAGGCCAATCTGCGTGACGTAGGTGTAGCGATCCGCCATCCGATGGGCGCCGATCGGCACCAGTCCGATCATCGGCACCAACGTCCCCACGAACCAGAACCAGCCGACGAAGAGCCAGGGTCGCCGCTTCCGCGCGACCGTGGCCGCCGCCGAGATCGCCAGCAGAATCGCCGCCGCCGCGAACGTTTGCCACGCCGGCGGGCCGTGAGCAGGGCGCGGATAGAACGGCACGAGGTTTGCCGGCCAGAAAAACTGCCCCAGATATCCAACGTAGGCGACCAGCGCGTCGGCGAGTCGCTGCCCGATCGGCACTTGAGCGACGGAGGCGACCGCCCTACCCTGCGTCAGCGGCGCCGCCACGCAGGCCGCCGCCGCCAACGCCAGCAGCGGCAGTTTCTCCCAGATCAGCCGCCGCCAACAGCCCGGCGACATTCGCCGCAACGGCCAGTAGTCCAACAGCAACAGCAGCAGCGGCAGCGTCACCAGCACCGGCTTCGACATCAGGCCCAACACGAACGCCGCGATTACGATGAGGTAGTTGCACCATGAGAACGGGCGTTGCACCAGACGCACGTAGGCGGCCAGCGTCAGCACGAAGAACAGCCCGCCCAAGAGGCCCTTGCGTTCCGCGACCCAGGCCACCGTCTCCACGTGCGCGGGATGAATGGCGAACAGCGCCGCTGCCAGGCGCATCGGCCAGAGATCGCCGGTCATCCGCCGCAAGGTCAGAAAGAGCAAGAGCGTCGTGGCCGCGTGCAGCAACACGTTGCTGAGATGATGGCCCCACGGCCGAAAACCGTAAAGCTGGCAATCCGCCAGATGCGAGAGCCAGGTGACCGGTCCCCACATGCTTCCGTGCGTGGTGCGGAACGCCCAGCCGATCGAGGCGGCCGTCAGCCCATCGCCGACGTTCTCGCGGTTCTCCAACAGGTAGAGTCTGTCGTCGTAGCTGACGAACTCGTGCCGCAGCGTCTGCCCGAAGACGGCGGCCACCGCCACGAGCAGCAGCCCGCAGACGATCCACGCTCTGCCGGCGGAGTTTTCAGACTTGCACACAACTTGATCCGTTGCCCAAGCGCGGAAAGCCACGCCGCCAACCACGGCGGGGAACCAGACAAGTATAGCTGAGGAAAAGGGGAGCGACTCAGAAGTCCTCTTGGTACTCGCCGAACTCCTCGTATGGCTTTTGCGAGAGGTTCTCGAAGCGGGTGTACTGCGCGAACCAGGCGAGCTTGATGTCGCCGGTCGGTCCGTTCCGCTGCTTGGCCACGATAATGTCGGCCTGGCCGCAGATCCCCTTTTCCACCGCCTCCTCGTGGGTGTGGTAGTACTCTTCGCGATGGACGAACATCACCACGTCGGCGTCCTGCTCGATCGCCCCCGACTCGCGGAGATGGCTCAATTTCGGGCGGTGCTCGGCCGCGTCGGCCTGGCGGTTCAACTGCGCCAGGCAGAGCACGGGAACCTTCAGCTCGCGGGCGAGGCCCTTGAGCCGCCGCGCCATTTTTGCCACCTGCTCCTGTCGCGGATCGCGCGGGTCGTCCGGCTGGATCAATTGCAAATAGTCGATCACGATCAGCCCCAACTGGTGCTTCCGCTTCAATCGCCGGGCACAGGCGGCGATCTCGGTGATGGTCCGCGTGGGCGTGTCGTCGATGAACAGCGGCACCTTGCTCAGCTTGGCCGAGGCCGCCACCAGTTTCTGCCGGTCGTCGCCGGAAAGAAAGCCGCTGCGGAACTTGCTGGCGTCGATCCGCCCCTGCGAACAGAGCATCCGCTGGGCCAGTTCCAGCCGGGCCATCTCCAGGCTGACGAACAGGGTGGCCACCTTCGCCTCGCAGGCGACGTACTCGGCGATGTTCGTGGCCAGGGCGGTTTTGCCCATGCTCGGCCGGGCGGCCAAGATGACCAGCTCCGAGTCGTGCAGCCCGCCCGTCTTGTTGTCGAGGTCGTTGAAGCCGGTGGGCACGCCCACCCCTTCACGGCGTTCCAGCCGCGCATCGATCCGCTCGAAGGCCTCGATCAGCAGGTCGTTCATCGAGGTGACTTGATCGCTGCTGCGCTCGTCGTGAACGGCGAAGATTTTCTCCTCGGCCCGGCCGACCAGCTCGCGCGGATCGAGGGCCGGCTCGTAGGCGTCGCGGAGGATTTCGGTGCTGGCGTGGATCAGCGCCCGCAGCGTCGCCTTGGCGCGGACGATCTCGGCGTAGTAGACGGCGTTGGAAGCGTAGGGGACGGCATGCAGGACCTCGGCCAGGTAGGCCGCCCCGCCGATCAACTCGAGGTCGCCGGCCGAACGGAGCCGGTCCAACAGCAGCGTGGCGTCGATGCGTTTCCCTTCGTCGTGCATCGCCAGCAGATGGCAATAGAGCTTCTCGTTGGCTTCGGCATAGAAATCTTCCGGCCGCAGCGCCAGGGCGACGTCGTCGGCGAGATTCGGGTCCAAGAGGATACTGCCCAGCACGCCCTTTTCCGCTTCGAGGTCGTGCGGCGGCAGGCGGTCGAGGATTTCGGGACTGACCCGGGCCGGCGTGCGGCCGGCGTCGGTGCGATAGACGCTGGACATTTGGGATTGCTGAATGATGATTGCTGAATGATGAATGCCGATCTTCACCAGAGTCGCATCATAGAACGTGGCGAAGTGAATGACAAGCCTATCCAATTGCCGGCAAGTGGACCCCTCGCAGCGCGACTACGGTGGATAACATGTCAGGCGAACGTTCCCTCCCAGCGTTTAGCCGCGCCCCGGAGGGAAGCGGCGGGCTGGGTCAGCGTTCTGCGCGTCCCCGAGAACACCACGCGTTCCCACGCAGAGCGTGGGAACGAGAGTCTCGGGACTTCGCAGTTCTTCTGCGAATCCGCCAACGCCAAATTGATTATCCCGGGCGGGTTTGTTACGATTGAGATTACTGTCCGCCTGCCACGGCCGTTCCGATCGAGGGTACGAGATGCCGATCAAGCCGATGCGATCCTCGCTTTGCTTCGCACTTCTCGTCGGCATGTTGGCGCGGGCCTATGGCGACGCCCCGCACAACGCGGCAGATCGAGAGCGGTCCGGCTCGGTGGCAGTGCCCGCCGACGTGCTGGCCGACTGGCGGGCCCAAGACGGCATCGACCGAGACAAGACCTGGAAGGACGCAATCGCCGCCATCGCCGGCGAGCTTGGGAGCGACGCGGCCGGCCTGGAATCGCGACTTCGCCAATTGAGAGACGCCCCGGCCGAGGATCCTGCCTGGGGACGCCTCTACAAGGCGGCGTGCCTGCAGCGCCGCGCGGCCAGACTGCGGACCTTGCTGAAAAAATGGCCGCGAATTGTCGTCACCAAGCACTACGATATCGGCGGCTCGCATTACGCCTACACCGAAGGCCAGTCCGACGCCCAAAACGAGCGGGGCTTCGCGCCCGGTGCAAGCCTCTGCCTCTTGAGTTTCAGCGGGCTGTTCGGCCAGGTTCGCGCGCTGGTCGACGATCCCGGCGGCGTGCTCCGCGATCCCGACGTCTCCTACGACGGGAAGAAAGTGCTGTTTGCCTGGAAAAAATCGCTGGACAAGGATGACTATCATCTCTACGAGCTCGATGCCGCGACCGGCCGGGTGCGGCAGTTGACCTTTGGCCTGGGTTTCGCCGACTATGAGGGGGTTTACGCGCCGAACGGCCAGATCATCTTCAGTTCCACCCGCTGCGTGCAGACCGTCGATTGCTGGTGGACGGAGGTGAGCAACCTGTACACGTGCGACCGCGATGGCCGCTTCCTTCGCCGGCTGGCATTCGACCAGGTCCACACCAACTACCCGAGCGTGCTGCCCGACGGCCGCATCGTTTACACCCGCTGGGAATACAGCGATCGCGGCCAGATGTTCTCGCAGGGGCTGTTTCAGATGAATCCGGACGGCACGGGGCAGACGGAGTATTACGGCAACAACTCCTGGTTTCCCACCAGCCTGCTGCACGCCCGCGCCATCCCCGGCACGGACAAGGTGATGGCCGTCTTCTCGGGCCATCACACGCTGCAAAAGGGCTGGCTCGGCATCATCGATCCCTCGCGGGGACGGCAAGAGAATCAGGGCGCCCAGTTGATCGCGCCGCTGCGCGAAACTCGGGCCGAACGCATCGACGCCTACGGACAGAGCGGCGACCAGTTCCAGTATCCCTACCCGCTAAGTGAGACGGAGTTCCTGATTTCGTTCAAGCCGGAGGGAGCGGCCGGCCCCTTCGGCATCTATTGGATGGACCAGGACGGGCGGCGTGAGCTGCTCGCCGCCGACGGGCGGATTTCCTGCAACCAGCCGGTTCCGTTGGCCCCGCGGCGCGTGCCGCACGTGCGCCCCAACACCGTCGATTACCGCAAGAAGCTGGACCTCTGCTACATGCAAGACATCTATCTGGGCGAAGGGTTGCGCGGCGTCCCCCGCGGCACGGTGAAGAAACTCCGCGTGGTCGCGCTGGATTATCGCGCCGCCGGCATCGGCAACAACGAAAACGCCGGGCCCGACGGCGAGGCGCTGGTCTGCACGCCCGTGGCAATCGGAAATGGCGCGTGGGACGTGAAGATCGTGTTGGGGGAAACGAAGGTCCACGAGGACGGGTCGGCTTTTTTCGAGGTTCCCGCCCGCACGCCCGTCTATTTCCAGGCGATCGACGAAAAGGGCTGCGCGATCCAGACGATGCGAAGCTGGACGACGTTCCAGCCCGGCGAGGTCGGCTCGTGCGTCGGTTGCCACGAGAATAAGAACGCCGCGCCGCCGGTCGGCTCTTCCGTGCCGCTGGCCCTGCGCGAGGACGCCGAGCAAATGGAGGGGTTCTACGGTCCGCCGCGAGGTTTCAGCTTCCGCGGCGAGATCCAACCGATCCTGAACCGGCATTGCATCGCCTGCCACAAAGGGGACTGTCCCAATTTTCGTGCCAACGAAAATGGGACTGTCCCCCTTGGGCCGCGTTCAGCCCTCGCCGCGGCGCGACCGTCCGCAAGGTCGGGCAATCCCGGCGACCTCGCCTTCAGCCTGCTCGACAGCGACGTGTTCGATGCAACGGCGAAACGCAAGTGGAGTCAGGCCTACCTGGCGCTGACCGCCAGCCGCAGGGTGAGCGGGGCCGAGCACTCCAACAGCCTCTGCGGCGATCCGCACAACCCGATCGTCAATTGGATCAGCGCCCAGTCGTCCCCCGGCATGTTGCCCCCCTACTCCGCGGGCGCAGCCAAGAGCCGGTTGATGACGCTGTTGCAGCAAGGGCACGGCGGCGTAAAACTCTCGCGGGAAGAGACCGACAAGATGGCCTGTTGGATCGATCTGCTGGTCCCCTTCTGCGGCGACTATCTCGAAGCCAACACCTGGTCGAAGGCCGAATTGCAGGTATATTCCCACTTCCTCGACAAGCGAAAGCGGATGGAAGAGATCGAGCAACGCAATATCAAAGAGTGGATTCGCACGAAGGGGAAGTGACCGTGAAAATGATTTCATTCCTTCCCTTTTTCCCCCTTTCCCCTTTCTCCTTCTTACACGGAGGCTTGCCGTACTCCGTCAAAATCCTGCTTCTCGTCATCCTATTCTCTGCGACGGAGCAACTAGCAGCCCAACCCAAGTTCCTCGGCCCCGACGCGATCGTCGCCTCCAACGATGGCAAGACCCTCTATGTGACGTGCAAAGACGCGAATCAACTGCTCGCCGTAAACGTCACCGCCCGCAAGGTCATTCGCCGAACCTCGCTGCCGGCCGAGCCGACCGGCATCGCTTTGAGCCCCGCAGGAGATCGGCTATACGTAACGTGCAGCGGCGGATCGGCCAGCGTCTGTGTCGTCGCGGCTGACACCGGCCGCGTTGTGGCCGCGTTGCCGGCCGGCATGATGGCTATCGCCCCCGTAGTCGCCCGCGACGGCAAGCGGTTGTACGTCTGCAATCGCTTCGAGAACAAGATTACGGCGATTGACCTAGACAGCGGCAAGCCGCTCGCCGCCGTCTCGGTGCCGCGCGAGCCCTACTGTGCGGCGGTGACGCCGGACGGCAAATCGCTGTTTGCCGCCGATCTGCTTCCGCACGATCCCGCCGACAGCGGCGACGTCGCTGCGGTGATCGTTGCGGTGGATACGGCCACAAATCGAGCGACGATCATCCGCCTGCCGAACGGCGGCATCGACGTTCGCGGGCTGTGCATTTCGCCCGACGGCCGCTACGTCTACGCCGTCCACGTGTTGGCCCGCTATCAACTGCCCACCACGCTATTGGATCGCGGCTGGGTGAACACGAACGCCCTGAGCATCATCGACGCCCGCGCCAAGCGGCTGGTCAACACGGTATTGCTGGACGACGTGTTTCGCGGCGCGGCCAACCCGTGGGGCGTGGCGTCAACGGCCGACGGCAAGCAACTCTGTATCACCCACGCCGGCACGCATGAACTGAGCGTGATCGACGCTGCCGGGCTGGTCGCGAAACTCGCCCGGCTGGGCGACATTTCTCACTCGCCGGCCGCCGACGTGCAAAACGACCTCGCCTTTCTCGGTGATTTGCGGCGTCGCGTCAAGCTGGAAGGGAACGGTCCGCACGGCGTGACGATCGTCGCCGGCACGGCCTATGTCGCCGAGTATTTTTCCGACACGCTCGCCATCGTCGATCTGCGGTCGAACCCGCCGCGGGCCGTCGGGCGAATCCTGCTCGGTCCCAAGCCGGCGATCGACGCTCGCCGCCGCGGCGAGATGCTCTTTAACGACGCCACGGTGAGTTTCCAGCACTGGCAAAGCTGTGCGAGCTGCCACCCTGACGGCCGGACCGACGGCCTCTACTGGGACTTGCCGAACGACGGCCTGGGCAATCCGAAAAAAGCCCGATCGCTGTTGGGGGCGTTCGAGCGCGGCGCCGCCATGTCGTTGGGCGTGCGGGCGTCGGCGGGTGAGGCGGTTCGCGCCGGTATCCGCTCCGTCATGATGGCGGCACGGCCGGAAGCCGACGGCCGAGCCATCGACGAGTATATCCGTTCGCTCACGCCGGTGGCCAGCCCGCGGCTAATCGACGGCCATCTCAGCCCCGCCGCCGTCCGCGGCGAGAAGATCTTCTTCGACCGGCGCGTCGGCTGCACTCATTGCCATCCCGCCCCACAGTTCAGCGACAAGCTGGCCCACGACGTCGGCAGCGCCGGCCCGCTGGACAATCCGGGCGACCAGTTCCAAACGCCTTCGCTGGTCGAGCTTTGGCGCACCGCCCCCTACATGCACGACGGCCACTGCCGCACGGTCAAGGAGATCTTCACCAAGGAAAAGCACGGTGCCATTTTCGGGAACCTCAGCCGGTTGCCGGATCGCGACATCGACGACCTAGTCGAATTCCTCTTGTCGCTATAGTGTTCCAGCCCGCCTCCGCTAATCTGCGCGTAGGTTATGCTTCAGCATAACACCATCGCGCCGAATGGCTTCCGTTATGCTAAAGCATAACCTACGGCTTCGGCTGATCGGCCCAAGCGTCCTACTCGCTGGCGATCTCGAAAGTGCAGCATGGATCGCCGTTGCGGCGGCAAGCCACCCGCCGCACGTGCCGGCCGACGACCGCATTGATCATCTCCTGATCGATGCGGCAGACGATTTGCCGGCTGTCGGCCACGGCGGCGAAGGGGCAACTTCGGCGGTGAATCGTCCCGTGGCCGTTGTGGTTTTCCACCAGGTTGACCAACTCCCCCTGTCCGGTGAAGAGCGAAATCAACTGTCGCAGCCGCTCCAACGGCTTCTTGGCGGTGATTTTCTGGCTGTAGTGCTCGCCCATCGCCCGGCTGACGCGTTTGATGATCTTCTTCGCCGCATCTTCGCCGCAGACGTCAAAAATCGCCTGCCAGAGGGCTGACATCACCGCCTGCTGATCGCAGGCGAACAACAGCAGCGCGGCGTTGGTCGCCCTGTAAACGTGCCGCGGGCGTCCCCGCCCCGGCAACCGTTCGAGCGATCGCTCGAGAAGTCCCGCCGCGACCAGATCGTTGAGCTGCTCGGTCACGGCCGTCCGCGTTACCCCTGCGCTTCGAATTAGTCCGGCCACGGTCTTCGGAGGCTGCCCCACCAACAGTTTCACGATCCGCAAGCCGGCCGGGCTAAGCGTGACGTCTTTCGCCATACGAATGTTTCCCCGCATGCAAAAGTGGTTCTCGGCACGCAAATAACAATGGCATAATAGACTATGGCCCCAAAATATGCAATAACCCCCCCCAGAAAAAGGCTGCCAGCGAAGACCACCAGCCACCCCCATTGGTCGGCCACCTTCGATTTGCTCGGCACGGGAGGGGGGATGGTTGACGAAAAGGCATAGTGGCTGCCTGTGGTCAGCGATCAGCTTCCGGCTGTTTTAGGAGCGCAACCGCCATGTTCCCAATCTGTTAAGACAAGACCTCGCGGGCGATGCCCTCAGGTCGCTGGGCTGAGCGCCAACGATCTTAGCCCTTTCCTAATACATCGTTCGGCGGAATCAATGGATGAACTGCCGCTCGATCTGCTCGAGCGATTTCCCCTTGGTTTCGGGAACCAGAAAGAGGACAAACAGAAATGCCACTGGCGTGGTCAGAGCGTACAGCCAGAAGCACCAGGCGCCGCCAAGGGTTTCGAGCAATCGAGGAAAGGTCTGGCTGACGGCCGTGCACGCCGTCCAGAGTGCGAAAATCGAAATCGACATCGCTCGGCCACGGATCGCCGTAGGAAAGATCTCCGCCACGATGATCCAAACGACGGCGCCGTACGAGAAAGCGAAGCAAGCCAGGAAGAAGGAGAATACGGCGAAGACCGCGGCGGGCGTTACCGAAGACTGGGTGAACAGCCATCCGCCGCCGAGCAACCCCAGCCCGACGCCGACGATGCCCGTCAACAGGAGCGGCTTTCGCCCGAACTTGTCCACCGTGAAAATCGCCACCACCGTGAACAGCATGTTGACAACTCCAAACATCGCCTGCCAAAGCAATGCTTGATCTTTGGTCAGACCGGTCTCCTGAAGCACCGTTAAGCCATAGTAGATCAAGACGTTGATGCCGCAAATTTGGGAGAAGATGGGCATCGCAATGCCGATCAGCAGAGCCGGCAGCATTTTCCTCTGGAACAGTTCCGCGATCGAGCCGCTCTCACGCGCAAGCGCCTGCTCGATTTCCAGCATCTCCTTGGCCGCGGCAGCCTCGCCGTTGATACGGGCCAGGATACCCATTGCCTGTTGCGAACGACCTTGGCGGGTCAGCCATCGCGGGCTTTCGGGCACAAAGAACAAGAGCACGAACAAGATCGCCGCAGGCAATACCCCCGCCAACAACATCCCCCGCCACATCTCACTGACGAACATCCATTGCCAAACGCCAACGCCGAAGAAATCCGGATGCGCCGCGGCAAGTCGCGCTATGGCGAAATTCGATAGATATGCCATGAGAATGCCGGCGGTAATCGCGAGCTGGTACGTCGAAATCAGGCCGCCGCGGAGCCGTGACGGTGAAATCTCCGCAATGTACATTGGAGAGAGCATCGAGGCGATCCCAATGCCAGTGCCGCCGACCAAACGGGCAACCACGAGGTGCCACGGCGACCGTGGCATCGCCGATCCAACAGCGCAAAGCGTGAACAACACGGCCGCCAGGAGCAACACTTTCTTGCGACCGAAGCGATCGCTCAAGGTTCCCGCAATCGCAGAGCCCAGCAAACAGCCTACCAATGCCGAACTGACAATCCAGCCGTGCATGTCCTTGGACAAGTGAAACTGGACCTTCAGCATGCCCTCGGCCCCGGAGATCACGGCGGTGTCGAAGCCGAACAGCAGCCCCCCCAGCGCAGCCACCAAACATGCCAGCGAGAGATACGCCAGGCCGCCACGGTCCTTGTTCATGCGTCCATGCTCCTACATGCGACCATTGGCGGCATCGAACATCGCGATCACATTTTCCGGCGGCACGTCGGCCAGCACGTTGTGAACCTGCTGGAAGACGAATCCGCCGCCGGGCGAGAGAATCGCAATCTGTCCGCGCACGTGCTGGCGGACCTCTGCCGGCGTGGCGTGGGAGAGCACGAAGCGCGTGTCGCAACCGCCGCCCCAAAACGCGAATTGCTTGCCGAAATCGCGTTTCAGCCCGGCGGCCTCCATGCCGGCACAACTGATCTGCACCGGATTCGACGTGTCGAGCCCGGCGTCGATCAGGTCGGGGATCAGCGGACGGATTCCGCCGCAGCAGTGGAGCATCACCTTCACACGGGCCAGTTCCTTCGCCCGCCGCCACATTTTGGCGTGCCGCGGCTTGAAGAACTCGCGGTACATGGCCGGCGAAATCTGCGGCCCATTCTGCATTCCCAGGTCGTCGCCAAACGAGATCACGTCGATGTACGGTCCGACCGCCGCCAGAAATCGCTCCAGGTTGGCCAGGTGAATTTCGACGAGCCGATCGAGAAACTCGTGTGCCCGCTGCGGATTGCCGGCCAAGAGCATGAGGAAATTGTCGTTGCGATAGAGAAATTGCCCGACCTCCAGCAAATTGCCGCCGAACAGCCCGATGATCGCGCGATCGGTCTTCTCGCGCAGCTTGCGGGCCCCCTCGGCGAAGAACCGCTGCCCATCCGGCCCGGCCACCAGCGGCCCGGGGGGACTCGCCACGGCACACCACATGTTCTCGCCCAGCGCCTCGGGCAGTCGGTCGAAATCGTCGTTCTCGATGAATGGCCAGTAGCACTGTTCAAAATAGATCGCCCCGTCCGGCATCCGCGCCAGCACTCGCCCGCTGGCCGAGGCAGCACCCATTGCTTCTCTTTCTCCTGTCGTTCGGGCAGAGCCCAGGCCGGCATCTGGCAGGGCGTGCCGTCGGGCAGCGACCAGTCGGCCCAGTCCTTGTCTTCCAGCGCGAAGCCCCGTCCCAGTTCGATCGTATCGACCTGAAAGCGCTGGAGCACGTCCTCGTCGATGATCGCCAACTGCTGGATGGGGTCGTAGACGCGGATCGGCCGCGGCGGAAGGCCGAGCGCCTTGCGGAGTTTTGGATAGGCCATCGCGGCAATTCCCGACGAGCGATGCCCGCCAAAATCGATCGGCGTCCTGTCCGGCTGCCGATGGTCGAGCGCCGCCAGCACACGTTCTCTCGGTGTCATGTCTGCCATTCGGAAAGGAGAGGGTGGGGAGGAAGGGAACACTCACTATAGCAACGCCCCATCTCGCCGTCCAGCACGGTTGCCCACCGTTTAGCCGCCGCGTCCACGCGGCGTAGAATCCGCGGCAATTGCAGCGCCGCGTGGACGCGGCGGCTAAACGGGGAAGCGTCCGCCGCTCTCGCCCCGCCGGTCGCATGCCCCCCAAAATCTGCTTCGCCCCCGCGTCTTTCGCCGTCTAGCGACCGCTGCGGCGGCGCGATATAATGGGGGCGTCCGCAGCGCAGCAGACGCTGCTGAAGAGACTGTCCGCACTATCCTCGCCCACCTCCAACTTCTCGCCCAGGAGCCACTGCAATGAGCAACCACGACCATTTCGCATCGCGTCGCGATTTTCTGAAGGACACCGGCAAGGTCGCCGCCGCCACGGCGTTGGCGGGCGTTCTTGTTCCCCCCGTCCACGCCGCGGAGGACAATACGATTCGCATCGCCCTGGTCGGTTGCGGCGGCCGTGGGACCGGAGCCGCGGCCAATGCGATGTCGGTCAAGCACGGCCCCGTCAAGCTCGTCGCCGTGGCCGACGTCTTCCAGGACCGACTCGACGCCAGCGTCAAAAATCTTATTGAAGAAGGCCTCGCCGCCCACATGGACGTGCCGAAGGACCGCCAGTTCCTCGGGTTTGACGCCTACAAGAAGGCGATGGATTGTCTGCGGCCGGGCGACGTGGCGATCTTCACCACCCCGCCCGCTTTCCGCTGGGTCAACTTCACCTACGCCATCGAGAAGGGGCTGAACGTCTTTATGGAAAAGCCGGTGGCCGTCGATGGTCCCAGCGCCCGCAGGATGTTCGCCCTGGCCGAGAAGGCGAAGCAGAAGAATCTCAAGGTGGCGGTCGGTCTGATGTCGCGTCACGCCCGGCCGCTGCAGGAGCTTGCCAAGCGCGTACACGGCGGCGACATCGGCCAGCCGATACTGTTGCGCGGCTACCGCATGCACGCTCCGGCCGCGTCGTTCCGATCGACGGCCAAGCCGGCCAACATCAGCGAGCTGGCTTACCAAATCCAGCGTTTTCACAGCTTCCTCTGGGCCAGCGGCGGCTGCTTCAGCGATTTCTACATCCATATCATCGACAACTGTTGTTGGATGAAGGGCGACTGGCCGATCTCGGCCCAGGCGGTCGGCGGCCGCCACTATCGCCAAGACCGCGATGGCTACTACGTTGATCAGAACTTCGACTCCTACGCGGTCGAATACACCTTTGCCGACGGCGCCAAGTATTTCTTCGAGGGCCGCTGCATGGCGGGCTGCGACGACCTCTACTCCAATTACATTCACGGTAGCAAGGGCATGGCGATCGTCTCGAAGACCGGCGACTGCGGGGCCCCTTCCAGCATCTACAAAGGCCAGTTGCCCGAACGCGCCCACATGCTCTGGCAGTCGAAAACGAAGCCCGGCGAGGAAGATTACTACCAGAACGAATGGAACGACTTCGTCGAAGCCATCCGCGCGGACAAGCCCTACAACGAGGCGCCGCGCGGCATCGCCGCCAGCCTCGTCGCCGCGATGGGACGCATGGCCGCGCACACGGGCAAGCTGATCACCTACGACGGCATCCTCCACGGCAGGCACGAGTTTGCCCCCGGCGTCGATAAGCTCGAAACGCTCGACTCGCCCGCTCCCGTGCTGGCGGGCGCCGACGGCAAGTATCCCATTCCCATGCCGGGCATCGTCACAAATCGGGAGTATTGAGATCGCGTCTCCTCCCCTCTCCCGCCTGCGGGAGAGGGGCTGAGGGTGAGGGCGGTCGAAAATCGTCGTGCATTCCAGGGAGTAATCGAGAATGACCAAGCAGTTCGACTGCGTGCTTTGCGGCTCGTGCGTCGCCGACATCCTCATTCGCCCCGTCCCGCTCGGAGTGCCCATCGGCTACAGCCGGCTCGTCCATGCCGAGCCGATCACGGTGACCACCGGCGGAATCGTGAACAACTCGGGCATCGCCATGTCGCGGCTGGGTATGAAGATCGCCGCCTTCAGCTACGTGGGCCGCGACGACTTTGCGGCCGTCATCCGCCGCCGGCTGGAAAGCGAAGGCATCGATTGCGGCCTGTTGTTGACGCATCCGACCGCCGCCACCAGCACCACCGCAGTGCTGATCGATCCGAACAGCGAGCGGAGTTTCGCCCATTGTGTCGGCGCGCCGAAGTTACTCGACAAGTCGATCTTCCTGGCAAATCTCGACGTTTTCGCCCGCAGCCGCATGACGCTGATCGGCTATTATTCGCTGATGCCGAATCTTGAGCCCGACCTGCCGGAGGTGTTGGCCGCGATCCGCCAAACCGGCTGCCAAACTGCCTTGGACGCGGCCGGCGACGGCGGCGCGATGCACCCCCTGGACCGCATCCTGCCGCATCTCGACGCGTACGTTCCTAGTCACGAAGAGGCGACGCATCAGACCGGCGAAACCGACCCGCGGAAAATCCTCGACATCTATCGCCGCTGCGGGGCGCCCGGCCTGCTGGGCGTCAAACTCGGATCGAAAGGGGCGATGCTGAGCCCATCGGCTGGCCAATACATCGAGATTCCCTGCGCCACGCCGCCCGGCCCCGTCGTCGATACCACCGGCGCCGGCGACAGTTTCTTCGCCGGCCTGTTGACCGGCCTGCTGAAGGGTTTCGACGCCGCGCAGGCCGGCCGTCTCGCCGCCGCCACGGGCGCCTGTTGCGTCACCGACTACGGCGCCACCGCCGGTCTGCGCGGTTACGAAGAGACCGCCCGCGTCGCCGGGCTTTGATGTGATGGCTGGTCAACGGGGTTCCTGCAAGAGCCGCGGCCCGCTGCTGTTATCGCCCACCTATCCGCCTGCGGTGCTGGCAGTGTTTCTTGCCTCGGCATTCCCGTTCCCCGATGGCTGATAGAGCGGGGTGGAAAGGTATCGCTCGCCGAAACTCGGGGCGATGGTTACCATCACTTTGCCGCGATTTTCCGGCTTGGCGGCCAGGCGAGCCACGACGGCCAGGTTGGCGCCCGTGCTGATGCCGCCCAAAATGCCCTCGCGGGCCGCCAGCCGCCTCGCCCAGACGAACGCTTCGTCGTTGCTGACGGTTTCCACGCCGTTGAGCAGACTGGTGTCGAGGTTTCTCGGAATGAAACCGGCGCCGATGCCCTGAATCTTGTGCGGGCCGGGCTTGCCGCCGGAAATGACCGGCGAATCGGCCGGCTCGACGGCGATCGCCCGGAAAGCACGGTTCTTCGAGCGAATGTACCGGGTTACGCCGGTGATGGTTCCTCCCGTGCCAACACCGGCAACGAAGACGTCGACCCGTCCGTCGGTGTCGTCCCAGATCTCCTTGCCGGTCGTACGCTCGTGTACCGCCGGATTGGCGGGATTGTCGAACTGTTGTGGAACCCAACTGTTGGGCGTCACTTCCGCCAACTCCTTCGCCTTGGCGATCGCCCCCTTCATGCCGTCCTTGGCCGGGGTCAAGACCAACGTGGCGCCGAGCGCCTGCAACATGCCGCGGCGTTCGAAGCTCATCGACTCGGGCATCGTCAACGTCAGGCGATAGCCCTTCGCGGCTGCCACGAACGCCAGCGCGATGCCCGTATTGCCGCTGGTCGGCTCGATGATTTCGGTCTCAGGCGAGAGTATCCCATCCTTCTCCGCGGCCTCGATCATCGCCCGGCCGATTCGGTCCTTGACGCTGGAAAACGGATTGAAGAACTCCAGCTTCAGCAGGACCGTGGCCTGCTCGCCCGCAAACAGGCGGCCAAGCCGTACCAGCGGAGTGTCAAAGGTAGTTTGCGTAACGTCGGAATATGTTCTGTGACGCGACATCGTCCCGGCCTTTCAAGCGATTGTCAATGAAACATCACCACCCGCATCATCTGCAGCGCGGACGAATCCTGTGTCCAAGCGAATCGATCCACGCTGTGAATGCCACGGATCCCTTTCCGTTAGTCAATTCGGAACAGCATGACCAGTAGCTTTATCGAAATACTGCGCTTTATCATTAGTGGCGCAATGATGTATCAACTCGCGGAAGAGCACAAGCGCCCTGGCGGGGTGCGGCTATCTGTAGAGCAGCTTTGGATTCTGCCGCCAGTCCTTGTCTCTGTCGAAGCCGTATTTTTCTACCCGCGGGCGACGCTCGCGCAGCCGGACTGATTCCAGCCCGAGCGATATGCCTTGCGAAAGCCGGTTCTTCCCGCGGTTCTCCAGCCGTAGCACGTGTTTGCCGGCTTCCGGCCAGAGATCCAACAGCGGGAACTCCTTGCTTGTCACGTCGGCGGCGTAGAAATCCATCGGCTCGCCCACCGGCACGCCGTCGAGAATCGCCTGGTATCGGCCGAAATCCGGGGCACAGGTGGCGACAAGCAACAACCGTAGCGGCTCCTTGCGCTTCACCTCGAGCGGAATCTCGATCCATCCCTCCTCCGCCCGCTCGGGACGGAAGAACAACTGCGGCTGGTCGTACAACTTCGGCAGTTCCTGCGGGCCCGCCTGGCCACGGCCGTGGTGTTTCGCGGCGGCGAAATCCTTGGCGTTGACCGTGACCCGCTCGATGCTCGGCAGCCGCCGTTGGGCCGCCGCCGGCGCCCGGGCGGCAAACGTCGGTTCGCCCGTCTGATACCAATACGCAACGCTGGAAAAATCGTCCTCCCGCTCGTTCCAGTTGATCAACTTGTGATCGGGATTCTTGTCGACCGACGTCCAGCCGTAGTGCTCGAAGGTGACCTTGATTCCCTTCTGAAAAACGATCGGATCGGCCAGGTGCCAGCGGTAGCAGCAGATGTGGCTGCCAATCAGCCGATAGTACTGATCATAGTACGGCGTGCCGAAGAAGGGCGTGCAGGTCTTGTTCAGCCCCCAGGCTTGCAGGAAATAGTCCTCGGTGCCGGTACCCCAGATCGATGGCTTTTTTTCGCCGTCAATGTAGATCTTCTCGTCCCCTTCGCCGAACCAGTTCGGGCTACGCGTTCGCACTGAGAGCACGGTGCCGACGTAGTGCCCCTTGCCTCGCGTGTCGAGGATCACGTAGTCCTTGCCGTTTTCCAGCGGGTATTCCTGGCGGTACTGGGCATAGAAATAAGGCGTGTCCGCCGGCATCGTCTCCTTCTTGATCCAGTCGATGTTGAAATAGAGCAGGTTGATCGGCTTGGTTCCCTGGTTGACGACTTCGATCCGCGCGGCCTTGCGAAACGGCATGTACCAGAAGCAGTTGTACGAGCCGGTCGGCCCGACGACCACCGGCATACTGGCCACTTCGTAGCGTTTGCCGAAGGCGTTGCAGAAGAAATCGCCCATCGGCGCCTCGACCGCCGGACGCTTGCGGTCGTCCCAATAAATCCGCAGCAGCATCTCCTGGTTGGTCGCCGAGCCCTGCGGCGCCCATTCCTGCGGCTCGGGCGGAAAGAAGGTGAACCAGATGTGGGTGATCGCCCCCGGTCCCTTGGCGTCGAGCACGACCTGCGTTTTGCCGGGCTGCACCCAGAAGCAATCCTCGTTGCTGTCCTCGGTCTTGTCGCCCAGCGGGCCGGCCTTGGGGTCGTACTTGCCGTCGGCCCCGCGGCGAAAGGTCGAGCTGGCCCTCATGCTTCGCCCTTCGATCGGCTTGCCCAGTTCGCGCAGCAGGGCCTGCCCGCGGAGCGGCTCGCAGGCCATCGAAACCGCGAGCGCCGTCAGCAGCGCAATCGCCAGCGTCACCCGAGATTTTCTTTGACAGTGCATGATCGAGCCCTCGTCAACAAGTTAGCCACAGATAAACACAGATGAACACGGATATCGGCAATGACATTCCTGCCGCTCGCCCGGCTGTCTGTGTTCACCTCCGTCGATCTGTGTTCATCTGCGCTCATCCGTGGCTTCTACTCATTTCCGCCTGTTTTCTCCGTGTCCTTCGCGTCTGCGTGGCGCGTCACCCTCGCTATTCTCCGGCTTTCGAGCGTTTCTCCCGCTCGTTCTGCATCATGCCGAGCATCTGCCGGGCCGCGGCGTAGTCGGGCTTGATCCGCAGCGCCTGCTGAAATTGTTCGATGGCGGCGTCGGTCTGCCCGGTCCTGGCCAAGGCGAGGCCGAAGTTAAAATGTCCCTGCGCGAACTGGGGCTTCAGCCTGATTGCCTCGGCAAAATGGCGCATGGCCTCGGCGGTTTGCCCGTTCTTGATCAAGGCCGCCGCCAGATCGCTGTGGACCTCGGCGTTAGCGGAATCGCTTTCCAGCGCTCTGCGGTAATGGGCGATCGCCTCGTCGAACCGTCCGCGTTTGGCCAGGGCCACGCCCAGATTGTTCTGCGCCCGCACGAAATCGGGCTTGATCTCCACCGCCACTTGATACTCGTTGATCGCCTCGTCGAGCCGGCCGCGCTTCTCCAGGGCGATGCCCAAACCGAAATGGGCGTCTGCATAGTCGTGGATGATTCCCACGGCCGCGCTGAAGTGCCTAATGGCCTCGTCGAGGTCTCCGGCATCTCCGCGGTCGGCCAGCGCTTGCCCGAGGTTGTGCTGCGCCACCGCGTTGTCGGAAGTACAGCGGAGTGTTTGTTTCCACAGCGCCACGCTGTCGTGCCAATAGCCCGTCTGACGCCAGGCGACGCCAGCCAAGATCACGACGACCGCCGCCGCCGCAAGCGGCAGCCAACGCCGCCCCCAAACGCCGGCCAACTCCGCCACGCCCCACGCCGCGGCAATGCACAGCCCGATCTGCGGCAAGTACATGTAGCGGTCGGCCATCGCCTGCCCGCCGACCTGGACCAACCCAATCACCGGCACCAGCATCCCCAGATACCAAAGCCAGCCGACCAACAGGTAAGGGCGTTTCCGTCTCCACACGACCGCCACCGCCGAAATGGTCAACAGCAGCAGCGCGGCGACCGCCGCTTGCCATAGCGGCAGACTATCGCCCGGATGCGGATAGAGCACCGCCAGACCTGTCGGCCAAAACGATTGCCGCAGATAAGCGGCGTACGCCACCAGCGCATTGGCAATCCGCCAGGGCAACGGCGTGAGCTCCAGCGGCTGCATGGCTGCCGCCTGAGCCACGAACGTCACCACGCAAGAGGCGCACGCCAGCAAGAGCAGCGGGATCTTCTCGCTGACCAGCCGCCACAGCCGTGGCCGGTGGGGCAGACATTCCTGTCTGCCAGGGTTGTCACGCTCTTCCCGGCAGACAGGAATGTCTGCCCCACTCCGCCGAGGAATTCGCCCCAGCGGCCAATAGTCGAGCAAAAGCAGCACAAAGGGGACGGTCACCAGCATCGGCTTGGCCGTCAGCCCGAGCGCGAACAGTCCAATCAGTGCCGCGTACCGTCCCCAAGACGCGGGCCGCTCGACGTACCGCGCGTATGCCCAAAGCACGAGCACAAAACAGAGCCCGCTGAGCACGTCTTTTCGTTCCGCCACCCAGGCCACCGATTCGACGTGCAGCGGATGCACGCCGAAGACTGCCGCCACCAAGGCGCTGGGCCAAAGGCCGTCGGTCATGCGCCATAGGACCAGGAAGAGCAAGACGGTGGTGGCGGCGTGAAGCAGCAGGTTGGTGAGATGGTGTCCGCCGGCGTGCCGCCCGTAAAGCTGATAGTCGAGGATGTGCGTCGCCCAAGTAAGCGGATGCCAATTGCTGACATCCGTGGCCGTCAATGCCCAAACGAGTCCCTGTGCCGGCGGGTCGCGGGTGATGTGTGGATTGGAGTAGACATATTCGTTGTCGTCGTAGTTGACGAAGTCATGGCCCAGCGTCTGCCCGAAGACGGCGGCCACCGCCAGCACCAGCAAGGCACAAACGCCCGCCGCCAGCCATCGCCCGCGCGCCGCTCCATTGCCGCCCGCCGGCTCCTCGGCCATTGTCCGATTCTCGGGCCGATCGACAGCGCGACTTTCCCGCGATCGATTCTCCTTTCGTCTTCTGTTCATGCGGCCATCCGGCGTTTGCGGACCAAGTATTCATTATTCTGTTTTCACCGGCGTTTTCAAGTTAAGGCCGGTTTGAGTCCAGTCCGCGTTACGCCGCCAACGCTCCTTTTCACTAGCCCAGGCGTTTACGCCTGTGGGACGGGGCGCCATCTACCGTTACCCCCTTTTGTCCATCAGCCCCATTCATGGGGCGCGGGAGCGTTGAGGAGAAACGCTGCCGCCAAACGTCTCGCCCCATGAATGGGGCCCAACAAAAAAGAAACAGAAGGGAGGCCTTTCTCCACAGGTGTAAACGCCTGGGCTAGTGAAAAGGCACGTATTCCGATATGGCCCACTACTATTCGTATCCGGCAAACGCCATGTGCCGAAATTCCCGCACACGGCGTGTGCGGGATACATTACCATTAAACCTTGCCGCACAGCAATCCGCTCTCCATTTCCCCGCTGGCGGCGATTTCGCTATACTGATCGGTATGGACGTTGCCAAGTCCAGATTCCATTGGTTCCGCCCGACGCCGGACCGCCTGATCCTCGGCGTGATGGCGGTCGAGGTTTCTCTGCTCCTCTCGCAATGGGGCCGCTGGTTTCCGTTCAACCGGCACAAGGGCTGGACCGTGCTGATCAACGTCGCGGTAGTCGGCGTCACGATCGGGTTGTTGGCAGCCTGGTTCGCCGCTGAGCGCGGTCTTTCGCCGCCGGTTTCAGTACAGTCTTCGCTCGCTGTTACTCCTTGTTGTTGCCGTCGCCGTCGCGTGCAGTTGGCTTGCGACCGAATGGCAGTGGGCCGCACGGCAAAGAGTAGCAGTCGCAACCCTGATGGCGGCAGGTGGCCATGCGCGATACTACGACTTGTCGGGCTATCAGCCAGGCGCACCGGAATGGCTCCAGACGCTGTTTTCAGAGGACTTCTTCTGCAATGTGTTCGCAGTAGACGCTGATAGCGATGCCGCGGCGGCACGGCTGGGCGGGCTGAGCGAAATCCAATGGCTGGATCTCAGTGGCCCCGCCGTCACCGACGCCGCCACGGTGAACCTCCCACGGCTTACCAACCTGAAGGGGCTGAACCTGAGCCGCACGAGAGTGACTGACGGAGGAATGGCGAATGTTGGAAGCGCTTGCCTCATCGAGTGCCTGGACCTGTCGGAAACGAAGATAGGCGATGCCGGGTTGCTTCAACTCCGAAGACTGGCACACCTCGAGGAACTGGGCGTTCCACATACACACGTCACCGATGTCGGAATGGCAAACATCATATGCTGGCCGCAGTTGGAAAGCCTTGCTATAAGCAACACCAGAGTCACCGACGCCGGACTCAAGTACGTTGAATCCCTGCCACTCCTCAGGTCGCTGAGGCTCGACGGCACGAAGATCACCGACGCCGGGCTCGCTCATCTCCAAAAATGCGCCCACCTCGGTAGCCTCAATCTTACCGGAACGCGGATCACCGACCGCGGTCTGCGCCATCTTCACCCATTACACGAACTTGGATTTCTAGACGTGAGCGGGACGGCGCTTACTGATGCCGCCATTGATGACTTGAGGGGGCTCCGCGGGCTCCGTTGCCTCGTCATCAGCGGAACCGCGATCACAGACCAGGGGGCAAAGCAACTGAATGAAGCCATGCCCCATTGCGTCATAAGCCGGTCACGTCGCAGAGGGCGTCCACGGATTCGCTGACCGTCGCGCCAACTCGCTGGCGTAATGCCGGCCGAGGCTCGCGGCGTTTTCCGTGGCCCAGGCGGTCAACTTCGTCGTGCCGGTCGGCGGCGAATCGACGTAGAGCAGATTGTTCATCAACCCGGCGATCTTGTCGCGGGTGACGACTACGTCGCGGACGAGCAGGCCCAACGCGAGGCTCGCCAAGTAGCCGACCCAAGGGGGAACGGAGACGATCGGACGCCAGCGGCCGATGATTTGGCGGAGTTGCTCGACCAGGCCGCGATAGGTGAACGTCTCCGGCCCAATGGCGTTGATGACTACGTTCTCCCGCCGGAATCCCTGCTCGACGGCCAGATCGGCCAGGTCGCCGACGTGGATCGGTTGCAGGCGGTAGTTGCCTTTTCCAAAAATGCCGACCGCGGGCAAGTGCCGCAGCATCCAGGCGATGTTGTTGATGAGAATGTCCTGTTGGCCGAATAGGACCGCCGGCCGCAGAATGGCGTACGAGACGCCCGAGCCGCGCAACGCCTCTTCCACCTCCGCCTTGCCGCGGAAATACTCGAAGGGCGAATCGAGCGACGGGTTGGTGACGCTTATGTGAACGATCCGCTCGACCCCGGCCTGCCGGGCGGCATCGAAAAGCAGGCGGCTGTTGCGGACCGCGTCGGCAAACGCGAAGTGGCGACGATTGAACCGTACCCAATAAGTGTTGTAGAGCGTGGCGGCCCCGCGGAGCGACTCGGCGAGTTTTTGCGGTTGGTCGAAATTGAACGCCGCCGCCGGCACGGCCGCGCCGAACGGGCTGGGCCGCTCCGGCGAGCCGGTTAGCGTCCGCACGGAGCATCCCCGATCGAGCAGCCGCCGGGCGATCTGCCGCCCCGCGTAGCCATAGGCCCCGGTGACGACGTGCGTCTCTGAATTGCTCATGGTCATTCCCCAATGTCCAGCGAAGACGGTTAATCATACGCCCAATGTCATAAAGGAGAACCGCCGGCAACAGTCAGAGACCGCCGGCTATTCTCCCCCGATGAAAGACAATCATACCGCTCAATTGTGGTGTTAATTGCCCTGGACATTCACGCCAGGTTCTGCGACACTCCGCCGCTGTTCGTCCGGGGGCGACTTGGCGAGTACGGCCATGAATCTGCGGTTTCACATTTCCGGCAAGAAGTCTTACGCCGGCCGTTGGTGGCTGGGCTTGTTCTTGCTGTCAGCATTGGTCTTCTCCGGCTGCAAGCAATTCGGGGGCAGCGACGTTGCGCACGAGGACAGCTTGCGGCGGGACGACCTGGCGCTGCCGGCGCGAGAGGTCCGCAGCAATCAGGTCCCGGCGGCGGCGAAGAAATCGCCCGACGACATCTTTATGAGCGGTGAAGCGCAACGGGTCTATCACGATCTCGACTGACACCGGCCGCTTGGGCCGACGTTCCGTCGGCCGCCAAGAGGCCGTTTCAGAACCCGTAGGTTATGCTTCAGCATAACAAGAACCAGACTGTTATGCTGAAGCATAACCTACGCGTTTGCTGCCGCCACCGGTAGGTCCCGCCTGCCGGGCGGGACTTCTGACTCCGCGACGAACACAAGTCCCGCCCGGCAGGCGGGACCTACGTGGCATCCGCCAAGCACAACGGCGATGGCCCCCCTTGCGAACTCGTTCGCCCCGCGCCACAATCGGGCAACTCGTTTGTGTCATTTGGAGGTCGAATCATGCCGCAAGAGACCGCCCGCCTCTACTCGGATGTCTGCCAACACGCCCGCCGCACCGCGATGCTGTCGTCGATCAACGAGACGCTCGGCTGGGATGAACGCACGCACCTGCCGCCGGCCGGCGGCGATTACCGCGCCGAGCAATCGACGCTGCTGGCGGGCCTGATCCACCAGGTGTGGGTCGATCGGCAATTCGGCGAGCAACTCGATGCGTTGGCGGCCACGCTGAAAAACCCGAACGATCCCCAGGATGACGCGGCGGTGGTCGTTCGCCGCCTGAAACGCGAGCGTGACAAGCGGGTGAAGTTGCCGCAAACGCTGGTCGAGGAGTTGGCCCGCACGGCAATTCTCGGCCAACAGGCATGGCAAGAGGCCCGCGAACAGGACGATTTTCCCTCGTTTCGCCCGCTGCTGGAGCGGACGATCGAGTTGAAGCGGCAGCAGGCCGAGGCGCTTGGGTATCCGCAGTGCCCCTACGACGCCCTGCTCGACGAATTCGAGCCGGAGGAGCTGACGGCCAACGTCGGCAAGGTGTTGGCAGGGCTTCGCGAGGCGTTGGTGCCGCTGGTGGCGAAGATCCAAGCGAGCGGCCGCCGCCCCGACATCTCGATACTGCACCGCCGCTTTCCCGTCGACGCCCAAGCGCGGTTGGGACGCGAGGCGTCGGCGACGATCGGGTTCGATTTCACCCGCGGGCAGCTCGACGTGACCGCGCATCCGTTTTGCTCGACGCTCGGTCCGAACGACAGCCGCATCACTACCCGATACGACGAAAACTACTTCAACGGCGCCTTTTTCGGCATTTTGCACGAGTCGGGCCACGGCATCTACGATCAGGGTTTGCCCCGCGAGCATTTCGGCCTGCCGCTGGGCGAGTTCGTCTCGCTGGGGATCCACGAATCGCAATCGCGAATGTGGGAGAATCTGGTCGGTCGCAGCCGGGCGTTCTGGGCGTACTTCTATCCGAAGGCCCAATGCTGTTTTCCCGCCGCACTGGCCGACGTCTCGCTCGATGCGTTCCACTTCGCCGTCAACGACGTTCGCCCGTCGCTCGTTCGCATCGAGGCCGACGAGGCCACGTACAATCTGCACATCCTGATTCGTTTTGAGTTGGAGCGGGAGCTGCTCGATAAGCAGCTTGAGGCGGCCGACCTGCCCGAGGCCTGGAACGCTCGCTATCGGCAATACCTGGGCATCATGCCGCCGGACAATCGCCAGGGGGTGCTGCAAGATGTTCATTGGAGTGCCGGGCTGATCGGCTACTTCCCCACCTACTCGTTGGGCAACCTCTACGCCGCCCAGTTCTTCGCCAAGGCCGAGGCCGAGCTGGGCAATCTGCCCGAATTGTTCGCCCGCGGCGATTTTCGCCCGCTGTTGCAGTGGCTGCACGAGAACGTCCACCGCCACGGTCGCCGCTACTCGGCGGCGGAACTGGTGAAACAGGCCACGGGCCAGCCGCTCTCGCCGCGGCCATTAATCGACCACCTCACCACCACGTTGGGGGCTTTGTACGGACTATAGCCTACTGGTAGCTGGTAGGTTATGCTTCAGCATAACAGTCGTGCAAACAACGGCTCACGTTATGCTAAAGCATAACCTACGGCTGTAGCCTACGGGCGGGTTGTCGCTGGGTCAGAACGGCCGCCATTGGCAATCGCACGCCACTCATACTAAACTGGAGTGGGGAGTGCTCATGATTTCGACGTGCCCAAAATGCGAGAAGCCGGTGTCGGTTCCGGCGGGGGTAGATGCTTCGGCGGCGGTGCGTTGCCCGTTGTGCAGCGCCGAGTACGCCCTGGCCGAGGCATTGGTGCCGCCACCGCCCGAACTGATTCCGGTGGTTCTGCCGGAGGTGCAGCCTGCCCAGCCATCGCCTGGCGCTGCCGGTGAGGCGGGAGCGGAGACGGTTCATCCTCAGGAAGAACAGGCGTCCGTCCCTGAGGGCGAGAACGAAGCCACAGTGGTCGCGGCGGAGTTTCCGGCCAAGCCAGCCGCTACGCGGCGGCGGCGAAAACCGAAATCCGCCCTGCAAACGCTGATCGAGGTCGTCGCGGGGGGAGTGGCCGGGTGCCTGGTCGCCTACTACGGCTTGGCTCTCTATTACGGTCCTGAGTTTGCCGCCAAGGGCCTGCCGATACTTCCCTTGCCGGGAATCGAGTCGCTCACCGCTCCGCGTCCCGCCGACGCAGCAAAGGAGAAGTCACCGGAGAAGAAGCCGGCCAAGAGCAAGTCAAAATCCGCCGATCCTGCGGAACCGGCCGCAAGTAGCCCTTGCTCTCCGAGGCAAGACATCATAAAGTCTGGATAGAGAATCGCCGAAGCGATAATTTTCGTTCCTCCCGACCGCCGCCGGGATTGTTCGTGAAAAGACTACATCCCAAGGCCATTCCGCTTCACCAACTTCCCGCCGGGCGGACCGCCCGCGTGGTCGATGTTGTCGGCCACCCCGATCACGTCCACCGGCTGGAAGAGTTCGGGCTGCGCGGGGAACGCCGATCGAGATGTTCCGGCCCGGCAATCCCTGCATCATTCGCATGGCGGGCAGCAAAGTCTGTCTTCGCTCCGACGACCGGTTGAGCGTGCTGGTCGAGCCGACTGCCGCCTAAATGGCATCACCATCGCGTCCCCGCACCGTCGCCCTAATCGGCAATCCCAACACGGGAAAATCGACCCTCTTCAACGGCTTGGTCGGCGTCCGTCAACACGTCGGCAACTATCCGGGCGTCACGGTCGAGAAGAAGACGGGGCACGTCGACCTGGCCGGCTGCCGCGCCGAGATCGTCGATCTTCCCGGCCTCTATAGCCTTGCCGCCCGGGCGCACGACGAGATGGTCGTCGTCGATCTGCTCCTCGGCCGGCAGAAGGGAGCCCCGCCGGTCGATGCCGTCGTCTGCATCGCCGATGCCAGCAACCTCGAACGCAGCCTCTACCTTCTCAGCCAGGTGCTGGAGTTGGAATTGCCTACCGTGTTGGCGGTCAACATGCTCGATGTAGCCGAGCGCCACGGCATTCGCATCGACCTCGAACAGCTTGAACGCCGATTGGGCATTCCGGTCGTGCCGATCCAAGCGAATCGCCGCATCGGCCTGCCGCAGTTGAAGAGGGCGTTGACTGATGCGCTGGCGGCGAGATTTGGAGATTTGGAGATTTGGAGATTTGGAGATTTGCCCGGGGAAGGTCCGGCATGCCCCCGCAGTTCCTCCTCCAGGGAGACGCTCCTCCCGGAGTCTCCGCCTGTGGCAATCTCCAAATCTCCAAATCTCCAAATCTCCAAATCCCCAACTCCGCTTCCCGCCGCCTTCGAGGCGGAAGCGGCCGCGCTGGCCGCCGAGCTGCCCGGCCGTCTGCCCCGATGGCTCGTGCGGCGGCTGTTGCTCGACTCCAGCGGGTACTTGCGGGAGGCGCTTCTGTCGGATGACACCGACGGGCACTGGCTTGCCCGCATCGAGGCCGCCCGATCGCGGCTTGCCGCCGCCGGGTGTCCCACGCCCGCCATCGAGACCTCCGCCCGCTACGGCTGGGCGCGGGAAACCCTCGATGGCATCATCACCGAGTCCAGCGAAGGCAAGACCGCGACAACCGACAAAATCGATCGCGTGCTGACCCATCGCTTCTGGGGCACGCTCGTCTTCGCCGTGGTGATGCTGGTGATGTTCCAATCGGTGTTCGTCTGGGCGCGGCCGATCAGCGAGGGCATTCAACGACTCACCGCGGCCGCCGGCGGTTGGGTCTCCGCCTGCATGGCCGAGGGGCGCTCCGCAGCCTGCTGGTCGACGGCGTCATCCAGGGCGCCGGCGCCGTCTTCGCCTTCCTCCCCCAAATTCTCATACTGTTCGCCTTCCTCGCCGTCCTGGAGGACTGCGGCTACATGGCCCGCACCGCCTACCTCATGGACCGGCTGATGGTCCGCGTGGGCTTAAGCGGCAAGTCGTTCATTCCCCTGCTCTCGTCGTTCGCCTGCGCGGTGCCGGGCATCATGGCCACCCGGGTGATCGAGAACGAGCGAGATCGGCTCACGACGATCCTGGTTGCCCCGCTGCTGACCTGCTCGGCGCGGCTGCCGGTCTACGCCCTGCTAATCGCCGCGATTATTCCCGACTATCGCTTCTACTTCCTCACGCTGCAAGGGCTGACGCTTGCCGCTCTGTATCTGCTTGGCATTCTGGCCGCGGTGGTCGCGGCGTTGGTATTCAAGCGGACGATCTTGCGCGGGCAGACGCCGCCGTTTGTAATGGAGTTGCCCAGTTACAAGTGGCCGTCGCCGCGGACGGTCTTCTTCCGCATGGCCGATCGCGGCTGGGTCTTTTTGCGATGCGCCGGCACGCTGATTCTGGCGGTGGCGATCCTGGTCTGGGCCGCCCTCTATTTTCCGCACAATCCGCAGGCTTCGCCCCAACAGCAACAGCGCAACAGTTTCCTTGGTCAGGCCGGCCGCGTGATCGAGCCGGCGGTGAAGCCGCTGGGATGGGATTGGCGAATCGGCTGTGCCGTGCTCGCCTCGCTCCCCGCCCGCGAAATCGTGGTGGCCACGCTCGGGGTGATGTACCACGTCGACGAGCGCGCCGCCGACGGCGACGATGGCAATGCCCAGTGGTCGAAGAAGCTCGGCAGCGTCACCTGGGACGGCACCGGGCGGCCGGTGTTTACGATTCCTGCCGCCCTGTCGATCATGGTCTTCTTCGCGCTGTGCGCCCAATGCGCCGCCACGTTGGCGGTGATTCGCCGCGAGACGAACAGTTGGCGCTGGCCGGCGTTCACCTTCGCCTACATGACCGCGCTGGCCTACGTCGGCGCGCTGCTGACCTACCAGGTGGGAACATGGATTGCCGGTTAGTTCCGTCGCAGGAAAGGGCCGTTTAGCGGCGCCCCGAAGGGAAGCGCACGCCGCGAGGAATCACCCAACTCCCCATGACCAACACGCTCCAAGAAATCGCGGTCGCGATCGTCGTGCTGGCGGCGCTTGCCTATGTCGCCTGGCGGCTGGTGAGGTTCGCTCGTCGCAAGGGCGTGCCCAACTGCCGCTGCTGCCAGAGCTGCTGGTCCGAGTCTCCGCCGCTTGTCGCGCTGAGCGAGGCGAAGCCTGCGAGGAGTTGGGGTGGCAGTTCAACTGCCACCCCAGCGATTGCCACCCCAACGACCTCAACTGGACCTTCCGCCACGACTGGCTCAGCCGCGGGCATTCCCGACGACCCCGGCCGCCGCGGCGTCATCGGCGTCGCGGTCCGCGACGGCCGGATGTTGGTGATTCGCCGATCCCGCTCGGTCGTCGCGCCGCTGGTTTTCTGTTTCCCCGGCGGCGGCATCGAGCCGGGCGAATCCGAAGAGCAGGCACTGGTGCGCGAGTTCCGCGAGGAGATCGGCGTCACCGTCCGGCCGCTGCGGCGGCTTTGGCAATGCGTGACCGCCTGGAAGGTCGAGTTGTCATGGTGGCTGGTCGAAATCGCCGCCGACGCCACGCCCGTCCCCAACCCCGCCGAAGTCGAATCGGTCCACTGGCTCACGCCTGCCGAGATGTCGCAACTGCCGGACTTGTTGGCGAGCAATCGCGAGTTCCTCGCTTTCGCGCGCGAATCCGGACTCTTCTCCGGTCCACTGCCGTAGGTTATGCTTCAATCGTATGAACCTGCTGACCCTGGAGACAACCTGCGACGAAACGGCGGCGGCAGTGGTGACCGATCGGCTGGAAGTCCTGGCCTCGGTGGTGGCCTCGCAGGACGACCTGCACCGCCGCTTCGGCGGAGTGGTGCCGGAAATCGCCTCGCGGGCGCACCTGGAACGCATCCTGCCGGTGATCGACGAAACACTGCGGCGGGCGGACCTTGCGTTGGCCGAGATCGATCTGGTCGCCGTGGCCAATACGCCCGGCCTGGCCGGTTCGCTGCTGGTCGGGTTGGTGGCGGCGAAGGCGATCTGCGTCGCCCGGCAAATCCCGCTGGTGGCCGTCAACCACCTGCAAGCCCACATTTACGCCTGCCGGCTGGCGGCCGAGCGCAACGTCTTTCCCTGCATCGGCCTGATCGTCAGCGGCGGGCACAGCAGTCTCTACCGCTGCCGCAACCCGCTGGAATTCGAGTTCCTCGGCGGGACGATCGACGACGCCGCCGGCGAGGCCTTCGACAAGGTGGCGGCGATGCTCGGCCTCTCCTATCCCGGCGGCCCTTCGATCCAACGCGCCGCCGAGGGGGGCAACCCCCGCGGCTTCGCCTTCCCCCGCGCGCTGCTCCGCGAGGAACGGCTCGATTTCAGTTTCAGCGGCCTGAAGACCGCCGTTCGCTACGCCATCGAGGGAAAGCCGGGCGCGGGCGAAAGGCGGAGGGCGGAGGGCAGAGGGCGGAAGGCGGAGGGCGGAAGGCGGAGGGCGGAAGGCGGAAAGGTGAGAGCTGAGCGGAAAGGGGATGACGAGGAGCGGGAGCGGGGGATTTCAGATTTCACATCTGCCTTCTCTTCCACCCGCGAGCCTTCCGCCCTCCGCCTTCCGCCCCCCGCCTTCGTTTCCGATCTCGCCGCCAGCTTTCAGGAAGCGGTGGTCGATTGCCTGGTAGGCAAAGCGATGGCCGCGCTCGAGCAGACCGGGCTGCACACGCTCTGCGTCGGCGGCGGCGTGGCGGCCAACGCCCGTTTCCGCCAACGTCTCGATGAAGAAGCGAAACGCCGCAACGTCGAATTGCACATCGCCCCCTTGCGGCTGTGCACCGACAACGCGGTGATGGGCGCGTTGGCCATCGAACGCTGGAAGGCAGGGCTCGTCGAGCCGCTCGATCTCAACGTCTTCCCCGGCGTCGTGCGTTCGCCGCAAAAGCAAACGACATCCGTTTAGCCGCGCCTCGGAGGGAAGCGGCCTGTCGGAACGGCGGTTGCGCGGCCCTGCCTCACTCCGCTCCATCCCGTCCGATATTGTGCAACCCCGGACGCCGGTCCTCTTGCAGCAACTCGAGATAACGGCGGGCTTCCACGTAATCGGGCTTGATCTCGAGTGCCTTGCGGAATTGCGCCGTCGCCTGCTCGCGCTGACCGTTCGTAAGCAACGCGATCCCCAGGTAACAGTAGGCGTCGGCATAGTCCGGCCGCAGCCTGACGGCCTCGCGGTACTCGGCGATCGCGCCGCGGAGATGGCGGAGGGCCTGCAAGGCGCGTCCCAGGTTGAAATGGGCCGCGGCGAACTCCGGCGAGACCCTCAAGGCCTCTTGGAACTGGTGCACGGCCTCGAAATACTCGCCGCTGACCAACAGGGCGTAGCCGAGATTGTTGTGGGCCAGCGTGTTGTCGTTGTCGATTTCGATCGCCTTCTGGTAGTAGGCGGCCGCCTCGTTCATCCGGTCACGACTGGCGGCGCTAACGCCCAAGCGGAAGTAGACGGTCGAATAATCGCACTTGAGCCCTTTTTCCTCGAGCGACTCCGGTTCTCCATGCTTCTTGTGCCCGTAAACCGCCAGTTTGTCGCCGATAATGCGGGCCGCCTCGCGAAACTGCCGTTCCTCTTCGTCATGGCGTCCGCCGTCGCCGTAGGTGTAGCCCAAGAGGTTGTAGGCCCAGTAATTGTCGGCGCTGCAAGCGAGCGTATGCCGCCAGAGCGTTTCGCTGTTGCGCCAATAGGATGTCTGCTCGATCGCGCACGACATCAAGACGAGCACTGCCGCCGCGGAGACGCCGCCATACACCCAGCGGCGATACGGCCGGCGGCGACACCAGTCGGCACCCCACCACGCCAAGGCAACGGCAACGCCGATCTGCGGCAGATAGGTGAAGCGATCGGCGGGGGCTTCGTTTCCGAACGCCACCAGTCCGACCATCGGCAGCATCATCGCCAAATACCACAACCAACCGACGAGCAAATAGGGATGATTCCGCCGCCAGACAAAGACGGCCGCTGTAATCGCCAACAGAATCAGACCAGCCGCAAGGACCTGCCAAACCGGCAACTCCGGCCCGCGACGCGGATACAACAGCGCCAAGTCCCTCGGCCAGAAGAACTGCCGCAAATAGACCACGTAGGAGATCAGTGCATTGCCGATCCGCCACCAGGCCCCTCGGGCCGGATAGTTCGCCACGTCTTCGGCCCAATAGACGCGCGTGGAGCAGGCTACCGCCAAAACCAGGAACGGAACCTTCTCGGCAACGAGCCAACGCAGCGGTAGCCGCTGGAACAGACATTCCGGTCTGTCGGAGTTGTCATGGTCTTCGCGGCAGACAGGAATGTCTGCCCCACCGCGCGAGGAATTCGCCCTAATGGCCAATAGTCCAGCAGCAGCAGCACGAACGGCACCGTGACCAGCACCGGCTTACTCAGCAGTCCCACGGCAAACAGAGCCGTCACCGCCGCATACCGCACGATCGATCCGCGGCGGGCGTAACTCACGTAGGCCCAAAGCGTGAGCATGAACAGCAGACCGCTGAGAACGTCCTTTCGCTCGGTCACCCAGACGACCGACTCGGCCCGCAGCGGATGGATCGCAAAAAGCGCGGCCGCCACGGCGCTGGGCCAAACGTCGGCCGACATCCGCCGCAGAACCAGGAAGAGCAGGACGACCGTGGCCGCGTGCAACAGCACGTTGACGGCGTGATGTCCGCCGGCGTTGCGTCCCCACACCTGCCAGTCGAGCATGTGCGAGATCCACGTGAGCGGATCCCAATTGCAGTTGAGCCGGTTGGTGAAGGCCCAGCCGACGCCGTCCCAGGTCAGCCCGCGGGTGACCTGCGGGTTGTCGTAGACGCCGACGTTGTCGTCGAGATTGATGAAGTCGTAGCCGGCGGTGCGAGCGAACACCAGACCGACCGCCACCAAAAGCAGGCCGCAGATGCAGAACGCGCAGAGACGACTCGATCGCCCCCAATCGCAGCCAATCGATGGTCGCTCACGATCCGGCTGGCAAGCCATCGTCGCTCGATTACAGTTCAGGAGATTCGGAACCGTTAGAAGGCTCCACCGCTGCCGATGCCGCTGCCGCCGCCGAAACCGCCAGTGGGATTGCTGCCGCCGCCGGTGTTGCCGGTGCTGCCGTTGCCGCCAGTTCCGTTCGATGACGTGCTGGTGGCGCCGGTGGCCATGTTGAAGGTATTGACCTCCGAGACGCCGGAGAAGTAGGGCATGGCGGTAATGCGGACATAGCGGCGGTCGGCGGAGATGACGGCCGTGACCGACATGAAGGCCCCTTGCGGCAACCAGATGATCACCGGCTCGTAGCCGACGGCCCCGCCGCCGAAGAAGGGCTGGCCGCCGCCGGCGCCGCCGGGCTGCCCGCTCGGCTGCTGGGTCAACGACGACATCGTGTCGCGCGACTGGGTCAAGCTCGAAGTCACCGTCGGATCGGCCGCCGAATTCAGTTGCTGCGTGAGAACCTGCCGGTTCATTGCGAGCTGCGTGTTGACCGCGTTGGCCACCTGCTGCTGGGCGAGCGTCTCCTTGCGGCGGCCGTTTTCGAGCGTGAACACCACCGCCGCCTGGTCCTTCTCCAACGGAATCCGCTTCTGAACGGAAGCCGCCTGCGGCGTAAGGTCGTGGGTAATGACCAGCACGTTCACCTTTCCCGCCGTAATCTCGCCCCACACGCGGCGCACCAACAGCTTGTACTTGCCGTCGAATCCCTTGGGGCAGACGTAGACGGCGCTGTGGCCGCCAAAGCCCTCGTGTCCGGTCTGGCGGATGGCATCGTCGAGCATGATGCCGCCGGCGGTGGTTCGCGGATTGCGGAGCGAACAGACGGTTCCGGTCGGCTCCTGGATGAAGGCGTCGACCTCGCCTTCGCCGGTCCAGGTGACGATGGCCACGCAGTCCCGCGCCACCGCCTCGTTGACTTTCGCCAGGAACTCGTCGGCCTCTTTCGTGCGTTTTTCGGCGCGGAGCTTATCGAGAATCTCCGTCGCCACGCCCGTTCCCTTTTCCCAGATGCCGGCATGTTCCTTCGGCCAGGCCTGGCTGAGAATACCGAGGCTCGCCCATTTCAGTCCTTCGAGGTTTTTGGCGTCCCGCGCCGCTTGCAGGCCGAGCATGTAGGGCTCGGGGCGAAGCGGATCGAGGCTGGCGGCCTGGCGGTAGACTTGCAGGGCGCGATCTTCAAGCCCCATCCTGGACAGATAAGCGCCGACGTACATCAGGTCGGTGGTGTTGTCAACGAAATCGACGGCCGACATAATCGCCCGTTCGATGTCGGCCTTGGGACGGCCGGCGGCCTTCATCGCCAAGGCCAGCCCCTCATACATCCAGGGCTGGCACTGCCGATGCCGCAGAGCCGCGTCGATCAGGGCGATCACCTGGTCGAATTTCCGCTGCTTCATCAACCGCCGCGTTGCGTTGCGGACCGCCTTGGGTTGCGGATTGTTCTTGGCGAAATACCGGTCCCAAACGGCCTCCGGGCTGGCTCCCTGCATGGTTTCGAGGTCGATTTTCGCCGGCCGGTTTTCGCTCTTGGGCGCGGCATTGCTCAGCCTCAACGGGAGCGCTTAGATCGTCTTTGACGGAGAACGCCTGGAACCCTCCCGGCTGCGATCCGTTCTGAGGGATTTTCGGGAGCAGGCCACCGGGGAGCAGGCCGTCGGGGAGGTTAAAGAAACCGCCACCCATGCCTCCCATCATTCCCCCGCCACCCATGCCGCCCATCATTCCGCCGCCGCCCATGCCTCCGCCCATGCCTCCGCCCATGCCGCCCATCATGCCGCCCATTCCGCCCATCATTCCGCCCATCATACTGCCCGCCTGCGGAATCGGCAGCACCAAGTCGGCCACCGGGTAGACCTTAGTCGTAAGCTGATTGTCCGCCTCTTCCGGGGTCGTGATCAGCAACACCTCGTCCTTGATCAGGTAGGTGAGGTTCAGTTTCTTCAGCGTCAACCGCAATACCGAGCGGAGACTGATTCCCTTCAGATCGACCGTGACCGGCGTATCCGCGCCGACTCCCGCCTCCTCCAGGGCCTTTGTATCGAGTTGGATTTCAATCTTGTGGCGATCCTTGAGATAATCGAGGAATTCAGTCAGCGGAGCTTCGACGAAGGTCACCTCCGTCGGCGATTTCAGGGCGTCGTCGATCCGCTTTTCGGCGCTGCCCTTCTTGGCAAGGTCCATCGAACTGTATTTGTCCTTGCGGCGAACGGTCATCTGCTGCCACCATTCGGCGTCCGGATAGATGATCGGCTGATCGTCGGGGAAGGGCATCGCCGACTTCTCGACGCAGAAGAGGGTATCCACGACCGCCCTCTGCCGCTCGATCCGCAACCGCATGAAGTTCTCGTAGTTGCCCACGATGTCCGTCTCCACCGTCGCCACGACACCGGTCGGATTCCTGGGCATCTCGCTGTGCGCTCTCTCGGCAACCTCTGCCGCCGCGGTGAAATTCCTCTCGGCCAAGAGCGAATTGAACCGCTCGAACAATTCCTTCACCGTCATCTGCGTGCGTTCGATCTTGCGGGCGGCCAGCAACCGCTCGCTGGCGATGGCCCTGCTCTCCAGTTGCTGCTGCCGGTGTTGCTCGACTTCGGTCCTCCGCGCCGACGCCTCGCGCAGCGCCCCCTGCAAACTGTCGATGAACTGATCGCGGACGTCGGGCTCCAAATCCGCCACCTGCCTCACCTTCTCCAACTCGATCCTCAAGTTCTGCAATGCCAACTCTGGATCGGTGCTCATCAGCGATCGCGCACGGTTTAGCACATTGACCACCTCGGTCTGCACCATCTGCGCGATCACCCGCCGCTCGTGCTGGAAACCCTCGGCGAGTGCCCCTGCCGGCGGCTCCTCGACCGGCGGCGGCCCCACCAGATTCAGATCTCCCGCGGAACTACCCGCAGCGGCCGGTGGTGGAGCGGCCGGGGCCGGCGGCTTCGCGCCGCCCGCCGGCGGCGGGTTGTTCGCCGCCAGTTGGAGATTCCCGCCCCCCTGCCTGCGCTTGGCCAAAGCGTCCTTCAGCGACAAGGCTTCGCTATCGTTGGGGTCTTGCCGCAACGCCTCGCCGATCAGCTTGTCGGCTCCGTCGAGGTTTCCGCCGGCCAACGATTGCCGCGCCAGGCGATCGATGTTGCGCACGCCCGCACTGACCCCCTGGCGGATCTCTTCCAGGCTCGCCGAGCCGACCAGGGGCAGCGTCACTCCGCCGTCCGCCCGAGCGAGCTCGACCAACTGCGGCAAATAAGTGTTCCGCTCGTCAGAGGCCCCTGGCGAGACGTTCAGCGCGATCTTCTCCGGTCCCGCCGGGCCGGCAATGTCAAGCTGAATGTTCAGCGGGCCTTTTCCCTTGAGAGTGCCGAGCAGAATCGTGTCGCGGTCGCCCCGCAGCGGCGGCAGCCGCTTGGGAAACACCGCGGTCACCTCGGCGGGCCAGGTGGCCGACGTTGGCCAGAGCACCGTCGCATCGGCCGCGGTCGCCAACGAACGCCCCGCCGCTTGCGCGGGCGTCTCGCTCTCCACGATCACCGTGCCGCCGGTCTGCACCGCCAGGGCGCCGAGCAACTGCCGATCGAGACGCACCCCTACCGCGTAGCTGCTTACGGGAATGCGCGCGTCGGCCAGTTTTCCGGTCAGTTTCTGGAACTCGTCGGCTTGTAGCAGGTGCGCCGCGCTGCGGCCGTCGCCGATGTAGACCGCCGCCCGCGGGTTCTTCGCGTCGCCGCGGTAACTATCGACCACCGCCTCGACCGCCTTTGCCATGTCGCTCGCGCCCAGCGGCACCCGCGCGTCGAGCGCGGCCAGCGCGGCTTCCATCTCCTTGCCGCCTGGCGATACAAAAGTCTCAGTCAGCGGAACGGCGTTGAGATCGACGGCCACGAGACGAACGCGGTCGCCGGCATTCAAGCCCGCTAAGAACCCCTTGAGCGCATCGACCGCTTTCGCGCGGGATTCTCCGGCTTGGCTGGCCGAGGTGTTGAACAGCACGACGATGTCGCGGGCGGTGGTTGTGGCCGCCACCGCTGTCGGCTTCATGCTCAGGGCAAAAGAGCTGACGCCGTCGGGACTTGTGAACGTGCCGATCTGCGCAGTGATCGACTCCGCTGCGGCCGCACTTTGGCCCAGCACCACACCCACGGCGACCAGTGTCACCGGCAAGACGATCCATCGGGCGAGACTTCTTTTCAACATGATTTCACTTCTCCGGCAATTCGATAAAGCATCGCTCCCGGCGAGGCCATGTTCCGAAACGGCCCGCGGGCGCGCAGGGGTTTTCTAGCTCCGCCAACCGAAAAACTCGGCTAAAACCATTTTAGCTACCCGTGGTGCGTTTTGCCACTCAAAAACGCCTTCCCGGCAAAAGTATACCCCCAGCCTACAGCAAAAGCGGTGCCGTTGGCGAATAGCGAGAAGGGAGTATAATTGACCCACTCTGCGGAACTAGCAGAGGGCGAAGCTGCCGTGAGAGCGTCCCGACCACAAGTCTGTTCCCGTTATCGCATTACGTGCCCAAGGCCACCCGGCTTTGTCTAACGCTCGGCGGAGTTCGACACCGGCGTCGCCTTGTGAGCGGCCAAACCCTGGGATTTGTCGGTGAGCAGGGTTGTCCAATCGAGCCGAGCGATTTGCTGCGAAATGTTGCGAAAGACGACATCCCAAGCGCCCAGCCAGAACCTCGCCCAGGGTTCGAGCCGCACCGCCCACGAGGAGACTGCCGACGCCCGCTCCACGTTTCTCCCGCCGTGACCGTTGCGTGCGAGAAGATCGGCGCCGCTGCTGAACGCAAGGCACGACTCGTCGTCGATGCGGCAAAAATCGGCCAGCAGCACGGCGTTGGCGGCATGTCCCCGCCAGCATTCGCCGGTGGCTCTGTCCGGCGTGACGAGGGTCGGCCAACTGGGGTAGGTGCAGGATGTGACGCAGAGCCATTCGACCGGCTGGCGGGCTGCCGCCGCTGCCGCGGCGCGACTGTTCTTAACCAAACGATCGGACTTGTCGCGGCGAGCCGGCGAGGGTTGCTCGCGGCTCTTTTCCCGCGGGCAAACTAATGCGACCGCATCCTTGCAGCACTGCCAGGCGTAGCCGGCCGCCCTCTCGCCGGAACCCGTCAGTTGCGACAAGTAGCCGGGAATGCAGCGGTCGAGGATTGCCCCGATCGGCAGATCAGGATGAGCCGTCCCCTGCGCCGCAGCGTCAACGTAATACCTATCGTAAGGTGAAAGGACGCACGCACTGAGCGTCCCAGGGCCGAGAAGGACCAACGGCAACAGTAGTGCAATCTGGCGGCACTTCATGTTCTGGTCTCCTTTCCAAGGGCCAACGCAACTGGCATCGAGCCGAACGATTTCGTAAGAGGTATCGGTGGCCAGCGAGCGGCGTCATTAGGCAATCGAGGCATTTCAGGAACGATGAGAAGGATGCGGATCATAATCGTCCCTTGAACAACGTCCACCGGCGGTCTTGTTGTGCGAGTTGTGGGGAAACTGCCGGTCTTCCCTGTCAATCTGCAACGATTGTGCTTATCGCCTCTGGCAAAGTCTGAGAGTTGCCGGGACAATAAGGAAGAAATCGCCATCCCCCGCAAAATCAAATGTGCCCTCGACGCGGCGGCTCGAACGGCTAGAATACATTCTTTTCCTTGAGAGCGTCTGCATGGACTTGACAGGCCAGCAACGGGCGACGGCTGCGGAGGTTCTTCACGGCCTGTATGCGCCGGTAGCCGACGAACTTGAAACGGTCGAGGGGCTGCTGAAGCGGGAGCTATCCAGCGACAAGCCCTTCGTCGATCGGCTGGCTAGACATGGAGCCCGTTTAGGGGGGAAGCGGCTGCGGCCGGCGTTGGTCCTGCTTTCGGCGAAGGCCTGCGGCGGCATTCGGCCCGAACACCTCACGCTGGCGGCGATGGTCGAGGTGATCCATACCGCCACGTTGGTCCACGACGACGTCTTGGACGAGGCCACCATCCGCCGGCATCTCGACACGGTCAACGCCCGCTGGAGCAACGAAGTCAGCATTCTCCTGGGTGATTATCTCTTGGCGCGGGCGATATGCCTGGCTAGTTCGTTGGACGACAATTTCGCTTGCCGGGCGATCAGCCAGTCGGCCCGCCACATGTGCGAGGGGGAACTGCGGCAGATCGAGAGCCGAGGGAACTACGACATCAGCGAGGCCGATTACCTGGAGATCATCGCCGGCAAGACGGCGGCGCTGACGGCCTGCTGTTGCCGCCTGGGATCACACTACGCCGGTGCCGCATTGCCCATTTGCGAGGCCCTTAGCGGCTACGGCCACAATCTCGGCGTCGCCTTCCAGATTGCCGACGACGTGCTCGACGTGGTCGGCGAGGAGGCCGCCGTGGGCAAGTCGCTGGGCACCGACCTGCTGAAGCAGAAGGCGACGTTGCCATTGATTCGGCTTTTGCGGACCGTGAATTCTTCGGAACGGCGGGAGCTTACGTCGTTGCTCGCTCGATCGGGCAACCATCACCGCGATGCCCTGCGGCCGTGGTTCGAGCGGAACGACGCGATTTCTTATGCACGCCAACGTGCCCGCGAGTTCAGCCGCCGAGCCTGCGAAGGATTGGCCGCGCTGCCGGGCACGGAGGCCTGCCGGTCGCTGGCGGGATTGACGGAGTTCGTCGTCGATCGACGGCACTAAACGACGGCGGAGACCTGTATCATTGTTTCTCCGCGGCGTCGTTACCGGGCTTGTCGCAGTCTCCGACAGCTTCATCTCGCGCGGCCGGCAGCTCCAGCGGCGGCCGGCCGGCTTTGCGGCGCACCCGATCGACGGCCTTGAGCACGCCTTTCATCCTGATCACGCGGCGTTCGAGGGCGAACTTTCCGGGAAAGTCGAGGAACAACAGGCCGACGAGGATCGTCAGTACGCCCTGGCCGGGGGTGAAGAGCTATTCGGAATCCTCGGCTTCGGCCAACATCGGCCGGAGCTCCTTGACGAAATCTTGAACGTCCTTGAACTGACGGTAGACGCTGGCGAAGCGGACGTAGGCGACCTCGTCCAACGAGCGGAGGTGTTGCATCACCAGTTCGCCGACGTGACGGCTTTCGACCTCCGATTCGAAATTCGCCTCGATCTCGCTCTCTACCGCGGCGATCACCGCTTCAAGCTGCTGGTCGCTGATCGGCCGCTTCCAGCAGGCCTTTTCCAGGCCGCGCTTGATCTTGGCGTGGTCGAACGGCTCGCGCGAATCATCCTTCTTGACGATCTTGACGGTCGTGGCCTCGATGCGTTCGTAGGTGGTGTAGCGGCGGCGGCAGCCAAGGCACTCGCGCCGCCGCCGGATGGCAAACCCATCCTGGCTCGCCCGCGAATCCAACACCCGATCGTTATCCGCAAGACAAAAGGGGCATTTCATGGTCGGTCCCGTCGAGGCTCCGAGCCGTTTACTGTACAGCGGGGAAGGCGGCGGGGGAAGGGGTGGGGGGAATGACGAATGACGAAGCTCCAATGACGAATGACGAAGGAAGCTCGAAATCCGAAACCCGAAAGAGCTCGTTATTCGGATTTCGAGCCTCGGATTTCGGATTTCGAGCTTCGGATTTCCTTCGTCCTTCGTCATTCGTGCTTCGTCATTCCGCCCATCTCCTCTTCCCCCTTCCGTCCTCCTCATCTATACTATTGTCGGTTTTTCGACCGGGCTCGGTAGCAATTAGGGGGTCGAACAATGCGATGTCCCGCATGTGGTGAGGAAGTGGTTGCGGCGGCGGTTTATTGTCACAAGTGCGGCCACCGGCTCGATCCGGATGGCGATGGAGATCCGGCGCCGCCCTCCGCCGGCCCGTCGACTTCGGCCGGAGCGTTTCAACAGGTCGCCGCCGCCCGCTGGGAAGACAAGGACAAGCCCGAGGAGGTGCTTTGGCGCGGCGGCTACTCGGCGAAGGCGATGGCCGGTGGCTGGGCCTTTAGCGGCGGCTTGAGCATTGTCCTGCTGCTGTTCGGCCTCTTTATCATGCCTTGGAAGGCCATTTACTGGCTCGTTATCCTCGTGGCGATTCTGCTGCCGTGGATCTATTGCCTGGCCGTTTCGACCTACCGCCGCATGAGCGTGCACTATGTGCTAAGCACGCAGCGGTTTATCCACGAGCGCGGCTTTTTGCGGCGGGTGAACGACCGCATCGAATTGCTCGATGTGGACGACATCACCTATGAGCAGACGTTGTCGGAGCGATTGGCGGGCGTGGGCACGCTGCGCATCATGTCGCATGATCGCTCCGATCCCGAGCTTGTGCTGTCCGGCATCGACGACATTAAGCGGGTGGCGGGCCTTTTCGACGACGCCCGCCTGGCCGAACGACGCCGTCGCGGGCTGCACGTCGAGCAGATCTAGCCTTTCGCATGGTGTGAAATGTCCGCTGAACCCCCCGCTCCCTCCGAACGAGTCGTGTCGATCGACGCCCTGCGGGGCTTCGACATGTTCATGATTACCGGCGGCGAGCAGCTTGTCGCAATAGTGGCGGCGTTCGTCACAATTCCCGCCGGCGTCGCCGCCCAGATCCACCACGTTCGCTGGGAGGGGTTTTCGGCGTTGGACCTGGTCATGCCGCTGTTCCTCTTCATCGTCGGCGTGGCCATGCCCTTCTCCTTCGGCAAGCGCATGGCCGAAGGGGAGAGCAAGAAACGGCTCTACACGAAGATCTTCCGCCGCGTGTTGATCCTGTGGATATTCGGCATGGCGGTTCAAGGGAACCTGTTGGCGTTCGACTACTCGAAGCTCTACCTTTTCTCCAACACGTTGCAGGCGATCGCGGTGGGCTATCTCGTGGCCTCTCTGGCGCTGATGTATCTGCCGGTCTTCGGCCAGTCGGCGCTGATCTGCGCTCTGCTGCTGGGGTATTGGCTGCTGATGATGCTGGTCCCCGCGCCGGGCTGTCCGGCGGGCACGATGGAAGAACAGCACAACCTCGCCAGGTTCGTCGATGAATTCGTTCTGCGCGGCTTCCGCGATCAATCGCCCGACTACGCCTATACCTGGGTGCTCAGCAGTTTGGGCTTCGCCGCCAGCGTGCTGCTAGGGGTGATGGCGGGCCATTTGCTGCGAGCGTCGTCGGTCGCTTGGAAGAAAATCGCCGGATTGTTGGCGATCGGCGGGCTTTGTCTTGTCCTCGGCTGGGTCTGGTCCGGCGGTTTCGGTTGGTTGACCACGTGGCGGTTCCCGATCATCAAACACATCTGGACCAGTTCGATGGTCCTTTGGGCGGCCGGATGGTGCTACTTGCTTCTGGCGGCCTTCTATCTTCTTGTCGACGTGCTGAAGTTCCGTCGCTGTGCATTCTTCTTTATCGTGATCGGCGCGAACTCGATCACGGCCTATATGCTCGCCTCGCTGGTTGACTTTGGGCACATCGCCGACGGGTTTGTGGGCGGCCTGGCGTCGCATCTTCGCGAGTGGGGAGGCCATTGGGCCCCGTGGGCCACCGTCCTGCATCACTTCGCCGCCTTTGCGATCCTCTGGCTGATTCTGCTGTACATGTATCGCAAGCGGTCTTTCGTGAGGATTTGATCGGCCAACCATTGATCCGCACTTCCCATCACCTAGGGGAAAGGCGCACATAGGGTTGGTGGGGCAGACATTCCTGTCTGCCCTCTTTGCCGCATTATGTCCGGCAGACAGGAATGTCTGCCCCACCGTGGTGAGCAATGCTGGCTACTGGCTGCCATCGACGCTTTCGAGCATTTCGATTTTGCCGTTCCGCCGGGCATAGCGGCCGCCCTCGAACGGCGTCTTCAGCCAGACTTCGACCAGATGGTCGGCCAGTTTCTCGCCGATCAGATCGCCGGAGAGGCACAACACGTCCACGCGTTGCTGAAGATGCGAGCGGTTTTGCGCCGCGTGGACGCGGCGGCTAAACGGACTTCCCATCTTAACCGCAGACAATTACCGCACTCGAATGTTCTCTCCCGTGGTGAAGGTTGGCGGTACGGAGTATAATCGAATGGGCCAAGCCGGCGGCGGTGAAGCTATGGGTATCCGCTTCTTCTGCCCGAACGGGCACAAATTGAACGTCAAGGATTTCCAGGCGGGGCAAACGGGAATTTGTCCCTATTGCGGGGTGAAGATGCCAATTCCCTTGGAAAGCACCCGGCCAAGCTCGAAACTGCGGCGAACTCCGCCCCAGGCGATTGACACGGCGGCCGCTCAAGCCGCCCAGACAACGGTCCGGCGGCCGGCCGGGCCGGCGTGGGCCGAGTGCGGCGTCGGAGACGACAGCCCTACTCTCATTGGGACGAAGAGCATGACGGTCGTCGAGAAACGCGTTGCCTCCCGCGATCCCCTTAGCGAGTCGGGAGACGTCCTTTGGTACGTTCACCCACCCTCCGGCAGTCAATTCGGCCCTGCGGCGGCCGAGGTGATGCGGGCCTGGCTCGCCGAGGGACGCATCAGCGGCGATTGCCTCATTTGGCACGAGGGTTGGCAGAACTGGCAGCCGGCCGGCAGGGTTTTTCCACAATTGTCGCTCCCACCTGCTGAGCGCGAGCGAGGAGCCCGACGTGCCCAAGCTGGCGATCACCTCCATCCGCTCGGCCGCCCCCAATTATCGCCGCCGGCGGTCGAATACCGTGCAGGTCGTCTTCGTCGTCTCGCTGACGCTGGCCGTGCTCACCCTGTTTCTTGTCCTTTACGCGATGTTCAAACGATGAAAATCCAACCCTTCCTCGACCATCACGGCATCGCCAGCAACCCCTTTGCCGATGAGGATGCCCAGACCGACCTGGTCTTCAAGGGCGCGTGCATCCGCAACACCTACCATCCCACCTGGGACAAGATCTACGGCGATCCGTCGGAGCCGGCTACGGCGGTCGTCTTCGGCGAGAAGGGCTCGGGCAAGACGGCCATCCGGCTGCAATTGGCCCGGCACCTGGCCGATCACAACGCCGAGACGCCGCAGCACCAGGTGTTCGTGGTCGGGTACGACGATTTCAACGCCTTCCTGGATCGCTTCCGCGATCATTTTTCCGGCCGCCGCCGCCGGCCCGAACGGCTGCTCGAACAGTGGCGGCTGTGGGACCACGCCGACGCGATTCTGTCGTTGGCCGTCACCCAGTTGGTCGATCGCGTCCTCGAAAACAAGCAGGCCCGACACGCCGCGGCCCGCGACGACGCGCTGCCGGTCGAATCGCTCGACGCCGCGCAGGTCCGCGACGTGATGCTGCTGGCCGCCTGCTACGACCAATCGACCGCCGAAAACTCCTTCCATCGCTGGGGCCGGCTGCGAAAGAAGCTGCGATTTTCGACGTGGCGATCGAAGTGGGATTTGGCCGTCGGCATCGTGGTGACCGTGGCCGCGATCGTGCTTTTCGCATGGTTTGGCGGAATCTCCGCATTTGGCCACCCGTGGCCTTATTTGATTGTGGCGGCGAGTTGGGTCCCGCGCTGCTGGCGGCTGCTGCACTGGTGGTGGAAGGCGTGGCAGATCGCGCGGAACACCCGCGTGCTCAGGAGGAGCACGAAGCTGCTCTGCCGCACGCTGCTGAACTTTCCCGGCGGAAAGATCGTGGGCCAGCCGCTGCCGGCGTATCCCCGCACCGACGACCGCTATGAGCTGCTCTCGAAGCTCCAGGGCGTGCTCCGCTCGATGCACTTCGACGGGATTCTCGTGCTGGTCGATCGCGTCGATGAGCCGTATCTGATCAACGGCGCCACCGAATTGATGCGGGCGCTGGTTTGGCCGATGCTCGACAACAAGTTTCTCAAGCACCCCGGCCTGGGGCTGAAGATGCTGCTGCCGATCGAGCTGGAGCGGCTGCTGGACCGCGAAAGCCGCGATTTTCACCAGCGGGCCCGGCTGGATAAGCAGAATCTGATTCGCTCACTCGGCTGGACGGGCCAATCGCTCTACGACATGGCCAACGCCCGCATCGCGGCCTGCGCAGCCGAGGGACGCGCGCCAAAATTGACCGACCTGTTCGACGGCGTTGACGCCCATCGCTTAATCGACGCCTTTGCCCTGCTGCGGGTGCCGCGGCACCTGTTCAAGTTCATGTATCGCCTCCTCACCGCCCACTGCAACGCCCACACCGACGAGCAGCCGGTGTGGGAGATTTCCAGCGCGACGTTCGAGTCGGTATTGGCCCTGTATCAGCGCGATCAGGACGCCTTCGACCGCGGCGTGGGGGCGGGATAGCGGCAGCCATCCGTCATACAGTGCCCAAGGTTGATGGGCCAGCCACGCCGGCAGGCATCGCGATTGCCGGCATGGGCGCCGGGCGTTGCGGCGGGGTGGGCTTGGGGGCGACTGGCAGTTTCAAGGTGAAGGCTGTGCCTTTGCCGACGGTGCTATCGACGCGAATCCGCCCGTGATGCGATTCGATGATGTCGCGGCACATCGAGAGCCCCAGCCCGGTGCCCCCTTTGCCGCTGGCGTCCGGACCGCTCTTCGTGGTGTAGAACGACTCGAAAATCCGCGGCAGCTTGTCGGCGGGAATGCCGCAGCCGTTGTCGCGGACAACCAGATCGATCATGTTGTTCTCGGGATCATTCAAGAGCTTGATCCAGAGCCGGCCGCCGTTGGGCATCGCTTGCCGAGCGTTGATCAGCAAGTTCAGCAGCACCTGCTGAATCTGGTTGCCGTTGACCAACGCCGGCGGGATCGCCTGATAGCTCCTTTCGACCACCACCCGGTACTTGTTCATCTCGCGTTCCAGCAACAGCAGCGTATCATCGACGAGTTTCACCAAGTCGGTGGGTTCCTGGCCGGCGGCGCGGTTGCGGGCCATGCCCAGCACCGTGTTGGTGATCGTAGCGGCGCGGTTGGCCGACGCCAGGATCTTATCGAAGCACTTGTCGCGCGTCGCCGCGTCCTTGTGGCGGGCGCCCATCTTCGCGTAGTTGAGAATCGTCATCAGCACGTTATTGAACTCGTGCGTCGTCGTGCTGACCAACTCACCCAGGGCCGTCAACCGCTGGGCCTGGCCAAGCTGTTGCTTGAGCACCTCGACTTGCTGCTGAAGATTCCCGTTCTCGTTGGTGCCAACCGTCGTCACGACTCACTCTCCGCTCTTACTGAGATCCTAAGGCCGTGCGATTTCGTGCAAAGCACCGCGTCAACCGGGGCGGCCTAGGGCCTGTGTTCTTGCTCTCTTCCCAAAACAGCGTGCTTTAACTCTAGCAGCCCCAATCACTTACTCGCTTGCCGTATCGTCGAACTCGGCTGGCCAACTGTAGAAGAAGCGACTATAATCCGCCCGCCGCTGGCGACCGGCTGATTGGAGAAGCTGGGATGCATACGGTCGAATTGCTCGATCAGGTGATCAATCTGGCGAAACAGTTGGGCTACGCGGTCCGGCAGGATTTCTTTGCCGGATGCGGCGGGGGCGGCTGTGAGTTGAAGGGCCGCAAGTTCCTCTTTCTCGACCTTGACCTCACCCCCGAGGAGCAGCTTGAACAGGTGGCTGCGGTCCTGCGGGGCGAACCGGCCGCAAAGGGCTTTCCCCTTTCGGGTGAGTTGCGAGAGCTGCTAGGCGTGCGTCGAATCGCCTGAGAACGCCGACCGACCGCTTGCAGGTGGCGTGCGGCCGCGCGGCCGCGCGTATCGCCCAGTATTCTCTATTGACCCAACTCCGAATTCTTGCGACACTCCGCGCCTGGGAAGTCTGGACGGCGATCGCCCTGCGACCGGGGAGGGTTTCGCTCCTCGCGATCTGATTCGTGACAAGGAGGTCAACGATGTGCAAGACGCACGTAATGACTCTGTCGGTGGCTATTGTCTTGCTGACGGCTGGCTGCGGCAAGCATCCGGGACCCAGTGGGCCGTCAACGGCGCATCAGGCAACTGAAACAACCGCAAACGGCCAGACAGACGCTCAGGCCGGCGGACCAGCCGAAGCGGTTGCGGAGTTTCTGGAGGCTGTGCGCACCGGCAATGACGAAGCCGCCGCGCGGATGCTCAGCGCAGCGGCCCGCCAAAAAACGGCTGCGTCGAACCGCAAGGTCAGGCCACCTGCCAGTGATACGGCCAAGTTTGCCATCGGCAGGGTTGATTATGTTGGGCACGACGGGGCGCGGGTTGCCTGCACCTGGACCGATCTCGACCAGGACGGGCAACCGAAGACCGACGAGGCGGTTTGGGTGCTCCGCCACGAGACCAGTGGCTGGCGGGTTGCCGGCGTGGCTGCACAAGTGTTCCCCGGCGAGCCTCCGCTGCTGCTGAACTTCGAAGACCCCGAGGAGATGGATCGCAAGTGGGAGGCGTACCGGGTCGAACACCAGCGTCGCATGGAGAAGGAAGAGGCCGGAGTTCAGGCCCAGGGTGGCGAAAATTCTGAAAAACCGATTCGTCGCTAATTTTCTAATTTAGGCGATCTTTTCCGCTTTTTTCCGGCTACCACCGCTCGTGGGTAGGTATTCTCTGCCGTGGGCGCTCTCTGCCCGGCAATAAGAACGGCGTGGCGATAATCTCGTAAGCCGTTATAAACAAGAAGGTTAGCTCACCCGAAACCGAGACGTTCTGCGCGGGAGTTCTTTTTTTCTTATTGGGGGGCCCTTGCGGGCGGTATTCATAAGCTAAGTTTCTTTGACGAACCAGCACATTTTCCCTACACTGCCGAAGGGTTCCAGAACGAACATTTTCTCGACCCCCGGTTGACAGCATCGCTTGCTATGCTACTTTATCGTCCTAAGCTACGTATTCGATACCACCGCTTCGCAGTCGACAGGGCTTGAGCAAGATTGTGCCTTGGCTGGCAAGCGGGGCATCTGAAGTAGCAAATAATAACGTCTCCGGCTGTTCGCCGTCGTGGCCAGGGGATGTGGAACGGGCGACGGCACGAGTGTGAGTTTTTCCGCTACGGTACCTTTTTTTGTTGGAGGTTAGTCAGATGAATCGCACGTATCTACTTGGCATCGCGCTGGGTGTTGCGGTGCTCGGCATTGCCCTGCTGGGCAGTGATTCCCGCGCGGTTGCGGGCGACTGCTGCGGTCCGGCGGTTTGCGCGCCGGCTTGCGGGACTTGTGCGCCGGCCACTTGTTGCCATGAGCGGCACTGCCGCCGGGAACGCTGCTGCTGCACCTGCGAGCCGAAGTGCTGCTGCGCCCCGGCACCTGCGAGCCGAAGTGCCGCGCCCATCGCTGCCGCAAGGCTTGCTGCTGCTCGACCTGTGAGCCGAAGTGCTGCGCTCCGGTCCCCTGCTGCGCTCCGGCCCCGTGCTGCACTCCGGCCCCGTGCGCTCCGTGCGCCCCGAAGCCTTGCGCTCCGGTCGCCTGCTGCGCTCCGGCCCCCTGCTGCGCTCCGGCCTCGTGCTGCACTCCCTGCACCTGCGAACCGAAGAGTCGCTGTCACCGTCGTTGCCACCGCTGCCGCACCTGCCGTCCATGCACTTGCGCGCCGAAGTGCTGCTCCTGCTGCGCTCCGGCCTGTGCGCCGACGTGCTGCGCCCCGGCTTGCTGTGCACCGACATGCTGCCAGTCGTGCTGCCAGTCGTGCTGCTGCCGCGAGCGGCACTGCCGCAGGGGCCGTAGAGGCTGCTGCTGCGAGAGCTCGTGCTGCTCGAGTTGCTGTGGAGCAGCCGCCCCTTGCGGTTGCGGCTGTGGTGGCCAGGCCCCGACGCATGCCCCGGTGAATGCCGCGCCGCCGGCGCCGATTCCCGAAAAGAAGACCTGAGCGTATCGGTGTTTGCACCGTTTCACCTTAGGGTTCCCAGTTTCCTGAAAAACCAAGTCGGGCCTGCTTCTGGCAGGCCCGACTTTTTTTTTCTTGGCCTCCCATCTTGTCCAGTTTTACTTGTCCCCGTCATTATCTACCCAATTTCCGAAAATAATGCGGATTGGGAAAACTTTTCGGCCGAAAGACTAGCATTGTGGCTGGTCTCATCGGGTGAGACTCTCGTCGCGCTGGCTCATCGTGGGAGGTAAAGGCCCATGTTTCGCATGGCTCTTAAGATTGGCTCCGTTGCAATCCTGGCGCTCAGCGTCACGGGCTGCCAGATGTGCTGCCACCCCTACGACAAATCCGGCCCGGTGTTCTGCTGTGACGGATCGTGCTGTTCGCGGGCCGGTTCGATCTTCGCCGGCTGTCCAGGACCATCGGGGGGCACGGCAGTGAATAATCCTGCCGATCGGCGACAGGCGTCGCCCTCGCCCGTCGAAGCGAAGAAACAACGCCCGCCGGCCGCTTACGGAATGACCGGCGGCCGGGCGAATCCGCCCTCGCAGGCGTCTCTGCGGATGAAGAAGCAGCGGCCGCCATTCTCCTATGTTATGACCGACAGCCGGGAAAAGCCGCCGGTGCCGACGCACGCCGAGGCCGCGACGCCGCAGAACGCGGCTGCTTACACGATGGCTGGCAACCGGGCGGATGGGCCGCTGCTCGGGCCGGCGCAACCGGGTGACGTGGCCGGCTCAGAACGGATCGTGTCGGTGACGGAGCGGGTAGTAGGCCCATCGGCCGATTCACCGCCGGCCGCCGCGGAGGCCTCTCTGGCGGCCGCGAAGCCCTTGCCGCCTTCCGGCTGGACCGCCCGCCGCCCGACAACCGAGCTGATGCGATAGAGGCAGGACTTGCCGCGGCTTGCCGATCTCAAGAGAAGTGCAAAGTCCCGAAACCCTCGTTCCCACGCTCTGCGTGGGAACGGTAGAGCCCCGGGCCGCACCGGATGTGCGTTCCCACGCAGAGCGTGGGAACGAGGATTTTGCAGCCCTGCTGTTGCCGAGCGGGCAGCCTCTTGAAACGGCGCCGGTTTCCCGTTAATCTCTATCGACATGCACCATCCCATCCCCGGCGTCACGCCTTCGGAGCTTGCCGAAGTTACCTGTAAAGTCGTTTGGCCCACGATTGGCGCCACCTGGGCAGGGCGGCTTGTCGGCCGGGCGGCCGCCGTTCGGCTTGGCTGGGGAGATTTCTTCACCCTGGGAAAGCTGCTGGCAGTAGCGACTATCCCCATTAGTCTGGCGGTTTTTGCCTGGCAATTGATGCCCTATGTCTGCCGCCGTTATGCCCTGAGCAATCGGCGGATCATCATCCGCAAGGGCTTGATGCCGGTCGACGAGCGCTGGATCGGGCTGGACGAATTCGACACGGTGGAGGTCAAGGTCTTGCCGGGCCAAGAGTGGCTGCACGCCGGCGACCTGGTCTTCAAACATGCCGGCAACGAGGTGCTTCGCCTGGCCGGGGTGTCACGTCCTGAAGTATTGCGGCAGGTCTGCCAGACCGCGCAGACTGCCTTGCTGAGCGTGCGCGAGGTGGTCGAGCGACAGGCGGCCGCCGCTCAGTGAATCCCAGTGCTGGGATAGATCGGGACGGCGCCGGGAGGGCTGGAAGGACATGAGCCGACCAGCGTCGGCATATTCGGATCGACCGGCGGCAGGCGACGCACGCCGTTGGCCCCTTCCATGACGTTCGGCGGTAAGGCTGCGGCAGCGATGCTTGGAACCGGCACCAACGGCCTTTCCAGGTTCTCGCCCGCCGAAGGGCTCTGCTTGGCCGCCGCAATTGGCGCCAGGGCCGTTATGTTCGCCGCGGCGGAGGCGGGCGTCGGCGGATCGGCGCCGGCCAGCATCAGCGGCGGACTCGCGGGTTCCGTCTTGGCCGGAGGCAGTTTGATCGGCCGTACAGCCGTAGCCGCCGCGGGAGAGGACGAGGGCTCGACCGACGCCGGCGCGGGCCGGGGCGCCGCGGGCGGCGCTGCCTTCGTCACCGGCGACCCCAGCGGATCGGTCATCCGCCAGACGATCGGGTAGCGCCAGATGTTAAACCCGATCGACGCTGCAACCAGCGCAAGTCCAAAGAGAGTGGCCGCCGGCTTTGGCATGTCTTCCTTTCCTGCTCCCTTTCCACGCACACCCGGACTGTAGGAAGCGACTCCTGTCGCCGATTGCGGCCCCACATCCACACCGTCGGCGACAGGAGTCGCCTCCTACAGACTGTCTCTGCGGCGACAATTCCCTCACACGCACCCGCGAGAAAACCATACACCGGCCACACGGCAATGCAAGAGAAAGAGCCGGCTGGCGCCGCGGCGATGCGCCTGCGATGGATGACGGGAACGGTTAGGCAAGGTTGCACGAAACCACACACCACTGTATGCTCGACATCCGGCATCCGCCGTTCAACCTCCACGTTCTTCCCCTTGTGATTTTCTCGCACCATGAAGACGATCATCGAGCCGTTCAAGATCAAGTCGGTCGAGCCGATCCGCTTCACCACGATACCCGATCGGGAGGAGGTCTTGCGGCGGAGTTTCTACAACCTTTTCTTGGCGCCGGCCGAGGACGTGATGATCGACCTCTTGACCGACAGCGGCACGGCAGCGATGAGCGCCGATCAATGGGCCGGCATCATGCGGGGGGACGAATCGTACGCCGGTGCGCGGAGTTTCTACCGCTTCGACGAGAAGGTCCGCGAACTGACCGGCTTGAAACACATCATTCCCACGCACCAGGGGCGAGCGGCCGAACGGATTCTGTTCGCCATTCTCGGCGGCCGCGGCAAGGTCGTGCCGAACAATTCGCATTTCGACACGACCCGCGCGAACGCCGAGTTTTCGGGAGCCGAGGCGGTCGATCTCCCCACGGCCGAAGGGACCGATCCCGACTGCATCGCCCCGTTCAAAGGCAATCTCGATACGGCGGCCCTCGAAGAGCTTATCGAGAAGGTCGGCCCCGAGAACATCCCGCTGTGCATGATTACGGTGACCAACAACTCCGAAGGCGGCCAGCCGGTCTCGATGGAGAACATTCGCCAAACGAAACGGATCTGCCGAAACTACGGCATTCCGTTGTTCCTCGACGCCTGCCGGTTCGCCGAGAACGCCTACTTCATCAAACTCCGCGAGCCGGGCTATGCCGATCGGCCGGTCAAGAGCATCGTCCAGGAGATGTTCTCTTATGCCGACGGCGCCACGATGAGCGCCAAGAAAGACGCGATCGTCAACATCGGCGGTTTCATCGCCATGAACGACGACACGCTGGCCGCCAAAGCCAGGAACCTCTTGATTGTGACCGAGGGCTTTCCGACCTACGGCGGACTGGCCGGCCGCGACCTGGAAGCGATCGCCATCGGGCTGGAAGAGGTGCTCGACGAACATTATCTGCAATACCGCCTCCGCTCGATCGCCTACCTGGGCGAGCGGCTGGTGCAGGCGGGAGTCCCCATCCTCCAGCCACCCGGCGGCCACGCGATTTATCTCAACGCCCGCAAGTTCCTGCCGCACATTCCCGTCGACCAATATCCGGGTCAATCGCTGGCCGTCGAGTTGTACCGTTGGGGAGGGATTCGCTCGGTCGAGATCGGCAGCGTGATGTTCGGGCGTTACGACGCGGTCGGCAAGTTGATTCCCGCCCGGATGGAACTGGTCCGCCTGGCGATCCCCCGCCGCGTTTACACGCAAAGCCACATCGACTACGTGATCGAGGCGATCATCGAGGTCTTTCAGAATCGCGACACGTTGTCCGGCTATCGCATCATCGAGGAGCCGCCCGTGCTGCGGCATTTTACGGCCAAATTCGAGCCGATCGGATGACCATGCGCCGATGTCGTTCTCCCCGTGCAAGCCCAACACCCCTGCGGATACCCCCGCAGCATGAAATATACGAGATTTGAGGAGCTGCCCTCGTGGAAGGCGGCTGTTGAGTTGGCCGATCGAGTGTACGACTTGACACGTAAGAGGTTCTTTGCGCAGCCGGGCGATCTCCGCGATCAACTCTGCCGCGCGTCGCTCTCGATCTCGAACAACATCACCGAGGGTTTTGAACGCGGATCGACCGCCGAACTGCTGGCCTTCCTCTACATCGCCCGGGGCTCGGCCGGCGAGGTTCGCTCGATGTTTCGCTTCACGCTCCGCCAACTCGACAAAGCAGCCGCCCAGCCCGAATCTGAAATCTCGCATCTCAAATCTGAAATCTCAGATTTGATTCCTCTGGCCGAATCCTGCTCCCGTCAAATTCGCGCCTGGGCCGACAGCCTGCAAAACTCCGACATCAAGGGCCAGCGCCACCTCAACGATCAGAGCCGCCGCGATTACGAGTCCGACAAGCGTGCCGCCGCGTTCCGCCGCGAGATTCGACAGCGCTTTCGTGAAGAGCATCCTGAATTGTTCCCCGACGATCCCGACGGTGCCTGATCTTCCAACCTCGAACTCGAATCTCAAATCTGAAATCTCAAATCTGAAATCTCAAATCCGAAATCTCCGGAATCACATCTACGATCCCGACTCCCTCCTTGTTAATCCTCAGGTCCCCCCATTCACCTCCCTTGGCCCCGCGCCGCTGGTCGTTTACAATGCCGTCTATGTTCCTCTCCATTGACGGCGGCGACGGGTCGGGAAAATCGACGCAGGTGGAATTGCTCTGCGGATGGCTGCGCGAGCGGGGACAGGACGTGCTGGCGTGCCGCGACCCGGGGAGCACGCCGCTGGGGGAGGCCGTGCGCGGGCTGCTGCTCGACCGGCACGACCTGCATATCGACCGCCGCAGCGAAATGCTGCTCTACATGGCCGCCAGGTCGCAAATGGTCGAGGAGGTCATCCGCCCGGCCTTGGAGCAGGACAAGACCGTGGTAAGCGACCGCTACCTGCTGGCCAACGTGGTTTACCAGGGCTACGGCGGCGGGCTCAACGTGGCGACGCTCTGGGAAGTGGGGCGGATCGCCACCGCGGGGCTAATGCCCGATCTGACGATTGTGCTCGACGTCCCCGCCGACGTGGCGGCGGCGAGGATGGCCCGCCCGCTGGACCGCATGGAGAAGCAGGGCGACGACTTCCACGCCCGGGTGCGGCAGGGTTTTCTGACCGAAGCGGCGAAGACGCCGGACAAGATTGTCGTTGTTGGCGCCGCCGGATCGATCGGCGAAGTGCAGGAGGAGATTAGGAGAGTAGTGGGCAGTGGGCAGTGGGCAGTGGGCAGTAGCTGATCAGCAATTCATCATTCATCACTCATCATTTATCATTCCGCTATGTCCTGGCACGGCATCGAAGGACACGACGACGTGGTCGAAGAGTTTCGCCGGGCGATCGGCCGCGGGCGGCTGGCGAGCAGTTTCTTGTTTGCCGGTCCGGCGGGGATTGGAAAACTGACGTTCGCGCTGAAACTGGCCCAGGCGCTGCTTTGCCAGACGCGGCCGGAGAGTGCCTTGGATCCGTGCGGCACCTGTCCATCCTGCGCCCAGGTGGCTGCCGGCACACATCCCGATTTGGAGATGGTGGCCAAGCCGGACGAAAAGTCGTTCATTCCCGTGGAACTGTTGATCGGCGACCGCGAGCACCGCCGCCGCGAGGGGCTTTGCCACAATATCGGCATCAAGCCCTCCTTGGGCGGGCGGAGAATCGCCGTGATCGACGACGCGGATTATCTGAACGCCGAAGGGGCCAACGCCCTGCTGAAGACGCTGGAAGAGCCGCCGCCGCGTTCGCTGCTGATCCTGATCGGCACGACGCCGGCGAAGCAGTTGCCCACGATCCGCTCGCGCTGCCAACTGATTCGCTTTCGGCCGCTGCCAATCGGAACGGTGGCCGCGTTGCTGCTGTCGAAGGGGTTTGTGGCCGACGCGGCAGAGGCGGATCGTCTGGCGCGGTTCAGCGAGGGCAGCCTTCAGCAGGCGCTGGAATTGGCCGATCCGGGTCTCTGGTCATTTCGCGAATCGCTCTATCAGAAAATCGCCGAGGCGATGCTCGACAGCACGGCGCTGGCGCGGATGGTGGCGGCGTTTGTCGACGAGGCGGGCAAGGAGCCGTCGGCGCGGCGTGCGCGGCTTCGACAGATTGTCGCCTTTGCCGCCGAGTTCTATCGCCAGCTCCTTCACGCCCAGTGCGGCGTGTCGATCTCCGCGGACGTCGAGTTGCGCAGTCGCGTAGAAGCGGCGATCGAGCACGAACTGGGCGAGCGGCAGCGCTCGGCGGCACGGTTGGAGCGCTGCCTCGACGCCGCAGCCCAGATCGACCGCAACGCGAACCAATCGACGCTGATCGAGTGCTGGCTCGACGATTTGGCGGCCGCTCGCGAATAGGCCCGCCGACGGCCCACGGGGGGCATAGGCTGCGGTGCACAAGCAAGCTAGAGTAGAGAATCGTGATACCGTTGCCGGCTCGGTCGTTTTGCCGGCCGTGCATTCGGAATGAGGTGGGCTTCCAGGAGTGAGGCTGAATACGATGAATTGCAGGGGTTCGAAGATCACGAGCGGTTCTCCGAGCGCGGGCGTCTCGCCCGCCTTCGACGTGGCGGGCGAGACGCCCGCGCTCCGGAGGGAAGCCGCGTTCGCTTGGAGACGGTTTGGCGTGGCGCTGCTGCTGTTATTGGCGGCTTCGGCTGCCAGGGCGGACGTCGCTCGCTCGTTCGTTGAGGGGCGATCGGGCAGTGGTGAACTGAAGTACATCAACGACCTGCCGGTGCTGATCGTGGCCGGCACGCCCGAGGAGATGGGCCGCCAAGCCGCGGTTCTCACCGGCGACGTGGCAAAAAAGCTCGCCGATTATCCGCGGAAGCTGCTGCTGGGCATGCGCGGGAGAGGGGGGAAGGAACTGGTCGAGAAGTACGTGCGAATGGGCAAGGGGTTGCTGCCGCAGTTGTCGGCCGATCATCGCGCCGAACTCCGCGCCGCCCTCGATCAACTGGGCGGCGACGGCGAGTACGGACTGTTGGGCAACGTGCTGCCCGACATCTGGCGCTCCGGCTTCGCCTGTTCGTCGATCATCGTCGAGGCCGATCATAGTTCGACCGGTGCCCCGTTGTTCGGCCGCAACCTCGATTTTCCCACGTTTGGGCTGTTGACGAAGTACAGCCTGGTCACCGTCCACCGCCCCAAGGGCAAGCGTGCCTTTGTCTCCATCGGTTTTCCGGGAATGCTCGGCGTTTTGTCGGGAATGAACGACGCTGGTCTGACGGTGGCGGTCCACGAGGTCTACCGGGCGCGCGACGGCGGATCACTATTCAATCCCCAAGGGGAGCCGTATACGTTTTGTTTCCGCCGGATTTTGGAAGAGTGCTCGACCGTGGCCGAGGCGGAGAAACTGCTGCGTGCCGCGAAGCGCACGACGCTGCTGAACTTGTCGGTATGCGACTGCAAGGACGACGCCGTGTTCGAGATCACGCCGAAAAGCGTGGCGGTTCGCCATTCCAGCGGCGGAATTCTCGCCTGCACCAACCATTTCCGCACCGCGGAGTTGGCCGTGCCGATTCTGACGCTATGCGGCCGCTATCACAGACTGAGTCAGGCCCGCAGTTTGGGCCGGCTCGGCATTGCCGATGTGGCGAAGAAACTCGATGAAGTCAGCGTACGCAGCCTGACGGTGCAGACGATGATTTTCGAGCCGGCCGCGCTGAAGTTGCACCTGGCGATCGGCGCCTGTCCTTCGTCGGCGCTGCCGCTGAAGGAGTTGGAGTTGAAATCGCTGTTCAAGAGATAGAGCTACGTCCCGCCTCGACGACGTTCCCCTTGCGCGATTCCTGCCTTTCGTCGCGATGATTGGCTGCCATTTGCCTGGTTCCCACCTTTTTCCCCTGGAAGAGGAGCAAATCGTCATGCTCGCCAAGAAATTGTCCGTTTTGGCGTTCCTTTGTCTGCGCTGTGCGAGTTCGATGGCGGCTGCCGGCCATGGCAGCGAGCCGAACATGAGTTTCCTCGACGACGGCGTCATTCGCCTGGGAGTGAATCTCAACGCCGGCGGAGCGATCACCTATCTATCGAAATCGGGCAATGCGAGCAATCTGGTGAACAATTGGGACTGGGGACGGCAGATACAGATGTCGCACTATTCCGGCCCGGTGCCCTATCGCGTTCCCGGCAAAGAGCCGTTTCCCCAGTGGCGCCAGTTGGGATGGAATCCGGTTCAGGCGGGCGACCACTTCCGAAATCCCTCGAAAGTCATCGCTCATAAGAACGACGGCAAATCGATCTACGTCAAATCGATTCCCATGCAATATGCGCTCGACAACGTTCCGGCCGATTGCACGTTTGAGTGCTGGATCAGCCTCAAGGGGAACACGGCCGAGGTCCACAGCCAAATGGTGGTGAATCGCTCCGATGAAACGAAGTATCCCGCGCGCGGTCAGGAACTTCCCGCGGTCTACACCGTCGGCACATTGTACCGACTGATGACGTACAGCGGCGACACGCCCTTTCGCGGCGACGCGCTCCGCCGAATCGTAAAGACCGAGGTGGATAAGAAGAAAGGCGATTGGGTCGGGGCGTTCTTGGCCACCGAAAACTGGGCGGCCCTGGTGGACGACCGCGATTGCGGCATCGGCATTTGGGAACCGGGCAATTGCAGCATCAGCGGAGGCTTTTTCGGAGAGCCGGGTAAAGGCGGGACCCTCGACACGCAAACAGGCTACGTCTGTCCGAACCAGGTCGAAATCATCGATCACAACATCACCTACTCGTACCAGTACGTACTCATCGTCGGAACAGTCAACGAGATTCGCCGGCACGTTTACGACCACGCCCAACGGCCCGCGCCGCCGACGTATCGCTTCGCCGCCGATCGGCAGCACTGGCACTACGTGAACGCCTCCGACACGGGTTGGCCGATCCGCGGCGAGTTGAACGTCTCGTTGCAAGGCGACGACCCGCAGTTGATCGGGCCGCCCGGTTTCTGGCAAGCGAAAGATGCCCCAGCACTCCGTATCGAAGCCGCATGTCGGATGAGCAAGCCGCAGGCCCTGGTTTTCTGGCGACGCCACGACGATGACCGATTCACTCCGAACAAGAGCCTCGGTTTTGCCTTGAAGCCCGACGGCGAGCATCACGTGTACGAGATCGGTCTTTCCGCATCGCCAGAATACCGAGGTGCGATCACCGGTCTGCGTTTCGATCCAACTCCAAGCGGCGGAAAAGGCGATTGGATCAAAATCAAGTCGATATCGCTCGGTAGCTCGGGAGTGAAGAAATAGGTTTCGTGCTTCCTTTTGTGTTCCCGACGTCTGGCCATCCCGCTTAGTCCCAACGTCCGAGAAATCGTCGGCTCAAAGAGCGCCGTCCGCCTTGGTCTTCCCATATCGCCTGTTTCCCATTCTCTTTCTGGAGTACATCTACCACAGAGAGAGAAACGAGCGGTCGTGACCCGCTTGCCGCGGCCATTTGCTTTACTTCCGCCGTCGTCCGTGCTACGCTGGATAGTTTGATAATGCCGCATTGCGCCCCCGGCTATCTTACGTGGACAGGATGGGTTCAGAGAAACTGCCTTCCGCCGACGACTGCATCCGTATCCGCGGGGCGCGGATGCACAACCTTCAGAATATTGACCTGGACCTGCCGCGCGACCGCTTCGTGGTGATTACCGGGCCGAGCGGCTCGGGCAAGAGCTCGCTGGCCTTCGATACGCTCTACGCCGAGGGGCAGCGGCAGTACATCGAGAGCCTCTCGACCTACGCCCGGCAGTTCCTGCATCAGCTCGAACGGCCCGACGTTGATCTGATCGAGGGGCTGCAACCGACGATCTCGATCGACCAGCGGGCGGGCAGCCACAATCCGCGCAGCACCGTGGCCACCGTCACGGAAATCTACGACTACCTGCGGCTCCTGTTCGCGCGGCTGGGCGAGCCGCGCTGCTACCAGTGCGGCGCACCGATCCGCCAGCAGACGCCGGAGCAGATCCTCGACGCCCTGATGGAACTTAGCGCCGGCACGCGGGTGATGATTCTCGCGCCGCTGGTGCGCGGGCGGAAGGGGGAACACCGAGACGTGATCGAGACGATCCGCAAGGCCGGCTTCCTTCGCGCCCGCGTCGATGGCACCGTGATCGACGTCGGCGATCCGCCCGAGCTCGTGGCCCAGAAGAAGCACGACATCGAAGCGGTGATCGATCGCGTCGTTGTCCGCGAAGGCGTGCGCGATCGTTTGGCGGAATCGATCAATCTAGCGGTTCGGCACGGCGACGGGCTGGTGCTTGCCGCCCACGAAGAGAAGGCGGCGGGCCAATCGCTGTGGCGCGATCGCCTCTTCAGTACGCAATACGCTTGCCCGAATTGCAAAATCAGTTACGAGGAGTTGGAGCCGCGGACGTTCAGCTTCAACAGTCCGTATGGCGCGTGTCCGGCGTGCGAGGGACTTGGGGCGCGGATGGGCTTTGATCCCGAATTGGTTCTGCCCGACCCTTCGCTGTCGTTGGCGGCGGGGGCCGTCGCGCCCTGGAAAGGAGACACGCCCGCCGCGGTGCAAAAACGGCAGAACCAGCTTCGCCCCTTCCTGGCCAAGGCGGGCATTCGCTGGAACACGCCGCTGGATGCCCTTTCGCCCAAGTTTCGCGAGCAGCTCCTGCACGGCGCAGATAAGCGGTTCCCCGGTGTGCTGGGGATGCTGGAAAAGGAATACGCGACCACCGCCAGTGAGCCAAGGCGGCAAAAGCTCGAAACGTTTCGCAGCGAACTGGTCTGCAAGGAGTGCGGCGGCTCGCGTCTGCGACCGGAAGCCCGCTCTGTGTGCATCGCCGGCCGGGCGATTCATGAAGTCACCGCGTTAACGGTCACCGCCGCCAGGCCATTCTTCCAAGGGCTCGGGCTGGGCACTTCAGTGCTCAGTTCGGGAGGCGAAGACGGGGAGACGGGGAGAGGGGGAGAGGGGGAGACAAGGAGACGGGAAGGCGAGGAGACGAAGAGCGGAGGGGAGAAATCCTCGTTCCCACGCTCTGCGTGGGAACGCACCGGCGTGGACGCTCCGCGTCCGATGAGCGGTGAAGACCGTCAAGACGCCGAACCCGCTGGTGCGACGCAGAACCTCAAAGCAGGGCGTTCCCACGCAGAGCGTGGGAACGAGGAAAGCTCCTCTTCTCCCCGTCTCCCCCTCTCCCCCTCTCTCCCTCTCCTCTTCCCCGCTCACCAGCAGCCGATCGCCCAGCCTATCCTGGCGGAGATCGACTCACGGCTCGATTTCCTGGATCGCGTCGGGCTCGCTTATCTGACACTCGACCGGCCGGCCGGCACGCTCAGCGGCGGCGAGTTGCAGCGGGTGCGGCTGGCCGCGGGACTCGGATCAGGGTTGGTCGGCGTCTGCTACGTGCTCGATGAGCCGTCGATCGGCCTGCACCCGCGCGACAACCGGCGGCTGATCGACACGCTGGGCGAGTTGCAGTCGCGCGGCAATACCGTGGTCGTGGTGGAACACGACGAGACGATCATGCGGCGGGCGGATTGCATCGTCGACCTTGGCCCCGGCGCCGGCCGTCACGGGGGCCGCGTCGTTGCCCAAGGCACGCCTGACGAAGTTGCCGCCAATGCGGAATCGCTTACCGGCCGCTACTTGGCGGGCGTCGAGCGAATTCCCGTCCCCCAGCATCGCCGCCGCGTGGCCAAGACTCGCGCCATTACGATCGAGGGCGTCACGACCAACAACCTGAAGGGCATCACCGTCCAGTTCCCCTTGTCGGCGATGGTGTGCGTGACCGGCGTGAGCGGATCGGGCAAGAGCTCGCTGCTGGAGGAGACGTTCGCCCGCGCGTTGGTCCGCCGTTTGGGCGGCGTGGCGGCGAAGCCGGGCCCGTATAGCAGCCTCCGCGGGGCGAGCCAGATCGACAAAGTCGTACAGATCGACCAATCGCCCATCGGGCGGACGCCGCGGAGCAATCCGGCCACGTTCACCGGGGCTTTTGACGAGATTCGCAAGGTTTTCGCCAACACGCGCGACGCCAAGCAGCGCGGCTACAAGGCCGGCCGCTTCAGTTTCAACGTCAAGGGTGGCCGCTGCGAAGAATGCCAAGGGCAAGGGCTGCGGCGGATCGAGATGAACTTCCTGCCCGACCTCTACGTCACCTGCCCGGTATGCGAGGGCAAGCGGTTCAACCGCCAGACGCTGGAGATCCGCTACCGCGAGCACTCGATCGCCGACGTGCTCGACATGGCGGTCGAGGAGGCGGCCGAGTTCTTCCAGAATTTTCCGCAAATCGCCCGGCTGATCGGCAGTTTGCAGGAGGTGGGGCTCGGTTACATGACGCTCGGGCAATCCTCCACGACGCTCTCCGGCGGCGAGGCCCAGCGGATCAAACTTGCCGCCGAGCTAAGCCGCGTCGATACCGGCAAGACCGTCTACATTCTCGATGAGCCGACGACCGGGCTGCACTTCGAGGACGTGCGAAAGCTGCTGGCCGTGCTCGGCCGGCTAGTCGATCTCGGCAACACGGTGCTGGTGATCGAGCACAATCTCGACGTTTTGAAGACCGCCGATTGGATCATCGATCTCGGCCCCGAAGGCGGCGAAGGCGGCGGGCAAGTCATCGCCGTCGGCACGCCGGAAGAGATCGCGGCGATCGAGACGAACAGTACGGGCAAGTTCCTCCGCTCGCACCTAACTTGACGGTTCGCGACCGCCTTTTATAATAGATTCGTTATGTTCGCCGAGCATTTCATGACCGCCGCGGACTTGCTGCAAACGCCTGGCTTGGGGCGTTGTGAGTTGATTCACGGAGAACTGATCCAAATGACGCCCGCCGGATTTGAGCATGGTCGGATCGCTGCCGAGATTGGCTGGGCGTTGAAGGAATACGTGAAGCGTCAACCGCTAGGCATTGTAACCGGCGCGGAGACCGGGTTTCAGATTGGCCGCAATCCAGATACGGTCCGTGCGCCGGATGCGGCGTTCATCCGGGCCGAACGCGTGCCGTCGGCACCGGTGCGTGGTTTCTTTCCCGAGGCGCCGGACTTGGCGGTCGAGATTCTCTCGCCCGGCGACCGCGCCAGCGAAGTGGCGGCGAAGGTGCAAGATTGGCTGGCCGCCGGTTGCCGCATGGTCTGGGTGGTCGATCCGGAAAACGCGACTGTGACAGTCTATCGCGGCCGCGACCGGATCGCCATTCTCCATTCTTCCGATGTGCTCACTGCCGACGACGTTCTGCCCGGCTTCAGCGTGCCGGTGGGATCATTGTTCTAGCCACGTCGGCACGGGTTCAGGATCGGATTTCGGGACATCCCGAACGAAATGCTCTGAACTCTCCGCCTGCATCCGCTTGTAGTGTTCGACCAGTTTCTTGAAATCGTAGTCGCACTCCTTGGCAATTTGTTTGCGGGCGGCATGGATTTCCTCGATGATTTCGTCAGTCATAGTCGTCACCCCAACCAGCAAGTTCTTCGGGCGTGCAAATAATGGGAGGCATTTCGCCCTTGCCACGTTGAAATCGCTCGATCTCACGCCGGATACGAGCGTTTGCCAGATGTTTCATGTTCCAGGTCAACAGATAGTCGATCTGATAGTAAGATGCGACTCCCAAGTGCAGCGCATCGGTCTCGGCATTTTTGGGAAGGCGCAGGCACGTGTGCAACTCCCCGGCAAGTTCGCCGACCGGTTCATCGACAACCAAGCGATCCAGCCCCTTCAACAGAGTCACGCGATCCTTGGCAAGGCTGGCGTTGCCGCGCAGAATCTCATCCTCGACGACCTAAGAAACGAACAGTCGGTACTTCAGTCGTTCCTCCTCCCACCATCGTCGCGTTGCGACTTGATGAGCGGCGGTGACCAGAATAGGCGACTGTTTGCCGATCACGAAACTCGGGATCGAACGTCTCGACGTACAGCGATGGCTCCATGTGGAACACCTCAAGTCAATTCTACCACCCTGCTTGCCGGCATGCGAGAAAACAATCGCGTTGACGAGTCAGCGTCCGCCACGATAACCGGCCTTGGGTGTTGCGGCAACATTGGAGAAGGAGCGAGAATCCCACGACTCCTTCCTTTGCTTCCCTTTGCTTCCGGCGTTTATGACTGATGCAGAATGCAAATAGCGTGGAGAGGCGGGGAAACCCGTCAGCCGGCGGCGGAAGCCGGAGTGCCCAAGCCCTGGCTGCCCACTTGCCTCCTTTGGCCCGCTCGCCAGTCTGTCCACCCTCCCTATTCTTCCATTCTCCGCTCAAACGCCGCGAATTCCCCCTTGTCCTAACGCTCCGCTTTAGGTATTTCTACGCAACCTTATCGACCGCGGGAGAACTCCCGCGCGCCGTCGGGCGTAATAGAAGCCATCGAGAAGACGTTCAACCCAGCGGAAAGGGCCACGGATGGCCGACCTGCACACCTCTTCGCGCCAGAACCGCCGGTCTTGGCTAGATGGCGTCTCTTGCCACGCGAGGCAAGCCCACCGTAGCAGTCTGCCGCTGCTTGGCGGAAGCGGCATTCGACATGACCGGTCGCCCGATCGCTGCTCATCCCACGCAACGGCGCGTTGCTGGGGGCAGTTTCTGTCGAAATGCGTGTGCTCGGTGACGCTCTTGCTGGCATTTGCCAACGGGCTTCCGCAGGCCGCGGCACAGGCTGGACCGCAGTTGACCCCTCCGCTGCCGCCGGAGGTTCCGGCGCAGGTCGCCCCCTCAAACGTTCCGCCGCAGACGGCCGGCCCCTATTATTCGCCCCAAGCCGTTCCGGGCAACCCGCCGCAGACGGCCGGCCCGTATTATTCGCCCCAAGCCATTTTGCCCAATCCGCCGCAGACGGCCGGCCCTTACGCTTTGCCCCAAGCGGTGCCGGGTGTTCCATCGCAGTCCGCCGCCGCGGCCGTTCCCACGCCCAACGACTCGCTGGCCGCCGTCTCGCCGCCGGACATGGTCGTCGACGTGAAGATAGCGGGCAACAAGTCGATCCCGCTGGAGAAGATCGTCCCCCACATCCACACTCGCGCCGGCAGGCCCTACAGCCGCGACCTGATCCAGGAAGACGTTCATCGGCTCTATCAAACCCACCAGTTCTTCGACATCAAGACCTACTGGCAGCAGGTCCCCGGCGGACGGATCGTGATCTTTGCGCTGGTCGAGCGGCCGGTACTCAGCGACGTGAAACTCATCGGCAGCTACGAGATCCACATGCGGACGCTGAAGAGGGAGGCCGGGTTGAAGGTCGGTGATCCGGCCGATCCGAACACGATCGAGGAGGCCCGGCGAAAGATCGAAGAGCTTTACCACAAGCGCGGCTACAACGACGCGATGGTCTGGCTGCTGGAAGGGAACAAATTTGAGGACCGCCGCGCGATCTTCGTCGTCGATGAGGGCGTCAGGCAGAGGGTATGGAGCACGTCTTTCGTCGGCAATACCATCGACAGCGGCGACCGGCTGCGGACGCAGATCGACACGAGCCGCCCGTTCCTTTATCTCTTCGGCGGCGACTACGACCGCAAGAAGGTGGACGAGGACGTGAAGAAACTGGCCGCCTACTACCGTGCGCTCGGCTTCTTCAACGCCCGCATCGGCCGCGAAACGAAGCTCAGCGACAGCGGCAAGTGGGTTTCGATCCAATTCGTGATCGACGAGGGGCCGCGCTACAAGGTCCGCAACGTCTCGGTCATCGGCAATAAGAAGTACACGAACGAGGAGCTGCTGGCCGACCTGAAACTCAAGGACAACCAGTATTTCAACCAGACCAGCATGAACAGCGACATGCGGTCGCTTCAGGACAAGTACGGCGGCGTGGGCTACGTCTTCGCCGACATCAAGCCCGAGCCGCGTTTTCTGGAAGAGGCGGGGCAACTCGATCTGGTCTACAGCATCAGCGAAGGGGCCCGCTACCGCGTCGGCAAAATCGTCATTCGCATCAAGGGGGAGTCTTCGCACACGCAGGAAAATACTGTGCGAAACCGCCTGTTCTTCAAGCCCGGCGACATCGTCGATGTTCGACAGATCCGCGCCAGCGAGGTGGCTCTGAAGCGGTCGGGCCTGTTCGAGATCAATCCGAGCCAGGGCAACCCGCCGAAAATCACCTTCAACCCCCCCGACCGCGACGACAGCAATCCCGAGGACGACGACAAACAGCAATTGGCCGGCAGACCCAAAGGCGGCCGCCGCTCCGGCGGCGGCTTTCGCGGCCAGAGCCCCGACGGCGAGGCCTGCGATCAAGAATTGGACCTGACGATCGATTGCGGGCGTTACATCGGCCCACGCGACGCCCCACCCGCACCACCGAGCGCCGCGGCGGCGTCCGCCGCTGCTTGCACCTCATCCGACGTCGTGCGGCAAGCTCAAGAGTACGCCGAGACGCTGTCGCGGGCGAGGTCGCAGCAGCGTCCTCAACTGCAATACCTGGCGCCCGACGACAACTGGCAGGGCCGCCCGCTGCCGCAAAACACCGCCCCGGGCGACGCGGCTCCCGCTCAACCGCGCTGGACAACCCCGCCGGTCGCCCAACAGGGGACTGTGCCGATTTTCGCGTCAGCGAAAATGGGACTGTCCGCTTCGACGCGCCAACCGCGAGCAGCCGACGACGACGTCTGCCGCAAGGCGGAAGAATACTCGCGGGCCTTGTCGCAAAGCGGCGCCGGGCGGGAGTCGCGCCAACGGACGATTCTCACGCAATACACGACCGCAACCAGCCCGGCCAACCCGGCCAACAATGAGCAGTTTCGCTGGTGGGCCCCTTCCGAAGCGGCGACGGCCAACGCGTATCGGGAGAGTTCGGCGCCGCCGGCTTCCGCTCCCGCGCCGCCGGTCGGCGGCGATCCGTCTGCGCCGCCCGCCGCCCCGCCCGCCGCGCCGGTGACGCCGTCGCCGAAAGTGGGCAACGACCAGTGGTCGCGGCAGGGGCCCGAACGCCCGGTCGCCGGACCCAACGGGGCGTACGTGCCCGGACCGATCTTCAGCGAAAACTCGGTATTCCGCGACAATCCGCCCGATGCCGGCCCGCCGCCGCGGCCGCTGACCATCAACATTAGCACCGAGGAGACGATGACCGGCCGCTTGATGTTTGGCGTGGGAATCAACTCCGACGCCGGCCTGGTCGGCCAGGTCGTCTTGGACGAGCAGAACTTCAATTGGGCGAGGCTGCCCACCAGTTGGGAAGACATTGCCGACGGCACGGCGTGGCGCGGTGCGGGCCAGCGGCTGCGAATCCAGGCCATGCCCGGCACCCAAGTGCAAAACTACTCGGTCAACTTCACAGAACCGTACATGTTCGGCACGCAGGTCAGCCTGCAACTGGGCGGGTACTACTACAACCGCATCTACAACGAATACACCGATCAGCGGCTGGGCGGCAGCATCGGCTTCGGCTATGCCTTCACTCCCGCCCTCTCCGCCGGCATCACCTACAGCGGGGCCAAGGTCAACATCACCAATCCGATCGACCCGCTGTTGCCAGCCCTGGCCGAGGTCGTCGGCCGCGATCTGGCGATGCACAACTTCCGCTTATCGCTCAGCCTGGACAAACGCGACAGCGCCTTCCTCGCCACCGAAGGGTACTTGATGGAAGCATTGATCGACGAGACGTTGGGCTCGTACGAGTATCCGCGGGCGCGGGTCGACCTGCGAAAGTACTTCACCCTCTACGAGCGGCCCGACGGCTCGGGGCGGCATGTTTTGGCGCTCTCGGCCCGCGCCGGTTGGGAGGGGGACAACACGCCGATTTACGACCGCTTCTATGCCGGCGGTTTCTCGACGATCCGCGGCTTCCAGTTCCGCGGGGCGTCGCCGGAGGAGATCGGTCCGCTGACGGGCGACAACATCGTCGTCGGCGGCGATTTCCAACTCCTCGCCTCGGCCGAATACCTGTTCCCGATCACCGCCGACGACATGGTCCGCGGCGTGATCTTCTGCGACAGCGGCACGGTCGAGCCGACGGTCAGCAATTGGTCGAACCGCTACCGCGTGGCGCCGGGCTTCGGCCTGCGAATTTGCGTGCCGGCGATGGGCCCGGCCCCGATCGCCCTGGACTTCGCCTTCCCCGTCTCCTGGCAACCCGGCGACCACAGCGAACTGTTCAGCTTCTTCGTAGGCTTCGAACGATAGGACCGCCTGTAGGAGGCGACTCCTGTCGCCGACATTTGAGCGCAAAGGCTCGAGCTGCCTTGGTCGGCGACTGGAGTCGCCTCCTACAGTTCAGTACTTGACGAGACTGACCGTCTTGTACTGCGCGATGCGGGCGCCGCCCTTGCACTCGGTTAGTTCGATCAGGAACGAGCAGCCGACGACCACGCCGCCCACCTTCTCGACCAGCCGGCAGCAGGCCTCGACCGTGCCGCCGGTGGCCAACAGGTCGTCGACCACCAGCACCTTGGCGCCGGGCGAGATGGCGTCGGCGTGGATTTCCAGGGTGTCGGAGCCGTATTCGAGGTCGTAACTGAGCGATTGGGTCTTGAAGGGGAGCTTGCCCGGCTTGCGGATGGGCACCAGGGCGGCGTTCAGTTCCAGCGCGACGGGGGCGGCAAGGATGAAGCCACGGGCCTCGGCCGCCGCCACCACGTCGATCTTCGCCGTGCGAAACGGATTGGCCATATCGACCACCGCGCGGCGAAACGCCGGCGGATGGGCCAAAAGCGGCGTGATGTCGCGAAAGAGGATGCCCGGCTTGGGAAAGTCGGGAATACTGCGGATGTAATCGGCCAAGTTCAGATCCGTAGACATGAGTGTTCGGCGGTTGGATGATTGTCGAGGTTTGGGTCTGGTTCCCACGCTCTGCGTGGGAACCCACTCGTCCCGACGCTCTGCGTCGTATCGAGGACGCGGAGCGTCCGCAGTACGGCGTTCCCACGCGGAGCGTGGGAACGAGGGAAGCCCCGTCTCGAATTGCCGCCAGTGTATCACTTCCCCGCCTTGACCGCCACTCCCATTACGTCGAGCGGCTCTTCGACCGTGAGCTTGTCGCCCAGCGCCGCCTCCAGATCAGGCAGGTCGTAATGCCGCAGCGAACCGTGGATCAGGCTGGCCATGATCGGCGGCGTGTTCGTGCGGCGGTGAACGACGTTCGCCCAGGAGACCAGCATTCGGCGGAGTTTGACACTGTGGAATAGTCCCGGCTCCAAGGCGGCGGCGTGCAGGGCGGGAATGCCGACGTTGCCGACGGCCACGAGATCGACGCCGCCGTCCGCGGCGGCCGCCGCGCCGTCCAGCGCGGTCTTGGCGCAAACCAGCACGTCCTCGGCCCTCATGCCGACGACCGAACGGCCCAGCATGTAGGCAATCTGAGCGTCTTGGAAATCGGAGCCGAACAATCCCGGCGTGGTCGATTGCGTTTGGCCATTGTCGCGGAGATCGACGGCCAGCACCGGCTGGCCAGCGAGGACCAGTTTCTCGATCGGCCCGCCCACGCCCGCGTCGGCTGCCTTTCCCTTGTCGTGCAAGTAGAGCACCGCCCGACCGCCCAGTTTCTGCGGCAGGAAGAGCAGCGCCGGCAGGGCGATGCCTTCTTCCGGCCGAATCACGAGTTTCTCGATCTCGTAGCCGTGGCGGTCGATTGGACCGAGCTTCTCCACGCGCGGCTTCGGCAAGTTGGCCAGTTTGCGAACGCCGGCCACTCGCCGCACCTCTTCCAGCAGGGCTTTGCGATCGCCCGACGCCCACGCGGAATTGCGCCGCTTGGCCAACTGGTTCTCGTAGTCCTCGTTCAGATCGTAGACCGAGCGGGCGCCGGGCAGCGACATGACGCGGTCGTCGGGCGTGCAGGTGTACTGCTTTTCGCTCAATAGCTCGATGCTCGGCTCGACGATCACGCGGTCCTTGTGCAGCAGCCAGCGGGACATCCACCGCGCCGCCGCCTCGCGTTGCAGCGTGTCGTAATTGTGGCCGGCGTCGTTCTCCAGGATATCGACCCGCTCGGCAAATCCCATCCGCGTGAAGAGCCGTTTGGCGTAACGCAAGCTGTTCCAGGTGCCGCCGACGTCGAAGAAATCGTGCGTGGCACACATCACCAGCACCGGCGAGGTCGCCCGCATCATGATGAAGTCGGCTTCATGCGGGCCGGCGTTCAATTGGTCGAAAATCTGCTGCTCGGCGTCGTCGGCGCCGCGGAGCTTCAATTCGATCTCGGTGCTGGTGAGATAGCAGCTCGGGGCGGCGGCGTGGATGCGGTCGTCCAACGCCATCAGGTAGCTGGTTTGCGTCGCCCCGCCGCTATTGCCCGTGCAGCCGATGCGCCTGCGGTCAACTTCGGGCCGGGATTGCAGAAAATCGAGGGCCCTCATGCCGTCCCAGATTTCGAAGAGCGCGGTGTTTCGGCCCAGGGGAATGCTGCACAGGCCGATCTGCGTGTGGGCCTCGATGCCCCAGAATTTCGGCCAGCCATCCTTGCCCGTGAGTTGCCCGCGCTCGCCCTGATCGATCGGATCGAAGACGAAGGCCACCATGCCATTGAGGGCCAACAGGGCGCCCATCGTCTGGTAGGGGCCGTAGCCCTTGGCCTCGAAGGCGTGGCCGCAGGGCACCAGCACGCCCGGCACGCGTTTCTTCGCGGCCTTTGCCTCGGGGAGAAACAGCAATCCGGTGACGTAGTGCTTCGGCTGGCTCTCGAAGATGATCCTCTCGACGCGGTAGCCCGGCCGCGCGATCGCGCCGACGACCCGCGGGTTGAGCGGCGTTCGCTCGGGCAGGCCGCCGACGTTGCTTACGAATGCCTCGCGACATCGTTTCTGGTATTCGGCAATCTGCTCCGGCGTCTTTCGCTTCTCGTAGGCGTCCTTCCAGCGATCGATCGCCTGCTTCACCTGGGCGGCCAGATAGCGGTGCATCATCAGGCTCGGCGATCCCTGTCCAACCGTCTCCGGCGGCACGCTGAGGTCTTCGCCGCGCAGCGCAGGCGTCACCAGCGAGAGCGAGAACACCGCCACGAGGAAGTACGTCAAACGGTACATGTCGGAATCTCCTTGAAGCAAGAGTACACGTTGGGCCGGCAATGCAAATGCCGCTGCAACTGCGGCCATCAATAAACGGCTACGATTTCACTTTTCGATACTCGATCACGACCGAGCCCGGCTTGTCGCTGATTTGCAACTTCAGGGTGCGGAGCTCGCGCCCTGGATTTGCCTTGGCGCGGATCGCTCGTAACTGTATGCCTGCGTCACCTCGTACTCGGCCGCCGGGTCGATCTCACGCAACTCGACGGCGTGAGCCGCGCAGGGCGCGGCGTCGCGGCGGAACGCCATCAGCATGCCGTCCTGCTCGTGCGGCCGATGGTACTGAAGCACGCACCAGTCCTGCGGCCGAACCGTCACGGCCCCAAGCGCGTAGAAATTGCCGAAGAAATAAGGGCGCAGCCGCTTGGCTTCGACGATCGCCTGTCGGAGTTGCTCGCGCGGGTAGCCGGCGGGACGGCAGTCTTCGCCGAAGCTGATTCCGGCGTTCGTGCCGCTGCGGAATAAGTACGGCAACGTTCCCATTTGCCCGCAAGTGCTAAAGGGCACGTAGCGGCTGAGTCCGGCCGTCATCGTCTGGTTCTTTAACGCCGCCAACACCACCGTTTCCGGCTTGTGATCGAGCATGTCGCAGGTGTTGTCGCTGCGCCACAGCGGAGTGGATCGGGACATCGTTTCCAGGTCGATGCGTCGGCCGCCGCTGGCGCAATCGTCGATGGCCAAACGCGGGTAGGTGGCCCGCAGGTCGTCCCACATGCGGTAGAGCCCTTCGATGTAGCGAATCTCGCCCATGCCGACTCGATCGGGGTCCTGCTTGTCGAGAAATTGCCAGAATCCGAGCGGATCGATATTGTAGTCGATTCGCAGCCAGTCCATCTTGTAGCGCTTGATGACCTCGGCCAGGTAGCGGGTCATAAACGCGCGGGCCACGGGGGTCCCGAGGGCGAAGAGCCCACCGCCGTCGCCGCCCGGCGAAATCACCCATTCAGGATGCTCCTTGGCCAGATATGTCCCCGTGCTGACCCTCTCGGGCTCGAACCAGACGAGAAACTTCATGCCGGCCTTGGCGGCGGCGTCGCTGATCGGCCTCAAGCCGCGAGGGAAACGATCTCGCGGCATTACGCGCTCGATCGGAAAGCCGTAGTTGCCAATCCCGCCCGGAAAACCGCCCTTCGTATAATAGGCGTCGAGCCAGAAGACCTCGAAACCCAATCCCTTCGCCGCTTCCAGATGCGACATCACGTTTGCTTCGGTGCTGTTGTTCAACTCGTAGTACGAAGTGCTCATGTTCGCGATCGGCGGGACCACCACTTGGCCGTCGATTCGCGGCATGATATGCGCGAACATCAGGCGGCGAAACTGGTTGTAGCCCCGCCACGGATCGTCGCCGCACCAATAGAGTTGCAGGATGCGCGGGCTGCGGATCGTCTCGCCGGGATGCAGCTTCAGGCGCATCGTCTGCATCCCCGCCGCCACGCTGATGCGGCCGGCTTTCGTCAATTTCACCGTCGCCGCCCACTGGCCCGACCAACCGATGGCCGTAATCACGCCGCCGCCGGGCCACTGCACGGTAAAGAAGGGGCTGGCGCCGCTGGACGACCGGCCGCCGGCCGGGGCAAAGTCGATCCTCTCGCCGGGCTTCATCGCGCTTTCCAGCGGCAGCCAATCATCGACCGCGCATAAGCTGCCGACGAGGCGGAGCAGCTTCACGCCGGTGAAGACACCCGACTTGACCGTCGCGTCCACCGCCTTGACCTGCTCGAGGATCGGCGTGTCTCTGTCGCCGCGGTTGGTAAAGTAGAGCGTCCATTCGACGGCCGGCGTGTCGATGTATGTGGTGGCGACGGCGCGGACTTCCAGGCCGGTCCGCGGGTCGGTCAGCCTCAGGGTGCGCCGCTTGGCGCCGCCGGGCATCACGTCTTTTGTCAGGGTCCGCTGCCACCGATTGAGCAGTTCCGATGAACTTTTGCCGCCGAATACAAACGAAAAAGGCAGGTCCGAGACCGGCGTCGTAGCGGACACGGGAAACGCCTTCCTCGCCCAACGCAGGTGGAAATCCGCCTCTGCTTTCGGCTCGGCTGACGGCACGACTGCCGGAACGGCCACGGCAGGCAAGATTCCTACGACCGCAACAAGGAGGAACCGGAGGCATTGTCGTCTACACATCGGTGTCCTCCCGAGGGAAAGCTGGAGGAAGGCGGGAAACGAACGCGGTCCCTCATTCTAGCCGATCGCCGTCCAATTATCTATAGGTCGAATCGCGGCCGCAGGACCGATCGATCGTTCAAGATGCAGAAACTCACTTGTGGGGCGCCATTTCAGCGGCAGCAGCCTTGTAGCCGGGCAGGGCGATAATCTGCCCCAGCAGCCGCTGCCGCTCCTGAACGAAACGCGGATCGAGCGGCGAACCGTAGCTCAACAAGAAATCGTCCCAGGCGATTCCCTCCTTCAGCCCGCCCAGATCGGGCAGAAAATCGCCGACGAGAAAACCCTTCTCCAGCCGCTCCAGCGAAACGTGGCCGGTGAGGACGGCGCCGGCGAACTGGATGCCGGACAGGTCGGCCGAGTAATCGGCGAAGCTGAAGCCGCTGCCGCCGCGGCGCGAGTCGCTAAGCTCCTTGAGTGCGCCGGCTGCCTCCGCGTTCCGCGAGCCCAGCAGAATGGCCAGCGCCGCCGAAACCGCAAAGTGCTGGGCCGAGTCGTGACGCCCGCGCATCGTCGGCGTGCCCAGCAGCGCCACCCGCGTAATCCGGGCCGAATCGGGCTCGATCTGCCGCCAGTACGCGCCGATGATCGGAAAGTCCCGCACCAGCGTCGAGTCGTCCAGGGCAACGCCGATTCCCAGCAGAAATGCGGCAGCCGCCACGTTTTGCGGGAGTTTCTTCGCGGTGGCCGCCGCGCGGCGAACGTACAGTTCGGTGAGTCGATCGCCGCCGAGACGGACGGCGCCGCCGACGCCGTTTTTCTCGGGCAGGAGCCGGTTGTCGCTTGCGGCATCGGTTACCGCCCGCACCACCGCGCTGGCCCCGTCCAGCACGCTGCGGAGACGCTCGGGCGAATTGCCGGGCGCAGCGGGCCGCATATCCAACATCGCCAGATAATGCGGCGCCGCCGGATCGCTGGGCAGCGCGGCGGCAAGCGCGCGGTACAACGGCCGCAGCCGCGCCTTCGCTTGCGGCGAAAGCTGCGAGAGGTGGCCAAGCGGATGCCGGCGGAGCTCGTCGGCGACCACGCCGAGTATTTCAGCGTTGATGGGGTCGAAGCCGATCTTGAAGGCGCGGGCCCGCGACTGGCGGTCGGAGATGTCGGGGCGCATCACCGATTTCGAGTCGGCCGAATGGGCGGCCCCGAGGTAATGCCCCAACTCGTGAACCAAGACTTCCAGCCGCTCGGGCTCGCCGACCTGCCGGCCCCATTCGCGGATCAGGACATAAGGGCAAAACGGCCCTTTCGCTCCACCGATGTGCTTGTCCCCCCGCAGCGACTGGTATTGCGCGGTGAAGCCGATTACCAATTGCGCCGGCGCGGGGCGGACCTTGTGCATGAACTCGTCCATCAGCCCGCCGAGCTCGTGCAGTTGATCGCTGGAGGTCCAGGCGCCGACGGCGACCACCTTGAATCGCACGCCGCAGCAGCGGTCAATAATGTCGGAGGCCGCGGCCACCCGCTCGCGGTAGCGTTTCTCCCAAATCCGCGGCAGCGTCGGTTCCTTGTCGTCGGCCAGGATTTTCACCGTGATGGTGTACGGCGTTTGCGCGGCGGCCGGCAGGGAGAACGTTCCCGCCATGACGGCCAGCGCGATCGCGATCAGCAGTCCCCGACGTGATTTCATCGAGATTCCAGTGCAAGAGGCACGACAAAGCTCATTGAACTCTATTGTACCCCAGCCGCACAGTGAAGCAAACGAAGCAGAACCCCGTAGCAGCCGGGAGCTAACAATCTCGCTATTGCACAGAAGCGACGGACGTAGCACGAGGCGGTCGCGCTAATCTCGCGCGTTTTCACTAGCTCGGCGATCGATCGCATCCATTTCGCGCCTTTTCACTAGCCCAGGCGTTTACGCCTGGGAAGGCGGATCGCCATCTCCCTCTGTCCCTTCGTTGTTCCAGCCCCTTTAGGGGCGATCGAGGGCGTGACCGCCGTCCCGCCCCTAAAGGGGCTGAAAATGAAAGGGAAATGTCGTCGCGGCCCCGTTCCCAGGCGTGAACGCCTGGGCTAGTGAAAAAGTCCGTAGATTTTCACGCCGGTTTCGGCAGCAGGCCGAGGACCATCGGGCTGGGGCGGGGGATGACGTGGGCGGCGATTAGTTTTCCCAACTCGCCGACCTTCAGCTTGCCCGCCTCGACCGCCGCGTTGACCGCGGCCACGTCGCCGCGGATGATGACGGTGATGTAGCCGCCGCCGAGTTTCTCGCGGCCGACGACCTCGACGTTCGCCGCCTTGCAGGCCGTGTCGATCGCCTCGAACACGGCGGTGAAACCCTGCGTCTCGATGAAACCCAACGCGGTGATCTTCTCTTGGCTCATGGTTCGGCCCTTTTCGGCGGGCAGCGGTTGATAATCGGGAAAGAAAACGACGTCCTGCTCAATCAGCGGGTTGCTTTCGCGCGGGGCGATGATCGCGGCGGCCGCCCGCGGGTCGCAGCGGGGGATGACGTCGACGACCGGCTGCCGCCCGATCCGCTCGGCCACGCGGCGGCCGGCCTCGACGGCAATGCTCACATCCGAGGTCGTGCCGGTGATCTTCGTCGAGACACCGTAGAAATCGTTCAGTTCGCACTGAAGCACGCGGACGTTGGCGGCCTTCTCCATCGCATCGATCGCCGCCATTGTGACCGACAGGCCTACGATCTCCAGCAGTCCGACGGCCTCGTTCACAGGGCACCCCGCTGCCGCAGCGTCTCGAGGACCGTGGCCGCGATGTGGCTGATGCGATCCTGTTCGAGGTTGCCAGTTCGCGGCGGGCAGCCGCCGGCGGGCCCTTCGACCACGCCGAAGTCGGCCAGGATGCAGCGCAGCACGTTTTGCAGCGCCAGATAGTCGATCTTCTGCTTTTCGCTCTGCGGCTGGCGGCTTCGCCCGACCTTGAACCCGCGCAGCTCGACCGCCGCCCGAAAACCCTCGGGAAAGTCGGCCGAGTAGAGCATCGTGTCGAACAGTTCGAGGATGCGATACTGCAAACGCATCGCTTCGTCGATCTGCCCGCCGCAGACGAGGTCGTAGAGCTTGCGGGTCAACTCGGGCACGACGCCGGCGTTGGCGTTGGTGCCGCCGTCGCAACCGATCAGCAGCATCGGCACCAGCACCGCGTCCCAACCGGTCAAGAAGACGAAATCGGGGCGAACCGGCCGCACCGCGGCGATCATCCGCATCATGAAAGCCATGTCGCCCGACGAATCCTTGATGCCGATGACCCGGTCGAACTCGGCCAGCCGGCGGATGGTGGGAACGTCGATCGGGCTGGCGAACATCGGGATGTTGTAAAGCGTCACGTCGATCGGACTGTTCAGGGCAATTTCGCGGAAATAGGCGTAAACCGCCTCGGGGCAAAGCCTGTAGTAGAACGGCGAGACGATGGCCACGGCCCTGGCGCCATAGCCGGCGTAGGTCTCGCACGCCCGCAGCGTCTCGCGGATGTTCGCTTCGGCGGCCCCGGCCAACACGGGCACGCGGCCGGCCGCCGCCTCGCAGACGATCTGCACGATCCGCTTGCGTTCGTCGGCGGTGAAGCGGGTGAACTCGCCGGTCGAGCCGTTGGGATACAGCCCGTGCACCCCCTTCTCGATCAGCCAATCGATGTAACGCCGCAGTTCCGCCTCGTCGATTTCGCCGCTGGGCTGAAGCGGAACGACGTGCGGCGTGAAAATGCCGTGGATCTTCTGGGCCATTATCCTCTCCTGCTCTCATCGTGTCCTGGTTCCCACGCTCCGCGTGGGAACCCATCCTCCTCGACGCTCTGCGTCGCCTCGGGCGACCCGGAGCGTTGCCGCTGGTGCGTTCCCACGCGGAGCGTGGGAACGAGTCGCACGAGCCGCGTGTCCCCCATCATACTACACTACGCTTCCTCGACAACGGGATTGGTCAGCGATCCGATCTTCTCGATGGTCACGGTGACCAGCTCGCCGGCCTTGAGATAACGCGGCGGCTTGCGGGCGAAACCGACGCCGTGCGGCGTGCCCGTCATGATCACGGTGCCGGGCAGCAGCGTGGTGCTGCCGCTGAGAAACTCGATCAGCCGCGGCACGTCGAAAATCATGTCGTCGGTGTTCCAGTCCTGCATCACCTCGCCGTCGATGTCCAACTTGATCTTCAGCGCATTGGGATTGGGAATCTCGTCGGGTGTGACCAGACACGGCCCGATCGGGGCGAAGGTGTCAAAGGTCTTGCCGCGGCACCATTGGCTGCCGCCCCACTTGCCTTGCCAGTCGCGGGCGCTGACGTCGTTGCCGCAGGTGTAGCCGAGGACATAATCGAGGGCCTTGTCGCGCGAGACGTTCTTGCACTTCCGCCCGATCACCACGGCCAGCTCGCACTCGTAATCCACTTCGCTGCTGCGCAAATGCCGCGGCAGCACGATCGGATCGCCGGGGTTCTGCACGGCGGCGGGTCCCTTCATGAACAACACCGGAAACTCGGGGATCGGGGCATGGCCCTCCTCGGCGTGGTGCCGGTAGTTCAGGCCGATGCAGAAAAAGACTGACGGCTCGATCGGCGCCAGCAACTTGCCGATCTTCACCGCTTTGCCGCCGAGCGAGAACTTGCCGAAAACATCGCCGCTAAGCTCCAGCGCCGTGTTGTCGGCTTGGAGGGAACCGTACTTGACTTGCTTGTTGGAATCGAGGAACCGGACAATCTTCATGGGAAACGACCTCTTGGATATGGAGGGAAACGGTATGGCAGTGATCGAAAATGTCCTGTTGGGGTGGCAGTTGCACTGCCACCCCGAGTTTGCGATGGGCGCCGGGGTGGCAGTACAACTGCCACCCCAACACCTGCCGGTGTCTTGTTATGCTGGAATTGTGTTTGCTGACTCAAAACTCGCGGAGGTAGCCGGCCGTCCAGCCGCCGTCGACGGCGAGGATGTGGCCGTTGGTGTAGCTGTTTTCGGGATCGGCAAGGAACAGGACGGCGACGGCGATTTCGTCGGTCGTGCCCGGCCGGCCCAACGGAATGTGGGCGAGCATCTGCTGCACCGACGAACTGAACTGCCCATCGGGGCCGTAGAACAACTGCTTGGTGCCCTCGGTCAGGGTCGAGCCGGGGGCGACGCAGTTGACCAAGATGCCGTGCGGGCCAAGTTCCAACGCCATCGCCTTTGTCAGGTTGACCACGCCAGCCTTGGCGGCGATAAAGGCGCATTGCAGCCGGGCGGGCACCAGGCCCAAGACCGACGAAATGTTGATGATTCGGCCGCTTTTCTGCTTTCGCATCACCCGGGCGGCGGCCTGGCTCACTTCGTACAGTCCGGTAAGGTCCACGGCGATGATCCGATCCCATTCTTCGCGGGGAAACTCGTCGATCGTCACCCGATGCTTCGCCGTGTTCACGCCGGCGTTGTTGACCACGATGTCGAGATGCCCGAACTGATCGACGATCCGCGCGATGCCGGCGTCGATCTGGTCGCGGCGGGTAACGTCCATCGTCATGGCGACCGCGCCGGGCTGCCGGGCGGCGACTTCGCTCGTGTCATCGCGGTCGGCATAGACCACGCGCGATCCGTTGGCGGCCAAGCGGTCGGCGATCGCCAGCCCAATGCCCCGCGCCGCGCCGGTGACGAGACTCACTTTGCCGGAAAGGTCTGCTTTCATGGTAAGCACTCACAGGTCAAGGTGTATGCGGCACACGCCGTGTGCCGTTGTTTGTAGGCCTTTGGCCAATGTGGTCGGCACACGGCGTGTGCCGGATACGTATTATTTCTGATAAAGGAAACGTTCGCCGGGCCGCAGCAGCAGGGCTTTGGTCTCGGGGCTGTAGTGTTTGCAGGCGTGGACGAAGCCGGCCGGATCGCCCGCCCCTTGCTCGGCGAACGTCCAGAAGTGACACGGAATTGCACAACGCGGCTTGACCGCCTGCACCAGCATCGCCGCGTCGATGTGGTTCATGTTGCCGAACACTCCGTTGATGCACGGCAGCAGCAGGTCGGGCTTCAAGTCGGCCAGCGGCTTGTGCAAGTTGGGCCGAAATGCGGTGTCGCCCGTGCAAAAGACGCGGATTCCATCGACCTCGACTACGAAACACAGCGCCGTCTCGGAGAAGTCGCCGTGATCGGCCGCCGCGGTGTGCAGCGTCAGGCCGCCGAGATCGTAGCGGCGGTTCGGCTCTAAGAGCACGCGGTTTTCGGCGGTAACGCCCGCCTCGGTCAGGCCCGGCGTGCAGCCGGCGGGGGCGGCGAAACGGCAGGCGGGATTGTCCCGCACGATGATCGGCACAGCGTCGATGTCGAGATGATCGGCGTGTTCGTGCGTAATCAGGACCAGGTCCGCGCGAACGTCCTCGGCGGCGACGGCGGGAGGCGAAAGACGCTTGAAGCCGAAGAGCCGTTCGACCAGGTCGGAGAGATAGGGGTCGAGATAAATCACCTTGCCGGCCGGGGTCTTGAAAGCGAACCCCGCTTGCCCCAGCCACCAAATCCCGAGCGAGCCGCTCGGCACCGCCGCGTCGAACATGGAAAGAGCCATTGGTGTTGTTCCTTTTCAAGCTGAAATCGGTGCAGTAACGGACTATGGCGGTCGCTCCCGAACCGTTTAGCCGCCGCGTCCGCGCGGCGCTGCGACCGGGGCGAGTCTGCGCCGCGTGGACGCGGCGGCTAAACAGTCTTCCCGTTTTTCCTTTTTCCCTTTTTCCTTTAAATCGAAATTGTCGCCCCGAGTAGTTTTCGGGCGATGGCGTCGATCGCTTCGCGGCGGCCGCGGAACGCCCAAACCTGCGAAATGTCCTCACTCTTGGCCGGGTCGGGAAGGGCGCCGACCGCCGGGGCGTGATATTCCAACTCGCAAAAACTGCCGTACTGCGGCTCGTCGACGCGGCACATCTGGAAGGCGTAGCCGTAATCGTCGGGGTCGTGCCGCTGCACGTCGATGTACTCGCCCGACGGGTTGACGAAGAAATTGCGGATGACCAGCGAGAACTGATCGCCGCCGCAGAAGACGTAACCTGCCCGACCGCAGACGGCCGCCGCCTTCAAGGCGATCTTGTGGGAGCCGGCGAAATCGACCTTCACGCGGAGCAGCCGGTCGTCGATGGTGACGCGATCGGCCGGAATGTTGCCAAAACACTTTTGCGGCGTGGTGCGGCTGTAGAGCGGCACGAGCATCTCGCCGCCCGCCGGGAGCTGGAGCAGGTTCCAGATGCCCACGCCCGCCGGCTGGTCGGCGGGTCCGTCGAGCGATTGCAGCGTCACCCGCTGCGTGTAGCCGGCGTATTCCACACCGGCCAGCAGTGACACCATCTCGCGCTCGCGCCGCAGCGGGTTGGCTGCCGTCCCGAACCACTTGGTCAATTGCAGGGCGATGTCGCGGTTTGAACGGGCCAGGTGCAGCGTCATCCGCCGCGAGAACTGCATCCCGCCGCAAACGTCCTCCAGGCTGTAATCGCTCATGTCCAGCTCGCGCGGCTGCAAGTAGGCGTTCGAGTTGGCGTCGGGATAGAAGGTGTCCCACTCCGGGGCGATCCAGGTGCGGTCGCCGCCGGTATTGTGCCAGCCGTCGCTGGTCAACAGCGACCGGGCGGTCGCGTCCTGCTCAAGCCGCGGGTTATTCCAGTAGAAACTCTGGTCGTTTTCCGCCGAGAACAGCCCAAGCACCCGCGCCCCGTAGGGAAACATCAACATCCGAGTGCCGTCTGCGGTTTGCAGTACCTCGGATCGCTTGCCCGCCGCTTGGATCGTTTGACGCAGTCTGTCAAGCATGGTTTTTTCCTTCAGATTCGCCGCCTGGTTGGCACTCCTCACGCTCCGTGTGAGGAACCCACTGTACTCCTCACGCTCCGTGTGAGGAACCCACTGTACTCCTCACACTCCGTGTGAGGAACTTGATGCTCGATCGCCTCACGCGGAGCGTGAGGAGTACGTGATGTTCGATTGCCTCACGCGGAGCGTGAGGTGTACGTTCTGCCTCATAGGATCAACGTTGGACTCTGCCGCTGGCGTCGCCACCCATCAGGGCGAGGATTTCGCCGAAACTAACGAGGTTGAAATCGCCGTGGATCGAGTGCTTCAAACACGATGCGGCCGCGGCGAAATCGACCGTCTCCTGCAAATCCTGGTCGGTCAGCAGGCCGTAAATGATGCCGGACGAATAAGCGTCGCCGCCGCCGACGCGATCGACGATGTAGTCGATGTGGTACTTGCGGCTGGTGTAGCAGCGGTCGCCGTCGTAGAGCATGCCCGACCAGTCATTGGCCGTGGCCGAGACGCTGCCGCGAAGCGAAATCGACACGTACTCAAGCTGGAATGTCTCGTGGAGCTGTGCGGCCACGTCTTCATAATCGGCGGTGCTGATTTGCCCCGTCCGGACGTTCGTCTCCCGCGCCTGGATGCCGAAGACGGTCTCCGTCTCCTCTTCATTCGTGAAGAGGACGTCGACGTAGCGCATCAAATCGGTCATCACCTCGCGGGCTTTCTCGACCGCCCAGAGCTTGCGGCGGAAGTTCAGGTCGCAACTGACGGTCAGCCCGTTGCGCTTGGCCGCGGCGCAGGCTTCGCGGGTGAGGTCGGCCACGCTGTCGGCCAACGCGGGAGTGATGCCGGTGAAGTGGAACCAGTGCTTCCCCGCGAAAATCGCGTCCCAGTCGAGATCGCCCGGCCGCAGTTCGGTGATCGAGCTGCCTTTGCGGTTGTAAAGGAAGGTGGAGGGCCGCTGGGCGGCGCCGGTCTCGACGAAGTAGATGCCCAGGCGATCGCCCCGCTTCCGCACGTGGTCGAGGTTCAGGCGGAACTGCCGCAGGTAGCAGAGGCAGGCTTCGCCCACGGCGTTGTCGGGCACGCCGGAGACCATGTAACTGTCGATGCCCAGCGCTTGCAGGGCGACGCCGAGGTTCGCCTCCGCACCGCTGTAGATCACGTCGAATTGCCGCGCCTGCACGATCCGCTCGTGCCGCGGGGTCGATAGCCGCATCATCAACTCGCCGAAAAGAACGACCTTCTTGCCGCACTTGACCTGCTTCACGCTACTTGCCCTCCTTCGCATCGCGGACGATCTGGATCATTTTCGCCGCGTTTTCCGTGATGTGGGCGTACTGCCGGGCGGCGATCAGGGCCTTGTTCACCAGGTTCGTGCCGGCGCCGACGGCAATCGCGCCGGCCTTAATGTAAGCCGCGGCCGTGTCGAAGTCCACGCCTTTTGTGGGCAGAAGCTCGATCTGCGGCAGCGGCTCCTTGATCCCTTTGAGATAGTCCGCCCCGCCGACGTTGGCAGGAAAGACCTTGACCACGTCAGCCCCGCTCCTCCAGGCTCGAAAGATCTCGGTAGGTGTCAGCGCCCCGGGCATCACCACGACACCGTAGGAATTGCAGAGCTGAACGGTTTCCAAATCAAAAATGGGGCCGACGACAAACTGGGCGCCGGCGACGATTGCCGCCCGGGCCGTCGGCGCATCCAAGACCGTGCCCGCGCCGATCAGCACGTCGGTGTCCCTTAACGCTGCGGCGGCGTCGCGGATGATCTCCAGCGCTCCCGGCACGGTCATGGTGATCTCGACGAACTTGACGCCGCCTTCGCTCAAAGCTCGCGATACGGAGATCAAGTCGGCGGGATTCTCGGTGCGGATGACCGCCACGACCCCGCTGCTCCGCAGAGCCCCCATTACCTCGTGTTTCTTCGCCATGATGCCACCTTTCTGTTATCTTCCTCTGGTTCCCACGCTCCGCGTGGGAACCCGTCTCGCTCGACGCGCCGTATCCGTCGCAGCGGCGCGGAGCGTCGCAACCCGTGCGTTCCCACGCGGAGCGTGGGAACGAGTCGTGTGTGTTACTTCCTCGCCTGCCGCGCAGCCCTAACCGCCTCCACGTACGTCGCGGCGGTTCGGGTAAGCGGCGCCCCTTCGCCGGCTGCGTAAGCCGCCGGATCGAGCAGATTGGGGACATACGTGACAATCTCGGCTCCTGCACAGATGTAATCCTTGAGGTTTTGCAGCGTGATTCCCCCTGCCGCCATCATGCAAATCCCGGGGAAGGGGCCGAGCATGTTCTCAAAAAAGACCGGGCCGACCGAGGCGGCACAAAAGACCTTGATTACGTCGGCGCCCAGGTCGAGGGCGTTCATGATCTCGGTGGGCGTCACCGCGCCGACCACGCTGGCCACGCCGTTGCTGCGACAGGCCTTGACCATCTCGGGGCTGATGCCGGGACTGGCGATGAAACTCGCCCCCACCCGAACCGCCGCATCGACCGTCTTGCCGTCAATGATGGTGCCCGCCCCCAGGCACAAGTCGCCGGGCAGTTCGGCGACGCCTTGGCGGATCATCTCCAGTGCGTCGGGCATGGTCATCGTGTATTCGACGCAGCCGATGCCGCCGGCGTGGATCGCTCGGCTGGCCGCTGTGAGGTGACGCACGTCCGCAGTCCGAAACACCGGCAACACGCCGGAGTCGCACATCCGTTTGACGACTTCTTGCTTGTTCATGGTCGGTTCAATTCTGGGGTGATTGTGGGGGTGGGTCGATCGAATCGGTCGATACTTGTTAATGTGCGATTCGAGGCGTCTGTAGCATCATTACCGGGTTCTGGTTCCCACGCTCCGCGTGGGAACCGCTGTCTTTCCGACGCTCTCCGCCGGGACGGGCGACGCAGAGCGTCGGGACCAGTGCGTTCCCACGCGGAGCGTGGGAACGAGGGCTTTTTCTTGTTGTCGAACCCGGCAATGATGCTACAGACTCGATTCGAGCGATCTATTGCAATCCCGCGTTCTCGGATTGTACCTTGTTGACTCCGCATCGCAAACATGGCTGCTTACGACAAATTAATGCTCCGGCCGCCGTTGACGTTGATGGTTTGGCCCGTGATGTAGTCCGCGGCGGGCGACACGAGAAAAAGCACGACCTGGGCAACGTCGTCCGGCTGGCCGAACCTTCCCGGGGGCGTTTTGGCGAGGATGCCCCGGGCCAGATCGTCGAACGTCAGGCCGCGGCTTTCGGCCCTTTTGGTGAAGACGTGCCGCATCATCTCGGTATCCGTGTTGCCGGGGCAAATCGCATTCACATTGATGCCGAAGGGGGCCAGGTCGATGGCGAGCGATTTGGTCAGTCCGAGAACGCCGTGTTTCGAGGCGCAATAGGCCGCCTGGCCGGGGGCGCCGACTTTGCCCGACAGGGAGGCGATGTTCACGATCCGGCCGGACCGCTGTTTCGACATTGCCTGCCCCACGCTTTGCGAGCAGACGAACACGCCCTTCAGGTTCACGGCCAGCGTCCGATCCCATTCCTCTTCGGGCAGATCGAGGATCAGCGTGTTGCTGACGACGCCGGCGTTGTTGACCAAGATGTCGATGCGACCGGTTCGCGCGACCGTCTCTTGCACCAGCCGCTCGATCGAGCGGATTTGGGTAACGTCGGCCACGGCGGCGTGGACGGCAAGGCCGGCGCCGCGCAACTCCTTGGTCGTCTCTTCGAGCGCGTCGGTCTGGAGATCGACCGCGACGACGGCCGCGCCCTCGCGAGCCAGGGCCGCGGCAATCGCCCTGCCGATTCCGCGGGCCGCGCCGGTGACCACCGCCGTCTTGCCTCTTAGTGGGCTCATATGTTGGGGTGGCAGTTCAACTGCCACCCCAACCGCGGGACTTGTTCTTGCGTCGCTCTCCATCACGTCCTCCTCGATTCTTCCGCTGGAAGATTGAGTGGGTATTGCCCGGCCGTTCTTATTTCGTCGCACATCGCCACGATGTTCTGCGGCGGCACGTCGGGCTGCAAGCAGTGGACGGCCGCGGCGACGTATCCGCCGCCAAGGGCGAGGTCGCGCAGCCGCCGGCGGACTTCACGCCGCACCTCGTCGGGAGTGCCGCGCGGCAAGACCCGCCGCGTGTCGATGCCGCCGCAGAAGGAGAGCCGCTTGCCGAACTCGCGTTTCAGCCGGGCGGTATCGCCCATCTCGCCCGCCGAGACCTGCACGGGATTCAGCAGGTCCACGCCCACGTCGGCCAGGTCGCCCAGCAGGCGATAGATGTTTCCGCAACTGTGGAAGAATATCTTGCCCGAGATTCGCCGCTTGATTGCGGCCAACAGTTCTGCGTGGTGCGGCTTGATCAGCCGGCGATACGCCGCCGGCGACATCATCGGCCCGGCCGTCATGCCAAGGTCGTCGCCGGTGACGAAGACATCGACGTACGGGCCCACGTCGCGCAACAGGGCCTCGACGTATTCGACGGCGAGGTTCTTCAGTTTCGTCATTAGCGCGGTGAAGAACTCCTCGTCGCCGGCCATGTCCATCAGCACGGCGTCGATTCCGCGCATCAGACACGCCTGCTCGAAGATGGTGACGCCGGCCAGCAGGACCGTCGCGTAGCCCGCCTGCTGAATCGCGCGGGCCTGTTCGACCAGGCCGACGAAACGTGACGGCGACGTGAGCCTGGGCCAAGAATATTTCTCCAGGTCGTTAAGGGTCGCGGTCCGCAGGGGGAAACCGGCGATCTCGAAGTAGATGCTGCCGGGGGCCCTGCGCCAGGGCGTCCCCCAGATGTCGATGATTTCGTTGTCCGAGACTTCGCGGGCGAAGACCGATTCGGCGGCACCGGGCACGATCGCCCGGGCGTCGCTCCCCAGCCGCAGCATCACCTCCTCGTCCAGCCAACGATACTGCAACGCCTTGGAGAACCAGCGGTCCGGCCCGCCCCTGATTCCGAGATACTCCTTCAGTCTGCCGTAGCCGGGGCCCAGGACGGTCGTCGCGCCGGAAGTGCCGAGGAACAGCGGAACGCGATCCGGCTCCTCGTGATTGAGGGCGCAAAGGACACGCTCGCGCGGAGTGTAGCCCGACCGGCTCTCTTCAGCCATTTTTCGCGACGCCTACTTGTAAGTTCCTAGCGCGAGTCCCTTTTCGACGAAATAGCGGTAAGTGTCGTACCTGACCTGGTCGGGGACGCTATGATCGACCTGGAGGACGTAGCCGCCTCCCTGCATCACGGCAGGGACTTTGGATTCCAACTCGCGGCGGACGACGTCGAGATCGTTCGTCAGCAAGGTGCGGACGTCTATGCCCCCGATCAGTGCGATGCGGTCGCCGAACGCCTTTTTGATCCGCAGCAGGTCCATTCCTGCCTTGATCTCCAGCGGCTGCAAGCAATTGATGCCCGCTTCGATCAGGCTGGGGATCAACGACTCGACCATGCCGTCGCAGTGTAGCACGACCGGCAAGCCCTTGCTGTGGGCGAACTGAAAGAGCCGCTGATGGGCGGGAAAGACGATCTCGCGGTACATGCCGGGCGACATGAACGGTCGCCGCTTAAACCCCAGGTCGTCCCAGACCCAAAGGCCGTCGGGCAGGCCCTCGTCTTGATACGCCATTTCCAGCATCTCGATCGTGACCGTCGCGTAGACGTTGCACATGTCCTTGATCCAGTCGGGATCAGTGGCCATGCCGCTAAGCACACATTCGTGGCCGCAAAGCGCGTTCATCGCATCGAACGTGCCGAGCACGGCGGTGGTAAAGAAGACGTTTTTCCGCGCAGTCAGCCCGCATCTGGCGGTACAACTCGCGGGCGATCCGCCGCGGATAATCGGCCGCGCTCAGCAGCCGCGGGCGGATGCACTCTTCCCACGCCTTGCGGTCCTTGACGAGGAAGTCGACGTGCTCCGGGGCGCTGCCGCGGTCCTTGCCCCAGCGCAAGAGTGCCCCGTTGCCGTTGCGGACGAGCTTCGTCGTCTCGGTCTCTTCGGTGATTTGTTCGTCGGCATCGAGGTCGGCCATCAGATCGACGATCGTCCACAGCACCGGCGTGATTTCGTAGCCGGTGCGGCGGACGTCGACGCCGAAGTGGTCGCTAATCAGCTCCGGCTTCTGGAAATGTCCCTCGCCGCACCATTTTCGCGCGGTCTCGCGCCAAAAGACCTCGAACAGCCCGATGCGATCGACCGGCTGGTGGTCGAGAATGCGTTGGAATCGTTCTTTGCTCGTAAGCATGTCCGCTTCTTTCGCGTCGTATCCGGCACACGCCGTGTGCCGTTCCCGGCCATTCTCGCGCAATTTTCTCAAAACCGTCAACGGCACACAGCGTGTGCCTGATACGTTTCTCCGCGCTCGCTGCTATTTCACTTTCCGATAGACGACAACCGCCGCGGCGGGCTTCGTCTTCATCTGCACAGGGAGTCCCTTTTCCATCAGATCTGCGCCGGAGACCTGGGTTGGAGTTCCGGCGTCAAGATCCGTCACCTCGTAGGTTGCGGCCGGATCGAGCCCTTGCAGGCGGAAGGCCTTGGCCGCGTCGCCGCATTGCTCGCGGCGGAAGGCCTGTACGAGCCCTTCGCCCTGCTCGGGGCGATCGAACTGAAACGCCATCCACGCCGACTTTTCTAGACTGTAAGGCGTCAACGGATAGTAATCGCCGAGATAATTCGCCGCGACGGCCCGCCATTGGCGGGTGAGCTTGCGGAGCAAAGTGTAGTCGAGCGTCTTGTCACGCATGTCCCAACAGGGGATGTTGCCGGCGCACATGCAGCTTCGGAACATATAAGAATCGACGGCCTTCTCGCCGGTGCCGAAGAAGGGCAGCCACTGGGCCAGGCCGTAGGTGTGTCCCTGTTGGCCGATCGGCTCGAAAATGTAATCGCTCCGCAGCAGCGGCACCGCCCGCCGCATCGTTTCCAGGTCGTTGCGATGGCCGCCGCTGGCGCAGGAGTCGATTAGCATGTTCGGATACCGCTTTCGCAAGGCGTCCCAATAAGCCAAGTATCCGCTCACATATTTGTTCTCCGTAATGCCCTGGCGATCGGGGGCGTCGTTGTTGCGCCAGAACGGCAGCGGGTCGATATTGTAGTCCTGGCGATAAAGGTCTATCCCCTGCGCGGCGATCGTGTCGCCGATGTGCTTGGTGAGCCACTTGCGGGCTTCCGGGTTGCCCAGATCGAGCAGCAGGCTGCGCTGCGGGTTGGGCGACTTGTCGTCTAGCAGCCAGTCGTTCTTGTGGTTGTCGTAGAGCCACGTTCCGGGCGCGACCCGCTCCGGCTCGAACCAGACGATGATCTTGATGCCTTTTGCATGGGCGTAATCGCTGACCGCCCGCAGGCCGCGGGGGAATCGCGCCCGATCGACCTCCCACGTGCCGGTCTGCGGCCAATTCCCGTGGCAGGGATACCAGCCGGCGTCCATCCACCAGTAGTCGATCTTGATCCGCTCTTCGACGTAGCGGCTGATGAAGAGTTTTTGACTGGCTTCGTCGGCCTTGGTCATTTCGGCGTATTGGTGCGAGCTGCACGGGGTCATCTGCGGGGCGGGCAGTTTGCCGCCGGGGAGCGGCAGATTGTGGGCCAGCATCCAGCGCCGCCAGAGGTTCTGCGCCCGCACCAGGTCGCCGCGGTAGAACATCTGCACAATCAAGGGCGTGCGGATTTCCTCGCCGGGATGCAGTTTCAGATTGACCAACTCCTGCCCGGCGGTGACGCGGACCTCCTTGTCGCTTTGTCGATCGAAGGTGGCCGACCATTTGCCCGGCCAACCGACGGCGATGATCCGGCCGCGGTCGCCGCATTGCAGATTAAAATACGGCCAGATGCCGCCGCAGGGCCGGCCGCCGTTGCATGTGAGCGTCCGCGGCTTGCCGACAGCCAACCCCGCCGTCAACGGCTCGAAATCGCAGGCTTGCACGGTCGTGCCGCGATTATAGTGCAGGACGGGGTTGCCGTCCGGCACGCCGACCCGCGTGTCCAGCGCCCTGATGTCCTTCAGCATCGGCGTGTTGACCTTGCCTGTGTTCTTGAAATAGGCAGTCCATTCGACCGCCGGAAAATCCCAGTAGATCACCAGCACGTAACGAACTTCCAGGCCCGTCTTCGGATCGGTCCACAGCAGCGTGTATCGGGCGTGATCGTCAAAGCCTTCTTTCGCGACGACCCGACGTGGCCAAGCCTTCAGCAAGTCGCCGGATGGCTTGCCGTCATATACGAACGAGAGCGGCGGCCGACCGACGCCGAATGTCGTGTTCACCCAGGCCATCATGTCCCGGGTTGGTTGCGTCGCGTTCAACGTCGCACTCATCCAGGCCGGCCACTCCCGCGGTTCCTCCGGGCTGACCTGTGGAACCGCCAGGGCCGCACCCCCGGCCAAGATCACGCCGGCCACGGCGGCCGCCGCCAGCACTGCAAGACGGAACCTGATTCGCATGATTGCCATTCCTCTCTCGGGTGGAGAAGTACCTTCACATTCACCGTTTAGCCGCCGCGTCCACGCGGCGTGAAGTGTGCTCCCGCTGCTTACGCCGCGTGGACGCGGCGGCTAAACGGATTGTGAAATATTGTCGTTACAGCCAATTTGCCCTCAGTCCCAAATCACCGGCCAAACCGCGCAAACTCTCGACGACATCGGCGGGCAGCGGGATGCCGCCGGCGAGGGCGGCACGGCGGTTTTGCCACTCCATTTCGCCCGGCACAAAAAGCCGCTCGGTCCCTCGCGCCTTGGGTGTCTCGTGAATGTCGTCGATCAACCGATCGACGCGATTCTTGAAAGCATCCAGCGGCGTGATCGCGGCGATGTTGAACGCCAGGAACGCCGCGCCGTGGTTTGTGGGAACGTTCTTCGGCCCTTCGATCCAGTTGTTCAGATCGTACATCGCCCCGGTTCCGGTCAATACGCCCGCCAAGTTCTCGATCATCAGCGCGATACCATAACCCTTGTGACCGGCGAAGGGAAGCAAAAAGGCGGCGTGGGGATAGAGGAATGGGTCGGTGGTCGGAATCCCTTCAGTATCGACCATCCAGGTCTCCGGCACCCGCTGGTTCTTCGTCTGCGCGATGCGGACCTTGCCGCCGGCCACGGTGCTGGAGGCGATGTCCAGGAAGATCGGATCGTGCTTGCCGGCCGGCACCGCGTAGGCGAAGGGATTCGTTCCCAGCACCGCCTTCTTCGCGCCGAGGATCGCCATGCTCGGATAATCGTTGGCCATCGCCATGCCGATCATGTCGGCCCGGGCGGCCAGGTTGGCGTAGTATCCGGCGGCGCCGAAGTGGCAACTGTTGCGGACGCCGACGTAGGCGATTCCTGCGGTCTTGGCCTTTTCGATCGCCTTGTTCATCGCGAAGACCGCCGTGACCAATCCCAGGGCGCACTGGCCGTTGACGATGGCCCAAGCGGGCCCCTCGCGATCGACCCGCGGCCGGGCGTCGGCCTTCAGCCCGCCCGCCCGTAGCCGCGTGACGTAACCGCGCAGCATCTTCATGCCGTGCGTGAGCACGCCGTAGGTATCGGTGGTGACCAGCACGTCGATCGTCAGCCGGGCGTCGGCCTCGCTCACGCCGCACTTCCGCAAGGCCGCCACGCCAAACTCGCTCAAATCGGAAACGGAGGCCGTCTTCGTTGGTTGCTCCATGATTCTCCAAGACTTTCCTGGTTCCCACGCTCGGCGTGGGAACCCGCTGTTGCCGACGCTCCGCGTCGAATCAAACCGTGCAGACCATTGCCCGCACGGCCGTTCCCACGCGGAGCGTGGGAACGAGGGTGTGTGTTATGTCTCGACGCCGTTAATCACGTTTGGGATCGGCTGGCCCAACAGCGCTTTGCGGCAGGCGTTCGATCCCTTGGTTCGCATGTCCATCAGGCCCTCCTCGCTGTAGAAGGCCAGATGCGGATTGATAATCAGGCGATGATGGGCGGCATGGTTCGGGTCGCGCCACGCCACGATCAGCGGATGATCCGCGGGTGCGGGCTCATGGTCGAGCACGTCGATGCCGGCCCCGGCCAGATGGCCCGACGCCAGCGCCTCGGGCAGGGCCGTGGTGTCGACGACCGCGCCCGGGCGGTGTTGATCAAATACGCCCCCGCGGGCAGCATCGCCAGCGTCCGCCGGTTCACCAGGTGATGCGTCTCGTCGGTCAAGGGGCAGTGCAGGCTGAGCACGTGGCTTTCGGCGAACAGTTCGTCGGCGCTTTCGACCCGCCGCACGCCGAGCGATTTCTCATAGCCGGTCGGCTTGTAGGGATCGTAGTAGACGACGTCCATTCCCAGGGCTTTGGCCCGCAGCGCGGCGGCGGTGCCGATGCGGCCCAGGCCGACGATGCCAAACACCCGGCCGCGGAGGCGGTGCAGCGGCACGACCTGTGTGTACATCCAGGGGCCGATGCCCGCGCGCAGCAGCGAGTTCATGCGGCTGATTCCCCGCGTAAGCGCCAGCGTCAGCCCGATCGCCGAGTCGGCCACCTCTTCGGTGCCGTAGTCGGGCACGTTGGCCACGGGAATGTCCCGTTGCCGCGCCAGGGCGTGATCGACGTTGTCGTAACCGACGCCGCAGCGGATAATCAGTTTGCAGTGTTCCAGCCGTTCGATCGTCTTCCGCGTCAGGCCAAGATTGTGATAGACCATGATCGCGTCGGCGTCTTCGATCCTGCCCAGCAACTCATCTTCATTCAGCGCGTCAAACGCGGTAACGTCGGCGATGTCGCCGAGGATCTGGTTCTCGGCCTCCAGGCGATCGGCGATGAAATCGGTGACGACTACCTTGAACTTGTGTGGCATCTAGAATCCTGTGTTGCAGATCTCTTTGTGAACGTGTTTGGAAAGGCGTTCGGGCTGCCAGCAGTCAGCTATCCGCTATCAGCTTCTCCGATTGCTCTCAATACAAGTCTCACGGTTCGAGAATCACCTTCAGCAGCCCCTCGCTGCCGGCGTGCAGCCGCTCGAACCACGCCGGCCCATCGGCCAAAGGGGCGACGGCACTAATCAACGGTTCCACGTCGATCGCTCGGCGGGCCATCAGGTCGAGGCACGCCGGATACTCGCCGCAGGAAATGTACGAACTGTCGAGGGTCAGCTCGCGGGTGACGATGCTCTGCATCGGCAATTCGACTTTCTCCGCCAAGAGGCCGACCAGGGTGAGTCGGCCCCCTTTTCGCAGGCAGGCGACGGCGGTCTGCACCGTGGGGGCGATGCCGACCGCCTCCACCGCAACGTCGGCCCCGCGGCCGCCGGTGCGACGCAGCACCTCGGCGGCAATGTCGGCCTGATCGGGCCGCAACGCCTCATCGGCGCCCAAGCGGCACGCCAAATCGAGTTTCTTCGGATCCAGATCGACGGCGATGATCCAGCCACAGCCGGCGGCCCGCAATGCTTGCACCAGCAGCAAGCCGATCACGCCCGCGCCTAGGACCACGGCCGTGTCGCCGAGGCTGACTCGCGTGCGGTTGACGGCGTGGACCGCGACGGCCACCGGCTCGACCATCGCCGCGTGGCGGAAGCTGAGCGAATCGGGGAGCCGATAGAGGATGTGCTGTGGCACGGCGACGTACTCAGCAAAAGCCCCTTCGCGGCGGCACTCGTCGCAGGAGACGCCGAAAATCTCGCGGCGGTCGCAGAGATTGATCTGGCCGCGGCGGCAGAACCAGCATTTTCCGCAGTTGATCGTGGAATCGAAGGTGACCCGATCGCCTTCGGCCCAACCGGCGACGTTGCCGCCCACGCGGGCGATCACGCCGGCGGCCTCGTGGCCCATGACGATCGGCGGCCGCCGTCGCCCGCTGCTGCCGTCCATGCCGTGTACGTCGCTGCCGCAGATGCCGCAGGCGGCCACCTTCAGCAGCACGTCGTCCGGCCCGATCTCAGGTGTCGGCCGCTCTTGCAACTCAAGGCGATTGTAGGCGGCCAGTACGAGGGCTTTCATCACGTTTCTGATATTCCGATGTGTCGAGGGGGACGGAGGAAGTTGTCGTGAAGACGCCTTCGTTCTGTCAAGCTGCATCCGACAACTTCCTCCGTCCCCTTTTCCGTTAGCGTTGCACACAGCCCGATTGTCCCCCGGCCAATAATTGCTCGACTTCCTCGCGGGAAACCAGGTTGAAGTCACCTGGCACGGAGTGCTTCAAGCAGGCGGCGGCCGCGGCGAAGTCGATCGCCCGCGGCGGAGGATACTCGGAAAGCATCGCAAAAATCAGCCCCGCGGCAAAGGCATCGCCGCCGCCGACTCGATCGACAATCTGAATCTGGTAATGCCGACTGCGGCAGCAACCATCCTTGCGGCAGAGCATCGCCGACCAGCCGTTGACCGACGCCGAGTGGGCCTCGCGAAAAGTCATGGCGACGCAGTCGAGGTTGAAGCGGCGGCGGAGCCGCTCGGCCATGTGCTCTTGGTGGTCATGCTGCGGCAGGTTCGATTGCTCCGGCGCGAGGCGGAACAGATTCTCCGGATCGTCTTTGCCGCAAATCGCCACGTTGCAGCGGGGCAGAAGCCACGTGAGCACCTGGCCCGCGTCTTCCTTGCACCACAGTTTGCTGCGGTAGTTGCAGTCGCAACTGACCGTGACGCCGAGCCGCCGGGCGGCCGCCAATCCAGCGGACAGTGTATCGAAGACCTCTTGGCCCAATGCCGGGGCCGTGCCGGAAAAATGGAACCAGTCCTTGCCGGCCAAAACCATATCCCAGTCGATCTCGCCCGGCCGAAGCTGGCGGATGCTGCTGGGCGAGCGATCGTAGATCACCTTGGTCGGGCGGTCGGCCGCGCCTTGTTCCATGTAGAGCAGCCCCAGCCGGTCGCCGCCGCGAATGATGTAATCGGTGTTTACGCCGTAACGCCGCAGGGCGTTGACGCAGGCCTGGCCGATCTCGTGGGCCGGCACCTTCGACACCGCATAGGCCTCGCAGCCGAACTGCGCCAGCGAAACCGCCACGTTCGCCTCGGCGCCGGTGTAGCGGGCGACGAACTCCTCCGCTTGCAGCAGGCGCCGGTGGTCTTTCGAACTGAGGCTCAGCAACAACTCGCCGAAGGTGACTACCCGCTTCATCACGACTTTCCCCCGCCCTTCCGTTCCGCGTGGTCTTTCGCCCGTTCTTCGCCGAACTTGTCGTAGACGCTCATGTGCCGCCGCAACATGCCGATGGCCGAATCCAAGTCGCCCTTGTGAAGGGCCTCGACAATTTGGCAATGCGACTCTTTGCCGCTGGCGACGTTGGTCATGTACTCGCGGAATTTGTGAAAGAAAACTTGCAGCAGATCGCAGATCGCCGCCAGCGGCCGCAATCCGCTCGCCTCGACCAGAGCGCGATGAAAGGCGATGTCGTAGGCGATCCAGCGGTCGTCGGCCGGCCCTTTGTCGGGCCCCGATCGGGCCAGATCGATCAATCGCGAATACAAAGCCGCGTCCTTCCGCAGGGCCTTCATCGTGTAGGGCAGGACGCCAAACTCGATTGCCGCCCGCGAGCCGAGCAACTCGTCCTTCGGATAGTCGCACAGGGCGAAATGAAAACCGAAGTACTCGCTGACGCGCTGGAAATTGAACTCATCGACGATCATCCCCCGCCGCGGCGCGGCGTCGATGATGCCGAGGAAATCGAGGGCCTTGGTCGCCTCGCGCACCACCGTGTGGCTGACGCCGAAGCGCTCAACCATCTCGTTTTCCGTCGGCAGCGGGTCGCCGGGCTTCAACCCGTGGTCGATGATGTATTTGCGAAGCTGGACGGTCAACTCTTCGCTGAGCCGTTTGCGGCGGATTAGGTGCTGGGAAGCTGCGGTCATATTTGGCCACCTGAGGAGAACGTTCACGGAACAAGAGTGATGTAGTAGTAATCAAGGCCGCTGTCGAAGCAAGACGTTTTCTTTGCAGGAGCGAGTCTTCGTTCAACGGAGCGAGTTATACTATGATACTAGAAATGCCGGGGATCTGTAAAGGTCCCCTTGCGATGCTACTTTGTTTCTGTTGCGGAAAGCCTTCTGTCGCCTTTCGCTCCGCGAAAGTGGCGCTCAATCCCCGCTACTTTCGCGGAGCGAAAGGCGACAATCCGGCTAACCTGCCCTCTCCGCAACAGAGACTACTTTGCAATGGCGCGGAAGCCGAGGACGCGCGTCGGCCAAAGGTATTCCTGGGCCTGAAGCTTGTTACGGCAGCGGCAACCCGGGGCCTGGCGTCTCTTGCGGCGCCGGCGAGCGTCAGGCTGAACGCTCTGCGCATTGCCACGTGTTCGCAAAGCCGTCCGGCGGCTCCAGCAAGTCGCACGGCTCGCCCTCGTTGTAAGGACATTGCACCTGATCCTGCGGGACCCCCGACACTCGGCCGCATCGCAGACAGGCCCGCTTTCGTTCGTGGGCTTCGCCAGTCCGGAAAAGCCGATCGCGATGAACCGTCAGTTGCGTGCCGTCGCGGTCGTTGACCACCAACATACAGCCCGCTGGAATTATTGCAGGTTGCCTGGAAGCGGGCGCGAACGTATCGTGCGAGAGTCGTCCGTCAGGCGTGAGAATCCGATAGTGTTTCTTGTCGGCCATTGCCAATTCCCCTCAGGAGTTTCCGGCCCGTTGATAGACCCATGCGGTCTGTTCTGTATGGACACCATTAGATTCTACGCGCCTGGACAAGGTTTCGGCGTAGTGGTCCGCCAAATCAGGAATGACAGGTTTGTGTTAAGGTGTGGCAAACATTCTTGTCTGCCCTGGGCAGGCAAGAATGCCTGCCCCACCTGTCAACTCGAGCTTGGCGGACCCGTAGTCTGGCCGGCTATTGGTCCTGTCCGCGCATCACGACAGCGGGCGTTGCGATTTGTCCGCTGCGGCTTAGCAGGTGGGCGATGAGGCGTTGTTCCATCGAGGCGTCGCGGCCGCGGCCGGTCCAGCCCTCCATCGCCGGCTGGCCGAGAATCGGATTGATGACGCCCGTCAGCGTGTCGTCGTAGCGGAAGGTGGCGGCGCCGGCGGCGGCGTGTTCGGGCGGGACGAGATATTCGAGGTCCTTGAAGACGGCCACGTTGACCATGCAGCCGCCCTGGGCGGGCGTGACGTGAAGCACCGCCCGCCGCCGCATGGTTTGCAGCGTGTTCTCCACCCGCTGCTCCGGATCGACCGTATCATGCCGCCAGGGCTCGAAAACCGTGGGACTGACTTCCGGGAAGGTGGTGATCGTGCCCTCCGTCGGCACGTTGCCCGCGATGCGGATCGGCTCTTCGTGTTCGATGCGGAAGTAGTCATTGACCACCTCGACGATGGTCTCCCAGGCGCACTGCGGATCGGCGATGGGGAGGTAGGTCGGGTTGGGATAAACCGCTGCCGGCGCCACCACCGCCGGGACAGGCTCGTATCCGGGCGGACATGGTTGTGCGGTGTAGTCCGGGCCTGCGGCGCAGCCGCCGAGGACCGCCGCGACGAGTGCTGCCGTGATGCGATTGCGCATGGCAATCCTTGCCGGTTGATGAGTCCCGCTACGATTTGGGGGCGGTAGTCTCCTCGAAATCGCCGGTCGAGGCAAGAGGAAATCGGCGGGAAGGTGCAAGCAGTGCTGAGCGGTTGGCGGAGGGCTGCCGTTGAGGGCTGCGAAACCGCAAGCGGGAACTCGATCTCTCATCCCTCATCTCTCATCCCTCATCTCTCATCCCTGATCCTTCATCCCTCATCCCCGCAACTTCGCGGTACACCGCCAACGTGCCGTCTACCATGCAATCGGCAGTGAATCGCTCCTCGGCGCGGCGACGGGCCCGCTTCTGCATCCGCGCGCTCTCCTCGGGCGAGCCCAGCGCCCGGCAGATTGCCGCGGCAAGTGCCTGCGGGTCGCGTGGGGGGACGGTCCAGGCCACCGGCCCGTCGCCGGATTCGTCGTCGCCCACCAGGTCGGGAATTCCGCCCGCCGTGGTCGTGACGATCGGCCGCCGGGCGAGCATCGCGTCGATCAGCGTCGAGCACAGCCCTTCCAAATGCGACGGCAAGACGAAGAGATCGGCCGCTTGGATCAGGTCGTAGACGTTGTTGCGAAAGCCGAGAAACCGCACGTGCGCCTGCACGCCGAGTTGCTCGGCCTGATGTTCCAGCGTTTCGCGCAGCTCGCCGTCGCCGGCCAACGCCACGATCGCCTTCGGCCATCGGCGGATCACCTCGGGCAGGGCTTCCAACAGGTAGCGGTGCCCTTTGTGGTCGGTCAGCTTTGCGACAGTCAGCAACAGAATCTGGTCGTCGGCCAGTCCGAGCGACTGCCGCCCGCGGCGAGGATCGCCGGCGGCGACGGCGGCCGGATCGACGCCGTCGTGGACCACCCGCAGCATCGTTTCCGGCAGGCCCGCTTCGCGGCAGACGCGGGCGACGGCACGCGACACGCAAAGCACGCGATTGCAGAAGAGGCGATAGGCTCTTGACGAGTGGAGCGGAAAATCAACGCGCCGCGCGGCGATTCTCGCCGGCAGGTGCAATCCCAGCGCGGCCAAGCCGGCGGCGACGATGGCGTGGGAATCGTTGTAGTGCAGCACGTCGGGGCGAAGTCGCCGCAGGGCCCGGCGAATCTGCCAGAGCGCCGCCGGATTGCGGCCGCCGCCGGCAAACGCGACGACTTCGAAGTCCTCGGCCGTCATGCGCTGGGCGAAAGCCCCGCCGCGCCGCGCGAGCACGACGCAGCGACAGCCGCGCCGCCGCAGGCCGTCGAGCAGCAGCCGCGCCTGCTCCTCGCCGCCGTGCCAACGGCGCTGCGTGGAGACCAGGGCGACGGTCAAATCGGACGCCGGCATGGGATGCCTGCTAACGGAAAGACCCGCACGGGAAAACGGGGACAGGCACCTTTTGTGCGAAGCACCCGAAGGGCCGTTCCGGCAAAAGGTGCCTGTCCCCGTTTTCCCTCAGTATAGCCGTGACTGTCCGTGCACGATGCGCGGCTGTTGCTTCGCCCGCACCAGCACCGAGAGCCCGTCGCAGGTGGCGGGCAAGGCGCTGCGACCTACCGGCTCGAGTCCCGAGGCTTTCAGTCGGGCCGCCAGGACGGCGCATCGGGCTTCGGTCAGTTCCTTCGCCGGCTGCAACAAGACGACGCCGGCTCGGCTTTGCCCGATCATCGACAGGATCAACTCGTCGTCGGCTTCCCAACGGAAGGGGCGATACGGGGCGTCGTGGGCATAGAAACTGACGATCTGCGTGATGCCCACGGGGCCGACAATCGCCGGCGGCTGCGGATACTTGTCGCGGACCCAACCGCCGAGATCGGCGGCCATCTGCCGCGTCTCGAAGTACTTGCCGTTGCTGGTCATGGCGTCGCAGAGGCTGAGCGCCGCCACAATTGTGGCCACGCCGACGACCACGGCCTGCTGCGGATGGACGCCCCATCGCAGCCACCCGGCGATACGCAGCAATCCCCCGATCAGCCACAATAATCCGAGCGCCGCGAAAGGCGAGGCCATCAGCACAATCGGCAGCGCATAGCGCGGGCAGATATTGCGGTCGTACCAGAGCTGAATCCAAATGCCGCACATGATGGCGACCGCGACATAGAAGAGCGGTTGGTGATCGCGCCGGCCCCAGACGCGACGCCAGCCCCAAAGCCCGCCGAACATCAGCAGGGCAAATGTCGGCGAGAGGCCGCGGGTCATCGTGGGAATGAAGATCCAGATCATGCGGGTGAAACCGATCGGTCGTTGCAGCCCTTCAGCACCCACGCCCGCCGGCGCGTGGCCAAAGACCGACTCCAGCCACGGCCCTGCGCGGCCCAAGGGGCTAAGCTGCAATACCGCCCAGCCGGAATGTCCCCACGCCCAGCCGATGGTGACCGCCACGGCCAACGCCGGAAAGACAACCACGCAGAGTATCGCGCCGAACAGCAACCGCTTGCGATTGATCCGTAGTGCCCTGAACCGCCAGAAGCACCACAGCACCAGGGGGATCAGCAGGAACAGGCCCTCGACGCGCGTCAGCGCGGCGAGCATGATCGCGGCGCCGGCGGCGAAAAAGCAGCCGTAACGCACCTCGGTCACCGCCCGCCAGAGCCAGTAGATCGCCGTCATGAAGAGGAGCCAGAAGGTCGGATCGCGCATGACCTCGGGGCTCCATTCGATGAACTTCGGATTCACCGCGTACAGCAAGCACGCCAGTAGCGCGACGCGGTCGTCGAATTGGCGGCGAACCCAACCCCAGAGCGGCAATACGACAAGGCTGGAGACCGTTACCCCCCAAAGTTCCGCCGCCAATTCCCAGCCGAGTCCGAGTTGGTGCAAGCCCGCCAGGATCAGGGGATAGACGTTGAAGGTCATGTCGTGGAATCCCGACCGCCAATCGCCCGCCTCAATCGCTCGGGCGAGATGGATGTACAGGACGCCGTCGGGGCAGACGCTCGGAATCCGCAGCGCCATCACTGGCGCGGTATCAGACAGAGTATGATTAAGAGGAGCAACAGCCAAGGGGCCGGCGGAAGCCGCAGCCTTTCGGGCTGGGGCAGCGCCAAGTGGTTCGCATATTCGTCGGGCGGCGGCTGGAACGGAACGAAGAGCCCCATCATGACGACCCGTGCGAAATAATCGGCAAATGCATCAAGACACGGCGAATCGCCCCAAGCGGAGCATACGGGCCGTTTGGGGGAGGCAGTATACTTGGGCGCCGGGAACTGGGCAATAGCGATTGGGCAGAGTATTTGGTTGACGGGTGGCCAGGGGTTATTTACACTAATGGGGGGAGATGCTGCATTTGATTCGGCCTGCGTCGGTACTGAAGTGGGAGTGCTATGGGTGACGTTGTAAAGGGTGATCTCATCGTGTATGTAGGAATTGGCGCCCTTGGCCTGCTGTTGGCCTGCGGTATTCTGGGGGCGGCGCTGGCTCGCGGCCGCGGCCGTGGGGCGGTGCGATGGGGTCTGCTTTGCATTCTCTTTGGTCCTTTGGGCCTGATCGTGCTGAGCTTGCCTGCCGAAAGTGCGTCGCCACCCCGTTTGGTCCGCGCCGAATGCCCGGCCTGATCGCGTTCTTCCCAATCCCGCTCTTACGCCCGCTCCTGCTCCGAGCCCAACGGCCGTTCGTACGCCGGTGGATCGGCAGGGCGCGGGGCGCATCAGCCGCCCTCGGGCGACGGTGAGCTTCTCCGCGGCGATGCGCCGTTCGACATGGACCTGGCGGCCGAAGCGGTCGATAGCGAGGAAGTGCTCCTGACCGCGCCGGAGACGCCGGTTTCCCAGGCGCCGTTGACCCAGACGCCGCGGAGTGCGTTGGAGGTGGGCTTGCTCGAATCGCGAATACCGGCGCCGGAGCCTCCACCGCCTCCGCCGCCGCGAAGCGCTGCGGCAGCCCCTGCCCCTCGCCCAGGCCGAGCGCCCGGCGTGCCGGCGGGATATCCCAGTTTCCAGGTCCTGGCGCGGCGCGAGACCAAGATCGAGCTTCAGTGCCCCAACTGCGCGTCGGTCTTCCGCCGTCCCAACAGCTTACTGGGCAAACTGGAAAAATGCCCCGAGTGCCGTGCGGTGATGCGGATTCCGACGTGATAAGGGCTCCCCTCGCCCGCTTGCGGGAGAGGGGCCGGGGGTGAGGGCGGGTTACGCCTTCGTCTTTTCCAAGAAATGCTCGCCGCCGTGGGTCTTGGCGATGACGGTCACTCCGGCGTCGGTGACGGTGAAACCGCGGCTGCGGTCCAGTTCGTGGTCGTAGCCGATCTCGATGCCCGCGGGAATGTGGACGCCTTTGTCGATGATCGCCCGGCGAATCTTGGCGTAGCGGCCGACGTTGACCCCTTCGAACAGGATCGAATCGGAGACCTGGGCGTAGCTGTTGATGCGGGAATCGGAACCGAGGATCGTGCGTTCGAGCTGCCCGCCCGAGATAATGCAGCCTTGGCAGACGATGCTGTCCAGCGCCGTTCCGCGGCGGGCGTTCGGCCCCTCTTCGGCAAAGACGAACTTCGGCGGCGGCAGGTTCTGCTGGTAGGTGCGAATCGGCCACTCCGCATCGTACATGTTCAACTGCGGATCGACGGAAATCAGGTCCATGTTGGCGTCGTAGTAGGCGTCCAGCGTCCCCACGTCGCGCCAATAGGCCTCCTTCTTCCGGTTCTCGTCCATGAACGGGTAGGAGAAGACGCGGTACGAGTTGACCAGGGCCGGAATCATGTCGCGGCCGAAGTCGTGACTGCTGCCGTGCTTGGTGGCGTCGAGGCAAAGCTGCTCGAAGAGGAAGCGGGCGGAAGAGACGTAGATGCCCATCGAGGCCAACGCCCGATGCGGATCGCCGGGAATGGGTTTTGGATGCGGCGGCTTCTCCTCAAACCCGACCACGCGGCAGTCGGCATCGACCTCGACCACGCCGAATTGCCCCGCCGCGGCATGAACGCCCACCGGCAGAGTGCCCACGGTCAGGTCGGCGCCGCTCTCGACGTGCCGCTCGACCAGTTTGGCGTAGTTCATCTTATAGATGTGGTCGCCGGCGAGGATGACGACGTACTTAGGCCGTTCCTTCTCGATCGTATAGATGTTCTGGTAAACGGCGTCGGCGGTGCCTTGATACCAGTGCTCATCGATGCGTTGCTGGGGCGGCACGATCTCGATGAACTCGCCCAATTCGCGGCAGAGGTAGCCCTGCCAGCCGAGGTTGATGTGCCGGTCGAGGCTCATCGCCTTATACTGGGTGAGGACGAGATTTTTTCGCACCCCGCTATTGAGGCAATTCGAGAGGGTGAAGTCGATGATCCGATATGCCCCTCCGAATGGTACAGCCGGCTTCGCCCGATCGCGGGTAAGCGGGTCAAGACGCGCCCCTTTACCCCCCGCCAGAATGACGGCCAAGACATCCTTCATTGTCGCCTCTTATACCCAGTATTCTCTTGATAATAGCATGAGGTCAACATAAGGCAATCTCAACCACGCCATTTTAGTCGGCTAAAGAGCGACGGTGGGCGGCTAACGGCCGGCCGTTTGCACGCAGAACGTTCAGCCGCGTCTATCGAGCCATTCCCGCTGCCATAGCTCCAAGATCAGCAGCGACCAGAGGCGGTAGCCGTGGTTGAAGCGGCGCTGTTGATGTTCGTCCCAAAGCTGCGTGATCGCCGCGGGCCGAAAAAGGCCGCGATCGAGCGTCTTCGGGTCGAGCAAGACCTCGCGGGTGAAATCGTGCAACTCGTGGCGGAACCAGTGGTCCAGCGGCACGCCGAATCCCATCTTCGACCTACGCTGGATCGACCTGGGCAGCAGATCGGCGAACGTCTCCCGCAAAATCCGCTTTCCCAGGCCACGGCGGAACTTCAGCCGAGCGGGCATCCGCGCCGCCAACTCGACCACGCGATAGTCCAAGAACGGCTGCCGACATTCCAGCCCGTGTGCCATCGAGGCGATGTCCACCTTCGTCATCAGATCGCAGGGCAAGTACGTCACCAGATCGGCAAGACTAAAGGCCGTGACCGCGTCGCGGCGATTGCAGCGGGCCAACGCGGCGGTGAGGAAATTGAGCGGGTCCTCGTCGGGCAGCCGGGCCAGAAAATCGTCGCTGTACAACGCCGCGCAACGCGCTTCATTGAAAATCGCGATCCAACCCAGGTAGCGATTCGGCGGCAATTGGCCGAGCATCTCGGCGAACCGCTTGAAACGGCGTCCCAGCGACTTCTGCCGCGTGCTCGACGGCAGCCGCTGCCAGAAACGGCCGGCGAGAATTCGCCGCATCAATCGCGGCAGACGGTCGAAGCCCTCGGCCAGCCACACCGCCAGGTAGCGCGGATAGCCGGCGAACAGCTCGTCGCCGCCGTCGCCGGTCAAGGCCACGGTAACGTGCTGCCGCGTCAATTGCGAGACGTACCAGGTGGGCACGGCCGAACTGTCGCCGAACGGCTCGTCGTAGTGCCAAACCAGTCGCGGCAAGACCTGCATCGCGTCGGGCCGCACCTGAAACTCCTGGTGGATCGTGCCGAAGCGCTCGGCCGCCGCCCGGGCGTAGCTGGTTTCGTCGAACTCCTTCACCGGAAAGCCGATCGAGAAGGTCCGCACCCGCTCGGCGGCAAGTTGCGACATCAGCCCGACAACGATCGTCGAGTCGATCCCGCCGGACAGGAACGCCCCCAGCGGCACCTCGCTCTGCAATCGCAACTGAACGGCCGAACGCAGCAGCGAGCGCAGCTCCTCGGCATACTCGGCGGCCGGGCGGTCCTCTTCCACGTTAAAATCCGGTCGCCAATAGCAGCGCACGTCGAGCCGCCCTTCTCGGTACAGGGCATAGTGGCCCGGCGGCAACTTGGCGATTCCCCGCAAAATCGTGCGCGGGTGGGGCACGTACTGATAGGTCAGGTATTCGTCGAGCGCCTGCGGATCGATCTCGCGCGGCACGCCGGGCACTTCGAGCAGACTCTTCAGTTCGCTGGCGAACAACAACCGTCCGGGCTCCTGGCGATACACCAGCGGCTTCTTCCCCAGGCGGTCGCTGGCCAGGAGCAACTGCTGCCGCCGGCCGTCCCAAATGGCCAAGGCGAACATGCCGTTAAGGTGCTTGACGAACTCCGGCCCCTCCTCCTCGTAGAGATGGACGATCGCCTCGGTGTCGCTGTGGGTGCGAAACTGGTGGCCGGCGCCTTCGAGTCTGCGACGCAAGTCGCGGAAGTTATAGATTTCGCCATTGAAGACGATCCAAATCGAGCCGTCTTCGTTCGCCAGCGGCTGCTGGCCGCCGATCACGTCAATGATCGCGAGCCGGCGATGACCAAGCGCGACACCCGGCATCGCCGCTGGTTCCCACGGTCCTCCGTGGGAACGCCCGCTCTCGATGCTCTGCGCCGCAGCGGCAGACGTCTCTTGCCGCCCCGCGCCGGCCGTTCCTGCGAGGAACGTGGGAGCGAAGAGTCCGTCGATGTATGCCCCTTCGCCGTCCGGCCCGCGATGGCGCAGCGCGTCGATCATCCGCTGGAGCGTCGCCCGCTCCACGGCCTTATCTGCGTCGTTCCACACCGCGCCGGCGATGCCGCACATGATGCCCTATGAAGTTTCCTAACGTATGATACTTCCTAAAAGACTGCCGGGCAATGAGTTAGACAGAGTGGCCACTTCACCTTGATCGGCGGCGACGTTTCAGGGTACATTACGCACGCTTTGGACCAAACTCTGCCACGGGCAAGACGGGGCCGAGCGGTCTTGGCAAAGGGGTTGTAGGAGGCGACTCCTGTCGCCGATCCAAAGCATCGGCGACAGGAGTCGCCTCCTACAGCGAGAAACGGATCGGCTGACAGGCAATAGGAGGTTGCAGAAGCCATGAGGATGGATCCTCTTCCCTGCGAGGTGCGGGAGTTGGTGATTCGCACCTTCGAGTACTACGACGTTTTTCTGGAAAGCCCTTGGGACCTCGAGGAGACAATACGAATCGACGATGGCCGCTACTCCGCCCGAAGCTACGAAGCCGAGGGCCACATGGCGATGTGGCTTCTCGACATCGGCATCGTGCAGTTCTATGACGCTGACGGAAACATGCTGCGGACGGTGAATTTGTTCGAAGAACTCGAACCACAGCGCATGGCCGCGTGACGCCGCGCATCGTTTCGCCCCTATTTTCCTAGTCCAGCGAGGGGGGTTGACTATCGCGCCCGGCCTTCCTACGCTTCTTGCATTGGGGCAGCGGGTCACTCTGGGGTATTGGGACAGGAGTCTGCCATGAAAAGACGAATCAGCGTGTTGGTTTTCTTGGCCGTGTTGGGCCTTGCAGCGGTCAACTCGGCGGAAGCGTGTTACTGCGGCGGGGCACGACACGCTGCATGTTGTTGTAATTCCTGCTGCTGTTCCTCATGTGATCAGGTGCAGTGTCACACCGTGATGCAGACCTGCCAGAAGGTCATCTACGAACAGCAGCAGCGCACCTGCTACCGCACCTGCTACGAGCCGGTGTGGACGCAGCAGCCGATCACCTGCGTGCGTTACGTGCCCGAGACGCATTACCAGCAATGCGTCCAGACGGTCTGCCGGCCGGTCTACGAGACCCGCCAGCAACAAGTCTGCTACACCGTTTGCCAGCCGGTAAAGCAGATGCAGACGGTTTGCCAGTGCTCAGGCCACTGGGAGACGCACCAGGTGCCCTGCTGCGCGCCGTCGTGTTGTACGCCGAGTGCTTGCGCCCCTTGCCAACAGATGATGCAATGCCAAGTCTGGAAGCCTGAGATGATCCAGCGGCAGGTCGAATGCGTCCGCTACGTGCCGCAGACGATGACGAAGATGGTGCCTTACACGGTCTGCCACATGGTGACCGAGCAACATCCGTACCAAGTGCCCTACACGGTTTGCCGGGCCGAACAGTATCAGCGGATGATCCCGGTGTGCCACTACGTGGCCAAGCAGGTGCCCTACACGGTGACTTACTGCGTGCCGCGGTGCGTCACGGTGCAAGTCCCGGTGCAAGTCTGTTGCCCCGTCACCTGCGCTCCGTCCTGTTGCGGCGCGTGCGGTGGCTGCTGCAACTGAGAATACTGCAACATTCCGACTGTAGGAGGCGACTCCCGTCGCCGATCTGCGGTGCGCGACCGTTGCGATCAGCGTCTGCGGACGCCTCCTATATCGCGTTTCGCGGCGACTTGACGAACGCGATCAGGGAAGGGTTCGCCGCGGCGAGTCCAGCTTCTCAATCAATTGCAGCCGGCCGGGCATACTGCCGGCATTGAGGGTTTTTGCCAGGTCCGATACTTCCTGCTCGCTGAAACGGCCCGTAATCTGCCCGCGGTCCTGAATCCTGGACATGACCGACGGGGCGGCAAACAGTTGGCCGTCGAGAATGATCGCCAAGCGGCGGATCACTCCGGACGATCGATCGGGCAGGTTCGCGCCGGTCAGCTTGCCGAAAAGTTCGCCCCCCTTCTTATTGAAGGTGAAATTGACGCACGGCATCTCGTTGGAATCCACTGCGGCTTTGACCTGCTTCAGGTAGTCGCCGGTAACGTCGTCGGCGTCGGCCAGCACAAGGACTTCCTTCACCTCGGCGTAGTCTTTCTTCTTGGTGCGGACGGCGAAGTGTGGAAATTCGGCCTGGCCGGCCAGTTCCTTGAAGTTCTTGACCGGCACCCAGCAGGCCACCTTCTTGCCGGCGTCGTCCAGCACGACGTCCTTCGTTTCGTCCTTTCGCGCGCGGTCGATGATCGCCTTGTCGATGCGGATGTCGGCAACGATGCGGAACTCCAGCGTGCCGGGCCGGGCCAAGAGCTGCTTGACACGCTCGCTCGCGGCGGCGGTCCGAGTGACGAGATCGACTTCGATTCGCGCGTCATCCAGCCGTTTCACCTTGGCGAGTTTCTCCTTGCCGCCGTTCAACCGCTGCTCGACCACCTTCAAGACCCTCTCCGTGTCGGCGGCCGAGAGCGGCATGGCTTCCGACTTCGGTTCGATCTGGTAAATCAGCACGCCAGGCTTCCCTTTGACGGCGGCGGGCGCGGCGTAGAGGGTCGGCGGCAGCAGCGCGAGCAAGGCGGCCGCCACGAGCCAAAACAGGTTTCGCCGCGAAAGCGCCGCACTTGTCTGGCTGGCGGAGACAAGCATCGTCAGCCGCCGCCGCCAGAACGTGCTAAGTTGCGGGCTCCAACCCGCGTCCATCGACGTCGCCCAGGGACCGTATAGGTTTGGCATGACATTGCTCCTTTCAGGATCCGTTTTGTTTCGATTGTTATTTCGGCGACAACCGTAGGTTATGCTTCAGCATAAGGCGGCGTAGCCGCAACCAATGAACGTTGACGGCGTGCCTTTTCACTAGCCCAGGCGTTCACACCTGGGAAACAAGGCCCCAAATTCCTTCCCTTTTCTGTCTCGCCCCCTTAAGGGGGCTGAACGAAAAAGGGACAGCCTTTCCCACAGGCGTAAACGCCTGCGCTAGTGAAAAGGCGCGAAATCCATGTCTATCATTGAAGAATCCTCCTCAATCCCAAGACCTAATGGCATAACACTCTGATCGACCCCTCTGTCCTTGTTATGCTGAAGCATAACCTACTTGCTGTTTGACTGCTTTTTCGGAGGCGACTCGCTGCCGGTTAGGCCGGCAGAGATCGCGGCGACCTGCACTGCCGGCGGCTGCGAGGCGTGGCTGACGACTTGAACCAGCGTTTGAGCGTAGTCGGCCGCGGTGTGGCCGCTGCGGGCCATCGCCAGTTGGTCGCAGGCCAACTCCCGTTCCAGCCGAAGCTGATACGCCGCCCAATAGACGAACGGATGGAAAAAGTAGGCGATCCGCGCGATCTCGATCGGCCATCCCCACAGCAGATCGTGCCGTTTCACGTGGGCCAGCTCGTGCAAGATCACCTGCCGCCGCTCGGCTGCCCCCAGTGAGGCCAGCAGCCGGCTGGGCAAGACGAGCCGCGTCCGCCACAGCCGGCAGACGAACAGCGGACAATCGCCATCGACCGACACGACGGCCGGCGCGGCGCAACCCGATCTGCCCGGCCAACTCGGCCGTCAGTTCGCTCAGTTCGGCATCGGCGACGGTGGCCCGCCGGAGCAACCTGCCCAGCCGCAGGCGTTGTTCCAAGAGTCGAGCGAGTTGGCAAATCACCGCGAGGCACCAGCCCAGCAGCAGCCAGGCTCGCCAGTCAATTGCGGCCAGTTGTTCCCAAAGCTGCGCGGAGCCTGGCGCGGCGGCGGCGTCAGGGCGCTCGACGACGGCAGCGGCGACGGAAACGCCGAGCGATAACCGTTGCTCGCGAGACCTTTCCCCGCGTAGAATTCGGTCGTTTTTGCCGCCGGCTTGTATTCCGCCCAGGAGGGCAACGGGACGGCAAACGTCCAGAACGGCATCAGCAGCAGTTTGATCGCCACGATCTGCCAGAGCCAATAGCGCACGATCGGCGACGACCGCCGCAGCAGCCAGGCAAGCACGGTCGCAATCGCCACCACAGCCGCGAGCTGCCAGATGACGGCCCACATCACCGTCAGCCATCTCTCGGACCAATCGTTCAGCGTGGAAACCAAGGCGAACATTGCGGGCCCGCTCACTTCGTTTCTGTTTGCCCCATCTTCTCGGCGATCGTTCGCAGGGCTTTGAGGTCTTTCTCGGAGAGTTTGCCGGAGTCGGCCAGATAGGCGACCAGCGGCCCTGGCGAGCCGCCCAACACCCGTTCGACGAAGCGGCCGATCATGGCCGGCAGGACGCGGTCCTCGTCGAACACCGCGCGGAAGCGGATCGGTGTTTCGCCGGCCACACGGGCCAAAAGCCCCTTGGCCTCCAGCCGCTGCAAGGTCTTCAGCACGGTGGTTCGGGCAACCGCCCGCTCCTGCTGCACCAGATCGCTGATCTGCCGCTCGGTGCAGGGCTGATGCTGCCAAACCAGCCGCAGCACCTGAATTTCCACCTCGCCCAACGAGGCAACCGACTTGGCCATCGCGATCCTCCGGTCTTACGGCGAGTGCCGTATGATCTCCTGATTCTACGACGCCTGCCGTAAGGTGTCAAGGGGCATCCCACAGAATTTCCGAAGAAGGAGGGAGAGAGCCAATAGCCGGGAATTAGCGCTACGGCGTTGCGCTCACCACGGAGTCACGGAGGACACGGAGAAAACGAACAGGAACAAACAGAAGCCACAGATAAACACAGAAAACCACAGATTACCAGCGGCTTGCGGTACAAATCCCGCATCCGTTCTTCTTCATCTGTGTTTATCCGTGTTGATCCGTGGTTTTCTGAGTTCCGCCTCCGTGTTCTCCGTGCCTCCGTGGTAAGCCCTGTTGTCGTCGGGTGAGCGCCAGAAGGCCTATTCCGGCAGATTGCCTTCGATGCCCCATTGCTTGTTCGGCTCCGGCCCCATCGTGAAGGCGAGCGTGCCGCCGTCCTTGATTTCGCGATACGGCAGAAACGGCGAAGTCCAGGGCTTGCCGTTGACCACCAACGACTGCACGTAGATGTTCTTGTCCGAAAGCCCCTCCGCCGTGACGGTGAGCATCTTGCCGCTGGACAGTTGCACCTCGGCCTTCTTCACCGCCGGGCTGCCGATCACGTAATAATCGGACGCCGGGCAGACCGGATAGAAGCCGAGCATCGAGAAGATGTACCAGGCCGACATCTGCCCGCAGTCGTCGTTGCCGCTGAGCGATTCCGGCTTGTCGCCGTACTGGGTCTTCATCACCTGGTGTACGCGGGACTGTGTCTTCCACGGCGCGCCGGCGTAGCTGTAGAGGTAGATGATGTGATGGCTCGGCTCGTTGCCGTGCCAGTATTCGCCGATGAAGCCGTGTACGTCGGGCTGAGGATTTTCGCTGGCGTGGAACAATTGGTCGAGCTTGTTGACGAATTTCTCGTTGCCGCCCATCAACTTAATCAGTCCCGGCACGTCCTGCGGAACAAACCAGGAGTATTGCCAACTCGTGCCCTCAGTCACGTCGCCGGTGTCCCAACTGTGCGGATCGAAGTTGGCCTTCCATTTGCCGTGCGAGTCCTTGCTCCGCATCAAGCCAATCGACGGGTCGAAGATGTTCTTGTAACTGGCGGCCCGGTGCATGAAGTGCTCGTAATCGTCGGTTTTGCCCAGCGCCTTGGCCATCTGGGCGACGCAATAATCGTCGAAGGCGTATTCCAACGTCTTCGAGATCGACTCGTTCTCCTTGTCGTAGGGGACCCAGCCGAGTTTATCGTAGGTGGCCACGCTGTCGTAATGCGGATTGGTCGCGGTGGTCCTCACCGCCTCGTACGCCCGCTGGGGATCGAAGCCCTTGACGCCCTTGAGGAAACCGTCGGCGATCACCGGCACGGCATGGTAGCCGATCATGCACCAGTTCTCATTGCTCGGCAGTTGCCAGACGGGCAGCAGATGCTCGACGCTCTGGTCGTAATGGGCCAGCATCGAGTTGATCATGTCGGCGTCGCGCTGCGATTGGATCAGCGTGAACAACGGATGCTCGGCGCGGAACGTGTCCCAGAGCGAATAGAGGGCGTAGTTCGTAAAGCCCTTCGCCTGATGGACGTTGTGGTCTAATCCGAGATACTCGCCGGTCACGTCCTGGTAGAGGTTCGGCGTGTTGAAGCAGTGGTACATGCCGGTGTAGAGCGTCCGCTTGTCCCAGGTCGAGCCTTCGATCTTGATCTTGCTCAGTTCGCGTTCCCATTTCGCCCGGGTTTCGCGGACGACGCGGTCGAAGTCCCACGCGGGGATGTCGGCTTCGAGATTCTTCATGGCGTTGGCGGCGCTGATGGCCGAGATGCCCACCTTGACCAGGATCGGCTCGTCCTTGCCCGTCTTGTACTTGGCCAGGAAACGGAGCTTCGGGCCGGAGGCTTCGCGGCTGCTGCGGAAGCGATAGGTGTTGTAAACGACGGGCTTGCCATCGCTGAAGATGGTGAAATCATCGAACGGCCGCGAGAATTTCGCCGCGAAATAGAGCGGCCGATCCGGTCCCCAGCCGCTGGCGAGATGAAAGCCCGTGACCGTGTCCAAAGCCTGGGCGCCCGGCTGGCTCTCGACGCGGAGCCGCGACCAGACCACTCGGCCGAGCACGTGGCTGAGGTCGATGAGGATCGACGACTGGTCGCTTTGCGGGAAGGTCATGCGGAACATTCCCGCGCGGTCCGCCGCGGTCAACTCGACGTTGACGCCCGACTTCAGCAGTTTCACCCGATAGTATCCGATCGACGCCGCCTCGTCGGCGTGGGAAAACAACGACTGATAACCGGACTTCGGATCTTTCTTGTCGCCGGCGTTCAGTTGCGGCGGCCCGACTTGGGGCATGAAGAGGAAGTCGGCCAGATCGGGACAGCCGGTCCCGCTCAGATGCGTCATGCTGAAGCCGAGAATCGTCGGATCGGAATAGGCGTAGCCCGAGCAGAGACTTCGGTCGGTGTCGGGACTAAGCTGGACCATTCCGAACGGGGCGGTGGGGCCGGGATAGGTGTCTCCCTCGCCGAAAGTGCCGACCAGCGGGCGGACGTAATCAACCAGCGGCGTGGCTGCATCGTCCTCGGCGGCAAGTCCCTGGGGTGACAAAAGCAGCATGACCGCGAGAAACGAAAAGCTGAGCGAGGTCTTCATGGAAAGGGCTCCTGTACTTTTGATCCTTAAGAAACATCCCGTTGCTCAATTTACCCCCACACCCCCTTGCTTGGCAAGGACGGCCGATCTCGTGCGCGATTGTTCCGTGGAAGGAGAATCGCTAGAATTCCCTTGTGGGCTCGTGGGCAGAGTGCCGGTTATCCCCCTTTTCTGGTGAAACGTGTTCCACCGTCCCGCCGATTCCGATTTGTCGTCCGACGCCGATCGCGAGGAGCCGGGCGACCAACCCGAGCGCGAGGAGGATCATTTCGCCGCGGCGCGGCGGAAGATGGTCGCGGAGCAGCTCTGGGATCGCGACATTACCGATCCGCGGGTGCTGAGAGTCATAAGCCGAATCCCCCGCGAGCGATTCGTTCCAGCGGAGCTCAAGAGGCACGCCTACGAGGACCATCCGCTGCCGATCGGGTTCGGCCAGACGATTTCGCAGCCGTACATCGTGGCGCTGATGGTGCAGCTTGCCCGGCCCTTGCCGGAAGACCGCGCTTTGGAGGTGGGGGTAGGTTCGGGCTATGAAGCGGCAGTTCTCGCCGGGCTGTGCAAGCACGTCTATGGGATCGAGATCCTGGAGGCCTTGGCCACCGCTGCCCGCCAGCGGCTGGCCGCCCTCGGATACGCCAACGTGAGCGTTCGTTGTGGCGACGGCTACCAAGGCTGGCCGGAAGAGGCCCCGTTCGACGTGATTGTGGTCAGCGCCGCGCCGGAACATGTGCCGCCGCCGCTGATCGACCAGCTTGCCCCCGGCGGCCGGCTGGTGATTCCCGTCGGCGGTCACAATCAGGAACTGCTCTTGATCGAAAAGCAACTCGACGGTGGCCTGCAACGCAATCGCGTGGCGCCAGTCCAGTTCGTGCCGATGACCGGCGAGGCCAGCAGACCGGTGGATCGCCTGTAGGAGGCGACTCCTGTCGCCGACGGCACCGGTGCGGGGCCACAATCGGCGACAGGAGTCGCCTCCTACAGCGACCGCGCTTCACGACCGCTCAAGAAAAACGAGCGGAGCGCGGGCGACAAGCTCGCGCTCCGTGCGATGGTAGGTTTTTTCGTCTGGTTTCTTGGCGGGTCGCTTATTGCGAATCTGGGCGGATGGCCCTGTGGGGCGCAGGAGCCGGGTTTGGGGCCGGGCCATTTCCCCGCTCCGTCTGCGGGTTGAATTGCGCCCCATCCGGCACCGGCATGCCGCCGTTTCCATAGCCGCCGCCGCCAGTGCGGCCGGGACTGGAATAGGAACCGCCGTAGTTATTGTGGCAACCGCAGCCGCCGCCATAGCCGCCGCCGCAACCGCAACCGCAACCAGTGTAGTTGCCGCAACGGTCGCAGGGATCCTCGCAATCGGGCGGATCGCTGTAGAAGTCACCCCAATAACGCGGACCGCAACTCGGCCCGCACCAACAGTTCGGCGTAAACAGGGCGAAGAAGCAACTCAGCGGCCCGCGATACCAGGGACGTGGGCAGCAGTTTGCACACGGATCGGCGCACGGATCGCAACCGCAATCGCCGCAGGGAGAACAGCCGCAAGAAGAACAACCGCAGGGAGAACAACTGCGACAACCCAATGGCCCACAGGGTCTTGCGCAGCCGCAGTTGCAGCAATCATCACAGGCGGCGACCGCTCGGCGTGGGGTGCATGACGCGCAGCCGGAACCGCAACAACCGTTGCACTCATCGCCACAGCAACCGCAGCCGCACGGATGGCAGCAAGAGCACTGTTGGCACGTACCGCAACCAATGCCGGCCGCCAACATTCCCACAAGCAGACCGAAGAGTAGTACCCTTTTCACGTTTTTTGTCCTCCCCTGTCGCAGTCACCAGCAGGTCTTCCAGAGACGTTATCGTCCAACAAATCGGCAGAATCGAGAAAATCGTCACGACCGCGCTTTTCGACACAGTCGCCGTTATTTGCGCAGTTTGCCTATTCGTGTGCGTCAACGACCCCTAAGAATCTCGATCGGCGGCCATTGGCCCAAATGGCGATTCACCGGCGGCCGTTGGCTGCCGGCTATTGTTGATGAGGAGGTCGGCCTTCAGGCTTCTGCGATGGAGCCGCACTGTGAACGTCCATGACCGCCCTGCTGACCGCTGAAAGCTGATCGCTGACCGCTCGGCAACGCGACGACCATGCTCTCCCGGCATGGTCGTCGAGATCAGCGTATCCAGAGCTGCCCTAATCCGCGAAACGCGTCCTCCGACGGCTTCAGCGGTTGTGATGGCGAAATCGAGGCGGGCGCGGCGGACGGATTGGGCATTTTGCGCGACGAGTCGGGAACCGGTGGAGGCGGAGGCACCGGCCGCGGGGCGGGCGAGGCGGAACCGGGCTCCGCCGTGGACGGCACTGCCTCCTTGGCTGAACTGCCGGCCGGCGGAAGCGAAGGCCCAGACTGCGCGCCGGGAGCAGGAGCCTCGACCACCGGCGCAGTCATCGGCTGTGCGGCCGGCGACGGAGAGCCGGAACAAACTGCGCAGCCCATCGCCTGCGTTCTCGACGGAGCGCAACGGCAACAGGAGCCACAGTTCTTCGGCACACCGACCTGCGCCCAGAATGCCTGAGCCCTCGCATGATGTGCGCAGTAGCCGTCCCAGGCGTTGTCGCAGCAGGGGCACGGATTTGCATAGCAGCAACAGGGGCCCGGCCAGGCACTCACCGAGAAACCCGGCGGCGAGCAGCAGGCCTCGCCGCTCAATGGACCAAAGTAACCCGTCAGGCATCCGCCGCTTCGCCGGCAACAAGATTGGCCGTCGGCCACGCTCGCCCAGCCGACCGCTATCGCCAGAATCCATCCAGTCCACCGCATGGCTCTTGCTCCTCTACGCCATTGGCCGCTACAGTTCCTCCTGATTCCCCCAATTATCTTCGGATGCCGCGAGACATCGTGAACATGTAACTCGCGCAGAATGTCACAAAGCGTTCTCCGAAACGGCAGATGTGACGGCCTGCGGCCGGCGGCGGCGCCGCGACGACCAGGTTCGGAACCGCAAAAAACGCATTCTCGTCAGAGTGGACCCAATCGGACCGCGGCGGTAGAATTCCGCCAAATTCCGGCAACGCCGCCGCGCGGCGGCGATATCGCACTCTCTTTGCATGAAATGGAGGAGACGATTATGGGCATGTTGAGCGAGTTTCGCGAGTTCGCAGTCAAAGGCAATGCGGTGGACATGGCCGTGGGCATCATCATCGGCGGCGCCTTCGGCAAGATCGTCACCTCGCTGGTGAACGACGTCATTATGCCGCCGATCGGGGCCCTGTTGGGAGGTTTGGACTTCTCAAAACTCTCCATCACACTGATGGGCGCCGGGACTCCTCGCGCCGTAACGATCAACTACGGCACATTTCTCAACACGATCTTGGATTTCTTGATTGTGGCCTTCTGTATGTTCCTGGTCGTCAGGCAGATGAATCGAGTCAAGAAGATCATGCTGCCGCCGGCGGCGCCGACCACCAAGGAGTGCCCGCAGTGCCTTTCCAAGATTCCGCTGAAGGCGAAGCGATGTGCCCATTGCACGTCGCAGCTCGAACAATGACGATCAGTCTTTCCCGCTGCACAAGCCGAAACCGTCGGCAAATTGCCGGGCGAGCGCATCGAGAACCTGCTCGGCGTCCGGGCCGACCGCCGAGAGGGTCAGCTTGGTCCCCCGCGCTGCGCCGAGCGAAAGGAGTTGCAGCACGTCGGCGGCGTTGATGGTCAGACCGGCGGTGCGGATTTCGACCGTCGATTGCGAAGCGCGGACGGTCTGTGAGACTGCCAGGCTCGGCCGCGCGTGCAGCCCCGCCGGATTGATGACGATCACCTTGCGCGTCGCCGAACTGTTGGTGATTTCTTCCATCGCCGTTTGACCCTAACAGATGGGAATCGGCGAAGCAAGGTCTTTGCCCAAGAAAAGGCCCGGCCCGACGGAGCGACCTGCGGCGGACGCCCCATCGGGCTCAGGACCGTGCCAATTGCGGGAGTGGATAGTGGATAGTGGCCAGTGGATAGTGGGCATTGGCCAGCGACTGATGCGAAACCGCAAGCGGTCTTCCAATCCCTAATCCCCAATCCCTAATCCCTAGCCCCTAGCCCTTTCTCAAATGTCATAGTACAAGCAGAACTCATAGGGATGCGGACGCAACTGCATCGCCTGGACTTCGTTGACCGTCTTGTACCAGATCCAGGTATCGATCACGTCGGGGGTGAAGACGTTGCCGCGGAGCAGGAACTCGTGGTCGGCCCGCAACGCCCTGAGCGCCTCTTCCAGTGAACCGGGGGCCTGCGGCACGTTCTTCATCTCCTCGGGATCGAGGTCGTAAATGTCTTTGTCCAACGGCTCGCCCGGGTCGATCTTGTTCTGAATCCCGTCGATCGCCGCCATCAGCACCGCCGAGAACGACAAATACGGGTTGCAGCTCGGGTCGGGGCAGCGGAACTCGAGCCGCTTGGCCTTCGGGTTCGGGCTGTACATTGGGATGCGGACGGCGGCCGAGCGGTTCCGCTGCGAATAGGCCAGATTGACCGGGGCCTCGAAGCCCGGCACCAGCCGCTTGTAGCTGTTGGTGGTCGGGTTGCAGATGCCGCACAGCGCGGGGGTGTGCTTCAAGATGCCGCCGATGGCGTAAATGGCCATGTCGCTCAGGCCCGCATAGCCGCTGCCGGCAAACAGGGGCTGGCCGCCCTTCCAGATCGAAATGTGCGTGTGCATGCCCGATCCGTTGTCGCCAAACAGCGGCTTGGGCATGAAGGTGACGGTCTTGCCGTACTTCTTCGCCACGTTCTTAATGATGTACTTGAACATCATGCACTTGTCGGCCATGGCGACGAGGTTGTCGAACTTCAGGTCGATCTCCGACTGTCCGCCGGTGGCCACTTCGTGGTGCTGGGCCTCGATGCTCATGCCGCACTCGATCATCGTCTGCATCATCTCGTTGCGGATGTCCATCATCTGGTCGGCCGGCGGAACGGGGAAGTAGCCCTCCTTGTACCGCAGCTTGTAGCCCAGGTTCGGATTCTCCTCGCGGCCGCGGTTCCACTGTCCCTCGATGCTGTCGAGGAAGTAGTAGCCGGAATTGGCCGTCTGATCGCAGCGCATGTCGTCGAAGATGAAGAACTCGGCTTCCGGGCCGATGAAGCAGGTGTCGCCCACGCCCGTGCTCTTCAGATAATTGACCGCCTTGCGGGCCACGTTTCGCGGGTCGCGGGTATAGTCCTCGCGGGTGATCGGGTCCTGAATGTTGCAGATCATCGACAGGGTCGGGATCTTGCAGAACGGATCGAGTACGGCGGTTTCGGGCTGGGGAACCACGAGCATGTCGCTCTCGTTGATCGCCTGCCAGCCGCGGATGCTCGAGCCATCGAAGCCCAGGCCGTCCTCAAAAACGTCCTCCTCGAGCTTGTTGACGGGGATGGTAAAGTGCTGCCAGAGGCCGGGGAAGTCCATGAATCGCAGATCGACGGCCTTCACATCCTTTTCCCGGCATAGCGCCAACACTTCCTTGGGGGTCATTATCCCCTCCTTTTTGTGTGAGTGGTACATTGGATTCCTTCGGTACGCTCCGCGTGTAGCCGGTAGATTGGCACGGCCCACAGGCATACTCTACAATGCTCCGCCGCGTTCTGCAAAGACGGTGCCGCAGTGCTCGATAATTGTCGGGCAGCAACGATAAGTCACCAGAAGACTTAGGGTTGAGGCCTTATCAATCGGATCGCGATCGCCTCGGAGGCGAGACACCTGCCAAATGTTCTTGCATGAGCTGTCTAGCTCTTGGGCAGGCCAACCGAATAAAACCAGTTTCGCTTGGCGAAACAATTGCCGCGAGTCGGGGTTTAGTCACTACGGGCGGCAAGAGTTGTCCGACATCCCATGTGCAGCGGTCTTGAACGATCTTGGTCAAAGGAGAGTCGTATGTTGAGGTTTGCGAGTATTGCATTGGCGGTGATTGCGTCGCTTGTTTTCGTCGAGAGCCTGTCGGCCCAGCAGAACACCCGGGGACATCGGCGTCAGGCGGGGGACCGTTCGGTAATCGAATGGGTGACAAACAACAAGGATTTGAACCTGACTGCCGACCAGAAGACGAAACTGGCCGAGTTGCAGAAGCAGTATTCCCCGAAGCTGAAAGAGCTTGCCGAGACCCGCGGTAAAGTGATCACCGCAGAGCAGAGAAAGGCCAGCCGCGAGGCCGCCCAGGCGGCCCGGGCTGCGGGCAAACACGGTGCGGAGGTGCGGGACGCTGCTCAAGCGGCCATGAAGCTCACCGACGCCCAGAAGGCCAAGCTGGCGGACGCCCAGAAGGCAAGCCGGACGCTGAATAAAGAGATCATGGGCAAGGTCAACCAGATTCTCACCCCCGATCAGCAGGCAACGCTGAAAAAGGCCCGCGGGAATCGCGGACGGCGCGGAAATCGCAACGGCGGCGGGAATGGCCAGCAGTCATCGCAAGTCAACTAGATTCTGTCGTTGCCTAGCCGCTTCGACAGCGGGGCAGTCTGTTGCACGAGGGTCGGTCTCGCCCCCCTGAGACCGGCCCTCGGGCATTTTCTTGCCCGGCCGTCCGTCGGGATGATGCCTCGCAGCACGGGGTTTGGCCGGCGGGCTTGCCCGCCGCGCGGGTCGGCATTCCAGCGCGGCGGGCAAGCCCGCCGGCTAAACGGCGCCAATAAGTTAGGATCCCAGCTCAAGTGTCGCCCCAACCGTCGGTCATGCTACCGCGACAGATGGCAATGGTCTATAATCGCGGGCCAGACGCCGTCTGGTGTGGCGACGGGCTGGCCGCCACGCATCACGACGATTTCTCGCCGCCACGCAACAGACCGACGCCGGGAGTCGCCCCATGTTCGAGCACGTTCGACCGGTCATCGGCGACTACGTGATCCGTCCGCCGCTATGCGTAGGATATGACCCCCGAGCCGCGGAGGTCGCCCGCTCGATCGTTGCGATCATTCGCGAGCATCTTCCCCGGCTCAGCGTGGAACACGTTGGCAGCACTGCCGTGCCGGGCTGTGCCGGGAAGGGGGTCGTCGATCTGATGATCGCCGCCAGCAGCGAGGAGACGCCGGCTGTCAAGCAACTTCTCGACAGGCTGGGTTTTCAGCGTCAGACGGGCGAGGACGCATTTCCCGAAACTCGCCCGATGCGGCAGGGGTCGTTCGCCCAGGATGGTGAGATGTTCCTGGTCCACCTTCACGTCATTCCCGCCGATTCGCCCGAAGTGGACGAGATGCGGTTCTTCCGCGCCTGTCTGCGGGCCGACCCGGAGTTGCTGCACGCTTATGTCGCCCGCAAACGCGAGATCCTCGCCGCCGGCGTGACCGATTCCCTCGAGTATTGTCGGCTCAAGGGGGAGTTCATCAAGGAGGTGTTGGGATAAGTTGGGATAAGTGGAAAAACCGTTTGGCCGCCGCGTCCACGCGGCGCAGAATCGCCAGTAAATGCGGCGCCGCGCGGACGCGGCGGCCAAACGGTTGGCTGCGACTGCCATAATTCGTTGCCGCGCCTCTGGTTTCTCATCCTCTTGCGGCGGTTTCATCGCTCCCTTAGCATAGAGGGGTTGTTTGCACCAATTTCGGGAGAAATGCCATGCTTACGCTGCCCGTCAGAACTGCATTGGTTCTTATCGCATTGGGAGTGCTGTTCGCCGATTCGGCAATGGCCCAGGATGGAAGCCGGGGGTTTTTGCGGAGACGCCGGCCTGCTTCGGCATCTCAGCCAACGGTCGGCGAAAAAGACCGGGGAACCGACGCCCAGGCCAGGAAGTTCGTCGCGTACTACGAGGCCAGCATCCGCCCGCTGGAAATCGAGGCTGGTTGGCTCTCGTGGCTCGCCAACGTCAGCGGCAAAGAGGCCGACTTCGCCGCGAAGCAGGCCGCCGAAGACAAACTCGACGCGTCGCTGGCCGATGCCAAGCGCTTCGCCGAACTAAAGGCGATCAAGGACTCAGGCGTGCGCGATCCGCTCTTGAGCCGAGAAATCGACGTCCTCTACCTGGAGTTTCTCGGCCGGCAGGTCCCTCCCGAATTGCTCAAGAAGATCTCGGCCAAGTCGAACGCGGTCGAGCGCGAGTTCAACGTCTACCGCTACGACGTGGGCGGGAAGAAGCTGACGGAAAACGACATTAGCAAGATCCTGGTCGAGTCGCGCGACTCGAACCAGCGGAAGGCCGCCTGGGAAGCACGCATGTCGATCGGCCGGGCGGTGTTGGCCGATCTCAAGGCCGTGGTCGCCCTGCGGAACGAAGCCGCCCGCAAACTCGGCTTCTCCGACTTTCACGCCATGCAGCTCTACTTGAACGAGCAGAGCGAAGAGCAGGTGCTTCGGCTCTTCGACGAGATCGACGCCCTGACCCGCGAGCCCTACCACAAGGCGAAGGCCGAGATCGACGCCGCCCTGGCCAAGAACTGCGGCATCGCGGTGGCCGAGCTTCGGCCGTGGCACTACCACGACCCATATTTCGCCGAAGTCCCCGCCGTGCTGGGCGATCTGCCCGAGTCGGTCTACAAGCCGATCGACACGTTGAAGGTCTGCCGCCAGTTCTACCGGGGCATCGGAATGCCGATCGACGACGTTCTCGCCCGCAGCAGCCTCTACGAGCAGCCAGGGAAGTGCCCGCACGCCTTCGAGACCGACATCGACCGCACGGGCAACAACGTCCGCATCCTGGTGAACATCGTCCCCGGCCGCGAGTGGCTGGCCACGACGCTGCACGAGTTGGGCCATGCGACATACAGCAAGTACATCCCGCACTCGCTCCCCTATGCCCTGCGGGTCGAGGCCCATCCGCTGACGACCGAGGGCGTGGCGATGATGTTCGAGCGTTTTGCCCAGAACGTCGATTGGCTGCAAGCGATGGGGGCGAAAGTGCCCGATCCCCAGCAGTTTCGGGCGGCGGCGGCCAGGTTGCAGCGCAATCGCCTGCTGATCTTCTCCCGCTGGTGCCAGGTCATGTTCCGCTTCGAGCGCGAGTTGTACGCGAATCCCGGCCAGGACCTGAACAAGCTGTGGTGGGATTTGGTCGAGAAATACCAGGAGGTGAAGCGTCCGGCGGGCCGCGACGAGCCCGATTTTGCCGCCAAGTATCATTTCGTCGGCGCACCGGTCTACTACCACAACTACATGATGGGCGAGTTGTTCGCTTCCCAGGTGCATCACGCTCTGATCCACGCGATCATGCCGGGCACGAATCCGGCCGGGGCGATCTACGTCGGCAACAAGCGGGCCGGCGAGTTCATGCGGCAGCGTGTCTACGCCCCGGGCCTGACGCTGAACTGGAACCAGTTGACCCGCCACGCCACCGGCGAAGATCTCAACCCCAAAGCGTTCGCCGAAGACATCAAGTAACAGACCGAGCGAGGCCATCAATGGGGTGGCAGTTGAACTGCCACCCCAACCTGGCGCGGCTGATGGACAGACTGTGAGTAATAGACCGAGCGAGGCCCCATGAGCCAACCGACCCCCGGCCCCCAGACTCTCGCCCACCAGGCCACGCTTTTCGGACACCCCGTCGGTCTGTACACGCTCTTCTTCGCCGAGATGTGGGAGCGGTTCACTTTCTACGGCATGAGGGCGCTGCTGATCCTTTATCTCACCAAGGGCTTCTTGAGCTATAAGGACAGCGACGCCTATACCGTTTACGGCGCGTACGTCGCCCTGGTCTACATGATGCCGTTCTTCGGCGGGATGCTGGCCGACCGGCTGCTGGGCTCGCGGCGGTCGGTGATCGTCGGCGGTGCGCTGATGGCCACCGGCTCCACGCTCTTGGTCTTCTCCAACTCGCTCCTGTTCTTCACCGGATTGGGGCTTCTGATCGTCGGCAACGGTTTCTTCAAGCCGAACATCTCGAACATGGTCGGCGTCCTCTATCGCGACTTTCCGGAGAAATGCGACGGTGGTTTCACCATCTTCTACATGGGCATCAATCTGGGCGCGGCCATCGCGCCGCTTCTGTGCGGCGTCATCGGCGAAAACTACGGTTGGGGATGGGGCTTCGGACTAGCGGCCATCGGCATGTTGACGGGCCTAGTTACCTTTGTCGCACCGCCGCGGGTCGCGCAGGTCGTCGTCGGCGCCGGCGCGCTCGCGGCGGCTGCCGGATTGGTACATTTCTGTCCCGCAGATTTGGCATCCACCGTGGTGAATATCTCCGTCGCCGTCGCCACGCTTGTATCGGCGACGATCGCGATTCTCGCAATCGAGCGCGGCGGCCTGCCCGCCGCCGCCGGCGCCCTGCCCAATCCGGCGCGGCTGAAAAAGCCCCTGGCCGGCATTCTACCGGTCGAGTGGGCTGTCTACCTCGTCACGCTGCTAATCGTCCCGTTGTCCGTGTTGCTCGTCTCCGGCGGCGCTCCGCTGATGGCGGACAATCGTCCCTACAGCTTTGTGCCGGAGGATTATCTCAAGGGTCTCGAAGGCAGCGAGAACACCGCAACCGCCGTGTACGGCGTGGTGCTCAGGCAGGTCAGTACGCCGGCTGGCGTTGTGCTCTCGCTGGCCGCGTTGCTGGCCTACGGCTATCTGATGTACGAACTGTTCCGCCTCGACAAGATCGCGCGGCAGCGACTGGGCGTCGTGCTGATCCTCTTCCTCTTCTGCCTGATCTTCTTCGCTTTCTACGAACAGGCAGGCAGTTCAATGAACAACTTCACCGATCGAAACGTCGAGCGGGTCTTCGGCGGCAAGGATACGAAAGCAATCACCACCGCCGACGTCGGAAAAACCATCAAGATCGAGCCCACGCAAAAGCAGCTCGGCTATCACAACGGCGGGCAACTCTTTACGCTCGACGTGCTCAGCAAACTTCGTGAAGAGAACAAGGACCATCTCGATTTTCGTATCAACTGGAAGGTGGCCGACGACAACGTCGGAATGACTATCGCCCACCGCGACGACGAAATCGCCGCAAGCGCGTTCCAGTCGGTCAACTCGGTCTACATTCTCTTGCTGGCCCTGCCCTTTTCGGCCCTTTGGACGTTCTTGGGCACGCGCAAGCTTGAACCGAGCACGCCGTTCAAATTCGCCCTCGGCCTGCTGCAATTGGGGCTCGGATTCGTGGCGCTTTGGTACGGCGCCCGCACGGCCGACGCCCGCGGTATCGTCGGCGTCGAATGGCTGTTGCTGGCCTACCTGCTGCACACCACCGGCGAGTTGTGCCTGTCGCCGGTGGGACTCTCGATGATTACCAAACTCTCGCCCGCCCATCTTGTCAGCACGGTAATTGGCGGCTGGTTCCTCACCACCGCGATTGGCGAGTTCCTTAGCGGCGTGATCGCGCAATTCACGGAGGTCGGCGCCGTGGTGCCCGCCCCGGTCAAAACGGTTCGCGTCTATGGCGACGTTTTCGGCATCATCGCCATCGCTTCCGGCGTCGCCGCGCTGTTGTGCTTCTGCCTGGTTCCGCTGCTGAAGCGATGGATGCACGAGGGGGAGGAGGATTCGTAACCCGAGTTCAGGATAAGAAGACGAGCGGTAATAGCCGGCGGGCAACGCCCCGCCGGTGGAGTGCGGGCGAGATCAACACCTTACCAATCCCCGCCTTCTTGACCATTCGACTTGCTTCAATCTGCTGGCAGTTCACCGGCGGGGCGTTGCCCGCCGGCTATTACCGACGAGAACTTCTGCCGAACTCAGGTTCGTAGTCCTGACTTCAGCCCACAGCCGGTAAACAGTGTTTCCACGGATCACGTCATGCCCACTGCCGCCGAACTCCGCCGTGACGCCCTGCAAATCTGGCGGGCGGGCGTTGATGCCGTGTTGCCTGAGCGGCTTGTGCCGCAGTGGCTTCGCGTTGACGGCCAATCGCTGCTTGTCGGCGACGAGGCGATCCCGCTCGACGCGGTCGGCCGGATCGTCGTCGTTGGCGGCGGCAAGGCGGGGGCCGGCATGGCCGCGGCGGTGGAAACGGCCCTCGGAGCAAGGATTATAGAGGAAAAGCAGCTCACTGGCTGGGTCAACGTGCCCGGTGGGGCAGACATTCTTGTCTGCCAGGAAAGTCGCCGTGCATTTCGCAGCCAGGTTGGCAGACAAGAATGTCTGCCCCACCACGCTGGCCCCATCCATCTGCACGCCGCGCGGCCGATGGGCGTCAACGAACCGACGGCCGAGGGTGTGGCCGGCTCGATGGAAATCCTGCGGCTGGTCGAATCGCTCGGGCAGGATGATCTTTGCCTTTGCCTGCTCTCCGGCGGCGGCTCGGCGCTGATGCCGGCCCCGGTCGAAGGCGTCACCTTGGCCGACAAGCTGGCGATAACGCGGCATCTCAGCGCCGCCGGGGCGAACATCGAACAACTCAATACGGTGCGAAAGCAGCTCAGCCGCATCAAAGGGGGCGGGCTGTTGCGGGCGTGCCGCGCCGGACGGCTGATCTCGCTGATTATCTCCGACGTGCTCGGCGACCCGCTGGACGTTATCGCCTCCGGCCCGACGGTGCCCGACACATCGACGCCGCAGGCCGCGCTCGACGTGCTCGAACGATTCGGGGTGCGCGAAGCGAATATCGCCCCGGCGGCGGTGGAATACCTCGAACGCGGGCTGATTGCCCATGATCCGTTTAGCCGCCGCGTCCACGCGGCGCAGGAACCCGGCGTGGACGCCGGGGCTAAACGGGGGAATGACGCCGGCGTGATGCGTGACGATATTGGACCGCAATTCGTGCGAAATATCATCCTCGCCAACAACGCCACCGCCGTCGCCGCCGCCGCCAGCGAGGCCGAGCGGCTTGGCTACTCGGTCGCTGCTGCGAGCGCAACGCACTCGGAAGGGCCAGCGGAAGAGGTCGGCCGCGATTTGGCGGAGAAGGGCTTGCAGATGCGAGCCGGCATCGGGCCGACGTGCCGTCGGCCGCTAAATGCGGACGTTGGGGCGGCAGTTCAACTGCCGCCCAAACATGAGAACCAACTGCCGCCCCAACATCGCCGGCCCGGTTGCTTCATCAGCGGTGGCGAACCGGTGGTGAAACTGGTGGAATCGTCGCGCCGCGGACTGGGCGGGCGAAATCAGCAGTTGGTGCTGGCCGCGCTGCTGCAACTGTTCGACGACGGGGCGAAAGGGATCGCGCTTCTCTCAGGCGGCAGCGACGGCGAAGACGGACCGACCGACGCCGCCGGGGCACTATTGGACGCCGACGTTCTGGCAGCCGCCCGCGAAAAGCGCCTCGATCCGGCCGATTTTCTCGCCCGCAACGACGCCTACCGCTTTTTCGCGCCGCTCGGCGCGTTGCTGAAGACAGGTCCGACGCAGACGAACGTGTGCGACCTGCGGGTAGTGGTCTGCGGTGCGAAACCGCAAGCGGCTAAGCGCGAAGCCGTAAGCGGTTGAACCGAGTTAATCCCACCACCACTGGCCCTTGGCCAGTTTGGGCTTCACGCCTTCGCGGGTCTTGCCGACCTGGCCTTTCTTGTCGGCCAGCAGATTGTCGTCCTTCAGGGCCTGGGTCGCCTCGATGGTCACCCCGCCGCCGACGGGCGTGAAGAGCGTCTGCCCTTTCCACAGCGCGTTGACGGCCGACTCCACCGTCTTGGGAACGCTGTAGACTTCGATGGGGTATTCCTGCTCGCTGCCGAAGAACGGCATCTTCCAATCGGACTTCTCGAAGTACCCCTGTTCCTGGATGTAGGCCGCGGCAATCGCCAGGTCGACGAGATTCCGCAATTCGGCATAGACCGGCGAGCGCTCGGCCAGTTCGGGATACTTCTTGGTGAAAGTGGTGGTGAAGGCCTGGCTGGCCTTGCTCTTGCGCCCGATCGAGGCCCTGCGCTCGCCGCTGGCCATCACCACTTCGTCCTCGCCGACCAGTTTCACGCCGTCGCCGACCAGTTCCATCGCCAGCTTGTCCTCGCTTTGGCAGACGCACTTGTAGTCGGGCACGAAGAACCATCGCCGCATGGCGTTGTGGCCGTCGCTGCGGCCGGCGCGCTCGGCGTAGCTAATCAGCCTGACCGGCGGCGTCTCCAGCCCGATGCCGATCAGTTTCATGCGGTAATCGGCCTCGACGAGCACTTGAGCGTAGTGGGTTTTCGGCGAGACGCCGTTGACGGTCACGATTTGCAGGCCGAGGCTGGTGCGCACGCCCTCGGCGATCGCTTGCCGTTGGGCAAGGCTGGGAACGCCGACGAGGTGAACGGACCGCATGAATTGCTGCAAGGCGATCTGGCCTTCGGGAGTCGAATTGATCGAGCAGCCGATCAGCGCGGTCTTATCGCCGCTGGGCGGAAACGCCCGCAACGCCGCCACCAGGTCTTGCAACTGCACGACGGGCCGGCCGGTGCCGATGCCGACAACTCGGCCGGAGGCATCCGCCGCCCAGCCTTCAGCCGGGCCGGCCAAGACAATGTCCTTAGTCTCGGGATAATAAAAGACGTAGCGGACCCGCTGCAAGCCGGCGAGATATCGCATTTCGTCGCTGATCGTGTCTTGATGATCAATGATCGCCTGCTCCAGCCGATTCAACGACACCTTGCGCATTTTGCTGTAAGATGCCAACTTCGGCCCGAGACTGGCCTTGGCGGCGGCGATTCGCTCGCGCATGAGCTGTCCGCCGGGATCGCCGAAGGTCTTCACCCGCAGCACGCCCTCGGCGTCTATGGCGACGCCGGCCGTATTATTTGTGCCTCCGCCGGTGCTACTAGTGTTGTTGTTGTTGTTGTTGATGGTCTGGGCCACGCTCGACCAGGCAGCAACCAGCAGAATTCCCGCCGTCGTTAGCACGACCGACCAGAAGCCAAGGGCTCGACAACGCATGGGCTACATCTCCATATCCAGTTTGCGGGAAGGAATTGTCCGGTACGCTCCCACGTCGTCGCAACGCGGCAGGGCGTGGGAGCGAGTTAAGTGTCACAGATACCTTTACACCACTGATTGTAGTTAGGCAACTTGGGTAATGCAAGCAACTGAGTCCGAATCGCTGGGAAAAGCCGGCAATCAACGGGCAGTCGCTCCCCCATAAAGTGGTGGAGATCGACTATCGCCTGGCCGCCGCGACCCCGGGCACGGCGGCATTTTCGGCGGCGGCAACGATATAATTGACGGGTCTGACGCTCACAGGCCACAGAGGTTGCCGGTTGCCATGAAAGCCATGTTGCTGCGTCACATCGCTCCGATCGGCTCCGCGCCGTTGGAAATGGCCGATTTGCCGACGCCCGAACCGGGACCGGGCGAGGTGCGGATTCGCGTCCGCTGTTGCGCCATTTGCCGCACCGATCTCCACGTGATTGAAGGGGATTTGCCACAGGAGAAGATGCCGATCATCCCAGGGCATCAGATCGTCGGCGTCATCGACAAAGTCGGCCCGTCGCTTGCGACTTCGCCAGCCCCGCAATCGCTCGCGGTTTCGCAGACCGATCCTCCCGTCCACCTCGGCCAGCGCGTCGGCGTAGCTTGGCTTCGTCACACCTGCGGCCGTTGCGGCTTCTGCACCAGCGGCAGGGAGAACCTGTGCGAATCGGCCCGCTTCACCGGCTACCATGCCGACGGCGGCTATGCCGAATACACTGTCGCGCCGGCGGCATTCTGCTACCAACTGCCCGAGGCGTTCAGCGACGTGGAGGCCGCCCCGCTGTTGTGCTCGGGCATCATCGGCTATCGGGCACTGCGGCGCTGCAATCTCCCCATCGGCGGCCGGCTGGCGCTCTACGGATTCGGCTCGTCGGCGCATGTGGTCATCCAGATTGCGCTGCACCGCGGCTGCGAGGTCTACGTGGCCACGCGCGGCGAGAACCACCGCGAGCTGGCTCGGCAAATGGGGGCGGTCTGGGTCGGCGAAGATGCAGCCAAGATGCCCGTCAAGGTCGATAGCGCGATTATGTTCGCGCCGGCGGGCGAGTTGGTGTTGCCGGCGTTGGCAGCGCTCAAGAAAGGGGGCACGCTCTCGCTGGCCGGAATCTACATGACGCCCATCCCGCAGATGGATTACGAGCGCTACGTCTTTTACGAGCGCGACATCCATTCGGTCACTTGCAACACGCGGCAGGACGGCCGCGAGCTGCTGGCCGAGGCCGCCGCCATTCCCATTCGTCCGCACACGACGGTCTATCCCCTGGCGGAGGCCAACCGCGCGCTGCAAGACCTGAAGGGTGACCGGATTAACGGAACCGGCGTGCTGACGATCCGCTAAGCGGAGCAATCACCACGGCGTTAACTCGAAAAAAAGACGCAACACGGAGACACGGAGGACACGGAGAATAACGGGGGAGGGCGAGGACGACCGCAGAGGACGCGGAGGATGCAAAGAAATGTGTTTGAAAGGTGATTCTCTTTCAAGGAACTGCGAATATCCTCGGGACGCCCAATTCAATTCTCCCTTCTTTCTTGCTCTGCGCTCTCTGCGTCCTCCGCGGTACTCTTGCTTTCTCCGTGCTCCTCCCACGGCATTTCGTCTTCTGCAAGTGTCCAGGAAGGAGATTTCCGCCGTATCGGCCGATTTCGCAGGGCTCTTCGAGCCGCCGCATAGGATTATTTATGCGGATTCTACTTGCAAACAATGACAGCAAACGTTTAGCGGAGGTGCGATCATGTTCGGCGCAGCGACAGCGGAAGAACTGAAGGTGGGCGGTCCGGCCCCAGATTTCAGCTTGCCCGGCAGCGACGGCAAGACCTATCGACTTTCGGACTATCGCGGCAAACAGGCCGTGGTGTTGGCGTGGTTCCCAAGGGCGTTCACGCCCGGCTGTACGACCGAGTGCAAATTGATGGCACAGCACGGGGCGAAGCTCAGGGACTTTGACGTGGCCTACTTTACCGCCAGCGTCGACACGCCGGAGAAGAACCGGGAGTTTGCCCAGTCGGTTGGGGCCGACTATCCGATCCTCAGCGACCACGGCGGCGAAGTGGCCCGCGAGTACGGCGTCACCGGTCTGGTGCAGCGTTGGGCGAGCCGCTGGACTTTTTACATCGGCAAGGACGGCCGCGTCCTGTTTATCGACAAGGACGTCCATCCGGCAACCCATGCCGACGACGTCGCGGCGAAACTCGAAGAACTGGGCGTGGCGAAGCGGAGGTGATCGCGCGCCCATCAGTTCTCTCCCCTATCCCTTATCATCCTCATCTCGGGGAGAGGGGACTGTTCGTTGGCGCGTTCTGAGGCGGGTGGGGCAGACGTTCCTGTCTGCCAAATGTGCCATCCGTCCCTGTGGCAGACAGGAATGTCTGCCCCACTGCTAATCCAAGTGGAAGACCTCTTCCATGTTCGCCCACCACTCGCCCTTCTGTCGATCGGCCAGCGGGGCCTGGCAGGGCTTGCAGCACTCCCACCAGCGCTGCGTGGTGGGGTCGGCCGCCATCTTCGCCATGTCGGCAACGAAATCGGCGCCGGTATACTCGAAGTAGCTGAAAAGGTAATACCGGCCGTCGAGCCGCCGCAAATAGATCGAGTAGTTGCGGATGTTGCACTGCTTAATCATCTTCAGCACGTCGGGCCAGACCGCCGCGTGCAGCCGCTTGTACTCGTCCAATTTGTCGGCATTCAAGCCGATCACACTGCCGTATCTTGTCATGGAATGTTCTCCTTCCTTCGCTAAACTGCCGCTTCGGCCACGGGAGTGCCCTCATCGGGCAAAGCGGGCTTGTCCTTATCGCCGAGGTAGTTCCCGTACGTGAGCATGACAACCGATGTCACCAGCACGAGCAGGGCAACGCTGATAGCGGCAAGTGTGCGGGGCCGGCAGCCCTTCCACTCGCGAAACGCCAATGCCAGGATCGTGCTGAACAGGACAATCATAATCATCAGGATGGCCCAACTCGAAAACTCGTAGTCCGGGCCAAGCCGCGCACGGCCCGGACCGTAGACGAAAAATTGCCCATACCAGAGCGCGCCGACAAGGATGGCGAGACCATAGTTCATCGCGAGGCTTGCGCGTTCGGGACCGGGGCGGAGCCGGGTCAACTCGCCCAGCGATCGGTTCTTACGGGCAAGATAGAGGCAATAGATGAGCGCGGTCAGAAAGGCCCCCGGATTGACAAACAGGGAAGCGATATTGGTCTTCCATGGGCCGGCGCCGTGATCTGCCGCGACTTGCATAATAGGCTTGGCCACGTCGTTGAGCCCAATGCCATAGACGGCCGAGAGAACGCCGGCCAGCAGCGAGAGCAGCAGACCCTTGACTAAGGAGAACTCGCCTGGTCCGGCCGCCCGTTCCTGCAGATCGCGCTCCTTAAAGCGTCCTGCGAGTCCGCAAAGGGCGATGCCGAGCACGCCGACGATCACGCCGGCTATCAGCCAATTCGCCCCGGGCTTGGCGAGTTTCTTGCCGAGGTCGCCCATCACCAGCGGCGTGACAAACATGCCGAGCACGCCCGATAGACCGATGGCGATGGCGTAGGTCAGCGAGAAACCGATATAGCGGATCGCGACGTTGAAAGCCGTGCCGCCGATGCCGAACGCTGCTCCCATCAAGAAGCAAAAGAACATCGGCCATCCGAACGATTCCCGCAGAACCCGGCCCAGGCTCGGAATGGTGCAGAGCGCACCGATGATTGGCCAGAGCAACCAGCACCAGGCAGCCTGTGTCAGCCAGAATGTCTCCCACGACCAACGCTTGATGTATTTCTGCGGCGCATAGCAATTCGCCGCGAACAGCGCGGCGACGGCGTGCAGAACGACTCCAATGACGGCGTTCATCGGTTTCCTTGCATTGCTGAAGGCGGACGAGCGTAATCGCTTGCGGGAAATCGGCGATTGAAGACGCCTCCTGCAACACGATGGCAGTCACTTTAGCGACTATCCGGCAATTTGGCAAGCGAACAAACGACGTCCTTCCGCCGCGACTCGGGCTCGACGCGAAGTTGCTCGATCCGGCCGCCGCGGTAGACGCACTCGACCGTGGTGGCGTGCGGGGCGTGCAACTTGAAGTGAACGTCCCAGCGCTTCGGCCACGCCGGCAAAAGCCGAACCACGTCGCCGTCCGCTTGCAGCAGCATCAACTGCGTCGTCTCCAGCAGGTTGCTGCCATGATCCTGATCGGGCAGCCAATCGAAATTCGGTCCCCAGGTGGCCGGCCAGCGGTAAGCGGGATTCGAGTTCGCGGCCTTCACCTTGAGAATGCGAGCCGCCTCGTCGGTCAGGCCCAACAGGGCCGCGGCGTTGCCGTCGTAACCCCAGCCAACGTCGAGATGGTTCAGCCGATGCGTATAGGTGGCGACCGCCTCTGCCAGCCCCGGCTTGCCCAGAGCGTAGACCCGGAAGGGCCAAATCGGGTACAACTCGGGATTCTCGCAATTCGTCCGCCGCTTCGCATATCTTTCGGCGGGGGCCAACTTGCGGACCGTCTTCCCGGCGAACTCCGCTTCCTCGACCGGCACGGCAGGGCACGCAGTCTTCATCTTGGCGAAGAACTCCCGCTGTTCGGCCGTTGTCAGCCGCTCGGACAGGGCGCAGAGCCGTGCTGTGATATTGTTCAGACCGGCCGTTGTCGGGGCATCGTTGACCACTCCGCTCCAATAGGTCTCGACCGCCTGCGTGGGACTGAGTACGATCTTCCCGTCGGCGCCCTTCTTGAAGCGGGTGTCGAAATACGCCAGCACCGATTCGGCCATCGGCAGGAGTTTCTGCCGCAGAAACTCCTCGTCCTCGCTGTAATCCCAATAGTCGAGCATCAGGGCGACCAGTTCCGGCCCTTGGTTCCAGGCGTAGGCCCAGTAGGGACACAAAACGTCTTTCGGCTGATGCCCCTTCCGATTCCAGCCGTAATCGCCGTTCGCGTAGGTGCCCCACACGGTCATCGTTTCAGGGAAGTAACACCCCTCGGCGCCGTGGTAGATTTTCGCCCTGGCTTCGCAGAGCGGACGAACGGAACCGTACAGACGGAACAGCGGCTGCATCATCTCAAAGTCGCCGCTGGCCAACATCGGGTGGCAGGGGAAGCGGGCGTTCTGCCACCAGTGACAGTCGCCCCAAGCCCGCCAATCGGCGTTATGCGGCCTGCCCATGCGTTTCGGCTCGACCGTGAAGATCGTGCCGTTGAACTTGATCGGGTACGTTCCCCGGCCGCCGCAGGCCTGCACGTATCGCTGAAGAGTATAGCCGCGCGTGACCGGCGACACCGTGCTGCCCGGCCGCTCGGCAACCAGCTTGCCGTCCAAATAGATTCGCAATGTTCCCGTAGCCGGATCGGCTGTCGCGGCAGCGTGATGCCATGCGCCAGCCTTGAGTATGCCGCCCTGTGCGGAGAGCGTCCAATCGCCGACGATCATGCGGAGCGTGTCGCCGGGGTGCGTGTCGAAGATGAAGCCGTCGCTTCCGCCGGCGGTCATTTTGTCGAAAATGCGGGCGGGGGCAACGCGGTCCGGCCGTATCCAAGCTTCCAGCGTCAGCCCCCGCGAAAAGTCGCACTTTACGTTGGGAATATCATGGACGTGTCCCATGCCGATCATCATTCTATCCTTCGAGAGCGGGCCGGCTTGCTTCGATTTGTCGGCGGCAAGTTGAGCGATCTTGGCGGCAGAGAGCGCATGTCCGTAGACGCTGGCTCGTCCGCGCTGGCCGGAGAATCGATTCTCGTTGTTGGAATCGTGGCCCACGCGCAGCGGGTGCTGCTGGCCGGGAATACTTAACTGCTGATCGCCGTTGACGAAGACCCATGACCGTTCCCAGAACGCCTGCCACCACGCCGCCGTTCGCTGCATGGCTTCTTCAGCGTCGCCCGGATGATCGGCCCACTCGCTGGCCATATCCAGCCACGTTTTGGCATCCGGCGTCTGTTGGCAGGGTACGGCGACGCGAAAGGCGAATACCCCGACCGGCTCCGGCGTTGCCAGCGAACGGGCGTCGATGGCCTTGAATCCCGGCCCGGCGATCCAGCCGCCGAAGGTGCGATGCAGCAGTGGATCCTGCACTTTGTCGGCCGCCGCCACCAGCCCTTGGTGCTTTAGCGTCAGCGGACAGACCGACGTCTCGTTGCGGTGATACCATGCCACCGCGTCGCCGAGGTTGGCGGGAAAGACGTCGGGCGACTCGGCAATCTCGAAAGGCGCTTCGCGAACGGTCCAGGCCGAGAGTTGCTCGTCTCCGCGGGCTACAACGTGCCGGACGGTGCGCCAGCTCTCGATCGTGGCCTTCACCGACACCAGCGACGGCGACTTGCCAACGACGTTGACGACGGGCAGATCGGCATCGACGAACACCGACAGCGTTACCTTCTTGTCCCCTTTGCCGGCCGTGATTTCGCAACGGCCCTCGCGCAGGCGAAGCTCCTGTTTGAACGGCAGCCCGGTCGCAAACGGATTGGGTGAAATCGAAACGCGGACCCCTCCCACTTTCAGCAGCCGTGAGATTTCGCTGAGCGAGTCGGTCCGCGAGATGTAGAAGTGCAAGTCGCCGCCGGCTTCGACCCAGAGGTTGATGCCGACTTGGCCGTTGCCGAGCGGCATCGAATCGCCGGCGTCCTTGCCGGGCATGGTCCAAACGACATTGCAGCGGTCGAGTTCCGCAGCCGCTTGCGGCTTCGCAGCCGCGACGGCAGACAAACTACACAACCATAGTACGCCGAAGGCTATTCTTCTCATTCCCACGCTCCGCGTGGGAACGCACCGGGCGCGACGCTCTGCGTCGCCCGGCTTGACGCAAAGCGTCGAAGCCACGGGGTTCCCACGCGGAGCGTGGGAACCAGGAGTAAATGCCGCTTTCATGTTACTTCTCCTCGGGGCAAGAAATCACCTGGTCGAACTCGCCGAGCCGCAGCGGATATCGCCCGTACTCGCGGACCAATTTGACGATGTAGTCATACGTCTGGCCGGAAACGGCGCTCGATACCGAGTGGTCCGACTGGAAGATGAACCCGCCGCCGCGGGCGGCGTTCAACTTGGTCAAGACCTCGCGGCGAATCGCCTCGCGGTCGCCCGATTCCCAAATCTGGATGTTGCTGTTGCCGCAAAAACCCATGCGATGGCCATAGCGGCGGCGCAGATCGAGCACGTCCATGTTCGCCTTGACTTCCAGCGGGTTCATGGCGTCGATGCCGGTTTCGATGTAGTCCGCGAAGATCGAGTTGACGTTGCCGCAGCCGTGGTAGATCACGTCGAGCCCCTTCGCGTGGGCGTAATCGACGATCGCCTTGACCCAGGGTTTGTAGTTCGCCCGCCAATAGTCGGGGCGCATGAAGGTGCTTTTCTTGTAGGCCACGTCGCCCCAGATCACAAAGCCGTCCAGCCACGGCCCGGCGGCGTCGATGGCCGCCTTGGCGCAGTCGAGATAGAACTGCCCGACGCGGCGGAGCACGGCCGCCATCCGCTCGGGCTCCAACGCGATCCACATCATGTGGTTTTGCGGGCCGATCATCCGCGTCATGCACTCCGAGCATTCCGTCATGCTGCCGTAGACGGGAAAATCGGGCCAGAGCGACTTGACCGTGTCCATCCAAGGCGGCGAGTTCCGCTCGAAACCGTCGCCCACGCCGGCGATCTGATTGTCGCCCGCCGAGAAGTAACGCCGCGGGTCGCGGGGATCGTCGAACTCGGCCGCTTCCAGCTTCTCCAGTGTATCGGTCTCCCAGCCGATGAACTCCGGCATCGGACAGCGGAACAGCTTCCGCATGATCGCCCCGTAACCCGTCTTGACCACCACCTCGTCTCGCGTCTCCTTGATCGTCTCGAACGGGCGAATCCAGGGGTCCATGTTCGAGACGGTGACGATCCAGTCGAGGTCGTAGTAGAAATACGGGTTGGCGTCCGACGGCAGAGCGAGTTCCTTCCGCCAGCGTTCGATGAAGCTGCCCCAGAAGAAGTCGCTGACCGGCACGCGATCGGGCTCTTCGTGGCGGAGCGTCTTCTTCATGCGTTCCAGCTTCCGCAGCGTGTTCTCTTTGCGTTGTCCCTGGGCGGCGGCGGTCCCGACCGTATCGAACATGCCCATCTGGCGGTTCCTTCTTGACGTGGGTGGATGATGGCTGAACACCGTCAATGTACAGGCGCAATCGCCTCGGCGTCCAGGGCGGGGCTGGCCAGTGGCGAGTCCATGCCGTCTCAGGCAGACGACTCTGCGTTGGAAGCAGCCGACGGCTCGCGGCGAAGCCACCCGCAGATTCGGCATGTGCCGGGAGCCGTCGGCTTCCAGCTATTATCGAGGCGACATGATCGGCCTGAGTCGGTTAGCCATTGCGGCGGCGGCGAGGGACCGCGTAGCCCAGACCGCACGCCGCCAGCACAGCCAGTAGAGCCAGCGAGGATGGCTCGGGCACGATCGTCAAGCCGTCGATGGCGAAATTGGCGCTGGCGTCCACGGTTTGCAGGTCGGTCCAGTTAGTGCCGTTGTCGCTGAAGTAACTCTCGCCCGGCAAAGCGGTCGTCGTCACCGACGGGTCGGCGTTGCCGCCCGTCACCACGGTGACGTTGGTGTCGCCGTCGTTGGCCTGCTGGCCGTTGCTGGTTTGCAGCTCGATGTAGAAATCCTGGCCCTTCGAGAGCGACACCAAGCTGGCCAGGTCGATCGTGTGAAAGCCCTCATGCGCGATTGTTCCCGATGCGGTGGCGGCCAACTGCCCCAGCACTCCGTCCTGGAACTGCTTGAAGATCTTCGCTGTATAGCCGACGTTATCGCCGGTCGTGTAAAAGCTGACCGACTTGAGTTGTCCGGTCTGGTCGGCGGTGAAATGATTGAAGGCGTAGGCGTGCGGCTGCTGACCGGTCCAACCGAGGTCGTTGTGATAGTAGACCTCCTGATAGGTATTCTGCACGACGTTATGGAAAGAGACGGCCCCCATGTTCTGTGCGCCGGTGTCGGGGCTGTCGTGGCCGCAATAGAAGTCGTTGTACGACATGCCGAAATGCTGCGTGCTGGTACCCCAACTGTTGCGGATCAGCCAGGCGCCGGTGCCGCCGGCGGTCACCCAGTTGTCGTCCCAGCCGACGATGGCTACCGAGTGGTTGGGCTGGTCGGCGCCGGCCGAGGCCGCTTGGTAGGTCGATGTGGCGTTCCAATGGCCGCTGGCGCTGTGCCAAGTGCCCGTATCGACCGCCCAGCAGGTAGAGACAGCGCCATAGTTGAGGATCGCGCTCTTGATGTCGGCGACGCTGTGCAGCCAATCGATGTCGCGCACGTAGTACGACGCCGTCGGCCGCGGCGACCGCGGAAGAGGGCTCGGCGTGGTCGAATTGGGATAAGGATCGGTTCCCATGAAAGACACTTTGTGAAAAGCGCTCCAATAGGGCGCCTGCGAGTCGAGCAGCGGTCCGTCGCCGCGGGCGAAATACGCCGCGGAAAACATGTAGCTGCCGCCGCCGTTCATCGGATCGACCGAACCGCTGTAGCCGCTGTGCCAGGCCAGATCGCGTTCAGAAAGCCCTGCGGTGTTTTGGGGCAACAGTCCCTCCTTGATCAGATTCGTCTCCACCGAGGCCATTGTGCCGAATGTCCAGCAAGTGCCGTAACCGTCCTGGTCGCGATAATCCGGTTCCAGGCCGTTCTCCTGGAGGCCGTACCAGCTCTGTCCCGACGCCGCGGAAGAGACCAACCCCACAATCAGCGCAAGATAGCATGGACGCTTCATCGCACCCCTCCCTTTGGTTGATACACCAGCTTCCCATCCCTGCCGGTTGTTCTGGATTTGCAGGTCGCTCGGCAAGAACCCGCATCCTAGCAGATTCTCTGCAAATGTCCACAAGCTACCGGTCTGATTGAGCCGGAGAGTATCGCCCAGGTTCATTCCGCAGTCTGCGAGGGCGATTTCCGCTTCGATGTCGTGCAGCGTCCTCCTTCCGGCGGCGCTGCTCGCTGCATCGAGGTCGTCCCATTAAAGGCCAAGACCGTTTCCGTCAGGCGAAGCGATTCCCTGGGCGGCAGCTCGGGGAAGACTGTTGCAGCTCGGAGCAAATTGTTCCCCGGGCGATTCAGGAAACCCCGTCGCCCGCCGGGTTGACATCCCAGTTGCCGTGGGTATATTGGAGCTGTTGTCTTGTCACCTGAAAGGGAGTCTCTATCGCTCCCGGTGCATCCGTGAACAACATCGACGTTTGCCTCCTCTTCTGCCATGCCATACAACAGCAGCACTACCGACTCGTTCGTCCCCGCGCCCCCGAGTTCCACTTCCTTGAGCCTGTTGCAGCGAGTCAAGGACCAGCATCCAGACGCATGGCGGCGGCTGGTACGGCTTTATGGGCCACTCGTGTTTCTCTGGTGCCGACAAGCTGGTTTGAGCGTTCACGATGCCGGGGATGTAGTTCAGGAAGTTTGGATGGGGGTAGCCCGAAGCATCTCTGACTTCCGTCGCGATCGGCCCGCGGACACCTTCCGTGGCTGGTTACGGCGGATTACCCAATACAAAATCGTTGACCGCTGGCGCGACCGAGAGCCTTCGGCAATTGGGGGAAGCGGCGCGCGACGAATGCTCGACCAGGTTCCCGACGAAGTGCCCGATTCGACCGAACAAGTCGCCAGCGACAACGACCTTCTCACCCGCACGGCTCTGGAACTGATCCGAGCGGAGTTTGAGGAGCGGACTTGGCAGGCTTTTTGGCGGACAGCCGTCAATGAGCGGTCCTCGCCCGAAGTCGCCGCCGAATTGGGAATGACGAAACATGCCGTCCGTCAGGCGAAGTGTCGCGTTGTTCGCCGGGTTCGCGAAGAGTTGCAGGGGATGTTCGACTGACTGCGGCTGACACGAATGTACTCCTCACGCTCCGCGTGAGGAAGAGGGCGGACGGATGGCCTCACGCGGAGCGTGAGGAGTACATTCGTGTTCGCTTTCTGTTGGAGACTCTACGAAAAAGTCGTGTGGCGCGTCCGCGTTCTTGTAGGTAGGCAGACAGAAAGGGTCGCAATCGTGGCTATCCGAAATTGTCCAACACGTGAGGAGCTTTCCAGTTACGTCCAAGGGGGTCTGCCCGAGGAGTTGACGGAAGCCGTGGCGGAACATATCGAAACCTGCGTTATCTGCGACGCCACTCTCGACGAACTGGAGCGTCAGGGTAACTCACTATTTCGGGGTTTACGGCATCCGGTGCCGCCGCGTCCAGAGTTGGACTCGCCGGAATATCAGCGGGCCATGGAGGCCGCCGAGGCGGCGGGGCTGGGTGGCGGGGCTTCCGTCACCCCACCTGTCGCCGAGCCCTCGTTGTCCGAGTTGGGACGGCTGGGCGAGTACGAGTTGCTCATGAAACTGGGCGATGGCGGCATGGGCACCGTTTACAAGGCCCGGCAAGTCCGGCTCGGCAAGATCGTCGCGCTGAAAGTCCTGGCGAGCGAGCGCACCCGCGACCCGCGGGCGGTGGCCCGCTTTGAGAACGAAATGAAGGCCATCGGCCAACTCTCCCACCCAAATATCGTCCAGGCACACGACGCCCGTGACATCGAAGGCACCACCGTGCTGGTGATGGAGTACGTTGACGGCGTTGATCTGGCCAAACTGGTCCAACGCGCCGGACCGCTGCCGATCGCGGATGCCTGCGAGTTGATCCGGCAAACCGCCGTCGGGCTGCAATATATTCACGAAAACCACCTGGTGCATCGTGACATCAAGCCGTCGAACCTGATGCTGACGCCGCAAGGGCAAGTCAAAATTCTCGACCTCGGCCTGGCCCTCCTCGGTTCGGACCAGACCGCGGGCAAAGAGGTGACCTCGAACGGCCTGGCGATGGGCACGCCCGACTACATTGCTCCCGAGCAGGCGGACGATAGTCACCGCGTAGACATCCGCGCCGACATTTATTCGCTCGGCTGCACGCTCTACCATCTCTTGACCGGCCGCGCTCCGTTCAGCGGTCCAAACTACAAAACGCCTCTTAACAAGGTGATGGGTCACGCTCGTGACACAGTGCCGACTGTGAAGAAGTTGCGCGCCGAGCATTCCCGACGAGTTGTCTGGAATCGTCGAGCGGATGATGGCCAAGGAGCCGGCTGCCCGGTTCGCGACGCCGGCGGAGGTGGCCGCGGCCTTGGCGCCGTTTACTGCTCATGGCGATCTCGCCGGTCTGTTGGCCGCGTCGGTCTTGCCGCACCCAGCCCCGGCCGACGCTGCGCCTGTTCGGCTTCCAGTGGCATCCTCACCACCGTGGTGGCGCAGGCGGTCAACCCTGATTGCTGCTGCCGCAATTCCGGCGTCGTTATTGCTTGGCGTCGTGATCTACATCGAGATCAAGGCGACATTTGGTTATACGCCGGGATCCAAAAGCACGTCCCGAGAGGAGCGCGTCGCGAGCGCCGGGGCCAAGAAACTGCCGGAAGGAACTGCGGAACACCCTGAATCTGGCCCGCCGCCTGTGCGTCCGTTCCTTAGCCAGGCCGAGACGATCGGCCCGCCTCTGAACTTCGCTCGACCGCAAGTGGCATCCGTCGCCTACGGCCAGTTCGCCTTGGAGCCGCCCGGTTGGCGTCTGGTGGCGTACAAGGGAAATATCTATTTTGCTCCGTGGGACGACGGAACCGCCAACCCATCGAAGATTCTTCGGTACAATCCGGCGGATGGCCTCAGGAACGGAGTAAACCACACTAAGCTCGCCGAAACGACCGGCCGGTTCACCACCATGAAGGAAATGGGCGGGAGCCTTTACTATGCCGCTTCCACGGGCTTTGTCCGCAAGTTCGACGGGACGACCATCAGTCCGATAACAGAATCGCCGTTCAACGCGACCGACTATGTCACCGCGATGGCGGAGTTCAATGGCAAACAGTATTTCGGCACTGTATCAGGGTCCATTTACGAATACGATCGTTCTGCGTGGCGAAAGGTGTACGAGAATCCATGGTCGGGCCCCGTCTCCGATCTATGTGCCTGGAAGGGCAGTCTGTTCGCTGGCCTCTATGGAGATGTGAGAAAAAACAACGGTTCCACCGTGAAGTCGAACGCGGACGTGCTTGCTCCTACCTCGTGGCAAACAGTCATTTCTGGCGTCTATGGCGGCAGTGGTCTGTTTCTTGCGACGCCCAACTACCTATACGCGACTCCCATTGACGACGTGGATTCGCACAGCAGTACGATTCGACGAAGCTCAAACGGAGTGGATTTCACGACAATCAGCGGCCCGGGCCCCTTCAAGTTCCCGATGGGCAACCCTTTGTGGTCAGGTGCGAGGGCCTACATTTTTGAAAACGGCGGGCCGAAGCAGTTCAAGAACGGGTATCTCGTTACCGATGATGGCGTGACCGCTGCCAAAGTTGATATGGGCGATTGGCCGTATCGCGTTCTTGCGGCAACAGAGCTTAATGGCCACATTTATGCCATCGGTTTGCAGGGCCCCTACCACGTCGTTGCCAACGTCTATCTCCTTGCATTGAGATCGACGGGTAAAGCGGATCCAAGCGGGGCCCATTAGTTTGCTCGATCAAGTTCTAGCGGTGGCGACGGCGAACAGCCTTCAGCCGGTTTGGCGAGGTTCTGTACGCGGAGGCGGTCTGTAACTCGGTTTTCGATTCCAGGGCGAGAAGTCGCCCGCAACTTCGATGGGGTGCGAAATGAGAAATGCTGTTGTGGTTGGCTTGGTGTCGGGTATCCTTGCAGTATGTGCGGGGTGGGCGAGAGCACAGACGATAAACCTGTCCACAGGCTTGAATGGCTCTGGCAATGTAATTACGACCAGCGGAGTATCGGATGCAAACTGGACGGTCGACCAGTCGGGAGGGGGAACGGCGGCGGCACAAACCGTTTTTCCTGGTAGCCCGGACTGGGGTCCTCCAGGCGGTGGAGAAACCGGTTGGGTTGCGAATGACAACAATAGCGACTGGATTGCCAGGGACGCAAGCACCCCATATCAATCGCAAGGCATCGCCACCTACAGTTTCTACCGAACGTTCGATTTGACGGGCTACGATCTCTCAACAGTTATTATCTCGGGTAGCTGGGCGGCAGATAGCGGGGGTGATGCGCTCACCATTAACGGACATCAAATCGACGCTCTATCATCGTTACCTGACGGCGATGGCTCGCCCCCCAACTGGGAGGAATTCCATCCCTTTTCCGTGGCAAACCCGTCTTTCCTTAACCAGGGGTTGAACACCCTCGCCATTACATTGATCGGTACTGACGGTTCAATTGATGGGGCACGTCTAAGCGGCACAGTGAACACCGTCCCCGAACCCACCTCGTTCGTCATGTGGGGAGCCGGTGCCATTGGCCTGCTCGCCTACGCTTGGCGGAAGCGGCGGGTTCGCTAAGGTACGTCGATCCCTGTGACCAACAAATTCAACGAGGCCATCCCAGCGGTGGCCTATTTTTTTGCGCGTCATCCGACGGCAACCTGCCGAGTCGTCTCCCGGCGGCTATGAAGTCGGCTGGCCGTTGCCGGAGGGGCGTTGCTGCGCCGCTTTGGACGTGTGAAATGCCAAGACCGTTTCCGCCAGGCGACGGGCTTCGGCGGGCGGCAACTCGGGGTAGAAGGGGAGGAAGACGAGGTTGGCCAACAACTCTTCGGCAGCGGCGGCCTTCTGGTTGGTCCGATCGGCCGGCGGCGAGACGACGCACATGCTTTGCCCTTGGGTGGCATCGAACCCGGCCCGTGTCAAGTGCTCCATCAATTCGGTAGGCCGGCCGACGAGGACGGGGAAGACCCAGTAGGTGTTGGGCGCGACCGTCGTGCCCGGACAAGGCATCGCGCCCTGGAGTTTGTCCGCCAGGGCCTTTCCCTTGGCGGCGTGCCGCTCGCAACGGGCGGCGCCGCGGCGCTTCAGGCGGCGTTCGAGCACCGCCAGCAGCGACGGCGACGGCCGATGGCGGATCTGAGCGAAGAAATCGTCGCCGGGGAAGCCGCGGGCGGCGGCATTGACCATGCGGTCGTAATTGTAGCCGAGGGCCCGGCAGGCGTGAACGAAGGACGCGCAGATCGGCCGGGCGGCGAGACCCTTCAACATCGCATATTTTGCCAGCCGCTTGAAATAGGGCCAGCGGGATTGCAGGGGATAAGTCTCCTGCGCGGCCCGCATCTTCGCCAGCACTTCGCGGTCGCGGACGCGGAGAATCGCCCCGCCCAGTGCGGTGCCGTACTTGATCGTGCCGAAACTAAACATGCTGGCGTCGGCCTGCGGGTCTCCCTCGTATTGGATGCCGGCGAAGGCCTGGGCGCAGTCCTCGACCACCAGCAGGTTGTGCTGCCGGGCCAACTCCAGAATCGGCCCCATCTCGGTGCGGCCGCCGAACAGATGGGCCACCAGGATCATCTTCGCCGCCGGCGTGATCGCCTGCCGCCATTGCTCCGCGCTCGGCGCCATTCGCTGCGGATCGAGATCGACCGGCACCGCCACCAGGCCGTGGTGCTCGATAATGCGAACCATGTCGGGAATCGTAATCGCCGAAACAAGCACCTCCGAGCCACGAGGCAGATCGAGCGCCGCGAGGAATAGATCGAAGCCGGTCCGCACGGAGAGACACGCGAGCGTATTGTCGGCCGCTGGCCAGAGCGACTCCACCCGCCGCGAAACGCTGGCCCGGTCAGGCGGAACGAAGACACGGCCAGCCCCAAACAGCAGGTCCGACCAGCCGATATCCAATCTTTTTCTTGACCACACGATGTGACTTGGTGTTGTTGGGACGTTGTTGGGGTGGCAGTTGCACTGCCACCCCCTTGTTCGGGAGCGGCAGTGCAACTGCCGCTCCAACGTGGCCGCAGGAAATGTGTCCCCGTGAATTCACTGTCCTCCAGAGCGTCAGCCGGCGGCGACTACAACGCACGACGACGGTCTATTGTCGCCTTTTTTCGGTTTTCTGCAATCCCAGCGGCCGCACCCCGGCATAACCTAACATGGTGGTTTTGGCGGTCTTGCGGCCGCCCGCAACCGCCGCACAAACTCCGCGAAATCGCGGGGGGGGCGGCTCTCGAAGCAGAGCGGCTCGCCGTTTGCCGGATGCACGAATCCCAACTCGACCGCGCACAGGGCCAGCCGCGGCGCCCCGCTCGTGTCGGGCGCGGCCGGCCGAAACAGCGGCTGCCCGTATACCTTGTCGCCGCAGAGCGGATGCCCGCGCTCCGACAGGTGGATGCGGATCTGGTGCGTCCGCCCGGTCTCCAAGCGACATTCGATCAGCGTGTACTCGCCAAGCCGCTCGACCACACGAACGTGCGTCACCGCCCGTCGGCCGACGTTCGGCAGCGTCGTGCTCCCCCGCCGGCCGTCGCCGCGGTCGCGGACCAGCCGGCTCTCGATCGTCTGCGATTCGACCGCGCCGCGGACCACGGCCAGGTATCGCCGCTTGGTCGTATGCGCACGGAATTGTTGCTCCAGGTGTTGTTGTGCCTGTGCGGTTCTGGCGAAAACGATCAGGCCCGAGGTATCGCGATCGAGGCGGTGTACCGCGCGGACTTGCCTCATGCCTCTCCTTTCGTTCTTCCCGGCATCCTCCCTGCCCCGGGTGCTCTTCGTTCCGCGGGCCTCGATCTTGGCGATCACTCGCGAGAGCATCTCGTCAAGCGTCGGCTGCAACTGGCGACGGTGGGGCGACATCTCCTGCTCCTCGGAGTGCCGCGTCGTGGTGAGTCCGGCCGGCTTCTCGACCACGACGACGTGTTTGTCGAGATAGACGACGCGAACGTCTTGTTCGTCGGGCGGTGGAGCGAGCGATTGCGGCGACAGTTTGACCACGTCGGTAAGCCGCAGCCGGCGGCCGGCGTTGACGCAGAGGTTGCCGTTGATCGTAATTCTACGCGATTTCAGCAGCCGGCGGATGTCCGACCACGGTTGTCCCGGCAGCCACTCGCGCAGTGCGGCCGAGATCGTCTGCTCGACCTGCCGCGGCAGAACGCGGAAGAGTTTTTCGCCCGAATCAGGTTTGCTCTTGGCCACTTCGAGTTTCTTCCCAACGACCTTCGCAGGCAAACGCATAACATACCACGCGCCGGCATGATCCGGCAATGGACGCTCCCTTCCCCGTTTAGCCGCCGCGTCCACGCGGCGCGGAATCGCCCGCATTTGCAGCGCCGCGTGGACGCGGCGGCGAAACGGTTCGCAACAACTTGACACCAGGAATCGGCGCCGCTAGTATGACGTTTCGATCCTCTCCTGTCACGCATACGATCGTCCGACGATTGTCGGGCGGCCGCGCTGCTTCCCGCCTTACGGAGATCACTGCCATGAACCGCTTGTTCTTCGCAATCCTGCTAGTCGCCCCCGTCTTTGCTTCGATGAGCCGTCCGGCCCGATGTTCCGATTCGCCGCCGCAAACGTCACGCATTGCCATCGACGCGGGCAAGGCTCGCGCGCCATTGTCGAAATACGTCTACGGCCAGTTCATCGAGCACCTCGGCCGCTGCATCTACGGCGGCATCTGGGCCGAAATGCTCGAAGACCGCAAGTTCTTCGACCCGGTCGGAGCAAAGCAGTCGCCGTGGAAGGCGATCGGGCCGGCGGCACAGGTGACAATGGACCGCGTCAAGCCGTTCGTGGGCGCTCAAACGCCCAAGATTGCCCTGCCCGGCGGCGGCCAAGCGGCCGGCATCGTCCAAGGCCAATTGGCATTGCGACAAGCCAAGCAATACATCGGCCGGATTTGGCTCGCCGGCGATCGCGCGGCCGCGCCGGTCCAGGTCAGCCTCGTTTGGGGCGAAGGCGCGGACCAGCGGCAGACGATCGCCATCGATGCGATCGCAACGGATTATGCGAAAACGCCGCTGCAATTCACCGCCGGGGCCGACACCGACGTGGGCCGACTGGAAATCACCGCCGCCGGCAGCGGCTCGTTTCACGTCGGCACTGTCTCGCTGATGCCGGCCGACAATGTACACGGTATGAGGGCCGACACGCTGGAACTGCTCAAGCAACTCGACGCCCCGGTGTATCGCTGGCCGGGGGGCAATTTCGTCAGCGGCTACAACTGGCGGGACGGCATCGGCGACCCCGACCTTCGCCCGCCGCGGAAGAATCCTGCTTGGCGCGGCATCGAGCACAACGATTTCGGGATCGACGAGTTCATGACCTTTTGCCGCCTGTTGAAGACCGAGCCCTACATCAGCGTCAACAGCGGATTGGGCGACAGCCGCAGCGCCGTCGAGGAACTGCAATATGCGAACGCCCCTGCCGATCGCCCCGGCGGTCAATTGCGGGCCATCAACGGCCATCCCGAACCCTACGGCGTCCGCTGGTGGAGCATCGGCAACGAGATGTTCGGCGATTGGCAGCTCGGCTACATGGGGCTGGAACGCTACATTCCGAAACACAACCAGTTCGCCAAAGCGATGCGGGCGGCCGATCCTTCGATCAAACTGGTCGCCGTCGGCGCCGCCGGTCCTTGGAGCGAAGGGATGCTGCGGAAGTGTGCCGGCGGCATGGACCTGATGAGCGAGCATTTCTATTGCGGCGAGAACGCCAAGGACCTTGTTGCCCACGTCCGCGAGATTCCCGACGAAATCCGCCGCATCGCCAATGCCCATCGCGATTATCGCAAGCGGCTCGATTCGCTCCGCGGCAAAGACATTCGCATCGCGATGGACGAGTGGAACTACTGGTACGGCGGGGAGCCGTACGGTCAGATCGGTTGCCCCTTCCACCTGAAGGACGCCCTGGGCATCGCCGCCGGTTTGCACGAATACGCCCGGCAGAGCGACATCGTCTTCATGGCCAATTACGCCCAGACGGTCAATGTGATCGGCTGCATCAAGACCAGCAAGACGGCGGCCTGCCTCGACACGACCGGCCTGGTGCTCAAATTGTATCGCCAGCATTTCGGCGTGATTCCCGTCGACGTTGAGGGCCTCCTGCTGGCGCCGCTGGACGTGGCCGCCGCCTGGACCGCCGATCGCAAGGCATTTACGATCGGCATCGTCAATCCGACGATGAAGCCGGCCGATCTCAAACTTGACATTATCGGGGCACGTCTCCAGGCCGAAGGAACCGGCTGGCAGATCGCCGGCAATGATCCGATGGCACACAATGCGCCGGGGAAAGAGTCGCCGGTGAAGATCGAGAAATTGCTGCCGCCGCGGCTCGAACGTTCGACCGGCGGCGATGGCCGCGAGAGCGAATCGGTGACGGTCGGCCCGTGCAGCGTCACGCTGCTGCGGTTTGACGCGGAGTAGCGGCGATGTGTCAACCGTTTAGCCGGCAAACTTGCTCGCCGTGTTTGGGCCAATACTCGTGGGGTTTCGCGGCGAACAAGTTCGCCGGCTAAACGACGTTCCTCAATCGCGGAGGAATCAACATGTTGCGCGGGCGTTCACGAACGATCGAAATCGCTTGCTTGCTGGTCTGCCTGCTCGGATGTCGCAAGGCGCACGGCATCCAGATTACATCCGATACTTTCGACTCGAAGGGCGTCAAAATCGCCTACACCGTTCGCGGCCACGGCGAGCCGGTGATTCTGGTTCACGGCTGGCTCGCCTCCGGCTGGCTCAACTGGGATTTCCCCGGCATCACCGATCTGCTGGCCAAGGACTATCAGGTAATCACTATCGACATGCCCGGCCACGGGCTTTCCGACAAGCCGACCAAGGACGAAGCCTACGGGCCGGAACTGGTCGAGGACGTTGTTCGGCTGATGGACCATCTGAAAATCAAGAAAGCCCACATCGTCGGTTATTCGATGGGCGGCATCATCGCCGCCAATTTGATGGCCAAGCACCAGGATCGCGTCCTCTCCGGTGCGCTGGGCGGCATGGGCTGGCTGCGCGAAGGCGGGCCGGCACAAAAACTCTTCGCCGCCGGCGGCAGGGATGGAAAGCCGGTCGGCGTCTGTTTCCACAGCCTCGCCAAACTGGCGCTGACCGAGAAGGAAATCAAGTCGATCCACGTGCCCGTGGTAATCCTCATCGGAGACAACGACGATCTCAAGAAGCTCTACGTCGAGCCGTTGAAGCCCGTCCGCAAGGATTGGCCGGTGGTCGAGATCAAGGACGCGAATCATCTTACCTGCGTCGGTCGGCCGCAATTCAAAGAAGAACTGCAAAAGTGGCTGGCGAAGCAGGCGCACAAGCGAAGCCGATAGTTTTCTGGCATCATCCGCCGACGGGCATTGCGGAAGAACCGCGACAAACCGCTTGACCATCGGTAGCGAAAGTGGAAAAATAGCGTTGGAGAACCAGTTGCAATCTTTTGCAAGGTTTGATAGACTTGGCATCGAACCTACGCGACTATCTAACGGTCAGTGAGGCCGCCGATTTTCTTGGCGTGTCCGCCGCTACGTTGCGCAATTGGGATCGGGCGGGAAAGGTGAAGGCGACTCGCCATCCGGTCAACGGCTACCGTCTGTATCGCAAGGAAGTCCTGTCAAGTCTCCTAAAGAAGGTGAAAGATGGACCAAACGGAAGGGCTGGCGTTTGACTACACGACAGAACGCATCGGACAATCGCGCATCATTCATGCGGACTGCCTGGAATGGCTTAGCCGCCTCTCCGAGAACGCGCTACACGCGATCGTGACCGACCCGCCCTATGGGGTGAAGGAGTACGATCTTGACCAGCTTGAAAAACGCGCCAATGGCAAGGGCGGCATCTGGCGCATCCCACCGTCGTTCGATGGGCACACTCGCGCGCCGCTTCCGCGCTTTACCGCTCTGAATCGCGACGAACGCAAACGGTTGGCTCGATTCTTTCTGGACTGGGGGAAGCTGGCCATTGGCGCGCTTCGACCGGGTGCCCACGTCTTCATCGCCACCAACGCATTCATTTCTCAATTGCTCTATACGGCCCTCGTCGATAGTGGGCTGGAGTTCAGAGGCGAGATCATTCGCCTCGTCCGGACCTTGCGCGGGGGGACCGGCCGAAAAACGCCGAAGCGGAATTCCCTGATGTGACGTCAATGCCGCGCGGGTGCTACGAACCGTGGGGTGTCTTTCGCAAGCGGCTGCTGCCGACCATGAAAGTCAGCGATTGCCTGCGCAAATTCGAGACGGGCGGCTTGCGGCGTTACACCGAGGGCCTGCCTTTTGAGGACGTTATTGCCAGCGAACGGACGCCGCAACGCGAAAGGGCCATCGCCGGACACCCCAGTATCAAGCCGCAATCCTACTTGCGCCGGATTGTGTATGCCGCTCTGCCGCTTGGCGTCGGCGTGATTGCCGATCCATTCATGGGATCGGGCTCAACGATCGCCGCGGCCGAAGCCATCGGGCTCTGCGCCGTGGGAGTAGAACGTTATCGAGACTATTACAATATGGCAAGAGCAGCGATTCCCCGCCTTAAGCGGCTTGAGATACCAGCAGTTGACCTATCGGTCGGCGCAGAAAGTGCTATTCTGACTCGGCTCGATAAATCCAGTTGGCCTCCATCTTATCGAAGCCGGCTCGCGTGACACTGGCCGTGATTGTCCGGCGGCTTGTTGCCGACCGGCCAGAGAATGCCCAGTCTTGCTTTTCGAGTTGGGCCCCAACCACCTTGGTGAAGCGGAAAGGCTTGGGCGCGATCCCCTGCGCGCCGTCTCGCGCACTGTTGGCATCAAAGGCGAAGACCATCAGCCAAACGTCTTCGGCGTTGTGCCCCTGCCAACCGCTCCTGTGACGCGAAGCCTTGATTTCGATTCCGTCTTTTGCGTGCAAAATGGAGTCGCCGGGAAACTGGCCCTTGGGAACCATGTCGGGATGACCGTTGTGGTAGCGATTCTTGACCAAAGACGTGCAGTACTTTGGAATCGCAGCCGTCATGAACTCCCCAACGATGCTGCTGAAGTTGGCCGGCATCAGAAAGGACTCAAGGCGCTCAATCTTGCGCGTGGCGAGTTGCTGATTGACAAACCCAAGGAAATCGAGAAAATCGCCCATTGCCTTCTTGATGTGTTCGATCTTGCACCCATAGGGGATAACAGCTTCGGCATTGAAACCGTTGGGTGCAACCGGCAGCGGGCTGCACGCGATGCGTTCGAGATTCTGCGGCATGGCCGACCCTTCCGCTCGCGGGTTTTGGGGACCGATCATGCGGGGAGTGTACTTGAACTGGGAGAGCGAGACAAGGTGGTTTTTTGTCTAGATTTCCCATCCTGCCGCCGCGCTCACCCGATGAGTTCTTGAGGAGAGTGAGGGATAACGGAAAGGGAGATGGAAGTGATCGTCGAAGATGGTGCTGCTGATAAGGCCTCCGTCGCCGGTTCGTGCCAATCGTCGGCGGAAGGACCGGGCGGAACTCCCAGCGGAAGCAAGATCGGCCGCTGGCAATTCTCGCTGCGGGGGCTGATGCTGTTCGTGCTGCTGGCGGCGATGGGGATGTCGCTGTTTGCCACCGGATGCCGATTGCGGCGGGCAGAGAGGGAACTGGAGCAGTATCGACGCGAATACGGAATCCTCAATGTCGACAATCCGGCGATGCTCTCCGCCGTTGCCCGCTGGATGCCGGACGTGGGCCAATGGCGCTGGCAGGTGCATTTCCCGCCGGGCAGGTACGACGTCTGCTATGCGACCAAGGGGATTCCGCCAAGTGGATTTCCCAAGTCCGCCGGCGGATTCACCCGCGACTTTTCCGGCGACGTGAACGTCTCCGCCGCCCTGCTGAAAGACCCAAAGAGCGGCAAGTGGGTCTGCAACTTCGTCATCGGACCGGCAAGCGGCTCGCGCGACGTGCCGGACTGTGTGGTCAACCCCGTTACGTGGACGACCGACGGCGTGCTGTGGAACAAAGAGCCGGCCGCCGTCTCTCCGCAAACGCCGCTTGTCCTCTTGCGGCGACGAATCGGAATACAGCAAAAGGACGGTTCACTCCCCATCCCGCCTTCCGCCAACGGGCTGCTGATTTGGATCAGACGTGCGGGGTGCGCCAACCGGCGGGGGCGGCGTAATGTGGTGATTTGGCCCTCGGGCACGGCTCGCTCGCTGCCAGCTATCAGCTATTACCTATCAGCTTTCACCGATCAGCTCTCAGCCGGACGCACAGGGATATGACCGCGGTGTTCGTAAATATTCGCCCAACCCGTTGGCCTATTTGGGCAAGTTAGCCACAACCGCTTTAGCTGGAAGATGTTACAACAAGGACCATTGTTAGGCTGGTAAGCTTGGGCAAGGAATTTGACGGGTTGGGCGAATATTTACCGGTGTTCCGTCGTAAGCCATTATACGAGAGGCAGTTGCGCTCTCGGCGGGCTGAAAGCTGATCGCTGGAAGCTGATCGCCGACAGCCAATATCCGCACGTTTCCAGCGAACTGAGGGTGGTAAGGCGCAGCCGCCGGTGCCGGCTACGCTGATCTGTCGCATGCCATGCTTGAGGGGGAGGGCAGACAAAACCACACGGCTCCGCTACACTTGAACTGGTTCTCAGCCCGTATTTCTTACCCAGTTTGTTCAAAGGAATATTGCAATGAGAAGGTATCTGCTGGTCGGCTGCGTTGTTTCCGTGTTGACGCTCTGTGTGGCGTCCGTCGAGGCGGCCCCTGCGGCGGCAAAGAAGGCGAAGCCCGCGGCGGGCAAGACCGAGAAGAAGACGGTCGTCGTGGCGATAACGCTCGAAGGGGAATATGCCGAAGGACCGACCTCGCCGGGGATATTCGGCGACATCCAACCCACCTTGGGCAAGCTGGTGGAGCGCCTCGACGCCGCCGCTGCCGACAAGAACGTGGCGGCGGTCTGGCTGAAGATCGACGACCTGGAGATCGGCCGCGCCAAGGTTTACGAAATTCGCGCGGCGATTGCCCGGCTGCGGAAGGCGCACAAGCCCGTCTATGCCCAGCTAACCACCGCCGACCCGGGCGAGTACATGCTCGCCACGGCGTGTGACCGCGTGGTGATGCCGCCCTGCGGCGTTCTGCTGATTCCCGGCGTGCGGCTGGAAATGACCTTTTTCAAGGGCCTGCTCGACAAACTCGGGCTGCAATTCGACGTCTTGAAGATGGGCAAGTACAAAGGGGCGGCCGAGCCCTTCACCCGCAAGCAGATGAGCAAACCGCTGCACGAGAGCTATGATGCCCTGGTCGAGGATTACTACCAGAACCTGTTGGGCGTGATCGCCGCCGATCGCCACCTGAAGGATTACCAGGTGAAGACGTACGTCGACCGCAGTTTGTTTAACGCCCCCGACGCGAAGAAGGCTGGTCTGATCGACGACGTGCTCTACGCCGACCAACTCGAAGCGAAGATCAAGCAGGACCTCAAGGCCGAGAAGATCGAGATCGTCAAGGACTATAAGAAACAGAAGATCGAGGCCGATTTCTCCGGCCTGAGCGGAATGGTGAAGCTGATCGAGATTTTCACGGGTGGGAAGCCGTCGGCGGCCGTGGGCAAGAAGCCGAAAATCGCCGTGGTTTATGCCGTCGGCCCAATCATGGAGGGGAAAGGGGACGAGGGGCTCTTCGGCTCCTCGGTGATCGGTTCGACGACGATGGTGGCCGCGATCAAGAAAGCCGCCGACAATCCGAAAGTCGTCGCCATCGTGCTGCGGATCGATAGCCCCGGAGGGTCGGCGGTCGCCAGCGACCTGATTTGGCGCGAGACTGTACATGCCAAGAAGCCGTTGATCGCCAGCATGAGCGACGTGGCCGGCAGCGGCGGATATTACATTGCCATGGGGGCCAAGAAGATCTACGCCGCCCCCACCACCCTGACCGGCTCGATCGGCGTGATCGGCGGCAAGCTGGTCACCCGCGGGCTGTACGGCAAATTGGGCCTGAACACCGAAGTGATCTCCCGCGGCGAGAACAGCGGCGCGATGTCGTCGAAGCAGCCCTTCACGCCCGGCGAACGCAAGGTGTGGATGGAAATGCTGGAAGACACCTACCATCAGTTTGTCAGCAAGGCTGCTGAAGGCCGCAGGATGAGCTACGACCACCTGCAAGAGTTGGCCCAGGGCCGCGTCTACAGCGGCGCGACCGCCAAGAAGCTCGGCCTGATCGACGAGCTCGGCACGCTGCAAGACGCGATTGCGGCGGCCAAGACGGCGGCCGGACTGAAGCCCGACGCGGAGGTCGATATTCTCACCCTGCCCGAGCCCAAGACCATCTTCGAGCAGCTCTTCGGCGATCCCTCAGCCGCGAGCGGCGCCGATTCGTTGCTCTCCGAGGGCATCCGCCTCTTGCAACAATCGAGGCTGCTCCGCCAGATGCTCTCGCAGCGAATCCTGATGTGGATGCCATATCAGGTGGATGTGAAATAGCGTAATATGGAGTGAGCGGAGCAAGATTGGGAGGGATCTCGTTTAGCCGGCGGGCTTGCCCGCCGCGGAAAGTGCCGCGGGACTCTGCCTTGCGCGGCGGGCAAGCCCGCCGGCTAAACGTCGTGTTGCCGAATTCGCAAGAAATCAGGCAACTTGTTGACATGGGACGATTTGTGGTCGTTGCTTCCATCAAGCTAGCGCAGCAAAGCTAGCCGGGCGGCAGGAGCCCTGCCGCTCCAGCCGGTAGGTGCATTATGAGTACGACAACGCTGGTGACGGCCGAGCAGCTTCTCTACATGCCGAATGACGGCTTCCGCTACGAACTCATTGCCGGAGAAGTCAAGAAAATGTCACCAGCCGGTTGGAAACACGGACTGATCGCGGGGGAGCTGCACACTTCGCTGGGCAGCTATGTGCGCGAGCATCGATTGGGCCGAGTTTTCGCCAGTGAAACGGGGTTCCTGCTCGCTTCCGATCCGGATACCGTCCGCGCCCCCGACGTGGCCTTCGTCCGCCGTGAGCGGCTGGCGGTCGAAACGCCCACCGAAGCGTTCTGGCCCGGCGCGCCCGATTTGGCGGTGGAGGTCGTCTCGCCGGGCGATACGGTGCATGAAGTTGACGACAAGGTAAAGAGTTGGCTCGATGCTGGCGCGGATCGTCTGGGTGATCGACCCGAAATGGCGAAGCGTGACGGTCTATCGTTCGGCCTCCCGCGTCACGGTGCTGACCGAAAACGACGAGCTTTCCGGCGAAGAAGTCATCGCAGGCTTCCGCTGCGTTGTCGCCGAGTTGTTTGTCGTGTAGACTACGGCCTGGCAAGCGGTCGCCTCCACCCTCCTGCCTGCCTGCCCACCTACGAGCGTTCCTCGCTCCTGAATGCTATGACCATAACACGATATGTGCTGATTTCCATTCTCGGCCTGACGCTGGTTGCGTCGCCTCGCGCGATAGGCGCTGAACCGGCGAAGGACGCTGCTTCCTGCGTTGTGGTTCACGACGAGACAGTGGAACTCCGCTCGCCGGCGTTCGAGTTCGTTCTTTCCACCGCGTTCGACCTCCGCGCGGTTTCGTGGAAGAACCGCCTGACCGGCCGAACTCTGAGTCTGGGGGATGGTCCCGAGGTCGAATTCGACATCGGGCTCCCGGGCCAGGCGCTCGTCACGCCGAATCTTACCGTGAAAAAGGGACCGGCGCAGCGTCGAAGATTGCCGGGAAGCAGTATTCGATTTGGTTGCGACCGACCCGGCCGTCACGGCGAGAGTCATCTATCGCTGGAACGACCGCGAGCCGGTGCTGCACAAATGGGTTTCCATCAGCAACGCAGGCCAGTCCGGCTGGAATCGTCTGCTGAACGTTCGGCTGGGCGCGTATCGCACGGACGCAACGTCCGACGATCGCGACCCCGATTATCCGCTTTATCTCCCGCAGCAGCACCTGGGAGGCCCCATCGTTGCCTTCTTGGATCCGATCGGGCGGAAACGCGGTTTTCCTTCGTATGTAGAAGGACAGTTCTTCTTGAGCCTCGCGCATCCGGCGGGCTTCGCGTTGCGTAAGGAGAACACGGTTACTCTGCAACAGTTGCCCGGCGTCCGGCTTGCGGCGGGTGCAAGGTTCGATTGCATGGAAGCCGTCTACGGCGTTGCGGCGGAAGGTCGGGCGCGGCAGGCGTTCGTCCGTCAACTTCACGACCGAATGCTTCGGGTACGGCGCGGACGCGACAAACCGCTGGCGATCTTCGAGCCGTTCGGGTCCAGGCCGGACGGAGCCTTCGATGCCGCCGAGTCGTACTTGCTCGACAACCTGGCGAAAGTCGACAAAGCGCGGCGAGAAAGTGGCTTGAAATGGGACCATTACTCGATTGAGTTCTGGCACGATCCGGCGGGTGACCTTGCGACGCCGAACGTCCGCGGTTTTCCGAACGGCTTCGCCAAGACGATGCGAGAGATCCAGCGGCAGGGGATGAAACCGGGCCTGTGGATCGACAGCGGAGAGGTCGGCCCTTGGACGATCTGGGACAATCCGGCTGTGAAGAACGCGCGAACGAGTTCCGGCGGGCTGTGCAGGGCGTCGGACGTGGTGAGCCGGCTTTACCTCGAAGGTTATACCCGTCAAATCCAAGAAAACGGCGTGCGGCTGCTGAAGTTCGACAACCTGCTGGATCGCTGCGACGAACCGGGCCACGACCATCTGCCCGGCGACTATTCGACCGAGCCGATCTGCAATCACATTATCCAACTTTACCGCGACTTGGATCGGCTCTGCCCCGACGTGATGATCATGCTCTACTGGAAATACCAGTCGCCTTGGTGGCTGGAACACGCGGATACGCTCTTCGACGTCGGCACGAAGATCGAGGCGGCGAGTTTCGCCCCTTGGCCGACGTTCCGCGCCCGCGACAGCGTTACCCGCCGGCTGGATGAGGCCCGTTGGATGGTGAAGGACCTGCCGCTGGTGGGCTGGGATCCGCTGGGGATCTGGTTGTCGGATTGGCCATGGAATAGCTGCGTGGGCAAGGAGGCGTGGCAAACCGGCATGCTGATGGACCTTTGCCGTGGGCATCTCTTGGCGCAGATCTGGTCGGACACGCCCGTGTTGACGCCGCCCGAACGCGCCCAGGCGGCCGAGTTCATTGCGCTGCTGAAAGCTCGACCCGAGTGTTTTCGCAACTCGCGATTCATTCTCGGCAATCCGTGGAAGAACGAGCCCTACGGTTACTGTTGCTCGGATGGCCGGCGGGCGTTTCTTGCCATCAACAACGGAGTCTGGCGCGACTCGACGGTTGAACTGAGCCTCGGCCCGGCCTGGGGATTGCCCAAGGGCAAGCGCTGGGATTTGTATCGCTGGTACCCTCGGCCGGTGCAATTGTCGCGGGACGGAAACGGTTTTGCGTCCTCGGCGAAACTGAAACTGCGCGCGATGGAGATCGTGCTTTTGGAGGTCGTTCCCCACGGGGAAACTCCCACGCTGGGTCGCAAATTTGGCGTTCAAATGACGCCCGCGGAACTTGCCGAACCGAGCAGCACCCTGCAACTTCGAGAAGCACGGCCCGAGCGCGGGCAAGCCGTCGAATGGAGAGCGCTTGAGCCGGTGGAAATGCATTCCCAAGGCGGAGCGAAGTTGAGCCGATTGAGCGATCGTTCCATTCTCGCCGGCGGCGAAAATCCCTCGCCCGATACGTACCGCATCAAGGCCGCTACGGAGATGAAACGCATCACGGCGATTCGACTTGAGGCCTTGCCCGACGATCGTCTCCCCAATCGCGGCCCGGGACGTGCCGAAAACGGCAATTTCACGCTGCTGGAGTTCCATGTTGCCGCGACGCCGCGCGACGGCTCTTCGAGAAAGAAATTGATCCGCATTCGCCGCGCCGACGCCTCCTTCAGTCAAACGAGTTACGGCGGATGGCCGATCTCGGCCGCGATCGACGGCAAATCGGACACCGGTTGGGGAATCGATCCGCGCGAGGGCACGCCGCACGAGGCCGTTTTCGAGCCGGAGGAACCGATCGAGTCGGCCAAGGGCGTCGATCTCGAATTCCGCCTTGACCAGGCGGGACGCGGCCATAATCTCGGGCGATTCAGGCTCTCAGTCACGTCCTCGCCGCCGCCAATCCAAGTTGCCTCCTACGAAAAACGATTCCACCAAAGCGGCGAAGTCCCGCCGACGAACTCCGGCGGCATCTTGGCGATAAGCGTGGAAATGAAGCGGGGAGCACAGCCGTTGTATATCCATCAGCGTGACGGTCACCTGAAGTTTACGGGCAGCTTCAAGGGGGAACCTGCGGCATTTCAAGCGGTCGTGGGCAACGGATGGTATCCGGCGGCTTGGCAGACGTGGCGCCTGGCCGTGTCGCCTTCCGCAAAGCCGCAGCCGTTCGATTTCCGTATCGGCAGCGACCTGCCGGCGAATGTCGAATATCGCCTCTCGGCCCATTTTGTGCCTCAAGAGTATCTGCCCGTTCAGTAATGATACGCGGTTTCGAGGTGAATTGTCGCCATGCTCTCGATTGACCGCCGGTTTCTCACAACGAAACCTCGCTGGCGGCAACGGGTCGTGCCTCGCGACCCGCTCGATCAGGTTGACGACACGGTGGAGAGCTGGCTGGATGCCGGCCATACCGGTAAGAGGAAGCCGCAAGGAGCACTCGAAAGGCGGCCTTATATCCCCCCGGCGAGCGGTCGTGCCGGCGGCCGTGGATGGCCTTCCTCCTTCTGACGGATCTTGCCCGAAAAGTCGCTCTATTCGAGCCAACGCGGACGAATAAGCGGAAAAATGGGGCCGGTATATTCCACCCGCTGCGGTGGTGCGCCAGCCGCGTCTGCGAGCAGGTGGAATCTAGCGGCTCTGCGGCCTGAACCCCTAGCGTAAGCTAGATTTCCACCGGCGATGAGACGTGAACATCCACGTTGCTCCATCCGCCGTCAACTCCTATCGCCTGCGGTCGATTGTCGTGACAACCCACCTTCACGCTTCAGAGGCGTCGCCCGGCGAGCTCGCCGCTCGCCCGCCCGCAAGATCGCTCTCTTCCGACGTACTGGATTTGGAAGGGCTGCGCAGCCGTTGCATGGGCAACGTCGAACTTGTGCAAGAGGTGCTGAGACAATTCGAGACGCGGACCCCCGAGGAGATCGAGGCAATCGAGAAGGCCCTTCAGCTACAGGATGCAGAACAGATCGCTCGCCTGGCGCATCGGCTCAGAGGAACCTCGGCGACCATCTCCGCCGAAGGCTTGACGCGGGCGGCGGCGGATCTCGAAGACGTCGGCCGCCAAGGCCGCCTCGCCGACCTGCCCGCGGGCATTGAACACCTCCGCGACGAGTGGGAAAGATACTTGAACTGCGCGGCAGCCCTGCTGTCGGCGGCAGCCGGGGAGTCAACCTCATGCGGATCCTGATCGTTGATGACGACAACATCGCCACCGAGGTCCTCGCCCATGCGCTCACCCGCTTCGGGCACAACGTGACCGCGGCCGGCAGCGGCGAAGAGGCCTTGGAGTTGATGCGCAATTGCTCGTATCGGCTGATGGTTCTCGACTGGGAGATGCCGGGGATGAGCGGAATCGACCTCTGCCGGCATATCCGCCAGCGGTATTCGAGCGGCTACGTCTATATCATCCTCTTGACCGCGCGGCGGGGAACGCAGAGCATCGTCGAAGGGCTCAACGCCGGCGCCGACGACTTCATCAGCAAACCCTTCGAGCCGGAAGAACTCGAAGTCCGCATTCACGCCGGCGAGCGGATCTTATCCCTGGAAAGCCATGAAGTCACCATCTTCAGCCTGGCGAAACTGGCCGAGTCGCGCGATCAGGAGACCGGCGCCCATCTCGAACGCATGCGCGAGTATTGCCGCCTGCTGGCCGACCAGCTCTCGATGCACGAGAAATTCCGCGAGGAGATCGACAGCGACTACGTTCAGTTGATGTACATGACCAGCCCGCTGCACGATGTCGGCAAGGTGGGCATTCCCGACAGAATTCTGTTGAAGCCCGGTCCGCTCACGGCCGAGGAATTCGAGATCATGAAGCGGCACACCGTCATCGGCAGCAAGACGCTCGACGCCGCGCTCGATCTGCATCCGGAGGCCAGGTTCTTGTGCATGGCGCGGGACATCGCCCGCAGCCACCACGAGCGCTTCGACGGCAGCGGCTATCCCGACGGCCTGGCGGGCGACGACATCCCCTTGTGTGGCCGAATCCTCGCGCTGGCCGACGTCTACGACGCACTGACCACCAAGCGCGTCTACAAGCCGGCCTTCAGCCACGAAAAATCGCGGGAAATCATCCTCAAGGGGATGGGCAGCCACTTCGACCCCGACGTGGTCAGGGCTTTTCTGCAAAACGAAGACCGTTTCGTGGAAATCTCCAACCGCTACGCGGCCCGCGAGGAATTCGAGGCCTCGTCGCTGTTGAAGTCGCGGGCGGAAATGGCCGCCGTCCTCTGATTGTGCGGTTAGCTGCTCGGAACCAACTGCTCCGCCGGAGTGTGCAGCGCCGCCGTCAGCGGCTCGGCCACCAACGGCTCGGCCCGGTCGATGCGGATGATCCGCTTCTTGCTGCCGCCGATGAAATTGATGATCGAGCCCGTCGCGTCGCGAGTCATCTTCAGGCCGTACATATCATATCCGGCCTGCTCGAAGAGGCTGCGAATCTCCTCCTCGGTCCGCGGCAGGAAGTACCAGTCCATGTGCCACTGGTAAATCGTGGGCGAGTACCTGCGGATGTCCTTGAAGGCCACGTAAACGACGCCGTCGTCGTTGACGGTTTCCCGCCAGCCTTGCAGCATCGGCACGAGGTGTCTGTCGGGAATGTAGTCGCACAGCCCGATGCTATAGAGGATATCCGGCCGGCCGAAGCGCTTGATGTTGCCCTGGGCGGAGCTGGTGCGAATCGCGTTGTACGCGACGGCGTCGATGCGGAGGCGGCGCATCGCCGGGGAGCTGCTGCGGCGTCTCACGTAATCCAAGGTTTCGTGGTCGGTGTCGATGCAAATGATGCGGACCTTGGCGTCGGTCGGATGGTCGATTCCGCCTTCGTATTCCCGCACGCAGCCGCACGCCACGTTCAGGATCGAGACGTCGCCGCGGCGGCGGCTCAACTCCTCGGTGAGAAAGGTCTTGGCGCAGAGCAGCCTTTCGCGAATGGCAGTCGTCAGGGTGATGTTCAACAGATACAGATCGATGTAGCCCGCCAGTCCCCGCCCCTTGGGCAGATTGTCGTAGAGTGCGGTGAGAAGCTCGTAATCGCCTGGATAACCGCGGGGCTTGGTGAGGGCACGATTGTAGATCCAGCTTCGATCCAGCCAGGGGCGAATCCGCTCCCGGAAGCGTGACTTTGTCTGCACGAGTCGCTCGGCATCGTCGGCGAGCAATGCCTCCACCCGACGGCAGGCCTTGCACGACCCCTCGAACGCCTCTGCCAGCGCCCAGTAGTTGTCGTCCATCTGCGGCTCGGCCGCAGGCGCCAGCCGCGACTCCAGGTCGGCAAGCGCATCGGTAAACACCGGCACGTCAACGTTGAAAAACTGATCCATGCTGCCCTCCACAATTGTGCTGTGACGAGAACGATTTCTGGCCATTATGCGGATTCGCTAGGGCGGCTGTCAACCGTCGTTTTTGCAAAATGGATGATTTGTACACTATCCGGTCAGAGTGCTGCGCCGGCATGATCGTTACAATCGCTTCAAGCGGCGGGAGGTTGTCCGGATAGCGGCGGCTTTGACGGCTGGGAAGACCGTCCCGACGTGCGCTGACGGCGAGCAAGTGAGAGGTAGACTTGCTTGATTCCCGGTGCGCCGTTCAAGAAGTTCTCGCCGGCGAGAAACGCCCCCCGATTGCAATCGGGGGGCTTTCCCGAGTGGCAGGAATTTCCTGCAAGACGTGTTGGCGCAAGGATCGCCCGTGAGCACGTGGCGCGTGGATGCACCGACCGCGAGAGAAGCATGCAAACATTAGCGGGCTCGAACGCCGTGATTGCCGGCGATCGCTATCGCCTTGTGCGGGTCCTCAGGAAGGGGAAACACGTCGAGACGCGGCTGGCGATCGACGCCGCCAGCGGCGCGGCCGTCGTCATCACGCTGGTGGAAGAAAGACTCCTCTCCCGCGACGTTCAATCTCAACTGGAGCGCGAGCTTTCGGCGCTGGGCAATGCGAAAGTCCCGCATCTGGCCCCCGCGCAGATTCTCGGCCGCGAGGAGCAGAGGCTGTATCTCGTTCGGCCATTCGTGCCCGGCGTCACGCTGAAGCTGTTGTTGCAGCAAGGCCCGATGAAAGTCGGCGAAGTCCTGGTGATCGGCGATTGCCTGTTTTCCGCGCTCAAGGAGGTTCACGCCCGCAAGGTCCTGCACGGCGACATTCGTCCGGCCAATCTCATCGTCTCGGAGGGAGGGCCGCGGAACGGGGTGGTGCTTATCGGATTCGATTTGTCCCGTGTTCTGCCGCCGGATCTGTTGAGCGACGAGGAGACGATCGAGGTCGCCCGCTATCGCTCGCCGGAACAGGCCGGCACGCTGGAGCACGGCGTGGCCGCGCCCGCTGATCTGTACTCGGCGGGGGCGGTGCTGTTCGAGTGCCTGGCGGGCCGCCCGCCCTTCGACGGCGAGAACGTGGGAACGTTGCTGTTCGAGCACATGACCGGGCGGGTTCCGGAGCTGAGAAGCCTCGGGCTCGAGATTCCCGCGCGCTCGACGAAGTGATTCAGCGGCTCTTGTGCAAGAATCCCGAGCAGCGCTATCAATCGGCCGAAGCCGTGCTGGCCGATCTGGCAAACATCGCCGCCGCAATCGGCGCCGGCCAGCGCGAGCCGGAGTGCGTGGTCGGGCAGCACGACCGTCGGCCGACGCTCACCGAGCCGGCCTTCGTCGGCCGCGCCCGCGAATTGCAGCAGTTGGACGAGCAGATTCGCGGCACGCGGGCCGGACGCGGCTCGCTGGTCTTCCTGGAAAGCGAATCGGGGTGCGGCAAGACCCGCCTGCTTTCCGAATTGGCGCTGCACGGTGCGCAGGAGGGAATGGCGGTGTTCCGCGGGCAAGGCTGCGAGCAGGTGGGACATCATCCTTTCGAAGTGTTGCAAGGCGTGGTCGCGCAGTTGATCGAGACCGCCTGCTCGGATGCGGATGCCGCCGCCGCCGTGCGCAGCCGCCTCGGCGACCAATGCGACGCGGCCGTTGCCGCCGTTCCCGCGCTGACGGCGCTCGGCTGGCAATCTTCCGACTCTCTCGGACCAGAGGCCTTCGGCGCAGCCCGCAGCATCCAGGCGTTGGCCGCTCTCTTGGATGCGCTGGGATCGGAGCAGCGGCCCGCGATGGTCGTGTTGGATGATTGCCAATGGGCCGACGAGATGACCGTCAAGCTCATCGGACAGTGGTGGGCCGGTCGCCAGCATTCGCCGCAGGGCGGTCACGTCTGCCTGGTAGCCGCCTTCCGCACGGAAGAGGTTCTTGCCGATCATCCGTTTCGCAAGCTCGCGGCGACGCTGCATCTGGCGCTCAGTCCGCTCGCGGCCGACGAGGTGCGGCGGCTGGCCGAGTCGATGGCGGGGCCGCTGCCCGACGAAGCGGCCGACGTTGTTGTCAGGCTCTCCGAAGGCTGCCCGTTCATGACCTCGGCGACGTTGCGCGGCATGGTCGAGTCGGGGGTCCTGGTCGCCGAGCCCGATGGTTGGCGGGTCGAGCCGCTGGCCTTGGCTGACGTGCATTCCTCGAATTGGGCGGCGGGGGTTCTCTCGCGGCGGATCGAGTTGCTGCCGCGAGCGACCATTGATCTTTTGGTCGTCGGCGCGGTGTTGGGCAAGGAATTCGACCTGCCGCTGGCGGCCGAGATTGCCCGGCATTCCCCCGGCGAGACTGCCGCGTCGCTGAGCAAGGCGCGCGAGCGGCACTTCGTCTGGGTGCAGGCCGACGGCGTGCGTTGCGCCTTCGTTCACGACAAGATTCGTTCCGCCCTGTTGGCACGGCTATCGGGCGGGGCCCGCCGCGACCTGCACTGGCAGATCGCGCTGTCGTTGCGGAGAAGTTCTCCCGACCGCGTCTTCGATCTGGCCTATCACTTCGACGCGGCCGGCCAGCACGACCGCGCTTTGGAATACGCGCTCTCGGCCGCCCGCCAAGCCCGCGGGCAGCATTCGCTGGAAGTCGCCGAGCAGCATTATCGCATCGCCGAGCGCGGGGCACACGCGGCCGGCCGGGCCGTGCAGTATGCCGTCGCCGAAGGCTTGGGCGACGTGCTGATGCTGCGCGGGCGGTACGATGAAGCCGCGGAACTGCTGCAACAGGCCGCCGAGTTGGCCGACGGCAAGTGCGTCGAGGCGCAAATCACCGGCAGACTCGGCGAACTGGCGCTCAAACGCGGCGATATGGAGAGCGCGGTCACGGCTTTTGAGAAGGCCCTCCGCCTTTTGGGCAAGACCGTTCCGCGGCATGCGCCGGCCTCCTTGATGATGCTTCTCTGGGAGCTGGCGGCCCAGACTCTGCACACCTTCTTTCCCGCAGTGTTCGTCGGCCGCAAAAAGCGGGCCTGCCCGGAGACCGAATTGCTCGCGGCGAGGCTGTTCAGCCGCTTGGCGTACGGCTACTGGTACGTGCGCGGCCGGTATCAGACTCTCTGGGCCCACTTGCGCGGCATGAATCTGGCCGAGCAATACCCGCCCACGCTGGAACTCGCGCAGATGTACTCCGATCATTCACCGGTGATGAGTCTCACCGGCTGGTTCAATCGCGGCGCGGCCTACGCGGAGAAGTCGTTCGCGCTCCGCAAGTCGCTGGGCGATTTGTGGGGTCAGGGACAATCGCGCAGTTTTCATAGCGTCGTGCTCTATCACGCCTCGCGCTTCGCGGAATGCGTGGAGAAGGCCCGCGAGGGCACGCGCCTGTTGCAGCGCACCGGCGATTATTGGGAGTTGAATATCGGACGATATCAGTTGGGCGCCTCGCTCTACCGCATGGGCGATCTGCGCGGCGCCCTGCAAGTGGCCCGCTGCATGCGGCAATCCGGCCTGGAACTGGGCGACGGGCTGGCGTCGGGCATCAGCCTCGAACTCTGGGCCCGCGCCACCAACGGCCGCGTGCCGGAAGAACTGCTCAAGGAGGAACTGAAACAAATCCGCGATCCCCAAGGGACCGCGCAGGTGCTCTTGGCCGACGGCGTGCGGCTGGTGGCCGCCCAGCATTACGAACAGGCGGCGGCGCGGTTTTCGCACGCCTTGGCGCTGGCGAAGAAGGCGGGAATCGTCAACGCCTACGTGGCCCCGAATTTGGCGTGGCTGGCGACCGCGCTCCGCTGCCAGGCCGAGCAGCAACCCAGTTTTGCCCCCTGGAACCGCAACGTTTTGCTGTTCCATGCGGAGTTGGCCGCCCGCCGCGCCTGCGCACCGCCCGCTGGCTGCGGAACGATCTTCCCCACGCCCTGCGGGAATACGCGCAGATTCTCGCCATCCGCGGCGACAGACGGCGGGCGATTCGCTTCTTTAAAAAGAGCCTGGCGGTTGCGCAACAGCAAGGCGCGAGATACGAGCACGCGCAAACGCTGCTGGCCTACGGGCGGATGCTCGAGGAGATGGGGCGGAAAGGGGCCGACGTGCAGGTGGCGACGGCCGAGGCCGCCTTGCGCGAGATCGTGCTCAGCGACAAGGAGGCCAGCGGCGACGACCGCGACGACGACGCGCCCACCCTTTCCTTGGCCGACCGTTTCGACACGGTATTGAAAATCGGTCGGCGGATCGCCGCCTCGCACTCGCGGCCGATGGTCTTCGCCGAGGTCCGCAATGCCGCCCTGCGGCTTCTCCGCAGCGAGCACTGCCTGGTCCTGGAGGCCACGCGCGGCAGCGGCGGGGATCTGTTCGTACCCGTCGGCGGCAGTGTCCCGGCGGCTTTCAACCGTTCGCTGTTGGATCGCGCGATTCAGGCCGGCAGGGCGGTCGCCTTCGCCGACGCGGCCGCCGAGTTCGAGCGCGGCTCCGCTGCCGAGGAGCACTCGACGCTTTGCGCGCCGATCTTCGTCCGCGGCCGCATCGACGCCTGTCTCTACGTAGCACATCACCAGGCGCAATGCCGCTTCGGCTCACACGAGGAGCGGCTGGCCGATTTCATCGCCACCATCGCCGGGGCCGCCTTGGAGAACGCCGAGGGCTTCCAGCAATTGCAGCGGCTCAACGAGACGCTGGAGCTGAGGGTCGCCGAGCGGACCGCCGCCGCCGAAGCCCGAGCCCAGGAGTTGGCCACCTCGAATCGCGAGTTGGAACGCGTCGCCGCGGAACTGCGGCAGACCGAGGAAGCACTGCGGCAGGCCAAGGACCTCGCCGAAAAGGCCAACTGCGCCAAGAGCGAATTCCTGGCGATGATGAGCCACGAAATCCGCACGCCCATGAACGGCATCATCGGCATGGCCGACCTGGCGCTGACGACCTCGCTAGACAGCGAGCAGCAGCGATATCTCGCCGCCGTCAAGCAGTCGGCAGACTGTCTGCTGGACTTGATCAACGACGTGTTGGACTTCTCCAAGATCGAAGCGGGCAGGATGGAACTGGAGAACATTGCTTTCGACGTCCGCGAGGTGCTGGGCGACGCGGTGCAGTTGCTCGGCCTCCGCGCCGCCGAGAAGGGGATCGACCTGATCTTCCGCGTGGCCCCCGACGTGCCCTCCGCTCTCGGCGGCGATCCCGGCCGGCTGCGGCAGGTGATGGTCAATCTGCTCGGCAACGCCGTCAAGTTCACCGCGGGCGGCGAAGTCTTCGCCGACGTCTCCCTGGAAGCGCGGACCGGCCGCGGCGTGCGGCTGCACTGCGCCGTACAGGACACCGGAATCGGCATCCCCGCCGACAAACGCCAGTCGATTTTCGAGTCGTTCAGCCAGGTTGACAGCTCGACGACGCGACGCTTTGGCGGCACCGGCTTGGGATTGGCGGTCTCGTCAAGACTGGTGCAGTTGATGGGCGGCCGAATTTGGGTGGAGAGCGAACTGGGCCGCGGCAGCACCTTCCACTTCACGGCCGAGTTCGGCGTCGCCGCCGAACCGCCGGCGACGCCGATCGCGGTGGAGGGCTTCGACCCGTCGGCGGTCATCGTGCTGGCCGACCATCCCCGCCGCCAGCTCGTCTATGAGGAGACTCTGAGGAGGCACGGGCTGCGGCCGCTGCTCGTCGGCGACGAGACGATGGCGCTGGCGGAAATCGACTTGGCCGCCTTGACCGGCACGCCCTTCCGCCTGGCGATCGTCGACTGCGGCGGGGCCGACGGCGACGGCCGGCAGTCGATCGAGCGGATTCAACAGGCCGCAGCGGAGAGCGGCTGCACGATGATTGTCCTCGTCCCTGCCGGCCGCACGCGGCTGGCCGCCGATTGTCGCTGCCTGCCGCGCACGCAATTCATCGCGAAACCGGCCAAGGAATCGGAGCTGATCGACGCCATCCGCGCGGCGCTCGGTGACAATCGCCGGGAAGCGCCCCGCGGCACTGCGGTGGCGGCCGGCATTCGACCGCTGCGGATTCTCTTGGCCGAGGACGGCGCGGTCAATCAGGAAGTGGCTGTGGGCCTGTTGCGATTGCGCGGACACGAAGTCGAAATTGCCGAAAACGGCAAGGAGGCAATTGCCGCGCTCGGGCGGCAGACGTTCGACGTGGTGTTAATGGACTTGGAAATGCCGGAGATGGACGGCCTGGAAGCGGCGGCGGCAATCCGCGGCAAAGAACTGACCGACGGCGGCCACGTCCCCATCGTCGCCATGACCGCTCACGCCGTCAAAGGATTCCGTGAGCGCTGCCTGGAGGCGGGCATGGACGATTACATCACCAAGCCCATCAATCCCGAGGAATTGTTCCAAACGGTGGAGTCCGCCGCGGAATGCCAGACGGCGGGGGCGACGTAGCCGATACGTGCGGAGTAAGCGTCTGCCGACAAGATCGGCAAACCGTTTAGCCGTCGCGTCCACACGACGCAGAATCGCCGCCTTTGCAACGCCGCGTGGACGCGGCGGCTAAACGGTTCGCATGCGACCGCCACAATCCGCTACTACGCTCCGCGATATTGCATCTCCCTACCGCAGCGGCTATGTTCATGAATGACGGTCTCGCCAAGCATCAGGAAAAGCGAATCATGGCCAACGTAAGAGTGATTCCGAGCGAGCAGTTCCGCCGTCAGTTCGTCCCGGCCGAGCATCTGCCGCCGAACCAGGACGAATTCTACCTGCGCAACCAACAACTCGGCCGGCAGCCGGCCTGGCGCCACCTGCAAGCCCACGAGATCGAAACCCTGGTGAAGAACGCCAACACCTGCGACAACTGGGACCTGTTCCTGGTGGCCGATCCCTTCGACCCGCGGCTGATCCGCAGCAGCGAGTTCTCCGGGCTGGTGCGGATCGCGCGGCTGGAAGCGGTCATGCTCGAACATCACGACATGCAGATGCCGGCGGGGATCAGCGACAGCATGCTCATCTCCTGCGACGTCGGCGAGAACGCGGCGATCCACAACGTCCGCTACCTCGCCCATTACATCGTCGGCGACAACGTGATGCTCTTGAACACGAGCGAGATGCACACCACGAATCACGCCAAGTTCGGCAATTGCATCGTCAAGGACGGCGAGCCCGAGGACGTCCGCGTCTGGCTGGACCTGGTGAACGAAACCGGCACACGGGCGGTGATGGCCTTCGACGGCATGATCGCCGCCGACGCCTACATTTGGTCGAAATACCGCGACGACGCCGCCCTGCAACGGCAACTCCGCGAAATCACGCAGCGGCAGTTCGATTCCCGCCGCGGCTTCTACGGGACGGTGGGGGCCGGCTCGGTCGTCAAGAATTGCCAAATCCTCAAGGACGTGAAAATCGGACCGGCCTGCTACGTCAAGGGCGCCAATAAACTGAAGAACTTGACGATCAATTCGACCGACGATGAGCCGACGCAGATCGGCGAAGGCGTGGAGATGATCAACGGCATCGTCGGCCTCGGCTGCCACGTCTTTTACGGCTGCAAGGCCGTGCGTTTCGTGATGGGAAACAACTCCAATCTCAAGTATGGCGCGCGGCTGATCCACTCCTATCTCGGCGACAACTCCACCGTCTCCTGCTGCGAATTGCTGAACAATCTGATCTTCCCCGCCCACGAACAGCACCACAACAATTCGTTCCTGGTGGCCTCGCTGGTGCTGGGCCAGAGCAACCTCGCCGCCGGGGCCACCATCGGCTCGAACCACAACAGCCGCGCCAACGACGGCGAGATCGTCGCCGGCCGCGGCTTCTGGCCCGGCCTGTGCACCACGCTGAAGCACTGCTGCCGCTTCGCCTCTTTTGCGCTGTTGGTCAAGGGGGATTATCCGGCAGAGCTGAACGTGCCGCTGCCCTTTTGCCTGCTGAACGACGACCGCGGCAACGATCGCCTGCTGGTGATTCCAGCCTACTGGTGGCTCTACAACATGTACGCCTTGGCGCGAAACACTTGGAAGTTCACCACCCGCGACCGCCGCAAGACGAAGACCCAGCACGTCGAGTTCGACTGCCTCGCGCCCGATACGGCCGAAGAGATTTTTGTCGGCTTGCGGTTGCTGGAAATCTGGGCGGGCAAGGCGCGACTGCGGGCGGACGGGCGGGCCGGGGACTGTCCCAGTTTTCGCGTAAGCGAAAATGGGACTGTCCCCCTTGACGCCCACATTGCGGAAGCCGAGTTGGCCGACCTGGGCCGGGCGATGCTCACCGCCCCCGCGACCGGCGCGGCCGATCCCGAGATCCTCGGCGAAAACATGGAGGCGTCCCGCCGGCCCGTCGTGATCTTGAAGGCGCGACAGGCATACGCCGCCTACCGCGAGATGCTCCACTATTATGCGGTCAAGAACCTGCTGGCCTACATGGAAGCGAATCCTGACGCCACGTGCCAGACGATGTGTCGCGATTTGGCCGCCCCGCGCGAGAAGAACTGGGTGAACCTTGGCGGCCAGCTCGCCCCCGAGCCGGAGGTCGAACGGCTGTTAGACGACATCAAGGCCGGTCGGTTGAAGAACTGGCAAGAGATTCACGGCCGCTACGACGAGATGTGGCAGGACTACCCGCGCCGCAAGCAGGCGCACGCCCTGGCGGCTCTGCTGGAGTTGCTGGGCGGCGGGGACTGTCCCGATTTTCGCGCCAGTGGGGACTGTCCCGATTTTCGCGGCAGCGAAAATGGGACTGTCCCCTTCGGTCCGCTGAACCCCGAGGACCTTGCCCCGCCGCTATGGAATGCCGCTTTGGACGAGGCGGTGCGGATTCAGGAATATGTCCGCGATCAAGTCTACATCAGCCGCAAAAAAGACTACGATAATCCCTTCCGCCAAATCACCTTCCGCAACGCCGAGGAGATGAAGGCCGTGCTGGGGACGGCGGAAGACAACGGTTTCGTCAAGCAGGTGCGGCAAGAGACCGAGGCCTTCAAGCGGCAGGTGGCGTCGGTCAAAGCCCGAGGGTGATTTCTCGTAAAAAAAAGCGGCCGCCGCCAGCTTGGGGGGGAAAGCTGGCGGCGGCACAGGGAGGGCTCACGCCCTAACGTCGTTGCAGCCCGCCGTCCACGCCTCCTCTTCGGTCGAGGCGTGCCGGCCGGCGATTCTCTTTACTGCTCGCTTTGAATGCCTAGCTTCTCCTCTTCCTCCTCTTGAATGATGATTCGCGGCGTGACCATCATCATCAGGCTCTGCGTCTCGCGGCCGATGCCCACGTTCTTGAACAGTCGATTGATATACGGCAGCTTATTCAGCAGCGGCACGCCGAACTCGTTGCGCCCCTCGCTCAACCGCTTGATGCCGCCCAGCAGCACCGTGCCGCCGTCGGGCACACTGACCGTCGTCGACACCGTGACCGAGGCGAAGGTGGGCAATTGCACCGACGTGCCGGTGTTCGACACCGAGTTGTTGTTCACGTTGTTGTTGAAGATCTTGTTCGCACTGGTGATCGGGGTGAGCAGTCCCTGGCGAGTGGTGTCGGTCGTGCTCGTCGTCGTGCCGGTGAACTGGAAGGTATTCACCTGGCCGATGTTGCTGAAGTAGGGTACGACCGTGAGCCGCACGAACCGCCGGTCGTTGGAGACCACCGCTTGCACGGTCATCGACGTGCCCTGGTTGAGCACCACGATCACCGGTTGCTCGGCGGCGGCGAAGTCGCCCACCACCGGAATCACGCTGATCACGAAGGGGCTGTACGCCTCGTCGGAGACGAACGCCTGCTGGCCGTTGAAGAGCGTAACCTTCGGCGCTTGCAGCACATTGCTGCGCTTGTCTCCTTGGGCGGCGTTGATGAAGAAATACGCTTCCACGTCGCTGAGGATGGCGAAGCCTAGCTGCGCACCGGCCGTGGCGTCAAAACCGCCGAACTGCGGCACCGCCAAGGAGTAACTGTTCTGCGTAAAGGGGATGTCAAGGTCGGAACTGTAGATTCCGGGCGAACTCATGCCCACGGTGATGGTCCGCGTGCCGTTCTGCGTGACACCCGGAATTCCGGCCGCGGTGGCGAAGTTGGTATTGCCCGCGGCGATGGTGGGCGGCGGGGTTCGCGACGAAAACGTGACGTTGTTGCCGATAATGTTGTCCTTCGTGTCGAAATCGAAGCTCACGCCGATGCGCTCGAAGAAGTTGTCGTTCAGCGTGATGAAGCGGACTTCGATGGTCACTTGCAGGTCCTGCAACCGCCGCAACTGCTCGAGCAGATCGACGATCTCCTCGTGCACGTCCTGGGTTTGGCTGACGACGATGCTCAGGTTGGTCTCAAACGGCATGATCGAGCCCGGGCCGCCCATCGCGTCCCACGAGGTGGGCTTGATCGACGAGGTAATCAGGTCGATCAGGCTGTCGAAGTCGGGCTGCACGCCGCCGCCGGCGCCGCCGGGACCGGAGCCGCCGACCAGCCCGTTTCGCGCCGCGCCGGCGGGCGGCAGGTGGCTGGTGGGAGCGCCCATCTGCTGGGCCAACAGTTCCGCGCTGCTGGTCATGTTGCCGTGCTTGCTGTTACTGGCGACGTTCAGCGGCGCGGCGGTTGAACGAGGGGCCGGTCAAGGCGCCGCCAAAGTAGCTCACGTCGGCCATGGCTTTCGTATATGCCCCGGCCAACCCCGTGTTCATTCCGGGGACGAAGTTCGGGATCGGGATCACCAGGTCGCCCACCGGATACGCATAGGTGTACACCTGCACGTCGCGCATCTGCTCGCTGGTGACCTTCAGCACCTGGTCCTTGATCACGTAGCTTAAGTGCAGCGGCTCGAGAATCAGGTGCAAGGCGCTCTTGAGCATGATTTCGCTGGGCAGATTGATGGTGACCGGGGTGTCGCGGGTTACGCCTTCCTCGGTCAGCCCGGTGGGATCGAGGTACAAGTTGACCTCCGCCAGCTTGGCCAGATAGTCCATCACCTGGCCCAGCGGGGCGGCGGTGAATTGCAGCGAGACCGGCGTGCGCAGCTTCTTTTCGATCTCGATTTCGCTCTCCGTTTTCGGCCGCGGGCGGCCGCCGGCATATTTCATCCGCGCCTTGGTGAAATCGCCCCAGTTCTTGCCGTCGTTGGCGAATTGGTACGGCCGATTGTCGTCGAACGGGACGCCCGACCATTCCACATTGTTCTCCGCGCGAACGAAGCCGTCGGCCTTGGCGTCACGGATGGCCTCGGCCTCGCGGAAGTTCTGAATCAACTTCGCCTCGGCCAGCATCTGAATCACCACCGGTTCGCGAGGAGCGAGCTCCGACGCTTGCTTCGCAACCTGGACCGCCTCGGCATAGCGCTGTTCTTCGACGAGCCTGTTGTACTCGTCGCACTTCATCGCGATCTTCTCCTGCACCTCGACCTTCACCCGTTGCCGGCGTTGCACGTCCTGGTCGACGCGGGTGTTTTTCTCGTTCAGTTCGATCTGCGGGCGGTTCTGCGCGATCACCTGGTTCGTCTCGGCGATGGCGCGATCTACGCTGCGGAGGAATTGATCGCGGATGGGCGGATCGAGTCCGGCGGTCATTTCGACCTTCTTCCGCGCCTCCTGCAAGATCGCCAGCGCCCCCTTCGGATCGGTCGCCCGCATCACCCGGGCGGTCGATTCGCGATGGGCCAGTTCGGTACGAATCTGGTTTAGGAGCAACTGCTGCTGGGCGGCCGCCTGGCTGGCCATTGTCGGCGGTTGCCCCGCCGCGGTGGCCGGCCCGGCTGCTCCCGGCCCGGTGAGGAGTTGCAGATGGTCGTGCAGGCGCCGTGCGGTGTCGGGATCCAGATCGTTGGGGTAGTTGGTCGCCTGGCGGAACAGTGCGTAGGCCCGCGCGGTATCGTGGGCCCGGAGCGCCGCTTCGCCCTGCTGGAACAGCACCATCCCCTGCGACGGTCCGCCGCTAGGGCTCTCGGGGCGCGGCGGCTCCGGCGGCCTCATCGGATTCGGCGGCGAAACCTGGGCGTATCGGCTTCCGGGCTGCACGCCCTGATTGTCCGGGAAACCCGGTTCCGTACCCGACGCCGTCATGTTCCGCGTCTGATCGCTGGCTGGATTGTAGACGGCGGCCGTGGCGACGTTTGCATCACCCTGGCCGGCGTATTGACCGCCGGCGGGCACCACTGCCGACGGCGTGCGCTGCTTTAACCGTTGCAGATCGAGCAGAACCAACTCCGGACAATCCTCGCCCGGGGCAAAGGCGGTGTTGGGAACGATCTGCTGGGCCTGGCGGGCGAGCATCTCGGCCTGATCCAACCGGCCCGCGCCGATCGCATCCCGCGCCTGTCCGATCAACTCCACCGCTCGTTGCCGCGAGACGAGATTCGCTCCGCCGCCCGAGGCATTGGCGTAGCCCGGCATTTCGACCGCGGCCGCTGCACTGCGTTCCTGTCGGCGGGCACTGGCGATTTTTTGCAGCAATTCCAGCGGCTTCTGCTCGAACGGCCCGTAATCGATCCTCAGGGCGGCCGCTCGGCGGGCGAGCCGCTCGGCCTCGTCGTATTCATTCCAGCGGAGCAGGGCGTCGGCTTGTTCCGTCAAGTTGCGCGAGCAGCCGCGGGCGTAAGCCTCCGTGCCCTTGTCGAGCCCCTGTAAGTCCAGTTGCCGCCGGATTGCCACTTCGACCTTGTCGGGCGTGTCGTCCGAGGGTCCGTAGCTCATCGGCGTCGCCTTGGCGCGTTGGACGAACTCCATCGCCCGGCGAAGGTCGCCGACGGCCAGCGCCAGCCGGGCTGTGCGCAGCGGGCTGTTGCTCGGTCTATTTGCCGCTTGGCCCATCGCGGTGGGCGCTCGCGCCGCCGTGCCGGCCAGCGCGTTCGGATCCGACTGACCCGCGTTGGCGGCGGTGGCTGGATCGATCGAGTGCGCGGCGAAGGGGTCCGACGCGGGGACCTTGTCGCGGCTGCCGCCCAGCGGCGACAGCAGCCCGCTCGGCTTGGCCGCTGCGGCGCCGTTCCGCGTGCGCTCCAGATCGCGCCGCGCCCGATCCGGCGTGTCTCCCGTGTAGAAGATGCTGTATTTCACGCCGAGGGTCTCGGCCTGTGAAATCAGCGAGTCGGCCGCGACGAAGTCCTTCTCCGCCATCGCTTGCCGCGCGCGGCGGAGCAGATCGGCCGCTTGCCGCCGCGGGTCGGCGGGCGGATTGTCCGCCGGGTTGGCTTGCCCTGGGGCCGCCGCCGCCAGCCACGTTTCCGACGCGCCATTGAAGGACCCCGCGGTCACGTGCTTCGCCGAGATTAGTGCCAGCGCGATCCAGCCGACAAGTACGTAAATTGTCGTTTTCAACAGAGCTCTCCTTGTGAGACTCATCCGTTCTGTGCCAGCGTTCTTCCGCCTGCCGGACATCGAAGAAGGCCGAGTTCGAGATCGAATCTTGAAAGTGCGGTTGATGAGGAGGGCTTAAATAGCGACGGGCGGCCAGGCGGTCAAGGCCAGTTCCAGAAGATTCCGTGGCCGAAGAAGGGAGTTTCGCCTTTTCTTGGCCCGCCGACGAGAGATTGCGTTTGCCGCGTTTGCCGAGACTACGCAGCCTGTCTGCCCCGCAGAACACGGCATATCGGGCGGGCAGGGACGTTCCGCGCGACCGTGATGCAAGATACGGACTAAGGTTTCGGCCCTTTTTTTCCGCCGGGCGTCTTGTGGCCTGGGGGCGGAGCCTTGCCGTGGGCGCCGCCACCTTTTGCGGCCGCGTGGTCACCGCCGTGCTTGCCGGGCTGCGGTTCTACGTGCTCGGCGGGCGATTGGGGGGGACGATTTTCTTGTACTCCGGCAAATCGTCCAACTCGTCGTGGACGATCAGGTTTCCATCGCGATCTTGCATGAGGATCGCGCCGGGCGCCGAGAGGTGCAGACTGTGGCTGGTGCCTGTTTTTCGGCCGCGGAGCAGCTCGCCGCCGCGGAAATCGACGATGATTGCGTGAGTGATGTAGTTCACTTTGAACGATCCGCCGATGGGGACGCCGCCGCCGGGCGGCCCGCCGGGCATGTTCCCGCCGGGGCGAATCCCGCCCCCGCCAAGGGCACCGGGACCGTAGCCGCCGGGACCGCCAAGGGCACCGGGACCGTAGCCGCCGGGACCGCCAAGGGCGCCGGGACCGTAGCCGCCGGGACCGCCAACGGCGCCGGGGCCCATTCCGCGACCGCCAAAGCCGCCGGGACCGCCAACGGCGCCGGGACCCATTCCACGACCACCAAAGCCGCCGGGGCCAATGGGCATCATGCCGCCGGAGCCTCTGCCGCCCAACGGCATCATCCCGCCGCCGCCGGGTCCGCCGGGAGGCACTCCCGCGCCGCCGTTCTGGTTCTCGGGCCTGGCGGTCACGTCGGGAAAATCGAGCACCTGCCCGCGAACCACGTCGAACTCGTTGTGCGTTTCACAGCCGCGCTGTCTCGACCACCTGTTGACAAGGACTTTGCCCACCGGCTCGCGGGCCTTGCTGGTGACGGAGACGGCCAAAACCCGCGTATCGTCGGCCACCGTGACCAGCAGGGGCTGCTCGCTCTCGTCCGACGACCACTTCGTTTTCAGAAACTGTTCGGCGGCCAGTTTCGGGTCTTTTAGCCACGAGGTTCGCACTTTGTAGTTCGGGTTTCGCAGCACCAGCCGCACGCGATAGGCGTACTGTTTTCCGGGCTGGACGTTGAAGTCGAGGAAGCGGAAGAGGAGAGAGGGCACGCCGGCGGCCGCCGGAGCCGCGGGGCCCGGGGTGGGACCGCCGCCCATCGGACCGGCCTGTTCGGCGGGGTTGTCGCCGTACTGATCCTCTGGAACCCCTGCATCGCCCGCGGGTTTTGGTCCTGTGTCCTTCGGCGGCACGACCTTGTCTGGCGGCGGTGTCGGCGCCGCGCCTGGGACGGAATCAGCCAGCGGGATCTCCGGTACGTGGGCCACAGTCTCACCCCACTGCGACCCAACAAGGCTGGGCAGCGGGAACGCGAGCGCCGTCGGCCTGGCTTGGAAGAAATGCTCCTGTGCAATGACGTCTTGAGCCGGCGGCTGGGCCCACCGTTTCATCGCCTCGCTCATGGCTTTGAACGACGAGATGACGGGGACGTTTTCCCAGACGGGTTTCGTCGCGTCGGCGCCACTGGAAACTTCGATGCGTTGCACGTCACAGGCGACGTAGTAGGGCAGGTCGCGCTGCGGATCGTAGCATTCGATGCTGGGGCCAGCATTCCTCAAGGCGTCCTCAAAAGCCCGCAGCTCCTTGTCGTAGGAGACGACGCCGGTGAGCACGACCCACCGCTGGCCGCGGATTTCCGCCGCTGCCTGGGGCATCCCGCCTTGCGGATTCCCGCCGCCTGGCGGATCCACCAGCACCGACATGGCGCCGAAACCTGCCGTTCCGCGGAGGCCCTCGACGGCGAACAACTCCGGCTCGCCGCGGAGATCGCGCTTCGGGAAGATGGCCGCATCCCAGGTGGCCAGCCTGGGATAGAGCTTCTCGCTAGTGGGCAGGCTGTTCTGCTTGGCCTGAACGAAGTAGTCCCGCACCTCCAATTTGTTGTCGTTCGGCGGATCCCCACCGCGATTGAGTTCTTCCCCCCCTTTTCTCACCGCGACATTCAAGTCCTCAGGCGTGCCACCGTAGTGTCTTACTGTGAACGCCGAATAGATGAAGAGCACAAAGACCAGCGCCAGGAGCGCAAAGACGATCTTCTCGACGTTCTCGATGAAGAACTTCTGGATCGCCGCTTTGTCCAATCGCAGTTTTGGCTTTTTCATAACTCACTTCCGTGGAGTCGGGTTGGGCGACGGCGGCAGAACTGGGGCATTGGCCGGCGGCGATGCGGCAGCGGCCGCCTCGGCTGGAGTCTTCTCCTCCGGGATATCCAGTTTCGCCCGGTCGGGTGGATTGTAGATGTAGATGACGGCGCACAGTTGCACCGGCACATCGAATTGCCCGGTGACGTCCTGCGGGGCACCACCGCCGCCGGCAGCGGGAGCATGGCCGGAAGGCCGCATCGGCGGCGTTATCCCTCCCCTACTGCCGCCGCGCATCATGCCGCCGGGCGGTGGTGGAACTCCCAAGGCCCCAGGCCCGCCGCCGCCTAGCGCCCTTATGCCCCCACCGCCAAAGCCGCCGCCGCCGCCACCCCCAAAACCGCCGCCGCCCCCACCACCGCCCCCGCCGGTGCCCGGATCAAACGGCGGAACCATCTCCTTGAGCACCCGGACGCCCCGCACCTCGATTTTCATACCGGAGTTGGCGCATTCGACCAACAACGTCGGCAGGCGGCGCTGATCCATCACGAAGCTCAAGAAGACCGGCATCATTTTGAACTCGATATTGGGATGCTTGGCGTGAGGGTATTCGGGATCGTAAGGGAGAGGGTCCCCTTTGTCATCGATGTAGCGATTCGCGAAAAGCGTCTCTTCCTCTTGTTGCTCGCGCGATAGCGGCCCCTGCTGCCCGCCCTGTTGTTGTTGTCCGCCGAGGGTGGTGCGGGAGTGGACAAACACAGCTTGCCGGGCTTCGTCCCAACCAGACCTCGCGTCCCTGCCGATGTCCAGGGCGATGATGCGTTTGATCGGGGCGTTGGCCTGGGTGCTCGCCCCGGCGTTGACCCTCTTGATGACGTTCAGCAGCGTCTGGTAAACGGAAAGGTCTTCCTCGGCCATCACCACCTCGATCGTCGTCGGCGCCCGGCCTAGCCAATCGAAGTGGGCCGCCAACGTGCTGGCGAAGTCGCCTTCGTCCCAATCGACGACGCCGGCGTACTCCTTGTCCGCGTCGGTGCCGCCTCCGAGCGGTTGCATCGGGCCCCCGCCGCCGATGTTCGGCGGCAAGCCCGGCACCATCCCGCCGTTGCGGCCGCCGAGAGCCCCTGCGGTCCCGCCGCCTCGGACGCCGCCGAAGCCGCCGGGGCCACCGAAGCCGCCGCCTCGGACGCCGCCGAAGCCGCCCTGACGAGGCGGACGCGGACCGAGAGGCACCCCGGCCGGAGCCGTCCCATCTCCTTTGTCAACCTCGTGACGAACGTTGATGATCTTGCCAAGTTCGGGGAGATATTGCTTGATGTGGTTCTGGTATATCTCCAGGTATTCCGAATCGAGCTCGCCTTTCGGTAGTTGGAGCTTCTTGAAGGCCTTCTCGAACTCCTTACCAAGGACTTCGGTGGGAAAGACGCAGTTCTTCTGCTGCTGGTCGTAGATGCTCTTCCAAGCGTCATAGACTTTCTGGCTCAGGTCCTTGCGTTGCTGCTCGATCCTGTCAATTACCTTTTGGTTCGGAGCGCCGGGCTGGACCTTGGCCCCGTCGAAACTGCCCTTAATCGCCGTTTCCCGGGTGTCGTAGAGCTTTGCCACCGCGCTGGATGCCCACCACCAGCAGCCCAGCGAAACCAACAACATCACGCCGCAGCAGATCCAGAACTGGTGCTTCTTGGCGTTGGCGAGGAATATCTTGAGTTTGTCCATAACCGCCCTAGGGTTGGCCCATGTTGTTGGCGGCCTGTGCCGCCTTTTTGGCTTTTTCCGCGGCTTCCTTGGCTTTTCGGCGTTCCGCCGGAGTCTTGGGCTGCCAGCAGAACTGCACGACGAACTCGAACTTCAGCGGCTTGACCAGCTTGGGCCCCGCATTGTCGGCCGCCATCGGATGCCCGATCGGGCCCATGCCTCCCATGTCCGAATTCTCCACGTTGGGATCGGTCAGGGGACATTCCTCCAACTGTGAATGCTTGATGATGGTCGGGTAACTGATGCCCAGCTCCTCCATCGAAACGAGTTCACTTCCCTTGCCGTCTGCGTTGGGCAGTTCGATCGTCTTCTCACGGAGGGCTTTGATCAGCGTGTTGTTGAGGTACTTCGCCCCCTGGTTGTACGTGTCGGCGTTGTGGAAGTGGTACCCGGCGAGTTGAATGATCCACGTCGGCCCCTTGCTGGTTGACGCCTCGCTCGAGCCCGACGGACTGTCGGCGGCCGGCTGGTCGGCGGCGGGGGTGGGGGCGGGAGCGGGGGCGGCTGTCCCGCCGGCGGCCGCGGCTGCATCGGCGGCCTTGCCGCGCATCGGATCAGTGGCGGTCTTCCATGCCGCGATGTCGTCCACATCGACGCAATCCAGATTGATGATGTGCAGTTCCGGCCGTTGCATGATCTCGGCGGTGCGGGCGGCCTCCTTGTCCTTGGCCTTCTCGTCGATCGGCTCCGGCTCTCTCGGCTGCGGCAGGCAGGCGTTGATCGCCTTGAGCAATTCCAGCCAGCGAATCCGCCCGTCCATGTTGCCCACCAGATGCTTGCCGACCTGGTCGGTGTCAGTGAACTTCTGTTCTGCCTGAGTCTTATCGGTGCCGAATTTGTCGAACTTTGGCCCTCAGGTCGGCGGCCAGGCGTTGCGCGGGCTGCCAGGCGGGATCGTTCACGCCGCCCAGCGCCAAGGAACGGGCCGCATAATTGACGGCGCAGCCGAGCAGCACCAACGCCGCCGCAGCTACCGCCCAGGGCTTCTTCCGCTTGATCAGCCGGCTGCGCACGATCTCGCGCGGCAGCAGGTTGGTGTGGACTGTCCCCTTCTCCAAGCCCTGCAACGCCAGCCCGTAGCTCACGCCGAACGAGAGCAGGTTCTCCTGGAAGGTGGGCGAGCCGACGACCTGCGCGCCCTCCAGCCCGTGGAACGACTCGATCTTCTCGATGTTGTAGCCCAAGCTCTGCGAGAGATAGCGGCGCAGGCCGGGCAATTTCATGGCGTTACCCAACGCCACCACGCGACCGATCTTCGCCGCCCGATCAAGATTCGAGAAATAGCCGATCGAGCGCTGCAACTCCGTCAGCAGGTCGCTGAACGTGGGTTTCATCGCCTGGAAGACCGCCTTCGGATCGGCGGCCTGGGTGGCGTTCCGCTTCAGGTGCTCGGCCTTGGCGAAGGTGAGTTTCAACTCGCGGGTGAGCGCCTTGGTGAAATGGCTGCCGCCGATCGGGATGCTCCGCTGCCAAACGCGGAAGCCGTTGGTGATTACCAGGTCGGTCGCGTCGGTCCCCATCGAGATGATGACTGCCGACTCCGGCGGATTCTCGGGGTCGAACTCCTCGGGCGGAGGCAGGTCGCCCATCTGGTCGAAAACCAAGAAGTTGTACAACACCAGCGGCGTAAGCTGGACGACATCGACCGCGATGTCGAGCTTCAGGAACGGATCGAGCGCGCGAAAGACCGCGTCGCGCTTCATGGCGAACAGGCCGATCTCCGTATCCAGCGCGAATCCCTCCTCCACGCTCCCGCCGCCCATCCGCTGATAATCCCAGACCACGTCGTTCAGGTCGAAGGGGATCTGCTGCCGGGCTTCATAACGGACCAGATCGGGGATCTTCTTCGCCTCCAGCGGCGGCAGCTTGATGAAACGGGCCAGGCCGGCCTGGCCGGAGACCGACACCGCCACCCGATCGCCCAGCACCGTGTTGCGCGAAAGGAACTGCTTCAGCGCGTCGCCGATCAACTCGGCCGGATCGGAGCCGGGCTGGCTAAGAATCTTGGGATACTCGATGTAGTCGAAGGCCTCGGCAACGATCTTTTTCGGGTTCTCGTGGGCGCGGCACCGCAGAGCCTTCAGTGCGCATTGGCCGATGTCGATGCCCCAAACAGCACCACTTGCCATAACCTGAACCCTCCGTCGAGACCGGCCCGAAACGGCTCGAATAGACGCAGACTCTCCGTTCCTGACAGCCCCAGGCCCGAGGCTGGCCTGTCAAGATATGCTCCAATTAGGCTGCCTATCCCGATGTCTCTAATTTATCCTCGACCAGGGCCGACTGTCAACCGATTGCCCCAGGCTGCCGGGGAAGGTATGGTAGGGACAGGAGCTAGGGGCTGGGGGTCAAGGACTAGGGGCTGGGGTTAAAAGCAGGTTCGGGGGATCGCGGTCGGGAGTCCCTTCGTCTAGCTAGGTCCATGTTTCTGGCCGCTGACCACTAACCCCCGGCCCCTAGCCGCCCAGCCCCCGGTCCCTAGCCCCCAGCCCCCAGTCCCTAGCCCCCAACCCCCAGTCCCTAGCCCCCAGCCCCCAGTCCCTAGCCCCCAGCCCCCAGTCCCTAGCCCCCAACCCCCAGTCCCTAGCCCCCAGCCCCCAGTCCCTAGCCCCCAGCCCCCAGTCCCTAGCCGCCAGCCCCCAGCCCCTAGCCCCCAGCCCCCAGTCCCTGGCCCCTATGTTCAACCGCCTCATAGTCCTGCTTCCCTGCCTGACGCTGGAGGATTTCGATCTGGAGCGGCGGGAAGAAGACGCCGAGCAATTGCTGGCAGCGTGGTCGGCGCTGTGGCACCCGGCGTTGCTGGCCGACGTGGAGGCGATTCCCGGGTGGGTACCGGCTTCATGCCCCCCTTCAGAGCCGGCCGGAAACCTGGTTTTCGTCCCCGACTGCTGCGAATCCTCCTTGCCCGACGGCTGGCTGGCCGAGGCCCAGGCGGCAGGCGCGTGCGTGCTCCGCGGCTTGCAGCACCGCGCAGATCATCGCCGCCGCCCTGCAACGGCTGGCCGACTCCGCGAGTTCCCGTCCTTCGGAGTGCCCTACAGAAACCTGTTCCCAGGGAGAAACGCCCCTCGATTGCAATCGGGGGGCCTTCCACGATGGCGGGAGTTCCCCGCGAGTTGAAGCAATCGACCCGAACCTGTCCGCGGATTTTCTCGCCCTCGGCCATTGCCATCTTCAGGTCGAGCTGTTGACGCGAAAACTCCGCTACATGAGCAACCTCGACGAGCACGCCCTGCAAACCTCCGCCCTGGCGGCGGCGCGTGAGGCGGTCGCCGGCAACACGACGGCCGCCAAAGCGCATCTCCAGTCGGCCTTCGATCGCCTGCACGAGGCCCGCGAGTATTTTTATCCCCTCGATGCCCGGCTGCTCGATCTGACGCTTGTCGCCCCCAGCACCTTGGGCCAAGCCCTGCGGGATGAACTGGCCGATGGTCTACCGCGCAACTTGCTCGTTTCGGGCGAGGTAATCGAGGAGATCGCCGGCCGCGAGCCGGAGACGCTCGACGTGCTCAAACGGGCGCTGGCCGGCGGCTCGATCACGCTCGTCGGCGGCGAGCACAGCGAATTTCCCCTGCCGTTGCTCGATCCGGAGGCAATCGCAGGCCATCTCTCCCGCGGATTGGCGGTCTACCAGGAGTTGTTGCAGCAGCGGCCCGTGGTCTTCGGCCGTCGCCGTTTCGGGCTGACGCCCACGTTGCCGCAAGTGCTCCGCCGCCTGGGCTTCTCCGCCGCGCTGCATTGCACGCTCGACGACGGCCGCTTTCCCACCAGCGATCAGAGCCTCGTCTCCTGGGAAGGGCTCGACGGAACGGCTATCCCGTCGCTCGGCTGCCTGCCGATCGATGCCAGCCGGGCGGAGTCGTTCCTTTCGCTCGCCAAGAAACTGGCCGACTCGATGAGCCTCGATCACACGGCCACGGTGATGTTCGCCCATTGGCCCGGTCGGGCGTGTTGCTGGTACGACGACCTGCGGCGGATCGCAGCCTACGGACCGGTGCTCGGCGGCTTTTCGACGATGCCGGGTCTCTTCGGCGAAGTTGCCGAGGGCGAGTCGAAGAACTACCAGCCCGACGAATACCGCTCGCCCTACTTGAAGCAAGAGGTAATCGCCACACGCCCCGATCCGATCTCCCGCTGGGTTCGCTATTTCTCCCGCCGCGCGAAATCCGACGCAATCCTGACGCTCACCGCCTTGACGAAGCTCTCCCAGCGAGGGCTGGCCCACGGGCTGGGCACTTCAGTGCCCAGTCGCCCCTGTGAGCCCACCAAACACCCCGTGACTCGTCGCATCGAAGACGCGCTGGTCACCGATCCCGACACAGATCGGGAACTGGAGTCCTCGCTGCAAGGATCGCTCGCCGATTTCGCCGCTTCGCTCGGCGGCGGCGATTCATCAAAACGCGGCACACTGATTGTCAATCCGCTCAGCTTCGCCCAGCAAGCGTGGGATGGTCCGCCGCCTCAACCGGGCACTGAAGTGCCCAGCCCTCCCACTCGCCTCTCCGCTCTCCCCTCTCCCCTCTCCACTCTCCCCTCTCCCCTCGAAATCCCATCGATGGGCTTCGCGTGGATCGATCGCGATGCTTCGCCGCCGGCCGAAGGCAAGGGTTGGTTCGGGCGTCGCCGCCCGAAAGGGCCGCCGCCGCTGGCCGAAGAGAACCTGTTGCGAAACGAGTTCTGCGAAGTCCACTTCGACCCGGCCACCGGGGCCATTCGCACAATCGAGGATTACCGGCACCGTGATCCGCGGCTCGCCCAGCAGATCGCCCTGCGGCTGCCGCACAGCGGCGAAGCGGGCGCTGAGGCCAACTACTCGATCATGGCGGCCGAGGGGATCGAAGTCACTTCGCCCGGCCCGATGCTGGGCGAAATCGTCTGCCGCGGCCGGTTGCTGGACCGCGACGGGCGGCGCGTGGCCGGTTTCCGGCAGACGACCCGGCTGCGCCGCGGCAGCCGCGTGATCGAGCTGCTCGTCGATCTGGACATTGATCGCCAGCCCGGCCAGAGTCCGTGGGAGTCGTATTATGCCGCCCGATTCGCGTGGAAAGACGAGAGTTCGACGCTGCACCGCAGCGTCGGCCTGGCGAATCTGCCGACGGATCTTGTGCAGATCGAATCGCCGCATTTTGTCGATATCCGCAGCGATCCACAGCGGACAACGCTGCTCTGCGGCGGGCTGCCGTATCATCGCCGTTTCGGTTTGCGAAAGCTCGACACGATTCTGGTGGTGCAAGGGGAGACGGCTCGTTCGTTCCGCTTGGGCATCGCCATCGACGCACCGAATCCGGCGGCGGCGGCCGTCGCTTTCCTCGCGCCGCCGTTGGTCTTGGCCGACCAGCCCCCGCCGCCGACGCCGAGCGGCTGGTTGTTCCATCTCGATCGTCGCAATGTGCTGGCCACGCACTGGGAAGCCTCGCTCCCCGTCGCAACCAATACTTACGACAACAATAATAGCCGGGGGCCAACGGCCCGCGGCGAGCTCGCGGGAGAGGCCACTAGGCAAATCGCCCTTCGCGTCCGCCTGCTGGAGACCGAGGGCCGGGGCGTGACGCTCGGCTTGCGCTGCTTTCGCCCCGTCGTCTCGGCCGAGAAGATCAACGCCGGCGACGTTCCCGCGGTGCCGCTGGTGGTCGAAGGCGATCGGATCGACGTCCCCATCGGCCCGCACCAGTGGATCGAAGTGGAAGTGATATTGTCATGCTGAAATCCCTATCTCGTTCCCACGCTCCGCGTGGGAACGCCCCCGTTCGCGGCGCTCTGCGCCGCCCGGTCCGATGCCAATTTTTGGCCCGGCGGGTTCCCACGCGGAGCGTGGGAATCAGAACCGACGTTCAGGTGGTCGTGGCATGACGGGATTCCAACTAATCCTGCTGCCTGGCCTCGGCGCCGACCATCGTCTGCTTGAGCCGCAGCGGGCGGCGTTTCCGCAACTGATCGTGCCGCCGTGGATTCCGCCGCGGAAAAACGAATCGTTGGCGCAGTATGCCGAGCGAATGGCCGAAACGCTGACCCCTTCGCCCGACCTGCCGCTAGTTCTCGGCGGCGTCTCGTTCGGCGGGATGTTGGCCTACGAGATGGCCCGGCGGCTGAAGCCCGACGCCGTGGTGCTGATCGCCAGTTGTTGCCGCCGCGAAAGTCTTCGCCCGATCTATGTCCCGGGCCGTTGGCTCCTGCCGCTGATTCCGCCGCAGGCTTGGAAGGTGGCGAAGTTGCTCGCCGGGCCTGTGTTGCGGTTGAAACATCGTCGCTCAGCCGCGAGGCGCGAACTGCTGATCGCAATGTTCCGCGACTCCGACCCGCGCTTCATGCACTGGACGCTGCAGGCAATTCTCCGCTGGCAACCGACGCCGCTCGTGGGCGTTCCCGTCTTCCAAATCCACGGCCGCCGCGACCCGCTGATTCCCGCCTGTCGCGTCGAGGCCGACGTCGTGCTTCCCAACGGCGGCCACCTCATCAATTGGACTCACGCCGACGAGGTGAACGCCTTCATCCGTAACGTCGCAGGTCGGTGAGAATTGGGGCCCCGTCTTGCTGCCGCTCTGCTGAGGGGTATAATAGACAGTGACAGCGGAAATCGGTGTTCAATGTAGGCGGTGCCGTCATGCGACCAGTAATAGCGGTATACGAGAATGGGCATCTGATGTTCCCAGAAGGCGTTGCGCCCCAGGGCCGAATGCAAGTTGTCGTCGTCTTTCCCGACCAGAGTGAGCCGGCCCCGCCTCGCGACAAGGATGCGGGCAAACGGTTCGTGCAGGAATGGACGGGCATACTCAAGGGTTGCGACGTGAGCAACTGGAAAGATGAGAAGGCCGAATACTTGAAGGGAAAGCCGAGTGCGAATCCTGCTTGACACCAACGTCGTCCTGGACGTGGCATTGGCGCGCGAGCCGTTTTGCCAAGCAGCCCAGCGGATTCTCGGCGCTGCCGATTTTCGGCAGGTACACCTGTTCATCACCGCTTCCAGCGCCACCGACTTGTATTACGTGTTGCGAAAAGAGAAGGGACGCGATGTCGGGCTGCGGTTCATCCGTCGCCTTCTCGAAATCGTCGATGCGTGCGGCGTTGACAAGAACATCCTGGTCGCAGCGATGAATTCCGACTTTCGCGACTTCGAGGACGCCGTACAAAATGCGGCCGCCATCGACGGCCACATTGATGTGATTGTCACACGAAACAAGGCGGACTACAGTGCGTCGCCGCTTGCGGTAATGTCCCCTGATGAGTTCGCCGCAACGCATCTGGCATGATCATCACCATCGACGGACCCGCCGGAGCAGGAAAGAGCACGGTCGCCCGGGCGCTGGCGCGGCGGCTCGGGTTCCGCTTTCTCGACACGGGAGCGATGTATCGGGCCGTTGCCCTGGCGGCCTTGCGGCGCGGGCTCGACTGGGATGCGCCCGACGATCTGGCCCGGCTGGCTGCGAGACTCGATATCCGCACGCTTGGCGAGCGAATCCTATTGGACGGCGAAGACGTGACCGAGGCGGTGCGAACTTCCGAAGTAACCGCGGTGACCCGTTACGCCGCCGATAACCCCAAGGTGCGCGAACTGCTGGTCGGGCTTCAGCGCAAACTGGCGGCCGAGGACGACGTGGTCACCGAAGGCCGCGACCAGGGGACCATCGCCTTTCCCCGTGCCGAGTGCAAAGTTTTTCTCACCGCCAGCCCGGCCGAGCGGGCCCGGCGGCGGCTCCTGGACTTGCAGTCGCAGGGCGAGCCCGTTACCCTGGAACAGGTCCTGGCCGCGCAAGACCGCCGCGACCGCGAGGACGCGGCCCGACCCGTCGGCCCTTTGCTCCCCGCCGCCGATGCCGTAACCGTATCGACCGACGGCATGACACTGGGAGAAGTCGTGGAACAACTGGAGAAACTCGCCGCGAAGAAATGACGAAGGACGAAATCCGAATGACGAAGGAATGACGAAGCTCGAATGACGAAACGCGGAAACCCCAACGCCGCGATCCTTCGTCATTCGGATTTCGCCATTCGGATTTCGTCATTCTTTCGTCATTCGTCATTCAGATTTCGTCATTTGGATTTCGTCATTCCTTCGTCCTTCGTTATTCGGATTTCGTCATTCCCCACATGTCCCGTTCCCTCGTCAACCGCCTCTGGTATCAGTTCCTGCGTCACGTGCTGCAAGTGGCCGCGGTGCTCGTGTATCGCGTTCGCTACTCGGGCCGCGAGAACATTCCGGCCAGCGGGGGCGTTCTGGTCGTGTCAAATCACCAGAGCCATTTCGATCCGCCGTTGGTGGGCATCGGCTGTTCGCGGCAGATGCATTACGTCGCCCGCGAAACGCTGATGACGTTTGCTCCGTTCCGCTGGCTATTGAAATTGATCGGCGCGATTCCGATCGACCGCGACGGCTTTGGACTGAGCGGCATCAAGGAGTCGCTCAGGCTGTTGAAGCAGGGTGAGATGGTGGTGATTTTCCCCGAGGGCACTCGCAGCCGCGATGGCGAGCTGGGGCGGTTTCGGCCCGGCTTCACCACCTTGGCCGCCCGATCGAACGCGGTCATCTTGCCAGTGGCGATCGACGGGGCGTATCGCGTCTGGCCGCGGACGAAGAGGTTTCCCGGCCTCGGCCGCATCCGCGTCCATTACGGCGAGCCCATTCCCCATGCGGAGATCGCCGGCCGCGACGAAGAAGAGGTGGTTGCCGAAGTCAAGCGCCGCGTCCGCACGTGCCTTGACCTGCTCCGCCGACAAACGCCGCCCGAAACCAAGGAATCTTGACACCACGGTCTCGGGCCGGCGAAATCCGCATGTTGGGCGAGCCAGCCTGGACGCGCAGTGCCGAGATCCAGCCTTTCCTGGCCTATCTACGCCGGCGAGTTGACCGCGGCGGCAAGCCCCACCCCCCGCACCCCCTACTTCTGGTTATTGTGCTTTCCATGATCCGGCGTAGAATAGCGGCCGCCTTGTCGTAGGACTCGTTGCGTCCACGTTTGACCTTGAACCTTTGACCTTCGATTCCTGGCCTTACACCGGAGGATCCGATCATGCGTGACGCATTCCGCTTTTTTCGGGGGGGGGGCGTGATTCTGGGGCAACGCGCCTGAGCAGGAAACGCTCGACTGCCGGTCTGCCGCATCGGCGACGCCTCGCCTTCGAGCCGCTCGAAGATCGCAGCCTACTCTCCGTTTGCATTTGGACGGGAGGCGGCGGCCAGTCGCACAACAACTGGAACAATTCCGACAATTGGGTGAACGACCAACAGCCCCCGGCGCAGGTTGTGCCGCAGCCCGGCGACGAATTGCACTTCGACGCTTCCTCACAGACCGGCGCCGTCAACGACTTCCCTGCCGGCACCACTTTCAAGTCGATCGAGTTGGCCGCCGACGGTTTCTCCCTGAGCGGAAACGACTTGACGCTTTCTGACGGCATCTCGGTCGCCTCCGCCGCGAGCACCGCGGTGATTTCGTTGAACATCGCGATGGCCAAAGCGCTTACAATCGACGTGGCCAACGGCGCGACGCTGACAATCTCCGGCGCCCTCTCCGGCCCCAACTATCTCACGAAAACCAGCGCGGGCACCCTGGTTCTTGCCGCCGCCAACTCCTACACCGGCGGCACGGTGATCGAGGCGGGAACACTCCAACTCGGCAACGATAACGCCCTGGCGTCTTGCGGCAGCGCAGTGTTGCTTAGCGGCGAATATGGGGCTGAGCTCGATCTAAACGGCCACAACATCACTGTCGGCCAGGTCGGCCTGTTCAGCGGCTGGATCACCAACAGCAGCACAACCTCGGCCGGCATCACCGCCGCAAGCTATCTGGTTCTCAGCGGCGCCATCGACGTCGATTTGCACGGCACGGACGCCCCGCTGCAAAAAGCCGGCGACTTCCTCGCCACCCTCAGCGGCGCGAACGACTACACCGGCCCGACCACCGTCTACGCGGGCCAACTCAACCTTACCGGCCCTGGCGCCTGGAACCCGGTGCTCAATCTCGGCCACACCGACATTCAGGATGGAAAAATCGTCTTCAATTACTCCGCCGATCTCAATTCCGACCCGGCCTCGACCGTATTGAGCGACTTGACGGCCAGTTATGCCGCTACGCCTCCTGCGATTCCCTTCTCCTCAAGCCAGAATCAGCTCTACAGTTCCGCCGCCACGGCCGCCACGGGACTCGCCTGGAGCGACAACGCGACGCGCCACCGAGTGACGGTCACCCGAGCCCTGTACGGCGATGCGAACTTGGACGGAGACGTTGACATGAACGACCTTGGCACGGTGCTGGCAAACTACAATGGAACCGGAACGTGGCAAAGCGGCGACTTCAACTATGACGGGCAGGTGAACCTCAACGACTTCTCCCAAGTCCTGACGCACTACAATCAAGAGGCGACGTCATTGCCGGCGCAGGTCGCGACGATCGCCCGGCTGGGGGCTGAGCAAACCACCGCCGACAGCCTCCAGTTCGTCGTCGCCTTCAGCAAGAACGTCACCGGCGTGGACGCCGCAGATTTTTCGCTGGTCTGCTCCAACACCACCGGCAATATCACTGCTGTCACCGGTTACGCCGGCGGCTACGGCAGTTACGCCGTCTACGTCGTTACTGTCGATAACGTTTACGGCAATGGAACGGTGCAGCTCAACCTGATCGACAACGGCACGATTATCGATGAGGACGACAACTACTTGGACGAAACGGGCTTCAACACCGAGGGCGAAGTGCCGACCTATTATGGGCCAACCTACAGCGTTTCGTCGCCCTTTGTCTGGACCGGCGGCGGCAGCGACGGCGACTGGTCGACGGCGGCAAACTGGGCCGGCAACGTGCTGCCGCTGGCCGGAAGCGATCTTTACTTCGCCGGCACGCCGTCGGAAAATGGATGTAGCGATGATCGCACCCGCGTGAGTTTCCGGTCGATCGAGTTTGGCGCCGCCGGGTTTACGATCACCGGGGCGGGCGACCTGACTCTGACCGGCGGCATCACCGTGGACGCCGGCGTGAGCGACGCGACGATTTCCATGAATGTCGCGGCCGATAGTCCGATCACGATTGACGTGGCCGATGCCGACGCGACGCTGACGCTATCGAGCCTCTCGGGCAGCGGCGACCTGATGAAGAACGGCAAAGGCACGGTCTCGATGGGCGGCGATACCCACACCGGCGACACGACCGTCAGCGGCGGCACGCTGCTGGTCGGTTCGCTCCCATCCGTCTTCGCCGACGCTTTGCAGAGCGGGGTCACGCTTAACACCCTGCTGTCCAGTGCCGCGGTGGTCGGCGATCCCGGCGATTCGGGCGGCACATTCTCTTGGACTGCCCCCAGCGGCACGGGCGGCTCCCTCGCTCTGGGGCAAGACGACGGCACACTGCAATGGACGCCCGGCGCCAGTTGCCAGTCCGGTTCCTATCACGTGGCTGTCACGTTCGACTACGACGGCGGCTATCAGATCAGGGCGTTTTCGCTGAACGTCTCCACGGCGGATATGCCGCCGGTGTTCGACTTGCCTTACTTGCCGCCCTCTCGCGGAGATCAACTTTGGTACTACGCGGACCCCAACAACGACCTGCCTTGGCAATCCGGGACCGTCTACATCGACCCGATCCCCGAGCATTTATTTGTTGACAAGTCGTTTGTTGCCCACGGCGGCACAGGGGCGCTCACGTACTCGCTTAGCGGCAGTCCGCCGCCCGGGGCATACCTTGACCCGACCACCGGCGAGTTCACGTGCGATATGGGTCAGGCCGACCCTCTCACCGTTTATGATTTCGACGTTACGGCGACCGACGCCGCCGGTCAATTCGACCGCATCCACGTGATTGCCGACGCCAGTTCTTGCGCCCCCATCGCCGTGCCCTTTGCTCCGTACTACGCCGGCCCCCCGGCAACCGGCTGGACCAATCCCTGGCTCGTCGCGACGGATTCGACCGACAACTTGTTGGGGCTCCCTACACCTTTTCCAGCCTACGTAGTGGAGAACCCTCTATTTGCCCCCATTTTAACCGTTCAAACCGCAAATGGGTCCTTGACATGCGATCCGTATGATCCTGGCGTCGGCGGTTCGATCAGCACGTCCGGTGGCACCCTGTCGGTTGCTCCGAGTGGGCAAAGCCTTCTCTACACGCCCGCGCCAGGTTTCCGCGGCCTGGATTCGTTCACCTACAATTGGACATACAAGCGGTTCGATAGTGAAGGCAGTTTCGTCTGCTGGCTGACGACCAACACGGCTACGTCCGCGATCCAGGTGGGCAACTGGCTGGACGTTACCGCCGCGAGCGCCTATGAGAACGACCCGCACCAGGGGATCGTCGGCGTCGGCGGAACGGACACCATGACGTTGGACCTGCAAAACCCGCGTCCCGACGGCGTCTCCTCCGCCGGCTATTGGAGTCTCGATTTCGATAGCAGCATAATTCACGTTTACACCGCCGACGGTCAGGAAATCGTGCCGGACAGCGACGGCGGGTACTCGACCACGGGCCAATCGCCCGGCACCAGGGTGATTGTGAACGTGCCCGCCTACAGCAGCACGGCGGTGACGCTGACGGTCGTAGGCGTTGCCGGCGGCACGGCCGAGGTGACCGCCCACTGGCACATCTGGGCCTGCCACAACGACGGCACCCAACCCGGCCAACCAGGGTGGGTGTGGAGTACGTACCAGACAGTTGAGTACTCCGTTCTCGACGCAAACGTTGACACCGACTCAAACAACGACGGTATGATCGACCATGCAACCGATGACCCGGTGGAAACGCAGTACCCGGGGGCGTGTCTTGCGTATTACTCTGGCCACGAGGAAGAGTTGAGCCCCGCACTGATCAGTCCCGTCAACCTGCCGCCACAAGAGCCCGACGAATTCACCGGCACGCTGACGTTCGGCGGCGACATTCGAGTCTGGACGGACCCGCAGCGGACAACGGAAATCACCAGCGGCGAGCAATGGGACTTGTACGACTCGCCGGCGGGTCCGTCGCTGGTTTACGTGGAGGGGGACGCGGAGGGCGCCTCCTGGATGACCTGGACGATCACCGGCCCGGCCGGCGTTACTGCGTCCGACACGGTCGATTTCACGCTGCTGAAGGGGAACCTCACCGTGACAAACATGGCGCCGCTGACGATTTTGTCGCCGTACGACCCCAGCCCGACCTCGCTGACTGTCGTTTCGTTGCAGACGCTTCTGTCGCAAGTCGATCTGCCGGCCGGCTTCGACGCGGCCTCGGCGTCAATTGTCGCCAGCGCTGACGTTCGTGGCGGCGACGCGTTCGAGACCTCTGAGTACGGAAGCTACGTCTATTCGCCGCACGACACGACCTACGTGCCCGATCACACGAATGCCCCCTGGGATCCGTACCATCCCTACGGAATGAACAAGGACGGCAGCGAATTCGAGGACGATGGCCAGTGGGGCGGGGCGGCCTTCTTCGCCATCATCGCCGACGAGGCGGGCAAGAGGGTGAAGTTCAACGTCGATCTTGGCAGCGACACCGCCGGCAACCACGTCGGGTATACTTTCCAACACTACGACGCCGTTGGCGAGAGCCTGGGTGACGAGTGGGTGGAATCAACTCCGCACGGCGGCGTCGGCGGGCTTCTCCTCGCCGGCGGAGGAGACGAAACCGTTATGACGGACACCGGCCAATCAAACGGCTACAGTGTCTTCCACTGGTTTGTCAACCAGAGCTTTGGAGCGGCCTTCGGCGAATCCTATCAGGGCGGCGATGTGGTAGTGATAGCCAACAAGCTCGGCGACAATAACATTGCAGCCCAGGCAGCCGAGTTCCTGCAATTTGGCGCGCGATCGGTTAACGTTTTCTATTTCGACACCGACGCGACAACGAAGGGATTATCCGACGTGGCAACGGCTATCGCGTATGACCTCTGCAACGTCGGATACGTCACATCTGGCGGTCTGGAGAATACCGGCCTCGCAAACGAGTTGGTGGACAAGCTGCTCACGGCCGAAGCTGTGTACTTCATGGGCGGTGATCAATGGCCGTACGTGCAACTGCTCACACCGAAACAGGATTCGCAGGGGTATTGGCACACCAATGGCGCCTCGGCGATCATCAGCACCTACAACAACTATTCGATTTATGGCCCCCCAATGCTGACCGTCGGCGGCACCAGCGCGGGCATGGCCATACTCGGCAACTACGTCTTCACCGCGGAGTACACGCGTTCGGGTGACGAACTCACAAGCAAGGATATCGTGGAAAACTACTATACGCCGAAATTCTATTGCGACGACGGCAGTTCGCTCGATCCCGCTGTGAAAATCTCGATGGCCGATGACGTTATGAGCCTTCAATGGATGGGTGGCGTTGTGACCGAGCCGCATTTCGCAGACCCTGGTAAGGCATCCACGATCGACACCGAAAGTTACAACGACCCAGGAGTCGTAACACTGAAAGATGTGCGACGTCTCGGTAGGTTCCTCTGCTTCATGGGGTCGGCCCTGTTGGGCACACCCGACGGGCTCGATCAGCCCGGCGTATACGGATTGGCCGTCGATAATGCCACGGCGCTTACGGTAACAGCGAGCGGCTGGGCGAAGGAATGGGGAACCGGCAAGGCATTCTTTGCTTCGGCCGATCAATGGGACAACGATCCGTACCTCACGTACGTTCAACTCGGGCCACTCACAATTAAACATGAGCGGCATTTACATGCAATGGTTTGGCCGGGAGGACGGCACCCAGGAGGACGGCAGTTTCTTCATCGCGGACGGGTGGGATCCGACCTGCTGTCCCACGACCACCAGCTACGCGGTGCTGTCGTTGTATCAAGGCGTCTTATACCTGGACGCCGGCGAGTGGCCGCCGCAGCAGTCATGATCGGTAGTATTCTCGGGGAGATCGTCATGAATCGTTTGACCATTTCGGGTGCAACAGCCTCGCTCCTAGTGATGGGGCTTTGTGCAACATTGGCGTTCGCCGAGAAAATCGGTGGCTACGGCTCATTTCCCGGATTCGATGGCCCGTTCACTATTTTAATATGGGGATCCGGGAACACCTACTTGTATGCCCTCAACGGCGACCTGGGCTTTTTCACCGCTGCGAAGAGGCCTGCGGACGCGAACGCGCCGCGACTTCCGCCGTACGACCGGCGGGGGCTCCCAAAATTCAAAGTTACGGACCGTACGAGGCTGCGATTGTACGCACCGTACAAAACAGGCGATGAGCGCGCCGCGAAGTTCCTTAACAGCAAGGACGGCTGGTATCTTACCGCGGATTACTCCACCGATCCACCGCGGGTGGTTCTCGCGAAAAAGCGGACCAAATACTCGGAGTGGGAGTTCGAGATTACGCACCACAGGCCGAACGGCTTTGACGCTTACGTGAAGAACAAGAACGCCAAAGGCAAGTTCGCGTGGCTGGCGGCCGCCAAGAAAGGCATTGTGTACAAGGTCCAGCAGCCTGATCCCCAGTTCCACGAGGATACGGGGGTCCGGAAGGCGATACTGTCGTACAAGAAGACCACGGCGTTTTTTTTCCTCGACACCGTTGCTGACGGCGGATAGCGACGCGCGCGATGAATGCCGGGGGGAAAAGGGGTCAGAACTATTTTCGGCCCCTCGCGTCCCAATTGAACGAGGGGGGTGTAATCTTTGTGGTGCGCGTGTTTAAGCGGCTTGGCGCATGGGCACTTTAGTCGATGGACCGTAAGTTCGCAGTTCTCCGGCATCGTGAGTTTCCATGAGCTTACGATACAAGGGCTGCCAAATTCCGCTAAGCAGCACCACTCGCAGGTTCAGGATCGTTTGCGCCCGTGCTTCATCCAGCGCATCCCCGAAAGCTTCAGTCGCTGGGCAACGATAGTCTTGCAGGCGGCCTCTGTCACGCCGCTGCCGATAGGCAGGTTCAGTTGTTTGTACTGATGATACTGCATGAACTTTGTGCGACGGCGAATGTATTGGTACGCCTTGCGAAATTCGGCAGCCCGCGACGCCGACAACTTCCGCCGCTTCCGCAATGCCGCCGCCGAATGCAACATGCGAAACGGACCGCTCGGTTTTTTCAGCACGCGGCACATGCGCCGTGCCCAGGCACGCCCGGCGCGATCGTCTTTGCCAAACAAGGCTTCGGCCATCGCCCAGATTCGCTGGGCAGCGTGATAGTAATCGACAATCCGAATCCAGGGCAGTTTCTCTCCCGTGCGCGGATGCGCCATGTTCCCCAGCACCCGACGGTAATACTGCGTCTCGTTCTCGCCCGCATCGGTGACGTAGGTGAGCCGCGGCAACGGGCGATCCCAACGCTGCAAGACTTCCTGGATCAACGCGGTCAGCCGTGCCGTCATCTGCGACTGTCCTGGTTCGGGAGCAAAGGCCAGATACACCGTGCCCAGCCGCTCCCCCATGCGGTCGTAGACCGTGGCCGTGGCGACGGTGGCATGCTCGAAGAAGCGGAAGCGATACTCGCGCAGCGTCACGCCGTCGCGCCCCACGCTGAGCACCGGGCGCCTTGGCCCGCGGCTTTGCTCAGCTTTTTTCAGCAGTTCCAGCAGCCGCAGCACTTGACACTCTTCCGTCACGTCCTCAAAGGCCAAGGAAAGTTCCTCCGTCACGTCGCGGAGTCGCTGGGCTCCCCAGGAAACGCCATGCTGCAACCTCAAGCGGTCCAACACCGCTTGCTGGGTCGCACCGGATTGGGCCATGTAGCGGCCTACGGCCTCGGCCAACGCTGGCGTGGCGCCGTGGACCAGGCCCAACTCGATTTCCAGGGGAAAGATGCACGTCTCGGCCACGTCGCGATGCCAGTAGCGATACGAATAGCGCCACAGTTCGATGGTTCCAAAGAGCGTGCCCACGTGCGCGTTGCGGGTCTTCTGGTTCAGCCGCCGGTAGCTGCCGCCCTGATGCTCCAGATCATGAGGCATCTTCTCCGCATCATCCGCCTCAATCAAATTCAATACATTCTCGACCAACTGCCGGGCCAACTCCCGAACCCGTTCGGCGATCCGCGTCTCGAAGTCGAACATGGTTGCTGGAGAGATTTCCGCCCGCACGAACTCCAGGACTACCTGCTCCAACGCCTCGACATGATCTTTCCACAATTGTTCGATCTGTTGTCGAATCTCCGTCTTGATCGCGGCATGGCTTGTCAGAATCAACAGCAGTCGGGTAACATACGGCATTGTGGCGTCCTTTCCGTGACGAGGCGTTTTGTGACTACTTCTCCTCGTTTTGACGGAAGGACGCCTTTTTCACCAATAGCACTTTCCGAGCATGCCAACCTCCGGACGGTTTGTGTTAGCACCACAGCACAAAACCTCGCGTCTCGCGCATCAGCCGGATCAGACCCCACTAGGCCGCTACCGCTGGCAGTGAGCTTGGCCACGAAAGCGTCGTAGGAGCCGCCGTTGTAAGTCCTGTCCAGCGCCCCGGCCGTAGTGGGAAAGTCGTTAGAGCATGTCCCGCCCGTGACGTAGGCGTTGCCGGCAGCGTCCACAGCGATGCCATAGCCGTAGTCATTGCCGCCGCCGCCCAGATAGGTCAAGTACACCAGGCCGCTGCCGGCGGCATTGAGCTTTGCCACGAAAGCGTCGTAGTAGCCGCCGTTGAACGTCGTGCCCAGCGCCCCGGCCGTGGTGGGAAAGTCGCTGGAGGATGTATATCCCGTCACGTAGGCGTTGCCGGCAGCGTCCACGGCGATGCCATAGCCGTAGTCATTGCCGCCGCCGCCCAGATAAGTGCTCCAAGCGAGATCGGGGTCGATGACAAGCTCGCGGGCCGGATCGTACGAGCCGGTAACCGTGAACGTGTAGGCGTCGGCATCGAGCAGCTTGAACTGCCCAGCCACGGCGACCTGCCGGCCGCCAATCTGCTGATAGATGAACGGTGCGTCATCGGTCAACTCGCCCAGCGCGGTCTGTACGTGCAACACTCCCTGGGCATCAACCGAAAGCCCCTCGATACCGTCATAGTGGATGCGGATCTCGGAGCCGCTCAACGTCCTGTCCAGCGCCCCGGCCGTGGTGGGAAAGTCGCTGGAGGACGTTTGACCCGTCACGTAGGCGTTGCCGGCAGCGTCCACAGCAATGCCGAACCCAACGTCATTGCCGCTGCCGCCCAGATAAGTCAAGTACACCAGGCCGCTGCCGGCGGCATTGAGCTTTGCCACGAAAGCGTCGTAGTAGCCGCCGTTGAACGTCGTGTCCAACGCCCCGGCCGTGGTGGGAAAGTCGCTGGGGCCCGTATAGCCCGTCACGTAGGCGTTGCCGGCAGCGTCCACGGCAATGCCATAGCCGTAGTCGCCGCTGCCGCCCAGGTAAGTCGAGCTCACCAGGCCGCTGCCGGCGGCATTGAGCTTGGCGACGAAAACATCGTAGCCGCCGTTGAACGTCGTGTCCAGCGCCCCGGCCGTGGTGGGAAAGTCGCTGGAGGATGTATAGCCCGTCACGTAGGCGTTGCCGGCAGTGTCCACAGCTATGCCGAACCCAACGTCATTGCCGCTGCCGCCCAGATAAGTCAAGTACACTAGGCGGGTCTGATCCGGCTGATGCGCGCGAGACGCGAGGTTTTGTGCTGTGGTGCTAACACAAACCGTCCGGAGGTTGGCATGCTCGGAAAGTGCTATTGGTGAAAAAGGCGTCCTTCCGTCAAAACGAGGAGAAGTAGTCACAAAACGCCTCGTCACGGAAAGGACGCCACAATGCCGTATGTTACCCGACTGCTGTTGATTCTGACAAGCCATGCCGCGATCAAGACGGAGATTCGACAACAGATCGAACAATTGTGGAAAGATCATGTCGAGGCGTTGGAGCAGGTAGTCCTGGAGTTCGTGCGGGCGGAAATCTCTCCAGCAACCATGTTCGACTTCGAGACGCGGATCGCCGAACGGGTTCGGGAGTTGGCCCGGCAGTTGGTCGAGAATGTATTGAATTTGATTGAGGCGGATGATGCGGAGAAGATGCCTCATGATCTGGAGCATCAGGGCGGCAGCTACCGGCGGCTGAACCAGAAGACCCGCAACGCGCACGTGGGCACGCTCTTTGGAACCATCGAACTGTGGCGCTATTCGTATCGCTACTGGCATCGCGACGTGGCCGAGACGTGCATCTTTCCCCTGGAAATCGAGTTGGGCCTGGTCCACGGCGCCACGCCAGCGTTGGCCGAGGCCGTAGGCCGCTACATGGCCCAATCCGGTGCGACCCAGCAAGCGGTGTTGGACCGCTTGAGGTTGCAGCATGGCGTTTCCTGGGGAGCCCAGCGACTCCGCGACGTGACGGAGGAACTTTCCTTGGCCTTTGAGGACGTGGGGAGTTCCGGGGACACAATACCGAATTCATGCAATGTTGCGGAATTTGGTATTGTGTCACCGGAACTACCACGCGGGCGAGGACGAAGAGCTTTCCGTGATGCGGTTCCTCTGGGATTTATGCGACGGGCCCAACCCCGACGAACCATGGGACCGTGTGCAGATGGCTGTCGCCGACCTGGTGAGCGACCTTAGCCAGTTGCGGGGCCGGTACGACGAGGTTACCCTGAGCTCGCTGGTCCACGACCTCTCCCGCAATGCATCCCAGCAGAAGATTTTTGACTACGGCGCCCTCCTGCAAGAAGAGAACGACGCCCCCGTCCCGCGCCTTGTGTGATCGGATGGGAAACGTCAAAACCACGTGGACAGCGGCCGATCAAGCGCCCACGATTATCTGGGAGATCCCACAGGGAAATGCGGCGAACTTTTGGGGCACCGGATGCGCCGCCGTCGGCAACCTGTTCGATCAGTTCCTGATCTGCTTCTGGGACGCCAACAACAACCTGATCGCCTCGATTGCGATCACGTCACTGAGCCAGGCGGGCGTTACCTGCCGCGCGGACCACAGTGTAGCTTATAACTTGCCGCAGGATCTCTGGCTCAATACGATCGCGCTCGTCCCCGGCGTGAAGCATTGGAGCGTGTCCGGCCGATGGAACTGCGCGGCGGACGCCTATTGGTATAGCAGCGATTCAGCCACGTTCACAGTAACGTGATCTTCAAGAAGGAGGGGAGCAGTGGCCTCATCAAGTTCTAGAGTACGGCGGCTCGCATTGCCTTCGCTCGTCCTTGGGCTGATACCTTTTGCGTTAGGCACCGGCGGATGCTCGAAGAGGCCACCAAGGTATCCCCCGACACAGATGTTCGTTCTTCCCACGTGGTTAGTCTACCCGCAAGCCTTGGCATTTTCTCCTGACAGCCGCCTGCTCGCCATTGGCCTGACAGGCTGCCCGGGCGACCTAAAGGGCATCACGCCTATCAATGACGATCGAGAGAGGAGGTATCGTATGGATGTTGAGCGGGTAAAACCGCAGCCGGAAGGTGCGGTGTACGTCGTCAATCTCGTATCGGGGGATAAGGTGGCCGCCAGCATGACCTTTCCCGAGCCGGTCAATTCGCTTGCTTTCATCCCTGACGGCAAGACCCTGGTAGCGGGAATAGGAGGCCTCGGAATCGACCCTAAGGACAGTTGGCCCTCCGGATACGGGTCCATAGGTCCCTCTTCCGGGACAATCGCCTTTTACGACACGGAGAACTGGAGGAAGACAGGGGAACTGAAACTGCCGGGCGCCGTTCTGTTCGTTGCCGTCTCGCCCAACGGAAAGCTGCTCGCGGCAATGTCGTCGAAAGCAGATTCGCAAATGGGAACGGAGGTAACGCTCTGGAGCCTGCCCGATCGGGCGAAAAGGGCATCCTTTGAGCTGGACGGGTACTCACTGACGCCGTCGGGCACCCGGCGACCGGTCCGTTCGTTGGCCTTCTCTCCCGACAGCAGACTGCTGGCCGCGATGGAGAGCCAGTGGTCTCGTGAAGACCCGCCGGGGCACCTGATTTACGATCCGGCAAGGGTCGTCATTTGGGATCTAAAGGCGATGAAAGAGGTAAAGTCGTTCGCGGCGGGTCCGTCGCCGGGAACCAGCGTGACGTTCAGCGGCGATGGGCAGCGCCTATTCGCGGGCGTCGAGCAGGGCATCACCATTTGGGACACAAGAACGTGGACACGGGAGAGAACTGACGTATGTAATGGCGCCCTCGCTCCTTTATTCGACGATCAGCCCTATTATTTCTACCCTGCTTGGGGCTATGGCACACGTTGTGGGATCATCCGCTGCCTGGGCACTGTGAAGGAGAAACGAGATAACGAGGAAACAGTTGCCCAGTTCACGTCGCCTGCCGGACGCGGTGAACGCCACGGTGGTAACGTATTCGCCATAGCGGTTTCACGAGACAAGAAACTGGTAGCCGTAGGGGGCAATTGCGATGAAGTGGGCGTGTGGAAGATGCCAGAGCTCCCAAGAGTCGCAAAACGGCCTGGGGAAGGGAGTAATAGGGGGACAGGCGCCCTCATCGACGAGAAATCAGGACCGTGCCAATAGCGCGCCTGTCCTCCTTCCGTCCCCCTGAAGGAACAAAAGGGGACATTCTACATTTCGTCTTGTTGGGAGTGAGAAGGGCCGGTAGAATGCGGGCATGGTGAGGACGGCGAGAGCGTCGGTGGGCGGTGTTTGCTACCATGTGCTCAATCGAGGCAATGGGCGAGCGAAGGTGTTTCACAAGAGGGAGGACTACGTAGCCTTTCTGGATTTGATCGAGCAGGCGCGGGAGCGACTGCCAATGCGGTTGCTGGCGTGGTGCCTAATTCCCAACCATTTCCATCTGCTTCTCTGGCCGCATGAGGACGGAGACCTGAGCCGATGGATGCAATGGCTGTTGACTTCGCACGTGCGGCGCTACCATCGCCACTATCGGGGTAGTGGTCACGTTTGGCAGGGGCGTTTCAAGGCGTTTCCCATCGAAGAAGACGAGCATTTGTGGACGGTGTTGCGCTACGTCGAGCGAAACGCCCTGCGCGCCAATTTAGCGAAGCGCGCGGAGGATTGGCTCTGGTCTTCGGCGGCGGCCCTGAATGGCGGAAAGCGTGCGGGCATGTTGGACCCGGGCCCGTTGCCGCGCGGCCGCGACTGGCTGGATTGGGTCAACCGTCCGCAAAGCGAGGCGGAATTGGCGGCACTGCGAAAGTGCATCGAGCGGGGCACGCCTTACGGAAACGAAACGTGGCAACATGCCACGGCCGAGCGCTTGGGTCTGGAAGCAAGCCTTCATCCGCGCGGCCGCCCTCGAATGCAAGGCAAAAAGTAGAATGTCCCCTTTTGCTCCCTTTTGCCCTTCCGTTGGTCGCAGATCTGCCGCTGGCAGCCCGAATCGGCAACATGCCCTATATCATCCAGGTTTCTGAGTTTAATCTGCATGTTCGCCGCGATACAGTTGTTTCGTGGCGGATTTGACATGTTCGGGCTTTGGACTTTATTCGCTTTCTTGGCTTGTATCCTGCCCGCCTTGCACTGGCCCGACGCCTACGCCGAGAAAGCGCCCTCCATGAGTTTCGAGTTGCTCTTGCCGGTGTCGCGGGCGGCGTATCTGCGGCAACTGGGATTGGCGGCGGCGCTGAGCCAGATCGAGTTGTGGGGCATTCTGAACGCGACGTTGGTGTTGTGGTGGTCGATGGCGTTACGAACCCGGATTCCCCTGCCCGGCGTCGTGAGCATCCTTGGTATCTCTGCCCTTTGTCAGGTCTGGTTCTTTGGGATTACCGTCCTTCTTTCGCTCCCGCAAGTCCGCTTGACTCCCCTGACCGTCGTTGTGTTCCTCGTTTCACTGGTGCCACTGCTGATCGCCTGCGCGGTCTTGCGGCCGGTCGGCGAGTGGCAGATTGAGGTGATGACATATCCGCCATCCTCGCCCTGATCGGAGCCCTTGCAACAAAGGCCGCCTACCGCCGCTGGTTGACGGCTGATATTGACTGGTAATGAACGGTATCGTGCGGATCGACAATGCGTAGTCCTTTCACCCAAGCCCTGCTGACGTACGTTCACAGATCGTTCTCATCATGGAAGCACGGCTGCGGCTTGGTCGTGGTCCTCTTGATGGCGGTCGGAGTGGCCCTGTTCTTCAACCTTCCGGGAAACCGCCATGCCGTCGTGGCGATGCAGTTCTTGCCGCTCTTGTGCCCGTTTATGCTGCTGGCGATGCACGTGAAGGAGCAATTCGTCGATTCGCGGGCGCATCTGCTGCCGGGCTTTCGCCGAGTTCATGCGACAGTGGCCGCCGCCTGGGCCTTGCTCTTGGCCGTTGTCGTACCGGCAGGCTTTGCCTGGCTGGTCGGTTGGAGCCCGTTGGGCTTTGTGGCCGTTAGCAGTAGGCTATGCTTTAGCATGGCGGAAGACGCTGCGTGCAAGAGTGTTATGCTCAAAACAGCCAATGCTCAGAATAGCCAACGGGCCGGCCCGCTTCTCTCACCACCCGGAGGAGACGGGCAACAGAGCCAGCGGTGACAAATGCGGGACAGAAGCCTGCCAGATATGCCGAACTCAACGGAGATTTGGCGACATGGCGGAATAGTGGACGCAAACGACGCGGAGTGCGTGTTTTTGCTATTTATCCCCAGTTATCGGGTCCGATACATTCTCTGTGTATTAGCGGTGATTCGCGTAGAGTCGATCAGCCGGATTCGCGATTGGAAGGAACCAACGATGCTGGTCTTGTCTCGACAACGTGATGAAAGCATCGTGATCGGCGACAACATCGTGATTACGATCGTGGATATTCGGGGCGACAAGGTCCGATTGGGCATCGAGGCGCCGAACGACGTGCCCGTCCACCGCCAGGAAGTCTTTGAGGCGATCCAGCGGGAGAATCGCAAGTCAACTTCTTCGTCGGCCGGAGCGGCAAGAGGCGCCGCGGAGAAGACCGCTCGGTAGGCTGGGCGACTACCGAGCGGTTTTCGCCCATCTTTTTTCTCGGCTGTGAGGGTTGACTGGTGACTGCTCCGCAAGATCGCTCGAGCCCGCCCCTGCCCATTCGCGTCGGCCACAGCCCCGATCCCGACGACGCCTTCATGTTCTATGCCCTGGCCCAGGGCAAGCTCGACACCGGCAGGTATCGGTTCTCGCACGAATTGGTCGATATCGAGACGCTCAACCAGCGCGCGCTTCAGGGGGAGTTGGAGCTGACGGCCGTCAGCGTTCACGCATACGCCTTCCTCGCCGACCGCTATATCCTCTGCACGTGCGGGGCGAGCATGGGCGACGGCTACGGTCCGATGGTCGTCGCCCGGCGGGCCATGACATGCGACGAGTTGGCCGGCGCCACGATCGCCGTGCCGGGACTCCGCACCACCGCTTATCTGGCCCTGCGGCTCTGCCTGGGCGTCGATTTCGATTACGTGCTCGTGCCATTCGATCGGATCCTCGACGCCGTCTCGGCGGGCGAGTACGAAGGACGCCGCATCGACGCCGGCCTGATCATCCACGAAGGGCAACTGACATACACCGACCAACGGCTGGAACTGGTTATTGACACCGGCCAATGGTGGTTCGAGCACACCGGGTTGCCGCTGCCGCTGGGGGCCAACGCCATCCGCACCGATCTGGGCAAGGAGGTGATCGGCGACGTTCACGCCCTGCTCCGCGGCAGCATCGAGTACGGCCTGGAACACCGCGAGGAGGCGTTGGGCTATGCGATGAGTTTTGGGCGGGGGCTGGACCGCTCGAAGGCCGACCGATTCGTGGGGATGTACGTCAACGACTGGACGCTCGATTTTGGCCCGGTCGGGCGGCAGGCGGTCGCCCGGCTGTTGGCCGAAGGGCACGCTGCGGGGGTGATTCCGACGCTTGTGCTGCCGCAGTTCGTTGGGTAGGATAGTGCGCACACGGTGCCGCACGTTTGCCAGCATCCCGCCGACCTTCCCCCCCTAACACCATGTCCGACTCCCCGTGCGACACCGCTGTTCCCGCGCGCTCTGCGGCAAGCCACGCCGTTGCCGTTTCGCGCCGTGCAACGTCCAATCGCTTCGCCTTTCTCGATGCTTTGCGAGGGTTTGGGGCGCTATCGATCACCTGCTATCACGTGCATCGATACAGGCCGCTTGAGATTCCGGTGGACCATTTTCTCTCGAACGCGGTTCAGTCCGTCGTACAGCATGGTTGGGCGGCTGTTCAGATGTTTTGGGTCATTGCCGGCTTTGTCGCCGCGTATTCGCTGCGAAAGACGACGATCGGTCCGGCCTCGTTCGGCAACTTCACGCTGCGGCGAGTGCTGCGGCTGGGCATTCCCTACTGGACGGCGATCCTCCTGGTCGCGGCGATCGATTTCCTTACGAAACCGTACCTCTACAAGCCCGACCAGCCGCTGGTCGACGACCCGATTACCCTGGCCCGGCTGGCCGCGAACCTCGGATTCCTTCAGGACGTGCTTGACCTGGGCAACATTACGGCGGGCACCTGGTTCGTCTGCGTCGATTTGCAGTTCGGTCTGCTGTTCGCGGTGATGCTCGGGATCGCGCAGTTGCTGTCGCGAGGACATTCCGAGGCATCGAACTCAGGCAAGACAAACGCTTTCGATCTTCTCTGGACGTTCTTGCCGCTCGGACTGGCTGCGATGTTCTGGCTCAATTTCTACATCGGCGTCCTCGACTCGTGGGCAATCTACTTCTTCCACATGCCGCTGCTGGGCGCGATGGCGTGGTGGGCCTTGGAGGGCCGCATTCCCCGCCGGGCGTTCTGGGGATACGCCGTCGCAATGGCGGTCGGCGTCGTCATGCGATGGTACGACGCCGTCTCCATCTGGCAGGCGGCAGCCCCCGGCACGCCCATGAAATACGGCAAAGCACTGGAACTGACGGTGGCGCTGACCACCGGCGTGGTCGCCTACCTCGTCGGCCGCCGCGACCACCTTGGCGACTGGCTTTCCTGGCGGCCGCTGCAACACCTCGGCCGCATCTCCTACAGCCTCTATCTGACTCACTACCTGACGAGCTGGATCGTCGTGAGTTTGGGGTATTACTGGACCCGCGACAACGCCGACGCCGCCGTCTGCTGGATGGTGGCCGCCGTGCTGGTCAGCGTCGGCGTCGCCGGGGTTTTCTACCACTACGTCGAAGCGCCGAGCGTGCGGCTCGTGGCGCGGCTGAAGGCGTAGCGTCGGGCGTTCACGCGGGGTGAAGGGGACGGAGGTGGTTTTCGCGGGGATATCTCGCAGTAACGGAAACCCCAAACGCGAAAACCCCCTCCGTCCCCCTGGTTTCTGGCCGGCAACGCTCACTTTAGCGGAAGTAATCCGGCTCGTTGCCGGGCTGCCATTTGATGTTGCAGCCGAGACTCGGCTTCTGATCCGCCGATAGCGGCTGGCCGGCCAACACGGCGTCGAGCGCGGCGCGGAGGTCCTCCCCGGTCACCGGCACGTCGTTGCCCGGTCGGCTCGAATCCATCTGCCCGCGATAGACCAGCTTCCGCTGGCGGTCGAAGACGTAGAAGTCGGGCGTGCAGGCCGCGCGATACGCCTGGGCGATGGTCTGTTTCTCGTCGAAAAGATAGGGGAAGGTGTAGCCGCGGGCCTTTGCCTCTTCGGCCATCTTGGCGGGCGAATCGTCGGGAAAGGCGGCGACGTCGTTCGAGTTGATCCCCACCACCGCCACCCCGCGACGCTTGTATTCCGCGGCCAACTCCGCCAGGCCGGCGGCCACGTGCTTCACGTAGGGACAGTGATTGCAGAGGAAGACGACCAAGAGCGCCGGCGCGTCGGCGAAGTCGGAGAGCGACACCCGACGGCCCTGCGTATCCGGCAGCGAAAAATCGGGCGCCGCCACGCCCAACGGCAACATCGTGCTAGCGGTTCTGACCATAGGCGGCCTCCTTTGTAACGCTCAGAGTGGAATGAAGGATCGTGTCCCTTTGTCGGCAATGCCGAGAAGCCAGTGGATTGTACGAGCCGGGGCAAGCCCGGTCGCTTCCGACTCCGTCTAGCGTTTCTGCCGCATCCAGTATTCGCGAAACGATCGCAACCGCGGCAGCGACTCGCGGTCTTTGACGCGGTGCGTGGCCGCCTTGCTGGCGATGATATCGTCGAGGTGGCAGACGCAGAAACCCTCCACCTCGACGCGCCGCCGCCAGGCATCTTCAAACCGCTCGATGCCGTCGGGCGCGAAGACCAGATCGAGGTCGAAGGGGCCATTCTTCAGTTGAACGAAGTCCTTGCCGCGTTCGATCTCGGCGACTTGTTCGTCCGTCAAGGCGAAGCCGACCTCGCGCAGGGCCGTCACAATCGCCCGGCAGTTCGGCGGCGAGCGCTCGACGAACACGTCGGCGTCTTGCGTGGTGTCGGGAAAGCCGAGCAGGATCGCCCCGGACTTGCCGAGGAATAGATACCGCACTGCGTGCGCGCGAAACGCGTCGCGGATTTCCTCGGCTTGCCGGTACTCAAACGCGCCCATAGCCCAGCCAATCGGGGAGATTGTCTTCACACCAACGGCGATAGTCCCGCATCGTTTCGAACGCCCGAAAGGGAGCGTCGTCCAACACCGGTTTGTAGGTGCGGATGAAAGCGTAGCGAAAACGCAGCGGCAGCGGCCGCCGCGCAGCCGCCTCGAACTCCTGCAACCAGTCGCTCGGTATCTCGGTCGGCGGTTTCGCCACGTTTCGCCTCGTTCACCCCCTTGGGATCATCGCCCCGCAACAGAGCCACTCTACTTCATTCCAACCGCTCCCGCAAGCAGAACACTCGCCGGGCGTTTGCCGTGGTTTCGGCGGCAAGTTGATCGAGCGGGACGCCGCGCAGCTCGGCCAGAAACGCCGCCGTGTGGACGACGTGCGCCGGCTCGTTCCGCTGCTGCTTGCCGCGGAACAACTGCGGCACAAGGTAGGGGCTGTCGGTCTCGATCAGCAGCCGTTCGGGCGGAATCGTGCGGGCGGCGGCCCGCAGCGACTCAAATTTCTTGTTCGAATAGGTCACGTTGCCGGCAAAACTGACGTACAGCCCCAGCGCCAGGCATTCGGCGGCAAAGACCGTGTCGCCGCCGAAGGCGTGAACCACGCCGCGGACCGGCCCCCGCGCCGCCGCCGCGTGCAGGGCCGCCAGCAGATCGGCCTGGGCGTCGCGACAGTGCAGGATTACCGGCAGATCGCGGGCTTGCGACAGCCGCAGATGACGGTCGAGATATTCCTGCTGAAGCGAGATCGGGGCGAAGTCCCGATAGCGGTCAAGCCCCGTCTCACCCAGGGCCACGGCGCGGGGATGATCGACCATCGCCACGATCTGCTCCCAATCGCCCGCCACGGCCTCGTGCGTCGAATTGGGGTGGATTCCCACGGCCGCCAGCAAAGCGTGCTCTTCGGCCAACCGCAGCACCTCCCGGCTCGACTCGGCGGACAGCGCTGGGCAGAGGATCATCGTAACGCCGGCCTCGCGCGCCCGCGCCACCACCTCGCCGCGATCGGCGTCAAACTCCGCCTGGTCCAGATGGGCGTGGGTGTCGAAGAACATGGGGGGAAAGCTCGAATGACGAAACCTGTATGGCTGGTTCGTCATTCGGGCTTCGTCATTCCTTCGTCATTCGGATTTCGTTATTTCCCTGCCCGCTCTTTCAGCAACGCCTGGAGGATCTCCAGATGCCCCTTGGCGTTGCCGAGGATCTCTTCGGCCAGGGCGTGCAGGGCCGAGGCGGCGCCCAGGCGGCCGACGCACTCCGCGATCGCGGCCACGTCGCGCTCCTGGCCGGCGACGATTTCGCCCAGCAGGAACTCGATCGAGAGGTCGTTCTTAGCCGCGAATTCGGTGGGGAATCGACCAGAATCGGGCTGACCGCCGCATCGCACAACCGCGTCACTGACGCGACCGGCATACATCCGCTGGTCGGCCACGAGGCGGTGAAGGGCCGCGCGAATTTTCTCCCCTTCGGGATGGCCCAGCGTCCTCACGTCGGCCAGATAGGTCGGCAGCGAGCGGCACAACAGCCCCAGCAGCCGATTGAGCACCGCAGTGGATTCGTTCGCGTTCATGGCATCAGGGGAAGAGAGCGGAGGCCGCGGCGTTGGCCCAGTGCAACAGACCGCTGAACATAAAGAACAATAGCACCACCGGCAGCGTCAGCAAGGCACAGTACGAGCCGACCATCGAGAAAAGCGGGATTGTCGGCGCCTGCCGGTACAGCGGCTCCGGCGAGAAGACCATCACCCGCACTACCCGCAGATAGTAAAACAGGCTCAGCACCGTGTTCAGAATCCCGACCAACAGCAGCGGCAGCAGGTTCGCCTGCACCAGGGCGTAGAACGCCACGAACTTTCCCACAAAACCGGCCAGCGGCGGCAGCCCTACCAGCGCAAACAACACGATGGCCATGCAGACGGTCAAACCCGGCGAGCGGCGAACCAGACCGCCGTAATCGGCGATCTCTTCGCTGTGGATCGCGTTGCGCAAGAAAGCGACGATGGCGAAGGCGGTGAGATTCATGAACAAATAGACGGCGATGTAGACCACCAACGCCGCAACGGCCTCGCGGGCGGCATTCGGATTTGTGCCCAACAGGCTCACGGCCGCGGCCACGGGCATCATCATGTAGCCAGCGTGCGCGATGGTGGAATAAGCCAGCAGCCGCTTCATGTTCGTCTGCCCGTAGGCGGCGAGATTGCCGAAGGTGCAAGTGACGACGGCAAACAGCGAAACCAGCACGACGATGTAATGCCGCGCCGGGGCCAGCGCCGCGGTTGCAGCGGCGATCTTGTTCGGGTCCATCAACTCGGAGAGCGAGAGCCTGGCGGGAAAGGCAAAGCCGGTTGCCAGGCGGACCAACAACCCCAGCGCGGCGGCCTTCGAGGCGACCGAGAGGAACGCGGCCACCTCGGCCGTCGTCCCCTCGAACACGTCGGGCGCCCAGAAGTGGAACGGCACCGCCGAGAGTTTGAACGCCAGCCCGACCGAAAGCATCAGCCCGCCGAGCACGAGCACCGTCGTTTGCCCGGCCGTGACGCCGCCGGACTGCTGGAACAGCCCCGCCAGCCGGGCGGTCATCGTCGGCAGGTGCGCCGAGCCGAGCACGCCGGCCAGCAGACTCAGGCCGTAGAGCATCACCCCCGCCGTGGCCGCGCCGAAGACGGCATATTTCAACGCGGCCTCGCTGCTCTTCGGCTGGCCGCGCTTCATACCCGCCAACACGTAACTGGGCACGCTGGCCATCTCCACGCCCAACATCACGATCAGGATATGGTTGGCGGCGATCATCAGGCACATGCCCAGCAGGGCACCGAGCATGAGGACGAAGAACTCGGCCAGGTCGTCGTCGTCGTAGGCCCCGGCGATCTGCGTGAAAGTGGCGAAAAGAAGCGAGAACAACAGCAGCAAGACCCGCAAGGCGGCGGTAAGACTGTCGGAAACGAGCATGCCGGAGAAGATGGCCTTGGCGGGCGGGATCGCCGCCGCGTCCATAGCGTACCAGTATCGCGGCAACATCCCGGCGGCAGGCATGGCGAAAAGGAACATCGCCGCGATCAGCCCGGCCACCGCCACGTAAAACGCACTCGTCTTCCAACGCGGCACGACCACCTTCAGCAGCAGGATAGCCAGTATCGTGCCGCAGAGCGTCAGCTCCGTGGCAAACGCCGCGAGCGAGCCGCCCGGGGCCGTGGTGTCCGTCACGAATCGTTTGAGCAGGTCGTCGAAATTCACGGCTGTTCGCGCTCCTGCGGTTGCGGCAGAGCTTCTCTCATTGCTTTCAATGCGGCCACGTGGTCGGCATTCGCGCCGACGGCCCGCATTTCCGTCACCGTCCTCTGCACGCTCGGCGTGATGTAGTCGAGCACCGCCTTCGGATAGACGCCGAAGAAAATGGCCAGCGCCACCAGCGGGGCAGCGATGGCGATTTCGCGGCCGCTCATCGGCGTCAGGGCATCGCCGTGCGGGCCCTTGTATTCCGAACCGAGGTAGACCCGCTGGATCGTCCAGAGGATGTAGCCGGCGGTGAGAATCACGACCGAGGCCGCCACCACGGCCAACGCCTTGCTGTATGCCCAGGTGCCCATCACGACGAAGAACTCGCCGACGAATCCGCACAACCCCGGCAATCCCAGCGCGGCGAAGAAGATGACCATCGAAATCCCGGCGTACGTCGGCATCTTGGCGAACAGTCCGCCGAACTCGTCGATGTTGCGGTGATGCACCCGCTCGTAGACCACGCCGACCAGGAAGAACATGCCGGCCGAGCTAATGCCGTGGGCGACCATCTGGAACATCGCCCCGCTCATCGCCATTGTCCAGTAGTCGCCGTTGAAGCCGGCGCCCGCCGTGGCGCTCCACACGCCGATGCCCAAGAGCACGTAGCCCATGTGGCTCACCGAACTGTAGGCCACCAGCCGCTTGAAGTCCTTTTGCGCCAGAGCCGCCAGCCCGCCGTAGACCATGCTCAGCGTGCCCAGCCCGCAGACCAGCCAGGCCAACTGGTAGCCGGCGTCGGGACAGATCGGATAGCAAATGCGGATCACGCCGTACCCGCCCATCTTCAACAGCACGCCGGCCAGGATCATCGAGATCGGCGTCGGCGCCTCGACGTGGGCGTCGGGCAACCACGTGTGCACCGGCACCGAGGGCAGCTTGATGATAAACCCGACGAGCAGCAGCAGAAACGCCCACCACGAGACCGACATGCCCCAGAACAGCGACTGGTGGAACGGATTCTGCGCCGCGCCGGGATTCTCGGGCGAAACCGGCAACTGGCCGATCTGCGCCAGGGCGAGCATGTTGAAGGTGTGCTCGCGAATCGGCTCGGCAATCGGCGTCTTCTCGTCGCCGGGCTGCTCAATCACCTTCGCCGCGATCAACTGCTCGTGCGACAAGAGATTCACGTTGCTGTAGTAATAGAGGACGAGGATCGCCACGAGCATCAGCACGCTGCCGACCAGGGTGAAGAGGAAGAACTTGATGGCGGCGTACTCGCGTCGCGGCCCGCCCCAGATGCCGATCAAGAAGTACATCGGCAACAGCATCACTTCCCAGAAGACATAGAACAGGAAGAAGTCGAGCGAGAGAAAGACCCCCAACATGCCGGTTTCCAAGAGCAGGAAGAGGATGCAGTACGCCCGCACGTTCTTGGTGATCGGCCAGCTTGCCCACATCGCCAGAACGCTGAGGAACGAGGTCAGAATCACCAGCGGCAGACTGATGCCGTCGAAGCCGAGGAAGTAATGGATGTCGAAGCTGGGAATCCAGTCGTGGCGGACCATGTTTTGCAGGCCCGGATTGTTCATCTCGTAGATCCCGATCCCCAGCCGCGATCCCACCGGCAGCGCCAACCACATGGTCAACACGAAGACGATGATCGTGAAGCTCAGCGAGAATCGCCGCACCGAACGGTCGTCGGCGCGGTAGGTCAAGCAGAGGATGAATGCCCCGAGCGCGGGCAGAAAGATGATCGCGCTTAGGAGCCAGGTCAACTGGACTTGGTGGTTGGAAAAATCGAACATGGTCGTCAATGGTTAATGGTCGCTTCTATTGCAAAGCCGCAAGCGGCTTGTCGAATCCCCAGCCCCCAGCCCCTAGTCCCTAGCCCCTCCGATCTCACCACAAACTCAGCAACACGAACAATCCCACCAGCCCGGCGGCAATCCACATCACGTACTGGCGGATGCTGCCGGATTGAATCGCCCGCAGCCGCAGGCCGAGCGCGTACGTCCACCGCGCGGTCAAGTTCACCGGGGTGTCGATAAAAATGCGGTCGATCCAATCGTCGAGCCGCGAAACGGCCTCGACCGCGCGGGCCGAATTGTCGGCCAGCCAATCGATCCCCCGTTTGTCGATATCCGCAACCCAGCCGGACACGCGCAGCACCGGCCGGACAAACAGGAACGCATACAACTCGTCGAACATCCATTTGCGCACGAGGAAGTTATATACCCGCGGGAACGCCCGGCGAACGTCTTCGGGACTCCATATCCGCACGGCGTAGAACAACGTAGCGAAAATGAAGCCGAGAAACGCCACGGCAAACGCGGCGCACTCGGCGATGTCAACGTTGGGATGGTCTTCGGCCAATTCCTCCGCCGGCATGGTCAGTTGCGGCATCAGCACTCCGCCCGCGACCCCCTCGGCGGTGCCAGCCGGCTGCGATTGCCGCAGCAGGGGGCCAAGACCGATGTGTGTCCACGGGACGTTCCACGCCACAACGATCGCCATCAGCGCCAGAATCATCAGCGGCACGGTCATTACCCGCGGCGATTCATGGGCGTGGTGATAGACGTGCCCGTCGCGGGGATTGCCCGCAAACGTCAGGTACCAGAGGCGGAACATGTAGAAGGCGGTCATGGCCGCCCCCAGCAGCGCCGCATAGAAGAACAGCCCGTAGACGCCCGAGTTGTGCCGCCAGAACGAAAGGTCCTGGGCGATAATGAGGTCCTTCGAGTGGAAGCCGCTCAGACCAACCGCCACGATCGGAATCCCTGCCCCGGCGATCGCCAGGCAGCCGACGAGCATCGTCAGCGCGGTGATCGGCATCTTCTTCCGCAGCCCGCCCATCTGCGGCATCTCGTTCGTGCCGCAGGCATGAATCACCGAGCCGGAGCAGAGGAACAAGAGCGACTTGAAGAAGGCGTGCGTAAACAGGTGCATCATGCCGGCCAACCAGCCGCCCAGCCCCAGGGCCAGCATCATGAAGCCCAACTGGCTGACCGTCGAATAGGCCAGCACCCGCTTGATGTCGGTCGCGGTGATGGCGATCGTGGCGGCCAGGAACAAGGTGATGCAACCGACCGAAGCGATCACCAGCAGCACCTCGGGCGTAAAGACCGGATAGAACCGCCCGACCAGGTAGACGCCCGCGGCCACCATCGTCGCCGCGTGGATCAGGGCGCTCACCGGCGTCGGGCCCTCCATCGCGTCCGGCAGCCAAACGTGCAGCGGAAACTGCGCGCTCTTGCCCACGCAGCCGCAGAAAATGCCGAGACCGGCGAGGACTAGGAGCCAGTAACCGTAGCCTTGCGCGCGCCACTCCGGGACTTCGTTTAGGATGGATATGGTCGTATGCCCTTGATACACCCCATCGAGAAAGTCCGGGTTCTTTTCGTACTCTGCGAAGAGTTGCTGTCTTGCCAGGCCTTCTAGAGCAATCTTCCTGATTTCCCTATGTGCGGCCAATTTGACCAGCCCGTCGGGGACTTGCAACTTATATTCGTTATCCGCCGGACGCACCTGGCTGAAAATGCCCGGCCGCATTGCCATCTTTCCATCCGCTCCAGGTGCTTTGTAGTCGGCAAACGAAAACGTTCCCATGCCGGTCCAGATGATCATCAGGCCGACGATCATGCCGAAATCGCCGACGCGGTTGACGATGAAGGCCTTGTTGGCGGCGTTGCTCGCGCTCTGCCGCTCGCGCCAGAAGCCGATCAGCAGATAGGAGCAGATGCCGACCAACTCCCAGAACATAAAGACCATCGCCACGTTGCCGGCCACCACCAGCCCCAACATGCTGAAGCAAAACAGCGAAAGATATTGGAAGAAGCGGAAGTAGCGGCCGTGCCGCCGCATCGGCTTGCCGTCGCCCAACGGGGCCAGGGCGTCGATCACGTCGAAAAGCTCGCCGTGCATGTAGCCGATCGAGTAGACGTGGATGCACGAGGCCACCAGCGTCACCATGCAGAACATGGCGATGGTGAGCGAATCGATGTAGTAGCCGATCGTTATTCGCAACGATCCGAAGACGGCAAAGACGTACCAGTCGCCGGAAACCGCTTCGTGCGAACTTCGCGACACCCAGAGCACCAGCGCCACAAACGACAACACGCAGGCGGTCACGATGGCGGCAGTCGCCACCTGCGCCGCTTTGCTGCCCGAGCGGCCCATCCGCGGACCGAAGAATACGATCAGCGCAAACGACGCCAGCGGCAGCAGCCAGGCAACGGCCAGCAACAGCGGTAAGGCGGATTCAACGTTCATGCCGACGGCGTTATCCCTTCAACTCCTCGCCCTGATCAACGTCGACCGTGGCGTGACTATTGTAGTAATTCATGGCGATGGCCAGGGCGACGGCGGCCTCGGCCGCGGCCAGCACGATGACGAACAGGGCGATCATCGGGCCGTCGAGCCCGATGGCGTTGCCGCCGTCTTTCTGCAACAGCGGCGAGGCGAAGGCGATGAAGTTCAAGTTCGCCCCGTTCAGCACCAATTCGATTCCCATCAAGACGCCCAACAGGTTCCGCTTTGTAGCCATGCAGAGCACGCCGCAGACGAACAGCACGGCGCCGACCACGAGGTAGTGCGACAGGCCGATCGGTTGTGTCAGTAAACTCGTCACGGTTACTTCCCTATCCGTTTACCGGTGGCATCTCTCCGTTTAGCCCCGGCGTCCACGCCGGGAAACCCGCTTGCGATTTATGGTCCCGTCACGCGAAACTCCGTCGGCCCGGTTTCCCCGTCGCCGCGCACGATCGCCGGCCGAGGGATCACCCGGCGCCGTGCCCGCGCCAGGTACGCCGCTCCGACTAGCACCACTACCAAATGTATCGAAATGATCTCAAACGGCAGCAGGTAGCCGGACATTCCGCCTGCGCGGATGGGGTCCTCTTCGTCGAGCCGATCGGTGCGCACGCCCATCAGCCCGAGCCCGAGCCGTTCGGCGCCCGACTGGTTTTCGCGCAACGCCAGTCCCTCAGCTTCGGCCGCGTCCCTGCTCGGTTCCGCCCAGCCGGGAATGCTGAAGGCCGCTTGCAGCAGCACGGCCAGCAAAGCCCCGCCGACGATCACCGCCAAAATCCACTGCCCGCCGCCGGTCTTCATCGAAACGAACGGGCCGCGCGCCGTCAACATCACGCCGAAGACCAAGAGCACCATCGTGCCGCCAACGTAGACCATGATCTGGGTGGCACCGAGGAAATTCGCCCCGGCCGTAAAGAACAATCCCGCCACCGCCGCCAGCGACACGATCAGGTAGCACGCCATCCGCACGATATTGCTGCTAACCACCACCGCCACTGCGAAGACGCAGGCGATTCCCGCCAACAACAGGAAGAAGAAGCTATTCCAAAGAATCACGTTTGCACGCTCCCATCCTGTTGGCCACCGAGATCGATACAAGCACAGGAACAAGGATCGCAGGGGGAAGAGTGCAAAATGAAAAATGCGAATTGCAAATTGCAAAATCGAGGAAACGGATGCGCGGAAACGTCGGATGGCGTAGGAAGCGCATCCTTCATTTTGCATTTTTCATTTTGCATTTTGCATTTTGCATTCGTTTGCTCGCTCTTGGCCCCGTCATGCCTTTCCGCAGGCTCGACGCTCCGTTCGACCGCCGCCGGCGATCCCCGCAACTGCGCCAGTACCCCGCCCGGCAGGAAGTAGCACCAGAGCATTACCCCGGCCAGCATTGCCGACGCCAGCGGCACGCAGTACTTCAAGCAGGTCGTCATCACCTGGTCGATCCGCAACCGCGGCAGCGACCAGCGAATCCAAATCACCACCGTCCCGCCGATGATCCCCTTGGCGATGAAGTTGCAGCAGCCCAGCAGGTTGCCGAACCAGGCGGCCAGTTTTCCGTGTTCCGGCGTAAGCCCGAGCCACGACGCAATCGGCACCGGTCCATTCCATCCGCCCAGGAAGAGCACCGCCCCCAGCCCGCAGACGGCGAAAATCGCCGCGTATTCCGCCATGAAAAAGACCACCCAGCGGAAGCCGGAGTATTCGGTCAAAAAGCCGGCCACCAGTTCGCTCTCGGCCTCGGGCAGGTCAAAGGGAGCGCGGTTCGTGCTCGCCACCGCACAGGTGCAATAGACGAAAAACGTGACGCAAGTGAACGGATCGTGCAGCACGTTCCAGTTCAAGACCCAGCCCGCCTGCATGTTGCCGATCGTCACCAAATCCATCGTCCCCGATATCAGCACCGGCACGACCACGCACAGCGCCAGCGGGATCTCGTAGCTGATTACCTGGGCGGCCTCGCGCATCGCCCCGTAGAGCGACCACTTCGACATCGAGGAATAGCCGCCGAGGATCACACCGAAGACTTCCAGCCCCATCACGGCGAGGATGAAAAACGCGGCGATCTCGAATCGCCAGGCGACCCAGCCGTCGGCAAACGGCAGCGCAAGATAACTGCAAAACACGGCGCAGAAACTGACGTAAGGGGCGATGCGGAACAGCGGGCGGTCGGCCGCCTCGGGAATGATGTCCTCCTTGCAGAGCAATTTGATGCCGTCGGCCGGCGGTTGCAGCCAGCCGAAGCGCCCGCCCACCCGCGTTGGCCCCAGCCGGTCCTGGATTCGCGCCGCCACCTTCCGCTCCAGCCAGATGTAGATCGCCGCCGAGCAGAGCGCCATCGTCAGCAGCAGCCCGCACTGGATCAGCGCAGCAGCGACGTACGCGGGCCAATCGCACGACGGGCCCAGCAGCCAATGCGTTACTTGGAGCAGCAGATCGGTCACTGGTTCAACTCTCGATATTCACGTCGGTTTCGTTCTTCTGGCACTTCGTTGCGAAACCGCAAGCGGCTTTCATTCATCATTCATCATTCATCATTCATCATTCATCATTCATCATTCATCATTCATCATTCATCATTCATCATTCATCATTCATCATTCATCATTCATCATTCATCATTCATCATTCATCATTCATCATTCATCATTCATCATTCATCATTCATCATTCATCATTCATCATTCATCACCGATCAATCTCCCCCAACACAATATCCAGCGACGCCAACACCGCTGGCAGGTCGGCGACGAGCAGGCCGCGGCAAATCTCGGACATCACCGAGAGATTGCAGAAACTGCTGCTGCGAATCCGCACTCGCCAGGGAATCGGTGTGCCGTCGCTGATGATCATGAATCCCATTTGCCCCTTCGGCGCCTCGGTCTCGAGGTACGCCTCCCCCTTGGGCAGCTTCTTCTTGACTTCGATCGGCCGATCGACCGCACCGGGGGCTTTCGAGTATTTCTCCATCCCTTGGCGAATCAAATCCATCGATTGCACGCACTCGACCATGCGGACGAAGTACCGGTGCCAGGAATCGCCGACGACCGCCTCGCGCGGCACGGGCGGATAGACGTGGTCGGTCGGATAGCGGCCGCCGACCGGCGCCATAATCCGCCAGGTGTAGCCGTCGTACATCTGCGTGTAGATCGGCTCGCCGTCGCGGCGCAGGTCCCACTCGACGCCGCTGCCGCGGAGCACCGGACCGGTGCAGCCGTAGTCGATCGCCATTGCCGCCGGCATCACCCCCACGCCGGCCATGCGGTGAATGAAGATCGAATTGTTCGTCAGCATCGCGTGCAACTCGTCGATCACCGGCGTGAACTTGTCAAGAAACGTCTCACATTTTTTCAGCCAGCCGCCGGGCAGATCGCCCGTCACCCCGCCCGGGGCGATGTAGCTGTACGTCAGCCGGGCGCCGCAAACGTCCTCGAAGAGGTTGACGATCTTCTCGCGCTCGCGGAAGGTCCAGGTGAAGGGGGTGAAACTGCCCAGGTCGAGCCCGCTGCTGCTGGCGGCAACCAGGTGGTTGGCGATGCGATTCAGTTCGGCAATGATAACCCGCAAGTGCCGCGTCTTTTCCGAGACGGTAACCCCCAGCAGCTTCTCGACGCACAGCGACCAGCCGAGATTCATGTTCATCGCGGCCAGATAATCGAGGCGGTCGGTGTAGGGGATGAACTGCCGCGGCGTGAGATTCTCGCCGATCTTCTCCGCGCAGCGATGCAGGTAGCCGATGTGCGGCGTCACCTCGGTCACCAATTCGCCGTCGGTACGCAAGACGACGCGTAGCACCCCGTGCGTGCTCGGGTGCTGCGGACCCATGCTGATGAGCATTTCGTCCGTGCGAACGTCGAACTCGACCGTCTCGGGATGGATTCGCTCGCTTGACATCGCCCTATTTCGCCAGCCCCTAGCCCCTAACCCCTAGCCCCTAGCCCCTACTTCACCGGAATTCCGTGATACTCGTCCGGCATCTGGTAGTCCTTTCGCAGCGGATGCCCCTCCCAGTCCTCGGCGCAGAGGATGCGGCGCAAATCGGGATGCCCGACGAACGAAACGCCCATCAGATCGAAGACTTCGCGCTCGTGCCACTCGGCCGTGCTCCAAATGTCACTGACGGTGGGGACCTCGGGCAGCTCGCCCGGCGCGTCGCCGCGCCAGCGCGGCATCCGCAGCTTCAGCGCCAGCCGATGGCGATGCGTCATGCTGGAAAGATGATAGATCAGTTCGAGATGCGGCTGCCACTCGACCTGCGCCGCCTTCTTCGCGTCCGGCTCAAAATAATCGACCGCCGTGATGCAATGCAGCATCTCGAAACGCAGGTCGTCTTCGTCGCGGAGGTCGCGGCAGATCTCAGGCAGGCCTTCGACGCGGACCTCGATCCACGGGTCGAAGGCCTCGAAATCGTGGGCAAGCAGCCACGGTTGGAAGGCGCTCTGGAGTCGGGCCTGAATTTCTCGCACATTCATGGTCAAACGTCACCCCGCCGCAGTCTGGCCATCAACTCCGCCGTCTCCTGCCGCGTTGCCGGATGACGAACCGCGCGGACCCAATTCAGATCGCCCCGCCGCCAGACGAAGGCAAAACCGACCAGCAGCACGGCGAAGAAGACCGCGAGATCGAGCATCGAGGCCAGCGCCAGCGTCGGGGCCTCGGCAACCGCCTTCTCGGCCGCGGCCACGTCGTCCGCCGGCAGCGCCACCCCTAATTGCCGGTACTCCTCAACAACTTCGGCCGTCGGCGGGGTCTTCACACTCTGCAATTGCCGTGCCTTGCCAAAGATCGTGGCCGGCGGGAAGAACAGCGCCACCTCGACCTCGAAAATCAAAAACAGCAGCGCCACCACATAAAACCGCAGGTCGAATTGAACCGAGGCCGGTCCCACCGCCGGCTCGCCGCATTCATAGGCCGCCACCTTCTGGGCCGTCGGCGAATGCGCGCGCAGGAACCGACCCAACAGCAGGGATACGAAGACGAACAGAAACCCAACGGCAGCGAACAACGCCACGTAGGCGACTATGGGGGGCAGCAACATCGTTGCGACAGGAACCTACCTCTCCCGGAACACAAAGCCTGAAAGGGGATTATTGTAGGCGACGGCAGGGTTTTTGCAAGCACGGCAACGCTTTCCCTACGAGCCCGGTCCCCCGTGAACCGGCCGGGCAATGACCTTCGAGTCGGCCACCACGGTGGAATTCAGCGTCGCCCGGCCCCACGCCACCTCGATCGGCAGCCGCGAAAAGTCGACGATGCAGCCATCCCGGCTGTAGCAACTCAGGTCGTACGAGGAGCCCATGAAGATGCAGTCCACCGGGCAATTCTCGGTGCAGATGCCGCACAAGAGGCACTTTCCGTAGTCGATCGTGTAAGTGGTGATCTGGAATCCCTTTCGGCCCGTCGCCCGCTCTTTGCCAATGGCGATGCAGTGGGCCGGGCAGTCGCGGGCACAGCGTTCGCAAGCGATGCACGAGGTCAAATCGTAACGGTGAAACCCGCGGAAACGCGGGGAAACCGCGACCGGCAGCTCCGGGTACTCGTACCATTCCGTAAAGGTCTTCCGCTTCGGATTGTACGTGCGAATCCAGTACCGCAAACACACCCCGAGCGCCGCCGCCACCGTCACGACCGCCCGATAGACATTCCGGAGCCAGTTCCACATCGTTTTCCTCACAAGAGGGGGATAAATCCAGAGTTTCGCGCCAGTCGGGCCCGCGGCCGGCCAGATAAGCGGATTATAAGGAACGTTCCGCCGGCCGCAAGCCGTAGTTGGCGTTGCGGGACGCATCGTCTTATTTCATAATTAGTTACAAACAAGACATTCCCCCAGTTCCAATCGTCGGTCCGCTCGCACGAATCTAAGTTGGACCCATTGAAGAGCCCCGCGTCGCCTTCCTGTCAAGAAAAATCAACAAAAAATGTTGCTTTCGGGCGAAAATCTGCTTGACTTCGCTTAATTCCAGCGTATCGTAAAATGATTGAGGTGTGTATGCGCACACTCTAGCCATTGGCAGGGCGATAAATTAGGAAGCTCTGGCAAGGGAGCGAAGGAACGAATCATGTTGGTGCTATCCCGCAAAAAGAACGAGAGTATTGTCATTAACGATGACATTACGATCGTGGTTGTGGAGATTCGCGGGGATAAGGTCCGGTTGGGGGTTGAGGCGCCGAAGGAGGTTCCCGTCCACCGCCGTGAGGTGTTCGACGCCATCCACCGCAACGAAATCGCAGCCAGCGAGAAGGCGGCCAATCCGACCGACGCCGCCGGCAACGGTGGCCAGCAGTAACTCTTGCCGCTGGCGGGAATCTCCTGCTGGTGTTCTTGCTCGGGCCTCGTTCTGTTTCGCAGTCTCTGTTTTTCCTTGCGCGGAAAGTGGTCTGCTCGGGGTGTTTCTTGGGGCCCTTGACGTTGGCGGTGTGTCCCGGGTATACAAACGGGTCTTGGCCCCGTCGTCTAGAGGCCTAGGACACAGGCCTTTCACGCCTGCAACACGGGTTCGAATCCCGTCGGGGTCACCTGGCCGCCTGTATAGTAGTGTGCAGGCGAGTGCGAATTGATGCACGACGACGAACCATCACATCGAATGAAGCACGTCGGCGCAGCGGTACGGTGGCCTGTCTCACGCAAGCCCGGACGGTCGGCAGCGTCCCGAAGTGGGTTGATACGGTGGTCCTGAATCCAGCAGACTAAACTCGTCGGCGTCGCCAGAAGTGGCCGAGCAGGCTGATGGCGCCGACACCGAGCAGGACGAGGGTGGACGGTTCAGGTACGGTCAGCGAAAAGATGGTGCCGCAGTCGTTAACAGAGCGCAGATCTGCTGGCCGTTAGGCGTGCCCCACTTGCCGAGATAGTGGCGGCGGCCTTTGACCTGGACGAAGGCTTGGCCAGTGCCCTTGCGGTGCCGATACTTCGACACCAAGACGGTCGTAGAAGACATCGCAGAGCGTCCTTTCAGTCACGGGGGTAGTCACTGCCCCGTAAACGAATGGCGTCCTTGTCGAGATCCCGTGAGATTCCGTAGCGATTCGTTAGACACACGCCTCCAATTCCAAGTAGTCCACCACGCTTGACGGCTCAGGCACGGGGAGGTTGTCCTCGCGCATTCCGGTCAAATGCAACTGAATTGCTTCCCGAAGCAAGCGTTCGGTCTCCTCAACAGTCGCGCCCGTCGCGACGCAGCCGGGCAAGTCCGGCACGTGACCGCCGTAGTTGTTGGCCGCCTTTTCGATGACAATCGCGTAGCGCTTCATGGCATTCACCCCTTGAGGCCCGACTGTTTCAGTATACTATTCAGCGTTCCCGGCGGCAAATCGTCGCTCGGCTTGGCGGCCACCGTGACTCGCCCGGGCTTACTCGGATGCTTGAACTGCCGATGGCTCCCTTGCGTTGCGGCCAAGTGCCAGCCATCCGCCTCCAGCATTTTCAGGACATCGCGGCCGATCCTCGAAGAAGCGTTCGACCAAGCCCAAGTGGGCGACGTGTATTGTGTCGAGACGTTCCGGCGCTTCGCGGTGGGCAAAACCGGGTGAATGAATTGCAGTCTCGGCGGCCGGTTTGCCAAGATCATCAAACGGGCTGGGCTGACACGATGGCCACGATTGTTTCATGCCTTGCGGGCGTCGAGGGAAACAGAGTTGGTAGCAGAAGATCCCGTCCATGCTGTAACAGCATGGCTGGGAAACACTCCCCGGATTGCCCTGAAACACTAGTTGATGACCACGGAAACCGACTTTCAGCGAGCCGTAGGAGGCGGCGCAGAATCCAGCGCACTTTGCATCGAAAACGCGGCGCAGAATCCGGCGCAGCCAATAGCCGCCAAGTCCCGCCGAAGACACCAAGAAACACATAAAGCCTTGGGAACCCAAGGCTTCTGTCATGTGTTGGCCGACGTTGGCAGACATCGGCCAGAATCATCAGTGGAGCGAGTCCAACACTCCTCGAATATCTCGTGCCGGGCGGGGAGAGACAAAGCAGGGTTGCGAGCGATAAAGCGGGACGGAATGTCGTGGTTTGGTCCGGTAAGCGGAGCGAAACCGACGAACGTCGGTCAATAGGATTGCGTATGCTGTCCCCCGAACCACTACCCTCCTCCGACCCCCCACGGCTTGTTGCAATGTCAATGCCAAGTCGTCCGCGTCCTGACCAGTCCGTAGAAACATGGCTAAACCGGGAGAACAGTGCATGAATGTCGCCGAAGAAGTCCGTCAAGAGAATCGTGGAATGCGAATCGTCGAAACCGGAGCGAAGTGCGAAGTCGAAGATTACTTCGTCTCCTGATAGCTGAACAGCCAAGCCGTGGGTTGTTCGGTTGCTTGTAGATCGATCCCCTTTTGTGACAACTCGCGGCCCGTTGCCCGCCTCGTGGTCGGTTCGTCGAGGTTTTTCAATTCGTAGGTGGCATTCGGGTCGAGCCCCTGGAGTCTGAGGCGGACCGAATTGATTCGCAACGCGCCGAGCGTCTCGCCGGCGCGGAAGAACGCCTGCACGAAACCGCTGCCCGCCTCCGGTTGATTGAACTGCCAGCCGATCCACTCGCCGCTGTTGACCGTGTAGGGCGTCAGTGGATAGAAGTCGCCGTAGTAGTTCGCAGCGACTTCGTGCCATTGTCCGTGCAGCCGCCGGAGTTCGGCGAAGTTCAATGCCCGCCGAACATCGTAGGTGAACAGGGTGGAGGGGGCCATCTGGCTGCGGAATCCGTAGGCGTCGAGCTTTTCGTTGCCGGTACCGTAGTAGGGGAGCCAGAGGGCGATGCCGAGGGTCTGAGATTGCTCGCTGACCGGGTCGAAGGCCAGATCGGTTCGCCAAAGTGGAACGGAGCGGCGGCAGGTTTCAAGATCGAGGCGTCGGCCGCCGCGGCAGCAATTGTCGATTAGCAGATTGGGATGACACCGCTGTAGGTCGTCGAAGAACGCCAAGAATCCCTCGGCGTAGCGGATCTCGGCGATGCCCCGCCGGTCGGACGAGTCCTTGGCGCGAAGCATCGGCAAGGGGCCCCAATTCGTGTCGTGGCGGTAGCAGTCGAGATTGTAATCCGTGATCGTCTTGTCGATCCTTGCGACAAGCCACTTGAACGCCTGCGGATTGCCGTAATCAAGCGTCTCGATTTCAATCTGCTTGACCAGCGGCTCGTCGGCAATCGCCTTGAGCATCCAATCGGGATGATCCCAGAGGAACCAGTTCTCGGGCGCAAACCAGGCGATGCACTTGACGCCCTTCGAGTGGGCATGGTCCGTCACCGGTCGCAATCCGCGCGGAAATCGTTCCTTCGCAGCCTCCCAAGTCGCCGAACGAGTCACTTCCTTGCCGAACGGGTGCCAGCCCAGGTCCATCCACCACCAATTCGTCTTGAGTTGCTCTTTCACGTAGCGGTCGATGAATTCGATCTGGTTGGCCTCGGTCTTTCCCTGGTAGTCAACCATGAAGTCGCTGTTGCCGGCCAAGATCGGCTGGGGCAGCTTTCCGCCCGGCCGCGGCAGATTGTGGGCGATCATCCAGCGCCGCCAAACGTTCTGCGAACGGACCCAGTCGCCGCGGTGGAATTGCAGCGCAATCAACGGAGTGCGAACCTCTTCGCCTGGATGAAGCTTGAAGTGGGTCAGTTCCTGGCCTGCACGGACGCTCAGGCCGCGATTGTCGTCCCGGGCAAATTCGGCCGACCACTGAACCGGCCAACCGACCGCCAAGATCAGGCCCTCGCCCGCGCCCGTTTCAACATTGAAATAGGGCATGTACGGATCGCTGGGATAGCCGGTGACAGGAGCAAACGACTTGATCACTCGTGGCAGGAGAACCGTCTCGATCGGGCGAAAATCGTCCACGCGGCATGAGCTTCCCAGACTGTGGTGCAGGAGAAACTCGCTCTCCGGACCTCGCTGAAGCTTCACGTCCAACGGCAACATCTTCTCCAGGATCGGCGTGTCCTCCTTCCCATCATTCTTGAAATACACGGTCCATTCGACGGTGGGAAAGTCGAGATATTCGACGGCGACGCATCGCACGGCCAGCCCTCTTTCCGGATCCGTGTAGGTCTCGGTGTGTTGAACCCTGTTTTCGTCGAGTTGCTTCGATGACCTGTCCACCTTCCACAAAGGCAGCAACGAAGCCGACGGCTTTCCGCCATAGATGAACGAGAACGGAACCTCGCCGGGCTTCGCTGGCATGAAATCAATCGGCAGTAGAAGATCGTCGAGGTACACGGTCGTGCCGTCATCGAGGGCAACCCTCGCGTCAGTCCAATCGACTTCGCACCATTCGTTGCTCTCGACGTTCTTCGCTTTCTTTGCCGTTTTCTCCTGTTCCTCCAGGGTCATGGCATACAGATTGGCAGTCGATGTCCATCGCGTTCCGATCGCTTCAATCGTGAACTCCTTGGTGCCGTCCAACGCTAGATGAACCGGCGTGAGTTGGTCCTTCTTCAGCCTCGTTCGGAAGACTTCTTTCTCGCCAATCTTCACCGAGACGTTGATCTCCGGGTAGAAGGGGCCGCTGGGCCAATCGCGGACGTTGGAGTGCAGGGCGTCGTCGATGCAGATCGTCGCGTCGAACGTCTTGCCCGGCTTCAGCAAACGCACAACAACCTTCGAGGGGGCATGGCAGAAAAGCCCGCGGCTGAACCTTTGCTCGCCGAGTCGGAACGGTTTGCCATAGCGGCTGTTCTTCTGCACCGCGCCCCAATTTCGCACCACCTCCAGACCGGGATTGGGGGCGAGGTCGGCGGACTTCCCCTCGAACACGGCCGCCGTCCATCGCCGAGCCGACCACTGCTCGTCCGGCGTAACGGTCGTTCCGTAGGCAGAACTACCGGAATTCGGCGTCATCAAAACACTTACAGCAAAAAAGGCAATTAGCGTTCGATTTCGCATTATGGAAGCTCCATATCTGTTGTGTATCGTGGGTTTCTACAAGATCGCTTCCCCGCGGCCAGGCGACGGAGCGAATTGGCGGGAGTCGGAACGGCGGGATTTCGCCATTATCTCCGAATTCTTGTGCCGTCGCATAGAGCCGGCAAGACAAGGCGTGACTCGAAGAATCGCTGCCGAATGCCTCTTCCGATCCACAAAACCCCCCGGCCGCGAAGTCGCAACCGGGGGGTTATGTGGAAGTGGAGCGGACAGGATTTGAACCTGTGACCTCGAGGTTATGAGGCCACCCCGGAACCCTCTCCAAAACGCCCGCAAGTCTCGTTACTTCCATACTTTACAACACCCTTTCTCCTTTCGCAAGTAGTTGCGAAAAGACCTCGTATTTCGCGGGAAATGCGCGTATTTTCGGTTGTACGCGCGTACAGAAACTGTGAAGTTCGTCGCCGCAAACGCGGATGGGTATCGTCCGTTCTGCGCGCCCCACCGGGACCGGCGCGCGTACGGAGCCGCCGGCGATCGCGGCGATATTGCCGACGGCATTTCTTAAAAAATCGGTCAAGCTGTTGCGCCGACAAACGCCGCGGGCTGGGGAACCGCGGCTCTTCCATCGCCACGGCTGCGATGTAGACTAGGCCAAGCAATTTCTGGGTTGCAATTGTTGGCGTCTTCTCTTCTGGCCGCGGTGATGGCCACCCACAAACCAAGCATCCCGAGCATCCACCCCATCCGAACCCATCAAACAAGCCGGCCCGGGCGTCGCAAACGCTCGGGCCGGTGTTCAGGAAGATCACGCGACAATCCCCGTCGCCTCCTACCGGATGACGACTGGGGCTGAGTTACGCTTCGCTGGGCGACGGCAACACGGTCGCCGCCAGTACGGTTGTCGATTGCGTTACGGGTTCCACGTCGGCACCCGTCTGCAAGGCGACAATGCCGTCGATCGCGGAGTTGCTGTTTGCGGCCCGGACCACGGCAGCCCGCAGATAGCGTTCCTGGGGCCGGACCACTTCGATGGCCACCAGCTTGCTTGCGCTGTTGGCGTCAAGTGTGACCGATGTGCCGGCAAGGTCGGCAAACGTATTGCTGTCGTTGAGGTGATTTTGCTGGAGCTTGACTGAACCGTTGCCCGTCGCGCCCAGCGCGACGAGAAAAGTAACGGAGTCGAGCCCCTTGGTGTCAATCACGTCGCTGAGAACCGTATCGCCGTTGCCCGCGGCGATGGCATTCTTGACGCGAGTGAGTTTCGTTGATGTAACGAGATTCATTTCCGCATTTCCTTTCCGGGCTCCCGCCCGACTATGGGGCCTAGCCGGCCGCAGTAATGCCACTGAGAACGGAAAACCACGTCGGCCGCAAGATCGCCACATCGGCGCGGAGATAGGCGACGATGAACTCTTTCAACTCGGTCACGGCGTTGTGGGTGATCCCGGCCACATCGGCGGCGGCCCCGTCGTTGATGCGGCGCAAGACGATACCGCTGGTACGCATCCCGATGAGCATTTGCGAGAAGTCACCCACCACGGCGAATGACTCGTTCTTGCCTGCCCCTTCGACTGTGCTTACGGACGTAGTGAAGAGCTGCTGCAACTTCGACGCCCACGGGGTGGGGCGCAAAGGCTGATGGAGCGTGTCTTGCAATCCATCATAGGTGGCAGCGTCGCGGGGATTCTGAATCCATGCCAGGTTGGCAACATCATCGTTGTAGTTGCCCTGGAGGATCTTCTTGACTGCCGAGCTGACTTCGCTGTAATCGGTCGGCGTCCCTACGCCGCTCACGGTGTTGACGGTCGGGCAATTCCGCACGCCCAACGGCTCGGATTCGGCACCCGTGCCGAGGAGCGCCGCTTGGTCGAGGCGAAGGCCCATGCTCGCGGAAATGGCTTGCTCGATCAGCGACGGAGCGTTGGCCGCGTCTTCCAACAGTTCGCGGGTAATTGGTACCACACAGGCGAGGGTTCTTGCCCGCATGACGATGCGGTCGAAGTTTCGCACGCTGGCCGTGACCGCCAGGCCTTCCCCTCGCCAATAGCTGGTGGGGTCGGTAGTGGCGCGTGCCAAGTGCAACTCCGCCGCCTCCATCGGGATCGTCATCGCTCCAGCCCGAGTGCATACGCTGGCCGCGCGAGCCAGGTCGACGAACATTTGCGACATTCGCGGCTCGAAGAGATACCCGCCCGCGGTGTCGATATTGCCCTGCTGTGAGCTGGCCTTCAATCCGTAGGCTTGCTTGTTGCCCGTCATCCATCCAAGGATTTCGCGGCCGATGGCGTTGGGCTCGCCATCATGCACGGGCTCTGCGCAAAACGATTCACTCGGGCGGATGGCGCGAACCATCGCGCCGGTCGCCGCATTGCGGAAGATCAGGTCGCCGACCTTGGCTTGGATTGCGTTGCCTCTGCCTACTGGCCCCGTGGTTCCACCGTCGCCAGGGGTCGTGCTGATATCATCGAACGGAACAGGCTGGGCCGTCCTCGCATACTCCACGAGGGCCTCTTCCTTGGCGATCTTCGCGTTCAACTCGGCCAACTTCACGGTGTTGTCTGACAGCGCGCGGTCTTCCTCGGCGGTCAATTCGCGGTTCTCAGACTTGGCGCGGTTCAGGATCGCCTCGGATTGCGAGACGATCTTCGTTTTCTCTTGGTTCCACTGTTGGATTCTCCAACTCATCAGACGGTTTCCTTTCCTTGGTCGGTCGCCTTCAGTTCGGCCAGCAACGCGATCCACAACGGCTCGCATTCGTTTTCGGATAGCGGCGCGGATTGCGGACACCCGGCCTCAAGCCAGGCGTCGAGGTCCGATCGCCTCCATCGCAGCCAGCCGTTGACGATCAACGGCATGGGGAGACTTCCGGCTTCAAGCCAGTCTCTTGCCGTCTGCCAGTCGATGCCGCAACTGTGAGCGACCTGAAAAATTGAACGCAACATGGTCTTTTCCTTTCCGTCCGTCGCAACGTGACGTGTTACGTCCATTGTGCCGGATGGTCCCAAAGGAGCAATTGAAAAGTGGACCATTTGGCGAGACCTATGTTCCAGATTGGAAGTTTTCTTCCGCCGGGGCCGAGCCGGACCCGCGATGAATTCAACGCCGGTGTTTCCACAATCGGTGCATTTCAAGTAGCGAATCCTGTTTCCAAGCTTCCTCGCTCGGGTCGAGCGGGTCGTCATGTAACCCGCGCCGCATTTTGGGCACCTGTCGAGACTGCGCATCGCTGGTTTCTCCCATCCCCGGACGCCCCACCATTGGAAGCCATCACGGGTTTTGCATTGCATTTTCGATTTTCGCTCACACAACTTCGCAGTAAAACCCGTGAAAAAATGTGGAGGTGGGCAATGCGGTTCCGCGGGGGCCGGGCGGAAAATCAGACCCTCCCCCTGGTCTGGAGGCTGATTGCGGCTTGGGCCAAACGCCGAGCGTTGTTCAACACTTCGGCCTCGCAAACGCCGCACCGCTCGCGGCCGATCGCGTCCTGCCAGCGCTCGAGACTTCGACATTTCGGGCATGGCGATCCCGGCACAATCGGCGGCGCCGCCGCCCCGCGACGCCGGACCCGGCGGCCTCTCGCGGCTACGTCAAACAACGTCTGTTGAATCACGATTGTCGCTCCAATCCGCTCACGATTTCGCGCGAAATAGCCCTCGCGTGTCGGCCTAATGCCTTGGTAAAATGTCGCCGGGCCGGGCGGCCGTCCTACGCGGATTTGTTTAACCCGTGCGCTGCCCAACGTGGACGCCGCCCGGCCCTGATTCATCGCTTGCCCCCTCTTGCCCGGCCGTCGCGGCGCGGGCCATTTGCCGGTACTCCACGATTGCCCGTTCCACCGTTGGCCGAACCCGCAAGAGCATCCTCGCAAACTCATCCGCCGTTTCGGCCAAGCCACACCGGCCCAAGTGCGTTGCCACGCCTTCCCGCAAGCAGGTTTTCAGGTATTGCACGGGCTTCTGGGGTTTGTGCTCCGTCGTTGCCTCAACCGATTCCTCCAGCCAAGTCTTTCCGCTGTCCCCATGCGTGCCCGCTATCGCCACCGCGCTTGCCAGCAAAACCTTGTCCCTGTGGCGCAGGTTGGGTTGCAAACCAGGGAACAACCGCCGCCGAAGGTCGATCGCGCCGCGGATCAAGTCCACTGCCGACAGTGACAGAGACGAAGACGAAGAAATTTCTTCTTCGTCGTCACAGTCGTCACTCGCGCACGCGCGGGTTATATTGTCTCCGGCTGGGGATTTTGGCGTTGTAAAGCCCAAGGCCGGCTGTCGGCTGGGGGTTTTGGCATCGCAAATCCCCAGGCGGCTGGGGGTTTTCACGTCGCAAATCCCCGGCCGTTTCGCGGATCCAAAATCCAAACGCTGTTGCGGATCGGGCCGCGGCTCCCGGCGCTCCGGCCGTGGGTGGAAGACGTACAAATGGATCGTCCCCCGGCGCTTATCGCGGTCCACCACTTCCACCAGGCCGTACTCTTGGAGCTTTTCCAGCCAGCCCTCGACCGTCTTTCGCTCCACGCCGAAGTCAAACGCGATTCGCTTTGTCGTGACCACAATGTAGTCGGCCCGGCCGCCGGCCAGGTGCCAAAGCCACTCGAAACACCCGCGCACGGCAGGGCCGATTCTCGAATCGCGGCGAAGGGCGGACAGCCCCTCGAAAATCTCACACTTCATGGCGGCTCCCTTTGCGCGCATGGATAGCGCGGGTGTGCGATGTGAACGGATTCCGGCCGATTGGCCGGCATGTTGCCGAGAAGATGGACGGCGGGTATAATCCATACGGTGTGAGCTTCCGCCCCGAGCCGCAGACCGCCTGTGACCGGGGCCTTTTTGTTGAGGTTAGATCCCGGCCCGGGCTAGGCGCTTCTCCGCGGCTTCGATCTTTTCCTTCCGATTTTTTTCCGTCGGCGTCGGCGCGGGCCTCTCAGCTTCCGCCGCGGCAGTCAGCGCGTTGAAGAACCGCTGCAAAGATTCAAGGTTTGTGCAACGTGTCCCCCCGATCATGATCGTTTCAAGACGGACGCCCCGAACGCCTTGCGGTTGAGCCCACCTGTACATCGTCGCCAAATCTGGCCGGGCGCTGTTCCTCCGCCGCGGGAGTTTTTCCCTCGCTTCTTTCAACGACAGAACCGTTTCGGTCGCGATGTCAATCATTGCCTTTCCCTTTCTTCGCCCTTGCGTGCAACGCCTTGCAACATTGTCATTCTGAACGGGCGTAGGAACGCGCCAAGATACTGAGGGCAAGACGAGAGGGACAAATTGCGATTTGTCCAAAAGTAATTGGACAAATCGCGATTTGTCGCAAACAAGGATGCTCGACCCGCCAAGGCGGCGCGATGAATTGCCGGTCGGGGAGATTGAGAGTCAGCGCGACTTCTTCTTCGCGGTCGGGGACGAGACAGTTGCCGGTTTCTTCTCGATGGCCCGATCAAGCGTCTTCATGGAAATGCCGAGGGCGCTCGCAACCTGCCGCTTTGCGGCCGATTGCGATTCTGCGGGAAATTGTGACCTTCGTTCGGTCCAGTCTTGAATCGCCATCTTGGCGACGGCTCGCTGGATCGTCTTTTTGTTGACGTTGAATTGGTTCGCGATCTGCTGTTTTGCGGTCGGCTCCGATTCGCTGGGAAATCTCGCTCTCCGATCGGCCCACGCTTGGCGCACGTTTTCGATCAACGATTGGACCTTTTTCCTCTTTGCCAGAGCGGGAGCCATTCTGCTAAGAGCTGCCTTGACATGCGAGAGTTCGAGGCCGATGTTGATGATTTGGGCAAATGTTTCCCCCGCCTCAAAGGCGTTCGCCAGCGCGTCCGCGGCGACGCCCTTCTCCCTCCGCGGCCAAATATGCTTCGCACGACGAAACAGACCAACCAGAAACTCCGCGTGGAGGTAACAGCATTCGAGGACAGGTCCAGGGAGGTCCCTCCACGATATGTGGCCGCCAGACAAGAGGGATTTGTGCTGCTTCTCATCGCCGGCCCTCAGATGAGAAAAAAAGCAAAGCAGGCATTCAATGTTCTTTTCCTCCTCGGTCGCAGCCTCGCGAAGGGAATCACGTGGTGTGCATTTGCCCGTGCCGACTTCCTGAAAAGTCAGTAGGAAATCGCAGAATTCCCTCCATTCGCAACGGGGCGGAGGCTCGATGCCAGGCGGATCCTCGCCCGCGGGCGACTCATCGACGCGGCGGCCGCTGAATCCATTGCGGCGATCGTCGCCGGCGGTCCGGCCTCGACACTGCATCGCTTTTGACCCGCGATGCTTTCTTACATGTACCACCATAAATCTCCAAACTTTCTCCGGGCGGCCTGCCGGCGGCCGCGGCGGTTGGTGAGAACCGCGGCGCGCCGACTGGCCTGTGCGGGAGCTACCCGCGGCCCAGGGAATGTCCTTCAACGCTAGTCGATTCGCCTCATAACCTCCGCCGCCAACGTCGCATTATCCAACAGCAACAGCTACCGTCGGCGAGAGTTTCTCTGCGCAATCGGCAACGAGACCGCCGCCATCTTCTTCTCGACGGTTCGGTCAATTGTCTTCATGGAAATGCTAATGGCGGTCGCGATCGCTTGCCTTGCCGCCGATTCCGGTTCTGTGGGAAATCGCGCCCTTCGATCGGTCCAATTTTGCAGCACCACCTTGGCAATGACCCGGCCGATTGTTTTCGGGTGAACGTTGAACTGTTCTGCGATCTTCTGCTTCGCGGTCGCCTCCGATTCGCAGGGAAGTTTCGCCCTCCGATCGGTCCACACTTGACGCACGTTTTCGACCAACGCTTGGGCCTTTTTCACCTTTGCCAGAGTGGGGCGCATTCTGTTGAGGGCCATCATTGCCTCCGCGGCCACCGGGACGATCCTCTCAGCGCGCGACATTGCTTCGCCCAAGTAGTACGCGCTTAGCAGCGCCCCGGGTGAAACTCCCCGCCTAATCCACGATTGGACATACCTTGCAGCGCGAAACACTTCCTTGAAGTTGGCTGCCTGGACTTTGGCGATTTCCCACATGAGGTCCTTACCGTCGGTCAGGAAAGGAAGACAGTCAGAGGAAGACTCGTCCATTGGACTAATGATCTTCAGATGAGAAATCACGCAAAGCAGACCCTCCATTCCTTTTTCGCTGGACGCTGTCGCCTTACGAAAACCGGCAGTTGGAGCGCATGTGGCCCCCCGAGGCCCAACGCAAAATGCCCGGCGCAGCGAACCGCAGAACTGGCTCAGTTCACACGATTCACATGTGAAAGTGTTTCTACGTCCCGCCTTGTCCCTTATCTTCGCGTGCTGCGCCATGAATCACCAACCCTTCTCCGGGCGGCCCACCGGCGGCCGCGGCGGTTGGTGAGAACCGCGGCGCGCCGGCTGGCCTGTGCGGGAGCTACCCGCGGCCCGGCAAACTTCGTTTTCCAAACCCTAGCCGATCGGCACCTCTGCGCTCACCACGGCCTGAAGCCCGCGGGCAATCAGGGCGGCGCGGGGCACGTTGAGCTTCTTGGCCAACCGATCGGTCTTGGCCAGCAATTGCTTCTCCACCGTGACGGAAATCGTTTTTGACCCCATGCCCACCTGCGGCCGTCCGCGCTTGCGGGCACGCTCAAACCTCGCCCGCTCTGCTGGCGTTGGCGGCCGGAAGGTGTCGCCCACAAACTCCCGGTCAAACTCTTTCGTCGCCTGCCGTAACTCGGCGGTCGTCATTTCCCAGTAGGGTTTCGACGCCGGGGGCTTGCCGCTCACCTTGCGACCGTTGCTGGTTTTGTTCTTCTTCATCGGGCTCTCCTTCGTTCGCGTTTCTTCTCGCGGTCATTGATCGGCCGCGCGTGGATCACATAGGCGGCGTCTTCGCTCTCTGAATCGAAGATAAAGACCACCTGCAACCATCGTCCGCCGTAACCCCGTCCAACCACTCGCCACTTGTCCTCTTCGCGCCGCTCCGGGTACGGCCGGCGGGCGTGCTCGACAACCCATTCCGCCTCTTCCGGGGAGACGCCGTGCTCGGCAATGTGCTCCACGTTCCACTGGTTCCATCGAAATAGCACGGCGATCCTCCCACAAGCATTTTACCATATACAAAAAGAACCGGGAAGGCTACCCAATTCGCTTCATAACCTCCACCGCCAAGGCCGAATCCCGCTCCGCGTAGACCTGAGTGACGTCGGCCTTGGCGTGGCCGAGCACTACTTGGGCAGCTTCCAGACCGAACTGCCGACGTATCTCCGTCGCCTTGGTGTGGCGGAGTTGGTTGGGGTGCCAGTGAGGCAAGAGCGCAGGGTTCTCCTCGCCCGCCTGCGCGGCTTCCTTCCGCCGCTGGGCGTTGGCCTTCTCCACGGCGCGGCGAACCGCCCGGGCGTAGCCGCTGCGATCGTAGACGGTTCTGGGTAGGCGCGTCGGCTGGGGCATTCCTTTTTTGCGGCGTTCCTTTTTGCGGGAGCCGGGGCGATTGCCCCAGGTCAGCGGGGTCTTGCGGGCGCGATGCAGTTTGGCTCGCCGCTTTCGTTCGCTCTCGGCTGGCTGGAAGCAATGGGCCTGGGCATCGCGGAGCAAGTAGGACAGCAGGACCTCTTGCGCCTGGGGGCCGACGTAGACGATCCGCTCGCGGCCGTGGTGTTCGGTCTTGTGGCTCTCCGGCCGATACTGCCAGACCTCGCCGGACCGCTCCACGTCGCAGGGGCGGATCATGCAGACCTCACCCGGCCGGCAGCCGGTAAATCGCTGGACGCGCACCATATCGGCTACCACCGGCGGCAGGTAGGGCAGGGTGGCGTCAACCACGTCGCCCGCCACGGGAAGTATCGGCTGGGGTTCCTTCGCCGCGCTGCGTCCCTTCTTGAGTCCCTCTACGGTGTGCAGGGCGTGATACACCGCGCTGGGCAAAAGCTCCTCGGCCGTTGCCCACTTGAACATCCGCAAGATGATCGGAATCAGCTTGTTGATGTAGCGGCGGCTGTGGCCGGCGTCGATCAAGGCTTGGCGAATGGTTTTCAGCTTCCGCGGACCAAACTCGCCCGCTGGAGTGCGTCCATAGGTTTCGCGGATCTTCCGCAGCATCAGGCGGATATGATCCAGCCAACCGCTGGGCTTCCCGTTCTTGGTGTAGTATCGTTGGGCAAAATCCCAGTAGCTGGCGCAAAGCTCAACGACAGTCAGCTCTACGCCAGGGTCAGGCAAGGGCGGCGCGCCGGCCTGATGGGCTTCCCATTCGATCAGAAACCGCCGATAGGCTTCTTTGCTCTCGGGCGAATTCCACTTGCCGAGATAGCGGACCTTGCCGCGATCGCGGACATAGGCCAAGGCGCGGGATTTGTGAAGGCAGTACTTGGGAACGTGGACACGAACGGCAGGCATGGTGCGGACCTCCATCGAACGGCGCGCGCATGTACGCGCTTTCGCTTCGATTTACGGGCCGCACTGCCGACCGCCGGCAGGTAACTAATTTCAGTTCCGGCAAAGGGTTACGTAAAGTGGCGGGGACAGGATTTGAACCTGTGACCTCGAGGTTATGAGCCTCGCGAGCTACCGGACTGCTCCACCCCGCGTCAATTATCGTGCCGCGTTGACGCTTACCGCCGCGACATTTTTGATTCTATCATAATGTCGGCGGCTGTCGAGGCGGGGGCGTAGGTTTTTGGTGGCTAGTGGTTAGTGGCCAGTGGCCAGCCGTGCGTCATACTTTAGCATAACACTCTTCCAGGCAAGGCCTTGCGTTATGCTGCAGCATAACCTACGGCTACGACCGCCGCGATGCCGCTGCGCCGCCCAGCCGACGGCTGAAAGCTGATCGCTGACGGCTGACAGCCGGCTCTTCCGTTTGCCGCCTCATCAGATCGCCCCCACGTTGGGTGGGGCCGAGGACTTTGTCGTTGCCCCGGGAGTGTAAGTATAATGAAACGTCGTTGGGTGCAGCGTGCTATTATTGCTGAAGGCGATAAGGGCCCGCCGGCGGGCGAGCGCTGACGGGCTGCGCAGTGGCGACGGTCGCACCGTCGGTTGAAGAGGCTTCTTGCGGAGAAATCCATGTTTCGCTCAAGAAAATCGGAACGGCTCTGGTATCTGACCGCCGTGGCCGTCGTGCTTCTGGCGGCCGTCGTGCAGGTGGGCTGCGCAATGGCCCAGGATTCGGCCGGTGACGCCGCGGCTTCGCATCAAGAGAACCAAAGCCTGTTGGGCTGGGTGGCGAAGAGTTCGGGGACGATCGGCATCGTGATTCTACTGTTGTCGTTCTATTTTGTGGCCACGGTCGTGCGGCTGTTCCTGGTGCTGCGCGAGTCGGTCGCCGCCCCGCCGGAACTGATCGAGCGGATCGACGAGCTCTTTCAGAAGAGGGACTTCCGCGAGCTCTACCAGGTGCTTCGCAACGACGGCTCGTTTTTGGCCAACATTCTGGCCTCGGGCATGTCGAAGCTGTCGAACGGTCTGCAAGAGGCCCGCAACACCCTCGACCGGGCCAGCGACGCGGCCACGATCACGATGGAAAAATCGTGCAGCATGTTGGCCGTGCTGGGCACGCTGGGGCCGATGATCGGGCTGCTGGGGACGCTGCAAGGCATGATCCGCAGCTTCCGCGTGATCGCCGAGACGGAGACGCAGGTGAAGGCCAGCGCCGTGGCCGCCGGTATTTCACAGGCCCTGGTGCTCACGTTCGAGGGCGTGTTGCTCTCGGTGCCGGCCATCTATTTCTATGCTCTGTTCCGCAACCGCGTGGCGACGATCTCGGCGAATACGACCCTGCTGGCCGACAACCTGCTGGGACGGATGGCCGACGTCTTTCGCAAGAAGCAAGAGACGCCGGCGAGCACGCAAACGTAGTATCCGGCACCCCCTGTGTGCCGTTTTGACATTTTCACAAGATTTCCTCAATCCCCCGGACGGCACACGGCGTGTGCCTGATACGTCAGTCGCGAGGAGTACGAACGAGCATGGCGTTGCATCAGGCCCTGAAGGCCGAGCCCAATCTGACGCCGATCTTGGACATGGTCTTCCAACTGATCACCTTTTTCATGCTGGTGATCAATTTCAAGGCCGCCTCGTTGGACATGAGCGTGCAACTGCCGGTGATCGGCTCGGCCCTGCCGACGGAGGCCGGCGACCGCGACGTGCTGGTGCTCAACGTGATGCCCAACGGCAAGCTGCGGCAGTACGGCGAAGAGTGGGAAGCGGAGACGCTAGTGGCCAAAGAGGCGCGGAGCGCGGGCGGATCGGCGAAGGGGCCATTGGCCAAGGAGTTGCCGACCACGATCATCATCCGCGCCGATCGCACCACGCCCTATCACTATATTCATCATGTAATCCAGACCTGTCAGGCCCACGGTTTCCGCAGTTTTCAGTACCGCGCTGGGCACCGGCACGTGATTCGTAATTCCGCAATTCCATGCGAAGCAGGCGACATCTTGAAGGCGACGTGCAACTGAACATGGCGGCCATGCTCGACATGGCCTTCCAGTTGTTGGCGTTCTTCATTTTGACCTACCAGCCGGGCAAGGTCGAAGGGTGCATCTCGGTCCGCATGCCGCCGGCCACTCCGGTGACCAAGCCCGATACGTCGGGCGGGGCAGCCAACCCGGCCGAAGCCACGGCCCTGGCCGGGGCGGTGTCGTTGCAGATCACCGTGACCGCTAATAAAGAGGGGGGAATTGCCGGTATCCGCGTCGGCGAACATGCCCCGGTCACCGATCTGGGCGACGTGGAACGGCAGCTCCGCACGATCACCAAAGTCTCCGAAAGCCCGTTCGACCAGGTGCTCTTGAAGGTCAGCCGCAACCTGGAATACGAGAACGTGTTGAAGGTCATCGAGATTTGTGCCCGCAACAAGTTGACTTCCGGAGACCAGCAGACCAAAGTGAGCATCGTCGAGATGCCGTAATTCGGGCACGTGTTGGGCGGGCGGTCATTGGGGTGGCAGTTGTACTGCCACCCCCGCGGTGCAGCAGTGCAACTGCCGCACCAACCGATGGCGCAGGTGAGCATCGTCGAGATGCCGTGAAGGGACAGCTTCGATGAGCGATCGAACGCCGTTGCGGTCGCCGCCGACCGCGGTTCCCATCTTCCGAGTCGTGAGCCTGCTCTTCATGCTGGCGGTGATCGGGCTGACGATCCACAACTTGTACCAGCGGGCGTCACAAGCGGCTTTTGCGCCGCAGCAAGACGCACAAAGGGGGACGGAGGAGACTGTCGGCAAGACGCCTTCCGCCGGCGGGACGCTCTCGCGACAACCTCCTCCGCCCCCTTCCGTCGCTGCGGCTGCGAAGAAGAGCCGAAAGCCGGCCCCTGACGAAGACCCCGAGCAGTGGAAACAGTTTCGCCGCCGCAGCGTGGCGATTTTGGACAAGTCGACCTCGATCCACCGATATGAGATGCCGGCTTATCGGCAGGTGATGGATTGGGTGCGATCGCAATCGCTGGCCGATTTCCAGGCCCGCTCGCTGCCGCAGGTGCCGTTTCAGAACTTCCTGCAACATCCCGACAAGTATCGCGGCCGGCCGGTTCGCGTGGCCCTTGAGATTCGGCAGGTGACGACCGCCGAGTATGACGACCCGGAAAGAGGCGCGCCGCAGAAGTTCTACGAGCTTTGGGGCGTGCCGACCGAATTGGACGGCTGGTGGTACGTCGTGGTTACGCCGGAGTTGCCGCCGGGCTTTCCGATGGGCAGGAATCTCTCGGCGGCAGTTGACGCTTACGGCTATTTCTTCAAGCTGCAAGGCTACCATCAGTTCGATGCGAAGCCCGACGGGCGGCCGCTGTGGGCGCCGATGATCATCGGGCGGGTTACCCCGGTCAGCGCCGCCGCTCCCGTTGCCGCTCCGTGGAACCCGCTGAGCGGCCTGGTGTGGGTTGTCGGCGGGCTGATTCTGGTTGTCGTGGTCGGCGGCTGGATTGTGGCGGCTTGGCGGAAGCCGGCTTCGCGGACTACGGCCACGCTCGGCTTGCCGGCGGCAATGGACGACGGCGCGATCGACAAATCGATGGACGCGAATCAGGCGGCGGGGGTGAAGAATGAGTGAGTCGCGGCCACAACCCGACGTGGAGCGCCCGCTGCCGGTTGCCGTGCCGCTGCCGGATGGCCCGCCCGACGCAGCGGCCCCGCCGCGAAACTCGCCAAGCGGGAAAGCGGGCCGCCCCAAGGAAAACGGCAAGGAGAAGAAGGAGGAAGCGGACAAGCCGCGGCGGCAAGACCCCTTCGTGGTGATGCTGCTCGAATACTCGCCGCCCTGGCTGGTCAGCATGGTGTTTCACATGCTGCTGCTGATTATCATGGGGCTGGTGATCTTCTCGCAGGCCGCCCGCGCCGGTCCGATTGGAAGCTGAAGCAGCGGCGCCCGAGGGGCGCGACGAGCCGATGGCGACCGACGCCCCGGTGGGCTTGCCCGACGGATCGCCTGAGGGCGAGGGCGAAATACTCGCCCCTCCCGATCTGAAGGTGGTCAACGATCCGCTTGCCGGGCCGGGCGTCGTGGCAATTCGCCCCGGCGGCCATGCCGCTACGAGCGGCATCGAAACCCCGGGTATCGCGTGGTCTCTCCGCGGAAAGGACTGGGGAGGTCCGCAAGGCAAGGCCAGACTTGGCGCATCGCCCGGTACGCAAGCAGCGGTTGCCCGCGGATTGGAATGGCTGGCTCGCAACCAGCAGCGCGACGGCTCCTGGAGCCTTGCCGGCCCATACAGCGACGGCGTTGACTCCCACGAGGAGAACCAGTTGGCGGCCACCGCCATGGCGCTCTTGGCGTTTCAGGGCGACGGCAACACCCACCTGGACGGCAAGTACAAGAAAAACGTCGCCCGGGCTTGGAATTGGCTGCTGAAACAACAGGACAATACCGGCTCGTTCTTCCACTTCGGCAACTATACCCATCGCTTCTACACCCAGGGGATGTGCTCGATCGCAATTTGCGAACTGTACGGAATGACCAGGGACTCGAGGTACAGAACGCCGGCCCAATCGGCGATCGATTATTGTGTCCGCACTCAGAGCCCCGTGGGAGGATGGAAGTACAACCCGAGAGTCAGCAGCGACGTTTCCGTCACAGGATGGGTGGTGATGGCTCTGCAAAGTGGGAGGATGGCCGGCCTGCGAGTGCCTCCTGAGACCCTTCGCAACGTAGAGAGATTCCTCGATGCCGCCGGCCAGCAGGGAGGCACTCGCTACCCTTACCAAATCGGCGAGGAGCCGCGGTCTTCGATGACCGCCGAGGCGCTGCTGATGCGCGAGTATCTCGGCTGGAAACACGACGACCCTCGGCTAGTCGACGGGATCGACTGGATCACCTCGCCGGCGAACCTGATCGACTACAAACACAACCGAAACGCCTACTACTGGTACTACGCCACCCAGGCGGCGTTCCACATGGGGGGCGCGCCTGGGAACGCTGGAACGCCGTGATGCGCAAGGTCATGCCCGAGCAACAAGTCCCGCACGGAAGGGAGGGCGGAAGTTGGAATCCCCGCGGCAGCGGCGACGCCGAGGACGATCAGTGGGCCGGCAGCGGCGGACGCCTCTACGTCACCTGTCTCTCGATCTACATGCTCGAAGTCTACTACCGCCACATGCCGCTCTACTCGAACGTCTACTCCCACGCGGCACCGCCGCCGAAGCCGGCCGACGCGAAGGAGAAAAAGGGAGCGGCAGAGTAGACTCGGGCGGCCGGCCCGTTTAGCCGCTGCGTCCACGCGGCGTGGACAGTCGGCTGGCCCATACGCCGCGTGGACGCTGCGGCTAACCATTTTTAGCGTGCTACTTTGGCGCCGGAGTGCCTGACGGCGTCGGAATCGGCTCGGCCGGGAGCGAGACTCGTGACGGCGGCGCCGGCAACTGTTCTGCCGCGGGCGTCGACGACTGAGCATATCCCGGCAACTCGGAGGGCGTCGGGATCGGCGGCGGCACGATCGCGCGGTAGGCGTTCGGATCACATCCCGAAAAGCCCGCATAGCCCGGACAACCTAGCGGCGGTCGCGGGTAGAGGTAGTACGGGGCTCCGTAGAACTGCCAGCCATAATGATAGGTCGGCGCGCGGCAGATCGTTGCCGGCGGAGCGGTCGGCACGTAGCTGAAACGGACCGCCTGCCGGTAGGCATAGTACGGAAACCAAGGATGGCCGTAGGGATGGTAGACGGCCCCGGTGCAAACCGGAGTGGCATTGGCCCGCGGAGCATAGGCTGCCAGTTCCGACGCCGTCGCCGCGGTCGTCAAGGCGATCAACCCTGCGAACAGATAGGCCGTCGATACAATCGTCATAATCCTCATAGTCGGACTCCTCGAACGAGAGGCACCCCCTCAGACTCTCCAATCCGGAAGGAGCCCGCCGCGAGCGAACGCTCTCGACAGCACCCCCTCCTCGTTCATCGGTGGCGGCATCGCAAAACTGGAAGGCGATTGCCACTGGCGGCAGAGGCGACCGCCGCCTGCCGTCGGCTCACGCCAGTCGTTTCGCTGCTGGCCTTGGCCGAGACAAAGCGGCGTCCCTTCTCTCGCCGTGTGGACGCGCCGAGACGCTTGCCGCGTTCTTCGAGCCGCCCGAGGGGTGTAGTAATTGTTTGTGGTCAAAATGGGGAATCTGTTTAGCCGCCGCGTCCACGCGGCGCAGAATCGCTCGCAACGGCAGCGCCGCGTGGACGCGGCGGCTAAACGGTTTCAATGGTAACCGCCATAATCCGTTACTGGCCCACCCGAGCAGCAGCTTGAAAATAAGCAATCCTTATGATAAGGTTGCCTTATGAACATCGAGACGCTACGCATCTTCTGCGACGTGGTGCAGCACCAGAGCTTCTCGCGGGGGGCCAAGCTCAACGACGTGAGCCAGTCGGCCGCCACCCAATCGGTCCACCGCGTCGAAGAACACTTCGGCGTGCAACTGGTCGACCGCTCGAAGCGGCCCTTCGTGCTCACACCCGAAGGGCAGACCTGTTTTGAAGGCTTCCGCGAGGTGCTGGAACTCTACGATTCGGTCGAGTCGCGGGTGCGGTCGCTCCGCAAAGAGATCGGCGGGCTGGTGCGGGTGGCGGCAATCTACTCGGTCGGCTTGCACGACATGAGCCGCTGCATGCAAGATTTCATGCGGCAATACCCCAAGGCAAAAGTGCGGCTGGAGTATCTGCGGCCGAACAAAGTCTATGATGCCGTCCTCAACGGCGAAGTTGATCTGGGGATTGTCTCCTACCCGACGGCCTCGGCCGACCTGAACGTGATTCCGTTGCGATCGGAGCGAATGGTGGTGGTCTGCCCTCCCGACCATCTGCTGGCGAAACACGAGGCGGTGACCGCCGAGCACCTGCAAGGCTTGGACATGATCGGTTTCGACCGCGACCTGAGCATTCGCAAGGAGATCGACCGACACCTGCGGCAGCGTTCGATCAACATTCACGTGGCGATGGAGTTCGACAACGTGGAGACGATCAAGCAGGCGGTGCAGATCGGAGCTGGCGTGAGCATCTTGCCGGAGCCGACCGTCCGCAGCGAGATACGCGCGGGCACGTTGGCCGCGGTGCGGCTGATCGCGCCGGAACTGCACCGGCCGCTGGGGATCATCTACCGACAGCGGCGGATGTTTACGCCCACGACCGCCAAGTTCGTCGAGTTGTTGCAGCGGGTGCAGAGTCAACTGCCGGAGGAGCCGTAATGCGCGACAGGGAAGTCCTGGTCCGTTTTCGCCCCGCAAACGCCGAGGTGTACGTCCTGCCCGGTACGCGGCTGGTCGAAGCGGCGGCCGAGGCGGGCATCGTTCTCGACGCTCCCTGCGGGGGCGAAGGGCTCTGCGGCAAGTGCCGCGTGTTGGTCGCCGCCGCCGCCGAACCCACCCCGCTCGAGCGCGAGCGGCTCTCGGCCGAGCAGCTTCGCGCCGGCTGGCGGTTGGCGTGCCAATCGCAGGTTCGCGAGCCGATGGAGGTCGCGGTTCCCGCAGCCCCGGCAATGCCGCAAATCGCGGTAGAAAAGGCGGTAGAAAAGGGGTCAGAACTGTTTTCTGGTCCATCCCCCCTGCCGGATCCGCCAGTGCAAAAAAGGTACGTCGAACTGCCACCGCCGGCGCGGGGCGACGACCTGCCGGACCTGTTGCGGCTGGAGCGGGCAATCGGCGGCGAAGCTCTCAAAGTCAACTTGTCCTGGCTGCGGCAGATTCCCGGCCGGCTGCGCGAGAACGACTTTCGCGGCACCGCCGTATTGGCCGACGGCCGCCTGTTGGACTTCGAGCCGGGCAACACCGCGGCCGACGCCTTCGCCGTTGCGCTCGACCTGGGCACTACCACGCTGGTCGCCGAGTTGCTGGACCTCGGCAGCGGCGCTCGTTGCGCCGTCGATGCGAGATTGAATCCGCAGATTCGTTTCGGCGACGATGTCCTTTCCCGCATCCTGTACGCGCGGCAGACGCCCGATGGCCTGCGGCAATTGCAGCAAGCGGCGGCATCGGCCGTTGATCAGACGATCGGCGAGTTGTGCCGTCAGGCCGGCATCGCCCGCAACCGCGTCTACGAACTGACCGTCTCCGGCAACACCACCATGCAGCAGTTGCTCTGCGGGATCGACACCAGTCCACTGGGCGAAGTCCCGTTCGTGCCGGCCGGCGGACGCGGCCTGTCCTGCCTCGCCCGCGATTTGGGCATCAATATCCATCCCCGCGGCGCCGCCTACGTGATGCCGGTGATCGGCGGGTTCGTCGGCGGCGACACCGTGGCGGGAATCCTCGCCACCGGAATGTTCGGTGGGGCAGACATTCCTGTCTGCCCTGCTTGCGGTGTTTCCCCTGGCGGACAAGAATGTCCGCCCCACCGTGAAGAAGGCGCGTCTGGCCGACGCCCACGCGCCCACGCTGCTGGTCGATATCGGCACCAACGGCGAAATCGTGCTGCTGGCCGAGGGGAAGTTGTCAGCGGCGTCAACCGCGGCCGGCCCGGCCTTCGAGGGGGCGAGAATCTCGTGCGGCATGCGCGGCTGCACCGGCGCCATCGAGAAGGTCGTGGTCGAGAGCGGCCGCCTGCGGGCCAACGTGATCGGCAACGTCCCGCCGACGGGCCTCTGTGGTTCGGGCCTGATCGACACAGCGGCAGAACTGCTCCGCCAGGGAATCGTCACCCCGCAGGGTCGGCTGCTTACGGCCGATCAACTCCCGGCCGGTGTCTCACCCGACCTGGCCGAGCGGATCATCTTGCATGATGGTCAGGTGTCGTTCCTCTTGGCCGCGGCAAATGAGACCGCCGACGGCCGGCCGATCGTGCTTACGCAGCGCGACTTTCGCGAGTTGCAGTTGGCTCAGCGGCGCGATTCGCGCGGGCATCGTCATCCTGTTGCGGCGGGCGGGACTGGGACCGAGCGATCTCGACCGCGTGCTGATCGGCGGCGGGTTCGGCAATTTTATTCGCCGCAGCAACGCCCAGCGGATCGGCCTGTTGCCCAGCCAAATCGAGCATCATCGCATCCGTTACATGGGCAACACGTCGTTGGCGGGTGCCCGACTTGCCGCCCTCTCGCGTCCAGCCCGCGAGATGGCCGAGCAGCTTGCGCGGCGAACGGAACACGTCGATCTCTCCTGCGACGCCGAGTTCCAGCGCGAATTTGCCGAAGCGATGATCTTCCCCCAGAAACAGAATCGGGAAGACGGCACACCACCTTCCGTCGCGACCTCAACCTAGAGATCGCGACTTGGGCCTAGTGCCACCTTCCCGATGAAAGGGGTCTCGTCACGCCGCTTCGGTGGCCTCAGCGTCTCCGCTGCCACCGGACAACTGCGATCCCAATCGCGCCGAGCAGCGACCAAACAACGATCGTAGCAGGCTCGGGTATTTTGCCGTCACTGATGCCAAAATAGACGTTTTGCACCGCCCCCGTTTCCCCAGTAGCGCCGTACACGAAATAATTAGCCCCTTCGGGGCCAATTTCGCAACAGGTGTACGATGGGGCAAAGTCGCCGGGAAAACCCGTGTCGGCAGGAGCAAGCACAGCGTCGTCTTTGTCCGAGTAGAACTGCATCCAGCTTACCACGTCGAAGTCATTGGGGAGAAACCGAAGCCCGTCCGAAAGAACGTCGTTGCTTCCAGGCTCCAGTACCCCTACGTCTCCCGGAACGACCTCGTCGGGAAGCTGGTAGGTGAGGAAACCGCCCACAAAGAACCCCGGCGAAGCAGTCGGGGATTCATATTGGCCGGTAACTGGGTTCTCTAGCTGGTAAAACCCATTCCCCCACTCATCGAAAGTGAACTTAAACGGGTCATCCGGTGGCGGGGCACCCGGCATTGCCGCTTGCGCGATGCCCGCGAGCCCCAGCACGACCGTAAACGCGACCGCCACAAAGCAGAGATTCTTCATACTCCCCTCCTCCTTGCGACACGAGTCGCAAGGTGTTAGTGCCAACGCATAGGCGTCTCGACGATCGGTCTTCTTCTTCGATCGTTTCTCAGGCTGGATCAGAATTGTCTCTCGGCAACCGTACTCGGCCAGGAGTTTCAACAACCAGTCGTTGAAGCCGCAGACCTCCAGGATTGCTACAAACCCATCTTCGGGCACACTCGTATTCCGCACTTCTTCCAGAAAACTCCGCACCCGCGGCCATTCCGTGCTGACCTGACGTTTCACGAGCACGTCGCCCTGTTCATTGCGAAGATTCACAGTCAACTGCTTGCGGTGCTGGTCGATGGCGAGGTATGACATCTCCCGGTCCTCCTGTCTGTGCTTTGGGTGAGTAAAAACAGCTACTACACCGTGTATAGCACCAGGAGGACCGCTCTTTCATAGAATCAGATTGACCCATGATGGCGCCACGGCCAGTCTGAGGGTTTTCAGTCACAGGATGCGTCTCAGCGTGGGTTGAAGATTCTGCGGGGCGGGCACCTCCTTGCAGGCGCACGATTTCCCCGCACTGTCGAGGAAGATGGCCCTGCCGGCTTTAGGTGCAAGACGGGAAGAATACGGTCTTCGCGCCGGCCGCGACCGCGTGTGACGTAGGGGGGACGCGACTACGCCGAGATTCTAGGCAAATTGCTTCTCTGGCGGGGGTTGTATCCAACTATGGTTGTGTCACATTGGTGGTTATCACTTATGGGCAGCAGAAAGAGGCACGCGGCCGCAGCGAGAACAGCCCGTTGTTCAACGCGGGCGTTCTCCTTCAGCAATTCAACATTGTCTCGATCTTTCCTGTCAGTTCTCAAGGCTTTCAGCGTGCGGAGATTTTCTTGTATCGTTTTCTATTCCAAGGCGAAGTCGTCCGCAATTACTTGGGAGGTGTGTGATGAAAGAGTTGAATGTCGTTTTCTGGTTCACGGGGCTTGTCGCTCTGATGACAGGTTCATCTTTGGCAAACACAACATGGGACGTGGTTGCTGACTTCAGCGGTGCCAGTAATCCCAACGGCGCGTGGAGTTATGGATGGCTCAATGACGGAGTCTTCCAGATCTACACCAATCACTTTAGTCAGAGCGGCGGCAATCCAAACTGGTGTGGGCCATTAACTTATGCTTCCTGGCCCAACGGATATCCAGAGATTTGGGAGAACGCAAGCTCGGTCTCGATCACCGGTGTTCTGCCGGGCCAACTGTCACTGGAGCCCGGACCGGACGGCGAGATGAGCATAGCACGATGGACGGCTCCCGCTGCCTACAACGGCAATGCGGCCATTCAAGGCCAGTTTTTGCCGGGAGATAGAGGCATTATGGGAGTCGCCATCTTCGAGGACAGCAATTGGGATGTGCCCCTTTGCAGTGCCACGGACTCCGGCGTCTTTTCTCTCTCCCTCTCGCTCGCCGCCGGAGATACGATCGACTTTGGCGTTTACGACCCTTACCCCCCCTTGGCGTATGGAGATACCCCACTGGAGGCAACCATTACCGTTCCCGAGCCCTCCATGCTCGCCCTGTTGCTTGCGGGTGCCATCAGCCTGCTGGCCTACGCTTGGGGAAGGCGTCGCCTTTAGTCCGCCGGATTCAGGACAACGCTGTCAATCCACTTCGGCACTCCTTCGGCCGTCCCAGCTTGCGTGAGACAGGCCACAACCCGCGGCCCAACAGGTTTTGGCGGCCAGCCGGTGTAGCCATCGGTCACAACCAAGATCGCCTTGGGTGACTGCCGTTCCTCGCACGCCGCCACGACCATCGCGGCCATATCCGTGCGGCCCCCACCGTTCATTTCAATTTGCTCGGAGCGGGAGACGCTCTTGGCACATGCCACGGTGGGAACCGACGTTGTTGCCATCTTTTTCGACAACCTCTGATCGAGCGGCTCTTGCGGAAGATACCATAAGCGCTTGCCAAGGTTCCTCTATTGTTACACCGACAAGGCCGACGAAGCGGCTGTTTGGTTGGTCGCCGAGCGGGTTGCGGCCGAGGTCGATGCAATAGTCGCCATGCAGCCGCAGGCAGAATTCAGCCCGGCCCCGGCCGCTGCCGGCACGTGCTGTGCGTGTGGCGACCCTTCGCCCAATGGAACGCTGACCATCGGTGGCAAGTCCGTCACGATTAATGGGCTTGCTTGCCCAACAGCGGGAAATTGACTTGATTGGTGCGAGCGTTCAGGCTACGGTCCGCATGGCCTGCGGCTCGTCGCAGCGTGTCGCTGGCATCGACGTTGAGGTGCGACTGCCACGGGCATTATTCGCGAGTTCATCAGGCGATTCGAGAACGAATCACGCGACACCTATGCCAAGCGTCAGAGTATCGTCCGGGCAGTGGGCATCCGGCCCGGGGATGCTGTTGCTGACATTGGGGCCGGCACGGGGCTATTCACTCAGTTATTCGCCGATCACGTCGGGCCGAAGGGCACGGTCTATGCCGTTGACATCGGACCGGTCTGCCTTGGACAGGACTCTTGGCCGCAAAGCTCGTGGCCGTCCTTGTCAACGTGAGACAGCAGGCTGTCGAAGCAGTGGCGGCCAAGTATGTCTTGGGCTGACCAACCTGTGATCTGTTCCGCGGCCCGATTTCAATAGACAATGCGGCGATCGACGTCGGTCAGGTAGATGCCTCGCCCAAGGAGTCTAGAACCAGACGCGCATCCGCAAAGGACGGATCATCTATGGGGGGTGGTTTACGCCCTTCTTGGCAAACGAGATCCAACGACGGCTATGCACGTCACTGCTTGCTTGGACTGTCGGGCTGCTTCAGCCGCACGAGCAGCCATTGTTGCGTCTTATTCTTGCCGATGTGGATCAGCGCCGGCGCCTCGCCTTGCGTCAGATTGTAAATCCCGGTTTCGCCAACGGTGCTCTTGTTGTTTCCCACAATCCACGCCAGCCGCTGCGTTTTCTTGTCCACGGCCCCCTGGATCGGCAGTGTGGTTCCGCCGACAAGGTCGGAGTAGTTCCCGGCAACAGTCCCCGATCCGTTGACCGCCAGCTGGAGGACATAGTGCGGCTCGGACTGTTCCTTCTGCACAAGAGCGAATACCCCCAGCGGCGTCCAATCCTGGGCGTTGGGATCGGGGGCGGGAGCAGCCTGGGCCAGCGTGGCCGCCTGCTGGTAGTACTGGTCGGTCGTGGCCAGCGGTTGGTCGCCGTAGTAGACCTGGTCGCCTTGGTAGGTGACGTTAGTGCCATAGTCGTACGGCATCGGCTGCACGCCGGCGGCATAGCCCAGCGATGCGCCGACCGCGGACCAACTCGGGGCCGCCCACGCCTGACCGGCTGCCCAGCCCGTTGCCGCCCACGTGGTCGGCTGCACGCCGTAACTGCCATAGGAGTTCCTCACGGCGGCGCCGGTGGCGGCGGTCATGTCGGGGTTCAGCGGCATGAGCTGCGAGCCCGCCGCGTACGCGGGGACACCCGCCCCGCCGACCACCGCACCGCAGCCGGCATCGGTCGGCAACGCCGTATGGCCGTAGCTATAGCCCGTCGCGCCATTGGCGGCGTGGTACGCCGTTCCGCCGTAGGGACTGTGGTAAGCGGTTCCTTCGCCGGGGGCGTGGTAAGCGGTTCCTTCGCCGGGGGCGTGGTACGCTGTTCCACCACCTGGAGCGTGGTAGGCGGTGTCGCCGCCGGGGCCGCGGTAAGCGGTTCCGCCGCCGGAGCCGTGGTAGGCGGTTCCGCCGTGCGGCCCGTTGTAGGTCTGTCCGGAATGGCTTCCGCCGTAGGAGCCATTGGGGTGCGCGCCGCCGCAACCGCGGCCATAGACGACCTGCGCCCAGGCAGCGCCAGGGCGGCAGCGACGAACGCACCGATCAGCGTTCTTGTTATGACGGCGACCTTGTAAGATAGGATTGATTTCATCGTTGATTCTCCTGTATACGAAGAACTGACGTCACTTGTGGCCCTGAAGTCTGACGATCTTCACCACCGGCGTGTCAGGCAGTCGTACGCCGTCCAGGGTTCGCTTGACCGACTGCCAGGTGAAACTGTTGGCGTCGAGGCGGGTCACGATATTGAGGGCCGTGCTCTCGCTGCCGTCACGCAGCACGCCCGTAGCCTCGATCACCCATTTTTCGCCATCTTTCGTCCATGAATCCTCGCCGAAGCCGCCTTGGGCGTCGAAGTGCCAGGAGACGATTCGGCCCTGTTTGGGGTTCCAGCCGATGATCTGGCCTCCGGTCAACGTCGCTTGGCCCTCCTTGGTGGCGATGTAGGTGTTCTTGATGAAGTTCTTCTGCGCCATCCACTCGAAGTGGAGCCGCAAGGGCTTGTCCTTTGCTTCGGGCGCCCAATCGCCAATCAGCCACTCCAGATCCTTCAGGTAGTCTTCGTTCGATGCCGGAACATAAGGGGCATCTCGGCCGAAGACCATGATCCACTTGCCGTTGCGTTTGGAGTGGACCACGGTGTAGCGTGCGGCCATGTCGGCGAGCCCTCCCGGCGACTTGACCCTCGCGACACCCTTTTCCAGCGCCACATCTGGGCCGAGCAAGCGAATCGAGTCGATCTTGACCGTCATCATCGCGCCGGGGTATTGCTGGAACACTTCGGTGTAGACTTTTTCGATCGCGTCGCGGCCTTGGAATGACTCGCCCGATTCGTCAACGTACTCGGCTTCCGGCGCCCAGAGCGCGCCGACTGCCTTCACGTCCGCCGCGTTGAATGCCTTGACAAAGTCTTTGGCGGTGGCGCGGATTGCCTTTTCCTCGGCCGCATTTGTCGGAGCGGCGACGGTCGCCGAGTCTCTGACAGTGGCTTCGTCGGCTTGCGCGGCCGACGGCGGCGTAGTGGACCCAAAGAACCGCCGCCGCCGCGAAAACCGCGAGAACGGCGACAAGAAATCGAACTGTTTTTCTCTGTCGGGGCACGGCAAACCTCCTTTTAGCTCGTAGGTTCATAATCGCTCAAGGATCATCACTCACGTCATTCACTCGCGCGGTTGTTCCGCTGACTCTCCTCTTCGAGGCGCTTGATGTCGGCGGGCGACAACTGCGGGCGATCGATCTTGATCGTCAGCTTGTTCAGCTTCGCGGTGAGCGGGAACGGGCACTGGTAATCCTGGTCGCAGACAGGCGTGCCAGTGTCGGAGCCGATGTCGAGGCTCTCGTCCCATTGCAGGATGATCGGCAACGTCCGCTCCATCTTCTCTGTGGCAACCGGCTCGCCATCCACCTTGAGCGTGCCGGTTCCGCCGCGGCCGATGCCGCTGAGGTTATTGAAAGCCAGCGTGGCGGGGCCGAGTCCGTCGTATTTGAAGTCGAATTCCAGCGTGTGCTTGCCGGTCGTGAGCGGGGGGCCGCTTCCTTCCCAGCGCACGCGCTTGGCATCGACCAAGTTCCAAAGAAAGACCGGCCTGCCCTTGAGCAGATAGAACCCGTATCCGCCGAAACGACCGCCGGAGGTCAGAATCATCCCCTCTCCGCCCCCTTCCGGGACGTCGATGTCGGCCGTAATCGTGTAGGAGCAGTTCAGCAACAGCGGCGAGTCGCCTTGCGGAAGCCCCGTCATCGGCTTGGTATACACGAACTCGCTGCGGCCGGCGGTGAGATTGGGGCGGGGCTGAACGAGCCGCGTGGCCACGGTGGCGTCCAGCGGCAGCACTTCATACTTCTTCGCCTCGCGAAGGAACAGCTTCTCCATCGCCTTCACCTTCTTCGGATACTGGTCGGCAATGTTGTTGTCTTGCGTCCAGTCCTTGGCGAGGTCGTACAACTCCCAAGTGCAGTTGTTGAGCGGGTCGGGATTGACCGCGCCGAAGACGTCCCAAGGGGGGCGGATCACTTTCGTGCTGGCGATCCAGCCGTCGTGATAGATGGCGTGGTCGCCCATCATTTCAAAATACTGGGTCTTGTGGCGAGAGGGGGCATTGGCGTTCGCCGCGTCGAACGTGTAGGCGAAGCTGGTGCCTTCGATCGGCGCCTGCCTGATGCCGTCGACATACTCCGGCGCAGCGATGCCGCTGACTTCGAGAATGGTCGGCACAACGTCGATCATGTGATGGAACTGGTTGCGAATGCCGCCCATGTCCTTGATGTGACCCGGCCAGGAGACGCACATGCCCTGCCGCGTGCCGCCGAAGTGCGAGGCGATCTGCTTGGTCCAGGAAAACGGCGTGTCGAATGCCCACGTCCACGGCACGGCCATGTGGTTGTACGTCTTGTCCGAGCCCCAGACGTCGCAGAAGTACTTTAATTGGTCGGCGACGGGAAACTCGACGCCGTTGAAGCTGGCGACCTCGTTCGGCGTGCCGATCAGCGTCCCTTCGGCGCTCGAGCCATTGTCGCCGCTAATGTAGATGACGAGCGTGTTGTCGAGCTTGCCCATGTCCTCGACGGCTTGAATCACGCGGCCGATCTCGTCGTCCGTGTAGGCGAGATATGCCGCGTAGACGTCTACTTGCCGGATAAACAGCTTCTTTTCATCGGCGGTGAGTTGGTCCCACTTCTTGAGCAGCTTGTCGGGCCAGGGCGTCATCTTCGCGTCCTTAGGGATCACGCCTAGCCGCTTCTGATTCGCGAAAATCGTCTCGCGGAGCTTGTTCCAGCCGCCGTCGAACAGGTGCATGTCGCTGATCTTCTTGATCCACTGCGGCGTGGCATGGTGCGGCGCGTGAGTGCCGCCGGGAACGAAGTAGCAGAAGAATCGTTTCGTCGGATCAATCTGGTTGATGCGATTCAGCCACTGGATGGCGTCATCGGCCTCGGCTGTGGTGAGGTTCCAGCCGGGGTGGCCAACGTAGGGGTAGATCTGCGTGGTGTTGCGGAAGAGGTTCGGCTGCCACTGACTGGTGTCGCCGCCGACGAAGCCGTAGAAATAGTCGAAGCCCATGCCGATAGGCCATTGGTCAAACGGCCCGACCTGGCTGGCGGTGAAGGTGGGCGTATTGTGGTCCTTGCCGAACCACGACGTGGCGAAGCCATTGTCCTTGAGGATGCGACCAATGGTCGCCTTGTCCTTCGGAATGATGCTGTTGTAGCCGGGAAAACCGGTGGACTGCTCGGAGACCACGCCGAAGCCGGCGGAGTGATGGTTGCGGCCGGTGACCAGCGCCGCCCGCGTGGGTGAACAGAGCGCGGTGGAATGGAAACAGGTGTAGCGCAGGCCCGCCTTGGCAATGCGGTCGAGCGCCGGCGTGGGGATGACGCCGCCGAAGGTGCTGGGGGCCCCGAAGCCGACGTCGTCGGTCATAATCAGCAAGATGTTGGGAGCTTGCTTCGGCGGCACCACCCGCGGCGGCCACCACGCCTTCGACTGCAAGGCGTTGCCTTTGATCACGCCGCCAAACTTCGGGTCGGGCGGAGGAAGCTGACGTCCGCTGATCGTCGTCGTAGCATCCGGCGAACCAGGCACGCCGCTGGCCTGAATTGCCGTAGTCGTGGACTCGGCCGACGAAGCTCGCCGCGTACGCCGCGGGGATTGGGCAGCGGCGACCGATATGGTGCTCGCCAACATTACCGCCGCCAGAACCGCAGCGAGCGGCCGGCAAATCGAACGAACCTCTCTCCAATTCCAACTCTGTCGAGTTCTCATTCCCGCGGTTCCTTTCATCAAGTCAAAGACTGCCGATAGAGAAGTCATCCGGCACATAGGGCGTGCCGTTTTCAGTGTTCATGAGCTCCCTGTAACCCGGCGCACAGTACGTCCGCTGGATGGCACACGGCATGTGCCCGATTGGGGCGCGCACCTTACATTGTTGCTCGGGCCGCGGGGCTACGTGCCGCTTCTGCTGACCGGTCCCATTCTACCGCCCTCGTCAAGAGACGCCGGTGGGCGGATAAGATGCATTACCAAACGTGCTTGAGGGGGGCCTTGAACTGCCACCGCAGAAATAGGCTGTAGGAGGTGTCTCCTGACGCCGATAGCGCCGCTGCGGAGCCACAATCGGCGACCGGAGTCGCCTCCTACAGTCCAAATTCCAGGACAGTCTCAGGACAGTCTCAGACTTACTTGATCGCCTTCGCGGCGGCCGCGCGAACGGCGGGCTCGGCGTCGCTGGTGGCCGCCTTCTGCAAAGCCTGCCGAGCCGCTTCGCTCTTCGCGGCAATTCCCCCCAGCGCCTCGGCCGCGCCTAGCCGCACGTGTACTTGGGGAGATGACAGCGCCTTGATCAACACCGGCGTCACTTCGGCAACAATCTCGTCGGAGCCGGGCTCTATTTGTGTCAACGCCCAAGCGCTTGCTTCGGCCTCAACGTCCTTCTTGCTCTTCATCACGTCGCGCAAAGCGGGCAGGGCCGCTTGGGCGTCGGGACCGATTCTGCCCAGGGCGTAGGCCGCGGCGGTAGTTTTCGCGGCATCGCTTCCGGCCAGGACCTTGGCCAATGCCGCCACGGCCGCTTTGGCGGCGGGACCGATCTTCGCCAGCGAAAGCGCCGCCTCTTGAGCGATCAGCGGGTCTTTGTCATCGACCAGGGCCGCCAGGGCATCCGTGGCCGGCGCGGCCGTTGCTCCCATCTCCCCCAGCGCGAAGATCACATAGCCCCGGGCCTTCTGGTTCTTCAAGGCAGCGATCAGCCGCGGCACGGCAGGTGCGCCCTGCGCGGCAACGGTGCGGAGAGCCTGGACGATCGTCGCGTCGTCGGCGTCTCGGAAGACCTTGGCCCAAATCGGCACGGTAATCTCTGGCGCCGGCGGCAGGGACAAGAGGGCTTGCGCAACCGTCTGCCGCACCATCGGGTCGGGATCTTTCATCCGCGGGATCAACTGCTCAGCCACCTCGCGACGCAGATCCTTATCGTCGGGATGCACCCGCGCCAACGCCCAGAGGCTAGTGGTACTGAGCACCTTGTCGCTGCTTTTGGCGTTCGCCTTGATGGTCGGCTCGACGTTGGCCGGGATTTGGCCGATGCGCCCCAGGGCGTAGGTCGCAGCGCCGCACGTCTGCTCATCTTTAAGGGCGGCGGCAATCGCTGGCACGACCGGCTCGGCCGCGCTGCCCGTGCTCGCCAGGGCGAGAATCGCCTCGCGGCGGATTTGCGGGTCTTTGTCTTCGAGCTTCTTGGTGAGGGCGGGCACGGCATCCTTCGCGGCTGGTCCGATGTCGCGCAGGATCAGGCAGGCCCAATAGGCGGCCTTGTCATTGTCGAGCGCTACGATCAGCCCCGGCACGGCCCTCGCTCCCGCGTCGGCGATGGCGCTCATCACCCGCAGCCGTACGCCAGGATCGGGGTCTTCCAGCAGGTTCACGCAGAGCGGCACCATGACGCGTGGACCCGGGCGAATGCCGCCGATCGCCTGCACGGCCTGGCGGCGGACGGTCTCATCCGCATCCTTCAGCAGTTGCGCCAGCGCTTCAACCGCCGGCCTTGCGGCGGGGCCGATCTCTCCCAGGCTGTGAGCGGCATGGGCCCGCACCTTCGCAGAACCGCTCTTCAGCAGCTCTGTCAGTGGCGCCACCGCCTCAGCGGCCTTCGTTTTGTGCATCCCCAACTCATCGATCGCCCGCAATTGAACAGCTTCATCGCTGGAAGCGAGGTTGCCGACGAGGGTTGCCACAGAGTCTTCCGCGTGGGCGGGCTGGCCGGCCAACAGCAGACAGCCGGCGACGGCGACAAACAACAGTGCGATTCTCGTATTCATGAATAAACTCCTATGGTCAAAGCGGGGGGCTACAGGATTGTTTGGGTGGTGGCGTACAGGATGCTATTCAAGAAGGCCCGGCTGTTGGCGTAGTCCTGCGATGGAATCTGCATGATTTGCGCCTTGAGTTGGCCATACATGGCCAAGATGATGTTTCGCACCTTCGTCTGGTCTTCATAGCTCAGGGCTCCGTATCTGGCGTTTGTGGCCACCAACTGATCGACGTCTCCCCGCTGCGCGGCAAAGCTCTCCTCCTGCAACGGGCCGGGCCAGTAGAGCTGTCCGCTGACCGGGTCCATTTGGGTCGCGACAAGCGGCTTGGGCACGCCGACCTTGGCCATTCGCGCGAGCTGCTCCTGAGTCGGAGGCGGCCCACGTTCGGCTGCCACGGCTCTGCGATTCTCGGCCCGCATGGCGAAGTAGGTCTGGGTCGCCTGCATCCGGTTCTCGATTTCATTTCGCTGGGCCTGAGTCCAGTTGATAGCGGCCGCCGAATTGGACAGGTGGAGCTGACCGGCGGCGCTCATCATATTGGCCATGCCGTTCATGGCCGAACCGGCAACGGTAGTCCCGCCGCCGCCGTAGTAACCGCCACCACCGCCGTACGGGCTGGCAACTGTCGGCGCCGGCACTGCCGGCTGGTAATAAGGCTGTTGATCCGAACCGACCTGCGAATTCTGCGCGTGGGCGATTCGCGCCGACACGATCGCGAAGATCGCCACCGCAAAGACAAAAAGGTGCCAACGATTCATCGTAAGTTTCTCCTAGCCGTAAATGGGTTGAGTCAGATTGCCCTGCGGCGACCAGTTCTCGAATATCCAGAACTGCCCCTGAGAGGGAGTCATTATACGAAAGGGTACTCCAGAATTCCACGGCCGGGCAAACCCCCCCAATAACCGCCAGGTCGCTTGTGCGGCCGAGGATCAAGACCGCTGGGCCTCTTGAGATTCTGGCCTCTGTGGACTTACCGGCGTGCTCCCGGCCGCGGTTTGTGCGCCCGAGTTTGCAGACGAGGCAAGAGACTTTCCGCGAGTGAACGCCATACCACTGGTTGGCCCCCCCCGGCCGGCCCTGCGCAGGATGGGCGACTTAACATATTATGCAACAACGGGTTGCGGATGTTGGATGAATCGCGTCGCATCACCGGGCGATGGTTCAAAGCGCCCTCCAAGGGTACTTATCCGGCTTTCAGTGTGCCAGCCAACGTCCTGCACGAACGGCTATCGAGGAGCCGGGGAGTCGAGGCGCCGCCGGCCGCGGGTACGGTTCTCTCAGTAGCCGGCCTCTGGGACCGACTCCTCCACTGCCGGCCCTGCGGTCACCCAAGACAGGACACTTCTCCTGCTCCACCTCTGCTAAAGTTTACGGATGGTGCCGAACGGAAAGGTCGAATGTCCCACAGCGCTGCAAGAGCCCTGCTTCCGCGCTAAACGGTCCAAGCGGCAAACCCGATCACGCTCTTAGAATCCCACAGTCGAACTGTGTGCAGGGCCGCGACGGCCATGCCAGCCACTTAGCGGCTGTCCAAGAATAAGTCCCCTCTTCGTCATTCTGAGCGCAGCGAAGAATCTCGCCGGTCCCCCGGAGATTCTTCGCTGCGCTCAGAATGACGGTTGCAGGAAACTCCAAAGTTATTCTCGGACAGCCGCTAGGTCGATGGCCCGTGATTGTGAATGCGGCCGTGCGACCGGCGCCATTGACTTTCACGGGGTCTCTGCCTACATTCAATGACGTGTTCCTTGGACTGCTGAGCCGGGGAGATGCGGACATGAAGAACTCGTGCTTGGTCGCGGCAATTGCTGTGATCTCTCTGCTGGGCTTGACCGAGCCGGCTGGGGCTGCCGTCTTTTCACGGGGTGGCGGCGGATCAGGCGGCGGATCGCGAGCCGCGGCCCTGTTCGCCGGGGCGGCCATAGCTAACAGGAATTCCTCCTGGGGAGATTACGGAGACTATGGCGGAGTTACCTACGTCTTCAGTAATAGCCCTCGGACGGACATCGGAATGCAGCCCGGTCCCTCAGAGTCACCGGTCCAGGCTGGCATGGTTGCGCCATCCCCTCCCCCAACTACGGGCCCAAGTCAAGCACGGGCTAATCAAGACTGGTGGTTCCAGTATCAAGGCAGTCAAGCGAAGGGCGGCGCCTGGGCGGGGTACAGCGGGCCGGAGCTGTCCTTGCCCGCGTCCTCCTATTACAACGCGGTGGCTCAAGACATTGGCTTTGCGGCTGCTCAGTCTCTGCCAAGAGCGTCTCTGGACATCATCAAGTGGCCGATGTTGTTGCGTCTGCCCGCCTTTGCCTCGCGCCGGGCACAAATTGAAGCGCCCTATCGCCGTTCGCCGCCTGGTTTGAGCAGTCCCACGGCGGACGACTACCGGGCGATGATCAAGACTGCCGAAGAAATGAAGTCAATGCTGGAGTGGATCTCACAAGACGGAGTTGAGACGAACATGTATGAGGAGGCGACCAAGTTTCTCGATAAACTCGAAAAGGAGGCTCGCGAGCGTTGTGAAGGGCGTAGCCCGTCGCCGACGCCAAAACCCCGGGGGTAGGCCAGAGGGTACTCTAGTTGCCGCGTCTGTCCAGGCCTCATTTCACAATCTTGCGAGTCCCGAGTCGCACAGATATCAGGAAACAGTACCATGCAACGTGTATTCTTCGCAGCGTTCACCAGCGCTTTCCTTGCCGCAGCGGGAGCCGTTTTGGCCCAGGAGGCGAGTACGACAAGTCCCGCGCCCATCCCGCAGGTCCGCAAGTTGCTGACCGCAGTGGAGGAGCATCTCAACCGCCGCGATGCCAATGGGCTGGCGTCCTGTTGGACCGCCGGTGGCGACTTCGTCGGACCTTCCGGCGAACGGGTGGAGGGACGCCACAACATCGAGAAGGCGTTCGAGGAGCTGTTTGCCGCGCAAAAGGACAGAAAAGTGAAGTTTCAGATCGCGTCGCTGCGTGTCGCTGGCGACGATCTCGTGCTACTGGATATGGTTGCCCAGGTGAAGCCAGGGGTGACGGAAGGAGAAACCGAAGACAGCTTGCTGAGTCTTGTCGTCGTGAAGCGCATCGATCGTTGGCTGATCGAAAGCGCGCGAGAGACCGCGACGAGCGATGCCTCGCCGGCCCGGCACCTGAAAGTGCTGGAGTGGATGGTGGGCGATTGGGCCGATAGGGCGCCTTCCACAAGAGACGGCTTGGTAGTGCGCAGCACTTGCGACTGGACGGCCAATCACGCCTTCTTAATCCGCAAATTCAAGGTGGAAGGAAGAAGCGACATCGCTCGGCTCGGCACTGAAATCATCGGCTGGGATCCCCAGGCCCGCAGAATTCGCTCCTGGGTGTTCGATTCGGACGGTGGCTTCGGTGAGAACCAGTGGATTCGAGATGGCGATCGCTGGCTCATAAGGTATACCGGCATTAGGCCAGACGGAAGCGAAGCCTCGGCCACGAGCATTCTGACCGTCGTCGACGCCGACACCGTCACGGTTCAGTCGAAAGACCGAATGGCTCGCGGCGAACGTCAACCGGACGTTCCGGTGGTCACCATCAAACGGCAGGCGGTCGTCAAGAAGGAAATCAAGGCCAAGGAGCCGGCGGAGCCGCCAAAGCAAGTCTTGCCCTAATGCCTTGACGCCGTTGCTGATCGAGGCTCCCGTTCTTGGACCGGTGGATGCTGCGCAGGAGAAGAGTCGCTGCGCGTCCATGCGTCCATCCTCTCAGTTGCCGAGGGCGACGGCGATCGGTCTGGCCGACGGCGAAACATGAGACTGCTGTGGTTGTTGCCGCTCCTGCTCGGGCGGCTGCAAACGGATCAGTGTCCGAGCTTGATACCCCTCGGAACCGAAGAAGACGAGGATGGGAACCTCGTCGTTCGTTAGATCGTAGAGGCCCGTCTCAACCACCACGTCGGTGCCTTCGACCTTCATGGCCACCTTCTGAGTTTTCTTATCTACTGCCCCGCTAACGGTAAGGAGTTTGTCGGTCAGAGCGTCGTGGAGGTTTCCGCGAATGACGCCCTCCTTGTTGACGGCAAGTTGAACGGTTTTGTCGCTCTGCGACTGGGTGGGCTCGCTGATCACGGCGAAGACGCCGAGGGGAAGCCACTCTTGATTCTGCGTTGTGCCGCCTGAATCGGCGAGTTGGTCAGCCTGAGAGTAATACTGTTCGGCCGATGCCACCGGTTCATCGCCGTAGTAGACGATGCCGTTGTCGTAGGTCACGTTGTCGGCGTAGTCGTAATAGATGCCCTCGCCGGTACAGCCGCAGTAGGCGCCGGTTGTCGCCCAGTATGCCGGCGTCCATGCGGTCGCGGCGATAGCCCATTTCCCCGGCCACCACGCACCCGGATACCGCCCGTACCATCCCGGGGTGAAAGAGGTCCAGCGGGTGAAGTTCCCGTTGACGGCGGTCCAGGCTCGGCCGCCCACGAATTGGCCGTTGACGAAAGCGGCGCCACGGCCGGCAGCCACGGTATTGCCGCCGGGTCCGCGGATGGCCGCGCCGCCGGCCACTCTGGTATAGGTGTTGCCGCCGGGCCCGGTGTACGACACGCCGACGCGGCCGGCGCCGACGGTAGTTCCGCCCGGCCCCGTTCGTGCCCCGCCCACGCCGCCGGCGGTGAGTTCACCGCCGCCGGGCCCGGTGATCGTCTTGCCGCCACCGCGAATGTTAGACGGCGACTGACTCACAGATGCTCTCGCAGCCGCGGCCCCTCGCGTTCCGGTGTCGGCCGGCATATTGAGGAAGTCGCTGAGTTGGCCCTGGCTGGGTCGTCCGCCCGATGCGATTCCCGATGCGAGATCGCGCCCGCCGCCGGGTCTTGTCGCGCCTGCGCCCGGACGCGAGGCCGGAAGCTGGCTGGGACGATTGCCGGCATACCCCTGGCCGGCTCCCGCGGAAGGCCGCTGGCTGGGGCGGGTGGCGGACGGAAGCTGCGCTGGGCGATTGCCGGAGTACCGTTGACCGCTTCCCGCCGAAGGACGCTGGCTTGGCATCGAACGGTTCATCCCCTGCGAGGGCGCAGCCCGGCTCATCGAAGGGCTGCGATTGTAAGCCGCTCCGCCGGAAAGGCCGCCCCGGGCACCGCCGCCGGAGAATCCCCCGCCGCCACGCCCCCCGCCGCCGCCGCCACGGGCAAACGCACCTGCCGATGCCAACGAAGCCGCGATCACCACGCCGACAAGCAAGATCGTGGATTTCTCCATGAGGACACCTATTTTAAGGTCGTTGTATTCTCTCCCGCCGAACACGAACATCAGGAACAGTTACTTCACATCTTGGCGGTCGCGGGGTCGCGGCTGTTTCGCAGGCTCGCGAGCTTCCCTCACCGGCTCGGTGGCGGTTTTGCGAACCATCGTCACTTCGCCGACGTTGGGCAAGAACTGTCCATCCACTTCGCGACCGACGGACTTCCACGTGACTGTGTTGTCGTCCACGATCGTGTAGATATTGGTGGCCGAGGCCTTGCGGCCGTCGGGCAGGACTTGATGGAACTTGATTACCCAGGAATTGCCCTTCTTCGACCAGGCGCCTCCCCCGAATCCTCCATCGGAATCGAACATCCAGGAGCGAATCGTACCGGCTGCCGGATCCCAGCCGATGACCTGCGTGCCCTCGAGGTCATCCATGCCGGGGACCGAGACTTTGAACGCGTAGTTCAGAAAACTGTGGTTCTTCGTCCATTTTATAACGGTGGCGCTGTTCCCTTTGCCGTCGGCATCCGTCCACTCACCCACCAGCCAAGCCAAATCCTCAAGGGGCGAAAGCGGCTGGGCTGCTGCCGCGGGAACGTCGATCTCACGTACAGTGTCCAGCTTCCATTGGCCGTTTCTCTTCACATCGACAGCAAGGTACGTGGACTCGCTGGCCGCCTCGCCGGGACGCAGGACGCGAACTGTGCCCTCCTCGACGGCCACCTCGGGTGAAACAAGGCGAATCGACGGCCGCAGTACCTCGATGCGGACGCCCTTATTCTCGGCGAATATCGTTCGCAGTTCCTTCTCGATGGCTTCCTTTCCCTGAAAGCGTTGGCCAGAAGGGCTGATCCACTCGCCGGATTCGCTCCAATAGGACGCAACCGCTTTAGCGTCGCCGCGGTTGTAGGCGGCGACGTAGGAAGCGATGTTCCTACGAATTGCGTTGACGTTGGCTGCATCAGCAGACGGTCTTGCGACGGCTTCCGCACAGACGGGAATGAATAGGATCGCCGCCGCCGCCGATACTCCAACCGAGGTGCGACGGAGCGCCCTGCGCAGGAACCACTGTGGAATGACTCTGAACATAGGTCTTCTCTCCTGTAAGCGAACCGACTAGTCTCGAAATGAGCTGAAGACTTGGATGATTTCATCCATGCCGCGGACGCCTTCTTGCACCTCTTGTGGAACTGGTGAACATCCGTCGCACGTCCCTAAAGCGTGGGTGCCCCCTCATCGCCGTGTCATGCCTGCCACGCCTTAGGCCGAATTCAACTGGCGCGGCGCCGCGACACCCGCTGGCAAATCTCGATATAGAGCGCCCGGCTTAAAATCAGATAACTATAGCTCTCAGACCGCGTCGGAGCAATCGACTAAGAAGCGGCGCAGACGTAAGTCGTTGCAGCCCATCCAGTTCGGTAGTAGTCTGCCGGGACTGCTGGAAACGGACACCGGTTTGCGATCGAACGAAACGGGTACCAGCCCCAACGAGGTCGAGATTTCGTTGCCATGCAAATCCGGCTCACGTGAAAAACTGAGTCGATTCGGCGAGAACGCGGCCGATCGCTGAATTACCCACAGGTTGTGAGGCACGCGCCACCAACGCGACGGGCCACAGATAGCCCGACCCCTTTCTGTTTACTCAAATCCCGCAGGATCACGCCTACGGAAGCCCACAGCTTGCCGTAGATCGGCTTTGCGGGGATGTCGGAATGAAGACCGCGCAATACTTGCATTTCCATGCCACAGGCTCCTAGAATCTCTCCTGCGCTCTTACTCCTGCCCAACGGGATTTCCCAGAGTTCGAGCATGTCGTTTTGGGGCACGCCGGAACGGCTTAGCCCCGGGGTCGCACGGCCGTGGGCCGTGGGTTTATGGCGTACTAACCGAGTTGTTTCCTTGGGAAACTTCGTGCCACTCGATTCACCCTTCCATATCGGACCAACGCGTGAAGGACGGCATGGCTGACGAGTCGCTCCGTTTGACGGATCGCATCGCCGCGTGGCTGGTTCGCTGGCGCTCGCCGCTCCTGGTCGTGTCGCTGCTGCTGACCGTGGCGGGCGTGTGGCCGTCCAGTCACTTGCAATTCGACGTGGCGATCACAAATATGTTCCCGCCGAACGATCCGGTGCTGCTGGCGTATCAGGATGGTCTCAAGTTGTTTGGCGGCGCCGAATTGGTCGTGGTGGCATACACGGATCCTGAGCTGCTGACTGCGGATGGTTTGAGGCGCCTGCACCAATTCTCGCAGACCTTCCTTGACCTCAAGTCATTGGGCGTGGACGGCGTCGCCAGCCTGGCCGACGCTCGCTGGCCGCTCGCTCCGCTGGACCCCACGCCGCTTTTTGTGCAGGTCGGTGAACATGGCCGCTCGCGCCAGGAACTGAAAACGGAGTTGCTGAAATCCGAAGTTTACCGGAATGTGTTCTTGGGCGACGATGGCCGGACCACGGCCATTTCGATCACGATCCGTGCCGAACACAGTCACCTGGAACGCACGCAACTGATCGCAGCCATCCGCGAGCGTGCGGAAAGGAATCGCTTCAAGACCGTAGTCGCCGGCGAACCGATACTCACGCACGACGCCTTGGTATTTGTGGACCAGGACAGCCGCACGCTGGGCTGGGTCTCGACGCTGGCGCTGGTGGCCGTGATCGGGGTTCTTTTCCGAAAGGTCCGCTGGGTGGTGCTGCCGCTGGCGGTGGTGCATGTCACGCTGGTCTGGACGAAGGCTCTTCTCTGGCTGGTCGCGGCCCACCTGAGCATGGTGTCCACGACGCTCACGGCACTGGTTACCGTGGTCGGGGTGGCCAGTGTCGTGCAGGTGACCGCGCGGTATCGCGAGGAGCGGGAGCGTGCGGACGTTGCCGATGCCCTGCTTCGGACCATGTCGGCCGCCGGGCCGGCGGTGTTCTGGGCGAGCCTCACGACCGCGGCCGGATTCGGGTCGCTGTTCCTCTCGTCGATCGTGCCGGTACGCGATTTCGCGATCATGTTGTCCCTGGCCTCGATCCTCGTCTTCTTCGTCGCGGCGGCCCTTGTCCCCGGTGTCGTCCTTTTCGGCAATCGACCGAGTGATCCGGGCGTGGCGCCGGGGGAGCGATACATCGAGCGGCTGCTGGAGGCGACGATGGACTGGAGCCTCGCGCGGCCGCGGCAGGTAGCCGTCGTGCTGGTCGTCCTGCTCGTGTTCACCGTCGCTGGAATCTCCCGCATCCGTGCAGAAACCGATTTCACCCGCAACTTCCGGCAGTCGAGCGACGTGGTCGTCGCATACAACTTCGTCGAGGAGCGACTGGGCGGCGTGGGAACGTTAGAAATGGAGTTCTCCGCGCCGGACGGCCTGACTCCAGAACTGGCGGACCGCCTCCGCAACCTCGAAACCCGTCTGCGCGATACCGAACCTAACCAAAGCCGTGGGGCTGGTGGACGTGCTCGATCTCTTCGACGTTGGCGTTACGGGCAAGTTCAGTCGCTGGATGGGCCCTAAGGCCAGCCTCGCCGCCAGGCTCTGGGTGCTAAAGCAGCAGCGGCCCGATCTCGTGCCCGCCTTCTGGAACGAAAAGGACAAACGGATGCGGGTGATGCTCCGTGCCCGCGAGCAAGCCTCCGGCGCCGTGAAGCACGATCTGATTGCTACGGTCGAGCGGATGGGGCGTGAAGTCCTGGACCAGCCGAATGCGCCAGCCCACGTGCGCGTCACCGGCATGTACCTGCTGCTCAATCACCTGGTCAGCGGCCTGATGTCGGACCAGTTGAACACGCTGCTGTTCGCCACCGCCGCCGTGTTCTGCATCATGTGTATCGCGCTGGGCAGCATTCGGCTGGCCATCGTGGGCCTGATTCCGAAGATTGGTCCGATCCTCATGGTCCTCGGAGCGATGGGCTGGCTAGGCGTGCCCATCGACATGGGTACGCCGATGATCGCCTCGGTCTCCATCGGCATCTCCGTCGGCTTCAGCATCCACTATCTTTACCGCTTCCGCCAAGAGCGTCTTGCCGGAGTTCCGTTCGATCAGGCACTGCGTGCAACGCATCGCCGCGTCGGCACTGCGATGGTCTTCTCAAACCTGGCGCTGGTCGTCGGCTTCGCCGCGCTCGCGTTGTCGAACTTTATTCCAACCGTCCACTTCAGCGTCCTGGCCGACGTTGCCCTCATCGGCGGCTTGGCCGGCAATCTGCTCGTGCTGCCGCTGCTGCTCAAGCTGATTTCGCCGCAGAGCGTCTTGAGGCTTAGCAGCCCGTCAGATTAGCTGAGACGGCCCACTAGATCAATTCCCAGCCTTTTCTGCGTTCCTGTCGAATCCATCGGGTCAGTTCTGGGTGATTGGGGGACCGCATCTTCTCGCCGTCCCACTCGACGCGCTCGTGCAACCCGGCATGCACGGCCAGGTGGCCGGCCAAAAGCCCTTCGACAAAAGGACCGGAGAAATCGGCGAAGTTCGAGAACGCCGGGTGGCCGCCTTCTTTGCAGGCGCGGAAGAAATCGCGGAAGATGTCGCCGCACGGCCGCGGCAGCGTGGGAGTCGGCGGCTTGAATTCTCGCCGCAGTTCCAGCGGGAATAGTTGCGGCCGGCCGCCGTGGGAACAGCAGAAGATCATCCCCCCGTCGCCGACAAAAATGCTGCCCGCATTGCCCAAGGCCTTTCCGGCTTCCCCGTACTTCTTCCGGATCTCGTGATACAGCGGCGGATAATGCGGGATGCTGCGATGCGGGTTCTTCGGATTCGGCACGCTGCCGTCGTACCAGTAGACCGGAAGCGGCTGCACCGCGTCGCTTTCGCTCGAAAACTCGAACTTGATCGTGGCGTGCCGCGGAAAGCGGTCTGCGCTCAACTGCGACGTCTCGATTAGTTCCACACTCGTGGGGAACTTCAGTTTCAGGGCAAAAAAGACGGCGTCAAGGATGTGCGTGCCCCAGCCGCCCAGCGAACCGGTGGCAAAATCGAACCAGCCGTACCACTCGCAACGGAAATAGTCGCTGTAGAAGCGTTCCTTGGCCGGGCCAAGCCATTCGCTCCAGTGCGTTTCGGGCATCTCGGCCAGATCGCCTTCGGGATAATCCATTTGGCAGCCGAATCGCATCGGCCGCCAGCCGCACCAGGCGTGGACCTCTTTCAGTTTGCCGATCGCGCCGGCCTTGATGTATTCGGCCAGGACCTGATGGTTGCCGGTGCCCGATCCCTGATTGCCCATCTGCGTGACAACCTTCGATTGCCGAGCGGCGTCGCCGAGAATGCGGGCTTCGGAAATGTCGTGCGTCAGGCATTTTTCCGTGTAAACGTGCTTGCCCGCCTTGATCGCCCGCAGCGAAGGATTGGCGTGTTGGTGGTCGGGCGTGGCGATGAAGACGGCATCAATCTGCTTCTCGATCTTGTCGAACAGCCGGCGGTAGTCGCTGAAGTTCTGGACGCGCGAGATATCGACTTTGTCGCGAATGTCGCGAAGGGCGAAATACGACCGCGCTTCGTCGGCATCGGCCACGGCCACCAGATTCTCGCCGATGAGGTTCGGCAAATGGGCAAAGCGCCCGCGTTCGCCGCAGCCGATCAGGGCGACGTTGAGTTTCTCATTGCTGCCCACCGCGGCCGCAACGAAGGGGGCTGGATATTGAATTGCCACTGCCGCCGCCGAGAGCGCGCCGGCGGTTTTTAGTACGTCACGACGGGAAAACCGCTGAGCCATGAGAGGAACTCCTAAAGGTGGTGGGACGATGCGTGAGGGCCGATTCGCCGCGGCAGGGAAACGATCACCTCGCGTCCCCGCCGGCAAAGGCGAGGCATGGCTTGGCAGCGAACCGGTGTCGTTCATTATAGCCGCCGGGAGAGACGATTACAGGCGGTGGCTCGGCTGCTATGCCCCGTGCGTCGGGCAAAATGCGATCCGATGAGACGTTTCACGCCTGCAGAGGCGGGTTGTTGTCCACCACGACGACATCAACGCCGGGGATGGTCTGCACCAGGCGGTCCAGGACGGACCTGCCGAACCAACGCCGATAGAACGGCTGCCGGGTTCGCCCTACGATAACGTGCGTGATGCCGTATTCTGCGACGAAGGCAGCGACAGTGTTGATGAAGTCGGTGCCTTTGAATGCCAGCGACGTGCCGCCCAATTGCCGCGCCAAATCCAGCGTATTCCCGATCTGACGTTGAGTGGCAGCGTCAATATGCTCGGGAGCTTCACGCGGTGTCTGCACATAGATGGCATACCAGGGAGCATTCAGACGGTCGGCAATTCGGGCGGCCTTGCGCAACAGGGCGGCCGCATGTGGGCTCCGCGAACTCAAACAGACCATCACTCGCTCGGAGCCGGAGGCGGGCTCGCCTCCCAAGTGTTCGCTTTCTTGCCGAGCCCGGTCGAGTCGAAAAGCGATCTCCTCCATCGCCAATTCGCGGAGTTGCGTGAGTTTCTCCGGCGTGAAGAAGTTCTCCAACGCCGTTTGCACCCGCTCGATCGGATAGATCTTTCCCTCTTGAAGTCTCTCGCGCAGGTCCTCCGCGGAGAGATCGACATTGACGATCTGATCGGCCATGGTGACGATGTAGTCGGGCAGACGCTCCTTAACGCGAACCCCGGTGGCGCGTTCCACGATGTCGTGCAGACTTTCCAGGTGTTGGATGTTCAGAGTAGTGATGACGTTTACGCCCGCGTGAAGGATCTCTTCAACGTCCTGGTATCGTTTGTCGTTTCGGCTGCCGGGGGCGTTGGTGTGGGCCAACTCATCGACAAGCACGACGGTCGGCCGCCGCTGAAGCACGGCATCGACGTCCATTTCTTCGAGAACGATGCCGCGATATTCCGTTCGTCGCCGCGGCACTTGCTGCAACTCGCCGATCTGCGCGGTGGTCTCGGGCCGGCCATGCGGCTCTACGTAGCCAATCACGACGTTGATCCCCTGTCGCCGCAGCCGGTTGCCCTCTTGCAGCATGTCGTACGTCTTTCCTACGCCGGCGGCAAAACCCAGGTAGATCTTCAGCCGGCCTCGTTGCTGACGGCGAATGAGGTCGAGAAACAGTTCAGGTTTCGGCTGCATTTCTCCGCTGGACACCGATCGTACTCTCGCACCTTGCTACGAAGTTAGTTCAACACCTTGTTGCTTTGGCGGTTCCTCTGCTTGCGGTAGCGTCCAGATCGGCAGCGTCATACGGAAGACGGTCTCTTCACCGGGCCGGCTCTCACACTGAACGGCGCCGCCATGCGCCACGACGATCTCGCGCACGATAGCCAAGCCCAGCCCGCTGCCCCCTTGTACTGCATCACTCGGCACTCGGAAGTACCGTTCAAACACGATTGGCAAATACTGAGGAGGAATTCCACTGCCGGTATCGGTAACCGAAAACGCAACCATTCCATCGTCCAACTTGGCGGACAGGGTGATCCGTCCGCCTCTTGGCGTGTGTGCGATCGCGTTTTCCAACAGGTTGTGCAAAGCATGTTGAAATTGATTTTCATCGGCCGCCACCGCCGGCAAGCCCGGGGCCACATCCGTTGAAAGCTCGATCCCTCGGTCTTCGGCGCGCGATTGAAAGAACTCGACGGCGAGATGAAGCAAGACCGCCGGCCGTTGAGGCTGGAGATGCAGTTGCACTCGCCCCTGTTCGAGTCGCGCCAAGTCGAGCAGGTTGTTGATCATCACCAACAATCGCTCCGCATTATCGCGGGCATCCACCAACAATTCGAGTTGCTTGGGGCTGAGCGGCCCGAGAGCTTCTTCCAGCAAGAGATGAAGCGCGAGCCGAATGCTCGTCAGCGGGTTCTTCAGTTCATGGCTGACGGTGGCCACAAGATTGCTCTTCAGTTGGTCGAGCAGCCGAAAGCGGGTGACGTCCTCCAACAGCAATGCTGCACCGACCGTCGCGCCCTGAAAGTTCTGGATCGGCAGAATCCTCGGCAGAAACGAACGTGTCTCGTCGCCCACCGACAGGGCAATCGCTTTATCGAAGCCTTCAGGCAGGTACTGCCGCTGATTCTCCAAGACGTTGGCCAGCGGCCCTCGCAACGGTTCTGGCGGCTGCCACACCAGGGACGCATCGCGCTCGGTGTCCTGCGGCAACGAGCCAAAGAGACGGCGAGCCACGGGATTCGCCAGTTCGACATGCTGTTGCCGATCCACCACAAGTACCGGATCAGGAAAGGAGTTGATCGTGGCCTGGCTGGTTTGTTGCGCCCGGACCAGTTGCGCCTCGTGCGATTGCCGATAGTCGCGGAGCTGGTGAGCCATGGCGTTGAATGCGACCGCCAACTGCCCCAGTTCGTCGTCCGAATAGATCGGAACAAGTTGGTCCAGATTGCCTGCGCCGATGGCGGTGGCCGATTCGGTCACCGCGCGAATCGGCCGCAACATCGTGCGAAGGGTGCTGAGCCACGAGAAACAGCGCCAGGGCAATCCCGACCGCCAGTCCCACGCCATACCACATCAAAGACCTGCGGGCCATGCGTTGTGCGCGGTCTTTGGCCTGGCGCATGTTGGCTTCGTTGATTTGCATGATCTGGCCGGAGACGACTTTGATCTCGCCAAAAAGGCCATAGAGTCCCGGCTGGTTCCCGTCGCCGAAATAGAGCTTCTTCAACGGCTGACCGGCTTGCTTGAAGAACTCGTTTCCCTGACGACGATAGCGATCGGTTAGCTTGGTAAGTCGATCAACGAGTTCGCCCTCTCCCGGCAGGGTGACATTATTCTGCTCGATGCCCAGGCTGGCGTCATAGCGTTTCCAATTCGAGTGATACTGTCGGCGTGACTGATCCACGCGGCCCGCCAGCGCGAATTGGAAGGACGAGTCGATGCGTTCCAGGGCCTCGTTGAGGTCGCGCATGGCGACAACGCTGGCATAGTTCTCGCGAAGAATCTCGTCGATGCCATTGCCAAGGCTGTAGATCAGCGCAGTCGCCGTCCCGCCCAATACCAGAAGCAGGGCGAACAAGGGCACCATCGCGATGATGATCCGGCGGCGAAAGGTCATTGGGGTTTTAAGGGGCTAGGGGTTAGGGGCTGGGGACTAGGACTACAGGGCCGGAGGTTTGGCGTTTCACGCACGGTTCCGCAACAACTGCTCCCTGACCTCCTAGCCCCTAGTCCCTAGCCCCTAGTCCCTCCTCATATACCGTATTTCTTCCGTTTTCGGTACAGCGTGCTTGGGTCAATTCCCAGTCTTGCGGCGGCCTCTTCAATCGTGGCCGTGGCGGCAAGGACACGGCGAATATGCTCTGCCTCCATCTGGTCGAGCGTCACCGCCGTGGCTCCGTCCTGGTTTGCTTGGCTCGAACCACTGATCTGAGAGGGCAGGTGTTCAAGGCCGATCAACGGGCCGGAGGCGAGAATGGCGCCGCGCTCGATCGCGTTCCGCAATTCTCGAATGTTGCCCGGCCAGCCGTAGCCGAGCAGGGCGTCGCGGGCGGCGCCGGAAAAGCCCGAGAGATTCTTGCCGGTTTGCCGGCTGAAGAAGCGAAGCAGATGCTCGGCCAGCGGCAGAATGTCGGCTGGACGCTCGCGCAGCGGCGGCAGCGTCACTTCGATAACGTTGAGGCGATAGAACAGGTCGTCGCGGAATCTGCCCGCCGTCATTTCGGCCTCCAAGTCCCGATTCGTGGCGGCGATAACCCTGATATTGCTGGCCCGCGTCTTTGCTTCTCCCACGCGCTCGTAGCACCGTTCTTGGAGCAGGCGGAGAAATTTTGGCTGCAAAGGGAGCGGCAGATCGCCGATTTCGTCCAGCAGCAACGTGCCCCCTTCTGCCACGCTCACCTTGCCGACCGTGTCACGCACTGCGCCGGTAAAAGCACCTTGCACGTGACCGAACAGTTCGCTTTCCAGCAGTTCGGCGGAGAGGCTGGGACAGTGAACCGTAACGAACGGCCCGGCGGCCCGCTGGCTGCGTGCGTGGATTGCACGGGCCAACACTCCTTTGCCGGTGCCACTATCGCCGCGGAGCAGAATGACGGCTTCGCTCGCAGCCGTCTTAAAGGCCACGTCGAGAGCCTGCCGCATCTTCGGTTCAGTGGTGTGAAGGTCCACTTCCGGCACGACCGACCGGACCTGTTCCTCCAACTCGTCAACTTGCGACTGCAATCGCCGCACCCGCCCGATTCGATCGAGCACGACGCGAAGCTGGTCCGGCGTAAACGGCTTTGGAAGGTAATCGAAAGCGCCTCGACGCATGGCCTCGACTGCCGTTTCAATCGTGGCATAGGCGGTTATGACCACGACGAGCAGCCCCGGGGCAAGGTCGAGCAGTCGCGGCAGCAACTCCAAGCCCTGTTCCTGGGCAAGCCGCATGTCCAACAGTGCCATTTCGAACGGTCGATGCCCAAGAAGTTCGAGCGCCTGGACGCCGTCCTTCGCTTCGGCGGCCTGATGGCCCAACACTTCCAGCGACGTGCGCAGCGTGCGCCGGAGACTAGCGTCGTCGTCGATCACCAGGATGTTCATTGTTAGCAAACGTCTCGGCGGTCGTGCATTCTGCACGACCAATCGTGCAATCTGCAATGTGGAGGGCCGTGCCTCTTGCGGTCCATTCTACACAAACCCTTTGTTTGTGCCTAGTTACGTCGTTCGATGTTCCGCCGGCACGCCGGATGCTATTCAGTATGTGCAGATAGGATGCCGCACCAATAATCATAGGACAATCCGCGGGAGCAGAGCCATGTACGGGCATTCGTGGGACAAGTTGATCGCCATAAGCTGGGCTTTGGCTGCCGCCGGTTTTGTGGCTTGTGCCGGCGCGCTTCTCGACGCATTCGTGCCCAGGAATTCTCTCTTAGGGTTCTTGACTTGGATGGTCGGACTTGGAATCGTCGCAGTCGGGTCGGCTGCGGGGTATGCCTGGATCTGTGATCGGTGCGGACGGTCTTTCGAGCAACGGATCGATCGGCTGATGGCCGGTAGGAGATTGAATCGCGACGACGGAACCGCCTCGATATCGACTACCGAGGCCAAAGCCCCACTCGGCGAGCGAGGCCGCAACCACGACAGTCAGCCAAGTACTCCGCCTTCCGTTCGCGGCCGCCAGGCCGTAATGCCTCCTGGCGCAATTCCCCGAAGTGCGGCTTCACAGGGAGTTGCACGTCACGCATGGCAGCGATAGGGCAAGACAAAAGAATCGGTCTCTCGAAGACGACCCTTGGGGAAATCCGAGACCCGATGAGTTGACGCATTGATAGAATTAGGGAGTACGGCCGATGGACCTGTGGATTTGGCTGCCGGCGATGTTCGTTCTCGGCACGATAACGCTCGGCTTGCTGATGGCGTTTGTGGCCGTCTGTGACAAAGTATAGGGAGAAGCCGCTATGGATATGTTGCATATTCTGACTGCGGCGGCAACACTGCTGCTACTGGTGTATCTCGTCGCTGCACTGCTGCGGCCCGAGTGGTTCTGACGGGAAAGGTCTCGCTCATGTGGCAGGTCTGGGTTCTTCCGTTGCTTGTCTACGCCATAGCCTTCGCGCTGGCGGCGCCGATTGGGCTCTACATGGCTCGGGTCTTCGACGACCGCCTTCACTTGCCGAGATGGCTTCGCTGGATCGAATCGCGAGTGGACACCGGCCCGCAGAAGTGGAAGCAATATGCCTTCGCCTTCATGGCATTCAACGTCATGACATTCATTGTCGGCTTCCTGGTTCTCAGCTTACAGCCGTACCTGCCGTTGAACCCCGATGGCAAGAAGATGCTCGCGCCCACGACGATCTTTCACACTGTCGCCTCGTTTCTGACGAATACGAATCAACAGCACTATTCCGGCGAAGTTCACCTCTCGTACTTCAGCCAGTTGTTCTTCATCTGTTGGAAGCAGATGCTCTCGCCGATGATCGGCATGGCCGCCTTGGTGGCAATCACCCGTGGGCTGCGGGGCGACAAGCACATGGGCAACTTCTACGTCGATCTCTGGCGCGGGACTGCCTACTTCTTTGTGCCGTTGTGTCTGGCGGTAAGTGTGCTGTTAATGGCCGGCGGCGTACCGATGACACTCGACGGACATGCCGACGTGGCCACGTTGCAGCCGGGGGCGATGGGCAATGACGGCAATGGCCAACCGACGTTGATACAGCAGATCGCCCGCGGCCCCGTGGCGGCAATTGTGGCGGCCAAGCAATTCGGCACCAACGGCGGCGGCTTCTTCGGGGCGAACAGCGCTCATCCCTTCGAGAACCCCAACGCCTTCAGCAATCTGCTGTCGTGCGTCGGCCTCTTCCTGCTGCCCGTGGCCACCTTGGTGATGTTTGGCAAGATGCTGGACCGTTTCCGCGACGCCGCCGTGATCTTTGGCGTGATGCTCGTTCTCTCTTTGGCGACGGTCGCTTGGGCCATCCACTATGACACCCTCAAGCCCAATCCGGCGCTGACCGCCCACGCCGCTCGATCCTATTCGATTCCTGATGCCAATGCGAAGGACGGTCGGCGAAAAGTGGAAATCCCGGCGGTAGCGGGCCTGCCTGTAGACCAGTCGCTAGGCAACCTCGAAGGAAAGGAACTGCGGTTCGGCACTTCGGCGGGCCCGACCTGGGCCGCACTGACGACGAACACGTCGAACGGTTCCGTCAACTCGATGCACGATAGCCTCAACCCGCTGGCCGGCTTGGTTCCGCTGGTCGGCATGTGGCTCAACTGCATCTGGGGTGGAGTCGGCGTGGGGCTGATCAATCTGCTGATCTACCTCGTCATCGGCGCATTCCTGGCGGGACTTATGGTCGGGCGAACGCCGGAATATCTCGGCAAGAAAATCGAAGCGCGAGAAATGAAGCTCGCAGCCTTGGCGCTCCTGATTCATCCACTGATGATCTTGGTTCCGACGGGCATCTTCGCAGCCAGCGATTGGGGAATCAAAGCGGAGAGCAATCCCGGCGCGCACGGCTATACGCAGGTGTTGTACGAGTTCACCTCGGCCTCGGCCAACAACGGCTCCGGCTTCGAGGGCTTGGGCGACACCTGGGGATTCAACAATCCGGGCGACAACCCTTCTCCGCCCGCCCCGGAAAGTTGACCGCTGGACATCGTGTGCGGCTTGGTGATGCTCATTGGCCGCTTCGTGCCGATCATCGCCCCCATCGCCTTCGCGGCCAGCCTGGCTGCCAAGAAGCCGACGCCGATTACGGTCGGGACGCTGCGAACCGACACGCTCACGTTCGGTTGCGTTCTCTTGGGCACGATCCTGCTGGTTGGCGCCTTGCTCTTCCTCCCCGTGGCCGCGCTCGGTCCGATTGCCGAACATTTCGGCCCGATTCCGTTCGGAGGCTAGGAGAAACATGCAGACACTTGCGAAACAACGTCGCGAGCAAAAGGACGAACACGTGCCGACCATTGCCGTCAAAGAACCGACTGTCGCCCCCGCAGCATCGGAAGACCTGAAACTGGCCCGTCGCCATAGCCGCAAGGCGGGATTGTTCGACCGCGACCTGCTAAGGGCCGCGTTCAAGCACTCGCTGGTGATGCTGCGGCCCGACATCCAGTGGAAGAACCCGGTGATGTTCGTGGTCGAGATCGGCACGGTGCTGACTTTGATCTACACGATCGCCAAGCTCTTCGGCTATCCCAGCGCCGCACCGGTCGGATATCTGCTTTGGCTCGACTTCTGGCTGGTGGCAACCCTGTTCTTTGCCAACTTCGCTTCTGCCATCGCCGAAGCCCGCGGCAAGGCCCAGGCCGATGCGCTCCGCAAGACAAGACGCACGACTCCGGCCCGGCGGGTGAAGCAGGACGGGACGATCGAACAGACGGTTTCTACCGACCTCCGCGCCGGTGATCGGGTCGAGATCGTCGCCGGCGAGGTGATTCCCAGCGACGGCGAGATCGTTGAAGGCGTGGCCTCGATCGACGAATCCGCCATCACCGGCGAGTCGGCGCCCGTGATCCGCGAAGCGGGCGGCGACCGCTCGGGCGTCACCGGCGGAACCCGCGTCCTTTCCGACCGAATTGTCGTCGAGATCACGGCCGGCCCGGGCAACTCATTCCTCGACCGCATGATCGCGCTGGTCGAAGGAGCCATTCGGCAGCGGACGCCCAACGAGATCGCGCTATCGGTCGTCTTGGCCGTCTTCACGTTGGTGTTTCTCATCGTGACGGCCACGCTCTGGCCGATGGCGTACAACGTCGAACTGTACATGAAAGACTATCTCGGCATCGAGGGCCGCCTCGTCAGCCTGGGCACCGACGTACCGACGCTGGTTGCCCTGTTGGTCTGTCTTATTCCCACGACGATCGGCGCCCTGCTGGCTGCCATCGGCATCGCCGGAATGGACCGAGCCCTGCGGGCCAACATTGTCGCCAAGAGCGGCAAGTCGGTGGAAGTTGCCGGCGACGTGGATACCCTGCTTCTCGACAAGACCGGCACGATTACCGTCGGCAATCGCCGTGCGACACAGTTCGTCCCCTTCGCCGGCTTCTCGGCAATTCAGGTCGGACGTTCTGGCGGCCCAGGCGTCGGCGGCCGATCAAACGCCGGAAGGCAAGAGCGTCGTGGAGCTATTTCATCGCTTTGATGATATTCCCGGCCGTTCCGCCGAGCGAATTGAGGCGCTCGGGCCGGACGGACAAGCCCTGGCTCCGCCCGGATCACGCTTTATCGCTTTCACCGCGCAAACGCGCATGAGCGGCATTGATCTGCCCGGCGGCGGACGGATTCGCAAAGGGGCGCCGGATGCCATGCTGAAATCCGTCGGCAAATACAATGCACCGCTGCTAGGCGCCGTGGAAAAGAGCGTCGCGGAAGTGGCAGCGAAAGGGGCCACGCCGCTCCTGGTTAGCGAAGGCAACCGCATCGCTGGAATGGTGGTGTTGGAAGACATCTTGAAACCGGGGATTGCCGAGCGGTTTGCACGTCTGCGGCGAATGGGTCTGCGGACCGTAATGGTTACCGGCGACAATCCTCTGACTGCCGCGGCGATCGCGGCCCAGGCCGGGGTGGATGATTTTCTGGCCGAAGCCACGCCGGAAGCCAAGCTCGCATATATCCGCAAGGAACAAGCGGACGGCAAACTGGTGGCGATGATGGGCGACGGCACCAACGATGCCCCCGCCCTGGCCCAGGCCGACGTTGGAGTGGCCATGAACTCGGGCACCCAAGCCGCCAAGGAGGCCGGCAACATGGTTGACCTCGACAGCGACCCGACGAAACTCATCGAGACTGTGGAGATCGGAAAGCAACTCTTGATGACCCGCGGAGCCTTGACGACATTCTCGATCGCCAACGATCTGGCCAAGTATTTTGCGATCATTCCGGCGCTGTTCGCTGCGACGCTTCCTTGGCTAAAGCCGCTGGACATCATGGGCTTGCATTCCGCCACGTCGGCCATCTTGTCGGCCGTGATCTTCAACGCGATCATCATCCCGTTGTTGATCCCCGTCGCCTTGAAAGGAGTGAAATATCGTCCGGTGGGAGCCGACGCCCTGTTGCGCCGCAACCTGTTGATCTGGGGACTCGGCGGCGTCGTTGCCCCGTTTATCGGCATCAAGCTGATCGACGTGGTCTTGGTCGCCCTGCACTTGATTTAGGAACTGGACCATGAACGCCCATCTCCGCGCAAACCTCTGGTTGCTGGCCCTCAGCGTGCTGTTGTGCTCGGTGTTGTATCCGCTCGCGCTGCTGGGGATCGGCCAGACGCTGTTTCACGACAAGGCCCAAGGCAGCCTGGTGACAGATTCGCAAGGCAGCCCGATCGGTTCGGTCCTTATTGCGCAGCCCTTCACCGGCGACGAATACTTCCAGCCCCGTCCTTCGGCCGCAGCTTACAACGCGGCCGCCTCGGGGGCTTCCAACTGGGCGGCCAGCAATTACCTGCTGCGAGATCGCGTGGCCCGGCAGCTCGGGCCAATCGTGAAGTACGGAAACGGCCCCCAAAAGGGCCAGCCGGTTGGCCCCGATATCGAAAGCTGGTTCCAGAAAGACCAAAATGCAGGAAGGCCAGGCATCGTCGCTCAATGGGCCGCCGTGCATCCCGTCGTCGCGCAGAACTGGGTGAAGGCCGACCCGCTCAACACCGCCTATGTCGCGGACTGGCTGAAGACCCACCCGACCGCCGTCGTCGCATGGGTCAAGGCGAATCCGCACCTTACACAACCGAAACCGCAAGACCTGGCTGTGCCATTCTTCGCCGGCTATTCCAGGGCTCATTCCGGCACATTCCCCAGTGTCGTTGAATACAAGACGTTGGACGGAAAGGTGGCAAGGAGGATCGAGCCGGTGCGGGAAGGCGCGGACGTGCAAGCGGCGTTCTTCGATATGTGGTTGCAGGAACACAAGGACGCGGACTTGGAGCGTGTCCCGGCGGACATGGTGATGGCGTCCGGCTCCGGCCTCGATCCCGATATCACGCTCGACAACGCCCTCTGGCAGCTAGATCGCGTAGCCGCCGCCTGGGCCAAGAAGACAGGAACCGACAGGCAAGAGGTGCGGGGCAAAATCGAGCAGTTGCTTCACGACAAGAGCCATGCCCCCTTGAGCGGCCTTGTCGGTGTGCGGCTGGTAAACGTGTTGGAGATGAACATCGCCCTGCGCAACTCCTTACTCACGCTCATACCCATTCCCGTGCCCCTGTCCTCTTCGGAACGATTCCACGGTCCCAGCAAACGTCGCGCGCGATAAATCTGAGACGTGGCGGCCTCATTCCGGGAAGATGGACCCGCGGGCGGCCCATCAACCTAACGGTCTTCGGTTGTGCTGTTCGATTGGTTCAACACGCTTGATGCGGCGGCACACGCGGTTACAATGTCCAGACGAGGCTTCGTAAACCACAATGGTCAGTCGCCGCAAAATCGTCGTCTTGGTCGAGTCCTCCCGCAGCTATGGCCGTGGATTGCTGCGCGGAGTCGCCAGTTATGTGCGCGCCGACGAGCCGTGGGCGGTCTATAACCACGAGCGGCGTTTGTATGATGCCGCACCGGAATGGTTGGGACGCTGGCGCGGCGATGGCATCATTGCCCGCGTCGCCACGAGGGGGCTGGCAAGGAAGATCGCCCGACTGGGCGTTCCTACGGTCGACCTGCTCGGTTTGCACCACGTCAAGGACGTTCCGGTCATCATCACCGACCATCGGGCAGTTGCCCGGGTGGCCGCCGAACATTTTCTCGACCGGGGATTGACTCATTTTGGCTTCTGCGGGTTCACGGGCATTCATTTTAGCGAGCGGCGGGCGGAGTACTTCGTCGAGTATCTGGCGGGGTGCGGCCATTCCGTCGGCGTTTACGCCGATCCCGCCTCGGCCCGAAAGGGGAACGCCGCAACGATCGAGGTCGAGCGCCTGCCGGCGGTGGCGCATATCGCCGCATGGATCAAGTCGTTGCCGAAACCGGTCGGTGTGATGGCCGCCACGGATGATCGCGCCCATCACGTGCTGAACGTGTGCGGGGAATACGGGATCGCGGTGCCCGACGAGGTGGCGGTGATCGGCGTCGACAGCGATGAGATGCTCTGCGACCTGTGCGATCCGCGGCTGTCGAGCGTGGCCCTCAATCCGCTCCGGGTGGGCTACGAAGCGGCCGCCCTGCTCGGCCGAATGATGCGCGGCGTGGCGGCGGCGAAAGAGAGGATGCTGATTCCGCCGCTGGGAGTCGTCACGCGGCAATCGACCGACGTGCTGGCCATCTCCGATCCGGACGTTGCCGCAGCCGTGCGGTTTATTCGAGAGAACGCCTGCGCTGGGCTCGGCGTCGAGGACCTGGTTCGGCAAGTGGATCTCTCGCGGAGCACGTTGAAACGGCGTTTTGCCGCGGTTCTGCGGCGCTCGCCGAAAGACGAGATCACTCGTGTGCAAATCGAGCGCGTGATGCAGTTGCTCAGCACGACCGAGTTGCCCTTGGCGAAGATCGCCGATTTGACGGGTTTTCGCCACGTGGAATTGATGTGCAAGCTCTTCAGGCGCAAGACCGGCACGACGCCGGGCTACTACCGCAAGATGTGGTCGGAACAAGCGGCGCTGCCCGAATGACCCCGCATGGCTCCCATTCTGAGGGCGTTTCAAGGAAGAGATGGTCCCACCGCATGGGCGATTGTCTCGCCGAGTGAGCCAAAACGTCAATGATTTTGGCCCATAAGTTCATTGACCTTTTCGCGATTCCGGTCATATTGGAAGCTGCCCGCGGCGGCGTGTCCGAAGATTCTCCATCTTCGACGGGCGGAAGAGGTAAGACATGAAGATCGTAAAGTTGGAGACGTTTCTGACGAACGCGGGGCTGCGGAACTACCTCTTCGTCCGCCTGACCACCGACAACGGCCTGACCGGCGTCGGCGAGGCATCTCTGGAATGGCAGGAGAAGACCGTCGAAACGCTGATCCACGAATGGGTCGAAGACCGAATTCTCGGAACGGATCCGCGCGACGTCGAAACGATCGCCGGCCAACTGATCCGCGACCAATATCAGGGCGGATCGACGGTGCTGACCGCCATCAGCGGCGTGGAGGTCGCGCTGTGGGATCTCATCGGCAAGGACTGCGGCCGGCCGGTCTACGAGTTGCTCGGCGGAAAGGCGCGAGAGCGATTGCCGGCCTACGCCAACGGCTGGTACGGCAATGCGCGAACGCCGCGCGAATATGCCGATCGCGCCCGCGAGGTCGTCGCCCGCGGTTATCGGGCGCTGAAGTTCGATCCGTTCGGCGTCGCCTGGCAGCAGTTGACCGACGACGAGATGCAATTGGCCGAGGCGCGAGTGGCGGCCGTCCGTGAGGCAGTCGGAGCGGGCATCGCGGTTTTCGTCGAGGTTCACGGGCGGCTTTCGGGCGAGGCGGCCATCGCGATGGGCCGACGATTGGAGCAGTACCGGCCCGGCTTCTACGAGGAGCCGGTGTCACCGTACGACTTGGATTTGCTCAAGGAAATCAAGGCGGCGTTGCCGTTTCCGATTGCGGCCGGCGAACGGCTGTACATGTTGGAGGAGTTTGCCCGCTTGACGTCCCTAAAGGCTGTCGACGTTGCGCAACCGGATCTCTGCCATTGCGGTGGTCTGTCGCTGGGCAGGAAGATCGCCGACATGGCGCAAGCCAACAGTATTCTGCTCAGCGCCGCATGTGTCGGTCGGGCCGGTGGCGCTATGTGCGGCAGTGCATTTCGGCTGGGCGACACCCAACGTGTTCATGCAGGAGAATTTCTCGGAATACGACATCCCTTGGCGAGGCGAACTGGTGCATGGCTGGGAGTTGATCGCTCGCGGCGAGTTTCGCTTGCCGGCCGACCACGGCCTGGGAATCGAAATCAACGAAGCTGCATGCGCCGCGCATCCCTATCGAAAGAACAGCTTCCCTTCGTTATGGGACAAACGATGGCTCGAACAATTCACACAGAACAAGTAGGACTTATGCCCCAGCAAGACGCCCCGATCTGCCGCGACACGAACGAACTCCGCGAGGCGGTCATCCGCACCTGCCTGCTGATGCGCGACCGCTTGGGGTACTTTGTCGGCACCTGGGGTAATATCTCCGTGCGGGTAGAGGACGGCCTGCTGGTCACTCCCTCGCGGATGAGTTACGACGCGATTGCGGCGGACGATCTGGTGGTGGTCGGCTGGGAAGGCGGCGTGCTGCGCGGCCATCGCGTGCCGACTTCCGAAATGGAGTTGCACCGGCAGGTGTTGCGGCGGCGGCCGGACCTGGGCGCGCTCGTTCACAGCCATTCTCCCTGGGCATCGGTGTGCGCGTGCGCCCGCCGCTCGATTCCGGTGCTGACCGACGACATGGCCGAGGTGATCGGCGGCGAAGTCCGCTGCGCTGGGCATGTGCCGGCGGGACGCCATCGTGAGTTGGCGCAAGCCGCCGCCGAGAGCATCGGTCCCGACGCCTGCGCGGTGTTGTTGGGCAATCACGGCGTGGTGGCCGGCGGACGCGATCTGGCCGAGGCGGTGGTGGCAAGCCAGTTCGTCGAAAAGGCTGCGATGATCCTCATCCAGGCCGAGGCGATCGGCGGCGCATGGCCGATCGCCGAAGAGGCGTGGCGAGAAGAGCGTCATCGCTACCTCTACAAATACGGGCGGCCGGAGGACTTGGAAGGCATTATCTAGGAGGGAAAAAGGGGACAGGTCCAATTTGCCGAAACGGCCCGGAGGGTGCTTCGCACAAATTGGACCTGTCCCCTTTTTCCCGGTAGTGTCGCATCGATGAGGTGTCGCATGTACGACGTGGTGACGGTGGGCGAGGGCATGTTGCGGCTTTCGCCGCCGCGTTACGAGCGGATCCGCCGCGCACGGACCTTGGACGTCCACATCTGCGGATCGCAGGGCAACGTGGCCAGCAACCTCGCGCGGCTGGGGCTGAAAACGGCCTTCGTCACCAAGCTGCCCGACAACGCGCTGGGGCTGCTGGCCAACGATCATTACATGAGCTGCGGGGTGGATACATCGCACATCAAGTTCGTTCCCGGCTCGCGGCTCGGCGTGAATTACATCGAATTCGGCGCGACGCCGCGAGCCAGCGCGGTGGTTTACGACCGCAAGAACAGCGCGGCGAGCACGATTGCGCCGGGCGATTTCGATTGGGACACGATCCTGCGGCGCGTCCGGCTGGCCTACAGCGACGGCATCTTCCCGGGCCTTTCGCCCACATGTCGCCAGGCGGCCGTCGAGTTTGTCGCCGCCGCCAAACGCAACGGCTGCCTGCTGGGCTTCGACGTCAACTATCGCGAGCATCTCTGGTCGCCGCAGCAGGCAAGGCAGGTGATGTCGGGCATCATCAAAGACGTCGATATCCTCATCACCACGCAATGGGACTCCGAAATCGTCTTCGGCTATCGCGGCTCCTACGAAGAGATTATCCGGCAGTTCCACGCGGACTTCGGCTGCAAGATCGTGGCGATCACGCTGCGCGAGGTCCATGATGTGCTCCGCGGGGCGTGGAACACGATGGTGCTCCATGAAGGGAAGGTCTTTCACGGGCAGAAGTACGAGATCGACGTGATCGACCGCTTCGGGGCGGGCGATTCCTGGGGATCGGGATTCCTTTACGCCTATCTCACAACCGGCAACGTCGAGTATGCTATGAACTTCGGCAACGCCGTCTGCGCCTTGCAGCACACCATCCCCGGCGACGTGGCCCACGTAACGCCGCAAGAGGTCGAAGCCATCATGAACGCCAAGGATTTCAGGGAGAAGCGATGAGACATCGAAACGCCGCGGCACGTCTGGCGATCAGCCTGATCGGCGTCCTCTTCTCGCTCGCTGTCGCGTCTTATGCAGCGGAGCGGCCCGTAGCATCGTTGCCTGCGCAGCTTGCCGAGAGCGGCATTCCCACGCGAAGCGAGGTTGCGCTGGTTGCAGGATGGCTCACGGCGATCATGCCCGGCAACGCCGGCAAGCCGCTCTCGCTGGCGTGGTTCGACGGTTGGATCGGGACGCGGCCGCCTTTCAGTTTTTCTTACCACGGCCATCCCTTCTCCGCCGCCGACAATGCCTGGACGTTTCAACGCGGAAAGGTCAGCCGCACAACAAGCGTCGAAACACAGGACTGGAGTTGGCTCCACGCCGCGACCGGCCTGAAGGTCGTCTGGCACGTCAGGCGGTATCTGGACTATCCGGCAGTCGATACGCTGCTGACATTCGAGAACGTCGGCGACAAGGCTACGGCGCTAATCGAGGATGTGAAGAACCTCGATCTGAAGCTGAATCAAACGCAACCCGGAAGGGAATTCACGATCCACGGCGCCCACGGCGGCCGTTGCGGACTCGATGATTTCATGCCGTTCTCGCTTGCGGTTCGCGCGGCCGCCAGCTCGCCCGATTCTCAGCCGCGGCCGACGTTGACGCTGCGCCGCCAAGACGCCGAACAACTGGAGGTCGGCAAGTCGATCCTCAAAACGCCCTTGACGATCGGCGATCGCAGCTTCGACCACGGGTTGGGCACCCATGCCACCAGCCGCATCGTCGTCCGTTCGCCGAAACCGATTGCCAGGTTTTCAGCCTGGGTCGGTGTCGATAACAACGAGCGAACGCGCGGCGGCGCCGGCTCCATCGTGTTTTCCGTGTCAACGGGAAAGGACGAGCTGTTTCGATCGCAAGTGCTTCGCGGCGGCGGGAGGGCGGTGAGAGTCGACGTAGCCGCTGGCGGAGCCACAACACTCTACTTGAATGTCGACGATGCCGACGACGGCATCCAGTGCGATCATGCCGACTGGGCCGACGCCGTGCTGACGCTCGAAAGCGGAGCGCCCCTCCGCCTCGATGACCTGGCAATTGTTCCCTCCGACCTGGTGCGATTCGGTTCGCAGCCGATATCGAGCAATCAGGAGTTGCCGCTGTTCAACATCGAGAGCCCCGACAACCGCGGACTGCTGGTCGGGGTCGGCTGGACGGGCAGTTGGCAAGCCCAATTCACGGCCGCGGACACGCAGCTTGAGGCTCAAGCGGGCATGCCGCTGACGAAATTCCGTTTACATCCCGGCGAACGGGTGCGCGGGCCGCGGGTGCTGCTGGTCGCTTGGAGCGGCCGCCGATTGCACGGAAACAACATGCTGCGGCGGTTGCTTTACGAACACTACTTACCCCGGCTGCCCGGCGGAAAACCGCACGAGCCGCTGGTCTCGGTCAACACGTGCTTCACCTACCACGGCGGCGGCGGCTACTTGGAGGCGGCCACTGAAAAATCGCTGTCGGCCCTGGTCAAACCCTTCGTCGAACTGGGCGCCGAGGCCTACGTCGTCGATGCCGGATACTACGACTGCAAGAGTTGGATGGAAGTCTGCAGCACGAACGATTATTCGTACAGCAAGAAGAAGTTTCCCCGCGGTTTTCGCCCGCTTTCCGCTCCGCTGGCCAGGGCCGGCGTCGCCTTTGGCTTGTGGTTCATGCCCGATCCCTTCGGAGATTTGGGAGATCCGCAGGTCCGGGAGCGATTCTTGGCGGTGGTCGACGGTTACGTGAAGACCCAGGGCCTGACGATGTACCGCCAGGACGGCTTCGCGGCGCCGACCGGCGGCGGCGACGATCGGCGGGGCATTTCCGAAATGAGGCACGTGGCCGGCCTCTATGAATTGCAGGACCAATTGCGGCATCGCTACCCTTTCCTCGTGATGGAAGGTTGCTGCGGCGGCGGAAGACGGATCGACCTTGAATCGCTCTCGCGATTCCTCTGGCATCAAAAATCTGATAGCTGGTTTCATACCGTCAGCGATCAGACCGATCTGTGCGGCGCGAACCTCTTCCTGCCCGGAGGTGTGATCAACGTGCCCACCGCGGCGACCGACGACTTCGGCATGTGGTCGAGCTTCGCCGGCCAGTTGTGCCTCGCCTGGCATCCGCTGGATAAGAACTTTCCGATGGAACTGGCGAAGCGGCAAGTGCGGCTCTACAAGCGCGTGCGGCCGATGCTGTCGGGCGACTTCTATCCGTTGACGGAATGCACCCTGGACAAGCCGTGGTTGGCCTACCAGTTCCATCGCACCGACTTGAACCGCGGATTCGCCCTGATCTTCAAGCGAAAGCCTTCGGCCGGCGACGTATTCCTGTTTGCACCGAAAGCACTCGAACCGCGGGCGCGCTATGCGATCGACTGCCAGGCAAGCGGTCTGAAAGCCGTCTATACGGGCGCCGAGTTGGTCAAAGGCATTCGGCTGACGCTCGCGAAGACGCCCGCGGCGGAATTGGTGATCTACGAAAAGCAGCCGTGAAAGGAAGAACCGCAACATGGGCCCAAGCGACAAGACGCTCAAGGAAATCGTGATTGAACAGACCAAGGCGGCGGGCGTATTGCCCTGCATCAAACTGAAGGCCAAGGACGACTTTCTCGGCTATGCCCAGGCGATGTACGACGGCGGCGCGAGGGTCATCGAGGTGACCATGACCACGCCGGGGGCATTGGAAGCCATCGAGGTCATCTCTGCGGCGTTCCGCGACCGGCTCTGGGTTGCGGCCGGGACAGTCCTCGATCCGACCACCGCCCGCGAAGTCATCCTCCACGGTGGAAGCGCGATTGTGAATCCGGCCGTGGTTCCCGACGTGATCGACATGGCCAACCGCTATTGCGTGCCGGTCTATTCCGGGGCGTTTACGGCCAGCGAAGTCCTGCTGGCAATGCGATCGGGAGCCTCGATGGTCAAGATCTTCCCCGCGCAGCTTGGCGGGCCGAAGTACATGACGAACCTGCGGATGGTCTACCCCGATGTCAATTTGATCCCTTCCGGCGGCGTCAACCTGGAAACGGCGGCCGAGTTTATCCGTTGCGGCGCGTGCGCCGTCTCCGGGGCCCGCACGTTCATGGATCGCGAGAAGATCGACGCCGAGGGGATCGGCTGGATCACCGGCCAAGTTGCCCGCTACGTGGAAATCGTCCGCAAGGCAAAGGAGAATCTGCGGGAGTTGCCATAGACTTGTGTCCCCTCTCCCTTTGGGAGAGGGCTAGGGTGAGGGCTGGTCGTGGAAAGAAAACGATGCTTGCGGCAAAGCGTTTTCCGATTCCGCCCTCACCCCCTGCCCCTCTCCCAATGGGAGAGGGGAGGAATACGTCGCCCCTCTCCCAATGGGAGAGGGGAGAAATGCACGAGAGGCTCTGATGACCCGCTACATCTGGCTTTCGTATCCCCTGACGCTCGACGGTCCTCGCCCACCGGCCATCCCGGCTCCCGAGCTGACCGACCTGTACACGGTGGCCAAGGACGGCGCCGGCGTGCAGATTCTTCGCGTCGCCAATCACACCGGCACGCACGTCGATTCACCGTGCCACGTGGTGCAGGGCGCGGTGCGGATTACGGACTACGGCCCGGAAGAAATGATCTTCACCCATCCGGTGGTGATCGACCTGAAGGTCGCGGACGCGACGGTTCTGATGCCGAGCGATCTAGAGCCGTTTGTGGAGCGATTGCAGAATGCCGACATGGCGTTGTTTCGTTTCGGCTATGGCCGGATTCGGCGGGCCGATCCGAATCGTTTCAGCACGCGATGTCCCGGCTTCGGCATCGAATCGGCTCGCTGGCTGCGAAGGACTTGCCCCGATCTTCGCGCGATGGGGCTCGATGTGCCGTCGGTCGCCGTGATCGCTTGCCTTGAGGCGACCATGTCAGCCCACAATGAGCTGCTGGCCGGCGACGGGCGGCGTTTTCTTATCATCGAAGAGATGAATCTGGATCACGACCTCGGCAGGCTTGTCGAGGTTCGCCTCAATCCCTGGCTGGTGCAGGGGATGGACAGCGGACCGTGCTCGATCGTGGCAGTGCTCGCCGACAAGGAGTAGACCGATGCTCGAAGACACTTATGGCCATTCACCGATTCACAAGATGTTCGATCTGGCCGACGTTTACGGCGTCGGATACGACCCGGAACGGGCCGCCCGAAAACGGCTGCGGCTGGGCATCATCGGCGCCGGCGGCGTGACCGTCTCAAAGTACTTCCCCGCCGTAAAGCGCTTGCAGACCATCTGGGAGCCGGTCGAAATCGTGGCCTTCAGCCGCCGCGACGAACGGGCAGGCCGAAACATCGAGGCCACCTGGGCAGCACGTTGGTATCGCGACTACGCCGAAATGCTCGACAAAGAACCGCTCGACGGCGTGATGGTTCTCGGCCCCAACCACCTGCACGCCGAGCACGGCACGGCCTGCATCGAGCGCGGGCTGCCAATACTGGTCGAAAAGCCCTTCACGCTCTCCCTGGTCGACGGCGAGCGGCTCTGCCGGCTGGCCGACGAGCGCGGCGTCCCGATCATGACCGTGGCCAACAAGCGCTACAGCCCTCCCTACCACCGCGCCAAGCGGTACGTCGAGGAAGGACCGGTCGGCAACCCCGCCATGTTCGCCGCCAAGTTTAATCTGGGCTACGATTACGTGATTCACGTGCTCGAAGCGGGCACAATCCATTCTGTTCGACCTGACCCGCTACTTCATGGGCGACGTAGCGCGGCTCTCCGCGATCGGAGTCGACAAGTATGGACGCAATCGGGGAAAATACCCGTTCGACAACGCGATGATCTCGTTCCAGTTTTGCAGCGGTTCGGTCGGGCAGCTCTACACGAGTTCGTCCGCCGTCAGCCTGAAGCCGTGGGAGCGAGTGGAAATCTACGGCAACAAGGCCTGGCTGGCGGTCGAAGACCAATACGAATTGCGGCTCTACGACTCGGAAGAGGGCCCGGCGAAATCCTGGCGGCCCGTGGTTCCCAACACGCTGCTGTTCGACGAGGAGTTCGGCGGGTTTATGGGGCTGATCGAAAACTTCCTGCAAGTGATCCGGGGCGCCGAGGCGCCACGTGTAACCGGCCGGGACGGCCACCGCGCCTACGAATTGAACGTAGCCACGCTTCTGTCGCTCCATCGCCGCGAGCCCGTCGCTCTACCGTTTGATGCCGCGGCCGCCGACGATGAACGAGCCGCCGTGGTCCAATACTGAAGATGATGGCCGCCGGTGCCGCTACTCGCGACCGACCCTGCCGCTAATCCAAGCGGCCCCGCCGCTGTGGTTCTCTGCCGAATGACTCGCGTCCGCACATGCCAGGAAGTCGGCAAGCCCCCCCGCGGGTGGGCCACCCTGACGCAAACCGTGTTCGGCTCGCCCCGACCGTGCCGATAATAGAGCTAGGGCGGGGGATGTCATGGAAGACGTCATCGAAGGCGATCTGCGTGCCCCAGGGTTCAGCGCCAAGACGGGATACTATCTGGCCTGCGCAAGCCGGTGCGCCTACGAGGGAGCCGACGACTGGATCGAGAAGCTCGGGCTGGGCGGCAGGACCACGTTCTTTACCCGCGGCCAATTCCGTGGTTTTGTCGCGCTGCTGGAAAAGGCTACCGTGCTGGCCTTTCGCGGCACAGAGAACATCGGAAACTGCCTGACTGACGCGGACACGCTTCTGGTGTCGGGGCCCCAATACCCCGGCCGGGTGCATTGTGGTTTTGCCGAGGCCGTCGAGCAGGTTTGGCCCGAGGTTCGCCGGCTGCTGGGAACCCCCTCCCGCACAAAACCGCTGTGGTTGACCGGACACAGCCTTGGCGGCGCGATGGCCACGTTGGCCTCGGTTCGCTTAAGCAGCGAAGGATACAACGTCCGAGCCGTCTACACCTATGGTTCGCCGCGCAGCCGATCGGCGTTTCCGCGACCTCTACTGCCTGGCCAATTATCGCTTCGTCAACAACGACGACCTTGTCCCGCACCTTCCCTTCCGTTGGTGCTACAAACACGTGGGAGAACTCAGGCTCTTGGACGAAGAGGGAAACTTCATCGAGGAGAAAGAGGCGTGGCAAGTTAAGAAGCGATCACTCGCCGGCAAAGCCAAACAGGTCCAGCAGGCACACCGTCACGCGGGCGAAGTTCTTCACGCCTTGCTCGATTTTGACTGGCTGGCCGACCACCATCTGGATAAATACCTAAGCGCGATTGAAGAAGCGCTCTTGCGCGTGCCGCAGCGAATCCCATTGGAGCGGCTTGGGGCCAATCTTCGCCGATTTCTCGCTCCGCCGCAGCGCCTAGACTCAGGCTCGTCGGCGGTTCCGCCACCGCACCTGAAACGCCGCGGCCGCCAGAGTTCGGCGATCTCGCAGCGCGACCTCATCGAGGCATTCGCCGATCAACCGCGCGAACCGTAGCAGGTTCGGAAATCTCGTTGACGCGCGGAGCATCGGGGGAAGTCGGAAGAGTACGCATCCCTCAATCGCCGAAACAAATCCCCAACGCACGCGCTGTGCGGGCGAAGCCCCCTGTTGCCGGGACGGTCTTGAGAACGTCCGACGGCTTCACTGATCTTCACGGCGGACACGTGGGAGCCTTGGTAAGCGACCATGTAGCCGAACTGGCCGGCGGCAATCAGCTCGACCGCCTCGGCGCCGAAGATGGAGCACAGTGCGCGGTCGAAGTTCGTCGGGCAGCCGCCGCGCTGCAAGTGGCCAAGGACGCAAGTGCGGGCCTCCTGGCCGGTGCGTTTTTCGAGTTCCGCGGCAACAACGGCGGCGATGCCGCCAAGCCGAGCTTCGCGGTTGGCCACCTCCGCGGCCGCGGTGATGAATTCGCCCCCCTTCTCCCGCGCGCCTTCCGCCGCGATGATCAGCGTAAAATGCTTGTCTTCCTGCTCTCGCGCCGGATCTTGGCGCAGATGCTGTCATAGCTGAACGGGATTTCGGGAATCAGGATCACGTCGGCGCCGCCGGCGACTCCGGCGTACAGCGCGATCCAGCCCGCGTAACGGCCCATCACCTCCAGCACCATGATGCGATTGTGGCTCTCGGCGGTTGTGTGCAGGCGATCGAGGGCGTCGGTGGCGCAAGCCACCGCCGAATCGAATCCGAAGGTAAACAGGGTGCCTTCGAGGTCGTTGTCGATCGTCTTGGGAACACCGACCAGCGGCACGCCGCCTTCGAAGAGTTGCTGGCCGATGCTCAACGAGCCGTCGCCGCCGATGCTCACCAGACCGCGAAGGTTCTGTTTCTTCATGCCCTGCTTGACGCCGTCGATCAGTTCCTGGGGGAGGCGGCGGCTCTCGCCGTGGCCCACCTTGGCGGAGAAGCGGCCGCGGTTGGCGGTGCCGAGAATCGTGCCCCCGCGGGTCAACAGCCCGCTCAGTTTCTGATAGTCCAACGGCATGTAGCGTTGCGGATCGAGGACGCCCTCATAGCCGCCGAGGAAACCGATCGTCTCCCAGCCGCGTTTCGCCGCCGCCTTGGCCACCGCGCGGATCACGGCGTTAAGCCCAGGACAATCGCCGCCGCCGGTTACAATACCGATACGTTCAGTCATCACTTGCCTCCGACCGAGTGCCTGCCGCGCTCGACTTGCCCACGAACCGCATGATGATCGAGTAGAATACCGGCGTAAAGATCAAACCGAAGAAGGTGACGCCGAGCATACCGCTGAGGACGGCGATGCCCAAGGGCACGCGCATTTCGGCGCCGGCCCCCTTAGCCACCGCCAGCGGCACGACGCCGAGGATGAAGGCGAAGGCGGTCATGAGGATGGGCCGCAGCCGCGTGCGCGACGCCTCGACCACGGCCTCCAGCCGGCTCTTGCCAGAATCCTCCAACTGCTTGGCAAACTCGACGACCAGGATCGCGTTTTTGGCAGCCAGACCGATCAACACCACGAAGCCGATCTGGGCGAAAATGTCGTTGTCGAGGCTGGCCATCCATAAGCCCACAAGCGCGGAGAACAGGCACATCGGCACGATCAGCAAAATGGCCAGCGGCAGCGACCAACTTTCATACTGTGCGGCCAGAACCATGAAGACGAACAACACGCACAGCGGGAAGATCAGCTTGCTCAGCGTGTCCTTCTCCGCCAGCAACTCCTGGTAGCTCAGTTCCGTCCACTGGTGACCCATCGTGGAGGGGAGCTGATTGCGGGCGACGCGATCCATGATCTCGATTCCCTGCCGCGAACTGGTGCCCGGTGCCAGGATGCCGGTGATTTCGGCGGAGGGGAAGAGATTATAGTGGTTGACGATCGCCGGCCCGGAGGTGTTCTTGACGTGGATGAGCGTCGCCAGCGGCACGCGGTCGCCGTGGGCGTTGCGGACCTCCAGCCGTCCGATATCCTCGACGCGCATGCGGTATTTCGGATCGGCTTGCACGTTGACCTGCCAGTTGCGGTTCTGGAAGGTGAAGTCGTTGACGTAGTACGAGCCAAGATAAGCTTGCAGGGCGTTGTTGACGTTGTCCAGCGATACCGATTGGGCTTTGGCCTTCTCGCGATCGATGTCGAGGTAGATCTGCGGCTGGGTGACGCTGAAGGTGGAGAAGAGGGCGGCGATGCCCGGCTGGCGCTCTCCTTCGTCCGCGACCGCCTGAGTGGCCCCCTGCAAGGCGCGGAGACCGGCGTCACGCTTATCCTGGACCTGGAGTTTGATGCCTCCCGTCGAACCCAGACCATCGACCGGCGGAGCGCCGAAGACGCCGATAGTGGCCTCTTGATATTCGTCGAATTCCTTACGCAATTCGGCGGCAATCCGACGACCCTGCAGTTGAGGATTCTCCTTCCGCTCCTCGAACGGCTTGAGGATCACGAACATCCCGCCTACGTTGCTGATGTTCGTGCTCAAGAGCGTGGAGTAGCCGGGCACGGCAATCACGTGGGCAATTCCGTCGGTCTTCAGCGCGATTTCACTGAGCTTCGTCACCAAGCTATCCGTGCGTTCCAGGCTCGCGCCATCGGGAAGCTGCACGTTGACAACCAGGTAGCCCTTATCCTGTTCGGGAATGAAGCCCTTCGGGATGACCGAGAACCCCAGGCCCGTCATGGCGAGCAGCCCGCCGTAGACGATCAGCAGGATGAACGAGACGCGGAGCAGGCCGCGAACCAGGAAGCCGTAGCCGCCGGAGAGCCGGTCGAAGACCCAGTTGAAGCCGCCGAGGAACTTGTTCAGCACGGTATTGACCGCCGGGGCGACGAACCATCCGAAGACGCTTCCGCCGCCGACCAGCACCAGCCGCACGGCCCAGAGCAGCGCCAGCGAATGCGACGGCTCTTCGCCCGCCTCGCCGCCGTGTCCACCGGTCGGGGACGATATTCCAAACATCGCCAGCACCAGGGGCCCGACGATGCGATAGATGATGTATCCGATCAGCAGCGCGATGCCCCAGCGCGGCATGGCCTCGCGATGGCTCTCCTGGCCGTGGACGTGCGGCTTGATCAGAGTGACCGCCCGGGCCGGGGCCATCGTCATGGCGTTGATTGCCGAGATGATCGTGGATGCGGCGATCGTCAGAGCGAATTGCCGATAGAACTGGCCCGTGATGCCGGCCAGAAACGCGGTGGGAATGAAGACGGAACTGAGCACCAGCGTAATGGCGATCACCGGGCCGGTGATCTCGTCCATGGCTTTGATCGTGGCCTCGCGCGGGGGCAATCCGGTGGCCATCCAGCGTTCGATGTTCTCGACGACCACGATGGCGTCATCCACCACGATGCCGATCGCCAGCACCAATCCAAACAGAGTCAGGTTGTTCAGCGAGAAGCCGAGCAGGGCCATCACCGCCAACGTGCCGATCAACGAAACCGGCACGTCGATCATGGGCATCAGGGTCGCCCGCCAGTCCTGCAAGAATACGAGCACGACGATGAAGACGAGAACGAAGGCCTCGAACAGCGTCTTGTAGACTTCGTGGACCGACTCATCGATGAAGACGGTGGTGTCGTACACGATCTTGTAACTGACGCCTTTTGGGAACTTGGCTTTCAGTTCCTTCATCTTCGCCTTGATCTCGTCGGCGGTTTGCAGGGCGTTCGAGCCGGGCAACTGGAAGATGGCCAGGGTGACCGAGGGGTCGCCGTCCAGGTAGCTGTTGACGTCGTAGTTTCTCGCCCCCAGTTCCGTTCCTTTTTCGACAATCCGTCCGTGCTCGTCGCGCTGCACCTTGCGGACGACGTTGCGGAGCTTGACAACTTCGCCCTTCGAGCCCGTCTTGACGATGATGTTGTCGAACTGTTGTTCGCTCGTGAGCCGCCCTTGGGTCTTGATGACCAGTTCGAAAGGGACGTTCGCGCCCTTGGGGATCGGCGACTGCCCGAGCCGGCCGGCGGCAACTTGGACGTTCTGCTCGCGGATCGCCTTGGTGACGTTGCCGGCCGTCAACCCCAGCGACGCCAGCTTCTGCGGGTCGAGCCAGACGCGCATGCTATAGTCGCGCGGGCCGAGAAACGCCACGTCGCCCACGCCTTTGATCCGCGCCAACTCGTCTTTCACGCTTAGCGAGGCGAAATTGCTGAGGTAGAGCTGATCGTAGTAGTAGCTGCCGTCCGGCTTCTTCTCGGAGACGAGGTTGACGCAGAGCAAAATGCTGGGCGACTTCTTCTTCGTGGTCACGCCGATCCGCTTGACGTCTTCCGGCAGTTTGGCGTCGGCCACGGAGACGCGGTTTTGCACCAGCACTTGCGCCATGTCCAAATCGGTGCCCAGCTCGAAGGTCACGTCGAGGAACATCTGCCCGTCGTTGGTGCAGCGCGACGCCATGTAGAGCATCCGCTCGACGCCGTTGACTTCCTGTTCGATGGGCGTGGCCACGGTCGTGGCGACCGTCTCGGCGTCCGCGCCCGGGTAAGTCGCCGAAACCTGGATCGTCGGCGGGGCGACCTCGGGATACTGGGCGACGGGCAGACGCACCAGCGCCACCAGCCCGACGATCACGATCACCAGCGAAAGCACGGTGGCGAAGACGGGCCGATCAACAAAGAAACGAGCGAACATGGGCGATCCCCTGAAGATCCTCGATGTGCCTTACTTGGCCGCATTCACGCCGCCGATCGGTTGACCTTGGGAATCAAACGGCTGGACGGGATAATCGATCCGCGCCCGCTGGAGTCCCATGGTGATCACCCAGGTCTGTTCCCAGTTCTTGAGCCATTCTCTCTTGTCCCCCTCCTGTTTTTCGTCCGGCGAGGGGAGAATGACGCGCATTCCGTCGTCGAGCAGCCTGCCCGGCGTGATGTCGCGGCGCAGCACGGTGTTGTCTTTGCCGAGAACGAGCAGATACCGCCGGTCCTGATCGGCCAGCACGGCGGAATCGGGGACGAGGACCGCATCGTACTTGTCGCTCACCGGAATCCGCACGCGGACGCGCGAGCCGGGAATCAGCCGGCCGTCGGGGTTGCGCGTCTCGCCGCGCACCAGAATCGTGCCGGTGCCCTCGTTATACTTGTTGTCGGCGAAGACCAGGCGGCCCTCGTGCGGGAAACCCGTTTCCGTATCCAAACCGAAGAAGAAGGGCAAGTTCCGCTCGCGCAACGCTTGGTCCTTGTTCTTGTCCGGCCTCTTCAGGTCAATTTGCTGATAATGCTGCATGGCCCGCTCGTCGACGTTGAAATCGACGTAGATCGGATCGATGGCCACGATCGTGGTCAAGAGCGGATCGCTGCCGCCGGCGTTGACCAGGTTGCCTTCGGTCAGCGCGGCCTTGCTTATTTTGCCGGCCAGATCGGCGGTTATTCGGGCGTACTTCAGATCGAGCTCGAACCGCTCCATCTCCGCCCTTTTTGCCGCGATTTGCGCGTCGTAAGATCCGACGTCGGCCTCGGCCTTCTCCAGTTGCTGCTTGGAAACGGCGCCCGAGGGCAGCAGCGCCTTGTACCGCGCCACGTCCTTCTCCGCCGCGACCTTCTGCGCGTCGAATGCCTTCATCTCGGCTGCGGCCTGCTTGATCTGGGCTTCGAACGGAGCCGGGTCGAGATCGAACAACGGCTGGCCCTTCTTCACAATCTCGCCGTCTTGGAAGTAGACCTTCTTGATGTGCCCGCGCACCCGCGCCCGCACCTCGACGGTTTTGTGGGCCTCGAGCCATCCGTTGTAGTCGTCTTCATCGGTCAGGCTGCGGACGACGGGATGCGCCACGGTCACCCGCGGCGCCTCTTCGCGGCTTCGGGCGTCGGTAGTCCGCCCACAACCGGCAGGAGCGAGAAGAGCGAAAAGGAACAAGAGACGCAACGATCCGTGGCGATAGATCGTAGTCATCGGATTGACCTTTCTGTCGAAAGCACGATGCCGGGCAAAGAGCGGTCGGCGTCGGAGCCGCGAAAGTCCGGCGGGAGGACGTTGTTGGCCCTATTCCACCCCTAGCATAGTATACTGCAGCGATTGCGCAACGCCCAGGGAAGCCGCTAGTATTCTTCCGGCACAAACCTCTTCCCTTCCAGCGTCGTCTGATCGTCGTACTCTCCCTTGTTCGACCGTTCCGGCAGCAGCACCTTCTTCCGCGACATCTTCCGGTAGGGGATCAGGCTCAAGAGATGCGAAATACAGTTGAGCCGACCGCGTTTTTTGTCATCCGATCGCACGATGTACCACGGAGCGTGTTCACTGTCGGTGGTCTGCAACATCGCGTCGCGGGCGCGAGAATAGTCGTACCAGCGAGTGCACGACTCGACGTCCATCGGGCTAAGCTTCCACTGCCGCAACGGATCATCGATGCGGGCCGCAAACCGCCGCTCCTGCTCCTTCCGACTGACCTCCAACCAAAACTTGATTAGAATAATACCACCATCGACGATGTACTTCTCGGCGACCGGACAATTATCGAGAAATCGCCGGTATTCTTCCTCCGTGCAAAAACCCATCACGCGTTCCACGCCGGCGCGGTTGTACCAACTGCGGTCGAAGATGACCACTTCTCCGGCGGCGGGAAAGTGCTGCATGTAGCGCTGCAAGTACATCTGCGTCTTTTCGCGATCTGAAGGCGCCGGCAAGGCGACAAGCCGGAAGACACGCGGACTGACCCGCTCGGTAATCGCCTTGATTGTGCCCCCTTTGCCGGCGGCGTCGCGGCCCTCAAAGACCACAATCACCCTCAGCCCCTTGGATTTCACCCACTCCTGCAAATGACAGAGCTCGGTCTGTAACTTGCGCAGTTCCTTCTCGTACTGTTTACGTTTCATCTTGTGGTTCGACGCGGCCATGTCACTACCCTTCAGCTACGATGTTGTGGCATTTCCTTCGCAGACGATTGTGGCGTCGCGCGGGGCTTCACGCATTCGTCGTGTCTTGTTGTTAGTTCGGCCCGTCCATTGAAGTTCGCAAGTCGATGATCGCTTGTTGGCTCACGCGGAGCGTTCCCGCTTGCGGTCGATCAAGGTCGGCGACAAGGGACAGCACGGCTGCAAAGGTGATTGCCAGAATGAGAAATGAGAACGATCGTCTCGTACTGGTCAATCCGGCATGATAGCCGAATCCGAGCATCGAGACGGCGGTAAGCGAATACAGTGCAATCCAGACCATCACGGGAACTCGACTGTAGAGGCCCGCCACAACCCGCGTGCTGTGCAGGTCGATCGTCTGGTTCAAGGACTGAATGAACAGTCCCACCTGGATCGATTCAGGATGCTTCCTTGCGATCGGCTTGGCCTCGCCCCAGAGCGCGCGCTGCAGTTCGGCGGCGCGGCTCACTCCCTTCTCGATGTCTCCGGTCCGCACAGCTTCCAGGCGGCTATCTACATATTCGCGGAGCAGCCGGCGGATATTCTTGCCGCTGTCGCCCGGAAGCAGGCCGGCGCGGAGGTAAGTCGTTCCGATGGCATTCGCCTCGTCGAGAACCGCTTGCCGGCGGGCGTCAAATCGCGATCCGGCGATGCTGAAAGTGAACGCAAGCATGAACCCCAGCAGAGCAAGGGTCGCGGCGACCGCCGCACCGACGGGCGATTCCTTCTCGTGCTCGGCGCGACGACCGCGGCGTCTGCCCAGCCGGAAACCCACTTCCACCGCAAGCAAAACGACAGCCACGGTGAGCAGCGGCGCCGCCCAAAGCGGGATGCAGTCCAACGGTTGTGCAAAGTGCATCGGCATACCTCAGAGTTCAGGCGAGTTGTCGCGCGGTCCGACCATCCGCAGCGCGGACGGCCACGCTCGATACTGGATTGCCCTTTCCGCCGCCGCCGATCTTACCGCTTGCCAGAATCCCTTCGGGCGTGGTCGTGGCGAACAAGTGCATGATGCGTGCGATGATTCCCGTCCATCCGGTCTGGTGGTTGGCGCCGAGGCCGGCGCCGTTGTCGCCGTGAAAATACTCGTAGAACTGCAGGTAGTCGCGCCAGTGCGGATCGTTCTGGAACTTGGCGGTTCCGCCAAACACCGGCCGTCGCCCGTTGGCGTCCTTCAGGAAGATCTTCGCCAATCGCCGCGACAGTTCCTCAGCAACCTGGTAGAGGCTCATTTGCCGTCCTGAGCCAGTGGGGCATTCAATCTGGAAATCGTTCCCGTAGTACGAGTAGTATTGCAGCAAAGCACGAATAATCAAGCCGTTGACCGGCATCCAAATCGGACCGCGCCAATTGGAGTTCCCGCCGAACATTCCACTGTCGGATTCCGCCGGCAGGTATGCGACGCGATACTCTTGACCGTTGGCGGCAAAGACGTAAGGATGATCGGCGTGGTAGCGCGAAAGCGAGCGAATGCCGTAAGGACCGAAGAACTCGTTCTCGTCGAGCACGGTCGCCAGCACGCGGCGCAATTTGGCTTCATCCAACACGGCGAACAGGTGTCGTCCCGTCGAGCCAGCCTTTCTCGGATCATGAAAAGTGGCCGTCAGTTCCGGGCGGGCCTCCATGAACCAGCGGAAGCGGTTGCCGACTTCGGGGTACTTTGCCAGCAGTTTCGACTCGAAAGCCGTCGCGGCACATAACGGCAGCAGTCCCACAATCGACCGCACCTTCAGCCTTTGCGCGTTCTGGTCGGGAAGCCGCAGCACGTCGTAGAAAAAGCCGTCTTCTTCGTCCCACATTCCGACGCCTTCGCCCAATCGCACCAAGGACGACGTGATCCACGCGTCGTGCTCGAGGAACTTCAGCACCATGTCGGCGTAATCTTCGTCCGTCAGCGCCAACTCGACGGCGATCTCAAGCATGTTGTCCGCAAACAGCGCCATCCAGGCGGTGCCGTCGGCTTGTTCGAGGTAGCCGCCGGTCGGCAGAGGGGCACTGCGATCGAATACGCCGATATTGTCGAGCCCCAGGAAACCGCCCTCGAAGACGTTTCGGCCGAAGCGGTCCTTGCGGTTGACCCACCAGGTGAAGTTCAGCAGCAGTTTTTGGAAGCAGCTCTTCAGCCACTTGGTGTCTCCCACTCCCTTTTGCGCCTTCTCCAGGCGATAGGTGAAGATCGTTGACCAGGCGTGCACGGGCGGATTCACGTCGCCGAAATTCCACTCGTAGGCCGGGATTTGACCGTTGGGGTGCAAGTAATGCTCGCGCAGCATCAGTTGCAACTGCTGCTTGCCAAAATCCATGTTGACGATCGTCAGAGCCAACACGTGAAAGGCCAGATCCCACGCCGCGTACCAGGGGTACTCCCACTTGTCGGGCATGGAAATGATGTCGCCGTTGTACATGTGGTGCCATTGGTCGTTTCGCGGAGCGGCCTTGCGCGTCGGTTTGAACGGGTCGGAGCCTCGCTCTTCCAGCCATTTGTCCACGTCATAGTGGTAGAACTGCTTGCTCCAAAGCATGCCGGCCAACGCCTGGCGCATCACGTCGGCCTCGTCGGGCGTGAGCGAGGCAGGTGTGACGGTCGCATAGAACTCGTCAGCCTCCTGTCGCCGCGCCTGCATCGCATCGGCAAACGTGCGGCCGAAGGCCATCGCCCCGCCGCTTCCCTCCCGTCGGAGTGCAGCCGGCGCAGCACCCGACAAGCGCAGCCGAACGGTTTCACACTTCCTCGGAGCGACAGTCAGCCGGTAATGAGCGGCCGTTTTTGTCCCTTTCTTCTCCGGATTCACCGCTTCCGACCGACCGTTCACGACGAAATCGTTGATGCTGTCTTTGACGTAAGGACTGCGATTCGGCACGCCGAAGATGCGGAGTGTGTTCGTCTCGTTCTCGGTGAACAGCAGCGGTACGTCGCCTTCGCAGTAGAAATGTCGCTCCCCCAAGACGGGATCGCACGCCCGCGCGATACTCTGCCCCGCCGGACTCTCCACCTGGAAGAGAGTTGGGCGCTCCGGGTTGGTGTGCCAGGACCACTGGTTCCGGAACCAAAGCGTCGGCAAGACGTGCAGCTCGGCTGGTTCCGGGCCGCGGTTGCAGACTGTGATTTGGATCAGGATGTCTTCGGGGGTTTGCTTGGCATATTCCACCAACACGTCGAAGTAACGATCCTGGTCGAACACGCCCGTGTCGAGCAGTTCATATTCCAACTCGTGCCGCCCTCGCCTGCGGCTCGTCTCGACGAGATCCGCATACGGAAACGCAGCTTGCGGATACTTGTAGAGGTACTTCATGTACGAATGGGTCGGCGTGCTGTCGAGATAGAAATAATACTCCTTCACATCCTCGCCGTGATTGCTTTCGCTGTTGGTCAACCCAAACAGTCGCTCTTTGAGAATCGGGTCCTTCCCGTTCCAAAGCGCCAGCGCGAAGCAGAGCCGCTGCTTGTCGTCGGAGATTCCAGCTAAACCATCTTCACCCCAGCGGTAAGCGCGGGAGCGCGCCTGATCGTGTGTGAAGTAGTGCCAGGCGTCGCCATTCTCGCTGTAGTCCTCGCGAACGGTGCCCCACTGTCGTTCGCTAAGATATGGCCCCCACTTCTTCCAGGGGGCCTTCTGCTCCCGAGATTCCTCCAGCCGCGCGTGTTCGTTGGTCACGATGGCCTCGATTCGTGCTAGAATGGAAGTCCAAGCAGATCCTTGTAGTGTCCAGGCACCGGCTCCAGGTTCATATCGGCGGTGAGATCGAACGGCTGGCGGTTCTCCCAAGGATCCTCGACTGAAGGAAGGACCCAGAATCTGCCTTCGGGATCGCGCACGATCCACTGCTGCCGAGACTGGTCGACGAACAGGGCCGCCACGGATTTCTCCTTCGTGGCCATAGGCTACTCCATTAGATTATTCTCATCTTCGAAACTGTACAATGCCGGCGGTTATTCCCTCTCCTTCCTGAAATTATGCAATCGGGGACATGCCGCTGCTGGGGCAGGTTGCTCCGATCGGCGGCCAGGCGAAGAACAGACACAGGTGGGCATCCAGCCCGACGCCATCGTGTAATAATGGGAATGCTCGCCCCGGGTTGGAAGCCGATTTGAATCAGCCCTCAGCAAGCTCCCCCTGCCTAGCGAGCAGAACGTCACGGATTCAACTGATACCTTGCAGGCGCTGTAAGCGAGAAAAAAAGGACTGACGAGCGAAGGTGCGTGTCTTTTTCGGCCAAAAGCATGTCTCCATTCCCGGCAGTTCGGCCAAACGACAGCGCAACCGCATAAGCTACAACGACTTGCATCTATTCCGTGAACCTCTCTGCTGAACGGCGTGCGGAGTTGACCGTGCGGGCAGCGGCCAAGGCCATTACCGACACCTCCTGACAGCATTTCCCCTCGCTCTTCAACTTCAACGCCGTTGCGGCCCCCCAACCAAGCCAATCCCTGCGCCGACGGGTTGGACGAAGGTTTGCACGCCTGTTCCGGGTCGGCTGCCCCGGCGGGTCGCACAGCGATAGCTTTTCCATCCTAGTAACGGCGGGCGCTTCAATTGCCCTGCCCCGTCCCACAAGCATAAGATTTGCCGAGGAGACGACGAGCCCGGATGGACTCGCGGCACAGGCTTACTAACCCGTCGGCGAGCCAAGCGGCGGGGATACCGTGTCGGGAGTGGAGCACATCGGACGGGGGCCGAATGGCAGGCAAACGACTGCGCGATGCCGAGGCGGAGCGGTTGGCGGCGGACGCCCGGCGTGAGAGGAACTGGAAACGATGGGGCCCCTACCTGGCCGAGCGTCAATGGGGCACTGTCCGCGAAGACTATTCGCCCGACGGTTCAGCCTGGGAGTATTTTCCGCACGATCACGCCCGTAGTCGCGCGTACCGTTGGGGAGAAGATGGTCTGCTGGGCATCAGCGATCGCGAGTGTCGTCTCTGCTTCGCTCCGGCCCTCTGGAACGGCCGGGACCCAATCCTGAAGGAACGATTGTTCGGCCTGACCAACCATGAGGGAAACCACGGCGAAGACGTGAAGGAGTGCTATTTCTATCTGGACGCCACGCCCACCGCTTCCTATTTGAAGGCCCTCTACAAGTACCCGCAAGCCGAATTTCCTTACGCACGCCTGCTCGAAGAGAATCGTCGCCGGAGTCGCCGGGACCCGGAGTTCGAGCTGCTGGACACGGGCATCTTCGACAGCCAGCGCTATTTCGACGTGTTTGTGGAATATGCCAAAGCGTCGTCCAACGATATCCTGATCCGCGTGACGGCGGCCAACCGCGGGCCGGAAGCGGCTACGCTCCATCTTCTGCCCACCCTCTGGTTTCGCAATACCTGGTCTTGGGGCTGCCGGCACGAAGGATGTACGGAGAAGCCGCAATTGCAGCAGAGTGGGGAAGGGGCGGTGTCTTGCGCACATCCAACCTTGGGGTGGTTCCATTTTGTTGCCAACGCCGACCCGGGTGGCCGCCCGCCCGCACTGCTTTTTACCGACAACCACACCAACTACCAACGGCTCTACCAGGTCCCCAACGAGAGCCGCTACGTCAAAGACGCATTTCATGAGTACATTATCCGCGGGCAGTCAGATGCGGTTAATCCGGCGGCCAGCGGCACCAAGGCCGCGGCCCACTATGTACTGAACATCGCCGCAAGCGATTCAGCGACAGTCGAGTTGCGACTGTTCGCCGAAGATGAGGCCCCGGCTGAACCGTTTGGGGCGGACTTCGGCCGTGTGTTTGCCGAACGGTGCGGCGAAGCCGACGAGTTCTATCGGCGGCGGATTTCTCCGGCCGCATCGGACGACGATCGCCGCATCAGTCGGCAGGCACATGCCGGCCTGCTTTGGACGAAGCAGTTCTATCACTATGTCGTCAAGGAATGGTTGGACGGCAATCCGGATCAGCCTCCGCCACCCGCCCGCCGCCGCCAAGGACGCAACCACGATTGGGGCCACCTGTTCAATCGCGACGTTGTCTCCATGCCCGACAAGTGGGAGTACCCCTGGTACGCCGTCTGGGACTCCGCCTTCCAAATGATCCCGATGGCCGAGGTCGATCCGCAGTTTGCGAAAGAGCAACTGATCCTATTCTCGCGCGAGTGGTATACGCACCCCAGCGGGCAATTGCCGGCTTACGAGTTCGATTTCAACGACGTCGACCCGCCCGTCTACGCCTGGGCTTGTTGGCGGGTTTACAAGATGACCGGGCGGCGGGGGGCGCGCGATCGGCTCTTCCTCGCCCGCGTCTTCCAGAAACTGCTGATCAACTTCACCTGGTGGGTGAACCGCAAGGACGTAACCGGCAAGCACTTGTTTGCCGGCGGCTTTCTCGGCCTGGACAACATCAGTCTTTTCGATCGCTCCAAGCCGTTGCCCAACGGCGCCGTGCTGGAGCAGTCCGACGGCACGGCATGGATGGCCTTCTACAGCGTGACCATGCTGGCGATGGCCCTGGAGCTGGCCAAGGAAAACCCGGCCTACGAGGACGTGGCCTCCAAGTTCTTCGAGCATTTTGTGGCCATCGCCGACGCGATGAACTGTCTGGGCGGCACGGGACTGTGGGACGAGGAGGACGGCTTCTACTACGATCAACTCCAGATCAACGGGCAACCGATCCGCCTGCGCATTCGTTCTCTGGTGGGAATCATTCCGCTGTTGGCCGTGGAGGTATTGGACGATCGGACGATCGCCCGGCTGCCCGGCTTCCAAAAGCGTCTCCGCTGGTTTCTCGACAACCGCCGCGATTTGGCCGAACACGTCTCTTATCTGGAGGCTCAGGGTCCCCGCGGCTCAGGCCGGCGGCTGCTGGCCATTCCGTCACGCCCGCGGCTGGAACGCATCCTCCGCTACGTGCTCGACGAGAACGAGTTCCTCTCGCCCTACGGCGTCCGCTCGCTGTCGCGGGTCCATAAGGACCGGCCTTACACCTGTTCGGCGGGCGGCGCCTTGCAGCGCGTTCGACTATGAGCCCGGCGAGTCAACCACGGGGCTGTTCGGCGGCAATTCCAATTGGCGTGGCCCGATCTGGATGCCGCTGAATTACCTGCTGGTCGAGGCGCTGGAGCGGTACCATCACTTCTATGACGACACCTTGCGCGTCGAATGTCCCTCCGGCTCGGGCCGATTTATGAACATGCAAGAAGTGGCCCGCGAGCTGGCCACGCGGCTCGCACGCATCTTCCGAGCCGATGAGCGTGGCCGGCGCGTCTGCCACGGATCGGACGAGCGTTTCGCCACGGATCCCCATTGGCGCGAACTGGTTCTGTTTTACGAGTACTTTCACGGCGACTCCGGCCGAGGACTCGGGGCAAGCCATCAGACCGGTTGGACCTCTCTGGTGACGCGGCTGTTGAGAGATTGTTGCAGCCAGCGCGAAAACCGAACCGTACAAAACCCTGCTCAGGAGCGCGACGTTCTGCGGGACTTGGCGCTAACGCGGTGATTCCAATGAAAACGCTCGTTATCGACGTGGGTGGCACCAACATCAAACTCCTCGCCGCCGGCCAAAAGGAGGTCTGCAAGATCCCGTCGGGACAAGCCATGACCGCCGACGAGATGATCCGCGCCGTTCTCGCCGCCACGCACGACTGGGATTACGAGGCCGTGTCGATCGGCTATCCGGGGCCGGTTGTCGACGGGCGACCGCTGCGCGAACCATACAATCTGGGCAAGGGCTGGATGGATCTTGATTACCAGCAGCAATTCGGCCGGCCCATGAAGTTGATCAACGACGCGGCCATGCAGGCAATCGGCAGCTACCAGGGCGGGCGAATGCTGTTTCTCGGTCTGGGAACCGGCTTGGGCTCTGCCATGGTCATCGGCAAGACCGTGGTGCCGCTAGAGTTGGCCCATCTGCCCTACCGCAAACGCCGCACGTTCGAGGATTACGTGGGACTCCGCGGGCTGGAGCGTCTGGGCAAGAAGAAGTGGCGTCGGGCGGTGGCGGACGTTGTTGCACGGCTGAAGGCGGCAATGGTGGCGGACTACGTTGTGCTCGGCGGCGGCAACGCAAAACGGATTCGCCGTCTGCCGCAGGATACCCGTCTTGGCGACAACCGCAATGCGTTCCGTGGCGGCTTTCGTCTCTGGGAAGAAGACCTCTCCGTCGCCTCGCCTTCCCACCCGTCATTCGGCACAACCCCTTCCATCCCAAACCCAGAAGAAGGAAAGGGGGAGGAGAGCACGGCAGTTGAGCCCCTTGCAGCGGAGGAGAGCGCATAACGCCATGACGGCGGGCCGTCGTTCTTCGGCGATCGCCTGCGATGCCATAAGACAATTGCCTAGAGTGCGAGCTTCAAGACCACCATTGCAGCGATCACGGACCGGTAACGCCATGGCCTTCCAGGAGATCGGGGCGCTGAAGGACCAGCTTGCCAAGGAGAAGACCGACCTGGAGGAGGAGTCTCGCACCGAGCACGGCTTCGAGGAGATCGTCGGCGAGAGCGCCGCCCTACGCCGGGTCCTCAAACAGGTCGAGACCGTCGCCCCCACCGGTTCCACGGTGCTCATTTGCGGCGAAACGGGCACGGGCAAGGAACTCATCGCCCGTGCCCTTCACGACCTGAGCCCACGCGCGGAGCGAAGCTCCGCTTCCTGCTCTACCCAACGAAGTTGCAGCCTGCCGACAAAGCCCGGATCGAAGCCGACGACGCCGGCGTAGTTTGGCTGTGAATTCACCTTGAACGAGTAGATTTATCCAGTTTGCAACGACAAACGGAGCGATCGACATTTTTCCACGAAACCGTGCCTTGATCCCTTCGGCATCCCCTTGGGAATCACCCCTAGTCGTGGTGGGTGTTTTCTGACCTAATAGTTGGATGCTTGCAGCATCGCATTGTCCTTAGAGGTTCTAACAAGACTCGTATTTCCTGATCTGTGCAATGTTGCTAAATTCTCGGGCTAACCTGGTCAGCCAAGCAACCTGTCAAGGAGGACATCATGGCCAAGCCGCTGCTGCCCGATGCGCTTTGGGAGCGAATCAAGCCTTTGCTGCCGCGCGAACACCACAAACCGAAAGGAGGCCGGCCGCGAGTTTCCGATCGTGCGGCGCTCACGGGGATTCTCTTCGTGTTGAAAACCGGTTGTCCGTGGGAATATCTTCTGTCTTGGTTCAGCGTGAAATGGAAACTTCGATTGGCTTGCTAGGATCGTCCGGGTGTTGAAGTTGGTTGGTAGTGCTTGGATTTTTCGCTTTGGTGTTGTAAGCGCGGGAGGTGGGCGGCGGCAGAACCACCGCCCGAGCCTCGCTCACAACCCCTGGGTCGGCGCTCGGGTCGGTTCCCACCGGAGCCCTATCCTCCGCCCAGGTCGTCACTCATCGTAGCGTCCTGCGTTCATTCAGGCAACCGTCCGCAAACGGGCCGCCTCTCGCTGCTCCTTTCTGCGCTCGCGGGCCTCGGCCAGTTTGCGATCGCGGGCGGCGAAGATCTCCGCTTCGCGGCCTGCCAGTTTGTCCGCCGGCGCCACGTAGCCGATCGCGCTGTGTAAGCGAACTTCGTTGTAGTGCTCGACGTACCGGCCCACGATCCGCACCGCATCCTCCAGCGAGATCGGCGTGCCTGGCCGCAGGCATTCGCCCTTGATGCTGCCGTGGAATCGCTCCAACTTGCCGTTGCTCTGCGGATAATACGGACTGGTGCGCACGTGCGTCATCCCGCAGATGCGAATGAACTCCTTGAAGTCTTTCGCCAAAAACTGCGAGCCGTTGTCGCTGATGATCCGCGGCGTTTCGTTGGGGAACTTTTCCCTCGCCCGTTGCAGAATAAGCTACGGAGCAGGATTGGTCAAGCGACGTAAGTCCTTACACTGCTTAAGTATCCCCGCCGCGATTCGAACGCGGAACCTTCGGCTCCGGAGGCCGACACTCTATCCAATTGAGCTACGGGGACCTGGTTGTAACTGCTTTCACTGTAACGTGTTAGCAACAAGCGAAAAGCCGCCGGCAGAAGAAAATGGCAGAAACTGGCGACCGTTCTATCGCGCGTTGCTACTAGTATAATCGTCGAATCGGTGCGATTATAGGACATTCTTGGCGCGTTGCATACCCGTCCCTGTATCTCAATGCACAAGGGATTCGAAACCGAATGGAGCCGTGGCCTGACGAGCGTGTCCGCAGGCAACGGCTCTCCGACTCAGTACCACGAAATACCACGAAACGTTGAAATTTGCGTCGTCAGCAAATGGCTTCCGTCGTACGTTTCACAACCGTCTACAACCGGCGTTGTCCCCCGATTTGGCGGGGGAAATCACGAATTCTTTTCTCGTGAATGTGCAGTGCGTCGTCGTCTCTGCAACGACGGGAACGCTTTGTGCTTCACAAAGCGGTCACTGCGGTTTGCCAACGATAGGGATTGCTTCCTCCTGGGGTTTGATGTCAGTCAAGAATGGGTCGATTGTTGGGAAGTCTCGCAATACGTAAGCATACGCCACCGACGCTCCATGAGGTTCTCAGAAGTCCTCGTAGCGGGTTGCCCCGCGGCCGCTCTCCCTGGCAACTTCCAAAGTGTCCATCGTGGAAGGCTTGGTTGGCCACCTTGCTTTCTTGCTTCCGGTCTACCCAGATCTAGGCAAGAAGCTGCCAACCAGCCACGCGAAACATCGTCCAACTCGTTGAAGCAGAGTGCATAGCGTGTGGAGGGCCCGTTATTGGCCTTCGTGTTCCTTGATCATCGCGTCGATCTTCTTCTTCAGGGCGTCGAGATTGAAGGTGGCCGGATCCTGCATCGGCGGGTAGTCGATGGCGGTCATGGCCAGTTTGCCCACCGTCTTTTGTACGACGACAAATCGCCAGAACTCGCGGGCGTAGAAGTCGTTCATATATCCCCCGCCCATGTCGTTCGTGCTCTGGCCGCGGGTGGCCGGCGTCCGCTCGAAGGGATCCTGGCGGAGATTCACGATGGTCGGCATGTCGGTTGTGGTCTTTTCTCCCGGCCAGCCCCACGGTTGTTGGTAGAACTGGAACTTGAAGTCATCGATGCGGATGGCGCCGAGGTGCGGTCCGCCGAAGTAGAAGACTTCATGCCGCTTGGACGGCCCGTTGCCCAGCAGCAAGTCCAACTGGTTGTAGCCGTCGAGATGGTTCTTGTAGGACCGATCGCCGAGTTGCACTCCCTTGAGGAGCCTGGCGGTAATGTCCGGGTCGCCGGCGGCGGCGCACAAGGTGGGGAACCAGTCGAGGCCGGAGAAGATGCCGTTTTGCACCGTGCCCGGCTTGATATGTCCCGGCCAGCGGGCGATGCACGGCACGCGGAAACCGCCCTCGAACACGGTGCCCTTCGTGGCCTTGAAGGGCGTCATGCCGCCGTCCGGCCAGGTGAACACTTCCGCGCCGTTGTCGGTAGTGAAGATAACGATGGTATTGTCGGCCTCGCCGATGTCTTCCAGGTGCTTGAGGAGTTGGCCGATGCTGTCGTCCATCTGCGCCATGCCGGCCTCCTCAAGGCCGTAATTGTCCTTGTAGTTCATCTTCGCCTGGTACTTCGGCGGCAGATAGGTGAAGACGTGCATCCGCGTGGTGTTGTGCCAGACGAAGAACGGTTTGCCGTCTTGTTTGGCCTTGTCCATAAAGGCGCAGGAACTCTTCACCAGCACGTCGTCGAAGGTCTCCATATCGTATTTGGCCGGACGACCTTGCTGCCAGTTCTGCATGTTTTTCATGTCGGGGAAGGGCGCCAGCGGGCCTTCATCGACGATCTTCTGTTTGCCGACTCTGCCCCAGCGCGGCATCTCGGTGGCGTCGTCTTCGTCCGTCGCCCAGCAATGCACCAAATTGCGCGGCCCGGTCTTGTCGATCCAATCCTGGGGATAGTCGAACCAATAAGGATCGGACATGGCATCGAGGTGGTACAGGTAGCCGAAAAACTCGTCGAAGCCGTGCAAGGTCGGCAGGTACTTGTTCAGGTCGCCGAGGTGGTTCTTGCCGAACTGCCCGGTGGCGTAGCCTTGCGCCTTCAGCGCGGTGGCGAGCGTACACGCCCGGGCCGGCAGCCCCACGTCGGCGCCGGCCTGCCCTACGGTCGTCAAGCCGGTGCGGATCGGCAGCTCGCCGGTGATGAAGTTCGCCCGGCCGGCGGTGCAACTGGCTTCGGCGTAGTAGTCGGTGAACATCATGCCTTCTCGGGCCAATTTGTCGAGGTGAGGCGTCTTGCCCGACATGAGGCCGCGATGGTAGGCGCCGATATTGAACCAGCCGACGTCGTCGCCCATGATGACGAGGATGTTCGGCTGTTTGCCGTCGGCGGCGTTGGCAGCGCCGCAGGCAAACAGGCAGCCGATCGCCGCTAATGCGAGGCAACCGGCCAAAGTAGCCCTGACTTGTTTCATAACCGCGTTCCTTTGCTGTGAGAGTTAGAGGTGTTCAGGTACTCGTCGCCCCGAGCTTGTTCTCCGCTTCCGCGCACCAGGCGCGACTGTCGGGGGCGCGCGAATGGATTGCGTTGGCGAAGGTTCCACGGCCATTATTGCTCCGAGAGCAAGCTCAGCGAAGGCGGCTGCGATTCCACTTTTGGCGGACGATCGCCGCAGTCGATGGGAATCCTCCGCCTGAGTAGACAGTGCCCCAGAATCGTAGAGCACCCCCGCATGGGAGCAATCGGGGAATCGCTGACACAGACCTCATAGCATTGCCGAGGGCCGCCGCTATTGGCTGTCTACGTTATTTCGGCGGACCTTGGCGGCGTGATTACTGCAAGCCTGCGATGGTGCTTAGTTTCACGTAAGCCACCCGGCAAGCGGCGTTGGCCTGGACGAGCGCGGCCTCGGCTTTCATCAGTTCGGTGGCGGCCGTGATCATGGCTTCCGCAGTGCCGGCCTTCTGTTGGGCTTCCCTGCGGGCTTGCACCATTTCGCCGGCGACTTCAATCGAGGATCGGGCCTCGACGAATTCTCGATACGCCTTCAGGGCTTTCAGCCGCACCTCATCGCGAGTTTGACACGCCTTCTGTCGGGCCATCGCCACAACGCTTTCGGCCTCGCGCACGGCATGTGTTCGCTTGCCGCCGTCGAAAAGAGGGTAGTTCACCACGATCGCCCCGTAACCGACGCTGCTCTGGATTACGTTAAACCCGTCTTGGTTGAAGTATCCTCCCATGATCGCTACATCGGGCAGGTAATCCACCTTGGCGACGCGCAGTCCGGCCTCGGCCTTCGCGACGGTCTGATCGGCCTGGAAAACTTCCGGGCTTGACCTCAGGGCCATGTCGATCGCCTGATCAGGATAAACGATTGTTGGCGTCAGCGGCGGCAATTCGACCAGTTCCAACCTCATGTCCAGGGGCAAATCGAGCAACGCGTTGAGTTGTTCGGCCAGATCAGACGCCTGGCTCGATACGGCCTGGATCGCCTGCTTGGCTTCCACGGCCGCGATCCGGGCCTCGGGCGTGCGGAGCATCGCCGGGGGCATCCGACCGGCTGCCTCGGCGGCCGCCTGCGCGGATACGAGGATCCGATTGGCCGCCAGCAGCCCACAGTAGAGTTGCTCCACGCCGCTGGCAATGGCTTGGTCTACCTGGTGGGCTTGCGAGCGAGCGATCTCCCGATCGGCGGTGGCGACATTGACACCCTGGTGAACTTTGAGCAAGGCGGTAATCGGCTGCACTGCCGTCAGGGCGGCGACGCCAAAGTCTCGATTAAATAGGTTGACGGAGATCGGACCCACGTTGGGAAGCCGCGCTGGAACCAGCACGGTTCCCAGCGGCTGGTCGAAGTGGAAGCCGTAAAAACCGGCCAGGATCTTCGGGTAGTAGTCCGCTTCCATCACGTAGATCGCTTCGCCTTTCGCCTGGATATTCATCAGCGTTATGCTTCGCAGCCGGCTGTTGGACAGGGCCCGTTGCTGGGCCTCCTCGAGCGTCAGCCGGTACGCGGGCGGTAGTTGATAGGCGACGGGAGGACCGTTGAGGTTTGGCCATTGCGCTCCGGCAGGGGTGACTTTGAGCCCGGCGACGAATAGGAGGGTCGCAACGATAATACTACGCCTCAGCATGGCGTTGTTCTCCTAGGGGAGCTATCTCCTGACCGCCACGCGTATCGGGTGGTGAGGGATTGCCGGAAGAAACCGTAAACTCCGATAACGACGCTCGTTCCTGATTATCGGATTGTTCGGAATTCGGCCATCAAGGTTCGCGGCAACTCACCAGCGTTTCGCGGCACAAGAGGGTCCTTCTTTGCGGACTAGAGAAGCCTTGACAGGCGGCCATTGCCTCGGCGGGCAGGTGAGGAACGGTCCCGGTCTCCTATCAATTGAAGGGGCAGGCTACTTCTTCGCAGCCCCTTGTTCAATTCGTTCGCGGGCCTCGGCGGCCAGTTGGTCGAGGAACGGCTCGCTGTCGAAAAGGCTTGGCTGCTTTATGGACGACGGACGGCGATTTCGTGGGGCCAAGCGGCGAGCACATCGCCGGCAGCAAGAACATCGAAGCCGCCTTTCAAGAGTTCTTCACGGCACACAAGAACAGCAAATTGCGGCTCGGCGTCGTCAACGTGCGCCTTGTGACGGCCGACGTCGCGTCGGTTGACGCGATTGCCGCAATGACTCCGGCGCCTGACGACTTGGCAGGAGAGCCGCGTTCGGTAGTTCTTCTCATCTTGCGCGACGGCCGCTGGCTAATCGACAGTATTCGTGAAGCAGTTGGCGCCGCTCCTTTGCACTATGGCCGTCTCAAGGAGTTGGGATGGATGGTTGGCGACTGGGCCTCGGAGGCGCACAGGCCGTTCGCGGTCTCGGTACACAGCACTTGCGACTGGACAGCCAACGGCAGTTATCTGATCCGGAATTTCACAATCCGGAGGAAAGACAGTGTTGCCGGTGGAACGGAGGTAATCGGCTGGGATCCTCGCGCCCATCGAATCCGCTCTTGGATTTTCGAGTCGGACGGAGGTTTCGGTGAAAGCGAGTGGACGCGAAGCGCAACCGGGAGGGAAAAAGGGGACAGGTCCAATTTGCCGGAACGGCCCGGAGGGTGTTTCGCACAAATTGGACCTGTCCCCTTTTCCCAGGATAACGCAAGTCTATTTAGAACTACCGTTGTGTCATTGAAGCCGATCAGCGTGGCTTCGACGCGATAATTTCCGGTAGAGTCGGTCCGTATTCAGCCAGCCGGCCTTACTAGCCGAAGCCTGAACGCATTGGTATACTGGTTGTTCGGCGAGTGGCGGTTCTTGAACGGTTACAAAGCAACGTTCACATCTCGATGACATGGGAAGGAGCCCCAGGTGCGAGAAAGCCTCGGGGATCTCCAATGGATAACCTGCTTACCGTCGCCAGTGTCATTCTGGATTCATTGAGCGACGGCGTTTACGTCTGCGATTTGGATCGCAGGATCGTTTACTGGAGCAAGTCGGCGGAGCGTATCACTGGTTGGGCACCGCAGGATGTGATCGGCCGCCGTTGCCTCGACGACGTTCTCTGCCATATCGACAAGGACAACCACCAGCTTTGCGGCGAAGAGTTCTGTCCGCTTCATCGCTCGATGGTCACGGGGACGACCAGCACCGTGCCGCTGATTGTATTCGCTAAGGGAAAACAGGGTACAAGGATTCCGATGCAGGTGGCGGTTTCTCCGATCCGTGACCCGGCTGGCGAGGTCATTGGCGGGGTTGAGACTTTTCGCGACATGTCAGCCGTTCTGTCAGATCTGGAAAGGGCGAAACGAATCCAATCCCTCTCCTTGGAGCACGACCTTCCCGAGGATACTCGCGTTCGCTTCTCCACGTTCTATATGCCCCACGATATCGTCGGCGGGGACTTCTACGCCATCAGACAACTCAATGCCAATCAATATGGCTTTATCCTGGCTGACGTGATGGGCCACGGCGTCGCCGCCGCCCTTCACACGATGCACCTCAGTTCGCTTTGGGAAAGAGACTGCCATCTTCTCACGAGCCCTGCGGACTTCGCCAGGGTTGTCAACCATGATTTGGCGAAGGTCGTCAAGGACGAGTCCTTTGCCACAGCCATCTGCGGAGTGATCGACGCCAAGCAGAGAACCCTCCGGTTTGCTTCAGCAGGTGGTCCGCCGGTCCTCGTCGTGCATCCCAACGGCGCCGCCGAGCAGTTGGAATCCTGTGGCCTCCCATTCGGAATGACGGAAGACGCCTCATACGACGAGATGGTGGCGCAGGTTGCGCCGGAGGACTGCCTCCTGCTGTTCAGCGATGGTGCTGTTGAGATCCACAACGCCAATGGTGAGATGTTAGGGGTTGAGGGTCTCATTCAAATTCTCAAAGACTTTGGCTACCCCAAGAGCAGTATCAACGTTGATGCGGTCGAGGAGACATTGCTCAGGTTTTCTAATGCCATCCGCCTCGAAGATGACTTGACGTTCCTTGAAGCTAGGTTCCGTTGACAACCCGACCGGACGCGGCGCGAGCCGCTCGTCAGAAATCCAATTGTCACGTAGCCAAGAGGTCGCTGGTCTGCCACGAGATTACCACGAGACCCCTTGATTTACCACGAAATGTCGCTGGATTTCGCAGTGGTTTGCAGTGGTCTGCAATACCTCGCCACGTTGGCGTAAGTCACGAAATTATCGGACCTTTGATACGATTTCCGGCTAGGGTTGGTCCAAATTCGGGACCAAGAGGTCAGGCGGCAGGCATTAACAGCCCGTTGAAAAAGGCCCGCAGGTGGTATGTGCTCAGCATCGAAATCCTCGGGAAAAACGCAGCTAGCAGTGCTGGCAAATCGACTGTTTCAACAGGCTGTTAGCGTCAGGGGTCTGACATCGCTGGCAGGATGAACAACCAGTGTCCTGACGTTACGTCAGTCGGGGCTTGGCAGAAAACCTGGCAGAAAAAGACAGCAGAAGAGTGCCGAATCGTGCAGAAGATTGCAGGCCGCGGAGAGGGAAAGAACCCGAGAAACGCCGCAGAAAACGGCGTTTTGGCGAGCTGAGAACTCATCCCAATTGAGCTACGGGAACCTAATTGTAACTGCTTTCGTTTTAACGCTTTAGAAGAAGCCAAAAAGTCGCTGGCAGAAAAACATGGCAGAAACCAGCGACTGTTCTGTCGGCCTTTGCTACTCGCACAATGCTCAAAACGCCGTAATAGTAGGGTCTTCTTGGGGCTGTGCATAGCCGTCCCGGTGTCTAAAGGAACAAGGGATTCCAGTTCGAGAGACATCGAGTCCCGTCCGACCCGCGTTGACAGGTAACCGAAGATCTTCCACATTTCCGCCGCCCGGGCGTACAGACAGCTTACCCTTCCCAGGTAGCGACCGCTTTGTGCTTTACCAAGCGGTCAGGGGAGTATGTCTCTACTTGGCCACTTCAGTCGGAAGCAGAAATCACCAGCCGCCGGGCGACATGCTGCCTCTGGTCAATTATTGGGAATGGCGAGCACCACGTCAAACTCGGGGCGCTGGCCGGCAGCATGGCAAGGGAGCCGGCGTACCACGCCGCGGCCAGTTTGCGAGAACGCTTCAGTCTGCGGGTACCAACCACAGCGACCTCCTGATAGCTGCGCTGCTGACACTGAGACAACGGCCTGCGTTCCTGAACCGCTTGTCGGGTAATCGGACGTGATCGGGATTCTCAGAATAGGGTCCTCGATAGGCCGAGCACCGTTTTCTTACCGTCACATCTGCCGGCTGGCGTCGTATAGGCATTGGGTAGCTGAAAGGAGTTGACAGATGAACGCCACTCTTTGCCAAGCGAACCGACGTGCCAGCATGGCGACGGGACCGCGAATTGGGCTGGTTCTTTCCGGCGGGGGGGCTCGCGCCGCGGCTCACCTGGGAGTGCTTGCCGTCCTCGAGCGGGAGTTCTCGTTCGACTGCGTGGTCGGAACTAGCGCGGGCTCGCTGGCCGGTCTGTTTCACACCCTCGGCTATACCAGCGCGGAGATGACGGCGTTGGTGAAGAAGGAACTTGGGCCCGGGTTGATGAGGTTTCTGCCCGGCGGGGCATACCTGAACACCCTGCGGCTAATGCGCGGCCGGCTTGCCAGCCGCCTTCTGCGCTACGTTCCCCATTCCGTCCGCCTGGAAGATTTCTCGCATCCTCGGTTGCTCGTCACTTGCACCGATTTGGTCACAAAGCGCTGCGTGGTGCTGGATCACGGCAGCGCAGCCAGCGCGGTGGTGGCCAGTTGCGGCCTGCCGGGTGTGGCGACACCAGTTCTCAATGGTCCGATGGTGCTGGTTGACGGCGGCGTGGTCGATAATTGCCCGTGCCAAGTACTCTGCGGGCGGAACCTCGACCTGATCGTGGCCGTCGACGCCAGCGGGGTCCGGCCAACGGCAATCCGCCCCGGTTGCGCGCCCGGTCTCGTGAAGACTTTGCGCGCCTCCTGGGAAGCTCAGCAGGCCTCGCTGTCCGCCCGCACCGATACCCGCCCCGATGTGCTGATCCGCGCCGACACATCGGCGTACAGCTTCGCCGATTTCTCCGCCCGCGCGATCGACGCGCTGGCCGAGGCAGGACATCGAGCGGCAGAAGCCGCGCTGCCGCAACTTCGGGCGATAGTGTCGCAGAGAACCGCCCGCTCGCTGAACCCGCACGTACGCTCCGGCGGACGATCGCGCACGTCGACACTGCCAAATTCGGCGTCCGTTGATGCGGCGGGAGCCCTTCTGCCAGCAATTCTCAGAGAAAAGACGTCAGCTCGCAACGCTGGATCGTCCCAGGAGTTCGTGAGAACATTCTCCCAAAACTGAACCACCGTTTTCAAGAGAGAACCAATCATGTCGCTCGACCAACTCTTGGCTCAGTGCGAATTCGAACGGCGCCGTCGCGGAGTATCTTTTATCATGGACCCGGACACACTTGCGATCGGAACGGCGGAACCTTCATTTCGCTCGCCGCTGGAGTTCTTGGCGGACTGTCACAACGAAAGCGGCGAAGACCCGCCGCTGGAATCGGCGGCACACTCGGAGCTGTTCGGCATGAGTGAAGACCTGATCGATCAGCTTATCGTGGTTTCGGACGGTGGGTGTTGCGGCTATTTGCGCGAACGGCTCGAAGCAGCCTGCGGGCTGGACGGGATGCGATGACCCCTCGGAGGATAACGGGCGGGAAAGCCAGGACGAAGCCAACAAGAGTGTACTGCGCCCTTTGCTGCTCCCTCAGCTTTGACCGGGCTTCTCCGTCCAGCCCTCCGGCAACAAGCCCCGCACAACGTCGATCAGCCCCAAAGCCACCAATTCATCTTCGATCTTCTCCGCGGTGGGGTCGTTTAGTCCGCGGGCGATTTCGGCAATCAGAAGATCGGCAAACTGCAATCGAGCACGTCGCAGCTTCTGCCGCAGCGCGATCCCCCAGCCGCAAGTAGCCGGCAAGCAGATCTCGCTGGACCTCGGCATCCTTGGGACCATCTTCCGCCAGTTGTTTCACGATTTCCAGCGATTGCCGGTAATACTTCGAGGATTCTGCCGTCTGACCCAACTGAAAGCTCGCGTTGCCCATCCTGACGCATGCAGACAACAATGATCGTCTTCCCTCGTCGCGCGGGTAGACCGCCATCACTTGCTTGCGAATTTCCAGTGTTTTCTGGTAATACGTCAAGGCCTCCGCCGCTCGGCCCAACTGGAGGCATGCGTCGCCCACGTAGCTGTAGCCCCTTGATAAGTGTTCCTGGACCGCGGCGCTATGCGGATCGGCCGCCGCCAAGCGTCTCTCAATTTGCAACTCCTCTTGATAGTACCTCAAGGCCTCCGCCGCCTGGTCCAACTGAAGGCTTGCGTCACCCAATTTGCTGTATCTGCCCGACAGGTGTTCTTGGGCATGGACGTTGCGAGGATCGGCCGCAGCCCATCGTTTCGCGACTTCCAGCGCTTCCTGGTAGAACTTCGCGGCTTCGGCCACCCGCCCCAAAGCGAGGTTCGCGTCGCCCACATTGTTGTAGCCGGCCTGCAGCTCAGCTTGATTCTCGTAATCGTGGGGATCGTCCGCCGCCAGGCGCTTCGAGATCTCCAACCCCTGCTGGTAACGTCTCAAGGCTTCCGCCGCCTGGTTGTACCGTGGAAGGCGTCAACGGATTTCGTTCGACTAGCGCCTACGGCGCATTTGCGGGCAGGAAACCAAATCACGGAAGAAACGAACTTGTCCAGCGGATTCCTGCTGCTCTGTCATACGGGGCAAGGCCCACCAGCGTCCGCCAGCAATGACTATGTACCACCCGCTCCCTACCTCACTGTTGAAGTTCCACGTCCGCGACGAACGCTGAATGGGTGACGTTCGAGAAGAGGGCGTTGAACTGAACTACACGGCGACGTAAAATCGGGCGGGCAGCCGGTAGATTTGTGTCCAGCCCGCGAGTCGTCCCGGCCTGCTGGTGGAACTTACGTTGACGCTGGCTGGGCAGAAAACTTGGCAGAAAAAGACGGCAGACGAAAGCCAAATCGTGCAGGAGATTGCAGGTCCTTGGGGCGAGAAAAACCCGAGAAATGTCGCAGAAAACGGGGTTTTGGCGTGCTAAGAACTCTTCCCAATTGAGCTACGGGGACGGTTGTTCGCTGTGGCCGAGACGCCGTTGCTAAACTTATCAGAGAAGCTGCCGATAGACAAGCGGGACGGCACGCCTGCCACGGTCTTGCCTGCCAGTCGTATTCTACGAATCGCTGAGCAGTTGGCAGACAGCGGGGAGATTCTGCTCGCCCGTTGGTCGAGCGGGCGCACAGCAGATGACGGCTAAGGAAGGTCATTGATCGCTGAATTGCCGAGCACGTCTCACGTAGGAGCCGGGATGGGAGAAATGCGGACGACTTCGCCGTCGGGATCCGCAATCTCGCCTGCCCCCCTGGGTGGAAACGGCTTTCCGCGTCGGCTGCAATGTTGGTAGGGAATGCCCTTGGGCATACGCAGTGTCGGCAGTCTACCGGCGCCCAGACGATTGGCACGAGTCCCGCCGACGCGAATCCGGCGTTGTGTTTCTCCCCCCCAGCGGCTAAAATCGATCGCGGTCACTGTTTTTCGTGAAAATTCCATGTGCGTCGGCCCTCAGCCTAGGAAGCGAACATGAACTACGACTACATCCGCGTCAGCGCCCTGATGTTCCTCGAATTCGCTGTTTGGGGAGCCTGGATGCCGGTGCTGGCGATGCGGCTGTTGGGGCCGATGAAGCTGAGCGGGAAGCAGACAGGCTGGGTTTACGCCACGTTCCCGCTGGCGAGCATTTTTTCGCCCTTTGTGTCCGGGTATTTGGCCGACACGTACGTCAACGCCGAATGGATCATCATGGCCTCACACATTGTTGGGGCCGTTCTGCTCTTTATCGCGGCAAAGCAGATGAAGTTCTGGGGCATGTTCTGGACGATGCTCATCTACTCGGTGTTTTATACCGCCACGATCCCACTGGTCACTAAGGTGCTGTATGCACACGAGCCGGTTGCCAAGCTCGACACGTGGGTTTGGCTTTGGGCGCCCGTCTCATGGGCGCTGATCGGTTACTTCCTGACGGGCATGCGTCAAGTGCGGAAGATCGGTGGCGATGGGCCCGACAGCCTTTATCTGGCCGCGTTTCTTTCTGTCGTCATGGCGCTGGTTTGTCTAATTCAGCCGCCGACGCCGCCCCAGGTTGCCGCGGCGACGACGGGGGTAGAAGCCTCCAATCCCGTGATGAAGGCGATTGGCATGTTGGATAACCCCAGCTATCTGATCTTCATGCTGGTGCAGTTAGTCGTTTCCGGCATGATGCAGTTCTATTTCCTGGGTACCGGCCAGTTCATGCAGGACCGGGGGATCCGCGGCAAGAATGTTTCGGCCGCAATGGGTATGGCACAGGCCGTTCAGGCTGCCGGCACCATCCTTCTGCTCGCTTGGCTGATTGACAAGAGCGGATATGCGTGGACCTTCGCCATCGGCGCTCTGTGTTGGGCGGTTTTGTTCGCGACCTACGTCGTCAGCAAAGGAAGCCTTGGGGTCATGTTGATCCAAGGATTTCACGGCTTGGCCTACGTCTTCTTCATCGTCGGCGGCCAGAAGTTCGTTGGATTCGTAGCGCCCAGCGACATCAGTGGCTCCGCCCTTTCACTGTTGGCCATTGCCACCAACGGCATCGGGCTGTTTCTGGGAACGCAGCTCGCCGGATTTGTGATGCAGAAGAACTCGGTCGGCGGCAAGTTCCAATGGCCGAAGATTTGGGCGGTGCCGTTGGTGATCACGCTGGCCGGGGCGATCGTGTTTGCCGCGGCGTTCAAAGTGCCCAGCCCGAAGGACTTCCAGAAAGAGAAGCCCAGCAACGAAAAAGCCGTGGCGGTTGCCTTGCCGTAGGGACTCTAGCGCGCATTTCTTACCGCACCTGGCAGACAGAAATGTCTGCCCCACCGGACGCATTGTCACCCATTTTCTCCGTGCGGCGCGAAATGGCTGCCGCTTCCAATCCCACCGCGGGGCCATCGGACGCCTCCGGCATCGCGGGGCGTCATCTTTTTCGCCCCGTAATTGACAAGTCCTGTCCGCTGGGTACAATGCGGAATTCTCTCAGGCGAAACCGTTTCGCATCGAGCCAAACGGTCGATCAACTCCTTTTACCCCACTCGTTCGGAGGAAGCTACTGATGGCAGAGGCAAAATCTGGGCAGATCGTCAACGTGATGAAGGAAGAGCGTCTGTTTCCACCCCCCAAGGAGTTTGCCGCCAAGGCCCACGTCAAATCCCTGGAACAGTACGAAAAACTCTGGAACGAGGCGGCGGGCGATATCGAAGCCTTCTGGGGCAAAATGGGCCACGAGCTCCACTGGTTCAAGCCGTACACCAAAGTCCTCGAATGGAAGGAGCCCTTTGCCAAGTGGTTCGTCGGCGGGCAGACCAACGTCTCGTACAACTGCCTCGACGCCCATCTCAACACGCCCCGCCGCAATAAGGCCGCCATTATTTTCGAGGGGGAGCCGGGCGACGTCCGCGTCTATACCTACGAAATGCTCCACCGCGAAGTCTGCAAGTTCGCCAACGTGCTGAAGAAGCTGGGCATCGGCCGCGGCGACGTCGTGACGATGTACATGCCGATGGTTCCCGAACTGGCGATCGCCATGTTGGCCTGCGCCCGCATCGGGGCCGTGCATTGCGTGGTCTTCGGCGGTTTTGCGGCCGAGGCCATCGCGGACCGCTGCAACGACGCCAAGGCGAAGCTGATGATTACCGCCGACGCGAGCTGGCGACGCGGCAAGCAGATCCCGCTGAAGGGCAACGTCGACGCCGCCCTGGCCAAGTCACCCGGCGTCGAGCAATGCGTCGTTCTGAAGCGGACCGGCTGCGACGTGACCATGCAGGAAGGCCGCGATTTCTGGTGGCACGACCTGATGGCCGAGGCCTCGGCCGATTGTCCCGCCGAGCCGTTGGACAGCGAAAACCCGCTGTTCATCCTCTACACCAGCGGCTCGACCGGCAAGCCGAAGGGGATCAAGCACACGTCGGCCGGCTACAACCTCTTCGCCAAGAAGACGATGGAGTGGGTCTTCGACATCCGCGACGAAGACGTCTACTGGTGCACGGCCGACATCGGCTGGATCACCGGCCACACCTACGTCGTTTACGGCCCGCTGACGGCCGGGGCGACGGTCTTCATCTACGAAGGCGCCCCCGACACGCCGCACCAGGGCCGCTGGTGGGAGATGATCGAGAAGTACAAAGTCAACATCCTCTACACCGCCCCGACCGCCATCCGCACCTTCATCAAGTGGGGCGACGAGTGGGTCGACAAGTACGACATTTCCAGCCTCCGCCTGCTGGGCACGGTCGGCGAAGGGATCAATCCTGAGGCCTGGATGTGGTATCACCGCAAGATCGGCGGCGAGCGCTGCCCGATCGTCGATACCTGGTGGCAGACCGAGACGGGCGGAATCATGATGACCCCGCTGCCCGGCGCGATTGCCACCAAACCGGGCAGTTGCACGAAGCCGCTGCCCGGCATTGTGCCGGAGATCGTCGGCGAAGACCGCAAACCGGTGCCGGTCGGCGCCGGCGGCTGGCTGACGATCACCCAGCCCTGGCCGGGGATGCTCCGCGGCATCTGGGGCGACGACGAACGCTACAAAATTCAGTATTGGACCGACGTGCCCGGCAAGTATCTCTGCGGCGACAACGCCCGCTGCGACGAGGACGGCTACTACTGGATCATGGGCCGCATCGACGACGTGCTGAACGTCTCCGGCCACCGCTTGAGCACGATCGAGATCGAGAGCGCCCTGGTGAGCCACGAAGCGGTGGCCGAGGCGGCGGCGGTCGGCCGGCCGCACGACATCAAGGGCGAAGCGGTCACGGTCTTCGTCACGCTGTCCAGCGGCTTCGATCCTTCCGAGGAGTTGCGGAAGGCGTTGAAGAACCACGTCCGCAAAGAGATCGGCGCCTTGGCCGTGCCCGACGACATCCACTTCACCGCTTCGCTGCCCAAGACCCGCAGCGGCAAGATCATGCGTCGCTTGCTCCGCGACATCGCCGCCGGCCGCCAGACCGTCGGCGACACCTCGACGCTGGAAGATTACAGCGTCTTGGCCCGTCTGCGGACGGAAGACGAGTAGTCGGCTCGCAGTCTCCCCTCTCCCGCCAGCGGGAGAGGGGCAGGGGGTGAGGGTAGCCAGCAGAAGTCGCTCGAGGATGCGGCTGGTTCCATTCGGCGGCCGTACGATATACAATGAATGTAGTGGACCATCGATGGTTGCGCTCCGGGCAACGTTCAGTGAGTCGTGGAGGTAGAGATGAATCACGAAGCCATGCGAGAGCTGTTGCAGCGTCAACCATTCGAGCCGTTTGAAATACGACTCACCAACGGAGAGAAGCATGAAGTCCGCCACCCGGAAATGGCCCTCTTGCTCGAGTCGCGCCTTGTGATTGCGCTGCCTGATGACCAGATGGTCATCTGCCCTTTGTTGCATATTGCGAGTGTGGAAACGCTGCAAACCGCCTGATGAAGGAGAGGCAGCGGGAAACCAGCGTCCGCTGCAAAGGATAGCGCGGTTTCCGGGGGTGAGGGCGAGTGCGGCTAGCGAAACCACTGCGGACTATCGTATAATCTGCTTGGGAGGTAACGCCATGCTCAGTTACGACTCCTTGCTCGCCGGCGCGAGCCGTTTGCCCATTCCCGATCGCCTCCAATTGATCGAGGCACTTTGGGATACCGTCCCAACCGTGTCGTTACCGCCATTGACCGATGAATGGCAAGAGGAGATTCGGCGGCGGTCGGCGGAGTACGAGTCCGGTTCGGTTCGGACGATGCCTTGTGAACAAATCCGAGCGGATGCTCTGCGCCGCATTGGAGAGGAAGGCCGGATGCCCCCAGTCGACGACTTCCTTCAATCGTGAGCCACGACAAGAGCGGCGCAGGAAGAAATGAAGATATCCAAACACTGCCTTAGCCTTGCCGGTGAATACCGCGTCTGCGCGGAACTCCTAAAGCGGGGGATTTCCGCCAGTGTCACTTACGGTAACATGAAGGCTGTCGACATTCTTGCCGTTGGGCGAAAACGAATAGCTGCAGTGGTGGAGGTTAAGGCGTCAAACTCGTCAAGGTTTGTCACAAAGTTCTATCAGAACTACAAGTCTCGGGAAGACGTGGATCATCCGACGTTCTGGGCGCTGTATTCTGTCGTACCGAGCGGCGAAGGATTCACCGAGCGGTTCTTCATCCTCTCGCACCAGGAACTTGCCGACATTCAGGCGCGGCGAAACAAGACCGAAAATCTGCCGTACGAGGAGCGCGCCGAGCGAGCCTGTAAGGGTGTCGACAACGTCTTGATCCAGAATGTGACGGAGCACGAAGACAAATGGGCGAAGATCGTCGATTGGTGTGGCGGCCCGTTCTTTTCGGCAGATAGATGACGCTCTGGCCTTCGTCGGCCTTGGCATCCGCGGACGATGTGGCGAGCAGGAATCAGAACAGCTTGGCGACGACGCTTTCGCCCGCCTGAATCCACGCACGGGCGCGATTGAGAGTCTGGAGGTGCTGTTCTTCTCGCCCCGCCTGCTCCGGGAGGACGTGCTTCAACTGCCGGTGTCTGCGGAGTTGCGTATTGCGGCCCAAGTCTAGCGGCCCGAAGAAAAGGCGGCCGCGTCTCAAAGCGGCAGGTACCAGACTTGGCTGTTCAACTCCATCTCCGAGGCACATTCGACCGCCAGAAGAAGATCTTCAATGGCGCGGCCGAGCGCAAGAGTCTGCGGGACCGAGATGACTCCAGCCATTGGCACGCCCCCACGTATCCGCTCATACGCCAAGCCAACAAGAGTGTTAACGTCATGAGTGACGACCACGCGGTTCGACGAAGCTCCATGACTGAGCACTTCGTTATCGTGAGCCTGTGCGAGTCCGATGTCTCGCACGCGGACAACATCGGCCTCCGGATTACGTAGAAGAACGCCTGTGAGAATTCGTTCGTCGAAGTCGTTATCTGCCAGCAATCGGATCATCGCCGTTCATTTTCCAGCGCGTCGTGCCAACAGTTGGTCGCGGGTGGGTCTTGTGGGGCAGTTGGCCTCGATTTCGCGACGAATCGCCTCCGCAGCTTGCCGTCGCTCATCGAGATACGCTTCAACGTCCCGCTGATGCCTGAGAACGTACCCGACCACGGCGTAAGCGTCGGGTAGGGAAAGGTCTGGAAAGCGCTTCACGATCTCCTCCGGTGGCGCACCGTCGCGGTAGGCCGCCACGATCGTGTCCAGAGTCAGACGCGTGCCGACCACGCGGATTGTGCCGTCCGGGTCGGCGCGAAGCGGAACTGGATTGGCCTCGATGAGCAACGTCATAGCTTGCACCTCTCTGATACCATTATAGCGTTGACCCGGCCTGCCGTACCAGAACGCGAGCGTGCCGATCGGAGAGGTCAGGCGCAACCCCGCAGAGACAATAACCCGCCCCTCGCACGATGAATTTGCCACAATCCACCCGCATTCGGCACGGGGTATCTTGCGTTCTCTCCACCCGCGTGGCAGAATACATAGAATGCGGCGGCGTTAAGGCCGCATCTTCCCTGGATCTGCCCGCCTTTTACACCTACCTTTGAGGGGGAAACACCATGCGTTGTCTCTGTCGGTATGGGGCTCTCTGTCTGTTCGCGTTCGCGTTGCTGAGCCGTTCCCGCGTTGGCCGCTCCGCCGGTGACGAAGAAACCGGCCGCGGCGAAGAAGGCCGACCATCCGGCCAAGAAGACGGACAAGGGGGCAAAGAAGGCGGACAAGGCGGCCCCGAAAGCCGCCGCGCCGGCGAAGAAGGCTGACGAAGCGAAAAAGCCGGCCGCTCCGGCCACCCAGAAGGTCAAGAAGAGCCTGCTCAAGATCACGCTCGACGTGGACGGCGTACTCGAGGCGGAGAATGCCCAGGAGGTTGTGGTTCGCACGGAGGAGTGGTCGGGGCTTACCGTGCTGCACGCCGCCCCGCACGGCGCCTATGTGCGCAAGGGCGACGTCATCCTGGAACTCGATCCGGAGAAACTCGACCGTGCCATTACCGATCTCCGCAAGGACATGGAAATCAGCGCGATCTCGCAGAAGCTGGTCGAGGAGCAACTGAAGGCGTTGGAAAAAACGACGCCGATCGACATAGAGGCCGGCGAGCGGGCCGCGCGGCTGACCAAAGAGGATCATGACTACTACTTTGAGGTCGAACGGCCCTTCGAGGTGAAAGCGACGGACTTCAGCTTGAAGTCGATGAAGGAATACCTGGAATACGAAGAGGAAGAGCTGCGGCAGTTGGAGAAGATGTACAAGGCCGACGACATCACCGAGGAGACCGAGGCGATCGTGCTGAAGCGCGGCCGTGATTCGGTCGATCGCGCCAAGTTCAGTGTGGAATCGGCCCAGCTCAGTCACGATCACTCGCTCAAGTACGGCATTCCGCGGAGAGATGCGGAGATGCGGGAATCGACGAAGCGCAAGCTGCTCGACTGGGAGCGGGGCAAGGTGCAGATTCCGATGGAACTCAACCGCCAACGCCTGGAGCTCGATAAGCTGCGGCTGCAGCGGCCGCAGGTCGAAGAGCGGCTCAAGCACCTGCTGGCCGACCGCCAGCAGATGACCGTCAAGGCGCCGATCGACGGCATCGTCTACTACGGCAAGATCACACGCGGCAGGACGAGCGATGCCAGCGCGCTGGCCGAATCGCTGCGGCCCCGCGGCGGCGTCTCACCGAACCAGGTGGTGATGACGGTGGTGCAGCCGCGGCCGATGTGCATCCGCACGACGATCGGCGAAGCGGATCTGCACGACGCGCGGCCGAATCTGAAGGGGATTGCCACGCCGCCGGCGTATCCGGACGTGCGCATGCCGGTGAAGCTGGAGACGATCAGCGACATTCCGACCTCGCCCGGCTCGTACGAGGCGAAGCTCAGCGTCGAGCTCAAGGGTGGAACCAAGCTACTGATGCCCGGCATGACGTGCAAGGTGAAGCTGATGCCCTACCTGAAGAAGGACGCGCTGACGGTGCCGCCCAGCGCGGTGGTGACCGACGAGTTGGACGACCAGAAGCAGACGGTCGAGGTGCTGCAGAAGGACGGCACGACCAAGACCCGACCGGTCACCGTCGGCCGGAAGACCGACAAGCAGGTGGAGATCCTCAGCGGCCTGAGCGAGGGAGAAGAGGTCGTGATCGAGCCGAAGAAGTGAGGGACTAGGGGCTAGGGGCTAGGGACTGGGGGCTAGGGGTCAGGGGCGAGGGGTGGGCGGTTTACCGCCCACCGGCGCCGCTTATCGTTCTGGCGTCGGTGCGCTGCTGTGCAGTAAGGGCATTGTTGGACTGGAGGCTGCAAATGCGATGGGTATGGCTCGTGGTGTTGTTCTTCTTTTGCCTGCCGGTCCTGGCCGGGGATGGTCCGCCGCCCGCTCCCCCGGCCGTGGCCCTAGAGGGGCCGAAACCCAAGGCGATTGAGCCGCCTGCGGCCCGTGACATCGACAATTCGATCAATCGCGGCATCGCCTTCCTGCTTCGGCGGCAGAACAAGGACGGCTCGTGGGGATCGGCGAATATCACCCGGCCGGGCGAAATCGACTCGCCGGTGCCGGGCGCGCATCACGCCTTCAAGGCGGCGGTTACCTCGATGTGCATTTCGGCGCTGATCGAGGTGGGCGGCGACAGGCAGGAGGTTGCCCGCGCGCTCGATCGCGGCGAGGCCTGGCTCTTCGAGCATCTGCCCCACGTCCGCCGTGCTACGCCCGACGTCTTTTACAACGTCTGGGCGCACGCCTATTCGATCCAGGCGCTGACGCACATGCTCGGCCGCAAGCCGGGTGACAAGGAACGCGAAAGACGGATTCGCGCGCTGATCGACAACCAGATCGACCGGCTGAACCGCTACGAAGTGGTCGACGGCGGCTGGGCGTACTACGATTTCGATTATCAAACGCAGAAGCCGGGCGGTTCGTCGATTGGTTTTGTCACCGCGGCGGTGCTGGTGGCGCTGCACGACGCCAAGCTGGCGGGCGTCGACGTGCCCAAGCGGCTGGTCGATCGCGGAACCGCGTCGATTCTGCGGCAGCGAAAGCCCGACTTCTCGATGGACTACGGCGAATACTTGAAGTACCAGCCGCAACGGTTGATCAACCGGCCCTCGGGCAGCCTGGGGCGTTCGCAGGCATGCAACATCGCCATGCGGCTCTGGGGCGATCGGCTGGTGACCGATGAGGTGCTGAAGACGTGGCTCGATCGGCTGTTTGCGCGAAATCTCTGGCTCGACATGGGCCGCAAACGCCCGATCCCGCACGAATCGTGGTGCCAGGTGGCGGCGTATTTCTTCTATTTCGGCCACTACTACGCAGCATTGTGCATCGAGCAGCTTCCCGAGAAGGAGCGGCCTTACTTCCAGGACCACTTGGCCCACATCCTGCTTCGCTTGCAGGAGAAGGACGGCTCGTGGTGGGATTTCCCCATGTTCGATTATCATCAGCAGTACGGAACGGCGTTCGCGCTGATGTCGCTGGGTCGAACGCGGCGGGCCGCGGAGACTGGTCGCTAAAGCGACCAGCCCTTGCTCCAGAGCCCGCTCGCCGAGACTTCGAGAACAGCTCGCCGCTTCGTGGGCTGGTTGCCGCTTCGTGGGCTGGTCGCTTTAGCGACCAGTGGAAGCGTCGCGAGCCTTCCCGCTCTTAGTCCCGCCGCTTCAGATACCGTTTGTAGCGAACCCCTTCGAGAAAAGCATGTAATTCCAACGCCTGACGTACACCGTCCTCCAGATCGACGCTGACGTGCGTGTGGCGGTACTCGCGCCAGTCGCGGCACAGGCCGTGGCGGACACTCTGCGTCAGCGTGTAGCGATACGCGAGGCGACACTGCTTCTCGTCACGAATGCAGCCGTCAAAGTAGTCCTGGTGGCCAGGATCGCCCCAGAAAGGCTTGCGGCGCTCGGGGAGCAGGTCCTTCACCAATTTGGCCACCGAGCCGTGAATTCGTTGCATCATCGTTCCGAGCTTGTCGCCGGACTTGTTGTAGCCGATGGAGTGGTAGTGGTTGTCGACGATCGAGGTCACCCAAGGAATAAACTCGGCCTGCTGGGTGTAAAAACCGAAGCGCTTCCAAAAGACCGTCTTTGCCTCTTCGGAGGCGAAGGCGGGAAAGCGATCCCAGCATCGGGCAGTGAGGAAATAGACCTGATTGTCGCGATACCAGTGCTCGAAGCGATGCTGGCCGCGGTAGAGCGGTCCCGTGGTGTGCTTGGTTTTCTTGGTCCAACCGCTCATCAGAGGGCGCTCCCGATGAAGGTGAATCGTTGGCGGTTCCACTGGTCGCTAAAGCGACCAGCCCTTGTATGGGGCAACCGCTATTGTAAGGGCTGGTCGCTTCAGCGACCAGCGGGTATATTCTATTCTCTCCGCTCCCAAGGAAGCGTCGGTTTTTTACGTGAAGCCGCAAGCGGCTTCGCCGTTTATGTTGCCCCAGATTATCGGTGAACACCCGCTGGCCCGAAGCGTGGACGGGAAGCTCAAATCCCGCATCGCCACCGTGTTTCCCTTCGGCAACACGATCGTAACGCTGCCGGGCATCCACGCCACGCAGCGCTCGGCCTACGTCGACCTGCTCAACCGCCAGCGATTGGAGCAGGGCCTGGAACCACTGAGCCGCGAAGAGGAGGCCCGCGAGTGGCAGAACTCGGTCGATTTGATCATCGAGGACGATAGCATTCTCATTCGCCCCGATCCGGCCGATATGCCGCTGTGCTTCCGCGCCGACGATCTCTTGCAGGAGTTGGTCCCCAAGCATCGCATCAGGTTCTTGCTCGTGCGGAACCAACAGGTTCGTGCGGCGATCAAGGAACGGGGGGAATTGTGGCGGATCAGCCCATTGCCGAAAACCGCCGACGAAATGAACCGGATGATCGCCGCCTCGCGCATCGGCATCCGCGGCAACGAGCTTTACTATTACAGCAAGGCCAGCGGCACCCGGCTGCTCAGCTACGAGGCGTTCTCCGAATTGAAGGGGCTGGGCGACGCGTCGCTGCGGCAGCACCTCGCCGAAATCCGCGAGTTCTCCGCCGGCGTCAACCGCAACGGCAACCCGGAAATCGGCTTCTTCATGGCGGGCGCGGGCTTTTCGAAGGCCGATTTCGCCCCCTACGACTTCGCCGTTCTCGATGCCGAGACCCTGCGCAACGTCTACGAAACCCTGCTGCGGAAGTTCGCCGACGCGGTGCCGCCGAAGTTCCAACACGACAGCGTCGCCAACCTGGAATGGCGCAACGCGATGTATGCCGCCCTGATCGGCGAAGACCAAAAGACCGCTTCCGAAGAATCCCTGCTGGGGCTCAGCTCCGAGTTTTTCATGCAGATCGAATGGCTGCCGGGCGGAAGAATCGAAGAGGGAGAGCTGATCTTCGATTCCGTCCTCGATCTGGCCGAAGAGACCAACGATGCCGAACTGCGGCGGCTGTGCGACGACAAGTGCCGGGGATTCATCTTCAATTTCGTGCGCGAATACGGCGACCTGGAATACGTCAACATCGGCCGGGTGGTCGGCTCGCTTTCCTACCGCGCGACCTTCTCCGGCCGCCGCGACGTCTACATCGCGCAGGTCAAGTTGCGCGGCATCGCGGAAGAGATCATCAAGATCATCCGCATGCAGAAGTGGGGCATCCGCGAGCATCTCAACGACGGCAAGAAACTGCTCGACGCGATTATGGAAGCGGAGGAGTACACCGAGTACATTCTCGACCGCCGGCTGGGCTGCCGCCAGTTGGGCATGAACCTGCCGGCGCGCACCGCCGCCAAGCGGATCAGCGAGCGGTATGCCGGGCCGCGCCGCGACCTGTGCAACGCGGTGATTTGGTCCCCCTACTTCGAGCGCGACTTCATCCGCGGCATGGCCACCGACAAGATCCCGCCGCAACGGCTGGCCGATGCGGCGTTCGCCGCGCGGCTTGCCCGGCTGCTGGGCCAGGCGGCCGCCCCGAATATGATCGTGGGACGCTGCGATTCGCAGGGCCGCGTGGTCTTCGACGACGGCGACGAGGTGGTGGTGGAAAACGACGGCGGCCTGCCCGTCGAAATCATCGTGGCCGATCAGATGGGCACCTTCGCCGACTATCGCAGTGAGCTCGAGCACTTTGCGGCGGAATACGCGGGCGCGGTCAACCGCCGCCTTTCGCTGGTCTGCGATCCGGCCGACTTTGCCTCGCTCTACGTCAACGCCTTTGTCGGCCGCCTTTCCCGCATCCAGTTCGAATACCGCAAGCGGAAGCGGGCGTTCGATACCCTGTTCAAACATCGTCCCCGCGACGAGGCGGGCAGCTTCGCCTATCGCTGGGAATGCGTGCTCGACCGCCTCCGCCGCGCCGCCCCGCAAGACCTCGGCAACCTCATCCGCGGCCAGATTGCCTGTCCGGGGCAGTGACCGCCCTTCGCCGTGGTCGTTTGACGACCGCCAGCCGGCGGCGCGGCCGCCACCCGAACGACGGCTAAGAGCACGAAAGCGCCGCCATCAATGGCGATTTTTCCGTATTCCACTTGATCGCCAAGAGTGCCGCCGGCGATCCGTCCGAAGTATCGAAAATGGGTGTTTGGTGGGAGCATTCGCAAACTGCTATGGACTTTTCCGCGAGTGATACTACACTTTACGCCGTACTGAGTCATACCTCTCAATTCGGGCTTCTATAGTACGGGAGGCAGCCGTGGGGCAAGCGGCGCTCTCCAATTGGCGCATGGACGGATCGGGCGACGGGCCGGATGGCTGCGAGGGCGGCCGGTCTGAACTGACGGCTTTGCGCCAAGCCGTTGCTTGCATTCCCGACGGACTGGCGGTAACAGCCCAGCCGGCGGCTGAGCAAGACGCCGCGGATCGTGCTGGTCAACGCGGCTTTTCACGCGATGGCCGGTTGCGCAACAGACTGTCCGCCTATCGGTTACATTATTCCGCCCTCGGACGGCTACCTTTCCGATATCAGCCCATTCTGGGCCAGCCTCAAGAAAAGCCACCTGGGCGATGGCATTTACACGGACGAGATCTCCAGTCGGGACACGGGAGGCTCTGAGGTTCTTGTGCAAGTGCGTTCCGAGCCGGTTTACGACCAGTCGCGGCGGATCACCCATCGCGTGGCGGTTTTCCGCGACAACAGCGAGCGGTCGAACTTGGAGCAGTTGATTCGCCGCAACGAGCGGCTGGCTTGCGTCGGCCTGCTGGCGGCGGGCATCGCCCACGAGATCAACAATCCCACCGGCGCGGCCCTGCTGGCGGCCGAAACCGCGTTGGCCATCAAGGATCTGCCCGAGGCCGGACAGCGCCTGACCGCCTGCCTGCAAAACATCGTCACCTCGATGGACCGTTGCGGCCGGATCGTCAGAACACTTCTGAGGTATACCCGCCAGGAGCCGACGGAGAAACAGGCGTGCAGCATCAACGACGTCGCCGAGCAGTCGATCGACCTCGCGCGCCCCTACGCCGGCGCCCACGGGGCAAAACTGCGGCTGGAGCTCGGTCCGGTCGTTCCGTTGGTCTCCATGAACCCGCTGGAGATCGAGTTGGTGATGGTCAATCTGATCCGCAATGCCATCGAGGCGGGCGACGGGAACGTGCAGGTCTGCGTCGTCACCGCGCGAACCGAGTGGGGCGTGCGGGTGACGGTGCGCGACAACGGCTGCGGGATGGATGAAGAGCAGCTCGCCCACGTATTCGATCCGCTGCACACCACCCGCCGCCATCTCGGCGGCTCGGGGCTCGGCATGAGCATCGCGCACGACATCGTTCACGAACACCAAGGCCGCCTGGAGGTAAGAAGCCGCCAGGGGAAGGGCACAACTGTCATCATCGATCTGCCGGCGGCGTCCGGCGCCGGCAGATCCAGTGACAAAAAGGGGCACGCCGATCATGGCTCGAATTCTGATTGTGGAAACCAATCCCTTCTTCGCCGACGTCTTGGCCTGTACGCTGGGGGTGGAGAAGCATGATATAACAGTGGCGGATACTGCCGCCGAAGCGGTTCGCGTTGGGCGGGCCGACCATCCCGACCTAGTCATTGCCGCATGGTGGCTACCGGGCGAGATGCATGGCGGCGAAGTCTGCCGGCGGATTCGCGCCGCTTCGCCCGGCACGAAAGCCGTCATCATCACCGCCCGCGAAGAGCTGGTTTCCCAGGTCAACGACTATTGCCGCTGCGTGGCCGCGGTTCTTGTAAAACCTTTTCACCGCGACGATATCCTGGGAGTGGTTCGCAAAGTCCTGCGCCGCGACCTGGTTGCTCCGCCGATCCATCTAACCGCCGCTGCTTCGCCCGACGTGGCGGCCGGCGCAATCCCAATTTCCAGGTGATGCCATGACAACTGTGACACCGACCGTGTACATCGTGGACGACGACCCGCAAGTATGTGAGTCCTTAAGTCTGATGGTCAACAGCGTCGGCTTCGAGGCCCGGGCGTACACATCGGCCGAAGCGTTTCTGGACGACGCCCACGACATGCCCGCTTCGCCGAAGTGCATGGTGCTCGACGTGCGCATGCCGGGGCTAAGCGGGCTGGGGCTGCAGCAGATCCTGGCGACCAAGCGGCCGCGAATGCCGATCATCATGATTTCGGGTTGCGCCGACATTCCCATGGCGGTGCAGGCCATGAGCGGCGGGGCGCTGGACTTCCTGGAAAAACCGTTCAACGCCCGGGCCTTGCTTGGCCGCATCCAACAGGCCATCGACCAGGACCTCAGCGCGCGGCACGAACATACGCAAAGGGTCGACGTGGAGGCCCGTCTGGAAAAACTCTCGGCCCGGCAGCGCGAAGTGCTGGGACTCTTGTTGACCGGCAAGCATTCGAAGCAGATCGCCGCCGAACTGGGCATCGGCGAAAAGACGGTGGCCAAACACCGCGCCGGGGTGCTGGAGAAGATGCAGGTAGACAACGTCGTCGAACTGGTACGCCTGGTAGACGACGCCAACGTCGCCTAGCCGCCCGCGGTTTCACAACCATCGCCGCCGGCAACGGTCTTGTCTCCCCGCCCCGCGGCGCGGTATGATTGCCGCTATGGAAACGCCCAGCAACCGCCGCGTGATCGAGGTGCAGCAGCGCGTCGTCGGCCCCGTCGAACCTCGGCTGAAGACGGTCCGTCCCCGCAAGCTTAGCGACTATCCGCGCGTGCCGGAAGTGTACCGCGACGTGGCCCGCCAGCTCTCCAGTCCTGCCCGCATCGGGCCGCCGATCTGCGATGAACTGATGGCCCTGGTGCAACATCTCTTCAGCGAGGAAGAGGCGGCGGTGGCGCGGCACCTCGGCCTGTTGCGCGGCCGCAGCGCCCGCCAGATCGCCCGCGGCGAACATCGCAAGCTCGAAGAGATCGAGCCGATCCTCGATCGGCTGACCGACGAGAAGCGGGTGGTCGTTCGCAGCGGCGACCGCCAGCAGGGGAGCACGCCGGTCTACCGCATGTTGCCGATCGTGCCCGGCATCTTCGAGATGATGCTGATCAGCCACACCCCGGAGTCGCTCAGCGAGTGGCACCGCCGCTTCATCGAGCTTTTCGAGTCGTTGTACGAAACCGGCTACTCGCTCGACTATCAGCAGAAGCGGCCGACCCCTTCGGTGCGATATCTGCCGGTGGGCAAGGCGATCGACGCCCATCCGATGGCCCTGCCCACCGACAAACTCGAAGTCGTGCTCGATCAGTTCGAGACGTTCGCCGTGGGCAACTGCCAGTGCCGCCTGGCGATGCAGTCGCTCGGCCGCGGCTGCGGCAAGCCGCTGGGCAACTGCATGGCGATGGGCACCTGGGCGAAGCACGCCGTCGAGAGCGGCCAGATGAAGGAGGTTTCCCGCGCCGCCGCCCTGGAAATCAAGCGCGAGGCCGAATCGCAGGGCATGGTCAATTGGATGATGAACGTGCAATCGAAGGGGGGCCAATGCTCCTGCTCTTGCTGCGGCTGCTGTTGCCATGCGTTGCGGATGGTCAGCGAGTTCAATGCGCCGGGGCTGATCGCCCCTCCGCATTTTCTGCCGCAGTTGGACAACTCCCGCTGTAGCCACTGCGGCAAGTGCGCTCTGAACTGTCCGATGGGAGCGATCATCGTCGATACGCAACAGAAGAAGTACACGCACGTCGTCGAGCGCTGCATCGGCTGCGGGCTGTGCGCGCTGGCCTGCGATCGGCAGTACGCGCTGAGCATGCAGCCCGTCCCCGACTACCGCCTCCCTTATCGCAGTTGGTTCTCGCTGATCGCCCACGCCCTGCCCGGCACGCTAATGACCAACTGGAAAGTCAGCCGCCAGCGACGGTCGTAGGCGTCCCGGTAGGTCCCGCTTGCCGAGCGGGACCCTTGTGCAGCACGTTCCGTTTAGCCGGCGTGCTTGCACGCCGCGGAAAAGGCACGCGTCGTCCCGAGTGAAATGAACGGCGTGCAAGCACGCCGGCTAAACTCCACAATTCAACTGGGGCAGACCGCTAGTCCCGCTCGGCAAGCGGGACCTACATGCGTGTTGCACTTCGTCCGTGAAGTGCTATACTGAATGTCCTTCCTGCCCCCAGTCCCGCCTAGAACCTGCCTAATTGCGTTGGAGGATTATCCATGCAGACGAATATCGTTTCGACAACGTTCCGCATCCTGGGTGGTCTTCTGGCTGGCATCGCAGTGGGTCTGGCCGGCAGCGCGGCGGCGGTGGCGGCCCCGCGCGAGGCGGCGGTGATCCTCACGCCCAAGCCCGCCGCCACCCCACGGATCAACGGCGCCCGCGTGTTCGGCGTGCGGCCGGGGAGCCCCTTCCTCTTCACCATTCCCGCCACCGGCCGGCGGCCGATGCAGTACGCGGTTGAGGGGCTGCCCGATGGCCTGAAAGTCGATCCGCAAACCGGCCAGATTACCGGGTCGTTGGAAAAGCGCGGCGAGTATCTGGTCACGTTCCGTGTGAAGAACGCGGCGGGCGAAGCGAGGCGGCCGTTCAAGATCGTCTGCGGCGACACGCTCTCCTTGACGCCCTCGATGGGCTGGAACGACTGGTATGCCTACTACGACCACGTCACCGACAAGCTCTTGCGCGAGGCCGCGGACGTGATGGTCCGCAAGGGCATGGCCGACGTGGGCTATCAGTACGTTGACATCGACGATTGCTGGGCGAACACGCAGAACAACCCCGATGCGAAGCGTGTCGGCCCGTTCCGCGACGCCCAGGGGAATATCCTGCCGAACAAATACTTCCCCGACATGAAGGCCCTGACCGATCACATCCACTCGCTCGGTCTGAAGGCCGGCATCTACACCTCGCCCGGCCCGACGACCTGCGCCGGCTACGCCGCGAGTTGGCAGCACGAGGCCCAAGACATCAAGCAGTTTGCCGATTGGGGTTTTGACCTGCTGAAGTACGACTGGTGCTCCTATTCGAACGTTTGCGGCAACAAGCGCGACCTCGCCACGCTGAAACGCCCTTACATCCTCATGGGCAAACTGCTGAAACAGCAGAGACGCGACATCCTATTGAACCTCTGCCAATACGGCATGGGCAGCGTCTGGCGATGGGGCGCCGAGGTCGGCGGACAGAGTTGGCGCACGGGCGACGATTTTGGAGGCATGAAAGACAAGCTCTACGAGGTGGCCTTCGCCAACTCCAGGCACAAGGCATACTCGAAACCCGGCGCCTGGAACGATCCGGATTATCTGATTATCGGCAACATCGGCCTGGGCGACGGCAAGGTCGGGCCGGGGCCCTGGTCGCCGAACGAACAGTACACCTACATGTCGCTGTGGTGCATGATGGCCGCCCCGCTGTTCTTCAGCGGCGACATGAACACGCTGGACGACTTCACGCTCAACGTTCTTTGCAACGCCGAAGTGATCGACGTCGATCAGGACCCGCTCGGCCAGTGTGCCGACGTGGTAAAGCTCTCGCCCAAGACGTTCCTGATGGTCAAAAAGCTCGAAGACGGCAGCCGTGCCGTCGGCCTGTTCAACCGCGACACGGAGGACGCCACAATCACCGCGAAATGGGCGGACATCGGCGTAAACGGCCGGCAGGCCGTTCGTGATCTCTGGCGGCAGAAGGACCTAGGCCAATTTGACGGCGAGTTCACCGCCGCGGTGGGCCGCCGCGGCGTCGTGCTCGTTCGCCTAGAGCCGCAAACGCCCGCCGCCGACGCAGAAGCTGGCTTCGCGCCGATGTTCAACGGCAAAGACCTGACCGGTTGGGATGGCGAACACGAATACTGGTCGGTCGAGGACGGAGCCATCACCGGCAAGACTACTGCCGAAAAGCCGCTCAGTCGCCAGTCCTATTTGTTCTGGAAAGGCGGCAATCCGGCCGATTTTGAACTCCGCGCCTCGTTCCGCTTCACCGGCTCATGGGGCAACTCGGGCATCAACTTCCGCAGCACGCGGCTGCCCAACTGGGACGTCAAGGGCTACCAGGCTGACATGGAGACCGGGCCCAGTTTCACCGGTATTCTCTACGAATGCAACCAGCGTGAGATCATGGCCCTCCGTGGCCAGAAGGTCATCATCCACGAGGACGGTCGCCGCGAGCTGAGCAAGTTCGCCGACGCCGCCGAGTTGCAGAAACAGATCAGGCCCAACCAATGGAACCAGTACCAGATCGTGGCCCGCGGGCCGGAGATGATCTTCACGATCAACGGCGTGAAGATGTGCCACATCATCGACCGCCAACGGGGCAAGGCCGCCGCCCGCGGCTGCATCACCCTGCAAATCCATCCCGGCCCGCCGATGAAAGTGCAATTCAAGAACATCAGGATCAAACAATTATGAAACGTACCGACCTCAATCGCCGCAGTTTTCTGCGGACTTCCGCCGCCGCCGTTGCGGCGGGAGTCTCGTTGCCCTACCTGATTCCATCCCGCGTTCTTGCCGGGCCCGACCGGCCGGGGGCGAACGATCGGGTGCAGATCGGCGTGATCGGCTGCGGCGGCCGCTCGCGGCTCATCCAGGAGGCCGCCGACGTCAAGGCCTTTCAGGTCGTCGCCGCCTGCGATTGCATGTTCCCGCGGGCCGAGGCCTATGTCAAAGAGCTATCCGGCGGGGCCAAGTGGGGCGCCTACCGAGATTTCCGCAAGATGATCGAGAAGGAGAAGCTCGACGGCGTGATGGTCGAAACCACCACCCACGCCCGGGCCTGGATCGTCATCCAGGCCCTGCAAGCCGGCATGGACGTCTACATCGAGAAGCCGATGTGCCTGACGATCGCCGAGGGCCGGACGATGGTCGACGCCGCGCGGAAGTACAATCGCGTCACCCAAGTCGGCACGCAGCAGCGCTCGATGCCGATCAACAACTGGGCCAGCGACCTAGTCAAGAATGGGGCCTTGGGCAAGATCCTCACCGTGATCGCCCCAAACTTCGTCGGCCCCGAACGCTGGACGCCCCAGCCCGCCCAGCCGATGCCCGACGGCGGCGGCGGCAACTGGTGGGACGTCTGGACCAACCAGGCCGAGTTCCGTCCGTACCACAACGAGATTCATCACGGTTGGGATCGCTGGTGGGACTACGACGGCGGCGGCCGCTGCTTCGGCGTCACCGGCTGGGGCACCCACTCCTACGACCAGATCAACCGCGCCCTGGGCACCGACGACACCGGCCCGGTCGAGGTCGTGCTTGAAGAGCCGGTCAAAGTCAGAGACACCGGCAAGTTCGCCCCGCGCTTGCGGTCCGGCGGGCTGATCGCCGCCGAAGACACCGGCACCGATTATCATGGAATGGCGAGGCTCAGCGGCCCGCGGGCCAGGGTCACGATGAAGTTTGCCAGCGGCACGAAGTTGGACCTCCGTCTCGACGGCGACCGCGGCCCCGGCTTGGGGGCGATCTTCGTCGGCGAAAAGGGCAAGATCGAGATCAATCGCAACAAGATCGCCAGCAACCCCAAGGCCATCATCCTGGCGAAAGACAACCCCGGTCCCAACAAGCGCGCCGAGACTTCGTACCACATCGAGAACTGGGTGGAGTGCATCAAGAGCCGCCGCCGCTGCAACGCCGACATCGAGATCGGCCAGCGGGCCACCACGCTCTGCTACCTGGTGAACATCGTCCGTCAGGTCGGCCGCGTCGGCGAGCCGCTCAAGTGGGACCCGGCAACCGAACGCTTCACCAACTGCGACGAAGCCAACAAGCTCCTCTCCCGCCCACGGCGGAAGGGCTATGAGTTGCCTGAGGTCGCGTAACGCTCGTTACCTCGCGCATCCCTCGCCCCGGTCGGCCCCCGTCGCAGCCCTTGTGCGATTGCTCCGTCGCACCACGAAGTTCAGATCGGTCTGGTCGAAGGAGATCTCCTTGCCTTGGAGAGACTCGAGTTTCCGGAGCTGCTCGGGGCTAAAGGCCTTGACGAACCTGGCGCGGCCCTTTTCAAGAAGGCTGACGACGCCCTTCTGTACCTCCCGCGACGTCTTCCGCTTCTGAAGGAACAACGTGCGGAGCTTCTTCGCTTCGTCGGCGGTCCAGCGGCGGATCGCGGCCGCCTCCTTGGTCTGCTCGGCGGTGAGCTCCAGGAACTTCGCGACCTCGGGATAGTAGAAGATCTCCATCTTGCGCAACTGGAAGATGACTTGCCCCAGCCTGATTCTCTGTCGATCTGTGAGAAACGCCAGTGCCTTGTCGCTCAGCGGCCCCGCGCTGTCGGTGGGCTCGGCCTTTTCGCCTTTCGCGGCAGCCCCGTTTTTTCGAGCTGGCTTCGTGTCGCCCTGCGCCCCGGCCCGACGTGCAACGTGGTCGAGGAACTCGCCCTTCAAGATCTCGCACTTGTCCAGTTGGGTCCTCGTCAGTGCAAGTTCCCTTTGGACGTTGGCGTCCAGGAGAATGAGGAAGTAGTAGTAGCCCCACTTCGCCCCCGCGTGGCCCTTCGCGGACGCCCGCGCGCGCCGGGCTCGCATCGAACGATATCGTCGGCGCCGGGCAGTCGGGCGTCGGGGGCCTGGAAGGCAGCGACGAGGAAGAGACAGCAAAGTCGGCACATGGCGCCCTCCGTTCTTCGCGTCTGTAGACGCGTCCGCGCGTCCGCGCCCCGCGCCCACATGAGGTGGTGGGCCAACGACGCTGTACCCGTAGAAAGCTAATCTAGACCGTTGACAAGTGCAATAGAGGCTGTAGAATACACCAACCTCGGGGCGCAGGAACGGGTTTGCAGTGCCGAGGGGGATCGTTTAAGCTGGCGGGCGGGATTCTGGAGCATGAGGTCATCATAAGTACAAGGAGAACCACGACATGGCGAGCAAGGAGGCTCGGGAGCGGAGATTGAAGGAAATTCAGGAGATTGCGGCAGGCTGGGGAAAAATCATCGCGCAGGAGGCGTTTCCCAACGGTCCTGGCATGGATGTGAGTCTGGCCGACATGGAGGAGTTGGCGATGGCGGCCTCTCGGGCATTGGTTAAAGGAACCGTGGAGGCGATGACCGGTTCTCAAGGTGAGCAGTTCGGCCAAGAGGCGTCGTGTCCGGTTTGCGGGAAGATGTGTTCTCTGAAAACCGTGCCTCGTTCGATGGTGGTCCGTGGCGGCGACGCCACACTCAATGAACCCGTAGGACACTGTTCGAGGTGCCGCAGGGATTTTTTTCCCGCAGCGGCCGGTGTTGAAGATTGACGGCCACGGATACAGTTCGAGCATTTTGCATCGCATCTTGCACTTGGCCGGCGTAACCAGTTCCTTCGACGTGGCGGAAGTGGCGTTGAAGGTGGTGGGCGAGATCACGATTTCGGATCGCCAGATCAACAAGTTGATTTGCGAGGTTGGCGCGGAGATGGCTGCGGATCGGGACGTTCGCACGCGTCGGTATGTCGAACAACCCTTGCCACGGCAGCCGACGGTTGCGGAAGCGCCGCCGGATTTGGCGGCGGTGTTTGGCGATGGCGGGCGGATGCGGACGCGCGAGCCCGATCGGGGGCGGGGCGTTCACCAGCCGCACTGGCGCGAGACGAAGAACGCGGCCTTTCATCGGATGCAAAGCCGCTCGTTCGCCGCAGACCCGCAAGCGGAGTTGCCCGACTGTTTTTGCAATCGAGCGTATGTGGAAAAGCTGGTAAACGGCCTGAAATGTCTGAAAAACGAGGTTGTTGCGGAGGGGACGGATGTGGAGCCATTGCCGGCGACAGGCGGTGAAACCGTGGCGGCGCCGCTTCAGCAATCGCCGCCGTGGCAACCGACGACGGTGTTTCGCACGTGTCTCAGTTCGTTGGCTGGCAGCAATGAGTTTGGCGCAATGATGGCGGCGGAAGCTGACAAGCGAGGTTTCTTCGCCGCGCAAAAACGGGCGTTCGTCGGTGACGGCTTGGGCTACAATTGGAGCATCCATCGACGTTGGTTTTCGCAGTTCGTTCCGATTGTGGATTTCGTTCACGCGGTGGAATACGTGTACACCGCCGCCAAAGCGATTCACGGCGACGCCGAACCGCGTTGGCGGCAATACTTGGTGTGGGCGAACGCTTGTTGGCAAGGCCGGGTGGACGATGTGATTGCAGAGTTGCAGCGATGGCAATCGCAGCACGGACCGCTGCCGCAAGAGTCGGACATTCCCGAAACCGATCCCCGCAAGATCGTTCATGCCACCATCCGCTACCTGACCAACAACCGCAGCCGAATGGACTACCCTGGCTACCGGCGCTCGGGATTGCCCGTGACAAGTTCGTTGGCCGAGTCGCTTGTCAAACAGGTCAGTAAGCGAGTGAAGGGGACAGAAAAATTCTGGAATGACGGCCCGTCAGGCGAAGCGATCCTGCAAATCCGAGCGGCCGTAATCTCCGATGGCGACCAACTTCAGAAATGGATTCGCCATCGCCCAGTCTCTCCGTTTTCGCCAAGATGCCGTCAAACTCCCCAGGCCAATAGCGCGTAAGGAATTACCGACGTGTTCCTGCGCCCCCAACCTCGGTTCTCATCTGTGATACGCCCCCTATGTGTCGAGGTTGGGCAGGCGGGTAGGTTCCGCCGGGCGGTGCCTGCCGCGTAGGCGTTTTGCCGGGCGATTCCTGGGACGACTTGGTTGTTCGTCCTGTTGTTATTCCCTCACAATTGGAGGTTGCCATGAGATTGTCCAAGATCGGTGTCGTGGCCGTTGTCGGACTCATACTAGCACCCTTGCCCCTGGTGATCGTGTCACCCGCGATTGGGGGTAATACCCCTGCACCGGGGGGCAACACACCCGCACCAAACTTCACGGGGTTTTGGATTTACCCGAGCCCGCCGACCTTTTCTGCCAACGCGTTCGCGGAGGCGGTGGCGATTGACCCTGTCTACTCTGAGGGTGCCGGACCATTCGACTTTGATCCGCCCGCTGGTGAGGGGCCCGTAGCGAGCGCCCAGGTCAGCCTGACTGCGAGCATTACGAGGGCTACCACCATGGCGCACTCGGGCGTGTCCCTTGCCGCCAACACAGATACCCAGCAGGTTATGCAGTCCGCGTTCATACTCCAGGACGGCGGCTCCGTTGAAACACTGTCGGATGACTGCTGGGGGTGGTTCAACACGTGGACGCTGGGGACCTCAAGCATGGCGGGGTGGCTGTGGACCGATGCAACAGGGGTCGTTGGCCATGCTCGGGTCGATATCGTCTGGGGTGCGACCGGAACCGACCTCGCCTTGGTTGATCGAGACGTGGAAATCTCGATCACCTTCGGTGGAAACCAACTCTCCCTCTCGGTTAATACTGGCGGTTTCCTGATTGCCAACGGCACCACCGTAAACGGCGGGCAGTTCGCGAAGGCATCCACGACGCCGATCGACAGCATCAACGGGGAGTTGGCCATCGGTCTCGATGAATTCACGGGATACGTGCCGAAGAACGGGGCCGGATCGATTACGGTGACCCGGCTATGGGAGTATCTGTACACGGGAAACCAGAGGGCCGCGGAGGTAGCCTCGGGGCTCTACGGAACGGTAGAGATCTGGGCCGGCTCGCCGCCGCCGCCACCAGCGGCGTCGAACCCGAGTAGCTGAGGCATGGCATTGTCCCGTTTCAAGGCCGCGCTCCCGCGACGGTCGCGGTGCCGTCGTCGGAGGGGTCGCCACTACCCGAGATGCGGCGGGGTGAAAACCCAGCGGCGGTGCCGCTGCGAGACACCGCTACAGGTTCTTGGCGTTGATTGGCTGTCCGTCCGCGCGGTTGCCGAGGTACCAGTGAGTTCCAAGGTCGATGGTGTAGCTCATGAACTGGACGGAGCCGTCGCAAAACCCCATGTTGAACCCGCTTGCGTGCGCGCTACCAAACGACATGCCAAGCGTGCCGTTGCCGGGCGTGTCCTGGGCCGGGGCAAACCATGCCTCGTCTGAAAAGAAACTCGATCCGGTGGGCGGGCTGGCGCTGTGCCCGGTCCATCGGATCGTGTCCCAGTCCTCACCGATGTCCCAACTCTGGTCGTCCCATGCCTGATTTCCGTCGGTGGTGTGGTCTGCGTCCAGGTACTTTTCGCCGACCAGGTACGTATTGCTGGCGCCGTCGGTAATATCGGCCATTTTGATCGCGCTGTGCGTGCAGACTACGCCGGTGTCGGCAAGGTGGCTGGCGCTTGTCAGCCATTGCGCGGGCGTTAGCGCATTGCCAGCAGCGTAATTCGTCGGTCCGTTGAACCCACTGCTGTCACCGGTATTGTCAAGCGTGGTGCCGCCGTTAGCGGCGTAGTCGCACTTTCCGGCAAGGGCCGGCCAAGTTACGTCGCCGAGCCGGTGGTGGTACTGTTGCCCGCCGGGAGACGAATGCGGATACAGCATGGGGCTGCGGCGGGTCGGACAGTTGAGGGTGGACAGAACTGTTCCCACGGCCTGCAGGACGCAATTGTCGAGGGTAGCCTTGTCGGGGCGCGCATAACCGAGGTCGTGAAGCGGCTGCTGCTCCATATAGGGCAGGAGGCTGTAAATCCAGCCGCCGGGCTGCGGCCGGCCGAAGCCGCTCTCAGGGACGCCTGCCCAACACGGCCCCCAGCCGCCGCTGGGGAAGAAGCCGTTGGCTTGCTCGTGGCCGAGAGCCGCTAAGGCTAGCTGCTTGAGATTGTTGGTGCACTGTGTTCGCCGTGCCGCCTCGCGGGCGGCCTGCACCGCCGGCAACAACAGCGCTATCAATATGCCGATGATCGTGATCACCACCAGCAACTCAACCAAGGTAAAACCGTGCGTTCTCGCTGCGCGTCTCATTTCTTCTTCCGTGCCAGGTAAGAGGGTAAGAGTTGATAAAAACGGTTAAGAAGAACGCGGGGGTGGCTCTTCGCGCTCTTCCATTTGTCAGTCAATCAAACAACTTAAGAGGTTGCGGCAACCGCCGGTCGCGTGCCGTGAAACCAACAGTTCATTTTACCTCGCAACCACTCCAAAAGCTCACGAATTGTCATCCGCTCTTGTCTTGCTCAACGTCGCCGCCGGGGGCGGCTTGCCGGAGGGCTCGCCGCCACCCAAACCGGGATCACGGCAAGCCTCGCCTTCCAATTCTACACGACAGCTCATTCGGCTCTTCATGAAACGACGCTGGCTCGGCGGGGTAAACGGGCCGGCGTTGAGCACGTCCACCTCCAAAACGTTGATCCCGTGTACAAAGCCCGTCTCCGCGTGGAACTTTGTCCAGTAGATGAACGGCTCGCCGTCGCACTGCAAGGGCACTGCCAGCCGCCGGCCGTTCAGCCGAATCTCCGTCACCCGGTCGTCGGCAATGAACTTGCCCCGCAACACGGCCGTCGAGGGCAACATGCCGGTCAGGTCGAACGTGGTGCGGAAGATGTAGGTCACGTCCTCGGGCAGGTCAACGTCGCCGCCGACTAGGGAAATCCACTGCGACCGGGCGGGATCGTTTTCCAGAGCGGCGTTGCCCGCCACCCGCACCCGGGCGGGCCGCGGCTTGAACGTCGGGTCGTCGCTGCGGGAAATGAGCTGCCAATGGGGATCGGCATCTCCTTCCGTCAGGCCGACGCCGGTGCTGAACAACACGATCGGCGCCGACTTGGGCATTTCGCGCGAACAGCGTGCTGCCGCGGCCTTTCTGCCGCACGACCGCTACCACGCCGTTCCGCCCGAAATCGACCCGGGCCGATTCGTTGGCACGCAGCGAAATCGGCTGGGCATTGCCGCAAATCGCCCGCAGCTCGACCATCCCCTCGAAAACGTCCGCCCGGCTGATGCCCGACTTCTCGACTTCAACGCCGAACTCCGTTCCGAGGTCGGTGATCGTGGCGGTGGGAGTGTGGACGGTGAATAGGGGAGAGGGGAGAGAGGAGGGGGGAGAGGGAGATTGCTGAGTGCTGTCTGCTGAATGCTGATTGCTGAATGCTGAACGCTGACGATGGACCGCCAATTGGTCGCCTGCAACGCCTCTTTGCTTCTCCTCCCGCCCCTCTCCTCTCTCCCCTCTCCCCTCTCCTCTCTCCCCTCTCCCCTTCACTTTCGCCGTCAAGCGGCCGAACGAGAGGAGGCCGGCGGTTGGCGATTCGACCTGATAGGTGCAGGGGCCCTGCAAAATGACTTGCGCGCCGCTGCGATAACTGATTTTCAGCAGACCGGAGGCCAGGTCGTACTTCTGGCCCAGGGCGACGGGAGCGGCCAGCGCCGTCACGGTCTTGGCATCGGCCCAGCGGCAATCGATCATGCCGGTGACGCGGCCGACAACCACGATTTCCGGCGGCGGCGGAAGCTCTCGGGCGGCGGGACGTTGGTTGACGACCTTGGCCGCGTTGCCGCGATCGGCGTGCGGCGTGGGCACGTGATAGACCCAGCCGACCATCAGCCCCAGCCCCACGATCAAGGCCGCCACCAGGTAGGAGAACGCGAAACTTCCGATCGGCGAGTAGATGGCAGAGACGGGAACGTCGAGCGGCGGAGCGTGGATGGCGAGCGGGGCCGACGGAACCGCATCCGCCTCGATGTCCGGCAAACCCTCGCCGGCACAGGTCCGTTGCCACTGGCGCAGATGCAGCCGCAGATCGAGATAGTCGAAGTAGAACTGCCGCGCGGCGGCGTCGGCGGCCAGCCGCTGTTGCAGCCGCCCATGCTCGGCGGGCGTGATCACGCCGTCGCACAGCGCCTCGAACAATCCGAACAGCTCTTCGCGGTCGGTCGTCATGTCTGTTGCAATGGCTCTTGCCGCCGCATCGCGGCTTGCACGCACTCGAACAGCGTGCGGCGGATGCGATTCAAGCGGTTGTAGAGGGTTTGCGGAGCGCGGTCGAACTCGTCGGCCAACTGGCGGATCGTCTTTTCGTCGTCGTAGGTGCGGAGCAGCAGCGCCCGCTGGTCGTCGCTCAGTTTGTCGATGCACTCCAAGAGGAACTCCCGCTTGCGGTTGGCGTCTTCCGGACTGATCACCCGCTGCTGGGCCAATTGGGCCAGCACGGCGTCGTCGAACCGCAGGCGGTCGCGACTAGCCGTCCGCTGGAAATTGCGGACCTCGAACAGCGCCACGCGGCATGCCCACGCCAGGAAGTTGCTCTCCGGTTGGAACTCGCCGAACTTGCGCCAGAGCACGAGGCTGGTCTGCTGGAATACATCCTCGGCGTCCGACCATTGCGGCAGCAAGGTGAAGATGTAGGCGAAGAGGTTTTCCCGCACCCGCGCAAACAACTGCACAAACCGCTCGTAATGCAGCGGATCGTTCAGACGCCCGCGGTCTTCATCCCGTTCTGTGGTCACGGTCGGTTCCCCTGGCTGGGCAACAGCGACTCCGTTGCTGGGGCCTCGAAACACTCCTACTATAAACGTACGCGCGACGTGGAGTTTACCGAATTCCGGCGCATTCCGGCCGTTTGGGCGGCCTTACGGAACGCCGTGTAGGGGTGTGGCGAGGCATCGCCGCGATTTGGCAGCCGTCTTACCACTCGACGGAGACCGCGGCGATCGTCATGCCCGCCCCCACCGAGCAGAGGATGAGCTTATCGCGCGGCTGGAGGCTCTTTTCGACCTCGACGACGGCCAGGGGGATACTCGCACTCGAGGTGTTTCCCACCTGCTCGACGTTCAGATAGAACCGCTCGAAACCGACGCCGCTGCGTTTGGCGGCGGCTTTGAGGATGCGGCCGTTGGCCTGATGGGGAATGATCCAGCGCGTCTCCTCCGCAGTCCAGCCGCTTTTGGCCAAGGCCTGGCGGATAACGTTGGTGAAATTCTCGGTGGCGAAGCGGAACAGGGCGTGGCCGTCGATGCGAATCCAGGGATCGATGTCGCATTGCCCGTTGCGGACGATGTAGCCCGGCTCCTCGCGGCGGGCCATGTGCAGCCCGCGCGTGTCCGAGCCGAGCACCACCTGATGGATGCGATGCCCCGTCCCGGATGAGACGATCGCCGCCCCCGCCCCGTCGCCGAACAAGAAGTACGCGCTGCGGTCCGATTTGTCCAGCAGTTGCGATTGCATGTTGACGCCGACCGTCAGCACGTTGTGCGCCGTGCCCGAGAGGATCATCCCCTGTGCCATTGAAACTGCATAAAGCCAGCCCGAGCAGGCCGCGTTCAGATCGAAGGCGGGGATGGTCTGCAAGTTCAGGCGGTCCTGCAAGATCGCCGCCGTCGAGGGCATGGCCACGTCGGGCGTCGTGGTGGCGACGATCACCGCGTCGATCTCCTTCGCAGCAATCCCCGAGCGGCGAATCGCCTCCAGCGCCGCCTGATACGCCATGCTCGAAGGTTTCTCGTCGCGCGCGGCCCAGCGACGCTGGCGAATGCCGGTAACCTGGTAAATGTAGTCCGGCGTGATTTCGGGAAAGCTTTCGACCAGTTCTTCGTTGGTTACCACACGCTCGGGCAAGTAGGCGCCGAAACTGAGGAAGACGACCGGCTGGCCAGAGCGGCTGGGCGTCGAGGGCTCCGCCGCCGCCTCGGCCACCGCCGCCGTAGCCGCGGCCGCCGCCGGCGGAATCCAGTCGCGCATCGCCGGGTCGTCGGTCTCGATCTCCATGATCGGCTCGGTCAGCGGCAGCGTCTCGCCCTCGAGGTGAAAGCGGCGGATCACCAAGCCGTCGCAGGGGGCATCGAAGTCAAACACCGATTTTGCGCTGTCGACCTGCACCAGGGCTTGCCCCTTGGCGAAGCGGTCCCCTTCGGCGACGTGCCACTCGATGATAGTGGCTTCAATCTCGGTGGCCCCCTGGGCCGGCAAGTACAGAGGCATTTTAAACAACGCGGTCTCCATCAGCCCTCCCGGATCATCTGATCGGCCGCCGCCTCGATCCGCTGGCTGCTCGGCCGGCAATACGACTCCAACTCCGGGGCGAAAGGAACGGGCAAATCGGGCGCGGCCAAGAGTCTTGGCGGACATTTCAACGCGGCGAGCGCCTCGCGGCAGACCCGCGAAATCACCCGGTCGCCCAGACCCTGCATCGAGCCGCACTCCTGCACCACCAACAGCCGCCCCGTCTTGCAGACCGACTCCAAGATCGGGCCGAGATCCATCGGCTGGAGAACGAAGGGGTTCCAGACCTCGATCGAGCGCGGGCTGCGGGCCGCCGCCGCCAACGCCTCGTGGACCATCGCTCCGAAGGCGACCAGCGTCAGGTCTGTGCCCTCGGTGTAACGTCTCGGTCGCCAGATCGCCTCGACGTTGCCATCGAAGTCGATCACGCCCGCCTTGCTCCAGTAGAGCAACTTGTGCTCGAAGACCAAGCACGGATTGGGATCGTAGAAGCCGGCGACCAGGGCTTCGAACGTCTCCTGGGCGGTGGCCGGATACAGCAATTTCAGGCCGGGGAACCGCGACCAGAGCCCCTCGAATTCGCCCGAGTGAAACGCCCCCATCGTCAAGCCGCCGCCGCAAGGCAGCCGCAAGAGCATTGCCGCCGGTTGTCCCGCGCGAAAATACCAGGTGCTGGCGTTTAGTCCCAACTGCGAGACGGCTTCCGTCGAAAAATCGGCGAACTGGAACTCGACGATCGGCTGCGCGCCGGTTTGCGACGCCCCCAGGGCAAAACCCGTGATCGCCGACTCGCACAGCGGCATGTCGATCACCCGCTCCGGGCCGTGGCGGTCGATCAAGCCCTTGCAGGTCTTGAAAGCCGAGCCGTAGGTCCCCACGTCGAGGCCGAGCACGACCGCCCGCGGATTGTTCTCCAGCAGATAGTCCAGCGCCCGGCCGACCGCCTCGCCGTTCTTGACGCTCGGCGTGCGATACGGCTTGACGGACGGCGCCGGCGTCTCGGCGAAGACGGCCATGCGGTTGCCCAGCGGCTCGGGACGGCCGACGGCCATCGCCTGGGCCAAGGCCGCACGTACCTCCTCCTCGACCGCCAACTCGACGGCCGCCACGGCAGCCTCCGACATGCCGCAGACCTCGATCACCCTCTGTCGCGTCGCCGGCAGCGGATCGAGCGCCCGCCATTGCCGCATCGTCTCGGCCGGCACGTAGTCGCCCTTGTCGTAAGCGGCGTGGCCGTGCAGCCGCAACGTTATGCACTCGACCAATATCGGCAGCGACGTTTCCTGCATCGCCGCCAGGGCATCGCAGACGGCCGAATAGACCGCCCACGGATCGAGCCCGTCGATCGTCATGCCCTCGATGCCGTAGCCATGCGCCCGATCGGCCAGATGCCGGCAGTGGTACTGGAAAGTCGCGGGCGTGGAGAACGAGTATTGGTTGTTCTCGACAAGAAACAGGACCGGCGCCTTGCGAACAGAGGCCAGGTTCAATGATTCGTGGAACTCGCCCGTGCTGCTGCCGCCGTCGCCGATCACCGCCAGGCCGAAGACGTCCTCCCCTTGCCGCCGCGCAGCCCAAGTGCCGCCGACCACGGTGCTGAGCATCTGGCCGAGATGGCTGATCATGGGGAAACGTCGTCGCGCGGCGTCGCCGTGGTGGCAGTTCCCCTCGCGGCCGTGGGTGGGGCTCTCGGCGTTGGCCAAGTACTGGCAGAACATCTGATAGGGCGTCGCGCCGAGCAGGATGTGGGCGGGGAAATCGCGGTGCAGCAGCGAGACGACGTCGCGGCCCGGCCGCAACGGCATGGCAAAGCCGGTTGCCGCCGCCTCGCTGCCGTCGCCCATCGTCACCGTCCCCTTCACGTAGCCCTTTTGGAACAGCTCCAGCAGCCGCTCTTCCATGCGGCGCGACAGCAGCATCAAGGGATAGGCCGCGGCCAGGAATTCGGCCTGCGAGAGGCGTTGCGGGAAGCGGGCGACCTCGGCAGTCACCCCTCGGCCGGAATCGATCCGTGCCACGACATCGACGCCCGCCTGGGCGGTGCCCGAGCCGCTCTTGCCTGGAGGCGCACCCCGCCCCCGCCGGCCGGTTGCCGGCTCTCTCGGCCGCTGAATCTCGATAGGCAAAGCCAAAGGGGTGGCCTGTTTGTGCTCGGTTACAGATGCAAAGACGGCACGGCCCGCCATTAAACGGGCTCCCGCCGGGCGGCATTGTAACGCCGGCGGCAAGCAGTGTCACCGGCAATTACGAAGGTTTTACCAGGCCCGCCAAAGGATTTGTAAAGTGTGAACTCGACGGACCTTTTCTATGTTACCGATTTTGACTGGCGTAAAGTGGCTATAGAGCCGGCCGCGGATGGGCCCGGCACGGAGGGAGGCCTCTGTCTTCTCGTTGGCGGGGCGACCATCTACCTGGCCGGAAGAAGGCGGAGCAGTTTGCCGGAAGAGTCCGATCCCCGCGGACCGCAGTCTGCGGGCGTTGCCAACCCGCCAATCCCCCGCCCTTAATCCCCGATCCTCACACGCTCTCCCCTGCCAACCAGCCGGTGCTCAGCGCGGCTTGAATGTTGTAGCCCCCTTCGGGACCGTTCAGATCGAGCAACTCGCCGACGAAATAGAGTCCCCGCACGATCTTGCTCTGCATAGTTCGCGAATCGACCTCATCCAATGAGACTCCGCCGGCGGTGACTTCGGCCTTGTGAAAACCCATCGTGCCGGATATGGGGATTTCGAGCCGTTTTGTAGTCTGCACGATTCGCCGCCGTTGGGGCTTCGACAATTCGCCCAGTGGCCGTTCGGGGGGCGTTCCGCTTCGCACGACCACTGTCTCGCCGACGCGGTGGGGCAACCAACGGTCGAGCAGCGAAACGGCGTGCCGCCGGCCCGCCGCGGCTTGCTCGCTTGCCAAGAGATCGTCCAATTCCTGCTCACTCAGCGTCGGCAACAGGTCGCATCGCAGCCGGAGCGACGCGGGCCAAGGGTGGCCGCTCACAACATGGCTGACGTTCAAGACCGCCGGCCCTGACACGCCGAAGTGGGCAAAAAGCAGGGCGGCACGCGAACTCGCTAGGGGCTTTCCGTGGTCGCACGGATTCTCGTCTGCCCCTTCAATCACTTCGACGGCCACATCCGCCAGCGAAATCCCCTGCAAATCCAACACCCAGGCAGCATGGCTGGTGATCGGCGCCAGCCCGGTGTGCGGCGGAATGACGCGATGGCCGAGCGCGGCCGCCCAGCGGTAGCCGTCGCCGGTCGTGCCGCAGTCTGGATACGATTTTCCTCCCGTGGCCAGCACGACTTTTTCGGCCTCGATCGATCGTTTTGTCGTTTGCAGTTGAAACCCGACAGAGTGAGTTTTCCGGTGGGGCAGACATTCCTGTCTGCCCTGTTCGATACCGTTCTCGCGGCAGACAGGAATGTCTGCCCCACCAGCCCCCGTCAGCCCCACCAGCGGCTCCTCCATGGCGAACGTGCAGCCGGCTCGCTCAGCGCGGCGAACGAGGGCGTCGGGAATGTCGGCCGCCCGATCGCTGGCTGGGAACATTTTGCCATCGGGCTCAACCTTGATCGGCACGCCTTCCGCCTCGAAGAGATCGACCACCTGTTGCGGGCCGAGCGCGGCCAGGGCGGAGTGCAGGAATCGGCCGTTGCGGCCGAACGCCGCGACGATTCCCCGGGCGTCGGTGGCATGGGTCAGATTGCAGCGGCCGCCACCCGACAGCAGGAGTTTCACACCCGGCTGGCGATTCTTGTCCAGCAGAATTGTCTTGCGCCCGCGGCAGGCCGCGCGCTCGGCCACTATCAGTCCCGCCGGTCCCGCGCCGATTACCGCCACGTCGCACCGCATAATTCTCTTATTCTTATCAGATGACTCGTGCGGACACGAGGGATGAGAAACTCAAGATTGATGTGCCCACCCCCCGAAACGACGTTTGCAAATTGGCGCGATGTCGGTTACGCTCATGCAACATCACCTGAAGATGCGGTGCTCACTACGCTGGGCAGGAGGCCACGATTATGAATTTCTTTTCTTGGGTTCGCGATGGCGTGCGGCATGCGGTGCTGCTCGGGCTTTCCGACGCGGTGGGTGACATCGGCACGCCCGCTGAGGGGGACGAAATGCCACAACGCCTGCTCCAGGCACTGCGCAACGGCCAACCTGCGCTTACCGACGCGAGTACGCAAGATCGGCCCGCGCGGAAGAAACTCGGGCGGTCGTTAGAGCAAATTCAGGCGGCCAAGGCTTCGTAACCTGAGTTCGGGACGACTTCTTGTCGGCAATAGCCGGCGGGCAACGCCCTGCCGGTGAAGTGGGGGCAAGGTCGACACCCTGCCGATCCCAGCCCTACTGACCATTCGCGTCGCTTCGTAGCGTCACTTCTTCTCGATCAGCGCACGGAGCCGTTCGCGTTTGGCTTGCTGAGTGCCCGGCTCGGCGGCCGGATCGACGTTGATCGGCCTGCCCAACCGCGTTGTAAGCCGCCGGGCTGCGGCTTGGCGGGTGGCTTTTTCTGGCCGGGCCAGCAGCGCCAGCCAGACCTCCCCGTCATAGAACAGCGATGCCGCCACGGTCTCGGCGGAGTCGTCTTCGCTACGGGCGGACAACTTGCGAATGATGCGACGGATGCGAAACTGCTGTTCGGCGTCCAACTGGTTGAAATCGAGGCGGCGAAGGTAGTTCAGAGCCGAGGCCGCGCCGGCCCGCAGGGCCCGGTCGGCCGCCTCGCGCTTACTGAATTGCTCATCCCCCAGTTGTGCGACCAGCGGAGCCCAGCGGGCACGCGCGGCATTCTCCTCCTCGCCGGCACGGGCCAAGAGACTCGCTTCCACTCGGTCGGCGGTCTCTGACAGCTTCCAGTCAGGCCGCAACAGTTCGAGCACGGGAAACAGGTCTTCCCGGCACTCCTTCGGCTGCTCGATCGCCAACTGCCAGAGGTTCGCCGCCCGCAACACGCGCCGATGGTCGCCGGTGCCGAGCGTCAACATCGTCTTGTCGTCGGGGGATTGCTGGAACTCGAGGGCCGCGAACGTTGACTTGCCGCGTGGCAGGCGGGCGATGCTCGCTTTGCAGCTTGCGGTGGCGATGCGGACGATGAGCTGTTCGTTGGGAGTGGTTCGCTCGTAGTGCAGCGTGGGGAGGCCGTTTTCGCCTCCCAGATTCATTATCTCCCTTCGCCCCAGACCGTAAGCGTTATGCGTGCGCAACAGCGGGAAACCGCTGCACGTCAGCGCCAGCCGCCCGTCGACCATTTTGAATCGAAACGAGGGCGAATCGGACTGGACGCACTGCCGCAGGAGCGGGACCTCATCCGGCGGCTGCGCCGCGGCAAGCGACGCCAACCCGCCGAGAACCGCCACGAGCAGCATGGTTCGCATGGGAGACACGATCTACACCGCTCTCTCTTCACTTTCGCCCGAATGCAGTTCCTCCCCGTTCGGCTGGCGGGGATTGGCCCTTTTCCCGTTCCCGTTGTCGGAAGGCGCCGGCGTTCGCTCCTTCTCGCCGGCAAGTGATCCCTTCGCTTGAGTCCTGCCGTTGGGCGAATTGGCCGCCGATTCCCTTGCCGACCCCTTCGCTTTGGTCAGCGACTCTTTCGATTCCTTTGGCGGCTGCTTTGGCGCTTCCGTGGGCGGCACAGTCGGCGACTCCTTCTTGGTGGGAGGGAGAAACACGTCCTCGAGGTGCTTCGGCGGGGTCGGCAGAGTCTTCCTGCGGCGGTAGCGCCGCCACAAAAAGAGGGCGGCGCACGCCAAGGCGATCACCACGGCAATCGTTATTCCCCACTGACCGCGTTTTATCCACGTGACAATGCCCGCGCCGAAGAAATAGGCCAAGCCAAAGACCGAGCCGACGACCGCGGTCGCGCAGACCAGATCGATCAGCACGAACTTCTTGAATGAGACCCGCAAGATGCCGGCGGTCAGATAGACAGGCGACCGCAATGCGACCAGGAAGCGGGCGACAAAGAAGACCTTTAGTCCGTGCTGGTGGAACATCTCCTCGATGCGTTCTTCACGCTCAGGAGTGACGAATCTTGACCACCAGCGACGCTTGCGGAGCACGCCGCGACCAAAGTGGTAGCCGATCCAATACATGATGCAGTCACCGACGACCGCGCCGAACAAGCAGCAGGCCAGGGCGATAAACGGGTTGAGCGGTCCATCGCCCACGGAGAACGCCGCCGCCGCGATGATCGGCACCTCTTCGGGAATCGGCAATCCCGAGCCGGTCAAAATCAGCACGACCGTAATCGCCAGATAGCCGTGCGTCGCGAAAAGTCCATTCATGGTCGCGCTTTCGCCGCTATACGGGGGGGTGCTGCAAGGGGATCATTCTACCGCTCTTTGCCCTCTGTCAAAAGCCCCATCACCAACAGCGGGGCAGCTAATCGATTATAACGCCAGTTGTTGGTCATCGAGCCCGATGCTGTGAATTTCGGCTTTTCCGCCGCGGCCGGGACACAACATGGTCATGCCAATCTCCGGCCGGGCTCGGCAATAGTCGAGCGACGCCTGCGGGCCGAGGACGTAGAAGGCCGTTGAGAGGGCATCGGCTAGGGTGGCCGTGGGGGCCACCACCGTCACCGACAACACGCCTTCGGCCGGCCAGCCCGAGCGCGGATCGAGAATATGGGCGTAACGCCGGCCCTGGTGGCGAAACGACTGAAATTGTCCCCCCGAGGTCCCCAAGGCCCGGTTGTTGAGCCGGACGACCGTAAGCCGCCGCCCGGGCTGCCGCGGATCCGCTAGTCCTACCTCCCAGGGGACTGTCCCAGTTTTCGCGTCAGCGAAAATGGGACTGTCCCCTTTGGCGGCGCCCGTCGCTTGCTCGTAAGGCGTGCTCAGCCGTGGTCCACTGCTTCTGCGAAGCAGTGGCACACCGTCGTCCTCTCTCGCCGGCGTCGGCGAGCCGCGGGCCAGCACGCTGCTCTGACCGCCGTGCAGCAAGAAGTCGCTCATGCCCGCTGCAAGCAGATGTTCGGCGCAAAGGTCCAGGGCATACCCCTTGCCGATGCTGCCGACGTTGATCTTCACGCCCGCCCTGCGGAAGCGGATCGTGCGTTCGGCCGGATTGAACTCCAGCAGACCGCTGCCGACACACGAGCGGGCCTTGGCCAATTCCGATCTCGAGGGGATCTCGCCCGCCCGCCGAGCAAATCCCCACGTCTCCCAGAGCGGCGTCGAGGTGATGTCGTAAGCCCCGCCGGTCTCTTCCGCCAGCCGCGCGGCCAGACGCAGGAGATCGAACAAGTCCGGTTGGACTTCAACTGGTGTTTCGCCGGCCAGACGGTTGATGCGGCTGATTTCGCTGTCAGCGTGGAAGTACGACAGCCGGCTTTCCAGCGCTTCGGCCAGATCGAGCGCTGCCAGCGCGAACTCAGTGCCCTTCTGGCACGATCCTCCAGGAAAACAGACCTCGAACTCGCAGGCCATCGCCCGGCGCGACACGCGAATCAGTGAATTGCTCATGGTTGTCGATTGCAGATTGTTGATTGTCGATTTCGACAATTCTCAATCGGCAATCGACAATCGGCAATCAACAATCCTAGCCGGCGGCCGCAGCGGGCTATTCGAGACTGATCGCTTCGACCGGGCAGGCGTTGACGCACGCCCCGCAATCGCCGCAGGTCTCGGGATCGACCACCGCCAGCCCGTCCTTCATAGCAATTGCCTCCAGCGGGCAGGAGCCTACACAAGTCTCACATCCGGTGCACTTTTCTGCGTCTACTACGGCTGCCATTGACTCTCTCCAGGAAACACGTTGAAACCTACAAACGCCGAAATTCCTATATACGCGCAAATCGCAGAGAGAAACTATACCTCCCCAACGCCCCGTCAAACCACCCGCCCAACCGAGGGAAGGGTTTCCGCGACCTGCCACCATAACGAATTGCCAAAACCAGTCAAGGGGTGCCCCCAAGGGGCATTGTAAGCGGTACGGCGGTTGACGCGAAACGGTTTTCCCTGCTTGAACATCGACGATCATTGTGTCCCCCTCACCACCCCTCCGACGGCCCGATTCCTGCATTCGACCGCCCCTGCCATTTCATTTCGTTGTAGGTTTGATTATGTCCCGCGTCATGGAAATCAACCAGATTGACCAACTCGCCCCATTTCGGCCTGCGTGGCACGAACTGCTCGCACAGACGCCTGGGGCGTCGTTTTTCCAGTCGCTCGAATGGCTGGAGATCTACTGGCGACATTTCGGCCCGCCGCAGAAGCTTCGTGTCCTGGTGGTCTTCAGCGATGACCGCCCGTCCGGCATCCTACCGCTGGTGGTCAAGCGGGAAAACTCCAAGATCGGCGCCGTTCGCGTTCTCACCTTCCCTCTCGACGAATGGGGCTCATTTTACGGCCCCATCGGGCCCGAGCCGGAACGGACTCTCACGGCCGGCCTGGAACATATCCGCCAGACGCCGCGTGACTGGGACGTGCTGGAGTTGCGTTGGCAGGGGGCCCCCGACACGGACCCCGATCAGAATCGTCGCGCCATGCTCGCCGCCGGGTTCCAAAACTATGCGACCCTCTGGAATCGCGCGGCGGTCGTTGATCTCGAAGGAACCTGGGAAGACTACTGGTCGGGGCGCAAAGGGGCGTGGCTGCGGCGATTTGCGCGGCCGAGCGGAAACTGGCCGAGCAGGGGACCGTCTCTTACGTGCGCTATCGCCCCGGCGGCCAGGCCGGCGATGATTCGCCCCGCTGGGACCTCTACGACGCCTGCGAGGGGCTCGCCCGGCGAAGCTGGCAGGCCGCGGCCACCGACGGCACGACGTTGTCGCACGAGTCGGTCCGCGGTTTCCTCCGCGAGATGCACGAAACCGCGGCCGCCGCCGGCGCGGTCGATCTCAACCTGCTATCGCTCGACGGCGTCCCCATCGCCTTCATTTACGGCTATCACTATCGCGGTTACGTCTACGGCCTGCGGCGCGGGTATGACGGCGATCGATCGCGGGCCGGCGCGGGAAACGTGCTGCTGGCCTATACGCTCCGCGACAGTTTCGCCCGTGGTGACCGCGTCTACGACATGGGCGTCGGCTCTTATGCGAGCAAGCGGCATTTCCAGACGCGGCTGATCCCCATTCTTCGCTACAGCCACTATCCGCCCAAGTCGCCGCGCATCCAACTGCTGCGACTGAAGCGCTGGTGGCAAAGCCGCCGCTTGCCCGCACTTCTCGCCAGACCTGGCGAGTAACGCCCTTCCGATACGTTCCTGGTGCCCGGGAAAGCCCCCCGATTGCAATCGGGGGGCGTTTCTCGCCGGTGAGGATTCCTCGGAGAGTGAACTAGTCGGACTTAGCTCCCAACGGGGAATTCGGCGTCTCTCCCAAAGTCCATCGCGCTCGGCCACACGGCCGGCTGTGGGACGACGTGCGATGGACGGGCGTTGCCGATCGCAGGAGACGACTCCGGTCGCCGAGAGGTGCTGGCCGATCCTTCGGCCGCACGCTATTCGTCGGCGACTCGAGTCGCCTCCTGCCGCACTGGCGGCGGAGCGACGGATTGAGCGGCTATTTCACCAACACCGGGCCGGGGGTCACAGCCGGAGCCCCGCCGCACCCGCAGCCGCAACCGCAGCCGGCCGGCTCGCTGACAACCGTCCCGTCGCAGCAAGGATCGACGACGACGCAGGGCTGCTGGCGCGGCGCAAGACGTTCCGGATGAAAACGCGAGTTCCAGGCGTAATCCCAGCACTCGCAAATGTGGCAGCCGGACGTCCCCGCCAACAGCGCCGCAAATACCACTAGTGTCACCAGTTTCTTCATGGTTGGCCTTCCTTCAAATCAACGTGGGCCTGGAACGTACGTCGGGCTAGGCGTCGTCACCACCGGTGCGCCGCCGCATGGATCGCAAGGCGTGCTCGGCTGGCACGGGCTGGGGCAAACGACCGTCGGCGGCTGGCAGGCCGGCTGGCAGGGCGGTTGGGTCGGCGGCCCACCCCGCCACAGGCACTCCATGAATCGACACCCAGCCGCGCCGCTGAGCATCAATCCCATGACCGTTAAAATCAGCAGCTTCTTCATTCCTTGAATCTCCCATCGAAACGGACTTTTTCCATAACGAAGCTATCGCCAGGGAAACTCTACAACGAAATTAAGGATGTGCAAATGCAACGATTGCGGTTTTCAGGAAACCTGCTTGTTGCATTTTTGCCGCCGCCGCGTCGATTTCAGGCTACACTCTGTATAGAGTTGTTCCGGTGGCATCGGTTGGGGAAGAGAAACCATGAAGATCATCTTGAAGCGTCTTCCTTTGATTTTGGCGATCCTCTCGGCTGCCGCCGCTGATGCGACGCCGCAAATCTGGTACCTGAGCACGCGCGCGGCCGCCCACTGCGCTCAGTGGGAAGACCCGGCCCAGGCCGTTCGCTTCTGGCGGCTTGACGCCAATTGCGATTGGTCGCCCGCCGAGGCCGCAGATTTCCGCAGCGGCGACGCGATCGCCATGCCGACCGTCGTCTTTGTTCCCGGCAATCGCACCGACGCCGACGAGGCCGTAATGAAAGGATGGTGCGTCTATCAGACGATTTGCGTCGGGACGGACAAGCCGTTTCGTTTTGTCATCTGGTCGTGGCCGGCCGATCGCGTCTGCCGCCACAATCGTCCGGACATTCAGTTGAAAGCTGCGTATTGCGACGCTGAAAGCTACTATCTTGCCGCGTGGCTCCGCGGCGTGCAACGTGACGGAAAAGTCAGCCTGGTGGGCCACAGTTTCGGGCCGCGGATCATCACCGGCGCCCTGCACCTGTTGGCCGGCGGCCAGTTGGCCGGCCAGGCGCTGCCGCCCGCCGCCGCCGACAACAACGCCGCAAAGCGGCTACAGATTCGCGCGGTGCTGCTGGCCGACGCTGCCGATACCGATTCGCTGGCCCCCTGCGGAAGCAACGCGCTGGCCCTCTCCCTGCTCGACGAAGCGCTCATAACCAGCAATAGTTGCGACCGGGTGCTGAAGTGGTACCCGCGGATGTATGGCCGGGGCGGTCCCCAGGCCATCGGCTTCGCCGGCCCCTGTTGCGTCGAGGAGCCGCAGAAGATAACCCTCCTCGACGTCACCGCCGCCGTTGGCAGAACCCACGACTACCGCTGCTACTGCGCGGCCCTGAGCCAATGCGGCTATTGGCCGCACTACACTTTCCTGGACGATGCACCGGCCGCGGAGTCGGCTTCGACCGGCGAAGTCGGCCGATGAGGGATGAAGGATGAAGGATGAGGGATAAGGGATAAGTGATGGAGATTGCAGCGTGGGGTAATAAAGGGCATCACCAAAGGGGAGAATGGGACCGCGGAAAACAACCGCATTCCAATCACTATCATACGCCGGCCAGGCCGCGTCTCATGCAACCCGTCAACCGTCCTTCATCTCTCATCCCTCATCCTTCATCCCTCATCTATCACCCCTCACCCCTCATCCTTCATCCCCCATCCTTCATCCCTTGCTCCGTGCCCTCCGCGTCTCCGTGGTAAGCTCTTGTGTTGCCCAGTCAGCGCCGTCGCGCCAACTGGTCAACCAGGGTGTTCATCGCCGGTTCTTGCGACTCGATCGACTCGACCAGTCTGAATTGCGTGCGGCAGCGGTCGAGGTTGTGGGCCTCGCGATGGACCTTGAAATACACGTCGCCGGAGAGGAAATCGGCGAGGAAACGAAGGCCGATTTCCAGCGTGATGAGCTTGCCGGAAAAAGCGAGGTGCTGACGCTCAACCTGATTCAGGAAATGCCCTGCGGCGGCCAGATAGCCGCGGACCAGGGCCTCATACATCGGGAAGAGCATCTGCACCTTCGAGAGATCGCGCTCGTCCTCGAAGGCCGGATTCGTGGTGGTGCGGACCATGTCGCCGAAATCGTAGAGCGCCAGGCCCGGCATGACAGTGTCGAGGTCGATCACGCAGACGCCCTCGTGCGTGGCGTCGTCGAGCATCACGTTATTCAGTTTCGTGTCGTTGTGCGTCGTGCGTTCCGGGATTTCGCCCCGGCGGTGCAGGTCGAGCAACAGGCCGGCGATCGGCTTGCGGCGGAGTACGAAATCGATCTCCGGCCGCGCCAGGCGAACGCGGCCGGCCACGTCGGCGGCCACCGCCCGCTCGAAGGTGGCGTAACGCGCGGGCGTGTCGTGGAAACCGGGCAGCGTCACGTTTAGCGGCGGCGGCGGCAGGTCGGCCAACTCCTCCTGGAACTCGCCGAACGCCTTGGCCGCCGCGAACGCCTGCGTCGTCGATTCCACCGCGTCGTAAGTCCGAGCCCCCTCGATAAACAGATACGTCCGCCAATAGCTGCCGCCCTCGTCCCGGAAGAACGAGCGACCATCGCGGGCGGGAACGAGCGTCAATGCCCTGCGCCGAGCGTCGGGGCGACCGGCCAGCTTGTCGTGCAGGTGCTCGGTCACGCGGCGGATGTTCTCCATCAACGCCGGCGGGTCCTTGAAGATCGTGTGGTTCATCCGCTGGTGTATGTAACGTACCGGCATGCCGGCTTGATCGTAGGTCGCACAATAGGTGTCGTTGATGTGGCCCGTGCCGTAAGGGACAGCATCGAGAAATTCGCCACGAATGGCGAAGTTGCTTGAGATCGAGCGGAGGTCGTGTTGTGGATTCATGGCGTGTCTCATCTCATTCCTCCAGCCATTCGATGATTTCGCGGGCGACCTCTTCGACCGACTTGCCGGTAGCGTCGATGCGGCGCCAGTGGTGCTTGCGGCAGAGTTCCTCGACGTACGCCAACTCGCTGCGAATCTGCTCCATTGAAGCGTAGGGATGAACGGGGATGGCCTCCTGCTCGGCACGGGCGCGGCGGAGGTGCTGGAGACGCTCGGGCGACATGACCAGGCAGAAGACGCGATCGCTGGGCACACCGAGTAGTCCCTTGGGCGGCGCGATGCCCGGCACCAGTGGGACATTGGCCGCAAACCAGCCGCGATAGGCCATGTAGAGCGTGGTGGGCGTCTTCATCGCGCGCGATACGCCCACCAGCACGACTTCGGCCCGGTCCAAGTCGTGGGTGTTCTGGCCGTCGTCGTGGCGAAAGGCGAAGGAGACGGCCTCGATCTCGCGGGCCTTCGCCTCGTTCAGGTCCTGGAACAGGCCGGGTTTCTCCTGCGGGGCGACGTTCAGATGGACCGTCAGCCGTTCGAGGATCGGGCCCATGATATCCAGCGCGTTGACGCCGTGCGTGCGGCACTCGGCACGCATCACGCGGCGAAGGTCGTCGGAAACGAGCGTGTGGATGATGATCGACGGGCATTGCTGAGCGTCGTGGACGACCTGGTGGACTTGCCGCGGCTTCTGCACGTGGGCGCGGCGAACCAGGCGGACCGGCGCGTCTTGGAACTGCACCAACGCCGCCCGCAGCATTCGTTGGGCGGTGTCGCCGGTGGCGTCGGAGACGACGAAGATTGTGAGCATGGGGCTGATTCTAGCTGGCCAACGGCATTGGCGACAAGCGACGATTTGGCCTTGCCACGGCATGGGGAAATCCGGTACAAGTCACGCCCTCTATTTTCCCGGCGTACCGCTGTTTTCCAGAATTTCTGCTCGGCTGGGCGAACCAGCCGATGATTGGCCATGCGACGCATCAAAAGCCACCTTGTTTTCTTGACACAAGCTCTTGTTTGGCTGGTATTTACATCGTCGGCCTTCGGGCAGGCGGCGCCGCCGAAGCCGATGACAGAGGAGGAGTTTACCGCGCTGCTGCGGGCTCGGCAGCAGCAAGTCAACGATGCGACCGACTTGGACGACGCGGGCAAGGCTGCGGTGAAGGACCTGTACAAGCAGGCCTTGCTGGAGATGGACTCGGCGCAGCGCTGGGCGGCCAAAGCGGCGCAGCAAGAGGCGCTGGCCGTCAACGCCCCCAAGGAGATCGCCACGACGAAGGCGGACCTGGCCGGCCTGCCGCCGCAACCGACGGTCACGATCCGGCCCGATCGGACGCTGCTGCAAATCGAGCAGATGATTTCGCAGCGTCAGGCGGATTTGGAGAAGCTGCGGAAGGAACTGGCCGACGACGAGGAGGAGATGAAGGGGCGGGCGGCGCGGAGGGCGAAGATGCCCGACCAGATCAACGAGGCGAAGAAGCCGCTGGCGGAGATCAACGACAAGCTTCAGACCCCCTCGCCGAGCGACGAGAAGCCGGCGGTGAGTTTCGCCCGGCGGATGATTCTGCTCGCGCAGCGGCGGCGGGTCGAGCAGGAGGTCATCTGTCACGAGAAGGAACTGGCGGCGTTCGAGGCACGGACCGAACTGCTGCCTTTGCACCACGATCTGAAGGCGCGGCAGATCGCCCTGGCCGAGCAGGAGATCAAGCAGTTGCAGGAAGTGGCCAATCGCCGCCGGCAACTCGAGGCCGAACAGCAGGCGCGACACGCTTCGCTGGAGGCGGGCCAAGCCCAGTCGGCCGCAGTGCTCCGCGAGTTGGCCGAGATCAACGGCCGCCTGGCCGCCCAGCGGCAACCGCTGGCCCAATCCATCGCCGAAGTCAACCGACAGCAGGAGCAAGTCAGCACGAAGCTTGCCGCGGTAAAAAAGCAGTACGAGGACATCACCGAACGCGTCAATGCGGCGGGCAATAACGTCACCAACGAGATCGGCCTGATTCTGCGGAAGCAACGAGAGACGCTTCCCAGCCTGCGCGAGTACGCCCGGGCCGTCGAACTGCAGCGAAAGACGCTCACCAACGAGGACCTTACCCGCCTGACGCTGATCAACGACCAGAACGCCCTGAGCAACATCGAGCAGCAGACGCAGCAATGGCTGAAAAAGGGCCTGGCACAGGAAAGGGCAAATCCCGTCGAACTGGAGGCCGCCATCCGCGAGGCCTTGAGCACGCAGAAGGGATCCCTGATCGCTCTGACTGGCGACCACGAAACCTACATGGCCAGGCTGGGCGCCCTGATCGCCGCCGAGACCTCGCTGATCAAGGAGACCGAACGCTGCGCCCAGTACATCGACGAGCGGGTGCTGTGGATCGCCAGCGCCGCGCCGCTTGGCCTCAACGACGTCGCCGCGGCCAAAGGCGGACTCTGCTGGCTGGCCGCGCCGGCCGCATGGCTCGATTTGGGACGAACGCTGTTGAGCGACGCCGGCCGAAATCCGATTCTCTCCACCCTCGCCGCCTGCGGCTTTTTTGTGCTTCTTTCCTGGCGGCTGCGACTGCCGCGTCGAATCCAGGAGATCGGCGAAAAGGCGGCAAAGGCCAGTTGCTGCCGCTTTCCGCCGACGCTGGAAACCGCCGGCCTGACCGTGCTGGCGGCTCTGGTCTGGCCGGGGCTCGCCTGGTACGTCGGCTGGCGGCTGACGCTGGCGGCCGAGGCCTCCGACCTGTGCCGGGCGCTCGGGCCGGGGCTGACGGAGACGGCGCGGGTGTTTCTCGCGCTGGAGCTTCTGCGGCTGGTATGTTGTCCGCGCGGGCTGGGCGAAGCCCACTTCGGCTGGTCGGCCTCGGCGACGAAAGTCCTGCGGCACAACCTTCGCTGGTTCAGTCCGCCGGGGCTGCTGCTGATGGGCATGGCGGTGACGATGGCGTGGCAGGAGAATGACGCCTGGGACGCCTCGCTGGGGAGGGCGTGCTTCATGGCGGGGCTGCTATGCTTCTCTTGGGCCCTGCACCGCGTGCTGCGGCCTGGCGGCGCGGTCTTCCACGCGATGATCGCCCCGCGCCCCGCTGGCTGGCTCGACCGCTTCCGCTATGTCTGGTATCCGCTGTGCGTTTTGACGCCCATCGCGCTGGCCATGTTGGCGGCGGCCGGCTATCACTATACCGCCCGACAACTCACCATCCGGCTGATCCTCACCGTTTACGTGCTCGTGGGCGGAATCGTATGCCGCGCGCTGCTGCTGCGCTGGACGTTGGTAAACCAGCGGCGACTGGCGATCGAGCAGGCCAAGCAGCGGCGGGCGGCGGCGCAAAATGAAATCAACGCCGGCGAGGAGGCCGCCGATCTGCCTGCCTCGACTGCCCCGGAACGCGACCTGGCCGCCATCAATACCCAGACCCGCCGCCTGGTCGAGTATGCCCTGGGCGTAGCCTCGCTACTGTTGATCTGGTGCGCATGGGTCGATGTGCTGCCCGCCTTGAGCAGCATCAACGCCACCGTCTGGACAACCACCGTCACGGTTACCGACGAGATATCGACGGGCTACAATAACCCGATGAGGGCGGTGTCGTACGAGGTGGTCCGCAATGTGAAGTTGGCTGATCTGTTCTTGGCCGTGGTCGTGCTGGCCACTACCGTAATTGCGGCCAAGAACATCCCCGGCCTGTTGGAAATGGCCGTGCTGCAACACCTTCCGGTCGACGCCGGCGCACGCTACGCCGTGGCCACGGTCTGCCGCTATCTGATCACCGTGGCCGGCTTGCTGGTCAGTTGCGGCATCATCGGCTTCGGCTGGTCGAAGGTGCAATTGCTGGTGGCGGCGGTGAGCGTGGGATTGGGCTTCGGCTTGCAGGAGATTTTTGCCAACTTCATCTCCGGCCTGATTATCCTCTTCGAGCGGCCGGTGCGCGTCGGCGACATCATCACCATCGAGGGCGTCACCGGCGTCGTCTCGCGGATTCGCATGAGGGCCACCACCATCACCGACGGCGACCGCAAGGAGTTGATCATCCCCAACAAGCAGTTCATCACCGACCGCGTGCTCAACTGGACGCTCACCGACCAGGTCAACCGCGTCGTGATTAACGTCGGCGTGGCCTACGGCTCGGATACGCAAAGAGCGGCCGAGATACTGATGAAAATCGCCCAGCGGCACCCGATCGTGCTCGACGATCCGCCGCCGCGGGTGTCGCTGGAATCGTTCGGCGACAGTTCGCTCAATTTCGTGCTCCGCTGCTTCCTGCCGAATATGGACAACCGCGGCACCGTGATCCACGAGTTGCACATGGCCATCGATCGCGAGTTCCGCGCGGCGGGCATCGAGATGCCCTACCCCACCCACGACATCCACGTCCGCTCGATCGATCTGCCGCAGGCCTCGCTGCCGTCGGCGATCGCCGACCTGGCCGCCTCTTGGCCGGCAACGCGAGGGGCACGGAACCCGGGAAAGGCGGCGTAGGACGTAAGCCTTCTGGTTCCCACGCTCCGCGTGGGAACGAGGGGCTTTCTTCCTCCGCGCCCTCTGCGTCCTCCGCGGTTTTGCTGGTATGATGATGCGCTGTGATTTCAGTGGGCGGTAAAGCGCCCACCCCTCACATGTTTTAGTGGGCGGTGAACCGCCCACCCCTCACATGTCGTCGCTTCCGCCTTCCGACTACTTTCCGCCCGCCGAAGACGCCGACGCTGAGGGGCTGATCGGCTTTGGCGGAAAACTGTCGCCGGAGTGGCTGTTGGATGCCTACCGCCACGGCATCTTTCCTTGGCCGATCAGCGATTTCCAGGCCCCGGTGGCGTGGTGGTCGCCCGATCCGCGGGCGGTGATCGAGTTCGATCGGTTTCACGTGTCGCGGCGGCTGCGGCGGACTTGCCGCGGGGCGAAGTTCGAAGTGACCCGCGACCTGGATTTCGCCGGCGTAATCCGCGGTTGCGCAATGGCGCCGGGCCGGGTCAATCAGACGTGGCTCACGCCGGAGATGATCGAAGCGTACATCCGGCTGCACACGCTCGGCTATGCCCACAGCGTCGAGGTCTGGTACGAGCGCGAGCTTGCCGGCGGGGTGTACGGCGTGGCGATCGGCGGGCTGTTCTCGGCCGAGTCGAAGTTCTACCGCGTCCGCGACGCCTCGAAGGTGGCCCTGGTGCACCTGGTCGAGCATCTCCGCGCCAAGCGGTTCACGCTCTTGGACATCCAGCAACTCACGCCACATACCGAACGCCTCGGCGCCACCACGATTCCGCGGAGCGAATATCTGCGCCGTTTGGCGGCGGCGATCGACGAGCCGGTGCGGTTCTGACGCTGACGTTTAGCCGCCGCGTCCACGCGGCGTTTCCCGGCGAGGACGCCGGGGCTAAACAGAGGATTTCGTCGCTTGGCGGTGGGCGCGAATGAACTCGACGACCATCGGCATCACCGAGATGACGACAATCGCTATGACAACCAGTGAAAAGTGGTCCCTTACGACTGGCAACGTCCCGAACAAGTAACCAGCGAAGACACAGAGCGCCACCCAGGCCAGCCCGCCCACCACGTTATAGACGATGAAGCGGGCGTAGTTCATCGCGCCGATGCCGGCCACGAACGGGGCAAAGGTCCGCACGATCGGGACGAAGCGGGCGATGATAATCGTCTTGCCGCCGTACTTTTCATAGAAGCGGTGCGTGCGCTCGAGATGTTCCTTCTTGAGGAAACGCACCTTTCCGGAAAACGCCCTCGGACCAATGACCGCCCCGACCCAGTAGTTCGCCGTGTCGCCGGCGATTGCCGCCCCGCCCAAGATCAGGAACAACCACACGGGATTCAGTTGGCCGCGATGGGCCAGCGCGCCGGCGGCAAACAGCAGCGAATCGCCCGGCAAAAAAGGCGTTACCACCAGGCCCGTCTCGCAGAAGATGATGAAGAACAGGATCAAATACGTCCAGGTCCCATAGTCGCGGATCACGTCGCCCAGATGCTTGTCCAAGTGCAAGAAGACGTCCCAGAAGAAGTTGATCCAATCCATAGGGGCGTTGACTTGATAAGTGGGAGACGCGGTTATTAGCGGGACGAATGGTGAGTAAAGACAACTATCAGCGACACAAATACGTCTTCTTTTCCGCGAAAGCCGTTCTTGACATCTCTTCCCAATCGCCCTAACATCTTACCAGCAGGCGTAAATCTAGGGAAGCTGTATTCGCCAAGGAGGAGTCGCCTTGAAGCATACGATTTCCGGGCTTGTCAAAAACCGCGCGGGGATCCTCGCGCAGATCGTCGGCGTCTTCAAGAAGTTCGACGTCAACATCAAGAGCGTCGCCGTGAGCGAGACCGATCTCTTCGAGACCTCGCGGCTGACGATCGTCGTCGAAGGACACGACAAGGAGGTCAAGAATGTGACCGTCGAGGTCAAGAAGCTCGACGACGTGCTGGAGATCGACGACCTTTCGCGGAAGGGGTTTCTCGATCGGGAGTTGGCACTGGTGAAGGTGCACTTCAAGCCCGAGGAGCTCAATCAACTCACGCAGATTGCCGAGGTTTTTGGGGCCCAGGTGATCGCGATGGGCAAGCAGACGATCACCTTCGAGATCGCCGGCGACGAGGAGCGGATCGACGGCTTCATCAACGCCCTGAACTCTTTCGGCATTCGCGCGTTGGCCCGCAGCGGGCGGGTGGCCTTGAAACGGGGGGACGAGGTCTGAGATGCCCCGCCAAAGGAAGATTCGCACTCTCAACGACATCCTCACCTTGGCCAAGACGCTCGCTCGGCGAAGAACGCTGGTGCTGGCCGGCGCCGATCAAGAGGAGGGGCTCAAGAGCGCCGACGAGGGTCGCCGCCACGGTTTCATCCAGCCGTTGCTGATCGGCGACAAGCAGCGGATCGTGCGGCTCTGCCGATCGCTGGAGTTTTCGCTCCGCGGCGTAACGATCATCGACGAGCCCGATCCGAAGCAGACGGCGATCAAGGCCGTGGCCGCTTGTCGCGAGGGAGAGGCCGACGTGCTGATGAAGGGGACCGTGAACACCGACGTGATCCTGCGGGCGATTCTCGACCGCGACTCGGGCCTGACGCGGGGTGGGCTATTGAGCAACATCACCGCGTTCGAGTTTCCCAGCCAAAAGCGGCTGATGTTCTTGACCGATCCCGCCGTGAACATCAATCCCAACGTCGGGCGAAAAGTCGACATGCTCCGCAACGCGGTTTGGGTGGCGCAGCGGCTCGGTTTTTCGCGGCCGAAGGTGGCGGTGCTGGCGGCGATCGAGAAGATCAACATCAAGGAAATGCCGGCCACGGCCGACGCCGCCATCCTCGCCAAAATGGGCGAAACCGGCCAGTTCGCCGACGCCGACATCGCCGGGCCCTACGCGCTCGACATCGCCGTCTCGCGCAAAGCGGCCGATTGCAAACACATCACTGGCCCGGTGGCCGGCGCGGCCGACATCCTCTTGTGTCCCGACATCAACTCGGCAAATATCCTCTATAAATCGTTGATCTACTTCGCCGGCCAGGAGCTTGCCAATGCGATGATCGGCGTGAAGACGCCGCTGGTGATGAGCTCGCGTTCCGACAGCGCCTTGACGAAGCTCTACACGATGGCACTTTCAGTGGTGCTGGCGGGAAACGGGGAGACATGAAGAAAGCGGCAAAGGGCGGATTGACGATCGCCGTCAATCCCGGATCGACCTCGACGAAGTTGGCGGTCTACCGGGGCGAGGATTGTCTGGCCTGCGAGACCATCGACCACAGCAAGGCGGAACTTGCCCCCTTTGCCTGCGTGGCCGATCAATTCGAGTTTCGCCGCGACGTGGTGCTGCGATTTCTGGCCGAGCATGGCGTGGACGACGAGCGCTGCACTTTGGTGGCCGGCCGCGGCGGCATCCTGCGGGCAATACCCGGCGGCGTCTATCGCGTCAACCCGCGGATGCTCCGCGAGTTGCGGGCGGCCAAGTGGGGTGAACACCCCTGCAACCTCGGCGCCCCGCTGGCGTGCGAAATCGCCAAAGCCACCGGCGCGGAGGCGTTCATCGTCGATCCGCCGGTAGTCGATGAGATGTGGCCTTTGGCCCGGTATTCGGGCCACCCCGCGTTCGTGCGGAAGAGCCGGTTTCACGCGCTCTCGCAGCGCGCCGCCGCCCGCCGCGCCGCCCGCGAATTAAGAATCCCCTACGACAAGATCAACCTGATCGTGGTTCACATGGGCGGCGGGATTACGGTCGGGCGCATCGCCGCGGCCGGGTGGTTGACGTGAACGACGGGCTCGACGGCGAGGGGCCCATGTCGCCCGAACGCAGCGGCTCCTTGCCCACCGGCATGTTGGCAAGCCTCTGCTTCTCCGGCAAATTCTCGCACGATGACGTGAAAAAAATGCTCGTCGGCCACGGCGGGCTTTACGCCTATCTCGGCACGAACGACTGTCGCGAAATCGAAACGCGGATTCGCCGCGGCGATGCCAAAGCCCGCGAGCTTTACGAGGTCATGGCATACAAGGTCTCCAAGTGGGTGGGGGCCTCGGCGGCGGTGCTCTCGGGGCGAGTCAGCGCGGTGGTGATTACCGGCGGGATGTCGAAGTCGCGGCTGCTGGTCCGCCTGGTCCGCAAGTACGCCGGCTTCGTCGCCCCGTTCTTGGTGTATCCTGAAATGGAGGAGATGTGGGCGTTGGCTTCCGCGGTGCAGGCGGCGGCGGCCGGAACGATCAAGATTCAGGAGTACCGTTGAATGTCTCGGATCGAGGTTGCCGCGGAACTGTGCAAGTCATGCGAATTGTGCATGGCCGTCTGCCCCAAGGAGTGCCTCGAGCATTCCCCCACGCTGAACCGCTACGGCGTCTATCCGGTGCGGATGAAGAAGGACGCCGCCTGCATCGGCTGCTCGCAGTGCGCCATCATGTGCCCCGATGCCGCCATCGAAGTCTTTAAGACGGTGGTCGAGGAAGTTCGAAAAGAGGAGGCGACAACATGAGCCGGGTGTTGATGAGCGGCAACGACGCGGTGGTGGAGGGGGCGATTCGGGCCGGAGTCGATTGCTACTTCGGCTACCCGATCACCCCGCAAAACGAGATCATCGGCGGCATGGCGGCCCGGCTGCCGCCGCTGGGCCGCGTCTTCCTCCAATCGGAGAGCGAGCTGGCGGCGATCAGCATGGTCGAGGGGGCGGCCGCCGCCGGACGCCGCGCCATGACCACCTCCTCCAGCCCGGGCGTCTCGCTGATGCAGGAGGGAATCAGTTACATGACCGGCGCCCAGGTGCCGGGAGTGATCGTCAACGTGCAGCGCGGCGGGCCGGGCCTGGGCAATATCGCCGGGCGCAGGGCGATTACTACCAGGCCACCCGCGGCGGCGGCAACGGCGACTACCGCAATATCGTGCTCGCCCCCGCCTCGGCCCAGGAAATGCTCGATTTCACCTTCGAGGCCTTCGATCTGGCCGACCAGTATCGCCTGCCGGTCATCGTGCTTTCCGACGGGCGGCTGGGGCAGACAATGGAGCCGGTCGAACTGCGCGACCCGCCGGCGAAAAAACGTCCGCCAAAGCCCTGGGCGCTGACCGGGGCAGACGGCCGGCCGGCAAATTTCGTCCGCTCGTTCCGCCTGCCGCCGCCCGATCTGGCCGAGCACAACCGGCAGTTGCAGAAGGTCTATCGCGAGATCGAGCGCCGTGTGCCGCGGGCGGAACTGCACGACGCGGCCGACGCGGCCCTGTTGTTCGCCGCTTACGGCACCTGCGCGAGGCTCTGCCGCGAGGCGAGCGACGCGCTGCGCGACGAAGGGCTCCGCTCCGGGCTCTTCCGCCCAATCACGCTCTGGCCCTTCCCCAGCCGGAAGCTCCAGAACGCAGCGGCGAATGCCAAGCGGGTGGTTGTCGTCGAAATGAGCGCGGGGCAGATGCTCGACGACGTGCGGCTGGCCCTGGGCGATCACGTGCCGATCGAATTCGTCGGCCGGCTAGGCGGCGAGGCGCCGTCGGTGAAGGAGCTCATCGCTCTGGGGCGGAAGTTATTGGGAAAGGGACGCGAGAGGGGAGTCAAGAGATGAGACCTGGTTCCCACGCTCCGCGTGGGAACCGCCGGGCAGGGCGATTGCGTGGGAGAGTATCGCTGCTAGTGTAGTGTCTCACACAGATCGTGCTTTATGAACAAGAGACAGAAACAGGTGGGGCAGACATTCCTGTCTGCCCTAGATGTTCCCACTTGCCTGGTTCCTGGGCAGACAGGAATGTCTGCCCCACCTGTCGCCATTTTATAAGTTAACCCAATTACGAGACACTACACTAGATTGCGGTTGTTGGCGGGGCGGCAGACGCAGAGCGTCCGAGACTTGCGTTCCCACGCAGAGCGTGGGAACGAGGTTTTCTGCGAAGGAAACAACGTATGACCGAGACCGAAAAGAAAGTCTTCGCGCGAAGTTCGGTGCTGACGCGGGAGATCACGCACTATTGCCCCGGTTGCGGGCATGGAATCGCGCACCGCTTGGTGGCGGAAGTCATCGAGCATTACGGCATTCGCGGGCGGACGGTCGGCGTTTCGCCGGTCGGCTGCGCGGTCCTGGCCCACAAGTACCTCGACATCGACATGATCGAGGCGGCCCACGGCCGGGCCCCCGCGGTGGCCACCGGCATCAAGCGGGCGCGGCCGGATCTGGCGGTCTTCACCTATCAGGGCGACGGCGACCTGGCGTCGATCGGCACCGCCGAAATCATCCATGCGGCCAATCGCGGCGAGAACATCACCGTCATCTTCATCAACAACGCCGTCTACGGCATGACCGGCGGACAAATGGCGCCGACGACGGTCTTGGGCCAGAGAACCGTCACCACTCCGCTGGGGCGCTCGGCGGCAAACGAGGGCGGGCCGCTGCGGGTGTGCGAGATGCTCGCCACGCTCGACGGCCCCAGCTACGTCGCCCGGGTGACCATCGACAAGCCCGCCGCGGTGCGAAAGGCCAAACAGGCGATCATCACCGCCTTCGGGCGACAGTTGGAAGGGAAGGGTTTCAGCCTGGTCGAGGTGCTCTCGCCCTGTCCGACCTACTGGCGCATGCCGCCGGTCGAGGCGATGGCGTCGATCGGCGACTGGCTGGTGAAGAACTTCCCGCTGGGCGTGTTCAAGGATAAGGAGACCGCAAATGGCGAAGCGGCAAAGACGTAAGAGCGGCAAGGCCGCAAAGGCGCGGGCCAAAGTCGGGGCGGCGGTTGCACTGCCGACCCGCGGCAGGCGCGGCAGTGCAACTGCCGCGCCAACCAAGATGGCCGCGGCAACCAGGACGGCCGCGCCAGCCAAGACGGCCAGGGCGGTTAAGGACGCCGCCAAGGAAATCCTGCTGGCGGGCAGCGGCGGGCAGGGGGTGATCCTGGCGGGAAAGATGCTGGCACAGGCGGCGGTGGCCGAGGGCTGGAACGCCACCTACATTCCCGCCTACGGCGCCGAAGTCCGCGGCGGCACCGCCCACTGCCACGTCAAAATCGGTCGGCGGCAGATCGGCTCGCCGATCGTCGAGGACGCCACGATTGTGGTGGCGATGAACGAGCCGTCGTACCGAGCATTCTACCCCCTGCTGCGAAAGGGCTCGACGCTGGTCGTCAATTCCTCGCTCGTTCCTTCGGTCGGAAAACACGCCGGCGTGAAGCTGGTCTCGCTCGAATTGACCAAGATCGCCGCCGACATGGGCAGTCTGCGCTCGGCCAATATGCTCGTCTTCGGACTGTGCGCCGGTCTGCTTGGGCTGGAAGACGGCGAGCGCTTGAAGGGGCTGCTCGGCGAAGTGCTCGGCAAGAAGAACCCGGCAATGCTGGAGGTCAACGTGCGGATCCTGGAAAAGGGGGTCGAGCTCGGCCGCCAAGCCGCGGGGTTGCCGGCGTAAGCTGAGCACGGTGGGGCCATAGCCGTAGCCGTAGGTTATGCTTCAGCATAACGGAAGTCGTAGGTTATGCTTCAGCATAACGGAAGTCGTAGGTTATGCTTCAGCATAACGGAAGTCGTAGGTTATGCTTCAGCATAACGGAAGTGTTGGGGTGGCAGTACAACTGCCACCCCAACTTGCCTGTCAGGAGGGCAATGTCGGGTTTTCGTTTAGCCGCGACCCGCAGGGGAGCGGCTGTCGCATAACGGAAGGCGTTGCGTGCCAGAGTGTTATGCTGAAGCATAACCTACGCATCTGCTCACGCGTAGGCTCCCCGACTACGAGAGCGTCGTGGATCTGGCGGGCGAGGGCTTCCTGCGATGGCTCGCCACCGCTTGTTCGAGCAGGTCGATTTGCGCTTGGGCGTCGTCGAGCGCCGCTTCGGCGTCGCTCAGGTCGCGGGAGAATCCCATTTCTTCGACTCGGCGCAGGGCCTCTTTGGCGGCAGGGGCGCCTAGATGGATCACGGTCCCCTTGAGCCGGTGAGCCGCCCGTCCCACCTTTTCGGCATCCGCGCGGCGCAGGCCCTCGCGGGCCTCTTCCAGCAGCGGGCTCGCCTCTTCAAACAGAAACTCGATGATGTCTTGCAGCAACTCCGGATTGCCGAGGCAGTGTTTCAGGGCGTCATCGTAGGAGAAGACCGTCGCGGCGGCTTGCGGCGCAGCCGTCTCGGCGGCCGCAATGGACGAGACGTCCGGGCGCTAGGCAAGGGGCCGGGCGTGGCGGTCAAACGCTCGACCAGCTCGATCAGCTCCTCGCTTCTCACCGGCTTGGACAAGAAGGCGTCCATGCCCGCCTCCATGCAACGGGCGGCGTCGTCTTGGTAGGCATGGGCCGTCAGGGCGATGATCGGCACGTGCGGCGAGGGGATTGGGGATTGGGGATGAAGGGAAGGGGGAGGGCGGAAGGCGGAGGACTGCCGACTGCCCACTGCCCGCTGTCTCCACTGGGCACTGAAGTGCCCAGCCCTCGGCCGACTGCCGACTGCCGACTAGCTCCTAGCCCCTCCCCTTCCCTCCGGCGGATCGCCGCCGTCGCCTGATAGCCGTCGAGCATTGGCATCTGCACGTCCATCAGGATCGCGTCGAACTCTTGGCCGCCGGCCAGATCGAGCGCCTGTTGGCCGTCATTGGCCAGCGCGACCGTGTGCCCGCGCTTCCGCAGAATCGTGGCGATCACTTGTTGGCTGCTGCGGGTGTCTTCGGCCAGGAGGATTCGCAGCGGTCGGGCGGGGGCGGAAAGGGGGACAGTCCCCATTTGTGCGAAGCACCCCTCGGGCCGTTCCGGCAAATGGGGACTGTCCCCCTTTCCGCCCTCGGCCATCGGCTCGCGCGCCAACGGCGGCCTGACGGTGAAGAAGAAGGTGCTCCCCTGCCCCGGTTCGCTCTCGACCCAGATTCGTCCATCCATCAGTCCGACGAGGTTGGCGGCGATAGCCAGGCCCAAGCCGCTGCCGCCGAAGCGGCGAGTTGTGGAAGCGTCGGCCTGCGTGAAGGGGTTGAAGATCTCCTTGCGGCGCTGCGGGGCGATGCCGACGCCCGTGTCGCTCACCGAAAATTGCAGCCGCACGTCCTCCCTGCTCCGCGACTGCGCCGTCACGCGAACCGCCACCGCTCCTTGCGAGGTGAACTTGATGGCGTTGTCGACCAGGTTCAGCAGGATCTGACGCAGCCGCAGCGAATCGCCGACGACGCCGTCGGGCACGTCGCCGAAAAAGTCGCAACTGAGCCGTAGCCCTTTCTCGCGTGCCTTCGCGCTGAGGCTATCGACGACCCCGCCGACGACCCGCCGCAGGCTAAAGGGGGCGGCCTCCAGCGTGAGTCTGCCCGCCTCGACCCGCGACAAATCCAGCAGATCGTTCAATAGCCCCAGCAGGCTGTCGGCCGATTCTCTCAACGTCGTGAGATATTCGCGGACGGCGGGGCTAAGCGGCTCGGCCAGGGCCAACTCGGACATGCCGAGGATGGCGCCCATGGGAGTGCGGAGCTCGTGGCTCATCATCGCCAGGAAGCGGCTTTTCGCCTGGTTGGCGGCTTCGGCGGCCCGCTTCGCCTCGGCCAGGGTGTCTTCGGCCTGTTTGTGGACGGTGACGTCGGTCACGGTCACGCGGGCGCCCACCACCTGGTCGTAGGTGGATAAGATCGGAGCGATTTCCATGCGGCCGACGAAGGTCTCGTCGCCGCGGAGGAACGACAACTCACAGACCTGACGCGACGCCGAGTCGAGCACTTGCTGGATGCTGCGGTGGCAGTCGTCGCGGCAGTCTCTGGCCGCCAGCTTGGCCATCTTTCGCCCGCGCAGTTTCGGCCGATCGATGCCGAACATGGCGGCGGCGGTCAGATTGGCGTTTTCGATCGCCTGCTTCGCATCGAGCATCAGGTAAGCGACCGGGGCGAACTCGAAGAGGTCGAGATAGCGGTCGCGGGCCTCGGCCAGGTCGAATTGCACCTCGCGGAGCATTTCGTTCTGCAAATCGAGCTCGACCTGATGGACCTGCAACTCGTGGACGAGCGCTTCAACGAGTCGGAGGGCATGGTCGAGAGATCGGCGGAGGTGAGGCCCACCCGCCGCTCCGCCAACTGCCGCAAGTCGGCCGCCCGCTCTTCGTTTTCGGCCGGCCTGTCCTTTGCCATGGCGTTGCCCCCAGCGTAGGAATGGTGCGCCGACAGCCCGCGAGCATAGCCGGCCGGCGACGCTGGCCGCCGTGCCGGCGGCCGCTAATCTTACTGCGCGAGATTGAGGGGACTTTCGTTTAGCCGGCGGGCTTGCCCGCCGCGAGAAGTGCCGCAAGGCTCCACGTCGGGCGCGGCGGGCAAGCCCGCCGGCTAAACGTCGTGCTGCCGAATTCACACGAAATCACGCAACTCATTGCCTCCCGTCGATCTTGCGCCGTAGAACTAAACGCATCGTATTTCCTTTTCCAATCGCCGCTCCCTCTTGCCGTGTGCTTTGGCACCGCAACAAATCATTCTATTTAGTCAGTCAATGCCAGCACAATTCGCATTGCACCGATGAATCCGTCGAGACGGCGGGCGGCGAAGCGGAGCTTGGCCGGCGCCGCCCGCGGCTCTCGATACTTCGCCTCGCCTTCGGCGGTGTCGATCTTCTTGGCCGCCAGGTCCTCCAGGGCCTGGCTGACGGGAGAAAAATCCAGCCGGCGTTCGCTCAGCTCGCGGACCGTCTTTCCCGCGGCCGCCTTTTCGCCGACGCCGCAGAGGCGGTTGAAGGCTGCGTTGCCGGCGATGACGCGGCACTGGTCGTCGAGCACCGCCATCGGATTCTGCGCCGCCTGCACAATATCGCTGAAGCACTCGGACACGGCCTCGGCATCCTGCTTGGCCCGCCGCATCGGCGTGACGTTGACGGAGGTGATGACCACGCCGTCGATGACGTTCTCCGCCGTGCGATAGGGCATGATCCGCATCAGGTGCCAGGCGCCGTTGCGGGCGTGGACCTCGACCTCCTTGGGGACCAGCGAGCGCAGCACCTGGCGGCAATCGTCGATCAGTCGGTCGTATTCCAGGTTTGAGGTCAGGTGCGAGAGCGGCCGGCCGATGTCGCTTTGGATCAGGTTGAACAGATCCTTGGCCGTGTCGGTGTAGTGCTTCACGTTGAACTGGCTGTCCAGGAAGATGGTGGCCACCTGCGTGCTATTCAGCAGGTTTTGCATGTCGTCGGTGGCCCGCGACAATTCGTCCACCTTGGCCTCAAGCTCGGTGTTGACGGTGCTCAGCTCCTCGTTCAACGATTGCATCTCCTCCTTCGAGGTCTCCAGTTCCTCGTTGGTCGACTGCAATTCCTCGTTGGTGGATTGCAGCTCTTCGTTGATCGATTTCAGTTCTTCGTTCGAGGTCTCCAGCTCTTCGATCGTGGTTTGCAGCGATTCCTTGGTGAATTGCAGTTCGTGTTCCAGTTCGTCGACGCGGGTGGGCTGATCTTCGGCCTTCCTTACGGGTGCGGCGGGGGACGCCGCGGCTTCGCTGGCGGGCGGGTTGCCGGGGGGCGGGTTGCCGGGGCTGGGGAAGATCGTCACCATCAGCAGGCCGCGAATCGGCTCGGGCTCTTCGATGCGGGCGACGCTGAAATTGACCTGCATGTAGTCGCCGTTGGTCTTCACGCGGACGTTTTCGCGGACGATCTCCCGCCGCTCGATCGCCGCCTGCCGCAAGGCGGCCGTCAGCGGGCGAAGCAGGCCGTGGCGGGCCATCTCCAGCAAGTTGTTCCGCGGCTGCCCTTCGGACGGCTCCAGGTAGGCGCCGGTGCGGCCGTGGATGTAGACGATCGTTCCCCGTTGGTCGACCACCAGCGTGGTCGGCGCGAATCTCCCCAGCAGGAGCCGCTCGATATGCGCGATCGTGTGCGATGGCTTGACCGGGGCGAAGGCCTCGCGGGCCGCCGCCGCCGCGGCCGCCTTGGGCCCGGCCGGCATCTCCATGATGGGGTACACCGGCGAAGCCGTCTCCTTCCGCCGGAAGATCTTCCACTGGTTGTTCAACGGCTCGAACAGGTCGGCATATCCGCCGATCGACTCGGAAGGGCCCAAGAATAGCAGCCCGCCGGGACGCATCGCATAGTGAAAGACCGGCAGCAGGCGGCGCTGCAAGTCGGCGTCCAGATAAATCAGCACGTTGCGGCAGACGATCAGGTCGAGCTTCGTAAAGGGGGGGTCCTTGATCACGTTCTGCGGGGCGAAGACCAGCATCTCGCGGATCTCCTTGCGGATGCGGTACGTGTTGTCTTCGCGGACGAAATAGCGCTCGAGCCGCTCGGGCGAGACGTTGGCGGTGATGCCCGCCGCGTAAACGCCGGCGCGGGCGGCTTCGATGGCGTGCGCGTCCAGGTCGGTGCCGAAGATCTGCACGTCGAAGCGGGGCTTCATCTTCGCCATGCACTCGTGCAGGATGATGGCGATCGAATAGGCCTCCTCGCCGCTGGCGCAGCCGGGAATCCAAACCCGCAGCGTGTGCCCGTCCGAACGCGAGCCGAGCAGGTCGGGCAAGGCCTTCTCGGCCAGCACCTCGAACGCCGCCGGATCGCGGAAGAACGAGGTGACGCTGATCAACAGCTCGGAGAAGAGCATGTCGATTTCGTGCGGATTGTCCTGCAAATAGCGGACGTATTCGGGGGCCTCCTTGATCTGATGGACGTTCATCCGCCGCTCGATCCGCCGGCGGATGGTGTTCATCTTGTACGAGGCGAAATCGTGGCCGGTGCGCGCCCGCAACAGCGCCAAAATCCGCTGCAAGGGCTCTTTGGGAAATGCGGCGGTGGGAGCGGCCGCCACGCGGTTCTTCAAGTAGGGCCCCTTGGTGTAGGCAACCAACTGCCCTGGCATGTCCGCGGCCGAGAGGATGTAATCGGCTAGGCCGGTGGCCATAGCGCTCGAGGGCATGCCGGCGTATTTGGCCGAGGGCGGCTCCTGCACCATCGCCATGCCCGACTCGGCCTTGATCGCCCGCGTCCCCAAGGTGCCGTCCGCCCCCGTGCCCGACAGCACGATGCAGATGGCGTGCTCGTGCTGGTCCTCGGCCAGCGAGCGGAAGAAATAGTCGATCGGCAGGTGGGGAGCGCAGGTCGAATCGGCGTCGAGCCGCCGCAGCACGCCGCCGGTGATCGCCAGCAGTCCGCCCGGCACGCCGACGTAGACATGGTTCGGCTTGACCTCCGTTCCGTCCTCCGCCTCGAGCACCGGCATCGAAGTCGACTTGGCCAGCAGGTTGGGCAGCAGGCTGACGTGGCCGGGGTGTTGATGGGTGACCACCACGAAGCCCACGCCGGTCTCGGCCGGCGTGTGGCCGAAGAACTCCTGCAAGGCCTCCAGCCCGCCGGCCGACGCGCCAATGCCGACGATCGGAAACCGCGGGGCCTGTGGCGCCTCCCGGTCGTCAATCTCCTCTGCTGCGGCGGCCTCGGGCTGGTCGGCGATGCCGCAATCGCCTGTGGGAACTGCGGTCGTAGGGTGGCTTCGCGCCTTGTCCTGTGGCTGCGTGGAAAGGGGGCCGTCCGGTGTTTTCTTTTTTGCTGGCATCCTGAGCGCTCTCCTATGTTCAATGCCGACCGTCGCTCACGCCGAACCCAACGGCAGAAGAGATGTCAACCCGGTAGGAGGGGGCGGCCAGGCCATCGTCCCATGCAGGATCAGAGTATCGCCTGTCGCGTAAGCGGTCAACCCCCCCCGCGAGGAAAAATGGACAGAGTAACGGTTTGCGGCGTCATGCTTAAAACCGTTTAGCCGCCGCGTCCACGCGGCGCTGCCGTTGCGAGCGATTCTGCGCCGCGCGGACGCGGCGGCTAAACAGATACCCTACTGGACGCGCTCCCTGAAGCGGGCCGCGTTGCGTCACTACCACCTCTAACGATTTTTCCGCCGCGTTCTCTTTGCGCATCGTTTCATGTTGCGAAAAATCCCCATCCTGCCAGGAAGCGTGGTAGAATTGCATGGTCGAATAAAGTGGTCCCGAGGATAGGGCCATGCGGCGATCATGGACGTTCTGGCTGGTGTGGGCTGGCTGCGGCATTGTGCTATGCGGTGGGCATGGCCGGCTGCAATAGTCTCCCCTCATCCGGCATCGATCCGACGGGCGAACACGTCTTCGTCCCGCCGCCGCCACCGCCCTGCTCCGCCCCCGCCGCTGTCGCGCCGGCAACCCCCTACCCACCGAGCGAGCGCGATTTTAACGATCCGATGGGCCCTCTGCCCTGGGACGACGTCGCTGTGCTGATCGAGCCGCGCGAAGTTGTCGTCCCGGTGGGGAGCGAGGTGATCGTCGTCGCCGGGGTGCTCGGGCCCGATGGATATCTGCGGACCAACCGCCGGCTGGAATGGTCGATCGCGCCGGGGAGCGTCGGGCAGTTCGTGGCGGTCGAGCCGGGCGGGTTCATCGATCCTTTTCTCGGCGATTTCACCTTCCCGCGAATCGTCAACGCCACGACCGCCATCGGCGACACTTCGCGGAGCAACGTCCTGTTGAACCGCGGCACTCCCACGCCGGAAGACGACCGATATGTGCGTCGCGGGCAGGGCTGGGTCTCGCTCAGTTCGCCGCTGGAAGGCGTCAGTTACGTCAACGTCGTCGCGCCCGAGGTCTACAACTGGGACGCCCGCCGCAAGACCGCCACGATTCACTGGGTCGATGCGGTCGCGCAGTATCCGCCGCCGGCGATCAATCCGGCCGGCACCAGGCACGTGTTCACCACCACGGTGACCCGCAGTTCGAACCAGTCGCCCTGCGAAAACTGGATCGTGCGGTATGAGATCCTCGACGGTCCGCCGGCCGGTTTTTCGCCGACCTGCGCCCCTCGGCCGAGATCCGCACCAATGCGGCGGGTCAGGCGCCGGTCGAAATCGTCGAGAAGCAGCCGGCCTCGGGCGTCAACCGGATCGCGATTCAGGTGTTCCGCCCCGCCGACGTGCCGGGCTCGGGCGGGCAGCGGCTGCTGGTCTGCAACGGCGGGACGACGAAGACCTGGTCGGCACCCGATCTGGCAGTTCACATCCTTGGCCCGGCAACGGCCGGCATCGGCGGCACGCTCACCTATCAGATTGATCTTGCCAATCCCGGCGATCTGGCGGCCAAGCAGGTGACGGCCGCGCTGGACGTGCCCGCCGGACTGGCTTACCTAGGGGGCAATCCGGCGGCGGAAGTTGCCGGCAGTCAACTTCGCTGGCGGATCGGCGATCTGGGGGCGCGACAGCGGCTGCCGATCCAACTGGCCTTCCGTGCCGAAAAGCCAGGGCCCGCGGTCGTCTGTTGCGAGGCGACCGCGGCGGGCGGATTGAAGGCCCGCGAGTGCGCCACGACAACGGTCGCCTTGGCCGCCGCCCCGCCGCCCAGCGGGCCATCGCCCACAGGGCCTTCACCGACCGGGTCACCGGCCGCGCCGGTGACGCCGCTGGCGGTATCGCTTGCCCCCGCTCAGACCGCGGCGACTGTTGGCGGTGAGGTGAAGTTCATCATTTCGGTCAGCAATAACGGCGCGACGACCATCACCGGCGGCCACATTCGCGTGCGGTTCAGCCCGGAACTGGCGTATGAAAAGGCCGGCGGCAAAGACCTCATCGAGCACCTCTTGCCGGCTTTGCGGGCGGGCGAGACGCGGCAGTTGGCCCTGACGATTCGCGTGGTCAAGGCGGGGCAGGCCTCGCTCGGCGTCGAAGTGACCGGCCCCGGTATTCCGTCGGCCAGCGCGCAGGCGGTCGTGACGGCAGTCGGCGGGCGGTCGCCCGCGGCCCCCGCCCCGGCGACGTTGTCGGTAACGCTGACCGGGCCTGATAAGCCGGCCGCCGTGGGCGACACGGTGCAGTTCACGATCGCGGTGAAGAACACCGGCACAACCGTGGTGCAGAACGTGCAAGTCGCCGGTCGCTGCGACTCGGTGCTGAAGCCGGACAACGCGACGGTGGGATTCCGGGTCGTTGACAAGTCGCTGGTGTGGAACATCGACAGCCTGGGCGTGGGCAAAGAGGTGCGATTTGCGATTGAGTGCAAGTGCCTTGCGGCCGCGGCCAAGGCAACCACCAGTTTCACCGTCAGCTTGCCCGACGGCAGCCAGGCGACGCGCGAGGCGTCGGTCGAAATCCTCCAGCCCGAGAAGCCAAAAAGCCCCCCGGCCCCGCCGCCCACGCCCGCGTCACCGCCGAAGGCCACAGGCGGCGGGTTGTCGCTCTCGGCCGCCAGCTTGACCAATCCCGCGCGGCCAGGTAGCCAGTTGACTTACGAAATCCGACTGACCAACAAGGAGAACGTCACCTATCATCAGGTCGTCGTAACCGCGAAAGTGCCTGAAGGCATGACGCCCGTTGCCCTGGGCACCGTCGGCGCGACCATCGACTACCCGAGCCAGACGATTCGCTTTAATCCCGTCGCGGAATTGCCCCCCGACAAGACGCAGACGTATCAAGTCCGCGTACTGGCGAAGCAGCCGGGCACGTACCACCTGCACGTCGAGATGGCCACGCCCGATCTCCCCAAGCCGATGGCGGTCGATTCCGACGAGACCGCCGTTTCGAAGTGATTCCGCGCCCGCAAATAGCCGGCAGGCAACGCCCCGCAGGCGAATCGCCGGGGGATTGAAGCAACGCGAGTCGTCAAGAGGGCGAGGATCGGCAAGGCATTGATCTTGCCCGCACTTCACCGGCGGGGCGTTGCCCGCCGGCTATTGCCGCTGCTTTTTTGTCGCGAATTTCAGGTATCGAAAGCGGTTATGCCACGATTCGCCATTCTCTGCCACCGGGGGCCGCGCGGCGACCACTTCGATTTCATGCTCGAAGCCGGCGACGTGCTGAAGACTTGGGCGTTGCCCCATGCACCGGAAACGGGCGTCGAAATGGAATGCGAAGCCCTGCCGGATCATCGCCTGGCCTATCTCGACTACGAGGGCCCGATCTCCGGCGATCGCGGCGTGGTGACCCGCTGGGACTGCGGGACGTACGTGGTCGTGCGGCAAAACGACCAGGAGTGGGCCGTGACGCTCGCCGGCGACCGGCTTGCCGGCCATGTCACGCTGCGATCCTCTGGCGACGACCCGATGCGATGGCGTCTCTCGTTCGACGAACGAGGTTCGCAGTGACCGGCCCCTCATCGCCTTCGCCGCTCGGTGACCCCCGACACGTGGATTTCACCCTTGCAGAGTTCCAGCGATTCGATGCGGACGCGGCGGTCGGCGTCGCTGTCGTCGGGCAGGGAGATGAGGGCGACCGGGTCGCTGCCGGAGTGCGCCCACTGCATGTGGAGTTGCAACTCGGCGGCGCCCTTGGAAATGCCGTCGAGCACGTCCTTCAGCGGCACCGGCAACGCTCCCGCCCGGCCGCGAACGATCCGCAGCGCGACGACGCCCGGCTCGGACAGGTAGGGTTGAAACGCCAGGCTCACGATACTATTGACGCCGCCGTGCTCGTATCGGCAGCCAACGGTCATCTCGTTCGGCTCGATCGCCACCCGCGGATTGCTGACCGACGGCGGCAAGACGTTCGGATGGTTCTTGCGCAGATCGACCGCCAGCCAGCCGTTGATCTCCTCGGCGGTGATGACTGCCTGCCAACGGCCGCGCCGGTTCATCGCTCCCTGCAAGGCGCCGATCTTCTTCAGCATCCGGTCGCTGGCCTTTTCCAGCGCCTCAGGCTTGGTCTGCATCGCTTCGCGATAAAACGCCGGCTCGTGCCGCAGGGCGAAATAGACACCGACCACCCCGGCGATCATCAGCGCGATCACCAGCGTGACAACGATCAGTAGCAGGCGCTTTCGGCGAGGCATTCCCCGGGGGTTCCTCATACAAACCGCAGCAGGGCGTAGTTCTTCTTGCCCGAGCGGAGGATCATCGTCGATTGGCCGGCCAAATGGGCGGGGGTCAATTGCATCTCGATCCCCTCGACGCGGCGGTTATTCACATACGCACCGCCTTGGACGATCGTTCGCCGGGCCTCTCCCTTGCTCTTTGCCAGTCCCGCTTCGACCAGGGCGTCGATGATCGGCAGGCCCTCGCCCGAAAGCCGTTCGCGCGGCAGTTGCCGGCTGGGCACGTCGGCGAAGATGCCGGCCAGTTGCGAGTCGCTCAGGTCGCTGATCTCGGCGCCGAAGAAGATCTCGGTCGCCCGCTCGGCGGTGCGAAGTCCCTCGGACCCGTGCACCAGCCGCGTCAACTCGGTCGCAAGCCGGCGCTGCGCGGACCGCCGGCCGGGATCTGCTTGATGCTCGCCCAAGATCGCGTCCAGCTCACGCTGCTCTAATTCGGTGAGGAAGCGCAGGCAGCGGCCCACGTCGGCGTCGTCCAGATTGATCCAGTATTGATAGAACTGGTAGGGGCTCGTCTGCTCGGCCGAAAGCCAGAGCGCCCCCGACTCGGTCTTGCCCATTTTCGTGCCGCCGCTGGTGGTCAACAGCGGACAAGTGCAGCCGTAGAGCTGCACGCCGCGGAGCCGTCGGGCCAGGTCGATGCCGGCGGTGATGTTGCCCCACTGATCACTCCCGCCCACCTGAATCTCGCAGCCGAACTGCTCGTAGAGATGCACGAAATCGTAGGCTTGCAGCAACATGTAGCTGAACTCGGTGTAGCTCATGCCGGCCTCATTGCGGTCGAGCCGGCTGCGAACCGAGTCCTTGGCCAACATCACGTTCACGGGAAAGTGCTTGCCCACGTCGCGCAAGAATTCGAGGTAGCCGAACTTGCCCATCCAATCGTAGTTGTTCACCAGGATTGCCGACTGCGGGCCGCAATCGAAATCCAGGAACCGCCGCAACTGCGGCTCCATGCCGGCGATGTTCGCCCGCAGCGACTCAACCGAAAGCAGCTTTCGCTCCTCGCTCTTGCCGCTCGGATCGCCGATCATGCCGGTAGCGCCGCCCAGGAGGGCAATTGGCCGATGTCCGGCCTGCTGGAAGCGCCGCAAGATCATCAGCGCCACTAGATTGCCCACCTGGAGACTCTCCCCCGTCGGGTCGAAGCCGGCGTAAACCGTTCGCGGCTTCTCCGCCAGGAACTTTGGCAGGTTCGCATCGTCGGTGGTTTGGTTGATTAGGCCGCGCCAAGAGAGCTCGGCGACGATGTTAGGGGAGAGAGGAGAGGGGAGAGGGGAGAGGGAATCGGCGTGTGACGTCATTGGGGCATCCTCTTGCTCAGCGAATTGATGAGGCCGCTAATCAGGCGGGCGACTTCAGCCGTCAGGCGAACCAACTCGGCGATGCGGCTAGGATCGATGTATCGGAGTCGTTCGGCAATCAGCACCTGGGTTTCCACTTCCTTGACGGAGCCGTAGGCCATGCCAAGGAAATGCACATAATCGCGGGTGGTGTTGCGTCCGTTTCCCTCGGCGATATTCGACGGAACGGAGATCGCCGCTCGGCGAATTTGGCTCGTCAGCCCGTAGATCTCTTCTCGTGGAAACGCTCCCGTCGTCCGGTAGATGGTTTCCACCAAGTCCATCGCCTTCTGCCAAACAATCAGATCGCGATAATCCTTAACGGCTGCCATCTAGTTCCTCCTGCGAATCGTTCTTTGCCCAAATTCGCAAACCACAATGGAGACAACGACGAGCGAGGGGATTACGGTACAACGATCGCAGGAAGAAGAAACCGCCGCAACGCGGACATCGAAAGAAGACGTGGTGGAGTGACCCGACTACGAAAGTGACCATTAGGACCGACACGACGGGAATTGCGACCCAGCCGAACAGCGGGTTTCCGTCAAATGCCACGCTCCCTGCCACGACGACAACGATTCCAATGACGAAAACACCACAGAACCGGTGTTGTACTCTCCTGAATCTACTCCAAGCCCCGGTGTAGTCACCGCCGGAAGTTGGCGCGTGTCGAATCGGCGCGTTCATTGCTCGGTCGTCTCCCGTTTCTTCCCTCTCCCCTCTCCTCTCTCCCCTCTCCCCTCATCGCCACTTATCATCATCCGCGAACGGATTCACCCCGCCGGGCAGCCTCGGCTTGGGCAGCGCTCTCAACGCCTGCTCGGCCAACCGCTGATCCTCCTTCGTGGTGATCTTCATATTGATAACGGAACCGGGAACGACCGTGACGGCGTGGCCGATCCGCTCGACCAACTGGGCTTCGTCGGTGGCGTTGAAGCCGGCGCGCTTGGCGTAGGCGTCCAGCAGAAGTTGGCGGCGGAAGACTTGCGGCGTTTGCGCCTCCCAGAGGCCCTCGCGGGAGACGGTCGCCTCGATCTTGTGGTTGGCGGCGACGCGCTTGAGCGTGCCGGACACGGGAATGGCGAAAATCGCGGCATCAGACTTCTCGGCAGCGGCGAAGATCTGGTCGATCCAGGCGGTGGTCAAACAGGGGCGGGCGGCGTCGTGAACGCAGATGAAGTCGGCCTGCGGCTTGACCCGCGCCAAGCCCGCCTCGACCGAATCGGCCCGCTCCACGCCGCCATCGACCACTTCGATGCCCAAAATGGCGATGTTGGCCGAGAACTTGAACATGAAGTCGGGCCGGTCTTGGGGCGCAATGACCAGAATCGTCTGAATCACGTCGTCGCGTCCTAAGAACCGCTCGGCCGAATGGAGCCAAATCGCCTTGTTGGCCAGCGGAGCGAACACCTTCTTGTAGCTCTGATCGGTAAAGCGGCGGCTGCGGCCGGCGGCAGGCAGAATTACGGCGAATTTCGACACGTGGGCGTCTCCCTTTCTTACGCGATTTGCGGGAAAAGGGGACAGGCACCTTTTGCCGGAACAGCCCTTCGAGTGCTTCGCACAAAAGGTGCCTGTCCCCTTTTCCCTTCCCATTGTGCGGTTTTGCCGGCGAGCGTCAAGGTCGGCCGGCAAACCGTTTAGCCGCCGCGTCCACGCGGCGCGGGGACTGCATCGATGCTGCGCCGCGTGGCCGTGGCGGCTAAACGGTCTTCCCATCCTGACCGCAGGCAATCAATGCACCCCGGCAGACGTCGAGGATATTGACACTGCCGCCTTTGCTGTGTCATCCTTGAGCCTTGAACCTTGATAGTACACCATGCCATCCATGCCCGAACCGATCATTCTCGCCACTTGGAGTTTTGGAAAGACAGCAACCACGGCGGGCTGGCCGTATCTTGGCGGCCCGAACGGGTCGAGCCTCGACGCCGTCGAGCAGGCGTGCCGGGCGGTCGAGTCCGACCTTGAGGTAACGAGCGTCGGCCGCGGCGGGTTGCCGGATCGCTCGGGCGAGGTTTCGCTGGACGCCTCGATCATGCAGTCGCCCGCCCGCTGCGGATCGGTCTGCTACCTGCGACGCTTCGAGCATCCGGTGACGATCGCGCGGATGGTCATGGAGCGGTTGCACGTGGTGCTGTTGGCCGGGGACGGGGCCGACCGCTTCGCCCAGCGGCTCGGAGTGGCGCCGGTCGATCTGTTGACCGACGATGCCAGGGCGAAGTGGCAAAAATGGGTCAGCGAGCATCCCGACCCGCAAGGCCGCGACGACGCGCCGTTCCGTCCGCCGCCCAACCATGAGGAACGCTGCGGGGATCGCCGCTCCAACGACAACGGGACTGATCCACTTTGCGGCGAGGGAGAATCGCTGCCGCACAACCGCGATCACGACACGGTGGGCGTGCTGGCGATCGATTCACGCGGCACGCTGGCGGGGGCCTGCTCGACCAGCGGGCTGCCGTTCAAGCCGCCGGGCCGAGTGGGCGATTCGCCGATCATCGGCCACGGCCTGTACGTCGATCCCCGTCGCGGCGCCGCCGTGGCCACGGGGGACGGCGAGTTGATCATGGGCGTCTGCGGCAGTTTTCTCGCGGTCGAGTTGATGGGCCGAGGCGTCTCGCCTGCCGACGCCGCCCGCGAGGTGATCCAACGCATCGCCGACAGCTACGAGCTCGCCCAGGAAGACCAGGCAGTAATCGTCGCAATGCACCCTTCGGGCCAATGGAGCGCCGCCGCGCTGCGGCCGGGCTATCGAACGTCTGTCCGTACTTCAACCCGCGATGAGATGGCGGAGCCGGAGTGGACGCTGCTCGAATGACGAATTCGCGACCCTTCCATCACGGCTTCTGTTGCAGCAGTTGTTCGAGCGACTGCTGGAGCTTCGTAACCGGCTCCTTCATGTCATCCAGCTTTGCCGTGTCGGGGCTCTCCCTTATGTTTTCTTTGTAATCGAGCTTGTCGATGGCATCCGTGATGGCTTTTTGCAAGCTGGCGATGAAGGCCTTCTCGGGTGGCTGCTTCGCCAGCGGCACGATCCCCGTGCAGGCCTTCTTCTCCCCTCTTTCCTCTTCTCCGCTAAGCGCCACCAGCACCGCATCGAGGCGGCACAACAGCCGACGGCGAAAGGGGACGCCGGCGGCATCCTTGGTTTGCGCTAGGCCAGCCTTACAGGTGTCGATCGCCAGTCGGCCGAGCACGGCAGCGGTTTCCACCGGATTGATGCCGTCGGCCGATGCGTAATTCAGTCGCCCCAGGGCATCGGCGGCGGCACAGCGCACGGCCAAGGGGAGCTTTGTGTCGGCGGCGGTTTTTAACACCGCCGTAAAGACCTCGTTGTTTTCGCCGACGGACCCCAGCGTGCCCAGCGTCTCGACCGCTCGTGCAACCAACCACCCGCGGGCGGACAGCGCCGCACCGGCCGGCAGGTCGCCGGCTGCCAGCCGCAACATGACGTCGCTGATCTTCTTCTGCGTCTCGCTGGTGGGAGTGCCGGCCGAGGCGTGACGTAGAACGCCGACCATCGCCGCCACGCGAATGGCGTCGGAGAATTTGCTGCTGTTGGCCGCGGCAAGTAAAACGTCGAGCGCTTCGGGCAGCGGCACCGCCGCCACGCGGCCGCTCTGTTCGACGCTGTTGAGTTCCCCGATCGCCAGCACGGCGTTGATCTTCACCGCAGGGTGGTAATCGCCGCGGACCAACTGCTTCAGGAAGTCGAGCGTGAGGCGGGTAAGATCATCGCGCGGCGGTCCGGGAACAGCCGAGCGAAAATGGCTCGACAGCTCCTGGCGGTAATGGGGCAGTTGGCGAATGTCCTCCTGCACCGACCAGCGCGAAAGGAAGTAGGCCTTGTAAAAGTGCTCGAAATCATCCTTCGTCGTAGCGCCGTAGTTGCCGTTGCGCAGATCTGTCCGAATCTTGCTATCCATTTTCCTCAGGCTTGTATCGACCGGCAGGCTGTCATACTTCCTTTCGGGCGGACCTCGGTCAGAATCGGCGGGTCCTACAATTTCTTGTGGCTCCGCTGTGCCGCCATGCGGGGCGCCGCCGTGCGGGGCGCCACCGCGGAGACTCCACCGCGTCCACCGCCGGGAACTTGAGCTGAGACGCGCACTGCCATCCCGAAGACGATCACCCCCAGCGCGAGTGTCAACGAGAATGCGATCTCTTGCTGCACCGGCTTCACGCCGCTAAAGGAGAGTCTTCGTCGAATCATCGGCACACCAAGCCTTTCGCTGCTCCGCGGATATAGTATCTTCCACTACTAGACTACCAACGGTGGGGGAGGACTGTCAAGCAAGAACGCTATCGCGGGTAGCGCCGGGCGCAGGAACGGGTTTGCAGTGCCGAGGGGGATCGTTTAAGCTGGCGGGCGGGATTCTGGAGCATGAGGTCATCATAAGTACAAGGAGAACCACGACATGGCGAGCAAGGAGGCTCGGGAGCGGAGATTGAAGGAAATTCAGGAGATTGCGGCAGGCTGGGGAAAAATCATCGCGCAGGAGGCGTTTCCCAACGGTCCTGGCATGGATGTGAGTCTGGCCGACATGGAGGAGTTGGCGATGGCGGCCTCTCGGGCATTGGTTAAAGGAACCGTGGAGGCGATGACCGGTTCTCAAGGTGAGCAGTTCGGCCAAGAGGCGTCGTGTCCGGTTTGCGGGAAGATGTGTTCTCTGAAAACCGTGCCTCGTTCGATGGTGGTCCGTGGCGGCGACGCCACACTCAATGAACCCGTAGGACACTGTTCGAGGTGCCGCAGGGATTTTTTTCCCGCAGCGGCCGGTGTTGAAGATTGACGGCCACGGATACAGTTCGAGCATTTTGCATCGCATCTTGCACTTGGCCGGCGTAACCAGTTCCTTCGACGTGGCGGAAGTGGCGTTGAAGGTGGTGGGCGAGATCACGATTTCGGATCGCCAGATCAACAAGTTGATTTGCGAGGTTGGCGCGGAGATGGCTGCGGATCGGGACGTTCGCACGCGTCGGTATGTCGAACAACCCTTGCCACGGCAGCCGACGGTTGCGGAAGCGCCGCCGGATTTGGCGGCGGTGTTTGGCGATGGCGGGCGGATGCGGACGCGCGAGCCCGATCGGGGGCGGGGCGTTCACCAGCCGCACTGGCGCGAGACGAAGAACGCGGCCTTTCATCGGATGCAAAGCCGCTCGTTCGCCGCAGACCCGCAAGCGGAGTTGCCCGACTGTTTTTGCAATCGAGCGTATGTGGAAAAGCTGGTAAACGGCCTGAAATGTCTGAAAAACGAGGTTGTTGCGGAGGGGACGGATGTGGAGCCATTGCCGGCGACAGGCGGTGAAACCGTGGCGGCGCCGCTTCAGCAATCGCCGCCGTGGCAACCGACGACGGTGTTTCGCACGTGTCTCAGTTCGTTGGCTGGCAGCAATGAGTTTGGCGCAATGATGGCGGCGGAAGCTGACAAGCGAGGTTTCTTCGCCGCGCAAAAACGGGCGTTCGTCGGTGACGGCTTGGGCTACAATTGGAGCATCCATCGACGTTGGTTTTCGCAGTTCGTTCCGATTGTGGATTTCGTTCACGCGGTGGAATACGTGTACACCGCCGCCAAAGCGATTCACGGCGACGCCGAACCGCGTTGGCGGCAATACTTGGTGTGGGCGAACGCTTGTTGGCAAGGCCGGGTGGACGATGTGATTGCAGAGTTGCAGCGATGGCAATCGCAGCACGGACCGCTGCCGCAAGAGTCGGACATTCCCGAAACCGATCCCCGCAAGATCGTTCATGCCACCATCCGCTACCTGACCAACAACCGCAGCCGAATGGACTACCCTGGCTACCGGCGCTCGGGATTGCCCGTGACAAGTTCGTTGGCCGAGTCGCTTGTCAAACAGGTCAGTAAGCGAGTGAAGGGGACAGAAAAATTCTGGAATGACGGCCCGTCAGGCGAAGCGATCCTGCAAATCCGAGCGGCCGTAATCTCCGATGGCGACCAACTTCAGAAATGGATTCGCCATCGCCCAGTCTCTCCGTTTTCGCCAAGATGCCGTCAAACTCCCCAGGCCAATAGCGCGTAAGGAATTACCGACGTGTTCCTGCGCCCGTAGCGCCGAGCGGTTATCGCTGTAGGAGGCGTCTCCTGACGCCGACTTGCAGTGATTTTGGCCCCAAGCCCGCAAAATCGGCGTGAGGAGACGCCTCCTACAGCGGGCGTGGATGGCAGCGCCCAGGACGATGGCGAAACCGCAAGCGGCGGAGCGGGCAATCAGCAACCAACAATCAGCAATCGACAATCTTCTCGCCTCAAGCCGCCCTCTTTTCCGACCTCTTCTCGCGGGTGTCTTTCCAGCGGCGGTGCAGCCACCAGTATTGATCGGGGGCACGGCGGATGAGCTCTTCCAGCCGCGTGCTGTACCACTGGGTGAGTTCGGGGACCGTGCCCAGCGAATTGGCCACCTGTTGGGGGTCGATCGTGGTGTAGTTCCACAACTCGAAGTGCATCGGGCGATCCAGCCGCTGCGCGGTGGAGACGGACATCCGCGCGTTGTTGTCCAGCGCCAACAGCGCGATCGCCTTGTGGGCCGAGGCGGGCCGGCCGAAGAACTGCACCCAACAGCCCTTCGGCCCGGCGTATTGGTCGGCCAGGAAGGTCATCGTGCCGCCGCTGGCCAAGACCCGCGTAATCTGCTCGAAGCCGCCGTTCTTCGGAATCATGTGCTGGCCCGTTCGGCCGCGGAAGTCGTTGAGGAAGCGGTCGAGATAGAGATTGTCGAGCGTCCGTGCGACGGTGTACGTGGGAAATCCGAGAACTCCAAGCACGTAGCCGCCAACCTCGAAATTGCCCAGGTGCGAGGCGATAATCAGCAAAGGGCGATCGTCGATCAGGCCGCGCACCAGCTCGGCTTCGTTCCGCAGCACTACGTAATCACGCCAGTTGGTCTCGTGGATCTTTCGCGGCGTGTGGGCGATTTCCAGCACCAACACGAACAGGTGCTCCCACATTCGCCGGGCCAGAGCGAGCCGCTCGGATGCCGACATCTGCGGAAAGGCATGGGCCAGATTGTCGTCGACCACGCCGCTACGGATGCGGAGCACGTCACAAAAAAACCGCGCCAACAGGCGAGCGAGCCGCTGGCCGCTTTCGATCGGCACGGCCTGCACGATGCAGATCAAAATCCGCACTGCCACGTAAACCAGATAATCGACGATCTGCCGCCGCCGCATGGAGAGCGTCCTTTCAACTCCAGGTAGTGTGGCCATTGTCGCAAAACGGGGCATTTCTGGAAAGAGCGATTCTGCCGCTTGCGGCGGTAACGGATTGGGGAGGTTACCGCCGGACTGTTTAGCCGCCGCGTCCACGCGGCGCCGCGACTGTGGGCGATTCTGCGCCGCGTGGACGCGGCGGCTAAACAGCCTTCCCATCTTGGCGGCAAATGGTTGCTGCGTTCTTATGCAGTTTGCATCCCGGTTTTTCGTGCCTTCAGCGGCGGATCGCGTGCCAACGGCAACCGGACGGCCTTGCCCGTCTCGGCGGCCTTGTAAATGGCCAGGATGATCTCGACCGAGCGGCGGCCCTCGCGGCCGTCGATCAACGGCTTGGCCCCCTTCTTGATCGCCGCCAGCACGTCTTGGAACTGCCGGGCGTGGCCGTGGTGGCTTATGGCCTTGGGATCGGAGGCCCCGCCGCCGCTGCTTTTGCGTTGGCTCATCGCCCGGCGGATCGCGGCATCGTGCTTCGCCGGCTTGGCGAAGTCCCAGCGGATGATGTCCTCCTCTTCCAACACCGCCGAGCCCTCGCTGCCGTGGATTTCGATGCGTTTCAGATAGCCGGGATAGACCGCGGTGCTGGCCTCGATGATTCCCATCGCACCGTTGGCGAAGGTCACACTGGCCAGGGCGACGTCCTCGACGGCGATTCTCTGGTGGGCGAGCAATCCCGTCGTCGCCCGAACTTCGACGACCGGTCCCATCAGCCAGGTGAGGAGATCGACGCTGTGGATGGCCTGATTCATCAGGGCGCCACCGCCGTCGAGCTGCCACTGCCCCCGCCAGGCGACGCTGTCGTAATACTGCTGCGTGCGATACCATTTGACCACGGCGTCGCCGAGCGTAAGCCGGCCGAAGCGGCCCTGCTCGATCGCCCCTTTCAACTCCCTGCTCGCCTGGTGAAATCGCGATTGGAAGACGGTCGAGAGCACCACGCCGGCCGCGTCGCAGGCGGCGATGATCCGATCGCAGCGGCGGAGCGTGATTTCCAACGGCTTTTCGACAATGACGTGCTTGCCGGCCCGGGCGGCGGCCACGGCGGGCTCGAGGTGCGCCCCGCTGGGCGTGCCGACCGTGACCACCTCGACCGCCTTGTCGGCCAACATCGCGTCGAGATCGTGGTAAGCCTTGCAGCCGGTCGTCTCGGCCAGTCGGTCGGCCGCCGCCGCCACGTTGTCGCAGCAGGCCACCAGTTTCGCCCCGCGAACTTCCGCGATCGCCCGAGCATGAAAATTGGCAATCGTCCCGCAACCAATGATGCCAAAACCGATGGGCATGGATGGAGTTCCTTTCACTCGCTCGCCAAAGCGGACAGCAGTCATTATTGCGGCACGCGCCTCAGCCATGAAGCCACATGACTGCGAAACTCGTAGCGTTCAGTGCGGCGTGAAGGGTCACCGGCGGAACGATGCGACGGGTGCGATAGTACAGCAGTCCCAACATAATCGCAAGAAGAAAGAGGGGGATCGGATCCGGTGCGACGTATTTCGGCAGTAGTTGGCTGGCGACGAACTGGAGCCCGTACACCGGAACGGTCATCATCAGAAAGGCAATCAGTCCAAGCCGGACGTTGCCGAGCAGGTTCTTCGGCAGCAGGCCGAAGTCGGTGGCTGTGGCTCCGACGCGCCACCGCAGCCAACCCGCCATGAACCCCGCCGTGAGCAACTTCGCCACGCCGTCTCCGGCAAGAAACCAGGCAAACGCCTTCTTGTTGATTTCCGTCGGTCCGGCACGGAAGTGCATCATCGCAAAGAGAAACGACGACAACAGAATAGGCCACAAACCGTAGGGCGCGAACCGCCGCAGGGTCGGAAGCCGCTTCCGGCTGCGGCGTTCCAGCTTGTCCAACCATCCCAACAGCAACACGCGGAAGAAGAACTCCTCCACAATCGGCGCGATTACGACCACCGAAATCAAGCACAGCAGCAACGTCCGCGGACCAGCGCTTTCCATGAGACGTGCGACATAATGCGACACGTCGGTTTTCTCCGGATCGTAAATGGCCGGTGGCCGCACCGCCTCCGCCCCCAGAGCCGCGCGAACTACCGTAGCGGCGACTACCTCCAAGGCGTAGCAGACAACCAGGGCAACGATCACATCCACCCCGCCCCAGAGCACTGGTCGGCGCGGCTGGTAGGGGAGCACGGTCCCCCCCTCGTGCCATTTCATGCCGACTCTTACCCAGGTCCCGACGCAGGCCGCAATCGTCAAGAGTACCAGAGCTCCGGCGATCATCGACAGCAGCACCCGGGAAGAAGTGGATTCATGCCATTGCGAAACCGCAAGCGGTTACGCGTCCTTCAGCAGCCGCACCGCGATGCGGACGTAAACCAGGCCGGAGTATACCGTCAAAACGACCGACGACCAGACAAACCCGACCAGCACCCACCAAATCCAGTCGGAGGCGCAGGTGGCGACGTGGTGCGGCGGCGTCTTTCCTTCGTAGTGGTAGAGATAGAAGAGACACGCGGCGGCGGCGACGCACTGGAACACCATTTTGAGCTTGCCCGACAGCTTCGCCGAAAAATCGGAACCGCGGTCCTCGATGAAACTCCTTAGCGCCGTTACCAGCAGTTCGCGGCCGACGATCACCACGACCATCCAGGCCCGCAATCCGCCGGGAACGACATGCATCGTCGGGTCGGCCGCCAGAAAAATGAACGTGCCGCAGACGATCACCTTGTCGGCAAATGGATCGAGTATCCGCCCCAGCGTGGTCACTTGGCCATATTTCCGGGCATAGTATCCGTCGAGCCAATCGGTGCCTGCGGCGATGATGAACAGCACAAAACTCGTGAGATAGTAATCCTGCGTGACGAATCCGAACATCACGACCGAAAGCAGCAGCCGTAGCGACGTCAACTGATTGGGCAAGTTGAACATCGCCGAACGCACGTGTTTCGCGGATTTGACGTCGGTTGACATAATCACCCGGGTGCGGGGTGTTCCTCGTTTATGGAAACGAGAGCGCGAGGAAGCCCGCTCCCCTTCGGGTCGCGGCTAAACGAAAACGCCGATATTTGTTTTCCAACATTCGGTTTCTCAATCGACCGCGACTGCGATTAAATCATAATCCCTTGCCGCGACAACCTCGCAGGGCACGATTTGGCCGGGCGCGAGCCCCTCGCCGGTCACATAAACCTGGCCGTCCACCTCCGGGGCGTCGGCGTAACTCCGCCCGACATAGGCGTTATCCTCAGGCGAAATGCAACGGTCGATGATCACATCCAACCGTCGCCCCACCTGCGAGGCATTCCAGGCAAAGGCGATCTCCTGTTGCACCGCCATTAGTCGGTCGCGGCGAGCCTGTTTTACCTCTTCCGGCACCTGTCCGTCAAGCTCAGCGGCCGGGGTGCCCGGCTCATTGCAGTAGGCGAAGGCGCCGAGCCGCTCGAAGCGCCACTGCCTGACAAAATCGAGCAGTTCCTCGAATTGCCCCTCGGTTTCGCCGGGAAAACCGGTCATCAGCGTGGTTCGCAGCACGAGCGAGTCGATCCGCCCGCGAAGGCGTTCGAGCAACTCTTCCGTTTCCCGCCGACCGACCCGCCGCCGCATTCGCCGCAACACCTCGTCGTTGGTGTGTTGCAGCGGGATATCCAGATAGGGCAGGATTTTGCCGCCGGCGGCGATCACATCGACCAATTCGTCGGTTACGTGAGCGGGATACAAGTACATCACTCGAATCCATGCCAACCCGTCGATTTCGGCCAGCCGGCGGAGCAATTCGGCAAGCCGGGACCGGGCGTCGATGTCCAAACCATAAAATGTCGTGTCCTGGGCGACCAGCACCAGCTCGCGAACGCCGTCGGCGGCAAGCTCCGCGGCCTCGGCCACCACTTGCTCGATCGGTTTGCTGGCGTACGGGCCGCGCATCTGCGGGATCGCGCAGAAACTGCACAGCCGGTTGCAGCCTTCGGCGATTTTCAGGTACGCCAAGTGGGGCAGCGTGATCCGCAGCCGCCCGTTGTCAGGCAAAGGCGGGCTCGGCGGCGGCCGGAAGAGGGCCCGCTGCTCCGGGGGGAAAAAGGGGGCAGTCCCCATTTGTGCGAAGCACCCTTCGGGCCGTTCCGGCAAATGGGGACCGTCCCCTTTTTCCCGGTCGTGTTCGGACAGCGTGACGACATTCGCGATCTCGTCGCGCAAAGACGCCGATGACTCGATCGATTTCCGGAAACCGCTCGATCAGTTTCTCCCGTTCGCGTTCGGCAAGACACCCGGCGACAATCACCTTGCCCAGCCGCCCGCGCTTCTTGAGCCGCAACACCTCTTCGATCGCCTCGTACGATTCGGCCCGCGCATCGGCGATGAATCCGCAGGTGTTGATGACCGCCAACTCTGCCCCGCGGGGATCGTCGACCAGCCGATAGCCGCCGAGTTTCAGCAGCCCCGCCATCCGCTCGCTATCGACGAGATTTTTGGGGCAGCCGAGGCTCAGCAGGGCGTAGGTGTGCGGAGTAATTTTCTTGGCCACGGAAGGAGGGCGCTGAAACAAGGGAAAATGGTGTTTGCAGTCCCTTTTCACTAGCCCGGGCGTTTACGCCTGGGCGAGTGAAAAGCAGTTTGCAGCGTACCCCATTCTCGCGGCAAAAGTAAGTGGCACAATCCGGCCGGTTGTACTAATAAGATGCGCGTGCTATACTATACAGAAGTACATTTAGCACGGAAGGGGCTGTGCCATGTTTCCCGAACTGACCCGTGAAGAACTGGCGGCCGGCATAGATCGGGTCGTAGAAGAGGTGCTTGTCGAGGCCGGCGTCCGCGCTCCGCCGGTCGATGCGCTGAGCATGGCCCAAACGCTCGGCCTGGTCGTGGCAATGGATGATCGGCAGGAGGGCGCGCCCGATACGTCCGGCTGGGGGACCGCTGGGCGTCGCGATCGCGGGCTACGATCCTGTTGCGGCCGGAGCCGCGTCTCGAGCGGCGGCAATGGGCCGTGGCCCATGAAATCGGTGAGCACGTGGCCCATCGCGTATTCGCCCAATGGGGGGTCGATCCGCGCGGAACCGCCAACGCCCGCGAGCAGGTCGCCAACTGCTTGGCAGGCCGGCTGCTGCTGCCGACACGCTGGTTCACGACCGACGCAGCCGCGTGCCACTGGGACCTGCTCGCGCTGAAAGGCCGTTATCAGACCGCCAGCCACGAGTTGATCGCGCGGCGGATGCTGGAATGCCGGCCGGCGGTGGTCATCAGTATTTTCGACCAACAGCGGCTCTCCTTTCGCCGCAGCAACGTCTGCGGCCGCGTACCGCCCCCCTCTCGGGCGGAGATCGAATGCTGGAACAGCGTCCGCGAGCGTTGCCGTCCACAGCAGACCCGTCACGGACCCAGGCTGGTTCAGGGATGGCCAATCCACGAAGAGGAATGGCAGCGGGAGATTCTGCGGATGGAGGTCGAGGAGTGGGGCGATTATTCGTAGTCGGCGCCCGCTGCACGGCAAGAACAATCACCGGTGTCTCGCCGCTGTTTTCATACGACCATCGGTTGGCGACCGGAGGCCAACAAGAGCCATAGTCGCGAACCGGTGCCGCGCCTGCGAACCGTGGAGTGGAAGGTATCCCACGGCAATTGGTTCTTGCGGCACAAGCAAACCGGCCCTATGCTGAGAGTTTCCCGTCTCGTGAACGGCCCACAAGTGGAAGAAGAGGAACTCTAGCGTACCATGAAAGACCATTCCGCGCTCGCACCCAAGCTTGACCCCGTGTTTCACCCGCAATCGATCGCCGTCGTGGGGGCATCGACCCGCCCCGGCACCGTCGGCAACGACATCCTCCGGAATCTGATCTACGCCGAGTTCAAAGGCTCGGTCTATCCTGTGAATCCCAAGACGAAGTCGATCTACGCCGTTCATGCCTACAGCGCGCTTCGCGAGATTCCGGGCGAAGTCGATTTGGCAGTGCTGATCGTGCCGGCGTCGGCGATTCTCGGCGTGGTCGACGAGGCGATTGCCAAGGGCGTCAAGGGGCTGGTGGTGATTTCGGCGGGCTTCAAGGAGATTGGCGGCGAAGGGGCCGTCCTGGAGAAGAGACTGGCCGCCAAGGTGCGCGAGGCCGGCATCCCGCTGATCGGCCCGAATTGCCTGGGAATCATCAATACCGATCCGGAAGTTTCGATGAACGCCGCGTTCGGCCGCAAGATGCCCGAGCCCGGCAACCTCGCTTTCATCTCGCAGAGCGGCGCGCTGTGCACGTCGGTTCTCGATTACGCCGAAGAGCGGCAGATGGGCTTCAGCAAGTTCATCAGCTTCGGCAACAAGGCCGACGTGAACGAGATCGACCTGCTCGATTATCTCGCCAAGGACGAGAAGACGAAGGTCATCGCCATGTACCTCGAAGACGTGACCAATGGCCGGCGGTTCATCGAGACGGTGCGGGACATCTTTTGGGAGACGCACAAGCCGATGCTCTGCCTCAAATCGGGCCGGTCGCCCGAGGGCGCCAAGGCGGTCAGCAGCCATACAGGCTCTTTGGCCGGCTCCGATTCGGTCTACAACGCCCTGCTGGCCCAAAGCGGGGTGCAGCGGGTCGAGACGATCGCCGAACTGTTCGACTACGCCGCCTTGTACACCATGCAACCGATGCCGCGCGGCGGTCGCATCGCCATCATCACCAACGCGGGCGGGCCGGGCATCATGGCCACTGACGCCGCCGTGCGGCACAAATTGAAGCTGGCCGAACTTAGCGACGGCACGAAAGCGAAACTCAAGCCCGCCCTGCCCGCTGCCGCCTCGCTCCGTAATCCGGTCGATGTGATCGGCGATGCCCGCGCCGACCGTTACAAGGCCGCGCTGCGAACCGTGTTGGAGGACGAAAACGTCGACATGGGCCTGGTAATCCTCACGCCGCAGTCGATGACCGACATCGAAGAGACCGCCGCCGTCGTGCCCGAGGCCATCAAAGGGATCAACAAGCCGGTGGTCTGCTCGTTCATGGGTGCCCGCGACGTGGCCCTGGGGGCGAAGATCCTCCGCACGGCGGGCGTGCCGAATTATCCGTTTCCCGAGGACGGCGTGAAGAGCCTGGCCGCCGCCCACTGGCTGGTCAACTCGCTGGAGATCCCCCGCCGGCAGATGACCACCTTCGACGATCTCGACGTGTCCGGGGCGGCGAGAATGATCGCCGAACTGGTCGACGGTCAGCCGAAGCGCTATCTGACGCAGGCCGAATGCCGCCCATTGCTGACCGCCTATCGCTTGCCGCTGCTGAGGAGCGAAGTGGCGCACAGCACCGCGGACGCCGCCCGCATCGCCGAGGAGTTCCGCACGCCGGTCGTGATGAAGGTGATGTCGGCCGACGTGGTTCATAAGTTGGACGCCGGCGGGGTGATTCTGAATCTCCAGGGCGCCGATGAGGCGTGCGCGGGCTACAAGAGGATACTGACCAACGTCGAGAAGGCCGTCCCGGGCGCGAAGATCGAGGGAGTTCTCGTCGAGCAGATGGCCCGTAAGGGGGTCGAGGTGATTTTGGGCGCCAGCCGCGATTCGCGTTTTGGCCCGCTGATGATGTTCGGGCTGGGCGGGACGTTGGTCGAAGTGCTCAAGGACGTTTCTTTCCGCCTGGCGCCGATGTGGCAGATTTCGGCGGAGCGCATGGTCCATGAGATTCGGGCGTTCAAGGTGCTCGACGGTTTCCGCGGCAGCCCGCCGTCCGATGTGCCGGCGATCGTCGACACGCTCTTGCGCCTCTCGGCGATGGTCTGCAATCATCCGGAGATTTCCGAGTTGGACATCAACCCGCTGATCGTTCACGCCAAGGGAAGCGGCTGTTCGGTGGCCGACAGCCGCATCATGCTGAAGCGGCCGGCGGCAGATTGACGGAGGGGCTGCCGCGAAGCGTTCAACGTCGCGTGGCCGCCGACCGTTTAGCCCCCGCGTCCACGCGGGGCAGATTACTTTCGGCGTTCAACCCCGCCAAACACGTCTCGGCTACGGTGAATGCGCCCGCACGAACGCCCAGCGTTGCGGCGGCAATCCCGCTTTGGCCGGGTTATCCTCCACATATTGCAGCGGAGTGAACTGCACGGCCGGATACTGAAGATGTTCTCTTGCTCCAAGCCGCAGCGATCGGTCATGGCCGCGATCGGCCAGTGACTGCCGAGTATCGACCTTCGTCGCACCGCCAAACGGCTGGAGATGATGGGCCCAAACCTCGGTGGACCACGGTCCACGCGGATCGTTGGGGAGCCAAAACCCGTACGCGCCAAATATGACGTGGTACGCGATGACCATGCGCGGAGTGTAGCGGAATGAGATCGGTCGTGCAATCACCCCGCGTGGACGCGGGGGCTAAACGCGGGGAGCGCGCCCGCCAACACTCCCCTTGCCGAATCGCGGCGCCAAGAACATACTGCGCGTTCTCCCGGATGATGTAGTATGACAACGGCGTCCTCGAACGACATCCCTGACGACGCGCGCAAAGGAGCCGCTGCGACTGTTCCTGCCCATGCCGTCGTGATTCTAGCGGCCGGCATGGCCGCCGCTTGGTTCGCGGCCGGTTCCAGCGGACTGCTCGCACATCCTCTGCAGCGTGCGCTGACGTGGCTGGCGCTGGCGGTTGCACTTGTCGCCGGCTGGCCAAGAGACAGTCGCTCTTTCAGGGCTTGGGCAATCCTCGCAAGCGGCGCGAGTGTGGGGCTCCTTCTCGTCGCATCGGCCATGGCAGCGCTCAACGTATTGGCCGTTGCTGTCATGCTGGCGGCAATCGCCCAGGTCAATCGCGGCTTGACGGCTCGCGTAGCACTGATCGCCGCGATGAGCACGGCCGCGCTGGGCTGTTTTCGCCTCGCCTCTGCTTCAGTCCCGGCGGTTTGGCTTGCCGCCGACGGTCTCGGCTGGGCGTTGGGATGCGTGGCCGGCTGGGTAGCAGGTCCTCGCTTGGAGGTCGGCGCGACGTTCGGCGGCGTCGACTTCTTGCTGCTGACCTTCGCGGTTTACACAGGGTGGATCATCTGCACTTCCCCTCCGCGCCGTCGCCGCGCCCTATGGATGGCGGCGGCGATTCTGCTTGGCCATTTCGCGTATTTGCTGCTGCTTGCCTATTCGGAGAAATTGCTCGCTCTGCTTCCGCCTGTGGTTTTGCCGCCAATATCCGACGAGAACCACATCGGAATCTGGGCATGGTCAAACGGAGTGCGGAGCCTTATTCCCTGGAACATGCCGCTTGTGGCGATGTTCATCGACATTGCGGTGGTTGCCGCGATGGTCCGCAACTCGCCGTGGCTGCCGGTTGTCGACATCGATCCCGAAGAACTGGAGCGGCGGAGGGCTCGCGAAGCAAAGGAGGAGGTACCGGGGGCAATCTTGGCGAAGGACGTGCTTTTCCACTTCGGTCCCCCGATGTTGGCGGTCGCCGTCGCGCTCTTGGCGGCGTCGGGGAGCGATCGCGCGGACCTGACCGGCAAGAAGATCGTCGCCTACGATCAGGGCCGCCTCGATTGGTTCAAGCCGCAGTACGACTCGCCGGTTAACGGCCGTTTCGGCATGTTGCCGTCTTTCGTCGAGAGTCTCGGCGGAGAGTTCCAACAGTCGAAAGACCTCGCCGAGGCCGATCTGGCCAAAGCCGACCTTTTGCTGCTGATCGAGCCCGATCGTCCCTGGCCGGTGAAAACGCTCGATCGCCTATGGGATTACGTTCGCCGCGGCGGATCGCTTCTGCTGGTGGCCGAGCCGGCGATTCACGCGGGGAATTCGTCGAGCGGTTTCGACGACGTGCTGGTGCCGCTGGCGATGCAAGTCCGCTACGACGTTGCCATTCCCCCCGCCGGCAACTGGGAGCATTCCTACGAAGTAATGAGGCATCCGGCCACGGTCGGCATCGACGACCTGCGGAATCAATTCGGGTTCCAGTTGGGTTCTTCGATCCGCACGAGTTGGCCCGCTCGTCCAATGATCGCTGGGCGATGGGGTTGGAGCGATCCCGGCAAGAAAGTCGCCTCGGCCAGCGACCGCGCATACGCCGCGGGCGACCGGCTCGGCGACCTGGTGTTGGCTGCCGAGCAGGCGGTTGGGAAGGGGCGCGTCGTCGTTCTCGGCGACACGTCGCCGCTGCAAAACGACGGTCTGCCCGGGGCGTTTTCCTTCGCCGGCCGCCTATTCTCGTATCTTGCCAGCCGGCCATCGGGTGGGCTGGCGGCGTGGCGGCAATGGCTGATTCTGGCCGGCTTGTTGCTGATGCTCGGGCTGATGGCGGCCAGGCCGGCGGCTTGGCAGACCATGCTGGCTCCCGCGGTCCTCGGCGTGTCGCTGCTCTGTTGTTTGGCGGCCGGCTATCCGTCGAGCCGCGTGCTGCCCGACGGCCGTTTGATCAAGTCCGGCGGCAACGTCGCCTATATCGACGCATCTCATTTGGAGGCCTATCAGAGCGATTCGCGGATCGAGGGTGGCGTGAACCACGGCATCGCCGAGTTCCAGCGAACATTGATGCGGCAAGGGTATCTGCCGCTGTTGACGCCGGATGTGACGCCGGAACGGCTGGAACGCTGCCGGCTGTTCGTGTCGATCGGACCGTCGCGGGAGTTCTCGCCGACGGAGCGTGCGGCAGTGAAGCAATTCGTCCGCGGCGGCGGGACTTTCTTGTGCATGGCCGGCGGCCAAGATTCGCGGCCGATTGCTCCGCTGTTGGCTGACTTCGGCTTCCGCGTACCTCACTCGCCAGTTCCGCCGGGGGACGAATCGCGAGCGCCGGCTCCGCTGGGTCCGCAAACGACTTGCGCCGGCCAAAGCAGCGTGCAGTATCCGTTCTGTGCAGCATGGCCGATCGAGTGCAATCAAGATGGCGCCGACGAACTCAGTGTTTGGAGGAGCGGCACGGAGGAACAAGCGATTATCCTAAGGCGGAAGGAGCAGGGCGGCTCGATTGTCGTGATTGGCGACACGCATTTCGCCGGCAACGAGAACTTCCAGGAGGATGGACGCGTCTTGCCCGAGCGAGCGATCTTCTGGCGATGGTTGTTCGGCCAAGTAATTCCCGGCCAGAAGCAGTGGTATCCTCCGGCGGCCAACGGCCGGCGGTGAAATTGCCTGTAAGTTCCGCTGCCGCCGGCCGTTGGCCGCCGGCTATTGCGAGGCGTGGCTTGATGTGAGGCGTCGCTCGTTATGATGCGTGGATCTGTCCGGATAATACGGGCATGGGACTGACGGCATGATTCGTTATTGGATCGGCATCGCACTGTTGGCGGGCTCCTGGCTGCTGGGGCTGGAGTATTTCTGCCCGGCCCAGCCGTTTGCCTGGTTCGCGGCGGTTGTCGCCGGCGTTGTGCTGCTAGGCAACGCCAGAAAGTCGCTCGCGGGTTCGCATCTTCGCGTTGCTATAGTTGTCCTTCTCTTGCCGGCCGTCTGGTTTGCCTCATGGCCTTATCGTGCCGCGCCGCTGTTGATCGCGGCCGGTGTGGCGGTTCCGCTGCTGCCGATCCGCAAGCGATGGTCCGACTGGTTGGCGGGCGGGGCCGTGGTCGCCGGCGTCGTGTTACTGGTCCAGGCGTTGGCGTTGGAGCTTTACGCCGCTTGTACCGCGTATTCGCACGAGTTGCCTTGGCCGCTGCCCGAGCTGCTGGCCGGTGTCGCCACGCTGCTGGGAATCGACGCTGCCGCCGATGGCTCGACGATCGCGATGCACTCGATACGGCAAGTCCACCGTCTGGCCGCCACCTGGGAGTTGCTGCTCGATCCGGCCACGTTGCTGTTCCTGATCGGCGGGCTGATGTTGCTTGCGTATGGCCCTGGCTTCCCGCCTGCCAAAGTGGAAGCAAGCGAGGCGCCTGAATCGCAGCAGACGAGTGTGGGCGGCTTCAGGGCGGGATGGCGGAACTGGATCGCCGGCCCGTGTATGCTGATCTTTGTGGTCGCCCTCTGGCTGCCGCTGCGGGCGGGCCTGTTGATGGCGCTCTACTTGCACCGTGTGTTGCGCAGCGACCCCGATCGCCCCCTGCATGCGATGAACCACTTCTTCTCGCCGTGGGTATTGCTTCTGCTATTGGTCGTGCCGGTGCTGCTGGCGTGGCGATGCGTACGTGGGAAGAAGCCGCCGGCGCAACCCGACGTAGAATCCACGCGTTTAGCCGCCGCGTCCACGCGGCGCGGGGAGAGCGAGAAAGCAGCGGACTTCCACCGATTGGGCGCGCTGCCGGGCACCGAAGTGCCCAGCCCTTCGTGCGGCGGTATGCTGGGCATTGAAGTGCCCAGCCCTCTCTCCCGTTCTCTCTGCCGCTTTGGCAGCGCCGGCGCGCTGATCGGACTGGCCGTCGCGCTGTTCACGGCGGCGATCTACTGGTGCCCGATCGGCCAGCGCAAGCAGGGCCGCGTCATGTTCGTCGAGCGGCACTCGAAGTGGGAACCGACTACCATCCCCTACGACACCAAGTGGTTTGTCGAGCCGGAGCCTTATCCCGAAGTAAACTCCGGTTACAACTACGCCCTGATTTACCGCTATCTTGGCCAGTACTATAAGATGTCGCAGCTGTTGGAGAAGGACAACATCGACCGGCAGACGCTGTCGAAGTGCGACGTGCTGGTTGTCAAGATACCGACCGAGCGATACACCCCGGAGGAAGCGGCGGCGGTCACGCGATTTGTCGAGGAAGGGGGCGGGCTGCTGTTGATCGGCGATCACACCGATTTCGACCGGTCGAGCACCGCCATGAACGACATCATCCGCCCGATGGGCTTCATCTTCCGCGACGATCTGTTGTTCAGCTTTGGCGACGCCCACGACGAACAGTCATACGTTCCGCCGCCGGTGCCGCATCCCGCCGTGCAGTATATGCCGCCGATGGACTTCGCCGTCTCCTGCTCGATCGACCCGGGCTACAGCCGCGGCCGGCCGGTGATCGCCAATGCCGGCTTGTGGAGTATGGGCCCCGATTACCACATGGACAACTTCTATCCTGTCCCCAATCACTGCCCGGAGATGCGCTACGGGGCGTTTGTGCAAGCCTGGGCGGCACGTTACGGCAAAGGCCGGGCGGTAGCTTTCGCCGACTCGACCGTCTTCTCGAACTTCTGCGTCGGCCAACCGGGCAAATCGGAGTTGATGCTGGGCATGGTCGAATGGCTGAACCATGCCGAGCCGTGGCTCGATCCGCGGCCGTGGCTGCTGCTGCTTGGACTTGCGCCGCTGGCGGCCTGTGGGTGGCTGGTCCAGCCGCTCATGCACAGCCGAACGCCCCCCCATTGCAATGGGGGGGCTCTAGAAGCGGACAGTGCACCGGTCGGCTTCTGGCTGGTTCTGCTGGCTGCTGGCACTTGCGGCTGGGTGCTCGCCTCGCTGGCGGTCGTCGCCGCCCATCGCTGGGCCATGCCGATGCCGGAACGCGTGCGGCCCGAGAAATGCGTGGTCATCGACCGCACCACCTCGGCTGTGCCGCTGGCAAAAGGGATGTTTGCCCGCGGCGGCGGATACGGATACGGACTGCTGGAAGCCTGGCTAGCCCGGCTCGACTGCCACACGGTGCGGAAAGAGGGCCGCGAGGCCTTCCTTGGCGACGTGCTCGTGGCCATTTGCCCCACTGGGCCGGTCTCGGACTCGTTTCGCTGGCAACTCGAGCAATACGTCGACGGCGGCGGGAAACTGCTGGTGATTGACTCGCCCGAAAACAGCGCATCGACCGCGAACTGGCTGCTCCGGCCGTTCGGGATATCGATCCGCCACGACCGCGCCTGGCAAGGCACGCCCACCGCGGCCATCAGGCTACCGCAAGTCGAAGTGGAGAGGGCGTGCGAAACCACCGGCGGGCAGCCGGTCGTAAAACTAGGCCCCTACGCGGTTGCCGTCGTCGCCCGCCGTGGCAAGGGCTCGGTCATGGCGGTCGGTTTCGGCTCGCTCTGGAACGACACGCGAATGGGGGAAACCTGGATGCAGGAGCCGAGCGCCACTGTGCGGGATCGGTATAATTTGCTATTCGGCCTGGTGCGTGCGTTCTTCGATGGCGAGCGATGGCCGGAGTTCTCGCCCACCGCAACCGAAAAGAGCGACTCCGGCAAGAAGCCCGAACTGAAGGAGTCGGGCCCGGCGGATCTGTAGAAGCAACACTTCCGGAATTGAAGGAATAATGCCATGACCCTTGCCAGTTTCGGCCGCGTCTTCGACGACATTACCCAGTGTGTCGGCAACACCCCGCTCGTGCGGCTGCATCACATTACTGAGGGTTGCGTTGCCACGGTAGCGAGCAAATTGGAGAGCTTCAATCCGCTCTGGAGCGTCAAGGACCGCATCGCCGTGGCCATGATCGACGACGCCGAGCGGAAGGGCCTCATTCGCCGCGATACCGTCATTATCGAGCCGACCAGCGGCAACACCGGCATTGGTCTGGCCTACGTCTGCGCCGCCCGCGGCTACAAGCTCGCGGTCACCCTGCCCGAAAGCATGAGCCTGGAACGCCGCCGCTTGCTGAAAGCCCTGGGCGCCGAGATCATCTTGACGCCGGCGGCCGATGGAATGCCCGGCGCCGTGCGAAAGGCCGAGGAACTCGTGGCGCAAAGCTCGAATTACTACATGCCGCAGCAATTCAAGAATCCGGCCAACCCGGAGATTCACCGCAAAACCACGGCCGAGGAGATTTGGCGGGACACCGCCGGGACGGTTGACGCGCTGGTGGCCAGCGTGGGCACCGGCGGCACGATCACCGGCGTAGGCGAGGTGCTCAAGGCCCGCAAGCCGGATGTCCGTGTGGTGGCGGTCGAGCCGGCCGCCAGCCCGGTCATCAGCCAGCGTCTGGCTGGCCAGCCGCTGAAGCCGGGTCGCCACGCGATTCAGGGGATCGGCGCCGGCTTCATCCCCGATGTGCTCAATCTGTCGGTAATCGACGAGGTGATCCAGGTCGGCGACGAGGATGCGATGGAGACATCGCGGCAATTGGCCCGGCAAGAGGGGCTTTTGTGCGGGATCAGCGCCGGGGCGGCCGCCTGGGCGGCGCTGCAACTGGCCCGTCGCCCGGCAAGCGCCGGCAAGCTCGTGGTCGTGATTCTGCCCGACCTCGGCGAGCGATATCTGTTGACGAAGCTGTTCCCGGAATAGCGTGAGGGGCTGGGGACTGGGGGCTAGGGATCAGAGAAAAGTTCCCCCCCTAGCCCCCAGTCCCTAGCCCCTGACAAGAAAGTCAAGCGGCCCGATCGAAACTCGACCGAGCCGCTGGAAATCGTCGCATAGGCGAGCCCCTCAAACGGACTTCACTACCGTCTGAGCAGCCGCGCTTCAACGTCCTTACTTGCCGCAACCGCAACCGCAACCACCGCAGCCGCAACCGCCGCATCCGCAACCGCCGCAACCGCAGCCGCAGCCGCAGCAGCAGGGCCGGCAGCGAACGCGAACGCAACGCACTTTGCAGCAGCAGGGCTCACAGCAACTGCTGCAGCAAGCCGGTTGGCAGCATCCGCAGCCGCATCCGCCGCAGCCGCATCCACAATTGCAGCAGCAGGGCCGGCAGCGAACGGGACGGCAGCGCACTTTGCAGCAGCAAGTGTCGCAGCAGCAAGTGTTGCAGCAGCCGCAGCAGGCCGGAGCGCAGCACTTCGGAGCGCAGCAAGTCGGCTGGCAGCATCCGCAACCGCAGCCGCCGCATCCGCAACCACAGCAGCAGCAAGTGCGAACGCGATGGCAACGCACTTTGCAGCAGCAGGGCTCGCAGCACGGTGTGCAGCAGCTAGTGCAGCACGGGGCGCAGCAGGGGGCGCAGCAGCACTTCGGACGGCAGGTCCGCACGCAATGGCAACGCACTTTGCAGCAGCAGGTGTCGCAGCAGCAAGGCTGGCAGCAGGGGGTGCAGCAGGCCGGAGCGCAGCACTGCGGAGCGCAACAGGCCGGAGCGCAACACCCGTCAGCCGCTTTGGCGTTGGAGACACTGACCACCGCCAAGGCGGCGACGGCCAATGCCGGCAACAAGATACGACGCAACATGGGAGGTACTCCTTCGTTAGGAAAGACCGTTAGGGATACTCACGCAAACTAGCGTAGATACGGGTTCTAGGTCCGATCTACCGATTCCTATCGACGGCGAAGATGACCGTCCTTAGCCAGACAACCGAATTGCAACAAAACTTGCATATCCCCCAGTATGTTTATGCCGCACATTCCGTGTGTGACGGCATCTTGCACGGCTCACCCGGCCAGAACAGGCTTCCCATTTTAACTACATGACTGCAAGACGAGCACGCGTGCCCCCCGAAAGCCATTCCAAATGGTGGTCGATGGGCGATTCAGATCGGTCTTCGATCCGAGGCTGCGCACTGTCTGCTGTAGGGACGCGTGAAAGGTGGCACAGCGCGACCTATACTTGAGAGTCGTGACTTGCCAATGCGAGAAGAGACACCCCCAAACCCCCACCCACTCCAATGACCGATAATGTCATGTGCGAGACCGACGGCAATGTAGAATACATCTACTCTCCTCTTGCAGCCGATCCCGACCTGGGAGAACTTGTCGATATGTTCGTTGACGAGATGCCCGGGCGGGTGGCGTCTCTGCTCGATCGTTTCAACCGACGGGACTGGGACGGGCTACAGCAGAGTGTCCATCAGTTGAAAGGGGCTGCCGGCAGCTACGGGTTCGCCGCCATCTCTCCGTGCGCGGGCAAATTGGAAAACGCCATCCAACACGGCGAGCCGGAAGCGCAAATCCGCGAGGCCGTCACGGAATTGGTCCGCCTCTGCAACCGCGTCCGCTGCGGACAGCCATCGGCAAGCGGTCATTTGTGCGGGCAAGGCCCCATCGCTTCGGCCGCCATCTTCAGTGCGACCAGATAGGGGACCGGCTCGCTGCCCAAGGCATTGAGCACGGTTCCGCCGGCGGTGAAGCAGTAGGTGATCCAGTTGGGCTGGCCGTATTTTTCGACCGCCGCCCCCCCCTCGCCGCCGCCGACGTAGACCTTGATGCCCGCGTCGGTCATCCGCTTCAGTTGGGCCATGAACTTCCGCGTGCCGTCTTCAAACCGCGGATCTTCGAACATTCCGAACACGCCGTTGTGAAACACGACCGCCGGCGGTTTGTCGGACTTGTGCGCAGCGATGAAATCGCTTACCGCCTTCTCGTAGAGAGCGCTCGACGCGGGCCCGACGTCGAACTGCTGGTTGCCGGGCCCGATGCCATTGGAAACCCTGCCGTCCTGAAGCACAAAATCGACAGGCAAGACAAATTCGATTCCCTTCGCCTTTCCCTCGCTGAGCATGCGTTTTGCCTGCTCGATCCGCTCTGCTGGAATGTAGTAAGGCTTGTCTTTGTGGGCCGGATCCTGCGACAGGCCGAGGTCGAACGGCTTCCCCTCGATCTCCATTGCGGCCTTTTTGAGTCCCGCCGCCAGTGAACCGGCGGCAATCACCTTGCGGATCTTGCCGCGGTCGATCATCGCCTGCAAATCGTCAAGCTTGTCGATCTTCAGGCCGCTGAAGACCACCATCTGTGCGCTCAGGCATTGTTTCAGGTGACCGTCGAACTGATCGGCCTCGTACTTGCCCAGGGCGACTTTCTCCATCGCGGCGGGAACCACGACGCTCGACGCGTCGAGGCTGCCGGCGGAAAACGCCTCGTGTACGTAGACCTTGGCCACCTTGGCGGCGAACTCGTTGGCCAACTTGGCGAGGTTTCCCGCCAGGCGGTCGATGTCGGCGGCTTTCGCCTTCCAAAGCACTCGTTCGATGTCGTATTTTCGGGTGTTCTCCAGCACGATGACGCTGCCCGGGCCGGCCGCGTCAATCGTCTTCGCCGCGTCGTCCTTGATGGTCACCGTGGCCGGGTCGAGCCAGTCGGCGATAAAGGTGACGGGGCAGCCGAGAATTTCGCCCAGTCGGGCGGCGACCTTCGCGAGCGATTTTTCGGGCTCGCGGCCGACGTGGCCGAAGATAATCTGTTTCCAGCCGCGCTGCCGGCCGTAGTCGAGCGTCTCTTTCATCGAACGCAGGCGGATATCCCCTTCGCCGACGGTCTTGCCCGGCTTGGCGTCGGTGTCGCCGCGGACTAGTACCGGTGTGCCGCTGGGCAGCTTGCCGAAACACTCCATCCGCGGGATGGCGGCCAGGTATTGCTCCAGCGTCAGACGCGGCGAATTCGGGTCAGCCCCCAACAACTTGCGGAGCCAGGCAGCCATCGATTCGGTGGTAATCGACATAACAAATCTCCGGTTTTTTCTCTTGCATCCTGCGATGGTGATTGTCGGGCAAAATCGTCGGCAGCATAGCAGACTGCCGTGCGATCGCATAGGGGAGGGGTAGTGAAAACGTGACCGATAAGAGTGGCGGCGATTGGCGATGTGCTGCGAAACCGCAAGCGGTTGGCGGCAATCAACAATCAGCAATCAACCGTTAACAATCCGTCATTCTACCTTCCACGCCTCCAGGCCGTTGGGAGACGCCACCACTAGCAGCGACTGGCCGCCAGCGTCGAACGCCGCCAGCCCTTGCAGCACCGCGCCATAGTTGAATTTGTCGAGCAGTTTGCCGTCGGCCGAAAGGATGTGGATCGAGCCGTCGGGGCCGGGCAGTATCCATTGGCCGGTTCCATCCTGCGCCAGCTTGCCGGCGATGATTGGCTCGATCGGTTGCGACGGTACTCCCACCGGCAGCGAATAGCTCCACAATTCTTCGCCGACCAATGAGAACCCGATCGCCGTGGCCACGCCAGGCTTCGTCTCCGCCAAGCCGCACCAGAGCGGCTCCCCGTCGCCGCGAAGGTCGGCGTTGGCGATTCGGAAGAAGAGTTGGCCCCGGACCTTGACATCGAAACCGACGTGCGTGCCTCCGGCGTCCAAGACCACGATCGCGCCAGACGTGTCGGCACAATACAACTCTCGTCCTAAGCCCTTTCCGCTGGGAGGGCCGATAGCCAGGCAGGCCACGCTGGAAACGGCCGTGCGGTTCCTCCAAATCAGATTCCCATCGAGCGACACCGCTTGCACGCCGACCCCGCCCCAATAACTGACGTACATTTTCAACTTCCCGCCGGCGCCGTCGAGATTGCCCAGCCGCACGTCGGAAATGCCAGGGTGGGGATGTTCCAGAGCGTTTTGCGGGAAATGGGCGACCAGTTTCCACTGCTCGTCGTAGACGTGGCAGCGCTGCTGCGAGACCAAGAAGGTCACGAAGTAGCGGTGGCCGTCGGCCCCAACGGCAGTGCGCAGAGAGCCGACGACCTCCTTGTCCGCCAGTTCCAGCGGGTGCATCGCGATCAGCTTGCCGTCTAGCCCGACTTCGGCCACCGACGAACCGTTCTCGATCACCAGCAGCCGCTCGGGTCCCTTCGGCCCTTCGAGCACGAGGATATTGCCCGGCATCTTCAGATCGGGGGACTTCCAGGCCGGTGCGAGCTTCAGTGTGCGCGGCGCGTTCCTGGGGGCGATCTCGGCCTTCGGCAGCGGCTCTTCTTTCACCACCGTAGCGTCGCCCGCCTTCGGCTCGGGCCGCTCCTTCTTCGTCGCTTCAGCGAATTGCCGCAATTCCTCGATCTGCTCGAGGTACTGTTTCATCGCCTCCTGATAGATCTCTTCGCCCGCCAGGACTTTTTCCAGTTTCGCTTGCAGCGACTCGGCATACTTGGGATTCAACCCGCCTTCGCAGTGTTGCACGATCCCCTTATCGTTGATGATGAAGGTCGTGGGCGGCTCTCCCTGGTTGAAAACCACGCCCGAGCGATCGAAATCTCGCAAGATCGGCACGTGCAGGTTCAACTCGGCCAGCGCCTTCTCCATCTCGGCGTTGCTGAACTGCGACGGGTCGATGCACACCGCGTAGAACGCGACCTTCGGATTGCCTTTGTACTTCTGCGCCGCCGCGTCGAGCCCCTTGAGCATGTCGCGGCACGGCTCGCTGCGAACCGACCAGAAGGCGAGCACCGCGGTTTTTCCGGCGATGGTGTCGGGCGTAACCGGCTTGCCCGCCAGATCGCTGAATTTGAAGTCCGGCACCCGCTTTTCCAATAACTGGCCCATGTGCGGCAGAACCAGGAAGTCGACGAGTTTAACGTCCTTGGGAACCTCGAATTCAAAGGCTTCCGGCTTGATTTCGCCGTCGAGCTTGGCGCCGGTGAAATCGGCCACGACCGACACGCTGCTGATCGGCCCCTCTTGGCTCATCAGTTCGCGGAGACGTTCGGTGGGCAGGACGATCCGCCGCAGCACGTAAGTCTGCTGGTCAATCCAGAAAGTGGCCGTTCCGTCGGGGCTCTTTACTTTGATCCGGTAGCAGGCTTGTCCGCCGATCTCGCCCGGCTCGGACAGTTCCGGCTCGCCCTGGTCGCCCAACAACATCTCGAGCGGCTTGTCTCCGAGCAAGAGCGGAATCTGCGGCATCCCTTGCGCGAAGCCGGTGTTCATCTCCATCATCGTCGCCCAATCGGGCAGGACGTTTCTCATCGTCATCCGTTCGGGCGCCGGACGGCTTAAAACCTGCCCCGGTATATTCGCGATGTACGCGTAGAGGGTCTTGCCGTTGCAGACCACTTTGGCCTTGTAGGCGGCAAAACGGATTTTGTTCGGGCGAACGAACGCCAAGGAGAAGTTGGCCGTCTTGTCTTCAACTACTTTGCCGTCGGCCTCGACGACGTGACGCACCGCGCCGTAGTCGATGTAGCTCGACGCCTTGCGATAGGCGGCGACCATGCGTTCGAGCACCTCGCGGGCGGTCGGCGGCTTGGCGGGCTGCTCCGAGGCCGTTTTGTTGTCCCCCTTGTCTGACGTTGCCGCGGGTTCGCCGGCCGGTTCCTTCGGCTTCGCCGGTTCGCCACGCTGGCAGCCGGCGGTGAGCGCCAGCGCGAGAACGACCACGGCAATTGCTGTGCCGCACAGCGGAAGCGGGTAGAAATGAGTCGCATGGGACCGGATCATCGGATTCTCTCTCCCAAATCAATCGCACTGGACACGTGAGGGCCACATTATTCTCAAACCGGCCTTCGGCGTAAAGCTCGACTTCTTGACCACCGCCCACGAGAGAGGGATAATGACAAGATGAGAAGGGGACGGAGCAGGCTGTCGAGAAATCGTTCCGCAAAAACCTCAACGTCCTCCCGACAACCTCCTCCGTCCCCCTCGTACCGCGAGCACTGCCACCCAGAACCGTTTAGTGCGTTGCCCAGTCGCCTCATTTTTACCAGTGTATTCAATGGCCGTCCTGCATTACGGGAACAATTCGAGCGTGCGGCTGGATTTTGCCGACGGCGCGCCATTGGAGTTGGGTGTGCCGCGGGGAGAGCCGTTGGCCGATCTTGGGGCCGCCACCCTCGCCGCCCTGCGTGAGCCGATCGATTATCCCTCCCTCGCACAATGCACGACCCCCGGTGATCGAGTGGTGGTGGCGCTCGATCGTGGTCTGCCCCACGCGGCCAAGGTGACCGCCGCGGTCGTCAATGCGCTGGTCGAAGCCGGCGTGGATGGCGACGGAATCACGGTGATCGAGAGCCAAGCCGGCCATTCTCTCGGCGGCGGTGACCCGCGGCAACTCTTGCCGACCATCTTGCGCCGCCGCGTGTCGCTGGCAGCCCATGACCCCGACGACCGCCGCGAGCTCGCCTATCTGGCCGCCGACCGGGCGGGCGAGCCGGTCCTGATCAATCGCGCCCTGCACGAGGCCGACGTGATCTTGCCCGTCGGCTGCGTCCGCGGCGAGCGATCGGCCGGCTATTTCGGCATTCACGACGTCATCTATCCGACGTTCTCCGACACGAGGACGCTGCAGCGATTCCGGGCGACCACAACCCTGAACGGGCATGCCGCCCGCCGCCGTGAACTGCTGGCCGACGTCGATTACGTCGCTTGGCTGTTGGGCGTGACGCTCACCGTGCAACTCGTTCCCGCAGCCGGCGAAGGGGTCTTGCAGGTCTTGGCCGGCCTGAGCGATTCCGTGCGGCAACGCGGACGCGAGCGATACCACGCCGCCTGGGATTGGCCGGTCGAGCGACAGGCCGATCTCGTTCTGGCCGCCATCGAAGGCGGCCCCGGTCAACAGACTTGGGAGAACTTCGGTCGAGCGTTGCAGGTCGCCGACAACTTCGTCAGCGATGGGGGCGCGATTGCCGTCTGCTGCGAGTTGTCGGCGCCGCCCGGTCCGGCCATGCAGCATCTGGCAGGCGAATCCTCGCGCGAGGCGGCCCTGCGGCACGTCGCCAAGAAACGGCCGGTCGACGCCCTGCCCGCCGCGCAGTTGGCCCACGCCCTGGATCGCTCGCGAGTCTATTTGCTCAGCCGGCTCGATGCCGCGGTTGTCGAGGATCTGGAGATGATTCCGATCGGCGGGGTCGACGAGTTGGCCCGGCTCGCCCGGAAGCATCGCTCGTGCGTCCTGCTTTCGAATGCGGCGAACGTGTCGGTGGTGGGAGATGAGGGGCTAGGGGCTGGGGCTAGGGACCAGGGGATGAGGGATGAGGGATGAGGGATGAAGCGCGGCGGATCGCCGAGAACGTGGCCGCGGTTCGGCGGCGGATTGCTGATGCCGCCGCCCGAAGCGGACGCGCCTCCGACGCGGTAACGCTGGTTGCGGTTACGAAGTACGTCTCGGCCGGCGTCGCCCGGCTGCTGGTCGAGGCCGGCTGCCACGATCTGGGCGAGAGCCGGCCGCAGCAGCTCTGGGAGAAGGCCGACGAACTGGCCGGCTTGCCGATTCGCTGGCATCTCGTCGGCCACTTGCAGCGGAACAAGGTCCGCCGCACGCTGCCGCTGCTGGCGATGCTCCATTCGGTCGACAGCCCGCGGTTGCTCGCCGCGATCGATGAGGAGCGTCACAGTTGGGGTGGCAGTTGCACTGCCACCCCGAATCGCTCGTCTGAAGAGGCGGCAGTGCAACTGCCGCCCCAACATCCGTCCCCCTCTTGCATTGCTCCGCTTCCAATCCTGCTCGAAGTGAACATCTCCGGCGAAACCGCCAAACACGGCTTCGCCCCCGACGAGGTCGAGCCGTTCCTAGTCGTTGCCGCCGGCTATCGGCACGTGTCAATCCGCGGTCTGATGGGTATGGCCAGTCTCGAAGGCGGTCTGGACATCGCCCGCCGCGAGTTCGCCACCCTGCGTGACCTCCGCGATCGCTTGCAAGTAAATCGTCCACCGGGTGTGACGCTCGACGAGCTTTCGATGGGCATGAGCGGCGACTTCGAGGTAGCGATCGAAGAAGGGGCGACAATCGTCCGCGTCGGCTCCGCGCTGTTCGAGGACGTATCATGAAACCGCTTGCGGTTTCGCAACCGAGAAACCACCGGCTCCAATCCCACAATTGACGATGACTCTGCCGACTCTCGAGCCCCATCCCGCCGGCACGATTCTACCCGTTCGTGCCCATCCCGGCGCACGGCGCAACGAAATCCGCGGCGTGCAAGACGGCATGTTGAAGGTCTCGGTCACCCAGGCGCCCGAAAAGGGAAAGGCCAACAAAGCAGTAATAGAACTGCTTGCCAAGAAGCTCGGCTTAAAGAAATCGCAAATCGAGTTGATCGCCGGCGAAACCTCGCACCAAAAGCGATTTCTGATGCGAGGCGTCGAGTCCGATGAGGTAGCCCTGCGAATTCACGCCATGAAGCAAGACGGACCGTCCGCGTGAGACGACCCGTTCAGATCTTCGCTTGATTGGCGGCCTCAAGCCGCCCCTTTCCGTCGCCGCCATGCGTACGCCAACAAACCGCCTATCGTGCCCACCCCGAAAATGACGAAGGTGGACGGCTCGGGGACCGCCGAGAACTCCACGATTCTGTTGTTCGCGTGATCCGCCACGTAGATATCGCCGGACGGACTTACCGCTATTCCGGACGGTCCGTTGAAGGTGTCACCGTTGTTGAAAGTGCTTATCTGCGTAATGTAGCTGCCGCTGCTATCGAAGACTTCGACTCGATTGCCGTTGAAGTCCGCAACATAGACATCGCCGTCTGGTGCCACCGTCAGACTCCTTGGCCACAGAAATTGCCCCTCGCCGGTGCCGTAACTCCCCCACATGCGGAGAAACGAGCCGTTGCTGTCGAAAACCTGTATGCGGTGGTTGTCGGGGTCGGCAACATATACGTCGCCGTTAGCACCAACAGCTACATCGACGGGGTGACCAGCCAGACTCCACGAAGTTAGGCAGTTTAACGAACTGTCGAATTCTTGGACTCGATAGTTGCCAGAGTCTGCCACATAGACGTTTCCTGTCGGACCGACTGCAACGCCATAGACGTACTGAAATTGCCCAGGTGCCGTCCCCATGCCGCCCGTCGTCGCTCTGACAAAACCACCGCTGCTGTCGAATTCTTGTACACGGTGATTGTCGGGATGATCTGCGTCAGAGTATTCACCGACGTATACGTTGCCAGTCGAACTGACCGCAATGCCAGAGGGTCGATTGAACTGAGTCGGGCCCGTCCCAGCACTCCCCCACTGCCCAATGTAGTTGCCGGAGCTGTCGAACTCTTGGATTCGGTTGTTCCCGTAGTCCGTGACATAGAGGTTTCCGTTGGGGGCCAGCGCCAAATTGTGGGGGAGATCGAACTGTCCGTTTCCCGTCCCAGAACTACCCCAACTGCGAACGTAGGAGATAGCACCTCGTGCAATTGGCAGCGTTGTTACCAAAGACAACAAACACATCATCAAACATGCGAGCCACGATTTCATCACGGACCTCCGAAGAAATTGCGGACGACTTTGCCCTAGGGTGAACAAAAGCAACTGTAGGAGACGGCCTCGACATATCGCACCATCCCAAGAAGCCGATTCGACAGGGGGCTGGGTGCAAGAAATCCAAGGATCTCTCGCCGTTATCAAGGGGGGGTTGAAATCATCACAGAGATGGTTATCATGGGATCTTGCTTCTCTTCTCCTGGGCCTTTTCCCTTGGGAGGTTCGCCGTGCTCGAATCCGCCTCAACTCAAGACTTTCTGGACCGTGTGAACGCCGGAACGGAATCGGCCGTGGGTGAACTCTATCACCGGTACATCGAGCGGCTTTGCCGCGTTGCGGCCAGTCAGATTGGCGCGCATCTGCAACGACACTATTCGGCGGAAGACGCCGCCCATTCGGCTATGGCATCGGTCTTCCGCGGCATTCACGAGAAGCGATACCGTTTCGACGAGTCAAGAAAGCTGTGGGGGCTGCTGGTGACCATCCTGCGACACAAAATCCAAAAACGTGGAGCCAAGCGGCGGGAAGTCGGCCTCGACGTGGATGTTGTCTGCGGCGATCCCTCACACGAAGAGGCCGCCGCCGTGGCCGACGCCGTTGAGACGGCAATGGCCGGCTTTAGGCCGCGCGATTTAGAGATCTGCGGGCTCTGTTACGCTGAGGAGCTTTCCACCCCTGAGATCGCGGACCGCGTCGGCTGTTCCCGCTGGACGGTCCGCCGCGTACTGGACGAATTCGGCGGTCGATTGGAGACCTATTTGGCCGACGAATCGGTCCCGTGAGGAAGCTCTTGCACCCAAACTTAGCCCCAAGGGCCTCTTGTTATTGCCAGCCGAGTTGGAGGTCCATTTGTCCATCTATCCGCTTCGGAGCAACCCAATCATGGGTAACGCCGCAGAGTGGGGCCTGCTTGACGGGGCAGTACAGAAGTTGGAGGGGGCCTGGAGCACAAAGGCCGATCCAGGGTTTGCGAACCTCGTCCCCCCAGCCAGTGACCCGCTTCGCCAACGGATACTTGTCGAGCTGATCAAGGTCGATCAGGAATTCTCATGGCGCTCGGGGACCTGCCGGACTTTGGAGACGTACCTCGGCGAGTGGCCGGAATTGAGTGAACGCGCGGAGACAGTCGTCGAATTGCTGAAGGCGGAGTGTCTGACGCGGGCGACGTTGGGGAAGCTCCCTGCGCCGGACGACCTCCCCAAGCGCTTTCCGCCGCCAATCTCTTCACGAATTGATCTCAGGGCGATCGAAACGGAGGCCAGGAACGAGCAACAGGCGGGCCCCGCCGCTCTGATCGAGACGTTGGCGACCGGTTTGGGTCGCACGCCGGCGGCAGGGCAAGCAGCGCGACTGTTGCAGCCGGGGCAGCGTATCGGCCGTTACCAGATCGGCGACCTTCTGGGCCAAGGCGGGATGGGGGCGGTATATCGGGCGTACGATACCCAATTGAAGCGAGAAATCGCCTTGAAAATCCCCCGGCTCGATCCGAACGTCGAGCCTGATGTGCTGCGACGGTTCTGGCGCGAGGCCCCGGCGGCGGCCGCCGTTCGTCATCCGAATATCTGCCCAATCTATGACGCCGGGGAAATTGAAGGGACTTTCTACATTACGATGGCTCGAATCGAGGGCCAATCCCTCACCGACTGGATGGCGAGCAGATTGGTCACCCCCGTGCAGGCGGCCAGGATTGTGGAGAAAGTAGCTCGGGCACTATCGGCCGTTCACGCGGCGGGAATGGTCCACCGCGACATCAAGCCGGCGAACGTGATGATCGACGAGGCCGGCGAGCCAATCTTGATGGATTTCGGACTCGCCCGGCTGGCAGGTCACGACAGCGGCGATGAACCGACTTTCCGCCACAGAGCGAAAGCGCGCGACGGCAAAGGCAAATTGGATTCGTCAGACCTGTTGCCGGACCATAGCTGTCTGACACTCAGTGGCGACGTGTTGGGGACGCTTCCCTACATGTCGCCTGAGCAGACATACGGCGAGGCGGTGGGCGCCGCCAGCGACATCTATAGCCTTGGCGCACTTTTCTATCAATTGCTCTCGGGCCGTCGGCCTTTCCAAGGCAGCGCGAACGAAGTCCTTGAGGGCATCCGGCATTCACCACCGCCGCGGCCCGGTGAGCTTCGTCCTGGTCTGGATGCCGGTCTGGAAGCAATCTGTCTGAAGGCGATGTCGAGAAACCCAAGCGAGCGGTACCGGTCGGCCGAAGAGATGGCGGACGCGATTTGCGCGGCGGGAGCCGGCAAGTAGCAGCGGCCGCTCGTCTCACCGCCGCCGGGCGATTGGGCTTGCCGCCGCAGCGTTCTTCGTATTCCTGGGAGTGGTCATCACCATCAAGATCACCTGGCCGGAAGCGGCCACTGAAGGGCCCCGCATCCGTCGCTGGATTGAAACACCGCCGAGTGCCGTTGGCGCCCATCTTTCGCCGGATGCCAAGACGCTGTATCTGGCGTTTAACGAACACCCCCTTCAATCGCGAATTCAGTCGTTCGATTCGGGCTCGGGAAAGCTCCTGAAGACCATTACCTCGCCTGATCCAAGTTACGACCATCACGGGATCGCCTTATCCGGGGATGACCGTTACGCGTACGTAAGCAATTTCTACCGGAGAGAAATCTCGCGATACGACCTAAAAGGCGAAGGTCAACGGAGTGATTTGCGGATCGGCACCGGATCCTATGGCGGCTGGGCAACGAGGATCAGTGTAACCCCTGATCGACGAAAACTCGCAGTCACCGTGGGCTGTGACAATCGTTCAGAAGACATGCAAAACGATCAGGTTTCGATCGTTGACATTCGCGACGGCCGATTCTCGCTCCTTGCGGAAGTTCGTCTGCCCGACGAACCGCGGTCACCGGTCGTTTTCGATGCCCAAGGCCGATTTGGTTACGTGATCACGTTACAGCGTCGATCGCCCGGTCCGGCTTTGTATGAAATTCGCATGACGCCGCCGTTCGGGATAGCACGACGCCTTGTCTTTCCTCAAGGGGACTTGACGGGCGTTGCGGTGGACAATTGCCGCGGGCGGGTGCTCGTCAGCGATTCGATGCGGCGGAAGATCACCGTTGTCGACTTGAAGAGCTTCAAGCCTGTTGCCGACTGGAGTGTCGACGGCTATCCGCCGGGGCCGCTGGCAATGAACGGTCAAGGCGATACCCTTTGCGTCATCCGACCCGAGGTCAGAAAGCTGCTTCTTCTGAATGCCGATGACGGGGCCATCATGGCCCGTGTCGGCGAACTTCGGGAAAGGCCGGGCGGCGCGGAATTCTCGTCCGACTCACGGTACTTGTTCGTCTGGCACAGTGCCTCGCAGGGCGGAGTCGCGATCGTTGATATCGCTGACTTGCGAGGCGGGCTTGTCTTCGCATCGAACCGGGCAGACGAAGAGCAACAGATCTACCGGATTGCCCCCGGTGGGAAGGAGGCCACGCGTCTGACCGACAATCGCGCAACCAATCGCTGTCCGCGATGGTCGCCAAGCGGTTGGAAAGTCGCCTTTCTCTCGACTGAGTCGGAGTCGACAAAGATCTGTATCACCGATTGCCTGGGCTGCAAACCGAAAGTGTTGCAAGAGACGGACCCGGTGATTTCTGAAATCGAGTCGCCGTTCGATTGGTCACCTGACGGCTCGGAGATCGTCTTCATCGGCGGCAACCGGCAGGCGATTCGCGTGGTCGATGTCGGCAATGGCAGAGTCCGATCGCTGGTGACGGGAGAATTGGGCGGCGGCTGCACCCATCACTTGACCGTGTGCTGGCGGAAGTCCGATGCGCTGATCCTAGCGAGCAGTCGATCAACCGCGTCGAGCCATCAGCAGGGGACGTTTCTGCTCGACCCAAGAACAAAGAAAATCACGCAGTTGTTCAGCAGCGAGGGAAAATCGGAGTTTCTGGTTGACCCTGTCCCTTCGCCGGACGGGAAGCAAATCGCGGCGATGCTCGTCCAGCCAAACGGGTTGCCGCCCAGAACGATCTGCCTGGCTGGACCTGGTGGCGCGAAAATCGGCTGCGCGCTCGAAGCCGGTAGCGACACGGAATTGCAGCGGACGTTGCGGTGGTCTACCGACGGGCAATCACTATGGTACTCCGCACTCCGCGATGGTCGGAGTCACGTTTTCCGCATCAAGCTCTCCGACCGGAAGCCGGTTCAAGTCACTAGGGGAGATTGTGACGATCTCGAGCCCGATTTCTACGGCGATACGCCACCAGCGAGCGACCGGCCGTAGGTTGCGATAGCAGCTATCCTGACAGGTGAAGTGGTGATTCACCGCAAAAAACTCAGCTCTGCATCCCTCGCTATTCCGCCGACTATTCGGCCTCGGACGGATGCTTGAACAGCGGGCCGGTGGTGTCGCCGACGCCGCCTTTTAGCTCGCTTTCGTCGATGGCCGCACCTGGCTTCTGCGGATGGCTCGGAGCGGCGGCGGCAGCGGCGGTCTCCGCGTCTTCGGCCCATTCCACCCGCTTCCGCGACAGGCCGATCTTCCGCTCCTCGGCGTCGACCCGCAAGACCTTCACCTCGATCACCTCGCCGACCTTGACGATCTCCTCCGGATTCTCGACCTTGTGATCGGCCAGTTCCGAGATGTGCAACAACCCTTCCAGGCCGTTCTCCAGGCCGACAAAGACGCCGAAATTCGTGATCTTGGTGACCGGCCCCTTGACGATCTGGCCCGGCTGATACTTGGCCGGGATGTCGGTCGCCCAGGGGTCGTCGGTCATCTGCTTCATGCCCAAGGCGATGCGGCGGCGATCCTGATCGACCGACAGCACGCGGCATTCGAGCTCCTGGTTCTTTTCGACCATCTCGTTCGGGTGGCTGATCTTGCGGGTCCAGGACATGTCGCTGACGTGCAGCAGGCCGTCGATGCCCTCTTCGATTTCGATGAAGGCGCCGTAGTTGGTGAGGTTGCGGACGGTGCCCTTGACGACTGCGCCGATCGGGTAGCGGTCGGCGACGCGATCCCAGGGGTTTTCCTGCGTCTGCTTCATGCCCAGGGAGATTTCCTGCTTCTCCTTGTTGATCCCCAGCACGACGACTTCGATCTCCTGCTCAGGCTGCACCAGTTCGCTCGGATGGCTGATCCGCCGGGTCCACGACATCTCGCTGATGTGGACCAGGCCCTCGATCCCCTCTTCGAGTTTGACGAACGCCCCGTAGCTCATCACGTTGACCACCGTGCCCTTGATCCGCGAGCCGATGGGGAACTTCTGATCGACCGTCTCCCACGGGCTGGGCGTGCGCTGCTTCAGGCCCAGGGCGATCTTCTCCTTCTCGTGGTCGATGTGCAGGATTTGCACCTCGATCTCCTGGTCGATCGAGACCATTTCGGAGGGATGATTGATCCGTCCCCAACTCATGTCGGTGATATGCAGCAGGCCGTCGATGCCGCCGAGATCGACGAACGCCCCGAATTCGGCGATATTCTTGACGATGCCCTTGCGGCGCTGGCCGACTTCCAACTCGGCCAGCAGTTGGGCCTTCTTTTCGGCCCGCTCGGCCTCGATCAACGCGCGGCGGCTGACGACGATGTTCCGCCGGGCCTCGTCGATTTTGAGCACGAGGCATTGAATCGTCCGTCCGATATAGTCGCCGATGTCGGCCGGGCGGCGAACGTCGACCTGGCTGGCCGGCAGGAAGACATTCACGCCGATATCGACCAGCAGTCCGCCCTTGATCTTCCGCGTGGCCACGCCGGTGACCACGTCGCCCTCGTGGACCGTCTCCATCACCTTGAGCCAGGCCTCGATCTTCTCGGCCTTGCGTTTGCTCAGGGTAATCATCCCGCGCGAGTCGTCGACCAAACCGTGGATGTCTTCGACGTCCTCGATCAGGACTTTGACCATCGTACCGGGCTCGGGCAGCAGTTCGCCCTCTTCCCATTCGTTGCGGAAGATGATGCCTTCGCTCTTGTAGCCGACGTCGACCAGCACCACGTCGCCTTCGACGCGGAGCACCCGGCCGGTGACGATCTTGTTCAACTCCATTTCCTGGGTTGTCCAAGCGATTTCGTCGGGCGGGGTGCCGTCGAGCGCCGCTTTCAGTTCACGCTGCCATTCTTCTTCAGTAAGATCGAGTCCTCGAATCAGGTTACGGTTGACCATAGGGACGGTTGTTTCTGTGACACGCACGCACGCACTCGCTCAGCCCGTTCGCCCGGCCTCTCGACATCGAGAGACTCTCCGCGGGCCATCGGGATGAACCTAGTAGTTTACCTGTTATCGGGTTTTGCGACAATGGAGTTGCTGTCGTCGAGAACGGTATGAACACATGGACGGCGCATTCGTCCAACAGAGGGGTACCGCACTAATCCATCCGCCGGCAAAAAACCCGGGATGGGAAAGGGCGACGTGGAACGCTAATCGTCACTGATTAACACTAATTCAGGGAATTAGCGAAGATTAGCGAAAATCAGCGTTCCGCTTCGCAGTTGTCCTGTGGTGGGGCACCGTCTGCCTTCTTCCGCCACTTAGAGGGGCATGGTAGAATGACGTGCAACATGTTTCGCTTGGGCGATTGGGTTTCTTTCGCCCGCGGCACGATCTTGGAGGTTCCGCCTATGTCGATGGTTTCCGATTCTTCCCGCGGCTTTTCTCTGGAGGCCGCGTTCCCTCCGCTGCCCATTTGCCGTCTTTCGGTCGAGACGTACGAAGAGATGATCCGGGCCGGGATCATCACGGAGGACGATCGCATCGAACTTCTGGATGGATGGATAACACCAAAAATGACCATGAACGCTCCTCATTTGGCGGCGACGATAGCAGTCAATCAAGCCCTTGTCCGAAATGTGCCGCGGGGTTGGTGCGTCGCGCCGGAGCATCCGATAAGGTTGGCCACCAGTATGCCCGAGCCCGATGCGATGGTGGTGCGCGGGGATGCGCATTCGTACGTGGAACGCCTGCCGCAGGCGGAGGACGTGGCCCTGGTCGTGGAAATCTCCGACGCGAGTCTATCGCGCGATCAAGGTCTCAAAAAGTCAATCTACGCCCAAGCCGGCATCCCTTGCTACTGGCTGGTGAATCTCGTCGATCGGCGGATCGAAGAGTATACGGAACCGGTGGTTTCCGGCGAGAAGAGCGATTATCGGCGACGACGGGATTACCCGGCGGACGGCGAGATTGCATTGGTGCTCGACGGCCAACAGGTCGCAAGCGTGCCGGTGCGTGATCTGCTGCCGTAAATCGCAGAGGTTACAACAGGATGCCTCGCGTGCGCGCGTTTTTGATCACGGGAGGCGGGCTCGGTCGTCGGTCCCCCGCCCGTGCCCTATAGGCGAGGGTTTCTGACATGAGCGTAGTACTCCCGCTGGCGGCCCTTCAAGAAGTGCCGTTCTTGAGGTCACCGCTCGACACCGTACCAGCGATCGTCACCCTCCAGTTCTATGTAGGTGGCGAGTGGCACTGTTGGCTGCCATTTGGCGACAAGCTCGTAAAAATGCAGATGTGGCCGGTGGAGGCCAATTACTTCGGCGACGAGCCCGAACGGAGTACCGATCCGTCGTTCCCGCTTCTCGACATGATGGCCCAGCGGACCATGCGCCAAGGAATGCTCCGCAGTTTCACCGCGTTGTGGAACGATTTTCATAACCTCAGCGCATCGCTGGCGAAGATCCGCCTGTATCACGCAAGCCGCACCAACAAAGAGTACGGTACATACAGATTCGTCCAGTCGGAAATTGAGTACCTCGCGATCCTCTGTCGGAGCATCTTCGACGTCCTTCAGGATCTTGTCCGCCTGCACATCGCCAACGTCCGGTATCCGTGTGGCTCGCCGCCTGCGAAGCCCCCGCAGGAGCTCCCGCGGAGCTTTCGCGAAGTACTCCAAAAGAGCAGTAAGGACCGATCCTCCGATGAGATCATCTCCCGTTATCTCTTGCCAAGATCCATTGCCGAATGGTACGTTCGTCACCGCGATTTCTTCATGCAACTCCGCGCGATTCGGGATCGGATAGTTCACCATGGTTGGACCGTCGGAATGGTGTTTTCCACGGACCGCGGATTTGCCGTTTCACGCAATAATGATCCGTTCGGTGGCCTATATGATTGGCCCAGCGAGTGCGAGCTTCCGAACGCGCTCGTTCCAATTCGTCCTGCGCTCGCTACAATGGTGTCCAAGACCATTGCCGCGTGTGGCGATTTTGCTACCGCTCTCTCGGCCTCTGTGGGACTGCCCGGCGACCTTGCTCCTGGCCTGCGGTTGTACTCGCGTGGAACCAACGACGGCGAATTCGTTGTCCTAGGCGCCGTGATTGCGCAGTCGTTATGGGATGACGCATGACGACGCCATTGTCGCCGATCTTGGCGCCGCCAGGGAGTCTCGCCATTAGCTTGACATATATGTCATGTAGGGCTATAATGTCTAATAGGGAGTCCCAGAGCATGATGAACGTATTGCCGCCGTTCACGGACGACGGGCTGCTGCCGGCGGGAGACTATACGCTTTCGCTTGACGAGTTAAGGGCGTCGCTGCTCGTGGTAGGTCCGGGCGAGGCGGGAGAGAATGACACGTGGGATGCGGCTTGGAGGGCGCGGCTGGTTGAGAATTTAGCGATTCTGGTGGGCGAATTGTGGGCGGTCGGAATAAATGAGGTATTCATCGACGGGTCGTTCGTCGAGAACAAAGACCATCCGAACGACATCGACGGCTATTTCGAGTGCGACTTGCGGCGGTTGGCGTCGGGGGAGTTGGAGCGAGAGCTTAACTTGCTCGACCCGTACCAGATTTGGACATGGGATCCTGCCCGGCGGCGGCCGTATCGGGGATATCCGAAGAGGCAACTGCCGATGTGGCATCGGTACCGCGTTGAACTCTATCCGCACTACGGGCAGCCGTGCGGAATTCGAGATAACTATGGACATGAATTGGAGTTTCCTTCGGCGTTCCGACGGTCACGACGCGACGGCAGGCCGAAGGGGATCGTACGGATTGGAGGACCCTTATGATTCGCAATGAAAACGAATATCGTGAGGCGGTCGGGCGATTGGCGGACGAGAAGCTGCGGATCAACGCTCAGCGGGCGGAACTCAAGAAGATGGGGCTGACGACGGCAGAGATCAAGCGGGCGGTCGATCCGATCCTGTCGTTCCATCTGCAACTGGAGGAGGAGGTGCAGAGCTACGAGCGCCTCAAACGCGGCGAGTTCGATGAGGTTTCGGATTTGCGCGGGCTGGGGCAGTTGTTGGTTTCGCTGCGGATCGCTCGCGGGCTGACGCAACGCGAATTGGCCGAACGGCTCGGCGTGCATGAATCGCTGGTTTCACGGGATGAGCGGAACGAATATCACGGGATTACGCTCGACCGGGCGGCGCGAATCCTCGACGCGCTGGGATATGAACTGCGAAGCACCGTCGTTCCGCGGGGCGGGGAGTTGGTGGCGTGAGGCCGATGAGCGGGAGAATGCCGTGAAGCTCAGGCACGTCGTCGGCAGAGACGGGCCGTCCGGCGCGTCGCCTTGACTCGCCCCGCCGATTCGGTAAAGTGGAGAAGAGCGATGGCCGCCCGGAGACCAATAAACCACGAGAGGAGGGTGTCATGAGCGGAGCCGTCACAGCGAAAAAAGTTGTCGAACACCCATTCTTTTCGATGATATGCGTCCTCTCCCTGTTTTTCATACTGCCGCGATACGGCAGCACGGCAGTCATGGTCGGCTGCGCCTGTATTTTGTCGGCTTACGTCGCGGTATTGCCGGAGCATTTCCGCAGTCGGAGCGGCTCCATGATGACAGCAACCTGTTTGGTCGCGGCCATGTGGGTGGCAGCGGCGGTCATCGCCGTACTGACACTGATGGGAGAGGTTCGAGATTGAGCAACGCGTCGCACCAGGCGGCGAACCGCAGCGGCTACAGTTTCGTGAATTCAACGCGTAAACGACTGGAGTGGTTTTCGGTAATTCCGGCGTCGTCCTGATGCAAATTCGACAACACGACGTTTAGCCGGCGGGCTTGCCCGCCGTGTCCAATGCGGAATACCGCGGCACTTCTCGCGGCGGGCTTGCCCGCCGGCTAAACGGCACTCCGCTCAATCCTGCGCAGTAGAACTGGCTCCGGCTGGCGAGTCGTGGCATCGCGGCCGATTTCTCGCTAATAATAGTGCATGGGCATCGACATTCACGTTCATCTTTTCGGCACGGGGGATAGCGGGTCGGGGTGTCGGGTTTCGCGGGAAAAGACTAACGGGCTGCTGTTCCGGTTCTTAGCTCGCAAACTGGGGCTTCGGGGGCGGGCGGAGACGCTTGACGAGAGCTATGTGCTGGCGCTGGCGGAGCAGATTCGGGGGTCGGGGCTTGGACGGGCGGTGGTGCTGGCTCAGGACGCCGTTTATGATGAGCGGGGCAGACCGGATTGGCGGCGAACGCATTTTTTCGTGCCGAACGATTATCTTTTCGAGGTCGCGGCTCGCCATCCCGACGCGATGATCCCGTGCGTCTCGATCAATCCTCGGCGGGCGGATGCGATCGAGGAATTGGACCGCTGCGCGGCCAACGGGGCGAGGGTGTTGAAGATTCATCCGCCGACGCAGGATGTCGATTTGGCCGACAGAAGGTACATGCCGTTCTTCCGCCGCTGTGCCGTGTTGAGGATGGTCGTGATGGTCCACACCGGCCACGAGCACAGCGCGCCGATCATGAACGTGCGGCATGCCAGTCCACGGAAACTGGAGCTTGCACTCGACGAGGGTTGCACGGTGGTCGCTTGCCATTGCGGCACGGGCTGGTGGTGGGATCGGCCGGATATGCTGCCCGACTTCTTGCGAATGCTTCGCCGACACAGGAACCTGTGGGGCGACACGGCGGTGCTTGGCAGTGCCGGCCGCGTGCGCGATCTGCTGCGGCTGCTGGCCGACCACGGGATTGCGGACCGCCTGTTGCACGGCAGCGATTTCCCCTTTCCGTCGCTGCCGCTGGCGTTTACCACGGCGTTGGGGGTGAAGCGGGCGATCGCGTTGCAACGGGTCGACAACTGGATGCGGCGGGATTTCGCATTGAAGGAGGCGCTGGGGATCGGAAAGGCAAGCGCCGAACGTGCCGAGCGGCTTGTTTGTGGCAAGGCGAACCCCTGAGTGACGCGGGTGTTGCGTTACATGCCCGCCGGGGGCTATCGGCCGACGGTCGCTGCGGCTTTGCGCCGCCAGATTGCATAGAAGGGAACGCCGGAGGCGATCAGCAGCACACCGATTCCGGATTCGAGCGGGTTGCCGGCGATCACGAATACCAGAAACGCCGAGGACATCAGCAGATACAACGCGGGCGTGAAGGGATAGCCCCAGCAGCGATAGGGGCGGGGGAGGTCGGGATGGGTGAAACGTAGCCGATAGACCGCGGCGACCATCAGCCCGGTGAAGAGGATCGAGGCGAACATGGTATACGTGAGCAGGCCGGAGTAGGAGCCGGTGAAAGTGAGCACCAGCGAGACGATGCCCTGATAGACCAGGGCGGCGGCGGGCGTGCCGGAGCGGGGATGCAGCTTGGCGCAACCGCGGAGAAACAGTCCGTCGCGGGCCATGGCGAAACAGAGCCGGGCACCGCCGAGAATCAGGCCGTTCAGACAGCCGAACGTCGACACGAGCACCGCCGCGATCACCAGCGTCGCGCCGACGTTGCCGAACAGGGCGTCGCCGACCGCCACGGCCACGCGGTCGTCTTGCACCTTCGCGATCTGATCGACCGGCAGTACCGCCAGATAGGCGAGATTCGCCAAAACGTAGACGACGGTCACAACGGCGGTGCCCAACAGGAGCGAATAGGGGAGCGTGCGCCGCGAGTCGTGAACCTCCTCGGCCACGAAGGTGACGGTGTACCAGGCGTCGTAGGCGAACAGGGCCTTTGATAGGGCAACGGCCAGGCCGGCAAGCAGGCCCGAACTGAAGACCAGCTCCTTGTTCGGGATTGCGGCCGGGGCAATGAAATGGGGGCTGCGGAGGCCGTGCGACAGGCCGGCGATGATTAAGGCGGCCAGGGCGGCCACCTTCAGCACGGTGAAGACGTTTTGTACCCAGACGCCTTCGCGCAGGCCGCGGATGTTCACGGCCGTTAGCAGCACGATCACCGCCCCGGCCACGACTTGGGCGGAATTGATCTGGAACGATTGCAGGGCGTCGGGAAGATGCGTTTGGACGGCGGCCGGGAGCAGATGGCCGAGGGGGATGCTCAACAGCACGTTGTCTTCGCCGCAGCCGGGCACCAACGAGCCGAGATACTTGCCGAAGGCGATGGCCACGGCGGCGTTGATGCCGGTCTGGACGATGAGGAATTGCGTCCAGCCGAAGAGGAAGGCCGCAAGGTTGCCGAAGGCCTCGCGGAAGAAGACGTATTGTCCGCCGCTGCTCGGCAGCATTGCGGCCAGTTCGGCGCAGCAATTGGCGCCGAGAACGGCGAACAGCCCGCCGCAGACCCACAGGGCGATGAGGATCGACGGCGAGGGGGCTTCGCGGGCCATCAGCGGCAGGGCCAAGAAAATGGCCGAGCCGATCATCGAGCCGACGACCAGCGTGGTCGCGTCGAACAAGCGCAGGCGATGCCGTGGTTGCTCGGGCTGCTGCATAAGCCATCTATAGCAGAAGATCGACGTACGGACTATCCCCAACGGGCCAGTTCTTCTCCCTCTTGTAATAGCGATCCTGTCGGCTAAAATGTGTCGGTGGGTGGACAAATTGCCAGAAAAAGAGCTAAGCCCTCGTTCCCACGCTCTGCGTGGGAACGCTCTGCCCACGACGCTCCGCGTTGCGGGGGCCCGAGGGAAAGCGCCTCGAAGAAGGGTTCCCACGCAGAGCGTGGGAACCAGAAGATGAAAGGAGCGATTCTCATGGTTAACGACTTCTCGACTCGGCGTCGCTGGTTCTGGATTGCAATTCTCGCGGCCGCGGCCTTCTTCGATCAAGCCACTGCCGTCACTGCCGCCGCGCCCATGCAGAAGACGCAGGCGCCGGGCTTCTATCGCATGATGGTCGGACAGATCGAGGTCACGGCGCTCCTGGACGGGGTCATCGACCTTGACGCGGGACTGTTGAAGAACGTGCCGGAAGCGGAGCTTCGCGAACTGCTGGCCCGCGCACTCGTCGACGATCCACACAAAATACCGGCGCCGGCTAACGCATTCTTGATCAACACGGGCTCGAAGCTCGTGCTGGTCGATACCGGCGGGGGAAAGGTCTTTGGGTCGGTGCTCGGGCATTTGGCCGAGAACCTTGCCGCCGCGGGATACAAGCCGGCGGAGGTCGATGCAGTCTTGATTACGCACCTGCACGGCGACCACGCCGGCGGCTTGCTGAATGCGGCGCGGAAGCCGGCGTTTCCGAACGCGACGGTCTATCTTGCCAAGGCGGAAGACGATTATTGGCGCTCCGACGCCGAGCCGGAGGTGCCGGAGGCTTACAAAGAGCACTTGAAGCAGGCCCGGCAGATGGCCCGGGACATCGCCGCGCCGTATCTGGCGCTGGGGCGGTGGAAGACGTTCGCGGAGGGCAATCTGCCGGTCGAAGGGATCAAGGCGATTGCGATCCCCGGCCACACGCCCGGCCACACGGCCTATCAAATCGAGTCAGAGGGGAAGCGCTTTATCGTGATCGGCGACACGGTGCATTTTGCGGCGGTGCAATTCGCCCGGCCGGAGGCGGCCGTTTCGTTCGACTCCGACCCGAAGCAAGCGGCGGCGACACGCGCCACTCTCTTCCGCCGCCTCGCCGACGGCAAGACGTTCGTGGCCGACATGCACATCGCGTTTCCGGGCATCGGCCGGCTGCGGAGCGACGGAAAGAACGGCTACGTTTGGGTGCCGATCGAGTATTCGCCCCTGCCGGCGGCAGCAGACGCCCGCTAGCGCGGCACAATTCGATCGGTGGTGATTTCCGCAAGGGTCGCATCAAGCGGAGGACAGAGGAATCGAAGTACCACAAGATTCCTCGGGAAACGCGCCACTTTCCAAAACAGGCGGCACGAAATCCGGCACAGTTGGCGAACAAAGCGGCACAATTGACCCCGCCCTGTCCCCATTAACCCACGCTTGGCCCTCCCTTTCACTGGCCGACAGGAAGGCCATTCTTGCCATCGTGCGGCAGGCAGCGGGCTAGTGGACTGCCAAGTTGTATTTCACAGGCACCAGGGCTGTAATTCATCCAGTAGGTCCCGCCTGCCGGGCGGGACCTGCACTCGTCGCGACCCGAGAAGTCCCGCCCGGCAGGCGGGACCTACTGGGTGAGACTCCAAACCTGTCAACTGTCCGTTGGCAAACCACTTAGACGGGGGGGCCGTAGTCCGTTGTTGGCAACGCCCCCTGAGCAGTCGCAAGTCTCGCCCTGCCTCGCAACCTATGCTTGTATAGGGGGTTACTCCACTCGCAACAGGAGGCAATCGCCATGCAACGCAGCCGACTTTTCCAACGCGGCCTATCGTTATTGGATATGTTGATCGTCGTTGGGCTTGCAACCGCGGTGATTGTAATTGCCACCCTGTTCGCACCCCTGTTCGGACCTACGGTGCCCAAGGTGGCCCGCACTCCCGACCCACGCCCGATACGAACTCCAGGAATAACCGAAGCAACAGAGGCAACTTCAACCAGCCCCAGCCAAGTCAAGAAGGCCATCAAGCGGGGTGCCATAGCGTTGAAAAACGGAAATTGGGACAAGGCCATCGCAGACTTTACTGAGGCCATCCGGCTCAACCCAGAGTATGCCGGGGCGTATCGCTGGCGGGGCAATGCCCGTGCAGCCATGCGAGATTGGGACAAGGCCATCACGGATTACACTGAAGCCATCCGGCTCGAACCAAAAGATGCCTCGGCGTATTACAGCCGCGGCGATGCCTACGCACACAAGCGAGATTGGGACACCGCTATCGCGGATTATACCGATGCGATCCGACTCAATCCGAAACTCACGTGGGCATACCAGAGCCGGGGCGATGCCTACGCACACAAGCGAGATTGGGACAAGGCCATCGCGGACTTCACGGAGGCCATTCGCCTCGACCAAGAAGATACCAATGCGTATTTTGCGTATTATAGCCGGGGCGATGCCTACGAGCAGAAAGGCGACCATGACATGGCCATCACCGACCTCACTGAGGTCATCCGGCTCGACCCGACAGATTCCACGGCGTATTTCGGCCGTGGCTCAGCCTACTGGGAAAAAGGCGACTATGACAAGGCCATCGCGGACTGCACTGAGGCCATTCGGCTCAATCCGACGAACGCCTCCGGCGGGTACTTCTGCCGGGGTTGCGCCTACGCAGACAAGCGAGACTGGGACAAGGCCATCGCGGATTACACTGAGGCCATCCGGCTCGAACCAAAAGATGCCACGGCGTATTACAGCCGGGGCGATGCCTACGCACAAAAAGGCGAAGAAAGCAAGGCGGAAGCGGACTTCGCGGAGGCCAAGCGACTCGGGTTCAAGCCATGATAAAACGCGGAGCAATGGAGGGCGGGTTCGCGACACTTGTGGAGGATAATCATGCAATTCAGACCTTCCTATATCATTTTCTCCCTGATTGCCTTTTGCCTAATCGCCATCGCTCTTGTCACATGGGTGCCTTGGTTAGATCACCGCAAGGAGGCAATCTGTGGCTTGCAGGAGCTGATTGCAGCGGTGGCAATTGCTATGGGCGGCGTGTGGTTCATTCTAATGCGGAAGTGGGCATGGAATCTCCAGGTGTTTGCTAAGCCGACAATCCTGTCATACAACGGCTCTACGCTTCTTGTTGTGGATGTGTCTTTGAAGAACGTCGGGAGAGTCAAGTTTCGTCCCACGTACCAGGGAGTGACACTAAAGGTCTACCAAGTGGAGCGCACAGCGGGAGACTTGTTGAAGAACATCGAAAAAAGCCAGCCGATCGCAGATGAGATCAATTTGCTCACTCATTATGACAATTACCCGGAATCCTATTACATCGAGCCAGGGTGCGAGTATCACGAAGTCGCGGTATTGCCTGTGTCTGTACCACCGGGTGCGTTGTTGGTAGTCGATGTGACCGCTCATGGCGGGAAGACGGACACGGATGCAAGCGACATGGCAGTAGTACAGTTTCAACCGAACGATTAGCCATGTTTGTCTGGCCGACGCGGTACATGTGCCAGCATCAAGCAAACTACAAACTCAGAATCAATCGGTTTATGGGGGAACTGTGGCCTACCTTGCCCGCCATGATTCTGATTGATAAGTCAAGACCAACGGAGGAATCTTTACGATTCACCCCAACGCCTTGTAGATCGTCGGCCGTGACAAGCCGATCACGCGAGCAATCTCACCGATTCCCTTGCCCTCTCGGCTGGGTTGCTTGATTGCTTTCTCTTTCTCGACCGTGAGGGTAACGCGGCGGCCGGCCTTGCCGCCTCCCCATGTCTTGCCATTGGCCCGTGCTGCCGGTTCGCCGGCGAGAATCCGCTCCGCCCTTATTTCAGTCTCAAATTGTGCCACGGAGGGCAAGACGTGGGCCATGAGGCGGCCGGCGGGCGTCGATAGGTCGGGAGTCGAGACCGGGAGTCGAAACCGGGACGCTGCTACCTTTGGTCTCTTGCAGCCCAGGTCTGCGTCCAGGGAACGAACGGCGGGCGATTCTTCTAGGCGAGCCAGCCCGGCACGGAATCCGGCACAGCGCAGGGCGGAAGGGGCTTGCAGGCCCTCGCGACAAGAAGCGAAAAAACCCCGGGTTTGCCGGGGTTTGCGATGCGGTGCAATTTCTTACACCCACCCATGTGGAGGATAGGGGGCTCGAACCCCTGACCTCGACAATGCCATTGTCGCGCTCTCCCAACTGAGCTAATCCCCCGCGGGCCGCCGGTTCGACACGTAGGCCGCCGCCGACAGCCGCGAAACAGTTAAATTACTGCCGCATTTGGGCGGTGTCAAGGAGGAGCGGAAAAACGGGGCGCAGTGACGGATTTTTCGGGGGAGCTTGCGGGTTCTTGGGACGGCAGTCGGGGGCGGTCGGCCGCATCCGCGCTTCCCTTTGGGGCGCGGCTAAACGGCCGATGGAAGAAAGAGGGCGTGGTTTTGCATCGGCGCTTCCCTGCGCGGCGCGGCCAAAAGGGCGATCGAAAATATGGGTGGGCGTCCCATTGACGGTTGGTGGCAGGTCTGTTACAGTGTGGGGTTTGCCGTCCTGAACGGTCCAGGACGGTAGGGCGTTTTCACTGACCGAATTACCGAACTAACGCCGGACGCCTCGGTCGTATTCCGCACACGCCGTGTGCGGGAGCGACACACGGCGTGTGTCGCATACGGATGCGGCGCGCGAAGTGTGCCGCTTGCGGGCGAGGACTTGGCCGGTGTGCCTTGTTAAGGAGTTTGCTTTGGCTACTGTGCTTGTGAAGGACTTGATTGAAGCGGGAGTCCATTTTGGCCACCGGGCCAGTCGTTGGAACCCGAAGATGCGGCCGTACATTTACGCCCGCCGCAATCTGATTCACATCATCGACGTGCGCGAGACGATCCGCGGGCTGTTGCGGGCGCGGCGCTATTTGCAGAAGGTGGCGGCCCAGGGGAGCCTGGTGCTGCTGGTGGGCACGAAGCGGCAGGCCTGCGACACGATCGAGCAGCAGGGAGTCCGCTGCGGGATGCCGTTTGTGAGCGATCGCTGGCTGGGCGGCACGTTGACCAACTTCCGCACGATCCGCAGCCGGCTGACGCGGCTGGAAGAGCTGGAAGCCCTGCGAGCTTCCGACAAGATGGCCACGTACTCGAAGAAGATGCAATCGTCGTTGAGCCGCGAATATCGCAAGATGTTCCGCAACCTCAACGGCATCCGCGCGATGAACCGCCTGCCCGAGTGCCTGGTAATCGTCGATCCGCGGAAGGAGAAGAACGCGGTGGGCGAGGCCCGCAAGCTGGGGATCACCACCGTCGCCCTGATCGACACCGACTGCGATCCCGACCAGGTGGATCTGCCGATTCCCGGCAACGACGACAGCATCCGCTCGATCGAGTTGATCATGGGGCTGCTGGCAGAGGCGGTGTTGGCGGGCAAGGGCGCGGCCGGGGCGTTGAAGCAGGAGCAGGCCGAAGGGGTGGTCGCCGCTTCGGTGTAGCGGTTGTTCGTTTGGCCGGCGTGCTTGCGCACCGCAACGTGCGGTCGGGCGCCGGCCGAACGGCGGCGAGCGGGTTTGCCGGCGAAACGTCCGGCATGGCCGCTTTTCTGGGGCATAATAGATCAGGAGGTTCCAACAAGACTGGGGTGCGGATGTACTCCTTACACTCCGTGTGAGGCGATTTCGTGCCGCGATTTACCTCAGACGCAGTGCGAGGAGTGCATTTCACTCCGCAACTTCCCTCACACGGAGTGTGAGGAGTACGTTTTGTTTGAGCTTGTAAGCCAAATCAGTGAGCATAACCGGAGGAGAATCCGAAAATGGCAGAAGTATCCGCGGCCGCCGTCAAGTCGCTTCGTGAACGCACCAACCTGCCGATGATGGACTGCAAGAAAGCCCTGGGTGAGGCCGACGGGGACATCGAGAGGGCCATCGAGATTTTGCGCAAGGCGGGGGCCAAGCTGATGGAGAAGCGGGCCGGCCGGGCCACCATTTCCGGGCGAATCGCGGTCTACGTCGCCCCCGGCGGCAACGTCGGCACGATCGTCGATCTGCGCTGCGAGAGCGCCCCGGTGGCCAACAACGAGCAGTTTATGCAGTTGGCCAACGACCTGGCCCAGCAACTGGCCGCCGGGCCGGGCGCGTCGTCGCCCGAGGCGCTGTTGGCGCAGCCGTCGCCGAGCAAGACGGCCCCCACGCTCAAGCAGCAGTTCGAGGAGTTGAACAACAAGATCCGCGAGGTGTTCAAGCTGGAGCGAATCGCGCGGATCGACGGCCGCTCGGCCGGCTATGCCCATCACAATGGCGCGGTAGGCGTGCTGTTGCGGTACGACGGCGACAACGACGAGTTGGCCCGCGACATCTGCATGCACGTGACCGCGATGCGGCCGGCCGTGCTGTTCAAGGAGAATCTCGATCAGGCGGTGGTGGCCAAGGAGCGGGAAATCCTCTCGGAAGCCGCCCGCAAGGAAGGCAAGCCGGAGAACATTATCGCCAAGATGGTCGAGGGCCGCCTGCGGAACTTCTACGCCGAGTGCTGCCTGGCCGAGCAGCCGTTTGTGAAGGACGATAAGAAGACGGTCGCGCAGGTGGCGAAAGAGGCGGGGATCAAGTTGGTGAGTTTCGTGCGTTGGGAGTTGCCCAAGGAGTGACGTTGATGGCCGAGGCAGAGAAAGTGGCGCCGAAGTATCGCCGCGTGGTACTGAAGATTTCCGGCGAGGGCTTCGTGCATCCCGGCGAGCGCGGCATCGCCATGGACGCGGTGCTGCACATCGCGCGGCAGACGTACAGCGCGGCGCAGCACGGCGTGCAGATCGCGATCGTGATGGGCGGCGGCAACATCCTCCGCGGGGCGCAGTTCACTTCGGGCAACTCGTGCATCCACGAGGCGACGGCACATTACATGGGGATGCTGGCCACGATGATCAACGGCCTGGCCCTGCAAGACGCGCTGGAGTCGCTCGGCTGCGACACGCGGCTGATGACCGCGGTGCGGACCGACGGCGTGGCCGAGCCCTACATCCGCCGCCGCGCCCGGCGGCACTTAGAGAAGGGTCGCATCGTGATCCTCGCCGGCGGCACCGGCAGCCCCTTTGTGACCACCGACACCGCCGCGGCGCAGCGGGCCTTGGAACTCGAGGCCGAAATCCTGCTGAAAGGCACCCGCGTCAACGGCGTCTTCAGCGACGACCCGGAGAAGAATCCCCACGCCGTGCTCTACAGCGAACTGAGCTACGACGACGTCCGCCGACAGAACCTCAAGGTGATGGACCGCGAGGCGATCACCAAATGCGCCGAGTACAACATGCCGATTCTGGTGTTCAATTTCCGCAAGGAGGGGAACATCGAGGGCGCCGTGTTTGGGCAGAGAGTTGGGACGTTGATTCATGAGTAGTGGCTAGTGGTTAGTGGCTAGTGGCTAGTAATGGACACCAAATACTGACCACTGGCCACTGACCACTAGCCACTAGCCACTAGCCACTGACCATCTCCCCGCCATGACCACTGACGAAATCCTTCTGGACGTTGAAGAACGCATGGAGAAGGCGATCCGCAAGCTCAAGGGGGACCTGGCCGGCATCCGCACCGGCCGGGCAAACCCGGGGCTGGTCGATTCGCTGCGGGTCGAGGTCTACGGATCGGCCGTGCCGATCAAGCAGGTGGCCTCGGTCGGGGCGCCCGAGCCGAATCAGATCGTCATTCGCCCCTACGATCCCGGCACGCTCAAGGATATCGAGAAGGCGATCCAGACGAGCGACCTGGGGTTCAATCCACAAAGCGACGGGCGGCTGATCCGGCTGAACGTGCCGCCGCTTTCGACGGAGGTCCGCCGCAAGATGGTCGGGCGGATCAAGGAGTTGGCCGAAGAGGCGAAGGTGGCGATCCGCAACATCCGCCGCGACGGCAACAAGGCCGCCGACGCCGGCGAAAAGGACAAAGAGTTCTCCGAGGACGACCGCGACCAGGCGAAGGACGAAATCCAAGAGCTGACCAAGACCTACGAATCCCAGGCCACTGAGTTGGCGAAGGCCCGGGAACAGGAAGTCATGGAAGAGTGATTATGCGAGAGGATCCGATTGTTGAGGAGGTGCGGAAGTTCCGCGACGAGCGTGCGGCGAAATTCGGCTACGATCTCCGCGCGATCGCGGAAGATGCGAGAAAACGCCAGCAGCAAAGCGGGCGACAGGTCGTTTCGTTCGCGCATCCCGAACGGCACACTCGCCAATCGCGCATGCCTTCGTGATTTTTGAGACGTAGCGGAATAGATTGCTCCGAATGAGGGCGTGTCGCGTCACCTTTCGAGCTGTTTCACTTGCCTTGCCGCATCGTCACCAGCCTGATTTTCGCCGGCAAGATACCCGCGTTCAGCACCCTGACGATCTCGTCTACCTCCTCTGCCGTGAAGGAGCCGGTGATTTGGCCGCTGTCGTAGATGGTGCTGCGGATGCTCGGGGCGGAATATGCCTCGTCGTCAAGAATGATGGCAAGCCTGTAGGCGAAGTCGCTGATGCTGTCGGGCAGGTGGGAGCCGGTTAGTTCGCCAAAAAGCTGCCCGCCGGCCCGGTTGAAACTGAAGTTGATGCACGGCTCTCCCTCGTAATCGCGGCCGGATGTCACGCGGGTAAGATATGCGCCGCTGACGTTGTAATCGTCGTTGAGGACAAGGACTTCAGTAATCTGGCGGCCGGCCTTTGTGGTTTTGCGGACCGCGATATTGGGGTCAGTCAGGCTGCTCTCTTGTCCCGGCTTGACCGCCACCCACCAGGCGTCCAAAGTCCCGTCTTTACCCCGCATCTTCGTTTTCGCGGGATCGGCCAGCGCCTTGTCGATAAGGTCTTTGTCGTCGTGGCGATTGGCGAGGATGCGAAACTCCAAGTTGCCGCAGCGTTCCAGCAAGGCTTCGACTTGCCGCACGTCGGCCTTGCCATTGTGCATGACCGTCACTTCGATCCGCTGGTCTTCCAGCATCCGCAGCCGGGCGAGCCTGTTCCAGCCGGAGTTGAGCCGCCGGTCGAGAACCTCGACCAACTTGCTCATGTCGACCGACTTCCCCGGGGGCAGGCTGTCGAGATCAACTTCGTAGACGAGGACGGGTCCTTCCGGCCGCATCAGCGAGTCGTGGATTTGCGGCAAGAAGAGGAAGGCCGCCACGGCCGCAAGCATGAACAACGCCGCGATGACGACTCCAACAATCAGTAGTATCAGCCAGGTCTTGTTCATGTCGGGCCTTGCGTTTCGCGCGACGGTGGCGGGCCGCTTCCCTGCGGGGCGCGGCTAAACGGCGGTCTATTTCTGTTCGCCCTTGCGATAATTCTCGAAATCGACCGGCCTAAAGGCGATCATAGCCTTCTTGATGCGGTCGACTTGTTGCAGGTCGGCGGCGCTCAACGGGCGGACGATGTTGTGCGTGCTGCGAATCGTGCGTGTCTTCGCCGCGGCCAGGGCAGACGATTGGCTACCGTCCGGCCTCGGCGGATTGATGGTCAGCGTGACCTGTGTGGCGATCGCCTTCCGCCTGGCGACCGCGTCGTTGACCACCAGGCGTGCGAAGGGCGGCATCGCTCCGCGCGTCAACCGCAGGTTCAGCCGTGCGTACCAATCGGCAAACTCGCGATACTGCGCGGCGATCGTCTCTCCTTGGCTCGGCGAGAGCGTGAGCGTGTAGCTCACCAGCGGGCTGCTGAGCGTCAACTTGCCCGCCGACTCGTCGGATTTCTCCTCGAACTTCGGATCGGCCATGAATCGCAACAGCGGGTCGGGCTTCTTCTCGATCACCGAACGCAACCGGCTCTCAAACCGGGCGATGAAATCGTTCACGTCCCGAGTGGTCAGTTCCGTGCGGGTTGCATTGCTCATGTTCAACAGCGAGAACTTCTTCAGCATCCGGTCGAAGACCACCGTCTCGGCAGGCGTCCTCAAGCAGTCGTAAACGATGCCGTCGTGGAAGATCGTCACGCTCTGGCTGATCGGCTCCTTCTTTTCGCCGGCGTAGACGGTGTTGTTGACGCGAAAATCCTCGCCGATGGCTTCGATCGAGTTGTCAACGCGGGCCTCTTCGCCAAGCGCCAAGCCGGCGACGAGCGCCACGCCACTCAACCACGCGGCCAGAAGCAAGACACTATGGGCGGAGAATCGCAACATACTGAAACCTCGACGGTCAGGGGGACTGGGCAAGCTAACAGCCCAGGAAGATACCCCAAGGCTCGGCCGCGTGTAAAGGCGGAATGGCGGGAATAGGCGCCAGCCCGCGTTACCTACCTCGCCGAAAGAGAAGCCAGCGGGGTATTCGGTGGGCGGACAATCCTATCGGCCGTATAGGATGTGGCAAGCTGGGCAGACAGGAATGTCTGCCCCACCAGGAGGCTGGCGTCAAGCGGCGTCGCCGACGACCACGCAACCGAGGAAACGGCCGCCGTAGACGGAGATCAGCCGGGCGGCTTGTTTTACGGCCCGCCGGGGGGTATACCCCAGACGGACAACCAGGCAGACGCCGTCGCAATGCCGCAGAAGCGGCGCCGTTTCAGCATATTCCAGCGACGCCATGTCGAGAATCGTCAGCGGCCAACGTTCGCGCATGGCTTCAATCCAACCGGCATCGCCGCCGCGGCCCTGACGTTGCGGCGACATCGGCAGGACGTTCAGGCCGATGACATCCGTCGGATAAATCAGCGAGGATTCGCCGTGATTCCGTGCGGCGATTCCCAGTCTGGACGTGAGATCCGACTTGCGGAAATCGGCATCGACCGCCAGCGTGCCGCCGGGGGTCCGCTTCGCCAACTCGGGGGCCAAGATCTCGACCAGCGTCGTCTTGCCGTCGCCGCTGCCCGGACTGGTCACCGCCACCACCGACGGACGATCGGCCGGCAAACGGCTGCGGACCGCCTTGGCCAACTTGGCGCCGGCCCGCACGGCCTCAGTACACTCGCACTTGGGCCAGGCCGCATACGGCAATTCGTCGATGCCGGCGTCTCCGTATTGCGATCCGATCGCGGGAAAGGCGAACTTCCCGAGTTGTACGGCTTGTCGCCCATCGGCCGGCGAGAATTCCGGCTGCGTTTCCCGAGCGGGGGCGCTCGACGGTCCGATCGGCAGAATCACCGGCAACACGCTGCCGTCAACGTGCTGCGGCCACCTTGGCGTCATGTTCATGACACTACCCTCGGAGGAGTTGGGCGAAGAGATGCCGGTACTCGTGCCGCTGGGGCGGCGCGATCGGCGGCGCGGTTGGCGACGTCTCTTCCGGCGCTGGCTGGTCTGGAACCGAACTGGTGTCGTCCAAAGGCGTTTCGTTTAGCGACGGGATGCTTGCTGACTGCTCGGAAGCCGGCGATACCGGGTATAGCTTGGGTGCGGCCTGTGCGGCGGCCTTTGGGGCGTACCGGTCCGCCACGACTTCTTCATGCTCGAACTTCTCCTGGAACGGAAGGGGTGTTGGCTGCAGGCGCAACTCGATTTCGGGGCCGATCGAGCCGGCCGGCTGGAAGTCGTCGTCGGCCTTGGCCAGCAGCTCTTCGATGCGGTGAATCTGTTCGGAGGGCTCGCAGCCTGCGGCCTCCGCCTCCTCTTCCTCGACGGAGGCGACGCGAAACACGCGGGCAGAGGCCGCCGCCGCGCCGCCGGACCCGGCCGGCTCCGGCGAGTCATCCAGCGAGCCGAATTCGATCACGCCGCTGCCGCCGGCCTCGCTCTTCGCCTCGCTGCTGCAAGGCGCGGGCAACTGCTGGAGATCGGCCCAGGCCTCCTCGGCGTTTGCCGGTTCGATCGTCTTCCGCCCCGCAACGTAGGCCAGCAAGAGGGCGTGATCGCAGACCTGGTTGATCAGTCGGGGGACGCCGCCGGTCGCCTGAAAGACGGTTTGGCAGGTCGCCTCGCAGAAGACTTCGCTCCCCAGTCCCCCTGCCGAATCGACTTGCCACTGGATGTAGTCTTTGGTCTCGGTGCGGTTAAAGGCTTCGAGGTAACAGCGGGCGCTTAGCCGCTGGCTGAACGAGTCGAGTTTGGGGCTGGCGAAGCGCTCTTCGAGCACTGCGGCGCCGGCCAAGACGAGACGCACCAGCGGCTGGCCGTTGCGGGCCAGATTGCTCAGCAGTCGGATTTCGTCCAGCAGACGCAGCGGCAGGGTGTGGGCTTCGTCGACCAGCAGCAACATCCCCCTCTGGTTTCCATCGGCGGCTGTCAAATGTTCGACGACGGCCAGCCGAAGCTCGCCTTCATCCATGTAGCGGTAGGGGCGTCCGAGCGAGTACAAGATCGCCTGGAACAGGGCGCGGCGGGTGCTCAGCCGGCCGCTGGCCAACGTCGCTACTTGGAACGACCGTCGGAACTGCTCGGCAAGCAGCAGGCAAAGGAGCGTCTTGCCGGTGCCCGAGGGAGCGACAACGAACCCCGCTCCCTCACCGCGCTGAATGCACCGGGCGAGCGTTGTTCGCGCGGCTTCGATCCCGCTGGCCGGAAAGTACTGATCCACCTGCGGCACGGACGCGAAGGGTCGCCGAGTCAGACCGAAACAACCGTCATACATCGTCAGTTCTTTCCTATGCTGCCGAAACGTCCAGTCTTGACCTTGCAGAATTTCGCTGGCACGTTCGGGTTACATTTTCCCATTCCATCCATTCGGCAAGAGCCCGATAAATGATAAGCCATGCCGTGAAAGTAAATGCAAAGGCGGAAAGACTTTGTGAATTAGCAATGGCTGGGGTGAATGTGGGTAATGAGCTTGCCGGGAAGAACTGGTTGTTTGGAAGAACTGGATGATTCCGTAAAACTGATTGCTGACGGGTTGTTGATGGCTCCGGTGGTTTTCCAAGTTGGCCAGCATCGGCGCTTCCCTTTCGGGGCGCGGCTAAACGGCCGATGGGAAAGGGAGTTGCCCGTTTCTTGCCACTAACGATTACTGCGCCCCACAAATACCCGCGATCCCCCAGACCGCCACGACGGGACAGGCGAGAATCAAGATCGTGCCGAAGGCGATGAACGCTCGGCGGAGCTGCGTTTCGCGATCGATCGCGCGGAGGTTTGGCGGCGGCCCATCGGACGGAAGCGTGCCGAGGATCGGCTCGTTCAGGTATTCCTCGATCTCGTCAATGCTGGCCACGGGAGGATCGATGCCGGTTCCGAGAAAGACCGAGCAGACGCCGACGGCCATCAGCAGGCCTGAGGCGAAGGTGGTCCAGAGCAGACGATACCAGCCGTAATCGGTCTGGGGCAAGTTTTGTACGATCTCGCGTTGCGCGAAGGTGAATTGCGGGGTTGCGGCCAGTTGTTGCCCGGCCTGCTCTTCCGCCCGCTCCGCCTGCTGGCAGGCCAGGCGGGATTTTTCCAGCGCCGCAGTCAGTTCGGCGAGCTTCTGCTCGTACTGTCTTGCGGCCGGGCCGTCGCTGGCAGGGGGCACGATCGCCGGGGCGGCGGCCGGTCTGTCGCCGCTGGCCCGACTGTCAGGGATCCGTCGCGCGGTCGCCGCCAACTGCTCGGTGGTCTCGGCCAGCCGCTCGTCGATCTCCCGCACCGCCGGATGTCGCGGCGTACGGTCGATCAGCAACTGCTCGCGGCGCGCCTCCAACTCGCCGATCTGTCGATGGAGATCGAGCCAGAGCGGATTGTCGATCATCTCCGGCTGAGGCGGCGGCTTGACGCTCTCGGCGGATACAGGCGGCTTTTCAGGGCGTTGACGTTCGAGGGCCGAAAGCAGGTCGGCATTCTCGCGGCACTTCTGCCGGGCCTTTTCGGCAAGATCGTGGGCCCGCTGAGATTCGTCGGCCTTGTTGCGCCGCCACTTGGCGACGCGCTGGGCGGCAAAGCGCTCGGCCAGCGCGTCCGCCGATGCCTTGGCACGCTGCGGATCGCTGTCGGTGACGGTGAAGGGGGTTGCCGCACTGCTTGCGGTCTCAACGGCCCGGACCGTCGTCGTGTACGTAGTCTGCTCGTTGACCGGAATCCAGCGATCGCGGCCCCAATAGGCGACGATTAGTGCTGTGACAGCAAAGACCAGCGGAAACGTGAGCAGCGGAACTCTGATTGCTGCCCGCGGCCGAACGGTCTGCCGCCTCAGCCTGTGCATCCATGCTCCAGACACGGCATTTCCCCCAATTTGCGCATCGCGCCCGCTGCTTCGACATCGTCGCGACGGTGGCGGCAGCTTGAGAACGGTTTGGGGAGGCGGCAAAGTCGCTGTGGGGCGGTCAGTTTTCGGCACTCAGCAGTCAATAATCAACAATCAGCACTCAGCAATTGCCCACGACTCTTGCCAACAGGGCGGCGATGGAAGAGGATAGAGTCAGGATGTTTCGGATCAAGATCTGTGGCATCACGAGCGTGGAGGACGCCCTGGTCGTAGCTCGGGCGGGGGCAGATGCCATCGGATTGAACTTCTATCCGCGCAGCCCGCGGTACATTTCGTTCGACGTGGCCAAGGAGATCGTCGCTGCCCTGCCCAAGGGGATCATCAAGGTGGGCCTGTTCGTTAATGTTCCCCCCACCGATGTGTGCCGCGCACATGATGATCTGTCTCTTGATCTGATCCAACTACACGGCGACGAATCGCCCGAGTATTTTCCGCAGTTGGGCAGCCGGCCGGTAATGCGGGCGTTCCGCGTCAAACCGGGTGATCTACACTGGATCGTCGAATACCTCGCCCGCTGCCGCGGATTGAAGGCAGGGCCGAAACTGGTGCTGCTCGATTCGCTCGTCCCGGGAGAGTACGGCGGCACGGGCAAGACGGCCGACTGGAGCACTGCGCGGCAATATGCCGCCCAGCCCGGCCTGCCGCCCTTAGTCCTGGCCGGCGGACTAACGCCCGAAAACGTCGCCGATGCGATCACGGCCGTGCGTCCCGCCGCCGTCGATACGGCCAGCGGCGTGGAATCCCGCCCCGGCCGGAAAGATCCGGCGGCAGTCGAGGCCTTTGTTCGAGCGGCCAACGAAATATGGGGCCAGAGCGCACTTAGTCAATAGCCCTTGCGACCAAGTCGCGCCGACCCCGAAGCTGTCCCAAGCTGTCCTTTCCTGTACGGCCCTATGATCCGCTGCCCTCTGCCGGTTTGTCCCGGCGATTTCTGGCTGTCAACGCTTCTTCCCCCTTTTTTCCCGAACGGATTTCTAAGGCTGGGCTAATCATGGCCTAACTTGCGCCGGGTATTTCTACCGAGTCCAAGTCTCGCCCTTAAGCCAATACATGAATGCCGGGGCATCCAATACTGTACAGATCAAACGCACTTGGCGGCAAACGCGTCGACGAGTGATGCTCGTGCTTCTGCTGCTGTTGTCTCCGCTTGGTTTTGGGAATCTGTGGCGCTTCGGCAAGGTCATGCGGGCGCGCTACGCCGTGTGGCGAATCGAAAGGCTGGGCGGAAAGGTCGTCGTGGACGAGCCCGTGGAGTCGGGTTGGCATTGGTCCGTCTTCGGAGATACGAATGCAGCGATGGTGTCGTTTTCCGGCATCCCGGTGGGGGATGCGGATTTGAGTTGCCTTCGCGGTTTCCACAAGGTCTATTGGGTGCGCCTCGATCATACCTCGATCACGGATGCTGGACTGGACTTCGTCAACGAATGCCCCGAGCTCTTTGGTCTCTCACTGCGTGGCGCCGCTGTCACCGACGCGGGACTCAAGAGGCTCGACAGGCTGAACAATCTGCGGATTCTGCAGCTTGGCGGCACGAACATTTCCGACGCGGGGCTGAAATATCTCGGCCGTCTGCCCAGTCTGCACGAATTGCAGATTTCCGATACGGAGGTCACCGACACGGGGTTGAAGGATCTCGAACGGCTGGGCCTCTTGACCGTGTTGAGACTCTCGCGCACGAAGGTCAGTGATGCCGGCGTCCAGTACCTTGAGAAGATACCGAACCTCCAGAAGATCGAACTCGACGGGACGGCAGTCAGCAAGCCCGAACGTGATCGCCTCAAGAGACTCTGCGCTCAGCCGTATTTCTCCCGACGACTGAATCAGAACCTACGCGGCCGGCGTGTCAGCGGGCGGCACGGGGGCAGAGGGCGATTTGGGGCCTACTTGACCCTCCTCGTCATCCCGTGTTCCCGGGCCGCTCGTAACGGCAGGTAAAGTCTACGGCGATTCCGCCTGAAAGATAGGCCTCGGGGTCTATCATATCTTGGCCCGCAATCCGGGCAAGGGCAGAGTAGTCCCGCCCTCCCGCCGACTCTTGCGATGAGGGGCGCGACTCTTCCATGACGAGAATTTCCACCTGCTTCCCAATAAATTCCCTCAGCTCGGGCAACTGGAGGGTCTCGGATTTCACGCAACGGTGAACGCGAATGATTCGCATGACCAGGACTCCTTGCTTCCTACCCCTCAATCGTACCGCGTGAGGCGAAATGTGGTAAGAGGAAATCGAGATCGGGCAAAGCGGGGCTGGGTTTGCCGCTTGCGGTACTGCGCGCAAATTTCTATGATTGTGTGGTAGGTTATTGTTAATTCCGCTTGGCCGCTAACGCAAAGGAAGCCGCCCGTGCCGCAGGTAGAAGCAAAAGTGAAGATGCCTTATAAAGTCGCTGATCTTTCTCTGGCCGATTGGGGGCGGAAAGAGATCCAACTGGCCGAGCGAGAAATGCCCGGGCTGATGGCGCTGCGGCGAAAGTACGGCCAGTCGAAACCGCTGGCCGGCGCCGGGTGACCGGCTGTCTGCACATGACGATTCAGACGGCCGTGCTGATCGAGACGCTCAAGCAGTTGGGCGCCGAGGTGCAGTGGAGCAGTTGCAATAAGTTCTCGACGCAAGACCACGCGGCCGCCGCGATCGCCGCCGCCGGGTTCCCGGTTTACGCCTGGAAGGGGGAGACCAACGCCGAGTACGACTGGTGCATCGAGCAGACGCTCTACTTCCCCGACGGCCAGCCGCTCAGCATGATCGTCGACGACGGCGGCGACCTGACGGCGATGGTTCACGGGCCGAAATATCGTCACCTGCTCTCGGGCATCCGCGGCCTGTCCGAGGAAACGACTACCGGCGTTCATCGGCTCTACCAGATGCACGAACGCGGCGAGCTTGGCATCGCGGCGATGAACGTCAACGACTCGGTCACGAAGAGCAAGTTCGACAACCTCTACGGCTGCCGCGAGTCGCTGGCCGACGGCATCAAGCGGGCGACCGACATCATGGTCGCCGGCAAGGTGGTGGTGATCTGCGGCTACGGCGACGTCGGCAAAGGTTGCGCTCATTCGATGCGGTCGTACGGCGCCCGCGTGCTGATTACCGAAATCGATCCGATCTGCGCGTTGCAGGCGGCGATGGAGGGATACGAAGTCACGACGATGGATGAGGCGGCCTCGCGCGGCAACATCTTCGTCACCGCCACCGGCTGCCGCGACATTATCATGGTCAAGCACTTGCAGCAGATGCCCGAGGACGCCATCGTCTGCAACATCGGCCACTTCGACCTGGAAATCGACGTGGCGGGCTTAGAGGCCATCCCCGGCGTCAAGAAAGTGAACATCAAGCAGTTGGTCGATCGCTACACGCTGCCGAGCGGCCGGTCCATCATTCTGTTGGCCGAGGGCCGATTGGTGAACCTCGGCTGCGCGACCGGCCATCCGTCGTTTGTCATGTCGAATTCGTTCACCAACCAGGTGATCGCCCAAATTGCGCTTTGGACGGAATCGGACAAGTATCCGATCGGCGTCTACACCTTGCCAAAACACCTCGACGAGGAGGTCGCCCGCCTGCATCTCGATCAGCTCGGCGTGAAGTTGACGAAGCTCACCCCGAAGCAGGCCGAGTACCTCGGCATCTCCATCGCCGGACCGTATAAGCCGGATTACTATCGCTACTGAGGGATTGGGGATTAGGGGTTGGGGATTGGAAAAAAAAGCCAGACGCAATGAACAACGAAGTCGTATCCGTGCAGTGGCGGGGGCCGTTTTCCTTCTATGGAGACGGGGACTTTCGGTCGCACCGTGAGTGCGAAGATGCCGCCGCCAAAGGCGTGTATCTTTGGACGGTGCGCGGTGCCGAGGATCGGGTGGATCGGGTGTGGTACCCCGGGAAGGCAAGCGACAAGAGAGGACTCTCCGCAAGACTCAACGACGATCTCAGGTACTGTCTAAGAGGCAAGGGAAGCGACTACGGGTGCCTTATCGATGTTGACAAACTCCTTCACCACGGAATATCAAGTCTAATCCCCAATCCCTCCCTCACCATGCCCGAAGTACGAGCCTTCACCGGGAACGCTCGTTCGAGTCGAGGTGATTGAAGGACGGCAGGTGGGCTTACCTTGAACCGGCAGTTGCCACGAGCGTCGTGGTAGCGACAAAGCGGTGGGCAATGTTGTCGACCATGACGCCGAATCCCTCGAGAGTGCGAACGCCGAGCAGGTACAGATCGGTCGCTTGTGCGAAGACGACTTCATCGGCAGTCTCGAAGCTCTCGGCGCGCAGAATGGCGTATCCCACCTCGCGCTCGACCAATTGCTTGGTGGCGGTCTGAAACGTCCGCTTGCGGCGCGGGCGGATACCCGCCTGATGGAGCAATTCGGCCGGCAGCCAAGTCAACTCCGCGCCCGTGTCGACCACCACCTCCATCGGCGGCGTAACTCGCTGTTCGTCCTGCGGATTTGACGCCACGACGTTGACTTTGAATAGACTCATAGACGACACCTGATTCTCGCCTTTGTCAAAGGCATCCCACGCCAGTATTAAAGCCTATGCACGCCGTGTGGTCAAGGTGGTTGACGCGGCGACGTCGAGGGCTATACACCTTGGGCACGGATCGGTAGACTACGGTGTCACGCGTGGAATACCATCATGGACTTCCAAGTGTTGAGAGACGCTCGTATGAAACGGACAGCTTCAGTTGCGGCGATCTTCCTGGTCTCGTACGGGCTGGCTCTCCTCATTGCCCCGCCCGATCGCTTCATGTTTTGTGTTGAGGGAGGTGCGATCACTCTGTTTGGCATCTCATGCTACGTGCTCGGCCTTCACGAGCAAACGCGACGGAGCCGGCCTGACCCCTGAACCCTCATTCCTGACCCCTGATCCCTTCCCATGCCCGAAATTCAAGCCTTCCGTGGAATCCGCTACAATCTCGGCCACGTCGGCGCGCTGAGCGACGTTGTTACCCCGCCCTACGACGTGATCGACGACCAGTTGCAGGATCACTTCTACAAGCTGCACCCGAACAGCTTCATTCGCATCGACCTGAACAAGATTGCGCCCGGCAAGGACGACGAGAGGAACAATCGCTACACACGCTCGGCGAAGATCTACAAAGAGTGGCGGGACGAAGGTGTGCTGTTGACCGAGGCCGACCCGGCCATCTACGTCTACCACCAGGAGTTCACTGCCGACGGCACGACCTACATCCGCAAGGGCTTCTTGGGCCGGCAGCGGCTCACGCGGTTCGGCGAAGGGCAGGTCTTCCCGCATGAAGAAACCCTGCCGGCGGCGAAGGTCGATCGGCTGATGCTGATGGTCACCACCAAGGCGAACCTCAGTCCGGTCTTTGGCCTGTATCCCGATCCAAACTGCGAGGCCGACACGCTTCTGGACCAGGCCGTCGCCGGCAAGACGCCGCTGGTGGCCAGCGATCATCTCGGCGTGGTCCATCGCCTCTGGCCGGTCACCGACGTGGCAGTGATAGCAAAGCTCAGCGGCGATCATGGGTCCAAAGCCGATCTTCATCGCCGACGGCCATCACCGCTATGAAACGGCCTGCAACTACCGCGATCAGATTTACGACAGCGGTTTCCTCTCGCCCACCCACCCGGCCAATTACGTGCTGATGATGTGCGTGGCGATGGACGATCCTGGCCTGATCGTCATGCCCACGCATCGGCTGTTCCGAACTGCCGGGGCGGCTGCCGATGGGGCGGCAGTTAAACTGCCACCCCAACAATTGTCGTTAACCAGCGAAGAGCTGACGGCGAAGCTCGGCCCGTGCTTCACCACTCGTCCTGCCGGCAAAGGCCCCGAGGCGGCGACATCCGTTTGGGAAGACATCGAGACCGGTGGGCAGCAAGGCGCCATCGGCTTCTACACGCAAAAGGACGGACGCTGGCTGATCGCCACGTTGACCGCTGCCGGCAAAGCCCGAATGGCGGAAGTTGCCGAGGAGCACAGCGAGGCGTGGCGCTCGCTGGGCGTGAGCCTGCTGCATCGGCTGGTCATCGGCGACCTGCTCGGTTGCAAGGACTTGCCCAAGCCGGGCTACGTTCACCTGATCGAAGAGGTGACCGAAGGGCTCCGGTCGGGCGAGTATCCGCTGGCGGCCGTGGTGATGCCGGCCACCGTCGAGCACGTCCGTACCATCAGCATGAGCGGCGAGCGGATGCCCGCTAAGAGCACGTATTTCTATCCGAAGCTCTTAAGCGGGCTGGTCATCAATCCGCTGGAATGAGCCGCAGCAAGAGCGGTCACGCTGCCGCGGCACGATCCGCAGGTTGTGCTTCAGCACAACAAGCACCGGGCTGTCATGCTGAAGCATGACGTACACTTGAATTGCCGCCCCAGCAGCAAGCCGGCGGCGGTTCCACGTGAAACCGGCGGAAGATGGCACTGAATGGGGACGAACGGGAGCTCGTGCTCACAGTATCCCGCACACGCCGTGTGCGGGGTGGCGGCACACGGCGTGTGCCGCCTACTTTCCCGCACTGGCCCACCTAGTGAAGAGCAACTCCTATGCGTCCGCCGCCGTCGCCTGCTAGATGCCTGCATTATCCGGTCATCACCGCCATCGCCGCGCTGGCGGTGGCTGCCACGGTGCAATCTTGGCTCGTTGGCAATTACATCGACCCCATCTTTCTGAGTGACACCGGCAGTTGTCTCCGCGAGCCGTGGCGATTGGTGACCCCGGCTTTCTTCCACGGCGGACCGCTGCATCTGATCTTCAACGTCTGCTGGCTCTGGACCTTTGGCACGCTGGTCGAGAGGCGCTTGGGCCATTTCGCCGCGCTGGGCATCTGCCTGTTGTTGGCCGTCGGCTCGGTGGCGGCGGAGCTCGCCCTGTTCCGTTGCGGCCTGGGGCTCTCGGGCGTGGTCTACGGTCTGTTCGGTCTGCTTTGGGTGCTCAGCCGCACCGACCCGCGGTTCGACGACGCCGTCGATGAGAAGGTCGTCGAGCTGATGATCGGCTGGTTCATTCTCTGCATCGTGTTGAAGGTGGCGGACGTCTGGAACGTCGCCCTGGTCTCCCACGCCGCGGGCTGCGTCCTCGGGGCGTTGCTCGGCTGGACGATTAGCGCCGACAGAGCCGCCTATCGCTTGGGACGCGGCGCGATTCTGCTGACGACGTTTTCCTTCTGCCTGGCCGGGGCGACCGTCGCCCGGGAGAAGGTCAATCTCGTCCAGGACTTTGCCGCGATCAACGCCGAACAGGGCCGCGCGGCGTTGGCGGCCGGGGACTCTGCCACGGCAATCGACCACTATGTCAAAGCCACCAACGCTAACGAGAACGTCTACTACTGGTGGGACGCGCTGGGTGCCGCCTATCAATTGGCAGGTCAAAAAGACAAGGCGCACTGGGCCCGCGATCGCGCCACCCGATTGAAGAATCACCGTGCGAGGCTGGAATAGCGGCTGCCTCAAGGAGCCCGCGATAACCGCTGGCAGCGATACCCGCGTTGACGCCAAGCCGCACATTCGCCCCTTCCAGTTCTCGCTACGGACGATGTTCGTAGTCGCCGATTGAAGCTGCGGGTTTCACGTGAAACGGGCAAGCTGATTCGATTCTGCTCCGCTTGCCGGATTGCACGAGATCGGGCAGAATCGACGGCATGACAGACGTCGATGAAAACCGCACAAACGAAACACCCGCGGTCAGCCCCGGCTCACCTTTTGCCGAGCAGTTCCAGGTGCCGCAGTTCGGCATTATCCATCTGCTGGCCTGGGGCGCCGTCACCGCCGTTCTGCTGAAGTACTCGGCAATCGACAATCCGCAATCTTCAATCGCGAATCCCCTGCCAAACTGCCATTCCCCCCCACGGCCGATTGTTGCTAAAATCCGCGACAATACTGGAAATGCTGTGTAGTAGCAGGGAGGCGGCAAGTGGTTCGGACCTTTTGTATTGCCAACCAGAAGGGGGGCGTGGGGAAAACGACCACCGCCGTCAATCTGGCCGCCGCGCTGGCCCGATCGGCGCGCAGACGCTGCTGGTCGATCTTGATCCGCAGTGCAATGCCACCAGCGGCCTCGGCCGACAGCCGACCGACAGCCACCCATTGGTGCACTGCGCTCCGGTCCGTCAGGGGGTTGTTGTAACCGACGTTGCCAAGCTCGACCTGCTGCCCGGAAGCCGCAGCTTCCGCGATGTGGAACTTTTGACGCGCGACGATCCACAGCAATCGGCCCGGCTGCGCGAGCAGTTGACGAGCGGCTTCAATGCCTATGACTTCGTCCTGATCGACTGCCCGCCGTCGCTGGGACCGCTGACCAGGACGGCCCTGAGCGCGTCGACCGAGGTCTTCATGCCCATCCAGTGCGAGTATTTCGCGATGGAAGGGCTGACACAAATGATCGAAGTTATTCGCGACGTGATGCACAGCGGCTCCAGCCAACTCCAGTTTGGCGGGATCGTGCTGACGATGTACGACCACACGCTCGAACTGACGCACGAGGTGAACGACGAGGTCCGCGATTTTTTCGGCGAGATCGTCTTTCGCTCGGTCATTCCCCGCGACGTGGCGGTCTCGGAGGCGCCCAGTCACGGCAAGCCGGTGCTCGATTACGCCCCCCGCTCGCGCGGCACCCGGGCCTATGTGGAACTCTGCATGGAGGTACTCGAACGTGAATAAAGAACGACGACTTGGCCGCGGCCTCGAGGCGCTGCTGGGGCAGCTTCCCGTGCGCAACGAATCGACGCAACCGGCGGGGCAAGTGCGGCCGGCGGAAGCGGCGGACATGGCCGGCAACGACGCAGCCTCTCCGCCGCCGGCGCCAGCCCCATCCGCCATTTCGGCCGAGTCGCTCTTCCGCCTCGACATACCGCACGGGACCGCCGACCAGTTCTTCGCCCAGCCGCATCGTTCGATGGCCGCGGCGTCGGCCGGCGCGATGGCTGCGGTTGAATCGGAGAGCGCCGCCATGCCCAATGCTGCGGCCGTCGCCGGGAGCGCGGGCGTCTCGCCCGCCTCTTCTGCATCCGGCGAACAGGATGTCCACGCCCCAGCCCCCGAGCCAGATGCCCCCGGTCTGGCGCGAGTGAACATCCGCCAGATCGATAGCAATCCAGCCCAACCGCGGCAAGAGTTCGATCCTACCGAGATGCAGGCGCTGGCCGAGAGCATTTCGACGCACGGGCTGTTGCAGCCGGTGGTGGTGCGGCGCGTCCATGAACGTTACCAACTGGTCGCTGGCGAGCGCCGTCTGCGGGCGGCGATTCAGGCCGGCTGGGTCGATGTTCCCGTCAACGTCGTCGAGGCCGACGACCGCCAGATGGCCGAGTTGGCGATCGTCGAGAACCTTCAGCGCAAAGACCTCAACGCACTGGAAAAAGCGGCTTCGTTCCAGCGATACCTCGATGAGTATGGCTGCACGCAGGAGGAACTGGCCGGCCGGCTGAAACTCGACCGCTCGACCATCGCCAACCTGATTCGGCTCTTGGAACTGCCCGAGCCGGTGCAAGAGGCCATCCGCCGCGGCAAGATCACGCAGGGCCACGCCCGGGCGCTGCTGCCGCTGGGCGACGAACGGGAGCAAATCGAATTCTGCGGCCGGATTCAGCGCGAAGGGCTGAACGTCCGCCAGACCGAGACGCTGGTGCAAGAGATCATCGATTCGGTTGACCGCGACCCGTTGGCCACCGTCGAAACGCCGGCCAAACCGAGTCGATCGTCGCGGGCGAAGAACGAAAACATCGCGGCGTTGGAGCAGCAGTTCCGCACGGCGTTGGGCCTGAAGGTCAAGATCTCCCACAACGCCCGCGGCCGCGGGAAGTTGGTCGTGCAGTTCCGCAATCACGACGAGTTCGAGCAGTTGAAGAAGCATATTTGCGGAGGATAGGGGCCAGAGGTCAGGGATTAGAGGTCAGAGAAGGCAAGTTAGGGGCCGGACAAAGAGGCAAGTTGCGTACGGTTTCGGTAGAGGGCTGGGCACTTCAGTGCCCAGCGAGCGGCGACTGGGCCGGAGGGTCACATCTCCGGCCCTGGGGGCTCTTGGCGTCGCATCGCAAAGCGAGTAGCATAGAGAAGATACGGGGCGTGGCGCAGCCTGGCTAGCGCGTCTGGTTTGGGACCAGAAAGTCGGAGGTTCAAATCCTCTCGCCCCGACTGAGATGAATCCTGCGAGTCGATTGGGAAGTGCCCCCATGAGCGAAGCGGCCATCCGATTGCACGTTGAACCGTTGGACGAAGGCGGCTATGTGGCCACCAGTCCTGACGTACCGGGCCTCGTAGCGGAAGGCCGCAGCATTGTCGAGGCGGTGGAGATCGCTCAGGGGCTGGCGCGGAAGATCGCCGAATCGTGTGTGGAGCACGATGACCCCCTCCCGCCCGCCCTCGCTCGTCTTGTCGACGGGGGAATGACCGACTTCATCATACCTGTCGGAACGCTATAATGGGCCGACTGGCGGGGTTCAAGTACCGCGAGGTCGCCCGCCGTTTGCGGGCATTTGGCTGGGCCTTTGACCGTCCAGGGCCAGGGAGCCATGAAGTGTGGCGGCATCCGGCAACGGGTCGCCGCGTGACCCTGCCGCACCACGCACGAGACATGGCCGAAGGCGCTCCGCGGGCCGTCTTGCGAGAAGCGGGAATTGACGTTGACGAGTTCCTCGGCAGATAGATTCAGGTCAAGGCGCCCTGCCTCAACCATCACGGCTTCTTCGGGAATCCCTCGACGTTCTTGTAGGAGACGAACTCGCCTTTCGGATCGAACGTGAAGACCTGGTTCATGATTAGCACGTCCTTGTCCCAGATCGTGGCGCGATACTTGTAGCGGATCGAGGAGTTGCCGTTGGGGGCCTTTTCGACCTTGCCCCATTCGATCGTCTGCCGCGAGGTAATGTCGTGGAAGTTTTGCTGGAAGAAGGTCTCGACCAGTTCCTTCATTCCCGCCTGGGTGTTCACGTCGGCCGGCTTGACGATCTTCTGTTTCGGGTAACCCTCAACGTCTTTCATGTCGAGGATGTTGCCCTTGGCGTCGAAGGTGAAGATCTGATTGGCGATCACCACTTTTTTGCCCCAGATCGTGGCTTCGTACTTGTAGCGAATGGTGCGGTTGCCGTCTTGGTCTTTCTTGATGTCGCCCCATTCGAGCGATTTTGCGCGGTGATGTCGCGGGCGCCGTGCATGAAGGCCCATTCGATGCGGCCCATCAGGTCGGCCTTCTCGACGCTGATTCCCAGCGGCTGGCCGGGGGCGATCGGGGCGGAGCGTTTTGGCTGCCTGGGCAGCGTCACCGGCTTGCCGCGCTTGATCCCGTCGAGGATTTCGACGTAGCTGTGCCAAAGGTTGTCCTTGATCCGGTCGAAGCGTTTTTCGGCGTCGGCGACGCTGGGCAGTCGGTCCTCGCCCATGCTCTTCCACAAGCCGTCGATGCGTACAAAGGTGCGAGCGCTGTAGGGATCACGGCCGACGCCCTCGGGGAACTTCAGCTTCGCGACCACGTCCGCCAGCCCGTCGCGGTAGGTTAGCACTTCGATGATTTCGGCGTTGCGATAGGCGCGGTCCATCAAGGCCACCTCATCCTTGCTCCCCATCTTGCGTTTCGTCTCCGCCTTGACTCGCGCGACGTCCTCCGGTCCGAATTTCCAGGCCGACAGTTCAAGGCACTGCCGTGGATCCGGGTTCATGATGACCCGATAATAGGCCGCGGCGGCCGATTCGGGCGTGGAAAGGTCGGTCTTTTCGGGGAAGTCCTTTACCGATTTGTTGATCGCTCGTCGCTGGACGGTGGGCTCGTCGTCGGGTTTCTGGGTGTTCGTGGGCGGCAGATCGCCCTTTTGCGGCGGCTTGGCGGCGAAGGCCAAACCCATGGGGATGGCAATCACGGCGGCCAGCAGCGTCGCGCGGCCGAAGGTCAAACGCATTGCGGGAATCGGGCTCTTTAACATGGCAATTCTCCTTGCTAACGAGGCGGAGGACCTGGCGGCCGTCGCCCCCAGCGGAGCGGCGATCGACCGGTCAGAGAGAAAATCCAACGTATCCAACAGGGCGGTGGCGTAGCTCTTGGCGGCCTGCGGCGCGGAGTGGAGCACTATCGCATCGCAACACTGGTCTTCGAGCTCGCGCAATTGCCGGGCGGCCCACCAGACCACGGGATGCCACCAGAAGAGCGTGCTGATCAGCGTTTCCAATAGCCGAACCCAATGATCCCTGCGGCGGACGTGGGCCAACTCATGGGCGAGGATCGCCTCGCGGGCCGCCGCGTCCAGCCGCGCGAACAGGGCCGCGGGCAGCAATACCCGCGCACGGCCGCCGAGCGACCAGACCAGCGGAGAGACGCAGACCGGCGTCATACAAATGTTGGGAACGCGGGGCAGACCGAGGCGCTTTGCGATCCGCTCGGCGGCGCTGGTCACGTCGCAAGACGGCGCGCTGCTGGAATGCAGCAGCCGCCGGAAGCCGACGATGCGGCAGGCCCGGTCCGATGCGGAGACGACGATTCCGATGAGCCATGCCCAGCCGAGAACCGCCAGCCACGTTATCCCTTCGTCTTGAACGGGCGTGGAAGCCACATCACCGATTGCGGCGGGAACCTGGCCCTTGGCGAGAAGGCGGTCCGCCTCAAAGCGTTCGGCACTTGCTCCGCTTGGGTCAGCCGGCGCGGCCGCGACATCGTGGCGGGGGACTCCGACGTGCGGCAAAGCCGGCGGGAACCGGCTCGACACACGTTCTTCAATCGCGGGCGGGGCCCTTCCTTGGGGCAACGCAACGGGAACCGTCAGCAGCGGCGGCGTAACGAGTTTCAACAGCACGCACATCCAGAGAAGGTGCAGGCACAAGGGGTTCTTCCAGACGCGCCCGAGCAGGGCCACGCCCGCCGCCAGGACGACCACCACTATGGCATTGCTGGCCACGATCTGCAAAATGGCTTGCATGGTGAGCCTCGCTCAGATTGAGGTGCGGTGACCGCTGTCTTTCGACGGCCAGAGGTCGTCAACCAGTTTGCGCAGTTCTTCCCGCTGTTTCTTGGGGAGCCGTCCGGATCGCAAGAGCGCGGTCACCAAGGGGACGACCGCGCCGTTGCATAGCCGGTCGGCCAACGATTGCAGCCGACTTCGCAGGAAGCGCTCGTGGCTGACCAGCGGGCGAAAGCGATGCGCCCGTTCGCTGCGGTCGCGGGCGACGCAGCCCTTCGCTTCCAGCCGCTCGATGAGTTTTTGCACGGACGCCATTTTCGGGTCGGTGACCTCCTCGTGCAGCGCGGTGGTGATCTCGCGGCTGGTCGCTTCGCCGCGGTCCCAGAGGACTTGCAGGATGGAGAGTTCGCCGTCGGTAATTCGGTCGAGTTTCATCTTCGGATAGCCCTGATTCAATGACAGACAGTGTGTCTGTCATGATGATAGAGGAACGGGGCGAAATTGTCAAGAGTTCTTGGGATGGATTTTTTGGGGGGGGCGGCTGTGGCGGGTTTCGCTGCCGCCAGCGGGTGAATTGGAGCGGGCCGCTGCGCGCTTCCCTGCGGGGCGCGGCTAAACCCTGAAAAGGGACCACCCCCATCGTTCGCGATTCCCTGCGGGGCGCGGCTGAACCGTGGCGGGGCAATGGGTAACGGACTATCGTCCTTCCCCAGGACTTTTCAGCCACTTTCTGATGTCGGCCGCCAGGGCATCCTGCTCCTGGGAGCGGGCCATATCCAAGGCCATCTTGGCCGTGGCGATCGCTCGGTCGTCCTTATGGAGGAGCTTATAGCACTTGGCCAGCAGGAAACGGGCCTTGACGTAATCGGGCTTGGCATTTACCGCCGCTTCCAGATGGCTGGTCGCTTCCGGAATGGCGTTCGCCAGAAGCAGCAGTCCGCCGAGGTTATAGTGAGCTTCGGGATAGTCGGGGTTGCATCGCAGGGCCTGTTCGAAGCACGCCCCTGCCTGGGGAATGTCCCCCAGGCGATGGTAGGCTGTTCCCAGGTTGTTGAACGCCTCGGCATAGCCCGGGTTGAGCTTGATCGCCTGCTGAAACTGCTCGATCGCCGCAGGCAACTGTCCGGCCTTCAACAGCGTCAATCCATAGACGCTGTGACATGTTGGATTGCTGGGGAAGAGACTCGCCACTTGCGAGTCAAGGGTCAGCAGTTTGTCAATCTGCCTCGTCGCCCGATAGAAATTTCTGAGGTTGCCGATGTTCGCGGGGGTTTTCCTTCCCGCCGCGAATGCCGCTTCGAGCTCTTTGGCCGCTTCCCCTGTCCGGCCAAGCCGGAACAGGGACTGCGCGTACGTTTCATGGAGCAGTCCGCAATCCAAATCTTGCTGCGGATGGAGTTCGAGCGCCTTGAGAAGGTACGGGATTGACTCTTTCGGCCGTCCCTGGACGAGTTCCCAGTTCCCGAGCGTGTGATAGATCATCCAGCAGTCGGGGTTCTTCTCTTTTGCGGCTTGAAAGAGGGTAAAGCGATCGACGTACAGCCCGCTCTGCCGCCAGGAGGAGAATGAGAAGACGGCGGCCACTGCGACTGCCGCGGCGATCGGCAGCAGGCGGAGGTTTTTGGGCAATCGTGCCGATGCCGCTCCGATAGCGGCCGCAGCCAGGGCGACGACCGCCAGCAGGGCGACGTGCAGGTAGCGATCGGCCACCCAGGTGTACTTCATGAAGCCGACGTCGCAGAAGCCCATCACCGGCAGCAGCGCGATACCAAAGAAGAGCCAGGCGAACCAGAGGGGTGAAACGGCGGTTCGCACCTGTCTCCAAGGCTTTGCGGCTACAAAGAGCGCGGTGGTGGCGACGATGGCCCCGAGCAGGGGAGCCCACCAAGTCCAGCTCTTGGCGTCTATGCTCCAATTCGGGTAGATGAAGGCGAGATTGAAGGGCCAAACCGCCGTATAGAGGTAGAACCAGACGATGCGGCCGGCCCCGAGCAGACGGTTGACGAGATCGACGTTGCGGACGATCTTTTCCGTATCGTGCGTCTGGAAGATCACGTTGACCACGGCCAGGAGCACACCGGCGGCGAAAAAGGGGAGCATCCGCCGCAGGTCGCGCCATTCGAGCGGCCGCCGCCACCAGAGGATACAGAGCAGCAGCGCGGGCAGCACCACTGCCGAGCCTTTGCCGAGCGCCGCCAGCACGAACGCGGCGAAACTGAGCCAATACCAGGCGCCGGCGAACTCGTCGGCCGAGAAGGCGGTCGCCCGGGCCCAAAGTGTGCCAGGTTGGGGTGGCGTGCCACGTTGGGGTGGCAGTTGTACTGCCACCCCCGCATTTCCGGCAATTCCAGGGGTGGCAGTACAACTGCCACCCCAACGAAAGAAGCGGATTTCCGCTTTGAGATAGCACCAAAGCGAGAGCAACAGGAAGAGCATGGCCACCAGGTTCTTGCGCGAGGCGATCCAGGCCACCGATTCGACGTTTGCCGGGTGCACGGCGAAGAGCAACGCTCCCCAAAAGGCGCCGGGGACGCCCAGTTCTCTTAAGAGGAGCCAGATCAGCAACGATTCGGCCACGTGCAGGGCGAGATTGGTGAGGTGGTAGCCCGTCAGGTGCTCGCCCCAGAGCTGCCACTCGATCCAGAAGCTGGAATTGGTCACCGGCCAATAATCGGAGGGTTTGGCGGTGAACCAGAACTGATACAGGCCGCTGGGCGAGTGGATGATCGGGTTTTGCGTCAGCAGCAGGTCGTCGTCGAGCAGTGCGCCGCCGCGGATGGCAGGCAGATAGACCGCGGCCGTCAGGACAACGATCGCGCCGATTCCCCACCACGTCTGCTTGGAGGGCGACGGGATTTTCGCCGACCAGCCTTGCCGCGATTCGTTTTGGGAGTTGCTCTTGTTGCGTTTGCTCATATCACCGATCACGGCGTGCACCGCCGGGAATGCCTGTTTTTCTATTGCACTCGATGCGGCTGGCGGCGAGAATACGGCCCATCGTGGGATCATCATCATACCCCCTCCTCCGGCAGAACGGAAGGCGGGCGATGCGTCGCACGATCCTCAATCATCTTAACACGGATGGAACCGCATGGGCGAATCGCCGCCGCAGGAGTTGGTTGCGACGCTTGAACGCCTCGGGGTCGCGGGGGCGGAAGCGGTGGGGCGGGTGGGACGGCGCGTTGCGCGGTTGGCGAAGGACCTGCCGCGATTCGATTCGGTGTGGATCGACGCCCTGGCGCAGGCCCGCGTGCTTACCCCCTTTCAGGCGGCAGAGCTCAACGCCGGGCGCGGCGACAAGTTGCGGGTGGGGCCACTACTGCTCTGCGAGCGGCTCGCCCATCCATGCTACGTGGCGTCGTATCGGGCGAAGAACGTCGATTCAGGCGCGACGATGCGATTGGCGGTTGTCGAGGATGCCGGGGCGCGTGCGGAGTCGATGCTGGGACAATTGCAGTTGCTTGCCGAGAGCGGAAGACGTTGCGACGGCAGTTCAACTGCGGCAGCAACGGAGAGAGCGTCGGCGTCACACGCAAGTTGGGGTGGCAGTTCAACTGCCACCCCAACAGTGAGAGAGTCGGCGTCACACGCGACCCAGCGCCGCGTGGACGCGGCGGCTAAACGGTGTTCTTCAACCGCGATCTCGCGGCCTTGTGACGCAATCGTGGGAGTGCGATCTCCGGCCGTCTCCCCCTCTCCCCCTCTCCCCCTCTCCCCATCTTCCTGTCTGATCACCGATAGCGGGCGCGACGGCGAGCGGCTCTTCGCCGCCTCGCCGTGGATCGACGGACGAGCGGCGGCGGAGTGGGTCGTGCATCATGGACGGTTTCCACCACAGGTCGTGCTGGAAATCGCCCGGGCGATGACGGTTGAACTTGTCTCTCTGGAGAGGCTCGGCATTTGCCACGGCGACGCGAGCGGATCGAGCTTGCTATTGACCGACGCGGGCGACGTGGCACTCGCACTACCTGGCCTGCGGGGGATTTTGCGGCCGGAAGAGGGCTACGCCCACGCCGACTTGCCGCCCGAGGCGTTCGATTGTTTGGCGCCGGAGCGGATCACGTCGGGCAGGCCGCCGGACGCGGCAAGCGACATCTACGCGTGCGGATGCGTCTGGTGGCATTTGTTGTGCGGGCGCGCGCCGCTGCAGGGCGGAGACAGTCTGATGAAGCTTCGTGCGGTGCAAGCGGGGGAGATTTGCGACGTTCGCCGCTATGCTCCCGACGCCCCGGCAGCGTTGGCGGCCGCGATTGCGGCGTGCGTCGAGAGTGACCCTAGCCGCCGGCCCGAGTCGTTGGCCCGGTTGGCGGCCACGCTCAGTCCGCCGACGCGAGCCGGAAGGGAGGCGCTGGCCGATTGCCTGCGCCGGGTCGGCCGCCCTGCCGTGCCTTGGGCGGCGACCGCACGATCGATCCGGCGATCCAACCGCACGCCGCTCTGGTTGGCCGGGGCAGTCTGCTGTCTGGCGGCGACGGTGGCAGTTCTCTGGCCCGTCTCGCAGGTGCGCGGAAGGAATGATGCAACGGCCGTGGGGGTGCGCGAGACCGCGAGCGGCCGAGGCGAAACCGCAAGCGGCTCTCAAGACTTGCCGCAGGGCCATGGTAGCAGGACAGCGCCCATCGCGGAGGATCGCGTGGTGGCGGCGACGTTTCAACAGCCGGTCGAACCGCCGCCCGATCTGGTGCTTGGCGACAAACCTCCGGCAAGCGCGCTCGCAGAACTGCACGCGGGCCAACGGGTTCGGGCGGGGCCGGGCCACCGGGCAACGCTCGCGGCGACCGGGGCGGGATTGATCGTCGACAAGGAAGGCGTCCGCTTCGAGAACATCGACTTCGTCTGGTCGCCGGCGTCGGCGAAGGAAGGCGTGCGGAGAGAAGGATCGGCCATCGTGCGGTTGCTGACGGGCCGGGCCGAGTTCCGCGGCTGCTCGTTCCGCTGCGGAGGGGACTGTCCCGATTCTCGTGTAAGCGAAAATGGGACTGTCCCCTTTGACGCTCACTCCGCAGTTCCCGCGATCCGCTGGGTCTATCCGCCGCAGGCCGACCCGTCGGAGACTTCGCTCCCCAACGGGCGAATTCGACTGGCCGACTGCGTTTTCGACGGCGTGGCCGCCGGCCTTGACTGCCACACCGCGGGTGCGTTGAGTGTCGAGTTGACTAACGTGCTTTATCTCGGCGGCGGCGCGGTGCTGCGGCTCGATCACTCTCCCCGATCAGACGAACCGTTGTCGCTCAGCCTGTCGCAAGTCACCTTGCGCAACAGCGGACCATTACTGGCATGTCTCACGGGGCACACCGAAGAACAACCGGCGGAGATAACGGTGCGGGCGATAGCCTGCGTCTTCGCGCCTCGTTCGGGCGACGCGCTGATGCGCTGCGGCGGCATTTCCGCGCAACGGTTGCTCGCGGGGCTGCGATGGAGCGGTCAGGGCTCTCTAGTAACGCCGCAGACGCCGATTCTGATTTGGCAAGGTACGGACGGCGCACACGCCGTCGATGAGTCTCGCCTGTGCATTGCCGGACTGGTGCGGAGCGAGGTGGAATTTGCGGGCGCAAGGTCGAGCAATCCGGCCGCCAGCCGGATTGTCCGCTGGCAGGTGCCCTTACAATCGCTCAATCCCCCCGGTATCGAGCCCGCCCCGCTGCCGTAGCCGTGCCGAAATCGCCGATTTGACAATTAATACGGGCGGCATAGGCTTTTAGTGGAGGATTCCCGAGGTCGGGGATCCAGTGCGAGTCAAAGGGGGACAGTCCCATTTTCGTTAACGCGAAAATCGGGAAAGTCCCCTGGGTGAGGTTAGCAAGCGACAGTACAGCTTATGAGTTTCATTGCCAGATTCCTCAGAGCGGAAGATGCGGCAACTGCGGTCGAATACTCGGTGATGTTGGCGATGATCTTGTTGATGGCGCTGGCCGCGATCACTGCCTTCGGCGGCCGGACAAGCGGGCTGTGGGACACTATTCGCAACGGGGTTATCGGTATGTAGCCGCTACGCTGCGGTAAAAGAGCAGCCCGACCAGCGTTTTTGCGTCGTGGATTTCGCCGCGCTCGACCATTTGCAGCGACTCCTCCCAGGTGCAGAGCATCGGCTCGATGTCTTCACCGGCGTCGAGGGCCAGCGGGCCCGGCTGCAACTGGCGGGCGAGGTAGAGGTGCATTTTCTCGTCGAGAATGCCCGGCGACATGCAGAAGCTCAGCAGGTGCTCGATCGAGCCGGCGCGATAGCCCGTCTCCTCGGCCAATTCGCGCAGGGCGGTTTCGGCTGGATCCTCGCCGGGCTCGAGCGTGCCGGCGGGCAACTCGATCAACTTCTGATCGACCGCCACGCGGTAGTTTCGCACGAAGCAGACGCGGCCGTCCTCCAACAGCGGCAAGATCACCACGGCCCCGGGATGCCGGACGACTTCGCGGACGTGCTCGGCGCCGTCGGGCGTGACCTGGACAGCCCGCTCGACGCGAAAACGGCGGCCCTGGTATAGCACGGTCGGATCGCTCATTGTCCCAGCAGCCGATTGACGCTGTCGATCAGGCGGTCCATCGCGAACGGCTTGCGGATGTAGTCGTCAACGCCCAGCGTTTCGGCATAGGCCTTGTGGCGGCTGCCTTCGTTGGCCGTGACCATGATAATCCGGGTGGGCACGGGCCGGGTGCGGCGGAGCTTTTCCAGAACGAGGAAGCCGCTGCGCTTGGGCATCATCATGTCGAGGATGACCAGGTCGGGGTCTTCGCGTTCCGCCATTGCCAAGCCCTGATTTCCATCGCGAGCGATGAGGACTTCGTATCCCCCCCCCTCCAGGGCGATCCGCACCGACTCGATGATCTCGCGGTCATCATCGACCAGGAGGATTCTCTTGCGAGGCTGGGGGAGACTTTCAACCGCGTTGTTCTCGTCAACCATGACACAGCTACCTTGAAGAAATGAGGGCGACGCACCACTTTCGGGTGGGCCTTCTTCGTTTGCGAAGCGAGTTTCGGCTACTAACCTGGGCGGAGAGCGTGCCGGCATCCACAGGCGCTCTCGCCAACCCGCGGCCGGACTATATTAGTAGCCGATTGTAGCCGGGCTGGCAAGGGGCCGGGGAACACCGGGTAACATGCCCTCCCTCGCCCTTTTGATGGTAGACCCGCTTGCTACCCTATTGACGTAGAAACGCCGCACCGGTAAAATCCGCCATTGGATTGCTGGGTTTTCTTTTCCGAGAGCAGTCGAGCGACCGCGTGGACGGTCGGCGGCGGTCGGCCGAAGAGGAGGAACTCGAACGGATGCGCGTCCACCGATCCGCGGTGGAGTTGGTGATTCAGGCTCCCGCAAAACTCAACCTGTTTTTCGAGGTGCTCGCCAAGCGCAACGACGGCTATCACGAGATCGAGACGCTGATGTGTCCGATCGACCTGTACGATACGCTGTACTTTGAGGAGATATCCGGAGACGAGATCGAGCTCGAGATGTCGGTGCGCGTCCTCGCTTGCCGGATCGGATGATCGAGGGTTTTCCAACGTTCCCGGAGGGGCTGAGAACCTCGTCGTTCGCGCGGTGGAGATGGCGCGGCGGCGTGCCGGGATTCGCCGCGGTGCGCGGCTGCTGCTGGTAAAGCGAATTCCGGCGGCCGCGGGATTGGGCGGCGGATCGAGCGATGCGGCCGCGGCACTGCTGGCTGCCGACCGGGGCTGGCGGCTCGGCCGGTCGCGCGACGAGTTGCGCGGGTGGGCCGCCGAACTGGGCAGCGATGTGCCGTTCTTTCTCGCCGATGGGCCGGCGATCTGCCGGGGACGAGGAGAACGGGTCGAGCGCGTCGGGGGATTGGGTGAGTTGTGTTTTGTAGTGGTCTATCCGCCTGAGGGCTTGTCGACGGCGGCGGTCTATCGCCTCTGTCGGCCGGCCGCGGAGGCGAAGCGGGTCGAGCCGCTGCTGGATGCACTGCGGCGGGGAGACCTGGTGGCGGCGGGCCGGCGAATGTGGAATCGGCTCCAGCCCGCCGCGGAGAGTTTGTCGCCCTGGGCAAAGCGTCTGCAGCATGAGTTCGACGAACAAGATTGCCTGGGGCACGGGATGAGCGGAAGCGGTTCGTCGTATTTTGGAGTTTATCGTCATGCTCGCCATGCGCGGCGGAGCGCACATTGTTTACGCGCGAAAGGGTTAGGGGTCGTGTTTGCCGTGCGAAGCTGCCGCTAAGGACGAAGGAAGAGAGGGGAACGTTCCTCATTTGCCTGCTCGCAGACGCAAGGAGACCCGCCGTGGAAATCACCGAGGTTCGTGTGAAGCTGATGGAGGAGCCGGGAGAACGGCTTCAGGCGTTCTGCTCGATCACCTTCGACGATGCATTTGTTGTCCGCGACCTGAAGATTATCGAAGGGGCCACCGGCCCGTTCGTGGCCATGCCCAGCCGCAAGTTGACGGCGCATTGTTACCAGTGCGGCTGCAAGAACCACCTCCGCGCCGCCTATTGCAACCAGTGCGGAACGCGGATGAAAGAGCCGCCTAACACCAAGGACGAAGAGGGCCGGGCAAAGCTCTACGCCGACATCGCTCATCCAATCAACTCGGCCTGCCGCGAGATGATCCAGCAGCGGGTGATTCGCGCGTTCGAGGAGGAGAAGGCCCGCGCGAAGTTGCCGGGCTACGTGCCGAGCTATGAGGATTTCGACGGTGAGACCAGCCTGGCGCCCGCGTCGCGGCCGGCCATCGTCTCGACGCAGATTCAAGCGGCGGAGAAGCCGCACGGCCCGCACCGCATCCCCCCGCACAAGCCGCAGCCAGCGACCGACGGCCACGTCCGCGACGGCCACCCCCGCAACGGCCACGCGACCAGCGGCTTCGGAGCGGGCATATTCGAGTGACTCGCTGGGACAGACCTCGCGAATGGCCAGGTTGTCGCTACGCTGAAACCGTTTCGATCTGCCGCAAGCGGTCGAGCAGTCTCCGCACCACGTCTGCCCGGTGGTGCAAGTCCTTTCGCACTGTCGCATTTCGGCAGTGGTGGATTTCGACCGGCAGTTCGTTTCGCTCGCACTCCAGTAGCTCTACAATCAAGTCCCATTCCTCGTCCGAAAGTTTCGGATCGTTGTACATGGCACACCTCCGCCTTTTGCCCTATGTTATTGTTCGCCGCTGATTGCAGCGGGGGAACCAGCAAGAAGAGGGGGGCTCGTTTCTGGACGCGGCATCACTGGCACCACGCTCGGGGGCGGGGTATCCTTGATTGAAATCGGGCCCCTGCCAGAAACGGATATCGCACTTGCGCTGATTGGAAGGCCAAGCAGGTTTCCGCGTGGGAAAGTCATCCGTAACATGCTCTTAGGATGCGTTGGTGCTTGCCGATGAAAAAAGGTGAAACTCCCCAATTCTGCTCCGTGGTGTCGGCAGATGCTCAAGCGTGTTGAAATCAAGCAGTTTCGATCCTGCCAGGATGTCGTTCTCGACAACCTCGGTCCCATGACCGTCTTGGTCGGTCGAAACGCCGTCGGTAAGACAAATATCCTTCGAGCGATCCAATGGGCGGCAGGTGCGGCAACTTCTACAACGGCCGTGCAAGCAGACGAAGAGGTGGGATGGGTTGTGTTGGAGGCTATGCTTGAAGGGACAACCTATCGATACTCTCTTCAACTGCGACTTGATGCTGTTGTCATCTCGGAAACGGAGCAGTATTCCCAAACTCTTATCGAGTCGCTCGAATACGATGCCGCCGATGGCTCAAGGCATTCTGATTGCGACACGAAATAACGACGCAGTTATCATCTCTGAATCGGAAACCCGGATCAACATAGGCAGTTCCACACCCTTCATGCCAGCGATCCTTTCGCTCTGGCCCGAGAATGTCTCGTGGGTAAACGTAATCCGTCGATTCCTGTCAATCTTGAAAGGAATTCGGTACTACCCCTTCGATACAAGCTCCCTTGACATTAGCGACGACGCTCGCATCCTTTCCCGACAGCGCTACAACGACTGGCTGACAAGGTTCCGAGCTACTGGCGAGCCAGGGAACTCGGTGTTGGCGCGACTCCTGCACTTATGGCTAACAGACAAGCCGCGGTATCAGGAGATTTGCAGCCTTCTGGGGCCCGACGGTCTTGGAGTGGTTGACGCGGTTCACGTAGAACCAATGCAATACGTCACTGAGCCAGCCGAGGGCGAGAGACAGAACGTAAAGTGGTATTGGCTTGCATTTGAGCCCAACCCACATTCCGGCTCACTTGACTTCGAGGATCTCTCGGCCGGCACTCGGCGGCTCATTCGCCTTCTTGTGTCCCTCATCTTCGATCAGTCGAACGTAATGCTAGTCGAACATCCAGAGGATTCGATCCACCGGGGGCTTCTGATAAAACTGCTTGACATCTTGCGGGGATACTCGGACCAAAGCCAGTTGATTCTGTCGAGCCATTCATCAGTGGTGTTTAACACGCTCAATCCAACGGAGATCCGATTGCTGACGATGGAGGACAACACAACTAGGGTCCGCCCGTTGACGAGCAGTGAATTGTCCGCCGCCGGCAAGTTCCTGGAGGAAGAAGGCTCGCTGTCGGATTTCATCGAAGCGGTCGAGGAGGATTAGACCGTGTATGGAATCCTTGGGGAACACGAATCGGACGTCGCTACTCTGAAGGTCCTGGTGCGCAGATTGGCCGGTAATGAATCCTTGCCCATTAAGGGCAAGGGCTATGGCGGCAGCGGTAGGATGCTGCAAGAAGGCGCGAGGCAGCTTTGCGCCTTTCGCAATCTCGGTTGTTTGCGCTTCATCGTGTGCCACGACGCCGATGGTCCCGACCCGGCACCCAGACGGAGACTGGTGAGCGAGAAAATCGTGCAGCCATCGGGCATTCGCGACGGCTGTTGTGTCGTCGTGCCAGTTCAAGAACTGGAAGCCTGGATTCTTGCGGATATCGAATGTGCGATTAACATCTTCCCCTCGTGGAGGCCCGCGGCCGTCCAGAATCCTGAGCATGTCCCGAATCCCAAGGAGCACTTGGAGAAACTGAGCCGCGACAGCAAGCAAAGGCCCCGTTACAGTCACGCCGTCCACAACGAGAGGATGGCGAGACATCTCGACCTACGCAAAGTCTCCCGGAAATGCCCCGCTTTTAGGGAATTGGAGAAGTTCGTTGCGTAGTCTGTCGCGGTCGCTCAGGTGAAGTATTGCACCGCGTTGAGAAAGACTTGCAGTCCGTCGCCGACGGGGCCGGCTTCGCCGCGGGTCCAGCGGGGGTGCTGGGTGGGATCGATGTGCCGCTCGGGATGCGGCATCAGCCCCAGCACGCGGCCGGTGGAGTCGCAAACGCCCGCCACGTGCATTTGCGCCCCATTCGGGTTATCCTCGGCGACGTAGCGGAGCACGAGTTGGCCGGCGGCGTCCAGTTGGCGGAGCGTTTCGGCGTCGCGGGCGACGAACTTGCCCTCGGCATGGGCCATCGGCAGGTACATCCGCTCGATGCCGGCCAGGAAGACGCTCTTGTTGCCATGCACTTCGGTTCGCACCCAGCGATCCTGGTATCGGCCGCAGTCGTTCAGCGTCAGCGTGGCGGCAGGGCCCCTGAGCGGATCGCCGTCCAATAGCACGGGCGATTTCATCAACACCTGGAATCCGTTGCAGATGCCCAACATCAGTTTGCCGTCGGCCTTGAAGCGGGCGAGCTCGTCGGCCAGGTGATGCTGGATTTGGTTGCCGAGAATTCGGCCTGCCCCAAGATCGTCGCCGTAGCTGAACCCGCCGGGGACGCAGAGAATTTGGAAATGCCGGAACAATGCGGGGTTCTCCAGCAGGCGGTTGATGTGCAGGGTCTCGGCTTTCGCCCCGGCCCGCTCGAAGGCGAACGCGGTTTCGGCATCGCAATTCGTGCCGGGGGCACGCAGAATCAGGACGTTGGGCTGGGACATCGGGATCGGTTTTGCCGTCGCGTGCGGGCGGCGGAACGTTGGCGTGTTCGGAGTTCAAACCACACAGTCTAACCCGTCGGCCGCGATTGCACCAGCGGTGGCGTGCGTGGGCGGGTTTTCGAGTTCGGCGTTCCCATGGGAGCGAGAGAACAGGGCGGTGCTCGGGGCCGGTTTTTTCTGGAAAGTCTATTGACAGGATCTTCTTGTTGCGATAAATTACTTTGTGGTACAAAGCTAATGATGGGAGGTGGGCTATGGACCACGACGAAGCGCAGGCGCGGATGGCGGAAATTCAGCGGATTATGGAGCGGGCGACGCTCTTTACGCTGCTGCCCGGCACGGCGGCTGTGGTCGGGGGGCTGATGGTGCTGGGCGGGTGCGCAGTCAGTTGCACGATGTTCCACTCGCTCGATTTCGCCGACATTCTCGGCATTTCCGTCGCCAAGCAGGGTGTGTTCTGCGTGATGTGGTTCGCCATCGGCATGGCGGGCATCGTGTTGGAGGTGGTGCTTACGACGCGGGCGGCGGCGAGACAGCAGCTTGTGCCGCGGGATCGGCCGCTACGGGTGGCGGCTTTTTCGTTGACCCCAAGCGTGATTGTGGCGATGGTGCTGACGCTCAAGTTTCTGGCGCGGTTGCCGCAACCGACGACAGATGAGATTCGGTATATCGTGCCGGTTTGGATGATGCTCTATGGGACGGGGGTGTATACGGCGGGGTTGTTCTCGATTCAGCCGCCACGGCTGCTCGGCTTGGCGTTCATCGCCCTGGGAATCCTCGCACTGATGTGGTTTCCGCAGTACGGGGTCGTTGCGGCGGCGCTATCGTTCGGGCTGCTGCACATTGTTTTTGGGACGTATATCCTTCACAAGCAACGGCAGACGGTGGCGCGATGAGCGAGCCGGTCAAGCCCGATGACATCGACGCGGTGATCCACGAGCGGGTGCGCTTGTCGATCGTGGCGGCGCTGGCGGTTTCGCCGGAGTTGAGCTTCAACGAATTGAAGTCGATGTTGAACCTGACCGACGGCAACCTAAGCGCGCATTCGCGGACGCTCGACGAGGCGGGCTACATCGTGGTGGAGAAGAGTTTTCGCGGCCGACGGCCGTATACCACGATGCGATTGACGGCGAAGGGAAGGAAGGCTTTTGAGCGGTATTTGGAGACGTTGAGGCAGATTATTGATAGGGGCTAGGGGCTAGGGGCTGGGGCTGGGGATGAGGGATGAGGGATGAGAGGGGACATTCTCTTTTTTTGCTTATTAACTTTGTCACACAAAGTCCTTTGTAGGAGAAACATCATGAAACGCCGACTTTTGCTGATTCTTGCGGCCGTGCAGCGGCCGGGCGACGAACACTACCGGTTGATCAAGTATTCGGAGTTTCCGCCGCTGAGTCTGATGACCATCGCGGGGCTGACGCCGGAGGGTTGGGAGATCACGATTCGCGATGAGCACGTCGAATCGTCGGAGGTGGCGGGGGACGTGGATCTGGTCGGGATTCAGACGTACATCTCCTCGGCGCATCGGGCGTACGAGCTGGCGGAGGTGTGGCGGCGGCGGGGAGCGAAGGTCGTCTTGGGCGGCTTGCATCCGACGAGCATGCCCGACGAAGCGGCCAATCATGCCGACGCGGTGTGCATTGGCCCGGCGGAGACGGTATGGGGACGGATTCTCGAAGATTTCGAGCGGGGGCAATTGCAGAAGTTCTATCGCGGCCGCTGCGAGGGCTCGGCGGCGCTGGTGCCGGCGCCGCGGCGCGATCTGATCAACCGGCGGGCGTATCTGGTTCGCCACACGATGGTTACCTCGCGCGGCTGCCCGCACGCTTGCGACTTCTGCTACAAGAGCAGTTTTTGGGGGCCGACGTATTATGAGCCTCGGCCGATCCGCGACGTGGAGCGGGAATTGCGCGAGGTTGACGATCACCTGGTTTTCTTTCTGGACGACAACTTGCTGGCGAATCGGCGACACGCCCGGGCGTTGTTCGAGCTGTTGCGGGGGTCGGGGATTGTCTGGCAGGCGGCGGCGTCGCTGGACGTCGCCCGCGAGCCGCGGTATCTGGAAGAGGCTTACGCGGCGGGCTGCCGGAGCCTCTTCCTTGGGTTCGAGTCGCTCTCGCCGGAGAATATGCGCGGGAACAACAAGCCGGTAAACGCGGCCAGCGATTACGCCGACGTGTGTCGGCGATTTCACGACGCGGGGATCATGATCAACGGCAGCTTCGTCTTCGGGTTCGATTGCGACGAGCCGGACGTATTCGAGCGGACGCTGGAGTTTGCGGATGAGAACAAAATTCTCACGGCGTCGTTTCACATCCTCACGCCGCTGCCGGGAACGCGGGCGTTCGAGCGGCTGGAAGCCGAAGGGCGGCTCTTGCACCGCGATTGGCGCTTTTATGACACCTGCCACGCGGTGTTTCGGCCGCGGCGGATGACGCCGGAGCAACTGGAGGCGGGCTACCGGCACGCGAAGCGTCAATTCGCCACCTGCGGGTCGATTTTGCGGCGTTCGTTAGGATTGCCGGGGGCGTTGAAACGGATTGCCTACAATTTGGCGTGGATGAAGATCGACCCGCTCTGGGCGGCAATTATTCGCACCGGGATGATGCCCTTTGCAACGTGCGTTTTCGAGCGCGTGTTGCGGCTGGGGACGAAAGCCGCGGGGCGGGAACGGGGCATCGCAGGCGAAGCATCCGTACGGTTGCCGGCGTTGCCGCTTCTCAACGCCCCGGTAGCTGGTTGCCGAGACTGCGAATCATCTGTCGCGCGACTGCCAGCGGGATGATGCCGCAGACGCCAAAGGAACACTCTATGAGTTGCCAGCAGAAAGGGATGCCGCGAAGGGACCGCAGATCAACGCCAACGGAATGACCATCAGACAGGCGATCATGCCAAACTCGACCACCCAGACGTTCCTGACCGGATCCGACGCGATCAAACTGTGGGGCGTTACGGTTGGCCTGCCCGACCGTGCTTCGGCACTGCTGGACAAGCCAGCAGTGGCGCCCAACCCGACCAATGAAAAGCGTTAGACTGCTAGATTCCGCCGCAGATTACCCGGCGATCCGGATGGCCGTAGACTGGGCGGACATAAGGGGTGAACTCGTGGATTTCCTGCTGGCCATTCGCCTGCCACTCGATCTTGGCGGGCACTTGCACGGCCGCCGGGTCGGGATGTTTGCCGGCCAGCGGTTTCCCGATCTCGACGATGCGGAGGAACTTGAAGCGGCCCAACATCTCCTTCATCTTGTCGGCGGGCGTCCCTTCGAGGAGGATGCCGGCCTTGCCATAATCTTCAGCGATGAGGGCTTCAAAGAACTCCTTGACCACCTTGGTGGCGATCTCATCGTTCGTCAGATCGCCCACTTCCATGCCGACCGGATTGTTGATCTGATCGATGAGCGTTACGTCGTTGGGCACCTCGAGCTGGAAGACGGCCGGATCGATGTCCTGATTGTAGTCGAAGCACTCGATCACTCCCATTTGCTTCCAATCCCCGTCCTGCTGGACAAAGAGCGTTGCCCGCTCGACGAGTTTTGTGCTCGGATCGACCGCGACCACGACCCGCTTGTTGACATGCTTGTCGGTGACGGTCAAGAGGATTGGATCGCCCTGTTGCTTGGGCTCTTGCGTGTCGATCTCGACCTCTCCCTTTTGCTTCATCGTCTGGAGAGTGTCGAACAACGTCCTCGGGTCGATCTGTTTCTGCAACTGGGTCATCTGCGCCAGGGCGTTCTTCTCGGTGACGAAGACGTGGGTTTTCTTGGCCTTGAACCAGATTTCCACTTTGTCTGCCGTGAGAATAGCGACCTTGGGGCCGTCGGCCGACTTGGGAAATTCCATGCGGCGCGAAGGGGCGTGCCGTCTGGATTCACTTGCACCCAGGCCTCGCCGAGCTCGCCGAATCCGCCCACGGGCGTGCAGCGAACGCGGAAGGTCCTGACATGGTTGTTGGCGTCGGTGGTTTGCTCCATCGCGTAGGCGGGACGGGTGGACGAGAGCACGGAAACATAGAAAACCAGGCCGGCGGCCAGGGCCGCCAGCGTCGCCGCCGTGGCGATCAGTCGTTTGTGTGTGCGAATCATACGCTTGATCCTTTCAGTAAGATGGTTGTTCGACGTACCGACGCGCTCGCTCGGGTGGCGGCCTTGTTGGCTGAGGAGCGATTGCTCGATCGGCGCGAGGCTGGCTGCCAACGCCGCGAAGCCGGAGCGGATTTCGTTCTCCTCTTCGACGAGCGCGTCGCACGCGGCCCGGCAGGAATCGCAGGTTTCAAGATGGGCTTGAAGTTGCTCGGCGGACGCGGCGTCGATCTCGCCCATGACGAAGGCAACGATGTCGTCAAGCCGGTCTTTGCAGTCTCTGGCAGGTTTCATACTCGGTCCTCCTGCAGAAGATCGTGGAGCATCGCGCGGCGCGGACGAGTCGCTGGCGGACCGCCGGCTCGGCGATTCCGAGCGAAGCGGCGACGCTCGCGCATTTCCGGCCGTCGAGGTAGTAGAGGACGATGGCTTCGCGGTAGGTTTGGGGGAGTTGCTGGATGGCTGCGTGCAGCCGCTGGAGGCGGCCTTCGTTGGGCGACAACGGCGAGGAGGGCTCGATCGAAAGCGGCTCGGTCGGTCTCCGCCGGCGGTGAAAGTCGATGCACAGCCGACGTGCCACCTGCATCAGCCACGCGCGGATGCTCGCCGGCTCCCGCACGCCGGACGCCTTGTCCATCGATTTCAGGAAGACGGCTTGCATGATGTCTTCGGCGTCGTGGTGGTTGCGGGTGTTGGCCAGGCAGACGGCGAAGACGGCTTGGCCGTGGGCGCGAAACAGGGCATCGGGCGTCGCCGGATTGCGATCGTCCGCCGCGGTCTCGGGCCGGGGCCTGCTTTCGTCCATCTGCTTCTCCCAACAACAAGACGCCGCCAGCGGCTGGAACGTGACACTGCCGCGGCCTTCGCACGGACCGTGGGACGGCGCCTCGGCTGCAACCCATTATGCCCGTGGTGATTGTGGCAGCAAGGCGGGTCGCCGTTCCGGGGCGACCGCCCCTCGGCGAGTGCCGCAAAATTGACATGCCGCGGCGGGAGAGTAAGATGGTCGGTGTTGGAATCGAGACAAACAGGAATAGGAGTAGTCAAATGGCAAAATGCCCGTTTTGCGAGAAGAGCGTTGTGCTCGACCGAGCCCAATCCGAGCAGGAAGAGGAAGTGTGCCGGGAGACGAAGGGGGCCATAAAGAAGGAGGTCATGTACTCCTGTCCCCACTGCAATCGAATCCTCGGATTCGGTTTCTTCGTTGGCGGTCTATTGAGCGGCAGGCCGTGATCGCCGCTCCCGCAGCGGTCGCTCGCCCCCCGGGGCAAATGGAACGGCAAACAACGTGAGGAGATCAGCGTGCCAAATCGCTCTACTATACCCCTGGCGTCATGTCTTCTTTTGGCCATCTTATGCGGCACGACACTCGCTGAAGAGCGGCAAGTGAAACTGCTGCCGAAGGAGGCTCGGCAGCGGCCGATTCCGCTTTCGCAAGTGCAACTTCGCGGCGAATTGGGGGCGCGCTACATGGCGGCCACCTGCAACCTGTTGACGCGGACCGATCGCTATTCGCTCGACAGCTTTGCGGCCAGCGCGGTGGCGCGGCCGGGGGCGCTGTGGTGGGACTGGCCGGGCGATCAGATCGGACGCTGGCTGTCGGTGCTGCACGTCGCGGAGGGCTTGGGCTGGACGCCGGCCGCGGCAAATCGCAAGGCCGTGGCGGACGTTATCTTGCCGCTTCAGACCGCCGATGGCAACTTCGGCAAGCCCGGGTCGCTGAAATCGGACGACGCGAGGATCCCTTCGGGCAACGCCTTTGCCCTTCGCGGCTTGATGGATGCGTATGCCGACACCCACGATGCGCGATTCCTGGAAGCGGCCCGGCGGCTCGGGCGCTATTTCGAGGCGATCGCCCCGCGGTGGGAGAAGACGCCCGAGGGCAAGTTGCACGAGTTCTACGGGCATTGCCTCGACGGTTTGGTGGCGCTCTACGAGCAGGGCGGCGACCGCTGGGCGCTCGATCTGGCCAAGCGGCTGGCCACAAACGCCGGCCGCACGCAGCATACCCACCATAGTCTGTCGCTCTGCCGCGGATTGGTCGATCTGGCTCGTGTTACCGGTGATAGTGAATACCTCAAGAAGGCCGAGAACTACCTGGCCTGGTGCCGCGAGAACCAGACCGTCTCCGGCGGCTTGCCCGAGGAGATGCCGAAATCGGAACAGGACGAAGGCTGCGGGCTGGCGGATTGGGTCGTCGTCAACCTGATGATGTTCCAACTCACCGGCGACGACCGCTACGTCGGCGATGCCGAGCATACGCTGGTGAATCACCTCTTCATGAACCAGTTTCGCACCGGCGGATTTGGGCACCGCTCGTTCTCGCAAAAGATTGTCGGCGGCAAGCAGTGGCAGGGCTGGGGCGGCAAGTTCGGCAGCGAAAACCCGGGCTGCTGCTCGCTCTGGGGCCAATGGGCGCTGGGGCAGGTCGCCCGGTTCATCGTGACGGAGTCGGGCAACACAGTTTCGGTGAATCTCTATCCCTCGGCCGAGATCACGCTGCCAAATCGCGGCGTCCGGCTGCAAATCAGCAGCGATTTCCCGAGGATGACGAAGGTGCGGATTCGCGTGGAATGCGAGAAGCCGCAGGAGTTCACCTTGGCCCTGCGAACGCCGGAGTGGGCTCAGTCTTTCCATCTGTTCACGGAAAAAGACCGGCCGAATGATCTGGGCGCGCCGGGAGTTGACATCACTGGTGGGCCAGTGCGTCTATCGCGGCGGTGGAAAGGCGCCGCGGAGGTTGACATCGACATCGCACACGCGGTGCGCGCGGATGCTCTGCCTCCAGGCGGCATGAGACTCGCGGCGATCTTTGATGGGCCGCTTTGTATGGGACTTTCGAGCAGCATGGCCAATGTCGATCTGCCTTGGGCGGTGAAACTTGACGCCGCGGGCAAACCGGCCCTCGATGCTGCGGGACGGCCGCAAGTGGTTGATCCGTCCAGCAAGACGACAAAGCCGTTGGAACCGATCAACAGCCGATGGTTGACGCCGGACGAAAAGGACCCGGCTCGCTGGCGGATCTTGTTCCAACGGAAGTGACGGAGTTTGTAGGAGGCGACTCCAGTCGCCGATTCTGGTCGCCGATTTTCGCGTGCCTCTGGGCAATCGGCGACAGGAGTCGCCTCCTACAAACCTTCCCTATTCCCCCGATGGCCCAAGCCGCCCGGCGGACCAGCGAATGGCGTTGCCCAATACGGCGCGGAACTCTTTCTGGCCGTAGATGCTGCTGCCGTGGCCCGATTGCAGGTAGCACACCCGCGACTTGCGATAGGTGTGGACCCAACCGATCGCTTTCGTGTTGGTGGGCTCGTCGGTTGTGAGAATCACGTGGACGCTGGGGTCCACCTTGTTTCCGTGATAGGTTTCGTCCTTTACCGCGTAGTCGCTCATCCCCTTGACGATCGGATGCTGGGGATCCTCGATGTGAATGCGATAATCGACGTTGTCTTTCGCGTCGGTAACGAAATCGGTAATGCCGGCGATCTTCTTGTATTCCGGCCAGTTCTTGTAGGCGTGCAGCCCGTGGTGCATGATGACCAGGCCCACGCCGCGATCCAGGAGTTTCAGGAAGTTCTGCTTCTGCTTGTCCGACGGCTTCTTTTCGAAGTTATAGAACACCATGGCGTCGTAAGGCCAATGATCGATGTTGTCAAAGGCTTCGCCGCCGACCTTCTCTGTGATGAAGGTGCATTTCATGTCGGGAAAACTGTGGAAGATCTCGTGAAACGGCTTCACCTCAAACGGGTGGCCGCCGACGAGAACAAGCACCTTCAGCTTTTTCGCGGCCCCCGGCTTCAGGGCATCACCTGCCCACGAAGCGCAGGCCGGCAGCAGAGAAACGGCGAGAAAAACGGCGGTTGACAAAAGCCTGGAACGGCACATGCTCGATTTCCTTAAGAAGTTAGGATGGGGGGAGTGATCGCGGGGATCTGCGTATCGTTGCAGCTTTCGACGATTATAGCCGATTGCCGGCTTCCCGCCAACCACCGTATCACCAGAGGCGCAGTGATGGATTTCGGGCTGTGGCGTTTGGCCGCCGACCGGGCGGCAGAGGCCTGATGGCGCGCCGACCGTTTATTGAGCGTCAAGTTGAAAATGTCGTGTGAAAAATAGCCGGGAGCCAACGGCTCCCGGAGTTTTTCCGCCAAATTGCCACAATCCGGGAGCGGTTGGCTCCCGACTATTCCCGACATTGTTAATCTGACTCCCAATAAACGACGTGCGGCCTTGCGCGATTTCCGAACTCGTCTGCGCTTTTGTGGATGTGGCGGCGATGGTTTTCGCGTAAAATGGAGTTCCTCACACCGACAAGGAGCCCCCCATGTCATCCCGATTTCCACGCCGCGAGTTTCTGCGTTCCACGCTGGCGGTTTCCGCCGGCAGCCTGATGGTCCCTTACTGGTTCGAGCGGTCGGCCGTCTCGGCCGCCGAGCCAACTTCGAAGAACGATCGTTTCCGTCTGGCTTTGATCGGCTTCGGCGAGCGGGGGTCGGACATTGGCCCCCACGCGGCCTCATTCGGCGATTACGTGGCGATCGTCGAACTCGATCGCAACCGCGGCGCGGCGGCCAAGGCCCGTTTCGGCGGAAAGGCCGCCCTCTACCAGGACTATCGCAAGATGCTCGACCGCCACCACGACCTCGACGCGGTGATCTGCGCCGTGCCCGACCACTGGCACACGGCCGTCAACATCGCCGTCTGCAAGGCCGGCATCGACCTGTATACCGAGAAACCGCTGACGTTGACGATCGACGAGGGCAAAATCCTCTGCCGCGTGGTGAAGGAGACCAAGCGCGTGGTGCAAGTCGGAACAATGCAGCGGAGCCAGAAGTGCTTCCAGACCGCGATTGAGCTGGTCCGCAACGGGCGGATCGGGAAGTTGAAGCGGGTGGTGGTGACGGTGCCGTTCTTCGACACCAAGGGCGGGCCCTTCGCCCCGCAGGCCGTGCCACCCGAACTGGATTGGGAGATGTACCAGGGCCAGGCGCCGTTGCACGATTATTGCCCGCAGCGCACGCACCGCAACTTCCGCTGGTGGTATGAATATGCCGGGGGGATCGCCACGGACTGGGGCAACCATCACATGGACATCGCTCATTGGGGCATGGATCAGGAGCTTACCGGGCCGACGTCGGTCGAAGGCACGGGCATGTTCCCCAACGAGAGGGAGCCGGAGTACGCGAAACATCCCGAGCAGTTCTACAACACGCCGGACCGGTTCAGCGTGAAGATGGAATATCCCTGCGGGGTGCCGCTTCTGTTCCAGTGCGTGCAGAAGGACCGCGACGGGATCATGTTTATCGGCAGCGAGGGGCGGCTGCACGTCAATCGCGGCGGGATGCACGGCAAGCCGGCGGAGGAGTTGGCGCAGAATCCGTTGCCAGATAACGCCTGGCGCGTTCGCCTCAGCGGCACATCCGACGACTCGACGCACGCCCACATGGAGAACTTCTTCGCCTGCGTCCGCAGCCGCAACGAGCCGGTCGCGCCGGTCGAGATCGAGCACCGCACCTCGACGGCGTGTCACCTGGCCAACATCTCCATGCGGCTAAAACGCAAACTCGCGTGGGATCCGGCGAAAGAGGAGATCGTCGGCGACGACGAGGCCAACGCCTGCCTGAAACGCGAGCAGCGGGCACCGTGGTTCGTGAAAGCGTAGTGGCCGGGCTTGAAATTGCTCGCTCCCCGCGGTATCAAGGAATGGCAATTGGAGCCATTCCGATGTCGCGACAACGATCATTCTCCCGGCGGGCGTTCCTGAAGGGGGCTGCGGCAACCGGGGCACTGGCGGCGGCAACTTACGTGCTGCCGGCGTCCGTTCTGGGCCTCGACGACGCCGTGGCGCCGAGCAACCGTGTCATCTACGGGTACGTCGGCTGCGGCAACCACGGGGCGGGCTGGAACTTCGACCAAGTATTTCGCTACCGCGATGCCCAGATCGTCGCCGTTTGCGACGTCGATCAGCTTCACCTGAACGAGGCGAAGGCGAAGGTCGACGATCATTACCGCCGGCAGTTCGGCAGGCAGTACAAGGGCTGCGCGGCTCACGGCGATTTCCGCGAGTTGATCGGCCGCAAGGATATCGACGTGGTGGGCATCGCCACGCCGGACCATTGGCACACGATTCCGGCGATCATGGCGGCCCGTGCTGGCAAGGACGTGATCTGCGAGAAGCCGCTGACGCTCACCGTGGCCGAGGGCCGGCTGTTGGCGGACGCCGTCAAGCGGGCGGGACGCATCTTTCAGACCGCCTCCGAGAACCGCTCGATCAATACCTACATCCGGTTGGTCGAGTTGGTCCGCGGCGGAGTGATCGACAAACTGACGCACATCGAGGTGCGGTTGCCGATCGGCAACACGAGCATGCGCGTCGGCCGCGACGGCAAGGACCTGTTCGATCTGCGCCAGGTCGAGGCGCCGCCGAAATCGCTCAACTACGAGATGTGGCTCGGCCAGGCGCCATTGATGCCCTACATTCCGGCGCGAACGCACGGCAATTTTCGCTGGAATCTGGCTTTTTCCGGCGGCGTGTTGACCGACTGGGGCGCTCACCTGGTCGATCTGGCCCAGTGGGGGCACGACAGCGAGCAGACGGGCCCGGTGGCCGTCGAGGGAAAAGGGGATTTCCCGCCGCGGCATGCGGTCTACAACACACCGCCGACCTTCGAGCTGCATTACCGCTATGCCGACGGCGTGACGATGACCGTCTCGGCCGGCCGGGGCGATCTCGACCCAACGCAGCGACACGCCGGGCCCGTGGTCGGGCGGACGCCCAATCCCGGTATCCGCTTCGAGGGGGACGAGGGCTGGATCGAGTCGCACAGTTGGCGCGGTTCGCTGAAGGCCAACCGCCGCAAGATGCTCGACGCGATAATCGACCCTGCCAAGGTCAGCATCTACCGCCCGAGCGAAATCGTCGCCCGCACGGACGACAAGGGGGGCGAGCACCGCAATTTCATCGATTGTGTCAAGTCGCGGAAGCCCTGCTACGCCCCGGCCGAGACCGGGCATCGCACAATCACGATTCCGCACATCGGCAACATCGCCATGCTGCTGGGGCGCACTCTGCGATGGGACCCGGCGGCGGAGCGATTTGTCGGCGACACAGAGGCCGACGCGATGCTAAGCCGCAAACAGCGCGAGCCGTGGACGATCGCCAATATCGACTCCTGGATCAGGAGGAACTCGTAATGCGGCGCTCGATCCAGGCATGGCGGAGTCTGTCGGCGCGGGCGGCGGGTCAAAGCGGACGCTGATGGGCGGTGGTGCCCACGCGGAGCGTGTGAACCAGAGTGGTTACGCGGGGCGTCGCTTCCGCCAAGCGAATGCGGCGAGACCCATGACACCGACGGCGGAGAGGACGAGCGTGGAGGGCTCGGGCGCTCGCGTCTGCTGGAACGTCTGGTAGAACTCGCTCAGATGCGCGATGCCAGAGGGCGAACTGCTGACGCCGATATCCTTGACGACCCAGAGACTGGTGACCGGGGCGAACACGGCGGAATCCAGCGTCTGCTTGTTGGTTGTGCTGACGTAGTAGTTGAATTCGTCGGCGATCGAGGTTGTGCCTGAGCCTGGGTATTGGGCGTAGAGGCTTTCGGCGATCGAGACGATCCCGCCGGCGCTGCCGACGCCGGTGGTGTACAGGGTGCCGCCGTCAATGGCCGCGCCTTGACCGCCATTCTGCGGCGTGACAGCGACGTGATATTGCAGGGTGGAATCGACCCATTCTCCGCCAGCGGCGATCCAGAGCGAATTGACCTTGAACCCGAGACTGCCGTCCATGTCGACGGGGGTGATTTCGATGCCGGACGGCAACGGGGCAACAGCGCCTGGGGAGGAGGACGACGTGACGGTAAACGAGTCGAAGAGTTTGTCGCCGATGAGGATGCCGCCGGCGGCATCGATGTCAGCGATGGAGTAGGAGACGGGGTCGGCATAGCTCCCGGAGACGCCGGGGATCGGCTGCAAATTGGCGATGATTTCGGCCGAGGCGAACTGGGCGGAGGCGAAGATCAGCGGCAGGGCGACGAGGAGCGCCGCGGTGACGCCGCGACCGGCTAGTGAGCGTGAAGTGCGGAAGAGATCGCGACCGACGGACTTTACGAATAACACTGCTGCCTCCTGGGCGGTTTTGCCCGGTGAATCTGTTCTTGCCGCTTTGTAGGTCCAAAGCCGCGTCGGCAGGCACCGCGTCCGCCGAAGCGCGCGAGCGGACAGCGGTCCGAGCGGGTCGCTTGGTCGAGACGTTGAGATACCCTGCGTAGCGCGGATCGGCTTCAGCGCGGGTCAAGACCCCTGTTCCGTATCAGTGCTGAAGCAGACGCTGTGTTCCGGTGGACGCCGACGGTCTCGAATCCTGCCAGGACGTAAAACCAATTCGCCGCTAGTCCTGATCGGATGCCAACTCTCGTTCGAGCAACGTCGCGTCCGTGTAAGGGCCGTTGTTCCAGCCCAAGTGTTACTATCCTTGAAAACTGCGGATATTGCAAGAACGATTTTTGAGAAACGCGGCCCCCAGGGAGTCAAGGGAGGGTGGGGCGGGACAGGAACCGCAAAAACGAGGTTTCATTCCACCCATAGGTGGTGTACAGTCGGCTGCGCCGCATCGATTCCGGCCCTTGCGGGGGGAAAGACGTACGGATACGCTTCAGGCGCTTATGGCGCGGCGCCGTTGAGGGCCTGCTTCGCCCAGAAAGAAGTGGCTCCTCACCCCTCAGGCAGCGTTGGTGTACTCTTCGAGTAGCCGCAGGTAGACGCGGTATTGTTCCAACGACACGCCCGGCGGGGTCTGGTGATCGACGCTGGGGATGAATCCGCCGGAGCGCATCAGCGGCAGCAACCGCTCGAACTCGGCGCGGACGGCCGCTTCGCCGCGGTTCATCACCATCTTGTCAAAATGGCCGACCATGCAGACATTGTTGTAGAGGCGGCGCAGGGCCATGCCATCGACGCCCGCCTGGCGTTCCAGCGGCAGGACGCCGTGAATCCCCTCGCCGAGCAGCCAGGGGACCAGCTTCGTCACGTCGCCGTCGGTATCGACGACCACCATCGTCCCCAATTCCTGCAACCGCGGGACGATCCGGCGGTAATAGGGGGCAATGTACTCGTCAAAATGCCGCTGGGAGATCATCGGCCCGTTGTTGTAGGACATGTCTTCGGCAATGGTGGCGAAGGTAGGGCGGCAGATTTTGGCCACGCGATCGAGGATGTTCAGGTTGAAGTCCGTGAGGTCCTGATTGATCCGGTGGATCAGCTCGGGCTGGTCGTAGAAGGCCAGGCTGACCTTGGTGAAGCCCATCAGGGTACGGGGAAACCAGAAGCAGCCTTCCAGCGTAATCCAGACGACGGCCTCGCCGCGATCTTGCCGCGCCGCCCAGGGGCGCATCGACTCGATCGCCGGGCCGTGGTCGGGAAAGAAGTTTGGCCGCAGCCGCAGGTAATCGTCCATGTTCGAGACGATCCCCTCGACGTGATGCTGCACGGCGTCGATCGTGGGATCGGTGGTCGAGAACCAGTACTGCTGGTACGGGTCGAGGCCGAAGTAATCGGCGATGTCGAAAACGGTTTCCAAGCGGCGGGGAAGACCTTCCTGCTTCCAGCGTTCGATGGTCTTGTCCCACCACATGGCCCATTCCCAGCGGGGCAGGCGATCGACCGGCTGAAAACTCATGACCGCGCGGAATCGCTCGACGTGATTCATGGCTCACCGTTCGGGTGTGCAATCATGTGCTCAGAATTTGGCGGACTACGGCGTCGATTTCAGTCAATTCCTCGGCGAGCAACTGGTCGCGCAGCCTAGTCCGCAGCCTGCCGATGGGACACGTAAAGAACGCGGTATCGCTGGTGGCACGGGCATCGCCGACGACCTTGCCCACCTTCTCGTGTGAGTATCGGCTCAATTCACTCAGTCGCCGATGCTGCCGCGACTTGGGATCGAACCGCGGGATAGTGAGTGCCTCGAACGGGCGGCGGTGAATGTCACGTTCTCCTCCACCGGCTTGGGCGCCGAATGCGCCCTTTGTTTGATACGGCTTGATGGACCCGTCAACAAACGGCGCATTGATGACCGCACACAAGTAGTGAACCTCGTCGGCGTCCTGTCCCGCAAACGAGTAAGTCCCATAATCCGCAACAAACCCTTGTGTCGCAAGTTCTTGCACGCGCGCTCGGGCAAACTCCCGGACAGAAAAGGCGCAACCGCACAGGTGAGTGCCGCTCTTGTTATAAACGAGCCTTGCACCCCCTTCCGGGCTTTGGCGGGTGAGCTTGCCCTGCCAGTTGATCCAGGCCAGCAACTCCGTCGGTGACTTGCGATGCGTCGTCCATGTGCCTTCCGCCTCGCGCAACCAACTCGCCAACCCCATTTTCCCCATCCGAACCGCCTCATTAACGCCCACAAGCCGCAAACCGCCGCCTTTTCCTTTACTAACCGGGAGAACCACCAAGGAGAGCCCCCGCCAGCCGAATGGGAGCATGTTGTCCGAGAGAAGCGTGGCAAAAAGGAACTCAGCCTCAACGCTGCCGCTGAGCCGGAGCCCCTTCCAAGGTCTCTTCGCGCGATGGTCTAGGGTTCCGTCCGTCTCCAACTGCGGTCGGTCTCGGTCGATCACCCTTGCAATCTCGGGAGGGCGGACAAACCATGCGCAGCGAGGAGCCAGAGAAGCCCCTTGGACAATCTCGTTCCAGTAAGGGCTGACGCCTTGGCTCCCCAAAGGCAAGAACACCCCCTCCGACTCTTCCCAATCTGGGCGGGCCTGACCGAGCGACGCGTTGCGGTTGGTCAACCGCGCCCAAATGCGAAGCATGGGGACCGGAGCAGTCCGCGGCGCGGCGGACGGTTCACCCGTGTTTCGTTGGGCAATGACCACGCAGGTGGGCACATTGAACAAAGGGGCAACCTGCTCGCAGTCCACAAGCCGCGTCGCTGCGGCCACGTACTTGTTGCGGAACTCTGCATGTTGCTTCGCGCCCGTGAGAACGCTGCGGGGCATGACGAAGGCGATCACGCCCGGTCGCCTACCCTCCTCTGGTGAGGCGCCAGCCAGGAAGCGATCTGCGCAAAACGCGAAGAACAGGGTCGCCAACTCCATTTGTGTGAACAGATGCGATTGCCTTCTCCCCAACAGGCCGTACGCAAACACCAACTCACGGACTCTTGTCTGGTAATCTGTTCGCTGGATGTAGCGGTACGACAGCCACGGCGGGTTGCCCACCACGAACGCGAACTTTCGCCGCGCCAACAACTCGGGCTGATAGGCGTTATTCAGGATAAACCGCCACACGCTGTTCGTGACCGGCGGCTGCAACAACCAACGCATCAGGTCCAGGTTCGCTTCCCATTGGTGGCGTTGCTCCGGCGGGATGCCAATCTCCTCAAGCCTCGTCCCGAAGCCGCGCTCCGCATCGGACGGCTCCAATCGCGGATCGGCGTAGTGTAGCAGGGCGTCCACGGCGTCCCGCGCTACGGCCGGGTGCGCCGCCAGCGCGGATGGAATTCCAAAAGCACTCGGCAGCCCGCGCTCTTTGCGCTTCTCCGAACGCTTCGCGATTTCATCGACTTCGACCGTGACGAGTATCTCGGGATGCGTCCCGTTCTGTCTCTCAGCGGTTAGCGTGTCGGCCATGTAGACCGGCAGGTTCACCCTCTGCCGGTAGCCGTGCAGGTCATCGCCAAGCGCCAAGAGCAGATTCGTCTTCGCGATGGTGACCGCTAACGGATGAACATCGACGCCCGCCAGTTGATTCACGGAGAACTCGACCAACTGCTTACGGCGCACTCCCGACTCGCGGAGCAGGCGCACCGCCGTGAACAGAAACGTCCCCGAACCACAGGAGGGATCAAGAAGAGAAGAGTCGGACGATGCCGTCACCTCGCGCGGCGGAAAGCCCGCCTCGCGCAGCGTCAGTTCGGCCAGCCAGTCAGGGGTGTAAAACTCGCCCAAGTCGTGGCGAGTCTGCGGATCGACCAACTCTTGGTAGAGTTCCTTGAGCAGGTCTTCGCGGACGGCCTTCAGGTCGTAGGCGGCCGTCAGCCGCGTGGCAACGGACTGGAGCAACCGCTGACCCTGTTCGGCGACGACTGGGGCGGTCATCCAAGTGAAGAAGTCGTCGCCAACGAAGTTCTCGAACCCCATAGTCTCGAAGGTCTCGCCGGTGATGATCCCAGGAACCTCTTCAACCGTCGGGGCGCGGCGTTTCAGCGCCGCAAACGCCAGACCGCGGGCAAACACGGCCAGATAGGTGTGCCGCAGAAACAGGCCTTCGTCGCCGACCGTGGAACCGTAAACGATCGACAGAAGGCTCTGCCATTCCACGAATTTCGTCTGGGCCGTGGCATCGTTGCCCACCTGCCGCCACATGTCGCCAAAAACCCGCAGGCCATGCCAGAAAGTCGGACTGCGTTCACCGAAACGCAGGGCGACATCATTGGCCGTGGGAACCAAGTTCTTTTCGTGAAAGAGGTAGCAGTCCAACCAAAGCCTGGCGTGACCGGCCGCCTCGACGGACAAGGTCAACCCATCCACCGGCTTCAACTCCCCATCCCGCAACGCGTATACCTCGAGCGTTTCGCCGTCGGTGAGAATGCCCAGGTACCGCTCGGGGTTGTGTTGGTTTCTAAGATACCGGGTCAATTCCTCGGTTCCGTCGGCCCGGCTAGCCGCATCTAGGCGCCGCTTGCACTCGAAAATGAGGTCGCCGTACAAGACGTCGGCGTATCCACCGCGTACGCGCAGTGCGGGAATGTGCTTTTCCAACAGAAGCGGCTCCGCTTCTTGCAGGCGCGGAAAGGCAGTTCGCAGGAACCGCAAGAAGGCGTCACGAATCGAATCCTCGGACGCCCCGCGCCGCCGCAGGTCGGCCAAGTGCGCGACATAGTGCTGAAGCGGCTCGGCAAACGGCTCGCTGGGCACGACTTCCCGCTCTCCCCGTGCGGCAGCGGCAGGAGTTTGCCTCCGGCCCTTCTTGGACGCTTTCGGTTTCCTACCCATCGTATCACCCTTCCGTAGTAACCGATAGAAGAACGAAACCGCTTCGAGGGTCTTGCTCCTTTATCAACAGGCAAACACCCGTCACTCACCAGGAACTCGGCAGCCCCCAGTTGTCGCCGTTGTGATTGTAGATTTTCCAGCCGAAATACTTCGTCATCGCCTCGTGGAGCACGGCCGTCCGCGGCGTGCGGTTCATGGCGACGTGGTGCTCGAAGCCGTTGGTGGTGAGGAAGTGCATGAGCTCCTGGAGGTTCGGAATCTTGATGACGCCGGTGACTCCGAAGGTATCGAGCAAGTCTTCGCTGACGTCGCCTTCGCCGATGTAGCCGACGATTCGGCCGCGAACGTCGTCGGTGGAAATGCGGGCGAATCCGATCGGGCCGGGCTTCAGCGGGCCGTGCAGCGTGCAGAAGCAGGAAGTGTAGGGATTTCCCTTGATGGCCATCGCGTTCGGGCCGGTCTTCACGGACTTCATGAACGAGGTGGCGGTGTTGCTGCAATGGAAGACGACCAACTTGTCGGGATCGTCGCCGTAGTTGTTGTTCCAGTCGAACAGCGACGAAGGGCCGCCGCCGGCCAACTGCATGGCATACATCGCCGTGGCCCCCATCACATCCACTTCACACGCGGCGGGCATGAGCTCGTTGCTCATCATGCTCATTATGGAGCAGGGGAAGATCTTCAGCGCGTTCTGCATCGCCGACCAGCATTGGATCGCGTAGGCGTTGATCTGCTCTTCGGCGACCCAGCGGTCGAGCACCACGCCGAGCTTGGCGGTGGTCAGCATCGCCTGCGGGGGAACGTCCTTGTTGGCGGGCAGGTATTTACCGAGTTTGTCGAGTTTGGCCTTCACCTTTTCGTCGGAATCGCTCAGGGCGTTGACCTCGACGACGGTATCGACCATGCTCTTGACTTCCACGCTGATGCCGCTCTGTTCCAGCAGTTTTTCGCTGAAGCGGACCGTTTTGAAGGGGACGGTCCTTTCGCCGAGGCAACCGATCCGCGCCGCGCAGGCCGCGAACGACGCGGCAGACGCCGGCGAACCGGTCCAACTCGTCCTTGAATCGCGGCGAATCGGGCGAAAGCACGTGCTCCTTGCCGATCGAATACGGAATGGCGTACTGCGCGAGATTGTTGCAGACCGAGAGCTTGCCGCAGAAACTGTCGCGGCGGTGCTCGATCGTGAACTCATTGACTTTGTCGGCGAAGGCATGGACGTAGACGGGCACGGCGAGGCCGGAGAGCTTGATCGCGTCGGCCACCGCCCGTTCGTCGCCAAAATTGGGGAGCGTCACCAGGATGCCGTCGATCTTTGCGCTGTGTTCGCGAAACAGCTTAGCGCAGACTTCGGCGTCGTGCCAACCGGCGACGACGCCGTCCTTGGTCTGCTTCTCGGAGACGGCGACGCCGTCGAGGTTCGCCTCCTTGAGCTTGGCGAGGATCAGCTCCCGGCCGCGCTTGGCCAATTCGTCGGGAAAAACGTCGCGGTGCGCCACGATCAGGCCCAAAGTCGTCTTTGGCATATTAGCTCCAAGGAAATGCAGGCGGAGGAAACGGGCTGGAATTCTAGCGATTGCCGATTATCGTACCAAATCCGCGACGTTACCACAATCCGCCGCGGGGATTCTCGCGAATGCCACACAACAACCATGCCACGCGCCGCTATAATGGGCGGCATGAGTGAGCCGATCGCGTTCTTAAATGGGGAGTGGATTCCGGCTTCGGCGGCGGCGATATCGGTCAACGATGCCGGTTTTGTGCAGGGCACGGCCGTTGCCGAGCAGTTGCGGACCTTCGGCGGCAAGCTCTTCCGGCTGAAGGAACACTTGGCCCGGCTGGCCCGCTCGCTGGAGATCGTAGGCATTGAGTTGGGCATGACGCTGGAGGATGTGGCAACGGCGGCGGAGCGGTTGGCGGCCCACAATTATGCCTTGCTCCCACCGGGCGACGACCTCGGGTTGTCGATCGTGGTTACACCGGGCGTCTACGCGACCTTTGCGGCATCAGCAGCCGGGCGGCCCACGGTTTGTGTGCACAGCTACCCGCTGCCATTCCATCGTTGGGCGAAGAAGTATCGCGAGGGAGAGCGGCTGGTGACGACCGCTGTCGAACAGGTTCCCGGGCAGTGCTGGCCGGCGGAGTTGAAGTGTCGCAGCCGCATGCATTACTATCTGGCCGATCGCCAGGCGGCGGCCATCGACCCCCAGGCCCGGGCGCTGCTGTTGGACGATCACGGCTTGGTGGCCGAGGCATCGACGGCAAACGTATTGGTTTATCGCGACGGTGAGGGGCTGGTTTCGCCGCCGTTGTCGAAGATTCTGCACGGCATCAGCCTGTCGGTGGCGGAGGAACTGGCTGCTGGACTCGGAATTCCTTTCCTCGAGCGCGACTTGCGGATCGAGGAGGTGGCATCGGCAGACGAGGTTCTCTTGACCAGTACCTCCGTCTGCATCTTGCCGGTAACGCAGTTGAACGGCCGTCCGATCGGCGGCTGCCGGCCGGGCAAGACGTTCTCAGCATTGATGGCGGCATGGAGCCGATTGGTCGGGTTGGACATTGTTGCCCAGGCCGAGCCGCAAGGTGGCAACTGAAGGCACGATACTCGCGCCGATTCTGAGTCGCGCGGTGGATTTGCCAAGGGGTTGGCATGGAAGTCGTCGTCGCGGGTAATTGCGAGCGAAACCGCAAGCGACTTGGGGAACGGAATGACAATTGCGAAGCCGTGAGCGGCATGGAGGAGAAAAGCTACCCGGCCAGGACTCGAACCTGGAACGAGGGAACCAAAATCCCTTGTGTTACCATTACACCACCGGGTAGTGGGGATATGCGAGGCGCCTGCTCCGCTTCGGGGCGGGCGACCGAGCGCCTCGACGCCTCATCCTATTTTCTTTGAGCGGTTCGGGCAAGAGGGCTGCAAGCGAAGCCACACTCATTTTCCCCGACCGGAACGCCTCCTTTCATCGCTCCTATCCGGTCAATGATTGCGCATCACTTGTGTTACCTATATCTCGTATTAATACCACCATTCCCATGCATCGCATATCAAGCAGAGCCCGCATTTAGACGATAACAACGACTGTATAGCCATGAATTTCAGGGCTCTGCATCATTTGCATTGGCAGTAAGGGACGGTTTAGAACCGTATTATGGGCAATACGGCTAATGTAGGTGGTGTGGGTAGTCCGAATAAAAAGAAGGCGGGCTCTAAAGGCGGAGTCCGTCCATTAGACCAAGCCTACTCGGTATCGTGACGCTTGAAGGAGGCATGCGATGAGAAGGTTACTACTGGGATTGCCGCTACTGGCGATGGTGCTGCTGGCCATCGCCACAAGCACGGCGGATGCGTGCTACTGCGGCGCCGCACGGTTTTGCTGCTGCGGTTGCGAATGCTGCGCACCCTGCTGCGGGTGCTGCCAACAGCAGTGCTGCACCGTGATGAAGACGTGCAGGGAGGTGGTGTACGAGCAGCGACAGTACACCTGCTGCAAGACGTGCCTGCAGCCCGTCTGCGAGCAGAAGGTCGTCAACTGTGTGAAGTACGTGCCCGAGACCTGCTATCGGGAATGCACGTACACGGTGTGCAAGCCGGTGTGGGAGACTCGGACGAAAGAGTATTGCTACACGGTGTGCCACCCGGTCTACGAGACGCGGACGAAAGAGTACTGCTACACGGTGTGCAAGCCGGTGTGGGTGACCAAGTCGCGGGAGGTCTGCTACACGGTGTGCCACCCGGTCTGGGAAACACGCGAGAAGCAATACTGCTACACGGTGTGCAAGCCCGTTTGGGAGACCCGGGCGAAGGAATACTGCTACACGGTGTGCAAGCCGGTCTACGAGACGCGGACGCAGCAGTATTGCTACACGGTGTGCAAGCCGGTGTGGGTGACCAAGTCGAAGGAGGTCTGCTACACGGTGTGCCACCCGGTTTGGGAGACCCGCACGAAAGAGTATTGCTACACGGTGTGCAAGCCGGTGTACGAGACTCGGGCGAAGGAGATTTGCTACACCGTCTGCCGGCCGGTCTACGAGACGCGGACGCAGCAGTACTGCTACACGGTGTGCAAGCCGGTGTGGGTGACCAAGTCGCGCGAAGTCTGCTACACGGTGTGCAAGCCGGTGTGGGAGACGCGGGCGAAGGAATACTGCTACACGGTATGCCATCCGGTGTATGAGAACCACGTGAAGGTCTGCCAATATACGGTGTGCAAGCCGGTTTGGGAGACCTGCTGCAAGGAGATTCATTACACGGTATGCGTGCCGGTGCAGGAGTGCTGCGAGCGTGAAGTGTGCTACCAGGTGTGCAAGCCCGTCCATTGCACGCAGACGGTCAACGTTTGCTGCGGGCATTGGGAAACCCGCGTCGGCTGCTGCGAGCCGGCCTGCAATTGCTGCGACCCGTGCTGCCCGGCCTGCCAGTGCCGCGTGTGGGTGCCTGAAGTCCAGCAGCGGCAAATCGACTGCGTGAAGTACGTGACCGAAACCTGCGTCAAGAAGGTTCCTTACACCGTCTGCCGCATGGTTCCGCAGGAGCGGGTCAAGACCTGCACGTATCAGGTTTGCCACATCGAACGGCAACTCTGCGAGAAGCAGATTCCTTACACCGTCTGCCGCATGGTTCCCGAGACCCGTGTGCAAGTGTGCCACTACCAGGTATGCCACATGGTGCCGGAAACTTGCGTGAAGACGGTCTGCTGGAACGAGTGCCACATGACCTACGAGAACCGCGTGCAGTGCTACAACTATACGGTCTGCCGCATGGTTCCCGAGACGCGGGTGAAGACCTGCACCTATACGGTATGCCACATGGTGCCCGAGACGCGGGTGCAGGTGTGCCACTACCAGGTATGCCACATGGTGCCGGAGAATCGCGTGAAGACGGTCTGCTGGAACGAGTGCCACATGACCTACGAGAACCGCGTGCAGTGCTACAACTACACGGTCTGCCGCATGGTTCCCGAGACGCGGGTGCAAGTGTGCCATTACCAGGTTTGCCACATGGTTCCCGAGACACGGGTGCAAGTGTGCCACTACCAGGTATGCCACATGGTGCCCGAGACTCGCGTGAAGACGGTCTGCTGGAACGAGTGCCACATGACCTACGAGAACCGCGTGCAGTGCTGCAACTACACAGTGTGCCACATGGTTCCCGAGACGCGGGTGAAGACCTGCACGTACCAGGTTTGCCACATGGTTCCTGAGACGTTCGTCAAGCAGGTGCCGTACACGGTTTGCCGTCCGGTGTGCTACCAGAAGACGATCAGCTGCACGCGGATGGTGCCGGTGCAAGTTCCGTACACCGTGACGAAGTGCGTGCCGGTTGTAGTCTGCAAGCAGGTTCCGGTGCAGGTATGCTGCCCGGTCCCGTGCTGCTGCACCCCGTGCGCCCGGCGACGTGTGCCCCGGCGGCCTGTGCTCCGGCCTGCTGCAACTAGCCCTAGCGGTTGGAGATTGTTGACGCCTCCCGGCAGAGCGCCGGAGACTTGGTCTAACTACCAGCGGCGGCCGAGCCCCCAGAGATGGGGTTCGGCCGCCTGCGTTTCTTGGGGCAATGATTGTGGAGGCTGGCACGGCCGCAGAACGGCAAACGACCGAAAATCGGCCGGTCCGCCCAGAGCCCTTGGTCAGTTTTTGCCGCCTTGGCGCGATAACATGATAAGGAGGCGCGGCCAAACGCCGGAGGGCGCTGGTCCACGTCGGCGCTTCCCTTCGGGGCGCGGCTAAACGGCGAGACAAGAAGCGGGTACCCGTGGAAAAATGAGTCTTCCATCACCCAACCCGTTTAACGAGCGGTTCCTACGGCATCAGAAGGATGTCTTCGCCTACATCCTCACCCTGATGCCCAACCGCGACGACGCCGCCGACGTCTATCAGCAGACCTGTCTGGCGTTGTTGGAAAAGCAGAGCCAGTACGATCCGCGACGCCAGTTTTTTCCCTGGGCGTGCGGTTTCGCGTTGAACGAGGTGCGGCGGTTTCGCCGCGCCCATGCCCGCGAGCGAATGCAACTCGACGATGCCGTGATCGAGTCGCTGGCGAGCGTCCAGTCGCGGGCGGCCGGTCAGATCGAGGCGCAGCTCGACCTGCTGGCGCACTGTCTTGAGTCGCTTCCGGTCGAGAAGCGGGAGACGCTCATGCGATGCTACGCGCATCACGGCGCCATGAAAGACCTTGCCGGGCGGCTTGGTCTCGACGCCAACACGCTCTACAAGCGGTTGGAGCGGATTCGCAGGCTGCTGGTCGAGTGCATGGAGAACGCAAAGCCGGTTTAGGAGTGTGTGCGATGATTCCGCCGGAAGAAGAAGCGGTCGACAACGGCGAGCTGTGGGCGTTGGCCGAGGCGGTCTGCAACGGCACGATCGGGGCCGGGCAGTACGCGCGGTTGAACGCGCTGTTGCTGGGGGATGAAGCGGCAACGAGGCGGTATGCGACCTATGTTCGCATGCACGGTCTGCTGCTGTGGCGTTGGCAAGGGGCGGAGGCGGCGGCCCCCGCAGAGCCGACTTTTCCGGTAATTCTCGAAGCGCCTTCGTTGTCCGCCGCGCCGGCCCCGCTGCTTACGAGCCTGTTTTCGCCCGGCGGCTACCTGTTCTCCTACTCGCTGGCGGCGTTGATTGTGGCGATCGGGCTGCTGCTGGGCTGGATGTATCAGGTCTCCAATTCTCGGCCCGATGCGCGGGGGCCGTCCGACTGGCTCCGGTGCACGCGCCGGCAAGGGCGCTCCCCGAGGCGAAGACGGTTGTGGTCGGGCGGGTGACGGGCATGGTCGATTGCCGCTGGGCCGATACGAAGACGGTCACCGCCGTCGATGCCGACGTCCCCTTGGGCCGGCAGTACGCCTTGGCTTCCGGGCTGATCGAGATCGCCTACCGCGGCGGCGCCCGCGTCATTCTGCAAGGGCCCTGCACCTACAACGTTGAATCGCCCAGCGGCGGTTATCTCTCGCTGGGACGGCTGACGGCGAAGGTAGGGGAGAGAGGAGAGGGGAGAGGGGAGAGGGCTGTGAGGACAGGGGAGAGGGAAAAGGTGGCGGCGAATCAGCATCACGCCGTCAGCAGCCGGCAATCAGCAATCAACAATCAGCAATCAGCAATCAACAATCAACAATCCCCCTCTCCCCTCTCCTCTCTCCTCTCTCCCCTGTTTGTCGTCCGCACGCCCACGGCCAGGATCACCGATCTTGGCACGGAGTTCGGCGTGGAAGTCGACAAGTCGGGCGTGAGCAAGGCACACGTGTACCGGGGCAAGGTTGAGATGCGGGCGATCGGCGGCGGATCGACGGCGATCTATTTGACGGCGAACCAGTCGGCTCGGGCGGAAGCCGGTAAGGGCGGAATTGTCCTTGTAGTTCGCCAAAGCAAGCAACAGGGCACCTTTCTCCGCGAACTGCCTAGGTCGGTTCCGATCCGTCTGTTCAACACGGGCGTGGGCCTGAGGGGCGGCCAGGCGGACCCACATTGGCAGATTGCGGCCCGCAGCGACGACCACGGTTTCCGGCCGAAGTCGGCGGTGGTAAGGGGGTGGCGCGACAACACCTTCCTGCCCGACGATCCGGCCCGCTCGCAGTGGATTTCGCTGATCGCCGGCGACGGGCTGGTTCCGCAGGACGTTGTCTATCTGTTTCGCACCACGTTTGATCTGACGGGAATGCTGCCGTCGACCGCCGTAGTGCGGGGGAAGTTCATGGGGGACGATCGCATAATCGGCATGCGGCTGAACGGGCGGCGATTGAGCGTTCCGCGGCATCGGGACACCGGGCCGTTCTTCGAGTGGACCAGCTTCCAGGTCTCCGCGGGGTTTGTGAAGGGGACGAACGTGCTGGAGTTCGACGTGTTGAACTCGAATCCCGCCGAATCGCCCGGGCTGCGCCGCGTTGTTGGCAGTCGAATGAGTTTCCGCGCCGAGTTGGAGGGACAGGCCGCGGAGGATCCGGCAGTGGGTGGCGCGAGGTGAGAGGTGAACAGAGAAGCGGGAGGGCATGGTCGGGTGGAACAGTTCGTTTAGCCGCGCCCCGGAGGGAAGCGGTGAGGGTTCCTACGCAGAGCGGGGGAACCACTAAACGAGGGGGCATAGTCGAGCAGGACAGTTCGTTTAGCCGCGCCCCGTAGGGAAGCGAGAGAAGTTCCCACGCGGAGCGTGGGAACCAGGAGAGGTTATTCCGTTTTTTCTCAACCGTATGGACGAAAACATGAAACGCGCTTCGAGAGAGTTCGGTTTTACGTTGGTGGAGTTGCTGGTGGTGATTACGATCATCGGCATCTTGATCGCACTGTTGTTGCCGGCGGTGCAGGCGGCGCGGGAGGCGGCCAGGAAGGCGCAGTGCGCCAAGAACGTCAAGGATATCGCCTTGGCGGCGCTGCACCACGAGCAGGCAAACGGCTTCCTGCCGACCGGCGGTTGGGGATACGGTTGGGTGGGCGATCCGCGCTACGGCTTCGGCGCCCAGCAGCCGGGCGGCTTCTTCTACAATATCCTCCCGTATATGGAGCAGCAGAATCTCCACGATTTGTCCTTGGCCGCAACCGATGAGACGACACGCTGCAACCTGGCGTTGACCATGATTCAGACGCCGCTGTCGGTGTGGAATTGTCCTACACGTCGCCAGGCGGCGGCCTTTCCCGTCCGCAGCAACCGCAACTGGCTGGCGAACACGAGCAAACCTTCCGACCTCAACATCGGCTGGTTCCGCGCCGACTACAAGTGCAACGGCGGGACCCAGGTGATCATGTGGGGATATGGCCCGGGCAGTTGGAGCGACGCGGCCGCGGGGAATGGATTCCAGTCGCCGGCAACGTTTACAAACTGCGACGGCCTCAATTATCAGCGCAGCAAGATACGGCTGGCCGAAATCACCGATGGCACGAGCAATACTTACCTGGTTGGCGAGAAGTATCTCGATCCGGATCTTTATTACACCGGGACGGGCTACGCCGATGACGAGCCGGCGCTGGGCGCCGACGACTTGGACTTGCACGGTTGGTCCGTACTGCCGCCGCATCAAGACGAGACCGGCTACGACGATGTTTACGATTTCGGAAGCGCGCACGCCGAGAGCTGCAATATGGCCCTATGCGACGGCTCGGTACACGCGGTCAGCTATTCGATTGACCCTGCGATTCATCGATGTTTGTGTTCGCGCGACGACGGCAAATCGATCAACGCGCAAAAGGTCCTGTAGCGGCCCGGCGGCTGCCGCATGATCCGCTCGGCGTGTCTCCATGACGATCTACGAACACGCGATGGTGGGAATCAACGGCGGGCTGGCGCTGGGACTGGGGCGGCGGTACGGGTGGCAAATCGTGGCATGGGCCGGCGTGGCTGCGGTGCTGCCCGATCTGGACGGCCTTACGATTCTCTTCGGGCCGCAATGTTATGCCGAAGGGCACCGGCTCTGGGGGCACAACCTGCTGGTCGCCGGAGTTGCCGCTGCCGTCTTCTCCGCAGCCGCTTACTACAGCGACGTGCTCACGCGGCTGCAAAAGCGGCTGGCAAAACGCCCGTGGGGTTCGGCGGCGCAGCGATGCGATCGGGGCTGCGCCGCAAATTCGGGATCGCCGGTGCAAGTGCCGGCCGAATGTGCGGCGACAAGACTGGCGCTGTGGATCGTCGTAGGCATAGCAGCGGCCTACAGCCATCTGCTGATGGATGTCCTCTTCTCCGCCGGGCGGGACCTGCCAATTTGGGGCGTCCCGCTATTCTGGCCCTTTTCCGGCAAGGTGTACGCCTATCCGCTGGTACGTTGGGGCGACGTCGGCGCCACGCTGATTTTCGCAGCATCGATGTTCGCCATGCTCCATTGGCCCACCCGGCTGCGGACGATCGCGGCCGCCAGCCTGACCGCCGTGGCGGTCTATATGGCGTTTCGCGGGCTGACGGGTTAGCAGCCGGAATCCCCCCAAGTGTCCGCCTTGGACTGTTCGAGTGCCATATTCAACAGCACCATTAGCTGTTAAATCCCCACCAGGGCGATGGGTTTGTTAGCGGAGCGTTTGTGCAGCGGGGGTCGGAACCTGTCGGCGCGGATAGCGGACCGTTCACGGAAATTTCGCGCATTGCGTTGACTATGGCATTTGCGGATGTTAGGTTGACGTTTGCGCCAGGCATCGACTTACTCTTGCAGCTTATGGGAGGGGAATCATGAAACGAGTGTTCTTTGCTTTAGGTGTGATCATGCTTTTCGCGGCGACCGCTCGGGCCGGAATACAAATCACCGAGTGGATGTACGACGGCAAGGACGGCGAGTTCATCGAATTCACCAACATGGGCACAACGCCCGTCGACATGACCGGCTGGAGCTTCGACGACCACCACGAAACGCCTGGCGTGGTGAGCCTCAGCGCGTTCGGCACGGTCACCCCCGGCCAGTCGGTGATTCTCACCGAAACCGCCGCCAACACCTTCCGTACCGATTGGAACCTCCCGAGCACAGTCGTGATCATCGGAGGGAACAAGACCAACATTTCCAGAGATGATGAAATAAACCTCTACGACGCGTCAAGCAACCTCGTCGATCGCTTGTCGTACGGGGACGACGTCAATTTTCCGGGAACCATCCGCACTAAGGGCATCAGCGGAGATCCCTCGTCGGTGAGCGTGCTGGGGAAGAACAACGTCAGCGGTTGGGTGCTCTCGACCAACGGCGATAGTTACGGTTCTTGGACATCGAAGGACGGCGACATCGGCAGTCCGGGCGTCTGCAACTTCGCCGTGCCCGAGCCAAGCGCGATCGCCCTGGCGCTCGTCGGCCTGGCGGGCCTGGTCGGCTTGCGGCGTCGTTGGCTGTAGACACGCTTGGACAGTCCAATCGCGGCACCCAACGCTGCCCTTCGGGGCGCGGCTAAACTGCCGCGGAGCGCGGCTAAACCGGCGATGGAAAAGTGAAGCTCATTGCGCCGAGGAGGGCGTCGTGCTGGCGTTCTCGCTCGGGCCGGTCTTGCCTAACATCATCTCCTGCAACAGTTGTGACTCGTCGCGGTCCATCTGGCGTTGGTCGGAGGCCAACTGCTGGCGGTCGCCCTGCGTCTTGGAACGATCCTGGCGGAACGCCTGCTGATGCTGTTGGAACACCTGCATGTCTTTCTGCAACTGGGCGACGTTGCCCGAGTCGATATCGGCCTCGATCCGCCGCCAATCGGCCATGAGTTGGCGGTGGGCCGACTGCTCTTGGCCCCGATCGTTCTGCAACTCCTGGCGATCCTGCGCGACGTTGCCGGCGTCTTGCTGGGCTTGCTGCGACGCCTGTTGCGACGATGACGGACTTCCGGCCTGCGCCTTTTGCGACGACGAGGGTGTGCCGTTGCTGGCTTGCTGTTGCTGTTGGCCGTTGGCGTGGCGGCGATCTTGGCTCAGTTGGCGTTGGTCGCGGTGCAGTTGGCGGTCGTCGGCCGAGAGTTGCTGGCGGGCGGACTCGGTCTGTGCCCGATCCTGGCGAAGGGCACTGCGGTCCTGGCTAAACTGCTGCATGTCCTTCTGCAACTGGGCCGTGTTGCCGGAGGCCATGTCGGACTTGATCTGCCGCCAATCGGCATCGACCTTCTGCCGCGCCTGGTGCTGCTGGGCGTAGTCGTTGTGCAGCGTGTTGCGATCGTTGGCCAACGTGCCGCGATCCTGCTGGACTTGGCGGTGATCCTGCTGCCCACGGGAGTTCGACGAGCCGGTCGAACGCAGCCGCGGACGCCTGCTGCGTCGAGGAGGTTGTCTTGCCGCCGGTCTGCTGCTTGGTCTTCGGCTGATTGCTGGCATAATGCACGTCGTTGCGCAGTTGCCGCTGATCGCGGTGCACGCGGTAATTGTCGTGCGACAACTGCTGACGCTGGGCGTCGGTGTCGGCGCGGTCGCGCTGCAACTGGCGGCGGTAGTGGTTGAAGTCCGCCAGGTCCCGCTGCAATTGGGCCTTGTTGCCGGAAGCCAGGTCGGCCTTGATCCGCTTCCAAGCGGCGTCGAGTTTCTGATGGGCGTGGTGTTGTTTGGCGTAGTCGTGGTGCAGGGCCGCACGATCTCGATCGACCCTGTGCTGGGCGTGGTCGAGCTTGTGGAGATCGTGCTGGACCGAATGATGAGCCTGCTGGTGGTTGGGGTGGCTGTGTTGGGCGTTGTGCGAGCTGCTGTGGTTGGTTGGCGCCGGCGCGGCGGCCCGGGCTGTCCCCGTGTACCAAATCAACCCCGAGGCCAAAACTGCAACGACAAAGTGCTTTCTCATAGCTTGTTCCTCTGAATGCGGCCGAATAGGTTCAGATCGTTCGAGCGTAGGCCGAGGGCCCGAAAGACGAGGTTTTGTGGGCAATTGACGCACCGCCCGTCGGAAAAGCGGAGCAAGTCTCCGTCAAGAAAACATAGTCTTTTTTTCGCCGACGAGGGGGCGGCCGCCGCCATCTGGGCTTGGGAGGGGATCGGCAATCGCCGGCGGGCGCCGCAAAACCTGGCAGAACCGTTACAATCGCCCCGGACGGCGCGATTCAACGCGATCGGTAAATGGGAAGTGGGGCCGCCGACGCTTCACGCGGAGCGTGAAGAGTAGGTAGATTGTGTCAGCAATTCTCATCGCCTCTTTGCCGCGGCGACGACGTTGTCGACCGTGAAGCCGAAATGCTTCAACAGCACGCCGATCGGAGCCGACGCGCCGAAGCCGCACATGCCGATGAACTGGCCTTCGGGGCCGATGAAGCGCTCCCAGCCCTGTTTGACGCCCATTTCGACTGCGACGCGACGGGTGACCGACGGCGGCAGGACGGCGTCGCGATAGGATTGCGGCTGGGCGTCGAACAACTCCCAACTGGGCATGCTGACGACGCGGGCTTTGATGCCTTCCGACTTCAGCCTCTCGTACGCCTCGACGCACAGCGAAACCTCGCTGCCGCTGCCGATCAGGATCACGTCGGGAGGGCTGAGGGGGACAGTCCCATTTTCGCTGGCGCAAAATCGGGACAGTCCCCGAACTGGGCGTCGGCCAGCACATAGGCGCCGCGTGCCAGCCCCGCGACCGAGGCGTATTTGGTACGGTCTAGCGTCGGCAGGTTCTGCCGCGTCAAAATTAACGCGGCGGGACGATCCTTCAGCGGCAAGATCACTTTGTACGCCTCGGCCACCTCGTTGGCATCGGCCGGCCGGATCACCAGCAAGTTGGGAATCGCCCGCATCGCCGCCAGGTGCTCGATCGGCTGGTGCGTCGGGCCGTCTTCACCCACGCCGATCGAATCGTGGGTGAAAAGGTAGAAGACCGGCAGCCCCATGATCGCGGCCAGGCGGATCGAGGGACGCATGTAGTCGGTGAAGACGAAGAAGGTGGCCCCGTACGCCCGCAGGCCGGTGAGGGTCATGCCGTTGCAGATGGCGCCCATTGCGTGTTCGCGGATGCCAAAATGGAAGTTTCGACCGGCGTATGAGAAGGGAACAGTCCCATTTTCGTCGGACGAAAATGGGGACAGTCCCCCGAAATCGCCGACTTCGGCGAAGTTCAACCGGGAATTGTTCGAGGGGGCCAGGTCGGCCGAGCCGCCCAGCAGCCAGGGGACGTGTTTGGCGATCTGGTTGAGCACCTTGCCCGACGAAGCCCGGCTGGCGATGCCCTTCGCGTCGGCTGGGAATGTCTGAATGTCGGACTGCCAGCCTTCGGGCAACTCGCGATGGCTGATCATGTCGACCTGGGCGGCCAGCTCGGGATACTCTGCTTTGTAACGGTCGAAGAGGGACTGCCAGTCGGCGTGCAGCTTCTGGCCGCGGGCGCCGATCCCCGCGCGGAAATGGGCCGGGACTTCGTCGGGCACGAGGAACTTCTCGTTTTCCGGCCAGCCGTAAACGATTTTCGTCAGTCTGACCTCCTCTTCGCCCAGCGGCGCACCGTGGGCCTCGTGGCTGTCGGCCTTGTGCGGGGCGCCGAAACCGATGATGCTGCGGACGATAATCAGCGTGGGGCGGTCGGGGGCAAAGGGGACGGTCCCATTTTCGCTGTCGCGAAAATTGGGACAGTCCCCCGTGCGAAAGCCCTCCCATGCCTTGCGCAAGGCGGCCAGATCGTTGACATCGGCCACGCGGAGGACGTTCCAGCCGTAGCCGGCGAATCGCGTAGCCACGTCCTCGCTGAAGGCCAGCGGCGTGCGCCCTTCGATGGTGATGTGGTTGTCGTCATACATCCAGCAGAGATTGGAGAGTTTTAGATGGCCGGCCAGCGAGGCCGCCTCGCCGCCGATTCCCTCCATCAAATCGCCGTCGCTACAAAACGCATAGACGTTGAAGTTGAACAGGTCGAAGCCGGGCCGATTGTACTGGGCGGCGAGCCAGCGGGAGGCGATGGCCATGCCGACGCTGTTGCCGATTCCTTGGCCCAACGGGCCGGTGGTGGTTTCGATGCCGCTGGCGTGGCCGTGCTCGGGATGGCCGGGGCAACGACTGTCCAACTGTCGGAAGCGGCGGATGTCTTCCAGGCGGATCGACAACTCGTCGGTCGGTCGGCCGTCACGATCCAACTGCTTGACGCCGGCCAGGTGCAGGACGCAGTAGAGCAGCATCGAAGCGTGGCCGCAGGAGAGGACGAAACGGTCGCGGTTGGGCCAGGCTGGCTGGGCGGGATCGTAGCGGAGGATCTCGTTCCAGAGCACGTAGGCGGCGGGGGCCAACGCCATCGGCGTGCCGGGGTGTCCGCTGTTGGCCGCCTGCACGGCGTCCATCGAGAGGGTTCGGATCGTGTTGATTGCCAGTTGTTCGATTGTCTTTTCGGCCATGATGGGAGATGACATTAGGACTGTGAGGCTCGTCGGGTGGGCGTGTTCACGCGGCGCTCTGCGACGCGAACCCACCGCGACGGGTTCTCCATTGGAGGGGATCGCAAACGGTTTGATCGTCAAGTTTATGGACAAACTGGAGCACAGTCAACGCTATTGCCCACTTGACACCACGGCGCTAACATGGAGTGTCGCCTAGGAGATGACGGGCCATGACAGTTCAGGGTCAACAGTTTCTGCGTTCCTTCGACCTCGTGCCCGACAGCGATAAGAGGGAAGTGGTCGTAGAAATTCTCCGTCGGGAGGTGGCTGTGGACATTCCACCGTTGTCAGATCGTGAGCTCCTTGATACGGCCGATGGCGCCTTTGGGCGGCTTGACGATTATGAGCAAGGAAATGTTCGTTAGCCTCGGCTTGCTGCGGGACTCCTGCATCGCTGCGGCATTGGTGGCGGCCCTGTCCGTGGTTCTCGGGCAATCGTCCGGAACCGCCGCTGCGGCCTCGGAGAAGCCGTTTACAATCGAAGTCGTTGACCGGCAGACCGGCCGCGGGGTGCCGCTGGTGGAACTGACGACCGTCAACCATTTGCGGTACGTCACCGACAGCAACGGCATCGTCGCCTTCGCCGAGCCGGGCTTGATGCACACCAAGGTCTTCTTCTACGTGCAAAGCCACGGCTACGAGTTTCCCAAAGACGGGATCGGGTTCCGCGGCAAGGCTCTGGACATAGTGCCCGGCGGAACGGCGCGGCTGGAAATCGACCGGATCAACCTCGCCGAGCGGCTCTACCGCGTCACCGGCGGCGGCATCTACGCCGACAGCGTCCTGGTGGGCCGGCCGGTGCCGCTGCGGCAGCCGACGCTCAACGGCCAGGTCTTTGGCTGCGACAGCGTGCAAAACGCCGTCTACCACGGCAAACTCTACTGGTTCTGGGGCGACACCTGCCGGCCGGCATATCCGTTGGGCAATTTCAAGATGACCGGGGCGACGACGAAGTTGCCCGGCCCGGGCGGACCGAACCCGGAAACGGGGTTCGATCTGGATTATTTCGTCGGTCCGCCGGGTTTCGTGCGGTCGATGGCCCCGTTGGAGAGTCCCGGGCCGGTTTGGATCGGCGGCATCGTGGTGCTTCGCGACAAGGCGAATCGCCAACGGATGTTCGCCTATTATGACAAAATCCGCGGCACTGCCGACAATTTCAGCAGCGCCGAGCGCGGACTTGTCGAGTTTGACGACAAAACCGAGACCTTTCGCCATTCGGTCACCTTCCCCATGCACGGTCCGTTTCCGGCCGGAGGGCATCCGCTGCTCTACAAAGACGGCGGCCAGGAGTATTTCGTGTTTTGCGATCCCTTCCCGCGGATTCGCGTTCGCGCCGACATCGACGCCCTGAAAAAGCCCGAATCCTATGAAGCATACACGTGCCTGAAGCCGGGGAGCCGCCTTGATGCCGATGCGGCCGCGGCTAAGCTCGATCGCACGGCGGACGGGGCCGTCCGCTGGGGCTGGAAAGCCGACACCGACGCCGCTGGTCCCGTGGAACTTCAGAAGATGGTGCAAGCGAAGAAGATCCGCGAGAACCAGTCGCCGTTTCGGCTCTGCGACGTGCGGACCGGCAAGCCGGTGCTGGCTCATCGCGGCACAATCGCTTGGAATGGGTACCGCCGCCGCTGGATCATGATCCTCTGCGAGATCGGCGGCACGTCGATGCTCGGCGAAATCTGGTATGCCGAAGCGAAAGATCTGATGGGCCCGTGGAGCCGCGCCTGCAAGATCGTGACCCACGATCGTTACAGTTTCTACAATCCCCGGCATCACCCCTATTTCGATCGCGACGGCGGGCGGGTGATCTACTTCGAGGGAACCTACACGACGGCCTATTCCGGTAATTCCGATCCAACGCCGCGGTACGACTACAACCAGATCATGTACAAGTTGGATTTGGCGAAGATCCCGCGGCTGGGCGATTGATTCTGCCAAATCAACGGCAATTTGACGGGTGCCGGCCGCGGGACGGGACGCTTCCTCTGCCGCGACACTTTTGTTAGAATGGGCGGGTTAACGTTGGCCATATCGGGTAGGTCCAAGAACAAACGAGGTTAGCCATGTGTCGAAGGTACCGCAGGACGATTGTGTGGGTGTTGGTTGCGGCGATGTGCTACTCTCCGTCGATCGTTTTTGCCCAGCAGACGGCGACGTCGGAGTCGGTGGCGGGGGAGAGCAAGGCGAAGATCGACGTCAGTTTCATTTCTCCCAGCGCGGCGGCGGCGGTGGTTCTGTATCCGCGGCACGTTCTGACCGCGCCGAGCATGGAAATGCTGCCGACGGAGGTGATCACGGCGGCGGGAAAGAAGTTCTTGGGGATCGACCCTTTGGAGGTCGAGCAGGTGGTGGCGATGGTCGAAGCGCCGCAGCAGCCGCCGCAGGGGCCGCCGCGGTTGGCAATCGTGTTGCACACGGCCAAAGCGATGGGGGACGAGAAGGTGCTGCCGGAGCTTTGGCAGATGACCAGCGAAGGGCAGATTGACGGCAAGACGTACCGCAAGGCGATGAACCCGATGCTGCCCAGCATCTTCCGCCCGGACGACCGCACGCTGATCGTGGCCACCGACAGCCTGCTTCAGGAACTATGGAGCAACCGCGCGAACCCGAAGGAAGGCGCGGTGAGCAAGGCACTGGGCCGGATCAAGGAACCGTCCGACGCGTTGGCGCTGTTGATGGTCGAGCCGATCCGGCCGTTGGTGGCGATGCCGCTGGCGATGGCGCCGGTGCCGCCGCCGTTGGCCGACGTCAAGAAGCTCCCCGACCTGGTGACTTCGATCGGAGCGAAAGTGAACCTGACCGGCGACATGGCGATGTCGCTGACGGTGAAGGCCAACGACGAGGCGGCCGCCGAGCAGATCGAGCAGATCATCGACAAGTTGCTGGACGTGGCCCGGCAGCAGGCGTCGCAGGAGTCGGCCAAGCAGATGGCCAGCAGCGACCCGGTCGAGCAGGCGATGGGTCAATACTCGAAACGCCTGAGCGAGCGGATGTTGCAGGCGGTCCGTCCGGTGCGGAAAGGCAAGACGCTGACGTTGGCCAGCGACGCGGGCAAGAATCCGCAGATGGTGCAGGTGGCCACGATCGGCATTCTGATAGCCCTGCTGCTGCCGGCGGTGCAGGCGGCCCGCGAGGCGGCGCGGCGAGTGGCTTCGACGAACAACTTGAAACTAATTGGCTTGGCTATGCACAACTATGCCCAGGCGAACAAGACGTTCCCGCCGGCCTACAAGGCCGACGCGAGCGGAAAACCACTCTTGAGTTGGCGAGTGCTGATTCTGCCGTTCGTTTGCGATGATGGGCTTGCCCTGTACAACCAGTTTCATCTTGATGAGCCTTGGGACAGCGACAATAACAAGGCGCTAATCGCCCGGATGCCGGCGGTCTACCGCGACCCGAACAGCACTGTTGCCGACCAGGGAAAGACCAACTATCTCACCGTGCGCAACGAGAAGAGCGTTTTTCCCGGCGGCAAGGGGGTGGGATTCGCCGAAATCACCGACGGTACTTCCAATACGATCATGACCGTCGAAGTACCGGACGAGAACGCGGTGATTTGGACGAAGCCGGACGATTTCGCCTATGACGAAGACAATCCGCTCAAGGGGCTTGTCGGCATGAGGCCGGGCGTGTTCCTGGCCGGTTTCGCCGACGGCTCGGTGCGGGCCATCAACACGACGATCGACCAGACGGTGCTGAAGGCACTGTTCACCCGCAACGGCGGCGAGCAGGTGTCGCCGCCGTGACGCCGGCCGGCGGCGATACAGCAGGTTCCACGCAGGACAATTGCGAAACCGCGAGCGGTTTGGGCGCCACCGCGCTAATCGCCGAGCCAGTAGCGGAAGATGCTGACGAAGACGCGGCAGGCGTCGCGGAGTCCGATCTTCTTGCCCTCTTGATAGGTGCGGCCGAAGTAACTGATGCCGACTTCGTAGAGGCGGTACTTTCGCCGGGCGATCTTGGCGGTCAGTTCGGGATCGACGCCGAAGCGGTCCTCCTTCAACGTCGGCAGGATCGCTTGGATTACCTTGCGGCGAAAGACCTTGTAGCAGGTCTCCATGTCGGTCAGGTTCAGGTCGGTGAAGATGTTTGAGAGCATCGTCAGCGCGCGATTGCCGACGTAGTGCCAGAAATAGAGGACACGGTGCGGGCCGACGGGGAGGAACCGCGAGCCGTAAACCACGTCGGCCACGCCTTCGACGATCGGCTGGATGAGGCGGTGGTACTGGTCGGGGTCGTATTCGAGATCGGCGTCCTGGATCAGCACGATGTCGCCGGTGGCCTGGGCGAAACCGGTCCGCACGGCGGCCCCTTTGCCGCGGTTCCGTTCGTGCAGAATGACGCGGACGTCGTCGCCGCGGTCCATCGTGGCCAGCAGTTCGCGGGTGCCGTCGCTGCTGCCGTCATCGACAAGGATGATCTCCTTGGCGATCGGCACGGCGCGGATGCGGCGGACGATCTCCGGCAGCGTGGCCTTCTCGTTGTAGACCGGCACAACCACGGAAATCCGCAGGCCGGGCGGCACTGGATATACGCCCAACTCGCGGCAGAGGCTCTCGCCCAGCAGGTCTTGCAGCGGGCGGGCGGATTCGGCAGGGTCTTGCGGAGACGGCATCGGCGGTGACGGCGACAGGGGCGTGGTCTTTCCGAAATTCTTCAGGTTATCAATTATACATCTTGTTCCGGTGCGGGTGGGGGCAGACAGGAATGTCCGCCCCACCAGGGTGAGAAATCCGTCCTAGAATTGCAGTGGTAACCAGCGGATCCCGGTGGCGGGCTCGCTCTGCCGCCCTTGATCCGACTTGATATCGAGGAACGTCGCCGATGCCAACGCTTCCCTATCACGCCAGAATCGCCGGTTGGGGGCGTTTTCCGCTGGTCGATGGGCTGGTGCTGAAATCGGAGGACCTGGCCGCGATCAGCGCGGGGGCGTCGCTTTCGCGCGGACTGGGCCGCTCGTACGGCGATTCGTCGTTGCCGGCCCGGCCGGACTTGCCGGTGGCCGACACGACCGCGGCCGACCGGCTGCTGGCCTTCGACCCGGCGTCGGGTATCTTGCGGGCGGAAGCGGGAGCTTCGCTGTTGGACCTGAATCGCGTCTTCCTGCGGCGGGGTTGGTTCGTGCCGGTTTCGCCCGGCACGCAGTTCGTGACGATTGGCGGCATGGTCGCTTCGGACGTACACGGCAAGAACCACCACGTTGACGGCTGCTTCGGCCAGCACGTGCGGAGCGTCCGGCTCCGCGTGGCCGACGGGCGAATCATTGATTGCTCGGACGAGTCGGAACCTGAGTTGTTTCGGGCCACGATCGGCGGGATGGGGCTGACCGGACACATTTTGGAGGTCGAGTTTCCGATGCGGGCGATCCCTTCGCCCTGGATTTGGAGCGAGAACCAACGGATTGACAACCTGGACGCGATGGTGGCGGGACTGAAGGCCGCCGCACACGACTGGCCAATGACCGTCGGCTGGGTGGATTGCTTGGCGCGGGGGCGAACTTGGGGCGGGGGGTGTTGATGAAAGGCCGCTGGGCGGAGGCGAAGGAGGCCCCCGAGCAGGCGCCGCGGCAGAAGCGGCGTTTCCGCGTCCCCTTCCAGTTTCCCGGCTTCGCCCTGTGCAAGCCGAGCATGATGGCGTTCAATCTGGCCTATTATTGGAGCCACATTCGGCCAATCAGCCGGGGCGTTGTCCATCCCGATTCGTTCTTCTATCCGTTGGACGCGGTGGACGATTGGAACTTGATCTACGGGCGGCGCGGGTTCACGCAATACCAATGCGTCCTGCCGCACGCGGAGGACAACGGCCCGGCGCGGCGATTCCTGGAACTGTTCGTTTCCGGCGGCGGCATGGGCTTTTTGTGCGTGATCAAGGACTGCGGGGCGGAGGGCAAGGGGATGCTGTCGTTTCCGAAGCCGGGGATCTCGATCGCGATGGATTTTCCGATCCACCGCGTGAGGACGCCGGCCTTGGTCGATCGGCTCAACGAATTGGTGCTTGCCGAGGGGGGGCGAATCTACTTGACGAAGGACGCGCTTACCCGGCCGGAGCATTTTCGCGCGATGGAGCCGCGGCTGGAGGCCTTCAACGCGGTGCGGCGGAAGTGGGACCCGCAGGCACGGATCCGCAGCGCTCAATCGGTTCGATTGATGGGAGACCCCGCATGAAAGGGGACTATGCGCATTCTTGCCACGGCAAAGGGGACAGTCCCATTTTCGTTGACACGAAAATCGGGACAGTCCCCATGAAAGCCGTGCTGGTTGGAGCGAGCCGAGGGATGGGTCGGGCGTTGGCGCGGCAGTTGGCCCAGCGCGGCGAGAGCCTCTTCCTGCTGGAACACGTGGGCGAGCAACTGGAGCGATCGGCCCGTGATCTGGAGGTTCGCGGGGCGCGGGGGACGGTGGGGACGGCGTATTGCAATTTCCTCGAACCGGCGGGTTTCGCGGCGGCGCTGGAGGCGGCCTGGCAGGCCTTGGGCGGGGCCGATCTGGTCGTGGTTACCGCCGGACTGTTCGCGCCGCAAGAGGACTTGGAAGGCGATCCGGCGCTGACGGCCCGGTTGTTGGCGGTGGACTTCACGAACACGGTCCTGTTTTGCGAGGAGGTGCGAAAACGCCTCTTGGCGGCGGGCGGTGGAACGCTGTGCGTCTTCAGTTCCGTGGCCGGCGAGCGGGGGCGAAAGCCGGTGATTATCTATGGCGCGGCGAAGGCCGGATTGTCGCATTACCTGGAAGGGCTGGATTACAAGTTCCGCCGCCAGGGGCTCAAAGTGGTCTGCGTCAAGCCGGGTTTCGTGAAGACGGGGATGACCGCGGGCTTGAAGCCGCCGCCCTTTGCCGGCACGGCGGAGGAGGTCGCGCGGCGGGTGCTTAGGGCGATCGACCGCGGCTGGTCGGAAGTTTATGTGCCTTGGCCCTGGCGGTGGGTGATGTGCGCGATTCGCATGATGCCGCGGTTTGTGATGCGGAGAATCCGCTTTTAGGGCGGATCCGACGAGGTTTATCGACAGACCTACTTTGACCGCGACTCGGCCGAGGATAGATTCATAATATGGAAGGTGTCCCCCAGCAACGGGCTGTGAGGCGGCTGTTCGATCGAGGTGTGGAGATGCTGCGAAGTCTGGTGAGATTGGCCCGGCCGGCTCACTGGATCAAGAATGTCTTCGTCTTGCTGCCGGTGCCCTTCGCGCTGAAGGCGATGAGCGCGGAGCAGCGGGCGACGTTCTCGCCGCTGGCGCTCTGCCTCGGGCTACTGGGCTTCTGCCTGGTCAATTCGGCGGTGTACACACTCAACGACCTGCGCGACGCGAAGACCGACCGTTTGCACCCGAAGAAGTGCCGCCGGCCGATCGCCTCGGGCGAGGTTTCGCCGATGGTCGCGCTGCTGCAAATCAGCGCGCTGCTGGTCGTGGGCCTTGGGCTGTGTACGGCCTCCGAGCGGTATCCGAGCGTGATTATCGTGCTGGCGTACATTGCCGCCAATTTGGCATACAGCATGGGGGCGAGGAACGTGCCGCTGTTGGACGTTTTTCTGCTCTCCTCCGGCTTCGTGCTCCGCGTGCTGCTGGGGTGTGCGCTGGTCATGATGACGCCGTCGCCGTGGCTGCTGCTGTGTACCACGACGCTGGCGCTGTTCCTGGGCTTCACCAAGCGGCGGGCCGACTTGAGCGACGAGTTGGACGCCAGCCACCGGCCGAGTCTCCGCGGCTACAGCCGGGCCTTTCTCGATCAGGCGATGAGCATCTGCGCCGGGGTGGTGATCCTGGCCTATGCCCTGTATTGCATTGACGCAAAAAAGGAGCCGCCGGCGAAGCAAATGTTCCTTCCGGGCCGCGAGCTGGCCTCGTTGCCTTTTGTGGCCTACGGAATTCTCGACTATCTCCGCAAAGTCTACGTGGAGGGCATCGGCGGCTCACCGGTGGAGGTCGCCTATCGTTCTCGCAGCATGCAGATATGCGCGGCCGGCTGGTTGGCGGCAGTGACATGGAGCCTGGGAATGTGGCCGTGGTGACATGGAGCGTGGGTAGGTGGCCGTGACATGGAGGTTGGGTATGTGATAAAGTAGGGGGAGTCCGACGCACGGCCCTGGGAATCGAAGCATTGAAGAAGCTACTGATCACGCTCCTGAAGCTTGGCATTTCGGTGGCGATCATCGCCTGGCTTATCTACGATGCCATGCAGGCGAAGAATAAGCAGGGGCAAAACATCTTTGCGCAACTGGTCAATCAGCCGAAACGCTGGGACTTGTTGGCGGCCGCCTGTGGGTGTTGCCTGTTGGCGGTGTGGTTCACTTTCGTCCGTTGGTGGTATCTGGTTCGTGCCTTGGGCATTCCGTTTCGTTTCCGCGATTCGATCCGCATCAGCTACTGGGGCTATTTGTTCAATCTGGCGCCGCTGGGGATCGTTGGCGGCGACCTGATCAAGACGGTGATGCTCGACCGCCAATACCCGCAGAACCGCGCCAAGGCCCTGGCGTCGGTCCTGGCCGATCGCATCATCGGGCTGTACATTCTGTTCGTGATGGCCTGCGTGGCGATCTTGGTGACGCGGTTCTGGCGGGGCAAACCCCCGGAGGTGTATACGATCTGCATGGCGGCGATCGCGATCACGGCCGTTAGCACCATGGGGCTGGGAGTGGTGCTGGGGCCGGATTCGCTGGTCGGCGGCATGATTCGGACCGTGGCGCGGATCCCCCGCCTTGGACCACACCTGGAGAGCCTGATCGATGCAGTGCGGATGTACAACCGCAGACCGGGCGTGCTCGTGCTCTCCAGTCTGCTGACGTTGCCGGTACACGGACTGAACGCGATCGGTTTCTATCTGATCGGCGGTGGGCTATTCGGCCTCGACAATCTCTCATTGGCGGCCCATCTCGTGGTGGTGCCGTTGAGCATCGCGACGCAAGTCATACCCGTGCCGATGGGGCCCACGGAGGCCTCGATGGTCTACCTCTATCCGACCGTCGCCGTGGGCAAAGCGGTCATTACCGGCGGACAGGGCCTGCTGGTCACCCTGGCCTACCGGCTGATCTGCTTGCCGATCACCGCCACGGGCATTTACTACTTCCTCGGGCACCGCCGCGAAATGGCGGAGGTGATCCACGAGGCGGAGACGGAAGAGGGCATCTGCTAGCGCCGATTGCGATAGAGGAACCAGTGCAGACCGGAAAGCGGAGCGCAGGGGAAACTCTTGACAAACTCGTACTGGTTGCGGCGTTGATCGACGATCAGCGGGGCGGGCGGAACTGGATCGTCAAATGACTCGGTATTGCAGATGAGCCACTCCGGCCCTTGCGGCGGCCAGGCGTTCTGTGGGAAATACGTGGCGATCTCGTCGGCCCGGTCGTAGAAGGCCAGCACCGTCCCCACGCGGAAGTCCTGATTGCCGCCGATCGTCGTCGGCAGCCGCTGGGAATGGTCGGTGATGTAGCGAATCGCCTCGGAATATCGCCCGCGGCCGTACTCGAATAGCTTCGCCGCGTGCAGGCCGTTGAGCGCCACAAACAGGACGAGCAGCGTCGCACAGGCCGCCTTGCCGAGCGGCCCGCGCTCATAGAGCCGGGCGAGGACGAAACTGAAAAGCAGTAGCAGCAACGCGATGGCGATGATGAAATAGCGGACGTAGATCACGTCGGATCCGCGGATTGCAACCAGCAGCACCGGGAAGACGACGATGGCGACGGGGAAGAAGATGCAAAGGTCCGGCCGTTGGCCGCGCAGCAGCCAAATCCCCGCGACGAGGATCGCGATAGCGGCCGCGCAGCCGGCAATTTGTGCCGCAGCCTGCGACGGCGAGCCAAGGGCCCATGCCGGCACCGCGATGGACGAGCGGAGCAGCGACGAGGGCGTTCCGCTGATGCCGGTAATATGCCGAATGTCGATGAGGTAGAACGCTGCCAGAAACAGCAGCGGCGCGGCGTGGCAGCAGAGCATCGTGCGGACCGCGATGCCGTTCAGGAATCCCCGCTTGGCGAGAAACGCCCCCCGATTGCAATCGGGGGGCGTTCCCAGGCGGCAATGATCTCCCGCGGGTGGCGATGGTCTCCTCTTCGATTCTCTCCTCAGGCGATACAACGACCAGACCAACGTGGCGAAATAGAAACTCACGAACGTCAGTTGCGAGAGAAAACCGAGGATCGAGCAGAGGGAGAATGCAGCGGCGAGCGTTACCGAGTTCTGGTTCCCACGCTCTGCGTGGGAACCGTTAGCTTCCCGACGCTCTGCGTCGGCACGGGCGACGCGGAGCGTCGGAACCACTGCGTTCCCACGCGGAGCGTGGGAACGAGGGCAACCGGCGGCAAGCGGCCAGCCGCTTGTTTCCAGATGCCTGTCGAGCAGATGAAACGCGGCCAGGGCGAAGAAGACGGCCAGCGCGTAACCCCGCGCCTCGGACGAATAGAGGACCATCACGTAGGACGAGCCAAACAGAACCAGCGCAATCAGGCCGCACGCGCGGCTTCGCCGCCGGCCGATCAAACCGGCTAGAACCACCGTACCGACGCCGGCCATTAGCGAGGGAATGCGGCAGTCGAACGGGTTGGTGTCCGGCGGGAGCAGGTAGAGATACAGGGTGTAGAGGTGATGGTTGAGCTCGCTGTGCAGCCCGGTGAAGATCTTGGCCACGGAGGGGACGGAGCAAGCGGTGCGAATCGCGAGGATTTCGTCGAGCCAGAGATCGTTGATTGCACCGAGGATTCGTGCGGCGGCGGCGATGACGATCGTTGCGACACACGCGCCCGCCCAGCCCCAGAACCTCCAGCCGCGTCTCATGTTGGCCTAGTCCCTCGCGTCGGGCAGGTAGAGCAGGCGGCCGCAGGTTTTGCAGGCGACCGGCTGGCCGAGCATCACCAGGTTGCAGTGATTCAGGGGGATCTGCTGGTTGCAGCCGCCGCAGCACTGGTTTTCGATCACGGCCAAGGCGTCTTCACCCTTTTGCCGCACCACGCGATTGTACAGGTCACGGATGTCACCGGGCAACGTGGCTTCGGTCTGCCGCAACTCGGCTTCCAAGCGGGCGACGTCGTCGCGGAGCGACGGTTCGACCTTGGCCACTTCGCCGCGGACCTCTTCGGTCTTCCGCTTGGCGGCCGCCAGGCCCGCCTCTGCATCGGCTACCGTCTTCTGAAATTCGTCGTTCTTCTCCAGCAATTCGAGGATTTCGTCGGCCAGCACGCTGTTGGTCATGTCGTCGGCGGCAATCTGTTCGAGCAAGAGCTGATACTCGCGGTTGCTGGTGGCGGCATTCAGCTTCCGCCGCAAGTCCTTGACCTTATCCTCGCTGGTCTTCAGTTGAAGCTGTTTTTGATCGGCGGCCACGCGGGCGGCCTTGGCCTCGGCCTTGACGGCGGCCAGTTGGCTCTGGCAATGCTCGACGTGCGTTTCGGCCGCGCGGACCTGGCGTGGCCCGCGATCGAGACGCTCGCGGACGTCGGCGAGCTGCCGGTGGATGCGGTGCAACGTGCGAAGGAGCGATGTGCCGACGCTGGAAGTGCGGGAAGTAGAGAATGTCATGGAAGGCTATCTCGGGGTGGTGTCGGATGTCGGATGAGTGGCAAGAAACGAAAAAGCCCACGGGGCAGGAACCCGTGGGCTTAGGGCCGGGGGGCCAGCGTCAGCCGGCCGCGCGCTCATATTCGGTGTCCGGGTCGAAGTCGGCGTCGCGCCGCAGCCCCTGCTTTTGTTCAAGGAAGCCCTCGATCTGCTTGCTGCGGACGGGATGCTGGAGCTTTTTGACCGCCTTGGCCTCGATCTGCCGTACCCGCTCGCGGGTGACCTTGAAGATGCGGCCCACCTCTTCGAGGGTATAGGTGTACCCATCGCCCAGCCCATACCGCAGACGGATGATCTCGCGTTCACGGTAGGTGAGCGTTTTGAGCAGGGCCTCGATTTTCTCGCGAAGCAACTCATGGCCGGCGGCTCTGTCGGGACGGGGGAGCCCACCGTCCTCGATGAACTCTCCAAAACAACTATCTTCGCTCTCGCCGACCGGCCGGTCAAGGCTTACCGGCTGGCGGCCGATCGCCAGGACCCGCCGCGTCTCGTCGAGCGAGAAGCCGGCGGCGGCGGCGGTTTCCTCGGTTGTAGGCTCGCGGCCCAATTCCTGCAAGAGCCGTTTCGACGCGTTTCGCAGCTTGCTGAGCACGTCGATCATGTGTACGGGGATGCGGATCGTGCGGGCCTGATCGGCGATCGAGCGGGTAATCGCCTGGCGAATCCACCAGGTGGCGTAGGTGGAGAATTTGAAGCCGCGGCGGTATTCGTACTTGTCGACCGCCCGCATCAGGCCGGTGTTCCCCTCCTGGATGAGGTCGAGGAAGCTCAGCCCCCGATTGCGGTATTTTTTGGCGATCGAGACGACCAGGCGGAGGTTGCCGCCGGACAGGTCGCGTTTGACCTGCTCGTAGTCCTGGTATTGGCGGCGCATGATCTCGCAGCGTTTTCGCAGGCTGCGAGGCGATTCCTGGGCCATGACCAGCAGATCGCGAAGCTCGCGGCGAAGGTTGGCCCGCTTGTCGCGGGTGGCGGGGGTATCCAGCAGCAGGCGGAGCTGGCGGCGGATTTCGTCCATGCGATCGACCGTCTCCTCCATCTGCCGCATCATCGCCTGCACCCGGCGGGTGCGCAGGCTGAGCTCCTCGATCAGCGTGAGCATCTTCCGCCGGCGGCGGATGAATCGCTTTCGCGCTTCCTGCCGCGACTCGGCCGGCGTTCGCCGGCTCATCAGCAGGTTGAAGTCTTTCTGGTTCTTCTCGATCAAGTGGGAGAGCGTCTGCAAGTTGTGCGGCATCCGCGCGATGATCTGCTCTTTGGTGAGCCGCTCGGTTAACGAGACCTTGATCGTGCGGTCGAAGGGCAGCATGCCGCTGTGGACTTTCGCCAGCGCCGCGATGGTGGCCCGCATCGCCATCGCACAACCGATGACGCTGCGGCGGAAGCGCTTCCGCGTGACTTCGATCTTCTTGGCCAGTGAAATCTCCTCCGATCGCGCCAAGAGCGGGATGGCCGCCATCTGGCTTAAGTACATGCGGATCGGGTCGCTGCTGAACTTCGTCAGATCGCTGGGCAGCGGCAGCGGATCGACGGGCGCCGCGGGCACTTCTCCCTTGGCCAACTGCTCGGCGATGGGCCCCTCGGCATCCATCGGCTCGAGCGGGTCGTAGAACTCTGCCGTGGGCGGCTCGTTCACCAGGTCGATCCCCTCTTCCTCCAGGGCGATCAACAGGTTGTCGAGCTTGTCGGCACTGACCTCCTCGTCGGGAAGATAGCTGTTCACCTCGTCGTAAGTCAGATAGCCTTGCGATTTACCGCGGGCGATGAGCCCCTGCAAATCCTTATCGAAAAGGTCCACCGTAATTCTCCTTTCGCGCCATCCATCTGCGCCTGGGTATAAAGGATTCCGTCTCAAGACACCCGCCCCCATCCGTGGGTTTGGAAATGCCTTGCGGATTGTATGCAAACCGTCGTTTAGCCGGCGGGCTCGCCTGCCGCGTGCGGCCCCGCGAACGCGTAGGTTATGCTTCAGCATAACAGCCTGGTTCTTGTTATGCTGAAGCATAACCTACGGGTTGTGAAACGGCCTCTAAACGCTTGCTATTTTGGGAGATTTCGCTTCTGCCGCAGGATGTCGTCCAACAGGGCGGCCTGCGCGGCTTCGTCCAAACCTCCCTCGCGGAGCGTGCCGATCTGCACCGGACGCCGCCGTTCGATCTCCTTTCGCTGGTAGGTTTCCACTAGTCCGTTCAGCAACGCGTCGGGATCGGCGGAGGGCTGGCCGGTGGCCTGGGCCGTCTCGTCGATGCCGACCAAAAGACTCTGAATCGCCGGCTCGTTGAATTCGAGCATCAGCCGGTCGAACGAGGGCTCGATCCCCTCGTCGCTCAGCCGGCAGCAAGTTTCGTAAACCTGCCGGCAAAGATCATGTGCAATCGATTCGGCGGCGAACCGGGCGCGAATCGCCGCGAAGTGTTCGGGATGGGCGACGATCAACTGCACGAGGGCCAATTCCCACGGCTCGGCCGCTTGCGGTTTCGCCGTCGATTCGTCGGCTGTCGCGGGCGCCGCGCCATTCGCTGTCGCGGGATTTGCCGCGATTGCCGCTCCGCTGGGGTGGCGTGTGGCCGCTTTGCGCCGCAGGGCCGCCAGGCGGCGACGCAAATCCTGCTCGTCGACGCGGAACTTGGCCGCCAGCCGCTGCACGATCTTCTGCTCTTGAATGCGGGCGTCACCGCGGGTCTCGCCACTGAGCCGCGGGGCCTTTGCCACGATCGCCAGCAGCCGCTCGATCGCCTGGCCCGTGCCGTGGATGTCGCGCTCGACGTCGATTCCTCGGGTGGTGACCTCGAAGGCGTGGTCGAGGGCATCGACCGATTTCGTCTGCAACAGTTCGCGGAACGCCTCGGCCCCGTATTTGTGCAGATAATCGCAGGGATCGAGGTCCTCGGGCAGCGTGAGAATTCGCAGGTCGGCCTGCTGGGCGATGAACAGATCGAGGACTTCGTTGGCCCGCCGCGTGCCGGCTTCGTCGCCGTCGAGCACCAGCACGATCCGATCGGCGTGGGCCTTCAACAAGCGGACGTGCGATTCGCCCAACGCCGTGCCGAGCACTGCGACGGCGCTGGTGAATCCATACTGATGGGCGACGATGACGTCGGTATAGCCCTCCATGACCAGGGCCGTGCGGGTTTTTCGCAGCGTTTCGCGGGCGAGGTCGAGGCCGTAGAGCAGTTTGCTCTTGGTAAACAGCGGGGTTTCGGGCGAGTTGATGTACTTTGCTGGGCTGTTCGTTCCCAATTCCGGCAGCACGCGGCCGCCGATCCCCAGCGGGCGGCCTTGGCCGTCGCGGATCGAGAAGAGCAACCGGCCGCGGAAGCGATCGAAGGGGCCGCCGCCTTCGCTTGGGCGAACGAGGATGCCGATCGTTTCCAAAACTCGCGCCCTACGCTGGGACGCTTCACCCGCGCCGCGTTCTTTGACGTTTCGTAGAATCCAGTCGCGTTCCAGCGGCGAGAAGCCGAGTTGGAAGCGCTGGATGCTGTCGGCGGTGATTCCGCGCTGCTGCAAATAGCGGCGTGCGGCGTCGGCCTCGGGGGCTTCCAACAGGCAGCGGTGATATTGCTCGGCGGCCCAGGCCATTGCCTGCAAGAGCGTGCGCTTGTTTTCGGCAGTTGTGGGCGCGGCGAAAGCGGCTTCGATCTGGCCGTCGGCGTATTCGCCGTATTCCTCCGGCGAACTGCTTGCGGCTTCGCGGGGAGATGGCGGACGCCGCCTCTGCGGCTTCTCGATGGTGATTCCCGCCCGATCGGCGAGCATTTCCAGGGCCTCGCGGAACTCGACCCCCTCCATCTTCATCACGAAGCTGAAGACGTCGCCGCCGATGTCGCAGACCCAACACTTGAACGACTGCCGCTCGGGATTGACTTGGAGGCTGGGGCGGGTGTCGTCGTGCCAGGGGCACAATCCGACGTAATTGCGGCCTTGGCGACGCAGTTGGATGTGGCTGCCGACCAGATCGACGATGTCGATCGCCTGCTTGACCCGCTCTTTAGAGTCGAACGAGCCAGTAGCCACCGTTAGCTCCCGCATGGGCATAAGGGCGAAATCCGTTTCGCGTCTCCTTCGGCCGCCGTCGCGACACATCCTTATGTCGCTCCGCCCCCCAAAAAGCCGGCGGTCCCAGGCAGCGAAGCTGATTATATCCCGACGATAGAAACGGGTCAAGAACGCGAAAAATCGCTGCAATCTCGCCGGAATTGCCGCGGTGCTTCGGGTGCTGAGCACCGCTGGCGTGGCCGCTTGCCGCCGAGGGTTCTGGCAATTCTCACGCCGTTGGTCGATAATGGTTTCGGAAGACGGAGCAAGGAGCGGGACGAGTCATGTCGATGTTCTCCCCCCGAATCGGTGCGAACCAGCTTGTCGGCCTCTGCCGGCGGATGAGCACCGCCCTGGAAGCAGGCGTCGACGCCCGGACCGCCTGGCGACGCGAGGCCGAACGCGCCAGCGGCTTTCTGAAGAGCCGACTGTGGGATATCAGCGACGCGGTGAACCAGGGATGCTCGCTGAGCGACGCACTGGCCCCCACCGGCGATTTCTTTCCCCGCATCTTCCGCGAGATGGCCGCGGTCGGCGAACAGACCGGACATCTCGACTCGGTCTTCGCCCAATTGGCCGATCACTACCAGACACAAGTGACGATGCAGCGGAGCTTCTTGAGCGTCATCGCCTGGCCGCTGATCGAATTGGTCATGTCGCTCGGGGTCATCGGCTTGGCCATCTGCCTGCCGAGTATGCTCGGCTCAAATGTGGATCTGCTCGGTTTTGGTGTGACGGGTAGCCGAGGGCTGCGAATCTATGTGTTCTTCTTAGCGATGATCGGAGTCGGAATCTGGCTTTTCGCGCGTGCCGCCCGCCGCGGGGTGGTCTGGGTGCGGCCCATCCAGCGGTTCGTGCTGAAGATTCCGGGGGTAGGCGGACCGCTGCAAACCCTGGCGCTTTCGCGGCTGGCCTGGACGATGCACCTGACGATGAACACCTCGATGAACGTTCGCCGCTCGTTGGCACTGAGCCTGCGCAGCACGCAGAACGCCCGTTACATCGACCGGATACCGACGATCGACGCGGAGATCCTCGGCGGTAGTTCGATCTACGAGGCATTCCGCGTCGCCGGCGGATTCCCCGCCGATTTTCTCGATACCCTGGCAGTCGGCGAGCAGAGCGGCAAGGTCGTGGAGTCGATGGGCCGCCTGGCCAAGCAATACCAGGACCGGGCGCAAGCGGCCATGGCCGCGCTGGCCGTCGTAGCCGGCGTGGCGGTCACGCTGTTGATTGCCGGACTGATCATCGCCATGATCTTTCGCATATTCATCGTCTCGTATCTCGGCCCGATCAACGACGCCCTGAAGGGGAAGTTTTAAGGTCGGGTAGGAGAGCGTCACTTCTTCGCCTGAATGCGGGCCTTGACCTCATCCCATGAAGAGCCGGCCGTCGGCGAGCGGCGATAGGCCTCCAGCCGCCGGTCTAATTCCGCTTCTTGAGCGGGAGTCAAAGGGACTTCCTCTTTTTCGGCCGCAATGCCGTCCCAGATCTGCTCGACGGCAATGATGTGTTCGGCCGCGCTCAGTTGCGAAACATCGGCCAATTGAAATGAACCGCTCACGGGAGACTCCCTGAATAAACCCATCGGAAAATGGGCGGCACGCTACCCTCTTGAGTATTGGCAACACCGCGTTGTTTGTCAAGGTCGCGGCCACGGCACGGGTTCGCTGGCCTTGGCGCACACCGCACGCTATACTTGTGCGATCTTGCGACCGTGTTCAGGGGTATTGTCATGCGCACATTCTTGGTTACCGGCGGGGCCGGGTTCATTGGCTCGCACATCGCGGCCACCTTGATCGAACGCGGCGATCGCGTCCGCGTGCTCGATAATCTGTTCGACGGGTTTCGAGGCCAACATGGCCGGCTTTCGCGACCGGGTCGAATTTATCAAGGGGGACGTGACCGATGCGAACGTCGTCGGCCGGGCGGTCGAGGGGGTCGATTGCATCTTCCACGAGGCGGCGCTGGCGTCGGTGCCGGCGAGCGTCGAGCGGCCGTTGGACAGCCATGCGGCCTGCGCCACCGGCGTGGTGACGGTGCTCGATGCCGCCCGACGCGGCGGGGTGCGGCGGGTCGTTTACGCCGCCAGCAGCGCGGCGTACGGCGACCAGCCGACGAGCACGAAGCGGGAGAGCGACTTGCCCGCCCCGCTCTCTCCTTACGCCGCCGCCAAAGCCGCCGGGGAACTTTATTGCCAGGCCTTTTGGTCGACTTTCGGGCTGGAGACGGTGGCGATTCGCTATTTCAACGTCTTCGGCCCGCGGCAAGACCCCAATAGCCAGTATTCGGCGGTGATTCCGCTCTTCATTACTGCGATGCTGGCCGGCCGGCAGCCGGTGATCTTTGGCGACGGGCAGCAGTCGCGGGATTTCTCGTTTGTGGCCAACGTCGTCCACGCCAATCTGCTCGCCGCCGACGCCCCGAACGTCGCCGGACGGACAATCAACGCCGCCGACGGCCGATCGATCGATCTGTTGAAACTGTTGGAGGTGCTCAACCGGCTGCTGTGTTTGAACGTCAAGCCGCGTTTCGAGCCGCCGCGTGTCGGCGACGTCCGCGAGAGCCTGGCCGACATCACCTTGGCCCGCAAGCTGCTGGGGTATGAACCGCAGGTCGATTTCGAAGAGGGACTGCGGCGGTCGATCGATTATTACCGGCGGATGGCGGGAAAGAAGTAGCGGGGCAGGGAAGGCGGCTCCGGCATGTAGGCCAATCGACGATTGAGGGAAACCACGGAGACACGGAGGTCACGGAGAACGAACAGATAAGAAGACGACCGCAGAGGACGCGAAGGACGCAGAGGTGTTTTGTTGAGGACCTTCCCTTCGACAAGCCCGACGTCTATCGTGCAATCAATTCAGTTTCTTCCTCTGCGCTCTCTGCGTCCTCTGCGGTTGTCTTTCTGTCGTTCTTCTCCGTATTCTCCGTGCCTCCGTGGTGAGTTCAGCGGCCCCGCGTCAGTTCGCCTTGGCCGTCTCCTGCTCCAGCCATCGCGCCAGCACGGCGACGACGTATTCGATTTCTTCCTCGCTCAACGGCCGTCCGCGGGGAATGCGATGCCATTTCTGCAGGCAGCCGCGGCAGCAGGTGGCGGTGGCGTGTTGGGCGATGAAGATCGGATGTCCGCGCATCGGCGTTTGTTTGCCGTCGTTTTTCGGCTCCGCCGCCGCCAGCCGATCGCGAATGAACTGCCGCCCATGCTCCAGAATCACCGGCAGCGTCTTTTCGGCCAGATACGCCCGCTCTTTCGGGCCCAAGTGGAAGCGGCTGCGAAAGCGGCTGCTCGCGAGCCCATAAAGGACTTGATCCGGATCTCGCATCTGAGTGACCTACGGATGCTGGCAACAACGCAGAGCGGCTATTGATAGGTCGCCTCTGCTTCGGTAATCCTGACCTCATCAATGGAGTAGCCACATGAATTAAGGAAGGAGCCGAGAGCCTCTCTGTTTTGCCTCGCGTAGTTCTTCGGCCCCAAGGTAATCTCCGTTATGGAGTTTGTTGGAAAAGAGAACACGTGGTAGGGAACTATTCCAAGGCGAGTCAGACGAAATTGCCGAGCCAACGTCCCAACGTCAAAGACGGGCTTCCCTGTCTTGCCATCGTGGCGAAGTCCCGGCCGCATGAGAATACGATACTCACATTCCTCGCGAAACCCTCGGTTCTTGCAGATACAAGCCAGCCGTATCAACTCCTCCTTGGCAACGCCATGGTGTCCCATGATGCCGTTGCTCCCGCGCTTTCGCGCCGTACTGTCGTGATCCAGGTGTTGACCGAGAAGGCGATCGAGAAGGTCACGATGCTCGCTTGTCTCATAATAGACGCGGCTCAAGTAGAGTGCCCCTTTTGTTGTTTTCAGAGGGTGGTTGCTGCAAAGGGCGTCGATGCCCGGACCAGAGAAGCCAATCGCGAAGCCTGCGCCCTCATCGGCATAGGCGCGCCATTGACTCAGGAGGTCGCCTCGCGACGAAAAGCAGGCTAGGAAGGACAGATTCTTCTCGCACAATTTCGCCTCGCAGTCTGCGCGAAGGCTCTCCGCCAGTTTTCCTTTCTTCTCAGCTAGTGCCGTTTCAATTGAGTGAGTTTCGCGCTTTGGCGACGCAAGTGATAGCATTGCTGAGCACTTGCGCCGTGAAAGCACTTGGGAAATGTAAGAAAATGGGAGTCTCCACATCGTGAGTGTTGCAATGCTACGACGCAGAGACTCCCAAAATGAATACGGTCAAGGTACGCCGCCTCGCGCCCCCAGAACGGCGACGATTGCGGCGATGGAAACGCGGCCGAACCAATCAAGTCAACAGTTGCCGCGCACGTGTTATTCTCCTCTCTTCCAGGCGAATGGGCAACCGGCAAATCGCCGAGCGAGTTGGCTACACCCCACAGTGGGTGCGAATCATCATTCATCGTTTCAATGCGGGCGGCTTGTCGGGGATCGAATGGTGGCCCTACTTCCACGGTCGTCGCGGGCCGACGCAGTTCACCGCCGATCTCGTCGAGCAGATCGCCGAGGTCGCCCTCTCGCCGCCGAAGAAGCTGATCGGCATGACCCAATGGTCGCTGGCCAAACTGCGGGAATACCTCATCGCCCAGCAGATCATCGCCGAGATCAGCCTCCAGTGGTTGCGCTGTCTGCTGCGGCGCTGCGGTGTGCGTTGGCGGCACACCAAGACCTGGAAAGAGTCGAACGACCCGGAGTTTTGGCCAAAATACCGGCGTTTGCGGCGGCTTTACCGCAGGCGACCTCTCGGCGGGCGGCGGCTGTGTCTGGACGAATTCGGACCGTTGAATCTCCAGCCCCAACACGGCGGTTGCTGGGCGGGAAGGAAGAAGCGGGTGGAGCGGCTGCGGGCGACCTACCATCGCCACGGCGGCGTGAGGCATTTCCTCGCCGCGTACGACCTGGAGACGGGACGATTGTTCGGACGCTTCACCAAGCGCAAGACCTGGAAGGATTGGCTCAGCTTTCTTCGCTGGCTTCGCCGCCGCTACGCGAAGAAGGAGCGGCTCTATCTCGTCATGGACAATTACAAGACGCATGTCAAGGCGGAGGTGCTGCGTTGGGCGAGGGCGAACAACGTTGTGTTTGTCTTTACCCCGACGAACGCCTCTTGGCTGAACCGCATCGAGTGCCACTTCACCGACCTCAGAAAGTTTGCCCTGAACAACTCGGACTATCTGGCTCACGAAGACCAACAAGCGGCGATCGAAAGCTACCTCCGCTGGCGCAACGGACAGCGGTCCATAACCATCCAGGCGTGGCGGCACTTCCAACGCCGCGCCGCCTAAACCGAAACGCGAAAGTGACTCAGTTGAAACGGCACTAGCCACGCGATAGCTTCTCTCAGGATCAGTTTGCCCTCCGTGTAATCGTTCGTGAAATCCGCGCTGCTCAACCAGATCTGTTTGTCTTTGAGGATTCCGGAGAAGGCGCTCAGACCGCAATAGTGGTACAGCGTTTCTGGGGGCCATTTGTCAGTGTTGACTTTAAGTTCGGCTGGCCCTTCAACGTCGGGCGTTTCGTCGATGGGCACGAATGCCCCGTTTGCAAAACTGCCACGGATAATGACCGACGGCATCAGAGTTTCCTCCTCACATGGTGCGCTCCCCAGGGCTTCATCGGCGATCACGTCCCTCCGGGTCTGAGCAGCCGCACGAATCCTTCTTGCTCGAAATGGCGATCGGTAGTGAGGGCCTCGGCGATGCGGGCTTCGCGCATTTGTAGGAAGCTCACTGCGTCACACAGAGAGTAGCCCTTGTCGATCCGATGAGAGAGCAAATCGAGGGCCACACGGTGATGCAGTTCGTCTATCCACAGGACTTCGATCAAGGGGTCGTCCAGCAAGTCCCGCATGTAATCAATCACGTCTTGCCGCGGCATCTTCCGTGCATGGACCAGCGCAATCAACTCGGCAAGGACGTAGCTGTGTGTCCAATACCGTTCGGTACGGCGGTACTCACGGACAGCAGTGTCGTGAAAAGCATCCTGGGAATCGTAGAGACAAAACAGGCCGGAAGTGTCGAGGAACATCACTCGCCCCGTTCGCTATTCCCACCGTATTCCTTCGCAAGATCGGCGTCGATCCGTTCGTTGTTGGAGAAGTTCGGATCGCCGCTGTCGAATGTGCCGAAATGGCGTTCAAAGGCTGTGCGTGCGCGCTGGATTTCCTCTGGCGTCAAGTCCCGTCGGCGCGGGTGGCACTTTGCAACGTGTTCCGCCACGACTTCCTCCCAAGGCCGCTTTTCCGACGCAGCCTTCTGTTCGAGGATTACGCATACTTCCTCGGGAATATCGTAGCTTACAGTGATCCTGCGATTCATCGACCGGCCCCTAGTAGCTAATTGCCTTCACCTAGATCACGCCAGGAAGCCCGCTCTTCCGCGAGCAGTGCGTCGAGGTCGTCCCCGGTTCGAGGCTGTGCCGCCTTGCCGAAGGCGTCGTAGATGGAATGTCTAGACGTTGCTGGCGCCCGCGCATGCACAATCAACTCCGCGGGTCCTTCGGCTTCCGGCAGTGGATCGATGGACACAAAGACCTTGTTGGTGAACGTGCCGCGAATGACGACGGGCGAGTCCATGAAAAGCCCCTCCTTTTCTGCGGTATTCTACACCCCGAAATCCCGCTCGTCAATTGTCAGCTTAACTGTCAGCTTAACTCGCAGGAGCGGACCGGCCATCTACATGAAACTCTCCAGCACCTCCGCCGGCGCCGGGCCGTAGCTGTGGGGTTCCATCGTGCAGGTGGCGCGGCCTTGGCTTAGACCGCGCATGGCGCTGGAATAGCCGAACAACGTGGCCAAGGGGGCGTGGGCCTCGATCACCGTGTTGCGGCCGCGGGTGTGGGTGCGGGTGATGATGGCGCGACGCTGCTGCAAATCGCCGACGATGTCGCCGACGTGCTCGTCGGGCACCGTCACCTCCAGCCGCATAATCGGCTCCAAGAGCACGATGCCGGCCTCGCGCAGGCCCTTTTCAAAAGCGTCGCCGGCGGCGTAGCGGAAGGCCAACTCGGTCGAGCCGCTTTCGTGAACCTCGCCGCCGAGGACGGTGATCTTCACGCGCATCAGCGGGAAGCCGAGCGAGCCGCCGCCTTCACCGCGCTCGGTGAGGACTTCGATCGCGGGCACAAGGAATTCCTGCGGCAGGGCGACGCTTGGGCCGACGGAGACGATGACGGGCTTTGCCGCCCTCACCCCCGGCCCCTCTCCCATTGGGAGAGGGGAGGTTCGTTTTTGGAACGGTTCCATGCGGATGCGGATTTTGGCGGAGAGCATCTGGCCGGCGATGTTGCGGTGGCACTCGCCTTCGACTTCGACCGCCCGTTCGATGGTTTCGCGGTAGCTGACCCGCGGCTTGTGGACGCGGACGTTGAGCTTGAAGTCGCGAAGCAGGCGGTGCTTGATGACCTCCAGGTGCAGCTCGCCCATGCCGCTGATGAGCGTCTGGCCGGTCTCTTCGTTCTCGCGGGCGCGGAACGTCGGGTCCTGCCGCTTCATCATTTCGAGCACGTCGGCCAGCTTCTTGCGTTCGGTCGAAGTCTCCGGCTCGATGGCCATCGAGATCACCGTCTCGGGAAAGGCGATCGACTCCAGCAAGATCGGCTCCTGCGGACTGCAAAGGGTGTCGCCGGTCACCGAATGGCGCAGGCCGACGACGCCGATAATGTCGCCGGCCGAGACCGCATCGACCTGGCCGCGATGGTCGGCCTGGATTCGCCACAGTTGCGGGACGTTCTCCTTCTTGTCTTTGCCGGGATTCAGCACGCGGCTGTTCGCCTTCAACGTGCCGGAGTAGACGCGGATGTAATGCAGATCGCCGTGGCGGTCGGCCTGGATTTTGAAGACCAGGCCGCAGAACGGCTCGGCGGCGTCGGGCTTGCGAAGCAGTTTCTTCTCGGGGTTCTTCGGATCGGCGCCTTCGACCGGCGGAACGTCGGCGGGGCTCGGCAGATAGAAGGCCACCGCGTCGAGCACCGGCTGCACGCCGACTCCATCCAGGGCCGAGCCGCAGAGCACCGGCACCACGAGATTCTGGATGGTTGCCGCGCGGATCACCCGGCGGATTATCTCGGCGGGCACCGGCTTGTCGGCCAGCATCAATTCGGCCATTGCGTCGCTGTAGAACGAGAGCTGATCGAGCATCTGACCGCGCCAGAGTTCGGCATCGTCATGCAGATCGGGCGGAATCTCGGCCTCGATGACTTCGCCGCTGCGGGCCTCGTTCACAAAGGTGAGCATCCGCATGGAGACCAGGTCGATCAGCCCGCGGAAGGCCTCCTTCAAGTGCGGCGGACCGGCGCCGATGGGCAGATTCACCGGGATCGGTTTGCATCCCAGCCGCTCGCGGATTTCGTCGAGGGTGCCGAAGAAATCGGCCCCTTCGCGGTCCATCTTGTTGATCACCGCGATCCGCGGCACGCGGTATTTGTCGGCCTGATGCCAAACCGTCTCGCTCTGGGCCTCGACGCCTTCGCGGGCGCTGAACACGACCACGCCGCCGTCGAGCACACGCAGGCTTCGCTCGACTTCGGCGGTGAAATCGACGTGGCCGGGCGTGTCGATCAGGTTGATCTCCATTTCGTCGCCGGTGGAAGCGACCTTCCAGGGGAACGAGACCGAGGCGGCGTTGATCGTGATCCCGCGTTCCTGCTCCTCGGGGTCGAAGTCGGTCACCGTCGTCCCTTTGTCGACCTCGCCGACGCGGTGGCTGAAGCCGCTATAGAAGAGCATCCGTTCCGTAACGGTAGTCTTGCCCGCGTCGATATGGGCGATCACGCCGATGTTGCGAAGGTGGTGGATGTCGGGCATGGCGGGTCAGGGCTCAGGGTTCAGGGACATTCGCCATTTTCGGCGGGAATTGGCTGCATTGGAGAAGCGTATGACGAAGTCTGTATCGGTCCAATGTGCATCAACAATCGTAGCCCCAACCAGTTCTTCCGAATCGGCCCGGGCTTTGGGCTGCCGCGGGTTGCTCATTGCACCCTTGATTGCAGCCTCGGCTGACCTATAGCTTCGCTCCAGCGGATAAACGTCCACGGGAATTGCTTCCATACCCAGCTACTCTGTGCTTTCGGAAACGGGGCGTTGACAAAGACTCCGACGCCACTGCCTGTCCAGACGCCAGTTTGCGCATAGGAATGCTGCGCCGGCAAGGGGGGGACGGTGGAACGCATGTTTGGGGCGAATCGGCAGCGGCTCCACTGCCCGTTCGCGGGACCGGCCATCCTGCATGGTGGCTGCGCGGCTCGAACGCGATGGCTACGGCAGTTTCAATCTCGCTCCAACAGGCCGGCCGCCAGCAACCGAGAGCGAAGGTGCAGGCGGCGTTTCGCATTCATATTGAGTAGGCAAACGGTCGCGCGACCGGTGGGCGTCTTGCCGACGATCTCCGCAGCGGCCCAGCCAAAGTGATCGGTCCAGGCATCGCGGCGCGGGTGAAACAATGGGACGAGGACGCCCGTTTCAGGGTCGATGGACGTCAAGTTCGGCCCTTTGTGGAGATTGCAGCGATCACAAGCGAGCGCCAAGTTGGACGGCTGATCCTCGCCGCCGTGCTGTCGCGCCACGATATGTTCTGTATGAAACGGCGCGAACTGGACCGCCGACTGCGGAAGACGGCAGTACTCGCATCGGTCTTTGGCCCGGCGGCGGACTAATTCGCGAACGGCGGCATCCATCAGGCGTTCGGGGATTGGGCAAGGATGGCGCGAGCCCGCGATTGGAGGATCGCCACGAGATCGACGGCCTCGATGTACTCTTCGTATTCGGCGCGATCTTCGACAGAAAGCGTTCCCTCATTAGCTTTGGCCGCCAGCTCCGCGATGTGCGCCTGGATTTCTCGGTCCATCGGCAGCGCGACGAGGCGTCTTGCCACCTCCGGCGTAAAGCACTGGGTAACCGGCGCGAGAAGACGATCTAGATAGGTGGCCTCGGCGATCGACATGATAGCAATTATACCATGTGCGCGGGTTATGCAACAGCGCGCAAAACAGCGCCGCGCCGGCAAGGGGGGAGCCGACGCGGCGTTGAAGGGAACTTGGCGGCGGCGACCACAGTCGCTACCAGGCGAAGTGGGCGAAGGCCTTGTTGGCGTCGGCCATGCGGTGGACGTTGTCGCGCTTGGTCATTGCCGCGCCCTCGCGGTTGTAGGCGGCCATCAGTTCGGCGGCGAGTTTCTCGCTGGTGGGCCGGCCCTTCTTCTCGCGGACCGCGCCGAGAATCCAGCGGATCGCCAACGACTGCTGGCGGTTGCGGCTGACCTGCATCGGCACCTGATACGAGGCGCCGCCGACGCGCTTCGAGCGGACCTCGATGTTCGGCTTGACGTTTTCGAGCGCCTGGGTGAAGACCTCGATCGGCTCGACGTCCTTGATCTTCTCGCGGATGATGTCGAGCGCGCCGTAGAAGACGTTCTCGGCGACGCTCTTCTTGCCGCTCCACATCAGGCAGTTGGTGAACTTGCTCGCCAAGATCGATCCGTACATCGGATCCGGACGTAGCGTTTTCTTGCTGGCGGTGAGATTGCCCATAGGATCAGGGGTTAGGGGCTGGGGGCTGGGGGCTGGGGGCTGGGGGCTGGGGGCTGGGGCAAGAAGTCGAATATCCGTCTCTGGCCCCTAGCCCCTAGTCCCCAGCCCCTCTGCTTAACTTGGTTTCTTCGCTCCGTAACGGCTGCGGGATTGCTTGCGGTCTTGGACGCCGAGGGTATCCAGCGCGCCGCGGACCACCTGGTATCGCACGCCGGGCAGATCGCGGACGCGGCCGCCGCGGACCAACACGATCGAGTGCTCCTGCAAGCTGTGGCCTTCGCCGGGGATGTAGACGGTGACCTCCTTGCCATTGCTCAACCGCACGCGGGCGATCTTCCGCAGGGCGGAGTTCGGCTTCTTCGGGGTCATCGTTTTGACCTGCAAGCAGACGCCGCGCTTCTCGCGCACTTGTCCAAGACCGGCGCCTTGCTGAACTTCCGCGGCATCCGCCGCTGCTTGCGAACTAACTGGTTGATCGTTGGCATAGGTGCTCTCGAAATCCTCGTCGCGTGAAGGGGGACAATCCGTCGATTTTCGTTGACAAGAAAATCGGCAGAGCCTCCTCGGAAACGGCCAGCCTGCGGCCGCGAATCCATCATTGTGTCAGGTTCGTCGGCGAGTGTCAATGGGGCCCTCGCAGACCCGCCAATGGCGTGTGAGCGTCTTGATTGTGGGTGGAAAATCGTGTACACCAGCCACTTCGCAAGGAGGTTTACCTATTTTCCACCGAATCAAGGAGGGGTGAGTTATGGACGACTTGCCAACGGCGGCGGTGTGTGAGCCGAGTCAATCGGCAGAAGTTGAACGGGTAATTGCACTTGTGATGAAGGCCATTGAAGGCGACGTGCGCAGGATCGCCGAAGCGATGGTCCTCAAGCGCGACGACCAGTTGTTGGGGCCAGGCGAGTTTGATCTTCGCAATAAGGTGCTGGGGATGGCTCGTCACATGCTTGAGGCAACGGTCAACGACCGTAAAAAAGGGGGTATCAAGGTTCCAGCACGATCTGTCCGCAGTGCGGCGAAAACGCCCGCTTCGTCGAGTGGCGGAACAAGACGTTCGTGAGTTTGTTTGGCGAAGTCACCATCCGGTTCGCCTACTATCACTGCAAGCATTGCGGAAAGGGATGGCGGCCGTGGTGCGACAAGTTGCGGTTGAGTAACGGGGCGTTGACGCCAGCCGCCGACGAAATCGCGGCGCTGGCTGGCGTGTTGGGCAGCTTCGCCGACGGCGCCGAACGAGTGTTGTGGAAGATGGCCGGTTTGCAAATGAGCGAATCGACGGTGGAGCGCACCACCGAGGCGGCAGGCGAGCGCGTTCGCCAACAACTTCGCGGGGGACAATCACTTGGTCTAACGCGCGACTGGCAGTGGCAGCGCGACGCCCGCGGACAACGTTGCGCCTACGTCAGTCTCGACGCCACGGGCGTGCGTCAACAAGATTCCGGCGGTCACCACGCAGAGGGCCGGATGGCTTACGTAGGTATGGTCTACAATCCACAAAGCGAACACGATTCCAAGCGGCCGCCGCCGCGCCAAATACGCTATTTATCAGGCTTTTTCGAGCTTGACGACCTCGGACGGCAACTTCATCGCGAGGCGTTGGAGGTCGGCTGGGCCAACGCCGATCAACACATCGCGCTCAGCGACGGAGGATCGGGCTTGGAGCCGTTTTTCAAGCGGTTCTTTCCCAAGGCCGTTTGCATTCTCGACTTCTTTCATGCCAAGGAATATCTCGTGGAATTGAGCCAGGCGCTGTATGGCGAAGACGAGTCGGGGCGACAAGCATGGCTCGACGATATGTGCCATCGTTTGAAACACGAAGGCGGTCCGACGGTGCGACGATGTTTGCAGGAATTGGACCTTGGCGCAGCCTCGACGGCGCTTCGGGAAGAGCATCGCCAAGTGGTGCAATACTATCGCAATCACGAGCACCGCATGGACTACCCGACCTACGTCCGCAACGGTTGGCAGATTGGTTCGGGCCCGGTGGAGTCGGCCTGCAAGACGGTCGTGGGCAACCGGCTGAAGGGTGGTGGAATGCGTTGGAGTGAGGATGGAGCGGACGCCGTTTGTCACCTCCGCGCCCTCTACCTCAGCGAGTCCGTCTGTTGGGAATCCTTCTGGAATCCTCCCCCCAACTGACGCCACCCACAAACTTGACGCTCACACGCCAATGGCGTGTGAGCGTCTTGATTGTGGGTGGAAAATCGTGTACACCAGCCACTTCGCAAGGAGGTTTACCTATTTTCCACCGAATCAAGGAGGGGTGAGTTATGGACGACTTGCCAACGGCGGCGGTGTGTGAGCCGAGTCAATCGGCAGAAGTTGAACGGGTTATTGCACTTGTGATGAAGGCCATTGAAGGCGACGTGCGCAGGATCGCCGAAGCGATGGTGCTGAAACGCGACGACCAGTTGTTGGGGCCAGGCGAGTTTGATCTTCGCAATAAGGTACTGGGGATGGCTCGTCACATGCTTGAGGCAACGGTCAACGACCGTAAAAAAGGGGGTATCAAGGTTCCAGCACGATCTGTCCGCAGTGCGGCGAAAACGCCCGCTTCGTCGAGTGGCGGAACAAGACGTTCGTGAGTTTGTTTGGCGAAGTCACCATCCGGTTCGCCTACTATCACTGCAAGCATTGCGGAAAGGGACGGCGGCCGTGGTGCGACAAGCTGCGGTTGAGTGATGGGGCGTTGACGCCAGCCGCCGACGAAATCGCGGCGCTGGCTGGCGTGTTGGGCAGCTTCGCCGACGGCGCCGAACGAGTGTTGTGGAAGATGGCCGGTTTGCAAATGAGCGAATCGACGGTGGAGCGCACCACCGAGGCGGCAGGCCAGCGCATTCGCCAACAACTTCGCGGGGGACAATCACTTAGTCTAACGCGCGACTGGCAGTGGCAGCGCGACGCCCGCGGACAACGTTGCGCCTACGTCAGTCTCGACGCCACGGGCGTGCGTCAACAAGATTCCGGCGGTCACCACGCAGAGGGCCGGATGGCTTACGTAGGCATGGTCTACAATCCACAAAGCGAACACGATTCCAAGCGGCCGCCGCCGCGCCAAGTACGCTATTTATCAGGCTTTTTCGAGCTTGACGACCTCGGACGGCAACTTCATCGCGAGGCGTTGGAGGTCGGCTGGGCCAACGCCGATCAACACATCGCGCTCAGCGACGGAGGATCGGGCTTGGAGCCGTTTTTCAAGCGGTTCTTTCCCAAGGCCGTTTGCATTCTCGACTTCTTTCATGCCAAGGAATATCTCGTGGAATTGAGCCAGGCGCTGTATGGCGAAGACGAGTCGGGGCGACAAGCATGGCTCGACGATATGTGCCATCGTTTGAAACACGAAGGCGGTCCGACGGTGCGACGATGTTTGCAGGAATTGGACCTTGGCGCAGCCTCGACGGCGCTTCGGGAAGAGCATCGCCAAGTGGTGCAATACTATCGCAATCACGAGCACCGCATGGACTACCCGACCTACGTCCGCAACGGTTGGCAGATTGGTTCGGGCCCGGTGGAGTCGGCCTGCAAGACGGTCGTGGGCAACCGGCTGAAGGGTGGTGGAATGCGTTGGAGTGAGGATGGAGCGGACGCCGTTTGTCACCTCCGCGCCCTCTACCTCAGCGAGTCCGTCTGTTGGGAATCCTTCTGGAATCCTCCCCCCAACTGACGCCACCCACAAACTTGACGCTCACACGCCAATGGCCGGCGAGCGAACGCAGCAACTTGTTGATTACCAACGGATTGCGGCACGACAAAAGTAAATATTCGCCCAACCCGTCAAATCGGGGTGGTTGATGGGCGGGGTGAAATGCGAGTGAACTGGATCGCGGGGACGCTATCGGAGGGAAGAACCGTCAGGAAGTGTCAGGCTGGGAGGCAGAGCCCGGACGGCTCGCCAACTCCTGGCGACGCTGGGCCGGTAGGTTCCAAGGCAGAAAACTCTCGATCTCAGCGGGCGGTTTGCCGCCGGCGGCCGCACAACTCTGCAAGTACCATGCCAACCAACGTCGCGGATTCAAGTCCCAACGCTTGAGCGTCGCCACCATCGAGAACATCGCGGCCGTCAAGCAGACGCTCCATAGCGAGCCCGAACCGTAGTAGTTCTTTCGCCCCATCGCTGGACCGCGGATGACACGCTCCGAAGCATTGTTGTCCATCGGAAGTTTCGCATCCGTCACGAAGCGAATCAGCCCAGGCCAGTGCTCGAGCAGACTTTCCAGCGTCTTCCGACAAGGCACGCGAAGTTTCTTGTCGGCCAATTCTGCCACGGCCTCCTCGACCACCGGCAGATGCGAATAGTCCCGCCGACGCGGGCCGGGAGCTTGTGGTTGCTGTCCGCGCCGCCGCTTGGGCTTTGTCTCGGCGGCCTTCAAATCGTCGAGAGCGAAAGATTGCTCGGAGCCGTCGTGTTTTTCCGACTTGGTGCCGTAGAGCCGATCTTTCAGTTGTCGGTTTTCGCCGCGAAGCAGGTCGATTTCCCGCTGAAGTTTCTCCCCCTTTTCCACCGCCCGAGCATGCATCGTCCGCCAATAGCCGACCTGTTGCCGCAGGTCGACGACTTCTCGGCGTAGGTCTGCGACCTCTTGCCGCAACTCGTGGACTAACGCGGCGAGTTCCGATCCGTGATCGGGAGCGAAAATCGTCGGAGGGGGATCCAAGAGCGTGGCGTTCATGAAAGCCACGCATTACCCAATATCCCGCCTTCAAGCCAGATCAATTTCCCGCAATTGACCCCGCCAAGGACGGGTTGGGCGAATGTTTACCGACAAAACTGCCGGCCGACGCGCGCTCCCCTGCGGGTCGCGGCTAAACGGGAGTCCTTCTCGCTCTCCACTACCCACTATCCACTCTCCACTGCCCACTCGCTCCCCTGCGGGTCGCGGCTAAACCAAGAGTTACGAAACCTTCATTCGGGCTTTGTCAACCCTTCCGCCTGCACTTTGCCGCTTTTGCGTTCCGGCTTGGAGAAGAACGCGTGAAAGACCAGCAGCGCGGCGCCGCAGACAAGAGAACTGTCGGCGAGATTGAAGTTCGGCCAGTGCCAGGGCCCGATCATCAGGAGAATGTAATCGCGGACGGCATGGACGGGGGCACCGGCGGGATGGCCGTAGCCCGACGGCCAGGAGAGCCCGGGAAGGCCGAGGCGATCGTAGAGATTGCCGAGAATGCCGCCGGCCACCAGAGCCAAGGCGACGGTGAGCAGCCGGTCGCGGGCGGCGGCGGCGGGAAACAGCCAGATGAGAATGCCGATCAGGGCGGCGACGGAGAGTGCGGCGAACAACGGCCAGAGGCCCTGGCCCATGCCGAACAGGGCGCCTTCGTTCAGGGTGGTTTGCAGGCCGAGGACGCCGTCCCAAAGCCAGCAGGGTGGGCGGCCCAGCCCAAGCCGGGGAATTCCGAAGATGCACGTCTTCGCCCAAAGATCGGCCAGACAGACGCCGATGGCCAAGGCGAAAAAGGTCAGGTAGCGGTTGAACGGGACCGCTTGTTTCAAGACTGTTGTTCCTGCTGTTGGGCACAACGCACACACAACGTGGCGTAGGGAATGGCGTTCAGGCGACTCTTGGGGATCTTCATTCCGCAGTCATCGCACTGGCCGTAGGTGCCATCCTCGATGCGTTCGAGCGATGCTTCGATCTGTGCGAGCGTGCCGCCATCGTTTTCCATCAGGCTGAGCGTGAACTCCTGCTCGAAGTTGTCGCTGCCGATGTCGGCCATGTGGATGGGCATGCTGGAGAGGTCGCCGTTGGCTTCGCTGCGGCTTTTGCGCAAAGCGGCGTCGGCCATGTGACTGACGTCGCCGCGGAGTCGTGCTCGCAGAATGAGGAGCTGATCCTTGTAGACTTGCATCTCAGCATTCTTCATGGCGTGTTTCCCTGTGTGAGATTGCCTGGCCGCGTCCGCTTTCCTACCTTTTCAGAGTTCGTAGAACCATTATTGTAAACATCTGGCCATCGGTTGTCAAACTCTTGGCGACGCTGCGGGGAGCAACCGCGGACTTCGGTCTGGCGTGTGCGGCGGCCAGGAGTCATTGGCCTTTGCCCTCGCGGATGACTAACGAAGCCGGCGCGTTGTTTCTGGCCGGCAAACCCCTCTGCGGGGCTAATTGTTGCCCTTGATCGAACGGCCGCGGGTGCCTAAAGTTGTAGGGGATTGAGCTCACGTCTTTTCTTTTCGGAGTGAACGACGATTCCTGCGACGACCGCCGCCTATCAGCGGTGTATTTCGCCCGCGTGCCGTGCGACGTACGCCATCGACGAGATTCGCGTTGTCTGTGACCGCTGCGGCAGCTTGCTGGACGTGTCGTACGACTGGGATCGCCTGCGGGTGCCCGGTGCGCTGTCCGGGTTCGACCAGAAATGGTCGCACCGCGACGACCCGCATTGTTTTAGCGGCGTATGGCGGTTTCACGAACTGCTGCCGTTCGCGGCCTTGCGGCAGTGCGTGACGATCGGCGAGGGGCAGACCTTGTTGCACGCGTCGGAGGGGGTGGCGCAGTACACGGGAATGTCGCCCGGCCGCCTGTTTCTGCAATACGAGGGGATGAATCCGTCGGGCAGTTTCAAGGACAACGGCATGGCGGCAGCGCTGAGCCACGCGCGGCTGGTGGGGGCAAAGAAGGCTGCCTGCGCCTCGACCGGCAACACCAGCGCCTCGTTGGCCCTCTACGCCTCGGTGACGCGGCTGCTAAGGGCGGTGATCTTTGTGGGCTCGGGCAAGATCTCTTACGGCAAACTCTCGCAGGCGCTCGACTTCGGGGCGTTGACCGTGCAGATCGTCGGCGATTTCGACGACGCCATGGCCCGCGTGCAGGAGGTCGGCCGGCGGCTGGGCATCTACCTGGTCAACAGCCTCAATCCCTTCCGGCTGGAAGGGCAAAAGACGATCATGTTCCGCGTGCTGGAGTCGCTGGGTTGGGAAGTGCCCGACTGGATCGTCTGTCCCGGCGGAAACCTGGGCAATTCGAGCGCGTTCGGCAAGGCGTTTCACGAACTGCACGAGCTGGGACTGATCGAGCGGATTCCGCGGCTGGCGGTGATCAATGCGGACGGGGCCGATACGCTCTACCGGCTTGTCGAGCAGCGCGGGCTGCGCTGGAACGACGGCCGGCCGAGCCTGGAGATTGCCTCCCGCTACTACGACGAAATGACGGCCGAGGGCCGCCGCGCTTCGACGGTTGCCAGCGCGATCGAGATCAATCGCCCGGTGAATCTGACGAAATGCCTGCGGGCGTTGGAGTGGTGCGACGGCGTGGTGCGGCGGGTTTCGGACGAGGAGATTCTCGACGCCAAGGCCCAAGTCGGCGCCGGCGGGCTGGGCTGCGAGCCGGCCAGCGCGGCGAGCGTCGCCGGGTTGAAGCGGCTGGTGGACGAAGGTATGATTGGCCCCGACGAGCGCGTGGTCTGCATCTTGACGGGCCACCAACTGAAAGATCCCACGGCCACGGTCGCCTATCATTCCGCCGATCGGCAGAAGTTCGAGGAGGCGTTCAGCGGTCGCGGTATCGAGCGAGCCACGTTCGCCAACCATGCGGTTGTGGCGGCGAACGACGTTGACGAAATCGTGAAGACGATCGAGGCCCACAGTTAGAGCATGGCATTGTTGAGTGCGCAGCCGTAAGCGGCTTATTCAGCGCGAAACCGCAAGCACGCCTGCATGATCTCCACTAGCCACTGACCACTGACCACTGACCACTAGTTATGCCACTACGCATTGCCATTCATGGGGCCGCGGGACGGATGGGCCAGCGGCTTGTCGCGCTGGCTGCGGCCGATCGCGAGGTCGTGATCGTCGCGGCCATCGAGTCGCGGGAGCATCCGAGACTGGGAGAGGACGCGGGCGTTGTCGCCGGCGTAAAGGCGCTGGGAGTGCCGATTCAGGCCGATCTCGATGCGGCCGCCGACGTGGTGATCGACTTTTCCGTGCCCGCTGCCGCCGAGACGATTATCGAAGTCTGCCGGCAGAGGCGCATCCCGCTGGTGGTGGCGACCACCGGGCTCGACGAGGCGCAGATGGACAGGCTGCGGGCGGCTTCGCAAGAGACGCCGCTGTTGTGGTCGCCAAGCATGAGCCTGGCGGTCAATCTGACGATGCGGCTGGCCGAGATGGCGGCGGCGGCCTTGAAGGATCGCGACGCCGACGTGGAAATTCTCGAACGTCATCATCGCTACAAGGAGGACGCCCCCAGCGGCACCGCCTTGAAGTTCGGCCAGATCATCGCCGAGACGATGGGCCTCGCGCACGAGCGTCACGGCCGCCGCGGCAGGCCGGGCCGGCGCCCGCACAGCGAGATCGGCTACCACGCCATTCGCGTCGGCGACAATCCCGGCGAGCACACGGTCGTTTTCGGCATGTTGGGCGAGACGATCGAATTGACGGTCCGCGCCAGCAACCGCGACTGCTACGCCGCCGGCGCGTTGGCCGCCGCGAAGTTTCTGGCCGGCAAGCGGCCGGGGTTGTTCAGCATGAACGACGTGCTGGGGCTGTGAAAGGTTGTTGTGTACGGCCTAGACCCCAATAAGCAATTCACCCGTTGATAGGGAGGAATTCCTGGGCGATATCGTATTCGAGATCATAGCGCATATCAAAGAGTGCCGGTTTATCGTCGCCGACGTGACGAATCACAGAAACGGCGTCTACTTCGAGGCCGGGTACGCGCTGGGAATGGGACTGCCAGTAATCTGGACGTGTCACAAGAATGACATGAAGAACGCCCACTTCGACACGAGCCGCATGAACCACATCGAGTGGGAGAATGTCGCCGATCTGCGAAAACGCCTTGCGGAGCGAATTCTGGCAACAATTGGCAGGGGGCCAAAGGGAAGAAACAGCCTCTGACAATGCCGCTTCGCTGTTCCACTCGGGAGAATGACCGGATAGAATGTTAAGCGTGGACAAACTCAGGAGTCGTGTCATGGCGACAACGGTGGAATTGGCGGCGTTTGATCGCGGCACAGACCCGATCCTCGATTTCTTCAGCGTCGATCAGGCCCGCGCTCTGGTCGCCTATCGCGGCGACGATTCGCTTCGGGCCAGAATCGAGGAATTGGCCAGCAAGTGCAACGAAGGCGAACTGACGGACGCCGAACGCGCTGAATACGAAGGATACGTTCGAGCGAACAATTTCATCGCGGTCCTTCAGGCGAAGGCAAAGAAACTCATCGAGAACGGTCAGACGGCATGAATTCCGCAACGCGAAGCCACGTTTGCCGTCGTGCCGGTTTTCGTTGCGAGTATTGCGGGCGTCACCAGGACCAATCGCCTTTGGCCGCATTCCACGTCGAGCACATTCTTCCCCGCAAACATGGCGGAAGCGACGACCTGGATAATCTGGCGTCGGCGTGCAGCGACTGCAATCTTCACAAAGGAAGTAATATCGCGGGCTACGATCCGCAGACGCGGGAACTGACCGAGTTGTTCAATCCGCGTCGCCACTCGTGGCGCGAACACTTCGTGCGTCAAGGCGCGGTGATTGTCGGCACGACGGCCATCGGGCGCACAACCGTTGAGGTAATGCAACTGAACGCCGAGGAGCGACTGGACCTTCGGACGGCTTCCGGGCAGTGAGTCACCTTCCCTTTCATCCATCTCATGCGTCTCGGCATTTTCGGCGGAACGTTCGATCCGGTTCATTATGGGCACCTGCTTTTGGCGGAGTGCTGCCGGGAGCAATGCGGCTTGGAGGCGGTCTGGTTTCTGCCGACGGCGGTGCCGCCGCACAAGCAGGAGCGGGAACTGACGCCGGCCGCCGCGCGGATCGAGATGCTGGAGTTGGCCATCGCCGGAAATCCGGCCTTTGCGGTATGCCACTACGAGGCCGAACGGGGCGGAGTAAACTATACGGCCGATACGTTGACGCATTTCCGCGAAGAAGACCCGGGTCGCGAGTTGTTTCTGTTGCTCGGGGCCGACATGCTGGTCGATTTGCCCAATTGGCGCAGTGCCGCGCGGGTGGTGGAGCTGGCGCTGCCGGTTGCCGTGTGTCGGCCGGGATGGGGGCCGATCGATTTCGAGCGGCTGCGGGGAATCGCCGCTGCCGAGCCAATCGAACTGATGCGCCGGCATCAGGTCGATATGCCGGTGATAGGGATTAGCAGCAGCGAAATACGCCGCCGGGTGGCTTTGGGAAAGAGCACCCGTTACCTGGCGCCGCGGGCAGTAGAGATGTATATCGAGACGCACGGGCTCTACCGTGCGGCGCGTGGAGAATCGCTCGGGCTGGCCGAGGACCGGCGGGCCATCGAGGCCGCTCGGCGGCCCCTGGCCGAGTCACAGTAGCGTATTCTGCGCGAGGAATCGCGGCGCGAGCGGGAGACGGAGGAAGCGATCGGCACCGAGTGGAATCCGCTCCGGTGGGGGGTTTCGCGCGGGTTATTCGTCGGCGACAGCCATGATCGTCCCCCGCATTCTGGTGGAGTGGGTAGGTTTTTTCCCAATTTGTCGCGTATCGGCCCGTTTTTTGCCCTGGGCCCGCCTTGCGTCAGGATTGAGGTCGGTTATATTAAGAGGTTCGCATGGACGGGCTCGACCGGCTAGCGTAGCTCAATCGGCAGAGCAGTTGATTTGTAATCAACAGGTTGTGGGTTCAAGTCCCTCCGCTAGCTTGCAAGACAACCCCCTTGTTTTTTGGCGGAATATTGTTCCAATCGCATATCGGCGGGCAGGCGGCGGATCGGTGGCCAAAAGCGGACGGAGAAGCTGACGAGGGGGGTTTCCCGAGTGGTCAAAGGGGTCAGACTGTAAATCTGATGGCTATGCCTTCGAAGGTTCGAATCCTTCACTCCCCACTGAGCGAATGACGAATGACGAAACCCGAATGACGAAGGAATGACGAAACTCGAATGACGAAAGACGAAACGATGGCCAGCGGCCCGCGGGGGCATTCGTCATTGGAATTTCGTCATTCGGCATTTGTCCCCCGCGGGTGTAGCTCAACGGTAGAGCCGTAGCCTTCCAAGCTACTCACGAGGGTTCGACTCCCTTCACCCGCTTCCAGCGCGACAATTCGTGAGCGAACGATCGATCGACGGCAACGGCAACGGAGCAAGAGAACCACCAGAGTGCGAAGCCAACGGCATCGCTTCGATGCTTGTGGGGCTTGGACATGACACAGGCTGCTGTAGCTCAGTCGGTAGAGCGCGTCCTTGGTAAGGACGAGGTCAAGGGTCCGAATCCCCTCAGCAGCTCATATTGTATTCCTCTAACCGAAACGCTTGACCCAACCGAGGGAGAACAACACCACAATGGCCAAGGAAGTATTTACCCGGACCAAACCTCACGTGAATGTGGGCACCATCGGCCACATTGACCACGGCAAGACCACCCTGACCGGCGCCATTCTGGCGGTGCAGAATCTCAAGGGCATGGCAAAAGTCAAGTCCTACGCGGACATCGCCAAGGGCGGCACGGTGCGCGACGCCACCAAGACGGTGACCATCGCGGTTTCGCACGTCGAGTACGAGACCGACAAGCGGCACTACGCCCATATCGACTGTCCGGGCCACGCCGACTTCATCAAGAACATGATCACCGGCGCCGCGCAGATGGACGGGGCGATCCTGGTAGTGTCGGCGGCCGACGGCCCGATGCCGCAGACCCGCGAGCACGTGCTCTTGGCCCGGCAGGTGAACGTGCCGGCCCTGGTCGTGTTTCTGAACAAGATCGACCTGGTCGACGACCCCGAGCTGTTGGAATTGGTCGAGTTGGAGCTGCGCGAGTTGTTGACGCACTTCGGTTTTCCGGGCGAGGAGATTCCGATCGTTCGCGGCGACTCGCTGCGGGCGTACAACAACCCGGGGGATCCCGCGGCGGCCAAGTGCATCGGCGAGTTGATGGACGCGATCGACGCCTACATTCCCGAGCCGACGCGCGAGACCGACAAACCGTTCCTGATGGCGGTCGAGGACGTGTTTTCCATCGAAGGCCGCGGCACGGTGGCCACGGGCCGTATCGAGCGCGGCGTGATCAAGGTCGGCGAAGAGGTGGCGATCATCGGCTTCAGCCCCGAGCCGCGGAAGACGATTTGCACGGGCGTGGAGATGTTCAACAAGACGCTGGACCAGGGGCAGGCGGGCGACAACGTCGGCTTGTTGTTGCGCGGCATCAAGCGCGAGGAGATCGAGCGCGGGCAGGTGATTGCCAAGCCCGGCTCGATCACGCCGCACACGAATTTCGAGGCCGAAGTATACGTCTTGTCGAAGGAAGAAGGCGGGCGGCACACGCCCTTCTTCAGCGGCTACCGGCCGCAGTTCTATTTCCGCACGACCGACGTGACCGGCACGGCGAAGTTGCTGGGCGACGCCGAGATGTGCATGCCCGGCGACAACGTCAAGCTTGAGGTGGAATTGATCTCCCCGATCGCGATGGACGCCAACGTGCGGTTCGCCATCCGCGAGGGTGGGCGGACGGTCGGCTCGGGCGTGGTGACGAAGGTGATCAAGTAGGGTCAATGACGAAGCTCGAATGACGAAGGAATGACGAAATCCAAATGAACGAATCGAGGAAAACGGGATATGCGGCGTTTTCGTCATTCGGATTTCGGATTTCGGGCTTTCTTTTTAGGGGTGTAGCTCAATTGGTAGAGCACTGGTCTCCAAAACCAGCGGTTGGGAGTTCAAATCCCCCCGCCCCTGCCATTATTAGTCCGTAGTTGATGAGGAGGTGGCCTTCGGTGGGAGCGTTCTTCCGAGAATTGCTGCGGATCGGCATTTACAAGCGCACGCAAGGCCGGGTGACACGGCAAGTCACGTTTGCCGCGTTGGCGGCGGTGATTGCGCTGGGGTTGATGCGGCTGAGCCAGTTGCTCATCACCGCGGACCCCATCGTACCGGCAAGACCGGCAACGGCGTTCTGTACCGGAAGGGACGGGCGCGTGGAAGCCAGCGGCGTCCTGAAACTGTCGGCAGGTGGCAAAAAGAAAGCCCTAGTGACCCCGCTGGAGGCCGGTGAATCGCTGACGAAAGTTGCGGATGCCATCAAGGCGGATGCTGCGGACGTCGGAGTGTCGGCCGCCACCCAGGAAGAGCACGGGAAGGACGTCCTGGTTCTCCGGAGCGCGGTCGTGGGAGGTGACGGATATTTGAAAGTCGAGGTGACCGGCGGCGCGATGCAGGTGCGCGGCCTGGATGCGGACGGCATCGCCAGAGGGAAGAACGCGATCAACGTCGGAATTCGCTTCCTGGTCCCAGGGCTGCTGTTGCTGCTCGGTCTGTGGGCATCGTACCGAGTGGTCAACATTCCGGCCTTCGCCGACTTCCTGATCGCGGTGGAAGCGGAGATGAACAAGGTGTCGTGGCCGACGCGCGGCGAACTGGGCCGCGCCTCGGCGGTGGTGTTGATCGTGATTTTTTCCTTGGCGATCGTCCTCTCGGTGTACGACATGCTGTGGGGCATCCTGTTCCGAAAGCTGGGCATCCTCTAGGAATCTTGGCGTGATGGACGAGCAAGACATGGTGGGCGCGCAGCCGGCAGCGGCGGCGCCGCCGGAAGCAACCGCTGCTGACGTCGGATCTTCGCAGCCGCAACCGCCCCAGGCGGCCACTGCGGCGGCCCCGGCGACGCCTGCGCAGGAGTCGGCGACGGTGCAGCCGGAAGGGGAAGCGAAGGCGGAGCCTGTTGCCGCCGGCGCCGCGGCCGAACCCGCCGTGGTGGAGCCGCCGGCCGAGAAGCTCAACGAAGCCGCGGAAGCGATCGCGGAGGAAAAGGTCGAAGAGACGCCGAAACCGCCGCGGAAAGAGCCGCAGGAGAAGCCGAAGGAGAAACCCGAAGAGAAGGCGGAGGAAAAAGCGGAGCCAAAGTCGGACAAGATGGATTGGTACATCCTCAAGGTGCAGAGCAACCGCGAGGAGTCGATCCGCGAAGGGTTGTTGCGACGCGTGGCGATCGCCGGCTTGGGGTTTTTCTTCGACCAGGTGATCGTGCCGACCGAGAAAGTCACGGAATTCAAGGGCGGGAAGAAGAAGGTCATCAAGCGGAAACTGTATCCGGGCTACCTCGTCGTGCACATGGAGATCAACGACGACACGTGGTTCCTGGTGCGGGAGACGCCGGGGATCGGCGATTTCACCGGGGCGGCGGGCCGGCCGAGCCCGATGCTCCCCCACGAGGTCGCCCGCATCGTCGCCAAGCAGGAAGAGAAGAGCGAAAAAGCTCCCAAGTTGAAGATCGCCTTCCGCGAGGGAGAGCGGGTGAAGATCAAGGAGGGCACCTTCGAGAACTTCGAAGGGGACGTAGACGCCATCGACGAGACGAACGGGCGAGTCACCGTAATGATCAATATCTTCGGCCGGTTAACGCCGGTCGAGTTGGAATACTGGCAAATCGAGACACTGTAAGGAGGAGGGACCAGGGGCTAGGGACTAGGGACCAGAGGTCAGGCTCCGGACCTATGAGGTGCGTTGTCCCCAATTCCTGCGGTGTTTTTCGGCTCCAATCCCTGATCCCTAATCCCCAATTTCTAATCCCTTAACCGCGATGGCAAAACAACTAGTAGGCGAAGCGAAGTTCCAGGTTCCCGGCGGGCAGGCGACTCCGGCACCGCCGGTGGGGACGTCGCTGGGCAAGTTCGGCATCAACCTCGGGCAATTCGTGCAGCAGTTCAACGAGCGCACGAAAGAGGCGGGGGGGATGCCCATCCCGGTGGTGGTGAAGGTCTACAACGACCGGAGTTTCGAGTTTGTCACGAAGAGCCCGCCCGCCGCCGCCTTGTTGAAGCAGGCGGCCGCTGTGGCCAAGGGATCGGGCGTACCCAACAAGGAGAAGGTCGGCAAGGTCACGGTGGCCCAGGTTGACGACATCGTGAAAATGAAATGGGCGGACCTGAATGCCAGCGACGTGGAACACGCACGCCGGATGGTCGAGGGGACGGCACGCAGCATGGGGATTGAAGTGTTGAAGGAGTAGGGACTAGGGGCTAGGGATCAGGGGCCAGGGATTCCAGATTTGAGATTGAAGATTAGGGGGTCGAGGGCTGGGCGGTTCACCGCCCAGTAGAGCCGCTCACGGTTTCACCGCGACTCCTGAACCAAGCGAATACGCGAATCGGTACTGCGGAAAGTTGATTGTTATGCCAAAACTCGCAAAACGTATGGCCGCAATGGTGAAGGACGCGCCGGCGGCGGACAAGCCGCTGCCGGTGAGCGAGGCCGTTGCAATCCTGAAGAAATTCAATACGACGAAGTTCGACCAGACGGTGGAAATCGCCATGCACTTGGGCATCGACCCGAAGCAGGCCGACCAGTTGGTGCGCGGCTCGATCGTGCTGCCGCACGGCATCGGCAAGTCGCAGCGGGTGGTGGTCTTCGCCAAGGGAGACAAGTTGGACGAGGCCAAGGCCGCCGGCGCCGACGAGGTGGGCGGGCCGGAACTGGCCGAGAAGATCAAGGGCGGCTGGACCGATTTCGAGGTCTGCATCGCCACACCGGACATGATGGGCGTAGTCGGCCCGCTGGGCAAGGTGCTCGGCCCGCGCGGCCTGATGCCTTCGCCCCGTGCCGGCACGGTCACGCCCGACGTGAGCAAGGCCATCCGCGAGTACAAGGCGGGCAAAGTCGAGTTCCGCACCAAGGACGAAGGGGGCAACATCCACGCCGTGGTGGGAAAGCTCAGCTTCGACGCCGCCAAACTGGCCGAGAACGTCACCGCGTTCATCAATTACGTGGTCAGCCTGAAGCCGGCCGCCGTCCGCGGACAATATATCAAGGGGATCACGATTAGCGCCACGATGAGTCCGGGCGTGCGAATCGCCGTGTGAGCGATTGCAGTCAAACAAGTGAGGTGAGCCCACCGCGGCGAAACGGGCGACCGCGACCGTGATTCCGAGACGACCAGCGAAACAAACGCCATGAGCAAATACGTAAAGAACCTGATTGCCGACGATCTTCGCCAGCGGCTGCAAAACGTACACGACGCGCTGCTGGTCAACATGGTCGGATTGAACGCCAACGCCAACACGCGGCTGCGGAAGGAGTTGCGCGACAAGAACATCCACGTGATGGTGATTAAGAACAGCATGGCCGCCCGGGCGACCGCAGGCACGCCGCTGGCGCCGCTGTTCGAGGGCCTCGGCGGCACGGCGGCGCTCTGCTGGGGCGCGGAAGACATCGTCAGCCTGGCCAAGGAAATCACCAAGCTGGCCAAGAACGACAAGAATGCCCCATTCGCCACTCGCGCCGGCGTGATGGACGGCGAGCGGCTCGACGCCGAGCAGGTCGAGCGGGTGAGCAGATGGCCGAGCCGGGTCGAGCAGTTGAGCCTCCTGCTGGGCCAGATTCTCAGCCCGGGGGCGATGTTGGTCAGCCAGTTGAACTCGGCCGGCGGGGCGTTGGCCAGCCAGATCGAGCAGCGCGGCGAAGGAGAAGGCGAAGAGACTCCACAAGCCGCTGAAAGCGGCTCCTGAGACACGGGAATGCAAAATGCAAAGTGCAAAATGAAAAATGCAAATTGATTTAAGGACGCCATTTTGCATTTTGCAATTTACATTTTTCATTTTGCATTCCCGCAAGAGACTATTTTCAACCACCGAACTTAAGTGTGAGAAAGGATCGAGATCGTCATGTCTACGGCAGAAGCAACCCGCCAATTCTCCACAGTGACGCAAGAACTTGGCGAGAAGATTGTCAGCTTGACCTTGAAAGAGGCGAAAGAGCTCAGCGATTACCTGGAGGAGGTACACGGCATCAAGCCGGCCGCCGGCGGCGCGGTGATGATGGCGGCGCCGATGGGCGAGGCCGGCGGCGGCGCCGCCGCGGCCAAAGCGGAGAAGACCGAGTTCGACGTCGTACTCGAAGGGTTCGGCGACAAGAAGTTGAACGTGATCAAGGTGGTGCGCGCGGTCACGAGTTTGGGGCTCAAGGAGGCCAAGGATCTAGTCGAGGGTGTGCCCGCCAAGATCAAGGAGGGGCTGTCAAAGGAAGACGCCGAGAAGCTCAAGAAAGAGTTGGAGGAAGCCGGCGGCACGGTTTCCATCAAGTAAGCATCCTGTTGGTCCAATCGCGTTTCCAAGGAACAGTGCGTCCCGTTCCCCACGGATTTGTCGTCGCGGCGGCAGGCCGGTTCGCCGGATTCGGCACGGCATGCGGCCGGTCGCAGCAATCGAGCCGAACGTCGGGATGAGGGTTTTGGCTTTCATCCCGATCGGCTCGCGCGCGGCGGCAGTTCTGGGGATTTGTTCGTCTTGTATTTCCCCCGAGGAGGGTGATCCCTTATGGCCACCACGGCTCAACGACGGCTTCAACCCAAGGAAAAACGTCGCTTTGGCAGCCTTCGACCTCCGTACCCTATTCCCGACCTGACAGAGATCCAGACCCACAGTTACGATGTCTTCTTGCAGTACGACAGCCCGTGGCAGAAACGGCTGGACCACGGAATCGAGGGGGTACTGCGCGAAATCTTCCCCATCGAGAGCTACGACAAGACGCTGCGGCTGGAATACATCCGCTACGAGTTGGGCAAGCCGCGCTACGAGCCCGACGAGTGCCGGCAACTGCGCCTGACCTACGGCCGGCCGTTCAAGGTCTGGCTGCGCCTGACGAAGGAGCAGCCGATCGAGGAGGAGGTCTACCTGGGCGACATCCCGATCATGCTCGGCGGCGGCGAGTTTATCATCAACGGGGCCGAGCGGGTGGTCGTTAGCCAGCTTCACCGCAGCCCGGGCGTCGATTTCGTCAGCGAGATGGAGGGGGCCGGCGAGCGGCGGCTGCAAAGCTGCCGTATCATCCCCGAACGCGGAAGCTGGATCGAGCTGAACGTCAACCGCAAGGAGAGCCTGTCGGTCCGCATCGACCAGAGCGGCAAGTTCTCGATCATGACGCTGCTCCGCGCGATGGATCCGCAGTACAGCGACAACGCCAACCTGCTCCGCGTCTTCTTCGACACCGAGGTCGTGAAGGTCAGCGACAGCCGCAGCGCGCCGAAGATCGAGGGGAAGCTGGCGGTGGGCGACATCATCTATCCGGCCGACAGCCCGCGGGCCGGCGAAGTGCTGGTCGAGTGCGCGCAGAAGATCACGAAGAACGTGGCGGAGACGATCTGCACCTCGGGCCTGAAGCAGATCGAGGTGATGTCCGACCCGAAGAACCCGCTCTTGCTTAACGCCCTGGCCGACGACAACACGGGCAGCCACGAGGAAGCGCTGTTGCGGATTTATCAGCGGCTGCGGCCGGGCAATCCGCCGCAGTTGGAGAAGGCAAGGGCCCTGTTCCACGAGAAGTTCTACGATACGAACCGTTACCGCCTGGGCCGGGTCGGCCGCTTCCGCATCAACCGCAAGCTCGGCTTGAACATCCCCGAGACCGAGATGACGCTGCGGCCCGACGATCTGATCGCGGCGATCCGCTACCTGGTGAAGCTGCGCAACGGCGAGCCGGAAGCGGAGATCGACGACATCGACCACCTGGGCAACCGCCGGCTGCGGACGATCGATGAACTGGGGGCCGACGAGCTGCGCAAGGGCTTCTTGAAGCTGCGGCGGACCGTGCAGGAGCGGATGAGCCTGAAAGACCTGGAGGACATGACGCCGCGGAGCCTGGTCAACCCCAAGAGCATCTCGGCGGCGATCGAGTATTTCTTCGGCCGCGGCGAGCTCTCGCAAGTGGTCGATCAGACCAACCCCTTGTCGATGCTCACGCACGAGCGGCGGTTGTCGGCCTTGGGCCCGGGCGGGTTGAATCGCAAGCGGGCGGGCTTCGAGGTCCGCGACGTCCACAATTCGCACTACGGGCGGATCTGCCCGATCGAAACCCCCGAAGGAACGAACATCGGCCTGATCTCCAGCCTGGCGATCTACGCCGGGGTGGATGAATACGGTTTCCTGGTCACTCCGTATCAAAAGCTGAAGAACGGGCAACTGACCGAGGCGATCGAGTGGCTGCGGGCCGATCAGGAGCAGGAGGCGATCGTGGCCCCGGCCGACGCGCCGATCCAAAACGGCAAGCTGCTGGGCGAAACGATCATCGCCCGCTACAAGGGCGATTTCCAGTTGGTCCCTTGCAGCCAGGTGCAGTACATCGACGTGGCGCCCGCGCAGATGGTGGGCGTATCGGCCGGCCTGATTCCCTTCCTCGAACACGACGACGCCAACCGGGCGTTGATGGGCTCGAACATGCAGCGGCAGGCCGTGCCGCTATTGATCACCGAGCCGCCGCTGGTGGCCACCGGCCTGGAGAAGGAAGCGGCGCTGAACTCGAGCATGTTGGTCCGCGCCCAGCGGAAGGGCGTGGTGACCAAGGTCGACGCCGAGCACATCGAAATCGGCAGCGACGTCTACAAGCTCCGCAAGTTCGTGGGCCTCAACGAACGGACCTGCCAGAACCAGCGGCCGGTCGTGCAGGTGGGCGAGAAGATCGAGAAGGGGCAGGTGATCGCCGACGGCGCCGCCACCTGCCAGGGCGAGCTCTCGCTGGGCCGAAACGTGCTGGCCGCCTTCATGGCCTGGGACGGATTCAACTTCGAGGACGCCATCATCATCAGCGAGGAGCTGGTGGAGAGCGACACCTATACCTCGATCCACATCGAGGAATTCGACATCGAAATCCGCGAGACGAAGCTCGGCCGCGAGGAGTTCACCCGCGACATTCCCAACGTCAGCGAGCGGCAGCTTCGCAACCTGGACGAGAACGGCATCGTGCGGGTCGGCACCTACGTGCGGCCGGGCGACGTGCTGGTGGGCAAGGTCTCGCCCAAGTCGAAGACCGAGCTGACGCCGGAAGAGAAGCTGCTGCACGCGATTTTCGGCCGGGCGGGCGAAGACGTGAAGAACGATTCGCTGGAAGTTCCCTCCGGCGTCGAGGGGATCGTGATCGGCACGCAGAAGTTCTCCCGCCGCATGAGCCTCAACGAGGACGAGCGCAAGGCCTTCGAGGCCGCGCTCAAGGAGGCGGAGGCCAAGGGGAACGAGCGGATCGCCGTGGCCTTCGGCGAGCTGGTCAAAGAGATCGAGGAGGTGTTGAAAAAGAAGTTGACCGACGAGGACAACAATCCGCTGGTCGAGGGGCAGGAACACCGTTACGTGGCCGAGCAGGCGACGCTGTTCAACATCGAGAAGCTCGACATCCGCAGCCCGCAGCGGAAGACCGACGTGGAGAAAGTCCACAAGAACCTCTGGCCGGCGGTCGAGGCGGCGATCGACGCCAAGGAACGCATGCTCAACTCGATGAAGCGCGGCGACGAACTCCGCAGCGGCGTCTTGCAGATGGTCAAGGTCTACGTGGCGGCGAAGCGGGTGATCTCGGTCGGCGACAAGATGGCCGGCCGCCACGGCAACAAGGGCGTGATCTCGAAGGTCTTGCCCAAGGAGGACATGCCCTTCCTCGCCGACGGCACGCCGGTGCAGATCCTCTTGAATCCGCTGGGCGTTCCCAGCCGTATGAACGTCGGGCAGATCCTGGAGACGCACCTCGGCTGGTCGGCGGCCAAGCTGGGGTTCCAGGCGATCACGCCGATTTTCGACGGGGCCTCCGAGCAGGACATCCACAGGGTTCTCGATGAGGCCGGGCTGCCGTCGCAGGGCAAGGCCCAGCTTTACGACGGGCGGACGGGCGAGCCGTTCGAGCAGCTCTCCACCATCGGTTACATCTACATGCTGAAGCTGCACCACCTGGTCGACGACAAGGTCCACGCCCGCTCGACCGGCCCGTACTCGCTGATTACGCAACAGCCGCTGGGCGGCAAGGCCCGCTTCGGCGGCCAGCGGTTCGGGGAAATGGAAGTCTGGGCACTCGAGGCCTACGGCGCCGCCTACATCCTCCAGGAGTTGCTCACGGTGAAGAGCGACGACGTGGAGGGGCGGACAAAAATCTACGAAGCGATGGTCAAGGGCGAGAACACCCTCGAAGCCGGCACTCCCGCCAGTTTCGACGTATTGACCAACGAGATTCGCGGCCTGGCGTTGAATATGAGTTTGGAGAAGGCGCACATTTAGGAGAAAGGGATTGGGGATTAGGGATTGGGGATTAGAAGCCAGCAGCGGAGACGGTCCTCGCAGGCAATCTAATCCCTAATCCCCAATCCCTAATCCCTCCGCTCTGACTCCCAATCCAAGGAGTACGACAGTGAGCATCGGCGAAAGCACTTACGATCGCATAAACGACTACACTTCGGTGAAGATCAGTCTCGCCCGGCCGCACGATATTCGTAGCTGGTCGTTCGGCGAGGTGAAGAAGCCGGAGACGATCAACTACCGCACCTACCGGCCGGAGAAGGACGGCCTGTTCTGCGAACGGATTTTCGGCCCGGAGAAGGACTGGGAATGCTCGTGCGGCAAGTATCGCGGCATGAAGTACAAGGGGATGATCTGCGACCGCTGCGGCGTGAAAATCACGCACAGCCGCGTGCGGCGGAAGCGGATGGGCCATATCGAACTGGCCGCGCCCGTGGTACACATCTGGTTCTTCAAGGCGATGCCCAGCCGCTTGGGCGCCTTGCTGGCGATGAAGACCACCAGCTTGGAGAAAGTCGTCTACTTCCAGGACTATGTGGTTACCAATCCCGGCGACACGCCGCTGAAATTCCAGCAGTTGCTGACCGAGGAGGAATACCGCGCCGCCCGGGCCCAGTATCCGCAGGCCACCTGGGAAGCCGACATGGGCGCCGAGGCCGTCCGCAAGCTGCTGGTGACTCTCGACCTGGTGAAGCTCTCGACCGATCTGCGCGTCGAGTTGATCGAGACCAATTCGAAGCAGAAGAAGAAGGACCTGATCAACCGGTTGAAGATCGTCGAGTCGATCCGCGACAGCGACAACCGGCCGGAGTGGATGGTGCTCGACGTGATTCCGGTGATTCCGCCCGATTTGCGCCCGCTGGTGCTGTTGGACTCGGGCAATTTCGCCACCAGCGACCTGAACGACCTCTACCGCCGCATCATCAACCGCAACAACCGGCTGAAGAAGCTGGTCGATCTGAACGCGCCGGAAGTGATTATCCGCAACGAGAAGCGGATGTTGCAGCAGTCGGTTGACGCCTTGTTCGACAACAACCGCTGCAAGCGGCCGGTGCTGGGCAGCAGCAACCGCCCGCTGAAATCGCTGACCGACATGATCAAGGGAAAACAGGGGCGATTCCGCGAAAACCTGTTGGGCAAGCGCGTCGATTATTCCGCCCGCAGCGTGATCGTCGTCGGCCCGGCGCTGCGGCTGCACCAGTGCGGCCTGCCCAAGAAAATCGCCCTGGAACTCTACCAGCCGTTCATCATCCGCCGCTTGAAAGAACTCGGCCACGCCGACACGATCAAATCGGCGAAGAAGATGCTGGAGCGGAAGGACGAGGAGGTTTGGGACATTCTCGAAGAGGTGATCCAAAACCACCCGGTGATGCTCAATCGCGCCCCGACGTTGCACCGCATGGGCATCCAGGCGTTCGAGCCGGTGCTAGTCGAGGGCAACGCGATCAAGCTGCACCCGCTGGTCTGCAAGGGCTTCAACGCCGACTTCGACGGCGACCAGATGGCGGTGCACCTGCCGCTGTCGATCGAGGCCCAGGTCGAGGCGCACACGCTCTTGATGTCGACGAACAACATTTTCAGCCCGGCCAACGGCTCGCCGATCATCAGCCCCTCGCAGGACGTGGTGATGGGCTGCTACTACATGACCGCCTCGCTGCCGAGCGACAAGGGGGACGGGATGAGGTTCTCCTCGGTCGACGAGGTGCAGCTTGCCCACGCGCTGGGCAAGGTGGGCACGCACGCGGCGATCACCATGCGGCTGCCGAAGGGGCGGCGGGTCAAGGGAGACCGCGGGGTGAAGGCGGGCGGGCAAATGCAAACCACGGTCGGCCGAGTGCTATTCAACGTCGCCCTGCCCACCGGAATGCCCTACTACAACACGCCGCTCCGCTCCGCCGATCTGGCCGGCGTGATTTCCGACTGCTACGAACTGCTGGGACGACGGAAGACGATCGATCTACTGGACACGCTCAATCGCGTCGGCTTCCGCCAGAGCACGCTTTCGGGTTTGAGCTTCGCCACCGACGACCTGATCACGCCGCCAAACAAGTCGAAGATCATCGCCAACGCCGAAAAGGTGGTGATGCGGATCATGAAGCTCTACCAGCGCGGCATCATCACCGAGGGTGAGCGCTACAACCAGGTGCTCGACGCCTGGACGCACGCCCGCGAGCAGATCACCACCGAAATGATGCAGGAGTTGGAGAATGACGTGGGCAGCGAGACCCGCGCGCGGCCGAGCGGCTACGTGAACCCGATCTTCCTGATGGCCCATTCCGGCGCCCGCGGCGGCGTCGAGCAGATCCGCCAATTGGCCGGCATGCGCGGTCTGATGGCGAAGCCGTCGGGCAAGATCATCGAAACCCCGATCAAGGCGAACTTCCGCGAGGGGCTGACCGTGCTGGAGTACTTCAGCTCGACCCACGGCGCCCGCAAGGGCCTGGCCGACACGGCCCTGAAGACGGCCGACTCCGGCTACCTGACCCGCAAGCTGGCCGACGTGGCCCAGAACGTGGTCGTCACCACGCACGACTGCGGCACCACGCAGGGCATCACCAAGGGCGTGATCTACCGCGGCGAAAAGGTGGAAGTCAGTCTGGCCGACTCGATCAAGGGGCGGGTCAGCCGCGCGAACATCGTCAACCCGATCACCGACGAAGTCGTGGTCCGCGAGAACGAGCTGATTACCATGGACGTGGCCCGCAAGATCGAGGCGATGGGCCTGGAGAAGATCCAAGTCCGCAGCACGATGACCTGCGACGCGCCCTTGGGCGTCTGCGCCTGTGCTACGGCATGGACCTCTCGACCGGCTCGCTGGTCGAGCAGGGGATGGCCGTGGGCATCATCGCCGCGCAGAGCATCGGCGAGCCGGGCACGCAGTTGACGATGCGGACCTTCCACATCGGCGGAACCGCCGCCCGCGCCGTCGAGGAGAGCGAAATCCGCGCCAAGAAGAGCGGCGTCGTGCAGTTCACCCGCATGAAGGTCGTCCGCAACGACGAGGGGCAGCAGATCGTGCTGACCCGCAACGGCGAAATCCTCTTGTTGGATCCCAAGGGACGCGAGCTGGAGAAGTACGAAGTCCCCGCCGGCGCCAACCTGCTGGTCGAGGAGAACCAGCAAGTCCAGCCGGGCACGGTGCTCTGCCAGTGGGACCCGCACAGCATCCCGATCCTGGCCGAAGTCGGCGGCAAGGTCCGCTTCGAGGACGTGATCGACGGCGAAACGATCCGCATGGAGAAAGACCCCGGCGGCCACGTCCGCATGATCGTCACCGAGTACAAGGGCGATCTGCACCCGCAGGTCGTTCTCGAAGACGCCAGCGGCAAGATTCTCGACTTCTACTACCTGCCCGAAAAGGCGAACATCGAAGTGGTCGAGGGGAAGGCCATCTCCGCGGGCACGCTGCTGGCGAAGACGCCGCGCGAGGTCTCGGGCACGCAAGACATCACCGGCGGTCTGCCGCGGGTGACGGAGATTTTCGAGGCCCGCAAGCCGAAGGACCCCGCGGTGATCGCCGAAATCGACGGCATCGTCGAAATTCTCGGCGAAAAGCGGCGTGGCAAGCGGACGATCGTCGTCAAGAGCGAAAGCGGCATCGAGCGCGAGCACCTCGTCTCGCACGGCAAGCACCTGCGGGTTCACTCCGGCACCTTCGTCCGCGCCGGCGAGTCGCTGGTCGACGGGCCGCTGGTCCCGCACGACATCCTCCGCATCTCCGGTGAAGAGGCGGTGCAGCAGTACCTCGTCCGCGAAATCCAGAACGTCTACCGCAGCCAGCGGGTGGAGATCAACGACAAGCACATCGAGATCATCGTCGCGCAGATGCTGCGGAAGGTGCGGGTCGAGTCGATCGGCGATACGAACCTGCTGCCCGGCAGCGTGATGGACAAATTCGAGTTCCGCGCGGCCAACGAGGAACTCTCGAAGTGCCTGAAAATCAGCGAGAAGGGCGACAGCGACTTCGAGCCGGGCGTGATCGTGCCGGTGCCGGTGTTGGAGCAGGCGAACGCCCAGATCGCCGCGCTGGGCGGCACGCCGGCCAAGGGGGTCAAGCCGAAGATGTCCACCGCCAGCACGCAGTTGCTCGGGGTGACCAAGGCGGCCGTGCAAAGCTACAGCTTCTTGTCGGCCGCCAGCTTCCAGGAGACGACCAAGGTGCTGACCGAAGCGGCTTTGGCCGGCAAGGTCGATCAACTGCTGGGGCTGAAGGAGAACGTGATTCTCGGCCACCTCGTGCCGGCCGGCACGGGTTTCCATACGTACCAGCAGTCGGAGGTCCGCATTCGGCCGCTGGCGTTGGAGGAATTGGCGGCCGAGAAGGAGGACGTTTTGGCCCGGCACTTCCCGCTGCTGGAGACGCCGAAGAAGCAGCCGGCCACGATTCCCGACGAAGACCGCGACCTGCCGCCGCCGCTGAAGGAGCAGGGCGCCGCCCCGTCGGCCACGTCCTTGCTCGACTCGGCCGACAAGATGTTCCTGGGCGACGGCGACGAGGGCGACAGCAACGGCGGTTCGGCGGAGGAAGAGGAATAGCGTCTGTAGGAGGCGACTTTTGTCGCCGACCAGACGATGGCTGGAACGTCCGTTCCGCTGGCTCATCGCGTGACGGTCACGCAAGATACGCTCACGGTTGACTTGAACGACGGCCGGACGATCTCTGCCCCGCTGGCTTGGTATCCGCGGCTGCTGCACTCGACCGCAGCGGAACGCAAGAAATGGCGGCTGATTGGCAGCGGCCAGGGCGTTCACTGGGAAGAGATCGACGAAGACATCAGCGTCGAGGGCCTTTTGGCAGGCAAGCCGTCGGGCGAAAGCCAAACGTCGTTCGAGAAATGGTTGGCGTCGCGCAAACGGCGCCGGTCGAAGTAGTGTCCCATTGTCCACACGCGGGAGCTACTCGCTCTCTCCCCGCAGGCGCTTGCGAATCGCCGCGAGCCGCTCGGCCAGTTCGCGCTCGAAGCCGCGATCGGTGGGGCGATAGTACTCGCGCTCGACGCCGAGATAATCCTGGGCGGCGACGCCTTCGGGGGCGTCGTGGGCGTACTGGTATCCTTCGCCGTGACCGAGGCGTTTCGCGCCGGGGTAGTGCGAATCACGGAGATGCACCGGCACCGGCAGCAGCCGGCCTTCGCGGACGTTGGCCCGGGCCTCGCCGATGCCGACCGTCGTGGCGTTCGATTTCGGGCGCAGGCCAAGTACGTTGCCGCCTGGGCGAGCGTCAATTGGCACTCCGGCAGTCCAACCAGCTCGCAGGCATGCGCGGCCGCGACCGCCAGCGGCAGACCGGCCGGATCGGCGTTGCCGACGTCCTCGCTGGCGAGAATCACCAGTCGCCGGGCGAGGAACCGCACGTCTTCGCCGCCCTCCAACATCCGCGCGAGCCAATACAGTGCCGCGTCGGGATCGCTGCCGCGGATGCTCTTGATCAGGGCGCTGATCGCGTCGTAATGCACGTCGCCCTGCCGGTCGTATTGAATCGCCTTGCGCTGCACGGATTCTTCGGCCAACTGGCGGGTGAACTCGACCGGCGACTCGGGGACCGTCCCGATTTTTGCGCTGGGGACCGTCCCGATTTTCGCGCTGGGGACTGTCCCGATTTTCGCGTCAGCGAAAATGGGACTGTCCCCTTCAACGCTCGACAGCACGCCGACCTCGAGCGCCGACAGCGCCCGGCGGGCGTCGCCATCGCTCACCTCGGCGAGGAAATCGAGGGCGTCGTGGTGCAAGTGGATCTTGTACTGACCCAGGCCGCGTTCCTTGTCGGCGATCGCCCGGCGAAGCAGGGCTTTCACGTCGTCGGCCGAAAGCGGCTCGAACTGGAATACCCGGCTGCGGCTGACCAGGGCGCTGTTGATCGTGAAGAAGGGATTCTCGGTCGTGGCTCCCACGAGGATCGCGACGCCCTCTTCCACGTCGGGCAGCAGGACGTTCTTGCTGGGCCTTGTTGAAGCGGTGGATTTCATCGACGAACAGCAGCGTCCGTTGTCCCGCCGCCGAGAGGCGGTCGCGGGCTTCGCCGAGGATTTCCCGCAGTTCTTTCACGCCGCTGGCCACGGCGCTTAACTGACAGAAGTGGCTGCGGGTGGCCCCTGCCAGCAAACGGGCGAGCGTCGTTTTGCCGGTGCCGGGCGGTCCATAGAAGATCACCGAGCCGAGCCGATCGGCCGCCAGGAGCCGGCGGAGCAGTTTGCCTTCACCCAGGAAGTGCTGTTGTCCGACGAACTCATCCAGCGTCCGCGGCCGCATCCGCGCCGCCAACGGCTGGGCTTTCAGGCGGTTTTCGGCTTCGGTGGCGTCGAAGAGAGACATGGTGTTGTTCCAAGTACGGGGTCGCCACGCCGGCGACCACTAAACAGGATGTGCGACACCGCCCGCTAATCTGGTTCCAACGGTCCGCCCCGTGGGAGTTCTTCTCGCAACGGGCATTCCGCACACTTGGGGTTTGTCTTCTTGCAGTAGTCCTTTCCCAGCCGCACCAACAGGGCGTGGAATTCGTTGTAGAGCGGTGCTTCCTGGGGCAGTTCGGCCTGGACGTACTCTTGAATCTGATCGTAATCAGCGTCGAAGCCGATCCAGCCGTGGCGGGCGAAGATGCGGTAGGTGTAGGCGTTGACGACGAAACTGAGCAGTCCGCCGGCGTAGAGCAGGATCGAATCGGCCGTCTCCGGGCCGACGCCATGTACTTCGAGCAACCGCCGCCGCAACTCGGGCAGGCTGGTGCTGAACATCGCATCGAGCGAGCCGCCGTAACGCTCGACGATAAACTTGAGCACGCTTCGCAGCCGGGCGGCCTTCACGCGAAAATAGCCGGCCGGGCGGATCAGGTCCTCCAACTCTTCGACCGGCACGGCATAGAGGAGGTAGGGATCGAGCAGATCGGCGTCGCGGAGGTTGCGGATCGCCCGCTCGACGTTCTGCCAACTGGTGTTTTGCGTCAAGACGGCGCCGACGATCACCTCGAAGGGCGACTCACCCGGCCACCAGCGCTGCGGGCCGAAGGCATCGAACAGACGGCGGTGGACTTCTGTGAGCATAAGCACGTCTCGTTCCCACGGTCTGCGTGGGAACGCCCTCCGCAGGGTTCCCACGCGGAGCGTGGGAACCAGGGGACTGGTAAAGTTGCATTATGTGGCCCCGGGCGCTGCGACTCAAGGCCTGCGGGGCTTCACGCCGAGAATGGAGAAGATGGGAACCCCTGCGGAAAACGTTCCGCCCGGCCAAGGAACCGGGCGGTATTGGCTGGAATCGCGACAGCCGCTGGCCAGCCTGGTGTTCGTCGCACCGCTGCTGGCGACCTACGAGGTGGGCGTCCTCTGGCTGGGCGTTCATCCGAACGGCGCGCACGACCTGATGCAGCGATTTCTCGATCTGTTCGGCTTTAACCCCCGTGTGCTCAGTCTTCTGCTGCCGGCTTTGGTGGTCGCGATTCTGTTGGGCCAGCAGCACCTCACCCGGCGACCGTGGCGGTTTTCGCTCGGCGTGGCGGCGGCGATGGCCGCCGAGTCGATCGCGCTGGGGCTATGCTTACGGGCAATGGCTTTTGCTCAAAACGAGTTCATCGCGATGGCCATTCCCGGGGAGATTCGGGATGCCATAGGCTATCTTGGCGCGGGGGTTTATGAGGAGCTGCTTTTCCGACTGATTTTGCTGTCGCTGCTGGCATGGCTGTTTCGCCGCGGCGGCGCCTCGCCGCAAATGAGCATGATCCTGGCGATCGCCATCAGCAGCCTGTTGTTCTCCGCCGCCCATCACGTCGGCCCCTACGGCGAGTGGCCGATTCGCTGGCCGCACTTCGTATTCCGCACGCTGGCCGGCGTGTTCTTCGCGTTAGTCTATGTCTATCGTGGCTTCGGCATCGCCGCGGGCAGCCACGCGGCATACGACATTCTGGCGCGCGTGTTTTAGCCAAAGGCAATCAACTTGACAAAGATGGCCCGTCGTTGAACAATGGGGCTGCCATGAATGAACAGGAACGAGAACAACTTCGTCGTTGGGCGGCCTGCTGGAAGAGGGCGGGCGAACGGATGGAGCAACTGCGCCGCGAGGAGCTGCCTCGTACCGACACCCAGCAATCGCTGCTGAGCCTGGCCAGCGCGTTTGAGTCGTGCCGGCTCCACTACAAGCCATTGCCGACGTCGGGACTGGTGGAGCAGCAATACTGGTTTAGAAGGGTAGCCAAGTGATCGACGTGTTCCGCGTGGGCGAGGCGATTCAGGCATTCTGTCGCGGACAGGGATGGCGTTTCTGCTTCATTGGCGGAGTAGCGTTGCAGCGTTGGGGCGAGCCTCGGGTGACGAAAGACGTTGATTTGACCCTGATCGCCGCTTTCGGCGATGAAGAACGCTACGTAGAGAGGCTCGTGCGGCAGTTTTCGCCGCGAATCGCGAATGCCAAGGAATTTGCGGCGGCCAATCGCGTTCTGTTGCTGCAATCGCCCGAGGGAATCGGCATCGACATCGCGCTGGGCGGTCTTGCTTACGAGGAGTCGGTGGTGGCTCGGGCGACGCCCGTCGAGTTTCTGCCGGGCCTTTCGCTCGTGACCTGCTCTGCCGAAGACCTTATCGTGCTGAAAGCGTTCGCCGACCGCGATCGCGATTGGAGCGACATCGAGGGCATTCTGCTGCGGCAGAAGACCTTGGATTGGGATTACATCGCTTCTCAACTGCGACCGCTGGCGGAAGCGAAAGAAGCGCCGGGAATCCTCGATCACTTGGCCCAGTTGCGGCAGTCACTACCGCGGTCTTAGAAGCGATACATCACTTGCGCCGGACGGTGAATGGCGCGCCGGGCATGACCTGGTACTCGCTGATTGAACTGGTGTAGTACTGCGCGTCGAAGAGGTTCTCGAAGTACAAGGTGGCGTCGAGGCGGCCGCGGCGGTAATACACGCCGGCGTCCCAGCGGGTGTAGCCGGGCAAGAAGAACTGCGGCGTGCCCGGCGGCAGATAATCGCCCAGCCGCTCTCCCACGAAGATCACCCCCAGGCCGAATCCCAATATGCGGTCTTTCTCCTGGATCACGTTGTAGCGGTTCCAGACGTTGATGGTGTTGTGCGGCACGCCGCGGGCCGGCTGGCCGTCGAACAGCGGATTGGTCGGGTCGCTTAGCAGCGTATCGACGTAGCACCAGTTCGTCTGAATGCTCCAACGCTCGCTGAGTTGGCCGAGAGCGTTCAACTTCGACGCCCTGGTTCCGCTCGCGCCCGATCTGCTCGGTCTCGAAGAAGGGGGCGTTGAACAGGTCGGTGGTGATGTTCTGCTTGGTGATGTAGAAGGCCGCCGCCGAAAGCGTCAGCTTGTCGAGCGGCTTCATTTTGATGCCGCCTTCCCAGGTTTGGCCCAGTTCGGGCTTAAGCGGTTCGACGGTCAGCCGCGGACCGCCGCCGGGCGGATCGAACGAGTCGCTATACATCACGTAGTACGAGAGTTTTTCGGGCACGGGCTGATACACCAGCCCGATGCGCGGCGAGCCGTGATCGAAGGCCTGATCGGTCTTCGCCCGTTCGTCGAACTGCCCCTGCATGGCGAGCTCGCGATCGAAACTCGTATCGACGTGATCGTAGCGGATGCCGGTGAGCACTTTCCAATGCTCGCCCAAGTCGATCATGTCCTGGAGATAGACGCCGTGGCGGCTCTCCGAATAGGTCGAATCGAACAAGAACGGCGTAGCGGGATTGGGCAGGCCGAAGTTCGGATTGTCGTAGATCGGCTGCACCGCGTCGATGGCCAGCCAAGTCGTCGGGTCCGTGGCGCTGGGAATCGACTGCTCGGCGCGGAAGCTGTTTTCGCTGAGCCAACCCTGCTCGGTGCCGAGCACGACGTTGTGCGTCACCGCGCCGTTGTAGAACTTGCCGGAGACGTTGGCGACGAGCGATTGGTAGTTCTCCTGCCAGGGGTCGATGTTCTGGCGGCTGCGGAAGAAGACGTCGTTGCCCAACGGGCCGACCATGCCGTCAACGTAAGCCACGGGATACGTGGTCGAGGAGGGGCCGCCGTAGAAGACGGAATAGCCGCCGAAATTCCAGGACCAATCTTCGTTGATCTTGTGGGTAAACATCAGCGTTTGGCGGTAGTCGGTGTAATGCTGGAAATCGGTGGGCTCGCCCAAGAAGCGGCCGTTGGGCAGGGTGCCGAGCTGGCCGTTGATCGCGGCCAGGCCGGTGTCGAGGCGGCGGCGGTCGTTCGAATATTCGCCCTCCCAGTTCAGCGTCGTATCCTGGTCGATCACCCAGGTGACCGACGGCGAGACGAACTCCCGCTCCGTGAAGCCGAAATCGCGGAAGCTGTCGTCGTCTTCGTAGGCGGCGTTGATGCGATACAGCAGGGACTTGTTCGTGTCGATCGGGCCGGTGGCGTCGATCGTGTAGCGCTGCAAGTTGTAGCTGCCGAATTGCACGCCGCCTTGGTACATCGGGGTGTCGAGCGGTTTTTTGGTGATCAGGTCGATCATGCCCGAGGGCTGGCCAGGGCCATAGAGCATCGAGGCGGGCCCTTTGAGCACTTCAATCCGCTCGATGTTGCAGAAGTCGCGGGGCGTGGGGCTGGGATCGAGGAAGCCGTTCTTGCGATAGTCGCGGGAAGTAATCTCGAAGCCGCGGAGGAAGAAGGCGTCGGGATACTGCTGGTTGCCCGACTTAACTGCGCCACCGATGTCGCGCAACAGGTCGTCGATCTGCAACGCCTGCTGATCGCGGCGCAGATCTTCGGGAATCACGTCGACCGAGCTTGGCAGGTCGAGATTCGGCACGTCGACCAGCGAGCCGGCGGTCGACGATTGGGCATTGTAGCCTTCGGCCTTGGGGCTGCTGAAGACGCCGCCTTGTAGGATCGAGCCGCCTTGGCCGGGGGCATTTCCGCTGCCGCCGCGTCCTTCGCCGTTGCCCGGGCCGTTGCCTGGGCTGTTGCCGCCGAGGCCGTTTCCTTCGCCGCCGCCGTTCGAGTCGGTCGCGGCTCCCGGCGGCCGGCCGATGACTTCCGTCTCGGGCAGCCGCGGCAACTCCTTGCCCTGTGCGGCCTGCCCCTGGTTGCCGGACGCGGCATTCGAGGATTGCGCATAGCAGCGGACGCCGAACAGCAGGATTTCCAAGAGCAGCGGCACGACGAGTAGGCGGCGGACCATAGCAACTTCCCTGGAGCGAATTTTCTGCAAAAGCGTCGTATCCCCGACATTCGGAATTATCGTCATTAGCGGAGTTGGCATTTATAAGAGGGCAACGAGAAGACGGGATCGAGAGATGCAATCTGCCGGCAGCAAAGGCGGCTCTTCCGATAGGCCGTTTTGCGTTGAAGGGGGTGTATTGACCGGTCCCGCGGAATTGGTAGAATGGGGGGACTTTCGGGGCTCGTCGGCTTCTTGCTACCTTGGTGGCGCGCATACCGCTTTTCTAATGGGAGGGGACTATGAGTTGTCTGTCTGCAAGCACCAGGTCTGCTGCTAGGGTGCGTTCTATCCCGGTGTGGTTTGTGTTGCTGGCCGCGTTTTCTCTCACGGGCCCGCTTCCAATGGTCCGCAGTGCGATTACGCCCACCGGCGACGTCGATCCCTTTGACGTCTCTACCTGGGGCGGCACCACGACGGGGTACATCGGCGAAACCGCCGCCGGCACGCTGACGGTTGACGGTGGCAGCAGCCTTCTCTCCGACTACGGCTACGTCGGCTATGGCAGCGCCGCGACGGGCCTGGTCTCGGTCACTGGCCCCGGCTCGAACTGGACGAACGGCGACAGCCTCTACGTCGGTAACTCCGGCAGCGGGACGCTCTCGATCACCAACAGCGGCAACGTCAGCAGTCCGTATACCTGCATCGCCTGCAATCCTGGTTCAACTGGTCTCGTGAAGGTGGACGGCGCCGGCTCGGCTTTGAACAGCAACAGCGATCTCGATGTCGGCAACTTCGGCAGCGGAATGCTTTCGATCGCCAACGGCGCCGCCGTTAGCAACTATAACGGTCATATCGCCTGTTATAGCGGTTCGTCAGGCACGGTCACGGTGGACGGATCCGGCTCGAGGTGGACCAATAACGGCGCCCTTTTTGTGGGCGGCGGCGATAGCTCTTACTATTACGGCGGCGGCGTGGGAACGCTCTCAATCACCAACGGCGGCGCTGTCAGCAGTGCGAACTACTACATTGCCTACGCGCCGGTTCATCGGGCGCCGTCACCGTGGATGGCGCCGGCTCGAACCTGACCAGCAGCAACAGCCTCTATGCCGGTTACTACGGCGGCGGAACGCTCTCGATCACCAACGGCGGCAATGTCAGCAACTACAACGGCTACATCGGCAACGACCTTGGTTCGACGGGCGCAGTCACGGTCAAGGGCCCCGGCTCGACTTGGACCAACAACAGCAGCCTGCTCGTCGGCAGCTCCGGTAACGGCTCGCTCTCGATCACCAACCATGCCGCCGTCAACAGCTACGGCGGCGGCAACATCGGCTATTATAGTGGTTCGTCAGGATCCGTCACGGTCGACGGCTCCGGCTCGATCTGGACCAACTACTACGGCGTTACCGTCGGCGTTTACGGCAGTGGATCGCTCTCGATCACCAACGGCGGCACCGTCAGCAATACCTGGGGCGACTCCTGCATCGGCTACTCGACCGGTTCGTGGGGCGCGGTCACGGTCGACGGCCCAGGCTCGAATTGGATCTACAACGGCGCCGGCGCACTCTATGTCGGCTACCAGGGCAACGGCATGCTCTCGATCAGCAACGGCGGCGCCGTCAGCAGCACCTTCGGCAACTCCTGCATCGGCTACTCGCCCGGCTCGTGGGCGCGGTCACCGTGGACGGAACCGGCTCAACGTGGACCAACGGCCGTTTCCTCTACGTGGGCGGCGGCGATAACCCTTACTATGGCGGCGGCGTTGGAACCCTCTCGATCACCAATGGCGGCGCCGTCAGCAGCTACTACGGCGGTTACATCGGCGATGGGCCTGGTTCGTCAGGCGCAGTTACCGTGGACGGCCCCGGCTCGATCTGGGCCAATAGCGGCAGCCTCTACATCGGCGGCGATAGCAACTACGGCGGCGCGGGAACGCTCTCGGTCACCAATGGCGCAACCGTCTCCGTCACCGCCCAGACCTATGTCGGAGCGACCGACGGTTCCACCGGAGCCATCCAATTCGGCGCCAACGGCGGAACGCTCACGACCCAAGGCATTTTTGTATCGCCGGCGCAACTCAGTGGCGCCGGCACGATCAACGCCCGCGGACTGGTCAGCGACATCGATCTCGCCTTCGATTCGAGTCATCCCCTCAGCCAGTCGATCGCCCTCACCGACGCGTCCGGCCAAACGGTCACGGTCAATCTCGACATGAGCGGCGCATCGGGCCCCGTCGGAGATCTTGGCGCCGGCTATCTTGGCAGCGGTTCGCTCACGATTCGAGATGGCGTTGCGGTCAACTCCAACAACGGCTACGTCAGCTTTCACGGCGGCTCGAGCGGAACCGCCGTCGTCGACGGCACCGGCTCGGCTTGGAACAACAGCAACGATCTCTACGTCGGCTATTCCGGCAGCGGGTCGCTGGCAATCGCCAACCACGGCTACGTCTACTCTTACTACGGCTATGTCGGCTTCAACAACGGCTCAACGGGCATGGTGACGGTGGATGGCACTGGCTCGAACTGGAACAGCACCGAGCAAGTCTGCGTCGGCTACTCCGGCAGCGGAACCATGAGCATCACCAACGGCGGCAACGTGAGCGGTTACTACGGCTACGTCGGCTATGATGACCATTCGAGAGGTTTGGTTACCGTCGATGGCACCGGCTCGACCTGGACCGCCACTTACGGTCTCTACGTCGGCGGCTATTATTCCGGCGCCGCGGGAACCCTCTCGATCACCAACGGCGGCACCGTCCTCAGCAACGGCTATTACTGGTCTTCCAACTACATCGGCAACAATACGGGCACCACCGGCCTGGTCACCGTCAACGGCGCCGGCTCGGCCTGGAACTGCGGCTACTACCTCTATGTCGGCTACTATGGCGACGGCACTCTCTCCATCACCAACGGCGGCAGCGTGACCAACGGCACCAGCTACATCGGCTGCGCCAGCGGCGCGACCGCTTCGGCCATCGTCAACGGCGCCAACTCGGCCTGGATAAACACGGGCGATTTCTATGTCGGCGGCCCCTCCGGAGGCGCGGGAACGCTCTCGATCACCAACGGCGGCAGCGTCTCGGTCGCCGGCACGACCTACGTCGGTTGGAGCGGCTGCGCCGGAGCGGTGCGCTTCGGCGCAAACGGCGGAACGCTTACCACCAAATCCCTCTGGGTTTCGCCCGATCAACTCTCCGGTACGGGGACGATCAACGCCTGCGGGCTGGTAAGCGACATCGATCTGGTCTTCGATGCAACTCATCCCCCGAAACAAACGATCCCCTTCCACTACTTCCCCGGCCAAAACGTCACGCTCAATCTCGACATGAGCGGCGGCCCGGGCGTCAACGGCGTCGTCGGCGCGGGCTATCGCGGCATCGGCTCGCTTGCCATCCGCGACGGGGTGACGGTCAACTCCTACGCCGGCTACCTCGGCTATTGCGCCGCTGCGACGGGTGCCGCCACGGTTGACGGCGCCGGCACGACCTGGGCCAACGATAGCGAACTCGACGTCGGCTATTCCGGCAACGGGACGCTCGCCATCGCCAACTGCGCCACCGTCAGCGATACAACTGCCTACGTCGGCTACAATACCGGTTCGACCGGCAAAGTGACGGTCGATGGACTCGGATCGAGCTGGAACAACAACTACCTCTACCTCGGCAATTACGGAAACGGAACCCTCAACGTCACGAATGGCGGCAACGTGAGCGACGCCGCCGCCTACGTCGGCTATTCTGGCGGTGGCGTAGGCGTGGCCAGCGTTGACGGCGCCAACTCGACCTGGACCAACAGCGGTGATCTCTACGTCGGCCTCTATTCTGGGGGCAGTGGAATTCTCTCGATCACCAATGGCGGCGCCGTCAGCAACATTAACGGCTATATTGGCTATGCCGCGTCCGGTTCGGTCTCGGTCGATGGCCCCGGCTCGACCTGGTCGAACGGCGGCGTCCTTTACGCCGGCGGCGGCTATTACTGGTCGGGTGGCAGCGGAATCCTCTCGATCACCAATGGCGGCGGCGTCACCAGCACCGGCGGCTACATCGGCGACGGCTACAGCCAAACAGGTCTGGTGACCGTCGATGGCGCCGGTTCTAAATGGACCAACCGCGGCTCCCTCTACATCGGCGGCGACAGTTACTACTACGTTTCCGGGACCGGGACGCTTGACATCACCAACGGCGGCTCGGTCATTAACACGGTCGCTTACATCGGTTACGCCGCCAGCGCCATGGGCAACGTCATGATCTCCGGCGCCGGCTCTACCTGGCTCAATCGAGGCAATCTCTACGCCGGCTACAGCGGCACAGCCACCGTCACCCAAACCGGCGGCACCAACACCGTCGCCGGCATCCTCTGCTTCGGCTACGGTACCGCCAGCAGCGGCGCCTACAATCTCAACGGCGGCGTCCTGGCGCTGCACGGACTGGCCGCCGGCTCCGGCACGGCCCTCTTCAATTTCGGCGGCGGAACCCTCCGCGCCGACGCCAACTTCACCTCCAACCTGCCTGTCACCTTGACCGGACTCAACGGCAACGCTACCGTCAACACCAACGGCCACGCGGTTTCGCTCTCCGGCGCCCTCTCAGGCGTCGGCGGATTGACCAAGACCGGCTCGGGAGCGCTCACTCTCGCCGGGCCCAACAACTATAACGGCTTGACCACTGTCGCCGGCGGAGTGCTCGACTTGCTGGGAAATAGCATCGGCACGCCAGGCGCCTGGAATCCCGTGCTGAATCTCGCCGGTGCGGACATCCAGGCCGGCAAAATCGTGTTCGACTATGCCGGCGGAACCGATCCCGCCGCAACGATCAAGGCCCTGCTTACGGCCAGCTACGACGGCGGACGCTGGGATCGCGGCGAGTTCCGCTGCTCGACCGCGACGGCCAACGGCTTGACCTTGGGATGGATCGACGACACGGCGAACCAGCAGGTTATCGTCATGGCCACCATTCCCGGCGACTTCAACCTCGATGGCATCGTCGACAGCCAGGATCGCGCCATTTGGGCCTCCCACGTGTTCACGGGCACAACCTGGGCACAAGGCGACGCCAATTACGACGGCACCGTCAACGGTCTCGACCGCGACATCTTGGCGGCCAATTCTCTTCGCAGCGTCGGCAGTAGTTCCTTTGCCGTCCCCGTGCCCGAACCGGGAACGATCGCGCTGTTGGCCGCCGGGCTTTTCGCCCTGCTGATCGACGCGCGGAGGAGGAGAGCGTGACGGCCGCTCGCGCCGCGGTTACAATGGTCGCTGGCTGATCAGGAGCCGCGACATGCCGCGATCGTCTATGCTCGTTGTTCTGGCTGTTCTGTCTTGCGCTTGCCGTTTCGACACGCGTGCGGCCGAAATCACCGCAGAGCGAACCGCAAAAGGGGCGGTGGTGAAAATCGACGGCCGGCTGTTCGCCGAGTACCTGGTTCGCTCGGGCACGAAACCGATCCTCTGGCCGATCATCGGGCCGACCGGCAAGCCGATGACCCGCGATTTTCCCATGCGCAATCGCCGCGGCGAAGCGAAAGACCACCCCCACCAGCGATCGCTCTGGTTCAGCCACGGCAGCGTCAACGGCATCGATTTTTGGGGGGAGCAGGGAAAGGTGGGCACGATCAAGCATCTCGAATTCACGAAGATCGCCGGCGGCAAGCCCGCGGTGGTCGCCGCCCGCGACGCCTGGCTCGCCCCCGACGGCCGGCGAGTCTGCGAAGACCGGCGGCTGCTCCGCTTCGACAGCGACGGCGACACCCGCTGGATCGACTTCGATATTACGCTCACGGCCAGCGACGGCGACGTCACGTTCGGCGACACCAAGGAGGGGACATTCGGCGTACGGGTGGCGCAAACGCTTAGCGTCGATGCCCACCGCGGAGGGAAGATTGTCAACAGTCGCGGAGAGACGAACGCGGCCGCGTGGGGCCGCCCGGCCGCCTGGGTCGATTATCATGGGCCGATCGACGGCGCGACCATCGGCATCGCCATCTTCAATCACCCCAGCAGCTTCCGCTATCCTACACACTGGCACGTGCGGAGTTACGGGCTGTTTGCCGCCAATCCTTTCGGCTTGCACGAATTTCCGGGCGGCAAGGATGCGGACGGGACTTTCACGCTGCGTCGCGGTGAGAGCGTGACACTGCGCTATCGCGTGTTGTTGCACCGCGGTGACGAACGCGAAGGGAGCGTGGCGGAGAGATTCGCAGCCTATTCGAAGGAGTCGCTTCGTTCCGCCAACGGCGAGAGCGGGAGAGAATAGGCAAGCCGCGACGGGGCGAAGGGATTTTCCAGCAGGCGGCGTCGTCACTGGGCCGCACCTGTCTGCATGGTGGGGCAGACATTCCTGTCTGCCTTGCGGCAGATAGGGCAGAGGAATGTCTGCCCCACCGAACGCTCCGTTGACCGTCTTCCCCACGCGGTGAGGGATTTGGGCGAGCGAGGGCGGCCGCCGTGTCTTTCTCGCCCGGCGGGCGTAACGGGCCGCCGCAATCGTCCCGGATTACCGACAATGCCTTGAATACTCAGCCGAATTTCTTCTCGTACTTTGCCGATAGTCTCCTGTATCGGCATTCATTCCAGATTATCCACCTTGTGCGAGGCAGCGGCTTCATTCGGCTTCGCACGCATTAGAGAGAAACGACGCCATAATGTTGACCCGTTTTCAGCCCGGCGAGAGCGTCCAAGATCTTCGCGAATACGTCGACACCACGATTTGTGCCCACTGCCATCTGCAAGAGGGAGCGTTTTCGATAAGCGAGCGGGTGTTGCTCCGCGGCGGCAGACCCTGCGGGATGTACTTTTGCCTGCACGGGCCGCGGGCGACGAAGTTCACCGCCATCTGGGACGCCGACCGCAACCAGGTCCTCTTCTATGGCTCGCGGGGCGAGCGGTTCCTCAAGACGCAGTTGCTGGAATCGCCGCAGTCTGAATTGGCCGCCGCTTAGCGAACCGGCGGCAAGACGCCTTGACGCCGCTGCGAGTGTTATGTATACATAAGTATATTTGTCAGACGGCACGGAGGTCAGCGCATGTTGGTACTCACGCGACGCGACAACGAGCGAATTCGGCTGGGCGATTCGATCACCATCACGGTCGTCAAGGTGGCGGGCGAGCGGGTTCGCCTGGGCATCGAGGCCCCCGCAGACGTGCGAGTCTTGCGGGGAGAATTAGAGCAGCGTCAACCCCGCCACGCCCTGCCGGTGCGAGCGTCTGCGTAAGCCGGCGGGAAAGAACTTCGCGGCGAGCATCGAAGGGGAGATGACCTGCCTCGCCAGAGCGAAACCGCCGCAGCCCCCACCGAGGTAGGGGTTTTCTTCACGCGCGAGGCCGCACGGCGCCGGTCAGGCCGCTGTAGTCGGACCGATCGCTGGGATGCCACAACGGCTGCCCTTGCAGCACCCGATGGGCAAGAATGTCGATTTTGGCACGCGAGCCCGCGGGGGCATCCGTCGCCCCGAAATCTTCAGTTTCGACGGGAGAAAAATCCTCGTCGTGCCCACATTCTAGAATCGCCTCAAACACATTCTTCATTACGAACAGCTCCGTCGTAGGAACCAATTCCCCCCTCCACCTCACTGGAAGGGCTGCCCCAAGAACATCTAAAACACTCCATTATCCCCGTCGGTTCCGTCTAGTCAAGCATTTCCCGGGAAATTTGTGGCGGCGAGGTGCGATTGCCTCGTCACAGCGTCGCGGTTGTTACGGCTGGGTGCTATGCGCAGCCCAAATTGGCGTAGTCTCGCTGAGGGCTGGCTGCGCCGCTGGCGGCGGCTTGTCGCCGCATCACGCCTTTGCGCTCTCCCGTCGCTGCTGTAAAGTGGACACTTCCCTTGGTACGAGAGAGATCGTGGCCTGGTTTCACCGCGAGATTTTACTGCCGAAGTTCTACCGCGGCCCCCATGCGATCAGCGGCGTCGTGATGGAGGCCCTGCCGGAGATCGCCAACGTCCGCGTCGGCCTGCTCCATCTCTTCCTCAAGCACACGTCGGCGTCGCTGGCGATCACGGAGAACGCCGACCGCAACGTGCTGGTCGACCTGGAAGAAGTGCTCGACAAACTCGCCCCTGAGGATTTCCCCTACCGCCACAGCGAGGAGGGCCCCGACGACATGCCCGGCCACGTGAAGTCGGCGCTGCTGGGCTGCTCGTTGGTTGTCCCCATCCACGACGGCCGCCTCTGCCTGGGTACTTGGCAGGGGATTTGCCTCTGGGAGCACCGCCGGGACGCCCCCCGCCGTCACCTCGTTTTGACTTTGCAGGGGGAAACGAATTAGCTTGTCCTGCTCGGTCGCAAATTGCTTGCGGCCTTGCACTTCCCAGGGCGGCATCTGGTTTTTTGCGAGGACCATCAATCAAAGCCATCTTCTCTCCAAGACGTTTCCGATGAGCGCTTTCCCAAGAGTCTTCCGCCTCCGCCAGGCCTTTGACGCCAGCCACGTCGAAGACGTTGCGGGCGAGGTCCACGCCCAGCTCGCCCGCCTCGACCTGGCCGAGAAAATCCGCCCCGGCCAGAGCGTCGCCGTTACCGCCGGCAGCCGCGGCATCGCCAATATCGTCTCGATCACGCGGGCCATCGTCGAACATTTGAGGAGTTTGGGTGGCAGACCCTTCATCGTTCCGGCGATGGGCAGCCACGGTGGCGGCACCGCCGCAGGCCAGCGGCAACTCCTGGAGACTATCGGCATCACGCAGCCATCCGTCGGTTGCCCGATCCACTCGAGCGTCGAGACGATCATCCTCGGACGGACAGGCGAGGGATTCCCGATCCATTTCGATCGCCTCGCCTTTGAGGCCGATCACGTGCTGGTCTGCAACCGTGTGAGGCCGCACACCAGCTTCGCCGGTCCGATCGAAAGCGGACTCTTGAAGATGCTGACCATCGGCCTGGGCAATACCGAGGGGGCGGCGATCTACCATCGGGCGATGCTCGATTTCGGTTTTGAGCCGATCCTTCGCCGCGCTGCCGCCGCGGTGCTTGCCCGCTGTCACATTCTTGCCGGCGTCGCGGTGGTGGAGAACGCCTACGACCAGACCGCGCGCGTCGAAGCGATTCGGCCCGAGCAGTTCGAGGCTCGTGAAGGCGAGCTGCTCGCCCTGGCCAGGCGACTTCTCCCGCGTCTGCCCTTCTCGCAGGTCGACGTGCTGCTGATCGACCGCATCGGCAAGGAGATCAGTGGGACGGGCCTGGACCCGAACGTGGTCGGCCGGAAGTTCAACGACCACCGCGCCGCCGAGGACGAGTTCCCCAAGGTGAAGCGGATTGCGCTCCGCGGGCTGACGCCGCATAGTCGGGGCAACGCCACGGGCATCGGCATGGCCGAGTTTTGCCGCAGCGGGTTGCTCGCCGAGATCGACGTCGCTGCGACCCGGCTGAACGTTCTTACCTCGGGCCACGTTTCCGCCGCGATGTTGCCGCTCGATTATCCCAGCGACCGCGAGATGCTCGCTGCCACCTTTGGCACTATCGGCCTCGCCGCGCCCGAGCAAGCCAGGTTCCTTTGGATCGCCGACACGCTGCACCTGGCGGAGCTCGATTGTTCCGTCGCCTACCTTGCCGACGCCCGCCGGCGCCCGACCTGGAGATTCTCAGCGAGCCCCGCGACCTGCCGTTCGATGGCAGCGGCAACCTGCCGCTCTGAGAACTAAGTAGAGCGGCCCAGGAAAGTGGGCGGCACACGCCGTGTGCCGCCGCCGCGCACACGGCGTGTGCGGGGTACCGTGAGCACAAGTTCCTATTCGTTCCTACTTAGCTGCATTGCCGCTTCGACTCCCCCTGAAGGTGGCGGCTGGTGCTCGTGAACTATAGACAGCGGTACTTGTCTTTATTCGCTCGGCACGATAGCATTCCGTAGCAAACAGGAGCGAAACTGTCGCCCTGCGCAGCTCGTGGCGGCAGGCCATGAGGCTGTAACCGATGCCTCGGCCGTACCGAAGCTTCGCGGAGGTGCTTCAACTCGAAGGAGATGATCATGAAACCCGGGTATAGTTTCTGGGCGGCCGTGCTCGTGTGGGCCGGCCTTCTCTGTTGGAATATGGCGTCCTTCTCGACCAGCGGCGCGGTGGCCGCGGGCGGCCCGCACCCCGGCGGCGGCCACGGCGGCGGCTCGTGGTGGCATTCCGGCAACGCCGGCCGAGATTGGCAATCCTACTACAGTGGCGACTGGCAACCTGACTACAGTGCCGACCTGATCACGGTGAAGATCGTCAACGCCGCCGCGACGAAGACCAGCGTCTCGTATTCCATCGCTGGGCAATCGTATAGTCTGCCTTCGGGCAGCGCGCAAACCTTAAGTGTCCCGGCCGACGCCGTCGTCGAATTCGGCCGCGGCGGCCAATTCGGCGTCGCCAGCTACGCCCTGACGCCCGGGCTCTACTCGTTCGAGTCTACGCCCAACGGCCTGGAGTTGTTTCATGGTCAGCCCCAGCCGCCGGCACCCATGCTGCCGGTGAAAATCGTCAACCCCGCGGCCACGAATACCACGATTTCGTTTTCGATCAATGGCCGCTCCTACAGCCTGCCATCGGGCAAAGGCCATAGCTACAGTCTCCCGGCCGATGCCCTGATTGAATTCGGACGCGGCGGCGATTTCGGCACCGCCAGATACACGCTGAATTCCGGAACCTACACGTTCGCGGCCACAACTAAAGGCTTGAATCTGTACAAGGGAGGCTCGCCCTCGCTCGCCGTGAAGATCGTCAATCCGGCGGCTACACAGTTCACGCTCACGTTTTCCATCGATGGAAAGCTGTACCATTTGGAGCCGGGCAAGACCCAGGACATCAATGTCGGGCCGACCTCGCAAATTGAATTCGGCCGCGGCCAGGGTCTCGGCGTCGCCAAGTATGACCTTCGCGCGGGCACCTATACCTTCGTGTCCACTCCCAAAGGCTGGGAGTTGCTACACGGTGGCCAGCCGCTGGCTGCCTCCGTGCCCGTGAAGGTGGTCAACCCCGCCGCCACGCAGTTCACCCTGAATTACACCATCGACGGAACCCTGTTTCACTTGGAGCCGGGGAAGACCCAGGAGATCAACGTCGGGCCGACCTCGCAGATTGAATTCGGCCGCGGCCAGAACCTCGGCGTCGCCAAGTACCCGCTGCGTGCCGGCACCTACACCTTCAAGTCCACGCCCCAAGGCTGGGACCTCAGTCAACCGCAGCGAGTTGCCAGCAAACCGGCTACAACGCCCTCAGCCAAATGACGAGCGGCCGTTACAGTCAATGATCTTCGGAAGCGCGGGAACGTCGCTCGTGCGAGAGTTGCCCGTGCTGCGGAAAGACAACACGTCGGGTAGTTCCCGTGCGTGCCAATAAACAGCGCGCTGACAAAGCCCATACAATCCGCTGACGACTTCGCGGCGCGCCGCACCGGCTTAGCAACTTGCTGCCGAGGCGAGTCGCGCCCCCTGCGCCTCGTTCCTTTCCTGCGCTCGCCTTCTTCGAGTTCTGCGCCCGGCAGGCACATCCGCGCCTGCCCCTTCCCCCGCAAAGCCAGTTCCCGGTGGACCTCGGCGGACGCGACCTAACAACAGCGAAGCCATTAGCAAGTGAAGACGGCACCCGCTTGGCCGCACGAGCTAAGAAATATTCTCGCTGGCCTTGATCGGCGTCACGCCGTAGCATTCCTTGGGTAGATGCGAGTCATCGCGAATGCCTTGCTCGGGGTTTCATGGGGAGACCAGTAGCAGTTCACCTTTTAGGAGACGATCATGAGACGTTCGTATAGTTTCTGGGCGGTAGTGTTCGTGTGGGCGGCCATTTTCTGCTGGAACATCACGTCTCCCTCAGGCAACGCCGCGTTCGCCGGGGGGAACCGCCACTCAAGCAACAGTGGCGGCACACAAGGCTCCCACCCTAGCAGCGGCAGCGTGCAGCACATCCAGTCCGGCACCGCCGGCCAGGCGCAGCACCTCAACAACAACAATAACAATAACGCCGGGAAAGGCGGCGCGAACAACAACAATAACAACAACGCCGGAGCCGGAGCCAACAACAATAACAACAACAATGCCGGGGCCGGGGCCAACAACAACAATAACAACAACGGCGGGGCCGGCGCGAACAACAACAATAACAACAACAACGGCGGGGCCGGCGCGAACAACAACAATAACAACAACAATGGCGGGGCCGGGGCCAACAACAACAATAACAACAACGGCGGGGCCGGCGCGAACAACAACAATAACAACAACAATGGCGGGGCCGGGGCCAACAACAACAATAACAACAACGGCGGGGCCGGCGCGAACAACAACAATAACAACAACAATGGCGGGGCCGGGGCCAACAACAACAATAACAACAACGGCGGGGCCGGCGCGAACAACAACAATAACAACAACAATGGCGGGGCCGGGGCCAACAACAACAATAACAACAACGGCGGGGCCGGCGCGAACAACAACAATAACAACAACAATGGCGGGGCCGGGGCCAACAACAACAATAACAACAACGGCGGAGCCGGCGCGAACAACAACAATAACAACAACAACGCCGGAGCCGGAGCCAACAACAATAATAACAACAACAGCGGCAAGGGCGGGGCGAACAACAACAATAACAACAACAACGCCGGCGCCGGAGCCAACAACAATAACAACAACAATGCCGGGGCCGCGGCCAACAACAACAATAACAACAACAACGCCGGAGCCGGGGCCAACAACAACAATAACAACAACGGCGGAGCCGGCGCGAACAACAACAATAACAACAACGGCGGCAAGGGCGGGGCGAACAACAACAATAACAACAACGCCGGCGCCGGAGCCAACAACAACAACAATAACAACAACAATGGCGGGGCCGGGGCGAACAACAACAATAACAACAACGGCGGAGCCGGCGCGAACAACAACAATAACAACAACAATGGCGGGGCCGGGGCCAACAACAACAATAACAACAACGGCAAAGGCGGGGCCAACAACAATAACAACAACAATGGCGGCGGACTGGCCAACAACAACAACAATAACAACAACGGCGGACTGGCCAACAACAACAACAATAACAACAACGGCGGAGCCGGCGCGAACAACAACAATAACAACAACAATGGCGGGGCCGGGGGCAACAACAACAATAACAACAACGGCGGACTGGCCAACAACAACAACAATAACAACAACGGCAAAGGCGGGGCCAACAACAATAACAACAACAATGGCGGCGGCCTGGCGGACAATGACAACAATAACAACAATGGCGGGGCCGGGGCCAACAACAACAATAACAACAACGGCGGACTGGCCAACAACAACAACAATAACAACAACGGCAAAGGCGGGGCCAACAACAATAACAATAACAATGGCGGCGGCCTGGCGAACAATAACAACAATAACAACAATGGCGGGGCCGGGGCCAACAACAACAATAACAACAACGGCGGACTGGCCAACAACAACAACAATAACAACAACGGCAAAGGCGGGGCCAACAACAATAACAACAACAATGGCGGCGCCGGAGCCAACAACAACAATAACAACAACGGCGGCGGACTGGCCAACAACAACAATAACAACAACGGCGGGACCGGAACCAACAACAATAACAACAATAACAACGGCGGCACGGCGAACAATAACAACAACACCAACACGGCCTCGGCCAACGTCACGAACATCATTAGAGGTGGCGGTGGCGGCGGCGGCGGTGGCGGCGTGGTGGTCGTCCCCAGTGGCGGCGGCGGCGGTGATGTCGGCGCCGGCGTCGTCGGCGGCGGTGATGTGGGCGCCGACGCGGGACCCGGGGTCACTGCCGGGCCTACTGTCAATATGATCCCAGTGAAAATCGTCAACCCTGCCGCAACGAATTTCACTCTCTCGTACTCAATCGGTGGCCAATCCTATAGCTTGCCCTCGGGAAGTGCGCAAACCTACAATGTTCCGTCGGACGCGGTGATCCAATTCGGTCGCGGCCAGGGTGACGCCGTGGCCACCTACGGCCTGCGCCCGGGCACCTACACCTTCGAGTCCACCCCACAGGGCTGGGATCTGTTCCAGGGGGACCAGCCTCCTGCGCCGGTTACCACCGTAAGGATCGTCAACCCGGCCTCTACCCAGATGACGCTCAACTTCTCCATCGACGGAGAGCAGTATCACTTGCCGCCGGGAAAAGCGCAAGAGATCAACGTGGGGCTCGATTCGACAATTGAATTCGGCCGCGGCCAGGACCTTGGCGTGGCAAGGTATGGCCTACGCCCGGGAACCTACAGTTTCAGGGATACGGACCATGGTTGGGATCTCGATCCAGCGGGGAAGCTCGCGGCGCGACCGGCCCCTGAGCCGTCGATGAAATGAGAGGCGGCCGCTGCAATCGCCGCAGGCCGGATCGGTCATGCGGCGCGGAAGGCGTCCGCGGAGGAACAACGCCCGGGCATGGTGAGTCCGGGCGTTGTGTTATGTCGATAGTGCGGCCATCGGAAACCCACTCCCGCCACAAATTCAGTGAGGATCTCGACGATGAGACATTTCCCGGCGACTGCGCCCAAACATGTCCTGGCGACTGTACTCGTTGCAGCGCTGCTGAGTGCGGCGACCTGTTATGCGGCTGAACCGCCAAGACACCTGACAGCGGCGATCGACCTGGCCGGCCATCTCCGCCTGGAAGATACCAGCTATCAGCACGGCGAGCCGAAAGTCACGTGGGACGGGATCTGCCAGTCTCATGCCGATTGCAGCGGTTTTCTCGATGCGCTGTTGATGCACAGCTACGGCTACACGAGGGCTGACTTCAAGCGGTGGTTCAACTCACATCGCCCCAGCGCCCGGCGGTATCACGACGCGATCGTGGCGGAGAGGGGTTTTCAGCGAATCGAACGACTCGGCGAGGTCCAGCCTGGGGACGTGCTGGCGGTGAAGTATCTGCGGCGGAGCGATAACACGGGGCACGTGATGCTGGTGAGTGCCCGCCCGCGCCGCATCATGCCGACGCGACCTGTTGTGGGCTACAGCGAGCAATGGGAGGTGCCGATCATCGACAGTTCCCGCTCGGGCCACGGCCCCAGCGACACCCGCCACCACCGCGGGCCGAACGGCAAAGATCACGAGGGTCTGGGATGCGGCGTGCTGCGAATCTACAGCAATTCGCAAGGGGCCGTGGTGGGCTTTTCCTGGAGCACGGCGAAAGCCTCCAAGTTCGTCGCTCCCAGCGACGAACACCTGGTGATCGGGCGGCTGATCGCGGATTTCAAGCCGGCAAACGCCCCTTGAGATCACGCGGGCATTACCCCATTTTGAAGCTGAACATGTGCGTAATCAGCCGCCAGAGGCGGGCGCCGAGCGACATCCAGCGGGTGTGGACGCGGGCCTGGCCGCGGAGTCCGATGGGGAGTTCACCGCGGGGATCGTCGAACGGGGCGCGGGCCTGATAGGAGGTGCTCATCGGTTTTTCGATGCCGGTTTCCGGGTCGGTCTTGGTGGGCACTTCACCTTGGGATTTTGCCGTCAGCCGCTTTGGAGTGACCTTCATCTCGGATTCGGCCACCTCGACGATGTGACTGTGAATCGTCTCCAAGGGGCCTTCGAGCTTGATGTCGACGGCCTGATTTTCGCCGTCGCGGACGAGGCTGCGGTCGGTCTGCTCGATAACCATCACGGCTTCGAGCTTGTGCGGATCGCCGATCTGACAGAAGAGCGTGCGTTCGGCCAGGCGGGCGCCGAGGTTTTCCTTTTCCAGGGGCGTTCCATACCAGGAGTGGAGTTTTTCGTTGGGGTCGTCGCGGCGCGGGGTCCAGGGCGGGGGGAAGACCGTGCCCGCCGTCCGGGCCACCAACTGCAACCGCTGCTTGTCACTCTTCTGCTGCTCCAGCTCTTTTCGGAGCGCATCGATCTGCTCGCTAATCTGCGGGATTTCGTCGGCGGCGTGAGGATCGAGAACAGCCTGCTGCACGAGGTTGTTCAACTTGGTTTCGTTGGCGCCGAGACTGCCCTGGAGCTTGGCGATTTGCAGATCGAGGTCGATGTTTTCGAGTTGGGCCAACTGCTGCTCCGGCTCGACGTGTTGGCCGGCTTTGACGTTGATTTTTATGAGCCTGCCCGGCACGTCGACGTAGACCGGATCGGCGTCGCGGGGCTGGATTTCCAGCGGGCAGATGAAGCTGTGCGGCAGGGGGAGGAAGAGAAACGCCAGCACCAGCACCGTCACGACGCTGAGACTGATGTAGAACCGCGGTTTTTTCACTTGATCGATCCTCCCGGGCACGTAAAAGAACTTGCCAGCTTGCCAGAGCGGCATGAAAAACAGCCCCCAGAGCGACGCCGCTACCATGATCTTGCCGACGATTTCCAGATGATAGGAGACGAACAGGCGATAGAGGAACCAGCAGATCGACAGCGCCACCACCCAGCGATAGAACGCGGCGGCGACCGAATAGAGAGCGAAGAACATCTGGTTCCGCTGCGGCAGGAAGGGGTCGTCGGGCGGTTCGAGGCCCAGGCACCACTCGCCCAGTTTGCGGCTGAGGATCGTGGTGGCCTTCTGCCGCAGGTTGGGGATTTCCATCAGGTCGGCGAGGATATAATAGCCGTCGTAGCGCAGCAGCGGGTTGGCGTTGAAGACGATGGTGGTCACCGAGGAGATGAACATCACGTCGAGGCAGAGGTTGTGGAAGAGCGTTTCGGGCTTGGAGGTCCACCACAAGAACGTGCAGATCGCGGCGATCACCAATTCGACGTAGATGCCGGCAGCGCCGATGGCCGCCCGCGCCCACTTGCTCGGCAGCATCCAGGAGTCGGAGACGTTGCAGTAGAGGCAGGGCGTGAGCACGAGGACCATGATGCCCATTTCGTGGCATTCGCCGCCGAAGTGCTTGCAGCTTAGGCCGTGGCCGAACTCGTGGAACACCTTGGTGATCCCCAGCATGACCAACAGCCAAAAGGCGTTGTGGACGCTGAAGAACTGATGGAATTCGGGCAGTTTCGCGCGGAAGACGTCGAACTCGACCGCCACCAGCGTGGCCGCCAAGAGGACCAGCGTGCAGCAGAGGAAGACGACGATCGGCGAGAAGAACCAGCGGATTTTGGGATAGAGCCAGTCCAAGAACCGTTCGGGATCGAAGCCCTTGAAGCGGATGCAGAGCACGTTGCTCAGGGCGGCCCAGAACATCTTCCACTTGCGTTCGTCGCGGCGCTTGCGGAGTTGATGTCCCTGGCCGGGGGCGTCGGCGATCACCAGGCCGCTGCGGTGCAACATGCCGAGGAACTGCTGCAACTCTTCGAGCGTGATCTTCTCCGGCGGAAACTCGGCCTCGAACCGCTCCTTGATTTCGTCGAGGCTGGTGGCCCCGTCGAACATTTGCAGGATGGCGAACTCCTCTTCCTGGAAGCGGTAGTAGGCCAGGCCGATCGGGTCTTTCACCACCCAGTAGCTGCGGCCGAGATAGTGCTGCCGCTGCGCAATCAGGTCGGGCCGCATGCGGATGGGCGACTTCCGCGCGGAACTCGACAACAGACTGTCTTGCAGGGTGACCATGGGGGAATGATGAACGACGAATGATGAATGATGAATGATGAATGATGAATGATGAATCGCGGACGACGTTGATTCGTCGCCTCTTCTGCATTCATTATTCATCATTCAACATTCATCATTTTAGCTGGACTGTCATCTCCACGTTCATGCCCGGGTTGAGGATCCAGACGCCGTTTTGCTTGCGGTTTTCGACTTCGGCCCGCACTTGAAGATAACCGCCCTCGACGACCGGCTTGACGTAAACGATCTTGCCGGGGAACGTCAGCCGGCCGAGGTGCGGGAGGGTGACGGTGATTTCCGCGTCGCAGCCCTGGATCTCGGAGGGGCGGTGCTCCTCAGCTTTGAGCGAGCCGTTGACGCGGAGGCGGTCCATGCAGACCAGCCGCAGCACCGGCTCGCCAATCTGGACCCATTGGCCGACGTGCTGGGTAAGCTCGACGACGACGGCGTCCAATGGCTTGCCCGCCCGGTCGAACCAGATGGGGGCGACGATCCGCCGGCGTTTGATGTTCTCCTCGGCGGTGCGGAGCTCGCCCTCGGCCATTTTGGCCTCCATCTTGGCCACAAGCTGGTCCTTGGTGGACTTCTCGGCCGACAGCTCCATCTTGTGCCAATCCAGCAGCCGCCGGAGCTCTTCCGAGTGCGTCACGGTACCAGGCACCTTGCGGTTGGCGTCTTCGGCCTCATCGTATTCGACCTTGGCCACCTTAGCGGCCATCTTGGCGAAACGGATATCGATGTCGTCTTCCGATTTCTTGGTAGCCGCCTGCAACTTGTAGTAGGCCACGTCGCGCTGTGCCAGCGGAATCGCGTCGTCGATCTGGGCGAGGAGTTGGTCGCCCGAGACCTGGTCCCCCTCATGCACAAGGATTTTCTTCAGCACGCCCGCTTCCTGCGCCGGGACCAGCGCCTCCTCGTCGGGCTCGAGCATGCAGCGGGAAACGGGCGCCGTCTCCGCCTTCAACGGCGACGGCAGGAAGACAAGAAGGAAAGCGCTTAGCACCGGCAGAATGAACCGCATAGGGCACGCTCGATCAATACAGGGGTCAATAAATAATTGTGGAGTTTAGCCGGCGTGCTTGCACGCCGCGAAGAGAGCAGGTGCTTTCCTCGTTGCGCGGCGTGCAAGCACGCCGGCTAAACGGAGCTGTTCCTCAGAAATACTTGAACAATATCTTGGACTGAATGAACTCGAACACGTCGTGCAGCAGCACGTAGCCCAGGGCGCGGTCGCCGCAGCAGACTTTCGCCGTGACTTCGGCCCCTTGCTTGAGTTTCTGGTCTTTGCGGAGCTGCTCCATCTCGTCCTTGTCCAATTCGACGTAGGTCAGTACCGTGTTTCCCTCCTCGCCGCGGACTTCGGCGCTGCGGGCGATCTCCTCGATCTTGCCGTGGCGTTTCGTGCCGGGTTCGAGCGCGAGAATATAGGTGACGTTGAGGTGCTCCTCGTTCAGCTTCCGCTGGGCGTCGCCAATATGGCCCATGCGTTTTTCGGGCATGTGGACTTCTAACCGCCAGCGTTGGCTGGGGTCGGCCACCTGCATCAGTTGATCGCCGGTCCCCACCGGGCGGCTGCGCAGGCGATTGCGCAAGTCCCAGGTGATGATCTGGCCGTCGATCGGACTGTGAACCTCCAATTCCGCCGCCTTGGCGTTGCACAGGTCCCACTCGGCGTCGAGCGAGGCCAATGTCTGGTTCAGTTCCGATTGCCGCCCGATCAAGCGGATTCGCTCCTCGGGTTTGAGCATCCTGCTGGCCAACTCTCGCTGCACGGCGCGCAATTCCTCAAGGGTTCCCGCCCGTTTTCCCGTAACCTCCTGCAAAGCAGTGCTGATCTGGGTGCTGCGCAGTTTGACCAGCAACTGGCGCTTCTTGACGATGGCCCCGTGTTCGATCCCCTTGGGGATGTCATCGACGATGCCGTCGACGTTGGCATAGACGTTCCGCCGCACGACCGGTTCCAGGGTTCCCTTGCCTTCGAGGGTGAAACTGACCGGCCAGAAGCCCAGAAACAGCAGCAGCACCAGCACCGCCGCGGCGATGCTCAACGTTTTCGGCAGGGTGCGGGCTTCGACAATCCAGCGGGTCTTGCCGAGTGCTCGCCAGACGGGCATAAGGAACAGATTCTGATGCTCCAGGGAGTTGGCCAAGGCGGTGGAACTGTGCTGGCAGACCACGTCCGAGCGATGCGTGAGAGTCTGAGTCACCCGGCTGTCTTCGATCTGCTCGACGATCAGCGCCCCGATCGGCTCCTCGCGCTCGACCCGTTTCTTCGGGTCATCCTCTTCTGGAGGGGGAGGGCGGCGGAGCGGCAGCACGGCGACGGTTTTCGAGTGGGCCTCGTCAACATATTCTTGCAGGGCGTCTTCGACCTGCGGCGGCAGATCGCGGGTATCGCCGGTGTACCAGACCGGATCGCCGCTGGCGACGACCGCGGTGGCCAGCTTTCCCAGCAGCCGGATGGTGTTCGAGCGCTTGTCGAAGAGGTCCTGCCCGCTGACGGCCTCGATGTGGCACTTTCGCCCCTTGCGGATGGCGACGCTGACGCGGTCGCAATCGATCAGCCGGCGTCCCTCGTTGGCGATGGTGTAGGCCGCCTCGCGCGGATCGAGCGAGAGGTGAACGCTGCGGGTGAAGTCCTCCAGCTGGGTCCAGAGCGTTTGCCGATCGGAGAAGTGCCGCAGTTGGTGGCTTTTCAGGAAGTCGCCGGCCAACTCGCACATCTGCACGAGGAACCGCAGGTAGCCCTTTTGGGTGGTCGAACTTGAATCCGAGCGCTGAAAGACTTCGACCAGGCCGACGCTCTCCAAATCGGTCTTCAACAGGCCGAGGAGCAAGAGGAACTCGGTGGGGTTTGCGGCGGGTACCTCGCCGTCCTGGCCATCCTCGCCCGGCCCGGAGTAGGGTGGCACCAGCAGTGCTTCGCCGCCGGAGAGGGCTTTGTACAAGAGGCGGCCGTGCTGGGCTTGTCGCTCTTCGCTGTCGCGGAGGTTGGTCTCTTGGATGTTGATCTGGTACTGAAGCGCGAGTCGGCCCTCGGGGTTAAGCGTCCAGACGGCGCCACCCACCGCGGCCAGGGCAGAGACCACCCGCGGGAGGAACTGGCCGTAGAACTCCTCCGGGGCCACGTCGGTCTTGGTCAGTTGGGCGATTTCCGCCACCAAGCTGCGGATTTGCTGCTTGGTCTGCTCGATGAGTTGGGGATCCAGCGGCTGTTCGAAGCTCATATATACTATGTACCCCGTCTTGGTTCTATTCTCAAGGTTAGCTTGGACTTATTGCCCGCCGGCTCTCAGCTCGGGGTCCCAGTCGTCATTTTAGACATGCTATTGACTGGTATTATACCAGTCTACGACTGTACGCGGAGCCAGGAGCGGCTCGGCGGCGGACTTGCGGCGGCCACCTAGTCTTCCAAGTTACCCCCACCCCGAGAGACGTGTATTCGCTGTAATCGTTGTATTTTTCCTTGCAATAAAATTCGTTTCTTGCTAAGATCGCAATTGCCATCTGGAATATACCACTGCGCTGGGCAGTGCGCAGCCGGTCACGAGATGCACTTGCACTGGATTTGGGGGAGCGACTCTTGTCGCGGAATTGGCGGGGGTTCTTATCGCTTCGCAGATCGAAGTCGCTTTCCTGATTACGGTTGACGGGATGAAGTGTCTCATCGGGGTTCGCAATGAAATGTGACGAGCGGCAAGAGCGTGTTATGCACGATCTACGCGATCGCCGGCGCGAGTTGTGTGCACCGGTGGCGGCGCTCTTGTTATCTGTTTGCGTGGTGCAAAGTAATCTGTCTTTCGCCGCTTCTTGTTCGTTGTGGTACGCGGCAGCGGCGATGGTTTTGGCATTTGGCTTGGCAGCCGCCTGCGGGTGCGAGCGTTCGCACTCCCAGGCGGTTGCCGGCGTTACGATGCGGGCGATGCCCGCTGTCAACCGTCCGGGGCCGATATTTTTTGGCAAGGCGTTGTTGGGACGGCAGTCGCACTGCCCTTCCAACGTCGGCAAGACCGGTTCCACGCCCGTCTGGGGCAACGGCCAGACAAGTTGTGTCCATTTCTTACGGAGTCATGTTGTCACAGCATGGACGTCAAGCATCAACAACTCAGGATCGCGCTAGTCGCGAGGGAGGTGGCAAGAACCGATTGAGTCTTCGCATTCTCGTTTCCGCGCCGGGCGCGAGAGCGGGAACCAGGCGTTCCGCGTTTTGTTGGCCGCCGGCGTTGTGGCAACGCGATGCGGCGCCGCGAAAACGCGAGTTTCCCGGAGGGAGCCGTGAAACGGAGGGTAGATGATCCTCAGGGATGATTTTGCTTCTGGGTTTTACTTCAGTTTTCTCATTTGGAGGGTTTCACTAATGAGGTCACTTTTACGAGCATCTTCGCTCCTGTGCCTCCTCGCCCTGGTGATGGTCATGCCATCGCTGGCGGCGTCGTACGACTGGACGGGGACGAACAGCCAGTACTGGATCACGGGGGCCAATCCTGTTAACCCAGGGAACTGGAATCCGAATGGCGTTGCGGGAACGGCGGACACGGTTTGGATCAACACGGAAGGCACGACCATACCTAACCCAATCATCGACGGCAACGCCGGTACGATTGTGGGCGTACACGTCGGCTCGAGCGGCTCGACGGAGGCCGGTGCGGCCACCTTGACGATTACGCCTAACGGCAGCTTGGCTACGACGGGTGAGATTTGGGTCGCCGTCTACCAGGATACGATCAACCCGAGCTCGGTCAGCACCCTGAACCTGGCGGGTAGCCTGAGCTTCACGTTAACGACCGGCGGCAACTTCCATGTCGGCTGGAACGGCGGAAACGGCCAGGTCTTGATGACTGGCACGTCGAACGTCACACAGGGCAACAATACGCTGTTCGTCGGCTGCGCCGGCTCCGGCTCCACGGGCCTGTTCAGCATGACGGACAATGCCACCTACAATTCGACCGACAACACTCCCTATACGGGCTGCGACATTCGCTTCGGCGACGCTTGGGGCGTTACGGGTGGCTGCAGCGGAACCCTGTCGATGTCGGGCAGCGCCGTCTTCAATCACAATGGCATCAACCCCGGCTGGGGTGGCTACGTCTACAACACCTTCGGCAACGGCAACGGATCCGGCGGCGCGGGTGTGAGTGGCTATCTCAACATGAGCGGCAACGCCCAGTTCCTCACGTCGTTAGGGTCGTTCAACACGACCGTTTGCGGCGAGCAAGGCGCGCACGGCGGTATCACCATCGCGGATAACGCTGTCTTCCAGACCAGCAATTTGGAGGTCGGCAACTCGCTCGGCACGGGCAACGTCAACACCACCGGCAACGCGGTTGTCACCCTTCACAGCAGCCCCAGTTGGACTAGCGTTTTTGGTGGCAATGGCTGGTATCCGTGGGAGGGGACTTTGGACGTCGGTCGAACGGGCGGCTCCGGCACGGTCAACTTCGGCGGCTACACGGTCGTCGATATCGTGGGCCGCACCAACGTCGGCGAAGGCACCACCAACGGCACCAACGTCACCTCCAACGGCTTGTTGACCCTCTCGGGCCATGCCGTCATGACCACCCACAGCGGTGACATGAGAAACTACGGCTGGGTGTGGAACGACGGCGGCGACCTATGGGTCGGCGTCAATGAGTGGGACAACGATGATAATGCCACCACCCAAACTACGTGGGGCGGTTCCGGCACGGTCGTGGTCGGCGACTACGCCAAGCTGGACATCAACAACGGCTTGGACGTCGGCTTCCACGGCGGCACCGGCTCGGTCGTCTTGCAGGGCAACAGCTACACGATCGTGCGTGGCGGCTGGGCTGCAATCACGATCGGGGCTGCCGGCACCGGAACGACCCTCAGCGATGGGGTCACGGTTGTTCCCGACAACGGCCGGGCGACCATCACCATCCAGGACAACGCCGTCCTCTACGCTCCCAACGCCAGCGTGTTCCTTGGCCGCTATGGCGCCCAGGGCATCTGGAATCAGGCGGGCGGCCTGGCGACGGTCTCCTATTTCGACATGGGTGAATATAATTGGGGCGGCGTCAACACCTCCACCACCGCGATCAACCTGACCGGCGGCGTGTTGGCCACCAACTATATCAACATGACCTACGCCAACGGCGGAGGCAGTTGCACTTCCATCATCACCTTCGACGGCGGAACCGTCAGGGCGCTGTCCGACACGACGGACTACTTCAGGGCGAACCTGGCCGATCCGACCAGCGTCTACGTCCAGATCAACAGCGGCGGCGGCACTTTTGACACCGGCGGTTTCAACGTCGGGCTTACCGTTCCGCTGCTGGCGGGCACGACGCCTGGCGGCGGCCTGACCAAGATGGGCAGCGGCGACCTCACGCTGGCCGACAGCAACACTTACACCGGCGATACCAACGTCAAAGCCGGTCGGCTCTTCGTGCAGCCCGGAACTCCGTTTGTCGGGGCCGCTGCGAATCAGATTAACGTCGCCGCCGGCGCCGCTCTCGGCTCTAAGGTGACGAGCGCCAGCAGCACGGCAGTCGCCCCGCAGACGAACGTGTCGTTTGCCGCGAACTCCATGTTTGCGCCTACGCTTAGCGACGACCAGTCGAGCCTCAGCGACCTTCAGATTAACAACCTGGCTTTGCCTGCGCGAATCGTGGTCGATGTTCAGGGCCCGCACACGATTACTTCGGGCAGTTTTGTCCCGTACGCGGGCCAAGCCGTGCTCGAGGCGTCTGGCACCTACCCAACCTCGGGTGTGACCGCCGTTACCCGGTTCGCCAGCGTCGGCACGGTCAACGTCAAGGCCACCTATGATAACGCCGGGGCGATCCGTTTGGACACCACGGACGCCACCAACCGCACCTACGTCGGATTCACAGGCCACGAGACGTGGACCTATGTTGACAGCGATAGCGGTAACACCAACTGGGTTGACCCGAGTTTCGCTCTGATTCCGTACCCCAACGGCGTGAACGACGTCGCTTGGTTCAACTCAAGCTCGGGCGCCGCCCAAGGTAGTTTCGTGACGTTGGACACGAGCGTAACGCTCAACTCGATGTTGTTCAACGCTCCCAGCGACCGCCCGATTACGCCCGGGTATAGCATCTTGAAGGATGTGGCCGGAGACACGATTACGCTAAGTTGTGCCGGCTCGACGATCTCGAGTGAGACCTGTATTCAGGTGCTCTCTGGCACGCACACCATCGCGCCGGATATCAAAATAGACAGCACGCCCACGATCTTTCTGGGCGGCGGCAGCCAGTTGACCATCACGGGCGCCTTGAAGCAATCCGGCACGGTCGGCTTGGACGTCGTCGGCAGCGGCGGCGTGCTGAGCCTGTCCAGCACGGCCAGCAACTACACCGGCCCGCTGGCGGTTCAGAGTGCCTACGTGAACACGAGCTACCTGACGCCCGGAAACATCACGTTGAGGGACTCGCTGCTCGACTATACGGGCACCGGGAGTCCCACCTTGACCCAAACCGTCCTGGGTGAGGGAGCTTCGGTGGGGTTCGGCTGTCAGCAAGCCGGCGCCGCGTTGACCGTTCCGATGAACACCGGCAACATCTCGTTGCAGGTGCCGACTCTCGTCGTCGGTGAGGCCGGCGACTTGGGCGCGGTGAACTTCACCGGTTTGACGCCCCCAATTGTGGCCGCGCCCGTTTTGCCGGGCACGGTGATTGTCGCCGGCAGCAATGCCGTGTTTACCCCGGTGGCCACGTCTGGGCTCGCGCTCACTTTGACGGGCACCATGGTTGTGACCGGAGGCACCGCGACGATCACCTCGTCGGCGTCCGGGCAGACAATCACTGCCGCCACCAACCTGAACGTGCTCGGAGGCACCGCGACGTTCACCGCGGCAGTGCCGACCAACTTTGTCATTAGCAGCCAGCTCGGCGCTGGTTGGGACGGCGGGCCCGGCACTGGTATGGGCAGCGGGACCGGCACGATCTTGATCCCCGATCCCAACGGCTACATCACGCTGACGATGGGCGATCACATCTTGATCGGCCGCGACGTTGCTTCGGCCATGGGCACCTTCATCGCCGGTACTCCTGGCTCGGCCTATGGCCCGACGATCATCACTCGCGATCTGTTCGATGTCGGCAGCACCGGCTACGGCAGCGCGACGCTGTACGGTGCCACGTCCCTCACCTGCGGCCACCCGATGGCGGGTGACAGCGGCAGTGGAACGATCACCATGCGTGACACTTCCAAAATGAGTTCGCTCATTTGGGAGGTCAACGGCAGTTGGGCCGCGGGTGTGCCCATGTCGAAGTTCATCATGGGTTCGCCGGGCAGCACGGAGTCCCCTTCTGTGTACGACGACGGCTGGTTCAATATCGGCTCGTGGCAGAGGCAGGGTGAACTCGATATGTACGGCAACTCGTCAATGGTTGTCCAGAACAACCCAAGCGCCAATCACGGTTGGCACGCCATCGGCGCTCAAGGCATCGGTATTGTCAACTTGGCCGACAATGCCAGCCTGACCATCCACGGTTCCGACTACTGGATGGGCATCATGATGGGCGCCGATCAGTGGGATACCCTCCATAACGGCGGGACCATCACGATGTCCGGCAACTCCCGCTTCGTCTTCGACGAAACCGGGAACGGCAACGCCAACATCTGCATGGCCGAAGAGTGGTACGGCGGTGCAGGCGGAGGCAACACCGGCTTGATCGCGCTGAAGGATAACTCCTACTTCTACACCAGCGACATCTATATGGCCGAAGGGCAAGCCGATACGTCTGCTGCCATCACCATCACCGACCACGCCCACATGGACTTGAACCGTATCAATGCCAGTGACTGGGACAACGGTGGTATCGCAACCATTACCGTTTCCGGACATGGAAGCCTGACGGCGGCGGATTACCTCGCCATCGGCAACGGCCAGTTTACCCACAGCACCCTCACCTTGAGCGGAAACGCCTATGTGACTGCTGCAAACTGGCTCGCTGTCTCCAACGCCATGAACGGCACCGGCTATATCAGCGTGGGTGGCAACGCCTACCTGTACACCGGCGATCTCCAGATCGGTTGGGGTGGAACCGGCACCGTGGTTGTCGGCGACGGAACCGGCAACGCCGTGCTCAATGCACCGCTGTGCGAGATCGGGTGCGAATACACCAGCCCGGCCACCGTCGTGGCTGTGCTCCAGGTTAACGCCGGCGGCACTGTCCAGAGCTCGCAAGTCCAGACTCCAACTATGGCGGCGTCGGTATCTCGTCAACGCTCTACATGAACGGCGGAACCCTCCAGGCGACCGCCGACAACCCCACCTGGATCCAAACCGGCGGTGGGGCTAACACCCTCAACGTGCTGATCCAGAACGGCGGCATGACCGTTGACACCAACAATCACAACGTTGGCATCGGCTTGCCGTTGGCCCCGGATACGGGATCGACCGGCGGCCTGACCAAGATCGGCTCCGGCGTGTTGACCCTTAGCGGGAACAACACCTACGCCGGCAAGACGACCATCAAGGCCGGCACACTCGTGCTCGCCAGTTCGGGCGCTCAAAACCCGGTGTTGACCGGCGGCGGCGCCGATGTCCAGAACGGCTGGACCAAGTTGGTGTTCAACGCCGTCTCTGGCGATCCGGCCAGCACCGTAGTCCCCCTCTTGGCCGCCAGCTACAACAATGGCGCTTGGAACGTTGGCCAAATCCGCAGCAGCACTGCCGCGGCGCAGCACACGTCCCTCGGCTATTATGACAACACGACCGCCTCGCCGGTGACGATCACCGGCCCGACCGGTACGAACGTCTTCCCAGCCAACGCGGTGACGGTTGTCTCCACGCTGGCCGGCGATGTCAACTTGGATGGTTCGACAAACCTCAATGACTTGGGCATTGTGTTGGCGAACTACAACACCACCGGCGACACCTGGGCCACCGGCGACCTCAACTATGACGGTAAGACCAACCTCAACGACCTGGGTATCGTCTTGGCGAACTACAACGGGAGCTTGCCCAGCCTGAGCCCGACGATGCTCGCCGATCTTGATCTGGCCGGCCTTGACCTGGTGCAGTCGTTCGGTCTGGCGGCGCACGCTAAGGCGTTGCAGCACGGTGGGCCGGTGATGCCGTCCGATGCTGGGCCGATGAGTTTGTCCGGTGGCGGACCGGGGGTCGTTCCTGAACCGGGAACGCTTGCACTGCTGGCTGCCGGCCTGCTCGGCTTGCTGGCCTATGCGTGGAGGAGACGCAACTAGTTAAAGATCCTTCCCCAAGAGCCGGGACGGCGGCTTGACCGCCGCCCCGGCCGCGGGGAGGTTGGACGGCCGGCACTTCCAGGAATTGCCGACCGAGAAAGGTGTGGCTTCTTTGGTTTAATTGTTTGTTGTTTCTCTTGGTTCTGTTGCAACAAGGAGAACATCCAGTCTGTTCTAACAAGGAGAATGAATGATGAAACGTCTTGCAGCTTTGAGTGTGTGCATCTTGCTGATGATGGTGGCTACGGCCGGCGCGACCGTCATTCTGCCCGTCAACGTCACCGACGGCGGCATCGGTCTGGTCGCCACGTTAGACACCACCAGCGTGCCGGGTTATGACGTGGTCGATCTCTACGTGACGAGCCTTCCCAGCGGCATGACCGGCCTGCAAATTGTGCAGGGCGAGATTGACGCTGTCGGCGGAACGTTCTACGTCTACAATAAGGCGGCAACGAACCTCGCCTTCCAGAGCGACACCACCCAACTCGGGCTGGACGCGGGTTTGAGCCCGCCCTACACTGCGTGGGACTTCAGCACTGCGAACGGCGCCGCAGTATGGAGTCGCGACGGCGGTACCACGCATAATAGCGCCTCGCTTATGGGTGGCTGGCACGACAACGGCGTCGCGGGCGACGCTATCCTTGCGGGCACGAACCTCACTAAGGACGACAGCGGTGGCACGTGGGTGAACGGCGATGGTTATGCCAGGAACTTCCTGGCCGAGTTTGTCGTCACGACCGGGACGACGCAGATCACCTGCACTGCCAGCCAGACCGATCCTCGCGAGGTGAACGGCTTTAATTACCTGCCGCTCGGCCAGTCGTTGACCACGGCGTTCAACGTACCGATCGTCGTCCCCGAGCCGTCGACCATCGCCCTATTGGGCTGCGGTCTGTTCGGCTTGCTGGCTTACGCTTGGCGTAAGCGGAAGTAGTTGTCAACAATTCCCGCGGTTGGGGCGGCAGTTCGGCTGCCGCCCCAACGCGGGTTGTTTATTCTGTTGGGGCGACAGTCTGAACTGCCGCCCCGACATTGGTTCTCTGCCTCTTTCGCCAGAGCACGGCGATCTTGCCGCACGATCGGTAATGATTGCTGGGCTTGGGCGACTAAAATGAGAGGTCTCCCCGTTGGGGCCGCGGCTTGCGGTCCCAACGGGATTTTTTGAGCGGCGCGACGGTTGGCGAGTATTGTGGAGTTTAGCCGGCGCACCTGCACGCCGCCTCAGAACGCGTTTCACACGCGGTAAACAAGTAGGTTATGCTTCAGCATAACAGTTTTTCGTGTTATGCTGAAGCATAACCTACGGGTTGCGAAAGAGCTTCCAGACGGAGCGAAGGTCGTGGGCAGGGAAGAAGAGAGAACATTTTGGGGGGCCATTCGCGGGAATGGCATTCGTCGGGGGATAAGCGGCGTCGAGATTGTGTCGGGTGTGCGGAGCAGAGCATTTCCGTCGGCAAAGCCAACGATCACACCTTCGCCGACTTGAGGTTGACGGGGAAAAGGGGACGAGCGCCTTTTGGTACGAAGCCGGGCACTAGCCGTAGGCTGGTCGAAGGCCGTTCCAACAGAGGGTGCGCGCCCCCTTCTCCCCGGTTGGGTTGTATTTTTCTTACGAAGGAGACCGCTATGAGATTGTATTGGGGGTTTGCACTGGCAGCAGTGCTGCAGCATTGACGCCGACCATCGCCTCGGCCCAGGTCCAACTGAATATCAGCATGGCGTACCAGTGGAGCTCTGACGGGAGCGGGAACACCGCCACGCTCCAGAACGTCGCCGTTCCCGGTAGCAGCGGATCAACGCTCTCCCAGGTGAATCTGGGGGGCGGCACCTATGTCAACCACGTCTTCAACGTGTACGCGACGGTGACGGGGTTGAGTTCCGATCAGGACGTGACGATGATGATCTTCGGCGGCGCGCTGACCGGCGGCGCCACGGCGGGAACCTACACGCCAAACACTTACACGATCAGTCCCCCGGCTATGGGTTCGCCGTCTTCCCAGGCCCCGCCCTCTGTGTGGTACGAGGCCGATCAGGCCAATTTCAATGGCTCGACGGGCGGCTACGTGGTGCGTGTGGCCACGGGCACGAGCACGGGCGGGGACCAGGGCAACACCTACGGCGATTACGCCGCTAACCTGCAACTTGGCGAGTCCGGCCCCTTCTTAATTGGCCAGCAAATCCTCACCTGCAATAGCGCCGGCGGCTACAGCCTCCTTTTCCTGCCCAACCCCGGCTACCTGGAAGTCATTAACGGCAATACCGGCGGGGCGGCCGCCAACGCCTTCGCTGAATCCTATCCGGCCTACACGGGCATCGGTGATTCCGTGCTCTTCGCTCCTCGCGCTTCGACGGACCTCACCTGGGCTGACGGCGCCACGAGCACCTGGGCCGTCGCCGACGGCGCCAAACACTGGATGCAAACGGCCAGCCCAAGCACGCAGGACGATTTCTATCACCTCGACACGGTCCGATTCACTGACAATGCCGTCACCAGTCGCACCGTCACCCTGTCGGGCAACCTGAACCCGGCAGCCGTGATTGTCAACAGCTCGGGTGATTACACGTTCACCGGCTCGGGCGCGATCGTCGGCACGGGCACGACATTGACCAAGCAGGGCGCCGGCAAGTTGACAATCAACAACACTGGTACGAACACCTACACCGGCTTGACGACTGTCCAAGGCGGCACACTCGTGCTCGCCAGCGCGGCGCTCAAAACCCGGTGTTGAGCGGCGGCGGCGCCGACGTCCAGAACGGCTGGACCAAGTTGGTGTTCAACGCCGTCTCTGGCGATCCGACCAGCACCGTAGTCCCCCTCTTGGCCGCCAGCTACCACAATGGGGCTTGGGATACTGGCCAAATCCGCAGCAGCACTGCCGCGGCGCAGCACACGACCCTCGGCTATTATGACAACACGACCGCCTCGACGGTGACGATCACCGGCCCCACCGGTACGAACGTCTTCCCGGCGAATGCGGTGACGGTTGTCTCCACGCTGGCCGGTGACGTCAACTTGGACGGTTCGACGAACCTCAATGACTTGGGCATTGTGTTGGCGAATTATAACACCAGTGGCGACACCTGGGCCACCGGCGACCTCAACTATGACGGCAAGACCAACCTCAATGACCTGGGTATCGTCTTGGCGAACTACAACGGGAGCTTGCCCAGCCCGAGTCCGGCGATGTTCGCCAATCTTGATGCGGCGGCGATTGGCCTGCTTGAAGCGCACGGCATCACCGTGGCTCCCGAACCAGGGACGTTGGCCCTGCTGGCCGCCTGCCTGATGGGCCTGTCGGCTTACGCCTGGCGGAAGCGAAAGTAGACGGCCGGATTAGTGTGAGAACATTTTGGGGCGGCAGTTGAACTGCCGCCCCTTGTTTGTTTCTTGGACGCGGCCTACCGTCCCATCGCCACGGCGATGTCCTCCAGGCCGAGGCGCTTCATCTTCTTGTAGAGCGTGGTGCGATTGATGCCGAGCATTTCGGCGGTGAGGTTGCGATTCCAGTGGTTCGCTTCGAGCACCTCGCGGATGATCTGGCGTTCGGGGTTCTCCAGCGACTGCTTCAACGTGCGTCCGGCGGTGGATTCGAGATTGACGCTGCCGACGCTGGCGAGGGTCGCCGGCAGATCGGCCACGCCGATGACGCTCTCTTTGCCCAACAGCACCGCCCGCTCGATCACGTTCTGCAACTCACGGACGTTGCCCGGCCAGCGGTAGCGCTGGATGGCGGCGATGGCTTCGCTGGTGAAGCCGGTGACGTTCTTGCCGGTCTCCTCGCGCATCTGCTTGAGGAAATGCTCGGCCAGCAGGGGGATGTCGGCGATCCGCTCGCGCAGCGGCGGCAAGCCGATGTTGATCACGTCGATGCGATAGTAGAGGTCTTGGCGGAACTTGCCGTCGGCGACCAGGCGGCCGAGGTCGTCGTTGGTGGCCAGGATTACGCGGGTGTCGACGTGGAAGGTCTTGGTCCCGCCGACCTGCTCGAACTCGAGGTCTTGCAGCACGCGGAGCAGTTTGACCTGCATGGCCGGGCTGGCCGTGCTGATCTCATCGAGGAAGATCGTGCCCTCGTCGGCCAGCTTGAACTTGCCGAGCTTCTCGCCGACGGCGCCGGTGAAGGCGCCGGCCACGTGGCCGAACAACTCGCTCTCCAACAGCGTCTCGGGCAGGGCACCGCAGGCGACCTCGACAAACGGCCGGTCGCGGCGGCCGCTCTGCCGGTGGATCGCCCGCGCAATCAGCGACTTGCCGGTGCCGCTCTCGCCGGTGATCAGCACGGTGGCCTTCGTGTCGGCCACGGCGTCGATCATGTCGAAGATCTTCAACATGCGATGGTCGTGGCCGATGATGTTCTCCATGCCGAAGCGGAGGTCGAGCTGGGCCTTGAGCGTGCGGTTCTCCTCGATGACTCGCTGCTGGTCGAGGGCCCGATGAACTGCCATCAGCAGCTCTTCGTCGATCAGCGGCTTGGTCAAGAAATCGAAGGCCCCCAGGCGGATGGCGTCCACGGCGGCTTCGACGGTGCCGTAGCCGGTGATCATGATGACCGAGGTGGCGGGGCGGACCTTGCGGCAATGCGTCAGCAGATCGAAACCGTCGTCGGCCCCGAGGCGAATGTCGGCCAGCACCAGGTCGTAGGGCTTCCGCTCGACGGCCGCCCGGCCTTCGGCCAGCGTGGCGGCGGCATCCACGGCATAACCCTGATCGCGGAGCCAGTCGGCCATCGAGGCCAGCAGATGGCGGTCGTCATCGACCAGCAGCAGCGTAGCGAGTTGTTTCATGATGACTATCCTGGAGCCCGCACCGGGGAAAAAGGGGACAGGACCCTTTTGCCGGAACGCCGGGAAAAAGGGGACAGGACCCTTTTGCCGGAACGGCCCTTCGGGTGCTTCGCACAAAAGGGTCCTGTCCCCTTTTTCCGGTTGTAACGACCATTATTCGCCGGATGCGAAAAATAGACGCTGTCGTGGAGTATCTACGTTACAGGGCGGGCAAAGTCAAAAAGGGAATGATGAGTGATGAGTGATGAATTACGAATGACGGACTCGTGGCGACGAGAAGGCCCCACGCCCGGACATTCATCATTCAACATTCATCATTCATCATTTTCGCTGGTCCCCCTCGACTTGGCCGATTTTCTCTGGTTTCTCCCGCTGGGTCGGGGGGGTGAATTGCTTTCGCAGGGGGATTTCATCCTGCCCGATGGTGGTCTAAAATTGACTTGTGTAGCGCAAAAGAGTGGTATAGTTGTTCCGTTAGACGGATATCCGACTTCACAAAATCCTGGAGACTGCGATGGCTATTCGAGTATTGATTTGCGATGACCATGAAGTCATTCGCACGGGTCTTGCCAGTCTATTGGCTGGAACCGACATTGAGATCGTCGGCGAGGCGGCAAATGGTAAGGATGCCCTTCGACTGGCACAGAAAGACAAGCCGGACGTGGTCTTGTTGGACATCCGCATGCCCGACGGCGACGGCCTGGCGATGCTGGAGAAACTGCGGGCGAAGGTCCCCGAGAGCAAAGTTGTGATGCTCTCAACCTACGACAACCCGACCTACGTGGCGCGGTCGGTGGCTCTTGGCGCCGCCGATTACGTTCTGAAGGGCTCGTCGCGCGAGAGCATCATCGGCACGATTCAGGCCGCGGCCGCGGGCGAATCGCCAAGCCGCCACGGCGAACTGAAGAAGATCGCTTCGACCATGAAGGTCCGCCAGGTTTTGGACGACGACGACGTGCCCTTGACGCAGCGTGAGACCCAAGTGCTGCGGCACGTGGCGCTCGGCTTGAGCAACAAGGAGATCGGCAAGTCGCTGGAGATCAGCGTCGAGACGGTCAAGGAACACGTGCAGAACATCTTGCGCAAGATCACCGTCAGTGATCGCACCCAAGCCGCGGTTTGGGCCGTGCGCAAGGGGTTGGTGTAGAGCGGCATCTGCCACGAGGAAGGGCCCCTCGTTCCCACGCTCTGCGTGGGAACGCCCAGTTGGCAACGCAGAGCGTCGAGCGGAGGGGTTCCCACGCGGAGCGTGGGAACCAGAACCTGGTATGAGCGGCGATTGCCGGTCTATTTGGCCCGGGCAATCGCGGCCGGCTTCGCTCGCGGATGCGCTCGTTCGTAGACTTCGCGCAAGGTGGCGGTGCTGACGTGGGTGTAGATCTGCGTCGTCACCAGGCTCTTGTGGCCCAGCAATTCCTGCACGCTGCGAATGTCCGCGCCGCGGTCGAGCAGATGAGTGGCGAAGCTGTGCCGCAGCGAGTGGGGGGTCGTGCGGCGGTCGAGCCCGGTGAGCTTCAGGTACTTTTCCAGCATGCGGCCGACACTGCGCGTCGTCAGCCGCCGGCCGAACTTGTTGACGAATACGGGGATTGGGGGCGGCGAAGGGGACAGTCCCATTTTCGTTGGCACGAAAATCGGGACAGTCCCCTTTTCCGCCGCCGGGGCCAGCCGCCGCGCGAGCAGCCAACGCTCCAGGGCGCGGAGGGCATAAGAACCGACCGGCGCCAGCCGCTCCTTTCGTCCCTTGCCGCGGACGCGGAGGATGGCGGCATCGAAGTCCAGGTCGCCGTCGTCGAGCCCGACGACTTCGCCGACCCGCAGTCCGGCCGAGTACATCGTTTCGAGAATCGCACGGTCGCGGAGTCCCATAGGCGTATCGGCTGGCGGGGCGTCGAACAGACGGCCGAGGTCTTCGGCCGAGAGAAAATGGGGCAGCGTGCGCCCTTTGCGCGGATTTCGTAGCGGCTTGGCCGGATTGGTCTGCGCCCAACCTTCGCGCTGGCCGAAGCGGAAAAAGCCGCGGAGCGAGGCCAGGTGCCGGGCAATGCTCGTCTTGGCATAGCCCGACTCGTGCAGCGCCGCTACGTAGCCGCGGAGATCGAACACGCTGACGTCACCGGGCGGGGGCAGCCGTCCGCCGTGGGCTTCGGTCAGATAATCGGCCAATGCGCTAAGGTCTTCGCGGTAGCTCTTGACGGTGTACGCCGAAGCGTTCCGCTCGACGGCCAGGAATTGGAGAAATCGCGCGATCGCGGTTTGCATGGCGGAGAATCAGGGGCTAGGGGCTGGGGATCAGCGGGCCGCGTAACGTCTCTTCTGGCCCCTCGTCCCTTGCCCCTAGTCCCTGACCCCTAGCCCCTCGTCTCAATACTCGTCGTCGCTGGCGTCGGTGGGCAGCGGGACCTCGAAGCGTGAGGCGGAGACGAACTTGTGGCTGTCTTGGCGGATCTTCTGGCTCAGCACGGCCGCGTCGTACCAAGTGAAACTCAGGTCGGGATTCGAGGCGAAACGTCCCAACGTTCGCAGCGTCTCGGCGCGGTTGGCGTCGTCGTAGAGAAAGACATAGCGTTCCTTCCCTTTCACCAGTGCCAACACGTTGATGTCGTGACTCACGGTGGAAATCTCCTCACGCGGCGACGTTCAAAACGGCTGCTATGTCTTATATCGGCCGACCGACTGCGATCACACCACTGGGCGGTTGGTTTGCTGAAGCTTGCCGATTAGACTTTTTTTGCGGGCATGACAGCACTACCCCCCTGTAAGAAGCACTGCCGGACAGCGGCCGAACCGTCTCCAACTCGACCTCGCCCATTCATCGGCAAAGTCGGCCTGCATTCTCCAGTTTGAGAGGCGCGTTAGTTGCCGCGCGGCCGAGGTTTCTCGGCACGGATAACGGCTGCCCCGGAGACTATGGAGACATAGCGAAGACAGGTTGGGTGGTGCGAATTGTGGAGGTCGGCGGTGCCGCAAGTCTTCTCGACCGTGAATCTCACGCAAAGAGGAGAAGGCACAAAGGAGAATATCCACCATCTTCGCACCCTAGCTCCTTTGCGCGAGGCATTGGCCCCAGGCAACAAGGAGTGTTATGCTAATGATGATTGAACTTGGATCTCGTGTTCGATGGCCAGCGAAATCGAGGATTGACATGCAAACACGGTCGGACGCTGGGCGAACTCGCCCCATGGCTTTGGTCCTGATCGCTTTGACTGGGGTTGCGGCTGGCGCTGCGCTCGGTGCAATCACAAACAGCATCAATGGTCTCGTAAGTCCCCTCTATTATCGCAATATTCTCGGCTGGTATGAGGTGAACGATATTTGGCGAGCGAGCATCGCGCAGGGGATTTTCGAGGGACTTCTTTTCGGATTGCTGTTTTCTTCGGTGTTCACGGTTGTGATTGGAATCGTCTCCAAAGCTCAATGCAGCTATTGGCGTGGCAGCAGCTACGTTGTCTCTGTGGCCGGCATCTGCTGATTTCTTGGGCTATCGGCGGCGTAATCGCGATGGGGCTGGCTACACTGAGTCCTGAGTTCTATCACAACACTTTTCGACTCGTGCCCGACGATCCTTCAGAAATGGTGCGATATGCGTGGGTTGGCGGTTCAATCTGGGGGATAGAATTCGGTGGCCTTCTCTTCACCGTTCTCGGGTCGGTATTGTTCTATTCCAGGTGGCAACGGAGCGCGACCGTGGCCTTGTAGGAAGTCCATTCCTAAGAAACTCATCTCCGGTATGGCCTCATCAAAGCCGTTTGCCCCACCGCTTCCTCGCAATCCCACAAGGCCCGTGAATGTTGGCTCGGTTACGATCGGTGCCGGCAATCCGATCGTGGTGCAGAGTATGTGCGCGACGAAGACCGCTGATGTCGAGGCGACGGCGGCGCAGGTGATGCAGTTGGCCGAAGCGGGGGCGGGCATCGTGCGGATCGCCGTCGATACGCCGCGCGACGTCGAGGCACTCCGCGAAATCCGGCGACGCACGGTCGCGAATCTCTCGGTCGATCTTCAAGAGAACTACCGGCTGGCGGCCGAGGTGGCCCCGTTGGTCGATAAAATCCGCTACAATCCCGGCCATCTGTACCACTACGAGCGCGACCGGCCTTGGCAAGATAAGGTGCGGTTCTTGGCCGACGTTGCCGGCGAGCATGACTGCGCGTTGCGAGTTGGTGTGAATTGCGGCTCGGTCGATCCGGCGCAGCGGGACAAACTCGCCGCTCACGACCCGTTGGACGCGATGCTCGCAAGTGGATTGGAACATTGCGAACAGCTCGACCGGCTCGGGTTTACGCGGTATTGCGTGTCGCTGAAGGACTCGAACCCGGCCAACGTGGTGGAAGTCAACCGGCGGTTTGCGGCGCGGCGGGCGGACGTGCCGCTGCACTTGGGGGTGACCGAGGCCGGGATGCCGCCCGAGGGGATCTTGAAGACGCGATTGGCCTTCGAGCCGCTGCTCTTGCAGGGTATCGGCGACACGCTCCGCGTCTCGCTCACCGTGCCCGTCGGGCGAAAACACGAAGAGATCGAGGCGGCCCGGCAGATTATCGCCGACGTGGCTGCCGGGAAAAGCGGTCAGAACTATTTTTCTGACGAGGGACAGGGCTCCGGCCGATGGGCGAAAAATAGTTCTGACCCCTTTTCCCGGCGGTTGAACATCATCAGTTGTCCGAGTTGTTCGCGGGTAGAGAACGAGGCCTTCGTCGAGCTGGCCGAGCGCGTGCGCGAGGCGACCCGCTACGCCGCCGAGTATCCGATCACGATCGCCGTGATGGGTTGCCGCGTGAACGGCCCGGGCGAAACCGATCACGCGGATCTTGGCCTGTGGTGCGGTCCCGATTCGGTGCATCTCAAGCGCCGCGGCGAGTCGCTCGGCGCGTTTTCGTTCGATGAAGTGCTCGTGCGATTGAAGGTGGAACTTGATAAGCTGATCGCCACATGCGGAAACGACGCGCGTTGAAATGGCTGGCCGTCCTCGTCTTGCTGGGGGTCATACTCTGGCTTGCCGCATCGGCCTGGGTCGCGTGGCGGCTGACGCGCCGCGGCAGCGGGCCGTTCGCCGAGCCCACGCCGTTCATCGCCGGCAGGGACGTGGAGTCGATTCGGCTGAGCACCTGCGACGGCCAGCAGATCGGCGGGTGGCTATTCCGTGGCGATGCCAGCAAACCCTGCGTTCTATTGCTGCACGGCATGGACGCCTCGCGGGGGCAGATGGCGCCGGTGATGCGGTCGCTCGCGGAATTGCGGATCACGGCGCTGGCGATCAGCTTTCGCGCCCACGGCGATTCGACGGGCGAGGTGAATGACATCGGCTGGGGCGGCCGGCACGACGTCGTGGCCGCCGTCGGTTTTCTCCGCAAGCAGTTTCCGCGACGGCCCATTTTCATTGTCGGCCGTTCGATGGGGGCGGCGGCAGCGGTGTTCGCGGCCGAGGAATTGAAGACGGACGTGGCGGGATATCTCTTGGAACAGCCATACAAGGACCTCAAGAGCGCCGTGTGGAACCGGCTTCAGCACCGTTTGCCACCGGTGCTCGATTGGATGGCCTATTGCGGCATGAGGCTCTGGTCGCCGGTGTTTCTGCCGGTCAGTCCGGACGAAATCTCGCCGTACGAGCACATTGCGGCGATCCCGCCGAGCGTGCCGGTCGTGATCCTCGCCGGCTCGGCCGATCGCCATACACACCTCGACGAGGTGAAGGCCCTGGCCGGCCGCGTGCGGTCGGGCGCCAAACTGGTGATCTTCGAGGGGGCGAAGCACGAAGATCTCGACAGGATCGACCCGCAACTTTACCACGACAGCCTGATGGGGTTGTTGCAGAGCGGCCGGCGGCCCTCACCCTGACCCTCCCCCGGAAGGAGAGGGGACCTTGGGCGCAGGAACACGTCGGTAATTCCTTACGCGCTATTGGCCTGGGGAGTTTGACGGCATCTTGGCGAAAACGGAGAGACTGGGCGATGGCGAATCCATTTCTGAAGTTGGTCGCCATCGGAGATTACGGCCGCTCGGATTTGCAGGATCGCTTCGCCTGACGGGCCGTCATTCCAGAATTTTTCTGTCCCCTTCACTCGCTTACTGACCTGTTTGACAAGCGACTCGGCCAACGAACTTGTCACGGGCAATCCCGAGCGCCGGTAGCCAGGGTAGTCCATTCGGCTGCGGTTGTTGGTCAGGTAGCGGATGGTGGCATGAACGATCTTGCGGGGATCGGTTTCGGGAATGTCCGACTCTTGCGGCAGCGGTCCGTGCTGCGATTGCCATCGCTGCAACTCTGCAATCACATCGTCCACCCGGCCTTGCCAACAAGCGTTCGCCCACACCAAGTATTGCCGCCAACGCGGTTCGGCGTCGCCGTGAATCGCTTTGGCGGCGGTGTACACGTATTCCACCGCGTGAACGAAATCCACAATCGGAACGAACTGCGAAAACCAACGTCGATGGATGCTCCAATTGTAGCCCAAGCCGTCACCGACGAACGCCCGTTTTTGCGCGGCGAAGAAACCTCGCTTGTCAGCTTCCGCCGCCATCATTGCGCCAAACTCATTGCTGCCAGCCAACGAACTGAGACACGTGCGAAACACCGTCGTCGGTTGCCACGGCGGCGATTGCTGAAGCGGCGCCGCCACGGTTTCACCGCCTGTCGCCGGCAATGGCTCCACATCCGTCCCCTCCGCAACAACCTCGTTTTTCAGACATTTCAGGCCGTTTACCAGCTTTTCCACATACGCTCGATTGCAAAAACAGTCGGGCAACTCCGCTTGCGGGTCTGCGGCGAACGAGCGGCTTTGCATCCGATGAAAGGCCGCGTTCTTCGTCTCGCGCCAGTGCGGCTGGTGAACGCCCCGCCCCCGATCGGGCTCGCGCGTCCGCATCCGCCCGCCATCGCCAAACACCGCCGCCAAATCCGGCGGCGCTTCCGCAACCGTCGGCTGCCGTGGCAAGGGTTGTTCGACATACCGACGCGTGCGAACGTCCCGATCCGCAGCCATCTCCGCGCCAACCTCGCAAATCAACTTGTTGATCTGGCGATCCGAAATCGTGATCTCGCCCACCACCTTCAACGCCACTTCCGCCACGTCGAAGGAACTGGTTACGCCGGCCAAGTGCAAGATGCGATGCAAAATGCTCGAACTGTATCCGTGGCCGTCAATCTTCAACACCGGCCGCTGCGGGAAAAAAATCCCTGCGGCACCTCGAACAGTGTCCTACGGGTTCATTGAGTGTGGCGTCGCCGCCACGGACCACCATCGAACGAGGCACGGTTTTCAGAGAACACATCTTCCCGCAAACCGGACACGACGCCTCTTGGCCGAACTGCTCACCTTGAGAACCGGTCATCGCCTCCACGGTTCCTTTAACCAATGCCCGAGAGGCCGCCATCGCCAACTCCTCCATGTCGGCCAGACTCACATCCATGCCAGGACCGTTGGGAAACGCCTCCTGCGCGATGATTTTTCCCCAGCCTGCCGCAATCTCCTGAATTTCCTTCAATCTCCGCTCCCGAGCCTCCTTGCTCGCCATGTCGTGGTTCTCCTTGTACTTATGATGACCTCATGCTCCAGAATCCCGCCCGCCAGCTTAAACGATCCCCCTCGGCACTGCAAACCCGTTCCTGCGCCCGGGGACCTTCGTCGCCCCAATTCGATGTGGCGGCGGTTTGGGGGATTTGCTATTATTCCCCCCCATGCGACTTGTGCCACGTTTGCTTCTCCTGTTGGCGTTTGGCGGGTGCGTGGGCACGCTGGCCGGGCGACTGACGCTGCCGAATCGCGAGACCTTGGTGCGCGAGCAGCTCGTGATCCACAGCGATTTTCCCGTGGCCGCCGATAACCGGCTGTTCGAGGAACTCACCTCGCAGCGGACCGACTTGTGCCGGCGGCTGAACTTGCCGCGTTCGACGGAGCCGATTCACGTCTACCTGTTCGAGAGCACCGAGCGGTTCGACGGCTTCATAAGACTGCACTATCCGCAATTTCCCGACCGCCGGGCGTTTTTCGTCGAGACCGACGACAAACTGGCGATCTACGCCCGCTGGGGCGAGCGCATGGCCGAGGACTTGCGGCACGAGGTGACGCACGCCTACCTGCACGCGGTCGTGCCGAACATGCCGCAGTGGCTGGACGAGGGAATTGCGAAGTACTATGAAGTGCCGCGGAGCCAGCGGGGGGTGAATCGCACGCTCTTGGACCGCAGCATCGCCCGGCTCGAACGCGAGCATTGGCAGCCCGACTTGCAGCGGCTGGAACGATTTGCGGCCGATTACAATATGACGCAGGACGATTACGCCGAGGCCTGGGCGTGGACGCATTTTCTGATGGAATCGAGCCCACAGACGCTTGCCGCGCTGCGGGCGTATCTGGGCGAATTGCGGCGTAACGACGGCACGGCCACCCCACTTTCGGCGCAGCTCTGGGAGCTATTCGACCAGCCCGACGTCGCAATGATCGACTACATCCGCCGGTTGGACAGCGGAAAGGCAAGCGTCCACGGCCCGCGAGGCGAGGGGGACGGAGGTTTTCGCCGGAAGTCCTCGCAGTGACGAAAACCACCGGTGCGAGAACCTCCGTCCCCTTCCCGCCGCGTGAACGGTTGCGCGGGAAGTGACAGCTTCCCATCACGGCGATTCTCGCTAGAATAGTTGTGCATGTTGACGTATCGCCCGTTTCGCAATTTCGACCCACCGGCACTCGCGGGGCTTTGGCGAAGTCGCGCCGGACAGCCTGGATTCGTTCAGCCGGTATCGCCCGACCTGTTCGAGCAGCTCGTCTTTGCCAAGCTCTATTTCGACTACGACGGCCTGGTGTTGGCTCACGATGATGGGCGGCTGGTCGGATTTGCACATGCCGGCTTTGGGCCCGATGCGGAGGAGAGCTGGATCTCGACGGAGACGGGTGTCATCTGCGTGGTGGTGACTGATCCCGGTTGCGCCAGGCGGAGGTCGCCGACGGCTTGCTGGATCGTTGCGAACAGTATCTTCGTCGCCACGGCGCGAGGGAGTGCTGCGGCGGCGGCTTCCAACCGCTGCATCCCTTCTATATCGGTCTGTACGGCGGGAGCGACCTGCCGGGCGTGCTCGATTCCGACACGATAACGCGCAGCGTGATGGCGGCCCGCGGCTACCACGAAGTCGAGCGCACGCTGCTCTTGAGCCGCAACCTTGACGGTTTTGAATCGCAGGTCGATCGCCAACAGATGCAGATTCGCCGGCAGATGCAGGTGGAAGTGACGGCCGATGCCCCAACGCGCAGCCGCTGGGAGGCTTTCACCGTCGGCGGTTTCGACCTGACCCGCTTCGATCTGGTCATCCGTGGTCAAAGCCAGGCGGTCGCCACCGCCCTGTTCCGCAGTATGGAGCCCAGCGGCACAACCGGCGTGGGCCGCGCCGCCGGCCTGATCGAGCTCTCCATCGCCGAAACGCAGCGGCGCCGCGGCCTGGCCACGTTCCTGCTCAACGAGGCCTTTCGCCAGTTCCTGCGTCAGGGGATTGTGCGCGTCGAGGTCCAGACCGGCGAGGCCAACACCGCGGCGATTGGCGTCTTTCTGAAGCTCGGGCTGCAACCGACGGGGCGAGGGGGAGTGTGGAAAAAGGACTGCTGATATCCGTCACCCTGTACAAGTCACCCAGCCAGCCGTACAGTTATCGGTAGAGAGGTTGTGCCCATGACCCTGCTCTATTGCCCCCCTTGTTTCCTGGACCACGAGACCGGCAATCACCCGGAACGTGCCGAGCGGATTCGCGGTCTGCCCGCGCGGCTGGCGACGGCCGGTTTGTCGGCCCAGTGTAGCATGCCCGATTTCCAGCCGGTCTCGCGGCAGCGGCTGGCTAGGGTGCATTCTCCCGCCTACATCGACGAGGTCTGGGCCTACGCGAAATCGGGCGGAGGTTACATCGAAGCCGATACCGTGGTCAGCCCCGCCAGCTATGACGTCGCGCTGATGGCGGCCGGCAGCGTCTGCGATGCGGTCGAGCGGCTGCTGCGCGGCGAAGACAGCCAGGCCCTCTGCCTCGTCCGTCCGCCCGGCCATCACGCGATGATCAACCACGCCATGGGCTTCTGTATTTTCAACAACATCGCGGTCGCCGCCCGCTTGGCTATCGACTCGCTCGGCCTCGATCGCGTGTTGATCGTCGATTGGGACATTCACCACGGCAATGGCACGCAAGCCGCGTTCTGGGAGGAACCACGGGTCGGCTTCCTCTCGATCCACCGCTGGCCCTTTTATCCGGGCACGGGCGACAGCGACGAGACGGGCGGCGGCCGCGGACTGGGCACGACCCTCAACCTGCCCGTCGAATTCGGCACTTCGCGCAAAGACTATCTCGCGCGATTCAGCGACAACCTCGATCGGTTCGCCGCCAAAATCCAGCCGCAGTTGGTGCTCTCAAGCGCCGGCTTCGATGCGCATCGACGCGACCCGGTCGGAAATCTCGGCCTGGAGACGGAAGACTTCATCCCGTTGACCAACCTCGTCCTTGACGTGGCCGATACTTATGCCGGTGGAAAGACCGTCAGCGTGCTCGAGGGCGGTTACGACCCCGGGCTGCTCGGCGACTGCGTCGCACTGCACCTGGCGGAAATGCTGAAACGGAAGACCGTAAGAGCGGAATAGACACCCATAATGGCGTCCCGGCGAGGGCGAGCGCTCTCGTCCGATACTAATACCAACGGGGTGTTCGATGCAAGTCGATTGCCCCAGCCCTACCTTTGACAGTGCAAACGAGTGGGGTACAATGATGAAGAGGGGCGGATGTGTTCCGTCCCCCGCACAACTCCACAGGTTACCCATGTTTGGTTTAGAGTCTGCTTGGCATTGGCTGATTCTGGCGGGGATCGTCTTCTTGCTGTTTGGCAACCGTTTGCCCAGCGTGATGCGGTCGCTTGGCCAGGGCGTTGTCGAGTTCAAGAAGGGCTTGCAGGGCATTGAGGACGAGGTGAAGGGTTCGGGCAATACCTCGAACAGAATCGAGGAGCAGCCCAACAAGCCACCGGCGCAGGAAGAAGCCGTGCATGGCCATAGCGACGCCGCCCCAAGGTAGTGCGATGCCCGCCCTGTTTGCCTTTCTCGACAACCCGGTGATGATGCTGATTCTCGGCGTCATTGCCGTTTTGCTCTTCGGCGAACGGCTCCCCGAGGTGGCTCGCTCTGTGGGCAAGGGCGTGATGGAGTTGAAGCGGGGAATCCGCAGCATCCAGGACGACGTCGAGGGGGCCATCAACTCGTCAACCTCCCACTCGGAGTCGATGAGCGCCGTTTCGCATTATGAGGAGCCGGAAGAGCGTGAAGAGGCGACCGCGCCGAAGTTTGAGCCGCCGCCCTCTTGACTCCGTCGACGTTTCGGCTAGACTACCACGTTCTCGGGCGGCTAGCTCAGTTGGTTAGAGCGCCATCCTCACACGGTGGAAGTCGAAGGTTCGAGTCCTTTGCCGCCCACTTCCGAGACTCGTTGACTGCGGTTGTCAGCGGGTCTTTTCTTTTGACCACACAAGCGGTTACGTCAACGGATTCGCTGTCACTCGATTTCTTGTCTGCGCTTGCAATCTTGTCCATGATTGACTGCAATGTGCATGGTTTGCCGAAAGTTGGTGCAAACTCTGGTGCAAACTGCGAAGCGGTCGAATCATTAGTGCCCGTTGCCCTTACGACTTCCGGTGTCGCGGTGAGAGACAGCGCCGGCAGAGAATCCATTGCCCCGGCCACGTCCAACAACTTCGGATCGGTGTAGACGTTCATGGTAAGGTCAATGGTGGAATGACGCATCGCGGCTTGTGCGGTTCGCGGTGCTACCCCGGCAGCACTTAGCAACGTGCCGAACGTATGCCGCAAGGCATGAACGTCAACCGTCCGGCCACGTTCGTCCCGCTTTTCGATCTTCCACTTGCCCGGCGATACTTCCACCCGCCGAGCAATGCCAGCGGCGACAAGATCGCGGTCGAGGATTCGGACCAGTCCAGCGGGTACGGTGAACAGCGGCATATCGGCCGGCACCCGAGTCAACGGCAGACAAGATTGCCCCTCTCGGCCCGTAGAATCGCCCTGGTTGCGTTTCCCTTGTTGCGGGTGTTTCGAGTCGAATCGAACGGCCGGAACACGTTGGGCGGCCTCCTGCAAGGCCGTTGCCTTGTCGGCGAGCCATCCTCGAAGATCGGCCGCAAGATCGGCCCGAAGCGGTATCGTCGCCCCCTCCCGGTTCTTTTCGTCGGCGGCTTCGAGCACCAGGGAAGGCGTCGGCGCGTCGAGGTTCAATTGCCCGACGGTGAGCGAAGCCAGTTCGCCCTTGCGGAGTCCGGTAAGCACCAGCGTCTTGTAGATCAAGGCCCGTTCGCGCCCCAGCCGTTCCAACCGCGATTGCACTTCCGGGCGCAGCTTGGCATAGACTTCGCCTTTTCGCTTGCCACGGTAGACGGTCATTCGATCCAACAGCGGCCGGCGGTTTGCCACGTCCAAAAGTCGCATCAATTCGGATTCGGTCAGCGCCCGACGGGTCCGGCGACGGTCGGCCGATTCGTCGGCCTTCGGCAACACAGAAAGCGGATTGCCCAACAGCCGACCATTGCGGGCGCACCAGTTACCGAAGGCCACCCAAGCCGAGCGATATTGATTCATGGTCCCCGCGCTCATGCCTTCGGCCTTGCGGTCAAGAAGCCAGCGTTCCAACGCGGTGGCGTCGAGGTCGGCCAGCCGACGAAAACCACAACCGGCGGCAACCCGGCGCAGTTGTGAAAGGGTGTCTTTCACTCGACGGGAAACGCCCTTCGCTTTCTGGTGGTCAATGAAGGCGTCGATATGATCGACAAGCGGCGTGCCCTGGTGGTCGATTATCGCATCTTCGGCAGCGGTGAGCACTTCGCCTTTGACCAACACGGCCCGACGTTCCAACTTGCCGAGAATTGAACGGGCGGCCGATTCATCCCGGCAGCCGGTCGCCACTTCCTTGACAATCCCCGAGCCATCCCGAAACTTCGCCATGTAGGTCCGGGCGGTAATCACTATCCGGTCGGTGCCATTCTTGCCGACGGTAACGGGTGCCGTTCGGCGTTTTTCCTTGGCGTCGATCCACTCGGCGAGCCGTTGCCCTTTGCGGACGATGATCTTTGTCCCGGCCGGCAGCGGCTTGGTTGCGGTCTTCTTGAACACGGTTCCCATGAGAATGCGTCCTTCGCTTAATGCCCTTCGGCTTGCGAGTGTTTTTCAACGTAGTCCTTTTCCCACTGTCTCAGTGTATAAGTTCCGGTCCCCAGAGGACTCGACAAACTGTTGGGATCAGAGAGGCACTGGCGGTAGAAGTTAATCGCTGTCTCAACGGCAGAATGTGCAAAGGCGTCCTCTTCCTCGATTTTCGCCCATTGGGGACCCCAAAACTTGAAAGACTCCAATACCTGTTTGCGAACATCGCTGCGCACAAGTCGCGGCTCCGCTTTCAGAACCAAGTCCACAGTCAAGGCTATCAGTTTGTCCAGGTCGGGCTTGCGCCGCTCCATGCGACCTAATAACTCCGGCCGTTGTCGCTTCTCTTGTTCTCGCCGTTCCATTTCGCTCTTTTGTCGTTCCGCTTCCGCTTTCTGCCTGAGCTTCTGAAGGCTGTTTTCCAGGTCGGCTGCCTTTGCATTAAGTTCTTCCCGCACGTTACTATTTCGCATCGCGGTTGCCTTGACCTCTTCGCTCTGCCTCTCTAGGGCGGTCGCATCTTTCTCCAATTGCATCTCTCGTTGAGCAAGCTCCCGCTCTTTGTTGTTAAGCGACTCTTTCAGGCGTGCAAGCTGTTCCGATCTGTCCTGATTACTCTTCTCCAAGGCCCTTATCGCTTGTTCTCTCTCATTCAACGCAGTAAGGGTCGTGGCGTTCGCTTTGCTGAGTTCAACCAAGAGCTTCTCTTGCTGTAGCTCTTGTTCCTTGTTGGTACCGCCGCAGCCAACAACCCCCACAACAACGAATAACACCAGCAATCTACTCATGGTACCGCGTCTCCCGTTAAGTGTGTCGATTGTCATCGTCTTTCACTAGACTCAACCCCAGGTAGTCGGCCAGCACGTCGGCTTTGTCGAGCCGGAGAGAGGTTTCGCCGCGCACGAATCGCATAAGGGCGGCTTCGTCAATCCCTGTATCCTTGGCAATCCGGTAGCGGGTCAAACCGCTTCCCTCGATTGCGGCTTTAAGCACGTCGGTCATTGTCGGTTTCGGCTTGCTCTTGCTCATGCTAGTGTTTTATCAAGTAGCGGCGTTTCTGTCAAGCGGCCTTCGGTTCCGGTCGCGTTTTTCTTTCTCGGCGTCCCCGTGTCCGTAGGACACTCAAGGGGACGCAATTATGGTCCCTTATGGGATGAGGGAACCCCAGTTCCCCAGTGAATGCACGGAAAGTTCCCCAGTCATAGGGAACCCCAGTTCCCTAGTGCCTTAGTGGTTTGGGCGTCGGTACAACGCGGTATCGGGATGGTCCCCGATTGATACCGCCCTTGAACACTTGCAGCAGAAGGCCACGGCGGCGAAGTCGCCCAACGGCTTTGCTGACAGCCCGCTTGCTGCAACCGATCCGCTTAGAAATGCTCTCTTCGCTGGTGCAAGCGGTGCCATCCCGAGTGTCCCGGTACAGCGTCAACCATGTTCCTATTTCGACTCTCGATAGCCCGACCATGCCTGTGTCCACAAAGGCGTTCAGCACGGCGAAGCGGTCAGCCGTGTTCCGGCGAGAGGGCTTTCCCTTCGCTTTCGAGGTGTTGCCCTGGTGACGGCGGGGCGAGCCGTTGCCCTGGTGCATGGGCGGCAGCACGGCGCAGCCTTCGAGGATCGGTGGTTTCGTTGGCGTGTTCATGCGAAGTCCCTAAACTCCTCGAAACCTTGGAAGCCATCGGCGGATTCATCGGCCGGCGGTGTCCGATCCCACAATGCCGTCAGAGCCGCTTGCAGCTTGCCCCGGCCCGCTCTCCGCGCCTTGCGGCTTCTCTGGTCCCCGGCAACCTCGAAGCGTTGGCAACGGCGGTCGAATTGCAACACAAGGTCTTTCGCTTCGGTGTGCCGCGCTTTGAGGTGGCGAAGCACAACCGTATCATCTTCGTCGGGAACCAGGATAAACGCATCATCGGCCCCAAACTCCAATTCGGACGATTCGCGGAAACTGGCCAGCGTCAAGGCGTCGCCCGCGTAGGTCGAACGGCCTTTGCTGTCTTTGCCCCTCGATACGGCGGCCACCACGATCATGGCAACCCCGGCATCGGCGAATTGCCGAAGGTAATTCATCGTGGCGTCAACCGATCCGCGCTTGTCCCCGTGGTCGCCCGGCGGCGGGATTCGCTGGATATAGTCCAACACGATCAGGTCAGCATGGAAGGCGTCGGCCGAAGCGGCGACGTTTTCCAAATTGAACGGCGGCTTGACGAAGGCCAGCCGTTCGGACAAGGTTTCGAGGGTGTTCAATCCCTGGTCAAGCCGGTCGGCGTGTTCGGCCTCGAAGCGGCGATAGCGAATAGTCCCCAGGTCGATCCCCGAGAGCCTCGATAGTTGCCGATCCAACAGCACGGCCGGCGTCATTTCGACATTGCACACCAGCACCCGCAGCGTCGGCGTCAACCGAAGGGCATCGACCACGCATTGCACGGTAAAGGCGGTCTTGCCGGCCCCCGGTGCCCCGCCGATGAGTGTTACCAGCTTCGGCCCGATTTCGATTCTCGCCAGTTCGCCCGAGCCGATCGGATAGAACACGGGCGGCGAGCCGGTATGCACGTCATCCCGCCAGCCCTCAAAGGCGTCGGCAGCGGCGACAAAGTTCGCTTTGCGTTCGTTCATGCCTCGCCCCCTTTCTCATACCACTTGCCCCAGCCGAGAAACCGGCCGCACTTGCGACAATCGCGGCGGCTTCGGCCTTCGCTTATGGCCACGTCCACAAACTCCCGAGAGCCGCACTTGCACGGCTTATCGAGCGTGCCAGAGCCGACGGCCCCAGGTGGCAGCGGCGTCAACGGTTCCGGCAACGGCGGAAGTGGTGAGGGATTGGGGATTAGGGATTGGGGATTCGCGGCGGTCCCCTCGCCCTTTGGCAGAGGGCTTGCCATTCCGGTCCCCTCGCCCAATGGGAGAGGGTTAGAGTGAGGGCTTGCAGTGTTGACCGTCGGCGTCGATCCCCAGAGCCGAGCCAACGCCGCTTGCATATCGACGGCCGACAGCGTTTCGGCCGTCGCCACGGCGGCCGGCGTCGGCGTCGCGTCTTCGCTCTGGCCACTGGCCACTGGCCACTGACCACTATTCAGCCCGCACTCGATACCGCGCCGAATGTCTCTCGGCGGCAACCCCGAGTCGAGCGCCGATTCTTCGAGCAATGCCACGGCCAGCGCCGACGTACAACCAAACTCGGCGAGGTTCGCGGCGGCAGAGTACAAGAGCCGGTGCCGGTCGCCCTGGTCAGCCCCGTTGCGAATGTAATCGAGTGTCGAGCGGTTCAAGATCGGCGTGCCATTGCCGGCGGCGCGGCGTTGTGCCTTCGCTTCGCCTTCTCTGGCCACCTGTTCGGCAGCGGTTTGCCAGTCGGCGGCGGCAGTGTCACTATGCCGCGTCGGTATCGGCAACGGGAAGGCGGCCGGCTCCCTCGATCGTTCGATGATCTTTTCCAGCGGCAGCCCGAGCAAGTCGTCATACGACAACCGCCGCTTGTGCAAGCCGGTCCTCGGGTGCCGAGAGTTCGGGGCACGAAAGGCCCGAACACGATCATAGACGCCCGTGTCGATCGTCACGGCGGCGAATTCGGCGACGTGTTCGGCAAACCGCCTGCAAACCCGATGGAAGTCAAGCGAAGACGAAGGCGACCACAACGCGGTGGGCAAGCCGACGTGAAAACCCTTCGAGCCGGAGAAGAATATCAGCAGTTCGCCCGGTTCCACGGCGTACCGTTCCACCAGGAACACGGCCAGAGCGCCAGCGTCTTTGTGGGCGAAGTGCAATTCCTCGTTATCGAGGTCAAACCACAACCAAGGCGACCAGCACGGCCCCGAGTGGCCGGCCGTCGATCCCTGGTTGTCTTCGAGGTGTCGGCGGAAAGAACCATCGAACCGGAAAGCCGAGAGGTAACATTCCTTGTCCGGTTCGCAACGTGGATCGGCAGCGGCATGAGCCGAGAGCGCGGCGGCGGCGTCCACCAGCCGCCGGTTCTCGAAACACCCGCCGACAATCCGAAAGCCATAGCGGCAATCAGAAGTCGTCATGTTCGCCCCCTGCCACGTTCGCGGCGGCTTCCGATTGACTCCCCTCGCCCGCTTGCGGGAGAGGGGCAGGGGGTGAGGGCGGATTGACCGGCGCAAACGGGTCAACCTCCGGCGGGTCGATTCCGACAACCTCGAATGTCCGAACACGGCTGTACTCCGCGCCATCATCATCCTTGCGAAGGGCGAGCTTCACCTTGCAGCGGATCCCCGGCGGCAGCGGCCTTTCCAATTGCTCCAGCGCCGTTACCCCGAGCTTGAAAAGGTCGCGTTTCGCCATCGGCAGCGCGGCCGGCGTCAACCAAACGTCATGCCAGAATTGCCGGCCCTGGTGGTCGCCTTCCAAGACGCGGAAGGCCAGCTTGTATCCGGCCGTGCCCTTCGTCTTGCTGGTGAACAGTTCCCCGCCGACGATCCGGGCGACATATTCGCCCGTCGGCAGCGGTGCAAAATCTTCGGCGGCCTGAGTCTCGCCCCATGCACGGGATAGACTCTGCCGGTCGCCTTCGCGTAAAATGTCGCTGAGAGATTTTCGATTCATGGGGTTATTACTCCATTCCGGCCCCGACGGCGGCAACCATCGGGGTCGGTTCGTTTGTGGTGTTGGTTGGAAAGAGAACACGTTGCGAAACGGCAGCCCCTTCGCCTTCGTCGGGGTCCGGCATATCGGGATGATCCCGAAGCCATCTTTCGGCGGCGGCGCGGTCGGCCAGTTCCCAAACTTGCAGCCAACAGGCATGACGTTCGGGGCGAGCCGAGCGCACGAAGCCGGCGGCGCGGATGATCTTCGCATAGGCGAGCACACCCGGAACCGATCCCAAACAGCGTGGGTCGATCCCCGGCGGCAACTCGATTGCCGAGCGAACATCGTCGGCTGTTGCGGTGCCGTTGTGAAGCAAGGCTTCGAGCATCGCGCGGCGACCACGGCGAACGTAGACTTCGCGGCGTGCTTCCAACAGCGTCAAGGCGTCGGCCTTGAGCCGTTCGCCTTCCGCAGCATTACAACGGCACGGGGCGCACTTGTGGGCACAGTTCACTATGCACCCCCTTTCACAGTCCGAACCGGCTTGCACCCGCCTTCGATCCACTCACGAATTGACGAAGCGGACCAGCGGACAAGAGAGCCGAGCTTTACGGGCGACGGCATCCGGCCAGCATCGGAAAGGCGGTAGACGTGACGTTGCGAACAGTCGAGCATTTCGGCGACAGCTTGCACGTCAAGTAATTGCGCACCTGGGGCAACATGGACGATTTGCCCCTTGACCTTTGTTGTCCGTCCACCAGAAATGGAGCCAACGTTGGCGGAACCGTCCGCCGGCGTGAGAACAGCACTCATTTTCGATCCTCTCAGAATCGAGGCGGCGGCCGGCGACGTGTCGGCCGCATGAGTGCAATTGAAAGGCTTGGACAGGACAGAACCGAAAAGAGAAAACGTCCGAGGCGCAAGAATGTCCGAAGGGGCGACAAAAAAAGCCCTGGTTTGCAGGGCTTTGACGGCGGCGGTCAGTTCGGACGGATTTTTTGGGCGCGCTATTGTGGTGTTTTTTGGGACGGCCTCTTTCCGGCGCGTTCAAGTAACTTCCGGTGGCGTTCTATGGCTTTCTTCACGTCAGGCTCATTCATGCCTTTTTCTCGGGCAAGTTCTGCTTTCGTTTTGTACTGCCCCATCCCGCCCGCCCATGCCTCAGAAAGTCGCCTATCCGCCTTCTGTTGCTCTTGCCTTGCAGCCCGTTTCTCTTTTGCCTTTGGATTGACCTTGCGTTTCCGCTTTTGCGGCTTCGTTGCAACCCCGTTCCCTTCGCTTTGCTCCGTCTTGGCGGCCGGCGGCACTTCGGGCACCGTCTCGACTATTGCCGTATTGTTGCTCTGTTGCAGCACAACCTTTGCTGTGTCCTTCGCAAGTACCCAGTGTTTATAGAGCGGGCGAAGCCAGTCATATCCCATCAGGCGGGAAACCAATGGATCGGCCGTCAACAGATTCCCTAACGCATCCTGATTGCCCTGGAATCCAAGAAGTTGGCGTTCCCTCGCCACCCACTCCGCCATCGCACCGTCTAATTCAACTTGCGGCCGTCCGCTGTTCGCCAAGTCAATCGCATACGGCGGTGGTGTTGGGAATTGATCCGCTACAACGGCAAGAATACGCTCTACTTCGGCCCCGCTGTAATCGCCACCAAGAAACGCTTCTGGGCCGTGATTGGGAATGTCAATGCAGAAGAGATGCTTCGCCATAATTCGCCTTTCGTTGCACGGGTCGGCCCGAGCCGGTCGGCGTGAAAGGCGAATAACCCGCCGCGCCGGCCCGAGCCGCTTGGCCGGTAGCTGGCCGGCCGTCCCGATTTTCGATGCTACGAAGACTCTGCTTGGCCCCTAACCCTTACAGATTCTCACTTATCATTGACTGCGAGGAAGGCGTCTATGAATTCGTCTGCAACCTCTTCTAGCACTTCCCGCATCTGTTTCCCAAACACCTGGCGTCCGGCATACCCGTATCTGGCGCGTGCTTTCCACACTACGGCCCACGTGAAGTCTATGTGGTCTTTCGCGTAGGGATTCACCGCGACACAACGCCTCAAGCCGCCTTCGGTAACATATACGAGCATTGGCATAGTATCGGATGAGAGAACATTAACTTGGACAGTAAACAAGCCGATGGGGCCCTTCGCTTCCTTCAGCTCAAGAACCCTGATGCCGGCAGTCCGCAACTTCCGTTCAATAAGAGCGCGCGCTTCCGTTTGCCCCATTCCCGCCCGCGCTCCTTCGGGGGCGACATCCTCAACAACCAGATCAACGCCAAGCAACCCTTTTAGTGCATCCTTGTCAGTACCCAGGATTCGGGGCTCCGGTATTTCCGCCGACTTCAGCAAGAGGCCGAGAGGAATAGCCGGCCTTCTCAGAAGTCGCCTAACCTCCATCGCAGAAACAGCGAAGTTAAGGTTCTGTCCTTCGGTCTGCATCATCGCGTTCACGCCCACAACCTCTCCGCGCATGTTTACCAGCGGGCCGCCACTGTTGCCGTGCGAGATAGGCGCGGAACTCTGTATCCAAGAAGACTCGGGGTTCAGCCCCCATGCCTTCCACACGTCGATTCCTATGCTCGCATGAAGTGAATTGCCCAACTCACGCCCAGTGCGCAGGGAACTCACGATGCCCTCACTAGCAGAAAACGACAGCCCCTCGGGCATTCCGAACGCTACGACTCGTTCGCCCTTCTGCGGCGGCTCAGTGGCTAGGCGAAGTGGCCCGCGCGACTTTCTCTGGCCGGTGAGCAGCAACGCCGCCAAGTCATTTTCGGGCGCGATTGCCAGAGCGCCTAGAATGGCCACGCGGCTTCCATCCTGAAAAGTGGCAGTCGCCTTGCTGGCCCCGCTAATCACATGGAAGTTCGTTATAATGGAACTGTCGTCTTCGGTGAGGAAGCCCGTTCCCATTCCCTTGTCGGTATCTATTCGGACAACGGCGCGTTCCACATGCTTAATGAGTGCCGGGAGATCGAAAGGATCGCTACCCAGTTCAGGAGCACTTCTTCCAGACTTCGTAACGCGGGTTCTTGCTTGCTCTGATTCTTCCTGCCCGTTAGCATCGGCCTTCTTGGACCCGGCAGAGAGCGGTTGCTTGTTGTCAGAACGCGATGGCGTCGCATCGGCACTTTGTCGGCTTCCTCGTTCGTTGTTAGAGGACGCGCGGAAGGTCAGCATGACAACGACTGTGACCACCAGCAACACCAGGGCCGAGACGATGGATATGACAGCCAGTAAGGCCGGCTTCTTGCTAAACAGTTTTTGCTGCCAGACGTTCCGTAAGACTGAATCGCTCGGGGTGTCGTGCAACCTCAGCTCCGGCATCGCGCCTTCAGGCAGTTGTGGTCGCAGAGACGAGTCTGTTGCGTGGGCTTGATTGGAGCGCGGTGCTGCCTTGGGAGGTACCGCCCCAGCAGCGGGCGGACGGTCAGAAGGAATCGGAACAGCAATTGGTGACTTGCAGTTTGGACATGGCGCTGTCCGTCCAAAGAGCTTCTCACCGACGCGCAGTACCTTCCCGCACTTCGGACAGCGCAATTGCAGAGCCATTGTTCGATCTCCCCGCTAGGAGGCACGATCTCCCACACCGACAAGTTACATGGCTCATTCTAACCTTGCGAATACCAGAGCCACAATACACGCGCTGGCCAAAAGCGTTTGTGTAACGCGCCCCGCAACCCGCATTGCCGACGAATCGCCACAATCTCATGCCAGCTAATGGTTTGTGCGCTGCCGATCCAAGCGTGCGTTTGCTATACTGAGGGCTCCTCCCGATGGTGCGACCTACAAACGGGCAGGCGAAAACCGCATGAATCTTGCCGCCACACCTCAGTCAAGAACCTGTCCCTGTTGCGGACAAACTCTGCCGATTGCCCACTTCCGTTTCCGCAAGCAAGGGGAACCCGGCCGGCAGGGCTGCTGTCGAGAGTGCTACAACGCCCGTATGCGGGCCTACCGCCTCGCCCGTCGCTCAAAGGCGATCCGCGGGTTCTCGCAACAGGTTTTGCGGGCGAACAGCGTAGCGGCAATCTCCCGACTTTGTGCGGACATGTTCCGTCGGTTCGGCGGCCCGGCTGGCTTTTGCCGGGCTTGGAAGGCCCAGATTGACGCGGCGCCTGCGGGAAGCCGGACCGCCCTCAGTTCGTTCCGCGCCATCACCAAGTTGTTGGAGGTGTCAGAAGCCCAGCAGCAACCGCCGGACTACCTCGCTCTGACCGACACGGAACTTGACGCCGCGATTGACCGAGAGCTTCAGCGATTCCTTGACGACCGCGGTGATTTTTCTTGAAGAATCCCCAGGGCTGAACGTAGCAACAATGGAAGCCCCGTTGGGTCAATACCGGGGTGGGGTTTGACCACTGGGAATCTGCTGCGGCAATTGGTCCGCCGTCCTGTCGTCTACCATCGTTCGCATAGTCTTCCCCTTTGTGCATGATCCCGGAAAGAAAGTGTCTCTACCCCCGCGATTATTCCCATAGCCCGCTGTAGCCAAACTGCCTACGGGAGAACCTACGACCGCGCGCCGTCCCTTCGCTCTGTTGCCCCGCCAGCATGGCGGCAAGCCGTTCGCGGTCGGCCGGTGAGAGGTTGGCAACGGCAGCGGCGAGCACGGCCAGCGTGTCGCCCTGATCGGCGGTCGATGATCCCCGGCCAGCCCCGCCCTGGTCGGTCCCTTCGCCTTCGTTGCCCTGGTTGGCGGGGACTTGCAGCGGCACGGGCGAAGCGGTGTCGAGGGCGTCGGCGTTTGCGTTTTCCCGTTCGCCGGTGCAAACCCTGGTGCAAACTGGAAAAGGCGTCGGCGTAAGTGCCGAATCTGTCACGTCTTCGGTTGTGGGTCCGCCATCCTCACACGGTGGAAGTCGCAGGTTCGAGTCCTGTGCCGCCCACTTCCCGTGAACTTAGCCGAAGCAAAGAGTTGTGCTACCCGCCGACGCTGGGCAGTGCGGCCTCAAGTCGAAGCGAAAGCGCGTAATCTACGCGCGCGGTTTTCGATGGAGGTTGCCAATGCCCGCCAGATCGGCACTCGTCCCAAAGTGCTGTCTTCACAAGCCCGGTGGACGCGCGTACGTCCGCATCCGCGGCAAGGTCGTTTATGTCGGCAAGAATGGTACCGCCGACAGTAGACAGGCCTACGGCCGGCTTATTGCTGAGTTTGCCGCCGATCCAGCCCCCGACGCCACGGCCGCCGCATCATCGCAGATCACGGTCGTAGAACTGATCGACGCCTACTGGCACCACACCCAAGGCTACGACCAGAACGATGGTCGCCCCACTCGTAACCTGGATTCTATCCGATTGGCCCTTCGGCCCGTTCAGCAGTTGTACGGCACCACACGGGCCGCATCCTTCGGTCCGCTGGCCCTACGCCAACCATCCGCGATGTCGAATCTAAGCGCCGTTCTTCACTGGATCGAGTACGGTCGTCAGCAGGGACGCAGCGATGCTCGCCTTTCCGTCGGCAAGGACGCTGTTGGTTACGCTGCAACTTCCATTTTCAAGTTGACTGAATATAGCATCGTGAGCAGCCGGCGGGGCGGCGGCGACGGGCATTGAAGCAGTCGGCGTATTCGTCTGGCCGGATGTCGAAGCCGCCTTTGCTTGCGGGCCGAAACGCTCGCCGGTTGGCCCTGGACGCCTGAGGATGCCTGGATGCCAATGGCCAATGCCGCGTTGGTAGTCGAAGATATCGCTGCCACAACACCCGTATCGAGCAGGCCAGTGCCCGCCGGGGCGCCTGCCGCGGAGCCGGACAAGGTGGAGGCCAACGGACTCGAGTTGCGCAACGACGCCATCTCCTGTTTAACCCGCTGGGATGTGCGTTTCGTTAGACGTTTTGCCGCGGCGCCTAGCCAAAGCGGGGCGCTCGATCCCGTGGGCCGGTACTACGCGTTCATCGATGGGCCGGACGTTGTCTCGTGGCGACGGCTTACGGACGATCAAGTGGTTCACCGCTGGCACTGTGAAGGAAACATCTGTATGAGCCTGGCCGTGAGCCCGAACGGCAGGTATGTGTACACCTATTGCAAAGATGCCCGGCAACGCTTGAAGCTGTACTGCTACGTGTGGGACAGCATAACCGGTTCGCTGGTGTTGCAACGTCCGATTTTTTCCTGGGATCGTGCCTTCCGCCCGGACGGCAAGGTGCTGGCTCTCCCTGAGGCCGACGGATCGGTCACCATGTGCGATCTGGCGAATCGGCGGAACCTCTCGTCCTTGCGTCCCGAGTTTCGCCCGCAAAATCTAGCCTTCCCGCTGGCTTTGAAGATCCTCCCCGATTTGCCGAGTGGGCCGGACAAGAAAAGTGCCCAAGCCCAACGTGGAGCCGAAATCGAAACAGCGAATGACAACCATTGAGAATCTTCTGATGCGAGCAAACGGCAATTAGCGCCCAGCACGCAGAGAAAAAACCTGCGGACAAGCTATCAAGAGGTCGTAGGAGTGGCTTGTCCTTTCATGGTCTTGATCTTCTTGCCTCCACTAAGACGACCGCCCGGGGGGGAAGACGGAGTTTTATCTCACGCAACCGAGGGAATACACCCAAGGGCCTTTGCTCGGCGAGCCCGGTTTGCCAAAGCTCGTAGGAGCCGGCCAGCAGACCATAGGCAACCGGATCGACGGGCAGGCTCACCGTCTCTTCGGCGTTGGGTCGCAGATTCACCAGCACAATTCCGAGCCGGTCGTCCGCCAACGTGTAAGCCTGGGACATGACCGAGGGAACTGTCAGCGTTCGGCGCTTGCGCGGGAGTGGCGGGAAGCGCGAGCATGCTCTTGATCCACTGTTGCACCGAGAGTTCGCCGGTGCCGTCTTGACCGCGACTCGGATTTTCCGCCGACAATCCGAACGCCGAGAGGACGGAATTGGGTTTTGCGAAGCGGATCCTGCGCAGCCAACCGCCTTCGGCCAAGCCGTGATCGATATCGATGGTCCCGCAACGGATGGCGGGCGGCGGCTGCATCCGGCCGTAGGCCAGATAGTCGCGGGCAAAATTGGTGCGGGCCGCCACTAGGCTGCGAAGGAAACGCGATCGATTGTCTGAAGGCGCGTGGCCGGCCGTCACCGGAAAACTGACGATCAGACCGCCCCAGAGAACGGTCCGCGCCTCGGCCCAAGTGAAGAAATCCTCTCCCTGCGGAACGTCCCACGGATATACCGGGTAGATCCCCTGCACGGCCACCGGCCCGTGTTCGTGGTAGACAAAGGGCAGCAGCGGAACGATCTCCATCCGGCCGTCGGGCAGCCACGTCAGATTCCGGACGTACGGAGCGGTCTCCATGTCAGGACTGAGACCCGCGTTACGGGCGTAATAGAGATCGAGGCAGCCGACAAACGGCTCGCCGAGGCACTCGGTCCCGACGGGAACGTAAGCCCCTTTCGCCTTGGAAGCCCGGCGGCGGCTCTCCTCGAACAGCGAGACGTAAGCCTGGGTAATTCCTCGGCCGGCGCCGGGTGTATGAACGTGGTTCCCGGCGTAGCAATGCGTGGGAACGCCGGCGCACGGGCCGATGTCGTAGTAGAGACAGTCGGCGTGGCAGCCCGTGCGATTCTCGTCCACCCAGACCTGATGGTATCGCAGGGGGCCCGTGCCGACCATGTCCTCGGCCGATTCGCATACCACCTTTCGCCATTCCGGCTGGGCGGGACACATCGCCGTCCAATCGGACGTGATCGGCGCCGCCGGCGGGAAGATTTCGTCCGCGCGGTGCGATACGAAGGTGTCTTTGCTCTTTTGCGCGAGAAAAGGGAAGTAGAACGGGCCGAAACGGTCGCCGTCAGTCTGGGCGGCCTCGCGTGACGGTTTGTTGCCCCACCAGAGCTCCAAGTGCAAAAGCGGGGCGCCGAAGAGCCGGCGGGTGCGGACAATATCCGCGCGGATGTCGTTGCGGAAAGGCCACCACATGCCCACGCCGCCGATCTCCTGCAAGAGCCAACGACAGGCGTCGCTGGCGTCAACCCTGCGGCGGAGGGTTCCGCGTTGGCACCAGGGCTGTCGCGTGGCCCAATCGCGATAGCGCTGGGCGGCTTCATACCATGTTCCCTTGGTGAGCGCGGCAATCACGATGGGATAGTCGACGCGCAGGCTCTTTCCCGGCCGCGCATCCCACTGGATATGGGCAATTTCGCAGGTGAGACTCCGATTGTCTTGTGCCTTGTAGAAGTTGAAGTCCTTGTCGGCGGCGCGGCTGTCTTTGGCGGCGAGGTAGAATCCGCCGCGGCCTTCGGCGTAGTAGGCCATCAGTTGCAACGGGGAGCCAGCGAAGCCGTTGGGATAGCGCGCGACCACCATGCCGCGGGCGTGAAGATCGGCGGCGTCTCCCTGGAAGAGGTGAAACGGATCGTAGAACAGCGCCCCCATCATGGTCGAGTGCAACAGCCGATCCGAAGCGCCGTCTCTTGCGAGCGTACCGATGCCTTGGATCGCCGGGTAGCGAAATGCGAGGATGGTGCGGTCGCCCCTGTTTTCCGCGGAGCACCTCAACTCAAGCTCGTCGGAGCCTGCCGACAACCGTGCTTCAGCCTTGACCGTGATGCGGTAGGAGGTTTCCCACTCCAGTTTGGCCGTCTGCGTGCCGGCGTTCTCCGAGCGGGAGATGTGGAATGCCGTGAACTTCGACGTCAGTTCAAAGGGGAAGAGCAACAGCGCCCAGGCTTGGCCCGGCTTTGTTGCATGGGAGATGAGGTCGATCTGCTTTGGTTTGTTCCTCAAGCGGGTGATCGAACCGTCCCTGGAAGCGAATGCGACGAGAAGATGATCATTCTCCAGCACGACGGGATCGCCGCCAGCGGGTGGCGAGGAGAACAGCGACAGGATGAGGAGGCAACTGGAAAGCATGGCAACTGGAATGATCTTACTCGCATCTCGGCGTGCTGCCGGATCATGCCTTACGGCCGCTGCTTCCTCCGTCGCCGGGCGAAGGCTGAGCAGGCCGAGCGCGCCCGTGGTGAGAAGCGCCATTGTCCCTGGCTCGGGTACGGCGACCATCGCGTACCCGCTCAATCCGGTCACTGTGAAGCTCGCGTAGTTGCCGTCATCGGTCAGGTCCAATGCAGTGAAGTCCGCCCATTTGCTGCCGTCGTAGCGCCAGACGTGCAAGGTTTCCGGCGGTGGCGCCGCGCCCACCTGGAAGGAGAGATAAACGGGGTTGGTCGAACTGGCGGTGAGACCTGTTGTCGAGAAAGACCATCCGCTCAGGACCGTGTCGCTCGCCGGCAACTCGTCTCGCAGCATGTCAAGCAACGCGTTGTTCATAGCCGTTGCGGTGAATGTCATGTTCATGGTGTTTGCCGTGGCGGGAAAACTCGCGCCGACCTGCCAGCCGGTGACGCTATCGTCGATCAACGCCCGCTGGACCGACGCCAGGTCGAGCGCGACGGCGGAATTGGATATGCCCGTTGTCACACTGGATGCCGTAAAGGTATGGCCGACTTTATCCCACGTTCCACCGATGGCCTGATACGTGCCGCCGCCGTTCCACGTTTTGGCGGAAATGGGCGAGTACTTGTTGGAACTGACAGGCGCACCTGCCCCCGCGAGAACGCGGACGACGCCGCTGTTGGTGATAGTGCCTGTGCCGCCGCCGATTGTCAGCAGGCTGCCGCGTCCCGCATCGATGGCCAAGAGTGAAGTACTGGTAGACACGGAGATGCTCGTTGTTGTGACGGCGCCGCCGCCGCTGAGCGACAGCGTTCCGGTGCCAAGGTTGCCGACACTGATGTTGCCGCTGTTTGTCCAGAATGAGCCCGTGCCGTCCACATGGAATGCGCCCGGCAAGCTGGAAGAGAGATTTCCAATATAGGCACTGGCGCTGGCGAGGCCGCCGCGGTTGGTGACCGAGAGTATTCCACCACCGTAAACGGCGAGGCTGCCGCTGTCGGTCCACATCGAACGGGCGCCATCCACCATGACTTCACCCGCCGAGCCAGTTGTGCCGCTGATTGAGGCTCCATTGCTGTTGACGCTGCCGCCGTCAGTCACCGAGAGCGTGCCGCCGCCAATGACAGCAATGCTGCCGACGGGAGTACTAGCGGTGGTCGTCCAGGACGAGCCGTTGCCGTCCACGGTGACTACGCCGGTCGCCCCGTTCTTTCCACCGATGGTGCTGGTGTTGCTGCCGCCGACGACGCGGGCCCCGTTTGTAATCGAGAGCGTCCCACTGCCGCTGTTGCCGACGTAGAAGAAACCGCTGTAGTTCCAGGTCGAACCGACGCCGGCCACGGTCGCCACACCTGTCGAGCCGGGGGCATAGCCGAGGTAACTGAAGCTACTGGTGACGGAGCCACTATTACTGATCGAGAGTGTCCCGCTGCCGGAGTTGCCGACGACAATACTGTTGGCAGCGGCGCCGTTCAAGCGGGCGCCGTTGACTGCGATTACGCCCGTCGAACCTGGGGCATTGCCGATGGTGCAGACGACGCCACTTATGCTGCAATTGACGGCGCCGCCGTTGGTGATCGAAAGCGTCCCGCTGCCACTATTGCCGACGGTGAGGGCGCCGCAGGTCCACACCGAGCCCATTCCATCTACTCTAACCACACCTGTCGATCCGAGCGCATCAGCAATCGTGGAGCCGTACGGGGCGTTGCCATTTGTGACTGTGCCGCCATTGGTGATTTGCAGTGTTCCGCTGCCGGAGCCGCCGACAGTGATTGGGTTGCCCCTGTAGGACATGCCCGTATTGCTCCAGATCGAGCCCGCGCCGTCCACGCTGACCGCGCCCAGGGAGCCGGAAGCGTAACCGACGAAGCCGACCGGGCTGGAAACGCTGCCGCCGCTGGATATGGAAAGCGTCCCGCTGCCGCTATTGCCGACGTAGAGACCGCCCCAAAACGGGGTGTACATCACGCTGCTAATCCAGGTCGAGCCCGCGCCGACGACCGCAACCGTGCCCGTCGAGCCGCTGGTGTAACCGACGTAGCCGGTGCTGGAGGTGACTGTGACTCCATCCCGAATCGTGAGAGAACCGCTGCCTTTCCACCCCGCGCCGAGATCACCATTAATAACCGGGACGCTCCCCATATCCAGATTGATCACGACGTTCTGGCCGGGCTGCTGAAATGAGAGCGTCTGCGTCGGACCGTGAGTCGAATCGAACACCAGATTGATGTCGCTTACCAGTCCACGGGCGTTGATGGTGCCTGTACCGGCCAATTGCGACGGCGACGCAAGCAGTGATGGGGTTGTCAGTGTTCCGCCGTTTGGTCCGAACTGAATCGCTCCCACGGAAGCGGCGTAGCTGCCGACGAAGGCCTCGTTGCTGACGGAGACATTGCCGCCATTGCTGATGGAAAGCGTGCCGCCGCCGCTATGGCCGACATAGAGATTGTAGCAGGACCAAGAGGAGCCGGGGCCATCCACGGTCACCGCGCCGATGGAGCCGGGAGCATAGCCGACAAAGCCGTAGCCGCCGAGGATGCTGCCGCCGTTGCTAATCGAGAGCGTTCCGCTGCCATTATAGCCGACATAGAGGTTGCTATTGCAGTTCCAAGTCGAGCTGCTTCCCGTTACCGTCGCGATACCGGTTGCTCCCCGTTGGTAGCCTAGGTAACCGCCGATGGAATTGACGGTCACTCCATTCTTGATTGTCAGGGAACCGGCGCTTGCCCAGCCCGCGCCCAGTGCGCCGTTGGTGCTTGTGCTGCTGGCCATGTCGAGATTGACCGCGACCGTTTGGGCGGACTGTTGGAACGGCAAGGTCTGCTTCAGGTCGTCGGGCGAAGAGAATACGAAGTTGATGTCACTCACCAGTCCGTGGGTGTTGATCGTGCCCGTGCCCATCAACTGGGTCGGCGATGCAAAAAGCGATGGGGTTGTCAGGGTTCCATTGCCAAACTGGATCACTCCTGTGGAACCCGCGCCGCGCCAACGTAAGTTGCGCCGGCAGCCGAGACGTTGCCGTTATTGGTGATTGAGAGTGTTCCGCCGCCGTTGACGCCGACGTTCAGATTGCAGCTAGTCGTCCAGGTCGAACCGGCGCCGTCAACGCTGACCACACCCGCCGAATTGCCCCCGTAGCCGATGGTGTTGTCGTAAGTGCTGTTTACAGCGCCGCCGTTGGTAATCGAAAGCGTCCCGCTGCCGTAATAGCCGACAGTGACGCTGGGAATGCCCCCGGTCTGCCCGCTAGGGATGGTCCAGGTCGAGCCGCTGCCGTTAACGGTGACCACGCCTGTCGAGCCGGGATTGTAGCCGAGGTAGCTGGGGTAGTACCCCGCGTTGAAGCTGGTGCCATCAGTGACGGAGAGCGTGCCAGCGCCGTTGTGGCCGATGTAGAAGACAACAATGCCAATATTCGTGGACAGACCAACATCACCTACTTGGTTAACATCTGCCCACACGGGCGGGTTGACGGCCATAAAAAGAGACGTGATCAGCAGGGCAAACCCCAACGACCTCACGCGGCGTTTCGCTACGACTTGCCGGTTCATTGTCGCATCCTCTGCAAAGGACTTGCTAAAGGCTCTTTGTTTGGTTACCTAGATTTGCTTTTATCGTAACAAATGTGTCAATGCTGTCAAGAGGCTGTTTTGCGGTATTTCTGAAAAAGCCGGATTGGCGACGGAGACTCAATCGGCAACGAGCGCCATCGGCGGCCGCCGGCAAGCGCTTGCTTTTCGGGCTTTAGTAGCCGACAGTGATGGTTTGGTGCGATTTCAGATTGCCCGGCAGAATGATCCACTCCTTCTGGACGTCCATCTTATCGTAGGGTCCGCCGTTGAGGATAACGCTTCTGATGGGTTTCTCCTCCGCGTTTCGCAGGCGGAGGTAGATCGTTCGGGGCGGGTTGCGTTTCGGCGGATCCAGTTCGACGGTGATCTTCCTTGCTCGTTTCGAGAGGGAGCGATAGCCGAGCGACATGGGGCCAAAATGGGTGGCGGCGTTGTGGATGCCGATTTCGCTGCCGTCGCGAAGCCAGTAGCGCGGAATCGCCTGGCCAAGATAGAGATCGTCGCCCGACTCGCGGATGAACATCAGCCGCAGCCAACAGGAGACTTGCGACTCGTCGGAGGTCTTGAAATGATCGCCGGCGGGATAGCCGAGCTCCGGTTTTGAGTGCTCGTTGAGCATCTTGGTTTCCGGATAGAAGCCCGAGGCGAAACCGTTGAAGAACGCGCGGAGATAATGCTTGATGTCGTCGCGATAGAGATAGGCCAACGGGCCGTCAAGCAGATTGGCCTGCATCGAGAATCCGCCGCGAGAGAACCAGAACTTCTCGAACACCGGAATTGAGTAGCCGTATTGATCGGAAATGTAGAGATTGTCCTCGTAATCCTGGAGAATCCAGGCGGTCTGCGGCGCGTCGGGGGCGATCAGACCGTAGGCGGGCAGGAACATCGAGCCTTCCAGCGTCTCGCGAATCCAACCTGCCGCCCGGCCACGAAGGTGCAAATGTGACGGGAATTTCGGCACGTAGACTTCATTTCGCAGCCGGACGACCGGGGTGCGAATGCGGGATTCGGTCAGCCCGCGGAGCACGTCGTCGTGATAGGCTTTCGCCTCGGCTTGCAGCCGTGTTGCCTGCGGATGGCCGAAGTCGGCCAAGGCGTCCGCCACGGCGTCGAAACCCCAGACCGTCGCGGCGTTGGTCGCCAGCCAGTACCAATAATCCTGGACGTCTTCCAATCCTCCGGCGGGCAGGAAACCGTATTCTATGGGTTTGCTGCCATCGGGTTCCAGTTTCATTGTGGCCTTCCGTTCGCGGATGATCCACTGGCACGCCGCGAGGATTTTGGGTGACACTCGCGCCATCCACGCCCGATCGCGGGTGAGCTTCCAATGCTCGGCCAAACACCAGAGCGTATAGCCTTGGTCCTTGTTGTAGCCCCCCATCTCCAATCCATTGGCGCCGTAGAGAACTCCCTCCTGGCTCCGAAAGTTGCCGGGCAGCGGAACCGTTCCTTGGAAATCGAGCATCGATTGAAGGCAGTTTTCCGCGGTTTCGTGCATGCCACGGCGGTCGAGGTCGCTGATCATCATCGCCGATTCGTTGGGAAACACGCCGTAAACCAACGAGCCGACGACGGCATAGCGGCGCGAGAGCTTCGGATCGGGATCGTGCAGGCAATTCACCTCCAGGTGCTGGGCGTGGGCCTTGTAAAATCCGTTCAGCCAGGGTTCAGGGGTATGGATCTGCGCGGATTGCGAGACGACTTTTCGCCAGAAATCGGCGATCGATCGGCTCTCGGTCTGGAAATCGCGTTTGGCCAGGGCCGCCATCTCCTCTTCTTTGGTCAGAGTGATCGAGGGGATGGCGACGAACAGATTGTGCGACTGGCCGGGCCCGAGTTTCAGTTCCCATCGCAGCTTGCGGCCGTCCGCAACGATGCGGCCGGGGTTTGCCGATTGCAGCAGGTAGCGAAGACGAGGATTTCCATTTTCGCCAGCAACGAGCACTCGTTGGCCGTCGAGCCGTAGGCGTTCGTTGCGGCCTGCACCGCGGGAGCTAAGAGTCAGCCTCGCGTTGGCTGTTTCCGTCGCCGAGGTGTTGACGACGCGCACCTGCATGAAGAGGACGGTTGGGTCGTCGAGCGCATTGGAGATCAAATCGCCATTCAGTTTGCCAAGAATGGTAGTCTGTTCGTAATAGATCGGCCCGTCCTGCCACCAAGACCGCAATTGCGGCAGATAGCCTTCCAGCAACTCCCGCCCGCCGCGCTTTCCGGGGGGAAATCCGAATCCAAGCTCCAAGAAACTCCCCTTCCATAGCTGCCGTGCGGAATCCTTGGGGCTGGGATGCCATTGAAAGCGTTGCACCACACTACTTATGGCAATATCGCCGTCGGGATCCTGGCGAAATACGTTGCGGTTGCCCGGCAGGCCGTGTACGAAGTACAGCGGGCGTTTTAGCGGCATCTCGTTCCACGCACGATCGAGCGTCTGTTCCGCGGCCTCGCTCACGCGATCATACACGGTCTTACGGTTGAGCTCCGCGAGCGCCTTCCGCCAACTGGCGACGCTTACAGTGTCGTCGGCCTTGGTGACCAGCACGCCCAGGTCATCGACGAGGATTCTTCGGCCGAGAGGCAATTCTTGCGGGGCGAAGGAGAAGGGCCGCCGATTGGAACGCAGGGTAATCACGGTGCGATCGGGCGAGTCGTCCGCGGCGTCAACAACCAACAACCGCAATTCCAGTCCGCCTCGCATTCCCGCAGGGATCAACACCCGATTTCCATCGACTTTCAACGGAGAACCGTCCGAGGGACAAGCGGTGAGAATCTTCCCGTTGTAGGCTTCGAGTTGCACCTCCTCCTCGCCGTCAAATGCAAGCCCTTTGAGTGCCGGAATGTCCCACTGAATTCGAACTGCCAGGGGGTGAACGACGCCGTCGGTAAACGCTTTCACGCTCCGCATCGGCGGGAGTGCCGACTGGCCGTGAAGGCGGATTTTCAGCGTCTTGCGAAACGTCACTCCTGGTGCGCGGAGTTGCGGGAACTCCTTTTCATGGGTTGGCGCGAATGTGAAAATCAGACGTGAACCATCCCTCCGCACGCGCGTGTCGGCGTCCTTCCATTGACCGTTCGTCCAGTCATCGACGTTCTGCCAACCTTCGGCCGCCGTATCAGTCTCCGCAACGGGTGGGTCCGCCGCGCCGCTCCAGCCGCGATGCCAGTATTGCACGCGAATATCTGCTCTATCAGCGGGCAAGGCCCCGGGACCACATTCAACCGTTACTTGGCGGATCTTCCGCGGCTCGTTCCAGAGCAACGTGTAGTCCCGTTGATCTTCGGATAGGGATACAGTCGCAAACGGGGCGGCGTCGAAGGCCCGTTGCGGCGCTGGACCGGTCTCATCAGCCTGCGCAGCGTGGAACAGGCCGCTGATTGAGAAGGCCAGAAGAAGCCACACAAACGCCAACTGCCGAGAATGGAGCGAATTGTGCATCATCTTGCTGACCGGGCTACGGTATCGAGGGGAGAATTTTGATGGTCCCAACCCTTTCCGCGGTCTTGAAGTCAGTTTCGGCTTTGGTCGTTTCGCCTATGCGTTTGTACGCCATACCGCGATTGTAGTAATTGTAAAATGCCTCTGTGCTCTCTGGATCGAGCCGGATGGCTTCCGAGAAATCGGCGATTGCTTTGTCGTAATCGCCTTTTGCCAAGTAACACTTACCCCTGCCAGAATAGCACGAGACGTCGGTGGGAAAGTACCGAATGGCCTCGGTGAAGTCGGCGACTGCCTCGTCGCACTTACCTTGCTCCGCGTACCAGTAGGGGTGGAGACACCGGGATTGGTACTGCGTCGGTTCCTTCGCGCCGCCAGAGCGATTGCAGCCTGTGACTGCGGCGGCCAAGATCCCTATCGCGATGAACAGGGCGTTTTCTGTCCTCATAGTTCATTTCGCCTTTCGTCTTCTGAATTCCGGCCCTGAGTATTCCGCCAACACGTTCGCCTGATCGAGCCGAAGGGACAGATTCCCTTGCCTGAATCGCCGCAAACAGCAGTGATCTCCGCCGGGGGGTGTGACGCTGAGGTCTACGAATTCAGGGGCATGCTGAAGGCTCCTGACGACGCCTGCACTCATCTTGCGCACGAAATGAGGGCAAACCAACGCTCGCTTCACACGGAGTGTGAAGAGTACGTTAACGTCGGAATATGAATCACGAAGCGCTACGCACTTCGTGCGAATTTCTTGAAGCGGGCGGCGAGATCGCGGGTGATTGGGCCGGGCTTGCCGTCGCCAATGACGCGGCCGTCGAGCTTGACGACGGAAATCACTTCGGCGGCCGAGCCGGTCAGGAAGATTTCGTCGGCGACGTAGCAGTCGTACTTCGTCAATACGACCTCGCGGAACTCGATGCCCGCCGCCCGGGCGACTTCGATCACGGCGTTGCGGGTGATGCCTTCGAGAATGCCGGCGTCCGGCGGCGGCGTGGAAATGCGGCCGTCGCGGACCAGGAAGATATTGTCGCCGGTACACTCGGCCACTTCGCCCTTGTGGTTGAGCATCAGGGCCTCGATGCAGCCGGCCTGCATGCCTTCGATCTTCGCCAGAATGTTGTTCAAGTAATTCAGCGACTTGATCCGCGGGCTCAGCGCGGTGGGGTGCGTGCGGAATGCTGGAGGTGACGATCTCCAGCCCCTTCTCGTACAACTCTTCGGGATAGAGCGCGATGTGGTCGGCGATGATGATGACGCTGGGCCGGGCACACTTAGTGGGATCGAGCCCGAGCGTGCCGACGCCGCGGGTGATCACCAAGCGGACGTAGCCGTCCTTGATGCCGTTGAGCGTCAAGGTGTCGTTGACGGCCTTGGTCATTTCGGCCTTGCTCATGGGGATTTCCAACCAGACGGCCTTGGCCGAATCCCAGAGGCGGTCAATATGCTCGGCCAGGCGGAAGACGCGGCCGCCGTAGCTCCGCATCCCCTCGAACACGCCGTCGCCGTAGAGCAGACCGTGATCGTAGACGCTAATCTTCGCGTCTTCTTTGTCGTAGAGCTTGCCGTCGATGTAGATCTTTAGGGACATGGTGGAAATCAGGGATTGGAGATTAGGGATTGGAGGTCGGGGTTGGAATACAGCCGTAGGTTATGCTTTAGCATAACAATCGCAGGCCGGGCTCTCGTTATGCTAAAGCATAACCTACGGCTGAACCCTGACCTCTGAACCCTACTCGTCAATTCTGCCGCCGGCTAACCGTACAATCCGGTCGGCCTGGTCGGCGATGGCGCGATCGTGGGTTACCATCACTATAGTGAGGTTTTGCTGGCGGTTCAAGGTCCGCAAGAGGCGGATGATGTCTTGGCCGGTGGCCTGGTCGAGGTTTCCGGTGGGCTCGTCGGCCAGGAGCAGATCGGGCTGGGCGATCAGGGCCCGGGCGATGGCCGCCCGCTGCATCTCGCCGCCGGAGAGCTCCCGCGGGCGATGCTTGAGGCGGTGGCCCAGGCCGACCATTTCCAGCAGCTTTTCGGCGCAGGCGCGATGCTGGCGGCGATCGTGGAGGTACTTCCACACGCCCTGGGCGATCATCAACGGCGAGAGCACGTTTTCCAGCGTGGTCAGTTCGGGCAGGAGGTGATAGAACTGGAAGATCATGCCAAAACGGGCGTTCCGCAGGTGGTCGCGGGCGCGGGCGGGGAGATCGTCGATCCGTCGGCCGGCGTAATGCACCTCGCCCTTGTCGGGAGCGTCGAGCGTGCCCAGCAAGTGCAGGAGCGTGCTCTTGCCCGAGCCGCTTTGACCGACAATCGCCAGCAGTTCGCCGGGCCGCACCTTGAAGCTCACGCCGCGGAGGACCGGCACTTCGACGGCGGCCTTGCGGTAACTCTTCCAGAGATTGACCGCCCGCAAGTGGGCGGATTGTTCGTTGCGCTCGGCGGCAAGGAAATGAGGGCGTTTCACCGGCGACGGCGCCTGGTCGTCCGCCGGTTTGGCGGCCGGTGGCAATTCAGGCCGCACGCTTGGAGCCGCCGCGCCGGCGGCTGCTAAACTCCTCGTCGCCGTGCCAGCGGCGGGGCAATGACGAACGGAAACGCGCTTCGTATGCTTACTCATATCGCAGGGCCTCCACGGGATGCAGCCTGGCGGCGCGGCGGGCGGGCAGAATGCTGGCCGCCACCGCGATCATTAGCGCGCCAAGGACAATCCAGACGAGCGTTCCCGGCATGACGATTGCCGGTATCTTGCTGAAATAGTAGATTTTCGGATCGAATACCGGCCGGTTGGTGATCCAGCCGACCAATTTGGCGATTTGATTGATGTAGCGAACGAACAACAGCCCGGCAATCATGCCGATGCCGGAGCCGACCAGCCCCAGCGAGAGCCCATACGACAGAAAGACTCCCATCACGCCGGAACTCGAGGCGCCCAGCGATTTGAGGATGCCGATGTCGCGGGTCTTTTCCACCACGATCATGTAGAAGATGGCGAGGATGCCGAAGCCGGCCACGGCGATGATGAAGAACAGCAGGATGTTGAGGATGGTGGTTTCCATTTGCACGGCCTGCAAAAGCGCGCTCTGCCGGTCGCGCCAGGTGTCGATCACGTACAGGTCGGGATCAAAGGCGGCCCGGAGTTTATCGCGGACCGCGTCGCCGTTGGCGCCGGGCTTCAATTTGATCTGGATGTAGTTCACTAGCGGCCCCTTTTCCGAGTCGATCATGCCGCGAAGTTCCTGCAACTGGCGAATCGGCACGAACACGAAATTCGCATCGTATTCGCTCATCTTGCTCTCGTAGAGATCGACGATAGTGAAGTTGTCGCTGGTCACTTTGGGCGGCATGCCGGCGGTAACGGTGCTGATCTTCACGTCGTTGCCGGGAATGGCCATGAAGTGGTCTGCTCCCTGGCTGTCGCGGCGGGTGACGATGGCCATGCCTAAAACAGCGCCGGTGAATTGCTTTTCGGAATCGACGGCGGTGCCCTGGTTGGTTTCGCCCGGGATCGGATGGTCGTCGAAGGGATTGGACGGCGGCTCGTTGGCCGTTCTCGGCGAATTGTCCTTGGCGGCGACGTGCGGCCGGCTGGCTTCGATCCGCCTCAGATACGCCTCGTGGTCCGCGAGGGCCCGCCGAACTTGGCGGCGATGCTCCGCACCGGCCAGGGCCATGTCCGGGCGTTCGATCGCATCCGCGCCGGCTTGATGGTCGAACGTGTCGTAACCGCCTTCGCGGAGATCGAAGCTCATCGCCTTGCGGTTGGCCGGATGCTGCAAATACTTGCAAAAATCGCCGACGGAACCCTGCGTCGTCGCGTCGATGCCGAGCAACTGCACCGGTTGCACGATCTGTGAGCCGTTGCATTGGAAACTGAGCATGGCCGGGACGACGACGGTCGGCGACATGGCTTCGATCTGGTCGCCGGCCTCATGCCGAATCCGCGCCATGATCCCTTCGGCATTGGGCATGCCTTCGAGGCTTTTCGATTGAACGATGACGTCGGAAAGGATGCCGCGGGTGCGGTTCTGCATCTCGCAGGCAAAGCCCTCCATTACGCTGTTGACCACGATCATCGTCGCCACGCCCAGCATCACGCTGATGATCGACGCCAACGCGATGTAGCGGGTGCGGAGGTAACGCCAGCAGAGGAGGTATTTGTACATGGAGGGGTCGTGGGTCAGAGGTCAGGGACCAGGGGCTAGGGACCGGGGGCTAGGGGCTGGGGGCTAGGGGAGGGGAAAGCAGCGAGGGGTGGGCGGTTTACCGCCCACTCCGCCCACTCCGCCCGCTTGCGGCTTCGCAAAGACCTTGTTCCCACGCTCCGCGTGGGAACACGCCGCCAAGTTGTGCCGCACCGGACGTATTCCATTACGCCATCACTCCATCAACGCGGACGCAAAGCGTCCATGCCAGGCGTTCCCACGCGAAGCGTAAGGGTGTCCTGGAATTGCCGCGGCAGAAACAGGCTGTAGGAGGCGTCTCCTGACGCTGATGGCGCCGGCGCGAAGCCCCAATCGGCGACAGGAGTCGCCTCCTACAGTCTTAATTCCAGGACACTCTCACGCGGAGCGTGGGAGCGAGGGGTGGCGGTTCACCGCCCGCTCCGCCCGCTTGCCGGCTACCTCCCACTTTCCACTTCCGGCCGCAACAACGGGAACAAGATCACCTCGCGGATCGACTGCGAATTGGTTAACAGCATCACCAACCGGTCGATGCCGATCCCCAGGCCGCCGGCCGGGGGCATTCCGTGCCGCAACGCGCGAATGAAATCGTGGTCCATCTTCGCCATCGACTCCTCCTCGGGCAGACCGTCGAGCTGCTTGCTGAAAAGCTCCTCCTGCAAGTCGGGGTCGTTCAGTTCCGTATAGGCGTTGGCCAATTCCATGCCATGTACGAACAACTCGAACCGCTCGGCAATCGCCGGGTTGCCGGCCTTGCGCTTCGTCAAGGGGCAAAGGCTCGCCGGGTAGTCGATTACAAACGTCGGCTGTAACAGCGACTTCTCGACCTTCTCTTCAAAGACGAAACTCTTCACCACGTCAGGGTGCTTGCCGACCGCATTGAAACCGAGCGATTCGGCCAGTTTGGCGATGCCGGCCGCGTCGTCGGGCCGCAGGCCGGTGTGCTCGGCAAAAAGCTCGTCGTACGTTTTTCGCGCAAATGGCGGCGTGAAGTCGATCGTGGTTTCGCCCCAGGGCCAGAGGAAGGCGTTGCTCTGAGGATTTGGGGATTTCGGGATTTCGGGATTTGGAGATTTGGAGATTTGGAGATTTGGAGATTTGGGGACTTGGAAATTGGCGGAAGGCGGAAAAGCTCCCTCCTCTCCACTCTCCACTCTCCACTCTCCACTCTCCACTGCCGACTGCCCACTGCCGACTGCCAACTGCCCACTAGCCCCCAGCCCCCGACCCCTAGCCCCTAGCCCCTTCATCGTTAGGATCGCATCGACAATCATCGCCTCGGTCAACTCCATCATCGTCTCGTAGTTGCCGTAGGCCTGGTAAATCTCGATCATCGTGAACTCGGGATTGTGGCGGGCGTCGATGCCTTCGTTGCGATAGACGCGGCCCATCTCGTAGACCCGCTCCATGCCGCCGACCAGCAGCCGCTTCAGGTGCAGTTCGAGCGCGATCCGCAGGTAGAGGTCGATGTCGAGTGCGTTATGGTGCGTGATGAAGGGCCGGGCGGCGGCCCCGCCGGCGATCGTCTGAAGTGTGGGCCCTTCGATCTCGACGAACCCGCGGCCCGCCAGGGTGTTGCGGATCGATTGCACGATCTTCGAGCGGCGAAGGAACGTCTCCAGCACGCCGTCGGTGTGAATGAGATCGAGGTAGCGCCGCCGCTGTCGAAGCTCGGGATCGGCCAGGCCCTTGTGTTTTTCGGGCGGCGTGGCGATCGACTTGCAGAGCAGCCGCAGGTCGGAGGCGAAGATCGTCAGCTCGCCCTTCATCGTCCGCCTTAGTTCGCCGTCGACGCCGACGATATCGCCCAGGTCGAGGCACTGGGCCAGGGCGAAGTTCTCCTCGCCCACTTGGGCCTTGCCGAGCATGACCTGGATCGTACCGGTCCAATCGCGGACTTGCAGCCAATGGACCTTGCCGGAGGGCCGCCGCAGGACGATTCGCCCCGCCGCCCGGACCTTCGGCCCATGCTGCTCGGGCGGATGGTCGGGTTGGCTTTCGTTGGGCGGCACCACAACGATTTCGTTCTCCCGGCCGCGGATGTCGCCGATGGGCTGATGGCCATCGAAACGTGCACCCAGGGGTCGATGCCCATTTCGCGTATTTTGCGCAGTTTCTCCCGTCGTGCGGCTTCAAGGCTGGCTTCGCTGGGGGCGGGTTGCTGCGAACTCGGCTCATTCATGCGTCGATTCAGGGGCGAAAAAGGGCAAATGCGTGGAGATTTCGGCCTGCGGCATTGTAGTGGAATGGGGGGTTGGGTCAATGTCAAAAGCCGCGCCACCGATTGGCCCATTGGTGGTATCGTAGCTGGCGATCAGCCGGAACTCATCTGCGTCGATCGTCGTCTATGGTTTGCCGGCATAGTGAACACGCCGGTCGCGCTTTCACAATAGCAAACCGCTCGGAGGGTTTATGAGAATCTACAGACTGTTCGTTGCGGCGCTCCTTGTAGCCACACTTTCGGCCACTGCATTGGCGGTGGTACACCGACTTGGCTGGACCCCAGCTCTCACCAAAGAGAATCCTGGAGCATTCTCGGTGAAGGCCAAGATGGAGGGGGATGGGCTCGTCCATTTCGAGATAATCCACAAAGTCGCCAAGCCGTGTTGGGTTCAGGCCAATCTCGTGGTTTGCAAGGGACATGTGCGCATCGCCGAGACCCACTTTCCCGCATTTGTGCGGGAAGACTCGACGACGTACTACTTTGCAGTGGCACCGGAATATATCGCGGACTCGACGCTCGAACTGGCCGAGCGCTATATAAACGAAATCAAGGATTCAGGCGGCCTTCACGCCCCGCCCCTCCCGGCGCCCGACGGCATCGACAACGTGTTTCCACTGAGAGAATTCGCCCCGAAAGCGATTCTGAAGAAGACAGTTCCGACGGCAAAGTAGGCTGTTATCCGCCCGTTTTCCGGCCACTCGCCACCCGGCCTTCGCCGTCTTATACTAGAGGGATGAGCATCGACCCGACGGAAATCCAGGGGGGCGTGGAACGGCGGCGGGCGCGGGAGATGAGCCTGCAACGCGGCCACCCGCCGACGCAGACGCCGGGGTATGAGCCGGAACGGTTCCTTGGCGTGGGGGCGTACGGCGAAGTCTGGGTGGCCGTCGAACGGAACACCGGCCGACGGGTGGCGATCAAATATTACGCCCATCGCGGCGGGCTCGACTGGTCGCTGTTGTCGCGCGAAGTCGAGAAGCTGGCTTTCCTCTTCGCCGATCGCTACGTGGTGCAGTTGCTGGGCGTCGGCTGGGATGCCGACCCGCCCTACTACATCATGGAGTATCTGGAAAAGGGCTCGCTGGCCGACCGGATCGCGCAGGGGCCCGTGCGGGTTGACGAGGCGGTGTCGCTGCTCCGCGACGTGGCCACCGGATTGGCCCACGCACACGGCAAGGGGGTGCTGCACTGCGATCTGAAGCCGGCCAACGTGCTGCTGGATCAGGACGGCAAGCCGCGGTTGGCCGATTTCGGTCAGTCGCGGTTGTCGACCGAGCAAGCGCCGGCGCTGGGGACGATGTTTTACATGGCCCCCGAGCAGGCCGACCTCGAGGCCGTGCCCGACGCCCGCTGGGACGTCTACGCACTCGGGGCGCTGCTCTATTGCATGTTGACCGGCGGGCCGCCGTATCGGACGGGCAAGACGGTCGACGCCTTCGAGCGGACGCCCGACTTGAACCAGCGGCTGCGGCATTATCGTGAGACGATCACGAAGTCGCCGCCGCCGTCAGCGCATCGCAAGGTCCGCGGCGTCGATAAGATGCTGGCGGCGATCGCCGATCGCTGCCTGGCGGTCGACCCGGAGCGGCGTTACGCGAACGTGCAGGAGGTGCTCGACGCCTTGGACGCCCGCGCGGCGCGTTTGGCGCGGCGGCCGATGATGGTTTTGGGGGCGATCGGGCCGGCGCTGTTGCTGGCGGTGGTCGCCTGGTTCGCCTGGCAGGGGTTCAGCACGGCAGTGCGACAATCGGACGAGGCGTTGACGGATCGGGCGTTGGCCAGCAATCGCTTTGCCGCACAGTACGTGGCGCGGACGGCGGGCGACGAATTGCTCCGCCGCTACGAGATGGTCGAGGAGGTGGCCCGCTCGTGGCAGTTCCGCAGGCACCTGGCCGAGCTGCTCGCCAAGCCGGAGATTCAAGACTTGTCGGTGAAACTCAGCGATGCGAAGCGGAATCCCGCTGACTTGGAGCCGCAGCGGAACCAACTGCACGACCGGCCCGATCGGCTGGCGTTGCAGAAGGAGTTCGAGGCGTTGGTTCCCCCGCTGGGGCCGGTGCGCGAAGGCGGGCACGTCGCCAGTTGGTTCTTCTGCGACGCCAACGGCGTGGCGATCGTGCGAACGCCCGAAGGCCGCACGCTCGGCCGCAACTTCGCCTGGCGGAGTTTCTTCCACGGCCGCGGCCACGACCTCGACGAGACATGGCGACCCAAGCCGGGCGAGCATCTTGCGACAACCACGCTCTCCGACGTGTTTCAATCGCAGTCGACCACCAAAGAGTGGATCGTGGCGATCAGTGCCCCGCTGTTCGACGATTCGCCGCAGCGGAAGTTCCTGGGCATTGTGGCGATGACGGTCGAAGTGGGGCGATTCATTCAGTTTCCCGGCGACGAAAACCAATTTGCCATTTTGGTCAACAACCGCGACGGGGAGCACAAGGGCGTAGTTTTGCAGCATCCGCTGTTTGACAAGCTGCTGGCCGAGCAGCCGCGTCTGCCCGATCGATTTAAGAACAGCCGCGTGCGCGCCGACCGTCTGCCCGACACGCCCGCGCGGGCCGAGGATTACTGCGATCCGCTGTCGTTCGATCCGGAAGGGGGCATGTACAATCGGCATTGGCTGGCCGAGATGGAGCCGGTCGCCGTGCGCGGCCGCGACAGCGGTTGGATCGTGATCGTGCAAGAGGCGTACGACACCGCCATCGGCGACACGCTCGCCGGGTTGAAGCACGGGTTGGTGACGGCCGGGGTGATTGCGCTGGGCGTGATCGCGCTGGTAATGGCGGGATTGTGGGGAATGGCGAAGCGGCTGAGCACGAGCCGATGAGAGAGTAGGGGCTAGGGACTGGGGGCTGGGGGCTAGAGATGCGGGATGAAGGCCGCGTTTAGGTGACGCGTCCACGTGGCGCACGGTGCAACGAGATCAACGTCATGGCGAGCTTCCTGGTTTCGATTCCTGTCATGATTGTTGCCCTCTGGTTGGTGCTGGGAGAAACTGCCAAACTCCGCCGGGCAAGAGCGGGCTGGCCGTGGTGGCTTGCTCTTGTTGGGATTGTCATTGCCGGAACGTACATCGGCACGCGCCTAAGCGACCGAGAATTCACAGTCTCACCGACGCTTCGCGCCGTGGGCTTGCCCCTGCCAGTTGGCGCCTTCCAGTTGGAAGAAGGAAACTGGACCGACTTCGTTCCGCCCGCTCCCGTGCAGTGGTGCAACAAAATCGCGGATACGCTCATCCCCGTCATTATCTCTCTGCTTCCTTGGCTGTTCGTTCGACACCGGTACTTACACGTTTCCGCCCCTGTCCAAATCCCCAGCCCCTAGCCCCCAGCCCCCAGCCCCTAGCCCCTTCCCCCAATGCCCGACCTGATTGCCCAAGGAACTGAAGCTCAACAGCGCTGGCGGCGGACGCTGCCGGAGGGGGAGACGATTGTATTGGGGCGGCTGGGCGGGGGCTGGGCGGTCCCTTGGGATCGGCAGGTTTCACACCGGCACGCCACGCTGCGGTGGAACGGGCGGACGCTCGAGGTCGCGCGGCTGGCGGACGCCCCGAACGCCATCTTCCTCCGCGGCATTGAGGTCGAGCGGTGCACGATCCGGCCGGGCGAACACTTTGTCATCGGGCAGACCAATTTCACGCTCGTCGATCAGCAGGTGACAGTGGCGGCCGACGCACCCGCCCCGGTGCAGCAGCAATCGTTCAGTTCGCAATATCTCAAACAGGTCCATTTTCGCAACCCCGATCACCGCATCGAGGTGCTAAGCCGGTTGCCCGACGTGATCTCCGGCGCCGCGGGCGATCAGGAACTGTTCGTTCGCTTGGTGAGCATGTTGCTGGCCGGCGTGCCCCGGGCGGACGCGGCGGCGGTTGTGGCGGTCGAAGGAGTCGAAGGAACAGAGGAGAGGGGAGAGGGGAGAGAGGAGAGAAGAAGAGGGCTGGGCACTTCAGTGCCCAGTGAAGTCGGCAGTCGCCAGTCGGCAGTCGGCAGTGATGAAGGCGGCTCTCCTCAAGTGACAATCGACAATCGACAATCAACAATCTCTCCCCCTCTCCCCCTCTCCTCGTCTCCCCCTCTGATTCTTCACTGGGATCAACGACTGGCGATCACCAGCGATTTCCGTCCGAGCCAGAGTCTGATCGTTGAGGCGCTACGGCAGCGGCAGAGCGTGTTGCACGTTTGGCACGGCGTCGATGCGAACACGCCCGAGCAGTACACGGCCAGCGACGCCTTCGATTGGGCGTTCTGCACGCCGGTGCTGGGCAAGGCCTGCCGCGGCTGGGGGCTCTACGTGGCGGGCCGATTCAACGTCGAGCGGTCGGGGCTGACGCCTTCGACCGATCCGACCGATCTCCGCGAGGACGTAAAGTTCACCGAACTGGTGGCGGCGATGCTAAGTTCGCTGCGGCAGATGCGGCTGCTGGAACACCGCCACGCCATGCTCAGCCAGTTCTTCTCGCCGGTGGTGCTGGAGACGCTGGCCGACCAAGACCCGGAGGTGGTGCTTTCGCCGCGTGAGACGGAAGTCTCGGTGTTGTTCTGCGATTTGCGCGGTTTCTCACGCGAGTCGGAGCGGCAGTCCGGCGATCTGCTCGGTCTGCTGCAACGGGTGAGCAACGCCCTGGGGGTGATGACGCGGCACATTCGCCAGCAGGGCGGCGTGGTCGGTGATTTCCAGGGGGATGCCGCGATGGGCTTCTGGGGCTGGCCGCTGCCGCAAGACGACGCCGTGCCGCGAACCTGCCGCGCCGCGTTGGCCATGCGGGCCGACTTCCAGGCGACGGGCTTTCAGGCCGGCATCGGCGTGGCTACCGGGCCAGCGGTGGCGGGAAAGATCGGCACCGTCGATCAGGTGAAGGTAACCGTCTTCGGGCCGGTGGTGAATCTCGCCTCGCGGTTGGAGGGGATGACGAAACTGCTGCGGGCCCCGATCTTGTTGGATGAGGCGACCGCGCGGATCGTTCGCCGCGAAGTGCCGCGCGAGGTGGCGCGCGTGCGGCGGCTGGCGATCGTGCGGCCCTATGGGTTGGAGTCGCCGCTGGAGGTGAGCGAACTGCTGCCGCCCAGCTCGGAATGCCCGGAGTTGACCGACGAGCATCTGCGGTGTTATGAAGCCGCGCTCGATGCGTTCCTCGCCCGCCGCTGGCCCTCGGCGTTGGAGTTGCTGCACCGCATCCCCGCGGAGGACGAGGTAAAAGACTTTCTGGTGGTCTACATCGCCCAGCACAATCGCCGCCCGCCGCCGCAGTGGGACGGGGTGATCGAATTGGCGAGCAAATAACCAGCCGCAGAGGACGCGGAGGTCGCAGAGAGCCGAAGGGTGGAAATGCGCTGAAGCGCGAAACCGTTTAGCCGCGCCCCGAAGGGAAGCGGCGAGCGATGGAGACTTTCGTTCGCAATTCACGCCGCGTGGACGAGGCGGCTAAGCGGTCGTGGCAGTTTTTTGTGGTCCGGTTATTGCACCCCCAAACTATGCCGATAAGCCGTTTTCTGGCGTTCGCGGCCGAGGCGTTCGGTGATTTTGCGCCATTGTACCGCGTTCCTTTGCGACAGCCCGCGTCACGCAAGCCATTTGTTACGGGCCGTTCGCACGACGTGCGAAGAGCGTCGCAGTAAACGAGGACGCGATAATTGGACCTGTCCCGTTTAGCTCCCCATAGGAGAATATGACCGGACAGTTTCAATGCAACGGATGCCGACGGTCAAACATGACTGGACCGATTACGCCGAAGTGGGTTTCGGAACTGGAGGAAGGTCGTTAAGTATCTCAGTCGCATACCGCTGAACATCTACAGCATCTACCGTATCGAGAATCAGATTCGCCTTCCATATATGACCAATCTGGAGCGATTCTTCGTCTCTTATTCCCACCGATACCGCATGCGGAATATATTCGAGGAACTTCTCCTTGTGACGCACCACGTTGCTGGCGTAGATACCAATGAATTGCTGGACTCCGCCCGGGGTGACTCCAGTTCCGTCGTGCATTTCATACATCCCATATGCGGTGGCAAATGCCGGAGATCCCGACATGCCAGGGAATGCAGCGACATCAATCAACATGAGTGGCTTCCCGTCGAAGTCGATGTCAGGCTCGCTCGCAACTGACCCGGTCTTCCAAATAGGCAGGGCGTTCTTCGCATCGTAGAAACCGTAGGGATAGCCAATCAGAGTGACGGGGGTGGTGGGGCGTAGTTTCATCTTTGGATCCGCCCAGTGGCTCGTGATCCCGCGGACGGTACAGCCCTGAAACAGCTGACCAGGGACAAGTATGACGGCTAGGTCAGCCTCAGGGAACGTCACGCTGCCGACCCATATCGGTTTTCCGCTACTTGTGGAGAGGGGCAACGTCGTCGTGGTCACTTTCCCCGTGTCTTCGTCGGACTGATGGAATTGGAAGGTGATGTAATTGCCGAGCGGCGGCTTCTTCTCCAGCGGAGCCCAACCTGTTAGGACATGCTGATTAGTTACCAGAAAGACGACGTCTCCTTCTTCTGTCCTTCGGACGTAGTAAAAGCCGGTGCCCTGTGACACAAGTTCGGCCCCCCTGAACAGTTTGACCGGCGTCGTTAACAATGAAATATGATCAACCTTCATTGGGCTACCCACTCCCTTCATTTTCTTGCGTTCTCATCTGGGCATGGCCCTTGCGCACCGCAAGACAAACTAAACGGACGGAACTAAACGGGACAGGTCCAATTATTCGACCCGTTTCTCGCAAACTGGAAAGGCGATGCGCAGGTCCGTCCCGTTTACCGCGTTCCGATCATTTATGCGCGCCGTAACAGAACTTGTATTTGCGTCCGCTTCCACACGGGCAAGGAGCATAGCGATCCGTTCCTGGGTACTGCTTCGCTGGCGACGGTGCGACACCGACAGTATTGGACGTTTGCTCTGGTCGCCCGTGCAATCCAGGGAACATCTCGCGATGACGACGGATCATCGGAAGGATGAAGTTCTGCCGAAAGTCGGCGAACACTTCATCCGTCATCTGCAATGCGGGCTTCATCTCGTCGATGGCTGTCTCCCGCTGGCTCTCCGGGAAGAGCGCAAGGTTCCAGCACATTTGCGCGATGGTCATCGCACGGTTCATTGCGTCTATGGACCCATCGGTCTCTTCCAACAACGGCCGGGCATAAGCTGCAAATCCGTCGGCAATGGCTCCCACTGGACAACTCCTTTCGTGGTTAGGGAGGCTACTGAGTATGAGGTTGGTAATGTCGCATGGGGAACGCGAGGGAGCCGCTCCCCTGCGGGTCGCGGCTAAACAGAACCCCGACATTTTCAACATGAGACTCAATAAACCCCTCCTCGTTTACTCCAAACCCAGACTATGGCGGTAGGCGGCTTTTTGGCGTTCGCGGCCGAGGCGGTCGGTGATCTTTCGCCACTTGGCATCGGCCTGCAACAGGGCGTCTGCGGGGGATTTCTCGCCGCGGACGGCCCGTGCGACGGCGTCGTCGAGGACGGCGAGGTATTCGGCCCGGCCCGGTATTCGCAAGGCGCCGAGCCATTGTTCGCGGCCAAGGGCGGCGGCGGCGGCGGCGGCGTACTGCACGGCGGCCGTGGCGGAAACGGGCTTTTCGACCCACAGCCGGGGAAAGTCCAGATTCGACCGGCGAAACAGCGTTGTGGCAGGGCTGGCGGCACTGACCTGCGGGCTCATCTCGTTGCCGGAGAGCCGCAGCAGCAGACGGAACGTGGCGTCGACGTGATCCGATTTCTTATCGACCATGCCCAGGCGGCCGGAAATGGACAACAGTGTGACGTGACCGTCTTCATCGTCGGCCCGCTGTTCCCAATGTCGGCTACCGAGGTTAAACACGCGCGGCGAGCCGGGGAGTTCGACGAAGGCGACGCGAGGAGGGGAGAGGGGAAGGGGGAGAGGGGAGAGGGAAGAGCGAGGATCAGAGAGAGCGACGGAAGCGGCCGTCCCTCTCCCCTCTCCTCTCTCCCCTCTCCTCTCCTGAGCGGCGGTGGGCCAAGTGAGAGCCATGCCGCATTCGCCACGCCAAAACGCAGCGCGAACCGCGGTGGGGTCGTAGCGCAGCGGATCGCCGGGCCCGAGATTGGCGGCGGCGACCAACTCTTCCAGCGCCTGCACAAACGGCGGGCCGGAGATCAGCGGCTCCATCGTTTCGATGTCGAAGAGCGCCGAGAAATTGTCGCGGTGCTTGGCGTAAGCGGCGGCACGGGCCAGCAGGACTTGGCCCGCCCAGCCGCGAGCGAGCGGCTCGATCGTGCCACACCAGCGCGATCCGTTCGGCTTCTTGGCCGCGAGCAGTTTCGCCAGCGATTGGTATTCCTGCCAGGTTTTTGGCGGGCGACGGCCGAGTTTTTCCAGCAGATCGGTGCGATAGTAGCAGCAGAAGACCGGCGAGCCGAAGGGGACGGCCATCGCCTGATCGCCCCACACGGCCTCGCGGAGTTTCAACAGGCTGAAGACGCCGGCCCATTCGGTACTGTGCAGGACCTTTCGCGGAACGGGAGCCAGCAGCTTGCGCTCGGCCAGCACGGCCAAGAGATGCGCGGAGCAGAGAACGCCGTCGGCCGGCAGACGATCGGCACGCAGCAGCTCTTTTTCGCTCGTCTCGACGACCTCAAAATTGGAGCCGGTCTCGGCGTTCCACTCTCCCTTGACTCGTGCCACCGCGGCCGCCAGCGCCGGATCATCGACCACCGCCAGTCGAATGGTCACGCCCTTCAGCGGCTGCGCGGCGGGCTTGCCCTGCGAGTCCGAATCGGACTTCGGGCAGCCGGCCAAAATTAGAAGCAGGCAGAAGAGCAGGAATCGCTGGCTGCGAGGTGTTGGTGGTTTCACGGGCGGAGAGCCTTCGGCATGGGGCTACTTTTTTTCTGCCTGGAGAGTTCAGCTTAGGGCAAATCGCACTAACTGGTCAATGGATGACGGCCGCTTCCCTTGCGGGGCGCGGCTAAACGTAAAGAAGCAGCGCGGCAGCAGACCCGTTGCCCAACCACCCGGGATGGGGTTACAATCGGAGGGACGCGGGTTGCAAGTCCAAGAACACCGTTGGGAAGCCATCGCCATGAGCATTTTTCTCGGTATCGACATCGGCACATCGGGAACGAAGACGCTGGCCATTGACGAGCGCGGCGCGATCCTCGGCTCGGCCCTGGAGACCTATCCGTGCTACTTCCCCAAGCCACTCTGGAGTGAGCAAGACCCCGATGACTGGTGGCAGGCCACGATCCGCTCGGTCCGCAAGACGATGACCAAGGCGCGGCTCAAACCGGCCGAGGTGAAGGCGATCGGGCTTTCCGGGCAGATGCACGGCTCGGTATTTCTCGACAAGAATAATAAGGTCATTCGCCGGGCGATCCTCTGGAACGACCAGCGGACGGCCGCGGAATGCGAGGAGATGGAGAGCCGCGTCGGCGGGCGGGCAAAGCTGATCCAACTGGTCGCTAACCCCGCCCTAACCGGCTTTACCGCCCCCAAAATCCTCTGGCTGCGGAACCACGAGCCGCGGCATTTTGAGAAAACTCGGAAAGTGCTGCTGCCGAAGGACGAAATCCGCCGCCGCATGACCGGTGAGTTTGCCACCGAAGTGAGCGACGCCAGCGGCATGTTGCTATTGGACGTGGCCCATCGCACCTGGTCGAAGGAGCTGCTGTCCGCCTTGGAATTGGACATCGATCTGTTAGCCGATTGTTACGAGTCGGAAGAGGTGACCGGCCGGCTGACGCCCGAGGCCGCGAAGCTGCTGGGGCTCACCACCGATTGCGTGGTGGTCGGCGGGGCGGGAGATTGTGCGGCGGGGGCGGTCGGCAATGGGATCGTCAGCAGCGGCGTGCTCTCGACTTCGATCGGCACCTCCGGCGTCATGTTCGTCCATTGCGATGAGGTGAAAATCGATCCGCTCGGCCGGGTGCATACGTTCTGTCATGCCGTCCGCGGCCGCTGGCACATCATGGGCGTGAACCTCTGCGCCGGCGGCTCGCTGCAATGGTTCCGCAACGCATTGTGCAAGACCGACACGGCGGCGGCAGTCCGGGCGAAACGCGACATCTACGATTTGCTCGCTGAGGAGGCCGAAAAGGTGCCCACCGGCAGCGAGGGGATCTTCTTCCTGCCCTATCTCTCCGGCGAGCGGACGCCGCACGCCGATCCCGACGCCCGCGGCTGCTTCGTCGGCCTGACGGTCGCTCACAGCCGCGGGCATCTGGTCCGCTCGATCATAGAAGGCGTTACGTATTCGATGCGCGACAGCCTGGCGATTATCGAGGAGTTGGGCGTGCCGGTGCGTCAGATTCGGGCGTCAGGCGGCGGCTCGCGATGTCCATTGTGGCGGCAGATTCAGGCCGACGTCTTCGGCCGCAAAGTCGTCACCACCGGCAGCGAAGAGGGCGCGGCCTACGGCGTCGCCCTGCTAGCGGCCGTCGGCGGCGGGGCATTCAAGAATGTCGAAGAAGCCTGCACCGCCGCCGTCCGCGTCATTCAGCAAACGCCGGTCAATCGCAAGGCGAAGAGCTACCACGATCGGGCGTTCCCGATTTATCAGCAGCTTTACCGGTCGTTGAAGGGGGATTTCAAGAGCATCGCGGGGTTGGAAGGATGAAGGATGAAGGATGAGGGATGAAGGATGAGAGGCCTGAAGAACACTGATTCTCGCTAATTGCCACTGATCGCGGCCATTAGCGTCGATCAGTGGAAATCAGTGTTCCGGAGAATGGCTTATTCAACTTGCCTTCCCTCGCAGAATTCAATGGCGCGTTGGTTTCTGAGAAGATGGTCGTTCAGTTCACTCTCAGCCGCATGTTTCAGTTGGTTGCCGTGGCGGCGATCCTCTGCTCGTTGTTTGCGAGTCTGGAATGGCCTGTCGCCCTGGCTCTTCTGTGCGTGACAAACGGATTTGCCGCCATCGTATTCCTTGGCATGTGGAGACTGAGGACCGCCTTCGTCGCCGGTTTCACCTCAATCCTGATCGCGGCGGCTCTGTTCTTCTCCGGTTATGGCCTAGATAGTCCGCGCCCCGTAGGTCATGTTGCGTGGCCGTCGTTAATCACGGCGGGCATATTCCAAGCGGTGACGATCCTCGATTGGTTCTTGTTCCCTGGTCGCTGACAACCGACAACTTCCCTGCCGGCCTACTGTGTCGTCACTCTCACCTTCCCGCCGCCAAGCCTTCGTCGAGATCCTGCTGATCTTCGCGGTCTTCGCTCTTCAAGGGGCGTGGCCGTCGCCGGATGTGAATGAGCCGTATTATCTGGGCAAGGCGATTCATTTCTGGAACCCGGATTGGCTGCGGGGCGATTTCTTCATGGACTCGCCCGACACGCACAAGGTGTTCTATTTCACCTTCGGCTGGCTCTCGCTCTGGCTGCCGAAGACGGCCCTGGCGTGGACGGGGCGAGCACTGAGTTGGGCTTTGCTGGCCTGGGCGTGGCGGCGGCTGAGCTTCGCGGTGGTGCCGCGGGCGTGGTGGTCGGTGCTCACCGCGGCGCTGTTCGGCTGCTTGATGGAACATTGCCAGATGGCCGGTGAGTGGATCATCGGCGGCGTCGAGGCAAAACCGCTCGCCTACGTCTTCGTTTTCTTGGGGATCGAGGCACTGGCTCGCGACCGCTGGAATCGGGCGCTGGTATTGTTCGGCGTCGCGGCGGCGTTTCACGTGCTGGTCGGCGGCTGGGCGGCAGTGGCGGCGGGCGTGGCGTGGTTTGTAAAGCCGCGACCAGTGGTCGCGGCGGCCATCGCGACCGGCGCGTCTACCGCGACCACTGGTCGCGGCTTTACGGAACGGTGGAAACCGCTCCGCTCGCTCTGGCCGGGAATCCTCGGTGGTTTTCTGCTGGCGTTGCCGGGGATCATCCCGGCGATGGCGCTCGATTGGGGCGTCGATCGGGCAACGGCCCAGAGGGCCCATGAGATTTACGTCTTCGAGCGTTTGCCACACCATCTGACCCTGAGCGGCATTCGGCCAGAGTTCATCGTTCGCCTGACACTGCTCTGGATATTCTGGCTTCTGCTGGGACGATGGAGCCGAAGAGCCGGACTGCTCGATGATCGGCGGCCGTTGGTGCGGCTGCGGGCATTCGTCAGCGGCGCGGTGGCGATCACGCTGGCCGGCGCGGTCGTCAATTTGCTGATGTTGGTCGATCGCGGGCTGGCGGCCGACCTGCTGCGATACTATTGGTATCGCTTAACCGACGTGATGATCCCCTTGGGCGTGGCGGTAGAGGGCACGGCGCTGATCGTGCAATGGTTGAGCGTTCGCTGGCAGAAGAGCGATACGTGGAGTGAGCGAAATAGCCGGGAGCTAACAGCTCCCGGAGGAGTGGTGAAAAGGCTCCGGGAGCTGTTAGCTCCCGGCTATGGGCTGCTTCTGCTCGCTGCAATTCCAGCGGCATGGAATGTGGGGGACCATGCGTGGCTGCGGCTTCATCCCGGGCCGCCGCGGTCCGATCGACTTCCGAACTTCGCCGACTGGCAGGCGGCGTGCCGCTGGGTGGCCGCGTCGGGCAAGGTGCCGGCGGATGCGAAGTTCCTCCTGCCGCGAAATGCGGAGACGTTCAAGTGGTACACCGGCCGCAGTGACGTGGTCACTTGGAAGGACGTGCCGCAGGACGCCCGGAGTTTGACGGAATGGTGGCGGCGGATTCAAGACATTTACGCGACTTCCGTGACTGATTTTCCGGAAGGGCCGCGCTGGTACGAGCCGCTCACCGACAGGGGTACAAAGCGGATTCGGGAGCTGGGAGCGAAATACCACGCCGAATATCTGCTAAGCGAACGGATTCCTCCGCCGCTCCGCGAAAATAGCGGATGGCACGAGACGATGCTCGGACTCGACATCGTTTATATCAACGAGACTTATATAATCTACCGGATCAAGTAGTTCTACTTAGAAGCTCTCACAGAACGTACTCCTCACGCTCCGCGTGAGCGAGACAGCGGCGCGGAATGGCCTCACGCGGAGCGTGAGGAGTGCCTCTGCATCACAGTATCGTTAGAACCCCTTACACAATCCCGAAGGGACCTCATAGGATAGCCCGGCACAATTCCGAAGGGATTTCATAGGACAGCCCGGGGTTGGCCGCGCGAGCGGCTACCCCGGGGTGACGGTGATTGCTCGCCGCCTCTACGCCGAAGGCGTTGCGTAGCGGGCCGTCCTGCGAAACCCCGTTGGGGTTTGCTCGTCCATTGTCGCCTTTCGCTCCGCGAAAGTGGCGCCTTCCCCACGCTGCTTTCGCGGAGCGAAAGGCGACAATCCCCAAACTCAAGGTAGCCGCTCCCGCGGCAACCTTGGGCTCTCCTACGCAAGCCCTTCGGGCTACTGCCCCGGCGCCGCACGCTGGCCAATCGTGCGAAAACGCGGACGCCCGCCTCTGTGACCGTGTCACGCTTCCGCGCTTTCCAGGGCCGTTCACGGCCCTTTTCGCCGCAGGCGGTGTTAGGCCCGACGTTCACGTCGGGCGGCGGCGTAGTAGGTCCCGCCTGCCGGGCGGGACGGGTTGGCCGTGCGGTGGTCCGGCTCGGCAAGCCGGACCTACTGTGGGCGTGACAACGGCGAACGTAATCCGCGGCCCCGAACCCGTGCTGAAGCACGGGCCTATTACCGCCTGCGGCGGACAATGCCCGTGAACGGGCATCAGGCGTTGCCTCCAATGTGACGATTCCGCACCGACGCCGGGGACGCCTGGTTCCCGCGGCCCCCGCACGGCACTGAGGGGGCCAGCGACACGCGAGCCTACCCCGGTGAGAACTCCCTGACAACCTCTTGGGCGCTCGCCCACCGGTTCAAGAACCGGTGCCACCCGCGACGGTCCCGCAGCGACACTGGGGCACCCAGTCTCAGTGGCCTCCGCACGCCACCACCGACCCTGTGTCGGTGGAGGCGCTGATTGGTCGCTAGACGGTCAGCGACCAAGAACCGCCGCCCCCACCGGCCCTGTGCCGGTGGAGCGAATGATTGGGGCGTGACCGGCCCCGCAGCGGCCAATCGTTTTGCCCACCGGCCCTGTGCCGGTGGAGCGATTCACGTCCGGTGGCGGCGGACGATCGATTCGCCCGTTCGGCCAGGCCCGTTTACGAACCTCCCGCGGCCGCGTCGGCAGGACGCCCGTGAACGGGCGTGACAACCTGGAGCGTAACCCGCGGCCCCCGAACCCGTGCTGAAGCACGGGCCTAATGCCGCCTGCGGCGGACAATGCCCGTGAACGGGCATGAGGCGTTGTCGCCAATGCGACGGTCCCGCAGCGACACTGGGGCACCCAGTCTCAGTGGCCTCCGCACGCCACCACCGACCCTGTGTCGGTGGAGGCGCTGATTGGTCGCTAGACGGTCAGCGACCAAGAACCGCCGCCCCCACCGGCCCTGTGCCGGTGGAGCGAATGATTGGGGCGTGACCGGCCCCGCAGCGGCCAATCGTTTCGCCCACCCGCACAAGGCCGGTGGAGCGATTCACGTCGGGTGGCGGCGGACGATCGATTCTCCCGTTCGGCCAGGCCTCCTGCAGCTGCGCCGGCAGGACGCCCGTGAACGGGCGTGACAACCTGGAGTGTGACTCGCGGCCCCGAACCCGTGCTGAAGCACGGGCCTAATGCCGCCTGCGGCGGACAATGCCCGTGAACGGGCATGAGGGAATTGTCGCCGGTCTGCCGATTCCATCCCGACACCGAGGGCACCCAGTTTCAACGGTCCCCGCACGGCGCTGAGGGAGCCAGCGGCACGCGGGTTTACCCCGAGGGAGAATCCCCGAGAACCTCTCGGGCGTTCGCCCTGGGGTTCAAGGACTGGTGCCACCCGCCGGTCTGCTAGGCGCGCAGAATCGGGGAGCGGGTCAGGAGGCTCGGGTGCATAATCTCCACCGACGGGCAGCGTCCCTCTCGCGCCTCAAACGAGCAGATATACCTCTTCAATGGCCAAGGTCCACTCGCGTACCACTTCAAGAACTCCTGGGATCGGCTCGGAAGCTCTGGAAGCCTCGAATAGACTTCGGGAATGTCTACGTATTCCCTCTTTATTGAGGTGAGAATCTCGCAGGCCGCTCCACACATCAGGTCTGGGATGGCTATCAAGTCCTCCTGAAACAGGGGTTCCTCGCCACACGCTGTCGTTCCATACCGAATCTGGCCCAGCCTATGGGGCAAGAACACTTTCAGGAGGTTCATGAAGACGCTGATGGTATCATTCTCAATGGGCTCATTGGCGAATGCGGCGTCTTCGTCAGATACCCAATGGATATCCTGCCCAGGACTCGATAAGCCCGCAACGAGCATAGCCGCACAATATGTTATCCGAAACATCTTCTCGAAATTGCGCGACTTCCAACTCACGGACAGGTGCAAGGAATCATGGAAACGGCGGAGGGACTCCGCTGGAATCTGGAACGCAGAATCGCGGTGAAAAGCGAGTGCGATGGCCAGTCCCCGAATGCTATCTGCTGCCATCAGGAAGGGAATGAACGCAGCCTGTCGCCGTGAGTCGCTATTAAGCTTCTTCCAACTAATGCTGCGTGAATCACCGAGCAACCTCGCTCGAATCTCCTCTCGTAAGCGGTTCCAATTACCCAAGGCTTGGGGATCTGCCAACAACAACCCCACGGTATCAAAATCCGAGTCGCGGTTATCGAAACTGTAATCGCTTAAGACCCAGAGCGAGGGCCCGCGGCAATCAGGCAACGTGATCCCGCCGAGCATCCGGGCGAGGGTCTCCAGCCATGGAATTATCACACGCCGGGGTTGATTCCAGCTCACAGCCCACCTCCAGCGCCAGACGACCGTCATTTTCCAGGACTTCCACGTTCTCTTATCCCTGCATGCACCCATTCCGCCACTCTTGCCGGCGAACGCGATGCTTCGCATGGCCACCTAGCCTGGCGGCCGAACGCTGAGTCTTCGGTAGTATACCGTCCCCGCTGATTCACCGCAGTAGGCGGCTTGCCTTCGGGTGTCATGTCGAGGCGCGCGGATGCACCGTCAAGTCTGGGCGAGGCAGGAAGGGGGTCCTCTTCTCGGAGCCCCGGCCAGAGGCAGGGCGCGTCGCCGAAGTGAGGCAACCGGTCAGAGACACTAAAGGCCGTTCGCCCCGTTGAATTTGTCCGGCGACGAAGCTGCGGGCTCCGTCATCGACTGCCTTCCCTCCCCAACCCCGCTAATCACGTAATAAAACACCGGCGTCAGGAAGATGCCGAAGAAGGTTACGCCTAACATGCCGCTGAAGACGGCCAATCCGAGGGTGCGACGCATTTCGGCGCCGGCGCCGAAGGCGACTACTAGCGGCACTACGCCGAGAATGAACGCGAACGACGTCATCAGGATCGGGCGGAGACGCAGACGGCAGGCTTCGGTGGTGGCTTCGCGGCGGCCGACGCCGGACTCGCGCTGCTGCTTGGCGAATTCAACGATCAGAATCGCGTTTTTGCTGGCCAGACCGACCAGGACGATGAAGCCGATCTGGGTGAAAATGTTCATGTCCATGCCGGCCAGCGAGATGCCGGTGACCGAGCAGAGCAGGCACATCGGCACCACGAGAATCACCGCCAGCGGCAGGCTCCAACTTTCATATTGGGCGGCCAGCACGAGGAACACCAGCACAACGGCCAGGGCGAAGACGTACATGGCGGTGTTGCCGGCCGCAAGCTGCATGTAGATCAGCTCGGTCCAATCGGCGGCCATCGACGGCGGCATCGACTCGTTGCTGATGCGGTCCATCAGCGCGACGCCGTCGCCGGAACTGGTGCCGGGGGCGAGGCTGCCGGTCACCGCGGCGGCGGAGTACATGTTGTAACGCATCAGCGAGACCGGGCCGCTACAGTCGCGGACGTGCAAGAGCGTGCCCAGGGGGACCATCTCCTTCTTGCTGTTGGCCAGCTTGAGCTGCTTGATCTGATCGACGCGATTGCGGAATTGCTGGTCGCCCATGACGTTGACCTGCCAGGAACGGCCGAACTCGTTGAAATTGTTGACGTAATACGAGCCGAGATACGATTGCAGGGTGTCGAAGATGTCGGCGGTCGAGACGCCCAGCGAGAGGCATTTCGTGCGATCGATGTCCAGGTAGAGCCAGGGGGTGTTTGCCCGCAGGCTGTTGAAAACGCCCTGCAAGCCGGGGGTGGAGTTGGCCCGCTCGACGATTTTGTCGCTGGCGTGCTGCAAATCGTAGAGGCCCAAGTTGCCGCGGTCCTCGATCATGGTTTTGAAGCCGCCGGTCGTGCCCAGGCCGTCGATCGGCGGGGCGCCGAAGATGGTGACCATGGCCTCGCGGATTTCGTCGCGGCAGCGGCGGCGGAGCCGCTCGGCGATGTCGTTGGCCGAAAGGCCCGGCCCGCGACGCTTGTCGAACTCGTCGAGCATCACGTAGAGCGAGCCCATGTTCGGGGCGTTGGCGTTGAGGACCAGCGACTGGCCGGCAATGCCGACGGTGTGGGCGACGCCGCGGGTTTCGTGGGCCATCTTCTCCAGCCGGGCCGCAACCCGGCGGGTGCGCTGCAACGAGGCCGAGTCGGGCAGTTGCACATTCACCAGCAGATAGCCCTTGTCCTGCTCGGGAATGAAGCCGACCGGAATCGAGGTGAAGCTCCAGTACGTCAAGTAGAGCAGGCCGCCGTAGATCAGCAGCACGAGCAGGCTGACGCGGAGGGCCGAGCCGACCAGGCGGGTATAGGCGTTGGTGCCGGCGGTGAATGTCCAATTGAATAGCTTAAAGAACCAGCCGAGGGTGGCGTTGAGGAGGCGGGTGAGGATGTCGGGCTTGTGCGGCGGGGCGAGGGGGACAGTCCCATTTTCGCTGACGCGAAAATCGGGCGGGGCGAGGGGGACAGTCCCATTTTCGCTGGCGCGAAAATCGGGACAGTCCCCGCGAAAATCGGGACCGTCCCCGCCGTGCGGTTGCAGCAAGAGGGCGGCCAGCGCGGGGCTCAACGTCAGCGAGTTGATCGCCGAGAAGACGGTCGAGACGGCGATGGTCAGCGCGAACTGGCGGAAGAACTGGCCGGTGATGCCGCTGATAAACGCGCAGGGGACGAAGACGGCACAGAGCACCAGCGCGACGGCCACGACGGGGCCGGTCACTTCGTCCATCGCTTTGCGGGCGGCGTCGCGCGGCGTAAGCCCTTGGGCCAACCAACGCTCGACGTTCTCGACCACCACGATCGCGTCATCCACCACGATGCCGATCGCCAGCACCAGGCCGAAAAGCGAGAGATTGTTGAGGCTGAAACCCAGGGCGGCCATGACGGCGAACGTGCCGATGATGGCGACGGGAACGGCAACCAGCGGGATCAGGGTCGCCCGCCAGTTTTGCAGGAAGACCAGGACGACGATGGCGACCAGGATGATGGCGTCGCGGAGGGTTTTGAAGACTTCGGCGATCGATTCTTGGATGAAGGGGGTGGTGTCGTAGACGATTTCGTAATCGAGGCCGGGCGGGAATCGTTTTTTCAGCTCCTCCATCTTCGCATAGACGCCTTTGGCGGTGGCGATGCCGTTCGAGCCGGGGAGTTGATAGATCGACAGCGCGACGGAGGGGCGGCCGTCGAGGGTGCAAGACTGGTTGTATTGCTGCGAGCCGAGCTCGATGCGGCCGACGTTGCGGAGCCGGACGATGCTCGAGGATTGGCCGTTGGGGCCGCCCTGGCCGATCTTGATAATGATGTTGCCGAACTCGGCGACCTCGATCAGCCGGCCTTGCGTGTTGATCGTGAGTTGGAACGCCTGGCCTGGGGGCGAGGGTTCTTGGCCGATCTGGCCGGCGGCCACTTGCAGGTTCTGCTCGCTGATGGCATTGACTACGTCGTCGGTGCAAAGCTGGAGGCTGGCCATCTTGTTCGGATCGAGCCAGACCCGCATGCTGTAGTCGCGGCCGCCGATATAGGTCACATTGGCCACGCCGGGCAGGCGGCCCAGCTCGTCCTTGATCTGGATGGTGGCGTAGTTGCTCAGATAGATGTCGTCGTAGATCGGCTTGCCGGTGGCGGGGTCATTCTTCGAGACGAGGTTGACCATCATCATCGTGCTGGGCGACTGTTTTTTCACGCTGATGCCCTGCCGCTGAACGAGGTCGGGAATCACGGGCTGGGCCAACGAGACGCGATTCTGCACGAGCACCTGGGCCATGTCGGAATCCATCCCCAGGCGGAAGGTCACGGTGAGGATATAAGTGCCGTCGTTGGTGCATTGCGACGACATGTAGAGCATGTTCTCGACGCCGCTGACCTGCTGCTCGATCGGGGCGGCCACGGTGTCGAGCACGGTCTTGGCGTTGGCGCCGGGATAGCTGGCGGTCACCAGCACCGTGGGCGGCGAGACCTCGGGATACTGGGCGACCGGCAGCGTGAAGACGGCCACCGCCCCGGCGATCGTCAGAATGATCGACAGCACCGAGGCGAAGATGGGACGATCGATGAAGAAGTGGGATATCACGGTTTATTCCTTCTCGTGTGGGTTCCCATCGGGGCGTTGACGGCCCTCACCCCCGGCCCCTCTCCCGCTTGCGGGAGAGGGTAGATTGTCGGCGCGCGGCCCTCAGCGGTCGCGCTGCCCTCACCCCCGGCCCCTCTCCCAAAGGGAGAGGGGAGGCTTGGAATCCTGAAGCCTTTTTGCGTCGCCAGGGCGGCGAGCAGGCCGAGGATCGCGCCGCCGGTCAGGGCCCAGCGTAAATGGGGGAAGCCGACTTTCCAGACCAAGAAGCCGGCGGCAAGGCCGAGGAACAGGCCCGCGCAGATCGCGAAGACCCAGCGAACTACGGCGTACTGGAAGAAGTTGACCCGGCCCAGCGATTCGATGACATAGAAGAACACCGGAGTCAGCAGGATGCCGAACAGTGTGACGCCCAACATGCCGCTGAAGACGGCGGTGCCCAGCGACCAGCGCATTTCGGCGCCGGCACCGGTGGCGACGACCATCGGCAGCACGCCGAGGATGAAGGCAAACGAGGTCATCAGGATCGGCCGCAGGCGCAGGCGGCAGGCTTCGGTGGTGGCCTCGACCAACGGCTTGCCCTCGTCGCGTAACTGCCGGGCGAACTCGACGATGAGGATCGCATTCTTGCACGCCAGCCCCACGAGCACGACGAAGCCGATCTGCACGAAGATGTCCATGGGGATGTGCTTCAGAAACACGCCGACCAGCGAGCACAACAGGCACATCGGCACCACCAGGATCACGGCCAGCGGCAGCGACCAGCTTTCGTACAACGCGGCCAAGGCGAGGAAGACGAAGATCACGGCCAACGGAAAAACGTACAACGCGGTGTCGCCGGCTTTGATCTCCATGTAGGTCAGGTCGGTCCACTCGGCCGTCATCGAGCGCGGCAAGGTCGAGTCGGCCAGGCGGTTCACGATGTCGATGCCCTGGCCGGTGCTCAGGGGCGGCATGATGCCGCCGGTGACCGGGGCGGCCGCGTAGAGGTTGTAGCGGTTGACCATCGCGGGGCCGCCCATTTCGCGGATATGCACGAGAGTTTGCAAAGGCACCATGTCACCCTTCACGTTGCGCATGTTGATCAGGCGAAGCGGCGGGAGGTCGTTGCGGAACTGGCCGGCGGCTTGCAGGTTCACCTGCCAATAGCGGCCGAAGGCGTTGAAGTTGTTGACGTAATTGGTGCCGAGGTAGGTTTGCAGGGTCTCGTCGACTTGGCTAATCGGGAGGCCCAGTGTCCGGGCCTTGGCGCGGTCGATGTCCATGTAGAGCTGCGGCGTGTTGGCGCGGAACTGCGTGCTCACGGCGATGAAGCCGGGCTGGGCGCGGAGCTCGTCGATCAGCCGCTCGCTCTGCTTTTGCAGGTTGGACATGTTCGAGCCGCCGCGGTCCTCGACCATCAGCTTGAAGCCGCCGGCCATGCCGATGCCGGGCACCGGCGGGGCGCTGAAGACGTCGACGCGGGCGTCGCGAACCTCTTCGGCATAGGCCTGTCGCAAGGTCGCCATGATTTCGTTGGCGTGCAGCCCCGGCTTGTTCCGCTTGCTGAACTCGTCGAGCACCACGAACATCGAACCGTAGTTGGAACTGTTCGAGGTCAGCAGCACCGACTGGCCGGAGATGGTGACGGCGTGAGCGATGCCGGGCGTTTGCCGGGCGATGCGATCGAGCCGGGCCATCACGTCGCGAGTCCGCTGCACCGAGGCCGAGTCGGGCAACTGCACGTTGACCAGCAGCCAGCCCTGATCCTGCTGCGGAATGAAGCCGACCGGATAGAAACTGAACAGCCAGCCGGTCAGGCCCAACATGCCGGCGTAAACCAGCAGCGCCAGCACGGCCAGCCGCAAGGTGCGGCCGACGATCCGGCCATAACCGTCAGCGGCCACGCGGAAACTGGCATTGAACGCTCGGAAGAACCAGCCGAGCGTCCAATCGAGCAGGCGGGTGAGGATGTCGGGCTGGTGCGGGGCGAGGGGGACAGTCCCATTTTCGCTGGCGCGAAAATTGGGACAGTCCCCGGCGTGGGGCTTCAACAGCAGTGCCGCCAGCGCGGGGCTCAGCGTGAGCGAATTGAGGGCGGAGAAGACTGTCGAGACGGCGATGGTGACGGCGAACTGGCGGAAGAACTGCCCGGTGATGCCGGCAATGAAGGCGCAGGGCACGAAGACGGCGCAGAGCACCACCGCCACGGCCACGACCGGGCCGGTCACTTCGTCCATCGCTTTGCGGGCGGCCTCGCGCGGCGGCAGCCCTTGCGCCAGCCAGCGTTCGACGTTCTCGACCACGACGATCGCGTCGTCCACCACGATACCGATCGCCAGCACCAGGCCGAACAACGAAATGTTGTTCAAGCTGAAGCCGACGGCCAACATCACGGCGAAGGTGCCGACGATGGCGACCGGCACGGCGATTAGCGGGATCAACGCCGCCCGCCAGTTTTGCAGAAACGCCAGCACCACGACCGCCACCAGCACGACGGCGATCAACAGGGTCTTGACCACGTCGATGACCGATTCGCGGATGAAGGGCGTGGTGTCGTAGTAGATGGCGTAATCGAGCCCTTGGGGGAAGCGTTTTTCCAGTTCCTCCATCTTGGCGCGGACGCTCTTCGCCACGTCGAGGGCGTTCGTGCCCGGAAGCTGATAGACGGCCAATGCCACCGAGGGATGGCCGTCGATGGAACTGAAAATGTTGTAGTTGGCGGCCCCCATCTCGACGCCGGCGACGTCGCGGAGGCGGACGAGTTGGGCAGGCTGGCCCGCCGAGCCGGTCGGAATCGACTTGACGATGATCTCGCCGAACTCCTCGGGTGTTTCGAGCCGGCCGAGCGTGTCCAACGGCAACTGGAATCCCTGGCCGGCGGGCACGGGCGGTTGGCCGATCTCGCCCGGGGCCGCGGCGACGTTCTGCTGCTGAACGGCGGTGGCGACCTCGTTGGCGGTAATGCTCCGCGAGGCCAGTTTCTGCGGATCCAACCAGGCGCGGATGCTGTAATCGCGCTGGCCGAGGTAGGTGATATCGCCGACGCCCGGCAGGCGGAACAACTCGTCCTTGGCGTGAATCGTGGCGTAGTTGCTCAGATACAAGGCGTCGTACTTGCCGCTTTCGGAGAAGAAGCTCACGACCAGTAGGATGTTGGGCGACTTCTTCTTGATCGTCAGCCCCTGTTTTTGCACGCAGTCGGGCAGTTGCGGCGTGGCCAGGGCGACGCGGTTCTGCACCATCACCAGCGACGTGTTCAGATCGCTGCTCAGATCGAAGGTGACGGTGAGGTTGTACGAGCCGTCGTTGCCGCACTGCGACGACATGTACAACATCCCTTCGACGCCGTTGACCTGTTGCTCGATCGGCGCGGCCACGGTGTCGGCCACCACCTGGGCGCTCGCGCCGGGATAGCTGCACGAGACCTGGATGGTCGGCGGCGCGATGGGTGGATATTGTGCGATCGGCAGCACCATCGCCGCGATCGTGCCCGCCAGGGTGATGACGATCGAGAGCACGGCGGCGAAGATCGGCCGATCGATGAAGAACCTTGAGATCATTCGACTTTGACCGTCATCTCCGGCCGCACCATCTGCAATCCATCGACGATGACCCGATCGCCGGGCTTGAGGCCTTCCAAGATTACGCGGAGGCCGTCGTCTTGCAGCGGGCCGGTCTTCACGCGACGGTACTCGACGATGTCCTTGTCGTTGACAATCAGAAGATATTTTTGCCCCTGGTCGCTCTGCAGGGCCTTTTCATCGATCAACAACGCCGGGTGGGGTTTGCTCAGGGGCAGTCGCACGCGGACGAACATGCCCGGCCGCAACAGACGCTTGCCCGCCGGGGTTGCGGGATTGTCGAAGACGCCGCGGAGGGTGATCGTGCCCGTCGAGGCATTGACGGTGTTGTTGCCGAAATTGACGTAGCCCTTGTGCGGAAAGCCGCCGGCTTTGTCGGTCTCGTCGGACAGACCCATCAGCACCGGCACGCCCTGGTGGGCCAACAGATCGACGTTGCTCGGCAGCACGATCTTGCGCATGATGTCCAGCATCGTGTTTTCGTCGACGTCGAAATAGACGTACATCGGCGCTTCGGAGACGACGGTGGTCAACTGCGTGGTATCGGCGTTGACCAGGTTTCCGAGAGTGAGCAGATAGCGGCCGGCCTGGCCGTCGATGGGCGAGCGGACCTTGCACCAATCGTAGTTGAGTTGCGCTTGACGACGTCGGCCTTGGCGCGATCCACGTTGGCCTTGGCCTCGTCGCGGGCGCCCAGGCGGCGGGTCAGCTCCTGCACGCTGATCGCATCTTTGCTCTGCTTCTGCACCAGCAGGCCGACGTCGTATTCGCCCTGCGCCTTGACCAACGCCGCCTTGGCCACCTCCTCGCTCGCCTTGGCCAGATCGAGGGCCGCCTTGTAGGGCCGTTCGTCGATCTCGAAAAGGAGCTGATCCTGCTTGACTCGCCCACCCTCTTTGAAGGGCATTGCGACCAGATAACCGGTCACGCGGGGGCGGATGTCGGTGCTGAAGACCGCGTCGGTGCGTCCGGTAAAATCAGCATAATCGGTCACCTGTCTTTCGATCGGCCTGCTGACAGTGACCGTAGGCGGCGGCAGGGCTTTAGTTGCTGGCCGACGTGCGCAGCCCGGCAGAAGGAGCAAAACTGGGATTGCCGCAAGACACGCAATCAGTGAATGCCGTCGCTGCATAGTATCCTCGCGAGTCTGGGGCCGCCCCATTTTCCTCAATATTCCCCCTCGCCAGCGGCGCGCCGAGAAAATATAGACCATTTTTCGGGGGACTGGTTCTACTGCGCAAGACGAGGGGCCTCTCACCACGAAAGGTCGAAAGTACGAAATCGCGAAGGACACCCCCTCTTGTGGTCTTCCGTCGCTGTTTCGCGTCTTCGTACTTCCGCGATTTCGTGGTCGAAAGACGAAGATGAGCAGGCCGTAGGTTATGCTTCAGCATAACGGAAAGCGTTATAGGCAAGCGTGTTATGCCGAAGCATAACCTACGCGCTACATAGTCGAGGGGACGTCGAAGACACTCGCGCCCCCGCCTCCTCTGGCGTCGATAGAAAAGACTCCGCCCTTGCCGGTCCGTCAACCGCACACACTATCTTGTGTGATGCTGCCCCCGGGGAGGGGCGCTGGCAGATAGATGACGGCCGCCGGGCTGGGCTGGTCACGAGCAGTGCGCTCGTCCGCAGAACGAGGACTAAGCTCTATGGTGCCCTCGGCAAACGATAGCCGCCAGACGTGCTGGGGAAAAAAATGGAGTCCCGATCGTGCCCGTACGTCATTCACCCACCCGACGGAGTAATGCAGCGCGGCCAGTGGGAGCGTCACCAGCATAGACATGAAAGCGAAGAAGACGCCCGCAACCAGAATGAATGCCGAGAGCATTGCATGCACCCCCTCCAGAAAATGCCCTCTTCTCAATTCCTGTCCGAATTGTAGGCCATTACGGCGAATCAGGGCAACAGGAAAATGCCAAAAAGCGGGCGAGAGGGCGATGGGGCGGTGGTTGGCGACAAGGCACGCGAGTTGCCCGACAAGCGGCAAAGGAAGGGCCTGCTAAGGGAATGGAAATTGGACTGATCCCTTGTGCGTCCCAATTACGGGTGGTTTTCGGGTTTGACCGCTCTCGTGGCGGTGGTCTCATGGTAAAATGTGCGACGATGCAGTCGCAAGAACCAAGTTCAGAACGTCGCCATCCTGGCATGGTATCCGCAATCAAAGGCAGTCTGTGGATTGCGGCAGGCGTACTATTGTGGGATGTTGGCTGCGAAGGATGCTACAACTTCTCGACACTGATCTGTCCACTGTGGTTCCTGATAAGTGTCGTCAAGAACTCTGCTGAACGTCCAGGGTGGGGAATTGGCCTTCTCAGGGTTTCGATACCACTTCTGACGTTTGCGATTACTTTCGGTAACGGCAGCTTGCAGTGGAAGCTTTCAGACGCTCATGCCGAGCAAGTTATAAAGGCGTGTGACGAATTTCGAGTCGCCAACGGGCGATACCCGAGCAAGCTTGACGATCTCGTCCCAAAGTATCTCCCTTCTGTTCCTCCCGCCAAGTATTGCATGGGGGGCAACTTCTGCTATGTCAACTCAGAAGGCCACCCCATGTTGTGGTGGACGAGATACGGGTTCTATCGGAGACTCTACTATTTTGATAAAAGGCGATGGGGCAATGTTGACTAACAGGCGGGGGCTTCCGTATTTCAAATGTTGGATGCCAGAATGCCCACATCGACGCCCCAAGGAGATGACCAACCTCTACGGAAATCAAGCCAAGCCAAGGGGAACACCACCCCAATGCTTCCCCTCCGGTCAGTTGGCTTCCCTCGGTCCTCCTTGACGAAGAGCCGCCCCCGCCCCGCCACCGAACCCCAAGTTTCAAGGGAGTTCAGCCGAGTCAACGGGAAAGCAACTGGAAGGCTTCCCTCGGCACCCCTTGAAAAGAAGCCGTCCCCGCCTTTTCTCCACGCCCCCGGCGAGGCACCCCAGCGTCAGAGGATTTCGTTCGGAGTTTTTGGATTGTTATTCTTGGTACGGGGGCAGGGAAAGGGGGTTGGGGCTGGTGGATGGCTGGGCGATCCTGCTTGTCGCCACTGCCGAGAGGGGATAGACTGGCAGGCTGGAACTCATCAAACGAAAGGCGAAGTGAAGGATGGAAACCGACTCGCCACCTACCGCCGAACAGAAGCCACCAAAACTCCGCTGGCTTCGGCTCACCCCAAACCGCTTAGTGTTCGGTTTGCTGGTGGTGGAAGGATTCCTGCTGCTGTCGGAGTGCTTCGACTGGTTTGACTTCAACCGCCAGACCTGGACGGTGGAAATTGTACTGGCGGCGGTCGGGGCGACGCTGTTGGTGATGTTCGTCTGGCTCGTTGTCGCCCTGCTGTTCCGTCGTCGGTTCCAGTTCAGCCTCCGTTCGCTGATGCTATTGGTTGTCGCCGTCGCCGTTGCGTTTAGCTGGGTGGCGGTCGAGAGGCAGCAGGAGAGGAAGCAGAAGGCGGCGGCGGACGAGATCGAGAAAGGTGGGGGACGAGTCGAATCTGAACCGACGTGGTTGGGGAAAGTCCTACGGGATGATTCATTGGTGAGCGTGACGGGAGTTTTTCTCGTCGGGACGGCGGCAACCACCGACGCCGAGATGGTGCATCTGGAAGGCTTGACGCAACTCCAAGTGCTGTGGCTCAACAGCACCGAAGTCACCGACTCCGAGCTGGTACATCTTGCGGGCTTGAGACAACTCAAATGGCTCGACCTCCGCAGCACCAGAATCAGCGACGCTGGGCTGGTGCATCTTCAAGGGTTGGGGCAACTCGAAATGCTTTTGATTGGCGGCACCAGAATTACCGACGCCGCTGTGAAGAGACTCCGGCAGGCACTACCGAAATGCAAAATCCTGCGATGACCCGTTCGCCACCATGATGTTGCCGCTGCCTCCACGACCACCGACCTGTCAAATCTCCGTTTTGCATCAGCCGTGCCATTTTCACCCTTCCCAAATCCCCGCAAAAACGGCGGCTGGAGGAGGCATTTTTGCCGAACACTGACCTTTTACAGAAAATGGCCGCCCCTGAAAGCCACATAGCCCCCCATGACCACCCTGCTTTTCAGCGTTTTGCTGGATAATTTCTGAATTGTTCTTTTGCGACTGCCGACAGAAACACTCGTTTTCAATTCCAGGCGATCGTGATGCACCCTGCGGTGTTTGGGGAAAAAAATGGGGATAAGTCCAATTATTGAACTTATCCCCTTTCGCGGTGTCGGGGCGACAAGATTTGAACTTGCGACCTTCTGAACCCCATTCAGTGACAGATAGGCGACCTTCTGATATATTCCTATCGAAAGCTATTGATTCCCTTTGGTTTGCTGCTATACTCTGTTATCCGTGCTACGGTACGTTTCGACTGTTTTCGACTCGATTCGACGTTTTGCGTAGCACGAACGTAGCACGGAAACACGGGGAAAACAGTGAGAACGTCGAATTCCGCGTAGCACGAAACCACCTCACAAACCGGAGGGTATTGTCATGGCCACCACCAGTTTCGCCTTTACCGAAGCGAAGATCAGGAATCTCAAGCCGCCGGACACCGACGATCCCAACACCAGAGACTATCACAAAGACGCAAAGTGCCTGGGGCTGCAAGTGGCCGTCTTTCCTAGTGGGAAGCGAGTCTTTTATTTCGTCCGCAGGATCGACGGCCGGCCTACCCGCGTGCGATTGGGGACAACCGACGAGTTGAGCGTCGATCAGGCCCGCGAAGCTGCCCGCATCCATGCCGGTGACGTGGCCGCAGGACGCAACCCCCAGGCTGCACGACGAGCGAAGCGTGAAGAGGCGAAGCTGTCCGATCTATGGACAAGCTACCTGGACCTCCACGCCAAGCCGCGGAAGAAGAGTTGGAAGGATGACGAGCGGCAATGGGAAAAGTATATGGGGGCACTGGCAGGCAAGCGACTATCCGCTATCACCAAGGCCGTCGTCGCCAAGTGGCATGGCGACATCGCCAAGGATCACGGCCCGATACAAGCGAACCGATGCAAGGCCCTCTTGGCGACGATGTTTTCTAAGGGGTCGGACGCCGTAGGATACTCAGGCCCTAACCCGTGCATCGGCGTGGCGAATTTCCCGGAACGATCCCGCGAGCGGTTTCTGTTGCCGGCCGAAATGGAGGCGTTTTTCAGGAGTCTGGCCGCAGAGGATGCCTACTGGCAGGCGTTTTTCCTACTCTGCCTCTTTACCGGCAGCCGGCGCGGAAACATCGCGTCGATGGAGTGGCCGGAAATCGACCTGGCAAACGCCGTATGGCACATTCCCGCCGCCAAGACGAAGAACAAGCGGCCGACATCCATCGCGTTGTGTGCGCCGGCTCTGGCGATTCTCACAACCCGCCACCAGCAGCGGAACGGCAGCCCGTTTGTCTTTCCCGCGTTCAAGGGCCACGGCCACCTATCAGACCCGAGGAAGGCATGGAATCGCATCCTTGCCGGTATGCGGCGATGTCCGACGTGCAACGAGATCATCGGCAGGAAGCCGGAAGTATGCCCGACGTGCAAGGCGACTCTGCCACCAGCCGAACCGATGGACCTACACATGCACGATTTGCGGCGCACGCAAGGTAGCTGGCAAGCCGCAATGGGCATTAGCTTGGCGATCATCGGAAAGAGCCTCGGCCATGCGGACCTGAAAAGCACCCAAGTCTACAGCCGGTTGCAGTTGGACCCAGTTAGAGAAGCTGTCTCTGGTGCATCCGCCAAGATGATCGAAACTGCCGGTGTAGCCATCGGCGGCGACGGCATCAAGTTGTTGGCCGCCCCGGCGGCCGATCCGCAGCAGCAGTGAACCGGCGTCAACCGATACGAAACTACCCCGGCCGCAATCCGGGGTTTTTGTTGCGCCTCGAATGGTATCGGCAGTTTTTTGAGAAAGTAGTGTAGTGTTTAGGCGAAGATAGCCGATAGTACAAACTGCTAGGGTATCCGAGCCAAAAGCCGAAGCCCGTGGGATGCAAAATCCTGCGGGCTTTTTTGTTTCTTGGAACTGTCTATGCCGTGGAAATCAAGCGACCCTTTCGCAAGTCACGTTTAACCGTGGAGGATTTGGCGTATGTGTCCCCTCACTGCTCCCGCCTTGGCGGATTGTGTGGACCGCGTAGCTGCGGCCAAATATCTAAACATCTCCCCCGCCACATTAGCCGCATGGGCCACGTCCGGCCGCTACCGCGACGTGCTAAGGCCATTCCGGCTCGGCAAGCGGGTCTGGTATTCCCGCGAGGCTCTCGACGCCTTCGTCGAATTGCAGATGGCGTCCTCTTCGTCCGCTAAGTAGGAATCCGCGGCGCGATGGAGGGCCACTAGCAATGAACACCCAACGCGGAGAATCCGCTACAGCCCGACGGGCCAACGGTGAAGTTGACGCCGACGCGGTGAATCGACTGCTTGCCGGGGTGGAGCCGATCGACCGGCCGCCGGCAACCGACCCAGCCCGCCAGCCCGTGACCGAGATTGATTACCGCCCAATGAGTTGTGCGGACCTCGTTGCCGCAAAGTTTGAGATTCGGTTTCTTGTCGAGGGAATCATGGCGGCCGGGCAGCCGATGGTGCTTGCGGGGCCGCAGAAGGCGTTGAAGACCTCGATTTCCCTCGATATGGCGTTTTCCTTGGCGACGGCGGGATACTTCCTTGGACGGTTCAAGGTTCCCGAGCCGGTGGCCGTGGCGTTTATGAGTGGCGAGAGTGGTTTGCCGACGTTGGCCGAAACAGTCCGCCGCATTGCACGGGCAGCGGGCCACGATCCGGCGGCGGTTCGCAATCTGGTTATAGCTGACCGCGTGCCACAGATAGGCAGCCGTGACCACTTGGAGGCAATCGACGCCCTGATTTTGGAACATGCCTTGGAGGTGCTTTTCATCGACCCCGTGTTCATGGCGATGGACGGAGCCGACGCCGGCAATCTCTTCATCCAAGGGCAGCTATTGCGGCGGGTGAGTGAGGTTTGCCAAGAGCGCGGTTGTACGTTGGTTCTCTTGCACCACGTCAAGAAAGGTTCCGGCAACGATTACCAGCCCTTGGAGTTGTCGGCAATCTCTTGGAGCGGGTTTGCAGAGGCAGCACGGCAATGGATTCTCTTGAATCGACGCGAGCCCTACGAACCGGGCAGCGGGATACATCGTCTTCACCTATCCGTGGGCGGAAGCGCTGGCCACGGGGGCTACTGGGGCTTGGACGTTGACGAAGGGCGCTATCAGGCCGGGGTTGACCGGCAATGGGCCGTCGGGATTCAGACCGCCGCCGAAGCCCACAACGCCGTGGAGGATCGGAAGGAAACTGCCAAGCGGGAGAAGGCGGAGGCCACGCTGGAGCGCGACAAGCAAACCGTGGCAAACACGATGGCAAAGTTTACCGCCGGCGAATCCAAGACGGTGCTGCGCGACACGTCGGGCTTGCAGACCGGGCGGTTCAACTCGGCATTGTCTGCCTTATTGACTGACGGCGTGGCCGCACCTTGCGACATTATCAAAGGGCGACGGAAGACGCCAATCGAGGGTTACAAGCTAAAGGACGAAACCCCCAATGAGTAGTTGTCGGGATAGTCGGGATTGCATAGTCGGGATAGTCGTCCCGAGTAGTGAAAGTAATAGTCGGGAAGGTTTGGCCCCTACGGGGCCAACCTGCGCCCCGACTACTACTCACCTGGCAACCCGGCAGACAACGGCGGCGAAAACTGTCCCGAGTATTCCCCTGACCGCGAAGAAAGAAAGGGGCAGGGCAGGAAAGCTACAACACCTACTCGCCAGTATCACGGGGTTACGGCGGGGAAGCGATTTGGAGACGCAGCAGTGAGCGAAGACGTTGACATTTTGGAAAACGCGGCCCCAGCGGTGGCGGAAATGGACGTTTCGGCCCTTTCCGGCCCCTTGGAGGCCCTGCCCGAGGTCATCAGCCAGCCCGAAGCCTTGCCGTGCATCCCGAATGTGAACGGCGGCCGTGACGACATCGGACGTTTCGCGCCGGGCAACAGGCTGGCCGCTGGGCACGGAAACCCGCTAGCCCGTCGCGTGGCCCGGCTTCGCAGCGAGCTACTTCGGGCGTCAACGCCGGACAGAATGCGGGCGGGTGTCGAGGCGCTTTGGGATAAGTTTGCGGCCGGTGATGTTGCGGCGGGAAAGCTGATTATGGCCTATTGCCTCGGTGAGCCACGGGCGCTCGATCTTATCGAGTCCGTGGTGCGTTTGCAGGGCCTCGTGTTAAGGGGGACATCATCCAATGGCTAAGAGTCTTGCGGCACAGATTGCAGAATTAGAGCGGGAAATTGAAGTCCAGATGGCGGGCGAAACCGAAATCAGGATTCAATTCATCATTTGTTCTACCAGGGCGGAGGTTTTGGCGCTGGAAAGGTATGAGGCGGAACACCCCGAACCGCCCAGGCCGCCGGCTCCTGGTCGGATTCGGTTAGTTCAATTGCCAACCATAACGGGCGGCGAGATTTTACGACAACACGGCGTGCCCTGGCCGCCAGAAACCGAAAACACATTAGAAGAGGAGCAAAACCAATGAGCGCACACATCAGCAACGGACGCCTACGCGAGTATGCAATCACCCCAACTTCGCCACTGCGCGTTGACGCCGAGAAGGGCATCCTTTACGACGTGCTTGTCTTAGGACACAGCAGCCGCAACCGCGTGGATTATCCACGCGAAGCCATGCAAGAGGCACTCAGTCGATATGATGGCGTGCCCGTGTACGTTGGGCATACCCGAGATGGCAGCAATCCAGAGTACGACCGCAAGCTGGGCGTGATTCGCAACCCGCGCTTGGGCGAGGACGGCATTCACGGCGATCTGCACTTCCCGCCCAAGCATCGACTCGCCGAGCAGTTATTGTGGGACGCAATCAACGCACCCTACAGTTGCGGACTCTCGCACGACGCAGACTGTACATGGACTGTACAGAACGGACGAAAGATTGTCCGAAAAATCGACAAAGTATACAGTGTCGATCTTGTGAGCCGGCCGGCCACTACGTGCGGGCTGGTAGAAGAAGAGGAACCCGCGATTGCGACCGAACTTCTGTGCGCCGAGATTTTGCGACCCGCGCCGGCACCTGACGTTAAAACCCGCGAGTGGGAATCGCCGTGGTGTCGAGAGCTTCGGCGAGCCGAGGAAGCAGCAGCAAGAACGACAACTAACCACTTTTTAGGAGGAAAACAGTGAGCACAGCAATTCTCGAAAACGAAACCGCCACCGTGAGCAAAGTGTCACGGTCTGCCATCCGGGCATATCGTGAAAGCGTGGCCCGTGGTGAGTGTGACGAAACTATTTTGTTCAACGGCCGCAAGCTGAAAATCGAATGGGACAAAGACCGCACGGTGTACTTGTCTCGCGTTCAAGCGTGCGAATCGCTACGGGTCGATTTGCCCAAGCTCGAAGCCGCGGCCGCTGAAGCTGCTAAGGCCGTAATGGAGGCGAAAGCGTTTGCGGGTTCGCCCCTGCCCGACAACGTGACCGTCGGCGACTTGCGGCAAAGACTTCACGCGGCGAACTATACGGTGCCCGTTGGGACGCTGACCCAGTTGGGAACCGCCTTACAATGGTTTGCCAACTCCATGCCCGACGGGTATCTTGGCCGGCTGGGATCGTCGGCCATCCGCAGTCATGCTGCCGTTAGTGATTGCCGTTCCCGTGCCGAGCAAGTGCTCTATCAAAGCACACCCGACCAGCGGCCGGATTCGACCGCACAAGCGTTGCAGCAACAAATTGAGCAAGTGAAGGCGCGCATCTCGGAACGTCGCCCGGTGCTACAAGCCGAAGAGTTGATTGTCAAACAGCGCGCACATTGCGAATCTCTTGCACGTGGCGACATCTCGCCTCCGATCACGCCAGGCGCACTGACCGTTGACGACAAGTCTGCTTGGCTGACGCGAGCGTATCGCGCGGCCCGCGCAAGACTTGACGAGTTAATGGGCCTACTCGCCGGGCGGCAAGACGCAGAGACGGCGAATGCGAAAGACATCGCAGAGCTTGGGAAGCTCAACGTGAAGCTCCAAGCCGCTAACGAATCTCGCAAGGCCCGAATGTTCGCAGTCGAAAACATGCGCTGGGCGGACTGAACCAGTCGAACCGGCCGGGCTTGTAGCTCTGGCCGGCTCCTCGGCCCGGCGGTCGGTTTTCCAGTCCCGGCCGTCGGGCTTTTTTCCAACCGCATTGACGAATGAGCATCACCGGCCGAACACTTGCAAGAACGCGAAAGACGCCGTTGATCGTCACCCCGGCGACCAGGCCACCGCGACGGTGCGGCGCGTGCGGAGCCGCTATGCCGTGCGAGCGGCATCCATCGCGTAGGACGCACGCCAAGCGGCAGTTGGGCGGGAGGTATCAGAACACCACCCAGCCCCGAGAAACGCAACAGCGGGGCAAGGGCGAAGCCGATTCGGTTTCGGAAGAGGAGTTGAGAACGTGATCGCTTGCATGAGTGGCCCCGCAAAGACTGACCTGTATCCAACCCCTATGGGTTTCTTCCGCCGCATGGATCGAAAGTATGGGCCATTCACGTTGGACACGTGCGCCCTACCTGACAACGCCAAATGCCCCCGCTACTTCACTCCCGAGCAAGACGGCCTACAACAGCCCTGGACTGGCCGCTGTTGGTGCAATCCGCCCTATGGCCGGGCACTCGGCCTATGGGTTCACAAGGCGTGGGAATCGAGCCTAGAGGGTGCTACGGTGGTCATGCTGGTTCCCGCCCGCACAGATACAAAATGGTGGCATGAGATCATCAAGCCCTGGGCTGCGGAGATTCGCCTACTTCGCGGTTGACTTCGGTTCGGCAACAGCATCCACCCCGCGCCGTTCCCGAGCGCGGTCGTAGTGTTCCGGCCCGGTAAGCTGTACCGCTGCGCGTGGTGTGAGAAGCCATTTCGCCCCGCCAGAACTGACGCCAAGTTTTGCGGGCCGGCCTGTAAACAGGCGGGCTATCGAGCCCGTCGCGTTACGGATATACCCGTAACAGAACAAGCACTGCCGACTTGTCGGTAGGCCGACTTGGAAACGAGCCGGCACGGGCGCAGGGTGGCACCCCCTCCAAACGGCTAGTCGGTTTACCCCAGTTCGTGGCGGGGGTGGCCGAAGATCGGCTACCGACCGGCCGGGTCCGGTAAAGAGGGTGCAAACGGGGCCGAAACAACGGCATTCTGACGTGCCATCATACGTACTGTAGTCGCAAGCTCTTGTAGTATCAGCACTTGCGAACCTGTCTGCAATGCCCGTGCTACGCTCGTGCTACACGCGACAAGAATTTGGCGCAAAGAGACTCACTTTCTCTTCTTCAACTCTGCCGCGATTTCGCCCAGCCGGTCGTTGATGCTGAAGGCCACCATCGCCAGTTCGCAGGCGATCCGCCAGAGAACCAGCAGGGCCACACAGCACAGCAGGGCGAATGGAAAAAATAGGACGGTGACTTCTCGGGCATTGCTGTATATGGCTACGAAGTAGATCAGCGTACCAATGGCGATCACAGGCAGTCCGATGACGAACACTACCCGCATGATGACCGGGGTAATCATCAGGCGGAACGCAAAGAAACGGCTACGGCTCCAGTCCGGCGTCAACGGCGGAAGGTTCGTCCAGTCTGGAAGGTCGGAGGGGGGCTGATGTCGCGCCGGTGTAGGTTTGGCAACACCACTCATCTCGTTCCAGTCAAACTCAGCCGGATCATGCGGAGACGAATCTGGCATTGTTCGGTTCCTCCTATTTGTTGGCGTTCGTTTGTCGATGCGATCCTGACTTGTGCGGCCATCATAGCACCATCGGTGCTGCACGGGGAGTGTCCACCGACGCGATCGGCAAGAATTCTTGCGACCGTAGCACGGGCGTAGCACGGAGGCCAATGGCTGCGCACTCGCAAAAAGAAAGCCTTTCGTAACTCATTGCTACAAAAGGCTTTAAGATGTCGGGGCGACAGGATTCGAACCTGCGACCTTCTGAACCCCATTCAGACGCGCTGAGCCAGACTGCGCCACGCCCCGAATGTCGGCCACTGCGGACGATTGTACCACATCTTGCCGGACGGACAATAGGATGATCGGTCCTGGGGCGACTGGCGGAGGGGAAGTTGTCGCGGGAAGCCGGGGAGAGCCGCCATCGAACGCCCCCCTCTGGCGGGGCGCTTTTTCGAGTCCTTGCTGGGCACTGAAGTGCCCAGCCCTCGGAAGTGCGCAGCCCTCGGAAGTGCCCGCCCCTCGGGAGGTTGCGAGAGAGCTTGGGTAAGCGGGGGGGCGGCTGTCGGCATTCTTCTGCCTTCCGTCCTGCGGCGATTCGTGGTACAAGAGACGGCGTGAACGAGACACCATCGCCCCCGCCCCCGAATCGCATCGCCGAGCTGATCCAGACGATCAAGGAGTCGGCCGACAAACTGGCCGACGACCACACCAGCCGCGGCGACTTGAAGATCATCAGCCGCACGCTCCGCGAGTTGCGTTATGCGTTCAAGGTCTTTTCGCCGTACCGCCGCAGCCGCAAGGTGACGATGTTCGGCTCGGCCCGCAGCACGCCCGATCAGCCGGCCTACCAGCAGGCGGCGGAGTTTGGCCGGCGGATGGCCGCGCACGGCTGGTTGGTCGTGACGGGGGCGGCCAGCGGGATCATGGAGGCGGGACACGTCGGTGCCGGCCGCGAGCATTCGATGGGCCTAAATATCCTCCTGCCCTTCGAGCAGTTGACCAACCCGATTATCACCGGCGATCGCAAGTTGGTCTACATGAAGTATTTCTTCACCCGCAAGCTGATGTTCGTCAAGGAGAGCGACGCCTTCTGCTTGATGCCCGGCGGCTTCGGCACCTTGGACGAGGGGTTGGAGGTGCTGACGCTGCTGCAGACGGGCAAGCACGACATGATGCCCGTCTTGCTGCTCGATGAACCACACGGCAGCTACTGGACCGCCTTCGACCAGTTTGTTCGCGACCAGCTTCTCGATCTCGGCATGATCGGCGTCGAAGACCTGTCGCTCTACCGACGGACCAACCGGGTCGAGGAGGCGGTCGAAGAGATTCTGCGATTCTACAGCGTCTACCACAGCATGCGCTACGTGCGCACCAACCTAGTGTTTCGCCTTCAGCGGCCGCTGAGCGGGCCGCTGTTGGAAGAGATCAACGACCGCTTCCAGGACATACTGCTGCACGGCCGCTTCGCTCCGAGCGGCCCCTTGCCCGAGGAGCGAGAAGAATTGGAACTGTCGGCCCTGCCCCGGCTGGTATTCGCTTTTGATCGCCGGAGTTTCGGCCGCCTGCGGCAGTTGATCGATTGCATCAATCGCGGGGCGGTGGACGACGTGTCCGATGCGAGGGATTAGGGGCTAGGGGCTAGGGGCTGGGGGGTAGAGGTCAGGGGTCAGGGATTGGTGAGAACGCCCCGCGACTGCGGTCGCGGGGGCACGACCGCTTGCGGTTTCGCACCTTGCTTTTCGCGCGATTCCAATTCGATGTTCTTCGACTGGCATCAATTTCATCGGAGCAATGTTGCGAAGCCGGCGGTGACCAATCCGCGGCGGCGGCTGCGGATCTGTGCCGTGGGCTTCGCGGCGGCGCTGCTGGTGATCTTTGGCCGCGTGGCCCAACTGGAGGTGACGCAGGGGGCTGGCTTTCGCGCCGAGGCGCTGCGCCTGACGGCCAGGGAGATCGTTCTGCCGGCGGCCCGCGGTCGCATCCTCGCCCGCGACGGCACGGTGCTCGCCTGCGACGAGACAATTCGCGCCGTGGCGGTCGAATATCGCTGGCTGCAAGAGCCGCCCGACCAACGATGGCTGCGCAACCTGGTGCGGATGCGGCTGCCCAAGACCGAACGCAAAAATGCCGAGAAGTTCGCGGCGGAAAGGGCCAAGGTGACGGCCGAGAAGGCTGAACTGATGCAACGGCTGGCGAAGTTGTGCGGCCTGTCGCAGGAACAGTGGGCTGCGCGGACGCGGAAGATCCAAACTCGCGTGGAACGCATCTCCGCGTCGATCAATGAGGGCCGGGCGCCGGAGACCACGGCGGAAGTGGCCGACGACTCCTGGACAGCCCGCGTCCGCCACCTGCTGTTGGACGACCCGCCGCCGCCGCGGAAGATCGCGAAGGAGGAACTGCAACCGCAGATCGTGGTCGAAGATGTTTCGGCGGCGGTGGTTGCAGAGATCGAGAGTCATGCCGCCCGCTATCCCGGCGTGAAGATCGTGGAGATCAGCCGGCGCATCTACCCGCAAGGCACACTGGCCGCTCATGTGCTCGGACACCTCGGGCTGCGAGAAGAAAGGGACACGACGGCGCCGGTGGGGCAAGCATTCCTGACAGCCGACCAGCCAGCCGGCTGGCAGACAGGAATGTCTGCCCCACCCCAACCGCGAGCCGAGCGCGTCGGTCGGTTGGGCGTCGAGAAGCGGTACGAAACCCTTTTACAGGCGTGTCCAGGCGTGGTCGTCGAGCAGACCGATCGCAGCGGCCGCGTCGTGACATCTTATCGCCGGCTGGCCCCTGCGGCCGGTCGCGACGTGGAGTTGACCCTCGATGTGGCTTTGCAGCGCACGGCCGAAGACCTGCTCCGCAGCGCCTTGGAACGTCGCCTGCCCGCCGCAAAAAGGGGTCAGAACTCTTTTTCAGAGGAAAATAGTTCTGACCCCTTTTTGTTGGGCGGGGGGGCGATTGTTGCGATCGACGTGCACGACGGGGCGATTCTTGCCGCCGCTTCGGCCCCCACGTTCGATCCTAATCTGTTTGTCCGCGGCAGCAGCGAGCAGATCGAGGCCCTGATGGCCGACCGGTCGGATCCGCTCTTCGACCGCGTCGGCCGCATGGCGATCCCGCCCGGCTCGACGTTCAAAATCCTCACGGCGGTGGCGTTGCTGGAATCGGCGACCGTCAGCCCGCAAACGGCATTCTTCTGTCAAGGCTATCTGCACCAGCCGGATCGTCAGCGGTGCGAAATCTACGTCCGGCAAGGCGTGGGCCACGGCGAAGTCACGCTTTCCGATGCCCTGGCTGAGAGCTGCAACGTCTACTTTTTCCATTTCTCCGAGTCGATGGGCCCGCGGCCGCTGGTCAATTGGGCCGGTCGATTCGGTTTTGGCCGGCCGACGGGCGCGGACCTGCCGGGCGAGGCCGCTGGCACGCTCCCCTGCCCGGAAAACATCCGCGACTTGGAGCACCACCCGTGGCGGACCGCCGACACGCAGTCGATGTCGGTGGGCCAAAGCTCGCTGCGGGTAACGCCGCTGCAAATGGTCCGCGCGATCGCGGCGGTGGCCAACGGCGGGCGGCTGGTGACGCCGCATGTGGCGAAGGAGGGGGCTAGGGGCTGGGGGCTGGGGATCAGGGGTCAGGGGTCAGGGGCCAGGGGCCAGGGGGCACGAGGCGAGGGAGACAATCTGATTCCTGTGTCACCGCAGACACTTGATGCAGTGCGCGAGGGGCTGAGGCGGGTGGTGGCCGATGCGAAGGGGACCGCTCACGCCACGGTCTATATCCAATCGCTGCCGATTGCCGGCAAGACGGGAACCGCCGAGACGGGCGGCGATCGGCCCAGCCACGCCTGGTTTGCCGGCTACACCCCCGCCGACGAGCCGAAGGTGGCGTTTGTGGTCGTTTTGGAGCACGCCGGCGAAGCCGCCACGGCCGCCGGCCCCCTTGCCAAGCGGCTGGCGCTGCGGATGGAGCAGTTGGGGCTACTGTAGTTGGGGGTTGCGGCGGCCCGGGTTACGCTGGAGAATCGCGGCCAATCCCGGCCGTGCGAGTCTCTTGTCCAAAAGACCAAATCTCGTTACGATCTCACGTTTTCGCAGCGAACGGACCGGGTGGCAACTTATGGCTCAACAGGGCGGGACCAGATGATGCATCGACGAGGCGTCGCCCCGGCCGGCTGGATGTCGCTGCTGCTCTGCATTGCCGGTGGGCTGGTCGCTTGCCGCGCTTCGGCGCAAGAGCCGCTGGCCGAGCCGAATCAGCGGCCCGGCGACGTTGCGTTCGGAAGAGAGTTCGATCCGGCGGCGAATGCCGACGCCATCGTGGCACCGCCGGTCTTGCCTGTGGACGACGCGCCGATGCAGCCGTACGAGCTAAAGCGGCTACCGCCCGTCGATCAACAGAAGATCGCGCCGCCGACCTTCGGTTTTGGAGCCTCCGGTCTTGGATTGGGAATGGGAATGGGGATGGGGGTGGGCGACCAAGGGCCGATAGGTTATCGGGCGTTCTGGTTCCCCAACGAGCCGGTCAAAGGCCAAGCGGCCAATTGGGAGATGGTCGGACAGGATTTCACGCTGGCTTACCCGTTGTGGGTTGATTCGCCGAATCGCCTGCTGATTACCGCCGGCGTTCATAACCGCTTGATCGATACCGATGCGATACTCCCCGATTCCCACCAGCCGTACCCCAGCGAACTATGGAACGCCCAGGTCGGGCTGATGTACATGCGGCAGTTGAGCGGCGACCGCATGTTGGGCGGGGGCGTCAGCGTCGGATCGGCCAGCGATCACCCTTTCGCCTCGATTCGCGAAATGAACGTCAGTATGAACGCCATGTATCGCATCCCCTCCGGCGAGCACAATGGCTGGCTCTTCATGCTCCTCTATTCGCCGACCAGCGAGATTCAGTTCCCGATTCCCGGCGTTTCGTTCAGCTACAATCCGTCGGATCAGTTCCACGCAAACATCGGTCTGCCGTTCATGCTTAGCTACAAACCGACCGATCGTTGGACGTTTCTCGCTTCCTACATGCTGATCCACACGATCCACGCCAGGGCGGTCTACAAGATCGCCGAGCGGGTCAATGCCTTCGCCGGTTATGATTGGTCGAACGAAGTCTATACGCTCCGCGACCGGATCGTCGAAAGCGATCGCTTCTTTCTCTACGACCAACGGGTAACACTCGGATTGGACTTCCCGATCCGTTCCTGGCTGTCGGCCGAGTTGGTCGGCGGTTACGCGTTTGATCGCTACTCGTTCTCCGGCCGGCAGTGGGATTCGGTCGGCACTGACCGCGTGGACATTGACCCGGGGCCGTTCATGTCGCTCAGCGTGAGCTTGCGGAGATGAGTGCGCGGACGCGGAAGCGGGCGAGCGACGGTTGACGCCCAACTGAAAACAACCGGGCCGGCAGTTGTGCTGCCGGCCCGGGCGACAGTGCAACTGCCGCCGCAGCATTCGTATTGTGCGATCCGTCGAGGATTAGAACCTGCCGCGGAGGTAAACCGTCAGCGAATTCTGGTCGGACGTGGCCATCACGCCGTTGGTCCAGGTCTCGTTGTCGGTCTGCGTTCCGGTCTCGACCAGGTGATGCGAGCCCCAAGTCCGAATTTCGAGGTGCTCGGCTTCGAGGCCCAGGAAGAACCGGCAACTGATCGGCGTCTCGGCGGTCAGCGCCAGGTGGAAGGCGCCGCCCTGGGTGTTCTCCATCGTGTAACGGTGGGTGCCGTCGGCTTCGTAGCCTGAGATATGGTGATCGATGTTGTAGCCCCAAGTGTCGGCCCAATCGGCTTGGAACACCAGCGTAACGGGGCGACAGTTTGCGACGTTGAAATCTCTACGAAGCTGCCCGCCGATGTAGGCCATGTAGTATTGCTGGTTAAAGCTGATCATGTCCTCCGTCCAGTGATAGCCCACCGGCGGAGGAAGCGGGACCAGAGTCCCGTCGTTGATGATCTGATCGCCGTCGTGGGCCATCAGGTCGAACCGCTGAAAACGGAAACCGATCACCGGCCAAAGTTCGATCGGCGCCTGCAAGATGTGGTCGAGCAGCTTGAAACTGCCTTCCAGCTCGATGCTCTGTCCGTCGGTCCAGCGTTCCGGCGAACTGGACAACGACGCCGGATCCCTGTCCGGCCCGGACCAATCATAATCGGCCATGTCGCGATAGGTGTCGTGCACCATCGGCGTGAGCCACTCGAAATGCGCCCGCCAGTTCGGCTTTTCGACGCCGATCCGCAAGCCGTCCCACGTCGAGTCCAGCGGCCACGACAATTTGCTCAGCGGCGCGTAGGGATTGGCAAGGTACTCCTGCACGCCGAACTGGTATGTCGTGTTGCTGTCGAAAAACGTCTTCACCCGGTAGTCGATCGTCCACACGCGATCGCAACTCTGCATGGCCGCGCACATGCCGTCGCAGCAAGCCGGCTCTTGCACGCAGCTTGGCATCTCCACGGAATCCGGCTTGCCGGGAAGAATCGACTCGGCGGAATTCTGCTTGCCGGGGGGAATCGCCTCTGCGGAATCCGACGAGAATGCCGATCCCGGATGCCTTTCGACGACGGCGGGCTTTGTCTCCTTGTTCAGGAACAAAAACTCGTCGTCGGCCCAAGCGAAGCCCGCGGAACATCCCGCGGCGACAAGCAGCAGGAAACAACGAAATAGGACTTTCATTACTTCTGATCCTCTCCGAGAAAGTGGTGCGGACTCACGATGGGGACAGTGCCGGCGCAGAATTGATCAGACGAGGAGACAAGAGCCCCTTCGTTGCCATCTACGGTTAGGACGACGGCGAGTCGCTTTGACCAGCAACGCCCCCGCGACCGCACGGACGAAAACAATCGAAGAAAAACTGATGTGGCATTGGACCGCCACATCAACCACTTCGTCACGCAAATCCCGCAGAACCAGTGTTTCCGGAACAGGCGCATTTTCCCATTCAGTTCCAGCAATCCCCATTTTCGCTACTTGCCGCTTATTGCCCCCAATTTTCCACGTCGGAGCATGAGCGGCTGCGCCTCGATCCCCGGGGTCTCGAAGATGACCGGGAAGCTAACCGGTTGAAAGGCAAGCAGTTAAGACGATGGACGTCTTGACAACCGAGAATAGACCACGATGCCGTCAGCAGAGTGAACCAGCCGGTAATGAGCCGCTTCGGCCGCTGCGGCCACAAAGTGCGTCTCCTTGGCCGACTGGTAGAAGTGCTCTTTCGTATCGAGTACGATCCAGTCGAACAGCTCGATCGGCGACCGGCCGGGGCCAACTTCGTCCGCAAACGCCTTCCAGCGGCTGCACGCCTGGCCGACGGTGTCGAGCCGGCGGACGGCCAGCAGATGCGCAGCCACGCGGCCGGTAGCCAACACGGCCGATTCCTTTCCTCCCGCGCAGCCGACGATCTGATTGAGAATCGCGCGTGCCGGGAGAACCGGCGGCGCGGTCTTCCGCGACGCTCGGTTCTCCGTAGGTCACCATGACCATGTCGGTCAGCGTCGGGCTGCTCCAGGGAAACGACCCGAAAGCGACGGAGGCCGTTAGGCTTGCGGCCAGCGCGACGACTGCGGCGCGAAGCAGGGGCGATGACGACATGCCGCCGGCAGTTCCGCCTCTCGTCGGCGCAGCGTCGTTCAATCGTGCCGCCCCCGTCATCGCCGCCAGGAAGAGGATGGGAATCAGAACGGTCGTGTACTGGAAGGCAATGCTCGTAGCAGGGGGGTGACTCCAGACCAGCAAAACCGCCAACGGAACTGCCGCGGCCAAGAGCGTCGCCCAGCCGCGGACAAGCGATCTTAGCCCCAGCGGAATCCCCAGGCAGAAGAGGAAGTAGCCGCAGCGCGGCCGCAGGAGCGCCCCCAAAACGCCGCCGGCCGTAGAATCGGCGAGAGCAAGATGTCGCGGGTCGAATCGCCCAGATCGGGAAAGCGGGCCGTTTGGTACCTCGAAAATGCCGCGATATTGAAGACAAGAACAAACGTCGCCGCCAAGACGGCGGCTACGACGCCCCAACCCCAAGTCGGCAAAGCGTCGGCCGGCACTCGCGGCGATCCGGCTGGCTCCGAAGGTAGCAACCGCCGGCGGCGGCCGAGCCACGCTTCAACGGTGAAGGCCAGCGCAAGGCAGCACAAGACGACGATCACGTCTTCCTGAAAGCCGCACGCTAGAGCTGCCGCGATCATCGCCCACGTTCGCCGGCCTTGCAGCAACGCCCAAATCGCCAGGAAGACCAGCGGCAGAGCCAGGCTCACCGGATGCCAACCGTAGCCATAGTTCAAGTTGAGTTGCCCAACGACCGGGAACGCCAAGTAGGCGGCGGCCCAGGCCGCCCCTGCCGCCGACGTGGCTCCCAGTCGCCGTGCGATGCCGAAGACCACCGCCGCCGGCACCGCCAAGCAGATCGCCTGGATCAGCAGGAACAGCCGTGGATCGGGCCAGAGTCCCCACAACGGCGCCAGCAACGCCAGCCCCGGATTGAAGTGATCCCAAAAGGCCGGCAGGCTCGGTGTTTCCAGCAAGAAGCCCCGGCCCGCCCAGGTGTTGGCCACCCGCCAACCGAAATGTCCAAAATCGTTGTAGCCCAGCAGATAATTGTCGTACGCCTGCTGCCCCTGGTAATACCACCAGCCGCCGCAGAAAACGATCAACAGCCACACGACGCTCCTCCACGGAATCACCGGCGGCCGCAGCGGCCGCAGCGCCGAGCCGCGAAGGACATCGACGGTCGCGCCGGCCGCGGCCCCGGTGATTGCCGCCAGCCACAACGGCTCAAGGAACGTCATCGCAACCGGAACGCCTCCCAGACGCAGCAAATCCAGCGCTGGTATCAGCCAGGCGCACATCCACCAGCAGATCGGCGCCGCCCAAAAACGACCGCCGACATGCGCCACGCGGCCGGCAGCAACGGCAACGCACAAACCGGCGGCGAGAAGGAGAAGGAGCGTGGTTATCGGCAGCCCAATCGCGCCCCACAACGGCGGCACGGCCGACAGCACGCAGTAATCTCCTGTCAGATGTTGTCGAGCGGCCAATAGCGCCAACGCCCAAGTCCACCCGCTGCCCGCGATCGCCGCTGCCCCATAGACCTTGAGGCTTATCGCGGCATAGCCCACCTGCGACGGAGGATTTATTGGCTTTGGGTAGGGGTGAAAATCAAGACCCATTGTGCGTTTTTTTCTGCGGTTTTTCTGCAAAATAGCCCGCACCTGGCATCTTGTCAGAATCTCCCCTCGTTTGCCAGAGCGACGGGCAAAAATCGCATCATAAGTAGTTGTTTGCCAGCAGTTTGCGAAACGGCTTTTCGCCGCGGGGACGTTGTGGCCGAGGGCGAAAATCAGTATACTTACGCGATCCCAAAAAAGCCGTGAAAAATGATCGCCGCTGCTCCCCCGGTCGGTGACGCGGCGCTGCTGGCGACCCCCCCTCGAAAGGACCCGTAGTGTCAACCGACTCGAATCTCCCGCCCGAACCGCCCGATTCCGAGGATCTTCCGCCCGATGTTTCTCCCTCGGCGGTCCCCGGCGGCCTCCCCTCGAAGCGGCTGTTGGACGTCTCCATCGAGGACGAGTTGAAGAACAGCTATCTGACCTACTCGATGAGCGTGATCGTCAGCCGCGCCCTGCCCGACGTCCGCGACGGCCTGAAGCCCTCGCAACGGCGAATCCTGGTCGCCATGAACGACCTGAACCTGACGCCGGGGGCGGCGCGGGTGAAATGTGCGAAAATCTCCGGCGACACTAGCGGCAACTACCATCCGCACGGCGAGAGCGTGATCTATCCGACCCTGGTCCGCATGGCCCAGGAATGGAACATGCGGCACGTGCTGATCGACAAGCAGGGGAACTTCGGCTCGATCGCCGGGCTGCCCGCGGCGGCCATGCGATACACCGAAGCCCGCATGTCGGCGATCGCCGCGCTGATGATGGAGGACATCAAGCTCGACACGGTCGATTTCGTGCCGACCTACGATGAGCGGCACACCGAGCCCTCGGTGCTGCCGTCGAAGTTCCCAAATCTGTTGGTCAACGGCGCCAACGGCATTGCGGTGGGCATGGCCACGTCGATCCCGCCGCACAACCTGGGCGAAATCTGCGACGCCATGATCCGCGTGATCGATGAGCCCGACGTTTCAATCGACGAGCTATTGGAGATCTGCCCCGGCCCCGATTTTCCCACCGGCGGCGTCGTCTGTGGCCGGGCCGGCATCCGCCGCGGATACCACACCGGCCGAAGCACGATCATCCTTCGCGCCGGGCGACGATCGAGGAACATAACAAGCGAAACCGGATCGTCATCAGCGAAATCCCCTTCCAGCAATCCCGCGACCGCATCGAAGAGCGCATCGCCGCCCTGGTGAACGAGGGCAAAATCCCCGGCATATCCGGCATTCGCAACGAGAGCGACCTGAAAGAACCTGTCCGCCTAGTGTGCGAACTGAAACGCGACGCCGATCCCGACATCGTCCTGAACCAACTCTACCAGTTCTCGCCGCTCCAGGACAGCTTCTCGCTGATCTTCCTGGCGCTGGTGGACGGCAAGCCGCGGGTGCTGTCGTTCAAGGAATTGCTGCAAGAGTTCATTCGCCACCGCGAGACGGTCATCCGCCGGCGGACGCAGTTCCTGCTGGCCCGCGCCCGGCAGCGAAAGCACACCGTCGAAGGGCTGCTGCTGGCCCACGCCAATATCGACGAAGTGATCCGCGTGATCCGAAGCTCTTCCACTCAAGCGGAGGCGAAAGAGCGGCTGATGCAGATCAAGACCCCCTCGGCCCTGCTCCGCCGGGCGTTGGGCGACGAGGGTTTCGCCGTGTTCGTCGAGGAACGCGGCACGAGTGAGTTCTACACGCTCACGCCGGTGCAGGCCGACGCGATCCTGCGAATGACCCTCGGACAGTTGGTCAACCTGGAGCAGGAGAAGCTGGCCGGCGAGTACCACACGCTGCTGGCGGAAATCATCGAGTACCGCCGCATCCTTTCCGACCGGCAGAACATCCTCGACTTCATCCGCGAGGATTGCCGCGAGGTGAAACGCAAGCACGCCGACGCGCGGCGCACGGAAATTAGCGGCGAAGAGGTGGGCGAGATCGACATGGAGGATCTGATCACCGAGGAGACGATGGTCGTCTCCATCAGCGGCAACGGCTACGTCAAGCGGACGCCGGCCTCGATCTACCGCGCCCAGCGCCGCGGCGGCAAAGGGCTGATCGGGGCGAAATCGGAGGAGGAGGACCCGATCCAGCACCTCTTCGTCGCCAGCACGCACGACTACCTGCTCTTTTTTACCAATAAAGGCAAGGTATATTGGCGCAAAGTTTACGATCTGCCGCAGTTGGCCCGCGACTCGCGCGGCCGGGCGGTGGTCAATCTGCTCAACTTGACCGAGGGCGAGTCGATTACCGACTGCCGCGCCGTTCGCGAGTTCGACCGGCCCGACCACTACCTGGTCATGGCCACCGCCCATGGGCTGGTGAAAAAGACGCCGCTGGAAGACTACAGTCGGCCGAAGAAGAGCGGAATTATCGCCATCAAGCTCCGCGAGGGGGATTCGCTGGTCGACGTGGTGGTGGCCAAGCCGGGCGACGAACTGGTGCTATCGACCACGCACGGCATGGCGATCCGCTTCAAGCAATCCGACGCCCGCCCGATGGGCCGCAACTCAAGCGGCGTGAAAGGGATCAAGCTGGCGGGCGGCGATTCGGTGGTCGGGATGGTGGTGGCCGATCCCGACGCCACGCTGCTGACGGTTTGCGCCAACGGCTACGGCAAGCGCACCCCGTTCGGCCCGAACCTCGGCGGCCCGGACGAAGAGATTCTCGACCAGGAGGACGCCGACAGTGAATCCGACTCCGCCGTAAAGCCCGATCCGCCGCTTGCGGCGCGGACGAACCCGACGACGAAGAGCACGAAGAGAGTTCCCAGCGGAGCTACCGCACGCAGCGTCGCGGCGGCAAGGGCCTGCGCGATATCAAGACGACGGAGCGGAACGGCCCGGTGGTCGGCATCGTCGGCGTTTCCGACGCTGACGAGTTATTGATGATGACCGCCCACGGCAAGCTACAGCGGATCGCCGCCAGCGACATCAGCATCATCGGCCGCAACACCCAAGGCGTGAAAATCATGAGTCTCGATGATGACGACACGCTCGTGGCCGTCAAGCGCGTGCCGCAGGATGAAGAGAACGGGAAGGGCGAGGAGGGGTAGGAGGCGGTCTTTCGGTCACCGCGACCGTTTAGCCGCCGCGTCCACGCGGCGTTGTGTGGTATCCTTGTGACGTAGCGTTTTGTTGTGACAGATTGAATCCGGCATCCACCGTCCGAAAGCGATTCCTTTTGGCCGATAGCCCAAGAGGCCTCCGATGATTACCCGGCTTTTCGTCAACAATTTCAAGACGCTCGTGAATTTCGAGTTGCCATTGGATCCCATGAACTTGCTTCTTGGGGCCAATGGATCGGGAAAATCAACAGTCTTTGAGGCGATTTACCGGGTAAAAGAATTCGTTTGTGCGGAAGACGCTTCGACTGCTTTGTTTTCTCCCAACAGCCTCTGCCGCTGGGATGCGCGCACGATCCAGACGTTTGAGATTGATCTCCGTGGTAAAGAAGGAGTCTATTCTTACACGGTTGAGATTGAGCACGAGATCGATCGCGGTCGTTGCCGTGTGAAGGCGGAACGACTGTTGCACAACAAGAAACTGCTCTACGCTTCGGATACTGGCGATGCCCAACTGTATCACGACGACGGCGCGCCTGGGCCAAAAGTCTTAAGCGACTGGAATCGTTCCGGAGTCGGCCGGCTGCAACCGCGACACGACAATAAGTTGCTTACAGCGTTCAAGAGGAATCTCGAGAACGTGTTGGTGATGCAAATCCATCCCGACAAGATGCTCGCGAAGAGTGGAAAGGAGACCGCTCATCCCAACAAGGATATGTCCGACTTCGTTGCGTGGTATCGGCATCTCTCCCAGGATCAGCAGAGCCGGGTTTCTGATCTGAGGAAGGTCTTGGGAAGCGAGGTTCTCGAAGGATTCCGCGAACTGCGGCTAAAATCCGTCGGCGCAAAATCACGTGCATTGTGGGCGGAGTTCGGCATCCAAGTAAGCGACAAGGAGCCTGAGACTGTCACGGAGTACCGTTTTGGCGAGCTTTCGGACGGCCAGCGGGCGCTCATTGCCCTTTACGCCTTGGCGACTTGCGCTCTCGACGAAGGAAACACCCTCTGCCTCGATCACCCTGAAAGCCATCTTGCGCTGCCTGAGATTCAGCCTTGGCTCCTGCGGCTTGCCGACGCGACCGAGGAAGGGCGGTGTCAAGCGATCATCGCTACGCATCACCCCGAGTTGATCAATCTGCTCGCGGCCAGTTCGGGCTACTGGCTTGAGCGACAGTCGGGCGGACCGACGCGCGTCAGGCGTATCGGCGATCAAGATTTGTCGGGCTTGCCGGTGTCGGAACTGATCGCCAGGGGGTGGCTGCATGGCTGACCGATATACACGGGTCGTGGTCCTGTGTGAAGACATCATGCACCTGAGTTTCGCGCGCCGCTACTTGATACGGCGTGGAATTGAATCACGGCGAATTCGCGGGAGGGTCGCCCCCTCGGGCCGAGGAGCGGGCTCGCAGTACGTGATCGAGAACTACCCCCTCGAAGTCAAAGCCCTTCGCAGCCGAGCTTATTTGCGGGCCGGCTTGGTGGCAATCGTCGATGCGGATACCTCCTCGGTCGACGAACGCCTTCGTCGCCTCGATCAGTCGCTTGCCCAATCTCAACAAAGTGGCCGCAGTCCTCTCGACCGTATCGCCCTATTGATACCCAAGAGAAACGTCGAGACGTGGGTGTTTCATCTACTCGGAAACGAGGTCAACGAGGAGGACGACTACAAGCGACGTGTTGCCTTGGCTGATCTCAAGGGCGCCGTCGCTGCTTTCTCGGACGTATGTCCGGCGAAAGTGGCCGACATCGCCGTGCCGTCTCTTCAACGCGCGTGTGAAGAGCTTACCTCATTCCTAGCTCGCGGAGCGTGATTTTAGCATGAGGAAGAAGTCTGCCACCGACCTGCTCATCGCCCCGGACGACATCCAGCGGCTGGTTCACGTCGTTCGAGGGCAACGGGTTATGCTTGATTTCGACCTCGCGCGGCTTTATGGGGTACCTACCTCGACATTGAATCAAGCCGTGCGACGGAATGCCGATCGGTTCCCCGAGGACTTCTCCTATCAGCTTACCCAGCAAGAGTTTAGGAACTTGATATCACAAATTGTGATATCAAGTTCGGGGCACGGCGGCCATCGAAAACTTCCCTGGGCGTTCACCGAACATGGCGTCGCCATGCTTTCCAGCGTGCTAAAATCGCCGACCGCGGTGCGCGTCAACATCGAGATCATTCGCATCTTCGTTCGTCTCCGCCGCCTTATGGCCACACCGGGCGAGTTGGTCGAGCAGTTGACTCAACTGGCAGAAACCGTCCGCATTCACGACGGCGAGATCAAAGCAATCGCCCAAGTTCTCAATCGACTGATGGAGCTGCCAGCCACGCCACAACGTCGGATTGGATTCCATGTTCAAGAGACAGAATAGGAACTCCCATGAACATCGTCGTCGTCGGAACCGGGTACGTGGGATTGGTTACTGGCACCTGTTTGGCTGAAACGGGCAACGACGTGACCTGCGTCGATTGCGATCGGAAGAAGATCGACGTGCTCAACCGTGGGCATATTCCGATCTATGAGCCGGGACTGGCGGAATTGGTGACGCGGAACGTGGCCGACGGGCGGCTGCGATTCACGACCGATCTGGCGGCGGCGGCGAAAACGGCGAGGTTGCTTTTCTTGGCGGTGGGAACGCCCACGGCCGCCGACGAGTCGGTCGATCTTTCGGCTTTCTGGGCGGCCGTCGAGCAGATCGGCCCGCACATCGGGCGCGAGTGCATCGTCGTTTGCAAGAGCACGGTGCCGGTGGGGACGAATGCGAAACTCGCCGCCCGGCTCAAGGAGATCACCGGCCGAGAGGTCGATGTGGCCAGCAATCCCGAGTTTCTCAAGGAGGGGATGGCGATCGACGATTTCATGAAGCCCGGCCGGGTGGTGATCGGGGCGCGGCGGCAGGAGGTGATCGACGTGCTGGCCGACCTGTATCAGCCCTACTTGCGGACCGACAAGCCGCTGTTGTCGATGTCGCCCGAGAGCGCCGAGATGACCAAATATGCGGCCAACGCGATGCTTTCGACCAAAATCAGTTTCATCAACGAGATCGCGCGGATTTGCGAGTGCGTCGGGGCCGACATCAACGAAGTCCGCCGCGGCATCGGCCACGACGGCCGCATCGGCTTCGCCTTCATTTTTCCCGGCGTCGGCTACGGCGGCAGTTGCTTTCCCAAGGACGTGCGCGGGCTGGCGGCGACCGCGCGGCAGTGCGGCATCGAGCCGAGCGTGCTCGAAGCGGTCCACAAGGTCAACGAGCGGCAGAAGAACCTGCTGGCCGAGCGGATCGAGCGGTTCTTCGAGGGGCAACTTTCGGACAAGGCGATCGCCGTCTGGGGACTCTCGTTCAAGCCCGGCACCGACGACATTCGCGAGGCGCCCGCGCTGGTGCTAATCGAGCGGCTGCTGGCCGCCAAGGCCACGATCCGCGTCTACGATCCCGAGGCGATGAACAACGTGCGGGCGGCCTACGGCGACCGGCTGGTCTATTGCCAGAAGCGCGACGACGCGCTGCTGGGGGCCGACGCCCTGGCCATCTGCACCGAGTGGAAGCAGTTCATCCATCCCAACTTCGATGAGATGCGGCGGCTGATGCGGCGGCCGGTGATTTTCGACGGCCGCAACCTCTACAGCCCGCGGCAGATGCAGGCCGCCGGCTTCACCTACTACAGCATCGGCCGGGCGACGGTAAAGGGGGAATAAGACGCGTCCCGCTTGACCGGCCTAAGGGGGACGTTTACATTGCGTTTATGCTTGGGCGAGTTCCATGATTCGTCTCGATGTCCTACCCTTCCGCGGCCAATCCCACCGGTTTTGATTTCCGTCCCGTCAGGCACGTTGCCGTCTTGGGTGAAGCGTTGATTTCATCCAAGAGTGGTTGCACGTTGCCTTGAAGACTCGCGATCGCGAGGAATTCCATGAAGAGCGCGATGAGATCGTTGTTTGCCCTTTTGTCGCTGATTGTTGTCGGCGCTCAACCGTGCGCCTCGGGCAGCGAGCCGAGTGCTCCCCAGGGTCCGATCCGGATCGAAAACGACCGGTGCCTGGTCGAGGTCCGCCAAGACAACGGGGCCGTCACTCGCTTGTTGGACAAGGCCAGCGGGATCGAATTGACGTCGCCGCGCGAATTGGCGGAGAATTTCCGCCTGCTTCTGGTTCTGCCGGATAACGCCACTTCGACTATTCTGGGCAAAGATCAGGCACTCTCCCGCGTCAGCCGCGCGGCCGATGGACTCACGCTTGCCTGGGACGGGCCGATGAAGGACACCGCCGGCAAACCGCATAAGCTGGACGCTCGGATGGGGTTGAAATTGGTCGGCAACGAACTGCAATTCACTTTCCACCTCGACAACGGCACCGGCGGCAAGGTGCGGGAAGTGCGCTATCCGATGGTCGGCGGGCTTGGCCAGTTCGGCCAGCCGGGAAAGCCCGGCGACGCAATGCTGTGGATTCCAACCAGCGTTCCGCGGACGAAGGAGATGAAAAGCCCCTTCGGCGTTATGCAATGGGCGTATCCGGGCGAAGCGAACATGGCGTTTTGCTGCATCCAGAGCGTCGCGGCGAAAAAGTCGCTCTACTTCGCCGCGCACGATGAGATCGCTCGTTATAAAGTCTACCGATTTGAGGAGCAAGGTGGCGGCGATGCAAAGGACGTCTCCGCCTCGGTCATCCACAATCCCTTTACTCCGCCCGGCAAGTCGTTCGACGGCTCGACGGTCGTGCTGCGCGTGGTTGACGGCGATTGGCATGCCGCCGGCCGCGTTTACCGGGCATGGTTCGAAAAGAGCTTCGGCATCTGCAAACCGGCGGACTGCTGGATTCGCCGCCAGTCATTCTTCCTGTTCACCATGTTCAAATTGCCCGAAGGGACGATCAACTTGACGTTCAAAGACATTCCGCAGTGGGCCAAGGAGGCGAAAGACCACGGCATCAATGCGGTGCAGATCAGCGGCTGGCAGGTTGGCGGCCACGACAACGGCTATCCGCTCTACTCGCCCGATCCAAGCCTCGGAACCTGGCAGGACCTTGAGAATGGCATCAAAGCGTGCCATAGGCTGGGGCTAAAGGTCTATTTCTTCGTCAACTATCAGCCGGTGATGACCAACATGGAGTGGTACAAGAAGGAGCTCAGCAAGTATCGCGAATGGGGCGACCCCGGCGGCAGCGTCACTTGGAACACGGGCTGGCCGATGGGAACCCTTTGGGGACGAATGGGGCATCCGAAACGAATGGTCTGGGCGGATCCGGCCTTCCCGGAGTTTCGCAAGATCATCGTCGATCAATTCGCCCGGCTGGCCCAGATCGGCGGCGACGGCGTCCACGTCGATAAGATGTTCCCCAGCGCGGTCGATTACAATCCAAACCTGCCGATGAGCCCGGACACCGGCCCCTGGGAGGGCGCCATTCTGCTTACGAAAGAGGTGATGGCGGCTTGCCGCAAGCACAATCCCGATTGGGCCATGTCGTTCGAGTGCAATTGGGACCGCATGCTGCAATTCACCGGGGCGACGTGGTGGGTCGGTAACCAACTTGTAACCCGCAAGGTCTTTCCCGAGAATGCCGAGATGCTCCTTATTGGATCGGCGTATGACTATCTCGGCGTAAACAATGCGGTGCGCGAAGGCCATGTCGTTATGCTCGGGCCGTATAACATGTGCCGCCCTCTTTCCTGGAAGCCATTCGAGGGGCTGGCCGACTACGTCAAGGAGGTCAAACGCATTCGAGATGCCCTGGCGGATACGGTGTTCCTCGGCGAAGTTCTTGGCCGCGACGGCCTGCGAATCAACGGCGATCCAGCCGGGGGAGTCGCCTACAACGTCTTCCGCAATCGTGCCACGGGAAAACGGGCGTGCATCCTTACCAACTCGGGGATGGAGGCCGCAAAGCAGAGCATTCAAGGCTTCGAGGGCAACGCGACCGGCGAAGTCCGCGTTCATACCCCGTTCCAAAGAACCAAGGTCGTCAAACTGCCGGCAGAAATCGAAATCCCCGCCGAGAGAATCGTCTTTGTCGAGGAACTCGATGGTTAACCCGAAATCGCGTGCAGCACAGACGACTTCCCTGGTTCCCACGCTCTGCGTGGGAACCGCCTCGTCCCGGCGGCGCGTGTCATGTCGGGCGACGCGGAGCCTCGCGAACGCGGCGTTCCCACGCAGAGCGTGGGAACGAGGGGGAACTTGCCCAGGCGTGTTCCCAGCACGGCTGCACAGGCTGGCACTGCCGCCCAGATCGTCAACGGCGGGTTCGAGTCGGGCGATTTCCGCGGCTGGAAGGCCGACCCGAATTGGGTGATCGCCCGCGATTCCCGCGGCTATTACTCCGGCTGGCAGGGAAAATGCTGGGCCTGGAGTGGCGGCAAGGGAGAGCGCGCCGTCGGCAGACTGAGATCGAACCCATTTATACTCGATAAGAACGGCGTGCAGTTGTGGATCGCCGGTTGGGATTCGATGTACGGCAGCGGCAGACCGCGGAGGTGGAATTACGTGACGTTGAATCGGGCCGACGGCAAAGAAATCGACCGCGTTTGGGCCCCGAACACCACGATCTTCGTGCCGGCGATGCTCTCGGGCGCGGGCTACGTCGGCCAAACCGTCTATGTCGAAGCGGTCGATAACGCCGACGAGGCGACCTATTCGATGCTTTGCATCGACGACGTGCGGACCGTCTCCTCCCCGTTGTTCGATCCTCTGCCCGCACTGCCGGCGTTCGCTCCGCAAACGTCGCTGAAGTTGGAAGACGATCGCTGTCTGGTGGAAGTGAATCGCTCGAACGGGGCCATTTCGCGGATTCGCGACAAGGTCCGCGGCCTGGAGTTGATTCGCGAGCCGCGGCTGGCCGACAATTATCGCTTTACGCTGCCAATCCCCGGCAAAGAGGCCTGGCAGGGCATCGAAGCGAATTACGTTTGGGGCGTTCGGCAGAAACTCTCCTCGTACAAGGCCGATGCGAAAAAACTCACGCTCTGCTGGAACAAACCGCTTGCCAATTACCTTGGCGAAGAATACGACGTTGCGGTCACGATGGGTGTTGCCGTTACGGACGAGGGCGTCCTGTTCACGCTTGCGGTCGACAACGCCACGCCGCTGCAAATCGGCGAGGTCTTCTTCCCGTTAATCGGCGGGGTGCAAGGCGTGGGAGAGACCGGTGAGCAGTTGAAGGGCACCCAACTTGTGCTGCCGATTGCGTCCGATGCGGCATCGGCCCACGACGTCTTCCGCATCTTTACCAACATGAGTTGGCTTGGCGACCAGGGCCCTGAGCAGTTCTACGAATGTCCGCAAGGCGTACCGGCGTCGTGGATGGAGCTGTTTGCCCCGAAGTTGAACCGTTCGGTCCGCTTCAGCGCCGTCGACAAGTCCAGGCGGCCGGTGGTTCGCTTGGAACTGCTGCCGAGCAATGCCGGCACGGTGCGCGAAGACGGCAACTGGCCTCGCCCCAACGAACTCAAGGGCGAACCCGTGGGTGTCGTCGCCACATTCGCCGATTTCGCCAACGCGCCGCCTGGAACGACTTACCGCGCCCCCGCCGTTCTGATTTCTTTTCACGACGGCGACTGGCGCGCCGCGAAGGGCGCCGCACCCGCCGGCCCCGCTACCAAACGCTGATTGCGGCTACGGCTTCGGCCCGGCAACTTCAACGGGAAACGCGGCGGCGATTTCCGGCGGAATCCGCGTCGGCTTGCCGGTGGCGTAGTCGATGAAGGCCCAATTGGTCTCGGCCTTGGCGAGCAGTTCGCCGTCGGAACGCCGCAGGATGCGATACAGCCGCTTCGATTTGACCTTTGTCATGTCGCAGACGCGAGTCTCCACGACGATCTCGTCGCCGGCCATCGCCGGCTGCAAGTACTCGATCCAATGCGACCGCGCCACCCAGCCCACGCCCAGCCGTAGATACCGCTCGGGCGTCCAGCCGAGGGCGGCGGAATGGGCGATCGCGGCATCCTGCATCCAGGAGACATAGACGACGTTGTTTGCCCGCCCCTGTTGGTCGATCTCGTCGTCGCCGACGGTGTGAGGATACTCAAAGAGCTCGATCATGGTGTCGGCCGCGTGCGGAAAGGTGAAGGTCAGGTTCTCATCGTACGTCTGATGTAGCCGGGACACAACGCCACAACGGCCCGCGCTGAAACAAGTTGGTTCCTTCGGAGAGAAGAACACTAATCGCCACTGATTGACACTGATTGAGAAAATTAGCGGAAATCAGCGAAAATTAGTGTTCCGAGAACGCGCTTCCCGGCGTTTTGCGCCGCTGCCGGGGCTAAACATCCGGCGGCGATTTGATACAATAAGCTCTTTCATTCGCAGCATCGGCAACCGCCATCGCTTCCCGGATCGAGAATGCCATGAAACAGTGGGATAACGTCGCCATTGTGGGGGTTGGGCTGATCGGGGCATCGATCGGCCTGGCGTTGCGGCAGAGGAACTTGGCAAAAAACGTGGTCGGCATCGGGCGGCGGCAGGCCAGCCTTCGCGTCGCCAGGCACAACGGCGCCGTCAATCACACCACGATCGATCTGAACAAAGGGGTGGCCGAGGCGGAACTGGTCGTCGTCTGCACGCCCGTCGGCCGCATCGTCGAGCACGTCCGCCAGGCGGCCAGCCACTGCCCCGAGCGGGCGCTGCTGACCGACGTGGGCAGCGTGAAGCAGGCGATCGTCGAGACCCTCGACACCGGCCTGGCCCGCGCCTGCCGCTTCTTGGGCAGCCATCCGATCGCCGGCAGCGAAAAGGCCGGCCCGGCCAACGCTGCGCCCGATCTGTTCGAGGGCCGCGTCGCCATTCTCACCCCCACGAAGAACACCCGGGCCGAGGATTTCGATCTGCTCTCCGAGTTCTGGCAATCGCTCGGCTCGGTGGTGGTCAAGATGACGCCCGAGGAGCACGACCAGGCCTTGGCCGTGGTGAGCCACTTGCCGCACGCCGCGGCGGTGTCGCTGGCGATGACCGTGCCCGAGCAGTTGTTTCGCTTCTGCGGTTCCGGCATGTCGGACACGACCCGCGTAGCCGCCGGCGATCCGACGCTTTGGCATCAGATTTTCACGCTCAATCGCGATAACGTGCTCACGGCCCTGGAGCGTTACGGCTCGAACCTCGCCCTGCTGCACGCCGCCCTCCGCGATAACAACGAAACCGAATTGACCCGCATTCTCACCCTGGCGAAGAAGAACCGCGATGCTTTGGGAAGTTGATATTTACGCTGCCGAAGGGCAGCCGGATATTGGCGCCGCGGAAGTGGCCGCCGCCGCCAGGGAATTACGGATCGCTGCCGGACTGGCCGTAACGTCGGCTCGCGGATTCCTCATCCAAGGTGACCTCGACGGCCACCAGATCGCACGCATCGCCGGCGAGTTGCTGAGCGACCGCGTGGTCGAATGGCACAACACCGCTCCCGCCGGCCACGAGGCGCTGACTCGGTTCGACCACATCGCGCTTAGCCAATTGCCCCAGGGCCGCGTCCAGTGGATTCACGTCATGCCCAAGCCCGGCGTAATGGACCCCGTGGCCCAAAGCGCAATGACCGCCATCGCCGATCTCGGCTTGCAGGCAAAGGCCGTCCGTACGCTCAAGAAGTTTGCCGTCGGTGATCTGCCGGACGACAGGCTCTCGCTGCTCTGCTCGAAAGTCCTGGCCAACGACGCCATTGAGCAGGTGATCGTCGGCCCGTTGACGCTCGACCATCTCCAGGTGGGTTCGTCCTACAAATTCCAACTCGTGACCGTGCCGATTCGCGCGATGGACGATGCCGCCCTGGAACAGCTCGCCCGCGAAGGGCAGCTTTATCTCTCGCTGGTCGAAATGCAGACCATCCAGGCCCATTTTCGCTCGCTGGAGCGCGATCCGAGCGACGTTGAGTTGGAGACGATCGCGCAGACCTGGAGCGAGCATTGCAGCCACAAGACCCTGGCGGGCCGAATCCACTATCGCGGGCCCGAGGGCGAGCGGCGATTCGAGAATATGCTCAAGGAGACGATCTTCGCCGCCACGCAGAAGATTCGCCACCAAGCCGGCCCGCACGACTGGTGCGTCAGCGTCTTTTCAGACAACGCCGGCGTGATCCGCTTCGACGAGCATTACAACGTCGTCTTCAAGGTCGAGACCCACAACCACCCCTCGGCCCTGGAGCCCTACGGCGGGGCGAACACCGGCATCGGTGGCGTGATCCGCGATCCGATGGGCACCGGCATGGGGGCCAAGCCGATCTGCAACACCGACATTTTCTGCTTCGCCCCGCCCGACACGCCGGCCGAGTCGCTGCCGCCGGGCGTGCTGCATCCGCGGCGGGTAATGAAGGGCGTGGTGGCCGGGGTGCGCGATTACGGCAACCGCATGGGCATTCCCACGGTCAACGGCGCGGTCTATTTCGATCCGCGCTACCTCGGCAATCCCCTGGTCTACTGCGGCAACATCGGACTGATTCCCCGCGACAAATCGTTCAAGCAGCCCCGGCCAGACGATCTGATCGTGGCCGTCGGTGGGCGGACCGGCCGCGACGGCATCCACGGGGCCACCTTCAGCTCGGCCGAGTTGAACAGCCACAGCGAAACCACTTCGGGCGGGGCCGTGCAGATCGGCAACGCCATCACCGAGAAAATGGTCCTCGACGTCCTGCTGGCCGCCCGCGACCGCGGTCTGTACCACGCCGTGACCGACTGCGGCGCCGGCGGGTTTTCCAGCGCGGTGGGCGAGATGGGCGAGAAGATCGGGGCCGAGGTCTGGCTCGATCGCGTCCCGCTGAAATACGAGGGGCTCAGCTACGCGGAAATCTGGATTTCCGAGGCCCAGGAACGCATGGTCTTCGCCGTATCGCCCGACAAATGGGACGAATTGAAGGCCCTGTGCGATTCCGAATGCGTCGAGGCCACGGTGATCGGCCAGTTCATTCCCACCGGCCGGCTCGTGTTGAAATACAACGACCAGCAGGTGGCCGATTTGGCGATGGCGTTCTTGCATGACGGCCGCCCGCCGGTAATCCGCGACGCAGTTTACACGCCGCCGCTTGCGGCTTCGCAATCTGCTCCCGCCAACTCCAATTACACCGACTCCCTGCTGAGAATCCTTTCCTCGCTCAACGTTTGCAGCAAGGAATGGGTGATTCGCCAGTACGATCACGAAGTCCAGGGCGGTAGTGTCCTGAAACCGCTTGTCGGTATCGCAAACGACGGCCCCGGCGACGCGGCGGTGCTGCGGCCGGTGTTGACCAGCCGCCGCGGCATCGTCATCTCCTGCGGCATGAACCCGCGCTACGGCGATTTCGACACGTATTGGATGGCGGCCAGCGCGATCGACGAAGCAGTGCGGAATTGCGTGGCCGTCGGGGCCGATCCGGCGCGGATCGCGATTCTCGACAATTTTTGCTGGGGCACCACCGACCGGCCCGAGACGCTCGGCTCGCTGGTCCACGCCGCGCTGGCGTGCTACGACGTGGCCACCGCGCTCGGCACGCCGTTTATTAGCGGAAAGGACAGCCTCAATAATGAGTTCCGGCCGAGCGGAAAAGGGGTCAGACCCCATTTGCCGGAACGGCCCGAAGGGTGCTGCGCACAAATGGGGTCTGACCCCTTTTCCGCGGAGCCCATCTCAATCCCGCCCTCGCTGCTGATTAGCGCGTTGGGTCAAGTGGACGACGTGGGCCGCTGCGTTTCGATGGATCTAAAATCATCGGGCAATTTGCTGTATCTCGTCGGGTTGACGAAGGACGAACTGGGCGGCTCGCATTTCGCCTTGGTCGAGGGCCTTTCCGGCGGCGAAGTACCGAAGGTGGATGCCGCCGCCGCGAAGAAGACGTTTGCCGCAGTTCACAAGGCAATTCACGCGGAAATCGTCCGCGCCTGCCACGACCTGAGCGAAGGCGGCCTGGCCGTCGCGGCAGCCGAGATGGCCTTCGCTGGCGGGGTCGGTGCTCGCATTTCGCTGGAAAAGATGCCGGTTCTCCCCTCTCCCTTTGGGAGAGGGGCAGGGGGTGAGGGCGGCTCATCGTCCAGTGCATTATCCATCTCTGCCCTGCTGTTCAGCGAGTCGAACACCCGTTTCCTCTGCGAAGTGCCGCCGGAACGGGCCGACGCCTTCGAGGCCCTCTTGGCCGGAGTTCCGCATGCTCGGATCGGCGAAGTGACCGATGGCGGCCGGTTGGAAATCGTTGCCGACGGGACAACTGTGGTAGCAGCCGGCGTCGTGGAACTGAAAGAAGCCTGGCAGAAGCCGCTGCGATGGTGAGATTGCGGGCTATCGGAACACTAATCACCACTGATTAACACTGATTCAGGAGATTAGTGGAAATCAGCGGAGATTAGTGTTCCTCGCCCGTTTCTTCCAGGCAAATCGTCCAGGCGATTACCTGTAGAAGCCAAGCTCGTACGCCGCGTCGAACAACGCCACGATGTTCTCCGGCGGCACGCCGGCTTGGATGTTGTGCACGTTGTTGAAGACGTAGCCGCCGCCGGGCATCAGCGCCGCGACGTTGCGGCGAACGTGCTCGCGAACCGTTGCCGGCGTGGCCGACGGCAGCACGTGCTGGGCGTCGATGCCGCCGCCCCAGAAGACCAGCTTGTCGCCGAACCGCGACTTCAACGCCGCCGGATCCATGTCCTTCGCGCTGACCTGCACCGGGTTGAGAATATCGACCCCGTTGTCGATCAAGTCGGCGATGTACTCATTGCAGTTGCCGCAGGTGTGATACCAGATCTTCGCCTTGGTGCGCGAGCGGATGTACTGTACGAGCTGCTTCTGCCGCGGCTTGACCATCGCGCGATAAATCTCCGGCCGAAACAGCGGGCCCTTTTGTCCCGCCAAGTCATCGCCGATCATGATCACGTCGACCACGTCGCCCACCGCATCGAGGAAGAGCCGGAACCAATCGAGCCAGAACTTCAACGTCTGGTCGAGCAGGGCCTCGCAGAACTCCGCATCAGTCAAGAGGTCCATGAACCAGCGCTCTAGCCCGCGCATATACCAGCAGGTCTCGTAGACGACGCCGGAGATGCCGCTAATGACCGCGTAGGGCGTTTCGTTGCGAATTTTCAGAGCCCGCTCGCGCAGGCCGGTGAATCGCGTCGGGTCGTCACCTTTGGGAAACGGAAACTTCGCGATGTCGGCCAGCGTGGCGTTGGCCAACGGATGATGGGAGATGTCCATGTAATACGGATGGTCGTCGGGCATCGACCAGACCACCCCGAACTCGTCGCGCAGATCGTGCCACAGCCGCCCGTCGCGGCGGTTCTGCTCGATCTCCCCCTTGAAACTCTCCGGACCCTGGGCGGCGATGTAGCGGGTATCGACGTGGAACCGCTGCAAGACTGCTTCGCACGGGCGGGCGAGACCTTGCACGGCGTCCATGATCGTCACGTCGTCGCGGATGCCCAGATGCTCTAGCAACGCCTCGTAAGCGAAGCGGTGAATGCCAGTCTGGTTGCCGCCCAGGTCGATCGGCACCCGATCGGGGATTTCATGGTTGATCGCCTTGAGCACGCGCTCGCGCGAGCGCATCGTTTCCGTGCGGGAGGGGGCTTGTGTGTTCATGGGGTCAATTCTCCCACCCAAAGGCGTTGTTGGTCAACGACTTCGAGCGACATTCTTCCGTCATTTTCCGACAACTGTTAAGATGGTTGCGCGGGGGAGGCGGTCGCAGCGGTTGGGGTGGCAGTTGCACTGCCACCCCGGTCTTGCGGTGATTCAAAGGGGCGGCAGTGCAACTGCCACCCCAACGTAGGTGCAACTGTTAAGATGGCGGGTATGCGATCATTTAGCGAGGACTACTTTCGCTACATCCCGGTGCGTCAGCGGGACGTGCAGTGGGGGCTGTACGTCACGGGGGCCGGCTGCACGTCGATCTCGCCCGGCGAGGCCTATCCGCCCGCTCAGCATCCCGAATTGTATCAGCTTCGCTGGGACACCGGGCGCATATTGCCGGAATATCAGGTGATCTACATTTCGCGCGGCAGGGGAATTTTCGAGTCGGCCCCGACCGGCGGCAAGGAAATCGCGGCGGGCACGATCATCCTGCTGTTCCCCGGCGTCTGGCACCGCTACCGCCCGCTGGCCGAGGTCGGCTGGGACGAGTGGTGGGTCAGTTTCAACGGCGAGGTAATGGATCGGCTCGTCGAGCAACGGTTCTTTTCGCCCGAGCGGGCGGTGCTGCGAACCGGTCTGCAAGACGCGATCCTCTCCCCCTACAAATCCCTGCTCGCGCGGCTGCGGGGCGAAGCGACCGGCTTCCCGCACCTGATCGCCGCCGACACGCTGGAGATTCTGGCCGCCGTCTCCGCCGCCGCCGAGTCGGAATCGGCCGAGCTGATCGCCCGAGGGCCGCAGGAGGTCTTTACGGTCAAAGACCGGATTGTGGCCGAGGCGATGCGGCTGATCTGGCAGCAGAGCCATCGGCCGATGACCATCGACGGTCTCGCCCGGCAACTGCCGATTACCCGCCGCTCGCTGGAACGCCGCTTTCGCGCCGCGGTGGGCCACGGCATCCACGACGAGATCGTCCGCTGCCGGCTGGAACGCGCCAAGCGCCTGCTCTTGGCCACCGATCTCTCCCTAAAAGAAGTCTCCTCCGCCGCCGGTTTCTCCAACGCCGACAGTCTCGGCCGCGCCTTCCGCCGCGCCGAAGGAGTCACGCCGCTGGAATTCCGTTGAACGGAAGGGCGACTAACGAACGCCGCGGATGGTATTGGACGGGACGGAGCGGACGCGCCGGGTGCCACTGCTGGCTTGTCCAGCAGTGCCCTCTTGCCTGCATTACTGCTGGACAAGCCAGCAGTGCTCTCTCGCCCGCATCACTGCTGGCTTGTCCAGCGGTGGCCTCTTGCCTGCATCATCGCTGGAAAAGCCAGCAGCGCCACCCGGCGGTTGAAGCGTTGCTGTTCCGGCTGGTCAATGTTCGTTGGAAATGGTAAGGTGGCATGATGGTTCGCGCAGTTTTCGCCCGCACGTGGCTGAGGTTTGATCATTAGGTGTCGGAATATGACTTGGGTGGTCAGCGCAACATCGGTTTTTGGGTATAGCGTGGCTGTGTCAGACATACAGGTGACCTGCAACACGTCCGGTCGGCGCATGGACGTGTTGAAGAAGGTCTTCCAGGTTGGCAAGTACATTGCTGCTGGTTTCGCTGGCGATGTTCGTGCCGGTATGGCGCTGGTGACGGACCTAAGCACCTTCTTGAATCCCTGCGAAATTCCAGAGGACGAGTGTTGGGACCCTCAATGGGTTGCAGAAAACTGGCCAGACCACGCACGACGTGCCTACGAGTTGCTGAAGAAGAAGAATCCTGTAGGCGACACGCATCTTCTAATGGTTGGCGTACAGCCTGCTGGTACACCAGCGGATCAGGTTTTGGGAGGTGCTATTGGCCATCTCACGACCTTTCGGAGTCCGTATTTCGAACCAGAGTGTCAAAAGGGTGGCCGGCAAGCAGCGTCCATCGGCTGCGGCAACGGCGTTGACGCCTATCGAGATGCGCTCGCGCATGTTATGGCAGACCCGGATCTCGTTTACATGAAGGGAGAACTAGGATCTGCCGGAGGACATGGCCAGATGATCGCATTCACTTTAGGTTTGACCGTGAAGCGAAACCCAACACCGGGCATCAGTGAGCACTACCACCTCACGGTAGTGCGACTCGGGGGCATAGAACAATTCAGCTCGCCGGGTATGCCCTCAGTTGCCACGACATGGTCAGAACTTGTCAACATGTTGAGCGTGGATACGGAGGCAGCCTCGCTTCGTGGCAGATTGCGGGATGGCTGACAAAAGGCGCGGCGGTGCCACTGCTTCCTTGTCCGGCACGCCGGGTGCCACTGCTGGCTTGTCCAGCAGTGCCCTCTTGCCTGCATCACTGCTGGACAAGCCAGCAGTGGCAGCCGGCGCGGCAAGGCGGTGTTTCCCCTTTTTTCCCGTTTTCCATTTTTCCTCCCACGCAAACCCGCGTCCACCGGAAGAGACCCTCTTCTGCTACAATAGGTAGACAACAATGCCCTTTTTTCACGCGAGGTTCCCATGAACCGTCGAGATTTCATTCGCAATACGTCCTTGTTGGCTTCTGCCGCCGCGATTGGCGGCGTTGGCAATGTTGGACTGGCGGCCGACGCGGCGCCGCAGTTTCCCGTCGTTCGCACGCCGAAAGAGAAACGTAAGTTCCAGAGTGCCGCGGTCGAACGCACGATCGAACAGATCCGTTCGTCGATCGGCAACAAGGAGCTTGCCTGGCTGTTCGAGAATTGCTTCCCGAACACGCTCGATACGACCGTCGATTTTTCGACGATCGACGGCAGGCCCGACACGTATGTCATCACCGGCGACATCGACGCGATGTGGCAGCGCGACAGCACGGCCCAGGTTTGGCCGTATCTGCCCTTGACGAAGGACGACGAGCCGCTGCGGCTGTTGATCGCCGGCACGATCAACCGGCAGACCAAGAACATTCTCAAAGACCCGTATGCTAACGCCTTCTTCAAGGACGCCTCGAAGCTGAGCTATTGGCGCGGCGATCAAACCGAGATGAAGCCGGGCGTTCACGAACGCAAGTGGGAGGTCGATTCGCTCTGCTACCCGATCCGCCTGGCCTACGGTTATTGGAAGACGACCGGCGACACCGCCCCGTTCGACCAATCGTGGCGGGACGCGATTTCGCTCGTGCTGACGACGTTCCGCGAACAGCAGCGGAAACATGGCCCGGGGCCGTACCATTTTCTGCGGATGGGCACGTCGGCCGAAGACACGCCGGCGGCGGGCGGCTACGGGCGGCCAACCCGGCCGGTCGGGCTGATCCACTCGATGTTCCGCCCCAGCGACGACGCCACCGTCTTTCCTTTCCTGGTCCCGTCGAACTTCTTCGCCGTGGTCGTTTTGCGGCAGGCGGCCGAGATGGTCGAGTCGATCCACCACGATGCCACCACGGCCGCGGAGTGCCGCAGTTTGGCCGACGAGGTCGAAAAGGCACTGCGCGAGTTCGCCGTGGTCCGCCATCCGAAGACCGGCATGGTCTATGCGTTCGAGGTCGATGGATTCGGCAATTGCTACTGCATCGACGACGCCAACGCGCCGAATCTGCTCTCGCTACCCTACCTCGGCGCCGTCAAGGTCGACGATCCGATCTACCAGGCGACGCGGCGGCTGGTGCTCTCCGAGTGGAACCCCTATTTCTCGAAGGGGAAGGCCGGCGAAGGCACCGGTGGGCCGCACGTGGGGCGAAACATGATCTGGCCGCTGGGCATCACCCTTCGCGCGCTGACCAGCACCAGCGACGACGAGATCCACTCGTGCCTTGCACTGCTGCAAAAGACGCACGCCGGCACAGGCTTCATGCACGAGGCCTTCGACAAGGACGACTGCCGCCGCTTTACGCGGCCCTGGTTCGCCTGGGCGAATACGCTGTTTGGCGAACTGATCCTGAAGGTGTTCAAAGAGCGGCCGAAGCTGCTCGATTATCGAGAATCAGCCAAGTAATGGAGCCCGATATTGACTATCTGACGGGCTTCTGTCGCAAAACGACGGTGGATTGTCGCAAGAGGCGCTTGCTTCGCCATCGGCGGTCTGGCATGATGGTGGATAAGCGATACCCTCGAATTTCCCGCCTTCCCGCCACGCCGTTCTCCTTTCACGAGGAGCGATCTCGCGATGAAATATTCGCAAATTGTGCTGGCTGCGCTCGGTATTTGGCTTGGAACGGCTGTTTCGACGACTCATGCGGCCCAGGGGGAATTTGCTGACCTGGAGCGGCAATTTCGGCAATTGCCGATCGAGGCGCGGCGGCTCGTCGGTCCGTTGTTCTGGCTGCACGGCAACGAAACTCCGCAGCGGCTGGAAATGTACCTCGGCAAGGTCGCCGAAGGGGGGAACGGCAGTTTCACCGCCGAATCCCGCCCGCACAACGACTGGCTTGGCCCGGGCTGGTGGCGCGATCTGGCGATCTGCCTGGACGCCGCCAAGAAGAACAATCTGCAAATGTGGATTTTCGACGAAAAATTCTGGCCGAGCCAGGCGGTTGCCGGCCGAGTGCCGCCGCGGTATGCCGCCAAACGCCTGGCCGCCGCCGCCCTGGATGTCATCGGGCCGAGCCGCTTCACCGCTCAGGGCTACAGTGGCCCACAGTACATCGCCGCGGTGGCTGGCCGCATCGTGGCCGAGGGGAGGATCGACGGCCGAAGTCTCGTCGATTTGGCCCCGTACATCCGCGGCGGCAAGCTGGCGTGGCGCGTTCCGGCCGGCAGATGGAAGGTAATGAAGTTCAGCTACGTGCAGGCCCCGCCGCTGTTGCAAAGCGGGCAACTGGCCGTGGACGGCGCCAGCAAGGACTGCGTCGATTGGTTCCTGCAAACGGTCTATCAGCCCCACTACGATCATTTCAAGGCCGATTTCGGCAAGACGATTCGCGGCTTCTTTTTTGACGAGCCGGAAACGCCCGGCGACTGGGGCACGGAACTGAACGCTACGCTGGCCGAGTGGAAAGTCGATTGGAAGAAGGCCTACGTCGCCTACAAGTTCGCGCTGGCCGGCGAGGAGCAGATTGCCGCCAAGTACCAGTACGTCGACGCCCTGGCCGAGACTTGGGGCCGCACGATGTACGGCGGCATGAGCGACTGGTGCCAGAAGCGCGGCGTCGAGTCGCACGGCCATTTCATGGAGCACGCCATGCTCTACGTTCGACCCGAGTTCTGCGCCGGCGACATGACGCGGTTGCAGAAATACGCCAGCCAAGGCGGGATCGACGCCGTGTTTTCGCAGTTCGCCATCGGCAAGCGAGCCGCCTACGATGCTCCCTGCTGGCAGACGCCGAAGATCGCCAGCTCCATCTCGCACGTCTTCGGCAAGCGGGACGACGTGGCGATGGTCGAGATCTTCGGCGCCCGCGGGCAGAACCTGGCCTATTCGGAGATGAAGTGGTGGGCCGACCACATGCAGGTGTCGGGCATCAACTTCCTGATCCCGCATTCGTTCAATCCGCGCTCGCCCTACGACACCGACTGCCCGCCGTATTTCTACAACGGCGGCTTCGAGCCGCGCTGGCCGCTGTATCGCGTTTGGGCCAACTACGTGGCCCGGCTGTCGCTGATGCTGACCGGCGGCCGGCACGTCTGCCCGGTGGCGATCCTCTTCGGCGGCAATACGCTGCAAGTGGGCAAGGCCGTCACGCCCGAAGATTTGACCTCGGCCCTGCAAGACGCCCAATACGACAGCGATTGGCTGCCCTTCGAGGCGTTCGAGTCGCAGGCTGCGATCGAGGGGAAGGCGATCAAGCTGCACGGCGAGCGATATCGCGCGCTGGTCGTGCCGCCCGTGGAGGTTATCCCTTACGCTTCGCTAGCGAAGGCCAAGGAGTTTTTCGAGGCCGGCGGCGTGGTCGTCGGTTACGGCTTCTTGCCGTCGAAGTCAGCCACGATCGGCCGAACGAGTGCCAACGTCGCCCGGTTGTGCCGCGAGATTTGGGGCGATGACGCCAATGTCGCCTTTCGCTCTGCGAAAACACACGACTTTCGCGGAGCGAAAGACAACAATGCAACGGCCGTCGCCGCCTGCAAGACCAACGCCGCCGGCGGCCGTTCGTATCTGCTCCCGCAAACGCCGACGATCGGGGAAGTCACTGCCGCGCTGACCGACGCCGGCGTGCGGCCATCGCTCGAAGTGCTCGAAGGCAAGACCGACGGCTGGCTGCACGTGCTGCACCGCGTGAAAGACGGCCGCGACGTGATGTTCGTCGCCAATCAGAACCATTTGGGGGCAGCGAGGACGTTCAAGTTCCGGGCAACTGCCGCTGGCGAGCCGGAGGTGTGGGATCCGATGCGAAACGAAATCACCGCGATTTCGTTCGAGCGCGTCGGCGATCGGCAAGTCGAGTTCTCGCTGACGATGGAGCCGCTGGAAACGGCCTTGCTGGTGTTTCAACCGGCGAAATCTGCCCGGCCAATGCGGATCGAGCCTGGCATGAAACCCGCCGGCGAGCCGATTGCAATTGTTCGAGAGCCGAATCCGCCGACGAAGCCGCTCGTGCCGCCGGCGAACGGCCGGCGCGTCACGCTGAGTCCGCTGAAGGCGGCCGATCCATTCCGCGGTCGCGTGACGATCCCGGCCGACGTCGATTTGGCCCATGTTCGCGTATTCTTGGAGATGGAAGCAGTGCCTGACGATTCGGCCGCGGTGAAAGTCAACGGCCTGGCGGCCGGCGGCGTGATCGGCAAGCCGTCGCGGCTGGACATCACAAGCTGCATTAAGGCCGGCGAGAACGCCATTGAGATCGGACCCCTGGCGCCAAAGGCCGCGAAGATCGTGTTTTATTGAAGAACCGTTGGTTCCCACGCAGAGTGTAGCAACCAGAACGAGCTTCCAAAAGTCCCGAGACTTGTGGCATCCTCTGTAAGGATGACGCGGTTCCTCGTATTCACGTTATTTCAATGTCGGGGAATTGGGAGGACTGTATTATGAGGTGTTTTTGCCCACTGCTGATAATTGCCGGTATGTTGCTTAGTGCGCTCGTATCGGCGGCGGCCGGGCAAGACTCGGCCGGCGATTTGGCCTCGCAGTTCGTCAGTCCGCCGCAGTCGGCTCGGCCCTGGGTCTACTGGTTCTGGCTGAACAGCAATCTCACCCGCGAGGGCATCACCGCCGATTTGGAGGCGATGAAGGCGGCGGGGATTGGCGGCGTGCTGATTATGGAGGTCGATCAGGGCGCCCCCGTCGGGCCGGTTGCTTTCGCCAGCCCGAAGTGGCGCGAGCTGTTCAAGCACGTCCTTTCTGAAGCCGCTCGGCTCGGCCTTGAAGTGAACATGAATAACGACGCCGGCTGGAACGGCAGCGGCGGTCCGTGGATCAAGCCAGGACTGTCGATGCAGAAAATCGTCTGGACGGAGAAGAAGGTCGAGGGGCCGCGGCACTTCGCGGAGAAACTCGCGCGGCCGCGGGCGGTGGCGAACTACTACGAGGACATCGCCGTGATGGCCTTCCCCACTCCGGCCGACGACGCCCGCATTCCCGACATTGGCGACCGAGCCGGCTATTGGGCTGGTTTGGCGGCTTTACCCGCTCCGGCCCATTGGCCGAAGACGCCCAACGATGAGGCGATTGGTCCAAAGAAAATCGTCACCTTGACCTCGAAACTGGACAAAGATGGAGAACTCACGTGGGACGTGCCGCCGGGCAAGTGGACGATTCTACGCATCGGCCATACGTCGACCGGGGCGCAAAATGCTCCGGCACCCGCCACCGGCCGCGGCTTGGAATGCGACAAGATGAGCAAAGAAGCTGCCGAGGTGCACTTCGCCAATCTGATGGGCAAGATTATCGCCGACAGCGGCCCGTTGGTGGGCAAATCGCTGGTGGCCACGCACATCGACAGTTGGGAAAACGGCTCGCAGAACTGGACGCCCAAGTTCCGCGAGGAGTTCAAGAATCGCCGCGGCTACGACCTGATGCCGTATCTGCCGGTGATGACCGGCCGCATCGTCGCCAGCCGCGAAATCTCCGAGCGGTTCCTCTGGGACGTGCGGCAGACGATCAACGAACTGGTGTTGCAGAACTACGCCGGCCAATTCCGCGAGATGGCCCACCGCCACGGGCTGCGGTTGAGCATCGAGGGCTACACCAACTGCCCTTGCGACGAGTTGGCCTATGGCGGCTATGCGGACGAGCCGATGGGCGAGTTCTGGTCGTGGTGGTTCGGCACGAACAAGAAGTACGGATTCACCTTCTCCTGCACCGAGATGGCCTCGGCTGCCCACGTGTATGGCAAGAAGATCGTCGGCGCCGAAGCCTTCACCGCTTGCGACAGCGAGCGCTGGCTGGGCCATCCCGGCAACATCAAAGACCTCGGCGATTTCGCCTTTTGCGAAGGCATCAACCGCTTCGTCTTCCACCGTTACGCGATGCAACCGTTTCTCAATGTCGAGGCCGGGCATGTCGATGGGCCCCTGGGGGCTGCATTACGAACGCACGCAGACTTGGTGGCAAATGTCGAACGCGTGGCACAAGTATCTCGCCCGCTGCCAGTATCTCTTGCGGCAAGGGCTTTTCGTGGCCGACGTCTGCTATCTTGGCGCCGAGGCTTCGCCGCAATCGCTCATCGGGCAGAAGCGCTTCCTGGCGAAGACGCCCGACCCGCTGGACCCGAACAATCCCGACTACCCGCGAGAACGGATTGACTATTCGTTCGATGTTTGCTCGACGGAGGCGTTGCTGACGCGGATGTCGGTGAAGGACGGCCGGTTGGTGCTGCCCGACGGCATGAGCTACCGGCTGCTGGTCCTGCCGAACGTCGAGACGATGACGCCGAAGCTGCTCACGAAGATCAAGGAACTGACCGAGGCCGGGGCGGCGATTGTCGGCTCACGGCCCTCGAAATCTCCGAGCTTGAGCGATTTCCCGCAGTGTGACGCGGAAGTTCAAGCGTTGGCCGAGAAGATTTGGGGGCCGGGCGAAGCGCCCGAGCAACTCAGCGAGCGGCCGCTTGGCCAGGGTCGCGTCTTCTGGTCCACCGCGTTTCAGAAGCGGTCGCGACTTGCTCCAACGGCTGCGGAGTTGCTGGGTCGAGCTCGCTGGATATGGTATCCCGAGGGCAATCCGGCCGTTTCCGCCCCGCCGGGCAAACGCTATTTCCGCAAGACATTCGTTGTCGATGGCGAAGTGAAATCCGCCCAGTTGGCAATGACGGCCGACAACGAGTTCAGCGTCTCGATCAACGGTCGTCAGGTTGGCGGCGGCGACACGCATACGCGGCTGTTCACCTTCGACGTGGCCTCCGCACTGAAGCAGGGCCAGAATCTCGTGGCCGTCGAGGCAGTCAACACAACCGACCATCCGTCGCCCGCCGGCCTGATCGGCGCGCTGACGATCCATTTCAAGGGCGGTCATAAGCAAATAATCGTTACCGACAAGAAGTGGGCCTCGTGCAATAAGGCGGACGACACGTGGGGTTCCGCTGCCGCGGCCGGCTACAGTTGGGTCGCCGCGAAGCCGCTCGGTCGTCTCGGAATGGCCCCCTGGGGCGGTCTCGACCCGGCGAGCGATAACACCACTCTCTATCCCGAAGTCGCGCCGGTGGCCGAAGTCCTCAAGAAGATGGCCGTGCAGCCGGACTTCACCTATCAGGCCCAGAGCGGCACGAAATCGCTGCGTTACATTCATCGCAACGTGGACGGCGTGGAGATCTATTTTGTTGCCAACAAACATCCCCAGCCCGAGCAGGCCGTGTGTTCCTTCCGCGTTTCCGGCAAACGCCCCGAATTGTGGCATCCTGATACCGGACAGATCGAGCGTCCGGCGGCTTACGACGAAACCAACGGTGCGGTCCGCATGCCGATCGCCTTCGATGCAACGGGTTCGGTGTTCGTGATCTTTCGCGAAAACGCCGGCCCGGCCTCGGAGCGGGTTGTTTCGGTTGCTCGCGATGGGAAAGAGCTTTTCGGCACGGCCTGGGAGCATGGCGCGCCCCCAGTGGATGAAAAACGGCCGCCGCTGCCGGTCATAGAGTCCGGCGTCACACTTACGGTGGATCGAGCGAACCATCTCAGCGTTGAATCCAGCAAGCCGGGAAGTTACGCTCTGAAATTCGCCGACGGCTCGGCGCGGCACTTCGAAGTCGCGCGGTTGCCGTCAGGCATCGAGTTGAACACGGATTGGGACGTGGCGTTCTCTCCCAAGGATGGCGGGCCGGAGCACGTCAAGTTCGACAAACTGATCTCCTGGAGCGACCACAGCGACAAGGGCGTCAAATACTACTCCGGCACGGGCAGGTACACAAAAATGTTCACCGTTCCGGCCGCTCAGATCGGCAAGGGCCGGCGTTTCACGCTCGACCTGGGCCGCGTCGAAGTAATGGCCGAGGTGACGCTCAACCGGAAACCGCTGGGCATCCTCTGGAAGACGCCGTATCGCATCGAGATCGACGACGCGATCCAGCCCGGCGATAACACGCTCGAAGTTCGTGTCGTCAATCTGTGGGTAAACCGTCAGATCGGCGACGAGTTTCTGCCCGAGGACAGCAACCGCAACCCCGACGGCACGTTGAAATCGTGGCCGAAGTGGCTGCTGGAAGGCAAGTCGAGCCCCACCGGCCGTTACAGCTTCACCTCGTGGCGGCTTTGGCACAAGAACGATCCGTTGCAGCCTTCCGGCCTGATCGGCCCCGTGCGAATCGTGCCCGTCGCGAAGATACAGCCGTAATAACACAGCTTTCCCCAAAGGACCTTTCCCATGAGATTCTCTCGCACCTTGCTCACGGCCGGTTTGTTGCTGGCTGTCTTTCTCGCCGTCACGATGACGGCACAGGCCGCGGAAGCCCCGACGCCGGCGACGTTTTCCTCGCCGCCGCAAGCGGCCAAACCCTGGGTCTACTGGTTCTGGTTGAACGGCAACATTACCCGCGAAGGCATTACCGCCGATCTGGAGGCGATGCAGCGCGTCGGCATCGGCGGCGTGCTGATTATGGAGGTCGATCAGGGCATCCCGCTTGGCCCGGTCTCGTTCGCCGGCCCGAAGTGGCGAGAACTGTTCAAGTACATGGTCGCTGAGGCCAGCCGGCTGGGGATCGAAGTCGATATGAACAACGACGCCGGCTGGAACGGCAGCGGCGGGCCGTGGGTCAAGCCCGAGCATGCCATGCAGAGAGTCGTCTGGACGGAGACCGCGGTCGAGGGTCCGAAGCAGTTCGACGGCGCGCTGCCGCAGCCGCGGGCGGTAAGGAACTTCTACCGCGACATCGCCGTGCTGGCTTTCCCCACGCCGCCGGCCGATAGCGACACGAAGAAGCGCTGCCGCATTGATCATCTCGAAGGCAAGACGGCCGTAGTCCGCGAGGCGATCGCGCCCGGGCGCAGTATCCCGCGGTGGCGTCCGATGCCCTCGTCGCCCGCGACAGCGTTGTCGACTTGACCGAGAAACGCGACAAGCAAGGCCATCTCATTTGGGACGTTCCGGCCGGCAAGTGGACGGTGCTGCGGATCGGCTACACGCTGACCGGCGTGGTCAACGCCCCGTCGCCCAAGTCGGGCGAGGGGCTCGAATGCGACAAGCTCAGCCGCGAAGCCTTCGACGAGCATTGGGCCAGCCTGATGGGCAAGATCATCAGCGACATCGGGTCCGAAGCCGGCAAGACGCTCACCTACACCCACATCGACAGTTGGGAGAACGGCTCGCAAAACTGGACTCCCAAGATGCGCGAGGAGTTCCAGCGGCGGCGCGGCTACGACATGTCGCCCTGGCTGCCGGTGATGACCGGCCGCGTCGTCGAAAGCCTGGAAGCCTCGGAGCGATTTCTCTGGGACTTGCGGAAGACGGTCTCGGAGTTGAACAACGACAACTACGCCGGCCGCGCCGCCGAGCTGGCCCACCAGCACGGCATGAAGCTCTCGATCGAGGCCTACGGCAGCGGACTGTTTGACGACATTTCTTACGGCGGCCGGGCCGATTCGCCCATGGGCGAGTTCTGGATTGCCGGCGGCGCCATCGAAACCCTCAAGGACATGGCCTCGGCCGGTCACGTCTACGGGCGAAATATCGTCGGCGCCGAGTCGTTCACCGCCGTGACCGAAGTGGCCAAGTGGATGAACTCGCCGCAGACGATCAAATCGCTGGGCGACACCGCTTTTTGCGAAGGCATCAACCGCTTCGTCTTCCATCGCTACGCGATGCAACCGTGGCTGAATCGCGTGCCGGGCATGACGATGGGCCCGTGGGGAATCCATTACGAGCGCACGGAAACGTGGTGGAATCAGACCGGCCCTTGGCACGAGTACCTCGCCCGCTGCAATTACCTGCTGCGGCAGGGCCTCTTCGTGGCCGACATCTGCTACTTGCAAACGGAAGACGCCCCCAACACCCTGGCCTACGCTCCGCGCACAGCGTACGCGTTCGACGGTTGCCCGCCGGAGGTCGTGCTCAATAGCATGAAGGTCGAAGGCGGCCGGCTGGTGCTGCCCGACGGCATGAGTTATCGGCTGTTGGCGCTGCCGCCGAGTGAGACGATGACGCCCATGCTGCTCGCCAAGATCAAGGAATTGGTCGAAGCCGGGGCGACGGTGGTCGGATCGAAGCCGCTGAAATCGCCGAGCCTCACCGACTATCCGAAGTGCGACGAGCAGTTGCAGCAACTCGTCACCGAATTGTGGGGCGATTGCGACGGCAAGACCGTGACCGAGCACGCTTGCGGGAAGGGAAAAGTGATTTGCGGCAAGGCGCCCGAGGCGGTGTTGGCCGAAATGGGCGAGCCGCCCGACTTCCGCGGCGAGAAGATCACCGCGCAAACGCCGACGTCGCGTTACATCCACCGCGCCGCCGATGGCGTCGATATTTACTTCGTTTCCAACGCCAACCCCCGCGCGATTGATGCCGACTGCACGTTCCGCGTCAAGGGGAAACGGCCCGAGTTTTGGTATCCCGACACCGGCCGCATCGAGCCGGTGGCCGCCTATCAAGTGGTGGACGGCTGCACGCGGATTCCGATCTGGTTCGACGCCAGCGGTTCGGTCTTTGTGGTATTTCGGCCCGAGGAGAGCGCGGCGGCGGGGGTGGCCGATGCGGTGGTTTCGGTGAGCCGCGACGGCAAGCCGGTGATGGGTTCCGGCCGTTCCGCCGTCAAGATCGCCGTGCAGAGCGCGATTTACGGAGTGCCCGGCGACGCCGCGCAAACGCGCAACGTCACCGCCCGCGTGCAGAAGATGGCCCGGCAGGGCGAGCTTTCTTTCCAGGTTGCCCGCATGGCCGAGGACGGCGATCCGGCCTACAACGTCGTAAAGACGCTACGGGTTGAGTACACCGTCAATGGCAAGCGTTGCCGCGCACACGCCACCGATCCCGAGACGATCGACTTGCGCGGGAATCAGGAACCGCGCGACGCCGAAGTTCGCTACGATGGGCAGCGGCTGTTGCTCGAAGCCGCGAAACCCGGCCGCTACGAGTTGACAACCGCCTCGGGCAAGACGGCCGACGTTGAAGTGCCCGCCCCGCCGGCGGCGATCAAGCTCGGCGGTCCCTGGGAGCTTCAATTCCCCGAGGGCTGGGATGCGCCGAAATCGGTCACACTCGACAAGCTGATCTCCTGGTCGAAGCACCCGAACGCCGGCGTGAAATACTTCTCCGGCACGGCAAACTACGTGAAGACGATCCAAGTGCCCGCCGAGATGCTGGGGAAGAACCACCGCGTGTATCTCGATTTGGGCAACGTGCAGGTGCTCGCCCAAGTGAAGCTCAACGGCAAAGACCTGGGCATCCTCTGGAAGACGCCGTTCCGTCTCGACGTGACCGACGCCGTGCAAGCCGGCGACAACACGCTGGAGGTCGCGGTGACGAACAACTGGGTCAACCGCCTGATCGGCGACGAGCAGCTTCCCGAAGACTCGAAACGCTATCCCGGCGGCAACCTGGTTGAGTGGCCGAAGTGGCTCGAAGAGGGCAAACCGAGCCCGACCGGGCGGCACACGTTCACCACTTGGCGCCACTGGCACAAGGATTCGCCGCTGATGCCATCGGGCCTCTTGGGGCCGGTGACGATTTCCGCGACCGAATGCGTGGAAGCCGCGCCGTAGCACCAACTCTCGTTCCCGCGCTCCGCGTGGGAACGTCGCGGGAATGCGGAGATGTCTCGGTGGGACTGCACTGCCCTTGTCCCACCCTACATGGTAGTTATTGCCCCCGCCCTGCTGTGCTTGTGCTGGGGCGAGTTGTGTCCTACCCTCTTCACAGGGGTGTCCACCGGTGGCAGTTCCGGCTTGAGCCGGTCCGCGGCCGCAGAAACTCGGCCCAAAGGCGACGCCGGGAGCGGTGGTTTCGCCCCTTCACTGACGGCACAGAGAGGACTCGTTTCGCATGTCTGGCACATCCGGCGGCAACTCCGATCGCCGCCTTGTTCGCATGGAGAATGTGAGCAAGACGTTCCAGATGGGCGAACTCGCGGTCGAGGCGCTCCGCGGAGTCTCGCTCGACATCTATGCCGGCGAGTTCCTGGTGATGGTCGGGCCGAGCGGCTCGGGCAAGACGACGATTTTGAATCTCGTCGGCGGGCTGGACAGCGTCAGCGACGGCCGCGTCTGGTTCGGCCAACAGGAGATCACCGCCTTCTCGCCGCGCGAGCTGACCCGCTACCGCCGCGACACCGTCGGCTTCGTTTTCCAGTTCTACAACCTGGTGCCGAACCTGACCGCCCGCGAAAACGTCATGGTCTCGACCGAGCTGAGCAGCAACGCCATCGACGTGGGCGAGGCGCTGCGGATGGTGTCGCTGGAAGACCGCGGCGATCATTTCCCGTCGCAGCTCTCCGGCGGCGAACAGCAGCGGGTGGCGATCGCGCGGGCGCTGGCGAAGAACCCGGCGTTGTTGCTCTGTGACGAGCCGACCGGGGCGCTCGATTTTGCCACCGGCAAGCGGGTGCTGCGAACGCTGGTCGATCTGAAGCAGCGATTCGGCAAGACGATCGTGCTGATCACGCACAACGCGGCGCTGGCCCAGACGGCCGATCGCGTAGTGCGGCTCCGCAGCGGGCAGGTCGTCGAGGTCCGCGGCAATCCGCAGCCGTTGCCGCCGGAGGAGGTGGTCTGGTGAAGACGCTCGACCGCAAACTGCTCCGCGACGCCCGCGGACACCTCGGCATGTTGCTGGCGGTGACGAGCATCATCGCCGTTGGCGTGGCCTGCCTGATCACGATGGCCTCATCCTATTTCAATCTGAGCGAAGCCAAGCGGCTCTACTACGCCCAGTGTCGTATGGCCGATTTCTCGATCGATCTCAAGAAGGCCCCGCTTTCGGCTCTATCCGTGCTGAGCGGCATGCCGGAGGTGGCCGAAATCCGCCCGCGGATCGGCGAGTACGTCGTCGTCGATCTGCCCGGTGTGGCCGAGCCGCTCAGCGGCCTGGTCCTGTCGCTGCCCGACCAGCGGCGGCCCGTGCTCGACGACGTTGTGCTGCGTCAAGGCGGGTATTTCACCGACCGCCGCGACAACGAGGTGATCGTCAACGAGCAATTTGCCCGGGCGCACCGGCTCTGCCCCGGCCAGTGGATTCGCCTGCTGTTGAATAACCGCCAGCAGGAGTTGTTCATCGTCGGCACGGCGATCAGCAGCGAATTCGTGTATCTGGTGAGCCCGGGCTCGATCACGCCCGATCCGACGCACTTCGGCGTTTTCTATCTGAAACGTTCCTACGCCGAGGAGGTGTTCGATTTCAAGGGTTCGACGAATCAGGTGCTGGGGCGGTTGAGCGCGGCGGCGCACGGCAGCCCGCGCGAAGTGCTCCGCCGGGCGGAGAACCTGCTTTCCGACTACGGCGTCTTCACCACCACGCCGCTGGACGACCAGCCGTCGAACAAGTTCCTCAGTCAGGAAATCGGCGGCTTGAAGAGTTTCGCCGTCATCACTCCCTGCATGTTTCTGGCGGTGGCGGCGCTGGTGCTCAACGTGTTGCTCAGCCGGCTGGCCCAGCAACAACGGACGGTGGTCGGCACGCTGAAAGCCCTGGGCTACTCGGATGCGCAGATTTTCCGCCACTTCTTGAAGTTCGGCGTCATCGTGGGGATCGCCGGGGGGCTGGTCGGTTGTGGGCTGGGATGGTGGCTCGCCCGCGGCATGACCGCAATGTATCGCACCTTCTTCCAGTTTCCCGAGCTGCACAGCCGGCTGCACTGGAGCGTCTACGCCGCGGGCATGGCGATCAGCATCGGCTGCGCGGCACTGGGCAGCCTCCGCGGCAGCCGGGCGGTGCTGCGGCTGCACCCGGCCGAGGCGATGCGTCCCGCCCCGCCCCGTCGCGGCGGCGCCGTGCTGTTGGAACGCATCGGCTGGTTCTGGCGATCGCTCGGCTCAGGCTGGCGGATGGTGTTCCGCAACGTCTTGCGCAGCCGTCTGCGCACGGCCGCCTGCATTATCGCGGCGGCGATGGGCGCCAGCGTGCTGGTCGACGGGTTCATGATGCAAATGTCGCCCGCGTACCTCATCGACTTTCAGTTCCGCGACATTCTGCGGAGCGATATCGACCTCGCCTTCAAAGACGAGCACGGCCGCGACGCCCTGACCGAGGCGGCGAAGCTGCCGGGCGTCGATCGGGCGGAGCCGCTGCTGGACGTGGCCTGCACCTTCATCAACGGGCACTACCGCAAGAAGGGCTCGGTGACCGGCCTGCTGCCGCACGCTACGCTGACGGTGCCGCGCGATCTTCAGGGCCGACCGCTCCGCATCCCCTCGCACGGCCTGGCCATGAACCGCACCCTGGCCGATTCGCTGCACGTCGGCCGCGGCGACCTGGTCGGCGTGCAGCCGATCAAGGGGCAGCGGCGGCTGCGCTACGTGCCGGTGGTCGAGATTTCCGACAGCTACCTGGGCACGGCCGTTTACGCCGACATCGGCTACCTTAGTCGGCTGATCGACGAGGAGTTTGCCGTCAGCGGCGCGCAGTTGGCCGTCGACCGCGACCCTGCCGACCGCGCCGCCCTGTACCACGAACTAAAGCAGATGCCCGCTCTGCAAGCCGTCAATTCACGAGCCGACGCCATCCGCAACCTCGAAAAGACCGTGTTGGAGACGCAGTCGGTTACGATCGCACTGCTCGTGCTGTTTGCGGGCATCGTCTTCTTTGGCAGCATCTTGAACGCTTCGCTGGTCAGCCTTGCCGAACGGCAGCGCGAAGTGGCCACGCTCCGCGTCCTCGGCTACGGGCCCTGGCAAGTCGGCGGCCTGCTGCTCCGCGAAAGCATGATTACCACCGTGCTCGGCACGATCCTGGGAATGCCGCTCGGCTATCTGCTGACCTTGATGATCGCCAGGGTCTATGCCAGCGATATGTTCCGGCTGCCGATCGTCACCTCGCCCGGCCTGTGGATGCTCACACTGGCGCTGGCCGTGCTGTTCGGCCTGGCGGCCCACCTGTTCGTGCAGCGGGCGATCCACAAAATGAGCTGGCTCGACGCCCTCAAAGTCCAAGAATAGTCCCTCTCCCCCATCCACCATGAAGACCAACATCTGGCTCTGGCTCGTCGGCGCCCTGGTTGCCGCCGCCTTGATCTACGTTTTCGGCGTCGGCCTGTCTGCGCGAGTGCCGGTGCAGGCCGCACGCGCGAAGACCGGCCCGATCCGCGAGTTCGTCGACGAGCAGGCCAAGACCCGCCTGCCGCAGACCTACCTGGTCACCATGCCCATCACCGGGCGAATCGAGGCGATCAGCCTGGTCGAGGGCGACCGCGTGAAGCAGGGACAGCTCGTCGCTCAGATCGTTCCCCTCGATTTGGCGCTGGCGGCGGATCAGGCGCGGGCGGCGGTGCAGCGGCTCGACGCGAGCATCCAGGAAAACGCCTACGTCAACGTCGAAAAGACCGCCCACCAGCAGGCGGAGAAATTCGTCGATTCGATGAATGCGGCGGTGCGGGCCGCGGCCGAGCGGATGATCGCCGGCAAAGCCAAGCTCGACTATGCGAAGAAGGACCTAAAACGCGTGCAACAACTGGCGGTGACCCACGCCGAGACGCAAGAGGAGTTGGAACGGGCTGAGCTTGCCGAGGTGCAGAGCGACGTGGACTACAAGCAGGACGAACTGGTTCATGCCGCGATGGTGGCGGTCGCCGCCGCCACAAACTTAACGCCGTCGATGGTCCTGCAATACATCGACCGTAAGAAACTTACCGGTATCGTACTGGAAAAAGAGCGCGCGGAAGCCGAGGCCCGCCTGCAACAGGTGTTGCAGGAGCAACAGCGGGGCACGATGCGCAGTCCGGTCGACGGCGTGGTGCTCGACCGCCTGGTAAGCAACGAGCGCTATCTGCCGGCCGGACGGACGCTGCTGGAGGCCGGGCGGCTGCAAGACCTGGAGGTCGAGGCCGACGTGCTCAGCCTCGACGTGGTGGCGGCGGAGGTCGGCGACGGGGCGGAGACTTATGGTCCCGCCATCGGCCAGCCGCCGGCGAAGGCCGTCGTCAGCCGCATCTTTCCCGCCGGCTTCACCAAGGTCAGCTCGCTGGGCGTCGAACAGCAGCGGGTCAAGGTGATTCTCCGCTTTGCAGCAGGCGAGGTGGAACGGCTGCTGACGCAGCGGCGGCTCGGCGTCGGCTATCGTGTCCGCGTGCGGATTTTCACCGCCGAGAGGACGCAAGCCCTCTTGATTCCGCGTTCTGCGCTGTTCCGCGCTGCGGACAACACGTGGCAGGTGTTCGCCGTTCGCGGCGGCCGTGCCCGGCTGCAAACCGTCGAGATCGGCTTGATGAACGACGAGCAGGTCGAGATCGTCCGCGGACTGGCCGAGAACGAGAGGGTGGTGCTCGCCCCCGAAAGCGCTCTGACCGACGGCGAAAAAGTCAGCGTGGCTCACGAATGAGACGTATTTCTCACGCTCCGCGTGAGGAATTGCGAGTTCCGAACTGACCTCACGCGGAGCGTGAGGAGTACGGTACGCCGGGTGCGAACAGTCTCAGGCGGGCGATTTCCGGCGGACAGCGCCAGCGCAGCGGCGTGTCGCCGGAGACGCCGCGGGTGACATGCAGGATCGTCGGCGGCCGGTAATAGACGCCGGCGATGTGTTTCACGCCCCATGCGGACGGCGAGAAGATCGCGCCGAGCGGCGGGATGCAAATCTGTCCGCCGTGCGTATGGCCGGCCAGCATCAGATCGGCGCCCTGAGCCCGCGCCCAAGCGAGTTGGTCGGGACTGTGCGACAGTACGATCCGCAACGCCGTATCCGCTCCTGCGAAACCGCAAGCGGTTGGAGGATGTTTGATCCAGGGCAGTTCGTTTCCCATCAGCACGACCGGTTGGCCGTTGATCGCGATTTGCCGGCGGCGGCCGCCTAGGTCGATCAGCCCGCTCTGTTCGAGCATCTGCCGCAGCCGCGGCACGTCGCCGGTGCGAAGGTCATGGTTTCCCAAGACAAAGTAGACGCCATGTTCGGCCCTGAGGCGTCCGAACGTGTCGGGGATCCAATCGAAGCACGCTCTCGATTCCACCAGGTCGCCCGTCAGCGCGACCAGATCGGCCTTTAGCTCGTTGCTGACGCGGGCGACCTCGCGGAAATAGGCCTTGCCCAGGCGGCCGGTCAAGTGGAAATCGGAAAGATGCACGATCGACAGCCCGTCGAGCGCGGGGGGAGCCGCGGCACTTCCAGCATCCAGTCGGTCACTTCCAACCGCAGGATCTCGTTCAACGGCAGGCGGGTGAAGAAATGATGCGCGGTCTCGGCGACGCCGAATTCCGCCGCCCTCGGCTCGATTTCCGCCCACCGCTTCCCACGAAATCGCACCAGTGGCGGCATTCGCACGAAACAGCGCAGCCAAACCAGCCGCAAGAGCGTCGCCACCGCGACGGCCCAGCAGGCGATGGTGTAAACCACGATTACACGATTTAGGCCACCTCCGCCGGCCAGCCACGGCGCGATCGCGAGCCTGCCGGGGCTCCGCACGTACAGCCAGGCGGCGATGCCGAGAGGTATCACCCCCGCCAGCAAGAAGAAGGCGTCGGTAAGAAGATGGATGACCCAGCGACGCAAGCCCAGGGAGTGCAGCCGGTTGACCAGGCCGATCCAGAGGAACGCATGGCCCGCCAGAGCCAGCAATAGCAGGAGGAGGTCCATGATTCCGCGATGGGTCTACGCTTGCGCCGCCTGCGGCACAGGCCGCGGCGCGTTGATGATCTGCTGGACGGCGGCCAACAACTGGTCGAGACGGAAGGGCTTGTAGAGCACCGCTTGCAGCCCGGCCTGCCGGGCTTTCACCAGCGAATGGCCGGGATCCCAGCCGAAACCGGTCATCAGCACCAGCGGCGGCGAGCCGATGATTTCCTGGAGCTTCAGCATCAACTCGTAGCCGGTCATGTCGGGCAGGCGAATGTCGGAGATGATCACGTCGTATTCGCCGTCGGTCATGGCGCGAACCATGTACATCGCCTCGGCGCCGTCGTGGGCGGTCTCGACCACGCAACCGTAGCGCTCCATCAGGTTGTGGGCGGCGCTGCGGACGTTCTCGTCGGCATCGACCACCAGCATCCGCCGGCCGTGAAGCTCCGGCCGCTCCTCGACCTGCGACGTTGGCGGCAGGGCGCTGCTGGGCGCCATCTTTCGCCCCACCGACTGGATCACCTGCTTGATGTCCCGCGCATTCCGCAGAATCCGCTGCAAGCGATCGACGACCTCAGGCTCGTGGCCGATGTAGCGCTCCATCACGTTCACGGCGTCGTTGAGGATCTCGTCAACCGGCATGGCCACGGCGCTGTGGATCGCCTCGACGCTCTCGGCGGCGGTGGTGGCTTTTTCGGCCACCAGCAACTCCAGCGTGTTCAGCGCGGCCGCCACGTCGCGGCAGAAAATCTCCAGAAATTGCAGGTCGCTCTCGCTGAAGGCCCGCGGTTCCAGACTCTCCACGTTGAAGGTGCCGATGACCTGCTCGTGCAGCAAGAGCGGCACGGTGAGCGAGCTCTTCGCGTTCTTGGCGCCGGAGAGGTAGAGCGGGTCTTGCGACGTGTCTTCGCAGAGATAACTCTTGCCGGTGGCCGCCACGAAGCCGGTCACACCGTTGTTCTGCGGCTGCGCAAACAGTTCGCGGGTGACTGCCTCCGCATCCATGCCCATCTCCAGCAACGGTTCGAGCCGCCCCGTTTTCTGATCGAGCAGGCGAACCTCGACCACGCTGAAATGCAGCAGATCGCGGGTGAAGTGCAGGATGTTGGACTTGAGCAACTCGATGCGGTCCTGCACGGCCATGTGGGTGATTTCGGCGGGGGAGAGGTCGGCCAACTCCAGGCCCGCCTGATGGATCGCCGCCATCTTCTGCTGCTGGTGCACCTCGTTGGTCACGTCGCGGACGTTGACGATCAGGTGCTTGGGCGGCTCGCCCGCCTCGCGCACCGGAGCGGCATGGACGTGATAGTAATGGTTGTTGCCGCTGCGGAGCGTAGAACTGGTGGCCTGACCGGTGGCCAACGCGGTGTGGAAGGGGCAGAAATCGGGGCCGAGAATCTCGGGGCTGCCGAGCACGGCGTAGAAATTCGCCCCGATCACGCTGCTGCACTCCGACCACTCCGCCAGCCGGCCGTTGCTCCAGATAATCAGGTTGTCGCTGTCCAAGAGCACCACGCCGCTGGGCATTCCCTCCAGAATCTGCTCGTTTTGCAGCAGCCGGCCAAGCTCCAGGGCCTCGCGCAGATATTCCGACGAGACATACACCCCCGCAAACCGCTCGCGGGCCAGATGCGCCAACGCGCGCAAGGGGTTGCTGGCGACCACCACGTCATGGGATTCTGCCGCCCGGGCGAGAAGATGTTCCGCGTTTTCGCGCGAGTCGCAGACCAGGAGGATTTTGGACTTTGCTGTCAAACGAAGATACTCCTGCGATGCCCTATCCGCCTCAAGGGTCTCGGCGTCGGTGGCGATTGCACCCCTATCATTATAAGGGGATTGCCGCCGTCAAACAACCGGCGTCCCGACTCGCATTGCCCCCCTTATCTTCGATCGGTTCGATGCGAATCCCCTATTGACCGCCGCTTGCGTGAAAGTCGCCTGTTTCGGGACCGCTCAGGTTCGCCCACACCGCAAGCTCGGCACCACAGCTACGTTTGTAACAGGAATGGCCGCATGTGGCCGGCGGCCGGTCGCGCGCTGTAGCGGCTGGCGGCCGCCGGCCGATGAGTTTGCTGATGGCGACGCGGGTGCCACGGTTGGCTTGCCCGACCGTGCTTCAGCACTGCTGGACGAGCCAGCAGTGGCACCCGGCGACGGCAGGCGTTTGCCGTTGATGCTCCTTTCGCGGAGGTTGGTGCGATGTGGCGCGCATTCTTCTTGGCAATCGGCGTCTTCCTGGTGATCTTGGGGGTTCAATGCCTCGGCGTCGAGCGAGCGCAGTTGCGGATCCATGAACGGCCGCCGGCGCCGGTCTCGCCATTCGACACGGAGCCGGCAGAGGGCGCTGCGCGGCAAATCGTCCCGCCCCCCTGGGCGCCTTGGAGCTTGCTCTCCTCAGGGATGGTGATGTGTCTCTATTCCTTCACGATCCCGCGAAGAGTCGCGGGGAAATGAAGATTGTTGATTGTTGATTGTTGATTGCCGGTCAACAATCCCTAATTCCCGCGCAGGCCGTCAAAATACTCTTTGGCGTGTTCGCCGTGCTTGCGGGGCATCTGCCGACCGCTGAGTGGATCGGTCGTGCCGCGTTTGGTCGATTCGGCCTGCTCCTGAATCTGCTGCTGAACGTCGCCTTTGACGTTTGGGCCATCGGTCATGCCCTCGACGATTGCGGTGCCTTTGCCGATCTTCTGCTTCACTCGTGAGTCGTAGAAGGCGGTGTTCGTGGCCTTCTTTTCGGGCCTGGGACCGATCCCCTTTCCGCGGCCGAGGCCGTTGCCGGGCGGGCCTTGGCATTCTTCGCAGCCGGCCCCGCCGCATTTGCAGCAGCCCATCTGGTCCTTCGCCTGGCACAACTCCTTGTCCGCCTCGTCGAGCATCGCCATCTCCTTCAACTGTCCCTGGAGATCGGCCTGCATCTGGGCGATGGCCTTGGCGGCGTCGCCGGGCTTGCCGTTGCGGAGACACTTCGAGCATTGTCCCAGCTTCGATGCCAAGTCCTGGAGTTTCCGCATTTGCGGCATCTGCGCGGCCAGTTTGGCAAGCTGCTCTTCCAGTTGGTTCGCCTGCTGTGTCTGGCCGGCCTTGCGGAGTTGCTCGATCCGTTTTTTCAACTCTTGCTGGGCCGCCTGCTGGGCCTTGGCCTGCTTTTCGAGCTGGTTCTTCATCTGCTCGATCTGCTTGGCAAGCTCCGCCTTCTGCTTTGCGTTCAGCTTGCCGTTTTCCAACGCTTCCTTGAGTTTCTTAAGCTCATCGGCGGCTTTTTTCAGATCGCCGCGGCTTAGGGCCTTGGCAAACTTGTCGGCGGGGCCCTTATCGATGTCCTTCAACTGGTTGAGCTGCTCCTTGACCTTTTCGGCCCCGCCGATCTGCTGCCGCCGGTCGGCCAGCAGCCGCGACAGATCGTTGATCTTCGCCATCGCCTTTTCCCTGATCGGCTCGTTGTTCAACTCCTTCATGCCGTTTTCGAGCTTCTGGAAGAGTTGCTCGGCGTCCTTGAGCCCTTCTTTTTTCGCCTGTTGGCGGCGATCGGCAAGCTGGCGGCGGACCGCGGCGGTCGCCCGCTGCACCTGCTCTTTGGCGGCCGGATCGGCGGCCTTCGCCTGTGGTTCCTCAACCACGGCCGGGCCAATCAGCATTGCCACCAGCATCGCCAGCACGGCCGGCACCAGCGGCAGGAGCAGACGCCGCGGCGGCTTGACGGCAAAACGTCCGCCGACGTTGATCCGCTCAATCTTCGCGACGGCGTCGGCCAGCAGGGCCTCGCCCGCTTCCGTTTCGCGGTCGGTCGGCGAAAGGCTCAAGGCGCTGGAGACGCGCTCCTTCAAGGCGAAGCGGCGGTCGAGCTCGAGGGCAGCCTCCAACGGGCTGGAACGCCGCCAGAATGTCCAGATCACGGCGGCCGCCAATCCCACGCCCAACGCCCCCGCCAGCCATCCCCAGGCCTCGACCCCCAACGGCCATTTCTTATCAACGACCACCAGCACCAAAGCCAGCGTGAGCGTGGCCATCCAGCACCAAGCCAGCGCGTTGAGAAACCGCTGCGCGGTCAGCCGCCGCCGCGCCCGGCGGACCTGTTGTTGAAGAGCGTTCATGCCAGCACCCCTCGTGAGAGTTGTTGCTGAGACTCGCGTCGTTTCTATTCTAGCAAGTTCGGGCGACCGCGGAAAGCGCCACATTGGGGGAAGTCATGCGAAACCGCAAGCGGTGGTGCGAAATCGCGGGCGGTGACGCAAAGCCGCGAGCGACTGGCCGGAATTCCGTGATATTACTAAGATGGAGAAACACTGAGAATCGTTCCACGGGAGTCCGCGATGACCACTTTCCGCAGCGAACGCGATTCGATGGGCGAAGTCCGCTTGCCGGCACATGCATATTATGGGCCGCAAACGCAACGGGCTGTCGAGAACTTTCCGATCTCCGGCCGGACGCTGCCGCCGGAATTGATCCGTGCGCTGGGGTTGGTGAAATGGGCGGCCGCGACGGTCAACCGCGACCTCGGCCGCTTCTCCCTTGGGGAAGCTCTGGTGTCTGCCCTGCTGGCCGCTTGCCGTGAAGTGGCCGACGGAAAACTCGACGACCAGTTCCCGGTCGACGTATTTCAGACCGGCTCGGGCACGTCGAGCAACATGAATGCCAACGAGGTGATCGCCAATCGCGCGGTAGAACTGGCCGGCGGGGGGGAAAAGGGGACAGGTCCAATTTGTGCGAAGCCGGGCACCAGCCGAAGGCTGGTCGAGGGCCGTTCCGGCAAATTGGACCCGTCCCCTTTTCCCGCGATCCACCCGAACGACCATGTCAACCTGGGCCAGAGCACGAATGACGTATTCCCGACCGCCATTCATGTCGCCGTCGCCGGGGCGATTCGCGACCAACTGATTCCCTCCCTGGAGCGTTGCCGGGAAGTGCTGACTGCGAAGGCCGCCGAGTGGAACGACGTTCTCAAGATCGGGCGAACCCACCTGGTCGACGCCACGCCGCTTTCGCTCGGGCAGGAGATCGGCGGGCTGGCCCGGCAGTTGGAACTCTCACTGCGGCGGGCAGCGGCGGCGATCGAGGCCCTGTTGGAGTTACCCGTCGGCGGGACGGCCGTGGGCACGGGCATCAACACTCACCCCGAGTTCGGCCGCCGCGTCTGCCAGCTTCTCGCCGCCGAGACTGGCATTCCCTTCGTCGAGGCGATCAGTCATTTCGAGGCCAACGCCCAGCGCGACGGATTGGTCGAGTCTCACGGCCAGTTGCGCACGATCGCCGCCACATTGTTCAACGTCGCCAACAACATTCGCTGGCTGGCCTCCGGCCCGCGCTGCGGGCTGCACGAAATCGAGTTGCCCGAACTCCAGCCGGGCAGCTCGATCATGCCGGGCAAGGTCAACCCGGTGCTGTGCGAGAGCCTGATGCAGGCCGCCGCCCGCGTGCTGGGCAACGATCAGACGATCGTCGTCTGCGGGGCCGCCGGCGGACAATTCCAACTCAACGTGATGATGCCGCTAATGGCCGACGTCGCCTTGGAGAGCGTGCGGCTGCTGGCCAACGCCGCCGGCGTTTTTGCGACAAGCTGCCTGGCCGGCATGAAAGCGGACGTGGAGGCCTGCGGGGCCGCGGTCGAACGCAGCCTGGCGATGGCCACCGCCCTGAATCCCTACATCGGCTACGAACGGGCCGCCGAACTGGCGAAAGAAGCACTGGCCAGCGGCAAGACGATCCGCGAACTTTGCCTCGAGAAAAAGGTCCTTCCCGAGGAGCAACTCGACCAGGCCCTCGAACCCGGGCGGATGACGCGGCCGCAGGCATAGATCAGAGGGTCTTTGGATTGATCGCTTGGTCGTCCTTGCGGTTGCCAAGATAGAGATGCGCCGTTGGGTCAATTGTGTAGCTCATCGCCTGCACCGACCCGTCGCAGAATGCCATGTTGAAGACGTTGGCGTGAGCGCTGCCGAAGATGACGCCGTTGGCGTAGCCCGGCGTGTTGACCATCGGCGGCGAATACGTCCAGCGGGCAATGTCCTGATTGTCGCCGATCATGGCGGCTTCATTGTCGGCGGCGTCTTGCCCCGTTTCATAATGATCATTGTCCATGTATTTTTCGCCGATCAAATACGTATTGCTCGTGCCGTCGGTCACGTCGGCTGGTCTGATCATGCTGCCGGTGTAAATGACGCCATTGGCCACCTTCGCAATGTCGCTGAAGGCCTGCACGCCGGCGGAGGTGAGATTCCCTGTGGCGTCGATCGCGTAGGACATTCGTGACGGTCCCCCCGCGACGTTGTTATAACTACCCGGCCAGTGAGACGCCCCTATGGACGGATCGGTGTAAGTGGCGCCGCCATTGCATGCGTAGTCACAACGCGCCACGGCCGTCGGCGTCGCGGAAGTGTTCGCGCAGCCCCCAGCGTTGCCCCATACATAAGGATAGAGCTTGACGGTCCTTCGCGTTGGGCAATGGAAGGTCTCCAGCGGCGACATCATCCGTTGCAGATTCAGGGCGAGCTTGTTCGGATCATGTCCGATGCCGAGGTCGTGCATCGGTTGTTGCTCGATATAGGGAAGGATGTTATAGAGCCATCCGGCCGGCTGCCGCCAGTCATTCCCCAGGTCGGCGTCGCCCGTCCAGCCGAATCCCCAGCCGTCGGTCGGGTACCTTCCCGAGGCGTTTTCGTGGGCGATGCACCCCAGCGCCAGTTGCTTGAGGTGGTTCTGGCACTGCACCCGCCTGGCGGCTTCCCGCGCCGCCTGCACCGCGGGCAGCAACAGCGCGATCAGAATGCCGATGATCGTAATCACCACCAACAACTCCACCAAGGTAAAGCCGCGAGTTCGCCGTGCCCGTTTCATCCGATTGTCCTGTCAGTTGTTCATTTCATCACGGTCAATTGAGTGACTTCACATTGATCACGGTCTCATCATGACGGTTGCAGAGACAGCGAAACGTACCGAGAGCGATCGTATAGGCAATCGGCCGCACCGCGCCGTCGCAAAACGCCACGTTGAAACTGTCGCTGTGGGCGCTGCCGAAACAGAGCCAGTAGTTGACGCCCGGCGTATCTTGTATCAGTGGCCAAATCCCCGTCGCCGACACCCCGCTCCAGCGCTCGACATCGGCATTTCCGCCGATCATCGCGCCCTCGTTGTCGCCGGGATCCTGCCCGGTTATGTACCAGTCAGGATTGACGTACTTCTCACCTACCAGAAGGGTGTTCGTCGTCCCGTCTGTGATGTCGGCTGTCGCGACTAGACTGCCGTAGTAGACGATGCCGTTATCCCACTTGGCGAAGAAGGAGAACGTGTTCCGCGCGTTGCCGGTCATCTGTCCCGGAGGATTCTCGACATCGGTGGTGGCCGAGGGACCACCCGAGGCATTCCCGTAACACGGCCAAGTCACACCGCCGATAGACGTGGGATCGTCGTAACTGTCTCCCGCGTTGGCGGCATAGTCGCTCCGGGCTCGGGTCGCGGGTGGAGTCTGATTTGCATTTCCGTAACCGGCGACATACGGATAATCAAGCGGAGGCCTTCGCGAGGGACAAAACAGGGTCTCCAGGGCGATGGTCGAGCGTTGGCCGTGGGCGTCGTACTTCGCCGTGCCCGTCAGCCCCATGCCCATGTCGTGCAGGGGCTGCTGATCGATGTAGGGCAAGACATTGTAGATCCAACCGCCGGGCTGCCGCCAGTCGGTTCCGCGATCGGCGTCGCCCACCCAGGCCCATCCCCAGCCGCCGGTCGGATAACGTCGCGTGGCCTGCTCATGGTTCAGACATCCCAGCGAGAGTTGCTTGAGGTTGTTCTGGCATTGGGCTCGCCGCGCCGCCTCCCGCGCCGCTTGCACCGCCGGCAACAACAGCGCGATCAGAATGCCGATGATCGTAATCACCACCAACAACTCCACCAAGGTGAAGCCCCGCGTTTGCTTTGCTCGCTTCATTTGATCGTCCTCTCAGTTACTCGATTCGTTGTGTCTTTGTTTCGCATCCAGCATCCTTGCGGGAGCTTCCGGCCAAGCCGACATGGCCGAAACGTCCAATTCCACCAGCAGGCCCATCGGGCTCGACGAGGTCCGCGAAGGGTCCGACCCTTCCTCCCCATTTTCGACGTCCACTTCCAACACGTTCGTTCCCTCGACAAAACCGCGGTCGCTCTGGAACCCGTGAAAGAAGCCGAACTCCTCGTAACCGTGCCGGGGCACCGGAATCTCGCCGCCGTTGAGTCGAATTGCACGCACATGGTTGTCGACTGCGAATCGACCGTGCAAGACGGCCGTCGAAGGCCGCATCCCCTTCAGATCGAAGCTGGTGCGAAACGTATAGACCACGCCGTTGGGCAGCGGCGACATGTCGCTTGTGGCCGAGATCCACTGCGAACGGTCGGCTTGATTCAAGAGATAGGGGGTGCCGGCGGTGTTGACCACTACCGCCGCCCGCGGCTTGAACTTCGGCTTGTCGCCGCGGGCAACAAGCTGCCAGCGCGGGTCGGACTTCCCCTCTTTCAGGTTCAATCCCGTGTTGAACGCCTTGATCCGCACACGCTTCGGCATCTGCCGGACGAACGGACTCGGTCGGCCCGACTGGCGAACCACCCTGGCGACGCGGTCTCTGCCGACCTCGACGCGCGCCGATTGGTCCTTCTTCAAGCGGATGGGATTGCTGCCGTCCGCGTTGCCGCCGACCGCCATGACCTCGACCTTCCCCTCGTAAACGTGGGCCGTGCTCATGCCGGACGCATCGACCTCAACGCCGAACTCGGTTCCCAGGTCGGCAACTCTCGCATTGGGAGTGCGGACAGTGAAGAGGGGAGAGGGGAGAGAGGAGAGGGGAGAGGGGGATTGTTGATTGTTGAATGCTGAATGATGATTGCTGAATGCTGATTGCTGAATGCTGACCACCGAATGCTGATTCGCCGCCACCTTCTCCCTCTCCCCTCTGCTCTCTCCCCTCTCCCCTACCCTCGCCGTCAGCCGACCCTGCCACAGATAGCCGCCGGCAGGAGAATTCACTTGATACGTACACGGCCCTTGCAGGATGACCCTGGCGCCGTTGTCGTAGCTGATTTCCATCAATCCCGAGGCGAGCGCGTACTTCGCCCCGAGCGGGACGCGGGCGTAATGGACCATTCCCCTTTTCGGATTGGCCCAGCGGCACTCGACCATGTCGGTCACACGGCCGACAAAGACCAGTTTGGGCTCGAATCGCTTCTCCGTCGACTTCGGCGGCGGCACAAGTCGCACCGATTCACGCTGATCGGGTCGAGGCGTTGACACCTGGTACGCCCAGCCGAGCAACAACCCGATCCCCACGATCACCACAGCCGCCGCATAGGAGAACACAAAGCTGCCAAACGGATAGAGCGTCGAAGCGGGAGCGGGCAGAGCCGGAGAAGGCTCGATCATCGCCGGCAGCGGAGCGGCGAGCGGCGAATCGAACCGCGCGGCGCCGGCCGACCGGCCCCGCGCCACGCCAACTCTACGTCCAACGCCACAAAGCGGCGATACAACTCCTGCGCCGCCGAATCGTCCAACAACAATGCCTCCAACCGCTCCCAGTCGCCCGGGGCAATTTCGCCGTCGCACAGCCGCGACAGCAGCCCGGCCAGCTCGCTCTGCTTCGCGCCGAAAGGCATCATCCCCTCCTCGCTTCGGCTGCGGTCCGCTGGACGCACTCCAGCAACCAGGTGCGAATGCGCGCCAGGGCGTTGTAGACCGCCTTGGTCGATCGCCCGATCTGCCGGGCGATCGCCTCCACGGTCGCCCCCGGCTCGTAGCGAAGTTCCAGCAGCTCGCGATCATCCACGCCGAGCTTCTCCATGCAGGAACTGAGGGCTTCCGCCTCGTCGTCCCCTCCGGCAAGGCTCCCGCCGGCCCCCTTGGCCAACTGCTCGACCAGCGCATCGCTGAAGCAGAGCCGGCTGCGCGATTGCCGCTTGCGAAACGTCAACACCTGGTAGTAGGCGATCTTGCAGGCCCAGGCGGCGAAGTTCGTCCCCAACTCAAACTCATCGGCATGCCGCCAGACGAACAGATTCGTCTCTTGCAGCACCTCTTCCGCATCGCTGCGGTTTGGAACCAGCGTGCGGACATAGCGGGTCAGTTGCTGCTGCACGTTGGTCAGCAACTGCACGATCTGGTCGGTGCTCTGGCGACTCGCCTCGTTCATCCCCCACCCGCAGAATACGCCTGGCCGGAATGCAATATGCCTACTTCCTTTATGGCGCAGGTGGCCGAGAATTCCAAGGCAAGACGATGTACCCGTTAGAAAGGGGGGGCTGCCAGCTTGCTCTGCCGAGATGCCGGCGGCCATGCCGCCTACCGCTTTCGCTGGTTGACAACCCGCCGCGCAGCCGCTAGGGCCTCTTTGTCGCCGGTTCGGGCATACTGGTAGAGCAGGCAGAGAGTGATTTCGCTCAGATTGACCCCCTTCGGATGCCCCATCCACTGCTCCTGCCCCAGACCGGTGCGGGTGTTGCCGGCGACGTCAATTTTCCCCTCGGGGCCAACGTGGCCCAACTCCCAGCGAACCGCCCGGGCGGCCGCCGCTTCCAGCTTCTTGTCGGGAAAATAGAGCGTCCAAATCTGCAACTTCAGAGCCGCCACCGCCTGATAGCTCGAATCCCAGCCGCCTTTCTCCAGAAAGACGCCATCGCTTGCGCGGTACTGGCTCATCGCCAAATCGACGAAGCGGCGGCCGACACGTTTTAATTCGTCATCGCCGCAGAGTACGCCCGACAGTCCGTAGGCCAAGGCGTCGAACAACAGGCGATTCGGCGCGTCGGCGTCCTCGCGCTTCAGGTACGCCCGATTGCTCGGCAGGGCCAGCCATCGAGCGGCCTTGCAGATTTTCGGCTGCAGCCGCTCGATTCGCTCCTTGTACTTCGGGCCCAGCTCGCTCTCGCGCAACACCAGCACGGCCTGATCGAGTTCGGCCAGCCAGAAGGCCGCCGCCGATGGGCCGCCGTGCGGGGCGCCCTTGCGGCCGAAGCCGCCCTGTTCGGTCTGATAGCGGAACGTGGCCTCGACCGCCTTCCAACCTTCGCCCACGCATCGCTCATCGCGTCGCACCACCGCCCGGACCAAATAGTGCATCGCCCCGGCCTGAAACTCGGGGCTCTTGAACCCGTCGCGGTTGTAGCTGGCCATCCCGTCGGCGTTCGGCCGCGCCCCGCCGGTATATCGCAGCAGATCGCCCGGCATCTTCCTAAGCGAAGCCAACTGCTGCGCGGCCGCGGGGGAAACGGCCAGAGCGAGAATGATGAGGGATGAGAGATGAGGGATGAGGGATGAAGGGCGAAGGATGAAGGATGAGGGATGAGGGATGAAACACGAGGGATGAGTCGCAAAGGATGAGGCGTGAGCGACCGACGGCGAGCGAAAGGGCCGCAGCGGACGTGGGAGCGTCAAGATGCGGTTCCGTCGAGAGCCTCCCCGCAGAAACCACCGGCTGCAAATCCTCCTGATTCCTGCTCCCAATCCCTCATCTCTCATCTCTCATCTCTCATCCCTCATCCCTCGACGAGCAGCACGACGAGCCGCTTCGGCCCATGAACGCCGAGAATCAGGATCTTCTCGATGTCGGCTGTGCGGCTGGGACCGGTGACGATGACGAATTCCCCCTTCATCGCCGCATCGGCGACGCGCGGCGCCAGCGACGCCCAAGCCGCCGGGAGATGCTCGTACAACTGACCCATCCGCGCCACGACCACGCATGCCGGCGGCAGGTAGCACAACAGGCGGTCCACCGCCGTCGGGCAGCGGACCACGCACGAGCCGGTGTCGGCCAGCAGCATCTCGGGTTCGAGCACGCTCGCCGAAAGCTGCGCCATCCGCGGCGGCGGCCAGTCGACCATCTGCCAGTTTAGCGAACTGGCCGGCAGACCGCCCGCCGCCTCGCGCAGCAACGGCCGATCCATCGCCCCGATCGAAGTCCAACCCGCCTGCGAAACCAACTCGGCGAGGCGCCGCTGGGCGTCCTGCATCGTCGCGCAACCGATCACCTCGCCCTGGACCGCTGCCAATTCCGCGGCAAACCGCTCGGCCATGTCGGCGGGAGTTGGATTCGTCGTCGGCCAGACAACCGGCGCCGGCGGGGCGGCCACCGGCGGATATTTCGACAACTCGCCATGCACCCGCTGCAAAATCGCGTCACGACTGCTCATCTTCGTCACTTCCCCCTACGTATCCGGCACACGCCGTGTGCCGTTATAAGCCCTTTGCGAGTTCCAGGACGGCACACAGCGTGTGCCTAATACTGATCCTTGTTCTTCTTCCACCAGCTTCGGAAATCGTGCTTCGGCGACGGCGGCAGCTCGCGGCCGCGGGTCCATGCCCCCAACATGCTCGGATGCCAGGGAACAAACTTCAAGAGCGGCATGAAAATCCGCGCCGGCGTCATTGCCAGCTTGTAGCGAATCGGCCCTGCCATGAACCACGCCCAAACGGTCCAGATCATCCGCTGCACGATCGAGTTCATCGGCGACGGCTCGGTTACGGCGCGATGCCGCAAATGGACGAGCTGATGCGGCAGATCGATCTTTGCCGGACAGACCTCGGCGCACAGTCCGCACAACGACGAGGCAAAGGGCAGCTTGCCCGCCTTCTCCAGACCGAGCAATTGCGGCGTGAGCACCGAACCGATCGGCCCCGGGTAGACCCAGCCATACGCCCAGCCGCCGGCGCGGCGATACACCGGGCAGTTGTTTAGGCACGACCCGCAGCGGATACAGTAGAGCGACTCGCGGCCGGCCGGGTCTTTCAACACGCTGCTCCGCCCGTTGTCCAGTATAATCACATACAGTTTCTTGCCCGGCGCCGGCCCGCCGATCAGGTGCGTGTAGCTCGTCAGTTTTTGCCCCGTGCCGCAACGGCCGAGGAGATTGAGAAACAATGGCAGGTGCTCCAGCTTCGGCAGCATTTTCTCGATGCCGACCAGGACCACGTGAACCGGCGGAGTGGCGGTCGAGAGGCCGGCGTTTCCTTCGTTTTCGACGACGACGATCGTGCCGCTGTCGGCCACGGCGAAGTTGCAGCCGGACATGCCCATGTCGGCTTGCAGATATTCTTCGCGCAGCCGCCGCCGAGCGATGTCGCAGAGCTTGGTGTGGTCTTCCGTAAAGGGCTCGCCCAGCTTCTCGGCGAAAAGCCGCCCCACGTCGGCCGCCGACATGTGCAGGGCCGGCCCGACGATGTGAACCGGCCGCTGATGGGCCACCTGCACGATGTACTCGCCGAAATCGGTCTCGACCGCGCGGATGCCGGCCGCTTCCAGCACGTGATCGAGCTCCATCTCCTCGCTGACCATCGACTTCGACTTCACGAGGCTCCTAACGTTGTGCTCTTTGGCGATGTCGAGCACGTGTTGGTTGGCCTCGGCCGCGTCGTTGGCCCAGAGCACGGTCGCCCCGCGGGCAGTCATGTTCCGCTCGAACTCGACCAATATCTTATCGAGGTTGGCGATCGCGAACTGTTTGATGTCATGCGCCGCCTGCCGCCACTGGTCGAACGGCACGGCGGAAGTGGCGTTGCGGCTCTGATTCGCCGAGCGTTCCATCGTCTTGCCCAGCGCCGCGGACGCCGACGGCTCGGCAAGGCCCTTGGTCAGGGGGGTGAGGAACTCGGCGCCGGCGAGATGTGGTGCGGGCATGATTCGGTGTCTCATACAAGTGACGGCCTGTGCTTTTTAATGCCAATTCGTCCTGCTATTTCATCCGCCACAGCCTTGAACTCCTTGTAAACGTCGGCAACCGCATAGGTGTGGGCGCCAATTGCTCCGTCAGCGGGCTTAAGAAAGAACATGGGCTTTCGGGCTTCCTGGGCCAGCGGCATCAAGCTGCGGTAGTCCTTCAATTTGGCGATGCAATTGGGGTCGGTGTCAACCGTGGCGTCAGTTGCCGGACTCTGTATTACTGCTTCAGCGTAGACGGACGGAATCCTCGCCATCCAGCGCTCGAACGCTTTTACGGGGCGATCAAGGCGAATGGAGTGGCGGAGAACAACGTAGCCAATAGGCCGAATGCCGCCCGGCGGCAAAGGCAAGTCGTTGCGCGATATTTCGACTAGCCGCTTCTTCCAGCCATCGCGCCATGTTTGCAGGGCGGGCCCGAGGTTCTGTAGCCCTTGGAGGGAGAAGAGATCTGGTCCGAGCGGAACTACGACGAAGTCTGAGGCGATGAGCGCTGCCCGATTGATTGCCCCGAGGTTTGGTCCGAGGTCAAGGAGTATCATATCAGCGTCGCGTTTCTCCCCGACCTGTTGAACGACCCGCCAGAAGGCCGACGTTATGCGAAAAGCCCGCTCCTCGCCCGCTAGGCACTTTGGCCACACTTCGGACAAGTCGTCTTCAAAAGTCGATAGAGCCATGTCGCCCAGCACGAGTCCCAGCCGCTCAGAGATATCTTCCACGTGAGGAGCGACAATATCGCCGGTCCCTCTCTTTAAGGGTTGCACCGCCCCAAACACCGTGCACGATCTTTCTTTGCCCGACATCACTTCCTCAATGCAGTCATCGTCCAGAAAAGAGGCCGTAAGATTGCACTGTGGATCGAGATCGGCGGCGATGACGCGAAACCCGCGATCGGAGAACATCCAGGCGAGGTGGTAGACCATCGACGTTTTGCCGACGCCCCCCTTGTTGTTGAAGAACGCGATAACGGGTACGCTCATGATCGCCTCCTGATAATGGCCGCGATGCCCGTATCTTCAACCTGGAACTCCAGAGGCGGGTTCCCATTCTTTTCCAGTTCGCGACGGGCCGTGGCGATGCCAAAACCGAAGCGTTGGACATAGCCGAGGTCTTTCATCGTGGCTGCGAGATTGGGGTTGCGATAATCGTATGCGCCCGGCTGGCCGAAATTCTGTTTCGTGACCTGCCCGTAAGGGCCGCCCGGATTCTGAATTTCGACGCGATCACGAAACCAATAGAGCCGCACGGGCGCATTGGTGTTCTCGTAGGAGCGGTGCAAAACCGCATTTCGGACGATCTGCTGAAGCGCTACAATTGGGTAATCGGGCCTTTGCACCTCGACGCGGCCGGACGTAAAATCGACGGACGTTTGATTATTGGCTCTAAGCAAGTCCTCGATCTCATTCAGCAAGTCCGGCAAAGCGCCCCGAACTTCCCGCGAATCTTTGATCGGGTCGCCCAGGGCGTCTCCGTCAATTCTCAGAAACTGCACGTAGGCGCAAGGAATCCAATCGGTCGGCATCTTGCCGACCGCCAGAATGCCGAGCACCGTCGGGCAGACGGGAGTGCCAGGGTGCGCAAATTTCAACGCGAGAAGTTGGTGCTCCAAGCTCCGCTCATTCTGTTCCAAAACTTCGGCAGAAACGGCGAACGGCAAATACGTGCGACTAAACAACAGATCGTCGAGGTCGGCGAGGCTTGCCGATACCACGGGCCGGATGTCGGTCGGCAGATCGTGGAAGCGGCGTTTCTCGTTGAGCCGCCGTTCATCATCCGGATTGGCTATGCCACGGCGCGGACCAGACCGAATCCAGACAGTCCCCTTGAATCGCACGGGCGTTGCAGCGGATGGATGCACGATTACGACCGCGACCTTACCGCCTCTTAGTGTACGTTCTTGAACGTCAAGGGAAGGGAAGGGGTGGATGTTTCCGTCGTTACGCATCGAAGCAAGGTTCTCAAGCAACTGACCGGTAATTGAGACTCCTGTTGGGTGTCCATCGTCGTCGACTCCGACGAACAATACTCCAACCTGTCGATGATCTGGAAGATCATTGGCGAACGCACACACTGCCTGACGGAACTTATCCCCGTCGTTGGTCGATACCGTTCGCTCAACGCGATCGGATTCCAAATCATTGAGCAGTGCTTCAAGTTCTGCGTCAGTCATGGCGAGCATCCTTCTTGTTACCCTCTCAACGCCAAAATCTCTCTCACCGCCTCTTCTCCCAGGTCGCCATGTTCGCCGAGCTTCATGCCGCGTTTGCCAATTCGTTCGGCGACGATCTCGATGGCTTCGCGGGGGATGTGGTAGTCGGAAAATCGGGTGCCGACGCCGAGTGAACGGAAGAACTGCTCGGTTCTTTCGATCGCCTGGGCTGCCCGGGCGTCTGCATTGCCATTGCGAAGGCCCCAAACGCGATCGGCGTATTGCAGCAGTTTCGCCTGTTTGCGACGTTGCTGATGCTGCAAAACGCCGGGCAGGACCAACGCCAGCGATTGGGCGTGATCGATGCCGTACAGCGCGGTGAACTCGTGGCCGATGCCATGTGTGGCCCAGTCTTGCGGCACGCCGCAGGAGATCAGACCGTTGAGGGCCTGCGTGGCGCACCACATCAGGTTCGCCCGCACCGCGTAATTTCGCGGCTGGGTCAACGCCTTTGGGCCCTCCTCGATCAGCGTCAGCAAGATCGCCTCTGCCTGGCGATTCTGCAACGGGGCATCGGCCGGATAGGTTATGTACTGCTCGATCGTGTGCACGAAGGCATCGACCACGCCGTTGGCCGTCTGCCGCGGCGGCAACGTGTACGTCGTCTCGGGATCGAGGATTGAAAAACGGGGGAATATCTTCGGGCTGACGAAAAAGAGCTTGTCCTTGGTCGATTCCCGCGTGACCACCGATCCGCCGTTCGCCTCTGAGCCCGTCGCGGGCAGCGTCATCACGCAGCCGAGCGGCAACGGATCGGCCGGCACCAGATTCCAATTCGTCAGAATGTCCCAGGGATCGTTTCCCTGGTACGGCGCGGCGGCGGCGATGAACTTCGTGCCGTCCAATACCGATCCGCCCCCGACGGCCAGCAGGAAATCGGCCCCCTCGGCCCGAGCCAACTCGACCGCTTTCATGCACGTCTCGTAGCGCGGGTTCGGCTCGATGCCGCCGAACTCCAGCACTTGCCAACCCTTCAAGGCACGAGCAACCTGATCGTAGGCGCCGTTCCGCTTGATCGAGCCGCCGCCGTAGGTCATCAGGATTTTGGCCCCGCTCGGCAGAAAGGTCGGCAACCGCTCGATCGAGCCTTTGCCAAAGACGATTGTGGTTGGGTTATGATAGGTGAAGTTCTGCATGGATCACTCCTTCCCTCTGGTTCCCACGCTCCGCGTGGGAACCCACTCGTCCCGGACGCGCCGCGCCCTTCCTTGCCGCTCCTGCCGACGCTGGGCGTCATGCCGCGGCGTTCCCACGCGGAGCGTGGGAACGAGATTCTATCCCCCGCCGTTCCAGCCCGCCACGAGCACTTCGGCGATGTGCATGCAGCGGATATGCCGCGTCTCCGGCCCGCGGCGCAACATGCCGCCGATGTGCATCAGGCAACTGATGTCGTTCGACACGACCACCTCGGCCCCGCTGCGCACGATGTTCTCGACCTTCGTGCCGCCCATGGCCAGCGACGTGCCGGGCATCTTGACGCTGAAGGTGCCGCCGAAGCCGCAACATTCGGTGATGTTGCCCAGTTCGCAGTAGGTCAGTCCGCGGACGCTCTTCAGCAGCCGCATCGGCGGCTCGACCACGCCCAATTCGCGGCGGCCGTGGCAGCCGATGTGCATGGTGACCTTGTGCGGGAAGGTGGCCTCGGTGTCGGTCACGCCGAGCATGTCGTGCAAAAACTCGGTCAACTCGAAGACCCGCCGGCCGATGCCCACCACGCGCGGGTCGGGATCGGCATGGGCGAAAAACACCCGGCACATCGCCGTACACGAGCCCGAGGGGCAGACGATCCAGCGGTGCGGCTCGAAGACGTCGCAGAAATGGCGAATCACCCGCCGAGCCTCTTCCCAATAGCCCGAGTTGAACGCCGGCTGTCCGCAACAGGTCTGTCCCGGCGGAAAGACCAGCGGCGCCCCGTACCGCCGCAGCAGCCTGGCCGTTGCCTGGGCGATCTCGGGGTAGAACTGATCGATGTAGCAGGGGATAAACAACGCCACGGGCTCGCCCGGCCGATAGGGCGGGTCGTCCTGCCGCGGGGCCACAGTCGAGATTGCTTGCGTCATGGGCATCGGGGAACGGCGTTTTCGGCGCGGAAGCTGAAAGAATATCCCAAGTTATACCCCCTCCACCGCTTGCCGGCCAGTGGCCACGGTTGCGGCCGGCGACGTGCATGCTGGCAACGCGGGGTGCAACAACGTACAATACGTGCGAGGGGATTGTGAGGAGGCCCAGGAATGATCCACTGCCTACTATTGCTCAGTTCGCTCCTGGCCGGGCAGGTCGAGAAGCCGGCTGGCGAGGAACTCAAGAGCGACGTGCGGCGATTGGTCCGCCAGCTCGACGCGGCGCAACTGGCCCAGCGCGAGGCCGCCGAGGCCGAACTTCTCAAGCGCGGTCCGGCCATCCTCGAGTTGCTGCCGCAGCCCAGCGATCGCCAATCGGCCGAAGTGCGGCAGCGGCTGGACCGCGTCCGCCAGAAGTTGCAACAGCAGGCCGCCGACGCCGCCACCCAATCATCGACCATCACGCTGAAAGCCGATTCCATGCGGCTCTCGAAGATCCTGGCCGCGTTGCAGCGGCAGTCGGGCAACGCGATCATCGACGCCCGCGAAGAACTGGGCCAGCCGATCGGCGATCCGACGCTCAAAGTGAACTTCGCCAAGACCCCCTTCTGGCCGGCGCTCGATCAGGTGCTCGATCAGGCGGGATTGGCCGTTTACCTCTTCGGCGAAAAGCCCGCCGTCAAGGTCGTTGCATCACCGGGTGGGAGTTCAGCCTCAGCAAAGGGCCGCGTCGCCTACAGCGGGCCATTCCGCTTCGAGCCGGTCAGCATCCAAGCCCGCCGCGATCTGCGGCAGAACGAGGGCGCGCTGGTGCTGAACGTCGAGACCGCCTGGGAGCCGCGGCTGCGGCTGATCGGCCTGATGCAGCCGATGGCCGACGTCAAGGCGGTCGATGAACGCGGCAATCCGCTGCCGGTCGCCGACGGCGAGGCCCAGCTCGACATCGCCACCAGCGGCGACACTCCGGCCGCCAAGATCGAGCTGCCCTTGCGTTTGCCCTCGCGCGACGTTCGCCGCATCGCCAGCCTCAAAGGAAGGCTGCAAGCGATGATTCCCGGCCGCATCGAGACCTTCCGCTTCGACAAGCTCGCCACGGCGAAGAACGTCGAAAAGCGGATCGCCGGCGTTACGGTCACGCTCGAACAGGCCAGCAAGAACAACGACGTTTGGGAAATCCGCGTGTTGGTGCATTTCGACAACGCCGGCGACGCCCTGGCCTCGCACCGCACCTGGGTCTTCGACAACGACGCCCACTTGGAAACTCCCGACGGCAAGTCGATCGGCCACGACTCCTTCGAGACCACCGCCCAGGAGAAGAACGAGGTCGGCGTCGCCTATCTCTTCAACCTCGACCAACCGCTCGACAAACTGACCTTCGTCTACAAAACCCCCGGCACGATCGTCAGCAGCGGCTTCGATTATGAGTTGAAGAACATCGAATTGCCGTAGAACTGTTAGCGGTGAGCAAAATGACACCATCAATGCTTTTCTTTGAAGCGGCCCCCTTGCATTGGCAGGAAGAATATGTTACTTATAGTCCACATTGCTGGCCTTGTGCAGAAGGACGTGTAACAGCGGGGCTTTCGGATTAGGATCTTCCATACTGTGAAAGCGGATAGAGTAAAAGCGAACGGAATCCACTACACCCCGCCCGACCTCGCAGCATTCCTGGCTGAGGCAGTCGCCGCCCAACTGCCGGTGGCTGATCAGACCTTGGAGGTTCTCGACCCTGCCTGCGGTGACGGCGCACTCCTGTTGGCGTTTTCTGAAGCTGTGCCGTCGCAGGTGCGCAGGCGTGTGGTTCTTCACGGCTGCGAAACGGACGCAGATGCGCTTAGGCGTGCGCGACGCATCTTGGCGGATGCTGGAGTCGCGGGCGCAGTTCTTCAGCAGCAGGACTTCCTGGCCCTTGAGGGCGTCGAGAGCGGGCACGGCAATGGGCAGTTGTCTCTCTTTGGCGCCACCGAAGCAACGCCGTTGAGGCGTTTCGATGTTGTGATCGCCAATCCGCCCTACGTGAGAACCCAGGTTCTCGGGGCGGCCAAGTCGCAAGGGTTGGCAAGACGGTTCGACCTGACCGGTCGCGTCGACCTATATCACGCCTTTGCTAGGGCGATGGCAAATGTGCTGAAGCCAGGCGGTGTGTTTGGACTGCTCACGTCGAACCGGTTTCTGACTGTTGCTTCCGGTGCGTCGCTTCGCCGCTTTCTCCGCACCGAGTTCAGCTTGAAGGCGATTTACGACTTGGGCGACACGAAACTCTTCTCCGCCGCGGTTCTGCCCGTTATCGTGGTGGGGACAAAACAACGCGCGACTAGCGGCCGTTGCGCATTTGATCGCATCTATGAGCACCGTGGGGATAGCGGCGAATTGAGGCCGGACCACGAGTCCGTTGGACCCCTAGATGCTCTGAAGGACACGAGTGTCAGGGGAGTCGTCCGCACACGAAGAGGCACGTTCAGGATCGAACGCGGCACCTTGAAGGCGGGTGACAATGAGGGACCGTGGTCACTGCTGACTCCCGGCTACCAGCAGTGGCTGGAATGCGTCGATACGCGGAAGCAATGCACATTCGATGATGTGGCGAGCATCCGAGTGGGCATTAAGACAACCGCGGACGACGTGTTCATTCGCAACGACTGGCAGTCTCTGCCGGGCAGGTTGCAGCCGGAAGCGGAACTACTGCGGCCGCTTATCACACATGTGGAGGCGGAGCGGTGGATACCGGCGCCTCCCGCGCAGAAGGTACTGTATACGCATACGATCGAGAATGGCAAGAGGATTCCGATCAGGGCGGCAGATTACCCCAAGGCGCAAGCCTATCTGGACTCCTACAGGAAGCGGTTGTCCTCCCGCAAGTACGTAATTGATGCGGGAAGGCAATGGTATGAGATTTGGGTTCCGCAAAACCCAGGGGACTGGCCAAAGCCAAAAGTCGTCTTTCCAGATATTTGTGACGAGCCGCGGTTTTGCCTCGATTCGAGGGGAGCTATTGTTAATGGAGATTGTTACTGGATGACGCTGCGTCCCGGGCTTCATCCTGACTGGCTCTTGCTGTTGCTGGCGGTGGGAAACTCGTCGTTTGTGGCGAAATACTACGACGTTGCGTTTCACAACAAACTCTACGCGGGCCGCCGCCGTTTCATGACGCAGTACGTCAAGAAGTTCCCGCTGCCGCCCCTCGATGCGCCTGCCGCGCGGCGGCTAGTACAACTCGTTGGTGAGCGGGTCGCGGCAAAGCCTGGTGAAGAAGGCTGCGAACAGGCTATTGACAAGCTCGTTTGGGAGAGTTTTGGTCTAATGGAAGAAGCTTCCCGGTAGGGGTATCTGCCGCTTCGCATTCCGTACTTTCCCTTCGAACCTTCGAAAGAAGGCAAAAAAGTCGGCACCGGTTGCTAGGATCAAATGAGTGAGCCGAACGCCAGCCGGAACAAGCGAACCGTAGAATACGGCATAGCGAACATCGCAGTGCCTAAAGGTCGGAAGACTAGCGATTCTCTCAGTGCTGTCCGGGCACACGAGGCCGAGGTCAATTGTGGAGGCGGTCTGCAGCTTGACTTCGAGCAACTGATTCGGAACATCGGGGAATTGCCCGCAGTCCGACCAAGCTGTGTTTAGGCACTGGCAGATCGCTTCGTGAAGCGCGGCACCCCTGTTTCGTTCCTGGTCGATCCCGGGGTTGACAATTGTGGACCCCACGAGAGTATGCAGATACGTGTAGAGGTCTCGAATGGAGACCATCGGGCTGGCCAGGGCCGCGGTGACGTTGCCTGTGTCGGCGGTTGAGACCAGGCAAGAGTCTGTGACGGGGTTGCGGCTCCTTGCCTGGTACTTCGTGGTCAGCGTCCCGGTTGGATCCAATTTGGCAATCACGTCGCCGGTTACGACTCTCACACGAATCACACTCCCGCGGTCATCGACGCGCACCAGCACGTACCGCCTCGACGACGCAACTTGCTCATTCCAGATTTGCAGGTTGTTCGATTTCTGCACGTACGTATCAAAATTCTGCGCCGGAAAACGCGGTCGCGTCCTGTGGAAGGACTTCGGAACAGGATATCCAAGTGCTTTGCAAACACTGGACTTCAGTATCTTTGACCGGGTGCGGATTGGATAGCTCAAGTCAAGCCCGACTAGGGCGTGATTCAGGATCGTCTCGAGAGCGTTGGTCTCAATATACAAATCCGGTCGCTTCTCGAGCGTGTCGTATATCGTCAGTCCCGAGGCAGAAACCCTCTTTGCGATCTTCGACAACATCGTTCGTCGCTCCAACGCATTGCCGGACGTTACAATCCTCTCGTCAGGTCAGAGATGGTGACATCAAAGGCCCGCGCGATCGCTTCGATATTACAGAGCGATACATTTCGCTTGCCTCGTTCGATGCCACTAATGTAGGTGCGGTCCAAGTGGCACTCGTTGGCGAACGCCTCCTGAGAAATTCCCCGGGCCTTGCGAGATGGCGCACCCGCTCTCCAAATCGGGCGAGAATATCGCTCTCTGGCTTCATGAACACAACCTAACTCCGGTGTGGATTATTGGTCTACGGACTATAAGTCACAATTTCAGACAACGTTGGAGAAGACATGAGGTTGGAGAAGACACGTAGTGGGAGGCACTGGTGCATTGGGTGGCTGCCCGGACCGGCACCTTCCCCTCGGTCCCGTCGATTTTGCCACCTGTGACGAAAACAACGTGGGAATCCCCCCCTTGTCACAAAGGGACGGCGCTCCCCGTCCGAGATTCCTCGTTTGGGAACTCCACGGCAACGTACTCTTTCTTAGAGTGCCTCATGTAGTGAGGCACTTGGGGCCCACACCGGGCGTTGGGCGGCGATCGGCACGCTGTACGCTACGGCACTTCCTGTGAAGTACTTCATCCAACGCTATTGGCTGCTACTGATCGCCCAGGCCGCCTGCCTGGCGTTAGGGCTCTGGCTGGAACAGCGTTTCATCGTCTCCTCGGATCCCAAGGAGGGGCAGCGAAACGAGAGTCGCGTGGGGGCGGGCAATGCCGCGACGGCCCGGGGCACGCCTGCCGCAAGCGATCCGCACTGCCTCCAGCAGAAAGCAAACCTGCCGCTGCCGGCCAACGCCGTCCACGTGCTGGCCTTTCTCTGGATTGCCGGGCTGCAAATCGTGGCCGCCTACCTGATTCTCGTGCGCGACCAGGAAGAGGTTTCGCGCCGGCGGAGCAAGGCGGAGAGCGTCTCCCTGCAACAGTACAACGAATTACTGCGCACGCGCGACGCCGTCATTTTCGGCCTAGCTAAGCTCACCGAATCGCGCGACCTAGAGACCGGCAATCACCTGGAGCGGATCAGCGTCTATTCGACGCGGCTGGCGGCCGCGGCCCGCCGTGATCCGCGATTCAGCCATCAGGTCACCCCCTCGTTCATCAAGCTGATCGGAATCAGCTCGGTGCTGCACGACATCGGCAAAGTCGGCATCCGCGACTCGATCCTCTTGAAACCCGGCAGATTAGAGCGGCACGAGCGGCCGCTGATGCAGTTGCACGCGGCCATCGGCGGCAAGTGCATCCGCGAGATCGAATCGCGATTGGGCAACTCGAACTTCCTGGCGATGGCCCGCGAAATCGCCTTCAATCACCATGAACGCTGGGACGGCCAGGGGTATCCCAAGGGGCTGGCGGGCGAGGAGATTCCGCTGGCGGCGCGGATCGTGGCGATCGCCGACGTGTATGACGCGCTGTCCACGAAGCGGATCTACCGCGGCGCTCTGCCACACGAGAAATGCGTGGAGATGATCCGCGGCGAAGCGGGCCGCCAATTCGATCCCGCCCTGGCCGAAGTCTTCCTCACGGCGGAACCGGAATTCCGCGAGATCGCGCAGAGCTACCGAAACGTTTCTCCCCCCAACGTGCCCCACTGCGACGACCGCCTGTCGCCGCCTGTGGCCGCGGCGGCAATCATCGACGCGGAAAACGATGCCCCGATCGAGGAAAAACTGGCGATGGTTCAGGCGGCGATCGACCTGTGCGGCGGCGATTTGTCGTCGGCCGACGAATCGTCGCGGGAACCGCCCTGCCGCGCCGCGGAAGCGACTGTCGCCTCTTCGTCTCCCGCCCGTGCAGCCGAGGTGGGACTGTCTGCCGTTGAAGAATAGAGAAGTCGGCAAGGAGCCTGAAGATGTCGCAAAAAAGACCCGTACAACACGTATTCCTGGAATTTGTTTTGATCCTCATCTGCTTGGGCCTTTGCTGTCTGCTCCATCGGATGTCCGAAGAACGGATGGTGGTGCTCAACCTGTTTTACCTTCCCGTCGTGCTAAGTGCCTTCTTCCTCGGCCGGTATCGCGCCGGAGTGCTTGCGCTGTTTTGCATGGTTTCGGCCTCGGTGGTGATTGCGCTCGATTTGGACGCGGTCGCCGCCGACGCCCCGCCGCTGATCATTGCGCTGGCTCTGACGGTTTGGGGGGCGGTGCTGGGCATCCACGCGATCCTGGTGGGGACGCTCAGCGATGAAAGCGCCAAGAGAATCGCCGAACTGCACGACGCTTACCTGGGCATGGTCGAAGTCTTGGGCCAATACCTCAACAGTTCCGACCCGAAACTCAACAATCGGGCGGCGAGGGTCTCCGAGCTGAGCCGCCAGGTCGCCGTTCGCATGAGGCTCTCCGACGTGCAGATCGACAACATCCGCGTGGCCGCCCTGCTGCAAGACATCGAGAACCTGGAAGTCACGGCCCGCGTCATTCGCAAGGCGATGGGCGATCTCGCACATGCCGAGCGAAACAAGGGCGTGGAGCGCACCTTTACCGGCAGCGATCTCGCCCAATCGCTCGGATCGGTCCTTACCGGAGCGCTGCCGCTGTTGGTTGACCACGCCAACTGCCTGCACAGCGGCGACTCGCAAGACGGCCTTCACTCCACCACGGAGCCGCCTCCCGGCGCCGCAATCCTCTACACCGTGCGAAAGTATCTGAAGCTGCTCGCCGCTGGCGGCCGCACCGCCACGCCGCGGCAGGCGATCCAGGCGTTGAAAAACGACTTCGAGGGCGAGCACCATCCCGCCGTCGTCCACGCCCTCGAACAGACCGTGCTCCACAAGGCCCAAACGAACGCCGAGGACGAAGAGGAACTGCTGGTTGCGGCCGACAGCTAATTCACCAGTTGCGTCACGCCGCCGGCCGCTTCGCCGCGTAGAGATACGGATTGAGCGTCGGATCGTTGTACATTTTGAACTGGTGGTAGACCTTCAGCCGTTTCCGGCCGGCGAAAATGTCGGCGAGCAACTCCTCCAGCGACGCCGATAGATCGAATCGCTGTTGCCGCAGGACAGCCAGCCGCGCCTTGACCTTGGCCAGGTGGGCGGCATCGGCGTCGGCCCGGGTGGCTTGCTCCTGCATGTGATACAGCCGCAGCGCCAGGATCGAGAGCCGGTCGATCGCGCTGCCGGGCGTTTCCGTGTTCAGCCGCGCGCCCGACCACGCCGGGACTCCGCTGGCAGCCAACTCGGCCAGCAGGCAGTCGTCCAACTGCTCGATCAGGTCGTTCCGCCGCTGGTTCAGTTTGTCGATCGCCCGCTTCACCCGGGCGATCTCCGCGTCGCTCACGTCGGGGCTCCGGGCGATGTCCTCCTCGTGCCACAGCCGGAAGTTCTGCTCGTGCTGGAGGCAAACCACGTGCAAGAACCCCTCGTAGGGATTGTCGATCTCCTGCCCGTGCCACCGGGCCACCGCGGTCTCGTGAAGGCCGAGAATCGCTGACACTTCGGTCATTTCGCCCGTCTCCTTCGTCAAATCCCTCTTGGTCGCGGCCCGACAGCGGAGTATGATCGTTGCGCTGCCGGTTGGGGAAAAGCGGCTTGGCGGAGTAGAATACACAAGAGAACAGATTTGAGGCAAGATGGAATTAGCCAAGATGGAAATGCACGCCGCCCCGCTGCCTCCGCTTGCCCGGCCGCGATGGCGGGCCGACAATGAAACCATGACTCGCAAACCCGCCCGCGCCAACAGCGGCAGCCCCCCGCCGACTGTCGCCAGATCGATTCTTCTCAAGATGTTGCTCATGGCGGCCCTGGCGGGGATTGCCATCGGGGCGGGGGTGGGCATTTTTGTCTATTTCCAGGGCGGGCCAGGCGACGAAGCGGCCGCCGCCGTCTCCCCCTTGAAACTCGGCGACATCCCCTTCGACGGCGCCCGGGCGTACAAATACCTGAAAGACCTTTGTGCGATCGGCCCGCGACGGAGCGGTTCGGTCGGCATGGCGGCGCAACAGAAAATGCTAATCGCCCATTTTCAGAAGTGCGGCGGCCAGGTCAGCCTTCAACGGTTCCGCGCCCGCGACCCGCTGAACGGCTCCTGGGTCCCGATGGCCAATATCATCGTGCGTTGGAATCCCACGGCAACGCCGCGGATTCTGCTCTGCGGCCATTACGACACGCTGCCTTTTCCGATGATGGATCCCGTCGACCCGCAAGGCAGGTTCGTCGGGGCGAACGACAACGCCAGCGGCGTGGCGATCATGATGCAGTTGGCCCACGACATGCCCAAGCTGAAGAACAAATCCGGCTACGGCGTCGATTTCGTCTTGCTGGACGGCGAGGAATACGTCTTTTCCCGCGACGACCGTTTCTTTCTCGGTTCCGAGTACTTCGCCCGCAAATACGCGGAGCAGAAGCCCTATTACCGCTGGGGCGTATTGTTGGACATGGTCGGGGCCACGAATCTCCGCATCCCCCAGGAGCGCAGCGGCCTGATGTGGAAAGACACCCGCCCGCTGGTCAGCCAAATCTGGTCGACGGCCGCGCGGCTCGGCGTGCGTGAGTTCGTCTTCCAGCGGATGCGTGAAACCGATTTTCTCGACGACCATGTGATGCTGCACGACGTCGGCGGCATCCCCTGCATCGACGTGATCGACTTCGCCTATCCCCCCTGGCACACCCGCGGCGACACGCCCGACAAATGCTCGCCGCTGAGCCTGGCCAAAGTCGGCTGGGTGATCGAAGAGTGGCTGAAGACGGCGAAGTGAGCGGGCGGTCATCGCGGGGAGTTGCAACAAATCGGCAATCGGGGCACGGGGCGGCGCGACGATACCTGTCGCTCGTAATCAACGCTTCGTGCCCCCGCCGAAGCGTCTATTGACGCACCCCAGAATTCGGCCTATGATTCCATAGAGGCGGGCTACGGCGGCCCGTTTTGGCAACCCCGAGGGCATGTGAAATGCCTTGCACAACACTAGAGCCCCGAAAGTTCGTGCTTTCGCTGCTCATTGATCTTGCCACTGACCTGAACTTCAAGCAGTGCTTCAAAGCAGCGCATCGTGAACTCCACCATTTCTTCTGGAGGATCAGGCAAGATCCACAGTCGGCTTGCTTCGTTGACGATTTCTTGTTCGATATAAATGGTAACTACCCTCACTGCCAGCAAATTGATGAACTGCTTCAGGAATTGCAGCTCTCGGGAGTGTTGAGCAGGCCCAACCCAACCTACAAGTATCACGATATCGCTGTGACAGAGAGCCCGTCAGCCGAGGAGTTCAAGGCGAGTCTATCAACTGACCAAGCCCGGGCATACGAGAAGGTTCTCGACAGTTTTAAGCACGATCTGGGCGTGTCTAGGAAGCCGTAAGTAACCCACTCTCTGGACAAGGTTCCATGACCGGAGCCACACTTCTCGGCGAGTTCCAGGGGGCCGTCGACGATTTCGTGAAGGAGAGCCTCTCCGGCTACAAACCGGAAAGACACGCAACAGAGAAGTCAATTCGCGATGCAATCTGGGGTACATGCCCGTTTTATCGGTGGGAAGTCGCGATCCTGGACAGCCCTCTCTTGCAGCGCCTGCGGGATATCCGGCAAACTGGGCTTGCCTATCTGATCTACCCGACAGCGGTTCACACGCGTTTTGATCACACGTTGGGCGTGGTTACTGTTGCAAGCAGGATTGTCCGTAGTATCAACGAAAAGTACCTTCCGCCGAAGCGACAGGACGCGTTCATTTCTCACGCGGATCATCACCGAATCCGCCTTTCCGCCCTGCTGCACGATGTCGGTCATTCATGTCTTTCCCATGTCTCCGAAGCCGTTTACGGCTTGTCGGAAGAGTTTAAAGCGCTAATACGGCACGTCAACGACGAATACGGGGTGACCCCGAAGCCGCACGAAATCATGTCGTGGTTGGTTGCGCGCTCTGCACCCTTTAAAGCGTTCATGGAAGGGCTGTCGAACAAGAACATCGCACCTCATCCCGACTTTTCGCCCGAGGACTTGGAAGAAATAGCAGGCAACATCATCGGATACCGGAAGGACCCTCGACAGAAGTTCCTTGCGGATATCATCAACGGCCCCATGGATGCGGACAAGCTAGACTACTTGGTACGTGACGCCTATTTCGCAGGGCCGACAGTAGTTTACGACCTTGACCGATTCCTGCATACGGTTGACGCGATCGAATATCCCCGAGACGAATCACTTGGGGGGACGGATCGGAAGGTGGTGCGGCTTTCTGTCCCCATTCAAGGCGTCACTGCCCTTGAGCAGATCATTATTAGCAAGCTGATGTTATACTCGTACCTCTACCATCACCACAAGATCCGATGCGTGGAGGGTATGTACCATGAGGTGCTAAAGAGATGGATTGAGCTGTCAAAGGACCCCAAGAAAGGGAAGGGCAAGTTCCCGGCGGTGGAGCACCCGACCAGATTTCTGAGCCTTTCTGACAGGTCAGCGATTCCTGATGCCTGGCCGCCGGAAATCGAGGGCGACAAGACCGCCGGGGCAATCATCAGCATGCTAACGAGACGAGAACTCTACAAGAGGGCTCTCGTGATCTCGCGCCTCTTCATCCCGGACATCGACAACAACGGCCAGTCAAAGTCTGGGTTCGAGAAGCTTCTTTCCTATGGAACAAACGTCCGCGGAAGAGATTCCCTTCGCCAGCAGATCCATGACCAAGCACTCAAACTGATGGGGAATAAACGATACAAGGAGGAAACGGAGGAGTTGCGAAAAGCGTTCAAACTGCCGCATCTCCTGCTGGATATCCCACGGTCCCCAACGGTCGAAGAAACGGAAGCGGTGATGGTAAAGCTGTCCGCAGAGAACCAGGGGCACGACGCCAAGTACGTGCCCCTAAGTGACATCTTCCCCATCGAGAAGTGGGTTGACTCCTACAACGCTATCAAGTGGAGGGGTCACATTTTTGCAATCGAGGAAGCTGTACCCTTTGTCAACGCGGCTGCGCTGCAGGTGCTTGGTTCTCCCCCCTACAACCTCCGCTTCTCGGATCAGGCAACTGAACTCTGCAAGGTCGCGTCACTCGCCGGCACGGCGGCTGGTCTCTTCCCGAAGTGAATGGTTACCTGGGTCTGCCGTTGGCGTTACCCCTGCCCCCGCTCCGCCCCGACCGCCGCATCGATCTCGTCCCGCTTGTCGTCGTGCTCGCGGCGGCGGAGATAGAGCTTGATCGGCACCTCGCCGAAATCGAGCGACTCGCGGAGCACCTTCAGCAAATAACGCTGGTACTGCGGCGAGATCGCCTTCGGATCGCTGCAAAACAACACAATCGTCGGCGGCTGGACGGCCACCTGCGTGGCGTAGAAGATCTTCGGGCGGTGGTTCGCGTGGATCGGCGGCGGGTTCCGCGCCAACGCCGCCCGCAGCAGCCTGTTCAACTGGCCGGTGGTCACCCGCTCCAACGATTGGCGGAAGAGCATCTGCGCATGGTTCAGCGTCGCCTTCACGTTCTTGCCGGTCTGGCCGGTGACAAAAGCGATCGGCGCGAACCAGAGCGAGCGGAACTGATCGCGGAGATAGTTGACCCACTTCTCGGTCGGCATCGTGCCGGCCATCAAGTCCCACTTGTTCACCACGAAGATGCAGGGCTTGTACTGCTGGGCGATGTAATCGCACAGTTGCTTGTCGACCTGGCTGATCCGCTCGCTGGCGTCGAAGAACAACAGCACCACGTCGGCACGGCGAATACTCCGCTGGGCGCGATGCGAGCTGTAGAACTCGACGTCGCTGGTGATGCTCTTTGCGCGGCGAAAGCCGGGCGTGTCGATGGCCAGAAATGCTTTGCCGTCGAGCTCGAAGCGGACATCGACGCTGTCGCGGGTGGTGCCCGGCACTTCGCTCACGATCATCCGCTCCGCCTGCGCCAGCGTGTTGACCAGCGTGCTCTTGCCCACGTTCCGCCGGCCGACCATCGCCACTTTCATCACCGGCTCGGGCGGCGGCTCTTCGGCGGCGTCGTCGGGCAGCTTCGGCAGCCGCTCGCGGATCGCGTCGAGCAGTTCCGACTTGCCGCGGTTCTCCTTGGCGCTGACGCGGACCATCTTCCGTCCGAAGCGGCAAAACGCGTCGGCCTCGACGTCCAGCGCCGGCGTGTCCGTCTTGTTGACCACCAGCAGCACCGGCGCGGTGCCGTAGCGCAGCCGCCTGGCCACCGCCTCGTCCAGCGGCACGGGGCCGTCGCGGCAATCCACCACAAACAACACGACTTCAGCCGCATCGACCGCCGTCTGAATCTGATCCTCGACCTGATCGGTCAAATCGTCGACGTCTTCGATGCCCATCCCGCCGGTATCGACCAACTCGACGAAGCGGCCCTCGATGTCGGCCAAATGGGTAACGCGGTCGCGGGTGACCCCCACCGAGGGATCGACGATGGCAAGGCGCTTCCCCGCGAGCCAGTTGAAGACGCTCGATTTGCCCACGTTGGGCCGGCCGACGATCACAACTTGCGGAATTGCCATAGACCTTTATGATAGTCTAAGCCATCCCGTTAGATACGCCATGACCCAGAAAAAGTTCACCCAAGCGTTGGTGCAGCGGTTGGAAAGCCTCCAGCGGGCGGGAGTTACGCACGTGAAAAAGGGCGCGAAGCAGCCGTTGCCCCCGTCGACGGGACTGTCTGCGCAGAAAGTGTCGTCTCCGCGCTCACCGCAACCGCCGCTGACCCCCCAGAGGGTGGCACCGGCCACCGACGAACGCGCCGCCGCCCTGGCACTGGTGGCTTGCAAAGTCGCCGCCTGCACCCGCTGCGAGGAGCTCGCCCGCACGCGGACCCAGACCGTCTTCGGTGTCGGCAATCCCCATGCCCGGCTCGTCTTCTGCGGCGAGGCGCCTGGGGCCGACGAGGACCGGATCGGCGAACCCTTCGTCGGCCGGGCAGGGCAACTGCTGACGGACATTATCGTCAAGGGGATGAAAATCCGCCGCCAGGACGTCTACATCCTCAACATCCTCCGCTGCCGCCCCCCCGGAAACCGCAATCCACTGCCGGTCGAGGCCGCCAATTGCCGCGAGTGGCTCGACGCCCAACTGGCGATCATCCAGCCCGAGTTCATCTGTTGCCTCGGGGCCATCGCCGCGCAAAATCTGCTGGGAACCGACGCCGCCATCGGGCGGCTCCGCGGCCGCGTTCATGACTTCCACGGGATCAAGGTCGTCTGCACCTATCACCCGGCTTATCTCCTCCGCAACCCGTCGGCCAAGCGATTCGTCTGGGACGACATCAAGGTGCTGATGGCGGAGATGGAGAAGTGAAGGCGGATCACCGCGTTAACACGAGTTGCACCAGCTCCGCCAGGCATTGGGCGTTCATCTTCTTCATGAGCTTCGCCCGCCGGTCTTCGATAGTGCGGGTGCTCAGATGGAGTTCGGCGGCGATCTCCTTGTTCATCTTGCCTTCGAGGATCAGGTCGAGGACCTGGCGTTCGCCGGGAGTGAGTTTGGCGAGCCGCTCCTCGGCTTGCTGCCGGCGGGCCAGCCGGCGGCGGTTCTGCGCATCCAGGTCGAGTGCCTTGCGGATGCTGTCCCAGAGTTGCTGTTCCTCGACCGGCTTTTCCAAGAAACTGACCGCCCCCATCTGCATCGCCTCTACCGCCATCGCGACGTTGCCGTGGGCCGTGACGAAGATGACCGGGATGGGGATTTTGTCGCGGATCAGTTTTCGCTGGAATTCCAGCCCGCTTGCCCCTCGTATCCCCACATCCAGCAGCAGACAGCCTGGCCGATCAGGGCGGTAGGCCGCCAAGAACTCGGCGGCCGAGGAGAACGTCTCGACCCGCGGAAACACGACCTTCACGGTCGCCAGCATCGCCCGCACCGCTGCTGGGTTGTCGTCCACCAGGAAAATCGTGGCTTCTTCGCTCAAGAGGCACCACTTACCTGATCGCGAGTGACAAGTTGGCCGAGTACTTCCTTCTCCTTCAGAAATTTCGGTTTACCACAATTAAACTCTACTCCGTAACGGCTAATGCCGCGGCTAGTGCGTGGAAAACCACATTTTCGCCGGCTAATTCTCTGGCATGGTCGCCTACAATGGCCCCCCGACCGCCGCAAACCACCCCGGTTGCTCCGCCCTCGCTTTTTGACAGCCGCGGTTCTGCGACCTAGATTTTCGATGGCAGGTTCCTGCCGCCGGCTCGACTTATCTCGACTATCGCGGTTCGCCACTCATCTCAACAACAAGGGGGACGCCCATGAAGTTGCCCATGCCCCAGATCGACTTGTCGGCAGGGCGCGGCGGCGAGGATACAGACGAAATCCGCGCACAAGTCTGGGGGCTGCTGACGACGCTCTATCCCCATAGCGATCTTGTCGAGCGACGCCGCGACAACCGCTATCCCTTCCCCTATCTGCTCGACCTCACGCCCGTCGGCAAAGACGGCATCACGCCGGAGGGCGAGACCGTGGTGGTCGTGGGCAAGCACCTCTCCGAGCATGGCCTCAGCTTCTTCCACCGCGCGCCGTTGCCTTACCGAAAGGCGCTCGTTGCGGTCGAGGGCCGCGGGGGCCATTCGGTCGGATTCCTCATCGACCTGCGATGGTGCCGATTCACCAAGGGTGGCTGGTACGAGAGCGGCGGCCGTTTCCTGCAAACCGCGCTGCCACCCGGGCAGGAATAGGGGGCCCCTCGCGGTCGATGGGGCAGATGCCCTCTCGTTCCCACGCTCTGCGTGGGAGCGCCCGGCTGGCCGCTTCACATCTCCCGTCGTACGCGACAACGCGGCCGGGGCGTCTCACACCGCGACTTCCCCCGCCTCGCCGGTGCGGATGCGGATCACGTCGGCCAGATCGCTGACGAAGATCTTGCCATCGCCTACCTGACCCGTCTTCGCGATGCGTTGGATTGTCTCGATGACCCCGTAGGAGTCGGCGTCGGCCACGGCGATTTCGATCTTCACCTTGGGGACGAAATCGACGTCGTATTCCACGCCGCGATACATTTCGAGTTGCCCGCGCTGCCGCCCGAATCCGTGGACCTCGCTGACCGTCATGCCGTGAACGCCGCGCTGCATCAGCGCGTCCTTCACGTCTTCGAGTTTGTAATGCCGCACCAGGGCTTCAATCTTCTTCATCGCTAAGGCTCCTCGCGTGGAAAGCGCGCCGCGGCCAGCCACAGCAAAATGGGGCAACCCGTCAGAATGCCATCCCATCCGTTGCGGCAACCCAGCGCGGCGTTACGGCTGCTGGATCGACCTCCCGAGCGTGGGCGTCCCGCCTTTCTCGGAAGCAACGGGCGGGACGCCCTCGCTCTGCTCGAGAAGGTCGTGAGAGGGTATCAACGCAGACCCCAAACGGCTGCCCAGCAGCGACTTCTTCGATGCGAAGTCGCTCCGCTTGAGAAGATCGTCATCCGCTCGACAATAGAAGTGCGTAGCCATGGCTCGACGACCCCAAAAAAACTCGCGGTGTCGCGGCATCCGCCGTGCGGAATGTTCGCCTGTAACGGTTCTGCGTCTCTTCCTTGCTGAGTTCCGATCCCGTCCTGGAATCAGCCTTTCATACTGCAACATTCGCGCCATTCTTGCACCGCCGGGGCAATCGCCCGCCGCGACACGGCGATTTTCCCGACATTTGCCACAGCACCGACAATCGCTCGAATCGAGGACATCCCGCTTTCGCGGCCGCCGCTTGCCGTGCAGATTTTGCACAACTCCCATTGCCAAAACCGCTTCGGACGACGGACGCTCTTAACGCTGCCCCGCCACGGCTTGCGCGGAATGCTCCCGCCCAGTCGCCGGCAGAGGAATGGGAGAATTTCAGGCGACGAACTGAAGGAGCCGCCAGAATGCACGACATTTACGCATCGCCCGCGCGAAAGATGTGCAAAACCGCGTCTATCGTCGTGGCAATTGCTGCGGTTGGACCTGCCCGCCGTAGAATTCCAGCAATTCCCGCAGGCTCGCATGGGCGTATGGCTCGTCGCAAGCGGGGGTCGTGCGGCCGGCGTCGGCAAACCACATCTCCAGCGTCTGGGGGGCAAGGATCGCGTCGTGCAGGTTCGATTGCATCGCGGCCGGCCGCTTGATGATCTCGATTAGCCGCCCCACGTCGATCCGTCCGTAACTGGCCTGAATCCGCTGGCTGAGCACTCTCGACCGATCCTCGCCGGAGATAATCACCGTGTCCTCGGGCACGTAGGCCAGTCGGGGGTTCTGCTCTCCCGGCCCGAGCACCGTCATCTCCTTCGGCCGGCACTCGACCGCGCGGATCGTGCCGGCGCGATCGCTCAACACGTAGTAATACTCGCAGGTTCGCGGCGAGTTGCGGAGAATGGCCAACGCCTCCTCGACCGAGCCCGCCCGCTCCATCACGTCGCGCAGCAGCAGGCTCATCGGCGTACCGTCCCATTGGCCTTGGCCGCGGCCGCCCATCTCGCCCACGGCCAGCCCCTTCTCATTCATCGCGGTGACCGTGCCGATGAATCCCGCGTAGCCGACGCTCATCCAGGCGTTGCGTCCCTCGGGGATGAAGACCTGCACGACGGCGGCGTCTTGCAGATCAATCTCGGTCATGTAATCGAGCACCCGGGCGTGCAGCACCCGCCCGCCGACGGTCGCCCGGCCGCGCAGCGCCACGCCGCTGCAATGGAACCGCTCGGGAAAGAGATTCGCGTAGCGGCCGTCGCGCTGCGAAACGCCCGCCGCCTTCGACAGGGCGTCGCATTCCTCGACAAATCGCGGCGGGACATGCGGTCCCACGCGGCGTTCGATCTCCGCCATGCGGTCGAAAGACCAGGCGTGCGAGTGCAGCGTGTCGGCCGCGCCGATCAGATAGACGACGCGATCGGTCAGCCGCCGCACCGGCTCGCGGAGCAATCTGCCTTGGGCGGCCCCCATCTCCGCCGGCGTGCCGCCAACGATCAAGACCGCTTTCCCCTGCGTGCGGCACAACAGGCCGTGGCCCGCCGGATCGCGGGCGACCAGTGAAATCGCCGTCGCGCGCGGATCGACGGCCGGCCGGCCGCCGCCCTCGGCATGATCGGCGGCGAAGTTCAGCATCGCCGCAAACATGCGATACAGATCGAGCTGCTCGACTTCGCGAAGTTGCTTCCCGGCGGGCGGCTCGAACATCGCGTCCGACGCGATCGAGTTCGGCTGCCAGCCGTGGATATGCAGCCTGCCCATTTCCATCCCGGCCAAAGCGTAAACGGCCTCCGTCGGCGCCAGGCCGTCGCCATCGAAGAGCAGGCGGAGTTCGCCGGGCAGCTTCCTGCCGTCCTTGGCCGTAACGCGAACGACGCTCGCGCCGCCGGCCTTGCCCTCGCCGACCGTAACCCACTGTTCGAGCATCTCCGGTACTAGCGCGATCGTGCCGACCAGCCCGGAGAGCACGCGCAGTTTCATCAGAATGCCGCGGTTCGACGTAGTGCCGCACGTCCTGATCCTTGACGGGGTTCTTCGTGCCGGCCAGCACCGTCTTTTCATTCAGGAGCATCCAAGGAAAACGCCCCTGGCCGAGGGCGAACTCGCCGACCTCGGGCAATTTGCCCTGGAAGACGAATTTCCCTGCGGTCCCGCGAATCAGCCGTACGCTCCCGGTAACCGGCCGCCCGTGCGCGACCGCCAGCGGCAGCTCCAACTGCAAATCCAGATAATGGCATCGCCCCAGCTTCGGTTCGGCCGCCAGTATCGTCATCGCGTCTTGCAGCACGGTCACCAACCGATCCAGCGGCGCCCGCTCCTCAGGGCTGGGCGATTCAGTGCCCGGTTGCCCCGCCGATTTCACTCCCTCAGGGCTGGGCACTTCAGTGCCCAGTTGATTCACCCGTTTCACCCCCATCGGCAAGTCCGCGGCGAAGAAATCCGCCGTCATCCGCAGCGCCCGCGGCAACTCGGCGATTGCCGTGTAATGCCCCAGCCCATCGAGCCAGACCACGCGATCGCCGATCCCCAGGGCCTTGGCCAGTTCCTCCGTGCATGCGCGGAATGACTTCGTCCACCGCGGCGTTGATCATCAGCACCTGGCCGGCTTGCGCCCGCGACCGCAGGGCAGCGGCGAACCGCAGCGGGTCGGCCGCGGCAATGCTCGCCTCGACCGCGGCCCGCTCGGCCAGCGGCAGTTTCAGAATCGTCTTGCTCAGATCGCGGGTTTCGCGGGCGTGGTGAACGATCCTGAGCAGATCACCGCCCGCCAGGATCAGGCCCGCCCGATGAATCCGCGGCTCGGCGCCGGCGGCCGTCGCGCTGATGATGCCGCCCAAGCTGATGCCGACGATGCCGATCCGCTCGGGATTGACCTCCTGCCGCGACGCCAGCAGATCGATGGTCCGCCGCACGTCCTCGCCCGCCTGCACGACCGCCCCGGCGAACAGCTTCGGATTGTCGGCCAGCATTTGCGGCCCTTTGGCCGTCCCGCGGCCGCCGTAGTAGGGCAATTTGAACGAAATCGCCGGAATCCCGCGTTTGGCCAGCATCGAACAGACCAGATCCGTCAGCGGCTCGTTGCCGTCGAGGATATGCAGGCAAATCACCGCCGGCCGCTTGGCCCCGCCCGGGTGAATGCCGTTCGGCACGTAATAATCGGCGGGCACCGTGTTGTTCTGCACCAGCGGCGAGACGACCGGCGAGGGATACGTCAGCCGGAAGATGCAAAACTCCGCCCGCCGCGCCAACAGCCGCTGCGTGTAATCGAACGGCGAATGGTTGAAGGTTTTCGCGACGGCGACCGTCTCCAGCGGTTGTCCCGCCGCCCGCCCGTCCTCAGCCGCCGCAAGCGCGAGCACCAACCCGCCGACCGTCGCCATCCACAACCCCGAGCGATTCCGCATGATGTTCCTCCTAGTCCGCCCATAAAGTGCCACACTCGGCAGCAAAATGCAAGGCCGAAACGATTGCCAAGCGGTCGGAGCGTATCCGGCACACGCCGTGTGCCGATCATGCCGGGCGAAGGCAGGCAAACAACGGCACACGGCGTGTGCCGGATACGTTTCTTGCTAGTCTGTGAATTGTCGAAGCGGTTGCCACGTGCCCCCAGCGCGGTTATGCTTGGAAAGCCGCTTGCGGCTTCGCAAGCACCCCGTCAACGCCCACGATTCGCCCCAATGTCGAATCCACTCAACTCCCGCGCCGCTCTGCTAGAGCGCCAACCTTGGTTGACGTTCCTGCTGCCATTTCTGGTTTACATCGTGCTTGGGGCCTTCGAGCCGTCGCACAACGACCCGGCCCATTTCGGCTGTTGGTATCCTCTGATGTACACCGTCAAAATCGCCCTGACGCTGGCGGCCGTTGCCTTCGTCTGGCCCGGCTACCGGCAGTTCCCGCCACGATTGACGCTGCTGGCGATCGTGGTCGGCCTCGTCGGCGGCCCGCTCTGGATCGCGCTGGCATCGCCGGGCTGGGAGCGATTGTACTTCTGGCCCTGGGTGCAGAAGATCGCCCTGGGGTTCCTGGCCGGCGGCCAACGGCCGGCATTCAATCCGCTCGATCCAAAATACCACTTGGCGACCGCCTGGGCCTGGGCATTTCTCGCTGTCCGCTTCTTCGGCCTGGTTGCAGTCGTCCCCTTGATCGAAGAGTTCTTCCTGCGCGGATTCTTAATGCGACTGGTGATGGAGCGCGACTGGTGGAAAGTCCCCTTCGGCACGGCCAGCCGCCTGGCGATCGTACTGGGTACCGTCGTCCCCATGCTCTATCATCCCGAACTACTGGCCGCCGCCGTCTGGTTCTCGCTGATCACCTGGCTCATGTTGCAAACCCGCAACATCTGGGATTGCGTCGTCGCTCATGCGATCACGAACTTGATCTTGGGGATTTACGTGGTCACGATGGGCGGACAGGCATGGCAGTTGTTGTAAATCGGCGATCGTGAGAGCCACCTGCGAGCGATCAGTTATTGCTCTTCTAACGTGTGAGGGAAGGTCATGTCACCTCAAGAAGATCGACAGGTCCGCCCGCCATTCTCCTGGGCATGGCGCGCCGCAGTAATTGTGTTTCTTTGTTTGGGCATCGGGGTGGCAGCAGTCCACGCTAATCTGTCACCTGTGCTGAGACGGACCTACGGTATTTGCGACGGCGAACCAGGCTGCGACTGGAGTTTTGGGTGGCCGTTCTGGTACGCCGACGCAACCACCTATTTACCGTGGGGAAGTCCTCAGCCTCCCTCACGACCTCCCCCAGAGCTAACCGCCGCGGGTACGTACTATTGTGCAGTCGATCTGTTCATCGTCTGCATACTGGTTGCGTCGCCGCTGGTTCTCGGTTGGACTCGGCTATCCGGTTCTCTAAGCCGTGGCCAGTTCACGCTTTCGGAGTTATTCTCAATGACGACGGCCGTGGCGATGGTACTCGCGCTCTTTTCGGTGGAACGTACGTGCGGTTGGGCGAGACTCGATGAGGCCGCCGCCGTCAACTCGCCACTGTCGAGCCGTCCCTTGTTCGATCAGATTTTCATCTCCCTCGGCATGATCTGCGCCCTATGTGTGGCGATTGCCGCGCTGGGCCAAGCGCTCAGGTCTGGCGTAATGAGGCTGCGACGGCTGCGGAGAGAGTAAGTGCAGGTCCGGTTCGTGCAGATGGTGTGCCATTGCCCGCCGGGCGGCCCTGCGGCCGAAGGTCCAGAACAACGCGGGGCGAACGAAGAAGTCTAAGAGCGTCGAACTGACCAGCCCGCCGAGAATCACCGTGGCCACTGGATAGAGAATTTCTTTGCCCGGTTGGCCGGCCGACAGCGCCAGCGGGACCAGGGCGATGCCGGCGGTCAGGGCGGTCATCAACATCGGCGCGAGCCGCTCCTTGCCCGCCCGCTCGATCATCTTGGGCGTGAACAACTCGCCCTCGTAGCGGACCAGATGCAAGTAATGGGCGATCAGCAGAATGCCGTTGCGCGAGGCGATGCCGGCCAGCGAAATGAACCCGACCATGCTCGCCACGGTGAACGATTGCCGCGTAATCACCAGGGCCGCCACCGCCCCGATCGCCGCCATCGGCAGCGCGGCGAGCACCTGGAAGCTCAAGTTGAACGAGTGGAACAACGTGTAGAGCGTCAGCACCATGCAGGCCAGCGAGACAAGGCTCAACAGGCCGATCGTCCGCGTGGCCGCCTGCTGGCTCTCGAACTGCCCGCTGTACTGGATGAAATAGCCGGTCGGCAGCGTGGCCTGGATGGGGGCGAGTTTCTGCTGGATTTCGGCCACGACGCCGCCGAGATCGCGGCCGGCGGTGTTGCATTGGACCACGATCCGCCGCCGCACGTTTTCGTGGTTGATCGTGTTCGGCCCGCTCGAATCGACGATGTCGGCCACGGCACTTAAGGGAATCTGTCCGCCGCGGGGCAGCTCGACGCTGATCCGCTTCAATTGCTCGACGTCGTTGCGGAAGGGCTCGTCGAGCCGCAGCATCAGGTCGAAGGTGCGCTGCCCGAGCACGATCTCCGAGACCACGCGGCCGTTGATCGCCGTCTCGACCAACTCGCCGACGTCGGCCGAGTTCAGCCCGTAGGTGGCCATCGCCTTGCGATCGGGCGAAATCGCCAACTGCGGAATCTCGACCTGCTGCTCGACCATGAGGTCCTTCACGCCGCGGACGCCCTGGATGGCGGCCTTCATTTCGTTGGCCTTCGCCCGCAGCACGCTGAGATCATCGCCGTAGAGCTTGATCCCGATCTGGGCCTTCACGCCCGAGAGCACCTGGGAGATGACGTGCTGCAAGGGCTGCTCGACGGCGATCGCCGCCCCGGGCACTTGGGTAAGCTGCTCGCGCATGTCGGCCAGGATCTCCTCGCGGCTCCGCCGGCAGTTCGGATCGAAGCTGACGATGATCTCCGACATGTTGACCCCTTCGGCGTGTTCGTCGAGCTCGGCTCGGCCGGTGCGGCGGCCGAACGCGGCCACGCCCTCGATGTTCCGCAGCCGATCCTCGACCATGCCGGCGATCTTGTTCGACTGGTCGAGCGAATCGCCCGGCGGCAGGACCACGTCGATCTGCACGCTCCCCTCGTTGAACGGCGGCAGGAAATCGCGGCCAAGCTGGGTGACGACGATGCAACTCAACAGCACCGCCACGCCCACCGTCCCCAAAACCCACCCCGGCCGGCGAATGCTGAACCGCACCGCGATCCCCAGCAGCACTTTGAGCCAGCGGAGCAGGAAACTGTCGCGATCGCGATGCGTGATCTTGGCCGACGGCAGCAGCCAGTACGCCAGCACCGGCGTGACCGTGAGCGAAACCAGGAGCGAGGCCAGAATCGAGACGATGTAGGCGATTCCCAACGGCGTGAACAGCCGCCCCTCCATCCCGCTCAGCGCGAACAACGGCACGAACACCAGCACGACCAGGATCGTGCTAAAGACCACCGAGTTGCGCACTTCGGCGCTGGCGTGATAGACGACCAGCAGCGGCGTTTTCGGCTCAGGGCTGTGGGCGTTTTCCCGCAAGCGGCGGAATACGTTTTCCACGCCCACAATCGCATCGTCGACCAGTTCGCCGATGGCCACGGCCAGCCCGCCGAGCGTCATGGTGTTGATCGACATGCCGAACCACTTGAAAACCAGGCCCGTCACCACGATCGACAGCGGAATGGCCGTCAAGGTAATGAAGGTTGTGCGGAAATTGAGCAGGAAGAGAAATAGAATCACGACCACGAGGATGCCGCCGTCGCGGAGGGCGTCGATTACGTTGTGGATGCCCAGTTCGATGAACGACTTCTGTTGATAAACGCCGGGAGCGATATGAACGTCGGCCGGCAGCGTCTTTTTGAGATCCTCCAGCGCCGCGGTGATCTGATCGGTCAGCACGCGGGTGTCGGCGCCGGGCTGCTTGGTGATCGTGAGCATTACGGCCGCCGAGCCGTTGACGGCCGAGTCGCCGCGTTTCGGCTCCGGCCCCTCGACCACGCGGGCGACCTGCCGCAAGAGCACCGGCCGTTCGCTATCGCCTTTGACCACCACATTCTCGATATCGTCGATGCCTTGCAGCCGCCCGACGCAGCGGACCATGTACTCGCGGGCGCCGCGGTTGAGGTATCCGCCGGTGGCGCTCGCGTTGCTGGCGGCCATCGCCCGCTCGATGTCATGCAGCGTCACGCCGAAAGCCCGCAAGAAGTTCGGATTGACCAGCACCTGAAACTGCTTGCGTCCGCCGCCCATGGTGACGACCTGGGCGACGCGGGGAATGGTGAGCAGCCGCTGCCGCACGACCCAATCCGCCAGGGTGCGGACCTCCATCGGCGACGTCTTTCCGCCTTCGCTCCACATGCCGACGATCATGATCTGCCCCATGATCGAGGAGATCGGCCCCATTTGCGGGCGGAGACCGTGCAGACTCTCGGCGGCCAGGGCCAGTTTCTCGGCCACGATCTGGCGATCGATGTAGATGTCGGTCCCCCAGCCGAACTCGACCTGCACGGCCGACAGCCCGATGCCCGACGAACTGCGGACCGCCTGCACCCCCGTCGCCCCGTTCAGCGCCGATTCCAGCGGAAGCGTGACGAATCGCTCCACGTCCTCCGGCGCCATGCCGGGCGCCTCGGTCATCACCGTGACCCGCGGCCGGTCGAGATCGGGAAACACGTCGATCGGCAGGTGGTACAGCACAAAGCCGCCATAAACCAGCACCACCGCCGCCGCCGTAATCGTCAGCAGCCGGTAGCGGAGCGAAAAGCGGAGGATGGAATTTAGCATGGAATGATGATTGATGAATGATGAATGATGAGTGATGAACACGCCGTGGCATTCATCATTCATCAATCATCATTCATCATTTCTCCTAATGGTTATGTCCCGCGTGCGGATCCACCGCGCCGCCCATCTTGTTCTTGAGGGCCAACTGCATCTGGTGCGCACTGCTGACCGCCACGGTGGCGCCCGGCCGAATCGCGCCGTCGTTGGCGATAATCACCGAATCCTGGTCGCGATATTCGACGTGGACCGGGCGGCGATCGAAATGGCCGTCGTTCGCCTCGAAGACGTACGATTCCGCCCCTTCCTGGGCGACGGCATCGGCCGGCAGGACGATCCGCTCGCTCCAGCGCTCGACCGGAATGCGGATTTGCGTGCGTTGGCCCGGCTTGAACTGCCAGTAGACGAAGCGGTGCCCGTCGGGCGTCTCGTCCTGACGGACGAGATGATTCGGCAACGTGACGAAGAAGTGGAACGCCCGCGAGTCGCGTTCCACCTTGTCGTCGAGATACAGGATGCGAAGCCCGCCCACCGTCTCCTCGCCGCCGCCGGATTTCGAGCCGAAGACTGCCGAGAGGTTTCGCCCGGCCGCTGCGGCCCCGTTGACGGCGGCAATGTCCTGCTCGAACGCCATCCCTTCGATGTAGAGCACGCCGTTGTCCATCAGGGTGCAGAGCGTATCGCCGGTGGCGACGAACTTCCCCTGCACCGCCTTCAATTGCTGAACCTGCAAGAGGCATTCCGGCGGGATCGTATCATCCTCGCGCGGCGGTCGCTTCGCCGCGGGGGCGGAACCGGCGGCACAGCACGACGGGGCGCGAATCGTCAGGCTTTGCAGCAGCGTGCGCGTGGCCACGATCGTATCGACCTGCGCCTCCGACAGCCCGTGCAGCAGCAGCGCCTGCCGCTGCGCCCGCAGCGACGCCTCCTGCTTCTGCTGCTCGTATTTCCGCTCCAGCAGCGTCTTGCCGGCGATCAGGCCGTCGTTGGTGGCCTTCTCCAGCCGCTCGACCTCGCGGCCGATAACGCTCAACTCCTCGACAGTCCGCAGAAACTCGGTCTGGGCTTGCAGCAAGTCCTCGTGCGTCAGCCGCACTTCGAAAAGCGGCTGGCCCGGCCGCACCGCTTCGCCCTGGATCGGATAAACGTGCGTGACCACGCCCGCCATCGGGGCGGTCACCTCGACGATCGACCAACCGGGCCGCTCGACCACCACTCCCGGCACGCTCACCGTCCGCTCGAAGGGCCCGAGTTTGACCATCGCCACCCGCAGCCCGATGTTCTTTTGTGCCGCCGGGCTCAGTTTGACGGTGGTAGCTTCCTCGTGCGAATGGTGGTGCCCCGCCGGCTCGCCTTCGTGGGCGTGCTCGTGTTCGTCGGCGTCGCCGTGGTGGTCGTGGTCATCGTCGTCGGCATCCTCGTGCTCATGCCCCGCTTCGCCCTCGTGCGGTCTCGCCGCGGCATGGTCGTGGCCGTCATGATCTGCATGGCCGGCGGCCAGCGACGCCTCGCCCAGGAATCCTCGGAGTTTCGGCAGCCAGTAATTGACGCTGGCCACGCCCGCGATGACCGCCAACAGCAAGAGCGCCAGCCGCCAGCGGCCGCCGCGCGAGAAGGGACGTTTGCGGATTTGCATAACATTGCTCCACGGAAAAAATGACGCCACGCTCACACGATTCGGGAAGATGAAACAGGACTCGCCTCAATCGCCGGCAGCTAACAGCCCCCGAAGCGTAGCCGCCAGAGGACACAGGCTCCGGGAGTCGTTGACTCCCGGCTATTGAGGCGCGATGCGCAGCGGCGGATCAGAGCAAAAGAACCTGATGCGCAAGGTGGAGCCGCAGCGGCGGCGAGAGATCATCGACGGCGAAATACGGCCCATCGGCGGCGACATGGATTGGCAGTTTGCCGTGCGGCACAGAGGAAATCGCCGCCAAGTGAGGCTGGAGCGAAAGAACGTGCGAAGTCCGGCAGCCCAAGTTGAGAAAGACGCACCGCAACCCCTGACATTCGTGCCGGCCGTGATGCTGCTGGTCGCCGCCGCCCATGTTCCATCCGCTGCCGTGCGAGTCCGCCTGCGCGGCCGGCGACGCGACCGAGCAGGCCTTGTCGCTGTCACCCGTACAGGCGTGCGCGTGATGCCAGCAGCAGCCGAGCACCGTGTGCAGCGCCACCAGCAGCGACATCAGCGTTGAAAGCAGTCGATGTGTCATCGGTTTGAATGCAGAAGGGCCGGTTACAACCGTTACGATCGTCACGAACCCTCAGAATTGTCCCAATACTCTATACTGTCCGACTCCGCGAGTCAACGTTGTTCCAGGCTGTCGCTCAACAGGTTGCCCTCGATAGCGACGGCGGCCGCGCGCAGGTCGCGGACGGCCTCGATGTAGGCCAAATTCACCTGAAAGAAGGTCCGCTGTGCCGTCAGCAGGGTGACATAATCGAAATGCCCCTGCCGATAGCCGGCCGTCACCAGGTCCAACGAGGTTTGCGCGTTGGGCAGGATCTGGGCAGCGTATTTTTCGACCTGGCAGCGGGCGTTCTCGTATTGCTCGAAGGCGGCGGTGAGGCGATCGCGCAGCTCCAGCTCGACGCGACCGACTTCGGCCCGGGCCGCGGCCATTTCCGCCTCCGCCCGGCGAATGTTCCCCTGGTTGCGATTGAACACGGGCCAGGGCACGCCCGCCTGCACGCCGGCGATCGTATCGCGGGTGGCGTTGTCGTATTGCACAGCAAGCTGCACGTCGAGATTGGGAACCCGCTCGGCATACTGCCGCCGCAGCGTCGCTTCGGCCCGGGCCACGCCGCTTCGCGCTTCGGCAATCGCCGGGCTTTCGTGGAGAATCCGGCAGAGCTCCGTCTCCCAGGCGAGTCGCGCCAGGCCCTCCTGCAATTCGCCCAACAGCGGGGCCGGCGGCATATCGGGGACGCCCGCCACCACCGCCAGCTTCTTCCAAGCGGCGATGTAACGGTTTCGCGCCTTGACGGCCGTGATTTGGGCCGAATCGGCCTCGATCCGCGCCTGCAAACCGTCGAAGCGGCTGGCCTCCTTGATGTTTCGCAAGGCGTCGGCCGCGCGAACGCCCTCCTGGCCAATGCGGACTAACTGGTCGGTCAATTCCACCGTGCGCTGGGCGACCAGCACGTCATAGAACGCGCGGCGGACATCGGTAATCACCCGCGTCCGCTGCACCATCCACGCACATTGGGCCTGCGCGATCACTTGCTCGGCGACTTGGCGGCTGAGCTTCAGCTTGTCGTTGGTCACGAACTCCTGGCCGACGAAGGCGCCCTGTTGGCCGGCCCGCCTTTCATCGCCGATTTCGCTTGCCAGATAGCCGGCCCGCGGATTCGGATACAGTCCCGCCTGAACGGCCTCGCCCCGAGCGGCCTCGACCTGCGCGGCAGCCTGTGCGAGCGTCGGATTGAAGCGCTCGGCCATCGCTTCCCATTGGCTCAGACTCATGCCTGGGATTTGGGGCACAGGCGTCGGCAGCGGGATCGGCGCAGGCACCGTGGTTGCCGAGGGTGCCGCGGCAGACGTGGTCCCCTCATTGCCCGGCGCCCAGCGCAGGTATCGCGATCCCAACCGCAGGGAATCCAGACTAGGGCCGCCCTGGCCGCAGGCCGCGCCGGCGCTCAGACCTAACAGCGCTAACCCAATCGCAAAAGCAATCGCTCGCTGGCATACCATCAGCACGACGGTCCCCCATCACCATGTTTCGGCCAGATTTGCCGGCCCAGTAGACTATTCTGGCCGCTCCGAAAAAGCAGGCGTCGCGCTGCGAGAAGATGGAGGCGTTGGAGATTCTGTGCGGCTGAACGTTGCTGCCCGTTCAGAGACCGTGGTGCTTTTGCTCTCTAACCGGTTGCCGGCCGCCCAGAATCCGGGATTGCACCGCGTCGCTTACCGTATCATCTCCTGTTGCCTCGCGTCAGTTCTGCGTTATGCTTTAACATGGTCTCGGTGCCGGCCGCTCGGGCCCTTGGCGAAAAATGGGCTTGTTGCGTGCGGTTGGGCGCTGTGCTACGATCAGGCAATTGGCATCGAATCCCTCCTTTTTCGTCCCACCCCCCTGTTTTGAGGTAATGCTCATGTTGGTCCGTCGTTTTCTTTTCGTAAGCGCCGCGGCGCTTTTGGTCGGCCTGTTTGTGTTGGCCGGGGTCGTTCGTGCTGAAGAGGGCCTTTGGCAGACCGATTTTGCGTCGGCCAAGGCCAAGGCCAAGGCCGAGGGCAAACTGCTCCTGGTCGATTTCACCGGCTCCGACTGGTGCGGCTGGTGCAAGCGTCTGGTCGCCGAGGTGTTCAGCAAGGATGCGTTCAAGACCGAAGTGCCGAAGAAGTTCGTGCTGGTCGAGTTGGATTTCCCGACTCCCGCCAAGAAGCAGTCCGCCGAGCTGAAGAAGCAGAATCGCGAACTGGCTGCCAAGTACAAGATTCAGGGCTATCCGACGATCCTGGTGATGGACGCGGAGGGCAAAGTCGTCGCCAAGACCGGCTACCGCGAAGGGGGACCGAAGAAATACGTAGAGCACCTTACGGCGTTCATCGACGCCTATGGCGACGTTCTCAAGATGACGAAGGAACTCGACAAGCTACAGGGCCTCGACCGCGCCAAGCAACTCGACAAGATCGCCGACGTCTACGCAGACAAGCTCGACAACGGCGACAGCAATGAAGTCCTCGCCATGAGCAAGGAGATCGTCGCGCTCGATCCCGACAATAAGACCGGTCTGAAGCCGAAACACCAGTTCAATCTGGTCACTACCGAGTTCGACGACCTGCGGGAGAAGATGAAGTTCGTCGAGGCCCTGGCGTGTCTGAAGAAGGGGGTCAAGGAGATCAAGACGGCACCGGAGGCCGATAAGCTCGCAGACCTCGTCAAGCAGATTCAGCCGATGGCCGAGGCGCAAGAGACGGTTATCAAGTTGAAGCCCGAATTGGAGACCGCCAAGGGGATCGATCGCGCCAAGATCCTCGACAAACTGGTGGCAGCCTGCGACAAACTCGGTTATGCGGCCAGAGCCTCGGGAGTCGCGCCGAACGACGTGGACGAGTGGTCGAAGGAGATCGTCAAGCTCGACCCCGACAACGCGGCCGGGCTGAAGAAGAAGCACGAGTTCCGCGTGCAGATGTCAGAGGCCACCAGACTGCTGCAAACCAGGAAGTTCGCCGAGGCCCGCACCGTGCTGGAAAAGGCCCTTGCAATCCCCGATCTCAGCGGCGAGCAGACGCAGACGTGCCGGTTCTTCATGGCGGTCTCCTATCTCAACCAGCGCAATCTCAAGAGCGGCCTGGAGGAGCTTCAGAAGGCCCTCGACGCCGCCCCGGATACCCCGCGCGGTCAAATGATCAAGCGTGCCATCCCCCAACTGAAGAAGCAGTTGGAGGCTGAAAAGCCGAAGAAGACCGAAAAGCCGAAAAAGGAATAGCCGGCCGGCGGCTGCATTTGAGAGGTTGTCCGCAAAGCCGAAGTGGAACTCGTTGGGGTGGCAGTTGCACTGCCACCCCAACGCAGTAGTACGACGCAGTTGAATTGCGGAGTTTAGCCGGCCCAACACTTTAGCCGTGTCAGGCTATCGCCATCGTCTGCCGTTATCGAGAACTACTTCTTCTCGAGGTCGCGGATCTCCGTGAAGCTGTGCGTCACCAGCGCGCCATCCTCGAGATAGCTCTTGGCGGTCACGCTCCGCAGTACCTTCAGCACGTCGAGCACGGTCTGCACCTGATCGGCGACGCTCTTCTTTTCGTCTTCATTCTCGATATTGGCGGTGAGCCGATCAACGGCCAGCTCGACCCAGGGCTGGACGGCGTCGATCATAGCGGCCCAGTGCAGCCAGGCGGCGACCGCCAAGGGGCGGTCCGGCTTGGCCAACAGCCCGCCGATCGCCGGCGATGCGCTTTTGAGCAGCCGCTCGGTATGCTCGCGGGTGATCGAGACGACCGCCACCTTGTCGGAAAGGCCGAAGTTCGGAACGATCTGCTTATCGACGCCCCACTCCTGCGGCAGCGGGAAAGTGTAGACTTTGCCGTAGGGGGTCTCGCTTAGTGTCGGCTTGGGAATGAAGAGGCCGTGCGGAATCTCGCTCCCCTCGACCTGCTGCGCCGCCCCGATCAGGTCGTTGGCGATTTCGCGGTATTGTCCCAGGGCTTTCGCCAACAGCTTCGCGTCGCTCACGCCGAACACCAACGCCGGGTCGATCATCGGCATCGGTTTCTCGGTGGCCGGCAGCGACTCGGCGAAGTGCTCGCTCTTCAGGTCGGCGTCGAAGACGAAGCCGAACTGGCCGTCGGCCAAAGCCGGAAAGAGCATCTCCCGAGTCACCTTGTCCAGCCGCTCGGCCAGGGGAACGGCCGCGGTGAGAAACTTCTGCGTCTTCTCCCGCTCGGCGTCGGGCAGCATCGGCAGCCCAAGCTCCTGGAAGTAGCCGTAGCTGATCTTGAGCCACTTGACCAACAACTCGTAGTGCTTGACGTCGACCCGCTGGCGGGCGACCACGCCGAACAGCGGGCTTCCGCCCACGTGGTCGAGCAGGCCCAGCGGCTGCGAGCCCTCCAAGTCGCCGTGGTCGCCCCAGGAGTACTGATAACCCTCCACGCCGTGGTCGACCAGGAAGCTCACCCGCATGGCGGCCCCGGGCTTGGGCAAGATGCTCTTGATGTCCCGGGCGAGCGCTTCGGCATCCTTCCGCACCTGTTCCTTTTGCTCATCGTTCAAGCCGCTCTGCGGCAGGAACTGGTCGAGCAGCTTCAGCAGGCTCAGCGACGTTCTGTTGCTGGCTGGCGGCCTGCTGGTTCAAGGCGGCGCTCGCATATCCCACGCCGATTAGCCGCTTGTCGGCGAATTTGGCCAGCGGCTTGAGCTCCGGCCGGTCGATCAGCAGTTCGCCCTTGCCCAGCTTTTCCAGACCCTCCAACGACGAACCGATGGAGAGCAAAAGGTAGTTGTCGCGCACGCCCAGCGCGATGACTAACTTCGATTCCTTCAGGCGATCGACGATCTTCTGGGTGTCCCCCTCCGCGGTCTCCATCTCCTTGAGTTTGTCGGCGAGCACCTCCCAATCGACCATCGCGCCGTCCAGGGTCAGTACGAGGCACTGATGATCGCCGACCTTGGTCTTCTTGAGCCTTCCTTTGGTCTTCTCGTTGGCGTCCAACTGCCGCATGGCGATCTCGCCGAACTTGGCCAGTTGCTCTTCGGCCAGTTTCACGTTTTTCACGTGGAAACCGACGACGACGTTCGGGACGCGAATCAGGTCGGCGTTTCCCGCCAAAGCCGAGAGCACCGCTCCCACCTGTGCCTGCTGCGGGTTGCCGCCTTCGCGCACTGCGCTGATTTGCCCCTTCATCGACCCGAAGCTCTGCGCACTGTTGACGATCTGGAACAGCCGCACGAAACCGACGAACGACGGATCGCCGTAGACGAAAACCTCGTCCGAGACCAGTTGCTTGAGCAACTCGACGGTGTCGCGGTTCTTGGGGCTGTTAAGTGTCGCCCGCAACCGCGCCGGCATGCTGCCGGGAAACTGCTCCTGCATCTGGTACATCATCATCCAAGAGCGAACGAAGGGCATCTCCGAGATTTTCGCCCAGGCGTTGCTGTGCTTGATCGCCTGGAACTGCTCGCCGATGCGCAACATGCTCGAATAGAACGCCGCATCGGCCGGAATCAGCTTTACCGAGGTATCGAGCTTGGGCCGCTCGTCGGCCGCCGCCGGCCGCGACGCCGCCACGAACAGCGCCGCCAACGCCACAAACACCGAGAATCGAGCCAATCGATACGTCCACCGTCGCGCGGTCATGGCAAGCTCCTTGTATTGGTTGAGACAACCTGTCGGTCACAGCCGCCTCTGGCCGTGACATCAGCCGAAATACCGGTGTAATTCTAGCAACTGGTGGGGAAGGGGACAAGCCGGTCGTTCGCGCCCGCTTCCCGCCAACCGCCCGCGGTTTCGCCAGAAAAAGGGGGACAGGTCCAATTTGCCGGAACGGCCCGGAGCTAACGGCTCCCGACGGATCGGCCGCAGACTCCGCACCTGCCGGGAGCTGTTAGCTCCCGGCTGTTGTCGGGACAACATTAGCCGTAGCCGGTGTAAACGGTCTTCTCACTGTGACCACCGACCTTCGTCGCCTTGCGAAAAATGCCGATGACGGCGGGCGGGTAGCTCCGCACTTGCCACTGCTGCGGCTCGGGAAGCCGGGCAACGTCGAAACGCCCGTCCGCCTCGACCACCAGCAGGCTCTCGGCCGGTGCCGCCGCGATCAACCCGGCGAGCAGTTCGAGCATCTCTTCCCCGCGTTCGAGGTAGAAATCGTACGGCGGCGAACAGAAGACCGCCCAGGCGGCGGCGGCGAGACGGAATCGCCCGGCCGCAACCCCTTGCCGCTTATTTTGCAGTTTCCACCAGATGAAGGCGTTGCCCGCGACCACTTCGGCTCGTTCCTCCAGGCCCAGTTCCGCGATGCTCTTGCGGATCAGTTCGGCGCTCGGGTGGTGCTGCTCGATCAGCGTGGCGGACTTCGCGCCGCGGCTGAGCGATTCCAGCGCCAGAGCCCCGGTGCCGGCAAACAGGTCGATGGCGTGTTTGCCGCGGATGTCGGGTCCGATCAGGTTGAAGACCGCTTCGCGGAGCCGGTCTTTCATTGGGCGGGTGCGGCGGTCGCCGCTGTAGTGCAGGCGTCGGCCGCGAAACTCGCCGCCGATGATTCGCAGCCCTGCCGCCGGTCGAACCGCGTCGGCCCTTGCCGCGCCGCGGCCGGCCCGCTTCGATCTCCTCGGTCGCTTGCCCATTGCCGCCTCCGTAGGACGCAATAACTGCTTGCGGTCAAGATGGGAAGGCTGTTTAGCCGCCGCGTCCACGCGGCGCAGAATCACCCGCAGTCGCGGCGGCGCGTGGACGCGGCGGCTAAACGGTTCGGCGGCGCCTGCCGCAATCTGCTGTTCCCGCCTCCGCAACCGAAATTGCCCGCAACGCCGGAATATGATACCATGAACAAGTGGCCGCGGGAAAGCGTCCTCCCGGGAGTGCTCGCAGGGGACTGTCCCGATTTTCGTGTCAACGAAAATGGGACTGTCCCCTTTCACGCAAGGAACACGAACATGCGAAATCGAATCGTCGTGGCGTTGACGTTGTTGACCGTGTTGGCAGTTGCGGCGGCTCGGGCGGCCGGCAATCCGCCCAGCCCGCCCGCCCCGGCCAAGCCGGTCTCGCCGGCCGAGAAGTTCCGCTCGCTTCACACGCGAATGGGCGACCTTATCGCCAAACTGGCTACGCTGCAAATCGAATATCGCACCGCCGGCGAAGACAAACGCGCCGACATCCAGCAAGAATACAAAGACCTGGTCGCCAAAGGGCTAAAGCTCGAGCCGCAGCTTATCGAAGCCGCGGAAAAAGCGTACCAACAAGCCCCCAACGCCGACAAGGAGACCGCCGATTTTCTGGTCGAGTTGTTGAGGGAGAAGGTTGACGCGGACGATTACGAGCCCGCCGCCAGGATCGGTACCCTGCTGGTCGACAACAAGTGCGGCGCCAAGGACGTCCCCAACCTGGCGGGCATCTCCGCCTTCGCCGTCTCCGACTTCAAGGCCGCCGAAAAGTATTTCACCCTGGCAGACAGTCAGGGATACTACAAACCGGCCCCCAAGGGACAAAAAGAAGACCCGCAAGTTCAACGCGGCGAGTTCTATCTGCGACTGATCCCCTACTACAAGAAGGCCTGGGCCAGGGAGAAGCTCAGCCCGCGGCCGCGACGCCAAAGCAAACCTGCCGCACGTGCTGCTGAAAACCACGAAGGGAGACATCGAGCTCGAACTGTTCGAGGACCAGGCGCCCAACACCGTGGCCAATTTCGTCAGCCTGGTGCAGCGCGGATTCTACACGAACGTCACCTTCCATCGCGTGCTCGAGCATTTCATGGCCCAGGGGGGCGATCCCGAGGGCACCGGCGGGGGCGGCCCCGGCTACACGATTCCCGACGAATGCCACCTCCGCAATCATCGCGAGCATTTCCGCGGCTCGCTGAGCATGGCCAAGACCGAATTACCCGATAGCGGCGGCTCGCAGTTCTTCATCTGCTTCGTGCCGACGATTCAACTCGACGGCAAGCACACCGTCTTTGGCCGCGTCGTCAGCGGCATGGACGTGTTGGCCCGGTTGCAGCGCCGCGATCCCGACAAGACGGAACCCCCGCGCCCCGACAAGATTCTCGAGGCCACGGCGAAGCATCTCCGCCCCCACCCCTACAAGCCGGAGAAGATGCCCGACTGATCAGCCGTCAAAGCGGATCGCAAGAATCTCGAACTTCAGCGTCCCTTGCGGCACCACAATCTCAACGCGGTCGCCGACCTTCTTGCCCACCAGCCCTTGGGCCAGCGGGCTGGTCAGCAGAATCTTGCCGCTGTCGTAGTCCTCCTCGCCCGCGCCGACCAGAGTAAACTCCTCCTCATCGTCGAAGGCGAGGTCTTTCACGCGGACGGTCGAACCGAAGGCCACTTCACCCTTGGGCATCTGCGCGGCATCGAGCAGCACCGCCCGCGAAAGCTTGTCGCGCAACACGTTGATCCGCGCCTCCATCATCGCGCGGCTCTCCTGGGCGCCGGTGTACTCGGCGTTTTCGGTCAGATCGCCTTCGGCCCGGGCGTTGGCCAGCCGCTCGAGGATCTTGGGCAACTCGACGGTGTGGAGTTGGTCGAGATCAGCCTTGATCTTGTCGTAGCCCGCACGGGTCATCGGGATGCGTTCGGACATATCACAACACCCAATACAAAAGCAGACCCCCACGTTCAGAGGGGGCCTTGTCTTCTCGGCTTCTGCCCGGACCCCGTGGAGCGGAGAGTCGGCGGCCAAATCTCGCAAGTCGTTGCTAATTAAGTCTTTATAACTGTTCTTTGACAGCCAAATCCGCCAGAATCCGCCCAGTCTCGGCCATACGGTCTATCACTACAGCTTCTATAAGCCCCCGAGCATGTGAAACGCGGGACACTCCAGTGAGTTCAGTGTAATCATCGCCCCCTGGTTTCCACAAGGCCCTCCTGGTCCAGGGCCGCTCAGTTTTCGCTGTAGGAGGCGACTCCTGTCGCCGATTTGGGCGCTGCCCAGCAGAAATCGCCACAAATCGGCGACAGGAGTCGCCTCCTACAATCTCCGAATCTCGTCACACGAGTTGTCGCGGATTACAATGACTGCGTGAGCGTTGATCGGCCAATTCCCCCCACGATTCCGCCCGCCACGACCGCCAGCCCGTGGTGACCGATCAGCGGCGACGAACACGAAGGGAGAAAACCGATGGAAGAGACGATTCAGTTCAAGCTCAACGACAAGCCCGTCCGTCTGAATGTGGATGGCGAGCGAATGTTGTTGTGGGTCTTGCGATCCGACCTGAAATTGACCGGCAGCAAGACTGGCTGCGGCGCAGGCCATTGCGGCGCATGCACTGTCCTGTTGGACGGCGAGCCGATCAAGTCTTGCCAGACCCCGGTGAAGCAGGTCGCGGGGAAGAGCGTGGTTACAATCGAAGGGCTGGCCAACAATGGGAAGCTCCACCCCGTGCAAGAGGCGTTCATGGAACATGACGGTTTTCAATGCGGCTTCTGCACACCGGGCATGATCCTGCGTGCCGTCGGTCTACTGAACAAGAATCCCAAGCCGAGCCACGCCGAGATCGTGAGGTTCATGGAGCCCAACTATTGCCGCTGCGGAGCGCACGTGAGGATCATTCAAGCGGTGCAGACCGCGGCCGCCCGCAGCAGCGGAGGACACCAGCCATGACGAACAAAGACTATCTGGAACTGGATTTTCGCGATGTTTCGGCGGCCTTCGCCTCGGATCGGCGAGATTTTCTTAAGCTGGTCGGCGGGGGAATCCTGGTGTTGCTTAGCCTCGGCGAAAGCGAACTCTTCGCACAGGCGGAAGGCAGGCGGGGCTTTCGGCGGGGGCCGCCCAGAGACTTCAATGCTTTCTTAAAGGTCGGCGAAGACGGGCGAGTTTCGTGCTTCACCGGCAAGATCGAGATGGGGCAAGGCGTGATCACCTCGCTGGCCCAAATGCTCGCCGACGAGCTGAAAGTGCCGCTCGACCACGTCGACATGGTGATGGGCGACACGCAGCTCTGCCCTTGGGACATGGGAACATTCGGCTCGATGACCACGCGGTTCTTCGGACCGCCGCTGCGCGCCGCGGCCGCCGAGGCGCGCACCGTGCTCCTGCAAATCGCCGCCGAGCAACTGAAAACGTCGCCCGATCGACTCACCGCCGAAGACGGCGCGATCTTCGTCAAGGGCCAGAAGGACAAGCGGATCGCGTATGCCGCCTTGACCCGCGGAAAGCGCATCGAGCGGCATCTCCGCGGCAAAGTCGCGCTGCAGGCCGCCTCCAATTTCACCGTGATCGGCAAACCGACGGTCCGACGCGACGGCCACGACAAGGTGACCGGCCGGGCAAAATATGCGGCCGACATCAGCCTCCCCGGCATGTTATCCGCCAAGATCCTGCGGCCGCCGGCGCATGGCGCGACCCTGAAGAGCGCGGATACTTCCGCGGCGGCGGCGGTTCCCGGCGTTCGCATCGTGAAGAAAGGCCGCTTGCTCGCGGTGCTCCACGAACACCCCGACGTTGCCGAAAACGCATTGAAAAAGGTGCATGCCGAGTTCGACGTTCCCGCGGCCCGCGTGGACGACAAGACGATCTTCGCGCACCTGCTGGAAGTTGCGCCCGAGGGCAGGACGATCGCCGGCGGCGGAGACTTGAAGGCTGGCGAGACGCTTTCGTCCAAACTGATCGAGTCCACCTACTTGAACAGCTACGTTGCCCACGCCTCGCTGGAGACGCATGCCGCCGCGGCCCAAATCGAGGGAGACAAGGCCACCGTTTGGGCCTCGACGCAGAACCCGTTTACCGCCCGAGACGAGATTGCCCGGGCAATCGGTTTTCCCTCGGAGAAGGTTCGCGTTATCGCTCCGTTTCTCGGCGGGGGTTTTGGCGGCAAAACCTTCAACCAGCAGGCCGTCGAGGCCGCGGTGCTCGCCAAGGCGGCAGGCCGGCCGGTCCAGGTTTCATGGACCCGTGCCGAGGAGTTCTTTTACGACACCTTCCGCCCGGCCGCGATCGTGAAAATCAAATCCGGCATCGACGCTGCCGGCCGGATCGTGCTTTGGGACTACCACGTTTATTTCGCCGGCGAGCGCGGGCGCCGCACTTCTACGACATTGCGAACGACGAAACCGTCGCGCACGGAGGGGGATGGCGTGCGGAGCCCGGCACGCATCCGTTCGGCACCGGCGCGTGGCGCGGGCCGGGCGTCAACACGAACTCCCATGCCCGCGAGTCGCAGATCGACATCATGGCCGCGGCGGCGGGCATTGACCCCGTCGAGTTCCGCCTGAAAAACCTCAAAGACGCGCGGATGATTCGCGTCTTGAAAGCGGCGGCCGAGAAGTTCGGCTGGACGCCGCACAAAGCACCGAGCGGCAAAGGGTTGGGCGTCGCCTGCGCCGTCGATTCGGAAACCTATGTGACGCTGATGGCGGAAGTCAAGGTCGATAAGGAATTGGGCCGAGTTCGCGCGAAACGCATCCTCTGCGCCCAGGACATGGGGCAGTGCATCAATCCCGAAGGGGCAACCATCCAGATGGAAGGCTGCGTCACGATGGGATTGGGCTACTGCCTCGCCGAAGAAATCCACTTCAAGGGCGGCGAGATCCTCGATCGCAATTTCGACAGCTACCAACTGCCCCAATTCTCCTGGGTGCCGAAGATCGAGACCCTCTTGGTCGATGCGAAAGACTTGCCGCCCAAGGGCGGCGGCGAGCCGGCGATCGTGGCCATGGGCGCCGTGATCGCCAACGCCATCTTCGACGCAACCGGTGCCCGCTTGTATCAACTTCCCATGAACCCCGCGCGCGTGAAAGCGGCCATCGAGAAAGCCGCTTCGAGATAGGACGATGCCGGAAACTGTCCCCTTTGACGGTCGCGGCCCCGCGTATGCAACGCATTTCAACCCAGAACGGCCCATGCCCACACAAGCGTGGCCGCGGCGCTCGTTACGTCCTGGTAACGGGTGTGCTTGCGGCTGTCGTGATGGCCTTCGCCACGAATCTCGCATGTCGCCGAGACAATGCCGTCGAAGCAAAGCGGGACAGATCTCCGCAGCCAATCCTGGTATTTGCGGCCGCCAGCACGACCAACGCCCTCGACGAACTTCGCCGGGCGTTTACCAAGCAGACGGGCGTTGAAGTGCAGGTGAGCTACGCTTCCTCGGCAACCCTGGCACAGCAAATCGTCCACGGCGCGGAAGCCGACGTGTTCCTTTCTGCCGACCAACAATGGGCCGACGAACTGGCCAGGAAGAATCTCGTGGCGAAGCGGCACGATCTGCTGGGCAACCGCCTGGTTGTCGTGATCCCCGCCGATTCAGCGTTGCGGCTCACAACGCTCAGCGATCTTGCCGCCGATAACATCGAGCACTTGGCCATCGGCGATCCGCGGGGAGTGCCGGCCGGCAAATACGCCAAGCAGGCCCTGACGAAACTGGGCCTTTGGCAGCGACTCAAAGGCAAGGCGGTATCGGCCGAGGACGTGCGTCACGCCCTGGTCTACGTCGAGAGCGGCGCCGCCGAGGCTGGAATCGTCTATTCCACCGACGCCGCCATCAGCAAGAAGGTCAAAGTCGCCTGCGAAGTACCGCTCGACCTGACGGAACCGATCCGCTACCCGGTCATCCTGCTCAAACACGCAGAGCGGCAAAAAGCCGCCGACGAGTTTTACCGTCATTTGCAGTCGCCGGCGGCCGCAAAGGTCTTTGAAAGATATGGCTTTGTCGTTTTGTGACCGTGCGTACTCCTCACGCTCCGCGCGAGGTCGAGTCGTCGTGACAACCTCACGCGGAGCGTGAGGAATACAGAGGTCGAGCCATCGCGACAACCTCACGCGGAGCGTGAGGAGCACAGAGGTTGGTGGATGCTATGTTATTCGGACCGTTGACCGATGAGGAATGGCTGGCGTTGCGGTTGAGCCTCCAGGTGGCGACCTGCGCGGCGTGCGTGTGCCTCCCTTTGGCTGTGGCGGTGGGGTATCTGCTGAGCCGAGTTGCCTTTGTCGGCAAGTGGCTGGTTGAAGTGCTGATCGATCTGCCGCTGGTGTTGCCGCCGGTGGTGACGGGCTACTTGCTGCTGGTCTGCTTTGGGCCGCATGGACCGATCGGCTCGCTGCTGGCACGATGGTTCGGCGTGAAGATCGCCTTCACCTGGCTGGGGGCGGTCTTGGCATCGGCCGTGGTCAGTTTTCCCTTGATGGTGCGGGCGGTTCGCTTGACGTTTCAGGGCGTCGACCCGCGGCTGGAGACGGCCGCCCGTAGCTTGGGGGCGGGCCGCCTGACCGCCTTTTTCACGGTGTCGTTGCCGCTGGCACGGCGGGGGCTGATCGTGGCGTGGACGCTGGGGTTCGCCCGCAGCCTCGGCGAGTTCGGGGCGACGATCATGATCGCCGGCAACATCGAGGGCAAGACCCGCACGATCCCCCTGGCCATCTATAGCCTCGCCAATCGGCCGGAAGGCATGCAGCAATCGTGGCGGCTGGTGTGGCTGTCGATCCTGCTGGCCTGCGGCGCGCTGGTCGCCAGCGGACTTCTCGAGCGGAGACGACCACACGATGCCGCTTAACTTCGCCTGCCGCCACCGCTATCCGAGCGGCTTCGATATCGACCTGACTTTCGAGGTGGATCGCCGTTTCACCGCCTTGTTCGGTCCCTCGGGCAGCGGCAAGACGAGCATCCTCTCGATGATCGCCGGTTTCCTGCGGCCCAATGCCGGTACGATTCGCGTGTCAGGCCGCACGCTGGCGGACACGGCGGCCGACGTGTGGCTGCCGCCCGAACAACGCTGCGTGGGAATTGTGTGTCAAGATTCGCTGCTGTTTCCGCACCTGACCGTCGAAGGCAACCTGCGGTATGGCTTGCGTCATCGTCGCCGGCCGCGGCGGGCGATCGAATTCTCGCGCGTGGCCGAAGTGCTGGAAATCGGCCCGCTGCTTGGCCGATCTGCGCAAAGCCTGTCGGGCGGAGAGCGGCAGCGCGTGGCGTTGGGCCGCGCGCTGCTGAGCAGTCCGGAAATCCTCTTGATGGACGAGCCGCTCGCGTCGCTCGACGCCCCGCTGCGAGTCAAGATTCTCACTTACTTGGAGCGGGTCGTCGCCGAGTGGAATCTGCCGACGCTCTACGTGACCCACGCACAGGCGGAAGTCCGCCGCGCGGCCGAGTGGGTCGTGATCATCGATCAAGGCCGGCTGGTCGCCGCCGGTCCGCCCGACGAGGCACTGAGCCAACCTGGACCGCTGGCTTGGGCCGGTTCCGCCGCTCCAATCAACCTGTTGAAGCTCGACTCGATCGAAGCGGAAGCCGCGCATCTTATGGCCCGGCTTGGCGAGCAACGGCTTTTCTTGCCGCCCGGCGTGGGCCCTGCTTCTTCACCCGCATTCGTCCAGTTCAGCCCGAGAGACGTGATTCTCAGCCGCCAGGACGTTGCCGGCCTAAGCGCTCGCAATCATCTCCGCGGCCGGGTGTGCAAGATCACCGTTGCCGGCCAGGCCCGCTTCGTGGCAATCGACGTTGGCCAAATCCTCTGGGCCGAGTTGACTCTCGAAGCCGTTGACGAGCTCGACCTGCAACCGGGCCGCGAAGTGACCTGCTTGATCAAGGCGCACAGTCTCAGCGTCGTCGGTTAAGCGCTCTTTCACCACACGCCATCGAAGCAGGTGAACGGCAATACGTCGCCGCTCTTAGCCGTGTTGCCGGGCAGTAACTCGACGTAACAGTTCGCGTGGCAGGTGTTGAAGACGTTGGCGGAAGTCAGGCCCGGCAGCAGTTCGATCCGCCAGGAAGCGGGCGAGTCGGCATACGCGGCGCGGGCGGGAATGAAGTGCGTCCGATCGCCCGCGACGATGCCCCGAAGAAGGGAATTGAGAACTAGCTGGCCGCGAAATACCGTGGGCATTGCCTGGCGGCCTGACATTTTCCGGATCGCGGCCGACACGTAACGATGGAAGCCGAAATGGCAGCCCAGCGGATTGCCCGGCAGGCCGAAAAGGAGCTGCCGACCTTTGCGGGCCAACAGCAGGGGCTTGCCCGGCTTCTGTTTCACCCCGTGAAAGACCAGCTCGGCCCCGTAGTCGGCCAAGGCCTTGGGGACCAGGTCGTACGTTCCCACCGAAACGCCGCCGGCCAATAGGACAATCTCCGCTTCGGCCAGTCGATCGAGCGCCCGCACGATCATCTCCCGGCTGTCGGTCGTGCAACATTGCAGTGAGCACTCGATTGTCAGTTCCTTGGCCATCGCAGCCAGCATGGGGCCATTGGAATCGCGGATTTGGCCGTGCTGCGGTATCTGGCCAGGCGCGGTCAATTCGCTGCCGGTCGTAATGATGCCCAGCCGCGGCCGGGGAATCGCCTTGATTGAGGTAACGCCGAAGGACGCCATCGCGCCCACGGCCAACGGCGTGACGATGTCCCCGGCCGCCAGAACCGGCTGACCTGCACGGCATTCGCTGCCCTGCGGTGCAATGTGCTGGCCCGCTGCGATAGCGGCCGGCAGCCGGATTTGATCGCCAAGACGATCGACGTCCTCCTTTTTCACCACCGCTTCCGTGCCCGGCGGGCAAACGGCGCCCGTGAAAATCTCCCAACACTGATCCGGCAAAAGTGCCGTTTGCCAGAAGCAGCCGGCCGGAATCTCCCCGACCACGGGCACGGTCCGACCGGCATCGGCAATGCGAACCGCAAAGCCGTCCATCATCGCCCTGGGAAACGGCGGATAATCGCGATCGGCCAGCATCGCTTCCGCCAGAACCAGCCCGCCGGCATCGGCCAACGAAAACGCTCGCGGTGGGCAGAGGCTGGACGATCGGATCACTGCGTCCAGGGCTTCTTCTGGGCTGATGGCCATCCGGGGCTTCATAGGCTCTAAGTTGTGCGAGTTCTTGCGAGTTCGACAACACGAGGCTTAGCCGACGGGCTTGCCCGCCGCGCCGAATGTGGAACCTTACAGCACTCCTCGCGGCGGGCAAGCCCGCCGGCCAAGCGACATTCCTCTCAATCCTGCATACTAGTGTAGTGTCTCACACAGATCGTGCTTTATGAACAAGAGACAGAAACAGGTGGGGCAGACATTCCTGTCTGCCCTAGATGTTCCCACTTGCCTGGTTCCTGGGCAGACAGGAATGTCTGCCCCACCTGTCGCCATTTTATAAGTTAACCCAATTACGAGACACTACACTAGCGTTAGCGATGCAATCGGCGATTGCAGACGCCTCCTGCAACGATCAATGCACGTCCAGTTCATGCAGCATATAGAATACGTGTTCAAGCGTCCTGAGAATTTCCTCCAGGTACTCCTCGACGGCCCGCACACTGCCCGGCAGGGTGTAGATTTGCGTCTTGCCCGCCACACCGGCGATAGAACGGCTGAGGCGTGCGAGCGGATTGTCCCGGCCGAACTTTGCGCGGACGTGTTCCATGATGCCTGGCAGCAGCTTGTCGCACAACGGGGCAATCGTTTCGGGCGTGACGTCGCCTGGGCCGATGCCCGTTCCGCCGGTGGTGAAAACCACGTCGATCTCATCTTCTCTGGCACGCACAAGCTGCTGCCGCAGTTGCTCGGGATCATCCGGCAGCAAGCGGCCGGCGACCGCCGCGTGCCAGCGTCGGTTGGCAAAGAAAGCGTCTAGCAGTTCCGTAATCCGCGGGCCGGAGCGATCGCTGTATTCGCCCGCCGCCGCACGGTCGCTTAACGTGATGACCAGGCAAGTGAACGGCCGGGGGCGGTATTCTCCGCGGTCCGATCGGCGGATCGTGCCGCCGTGCAGCACGCGGGCAAACAGGCCCTCAACGGGCATGACGCACTTGCCCACCTGCTGAAAGATGGTGCAGCCCGACCCGTGGCATTCCTTGCCGATTTGCGTGATTTCCAGGTCTACGTCGCCGAACACGAAGCGGTCGAGCGGGGCCACCTCGCCCGCCGGCACACCGCGAAACGTGATGTTTTCGCCGAACTGACCCGGCGCGATGGGTCGGTCAAACGCACCATCCGCCCGCGGCATCGACTCGGAAGCGAAGCGTTCCACGCTCTCCTGCGCCAGCAAGCTCACTTGCCGATGCCAGCGGCCGGCGTGCGCGTCGCCCGCCACGCCGAGATCGTCGATTACGATCTGGTCGACGGGCCGTTTGCTCGTCCCTTTGTGCTCGGACACATTGACCGAGACGACCTCAACCTTCGTCATCGTACTTGACCTTCTCCAAGAGCACGATCGCCCCGATACGCATCTGTTTGTCGACGGCCTTGCACATGTCGTAAACGGTCAGCAGGGCCACGCTTACCGCGGTAAGGGCTTCCATTTCGACGCCGGTGCGTCCGGTGCAGGAGACCTCGCTCGTGGCGGCCACGCCGGTCTCGCAGAGTTCCATGGTGACGGACACGTGGTCGAGAGTCAGCGGATGGCACAGCGGGATCAACTCGCCGGCTCGTTTGGCCGCCTGAATTCCCGCAATCTGGGCAACCGTCAAGACGTTTCCTTTGGCGATCTGATTGTCGCGGATCAGGCGGCAAGTGGCGGCGGCCATTTCGATTCGGCCGGTCGCCCGGGCGCGGCGGCGCTGCGGCTTTTTTTGGCCGACGTTGACCATGCGTGCCCGGCCCTCGGCATCCAAATGCGATAGCTGCGGCTGCGGCATATCAACCTCCGATGGCGTGCATCAAACGATCGGTGCAGGCCGAGCCGGCCGACGGCTTCGCGGCGGCCGCCCGGGTCAGGGCCGCGGCGGCCCCCCAGTTGCGCACGCTGAAACGCAAGTTCGAGAGCAAGCAGGGTCGAATCCAGCCGTCGGCGGAAAGCCGCAGGCGATTGCAGCGTGGACAGTCGCCGCCATGCCCCCCCTCGACGACCCCGAAGCTGCCTTCGGCTAGGTTCATTCTCGGTATGAAACGCGGCTCCAAGCCGAGTTTTCTGGCCAGTTGCGCCACGTCCTGCGCATCGGGCTCCGCGGAGTTGCGGGCGACAACGCAATTCAGTCGGATGGGAGTCAGCCCGGCTTCGCGTGCGGCGTCGATGCCGGCGAGCACTTGACGCACGTCGCCGCCGCGGGTGATCGCGGCATAACGCAGCGGATCGACGGCATCCAGGCTGACGTTCACACGCTGCAGCCCGGCGGCCGCAAGCGGCTCGGCGTGCGCAGCCAAGAGCGTGCCGTTAGTAGTCATCGAGAGGTCTTCGATGCCCTCGATCTCGGCCAGCATGGCGATCAGGCGCACCACGCCCCGCCGCAGCAGAGGCTCGCCGCCGGTAACGCGGAGCTTCGTGATGTCCAAGGCCGCGGCGGCCCGGGCAACTTCGACGATCTCCTCGAAGCTGAGAATGTCATCGCGCCGCAGCGGTGGCACGCCTTCCGGCGGCATACAATAGCCGCAACGCAGATTGCAGCGATCCGTTACGGAAATCCGCAGGTAGTCGATGGTTCGTCCGTGCCGATCAAACATCGCCCGCCTCCGCACCAGCGTGGGGCAGACATTCCTGTCTGTCAATCACGCCACATTTTCCTTGGCAGACAGAAATGTATGCCCCACCGGACAGATGGACAATCCGAGCGAGCTGCCGCCGATAATCCTCGGGATAGTCGATGTCGGCGAGGACTTCCGCATTGGGAACGCACAGTTCCAGGGCATCGCTGGAATGTGCGGCAACCAGCCCCCGCAGCCCCACGTCATCGTAGCTGCTGAGCACTTCCTGGCAATAGTGCCGGGCGAAGAGCAAGGGATGGCCCCGTCGGCCGCGGCAAACCGGCACGACAATTCCCCGCCCGCCGGTCAAAAAGGCTTCCGTCATCGCGTGGATCAGGGTCGCGGTGACCGCCGGTTGATCGCCCAACGCCAGCAGAATCGCCGCACAGTCTTGCGGCAACGCTCGCAGCCCGCAGCGGATTGACGCTAGCATCTCCGTCCGCTGATAGTCCGGATTGAGCACGAAATGGACGGGCCGATTCGACAACGCCTCGGCAATCCGATCGGCATGATGGCCGACGACAACGTAGATTTCGCCGATGCCGCCCTGGCGGAGTTGGTTGACGATGTGTCCGATGACCGTCGTCGCCCCGAACGGCAGAAGCGCCTTCTGCACGCCCATTCGGCGCGATTGCCCGGCTGCGGGAATCATGGCAGCGATCATTGGCGTGCCTTCCGTCGGACCGCGATGAGCTGGGCCGCGATGCTCACGGCGATTTCCGGCACCGTGACCGCGCCGATGCTCACGCCGATCGGCGCAAAAACGCGATTGAACTCCTCCTCCGTGGCCAACCCGCCCTCCAGGAAGCTCCGGCGGATCAGGGCCACCTTGCGACGGCTGCCGATCATGCCAATATAGGCGGGCCGGCGGTGAATGCACGCCGCGAGCGCCTCCGCGTCGTGCCGGTGACCGCGGGTGACGAGCACTACATAGGTATCGTCGTCGAGGGGATGCCGGCCGATCTCCTCCGGCACGGAACCGCAATGGACTTCGACGCCGGGCGGAAAGAGGGCCGCATCGGCGAACTCGGGCCGATCGTCGAGGACCGTCACGTCGAAGCCGATCTGTACCGCCTGGACCGCCAGCGCTTGCCCCACGTGCCCGCCGCCGGCGATTAGCAGCAGCGGCCGGGGAATGATCGGCTCGACGAAGATTTCCGTCGAACTCTCCGCGCCCGTCCCGGCAGCAACTTCCCCGGCCTCTTGCGGCAACCACTCGACCGTGACCTGCGGCGGATCGCCTTTGCCGATCGTCGTACGAAGCACGCCGCGCCGGCGACGCTCGATGGCATCGGCCGCCGCGGCATAACACGACCGATGGCGGGCAACGCTGGGATCGACGAGAATTCTCATGCTGCCGCCGCAAATCGAGCCGGCCGCTGCGGCATCGTCGCTGTCGAGGTGAATGGCCAAGACGCGCGGAGATTGCGATCGGCAAGCCTCGACGGCGGCGCGTTGGGCTTCGGCCTCAACCGGTCCGCCGCCCACGGTGCCCCAGATGTGCCCCGCCGCATCGATCGCCGCCTTCGCGCCGGGCTGTTGCGGCGTCGAACCTTGCACGGACAAAACGGTAGCCACCGCCAGCGAACGGCCGCCGTCGATCAGTTCCACGATTTTGCGATGGATGTCAATCGGTCGGACGTTGGGGTCCATCATTCACCTCGCGCCGTCGCAGCCGCGTATCGACTGACAGTTCCATTGTAGTCCTAGCGGACGAGGGAGGGCAATGATCCTACGCGGCCGTGACATCTGCTCAATGGGAGTATCCCTCGCGGACGGAGTTGACTGCCAGCATCGGCTGCGGTTCGATGATCGTAATAGCGTCCAACGCATCGTGTGTTATAATCGCCGCACAAGAGAGTTGCCTTCGGGTACTAATCCGTGTCTTTCGCAGGGAGTTGAACCATGACAATTGAATCCAGCGTACGGTACTACTTTGCCGGCGCGTCCCTGGCCGCCTTTCTTCTGTTTGCCGGGACCGCATTCGCCACGGCACAACACCCCCCCAACCTGATTCAGGAACCCTATCGACTCGATACGGGGCTGCTCTCGCGCTCGATCTCGTTCGAGAATCCCTCCGGCGCGGCGGGCGAAGGCGGCAAGGCAGCCAGCCCTCTCGGCGTCGGCCGCAAGGGTTCGCCGGCAAAGACCGTCAAGCCCGGCGAATCGGTGCAACTTTGCGACATCGAGGGCCCCGGCACGATCCGCCACATCTGGCTGACGTTCCGCCATACACCGCTGAATATGCGGAGCACCGTGCTGCGCGGATGGTGGGACGGGCAGGCGCATCCGAGCATCGAGTGTCCCTTGGGCGATTTCTTCGGCAACGCACACGGCAAAGTGATGGGCTATCAATCGGCCGTGCATTCCGTCGGCCCCAAGGGCGCCATGAACTTCTGGCAGCCCATGCCGTTCGTGAAGCGCGCGAAGCTCACCGTCGCCAATGAAGGCACGGAACCGTTGGATATCGTCTATCAGATCGATTACACCCTCGGCGACAAGCATGCCGACGACGTGGGTCGGATGCACGTCCTCTTCCGCCGCGAAAACCCGACCATGGAAAAGCGGGATTTCGAGATTCTGCCGTTGCGGAAAAACAAGGGACGCTACTTGGGCGCGGTGATCGGCGTCCGCAATTTGCATCCGGAACAGTGGTGGGGAGAAGGTGAAATCAAGGTTTATATGGATGGCGACCGAGAATTTCCCACGATCTGCGGCACGGGCAGCGAAGATTACGTCGGGCTGGCCTGGGGCGTGCAGCAAGCTACGTATCTCTACAACGGGTGCAGTCTCAAGCAGAAGAACTTCATCTCGATGTACCGCTGGCACTTGCCCGACCCGTATGCTTGGAAGAAAGAGGCGCGAATCACCATGCAGCAGATAGCCTGGCAAGATCCCCCGAAAAAGGAAGGGCTCGCCGAGGTCCAAGACGACTGGAGCTGCGCTACGTTCTGGTACGAGCCTGTCCCCAGCGCTCCGCTGCCGCCGTTGCCGGATGTTAAAGCCCGTACCGCGAATCTCTGGGAAGAATAGACATTTTGAGGAGCATATTATGCCGTCCGCAGTAACTCGTCGTGGATTCCTCGGCAGCACCGGGGCAGCGGCCGTGCTTGGCACGAGCGCCGCAATCGGGAATGCCCCCAGCCGGGCTCCGTCCGGGCCCGTCAAGATTCTCGGCATCTGTTGCAGCCCGCGCAAGGGCAAGACCACGGCGGCTGCCCTCCGCGTCTGTCTTGACGCGGCCAAGGCCGTCGATGGGCGGATTGAGGTCGAACTAATGGAGTTGGCTGGTCTGAAGATCCCCGGCGAAGTGGCGGCCGGCATCGCCTTAACACCCGGCGAGCGTGACGATTTCCCCAGTCTCGTGCCAAAGCTCGCCGCGGCGGCGGGGATCATCTTCGGCACGCCCGTCTACTTCGGCAACATGTCGTCGCTCTGCAAGGCGTTCCTGGAGCGTTGCATCGTCTTCCACAAGGACAAATCGCTTGCCAACAAGGTGGGCGGCGTGCTGGCCGTGGGCGGCGGGCGGAACGGCGGCCAAGAACTGACGATCCGCTCGGTTCAAGTCGCGCTGATGTCGCAGCAGATGGTCGTGGTCGGGGATGCTCCGCCGACCAGCCACTGGGGCGGGACCGTTTGGAGCGGCAACCCTATGGTCTCGGCTGGCGCGACGCCTGACATCACCCGCGACCAGGAAGGCATGGCGAGCGTCAAGAATCTCGGCCGCCGCGTGGCGGAGATAGCAGTTCGGCTAATAGTCTGACGCTTTTTATTTCTTGAAAATCCGGGAGGCAAGGTGGGCGTGGGGCGGCTGTTGTCGCTTACGGGGAGCCCGTCCTTCTTTCAAGGCACGCCCGAATGAAACTCCGCACCGGCCATCGTTCCCAGTTGAAGCCCCCGGCAGTTGTCAAATGTCAGTATTGGCCCGAAAGGGCTCCCTAAGTCGTCGTTTCTGCGGGATTTTTTGCCCAGCAAAATGGCACGGGTGATGCTTAAACGACACTTTCCAAGCCCGTGGTCATTGACATTGAGAGGGCATCAAGGCAGCGAGTGACGCTAACGTGAACGCCCTAATGCCTCGACGTCCCTGATTAGATGGAGACGAGCCATTCGTACCGAGTGGTTCGATTTGTTGGTCGTCCCCGCGCACTGAAATTGCCGAAAAGGTACTGTCTCGGCCCAATTATCTGCTATTGCTCGCCCCCCCCGATTCGGCGGATAATTCGTCCTAGTTTGGAGTTCTGCTCAACCCATCGTGGAGAGAATAAGATGCCGGTGGACAATGCGGGGTACATGAGTTGGACGAGAACCATCGTCGTGATATCACTGCTGGTCTTCGGATCGCATATGTCTTTCGGGCAGGCACCGGCTTCCAACTCGACCGGGCAGCGCGCCGGGCATGCAGCCGCGGGTGCGGCTGCAACTGGTTCATCCCGTCTATCTGCGGACGTTGAACAGGCGATTCGCTGGCTGCCCGAAGATACGGAGAGCATCATCGTAGCGCGGGGACCGCTGAAAGAGATTTCGATCAAGGAAATTTTGAACCCGTCCGGTCCCTTTAGGTCCGCCGGCGCTCCGCCACCGCCCCAGCCTGATTTTCACCAACTGTGCCTAAAGCGATTTACACAGCAGTTTAGCGTGGCGGGGGGGGCGTTCATGCGTAACATCGTGAGGCAGAAACTCCGCTTCGTGGTTGCGGCAGCACGGCAGTTCGGCGTGCCCGTCATCGGCAGCGGGTCAACATTTGAAGGTTGTGAGTTGATCGTGTTCGACAACAATGTGCCGGATGTTGGCGTGCAACCAGCCAATCACGAGAAGATCGGTGTCGAGGAAATGGAGAACAACCGCGTCGTGCGCGTTGACACCAATTGGGGAGGACAAGACAGAAAATGTTCGATTTGCTACGCCAAGCCAAAGCCGAACATTCTGATCGCCGCCACGGATGCCAACTTCGTTCGGACGATTCTCCAGCGCATGGCAAAGTCATCGGCATCGTCCGGTACACTGTTGGATTTCCCAGAATGGAAGTATGTGGATACTACAGCACCGGTGTGGGGAATTCGCCACCGACGAACCGCAGCGCCCTTCTACTACGTCTTCAAGGGAAACGCCGATTCCGCGTCCGCAATGTCGAAGCTCGTGGGACTCACCTTCTCTTACCAGTCAAAGCCACAGACAGGCGTGCAATTGCATTTTCAATGCACAGACCGGCCGGAAAAAGTGCTGCCGCGCGTTTTTGGAAAGGACTACGGCATCACGCCGATTACTCCGTTGGTCGCGTCAGGATGGGCGACTATTTGTGAACGATCCGATTCGGAAAGATGGCACCCGGACACGCCCAATGGAATGCTTTTCATGATTAGCCATTTCATGGGTTACGTCGTTTGCCCATGAAAATCGCGCCACGCGGCGGCTCACGCCGGCAAGCACGAGTTGTCGATGTCGTCAAGAATCCGTGGCATCGGTTCGACAAGGGGCTCTGCGTACCGCTATCATGGCGGGACATCGACAAAACCTGCTTTTGCCGCCGGTGCGGTGTACCTACAATCTCCCCCGGACCGAGATTGACAGATTCTTGGTGGGATGTTCTTCCGTCGTACACAGAATCGCCAATCTGTTGCTGCCATGACGATGGCAACCTCGGGTACTCTGTGCAACGCGCATTTTACGTCCCCGCTCGCAACGGAGGTCGAATCGTCCTACGCCCGTAAACCATTGAGGAAGGGTGCAAACAGTGCCCTCAATTCTGTTGTCGCCTCGAACAACTTGCGGAAGGGTAGGTTCGCGTAGCAATCCAGCAGTTTATCGGAACTCAGTTTGCCGTGCTGGAGAGCAAGGCTGGCAACTTCGTCGCTATATTCACGGCGTAGGATGTTGGGAAGCAGGCCACGCAAGGAGCCGAGTGGCAGCCGTGGGAAGTCGGGGTGTTCCTGCCGCACTCGCTCCAGAAGTTGGCTCCGCCAGGCGCGACACGATGCGTCTGCGCAAAAGAAGAGCCCGCCGTAAAGCGGGCTTCATGTGGAGCGGAGGAGGGTCGAACTCCCGACCTCTGCATTGCGAACGCAGCGCTCTCCCAACTGAGCTACCGCCCCAGACGCTTGTAAGTCTTTACCGCGTAATGACTTGCCTGCTGCTGTTCTCTGTGCTCTCTGCACAGCGGAATCCCCTTCGCGGCGGGCCGCTGAGCAGGCGTCTCCAATCTTACACCAGGAAATGCGCCCCTGCAACCCGTGCATAATCGTGGAATGCTGCTGCTTTGCACAGTCGTCCTAGGCGGCGAAGTTGTCGGCCGCGACGCTGTTGTCTATATTAGGAGTTACTTCTCCACCCCCGTGAGATCGCACCGTTTCCAAGAACAGGAGGCATCGCGATGAAGCTGCATCGGCTCGTGGCAAGCGTTGTTTGTTGTTTGGCCCTTTTCTTCGGAAGTCCGTGCGGTCTTCGCGCCGATGCGCTCTATCTCGACGCCGGCGGCAACCCGCAGGTGTGGGACTATACTAGCGTGAACTGGCTCGATGCGCATGGGATGCCGTCCGCCTGGATCGACGGCTCCGACGCGCAGTTGATCGGCGACGGCGGGCTCGTCACCCTCTCCGGTTCCGTCAACTCCGTCAATTCCCTCGCGTTTTTCAGCGATGGCTATCAACTTGTCGGCGGGACCATCACGCTCACCGGTCCCGGCGGCTGGATTTCTGCGCAAAACAGCGGCATCGACACCATCAGTTCCGTGATTGCCGGCGGCGTCGGACTGACGAAAGACGGAGGCGCGACCTTGATTCTCAATGCCGCCAACTCCTACACCGGCGACACGCTCGTCAACAACGGCGCACTCACCCTGGGCAACGCCAACGCCCTGCAATACAGCACGCTCGACTACAGTTACAATGGCACCTTGAAATTCGGATCGCTCACCCAAGCGACCCTCGGCGGGCTGAAAGGCGTAAGACCGTTGAACCTGGTCAACGACTACAGTCAGGCCGTCGTCGTCACCGTCGGCGGCAACAACCAATCGACCAGCTTCAGCGGCGGGGCCTACGGCATGGCGGGCTCGGCCTTAAAGAAGGTCGGCTCGGGCACGCTCACCCTCGGCGGCACGAACCAATACCAGTGCGAGCTTGTTCTTAGCGGCGGCACGATCCAGCTCTCGACCCCGACCGCCCTGCAAGCCAGCATCCTCACCCCGGACGGCGGAACGTTCAACTGCGGTTCGTTCCCCTCGGTGGCTCTCGGCGGGCTGAAGGGCAGCGGCAATCTCGCCCTCGACGGCGTTCAGCTCTGCGTCGGTTACGCCGGCACAACGACCAACTACGACGGCGTGCTCTCGGGAAGCATGTCGCTGTCAAAGGGCGGCGCGGGAACGCTGACCCTCAACGGCCAGAACACCTTCACCGGCGACACCACCATCACCGGCGGCGTGCTCCTGCTGGGCACGTCAAACGCCCTGCAAAACAGCACCCTCGACTACAGTTCCAACGGAACGCTCAACTTCGGCGTGCTCTTCGGCGCCACGCTGGGCGGTCTGAAAGGCTCCCGCAATCTGACGCTCACCGACAACACGCAGGCCCCCATCACTCTGACCGTCGGCGGCAACAACCAATCGACCACCTATAGCGGCGTCATCAGCGGCTACTCCGCCAGTGGTTTCATATCCGCGCTGAAGAAGGTCGGCTCCGGCACGCTCACGCTCAGCGGCGGTATTCAGACTTGCGACACCGTTCTCAGCGGCGGCGTCCTGCAACTGGGTACCCCGGTGCTCTTCAGAACGCTCTGCTGACGCCTGACGGTGGAACGCTCAACGCCGGCACGTTCACCACCGTGGCCGTCGGCGGATTGAAGGGCAGCGGCAATCTGGCGCTCGACGGCGTTCAGCTCGCTGTCGGCTATGCCGGCACCAGTACCAGCTACGATGGCGTCCTCTCCGGAACCGTGGCCCTACAGAACACCGGCGGCACGCTGACCCTCAATGGCCAGAACACCTTCTCGGGCAATACCACCATCACCGGCGGCGTGATCATGCTCGGCGCCGCCAACGCCCTGCAAAACAGCACCCTCGACTACAGCTCCAGCGGAAATCTGAGCTTCGGTCTGCTGCCCAATGCAACTCTAGGCGGCTTGAAGGGCACGAAGTCCTTGACTCTCAGCAATTGGTTCTCCTCGCCGGTGATATTGTCCGTCGGCGGCAACAACCAATCGACCAGCTACTCCGGCACGATCGCCGGTCCGCTCGGATCCGCCCTGAAGAAGATCGGGTCCGGTACGCTCACGCTCGGCGGCGGCATTCAGAACTGCGACACGATTCTCAGCACTGGCACGCTGCAACTGAGCAACCCGAGCGTGCTTCAGTACAGTTTTCTCGTGCCCGACGGCGGAACGCTCAACGCCGGTACGTTCACCACCGTCGCCGTCGGCGGACTGAAAGGCAGCGGCGACCTCGCGCTGGACGGCGTCCAACTCGCCGTCGGCTACGCCGGCACCTCCACCACCTACGACGGCGTGCTCAGTGGCACGATGGCACTGTCCAAGACCAGCAGCGGCACCTTGACGCTTACCCGCCCGAGCACCTTCTCCGGCGACACCACCATTACCGGCGGCACACTCATGCTCGCCACCGGCAACGCCCTGCAAAACAGCATTCTTGACTACAGTTCCAGCGGGCAGATTAGCTTCGGCCTCTTAAACAGCGCCACGCTGGGAGGACTAAAGGGCAACAAGTATCTGGGGCTGGCGAATCTCATGTCGGCACCGGTCGTTCTGATCGTCGGCGGCAACAACCAATCGACGATCTTTAGCGGCACTATCGCCGGCCCGCTCGGATCCGCCTTGAGGAAGGTCGGCGCAGGCACGCTCACTCTCAACGGCTCAACCCAGTGCGACGTCATTCTTAGCAGCGGCACACTGCAAGCAGGCGCCGGCGGTGCCCTACAGAGCAGCCTCCTCACTATGGATGGCGGAACGCTCTGTTGCAACGGCCTTGCCGCCGCGACCCTGGGCGGGCTGAAGGGCAGCGGAAGTCTCTCGCTCGACGGCGTTCAACTCAGCGTCGGCTACGCCGGCACCTCCACGAACTACGACGGCGTACTTGCCGGTACGATGGGACTGAAGAAGGTCGGCGCCGGCGTGCTGACTCTCACCGCTGACAACACCTTCTCGGGCGATACCACGATCGCTGGCGGCATGCTCGTGATCGCGTCCGCCAATGCCCTGCAAAACAGCACCTACGACGCCACCAACGTCAACGACATGCTCCGTTTCGGAACTGTCACCAAGGCAACATTGGGAGGGTTGAAAGGCGACAACGGATACGTTTCTCTGCTGAACGCCATCTCTCAGCCCATCGAACTCGACGTGGGCAATAATGACCAATCGACTATCTACTATGGCACCCTGAGGGGTCCGTCCGGCGCCGCACTGAAGAAGATCGGCTCCGGCACGCTGACTCTGTGCGGTTCCATGCTGTGCGACACCATCGTGTCCGGCGGCACGGTCCAAGTGGGTTACATTTCGGCGCTGTCGGCCAGCACCGTGGAGATCGGCGGCGGGACGTTGAGTTGCGGACAGCTCTCCGCGGCAACGCTCGGTGGCTTAAGAGGCACTGGGCCGCTCACGCTAAACAACGTCCAACTCACCGTGGGCGGCAGCGACATCTCCAGCGCCTACGGCGGCGTGCTCTCCGGCAGCATGTCGCTGGTGAAGACCGGCGCCGGCACCTTCACCCTAAGCGGCGAAAATACCTTTTCCGGAAGCACCAGCGTAGCCGCCGGCACGCTCGAGCTCGCCAACGCCAATGCCCTGCAAAACAGCACGCTCCTCAACCTTCCCAACGGCACACTGCGGTTCGGCACGCTGCCCAATGCAACCATCGGCGCACTGGCCGGAAACTGGCCGCTGGTCCTCGCCAATGACGTCTTGCAACCCGTGCAACTCACCGTCGGCGGCAACGGCCAATCAACCCCCTTCTACGCGCCCCTCTCCGGGCTCGGCGGCTTGACAAAGGTCGGCGGCGGTACACTCACGCTCTCCCCCTCTTCCTCCACCCTCAATTCCTATTCCGGCCGGACGATTGTGAAGGCGGGAGGTCTCCTGTTGGTCGGCTATGAGGCCACTGTCGCACCTGGCGCGTGGCAGCCCGTGCTCGATCTCGGCGGGGCCGATATCCAGGGCGGAAAGATCGAGTTCGAGTATGACCACGGCGGTGTCAGTCCGAAGCAGACCATCGAGGACTTGTTGGCCGCCAGCTACGACGGCGGCGGTTGGGACGTGGGCCAGTTCCGCAGCACGACGGCCGCCGCCCTTGGGCTGTCGCTCGGCTGGAAGGACGACGGCAGGATTGTCACCGTCATGCCCGCCATCCCCGGCGACTTCAACCTCGACGGCACGGTTGACAATCTCGATCTGCAAATCTGGTATGCAAACGCCTTCACCGGCACAAGTTGGTCGCGGGGGGATGCGAACTACGACGGCGTGGTCAACGGCCTTGATCGCGACATTCTGGCTGGCCAACCTTGGGCGAACGATCGCGGCCGCCCCACCCGCCGCCCCCCCCCGCCGCCGTGCCCGAGCCCGAAACGCTGCTGCTGCTCGCTGTCGGTCTGCTGGGGACACTGCTCTACGCCTGTCAGAAGAAATGGCGGGCGGACGTCAGCGCCAGCAACTAAGCCACTCGATCGCATTGACGAGAAGCAGCACGAAGTCACCGTGGCGGAAGTCCTCCGCACGACCCAGGCACGTATAGAATCCCCGCGCGTCGCCGTCCTCTCTGGCCCAAGCCAGCGGGAGAATCGAGCCGGCCGACTCCGTCACTAGTAGAGCAGATGAGTCCGGCAGAAGATGCGGAGAGTGGGGGACTTGCGTATGCGCGACGAACGGGCCGACGCCCGCCAATAGCGGATGCCGTCGCGCGACCGCGGCTGGCTCGATTTCTATGGAGAATCCCGGCTCCTCCTCGTCCGGCGAGTTGCCGGCCAAATCAGCGTAAAGCGCCGACCAGCGGTCAATAATCTGCAAACCTCGGCCGAACACGACGGCGCAACACGCCCCGCCGAGTCCCTCCCGCCCGGCGCGGTCCAGGTCCGTGTGATCGCACTCGATCTTGCCGCTGCCTCCCAACGTTCGCTCAAACGCTGCGATCGCCGCGGCACTTACCTCGTCGCGCCCTGACACGAGCAAGACCGGGATCGGTTCTTCCGCCGCCGCGTCCACAACCGGCCACATCGCCGGGCGACAACCGCAGAGCAGCGTGACACCGCTCGAAATCCCCACGGTGCGGTGAGGGGGATGCACACGCAGAATGCGTCGGACTTGAGGAAAACCGGCCATCGCCCTCATTATCTAGGCCCCGGCCCGTCCTGTCCACATTCCGCCGGCCTTTGATCGCGCCGCCTCGAAAAACCCGGTCGTAATGTATCGATTGCGAAAGAACTGCCGATAAACATCTAGATGGGCAGGGCGGCCGCCCGCAAAACCTCCTCAGATTCCCGATGTTCACGAGCACTCTGTCCGTCTTTCCATTGCTGTCTTCCGACGCCGCTCGACAAACAGCCGTACACCCTGCCGGCGCGGGGTGAACTGCCGTTTACACGGCCGGCTGAATCCGCTATCGTCCCCAAATCTCGCGTACTCTATTCCACGACGGCACCGACGCATGGATGCAACCGCCGCGATAACCAGCCACGACGGACTTTCCCGCGAGCCGCCGAGCGGGCGAGTGTTGGTGGTCGCCCCGGCAGACCACGATCTTTCGGTCATCATCCCCGCTTACAACGAGGAGAAACGGCTGCCCTGGACGCTGGCTGAACTGACGAAGTTCCTTGACGCCTGGGGCGTCGATTACCGCGTGCTGGTCGCCGACGACGGCAGTAGCGACCGCACCGCCGCCCTTACCCAGAGACTGGGGCCGCGATTCTCGACGTTGCGAATCGTCCCCCAGGGCGGCAAGGGCCGGGCCATCCGCATCGCCATGCTCCGCGCCAGCGGCCGCGTGCTGGCCTTCACCGACGCCGATCTCCCCTTCCAACTCTCGGCCATGCAACAGGGCTACGATTGGATCCGCGCGGGCCAGGCCGACGTCGTCTTCGGCGCCCGCGACATCGAAGGGGCGGAAAACCTCGCCCGCCGCCGGCTCGCCCGCCGCCTGGCGACCTTCACCTTCCGCGCCATCGTCAGCCATATGGTTTCGCGCGAAGTCACCGACACGCAGTGCGGGTTGAAACTCTTCCGCCGCCAGGCCGCGCTCGATATCTTCTCGCGCACGACCATCGACGGATTCGCCTTCGACGCGGAGGTGGTGATGTTGACGCACCGTCTCGGCCTGCCGTTCCGCCGCGTGCCGGTATCGTTGGTCAACGAGTTCGCCTCGACCCTTTCGCTCCGCCGCAACGCGCTGCCGATGCTCTGGGACGTGTTCCGCGTTTGGCTCCGCGAGCGAACCGGCCAGGGCGTCCCCGCCCCGCACTTCGTTTATGCCGCGGCAAACGAAGAACCCGAGCGGCGGGCAGCGTAAGCCCCGAACATCCTCGTTCCCACGCTCCGCATGGGAACGCGTTTCCAGCGAGCAACCCGGCGGGTTCCCACGCGGAGTGTGGGGACCAGAGCCAAAACCGTCGCGCGACCGGTCATGCCTCTACGCCTCGCACTCCACGCTGACGACTTCGGAATGAACCGGGCCGTCAGCACCGGGATTCTGCACGGATTCCGCTACGGCTTGTTGACCAGCACTTCGCTCTTGGCCAATGCTCCCGACGCCGCCCGGGCACTGTCGCACTGGAAGGAACTGCTGGTGGAACAGGCCGCCGGTCGGCTGCCTTCGGCCGACGTTCGCCGCCGGCTCGGCGATCCCAACGTCCCCTTCGACCTCGGCGTCCATCTGAACTTGACCCAGGGCCGGCCGTTGCACGACCGCTATCCCGCCGAACTGCTCGACGTGGAGGGCCGGTTTCTCGGCGTCTTTTCGCTCTTTGCACGCTTGCGCCGCTCGGGCGGCAAGTGGCGTGAGGCGATTCGCGAAGAGTGGCGGCGGCAGATCGAGTTTCTCTGTGACCACGGCCTGCGGCCGACGCACCTGAACGGGCATCAGTACGTCGAGATGCTGCCGGCCACGGCCGAGCTCGTGCCGGAACTGATGAAGCACTTCGGCATCAAAGCGGTCCGCGTCGCCTGGGAGCCGGCGCTGCTGCGAAACGTTGCCCTGCACGGATTCCAGATCACGAAATGGCCGCTGGCCCAAGTCAAACGCGCGTTCGCCGCCAGATTCCGCGCACTTGTCAACGCCCGGCAGATCGCCCATCCCGACGCCTTCTACGGAACCGCCCACGCCGGCGGCGTCGATCTGAAACTGATGCAGTTGTTCCTGGCGAGCGGCCGCGGCCGCCGGTTCATCGAAATCGGCCTTCATCCGGGCGATGCGGGCGAAGCGATTTCGCCGCAGGAGCAATCCGCCGGCTGGCGCGATCCCTTGGCGTCTTCCCGCCCCAGGGAATTGCAGATGCTCGTCTCCGCCGAGCTGCCCCGTTGCCTGGAACCCTACGCGCAACGTCTCGCCCGGCTTCAACTCGTGCAGTGACCGCGGGAAAAAACGCTTGCGGTTTCGCAACCAGACCGTCCGCGGCATTCTCAGAACACCCGGGCGATTGCCAAGTAGATGGCGCCCGGCGCCGCCGCGATGAGCAGACCGCAAAACAACAGCGCCCTCCCGATTCGACGCCGAGCAAGCCTTCCCTCCTCTTCCAGCTCCGACGGCCAAAGCGTCGCGGTGAGCAGATGACGGGCCCGCTCCACGACGGGGGATCGCGTCGGTCTCGGCGGCGGGCGGATAGGGGCGATCATTGTCGTGGTGCAGAACAGCGGCGTTACTCTCTCAGGCGACACGTTCACGCGTCCGCGTGCACGCGATTCAACGCCGCCATCCGGCTCCGCAGCGCCGGCTGGTGGTCGAGAAGGCTGGCGATCCGCTGCCAATCCAGTAGTTCCGGCCCCAATGCCTCGTAAATCGCCAAAGCGTGATCCCAGTCCTCCTCGATCGCCACCGTCAAGCGCACGTCCTCGCGGTCGATCTCCGTCGGCGCCGGCGTCAGCCGGATGTTAAATTGCTCGGGGTGCGAATAGAGATATCGCGTGACGTGCTCGCGATCGAGCTTGTCGCGGGCGAGCCGATTCGCCCGCCGCAATGCACTGCCGCGAAACCACTCCGCATACACGCTCACCGGCGAGAGAATCGCCGGTCGGCCGTCGCGCGAGCAGTAGCCGACGTAATCGCAGTTCGCGTGCGACTCCGCCGTGGTGACCAGCCGGTCGATCAGCCCCGGGTCAACGAAGAAGTTGTCGCCGCGCACCCGCACCACGCCCTCGGCCGGATACTCTTCCAGCGACTTCGTGAACCGATCGAGCGCATCGCTGCCTTCGCCGTGGAACAGCGGAACGTCGCTGGGCACCAGCCGATGCAGGCCTCGCTCTTCATCCGGCTCGCAGTCGGCGACAATCACGCCGTCGAGCCGCATGGCGTCGGTCACGCGGCGGACGACCCATTCCAACAACGACCGCCCACCAATCCTCCGCATGGCGTTGGCACGGAATCGCGGCAGGCGCGAGTAGACCTGCACGACCCCCAGATTCCTAAGCATTTCGTTCCTCCCCGCCCAACGCAGGCGACTTCCATCGGCAACAGCCCGGCCCGCTAGGCATCAACTCTAGCAGGAAGGTGGGAAATCGGTCAATAGGACGAAACCTTAGGCTATGCCCAAAGTTAGGTAGAGCCGCCGGTCGGCCAGACTGCCCAGGAGCAACGAGGCCATGCTGAAATCGCGTTCCCGGCTGTGCTCGCCCGGCACGGCCACGACGTACGCCCCCGCCGCCGCCGCCGCCACGCAGCCGTTTTCGCTGTCCTCCAGCACCAGCATCTCCGCCGGCGGCACCGCAAACCGCCGAGCCGCCGCGAGGTAGATCTCCGGGTGCGGCTTGCCGTGAACGATGTCCTCCGCCGCCAGCACGAAGGCGAACCGCCCTTGCAGATCGAAGGGCCGCAGGCAGGCGGCGACCACGTTGCCGCTGCTGCTGGTGCAAACCGCCTTGGGGATCCCCGCCCGCTCCAGGGCATCGAGCAGCTCCGCCAGGCCGGGCATCATCGCCAAACGGCCCTCCAGTAAAGTGAAGAACAGCCGGTTCGACTCCTCGGCCAACTGCTCCCACGTCTCCTTCAGCCGGCAATGGGCGATCATCCGCTCGAAGGCCGGCTGCGGCCGCAGCCCCATCATCTGCCGCTTTAACTCGTCGGTGAACTCATGGCCCCGCCGCCGCAGCAACTCCTCGCCGGCAAGCGTATACACGTCCTCCGTGTTGAACATCAGCCCGTCCATGTCGAAGACTACAGCACGCATGGGAAATGATGAATGATGAGTGATGAGTGATGAATGGTGAGTGATAAACGCCAATCGCCGCTTGCGGCTTCGCAACCGCCTGCGGTTTCGCAACTAGCACTTCATCCAGCAAGTTCGTGCCGGTATAGTTCCGGGAATGCGCCCGGCATCAGTATGGTTGAATGTCCAGCGAATTGTAGCTTTGCGGCGGTTACGGTGGGAAGACCAGACCGACGCCTGATGCTGCACGTCGCGCTCGTTGTCGAGGCTGTGCTGGACAGCGGCGCACAAAAACAATTCTATCACTTTGAGCCCTGCGGGTCAGCCTGATCGCTCGGATGCACGACTTCCAGCTTCGCTAGTATCATGGGTCAGCCGTTGGCTCAAGTCTCCGCGCCTTCTTTCCGTCACATTCGTTCTATTCCCTCCATGAAAAACCATCGTCCGGCGTCACTTCATACTGGCGCATGGCGGGCGAGGCAGAAGAGCACGCAGTCACCTCAGACAATCGTCCAACGGCAGCAGCGATGCCGACAAGACGGACCTATTATAGTGGAAGACACCGGCAAGGCCGGCATCTGGGCAGATTATCTGGAAACTCAATTGCGAAAACAGCGGAAGGAGAAGTGATCGATGCGAACCACATTCTGTTTCATTTGCATTTTGGCGATTGGCGTAGCGAACGCCGTGGGCGGACAGGCCGGCAACGATAAGTCGCGGGAAGACAGGGCGATGCAAGCAGGGATGCAAGCCGCCGACAACAACGATTTCGACGCGGCGGTGCACCATTTTACCGAGGCGATTCGCCTTGCACCGAAGTCGGCTGCGGCCTACGAGCACCGCGGGGCCGCCTATCTGGACAAAGGCGAGTTTGACAAGGCAATCGCCGATCTGACGCAGGCGATTCGCCTTGATCCGAACTTCGCCCTGGCCCATACGACTCGCGGGGCCGCCTATTTGCACAAAGGCGAGAATGACAAGGCGATTGCCGATTGCAGCGAAGCGATTCGCCTTCAGCCCAAGGCCCCCTCACTCCGCTACGGCCGTGCCTCAGCCTATTCGCACCTCGGCGACTATGACAAGGCGATCGCCGATTTCTCGGAGACCCTTCGCCTTGATCCCAGCTTTGCCGGAGTGCACCACGACCGCGGGGCCGCCTATCTGTGCAAGGGCGAACTGGACAACGCCATCAGCGACTGCACCGAAGCGATTCGCCTCGATCCCAGCTACCTCCAGGCCTACATCACCCGCGGCATCGCCTATCTGGGCAAGAGTGAATTCGACAAAGCGATTGCCAATTCGACGGAGGTTATTCGACTTGCTCCCGATCAGACCGCCGGCTACCTCAACCGCGGCGAGGCCTATCGGGCCAAAGGCGATAACGATAAGGCCATCGCCGATTACACCCAGTCGATTCGGCTCGATCCCGACTGGTCTGCCGCTTACGACGGCCGCGGGGCTGCCTATCTGGGCAAGGGCCAATACGAAAAGGCCATCTCCGACTGCACCCGCGCGATTCGGCTCAGTCCCCAGTTCTCCAGGGCCTACAGCAACCGCGGGGCCACCTACCTGGCCATACACGAGTATAGCAGGGCGATCGCCGACACTACGGAAGCGATTCGGCTCGATCCCGGGGATTCCAACAGCTACGTCACCCGCGGCGAGGCTTATCGGGCCAAAGGCGAAAACGACAAGGCAATCGCCGATTGCAGCGAAGCCATTCGACTTTGCCCCAAGTCTGCCAGGGCCTACGAGAGCCGTAGCGTCGCGTATGTCAAAAAAGGCGAAAGCGCTAAAGCCGAGGCAGACCTTGCAAAAGCAAAAGAACTGAAAGCCTCTGAGCAGCAAGGCCGGAAGTAATCGGCTCCGGTCCCGGGCGTTCAATCCCCTAGCCTCCGGCCCCTCGCCGAGGAGAGCGAGCCCGCAAATCGCTTCACGCGGAGCGTGAAGAGTACGTGGTTGCTTCAGGCGGAGCGTGAAGAGTACATTCAGTCAGAAACTCCGCTTCCTGGCCCCTAGCCCCTAGTCCCCAGCCCCTAGCCCCTCTTCACGGCGTCGGCGGCGGCGTTGGGATGCGTTCGGTCGGCATGGGCTGCGAGGGTGGAAGCGGGGGCGTTTCAATGGGAACCACCATGCCGGGGGCGCAGCGAATCTGCCAGCCGCCGCCCAATGCTCGGTAGGTCTGGACGAGCCCCTGGGCGATCTCGGCCTGGGCTTCCGCCAGCGTCTGTTGCCGCTCGACCAGCCGCTCCTGGATCAGGGCGACGCGGTTATAATCGATCATGCCGCCCTGGTATTGGCTGAGCACTTCGATCATGGCGTCGGTTTCGGTGCGGACGGCGGTGGCCAAATCGCGCTCGCGGAGCTTCGCCCGCAAGAACGTGACCAGCCCGTCTTCGACTTCCGCGCCGGCCTTGAGCACGGTTTGCTGATAGTTGGCCACCTGCTGTTGGAACCGCGCGTCCTGGGCCCGCACGTTGTTGACGATGCGGCCGTAGTTGAGGATCGACCATTGGAACGCCGGGCCGACCGTGCCGCGCAGCGAGTTCTGCGAAAACAGGTCGGTCAGGTATTGCGATGACCAGCCGAACGAGGCATCCACGCTGATTTGCGGATAGAAATCGGCCACGGCAATTCCGATTTTGGCGCACTCGGCCGCGGCCAGCCGCTCGGCGCGGCGGATGTCGGGTCGGCGACAGATCAACTGGGCGGGAATGCCTACCGCCACTTCCGGCGGCGCCGTCGGGATCGGTCCCTCGCCCAGGACGGGTATCAGGTCGATCGCGGGCCGGCCGAGCAGAATGCAGAGCTGATCGGTCGCCTTGCGGAGCGAAATTTCCAACTCGTGAATCAGGGCTTCGGTGGTCGATACGTCGCTTTGCGACTGGTTCACGTCGACCTTGCTCACTTGCCCGCCCTTGAACTTGGCCGTGGCGATCGCCAGCGACTGGCGCTGGAGGCCGACCATCTTGCAGGCGAAGGCCAGTTTCTCTTGCAACATGCGAATCTCGACGTACTGGCTGGCCACGTCGCTTACCAGGATCACGAGCACGTCGTCGTAGTTGTCGATCGAGGCGTCGAGCTGGGCATCGGCCACTTCGACCGCCCGACGGAATCGGCCCCAGAAGTCGAGTTCCCACGCCAGGCCAAAACCGTAGTCCCACTGGCTGAACCAGCGTTGCGGCGTGGCCGAGCGATTGGCGACGTTTTCGCTGACGCCGTGGCGGCTGTAATCGCCGTTCATTACTTGCGACTGGGGAAACAGCTCGCCGACGGCGATGCCGCGTTCGGCCCGGGCCTGCAACACGCGGCAACCCGCCTCGCGCAGCGTCAGGTTCTGATGATAGGCGGTCTGCACGAGGCAATTCAGCAGCGGATCGTTGAAGACGGCCCACCAGCAGCTATCGTCGGCCGCCTCGCTGCGGATGCGGACGTCGCCGGCATCGATCCAATGCTGAGCGACGGGGGCCTGCGGCGGCGTGTAGTTCGGCCCGACCTTGAAACCGTTGTGAACGTATTCGCTAAACGAGGTGCAACCGGCAAGGCTAAGCAGCCACAGGGCGACGAGCCCCAGCGGACGCGGCAAGCGACGGGCCGGCCGGCACTTCTTTCTGCGGTGGGGCAGACATTTCTCGCTACGGTGGGGCAGACATTCTTGTCTGCCGCAAGAGATCGCGGGCATTGGGCAGACAGGAATGTCTGCCCCACCGGACACGCTGTTACTCGTGTGCGCCGTGTGGCGAGAAGTGCGGGCTGCTTGTCGAGAAACAATGACGCTGCCGCCGGCCGCTTCGTCGGGGCGGCGGAAGCCTTGCATCCTAGCAGAGACGATGGCGCGAGTGCCCATGTTTCAACTGCCCCGGCTTCTGAATGGTGCCGTACTCGGCTGCGTTTCTGGGGCTTGCCCAGCCGTGACGGGCTCAAAACCGGCACTTCGATTAAATCCGCGAATATCGGCAATATCGGCAAAGCCCGCATAACCGGTAAAAGAGAACTCATCATTCTCCATTCTCTTGCGCAGCCGTCAAATCTTGCCGCTTTTCACGTGGAAAAAACTGGCCTTCTCGGCGGCGGTGGTTTTTGGTATGAACCGCCCCGCTTGTCTCGCCGCAAGGCACCTTTTTCATTCGCACATACCCCCTCGGAATGGGGAATCGCTATGAAAGTTCTCCTCGTCAGGCTTGCCGTATTGGGAACCGTAGTGGCGTTGGGATGGATCACGATTGCGAACGCCCAACGTGGAAATGACAGCGGGAATCCACTCCGCGGCTCGTCAACGGCAGACGACGCGACAACCGCGCCCGAAGAGTCGGCCTCCAGCCGCCCGCCGGCCAACGATCCCTTCGGCCTTCAGAACCGGCGTGAGCCGCCCGCGGCTACCGCGGGCTCGGCCGACGCAGGAAACACGACTGGCAACGCCCCGGCCGGCAGACTGCCGCCACCTCGCAATGACCCTGAGCGGGCGCCATCCCGTTATGGGCCGCGGTCGAGCGTCTCGGGCTCGGCGGAGGCGGGACCGGCGTTGAACGCTGCCGGGTCGGCCGGGCCGAACAATGAACGATTTGCCGGGTCGGCATTTCGCGATGACAGCGCGGGCCGTCCCGGCGGCCGGTATGCCGCGCCGGCGGGCACGAGCCTGCCGGCCGTTTCGCCGCCGGACATGCAGGAGCCGCCGCGGCTTCGCACCGATCCATCGGCGATTCCGGCCAACCCGATGTCGGCAGCCGCACCAAGACGGGAGAGCTTCGGACAGCCGGGCGCGAGTCGCGAGAATCTCGGACCGGTGGCGATGAACCGCGAAAATCTCGCGCCGCCGACCGTCACGCGGAACAGTTTTGGGACGCCCGAACGCAACAACTTCGGCACGCCCGCCATTGATCGTCCCCGCGAGGTTGCCGTCGAGGGGGAGGGCGTCGGCCAGCCGGGCGACTCGCGGCTGGAAGGCGTGCAAAGCCCGCAATTGGCGATCCAGAAGTTTGCCCCGCGGGAGGTGCAGATGGGCAAGCCAGCCACGTTCCGCGTGACGATTCGCAACACCGGCCCGATTCCCGCCTGCGAAGTGGAAGTCTACGACCAGGTGCCGCGCGGGGCCCGATTGCTCGCCACTGTGCCCGAGGCGAAGCGCGGGCTGCGCGGCGAATTGGTTTGGACGCTGGGAACCATCAAACCCGGCGAAGAGACGAAGGTCGAGATGCAGATCGTGCCGACGGCCGAAGGCGAGATCGGCAGCGTAGCCACAGTGCATTTCGGCGCCGATGCCTCGGCCCGCAGCGTCGTCACCCGGCCGCAATTGGTCCTTGAGACCAAGGCCCCGAACCAGGTGATGATCGGCGAACAGGTGATGATGTCGATCACGGTTTCGAACCCCGGCACGGGCATTGCCACGGGGGTGGTGCTGCTGGAGCAGATTCCGCCGGGGTTGCAGCACCCGGCAGGGGCCGAGTTGGAATATCAGGTGGGCGATCTGAAGCCCGGCGAAAGCCGCAAGCTCGATCTGCCCTTGGTGGCGGCCCGCCCCGGCGTGGCCACCAACTTGCTGAGCGCCCGCGGCGACGGCTCGCTCCGCGCCGAGAACCAGTGCAAGTTGCAGGTGCTGGCCCCGCAGTTGGACGTTGCGGTCGAAGGGCCGAAACGCCGCTACCTGGAGCGGCAGGCGACGTACCAGTTGTCGGTGAGCAACCCCGGCACGGCGGCGGCCAAGGGGGTCGATCTGGTGGCCCAATTGCCGCCGGGCCTGAAGTTCATGAAGGCCAATAACGCCGGCTACTACGAAGAGGCGACGCGGACCGTGCATTGGCGGCTGGAAGAACTGCCCGCCAACGAAACCGGAAGCGTCGAGCTGGTCACCATGCCGATCGAGCCCGGCCAACATGCGCTGAAGCTCCGCGGCACGGCCGAAAAGGGCCTGCGCGTCGAGAAGGAACAGCCGGTGCTGGTCGAGGGGATCGCCGCGATCCTCTTCCAAGTGTCCGACACGGTCGATCCGCTCGAAGTCGGCGGTGAAACCACCTTCGAGGTTCACGTGGTGAATCAGGGATCGAAGGCGTCGGCCAACGTGCGGTTGACCATCGACCTGCCGGCGGAGCTCCAGCCGACGGCGGCCGACGGCCCAACGCGGCACCTGCTGGAAGGCAACCGCATCACGTTCGACGGCCTCCCGCAACTGCCGCCAAAGGCCGACACCACCTACCGCGTCCGCGCGAAGGCCATCAGGGCCGGCGACCTCCGCACCCGTTTCCAACTCATGACCGACGACATGCAAACCCCGGTCACCAAGGAAGAGAGCACGCGGGTCTACGCCGACGAGTAGCGGCGAAGCCGCGACGGCGAAACGTACTCTTCACGCTCCGCGTGAATCGATCAGCGGTCCTGCTCCCACTTCCCCTCACGCGGAGCGTGAGGAGTACAGGTTCGGTTGGGCGTCTACAATCAGAGGGCTTTCGCGTCAACCGGCAGGCCGTCTTCGCGGTTGCCCAGGCGACGGTGGACCTCGGGGTCGATCGTGTAGTTCACCCAGTGAACCGAGCCGTCGCACATCGACATGTGCAGGCCGTCGGCGTGTGCGCTGCCGAAACCCGAATAGTCGTTGACGCCAGGCGTGTCCTGCATGGGTGGATAATAGACGAACGATCCGGCGTTGCTCGGGTCGGGAAAACCTACGGATCGCACAATGTCGTCCTGATGGCCGCTGAACATGCTCCAGTCATCCCCGCCATCATGGCCCTCGGTGTAGCAATCTGGGTTGACGGGCTTTTCACCCAACAGGTAAGTGTTGGAGACCCCGTCGGTAATCATCGCTATCGTGACGTGGCTGCGACAATAGCAGACCCCCCTGATGTTATGGCCGGGGTCAGTGCTCGGCGGGACGGGCGCCGTCCCGGTGCTCGGCCATGCGAAGCTTGCAGCCGCGGCGTAATTGCCAGGCACCCACCACCACACTAAATCATTGCTGTCTCCCAAATTGGCGGCATAGCAGGAACCCGTGTGGCCACTCAAACTGCCGCCGCAGTAATTGGGCGCAAGACCAGAAATGAAGGGTAGCACGATCGTTGCCCTTCGCGTAGGACATGTGAATTGCGTCAGCGGCGATACGAGGCGTATCTGGTTCGCTTGCACGCGAGCCGCAACGTCGCTCCCCGACTCAGTAGGATGGCCAATTCCCAAGTCATGCAACGGTTGTTGTTCGATGTAGGGCAGGATGTTGTAAACCCATCCGCCCGGCTGGTCCTTCGCGAAGCCGCGATCCGGATCGCCGACCCAGCAATATCCCCAGCCGCCGGAAGGGAGGAAGCCATAGGCTTGCTCGTGCGCAGACAAGCCAGGGAGAGTTGTTTCAGATTGTTGTTGCACTGCACTTTTCTTGCGGCTTCACGAGCCGCCTGCACCGCCGGCAGCAACAGCGCGATCAGGATGCCGATGATCGTGATGACTACCAACAGCTCTACAAGGGTGAAACCGGTCCGTGTTCGACTGCCAACCGGCAATTCGTGGTCGAGCGTGTTCATGGCTGCCTCGCGACGCTGGGAAGAAAATAGAAAAAAGACCGCAAGAATCCGCTCGTGGGTGCTCTCCGCCTTCCTCTCCACAACAGGGCCTTCCTCTCGTTGAAAGCTATGGCGGAAGACAGGTGGAATGTCCCCCCCGCAAAATGCAAGACGGCCCCAAAATCCATCGTATCACGGCCGGAATCGCCAGTCCTCTCGGTTTGCGCGCAACTGGCTATCAAACAATGACCTTCCGTCAGCATCCTGGGGCAAGAACGGCTCGCTGAAATACGGAAAAGCGTAAACTCCGTCAGAACGCCTTCGCGTCGATCGGCAGTTCGTCCATGCGGTTGGACAAGCGGCGGAAGGTCTCGGGATCGATGGTATAGGCGATGCCACGGACCGAACCGTCGCATAGCGACATATTAAGCGTGTCGCTGTGGGCGCTGCCAAAATACAGGGTGCAACCCATGGAACCGGCATAACCCGGCGTGTCCTGCATCGGCGTGCGCGGAAAATACGCGGCTCCGTCCGCCGCGCTGCCGCAACCTCGGACAATGTCGTCTTGACAGCCGGTCATGAAGTTCCAGTCGTCCCCGGGGTCCTGGCCGGTCAGATAATTGTCGGGATTGACATACTTCTCGCCCAGCAGCAAGGTATTGGAGGCGCCGTCGGTAATGTCTGCCATTCTCACCGTGCTATGAGTGATGCAGACGCCACTGAAGTGGCCAAAAGCCGGATTCCAGAATGTGGGATTGTCGCCTTGCGCAAAGCTTCCCGGGAGGGCATACGTGGCAACAGACGTGATGAGGTACATGTCGCATTCGCCCGCGTTCGCGACATAGCAGGAGCTAAAGTGGCCGGTCATGCCGGTGCAGTAAAAGGAAACGCAACCAACCGGCAACACGGTCGGCGGCCGCCGTGACGGGCAGGTAAACACCGTCAGCGGGGTCGCGACGCGAACCACGTTCGCGGCAATTCGCTGAGCATCGCTTGTAGCCCCCGCTCCCAAGTCGTGCAACGGCTGCTGCTCGATGAACGGCAAGACGTTATAGCACCAGCCGCCGGGCTGTTTTACGCCAAAGGCACGGTCTGGATCGCCTACCCATGGATATCCCCAGCCGCCGGTGGGAAACCAGCCAATCGCATGTTCGTGCTGCAAACACGCGAGCGAGAGTTGCTTGAGATTGTTAGAGCACTGGGCCCGCCTTGCCGCTTCCCGCGCCGCCTGCACGGCCGGCAGCAACAGTGCGATCAAGATACCGATAATCGTGATGACTACCAGCAGTTCGACGAGCGTGAACGCGGGCTGTTTCCGGTGCGCCCAAACCACTTTCCTAGCGGTGTTCATTTGACGATTCCACAAGGGCATTTATAATATTATACTAGAAGTACATCTCCCACACAGCGAACCCTTCTTGATCTCGACCGTCTAAAAGTATACCAGGGCGCAGGAATTTTGCAACAACTTTTTCAGGGCCGAGGCCAGGGCCGGTCAGTTGTCCAATCTACGTGGCACGCAATGCCATTTCCAGTTTACTGTGTTATGCCGCTTGTAACTGTTGTTGAATCTTGACTTTCTGTTCTTCTGTCAGCCGCAGCAAGACCGGCGGGTGTGGCGCCGTGTGAGCTTTGCGACGCGGCCATTCCCGCTTCTGTTTCGGGCTGGTACGCACACGCCGTTCGCGTTGCGCTCGGGCAATCCTTTCACGAAATGGCTTGGATTCCCTACGGCCTAACATGTCACGACGCACCTCCAGCAACACCCCCCGTGGGCTGCACATTATCGGGAGGCTGTCTTTCGGCGGTGCCGGCATCGCCAACGCGCCTTGACAAAGCAATAACTGCGTTGCGATCATCGAAGCCTCTGCCTCGCGATGCACTAGCCGTAGCGTCCGACTCATCAACGCCACTTTCTTCAAGGTTCGCTTGTAGGTTCTGAAAAATCCCTCGTTTTCCCACCTCCAACGATAACAAGTTCCCGCCATCTCCAAGGATAGCTGCTTCGCATCTTCCACGTTCGTAAACAGCCAGAACGTCCACCTTATGACGGCAACTGTGAATCCGCAGCAATCGGCCGCGAATCGGCGGCTTGCCGTCCTCCTGCTGGCTCTTCGGCCAATAATAGACAATCCCTTCGCGGAACTCCTCCAACAGTTCCTGGGTTTCGCTGTAAAAGGTGGCCTTGGAGGACATGCGGATGAGAAAGGACACGTTCGCCAAGATCATGGTCGCGGCCACGTTGTAGCCCACATATCCCGCGTCGGCCACCACCAACGCCGCCGCTGGCAGCCAACGCAGCATGTACATGAGGTGACTTCGTTCGCTGGCTTTGCCCCCCTTCCCCAATCGCCAGCAAAAGGGAATGCCCAAGGTAAGATGCACGATCGAGGTGTTCCAGATCGTCGGTGACGAATCCTCTTTGCCGCCGCTTCCCAAGCGTTGCTCCAGTTCCTCGGTGCGGGGACACGTCTGCCGCGTGCCATCACAGCCAAAGGGGATGAAGTTTCCCACTTTCCACTGATTGCCGAAAATGACTTCCATCCGTGGCGCAGGGCCGCCGCCAACGCCCGCAGGATGGGCATGGGAAGTTTGGCGATGGCCTTTTCAAAGCCGGAAAAGTGCTGGCCCGGCCGTTTTCGTTTTGGACAACTGGCGACATAGAACATTCTGGCGGCTTCAAACTTTTCCGGGAGGCTGTCGCCACAGCAATAGGTCGTCAGGATGATGATGTAAAGCAAAGGATGCAAGTCCCAACGCGGGCATTTCCTGCGTTTTGGAGCATTTCGGACTTGCTTGAAAACTTCCGGCGTGAGAAACTCTCGCATCGAGCCGATCAACGATTTCGCCCGCCGTCGTTGGCGGGCCCGCTTCCTTGCGTTGGCCATTTGCCGTTCCTTCCATGATGGGGTTTGGTGTTGTGACCCCCTATCATTGCTGGAACGGCTTTTTCATGCGCGGTCAATTCACCGCCATTTTCCCAAAGCACATTTTCAACGCAACCCTCGACCTCGCAAAAGATTACATCAAAACCGCTTCCAATCAAGCCTTGGCATTGGGTGGCACGGGCATCCTGCCCGCGGCCGAGAAACACGGGCAAGATGCCCGCGCCACGTCAAACATTGTTACCCAACTTGAATAACTGATTGGCTCTTGAGCCGAGGCCGCTGCGCTGGCGAACCCCTCGGATCTGTGGTCTCGCACCGCTGGCTCTGAGAGCGTAGTGGGGGTAAGTGGGCAGCCGAAAAGCCGTCAGCAATCAGCTTCCAGCAGTCAGCGAGGCAATCTTGGGCGTTGCTGCGCGATTCCCTCCTAATAAAATGCGCCCCCGGCAGTTTTGCTCTCGGAAACTTGACCCCTGATAGCTGACCGCTGAAAGCTGATGGCCCGCTGGCAGTGTGTCGCTGCCAAAACCGTTTTGAGACAATTCCCGCCGGGCGCGGGAGGTGGCGACATTGCCGCTACGATCATCACCCTCGGTCCGTTCGCTACAATCGGAGAAACTCTCTAAAGTCGCAGTGGGACGGGGATCGAAGTAACACAACGGAAGCCTTGTTCCGCAGCGAGGTTGTTGTACAAACCCGCTGATTGGGACGGGGCTTGCAGGGGGGAACCTGCCACAAAGGCCATGCCTTGCCCGGCGCCGCGATTGTCTCTCCGTAGCGGCACGGTTCGCTCGTCCCCTCCTGTAGATCCAGCAAGCGATTCGCCGGTAGCGTGCGTTCGGACGCCGGGGGAAACTAAGACAGGTTGGTTGAAAGGCAACTTCCCTATTTTACGGATTTTCTCTGGCTTCCGGTTGCCCTGGTTGCCGATGTAATTAGTGCGGCGCGGGTCAGAAGGAGCTGAACCATAGCCAAACAGGCGTAGCGAATTACGGAAGGCCCCGACCCAGATGCCTGCGGAGTGCCTGTCGGCGGAGACGACGGGGACGAAGGAGCGTGAAACCGGAGCAGATCCGCGGGTTTCAGGGGCCGAGAGCGATCGGCAGGATGTCCATCCCGCCGAGATACAACCCAAACCAACGTGAATAGAATATCGGAGAGTCTGCGATGAAGGTCTTCACAACTGGTCAGGTCGCCAAGATATGTAAGGTGGCCCCGCGCACCGTCAGCAAGTGGTTTGACTCGGGCCGGCTAAAAGGGTATCGCATACCCGGATCGCAAGACCGACGCATTCCTCGTGAGTACTTGATTCGATTCCTCAAGGAGCACGGGATGCCGTTGGGCGATTTGGAAGATGAGGCAATGGCCAAGGTCCTGATCGTTGCGCAGGATCAGGTCTTGATCGAGAACCTCAAGCGCGAGCTGCCGCTGGAGCGTTCGTTCAAGGCGGCCGTGGCCGCCAGTGGTTTCGACGCCGGCATCCAAGCCGAGAGCTTCCACCCGGATTGCATTGTGGTGGACTTCTCGATCGGGCGCACGGAAGCCCTGCAAATCTGCCAGAATCTTCGCCGCAACAGCGAGTTTTCCGAGATTATTCTGATCGCCTTGTTGCCCGACGACGGCAGTTCGCTGAGCTTCGACCGCTCGGCGATCAACGAGACGTTCAAGAAGCCGTTCGACTCGGCCCTGCTTGCCGAGCGGCTGCGGACGCTGATTGGCGCCAAGAAAGAGCTTGTTTGATGCCAGTGCGGAGGTTTGACCTCGACCGGCAGTAGCAAGATATATCGCCGATTCAACCTAACCCGTCGCGGATTGACCCCCGCGACGGATAACTTTTTCTTGGGCACGCGCAAGCGACTTTCGCAGTCTCGCCAGCCCGCACAGTTTGCACGACCCCACAGATCGCACGACCCCGCTGAGCGATCTGTCCTTGCCGGTGCGGCGACTGCGTCGCCGGCGAGCAAACGGTGCGCGCGAAAACGTTGACGCGCCGCAATCGCGCGGGTAGAATTGATGTCGATGGGTGGGCTTGTAGAATCGGCGCGGATGGACAGGACGACTCTCACGGTAACGCCGCTTGCCGAGGAGCCGAACGACCGCCAATTCTGGCTGTCGAAGACGCCGGACGAGCGCTTGGAGGCGATGGAGTTGTTGCGGGCGATCAGTTATGGCTACGATCCGACTTCCGCCCGACTTCAAAGAGTTCTTGCAGTTGCTCAACTCGGAGAGAGTTGAATATCTTCTCGTCGGCGGGTACGCGGTTGGGTACTACGGCTACCCGCGCGCCACCGGTGACCTGGACGTTCGGATCGCCGTGAGCGAGGTGAACGCTGCCGGCATGGCCCGCGTGTTCGAACGCTTCGGCTTCTCGAAGACGACGGCGTCGGCCACTCTCTTCCTGACGGAAGACGCCGTCTTGCGTATCGGCGTGCCGCCGTTGCGGATCGGCCTCTTGACAGGCGTTACCGGTGTTGTTTTCGCCGAGTGTTACACGAGCCGCACTCGGGCCGTCCTGGACGGAATCGAAGTAAGCATCATTGATCTGCATCACCTGCGGACCAACAAGCAAACGCTCGCCAGAAAGAAAGACCTGGACGATCTTGAACATTTGTGACGCAGATCCGTTGGCCAGGCGCTTCGGAAGCCATCGCGGCTGCGGACGCTGATCGGCGCTAAGGAGATTCAATAAGCGGCTGGGGGCCATTTTGGTCCGTTGCTCCGCCTGCCCGCCCCTCGAATTCCCTCCCACAGGCCGCTATACTTGGATGTAGCGGTGGTTTCGTTGCTCCACCCGTTTTTTCCTGCGCAGTTTTCACGCGGAGGTGTTTGATATGAGAAAAGCCGTGCTGTTGTGCGTCCTGTCCGCAGTTGTGGGGGGATTGGCGGCCTTCGGTCTGCACAGTCCACCGCTAACCGATTCGCAGTCCGTCGCGCAAGACGCTACGCCTTGGTCGCCGCCGGCAGCAGTCGCCATGCCCCAGCCCGCCGCGGGCGGGAGCTCGCAGCTCGATTCCCTCACCCCCGACGAACGCGTCAACGTCTTCGTCTATCAGCAGGTGAACCGAAGTGTGGTGAATATCAACACCAAAGAGGTCTCGGGCAATTTCCTGCTGACCTACGAGTCGCAAGGCGAAGGCAGCGGCAGCGTCATCGATCGCCAGGGTCATATCCTGACGAACTTTCACGTGGTCGAATCGGCCAAAAACATCGACGTGACCCTTTTCGACGGCAGCAGTTACGTCGCCAATCTCGTCGGCGGCGACGCCGAGACCGACGTGGCCGTGCTGAAGATCAAGGCCCCGCCGGAAAAGCTCTTCCCCGTCGCCTTCGGCAGTTCGTCGAATCTGCTGGTGGGCCAACGAGTATTCGCCATTGGCAACCCGTTCGGTTTCGAGCGAACGATGAGCACCGGCATCATCTCCAGCCTTGACCGCACGTTGCCCAGCCGCCACGGCCCGATGCCGCTGAAGTCGATCATTCAAGTCGATGCCGCGTTGAACCCCGGTAGTTCCGGCGGCCCCTTGCTGGATAGCCATGCCCGCCTGATCGGCATGAGTACGGCCATCGCCAGCAGCAAGGCCGACCAGAGCGCCGGCGTCGGTTTCGCCATTCCCGTCAATACGATCGCGCGGGTTGTGCCGCAGCTTATTCAGACCGGTCGGGTGCAGCGGCCGGACGCCGGCATCGTCAAGGCCCTGCAAACTGACCGGGGGCTGTTGGTCGTGGTAATGGCTCCCGATGGCCCCGCGCAGCGTGCCGGCCTGCGCGGCCCGCGGATCGAGGAGCGCGAGCAGCGGCAAGGTCCCTTTGTCACGCGATACCGGACCGTCAATTGGGCCGCCGCCGACCTGATCGTCGCCGTTGACGGCCAACCCGTCAGAACGGCCGAGGATTTCCTGAACGTCGTCGAAGCCAAGCAGCCCGGCCAGCAAGTTGTCATCACGGTGATTCGCGCCGGCCAAAAGTTGGATGTCCCATTGACTCTCGGCTCGGGCGGTTGAAAGGGGATGAGGGATTTCGGATAAGGGATTAAGGAATGCCCGTCCGTTTAGCCGCTGCGTCCACGCGGCGTTGGGTAACTGTCAGGACACGCAATTCAGACCTAGGAAACCACTCCCATGTTGAAACCTCTCGCCCGAGCAACGGTGCGCCTGGCATTGCCGATCGTGGCTGTGGCGTTTGGCTGCGGCCTCGCGTCGTCGGCCGACTCCGCCCGGCCGCCGGCGAAGATCCTCACGGCGGCCGCTGAACTGGCCAAGGGCTTTCAGAAGCCGCCCGACTCCGCACGACCGTGGGTCTGGTGGTTCTGGCTGAACGACAATGTCACCAAGGCGACAATCACCGCCGACTTGCAGGAGCTGAAGGACAAAGGAATCGGCGGGGTGACGGTCTATAGCCTTGCCGCTCTCCAGGGCCACGTGGCATCGGGCCCGCACTTCATGAGTCCGCAGTGGCGGGAACTGTTCCGCCATACGGTTCGTGAAGCCGACCGGCTGGGGCTTGGCGTAAGTCTGATGCCGTGCAGCGGTTGGAACGCCGGAGGGCCGTGGATTGCCGCTGACGACGCCTGCAAAAAATTCGTGCAGTCGAAGCTCACAGTCAAGGGACCGCGGAAGTTCGCCGAGAAGTTGCCGCGGCCGCCGATGCTCGAGCGCTACTGGGATGTCAACGTTCAGGCGTTTCCGGCCCAGCCGCTCAGTCCTGGTCCCTCAAACCCCGCCCAACAGAGATTATTGGCGATCAAGAGTGCGCAGGACAGCGCAGGCGACCTCCCCCTGACGCCGATCCGCCACGTGTGCGACGCGATTCTGACGCCGTTGAAGCCGATTCCGGGAGAAACGGCAATCGACCCCGCCAAGGTGATCGACCTGGCGACGAAGCTCGCCCCCGACGGCACGCTCACGTGGGACGTGCCGGAGGGCCAATGGACCATTCTTCGTACGGGCTGCACGCTCACCGGCGCGCGCACCACATGCGGGGCTCCAGGAGATGACGGATGGGAAGCAGATCCGTTGCGTGCCGCCGCGCTCGACAACCATTTTAGGAACACGTCGGAAATCCTGCTGCGCGACGTGGGCGGTCTGGCCGGCAAGACCTTCCGCTCCGTGCAGATCGACAGTTGGGAGATCAACATCCCGAACTGGTCGCAGACGTTCCTGAAGGACTTCCGCCGCTGCCGCGGGTACGATGCCGAGCCCTACCTGGCTGCGCTTTCCGGCAGCATCGTCGGTAGCGCCGAGATCACCGACCGCTTCCTGCACGACTACCGCAGGACGCTGGCCGATTGCGTGGCCGAACACTACTTCGGCCGCTTTACCGCATTGGCGCACGCGGGCGACTTGCTGAACCAGAGCGAGGCCGCCGGCCCGTGCTGTCCCAAAGTGATGCCCCTGGATAGCCTGAAAAATCTCGGCCGCTGCGATATTCCGATGGGTGAGTTCTGGCAGGATGGAACTTGGGGTGGAAATTCGCCGATTGTCAACGGAAAACAGACGGCCTCGGCCGCGCACGTCTACGGCAAGCGGCTGGCCGCCGCCGAGGCGTTCACCTCGTTCCTCCAGTGGACCGATTCTCCCGCCTCGCTGAAGCCGACCGCCGACCGAGCCTTCTGCGAAGGGTTCAATTGGCTGTTTATCTTTTCGACTGCCACGCAACAGGGGGACGGTACACCGGGCAACGAGTTTCACGCCGGCACGCACTTCAACCGGAAAATCACCTGGTGGAATCAGGCCAAAGCGTTCACCGACTACCTCGCCCGCTGTTCCTATCTGCTGCAACGCGGGCTTTTCGTCGCCGACGTGTGCTACTATTACGGCGACGGGATCCCGAACTTCGTCGAGCCGAAACACGTCGATCCCTCGCTGGGCGCCGGCTACAATTACGACGCGTGCAACGTGGAAGTCCTGCTGACGCGAATGACCGTCCGCGACGGCCGGATCGTGCTGCCCGACGGCATGAGCTATCGCCTATTAGTCTTGCCCGAGCGAAACGCCATGCCGGTCGAAGTCCTCCAGAAGATTCACGATCTCGTGGCGGCGGGCGCCACGGTGGTCGGGCCAAGACCGGAAAGCGACACCGGTCTGAAGAACTATCCCACTTGTGATGAGGAAGTCAAGCGGCTGGCCGCCGAAGTGTGGAGCCCCTGCGACGGCAAGACCATTACCGAACACCGTTTCGGAAAGGGACGCGTCATCTGGGGCAAGAAGCTGCGCGAGGTTCTGGCAGCCAACGGCGTTCCGCCCGACTTCGAGTACAGCGGCGACGCCGGCGGCTTCATCGATTTCATCCATCGCACGGCGGGCGGCGCGGAGATCTATTTCCTCGCCAACCGCAACGGCCGCAAAGAATCCGCGACTTGCACCTTTCGCGTTGACGGCAAGGCACCCGAGTTCTGGGATCCGGTGACGGGCGCGACGCGAGCAGTGGGTTCCTATACCATTGCCAACGGCCGAACTGCCCTGCCGCTCCGCCTGGCCCCCTACGGCTCGGTGTTTGTGGTGTTCCGTGCGCCGGCATCGCTGGCACAGGCCACGGGCATGAACTTTGAGACGCTCAAACCGGCTCAGGAGTTGACCGGTCCCTGGACCGTCCAGTTTGATCCGAAATGGGGCGGACCTGCATCGGTGCAGTTCGATCGACTCGTCTCGTGGCCAATGCGCCCGGAGGACGGCGTCAGGTTCTATTCGGGAACCGCCGCCTACCGGAAGACGTTCGACCTCGCCGAGCCGTTGCGCCGAGCGGGTAAGCGAATCTATCTCGATCTCGGCGCGGTCCGCGATCTCGCCGAGGTCCGGCTCAACGGCACGAACCTCGGCACCATCTGGACCGCGCCTTGGCGGGTCGATGTCACCGAAGCTCTCAAGCCCGAGGGCAACAGCCTGGAAATCGCCGTGACCAACCTTTGGCCCAACGGCCTCATCGGCGATGCCGCCCTGCCGGTGGAAAAACGCCTCACCAAGACGAACATCGGATTCAACAAGAATCAGCCACTGCTTGAATCGGGCCTCGTGGGACCGGTGCGACTGATGGAGACGGAGTGATAGCGAACCATGAACGCTCGCGAGCGTGTGCTGACAGCGCTGCGTCGAAGGGGACAACCTGATCGCATTCCCTTCGAGATCAGTTGGGGCGCGTTCACGCCCTCGCTTTTGCAGGTCTACCGGCGGGAAACGGGGGTGGACGTTTCGCCCGACGAGTATTTTGATTTTGACACGCGGAGCGTTGATCTGAACCCGACGCGGCGGCCGGCGGACTTCGCCCGCTTCTTCGCCGAACCGCTGCCGGCGAACGTGAGTTTCGACGAGTGGGGCTGCGGCAGCGTTCCCGGTTCGATCGAGCATTTTGTCGAGTACAAGTTCCACCCGCTACAATCGGCCGCAAACGCCGACGACGTGCGGTCGTTCGCCTGGCCCGACGTCACCGCCGAATATCGCTACGAAGGGCTCGCCGAGCGAGTCGCCGATTATCATCGTCGCGGCTACGCCGTCACCGGCGAGCTTTATCAGACCATCTTCGAACGGGCCTGGCTGATGCGGGGCATGGAACAGTTGTTGATCGATTTCATGACCGCGCCGGAGATGGGCCACGCCATTTGCCGGAAGATCGCCGACTTGCGGATCGAACAGGCCCGGCGGCTGGCCGCCCTCGGCGTCGACGTGCTGCGGCTGGGCGACGACGTCGGCACGCAAAAAGGCGCGATGATGAGCTTCGCCGTCTACCGGACCTTTCTCAAAGAGCCGACCCGCGCGATCATCCGTGCTGCCAAAGACATCAATCCCGACCTGTTGGTCTTCATGCACTGCGACGGCCGGGTCGGCAATATGATCGAAGACTACATCGACATCGGCATCGACATCCTGAATCCCGTGCAGCCCGAATGCAACGATTTCGCGGAGATAACGGCGAAATCCGCTGGCCGCCTCGCCTTCTGGGGCGGCGTCGGCACGCAGAGTACAATGCCCTTCGGCTCGCCGGCCGAGGTGGCTGCCGCAGTCGCCCGGGCAAAGCAGATGCTCGGTCCCGAAGGTGGCCTGCTCGTCGCCCCGACGCACATTCTCGAACCGGAAGTCCCTTGGAAAAACGTCCTCGCCTTTGTCGATGCCGCCAAGAACTCATGGTATCATTAGGAGCGAAGAAACGGGGAAATTGGCAACTTTTGGGAAGAGTTCACCACGCAGGGAAGTGCACCACGGAGACACGAAGGACAAGGAGAAAGAAGAAACGAGAAAGAAATGAAAGCAGCACCGCACAGGCGCAGACCGCGCAGAGGGAGAAGACGCAGCGCGAGAAACAGTTCTCATCGGACTAACATCATCTGGCGTGTCAAAGAGAATTTCCTTCTGAATTCCTTCCTCTGCGTCCTCTGCGGTCCATTTCCTCCGCTCTCTCATCTCCGTGTCCTCCGTGTCTCCGTGGCGCGTTTCCCTGCTGCAACCAACTACTTCGACCATTAGGACCGATCGACCATGCAACCGCAAATGACCCATCGCGAGCGAGTTCTCGGCGCGTTCGATCGCAGCGGTTACGACCGCATCCCCGTCAAGCACGAAGGCACGCCGGAGGTCAACAAAACGCTGATGCAGCATTTCGGCCTGGCGAACATGGAGCAGTTGCTCCGCGTGCTGGGCGACGATTTTCGCTACGTCGAGCCCGTCTATTGCGGGCCGGAACTGCGGACCTTTCCCGATGGCAGCATCGAGGGCTATTTTGGCGAGCACTACCGTTATGCCGAGTTCGAGCAGGGCCGCTACCTCGAAGCCTGCTATCTCCCCTACGCAGGCATCGACCGCATCGAAGACCTCGACCGCTCGCACTTCCCCAGCGCCGATTGGTTCGACTACTCGACAATCCGCGGCCAGGCCGAGCGGCTCCGCCAACAGGGCTTCGCCGTCTGCTGCGGCACCGCCGGCGACATGGATTTCATCAACAGCATCGCCCGGGCGCGCGGCATGGAGCAGGTGCTGATGGACCTGATCGACGACAATCCGGTCTATCTGGAAATCATGCAGGCCCGCTACGATTTCTACTACCAGATGCACCGCCGCATGTTGGAGGCGGCCGAGGGACTGATCGATTTCACCCACGTCGGCGACGACCTGGGCAACCAGCGCGGGCCGATGATCAGCCCGGCCATCTTCGACCGCCACTTCGCCCCCAAGTACGAGGCCTATTTCGAGATGGTCCACGACCACGGCGCGAAGACGATGATGCACATCTGCGGCTGCGCCGAGCGTTTCTTGCCGCGGTTGGCCGAGATCGGGCTGGACGTTTACGACGTGGTCCAGCCGACGACGCCGCAGATGGACATCGCCGTGCTGCAAAAGAAGATCGGCGACCGCCTGACCTTCTGCGGCTCGGTTTGCGTGCAGACCACGATGGCCTGGGGCACGGTCGCGGACGTCGAGCGCGAGGTTCACCGCCGCTTGGGTCTTTTCCCGAAGGGCGGCCTCTTCCTTGGCCCGACCCACGCCATCCAAGTCGGCTCGCCGCTGGAAAACATCCTCGCGCTGTATCGCACCGCCGGCTCGTTGGCGGAGAAGGTGGACGCCTCAATCCTGAACGTCGCCGCCGACGCCACCGATCCCGACAGGATCAGCCTGTCGAAGCTGTTCTGATAAACCGTTTCCGACGATCGTTCCTCGTCCTCGCAGGTCGCATGCGGCTTCGCATCGAATCGCTGCGTGCGCGTCGGCGGAAAAAGAAACCGCGCCGGACTTGGCGCGGGATACTGGCGAACGCGTTTCCGACCGGCCTACGCCCGCCTTCGCCGCGGCTGTCAGTGGGCGCTGAAAACCAGCCAGTAATGGGCGCTTGAAAACCAGCCATCCTGAGAAGGAGGGGTTTGTCTGTAGGATTTCCAGTTTTCACAAGACTGGAGGTTCTACATGGCAAACCTGCTCACGATGGCGGATATTCAGGCGATCTTACATTTACACGAACAGGGCTGGCGGCAACGGCGGATTGCTCGGGAGTTGCATGTTGACCGGGAGACGGTCGCAAAGTACATCCGAGCAAGCGGTTGCGTTCCAAAACCAGCCAAAGCGCCCATCGGCTCCGATGTGGCCGGCGACCAAGCCACGGAAGGTCTGGAAAGCTCCGTGCAGGCTGGGGGGGCCATCGAGGAGAAGGGGATTAACGCTTGCCAAACGTCCCCCTGCCAGGCGTACCACCGGCCAATTCAAAACCAGCCAGAAGCGCCTCTCGGCTCCGAGTCAAAACCAGCCAAAGCGCCCCTCGGCTCGGAGCCGGTTTCTGACACATCTGTCCCAGCCGAATCGCCCCCCGACTTGGCGGTCGGAATCGAGGCTTCGACGGCCACAATTTCCTTGGAGAAGGAAGGCTGCCGCAGCGCCTGTGAGCCGTATCGGAAAGTGATCCTGGAGAAGCTGGAGCAGGGGCTTTCGGGCCAACGAATCTATCAGGACTTGCGGGCCGAAGGGTTCGACCACGAATATCATAGCGTGCGTCGGTTCGTAGCCAAGTTGCGAGGGACACACCCACTTCCGTTTCGCCGGATGGAGTGCGAGGCCGGCGAAGAGGCCCAAGTCGATTTCGGCACCGGCGCATGGATTGACTTGCCAACGGGCAAGCGACGACGAACGCACGTCTTTCGGATCGTATTGAGCTACAGCCGCAAGGGATACAGCGAGGCGGTCTATCGCCAGACCACGGAAGACTTCATTCGCTCGATTGAGAATGCTTTCTGGCATTTTGGCGGCGTCCCCAAGGTGCTAGTGATCGACAACCTCAAGGCGGCGGTCAAACATCCCGACTGGTACGATCCCGAACTGACGCCAAAGATTCAATCCTTCTGCGAACACTATGGCGTGACAATCTTGCCCACGAAGCCACGAACGCCACGACACAAGGGCAAGATCGAAAGTGGCGTTGGTTACGTTCAGGACAACGGGTTGAAAGGGCACCGCTTCACGAGCTTGGAGGGAGAGAACGATCATTTGACGCAGTGGGAAGCCGGCGTGGCCGACACCCGCATCCACGGCACGATTCGCAAGCAGGTCGGCAAGCTCTTTCAAGAAGTGGAACGTCGGGCCTTGCAACCGTTGCCATTGGAGCGGTTCCAGTTTTTCCACGAGGGACAGCGGGTGGTGCATCGGGACGGACATGTCGAAGTGGCCAAGGCGTACTACTCGGTGCCGCCGGAGTATCTTGGCCGCACGCTCTGGGTGCGATGGAACTTGCGGCTGGTGCGCATCTTCAACGGACGGATGGAACAGATCGCCCTTCACCCACGACAGGAACCAGGGCGATTCAGCACCCAGGACAAGCACATCGCCTCGGAGAAGCGCAGCGGCGTCGAGCGTGGAGCAACGTATCTGTTGTGCCGTGCCCGGATGATCGGCGAACACGCCGCCCGTTGGGCAGAAAACATGCTTCAAACCCGTGGAATCGAGGGCGTGCGGGTTTTACAGGGGCTGTTGAGCCTAGCCCACCGCCACGATGCCGGGGCGATCGAGCGGGCCTGTGAAGTGGCGTTCTCCCACGGCGCCTACCGGCTGCGGACGATCCGGCAACTGCTCAAACGAGATGCCCCCGAACAAGAGACGTTCGCCTTCCTCGACGAGCATCCGATCATTCGTTCCTTAAGCGACTATGGGAAGCTGGTGGCCACGTCGTTCGACCGGCCGTGGACGCCAGGTTCTCAGAGTGTGATCTACCGTAGTCCTTCCCTTTCCACAAAGCAGGAGTCCTTGCAATGAATGAATCGTTGTTGTCGGCTCTGAGAAAGCTGCGGCTCTCGGGCCTTTCCCAAACCTTGGAAGTGCGAGTGCAAGAGGCAGCCAGCCATAACCTCAGCCATACGGAGTTCTTGGAGTTGATTCTCCAGGATGAACTGACCGTGCGTCAAGAGCGGTTGATCGACCGCCGGGTGAAGGCGGCGGGGTTCCGTGAGTTGAAGCCTTTGGAGGATTTCGATTTCAGCTTCAACCCCTCGATCAAGAAGAAGCAGATTTACGACCTGGCCTGCTGCCGGTTCATCCGGGAGAGTCGGGACGTGCTGTGGATGGGGCCTCCCGGCGTCGGGAAATCTTTCTTGGTGCAGGCGTTGGGCTACCAGGCGATCAAGATGGGCTTCGTGGTTCTCTACCGCTCGATCTTCGACGTGGTGCGGGACTTCTTACACGATGAAGCCTTCGGCGGCGAAGAGCGGGTGCTGGGGAAGTATCTGAAGCCGGACCTGTTGATCGTCGATGACATGGGCATGAAGCAGTTGCCGAAGCGGAGCGGCGAGTATCTGTTCGAGATCGTCATGCGGCGTTACGAGACCCGTTCGACGATGATGACCAGCAACCGACCCTTGGAGGATTGGGGAAAACTGATCGGCGACATCCCCTCGGCCACGGCGATCCTCGACCGTTTCCTGCACCACGCCGAGATCATCACGATCACCGGTCGCAGTTACCGGCTCCGCAATCAGGGTGGCAAGGATGGACAACCTGCTGAGAACGATCAGCCCTCGAAGGAGAAGGAAGCGAAGCGGTCCCGGCGGGAGTCCGCAGAATCCCCATCTGCGGAATAGAGAGGCACTTGTCAAACCAACGAACGATCAGTTACAAAGGCATAAACACAACTGGCTGGTTTTGAAGCGCCTCCCGGTGGCTGGTTTTGAAGCGCCCAGTGACACCGCGGCCAACCCAGCGTGACGGCCAATCCGCCCAGCAGCGACCAGATGATAAGCGCGCCCGGCTCGGGGACAGGGCCTCCAAGTGCCGCGAATGGTACATGGGCCGGCTCCTCGATATCCAACCCGAGCCACGAGTTACCGTCGTAACTAACGTGGGAGGTGAAGTCAGGCACTCCTGTCTGGCTGTTATACGCATACAAATCGAAGGCAAACGGCTGATAGGTGTTGTCGCCCACCATAAAGAGGTCGAACGACAGAGCCTCCCCGGCCATCACGAGTGGACCAGTCTCAATCCCATACGTCAACGTCTCACCGCCGGGGTCGTACCAACCGGCGGCGCTCCATCCCTTTTGGAGATCGTTTGGGTCGTCCCGAAAGACAGGCGGCTCAAAAACCGCAGGAACCTCGCCATTTTTCGTGTCCACGTGCCCCAACCCCGAAAAGACCTCAATCGTATCGAAACCACCCTCGCCATCAAGAACCTGGGCCGCGAACCATACCATCACACTGCCGCCGAGCCGCGGGCCCTCGATCACGCTGAGAGACGCCTGGGCCGCCGGAAGCGCCGCTCAGCAATGCCGCCGCAACAAACACCAGCAGCCCTATTCGCCTTGTCATCCTCGCGTTCCTTTTCTCGTTGCCGTCACAAGTCGCGTGGGAACCACGGGTCACAATGCACAATGTCGTCTACCTTCATCACCCCATCCGCCGCCAGCCGAAGCCGGTTGCCAGCGCCAAGATGCCGCCGATGACAACCAGCACAAGCGAACCGGGTTCGGGAACGGTCACCTGCAACAGGCTCGTGCCGCTGGCGTCGTCGCCGTGACTCAAGACGAACTGAAACTGCGATGAAATCACATTGACCGTGCCGAAAACCTGTTGCGGTCCCCAAGCCTCCGAACCGGTGGCTGTAAAGTCCGTCGTGACCGGATCGACCAGCGTGCGGATTACGTTCGTACCGTTGTACAAGGCCTCGTAGGCCTTGCCGCCGGGAAAGCTGCCGGTGAGCGTCGCCGAGCCGTCGCCGTCGTCGCTGAGGGTTATCCCAGCGCTCGCATTTGCCAGGGGGTTGACATAGGTGGGCGACACTGGAACGATCGCCGAGGTAATCGTAAACGGCGTGTCGGTATCGCCGGCTGTCACGGCGAACTTCAGCTTCACCACCGGGTCGGGCTGCACTCCCAATTCCAAGTCGGTGATCGTGCCCAATACCGTCGAGCCGCTCATCAAATAGTACGGCGAGTCGCGCGAGACCACGGTAAACTCGGCCAGCTCGTTGGCGTCAATGATCCCGTGCGGAATCGAAAACGTATGCGATGCCGCCAACATGCCGTCGCTGCTGGTGGCGGAGACCGTCACGTTGAGCTGATACAAATGTTCGATCTGGTCGGCCGGGGCTGGAAGTGCCCAGGATAGCACCGCACAAGATGTACAAACAGCCGCAATCAGAATGTCGCTTCATGGCGATAGGCTCCCGCGTCTACCTTGGTGAGAATGATGCCCAGGCCTCGGCCCATAGACCACTATGGTGCCGCCCTGCAACTCAATGCCGCTTCTCTGTCACCAAGTCCGACGGCCTACCACCTGTCTTCTCCGCCAACAGCGAACAGACGCTGGTGAGAGGCTCGGGGACACGAGTCACCGATTCTCTGCTCCATTGACTATCTACCGCCGCTAGGTCTTTCCTGACAAACACCATAGAGAATCCGCATATTTGCGCCAATGGGGGGGAGATTTTCTGTGCACCGTAGCCAAATAACACAACAATGGCGTCGGCGGCCACGCCCCATTTCTAGGGCTACCTGCCGCCGGGAGAGTCAATCAGCCGTCGTGCGCAATCGGGAAACGCCCAAAAAGCCGGCCGCCCTGTTGACAACCCAGTCGAGCATTTGCTACGATATAACCAAATCTGTGAAACCAAATACCTAAGCCTGCGGCGGACTGAGAGTTGCAGGCGCTTTCTAAGGAGATGGCAAATGCTCCGGTTCCTTCCACTGCGACGTTGTCGGGCGCTGCCTTGCTTCGCTCTGAGAGTCGCATTCGTTCTGTTCCTCGCCGGCTCTCTCGCTCCCACCCGCGCAGCGATAACTCCTGTCGGCGATGTTTCTCCCTCGGACCTCTCCACCTGGAATTCGTTAACGACCGGCTATATCGGAAACACGGGATCGGGCACGCTGACGATCGATGGCGGCAGCTCGCTGCTTTCCGCAAGCGGACTGATCGGCAACGGCAGCACGGCCAGTGGCGTCGTCTCGCTGGAAGGTGCGGGCTCGACCTGGACCGTCAACGGCACTCTCAGCACCGGTCTTTCCGGGGCCGGAACACTCTCGATCACCGGCGGCGGAAACCTGATGAGCGGCTATAGCTGCGTCGGCAGCAGTACCGGCTCAACCGGCACGGTGACGGTCGTGGGAAACGGTTCCCTCTGGGCGTGCAGCGGCCTGGATGTGGGTGGTTATGGCAGTGGGAGGCTTTCGATCTTCGATGGCGGACGCGTCTCGGTTGCCGGTGCGACGACCGTCGCTGCGGCACAAGGGGGCTTGGGCAAGATCGACTTCGGCGCCGGTGGCGGGACGCTTACCACCCAAACGCTCAGCGCTTCGCCGAGCCAATTGAGCGGCAGCGGCACGATTAACACGCAGAGCCTGATCACCGATGCCACGTTGGTGTTTGACTCCAATGCCGCGCTAAAACAGACGATTGCACTCCAGCAGCCCGGACAGAATGTGGCAATCAACTTCGATCTGGCGACCACTCCGGCCACCAATGGCCCTCTCGGCGTCGGCTGGCTCGGCGCCGGCTCCTTGACAATCAAGAATGGAGTCACGGTCAATTCGTCCGACGGAGAACTCGGCCGTTACGGCGGCGCGTCGGGCGTGGCGGTCGTAAGCGGATCCGGCTCGGCCTGGATTATGCAAGGAGGCATGAACGTCGGACTGTCCGGCAGCGGCACGCTCTCGATCTGCAGTGGCGGTACCGTCAATAGCCCTGCCGGCGGAGCGATCGGATTCCTGCCCGGCTCGGCCGGTCTTGTGAGCGTTGACGGCCACGGATCGATATGGACCACCATGTTGGGAATCAACGTCGGCTACTTGGGCAGCGGCACGCTCTCGATCACCAATGGCGGCACGGTCACCAATACGCTGCAGTTTATGCCGGATACCTATGTCGGCTACCAGCCGGGATCGAAAGGCGTTGTAACTGTAGATGGCCCCGGTTCAACCTGGAACGGACTCAACAATCTCGACATCGGCGGCGCCTACAGCATGGGTGGAACACTCTCCGTAACCAACGGCGGCAAGGTCAGTAACACGAATGCCACGATTTCGGGGTTCGAGACGTTGGCGGCTATGGTTATCGTCAATGGCCCCGGCTCAAGCTGGACGAATAACGGCAGTCTCTCCATCGGCTACAATGGACCGACGACGCTCTCGATCACCAACGGTGGCAGCGTTACCAGCGGCAACGCCAACATCGTCGCCCGCCCTGATTTCGGCGGCGCCAGCTTGGTGCGCGTCGACGGCACAGGCTCGCTTTGGACCTCCGGCGGATTGGCCGTAGGGGCCGACTATGGCAGCGGTTCGCTCACGATCACCAACGGCGGCGGCGTAAAGTCCAACACCAACTGCTATGTGGCCAGTGGCAATAGCGCCACGGGATTGGTCACCGTTGACGGACCCGGCTCGACTTGGGCGTGCAGCGGCAGCCTCACCGTCGGCTACAATTACGGCAGTGGTACTATCTCGATCGCGCACGGCGGCAGCCTCAGCAGCGCCGCCGCTTGCGTCGGCAGCGCGACCATCGCGTGGAACTCCATGAGCTTGGTCACCGTGGACGGACCAAACTCCACTTGGGTCAGCGGCAATCTTACTATCGGCAATCATGCGGGCGGCACCGTGACGATCACCAATGGCGGTACCGTCCGTAGCACAAACAGCTACGTCGGCTACGCTTCCGACTACTTGGGAGCAAGCCTGGTCACTGTCGATGCCCCCGGCTCCTCGTGGAACGTCAGCAACAACCTCTACGTTGGCTGCTCTACCGGTTTCGACGGCGGCAGCGGACGAGTCTCCATCACGAACGGCGGTACCGTGACGAGCAAGAACGCCTACCTCGCCTCGGTTGTGAGTTCTACCGGAGCAAGCGGCACGGTCACGGTCAGCGACCCCGGTTCGACCTGGACCAACGCCGGCAGCCTCACCGTCGGCACCGCCTCCAGCGGCGTCGGAACCCTCTGGATTGTTGGCGGCGGTCAACTTGCCACGAATAGCCTCACCCTTCGTTCCGGGTTGCTGGCAATCGACGTCGGCCACGGCAGTTCACTCAGCGTTGGGGGCGGCGCCGGCTCGATCAGCCTCCCCGCCGGCGCCGTTCTTCGAGTGTTCGCCGGCGCCGGCGTAGCGGCAGACGGCACCCATTACACCCCCGTCCTCTCGGGCAACTGGACCGGCACGGGCACGTTCCAGGGTGTGGGCGGAACACTTGACAAGGCCAGCCACACGTTCACTCCTTCCCCTGTCACGTCGGCCGCGTCGGGAACGGCCGAGCCGCTTGAGTTGGCGTCCGTGCAGCGGACGTTGATCGACGACGGCAGCACGGGTTGGGAGGTCGGCGCGAGCTTCCCCGCGGCGTCCAGCACGACAAACATGACGTTTACGGCCACGCCCTTGGGCAGCGCGATTCTCGCTGCTCTGCAAGACCAGTTGCCGCCCGACGAGTCGCTCCTAAGCGGCTGGAGTTTCTCGACAACCAATTACAGCGTCAGCTCGGCCAATCCGGTCTACCTCTCGTTCAAAGTCGGTGCTGGCCATTCGTCGGGCGATTTCGATCTGTGGCACTATGGCGGCAGCGCCTGGGCGAGGGTTTCCGCGAACGACCTGACGTACGACGGCGCGTACGCCAATTTCACCGTCACAAGTTTCAGCGGCTACGCCCTGGCCGCCGTCCCCGAGCCGGGCACGTTGGTCCTGTTGTCCGTGGCGCTCGTCGTTTTCCTCGCCTACGCCCGACGAAAGTGAACGTAGCCGCTTGGAAAAGCAACGGCAACGGGAAGATGTGGGAGGACCACCCGGCTCTGGTGGATAAGGGCAAGCAGAATTACCTTGCCCCCTACGGAAGAAACGAAACAGGGCCGGCGTTACTCGCGTTTGCCCAGACTGTCAATAATAGTTCTGACCCCTTTTTCCTGCTGACCCTTTTTCCTGCCTGACACCTTTTCTCTTCCGCACGCCGTGCTGCGTTTCCATCTGCCGCTCGTCAAGCCGGACGATCCGTCCCCGCGGCCGACCGCGAAAGGGGTCCGCGAATGAACAATAGTCCTGCCCGCTCTCGTCACTCGCCCGCCAATCGGGTCTTGCTTCGCCAGATAGTCATGATACACTGTGGCCGGTGCGCCGCGATTCGCGCGCTCTCGCCTCAAACCCTGCCTCAAATCAGAAGGAGCCGGCCATGCTTTGCCGTTCGACTCTGCGCCGCCGCTGGACTCTTCTTGTCGCCGTTGCCGTCCCAATCGCCACGATCCTCGCGCCAGCCCAATCCTTCGCCGCTGACTCGCAGTCGGTTGTCAGCGGCAACGTCCGTTTTCAGGCGTTGTCGCCCGAGTTGGTGCGGATGGAATACTCGCCCAAGGCCCATTTCACCGACGAAGCGAGCGTGGCGGTCGTCGGCCGCGGCAGTTTTGCCGGCATCGCTGCCGCAACTGACGAGAAAGACGGCTGGCTGAACGTCTCCACCCAAAAAGTAACGGTCTCCTACAAGCTGAACTCCGGTCCGTTTTCGCGCGACAACCTACGAATCCGCTGGGACGACAACGCCGGCGAGCACTCCTGGCGGCCGGGCGACAAGGACGACCGCAATCTCGGCGGCGTTCCGTTGAGCATGGACAATATCACGGCCCCGGTGACCGATCCCGGCCCGCTGAGCCGCAACGGTTACTATTATCTCGATGACAGCCGCACCGCCCTGTTCGACAAAACCAGCGACTGGGTCAAGCCTCGGCCCGAGGATGACAGCCAGGATTGGTACTTCCTCGTTTATGGCAACGATTTTGCCGGCGGGCTGCGATCGCTGGCGAAGCTGATTGGCCCGATTCCCATGTTGCCGCGCTACGTGTTTGGCGCATGGTTCGGCTCGCGGGCAGGCTACTCGGCCGATCAGTGGAAGATGATCGTCGATCAGTTCCGCGAAGAGGGCCTCCCATTGGACGTGCTGGTGCTCGATTCCTGGTCGACCACCAAGGTCACCTGGTCGGGCTACGATTGGGACTACGAGCAGATGCCCGATCCAAAAGGGTTCTTCGCGTGGATGAAGAACCGCGGCGTCAAAGTGACCGTCAACGAACACTACGCCCCGCTCACCCGCGAAAGCGATTCCAACTTCGAGACGATCCGCAAGACGATGGGCCTCCCCGCGAACGTCACGGAGATTGGGCACGATATCGCCGACAAGAAATACGCCGGCCTGTTCATCGATTTTCTCCACAAACCCGCCCTCGACATGGGCCTGGCCTTCTGGTGGCAGGACGGCTGCGCCGGGACGTCGATGAAGGGGCTCGATCCGTATCTCTGGACCCGCCATCTCGAATACACCGCCAGTGAGCGGATTACCGGCCGCCGCACGACCGCGTTTTGCCGGCTCGGCACGGCCGTCGGCTCGCACCGCTACGGAGTCTATTTTACCGGTGATCTGATCGGCCACTGGGAATCGCTGCCGCTGATTATCCCGGCGACTATCCGCGGCGGCAACCAACTCATGCCCTACATGAACAACCTCTGCTGCGGCGTGCACGTCTTCGACCTGCCGCCCGAACTCTACCAACGCTGGATCCAATTCAACGCCCTGAGTCCGTTGATCTGGTTCCACGGCATCTGGGGACTGCGAATGCCCTGGGAATATGGCCAGGCGGGCGAGGAGACCTATCGCCGCTTCGTCGGCCTGCGCTACGCCCTGCTCCCTTACATCTATTCCTATTCGCGCGTGGCCCACGACAGCGGACTGCCGCTGATCCGCGGTATGTATCTCGATTATCCGCAGCAGGAAGCGGCGTATAGCAGCGATCAGCAGTACATGTTCGGCCGCGAGTTGCTCGTCGCCCCAGTGACGAAGCCCGGCAACGGCAAGCCCGTCAAAACCGAGGTCTTCCTGCCTGCCGGCGATGATTGGATCGACTACTTCACCGGCGACATCTACGAAGGAGGGCGGAAGATCGTGCACGAGTGCCCGCTTTCCCGCATGCCGCTGTTCGTCCGCGCGGGCTCGATCGTGCCGACGGGTCCGAGAATGGAGTACTCCGATCAATCGTCGGTCGATCCGCTGACGTTGGACGTCTACGCCGGCCGCCGCCCCGCTACGTTCTCACTCTATGAGGACGACGGAACCTCGCTCGACTACCGCAACGGCGCTTCCGCAATCACTCCCTTCCGTTTCGCGCCGACTGCGAACTCCGACCGCTACACGCTGACGATCGGCCCCGCCTCGGGCACGTTCCGCGGACAGATTGCAAATCGCCGTTATGCGATCCGCGTTCACGGCCTGTTGAAACCGAAGGCAGTGATCGTTGGCAATGAAGAACTGCGTGAAACGGCGATCGACGGCTGCGGTCCCGGTTGGGCATGGGACGGCAAGAGCCGCACCACGACGATCAGCCTTCCCGCTCCCGTCGCCGTCGGCGAGCAGATGGCGGTCGAACTGAGCGGCGCGGGGACGTTCGCCGACGCCGTTGCGCTACAGAAGGCGATAAACCTCCGCGAGCAGGTGCGGCAAGCGAAACGGGTGATGAAATCGGCCCACTTCCGCTTGTTGGGCTATTTGGGTACGGCCAAGCCGCCGCGGGTGATTCGCACCGCCGAGCAGGTCGAGCAAAAGCTGACCGCCGCCATCAATCATCCGGCCGGCATCGGCGGCAATCCGCCCGATTTCGCCGCCCTGCGGAAGCGCGTGTTGGACGCCCTGAGGGACGACCCCTTCGAATCGAATCGGCGAATTCCCTACATTCCGGCCGATTCCGAACTGATCGCCGGGGCGAAAGCGCTAAAAGACGGCAAATTCACGGTCGCGGAGATCAAAGAAATCACCAAAGCGCTCCGCGGCACCGACCTGCCGGCATGGTTATTCGATCCACTGTGAGGAAAACGCGATGTCGCAACCTTTGTAATTGCATGATGTTGCGACGATTTCTCCCTTGGCGAACGATTATTCTTGCAGCGGGCGTTGACGCACGGCCGAGAATCAGTAGAATTATAAGACTCGGCCCTAGCTGCTGCCACGCGGTGGTAAAGGCCGAAGCAGGTTTGTTCTTTGACAATTTGGTTGTGACAACCTCAATTCTGAATCTTCAGCCGGTTGAAGACTGGTAGAAGAGATCGAAAGTCCGTCGCACTGACCGGTGCGGCGGCAATCAGGTAGAGCCTTTCACAAGGTTAGCCACCCGCGGCAGTCGAAAGCTGCTGCGGTAAGCATAAATTAACTGAAGGGTTTGATCCTGGCTCAGAATGAACGTTGGCGGCGTGGATTAGGCATGCAAGTCGTGCGAGAACCGTAGCAATACGGGGACAGCGGCGAAAGGGAGAGGAACACGTGGATACGTACCCTCGGGTTCAGGATAGCCATGGGAAACTATGGGTAATACTGAATGACATCTCCGGATCAAAGGTGTGATTCCGCCCGGGGAGCGGTCCGCGTCCTATTAGCTAGTTGGTGAGGTAACGGCTCACCAAGGCGAAGATGGGTACGGGATGTGAGAGCATAATCCCGCTCATTGGGACTGAGACACTGCCCAGACACCTACGGGTGGCTGCAGTCGAGAATCTTCGGCAATGGGGGCAACCCTGACCGAGCGACGCCGCGTGCGGGATGAAGGCCTTCGGGTTGTAAACCGCTGTCGTAGGGGAGGAAATACTGGTGGGTTCTCCCATCAGCTTGACCTATCCTAGGAGGAAGGACGGGCTAAGTTCGTGCCAGCAGCCGCGGTAAGACGGACCGTCCAAACGTTATTCGGAATCACTGGGCTTAAAGGGTGCGTAGGCGGCCCGGGAAGTTGGGTGTGAAATACCTCGGCTCAACCGAGGAACTGCGCCCAAAACTGCCGGGCTCGAGGGAGACATAGGTGTGCGGAACTTAGGGTGGAGCGGTGAAATGCGTTGAGATCCTAGGGAACACCAGTAGCGAAAGCGGCACACTGGGTCTCTTCTGACGCTGATGCACGAAAGCTAGGGGAGCGAAGAGGATTAGATACCCTCGTAGTCCTAGCCGTAAACGATGAGCACTGGTTTGGAGGCTCCTCCATAGGCTTCCAGACGTAGCGAAAGTGTTAAGTGCTCCGCCTGGGGAGTATGGTCGCAAGGCTGAAACTCAAAGGAATTGACGGGGGCTCACACAAGCGGTGGAGGATGTGGCTCAATTCGAGGCTACGCGAAGAACCTTATCCTAGTCTTGACATGCACGGATTAACCCCGGGAAACCGGGGCCAGGCCTTCGGGTACAACGTGCACAGGTGCTGCATGGCTGTCGTCAGCTCGTGTCGTGAGATGTCGCGTTAAGTCGCTTAACGAGCGAAACCCTTGTCGCTAGTTGCCAGCGGGTAAAGCCGGGGACTCTAGCGAGACTGCCGGTGTTAAACCGGAGGAAGGCGGGGATGACGTCAAGTCCTCATGGCCTTTATGACTAGGGCTGCACACGTCCTACAATGCTGCGCACAAAGCGAAGCGAACTCGTGAGAGCAAGCAAATCGCAAAAAACGCAGCCCAGTTCGGATTGCAGGCTGCAACTCGCCTGCATGAAGCCGGAATCGCTAGTAATCGCGGGTCAGCACACCGCGGTGAATGTGTTCCTGAGCCTTGTACACACCGCCCGTCAAGCCACGAAAGTGGGGGGTATCCGAAGTCGCCGTTGTAACCCGCAAGGGAGCTAAGCGCCTAAGATAAACTCCGCGATTGGGACTAAGTCGTAACAAGGTAGCCGTAGGGGAACCTGCGGCTGGATCACCTCCTTTCTAAGGATATTTTTCCTCACAGCGGATGGTGACGTCCGTTGTGAAAACTGTGGAGCCGGTTCTTCAACTGAGGATTCGTCGGCAATAGCCGGGAGCTAACAGCTCCCGGACAAAATCGCCGGCGAATCGATTGAGGTCGTCACGCCAAATCAAAACAAACCACGGCCCGGCAGGGATTCTCACTCCCGCCGGGCCGAGCTTTTTCTTGGATCGCGCTCGCCCTCAAATGGCGTCTAACGGCCCTCAGAATGTATAATTGATTCACCTCGAGGGAATGGGCCGATGCCGGAGCTCAGCCGATTTTTTGGAATCGTGATTGCCATGTACTACGACGATCACGCGCCGCCGCATTTCCACGCAATCTACGGCTCGGAGAAAGCGGAGTTCCGCATCGACCCGCTCGGAATTCTCAAGGGACGTTTGCCGCCCCGGGCGTTGGCGCTCGTCATGGAGTGGGCCGCCCTCCATCAGGCCGAATTGCTGGAGGCTTGGGGCCGCCGGGAAGCCGGGCAAGCGCCGCCGAGGATCGAACCGCTGTAGGAGGGAGGTGTGACGTGACACAGCCATGTGCGACAGTTACTGACGTGCGAGTCCTCGACGGCTACTGCGTCGAGCTAACATTCTCCGATGGCGTTTGCGGCGTCGTAAATCTTGCCAACCGCATCGTCGGCCGCGGTGGCGTCTTCAAGCCGCTCGAAGCCCCGGAGTATTTCCGCCAGGTCGCCGTTGATTCCGAACTGGGCACGATCGTCTGGCCGAACGGCGCCGACATTTGCCCAGACCTCCTCTACGATTGGGCCACCGGCAAGCCGGTCCAACGGCCGCAGCCGGAAACCGTCGTCTTGTGACGATCCCGCAACAGCCTCCCGTCCTCGCCGTTTGTTGTCGATCCCGTTGTCCCTTGATGGGCTGATCTTCTTCTTGACCGCCTTAACGTCAGCGGAAATCAGTGGGAATCAGCGTTTCCGGTCGGTCGCTGACGCTCAGCAGAAACGCTTATCGCCGCTGATTTCCACCAATAGCACAACCGCGGGACGACTCTATCTCGCCTCTACTTTTGTGCCGATCGAGTTGCCCGAATCTGCCCAGCGGGGCCCTGGCAGCGGCAGGCGGCTGAGCCTTCGCCGGGAAAATCAACGACTCCCGACCCCGTTTCCGTTTCGCCTCGGGTTTTTTGAGCGTGGGACGTTGCGGGAGCCAAGGACGGTGCTTGTAGTCAGCGGGGAGGTTCTTGAGATTTTTCATCGTCTCCCGAGATTCCCATGCTGCGCGAGCGGCCTGCCAATTGACGCCCTCATCGGTTAACCATTCAAATACGGGCTTCGCCCGGATTGCCTCTTCGTCTATGCTCGATTGCGCTGGCCCGCCCGGTCGGGTCGGCACCCTGAGCCACTCGAGCTGAATAATCAGGTCAAAACCATTGTCGTCCGCAATCCGGTAGTCAGCCCCAGCTTTGAGCAGCGTTAGCATATGCTCGTACCACCCCGCGGCACTCACAAGAGGCGTTTTTCCCTGGCGATTCCGATGGTTGATGTCGGCACCATTATCAAGGAGAAGCCGAACGTTAACACCCCCACGTCGAAAGTTTCTGGGAAAGAATATCGGCGTATCGCCGTCCAGATCCTCCAGGTTGGGGTTTCCCCCGTGATTCAAGAGCAGTTTGAGGTAATTATCCATGCCGACATCATAGAACATCTGGTGGTAGATTGGTCCGTCGCCCAACTCAACCGACGCCGACATCACCGACTTACCAATGTCGAGCGCCCCCAATAAGGCCCTGCCTGTTAGTCTGACATTTGGATCGGCACCAAGGGCAAGCATTTTTCCGAACACTGCCTCACCCATCGGAAACGCCCAGAGCAACGGCGTCATATTCCCCCTACCCTTGGCATTGACGCTAACGCCCGACTTCACAAGCCGTTGGATTTCAACGAGGTCTCTTTTCTCGATCGCTTTGCAAAGCGAGATGACGCCGTTGTCGCTGAAGAAGTCTTCCGCCTTCCATCCGAGCCGCTCATGGGGCGGTCGCTTGGCTCGCTGGTCCGCCAGCGATTGAGCAAGTTGCTTTGCCACCTTCCCGCAGCCACCCAGACAACCCAAGAGCGTGAAGGCAGCCAACGAAACACCAATTAGCGCGAGAATGGTCCATGCAGGTGTCCTGTCATTCATTTCATGCTCGTTCGGCAACGTCTTGCCGCGGCGCTACTTCTTTTTGACTTTTTCGTCGGGTTTCTTGAGCGTGGGACGTTGCGGGAGCCAGGGACGGTGCTTGTAGTCAGCGGGGAGGTGTCTAAGGTCCACCATTTTTTCCGGCGGATTCAGGGCGGCCCGAGCAGCCTCCCAATTCACCCCCTCTTTTGCTCAGCCGCTCAAACACAGGTCGCATGAGGGGAAGCTGACCCTTGCTCAAAATTGCACTGTCCGGGCGTTCGCGAAGGTCGCTCTCGATGACGTCCCTTTCCCGTTGCAGGCGGATGACAAAGTCCCACCCATCGTTGTCCACCATTCGATAATCGGCCCCGGCTTCCAGCAATGTCAAAGCATGGCCCACCCCCAACCGCCCCACAGCGTCAAGCAGAGCCGTGTCGCCGCGCCAATTGCGATGATTAATGTCGGCACCAGCGGCAACCAACAGGCCGATCATCCCCTTTCTCACGGTTGATGAGCGATGCCTGATCCAGAAAAGTGGCGTTCCTTTATCCATATCTTCCGCATTCGGATCTCCGCCGTGATCCAACACGAGCTTCAGATAGCCCTCCATGGGTACATCCCGGAAGTACTCGTAGTGCATCAACCCATCAGTAAGCTCGACCGAAGCGAACACTACCGATTTGCTTCTCAGAAGCAAGTAGTTTTCCGTCAGCTTCACGTTCGGGTCGGCGCCGAGTTCAAGCATTCTTCCGAAGGTTTTTTCACCCATCGGAAAAGCCCAGAGCAAAGGCGTCATATTTCCCCGGCCTCTGGCGTTGATGTTCACGCCTGACTTTACTAGCCGTTCGATCTCCGGGATGTCCCGTCTCTCGATTGCTTTGCAAAGCGCGATGACGCCCTTGTCGCTGAAGAAGTCTTCAGCCTTCCATCCGAGCCGCTCATGCGGCGGTCCCTTGGCTCGCTGGTCTGTTAGCGCTTGGGCAAGCTGTTTTACCGCTTTTCCGCAGCCGGCAAGACAGCCCAAGAGCATGAAGTCCGCCAGCAAAATGCCAATTAGCACGCGAAAATGATCCATGAATCCACCCCGGCTATTATAGGGGAAAGTCGTAATAAAGAAGTACCCCCTGGACGAAGTAGCTGTGGCAATGCACCATGTTGTCGAGGATTACCACTACGCCCTCTACGGCTGTACCAACGCCAGCACCGCCCATGACGGAGGTGACGCCTCCCGAGGGTCCTTGAACGGGGTCGCGAGTCTTTTCTAAACATGCTGCGGGCAGTTCCCTCTCTTGCCCGTTCTCCTCCGCGTCCAATGACGGCAGAGCATTGCCACGGCAACCGCCACCGCCATCGGCAGCCACACCCACAACAGTTCCGCTCGTATCGCGCGGCTGCGCGTCGGGTCGGGCAGATCGAAGGCAATGTCGGAGACGATGAGCGGGCCCCAGTTGCCGTAACGGCCGCCAAACGGCCAGAAGAACGGAATGTTCTCGCCGCCGCGAGTCATTGCGTCCAGCAGACCGTGCGACGCGATGATCGCAAAAAACAGGATCAGCAGCGACCACCACTTCGTGCGAAACCACCGGAACGTCACGGCCGTCACGACAACGCTCAACAACAGGGCAAACAGCAGCGAGTGTGAAATCCCTCGATGGCCGAGCGAACTGCCGTAAGCGTATTCCGAGAAAACGTCCAGGTCAGGAACAATCGGCAACAGCGCGGTCAATCCCCAATACGCCCAGGGCATCGGCCGCGCGGCGTACAATCGGCCCAGCCCCAGTCCGACGACTGCGTGTGTGTAGATCGTTGCCATTGATGACCTACCGCCTCTCTGAACGCCGTGTAACCGTTGACGGGCCGATAAAGTCGTCTTTCGCTCCGCGAAAGTGCCGCTGCTTTCGCGGAGCGAAAGGCGACAATGCCCGCGACGCCTGCGGCACACGAGCGGCGCCCCGTGAACGGTTACGAACGCCATTCTAAGGCAAAACCAGAGATCACGCCATCGTCGAGCCAAGAGGAGGACCGGTCAACGATCGCCACTCGTCCCGCTGCCAATGCCGCCAAGAAGCAGACCGGATGCCGTCGCTCAACCGCGGCCCAAAGCGATTGTGCGGAAAGTATGCGGCAAAATCGCATCATCGGGGCGAAGCGTGTGGTATAGTTGCAACGGTGACGGGTTTTGCAGAAACAAAAAGGGACGCTGGGCAGCGGCCGCTCGCCGCTCGCCTCCGCTCGCACGCGCACCTGACCCTCCCGATGCGCTCGGGCGCCCTTTCGGCTGACATCCCACCAGAAATGGAGTCCGTCGTGGCTGCCAGTTCCTTCCGCTTTGCATTGCTGACTCTTATCATTGCCGCACTCGCCGTGTGCTGCTGCATCCCCATTGTCGTCGCGCACGGCGGCGGTGGAGGTGGCGGCGGTGCCGGTGGAGGAGGACATGGCGGCGGCGGTTTCGGCGGCGGGCATGGCGGCTATGGCATGGGCGGATTCGGCGGCCACGCAGGTTATGGCATGGGTGGATACGGCGGCCATTACTCGGGCGACATGGGGGGAATGCACTCCTTCGCCGGCTCGGCTGGCATCGGCGGCAACGCGGCGGGAAGGTCAGGCTACGCGGGACATTCCGGCTACGCTGGCCACCCCGGCCCACACCCGGGACCGCATCCCGGTCCGCACCCCTGGCCTCACCCCTACTGGAACGGCGGATGGGGATGGGGTTGGGGAGATTGGTGGCCCTGGTTCGAGTATGCTTGGTGGCCAATCTACTGTTACAACTGCTGTTGCGGCGTTCCCTATGCCGGCGATGCCTATTTGGCCTATGCCGGTGCGGCCGACGAAGCCGCCGCATCCCCGGCCTACAAGCCTGTCGACAACGCCCCCACGGCAATCGCCGAGGGTGAGCCGATCGCGCCGGGCCAACTCGTCGGACCTCCGGTTCCGGGTCCGAGCATCTCCTCGGCCGAGGGCGACACCGGCAGCGATGATCCCTTCGATTTCCACGCCCGGGCAAAGACCGAGTTCTCACGCGGCGACTATCGCAAGGCGACCTACTTCGCCGCTCACGCCACCGTCGACGAGCCGCGGAGCCCCGAGACGCACCTGCTCTACTCGCTCGGCCTGTTCGCCCTGGGCGAGTACCGCGGGGCCGCCATCGAATCGCACGCGGTCACGTCGCTCGGCAAGCTGCCCGACTGGAACACGATTTACGGCCTCTATGGCAACGTCGAGCCGTATACGAATCAGTTGCGCAAGTTGGAGCAGTACGTCTACTCGCGGCCGAAATCGGCGGAAGGGTGCTTCTTGCTCGGCTTCCATTACCTGATGATGGGCCATCCCCAGGAGGCGAGAATTGAGTTGCTTGCCGCGGTGAAACTAGCGCCGCGCGATCGTTTGGCGGCCAAATTGCTCACGGAGTCCGGCGGCGAAGTTCCACCCGAGATCGCCAGGCAGTTGGCCGATATGCCGCCGCTGGTCCCGCCCGGCCCGGCGCTGCCCCGGCCGCCCGACCCCCAGCCGCCGCCAACGAAGCAGAAGTAAACCCGCACTCGCTCGCTATGGCGGATCAAGCAGGGCCGCTGCACTCGACGCCGCCGGTGGTCCGACACTGTCAAGCTGCGGGGCGCCACGGTTGACTTGCCCAACCGTGCTTCGGCACTGCTGGACAAGCCAGCAGTGGCACGCGACCCGACAAACAAAAAAGCGCCAGGCTACTAGTGGTCCGCCAAGTCCAAGTTGACAGGTGGGGCAGACATTCTTGTCTGCCCTGGGCAGGCAGGAATGCCTGCCCCACCGAGCCGAGAACCTGTCATTCCGGCTTTGTCAGACCACTAGAGCTTAATCACCATGCACTGCGTGGTCGGCTGTTCGATAATCTGTTCCGGCTTGTCGGCGAAAAACTCCTTGAACGCCTTTTCTACGCCGGAGAGCAGGCCGTAATCGTGCGAGAGCATGATCCCGCCGGGAATCATGCGGGGATAAAAGTATTCGAGGCAGGCGCGCGTGCCGTCGTACAGATCGACGTCGAAGTGGGCAAAAGCGTATCGGGCCTCGGGCACGCCCTGGGCGGATACGGGAAAGACGCCCTTGTAGAACTCGAGATTCGCGTAACCCTTCAAGTAGCCCTGCACGGATTCGAGGCTGCAAGCATATTGCTGCTGGCGATGCACGCCGCGGTCATTGGCGCTCTCCGGCGGCAGGCCCTCGTATGTATCGAACAGCCGTAGCGTCTTGTCGCCCTTGGCTTCGCAGATCAGCTTGGCCGAGGCCCCTTTGTACACGCCGACTTCGGCGAAATCGCCGGGCGCTTTCGCCTGGGCACGCGCCAAGGCATACACCAGGTAGGCCTCATAGGCGCTCAGCAGCGAACGCCGATCCTGGTAGATCCTCCACAACAGGTCGACGGTCTGCTTTTCCTTGCGGCCGTGCAAGGAAGTGAATTGCAGCCGCGACCACAATTGCAAACCGAGCAACTCTAGCCGGCCGCCGCCGAACTTCTGAAACCAACGGCTCTTCATCCACATGGTTTTCGCCCCCCTTCCGTGTAGGCGTTGCTCAAGAGGCTGAGGATAACATGGTGGCGCGGGAGCAGGGACGGTAAATCCGTTAAAGTTTACCAGTTCGCTGCGTGGCCTTTCTCATTGAGTTTAGCGATGCGCGAAACTATTCAGGCAATGAGCAGAGATTATCCTCGCAACGAAGCCCGCTCGTCCACCTATTATCGGACGTTCGAGCGTCTGCCAAGATACCTTGCCTGCGACTTATCGACGTGTTTGATCCGCTCACTACGCCGGCGAGGGGTGTCACCGGCGCTCAGCGACTTGGGCTAATCGGGCCGGGCGGGGGGCGCTGACGTAGGGCTGCGTGTGCGTGTGCTGCAAATGCAGCGGGATGCTTGGAGTCCGCGGACGGTCTGCCGGGGCTTTGTCGATGGCGATGCCGACGCAGACCGCCGCCCCGGCCACGAGCAGCCCGGCGACCGACCAGCGGAGGCTGCGCTTGTCGCCGCGGCGCGACCAGGCGATGCCGGCCAGGGCGAAGAGCACGCCGCAGCCGCCTAACGGAATGCTCAAGATCGGCAGGAAAAAGAGCAGGACCGCCACGGTGCCGAGCACCACGGAAGTCGCCGCCACGCCCAGCGGCGGATCATTGCTTGGAGCAGGTTGGTTCATGGCTGGCCCTCCGCTTGCAGCAGGCGACTCCGCCGGACGGTTCCTCGGCTAGTGTCCGGGCAGATTCGGGATCATCCCTCGCGTGAAATAATCGGCCAATGTCAATCCCATCAGCAGGCAGAACCAGAAGATGGTCACGACGATGACCGCCCGCGTTTGTGCGCTGCCGCGAAGGACGTGCATGAAGAACAACACCACCAGCGACGCCTTGACGGCCGCGATCAGCTGTCCGCCCAGCACGTGCATGGCGGTGGTGTTCGGAATGAACGACAACGCGACCGTCAAAACGGTCAATGCCACGAGAATCACCAGCACCGTCACGTAACCGGCCGGCGAAAGAAGCCGTTCCGTTAGATCGTGCATGAACCGTCTCCTTCATGTATCAGGCACACGCCGTGTGCCGCGATGGTTCCCAATCTGTCCGATGGCACACGGCGTGTGCCCGATACGCTCCTCACCAGTGATGCGTGCCCAACAGGTACAGCGTCGGCAGCAGAAAGATCCAAACGACATCGACGAAGTGCCAGTAGAGGGCCGTGACGTTGACCGGCGTGTAATACTCCGCGGAAAAACGCCCCCGCCGGGCCAAAACCATCACGATCAGCACGACGCAGATTCCGATCGTCACGTGCAGCGCGTGCAGGCTTGTCATCACCCAATACAGGAAGAGGAACAGTTTGACGTGCGGCACCTGATCGGGCCGCAGTCCCTCGCGATTGACCCATTCCTCGGCCTTGAATCGCCAGCCGGGAATCAGGTTCTCCACGTAATCGCCGTAATACTCCACCCCCTTCAAGCACAGGAAGCAGAGGCCGAGCAAAGCCGTCAAACCCAGGAACACGACGACGCGCTTGCGTATTCCATGTTGAGCATAATGGACGGCCAGGACGATCATCAGGCTGCTCAGCAAGAGCACGAGCGTATTGACGCCGCCGATGACCCAGTTGAGCCGCGAGCTGGCCCGCTCGAATTCCTCGGGATAGAGCGAGCGATTGACGAAGACGGCGACAAAAAGCGCGCCGAAGAACATGACCTCCGTGGCCAGAAAGACCCATATCCCCAAGGTGGCGGCCTGGTGTTGCTGCTCCAGGTTTTCGTATTGTTCTTCGAGGCGATGGCGCACCAGCGCGGTGTGCTCCAGCGAGCCGAGTTCCTCGTCGGTCAGCAGGACGTTGTCAGGGCTCATTCTGCGCCTTCTGCAAATGGTATTCGTAAGGCGGGCGGACGACGACCGGCGTCTCCGCGAAATTCTCGGTCGGCGGCGGCGAGGGGGTCTGCCACTCCAAGCCCGTCGCGTGCCAGGGATTTCGCCCCGCCGGCTTTCCGAACCAGAGCGAGGGAATCAAATAGCAGAGCGGCAGGATGTAGGCGATGCCGAGGATCGACGCCCCGGCCGTCGACATCACGTTCCAAACCTGGAACGACGCGTCGTACATGTGGTAGCGCCGCGGCATGCCGTTGTAGCCGACGACATACTGCGGCAGGAACGTCATGAAGAAGCCGACGAAAAGGATGATGGCGGAGATCCGCGACCACCAATCGGAATACATTCGCCCGGTGATTTTCGGCCACCAATAGTGCAAGCCGGCCATGTAGCCCATCACCATGCCGCCGACCATGATGAAATGAAAATGGGCGACGACGAAGTAGGTGTCGTGTACGTGGACGTCCATGCCGAGCGTGGCCAGGAACAGGCCCGCCATGCCGCCGAAGGTGAACATGCAGACGAAGCCCAGCGCGTACAACATCGGCGCCTCGAAGGTGATCGAGCTCTTGTAGAGCGTGGCCGTCCAGTTGAAGACCTTGATGGCCGAGGGAATGGCGACCAGGAAACTCAAGCCCGAGAAGACCAGCGCCGCGTAGAGCGAGAGCCCCGCCACGAACATGTGATGTGCCCACACGAAAAACCCCAGCGCCGCGATGGCGAAGCTCGAAAACGCCACGAAATTATAGCCGTAGAGCCTCTTGCGGGCGAAGCAGGGAATCACCTCGCTCACCACGCCCATGCCCGGCAGAATCATGATGTACACCGCCGGATGCGAGTAGAACCAGAAGAGATGCTGAAACAACAGCGGGTCGCCCCCCAAGGCCGGATCGAAAATGCCGATCTGCACCACCCGCTCGATAATCACCAGGATCAGCGCCATGGCGATCACCGGCACCGCCAGCAAGAAGATGAAGCTCGTGGCGTACATCGTCCATACGAAAATCGGCAGGCGGAACCACGTCAGCCCCGGCGCCCGCAGCCAGTGGATGCTGACGATGAAATTCAAACCCGTCAACAGCGACGAAAACCCGGCGATCACCACCCCGGTCATTGTCAGCGCCACGTTGTAGTGCGATGCGTGCGAGCTATAAGGAGTGTAGAAAGTCCAACCGGTATCGACGCCGCCGGCGAACACGGCGATAAGCGTCCAGACCGCGCCGAACATGTAAAGGTACCAGCTCAGCAGGTTGATCCGCGGGAAGGCCAGATCCTTGGCGCCGATCATCATCGGCAGGAAGAAATTCCCCAGCACCGTCGGGATGACCGGCACGAGGAAGAAGAAGACCATGATGATGCCGTGGATCGTGAAGAGCCGGTTGTACGTGTCGCCGTCGACCAGCGTCCCCTCGGGCGTCATCAGGTTCAGCCGGTCGATCGTAATCGCCAGCCCGCCGAGGAAGAACATCAGTGTGATCGGGATCAGATAGAGAATCGCAATCCGCTTGTGGTCGGTCGTCAGCAGCCAGGAGGTGACGCTGTACGAGGCGTTGAAGTAATTCTTCGGCGGCATATCAGCAAGCTCGGCGGCAGCCGACTCGCTGGAGGGTACTGCATTCATGGCTGGTCACTTCTTCTCATCATTAGGCTCGGCCGGCGGCGGCGCGGAGGGCGGCGGGAAACTCTCGACCCGGCTGGGCGTCTTGCCCGGCCGAAGCGACTTAAAATACGCGATCAACTCGTAGACCTCCTCTTCGCTCATCAATCCCTTGAAGGTCGGCATGATGTTCTCGTAGCCGGCCACGATCTTCGCGCTGGGATACATGATCGACTCGCGGAGGTAGTCCTCGTCGGCTTTCACCACCCGGCCGTCGTTGAGCACGACCGGCTTGTCGAAGAGGTCTTCGAGCACCGGCGCCCGCGACTCGTTGTCGGCGCTGTGGCAGCTCACGCAGCGGTACTTGAGAAACACCTTCCGTCCTTGCAGGGCCATCGACCCCTCGGCCTTCAAGTGCAGCCATTTCTCGTAGTCGGCCGGCTCCATCACGGTCACGTCGCCGGTCATTCCCGCATGGTTCGTGCCGCAGTACTGCGAACAGAACAGGCGGTACGTCCCCGCCCGCGTCGGCGTGAACCAGACCGATGTGTACCGCTCGGGCAGCAGGTCCATGTGGATGCGGAAGTCGGGAATGAAGAGGCTGTGAATCACGTCCTCGGAGGTCAGCAGCAGCCGCGTCGGCCGGCCGAGCGGCACGTGCAGCGAATTGATCTCGCGTTGCCCTTCCGGATGCTGGAACTTCCACATCCATTGCTTGCCGACGACGTAGACCGTCGCGGCGTTGGACGGGGGGCGATAGGTGTTGAAATAGACCTTCGCCCCCAGCGCGAAGAACACCACGAAGATCGCCAGCGGTGCGAGCGTCCAAGACCATTCGAGCAGTTCGGAAGAATGCGTTTCCGGCGGGTTGCCGGTCTCGCCCGGCCGCCGCCGGAAGTAAATCGCAAAACTGACCAACAAGAACCCTACCAGCAGGGTCACAGCGCCGCAAATCGTCAGCAGCAGGAAGAAGAGCATGTCCACCTGCCAGGCGGAGGTCGATGCTTCCTGCGGAAATAGGGCGATCTCGGCAAATATCATGAACTCTCTCCCGGCGTGGCCGCCGCTGGGGCTCGGAGTGACGCCGTTTGCTCGGCGATGGCCCGCCGCGCTTGCCGCCGCCGCTGATAGCGCATCAGAAACCAGATCATTCCCGCCAACACGACGATGGTCAGCACCCCGCCGACCCGCACGAGCATCATTACGTTCGCCGTGTACTTCCCCGTCTCGGGATCGTAGTGGGAGCAGAACAGCAAGACCTGGTCGGTCGGCGAGCCGATCTTTTCGGCCGACGCTTCGATCAGTCCCAGCCGCAGGTCACGCGGCACGAACCGCACGTCGTAGAAGTAGCGGGAAATCTTGCCGGCCGGCGTCAGCACCATGATGCCGGCCGGATGATAGAACATATCCTGCTTCGCGTCATAAACGTAGTGGAAGCCCACGGCCTCGGTCAGCCGGTCGATGGCGTCCTGCTTGCCGGTCAGGAAGTGCCAGCCCTCGCCGCCTCCCGGCTTTCCGTAGCTGGCCACGTAAGTCTGCTTCTTCTTCGCCGCCAACTCGGGCGTTTCCCGCGGGTCGAAACTGACCGTCACCACGTTGAACTCCTTGCCGACCGTAAACGGAAGCTGTCGCATCGCCTCGCTCAGCCCATTGAGCACCTGCGTGCAGAGCATCGGGCAACGATAATAGGCCAAGACCAGAATGACGGGCTTCTTGCCGAAATAGTCGCCCAGCCACACTGCCCGACCCGTTTCATCGACGAACGGCAAATCCAACGGCACCTGATGGTCGAGCCGCTGATCGAATCGCATTTTCTCCAGTGGCGGCGCGGGCGTCGCCCGGGCGACGCCGCATGGAAACAGAAACGCCGCAAGAACGAGGATATTGAAAACGAGAATCCGACGAGCGGTAACATCGGGACGTTTAGCGGGTGCCGGCACGGCGACCTGGCGTCTCTCGCCACTCGGAGCCGCCGTGCCGGCGGCTGCTAAACGGAACGCAACGATGTTCTTCCCGGATTCGACTGCCGTTCTCATTGCGCTTCTCCTCGGATCATGCGGCCGGAATTGGCGGCGCCGCCGGTTAGCGGACCGCGACGGCCTGCGGCTTCACCCGGCGGCGGCTTCCGCGTCGGCAATTTGCCGGCGACCGCCTCGATCGCCCGTTGGATGGGAACATGGACGAATCCCTTCTCATCGCTCGGCCCGTAGCTGTTGAGTTGTTCCTCTTGGGCGGCCAACCGCGCATCGACGTTCGACGCCTCCACCCCCGCCAGATTATCGATCTGCTCCAACCGCGGCTCGGGCGGAAGCGCGGGGGCCAACGCCTCGGTCGATCCCTTGACCTTCCTCTCCGCCTCCTCTTCCCACCAATAGAGCTTCAGCATGACGAACAACATGCAGATCACGAATCCGGCCAGCGGCAACAGCAGCGCCAGCACCCAGCGCAGCGTGATGTCCTTCCGCTCGTATTTCACGTTCTCGTGCGTCTTCTCCTCAGCCATAAGCGATCTCCTCCAGCGTCGCCTCTTCCGCATCGAGATGCCGCAGGTGCAAGGCGGCCTCCCGGTTGTAATCGTGCAGCGGCAAGAGCGGCCGCCACTGCAACTGCCACGAGAAATCGGCGAACCAGAGGCCGCCCAGTCCGATCGAAGCCCCCAGCCCGAAGAGATACGCGGCCACGCCGTCGCCCGCCAGCCCCGGTAGAATGTCGTAAAACATGAACAGCAATTGCATGAGGAGGATCAATCCGCCGATCCAGGCCATCGCCCGGCTGTTCCGCTTGATCGGCCGCATCACCAGCAGGAAGAACGGAACCGCAAAGTTGAACAGGGCAACCGCGGCGATCACGATCTGCCAGCCGAGGGCCGCGCGGGGCACGTACCAGACAACGTCCACCGGCATGTTGGCGATCCACACCAGCATGAACTGGAAAAACACCATGTACGCCCAGAGAATCGTGAACGTCAGCAGCAGGCTCCCCAAGTCGTTCCGCACTTGCAACGACGCCACTTCGGCCAGCGGCGGGCGATCGATCAGCCGCGGCAGCACGACAATCGCGAAACTCAGGGCCGAGAGGAGTTGGCCGGCGGCGAACATCGGCCCCCAAATCGTCGAATGAAACGTCGGATGGACCGACATCGCCCAATCGACCGCTGCGAAATGGAAGCTCACGCCGTAGAGCACCGCCCCGAAACCGCTGAACTTCAGCAGTTTCCAGGCCAACCGCGGCTCGCCCGTCTCGTCCTGCCGCCGCGACCAGCGGCCCAACAGATAGGCGATCCCCAGCCACAGAACGAAGTAGACCGTCGCCCGCAGCCAGAAATAGGCCGGTTGCAAGTAGAACTGCTGATATTGCAATTTCGGGCTGGCGGCCACTTCCGCCGGCTGTGCCCAGACGTAGATGTAGCCCACGCCCGCCGCGATCGGCACGAACAACAGGGCCAAAAGCGGCAGCGTCTTCATCGCCGCTTCGAGGATGCGGCGGATCAACAGCCCCCAACTTCCGCCGGTCAACTGGTGTGCCATCATCAGGACCATCGAGCCGAGCGCGATGCCCAGATAAAAGAGATAGGCCGCCAGATAGGCCTGGAAGAACGGCACAGGCCAGAACACGGCGAGGGCCGCGCAGACCACCAGCGTCACGACGCCGATGGCGAACGACAGCAATCGCCATCGGGCCGCAGCGGTCCAGTCGATCGGCGGCAGATTGTTCATGGCGATTTCCCCTCCGGCGCGGCGGTGCTTTGACCCGTCCCCTCTCCCTTTGGGAGAGGGTTAGGGTGAGGGCTGGGCGATGAGGGATAAGAGATGAGGGATGAGGGATGGGGCATGAGGGAACCGCGATGGCCGGGAGAATCCGGTCCCTGATCCCTGATCCCTGGCCCCTGGCCCCGATCGGCCCTCACCCCCTGCCCCTCTCCCAAAGGGAGAGGGGAGTCTTTTTTAGAAACATGTTGGCTTAGTTGCAGCGCCCGCAGGTATCCGGCGATGGCCCAGCGATCGCGCACCGGGACTTGGGCCTCGTAGGAAGGCATGGAACCGTAGCCCTCGGTCATCACGGCGAACAGATAGCCGGGCGGCGCGTCCCGCAGCCGTTCGATATGATAGGAGGGCGGCTGCGTGTAGCCGCGCTCCACGATCTTTCCGCGGCCCGTGCCCAACGCATCGTGGCAGACGGCGCAGTAGATCGCATAGCGATCGCGGCCGTGTTCCAGCACCTCCTTGGTCATGGGAAAGGGAAACTCATCGACAAAACAGTCGTATTGGGCCTTCTCGGCGGCGGCCGCCTGGCGGCTGTCGGGCGGGGGCTGAACCGTCGTCGGCATGGCGACGCCGAGCGGTTCGCCGTTCTTGCCCGATCGCCGGCCGGTGAACAGGGCCACGTCGGTCTGCAAGTGTCCCCGCGCCACCGTGCCCGGAACCGCCGGCCGCTCGCTGCGGCCGTCTGCAAAGAACTTGTTCGGCTGCAGGTCTTTGTAGTACGGCTGATCGGCCATCTTCTGTTGGCAGCCGGGCAATGCCAGCGAGAGGAGCAATAGGGCGGCGAAAAAGGGATTTGGGATTAGGGATTGGGGATTGGCGGGAGTGCAGAATGCAAAATGCAAAGTGCAAAATGCACATTTCGAACTGAAAGCGCATCGAACCATGCGCCATTTTGCATTTTTCATTTTGCATTTTTCATTTTGCATTGCATCTGATCCCCAATCCCTGATCCCTTCACTCATGCGGCACCTCGATCACTTCGCCTTGCGGCTGGAGCGTCGCCAGGAACTCGGCCGTCGCCCGGCGGTCGAATTGCGGATCGGTCGCCTCGATGCAAAGGAAGAAACGGTCCTGGCTCGACCGCGCGAACTGTGGCACGTTGAAGACCGGATGATGCGGCCGCGGCAGACCGTTGAGAAACATCATTCCCAAAAACGCCGAGAACGCCCCCACCAGGACCAACACCTCGAACGTGATCGGAATGAACACCGGCCAACTGTTGTGCGGGCGGCCGCCGACGTTGAAGCGGAAATTGACCGCCATCGAATAATACTGCATGAAGAATCCCACGCACATGCCGACCAGCCCGCCCATCAGCACCAGAAACGGGATTCGCGTCTTCTTCAGTCCCAATTCGGCCGCCAGCCCTTCGACCGGATACGGCGTGTAGGCGTCCATCTGCCGATAGCCCGCCTGCCGGCTGCGGCGAGTGGCGTCGAGAACCTCGCCGGCGGTGAGGAATTCGACCATCAGGCCGTAGATCGCCGCACGCGGCTTCATCGTCCCACCTCCGGCCCGTGGGCGCCGGGCAGCAAGGCCTTCGTCTCCGACATCGATAGAACCGGGGCAAACCGCGCAAACAACAGGAAGGCCGCCAAGAACACGCCGACCGAGCCAAAATAGGTCAAGAAGTCCCAGATCGTCGGCTTGAAGAAGCCCCACGACGACGGCAGATAATCGCGGCTGAGACTGGTGGTGATAATCATGTACCGCTCCAGCCACATGCCGACCAGCACCAGCAGCGACACCAGCACCAGCACCGATTCCTTCCGCCGCATCGAGCGGAACCAGAAGATCTGCGGCGCGATCGTGTTGCAGAAGAACAATATCCACGTGATGACGGCGTACTGGTCGAAGTGCGAGATGCGGAACCAGTACGTGTACCACTCGACCTTGTCGTGGCTGTACCAGGCGAGCGTCTGCTCGCTCAGGTAGCCATAGGAGGTCAGCAGGCTGGTGGCCAGCACCAATTTGGCCATCACGTCGAGATGGTCGATGGTGATGAAGGCCGTGAGCCGGTAGAAGCGGCGGATCGGCACGCACAACAGCAGCACCATCGCAAAGCCGGAGAAGATCGCCCCCGCCACGAAGTAGGGCGGGAAGACCGTCTCGTGCCAGGCGGGCATCACCGAAACGGCAAAATCCGAGCTGACCACCGAATGCACCGAGATCACCAGCGGCGTGGCCAGCCCGCCCAGCAGCAGATACGCCATCTCGAAGCGGTGCCAATGCCGCGCCGAGTTCCGCCAACCCAGGGCCAGGACGCCGTAAATGATCTTCACCAGCCGGTGCTTGGCGCGGTCGCGGAGCGTGGCCAGATCGGGGATCATGCCCATGTACCAGAACAAAAGCGACACGGTGAAGTACGTGCTCACGGCGAAAACGTCCCAAACCAGCGCGCTGCGGAACTGCGGCCACAGACCCATCGTGTCCTTGTAGGGCAAGAGCCAGTAGAAGAACCACGGCCGGCCCATGTGCAGCAGCGGAAACAGGCCGGCGCACATCACGGCGAAAATCGTCATCGCCTCGGCGATGCGGTTGATCGACGTTCGCCATTTCTGGTGCATCAGCAGCAGGAAGGCCGAAATCAGCGTGCCGGCGTGGCCGATCCCGATCCACCAGACGAAATCGGTGATGGCGAAGCCCCAGCCGTTCGGAATCTGGATGCCCCAGATTCCCACGCCGACGATGAGCAAATAGGCGACCGCCACCAGCAGCACAACTAACAGCACGTTGCTGAAGCCGAAGAAGCCGAGCCAGCCCAGGCCGGTCGGCCGCGTGAGCACCAGCCCGCTGATATGCTCCGTCACCGAGGTCAGATCGTGGCCGGCGGGGACGTAGTTGGGCCGATCGACGCCGCTCGGGCTCGGGCACGCCTCGGCTCGTCCCTCTGTCGCGCTGGTGGCCATGCTAGGATTTGGTCCTACCTTGGGGTGGCAGTTTTCTAAGTTGGGGTGGCAGTTGAACTGCCACCCCAACCCCGGTTAGTAGCCATGCCGCTACGATTCCAATTCGGGATTCGGGTTGCGCAACTCCGCGAGGTAGGTGGTTCGCGGCTGCGTGTTCTCATCGCCCAACAGGGCGTAATTCAGCGGCGAGTCCTTTGCCCGCCGCACTTTGCTCTTTGCATCGTTGATGTCGCCGAACGTGATCGCGGCGGTCGGGCAGGCGGCCTGGCAAGCGGTGACGACCTCGCCGTCGACCAACGGCCGATCGGCCGTCTCGGCGTCGATCTCGCCGCGGCGAATCCGCTGCACGCAATAGCTGCACTTTTCCATCACTCCTCGCGAGCGGACCGTCACGTCGGGATTGTATTGCAGCCGGCGGGGCTCGGTTTTGTAATCGGAAAAGGCCAAGAAATTAAAACGCCGCACTTTGTAAGGGCAATTGTTCGAGCAGAACCGCGTCCCCACGCAACGGTTGTAGACCATCTCGTTGAGCCCCTCGGCGCTGTGTACCGTCGCCTCGACCGGGCAAACGTACTCGCAGGGGGCATTCTCGCAGTGCATGCACGGCACCGGCTGAAAATGGAACCCGGCGGGGCTCTCCGCCGCCCCTTCCACGTAACGATCGACGCGAATCCAGTGCATCTCGCGGCCGCGGCTCGTTTGCTCCCGGCCCACCACGGGAATGTTGTTCTCCGCCTGACATGCCACCACGCAGGCATGACAGCCGATGCAGGCCGTCAAGTCGATCGACATCCCCCATCGCTCTTTCGGCGGGGCGTAGTCGAACGATTTGTAGAGCGTGATCTCCTTCCGCGGAATCTTCACCTCGCCGTGTTCGTGCGCGAACTCCTCCCGTTCGACGAACTTCGGATCCTTGCGGTACTTGTCCAGCGTCGCGCTCCGCACCGGCTCGCGGCCTTCCATCGAATGGTGCTCTTGCGTGCAGACGACCATCTCCGTCGCGCTGGTCGAAACCACGTTCAAGCCCGGGGCGAACCAGGGCCGATCGGCCGTGCGAAGGCGATACGCGTTGAAGCCGACGGTCTGGCCGCCGCTTCCGCCGACCTGGCCCGCCTGCTCGCGGCCGTGCCCCAGATAGACCGTCACCGTGTTGTCGGCCTGGCCGGGCATGATCCACGCCGGCGCCCGGAGCTTGCTGTCGCCGAGTTGCAGTTCCACGACGGGCATCCAGTACCCGCCGTGCTCGCCGCCGTGGGCGTAGCTGCCCTGCTCGACCTTGAGCCGCCTGGCCGTCGCCGGGCTGATAATCGCCGCGTTGCCCCAGGCGAGTTTCGTCAGCGGTTTCGGCAATTCCTGCAGCCAGCCGTTGTTGGCCCACGAGCCGTCGAAAATCGTCGGATCGGGCAGGAAGAGGATTTCGAGGTCAGTGGACTTGGAGACTTCGAGATTTGACGCTTTCCGCCAGTCGTCCTTCAGCTTCACCGTCTTCGGCTTCAACGCCGTATCGGGAATCAGGCCATCGTGCAGCACTTTCTGCCAGAAAGGCTCGAAGGCCCCCTGCTCGTGCCGATCTTTCCATTGCCGCCGCCAGTGTTCGCGGACGATCTCGTGACCGGTGACTTGCACGCCGCCGGCCAACATCGCGATCACCTCATGCGCCGATCGGGCGTCATAGAGCGGCTCGATCAGCGGCTGCACGATCGAGGCCGTGCCGTCGTACGCCCGGGCGTCGCTCCAGGCCTCCAGGTAATGCGCCTCGGGCAGATGCCAGTTGCATTGCCGCGAGGTTTCGTCCTCGTACAAGCCGTGACGGATCGATAGCGGCACCTTCTTCAACTTCGCGGCGAAATCGAAATCGGCCGGGGCGTTGTAGACGGGATTGCCGCCGAGGACCACGAGCACTTCGACCTGGCCTCGCTCCATGTCACGCACCAGTTCGCGGAGCGACTGGGTGCGGTCGCCCGGCTTCGCGTCGATCGGCGGCGTATACGTCACCGTTTGGCCGACGTTGCCGAGTCGATCGTTCATCGCATGAGCCAACAGATGGACCTGCGGCGGCTGCCGATCGCCGGCCAGGACGAGACAGCGGCCGCGATGCGCTTCGAGATCGGCGGCAACGGCCGAAACCCACTTCTCCTCCTGCGCCGCCGGCGTCGCCCCTTACATCCAGGCCGAGTTTCGCCGCGATCGCTCGGGCGAGGGCTTCGATTTTGCTCGGCCGCAGCGCCAACCGATGATCGGCCTTCGCCCCGGTGCAACTGACGGCAGTTTCGGCGACGTACAGGCGGTTCATCTGGGCGGTTGCCGCGTTTTCGGCGGCGGTTCGCACCCGCCGCCGTTCCATGAAGTCGGCCGCGTAACGGAGATTGCCCGGCGAGCATTGCAGGAAATCGGCGTCGAGCGACAGAACCACGTCGGCTTTGCTGAAATCGTAGAGCGGATTGACCGCTTCGCCGAAGGCCATCTGCGCCCCGTGCCAGGCCGTGTCTCGGTGGATCGGCTCGTAGACGTGCCACCTCGCCTCGGGCAAATCCCGCAACAGTTGCTCGATCTGCTCGGCCAGCGTCGGCGAGACGATCGTTTCGGTCAGCAGCCGCAGCCCGCCGCCGCGCTGGCGGCGTTGTTTCTTCATCGCCGGGCGAATCGCCTTCCGCGCGTCGTCCCAGGTGAAGCCCTTGCCCTGGCTGGTGACGGTTTTCGAGCGGTCGGGGTCGTAAAGCGTCAGCACCGAAGCCTGGTGGAAGACGTCGGTGCCGCCGCGGCTGGCCGGATGATCGGGATTGCCCTCGATCTTCGTCGGCCGGCCCTCGTGGCTTTCGGCCAGCAAGCCGACGGCGTTGCCGCTAATCGTCATCGTGGTGGCGAAGAACAAAGGGCGGCTGGGCGTGATGTCCTTGGGCGGATTGACGTAGGGGACGATCTCGCCCGACGGGGCCGGTTTCACCGAGCAGCCGCTCAAGCCCGCCAGGGCCAGCGACGCCCCCATCAGCGCGAGGAACTGCCGCCGACTGACGCCGTCGAGCCACGCGCCGCCCGTAGCAATTTCCGCGAGGTTGTTGCCGCCCTGCAACGCCCCCCGATTGCAATCGGGGGGCGTTTCGCCCTGATAAGGCGTTCCCGACAGCCGCACGAACTCCTCGATGCTGCGCCAATAGAGCTTCCCCCGCGGCGCAACCGGCGGCTGCGGTTTTTCGTTCGGTGGCGTCGATTCTCTCCCCTGCTTCATCGGTGGCATGTCGTGCAACTGGTGATCGTCTCGGAGTCCTTGATCTTGTATCGCTTAACCAGCTTCCGCCCCAACTGCTGCTGATCGGCGGGCTGCTGGTACTTCATGTTGAACACCTCCTCGCGCGGGCGGACGTTCTCGGCCGGATTGCGATGGCAATCGAGACACCACTGCATCAGCAGCGTCGGCTCCTGGTACGTGAATGGCATTTCGTCGACCCGGCCGTGACACGTCGAGCAGCCGACCCCCTTCTGCACGTGGATGCTATGGTCGAAATAGACGAAGCCCGGCAAATCGTAGACGCGATGCCAACGCAACGACTTTTTCGATCGATAGCTTTCGCGGACCGGTTCGAGCATCGGGCTGCCGACCCAGATTTGGCTGTGGCAGTTCATGCAGGTCTTGGTCGGAGGGATTCCGGCGTAGGGGGCGTTTTCCACCGACGTGTGGCAGTAGCGGCAATCGATCCCCAGGACGCCGTTGTGATGTTGGTGACTGAAGGGGACCGGCTGCACCACCGACCGCCCCATCCCGGTTCCGTAAGAAGACTGGGCATAGATCAGGCAGCCCCAGAGGAACAAAGCGAGCGCAAAGGGGAAACCGAAGAGGGTAACCCGCGCCACCACGTTCATCTTGGCTGGGAAGAGCTGCGGCATCCCGTACCCCGAGTTCGGCAGTCCCTCATACGCTCGGCATCTGCGCAGGGCGGACCAGCCCGCGGCCAATGGTAGACGTGACGCCCCGCCCTGGGCATCAGGAGAGCTCCTAGAGCCGCGTAGGGAATTCCCCTAGGGACTCTTGAAAAGAGAACCGCTCCGTCCGCTCGGCGAGGGGTGACTCGGCAGACGATTAGTGTAGATGCCGATAGACGTTGAGGGGCCGGCAGAGTGTCTCGCAGTTGTTGTGTTGCCACCATAGCTGACGGAGAGGGTTCCGCTGCCGAGGCTCCCATCGTTAAGGTCCTGCCCCTGCGGCGGCAGTCCTCTTCAGCCTGCTCTGCGGTGACGTGCATCTTCTTCGCCTGCATTCTCCCACAATCGTCGTACCAACGGATCAGCACACACACCTTGCGAATACCTCGCCTTCGTCGCTTCCAGACTCTCCTTCACGCCATGGTCGCCTCCCGGGCAGTCATCTGCACAGAATCTGCACAAGTGGCCGGCGGCCGCGCACAGTGGTCCCGCACCGACTGTTGTAAGTTACTGCGAGACCAGACTTTGCGAAGTGAGGCTGTCGGGATTCGAACCCGAGACCTACGGATTAAAAGTCCGTTGCTCTACCTCCTGAGCTACAGCCTCAAGTCATTGGTTCGTAATGACTTACGTCTATGGCTTCTCAGCTAATGATACGGGATACGGGATTCTGCACGATTCGCAGGGTGTGCGTGCAAAAGCCGGATCGAGTGCTAGATGATACGGCATGAGGGTCTAGATTTCAATCGGCCTTTGTGCGAAAACGACCGTGTTGGCCGTTGTCCATTGCCTGCCTGAGCCCCAACCTGAATCGTCGTAAATATTCGCCCAACCCGTTGGCCTATTTGGGCAAGTTAGCCACAACCGCTTTAGCTGGAAGATGTTACAACAAGGACCATTGTTAGGCTGGTAAGCTTGGGCAAGGAATTTGACGGGTTGGGCGAATATTTACGAATCGTCCCTAGTGCTCTGTCATTCGTGCTTTGATCTATGGTATCCTCTGGGTAATCGTTCATGGAAGACCGATTTTCCTGGGAGGTTATCATGGAGAAGCGTTATCGGGTGACATTATTGGAGGAGGAGCGACAGGAATTGCAGTCGATTGTTTCGGCGGGAAGAGCAGCAGCGCGAAAGTTGGTGCGGGCTCGTATCCTGCTTTTGGCCGATCAAGCGGATGGTGGTTCCGGCAAAGCGGATCCGGAGATTGCCGATGCCTTGGGGTGCGGACGAGCAACCATCGCACGCACCCGCCGACAGTTTGTCGAGGAAGGAATGGAAGCGGCGTTGAATCCCAAGCCGACCACGCGAATTTACGAAAGACGTCTTGACGGAAAGGCGGAGGCCTACTTGGTGGCGACTGCCTGCGGATGCCCCCGGAAGGCCGAGCACGCTGGACTTTGCGTCTGTTGGCCGACTGCATGGTTGGATTGGGCTATGTGGAATCCGTGTCTCACGAAGCCGTGCGGCAAACGCTAAAAAAAATGAAATTAAGCCTTGGCTGAAGAAAGGATGGTGCTTGCCGGAGGCCCCTTCGGCGGAGTTCGTCGCCGCCATGGAAGATGTGCTGGACGTATACCATCGTCCGTATGATCCCGAGTGTCCCGTGGTGTGCATGGACGAAGCCAGCAAGCAGTTGATCGCCGAAGTGCGTCAACCGCTGCCGGCGCAGCCGGGTCGCACTGCCAAGTACGACAGCGAATACGAGCGGCGTGGAACGGCCAACTTTTTCATGGCGGTGGAGCCGTTAGCTGGAAAGCGGACGGTACATGTGACGGATCGGCGAACGAAAATCGACTGGGCGCAATTCATCTGTCATCTTTTGCTGACAGTTTACGCAAAGGCGGCGAAAGTCGTGCTTGTGATGGACAACCTGAACACACATGGTATTGGCAGCTTGTACGAAGCCTTTGATCCGGCAACCGCTCGTGCGTTGGCCTCACGTTTGGAAATCCACCACACGCCGAAACACGGTAGTTGGCTGAATATGGCCGAGACAGAACTGAGCGTTCTTTCCCGTCAATGCCTGGACCGTCGCATCGACTGTAAAGAAATCATGACCCGCGAAGTCGCCGTATGGGGACAGAACCGCAACAACCATGAATCCAAAATCGACTGGCAATTTACGACGGCCGACGCTCGTATCAAGCTCAAGCGACTTTATCCATCAATCCAAGACTGACAGAGCACTAGAGCACGCAGTTGCATTGGCCAAGGCTTGCTTTCATTCTGAGCGCTTCGACGTAGCGCCGCCGGACGCGGCGAACCGGGCCACTCACCCAATGCGGTGCGCAGGTTGTTTTTTGGCAACATGCGAATTATGGGGTATTTATTAAATGCGGCAATGCCGGGTATTATGCGATGAATTGTGCCGATTGGAGGGACTTTGCCTGTTAGACCCTTCCTGAATCGGCAATAATAGACGGCTGCGGCAGTGTCTTTGTGCCGCCTTTAAGCCGGAAACCGCCGGCTACGCCGCCAAGGGTGGAACTCCGAACTGTTTGCGAGGAAAACCGACCGTGAACATCCTGCTGGCTACGAGCGAAGCGGTGCCGTTTGCCAAGACCGGCGGATTGGCCGACGTCTGCGGAGCGCTGCCGGTCGAGTTGACTCGCCTGGGGCACCAGGCGGCCGTGATCCTGCCGGCCTACCGGCAGACGCGCTACTGCGGACAGCGGATCGAGCCGCTGGGCATCGATTTCATTGTGCCGATCGGCAGCAAGACGGTCACCGGCCATCTGCTTCGCAGCACGATGCCCGACGCCAAGACGCCGGTCTACCTTGTCGCCCAAGACCAGTATTACGATCGCGAGCAACTCTACAGCGTCGAGGGCAAGGATTATATCGACAACTGCGAGCGCTTCGTCTTTTTCAGCCGCGCGGTGCTGGAAGCGATTCGCTTATTGGATTTGCACGTGGACGTGCTGCACGCCAACGACTGGCAGACGGGCCTCGCGCCGGCCTACTTGAAGATCGAATACCACGGCATCCCCCGCTATCAGCGAATCGCCACGCTGCTGACGGTGCACAACATCTCCTATCAGGGTCAGTTCTGGCACTGGGACATGCTGTTGACGGGGCTCGATTGGAAGTACTTCAACTGGCGGCAGATGGAGTTCCACGGCAATCTGAATCTGCTGAAGACCGGCATGGTCTTCGCCGATTCGATCAGCACGGTCAGCCCGCGCTACGCACAGGAGATTCAGAGCAGCCCGATGGGTTGCGGGTTGGAAGGAGTGTTGCAGTACCGCCGCAACGTGTTGACCGGCATTCTCAACGGCATCGATCCGCACGAGTGGAATCCGGCCGCCGATCCGCATCTGCCCGCGAATTACGGCGTCGACAACGTCGAGCGGGTCAAGCCGATCTGCAAAGCGGCGGTGCGGAAGGAGTTGGGATTGCCGCGCGAATCGACTGCGCCGCTGGTTGGGTTCATCGGCCGGCTCACCGACCAGAAGGGGCTCGATCTGATTGTGGACGTGATGCAGCGTTGGCTGCCGACCAACGAGGTGCAATGGGTGATCCTGGGCACGGGCCAGCCGAAGTACCACAAGATGCTGCAAGCCCTGGCCGATCGTTTTCCGCAGAAGGCGGCGCTACGAATGGAGTTTTCCAACCCGCTGGCCCATCGCATCGAGGCCGGCGCCGACATCTTCGTCATGCCCAGCCGCTTCGAGCCGTGCGGGCTGAACCAGATGTACAGCCTGCGCTACGGCGCCGTGCCGCTGGTTCGCGCCACCGGCGGCCTGGCCGACACGATCGTGGGCTACGACCCGCAGACGCCTAACCCCGCGGCCAACGGCTTTGTCTTCCAAGAATACAGTCCGCTGGCGCTGAGCGAGTGCCTGCGCCAGGCCTGCGACGTTCACGGGCAGCCCGAGAAGTGGAGGCAACTGATGGCGACCGGCATGCGCCAGGACTGGTCGTGGGCGCAAAGTGCGAAGAAATACGTCGAGTTGTACCGCAAGACGATGGAGCAAGGCGGAGCGGGTGCTGGTCAATAGTCGCGGCGCCGGCAGCAGGAGATCAATGTTCCGGCCGGCGTTTAGCCGCCGCCTCCACGCGGCGCAGGAATTGCCCCGCCGCCAACGCCGCGTGGACGCGGCGGCTAAACGGCTTGTCTGAAAACCAAATACCAGGGGAACGCAACCGTGAAGAATGCCATACGACCAATCGTTCTTGGCCTTGTTTCCGTGTGGGCGACCGCGGCTTTCTTGCCGAATCGCGGCGTTGGGGCCGAGGCCGTCGCCATCAAGGGCAAACTGCGGCTGGATAACTTCGACTATCGCGGCGTGACGCTCGACGGCGGACGGATGCGGATGCAGTTGGATGAGGTCCGCGACGATTACCTCCGCATCCCCAACGACGACCTTTTGAAGGGCTTTCGCCAACGGGCCGGCCTGCCTGCCCCCGGCCACGATCTGGGCGGGTGGTATACCGCCGACGTGTTTAGCGTCTTTGGCCAGATCGTCTCCGGGCTGGCACGGGTTTATGCCGCCACCGGCGACGTGGCCTGCCGCGACAAGGCAAACGCGCTTGTCGCCGAATGGGCGAAGTGCATCGCCCCGGACGGCTATTTCTACTACTCGACCAAGCCGAATGCCCCGCACTATGTTTACGACAAGATGGTCTGGGGCCTACTCGACGACTATCTCTATTGTGGCAACAACGACGCCCTGCGGCATCTCGGCCGCATCACCGATTGGGCCATCAAGAATCTGGATCGCAGCAAGCCGCTCCCCGACGGCTGCGAGTGGTACACGTTGAGCGAGAACCTGTATCGCGCCTATCTGGTCACGGGCGATGAGAAGTACCGTGATTTTGCAGCGGTGTGGGAGTATCCGCAATACTGGGATTTCTACGCCCAAAACGAGAATCCCTTCGGACCGAACAAGAGTGGCAAGCTGGCGAAGGCCAATCATGCCTACAGCCACGTGAACACGCTCGGCGGGGCCGGGGCCGCCTATCTGGTCAGCGGCAACTCGCGATACCTCGACATTCTGCGGAACGCCTACGACTGTCTCCAGGCCTACCAGGTCTTTGCCACCGGCTGCTACGGGCCGGACGAGCAACTGCTGCCGCGGAAGCAACTGCTCGAACATCTGTCGAGGACCACGGCCACGGCCGAGACGCAGTGCGGCGCCTGGGCGGTGTTCAAGGTGGTCAGATATCTCGTGCGTGCGACGGGCGACGCCCGTTATGGCGATTGGGCGGAACGGATCGCGATCAACGGGCTCGGCGCGGCGATTCCAATGGCCCCCGACGGCCGCGTCTTCTACTACTCCGACTACAATCCGCACGGCGGCATGAAGCGCATCCACGGCGAGGGCTGGAGTTGCTGCGTCGGCACGCGAATCCAGGCGACCGCCGATTGCTGCGACATGGCCTATTTCAAGGATGCCGACAATCTCTACGTGAATTTCTTCACGCCTTCGACGGTGAAGTGGCCGCACGCCGGCGCCAATGTCACCATGCATCAGGCGACGCGATTTCCTGAAGACGGCGCGGTCGAGTTCAGCTTCGAGACCGATCGGCCGGTCGAGGCCGGTCTGAAGATTCGCACCCCGGCGTGGCTGGCCGGGCCGATGAGTGCGAAACTCAACGGCGCGCCGGTGATGCTCGATACCGATTCGCTACACTGGACATCGCTGCATCGCAAGTGGAAGAACGGCGATCGGCTGACGGTCGTGCTGCCGATGCGGCTTTGCGTGAGCCGCCTGGTCCCGGACCGTGACTATCCGGCGGCGATTCTCTACGGGCCGGTAGTCTTGGCGGCGCGGGCGGCAAGTCCCGGGTTCGTCGAGAAGTTGGATCTTAAGCATCTCGATCGCGCGTTGACGCCGGCAGCGGGCGAAGTGCTCACCTGGCGGCTCGCCGCCGATCCGGCGATCCTCTTCCGCCCGTTCTACGCCTACAAGGAGGGCGAGCGATACTTCCTATACCTCGATCCGGCCGCAGCTCGATACATTCCTCACGGCGGGCTAACATACGGGATGGTGTGGAACGAGTGCCCGCCATTCCATTTCACCAACGTTGCCGGGGCGACGGCGGGATGTTCTTTCGAGGGGACCGGCGTCCGCTGGCGCGGCTTCAAGTACGACGACGCGGGCCGGACGGAAGTCACAATCGACGGCAAGGTCGTGGCGATCGTCGACCAGTACGGTCCCGGCCGGGACCTCCCCTTCGCGTGGTCCTCGCCCAGGCTGAAGCCCGGCAAGCACACAATTTGCCTGAGACTGTTGGAGAAAAATACCCCGCCGTCGAAAGACCGCTTTATCAACGTCGCCGGATTTGATATTCTTCGCGACATGTAGCAGGCACACGCCGTGTGCCGCCTGCCGATTTGGCCGATTGGCTGGTAGCGCCCAGAACGGCACACGGCGTGTGCCTACTACGTGGAATTTCAGTTGATCGAGGGTGAAGGATCGCCATGCACGAAGTCGCGTTGGCCTTTTTCTGGCATCAGCATCAGCCGTACTATCCCGACGACGTCGCCGAGGAGAATCCCATGCCTTGGGTCCGCCTGCACGGGACGAAGGACTACTGGGGGATGGCGATGCTGTTGCGCGAAGTGCCGGAGATGCAAGCCACGATCAATCTGGTGCCCAGCCTGTTGCAGCAGTTGGCGGCCTACACCGACGGCGGCCACGAGGATGTGCATCAGCGCGTCTCCCGCACCCCGGCCGACGGCCTGAGCGAAGGCGACGCCTATTATCTGCTCGACAATTTCTTCATGGTCCATCCCGACCAGATGATCTTGCCCTTTCCGCGCTACCACGAACTGTATCGCAAGCGCGGCCTGGGGGTCGACTCGGCCGAAAAGGCCCGCAAGCGATTCAACAAGAAAGACATCATCGACCTGCAATGCTGGTCGAACCTGGTGTGGATGCACCCGCTGGCCTTCGAGCTCGATTCAGACCTTGCCGAGTTCCGCAACAAGGGCCGCGGCTGGACGGAGAAGGAAAAGCTCTGGCTGCTGGAAAAGCAGATGGAACTGCTCCGCCAGGTCGTGCCGCTGCACAAGGAACTGGCCCAGCGCGGCCAGGTCGAGCTGACCACCACTCCGTTCTATCATCCGATCCTGCCGCTATTGTACGACAAGCGGCTCGCCCGCCGCGCCATGCCTAACGTGACGCTGCCCAGCCATCTCGACGGCTATCCCGAGGACGCCCGCGAGCAGATTCGCCGCGCAGTCGCATTCCACGAGGAGCTGTTCGGGCAGAAGCCGCGGGGAATGTGGCCCTCGGAGGGCTCCGTCTGCCAGGGCGTGATTCCGGCGATCGCCGAGGCCGGCATCCAATGGATCGGCACCGACGAGGAGATCCTCTCCTGCTCGACCGACGGCTGGGTCGCCCGCGACGGCAACGGATTCCTCCGCAATCCCGAGATGCTCTATCGCCCCTGGCGGGCCGAAGAGCAGGGCCGCTCGGTGCAGTTGATCTTCCGCGATCACGCCATGAGCGACCAGATCGGCTTCCACTATCAGCGCTACCAGCCGGAACATGCGGTGAACGATTTCATCGGCAAGCTGGAAGCGATCGGCAACGCGACGGGCGGCAACGCCGGACATCGGCCCACGCTGGTGAGCATCATCCTCGACGGCGAGAACTGCTGGGAATATTATCCCCACGCCGGCGTCGATTTCCTCCGCGGCGTCTATCGCCGCGTGGTCGAGCATCCGCGGATCAAGCCGGTGCGCGTGGCCGACTATCTCGCCCGCTGGCCCGCCATCGACAAGATCGGCCATCTCTTCCCCGGCAGTTGGATTCAGCACAATTTCGGGATCTGGATCGGCCATCCCGAATGCAACCGCGCCTGGGATTTGCTGCACGAGACGCGGCAATGGCTGGTGGCCGTCGCCGGGCGGAAATCGAAGCCCGCCGAGAGCATCGCCCGGGCATGGGAAGAGCTGTTTATCGCCGAAGGGAGCGACTGGTTCTGGTGGTTCGGCGACAGCCACACGAGCGCGCAGGACGGCCTGTTCGACCGGCTCTTCCGCAAACACCTGCAAAATGTGTACCAGGTGCTGGGCGAGCAGCCGCCGAGCGAATTGGCGCGGCCGATCCGCCAGGGCGTCCGCCACGCACACGGCTACACCGCGCCGACCGGCTTGCTGAAAGTCAAAGTGGACGGCCGGCGAAGCTACTTCAAGTGGATCAACGCGGGTCATTACGTCTGCGGCGGCTCGCGCGGGGCGATGAGCATGGTGACGCAGGGGTACATTTCCGACCTCTACTTCGGCTTCGACCCCGAGCGGCTGCTGGTGCGGCTCGACGCCCGCGGCGGCCCGGCCCGCGAGCAATTGGCCGACGTCGACGCGGTTCGGCTGGTCTTCCTCCAGCCCGAGGGTTTCGAGTTGCTGGTCAGTCATCCCAGCCGCAAGGAGCCGTACGTGCAGTTCTGGCGGCACGGCGCGGTGATGGCCGGTTCGCACGCCGAAGCCGCCGCCGAGCAGTTGTTTGAGGCGGCGGTCACCTTCCGCAGCCTCGCCCGCAAAACCGACGAGCCGGTGCATTTCTACGTCGAACTGCTCAAGGACAAACAGCCCATCGAGCGCATCCCCCACGAAGGCGCGATCGAAACCGTCGTGCCGTCGCCGGATTACGAATTGATTATGTGGCAAGCGTGAGGTGACAGCACGAAGAAAGGATCGCAAGGGTGCAGGAATGCACCTTGCGGCGTTCCGTGACAATGTGGATGAAAGGGATTAGGCATGCGTCGTGCATTGGTGCTGTTTTGTGTGGCGAGTGCTGTAATGGCAGGCGGTTATGGCACGAGTGGTGTGCCCGCGAGTGCCGCCGTACTAAGCCGAATTGATGAAGTGCTGCATTGGCTGCCAGTCGATTCTGAGACGATTATCGTTGCTAACGGTCCTTTCAAGATCGAGAAGGCCAACGAGTCGTTTCGTTATCAGGCAGCCGTACGGTCATTGCCGCTCGGCATCCTTCAGGAACTTCTGCCGAAGGAACTCGTTGGCAAGAATGTCTCGCTTGCCGTCGAAGGAAGTCGTTGCTTCCGGTCGCCACATGGGCTGGGCATGATGCCTTACCAGGGCTGTCAAGTGGTTGTCTTTGACAAAGGTACGGCGTCGCTGCTATCGGCGGCGATGCGAGTTCTGCTGCGCAAGTCCGCTAGAACGGTCGAGATATCCGGCAAACAAGTGGCCGTCTTCGAGGAGAAATGGGAGAATGACAACTGGACGCTTTACGTCGCACACCCGCGGCCAGAGGTCCTGCTATGCGCGACGCACGACGGCTTCTTGAAGGAGGTGCTTGATCGCATGGCGGGGGCGTCCTCTAAGCGCGCAATGCCTCAAAACCTTCCCGAGTGGAAGTACGTCGATACCAAATCCCCCGTGTGGGCAGTTCGCCATTACTCGAAGGCCGAAGCGGCACGAGACCCGTCTTCGCCGCTCCGTGGGCAGGCGGCAGCAAATACTCCAGATGCCGGGGCCATCGGAATCACATTCTCCTGCAATGCCGATGGCAAGGTCGCGACGGTTCGTTACCTGACGCACGGGAAGAACCCCACAGCCATCGAAAGACACTCCTGGAGTATGCCCATACAACAGTCGGAGCCCAAGCCCAAGATCCGAGAACTCGAAACCGGGGTTGTCGAGATCATATTTAGCCTTAATAAGAACGATGCGGCGCACGACTTCCTTTTCGTGCTGATGGCACAACTTGGGCATGCAGTTTACGTATAAGGCAAGTCAAAATGGCGGCGCCTTCCCTCGATTTTGAGTTGATGATGTGGCAAGCGTGAAGGAAAATGATGAGTGATGAATGATGAATGCAGACAACCGGCCCGTCCGTAATTCATCATTCATCATTCATCATTTCCTGGCCCCTGACCCCCGATCCCCCACCCCTGACCCCCGATCCCTCTCCATGCCAGACCTCCGCAAAGACCCGATCGTTGGCCGTTGGGTAATCATCGCCAGCGCACGTGCGAAACGACCGCACGACTTCGACTCGACGCCGCAGCGGCAGAAGGGCCGTTTTTGTCCGTTCTGCGAAGGACACGAAGATAAAACGCCCGACGAGATCATCGCCTATCGCCGGCCCGGCTCGGCGCGAAACCGCGAAGGCTGGCGGGTGCGGGTAGTGCCCAACAAATTTCCCGCCCTGGAGATCGAGGGCCAATTGAACAAACGCGGCGACGGCATCTACGACATGATGCGCGGCGTCGGCGCGCATGAGGTCATTATCGAGTCGCCGCGGCACATCATCAGCACCTCCGAACTGACCGAAGAAGAGCTGCGCGAGGTGTTTTGGGTCTACCGCGATCGGCTGGTCGATCTGAAAAAGGACCAGCGGCTGGTCTACGGCATGATCTTCAAGAACGTCGGCGCCGCGGCGGGCGCGTCGCTGGAACACACGCATAGTCAACTAATCGTCACGCCGATCGTGCCGATCAACGTTTGGGAAGAGATGACCGGCTCGCTGGAGTTTTTCAACTACCGCGGCCGCTGCGTCTATTGCGACATGATCCAGCAGGAATTGGCCACGGAGAAGCGGGTGGTGTTCGACACGCCGGGCTTCGTCGCCTTCTGCCCCTTCGCCAGCCGTTTCCCCTTCGAGACCTGGATCCTGCCCAAAAACCACGCCAGCCATTTCGAGAACATCCAGAAGAACGAGGTCGAGGAGCTGTCGGGCGTGATGCGGCAGGTGATCGTCAAAGTCGAGGCGGCGCTTGACCAGCCGGCATACAATTACATCGTTCACACCGCCCCATTTGACACGCAGGAACTGGGGCATTATCACTGGCATATAGAGATTATGCCGAGTTTGACGAGAACGGCCGGGTTTGAATGGGGGACCGGTTTTTACATCAATCCGGTGCCGCCGGAGCAAGCCGCCGCCTTCCTGCGAGAAGTCGAGGTCGAATTGCCGGAGCCACAAACTTTTCCGAGCAGGCAGACTGGATAATTTGGGGTGCGGCTGCCGAAGAAAAAGACATTCCCGCTGCATCGACTGTAAAGCCGCGACCATCGGTCGCGGTAGAATATGCAGGACGCTGCGGCAACCGCGACCAATGGTCGCGGCTTTACAGGAACACGCCCCCGAACACCTGCCCCACCCGCTACCATGCCCAACCGCATACGTTTCGTTCTCGCCCTGCACAACCACCAACCCGTCGGCAATTTCGACGACGTTTTTCAACGGGCCTACGACGACAGTTACCGCAGTTTTCTCGATGTTTTCGGCCGCTATCCGACGTTGAAGATGTCGCTGCACGTCAGCGGCTCGCTGATGGAATGGCTGGCCGCCCACGAGCCCGAGTACATCGGCCGGCTGGCCCAGTTCGTCGAACAGGGACGGATCGAGATTCTGGGCGGGGCCTACTTCGAGCCGATCCTGGCGATGATCCCCTCCTGGGATCGCGTCGGCCAAATCCGCAGCTACACCCGCTTCCTGCAAAGCCGGCTGGGCGCGACCGTCCGCGGCGTCTGGGTGCCCGAGCGAGTTTGGGAACAGTCGTTCGTCCGCGACTTGGTCGACGCCGGCATCGAGTACACCGTGCTGGACGACTTCCACTTCAAGTGCGCCGGACTGGCCGAATCCCAATTGACCGGTCACTTGCTGACCGAGGATGAAGGCCGCGTGCTGTCGGTATTTCCCGGCAGCGAGCGGCTGCGATACACGATCCCCTTCGCCGATCCGCAGCAGACGATCGACTATCTGGGCAAGATCGCCGCGGAGCACAACAACGCGGTGGTCGTCTTCGGCGACGACGGCGAGAAGTTCGGCACCTGGCCGGAGACGAAAAAGCACGTCTACGACGACGGCTGGCTGGTCCGCTTCTTCGACGCCCTGGTGCAAAACCAGGAATGGATCCAGGTGACAACGCTGGCCGAGGCGTTCGACAACGTTCCGCCGGCGGGCAAAATCTACCTGCCCGATTGCAGCTATCGCGAAATGACCGAATGGGTGCTGCCGACCGAGCGGCTGGTGGAATACGAGCGGATCGCCCGCGAGATGAAGGACGACCCGCGCTGGGCGTCGTTGCGGCCCTTCATTCGCGGCGGATTCTGGCGGAATTACCGGGTGAAATACCCCGAGGCCGACGAAATGTACTGCCGCATGATGAGCGTCAGCCGCCGCTTGCAGGAGACCGTGGCGGCGATGACCTCGGGCGAACCGGTAAATCCCGAGTTGCTCGAACAGGCCCGCGGCGAACTGTATCGCGGCCAGTGCAATTGCGGCTATTGGCACGGGGCGTTCGGCGGCATCTATCTGCCCCATCTCCGCAACGCCGTCTACCAGCACCTCATCGCCGCCGACAACCTGCTCGATCGGGCCACCGGCAAGCCGGAGACATGGATCGAGGCCGCGGCCGACGACTTTAATTTCGACGCCCGGCAGGAAGTCCGCCTGACAAACGACAAGATGGTGGCCCTGATCAGCCCGAACAACGGCGGGCAGATGACCGAACTCGACGTCCGCCGCATCCAACACAACCTGCTGGCCACCTTGGCCCGGCGGCCCGAGGCGTACCACGAGAAGGTCCGGGCCGGCGAGCATCGCGAAGAGGGGCAGGTGGCCAGTATCCACGACCGCGTCGTCTTCAAGCAGCCCGATCTCGACAAGCGGCTGCAATACGACGACCATCTCCGCAAGAGCCTCGTCGATCTGTTCTACGACAACGATGCGACGCTGGAAGCCGTGGCTAATGGCACGGCGATGCAGCGCGGCGATTTCGTCGCCGGCCCTTACGAAGCCCGCATCCGGCGGAATCCCGACCGCATCCAGGTGCAATTGCTCCGCGACGGCAACGTCAACGGCCACCCCGTGCGGATCACCAAGGGGCTGACGCTCGATGCCGGCAGTTCGTCACTGCAAGTCGCTTACATGCTTGAGAATCTGCCGCAGGGCCAGCCGCTGCACTTCGCCGTCGAAATGAACTTCGCCGGAATGCCCAGCAACGCCTACGGTCGGAACTTCTCGGACATCCAGGGCAACCTGCTCGGCCAACTCGGCACGAAGCTCGACTTGCACGGCGTCTTTGGGCTGAATCTGACCGACGAGTGGCTGGGGATCGACGTCGGCCTGAAGATGTCGCGTCCCAGCGGCTTCTGGACCTTCCCGATCGAGACGGTGAGCCAATCGGAGGGCGGGTTCGAGTTGGTGCATCAGTCCGTGGTGGTGATGCCACACTGGCTGGTCGAAGCCGACAAGGAGGGCCGCTGGAGCGTCACCATGCAGTTGTCGCTCGACACCAGCCGCGCCGAACGCCGCAACAACCACGAAGAAGCCGTGGCGGCAACGGTCTGACGCAGTCATCCATCAATACGGTGGGGCAGACATTCCTGTCTGCCGCCTTCAAAACCTGTGTTCGGGACAACTCCGTACCACAAATAGCCGGCCGGCAACGTCCCGCCGGTGAAGCGTCAGATCGGCCGGCGCTTCTCCCTCGCGTTCTGTGTGGCCGGAACGAATAACCCTAGGGCAATGGCCGGGACTACGACCACGACGATCAGTTCGATCCAGGTGTAGCCGGGACGACGAGTACGGCGATGAGGCAGTCTTCCGGGCCGAATCATGGGATTCTCCCTTCGACATCGATTCTACCCTAATCGGGCCAATCCCGCCACATCGCGAGGGCCGACGAACGCCGAGTTGCAGAATAGGGCCTTGTCCCCTAGAATAGAGGGCAGGCTCTGGGGATCGCTGCGCATTCTACCAAGCGAGACTATCGCCGATGTCCACTGTTGCCGGATCTTCACCGCCGACTGTGTGGGTCACCGTTGCCGATCTCTTCGAGCAACTCGGCCACGTGCCGCCGGAGCGCGTTCGCCTTGTCCCCACGCCTGGCACGGCCACCGAAAAGGACGTCCTCGACCTGATCGATCATTCCGACCGAATCTGCGAGTTGGTCGATGGCGTGCTTGTGGAGAAGACTATGGGCTATACGGAATCCGTGCTGGCGGGAATGATTATCCAGTGGTTGGGCAGATTTGTGGAGGAGCATAATCTCGGCATCGTCTCGGGGGAGGCGGGAACGCTCAAGATTTTGCCTCGACAGGTTAGAATTCCCGACGTCGCTTTCGTAAGCTGGAATCATTTTCCCGACGGTAAGCTGCCGAAGGCGTCGATTCCTGCCGTTGCCCCCGACTTGGCGGTTGAAGTCCTTTCCGACGGCAATACGGAGGGCGAGATGCGGCGGAAGCTGCAGGACTACTTCGCCGCCGGCGTTCGCCTGGTCTGGTACGTCGATCCTCGCACCCGCAACGTCGCCGTCTATACGTCGCCCGAGCAATGCGCTGTTTTCGACGAGAACGGCGTGTTGACGGGGGGCGACGTGCTGCCCGGCTTTGAGTTGCCGTTGAGGAAACTGTTTGCCAAGATCAGAGGCGGGGCATCGTAGAGCAACCTGAGAGGTTGCGGCGATTAATCGTGACACTACAAATCACGGCATGACCGGTCCGAATCCAGGGCAAGTATGCCCCCGAACGACACAACGACGCTGGACGCAGAGGGCCCCGCGAAAGGGCGGAGAACGTTACTGCATCAAGCGGCGTGGTTTTCGGTCTTCGTCCCGATGGTCCTTTTCCTGCTGAGTCCGGTCTCGACCTTTTCGCCGTTTCACTTAGGGGTGTTTTATCTCTTGGACTCGCTCGCCTTTGGCTTCGGGATTATCACGCTCATCGGGGGAATCCGCCGTGGGCGTGCTGAAATAGTGCGGTTGGCGGTACTGGGCACGTTGCTGAGCGGATTTCCGCTCGCCATTTTCCTTTACTGTGTCCTTCAGTGAATCTTGTGGGACACGATCTCCACGCGGCGACGCTCCCCCCGACCCTCTCGTAAGAATCGCGAGAACCGGCCCTCCTGCCGGCTGGTCTGCGCGAATCCTAGTGCCCGATCCGACCTTAGTTGACAGGTGGGGCAGACATTCCTTTCTGCCATTCCCCTATGCCCACGACAGGCAAGCACGCCTGCCCCACTGATTTGAATACATGTCAATCAAGGTCGGGTCGGGCACTAGGGCGGCTTCCGCCTGCAACCGCCCCCGCTCAGCCAACCGGCGGCCGATCGGAGACAATAAGGAAATTCTGCGACCTGTTTTGCCGATAAACTCAAGCCTTTTGCAAGAACTTGACCATACGGAGAAGACCATGAGTTCGACGATTGTAGACATTCGCGCCCGACAGATTCTTGACAGCCGCGGGAACCCCACGATCGAGGTCGATGTGGAACTGGCCAGCGGCGCTTTTGGCCGGGCGGCCGTGCCGAGCGGGGCGAGCACCGGCGTACACGAGGCGCTGGAACTTCGCGACGGCGACAAGAAGAAATACCTCGGCCGTGGGGTGATGAAGGCGGTCGATAATGTCAACACGAAACTGGCCGACGAATTGTGCGGCATGGACGCGCTGGACCAGATCGCGCTCGATTACCGCATGAACGAGATCGACGGCACGAAGAACAAGAAGGAACTGGGAGCGAACGCGATCTTGGGCGTGTCGCTGGCCACCGCCCGGGCCGCGGCCGACCACTGCGGGCTGCCGCTGTTCCGCTATCTGGGCGGGTGCAACGCCCGGCTGCTGCCGGTCCCGATGATGAACATCATCAACGGCGGCTCGCACGCCGACAACGCCGTGGACGTGCAGGAGTTCATGGTGGTGCCGCTGGGCGTCGAGACCTTTAGCGACGCCATCCGCTGCGGCTGCGAGGTGTTCCAAAATCTCAAGGCGGTGCTGAAGGGCAAGAAACTCTCGACCAACGTGGGCGACGAGGGCGGTTTCGCCCCCGATCTGAAGAGCAACGCCGACGCCTTGGACGTGATCGTCGAAGCGATCGGCAAGGCGGGCTACGAAGCCGGCAAGCAGGCGTCTGTCGCCCTCGACCCGGCCGCCTCGGCCTTCTACGACACCGAGAAGAAGCGCTATAGCGTTGACGGCAAGGAGATCACGGCGGCCCAGTTGGTTGACATCTACGCCAAATGGGTCGAGAAATACCCGATCTGCTCGATCGAGGACGGCTGCGCCGAGGACGATTGGGAGGGCTGGAAGTTGTTGACCGATCGGCTGGGCAGTAAGATCCAACTTGTCGGCGACGATCTGTTCGTCACCAGCACCGAGCGGCTGCAACGCGGCATCGACGAGGGAGTGTGCAACAGCATCCTCATCAAGGTGAACCAGATCGGCACGCTGACCGAGACAATCGAGGCCATCGATCTTGCCCGGCGAAACAACTACACGACCGTCATCAGTCACCGCAGCGGCGAGACGGAGGATTCGACGATCGCCGACCTGGCGGTTGCGATGGGCACCGGCCAGATCAAGACCGGCTCGGCCTCGCGCACCGATCGCATGGCGAAATACAACCAGTTGCTGCGAATCGAAGAAATCCTCGGCGAGGCGGCCCTCTACGGCGGTCCGCTCTTCCCGAAAAAGAGATAAGAGATGATCTTCGTTGAAAGCCCGTGGCCGATTCTGTTCATCGGCATTGCGGTCGAGGCCGTGCTGGCGTTCCTGCTGCTGCGGACGGGCTTGGGCAAGTACCTGATCGCCATGCTCGGCGTGGCGGTACTGGTTGCCGCCGGTCTGGTCGTCGAGCATTTTGTGATTACCGATCGCAAGGCGGTGGCGCAGACGCTCGATGCGGCGGTGGCGGCGGTGAGAAAGAACAATCTGCAAGGCGCCCTCGATTGCCTTTCGCCGTCGGCCAAGAAGGCTCGCGCCTTTACGACCTGGGTGTTTGGGCGCGTTCAGTTCGAGGAGGCGCATATCAGCGGCTTGGAGGTCAAGGTGAACCGCCTGACCAGCCCACCCTCGGCCGAAGCGCAGTTTCTCGCCGTGGGCCGAGGAAGCGACCGCAAGGGTGAGATGCCCTATCACGGCTTCGCGCGGCACGTGACCCTTCAGTTGCGGTTGGAGGGCGGCCGTTGGCTGGTGACCGACTACACCTTCGAGGACTCCGACAAGTTGTAGCCATGAAACTACTGCAGAACACGGCGATTCTTGTCGGACTGGCGGCCTATGGGCTCTTCTTCTACATCACGCTGCTGCCGAGTCTCTCCAGCCGGACGGAGACGTGGCGGCGCGGCCAATTGGTCTACGCCCTGGCCAAAGCAACGGTTGTGGGGTCGAACGACTCGCTGTTTGTGAATTGGTTCGGCGTACCGCCGCAATTCAGTCTGGGCGATCGGGCGGGGATATTGCTGGCGGCAGGGTTGATACTCGTCTGGGCTGCGGTTCTGGGATGGCTGTTGCTCTCGCTGTTGCGCGTTGCCCGGGGGTTGACACGCCTGGAAACCACCGTTTTTTCCACGGCCGTCGGCTTGAATCTGCTGAGCACGTGGACGCTGGCGGCAGGGCTTTTCGGGCAACTCGGGCGATTGCGGGCCGCCGGGATGCCGGCGTTGCTGACGTTGGTGGCCGCCGCCGGTTTCTGGTACTGGCGGAGGCGCTCGAACCGTGACGGCCGCGAGCGAACAGGCTTGAGAACCGTGGGCAGCGTGGAAGACCATCTTGCCTTGGCGGCGATTCAATCGGCCGCCGGGCTGGCGGTTGGGCCGGCAGTTGAACTGCCGGCCCAACGTCAACTGCCGGCCCAACGGCGGTCGTCGCCGTCGCCCCAGCAGCGCCGCCAGTTGCAGCGCCATCAAGTGTTGCTGGCCGCTTACCGCCGCTGTGCCGGTTTTGTCGGTCGGCACTGGCTGTGTCTGGCTTTGCCGTTTCTGGCGGCAATTCTGCTGGCGGCGATGCTGCCGCCGACCGATTTTGACGTTTGCGAATACCATTTGCAGGCCCCGAAGGAGTTCTACCAGCGCGGACAGATCACCTTTCTGCCGCACAATGTGTATGCCAACATGCCCCTAGGCGCCGAAATGCTCAGCCTGCTGGCGATGACGGTCGCTGGCGACTGGTGGTGGGGTGGGCTGGTGGGCAAAACGGTCATCGCCGCCTTCACGCCGCTGTGCGCCCTGGGTCTGTTTGCCGCCGGACGGCGGTTCTACTCGACCGGCGCGGGCGTGGTTGCCGCCCTGGTCTACATCTCGATTCCCTGGCTTACGAGCACCGCAATCATGCCCAACGTCAACGTGACCTGCTCGGGCCTGATCGAGGGGGCCTCCGCGTGTTATCTGTTTTTGGCGTTGTACGCCCTGCTGCTGTCGCGCGGGCGGGGAATGGCAGTGCAACTGCCATCCCAACGAGACGCGCAACTGCCATCGCAACGAAACGGTGAAAGCGGCGGGCGTTATTCAGTGGCGGCCCTGGTTGCTCTGTCGGGCTATTTGGCTGGCGGCGCCGTGGCCACGAAGTATCCCGCCGTGCTGTTTGTGCTGATTCCGCTGGCGCTCTGGACCTTGGTTGGACGTTCCCGGCAGCACGGCGACAATCGCGATCGTTGGTCGGCGGCGGGAGAATTGCCTCCGCCGGAAGCATCGTCGCCAACGCCTCCGCGGTTGAGGCCGGAAGGGCGAAATGTGGGTCCGCTGGCGGCCTGCGCCGTCTTTCTGCTGGCGGCGGCGCTCGGTTGCGGTCTGTGGTTTGCCAAGAACTGGGTTCTCACCGGCAATCCCACGTATCCGCTGATGTATGGAACTTTCGGCGGCACAACGTGGAACGCCGAGAAGGAGCGACGCTGGGAGCGGGCCCATCTACCTCACGATTTTGCGATCGAAACCCTGGGTAAGGACTTGGAGGGTGTGGTCTTGACCAGCGAGTGGATCAGCCCGCTGGTCGTGCCGCTGGCGCTGTTGGCGCTGTTGGCCTGGGGCAACAAGCCGGCGGTGATCTGGCGGCGGCTCCGCTGGGAATTGTTGGCCTACGCGGTGTTCGTTATCGCCGCCTGGTGGCTTTTCACGCATCGCATCGACCGTTTCTGGCTGCCGCTGTCGCCGGTGTTGGCGCTGCTGGCCGGGGCGGGGGCTTGCTGGAGCTTCGAGGCCTGGTGGCGGCGGGTCTTGAAGGGCTTGCTGCTGGCCGCCCTGGGGGCCAACTTCCTCATCTCGGCAGCCGGACCGCTGAACGCCTGGTTCATCCCGCTCGACCAGCTCCGCAATGACACGCAATGGGTTACCCCTTGTCATTATTACGTGAACAACGACGCCGATCGCGGCGCGGTGCTGACCGTCGGCGACGCCGCCGTTTTCGATCTGAAGCCGGTCGTATTCTACAACACCTGTTTCGACGATTGCGTCTTCGAGCAGTTGGTCAGGGGCAAGGCCTTGGGGCACGTTCCGCCGCAGGAGCAGCTTCGCCCGGCCAACGAAATCCGCAGAGAGTTCGCATCGCTTCGCCTCGCCTACGTCCTGGTGGACTGGGGCGAGATCAAGCGCTACCGCGACACGTACGGATTTACCGATTTCGTTCAGCCGCAGGTCTTCGAGCGGTTGGTCGATGACGGGATATTGGAACTGGTGCCGCAAAACGCCGAGCCACTGAAGAAAATCTATCGCGTGAAGCAATAGCGCCGCCTGGTCTTCGACGGTGCCCGACGGTGCCCCGGCCCACCTAGACAGCGTGCGGGAAATTGGTACGATGGTAGGATTCTGAACGATGCGATCCGGCCGAGCGGCCCCTCTTGTGGGTGACGTATGGGGAAAAAGGAAGAAGCGATCGAGGTCGAGGGCAACGTGACCGAAGCCCTTGCCAATACCCGGTTTCGGGTGCAGCTTGAAAGCGGTCACACCATCATTGCCCACGTGGCCGGCAAGATGCGAAAACACTTCATCCGCATCGTGCCGGGCGATCGGGTCCGAGTGGAGCTCTCCCCCTACGATCTGACGAAAGGGCGGATTACCTTCCGTGAACGCTGATAGTCCCGCGCGAAGTGGAACGGAATCCACTCGCTTACGACCGCACGGCGAATGGAGTGCTTTTCACCTGATTATATCTTGATGCCGTTCCGTCCAAGATTTGCGGTGCGACATCGAACTACTCGATGAGATGGCGCCGGTCTGTGCGGCGGCCCGCCATCGTCGGCTCGCCGCCACGGTAGAATGGGTGTACCTGTCGGTTCGGCAAAGGAGAAAGGAGAAACGTGTCGTGAGAAAGACTTTACTACTGGTCCTTTGTTTAGCGACGTGCCTTGGTGTTGCGCCGCTATGCTTCGCCCAGGGGGAAATGAAGCCGATGGCGATCGTGTCGGCCGCCGGCTACGACGCGCTGAAAGCAGATGTTGACCTGATCGGCCGCCTGAGCGGAACCCCCAAACTCGTCGAAGGGTTGGAGGTGACACTGAAGCAAATGACCCAGGGCAAAGGCCTGGCCGGCCTCGATACGAAACGGCCCTGGGGTATCGTCATCTTCCCGCGCCCAGGGGACGATCCATACTTGCCAAAGCTAATCGCCTACGGCTTCATCCCCGTCACCGACCTGAAAGAGCTGATGGAGGTGATAAAGGCCAATCCTAAGTTGGCCTCGGCGATCACGCTCAAAGGCGACGTGTACGAGATCAACGGCCCTGGCAGGCCCCCTTTCCTTGTCCAGCAGAAAGGTAGCTGGGCTGCAATCTCGATCAGGCGTGATGATCTGGCTAACGCGCCGGCCGATCCGCTGCCGTTGTTCGGCGATTTGCCGAAGGAATACGACGTTGCCGCCCGTTTCCTGCTAAAGAACGTTCCCGAGCAAATGCTCCTGGACGGCGTGGCCCGCTTGCAGTCGGCAATCGACGGCAGGATGCTGCCGATACCCGGCGGAGCCGCGCAACTGAAGGTTGCCATGCCGCTGCTAACGCAGGGGCTGAACGACCTGGACGAAGTGGAGCTTGGCCTGAGGATCAACCACGACAACAATAAGGCCCATTTCGACATCAAGGTGACGGCGAAGAGCGGGACAAAACTGGCCGACAAGTTTGCCGCACGGAAGGGCGGCAAGACGGCGTTTGCCGGCGTCAACATCCCCGACGCCGCGGTGGTTATGAGCAAGACGCAGATGCTCACCGACGACGATCTCGCCCAGAATAAGATGGGCTTGGCTATGTTTCAGCGGATGTTCCCGCAACAGTTGCAGCAGATGGGACTCTCGGAAGACCAGATCAACCTGATCTCGAAACTCACCGAAGAAACCGTCGATGTCTTGAGGCGGACCTTGGAGACCAAGAAGATCGACGGCGCCGTCGCGGTTCTGCTTGAGCCCGAGTCGGCCACCGTGGTTGGCGGCGTCGCCGTCGCCGATGGCGAGAAGTTGGAGAAATCGCTGCAGAAACTGGCCGACGAACTGAAGAAAACCGACCCGGAGAAGGCCAAGACCTTCAAGATCAACTCCAATCATTACGACGGCCTCCACATCCACTACCTCGCCGTGCCGACACCGGCCCCGCAACTCGTTCCGTTCTTCGGCGAGACAACGAAGGTCGTTCTGGCCACCTCCTCCGACAGAGTCTGGTTCGCGATGGGGCGCAACGCCGCCAAGACGCTGAAGAAGGTCATCGACGACTCGAAAGAGGCAACCGACACTGACGCACCTTCCGCCGTAATCCGCGTGTCGGTCGGCAAAATCGCCAAGTTCATCGCCGACACGGTGGACAGTGAATCGGTAAAGAAACCGGCCGAGTATCTTGTGAAGGAGCTTGGGAAAACCGGCGACAAAGACCACGTGACTATCACCACCTCGCCTGTTGCGTCAGGGATGCGCGTTCGCGTGGAACTTGAAGAGGGGGCGATCAAGGCCCTGGCCGCCACGGGCAAGGCCGTAATGTCGATACGATACAGTCCGCCCCGCCGGCCGGTCCACCGCCTGTGAAGGCCGAGTAAGCCGACGTCATGCTCCGGCGCGTTGGGGTGGCGGTTGCACTGCCACCCCGGCCCGTTTCTTGATACAATCCGCTCATGCCTGCTTCACGCACTCACATTGCCGGCGTGTCGGTTGCCGAGTTGGCCCGACGTTTTGGAACGCCCACATTCGTCTACGACGCCGCCACGATTCGCCGCCGGATCGCCGATTTGGCGGCCTTCGACGTGGTCCGCTACGCCCAAAAGGCGTGCTCGAACCTTGCGATTCTCGACCTCGTTCGCCGCGCGGGCGGGCTGGTCGATACCGTCAGCGCGGGCGAAATCCTGCGCCTTGGCCGCCGGCTTCTCGCCCGAGGCGGAAAAGGGGACAGGCACCTTTTGTGCGAATCACCCGGAGGGCCGTTCCGGCAAAAGGCGCCTGTCCCCTTTTCCACCTCCGCCGATCGTCTATACCGCCGACATCTTCGACGCCGAGGCACTCGATTTGTGCGTCGAGCGAAATGTTCACGTCAACTGCGGCTCGGCCGACATGATCGACCAACTCGGCGCGCGGCGCCGGGCGCGAAATCACGCTGCGGGTGAATCCCGGCTTCGGCCACGGCCACAGCCAAAAGACCAATACCGGCGGCAAGCAGGCGAAACACGGCATTTGGCACACGCAGATCGCCGAGTGCCTCGATCGCGCTGGCCGCTATCAGCTTTCGGTCACTGGGCTGCACGCGCACATTGGCTCGGGCACCGACCTGGAGCATCTCTCGCAAGTCTGCGGGGCGCTGGAGAAGGCGGCGGTCGAGGTCGGTCCCATGGTGCGGTCGGTCAGCGTCGGCGGAGGACTGCCGACGATCTACCATCCCGCCGACGCCTACGTCGATCTGGCCGCCTACTATGCAAGATGCGATGCCGCGCGGCGGCGGTTGCAAGAGCGCTTCGGTCATGCGGTGCGATTGGAGATCGAGCCCGGCCGATACATTGTGGCTGAAAGCGGATATCTGGTGGCCGAGATTCGGGCGATCAAGCGGCAGGAGGACAACACGTTTTATCTGCTCGACGCCGGCTTCAACAATCTCGCCCGGCCGATTCTGTATGGCGCCTATCATCCGATGTCGGTCGTGCCGGCCGACGGCGACGCGTACCGGGCCGAGCGGGATGTGATCGTCGGCGGGCCGTTGTGCGAGTCGGGCGACATCTTCACGCAGGAGGAGGGGGGTTTCGTCTCGCCCCGCCGCCTGCCCGAGGCCAAGGTGGGCGAACTGTTGGTAATCGAGTGTGCCGGGGCGTACGGTTTTGTGATGGGCTCGAACTACAATTCCCGCCCGCTGGCGGCCGAGGTCTTGATCGACGCCGGCACGCCCCATCTCATCCGCCGCCGGCAGACGTTCGAGGACCTCGTCCGCGGCGAGGAGATTCCCGCCCGCGCGTCGACATGAGTTGGGGCAGAGACGTCGGCATTCGTCGTGCCATCGCGGCGTCTACGAACCGGTCGAGCGCCGAGTCGCCGGTTGCCGATAGGGCATCTTGGCCATGTAGAGCCGCAGGCGGGCTTGGATGTTCTTTACCAGCGGCTCGTTCTTTTCCATTCCCGCCAGGTCGAGCGCCGTGCGGCCGACTCTCACTGCGTCGGAGAATCGCCCGGCTTCGGCGTACGCGGCGGCCAACGTGTCGAGAACCGTCGGCTGGCGGCCATCCGGCAACTTCGAGGCATGTTCCGCAAGAAACACGGCCTCGGCCGCATTGCGAAAAGCCGCTTCGGGGCAGGTGGCCCGCAGCCAGGCCAACTCACTCAAAGCGACCAAATCATCGGAATCGATTTGCAGAGCGGCGTGGTAGTGAAAAATCGCCTCTGCGAACTGCTTCTGCTGCGACAAGGCGCGGCCGAGTGCGCAATGAGCTTTGACGAAGTTGTGTTTGGCCTCGATCGCCCGCTGAAACTCACCGATGGCTTGGTGGATCTGCCCCTGAGAGGCCAAGGCGTTGCCAAGGTTCAGATGCGCCTCGGCATAGTCGGGCTTGGATCGCAACGCATCGTGGTAAAAGCCGATCGCTTCGCGATAGAGAGCCTTCGCGTCGTCGCTGTGCCCTCGCCGCGTCAGTGTCTGTCCCCTCTCCACCAGCAAATTGCCGAGATTGTTCTGCACGAGCCAGCAGTTGGGGTTTCGATCGAGCGTCGTGCGATAGAACGTCTCTTCGTCGGAGTACATGCGGCTTTGACGGAAGGTCAACGTGGCGAGGATCGCGAGCAGGGCGAGAGGAACGATGTAACGGCCGGCAGATGAGATGAGAATGGCGAGCATTCCCTTCCGCGAGCCGCCCTCACCCCCGGCCCCTCTCCCGAAGCGGGAGAGGGGAGACCATAGCAGCGCGGCCAACGCGGCGCAGGGGACGATGGTCGCGGCGTATTGCCAGTGGTCGGCTACCAGCGAGTATTGCATGAAGACGATGTTGACAAAGCCCAGCACCGGCAATAGCAGTGCCACGTAGCAGACAATCAGCATCACCACCGGCCGGCCCCAGGAGCGGCGTTGCCACCAGGCGATCGCCAAGATGGCCGCCAGCGAGAGGCCGGGCAGATACGCCCAGAGGTCACGCTCGCTCATGTTCCAGCGCGGATAGACGAAGATGAGATTGGCCGGCCAGATGATCTTCCAGAAATAGAACCAGACGGCGCAGCCCGCCACGGCGGCGCGGCCGAGCAGTCCTTCGGATCGCGCGACGTTGTCGGCCATGCCCGTGTGCTGCTTGCTCACTTCGACGCCCACCATTATCGCCGCGATGAGCACGAAGGGGATGACCCGCAGCAGATCGCGGCGGTCGATGCGGCCGCGCTGCCACCAGGCACAGGCCAAGAGCACGACCGGCAGCGTCAACACCATTCCCTTGGCCAAGGCGGACAGTAGGAACAGCGCGGCGGCCGCCGCCAGTGGCCGCCAGCCGCCCTCGCGCTCGTGCCAGAGGTAAAAGTGCATCGACAGCAGCCCCAGCGACAGCGAGAGCAAGCCCTTCAATTGGGCGATCCAGGCCACGCTCTCGACGTTAACCGGGTGCAGCGCGAAGATCGCCGCCGCCAGCAGAGCCCCGGGCATCCGCAGGCGTTCCAGAAGTCGCCAGACCAATAGCGCGGCGGCGGCGTGCAGGGCGATGTTCACCAGGTGGAATCCGAGCGGATCGAGGCCCCACGCCTTGTATTCGAGCCAATAGACGGTGAACGTCAGCGGCCAATAATTGATGTACTCGCCGGAGAGCCATGCCTGCTTCAGGCCGTCGGGACGGAGAATCACCGGATTGTGCAGCAGATGAAGGTCGTCGTCCCAGAGGAATCCGCCATGCCACGCCGGCTGATAGGCCGAGAAGACCGCGACAACCAGGGCGGCGGCCGCGAGCCAACTGCGGAGGTTCTCGCGTTCTGGCACGGCAGGCAGCGACGCCGTTCCGTCCGCGGTCTCCGCGCGATCGGGCGGCTCGATTGCGGCGGGCATATCGCCCGCTTGCTGCCGAAGATCACGATTGGGCGGCGCGGGTTGCCGATTGCGACGGCGGCTCATGGGACGTCACCGGGAGAGAGAACGCGGGCACACCATCCAAATCCTATCACGAATTGGCCCGACCGCCAATCGAAGGGCTGTTTGTCGCCGCAGCTATCGCCAGCGGGCGTTGCGAAACCGCAAGCGGTGGCGCTCGTTCGATTCCCGCTTGATTTTGCCGGCTCCGCGGGCTAACATTCCATTGCCATGTCCACCGACCTGCGATTGAAAGAAGACCTGCCGATTTTGACGGAGCGGATCGTCGACACCTACGCCGAGGTCGGCAGCATCAGCCACCTCGGCTACTGCCCGCTGCCGAATTACGAGACGATCATCGCCGCGACCGAAGACCTCAAGGAGATTCTCTATCCCGGCTATCGCCGCCGCGACGGGCTGCACCTGGGCAACGTCACCTACCACGTCGGCGATCTGATCGACGGCCTGCACGACACGCTCACCGCGCAGATCGGCCGGGCGCTCTTGCACGAGGCGATGAAGAACGGCCAGTGCGATTTGCCGCAGGCCGACCAATTCCAGCGCGTCGGGCAAGCGAAGGCGATCGAGTTTCTTGAGCAGTTGCCCGATCTGCGAAAGATCCTGGCGATGGACGTGAAGGCGGCCTACGACGGCGACCCCGCCTGCAAGTCGCTGGACGAGGTGATCTTCTGCTATCCGGGCCTGGAGGCGGTCTCCGTCTACCGGCTCGCCCATCTGTTGCACAAGCTCGAAGTCCCGCTGATCCCGCGAATGATGACCGAGTGGGCCCACTCGCGCACCGGCATCGACATCCACCCCGGGGCCGCGATCGGCCATTACTTCTTCATCGACCACGGCACGGGCGTGGTGATCGGCGAGACCACCGAGATCGGCAACTGGGTGAAGCTCTACCAGGGTGTGACCCTCGGCGCGCGGAGTTTCGCCACCGACGCCGACGGCAGCCTGATCCGCGGCATCAAGCGCCACCCGACGATCGAGGACCACGTGGTGATCTACGCCAACGCCACGATCCTCGGCGGCAGCACGGTGATCGGCCACGATTCGATTATCGGCTCGAGCGTCTGGTTGACCCGCTCCGTCGCCCCGGGCAGCATCGTGGCGATGGAGAGCCCGAAGCTGCGGATCGGCGGCGACGATCCGTCGGATTTCTCCTGGACGATTTGACGCCGCCCGGCCGGTCGGCCGCTTGCGGCTTCGCACCGACTCATCCAGCGGGGCACTATCTCGATTCCCGCGTTCCTGCTATGCTGGGGGCCGGAGGACACCCCCACGATGTTGCCCGGTCCGATCTTCAACGTGGAACTGCTGACCAGCGCCCGGCGGGCGCGATATTTCTTCATTCGCGCGATCTATGCGACCGTTCTGCTGGTCGCCCTGGGATTGGTGTACCAATCGGCGACCTATTGGGCGACCAGGGAGACGCTCAATATCCGCGTCATGGCGAATATCAGCGCCACGTTTTTTGGCTGGTTCGCTGCGTTGCAACTGCTAGTGGTGGTCGGGATGGGGCCGGCCATGGTCGCGGGAACGATCGCCACCGAGCGGGAACGCAGGACGATCGAATACCTCTTCGCCAGCAGCCTGAGCAACGCCGAGATCGTATTGGGAAAACTGGCCGCGCGGATGCTGCACATCGTCTACCTCGTGTTGGCCGGCGTGCCGATCCTGGCGATCATGATGCTGCTGGGCGGCATCGCGCCCGAGGGCGTGCTGGTGCTGACGATCATCACGCTTTGCACCGTGCTGACGATCTCGACGCTGTCGATCGCGATTTCGGTGTGGTCGGCCCGGGCGCGGGAAGCGGTGACGCGGACCTACCTGCTGTTGTTCGCCCTGCTGGTGTTGCCCGCGATTGTGGAAGGCACTTTTAACCGGACGCCCTTCTACGGCTATGTCGCCCCGGTGAATAACCAGTTTCTGGAGGCCAATCCCTTCTACATCCTGGGTGTTGCTATCGCAGGGGCAAGCAGTTCCACGCGCGGCGGGGCGTTCGAGCTGCTCTGGGCATTCGTTCGCAATCATCTGATCCTCTCGTCGCTTCTGGCGGCAGCGGCCGTCTGGGGCGTGCGGCGGACGCATTTGAAGGCGACAACCAAGGAGGCCAAGCGCCGCCGGCGATTCTCGCATTTCTTCCGTCCCGCGGTCGGCAGCCGGCCGATGCTCTGGAAGGAGATCTTCGCCGAGCCGGCCGCCGCGCGGTTGGGCATGGTGGGACGCATCGCCGCCGCGCTGATCGTGATCGGCGTGATCGTCCCCACCATATACGCCTTTCTGCAATCGGGCTACGGTTACCAGGGCGCGCGAAACACCTATCTCGCCTACGCCGCAACGATGGGCACGATCCTCGCCTGCGGCGGACTGCTGCTGGCGGCGGCGCGGGCGGCCGGGTCGATCACCTCCGAGCGAGAACGCGACTGCTGGATGTCGCTGTTGAGCACGCCGCTCGAGCCGGCGGAGATCATCTGGGCAAAAATCGCCGGTAGCGTCTGGTCGCTCCGCGCGGTAGTCGCCCTGCTCCTGCTGATCTGGGGATTGGCCGTCCTCCTGACCCCGGGCTTCATCATCGTCATCCCGTTCTTGCTGGGGATGTTCCTGCTGCTGGCATTCTACGCGGCGGCGCTGGGCGTGAACTATTCGCTCCGCTGCCGCAGTTCGCTGCGGGCGATGGGGTTGACCTTGGCCACCGCTCTGTTCATCGGCGGATTGTATCTGTTCTGCTGCATTCCGCTGACGTTTGTGGCACGATCTGGGCCCGAGGAAGGGCTGTTCTTCATTTTCACCCCCTGCGTTCCTTATCTGCTCGCCTTTCCCGTTGTCGTCTATGCGGCCGGGGAGGACTTGTTCCGGAGTTCTCGCGGTGAAGGCCCGATCATGGTGCTTGCGTGGTTGTTCGGTACGATCGGCTATACCATTGCCGCGATCGTACTGGCCGGCAGCAGCATCGGCAGTTTTGATCGCCTTGCCGGGCGAACGGTGCGATGGAGGGCAAATGCGCCGTCGCAGGCCATGTTGACCGGCGTGTCAGAACGGTTGACGGCCCAACCGCCGGTCAGCCCGCCCAAAGAACTGGCGGCAGACGTGGAACCCGAAGCGGCAACCGACGCGATTCTGCTTCCGCCGTCCACGCCGGAGATTCTATAATCGGCTCCGTTTAGCCGGCGAACTTGTTCGCCGCGCGGACAGCGGCTGGCGGCGTATGCGCGGCGAACAAGTTCGCCGGCTAAACGCTACAGTTCCGCGAAGTTCTTCAGCATTCGCAGTCCTTCCGCCTGGCTCTTCTCGGGATGGAACTGCGTGGCGAAGACGTTGCCGCGCCAGATCATCGAACAGAACGGGCCGCCGTAATCGGTCTCCGCGGCGATCACTTCGGCGTCTTTCGGCACAACATAATACGAGTGGACGAAATAGACGTAGGTCCCCTCGGCCACATCGCTAAGAATCGGGGCAGGCCGGCGGATGTTCAGTTGGTTCCAGCCCATGTGCGGCACGGCGTACTGCCGCGGCAGATCGAAGCGGACGCAATCGCCGCCGAGCACGCCGAGCCCTTCGTGCCGGCCGTTTTCATAGCTCACGTCGAACAGCAGTTGCAGGCCGAGGCAGATGCCGAGAAAAGGCCTGCCGGAGTCGATTGCCTTGAGCACGGGCTGAACCAGATCGAGCCGCCGCAGTTCGGCCACGGCGTCTTCGAACGCACCCACGCCCGGCAAGACCACCTTCGCCGCGGCCGCCACTTGGATCGGGTCGCTCGTAACGATGGCCTGATGGCCGATCTTCTCGAAGGCCTTCTGCACGCTCCGCAGATTGCCCATGCCGTAGTCGATGATGGCGATCATGGGGCTGGGGCTGGGGGTCGGGGGCTGGGGGCGGTACGATTCACCTTAACCCCGCGGTCCGCCAACGGCAAGGGCGGCGGCGCGATTGGTGTGGGGGCGGACAGGATTGTTGCGAAACCGCAAGCGGTTGGAGGTTGTTTGACCGCGAGCGGTTCAGTGCGCGGTGAACCGCCCACCCCTCACCGCCAATCCCTAATCCCCAATCCCCAATCCCTAATCCCCAGCCCCCAGTCCCCAGCCTCTAATCCCTAGCCCCTAGCCCCTCAACTCTTCCGCTCGGGATAGACCACGAACTCGACGCGGCGGTTGCGCTGCTTTGCCTCGGCCGTGGCGTTAGAGTATGCCGGTTGGGTGGGACCGTGACCGGTCACGAACAACTGGTTTCCCTGTAAGCGCGAACGGTTTACGACCACGTCGTAGACGGTCATGGCGCGGTGGACCGAAAGCTCGTGGTTGTTGCGGAACTGCCCGCCCGCCACCGGATCGTTGTCGGTGTAACCCTCGATGCCGACCATCTGGTCGGGGTACACGCGGGCCAATTCCGTTGCCACGTCGGTAATCAGTTCCGTCGCGCCGGGGCGAAGCCGGTCGCTGCCGGGCTCGAAGAGCACTTGGCCGGGCAACTCGACGCGAACCACCTCGCCGTCGCGGCGGACGAAAACTCCGGCAACGTTGATCGTCGGCAGTGACTGCTGCAAGCTGCTGTTCGGGTCGATCGTGACTCCGCCTTGCCGCTGCATCGAGGCGTTGAGGACTTGCACCCGCCGATCGACGCTCTCCTTATCCGCCTTGGTTTGGGCAAGCTGTGCGGTGGTGCTGCGCAGTTGTTCGCGAAGCAACGCCAATTGGTCCTCCGAGACCTTGGTCTGCTGCCGGGCCTGGGCCAACAGCGTGTCCTTTTCCTGGTTGTCGCGGTCCAACGCGTTCGCCCGATCTTGAAGCTGCTGATACTGCCGCGACGAGGCGACCTGTTGCTGCTGGAGCTGGGCGATCTGCCCTTTCATCACCATCGGATTATCGGCGCAGCCGGCGACCAGTGCGATCCACGCCCAAACCCACGGCGTGCGTCCGAACCGTAACATGGCAATCTCCTTGCGATCCCCTCGAATGAGGGCATCCGCGCGAAACCTGCGGCGACAAGTGGGGCGGATGGTAGCAAGATCGCCAGGGGGGGACAAGGGCAATTCGGCTACGAATTTGGGCAAAGTGGGGAGTAGGAAGTCGGCAGTGGGCAGTCGGCAGTGCCGCGGTGTGCCACTGCTTCGTAGAAGCAGTGGCAGCCTCGCTGGCAATAGCCGGCACTGCTTCTGCGAAGCAGTGGCACACTGCCGCTTACCAGAATCGCCAGTAGAGATAGAACCAGATCACGGCGACGACGCCGTACCACAGTTTCACTTTCTGGTACCAGGGGCGAGGCACGCCCTCGTCGTAGGCCCGCAGCAATTGTGGCCGCCAGACAAAGCGCGAAATCTTGGCGACGTCGGGTGGGCTCGTAAGCAGCGTAATGACGATCATACCCGCGATGATAATCACCTCTCCGATGCCGCCAATGTAGAAGAAGTGCAGGTAGGGAATGCCCAGCGACTTTTCGAACTGGCCGCTGAAGATCACGCCCAATGTCACCTCGATGAAGAACCCGCCCACCAGTCCGAACAGGCCGGCGGCGTAGTTGACGCGCTTCCAGAGGATGCCCATCAAGACCGTTGCCATGAAGGGGCAGGCAATGTAGGTCAGGGCGTTCTGAAAGAACTTGAAGATGCCGCCCAGTTCGCCGACGATCGGCGAGATGCAGGCGGCCAGCAGCAGGGCGGCGAAGGAGGCAATCCGCCCGGTCCGCACCATCTCGCGATCGCTGGCCTGGCGATGGATGAACTTCTTGTAGATGTCGGCCGAGAAGAGGGTTGACGTCGAATTCACCAATCCGCTTAGCGTGGCCATCACCGCGGCGATCAGTCCGGCCAACACGACGCCGCGCACCCCGACCGGGGCGAATTGCTTCAGCGCGAAGGTGAAGGCCAAGTCCTTGTTCTTTGCCAGTTGGGTCCCCATCTCGGGCGATCTGTGCAGCACGTTGATCCAATGCCAGACGATCAGGCCGAGGAAGCAGGTCACCAGCGGGCGGAGGAAGTTGATGGCCTGCGCTAGGATCAGGCCCATCAAGCCGTCCCAGGTGGTGCGGGCGGCCAGGATGCGTTGCACCATCGCCTGGTTTCCCACTTGGTAGAAGGTCATTGCCCCAAAGATGAAGATGACCATTCCGAGAAAGGGCGCCATCGGATGGCCGGGCGATTGGTAGAGGTGCATGCGTTCGGGCTGGCCCGCCGCTTTCACCCCCTCGACCATCGCATTCCACCCGCCGGGAATCTGGTGCAAGGCGAAAAGAAAGAGCGTGACCCCGCCGGTCACCAGCAGGACGCACTGAAACAGATCGGCCCACATGACCGAGGTCAGCCCGCCGTGAATCGTGTATGCCCCGACACCAACCGCAATCAGCACCAGCACGAGCACGGTTTGCCACCAGAACACGTTGTCCCCGAAGACGGCATGGGAGAACGCCAGACTTCCGGCGTAGAGGACCATCGCCATGTAGACGAAGACGTAGAGGAACAGCAGCAGGCACGAATACGCCGTACCTACGGCCGGCCCGAAACGGTCGGCGAGGAAGCCGGGGATGGTCGTCACTTTGTTCCGTAGGTAGATGGGAATGAAGAACAGCAGCACCAGCGTATAGGCGGGCAGGCCAAACCATTCCCAGTTGGCGATGCCCATGCCGTAATCGTAGGTGATGCCGACCGTGCCGATCATCTGCTCGCTGGAGATGCCGGTGGCGACGAAGGCCGTGCCGATCAGCCACCAGGGCATGCGGTTGCCGCCGAGGAAATAGCCGTGGGCGGTGTCGCCGCGCTTCCGCCCCGCGACCACGCCCACACCGACGACAAACGCCATCGAAGCCAGTATAATTACCACGTCGATCGTTGTAAGCATGCGCGCAGCCCTGCCGGGATGAGTTCGCGGCGATTGTCTTCGGTAGTTCGCAATCTCACCGCGGTGGGGCAGACATTCCTGTCTGCCCCGGAGAATGCAGCAAAGAGGGCAGACAGGAATGTCTGCCCCACCGGTCACTCTGTTAGGCGTTCTCCCCGCGTGGTGAGAAATGCGGTTGGCACTCCCTCAAGATGACAACGGGCGGCGACGGCGGCAACCCGTCCGCGGAGTGGTCCGTGCTCGATTGCGTGATCGTTGTTGCGTTTTGCGACGCAAACCGCCATAAGAATGGCGCAATTGGAAACGCCGGGCCGGCCTCTGGCGATTCGGCAGGTGGGCACTCATACTATAGTACAGGGGTAGCGGCAGCGAGCAATCTGAGTAATTCTCACGGGCATCATCGGAGCAACATTATGGCGACTGTCGGCAAGGCGGCGAGTCCGTCGAAGGCCGTGCCCCAGTTGGGGCCGTATCCGACGAAGATCGGCTGCGACGAACTGCTGGAGGTCCTCGACCTGTGGCAGTTCTCGCCGGAAACGAAGCAGCGGATCACCGAGCTGGTCCGCAACGACCGAAATCTCCAAGGCCCGCACCTGTTTCGCTACTACAATCCGCGGCCCAGCAAGGTCGAGGCGGCCGAAAGGGCGATGGCCGAGTTGATTGGCGTGCGGCACTGCCTGGCCGTCAACTCCTGCACCTCGGCCCTGGTATGCGCGTATCGGGCGCTGGGAATCGGGGCGGGCGACGAGGTGATCGTGCCGGCCTATACGTTTTTCGCCACCGCCGCCAGCGTCGTCGCCTGCAACGCCATCCCGGTCATCGTCGAGGTGGACGATTCGCTCTGCCTCGATCCGGCCGCGGCGGAGAGGGCGATCACGAAGCGGACCAAGGCGATCGTGCCGGTCCACATGCGCGGCGCCCCCGCCCAGATGGACGCACTTCTCGATCTCGGTCGCCGCAAGGGCATCCCCGTCGTCGAGGACGTTGCCCAGTCGGGCGGCGGCTCGTTCCAGGGCAAACGCCTCGGCAGCCTGGGCACGGTCGGCTGCTTCAGCTTCGACTATTACAAGGTCCATGCCAGCGGCGAAGGCGGTTTTGTCACGACCGACGACGAGTGGCTCTACACCCGCGCCGAGAGTTGGCACGATACGGCCGCCTGCTGGCGTCCCGACCGTTTTTCCCGCGAGCGGAAGCCGGGCGAACTGTTCTGCGGCGAGAACTATCGAATGAGCGAATTGCAGGGGGCGGTCGCCCTGGCCCAAATCCGCAAGACCGACGCCATGCTGGCCGGCTACCGCCGCGCATTCACGCGGATCAAGGAGGCGATCGAGCCGGTCGCCGGGCTGTCGTTCCGCCGCGTTCCCGACGCCGCCGGCGACACGGGCATCTGCCTGATCTTCTTCCTCGGCGACGGCGAGACAACGCGCAAAGCGATGCAGGCGATGCAGACCCAGGGCGTGCCCGCCGGGGGAATCTACGACCAGAAAGTCCGCGATTGGCACATCTACGCCTATTGGGAACACATCTTGGAGAAGAAGCCGGTCGCCGCCGACGGGCTGCCGTGGAGCGCGGTGCCCGAGGAGGAACTGCCCCGCTACTGCAAAGACCTTTGTCCGCGCACGCTCGATCTGCTCAGCCGGGCGATTATGATCGAAATCAACTGGCATTACAGCGATGAGGATTGCGACCGCATCGCCCTGGGTATCAACCGGGGACTGTCCCCCTTGACACGCAGCCGGGCAGACGGCAGCAGGCACATTCCGCGACCCAAGATGGGTCGAAGAAATGAACCTGTCCCTGGTCCCTAAGGAAAAAGGGGACGGGTCCAATTTGCCGGAACGGCCCGGAGGGTGCTTCGCACAAATTGGACCTGTCCCCTTTTTCCCTTGCAGGAGACATCATGAAACTCGGCCTTTGCATCGAGATGGCGTTTGCTGATCTCCCCTTCGAGCAGCGTCTGGCGGCGGCGGCCAAGGCGGGCTTCCACTACGTGGAAATGTGGTTCGTCGACGGCAGCTTTCGCGGCCCCGGCGAAGAACTGGCCGCGATGGCCAAACGGCATCGCCTCAAAATCACCAACACGGTGATCGGCGCGCCCGACGGCAGCCTCGGCGGCGGCCTGACCGATCCGGCCAATCGCCGCCAGTGGCTCGATCGCGTGCGAATGACGCTGGCCTTTAACCAGGCCGCCGGCATCCCGGCCACGATCGTCTGCACCGGCAACGTCGTCCCCGGCCGTAGCGATCGGCAGATGGAGAAATCGGTGCTGGCGGGCCTGGAGGCGACGGTGAAGCTGGCCGAAGCGGCCGGCGTCACCCTGCTCCTCGAACCGCTGAACACCCCCTACGATCACGCTGGTTACTGGTTGACCAGCAGCGACCACGGCGCGGCCATCTGCCGCCAGATCGACTCCGAGCGGATGAGACTGTTGTTCGATTGTTATCACATGCAGACCATGGAGGGCGATCTGTTGAAGCACGTCGAGCGGAACCTGGACGTGATCGGCCACATCCACAGCGCCGGCGTCCCCGGCCGACATGAGCTGTTCGAGGGCGAAGTCGATTATCCCTTCCTCTTCCGGCAGATCGAGCGGCTCGGCTACCGTGGCGTCTTCGGCCTCGAATACATGCCCAGCATGAACCACGTCGCGTCGGTGCGACGGACGCGGAAATATCTGGGCGCGTAGGCCGACGGTGGGGCTGCGCTCCGCTTGTCCCGCCCTACTTCCTACGACAGAGCCCAAATTACAATGAACGATATGCCGACCCGACGGATCGCCGAGCCGGCTTCCCCTGTTGTGATGAGCGTCGGCATGATGGGCCCCCGGCGGATTGCACTGCTGATGAGCCAGGACGCCGGTTTTCACCGGCAGGTGCTGCTGGGGATTCGCGCCTACGCCGGTCATGCGAAACGTTGGCTCTTCCACAACGCCCCGCCTTCAATGGCGACGCTGCGGCCGTTGGCCGAGTGGAATCCGCACGGGATCATCGCCCACCTGGACGACGCCAAGGTCGCCCGCGCGATCCTCAAACTCGGCAAGCCGGCGGTCGATACGGCGTGCATGTTGCAGGGGTTGGGGATTCCGACGGTCGATGTTGACCACACAACCGTGGCGCAGTTGGCCGCCGATCATTTCCTTACCCGCGGCTACCGCAATTTCGGCTACTTCGGCAGCCGCCTGGCCCATTATTCGCAGATGCGGCTGGCCGGCTTTCGCGCGGCCGTCGAGCAGGCCGGCTTCGAAGTCCACGCCTGTCACGTCGAGTATCTGCCGCGTCTGTCGGAGCGGGCGAGTTGGAAGAGCGTCAACACGCAGGTGCGGCAGTGGCTCCGCGGGCTGGCCAAACCGGTGGCCGTGCTGGCCGACCACGACGTCGCCGCCCACGACCTGGCCGACATGTGCCAACTGCTCGGCCTGCGCGTGCCCGACGACGTGGCGATCCTGGGCGTGGACAACGACGAATTGGAGTGCCAACTGGCCTTCCCGCCGCTGTCGAGCGTGGCGATTCCGGCCGAGCAGATCGGTTTCGAGGCGGCCAAACGCCTGGACCGCATGCTCGCGGGCCGCCGCGCGAGAGGCGAGGTCGTCTACCTGCCGCCGCTGCACATTGTCACGCGGCATTCGACCAGCACGTTCGCCGTCGATGAGCCGATCGTCACCGCCGCCTTGCACTACATCCGCAATCACCTCGCCGAGCCGCTCAAGGTGAGCAGGATCGCCGCCGAAGTGGTGGTTCGCCGCCGCGTGCTCGAGCAGAAGTTCCGCAGCCTGTTGGGCCGCTCGGTGCTGGCCGAGATCCACCGCGCCCGCGTCGAGCGGGCCAAGGAGCTGCTGGCCAGCAGCGAACTGCCGATGTCGGCCGTGGCCGGGCAGTCGGGCTTCCTCAGCCCGCAGCGGATGGCGATCGTCTTTCGCAAACTCACCGGCCACTCGCCGGGCGAATACCGCCGCGAAGCCCGTGGGCACGTCACGAAATGACGCCGAAAATGCCGCGTTTGCAGCGGTTGCACTGCCGCCTGCAACCGCTTATGGGGGGGGTAAGTGGGGTCGGATCGCACTTATTTTTGACTGTCAGAAAGGCAATGTCGGTCTACGTTTAGCCGCGACTCGCAGGGGAGCGGCTCTCGCGAGTTCTCCACGCGACATTACTTGTCTGACCCTCCCTAGCCAATAGCAGATCTACGTACTGACGCAGAATCCACCTAATGACCGAGTGCGCTCTGACCCCAAATCCTCCCCGGGAACAAGGGAATGCACTGACCGCGGGCCGTTCGGTGTCACGACCGCTTCCCTTCGGGGCGCGGCTAAACGGACGACACGTGTTATTCTATGTAACGCAACGCCGCTACGCCAGCAGGCGCTGCCGCAGGCCGGCGGCGCATCGGTCCTTGTGGACGCGCCACTGCTGCAAGGTGTCGCGCTCGCGGATGGTGACGGTGCCGTCTTCGAGGGTTTGGCTGTCCACCGTGACACAGAAGGGCGTGCCGACTTCGTCTTGGCGGCGATAGCGGCGACCGACTGCCCCCTTCTTGTCGTAGAACACCGGCATCATCGGCTTGAGGGTCTTGTAGATTTCGCGGGCGATCTCGGGCATTCCGTCCTTTTTGACCAGCGGAAAGACCGCCGCCTTGATCGGCGCCAGCCGCGGGTGCAATTTCAAGAAGACCCGCTTGGTCGGCTTGCCGTTTTCGTCCGGAGCCTCATCCTCGTTATAGGCCTCGCAGAGAAACGCCAGCGTGGCGCGGTCGGCCCCGGCCGAGGGCTCGATCACGTGCGGAATGTAGCGCTCCTTCGTCTGGTCGTCAAAGTAGCTGAGGTCTTTGCCGCTGCCGCGATAGCGCGGCTTTCCGTCGGCGTCGGTCTCCACGACGAGTTGGTCGCCCTGCCGCACCAGTTTCCCTTCGGCGTGGCTGCGGAGGTCGAAATCGCCGCGATGGGCCACCCCCTCCAATTCGCCGAACTCGCCCTGCGACAGGAACGGGAAGGCGTATTCGATGTCGGCCGTGCCGCAGGAGTAATGGCTCAATTCCTCCTGTTCGTGATCGCGGAGCCGCAGCCGCTCGCTCGCCAGGCCGAGATTGACGTACCACTGATAGCGGCGATCGCGCCAGTAGCGATACCACTCGGGCGACGTGCTCGGGTGGCAGAAGAACTCGATCTCCATCTGCTCGAACTCGCGCGAGCGGAAGGTGAAGTTGCGCGGGGTGATTTCGTTGCGGAAGCTCTTGCCCATCTGCGCGATGCCGAAGGGAATCCGCACGCGGGTGCTGTCGCAGACGTTCTTGAAGTTGACGAACATGCCCTGGGCGGTCTCGGGACGCAGGAAGACCGTGTCCTCCTCGCCGCCCAGCGCCCCGGCGATCGTCTTGAACATCAGATTGAACTCGCGCGGCGCGGTCAGCGTGCCCAGCGTCTTGGCGTCGGGCCCGAGCACGTGGGAGAAGTCGCTAACGGTGGTCAGGGAGACCAGCGGGCCGTCCCAGACCAGCTCGTCGGCGTCTTTGCCGCGGAGATTGAAGAACTTCATCGCCTTGTGCTGGGTCAGTTCGAGCCCCTCGTTGCCGGCGGCGTCGCTGGCCACGAAGATCCGCTGCCCCTTGCACCGCAGCCAGCGGCCGCAGACCTGGTCGTAGCGGTAACGCTTTTTCGACTCGCGGCAATCGACCATGTAGTCGTGGAAGAGGTCGTAATGGCCCGAGCACTTCCAGACTTGCGAGTGCATGATGATCGACGAGTCGATGCCGACCATTTCGAAGGTCGAGGGGGCGCCGGGCGGGACTTCCAGCTCGTTGTGCGAGGTGACCATGTCATGCCACCAGGCCTCGCGGACGTTCCGCTTCAGTTCGACGCCCAGCGGGCCGTAATCCCAGAAGCCCTGCAAGCCGCCGTAGATTTCGCTCGATTGAAACAAGAACCCCCGCCGTTTGCAGAGGGCCACCAGTTGATCCATTTCCATAGAATTCGCCGCGAGAATGGGGGGTGATTGGGATGAAGGTTACGTATTGTACGGATGCCCCGGCTCGTTGGCCAGGGCGGGGGGGGGGGAATGACGAAGCACGAAATCCGAATGACGAAGGAATGACGAATGTCGAAGGCAGAATGTCGAATGCCGCCACTGCCTCCTTCATCCTTCGCGACTCGGTGTCTCCTTCGTCATTCGGATTTCGTGCTTCGTCATTCCTTCGTCATTCGTCATTCGTGCTTCGTCATTCCTTGTTCCTTCCCTCGATCCTGATCCGCATAATCTTAGGATCGAATCTCGGCACCAGATCGAAGCGGCCAATCCAGGAGGCGGCGAGGATGTCTTCTTCCAGTCCGAGCGACATGAGGTTGTGCCCGCCGGGGCTCTTTCGCAGTTGCGACGCCAGCAGGTCGGGATCGAGCACTTCGGCCCCGAGGGCCTGTGGCAGGGAGAACGAGTGCCGCCAGGTTTCGCGGGCGGTCATCGCCTGGGCATTCTCGCGGTAGACCATCCCCCCTTCGCGCTCGAGGCGATCGACCAACATGCCGGCCAGCAGCACGTCGTCGTCGCCCAGCTTTCCGTCGGTGCCGGCACAGAGGATATGGACGTGCTGTCGATCGACCAGCCGGCGGACGATCGCGCCGGCGTTGACAAACGCCGCCAGCAGGATCTCGTCGGCGGTTTGGGCGTGGCCGATCGCTTGCGTGCCGTTGGTGGTGGTCAGCACGATCGTCTTTCCCTCGACCCGCTCGGGGGTGAACTCGCCGGGGGAATTGCCCAGGTCGAAACCGTCGATCGGCAGCCCTTCGCGTTCGCCGGCCAAGAGGACTTCGCTACGCGGGAATTGCTCGGCGGCGGCCAGGGCGTCGGCGATGGTCAGGCAGGGGATTACCTGCCGCGCCCCGGCGTCGAGGGCATAGACGATCGTTGTCGTCGCCCGCAGCACGTCGATCACCACTGCCGTTCCGCCGGCGAGTTCTTGCGGATCGACCAGTTTGGGCAGGGCGTAGACGTTCAGCGTCGGTTTCATCGAAGCTCCAATTGCTCTGCAATTATACCCCGCAGAATGTCGCAGACCGGCCGCGGCGGCGGGCGTTGGGGCCGCTGGGGACCGGGCACTGGGCACTGAAGTGCCCAGCCCTTGCGTCTTGGCCCCTCGACGCTCGGGCTTCCCCCTTTTGCTTCTCCTCTCTACAATGCCGCCATGCCGTACCGATGCCTGGCAGATTTTCTGGAAGAACTGCATCACGCCGGCCAATTGACGCGGCTGGAAACGGAGGTCGATCCCGTTGGGGAGGCTGCCGAAATCGTCGTCCAAGCGGCACATTCGGGCGGACCAGCCCTACTCTTTGGGGCAGTTAAGGGGCACCATCTGCCGCTGCTGGCCAATCTGCTGGCGACAGAGATACGCATCTGCCAGGCGCTGGGCGTCGCCAGCCTCGACGAACCGACCGGACGAATCGCTCGGCTCGTCGATGCCTCCGCGCCGGAGGGTTGGTTCGAGCGGCTGAAGAGCGGCGCACGGCCGGCGGCAGTCTCCAGCGTGACGCCGCGCGAGGTCAAGTCGGCGGCCTGCCAGCAGATCGTTCGCCTGGGGAGCGACATCAATCTGGGCGAGCTGCCGCTGTTAGGTTGTCATGCCGCCGGCGGCGAGGCGATACCGCCGGCGATCCCCGGCGCGATCGTCTTTTCGGCCGAGGCCGATTCGCATCGGCCCATCGCCGGGCGTTTCGACTTGCAGCGGATCGACACCACGCGGCTGGCCGTCTGCTGGGCGGCCCACGACGACCACGCTCGGCTGCTCCTCGACTATCGGGCGCGAAGCCGGAAGATGCCGCTGGCGGTGGTCATCGGCGGCGATCCGGCGTTTTTGCTGGCGGCCGCGGCGCCGTTGCCGGCCGACAGCGACGTGTGCGCCGTGGCGGGCTTGTTGCGGCAGAAGCCACTCGACATGGTCGCCTGCCGCGGAGTCGATCTGTTTGTGCCGGCCGAGGCGGAGATCGTTTTGGAAGGCTACGTCGATCCCGCGGAGAAGCCGGTGACCGCCGGCCCGCTATGCGGTCCGCTGGGCCATGCCACGCCGCCGCTCTCGGCCGCGGTGATGCAGGTGACGGCCATGAGCCAGCGGGCGAATCCGATCTTCACGGTGACGGTTCCCGGCCGCCCGCCGCACGAAGCGGTGACGGTTGCCCGAGCGATGCAGCGTGTGTTCTTGCCGCTTGCGCGGTTGGCGATGCCCGAACTGGTTGATTACGACATGCCGGAGTTTGCGGCGGGGCGATATTGGGCGTCGGTCTCGATCCGCAAGACATACGCGGCCCAGGGCCGCCGCGCGGCCCATGCGGCATGGGGGCTGCGGCCGATGATGTTCGCCAAGACGCTGGTGGTCGTCGATGACGACGTGGATGTCCGCGACCACGAGGCGGTGCTCGGGGCGATTTCGGCCAACGCGGGCCCCGGCCGCGACATTCTTATCGACGAAGGGCCGCCCGACCCCCTCGACCCGGCGGCGAATCCCGGGATGCCGGGACGGAGAATGGCGATTGACGCCACGCGGAAGGCGGTTGCCGTGTAAGGCCACAAGTCGAGGCTGTTTTTCGATGAGTGGGGGAATATTGTCGTAGAATAGCCTTGGTCGGTTGCGCGCGGGTTGTAGAAAGAATGGGTGGTAAAATATCCGCCGAGAGCCCGCAACCGTGACGTGAGGAAGCATTGTGTCGGTCCTGCAATCGTTGAAGTGGATCTTCTGGGGCATCGTGCTGGCGGCTGTCGCCATCTGGGTGAATGGCTTCGACCTGCTCAACGACGTTCTCGGTTATGCGATTATCGCGGTGGGGGTGATCGGTCTGGTCAGGAATTCCGTCGCAGTTCGCTACGGCTTCCTATTGAAGCTCATTGCGATCGTGGCGGTGTTGAATGCTCTCTGGGCGCCGTTTGCCGAGTGCCCCGGCAGAATGCCCTTTGTGGAAAAGACCGTCGGCGTCGCCTTCGGCGTGCTCAACGTCTTCGCGACGATAGGCTTCTGCGTCGTCATGCGGCGACTGTGCGAGAAGATTTCTCTCGGCTCCGCGGAGAAAAGTTGGCGAACAAGTCTTTTCTACTGGCGATTTGGTCTGCCGATCAGCCTGGCGGCAGCATGTCTGAGTTGGTGGACGGCGAAGGACGAACATGGGATGATCACCGCGGATACAACGCCGCTCGTCGTGCTGATCCCGTACCTCGTTCTGTCCTTCATCCTGATTGCCGTCTTGGCACACTCCTTTGTCTCCTTGGGCCGAACGATCGCCGGGCTGAAGGGCATGGTGATGCGGCTGCCGGCGGCGAGCGACTTCGGCCTGGACCAGCGTCCGGCCTTTCACTTTCAGTTCAGCATTCGGCGCTGATGATCGTCACCGCGGCAACGGCCGTGATTGCCGCAGGCGCCTCCCGCGGCACGATTCTCTGCTGGCAGATGGCGATGGCCGGGCTCGTAGGACTGGGCCTGGCGGCAATGTGGCTGGACCACCGCATGCTCGCCAAGGGGCTGCTCGTGGTTGTGGCGTTTGTTCTCTTTGCCGGGCACTCGCAGATCGGCCGCCAAGCCGCAAGCGGCGGGATAGGGGGGTTCGTTGCGCGAACCGGCGATTCCTCGGCGAAGCGATCGTCATCTCGACCGATAGTCGCTGAAATCGAAGCCTGGCTTGCCGACCGAGGATTCCAAAAGTCCAACCCTCCGGCCGACAACATCGTCCTCGGGCTGTCGGCGGGCGTACGCTGCAATAGAGCAGCAACGGTGATTTGGTACGCGGGAAGGGCGCCGAAATCGCAACAGCTCTACGTCAAAGTGCACTACTTCCCGCTCGCCGAAAGTCTGCTACAGTTCCAGGTAGACTACCTCTGGTCGCTCAGCGACTTCCCCTGGGTCGTCCGAAAACACGAACGGCAGGTCGCGCAGTTCACCGGCATTATGGCCGATTGGTTGAGAGAATACGACGAGCGACTACAAAAGAGTTGCTCCAACCCATGACGCTCGACAAGTCCGCCGCGCGAATCCGGGAAATGTTCGGCCAGATCGCCGGGCGGTACGATCTCCTCAATCGGCTGCTTTCGCTGGGGATCGATCGCTCATGGCGGCGGAGGACCGTCGCGCTTGTGCCGCCACTGGATGAGGGGCCGATCCTCGACGTCTGCACGGGCACCGCCGACCTGGCGCTGGCGTACTGGCGGGCGTCGCGGGGAACGGCAGCCATCGCGGCCACGGATTTCTGCCAACCGATGTTGGCAATTGCCCAAGAGAAGTGCCGCCGCGCCGGCGCGCTGTCTCGTTCCCACGCTCTGCGTGGGAACGCGCCGTCGGACGCTCTGCGTCCATCCAGCGAAGTCGCGCAGGCCCCCAGCCGGGACGTTTCCACGCAGAGCGTGGGAACGAGGGAAGATCCAGGCGCGGCTTCTCTGGGCATTACTCTGCTGGAAGCCGATACCCTGCGGCTGCCGTTTCCCGACGACACGTTTCAGATCGTCGCCGTGGCGTTTGGCTTGCGCAACGTCGCCGACGGCGACGCGGGGCTGCGGGAAATGGTTCGCGTCTGCCGGCGCGGCGGGCGAGTGGCGGTGCTGGAGTTCTCCACGCCGACTCTCTGGCCCTTCGGGGCGATGTACGGCTGGTACTTCCAGCACGTCCTTCCCCGCATCGGCCAGGCCCTGGCCCGAAACCGTCAGGCGGCTTACAATTATCTGCCGCAGAGCGTCGGCCGCTTCCCGCAGGGCGAGGAGTTGGCCGCGCGGATGCGGGCGGCGGGACTGGCGGATGTGACGTATTGGCCGTTTACGTTCGGAGTGGCGACATTGTACCGTGGAACAAAATGCAAATGATGAGTGCTGAATGGTGAATGCACCAGCGCCGGCGTTCATCACTCATCACTCATCATTCATCATTCCCATGAAACGCACTGTTGTCGTAGCGATTACCGGCGCGAGCGGCGTGACCTACTCAGTTCGTCTGTTGGAGGTGCTCTTGGCCGCCGGCTGCGACGTCCACCTGACGATTAGCGCCGCCGGCCAGGTCGTGCTGAAACAGGAGCTTGGGCTGAGCGTCGATCTCGACGACTTCGATCCGGCCATGCTGATGCTCGACGCCGGCGAAACCCTGCGCGATCCCAAATTGCAGGCCCTGGGAACGATCGCCGGCATCTGCGGCGATTCGAGCAACGTGCTGGGCATGGGCGCGGGCGAGACGGGCGAACTGCATTATCATCACTTCGGCGACAGCCTCGCCCCGATCGCCAGCGGCTCGTTCCCAACCGACGGCATGGTGGTCTGCCCCTGCACCGGCGGGACGCTTAGCGCGATCGCCAACGGCGCCAGCCTCAACCTGATCCACCGCGCCGCCGAAGTCCACTTGAAGGAGCGGCGACGGCTGATCCTCATGCCGCGGGAGACGCCGCTGTCGCTGGTCGAGCTTCGCAACATGACCGCCGCCGCCGAGGCCGGCGCCGTGATCCTGCCGGCAGCGCCGGATTCTATCACGGCGTGAAACTCATCGGCGATCTGGTCGATTTTATCGTCTCGCGGATATGCGACCAGTTGGGAATCGCGAATTCGCTGGTCGAACGTTGGGGGGAGAACAAGAGACTGGGGGTCAAAGACGAAGGACTCGGGATGAGGGAATAGGGACTCCGCTAACTTGGCCGCCTGCGGTTTCGCAACGATTCGCCGCCAACCATGCTCCGCCGCCTGCTGGAACTGATTCGCTTCGGCCACACGCTGTTCGCACTGCCTTTCGCGCTCTTGTCGGCGGCGATGGCGTGGGCGGCCAATTTGCGATCCGATCCGCCTGTGCCGTTTCGATGGCTGGATCTGCTGGGCATCCTGGCGTGCATGGTCTTCGCCCGCAGCGCGGCAATGGCCTTCAACCGCCTGGCCGATCGGCGGCTCGACGCCCTGAATCCGCGGACGAGGATGAGGCACCTGCCCACGGGCGTACTTTCCACCGGCAGCGTGGCGATCTTCACGCTTGTCTGCTCGCTCGGCTTCGTGGCCGGCACGCTGCTGTTCCTGCCGCGCAACCCGATTCCGTTGGCGGCGTCGCTGCCGGTGTTGGCATTTCTGTTCGGATACAGCTTTGCGAAGCGGTTTACGGTCTTGTCGCATTTCTGGCTGGGGGCGGCACTGATGCTCGCGCCGCTGGCCGCTTGGGTGGCGATCCGGGCGGAACTGGCCTGGGCCCCGCTCGTGCTCGGCGCGGCAGTCATGCTCTGGGTCGCAGGCTTCGACGTGATCTACGCCTGCCAGGATTACCAGTTCGACGTGCAGATGGGGCTGCGGAGCCTGCCTGCCCGATTCGGCGTGGCAGGCGCGTTGCGGCTGGCGGCGGCATGCCATTTCGGCACGGTGGTCCTGTTGTTTCTCGTGCCGGCGGTGTACGATGGGTTCGGCTGGATTTACCTGGCGGGCGTGGCGGGCATCGGCCTGCTGCTGGCCTACGAACATTGGCTAGTGCGGCCTGACGATCTCAGCCGCGTCAACCAGGCGTTCTTCCACGTCAACGCCGTGGTGAGCCTCGGGCTGTTGACGGTGGGAATCGTGGACCTGCTCGTCCGTTGATCACAACAACAAGGCCGCTTGCGTTTTCGCGACAAACCGGCCGCTCGCGGCTTGGCAACGAATAACTATGCTCGATCGGGTCCGCAAGAAAGTCGAAACCGGCGAGCGCCTGTCGGCAGCCGACGGCGCGTTTCTCTTTTCGCCGCAGGCCGATCTGCACGAGGTTGGCAAACTGGCAGATCTGGTACGGCGGCGCAAGAACGGCGACGCGGCGTATTACAACCTCAACCTGCACATTAACCCGACCAACGTCTGCGTGTACCGCTGCCCGCTGTGCGCCTACAGCCGCGACGAAGGTGACCCGCGAGCCTTTACGATGGATGAAGACGAGGTCCTCGAGCGGGCGAGGGTGGCCGAGGCGGCGGGCTGCAGCGAATTGCACCTGGTCGGCGGTGCGCATCCACGCAAGACCTTCGACTGGCATCTCGGCGTCATCCGCGGCCTGCACGCCGCCTTCCCGCGGCTGCACCTGAAGGCCTGGACGGCCGTGGAAATCGACCACTTTTCGCAGACCAGCGGGCGGCCTGTCCGCGCGATTCTCGCAGACCTGATCGCGGCAGGGCTCGGCAGTCTGCCTGGCGGCGGGGCGGAGATCTTCGACGCCGGCGTTCGCGCGAAATCTGCCCCGGCAAGGCCGACGCCCACCGCTGGCTCGACGTGCATCGAACGGCCCACGAGCTTGGGCTTCGCAGCAACGCCTCGATGCTCTACGGCCACGTCGAGAGCGCCGAGCAGCGCGTGGATCACTTGCTGCGGCTGCGCGATTTGCAGGACGCCGGCGGCGGGTTTCAGGCGTTCGTGCCGTTGGCATTTCACCCGGCGAACACCGCCCTGTCGCACCTGCGGCGGGCATCGGCACTGGAGGATTTGCGGGTGACGGCCGTCAGCCGCTTGTTGCTCGACAATTTCGATCACATCAAGGCGTATTGGATTTCCTTGGGGGTAGGCACGGCGCAGACGGCGCTGGCCTACGGCGCCGACGACCTCGACGGCACCGTTTGCCGCGAACGCATTCATCACGACGCCGGGGCCACGTCGCCCGAGGGACTAAGCGTCGAGCAGTTGCGGGCGCTCATTTTGGAAGCCGGCCGCCAGCCGGTCGAACGAGACTCGCTCTATCGGCCAGTAACCAGGTAGTTTATGGAGAGTCAGGTGAATAATGTCGCATGGAGAATGCGAAGAAGCCCGCTCCCCTGCGGGTCGCGGCTAAACGGGAAGCCGACAATGTCTTTCGCCCCGCCCGCAGCGCGGGCCTGGCTCAAAACGCCGGAATTCCCGGGATTCCCCCAGTACGAGCGGTCCGGGAGTAGGTTATGCTTCAGCATAACACGGTGAACCGGTGCTCGACCTAGGGGCCCGAAAATCGTTATGCTGAAGCATAACCTACGCGGCCTGTTTTCCCCGGCGCGAGAAACGGAGGGCGAGATGCTGACGCAGTGCAAGGAGTGTGGGGAGCAGGTGAGCGACAAGGCAATCTCTTGCCCTCATTGCGGCGCTCCCTTGCGAGAGGCCGGCAATCCGGTCCTTGATTATCTGGAAACTCGGGCCAAATTCAGACTCCGCGCATGCGGCATCGCAGCCGTTGTCGGCGCAGTCTTGTTTCTGCTGGCCGCCGCCATTCGCAGCCAGACCTTTTTGACAATCTCTGCGTTTCTCGGCATCTGCGGCCTGCTGGGAGTATTCGTTCACAGCATCCGCCTTTCCCACCTCGCACAGAGCAGGCGCGGCGGCTGGGACAGGAAGGGGTGAAGACGCACGCTTTAGCCTCGTGATTGGCCCCCAACGACGTTGAATCGGAAGAACTCACCACGAAAACACGAAAGAACGAAGGAACGAAAGAGAAGGAGGTGGGATGGGCGGCCGCTGGGTTCGCAATTGACTGGCCGGCTCTGCCTTGTTTCGCGTCTTCGCCCTCTTGTGTTTTCGTGGCGCCCCACTGACGATGCCGGAGTCTCTGAAAAAGCGGGAGAAAATGGCGAACAATCCAAGTATTCGACGGGATCCATTGGACGCATCGTCTTCTTTCTCATACGGTATGTCGCCCTGCCCGTAGCAAGGGCCTGGCTAAAACGCGATCTTGCAAGCCGCCGTCGATTCCGCTATATATACGCCTGGCCACTAATGCGCCGCGGCAGTGCGACTCGCGCACCGCCTCGGCCGCACGGCGCTCTTTGACATCCTGACCGGCCGAACAGATTCCGCAGCGGCGGCACTGTTCTCGCGGCCAACAAGAGGGTTTTTGCACCTCTACCCCGCTTGCTTGTGGGTAGTAAGAGCGAGTGATGGAAGATGGACAGAAAAGGGTAGAAGCCGCGGGTAAACACCGCGAAGGAGACAGGGTCGGCGGTCAGGAATCTCTATCATCACCTGTCAGCAGCCTGAGGCGGCGTCGCCGTCAGATCGCCGTCGCTGAAGAGCCGCTACCAAGCGAGCCCGAAGGCAGCCAGTTCACGCCGCAACCGCTCGATGTCGCAGACATTCACCGTGCCGTTGATGTTGCCCCAGGCGAAGAGTCTCCCATCGGCAGAGAACTGGTTTTTCACGGCAGTGACTTCCTTGTTGTTGCCGAGCGTGACGATGGCCTCTTTGTCGCCGTGGCGGAACAGTGCGCAGCCGCCGGGCGTTCCTTGCTGCGCGCCAAACGCGAGTGTTGGCGCCAGCCAGGTCGGAAACCACTCCAGTTGGTCCACCATGCGGCGGCCGGGCAATTCCAATAGCGTGGCGCCGCTGCCGGAAACGTCGCTGATTGCCAGATACTTGCCGAACGGGTCCAAGCTGAACTCCGCATTCCGGCTCAACGACCAGAGTTCCTTTCCCCGCGCCGCATCAAAGAGTTGGAGCAGGCCTTCTGCCCCGTCCACGCCGCTATGCACCACGACGCACCCGCCGTCGCGGGCCACTCCGGCCTTGTAGACACGGTCGCGGAAGACAGGCGTCTCCCAGAGTGCGACCAACGGCGTCGCTCCCAGAAGGTCGCGCATGCGGCCGATCACATGGCCTTTGTCCGGATGCTCTGGTGAATCGGGCTCGTGACGCTCTCCGGCGGCTTCCTGCCGTTCCACGCGAAAGTAGAACAATCGCCTTCCACGGGGGTCGAACGCGGCGGCGTCACAAATCCCCAGCCGCTTCAGGTCCCACACTTGCTCCCGGCCGGTCGTCAGGTCCCAGAGGCGTGCCTCGCTGCCGGCTGCCGCGAAAACTTTGTGTCCGTCCGGGCTAATCTCCAGAGCGGCGTTGTCTGCGGCGATACCTTCCGGAGCATCGATCAAGCGTTCGAGGAAGCCGGACTTCAGGTTCCACACGCCGATTTGCCAGTTTTGCGAGAGCGCGGCAACCCGCTCGACGGTCGGTGCAATGCAGACTTTAGCGATCGGGGCGCCCAAACCGCGCAGCGTCCGTATGCCGCGGCCCATCTCCAGGTCCCAAACGTGTATCCCCCCCTCACCACCGCGGCCGCGGCCGAATACCGTGATTCTACCGGCCGCCAGGTGTTTCCCGTCCGCGGTAAAGGCCAGAGCCGTCAGAAAGTCCGAGTACCTTAGTGCCACCAGGGGCTGCCCGGTCGTCACGTCCCATAGGATGGTAGGACCTCTGCCTGCCGTGGCGAGCATCGTCCCGTCGGGACTAAAAGTCACCGCGTTCACGTCATAACAAGCGCCGTGGCAGTGAGCTTGGGGAATGCCGTGATCGAGGTTCCAGATCGTCGTGTTGCCGCCGGCCTCGCCGCCCGCCAACAACCGCCTCTCGGTCAACTTGCCGTGCCCCTGAGTCGGGATGGCGCCGAAGGCCAGAGCATCGACGCGGTTTCGTCCCAAGTGTGGCAATTGTCGAGGATCGCCATTTGGCACTGGCCAGGTGGTAAGCTGTCCCGTCAAATCGCCGGTAGCCAACTCTGAGCCGTCCGCCCTCAATGCCAGCGCGGTGATCGGCGGACCCTTGCGTTCCACCTGCCGCAGCAACGCCCCTGATTTCGCGTCCCAAATGAAGATAGTTTGGTGATCCCCGGGCAATGTCACGCACGCGGCCGCGAAGGATCCGTTCGGAGTGAGGACAACCAGGGGGTAGTCCATGGCGGAAAGACCGAACCTCGCCCGCGGAACGAGCGGTAGCTTGAAATCGCAGAGCGACCTGTCGGTTTCCAAGTTCCATAGCGCCAAAGTCAAACGTTCGTGGTCGCCGATGATGATCTGCAACGGCACGCCGTCCTCCGCGCGAAAGGCGACGGGGCCGCGGCTGCCGCGCTTGAATTCTCGACATTGACTCGTGGTCAGATCAAAGCACTTTGCCCCGCGCGGGACGCCGTCCTCGACAACGCCGCCGACGAGAAGGCGCTTTCCCGCGGAGTCGAACGCGACCGAAGAGGCGTCGAAGGGACCAGCCGCGGTGAGCACACGGCCGTCAATGCCTTCCAGGGCGGCAGCCGCCTGGTCGCGCAGGCGTTCGTCGATGCGAGTCTTAGCCGCCTGGCGGATCGAGGCAAACACCTCTTCACGCCAACTGTCGCTGCCGACCGTCTTGTGGATGGCCAGAAGCTGGGCTTGCACATTTTGTATGGTTACATCGCGTGCGAGAGCTTGCACGCGTTCTGCGGTTGCAACCGCACGGACTTCTGCGGCAACCGCCAGACCGGCGACGGCCAGCGAAGCGCAGGCAATGGCAGTGGCCCAACCTCTGTTGGTAAGGCTCCAAAGCGAGAGCCGCCGGACGATGCCGCGGCGAACCGACGTCGGCTCATGGGCCAACCAGCGCCGCAGGTCGTCGGCGAACTCGCCGGCGCTGGCATAGCGTCCCTGCGGCGACTTTTGCAACGCCTTCAGACAGATCTTCACCAGGTCCGGGGGGAGTCCGCGCACGAGACTTTGCGGCGGGGTTGGTTCCGCGTTCAACACGTTCTCCCTTACTGCCGCCAGCGTCGGACCCGTGAAAGTTCGCTGTAAGGTGAGCAGTTCATAGAGCGTGGCGCCCAGGCCCCAAATGTCCGTTCGCGCGTCGAGCTTCCTCCCTTGCCATTGCTCTGGGGCCATGTATTCCGGCGTTCCCGGTCGGCTGCCGCCCGTCAGCGGCTCCCGGCCGAGGCCCCTAGCAGCCGGCAGCGTGCCCTCTTCTTCCGGGCCGTTTAGATAAGCCGCCAGCCCGAAGTCGATGATCCAGCAGTGCCCCAGCGCGTTGACCATCAGGTTCGACGGCTTCACGTCCCGATGCAGGATGCCCAGGTCGTGGGCGTGTTGCAGCGCCTCGGCGGCATTGATCAGCAGACACGCCACCGAACGGCAGTATTCGCGTGAAAACCTCCGTTTCGCTGAGCGGCGGGCTTGCCGCGACGTGCCGGCGGGCGGCGGTTCGGCCGGCGCTCGCTCCGGTTCGGGCTTGTCCTGCACGGTCGAGTCCGCTTGAAGGGCGACCGTGGATAACCGTTCGGCCAACTCGGCCAGCGAGGGCGTGTTCGCTGCCGCGCCCTTTGGCCCCTGTCTGAGGTATTCGATGACGTAGTGCAGCGACACGCCGTGAATGAAGGGCATTGCGAAGAACTGCAACTGGTCTTCCGCGCCGGCCGCGTGGATGGGCACGATGTGCGACTGGTGCAAAGACGCCAGGACTTGCTGCTCGCGCAAAAACCGCATTCTCATTTCGGGGGAGAAGTGGTCCTGGCGAATGACCTTGACGGCCACCCGCCGGTCCAGCGGTTCTTGGATCGCTTCGTAGATTTCGCCCATACCGCCGACCTTGAGCCGGCGGAGAATGCGAAAGTCACCCAGTCGCGGCGGGCAGCCGGCCACTGGCGGCTGCGCCGCTCCATCCCCCAGGCTCTCCAGCGATTCGGCCGACAGCGATGACAATTCCGGGAATTCGCGAAGATAGCGTTCGAGCACGGGTGAGTCGCCGCGGCGGCGGCGGCAGGCCAGATCGACCCGTACGAGTTCCCTGACGAGAGCCTCGCGGCGTGGCCCCGCCGCGCCGCCCAGAAAGGCAGCAATTGCCGGCGGGTCGCCGGACCGCCAGGCCACTTCGAACCGATCGGCCACTTCGTCGATCCACACCATGTCCGCAGAACTGAGCACAACCGGCGGCGCAGTGGGATTCACAGCCATTTGAACCTCCAAAGAAACAACGCCCGGAAACGCGGATATCTACCCCTGCTTCGTTTATCCGGAAACTCCGTTGCCGCCCGACACGCCGACGCCGCGCTGGTGCCGCGACCACCTGAATTGATGGGTGGGGCAGGCATTCTCGCCTGCCCAGAACAGACAGGAATGTCTGTCCGACCTTTCACTTCAGGCGGGTTGGCCTACTAGCCTAGTTCTTCGGCCGCCAGGGTCTGCCATTGGCTGCGCAACAAGGCCAGTTTGCGTTCCACGGTCCGCTCGACGCAGTCCAATTCCGCGGCAATCTCACGGTTCGTCAGACCCGCCAGGTGCAGCCGCGCGACTTCGCGCACCGTCTCGGGCAGTCGGCCGAGATACCAGTCATAACAATCGCGAAGCAGCGCTTCTTCGTCGGGAAGGGGGGCGGCTGCGGCCACCTGTTGGAGACCGGGGCGCAGCGACGATTGGCCGGCCAGAAAATCAAGAGCCGACTCACCCCGCACGTGCCCTTTGCCGCGCTTCAACGTGCCCAATTCGTGCTCGATCTGGTTGACGGCTTTGCAGGCTGTAATGTGTGTGAGAGCCGCCAAAAGATCGTGGCGGCTGAGCCAGATTGGGTAGCCGCCCGCCGCGAACACTGCGGTAGAATGACCAGAAGGCCTGTTGGGCAACGTCCTCTTCGTCAAGGGCCCGCGGCGGCGTCCCTCGCAATTTGCGGCGAGCGATTTCAACCAATATCGGCCAATAGCGGGCGTGCAAGCTCGTAAACGCCGCTTCATCGCCTTCACAGAAACCCTGTATTAACCGGGTGACCGACCCTTGGCTGGCCATGGCAGCGTCCACGGTTTGAGTATGCAACAGCGTTGTCGCCACTGCCAAGATTATTATTTCGCGGAGGTTCTTCGTCAAGGCGGCACACGCTCCGGCGAGTTCACGACTCCACAGCTTTCTCATCGACTTGTTGGATGATCAGTTCCAGGTAAGGCTGCGCTTCGGGATAGCGGGCCAGGCACTGCTCGAAGTCCTGTTTTGCTTCCGCCGCTTGCCCTGAGAGAAGCAACAACAGTCCCCGACGGGCATAGCTGATCGGATCTTCGGGATCTTCTTGCAGATGTTGGTCGGATTTGGCCAGCGCCTCGACGGGGTCGGAAGCCAGCCCTAGCAGGAGAGAACGCGCCGCCAGGGCGGCCGAATGCTTGGCTTGCAGGGCAAACGCCTGCTTGTAGTCGGCGCACAAACCGTGCCAACTGCCATTGTGATAGCGGGCGTTGCCGCGGAGGATGTAGACCCAGTAGAGACGCGGGTTGAGTCTCAGGGCACAGTCGTATTCGAACAGGGCGGCGGGCAGGTTCCTCTGCTTGTGCAGCAGGGCGCCGCGGCGGGCATGGAACATAGCACTGTCAGGGGCCAGCGCCAGGGCGAACTGGCAATCCGATTCGGCGCCGGCAACATCCCCCAGATCCCCCCGAATCGCTGCCCGGTTGCTGTAAGCGTCGGCGAACCCGGGGTTCAGCCGCAACGCCGCCTCGAAGTCGGTGAGGGCTCCCCCCAGGTCACGCAACTGCTGACGGATCACTCCGCGATTGTTATAGGCCGAAGCCAGACCGGAATCGAGGCGCAGGGCCGCGTTAAACTCGGCGAGGGCCCCATCGAGATCTTGCTCGGCAAATCGCGTCGCCCCGCGTCGATTGCATCCTCGAGCCTCGCTGCGAATGCGCTCCCCGGCCATCGCGGCGATCTCACCGTCAAGGTCCATTTTCAACGGGCAGTCTCCACCTGCTACGACCGCATCATCGAATCTCTTGGTTGAATTCATGGTCAGTTCACGGAAATCGATCGAGTTAGCAGTCCACGACCTCCACGATGACGAGCACGACCTCGACACCGCTGTCAACCGCAGCCCGAACGTCCTCATTCGCGCCCGCCAGCCGCAGCAGGCCATCGACGGCATTGACGATACAGTTGTTCAATTGACCGTAAGGAAGATCCGCGTTGATCGACGAGATCAACTCCGAGACGAGGTCGTTGACCAGGTGGTCCGGGTTCAGTTGCGATTGAAGGAGGTCGAACAGGTTTGATAGTGGGATCTTGGCGATGGTCAGGGCGGACACGCTGCCGTTCGCATTCTGAACGGCGCGGTAGATCGTGTTGGAGGCCAGGTAGTAGATCTGACCGTCCTTGCCGACGGAAAGGCCGGTGACCTGAGTCGCCAGCACGCCCTGGTGGCCGAGCTGCATGAGGTTTGTGCCCTGCACATAGTAAATCGCGCCGCTACGGTCCATGGCGATGCAGGACACCCCGCCGCTGACCAGCACGCCACTGCCAAGCTGCACCAGGTTGGCGCTCTGCAAGTAGTAAATCACGCCGCTGGAGTTCTGGAAGATGCTGGAGACGCCCCTGGCCAGCACGCCGTGCCCGAGCTGCACGAGATTCTCTCCTTGCAGGTAGTAAACCACCCCATTGGCCCCAGCGAATATCTTGGACACGCCGTTGGCCAACAGGCCCCTGCCAATTTGGGCTAGTGCGTTGCCCTGCAAGTAGTAAACTTCCCCGTTGGGTCCGCGGAGGACCGCGTTGGCGACCACGCCTTGGCCGAGTTGAAGCAGCTTGCCGCCCTGCAAATAAAAGAGCGTGCCGTCGGGTTCTGCAAATATTCCGGAGACGCCGCTGACCAGCGTGCCGCGTCCGAGCTGCACGAGATTGCTGCCTTGCAGGTAGTAGGGCACGCCGCCAGGTCCCGGGGCGATGCTGGAGACGCCGCTGACCAGCGTGCCGCGCCCGAGTTGCACAAGGTTGCTGCCTTGCAGGTAGTAAAGCACGCCGCTGGGTCCGGGGACGATGCTGGAAACGCCGCTGACCAACGTGCCGCGCCCGAGCTGCACGAGATTGCTGCCTTGCAGGTAGTAGAGCACGCCGCTGGGCCCCGGCACGATGCTGGAAACGCCGCTGGCGAGAACTCCCTGACCTACCTGAACGAGATTGTAGTTATTCAAGTAGACTATTTGGCCGGTGCCGTACTTCGCCGCCGAGACCACGGTTGCGGTGCCGTTGGTCAATTGAATCGTGAGTGCCGGGTCGGTGGTCGTGCCGGCCGGCACGGCAGTCAGCATCTGGTTCTGGTATTTGAGGGTTACCAATCCCGTGTAGCTGGTCGCGGCGCTTCCTGATTGATCCTGGGCATTGATCGTGATGGCAAATATGGCGTTAGCGGTCGTCGAGCCCGGTGCGCTGACGGCAAATGAGGTCGCCGCTTGGCTCTGATAGGCGCCGACGTTGGGCGGCGTGCCGCGGGGCATGCCGCGCTGGTCAGTCGTTAGCCCGGAGTTGGCGCTGCCGGCGCCAAGGGCGGGACTGCCGGTCAACAGGCCCATCGTCTGGGTCGGCCCGCCATAGTTGCCCAGCGGAGTCAGTAGAGGATCATCCGTACTGATGACGCCACCGCTGAAACCGTACGATGCCATGATCAGGTTGTTTGCCCCGGCGGTCGAGGAGATGCCGCCGTTGATGGCGAGGCCCACCACGTCATCGCCGCCGCCCAACGGATAGGCGGCGATGCTGTTATTCAATGTCAGGCTGGCGGCGCTGGTGCGCGAAATGCCCGCGAAGACCTGGCCCTGGGATCCGAGGTTCACGATATCGGACCCATCGAACTGGCCGCCAGTCACGGTGTTGGAGGCGAAGGTGCAGTTGGTGATCGTGACGGCGCCATCGCGGTTGAACACACCGCCGCCGAAGCCGGCCCCGTCCTGCCCGGGCATGGCTTGGGGGTTGGTCATACCCGGACTGTTCCCGCCCAATCCTCCCTGGGCCGTATTGTTCACGATCGTACTGTTGGCGAGCGTCAGGCGGCCATCCTCATTGAAGATGGCCCCGCCCATGCCGCCGCCACCGCCGCCGCCGCCGACGGAAGCCCAAGAAGCATCGGCGCCGTTGCCGCCGCCGAAGCCGCCGGCGGCCCCCTGACCCCAGCACCATCCGCCGCCGCCGCCGCCGCCGCCAAAGCCGCCTTGCCCTCCTGGCCCACCAGCGCCTCCGCTGCCGGGTCCTTTGGCGTTGCCGTTGTTTCCCGTACCGCCGCCACCGCCGCCGGCGCCAAAGCCGCCGCAACCGCCGCCGTTGCCATGCTGCAAGCCGCCGAGTCCGCCTCCTCCTCCGACGCCGCAACCGCCGTTACATCCAGCGGGGGCGGCAGCGGCCGAGATGGGTCCGCCGCCGCTGCCGCCGGTTGTGGTATTCCCTCCGGTAGAACTCCCGCCATTGCCGCCTACGGCTTCGTTGTTCACCAGCGTGCTGCCGACTAGCGCCAGGTTGCCCTGGTTGAAGATGGCGCCGCCCAAACCGGCGCCGCCTCCGCCCCCGCCGCTGCCGGATGTGCCATTAGCCCCCTGAGCCAACCCGCCACTCAGCGTCAGGTTCTCCAGGGTCAAGCTGGCGCCGACGGCAATGTCGAACAGACGGAATGCCGGCGCCTGCGGGTCACGCTGGATAGTGATGCCCGGGCCCGTGGTCGGGCCCTCGATGGTGAGATTGTCGTTGATCAGAAAGGCCGACGGGCCGAACGATTTGTCGCCGATAGTGGACAGGTCAATGGTGCCGCTGAGTCCAGCGGCGAACTGAATGACGTCGTAACCTGTGCCCGTTGCGGAGCCGTCCACAGAGGTCCGTGTCTCCGACGCCAGAATGGCGTCACGCAAAGAGACAAGGCCCTTGCCGGCATTCGACTGGTCGGCGAGGGTTGTGACAGTGATGACCGTCGGCTTCACCGTGACTATACCTTGGAAGGCGCCCACGTCAGGCGGGTTGTCGACAGGAGAGCCGCGTTGGTCGCCGGCTGAGCGGGACGACGGCGCCATTCCCGATGGCCGGGCTGCCAGGGAGAAGAGCACATGTCGGCGTAGGCCCGCCGTAGCTGCCCAGCGGCGTCAGCAGGGGATCGGCCGTGCTGACGATGCCGCCCGCGTAGCCGCATTGGCTCATGATCAGGTTGTTGGTTCCGGACGTCGAGGAGGTGCCGCCCTTGAGGGTTTCCGCCACGACGTCGTTGGTCCCAAGCGGCGCGTACGCTGCGATGGTGTTGGTCAGAGTGAGTGTTGCCGTACTACTGGATCCGAGGCCCGAGCCGGCCAGGCTCAAGATGTCGGAGCCGTCGCCCTGATTACTGCCGATTGTATTGCGCCGAAGGTGCTGTTTGTGATCAGGGCCGCTCCGTTGAGGTTGAAAAGTCCACCCCCATAGCCGCTGCCGTTCTGACCGGCGGTAGGCTCACCCGAGCAAGTGCCGCCGAGGCCGCCCTCGACGATGTTGCTCGCGACGGTGCAGTCGGTCATGGTGAGGGTGCCGCCGGTATTGAAGACGGCTCCCCCCATTCCGCCGCCGCCGCCGCCGCCGGCAACGAAAGCCCAGGTGGCGTTGTTGCCTCTGCCGCCGCCGAAGCCGCCCGCGGCCCCCTGACTCCAGCACCATCCGCCACCGCCGCCGCCGCCGCCGAAGCCGCCGCGCCCCCCTGGCCCGCCAGCGCCTCCCCCACCGGGGCCCTGAGCGTTGCCGTTGTTGCCCGTGCCGCCCCCGCCACCGCCGGCCCCAAAGCCGCCGTAACCGCCGCCATTGCCATACTGCAAGCCGCCGTAGCCGCCGCCTCCCCCTACGCCGTAACGCCCGTCAGTGCTCGGGGAGCCCTTGGCAACCGGCCCGCCGCCGCTGCCACCCGTTGTGGCATTCCCTCCGGCGGAGCGTCCGCCATCGCCACCTATGGCTTCGTTGTTGACGAGCGTGCTGCCGACCAGCGTCAAGTTGCCCTGGTTGAAGATGGCGCCGCCCAAACCGGCGCCGCCTCCGCCCCCGCCGCTGCCGGATGTGCCATTTGCCCCCTGAGCCAACCCGCCGCTCAGCGTCAGGTTTTCCACGGTCAAGCTGGCGCCGACGGCAATGTCAAACAGACGAAACGCCGGTGCCTGCGGGTCACGTTGGATGGTGATGCCTGGGCCCGTGGTTGGGCCCTCGATGGTGAGATTGTCGTTGATCAGCAAGGCCGACGGGCCGAACGATTTGTCTCCGATGGTGGACAGGTCAATAGTGCCGCTGAGGCCGGGGGCAAACTGAATGAACGTCGTGACCTGTGCCCGCGACGGAGCCGTCCACGGAGGTCCGCGTCTCCGACGCCAGAATGGCGTCACGCAAAGAGACAAGGCCCTTGCCGGCATTCGACTGATCGGAGAGAGTCGTGACGGTGATGACCGTCGGCCGCGGCGCCGACATATTGCCGGCGATTTCCGTCGAGCTCAGGGCACGATTGTAGACGGCAACGTCTGCGATCAGGCCGGCAAAGGGGCGATCGCCGTCGTCGTTGCCGCTGATGCGGAAGTTGGCTGCCGACGTCGCAAGAGCCTTCGGCCCCACGGCCTGGGAAGCCACTAGGCTGCCGTTTACGTAAATGCTGATCTTGCTCTGGTCATAGGTGGCCGCCACATAAGTCCATTGACCAAGCGGAACGGCGGTGGGGAGGGTCGCCACAAGGAGATCGGTCGCCCAGGCCTCCCCCTGACCGTTGAATTGCAGGACGATCTGTGTGTTATTGTCCGCAAGGTAGAATTCATAGCCTTTGCTCCCGGTCTTCTTGCCCACTTTGGAAATGATGTCCCCTGAGACCAACGTACGTGGAGCGATCCAGGCGCTGAGGGTGAACTGGTTCGTGAAATCCAAGCTCGGCGTGTCCGACACGACAACAGAGCCTGTGCTGCCGTTGAAGTTGAAAGCCTGGTCGGTGATTCCTGGCGTGTAGGTGACGCCTCCGTGGACCGTGCCGTTGTGACCGGCGCCGGAGGAATCGAGTGCGTTGCCGTCGCCCTGCCATAGGCCGACGAGTCCGCTGCGGACCTGGACTGGCCCTTGCGACCACACCGTGCCGTCGGACCAATGGATGGTGCGCTGGCCGGGATTGCCCGAAAGCGTGCCGATCAGGTCGCCCCAGCCAAGCGCCAGCACCTGACTCGGGTTGATGAAGTAGGCCGCGGACGTTTGGTTGTCTTGGTTTGTGAAGACCAGGCTCGACCCGTTCTGCTGGATTCTCGTGGGTGAGCCGTTGGTATTCCAGGTGCCGGCCAAGTTGGGGTCCACGACAATGGGCCCGTCCTGAATCACATAGAGTTTGGTCGTCCCACCGGCGACAGAGGCCGCCACGTACACGCGATTGTCAACTGAATCGACGGTGATCGCATAAGGATTGACCCGCGCCCCGAGCGAAATGCTCCCGATCGTCTTATTCGTCACGCCGTCGATGATGTCGATGGCATTGTGCGCCGAATCGGTGACATAGAGCCGATTGAGGCTCGTGTTCACGCCGACGCTGCCCGCAGCGGCGCCGGGGATTGTGGCCAGGATCGCTTCGGATGTTCCGTCGCGCACCTGAAGGGCTGTGCCCGTGCTTGTCGATAAAGTGTAGACGCGGTTCGTCACCGGGTTGACGGCCACAACCGCCCAGGAGAGATCGGCCAGGCGGGCGTTCGCGGAGCTGTATTCACGAGCGGTGCCATCGCTGCGGTCGTCGTAGAAGCGCCCCGTCGCGACGTTGACGTACGGTGAGGAGGTGACGCCACCGCATCCCAGCGGCCCCGCGACGATCGCGTTGGTGGCACCGCTGAGCACAAAGACCGGGTCGTTCAAGCCGCCGCCCTGGCAGGTCACATAGACGAGATTCCGTGTGGTATCGATCGCGAATGCCCCGGGAATGTAGCCAACGTGTACGGTCGCGAGGAGGTTGTTGCTGGCACCGTCGTAAACCAGCACATTTCCGTTGCCGTCCGCGGTGTAGAAGCGGTCCGTCAACGGGTTGACGACGATGCCGGAACCCTGGGTGATGGCCGGGACAATGGCCAGGCTGGCCGGGGAGCTGAGCGTCAACGACGTCGAGTGCTTTGCCGCCAAAGCCGCTGGCAACATAGACATGATTCGATCCCGGGTTTACCGCGATCTGGCCCACCCCGCCGAAATTGCCCAGCGAGATCGAGCCGAGCACAGTACTCGGGCAAGCCCGACCCTCCAGTGCCTCGAACAGCAGCCGCCGCGACCGGTGTCGGCCATCAGACGCCCCAGCCGGGCGCCTGGGCCGATAAGCGCCACGCCGAGAAACGAAGCCTCTTCGGAATGAGCGAGACTGAGACATTTGCATTCTCCTGGCGTGCGACAAAAGGCCGCGATACGGCAATGGAACCGTTCCCACCGCGCCACGGCCGAGAATCGGGAATACTGCGTGACAGGCAAACCCGGCCAAGGACAGCAATAACACCCGGCCCCGGCAAGCCGAACCTGGTCGAGACGGTTCTTGTGGCCAAGATGCTTGCCAATCTCGTCCGCGCCTTCCAATCAGGTTATCCGGAAGAGTTGCGGACGCCCGACAGCTTGACGAGGGAACATCGCTCGTCCCGCAAAGCCCTGGCACTGGAAGGCCCGTAAGACCTGGTGCGTCTACCGCAAGGGTGGAACTTGACGGCGAAAAGCGCCCGGGGATCGCCGCATTCCGAAACAGGGGTGAGGCAAACGGACCGTGCCGTTCGTTGACCGCTGCCTACCCCCGTGGTATAAGGAGGCCGGAGCGGCGACGTCCGCCTTGCGCGGTTCGAGCATTTGCCGCGCCGTTGCCCGCCGTGTTTGCCCGCCTTCAGGACAGGAGAACGTCATGTCTTTGCTCCATTCGCGCTTTGCTAATTGGGTGTTCTGTCTGGCTGTTCTCGCGGCGGCGTGGCCGGCCGGCGGAGGCTACGCTCAGGCGCTCGAACCGGAGCACAATCCTGCGTCCGCACGGGCGGCGAACAGCGGGGACGGGCCGATCGATATTGCGGCATTCGCCCAGGTCGTCACTACGGACCCAAAACGCATGACCGGCACGGCGGCGACGCGAATCCAGGAGTTTCCCGCCGCCGACATCACCCTGGAGACCGAATTACGGTCGGCCGCCGACGGGAATTATGTTGTGCCCGCGACCGCGGACGGGACGGGCTGCATCGGCCTGCGATGGCCAGAGATGCGGTTCTTGCGGCGGCTGGAATTGCACTGGGGCAAAGCGGGGATGCCGCCGCCGGCCGAGGCCGTCAAGTTGCAGTATTGGGTCGGCGAGTCGCCCTGGCAGGGTCAATGGACGCCGCTGGTAGGGAAGTTCAGTTCCGCCGCCGGCGTCTGGCGTTGGGAGATCAGCGACCAGAACCAGCCCGCCGCCACCGTGCGGGTGCGCTGGGTCTTCCTCGCGTCGAAAGAGCCGCTTGTGGTGCAACGGCTGTCGGCCTACGGTCGCCGCCCGGCGAAGACGGCCAGCTTGCTGGTCGAGTTCCAGCAGCCAGCCGTGGCCGCGAAGACGTCGGTGGCCACCTACAACGGCGTGATCGTGCCCGAGGAGGGGAGTGCCGCAAAGCCGTGGCATCTGAAGGTCCATTACAGCGAGCCGGCGGCGCACAAGGGCGATCGCACGACGTTGCGTTTCCACCTGCCCGATCAGAACGTGTGCGTGGCGGTGGAGGACGTCGTCGCGAGCGGCTGCGTCTACGTCCCCAGCGCAGGTTTGTTTGTGACGACCGATCCGCCCCGGGCGACGCTGGCCCGGTATCTGCAACAGATCGCCGGCAAGAAGACCGTGCGCGAAGATGTCCGCGGATTGCCCGACCAGACGTTTGCCCAGGCGATGGCGATCACGCACAACCCGGTGCAGAACTTCGGGCCGATGCTGGTGAGCCTGGCCTGCGACAATCGGAAGTACATCGTGGAGCGTGATGGGATGGTTCGCTTCCGGCTGTTTGACGCGCCGGACACGATCCTCGCTGACGGTTTGGTCAACATCGACTGGCCCACGTTCCAATTGACGCCGCGTTTCGGCGACGGAAAGGGCACGGTGGAGAGGCATCTCGACGGCGGCTGGCTGCCGAAGCCAGTGACGACGACGCGCCAAAACGGGCTGGAGTGCCGCCAATGCGTCTACGTGGCGCCGATCGACGAGAAGGTCCCCGACGGCTGCCCCGCCTGGTATCGCAATCGGGCAGTCTGCGTCTGCGAGTTCACGCTCAAGAACACGACGGCCAAGGAGGCCAACGTCACGTTGGACCTTTCGCTCACGAAAGACGGCGAGAAGCCGATCCAAGGCAAGCTGGAACAGACCAAGCAGGGCGTCGCTTTCGTGCGCGCAGGGCGCGTGGCAGCATTGTTCGACGTGACGAAAACGGCGCCGCTGGCCCTGGTTGTGCGGCAGGACGCGGTCGGCGTGCAAGGAAAGCTCGCGGCCGGCAAATCGGCACGGCTGGTGGCTTATCTGCCCGCCTGGCCGGTGAAACTGGCCGATTGCAGGCCTTTCGGCGACGACTCCCGATTGGCGGCACAGACGGACCGCTACTGGAGGAGCCTTTTCGACGAGGCGATGCAGATCGACATTCCCGATCGCTTTTTGTCGAACGTGATCCGGGCTTCACAGGTCCATTGCATGTTGGCGGCCCGCAACGAGGACCGCGGCCGCCGCGTGGCGCCGTGGATTGCCGGCATCTACTATGGACCGCTGGAAAGCGAGTCGGAGGCAGTGATTCGCGGCATGGACCTTTGCGGCCACGCCGATTTCGCCCGCCGCGGACTCGAATACTTCTTGAAACGCTACAACCCGCAGGGATTCCTGACCACCGGCTACACGCTTGTGGGCACGGGCGAGCACCTTTGGACGCTCGGCGAGTTCTACGCCCGTCACGGCGATCGGACGTGGCTGCAAGCGACGGCGCCGACGTTGGCTCGGGCGTGCAAGTGGATCGTCGCCCAGCGGGCGAAGACGAAGCGGCTTGACATTCACGGGCAGCGCGTGCCCGAGTATGGTCTGGCGCCGCCGGGAGTGACGGCCGACTGGAATCGCTTTTCGTATCGTCTGTTCAACGACATTCAATACTGCCGCGGCTTGCAGTCGGCGGCTGAGGCGTTGGCCGAGATCGGTCACCCCGATGCCCCCGCCCTGCTGGCCGACGCCAAGGCGTATCGCGGTGACTTGCAGCGGGCGTGCCGCTGGATTAAGGACCGCTGCCCCGTCGTCGCGCTGGCCGACGGCATGTGGGCGCCGAATTACTCCGGCATGCTCGATTGCCTGGGAAACATCGAGGAGTTCGTGCCCGCGGAAGACGGCAACCGCACCTGGTGCTATAACGTTGAGATCGGCATGCACCAACTGGCGGCCAATCGGCTCATCGAGCCGCGCTCGGACGAGATAACGCAAATCATGGATTACCTCGAAGACCATCAGTTCCTGCGGTCCGGCTGGTTCGACTATCCCGAGCAGCGGAACCGCACAAACGTCTTCTGCTTCGGCGGCTTCTCGAAAGTGCAGCCGTATTATTGCCGCTGCGCTGAAGTCTACGCCCTGCGCGACGAGGTGAAGCCTTTCCTTCGCTCGTACTTCAACGCGCTTGCCGCGATGCTGAATGCCGAGAATCTCTCGCTCTGGGAGCACTTCCACGACAACGGCGCCTGGAACAAAACGCACGAAACCGGCTGGTTCCTCTGCCAGACGGCCACGATGTTCGCGCTCGATCGCGACGGCGAACTGTGGCTGGCGCCTTTGGTCACCGATCGCTGGCTGCAAGACGGGATGAAGATCGCGGTTCGCAACGCTCCCACGCGATTCGGTCGCGTGAGTTATACGATTACATCGGCCGCGGCCCAAGGCCACATCGACGCCGAGATTCAGCCGCCGACCCGCGGCACGCCGAAACAACTCATCGTCCGCCTGCGGCATCCCGAGGGCAAGCCGATGAAGGCGGTCACGGTCAACGGCAAGCCGCATCAGGATTTTGACGCGGGCAAAGAGATCGTCCGGCTTGCGCCGACGACGGAGCGAGTGACGCTGCGGGCGGAATACTGACGTTACTCGCGAACTCCAGCAGCGGCGGCGGAGCGAAAACATGCGATTGACGAGACTCTCGATTGTTGTTCTTTACGTGCCGTTTCTTATCGCGGCGACGGCGCAAGCTGCCGAGCCGCGTATCGCGGACGTGGCGTTTGTGGCCAAATGCGACAAAACCGAGCAGCGTTACGTCGTGATCTATCCCGAGGGATTCAAGGCCGACGAGCGGCATCACTTGCTTATCGCCCTGCACGGCCACGGCTCCGACCGCTGGCAATTCGCGCGCGGATCGATCGACGAGGCCCGGGCCGCCCGCGACGTTGCCGCCGCACATCGAATGCTCTTCGTTTCGCCCGACTACCGCAGGAGCACCTCCTGGATGGGACCGAAAGCCGAGGCCGACGTGGTGCAGATCATCGACGAACTGAAAACGCGCTATCGCCTCGGCAAGGTGATCGTTTGCGGCGGATCGATGGGCGGCTCCTCGGCGCTGACGTTTGCGGCGATTCACCCCGAGCGGGTCGACGGCATCGCCGCCATGAACGGCACCGCGAACCATCTGGAATACGACCGCTTTCAAGACGCCATCGCCGCGTCCTTCGGCGGGACAAAGGCCCAGATCCCGCGGGAATACAAGAAGCGCAGCGCCGAGTATTGGCCGGAGCGGCTGACAATGCCCATCGGCATGACCGTCGGCGGCAAGGACGACATCGTTCCAGCGGCCAGCGTGATACGATTGGCAGGCGTGCTTAAGCAACTGCAAGCGAACGTGCTTCTGATCGTTCGCCCATCGGGCGGACATTCGACGAATTACGCCGACGCCAAGGCGATTCTTGATTTCGTCATTCGCAAGGCAGGAATCGCGGCGGTCGCCACAGCAAGCAAGTAATCGCTTCGCTAACTTCGTGTGTCATCACGCTTTTCGCACGCATCGATTTTTTTGCGGCAAAAACTTTGCAGGCCGCCGTCACTGGCCAATTCTCGCTTGTTGCATTCGGAAAATGTCGCTATAATAGGCGTGCTGACTGATTGCTAAGTCCGTCGTTACGCGTGAGACTTTCGTCCCGCCCAATCGAAAAGTCGCCAAGTGTCCCGGATGCGGATTGTGCCGATCGCGATTTGACGAATCCGCATTTCCCGCCAACACCGCTCGACGAAACTGGATTGAGAAGCAGAAGAACACTATCTGCGCAGTGGAGGTGATCTCATGAAGACGATTTTCGCTATTGCCGCTTCTTCTACGCTTGCCGCAGCACTGGCTGTCGGTTTCGGCGCGGCCTATTACGTTGCGCACAAACCGGCCCAGCCAGCGGCCAACGCCGCCGCCGCTTCTAAGCCCGATCTGCCGCGAAGCCCGGCAAAAACCGAGCAAACTAGCAGACGCCATCACCGCGACTGGCCCAGTCCGATCATCGTCACCGGCACGGTAAAGCCCGAGGAGGTGATCGAGGTGGGCGCGCAGGTCAACGGCATGATCATCTCCGTCGGCGCAGATCGCACCGATCCTCACAAGCTGCTGGACCAGGGCTCGATCGTGCACAAGGGAGAGGTCTTGGCGCAGATCGATCCGACGATTTACAAGGCACAGGTCGATTTTGCCGAGGCCTCGCTGGCGAAAGCGAAATCCGACTTGCAGCAGCTCTTGACCCGCTGCACCCAATCGAAGCAGGAGTGGCACCGGGCGCAGACCCTGCTGCCGCAAAGAGCCATCGCCAACACCGACTACGACGTTGCCGCGGCCAACTGCGAGGCGGCGGTGGAGAACGTCGACGGCGGCCGCGCCAGCGTGCAGCAGTGCCAAGCCAACCTGCAAGTGGCGAAAACCTACCTCAGCTACACGGTCATTACTTCGCCGATCGACGGCGTGGTCCTCGACCGCCGCGTCAACGTGGGCCAGATCGTCTGCGCCACCTTCAACGTGCCGGGGCTGTTCCTCGTGGCCAAGGACCTGCGGCGAACGGAAATCTGGGCGTCGGTCGAAGAGGCCGACATCGGCCAGATCTATCCGGGCCTGCCGGTGCAATTCACGGTCGATGCCTATCCGGGTGAAGTGTTCGAGGGAAAGGTGAGCCGCATCCGCCTGAACCCGGTCACCACGGCGGAACACACTACTTACACGGTGATCGTCGCCACGAACACCGCGCACGAGATGTTGCCCTATCTGACGGCGAAACTGCGGTTCGACGTTCCAAGGATCAAGAATGCCAAGGCGCCGAAGATGCGCGACCTCGACGTCGTTGCCGAGCGTTGACCGCCCGCTCCGCCTCTGATCGACATTTTTTCCACGCGGGGGCAGCGGAGCGAGCGGCCGGCCCGTTCGGGGGGATTTCCCTGTTTTCTCCGCGATTGGCGTGCTCTTTTCGGCTTTGCTGCCGCTGTTGGCCCGACCGCTGGAGGGCGGCTCTTCCGGCGCGGTACAATGGCGGGCGTCACCCACGTCAAGGTTCGTAGGCTGGAGTGCCCGTTTCGCCTTCTCCCCAGCCGAGAGAAGTCGAGACCTCCAGCCTGCGAATTTTCTTGCGACGCTCACGCGAGGGAAAAAGGGGACGGGTCCAATTTGTGCGAAGCACCCTTCGGGCCGTTCCGGCAAATTGGACCCGTCCCCTTTTTCCCTCCCAACCAGGAATCTGCATCCATGGAAGAACTTGCGGCAGCGGTTGTCGAGGCCTCGACGCAGTACGTCGGCCGCTGGAACCGGCTCATCAGCACGACGAATTGGGAGAAAGGCCGCATCATCTCGCAGTGGCGGGCGGCGATGCAAGAGGCCGACGCGCCGGCGGCGAACAGCAGCGACGACGCCTGGAGCCGGCAGGTGGGCGGAGTGACCGCGCAACACGTCGGCCGGCTTCGCCGCGTTTACGAGCGGTTCGGCGAAGTCCGCGAGCAATATCCGGGTCTGTATTGGAGCCACTTCCAGGCGGCGGTGGATTGGCCCGACGCCGAAATGTACCTGGAGGGAGCGGTGCAGAACGATTGGTCCGTCGCCCAGATGCGCAACACGCGTTGGCAGGCGATGGGAGGCCAGCCCGAGTTGCGGCCGCGGGAGGCCGAGGTGGTCGCCTGCGAGGTGGACGAAGACGTGTCGGCCGGCAACGACGGCACGCTGCCGGCGACGATTTCCGAGTCGCTGGGCGAAGTACGCGGGGCGGATGATTTCTCGGAGTTTGACGATTCCGAGCCGGCCGCGCGGGGTGGCGACGCTTCCAGCATTTCCAGCGCAACCGCCGCGGCGGTCGATGCGCCGGCATTGCTGCGGCCGTTCGAGTCGCTACCGCCGCTGCCGGGCGACTTGAAGGAGGCGTTCGAGTTGATGAAGCTGGCGATCCTGGCCCACAAGGTCTGCGGCTGGGCGGAGATCGCCCGCGACGACGTGCTTTCCGTGTTGGAGTCGCTCCGCCAGTTGGCCCTGGCTCCGGGGGAGTAGGGGTCGTATAATTGCCTCCCATGACGCCCGCTTTCGAGACGCATCTGAACCGCGATCTGCAATGGGCCTTGCAGAAGGGGAGCATGTTCTTCGAGGAGAAAGGCGGGCTGCACGCTGCGCTGTGGAAGATCGCGCGGCGGCTCGACGAACTGAAGATCCCTTACGCCGTCGGCGGCGACATGGCGATGTTCTTCCACGGCTTCCGACGGTTCACCGAGGATATTGACATTCTGGTCAGCCGCGAAGGACTTCATCGCTTGCACGCGGAGTTGCAGGGTTTGGGCTGCGTTCCCTTGTTTGCCGGCAGCAAGAACCTCCGCGACGTTGATTCCGGCGTGCGAATCGAGTTTCTCGTGGCCGGCGATTATCCGGGCGACGGAAAACCGAAACCGGTGGTGTTTCCCGATCCCGAGCGGGCGAGCATCGAACGCGACGGCATTCGCTATCTCAATTTGCCGACCCTGGTGGAACTGAAGCTCGCCTCCGGCATCAGTTCGCCCGGCCGGCTCAAGGACCTGGCCGACGTGCAGGAGTTGATCCGTCTGCTCCGGCTCCCCGCCGACTTCGCCGATCAGTTGCAGCCGTTCGTGCGGCAAGAATACGGGCGCTTGTGGCAGGCGGTGCAAAACGAGGAAGAACCATGACTGACGATCCGCTCGATCCAACCGACGATCCGCTCGATCATCCCTACGATCCGCTCGATCCGGCCGGCGATCCGTTTGGCCCGCCCGAAGCGTCGGTCGAGGTGGAATGTCTGCACTGCGGACAGCGATACCAGAGCCATCTGATCGAGTGGCGGATCGAGACCAGCGCCGACGGCGACCTGCACGGTTTCTGGTGTTGTCCCACGCCCGATTGCAGCGGCAAGGGCTTCGGCTTCGACATTCTCCCCACCGACCCCAACTATCGCGACGAGCGCGGCGGCTGGGTGCATTGCGACGACGATGAATTCGACGAGGACGATGAATGCGGCGAGGACGATTACGCGGAGGACGAGATCGGTGAGGACTTCCCGGCCGGCGGCCTCAGCGATCCCACAAAGCCCAGTGGCAACGGCCACGGGCGGCCAAAGGTCGAGGAGGGCCGGGATGACATTCCGTTTTGATCTGCGTCGCTAATGCAGCATCCACCTTGCCGCGCTGAAATAGCACACCAGCGTAATCACGTCGGTCGCGGCCAGCACGATCGGGCCGGAGGCCACGCGGGGATCGAGCTTGAAACGATGCAGGACGTTGGGGACGATCGTGCCCAGCGCGGCGGCGACGGTCGCGCCGGCGGCAATGCCCACCAGCACGGACAGCGCCAGACGGAACTGCCGCAGCCACGCCAGGGCGGCCACCCCCACCAGTACTCCGGCGGCCCCGCCCAGCAACACTCCCACCATCAGTTCGATGCGCAGCTTCCGCGCAATCGCGGGCCAGGAGGGAGACTCGCCGCGGAGCGCCTGCTCGGCGAGACTGACCGACTGAATGCTCACGCTCTCCGCCAATGCCAACACCACGGGAATGAACAGCGCCAGCGCCGCGAACTGAGCGAGCCGATCGCGAAACGAGTGATCGTGGAAGAAGCCGCAGAGCACCGCGGCGGCGACCCCGCCGATAATGTTGCACAACAGCCACGGAAACCGCGTGCGGAGCGCGGCGATCGGATCGCGCTGCCGGGCGCGGGCTAGGCGGACGCCGATCAACTGGAACAGATCATCGCCGGGCGGTCCGCCGCCGCCGAGGTCGTGCAGCTCGTCGGTGTACAACTCCACGTCGATCGCCCCCAGCAAGCGGCGCTCGGCATCGACCACCGGAAACGCCAGGAAGCGGTGCAGCACGAAGAACTCGCAGGCATCGAGCACCGTCGCGGTAGCAGGAAGGGCGATCACCTGGCGGAGCATGATGTCGTTGACCCGCGCCTCGGGCGGGCACAACAATAGCGACTTCGCCGGAATTACCCCCCTCAAGCGTTCCTCGGCGTCGACGACATAGAAGTAGACGATTCGCGCCGCCGGCCGCGGCGACCGCCGCAATCCCGCCAGCGCCTCGCCCACCGTCTCGCCCATGTGCAGCCGCGACACGTCGGCGCGCATATGCACGATTACGGGATCGTCCAGGCTGATGTCGGCGGTGCGGGCGGTCACTTCACTCCTCAGTCGAGATTCTGCACCAGATTCATCAGCCACGGATTTGTCCAAGGATTCCACGTCGGATAGGTGGCCGAGAGCACGGAAACGGCCAGCAGTATTAATCCTAGGGCGCGGGTCCAGCGGCGGCGGGCGAGAATGTCGGCCATCGGCAGCATCGTCAGCAGCCAGAGCGGCGCAAGCCAAAAGACCCAGCGGAAGCCGCTGGCGCTGCCGCCGTAGTTGCGCTGCGCGAGCGGCCGGCTCAGGTAGAATGCCACGCAGGCGACCGAGATCACGAGCGTCGCCGCCACCCAGAGCCGCAACCGCCAGTCGCCGCCGCGGCGGAATAGCCACACCCCCATTCCCAAGAAGCTCAGCAGCCAGACCGGCGTCAGCGAGAAAATGCCGTGATGGCCGATCAAGACATTCAACGCGTAAACGTCGCGCGAGGGCTCGCCGCGATCGAGTCCCTGGGGATTCTTCCAATAACTCTCGATCGTGCGCCCGTTGCGCTCGTAGCTGTAATCGTACCAGTTGTCGTTGCCGCTGCGGTGCAGGTAGGCGGGCTTGAGATCGTGCTGGGCGATCCACTCGGTCCCAAAGAACGCCGCGGCCACGACGGCCACCGCCGGAAGGAATCCCAACAGCCACAGGCGCGGCGATTTCCAGAGCAAAAGCGCGGCGGCGGCGGCCAGGATCGACACGGCGGGGAACTCGTTGGCCGCCGCCAACGCCCCGAACAGTCCGGCCACGATGAAATATCGCGCCCGCCGTTGGCCGTCGAACCAGATGCGCACCGCGGCATAGACCGACGCCAAGGCACACACCGCCGCCGGCAGATGATTGTTGATCGTTACGGCGAACGTGGTCAGGAAGGTGCCGAACACGGCAGAGGCCATCACGAAGATCCGCCCCCAATCGCTCGTTCCGAAGCACTCGACCAGGCCGGCCAGAAGCGCAAAGCCGGCCACCAGCGGCACCACATTGAACAGCACCAGCATGTACCAGTCGATCTCATACGGGTGCGTGCCGAGCGTCGCCCCGGTGAGGCGATAGATCGGCCAATAGGCGGCCGCCATCAGCGTCGGCATAAGCGGCGGCTTGCTGGAATAGAGATGGCCGTCGTGCCTGACCATGTCGATCGTGTCCCAGTTAGGCTCCTGGATCACTTTGTCGATGGCGTAGGGGAAGCCCGGCACGTGCATGTCGTCCTCGACCAGAGCGCGCACCGTCGCCCAGCGGCTGCGGTCGTTGGCGCTTAGGAACGGCCGTTGCAACGTCGCCTGCTGCCGCAACTGCTTCTCGGCGGCGGCCAGTTCGCGTTTCAACGCCTCGCCCGAAACGCCTTGTGCGAGCAATTCCTGCCGCTTTCTCTCCAATTTGCCGGGAATCTCGCTCATGCGATTCGCTTCCAGGCCGGACTTGTTGACCGAATTAACCGCCAGGATTCGCGCGAGCATCATCCCGGTGCTGATGAGAATCAGCAGCCAATAGACGCTGCGGCGGAGCGCGGCATTGGAGTCCGTGGCGATTTCATTCATGATCGGTCGCCTCCTACAAGTCGATCGATGGCTCTTTTCGCGTGGTGCGTTCGCAGATCGAGTAGCTGCGGAGATCGGGGGAATGGTAGGCGATGAACAGCTCCGCCAGGAAGCCGACCGACATCAATTGTCCGCCCAACAGCATCAACGCCAGCGAGTAGATGACCGAGGGCTTCTCGTGCAAATGGACGTGCTCCATGCCGGGCACAATTCGCGAGAGCACCCACCAGCAGGCCAGCACGATCATGCCCAGCGTTCCCAGCAAGAACGACGTCAACCCTGCGGATCCCAGCATGTGCTGCGGCCGCTGGCCGAAGCCGGTCAAGAATTTCACCGTCATCAGGTCGAGCAAGCCCTTCAGGTAGCGGCTGAATCCGTACTTCGAGCGGCCGTGGCGGCGGGGGCGATGCTCGACGACGACCTCGCCGACGCGGAAGCCGCGGGCGGCCGCCAGCACCGGCACAAAGCGGTGCAATTCGCCGTAGAGCCGCACCTCCTCGAAGACTTCGCGACGATAGCATTTCATGCCGCAGTTGTGGTCGTGCAACACCACGCCCGTCACCCGGCTGACCAGCCAATTGAACAATCGCGACGGCAGCACTTTCTCGAGCGGGTCGTGCCGCACCTGCTTCCAGCCGCTCACCACGTCCAAGTCCTTGGCAATCTCGTCGAGAAACTTGGGAATCTCGCGGGGATCGTCCTGCAAGTCGGCGTCGAGCGTCATCACCAGGTCGCCCCGCGCCTGGGCGAAGCCGGCATCAGGGCGGCGGCCTTGCCGAAATTGCGGCGAAACCGCAAACCGGTGACGTGCGGATCGGACTCGGCCAACCGGCGGATGATCTGCCATGAGCCATCGGTCGAGCCGTCGTCGACGAAGACCACGTCGAGGTCGTACCCCCGCGCCGCCGCCACTTCGCACAATTCCGCGTGCAAAGCCGCCAGGCTTTCCGCCTCGTTGAACACCGGTATGACGACGGAGAGCATGGCAGGAGGGAAAGGGAGCGGAATGGATAGTCAGTTTAGCCGCCGCGTCCGCGCGGCGCCCGCAGTTGCGGCGATCGATAACTTCTCGTTTCGCTATGATCCGGTAACGCGATTCGTGCGAGCGGCGCTGCGCCGCGTGGACGCGGCGGCTAAACGGTTCGCTCGATGTTCTTGTTCCACAACCGGTTGATCGACAGCACGGCCGCCGCCGCCAACTCGGCCGCCAGCCACGCCAACCGCAGCAGCACCGCGGCGGCCAGGGCGATCGCGTTGCCGACGCTCAGCGCTTCCGCGATGAACTCGGTCAGCACGGCTTCGCGCACCACGGCGCCGCCGGGCACGAACGACACAAAACCGGCCACCACCGCCAAACACACGCCGGCGGTGTAAAGGTGCAACTGCGCGAAGGCATTGCCGCTTTCGACGCCCAGCGCCCGCAACACCGCCCAGTAGCTCAATCCAAGTATAGCCCAGCCGAGCACGTTCAGCGCCCAGCCGAAGAGCACGATTCTGTAGCCCAGGCCGTCCAGTTTTTCCAGCATTCCGGGCTTCAGCCGGCCCAGGCCGATCAGCCGCACCAGGCGACGGAACATCGGCGGGAAGGTGGGCAATCCGGCAACGGCCAGCACGACCAGCGACGTGCCCAGCAGCAGCGTCTGCCCGTGGAACCAGACCGCCACCACGCCCGCCGCCAGCAGCGCCCCGACGGACATCATGGTGAGCGTCTCGAAAAAGACGCTGACCACGGCCAACGAGGCATCCACGCCCGGCCCGCGAATCAGGCCGGCCCGCAGGATGACGACCATCGCTTTGCCGGGCACGTATTTTCCCAAGTGCCCGATGTAGAACGCCCGCAGCGCCGTCCAGAAGCTGACATTTTGCCCCAAAGCGCGGAGGATGCTATGCCAAAAAACTCCGTCGAACAACGTCCCCAGCAAATACAGCCCGCCGGCGGCGGCAAGCCACGCGTAATTAATGTGCGGCGGTTTTTTTTCAAGTTCCGTCCAGCCGCTTACGATCGTGCTGCGAATGAACCAGACGACAACAACCACGATCGTCAGTTTGGCCGCAACAAGCACCCAACGTTGTCGGTGTTTTCGAGGATTATCGGGCATGGATCGTTCTCTCACCGCGGCGCGGGGATGTCGCGCCACCAGAAGATCGCGGCCGCCGCCGCGTAGCTTAGCAGGCCGATCAACACCAATGTCAAATTGTAGTGAAGTCCCATCCAGCCATGCGCCGGCGGCGACAGAATCAACTCCTGCGGCTGAAACAGACTGAGAAACGAGAGATAGCCCAGCCATCTTCCCTTAGGCCATATCCGCACCACGAGCTTCAAGATCAACGAAACGACGAAAAGCCCGCCGGCCAGCGAAACCGTTCGCCAGCGATCGCGGTTCCACGACGAGATGAACGTGGTGATGCCGGTGAAGCAAAAGGTCATGGCGAAGAGATTGGCGGCGCCGGGGAGAAACTGGCCCAACGACGGCGGACTGGGAAATCGCACACACAACAGCCCGAGCCCCAACCCGAGCCACACCGCCGCCGCCAGCACCGCCGCACCGACGGCGGCGATCACCGCCGGCACGGCCATTACGCTGAACCGCCAGACCGGCAGCGAGAGGATCAGGTCCATCGTGCCGCGGCCGATTTCGCCGCTAATCGAGTCGGACCCCCGCCCCACCGCCCAGCCCACGCACACCAGGATCGTCACCAGGTGGGCGAAAACGATGCTAAGCTGTCCGGCGGGCGTGGCGAGCTTGGCCATCTGCACGCCGGCAATCGGCTGGATGAAATCGGGCAGCAAGCTCAGCAGCGCAGCCCATTTCCTCACGTCGAAAAAACTCATCAGCCACACGAAGAGCCAACAGAAGAGGACCAACAGCACGCTCGAAACCACGAGCGTCCGCCAGGCGTCAGAAACAGCCTTTTTCCAAAGGGCGAGATTCATGTTTCGTTTCAGCATAGCCCCGCACGATGGCCGCGGCAAGGCGACGTGCTTGCAGGCAGGTTGGCATCCTGGGATAATTGGGAAAACCGTGCGGTTGTGCGTTTTTTCCACCCGCTGTTTAGCCGGCGAACTTGTTCACCGCGCCGTGGTGAAAAAACGGCCGCTCACGGCGTGCGAGCACGCCGGCTAAACGACGTGTCCTTCCGCGTGCGAGAGGTTGCCATGAACCCGCTGCTTATCTGTGTTGCTGCTGCGACGTTCGGATTTCAGTATGGTTGGGAGTTGCTGCCGGACGGCAGGATGGAGTACATCATCCAACTCGACCCGGCCGCGATCGAGGCCCTTCGCGACGGCCAGGCACTGCGCAGCGAGATTCCGGCGGCGGCCGGCGAGATTCGGGCGTACCGGATTGTGATGGGTAGGGGCAGACTGCGGCAGGATATGCCGCCCCCGAAGCCTGCGTCGCCTTCCAAACCAGCGCCGGTCGAGCCGCCGCAGCCCACCCAGTCCTCGTTTCCGCTGACGTTGACGATTCTCGGGCTTTTCGCGTCACTGGGGACGAACGTCTTTCTGGCCTGGATCGCCTGGGGTTTTCGCCGGCGTTGCCAGAACGCTGCCTCTCCGCCTTCCTAGCCGCATTTCTCACTGGGGTGGGGCAGACATTCCTGTCTGCCCTGCGGGGTGCGACAAATAGGGCAGACAGGAATGTCTGCCCCACCGAGAGGCTCTGGTGACCATTCCCCCGCGGACATGCGAGGTCTTTTACGGCTCGGGCTCAGTAAGGTACAATCGTTGGTATGAGGAGCAGACGTGCCGGGTTGTTGGGATGCCTGATCTGCGTGGCGGTGGCCGCGTGGGGGGCGTCGGTCCGTGCCGCGGCCATCGATCCCGCCCAGGCCGCCGAGGACCTTCGTGCCAAGTACGCCCTCGACGTGGAGCAACTGGCCAGGTGGTGCGAGACCAACGGCCTGACCGGCGAAGCCCGCAAAACCCGCCGCGTCCTCAGCCCGAGCGATCCATACAAGCTCTATGTGCCGGTGCTGCCCGAGCTTGTCGGCCCCCCGAAACTGCCCGACGATGCCCCGGCGAAGGTCGTCGATTGGAACGCGAGGCTCTTGAAGCTCCGCAACGACTATGCCCAGACCAGCTATGAAATGTCGCGGCGGGCGGTCCGCTCCGGCCGGGCGGGACTGGCCTTCGTGCTGGTCCTCGATGCCATCCAGGCGAACCCCGATTATGAGCCTGGCCGCCGCTTGCTCGGCTACCAGAAGTACCGCGATCAGTGGCACACGCTCTACGAAGCGCGGAAACTCCGCAGCGGGCTGGTTTGGAGCGAGAAGTTCGGTTGGCTGCCGAAAGCCCAGCAACGCCGCTACGAAAACGGCGAACGCTTCTCCGACGGCCGCTGGATCTCGGCCGACGACGACGCCAAGCGCCACGCCGACATCGGCAACGGTTGGAAGATCGAGACCGAGCACTACCTGATCCGCACCAATGCCGGACTCGAAGCCGGCGTGGCCCTGGGGGTAAAGCTGGAACGGCTCTACCGCCTCTGGCAGCGGTTGTTCATCCGCTATTACGCCTCGGCCTCGGACGTTGAGTCGTTGTTCGACGGCCGATTCCGGCGGACCGTAGGCGCGGCAATGCGGCACAATATCGTCTACTTCCGCGACCGCGGCGACTACAACCGCGCACTGAGCCCCTCGATGCCCAACGTCAAGATGAGCGTCGGCTTCTACAGCGACAAACCCCGCTGCGCCTACTTCTTCGCTGGCAAGCAGAGCGATGACCGCACGATGTATCACGAGGCCACGCACCAGTTGTTCCACGAATCGCGGCTGGTGGCGCCGGCGGTCGGCGGCCAGACCAACTTCTGGATCGTCGAAGGAATCGCGATGTTCATGGAGTCCCTGAAACGCGAGGACGGCTACGACGTGCTGGGCGGTTTCGACGACGAGCGAATGTATGCCGCCCGCTACCGGCTGCTGCACGATCACTTCTACGTGCCGCTGGGCGAGTTCGTCGATTTCGGCATGGAGAAGCTGCAAAAAGACCCGCGGATCGCCACCTTATACAGCCAGGCGGCCGGGCTGACGCACTTTCTGATCTACTACGACGACGCCCGCTACCGCGACGCGCTGGTCTCCTATTTGTCGGCGGTCTACTCCGGCCGCGACAACCACGAGACGCTCGCCCGGCTCACCGCCGCGAGTTACGGCGAGTTGGATAAGCAGTACCGCGAGTTTCTGGAAGGAAAGCAGAACCGGGAAGGGGCCGCAAGCGAGCCCGCGCCCTCTGCCCCTCCCAAATCGCCGCAAGCCGACCATGCAACCAGGTGATCGCCGCACGCTTGTCAGGCGGTAGGGCGGCTCTATAATTGCGCAGCCCACTCCCCTACGGGTCGCGGCTAAACGAAAACTGGGCATGGCCATTCTGACGGTCAACGAACATTTTGGCGGCGACCGCTGTAATCTGTTACTACACACTACCCGCGGTTGGCGCTTGACGGACCGTGCCATCCGCATTACAACAATGTCGGTTCCGGGGGTGACTCGCTTTCGATCACCGCTAATGAGGGCGAAACGATGATGTTGCAGGTGACGGCCTTCTTGTTGTCGCTGGCAAACGTTCCCATCGGCCAGTTGCCGCCGGGCTGGGTGGCGGCGATGACCGGGGAAGGGCCCGGCAGCGTCTGGATGGTGGTCGAGGACGCCACCGCCCCGGGCGGCAGAGCACTGGCGCAGACCTCGGCCGCCGGCCCCAATAAGCTGTTCAATCTCTGCGTTGCCAAGAAAACCAGCTTCCGCGACCTCGATCTGAGCGTGTCGTTTCGGGCGGTCGCCGGCAAACTCGACCAGGGCGGCGGGCTCGTCTGGCGCTACATCGACGCCAAGAACTACTACGTCGCGCGAATGAACCCGCTGGAAGACAACTACCGCGTCTACAAGGTCGTGGCAGGCAAACGCACGCAACTGGCCACCGCCTCACTGAAGATCGACGCGGCCAAGTGGCATATCCTCCGCGTCGTTCACGTCGGCAAACACATCGAATGCTGCCTCGACGGCAAACGATACCTCGACACCAACGACGGCACGTTCCTCAAGGCCGGCAAAATCGGCCTGTGGACCAAGGCCGACGCACAGACGCATTTTGTCAGTTTTCGGGCCGCCGCAGCGCCCGCCGACACAAACAGGAACAGGTAAACAAGCCGTGAAATTCGTCGAACTATCCGGCAAGACGCTGCAACGGATCGTCAGCGATGACGAGCTTCATCCCCAGGAGCTCGCCCGGCTGGGGGTCAACGACGAGAGCGTCCTTCGCATCAATCGCCAGGGAGACATCGAGATCCGCCGCTCCGACCGCTGGGAAGTCATCGGCGGCTTGTTGGGCGAATTCCAGGAGCGAATCCGCCGCGAGACCGGGCTGGAATGGATTTGATGCGCCGCGTCCACGCGCCTGATGGGCATGCGAAACGCCCCCCGATTGCAATCGGGGGGGCATTTGGGGCGGCACCGAGCGGTTGTGCGTTCGTCTTTTTTCCAATAAATCAACCCGCCGGCCGAATACAAAACGTGGGGCCAGGAAATCTTGCCGTCCTCAACAGAGGTGCAGACCCATGTCCGAACTTCTGGAAGGTCAATCGGGGTTGACGATCATCGCGTTGGTCGCCATTCTGGCCATCTTCGGAGGGCCGTCTTTCGTCGGCGCCTGGGCGCTGTGGCTGAAACATCGAAAGCAGGAACGCCAGGATGAGCTAAAGCAAGAGATGATTGCACGCGGCATGTCGGCCGACGACATCATCCGGGTATTGAGCGCCGGGGCGTCGCAGGATGCCGCGAGCCCTCGTCCCCAATCACCTCCGCTGAGGCGATAGCCGCGTCGCGGCAGGCAGAATCGGTTCGTGGCGTGAGCAAACTGAGTAGTGTCTCGTGTAATAAGGAAAAAAGGGAAAGGGGGAAAAGGAAAAACCGCTCTTGATAAGTCAGTGGGAGAAGGCAAAACCACATTGTGGCTGTTTCCCCTTTTTCCCTTTCCCCCTCTTTCCTTCTACACAGAATCCAAACAGCGGACACATCACGAGCCAGCCAACTTCGCCGCAGCTTGGGAGTCTCCATGCCTGAACTTGCCGTTGATCTCCGCGACGTTGCCAAGACGTATCGCCGCCGGGTCGAGCGCTCCGCGGCATTCAGATGCAGGTGCGTGCCGGCGAAATCTTCGGCCTGCTAGGCGCCAACGGCGCCGGCAAGAGCACCCTGGTCAAGATCATGATGACCGTCATCCGCCCCAATCGGGCCGAAGGGACGATCCTCGGCCATCCGATCGGCCACAAGGCGACTCTCGCCCGCGTCGGCTACCTGCCCGAGCACCTCCGCTTCCCGCCCTATCTAACCGGCCGGCAGACGCTGGAGTTCTTCGCCGCGCTGGCAAAGGTGAAACGTCCCGATCGAAAACGCCGCGCCGCCGAACTGCTCGACCTGGTCGGCATGACCAATTGGGCCAAGGCCAAGCTGGGCACCTACTCGAAGGGGATGCGGCAACGCATCGGGCTGGCCCAGGCACTGGTGAACAATCCCGATCTGCTGGTGCTCGACGAGCCGACCGACGGGCTCGATCCGGTCGGCCGCCGCGAGGTCCGCGAAGTGCTCGGCCGGCTCCGCGACGAGGGCAAGACGATCTTCCTGAACAGCCACATGCTCAGCGAAGTCGAGCGCGTCTGCGACCGCATCGCCATCCTGGCGGCCGGCCGAGTGATCCGCCAGGGAACGCTGGCCGAACTGACCGCCGGCAGCGAACATTTTGAGATTCAACTCCACGGCCAGGTGAATGCCGCGATGCACGAGGCGATCCGCGCGACGCTGGCCTGCGAACTGACGCCTGCATCAGCCAACGGTGCTCTTGCCGCGCCCGCCGCAAGCTCGAGCCTGCCCCGCGAAACCGGCCGGCTGCCCAGCGGCGAGGCCGTCGAAGTCGACGGCGGCATCCTCCGCATCGCCAGCGGCGATCCGCTGCGAATTCAGCCGCTGATCGACGGGCTGCGCAGCCGTGGGCAGGTAATCCTCTCCGTGCAGCGGCTGACGCAATCGCTGGAAGACTATTTTGTGCAGACCGTCTCGCAGCAGCCCTCGCAAAGACCGCCGCAAGGCGAAGGAGTTCGCCGATGACCCAGACCTGCGCGATCTTCCTCGAAGCCTACCGCAGCCTGAACTCGAAGAAGCTCTTCTGGATCACGCTGATTCTCTCGGGGCTGGTCGTGCTCTGCTTTGCCGCCGTGGGAGTCAACCCGCATGGGCTGAAGCTCCTTTTCTGGCAAGTCGACTCCAACGCCCTGAACTCGAATGCCATTCCCCCGGACCAATTCTATAAGGGGATGTTCGTCACTATCGGGATTGACGTGTGGCTGGCCTGGATCGCGCTGATTTTGGCGTTGATCTCAACGGCCGGGATCTTTCCCGACCTGGTGAACGCCGGATCGATCGAGCTGTTCGTCTCCAAACCGATCAGCCGGCTGCGGCTGTTCTTCACCGAGTATCTGTCGGGCCTGCTGTTCGCGGCCCTGCAAGTGACCGTCTTCAGCGTGGCCTGTTTTCTCGTCATCGGGCTGCGCGGCGGGGCCTGGGAGCCGGGGTTGTTTCTGGCGGTGCCCTTGGTTGTCTGCGTCTTCAGCTATCTCTTTTCGGTGTGCGTCTTTCTCGGTGTTGCCACGCGATCGACGATCGCCGCCCTGCTGTTGACGCTCCTGTTTTGGTTCGTCATTTCGGGCGTGAGCGCGGCGGAGGGGGGATTGCTCTTGTTCAGGAAGATGGAGCAGCACGGAACCAGCCTTACTGCGGTGCAAATGGAGCAAACCAATAGAGTATCCCGGCCGGTCTCCGCTCAACATCGCAAGTCGCGGCCGACCGATCGGGCTGCGGCGGAAGACAAAGTCTCGAACGAGGTCACCGTGCTCGGCGTCGCGCACGAGGTCGCTTACGACGTCAAAACCGTGCTGCCGAAGACGGGTGAGACCATCCAGTTGCTGCAACGTTCCCTGATAAAAGCCGCCAACCTGCCCGAATTGCAGGGAGGGCCCGAGGAAAGAAAGATGCTCGCGGCAAAGCGAGACGCGGTCGAGGCCATCCAGAGCCGTTCGATCACCTGGGTTCTCGGCACCTCGCTGGGCTTCGAGGCCGTCGTCCTCTGTTTCGCTGCGCTGATCTTCTGCCGCCGCGACTACTGAACCGCCGCGCTAGTTTCTTGAATATCGCGAAAGATAATAGCCGGGAGTCAACGACTCCTACACGTTCAATCTCGCGGAGAAAAAAATAGCCGGGAGTCAACGACTCCCGGAAAATGGCGTGCAAGCGATGCACATTCCGGGAGTCGTTGACTCCCGGCTATTCTCCTATGAGGGACCGGCCCCTTCTTCCCTCGCCCGCCATCCGCCGCAACACCGCCAGCGGCAGCGTGACCGAGGTCATGTAGATGGGATTCTGCGCCCGGCCATCGCGCTGCGGCGGAGGAATGATCACCATGAAAAACGGGCTGCTCGGCGGACGGCATGCTCTGCCTCGGCGGACGGGACATCGGCAAAATCGCCAGGGTGATTTGCGGTAAACCCCCATCCCCGCTCTGCCAAACCCAATATAATAGCTCGGATGGCTAAATGCTACTTCGTTTCCGACTTGCACCTGTTCGCCAACCGCTCGGACGCGCATCGCTACTTGCAGGAGATTGCCTTGGCGGCGTCGCACGCGGAGACGTTCGTGCTAGGCGGCGACATTTTCGACTTCCGCTGGTCGCGGATTCCCATCCTGCGCGCGGTGGATCGGGCCGCCCAGTGGTTGAGCGAATTGGCCGATTCCGCGCCGCAATGCCATTTCCACCTGGTGCTGGGCAACCACGATTACCATCAGGCCCTGATCGATCGGCTGGTGCGGCTGGAAAAGCAGACCGCGAATCTCTCGTGGCACCGCTATTACGTGCGATTGGGAAGCAGCGTGTTCTTGCACGGCGACGTGGCCGACAAGACGATGGATGGGAGGATGCTGGCCGAGGCCCGGCAGGAGTGGCTCGACCACCGGCGGCGCGGGCCCTTTATGAGCGCGCTCTACGACGTGGTGGTTATGGCGCGTTTGCACAAATCGGTGCCGCACCTGGTTTACGCCAAGCGGATCGTGGTCCGCCGCATCGTGAAGTACCTAGAGAGCATCGGCCAAGGTTCGCGCGACGGCGTGCGGAACGTTTATTTCGGCCACACGCACCGCCGCATGTCGAACTACCACTATCGCGGCCTGGCGTTTCACAACGGCGGCGCGCCGATCAAAGGCATCAAGTTCCGCATCATCGAAGCGCGGCGGTAGATGGTGCGACGCCCGAAATCCCGAACGAGATACATTTAGCAGCCCCCGGCACGGCGGCTCACACTGGAACGCGGGCCTACATCAGCGGGCTGAAGAGCTTGGCCAGGTTCATCTTCAAGCGGCTTAGCCGGGTCTGCGACGGCCATTGAGCCGGCACGGCTTGCAGCGACTTCTCCAGGTAGCCCTCCTGCAAGGCACGCATCTCCTCGACCGCCGCGCCGGCGTGAACGAACAAGTTCAACTCGAAATTCAGACTGAACGAACGGATGTCATAATTCGCCGAGCCGAACATCCCCAACTCGTCATCGATCGTCAGCGTCTTGGCGTGCAGCATACCGTCTTGGAAGAGGAAGACGCGAACGCCGAATCGCATCAGATAGTCGCAATAGAAAGCGGCCGCCGCGTTGGCCACGCGATGGTCCGACTGTTTCGGAATGACGATATCGATCTGCACGCCGCGCAGCGCGGCCAGGCGCAACGCCAGCAACATCGCTTCGTTGGGGATGAAATACGGCGAGGTGATGACCACCCGATGCCGCGCCAGGAAGAGCGAGCGGACCACGAGGTCCTGGAACAGTTCGGTCGGCTCGTCCGGGCCGGTCGGAATCACCTGGATGGCGATCGTGCCGGCCGTGTGGGCCAGCGGGAACAGGGCCGGGTCTTCCAGCAACTCGCCCGAGGCGTAGAACCAGTCTTCCATGAAAATGCCCTGAAGCTGCCGCACGACCGGGCCGGTAATCCGGGCCATGACGTCGAACCACACGCCCGCCCGCTTGTGCCCGTAGTTGGCCTCGACGATATTCTGCGAGCCGGTAAACGCGACCGCGCCGTCGATCACCGCCAGCTTGCGATGGTTCCGCAGATCGAGCCGCGAGAAGGGAATCCGCCACAGATTGGCGGGGAGCACCGGGAAGACCCGCACGCTCTGCCGCCGCATCGACGGGGCCATGTGGCGGAAGAGCCGCCGCGAGCCGACGGCGTCGGCCAGCACGCGGCAGACCACCCCGCGGGCCGCCGCCCGGGCCAGCGCCGCGGCCACGCGATGCCCCACCTCGTCGTCCTTGAAAATGTAGAACAGCAGGTGAACGTGTTGCCGGGCGGCATTGATCTCGCCAACCAGCCGGTCGATCACCACGTCGGTGTCGGACATCAGCGAAATGGCGTTGCCGCCCACCACCGGCAGCCCGCCGCCGCGCTCGGCCAGTTGGGCCAGCACGTTGTACTCGTCGGTTTCGTCGGGAACGATGCGGGCCGCCTCAACGCTGGGATGCTCGGACGTGCTCAGCAGCGGGCGAAGCTGCTTGCGGAGATTCAGTTGCCGCCGCCCCAGCCGGTTCTCGCCGATCAGCAGGTACAGACCCAATCCGATCCACGGCTCGAAGAAGATGATCGCCAGCCAAGCCAGGCAAGTGGCCGGCTTCTCCTTTCGCAGCACAATGATCGGCAGCACCGTCAAGCGAATTACCCATTCACTTGCCGCCAGCGCCTGGGTCCAGTAAAAAACGTCCATACGACAAGTATACGGCGCTGAAGTGGGCTCGACCGTTCCGGCCGCTGTCCGGGCAAAGGGGACAGTCCCATTCTCGTTGACACGAAAATCGGGAAAATCCCCGGAATCGGCCGCGGGAATCGCCTGCTAAAGGCCGAAATCCAGCGGAAACTGCGACGATCCCTTCGGCGTCGCTTTCGAGTCCTGCTTGATCGGCGGCGACGGCCCCTGGATCTCCTTGGGTACCGGCGGCGCATCGAGAACGATCACGATCGGCAGGCCGACAGCGTCGGTCTTGCCGCTCTTCTCGACGCGCACGACCTGATCTCCCAGTTTCGCCGTCGGCGCCTCCGGCGAGGTGGAACAACCCCACAAAACGACAATTGCCGCCAACAACCATCCGTTTCTCATGACCGCGATTATCGCCGATGGCCGGTGTCAGGGGAAGTACCCCCGCCGGGGGAAGAATTCTCTGCGGCGTCTCCCCGCGGGCGCAGTAATTGTCGGCGGCCCGGATGGGCAACTTGCGCTTGCATCCGCCGTTTAGCCGCGCCCCGGCCCGCCGTTTAGCCGCGCCCCGGCCCGCCGTTTAGCCGCGCCCCGGCCCGCCGTTTAGCCGCGCCCCGGCCCGCCGTTTAGCCGCGCCCCGGCCCGCCGTTTAGCCGCGCCCCGGCCCGCCGTTTAGCCGCGCCCCGGCCCGCCGTTTAGCCGCGCCCCGGCCCGCCGTTTAGCCGCGCCCCGGCCCGCCGTTTAGCCGCGCCCCGGCCCGCCGTTTAGCCGCGCCCCGGCCCGCCGTTTAGCCGCGCCCCGGCCCGCCGTTTAGCCGCGCCCCGGCCCGCCGTTTAGCCGCGCCCCGGCCCGCCGTTTAGCCGCGCCCCGAAGGGAAGCGATGAAGCGTAAGGACGCCCCGCTCACCAAGAAACCGCGGCCTTTCCCCGCTTGATCTTGGACCATCGGCGGACGTATAGTTCCTTGGGAGAAACAGGGAGGCGAAAATGCGATTTCAGGCAAGCTTCTTATTGGCGATGATCGTTCTGGTTGCAGCCGGCTGCGGCAGCGTCTTGGACGCCGCGGCCGCGACCAAATCGCGGCCCAGGCCGAAGGAGAAAGCAATGTCCTACGTGCGCGTCCGTGTAATCGACGCCGATGGCAAACTCACCGGCCCGCTGGAAGTGCCGGCGGTGGTCCATTCCGACGCCGAGTGGCGGCAACGGCTGACGCCCGAGCAATACCGCATTGCCCGCGGCAAGAACACCGAAGCGGCCTTCTGCGGCGGCCTGCTGAACAACAAAGAGCCGGGCATGTACGTCTGCGTCTGCTGCGACCTCCCGCTGTTCGAGTCGAAGGCGAAGTTTCACTCCGGCAGCGGTTGGCCCAGCTTCTTCGAGCCAGTCGCCAAGGAGAACATCGCCGAGCGGCGGGATACTAGCCACCACATGGTCCGCACCGAAATCCTCTGCCGACGCTGCGGCGCACACCTTGGCCACCTCTTCGACGACGGACCGCCGCCGACGGGCCTGCGGTACTGCCTGAACTCGGCGGCGCTGCGATTCGTTCCCACCGATCAGCTCAAGACGATCGCCGAGCCGGCTGGGGACTGTCCCAATTTTCGCCTCGGCGAAAATGGGACTGTCCCCTTCGCCGATCCCGCCGACCCGGCGAAGGCGGGCCAAGCCCCGATGCACGCCGAGGCGGTCTTCGCCGGCGGATGCTTCTGGTGCGTCGAGGCCGTCTTCCGCCAACTCAACGGCGTCTTGGACGTCACCAGCGGCTATGCCGGCGGCGACGCCAGCACCGCCAACTACGAAACCGTATCGACCGGACTGACCGGCCACGCCGAATCGGTCCGCATTATCTACGATCCGCGAAAGATCTCCTACGAAACGCTGCTAAGAGTTCATTTCGCCACCCACGATCCGACGACGCTGAACCGGCAGGGGCACGACGTTGGCACGCAATACCGCTCGGCCATCTTCTACGCCAACGAGGAGCAGAAGCAGATCGCCGAAGCGATGATCGCCGATCTGACCGACGCCAAAGCGTTCCGCCACCCGATCGTAACCACGCTGGAACCGCTCAAGGCGTTCTATCCCGCCGAGGCCCATCATCAGAACTACGTCGCCTGCAATCCGCATCAGCCCTACATCCGTTCGGTCGCCCTGCCGAAGGTGGCCAAGGTGCGGGCGAAGTTCAAAGAGTTGCTCAAGAGGCCGGAAGCGGTGGAATCCAAGTCCGCCGTACGCTGACGGATGGTCGTGTTACGGGTGAGGCGTGATGGCCAGCAGCGTAATCTGGCGACTTCCCGGGCCATAGCACCAGAACACGCGATACGCCCGGGGCGTTTGGTTCTGTGCGTATGCCTCAAAGACCTTCTGCGTGGGATCGTAAGGGTGGGGGAGAGAGCGGAATTCGTGGGTTTGCAGGCCGGGGTGCTTTGGATTCGACGCCAACAGGGTCAACGTTTTGTGGACCTGCTTGAACAACCCTTCCGCGCTTGACGACTTTACCCTTCCCGTCTTCAGCCGAGATGCAAGACTCGCCTGGGCATTGGCCTTCAACTCGTCGTAGGCAGCTTGCGGGAAAAAGGGGACAGGTCCAATTTGCCGGAACGGCCCGGAGGGTGCTTCGCACAAATTGGACCTGTCCCCTTTTTCCCTCATTTATGCGAACATCAGTCGTCAAGTTGCTCCGCCAGCCGCGCGTCGGTCGCCAGGTCCGGAGGCGATTTCGCCTTCTTGCCTGCTTTGGCCTGCGCTAAACCCCGAAGGACGGATGCTTTTGCCTTGGGGTTCTTGTACAGCCAGAGTTCTCGCTGTGGAATTACCCGGGCGAGCGTGACTCGCACTTCCGTCGGATCAACGTCTTCGACGATGACGGTTTGGTTGGCAAAGCGGCTTCCCAAGCTGATCCGTCCCTTGCTGTCCGCTGTCTTCGTGCTCATGGATCGTGCTCCCGCGTTGGACACCCGAATTATATCCCATATTGGGAAAGTGGGCAAGTGGGACATTCCTACCAACCAGGAAAAGGAAGGGGACGCGGTTTCTTCCCTTGCCGCGATCAGTTGGTTTGCGGCTTCCGGCCTCCACCTCAGTCCCGTCGGTGCCCGAGCCCGCAACGCTGGCCTTACTGGCCGCCGGCCTGATCGGTCTGCTGGCCTGCATTTCGTTCCGCCTGCCGAAAGTGGCCAAAGTGCGGGCGAAGTTCAAGGACCTGCTGAAGAAGCCGCAGCCGGCGGTTTCGAGTGGCAGCGGTGATTAAGCCCTTCCATTGGGTTAGCCCCCGTTGACATCTTCTATCCCCTCGTCTAAACTACGGGCCCACTGGCTTATCGTGTCCGTTGGCCGGTCCCATTCCGGCGTCTTTTTTTGCGGGGAGGTGGCGTCATGAGTTCATCAATCGCTGCGGCTTGTCCCATCAAATCAGAGACCCTAGCAAATCTACGCTTGTGGCCTGGGCTCTTGGCAGCTCTTTCCGTTGCCATTGCGTCGCCGCCGGCCCGCGCGGCGATTACGGCAATAGGCGACGTCAGCCCGGCGCTGCCATGGACGAGTTCTACAACTGGCTACGTTGGAAACACTGCCGCCGGCACGTTGACTGTCGATGGCGGCAGCGTTCTTCACTTGGGCTACGGCTACATTGGCTGCGGCAGCACTGCCTCTGGCGTGGTGAACATCTCTGGCGCGACCGGGACGGCAAGTTCTGCCCTCTTCGTCGGCTACGGCGGCTTCGGGACTCTGACTGTTACCAACGGCGGGAACCTCACCACGCTTCCCTACTCTGAATGTGAAATCGGCACCTACGGGTCGGGCGCGGTAACCGTGAGCGGGATGGGCTCGACCTGGACCACCGGTCCTGGCTTCTCCAACGTCGATGTCGGTGACTACGGCAAAGGGACGCTGTGTATCAGCGATGGAGGAGCCGTAAGCACTTACAACGCGTTTATCGCCTATTACGCCGGCTCGACGGGGACGGTAACAGTGGACGGCGCCGGATCGACATCGACCTGGACGAACAGCGATAGTCTCTATGTCGGCTACAACGGCAACGGGACGCTGAGCGTGAACAACAACGGTGTTGTCTCGGCCAAGACGCTCTATGCGTCGCCAAGCCGGCTGACGGGCAACGGCACAATCAACACCAAGGGGCTCGTTAGTGACTTCAACGTTGTGTTTGATGCGAGCGGAAGCTGCTCGCTCGCGTTCGGCACAGGCGGCAATTTGACGGTCAACATGAGCGCCGCCAGCGGGAACGGCGACCTCGGCGCGGGTTACGCGAGCAGCGGCGCGCTGACACTTAAGAACGGGGCCAATGTTTACTCGGAATATGGATATCTGGGACGCAATGGGGGGTCGTCGGGCTCGGCGACGGTGGATGGGGTCGGCTCAAAGTGGACCGTCAGCCAGTGGCTCTATGTTGGGTACGACGGCAGCGGGACTCTGAGCGTTATCAACGGCGGAACCATCACCACGAGTCGCTCTGAAATCGGCACCTACGGGTCGGGCGCGGCGACCGTGAGTGGGACGGGCTCGACCTGGACCGGTTTTTCCTTCGTGGTCGATGTCGGTGACTACGGCAAAGGGACGCTGTGTATCAGCGGTGGCGGAGCCGTAAGACCTGACTCCACATTTATCGGGTACTACACCGGCTCGACGGGGACGGTAACAGTGGACGGCGCCGGCTCGACTTGGACCAACACCAACAACGTCTTCCTCGGCTACAGCGGTGCGGGCACCGTCACACAGACCGGCGGAACGACATCGGTCGGTGGCACGGTCTCACTCGGTGCCAATTCGACCGGGAGCGGGACGTACAACCTTAGTGGCGGCGTTTTGGCGTTGCACGGGCTGGCCGCAGGCTCCGGCGCGGCGGCCTTCAACTTCGACGGCGGAACGCTCCGGGCCGATGCCGACTTCGCCTCTTCACTACCCGTGAACTTGACCGGAAACGGTGGAAACGCGACCGTCAACAGCAATGGCCACGCCGTCTCGCTCTCCGGCACTCTTTCCGGCATAGGCGGATTGACGAAATCAGGGGTGGGCACGCTGACCCTTTCCGCCGCGAACAGCTACACTGGCCCAACGACCGTCACGGGCGGAACGCTCGAACTGCAAACGGTGGCGGCTCGCCATCCTGTGCTCGATCTCGGTGGCGCCGATGTCCAGAGCGGGAAGGTCGTCTTTGACTACGCAAGCGGCGCCGATCCGGCGGCGACGATCCAAAGCATGCTGAGGGCAAGTTATGATGGGGGGCGTTGGGACGTCGGCCAGTTCAGAGACTCGACCGCGACGGCGACGGGACTGACGCTGGGGTGCTTTGACAACACTGTGACAGGCCAGGTGACGGTCATGGCCACCTATCCCGGCGACTTCAATCTGGACGGCGTGGTGAACAACCTCGATCTGGCGATCTTCTATGCGAATGTCTTTACCGGCACGACTTGGCAACGGGGAGACGCCAATTATGACGGCGTGGTGAACGGGCTCGATCGCGACCTGTTGGTGTCGCACATGGGCCTGCCGCCGCTCTCCGGCTCAGCGCCCGACGCGAGCATGACGCCGGTGCCCGAGCCGGGGACGCTGGTCCTGCTGGCTGCCGCTGCGGTCGTGATGCTGGCTTGCCGCCGGCGGAGAAATGGGTGAGGCGTCGTAACAGCGTACGTTCAGTTCCAACGTAGTCGGCACACACCGTGTGCCGGAAAGTGCAAGCGGCACACGGCGTGTGCCGAGTACGAGTGGCGGTGAACCAGCGCGACGAAAATCACCTTGCCAAGCGACTCTATGCCGCCCGGCCGAAGATCGGTGGCGGGGCGGCGGCTTCACGATTCTCTGATTTCGCTGCGCGGGCCATCGCCCGATCGGTCCGCGCGATTAGCACCATTGCGGCCATTAGCCAGGCTGCGGTGCCGAAGCCTAGCAGGCCGACGCGGCCCCCGTAGGGGAGCAAGACGTAGTGCAGGATAGATAGCACCGGCGGGATGGCGGCCATGACGATGCCGGCCCGCGGGTGGCCGTGACGGCCGAGCCAGAGAGGAACCAGCAGGATGGCGGGGGCCAGCAACAGGAAGTAATGGCCGCGGGCCACCGGCGAAACGGCCAGCATCGTCACGCACGCCAGGGCGAAGCCGGTGGCCAGGTTCAACTTGCTGCCAGGCCGGCGGGCGAGCCGGACGCCCAACGCCAGCAGGGCCAACGCCAGCGACGCTCGCGACACGAAGAGGAAACGGTCGGCGGTCGATGAATCCATTGCCATCTTCGGAGCGCCGAAGTTGTCGGCCAGGCGGTCGTCGGGCCCATCGGCAAGCACGTGCGCGGCGAAGTTGCCCAGCCGGTAGGCCGCGTTTTGCAGGCTCTGATTGTGGCCGGTGTGCGAATTGCCCGAGCGCGGGTCCATGCCGCCGTTGTCGGCCTTGGTCAACATGAATCGTCCCCAGGTGTCCAAGTGGTGCAGGTTGGCGCTCCAGCCGACAAGCGTCGCGGGGATGACCAGGACGAACAGCACCAGCCCGAGAGAGAAGCCGAAGGTCGACGAGGCGAAACGGGCGCCGCAACGGACGGGAATGGAGGCCGCCCTTCCAACCTGGTGGGGCAGACATTCTTGTCTGCCCGATTCGCCGCCTGTCACAGGGCAGACAGGAATGTCTGCCCCACCGGGTACTCGGCGCTTCACGTAGTTCCACACCCATTCGGCAAGTTCCAGGAACAGCAGGAACCCGACCGGCAGTGCGGGCACGATTTTCAGCACGATCGGCAAGGCCAGCACGACGCCGCCGGCCAGCCAGGCCCGAGAGGAGCGGCCGGCGAGAATGACGCGGAGCCCCAGCAGGAGGAGGTACATCTTGACGATGCCCACCTGGCCGCGTTGCAGGCAGTTCAACGTCGGCAGCGTGGCGGCCGCTACGGCGGCGGTGCCCAGCCAGGGGAACCAACGCGTCCAAACGGCGCGGACTTGCGGATCCTCCTCGCACACGATCGCCACAACGCGGCGGCACTCGCGGTAGCAGCCCCAGCAGAACAACAGGCTCACAAAGAACCAGACCGTTACCTGGTCTTGCATGGGCAGCGGGTGCAAGGGGGCCAGCAGCAGGGCGAACAGCGGCGGATACAGATACGTCCATCCTCTCGGGTTGGCGACCTCGTAGGGATTGCGGCCATCGAAAAAGGCGGCGCCCGCCTCGGTGTAGACCGTCAGATCGGTCCTATGTTCTTCGGGGCACTCGGGATAGGGATAGCCGCGGTGGCGGACGTCGACAAAGCACCAGATCGTCGCCGCCGCGAACAAGACCAGCAGCCATCGGCCTGACCGGCTATCCATAGTGCATCCGCGCGACCGTTCTTGCAGGGCCTTATCGACGAATCAGGCGGGCAACCGGCGGCGGGCGAGCGTCCCGACCTATGAACAGAACGTACTCCTCACGCTCCGCGTGAGGGAAACATAGGCGAATTGCCTCACGCGGAGCGTGAGGAGTACATCCCGACCACCGCACTGGCCAACCTGCTGGGCGGCGATTGTAGCCGGTACCGCTACCCCGATGCAATCGCGATTTTCATGCTTTCCCCCCTTTTCGCGGACCGCCTAGGGCGATATGTTCAGACTGGGCTTCAGACTGCAGGAAGCTCAATCTGCGGGCGCAAGAACTGGTGGTCTGGGCAGATTCGGCTAAGTGGAGGGTTCTGTGATGTCTACGCGCGAACGCTGGGTCGTCTATCCGTTGCTGTTCTTGACTTTCGGAATCGTGATGCGCGACAAGGTGGTGCCTCCGAGTCATTTTGAAGCCAACGAACTGGCTGCTGCCAAGTTGCGATGCAGCGAATTGCGGGTCGACAACGCGATCGCGGGCGAGTTGGTCGCTCCGCATGTCCAATGCGTCGAATTGCGGGCCGATAAGGCAATCGCCGCAGGGCTTGCCGTCCGCCGCGTCCAGTGCGGCGAGTTGATCGTGGAGGGACCGAACGGGCGGCCGACGGTGGTCGCCGGCACTGACACGAAGACAAAGGGGGGATCGATTATTACCTTGTCGGCCGCCGGAGTTCCGCTAATCCTGCTGGAGCCGACCGATTCCGGCGGCGTCATCTTTGCATCCGACATAAGACGGTTGCCCGGCGTCGTTCCAAAGAGGCCGAAAACGCCGGCGACACCGCCGCCGAAGGAGCATCGCTCGAAACAGCCCGAAAGAGCCCCAGCCAAGGCGAAGCCATGAATTACGGGTGGCGGCAGGCTTCCGCCAACAAGAGGGATTTCTGATTGTTGATTGTTGATTTATGATTGCTGATTGAAAATCGGTTCGGTGGGAAGTGGGCAGTCGGCAATCGGCAATCAACAATCAACAATCGACAATGTCCAGTTCCGCCGTACAACCGCTGCTGGCCCTGCTGGCCTCTCCCGTGGGCGGAAACCCCACGCAGTACATGGTCGAGAAGGCGTTCGCCCATCACGATCTCGATTGGCGGTACCTTACCTTCGAAGTCGATCCGCAGGGCCTCGGCGACGCAGTGCGCGGTCTGCGCGCCTTGGGGTTTCGCGGAGCGCATTGCGCTGCTCCGCACCGACAGGCGGTCGTCCCGCTGCTGGATCGTACGACCGCGGTGGCGGCGATGATCGGCGCGGTCAACCTCATCTTCCGCGAGGAGAAGGCCCTGGTTGGCGAGAACACGGAGGGCAAAGGGGCGATGGAGGCGATCCGCCCGGCGCTCGATCCGGCCGGCAAGACGGTGGTCGTTCTGGGCGCCGGCCAGATGGCCCGGGCGGCGGCGGTCGAGTTGGCGGTGGCAGGCGTCGCCCGCCTCATCATCGTCAATCGCACCGACAGCCATGCCGCCGACCTGGCCGGCATGCTGTCGGGCAAGTTCGCGGCTGCGGTGTCGTCGGTCTCCTGGTTGGACAATTATCGCGTGCCGGCGGAAGCCGAGTTGTTGATCAACGCCGCGAGCATCGAACAAGAAGACTGCGACTCGCGGCTGCCGATCATCACCGATACGCTTCGGCCCGACTTACTGGTGGCCGACGCGACATTCAATTCGGCCGAAACCTGGCTGTTGGGCGAAGCTCAGCGGCATGGTTGCAGGACCGTTGACGGTTTGACGATGTTCATCGAGCAGGTGGCCATCGGCTTTCGACTCTGGACCGGCGTGGATCCCAGCCGCCAGGTGTTGCGCGAGGCGGCGGAGGAGTTTCTCGGATTGTGAATGACGCACAGAATTCCAGGACTGTTCATCACTGGCACGGATACGGGGGTGGGCAAGACCTACGTGGCCGCGATCATCGCGCGGCGGCTCGCTGCCGAAGGCCGCAGAGTCGGTGTCTATAAGCCGGCGGCCAGCGGTTGTTCGCGAGTCGGCGGCGCGCTCGTGTCGGACGACGCCGTGGCGCTCTGGAACGCCGCCGGCAAGCGGGGCGAGTTCGATCGCGTTTGCCCGCAGTGTTTCGAGGCCCCGCTGGCGCCTCACCTCGCTGCGTTAGCGGAGGGACGCCGGCTCGACGCCAACCGACTCCGTCAGGGCCTCAAATACTGGCAGGAACGCTCCGAGATCATTCTGGTCGAGGGGGCCGGCGGGCTGATGTCGCCTTTGGGAGACGATGAGTATGTCGCCGATCTGGCCGCGGAGTTTGGATTTCCGCTTGTAGTGGTTGCGCGGAATGTGCTGGGAACGATCAACCAGACGTTGCAGACGTTGATCACCGCCGCGGTGTTTCGCGAGGGATTGCCGGTCGCAGGCGTGGTGCTAAACCATCCTGCGATTCCGTCGGCCGGCGATGTCAGCTTATCGCGGAATCGTGGCGAGTTGGCCGCCCGATGTGTGCCCCCAATCCTGGCTGAAGTGATCTGGGGCGCCGATGAGCCGGATGTCGAAGTGGATTGGTTTTCACTGGCACGATAGAGTCCCGCCATCATTGCCGGCATAGCGTGTACAAAGCCGGCGGAATGCACCCGCACGGTGGTATAGTTCAGCCTCTAGAGTGTGGTTCCTGACTTGCAACTGTGGTGCTTTCCATTAGAATGGATGTAGCTGGTCCAAGTTTTGGGAGTTTCGATCGATTGAGATCCACTTCGCTGCAGCACGAAGTACCAGGCATGGCCGAGTGTGCGCGGGACCAAGGAGGGAAGCCATGCAGTGGTTGCTGAGAATTGTCTGCATCGCTTATTTCATCTTTCTGACCCTGTTGCTGTTGACCAAGGATCCGGCGAGGTTGATCGGCGCAGGGGGGGCTGCCGTGGATATTGCAGGCGCTGCTCCCCGTGGCCCATACGATCAGCTTCTCGCTATTGGCCTTTTTGGCGTTGATAACTCGCTGGCCGGCGCCGCGCTGGGCTATCGTGATTGCCTTGGCGGTCTACGGCGGGATGACGGAGATCGTCCAGGGTTATGTACCTGGGAGAACGCCGGATTGGGCGGATTGGCTTCAGGATTTGGCCGGCACCGCCTTGGGAGCCATGTGTTGCTGGGGCGCCGCGGCGTTGGCTGGCGCGCTCGCCGGCAGGAGACGAAGCCAGCAGCAGCCGCAGACAGAACCGGCTGTTGACTGTGCAGTGACGCGAAAGTTGCTGTAGCGTTCCGCGGCGAGCGAACGGTCGTGGTGGAACTGACCGCTGCCGTGGAGGAGACTTTTTTTGAGTTCAACCTCGTAGTGAGGCGTTTTCCATGAGAGTGTTCAACGTTCGGCTGGCCGCTATCCTGCTGGGGATCACGCTGGCTCTTGGCATCGGGGTCTACTGGCTGAACCGTTGCCAGGTTCGCAGCTTCGCCTCCTTCTTCCTCGATGAATCGAAAAGGGCGGAGCAGCGCGCAAAGAGGCCGCCGAGCTCAAGAACACCCGTAAGGAAGAGCAGTGCATGAAGGACGCGATCAGCTACTTGCAGTGGTACTGGAACCTGATGCCCACAGATTACAAGGCGAGGGAGCATCATGCCATCTTGTTGGCTGACCGATTTGACCGCAGCCCCGATGGTCAGGCGTTCCGTATGGCATACGGCGCATTGGAAGCCGTGGTGCGGCTGGATCCGGAGCGAACGGAGGCGCGGCGGCGGCTGGTGAAGTTGGCGATGTTGCCTAGAAACCCTCACTATTATCAAGACGCTAAGGACCACCTGGAGGCACTTCTGGTCGACTCCCCGAAAGCTCCCGATCTGCTCGAACAGCTTGCCGAGTGCCAGATCGGCCTGCACAGATTCGATCAAGCTCGAGAGACGCTGAAAAAGGTGATCGCCGACAACCCTGCTCAAGTGACCGCCTATTCGATGCTGGCCGAGCTGCTGAAAGAAAGGCTTTCAAGCCTCGAGGAGGCCGACCAATGCATGGCGAAGCTGGTCAAGGCCAATCCGAAGTCCGCGAAGGCCCACTATCTGCGGGCAGGCTATCTGGCTAATTCGCGATTGCGGCGGACCGACGAAGCCCTGGAAGAAGTATCGAAGGCGAGGCAACTGGCTCCCGACGACGCGGACGTGCTCGTGTTGGCTGCGGGGTGCAATCTGGCGAAGCGGAAATACGACAGCGCCCGCGATTGCCTGGCTCACGGCATCAAGGTGCATCCGTCCGACTACCGGATGTACAGTGTTATGTTCGAGGTGGAGCAGAGCGCCGGGAACGTTCAACAAGGCGCTGGCCGCCTTGCAGCAAGGGCTCAAGGCCACCCATCGCGATTCCAGGCTACTCTGGGAGATGGCCAACGTGGCCATCGACGGAAAGAGGTTGGACGAGGCGCGGCAGCTCCTCGACGAGTTGCAGAAGAAGGAATTTCGCAAGGCCTTGACGGAATATCTGGATGCGCGGATCGAGTTTGCCCAGCAGCACTGGAAGGCTGCTCTCGACCGCTTCAGCGACGTGCGCGGCCCGATGGTCACGGAGATGATGGACCACCCCGAGCTCACAAGGCACGTCCTCCAGATCGACTGGTGTCTGGCACAATGCTATCGCGCATTGGGAGACCGTGAGCAGCAAGAGCTGGCGCTGCGGCGGGTCTTGAGCATCGCCCCCTATTACAGTCCCGCCAAAAAGGCCCTGGCCGACCTGTCGGGGCAGAAGGGCGACTACCTCGGCATGCTCAAGGATCTCTTGGATCTCTACAAGGCGCGACAGCTCGCTCCGGCGGGGAAGATTCAACTGGCGCAGTTGCTTTACCTGAGCATTCTCCAGCAGAGGGAGGGCCCGCCAAATTGGAAGCCGCTCGAGCAACTTCTCGATGAGGTGGAGAAATCGGTGCCGGACTCGCCCGACGTCATGGTGTTGCGGGCCGCCGTGCTCGAGGCGCAAGGGAAAACCGCCGACGCCGAGAAGCTGCGGTTGCAGGCCTGCGAGAAGTACCCCAAAAAAATCGCCGCCTGGAAGCCGCTCGTCGCCAGGGCCCTCCGCGACAAGAAGTGGGACAAGGCGGAAACGCTCCTCAGCCAGGCGGAAGCGGCGATGGGCGACACCGTCGAATTGCGTCTGCTTCGCGCACAGTGTCTTCTGATTCGCGGAGGAGTGGGCGTGGTCGAACGCCTGAAGGAACTGGCCGAGAACGCCGAGCAGTTTTCCAAAGCCGATCGTACGCGGCTGTGGTCCAGCCTGAGCAACGTGGCCAGCCAACTTGACGACAGGGAACTGGCCAGCTCCCTGGCCGAGAAGGTCGCCGAGCTGGATCCGAACAACGTCGAAATCCGCAAGAGACGCTTCGAGCAGGCGGCGGGCGCGGGCGGCGCGGCCGCCGCAAGGAAGGCATTGAACGACGTCGAAGCCATCGTCGGCCCAGACGACGCTTACTCGCTCTGGGGCCAAGCGATCTTGCTGTGCCTGCAAACCAAAGACAGCAAAGACACCGGCCCCCAGTTGGAGAAGGCCCTCGACTACCTCAAGAGGGCTCGCATTGTCCGCAAAGATTGGCCGCAAATTCCCATCCTTGAAGCCAACATCTACAGCAACCAGGGCAAGCCGGACCTCGCCTTGCAAGCTCTCTTGGAAGCCATCGAGTTGGGAAACCATCACCCCGGCGTAGTCCAGCAAGCAGTTCAGCTTCTCTGCCGCGTGCAACGCTACGCCGAAGCTGAACGCCTGCTTCATCGTTATCAGATCGAGCAGGGGGCACTTCCCCCCGCGCTGATGAAAGCCCTCGCCCAATGCCTTATGTATCTGAAGGAGAGCGATCGCGCTTTGGAGGCAGCGCGAAAAGCCGTTCCCGCTGACTCGAAAAACGGCGAGGACCAAGTGTGGCTCGGACGGATGCTTGGCAGCGTCGGCCAGGAAGCCAAGAAGCAAGGGCGATCCAACGACGCCTCGGATCTCCTCGCCGAGGCCGAAAGAGCCCTCCGCCAAGCCGTCAAACTCGAACCGAAGCTCCCCCTGGCGTGGGAATCGCTGGTCGGCTTCCTCGTTCTCTCGGAAGAACCGTACAAGGCCGAAGCCGCGACCCAGGAGGCAGAGAAGAACGTCCCCGTCAAGGATCGTCCCCGCTTGATGGCCAGGCTCTACGAGATGATCGGCAATACCGCGGCCGCGCAGAAAGAGTACGAAGACCTGTGGAAAAAGTCGCCGCAGGATATCGCCGTCGCGTGGCTGCTGATCGACTTCTATCATCGCACCCGCCAAATCGAGCCGGGGAAAATCCTGCTGCAAGGCATTCTCGACAAAAAGGTCCCGGTCAGCGGCGACGCGGACTTGGTTAGGGCCCGGCGGGAGATGGCCCAATTCCTCAGCTTCAGCGGCAGGTATCCCGACTTGCTGCAGGCTGAGACACTGATCGGACAGAACCTCGCCAGCCGGCAGGCGTCGCTTCTCGACCGCGAACTGCTCGCCAGACTGCTGGCGAACGATCCCGATCCGCGGCAGCAGGCGCGCGAGAAAGCGATAGAGATGTTCGAGAGTTTGGGTACGGCCGCGACGGCGGATGACCGTTTTGTCTTAGCTAAACTATACACGCGGACGAAGAACTGGATCAAAGCCGGCGACTTGCTGCGCAGCCTTGTCGCTTCCAGTGATAAAGAGCCGAGCTACTTGGAGTTCTACATTGATGAGTTGCTGAAACACAACGAAATGTCGAGCGCACAAACCTATCTCGAGCGATTGGAGAAACTCGCCCCCAATTCCTTCGGCACGGTCAGCAGGAAGGCCGACCTGCTTTCCATCAAGAAGCAGCCACTGCAAGCGTTCGCCGTGCTGAAAGACTACGTTGACAACGTCGAAGCAGAGACGCGCAACCGCGGCATGCGACTCCGCCTGGTGGCTGAGAAGCTCGTCGAATTGGCCGGGCGATTGACGACGCCGGAACAAGCGTCGCTCGCTGCGCAAGGCATTGATTCAGCCGAATCGCTCTTCCGCACCTTTGTCAAGGAGAATCCCGGCCAGGAACTGGTGCTGGCGGTATTCCTGGGACGACACGGTAAGATCGACGAGGCGCTGAACATCCTTAACGACAACGTGCAGACGTGCACTGTCGAACATTTCGCCCAGGCATGCTCGTTGATCCTGCAAGACCGCAAGGTCAGCGAGAGTCAGATGCAGCGGTTGGACAAGATCATCAAAGCGGCGGAAGCGAGATTCGAGCGCGTACCGCAACTGCTGATGGTCCTGGCGGTCCTGCGCACCCACCAGGGGCTCTATTCCGAGGCCATCGACGCTTACCGCGAGATCCCTGAAGCGGCGCCCGAGTATCCTTCCGCCCTGAATAACCTCGCCGTGCTCCAGGCGTTGCAGGGGGTCAAGCTCGACGAATCGCTGAAGCTGGTCAATCGCGCCATGGAACTCGCCGGATGCCAAGGATCGATGCTCGACTCGCGCGCCAGCATCTACCTTGCCATGAAGGATCCTGAAAAGGCCGTCCAGGACATGAAGGCCGCCGTCGCCGACAGCGAAGAGCCCGCGCGGCTCTTCCACTTGGCCCAGGTTTACAGGTTGGCCGGCGACGACGCCGAGGCGAAAAGGACATTCGATGAGGCGATGAAGAAGGGGCTCAGGAAGGAGGTGCTCCAATTGCTAGAGGTGCCCAACTTCGAAAAGATGCGGCAGTCCCTGCAATAGACCGGGCAATTATCGCAGCACGGTCTGCCGGTCGGCGTTGCAGCGGTCAGATCCCTTGACTTCTCGGATAGAATCGCCCGTCGGTCCTCGCCAAGCTCTCTAGTGACGAAGCAAGGCGATTTCGTTCCTCGCTCGTGCCCAAAACCGAGAGCATGTCGATGATGCGCCGCGGGCCCAAAGCGTCCGCCCACCACAGCAACCCTCCCTTATCCGCCGGAAAACCGAGGCCGAACAGCACCACCAGGTCGATCTCGCGCACGTCGCCCACCGCCCCCTCTTCCAGAATGCGGGTAGCCTCCAAGAGCATTGGCAGGATAAGCCGGCAAGCAATTGGCAGCTCGCACGGCTTGGCCGGCACATCAATCCAGCGGCCGATGATCTGATCGATCCTCTCATCCAGACGGTTCAGGGCGGGCGCGGGGGGCGGCTGCTCGCCGTACAGATAAAACCCGGCCCCCGACTTCTGCCCCAGGCGGCCCGCCTTCACCAGCGATACCAGCAAGGGAGACGAGACGATGCGGTCAGGAAACGCCGCGGCCAGCACCCAGCCGGCCTGCAACGCGGTGTCCAGTCCGATCTCGTCCATCAGCCGCAGCGGCCCCAGGGCCATGCCGAATTCCGTCGCCGCCCGCTCGATCGTCTCGGCCGGCACGCCTTCGCGCAACAACTGCAGCGCTTCGCCAAGATAGGGAAACAGCAGCCGATTCACGAGGAATCCCGGCCCGTCGCGGACCACGATCGGCATTCTGCCGATCCGTCGCACGTGGGCGGTCGCGGCGGCGATGGTCTCGTCGCTCGTGCGCGGGCCGCGCACAATCTCCACCAGCCGCCGCTCGCGCACCGGATGGAGAAAGTGCATTCCGCAGAATCGCGCCGCGTCCGGCACGCCCTCGGCCAATTGCCGGATGGGAATGGTCGAAGTGTTCGAGGCTACGATCGCTCCGTGCGCCAACGACTCCTGAAGCTGCGAATACAACCGCAATTTCGCCGGCAGCGCTTCGACGATCGCCTCCAGCACCAGGTCGCACTGCGCAGCCTCTGCGGCGACGGAGGTTACTCGGACCAGTTCATCATCGGGCCCAAGCCGTGAGCGCGCTCGCTCCGGCAGGTCGGCGAAGATCGACGCTGTGGCCTGGGCCAGGACCGCTTCGTTGACGTCGCTGAGAACGACGGGCACCTGGCATGCGACGTGCGCCGCCGCAATCGATACGCCCATCCTGCCGGCGCCGAGAATTCCCACGCTCCGCGGCGGTGAGAATGCCGGCATCAATGCGTCGCGGTACTCCTCGCGGTTCCACTGCTCCAGTCGGCGAATGTTCTCGAGCGCGGTAATTCCAGGCATCGCTATGCTGCAACGACCGTCTTCCGGCGAAAGGCCTGCGAAACGTCCCACCTGCGATCTGCGTCTGACAATGTCTCGACCGCTCCCTCCAACGACTCGCCGGAAGGCAACTGCAAACCCCGCCGGAAGATCCTGGGTGGCGCCTCGGCCGTCAACTGCTAAAACCCTCGCACGCCAATTGCATTGTATTCGCGTCCCAGCGTCTCCGCATCGAGCATCCCGCTGGTGGCGTTGTAACTAACTCCAAGCAGCTTATTGATAGGAGCGGTGAATTTAGAGACGAACGTGCCGATGGCAGACGGCCTGTCCTCGGCCACGTAGATGCGATCGCCCGGCATAAGCTGATAATTCGTATCGATCCTGCTGCCGCTTACGACTTCATCCCAGTTGATCGGCAAGATCTGATCTTGGCCGCAATTCCCTGGTGCCCGCCGCGCCACCCACATCGTCTTGCCGGGGATGTTGCCGACTGTCTCCAACTTGGCGATCCCATCCAAGACCGTTTCCTTGCCCGTAATCGGAAAACGGTACATGGCGTCGTTTCCCGCCGGAGATTGGCTGACAACGTAGTAACTCTTGCTGTTGTATTGCACCACCTCGACGCCGACGATGGGCGAGTCGAAATAGAGGCTCAACTGTGCCTGGACCGCTTCCCTTGCCTCGGTTACGGTCTTACCGGTCAGCCGCACCATGCCGCAAGTGCGGAGGTTCACTCTCCCGTCCGATTGCACCGGGTACAAGCCGGCGATTTGTTCGGCGGCGGCGGACCGCGTCAACTGGATCGACACGACCGGTCGAGCCAGGATCATTTTCAACATCCGCGCTACATCTCTCTCCGCTTCTTCGACCGTGAGCCCCTCCACCCGAACCGTCCCGTAGGGCGCCCCGAGAATCACGGTTCCGTCCGCCTCGACTTGGTACTGCGCGGCAATCGGCTGTTTCGGCAACGTCCCCAATACCCTGATCAGCAACATATCGAACGGCTCGATCTGGTAGGAACTCTTGGGAACCAGCTTTACCGCTTCAATGCGGACCACGTCCGGCGGCTCGATGCGATACACCGGCAACGACACCATCGACAGCTCGCGCGGCGGCTCCAATTGCGCCGGAAGCGGACTCTGCAGCGACGGTGTGTAGAAGTCGATGGCATGGCAACCCGTCGCCATCCCCAACACGCTGATCGTCAATGCCACGAAGCCGCGTCTCGTCATGACCTCGAAAACAGATAGGCAATTCAGGAAATGTGCGCAATGAACCGCCGGTTTTGCCCAGTCGGCATTGTCGGAATAATCGGCAAAGTCCGCCAAAGACTTGCCTTTTTCCTAAGATAAGCCAATATCGGTTGAAGGGATGGCGGCCAGCGGTCAGCCGATCCGCAGTCCACCTTGCCTAGTCTGCCTCGCTCGCGCACGCTGGCTGAAACGAGCGTCAAGAGCGAGCACCGATCGTGTAAAGGCAGGACGGCTGCAAAGTCAAGAAACCCTCGTTCCCACGCTCCGCGTGGGGAGGTGAAACCGGGGACAAGCGAGGCGTGCGTTCCCACGCGGAGCGTGGGAACGAGGACAAGTGAGCACCGATTGTTGAGAGGAACGGAATGAATCACCCAGTCAAGAACTTCTTGTTGACCCTGGCGGCGGCCCTGCTATCTGCCGTGATTGGCGGCCTGTTTGCCGCCGGTATCGCCGCTTTATCTCCGGAGCTCGTCTCCAACCTTTTCGGCCCGAACACCGACAATCTCATGCGGTACGCGGCAGCGCTGGGCGCCATCTGGGGCGTCTTCATCGGCACCGCCGCGATGTTGGCCGGGCTGGCAATCGCCGCCATCGTCAACTGGTTCCGGCCCCGCGCCCGGTGACGATAACAACCACCAGAATCGCGGCTACGGCAAGCGTCCCGGGTCGTCAATCTCCTTGGGACAAACCAAAGTAGCTCGTCGCCGAGGCCACCTCACACGGCATCTTCTCCATAGCGCTCTGCAACCTGGCTGTGCAGTTCCTTTACCGCATCGGCCCGATCGCCGCGGCAGACCAGCGTGGCGTCAGGGGTGTGGACGATCAGCAGGTCTGCGCAGCCGATGGTCGCAATCAGGTGGTTTGGATCGCTGGAAACGGCCAGAGTGCCGCACGTGTCCAGTAGTAGCGTCCGCCCGCTCCCCAGTGCGTTGCCCTGTTCATCGTGCGGGCACGTTTCGGCGAATGACGGCCATGAGCCGACGTCAAGCCAGCGGAGCGGCATCGGAATCGCCGCCACCGTGACCGCCGTGTCCCGCGACGCGGGCTCCATTACGGCATAATCGACGCTGGTCTTCTTCAGCGTCGGGTAAACCTCTTCCAAGACCGCCTGTCGGCGGGGCCCGTCCCAGGCGTCGGCGATTCGCACCAAGCCGGCGCGACTGTCCGCCGCGTAGCGGCGGATGCAATCCAGCAGCGTGTCGGCCCGCCAGACGAACATCCCGCTGTTCCACAAGAACCGCTCCGGTCCGGCGGCGACGTACTGCCGCGCCGTCTCAAGATCGGGCTTTTCGCGAAACTGCCGCAGCCGCCGGGCCGAGCCCTCGAACACCTCGCCGAGTTCCAGGTACCCGTAGCCGACGGCGGGACTGGTAGGAGCGATGCCGAAGGTCAGCAGCGTCCGCGGATGCCGCTCGACGATCGAGTATCCGGCATCGACAATCGCGCGAAATCGATCGGCCGGCTCGATCACGTGGTCGGCCGTGAAGACTCCGATTACCGCCTCGGGGTCGCGCCGCGCAATTACCGCCGCGCTGAAACCGACGGCACTGAGCGTGTCGCGCCCGCAGGGCTCGCCGAGAAACTGCTTCGCCCCAAGCTGTGGCAGCGCGCCGGCAATCGCCTCAACATGGGCTTGTCCGGCGCAGACGAAGCACCGCTCGGGGGGCAGCAACCCTTCGAGCCGATCGACGGCGAGCTGCAACAGGCTCTTTCCGCCGAACAGCGGAATCAGTTGTTTCGGCGTCTTCGCCCGGCTCATGGGCCAAAGCCGCGTCCCCGACCCGCCCGCGATGATCACGGCATATCGCATGATAAACGCTCCACATTCCCGGCATAGCCGCCGAGGCTAATTGAGTGTCAGAAAGGAATGGCACTGTCGCTGAGTGTAACGCATTGACCGGCAAGGAGAAAGAGCGGGTGGCGAAGTCGCCAGGGCTGGGCGTCAGGCAACGGTGCCAGGGCGGACGCGGTGCGAAGGCCGATAACCGGGAGCGGCTGGCACACATGGTTTTCCTCGTCCATCCACTGCGGTCGTGTCGGGCGTTGCCACTGCAGCACGTGGTCTTTCTCGCCCAGCCGTTGACCGCAGCGAAAGTCGGTCCGCCGGCACTGCTGCTGCCGCGTCACCACATCCACGCCGCGGCCCGGCGACAACGCCAACATGAAGTACGAAGCGAAACCGCACTCGCCCAGCAGGACATCGCCGCGCTGGAAGCGGTCCAGCAACTCGCGCAACAAGGCGGGTTCGCACGTCTGCTTGCCCTTGTACGGTCCCATCGCCACCCCGCACAAGGCGGCCGTGGCCAAGAACATGAGCACCGCCATCCGCAGAATGGGAAAGCCAACGCCCGCCTTCTGCGGAACTGTAAAGGGGTCGGAAGTCTTTGATTTTCCGTAACTGACGCGAGCTCACGCAAGTCTGGTTTCCTTCGCCAATTGGTCTTCGGTCAGGTCAAACGTATCGACGCCGCAATCGGCCAGTTTCGTGAGGAAGACGAGGCCAGGAACGCCGGCGAGCGAGGCGGCCGCGCCCGAGGAGAGCTTTCCTAGCTCGTACAGCTTCACGGCTGCTACCATGCGCAACTCGCCGGCCACTTCACCGGCAGGCAGCTTCAATGAGCACGGTTTCGTTTGGAATGTCGATGGTAATCAGGCTCATTTCAGAAGCCCCTTCGCTTGAGGGTCTGCGTCATCCGGAGGTAAGCGTTCACGTTCCCCCTCGCCGCGGAGCACGTGATTTGCGCGTTCTTTAGGGCGCACTTTCCGTTACAATATTCCTGTCGTCGAGGAACTCCACAGGGGGAGCGTTCTTACCGTGTTCCCACATAAGCGAGAAGAACCAGAATGCCGCTTTCGCCGATGCAGAAGTCTGCGGGCGTGAACGTCAGGTTGGAGTCCAACGGCGGCTCGGGCCGCTGCGGGCAATACTCCGCCGGCCAGCCGAACGCTTCGCCTGCCCATGCTGCTCCGCGCGAATGGACCTCGGCCGCAAAGCGCCGCACCTCGTCCAACTCGGGGATGAGTATGGGCAATATCGATTCGCGATCGTCGTGAACTTTGACTCTAGCCTTCGCGGTTGCCACGTTTCAACTTCCTGAATGAACCAAAGACTCCCGACCCAGTTCTTCCCTGTTTCCCCAGCCTGCCAAAATCAGTGATGTCCCCTTTTTCATCCCCGATGTTACCACTCGTCGCCCTTCCGACATACACGACCTCGTTGTCGGAAGCGAAATAATACGCACCGGGCTGTTTGCCCCATGCGCCCCACTTTTTCGCGGGGCGTAACTCACCGATTGTGAATCGCTGTGGCTCAACCTTGAGCCCATCAATGCGTGCAAGAAACGCCCTCGAAATCTCCGAGAGTCTGGCTTCCATCATTCAGTCCTTGAGTTGGCCGGTGAGGTGAAGGAGGAATTGTTCTCAGAAAGGGGTAAGGGGGGCAGGAGCCTTTTTGTCTGTCGATTGGGCCCTACGTCCACAAGTTCCTATCCAACGTCCTATAGTTAATCGCGGGTGGCACCCAATGCCATTTCCAGTTTACTGTGTTATGCCGCTTGTAACTGTTGTTGAATCTTGACTTTCTGTTCTTCTGTCAGCCGCAGCAAGACCGGCGGGTGTGGCGCCGTGTGAGCTTTGCGACGCGGCCATTCCCGCTTCTGTTTCGGGCTGGTACGCACACGCCGTTCGCGTTGCGCTCGGGCAATCCTTTCACGAAATGGCTTGGATTCCCTACGGCCTAACATGTCACGACGCACCTCCAGCAACACCCCCCGTGGGCTGCACATTATCGGGAGGCTGTCTTTCGGCGGTGCCGGCATCGCCAACGCGCCTTGACAAAGCAATAACTGCGTTGCGATCATCGAAGCCTCTGCCTCGCGATGCACTAGCCGTAGCGTCCGACTCATCAACGCCACTTTCTTCAAGGTTCGCTTGTAGGTTCTGAAAAATCCCTCGTTTTCCCACCTCCAACGATAACAAGTTCCCGCCATCTCCAAGGATAGCTGCTTCGCATCTTCCACGTTCGTAAACAGCCGAACGTCCACCTTATGACGGCAACTGTGAATCCGCAGCAATCGGCCGCGAATCGGCGGCTTGCCGTCCTCCTGCTGGCTCTTCGGCCAATAATAGACAATCCCTTCGCGGAACTCCTCCAACAGTTCCTGGGTTTCGCTGTAAAAGGTGGCCTTGGAGGACATGCGGATGAGAAAGGACACGTTCGCCAAGATCATGGTCGCGGCCACGTTGTAGCCCACATATCCCGCGTCGGCCACCACCAACGCCGCCGCTGGCAGCCAACGCAGCATGTACATGAGGTGACTTCGTTCGCTGGCTTTGCCCCCCTTCCCCAATCGCCAGCAAAAGGGAATGCCCAAGGTAAGATGCACGATCGAGGTGTTCCAGATCGTCGGTGACGAATCCTCTTTGCCGCCGCTTCCCAAGCGTTGCTCCAGTTCCTCGGTGCGGGGACACGTCTGCCGCGTGCCATCACAGCCAAAGGGGATGAAGTTTCCCACTTTCCACTGATTGCCGAAAATGACTTCCATCCGTGCGCGCAGGGCCGCCGCCAACGCCCGCAGGATGGGCATGGGAAGTTTGGCGATGGCCTTTTCAAAGCCGGAAAAGTGCTGGCCCGGCCGTTTTCGTTTTGGACAACTGGCGACATAGAACATTCTGGCGGCTTCAAACTTTTCCGGGAGGCTGTCGCCACAGCAATAGGTCGTCAGGATGATGATGTAAAGCAAAGGATGCAAGTCCCAACGCGGGCATTTCCTGCGTTTTGAAGCATTTCGGACTTGCTTGAAAACTTCCGGCGTGAGAAACTCTCGCATCGAGCCGATCAACGATTTCGCCCGCCGTCGTTGGCGGGCCCGCTTCCTTGCGTTGGCCATTTGCCGTTCCTTCCATGATGGGGTTTGGTGTTGTGACCCCCTATCATTGCTGGAACGGCTTTTTCATGCGCGGTCAATTCACCGCCATTTTCCCAAAGCACATTTTCAACGCAACCCTCGACCTCGCAAAAGATTACATCAAAACCGCTTCCAATCAAGCCTTGGCATTGCGTGGCACCGGTTCTTGAACCGGTGGGCCGAAGGCCAAAGAGGTATCGAGAGAGCTCGGGTTTTTCCTCTGTCTGCATCTGCGCGATTTCAAGAGCCGCCAGAACCTCTTGCGGCAAGCCGCACCGGTTCAAGAACCGGTGGGCCGAAGGCCAAAGAGGTATCGAGAGAGCTCGGGTTTTTCCTCTGTCTGCATCTGCGCAATTTCAAGAGCCGCCAGAACCTCTTGCGGCAAGCCGCACCGGTTCAAGAACCGGTGGGCCGAAGGCCAAAGAGGTATCGAGAGAGCTCGGGTTTTTCCTCTGTCTGCATCTGCGCAATTTCAAGAGCCGCCAGAACCTCTTGCGGCAAGCCGCACCGGTTCAAGAACCGGTGCTACCCGCTATAACGGGGTCGGGAGTCTTTGTTTTGGTCAACGCAACATGGCTCCATCCTCACGTCCACAAATTCCTATCCAACGTGCGGTAATTGATCGCTTCGTGCAGGTGATTCGGGCGGATGGACTCGCTCTGGTCGAGGTCGGCGATGGTGCGGGCGACGCGGAGGACTTTGTCGTGGGCGCGGGCGGAGAGGCCGAGATCGAGCATGGCGTTTTTTAGGATGTTCTGACACTCGTCGTCCAACTTGCAGAACTGCCGGGTCTGACGGTGGGTCATGTCGCCGTTGTGACGCGTGCCGTGGCCGTCGAAGCGCGCGGACTGGGCGGCGCGGGCGAGCGCCACCTGACGGCGAAGCTCGCCGCTCGACGTGCCCGGCGTGCCGCCGGAAAGTTCGCGAAACGCGACCGACGGGACCTCGATGTGAATGTCGATGCGGTCCAGCAGCGGGCCGCTGATCTTGCTCATGTACTTGTCGATCTGCGGCGGCGTGCAGTGGCAACTCCGCCGCGTGTCGCCGCGATAGCCGCACGGACAGGGATTCAACGCGGCGATCAGCATGAAATTGGCGGGAAACGTGGTGCTGTTCAGCGCGCGGGAAATCGTTACCGTGCCGTCTTCCAGCGGCTGACGCAGCACTTCGAGCGTCTGGCGGTTGAACTCGGGCAGTTCGTCGAGGAAGAGCACGCCGTTGTGGGCCAGCGAAATCTCGCCGGGCGAGGGCGTCGAGCCGCCGCCGACCAGGCCGGCGTTGCTGATGGTGTGGTGCGGCGAACGGAACGGGCGGACCGCCAACAGCGGCTGGCCGGGCTTCAGCCGGCCGACGGCACTATAAATCCGCGTCGTCTCGATCGATTCGGTCGTGGTCAGGTCGGGCAGGATGGTGGGCATCCGCTTGGCCAGCATGGTTTTGCCCGAGCCGGGCGGGCCGAGCATCAAGATGTTGTGCCCGCCGCTGGCGGCGACGGTCAGGGCCCGCTTGGCCATCTCCTGGCCGCGAACGTCGGCGAAATCGACGTCGTAGGTCGAAAGCGTGCGAAAGAGCTCGTCGAGCCGCGAGGGCTGCGGCTCGATTTCAATCTCGCCGGTGAGGAATGCGACGGCCTGGGAGAGGCTGGTGATGGGGATGACGTCGATGCCTTCGACCACGGCCGCCTCAGCGGCGCTGCTGTCGGGGACAAGCAGGCCGCGGAGACGGGGGGCGGAGGGGGACAGTCCCATTTTCGTCGAACGAAAATTGGGACAGTCCCCGGCCTCGGCGGCGGCGATGGCCATCGACAACGCGCCCTTGGTCGGCCGGGTGGCGCCGTCAAGGGCCAGCTCGCCGACCACCGCGTAATCGGCCAGCCGCTCGGCGGCGATCTGTCCGCTGCCGGCCAGCAGGCCCAGGGCGATGGGCAGATCGAACGAGGCGGCCTCCTTGGGCAGGTCGGCGGGGGCGAGATTAATGACCACGCGATTTTGCGGCCGTTGGAAGCCCGAGTTGACCACCGCCCGCTCGACCCGATGCGTGCTCTCCTTGACCGCCGCCTCGGGCAGACCGACCAGGACGGTTTTTGGAAGGCCGGCGGGGGAGACGTCGACTTCGACCTCAACCGGGAGGGCATCAATGCCGAGCAGGGAGAAGGTTTTGAGTTTGGCGAGCATGGAGGCCCCTTGAGTAGCACGGTGGTGTGGTTTTCATTTTGACAGGAAATAGAGGTGGCCGCAAGGATGGCCGGGGAGGGGGCAGGTGACGGAGGATTGCGGGGGAAGCGACGGAAGGTCGAGGGGCGTGGCCGCTTCCCTGCGGGGCGCGGCTGAACATTGGTCCGCGGAAACTGCGGCGTTTCGAGGCGAAGGGCTCGACAAGCGGGGGCTATATTATTACAACGGTGGATTGACCTGGCTGGTAACACAATCCGAGGGGTTTGCCGAACATGATTATTGCGGTTCCGCGAGAAAACCATCCTGGGGAGCGGCGAGTCGCCCTGGTGCCGGCGTCTGTGCCCGTGCTGGTCAAGGCGGGGTTGGATGTGCTGGTCGAGACGGGGGCGGGGCTGGCGGCGGGTTATCCCGATCAGCAGTATGTGGATAAAGGGGCGAAAATCGCCGCGACGCGGGCGGAGGTCTTTGCCGCCGAGATTCTCTTGCAGGTTCGAGCCGCCGGGGCGAATCTCCAGGCCGGCGGCGAAGGGGACAGTCCCGTTTTCGCTGGCGCGAAAACTGGGACAGTCCCCCAGGTGGCCGATCTGGCCAACTATCGCCCGGGCCAAGTGGTGATCGGCCTGTGCGATCCGCTGAGCAGCCCGCAGGCCGCGGCGGAAGTGGCGGCGAAGGGCGTGACGCTCTTCGCGCTCGAACTGCTGCCGCGGATTACTCGGGCGCAGAGCATGGACGTGCTCTCGTCGCAGGCCACGATCGCCGGCTACCGCGCGGTGCTGCTGGCGGCCGAGGCCCTGCCGAAGATCTTTCCCATGCTCATCACCGCCGCCGGGACGCTCAGTGCAGCCAAGGTGTTTGTGATCGGGGCGGGCGTGGCGGGCTTGCAGGCGATTGCCACGGCGCATCGGCTGGGGGCGACGGTCTCGGCCTACGACGTTCGACCCGCGGTGAAGGAGCAGGTGCAGAGCGTCGGCGGCAAGTTCGTCGAAATGGCCATCGACGCCTCGGCCGCGGAGACCAAGGGCGGCTACGCTCAGGAGATGGGCGAAGAGTTCTACCGCCGGCAGCGGGAATTGATGATGAAGGTCGTCGCCGAGAACGACGCGGTGATTACCACCGCGGCCGTGCCCGGAAAAAAGTCGCCGGTTCTGGTCACGGCCGAGATGGTGGCGAAGATGGCGGCCGGCTCGGTCATCGTCGATCTGGCGGCGGAGCGCGGCGGCAATTGCGAGTTGACTAAGCCGGATCAGCGGGTGGTTGAGCACAACGTGACGATCCTCGGGCCCACGAATCTGCCCTCGGAGGCCCCATACCACGCCAGCCAAATGTATGCGAAGAACATCGTGACCTTCCTGCTGAATCTGGTCAAGGAGAAGCAGGTGCAGATCAATTTGGAGGATGAGATTATTCGCGATACGTTGATTAGCCGGGATGGGAAGGTGGTCAACGAGCGGGTGAAGGGGTAGGGGCTAGGGGCTGGGGGCTGGGGGCTGGGGGCTAGGGATGAGGGGTGGGCAGTTCACTGCCCACTGAACTGGCGACCGACCACGATCGAATCGCCACACGGCACTGCTTGCAAGCAAGCAGTGGCACACGAGAGAAACCAAAGGATGAGATGAACCATGTCGTTTGATTCAGTATTCTTACTGGCTGCCACGTCGCCGACCAGCCCGGTCGAAGGCGGGGCGCCCCAGGTGGACTTTTTGACGCTGGTGTACGTGTTCATGCTGGCCACGTTCACGGGCCTACTGGTGATCCGCAACGTCTCGCGGCTGCTGCACACGCCGCTGATGTCGCTGACCAATGCGATTTCGGCGATTGCCGTGGTCGGCTCGATCACGCTGGCCGGCGAGCGGCAGACGATGGGCAGCGCGATCCTCGGGATGGTGGCGGTGTTCGCCTCGATGACGAACATCGTCAGCGGCTTCCTGCTGACCGATCGGATGCTAAAGATGTTCAAGAAGCGGGAGCCCAGCAAATCATGAACATGGAAAACGTGATACAGCCGATCTATCTGGTCTCGGCCGGTCTGTTCATCCTCTCGCTGATGTGGATGAACCATCCGAGCACCGCGCGGCGCGGGTGATCTCGGGCGTGGTGGCGATGGTGGCGGCCATCGGCGGGACGCTGCTCTTGCCGGAAATCCACTACTGGCATTGGATCGCCATCGGCATGGTGTCGGGGACGGTGCTCGGCATACCGCTGGCGATGGTGCCGCTGACGGCGGTGCCGCAGCGAACCGCGCTGTCGCACGCTTTCGGCGGACTGGCCGCGGGGCTGGTCGGCGCGGCGGAGTTCTATCTGGCGACCATCGGCGAGCATCCTCCGCTGACCAAATTCGCCACCGGCGCCATCTCGGCCGAAGTCATCCTGGGCTTTCTCACCTTTACCGGCAGCTTGATGGCCGCCGGCAAGTTGCAAGAGATGATCCCGACGCGGCCGATCACCTACAAGGGCCAGAACGCCACGAACCTGTCGCTGTTGGGCGTGGCCGTGCTGGCCGCCGTGCTGCTGGTGATTCTCCCGGCGTCGTGGTTCTCGACGGTGCTGTTTATCATCATCATCCTGTTGGCGCTTACATTCGGCGTGCTGCTGATTATCCCGATCGGCGGGGCCGACATGCCGACAGTGATCGCGCTGTTGAACTCCTACGCCGGCCTGTCGGCCGTGGCGATGGGATTCGTCTTGAGTAGCACCGGCGGCAGCACCGGAAAATCGCTGGGCTTGCTGCTGATCGCCGCCGGAGCGCTCGATGGCTCCTCGGGCTTGATCCTCTCGATCATCATGTGCAAGGCGATGAACCGCTCGTTCGCCAACGTTTTGTTCGGGGCGTTCGGGCAGGTACAGGCTTCGGCGGGCACGGCCGAGAAGGGGGCGGTCAAGAGCGCCACGGCCGAGGACGCCGCCGAGATCATGAAGGCCGCCCGCAGCGTCGTGGTCATTCCCGGCTACGGCATGGCGGTCGCCCAGGCGCAGCACCGAGTGCGCGAGTTGTTCGACGCGCTGACGAAAGAGGGCGTGGACGTGAAGTTCGCCGTCCATCCGGTCGCCGGCCGCATGCCCGGGCACATGAACGTGCTTCTGGCCGAGGCCGAGATTCCCTACGACAAGCTGATCGAGATGGAGGCGATCAACCCGGAGATGCCCGAGGCCGACGTCTCGCTGATTATCGGGGCGAACGACGTGGTGAACCCGGCCGCGCGGCACGATAAATCGAGCCCGATCTACGGCATGCCGATCATCGACGCCGACAAGGCGAAGACGGTGTTCGTGATCAAGCGGAGCATGAATCCGGGTTTTGCCGGCATCGAGAACGAGTTGTTCTACGCCGACAACACGCTGATGTTGTTCGGCGACGCCAAGGCGATGCTGACCAGCATCGTGCAGGCGCTGAAGGAGTAGACTGGCTCGCCGACGCATAGAGTGCGTCGTGAAGAAATAGCCGGGAGTCAACGACTCCCGGAATGCGGCTTACCTTATCCCGCTCCTCCGGGAGTCGTTGACTCCCGGCTAATTTCTTTGTGTGCCCCTGGTCGTGCGCGGCAGGACCCCGTCACGGTTCGACGCGGTGCAGATAATACCAGGTGCCGACGCAGAAACAGACCGGCGCTGTCACGAGGCATAGGCCGAAGTACGAGCACGTGATGGGTTCCACATAGCGTTCTGGAACGTCGAACAGGTAGCAGACAAACCAGACGGCCGTGAACAGCAGCCCCGGCGCCAGGAGCCCTCCTACGACGGAAAACGTGGGACTGCGGAGAAACGACGAAAGCATCCAGGCTACGCCGAAAAAGGTCATTGAGACGATTGCGGTGCCGCCGAGCAACAGGGGAAGGACATCCCGCGGAAATTCGACATTCAGCAACGCCGAAAGATAGAGGAGGGCGATGGCGTTCGGAATCCAGGTGACGGCGGCGATTGCCAACGAGAGAAGCAGTTTGCTTGTGACGGTCTGCTGCTTCGCGATTGGCAATGACGCCAGGAATTCCGCCGAGCGATCGGCGCGTTCGCCCGCGATCGCATTGCCGCCGATCAGAGCAATCGCCAACTGCGAGATGATGAGGGCATAAATGCTCGATCCGATGAAGTCCTGCATGAGCATTTGTGGTCCCTCGTGCCAGCGGAAATACTGAACGCACGCCGCGCACAGGGCGATCAGAATGCGGTAGGAGCACCAGACCGGCGGCCGTAAAGACGACCGGCCGGTTCTCACGATAGTCTTTCCAGAGAAGCCATTTCATTGCGTGGCCCTTTCTCCTCGAATGTAGTCCTTGAACAATTCCTCCAGGCCCAGGTCGATTACGTCGGCGCGCTCGACGCCTTCGATGGCGCGAACCTGCTGGACCTTGTCGGGCGAGAAATCGCGGACGGTGATCGTCCACTCGCGGCCCTCGATCCGCTGCCATATTACGCCGGGCAAAATGGGGACAGGCACCTCGCCGGATGCGTTTTTTGCTCCGCCGACGTTGGCGGGCTCGGAGCCAGTCCCCATTCTGCCGGCCAGCGGCTTGGTCGGGCGGAAGCCGTCGCGGAGCGTGGCGCGGATCCGCTTCGTCGAAGTCAACAACTCATCGACGCTACCCTGCACGACAAGTCGGCCATTATTGAGGATGCCGATCGTGTCGGCCAGGCGGCGAACGTCATCGAGCATGTGGCTGGAGATCAGCACCGTCTGGCCGCGATCGCAAATCGTCCGCAAGACGCCGTCGAGAAACTCCTCGCGGGCAATCGGATCGAGGCCCGAGAGCGGCTCGTCCAACAAGAGCAACTCCGGCTCGTGCGAGACGGCCAGCAAGAGCGAGAGCTTCGTCAACATGCCCTTGGAGAGATGCTTGACCTTCTTTTCGGGATCGAGCCCGAACAGTTCGAGCATCTCGCGGGCGGTCTGATCGTTCCAGGTGGGGAAGCAGGACTTGCAGAAGCCGATGGCTTCACGGACGCGCATCCAGCGGTAGATAGTGTGCGTCTCGGGGACGTAGCCGACGCGCCGTTTGACTTCTACCGGATCGAGTTGGACGTTGACGCCCAAGACGCTGGCTGTTCCCGCGCTGGTCGAGAGCATTCCCATCAACATTTTGATGGTGGTGCTCTTGCCGGCGCCGTTGGGGCCGAGCAGGCCGAAGGTGCTGCCGCGGGGGATCGCGAGCGAGAGGTTGTCGACGGCCAGCGTGCGGCCGAAGCGCTTGGTGAGATCGAAAAGCTCGATAGCCGGGCCGTCTTGATTGGGTGCAGGAACATTCATGGGCGTTTACTCCCGGTCTTGGCCGCATGCTGCAAGGCTGCCTCGAAGATGGATTGAACTTGCTGGCCGCTCATGCCGGCGACCTGGCCGGCGCGGATGGCTTCGTCGAAGGCGCGGCGGACGCCGTCGCCGGCCATCGACTTGGCGGAATCGGCGCCACGTTCGGCGACAAAAAGTCCTCGGCCGCGTTGCGAGTAGATCAGCCCGTCGCGCTCCAATTCATCGTAAGCGCGTTGCACGGTGTTGGGGTTGACGTGCACGCGGATGGCCATTGCCCGCAGCGACGGGAGCGATTCGCCGGGGCGATAGACTCCGGCGGCAACCGCCGCCCGGACCGCCTCTGCGATTTGCAGGTAGATCGGCACGTGGCTGCTCGGATCGATGTTCATCTCAACGTCCTTACTGCATTAGGTTACTAATGCACTTGTGCAGTTTATCGGATTTCGCCGGAGAAGGCAATAGGTTGACAGCGATTTTTTTGGAAGTCGCGGAAAGCCGTCGAACGACGGTCGTTTCGGGTCAAAAGCAAAACCGTTTAGCCGCCGCGTCCCACGCGGCGCGGCACTGCGGGCGATTCTGCGGCGCGTAAACGCGGCGGCCAAACGGTCCCACGGCAATTGACCAGGGCCGCTCAGTTTTCGCTGTAGGAGGCGACTCCTGTCGCCGATTTGGGCGCTGCCCAGCAGAAATCGCCACAAATCGGCGACAGGAGTCGCCTCCTACAATCTCCGAATTGAAAAACTGATCGGCCCACGGCAATTGACGGGGCGCGCGGCTTTATACTATGATACTAGCAATCATCCCGCCGAGTTGACCCTGCCTTCCCCCCCTTCTTCTAAGGAGCGCTGCCATGAAAGCTCGCATGGCGATTGGATTGCTTCTCGCGGTTTGTTGGATTCCGTGGAGCGCGGCGCCGGCCGCCGATTCGTCATCGGACGATACGGCAAAGCCGATGGCCATCGCCGCGTTGGACAAGTTGGCCGGGCGACCGGCGGACATCTCCCCTTGGGCCTATCTGTGGCGGTCGGATCGGGCGGTGCAAGAGAAGCCGGAGGCGTATTTCATCCCGCGGCGGCTCGACCGGATCGACAAGGTCTATCGCACCGCCCGCACCGCGCTGCCGCCGGATCAACTGAAGAGCCTCTACTACGACCTGCGTGATTTGGTCAGGCCGTTGCCCCCGCCGCCAAAGGGGCCGTTGCAGACGGGGCTGCTTTGGACGGGCGGAGTGAATGACTACAGCGTTGAACTGCGTTGGCCGGCCGACGCGCAGGAGATCCCATCGCCGGAGGCCGTCGAGGTTCGGGTCTATCCGACGTCGTTCGGTTGGTTCGGCTGGACGGTTGACAAGATTCTGACCAACCCGGTGATCTCCGCGGATCGCCGCACTTGGACCTATAAGAGCGATCCGAGCGAGAAGATGGATTCGGCTTACAACGTCCACGTCCCTGCGGCGACGGAAATGGTCGCCGTGTTCTATGAGAGGGGAAAAACGTCGGCCAACGCAAAGCCGGCCGTGCCGAGCATCCGAATTACCGGTCCGAGCATCGGAACCTGGAAGCGCATGGACGTGGAGATCGAATGGGGGTTTCAGCCGGGAACGGAACGATCGGACTTCGACGGCCGGTTGGAGACGCACGTGGCGATGATTGGGCCGGTCAGGGCTTTATCGGAAGACAAGGAAACGACCGTTTCGGGTGGGCAAACGTGGCAATCGCCTGCCGCGGCCGGCGACGGTGCGATGCGGCGGGGCGTGGTCGTGCCGGTGCTCTACGCTCCCCACAGCCGCCTGGGTTTGGACAGTCGGCTGACGGTGTGGACGAAGACGGGCGGCTTCACGTTCCGCATCGGCGATTTGGACGGCGGATCGATCCTGATTCCCGCAGCCGGTGTTTTCATCACGAAAGCCGGCAGCGGAGAGACGGCGCGGGAATTCGCCAGGCAGTTGGCGGCAAAGCACCGCAAGCGCGTTCGGCAAATGACCCGCGAACACCGCGAGGCCGCCTCGTGGAAGCAACTGATGCAGGAGGTGCGTCTCTGGACGTGTCCGGCCGGCACGGTTGCCAAGCCGTTTCCGAAGGTGCCCGATCCGGCGATGCAAGTGGACTTGCCCGACGCCGACTGGACAGCCGCGTGGCGAGCGCTCTGTTCGCAGTTGCAGGGTCCGCACATGTGGGGCGGGCTGGCGTTCGAGGTGGGCCGCGTCGCGCATGAGATGAACATGATCGGGCTAAATGCCGAGGCGGACAAGGTCTACGAGCACTTCTTGAAGTCGCCCGGCGTGAAATCCGACGGCGATTATTCCGACGGCCGCGGCGCGCTCGAATGGGCGGCCGCCATGCGACACGACATGGGCTACAGCCACGATGGCACGCACGCCTCGACCGGCAGGCTGCTGTTCGCCATGGCCGATCGCTATTTCCTCACCGGCGACAAGGCATGGTTCCGGCGTAATAGGGCACGAATGCAAGCGGCGGCCGACTGGATCATCCGCCAGCGGACAGACTACATGAAAGACGTGCCCAACCGAAAAGACTTGCACGTGGCCGGACTGATGCCGCCGCAGATGTTGGGCGATTACGCGCTGCCGACTTGCGATTGGCACTGGTACTACGTCGACAACGCCCTGTCGTTGCAGGCGATCCAGCGGTTTGCCGACGCATTGGCCGATTTCGATCCGGCGGCAAGCCGGAAGTACGGCGAAGAGGCCGCGGCGTTTCGCAACGATATCCGTAAGGTCGTGGATCGCGAGGCCTCGCTATCGCCGGTGCGACGGGGCCGCGATGGCGCGTTCCACAGCTTCATTCCTCGGATGGCGTATTGCAAGGGGCTGACCGGGCCGGAGTTGGGAGCCCCGCAGTTTCCCGATTGCGACATGTTCAACGGGGCGCTGCCCCTGGCCGAGCCCTTCGCGGTGCTCGACGCCAACGACGGCCGGATGGTCGATACGCTCGACGCGATGGAGGAGATGGGAACGTCGGTTGAGGGCGTGCGAAAGGACGAAGAGGCGCGGAAGCAGAAGGGGCTCGCTGCGGACGACGCCTGGTTTTGGCGCCCGTACGTGATGTTGCCCAAGGCGTCGCACAACGCCAACATCTACCTGCTGCAAGACGACGTGCCCAACTTCTTGCGGTACTTGACGAATTCTTACGCCGCGATGGTCGCCGCCGATGGAAAGATGTGGGAAGCCTGGCACTTGGGCAACTACGATCCGTGCAGTGCGCCCGATAACGGCACGGCGGGCTGGTTCATGGAGAACTTCCGCGACCTGTTGGTGATGGAGGAGGGGCGATCGTTGTGGTTGGCGCGGGCGACTCCTCGCGCCTGGCTGGAACAGGGCAAGCGGATCGCCGTCCGCAATGCCCCGACCTACTTCGGCCCGCTGGCGTACGAAATCGTCTCGGACGTGGACCACGGCCGGATCACGGCCACGGTGGAAATCCCGTCGCGGACACCGCCGCGAACCGTGCTGGTGCGGTTCCGCCATCCCACAGGTGCGGCGATCAAGACCGCGGCGGTCAACGGCCGGGCGTGGAGCGATTTCGATCCGGCCAAAGAGGTCGTCCGCCTGCACGACGTGCGAGGATCGGTCAAAGTGGAAGCGGCGTACTGATACTGCCAATCGCGTGATGAGCGTGCCTGGAAGCGGTCCCCTCTCCCTTGGGGAGAGGGTTAGGGTGAGGGCTGACGGTGGAGGGACCAGGAATTGGGGATTGTAGGGCGGCGAAGTGTGGACAATCGCACATCATTCACTATCCACTATCCACTAGCCACTGGCCACTGGCCACGCAGCCCTCACCCCCTGCCCCTCTCCCAAAGGGAGAGGGGAGATTATCAAGCTAATCCTCGATGCCGAATCCGGCCGGCTCCAGCGCGATTGGGCCGTCGAGGCTGCCGGCCAGTTTGCCGAGGGCTTCGGTTTCGATCTGGCGGACGCGCTCGCGGGTCAGGCCGAGCGTCTCGCCGATCTCTTTCAGCGTGCGCGGCTCGTTGTCGTCCAATCCGAAGCGCATCCGCAGCACCGTGGCCTCGCGGGGATCCATCGTCTGCAACTGCCGCATGACGTGGAAGAGATTGTCGGTCTCGACCAGATCATCGTCGGGCGATCGCGCCCGGTCGTCCATCACCATTTCGCCCAGCGACCAGCCGGCTTCGGCCTGATCGGTCTGCGGGGTGAGGTTGTAGATGCGGATCGCTTTCTTGATGATCGGCAGCTTCTTCCGCGGCAGCCCGAGGACGCGGCCGATCTCCTCGGGCGTGGGCGTGCGGCCGAGCTCCTCGGCCAGGCGGGTGCTGGCGCGGCGCCATTTCGACAACAGCTCCACCATGTACGCGGGGATGCGGATGGTTTTGGCCGTGTTGATCAGCGCCCGCTTGATCGACTGCTTGATCCAGTAGCTGGCATAGGTGGAGAAGCGGGTGCCGATGCTGGGATCGAAGCCCTCCACCGCGCGGAGCAGGCCGAGATTGCCCTCCTCGATCAGGTCTTGCAGGCTGAGCCCCTTGCCGGTGTATCCGCGGGCGATGTTCACCACCAGGCGGAGATTGGCCCGGACCATGCGGTCGCGGGCGTGGGTATCGCCGTTGCCGATGGCGACAGCCAGGCGGTGCTCGTCGTCGGCCGAGAGCAACGAGGTCTCGTTGATCTCGCGGAGGTAGGTCTCCAGCGGAGACTGCACGGAGGGTTGTACTCGGCGGCGCGGGGTCTTGTTCATGGCGGTCGTACTCGTCACGCTCCGCGTGACGCCAGTTGTTCATGCCCTTCGTACTCGTCACGCTCCGCGTGACGCCAGTTCCTCATGCTCCCGTACTCGTCACGCTCCGCGTGACGCCAGCTCTCATGCTCCCGGTGACGCCATTCCCCACGCGGAGCGTGAGGAGTACAGGCGTGGTGGTTGCGTAGTAGTTCCACACAACCTATCGGCGCGGGCTGGGGAATTTCTGCAACCTGGCGACGGTGCGCCGACGTGAGCGGGATATGACTGTGGTTCGGAGAGTGCCGAAAACAGCAGCGGCAGTGATCGCAGTAAAGCCCGGGAGGGAAACGGGGACAGGGGCCTTTTTTCGGCACTGTGGCATTGTGATTGGGCCCTCACGACGTTGAACAGGAGGAATTTGCCACGAAAACACGAAAGAACGAAAACGCGAAAGAACGGGAGGGGAGATAGGCGGCCGTTTGAGTTCGCAGGTCGTCGCCGGCTCTGCGTTTTTTCGAGTTTTCGCCCTTTCGCGCCTTCGTGGCGACCCAATAGCGATGTTAAAACCTCAATTCATGGGTCGATTCGTGAGCCGAAAAACGTGCCAATCTGTTTTCCGCCTTGCGGTCTGTTAGTCTGGTTGCACGCTTTATGACGGCTGTGCGCGGTCCCCGAGTTTCTGCAATTGTCCGGCCGATGAAGTTCAGCGCAAAGAAGGAAAAAAGGGAAATGGGAAAAAGGGCGCGAATGAAGGAGTGACACATGACGATGCAGAGAACTCCGTCTGGCCCGTTCCCATTTTTCCCCTTTCCCTTTTTTTCCTTTTTGCACCAAGGCGGCTGCTTCGCGCGGCGGAGGTGTCCCGAAAAAACGGGACATTCCCAAAATTCGGCCTTGACGCCGATCGGCAAATTCCATATTCTCGCCGCCTCAAGGATTTATCCACGTGGATGGGGCCGCATCGGGGGTCTCGCCGGCGGCGAGATCTCAGCGGACCACGAAGCGTCTGTCCGCCGCATGGAAGCTGGCGGCGCGCTTCGGACATACCAGGAACGCCCCACCTGACGGTCGCGTTGGCCGTCGGCGTGGCGAAGCGTCCAATCGCTCCCGGAAAAGTACCGTGTCCTAAGCCCCCCTGGGACATTGCGTTTCCGGGGGCTTTTTTTTGCGCGGCGGGCGATCTTCGCCAAGGACTGCGGCGGAGGAAAGTAGGCGGCACACGCCGGCTGGGCTGCTAAAAACTTGGCGACGAGTGCGTTGGTTTTGCACCCCGGATTTGTTCCACGTGCTTTTCACTAGCCCAGGCGTTTACGCCTGGGGAGGAGAGGCATCAACAAGTCACTTTTTCGATAAGCCCCCTTTAGGGGGCGGCGGCCGAAGTCAGGCGATCTATCCGTTCACTGCGCCCCTAAAGGGGCTTAAAAAAAAGGAAAAAATCTTCGCCCCCTTTCCCAGGCGTAAACGCCTGGGCTAGTGAAAAGGAAAGCACGCAGAAACAAAAACGGCATAGCATCTTGGTTCGATAACTGGCCGACTTTACCGCGCTTTTAGCAGCCCGCACGCCGCGTCCCGCCGCCCCGCACACCGCGTGTGCCGCTACTGTGAACAACGAGTTCTTATTCGTTTCCACTTGGAAAACGTGTCGGCTACCAGCGGTCAGCAGTCAGCTTCCAGCTTCCTGGATGGCGCAATTGCCGTGTTCCTAGGCCTGTCGCGGTGGAGATCCGTGCCCGGCGGCCATCAAGGCTGGCCGATCGCTAAATAGTCTCTGTTGCGGAGAGAGCAGGCTGAGCCGGATTGTCGCCTTTCGCTCCGCGAAAGTAGCGGGGATTGATCGCTACTTTCGCGGAGCGAAAGGCGACAGAAGGCTTTCCGCAACAGAAACCAAATTGATCGCCGACCGCTTTCCAACGTCTTCAGCGATTTCTGCCGCGGTTCTTACCGCTACTTTTGCGGCTTCGGCGCGGGGGCTGGGGCACTCTTGGCGGCGCCGCTATGCGCCGAGATCGGGATTGCGTCCTTCCCGGTCAGGGGCGGCTTCGGATTCGTCGGCCGCTCGACGCTCGTCGATCCGCCGCCGCAGCCTGACAGCAGACAGAGAAGAGACATCCCGAGGAACGAGAGGACAAACTTGCGCATTGCGGAAGACCTCCAGGGAAAGAAATGGCTGTTTCGGTACGCGATTCTATGTAGTCTGGCGGCAACGCCCCGCGCTGAAAACGCGGGACACCGGTGTCACAAGAGTTAATTCGGCACTTCGGCGGGGAGGTCGTCGCTGATCGACCCCAATCGCAGGTAGGTCTCCTCGTCGAGGGATGTCGATAGACCGACGACGGCGCCGTCCGCCATGCAGAACTGGACGATTTTCGGGTGACGGCTGCTGAACGATCCCCAGCCGGGGCTGTCGGTCAGTGAAAATGCAATAGCCAAGTTGCCTGCGCCAAACCAGGTGTACGCCCAACTGGTTGACGAATTGACCGACTGGTCATCGTCGCCCGCCATCGCCTCGCCAAACAACAACGTCTTGCTCGATCCGTCGGTGATATCGCGGATGTTGGTCTTCGAGCGATTAAAAAAGACGCCCCGGCGGTTATCGAAGTAGGGGAGGCCGGTCAGCCCGAGGAACCCGGCGGAGCCAAGATAATTGGTTCGCCCGTACTGGTCGCTGCCGTGGTTATTCAAATACAAAGCCTCCTCCCAGCCCGTGCTGCCATCGAACCAGAAGTAGATGGAGACGAAGGGGTCGTGTCTATCAACCTGGTATGGGGCGTCGGATGGGCAGAGGAACGAACCGATCTTCGTTTGGGCCATATACGACGCCCCTTGGTGGGTGTTAACGTCCCCGCGCGTCCACCACCAGGCGCCGCTCGAAGCCTTATTGATGTCGGTGACCGAAATGCCTCCATACTTTACCGTCCCGCCCGCATTCATGTCCGCATCCAAGCCGTCGTAGATATCGTTGAGGTCCATGTAGGGAAGCAGGAATGGGAGCACGCCGGTGAGCTGCGCCGGTGTCCTGGGCGCTGGCAAGTGTCACCGGGGGCAGCGAGCCGAGATACCCGGGTGGGAATCGATTGAAGGTGCTGTGGAAATTGTGCGCGGCCACGCCAAGCTGTTTCAGATTGTTCGAGCACTGCGCTCGCCGCGCCGACTCTCTGGCCGCCTGCACGGCCGGCAGCAGCAGCGCAATCAGCACGCCGATGATCGTGATGACCACCAATAGTTCGACCAGGGTAAACGCTCTTGGACGACGAGAATACATGATGTCCTCCCCCAACAGAGAGCAGGTGGTAAAGGGCCTTGTGCTACAAGGTGCCCCGACGCGATTACGTCTGCCGTCGGGCCGCATCCCGCCGAAGGCTCACACTCGCCATCTATCCTAACAAAAATGTCCCCCTCTGCCTAGGGCCAACTAGACTTTTTTGTGATAATTGCGTCCTATTCGCCAATCACTTTGACCAGCACGCGTTTCGGCCGGCGGCCGTCGAACTCGCCGTAGAACATCTGCTCCCACGGCCCGAAATCGAGTTTGCCATCGCTGATGGCCACGACGACTTCGCGGCCCATGATTTGGCGCTTGTGGTGGGCGTCGCCGTTATCTTCCCCAGTGCGGTTATGATGGTATGTCTCAGGCGAGGGGTCGAAGGGGGCCAGTTTTTCCAGCCAGCGCTTGTAATCCTCATGCAGTCCCGGCTCGTCGTCGTTGATGAAGACTGACGCGGTGATGTGCATGGCGTTGACCAACACCAGCCCCTCGCGAACGCCGCTTTGGGCCACTGCCGCCTCGACCTGAGAGGTGATGTTGACGAAATCCATCCGCTTGGGGATGTTGAACGTGAGACACTCTCGATACGATTTCATGCGATCCTCCCCTGCATCGCAGATAGCCTAGCGGTTGGAGACGCGATAGAAAAGCCCTTACCGACCTCTCCTGTCGGCAGGGCGAAACTCATCACTCGTCGCCACGCTCTCGCTCGGCAAGGCGCCGTCACATAATAACCTGACCAATTTCCACTATTGTAGGAGGCGACTCCTGTCGCCGATCTGTAGGAGGCGACTCCTGTCGCCGATCTTTGCGCGTCTTCTGCCTCGAATCGGCGACAGGAGTCGCCTCCTACAAGACCGCGGTTGGTCAACTCATTCTGTTACGGTGCACAAGTGGGAAGCGACCCGCTGATCGCTTCACGCGGAGCGTGAAGAGTACGTTCTGTCGGCAACCTGCAATTCGCCGCATGGATATCTCGCTGATCTCGCCGCTCTAAGTAGACCGGTACAGGAAAGTAGGCGGCACACGCCGTGTGCCGCCGCCTCGCACACGGCGTGTGCGGGCTACTGTGAGCACAAGTTCCTGTTCGTTCCCACTTAGCGAGGCGAGCGCTTTCGCCACCAGATGGCCGAGAGCCCCAGCGCCGCCGCGGCCAGCAGGCCCAATGTGCCCGGTTCGGGCACGGCGACCATGGCGTAGCCGCTGAAACTGGTGGCGGTGAAACTGGCGTACGTGCCGTCGTAGGTCGAGTCGGTCGGCGCGTACTTCGTCCAAGTGCCACTGTCGTAATGCCACAACTCCAGGGTGTCGGCCGGATGGCCGGCGCCGACGTTGAAGGAGAGATAGACTGGATTGTTCGCGCTCACGGTGTAGCCGGCGGTTGCGAAGACCCAGCCGCTGAGGATCGACTCGTTGGCCGGCAACAGACTATCGAGCGTGCCGAGCGTCGTTTGGTCCATCGCCGCGGCCGTGAAGCTGATATTTGTGGTGCTGCCGGCGGCAAGGAAACTGGCGCCGACCTGCCAACCGGTTCCGCCGGGTCCGTTGTCATTGACCAGGGCGCGCTGGATGGAGGCCAGGTTGAGCGACAGCGGTAGGCCGGACGTTCCGGCGACGACGTTCGAGGCGGTGAATTTGTGGTTGGTTGCGTCCCAGGCGCCGCCGATGGCCTGATAGTTGGGGGCCGCGCTCCAATTTCCGGCCAAGATGGGCGAGTACTTCGTGCTGCCCACCGGAACGCCCGCCCCGGCGAGAATGCGAACCGAGCCTGCATTGCTGAGCGTACCTGAGCCGCCGCCGATCTTCAACTGGCTGCCGCGTCCCACGTCGATGCTAAGCCGTGATTGGTAGGCGACGTCAACCTCGGTCGCGGTAACGGTGCCGCCGCCGGTGATTGCGAGGATTCCCGGACAGGCGTTGCCGATGCCGCCGTAGCCGACGTAGAGCGTGCCGTTGTTGCTCCACTTGGAGCCGGCGCCGTTGACGCGAACCAAGTTCGTCGCAGTCCCGCTGCCATAGCCGATGTACGCCAGGCCGTTGGTGACGCTGCCATGATTGGTAATCGAGAGCGTACCGCTGCTTTGCCGCGTGCCGATTTCGAGATAACTGGTATTCGTCCAGGTTGAGCCGGTTCCATCGACAGCCACAGCGCCCGTCGTGCTGTTGCTGTAACCGCCGCCGATCAGACCGCCATTGCTGCTAACGCTGCCGCCGCTGGTAATTGCGAGTGTCCCGCTGCCGAGATTACCGGCATAGAGCAGTCCGCTGTTGACCCACGTCGAACCGCTGCCGCATACGGTGACGACACCTGTCGCGGTGGGCGATCCGCTAACGAGCCCACCGATGAAGCCCGCGCTACTGTTGACCCGACCGTGGCCGGTGATGGAAAGTGTCCCGCCGCCGCTGTTTCCGACAATTAGCTCGCCGACGTTCCAAACCGAGCCAACCCCATCGACGCCGACCTTACCGGTCGCGCCGGCGTTGTCCCCGATTGCGGCGTAACCGCTGGTAACGGAGCCGCCGGCGGCGATCGAGAGCGTTCCGCCGCCGTTTGTGCCAACCGAAAGGGACTGGAGGGTCCAGGCCGAGGCCGTGCCGGTTACGGTGGCCACACCTGTCGCGCCGGGATTGTAGCCGACGTAGCCGTAGAAAGACTGGAGATTGATCCCATCGCGAATCGTCAAAGAGCCTGCGTCTTGCCAGCCAACCCCGAGCACGCTGTTCGGAGTTGGAGTGCCGGTGGTGTCGAGGTTGACCGCAACCGACTGGCCAGGCTGTTGGAAGAAGAAGGTCTGCTTCAAGCCGTGGCTGGCGTCGAAGACGAGGCCGGTGTCGCTGATGATTCCCCGCGTGGAAATCGTGCCCGTGCCCGTCACCTGCGTCGGCGACACGAAGAGGCCTTGGGTCGAGAGCGTTCCGCCGCTGGCGCCGAACTGGATCATCCCGCTCGGGCCGACGGCGGTCACCGAGGCGATAGAGACGCTGCCGCCATTGGTAATGGCGAGTGTTCCGTTGCCGCTGGCAGTGCCGCCAACAGGAAAAGGATTGTAGCTGATATAGAGACTGCCGGTATTGTTCCAGACCGAGCCCGCGCCGGTGACCATAACGACGCCGGTCGAAGTGGAGCCGCCGGCGACATAGGTATCACTGCTGGTGACGCTGCCGCCATTGCTGACCGAGAGCGTTCCGCTGCCCAACTGGCCGACGCAGGTGAAACCGGCTTGGTTCCACGTCGAACCGGCGCCGCTGACGCCCACGATTCCCGTCGAGCCGGCGTTCGTGCCGATCACCAACAGGCTGCCGGAACCGTTGCCGCTGTTGACGCCGCCACCGCCTGTGATCGAGAGCGTCCCGCTGCCATTGTAACCGACGTAGAAGGTCTGCCCCGGGGCATTCCAAACGGAGCCCGCGCCATCGACTGTGACCATGCCGCTTGCACCCGAAGAGTAGCCGATGTAGTTGTTGTAGCTGGTGATCGTGCCGCCGTTGGCGATCGAAAGCGTTCCAGCGCCATCCACCCCGACCAACAGAAAGTTGCTCGTCCAGGCGCTTCCCGCGCCGGTCACAGCAACTACGCCTGAAGAGCCGGGATTGTACGCGACCGCTCCATAGCTTGAGTGGATGCTGACTCCGTCTCGAATCGTCATCGAACCTGCGCCGTTCCAGCCGGCCCCCAGTTGGCCATTTGTCGTGGGGTTGCTGGCCATGTCGAGAACCACCGCGACGCTCTGACCGGGCTGTTGGAAGGTGAGCGTGGGCGATTGCCCACTCGTCGCATCGAATACCACGTTGGCATCGGTGATGATTCCATGCGCGACGATCGTGCCGGTGCCCGCCAGTTGGGTCGGCGATGCACAGAGGGTCTGAGTGGTGAGCGTTCCGCCGTTGCCGCCGAATTGGATCAGCCCCGTGCCGCCCGAGTAACTGCTGACGCGGGTGAACGAGGCGACCGAGACGCTGCCGCCGTTGGTGATCGAAAGGGTGCCGTTGCCCCACGGGCCGACATCGAGGGTACCGGTCTCGTTCCAGACCGAGCCGGGGCCGTCCACCGCAACCACGCCGTTCGCGCCGCTCTCGACCCCGATCATGCTATTGGAGCTGGTGATACTGCCGCCGTTGGTGACGGAAAGCGTGCCCCCGCCCGACTCCCCGACGTAGAAGCCGTAGGCCGCCAGCCAGGTCGAGCCGTTCCCGGTGACGTTTACCGTGCCCGTGGCCGTGCTGTCGTACCCGATGTAACCGTTGCCCGAGAGGAGGCCGCTGCCGCCGTCAATCGTCAGACTGCCCGAGGCAGTATTTCCGATGTACGCATTCAAGGAAGTCGTCCACGTGCCCGGGTCGGTCGCGGGGCTGACATCGCCCCAAGGGGTAATGGCCGCGTGGGCAGCCGAGAATAGCCCCGCAAACCAGAGCGACGCCAGGACTGCGAGCAAAGACAGATACCGGAGTCTCATCTTCCCTTTTCCTTTCGTTCGTTGCTGATCCGGAGGCTGGCCGAAGCAGCTTCGGGTTGTTGTTGCAGAACACAATATGGTCATCTGAAACAAAATGCCCGAGCCTCGGTGACGAAATTCAAACTCGATCCCCCGCTCTTGAGGGCAGACGGCCAGTGGGGCCTGCGTACCATGTCGAGAATGCCACGCCGCCACGGCAGAATCTCTGCGCCAACTGCGGGCGGCGGTCGGGGGCCGCCGCAACCGCGGCAGCGCAATCGCAACTCGCCCGCACGGTTGAAACGGTCGCCGGCCACGCCTGCACCCGCCAATATGCTTCTGGCCGAAACATCATCAAGTATCATCGAGTGCCTTTCCTTTGGGCGCGGCATCTGTAGCGGCTCCCCTTGTCCCGCAAATCGCGCGCCATGCAGGTGGCAAGCGGCCATAACTCGCTTGCGTAGAGGCAGTTACGAAGTCCGCTGCACCAAAACCCGATCTGGCTCCAAAGGACCTGTGTAGTCACTGTGACGAAACCGAGTATCAAGGCAACAACACCTGTATCGCAATTCAACGGTTTTCTGCATTTGGAGGCTGGCTCCACTCCGAGACACTCTTTCGACAAGAGCCGGCACCAGCGTCATTGGCGGGGCCAGGCTGCTTCTTTCCCACAGCAAGTGAACCTCGTTCGATTACCATGCCGCACTCCGGTTTGGTCGCGGGCGCTCGAACAGGCCGCAAGCGGAGCCGCCTGTAGCGCGAGCGCAACGGGCTTTAGCGAGGCGATACCTGGCGAGTCAGAAGTGCCAATGATCGTGCCAACCGCGCCCGCACCCCCCGCCAATCGCCGCTGATTCCCGGATCGGCGTCAACTAGTGCGGGCCGGTGTCCCCTACTGTCCGGCGGCACGAAACCGCAGATCGGATGCTCAGCGAGGCCGACCTCGGCCCCCTAACATCCCCCGTCGGCCTGTAATATAACGCTGCCCGGCATGAATGTCAATTCCCCGCTTAACGATTAGGGTCCCATAGGATGCCTCCCTCCTCGGCTCACCCCCCCTCCTCTCAACCAGCCTTGATCCGCCGGCGGAGAATGCCTATAATCCCGCCGCTCGAAATATCGGGTTCTTTTCGCGCAACAACTTCTCACGACTGATTTTGCGGATTGGGTCGCCAACGGGGGACAGTCCCATTTTCGCCGACACGAAAATTGGGACAGTCCCCGTGCGGCAGCCCGGCAACGCAAGGATGCTCTTCTGCTGAGACGACTTGGCGAGCTGTTGGCCCGCTTCGGCGGCGCAGCGACGACGCTGCGCGACGTGGGAAAGTCCGCGCCGAGGAGAGAATGCAAAATGCAAAGTGCAAAATGCAAAATGCAAAATGACGGCCGCCGCACTTTGCATTTTCCATTTTCCTTGCTTCCACGCTCCGCGTGGGAATGACGATGGTCGCGGTTCGTCATTTGCCTGCCGGAGCGGTCCCACCTGGAGCCTGGGAACGAGAGAGGAGAGTGCAAAATGCAAAGTGCAAAATGCAAAGTGCAGAACGTGGAATATCGGCCGTAGGAGTGTCGCCCCATTTTGCATTTTTCATTTTGCATTTTCCATTTTGCACTTTCTCCCCATCGTGGCCCTCTCTTTCAACGTCGCTCCCGCCGCCGCCCAGGTGCAATTGCCGTTGCCCAACGCGGCCGAGCCGATCCGCATTAGTGCACAGGCGGGAAACCACTGGCAAACCGGCTCTTTTGACGTATGGATACTCCGCGGCAACTGCGTGATTCAACAAGGGAAGGCGGCGGCCAGCGGCGGCGAGGCGGTGCTGTGGATCGACCACGCTGCATCCGCGGGCGAAGGGGACAGTCCCATTTTCGTTGACACGAAAATCGGGACAGTCCCCGGTGCGGTCGAACAGCGGCAGAGCAAAGTGATCGCGTATTTGGAAGGCAACGTGAACGTGGCAACGGACGCCCGGCCGGCGGCGCCGCGATTGACCGATCGCACCTGGCTGGGGCGATTCTCGACCAGCGGAACGGTTGACGTCCGCGCGGCGCAGACGGCAGGCAAGCCGGATGCCCTTCCGCCGGTCTACTGGCGGGCGACGGAGGCGCGGGCGGCAGAAGTGGGCCAGATGGGGCCAGAGCGGGTGCGACAGGCGCAATTCGCCGCACCGGCCGGAGCGGAGCCGATCGCCGCGCCGCCGCCGGGCAAAGGGGACAGTCCCATTTTCGCCGAGACGAAAATTGGGACAGTCCCCGGACCAGCGGCCTTCCCCGCCGCGCGGCCAGCAGCGCCGCCGGCTATCGTCGTCGCGCCCGGCGGGGCACGGCGAGTGCGGATTTCGCCCCGTAGCGACGTCCCCATGCAGGCCCGCGGATGGCAGCAGCCCGATCCGGCCCGCAACGAATTGATTGCCGTGATCGAATCGGGCGTCAACCTGGTTGTCGAAGGGGTGGTGACTAGCGAATTGGGCGATCTCGGCACGATCGACATCTCCGCCGATCGCCTGGTGATTTGGACCGCCAGCGACAACAAATTCAGCCTCGGCGGCGAAACCGAGCAGGATGATCGTATTCCCCTGGAGTTCTACGCCGAGGGGAACATCGTCTTCCGTCAGGGCGAGCGAACGATCTACGCCGACCGCTTGTACTACGACGTGCCGAACCACGTTGGTACGGTGCTGAACGCCGACGTGCTCACCCGCGTGCCCGAGTACGCCGGGCTGCTGCGGCTGCACGCCGAAGTGGTGCAGCAGACCGCCCAGGACCGCTTCTACGCCCAAAATGCCTTCGTCACGTCGAGCCGCATGGGCTATCCGGGCTATCGGCTTCAGGCCGGCGACATCTACTTCCAAGACATCCAAACGCCGGTGCTCGATTCGGTCACCGGCCAGCCGGTGCCCGATCCGCAGACGTGCCTGCCGGCGGTGCATCACGAGCGACTGGCCACGGCCTCGAACAACCTGATCTTTTTCGAGAGTATACCCTTCTTCTACTGGCCGGTCATCAGCACCGACCTGACCGAGCCGACGTATTACCTTCGCAGCGCGCGGGTCAACCAGGACAATGTCTACGGCACGCAGTTGCGGACGCATTGGAACGGCTATGAGTTGCTGGGACTCCGCGATAAGCCGATCGGAACCGATTTTGACCTCGCGCTCGACTATCTGAACAAGCGTGGCTTCGGCTACGGGGCGGCGTTCAGCTACGATCGCCCCGATCTGTTCGGCCTTGTTCCCGGCCGCACGGCGGGCCTGCTCGACTACTACGGAATCCAGGACCAGGGGCTTGACGACCTCGGTCAGGGCCGCATGAATCTCGCTCCCGAAAAATCCTACCGCGAGCGGCTCTTCTGGCAGCACCGCGAGATGCTGCCCTACGATCTGCAATTGACCGCGGAGGCCGGCTGGATCAGCGACCGCAACTTCCTGGAGGAGTATTACAAGAGCGAGTGGGAGACGCTCAAGGACGAGAGCACCGGCGTCGAACTGAAGCAGATTCTCGGCAACAGCTCATGGAGCATTACCGCCGACTATCGCCTCAACCAGTTCTTCACCGACACCAACTGGTTGCCGCGGGCCGACCACTTCTGGATGGGCCAGCCGCTGTTGGGCGACACCTTCACCTGGTTCGAACACTCGAACATCGCTTACGCCCAGTTCCAGAAGTTGCAGCCGCCCTCGAATCCCAACGACCAGCCTTTCGACTACCTGCCGTGGGAGGCGAACTCGGAGAGCGGCGGGCGGTTCGCCACGCGGCAAGAGATCGACTGGCCGTTCCAGCTCGGCGTCTTCAAGATCGTCCCTTATTTGGAGGGCGAGGCCGCTCACTGGGGCGCCGACATCAACGGCGAGCCACTCGATCGGCTCTGGGGACAGGCGGGCCTCCGCGCCAGCCTGCCAATGTGGCGCGTCGATCCGACGTTCAACAGCGAACTGTTCAACGTCCACGGGCTGGCGCACAAGGTGACGTTCAATGCCGAGTTCTCGGCCGCCGACTCGAATCGCGACCTCACGCTCTTGCCGTTGTACGATCCGCTGGACGACAACTCCGTCGAGGCCTTCCGCCGGCACTTCCTCAATCAGACGTTTGGAGTCCCGTCGCCCTATCCGCCGTTGCCGCCGCCGCTGGGCGTTCCCTATCCGCAGTTGGGAACGAAATTCGACGAGCGGTTTTACGCCTTGCGGACGGGCTTGCAGGATTGGGTCAGCTCGCCGAGCACGGAAATCGCCGGCGATCTGATGGCCTTCCGCCTGGGCGCCGATCAGCGTTGGCAGACGAAGCGCGGGCCGCCGTGCAACCGGCAGATCATCGACTGGATCACGCTGGACACGAACGTCACGTTCTATCCCGACGCCGCCCGCGACAATTCCGGCACGACGCTGGGGCTGCTCGATTACAACTTCCGCTGGCACGTGGGCGATCGGCTGACGATGGTCAGCAGCGGCATCTTCGATTTCTTCGAGGAAGGGCAGAAGGTCTTCACGGTCGGCGGCTTCCTCACTCGCCCGCCGCGCGGCAGCCTGTACGCCGGTTTCACCGTGCTGGAAGGCCCGATGGACAGCAAAGTGCTTTCGCTCTCCTATACCTATTTGATGAGCCCGAAATGGGCGTCAACCTACGGCACCGCGATCGACTTCGGCGCCCAGCGGAGTTACTCGCAGAACTTCAGTCTGACGCGGATCGGCGAGTCGCTGCTGGTCAACTTCGTCTTCACGGTCGATCCGGCCCGCGACAGCGTCGGCGTGGGCCTGGCGATCGAGCCGCGGTTTATGCCCCGCAACCGGCTGGGCAGCATCGCGGGGCGCAGATTCCGCCGGCGGGAGCGTTTGGATTAGAATGATGAATGATGAGTGATGAATGATGAATGCGAGCAACGACCTTAGGCAGCGGACTAAAGCGTTTGCATTGCGGATTATCCGTATGGTCTCGGCCTTGCCGCGCTCGTATGCCGCGGATGTTCTTGGGAAGCAGGTTCTGCGCAGCGGCACGTCGGTGGGAGCGCAGTACCGGGAGGCGTGTCGTTCGCGGTCTGTGGGGGAGTTCATCAGCAAGATGGAAAGCTGCATTCAGGAACTCGACGAAAGCGACTACTGGCTTGAGTTGTTGACCGACGGCGGGATTGTGGCGCCGAAGCGGCTTGTCGATCTGCGTCAAGAAGCGGGCGAACTGACCGCCATTTTCACCGCTTCCGTAAAGACCGCTAAAAAGAACCGGGGGCATAAGTAGCAAGTCCTTCATTCATCATTCATCATTCATCATTCATCATTCATCATTCTATGCCCTCTTCCGATCGTTCCTGGGCCGACCGTTTCCGCGATGCTTTTCGCGGGCTGGGGGCGGGGGTGCGCGGACAGAGGACCTTCCTGGTCCATTTTCTTGTCGCCGCGGCGGTGATCGTTGCGGCGGCCGTGCTGCGGGTCGATTTGCGGGAGTGGTGCCTGCTGCTGTTGTGCATCACCGTGGTGCTGGTCGCCGAGATGTTCAACAGCGGGTTGGAATCGATGGCCAAGGCGATCACGGGCGAGAACGATCCGCACCTCGGCAACTCGTTGGACATCGCCGCCGCCGCGGTGCTGACGGCGGCGGTCGGCGCGGCGGTCGTTGGAGCGATCATTTTCATCAACCGGCTTGGAATCTCGTTTCGGTGCTGGTGACGCGAAGCGGCTAACCCACATGCTCTCTCACAGCCTTATTAACGATCCGCACTTGCGCCGGGCCTTAGCCCTGTGGGCTGCGCTGGCTGTCGCCGTGTGTGTAAAGACAGCCGTGCGCGGCGGTGACAACTCTGTCTATCCCGTCTTTGCCGCCGGAGCGCGGCATTGGTGGGCCGACATGCCGCTGTACGTCAGTTACCATTCGACCGAAGATATCGACGCCTTCCGTTGCTCGCCCGCGTTCGCCGTGGCGATTACTCCGTTTTATCTGCTGCCCGGATGTCTCGGTGCGTGTGCCTGGGGAGTTGTGAACATGTCGTTTCTGTTCTGGGCGCTGCACGTGTTCGTGCGCGAGGTGTTGCCCGGCGAATGGCCGCCGCGGCGCGAGAGCGCCTTTTTGATGCTCACGCTGTTTGCTTCGAGCGTGGGGATATGGTCAGGCCAAAGCAATGCACTGATTGTGGCCTTGATAATGCTAGGGCTTGCGGCGGTGCGGCGAGAGCGATGGTGGACGGCCGCCCTGATGTTGGCGCTGCCGGTATTCATGAAAGTCTGGCCAATCGCGATTGTACTGTTGCTGATGGTCTGTTGGCCACGGCAATTGACGGGGCGATTTCTGGCAGTGTGTGCAGTGCTGGCCTTAATTCCATTCCTCACCCGGCCGCCTGACATCGTGGCATGGCAGTACCGAGGGTGGTATGCCACGCTGGTCAGTCCGATTCGGGAACGTTGGCCGGGCTACCGCGATGCGTGGACGATTTGGGAGCAGCTTGCGCCCTCTTGCACCGCGAGGCGAGTCAAATCACATATCGCTTGGCGTTTATGGCAACGCAACTGCTGACGGCGGCGGGGGTGCTCGCCTGGTGCCTGTGGCAGCGCCGCCGAGCGCTGTCAACCGGCCACCTGCTGACAGTCATATTCTCGATGTGGGCTTCGTGGCAGATGCTGTTCGGGCCGGCGACAGAGCAGCTTACCTACGGCATCATCGCGCCCTCGGCGAGTTGGGCGGTGCTGGTGAGCTTCGCTGAAAAGAGGGCAAGGTGGCTGACGGTGACTGCTTGGGCAATCGTGACACTGCTGCCCGCCGGCGACGTCGAGAGCGTCGTGCTAGGCATCTTCTCCGCCGGGAAGATTCTCCTGCCGCTGGGCGTGGTGTTGTTTGTCGCATGGCTGGCCTGGCACGAACGCGGAACTGCCCGCCAAGTCTGACTCTTCATCTTGCCCGCTTCAGCCAAGGCGGGCGGGACGCCCGGGCTCCGGACTGGGTTTTGCACCATATACATTGAAATTTTGCGTTTTTGGTGCAGAACTCGGAACGCAACACATTGTGGTTTAACGGGTTACGAGGACGCTAGCGACCCACCCTGCGGCAGGGGCTTTCTGGCGGTGGTGCAAAACTCAGGTCTCATCATTTTGGGAGCGGACAGCGCGAGGGCACGTTAGTTGGTCAGCAACACCTCGATCTTCCAATTTCGTAACACTTCAGCCGCGTGAAGTAGGCGCTTCAGTGTAAGAAGGAAAAAGGGAAAAGGGGAGAAATGGGAATGATCCACACGAGATGTTTGCATCGTCCTCTCTCAATATGCCACTGTTGCCCTTTTCCCCCTTTCCCTTTTTTCCTTCTTTGCACGGAACTTCATTTGGCTGAGCAGTTGCTCAATTCCAACGCCTTGAGCCGTGAACCCGTTGGGCGGGCTGTGCGATGGTTGCAGTTCTTCTTCGCCGCTCGCGGGGAAGGGGGCGGCGATGAGGGCCGAGCGAACGTCCGCCACGTCCCATGATGCGCTTTGCCGGCGCGGTTGTCGAGATCAAGAATTGGGCCAGCGAACCCGACACCTCGGTTTCGGGTTCTCGCGATTTCGCCCCGTCCTAACGACCGCGGAAGCGAAGGCGGTTCGGCTCGCGGTATCAAGTTGGGCTGGCACGTGTGGGTGCGCCGGTCAATGTGACCGGCGCGTCTTTAACGCGGGCTCATCAAGCGGGCAGCCGGGCCCCCGGAACCGAACGCAATGGATGCCCGGGATGATCCGCTTTTCGGCGCGCTACGTCGTCCATGCCCGACCCGCGGGGAACACCGCTTTGATTTGCCTGCCGTTCTCTTAAAGACGTAATGAGCAGACGCGACTGCAGCCGTATCGTCTGGAGCCCGATACCCATCTATATGGTGGGGCCAATTGACGCTGAGATTTTTTGCGATTATGTTGAGGTCGTTCGCCCTACCGGAATCTCCAACGACCTCATATGCGCCGCGTACTTCGGTTCACGTCTCGCCCAGGCAGACTTACGCCGCAATTTGAATATCGTGGAGGGACATAGAATGGACCGTCTAATGAAGCGAAGCCATCCGGCCAAGCGTGGGCGTCAATCCCAAGGTCCCGCCGCCCTCGTGGGCCGAGCGCAGGGGACTTTTCTGAGGCAGTACGCCGAGTATGTTCAGAACGTTCTAGCGCCGACTAACAATGAGTTGAAAGAGGTCTTTCAAGGCTGGAGAGACCCCGCTCACTGGTCTCTCGAGCCGGCGCTATCGCGAGTCCCTGCACCGTCGCCAGTCCAGAGAGCCATCTCCAGAATCAAGAGGCCAGAAAGCGCCGTCGATAAGATTCTGCGCAATCATGAACTTTTTCCGGCCGGGCTGACCAAGGAGAGTGTTGTAAAGATGCACGATGCTGTAGGTGGTCGTATTATCGTTTACTTTCTTTCCAACCTTCCGTTGATAGACAGAGAATTGCGTACGAGCCATGCTTTTGAAATCTCGTCATTACATCCTCCAGTTGCTTATCTAACCCATGAGCTTACTGAGCGACTCGGGTTGAAACATATGGACCGCCAATCGAAAGAGAGTGGTTACGCATTGATCCATTATGTCGTTCGACTGAGGTCGTCTGCTGTGCCAATGGCCCAACGGCCATGGTTTGAGCTACAAGTGCGAACGCTTGCGGAAGACGTTTGGGGAGAAATCGAGCATATCTTGGGATACAAACCAAATAAGAAGACGTTGTTTGCTGTCCGGAAGCAGTTTCAAATAATCAGTGCAGAACTAACCGCGATAGATGAACATTTCAATCTCCTTTACGAAGAGCTGTCTCGGTTCCAAAGGGAAAGCAGTTTTGAAGACAACAGCCTTTTGAATGCTGAGAATCTTGCTGCGGTCCTGTGGGAGCGCAAGATCCGCTGTGCGCAGAGGGAGATTGACGGACTGTTGAAACTCCTTGCCAGTCGAAGTGTCAAGACGGTGGGAGACCTCCGTCTGGTCGCCACATCGCGCAATATCGAGGCTGTCCGAAAAGTCTATAGGGAGACCCAGCGCCGAAGTCCGACGAACTTCGAAATTGTTGCTAGTCTCGCTGTACTAAAAGGGCTAATGGCGGATACTGAAGTGATTGACGCGGTGAAGAGTCACGTCAAGTTCTTGCAGGCGTGGGAGAAGCTCCGAGACAGTTTTGACACGCGACGCCTTGCTTCCAAGCGATGACGCTCGAAATCATAATACAGCAATGTCTCTCATCACGCTGTGCTTCCCCGCGAACGAAGCGACCGCCGCCACATCGGGCGCGTTGACACCGCGAAAAGCCATTCGCGTCACGGACTCGGGCGATGTGACCGAAGCGAATCAGCCGGCCAACCGCGGCATAGCTTCAGTGGCGGTGACGGTCTACCCGTGCCGAGGACGGAGCGAGCTAGGACGTTGCCCAGACGAGGCGCGGGCATTGCATAAGTCGATGCCTGTGGCACAATCAACTACAGTGCCTATAATGAGATGGAATGTGTTTGAACTGGGCTAGACCCGGATCTTCGGAGAGTTCTTGTTGTTCCGGAGTTGGAAGCGGTGACCGCACACTCATGAGGCACCGGCGATGCATCCGAATGTGACGCTAAAGGCCGAGAGAACGATCTGCGGTTTGGAGTGCATGCTCCCTACGGGTAGCGGCGTTCCCGAAAGGGTCGCTGTCGTGCAACCGTGCAAGCTAACCTTGCCACACTTGGGTGCTGCCATAGTGTTCGGTGGTGACGCCATCACCTTGTTCGCCGACGACGCCAAGATGCCGAAAAACGGCTACCTGCTTGACCATCTTGTTAATTTCCTCATCTACAGCAGTCGCGTGGATTATTGCGAGTACTGCAACTGGCTCGCCGACGAGACGTTGGAGGGAAAAGAGGAAGTTCGGCACCGGATCGTCTTCAACCTTGAGCGAGACATGTTGACAAGTGAAGGCACTTCCAAGGGAATCGGAAAGGTTGCGGGCCGGTTTGTCTGTTTAGACATCGAGGCATTTCAACTGGAAGTTGACCGGGGGCCATTTGACTTGTTTCATGACATGATGGACATGCACTTGGCCTATGCCATTGCTTTCTTCCTCGCCGGCTGTGCGAACACCACCTATTTCTTAGTGGAGTTCTACAAGTCCACAGAATCCATTCGTCATGCCTTCCCCGATGAAAAATCAATGTTAAGCTCGCTCGCTCCCTACGGACTAACAAGAAAATCGTATAAAGCCTTTGCTCAGGCCGCGAATGATACGATGCAACCGATTGCGTTCGGGCGGCACGCACCAAAGGGAAAGCGAGTATTTGGCATCGACATTCGTAGTTTGTCCCGCCCGACGACTTTCCAAGGAAGGCTGTTCCGAGAGGCTATGCAGACGAACCGCGATTGTATCGATGCGTACATTGCTCTCCGCATCAAGAGATTGAGGGACTGATCCGAAGCCTCGGATTGCCCTAGCCCAACCTTTCACGGAAAGGACGCCGCTTGCGGATGCCAGGGTGTGCCCATCTATCGTACCACCCGACGACGCGATGCATACGGAATCCGGCCAAACTGCTGTCGCTGCAAATGGCTCGTTCTGCGCATCGGTGCGACACCACCTCAGGTGGTCTGGCTCTTGATGCGACCGAGCTTCCCGCCGGATTCCAGTCGGTCGGCGTCGCGGGAGATGATGGGGGCGAAAATGAAGAGTTCGGTGCGGGAGGTTTGCCAGTTGTGACGGCCGTTGCTCGATGACGCCGCCCCAAGAGTCCGCGACTTCTGCCCTGGGGATGGTGGCTGGCGTTGGCTGCATTTCAGGCAGAATCGGCAATGTTCCTGCAATCGCTACATCTTAGCGAGCCCTCGATCTGTCGCCGACGGAAGGACTTGCATTTGGTAACGAATATTCCGTGCGAAATTGTCGCAGCGGTCGTATCGGATATTCCGTCACGCGACGATACGTGTCGATAGCAGTAGAGTCATCTCATCGGCGGAGGATTGCTCATGTCGCGGATTCTGCTCGGCTCGTTCATCGTCGCTTGCGGCGCCCTTCTTCTCTGCGGGTCGGCTTGGGCGGCTTATCCCAGCGGATACGACCAGGCCTATATCGACGCGGTCAACTACTGCAAAGGGCCCTTGACTAGCAAGGACATCGACTGCAATCTGACCACGATCGGCGGCAGCAGTCCGGTGTTGATGACCTGCTTCACCAATTTTGGATATACCCGGGCGTACGTTCAACTCGTCGTATCGTCCGCAGCTCTGGTGTACCGTGGCCGGCGAACTGTGGCAATTCCATCAGACCAACCACACCGCGCCGGAGGACATGGTGCTGCGAACCAAGCAGTTGCTGGGGCTGCCGGCGACCAACTCGGGCAACGTCATCGCGGAGTTTTGGGTCTCGCCGTCCTCGCTGTTTCGCCCCGCGGTTGACGAGAGCCTTACCAATCCGGTGACCGACATCGACGAGAGCAAGGCGGACGCCTGGTACAACAACCGCAAGGCGACGATCTATCAGGATTCGCAGAATCCGCCCTTTCCCTGGACCCGCGCGGGCTATACGTATGATTGGGGCACGGGCACGAGCGACCACGTCGGACTGTCGGAGTTCGTCGCCCGAAGCTTGTCCGAACCCGGCGCCAGCGCGATTACCGTCCGCTCGGTCTTCAGCGCGGTTTCCTATCTGTATTACGTCCGCGCAACCGATTCGTTCAACGTCACCGACTGGTGCGACACGATTTGGGCCGGCACGAAGTATCTGCCCGCCACCGTGGGCGGCAACCAACTCGACATCGCCGCCACCGCCATAATATGCCATGACAATCTCGGGCAAGGCGAAGGAATCCTGGTGAGCGATCTGGCGGGCCAGAACAGCAACTGGGTAATCAACAACCACGGCACGATCCTGGGGCCGGGCAGCGCGACGCGGCACAGCAGCGTCTCGTTCGTCAACGCCGGCGGCGTGCTGAACAACTTCGGCCTGATCACCGGCGACGTCTACGGCGTCTTGGGCGACGACGCCTGCTCGCGGCCGATCGTGGTGAACAACTGCGGCACGATCACCGGCACCGCCGACGCAATTCGCACCGGCGGCGGCGACGACATCATGAACGTCACCGGCGGCGTGATTGTCGGCACGATCGATGGCGGCGCCGGCCACAACGTCTTGAACTTCAATCTGCCTGGCGATGTGACGTTCGTTTTTAACAACAACATCCTCAACGTGCCGGTGGTCAACGTCAACAGCGGCACATTGCGGTTCAACGGCAGCGCCGCGTCGGACTTCAACATCGGCACGGAGGGCACGTTGAGCGGGAACTGTAGCTTGACCGGCGTCGTGCTGAATCGGGGCACGATCTCGCCCGGCAACAGCGTCGGCACGATCCGGGTCACGGGCGACTACAACCAAATGGCCGGCGGGCGGTACCTGGCCGAGATTAGCCGAACGGCCGGCGGCGCCACGCGATCGGACCAACTGCTGGTCAGCGGCACGGCCTATCTGGCGGGCGACAGCCGGATCGACGTCCGCTATGACAACCACGGCGGCAGCGTGTTCCAGAGCGGCGACCTGTTCCCGATCATCAAGGCCGGCACGCTCAACGACAACGGGGCGGCGATTGCGTACGACTCGGCATTCCTGAGGTTCAGCGCCGTACGCAGCGGCGGCGACTACGACCTATTGCTTACCCGCTCGGCGAGTTTTCGCTCGGCCGCCACCTCGGCCAACAACGCCGCGATTGCGGGCGCGTTGGACGGCGACGGCGCGGCGGCGAGCGGCGGCTATGCCGACCTGATCAATCGCTTGTTGTTCAGCAATGACGCGGCCGGATTCAACGGCGCCCTGCAGCAGTTCAGCCCGGCGCCGTATTTGGCAGCCTACGCCGCCACGGACCGAACGACGCAATATCTGGCCGAGAGCACCAGCGACTATCTCCGCAAGCGCCGCGCCGGGCAAATCAATCCCTGCCTCGGCCAAGCGTTGCGCTGCGACGATTCCTGGAGCGGGGCCGGCGGCGGCCCGAGCGAAACGGCCGGCATGATCCATTACTGCGCCGGCGGCGATCGGTCGCTGGATTGCGAGATGCCGGAGATGGATCGGACGCGATCCGTGTGGGTCGATCCGTTCGGCCTGTTCTTCGGCGAACGCACCTGCGGCGACCACTTGGGTTTTCAATCGAACGTGGCGGGCGTGCAGTTCGGCATCGACAAGCAATTCTCCGAGCAGTGGATCATCGGCTTCGGCGGCGGATATTGTCAAACGCACCTCGACACCAGCAGCCAGCCCTCGGCCGGGCAGATCAGCACGTTCCGCGTCGGTCCCTACGCTTCGTGGTTCGACGGCGATTGGTATCTGGACACGTCGCTGACCGGCGGCTTCCACGACAACAACCTCGGTCGCTCTGTGAACGTCGAGGACGCCGTCGGATCGGTCGAAGGTCAATATCACGCCAACGACCTGTCGTTCTACTCCGCCCTGGGCCGCGATTATCGAATGGGGCCCTATGTTTTCTCGCCGCAAGTGTCGCTGCAATACATCTATTATCGGCAGTACGGTTTCAGCGAAACGGGCGTCGACCTGGCCGACCTTCTGGTCGATCCGCGCGACGCCAACTCGTTGCGATCGAGGGTCGGCGGGCAACTCTCCAGCGCGGTCGTATGGGGCAACGTCAAGGTGCTGCGCGAGGTCTTCGCCGGCTGGGCCCACGAATACTTGGGCAACGATCCGCTGGTGGCTCGATTCGTCGGCGGCGTCACGCCGTTCTCGATCGACGACGGCGGGCTCTTCCGCGACGCGGGATATTTTGGCGCGAGCCTGTCGGCGATACCCAACCCGCGGACGTTGGTGTTCGCCAGGTACAACGGCGAATATTCCAGCGGCAGTCACGTTGCCGCCGTCGATCTCGGCCTGACGATCAGCTTCTGAGGCGGCATAGGATTCTGGCCACATCCGTCAATCTGCGTCGCGGAAGAGGAGCGGGGCGAGGACGAAGAGGTGGTTCCGCGCGGTTTGCCAATCGTGGAGGCCCTTGCCCTCTACGTAGACGTAGGGGATCTTGCATTTATGGAGGAGTTTCAGCGTGTCCTTGGTGCGGTCGTAGAGCACGTCGTTCTTGCCGCTGGCCAGCCAGAGGAGCTTGGGCTGCCTGGCCATTTTTGGCTTCTTGAGCACGCTTGAGTGCTCCCTCTCGAACTGTTCGCAGTTGAGCAGGCCGCCGATGAAGGCGCCGACGTAGGCGAATCGGTTGGGGTGAGCCAGCGCGATGCTGAGCGCCTAATGGGCGCCTGCCGATAGGCCTGCCAGGGCGCGGTGGCGGCGGTCGGGCGTCGCGGGATAGTGCTTTTCGATGTAGGGGATGATGTCGCCGAGCAGGTCTTGCTCGAACTGGGCGGCGAGCAGATTGCAGTCGGGCATGACGACGATCATCGGGGCGAGTCTCTTGTCGGCGGAGAGGTTGTCGAGAATCGCATCGGCACTGCCCTCTTTCACCCAACTGGTTTGATCGGCGAGGCTGCCGTGCAGAAGATAGAGCACCGGGTAGTTCTTGTCCTTTGCAAACCGCGGCGGGGTGTAGACGCACATCTTGCGCTTGCAGCGGGCGGCCTTCGAGTCGTACTCGACCGTCTCCAGGTTGCCGTGCTCAACTCCCTCACGACGCACGTCGAAGCCTTTTGGCGGCGTGGGAAGTGGCGAGGCCGGCGTCAGGTCGGGGAGATTGAGGACCAGGGATGGGAAGATGAGGATCAAGACCTCAGCGAGCAGCAGGACACCGGCCACGGACAAGAGGATCCATCGCTTCTTCATGTCGATCTCCGGGGAGGACGTGGGCCGCATTCCCGATCGACTACTGGGCTGCCAGATTGTATTTGGCAGGCGCCGCGGTTGCAACTGGTCCAGTAGGTCCCGCCTGCCGGGCGGGACTCGCATGCGTCCTGTCCCGGAAAGTCCCGCCTGGCAGGCGGGACCTACTGAGCCGCCCCTTGTTCAGGCATCCGGCGGGGGGTATGCTAGACTTTCTCAATGGCTTGGAGGATCCCCATGCGGCATGTGCTGTCGGCTTTGGTTCAGAACGTTCCGGGAGTGCTGTCGCACATCTCGGGAATGCTTGCCTCGCGCGGTTATAATATCGATAGCCTTGCGGTGGGGGAGACGGATAACCCGCAGCTTTCGCGCATGACCTTTGTCGTCGTTGGCGACGACAGCGTGCTGGAGCAGGTGCGGAAACAACTGGAGAAGATCGTTACGGTCGTCCGCGTCGATGACATCGGCTCGGCCGATCACGTCGAACGCGACCTGATGCTGATCAAGGTGAAGACACGCGAGGGAAGCCGCAGCGAAATCCGTGAGCTGACCGACATCTTCCGCGGCCGGATCGTCGACGTGGCCCACGACATGGTGATGATCGAGATGTCGGGCCAGGAGCGGAAGATCGAAGCGTTTATCGAAATGATGCGTCCGTTTGGAATCGTTGAATTGGTCCGCACCGGGAGGATTGCGATGGTGCGGGGGAGAGGAGGGGCTAGGGGCTAGGGGCCAGTGCGAAGCCGCAAGCGGCTTCTTCGCGCGTCTTGCCACTTCCAACCACTGCCCACTTCGCTGGGCACTGAAGTGCCCAGCCCTCTCCACCATCCACTATCCACTAACCACTAACCACTCAAAGAAGATGCCCGCAAAAATCTACTACGACAAAGACGCCGATATTTCGCTGCTGAAAAACAAGACGATCGCCATTTTGGGCTACGGCTCGCAGGGACATGGGCACGCCCAGAACTTGCGCGACAGCGGCTGCAAGGTGATTGTGGCCGAGCTGCCGGGCACGGCCAACTATGAGCAGGCGATCAAGGATGGCTTCGAGCCGCTGACGGCCGACGAGGCGACGAAACAGGCGGACATCATCACGATCTTGCTGCCCGACGAATTGCAGGGGGAGATATTCCGCACGCAGATTCGCGACAACCTCGTGCCCGGCAACGTGCTGATCTGCTCGCACGGGTTCAACGTTCACTACGGGCAGTTCGACGTGCCGAAGGGGGTGGCGACGATCCTGGTGGCGCCGAAGGGGCCGGGCCATCTGGTGCGGGCGGAGTTCGTCCGCGGCGCCGGCGTGCCCTGCCTGATCGGCCTGGGCGAAGGGGCGGGGCCCGACGCCTTGAAAATCGGCCTGGCCTATGCCAAGGGCATCGGCGGCACGCGGGCCGGCGTGATCGAAACCAGTTTCGCCGAAGAGACCGAGACCGATCTGTTCGGCGAACAGGTGGTGCTCTGCGGTGGGCTGAGTGCGCTGATTAAGGCGGGCTTCGAGACGCTGGTCGAGGCCGGTTACCAGCCGGAGATGGCCTATTTCGAGTGCGTGCACGAGGTGAAGCTGATCGTTGATCTGATCTACCAGGGCGGTCTGAATTACATGCGGTACAGCATCTCGAACACGGCCGAGTACGGCGACTACACCCGCGGGCCGCGGATCATTACCGCGGAGACGAAAGCGGAAATGAGGCGGATTCTGGACGAGATTCAGAACGGCAGTTTCGCCCGGGAGTGGCTGCTGGAGAACCGCGTCAGCGCCCCGGCGTTCAAGGCGATGCGGCGGAAAGAGCGGTCCCACCCGGTGGAGATCGTCGGCCGTGGATTGCGGAAGCTCATGTCCTGGATCAATGCCAAGGAAGTGTAGCCGCATTGGCCTTGTCAGAATCGAAATGTTTGGCACAATAATGGTACTTCGATGGGTGGCGCATCCAGCCGATAGGACCAGTGGGCGCGACAGTCGGAGGGTCGCGCCACGCAAATCCCAATCTTGGGGGGCGTGCCATGACAGCCAGCAACAGCCAAATCCGGGACCAGTTCGACGAATTGAAGGTCGGCGATCGGGTCGAAGTGGAGCACCTCGTCACCGTCGGCCAGAAGAGTTGGACGGCGAAGACGAGCGGAAAGGTGGTTCGCATCGAGCGGCGGCGGCACGGGCTGCACTTCCAGCGCAACCCGGACGACAAGGTGTTCAGCGACAGCATTCTCTTGGAATTGCCCGACGGCGAGCTGACGTTGGTGGCGATCGACGAATACACGACGATTCGCCACGTATAGGCGGCGGTTTCGCTTTGCCGGGGGCGAGGGTGGCGGCAATACTGCCGCACTACCCCACCGGGAGGGTCGGAGGGATCCTCTACGCTTCTTTCCCCCTGCCGATGGCCCGGCGGGCATCGAGGCCGACGTTCCGCAGGCGGCAAGCGGCGCTTACGAGGTGCGAAATCCGTTGCTGGGCCCACAGTTCGCGTCTTTCCACCACGCGGGGAAGAGGCCAACAAGATGTATTCGGCGGGGCAGACATTCCTGCCTGCCCTTTTTGCCGCCTGCTGCAGGGCAGACAGGAATGTCTGCCCCGCCGTGGCGAGATCTGCCCCACCGTGGCGAGAAATGCGGACTAGGACTGCGTTTGGTTGACAGGGGAAATTGGGCGAAGTTATACTAAAGGGAAAGCGATGCGGATGGATCGCGCGATTGCGCACCCTTTTTGGCTTTCAGGCAGGTCTAGCATGAACCTCGTCGGCAAGATTTTTACCGTCGTTATCTTAGTGTTGTGCTTGGTGTTCATGGGCTTGGCCATCGCGGTCTATACCGCCCAGAAGAATTGGCGGGACGTTGTTATGCTTTCGCGGGACGACCTCACCAAGCCCGGCAACGCGGGGAAGCCCCTCGGCTTGAAGTGGCAGTTGGAGCAGGCGAAGCACGATAACGATGATCTGAGAACCCAGAAGGAGAAGATCGATCAGGAATACGCCGCTGAGAAGACCGCCAGACAGCAGACCCTCAGCCGGTTGCAGACCGAACTGGAAATCGCGAAGAAGGACCGCAAGAGCCTGGAAGCTGCCCGGGCCGATCTGGAGAAGGACAAGCGCGACGCCGTGGCCGCCATGAGCGCCACGCAGAAGAGCCTGATGGCGATGCAAACGGAACGCGACAACCAGCGGAAGGCCCTGCTGGAGGCCCAGCAGGACCGCGACAAGCACTTCAACCAGATGGTCGCGGTGACCGATCAGCTCAATCAGGCAGTCAATGAGAAAGAGCTGCTCCGCCAGCGCACGCTTGAACTTGCCAAGGACCTGAAAAAGGCGGACGACGCGCTGCGATACAACGGATTGGACAAGAACGTCGACTATAAGAGCAAGATGCCGCCGAAGCTGGACGCCATCGTCACCAGCGTCAACGGCGACGGCCTGATCGAAATCTCGCTGGGCTCCGACGCCGGCTTGCGCGAAGGGCACCATCTCGAAGTCTATCGCACCGGCGGCGGGCAAAGCACCTACGTCGGCCGGGTCAAGGTCGTCAGGACCGATCCGAGCAAGTCGGTCTGCAAAGTCGATCCGAACTTCCAAAACAGCAACGTCATGGTGAACGATCGTGTCGCCTCGAAAATCGAGTAGTGCGCTGGAATCGCCGCCGTCGGCCGCCCCTCGCGCCTATCGCAAACCGGAAGCTGATCTGTACACGATCCTCTTGGTGATGGCGCTGCTGGCGGTGTTGGTCGCGATTCTGTTTCTCGGCCTGTTTATGAAGGCCTATTCCCAGGCGCCCCCGCGCCGATGCCGACGGCGAGCGTTCGGGCGGCGGGCGGCGCGGAGATGGCGAGAGCTATGGAGAGTCGGGCGAGCGACGTCGCACGGAGGGTGCAAGAGAGTCGCTCCCCTGCGGGTCGCGGCTAAACGAAAACCCAACATTGCCTTTCTGGCAGTCGATAACCCCAGTGCAGAGCAGGGATGCTCCAGAACTTGTTCGCTCACTTCCGCCGCGACCTGGCCGTCGATCTGGGAACGGCCAATACGTTGGTCTGCCTGGTGGGCGAAGGGCTAGTTCTGAATGAGCCCTCGGTCGTTGCCGTGCAGCAGGCGACGGGCAAGATTCTCTCGGGCGGCTGCGCGGTGGGCCACCTGGCCAAGCAGATGGAGGGGCGAACGCCGGAGTCGATCTCGGTCGTCCGCCCGCTCAAAAACGGGGTAATCACTGATTTCGAGCTCTGCGAGGCGATGCTGCGGTACTTTTTGCGAAAGGCCGAGCGGCCGGGCTGGCGGCTGCGGCCGCGGGTGCTGGTCGGCGTGCCCGGCTGCATCACGCCGGTCGAGAAGCGGGCGGTGTTCAACAGCGTGCACCGCGCCGGGGCCGGCCAGGTGTGGGTGATGCCCGAGGCAAAGGCGGCGGCAATCGGCGTCGGGCTGCCGATCGCCGAGCCGACGGCCAGCATGGTCTGCGACATCGGCGGCGGCACGACCGAAGTGGCCGTGATCAGCCTGGCCGACACCGTGGCCGCCCAATCCGTCCGCACCGGCGGCGACCAGATGGACCAGGCGATCGTCGATTATCTGCGGCGGCATTTCAGCCTGCGCATCGGCCTGTCGGCGGCGGAACGGCTGAAAATCGACATCGGCAGCGCCTATCCGCTGGAGGAAGAGCGCACGGTCGAGCTAAGCGGCATCGACACCGTCAGCGGTCTGCCGCGGCGGGCGGCCGTCACCAGCGAAGAGGTCCGCCAGGCGCTGGCTGAGCCGTTGCAGGAGATCATCGAGGCGATCAAGCTGACGTTGGACCATTGCAGCCCCGACCTGGCGGCCGATCTGGTCGACAACGGGCTGGTGCTCTGCGGCGGCGGGGCGCTGCTGCGGCGGATCGACCGCTTCGTCAACGAGCAGACCGGCCTGCCGGTTCGCGTCGCGGCCGAGCCGCTGACGACGGCGGCCCAGGGGCTGCTGATCTGCATGGAGCATTTCCGCCAGTGGCGGCACTGGCTACAATCGAGCGAAGAGGACGTGTAGGCCGTGTTTCTCACCGCGGTGGGGCAGACATTCCTGTCTGCCACAAGGTAGATCCGGCAGACAGGAATGTCTGCCCCACCGGACACTGTGTCGCCGGTTTCTCGCGCGTGGTGAGAAAAGCGGTGTAGGCCGGCGCGATTTGTCATTTTTCGAGAGATGAACAGCCCTAAAACGAGACGACTCTTGTTTTCGGCTCTGGTACATTGCTCGCTGGGCCGTAGATCATGAATGCCAACCTTTTTGACCTGAGCGGGAAGACGAGCGTGGTTACGGGGGCGGCGCGGGGGCTCGGCCGGGCGGCCGCGGTTGGGCTGGCCAGCTTCGGGGCCGACGTGGCCACGATCGACCTCGACCGCGAGCGCTGCGGCGAGACGCTCTCCGAGATTGCGGGCCTGGGCCGCCGCGCGATCGCCTACGGCTGCGACGTGGCCGACGAGGCGGCGGTCAAAGCGACGGTCGAGCAGATTCATCGCGACTTCGGCCGGATCGATATCCTGGTGAACATCGCCGGCATCACCGCCCGGATTGCCACGACGGAGATCGACCCGGCCGTCGTGCGGCGGCTGACGGAAGTGAACTACTTCGGTACGTTCTGGATGTGCAAGGAGGTCGGCCGTTGGATGTTGGCCGAGGGGGGCGGCACGATCGTGAACATGTCGGCCCTCGGCGGCGGTTTTTTGGGCACCGGCCGCGGAAACGCCGCGTACAGTTCGACGAAGGGGGCGATCGCCGCGCTGACCAAGGAGCTGGCCTGCGAATGGGGCGACAAGGGGATCCGCGTCAATGCCGTCGCCCCCTGCTGGTTTCAGACCGACATGAACGCCAGCAGCATTTTTGCCAACAAGCGATTCATGGAGCAGGTGATGACCAAGCTGCCGATGCACCGCATCGGGCGGCCGCACGAGCTGGTCGGGCCGATCGTTTTCCTGGCGAGCGAAGCGTCGTCGATGATTACCGGGCTGGTGTTGCCGGTCGACGGCGGCGCGGCAGCCACTTGCCCGATCGAGTGGAAACCGGAGTAAAGGCCTTCCAATCCGCCGTTTAGCCGCGCCCCGAAGGGAAGCGCTGTGCCTCTCCTAAGGAACCGCAAACGCCGAAGTATCGGTGTCGTTTTCAGTAGAAACCATGAGTGTTCACGGCAATGCAATATGGGGACGATGATGCGAACGAAGCGACAGGCTTTGGGTTGGATGTTGGTAATGGCGACCGCCGTTCTGGTCGGCGGGGCCGTCGCGGCAGAAGAGGCTGCCAGTCCGACCGTTCCGCCATCGGCAGCGAAGACCTGGTCTCTGGCGACGGCCGACACGCGGCTGACGTTGGGCGTGGACAACGACGGGCAGTTGGGCATCTACGATCTCGGGAGTCCCGCGGCAAAGTGGAATTGGACCGGTTCGCCGTCGCGGATTCCGCTGTTGGGCCGCGCGGACATGGGCGGCAAACACTATGACCTGCACTGGGTCTTCCAGGATGCGACGACGGAATCGAGCGACGGCCAAAAGATGACGCTGCGACTAACCAACGCCGAACCGGCGATGGAATTAAAATCCGTCTGGCAGGCGAGGCCCGGCCGGGGCCCCATTCGCCACAGCATGTTCATCACAAACCAATCGGGTCAGCCGATCACGATCTACGAGCAGGAGACTTTCGACATTCACGTCGCCGGACCTAAGGCCGACACAAGAGTGTGGTATTTCAGCGACGACGGCAGCCTGCCCGACAAGACCGGCGCCTATTGCGACCGCTTGACGAGCGACTACCGGAAGACGCTGGCGATTACTTCGGCTGGTCAAGATTGGATTCCGTACGTGGCTTTCGATTCCAACGGCGCGTGCGGGGTATACATCGGCTGGGAGTGGAGCAACGGCCGCATCGCGATGGCGAGCGATGGGACGTCGCGAGGCGTGACGTTGAAGGCCGGCATTCGCGACGATTTTCGCACCGATCTGGCCGCCGGCGAGACATTCCAGATTCCGCCGGGCTTCCTCGGCGCGTATGCGGGCGATATCGACGACGCCGGCAACAGCGTGCGACGGTATCTGTTCAATTACAACATGCCGGCGCGGCTGCGAAATGATCCGGGCTATCCCAAGGTGGAGTGGAACGCCTTCGCCGCCACCGGCAAGGGACAGGGGAGCTGGGACCCGACGGAGAAGAAATACTATCCCTTCATCGACGACATCGCCCCGCTGGGTTTCGAGGAGGTGGTGATCGACATCAACTGGTGGTCGTCGTATGGAACGAAGCCGGGCCATATCGTGACCGACGCGGCGGATTGGCCATCGGGAATGGCGGCGGCGGCGAAGTACGCCCACGATCGCGGCTTGCGTTTCGGTCTTTACGACAACCAGCCCGAGCCGTTGACCAGCGAGCGCGGCAAGCGGGACCGCATCGGCGAAATCGAGTTCCTGCTGAGGAATCTTCACGCCGACTTCTACCGGTCGGACGCGACTGCGGGCCCGGTGATCCAAGGCTCTTTTGGAAAGGGCCACCGGGCGCATTATCCCGAGGAGGTTCTCTATTGGGCGACAAAAGGGTTTTACGAGGTGCTCGACACGCTCTACGCCCGCAATCCGACGTTTCTCTGGGAAGACTGCTCGGGCGGCGGAACGATCAAGGATTTTGGCGCGTCGCGGCGGGCGGCGAAGATCCAGAACCAGGACCGCTACTATCCGCTCGACGCCCGGCAATCGTTCTACGACGCCTCGTTCGTGTTTCCGCCGATGCAAGTTGCGGCCTTGGTCGGCGCCTGGTCGGATTGGCAGGCGACCGGTTCGGTTTATGAGTTCCGCTCGGCTTCGCTGGGGGCGGCCTATTGGCATCCGGACGCGCCCAACGGCGGCAACGGCGGCCCGGTGTGGTCGGCCCAGCAGAAAGCGCAAATCAAGAAGGCGGTGGCGACCTACAAGACGAAGATCAGGCCGCTGGTGCGAAACGCCGACTTGTATCACATCTTCCCCCGACCGGACGGAAAACACTGGGACGGCATCGAATACTACGAGCCGGCGGCGAAGAGGGGCGTAGTCTACCTATTCAAGACTGTCGCCGGAACCGACACGGTGCAAGTCAAGCTGCGTGGTCTTCGACCCGATGGGCGGTATCGGGTGAGTTTTGAAGACGGCTCGAATCCGGCGGGGGAACGGAGCGGCCGCGAATTGGCCGGCGGAATTGGCGTGACGCTAAGAGGCGAACTGGCCTCGGAATTAATGTTCTTCGAGGAGATTACGCCTGCCTCTTCTTGATGGTCCAATGTTGATCGACGAGTGCGCCAAACGCCTGGATCGCCACGAAGCGTTTTTGGAACGCCGGCCGGTCGAACGACCGTTGGTGCGGTCTTGGAAGTCGGGCTATTATCCGGCCGAGCAGTTTCCCAGCGGCACATCGCGGTGGCGGCCGGGGACGATCTTGCAGCCGGAAGACGTTTCTTTCGCTCCGTTCGCCGACGATTACCAACGGCTGTACGAATCGCAGCGGAGCGACGGCGATTTCGGCTACGTCGCCTCGGCATATTGGGGCATTCCGTGGTTGGAAGCGATCATGGGCTGCCCCGTCACGGTGGCCACGGCGAATTGCTGCGCCAAGCCGTGTTTGGCGGGACCTGATTCCGCTTGTGAAAGCCGAATTGAAGACACCCGAATAGCCGGGAGCCAACGGCTCGCGCAATGTGCGACCGGGCACCACCGCGTTCCGGGAGCCGTTGGCTCCCGGCTATTTTCTTGCCATGTTTGCGGCCTTGCGCGCGGCGACGAGACGGCGGTCGATCTTGACGCCAACCGCTGGCTTGCTGCGCTGCTTCGCTTCACGCGGGAGCTTGTCGAGTTTGCGGCGGGGCGATTTCCGGTTTGTCCGCCGCTGCTGCGCGGGCCGGGCGACGCGGCGGCGGCGATGTTGGGCGAAATGCGATATGTGACCGGCTTCTTCGATACACCGGCAGCGATGCGGGAGTTGTTGGGGCTGTGTGCGCGAACGCGGCTGGCGGTGGTCGAGCGTCTTCTGGCGGCGATTCCGACTTGGGCCTCGAAGGGGACAGTCCCATTTTCGTCGTCACGAAAATCGGGACAGTCCCCCTGCAATGGAATCCACGTGGCCGGCGGATATCCCAGCATCGTCTTCTCGCGGCGGAGCGTGGCCTATCACCAGGAAGACTCGGCGGCGGTGTTGAATCCGACGATCTTCCGCGAGTTTCTGCTGCCGGCGCTCAAGGTGAGTCTTGCGGCGGCGGAGGTGAATTTCATCCACCTGCACTCGGCATGTCTTTATCCGGTTGATATTCTATTGGAGGATGGGAGTTTCGACGTCTTGCAGATCAACGTCGATCACCGCGGCACGGGGCCGCCGGTCTGCGAGTTGATCGGCACGTTCAAGAAGATTCAAGCCGCGGGGCGGCCGCTGTTGCTCTGGGGCGAATTCAGCCCGGAAGAGTGGAATCTCGTCGAAACCGAACTTAGTCCCGTAGGCTTGAGCTTGCAACCGATCGTTCAAAACACCAAGGGATAGCGTGAGCGACATGAGCAACCGAACGAATATGCTGAGGACATGCAAGCGGTGGAGGCAGCACGTCTGCGCGATGGCAATGCTGTCCTCGCTCGGCGTGGCGGCGGGCGTCGCCGCCGAGGAAATGCCGGATGTGGCCAAGCTCGTGGGCCACCCGGCGGAATTGTCGGCGTGGGCGTATGCCTATCGGGCCGATCAGAACGTGCAGAAGCAGCCGGAGGCTTGCTTCATTTTTCGACGGCTGGATCGGCTTGATCGGGCATACCGGCCGGTCAACCTCCTGCTCTCCCAAGGCAACGACAAAACCGGAATACCTTGGCCGAAGCTGGAAAGCGATTGGCAGTTGCTGCCAAAGCACGACGTCTGGGAGCGGGGCAAGATGTTGCCGGCGGCTGGCGGTGTTTTGACCTCCGCGTTGCTCTGGGAAGGACGCATGCACTTCAGTCGGTTGGAACTCCACTGGCCGAAGAAGGACCGGCCGGCGCCGCCGCTGCAAAGCGTCGAAGTTCGGGTGTATCCCTCATGGTACGGCTGGTTCGGTTGGCAATCGGATCAGCAGGTGACCGTTAAGCCCGAAATCTCCGCGGACGGTTCGATCTGGGTTTATCGGGGCGACTGGAACGGCGTGGACATGGTCGCGGTATTTGTGCAGGCTGCGGAGGAAGCGAAGTGCGGCGTTCCACAAATCCTGGCCTACGGTGCGGAAGTCTGGAAGCGGATGGACGCGGAGATCGAGTGGGGATTCAAGGCGGGAATGCAGCAGGCCGACTACGACGGCCGAGTGGAGGGGTTCTTCGGTCTCGCCGGTGAAGCCGCGCCTCTGCCCGGCGATTCCGGCACGGTGATCGAGGGCCGGAATGCCTGGAAATCGCAGGCCGGCGGCGGTGGCCGTCGCGGTGTCGCCATGCCGTTGCTCTATATTCGGCCGGTGGACGAGTTCGTCAGGAAGATGCCGGCGTATCCCTATGGCCACCCGCGCGACACCCGGATCACGGTTTGGACCCGATCGGGCAGTTTTACGTTCTTGGTGCGCGACCTGGAAAAAGGGCCGATCCTCGCGCCGGAATTCGGTTTCTTCGCGGCCAAGGCGGGCAGCGGTAAGAACGCGGCGGAATTCGCCGCGGAATTGGCGGCCGGAAACGTCAAAAGCATCCGCCAGATGACCCGCGAACATGCCGAGGCGACGTGGGAGGAAGCGATGCGGGAAATCAAGCTGCCGCTGTTGCCCCGCGGCACGCCGTTGCCGCCGTACGCGCAGGTGGCCGATCCGCCGATGCAGGTGGCGCTCTCCGAGAAGCGTTGGCAGGACGCATGGCGGATGGGCGCATCGCAATTGAAAAACGGCGAACTCACCTATATGAACCTCGCTCTCGAAGCGCCGCGGCCGATTCACGCGATGGACGCCGTGGGCTTGCACAATACGGCAGCCAATTGGCTGGACAGCTTTCTGCAACGGCCCGGCACCCCGTCCGACGGCGATTTCAGCGACGGCTCGGGAAACTTTTGTATCGGAAAGCTCTTTCACGAAACGGCGATCATCGATTGCCCGGGCTATGATACCTACGAACTCGTGCACAACGGCGGGACCGGCAGGATTCTCTTCGATCTCGCCGAACACTACTTCCTCACTGGCGACACGAAGTGGTTCAAGAAGAACCAATGGCGGATGCAGGCGGCGGCGGAGTGGATCATCCGGCAGAGAAAGCTGTACATGAACAACGTTCCCAACCGGGATGATCTCTGGGTCGCGGGACTTCAACCGCCGCAACATATCGCCGACTGTGCCTGGGGGCGGAGCGAATGGAAATGGTACGTGAATATCGACGCCTGGTATTGTCAGGGATTGCGGCGCTTTGCCGAGGCCATGGCGCAATTCGACCCGGACAACGCCGGGAAATACCTGGAAGAGTCGCGGCAGTATCGAGAATCGCTGCGAAAGGCCGTTGACCGGGCGATCACGCTTGCGCCGGTGATGAAGGTGCGCAGCGGCGCGTATCGCTCCTACATTCCGCCCATCTTTTACATCCGCGGACCTTCCATCGGGCAAGTGGTCCAGATCGCCATGACGGACGACGACTGGTCCTTGGAGTTGGTCGATTCCGCGCGGATTCCCGCCGCGGACGACATCCGCCTGGACGGGCATCTAGACGTGGTGGAAGACGTGATGTTGCTCAATCCCACGCATGTGTTCGCCACCAACCGTTATCAGTACCTCAGCGGAAAACGGCGGGAAAGAGGGCTTTCGCCCAAGGAAGACTGGTTCTGGGGCGGCGAGTCGTCGCAATTGGGTTATAGCTATTTGGCCAACATTTATCTGCGCCGCGACGAGATTTCGAGTTTTCTGCGGCAGTGGGTGAACAATTACGCCGCCTTCGCGATGCCTTCTCCGCACTATTATTATCTCGAACATTTCATGAACCATGAGAACCCGGGGTTGATGGAAGCGTATCGAAAAGGCGAGTACCGCAGTATCCTCAACGGCCACGCGTTATCGTACTTCATGGAGCAGTTTCGCTCGCTGCTGGTATGGGAGGATGGAAATACACTGTGGCTGGCGAAGGCGACGCCGCGGTATTGGCTTGAACAGGGGAAGAAGGTCTCGGTCAAGAATGCCCCGACCTACTTCGGCACGGTCGCCTATGAGATCATTTCCGACGTTGATGAGATGAAGATCACCGCCACGGTCAAGATGCCGTCTCGCAAGCCGCCCAAGGCGGTGCTGCTGCGGTTCCGACATCCAAAGGCGTTGCCGATGAAGAGCGTAACCGTCAACGGCAGCGGTTGGATGGATTTCGACCCGGCCAAGGAGGTGATTTTTTTGCACGGCGTGACGGATACGGTCAAAGTCGAGAGTCATTATTGAGGTCATACAAATCAACCACCGCAATCGCGGACAGGTCAACGAACCATGAACTCACGAGAACGCGTCGTAACCGCATTGAATCACGAGGAGCCCGACCGGCTGCCGATCGATCTGGGCGGGACGGTGGTCACGTCGATCGCCAAGTTGACGTATGCCGCCTTGCGCGATTACTTGAAGCTGCCCAAAATGCCGATCCGCACGCTGGAGGCGGCGCAGCAGGTGGCGGTCGTGGATGACGACGTGATCGAACTGCTCGGCGTCGATGTGATTCCGGTGCTGGCCGGTGCGCCGTCCAGTGGGCCGTTGGTGATCGTGGACGAGCCGGGCGGGAGCAGTTCGTTCAAAGACGATTTCGGGGCGACGCTGCGATGTCCCAAAGGGGGCTTTTACTACGATTGGCAGGAGTTTCCGTTGAGCGCGCCGTCGATCGAGGCGATGTGGAAGATGCCCTGGCCCGACCCGGCCGATCCGGCCCGCTATCGCGGCCTGCGCGAGCGGACGCTGCAACTCCGCAAGACCACCGACTTCGCCCTGTTCGGCATGGCCCCCTGCGGACACGATCTGTTCAACCAACTGCTCCGCGTCCGCGGCATGGAGAATGGGCTGATGGACCTGGTGGCCGAGCCCGATTTTGCGATGGCCTTCTTGGAGCGCTTGACGGAGACGATCATCACGGCGCAGACGTGCTTCTTGACGGAAGTGGGCGATTTGATCGATATCCACTTCACCGCCGACGATTTTACCGGTCAAAAGGGGCCGTTCATCTCGCCGACGATCTACCGGCGGATGATCAAGCCACTTTCGGCGCGGATCGTCGCGGCGATCAAGCGGCATACGAAGGCGAAGATTTTCTACCACGGCTGCGGCGCGATCGAGCCGTTCCTGCCCGACCTGATCGAGATCGGCATCGACATCATCAATCCCGTGCAGGTCTCGGCGGCGGGGATGGACACGGCGCAACTGAAGAAGAAGTATGGCAAGCGGATGTCGTACTGGGGGGGCGGCTGCGACACGCAGAGAGTCCTGCCCCGCGGCACGGCGGCCGAAGTGCGGGCCGAGACGCAGCGACGGATCCGCGATCTGGCCCCCGGCGGCGGTTTCGTTTTCAACCCCGTTCATAATATCCAACCCTTTGTGCCGACGGAGAACATCATGGCGATGTTCGAGACGGCCAGGGCATTTCGTTATTGAAACCATGCGCGAACGTCAATTATGATCAACAAGCTGTTTGACATCACCGGCCGCGTTGCCTTCGTGACCGGCGGGCGGCGCGGGCTGGGGCTGGCGATGAGCGCGGGGCTGGCCGCGGCGGGGGCGAAGCTCGCCTGCGTCGGCGCCTCCGACAACTGCGACGAACTACGAAAGCGGGTCGAGCCGCTCGGCACGGACCTCGCCTATTTTCAGGCCGACCTGGCCGATCGCTCGCAGCGCCGCGGGCTGGTCGATCGCGTCGTGGAGCGCTTCGGCCGGCTCGACATCCTGGTGAACTGCGCCGGCGTCCAATATCGCCAGCCGGCCGTCGATTTCGACCTGGACCGTTGGGATGCGATGCTCAGCCTGATGTTGACCGGCGTCTTCGAGTTGTGCCAGCAGGCGGCGAAGGTCATGCAACGGCAAGGCGGCGGCAAAATCATCAATATCGCCTCGGTGTGCAGCTTTCAGGGCGGATGGACGATCGCTGCTTATACTGCGGCAAAACACGGAATCGTCGGCGTGACGCGGGCTTTGGCCAACGAATGGGCCGCGAAGAACATCCACGTGAACGCGATGGCGCCGGGCTACTTCGATACCGAGATGTGTGCCGCGTTGATCAACGACCCCGTCCGCGAGCCGCAGATTCGCGGCCGGATTCCGGCGGGCCGTTGGGGACAGCCCGACGACCTTGTCGGCCCGCTGCTGTTCCTGGCGAGCGATGCCAGCAATTACGTCGACGGCCACGTGCTGCTGGTCGACGGCGGCTGGATGGGACGATAACGGAAGGGGACGGAGGAGGTTGTCGGACGAGAAGTGTAAGAACATGCAGAACGCCTTCCCGACAACCTCCTCCGTCCCGCTTGCCCCGCGAACGGCTACACAATAACACAAGAACGAAAACGCAGAACATGAACGCAACGGAAAGCGGTAAACGGCCTTTTCTCGTCGTGCTGATCGCGATGGTCGCCGCGGTGGGCGGGTTCCTCTTCGGTTACGATCTGCAGATCATCGCCGGCGTGAAACTCTACATTGTTCCCGAGTTCAAGCTGGGGCCGTATGGCGAAGGTCTCGCGATGGCCAGCGCACTGTTGGGTTGCATGGCCGGGCCGCTATTGGGCGGCGTCCTCAGCGACCGCTGGGGGCGTAAGCCGACGCTGATTTTCGCCGGCGTGTTGTTCGTGCTGGGCTCGGTCGGATCGGCGCTGCCGAACGACGCCGTCGCGTTCGATCTGTTTCGATTCTTGGGAGGCGTCGGCGTCGGGCTGGCGTCGGTCGTCTCGCCCATGTTTATCGCGGAGGTGTCGCCACCGCGCATCCGCGGGGCGCTGGTCACCGTGAACCAACTGGCGATCGTGGTCGGGTTGGCTTGTGCCGCGGCCGTCGCCTACTACCTGTCTTTCGGCGATCACTGGCGTTGGATGTTGGCCTCGAACGCTGCGCCCGTGCCGGTCTTCATTCTCGGCCTGCTGCTGGTGCCGGAAAGCCCGCGATGGATGGCGCAGAACAACCGACGCCAGAAGGCGATCGACGTGCTGACGTTGATCGACGGGCGGGGGCACGCCGAGACCGAGATAAAAGAGATCGAGGCGTCCAGCCAAGAGCACGGCGGCTGGCAAGAACTGCTGCGGCCGGGATTGCGGTTCGCCCTGCTCATCGCCTGCTCGCTGGCCGTGTTCCAACAGATTACCGGCGCCAGCATCTTGACGATGTACATGCCCGCCGTCTTTCAAGACGCCGGCTATCCGAAGAAGAGCGACGCCATCTTCCTGAACATGATCATGAGCGGCTGGTACGTGATCTGCACGATCACCGCCCTGGCGGTCGTCGATCGGCTCGGCCGCAAGCCGCTGTTGTTGCTCGGCACGCTGGGAATGACCCTCGGTATGGCCGTCGTCGGCATGATGTTCCATTGGCACGCGCCCGGCATGTACGTGATTCTCGCGATGGCTCTTGTCATGGGGGCCTATCTAATCAGCCTGGCGCCTTTGACGTGGCTGATCATGTCGGAGATATTCCCCAATCGGCTGCGCGGCAAGGCGATGGGCATCGCGTCGGTGTGCGTCTGGACCGCGTCGTTTACGGCGACCTTCTGCTTTCCCCCCATGGTCGATCACTTTAAGAACCACTTGGGCACGCCGGCGATGGCCTTCTGGATCTATGCAGTCATCTCGGCGGCGGCGTTTCTGTTCTCGTTAATTGTCGTTCCTGAAACCAAAGGCCGCACGCTCGAAGAACTCGGCGCGTCGTGGACGTACCCCCCACGCTCCGCGTGAGCGGAGTCAAGCCGGCCGCTTCCTCACGCGGAGCGTGAGGAGTACGTTTTGTTAGGAACCCCAAACACACTGAAGTAATCTCCAATGACAACATCGGGACGGATGGCGGGAAAAGTGACGGTGATTACGGCCGGCTACGGCGACATCGGCCGGGCGATCTGCCGGCGGTTTTGCGAAGAAGGCGGGACGGTCTTCATGACCGGCCGCAAGAGCGAAGCCGAGGGCTCGGCGATCGCCAAGGCGACGCAAACTGGTGGCGGCACGATCGAATATCTCCGCTGCGACGCCGGCAGCCGGCCGTCGATCGACGCCATGTTCGCGGAGGTGCTGCGGCGGCATCCGCGCGTTGACGTGGTGATCGGCAACGCGGCCATGGTCGAAAATGGGCCGTTCCTCGACATCCGCCCCGACCAGTGGCAGGCCCATCTCGATCTGAATCTGACCGGCAACTTCCACGTCGGCCAGGCGGCGGCGCGGATCATGGTGCGGCAGGAGCCGATCAGGCGGCCGGGCTGCGATCGCGGCGTCCGCGGCAAAATCCTCTTCAACAGCTCGTGGGTGCAGGAGACGCCCTGGCCCGAGGGCTGCTGCTACGGCGTGGCCAAGGCCGGGCTGGCGCTGATGACCAAGGCGATGGCCCAGGAACTGGCGGTCCACGGGATTCGCGTGAACATCGTGGCCCCGGGCATCATTCTGGCGGGCTTGTCGAAGGTCTGCTACGAAACCGATCCGAAATATGCTCCCCGCGCGACCGCCGCCATCCCGCTTTGCGAGTTCGGCACGCCCGAACAGTGCGCCGACGCCTTCCTTTTTCTGGCCAGCGATGAATCGGATTACATCACGGGCATTTCGCTGCTGGTTGACGGCGGGGCGAGTTTGCCGCGGAGGGACTGACGGATGTGGACGATGTCCAGAGCGATCATGACAAACGCAGTCAGCGAATGTGGGCGAACGGGGCTTTGCGTCGTCGCGTTGATGGCGATGCTGACGACATCTTCCGTCGGCGCCGAATCGCAAGGCGACACGGGCAACGGCGATCGCGAAGAGCAGGCTGCCGTGCGGCAGTGGGCCGTGCGAGCCCTGTTGAGAAGCGTTCCCCGCTCGGGCGTCTCTGCCGGCCGAGGACCTTCCGATACCATCCCTTTCTCCTTCATCTACGGCGGCAGGCCGGCTTCGGAACTGTTGCAGCGATCGAAACGAAGCACTTCCAGCGAGCCGGCCGCTGACGGCCGGCAACGACACAGGATCACGTGGACGGACGAGCAAACCGGCTTGGAGGTCACTTGCGAGGCGACGGTTTTCTCCGACTTTCCGGCCGTCGAATGGCTGCTGCGGCTGAAGAACACGTCAAAGCAGCCGACGCCGATCATCGAGAAGATCCTGCCTCTGGACATCGGCGTTGGTTTGGATGAAAAGGAAGCGGTCACCGTTCATTATGCCGAGGGGAGCACGATGAGCGCCAACGACTACCGGACCATTGACGCCGCTGTGCAGCCCGGCCAGGAAGTGTCGCTGCCGGGCGACGGCAGACTTTCGCAAACCGCGTTGCCGTATTTCAACGTCCAGTGGCGCGACGGCGGGCTGGTCGGCGCGATCGGCTGGACGGGCCAATGGGCTCTGCGCGTCGCGCGCTCGGGCCAGCATGAGCTTGCGATTGAGGCGGGTCAGCAGCGGACGCATTTCCGACTCCTGCCCGGCGAGTCGATCCGCACGCCGCGGATCCTGCTGGTGCGGTGGCGCGGGGCCGAGCGTTTGCGAGGACACAACCTTTTGAGGCGGCTGCTGATTGCCGATTATGTTCCTCGCGTCGAGGGCAAGCCGGTCATGCCGCCGATGTCGCAGAACTCGTGGTTCGTCTTCAATAGCGGAAACGACACCACCGAGCAGAATCAGTTGGAAATGATCGGCAAAATGCGGGCAATGGGGCTGGAGGCGTACTGGTTAGACGCGGGCTGGTTCGAGGGGGGCTGGCCCGACGGGGTGGGAAGCTGGGTTCCGAGAAAGGACCATTTTCCGCGCGGTCTTCGCCCGATCGCCGACGCTGCCCACAAGGCCGGCTTGAAGTTTATTCTCTGGTTCGAGCCCGAGCGCGTATTCCGAGGAAGTCGGATCGAGACCGAGCATCCGCAGTGGCTGCTGAGACCGAAAGGGGGCGACGACGGCAACCGCTTGTTCAACCTCGGCAATCCGGAAGCACGCAAGTGGATGACGGACCATTTATCGAACTGCATCTCGGACTGGGGCGTCGACGTCTATCGCCAGGACCGCAACCACTATCCGTTCCTGTATTGGCAGACGGCCGACGCGGCGGATCGCGTGGGGATCAGCGAAATTCGCCACGTCGAAGGGCTCTACGCGATGTGGGACGATCTGCTCAAGGCGCATCCCGGCCTCGTGATCGACAACGCGAATTGGCGCGGGACAGGGCCGGACCTGGAAGTGCTGATGCGATCGGCCGGTTCGTGGACGAGCAGCGAGGCGGCCAATGGCGGCGAGAACCCGCTTTACAACCAGCAACAACTGATGGGGCTGAGTTTCTACGTGCCGATCCATGCTTCGCTGCTTTTCAAAACCGACCCCTATACGGTGCGCAGCGTTGCCCGGTTTGGCACGAGCCTCTCGATGGATACGCGCGGGCCGGCGTTTTCGCCCGGCGAGATGGAACTTGCCTCGAACGAGATCAAGTCGCTACGCGCGTTGTATCTCGGCGATTACTATCCTTTGATCCCGGCTGATTCGGACGAACGGCAATGGTGCGGTTGGCAGTTCGATCGTCCCGACCTCGGCGAGGGCTTTGCCATCTGTTTCCGCAGATCGCAAAGCCCGAACCCGGCCCACGAGCTCAGCGATGCGGGCTTTGCAGCCCAAGGCCGTGTATGAGGTCGCCTTCGCAGAAACGTACGCCGTGAAAGAAAAACGCCTGATGACCGGCCGGGAGTTGGCCAAACTGAACGTGCAGATCGGTCAGAAACCGGGAAGCGTACTGATTCGCTACCGAAGAATGCCGCAGTCCGTCGCGAACGGGGAGAGAGAAAGACCGTGAAACTAAGCTATGTATTGCCCGACCCGGCATCCTATCGCGATTGGAGCGAGTTCGACGGCGATCTGGCCTGCATGAAAAAGGCCGGCTACGACGCCGCCGAACTGCAAATCGCCGATCCAGCGGAGTTCGACGAGGACCGCGTCCGCCGTTCGTTGCAGGCCGTCGGCTACGCCATGTGCGCCTTCCAGACCGGCTCGACCTATTACAGCCGCGGCAATTGCCTTTGCACGGCCGACGAGAAGGTGCGGCGGCGGACGATCGAACTCTTAAAGTCGTTCGTCGATCTGGCCGCGCGATGGAACGCGGTGATCGTTTTCGGCTCGCTGCAAGGACGGCTGCGCGACGAGCCAAATCGCCAAACCGGCGAGGGGCGGATTCGCGAGGCGGTTCGCGAGGTGGGCGAGTATGCCGTCGGGCGGGCGACGATCGCCTTCGAGCCGGTCAACCACGGCGAGGTCGGCTTTCACAACACGATCGCCGAGGCGGCCGCCCTGGTTCGCAGCCTGAACCTGCCGAGCCTGCGGCTGATGATCGACACGTTCCACATGAACATCGAAGAGCGGGACGTGCTGGCCCCGCTCGACGGCATCCGCGACATTTTGGCCCACGTGCATCTCTCCGAGACCAATCGCGACGTGCTCGGTACGGGCCATTGGCCGACCGCCGGATTTCTCGATCGATTGGCTGAAATCGGATTCGCGGGCTATTGTTCCATCGGGGTCTACAACACGCGGCGGAGCCGACGCGAGTGCATCGAGCAGTGCATGGCGGAGTTGAGGCGGGTCGGAGAACAACGGAGGAAACGATGACACTCGTTCCCACGCTCCGCGTGGGAACGCACCTGCTGGCGACGCTCTGCGTCGCCCGGGCGGACGCGGAGCGTCCGGGACAGCGGGTTCCCACGCAGAGTATGGGAACCAGGAGGGATAATGGCCATGTCGGCCAAGCGTAGCGATCGCAGGGGGTCTCGCGCGGCGGGCAAGCGGCGTGTGCTGCCGGCCGAACTGGATTATCTCCGCGAGGGCTTTGCAGGGCATTCGGAAGCGAAAGTGCCCTTCCATCGTCTGCACTTCCACGACGACATCGAATTGGGCGTGAACGAGCATCATCCGGTGGTGGCGATGTTCGGGCGCAGCGGGTGACGCTGCCGCCGAATCATTTCGTCGTGTTCTGGGCGGCGCAACCGCACGGGCCGATCGAGACCACGCCCGGCGGCTGGGCCTATGGAATCCATCTGCCGCTGCCGTGGGTGCTGCAATGGCGATTGCCGCCGCTGTTGATGCGGCGTCTGCTGGCGGGCGAGGTCATTATTGATCCGCCCGGCGACCGGCCGGCCGCCGATCTGGATTTGATGAAGAACTGGGCGCGGCTGTTGGAGGACGACTCGAAGGAGCTGCGTTCGGTGGTGCTGCTGGAGGCCGAGGCCCGGCTGCGGCGGTTGGCGGTCGATCTGGCGCGGCGGAAGCCGGCGGCGGCGGAGATGCGGCCGCTGCCGCATTCGCGCGGGACGCTGGGCCGTTTCGAGCAGATGGCCACGCTGGTGGCCACGCACTACCGCGAGCCGCTGACGATCGAGGACATCGCCGAGAGGGTCCGCATGGCCCCGGCCTATGCGATGCGGGTATTTCGCAAGTTCAGCGGCATGACGCTGCACGAGTTCTTGATGCACCACCGCGTCAGCCACGCCCAGCGGCTCTTGGCCACGACCGACGAGACGATCGACAACGTCGGCGCCCAAAGCGGCTTCGGCTCGCCCGCCCGATTTTACGCCTGTTTTCGCAAGTTGGTCGGGCAGTCGCCCTCGGCGTATCGGCGGTCGTTTGTGGAGAACGGGTGACGAACGATCAGGACTGGCGACGGGTAGCACCGGTTCTTGAACCGGTGCCGCGTTGCCGCAAGAGGTCTTGGGGGATTGCGGAGATTCATGCAATGAATAGAGGAGATCCAGTCTCTCTCAGCACCTCCTTGGCCTTCGGCCCACCGGTTCAAGAACCGGTGCCACCCGCGGTGCCATCCGCGAGCCTGCCTTCGCGCTCTCGGCTCGAAGTATTGCTGACGCCGCTCGCCGGGGCTAGATTACAAGCGGCAAACCGTCTCGGGAACTCGGCCAAGCGACGGAAGGACGCGGAACATGGCAAAGGTTCGCAAACTCGGCGGCTGGATGACCCGGTTCAAACGATGCATCGACGCCGAAGCGGGCGCAGCGGTATCGAAGAAGGTCATCATCAAGCCCGAACAGTTTGATGGGACATCGAACTATGCACGGAAAGCCGAATGGATACACAACGCCGTCCAATGTCTTGAGAAGGAAGCGGGCAGAGCTACTGCGATAAGGGTAATGCAGGCTTGCGGTAGGAAATGCTGCGGTCCGACACAAAAGGAGCGCGCGAAGCAATTCATGGAGGAATCGCACTCGGTCGAGGAGCTGCTCGCCAAGCTGAATGAAGCGGGCATCGGCGGCGGAAGGTTGAAACTGATGAACAAAAATACGATTGTGGGCGGATATGACTGGTGTTACTGCGGACGGGTAAAACAGACGAAGCAGCCGTTTCCCACGGATACATACTGTCATTGTTCGACGGGATGGTATAAATCCTTGTTTGAAGCCGCTTTCGATAAGCCTGTGGAGGTGATACTCAAGCAGTCAATCCTGCAGGGGGCAGATCGCTGCGAGTTTGAGATAAGGTTTGGCTAACAGGTAGCAACGGTTCTTGAACCGGTGTGGCGCTGTCGCAAGGGGTCTTGGGGGATTGTGGAGACTCATGCGATGAATTGAGGAAATCCAGTCTCTCTCATCGCCTCCTTGGCCTTCGGCCCACCGGTTCAAGAACCGGTGCCACCCGCGATTTGGCTAGAACTCAGACTTATGCCTTCGGGAAAGGAGAATGACCGTGAGATCGTGAAGAAGCTCGCCGCAATCAAGAGGGCGAGTTGATGTTCATGCGAAATGGGTTGATTACTGGCCGCCCCCCGGTTTCCTTCGAGGATTCTGACAAGCTCAACGCCGGCGCGTGGAAGTAGACTCGCAGCTATAACGAAAGGGAATTGCTTCGAGAAACCCACCAACGACTGCGCCCAGGAAACACACACGTACTTGGTCCGCATCAGCGCTTCCCTTTGGGGCGCGGCTAAACGGCCGCTAGTCGCCCTTTTTGCCACCAACGATTACTGTGCCCTTAGCGGCCGGCGTTGGCCAGGCGGTTGTCGATCCACTTGCGGACGTTGGACACGAGACGACCGGCCCAGGATTGGCCGTCGGAACTGAAGAGGACCGCGACGCGCTGGCCGGCGTGGAGCGTGAGGCTCTGCGGGACATTCAACAGGATCGTGGCGGAGAAACAGGGATCGAGCAACTCGCTCTCGACCTTCTTCGAGTCGGGCGATTCGCGTTTCGATTTGACCGGCAGCGAACCGCCGGCGTCGGCGGCCAAGGCGGCGTGAGGCGGCTTCAGGCTGGCTCGCGGGTCGATCTTGCTCAGGCTGGCCGTGAACGAGTTGGGCTCGTCGCCTACGATCCGCACGCCAACCGGGCGGCCTAACTGGGCGGTGTAGGAGGAGATGTCGTCCTGGGCCGCGGCGACGATGACCTCCTTGCGATCCTCGTTGCCGATCACGGCGATCTCGTCGCCGACGGCGAGGTATCGGCCGACGAACGAATCGAGGTCTTTGGCGACGATCTGGCCGGCGAGCGGGGCGCGGACGATCAGGCCGGCGACCTGGGCCGCGATCTCCACCTCCTTCTTTTTCAGCGAGCGGTACTTGGCGGCCTCGGCCTGCTCCTTGGCGGTCTCGTCGTTTTCGCGATGGATCGCCTGCTGAAGCCGCGATTGCTCGATTTGGTGGCGGATGTTGGCCAGATCGACGCCGAGGTCCTCATTTTCGAGCACGGCGATCACCTGGCCCTTGGCGACCATCTGGCCGTCGCGGACCTTCACCGCGCGGACCAGGCCAGGGCTGGCCGAGCGGACGATCGTCGGCGGCGAGTAATCGACAATGCCGCAGGTGCGGATGGTGCTGGGGCGGGTGAGCAGAAACGCCACGATGGCGATGCAGCCGAGCAATCCGCCGGCGACGATTGCCAGCCGCCGTGTTTCCAGCGATTTCTGCTTGGTGAGAAAACGAATGATGTTCCGCACCGGATTGACCAGCATGGCCGCAACCGCGAGGACCACGGCCGCGGCGGCGGGGAAGGCGCCGAACTTCGAGATGACCGCGTAGAGCACGATCAGCAGGCCGGCGTAGATCAGGTTGCGCCAGACCAGCGATGCGACGGCGTAGACGGCGATGATGCGGCGGGCGCGGGCCGAACGCGTCTCGGGCGGCACTTCGAGGCCGAGCATCCGCTGGAACAGGCCGGCAATGAACTTCTGCCCGCTGGCGCTCAAGTTCGGCAACTCCAGCCAGTCGGAGAGGATGTAATAGCCGTCGAAACGCATCAACGGATTGCCGTTGATAAACAACGAGCCGACGCTGGCGGTGACGGCCACGTTCAGCGCGGCGTGCCGTACGACCGAATCGCTCGAATAGCTCCAGAGGATGATCGCTACGGCGGCGACGAACAATTCGAGATAGACGCCGGCGGCGGCCGTGGCGATGCGATGCCACTTCGAGGAGAAACGCCAGGAGGCGGTCACGTCAACAAAGGGCAGCGGGGCGAAGACCACCAGCAGCACGCCCGCCGAAGGGACGTTGCCGCCAAAGTGCAGGCAGGTCAGCGCGTGGGCCGACTCGTGCAGGATTTTGAGGATCAGCCAGACGACGGCCAAGCGGAGCCAGTTGTCGCGATCGAGCAGGACCGACGAGGATTCGACCAGATCGCCGCGGTGTCCTGCGGCAACGACCAGGCCGATCAGGCAGACGATGCACCAGGCGACCACGGCCGGCGGAGTGAAGAGCCAGCGCGTCCAGGGGAGGACGCAACGCAACACGCGGCTGGGATTGAACAACGGAATCCGCATGGCCAGGGGATTGACGGCGGCGGCGAGTTTGTTGTGGGCCTGTTTGCGGGCGGATTCGGCGAGGCGTTCGGCCTGGCCCGCCCCGCCGCAGACGGCCAGTTGCGATTCCAACAGCCAATGGCAGACCGACATCGCCTCGTTTTCGGTGAAGGCCCGCTCGCGGAGCGTGGCCGCCGAGATGCCGATGGCCTGGGCGATGGTGTTCTTGCCGTCGAGGAGCGAAATCAGCGTGAATTCGTCGCCGCCGATGCGAAAGAACTTGCCGCGGACCGGGTCCTCGATCATGTAGCAGGCGTCGCCGTCGAAATCGGCGGGGGTGAAGCGGAGATCGGCACGCAGCGTGAGCACGGCGCTGGCGGGATCGAGGACGCTGAAATCAAGTTCGGAGTGCATGTCACATCTCCGCACAGTTGGGGTGGCAGTTCAACTGCCACCCCAACGATCGAGCACGTGTTACATTCCCACCCATTTCAATCCGGTGTACCAGGCTTTGTGCAGCATGATCCAGAGGAGGGTGTGCGAGGCGCTGGTGATCGTGGCGGCGCCCTTCATGCCGGGCCGCAGGACCTCATCGCCCTGGGCGAGATGGACTTCGGCGATGAAGACGTTGTTCGAGTCGCGGATTTCGGAGCGGGGATGGATGCGCTCGATCGTTCCCTTCCAGACTTTGCCCGGATAGGCGTCGAGTTTCACGGCGACCTTCTGTCCGACCTTGACGTTGGCGACGTCCTCATCGCGGACTTCGATTTCGACGATCATGCGATCCAAGGGGGCGATTTCATAGAGGGCCTGGCCGGCCTTGACCGGGGTCCCCTGGGTGCGTTCCAGGTCGCCGCTGACGACGATTCCCGCCTCGGGGCTCTTGATGTCGAGATGTTTGATGCGGGATTCGAGCAGATGGCGGTTCTGCTCCTTGCATTGCATTTCCAGGGCGTCGATCTGGGCGGCAGCGGTCTTGCCGGCGGCCTGATTGACGTTGCGCGACTTGCGGGCGCGGTGGTAGTCGGCCACGACGCCGGCCAACTCCATCCGCAGCTCGCGGCCGTCCATCTGCGCGAGTTGCTGGTTTTTGCCCACTACGTCGCCGGGACGAACCAGGCTCTTTTCGAAGACGCCGTCGAAGGGGGCGACCACGTAGCGCTTCTGCACCGGCTCGATGACGCAATCGCAGCCGACGCGGTAGGGCCAGAAGGAGAAGCAGAGCAGGCCGAGCGAGGCGGCGGCGATCCAGAACGATTTGCGTTCGAGCAGCCGCCATTTGCAGATCAGCCGTCGCAGGGGATTGACCTGGCCGTGCTTGACCAACGCGAGCGAAGTGCCCACCGGAGCGGCGGCGACGCGGGCGAAGCGTTCGCCGCGCCAACGGGCGTCGGAGTTTTCGAGTCCCCAGAAGATCCAGCCGCCGACCACGCTGCCATCGGCGGCTCGCAGCGGGGCGCTACAGACGCGGCCCTCGCCGCTTATGGCGCTCAGTCGGGCGTGGGCGGGCAGCAGGCCTTCGCCGGGGCCTTTGTCGGCGGGCCAGACGGTCCAATCGCCGCCGCGGACGGCCTCGACCAGGGCCCCCAGCACGGCCTGCGGCAATTCGGCCTGGGGATTGATGTCGGCCATGCCCGAGATGGCCAGCAACTTGCATTGCGTGCCGCGGCGTTTTTTCAGCCCGATGGCCACCCGCTCGCAGCCGAGGTAGTTCTTCACGGCGTTGACCAGCAGCACGGCGGCGTCGCGAACGTCGGCGGCCTTGCCTGCGGCGGCGACCAGTTCGAGAATGGCGCAGGCCGCGCTCAATTCCCAGTCGGCCGCCTGATTTTGATGTTGCAGATGGTAGGCGGAGAGCAGGCCGGCGACGAGTTGGAGCGTCACCAGCAGGGCTTCGGGCCGTCCGGCGGCGGGCAGAAAGACGGCGGCCAGGGCGTCGGGCGGAGCGGCGGGACGTTCGACGGGGACGCAGATCGCGACGCGGCCCTGCTGCAATTGCGCGGTCTGCACGCGCTTTTCGTTGCACGCCCGGGCCGCCTGCTCGCCGAGCATCTCCAGCCAATAGTGTGCGACATCGTCGGAGACGGCCACGCGATGCTCGGCCGCCACGCCGAGATTGCCCGGCGAATCGGCGCTGAAATAGACGGCCAACTGGGCGCTGGTCAGCTTCGAGACCAGGGCGACGGCGTCGCCGGCCATCTGCTCGGCGTCGCTAGCGGCCTTAACGATCTTGGCCAGGTGCAGATGGAGCTGCCGCAGGTCGAGCGGCTGGGCGGACGATTTGCGCTCGCCCTGGCCGGCGACGGTGAAGTCGCGGGGATCGGCGGTGCGGCAAGGCGTTTCCATCAGGCGGGGCGGCGGTTGCGATTCGAGGTGCATATCGTGGGGCCACTGGGGCTCAGCAGACAGCCGTCGGGGTACGTCGTTTAGCCGGCAAACTTGTTCGCCGCGGAATTCCTTGGTTTTTGGCGCGAACGCGGCGAACAAGTTCGCCGGCTAAACGGTTGACACGACATTTTCCACCTGATCTCAACTGGACAATGGAACTGCTACGGAAGCCGGTTCAGGTTGATCGCACAACGGACTCCGCAACGATACTTCCCCTCGCGGTTGTCGATGAGCACCTTGACGCGGACGGTATCGCTCTCCGCTTCGGTCACCGGCGAGACCGATTCGATCTGGCCGATGGCCCGTTGGTTGCTGTTGGGAAACGTCAATGGGACTTTCTGGTCGGGCTTCAGCCGCTGGGCCAAGGCGGTGGGAATGGTGAATATTACCCGCAGCTTGTCGAGTTGCATGACCGTCAACACGGGAGAATTGCTGCTGCCGACGAACTCCTTTTCTTCATGGAAGATGCGGGTGACGACGCCGTCGAAGGGGCTGCGCATCATCCGCCGCTCGATCATCGCGGCGATGCGGTCGACTTCGAGCGCGTCGGCGGCGTGTTGTTCGAGCGCGGTCAGTACGTTCGCCTCGGCGACGGCAAGCTCGTCGGCGGCGCGCGTGACCTCCTCAGCGTTGGCGTGCCCTTCGGCTCGCAGTTTTTGCAGCTTCGCCAGCCGCCAGCGGCGCAGCTCGCGTTCGGCGGCGGCGGAATCGAGCTTGCCGTGGGCCGCCATGTTGGTCCTGGCGATCTCCAGGGCGACCTTTTGCGCGTCGCAATCGAGCGAGCCGAGCAGTTGGTCTTTCTTGACGCGATCGCCTTCACGGACAGCGAGACCGGCGATGATGCCCGGTTCCGGCGGAATCAGGTCCAGCTTGTGAATCGGCTCGCTGAAGCCTTCGATCCCTTGGTCTGGCGCGTCGCTGTCGGAAGTCTGGGCTTGTGCGGCGGCCGCCACTGCGATCGCCAGCAGGGCAACCTGCCAAAACTTCGAGTTTCTCATCGTCGAATCTCCACTGTCGTTGATCTCGCCGGCGCAGAGCGAATCCTGCCGCCGGTAGACGGCGCTGCCGCGGCGTCGGTCTTGCTGTGGCTCTCGGATAGTATAGGATTGAGCAAGCCGAGGGCGGAAGAAATGCCGGGGTGAGGCAAGTCCGTCAGATCCGGCACGACCGCGCCAACCGGTTCATAGAGCTTCTCGTTCCCATGCTCTGCGTTAGGGTGTCCTGGAATTGAGACTGTAGGAGGCGGCTCCTGTCGCCGATTGGAGCTTCGCACCGGCGCCATCGGCGTCAGGAGACGCCTCCTACAGCCTGTTTCTGCCGCGGCAATTCCAGGACACCCTCATGCTCTGCGCCGGAACGGCAGAGCGACGATGGGCGGCAGCGCGCGGGAGGACGCGGAGCGTCCGCACGGGCGGGTTCCCACGCGGAGCGTGGGAACCAGGGAACCAGTTCATAAAGCCCTCGTTCCCACGCGGAGCGGGGGAACCAGGGACGGCGCGTTTATTTCACCAGATTGACCAGATCGTTGGTGCGCCACTGGTCGGCGGCGGTGAGGAGCCTTCGCTGCTTGCGGCCGGCGGCTTCGGCGCGGCGCCTGCGCGGCGCGGACGCTGCGGGAGAGATCGGCCGACAGCTCGCCGGCGACCTGCGGCAACGCCTTCATCCGCAGCGAGAGACGCTGCCCGAAGCGGAGCAAGAGGGCATCGTCGGCGGAGATGAAGAACTGATAGGATCCCGGATCGCCCTGCCGGCCGACGCGGCCGATCAATTGGCGATCGACGCGCAGCGACTCGTTCGGCTCGACGGCGATCAGGTGCATTCCGCCGATTTCGGCGACGCCGGGCCCGAGCTTGATGTCGGTGCCGCGGCCGGCCATGTTGGTGGCGATGGTCACCGCCCCGCGCTGGCCGGCGCGGGCCACGACTTCGGCTTCGTCGGCGGTCTGTTTGCCGTTGAGGAGCTGGTAGGGGACGCCGGCGTCTTCGAGCAGTTTGGCCAGAGTTTCGCTGTTTTCGATGGTCCGCGAGCCGATCAGCACGGGGCGGCCGCTGGCGTGGATGCGGGCGATCTCCGCGACGGCGGCGCGCCACTTGCTCGTGGCGTCGGCAAAGAACCTTGTGGGCAGACGTTTTCGCCGCAAGGGACGCCGCAATGGAACCGTGGCCACGCGTAGGCCGTAAGTCCGCCAGAATTCCCAGCGGCTTTCCATCGCGGTACCGGTCATGCCGCAGAGCATGTCGTACATGCGGAAGTAGCGTTGGCGGGTGATGCGGGCGGCGGTGCGCAGCTCGCCGCTGTGCTCCAGATTTTCCTTGACTTCGAGGATTTGGTGCAGGCCCTCGCTCCAATTGCGATCGGGGCAGAGCCGGCCGGTGGCCCCGTTGACCAGCACGATCTTGCCGTCGTCGGCAACGTAATCGACATCGCGGGTCAACAGCAGCAGGGCTTGCAGGGCCTGCTCGACGTAGACCGACCAGGAGCGTTGCAGCCGGTGGGTGGACTGGCCTGCCGTCTCTTCGTGCGACTTGAGCTTTCCCGATCGGGTCAGACTGACGCTGTGGGCTTCGCGGTCGATCAGGTAGTCGGAATCTTGGCGGAGCCGCTGGGCGACCCGCAGGGCTTCGGCGTAGAGGCTGGCGTCCTCTTTGTCGGGCGAGCCGGCGCCGCTGATGATCAGGGGGATGCAGGCTTCGTCGATCATGACCGAGTCGATTTCGTCGATGATGGCGACGCCGCGGCGGGCGTGAAAGCCGTGCTGCGAACGGCCGCCGCCGCGGAGGACTTCGCGGTAGTGGGAGCCGAGCGTGCCGCGCGACTGGGCGATGCCGGCAAGCTGCTCGCGGAGATAATCGAATCCGAATTCGTAGCCGGTGCCGTAGACGATGTCGCAGGCGTAGACCGCGCATTTCTCGTCTTCGCAGCCGTTTTCCCGCAGCAGCCCGGCCGAGCAACTCAATAGGCGGTAGACGGGGGCGAGCAGTTCGCAGTCGCGCTCGGCGAGGTAGGCGTTGGGAGTGGCGACGTGGACGCTCTGTCCGCGCAGGCCGTAGAAGATCGCCGGCAGGGCCGCGCAGAGCGTTTTTCCTTCGCCGGTGGCCATTTCCGCGATCATGCCGCGGCAGAGCAACATGCCGGAGATGATCTGTTCGTTGTAGAGATCGAATCCGAGGACGCGGCGGATGCCCTCGCAGGCCAGGGCGAAGGCCTCGATCATTTGCGCGGCGGAGCAGACGGCCGGCTGGGCCCGAAACACCGCCGCCACACGGCCGGCCTCGGCGGTCAATTGCGTGTCGCTCTGGTTCCGCAACTCGGCCGCTCGCCGCCGCACCCGTTCGATGCGAGCGGGGTCGATCAAGGCGGAGCCGTTCGCGGGACGGTGCAGCGACGGCAGCCACTTGCGGGCCGCGCAGCGGGGAAGGGTCATGGTCATGGGGGAAATCGCCGCCGTGGTGCGATAGGGGTATGCCAAAGGATAGCTTTTGCATGTTCCCGGGCGGAATCACGGGAATTCGCGTGGAAAACCGTGAGATTCGGTCCCATTCCCCTGTAAAGCCGCGACCAGTGGTCGCGGCTGGGCGGCCGGGGGGTTCCCCCATCTTCTGGCATCCGCGACCACTGGTCGCGGCTTTACAAGCGAGGGCATCCGCGACCGATGGTCGCGGCTTTACAGCGGATGGCCGTCAATCGGCGGCGTGCGCGAAATCGTCGGTTCATCGTCCGGCGGCGGCGCGGGGATTGCCGCCCGGGCGGCGTCATATTCAGCCCTGCTGCGGAGGAGCTGCTGGCAATCGAGCAGCGTTCCGGTGGCCTGATTCAATTTGGCGAAGCCCTGGTTGTAGCCGACCAGGGCGGCGGCGTAGAGCCCCTCGGAGCGGGCGAGGCGATCGTGGGCGTTCAGCAGATCGTCCAACAGGACGCTGGAGGATCGCTGTTCGTCGAGCGAGGCGTTCCAGCGCGATTTCAGATAGCCGATCTCGGTTTCGTTGCCGAGGATGGCGTGGGCCTGGCAGAGCATCTCGCGGTAGCAGGTGGTGATTTCGCGCGTGGCCGTCTCGACCTCGAGGCGGACGTTGGCGGTGGCCGCGGCCAACTGGGCGGTGAGTTGGATGATCTCCAGTTGCCGGCGGTGATATTTCGCTCGGGCGGTCCGGTTGCCGAGCGGATACTCGAAGGTCGCTCCGGTGGAGTAGGTGGGCCGGCCGAGGGTGAACTGGTCGTCCAGTGACCGACCGATGTTCACGTCGCCTTCGATTCCGCTGACGTAGGTCATCAAGATCAGATTGAGCGAGGGGAGCAGTTCGTTCTTGGCGACTTCCTGGCGAACGCAGGCCCCGCGGAGTTCGGCGCGGGCCTCGTTGATCTCGGGACGATGGTTGAAAGCGACGATCAGCGAATCTTGGAAGTTCAGCGGACACGGCGTGCGGAGCGGCTGCTGCATGGGGATCAGTTCCTGGCGCCTGTTCAAAAGCAATTGCGGGTCGTTGATCAGCGTCCGCAGCTTGGCGTCGGCGTCCAACAACAGCGTCTCCTGGCGGACGACGGCGGCATAGCGGCTGGCGACGGCGGCTTTGCGCGGGCCAACTGTCCGCCGACGGCGTCGACGTCGCGGCGTCCCTCGAGTTCGCGGCAGATTTCGACCCCTCGTTCGTAAAGCCGGCGCTTTTGCAACAGCAGGGCACGCTGCAAATGCAGGTCCCAGTAGGTCTGGTAGATCTCGATCATCAGGGTTTGCAGGTCTTTGGCGACGTGATCGCGGCCCGACTGGGCGTCGATCTGCGCCAATACGACCAGGCGGGAATTGTAGGCCTTGCCGGCCCCGTTCAAGAGCGGCTGGGTGATGGTGAGCGTCATCCGCGCCGTGCCTTGGAGTTCCGGCGTGAACCACTGCGAATTGCTGTTTTCGTAGCCGATCTTCTGCGAGAGCTCGATCTGCGCGCCCGACAGGCCCTTCTTCCGCAGGCCGACGCTTTGGTACCAGTTTTGATCGAGATATCTGTCGCCTTCGAGCGGAGCGATCAACTCGCTGCCGATCGGATCGCTGGTGTCGATGAATTTCGATTCGGCGAAGGCGCGGACATCGAAGTCGCCCTGCGCCTCGACGATCGAGTCTTCGCGGATGGGGGCGACTTGCCGCATCATGTGGACCTGCGGGGAGAAGCAGAGCGTGCCGAGGACGACGGACTCGAGCTGCATTTGCAGCGGGGGACACTCGGGCCGCAACGGCCGCAAGGCCGCCTCTTCCCACCAGGGATTGAAGTCGGGCGGCTCGCGGGAGAAATCGCCGCAGGGCCAGTCTTGGCAGGGGCCGGGAGCGACTGTCTGCGAAGTCGCCGGCGACGACGGCGGCGAGCGGTTCGGGGCCTCGATAAAGGGGACAGTCGCGTTTTCGCTGACACGAAGACTGGGACAGCCGCTCGCAGCGACCGTGCCGGAGCGCGAGTCCGCCCCCGCCCCGAACGCGATCCGCTCAGGAAGCCCCGCGGCCAGGACGACGACGCAAAGAAGCAACGGAGACGAGCACTTCATGTTGCACGGCGAATGTGTTCTGAAATCCGTACTAACGGCTGCGATGTAATCGTTACGTTGGGATTATTCCTTCAAACCGGCACAATCGGCACATTATGAGTAATCGGCTAATCCGGGCTTTTCGGTCCTGAATTCCGGGGCGGCTGGCTCCGGCTTGCGGCGTCTGGGCGGAATAACCGGCATAGACGGTACATTTTTCCAGTCTTGGATTCGCGGCGGAGGCGGGGTAGAGGTCGGGCTATGGGCGATTGGGGGGTTGGCTGTGAACATTGCCGGTCCTGCAAGCTGGGTAGATCTTGCGGGAGTTTGACGATCGCCGTGACGCAGCAGTCGGCTTTTTTAGTCGGCCGAACGGGCATCGGAAGCTAACGTTGAGTCGTAGAGGCATCCTGAGATGGTCCGATTATCTGCCGCAACTCGCATCAGCCTGACGCTGGCCTGCCTGTGCCTGAGTCTGCTGTTCGCCGCGCAAACCCTGGGCTTGATCCCCGATCAGGCGAAAGCGGTTCTGCAATCGCGGAAGACGTTCAGCAAGGCGATCGCCGCGCAGGCCTGCTGGGCGGCGGAGAAAGGCGACGTCAAGGGGCTGAAACGGGAGACCGAGCGGCTGATGGAGAAAAACGAGGGCGTGCTGAGCGTCGCCGTTTTGCGGGCGAACGGGCAGCACGTCTTGCGGGTCGGCGATGATGCGGGGCGGCTGCAAGCGAACGGCTCGGCCGCCGACCGCGTCGAGATCCCGATCTACAGGGGACGCGCGCCCTGGGGCAAGGTGCGAATCTGCTTCCGGCCGATCAACGGCAAGGGCTGGGCGTGGTGGTTTACGCCGCCGGTGCGACTGATCCTCTGCCTGACGCTCTCCACCTTTCTGCTCTCGCGGCTGTACTTGAAGCGCGTGCTGCGCCACCTCGACCCCTCCGCGGTGATTCCCGATCGGGTGCGCTCCACGCTGGATACGCTGGCCGAAGGCGTGCTGATCGTCGACGCGAACCAACAGATCGTGCTGGCGAACAAGGCGTTCGCCGACAAGTGCGGACGGACGCGGGACGAATTGCAGGGCTTGCAGATGGCCGAGCTGAAATGGACGCGGCCGGACAAGCAGGCGGCGTTTCCCTGGCAACTGGCGATCAGCGAGAACGCGGCGCAGATCGGCGCGCTGCTGACGATGCAGAGCACGCCGCACCACAAAGGGACGTTCGTGGTCAACGCCACGCCGGTGCTGGGCTCCGACGGCGCGCTGCGCGGGGCGATGGTCACTTTCGACGACGTGACCTCGATCGAGGAGAAGAACCAGCAGCTCGAGGAGATGCTGCAATCGTTGAAGACTTCGTTCGAGGACGTGCGGCAGAAGAACAGCGAGCTGAAGCTGCTGGCCGCCCGCGATCCGTTGACCGGCTGTCTCAACCGCCGTTCGTTGTTCGACGCGTTCGTGGGCGAATGGCAGGCGGCGGCGGCCCAGGGGACGTTCCTCAGTTGCGTAATGGTCGACGTCGACCATTTCAAGCGGGTCAACGACGAGCACGGGCACGCGGCGGGCGACGAAGTGCTGCGGCAGTTGTCGGCGGCGCTTCTGGAGGGGGTGCGGCAAACCGATTTTGTCGGCCGCTACGGCGGCGAAGAGTTCTGCCTGTTGTTGCCGCGGACCTCGCTCCGCGCGGCGGCGGCCATCGCCGAAAAGTTGCGGCTGCGGGTGGCCGAGGCCTGCGCCAGCCGCAAGGTCACCTCCAGTTTCGGCGTGTCGTCCAGCGAGAGCGGCGCCGCCCATCCGCAGGAGTTGCTGGAAGAGGCCGACCGGGCGATGTATCTCTCGAAGAAGCTGGGCCGCAACCGGGTGACTACCTGGTCGGCGTCGGCCACGGATCAGACGGAAGAACGCAAGGAGGAATCCGGCCAGCGCGCCGGCCCCTCGGCGCTGCACGCCGGGGTGCCGATCCAGGCGGTCAACGCGCTGATGGCCGCCCTGATCTTCCGCGATCCGATTACGGCGGAACACAGCCGCCGCGTCGCCGATCTGTGCGTGTCGGCGGCGCACGGGCAGATGTCGGAAGAGCAGTGCTACATCCTGGAAGTGGCCGCGCTGCTGCACGACATCGGCAAGCTGGGGGTGCCGGACGCGATCCTGATAAAGCCCGGCCCGCTGACCGAGGAGGAGCGGCGGATCATGAGCACGCACGACCGCATCGGCGTGGAGATTCTCCGCGACGCGTTTTCCTTGCAGGAGTTGGCCGACATTGTTGGCTGTTCGCACGCGTGGTTCAGCGGCAATCCGTACGAGCCGAACCTCCCGACCGGGGAGGCGATTCCGCTGGGCGCGCGGATCTTGACGATTGCCGACGCCTACGACGCGATGACCTCGGATCGCGTGTATCGCAAGGCCCGCCCGCCCAAGGAGGCTTTCCAGGAACTGATACGATGCTCGGGGAACCAATTCGACCCGGATCAGGTGCAGCGGTTCGTTGCCGTCGTTTCTAAGGATCCGCTGCACGCGGCTAACCGCGGGGTCTCCAAACAGAATGGCGTTGGCGATGGGGATTCAGGCCGAGCGGATTGCCATCGCCCTGGAGACGCGCGACTTCGCCAGCCTGTCGGCGATGGCGTCCCAGCTCGTCGCCACGACGCGGGAAGAGTGCTGGGCGCCGGTGACGAGCCTGGCCGGCAGACTGGCCGAGGCGGCGAAGAGCGATGCTGACATGTTCGAGCTCGTCCGCCTGACGACGGAACTGATGCAGATTTGCAACGCGTCGCAGGAGTCCTGTTTCGACGACATAAACCATGCCGCAGTCCCGGCGTTATCGTTGGTGGCAGTTCCCGCACCCGCCTCGGCGTGAGCCGATCGCGGCGGTTCGGCTGCTCTGGCAGCCCGACGCTTTTTATTCGTCGAGTTGGGTGCCACTGCTGGCTTGTCCAGCAGTGCCGAAGCACGGTCGGTCAAGCCAACCGTGGCATGCGAGCGGTTCTGCGAGCCGGTTCGGCTCTTGCTTGGACCTCCAGAAAGAGTGCAACTGTGGCCCCGATAGCGGCACAATGGCGAATGAAATCTTCGTGCCGGGGGCAATCAATTTCGCCTTTGGAGGGCTGTGCCGATTGTGCGGATTAGTGCATTTCAGTTCGCCGCTGCCACCCCTCTGTCGTTCGCGCCTTGGGCCGCAAGAAAGATAGGTTTTAGAAGAGCTTTGCATCAACATCTGCTAAGCAGGGGAGCTACTCGTCATGTTCGTCGAGCACTGGAACGAAACTATGCGCCGGTTCGTCAATGAACTGAAGCTCAATCATCAACGCAAGCAGGCCGCGGCCGCCGCAGCGCGTGCGATCGACTGCATGGAATTGGAGGACCGGATTCTGCTGAGCGCCGCGCCGATCGCGCCGCAGTTGCTCGTCGGCCAGACCGGCGGCGGCGCAACAGACGGCTCCGCCGACTCCCAAGGCGGTGGCCGGCAATGCCAGCGGCAACCACGTCGCCGTCTGGTCGACGCAGAATGCGGACGGGAGCTGGAGCGTCAAGGCGCAGCGGTTCAGTTCGGCCGGGACCGCCGTGGGAGACCCGATTGAGGTCAGCAGCCAGACGTCGCACGATCAGCAGCACGCCACGGTCTCGATGAACGCCGACGGCAGCTTCGTCGTCAGTTGGACCAACGACAACGTGGAGAGCGGTTCGGCGGACATTTACGCAAGGCAATTCAACGGCGACGGCTCGGCCAAGGGCTCGGAACTGCTGGTCAACAGCCGCGCCCGCGACGATCAGATGAGCTCGTCGGTGGCGATGAACTCTGCCGGGGGCTTCGTAGTGAGTTGGTCGAGCCAGCAGCAAGACGGCGGCTGGGCGGTCTATGCCGAGCGCTTCGATTCGGCCGGCAATCCGATCGGCGCGGCCTTCCGCGTCGATCCCTCCGATTCCGGCGACCAGTTCTACTCGCGGGTGGCCAGCGACGCCGAGGGGAACTTCACCGTAATCTGGCAGAGCCAGGACGGCGACGGTGCCGGCATTTTCGGGCAGCGTTTCGACTGCGCGGGCAATCCGCTGGGAGCGGTGTTTCGCGCCAACAGCAGCACCGCCGGCAACCAGCAGAGCGCCGACATCGCCATGAACGCCACCGGCAGTTTCGTGGTGAGCTGGTCGACCGACAACCAGGACGTCTACGCCCAGCGGTTCAACGCCGACGGAACGATGCTCGGCGGCGAGTTCCAGGTCAACACGACGACCGCCGACCAGTCGTACGGAGCAACCTACACCGTTTGCGGCGGCGGCGCCGACATTTGGGGCAATTCGGATCAGTTCAACTTCGCCTCCGAGAGTCTGTCGGGCGACGGGGAGATCATCGCGAGAGTGGACTCGCTGACCTACTGCAATTCCTGGACGAAGGCGGGCGTGATGTTCCGCGAGTCCCTCGACCCGTCGTCGGCTTTCGCGGACGTGATCGTCAGCCCGGATAACGGCCTGCAATTCCAGTGGCGTGACAGCAACGGCGGGTATGCGACGGCCACGGCCAGCGTCGGAGGCGATGCCCCGGTTTGGGTCAAACTGACGCGGAGCGGCGACAGCTTCAGCGCCTTCTACAGCATGGACGGCGTCAACTGGACGCAGATCGGCGACAGTGCGGCGATTGCGATGCAGGGCACGATTCAGGCGGGCTTGGCCGTCACGTCCCACGATGACAGCTTGCTCTGCACCGCGCAATTCAGCAAGGTGACGATCAATGGAAGCACGGATTTCGAACTGACCGATAGCGACGTTGGCTCGCCGGGCATTGCCGGGTCGTCCTCGTGCACCGCCGGGTTCCAAGTCGCCTCGCCGACGGTGGCCATCGACGACAGCGGGGCCTTTCTGATCACCTGGTCGAGTTGCGATCAGGATGCGCCCGGCAGTTGGGGCGTCTACAGCCAGTTGTACGCCGCCAGCGGAACCGCCATCGGCCCGGAAACCCGCGTCAATTCGACCACCGCGGGAGATCAGGCCAATTCGTCGGTCGCGTTTCTCGGCCCGACGCGATACGTGGTCGTCTGGAACGGCCAGGGCGATGGGGGCGATTCGGGGCTGTACTCCTCGGTGTGCGACGCGACGCTCTTGGGCGAGGACGTCAATCTGCCGCCGGTCAACAACGTGCCCGGCGATCAGAGCAGCGGCATGAACACCCCGCTGGTCTTTTCGACCACCAACGGCAACGCCATTCAGATCAGCGATCCGAACATCGATGCGAACAGTTCCTCGGTGGACGTGGCCAACAGCAGTTTTGAATCGCCCTCGGGCTCCAGTTATGGTCCCAACACGAGTGACTGGACCTTCAGCAATTCTGACGACGGGCTATTCAACGACGCCGGCATCCTGCAAAGCGGTGCCTGGGACAACCCCACCTCGCCGGACGGTCAACAAGTCGCTTTCATCCAGGGAAACGGAGTCATCTCGCAGGACGTCTATTTTGCCGAAGCGGGCAGCTACGTCCTTTCCCTGCAAGCCGCCTGCCGCACCTACTACGCCGGCAGCAGCAACGTCAATCCGATTCTCCTCCAAGTCGACGGCATCACCGTCGGCACCATCACGCCGGACGGCGTGGAATTCAAAGGATACCGCACCGACGCTTTTACAGTCAGCGCCGGAGTGCATACCGTCTGTCTGATCGGGACGGGGCCCGACACAGAGGACAGGACGACGTTCCTCGACGAGGTCACGATCTCCAAGGCCGAGTCGTGGGTCAGCGTGACGCTCTCGGTTGATCACGGCACGCTGAGCCTGCCGCGGCTCAACTTCGATTCCCTGGAAACGGTCAACAAGGGCTTGGTCTTTTCCGAGGGGACTGGTCAGAACGACGCGACGATGACTTTTTCGGGCACGCTGGCCGACGTGAACGCGGCCTTGGACGGCTTGCAGTACATGCCCGATACGGACTTTGCGGGAACGGCCCAACTTCAGATCACCAGCAACGATCTGGCTACGACCGCGGTCGGCGGCGCAGAGCACTACGAACACCGTCGCCATCAACCTCTCCCAGCCCTCGGGAGACGCGGGGCTGCTGGCGACTTATTACAACGCCACCGACCTGGCTTTGGGCAAGAATGCCACAGAGTCCTCGGATTATGGCGGCTATCCCGCCTCGAATGCCGTGGACGGCGATCTCAACGATTTCAGCCATACGCTGAACAATTCCGGCGAGTGGTGGCAGGTCGATTTGAGTCCCGGAAGCGACACGCGCTTGACCCAAATCGTCGTCTATAACCGCACCACTTGCGGCGATCGGCTCTCGAACTTCACCATTTCGGTGATCGACAGCGCGGGAGAGACCGTCTGGAGCCAGGACTACACTCAGCCGACGAGCGACGGTGAAGCTATCGTCTTCGACACCGGCACGATTTACGGCGAATATGTCAAGATCCAGAAGAACGATTCCAATTACCTGCACCTTGCCGAGGTGAAGGTCTTCGACTTCTCGACGTTCAACGCGGTCTCGCGCGTCGATCCGACGGTCGATTTCAACTGGGGTGACCAGGCCTCGCCGGCACCGGGAATTGAAGGGACCAATTGGGTCGCGACGTGGCAGGGGACGGTCACGGCGGACTACAGCGAAGACTACACGTTTTACGCCACCGCCGACGACGGCGTGCGGCTGTGGGTGAACGGTCAGTTGCTCTGCGACGGCTGGCAGGACCAGTCTTCCACGACCTATTCGGGCACAATCCATCTCGAAGCCGGACAGTCCTATTCGATACTGATGGAGTATTACCAGGCGGGCGGGGGCGCGTCGGCCAAGCTCGAATGGTCGAGCGCCAGCCAGGCAAGGGAGGTCATTCCCGCCAGCAACCTCAGTTGCGCGAGCGTGTTGGGCCAGGAAAGTGTGGCCCCTGACAACAGCGTGCCCGGCGACCAGTCGGCGACGGTCAACCAGCCGGTGGTGTTTTCCGCGGACAACGGCAATGCGATTACGGTCAGCGGCACGGATTCGGCCACGTCTTCCTCGGCGTCGTCGCTGGTGTTCAGCAGCAGTTTCGAGAACCCCGTCTTGAATTGGGGCGACGTTTCCGGCGGCGGCAACGGCGGCGGAAACCAGGGGGGCTGGAACCTCGTGACCTGGGACGGCGCCAACGACGAGAGCGCCATTTGCGCCAACAGCAGCGCCTACGGCAACCCCGACGCCCCCGACGGCGCACAGGTCCTCTGCCTGCAAGGCACTGCCACCGCCTGGCAGGACGTCACCTTCACCGAGGCCGGCAAATACACCCTCAGTTTCCTGGCCGCCTACACCAGCAACACTCAAGGCGGCGGGTGGGGCGCCGGCGTCAATCCCTTCGCCGTGCAGATCGACGGCGTGACCGTCGGCACCTTCACGCCGGGCTCGAGCGACCATTTCGACGCTTTCCAAACCGACAGCTTCACGCTTTCGGCCGGCGTCCACCGCGTCACCTTCGTGGGGCTGACCAACGACGGCAGCGATCGCGTTTCGTTCGTTGACAATGTGGCGATCACGAAGGTCGCAGATGTACTTCAGGTGAATCTCGCGGTCGACAGCGGTACGCTCACGCTGGCGCACAGCGACGGGCTGGCATTCCTCAGCGGCGACGGAGTGAACGAGTCTACGATGAGCTTTCTCGGCTCGGCCGATGACATCAACGCCGCGTTGGACGGGTTGGAGTACATGCCGGCGACGGCCGACTACGTCGGCAGCGCCAACTTGCAGATCACCACGAGCAATCTGGCTTCCGCCCTTGTCGGCGGTCCCAAGATCACGACCGACACGATCGCCATCAACCAGTCGCTGCCGTCCGACTTCTCGGGGCTCTTCGCCGCTTACTACGGCAATGCGGACTTCGCCGGTACGCCGGTGTATCGCGTCGATCCTACCGTCAATTTCGACTGGAGCAACGGCGAATCGCCCGCGCCGGGAACGCCCGCCAGCGGCTGGTCCGCCCGTTGGCAAGGGGAAATTCAAACTCAGGACGGAGGCGAGTATCAATTCCGCGTCACCGGCGACGGCAACGCCGCCCTGTACGTCGACGGCCAATTGGTCTACGGCCCCTCGTCCGCCGCCGACACGGGCCCGATCGAGTTGGACGCCGGCCAGTCCTATTCCTTCCGGCTCGATTACCAGCCGGGCAGCCAGGCGGGGGCGGTCAAGGTCGAATGGCTCGCCCCCGGGCAGAGCGATTGGCAGGTGGTTCCCAGCGGCCAACTCTCGTGTGCCGACTTGCTCCAAGCGCAAAACTCAGCCCCGGTCAATAGTGTGCCCGGCGACACACAGAACGGCGTGCTGAACACGCCCCTGGTCTTCTCCGCGGACCAAGGCAACGGCATCAGCGTCTCTGATCCGGGCGTTTCGTATGGCCAACCGTTGCAGGTCACGCTGGTGGCCGATTACGGCACCATCAGCCTCGGCGGCACCAGCGGCTTGAACTTCAGCGCCGGCGACGGCACGGACGACGCCAGCATGACCTTTACCGGCTCGGCGGACGATATTAACGCCGCCTTGCAAGGTCTGAAATTCATGCCGAGCAACGAGTTTCTGGGAACTGCCCAGTTGACGATCACCACGAACGACCAGGCGCCGATCTTCGCCAACGGCGGCCCGCAATCGACGACCAGCACGATCGACATCAATGTGCCGGCGCCTGCCAATTATCAAGGGCTGCTGGCGATTTACCAGAACATGGACGGCACGGGCTCGCCGGTCGTGCGCATCGATCAGAACGTCGATTTCGAATGGGGCAATCAGAGTTCGCCCGCCCCGGGGATTGAAGGAAGCAACTGGACGGTCACCTGGCAAGGAACGCTTACGCCCGACGCCAGCGGAGACTATACCTTTTACGCATCGGGCAACGGCGGCGCGCAGTTGTGGATCGACGGCAATCTGGTATGCGGCGACCCGGCGAACCAGGGCTCCGCAGAGTTTTCGAACGCGGAAACCATCCATCTGGACGCCGGCCAATCCTATGCGCTCCGCATGGTGTACCTGCAAACCGGCGGCGACGAGACGGCCAAGCTGGAATGGTCGAGCGGCAGCACGGATCGGCAGGTCATCTCAGCGAGCGACCTCAGTTGCGCCGACGTGGTGCATGAGAATGCGGCGCCGGTCAACAACCTTCCCGGCGATCAAGCGCTCGAAATCAATACCTCGCTGATCTTCTCATCCGCCCACGGCAACGCCATCACCGTCGGCGATCCCGATGTCGATCCGAGCACGTCCTCGGCGCCGGTGGGCAACGGCGATTTCGAGTCGCCGGTCCTCGACCCGGAAGCGTATGTGTGGGGGGACAGTTATGGCGGCTGGAACTTCCAGACCATGAACTATGCGGACGGCTCGTATAACGATAGCGGAATCGTGTCGAACAACAATAGTTCGTGGTTCGCGAACTACTCGCCGGCGCCGAGCGGCCAGCAAGTGGCCTTCATCGAGTCGCAGGGGACAATGTGGCAAGACGTCAATTTCGCTGAAGGGGGCAACTACACCCTGAGTCTCCAGGCCGCCTATTCCAATTGGTATTGGGGCGCTTCGCCGACGAATCCGATTTTGGTTCAGGTGGACGGCCAAAACGTGGGCGTGATCTATCCGAATTCCACCGATTACAAGACCTACATGACCGATTCGTTCGCGGTCACCGCCGGCACGCACCGGATTTCTTTCACCGGCTTGTGTCCGGTCGGAGACGACACGATCAGTTTTATTGACAACGTGTCGATCGACAAGACCAGTTCGTTTGTGCAAGTGACGCTCGCCGCGGATCACGGCACGCTAAGCCTTGCCGAGACCAACGGTTTGATCTTTTCCGATGGAACCGGGCAGGGCGACTGCTCGATGACGATGACCGGGACCGTGACCAACATCAATGCCGCCCTGGACGGGCTGCAATTGACGCCGGACGCCAATTTCCTGGGAGACTGCCACCTGACGGTCACCACCGACGATCTGGCGCTGGCCGTAACCGGCGGCCCGAAAACGACGACGACCAGCGTGGCCGTCAACGTGGCCATGCCCACGGAATACACGGGGCTGCTGGCGACATATTACGACAGCACCGATCTGTCGGGCCCGGGCGTGCAGCGCATCGATCCGACGGTCGATTTCGGCATGGGCAACTGGGGCAGCGAAGTCTCGCCCGCCCCCAGCATTCCCGGCACGAACTGGTCGGCCTGCTGGCAGGGAAAGATCCAGGCCACCGTCACCGGCACTTACACCTTTTACGTCACCGGCGACGACGGCGTTAAGCTGTGGGTCAACGACGCTTACGTCGACGGCTGGAAATATCAATCGGCCACAACCTACACGCTGACGACCGATCTGGTGGCCGGGCAATGGTACACGATCCGCATGGAGTATTTCCAAGGCGGCGGCAACGAAGTCGCCAAGCTGGAATGGTCGGCCGTCGATGGGCAAGGAACCGTGATCCAGCCGCAGGAAGTGGTTCCCGCTTCGCAGTTGAGCTGCGAGAACTCGGCCCCGGTGAACAGCGTGCCCGACCAGCAGAGCACCGACGAGAACACGCCCTTGTATTTCTCCGCGGCCAACGGCAACGCCATCCAGGTGTCGGACCTAGACACGATCGACGGGACGTTGCAGGTGACGCTCAGCGTGGATCACGGCACGCTCACGCTGGCCGGGACCAACGGCTTGACGTTCAGCGACGGCGGGAACGGCACGGGCTTTATGACCATTAGCGGCGCCCGCTCGGACATCAACGCCGCCTTGGACGGGCTGTGCTACACTCCCGCCATAAGCCAGTCCGGCGGCTACATCTCCGCCGCCACGTTGACGATCAGCACCAACGACATGGCGACGGCGATGACCGGCGGCGCGAAAACGACCGTCTCCACAGTCTCCGTCGCGATTACCGCTCCTTGGCAGTACAACGGCGTGCTGGGGACTTACTACAGCAACGCCGATTTCACGGGCACAAGCTACCAGCGGATCGATTCGGCGATCAACTTCGATTGGGGCAACGCGGGCTCGCCAATCGAAGGCATCGACGGGACCACCTGGTCGGCGCGTTGGGTGGGAACGATCACGCCGGACGCGAGCGGAACCTACACCTTTTACACTACGGCCGACGACGGCGTGCGACTGTGGGTCAACGGCGAGCTGTTAATCGATCACCTCGACAATACCGGCACGGATTCGTACTCGGCCACGATCGACCTTGTGGCCGGCCAGAGCTACTCGTTCCGCATGGACTACCGGCAGGTTTCCGGCGCGGCCAACGCAAAACTGGAGTGGTCGGTGGCGGGCCAGCCGCGCCAGGTGATCGCCGGAGACGATTTACAGACGGCGGATCAGACGCCGTTGAACGTCGTTCCCGGCGAGCAGTTGGGCATTGGAACTCAGCCGATCGTCTTCTCGGAGAACCTTGGCAACGCGATCGGCGTGGTCGAAGCCCATTACGACGGCCAGCCGCTGACCGTAACGCTCACCGCCACCCACGGCAGTCTTGCCCTCGGCAGCGAGGATGGCTTGACTGTCACCCGTTCCGATGATTCGAGCACGATTACGCTCATCGGCTCGCTCGACGACATCAACGCCGCCCTCGATGGGCTCACCTTCGCACGGCAAGACGGCTACGCGGGCGAAGGGAGTATCCAGATCACCTCGACGAATCCCTGGCCGAGCAGCGGCCCGCGAAGCTCGACCAGCACGATCCAGATCGGAGCGGTGCAAGCGAGCAACCCCGGCCTGGTGGCAACCTACTACTCGGACACCTGGCTGGGCACCGCGGTCACCACTCAGGTCGATTCGGCCGTCAACCTCGACGGCAACGGCGGCTCGCCGGCCGCGGGGGTCGCCGCCAGCAATTGGTCGGCGTGCTGGGACGGGCTGATTCAGATTCCGCAGACCGGCACTTACACCTTCTACACCAGCACCGATGCCGGCTGCCGGCTGTGGGTGAACAACCAACTGTTGATCGACAACTGGGGCTCGCAGACCGCCGCCACAAATTCCGCCACGATCGATCTGGCGGGCGGACAACAGTATTCGATCCGCATGGAGTACCAGCACTTCGGCGGCGCCGATTCGGCGAAGTTGGAATGGTCCGGCCCCAATCAGCCGCGGGCAGCGGTCTCGGCGGGCGTGCTTTCACACCAGGATCAGTCGCCGCTTTACTACTTGCCGGCCGCGCAGACCACGAACGAGAATACCCCCTTGGTCTTCAGCACCGCCAAGCAAAACGCGATTAGCATCGGCGACGTCGACGCGCAGTCCGGGCTGTTGCAGGTTACGCTCGTTGCGAGCAATGGTTCGGTGACGCTCGGCGACGCGGGCGGGCTGAATTCGCTCGTCTACGGCCCCGACAACGCCTCGGTCACCTTCAGCGGCAACCTCACGCAGATCAACGCGGCTTTGCAGGGCTTGACGTTCACTCCCGCAAGCAACCAGAGCGGCGGCGCGAGCCTTCGCATTACCACCGTCGATCTGGGAACGGGAAAGACCGCCGACAGTTCGTTGCCGATTACGATCGTCGCCGTCAACCAGCCGCCCACTATCCAACTACCTGCTTCGCCGACCCTTTACGACTATCAGACCTTGAGTTTCTCGGGGCAGAACACGATTGTCATCGGCGACCCGGACATCGACCCGCAAGCGGCGGCGGTGACGGTCACGAACGGCGATTTCGAATCGACGAACATCGGTGTGGGATATTACTCCGACCAGTACCACGGGGCAACGCCCGGTTGGACGCTCGTGCCCATGTACTGGACAAACGGCAACACGGTGCCCAATTCGAGCGGGCTGGCCGGCAACGGCGCCGGAATCGGCAACCCCAATTCGACTGACGGCACCCAAGTCGCCTATATCCAGGGCGGCGCGACACTCTCGCAAAACGTCACCTTCGCGGAGGCGGGGACATATACCATCAGCTTCCAGGCGGCCTATCGCCAGTACGGCGGCCAGCACGCCTTCAGCGTCCTGGTCAACGGCCTCTGCATCGCCACGATCAATCCCAGCAGCCTCGATTTCCGCGGCTACAGCGCCGCCTTTACCGTCACGGCCGGCACGCACCGCATCACGTTCTGCGGCGCGACCGAGACCAGCGACAAGACCGCGTTCATCGATCACGTCAGCATCGCCAAGACCAGTTCGCTGGTTCAAGTGAGCCTGAGCATGGATCACGGCACGCTGAACATGGGCGAGAAGAACGGGCTGGTGTTCGCCTATGGCGACGGCGTGGACGACACCTCCATGACGTTCACCGGATCGTTGGCCGACGTAAATGCGGCCTTGAGCAGTTTGCAGTTCACTCCCTACGCCGGCTACAGGGGAGCGGCCAATCTGCGGATCACGACCAACGACCTGGGCAACGTCGGTCTGGGCGGGCCGAAGAGCGTCACCCGCACGCTCGTCATCAACGTGCACGCCATGAACGACGCCCCTTGGAATTCCGTGCCGTTGACAACGCAGGGGACATACGGGAACCAACCGCTGGTCTTTTCCACCGCCGGCTCGAACGGAATCACCGTGGGCGATCCCGACGCCGGCAACTTCCCGATTCAGGTGACGTTGACCGTAAGCCACGGTACGTTGACGCTCAACGGCACCGACGGATTGACGATCACGGCTGGGGCTGACGGCTCGAACACGGTGACGGTACAAGGCACGATCGCCAGCATCAACGCCACCTTGAACGGCCTGTCGTACACAGCCGATTCCGGCTATATCGGCAACGACGAGAAGCTCCTGATTCACACGGACGACTTAGGCCACTGCGGCGACGGCGGCGCGTTGACGGCCGACAGCACGGTGAACATCAACGTGCTCGGCGGTCCGGTGGTCAACACCACGATCGACGGCGTGCAGCAGACCTCCTGGCAGAGCCCGCAGGCTGTCGCCTCCGACGCCAATGGCGATTACGTCGTCGTCTGGACCAGCCAGACCGCCGACGGCTGGGACGTCTACGCGCGACGGTTCAATGCCAACGGCAACGCCCAGGGAGACGAGTTCCTCGTCAACTCGGCCGACGCGAACGGCGACCATGCGGCCGGCGATCAGATGTATGCCGCGGTCGCCATGAACGCCGACGGCAGCTTCGTCGTCACCTGGACCGACCTGAACGGCGCGAACGGCACTGCCGATATTTGCGCAAAGTGTACAACGCCGACGGCACCGCCCGCGGCGACCAATTCGTGGTGAACACGACCACGGCCGGCGACCGAATGTATGGCTCGGCGGCGATGGACTCCAGCGGCGGCTTTGTCGTCGTCTGGTCGAGTCAGGGCCAGGACGGCGACGGCTGGGGCGTCTACGGCCAACGATTCGATGTCTCGGGGAACAGGGTCGGAGCGGAGTTCCAGGTCAACACGACAACGGCCGGCGACCAGATGTTCGCCCGCGTGGCCGTCAACGGCAGCGGGAACTTCGCGGTCGTTTGGCAGGGCCGCAGCGAAGGCGGCGACTGGAACGTCTACGCACAGCGCTTCGACTCCGACGGCAACGCCCTCGGCTCCGAATTCCAGGTGAACACCACCACCAGCGGCGACCAGGACAATCCCAACATCGGCATGAACGCGGCTGGCGACTTCGTGGTCTCCTGGACCAGCGACGGCCACGACATCCTCGCCACGCAGTATAGTGCCGACGGCACCGTCGATCCGACCTACACGCTGCACGGCTGCGGCAGCGACATCTGGGGCAACTTCGACCAGTTCAACTATGCCTACACCGACGAAAGCGGCGACGTGACTATGACCGCCACCGTCACGTCGGTCACCGACACCGGTTATTGGGCCAAGTGCGGGGTGATGTTCCGCGACAGCCTCAACCCGGACGCCGCCAGTGCGATGATCTACGTCAATCCGTCGAACCTCGTGGTCTTCCATTGGCGGCTGGCCGACGGGCAGGACTGCTGCGACGTCTATTCGCCCGGCCCGATCGACGGCACGGTGACGGTCAAGCTCGTGCGTTCCGGCGACAACTTCAGCGGATACTACAGCACCGACGACGGCCTCACCTGGACGCAGTTAGGCACGACGAAGACGATCGTGATGGGCGACGCGATCAAGGCGGGGCTGGTCACCAACTCGAACAACGCCAACGTCGCCTGCGTGGCGACCTTCCGCGACGTGACCATCGACGGCAGCAAGGATTTCACCTTGACCGACGCCGACGTCGGCGCGCCGAACGTGGCCGGATCGTGCGAGTGCAGCGGCGAGATCCAGGTCGCCGGGGCCAACGACGACGTGTACACCGTTTCCGGCGCGGGCAGCGACATCGCCGGCGCGTCGGATCAGGGGCAATACGCCTACGAGGACGTCAGCGGCGACGTGACGATGATCGCCCACGTCGATTCGCTGACCGACACCGCGGGCAACGCCAAGGCCGCGATCATGTTCCGCGAGAGCACCGACGCCAACTCGGCTTACGCGCTGGTGACCGTGGAAGGCGCGAATGGCATCTATTTCGAGTATCGCGGCAGCACCGGGGCCTACTTCAGCGGCGCCGGGGCGGTCAGCGGCGGGGCTCCGATGTGGATCAAGCTCACCCGTGCAGGTGACCAATTCAGCGCGTATTACAGCGTGGATGGCGTGACCTGGACGCAAATTGGCTCATCCGTGACGATCAACATGAACGGCAACTATCTCGCCGGGCTGGCGGTGACGTTGGCGAACCCGAGCGCTCTTTGCACCGCCGAGTTCAGCCATGTGACGATCAACGGTTCGGCGGACTTCTCGCTTACGAGCGTCGACCTCGGTTCGCCAGGGATCGCCGGCAGTTGCCTGCGCGGCGACTTCCCGGTGAACTTCAGCGACGCCGGCAGCCGCGACTACTCGGCAGTGGCCGTGGACGCAGAGGGCAACTTCATCGTCACCTGGTCGAGCCTCGGCCAGGACGTGCAAGGTCAGTGGGGCGTCTACAGCCAGCGGTACACGGCCAATGGAGTCGCGGAGGGCGCGCAGACCAGGATCAACATCACCACCGACGGGTCGCAGACCTCTTCGTCGGTCACGGCGCTCTCGGCCGACAACTATATGGTCGTCTGGAGCGGCAGTGCGCCGGGCGAGGACGCGGGGGTATTCTATTCCGAGCAGTGCCCCGTGGGGCTCGTCGCCCAGTATTACAACAACATCAGTCTCAGCGGCACGCCGGTGGCCAGCCAGGTCGCCCCGAATCTCGATTACAATTGGGGCTCGGAGGATTCTCCCGCCCCGGGAGTCATGGGGGCGGAATGGTCGGGCACCTGGTCGGGGATGATCAAGGCCAACACTTCGGAGACCTACACCTTCTACGCCACGGCCGACGACGGCGTCCGCGTATACATCAACGGCCAACTGCTGATCAACGGCTGGAGAGACCAGAGCGCCACGACCTACACCGGCTCGATCAACATGCTGGCCGGGCAGTGGTACCAGATCGTCGTGCAGTACTATAACGGCCGCTACGGAGAGAGTCTGAAGCTGGAATGGTCGAGTCCCACCATCGCCCGCGAAGTGATTCCGTGCACACAATTCACGCACTCGAATCAAGCTCCGACCGTGACCACGCCTGACTCCTTGGGCGCCACGGAGAACCAGCCGCTGAGCATCCTGGACTACGTTTCCGTGCCGGTGGGGAACAGCAGTTTCGAAGATCCCAGCGGCCGCGCGTACGACTACCAGTTCGGCGGAAGCTACGGCGGATGGAACTTCGACAACTTCACCTGGTCGCCCAACGGCTCGCCTTGCAGCAGCGGCATCGCCTCGAACGGCAGCGCCTACAACAATCCTGATGCGGTCAACGGCTATCGAACCGCTTTCATTCAGGGGACCGGACAGATATCGCAAGAACGTCTACTTCGCCCAAGGCGGCGAGTATACGATGAACTTCCTGGCCACCTACCGAAACGCCTACGGCGGCGCCAATCCGATCGACATCCTCATCGACGGCGTGAAGATCGCCACGATCACGCCGAACACCGCCTACTATCAACCGTACCAGACCGTCTCGTTTGCGGTCACCGCCGGCACGCACACCGTGACCTTCAAGGGAGAGACGAACGACGGGACGGACCGAACGTCTTTCATCGACAACGTGTCGATCCAATCGGTCGCCGGCAACCCGTTGCGCGTCGGCGACGTCGATTCGAGCGGCAGCGAACCGCTTACCGTCACGCTCTCGGTCAGCCACGGCAGTCTCAGCCTGAGCGGCGTCGACGGCCTGACGATGCTGGCGGGCAGCGGCGCGGGCGACACGCTAATGACGTTCCAAGGCACGGCGAGCTCCATCAACTCGGCCCTGAACGGTCTGGTATTCATGCCGGATGCGGACTTCCGCGGCCAGGCGGTCTTGCAGATTATCACCAGCGACACCGGCGGCAAGGGCGGCCCGCAAACCACGATGAAAATCGTCAACATCAACGTGACCGGTCCCAATCTCCCGCCGGTCAACGCGGTGCCCGGCGACCAGAACGTGAACGAACACGAAGCCCTGACCTTCTCCTCGGGCGGCGGAAACGCCATCAGTATCAGCGACCCGGACGCCGGCGATCTGCCCGTCCAGGTGACCCTCACCTGCGATCACGGCACGCTGACACTCTGCAACGTGGCTGGCAACAGCGGATTGACTTTCCTGGCGGGAACCGGCGTCGACGACACGACCATCACGGTGCAGGGCAGCATGACCGCCATCAACGAGGCCCTCGAAGGCATGCAGTTCACGCCCGAGGACAATTACGACGGCGTCGCCGTCTTGTCGCTCCACACCGACGATCTGGGCCATTGCGGAACCGGCGGCTCGCAGACCGCCGACAGCCAGGTGGCCATCCACGTGACCGCCGTCAACGATCCGCCGGTCAACCAGGTCCCGGCGCCACAGAACGCCTACACGCAGTACCCGTTGACCTTTTCCGAGGCCACCGGCAATGCGATTCACATCAGCGACCCGGATGCCGGCGACCTGCCCGTCCAGGTCACCCTTTCCGTCAACCAGGGCACCCTGACCCTGGGCAGCACCGACGGGTTGGCGTCGGTCGCCGGCAACGGGACCGCCACAATCACCATCGAGGACAGCATGGCGCACATCAATGCCGCGCTGGACGGTCTGCAATTCCAGGCCAGGAGCAACTTCGAAGGCTACGCCTGCTTGCAGATTTCGACCGACGACTTGGGGCACAGCGGCATCGGCGGCCCGAAGACGACGACCGACACCATCGCCATCAAGACGACGCTGGTCACGCCGCCCTCGATCGACTCGCCCAACTCACAGGGCGTCGACGAGCACGATTCGATCGTCTTCTCGCAAGCCAACGGCAATGCGATCTCGGTCGCCGACCCCTTCGTCGGCAACCTTCCGGTTCGCGTGAGCTTGACGGCCGATTGTGGTACGCTTTCGCTTAGCGGCGTGAAGGGCTTGACCTTTGCCGCGGGCAGCAGTTCCCAAGGGGCCACGATGACGTTCAGCGGCACGCTGGCCGACGTCAATGCGGCCTTGGAGGGGATGAAATTCACCCCCTACGATTCGCAAGTTGACGCGACGACGGCAATCCACATCCGCGTCAACGACCTGTCGCTGGGGCACGTCGGCGGCTACGTTTCGCCCGATGCGCTGAAGACCGTTTCCGTCAACTTGATCGCGGTCAACGATCCGCCGGTGATTACCATGCCGAAATTGACCGGGACCGACCCCATGCACATCACGTTCTCGACGGCCAACGGCAATGCGATCCGCGTCAGCGATCCGGACATCGGCGGCTACACGGCCGATATGACGATCCAGACGAATGACGCAACGTTCACCGTCGGCTCGACGGAAGGACTGCAAATCCTTGGAGGCAGTCCGATACAGAGTAATTTCATCATGGTCCGCGGCACGATGGACGCCATCAACCACGCGTTGGACGGTCTGTACTTGAAGTCCTCCGCCCCCGACGGCGGCATCCAACTCACCGTGAACGACCGCGGCGACGTCAATTACCAGGGCATCGGCGGCGCACAAGAGACCACCGCGACCCTGTACGTGCAACGAATGCTCGACCCGAACTTCCAGCCGGCCAATAGCGCCGCGCTCTTCCAAACCCGCATGGGCGTGATGACTCAACCCGCCTCGATGTTGGCCGCCACCAGCCTGCTGCGCGACTCGCAAGGAACCGTCAAAACCGAGCAGATCGACCGCGGTCAGCTTAGCGCGATGCTGGAAACCAACCCGGTGCAGAACATGATGTTGCAGCGCTCCGACGCCGGCGGCGAGCGCACCGCCGGACGGCTGGTGCAACATGGCGACGCTCGACAGCCCACGGACGTGGCCGACGTCAAAGACGCCAAGCCGGCAAAGGAAGCCCAGTTCTCGGCGGACGTGCAGAGCGGCAGCGAGCCCGTCCAGGAGGGATCATCGCTCGGCCGCGACGAGAGCATTCTCGTCGGGCTGGGCTTCGTGTCGGCCGGTTATCTGGCCTGGGCGTTCAACGGCGGTTCGCTGCTGGCGGGAGCACTGTCGGCGACGCCAATGTGGATGCCGTTCGACCCGTTGGCGATCCTCGATTTCTCCGACCGCGCCTCGAAGCCGGTCATCCCCTTGTTGGATGGCGAGCAGGGAATTGGCGGAGAGGAGAACCTGCAATCGCTGCTGGGGTAATTGGCGAGCCTCGCCTATCGAGCGGCGTTAGCTCGGGATTGTCCTTCGTTGCGAAGCTCGCGCAAGTAGATGTTCTTGAACCAGAGCGTGCTGCCGTGGTTTTGCAGCTCGATCTGGCCGGTGGGGTAGATTGGTTTGTCGCGCTCCCAGTAGTTTTCCAGCACGACGTTATCGACCACGAGCTTGCCGTTGAGCTTCACGGTGACCCTGTCGCCGACCATTTTGATGTAGAAGGTATTCCATTTGCCGATGGGGTGATCGGCGACGAGTTTGGGGTTGGAAGGGTGTTTTTGATTGTTGTACAGGCCGCCGGAGCCGACTTCGCTGCCGTACATGGGGGGCTTGGTGAAGGGGTCCCAGATTTGCACCTGCGGCGCGCCGCGGAGGTAGATGCCGCTGTCGCCGTGCGGCTGGATTCTCCAATCGACGTACATTTCGAAATCGCCGTAGTCCTTGGCGGTGCACAGGCTGCGGCCGCGGCCGTTGAAGATCAACATCCCCTTCTCCACCCGCCAGCCTTTGCGCATGACCTCGTTGGCCTCTTTTTGCAGTTCGACGGCCTCCTCGCGGCTGAGTTTGGCACGGCGGGCGGGATTGTCGAACGGCTCCTTCAAGAGCCCCTTCCAGCCGGTCAGGTCGCGGCCGTTGAACAGGGCCACGAAACCCGGCGGCGGAGTATTCTCGGCCGGGCGATCCGGCTTCGCCGCCGACGGCTCGGCCGCCCGGGCCGAGCCAAACGCGGCAAATACCAAGAGGGCAACAAGCGCGACAGGGAGCAATGTTCGCATGAGCTGGCTCCTGATTCATGATTACTCAAAGCGGCAAGCCGGCACGACAAGAACCGCGATCGCAGCCGGTTATCCCGCCGATGTGCAACGATTGCCAGCTTACTCGTTTTTGCGGCCGGTGTAAAGGCTCCGGTGCGAGGGTCCGTGCCGCGAATTCCCGCGACGTTGGCACGGTGGCCACGGCTACGTAGACCATCGGGCGGCGGCTTGTTACAATAGCTTTTTGCAGGGTTTTGCGGGCTAATCCAGTGAGTGGCCGATCGTGATGGCTCCAGCCGATCTCAACATTCGATGCATCGACAGCCGACGGGACGATATCCGCGCGGCGATGGCGGAACTGCGGGCGAAACTCAGCCCGGCGGGCAATGTGGTCAGCGAGGCGGGGCGGCGGCGGACGATCGAGGTCTTTGGCCAGCCGCTTTCGCCCGAGCAGGTCGTCGAGCGGATTTGCGGCGACGTGCAGCGACAGGGCGTCGCGGCGGTGCTGGATTATTCGGCGCGGATCGATAAGGCCCAGCTTACGGCCGGGAGTCTGCGGGTTCCGGCGGGGGAACTGGCCGAGGCCCATGCGGCGGCCGATCCGCAGTTCTTAGCGGCCGTGCGGCGAATTGCCCAGAACATCCGCGAGTTTCAGCAAGCGATCTTGCATCGCGATGTGCGAGTGGAGCGGCCCGGGGGATACTTGGCCGAGCGCTACCGGCCGTTGGATCGCGTGGGCATCTGCGTGCCGGGCGGGGCGGCGGCGTATCCGTCGACGGTGCTGATGACGGCCGTGCCCGCCCTGGTGGCCGGCGTCCGCGAGTTGGCCGTCGTTGCCCCGCCGACGAAGTTCGGGGCCTACAACGCCGACATGCTGGCAACTTGCCACGAACTGGGAATCGGCGAGGTCTATCGCCTCGGCGGTGCGCAGGCGGTGGCGGCCCTGGCCTACGGCGTCGAGGGGATTCCGCGGGTGGACAAGATCGTGGGCCCGGGCAATCTCTTCGTGGCGCTGGCCAAGCGGCACGTTTTTGGCGAGGTGGCCATCGACTCGATTGCCGGCCCGAGCGAAGTGGTGGTGATCGTCGATCAGTCGACGCGGCCGGAGTTTACGGCGATGGATCTGATCGCGCAGGCCGAACACGCCCCGGGGGCGAGCGTGCTGATCGGCTGGAACGGCGACGTGCTGGACGCGGCGGTGGCGGAGCTTTCGCGGCGGCTGGCCGATTTGGACCGCGGCGAGTTGGCCCGGCAGAGTTTGCAGGAGTTTGGGGCGGTGATTTTGGCCCGCGATGCCGATGAGGCCTGTGCGCTCTCCGACGAGATTGCACCGGAGCACTTGCACATTGCCACGGAGAACGCCGAGGAGTTGGCGGCAAAGATTCGGCACGCGGGGGCGATATTCTTGGGCAATTATACGCCGGTGGCGTTGGGCGATTACGCCGCCGGCCCGTCGCACGTCCTGCCTACCAGCGGCACGGCACGATTCGCCAGCGGCCTGTCGGCCAACGACTTCCTGCGGGCAAACAGCATCCTACACTTTAGCCGGGATGGCATGATGCGGCTGGCCGACGATGTGCGAGCGTTGGCAACGAAGGAGGGGCTGACGGCGCACCGCGGAAGCGTGGAAGTGAGAATGGACGGAGCAGACATCGCATGCCGCCGATCCCGACCGCGTTGAGACAAGGAGAGACCTTTGCTGAGTTCCCTGCGACGACAAGTGGGGTGAGAACCGGAGGTGCCCTTTGCCCGAGCCAATTTCTGTTGCCTTCACGTATAGCCGCCCCGAGTACGTTCGCGCAATGCGCCGGCATTATAGGAGTATCCTCCACCCTCGTCTTGACGTAGCGGTCGCCATCGTTGTGATTGGGCTCGGTTGCTATCTAGCGTACTGCGGCAGCTCCCGGGTCATCGGCCCGCTCGCCATTGCCGCGGGGGCCGTGCTTCTCATGATCGTCTCGTTTGCCTGGTTCCTGCTACCCAGGCACCTATATGCGTCGCAGCCGAAACTCAAACAAGGATACCGCTTGGTGTTCTCGGACACTGAGATCCTGTTCCGCACCGCAGGTATTGAATCGAAGTTGGACTGGTCGATCTATGAGAAGTGGTTGGCCGACGACGAATTCTATATCTTGTATTATGGCAAGAGGTCGCTGACGATTATTCCTAGACGCGCATTTCCGGATGACTCTGCCGATCGGGCATTTCAAGAGTTGGTGGGCCGTAAGATCGGCAGTTCTTCGTTGGTTCCTTCCCGTCGGCGTTGCTCTTCCTTCTCCGCGTCCTAGGCTCGGATATCCATGTCGTTTTTCCGCCCCGAGATCGAATCCGCCGCCGGCTACGTGCCGGGGGAACAGCCGCAGGACGGCGAGTTCATTAAACTGAACACGAATGAGAATCCGTATCCGCCGTCGCCGGAAGTCGGCAGGGCGATCGAGGAAACGCTTCGCCGTTTGCGGAAATATCCCGATCCGATGGCCGGCGAGTTTCGCCGCCGGGCGGGCGAGTTGCTGGGAGTGCCGCCCGACTGGATTCTCTGCGGCAACGGCAGCGACGACATCCTCACGATCGTCACGCGAACGTTTGTCGGCCAGGGGCAACTGCTGCGGCTGCCGTATCCGAGCTACATTCTCTACAAGACGCTCGGCCAATTGCAGGGGGCGCGGAGCGAGGAGGTGCGACTGAACGCCGATTGGTCGCTGCCGGCGGAGTTTGCGCGGGGACGCGACGATCTGCGCGTCGTGTTCCTGGCCAATCCGAACAGCCCTTCCGGCACGATGGTTCCGCCCGAGCGGGTGTTGGAGATCGCCGAGCGGTTGCCGTGTCCGCTGTTGGTCGATGAGGCCTACGTCGATTTCGCCGACACGAATTGCATGTCGCTGGTGGCACGTTGCGAGAAGATCATGGTGGCCCGGTCGCTGAGCAAGTCGTACGCCCTGGCGGGGCTGCGGTTCGGCTACATCGTGGCCCGGCCGCGGATCATCGAGCAGTTGATCAAAGTGAAGGACTCGTACAACTGCGGCGCACTGGCGATTGCCGGGGCGACGGCGGCCATCGGCGATCAGGCGTGGCTGGCGGCCAATCGGGCGAAGATCCTGGCCAGCCGTCGCCGCTTGGTGGCGGAAATGCGGAATCTGGGGTTTGTGACGGTCGATTCGCAGGCGAACTTCACCTGGAACACGCATCCAAGTCTGCCCCTGCGGCCGCTCTACGAGCGATTGAAACAGGACCGCATCCTGGTCCGATACATGAACTATCCCGGCTGGGGCGACGGACTGCGGATCAGCGTCGGCACCGACGCGGAAATCGACGCGTGTTTGGAGAAGTTAAGGGCGATCATGTAAAGCCGCGACCAGTGGTCGCGGAAAACGGGTCGCAAGCGCGGAACACCGCGACCACTGGTCGCGGCTTTACAGGAGGGCGGCCGTGGAACGCATTGTGAGCATTCATCGCCAAACGGCGGAGACCGACGTTACCGTGGGGGTGAACCTCGACGGCGGCGGCGCGGGACAGGTCGCCACCGGCATCGGCTTCTTCGATCACATGCTGAGCACTGCTGGCAAAGCATGCAGCCTTCGATCTGGTAATCGACGCCACCGGCGACCTGAACGTCGATCAGCATCACACGGTCGAAGACGTGGGAATATGCCTGGGACAGGCGTTCCGCGAGGCCCTGGGCGATAAGGCGGGCATCCGCCGCTACGGACACTTTACGCTGCCGATGGAGGAGACGCTCTGCACGGTGGCCCTGGACCTTAGCGGCCGGGCGTATTTCGTGTTCGAGGCCGATTTTCCCACGCACAAGATCGGCGATTTCGACGCCGAACTGGTCGCCGATTTCTGGCACGCTTTCGCCGCAAATGCTTTGTGCAACTTGCATATCATCGTTCACCACGGGCGAAACAGCCACCACATTGCCGAGGCGATCTTCAAGGCAACCGCCCGGTCGCTGCGGATGGCGGTCGAGGCCGATCCGCGGCTTTCCGGCGTGCCGAGTACGAAGGGAACGCTGTAGCAGGCGGCTGCCGCTTCTTTATTCCACACACAGCGGCGCGAGAATGATTCGTGCCGGTAGGAGTTCTGTTTTTTCTGCAGAATTGCGCGGGCAGTGAAATGGCGCGCGACCTGCGGCCGTCGCCACAAGAGGTTCGCGCGAATTTTCCCGAATCGTCGCCGGCACGGCTTGACATTTTTTTGGATTGCCGGAGAATGGCAACAAGCGAAGGCTTTGGGGAGTGCAACCGTAGGGAACAATCTTTGGCGACGATTTGTCGCGGCCTGGGACGGCCCCCCCCAAGGCTTTCGCCCATCTGCAATTGATCGTCATGCCCATCTGCCTGCTCAGTCTCGGTTCCAACGAAGGGGACCGGCAAGCGAATCTCGAGGCGACGGTCGCCCGATTGGCGGCGCACGCGAGCATCCGGCTGCTTGCCCGTAGCTCGTGGCGCGAGACGGCGGCAATCGGCGGGCCGGCGGGGCAGGGTGATTTTCTCAACGGCGCCGCCACGCTGGAGACGATGCTGCCGCCGCGGGAATTGCTGGGCTGTTTGCAGCAAATCGAAAGCGAGTTAGGCCGGCGACGCGCCGAGCGCTGGGGACCGCGGACGATCGACCTCGACCTGCTGCTCTACGACGAGCTGGTTCTCTCCACGCCGGAGTTGACGTTGCCGCATCCGCGGATGGCGTGGCGGCGGTTCGTGCTGGAACCGGCGGCCGAGGTGGCCGGCTCGATGATTCACCCGACGATCGGTTGGAGCGTCGCCCGGCTGCTCGCCCATCTGAATCAGTCGGCGCCCTACGTGGCGGTGACCGGGGCGATCGCGGCGGGCAAGACGCGGCTGGCGGAGCGGCTTGCCCGCGCGGTCGCGGCGGAGTTGGTCTTGGAGCAGCCCGACCAGCCGCGGCTCGACGCCTTTTATGCCGACACGGCTGGCCGGGCGTGGGACACCGAGTTGGAATTCCTGCACGAACGTGCCCTGCTGTTGAGCGAGAAAAAGGGGTCAGAACTCTTTTTTGCCGGGAGGCCAGCGTTAAGGCCGCGCTTGCGTGAAAAAATAGTTCTGACCCCTTTTTCCGTGACCCCTTTTTCCGGGCTGGGAGCGAGTCACCGCTGGCTGGTGAGCGATTTCTGGTTCGATCAATCGGCGGCCTTCGCCCGGGCGTGGCTGCCGGCCGAACAGTACGCGTCGTTTCTTTCTCGTTACGAGCGACTGCGCGAGACGGTCCTCCGGCCACGGCTGATCGTGTTGTTGGACGCCCCGGCCGAGGAGCTGGTTCGCCGCATCGGCCTGCGCGGGCGTCCGTGCGAGCGGCGATTGACGGCCGTGGAGTTGGAACGCATTCGCCGGGCGGTAGTTGACCAGACTGCACGGGCCGACGTGGGGCCGGTGTTGCGGGCGGGCGAGCGCGATCCTGGCGCCATCTTCAGCGAAGTGCTGGCGGCGGTGCACGGAATGCAGTAGAACGGTTCCTGACAGTAATTCACCAAACCGCAATGCCACAAGTAATCACCACAATCGCCCAGTTGCGTGAGACGCTTGCTCCGCTGCGGCGGCAGGGGAAGCGGATCGGATTGGCGCCGACAATGGGGGCGCTGCACGACGGGCACTTGAGCCTGGTGCGGGCGGCCAAGGCCGAGTGCGATTGCGCGGTGGTGTCGATCTACGTCAATCCGACGCAGTTCGGCCCGAGCGAGGACTTTTCCAAGTATCCGCGCACGCTGGAAGCCGATCTGACGTTGTTGGCCGACTGCGAGGCGGATATCGCGTTTGTGCCGACGAACGTGGAGATGTATCCGGACGAAAAAGGTGTCAGGAACCGTTTGTACGAACCTCTTTCGCCTGAAACGCCCTCGGAATCGCCTCGGCAAACGGTTCCTGACACCTTTTTCACCACGTGGGTCGAAGTCGGCGCGGTGGCGGAGCCGCTGGAAGGGCAATGCCGGCCGGGACATTTTCGCGGCGTGGCCACGGTGGTGCTGAAATTGTTCAACATCGTTCAGCCGGACACGGCCTATTTCGGACAGAAAGACTACCAGCAGGCGGCGGTCGTTCGCCGCATGACGGCCGACCTGAATCTGCCGATTACGATTCGCGTTTGCCCGATCGTGCGCGAGCCGGACGGGCTGGCGATGAGCTCGCGGAACCGCTATTTGAGCCCGGCCGCACGGCAGCGGGCGCTGGTGTTGTGGAAGAGCCTGCAAACAGCGGCGCGTCTTGTTGCGGAAGGCCAGCGAGACGCGGCCGCGATTGCCTGGCGAATGCGCGACGTGATTGAGACGGCCGAAGATGCGCGGATCGATTACATCGCGCTCGTCGATCCTGAAACGCTCCAGCCGGTCGAGCGGATCGTCGGTCCGACGCTGGCGGCGCTGGCGGTCAAGATCGAGAACACGCGGCTGATCGATAACTGTTTGTTGGGATGAGGGATGAGGGATGGGTGGCCGGTTTAGCCGCGCCCCGAAGGGAAGCGCGCCGGTTCGTTCTGTCTCCGCCGACGCTTCATCTTCCGCGGCCGGCGCCGAACCATTCGATCTGGCGACGGGGGCAGAACGCCAACTGCTGGGCGGCGCAGTAGGGCTGCAACCAGCGGGCCGTCTCGGCCAACACGGCGGCATCGACGCCCTGCGGCATCAGCATCACCCGCGACCGCTCGATCTCGGGAAACTCGCGGAGATAGGCCAGGACCTCTTCGCAATCGGCGGGACAATCGACGACGAACTTCAACTGGTAGTCGTACTCGGCGATCAGTCGGCGGATCACGTCGGGGGCGTGGCGGTGCAGCCCGTGGCGTTCTGCCCACTGCGGGTGCTGCTCGTCCGTGGCTGCGGCCCTCACCCCCGGCCCCTCTCCCAAAGGGAGAGGGGAGGAATTTGACAGTTTTGGGCTGATCGACATCAGATCACAGGCGACCGGCAGATAGAGCGTGCCCGCGGTTTCGATCGTAACGTGCCAGCCGCGGCGGTGGAGTTCGGCTGTCAGCGGAACCAGCTCGGCGAAGAGCATTGGTTCGCCGCCGGTAAGAACGACGTGGGTTGGTGATTTGGAGATTTGGAGATTTCGTGTCCCTTGCCCCTGACCCCTGATCCCTGACCCCTGTTCAGCCCTCACCCCCGGCCCCTCTCCCGCTTGCGGGAGAGGGGAGAGTGCATCGAGGAATGCTGGACGCGGCGAGCGGCGAAGGTGCTCGACACGGTCGAGAATTTCGGCCACTGTAAGCTCGTCCCCCTCGGGCGCCCACGAGGCGTAGGGCGTATCGCAGTAGCCGCAGCGGAGATTACAGCCGGCCGTGCGCACGAAGATGCTCTCGACGCCCGTCAGGCGACCTTCTCCTTGCAGCGAGCGGAAGATTTCGGCGATTTGCATGGGAGTCGGCAGTGGGCAGTCGGCAGTCGGCAGTGGAGAGTGGGAGATGGGGAGAGGGGGAGAGGAGCAAAACGACGAGATCGTTACTTCTCCCCCTCTCCCCCTCTCCTCGTCTCCCACTCTCTTCTCAACGCTCCAACGGATCCTCCACGCCGGCCTCGGCAAAACCCTTGCGACGCAACAGGCAGGAATCGCAGTGGCCGCAGGGGCGCCGCTTGCAGCCGGATCGTAGCAGGAGTAGGTCAAGCTGTAATCGACGCCCAACGCGATGCCGCGGCGGATGATCTCGGCCTTGGTCATGCGGATCAGCGGGGCGTGGATGTTATATTGCAGGCGGCCCTCGACGCTGGCCTTCGTGGCCAGGTTGGCCATCGCGGTGAAGGCGGCGATGTACTCCGGGCGGCAGTCGGGATAGCCGCTGTAGTCGATGGCATTGACGCCAAGGAAGATGTCCGCCGACCCGATCGATTCGGCATAGGCCAACGCCAACGACAACAGCACCGTGTTGCGGGCCGGCACGTAGGTGACCGGGATGCCGTGGGCCATCTCGTCGGCGGGCCGATCCTTGGGCACGTCGATGGGGGCCGTCAGGGCGCTGCCGCCAAATTGCCGCAAATCGACCGAGAGAATCACGTGGCGCACGACGCCGAGCGCTTTGGCCACCCGCCGGGCGGCCTGCAATTCGAGGCGATGCCGCTGGCCGTAATCGACCGAGAGGGCGTAGAGGGCGAACCCCTGTTGCCGGGCAATGGCGGCGGCGGTGGCTGAGTCCAGCCCCCCGGATAGTAGGATTACCGCCGGTTTCGCAGGCGCAGTGGGCATGTTCGTGGATACAATCAAGTCGACAACTCTCCGGCGGTTCCCCCCTACCCCCGGAACTTCCATCATGCCACAATAATGGGCGGAAAGAAAGGAGACGGCTGACGTGGACGAAAGCTTTCGCAACGTGTTGGAAACCTTTGAGAATCCGAATCCAGGTCGGGATTATACGATCGAGATCGTCTGCCCGGAGTTTACCTCCGTGTGTCCGAAGACCGCCCAGCCGGACTTCGGCACGCTGACGATCACGTACGTTCCCGACGCCCGCTGCGTGGAACTAAAGAGTCTGAAGTTCTATTTGCAGCAGTTTCGCAACCAGGGCGTCTATTATGAGACGGTGACGAACCAGATTCTCGACGATCTGGCGGCGGTGCTGCGGCCGCGGCGGATGACGCTGACTGCCGCGTTTACTCCGCGCGGCGGGATTACGACGACGGTCACCGTGAGCGTCGAGCAGAAGAAGAACTAGTGGAGCGTTTCTTGGGAGGAACGGCGCGAAACCGCAAGCGGCCAGTGGGCGGTGAACCGCCACCCCTCGTTCGTCACCCCAGCCCCCTGACCCTCAGCCCCCTTACCCCTAGCCCCTGACCCCTGACCCCTGAACCCTCTTATGCCTGAACTGCCGCGAGTTATCCTATCGGGCTTTGCCGACGAAGCCGCCAACCAGAAGACGGCGGTGCAGCAGTTTTCCGCCTTCGCCGCGCTGGGGCTGCAATACTACAGCCTGCGGTTCATCGACGCCGGTGAGGGCGTCAAGAACGTCATGCACCTGACACTGGCCGAGATCCAGAAGATTCGCCATTTGCAGGACGAGTACGGCCTGAACGTCTCTTCGATCGGCTCGCCAATCGGCAAGGTGAAGCTCCGCGACGTGGACGACGCCACGAAGAACGTCTACGTGCCGTTCAAGAAGTATCTCGGCCGCGAGGTCAAAAAGGCGTGCCAGCTGGCCCATGCCTTCGAGGCGAAACTGATTCGCGGGTTTTCGTTCTATCCGCCGCGGGGGGCCGACCTGGAGGAGTGCCTGCCGCAGGTCGTCGATCAGTTGGGCCAGATTGCCGAGGCCTGCCACCGCGCCGATCTGACCTACGGCCTGGAGGTCGAGGCGAATCTGGTCGGCAGCACGGGCCAGATTCTCGCGGAAATCCACCGGCAGATCAACCATCCGGGGCTGCTGCTGATTTTCGACGCGGCGAACATCCTGGTGCAGGGCTATTCGCCCGCCGAAGTGTACGAACAATATCTGGCGATGAAGCCGGGGCTGGGCTGGCTGCACATCAAGGATTACCGCTGCCCGCTGGAAGATCGCGGGCCGAACTCGCCGCCGCTGCACCCGGTGGACGTGGATGCGATCAGGCATTTCGTGCCGGCGGACGAAGGCGACAGCGCCCACGAGGCGATTCTGCGGGATTTCAGCCGCATCGTGCCGGCCGTCGAGCGGAAACTCCGCCGCCGCGGCATCCCCGGGGTGTTCCTCGATCTCGAGCCGCACCTGAAGGGCGGCGGGCAGTTCGGCGGATTCAGCGGCCCCGACGGCATGGGCGTCGCCCTGCGGGCGCTATGCCGCGTGCTCGATTATGTCGGGCTCGATTATCACCTCCGCGATTTCGCCGATATCCAGGCGGCTCGCGGATTTTGAAACAGGCTCCTCTCTCCCCTTGGGAGACGGGCCGAGGGTGAGGGCGGTGCGGCAGGAATATCTGAGCAACTCGTCCCGACAGACTCCTTCGTCCCCTCGGTGATTGAGAACCTGCCCTCAACAAACGCCGCAATCGTACCTTTTCACTAGCCCAGGCATTTATGCCTGTGGGCCGAGAGCCACCGCCCATCCGTTCCTTTTCTATTAGCCTCCTTCAGGGGGCAACTAGTGATCTCGTAGCAGGGCGTGACCGACGATCGCCTCAGCGTCCCCTAAAGGGGACGCATCAAAAAAGGAAAATGACCTGTCGGCATTCCTTCCACAGGCATAAATGCCTGGGCTAGTGAGAAGGTACGCCTGTCGCCTCAAACCGCATGATTGCAACGTAATCACAAGTCGCTCACTCGGGCAGTCCTTTGGAGCGGCAACTCCAGGCTACGGCATAGGCAAAGGCCAGTGTGCCGAAAACTGCCATGAAAATCGGCGTCGTCTTGAGCGCCCCTAGAACTACGCACCAAAGCGCCACGATTTTGAATAGCGTCGATAATCTATAGCGCCAGCGGTATCGCCACAGCATGTAAGTAAAACCAACCACTGACATCACCGCGTAGACGGCAACGCACTCTATCCTCTGTGCTGGCGATTCGAGCCGTTGCTCGAACAAACGAAAGTGGATCTTCTCATCGGTGAAGAAAGCCACTCCGGCAGCAGCATTCCCCAACCCGCAGGGAGCAAGCCAACACATGACAAAGTCAGCGACATAGGATGCCGCTCTTCTTTTCGGCCGCGCAAAATAACGATCCGTGGGAGGCAAGAAAGACCGCCTCTCACGGATCGGTTCTTTTTGCTCCATGAGCGACTCCATTACCGCCCGTAGACTGGGCCGAAGTTGGCGCAGGCGCGGAAGTCGGCCCCTTCGAGGTCGGCGGTGCCGAAGCCGGCCCAGACGCTGGGGCGGAAGACCTTTTCTTCGGGCACGTTGTGCATACAGACCGGGATGCGGAGCATCGAGGCCAGCGTGATCAGTTCGGCGCCGATGTGGCCGTAACTGAAAGCGCCGTGGTTGGCCCCCCAGGCGTTCATCACCGTGTAGCCGTCGGTGAATACGCCCTTGCCCGTGCAACGCGGAGCGAACCAGGTCGTCGGCCAGGTTGGATCGGTGCGGACGTCCAAGGTGCTGTGGGCCTTCGTGGGCAGCTCGAACGTCCAGCCCTCGGCGATCTGCAACACCGGGCCCTGGCCGCGGATCAGATTCACCCGCGAGAGCGTGACCGGCATTCCGCCGCGGGAGACGAAGTGCGACGACAGGCCGCTGCCGCGGAAGTAGCCGAGGATCGCCGGGCACCAGGTGGTGGCGTCGAGGCAGGCCTTGGCCTCGGCCTCGGTGATCTGCCAGAAAGGCTTCATGGCGGGCTGGCCGCCAATCTGCTGGCAGCCGGCGCCGTCGAGGGCCGCCGCCCCGGAGTTGATCAGGTGGATCAGCCCGGGCGCCGCCACGCCGGTCGCTTCGTAGCCGGTGACGCGCTTGATCGCGGCGGGGCTCCAGTAAGTCCGCACGTCGGCGAAGACCTGGGCCGTGCCGGTCAAGAGGTTGCCAAAAAGCATCACTGTGCCGTTGAGGCAGTCGTTCTCCGTGGCCATGATGTACGGGGCGCGGATGCCGTTCCAGTCGAACGACGAGCAGAGGATCGCCTCCATGAAGTCGCCGTTGGGATAGGTGTCGGTCCACTGGCGTTGGCCCTGGAAGCCGGCGGCGATGGCGTTATGGCCCATCGACTCCTCGACGAATCCCATTTCGGCCAGCCGCGGATTGCCGACCATCAGGTCGCGGCCGATCAGGGCCATTTTGAGCGACCACTCCCAGACGTGAGCTTTTTCTTTGGGCGTGAGCTTCGTAGCGTTGCGGTCTTCACCCTCTTTGCAGTTGGCCTTGGCCCAGGCGGCGGCTTTCTGATATTCGCTTTCGTCGTAGATTCCCTTCTCGATGCGGCGGACGAACTCGACGCTCTCGACCGTCTCGACCCTCATGCCCAGATAGCGCTCGAAGAAGTCGTGATTCACCAGCGAGCCGGCGATGCCCATCGAGACGTTGCCCAGCGAGAGATAGGACTTGCCGCGCATGGTGGCCACGGCCAGGCCGGCGCGGACGAAGCCGAGGATCTTCTGGCGGACGTCGGCGGGGATGTCGTTGACCTGCTCTTTGTCCTGCACGTCGCGGCCGTAGATGCTGAAGGCGGGCAGGCCCTTCTGGTTGTGGCCGGCCAGCACGGCGGCGAGATAGACGGCGCCGGGCCGCTCGGTGCCGTTGAAGCCCCAGACGGCCTTGGGCACCAGCGGATCCATGTCCATCGTCTCCGAGCCGTAGCACCAGCAGGGCGAGACGGTCAGCGAGACGCCGACGCCTTCGCGTTCGAACTTGGCGGCCGTCTTCGCCGCCTCGGCCACGCCGCCGATGCAGGTGTCGGCGATGACGCACTCGACCGGGGCGCCGCAGGGGTGCCGCAGCGATTCGGAGATCAGCTTGGCCACGCCCTTGGCCATGCCCATCGTCTGGCCTTCAAGCGATTCGCGGATGCCGCCGCGGCGGCCGTCGATGGCGGGGCGAATGCCGACCTTAGGAAGCGATCCAACGAGACGATTGACGCACGGAAGCTGGCTGGCCATGGGGCTCTCCTTTTGCCGCTGGGATTTTCGATATTTGGAGCCCTTAGTGTGGCCCGCCAAGGCATTTCTTGCAATACCCCCCTTTGTCAGAGGGCCGGATTTGCCGTGTCTTCCGCCAGAGGCGCGGGGAACGAGGAGATGCCGCGATGCGTTGCGAAGCCGCAAGCGGCTGGAATACCGCAACGGAGATCGTCGAATCGAGCGGGAGGCGGGGGATCAGCGGACCGTCGCCACGTGCATCGCTTGTGCGGCTTCAGGCTGTCGGCATCAGCGCAGACCGACGAATCTTCGCACCAGGCGGTCGCGAATTCGGTCGGGAAACAACTTCAACCACTTGAAGCAGAAGCACACGTCCCAACCCAGGTAATAATGGGCTTTCGGCCGCGGGGCCGTCAGCGCGTGAACCACCGCCTCGACGACTCGGCTGGTCGGAACGGCGACGCGAGCGGTGTGACCGACCCACTGGCGAACGGCCGCCAAGTCGGCGTCGTAGGGCGAAAGCGCCGCCCGATCGATGCCGGCGGCCATTTGTTCGGCCGAGCTGAGCGATTTTTCCCAGATGGGCGTGGCAGTCGGCGGCGGCTCGACGGCTGAAACGCGGACGCCGGAGTCGCGAAGTTCCATACGGAGCGCATCGGTGATCGCTTCCAAGCCGAACTTCGACGCCGAGTAGGGGCCCAAGTAGGGCGCGGAGAGGCCGCCGCTCATCGAGCTCATGTTGACCAATCGCCCGCGTCCCTTCCGCAGCAACGGGAGGAAGGCCTGAGTGACGGCGAGCTGTCCGATCAGGTTCACTTCGATCTGCCGGCGGAAGGCGTCGAGCGGGATGAGTTCGAGCGGACCGGGGACGACGATTCCGGCGTTGTTGACCAGGCCGGCAATTCCGGCGTCGCCCACCGCCGCAGCGACGAGTTGGGCGGCGGCTGCGACCCCGTCGGGTTCCGTCACGTCGATCGTGATCGGGATCAAGCGGTCGGACGCCTCGCGGCGAAGTTGCTCGGCGGCGGCTGTGCTGCGAACGCCCGCAAAGACGCGACAACCGCGACGATCCAGCTCGAGTGCGCAGTCGCGGCCGATGCCCGTCGAAGCGCCGGTGATCACGACCGTAGGGGGCGGCCGCTGCGTGGAGTTCTCGCTCATTCGATCTGGTATCCCGAGACCCGCCATTTCTTGCCGCTGCCAAGCGCCAACACGACCGTCTCAACGGCCGACTTGTTGTTGGCGAAGACGGCTTTGTATTGCAGAACGACGTACCGGCCTTCGACGGCGCCGGGGAGGGTCGTGGTGAAGCGCTTCGATTCAAGTTGCCGGGAGGCGAGTTTGCCGAATGGCTTTCGTTTGTCGCCGATGATTTTGATGAAGTCCCTTCGGCCGTTGTATTTCCGCAGGACGTTGGAGGCCGCCTCCCAGGCTTGCGCGTATTCGCCGCGATCGACGAGCGTCAGCCAGGGCTCGGCGGCATCGGCGGCTTTCTGTTCGGCATCGGCGTGCGGGCTTGGCGTTGCGGGCGGCGTCTGCGGCGGCGCGCTTTGCGCGCTGGGATTGGTGGAGAGGATCGGCTTCAGCACGAGCGTAACCGACGTGCCTCGCGGCGGCATGTGTTCCTTGAAAGCCTCGAAGGTTCTGGCCTCGATGGCCCCGTAGCCGAACATGGGCAGCTCGAGCATGGCATAGGGGGAACTGAGAGCGCAGATCAATTCGCCCTGGTCGGCCGCATAGTACTCTTTTCCCGTCTCTTGATCTTTCACGAAAACGCTGCCGGCAAACACCCAGTTGGTGTCCAATGCTGTTTTCGTCTTGATATTGCGGACCCACTGCCGGGCGTCGGCCGAGCGGACTTTGCCGTCTGTGTCCTTCCAGTGGACTTCGATGGCGATTTCGGTTCCGGTCGGTGGGATGAACTTGGCCGGAGTGACGCTATCATCGAATCGGTGCGGATGGCCCGGCTCGGCCCCGACGCTCAACAGAGCGGAATGCACGATCCACGCCTCCACATCAAGCGACAACACCGACTCGTAGGCCTTGGTGGGAATCGAGGCGAAGAATTCCAGCGGGTAGTCGACCGAACAGATTTCGCCCTGCAAGACCACCCACCTGTTCCGCTTGTCGATCCAAACCGGGGCCTTCGGGTAGAGTCGTTCGAGATCCTGCGGATTTTCGACCAGCGGGAGGGCGGCGTTGCGCGGCTTGCTGGCAGCCTCCTCCACGGCCCGCGCGACGCGTTGCGCCGCAGAGGCGGTCTTGGCGGCGGAGGTCGTCCCGTGTTCCGACGATTCCGCTTTTGGTTTCTCGGCGGTCTTGACGGGGGCAGTGGTGACGGGCCGTCTCTTTCCCGGGGATTCGGCCGTTTTCGTTGATTCCCCGCCCCACGGGCAGCCGCTCAGTGCGACGAGAATCGCGGAGAGTCCCACGATCATCGGAAGACGCGCACGCCGCTCCATCAAAGCAATCCTCATGATTTTGACCTTTCGAAAACCGGGATGCGACCCAAAGAATGGGCAAGCGCGGCAATCTGTACCGGCTCAGCTTGCCGCGCGATCGGGGCAACGATCCAGCGAACGACCCCATTCTATCCGCGCGGCAATACGACAAGATGGATCAAGAAGAAGCAATAGCCGCCGAGCAAAGTCGGCGGCTATTGGCAACTGAGCAGACAACGTCACGACCAGCACTCGCTTGCCGCCATTGCGACAAGAACACGTTGCGGGAGATTCTTGCCTCGTAGCAAAGCCCCCCGATTGCAATCGGGGGGCGTTTCTCGCCGGCAACGACCGATTGAACCGCGTGCTAGGGGACTTCCGGGTGTTCGGCGCCTTGGACCTGTTCGACGTACTTGCCGATGGCGTCGAGCACGGTCGAGGGGACAATCACCTCGATCTGCAACTGGCCGGGCTTGGCCTTGGCGGCCAACCCGATCGGCTGCGAGGCGGGGAAGTCGGGGATGTTGGGTTTGTTGCCGAAGCCGCCTTCCGCGCCGATGCTCTCGACGACGGCTTTGACGAAGGCCACGGCGCCGCCCGGGCTGAAGTATCCGACCCACTGGGCGTCGGCGGGGAGTAGGGCGGCGGTCTTGGCGATTTCGGCGTCAGCCGCCAGGCTGTCGGCCGGCTTCTTCATCGACGCGATCGCCCGCATGATGACCGGGGCGCGGCCGGAGAAGTTCAGCGCGACGTGATGGTCGTCGATGGCGGCCACCAGGAACTTCATCTTTCCTTCGGAACCGTAGATCTTCTTCATGATCTCGGAGAAGCCCGGCATCATCGCGGCCTGTTTGGGGAGCGGGATGGCCATTTCGTATTCCAGGGCGGGGCGGCCGCCGACTTCCGTCTTCTTCGCCGCGAAGAGCTTCTTGTCGTTCTCGTCGTGGCCGGGCGGGTTCATGCCGTTGAGATACTTCTCCATTCCGTCGAGGTATTTTGCCGCGTCGTCCACGTCATAGAGGGCCAAGGTATTGCCCAACACCGGTTCGCCCGACTCGGGCGGTCCCATGATGAAGGAGAAAGAGTGGAGGCCCCCGGGCACGTCCAGAGATTTCTTGGCAAGCTCGTTGGCCTGTTCTTCGTCGAGACCGTAAGCTTTTTCAAAGCTCTTCTTCATGTAATCGGCCTGGAAGGCCAAGATGCCGCGGGCGAGGGCGTCGGACCAGGGCCCGCCGCCGGCGAAGAGGAACGTCCCGGCCGGCATGCCCGTCAGCGGACCCTTCTCGAGCGGTTGCAGCTTGGCCAGCGATCCGCCCGTGTCGCTGCTCTTGGTGAAGCGGATGCGCTTGGAGAGATGGACGTTGCCGTCCTTGTCCACCCGCGCGGCAACGGCGATGGTATCGACCTCCTTTTCGGCGATCTGGAAGAGCTTGACGTAGATCTCGAAGCCGGCGAGCGCATCCTGGTCCATGTTCATCCGCGCGAAGGCCTCTTTCATCTGCTGGTACCATTGCTGCGCCGCTTGTGAGGCCGTCTTGATGCCGTGCGACGTTGCCACCGCGACCAGGTCGTTCTGGCTCAGCCAGTCGGGCATTCGCGGGTGCTCGTCGGCGATGCTCCGCTTCGACTCCAGCAGCTTCTCCAAGCCCTCGCGGAAGTGGCTGTGGTTCGGCGAGATGGCGGCGTAGCCTTCGCGTTCGGCGATCAGCACGGGCGCTCCGGCAATCTGCACCTCGGTGATCTTCTCCCCCGGCTTGGCGCCGAGCGATTCCAGGAACTGCTTGTAGTCGGTCACGGGAATCAAGACCACGGGGGAGGGCTCGCTTTTCAAGTCCTTGCCGGGCATGACCACCAGTGCGGCGCTGCGGGATTCGTCGAGACCCTTGCTGGCGCCGGTCTTCTCCTTGATCATGTCGAGCAGATTCACGGGCTTGGCGCCCACCTGTTTGCAGACCTTCTCGATCTTTGCGCTTGTCTCGCCGATGTGGTTGGCTGCCACAAAGGCCAGCGCATCGGAGGGAATCGCGTGGAAAACGTCGGCGGCGGCCCAGGCCGGCGTCGCCGCCAGCACCGCCAACACAACCGCCACCCAAAATGCACGTCGCCGAACCATAAGAAGCTCCTTGAATTGAGGTGATTGTCGCGGGAAGGGAACGTTGGGGCGTTCCACCCACTCGCCGAGAGTATCCCCCACGCATCGCCACCTGTCAAGCGGTTGCCTGTGGCCGCTGCGGGGGATTTCCTCGCGACTGCTTACCATGTGATTCTGATCGTAGCGAAGAATCTTGGCAGGCGGCCGAGATTCCGTGCAGACGCGCCTCACGAGGAGGTGCGGAAGCGGGCCCAGTCGATGCCGAGTTTGCGCATCTTCGCCCGCAGCGTGTGCGGATTGATCCGCAACATCGCGGCGGCCCCCTGGCGGCCTTCGATCCGTCCGGCCGTGGCTGCCAGCGCCGCTTCGATGTGGCGGCGGATGGCGACGTCAAGCGGCTCGATCGCCGCAGTTGAAGCCGTTCCGCCCGGCTTCTCGGCCGGCGCGAGCAGCGAACCGTTTGCCGCCGCAGCCGGACGGCTGATCGGCGTGGCCGTTGGACTGCCGCCCCACCGGGCGGAACTGCCGGCCCAACGCTTGGGGCTACCGGCAACCTGTGCGGCGCGATCGGCGGCGGCAGCGTGGGATGAATCGCCGCTGACCCCCAAGGCCGTGGCCACGTCGAGCCGCTTGCCGTCGCCGAGGATCGCCGCGCGATCGATCACCGCGGCCAACTCGCGCACGTTCCCCGGCCAGGAGTACGAGGCCAACAGCGCGAGGTCTTCGGGCTGCGGCGCGACCGGGGCCAGGCTGAATCGCGTTGCCGCTCGCGCGGCGAAATGGGCGGCCAGCTTGGCGATGTCCTCGCGGCGCTCGCGCAGCGGCGGCAGCACGATGGGGAAGACCGCGATGCGATACCACAAGTCTTCACGGAAATGCCCCTCGGCCACCATCGAGGCGAGATCGGCGTGCGTGGCCGCGACGATCCGTACGTTGACGTTGATCGGCTTCTCCGAGCCGACCCGCTCCATCCAGCCGTCTTGCAGGATTCGCAACATGCGAACCTGGGCAGCTGGCGGCAACTCGCCGATCTCGTCGAGAAACAACGTACCGCCGTCGGCCCGCTCGAACCAGCCGCGCCGCGCCTCGACGGCCCCGGTGAACGCTCCCCGCTCGTGACCGAAGAGTTGCGAGTCGATCAGCTCCGGCGGGATCGCGCCGCAGTTCACCCGATCGAAGGGGCCGTTGCGCCGCGACGAGCGGCTGTGGATCGCCCGGGCGATCAGCTCCTTGCCGGTGCCGGTTTCGCCGAAGATTAGCACGGGGGCGTCGCTGCGGGCGACCAGTTCGACGCGATCCATCACGGCTTGCAGCCCCGATTCAACTCCCACGATTGTGTCGCCGAGCGTCTTTCGCCCCAGGCGGGCCAACAACGAGCGTTTGTCGGCTTCGGCGGCCTCGCGCAACGCAGCGATTTCCCGCAGCCGCAGGTCGTTCTCGAAAGCCACCGAGATCGGCTCGAGCAGCAGTTGGGCCAAGGCAAGGTGATCGGGGGCGAACGTTTGACCATTCGACGCCAGCAGAACCAGCAGGCCGCAGTGACCGGCCGGATCGCCCAAGGGCCCGATCATTGCGTCGCCGCCGTGTTGGTTGGCGGCCAACATCGTCAAGGCAGCGGCCGTCTCCTCGCCGCATCGCTGCGACACGTTCCCGCGGCGACACCACTGCAACAGCGACTGCAACTCGGCAGGTGAGCAACTGCTGCGTGCTTCGGGCCGGGGCGCCTTCGATTCCGGGAAGCCGACGGCGACCGTCTCCAACCCCGATTTCACCGTATCAATGCGACGGACCAGCACCTGTTCGACTGGAATATGACGGGCCAATGCGGCGGCGATGTTCGCCATCGATTGGCCGATCTCGATGTGCCGGCAGGCCTCCTGCCAGACGCTTAGAAGCAACTGTTGTGGCTGTTCCATTTGTGCCAAGCAGACCGGATTGAGTATGGTCGGCAGCCGTGACATACAACGGCCATGCTACCGTATTTAACGGCCTCTGTCTAGGCTATTTGACGGCCAGCCGTCTTACAGACCATTTACTCTTCGCAGTTTCCCAGAGGATGCCCTCCTCTTCCTGTTCCGTAAGACGGCATGGGAGTTGCGACGATAGCAGTCTCAGCGGTGATGCACAAATCGTGCCGTCGCCGATTTTTGGATCTACCCCCATTTTTCGAGGAGCCTTCTAATGGAGTTGCTTGGCTGCCGCGTCCGTTGGTTGTTGGTGCTGGCCGTGGTCGCGTCGCTGGGATCGATTGTCGCGGGCTGTTCGCGACAACCGGACTCGGCGGCGAAGGTCAAGAAGCTGCTAAACGTCTCCTACGATCCGACAATTGAACTTTACGGGGAATTCGATGGCGCCTTCGCCAAGCACTGGCAGAAGCAGAGCGGCGAGATGGTCAAGATCACCACCTCGCACGACGGATCGGGCAAGCAGGCCCGCAGCGTTATCGGCGGCAACGAGGCCGACGTGGTCACTCTGGCTTTGGCCAACGACATCGATAACATCGTCAAGAACTCCGACGGCCTGATCGACAAGGACTGGCAGAAACGGCTGCCAAACAACAGCGCCCCGTATACCTCCACGATCGTCTTTCTGGTGCGGCAGGGTAATCCGAAGGGGATCAAGGACTGGGGTGACCTGCTGAAGCCGGGCGTGGAGATTGTTACGCCCGACCCACAGACTTCCGGCGGCGCGCGTTGGAATTATCTCGCCGCTTGGGGCTTCGCGCTGAAACGTGAGTTGGGCGACTTGGCCAAGCTGAAGGACCCCAAGCAGGCCGACGCCGTGGCCAAGGCGCAAAAACAGGCATTCAAGTTCGTCGAGGAGATGTATCGCCACGCGAAGATCCTCGACAGCGGCGCCCGCGGCTCGACGCTGACCTTCGTCCAAAAGGGCCGCGGCGACGTGCTTCTGGCCTGGGAGAACGAGGCGATCCGTTCGGTGCAGGATTTGAAGAAGGGGGAATATGAGATCATCATCCCTTCGATCAGCATTTTGGCCGAGCCGTCAGTGGCGGTGGTCGATAAGATCGTCGACAAGCACGGCACGCGCCAAGTGGCCGAAGCGTATTTGCGTTATCTCTATTCGCCCGAGGGACAGAAGATCGTGGCCAAGCACTATTATCGCCCCCGCGACGTTCGAGGGGATTCCCGCCGAGTACATGAAGAGCTTCGCCAAGGTCGAATTGTTCAACATCGACGACGTTTTCGGCGGCTGGACGAAGGCCAACGGCGAGCACTTCGCCAAGGGCGGCTTCTACGGGAAGATGTCGAAGGAGAAGCTGTGATTGCAAAAAAGGCTGCAACCGAAAGTCCCCTCTCCCTTTGGGAGAGGGCTAGGGTGAGGGCTTCGGGAGCGGCAACCAACAATGAGAAGCCCTCACCCCCGGCCCCTCTCCCAAAGGGAGAGGGGAGTACACGATGAGTCTGAAACAGCGTAGCGTTCTGCCGGGTTTCGGCGTGACGATGGGCTGCACGCTCAGTTATCTGAGCTTGCTGGTGCTGATACCCTTGGCCGCGCTTTTCCTGAAATCGGCGAGCGTCACTTGGCCCGATTTCTGGGCGGCCGTAACCGATCCGGAGGCGATCGACGCCTACAAGCTCTCGTTCGGCGCCGCCTTGGTCGCCGCGGTGATCAACGCCTTCTTCGGACTGATCGTCGCCTGGACGCTGGTGCGTTATTCGTTCGTGGGCAAGAAGCTCATCGACGCGGTGGTCGATTTGCCCTTTGCCATGCCCACGGCCGTCTCGGGCATCGCGTTGGCCCAACTGTATTCGCGCGACGGCTGGGTCGGCCGCCTGCTGGCCCCCTACGGAATCGAAATCGCTTACAGTCGCTGGGGCGTGATCGTGGCGCTGACGTTTATCGGCCTGCCTTTCGTGGTCCGCACCTTGCAGCCGGCGCTGGAGGACATGGACATGGAGGTCGAAGAGGCGGCGGCCAGCCTGGGGGCCACGCGCTGGCAGGCGCTGCGGCGGGTGATCTTGCCGACGATTCTGCCGGCGCTGCTGACCGGTTTCGCACTGGCCTTCGCCCGGCGCTGGGGGAATATGGTTCGGTGATCTTCATCTCCAGCAAATGGGAAAAGGTAGTTCCCATGCTGATTTTCACCAAGCTCGAGCAGTTCGAGTTCGGCGAGGCGGCGGCGATCGCGGTGGTGATGCTCGTGGCGTCGTTCATCATTCTGCTGTTCATCAATTTGACGCAGTGGTGGAGCCGGCGGTACGCGACGTGAAGCAGAGATTAGGGATTAGAGAAGCCGCTTGCGGTTTCGCAAAGAGAGAGCAAGAACGTCAATGGCGGGAACCGTTGCACTACGACTGACAGCCGGCGCTCGGCAGCGGGCGACGGACGCCGTGACCGAACCCCTGTGGGTGCGGGGGTTGTTGATCGGCGTCACGCTCGTGTTTCTCGGCCTGTTCTTGTTCATGCCGCTGGTACTCGTGTTCTCCGAGGCGTTCTCGGCGGGCTGGATCGCCTACGTCGATGCGGTGAGAGACCCCGATACACTCTCCGCGATCCGTATGACGTTGCTGGCCGCGGCTGTTGCCGTGCCGATCAACACGTTGTTCGGCATCCTCGCCGCCTGGGCGATCGCCAAATTCGAGTTTGTCGGCAAGAGCGTGCTGATTACGCTGATCGATTTGCCCTACAGCGTTTCGCCGGTGATCGCGGGCATGGTTTTCGTACTGCTCTTCGGGCGGCAGGGCTGGTTCTGGCCCTGGTTGGACCGCTACGACATCCACATCGTCTACGCCCCCTGCGGAATCATTCTGGCGACGCTCTTCGTTACCTTCCCCTTCGTCGCCCGCGAACTGATTCCGCTGATGCAGGCACAGGGGACTGAGGAGGAAGAGGCGGCGCGGGTGTTGGGCGCCAGCGGGTTGCAAATCTTCCGCCGCGTGACGCTGCCGAACATCAAATGGGGCCTGCTCTACGGCGTGATCCTCTGCAACGCCCGGGCAATGGGTGAGTTCGGCGCCGTCTCGGTCGTGGTGGGCAACATCGCCAGCACCAACACCATGCCGCTGCACGTCGAGCGTTTGTACAAGGGCCTGGCCGCCGGCGATCTCGCCGCCGCCTTCACCGTCGCCTCGCTGTTGGCATTGCTGGCGCTGATTACGCTGGTGCTGAAATCGCTGTTGCAATGGAAGACGTTGGAGCAGTTGTCGGCGGAGGAACTGGGGTATACGGGAGACTGACGCATGGGCATTGAAGTCCGCAACATCACGAAAACCTTCGGCGCCTTCACCGCCTTGAAGGACGTGAACCTCAGCGTGGCCACCGGCGAACTGGTCGCGCTGCTGGGGCCGTCGGGCTCGGGCAAGACCACGCTCTTGCGGATCATCGCCGGGCTGGAAGAGCCGGACGCAGGCAGCGGGGCGATCCTCTTCCACGACGAGGACGTCGCCCGGCGAAACGTGGGCAAGCGGCAGGTCGGCTTCGTCTTCCAGCACTACGCCCTGTTTCGTCACATGAACGTCTTCGAGAACGTGGCCTTCGGGCTGCGCGTCCGGCCCAAAAAGCTGCGGCCGGCGCGAAATCTGATCAAGTACAAGGTGATGCGGCTGCTGAAACTCGTGCAGTTGGAGAGCATGGCCCATCGCTATCCGCACCAGCTTTCCGGCGGCCAGCGGCAGCGCGTGGCGTTGGCCCGGCGCTGGCGATCGAGCCGAAGGTGCTGCTGTTGGACGAGCCGTTCGGGGCGCTCGACGCCAAGGTGCGGAAGGAGCTGCGGCAGTGGCTGCGGCGGCTGCACGACGAGATTCACCTGACGAGCGTCTTCGTGACGCACGACCAGGAGGAGGCGCTCGAGCTGGCCGACCGCGTGCTGGTGATGAACGAGGGGCAAATCGAGCAGATCGGCACGCCCGACGAGGTTTTTCACAAGCCGGCCACCGAGTTCGTGGTGAAGTTTCTGGGCGAGGTGAACTTCTTCCGCGCCCGGTTGGAAGGCGGCAAGGTGCATTTCGCCACGCTGGCGCTGGAGTCACCGGAGCATGCCGGCACGCCCACGCAGGCGGCCAGCGTCTTCATCCGCCCGCACCAGTTGGACGTTGATGTAACCCGCAACGGCCATCCCGCACTTCAGGCGGTGGTCACCCGCATCCACTCGGCCGGTCCGAACGTGCGGCTGGAGCTGACGGCCGAGTCGGGCGAGCGGCTGCACGCCGAATTGACCCAGGAGCGTTACCGTTCCCTGAAGATCGCCAACGGCAGCACGGTCTATGTCACGCCCCGCGAAGTGAAAGTTTTCGCCGACAAGCCGCACTAGGACTTCTCTGGCGGCGTGTTCCGCGCGACGCGGGGCGAAGAGTTCTTGCAACGCGGTTGCAGCTTTTTTTCGTTTCTGGGTGCAGCGGTTGTTGTTGCAAGTCGCTGATGCGCCAGGGCGTGGGTGGCCGTTCTTCTTCGGAGAGGTTGGGGAGATTTCCCCCCGCAGCCTGAAGAAAAACCTCATTTTCTTGCGGCGTCGGGCGTCGCGGGCAGGCGAATGTCCCTCCATTCTGCGGCAATTCCCATTGTCGCGGCCGTTTTTCCGTGTCCATCCGCCCGCGATGGTCCGCCGGCAAGAAAGATTTGCACTTGGCCGCTTGCCGCCAACTGCGAACTATTCTGTGAAGGAACGAGTTGGACCAAGGCGTATGAAACGCCGCATCGAAACTTCTGACACGAGGAGACAATGCCATGCGACGGCTAATCATGTCGATTGTGGTGCTGCTGACCGTTTGGTGCGTGACCGCCAGTTCAGCGTCGGCTTTTGGGCGACGGGGCGGCTGGGGCTGCTGCGGCGGCTGCGGCTATGGCGGCTGCTATAGCGGGTACGGCTGCGGCAGTTGCTATAGCGGCGGCGGCGGCGGCGGCGGCTCCAGTGGCTGCGGCTATGGCGGCTGCAACAGTTGCTACAGCTATGGCGGCTGCGGTTGGGGAGGCGGCTACGTGTGGAACTCGGGGTGCGGCGCCGGCTGTTACCCACAGGTAGTGTGGGGATACTGAAGTCGCCAAAGACGATAGTTCTTCGAGGCTGGCAAAAAAGGGGAAAGATCAAGGGGGCGGGAGTCTTTGCTCTCGAACCAGGTCAAGCAGCGCACGCGGATCGCGAGCAGAAGCAGTGGGAAATCTGGCAGCGCAGCCGAATGCTACCGGCATTCTCAACTCTTCGCCCCCTTTTCCCCGGTCCGTGCCGGCCGCATCGCAGCAATGCAGCGGGGGATCGATCACCGAGTGGAGGAGTTGGGGTCAGAGCGCACTTTGTCAATAGGCGAACCTGACTAATGACTAAGTGCGCTCTGCCGCCCTGTTCTCCCCTGTTCTCCCCCTTGGTGAGCCGGCCGTCATGGTCGGTGTAGCGGACCAGGTTGCCGTCGCCGTCGTATTGCTCACTTGTCTACCTTGCCAGAATTGGTATCGTGTCACCGGAACTCCTCCTTTATTCCTCCCGGCTATTTGCCCAAAGCGGCACAATCAGTATTGTGCCCCTGGAATTGTGCGCAAGCCGCGAACAAGAAAACGCAGGAATTAGGTATTGTGTCCCCGGAACATGCCCGGGGCCTCGGCGGGCGGACCGGCCGCGTACTATCTCGCCATCCGACATCCGAAGCGCGTCGCCGGCCTGATCGTGATCGACGGCATCAGCGGCTACTACGACATGCCCGAAACCGTCGGACCGCTCGAACAGGTGATCTTCTTGAGCGATCTCGGCCAGAAGATGTTGCAGAAGGTAGGGGTTTGGAACCCGCGCGTCGTGCTGCAAGGACTCTTCCACTCCGAGGGACTGTTCACGAAGAAACAGATCGAGAGGAACATCGAGTACGTCATGGCCGACGAGCGGCTGTTGGCGTTCGTCAGGGCTTTCACCGACTCGATGTCTCCCTACCGGCTGCGCAAGCCGGGCACCGAAAACGACATCGAGCAGTTCCGCCAGTACAGCCATCTGCCGGTCGAGCGGATTCGCTGCCCGAGTCTGATTATTCACGGCACGCACGACGCCGACGTGAAGTTCTACGACGGCGTCTATGCTCACGAACACATTGCCGGCGCCGAGCGCTATTGGATCGAGGAGGGCTCGCACCTCGGTTTCTGGTTGAGCCCCAACGCCGCAGAAGCCCAGCAGGCCGCCCGCCAATTTCTCGACCGCTGCAACCGGCGATAAAGCGGGTGGCCGCTCGAGGCGTTCGATTGTTAAGATAGGTCGTCTCGCCGGAGTCAAGGGCTCCGTTGCTGTTGTCGTCCTCGAAGAGAGGAGGTAAGCCGCGACATGATCGAGTCAACTCCCGCCGCCGAAGATTCGGCGTTCATCCAAGGTTCACTTGTCTATCTTTCCACAACTGGTATTGTGTCCCCTGATTTCCCCCGCGCTCTTTGGCACCGCGATCAAGTGGACGTGATTCGGCATCAGGCAATAGCTCCAAATCTCGACGCCCTGCTCGCGGCACCACTCGGCCATCAACTCCAAATAGGCTTCGTAGTCGTCGTCGCCAAAGAACGTCTGTTGTCGGCGGTTGCCGCGCTGCGTTATGTTATATGGTGCGGAAAACCAGGAATCACCAACCGTGCCAGCCTTGCCATCCCCAGAGATTACCAATCGCCTCACTTCTTGTCAATAGTTCAGTATTGTGTCCCCCGAACTCCCCCAGTATTATGTCCCCCGAACTCAGCCCCCGAACTCCCCTGAACTCGAACTGTCCGCCGAACTGTCACACTGTGATGAGACTGCGGGTCAGGGGTTGTGCGGGAAGGGAGTCTGGTTCATACTCATTGGTCTGGCCGATTCGCGAGAAGCCGGGAGACGCGACGAGAGCGTTCGCGCAAGAGCGGGTCGTATGAAAGAGATCATCACGATTACCGGGGAGGTCGGCAGCGGGAAGAGCACGGTCGGGCGGATGCTGGCGACGTGGCTGGCCTATGAACACATCTCGACCGGCACGATCCAGCGCCGCTTTGCCGCCGAGCGGGGATGCACGCCGCTGGAACTGAACGAGGCGTCGATGCGCGACGGGAAGATCGATGAAGTGATCGACTCGTACTTGCGCGGGCTGAACCAGAGCGGAAACCGCCTGGTCCTGGACTCACGCCTGGCGTGGCATTTCGTCGAACGGGCGTTCAACGTCTTTCTCTACGTCGATCCCTGCGCGGGGGCTCGCCGGGTGCTGGCCAGCGGGCGGAAGGAGGAGATCCACTGCGGCCTGGCCGACGCGGTGCGAAACGATCTTCGCCGGAAGCAACTGGAGGACGAGCGGTTTGCCCGGCTCTACGGGGTGCAGTGCAACGATCCCGACAACTACGACCTGCTGATCGACTCGACGTGGGCCGAACCTGAGACTGTTGCTGCGACGATCCGCGAGCGTTTCCAAAAGGGAGTCTCCCGCTTTGGGGCACGCGCTCTGTTGTGTCCCAAGAGCCTGTATCCTTCGGTAGACGTTGGCCGCGCCGCCTCGGAAGAGACGAAAGCCATTCTGGCTTCGATCGAGTCCGGCGGCTTCTTTCCACACGAGCCTATCGAAGTAGTCCGGTTTTCGCAGTACTATTTCATTTTGGATGGACACCGGAGGGCGAGTTGCGCGTTGCGGGCCGGACTTGAGTACGTGCCGTGCGCAATCCGCAGGGCGCACGATCAGCACGCGGTGACGGGCCTGACGTTTGGCGAGGAGATTGCGGCGTCGCTCGACCACTCATGGATCTCCGACTGGGAGGACGCCCACAAGTTCTCGTTCGCCTCGTACCCGGATTCCAGCGGCAACCCGCGGCTGTGATCGGCGCAGCGCGGTTTTCGGCACTGCGAAGGGGAGCGGGGAGGAAAATCCCTGCGGCGTGGTCAACTTCTTGGGGTTACGGTTCCCTGGGACAGCGGAGGGCGTTGGGGCCGCATCAGCGCTTCCCTTCGGGGCGCGGCTAAGCGGCTGATCGGTTGACTTTTCCTTTTTTGTCGGGTGAAATAGGAGTGTACGGTCCTACCGCCGGCGGCTCGTGCGCCGCTTGCTCCATTCGTGCCAGGCAACACCTATCGAGGGGCGAATCATGTCTTCCTTCAACCGTCGTGATTTCTTGAAACATGCTGCTGCCGGTGGATTTGTGGCGGCGACATTTGGCTTTGGCGGGGCGAAGGCCTCGGCGCGGGTGCTGGGGGCGAACGAGCGGATTCGCATCGCCGTGGCGGGGATTCATGGACGTGGGGTGGAGCACATTCAACAGTTTTGCACGATGAAGAACGTCGAGGTCGCCTACCTGGTCGATCCCGACAGCCGGCTGTTTGGCTCCCGCAGCGAAATAGTGAGGAAGCGGGGCGGCAATACGCCGAAGTGCGTGCAGGACCTGCGGGCGATTCTGGACGACAAAAACCTGGACGCGGTTTCGATCGCCGCGCCGAACCATTGGCATTCGCTGCTGGCGATTTGGGCCTGCCAGGCGGGCAAGGACGTCTACGTCGAAAAGCCGTGCAGCCACAACCTCGCCGAAGGCCGGCGGCTGGTCGAGGCGGCGCGGCGGTACGATCGCATCGTGCAGCACGGCACGCAGAATCGCTCGGACGCGAAATGGGCCAGGCAAGTGGCCGCGGTCAGAAGCGGCAAGTACGGACGGCTGCTGGTCTCTTACGGCTACGCCAGCAAGCCGCGGCGGAGCATCGGATTCAAATCGCCGAGCGAGCCGCCGAAGGAGCTGAACTTCGATCTGTGGCTCGGGCCCGCGCCGCAACAGCCGTATCATCAGAACCTGGTCCATTACAACTGGCACTGGTTCTGGGATTTCGGCAACGGCGAGATCGGCAACCAGGGCGTACATCAGATGGACGTTGCCCGCTGGGCAATGCCGGACGGGGCCGTGCCGGCGAGCGCCGTCAGCCTGGGCGGCCGTTTCGGCTACAAGGACCAGGGGCAAACGCCGAACACGCAGTTGACGATCATCGATTTTGGCGGCCCGAAGATCATCTTCGAGGACCGTGGCCTGGTCAACAACCGGCACACGAAGATCACCAACGAGTTCCACACCGACCAGGGCGTCATCAAGGACGGCCGCTTCTTCGCCAAGGGGGAGAAAGGGGGCGAGCCGCTGGCGGACGTTGAGTTTTCGCTGCATCACGGCGGGCCGTTCGGCAATTTCATCGATTGCGTCCGCAGCCGCAAGCGCGAGAATCTCAACGCCGAAATTCTCGAAGGGCATCGCTCGGCGCTGCTGTGCCACCTGGGCAACGTCTCGTATCAACTCGGCGCCGAGGTTCCGTTCAACAAGCCGGCCGACGCGCTGGGCAACGACAAGGCCGTGGGCAAGGCGTTCGAGAGCATGAAGCGGCACGTCGCCAAGGCGGGCAAGGTGAAACTCGACGAGGCGACGTATCATCTCGGCCGCAAGCTGACGTTCGACGCCGCGGCCGAGAAGTTCGTCGGCGATGCGGAAGCGAATCAGCGGCTCGCCGGGCCGCGGCGCGAGGGCTATATCGTGCCGGAGATCGGCGAGGCGACGACTCCCGCGCGCCGCCGCCAGCTTCGCAGTCGAAAACCGGCGTAGCGGCCGAAAGCGGCACGGTCACTCGTTTGTTTTGCCGCCGCCGCGGGCGAAGGCCGCGCGGAGATAGTCGCGGTCGAACTCGGGCGGAAACCAGCGAACGCTGGCATCGCACGTCGCCGCCCAAAAGCCCCGCGCAGGCAACGCGGCCAGGCTGGCGGCGGGATGGGCGGAGTCGAAGGGCAAATCCGCGGGCTGGGTCCAGGTCACGGCATGGTCGTCGCCCACTTCCACGATCATGATCGTGTTGGCGCAGCCGTTCCTGATCTCCCGGAGCGCCACCGCGCGGCTGCCGGGGAAGACGGTCTCCTTTCCCACGGGAACCACGAAGTTGGTCCGCCCCGATCCTTTCGGTTTTGCGTCCGGCGGGCTGTAGGGTCCGGCGGCCGGCAGGCGGTAGACGTCTCGGCATCTTCTCGATCAGCGATCGGTTGTGCCGGCTGTCCCACGGCTCATCGAGATGGAACTGCTTGTAGAGTTCCTCTTGCCCAAGGCAGGGCAGCAAGGCGACGCGCCAACTCAGCAGCGGCTTGCCCTGCTTGTCAACGGTGTAGGCGGCGGGAAACGCCCCGTGGCGGCGATGGTAGTCGTGCATGGCCGCCGCGATCTCTTTCAGATTGCTGGTGCCAGCGCTCGAAGCGGGAGGCGTGGTCGCTTTCTTGACGGCCAGCCGCCCCGGCTTGAAGAGACTGTCTGGAATATCGGCTTTGAAGTCGATGAAGAACCAATAGACCATGCTGCCCCGGTCACGTTGCGACGTCGGGCCGGGGAAAAGCCGCCGGACTGTCTTGGCGTACCAAACCCCCGTGGGCGTTTGCGCGAAGTCCTCTTCCACATAAGTATCGGGCGATGTCGCTTCAGGCCCTTGCCTGGCCGGCGGTTCGTCGAGCTCGTACCGCAGCGTGACGTAGCCCCGCGCCGGATCGACCCAGTAACGGCAGCTCGGAATCGACTGCGGCCGGAGATTGTGATACTGATACTTCACGAGCAATGCGCCGGCCATGTCTCCCGACTGCTGCGGCTCTAATTCGATGGTCGTCTCCCGGCTGGGATTGCCGATGCCGACCGGATAGGCATAAAGTTCGGGCATGTAGAGTCCGGCGGGGCCAAAACTAGCGGCTTGCACTCTGCTAAGGCCCGGCTCGACTCTCTGCCAGACCATGTCCGAAGCCGTCTTCTCGGGCGTGGCGTGCTCGCCGGGCGCCATCAGTCGCTGCGGGGCGTAAATCGCCTTCCCATCGCAAACGCCGGCCGGTTCAAAGCTAAAGTCCTTCAAGTGTGCCTTCCACCATGCCAGTCGATCAGCACCGGCCGGCGGCGGGGCGGACGGCGGCGGGGCGACCGGCCGTGGGGCGGTCGGCCGTGGGGCGGCCGGTGGCGGGGCGGACGGCATGTGGACCGGCGCGTATCGGCGCCATGCCTGAAAATGCGCCCTGCATGTTGTCGCGAGAGCCCGCCTCGACGCGCCAACAATCGCCTTTGCACCAAACCTGGTGGACGCTGGAGGCCTGCCACCAGTTCTCACTTCGCCCCTTCATGTCAATCGTCTCGACGACGATCGCGTAGTAGGAATCGGCGAACCGCCGACGGCTGCTTCGCACGCCTTCGAGCACGCGGGCCAAGTCGGGGGAGGGAACGCGATCGACGATTTTGGCCGAGCGCGGCACGCCCAAGGCGTAGATGTCGGCCGGGCCCTCGTCGGGATAGTCGAGGGCGTATTTCATCCGCACCGCCGGCCCTCCCGACGGCGAGTTCTCCCCGACGCATTCCATCGACTGCGGCAGCAACGTCTGCGGGTCGACGCGAAACACGACCCCCGTGATGCCGTTCGACTTGTCGAACGACAAGCGGTACTCGATCCACTGCCGCCCATTTTCGGAGACTTGCCGCCGCTCTTGCTTGACGACTGCGCGTGCCGCCGAAATCCGCTCCCAGTTTCTCACGGCCGTGGAAGAGATCGGAGAAGATCGCCTGCATTGCGCGGATGTGCTTTTTCGTGAAGGCTGGAGTCGAGAGGCGATAGACTTGTTTTTGACTTGAATCGTACTCGAGGCGGACGCCCGCGCGGCTGTCGTCGTAGGCGGCCCAGTCGCCGTGCCGTCCGGCTGCGACGGCGTTCTTCATCGAGAACCACATCTCCGACTTCGCAGTTTTATCGTTCTCGGCGGCCACGGAGACGCCGTGGACCCAGGACTTCGCCCGCACCGCGTCGACCACCTGCGCCCAACCGAGTGATTCGCGTTCCGGCCACAACCAGACGCAGGCGAGAACGGCTGCGGCGACGGCGGCGATGGCGAGGGCCGCTTTCCGCGCACGCCGCATTGCCGGCATCCCGCGTCGCTCGAACGGCCGATCGGTCTTCGCTGTCGCTTCCATCGTCGGACGGTCCATGAATTCGCTCCTTGGCTGTTGGAGGTTGTGGATCAGTTCGCTTTTTGCCCGCGCCGCCAGCGAGCGCGCGAATTCCCCGTCAACCGGCGGCGTCTGGCAGTGCTGCTTGATGAGTTGCTCGATCTCGTCGCGATCGTTGTCGGCCATAGCAATTCTTCTCCTCCGCCGCTACGACAAATCGGCAAAGCGGCGGTTGTAGAGCGTGCGGAACGAGCGTCGGGCACGGAACAAGACCGACTCGACCGCCTTCTCCGTTCGCCCCAGCCGGCCGGCGATTTCGCCGACCGACAATTCTTCGAGGTACTTCCACTCCAATACGAGCCGCTCCTCGTCGGTCAAGCGGTCCAAGACCGCGAGCACCTGCCGGCGGGTTTCAGCGGCCTCGAACGAGGCCGCGGGGGCGACGTTGTCGGCCGCGGCGAGCTTGCTTTCGCCGGCGGCCTTGGCCAGCAACGCCGCCCGCGCGATCTTCCGTCGCTGGTCGCCGAGTTTGTTTCGCGCCACGGCGATCAGCCAACCCGACAGGTTGCCGTCGCCCGGCGCGAGTTGGGAAACCTGGCGGACCAGGGCGAGCACCGTTTCACTGACGATGTCCTCCGCGAGGTGCTTGTCGCCGTTGACGTGCAGATAGACATATCGCCAGACGGTCGGCAGGTAGCGACGGTAAAGTTGCTCCCATGCCGAGAGATCGCCCACCTGCACGCCGCGCAGTAGTTCGGCATCCGTCAACGACCACCTCGACTCTTCACGGCTGGCCCCGAGGGGCACTTGAGCCGCCATTTACGCAGGCTCCAAGTATAACTCGCTTGGAAGCCCAAGATCACGCAAGAAACCAGGTGGCAAGTAGCAATGGGAAAAGTGCCGCGGCGGGCCGCAGCCGTACACCCTGCCGAATATCGGCGGCGGACCGGTTTCTCTTGTTCCGGTTCGGAAACGCGAATGGGCGTCGTAGCCGTCCATCGTCAAAATGGGGAGATTGCTCAGCCGGCGAGGTTGCTCGGCGGGAGCCCGTAGCGTCTCCACGCGGTGAGCAGGCGATTTGTCGATTTAATCGAAATGCCGACCAAGGAATAAGGACTTACGGCGACCATGTTGACGTAACTCCTTATTCATTGGTGTGCCGCGGGATTAAATCGACAGCCCGCAGGCTCGCCGGCTAAACGGGCGGTGGTAACCCCCAGAATTGCCTGCTCGAATCGCCGGCGTGACAAGCGGGTGGTGGTAGAGTACAATAGCGGCGGGCCACGGTTCGCATCTCCGGCGTGGTGGCAAGACTGCGAACCGGTCAGTCCGTGCTTGTTCGGGCACTACCTGGTGGCCAACGGAACTGTGGGAAAGAGGATATTTTCCATTACCTGCACGACATGCCGCGCCCGGATCGCAGTGCGATCCGAGGCTGCGGTGGGGCAGATTCTCGAATGCCCGAAGTGTCGCAGCATGGTGCAGATTGCGCCGCCGCCGGGATGGCAGCCCGCTGCCGCCGCGGCCGAGGCCGCAGCACCGGGTCCGCCCCCGTTGGATCGCGTCGCCACGGATCCGGCCATGCTCGATCTCGATTTGACGGGCGGCTCGTGGTTCAGCACAATCGTGGGCGGAAACGCCTGGCTTCTGGGCGGCGCGACCTTGACGCTGGTGGTGCTGATTGTCGCTGTGCTCGGCTGGCGGTGGACACCGGCGGCGCGGCCGGCGGCGGTCGCGGTTGATGCGCTGCCGCCGGCGGCGAAGAAGACGGCTGACGATCGGGCAATGCCCTCGCTATCGCAGTCCGAGAACGTCGGTGCGCCGCGATCGCCGGCAGCGCCGGCCGTAGCGCCGCCGGCAGACCCGCCGGAGGCAAGACCGGCGAAGGCCGATTTGCCGCCGCTTGCAGAAGACGCCGCCAAGAACGCGTCCAAGGGAGAAAGAGAGGAGGCAAAACCGGCGAAGCAGGCGGAGGTGAAGAAGCTGCCGCCGGCGACAGAGGACGTCGATGCGCGGATGACCGACGCGCTGCCCGGCATCGAATTGACCAACGTTCCGCTGCTGCGGGCGATCGAAGTTCTCTCGAACCTCAGCAGCTTGCCGATTACGCTCGACACGGACGCCATGCGGCAGCTCGGGATCAGGCCGCGAGATCCGATTTCTTTGCAGCTCGATGGAACGACGATTGGCGGGGCGTTGCAGGCGGCGGCAGCCAGGCGGGGATTGGCCGTGACGGTCGACAATGGCCAGGTGATTCTCAGCCTGCCGGCCGAACAGCGGGAGACCTTGCGGACGGTGCCCTATACGATCTCCGATCTGACCGGCAACGATAAGGCGGCCGTGGCCGAGCTGGCTGCGGTGATACGGAGACTGGTGGCGCCGGAGTCGTGGCAGGGGACGCGCGGCCGCGGAATGATCGAGCTGCACGGCGGAGCGCTGAAGGTGACGCAGACTCGCGAGGTCCACTGGCAGGTGCTCGTCTTTTGCGAAAAGCTGCGAAACGCCAGGAACAAGCCGCTGCGAAGCCACGATCAGCCCGAGTTGTTCACGCTGGCGACGCGCACAAGCCAAGCCCGGGCGCTGCTCGATCGGCCGGTGACGGTCAACTTCCACGAGCCGACGCCGCTGGGGAAAATCCTCGACTTCCTGGCCAAGGCGACCGACAGCGATATCCTGATCGACCACGCGGGGCTGGCGGCGGCCGAGACGTTGGACGGCGTCGAGACGTCGCTGACGGTCGAGGGTCGGCCGCTGGCGGCGGTGCTGGACGAGTTGCTCCGCCCGCTGGGGCTGGCGTATCGGGCGGTCGGCGCCAACGTGCTGCAAGTGAGCAGTGCCGAGGCCGTCGCCGAGCGGCTGGAACTGGAGTTCTATCCGCTGGGCTCGCGGCTCGACGGGGCGGAGGCGGCCGCGAAATTGATCGAGCGGCTGAAGGCGGCGGCGCCCACCACCTGGGCGGAGAAGGGAGGGGCGGGCGAAGTCTATGTCGATCCCCCCTCTCGCTGCCTGATCGTGCTTCAATCTCAGCCGATCCAAGCGGCCATTGAACAACTGCTGAAGAAGCGTTAGCCGGCTGAGTGGAAGTTCTTATTTGGTCAACGGTTATGGCAGGTGGCAATTGCTTCGGCCGGGGCGGCGCAGTAGTGGATTTCAGACCCTGCGGGCCGTTATGTGAACGGGGGCGTGCTTACGCCGCATCGCTTCCCTCCGGGGCGCGGCTAAACGGCGGCTTCGGGGCGCGGCTAAACAGCGGATGAAGGGCCGCACTTTTTTTCTTGCACGGGACTTGCCAGCCGCGGCCTTAACCACCATATTTAGCGGAGTGCCCAACAAATCCTAATCACGAGGCCTAATCCATGAGCACTGACCCCAATTCCCAGGGCGACGGCGGCACGCCGCCTCGCTTCGTTCCCTTCGTTCCCGAGAAGACGAACCTGCCGGAGATGACCCTGCGGGCGGTCATCCTCGGTCTAGTTATGACGGTGATTCTTGGGGCGGCCAATGCGTATCTTGGTCTGCGGGCGGGGATGACGATTGCGGCCACCTATCCGGCGGCGATCATCGGCATGGCCGTGCTGCGGTTGTTCAAGGGTTCGATCCTGGAGGAGAACATCGCCCGAACGATCGGCTCGATCGGCGAGTCGATCGCGGCCGGGGCGGTGTTTACGATCCCGGCGTTCCTTATCGCGGGCTGCTGGAGCGACTTTTCGTCGCCGGCGGCATGGGCGAAATCGAGTGCGCTGATGATCGTGGGCGGTTTCTTGGGCATTCTCTTTGTCACGCTGCTGCGTCGCGTCATGGTCGAGGATAAAGACCTGCCATTCCCGGAATCGACGGCGGCGGCCGAAATCCACAAGGCAGGCCAGAGGGGACTTGGCGCCGCCTTGGACCTGGTCTGGGCGATGCTCGTCGGCATCCTTGTCTTCCTGGGAGGGAAGGCGAACCTGTTCACAGCGTCGCGAAGCTTCCTCATCCATATCGGCGAGTTGGGCAAGAGCGCGATCCCGGGCCTCAAGTTCGGGGGCAAGCCGCTTGTGGCGGGGGGAGTCACGACGTTCGATGCCCCCGCCATTAGCCCCGCTTACGTCGGCGTGGGCTACATCATTGGTCCCGAACTCGGCGCGCTCAATTTCGCCGGCGGCCTGCTGGCCTGGGGCCTCTTCGTGCCGTTGCTGATGTACTTCCTCGGGCCCGAGATCGCCGCCAAGGCCGCCGCCGCCGGCGTCAAGGTTGACGACGCATTCTGGTCCGCGCAGGTTCTCGATGTTTGGAAATTCATTGTGCGCCCCATCGCCGTGGGCGGAATGCTCGTCGGGGCCGCGACCACGCTTTATAAGATGCGCAAGAATCTCGCCAAGGGCATGGCCCGGGCGGTAAGAGACCTAAAGGCCAGCGCCGAGGCCGAAAAGGCCACCAGCCGCCTGGACCGCGACATGGACATGCGGGTCGTCTTCGGCGGCCTGGCGCTTGCCGTCGTGGCAATGGTCGCCGTGTATTTCTGGTTTTCGCACAGCATTACCGCTGCGGTGATCGCCGCGATCGTGATGAGCATCGCCGGGTTCTTCTTCGCGGCCGTCTCAGGTAATTTGGTCGGCTTGATCGGCTCGTCGAACAACCCTATCTCGGGCCTGACGGTCTCGACGCTGCTGATCGCCGCGCTATTGCTGGTTTGGATCGGCGCGGAGGGCATGTCGGGCGTCGCCGCTGTGTTGGGCGTGGCATCGGTCGTCTGCGTCTCCAGCGCCGTGGCCGGCGAGATGCTCCAGGATCTCAAGGTGGGCCACATTCTCGGCGGCACACCGTCGCGGATGCAGTGGGGCGATATCCTCGGGATCTTGCTTGCCGGGTCCGTCATGTACTTTCCGCTGCTGTGGCTGTCCCACGGAGGAACCGGCTTCGGCGGCAAGGACCTTCCCGCGCCGCAGGCAGGCCTGATGGCTCTGCTGGCCAAAGGCATCGTTGGCCATGAAATGGCCTGGCCTCTGGTCGTCGTCGGCATGCTCATGGGCCTGGCGTTCGTGTTGGTCAAGGTCCGCAGCCCGATGCTGCTCTCCGTCGGCATGTATCTGCCGCTGGAAACCACGTTCGCCATTTTCTGCGGGGGTATTATCCGCTGGCTGAGCGACAAGCTGGCCGCACGACGCAACCTGAACCCCGCTCAGCGGACTCGCGCTGACAATGCCGGCATCCTGGTTGCCTCGGGACTCATTGCAGGCGAGGCTTTGACGGGCTTGGCGATCGCCGGCTATCTATACTTTAAGAATTTGAAGGAATTCCCGGGCTTTCTGGACAACCGCTGGGCCGCCTCGCTCGCCCCCGTTGTGCTTCTGGCCCTGGCCGCATACATGATCTTCCGGCCGCACCAGAGCGCGGGCGCTGCCGACGAGCCGCCGCCGCCCAGTGCCGTGATGTGATGCGATTCGTGTTGAAAAATTACCCTCGTTCCCACGCTCTGCGTGGGAACGCACGGCTTGCGACGCTCCGCGTCGAGGGTTCGACGCAGAGCGTCAGAAGGAAGAACTTGGGTTCCCACGCAGAGCGTGGGAACAAGAAGAGCCAACCCACAAGGAGCATACCATGTCGAGTCCGCTCGCTTCGCTAAAGCCGTCGCTTCTCTGGAAGCATTTTGACGCCCTGCGCTGCATTCCGCGGCCCTCCTGCCACGAGGAGGCGGTAATGGCGCACCTCCGCTCATGGGCCGAGTCGCACGGCCTGAAGCACCGCAGCGACGCGGTGGGCAACGTGATCGTCTATGTGCCGGGCACCAAGGGCCGCGAAAAGGCGCCCGCCGTCATCCTTCAGGGCCACGTCGATATGGTGGCCGAGAAGGACAAATCGACCGACTTCGACTTCATGAAGGACGCGATCGAAGTGGTCGTCGATGGCGACTGGGTCATCGCGCCGAAGACCACGCTGGGCGCGGACAACGGCATCGGCGTGGCGGCGGCGCAGGCGGTTGCCGACGATCCGGCCGTCGCCCACGGCCCGTTGGAACTGCTGTTTACCGTGGATGAAGAGAGTGCCTTGACCGGGGCGACGAATCTCGACGGCAGTCTGTTGGCCGGCCGGATACTGTTGAATCTGGATTCCGAAGAGGACGGGACGCTGTTCGTCGGCTGCGCCGGCGGTTGCACGACCGATCTGGTCTTCGAGCTATCACCGAGCGCCACCCCGAAGGGCTGGACGGAGCTGGAGATCAACGTCAGCGGGCTGAAGGGCGGCCATTCGGGATTGGCGATCCACGAGAACCGCGGCAACGCGATCAAGATTCTCGCCGAATTACTCGCCCATTTGCTCGCGCAGGGGCCGGCGCGGCTGGTTCGCATCGAGGGCGGCAACAAGCACAACGCGATTCCGCGCGAGGCGAGCGCGGCGGTGGCCGTGCCGGCGGCTGCGGCCGTCAAGGAGTTGGCGGCGGCCGTCGCCCGGGATACGCTCCAGGAGATCGGCGGAATCGATCCGGACCTGCGCATCGAGGTTCGCGCGGTCGAGGGGAACCACGCAAGCGCCGCCGAGGCTACGACCACGCGGCTGGTGCGGCTGTTGCAGGCGTTGCCGCACGGGGGATTGGTGATGAGCCGCGACCTTCCCGGCCTGGTCGAGACCTCGACGAACGTGGCCGTGGCCGCGACCGCCGACGGCCGGGCGGAGATCATCACTTCCAGCCGTTCCTCGGTCGCCCCGGCCTTGCGGAAGGTGCTCGACCAGATTCGCGCCATCGGAGAGCTGGGCGGGGCCAAGGTTTCGGAGCGCAACGGCTATCCGGGCTGGCAGCCGAACATGGCCTCGCCGCTTCTGACCCTCTGCCGCTCGACCTGGAAGGAGTTGCACGGCACGGACGCCCGGGTGACGGCCGTCCACGCCGGCCTGGAATGCGGGATCATCAACGAGCGGCTCGGCGGCGGCGCGGACATGATCTCCTTCGGCCCCTGGCTGGAAGGCGTCCACGCCCCGGGCGAGAAGGTCAACTGGAAGACGGTGCAGCGTTTCTACGCCTTTCTTAGCGCCGTGCTGGAGCGGCTGAGTTCGTAGGGCGACGCACTGCTCTCGCTCCGTGAGAGGGAATCGCCGCCGCCGATCGCTTCGCGCGGAGCGTGAAGAGTCCGTCTTTCATCCGATGCCGCCCTCTACTCTGCAATTCGATAATAGGGGTTCAGAGCGGCTTCGAGGACAGCTTTCTCGCTGCGGTTTGGGTTCCAGAGCATCTCACCGAGCAGTGCAGCACTGGTCTGAATTCGTTGTTCGAACATGCCATCGTCAATCAATCCGACCACCGTCATGGGAGCCGGCGTTGTCGCGCAAATTCTACTGTAGAATCGCATTGCAATCGGATAATTCGCGATCCACCTTGAATTCACGTAATCCCAACGGGGTTGCCGCTCCTCCAGCCGCTTGCGAATGTAGTCGTGAGCGCGCTCGCCAATAATGAACGCTCCGTGCGGCTCGGACTCTGTCGGCCAGCGCAACTGAATCCAGCCTTTCGCGCACATGGCGAATTCGCTGCCGGGGCGAAAGGTCGCCAGCTTTTCCGAATAGTCGAGCGTCCGGTCTCCCTTGGGCGGGGCTTCGGGATCGTAACTGTAGGGAAGACCGCCCGCGTCTTCCCAAACGATCGTCAATCGCGGATCGAGATTCTTCAGGTCAACGTAATGCTCCTGGATGGAACTGGCGTGCAGTCCCCACTCGATATGCAGCTTCGGGTGTTTCGCCAACAACGCCCGGGCAATGTCGTTGACCCAATCACAGGCCAAGCCGGCGATCGATTTCCCGCCGATCATCGTGTTGCTCTGTTCCGTGAAGGTCTGGAAGTAGATGCCGTCCATGCCGAGATTGCGGTAGAGCTTCTCGTAGTTTTGCAGCACTTCGCCCTTGATGAGTTGCAAGTGTCGCGGGTTCGTTGGATCGAGTTTGCTCAGCGCGTATCCCCAGGAATAGCCGAGGATCACCTTGATGCCGCGCGAGTGGGCATAGTCGATGAACTGCCGACAGTTGATCGGAGGGTGGTCGTTCCAGACCGTCAGCCGGTTCATTTTCAATCGCGCCATGTTATCGAGGAGGCGTCGGTAGTCGTAAATGACGTAGCCCCAGCTCCAAATCCCGCGGTTCTCGATCAGCGGCGCGCCGCTTTCGCTGAACGCCGGCAGACCGTCGAAGCTCGCCCGCAGTTCGCCGGGCTGCAAATCGCGAGTGAACAGCACGGCGAGTCTCTTGTTGAACTCCTCGACGCCGTAAAGCACGCCGGACATGTCGCTTCCGGCGATTACTACCAGCCTGAGATTGGTCTGCCAAGGCGAGTTCAAGCAGGCGACGGTGTAGCCTTCGGCGTGCGTCGGCAGCTCGATTAGCCCCTTCTGACCGAGTTCCGCGATTCGAGGGTTTTCGGACGGCGTGCCGATGAGAATCAGATTGCGGGAGACGTGAGGCATCTCACCGGCGGACAAAACCTCCAAAACGTACGGGAGGCAGCGCTGCACCATGCGCTGCAGTTCGTTTACCGCAAACCGTTCGCTTCCTGCATACGAACCATAGAGCAGGGTCCAGCGCGGCCCTGGGTAGCGAAGCGGCACGCCACCGAGAATATCCGTCGAGCCTTTCGGCGAAGCGATCGGTTCCGCCGCCAATAGTCTGCCGAGAAGAAGCGTAGTGGAACTTGCCACCAAGACCAGAAGGCATGCGATCGAAGACCGAGTCGGCGATTTCTTCATGGTGTTTTCCTTGCCGCAAAAGCAAAAAAGGACGACAATAGCCGTGCCGACGGTTTCAGCGAGGTTGACAGCGGGATCTCGTCTGTGATCCGGGGCCAAAAAAACCGTCGAGACATCGGGGACTCTGCAACCGATGGGCGCGCCAGTGCTTTGGGATTATAGCACGCGTTGCTGCTAAGTGGGAACGAATAGGAACTTGTGCTCACAGTCGCCCTCACACGCCGTGCGCGCGGCGGCGGCACACGGTGTGTGCCGCCTACTTTCCGGCACCGGCCTGCTTAGCCGGAATGTCTGTCCTCCTGATGCTTGTCGCCGAAGCGTCGCTGCACGTTGGCGCGGACGATTTTTGCCTGCTGCGGCGAGAGCCATTCATGGTGGTCCCAGCGGCGATAGGACATGATGTTGCCGCGCGGCAGCGGAACCGTGATTCCGTTCAACGTGATCGAATCCTTGCCCCCGCCCACCCGCGGATCTGGCGGCGTGTCGGAGAGTTTGTCGCCGTCGAACACGGAGAGATCGTTGTGGTGGTCGCGGAGATATTTTTCCGCGTCTTCCACGCTGCGGAAACTGTGGGCGAAGGTGTGGCTTAGGCCGAAGTAGTGGCCCGCCTCGTGGGCCAGGCCGCGGAGGCCCATGTTCGTGCTCCGCAGGCCGGGCATGACGACGTACTTGGCTCGGCCGCCGGAATAGCCGCCGCCGCTGGCCCCTTTCCGCTTGTCGCCGTAGCGAAAGAAGACGACCATGCAGTCCGGGTGGCGGGCGGCGAGCTCCGCGGCGGCCTGATGGCGCTGCTTGGGCGTTCCCGCGCCCGGCGCTTGTTTCTCGGGATCGGCCTGCCGGTCACCGGACATCAGGCTGTTGATCCGCGTATTGCGGAGTTGCACAAAATCTTCACAATCGCCGCGGAACGCGAACCGTACTCGTGCCGGCTCGTAAATCCGATTCGCCTCGGCCACCAGGGCCTTCACCTCTTCAACCGTGATCCTGCACGCCCGGCCGCCGTCGTCGTCCATTCCCTGCACGGCCAACACCCTCACGGTCAAGAGCGGCAGAGACTCCGGTTTTTTCACCGGCTCCGACGCCCAACCGCCAGTCGCCAGCAGGCAGGGGAACAAACAGGATGCAATTGTTGCGATGATTCTTTGAGGCATGGAGAGACTCGTTCTTTGACGGATTTACTTTAGGGCCTCTAACAGAATTTGGGCACAGATGTACTCCTCACATTCCGCGCGAGGACGCTCCGTGAGGGGGTTACGCCCCGTTCTTTCCCTCACAGGGAGTGTGAGGAGTCTCGGCGCCTGCGAGCGTGTCAGGCGGGATTCCTGCTTGGGAGGGTCTTGGACATCTTCTCCATTGTGACGCCAATGCGGCTGGGGTCAAGGGCCAAGTGTCGGAGACCAGGCCGGGGCGAAAACTATTCGCCCAGCCATTTCCCCGAGAGCTACGAATCGTCGACGCTCTTGCGGTTTCTGTTGGACGGTGTCCAATATGCCAGCGGCGATCTGAAATGCGATGATTCCAAGCTGAAGAAGTGAATCGCCTGGCGGCCTTGCGGATGGCGGTCTGGCAGATCGCGTGGCGGAGAAGTGGGGTGGCACAAGCCGCGCGCGGTCCCACTCTTCGCCTGCCGTCAGAACGCTTCGATCGCCGCCGCCGCTCCATGCTTCTGCGCGGAAACGTAGCCACTGTAGATGGTCGAGATGGCGTCGGCCGCCAGCAGGCTGTCGCTCTCCAACGGGTCGCCGTAGGCGATGGTGCGATAGAAAGCCTCGATTTCCTGCGGGTAGCCGGTGAACCAATCCTCCTCGGGCGACGTGCAAGCCCAGCCCTGCTTCGTGCCGATCTTCTCGACCACGTAAATGTCGGCGAAGTTCTTCTCCAGCGGATTGTACGTCTGCATCGCCGTGTTGGGATTGATGTTGCACACCGCGCGATGGTTGTTGGCGCAAACCTCGAGCCGGTTGTGGATTCCGCCCAGCACAATGTCGGAGGCGATCACGTCCGCGATCGTGCCGTCGTCGAACTCGACGTGCATGATGGAGAAATCGTCGATGTCGTAGTAGTCGCGGCGAATGTGGCCTTCATCGCGGAAGCCGGGCAGCCGGGTGATGGCATGGGTCCGGGCCGAAACCGTCTTCGGGCGAATCGGAACGCCGCCACGCCCGCGGCCCTCGACGCGCTTCAGATACAGCGCCGCGGTGAGCGGATGGCAGCCCTTGCCGATCAGCACGCCGCCGCCGCAGCGAGCGGCGTAGGCGTAGTCCACCGAATGCGAGCCGCTGTGCGCCTCCTGGCCCTGCATCCAGAGGATCTGGCCGCCGGTCTTCTCCAGGATTTCCCGTTCCTTCTGAACGGCCGGGGCGTAGACCCAGTTCTCGGCGTAGAGCAGCCGGCCCTTGCTTCCCCGCTCGGCGGCGAGCATCCGCCGCACGCTCGCCAGCGCCGCGTCCAGCGCTGCTTGCTTGTCGGCGCGGTCCCAGTGAAAATCCTGCGAGCCGTCGCCGAAGTAACCGGTCAATGGCTTCTCACAGACGACAAATTTGTCGCGGGCCAACCCGGCCAGCGTCACCGGCTCGTGGGCCACCGGCGGCACGCAGACGTGAATCGCGTCGACTTCGTCCAGCAGGGCGTCGAGGCCGTCGAAAAAGCGGATGCCTCGCTTGCCGGCGTAAGCCATGCCGCCGTCGCGGTCGAGCGAGTGGACGCCCACGACCTCGACGTTGGTCCCATAGACCTTCTGCAGCGCCTCGAAGTGGAAGGAAGCCGAGAAGCCCGAGCCGACAATGCCCGTACGGATGGTTTTCTTGTTCATCATCGCTCGTCCGACGTTTTCTAAATGGTCTCCGGCAACTCGTACGGTTTGCGGCGAGCGCGATCGAGATGCTTGCTGGCGTCGGCGTCGTCGGGGAAGCTCTCCTTTGCGGGATCCCATTCCAGCTTTCGGCCGGTCCATCGGGCGATGTTGCCCAAGTGGCAGACCGTGGCCGAACGGTGGCCAATCTCGACGTCGGCGTTGGGCTTGCGACGGCTTTGCAGGCACTCGATCCAGTTTTCGACGTGCGAGTCGCTCTTCGCTACGCCCTTAAATGCCTGGCGGGCCAACTCGGGCGGATCGGAAACGAGCTTGCCGCGGTCGATGGTGAGCGTTCCTTTCGCGCCGACAAAGATCCCGCCAAACGCCGGGCCCCTGCCCGGCGCCACAACCACGCCGTTGGCATAGCGGAAAAACACCTTCGGCTCGCTGCAAATCCGGTTGGGCCGCTTGTTCGACTCGGGCTTAATGATCGTGGGCGGATTGAAGGGACCGCCCTCGACCCAGACTTCGACCGGCCCGCTCTCGTCCATTCCCAGGGCCGACTGCACCTGGTCGAAACCGTGTGCCCCCCAACCCGTCATCTCGCCGCCGGAGTATGGCTGGAAGGAGAGCCAGCCCGGCTTGCCGCGCGGCACGTACAGTTGTGAATGGAACGGCGCGGGCGCGGTGGGACCGCACCACAGCCTCCATTCCAGCCCCTTCGGAATCGCTTCGGCCGGCAAACCACAGTAGAATGGGCTCGGATAATTCATCACGATGACCTGCTGGATTTTTCCCAGTCCGCCCTCGCGAATGAACTTGCAGCCCGCCTGATTGACCCCCATCGACCGCTGCTGGCTGCCGACCTGGAAGACGCGCTTGTATTTCCGCGCGGCCTCGACCATCAGCCAGCCCTCGCGGATCGTTAGGCTGACCGGCTTCTCGGCGTAGATGTCTTTGCCGGCTTGGCAGGCGTGAATGCAGATCAATGCCCGCCAATGCTCGGGCGTGGCGGTGACAATTGCATCCACGTCGTGGCGGTCGAGAATCTTGCGATATTCTTGCACGGCACAACCGCCGTGTTTCCTGGCGGTTTCCACCGCCCTGGGCAAATTCACGTCGGCGACGCCGATGAAGCGCACGGCGGCATGGCTGACCGCCTTCGCCAGCACGCCGCTGCCTTGGCGGCCGATGCCGATTCCGGCTACTCCGATGCGATCGTTGGCCCCCGGCCGACCGGTCGCGGCCAGCACGCCGGAGGGAATCAGGTAGGGAACGGCGACGGCCGCGCCCGCCGAGGCGGCCGCAGCTTTCAGGAAATCGCGGCGTGTTGCCGAGCTTTGAGCGGTGTTCATTTGGGAGCAATTATAAAGGTTCACGCCCCCGGCAGCCAGACGCCGCGCCGACAGCGCAGGGCCGATCAGTTTTCCAATCTAGGTGGCACGCAATGCCAAGGCTTGATTGGAAGCGGTTTTGATGTAATCTTTTGCGAGGTCGAGGGTTGCGTTGAAAATGTGCTTTGGGAAAATGGCGGTGAATTGACCGCGCATGAAAAAGCCGTTCCAGCAATGATAGGGGGTCACAACACCAAACCCCATCATGGAAGGAACGGCAAATGGCCAACGCAAGGAAGCGGGCCCGCCAACGACGGCGGGCGAAATCGTTGATCGGCTCGATGCGAGAGTTTCTCACGCCGGAAGTTTTCAAGCAAGTCCGAAATGCTTCAAAACGCAGGATATGCCCGCGTTGGGACTTGCATCCTTTGCTTTACATCATCATCCTGACGACCTATTGCTGTGGCGACAGCCTCCCGGAAAAGTTTGAAGCCGCCAGAATGTTCTATGTCGCCAGTTGTCCAAAACGAAAACGGCCGGGCCAGCACTTTTCCGGCTTTGAAAAGGCCATCGCCAAACTTCCCATGCCCATCCTGCGGGCGTTGGCGGCGGCCCTGCGCGCACGGATGGAAGTCATTTTCGGCAATCAGTGGAAAGTGGGAAACTTCATCCCCTTTGGCTGTGATGGCACGCGGCAGACGTGTCCCCGCACCGAGGAACTGGAGCAACGCTTGGGAAGCGGCGGCAAAGAGGATTCGTCACCGACGATCTGGAACACCTCGATCGTGCATCTTACCTTGGGCATTCCCTTTTGCTGGCGATTGGGGAAGGGGGGCAAAGCCAGCGAACGAAGTCACCTCATGTACATGCTGCGTTGGCTGCCAGCGGCGGCGTTGGTGGTGGCCGACGCGGGATATGTGGGCTACAACGTGGCCGCGACCATGATCTTGGCGAACGTGTCCTTTCTCATCCGCATGTCCTCCAAGGCCACCTTTTACAGCGAAACCCAGGAACTGTTGGAGGAGTTCCGCGAAGGGATTGTCTATTATTGGCCGAAGAGCCAGCAGGAGGACGGCAAGCCGCCGATTCGCGGCCGATTGCTGCGGATTCACAGTTGCCGTCATAAGGTGGACGTTTGGCTGTTTACGAACGTGGAAGATGCGAAGCAGCTATCCTTGGAGATGGCGGGAACTTGTTATCGTTGGAGGTGGGAAAACGAGGGATTTTTCAGAACCTACAAGCGAACCTTGAAGAAAGTGGCGTTGATGAGTCGGACGCTACGGCTAGTGCATCGCGAGGCAGAGGCTTCGATGATCGCAACGCAGTTATTGCTTTGTCAAGGCGCGTTGGCGATGCCGGCACCGCCGAAAGACAGCCTCCCGATAATGTGCAGCCCACGGGGGGTGTTGCTGGAGGTGCGTCGTGACATGTTAGGCCGTAGGGAATCCAAGCCATTTCGTGAAAGGATTGCCCGAGCGCAACGCGAACGGCGTGTGCGTACCAGCCCGAAACAGAAGCGGGAATGGCCGCGTCGCAAAGCTCACACGGCACCACACCCGCCGGTCTTGCTGCGGCTGACAGAAGAACAGAAAGTCAAGATTCAACAACAGTTACAAGCGGCATAACACAGTAAACTGGAAATGGCATTGGGTGCCACGGGCATCCTGCCCGTGGCCGAAAAACACGGGCAAGATGCCCGTGCCACGTCAGACATCGTTACCCAACTTGAATAACTGATTGGCCCTTGCCGACAGCGGCCGAGGGCGGGCTTGCCCTTCACGTAACCTTTCTCACTTCGGCAGCCGGCCGCGATAGGCCCAAAGGCCGAGGGCGGGATTGCTGACATAGTAGATCCGCTCGCCGTCGGGCAGGTCGTTCCAGCCGTCGCGGAGTGCGTTGGGATTGTAGCGGGCCAACATCGTGGGCAGTTCGGCGTAACGATAGCCGACAGATTCGATCTCTTCGCGGCTGAGTCTGCCGGGACAGTAAGTGATCGTGAACCTGCCTTCCGACGAGCCGTGAATCATGTGGGATGCCGCGGAGAGGTTCTTGGGCAAGTCGTCGGTCTGCTGGACGAGGCGCATGATCTCGGGCGTGGTGCGATAGCCGTACTTGCGCACGAGGCGATCGATCTCCGCGTCCTCGCCGAACGTGCCCACGCCGGGGGCCAACACGATCAGCTCGCCGCCGTCGGCCACGGCCATTCGCGTGCGGTAGATCGACTTGTTGCCCAGCCACGTGCTCTGGAACTCGGCGGGATCGAGCCAGACGACGATCTTTCGCGGCGGCTCTGCGAGGATGGTGAAGTTAACCTCGACCGACAACGCCGCCGCTTGCTGGAAGCAGTCGGCGTCGTCGCCGATGAACAGGCCGCGCGTCGCTTGTGTCCGGTGGGGCAGACATTCCTGTCTGCCGCTATGCCCGGCCACCGGACACTCATTGCTCTGGCAGACAGGAATGTCTGCCCCACCGGACACAGGACCGACGACCGTCAGCACGAAGACGACCGGCAAGTGGGGGCAGAAGCGGGCCTGGGCGTAGTTGAGGATGCGGCGGACCGGGGTGTCGGCCCGGCCCATAATGCGTTCCATGCCGTAGAAGGCGGCAATGAAATGGCTTTCGTTGATCCCCCGCGATCCGCCCACGCCGACGAAGAGGTTCTTGTTGTGGTTGGCCATGCCGATCACCTCGTGCGGCACGACCTGCCCGATCGAGAGGATCAGATCGTGGCCGCCCTGCCAGACGAGCCGGTTCAACTCGACCGGCCAGGGCTTGCGCCAGATGCCCTCGGTTGCCCGGGTGACAACGTCGGCGGGAACTTCGCCGATGGTGAGCACGTCGTTGCGCCAATCATGTACGCGAAACAGACGGCGGGGGACGCCCGGGAACATGCCCTGCAACTGCTCATCGGACATGGGGGCATGCGTGCCCAGTGCCGGCAGAATGTCGGTCAGCCGATCGCCGAGATAGTCGTAGGCGAAACGGGTCAGCGGGCCGGCCATGCTGTTGGGCCGCGTCTGATCGGGCGGAATCACAAGCACCCGCCGCCGCGGCTCCAAGCGGCGGAACGTCTCGACCAACGCCGCCCGCAGATCATCGGGAGTCAGATCGGTGGTGGGCGAGCCTTGGGCGAAGTAGGTTGCCATTTGGCGGTTAAGCGTTCGCAGGCCGAGAACTAAGTATCCGGCACACGCCGTGTGCCGTCTGTGTGGCCTTGCAGGGTCAAAGCCAACGGCACACGGCGTGTGCCGGGTACTGTAGATAGTTCACTTGGCTACGACTATACGGTACTGCGGTGTCGGTATTCTCGTCAAGCCGTCGGCGTCCAACACCGCCGTTTTCCCCTCCAAATGATACACAAACGGCTTTCCCGTGAGGGGATTGAGCGGTATGGGGACCTCCTTGATCTCGTCGAGGGTTGCCGGCAGTTCGCCGTTGTGGGCAGCCGCGTACAATCGCAAGGCTTCGATGCAGCGGATGGCGGCAAACTCCCGATCCGTTCGTCCAAACGCGGACAAGGCCGCCGACACCGCCGGCAGTATTGAAGCAGCCATCGGGACGAGTTCCTTCTTCATGGCGGACGGAATCTCGCGTTCCGCCTCCGCGATTCCATCGCGAGCCTGCGCATAGGGCAAGCGCCACCACTTGAATATCTCATCGCGAATTGCGTCGTACGCGTCGAGAGAATAGAGCATGACGATTTGCGCCGGTGGCATCGCGTCAAGTTCCTTCTGCGTGTAGCCTGCGGCGAGCATCTCGGTTTTGGCTCTGGAAACCCCGTGAAGCGCGTGGGCGATCGTCCTGTCGATCTTGGCAGCCCGTTCCTTGTCCGACGTTCGGCTGCCACTGACCTCGGTCTCGAAATGACTCAAGTCTGAAACGGCCCTTCGGAGAACCAGATTCCACTGTTCCGGTGTATACTGGGCGTGGCGGAGGCGTTGCAGTTCCGGCCACTCCAAGTACAGCCCATCGTACTCGGCGCCGATGGCGGTCTCTCGGTCAATCCACGGACTCGGCAGTTCCGCGATGCTCCAATAGAGGTTTGGAGCGCCGGGCTGTTGGCAGAGCGTCAACAGTTGATCGTTCATCTGATGGGCAATCGTTGCGTCCACCAAATTGCAGACCACGAACGGCTGCTTGCCAACGTGGCGGGCCACGCCGTAGCCGACCTGCAACGAGGCGACGGCGTCGGCGTATTTCCCTTCGGCGATTTGCAGCCTTGCCCGCAGCGCGAGGATGCGGGCCATCTCGCGGAACCTCTGCATCTCTGGCAGCAGGATTTCAAACACTTGCCCTTGTCGCAACGGCACGTCCCAATTGCAGTGCTCGCGGCGCACGGCCTGTTCGAGTTGCTTTCTTATGCCTCCGCCAAAGAAATCCACGATTCTCCGCGCCCGATCGCGCGGCAGCTTGTCGAGCGGCGTTCCCAGCCAGTCTTCAAAATGACTGAAATCGCTCGACAAGTTCTTGTCGGCCGATGGCTCGTTGCGCAATAGCAGCCATCCTTCCACGTGACCGACCAGCGCCTTTGCATAGAGCGGCACGGCGTCGCCGGGCGTGCTTTCCAGGAACGTCGGCAACAAGTGATACTTCAAAGCCGGCCTCGGCGCTGCTGCCGGATGAATCGACACGTGAATGACCTCGATCGCGGACTGGGCCCGCTCGGTGACCTTAACAGGCTTATCGGTCTTGGCCGGTGCGTCGGCCGCCTGGGCCGCTGATAGTATCGCCAACATGATCGCAGACCATGTCGCAAGGATGAAGTTCCTTTTCATGGGAGTCTCCTATCATTAACCGGTGGGGTTGTCAAGGTATTGTTTGAGCAAGCTACGATAGGTCTCTTCGTGGGGCATGGGCGGAATGCCGGAAACGCGATGGCTGTTGGATTCCGGCAACGCATCGATCCCCTTTTCCAGCACCAATTGGCACAAACGCCGGTTCTCCCAGGGCGAGGGTGCCGACGTGTCGGCCCCAACGTCAAAGGGCGTCGGCACACTCGCAACCAGAACGTTGGTGGTCGGCTCGACGAGCCTTGCCCTACTGCTTGCGGCCCAGAGATGCCGAACGTCGTTGCGGCAAGCAACGAGGCGGCGGTGGCTATCGGGCAGAGCCTTGCCGCGAGCCGACGGGCCGACGAACGTTGATTCGCCGACGCCCTGCCCGCCAGGAACATCAGCCGGTCGCGCTCGATGCCGCTCCGCACGGGCGTCAGGCTGCAAAGCGCCGCCTCGATCGCCGCCAGGTCGTCGTTCATTCGTTCTTCGGACATGGCATCCTCAGTTTCTGCCGCAAGGCCGACAGCCCGGCTTCATAGCGTCGATGGGCGGCGCTGTCGGAAACTCCCACCAATTGGCCGATCTGTTGAAACGTCAAGCCGCCCCAAATTCGGGCGACCACCACTTCGCGCATTTCGATCGAGAAGCGACTCCAAGGCGGCGGCCGCCACGCCGGCGTCGATCCGATCGGCCGGCGAATGCTCGAACAACGGGGAACGGCCGGCCACTGCCGCGGTCTCGTGCCGCCGCCGCCGCTGCGACGAGCGCCACGCCGCGATGGCCTTGTTCCGCACCACGCGATAGAGCCATGCCGCCGGATCGTCGGGCATCCTCGCCTGGCCGGCCAGTTCGATCAGCGCCTCTTGCACCACGTCCTCCGGGCAGTCGCACCATTGGCGGGCGAATAAGCTCCAACGCGGCGGCATGACGATCGAACAGCCGCCCGAGAAGCTCGGGCGTCGGCCAATCGCCGGTGTTGGGGTCGTTGTCGTTCACCATTGTTAAGACGCCGGCCAACGCCCCTTGTCCCGCAGGCAACCTCAAAAACCGCTTGTGGTTTCGCGGCCGCCCGACGCCGAAAAATCCACCCGCAGTGAGGGGGGGAATGCCTTCGGCCGGCAATTGCGAGTATAATTGGCTGATTACGAAACATGCAACGCAACGAAATCCTCGATTGGCTTCGCGAGACCGACTCCGCGCGACTTGACGACCTCTGGCGGCTTGCCGACCGGACGCGGCAGCAATTCGTCGGCGGCGAAGTCCATCTGCGCGGGCTGATCGAGTTGTCGAATTGCTGCGTGCGGCTCTGCGGCTATTGCGGACTCCGAGCCGGCAACGCCGCCCTGAGCCGCTACCGCATGTCGGACGACGAAGTGCTCGATTGCGCGCGGAAGGCGGTCGAGTTTGGCTATGGAACCGTCGTGCTGCAAGCCGGCGAAGACCCCGAGCTTTGCTGCCAACGCATCGCCGGGCTGGTGCGACGCATCAAGACCGATACCCCGCTGGCCGTGACGCTGAGTCTTGGCGAACGCGACGACGAGGAGTTGGCCGCGTGGCGCCAGGCGGGGGCCGATCGGTATCTGCTCCGCTTTGAAACGTCGAACCTCGCGCTGTACGAGCGAATTCATCCGCCGCGGGCAAAGAAGCCGCAAAAGGAACGGTGGGGCAGACATTCTTGTCTGCCTGGAAGCACTGAGCCATTGGCTGGCAGACAGGAATGTCTGTCCCACCGCCGAATGGCCATGCTCGCCACGCTCGCCCGGCTCGGATACGAAGTCGGCAGCGGAGTGATGATCGGCATTCCCGGGCAGACCTACGACGATCTGGCCGACGATATCGAGTGGTTCGCGCGGCTCGATCTCGACATGATCGGCGTCGGGCCGTACTTGCCCCATCCGAATACGCCGTTGGCCGACCGCGGCGCCTGGCCGGACGCTGGCAAGGGGCAGCAAGTGCCGGCGACGGAGGAGATGACCTACAAGGTGATCGCGTTGGCCCGGCTGGCGTGTCCGCGGGCGAACATTCCCGCCACGACCGCGCTGGCAACGTTGAATCGGCGCGAGGGACGCGAGTTGGGACTGGTGCGGGGGGCCAACGTCTTGATGCCCAACCTCACGCCCGCGAAATACCGCGCGTTGTACGAAATTTATCCGGATAAGGCGTGTATTGCCGAGAGCGGCGAGACGTGCCATCATTGTCTGAGCGGGCGGATTGCGGCCCTCGACCGCCAGGTCGGCCAGGGACGCGGCGACTCGCGGAATCGGGAGAAGCGAATTGAGTTAGAGAACAAGGAATAGCAGGCGGCTAACAGCACAGCGATTGCTCAACGGCTGCAAGACACACCACGGAGGCAGGGAGAACACGGAGAGGAAGAGTGGAAAAAGGGCCGAGGCCTCGGATGAACACAGATAAATACAGATCAATAGAAAGAACAAACTTGGGATCCGTATCGCAAGCCGCGGGTTATCTGTATTCGTCTGTGTTCATCTGTGGCTTCTACTTGTTATTCGCGTTCGTCCTCTCCGTGTACTCCGTGTCTCCGTGGTGACCTTTGCTGCCGCCGACTATTCGCCGGCCGTCGCCCGCCGACTATTGGGCTAGAAAAAGTGAGAGTGAGATTCGAGAAATGTCGCTGAGCGATCGAAAAGGCGAAACTCAGCCGAAGCGGCTTCGATTTTATTGACGAGGGGCATCTGCACGAGCTGCTGGAACGCCCGGCGGACGCGGGGGCGGTGCGGGAGGTGATCGCCAAGAGCCTGTCGAAGCAGGCGCTTTCGCTGGAGGAGACCGCGGCGCTGTTGGCGGCCGACGAGCCGGAACTGCTGGAACAGGTTTTCGACGCCGCCCGGCAACTGAAACGCGAGGTCTACGGCAACCGCATCGTGCTGTTCGCGCCGGTCTACGTCGGCAACGACTGCACGAACGACTGCCTCTATTGCGGTTTCCGCCGCTCGAACAAGGCGGAGATTCGCCGCACGCTCGACCCGGATGAAATCCGCCAGCAGGTGTTGGCGCTGGAGAACAAGGGGCACAAGCGGCTGATCCTGGTCTTCGGCGAGCATCCGCGGTACGACGCCCACTTCATGGCCCAGTGCGTGCGTTACGTCTACACGACGACCACCCCCCGCGGCAATATCCGCCGCGTCAACCTGAACGCCGCCCCGCTGGATCACGACGGCTATCGCATCGTCAAGGCGGCCGGCATCGGGACGTATCAGATCTTCCAGGAGACCTACCACCACCAGACGTATCGCCGCGTTCATCCCAAGAACACGAACAAGGGTAATTATTTGTGGCGGCTCGACGGCGTCGCCCGGGCGATGGAGGCGGAGTGCGACGACGTCGGCATCGGGGCGCTGTTCGGCCTGTACGATTGGCGATTCGAGGTGCTGGGGCTGGTGAGCCACGCCCTGCATTTGCAGCAGCACTACAACGTCGGACCGCACACGATCAGTTTCCCGCGGCTGCGGCCGGCATGCGGGGTGAAACTCGACGAGACGTATCTGGTCGACGACGACGCAGTTCAAGCGGCTGGTGGCGATCCTGCGATTGGCGGCGCCGTACACGGGCCTGATCTGCACCGCCCGCGAGCCGCCGGCGTTGCGGCGCGAGATCCTCGGCTTCGGCGTCTCGCAGATCGACGCCGGCAGCCGCATCGAGATCGGCGGCTACACCGAGGCGGGCGACGCCCAGGTGATGGAGATCGAGCAGTTCGAGCTGGGCGACATCCGCCCGCTGGACGTTGTCGTCCGCGAGTTGCTGATCGACGGTTACATTCCCAGTTTTTGCACCGCCTGCTATCGGCTCGGACGCACGGGCGAGCATTTCATGGAGTACGCTATCCCGGGCTTCATCCAGAACTTCTGCACGCCCAACGCGCTGAGCACGCTGATGGAGTACCTGGTCGATTACGCCTCGCCCGAAACCCGCCGGGCGGGCGAAGCGGCCGTGCGCCGCGAGCTGGAGAAACTGCCCGACGGCGAGCGCAAGCGGCTGCTCTTGGATCGTCTGCAACGGATTTCGGAAACCGAGGAGCGAGATTTGTTCTTCTGACGACGCCTGCTCCGTTTAGCCCCGGCGTCCACGCCGGGAGCGCTGCGAGCGCCGCGTAGACGCGGCGGCTAAACGGGGCACGTGGATACGGGGCAAAACAAATTGCGCCGCGCGAATGCGGCGGCGAAACACTGCACGTGCCGATGACCGAATACCGCCGCGAAACTGATCTGTTGGGATCCCGCGATGTGCCGGCCGACGTGCTGTGGGGAATCCACACGCTGCGGGCGATCGAGAACTTCCCGCTGGCCGACCGGCCCGTCCATCGGCGACTGGTTCACGCTTTCGGAGCAGTGAAACTCGCCGCGGCGCGAACCAATCATGAATTGGACCGCTGGGACGACGCGAAGTTCGCTGCCATCGAGGCCGCTTGCCGGGAGATGATCGCCGGAACGCTCGATCGGCACGTTGTCGTCGATGCCTTGCAAGGCGGGGCGGGCACTTCGACCAACATGAACGTCAACGAAGTGCTCGCCAACCGCGCCCTGCAAGTCCTCGGCCGGCCCTTGGGCGATTACCAAACCATTAGCCCGCACGACGACATCAACCTGCACCAATCGACCAACGACACCTACCCCACGGCCCTGCGGGTTGCGGCGATTCTCGCCCTGCACGACCTGGAACGCCGAGTGATCGGTCTGCTGGAGGCGTTTCAGGCAAAGGAGAAGCAACTGGCGGGCCTGGTGAAGATCGGCCGCACCGAGTTGCAGGACGCGGTGCTGGTGACGCTCGGCCGCGAGATGGCCGCTTACGCCGAGGCAATCGCCCGCGACCGCTGGCGAATCTACAAATGCGAGGAGCGGCTGCGGGTGGTGAATCTCGGCGGCACGGCCGTCGGCACCGGGCTCGGCGCGCCGCGGCGGTACATCTTCCGCGTCGTCGAACATCTGCGGCAGATCACCGGGCTCGGCCTGGCGCGGGCCGAAAACCTGGTCGAGGCCACGCAAAACGCCGACGCCTTCGTCGAGGTCAGCGGCATCCTGCGCACGTTGGCCGCGAATCTGTTGAAGATTTCCAACGACCTGCGGTTGTTGTCGTCGGGGCCGAATGCGGGATTGGGCGAAATCCGCCTGCCGCCGCGTCAGGCCGGCTCGTCGATCATGCCCGGCAAGGTCAATCCGGTGATCCCCGAGGCGGTGGCCCAGGCCGCCATCGCCGTAAGCGGCTACGACCTGATGATCCTCCAGGCGGTCGGCGGCGGCAATCTGGAACTGAGCCAGTTCCTGCCGCTGGTGGCCGACAGCCTGCTCACCTCGCTCGACCTACTCGGCAACGCCTGCGATATTTTCACGCGGCATTGCGTGGCGGGCATAGAGGCGGACGAGAACCGCTGCCGGCAGCACGTCCGCAACAGCACCGCTTTGTTTACCGCGCTGGTCGATACGATCGGCTACGACGCCGCCGAGCGACTGGCCGCCGAAGTGGCCGCCTCGTCTACGCCCGTCAACGTTCGCCAGTTGGCGATCGACCGCGGCTTACTCAGCGCCGAACGCTTTGATGAGTTGACTTCGCCCGAGCGAGTGACGAAACTGGGAAGCGAAACGACGGGGAGTTGACAGCGATGCAGAACGCTCCCAAGGGTCTCCGTTTGCACATCGGGGTGTTCGGCCGCCGCAACGCCGGCAAGTCGTCGCTTTTGAACGCGCTCACGCGGCAGGAGGTCTCGATCGTCTCGCCGATCGCCGGCACCACGACCGATCCGGTCGAGAAGCCGATGGAGCTGCTGCCGCTGGGGCCGGTGCTGTTCATCGACACCGCCGGCATCGACGACGAAGGGGCCTTGGGCGACAAGCGGGTCAAGAAGACGCGGCAGGTCTTCGATCGCACCGACGTGGGGATTCTGGTCGTCGATGCGGGCCAGTGGGAAGAATTCGAAGAGGGCATTTTCCACGAACTGCGCGATCGCGACATTCCCGTGGTCGTCGCCTTCAACAAATCAGACCTCGCCAGGCCGCCGGCGGCCTCGCAGCAATCGCTGCGCGATGCAAACACGCCGTTCGTCGAGACGGTCGCCAGCAAGAATCGCGGCGTGCTCGAACTGCGCGAAGCGCTGATCGAGGTCGCGCCCGAGGAGTTCTTGCGGCCGCCGGCGCTGGTGGCCGACCTGGTGCCGCCGGGCGAAATGGCGGTGCTGGTCGTGCCGATCGACACCGAAGCGCCGAAGGGCCGGCTGATCGTCCCGCAAGTGCAGGCGATTCGCGATCTGCTCGACGGCGACGCGTACTGTCTGGTCGTGAAGGAGCGCGAGCTGCGCGAGGCCTTGGGCCGCTTGAGCCGCCCGCCCGCGCTAGTGGTGACCGATTCGCAGGCCTTCCTAAAGGTCTCGGCCGACACCCCGCCCGAAGTGCCGATGACCTCGTTCTCGATCCTTTTCGCCCGGCAAAAAGGGGACTTGCGGCAATTCGTGGAAGGGGCGCTGGCCATCGAGCGTTTGCGGCCGGGCGACCGCGTGTTGCTGGCCGAAGCCTGCACGCATCACCCCATCGGCGACGACATCGGCCGGGTCAAAATTCCCCGCTGGCTCACGCAGTACGTCGGCGGCCAACTGCGGATCGAGATGATCCAGGGGCACGAATTCCCGGAGAATCTCAAAGAATATCGGCTGGTGATCCATTGCGGGGCGTGCATGTGGAACCGACGCGAGATGCTCACCCGCATGGCCGCCTGCCGCCGCGCCGGCGTGCCGATCTGCAACTACGGCATGACGATCGCCTACACCTTGGGCATCTTCGACCGCGCACTCGGCCCGTTTCCCGATGCGCTCGACGCGTACCAGGAACTCAAAATCTCTCGGGCAAAGAACCGCCGTTAGAGCATCTCCAGCAGCGCCGGGCCTGTGGGCGGCGGGAAGATGCCATCCAGCTCTGCCACCTGCAACGGCGTAAGGTCATGATTCAACGCGCCGAGGTTCTCACGTAGCCGCGCGCGGCTGCCGGTTTTCGGAATCACGATCACGTCCCGCTTCGACAGCAGCCAGGCGAGCGCGGCCTGTGCCGGCGTCATGCCGTGACGCCGTGAGAAGTCGACGAGTCCGCGGTCGTCCAAGAGCCTTCCCTGTTCGATGGGCGAATAGGCCATGATCGGGATTCCCCGCTCGCGCAGCCAGGGGAGCAGCTCCCATTCGACGCCGCGACGCGAGAGGTTGTAGAGGACTTGATCGGTGGCGATCTCCGCGCCGCCGGCAAGCGGCCACAGCTCTTGCATATCGGCCAGGTCGAGGTTGCTTACGCCGAAATATCGGATCTTGCCGGTCTGTTGCAGTGTCGCAAATGCCTCCAGGGTCTCGGCCAAGGGCACGCTGCCGCGCCAATGGAGCAGATAGAGGTCGAGCCGATCCGTGTGCAGGCGCCGCAGGCTGCGCTCGCAGGCGGCCACGGCGCCCCGGCGGCCGGCGTTCTCTGGCAGCACCTTGCTCACCAGAAAAACCTCGTCGCGCCGGCCGGCGATCGCCTCGCCCACCAGCCGCTCGGCCCGCCCCTCGCCGTACATTTCGGCGGTGTCGATCAGCGTGGCCCCCAGGTCGATCGCGAGTTGGACGGTCGCGATCTCCTCCACCCGCCGCGTCGGATCGTCGCCGATGTGCCAAGTGCCCAGGCCCAACGCGCTTGCTTTTTCGCCGCAGGGCAGTCTGACCGTCTTCATTTCGTTCTACCCCTGGAACATGCCAAACGAGCCTCATGAGATTGTGGCGAAAGGCCATGAGAGCCGTTTCTGCCCATCACTGTCAAGATGCGCCTTCCACAGTATTGTGGCCGTTTTCTTGCGGCAAGACGTGCCCCCCCCCCCCCCCCCCCCCCCGCACCCCCTACTTCGGATTATTGTGATTTCCGCGGTCCGGTGTAAATTGGCGTTCGTTTTGTCGCACCGCTTGTTGCGTTCACTTTGACCTTTGGCCTTTGACCTTCGATCGAAAAGTCCGCCTTACACCGGAGGGTCCGATGATGCGTGGCGCATTCCAGTTTTTCGGGGGGGGGGGGGATGGCGTGAGTTCGGGGCAAGGCGGCTGAACAGGAAACGCTCGACTGCCGGTCTGCCGCAGCGGCGACGCCTCGCCTTCGAGCCGCTTGAAGATCGCAGCCTGTTGTCTGTCTGCGTCTGGAACGGCGGCAGCACCGCCGATAGTAACTGGATGACGCCCGAGAACTGGGTGGGCGACGCGACCCCGCAGCCCGGCGACGAACTGCAATTCTCCGCCACGCCGCCGAGCGGCGGGACAGTCAACGATTTTCCGGCTGGCACCACCTTCAAGTCGATCGACTTCACCACCGACGGGTTCTCGCTGAGCGGAAACGACTTGACGCTTTCCGACGGCATCTCGGTCGCCTCGGCCGCGAGCACCGCGGCGATTTCGCTCAACGTCGCGATGGCCAAGGCACTGACGATCGACGTGGCCGGCGGCACGACGCTGACAATCTCCGCCGCGCTCTCCGGCCCCAACTATCTGACGAAGACCGGCGCGGGCACGCTCTATCTCTCCGCCGCCAACTCCTACACCGGCGGCACGATGATCGAGGGCGGCACGCTGCAACTCGGCAACGATAACGCCCTGGCGTCTTGCGGCAGCGCAGTGTTGCTTAGCGGCGAATATGGGGCTGAGCTCGATCTAAACGGCCACAACATCACTGTCGGCCAGGTCGGCCTGTTCAGCGGCTGGATCACCAACAGCAGCACAACCTCGGCCGGCATCACCGCCGCAAGCTATCTGGTTCTCAGCGGCGCCATCGACGTTGATTTGCACGGCACGGACGCCCCGCTGCAAAAAGCCGGCGACTTCCTCGCCACCCTCAGCGGCGCGAACGACTACACCGGCCCGACCACCGTCTACGCGGGCCAACTCAACCTTACCGGCCCTGGCGCCTGGAACCCGCTGCTCAACCTCGGCCACACCGACATCCAGGATGGAAAAATCGTCTTCAATTACTCGGCCGATCTCAATTCCGACCCGGCCTCGACCGTATTGAGCGACTTGACGGCCAGTTATGCCGCCACGCCTCCTGCGATTCCCTTCTCCTCAAGCCAGAATCAGCTCTACAGTTCCACCGCCACGACCGCCACGGGACTCGCCTGGAGCGACAACGCGACGCGCCATCGAGTGACGGTCATGCCAGCGCTGTACGGCGATGCGAACTTGGATGGCGCCACCAACCTCAATGATCTGGGCATTGTGCTTGCGAACTATAACACCACCGGTGACACCTGGTCCACCGGCGACGTCAACTACGACGGCAAGACTGATCTCAATGACCTGGGCATCGTGCTGGCGCATTACAACGAAGAGGCGACGTCATTGCCGGCGCAGGTCGCGACGATCGCCCCGCTGGGCGCTGAGCAAACCACCGCCGACAGCCTCCAGTTCGTCGTCGCCTTCAGCAAGAACGTCACCGGCGTGGACGCCGCAGATTTTTCGCTGGTCTGCTCCAACACCACCGGCAATATCACTGCTGTCACCGGTTACGCCGGCGGCTACGGCAGTTACGCCGTCTACGTCGTTACTGTCGATAACGTTTACGGCAACGGCACAGTGCAACTGAACCTGATCGACAACGGCACGATTATCGATGAGGACGACAACTATCTGGACGAAACGGGCTTCAACGGTGACCACGTCTTCGCCGGCCAGGCGTACGTGGTGGCGACTCCCGCGCTGGCCGCCCCAAGCGGCTTGACCGCCACGATCGTCGATGGCCGTCGAGCGACCCTGACCTGGCAAGACCACGCCACGAACGAGACCGGCTACGTGGTCGAGGAGTGGATCGACAGCGATTGGCAAGTAGTCGAACAGTTGGGCGCCGACGCGCAAAGCGACACGGTATACGGCGTCTTCCGGCCGCAGCAAGCGTACGAATTTCGGGTGAGGGCGTTCGTCCTGCACGGCTCGGAGCTGAATTCCAATAATTACGAGTATTCGAGGCCATCAAACGTGGCGGTGGCGGCATCCGGCTATTGGCCTGAGGCCGTGGTCAGCCTGACGGCCAACGTTATCTCGAATTCCGTAATCGACTTGTACTGGGCCAGCGGCGGCGGGGACCCGACAGGCTACACCGTCGAACGGAGCGCGGACGGCGAGACCTGGACGCTTTTGGCTACGCTGCCCGGCACGGCGACGTATTACCGCGACAGCGGCCTGACCGACGGCACGGATTACGAGTATCGCGTCCAGGCCCTCAACGACGCCGGCGGCTCGGGCTACGCCACCGTCGAGGCCGCCACGTATCCCACGGCCCCCGCGACCTTTGATGCGGAGACCGTCTCCGGCACGGAGATCGACTTGTCCTGGAGCGCTGCCCCATACGCGACCGGGTATACTGTGTGGATGGAAGCCGAAGACGCCGACACTTGGACGCTCATCGCTACGCTGGATGCCGACCAGTTGAGTTACCCGGTGACCGGCCTGGCAGCCGGCGGTGTCGCCTACGCCTTTCGCGTCGCGCCGACCAACAGCACCGCCGCCTCGGCCATGGCGTATGCCAGTTGCGCCACGCAGAATGAGCCCCCGGCCATCTCCAGCGTGACGGCCGACGATAATCCGGTGACCGGGACGAGTACGGGCCTGCACGTCGCTGCCTACGACGACCAGGCGGAAAGCAACCTGACCTATTCCTGGTCGGTTCTCTCTTCGCCGGACGATTGCGGCGCTTGGTTCAGCGAAAACGGCGACAACGCCGCCAAGGACACCACCGTCACGTTCTACGCGGCCGGCGACTACACGTTCCAGGTCACGGTAACCGACGGCCCGGGGGCAAGCGTTACGGGCACGGTCTCGACGACCGTCGAGCAGACGACCACAAGCGTGGTGGTCACGCCCGGCGATGCGGCCGTGCTGGAGGGCGATACGCAGCAGTTCACCGCCACCGCCCTCGATCAGTTCGGCGACGAGTTGGAATATCAGCCGGCGGGGTTTGCATGGTCGGCGAGCGGTGGGGTGGGCTCGATCGACAACAACACTGGTCTATACACGGCGCCATCCACCGGCAAGGGCGGCGACTCCTCGTTCACGGTCACCGCGGTGGATCCCGACAGCGGCGTGTCGGGCTCGGCGAATGTCGCCTTCAAGGCGAAGGGGACCATGAACGAGTTCGTTATCGGCTGCGGCGGCACGTTCGAGGTGCCCGCCGGCGTCGATACGCTCTACTTCGGAATCCACGACAGCTACCACTGGCAGGACGAGTGGGGAGAGGTCAGTGTCGAACTGTTCTGGAACAACGGGGACGTCAGCAGTTGCACTGCCACGGCGGCCTGCGTCTATTTCGCCCTTGCGCCGAGCGGCGTTGCTGGGCCGTCGGGAGAAGATGTGGATAGTTGCCGGCCTATTTCGGTCTCCGTCCCCGCGGGCGCAACGTCGGTCACCATATCGGCGTCGGGATCGTGGGGCTGGGGGCCCGAGGACCTAGGCTACATCTGCGGCCCGGCCGGCGGCACGACGCTTCCTGGGGGCGGTTCGGTGCAGGAGGACGCAGTCTATTCAAGTTATCTCTCCACGGATTACGACTCGCAGGACATCAGTCCGGTCACGTGCCGGGCAGGCATGTTGGTCGGCCTGTGGGACCACCCTGCTCGCCTGCTCGACCTGACGGTGGCCGACCACAGCAACCCGTCGAACTCGGCAACGGCGATCGACGCGGCGGTTCGCGACCTGTACGTGCCGGAGGACGCGACGGGCGCCGCCCAAGTCAACATCGCCGCAGATGTCGAGCCGATCGGCGGCCTCCAAAACCTACACCTTATGATCCAGCGCAGCGACGGCGCGACGGTCGCCGACCAGTACATGACCCAACCGCAGTCGTACCTGGAAACGCTGACCGCTACCAGCCAGGATTCCGATTTTGTCGTGACCGCATGGCTTGACACCAACCACAACGGCCAGATTGACGGCGGCGAAGATAGTGAGACGATCAACGTCCATCTCGTCAAGCCGTGGACGGCGGTGGGAACGTGGACGGCAGGGCACGCCGCAATGGTCCAGGCCAACGCTGACGACGTATCGTTAGAGTGCCTAGCGACCGATATAACGGGGGTGGTGTCCGACTCCTGGTTCCTTTCCCATCCAGCGGACATCAAACGGGGCACGCAGATCGACGTGACGCCGTTGCTACAACTCTTGGAAATGCGACTCCGCAGCAATGTCGTTGCAGCAGCGAACTTGCAGAAGTTTGCGCACTTCCCTAAGACCAGGCAGGAACCATACACTGACATCAGCAAAATGAACGAGAACCAACTGGCTGGGATATTTCAATCGGGAGACGCATGCCTCGATTGCACCGGCATGACGCTCGTCGTCGAGGCATACGGCCTGATTACCACGCTCAATTCGGGGGAATTCGACAGCTTGGGCTACACCGCGCTGCACATGCATATGAAGGAGTTCACGGTTCCCCTTATAAGTTCCACGCAGATGGGTGACTGGGTATATTTCCAGAATGACCGTTCGTATCCTGCTCAGATTGGAAATTACTGGGGAGAAAACGCCGTTAAAGTCGGCCAGGATCGGTACTGGGGGTGGACGGGGGGGAACACTACTCTATCGGACCGGCAGTGGGACCAACTCCTTATGGACAAGTACGAGGAAGTGACCTCTAAGAAGATCACGATCGTGCCTGGATACCAACCAGAGTGGGTCAACTTCTTTGACGTCCCTCAATTGGGCGAGGATGTGTTCAACTTGCGGGCAGGAGGACGGTGAGCACAGTGAGGCGTACGATCGGGTGTATTCTGTTTGGGGTTATCGGAATTTCGTGCGGTTGCGCCGAGCGGGGACACTCCACGGTTTTGTCGTGGAACTCTCCCAGGCTGCTCGACGTAAAGAGCGAATGGGACCGGTTGCTGCGCGGTTCCCCTGACAAGAAATCGTGGACAAAGGACGAGGAGGACGAGCTAGAGAGGACGCTTAGCGGCGTCCTGACCAGGCGGTTGTCCAAGAGGGACCTTTGGGAATTGGCCAGGTCGTGCGACGTACTACCGGTTCGCGAGGAGGACCGCAGCCCTTTTGCGAGGGCGGTGCTTGAGCATATCGTGTCGGCATTTGCCGAGTCGGGCGATCGCAAGAGCCTGGTAGTGCTGTTGTCGAACTCGTTGCCCGGATAGGCTGGGTCCCTATGGTCTCATTGAAGGTTACATCGCTCTTTCCGAGAAAAAAGACAAACTGGAATACCCTGTCTTGGTTCTCGGCGATGCATACTCAAGGTGCAAGGTTCCAGCGGTCAAGCGCAAGATCGCTGAAGTCGTACGCCGCGGGTTTTCTACGATGGATATCCCTGCTTTGACAGGCACCGAGCGGAATGACGATGAGTACGTGACCATCGCGATGAAGTGGTATCGGATTCACAAGGACGAATTGGTTCCCAACCGCGCGTATTGCTCTAACAGGTATAACCCGGAACACGCGATCCCGCTCTTCACTTGGAAGGCGGCAGGGGAACACAAATAGGGAGTTCCGGGAGTTCCGGGGAAGGGGACACCGTGAACCCGAGCTACGGCCCCGTCGACACCTATATCGCAGATATTCGGGCGTTCGCCGGGCAACAGAATGTCGAGCTCCGCTTCGAAAGCAACAATGGCTGGAACGCGGGTGGCCCCGGTTCTTGAACCGGGGGGCGGAAGGCCAAGGAGGCGCTGGGTGAAATTGAGTTTTCTCCTGCGATGTGCGTGACGGCAGAGGGTGATCCGGTGACCGAGACGACGACGGCCCTCCACGTCACCAGCTCCCGCAGCAACGCCGATTATGGCGTCGTTCGCGTGCTTATCCAGAACGACGGCGCCGATCCCGTCGTCGGCACGTTCAATAACTTGCCCGAGGGGGCCGCCCTGGTTGTGAGCGGATCCACGGGCGACGTGACCTACTACGTCACCTACCACTACAACGCCGACAGTTCCGGTGACACGATACCGAATTCCGCGCACCATTGCATGAATTGGGGAGTTCCGGTGGGGAGTTCCGGGGACACAATACTGAATTCATGCAATGGTGCGCGGAATTCGGTATCGTGTCACCGGAACTACACGTGTTGGGAGTGAGAAGGGCCGGTAGAATGCGGGCATGGTGAGGACGGCGAGAGCGTCGGTGGGCGGTGTTTGCTACCATGTGCTCAATCGAGGCAATGGGCGAGCGGAGGTGTTTCACAAGAGGGAGGACTACGTAGCCTTTCTGGATTTGATCGAGCAGGCGCGGGAGCGACTGCCAATGCGGTTGCTGGCGTGGTGCCTAATTCCCAACCATTTCCATCTGCTTCTCTGGCCGCATGAGGACGGAGACCTGAGCCGATGGATGCAATGGCTGTTGACTTCGCACGTGCGGCGCTACCATCGCCACTATCGGGGTAGTGGTCACGTTTGGCAGGGGCGTTTCAAGGCGTTTCCCATCGAAGAAGACGAGCATTTGTGGACGGTGTTGCGCTACGTCGAGCGAAACGCCCTGCGCGCCAATTTAGCGAAGCGCGCGGAGGATTGGCTCTGGTCTTCGGCGGCGGCCCTGAATGGCGGAAAGCGTGCGGGCATGTTGGACCCGGGCCCGTTGCCGCGCGGCCGCGACTGGCTGGATTGGGTCAACCGTCCGCAAAGCGAGGCGGAATTGGCGGCACTGCGAAAGTGCATCGAGCGGGGCACGCCTTACGGAAACGAAACGTGGCAACATGCCACGGCCGAGCGCTTGGGTCTGGAAGCAAGCCTTCATCCGCGCGGCCGCCCTCGAATGCAAGGCAAAAAGTAGAATGTCCCCTTTTGCCTTTTCGCGCGGCCGCCCTCGAATGCAAGGCAAAAAGTAGAATGTCCCCTTTTGCCTTTTGCTGCCCCCTTTTGCTTCCCTTTTGCTTCTTTTGATCAGTCCGCCTCAAGCATCTCAAACTGGAAATATGATAGTTGGTAGCTGAACAACTGGCCCGTGGTCGTGTTATCACGCAGATCTGGTTCAGTACGGGTTGTTTCGATGCACGTGAAGAGAACTAAAGCGCGCGCGCTTTTCGTAGTTTTAGGCGTGCTTGCTGTGATCCTCCTGGCTTGTTACTCACTTGAATGCGTTGCGGTGAGGATGGGGGACGAGCACGAGCAGGCGATTGTGGCGAGTCAAATGCATACCGTTTACGGCTACCTGCGCGGATGTCGTGAACTCATTGGGCGATGGCCAAAGAGCCTGACGGAGATTGGGGAGATAAGACAAAAACGGTATGGCCTGAGTCCGGACATAGACTGGACCCGCGATCTGCCCCTTCTCTATTTTCCCGACGCCAAGCCTGAGACGGAAGCGATTCTCCTTGCCCAGCCTGAACCGCACAGAATAGGGCTGTGGCCATTTGCCAAAATGGAACGGCTTGGTATCCGGGCCGATGGGAGATTAGTTGACCTTCCCAGCGACGAGCCTGTGGCGACAGGGTCCGAAAACACGCGATCTCCAAGCCGAATGACAAGTGAGGGTTCCGGTAAGAAAGGGTGTGTTGGTCCAGCGACCGTTGACGGCCGACCAAGGGGAGAAGAAAACACCGCAAAGTAAGGGTGATTTTGGGTCGAAATGACCGTGTTCCGTCAAGTTGCTGACGTAGCAGCGTAACGTTGTTTGACAATTCGGTTTGAAATCGCGTGTGTCAGCTCCATCGGCGCGCACGGGAAGCGCAGTTGCCACGCAAGAGTCGGCACACAACTCAGGCAACTCGCTTCAGCGTGACGACGGGCAAATGCTTGCGTCCTCGCAGGAAACTGACTTCCAACGTCAGCTTTGCGCCTGGGCTGCCGCGCACCAATGCCCAAGGCTGTCTTGGTCCGACGAGAATTGACAACCGACGAAGCGGAGAAGAGAATGCCGCACATTGAGGGAAGTCCGAGGTCGAAAAGACCGTGTTCCGTCACGGAATTGACTGAACATCGTAGCGTTCTTTGAAAATTCGGCTTGAACCTGCGTGCATCGACGTCGTCGGCGCGCACGAAGGGCGCGATCGCCAAGAACGTGCGGTTGCAGCGCTCAGGCAACTCGCTTGATCGCGACGACGGGCAAATGCCTGCGTCCGCGGTGAAAGCTGACCTCCAACGTCAGTTTCGCACCGGGACTGCCACGTACCAATGTCCAAGGCTTGGCACAAGGCGAGCCGCGCGGCCAGCGGCGCGGCTCGAATCTCGGGCGACGATTAGCGGGGACAAATCGGGGGGGAGGATTCTGATTCTATGAAAGAGCGGTCCTCCTGGTGCTATACACGGTGTAGTAGTCGTTTTTACTCACCCAAAGCACAGACAGGAGGACCGAGAGATGTCATACCTCGCCATCGACCAGCATCGCAAGCAGTTGACCGTGAATCTTCGCAACGAACAGGGCGACGTGCTCGTGAAGCGTCAGGTCAGCACGGAATGGCCGCGGGTGCGGAGTTTTCTGGAAGAAGTGCGGAAAATGAGTATGCCCGAAGGAGGGTTTGTAGCAATCCTGGAGGTCTGCGGCTTCAACGACTGGCTGTTGAAACTCCTGGCCGAGTACGGCTGCCGAGAAACGATTCTGATCCAGCCCGAGAAGCGATCCAAGAAGAAGACTGATCGTCGAGACGCCTATACCCTGGGCGAACTGCTGTGGGTCAATCGTCAGCGGCTCTTGGCAGGCAAGAAGATTCGGGGGATTCGCCGCATCCAGTTGCCGACCGACTGCGAGGCCGAGGACAGGCAACTGACGGCGGTGCGGCAGCGGATGAGTAAGAACGACTACTACACCGTGTATAGCACCAGGAGGGCCGCTCTTTCATAGAATCAGAAGTTGACCCGGGAATTCGACCCGGAATTCGAATTCGGAATTACCCACAAGAACGACCTGTGTATCGAGGATGAGTCGCTCTTTGTACGCCGGCCATCGGCCGCCGCAGTCACAAAGCAGTTGGCTGCCGAGGCCCAACTGTCGAAGGCGATAGCCGCCAAAGTCGGGGCCCAGTGAGAGAACTGGTTTTTACCGGGCGGGACGACTGACAACGTCCTGATTCGCGATACGACAGAGATTGCTGGTCGCCCGCCCGCCCCCCCCAGCCGTGTGGAGCTATGACTCCCACGGATGCGGCAGAAGTTGGCATTCTGTTCATGGGCACTGGTCAAAATGCGTTTGCGGAGGCAGGGGCTACGTCCAGGTGATCGCCGGAGGGCGGTCTGACCGTGATTATTTCATCACTCCCGCTGGGAAACGCCGTCGCGGGCGCGTGGCTAGGTCGCCGCGGAAGCCATCAAAGCGGATTCCGTCAACGGAGGTCAAGTTGTACTCCACAACGGGGGGCTGAGGGCCAGAAAGCGTGCATGGTCTTCGGCGTGAAGCCACAAAGCTGTTGTTATGTTCAGTCGCATTATTGACGCGAATATGAGAGAATAAACGATCTGAGGTTGTCGTTGCACACCGGTTGCCGCTGTCTTTCCACAGGAGTCTAGACCATGCACGGCCGCGTTCGTGACCTTGATCGGATCCTTTTTGTCTCCCTAGCATTGGCCGGGAGCGTGTTGTTGTCACCACGAGGCCTTTACGCCGATAGTTTCAGTTGGCAGAGCGTCAACGGCTCTAATTGGAACTCGGCGGTGGAGAGTCAGTTCGGCGGGACATGTTGGGATTTCTCCGCCTGTGCCAACATCGAGGCGAAGTACATGCTTACCCGCAACGACCCCAACTTCCTTCCCGATGTTTCCGAACAGGAAGTCTGTTGGGAACAGTACATGGGCAGCACCAACGGCGGCTGGGGGACTGCGGTCTTGGACTATTTCCGCACCCACGGCGTCGCTTCCTATATCGAATGCCCCTACGTGTCTTCAAGCCCCAATACCGGCGTCGCCCCGTATTGGCCCTTGGCCAGCGGCTGGCAAAACCGCGTCTATCAGATCACCTCCAATCAGAACGACTTCACCAACGACATCAACACGATCAAGGCCGACCTCAAGCTGTACGGCCCGATGGAGGTCGGCATTTGGGCAGGCTGGGATCTGCACGGCTCGGTGTCGGACGTGGAAACGAATTATCGCCCGCCCGATCCTTCGGGCTTCGACCATGAAGTCTCGCTGGTCGGCTACTGCGACGACCCCAGCGTCCCCTCCGGCGGATACTGGATCATCAAGAATAGCTGGGGCACCGGCGAAGGCGTAAACGGCTACGACTACATTCCGTATGGAAACATCGAGGTGCATAACGATATAAGCGCCATCACCGGCTCCACGTACTTCACCGGACCGATGTACCAGTCGGGCGGTGTTCAGTACAACGGAACGGCGGCCACCAATACCTGGAAGGGAACAACGAGCAGCGTGTGGGGAACCACCTCCGCCACCAGCGGCAATTGGATGAACAATTCCAGCGGCGGCACCTTCACCTGGGTCAATCAGGAATTGCAGGCCGTTTTCGACGGCACCAGCAACAGCGCCAACCGAGCGATCACCCTCAGCGGCGCCGTCATCGCCCACGGGCTGACCGTAAGCGCCGGCGGCACCGGCTACTCCTTCAGCAGCGGTTCGCTCACGGTCACCTCCGGCGGCATCCAGGCCAACGAAAACGTGACCTTCAATTCGGCGATGTACATCGGCGGTCCGCAGTCCTGGACCGTCGCCAGCGGAAAGACGCTCACCGTCAACGGCGCGCTGCACACGATCATCAGCGATTTGACTTTTAATGGGGCCGGCAACACGGTAATTACCAGCACGATCGACGGCGGCGGGGTGATGAACACCGCCGGCGGGGCGGCGCCGGGCGGCTTGATCCAGGCGGGCGCGGGCACCGTCACCCTTTCGGGCACGCCCAATTTTGCCGGCAACATCACGGTCAACAGCGGCGCCGGACCGTTGAACATTTCGCCCGCCGGCGGCGCTTCGGCCACCTATAGCGGCGGCTGGTTCGGCGGCGGCACGGTCAACGTCAATTGCACGGGCACCTTGTCGCTGGGCGGCGGCGCTTCGAACTTCACCGGCGTGTTGAACATGTTGCAGCCGGGAACGCTCCAGTTCGTGCCGGCAGCCGGAATCACCAGCACATTCAGCGGCACGATCAATAGCGGCGGCTCGATCGCGCAGAACGGTCCGGGCACCACGATTCTGACAGGCACGAACAACTACAGCGGCAGCACCACCATCAGCAGCGGCGCCTTGCAGGCCGATTTCGGCGCCGGCGGCATTCCCGCAACGACTTTCCTCTCCCTCGACGGCGGCGTGCTGCAAAGCAACCAGAGCGGCACGACCAATTTCACCCGCAGCCTGGGCGCCTCCGGGGCGACCTTCCAGTGGACGGCCAACGGCGGCGGCTTCTCCGCCGGTGCCGGCCCGATGATCGTCAACGTCGGCAACGGCGCCGCGCTCAGTTGGGGCACCACCGTCGGCAGCCAGATCGTGGGAACCTTGAAGTTCGGCTCGACCAGCGCGACGGCGGCCACTACCTTTCAGAACTCCATCAATCTGGGCAGCGCCGATCGCACGATTCAGGTCGACGACAACCCGAACACCGACAGCGACTACGCGGAAATCACCGGCGCCATCTCCGGCTCGGGCGGAATCGTCAAGAACGGGACGGGCGTGCTGAAACTCTCCGGCGGCAACAGCTACGCGGGCGCGGTGACCATCAACGGCGGCGTGTTGCAGGCGGGAATCAACAGCGGCGCGGGAATCCCCTCGAACAACTTCCTGGTCATTAACGGCGGCGTGCTGCAGGTCCTCGACGCCACCAGCTTCACCCGCAACCTCGGCACCAGCGGGGCGACTTTCCAGTGGGGACTCGGCGGCGGCGGATTCTCGGCCGGATCCAATCCGCTGACGATCAACGTCGGCGGACAAGTTACGCCAACCACGCTGGTTTGGGGCTCGAGTGCGGGCGACGTGGGCACGAAGATCGTGGGCCCCTTGTTCTTGAACGTCTCCACCGCCGGCAGTTCGCTGACTTTCCAGAACAACATCGATCTGGCCGGCGGGGCGCGTTCGATCGTGGCGGGCGGCAACACCGTCTATCTCAACGGCGCGATCAGCGACAGCGTCGGCGGGGCTTCGTTGACCAAGTCCGGGCCGGGCGTGCTCTGCATCGGCGGCTCCTCGCCGAACACTTACACGGGAACGACGACGCTTTCCGGCGGCGACGTCTATCTGAACAAGTCCTCGGTCTCCGGCTATGCGATTCCCGGCGACCTGGTGCTCACCGGGACCACACAGATGTGGGTGACTTTGCAGGGAGACAACCAGATTGCGCCGACGTTGCGCTGGACCTGGAACGGCACGGGGGCCTGGCAGGAGATCCAGCTTTGCGGGCACAATCAGACAACGGCCGGCATTTATGATTACACCACCCAGGCGGCAATCGAAAATACTTGGGGCGGATCGGGTTACGGATCGGTGACGCTGACAATCAACACCGCTGCCGGCGCCTCCTACACTTATAACGGCACGATCCGCGACACTTCCTCCGGAAGTTGCGGCGCACTGGGGCTCGTGAAGACGGGCAGCGGCACGCAAACCCTACGTTGCGGCAACTGCTACTATACCGGTCCCACCACGATTAACGGCGGCACGTTGGTGTTGTCGGACGATCCCAATTTTGCCTCCCCGATCACCGACAACGCCACCCTGGAGATTGACGCGTCAAACTGGTCGTTCACCTTCAGCAGCCCGATCAGCGGCTCCGGCTCGGTGAACATGAACTTCAACGGCGGCAACTATCTGACCCTCGCCGGCACCACCAGCAACACCTACACCGGAGCGACGACAATTTCCGGCGGCACGGTCTCGCTGGCGAACACCGCCGGTTATGCGATTCCCGCCAACTGCACGATCTCCGGCGGCAATACCTACGTCATCGCGGCGAACTCGAACCAGCAGTTTTCTCCCACTTCGGTCATCACCCTCTCCGGCTCTACCAACAACACTCCGCATCTGGAGGTGTACGGCAATAACGTGGTGGTTGGGGGAATTTCCGCCGGCTCGAACGGCGGCGTTATCGAGAACACCGAGTCGGATACGGGGATCGCCAGCGGCACGCTGACCGTCAACAGTCCCGCCGGCAGTTCCTCGACCTACAGCGGCTATTTGCGAAACACTAACAACGGCAGCGGTTCGTTGACGCTGGTGAAAAACGGCGCGGGCAGCCTGACGCTCAGCGGCAGCAACGTCGGCGGGTACACCGGTGGACTGGTGGTAAACGCCGGCATGTTGACGTACAGCGGCGGCACAACGCCGAATTGCGTTTACACGATTAACGGCGGCACGCTGAACCTCGGCACCACTACGGGGACGAGGAACATCTTGGGCTTACACTTGACCGGCGGCTCGATCAGCGGCTCCTGCACGTTGTCCAGCAGCAGCGCCTACGATCTCCAGGCCGGCACGATCAGCGTCGGCCTGACCGGCAGCGTCGGTTTCAACAAAAGCACGCCGGGGTCGGTCACTTTGACCAAGTCTCTGCCCAACGGGCCGTACACGATCTCCGACGGCACGTTGGTCTTGGGCACGACGTCGAAGACAATGTCCGGCGGTTCACTGACGATGAGCGGCGGCACGCTAAGCGGCAGCGGCACCTTGACCGCCGTCAGCGGCTACAATTACAACATCCAGGCCGGCACGATCAACATGATCCTCGGCGGCGGCAGCACGATCGGCCTGTTGAAGAGCGGTCCGGGCACGGCGGTGCTCCTGGCCGTCAACAAGTACGGCGGCACGACCACCATCAACGGCGGCACGCTGCAACTGGGCAGCGGCAGCACGAACGGCGCCGCCGGCTCGCTGACCAACATCACCGTCAACTCCGGCGGCATGTTGCAACTGGGCGACGGCGGCACCGGCGGCTCAATCTCCTCCGGCACCGTCACCGTCAACCCCGGCGGGACCTTCGAGGTGAATCATTCCGACGCGCTGGTGTTTGGCACAGGTTACACCTTCGTCGGCAGCGGCACCTTGGCTAAGGACGGCAGCGGCACGCTCACCATGCCCCCCAGCAGCACCTTCAACGGCAGCCTGATAGTCAACAACGGACTGCTCGATTACAGCGGCTGCACCGGCACGTTCCCCAGCGGCAACTTCACCGTAAACGGCGGCACGCTCGCCTTCGGCACGCTCACCCACGCGATGGGCGGCGGCAGCGTGCTCACCCTGGCCGGCGGCACGATTAGCGGCAGCGGCACGCTCACCGCCGCCTCGACTTACCAGCTCCAGGCCGGGGCGGTCAACATCAACCTCGGCGGCAGCGTCGGCGTGAACAAGACGGGCCCGGGCACGGCCACGTTGTTGCAGAACCTGCCCGGCGGAAATTACTCGATCGCCGCCGGCACGCTGAACCTGGGCAGCTTCTCGCAGTCGATTAGCGGATTGTCCATTACCGGCGGCACGCTGACCGGCAGCGGCACGCTCACGAGCAGCAGCGACTACGACGTGCAAGGCGGCGTGGTCGACGTGGTTCTGGGCGGCAACTCGGTGGGCGTACACAAGAGCGGGCCGGGCACCGCCATGCTCACTCGCGGCAACACCTTCGGCGGCTCGACAACGATTTCCGGCGGCGCGTTGCAGGCCGATTTCGGCGCCGCCATTCCCGCCAGCGGCTTTCTGATCCTTGACGGCGGCGTGCTGGAGACCCTCTCCGGCGGCACCTTCACCCGCGGCTTCGGCAGCGGCGGCAGCAACTCGTTCGAGATGACCGCCAACGGCGGCGGCTTCTCCACCGCCGGCGGCCCCTGCGCGGTCAACGTCGGCGGCAACGCCGCCACGCTCACCTGGGGCAGCGACGTCGGCGCGGGTCTGGTCGGCACGCTGAAACTCTGCTCGCCAACCTGCACCAACTCGGTGACCGTCTTGAACCCGATCGATCTCGGCGGCGGCGCCCGCACGATCGAGGTCGACGCCAATCCGAGCTCGACGGCCGGCTACGCCGTGCTGGCCGGGGCCATCAGCGATTCCTACGGCAACGGCTCGCTCACCAAGACCGGGGCGGGCACGCTCTACATCGCCGGCTCCGACGACAATACCTATTACGGCCCGACCACGATCGTGGGCACGGTGATCTTGGCCAAGACCGGCGGGGCCATCGCCATCCCCTACAACCTCACCTTGAGCGAGATCGGCGACGGCAGCAACACGATCTTGCAGCTTAACGACGACAACCAGATCGACCCTTCGGCCACGCTCACCTTCAGCGCGTTGACGGCCAGCGCACGGTTGGAATTGAACGGCCACGTGCAGACCGTGGCCGGCTTAAGCGGCAACAGCCACGCCGTGATCGAGGGGCTCTTCGACAATAGCGGCCTGAACAGCGACAGCACGCTGACGGTCAACAACTCCACGGATTGCAGCTTTGCCGGCGTAATCCGCGACAGCGCCCAGGGCAACGGCACGGGTAAGCTGAACCTGGTCAAGAGCGGGGCGGGCAGCCTGCTGCTAAGCGGCACCGCCAGCTACAGCGGCTTGACGACCGTCAACGGCGGCACGCTCTCGCTGATCGGCTCGAGCTTCTCTTCTTCCGGCGTGAACATCGGCGCGGACGGCACCTTGTACTTCAACCGCGCTAGCGGTTATCTGGGCTACGCCAATCCGATCAGCGGCGCCGGCACGCTGCAAATCAGCCAAGGCGTACACAGCCTGCACCTGGGCACGGGCTACAACACCGCGCTTGCCGGCTTTGCCGGGACCGTGAAACTGCTTAGCGGCGGCGTCTATCTGCACAGCAGCAACGCCGTCGGCAGCGGCGGCCTGAATCTCAGCAGCGGCGCGGTCTGCGACTTGGACAGTTCCAGCAGCACCAGCTTCAGCAATCCGATCACCTTAAACGGCATCGGCGGCGCGGTGGACGGTTCTTACCGGCCGGCGATCTACGGCGACGGCAGCGGCGCGGCCTACACGCTTTCCGGGCAGATCACCCTGGCGGCCAGCAGCGACGTGGGCAACTCGGAGAACAACAGCCCGCTGCTGCTTGGCGGCAAGATCACAGGCCCCGGCGGGCTGGTGATTGGCAAGCCGGGGACGGTGCAGGTCACGCAATACGGGGCGGTGACCCTGGCCGGCGCCAGCAGCAACGATTACAGCGGCGCCACCACGGTCAACCGCGGCACGCTCTACTTGCAGAAGACCGCCGGGGCGATCGCCATCCCCGGCAACGTCACGATCTCCGCCTCGGGCAGCGGCACCCAGGGCAACACCTACCTGATCCTCGAGGGCAGCGATCAGATCGCCTCGACGGCCACGCTCAGCTTCGCCCCGGTGCTGGCCATGAACTCCTATTTCGAGTTGTTGGGCAACCAGCAGACGCTGGCCGGCATCAGCGACGGCCTCGGCCACGGGATCATCGAGAACGCCGAGCAGGAGACGGGCATCAATACCGGCGGCACGCTGACGATCAACAACACCGCCAACTACAGCTACAACGGCGCCATCCGCAACGGCGACTTCGCCGCCAACGGGGCGAGCACCGGTCTGTTGGCGTTGGTCAAGAGCGGGCCGGGCACGCTGACGCTTAGCGGCGGCAGTTGCAGCAACTACACCGGTGGCTTGACGGTCAACGCCGGCACGCTCGATTACAGCGGCGCGACGGTGCTGCCGGGCACGCCGACGGCCTATCCGAGCGGTCCCACCGGTCCGACCTCGCCGGCGGTGATCGCGCCCTGTCCGTACACGATCAACGGCGGGGTGCTGAACATTGGCGGGCTCTCCGCCTCGATCGGTCCGCTGCGGATCAGCGGCGGCACGCTGACCGGCACGGGCACGTTGCTGAGCAACAGCAGTTACGACGTCCGCGGCGGGCGGATCGACGCCAATCTCTCCGGCGGCTCGATCGGTCTGAGCAAGTCGAGTTCGACCACCGCGGTGCTCTGCGGCACGAACTCCTACAGCGGCCGCACCACGGTCGCCGGCGGCACGCTGGAGCTTGGCGCCGCCGCGCAGAACTGCGTCTTGAGCTTAGGCGGCGCGGACATCCAATCCGGCTCGCTGGTGTTTGACTACGTCGGCGGCGCCGATCCGGTGGCGACGATCACCAACCTGCTGAAGGCCAGTTGCGACGGCGGTCGTTGGGACATAGGCCAGTTCGAAGACACGACCGCGGCGCTGACGGGGTTGACGTTGGGGATGCTGGACAACACCGCGGCGCACCAGGTGACGGTGATGGCCACGTATCCGGGCGACTTCAATCTCGACGGCAAGGTGGACAGCCAGGATTTGGCGATCTTTTATGCGAACGCCTTCACGGGCACGACGTGGCAGCAGGGCGACGCCAACGGCGACGGGGTCGTCAACGGTCTGGACCGCGATTTATGGTATTCGCACGTCGGCCTGCCGCCGTTAGCCGCCGCGTCGCCCGCCGCCAATCTCGCCGCCGTCCCCGAGCCGGCCACGCTGGCTCTGCTCAGTATGGGTATGGTCGGCCTGCTGGCCCATGTCTGGCGACGGCGGAAGCAGCGGGCGTAAGCGGCTCTTGCGCGACCTGGTTATTGATCCCTGTCTTGACGATGCAATAGTTGTCTCGCCATGTCGCCGGGATTGCAGTGCCGGGGCGATTCGAGTGTTCCATCTCGAGACTTGTAAGCTCGCCTGGGAATCCGGGCTACCGCTCGAGTCTGTTGACGGCCTTCCTGACCAGTGCGGTCGCTTGTCGGCTGGAGGTAGCGGCATTATAGGCGGGGTGGCAACCCATTGTCCTTCGCCCGAGGAGACTGCGGCTGTTGGCGATCAATCGCTAAGACGCCCTGGCGGTAATTATCGAGAGCGACACAACGGCTATACCCACGAACCGGGGGCAGGGGCATGGGGCGGAAAGTCGGGATAGGACTTGGCAGGCTTCCAGGATATGGTAGAATCATGGGTTACGGACATCGCGGGGCCCGTGGGTTAATCCGGGTCGGGGAGATCGTTTCAACGTCAGGCCGAGCGCCAGGGCACGGGCGTCGGTTCAGGAGTTCCTACTCTTGAGCCTAATCAACTAGAGACGGAAGTGAAGGGCTCTCAAAGACTTGCGATGTTTGCCAGCGTAGCTTCAATCGGCAGAGCACCGCATTCGTAATGCGGGGGTTAAGGGTTCGACTCCCTTCGCTGGCTCTCACATATCAAGCGATTTGCAGGGGGCGACGCCCGTCGCCGACCGTTTTTTCGCTTTCTGTCGGCGACGTGAGTCGCCCGCTACAGGTATTTACGGGAGCCCCTGCTACCGGTTATGCGAAGGCCGCCTCCCCCAGGCATTTGAGGAGCATTCTGCGATGGCGCAAACCGTCGAATTCGATCTGAAACAGACCGTACTGCAAAACGACACTTTTGGCCCGCGCGAAGTGCGGCAGATGCAGGAGGCGATTGCCAGCGACTTCTCGCAGTACGCCGTGCTGCGTGACGCCGTGGGCGAGTTGCAGAGCCGCGAGGAGCATTCGCCGGCCAGCAATGTGCGGCTGGGCGTATGTCTGTATCTGTTGGGGCGGTACTATCGGGCGATCGAAGTCCTCAGGCAGGCCGACGGCGGCGCGATGACGCACTATTACTTGGCAAAGTGCCACTTCGCTCGGCAGGAGTACCACGAGGCGCTGGCGAGTTACAAGGCCGCCGAGAAGGCGGGCTATGCCGCCGGCGAGTGCATTCTGGGCCAGGCCGAGGCCCTCCGCTATGCCAACGATCCGGCCGGGGCGCTGCGGGCGTTGGATTCGCTCTCCGGGGCGATCGAGCAGACGGCCGAGTATCTGGCGCAGCGCGCCGCCACGGTGGCTGCCCTGGGGGGCAGTCCGCAGGAGGTGATCGCGCTGTACGAGCGGGCGGTCGAGGTCGATCGCACGCATCCCGGCGCGCTGTTCGGCCTGGCGCTGGAGAACGATCGCTACGGCAACGACGACACGGCGTTGGAACTGTACAAGCGAGCCGTGAGCCGTTTCCCCACCCATGTCGGCTCGCTGGTGAACCTCGGCCTGCTCTACGAGGATCGCGAGCAGTACGAGAAGGCGGCGCAGTGTTATCGCCGCGTGTTGGACGTTTATCCCGACCACGCTCGGGCACAACTGTTCTTCAAGGACACCGAATCGTCGCACGAGCAGTACTACGACGAGGACGCGGCGAAGAAGCGCGACCGCATGGGCCAGGTGCTCAGCGTGCCGGTGACCGACTTCGAGCTTTCGGTCCGCAGCCGCAACTGCCTGCAAAAGATGGGCATCAACACGCTCGGCGATCTCTGCCGCTGCACCGAGCAGGACCTACTCGCGAGCAAGAACTTCGGCGAGACCAGCCTGGTGGAGATCAAGGAGATGCTGGCCACCAAGGGGCTGAAGCTGGGGCAGTACGCCCAGGAGCGTGCCGCGGCCGAAATGTTCGAGCCCGAATCGCTCTCGGCCGACGAGCAGGCGATGCTCAGTCGTCCGATCTCCGAATTGAATCTCTCCGTCCGCGCCCGCAAGTGCATGATCCGCCTAGCGATCAACACGCTAGGCGATCTGACTCGCCGCACGGCCGACGACCTGTTGGAGTGCAAGAATTTCGGCGTGACCAGCCTCAACGAAGTCCGCGAGAAACTGACGGGCATCGGGCTGAAACTCCGCGGCGAATAGTCGGCCCAGATTTCTCACCGCGGTGGGGCAGACATTCCTGTCTGCCGCCAGAAACGACGAACATCGGGCAGACAGGAATGTCTGCCCCACCTGACGTACGGTTGCCCGTTTTCCCCGTGTGTTGAGAAATGCGGGTGAGCGGGAAGGTCGTAGAGGGAGCGATGAGAAGGCCGTTCTCACCAGTGCTTTCCTTGCTGTTGCTCGCCTGGCTGCTGGGTCTGGCGCCATTTGCGGGCGATTGTGCATTCTGCGGCGCGGCTGAGCCGGGTTTCGTCTGGCCGAACCGGCCGCCGGAGGATTGCCCCTTCAAGCAGTCGCGGCAATTCAGCGGAGTCTATTTCACCGGGCGGCATCATGACCGCAATTACGGCGACACCTGGTATCCCTCTTGGGCGTCCGACGGCAATCTGTATTCGCCCTGGACTGACGGCACGACCGAAGGGGCCGGCAGCTTTTCGCTCGGCGAGGCGGCGACGACCGGCAACGCGGTGATGATCGGCGACGATCCGCGGGCCCTGACGGTGAGGAACATCGCGCCGCCGCAGAAAGCCAGCGCGAAGCCCTACGGCGGCCGCTACCCTTGCGGCAGTCTGGTCTACAACGGGGTTTGGTACTACGGCACCTATTGCCTCGGCCCGTCGCCGGAGGTGAAGCACGACGGCTTCACCTACAACTGGCCGGTGATGGGGCCGATGGCGGGGTTCCGCATTTCGACCGACTACGGCAAGACGTGGCGTCCTTCGCCGCTTTCGCCGGCGCGGCCGCTGTTTCCGGAGCCGGCCCGGTTCATGGGCCCGCTGAAGATGGGCGCGCCGCACTTCGTCGATTTCGGCAAGAACATGCAGCATTCGCCCGACGGCAAGGCGTATTTGATCGGCATGGGCGCTGAGGAGAACGACCCCAAACCGCGGTTTGCCAATTTGAGTTGGGGCACGGCCGACCAGTTGTATCTCGCCCGGGTCACGCCGAGCATCGCGAACATCAACGACATCAAGAAGTACGAGTTCTTCGCCGGGCACGACGGGCGAGGCAAGCCGCTTTGGAGCGGCGATTTCGCGAAGATCCGCCCGCTGTTGGACTGGAACAACAACATGGGCGTGGCCACCGCGATGTACGACGCGCCGCTGAAAAAGTACCTGATGTGCGTGACCGACGCCTGGCCGACCTGCGCGAAGATGAGCACGTACATTCTCGAAGCGGATGAGCTTACCGGCCCTTGGCGGCTGGTGGTTTATATGAAGGACTTCGGCGAGCAGGCGTATTTTGTGAATATCCCTTCGAAGTTCATCCGCGGCGACGGCCGCACGCTTTGGCTCTGCTACTCGGCCAATTTCGCCCCCGACTGGAACGGGATGGCGCTCCGCTTCAACCCGCCCGGCGGCTGCTACGGGCTGTGCCTGCACGAACTTCGGCTGCTTGCGCCGGGCGAGACGGTCCCGCAGCCGGCGGCGAAATAATCGGTGGCTTAGCGGCGGGCTTCTGCTATAATTGGACAGCACTGGATTGCGAGCCAATCCGCCGCCAGTCGCCTTTCCCTCCCACGCCCACCTACCAGGAGATGAGAGTCATGAGAACTACCATCCTCGACAGACCTGCGACGCCGAACCGCCGCCGAATCGCCGCCGCCGTCACCATCGGCGGAGCATTTTTGGTCGCCTTGCTCGCTTTGTCCTTGAACGCGAGTGAATGGGTCAGCGGCATTCAATGGAGCAAGCCGGCGGTCGTCGATCCCGGCCCGATCGGCGGTCCGCCCAGCGACGCGATCGTGCTCTTCGGCGGCAAGGATCTCTCGAAGTGGAACGACGCCGACAAATGGATCGTCAAGAAGGGATATGCCGTCGCCAAGGGCAACGACATCAAGACCAAGCAGGCGTTTGGCAATTGTCAATTGCACGTCGAATGGGCCACGCCGAAAAAGGTCGAGGGGAGCGGACAGGGACGCGGCAACAGCGGCATCTTCCTGATGGGGCTCTACGAAGTGCAAATCCTCGATTCCTACGGCAACAAGACGTATTACGACGGTCAGGCGGCGGCGATCTACAAGCAACACCCGCCGCTGGTGAACGCCTGCCGCAAGCCGGGTCAGTGGCAGACGTACGACATCGTTTTCGAGGCGCCGCGATTCGATGAGAAGGGGAAGTTGACTCGGCCGGCATACATCACCGTCTTCCAGAACGGCGTGCTGGTGCAGAACCACTTCCAGATTCAGGGACAGACGGCCTGGGACGTAGGACCAAAGTACACGGCCCACGCCGCCAAGCTGCCGCTGGGGCTGCAATACCACGGCAACCCGGTGCGGTTCCGCAACATCTGGATTCGCGAGGTGCCGCCTTCCGACGCCCCGCCGCCGCGGGCGAAGTGATCGCGGACGTAAGCGTTCACAGGCCCGTAAAGTCGCCTTTCGCTCCGCGAAAGTCGCGCTGCTTTCGCGGAGCAAAAGGCGACAATACCGGCGTTGTCACCGGCACATGACGCGCACGCCGTAGCAGTAGACGCAGAACCACGGCGGCAGGCAGTAGCGGCATGACGAGCGGCAGTAGGCGGCGGGATCGCTCCACGAGCCGCCGCGGAGCACGCGCGAGGTGACTGCGGTTGGTCCCGTCGGGTCGGTCGGAGGTGACCTGCTGTAGTAGCCGCCGTCGTACCAATCGGCACACCACTCCCAGACGTTGCCGTGCATGTCGTACAATCCCCAGGCGTTGGGCTTCTTCTGGCCGACGGGATGCGTCGTGCCGCCGGCGTTGTCGGCGAACCAGCCGTATTCGGCCAACTTCTTTTCGCGATCGCCGAAGCTGTAGCGCGAAGTCGAGCCTGCGCGGCAGGCGTATTCCCATTCTGCCTCGGTGGGCAGGCCGAACTTGACGTGCGCGTGAGGGAACTTCTCGTTGAGCCTTTTGATAAACGCCTGGCAAGCCTCCCAACTGACGCGATCGACGGGGTTCTTCGCCCCGCGGAAGTGGCTCGGATTGGAGCCCATCACGGCTTGCCATTGCTGCTGGGTCACCTCGAACTTGCCCAGGTAGAAAGGCTTGCTGATCGTGACCTTGTGGACCGGTTTTTCGTCGTCGTCGCCGTTTTCGTCGCCCATCATGAACGATCCCGGGCGGATCAGCACGAAATTCACTTTGATGCCGCGGCCCAGATCGAAGCTGATCTCCTTCTTGTCTTCCGATCGTTTTGCAACGCCCCTGCCAAGGTCGGCCCGAGGCGACTCCTGCTTTCTCGCGGGTTGGCCGAAACCGCGAATTGTCGTAAGCAGGGCGATTCCCAGCAGCATGAGCACGCCGCGTGGACAGTTCAATCGCATGATAGGCTCGCAAAGCGATCCGAGGCGGGCGCTACTGGAAAACGGATTCGGTCAGACCCGATAATAGCCGCTGCCGAGCGGGTGTCAATGGCTTTGCGGCAACGCCCGGGCACGTTTACCCGCGGTGGGTCGGATGTATAATGGCGCGAGTTCACAGCAAGCAAACCAGCGGTAGCGGCGATCGAACACCGACCTTTGCAACTGTCGAGAACCGCTATGATTCCATTACGCTGTCTTCTACTCTCCGCGGTAACTCTGAGTTTGCCGGCGATCGGCGTGGCGCCGGGCGGCATGGCCGCGGAACAGGGGGTAAGACAGCCTGATGCGAAGGCCGATGCTGGCCCGCGCTACTCCAACGCCCCTCAGGACGCCATCGACGCCTGGCGGCGGTGGAAGTTCGGCGCGCTGCTGCAGTGGAACATGTCGAGTTTCACCGCGCAGGAGATCGGCTGGGCCCGCGGCGGGCGGCGCTGGGGGCTGGAATGGACCGGCACCGGCGGCGTTCCGCAGCAAGAGTACGACAATCTCTTCCGCAAGTTCAAGGCGGAACACTTCGACGCGATGCGGATTTGCCGGACGCTCAAGGACGCCGGCATGAGGTACGCCCTGTTCTGCAACAAGCACCACGACGGTTTCTGCATGTGGGACACCGAGCTTACGGACTACAAGATCACCAGCCCGCAATGTCCCGCTGGCCGCGATCTTACCCGCGAGTGGGCCGCGGCCTGCCGCGCCTGCGGGCTGAAGCACGGCGTCTATTTCTCTCAGCCCGACTGGCATCATCCCGATTTCATCCGCAGCGAGGAGTCGCAGAGGCGGTTCATTAAGACCATGCACGGTTGGGTGCGCGAACTGCTGGCGAACTACGGGCAGGTCGACGTCATCTTCTTCGACGGTCTGGGCGGATTGGCCACGAACTGGGATTCGCGGGATCTGTTCTCCATGATTCGCCGCTTGCAGCCGGCGATCATGATCAACTGTCGCTGCGGCGCTTATGACGTGAAGGGGTTTCCACTGAATCGCTGGGTGCAGCCGAGCGAAGATCGCACCGCCAATCTGCCAATGGCCCGCGGGTTTCCGGGCGATTTCGATACGCCGGAACAGACGATCTGCCGCATGCAAACCGATCGGCCTTGGGAAACGTGCATGCCGCTGCAAGATTTCAACGGCCAGTGGTCCTACTCGTCGAAGGCGAAGCTGAAGTCGCTCAAGGAGGTGTTGCAAACGTTGGTCGCCGTGGTCGGCCGCGACGGCAATCTCATGGTCTCGCCGCCGCTTAGGCCGGACGGCAGCATGGTTCCCCGCGCCGAGGGACTGCTGCGGGATTGCGGAAAATGGCTCAGGCGCTACGGCGCGAGCATCTACGACACCCGCGGCGGACCCTACTACCCGACGCCCTTCGGCGTATGCACCTACCGCGGCGATACGGTTTTCGTCCACGTGCTCAGTTGGCCGGCCGACAGGCTTACGCTGCCACCGATCCAGCGCAAGCTGCTGTCAAGTCGGCTGCTGACCGATGGCTCGGCCGACGTTCGGCAAAAGGCCGACGGCTCGATCGAAATCGCGGTGCCACCCAAGTACCGCCAACAGATCGACACGATCGTCGCGATAAAACTCGATGGCCCGGCGGCGAAGGCGCGGCCGGGACGGATGGCATTGGGCTCGCTGGCCAGCGGCAAAGCGGTGCGGGCCTCGAACGTCTTTAACAACAACCCCTGGTTCGCGCCGCAAAACGCCGTGGACGACGACGGCTATACCCGCTGGACCACCGACTTCGCCACCAAGCAGGCGTGGCTGGAGGTCGATCTGGGCGAGGAGAAGACGTTCGATTGCGTCGTCATCAAGGAAGACATGAACCTGATTCGCCGCTTCGAGGTGCAGGTAAAGCGGGCGGGGCGGTGGGCGCCGGTGGTGAAAGGCGGCACGATTGGCGAAAACTACCGCGGAGTTTTCGATCCGATCAAGGCCAGGTACGTGCGGCTGGCGATTCTCGATGCGGCCACCGCCCCGCAGCTTCCCGCCACGCTCTACGACTGCAATTCCCACATGGTCGCCTTCCCCGGCCCTTCCATCTGGGAGTTCCAGGTGCTCGCTGGCCAGCGGCAGGGCGGTGGCGGGCTACAGCGGGGAACGCAGATGCGTCAGAATTGCGAGTGAACCGCTTGCTGGCCGTAGAGCGGCATGTGGCGGTAATAGACTTCGAGAATCATCAGGGCCATGGCGGTGTTGTAGAGCCGGCCGCCGCGATCGCCCAGCGGGTCGGGGAAATACCAACTGCCGTTCTCGTGGCTCTCGCTGGCTTGTGTGGCGACGAGATAGTCGCGCATCTTCTTGTTCCAAGCCTCCCATTCCGGCCCTTCCCAGTGGTGCAAGACCTGGGTGGCGTAGAAATCGTAGTACATGTTCGTCTGCGAGGGACCCCAGCGGTGCAGATGGGCCACGCCGCGATAGAGCGCCGGCCGGTCGCGATGCCAGCCCATGTACATGCGGCAGAGCAGGCCGACGGCCGTGGTCGCTTCCTGCGTGGGCGCCCGCATCCGTGGCCACTGGTAGCCGTAGCGCGAGCTCTTGTCGAACTGCACGCTGTTGAGAAACCGCTCGACGCGGCTGATCGTGGGCGAGGGGATTTCCAGATGGGCCATCTGCCCGCTCTTTAGGCACATCAATTGCCAGCCGGTGACGGTCGTGTCGCCGGGCATGCCGGGAAAATAACGCCAACCGCCGCCGCGGAGGTCCTGGGCGTAGACGATAAAGCGGATCGCCCCCTGGGCAAGGTCTTTGAGCGACTCGTCCTTGGTCATTCCATAGGCTTCGCACAAGGCGAGCGTGGCGATTCCGTGGGCGTACATCGTGCCGTCGTCGCACAGGTCGATGCCATGCGGCGTGACCTTGGCGCGAGTTTTCAGATAATAGACGCCCTTTTTGACCACGTCCTGGTGTTCGCCCTGGCGATGCGTGTAGCCGGCGCCGAGGAAGGGCAACAGCGCCAAGCCGGTGGCGGCGGTGGTGCTGGGCTCGCTGCCGGAGTTGCGGCACATGCCGTGGCAGGGAGTCCGTTCGAGATCGAAGCACCAACTGCCGTCTTCGCGCTGGTGGGCGACGAGCCATTGCAGGCCGCGTTCGACGGCGGCTTCGCTCTGGCGGCTGCCGCCGCCGCCGGCGGCCAGGCGGGCGCGGGCGGCGGGATTTCGGCCTTCCCAGCCGCCGCCGGGCGCCAGCGACCCCTTTCCGCGACCGATCGGCCGACCGCCTTCGCCTTTGACGGCGTGGCCGTTGTTGCCGCGGGCGCCGTTCCCTTCGCCGCCCGTTCCGCCGCCGCCGTCACCGCCGCCGGCCACCGCGGGCCGATCGAGATCGATCTTGGCGGGCTCGGCAGCCGGGAAGGGAACTCTCACGGCATCGGCGGGAAGATCGATCGGTTCAACCGCCATCGCCGCATCCTTCGGCGAATTGGCCGCGGGGACATCGGGCGCGGTGATCGAAGGCGGTTGGTCGATGTCGCCCGCCGCCAAGTCGCTGCCGCCGCCGCCGGCGTTGGAACTGCCGGTCGAGGCGAGCAGGCCAAACGACCGGCCTTGGGAATGGGCGGTAAGCGTGATCAGACCGAGCAGGAAGAGAACAATGGCATGGACGACGAAGCTCACCAACCAGGCCGACGAGCGGACGGCGCCGTCCTCCGACCACCAACTGGCGGCGGGCGTGGAGGCGGGTTTGGCGGCGTTTTCCGGCGGCAAAGGGGGCGGTGCGGCAGCCTTGGGCGGCGAGGGCTCGCCCAGGCCGTTCGTTTCGTCCGCTCCCGCCTGAGCCGCGGGCAAATTGCTCGACAGAGCGGGAGCGAAGGCCCTGCCGCCGTCGGGAGGAGACGGAGGTAGTGGGGGTGATTGCGCCACAAAACGCCTCTTGCCAGTCCAGTAGCTATTATAGCCCGCCGCCGGCCCCGTTGAAAGCAAAGAGAAAAAGGGGTCAGAACTGTTTTACCCTTGCGGAAGGAGAAAAAAGCGGGTAATCTGTGGCCATGCCTCGTCCATTGCGACCGATTGACGACGGATTGGTCTACCACGTGATCAATCGTGGCAACAACCGCCAGCCGGTGTTTCTCCACGAAGGCGACTACGTGGCGTTTCTCAACGCCATCGCCGACCTCAAGCAGCGCAAGCCGTTTGAGTTGTACGGCTACTGCTTGATGGGGAATCACATCCATCTGTTGCTCCGCCCGCGCGAAAGCTCGGTTAGCCGGATCGTGCAAAGCCTGCTGGTGTCGCACACGCAGCGTTACCACCGCTTCCACCGCAGCAGCGGGCACGTCTGGCAAGGGCGCTTCAAGAGCCCGGTGATCCAGGACGACGAACACCTCCTGACCGTCCTGCGGTACATCGAAGCAAATCCGCTGCGGGCGAAGTTGGTGGAACATGCGGGCGAGTACCGTTGGAGCAGTTTCGCGTGTCATGGCAACGGCAGCGCCGATTTGCTGCTCGATACGACGCCGGCTTACGAAGCGTTCGGGATTCGCCCGGCCACACGTCAGCAACGATGGTCTGCCTACGTCCACAAGACGCCGGACGCCGACGAACTGGCAGCCATCCGCCGCAGCGGCGAAACGGGGCTGCCCTACGGCGAGCGTTCCTGGGTCGATCGGCTGGCGAAGCGTCTCAAACTCGACTTAGCGATACGTCCCCGCGGCCGCCCGCGAAAGCCTGCGTCGAATGAAAAATAGTTCTGACCCCTTTTCCGACCTCGTTCCGAAAATAGTTCTGACCCCTCCCCCCCCCCCCGGCGTGTAGAGTAGCCAGCCGGGGAGATCATCGCCGCCGTCTTCTCTGCTACCAACTCTCGGCCGCGGCCAACCGCTGGTTGAATTCCTTCCTCGATAGGGGTTCCATTCTCGCCTTTTCCTTCTCGTAAATACCCTCTAATTCAGCCAACGCCGCTTTCTTGTGCCCGAGCAGCGCCAGGCCTTCATAAGCTCTGAAGAGGTCGCGGAGAGCCCCCGACCAGGGCGGCGCGGCAGCGTTCGCGAGAGATGATCGCACGCCTTCCTTACCGCTGGGTACGCGGCAGAATTGCCAATTCGCCCGAGGGCCAAACTAACCTCGGCCAACTCGCTTTGCGTCGCCGAATCCTGCCTTGAACCCAGGATCCGTTCCACGCGCCGCATAAGCGGCGTGACCGCCTTCACGCTCTTGTGCCACCCCAGCATCATCTCCGCGGCAAGGCGCGTGCCGAACACTTCAGACCGAAGGTCGGCCAGATATCGCTCTTCCGGCGTGCGCCCCCTGTTCTCTTCATACCACTCGACGACCAGCTTCTGCAATTCGGGAATGCGGTTTGGGTACGCGTTAATGTCGCTCAACGAAGCATTGTCCCCCCATTCGCCGAGTTCGAACGTGCGCCTCGCGATCTGCTGAATCACCATGGCAACCAACTCGTTCACCTTCCACGTGGTCAACTTATACCCCTCCGACGTTGTGTTTGGCAAGGTAGTGCCGCGAGGGGTGATGACCTTGGTTTGGGTCTGGTCGTCAAGCGCCTCGGCAAGGAATGGCAGGGCGTCGAGGCCCAAGTTGCGCAAGCGCGAGCGTGTTCGTCGCGTGCGGAGCGAAGGCCAGGCTGATTCCGCTTCGCAGCCCACGATACTCATAGTCTTCGAGCTTGGCCAGATCCTCGTAAGTTCGGCGCTGCAGGCGCGTGATTCCTTTCTGTCCTGCCGCCGTGGCCCATCGACTTTCCCCTGCATCGGATGCAAAGGCGAAGTGCGGAACCGGCAAGAGGAATAATACGAGCATTAATGGTCGCGTTTTCATCGGTGCAATCCTTCTCCTCGTTGGCGGGGGTCGGAAAAGGGGTCAGAACTATTTTATGGCTCCAGAAACGAACTGAATGAAGAAAAATCGTTCTGACCCCTTTTTCAGTCCTTTTTTAGTCGGGGAAGTCCTGCTCGACGCTTTGCAGGCGGTAGATCGGCATGTAGCGGTAATAGACTTCGAGGATCATGGCGGCCATAGCGGTGCAATAGAGGCGACCGCCGGGGCCGGCGCCCGAGTCGCCGCTGCCGGTGAACCAGCTCCCCTCTTCGTGCCCCTGCTTGGCCTGGGAATGGATCAACTGGTCGCGCATCTGCTGGTTCCAGACCTTCCATTCCTCGCCTTCCCAGTGCCGCATGACCTGGGTGGCGTAGTAGTTGTAGTACATGTTGCCGGCGGAGGGGCCGCGCTTGCTCAGCCAATGCACGCCGCGCTGCAAGGAGGGGTTGTCCCGTTTCCAGCCGAGATACATGCGGGAGAGCAAGCCGATGGCGACGGTGGCGTCGCTGCCGGTGTCGGGGGCCTGATAGCCGTACAGCGCGCCATCGGGGCTCTGCACGCTATCGAGGAACAACGACGCCTTGTGACTGAAGTTGCGCGGAATCGCCAGGTTGGCCATCAGGCCGCTTTTGAGCGCCATCAGTTCCCAACCGAGGACGGAAGTATCGCCTTTTTCCCGCGGCTGGTAGCGCCAGCCGCCGCCCTTGGGGTCTTGCGACGAGGCGACGAAGGCCAGCGCGGCCTTGGCGGGGAGCAACAGCTTGCGGTCTTTGGTCATCGCGTAGGCTTCGCAGATGGCGATCGTGGCGATGCCATGCGAGTACATGTTGCCGCCCGGCTCGTTGAGCGCGCCGCCTTGCGGGCCCAACTTCATGCGGTTCACGAGGAACTTCAGTCCGTTGCGGATCGTGCTCTTGTACCGATGGCTGTCCTTGTGCGTCTGGCCGCTGCCAAGGAAGGGGAGCAGGGCCAGGCCGGTGGCGGCGTTGCGGGCCTCCGCCATTTTTCCCGAGTCGCGGCATTGACCGTGGCAGGAGGGGCACAACTCGAGATCGAAACTCCAGCCGCCGTCGGGCATCTGATGATTGGCCAGCCACTTCAGCGCATTGAGGACGCATCGTTCACTGGCCTCGTTTCCCCCTTCTCTCTTCAGGTCTTGCACGTTTCCCGACATGCCGCGGTCGGAATAGGCGTTGGCATAGGCGTGGACCGCGGTCAAGAGATCGATCTGGGGCAAGGAGTCTTGGCCCAGCGGCGTCGTGTCGACGGCCGGCGGGGCGGCGCGCAGGTCGTCGCCGCCGATATTGGCCGCGGCCTCTTGCCCGACGTCCGAATCGAGCGAGTCGAGCGTAACGACCTCGGCCTCGGCGGTCTCGTCGAGCGTGGCCGGCTGCCGGTCGCAGAAGTCTTGGACCTCCTCGACCTGTTGCTCTTCCGGCGGGGCGACGATGATGTGCTTCGCCTTGCAAGGCACGTTGTCGGGGACGGCGACCATCGCCATCGTCACCAAGGTGACCATGTGCACGACCATGCTCAGCCCCCAGGCCGGCGCCTCTTGCACGGCCACCTGCGACATGCAGACGATCATGGCCGCCAGCCCCTGCATCCCGAGCAACCTGGTGCGACTGGATCGCCGCGGTTTCTCGGGGATCAGCGTCGCTGGAATTTCCGGCTGCGTGAAGGAGGAGGAATCGGCGGGCGGGGAGTCGATCGCAGCCCGGCGGGGCGAGTCCGCTTGGCGAGACGAAGGGTCGGCGTGCGGCACGGGCCGCTTGGCCGCTTTCCGTCTCTTTCTGAGCAGCGGCACGCCGAGCATGTGTTGGCCCCCCGACTGGTACAAGAAAGTACCAGAATCTAACCTAACCGGCCTTTGCGCAAAAAGCAACGATACAACAACGAACTACCCCGTTGGATGGGGTCTGTTCGCCGCGGCGCGCGCCTCGATCAACGGAGAACCGTCGAGAAATCGCTGAGTGCCCGCTGCAGCGCCCGAACGTCCACCGCCATTCTAACTCTTGCGACGAAATCGTACTACCCTTCCAAATTGGGGGTAGACGCTAGATTTTTCGATTCGGGCACTCGGCTCCGGCGGCAGCGGTGGTCGCGGCCCGCAGCCCCTGCGCAACGCCGTTCCCAAACGTGCCGGATACAGTACAATGGAACTCTTGGTCCCGCCACGCGGGTTGAACAGGCCGGTTGTTTGGAGAGTTGCGGATGGCGAAAAGCAAGAAGAAGGCGGAAGTCGTGTTCTTGGTCTGCAAGGAGACGGGCGACTACAACTACACCTTGCGGCGGAAGCCGGGCGGGGAAAAGTTGACGCTGAAAAAATACTGCCCCAAGCTGCGAAAACACACGGAACACTCCGAGAAGAAGAAATAGCGCTGGTCGATCATGGCGAAGCGCTGGCGCATCCATCCGCACGATCCGGCTGGCATCGCGGCCCTGCAAAGGGCGGCGGCGATTCCGGCGGTCGTAGCGGAGTTGCTCGTCTGCCGCGGCGTGACCGATCCGGCCGTCGCCCGTGATTTTCTCGACCCGAAGCTCTCCGCCCTCCGCGATCCCGGCCTGTTGCCTGGTTGCCAAGCGGCCGCCGAGCGGATCCACGCGGCCGTCGCCGCCGGCAAGCGAGTGCTCGTCTACGGCGATTACGACGTCGACGGCATGACCGGGACGGCAATCCTCTGGCTCTGCTTGAAACTGCTCGGCGCCGAGGTCGGCTACCACATTCCCAATCGCATCGACGAGGGCTACGGGCTGAATGCCGAAGCGATCCGCTCGCTGGCGGCCGACAAATGGCAAATGCTGGTCACCGTCGATTGCGGCATCGGCGGCCTGGAGGAGGCGACGCTCGCCAGGGAACTGGGCATCGAACTGATTGTCACCGACCATCACGAGCCCGGACCGCGATTGCCCGACGCGGCGACAATCGTCCATCCGCGGCTGCCGGGCGGCGCGTATCCGTTCGGCGGTCTGAGCGGCTCGGGCGTGGCGATGAAACTGGCCTGGGCCGTCTGCCAGCAGGCCGCCGGGGCGAAGCGCGTCAGCCCGCGGATGAAAGGTTTTCTCGTGCAGGCCGTGGGGCTGGCCGCCCTGGGCACGGTGGCCGACGTTGTGCCGCTGGTGGATGAAAATCGCGTGCTCGTGCGGCATGGGCTGGAGAGCCTCGCCAATGCGCCGACGCTCGGGCTGGCCACGCTGATGCAGTTCGCCAAGATCGCCGCGCAGCGGCATCCCGACGGCAAGCTGCGGCTGGGGACCGAGGACCTCGCCTTTCAGATCGCGCCGCGGCTGAACGCCGCCGGGCGGCTGGGCCAGCCGCAGTTGGCCGTGGAATTGCTGGTGACCGAGCGGCCCGAGCGGGCCAAGGAACTGGCCCAGTACATCGACGGGCTGAACGCCACGCGGCAGACGATCGAGCGGAGCATCCAACTGGCCGCCTCAAAGCAGGCGGGCGAGATGTTCGATCCGGTCGGCGACGCCGCGCTGGTCTTGGCCGAGCGGGGGTGGCATCCCGGCGTGATCGGCATCGTGGCCGGCCGGTTGGCCGATAAGTATCATCGGCCGGTGGTGATGATCTCCTGGGACAAGGCGGGGCTGCGGGCGGGGATCGGCTCGGCGCGAAGCGTGCCCGGTTTCAACCTGCACGCGGCCTTGGCCGAGTGCGGCGAGTTCCTGATCGCCCACGGCGGCCATGCGGCGGCGGCGGGGCTGAAAATCGAGGAGCACCAGCTCGACGGCTTCCGCGGGGCGTTTTGCGAAGTGGCTGCCTGCCGAATTTCGGCCGCCGAGCGTGAGGCCGAGCTGTTTATCGACGTGGAGGCCCCCTTCAGCGCGTTTACGCTGGAGACGGCGGAGCAGATCGAGCGCATGTCGCCGTTCGGGCAGGGCAATTCGCGCCCTTTGCTCTGCACCACGGGGGTGACGCTGCAGGGTCCTCTCCGGCCCCTGGGCAGCAGCGGGCGACACGTGGCGATGATGCTCTCGCAGCACGGCGTGACGCTACGGGCGGTGGCCTTCGGCGGCGGCGAATGGGCCGACGATCTGGCGGCGACCGAGGGCCCCTTCGACGTCGCCTTCCGCCCGGTCATCAACGACTATCGCGGCCGTCGCAGCGTCGAATTGCATTTGGTTGATTGGCGGCCCAGCACCTCGTGAAACAACTGCGTGGAGATGTTATAATGCGGAGAACGCCAGCCGGCGTCTTCCTCGTTCCCACGCTCCGCGTGGGAACGCATTGGTTCCGACGCTCCGCGTCGCCCGTCTCGACGCAGAGCGTCGGAAAGGCGGCAGTTCCCACGCGGAGCGTGGGAACCAGAACCCGCTAATGAGCTACAGCCCCTTTCACTCCCACCTTCCTACACTCCCGACCTGCAACGGAGACCTGCCATGAGCCAGAGCGAGCAAACACGTCGTGATTTCTTGAAGACTAGCGCCGTCGCGACGGCGGCGGGCGTAGCCGCCCCCTATTTCTTTACTGCGGCGGCGACGGCCGACGAGGCGAAAGGCGACAAACTCATCGTCGGCTCGATCGGCGTCGGCGGACGCGGCACGGAAATCGGCCGGCAGGCTGCAGCACTGGGCCACACCGTCGCCTGCGCCGACGTCCACCTGGGCAACGCCAACCGCTTTGCCAAGGAGGTCTGCGGCGGCAGGTGCAAGGTCTATCAGGACTACCGCAAGCTGCTCGACCACAAAGAAGTGCAGGTGGTCACCATCGGCACGCCCGACCATTGGCACATCAAAGTGGCCACCGACGCGCTGGCCGCCGGCAAGGACGTCTACTGTGAGAAGCCGCTGACGCTGACCATCGACGAGAGCCGCATGATCTGCAAGGCGGTGAAGGAATCGGGCCGCGTCTTCCAGGTGGGTACGCAGCAGCGGAGCGTCTACGGCCACGGGTTCCTGGAAGCGGTGGCCATCGCCCGCAGCGGCCGGCTCGGCAAGACGCTCAAGGCGAAGGCGTCGGTGGGCACGGCCACGGTGGGCGGGCCGTTCAAGAACGAACAACCGCCCAAGGAGCTCGATTTCGACTTCTGGCTGGGCCAGGCCCCCAAAGTCCCCTTCTGTCCGAGGCGCATCGGCTGGGACTTCCGCTGGTGGTTCGACTACTCCGGCGGCCAGGTGACCGACTGGGGCGTTCACCATACCGACATCGCGCTGTGGGCGCTGGGCGGCGAAAAGACCGGCGTCGCTGAAGTCGAGGGCAAGGGCGAGTTCCCGCTGGGACGCCAGTTGATGCTCGACTATCTGCTCGGCAAGAAATCGGTTTCCGACCTGCCCAACAGCTTCAACGTCATCGAGCGTTTCGACTGCAACATGCGGCTGCCCAACGGCAACACGATCAACCTTAACAGCGTGGGCAACGACATCCACATCGCCGGCGAGAAGGGGCACTTGGCCGTCAATCGCGGCGGCATCCGCGGCAAGTTCGTCGAGGAACTGAAGAGCAATTCCGCCGACAAGGCGTGGCTCGACGCCGAAGTGGTGAAGCTCTACCGCGGCAAGCCGAGCGACAACGAGGATTTGGGCCACATGATCAATTTCTTCAATTGCGTGAAGAGCCGCGCGCTGCCGATTTCCGACGTCTATTCGCACTGCAATTCGGTGAACGCCTGCCACATGGCCAATATCGCCATGCTGCTGGACCGCAAGGTGCAGTGGGATCCGCAGCAATCCGAGTTTGTCGGCGACGACGAGGCGAACCAACTGACCCGCCGCAAGCAGCGCGAGCCGTACACCATCAAGGTGTAGGCGACGGCGCGGTGGGGCAGACATTCCTGTCTGCCCGGTCGCCGGCTCAAGTAATGGGGCGGCATACGGTGGGACAGGCATTCCAGTCGGTGGGGCAGACATTCCTGTCTGCCCGGTCGCCGGCTCAAGTAATGGGGCGGCATACGGTGGGGCAGGCATTCCAGTCGGTGGGGCAGACATTCCTGTCTGCCCTGCAGAATGCGGCGGGTAGGGCAGATAGGAATGTCCGGCCCACCGCTGTGAGAAATGCGACTAACGGTGCGGGGTGCACGAGCCAAGACTGACAATAAAACGACGACGACTGCCACATTGGACTCTCGACGGTTCGACGTACTTCGTCACCTTTCGAGTTACAGGTGGCCCGCTCTCGTCACTCGAACGGCGAACGGTTCTCAAACACGTTTGTTCGGGGCATCGGGTATTCTACGACCTGGCCGCAGCGATGGTCATGCCGGACCACACCCATCTTATCTTGAAACCGCGCGACAGCTATAATCTCAGCCGGATCATGAAGGGAATCAAAGGCGTCTCGGCGCGCCGCGTGAACGAACTGAGACAAGCAGCGGGAAGCGTATGGCAGGACGAGTCCTGGGATCGGATCTTGCGAGATTCCGATGAATTCGAGGAGAAGCTGCAATACATGATCGACAATCCGGTGAAAAAGGGATTGGCCGTAAGCGGCGAAGAATACGACGGTTGGTACTTCAACGCGGAGTTTGCATGAGGAACCTCTGAAAGACCCTTTCGGCGGTCTCGAGGCAGACAGGAATGTCTGCCCCACCAGCCTTTGAGACCGGGACGGAGAGGAATAGAACCCCGTTCGGCGGTCTCGAGGCAGACAGGAATGTCTGCCCCACCAGGGTTGCGCCGCGAAAGTCGGGACAGGCCCCTTGAGCGGTCAAAACTGCCGCCCCATCGTCCAAGGAGACGAGTTGAGCGGTCCCGGCATCACTTTTCGCCGGTGGCCTTTGCGTCGCGGAGCTCGCGGTCCAAGTCGTCGATCGCCTGCGGATCGAGCCACTTATCGACCAACTGCCGCGTATCGCCCATGAGTTGGTCGATCTTCTTCTGCATGCCGACGTCGTTGGTGGCCAGCCGCTCCTGCTCGGCGGCCAGTCGCATGTGAAATTGCTGCGCCGTGGGCAGACGCCGCAGTTGGTCGATCAGGTCGGTGGCTTCGTCGAAACGCTTCTTCTCGATGCGGGTTTGGATCATCACGGCGAGGATCTTCTCGTGGGCGACCAGGTCCAGCAATTCCTCCTGCAAGCCATTGATAAAGCCCTCGGCGGCCAGCCGCTGGTCGTCATTGGGAACGGGGGCGAGCAGTTGGCGTTCGAGCCCGGGCACGACCGGCAGTTTACCCAGCAGGGCGCTGCCGTCTTTGATCAACAACACGCGCATGAGCGTACCGGGCAGCGTGGGGACTGGCAGGCGACCCTGGCGATCGGTTTTGCCCAGCAGCGCCACGGCGTCTTTGTTGCCCGGCGGATAAGCATACACGTCGCAGCCGGCCAGCGGCTTTTTCGGTTCGACCCGCGACTGGAGCACCAACTGCGTGGCGCCGCCGGGGGATTGCACGCGGATAGCCAACGACTCGGCCCGCCCTTTGCCGCGGGTGGGTATCTCCGAGCGCATGCCGGTGTAGACGCGGCTGCGGACCTCTTCGGGCGAAATCTTCTCGACGACGCACAACGACCACTGCGCCTGGGTCGCCTTGATGAACTTGTTGTCGCGGTTGCTGTAGCGGACCAGCGGGCGGAAGACGTCGCCGAGGCGGAGGAGCTTTAGGTGCGGATCGCGCAGCGGCAGCCCGGCGGCTTTCACCCGCAGCACGGCGATGCCGTCCTTTCCCTCCTTCTCGATCCGCTCGATGCGGGCCAGCGGAGCGAAGGCGGTCAGCAGCGCGTCGAGCGAAGCGTCGCAAAGCGAGCCGATCTGCCAAACCTGCCGGGTGACGGGATAGCCGAGCGCGCGGGCGTGGACGTCGAAGTCGCGCGCGGCGACCTTCAGCCCGCCGGGAACGGCGCTGACCGCCACGAGCATGATCTTGTCGGGCTCGGGCGAAGGGATGGGAACGCTCTTCTCTTCGACGGCGGCCAGCTCGTGCAGCATCTCGCGGCGGAGCGCCGGCGGGGGAGCGGCCAAGGTCACGTCCCAGGGCGGCCCGATAACCTCTTCGATCCGCGCCGCCAGGGCAGCGGACAAGTTCGCTTCCAACCGCGGCGTCAGCGGCGCGTCGCGGCCCACGGCCAACACCACCCGCACCTGGTACGGCGTCAGCGGCCAGACCGACAGATTGGCGGCGCCGGCCACGGCGGGCCAAAGCAGGATGATCGCAGCCAGCAATTTCGGCAGTCTTGTCAGCACGTTCATTTATCCGACGGGTATTGGAAGGGCGGCCGCCATTGTTCGACGTTCTGGTAAAGCGAGACGGGTCTGGGGGACACGCCTTTCATGTTCTCGTTGCAGGCGAAGTAGTCGACCAGTTGCCAAAGTGGGATGACGGCCGCGTCGTCGAAGCAGATGCGATGCACGGCGTGCAGGCAATCGCGAACCTGCTTCCAATCGACCGCCTCGTCGAGCTGCCGCAAAGCGAGGGTCATGTACGGGCTGCAGCCGCCGGCCATCCCGTCTTCGCCCAGCACGCGGCGGGCATCGACCAGCGGCTCCCACATCGGCAACTCGGCGTAGAGCAGATCGACGTCGTCGGGGACGTGGGCGGGCATCGGCCCGTCAAGCGGCCTAAGCTCGACGGTGATGTCCACCAGCTTCAACCGCTTCTGGATCGAAGCGCAGGCGGCCGACGCGATCTCGTCGCGCGGATAGGCCAGCACCAGCGGCGGTAGGCTCGGTCGCTTGGACTTCTTGGCGGCTCCCGCGGCGGTGCTTTGACCGGCGGCGCCCTGATTGGCGGCGGCGTTCTTGCTCTGCGCGTCGAGGTAGTTCTTCAGCGTGACGTTGGCCAGGGCGATCGTCAGCCGCGGCAGGTAGGGGCGGGGCTCCAGGCTGTCGTCCGAGGCATAGCCCATCGGATCGCTCGAATCGACACCCAAGGGAAAGGGGCTGCTGGTGATCACGCAGCCGGGCAGATCGGTCCCGCCCAAAATCTGCTGCAAAATCCCCTGGCGGAAAATCCCGTAGAGCAGCGCCCGCCGAAACGTCCGGTCGGAGACGATCGGGCGGTGCAGGTTGGGGATCAGGCAGTGGACCAAGGGGCAGGCGTAGGCCTGGACGACCAGATGCGAGTCGGTGCGCAGGGCGGCCAGGCTCCAGGGATTGACGCGGTCGAGCACCTGGATTTCGCCGCGTTTGAGGGCTTCGACAGCGTTGGCGATCGTTGGATAATGGCGCTCGACGATCTCGCGGGGTTGGCCGGCCACGGCGGCGAAGTAACGGGGATTGGCGACGAAGACGGTCTCCCGCGGCGATCGCGACTGCACCGTGAACGGCCCGTTGGTCGGCGGCAGTTCCCCGGGCTTTAGCGGCGCTCCCCGCGGCGTGAGCGCGATCTGCAACATCGCCTCGGGGCGAACGTAGGGGCGGCGCAGGTCCACGTCGAGACCGTACACGCCGCGGTCCGACACGGCCAGCATCAGATCGGCCCAATCGATGCGGTAGCCACTCTGCTTCGGGTCGGTCATCGCCAGGAGTTGCCGGGCGACGTCGCAATTGGCCAACGTGGCGTCGCCCTGGGCCCAGCCGATGTTCGGCTTCAACTGGATCAGCACGCGGCGGCCCTGGTCAGACATCGAGACCTTGCCAACGGGGCAATCGTAATTTCCCCCCTCGCTGCTGGCGCCGGCGAACTCGGTGAGCGTGCGGAACAGCAGCCGGCTGGTGCGCCGCACCATCCAGTCGTCGAGGCGATTGGGGGAGGCGTCGGCATACGGGCTGCCGACTCCCACCACCACCCGCGGATACTTGCGGTGAACGATCAGGGCCAGTTCACGGGCGCCGGACAGCTCCGGACAGACGTTGGCGACCTGGCGGGTCAACTCGCCAGCCTTTGACCACTGGCCGGCATCGACCGCCTTGTTGGCCTCGGCCAGCAGCGGCGTGGCCTGTTGGGTCAAATGCTGCCGCCACTTGGCGACGACCGAATTCTCGGGATAGCAGTCGGCCAGATTGCGGAGCAGGATGCGAACGGCGGGATAGTTGTTCTCTTTTTCGTAATTGGCGAGCAACTGATCAGTCACCCTGCCCATCGCATTGTCGAGTCCCGGCCGGCGGCGGTTGTGCTCGAAGATCTCCCGCAACAGAGCCAAGGCGGCGTCGTATTGCCCATTCTGCTTGCAGGCGCCGGCTTCGCGGTAGAGATTGACTTCCATCGCTTTGGCCAGGCCGGGCAGGTTGGGCCGGTTGGCCTCCAGGTAGAGGAAGTAGTCGTAAGCCGTCTCAAAGTCGCGCGCGGCGCTCAGTTGGTTGGCCTTGTCGAGGATCAACTCCTCGAACAGTTCGAGCTTGACGATGTGCAGCCAAGCGATTTTGTATTCCTTGTCGGGTTTGTCGAGGCGGCGGACCTTCAATTCGTCGGTCAACCTGCCGCGCGGCGGCGGCATACGATTGGCGATTTCGAGCGGCTTGATCTTGATCACCTCGTTGTTGTTGGCCGCATCGAGGGTGACCTGATCGTAGGGTTCCTGTTCGTAGAGCGGCGGCTCGGCGCTGGCCGTCAACGAGCACAACAGGCAAAGCGCGGCGGCTAGTGCGCCCAGCAACGAACTTCTGCCGCCCGGGAAAGCCCCCCGATTGCAATCGGAAACGGGTCCCCTCTCCCTTTGGGAGAGGGCCAGGGTGAGGGCAGAGCGTCGCGGGCCGCTCGACTTGCCACAATCTTGCGCCATGCAGCCCTCACCCCCTGCCCCTCCCCCAAAGGGAGAGGGGAGATTTCTCAAGCGGCGTACTAGGAAGGCGAATTTGCTCATGGCTGGCGTACTTCGTAGAGGGTGCCGTCGTGACCGCCGACCAACAACTTTCCGCCGCAGAGGACCGGCCCGGTGGCCAGCGGGCAACCGGCATCGACCTTGGCCAATTCCTTGCCGCTGGCGGCGTCGGCCCGCCAGACGATCCCACTTTGCGAGGCCAACAGCAGTTGCGATCCGACGCGGAGCGGGGCGCCGGCCAAGGGGCCGTATTCGAGCGGGATGCGCCAGACTCGCGCGCCCTTGGCGTCGAAGCAGAACAGCTCGCCGTCATCGCTGGAGACCAGGACGTTGTCGCCGGCGCGGGCGGGCCCCCAGGCGCAGCGGCCGCCGAGGACCGCGTCGCCGCCGGGAGTCAGCCCCGGCAAAGTGAAGATTCGCAGTCCGCCCGCGGCATCGACCGCGAACACGGTTTGCCCGAGGACGGCCAGCGGCGCGCCGAGCAGCTTCGGCAAGGCCGTCTGACCAAGCTCGGCCAGATGGGTTTTCGGCTGTTGCTGGACGCCGAGCAGATAAAGCGACATCTTCCCGTCGTAAACCGCCGCTTGCGTGTCGCTGACGACCGCGGGAATCAGCCAGTCGACTTCGGCGCCGGGCTCGAGTCGCGGCAGGAACGGCTCGGCCAGTTGGTCGTCGCTCTTGCTCGGGTCGCAATTGAGCCAGCAGACTTGGCCGGCCTTGCAGGGGGCCAACAATCCGCGGCCGAACGCCGCCGGGCGCAAGCCAGCACGCCGGGCACCTTCAGCAGCCGCATCATCGGCGCGTCGCTGGCCGGCTCAAACAGTCCGATGTGGTCGTCTCCTTTGCCGCTGCCGATGGCCAGCACGCCGCCGGGCAGCCGGTCGACGTAGCTGAACGGTCGCTGGAAGGTGAAGAAGTCCGACACCACAATCGGATCGTTGACCACAGCCGATTTGTCTTGCTTCGTATCGATCTTGAAGGCGCCGCCGTTGGCGGTGACGGCGAGCAGTTTGCCGTCGTTCTTGCCGTCGGCGTCCATGACCAGCGGCTCGCCCACCAATGGCGAGCCGATTCGCGTCTCCCAGAAGAACGTGTTCGCTTCATGCATGGAGAGGGCGGAAACGATGGCGCCGGGCATGGCGAGTTTGCCGCTCTTGTCCACCTTCCGCCGCACCGACACGACCGACTGGCCGAGGACCACCGGCGACTGGAGGAAGACGCTATCAACGCAGTCGACCGACTTGGGCATCAACTGGCCGCGGGCCGCCTGGACGTCATAACCGGTCAAGCGGTCGTCGGCGATCCAGAACCGTCCGTTCTGCATCACGGCGAATCGCGTCAGGTTTCCGCCGCCTTGGATGGCGGTCTGCGCGACTTCGCGCAACGGGTTCTTCATGTCGGTGGCGCTGAGCTCGAAGGCGCGGACCCAGCCGGAGTTGGTGGTGACCAGCACGCGTTGGCCCTCGACCAGCGGCGACATTTGCAGATGGCCGTCCAGCGGGATTTCCTGCACGAGTCTGAGCCAGGGGGTGGGTTTGTCGGAGTTGTTCGGCTCGATCGCGTACGCCCGCAACACCGCGTCGCGAGCGCCGCCGTTGATCGAGACCAGCAGGTAGTCGCCGAACATCACGGGCGCGGTGGTGATGCTCGCCGCCCCGTGGCCCAAGTAGGCGACGTGCTTGCAAACGCCCTGGTCGAGCGAAAGCACGAAGAGGTTGGTGTGCGAGGCGACCTGGTAGATCAGCGACCGGCGGCCATCGACGACCGGAGCGACGTCAAGCTGCTGCGGGAACTGGATGTACTGCTTCGATTCGCCCGAGGCGGCGGCGATGGTGAACAGCTTGCCGCTGCGGGTGGTCACCAGGATTCTGTCGCCGGCGATGACGGGGTTGGAGTCGAAGGGCTCGCCGAGGGCGCAGCGCCACTTCAGTCGGCCGCTGGCCCCTTCCAGCCGCAAGAGCTCGTTATGGGCGGGGCCGACGACCAGGGCGTCGCTGCCCGGCTCCGAGGAGAGCGGCGTGGGCGGAAAGGCCGCCGCCAGCGGATTGGCGTCGAAGCCGACGACTCGTCGCCAGAGCACCCGTCCGCTGGCGGCGTCCAGTCCGTAGACGGCGCCGTCGACGGCGGCCAGGGCGATTTGCCCCTCCGCGTCGGCGGCCTTGTTCTTGGCGTCGCACTGGGCCAACGTCACGCTGCGGAGCACGGCCGTCTTAGGCTCGTCCGTGCTGGCGTGCTTTACCTGCGAGACGGTCTTCACCAGGACCTGTTGTGCCGCCGAAACCGCCAGCAGCATCTTCTTCAGCCGCGGGTCGTTGGTCATATCGGGATATTGGTGTAGCAGGGCGCCGCAGGCGACATAGGCATCGGCCGTCTTCAACTCCTTCACCGCCTTCTGCATGCCCGCCAGTGCCTTGTCGAGCTCGTTGCCGCGGGCCAGTTGGTGCTCGGCGATGCCGAGCGACTGGCGGGCATCGGTCAGCTTGCTCTCGGGGCGGAGGTTCTTGGGCACGTATTCCGGCTTTTCGGCCATGGCCAGGGCATTTTGGGCTTTGGCGACCAGGTCGGCCGTCGGGTTTTTGCGGGCTTGGGCGACGAGGTTCTCGGCGATCTTCGTCAGCAGCGAGGCCAGATCGGAATGGGCCTCCTTGAAGGCGGTCTCGCGCGACATTCTCTTCACTTCTTCCTGGGCCACATCCAGCGCCGCCGGCCAATTGGCGCCGTTGGGCGTGGCCTGCCAGAGTTTTGCCAGGCCGATGCGAACCCGCGCCAGGCTGGCGCGGTCGTCGGACGGGTATTTCTCGACGAAGGTCGCGTACTTCTGGATCGCCTGGACGTAGGAGCCGCCGCGGTAGTCGCCGTCGGCGGCGTTGAAAAGCTTGTCCTTGCCGGCGTACTGCATCGCCCAGATCAGGACGCCGATGATCAGCAGGAAGACGACCAGTGCGCCGCCGCCCATGACCATCAGGCCGCCGCCCCACTTCTCTTCGTCGGTCTTCTTCTTGCCGCGCGGCTTGCGTTGGAAGAAGCTCCACAGGCTCCGCCGCGGGGCAGCTTCGGCCAAGGCGCCGGCGGGGGCGTCTGCCATCAGACCGCGGAGCGGCTCCGGCTCGGCCAGAGCGACCCGCGATTGCAGCAACGTCTCGTCCATCGTCGAGGCGGCCGCTTTGGCTGCGGGCTTGGCAGCCGGTTTCGCCGCCGCTTTGCCGGCCGGTTGTTGCGGCGTCGCCGACCGCTTCCGCGGCTTGGCGGATTTGTCCTGCTCGCCTTCGCCTTCCATCGGGGCAAAACCGAGATCGTCGCTGCGCTTCGGCTTCGCGGTGGCGGCGGCCGGCCGGCTGGGCGATTCTCGTTCCTCCGCCAGCAGCCGTTTCGCCTGGGCTTGGGTAATCCGCCCGTGCTTGATCAACCGCTTGGCCAACGCCGCGGCGGTCATCGGCTCGGCCGAATTGGCGATTTGCTCGCGGAGGCTGGCCACCGTCCGCGGCGACAACATCTCTTTTTCTTGGAGAAGCGTAAGAAATCGTTCGGGCGAAATCATGTGGGTATACCTCGCGCTTGATGATCTGCTCCATCACGTAGAAGGCGAATCCCTCGCCCTCCGGGCGGACGCCGAAGCGAGTCTTCCTGATGTCTTTCGGCGTGAGGTTGTTGTAGCCCCTTTCCAAACGTATCAGCGTCAGCTCAACGTCTTGGGGAAGGAACTTCAGGATCAGCCGATCTCCGGGGTCGATCCCAGCCTTGGCCAGTAGGTCCCGGTCCGCCTGCTGCATTTCGCCGGTGCGCCAGGTAAGATAATAGCGTCTCTCATTCAGCGCCGGATTGACGACGACGCGGGTGTCGGGCTTGGAATTGGCCAGATTGAAGGCGTAGATGATTCTGTTATTGGGCTGGAGCACGGCCAATTCGATTTTGAAGAAGTCGAGCTGCTTGGCGTAGGCGTCCAGGGTGGCGCGGGAGAACATGACCTCCCAGTGCCGGGGCCAGCCGGGCTTGCCGGGGCCGTGGCCCATGCCGCGGCCGTCGCCGAAGCCGCCGTAGATTCCGCCGCCGGAGCCGAAGCTGCCGTGGTGGGTGGGGGCGACCAACTCGGGATCGTCGAGGTCGGCCGCCTTGGCGGCGGTGTCGTTGAGCATTTGCAGGTCTTGCTGCACGTCGGCGGTTTCCTTGTCGTTGCCGACAAAGGCTTCGTCCGAGGGGGTGTCGAGCTGCGAGCCGCCGGCGGGCCGGCCGTCGCCGCCGCCTTCGCCGTCCTCGTTGACTTCGGTGATCTCGCAGGGAACGGCAACCTGGTTCACCCCCACCGTCTTGCCCAGCCAGAGGATGAAGAGGAAGGTGGCCACCACGCCGCTGGTCAACAGCAGGGCCAGCAACATGCTGGAGGCGCGGTCGTAGAGCGAGACCTGCATGCGGCGTCCCGCGACGACAACGGCTTTGGCTTTGGATGACGGTGACACGGTAGGATCTATAAAGAGATGATTGTGTTTCCGGCTGTAGGAGGCGACTCCCGTCGCCGCTCGAGGTTTGCCGCCGTTATCGGCGACGGGAGTCGCCTCCTACAGGGTTAGGATTCGTCGTCGATGGCCAGTTGCATGTTGTCCATGCCCACGTCGTTGCCCGCGTCGAGCACCTCCACGACTTTGCCGTTCTTGGCCTCGCTGTTGCCCAACACGAGCATCTTGTTCAGCGAGGAGTTGGCCTGGCGGAGCTCGCGGAGGCGGGTCAGAAGCTCCTGCTGACTGGCGACCTCGGTGTCGTTGACCCAAAGCGTGTTGTCCTTGTCGATCCGCACGACCACGTATTCCTTGTCGCTTTCGAACTCGTTGACCGATCGTTTGCCGTTGGTGGCCACCTTCTGCGGGTCGGGCGAAGGCATCTGGATCGAGGAGTAGACGCCCTCCATCGAGGTGACCATGAAGAAGATCAACACGAAGAAGACGATATCGACCATCGCGGTCATATCGACCAGGTCTTCGACTTTCATTTTCGCTGCGGCGGCCATGGCGGATCCCCCTCTTCTATCTTTTCTCGATGACAGCCAACATCAATCTCGTACCCTTGACGGCGGTGGCGACGGTGGCAATGTGGGCCACGTCGCGCAACAGCACGTCTTTCTCGGCTTTGATCAGCACGATGTCCTTTCCGTCGCGGACGCCGTCCTCGGTGACGCTGGTCACCTTGCGGTCGATTTCGCCGGGGCTGAGCTGGCCGCCGCCGGTGCCGTCGCCGATGTAGAACGCGGCCGTGGTCGAGCCCTTCGGGGCGGTGATGGTGAAGACGATCGACTTGTCGCGTTCGGCGGCGGTGCAGTGGCGGACGGTGGGCAGGTCGATCTCCGCCCGGGCCATCTCCGCCCAGGTCACCAGGAAGAAGATGTTCATCATGAACACCAGATCGACCATCGCCGTGACGTCGAAGCGGGCGTCGTCGACCAACGCCTTCTTCGGCACCAGCGTGTCCTCGTCGAACGGCGAGGGGGCCGAACTGGCGGCAGGGGCGGGGCCGGCGTCCATCTTTCTGTCCTCCGAAGTCGTACTGTAGGAGGCGACTCCCGTCGCCGATCCGTCGCGCTGCGACAATCAATCGGCGACGGGAATCGCCTCCTACAAGGGGTGTTACATGTATTTGGCGGTCACCGTCTTGAAGTGTTCGAGGAAGCGGGTCATGCCCGAACTGAGCGAATCCTGCAAATTGCGGACGCGGATGTTCAGGTTGTTCAGCAAGAAGGTGAAGGGGATGGCGGTCATCAGGCCCATCGCCGTGCAGATCAAGGCGATGCTGATGTCGTAGGCGATCTGTTCGGCCTTGATTTTCTCGCCGGTGCCGATGCGGCCGAAGGCGGCCATCATGCCCAAGACCGTGCCGAACAGCCCCAGCAACGGGCCGCTTTTGATGACCGTGGCCACCCAGCTCAGCCGTGATTCGAGGTCGGCGAAGATCTTCCGCTGCATCAATTCGGCGATCAACTGCCGCAGTTGCGACTCGTTGAGCTCGCGGTTCTCGATCACCGCCAGGGTCAATTGCGGCAGGGCCCGCTCCTCCGCCTGGCAGACCTCGGCCGCGGCGTCAAAATCGCCGTTTTCCAGATGGGTCTGCACCTCGTTAAGGAATTGCGCCTGCGATTGCTCGGAGGCGAACCGCAAGGCCATCACCCGCCGCCACAACAGGATCACGCAAAACAGACCCCAAAGGAAATTGCAGGACAAAAAGACGTAACAGAAGTCGCCGAGTTTCGCGGCCAGATCATTGATGTTGTGCATGACGGTTTACCTGTGTCTCACTTAGGGCAAGGCGGCTTGTCGCCGGTCAATATTTCACTTCCGCGCTGGGCCGGATCGTCTGATACCAGGCCTTCCACGTTTCCACCAGCCGGCGGTGGTCTTCTTCGTTCAGGGTGTCGGGGAGCATGGCGGCCGTCGGCACCCGCCGTATTCGCAGCAGAGCCTCATTGGCGGCGCGAACCACCCGATAGTCGGGATCGGTCAGCGCATAGATCAGCGTCTCGACATTGTCGAGATTGCGGCCTTCCCTGGCGAGCATCTGCACGGCGGCCAATCGCGCCTCGGCCGACTTGCTCGACACCAGGCGGCGGATCTTGTCCCCATACTTGGCCTTCAGCTTCTCGACCTCGTCGGCGGGCAACTGCTCCAGCAGATCGGCCGACTTGTCGAACTCGCGTGAGTCCGGGTTTTCCAGCGCGGCCAGCAGTCTCTCGCCGGGCCCGAGAAGCGGCCTGGCGACGATATTGCCGTTGGCGTTCCGCTCGATCTGGTCGGTGTTCTTGGGGATGCCGCGGCCGCCGATCATCATCCCTTGGTTGTAATGTTTCACCTGGCCGACCACCTGTCGCGTGGAGCGCATCAGGAAGAGGACGGCGAAGGCGGTGTCGCACACCGGACCGGCCTGGTCATTGGTCCAGTCCCCATTGCGCCCTTGGCTCTTCATCAGAAATTCGGCGCCGTCGTTGTACCAGTCGGGCTCGCTCTCGTCGGTGTTTTCGTACGACTCGCGAAAGGCCATGCAGCGTTCCAGGGCGTAGAGGTAATAGTCGACCCACATCGGTACGTTCTTGGCGCCGGAGTGTTCGGCCAGCCACCTCTTGGCGTTTTCTTCTGCTTCATACACCGCCCGCACGTCGATCCGCGTATTTGGCCGCTCCTTGACGGGAGTCTTCTCCTTGATCTCCTTCAACGCCGAAGGGAGTTTCTCCTCCTTGTTTTCCTTTTCATGGGTTATGCCGAGGAAACTGGCACAGATGTAGAGACTTCCCGAGCCGGCGGCGGCCAGGCTGGGGCGAACTTCGTCCTGCGGCACCAAGGCGCGGATGCCGCCAGGTTTTCCCTGGTAGCCCCAGCCGCCTTTGGGGTCTTGTGTCTTCAGCAGCCACTCGGCCACCGCCTCGACCGATTCCTTGGGGACGTCGAACCCTGCGTGCTTGGCCGTCCACGAGCTGAGCACGGCATATTGCGTCATCGAAGTGTCGCCGGTTTTTTCATATTGGTGCCCGGGCGGATAGCCCCAGCCGCCGCTCGACTTCTGGTACTTGCGCAAAAAGGCGAGCAGGCATTCGACGTCCTCGCGGTATTTGTTCTCGTTCTTCTTGCCCAAGTCGGCCAAGAAGACGATCGACAAGCCGACGCTGTAGATGTCCCAGACGTGGGTGTCCAGTTTGCTGGCGTCCATGCCATTCAGCACGGCGTGGAGCTTGTCCGCCAAGCCAAAGACTCTGGCGTCCGAGCCGTTGCCGCTGTACAGCTTGTACATCCACAGTGCGTGGCCATGCAGGGCGATGGCGCCAAGTCTCTCGTCGCTGGCGGCATCGGATCTGAGATAGGCGATGCCTTTGTCGATTGCCTCTCTGACCTCGGGGCTCTTGGGCGTAAGGGCAACAGCTTTTTCGGCGAATGCGGCGAGGAGGACCCCGACCAAGCCCATACCGTAGGCCAAGACTACGATTCGTCCGTGTCGCAAGACCGGAATGAGCATGCCAAGTTCTCTGCGGAAGGAACCTTGTTCCGGCAAGGCCCGCCCCTCCGCCTATGCCGATCCAAAGGAGGGGGGAAGGTGGAAGCCCGCACAAAACTTGATGATAAAGTGTGGCGCGGGCAGTTGTCAAGCGGCCGGCTTATAAAGGCAGGGCCGATCAGTCTTTCAATTTGGAGATTGTAGGAGGCGACTCCTGTCGCCGATTTGGGTGCCGCCCAGCCGAAATTGCCACAAATCGGCGACAGGAGTCGCCTCCTACAGCGAAAACCGATCGGCCCGGCTTATAGAGGTCTTGCGATACCTCTCGGCCCCCGGCGGGTTTATTAGCTTTGGACCCGGCAACGCGATCGCGATCGTGCCGCCTCGTTTTCCCACAGGTTGAGGGCCTTTTGCGTTGCCGCCCGATCAGGCCGCCAGGGCAATCGGGATGGTCTTCACTGGTAAACCCCTCGGCAGGGAGGTAAAATAGCTTTGTGCGCTCGGTTTGTGATTTGTCGGGCTTTTCTGGTCGTCCTGTCGGGGGTCGGCGTATGTTGAATAATCTCTATTCCAAGTTCCTTCCAGCCTTTGCCGCGTCTGTTGCGGCTGCGGGTCTTCTCGGTGCGGCGACTGCTTGGGCCGCCGAAGCGCCGACCAAGAGCAGCCCGCCAGCGAAGATCGTGGATCAAGCCAAGCGGGTAACTCCCGCCAGGCCAACGGTTGAGCCGGCGACGCCGCGGGCGACCGAGGGGGCCGTCGAGCCGGCGGCCGAAACATCCCCGTCGCAGCCGCAGAAGCTCCGCTTTCAGTTCACTTTTACACCCTGGAAGGACGTGCTCAATTGGTTCGCCAAGCAGGCCGATCTCTCGCTGGACATGGGCGCGGGGCCTCCCGCCGGCACCTTCAACTACACCGATAGTCACCAGTACACTCCAACCGAGGCAATCGATCTGTTGAATAGCGACCTCTTGACCAAGGGCTACACGCTCGTCCGCCACAACCGCCTGTTGATGCTAATCAATTTGGAAGACGGCATTCCCGAGAACCTGGTGACGACCGTCCCCGTCAATTCGCTCGACGGCCGCGGTGAGTTCGAGGTGGTGCGGGTGATTTTCGATCTGGATAAGGTCAAACCGGAAGATGTGGAGGGGGAGATCAAGAAACTCCTCGGCCCCCAAGGCAAAATCATCTCCTTGGGCAAATCGCGGCAGATCGCGGTCACGGAAACGGCCGGCCGCCTGCGGGCGATCCGCGCCATGCTCGCCCGCCTGGAAGGGACCGACGGCACGATCGGCGGCGGACTGCGGGCGATCGAGTTGAAGTTCGCCCGCCCGGAAGACGTCCTGCCGATCGTCCGCCAGATGCTGGAGATCCCGGAGGACAAGAACGTCTCGTCCGACGGCTCGATCCGCATCGCCTTGGAGGCCGGCGGGGGGCGGCTGTTCGTCAGCGGCCAGCCGGAAAAGGTCGCCCGCGCCGTCGACATCATCAAGGGGCTCGATGTGCCCACCCCCGGCACGAATATGGCCAGCCGGCTGGCCGGCACGCCGCAGATCGAGGTCTACCCGGTTCCCAACGCCGACGCCGAGGCGGCGCTCTCGGTCCTGAAAGTGATTTTGGCTGGTCAGCCCGACGTGCGGCTGATGGTCGATCCGAAGACCAACAACGTGGTCGCCTTGGCCCGGCCGCCGCAACAAGCGACGATTCGCGCCACCTTGGCCCAATTGGAGCGCGAGGGGCAACGGGTGGAGGTGATCCATCTGACCCGGCTCGATCCCGACACCGTGCTGACGTCGATCAACAAACTGTTCCCTTCCGGCGACGCCAGCAAAGGAACCGCGCCGCTGGTCGATGCCGATTCGTCGAGCCGGCAGTTGATGATCCGCGGCACCGAAGCGCAGATTGCCCAGATCCGCAGCATGTTGGAAAAGATGGGCGAAGTCGTGCCGGGCATGGGCGAACCAACACAGCGCGGCCATGTGCGAACCGTGACGCTCAGCGCTTCCGACGCCCGTTCCGTCCTGCAGAAGATCCAAGAGATCTGGCCGACCTTGCGGGCGAACAAGATTCGCATCGTCAGCCCGTCGGCCGCCGGCGAACCGGCGGACAGCGAGCGGCTGCCCGACGGGCTGCCGCCGGCCCTGCGCGAGCGCTTGCGCGACTTGAGACCGCTGAGCGAGCCGCCGAAAGCCGCCGCGCCCGAGGAGGCCGTCCCCGGTGAGAACAAGCCGCCGCCGCGCGGCGCGACGCCGTCGCCGAGCGCCGAGCACTCGGCCGAGTTGATGCCCGCCGCGCCGATCGTCTACATCGCCGAGCATTCGGCGGCCGCTGCGCCCGGCGAAGCGAAGTCGCCGCCGCCGATTGTCGTGATGCCCGGGCCGCATGGATTGATCATCTCTTCGGAAGACACCGAGGCCCTCGACGAGTTCGAGCATCTCATCGACATGCTGGCGGGCGGCGGGCCGGGCGGTCACAAGATCAGCGTCTTCTATCTGACGTACGCCAAGGCCGCGGCCGTGACCCAAACGCTGGGACAGATCATGGCCGGCTCCACCACGAGCGCCGCCGCGTCGGACCGCGGCGACACCGGCGGAAACCCGATGATGGGCATGTTCGGCGGGCCCTTCGGCGGAGGCGGCCCCTTCGGCGGAGGCGGACCCTTCGGCGGCGGAGGCGGACGGCGGAACCGCGGCGGCGGCGGCGAGTCTTCGGCTTCGGATGGGGAAGGCGCCGCCACCGCCACCGTCAACCCTTCCGCCGGCCGAACCGGCCTGGCTACCGGCCCCATCAAAATCACCGCCGACCAGCGGCTCAACGCGCTGTTGGTCCGGGCGAACCGCGCCGACTTGGACACCATCGAAGGATTGCTGAGAAATTCTCGATCAGAAGGAAAGCCCCGTGGACATCTCCGTCGCCAGCAGGCCGCGGATGATCCCCGTCGAGAATAGCAGCGCCCAGGAGATTGCCGATATCGTCAAAGAAGTCTATGCCGACCGCATGGTCGATAATCCCAGCAGCGGACGGGGCGGCTTCTTTGCCATGTTGACGCGAGCGGGCAACCAAAACAACCGCCAATCCCAGGATGTCACCAAACTGTCGATCGGCATCGATTCGCGCACCAACTCCCTGATCGTTTCCGCCCCGGACTCGCTGTTCGAAGAGGTCAGGCAATTGGTCGCCCAACTCGACACGGCGGCGGGCGAACAGAGCCAAACCGTGCGCGTCGTGACCTTGCACAGCACCAGTTCCTCGGCCCTGGAGGAAGCGCTCGCGGCCATTGGCGGCGGTTCCGTGCAGGTGACCCGGACAGGCGGCAACGGCATGGGAGCCTCCTCCTATCAATCCTTCGCCAGCCAACGGCAGTCCAACTCCTCCCGCCGAAGACAATCCACACAAGGACAGTACGAATCGCCGCAGTATGGCCAACAATATGGGCAGAATGGTCAGGGCCAATACCGGCAAGGGCGCTACGGACAAGGGCAGTACGGACAAGGACAGTACGGACAGGGACAGGATGGCCAAGGACAATACGGCCGCGGACAGTACGGCCAGGGGCGCTACGGAGCGGGACAATACGGACAAGGACAATACGGACAAGGGCCCAATGGGCCAGGACAATACGGCGGGGGAGGGTCCCAGCCGCGCGGCGGCGGCTACTCCAACCCCAATCAGCAGGGAGGCGGTCGCCGCGGTGGCGGAATGGGACAATTCTAACCCGGCGCGTCACAGCGCACCGTCGCCGACTTCGCCGCCTGCCGGCAAACAGCCATTTCTGCGCTGGCGTAGCTCGTAGCTACTTGAGGGTGCCCTGGGATTGCCGCGGCAGAAACAGGCTGTAGGAGGCGTCTCCTGACGCCGATCGCGCCGGTGCAAAGACCCAATCGGCGACAGGAGTCGCCTCCTGCAATCTGAATTCCAGGACACCCTCAGCTACTTTCCTTCCCCGCTTGCATAGAACCGCGGCAAATTGATCCCGCCGCGCTGCTCGTCTTCGAGGAGTCCCATGCGGGTTTCGAGCCGCTCGATGCGGCGTTGCAGCGCGGGCAGGAGGTAGCGCTGCGTGTCCTCGAGCCGGGGCTGCGGCACGGCCGGATAGCCCAGGTGCCGCTGCAGCGCCGAGAAGAGATACAACGGGTCTTTGCGGCGATTGGCCATGGCGATCCGCCCCTCCTTCTCGCCGAAGAGGACCGGTTTTTCCGCCTTGCCGCGCGTCTTGCGATACAGCTCGCTGCGGACGTAGATCATGTCGGCGAAGTCGACCAGCCCGACCTGGCGGCGGACGGTGACGATCCACTCCCGCCAGGCCTCGTCGAAGATCGGGTCGCCGGCCACGGCGTCCAGCCCGCGGTCGTAGCCGAGGCGATTGCGGCAGAGGGCCTCGAACTGGTAGAGAAAAATCCCCTGCGGCGCGGCCCCTTTCGCGCGATATTCGGCCTCGCGTTCGAGGATTTCCAGGGCGATGCGGAAGTCGAAGCGGCCCTCGGCCTTCTCGGCCTCGGCCACCACGTAGCTCTGAAACGAGGTGAAGTAGTGGGGCAGCCGGGCCATCGCCGTGGCAAACCCGCCCGTCAGCCGCAGTTCGCCCGCCATGAAGTCGATCGCGAACGGCAGCATCGTCGTGGTCAGAATCTCCTGCTGAACCGCGCCGAGCAAGTCCTGCGTCGACATGCTCTGCTGCATCCGCTCGCGCAGCGTGCGAAAGAAGTATCCCTGCTCGACGTATTCTTCGCGATCCAAAGGCATGGGGGATTTCCTTTCGCGCGTACGTGCTCACCACGGCGTCGGCGACCGCGGAGCGTTGCCGCTTCCCTTCGGGGCGCGGCTAAACGGTTATCTCGCAGCCGGGCCCGCATTGCCGACAGCCGGCCGTCAATCTACAATCGACAATCGACGATCCCATTTTAACCCGCATCGACCGTCCCTTGAAATCCCCCGACCCGCCGCTATCCGCCGTCCTCACCCGACATCAGATCGACCTGCCGGCGGCGCAGATCGCTTTGCTTGAGCGGTACTGCGAGTTGCTTTGGGATTGGAACGCGAAGATCAATCTGACGCGGCATACCGACTACGAGAAGTTCGTCGCTCGCGATCTGGTCGATAGTCTGGCGTTCGCCAGGTTTCTGGAGGCGGGGGAGGAGGTGCTCGACGTGGGGACCGGCGGCGGCGTGCCGGGGGTCGTGCTGGCCATCGTCCGAAGCGACCTGAAGATATCGCTCTCGGAATCGGTGGGAAAAAAGGCCAAGGCCGTGGCCGACATTGTCGAGCGCCTCGGGCTGCCGACGCCGGTGTTCCACGCGCGGGTCGAAGACGTCTCTGACGCAGCGGCGATTCGATACGCTGGTGGTCCGGGCGGTGGCGCGGCTGCGGAAGCTGCTGGAATGGTTGCGGCCGCATTGGGATTCGTTCGATCAGTTGCTGGTGCTCAAGGGGCCCGCCTGGCTCGACGAGCGCGGCGAGGCGCGCCATCACGGCCTGATGCGCGACTTGTCGCTGCGGAAGTTGACCTCGTATCCGCTGCCCGGCACGCAATCGGAGAGCGTGCTCCTACAGATACGGCGGAAAGACGTCAGATGAACCAGCAGACGATTTCGACCACGGCGAAGACGGCGAACATAAAACCGGCGATCCACACGGCCACCCGGCCGGCGTGGGCCAGGATCGGACGCATCTGCTCGTGCCGCGTGGCCGCATAGACCAGGCTCAGCGCGATCACGATCGGCACGGCGTACCAGAGATCGTTGTTCCAGATGCCGGGGTGGCTGGCGAAAATCGGATGGAACATGTGCTAGGCGGCTTCCTCTTCTTTCGGTTGGGATGGCAGTTGCACTGCCATCCCGGGTCGGCAGTGCAACTGCCGCCCCAACATCGGTTGTGCTAGGCGGCTTCCTCTTCTTTTTTCGCGGGGGGTGGCATCACCACCGGTCCGGCAAGGGCATCGTAAATCACCAGCACATTCAACAGCCCGGCCACGGCGGTAAAGATCGTCGCCAACTCGAAGTCGCGATTCAGCGAGTAATACAGTTCGTGGGCGGTGGGCTGGTCCTTGTTGGGATCGTCGAGACCGACCTCGGCCGGCCGCGGCGGCGCCATGAACCCGCCCCATCTCACCGCCTCATGGTGGGCCATCCGGTACGCCTGGTACAAGGCGGGAAAGGCGGGCAGGCCGACGCCGATCTGGCTGAGGTAGTAGAGCCGCATGTCGTCACCGTGCATCGAGAGGTAGACCGCCCGGCCATAGCCCAAGAAGCGTTTGTTGCCGCCCTGATCCGTGCGGTAGCCGCCGCCGAGAACCACGCCGTAGCTGAAAAGGCCCAAGATGCAGACGAAGAAGAGTACGGCCTTCGCCCGCCGCCCCTGATACCAGTGGCCCAGTCCGGGGACGAGCCAAGCCAGCAGTGCGGCCAAGATCGGGTCTTTCAGGTCGATGGCGGGCGAATTGCTTTGTTGCGGGGCTTCTGGCACGAGCGGCTCTCTTCGGTTCTCCAATTAGATCGTACCAGTGCATTGTACCCCGAAAGGGCAGCAACGGTAAAGAGGACTGCCGCGGGAGTAACGGATTATGGCGGTCGCGTCCGAGCGGTTTAGCCGCCGCGTCCACGCGGCGCTGCAACTGCGGGCGGTTCCGCGCCGCGTGGACGCGGCGGCTAAACGGTCTTCCCATCCTGACCGCACCTTTGCTCGCCGCTGCTTGCCTTGACGCCGCCATCACTGCGGCCGCAGCTTCATTCCCAGATTCTTCAGCAGAAACGCCCAGAGGTCGGTCACTTCGGCGATCCGCTTGCCGGTGGGTTTGCCGCCGCCGTGGCCGGCGCGGGTTTCGATGCGGATCAGCACCGGCTTGTCGCAAGCCTGCGCGTGCTGCAAGGCGGCGATGAACTTGAAACTGTGGCCCGGCACCACGCGATCGTCGGTGTCGGCCGTAGTGACCAGGGTCGCCGGATAACAGACGCCGGGCTTGATGTTGTGGTACGGCGAATACTTGAGGATCGCCCGGAACTCCGCCTCGTTGTCGGACGAGCCGTAGTCGTCGACCCAGGTTCGCCCTTCGGTGAACTTCTGGAACCGCAGCATGTCCATCACGCCTACCGCCGGCAGGCAGGCGGCGAACAGGTCGGGCCGCTGGGTCATCACCGCGCCGACGAGCAGCCCGCCGTTGCTGCCCCCGGAAATCGCCAGCTTGTCGGGGCGGGTGTATCTGTTGGCGATCAGCCACTCGGCGGCGGCGATGAAGTCGTCAAAAACGTTCTGCTTTTGCAGCTTCGTGCCGGCCTTGTGCCAGGCCTCGCCGTATTCGCCGCCGCCGCGGAGATTGGGCTGGGCATAGACGCCGCCCATCTCCATCCATGCCAGCCGCGCCGCCGAGAAGGCCGGCAGCAGCGAAATGTTGAAACCGCCGTAGCCGTACAAGAGCGTCGGATTCGAGCCGTCCAGCACGAGCCCCTTCTTGCAGACCACGAACATCGGCACCCCCGTGCCGTCCTTGCTGCGGTAGAAGACCTGCTTGACTTGATAATCGTCGGGGTTGAACTTCAACTCCGGGCGGCGGAAGAGCGTGCTCTCGCCGCTGGCCGGGTCGTAGCGATAGATGCTCGCCGGCACAGCGAAGCTGGTAAAGGTGTAGAACGTCTCCTTGTCGGTCCGCTCGCCGCCGAAGCCGGCCGCGCTGCCGATCGCCGGAAATTGCACGTCGCGGAGGCGCCGGCCGTCGCGCTCGAAGACGCGGACCTTCGGCTTGACGTCTTCGATGTACGAGGCGATGAAGCGGTCGGCGACGAAACCGACGTGCAGCAGCGTCGCCTCGCTCTCGGGGATGATCTCCTTCCAGGCGGGCGGCCCGTCGAGTTTGCCGATGTCGATGGCCACCAGGCGTCGCCGCGGGGCGTCCCGGTTGGTCTTGAAGTAGAACTCCGCGCCGGCATTGCCCACAAAGTTGTATTCGCGCTCGAAATTGTCGACCAACTCCAGCGGTTTCGCTCCCGGCGTGGTCAGATCGACAACTGTGACGCGATTGCGCTCTTCGCTGTCCAGGTGGGTGACGATCACCAGCCAATGGCCGTCTTCGGTCACGACCGCGCCGTACTGCCAATCGGGATGCTCGGGGCGATAGTAGCTGAGCGTGTCTTTCGACTGCGGGTCGCCGAGCCGGTGGTAGTAGATCTTGCTGTTAAAATTGAGCGATTGGAACTCCGCCCCCTGCTTCGGCTCTTCGTAGCGGCTATAGAAGAAGCCCTTGCCGTCTTTGCTCCACGAGGCCTGCCCCGACTTGCTCCATTGCAGCCGGTCGGGCAGGACGCGGCCGCTGGCGATCTCCATCACCTGCCAGATGAGCCAATCCGAGCCGGCCTCGGCCCGGGCGAACGCCAGGTAGCGGCCGTCCTTGCTGAAGGCCAACCCGCCCAGGGCGATCGTGCCGTCGGCCGACCAGGTGTTGGGGTCGATCAACGGTCGGGGTTGGTCGGTCAGCGTCTGCATCACATAGAGCACCGGCTGGTTTTGCAGGCCGTTGTTCTTCATCAAGTAGTATCGCCCGCCGGCCTTGAAGGCCCCGCCGTACTGCGGGAAGTCCCACAATTCGGTCAGCCGGCGGCGGATGGTTTCGCGCTCGGGGATCGATTGCAAGTAACGGGCGGTCACGCGGTTCTCCGCCGCGACCCAATCGGCCACCGCCTTGTCGTGCCGCACGTCGGCCTCGAGCCAGCGATACGGATCGGCCACCTTGACGCCGAAGTAGCTGTTGACGTGATCGACGCGGCGGGTGTTGGGGTATTCGATTTGCCCGGCTTGCGGCACAGGCTTCTCATCCGCCCAGGCGGCCGGGATGATCGCTGTGGCGAGAATCAGGAAGGCAAAATGTCGATTCATGGATGACCTCCAAGGGGATTCAGATGGGCAGTTCTGACATTTTCTCCCGGCGCGCCGCGGTACGCAATCCCACGGCCGAATTTCACCCTCTCTCGCCTTTTCTATCGGCCGTTTAGCCGCGCCCCGAAGGGAAGCGCTGATGCGGACCAACGCCCTGCACTGTCCCAAGGAACCGTGCGCCCCAAAACCCGATACTGCGTCCCGCCCGCCGCGACCGATTGTGTTTATGCCCCCGGCCGCTACAATTTCCTCTTATGGCCCACGACGAGGTGAATCAGCGGCTGGTCGATCAGTACACGGAGATTGTGCGGCTGGCCGGCGGGTTGGCGCATGAGATCAAAAACCCGCTTTCGACCATCCGCATGAACATGGAGCTATTGGCCGAGGATTTTCGTGATTCCGACGCCCCCCGCGAACGCCGGGCGATGAAGAAGATCGACCTGGTGCAGCGGGAATGCCAGCGGCTGCAAGACCTCTTGGATAACTTCCTTCGTTTCACCAAGGCCCATCGCCTGGACCTCCAGCCGAGCGATCTCAACGCGTTGGTCCGCCAGGTGTTGGATTTCTATCGTCCCAAGGCGAAGCAGGCGGGGGTGGAGATCGTCGATTACCTTACCGGCAACCTGCCCACCGTGCTCTTGGACCGCGAGGCCTTCCACGGGGCGCTCTTGAACCTGGTGCTCAACGCCGAGCAGGCGATGCCCAGCGGCGGCCAACTCGTCATCCGCAGCTACGGCACGGCCGACGGCGTGGCGCTCGACCTGATCGACACCGGCTGCGGCATGGACGCCGCCACGCAGGCGAAGGTCTTTGAGACTTTCTTCTCCACCAAGCGCGGCGGCTCGGGCCTGGGCTTGCCCACCACGCGGAAGATCATCGAAGGCCACGGCGGCCAGATCGCCCTGCAAAGCGAGCCCGGCCGCGGCACGCAGGTGACGATCAAGCTGCCGGTGCTGACGCGGCTACCGGCGGATGGGCGCTGAATCGCGTTCCGGTTGCCGAGGGTCGGCAATCTCATAGCTGTCGCCCCATTGCAGCATGAGCAGTCGCGGTCCGTCGGCGTTTTGCCTGCGATGCCGCAGCGCAAGCGCGTCGTGACCATAGGCGTTCATCCCGTGGCCCAATTCCAGCAGGTGTTGCGGCACGAAGAACCGGGGACCCATGCGGGCGACCGCCGCGGGCGCTTCTCGCTCGAGTTTCACGAAGAAGACGTTGACGTGGTCGGCATATTCGGATTTCAGAAACGCCGGCGGCCAGACCGTATTGTCGCCGGAATGGAGCATGTGCCAGCCGGCGATCGTCACGCTGAAAAAGCCCGAGAACGTCGGATCGAGGTGACTCCCGCGAAACGACGTCCAGCGTGCCGCTCTGATGGAACCGGAGTCGAGTTTCCCGCCCAAGGGGACCGCCGGATCGTCGGCCGCGATCACGACGGGCTTGCCCATTCGGCGGAGCAACTCGATGAGATTCTCTTGCCGGTGGTCTCCGTGCGAATGGGTCACCAACAAACCGTCGAGCCGATCCGCAAAAGTCCGCACCACCGACGCAGGCGTCCGCGATGGAAAGTACAGGTCGATGCCCAGGCAGACGTTGCGGGTTCGCAGAATGACGCCCTCGTTGTAGAGTTTGTGGATCGTCAGCACGCCGGGCCGCGCCGGCGTTTTTAATCGCTCGGCGGCGGCGACGGTCGTATCGAGCCAGTAGCGGACCAGCGGCTCGAATCGCGTATCGGCACTCATTGCCGCCGCGACGTTCAGCGCTTTGAACAAGACGTCCCGCTTGCCGGCGATTGCCGCGGGTTGCGATTTCTTGAACTCTCGCTGAATCCATGCGACAAACGATCGGGGATCGAACGCCGTAAGCTCGGACTTCTTCATGCGCTCGGCGACTTCGCGAATCCACGTATACGGCCCGACGTGCTTCAGAACGCCTTCCACCCATTCGTATCCGCCGTCGTACTTCGCTCGGCTCGACGCCGGCTTGCTCCGCTGGTCACACCCGGTTGCGCCGCGCTCGGACGGAGCGGCGAGCCAGTGGCGGACGATGGTGGCGTAGTAGGTGCCGTGCAGGGATGACGGACGGTGGGGACGCTCGCCGTAACCGCCGTCGCGATTGCGGCAACGGGCGATGAACGCCTGGAGCTTTTCGGGATGGAGAGGCTGGGCATGGAAATAGGCGATGACGCGGACGATGCGATAACAGGCTTCGAGATCGGAGCCGCCGGGCGCCGGGCCGCCGAAGCCGCCGTCGTCACGCTGGCCGTCGCGGAGGATTCGAAGCACGGCCTGTCTCGATTCCGGTTTGCCTCCCAGCCGGGTTTGCGTCATGACGTAAAGGGCCGTCGTGCGGGCTTTGCCGGGGCCGCTGCCGTAAGAGCCGTCCGGGTTGCGGGCGCGATCGATCGCTTTGAGCCACTGTCTCGCCTGCGGCACACTGCGATTCAACTCTTCCAAGGCCGAGGCGACCATGCGGATCTGCTCGAACCCTTCGGTCTTGTCGTTCATGAACTTCAGGCCGCGCTCGACGTAGGGCTGGGCCGACAGTTTCAACTCGCCGAAAATCATCAGTCCCACGGCCGTGCTGATGGGGTCGGGCTTTGCCCCCGGATGGTCGGCGAAACCGCCGCTCTGCGGATCGTAGCAAGCCTTCAGATACCGGCTGACCGCTTCACGGTTGGCGGGTTGGCCTCCCAAGAGTCGAAAACTGCGAAGCGCCGTACGCGTAAGTCGCAGCGACGGCTGCGGCGGCGTCCCCTTGGGCGACGGCACGTCGATGAATCCGCCCGAGGGCGTTTGCAGCGTGCGGAGAAACGCAATCGCCGATGGGTCGTGCACAATGGCGGCATCGGCGGAAAGCAGAGCCGCAACAAGCGTCAATGTCCACAACATGATGCGATCCTCAGGGGAATCACGTCCTCTTCACGTTCCGCGTCAAGCAATCGGCGGTCCCAGTTCCCTCACGCGGAGCGTGAGGAGTACATTCTTGTCAAAACTTCTTGCCGTCGATCGGTTCGCCGCCGGCCTTGGTGATCAGGCTGGCGAAGGTGTCGCGATCAAGCGTATCGGCGACGAAATGGACGGAGCTATCGCACAGCAGGATGTTTGCCCCGTGGGGATGGAAGGCGTAGATGCCCCAGTTGTTGTTAATGTTGACGGTGTGCAGTCCACCGGGCGTCGAGCCGTCGTCCGACCAGGTCTTGAAGATCGAGGAATTGTAGGAGGCCCAGGGCCCCCACCAGTTCGCCCATTGCAGCCCGGCGTTGGTCGCCTGCTGTTGACCCATGATCCAGTGGTCGGGCCGGCCGGCGAACTCGGCCAGCAGGAGCGTGTTCGACAGCCCGTCGCTGATGGCGGCCAGCGGCTGGTTGGCGTTGTCCATCAGCGCCGGGCAGTTGACCGTATCGGCCGCCAACGCTTTTCGGTCGGGCGGCCACCAGTAGGCGTCGACGCTGTTGGCCGCGAAGTAATCGCCCGCCGCCCCGATCGCCCCGGTGGGATTGTTCGATTGGTCGATGATCGTAATCATGCGATCCGGCGGGGCCGAAGGGCAGATGAAGACCGGCAGCGGCATTTTGATCCAGGGCTGATTCACCGGGTCGTAGAAGTTCTTGGTCATGTCGTAGCGGTCGCCGATATCAGCCTGCTCCATACAATCGAGCAAATAGGGAGCCCAGCCCCGATACGGCACGCTGGTATGGCGCCGCGGCGGAAAGCCGCCGTTGGCCTGCTCGAACTCGTGAAAGCCAATGCCAAGCTGCTTCAGGTTGTTCTGGCACGTCATCCGCCGCGCCATTTCACGCGAAGCCTGCACCGCGGGCAGCAACAGCGCGACCAGGATGCCGATGATGGTGATGACCACCAGCAGTTCAACGAGATTGAAGCCGCGGGGACAACGCCGCGACCGCCGCAAGCCGCTGCACTGCGTCTTCACGATGCCGCCTCCGGAGAACGCGGACCCGCCGTTTCTCCCAATCTAACGGCCCGCTTCCCTGCGTGTCAACGGGGCTGAACCATACAACGGTCGGAGTTAACCCCCGTATTCACGCTGCATCCTGCGGCACCTTGCGGATCATTTGCAGGAACTTCTGCATGGACGGGCAGCGCTTGTTGACGTCGGGCTCGATGCAGGCGTGGATCGCCTTGGCCAATTGCGGCTGGATGTCGCGACAGTGCTCGTGGATATCGGCCGGCGGCTGATCGTGAGTCATGGCCGCCATGCCGGTCGTGCCGCGCAGCCAGGGGAGCTCGAACGCGCAGATCTCGTAGGCCGTCACGCCGAAGGCGAAGACGTCGACCCGCTGGTCGGTCGAGCGGCGGCGAACCAGCTCCGGGGCCATGTAGTTCGGCGTGCCCGTGCGATTGCCGGGCTGCATGAACAACGGCGTAGCCGGCACGGTCAGGCCAAAGTCGATCAGCTTCAGGTCTTGGCGTTTGTTGTTCAACAGGAAGTTCCGCGGGCAGATGTCGCGGTGGATGAAGCCGGCCTCGTGGACGGCGGCGACCGCCTTGGCGGCCTCGCGGATCAGATGCACGCGGTGGCCGGTCAGGCAGGCGTCGTGGGCGGCCAGGGCGGTATTCAAGTTGGGCCCCTCGAGAAACTCCATCACCAGGTACGGCTGCCCTTCGGTCGTCAGGCCGAACTCCAGGCTCTCGACGATGTTCGGGTGTTTCAGTTGCAGCGCGATGTCGCCCTCGGACGGTTTGTTCAGCCCGCGGAATCGCGACTCGAAAGCCGCCGTCTTCTTGGCGTCCAGAATCTTCAGGCCGACCACCGTATCGGTCCGCAGATCGCGGGCCATGTAGAAACTCGACATCGTACCGGAAATCGCCTCGCGCAGCAGCACGAAGCGCTTCGACACGTTCAAGTGCCCGCTGCTCGATAGGATCGTTTTCAGGTGGTCGAACAGTGGCATGGGGCAGTGGGCAGTCGGCAGTGGGCAGTCGGCAGTGGGCAGTGGGGAGTCGGCAGTGGGCAGTCGGCAGTGGGCAGTGGGGAGTCGGCAGCGGTGGCAAGTGGAAAACCGCTTGCGGTTTCGCACCACCCACTATCCACTATCCATCATCCACTATCCACTGTCCACTGCCGACTGTCCACTGCCCACTGCCGACTGCCGACTGCCCACTACTTCCCGCAATAGTCGATAGTTCGGGCCAGTTCGCTTTGCAGGTCTTGGCGACGGACGATGCGGTTGACGAAGCCGTGTTCCAGCAGGAACTCGCTGGTCTGGAAGCCCTTGGGCAGCTCGATGCGGATCGTGGCCTTGATGGTTCTCGGGCCGGCGAAGCCGATCAGGGCGCGGGGTTCGGCGAAGACCACGTCGCCCAAGGAGGCGAAGCTGGCCGCCACGCCACCCATCGTCGGATTGGTCAGCACCGAGATAAACAGCCCGCCCGCGGAATCGTGCCGGGCCAACGCCGCCGAGACTTTCGCCATCTGCATCAGCGAGAGCAGGCCCTCGTGCATCCGCGCACCGCCGCCGGAGCCGGAGACGATAATCAGCGGCAATTGCTGCTCGGTGGCGCGTTCGATGGCGCGGGTCAGCTTTTCGCCGACGACCGAGCCCATGCTGCCCATGATGAAGGCGGAATCGGTCACGCCGAAGGCGACGCGTCGGCCGCGGATCATGCCCGCCCCGGTCACCGCCGCCTCGCGCAGGCCGGTGCGCTGCTGCTCTTCTTGAATTCGCTGCGGATAGGGCTTGCTGTCGACGAACTCCAGCGGGTCGGCCGACTCGAGATCCGCGTCCCATTCCTCGAACGTCCCCTCGTCGAGCACCTGGGCGATGCGCTGCCGGGCGGGGACATACCAGTGGTAGTCGCACTCGGGGCAAACCCCCAGCCGCTTCTCCGCCTCTTTGCGGAAAATCGTCGCCTGGCAGCCGGGGCAGCGCTTCCACAGCCCCTCGGGCACCCCGCGCTTCGGCCGCTTCAACTGGTTCTTCCAACCGCTCAGGTCGCCAGGGTCTGCCATGGATTAAGTCTCTTGGGACAATGATGAACGATGAATGATGAGGGATGAATGATGAAGGATGAGAATGAAGGACCAAGGATCAAGGACAAACGCTGAAGGATGATGGATGAATTGAAGTCTGTTCAGCACAGGGCAATTGCCACGTCCACTCTGCATTCATCACTCATCATTCATAATTCATCATTCGCAATTCATCACACGCTCGCGGGCCAGGACTTCATCGAGTGTCACATGGAGAACCTCAACCCGCCCGTGGCCGTTGGGCGCCTTCCACAGATCTCCCAGGGCACCGTGGGTGAGGAAGCGGCGGGCAAGACTCAAGAGCGGTTCGGGCAGCACCAGCCCGATCACCCCCTCCTTGCGGCGTTTCAACAGTTTTGCGATGGCCGCGCGGACCCGCTCGTCGGCCTGGCTGAGCATCTCGCCATCGGGTGGGCAGACGTTCTCCGGTTGCTCCTGCCATTGGCGATAGACCTTCGGCTGCTTGTGGCGGACGTCCTCGACCAGCATCCCCTGCCACAGTCCCTGGTTGAGGTTCTCCAGACGTTCGATCTTCTTGAGCTTGATGCCCAGGGCCTTGGCGATGATTTCGGCCGTTTGCAGCGAGGGCTGCGAAGTGGGCGAGAAGATGATCTCGATCCGCTTGTCGCGAAGTTGTTCCACGGTGGCGGCCGCCTCGGCCAATCCCCGCTCGTTCAGCGGAATATCGAGACTCCCCAGAATCCGTTCTTGCACGTCGTAGTCGGTGGAGCCCGGGCGAATCAACACAAGCTGGAGCATTTTCTAAACCCGCACTTCCTTCACTGATCTGGCGGTCTCGGTCATCTCGTCGATGAACCGGCCGTAGTCTGGTTGCGAAAAAAGGGCCGAACCGGTCACAAGCAGGTCGGCGCCGGCGGCGGCGCATGAGGCCACGGTATCGAGATTCACGCCGCCGTTGACCGACAGCAGCAGCCGCGCGCCGCCCTGCACCCGCAGACGCCGCAGCTTCTCCAGGGCCTCGACCTCGAACTCCTGCCCACCAAAGCCCGGCATGACGCTCATCACCAGCACGAGGTCGCAATAGTCGAGATAATCGGTCAGCGCATCGATGGGCGTGGGCGGATTGAGCGATAGGCCGGCCACGGCGCCGAGCGAATGAATCTCGTCCAGCAGCGGCCGAGGGTCCGCCGCCACCTCGATGTGGATCGTGATCAAGTCGGCGCCCGCTTTGCGAAACTGTTTGACATAGCGGGCGGGCTCGGAGATCATCAGATGCGTCTCCAACGGCAAGCCCGTGGAGCGGCGGACGGCCTCGACCACCGGTATCCCAAAGCTCAGATTGGGCACGAAGTGGCCGTCCATGATGTCCAGGTGGAGGATTTTCGCCCCCGCCCGTTCGACGCGACGGACCTCCTCGCCTAATTCCGCGAAGTCGCAAGCCAAAAGCGACGGCGCCAGCGTCGGCGACGCCGCGCCAACTGAGCAACAATCTGCAAACTGGACATACAGAGTGCGCCAATATGCCTGCCGGGAATCGACCTCGTGGCGGTTGGGCCGGATGCGCCGTCGCGAATGCTTCGTCAGACGAGTGTCGTCCCTTTCTTTTCATCTACAAACATCTTATTCTACCAGCAAAGGGCCGATGCGTCTGCGCTTGTTTGGCGGCGTGGCGCAAGTGATTGTGCGGAAAGCGGTTAAGCGCGAGACTGCGAGTACAATAAGACGCCCAGGAAGGGCTGTGACCGCGACAAAGGGGCCACTGCTTCGTTGCGATCCAAGTCGAAACACAATGCCCTGGGGCGGGCGGGCTTCATTTCTCCATTTTCGCAAAGGACATTGCGCGGGCACTGAGCCCAGCCGCGAACGTCGCAAAACTCAATTCCTTCGACGGGCTGGTGAAATGCCCCTCAAGTCCCGTCTTGTGGCTCGTTAGCAGCAGGCTCGCCCCATCGTAAAGACGTTCACGCAAAAGTTTCGTCAACAGGATTTCATACCGCTTCGCGTATGACGCATTTTGGAACTCTGGAAAGACCGGAAAATGCGGCTCCTTTACCGAAACTGAGATCTGCGACCTCTCGGAATCCTCGAGTATAAACACGTATCCCAGCCATGGGCGAGCAGACTGGCGAAAGGCTCCTTCTCGATACGCCGCCCAAAGATCGGTGGCATTGCCGAGCGCTTCCTCGGTTCGATTGTTGAAATTGTTGCCGAACGATGGCCCCACCTGTGCCTTGAATTCAATCACGGCCAGCAATGCGCTATCAGCCACGACAACTAGATCCCAATTCTTCTCGGCGCGATAGAAGCCGGGCAACTCCTTTTGGTTTTGCCAAAAAATCTGCGCTTCGGGCAAACCCGCATCGATCAACAACTCGCGGGAAATCTGCACAAATCCGTCGAGGTGCTTTCCGCCCGTCACTGCCGCGCGCAACCCAGCGTCCCTCTGCCCACTCTTGACGCCCTGATTCCGGTTTTGCCTATCGCGAGTCGCCCAGAACAGCTTGATAGCCTCTGCGACGCGTTCTTCAAGCCTGTCCATAAATGCTCACTTTGCTGGTTGCAAAAATATCCGTGGCGTTGTGAATCCGTCGGCGGGCGTGGGCCAGGTAGCTATCGTCGATTTCATATCCGATCGAGTTTCGCCCGTTTCGCATGGCGGCCAGCGTCGTCGTCCCCGTGCCAAGGAACGGATCGAGCACAGTGTCGCCGACGAAGCTGAACATGCGAATCAGCCGCTCGGCCAGTTCAAGCGGATAGGGGGCGGGATGGTTCCGCGTCGAGGCCCCGGTCAATCCCGTCCAAATCTGTTGAAACCACACCTTGTGGTTCTCGTCCGAAATAACGCTGAGAATCCGCATCGCCACTGAGGGCTGGCGGTATCCGCCCGGCTTGCGTTGCATCAAGATGAACTCGATGTCGTTCTTAATCACCGCGTTCGGTTCGTATGGTTTGCCTAGAAAGCCCGAACCGTTCTCAACTTCATGAACCGCGTTAGCAATTTTGTGCCAAATGATGGGCGCCAAGTTATCGAAACCGATCCGCCGGCAATGCTCCTGGATCGACGCGTGCAGCGGCACAACCGTGTGGCGGCCGTTGTTCTTCCGCCGCGACAGACACACGTCGCCGACAACGCAGATCAGCCGTCCGCCCGGCATCAAGGCTTGGAAGCAATTTTTCCAGACCTGATCCAGTTCGCCCAAAAAAGTCTCGTAATCCGTCACGTGGCCAAGCTGCCCGTCCAAATCGCGATATTCCTTGAGCGTCCAATACGGCGGCGACGTGAGCACCAAGTTGACCGATTCCGGCTCCAGTTGCATCGTTCGCGCGTCGCCGAGATGCAGATCATGCCGCGTGGGAAATCGCTTCACGGCCTCGTCGATCCGCCCGATCAGCCGAGCATCCTTGGCAATCGCCGGAATCGCCGTCTGCGGATCGGCCAACGCCGACAACTCGGCAGGCACGAATTCTTCTGCGCAGAAATCCGACGCTGCGATGCTCATGGCTCGCAAACCGTTTCGCCGAAGGGGTCTTCTTCCCCGAATTATAGCCGAAGCAGTGTGGCCCCGATAGTTCGCCTAATGCTTGAAGTGCCGCCGGCCGGTGAAGATCATAGCGATGCCGTGGCGATTGCAGGCGGCCACCGCGTCGGCGTCGTTCTTTGAGCCGCCGGGCTGAATCACGGCGACCACCCCGGCGGCGGCGGCGGTGTCGATCGAGTCGGGGAAGGGGAAGAAGGCGTCGGAACCCATCACCGAGCCCTTCGATCGGCTGCCTGCCTTCTTCACCGCGATCTCGACCGAATCGACGCGGCTCATCTGGCCGGCGCCGGCCCCGAGCAGCATCCCGTCTTTGCACAGCACGATGGCGTTCGACTTGACGTGTCGCACCATTTCCCAGGCAAATCGCAAATCTGACATCTGCTTTTCGCTCGGCTTCGCTTCGGTGACGACTTGCCACTGATCTTCGGGATCGGCGGTCACGTCGGCCTCCTGCATCAACATGCCGCCGTCGAGGTAGCGGAAGGCCCAATGCCGCTCGGCGCGGCCCAACTGGCCGACCTCGATCAGCCGCACGTTGTTCTTCCATTTCGGCTTGGTGGTGAGGATTTGCAGGGCGTCTTCATGGAAATGGGGGGCGACGATCGCCTCGACGAACAGCCCCGGGGCGGCCAGGGCGTCGGCGGTGGCGGCGTCCAGCGTGCGGTTCAATCCGATCACCGAGCCGAAGGCGCTTTGCGGGTCCCCTTCCATCGCCCGTTGCAGGGCCACGACCAGCGTCTCGCTCACGGCGGCACCGCAGGGATTGTTGTGCTTGATCACGACCGCGGCCGGTTCGGCAAACTGGCGCACGATCGCCAATGCGCTGTCGAGATCGAGGAGATTGTTGTAGGAAAGCTCCTTGCCGTGCAATTGCCGGGCGGCAACCACGTTGGCGCCGTGGTTGTCGGCGCGAGAATACAGGGCCGCCTGCTGATGCGGATTCTCGCCGTAGCGGAGGCCCATTTTGTAGTTCAAGCCGATGGTGACGGTCGGCGGAAACGCCGCTGCGGCTGTGGCCCCCATGCTCTTTGCGAAGAAGTCGGCGATGGCGCGATCGTATCGGGCGGTCTGCGCGAAGGCTTCGCCGGCCAAGCGACGCCGCAACTCGATCGTCGTGCAGCCGTTGGCGGTTACCTGTTCGAGAATTTCGGAATACTGGGCGGCGTTGGTGGCGATGGTGGTGAAGGCATGGTTCTTGGCCGCCGCCCGGACCAGCGTCGGCCCGCCGATGTCGATCTGTTCGATCGCCTCCTCCTGGGTGACCCTCTGGCGGGCGATGGTGGCCTCGAAGGGATAGAGATTCACCACGACCAGCTCAAACGTGAGAATGCCGTGCTCGGCCAGCGCCTGCATGTCTTGCGGATTGTCGTGGCGGCAGAGGATGCCGCCGTGGACCTTCGGATGGAGGGTTTTGAGCCGGCCGTCCATCATCTCGGGGAAGCCGGTGTATTCGGAGACGTCACGGACGGCGATCCCCTCGCTCTCCAAGTGTTTTCGGGTGCCGCCGGTGCTGAAAACCTGCACGCCAGCGGCTGTAAGCCCCCGGGCGAAATCGGCCAGCCCCAATTTGTCGCTCACGCTGACCAGGGCCCGATGGATACGAGGTGAAAACATGGCAATGACTCCCAGGAGATGAAATCGAACGGCACGTCGAAGGGGACAGTCCCATTTTCGTTGGCACGAAAATCGGGACAGTCCCCAAGATGTAGGTGTTTTGGCCGCCGCCGTCAAGGACCCCCGGCGACGATTATCGCTAGGGTGGGCGTGAATGTGCGTAAGCTACACAGACAGTTTCGGCGGTACTGTGTGGACGTGCGGCAGCGGCGCAATTCCTATAAACTCCGCTGCCCGAAAAACCCGAAGAATCACACAGTGTCTGCCACTCAGGAATCTCAACGGAATCGCAGCGGAATCTCAGCAGTGCTTCGCTTGTCGATCGTGATCCCCGTCTTAGGCGACCAGAAGCCGTTGGACGGCACGTTGGTCTCCATCCTGGAAAATCGGCCAGCCAACTGCGAGCTTGTCGTCGTCCACAATGCCCCCTACGATGATCCCTATGGATTGGCCGGCGAGGTGCAATTCGTCCGGGCGCCGGAGGAGGCCGGTTTCGTCGAATGCCTGAACCTGGGGCTGTCAGCCAGCCGGGCGCCGGTCGTCCATCTGCTGGCCTGCGGCGTAGAAGTCCGTCCGGGTTGGGCCGAGGCCGCTCTGCGGCACTTTCGCGACCCGGAAGTCGGGGCGGTGGCGCCGGTGGTGCTGCACCAAGATGATCAGAAGAGGGTCGTCTCTGCCGGCATGGCCTATGGTGCCGAAGGGGTCGTGTGGCGGGTCGGTCGCGGAAGTGCGGCAGAAGAGCTGGGCGAGGAAGAAGACGAACTTTGTGGGCCCGACACTCTGGCCGGCTTCTACCGCCGCTCAGCAATCGAAGCGGTGGGCGGCTTTTCGCCGTCGCCGATCGAGACGGTGGCGACCATCGAGCTGGCACTGTCGTTTCGAGAGGCGGGATACCGCTGCGTGGCGGAGCCGGACAGCCAGACGAGCGTGAATTCGACCGTCGCCGGCGACAAGACCGGCTTTCGCCAGGGCTGGCACTGCGAGCGGCTCTTCTGGCGTTGGGCTTCGGCCCATGGGCGAGTGCGCTCGGTGGCGGCCCATGCCGCGCTGCTGGCCGGCGAATGCGTCATCGGCCTCTGGCGACCGCTGATGCTGCTGCAATTGCTCGGCCGCGCCGTCGGCGTTATCCATGCCCTAACCACCAAACGCCGGTCGAAAGCCTTCGCCGCGGAAAACGACGAGGAACCGCCGGTAGTAGCCTCGCTGCGTCCCGAAACCATAGACGGCACTGCCAGGCAGTACTCGGTGCGCGCCGCCTAAGCAACCGCCTGCGAAAGCGGGGACACGGTTTTCAAAGGATGCTTGCCGCGGCTTGTTGGCATCTTCGAGCGGATTTCGCCATGCCAACTTCGGGAAGCGGGCATCACCAAGGGCCAACCAGTTATTCAAGTTGGGTAACGATGTTTGAGGTGGCACGCAATGCCAAGGCTTGATTGGAAGCGGTTTTGATGTAATCTTTTGCGAGGTCGAGGGTTGCGTTGAAAATGTGCTTTGGGAAAATGGCGGTGAATTGACCGCGCATGAAAAAGCCGTTCCAGCAATGATAGGGGGTCACAACACCAAACCCCATCATGGAAGGAACGGCAAATGGCCAACGCAAGGAAGCGGGCCCGCCAACGACGGCGGGCGAAATCGTTGATCGGCTCGATGCGAGAGTTTCTCACGCCGGAAGTTTTCAAGCAAGTCCGAAATGCTTCAAAACGCAGGAAATGCCCGCGTTGGGACTTGCATCCTTTGCTTTACATCATCATCCTGACGACCTATTGCTGTGGCGACAGCCTCCCGGAAAAGTTTGAAGCCGCCAGAATGTTCTATGTCGCCAGTTGTCCAAAACGAAAACGGCCGGGCCAGCACTTTTCCGGCTTTGAAAAGGCCATCGCCAAACTTCCCATGCCCATCCTGCGGGCGTTGGCGGCGGCCCTGCGCACGGATGGAAGTCATTTTCGGCAATCAGTGGAAAGTGGGAAACTTCATCCCCTTTGGCTGTGATGGCACGCGGCAGACGTGTCCCCGCACCGAGGAACTGGAGCAACGCTTGGGAAGCGGCGGCAAAGAGGATTCGTCACCGACGATCTGGAACACCTCGATCGTGCATCTTACCTTGGGCATTCCCTTTTGCTGGCGATTGGGGAAGGGGGGCAAAGCCAGCGAACGAAGTCACCTCATGTACATGCTGCGTTGGCTGCCAGCGGCGGCGTTGGTGGTGGCCGACGCGGGATATGTGGGCTACAACGTGGCCGCGACCATGATCTTGGCGAACGTGTCCTTTCTCATCCGCATGTCCTCCAAGGCCACCTTTTACAGCGAAACCCAGGAACTGTTGGAGGAGTTCCGCGAAGGGATTGTCTATTATTGGCCGAAGAGCCAGCAGGAGGACGGCAAGCCGCCGATTCGCGGCCGATTGCTGCGGATTCACAGTTGCCGTCATAAGGTGGACGTCTGGCTGTTTACGAACGTGGAAGATGCGAAGCAGCTATCCTTGGAGATGGCGGGAACTTGTTATCGTTGGAGGTGGGAAAACGAGGGATTTTTCAGAACCTACAAGCGAACCTTGAAGAAAGTGGCGTTGATGAGTCGGACGCTACGGCTAGTGCATCGCGAGGCAGAGGCTTCGATGATCGCAACGCAGTTATTGCTTTGTCAAGGCGCGTTGGCGATGCCGGCACCGCCGAAAGACAGCCTCCCGATAATGTGCAGCCCACGGGGGGTGTTGCTGGAGGTGCGTCGTGACATGTTAGGCCGTAGGGAATCCAAGCCATTTCGTGAAAGGATTGCCCGAGCGCAACGCGAACGGCGTGTGCGTACCAGCCCGAAACAGAAGCGGGAATGGCCGCGTCGCAAAGCTCACACGGCGCCACACCCGCCGGTCTTGCTGCGGCTGACAGAAGAACAGAAAGTCAAGATTCAACAACAGTTACAAGCGGCATAACACAGTAAACTGGAAATGGCATTGCGTGCCACCTAGATTGGAAAACTGATCGGCCCTAAGGCACCACCAACGCGCGGGAGCCCCGCCGCTACGAGACTTCCAGTAGTTCATCCTCTTGCTCGAAGTCGTCGAAGGCGCGTTCCAGCGGGCCGGCGGCGCCGCGGCGGCTGCCGGGATAGAAGAGTTCGACCGCCGCGTAGAACTGCCGCAGATCGGGGGCGTCGTCGGCATCGGCCGTCTCGGCGACGTACTTCTGCCGCAACTCGTGCGATTGATGCCGGCCGGTCGGCCAGCGGACCATCATGATGTCGTTGATCTCGTTGAGCAGTTGGTAGACGCGGGCGCGGGTAAGCCCCATCGTCCGCGCCACCTGGCGCACGCTCGTCAGCGGCCCGTTGATGCCCAGCCGCGTCTCCGCCATCAGAGAGACCTGTTGCGGCGAGTCGATGCGGATTTGCTCTAAGAGCGGCTCGACGAACTGCGAGAAGATCTCCTGCTGGCTGGGAACGCCGGGCTGCTGCAAGGCCCGGCCGATCCACTGCTCGACGCGATCGATGCGGCGGGCGACGATCCGCACGGCGAGACGGTCGTGCGTGCCCATGCCGGCCACCAGCGTATGGACGACGTGGAAAACCTCGAGGATGGCGGCCACCCGCTTCTCGCCGTGCGTCTTCATGGCGCGGATTTCGGCCAGTGTAGAACTGGTGTAGACGCCCAGCGGAGTGTTCCAGACGACGCGGGTCATGTTTTGCAGGCTGGGGGCGAAGCGTCCCAGCGTCTCGCCCGCCAGGCCGTGACGGACGACGCTCGCCCGCCACTGCGCCCAAGCTACCTCGGAGACGGAGGCCGGATCGAAACCATTGACCGTCAGTCTGGCGTCCACGCCGTCGGCCTGACGCGGCTGATGATCTTGAGCGTTGAGGACATCGACCGGCAATTCAGCGGGATCGGTGTTTGCGGCCCTGGCCAGCAGTACCACCAGAGAACTGATCTTCTTTCGTCCGATGCCGGGCGTGGCCGATAGATCAACGAACGGGGTGTTGAGGATGTTCCCCAGCGTTCGCCCCAGCAGCGCCAACGGCAGACGCCGATCTGCCGACAGCGCCCAATAGGCCAGCGGCTTGTCGAGATGGTCCGCGTACTCCTCGGAGAGGAGCGTTCGCCGCAGATTCTCGAAGCGGCTGACGATCTGAAGCTCTTCGACCGACACCGTCTTGCCGAGTCTCATCGTGTTCTCCTTCCGCAGCGACTTCGATCGGTTTCGCGGTGCGGCAGCAACTCCGTGTACTTGGGAAAACGACCACCGACCCGGGTGGGGATTCGAGCCCAAAGGGGTGCCTGTTCAAGCCGGGCCTTCATGCGGGCGAAGACAACCAGCCTCTGGAATCGGCCAACTCAACAGCACATTTTCGGCTCGGGGCAGGCGGCGGTCAAGGCCTGCCAGGATTTTTCCGAGAAAATTCCGACAATTTCTCTGAAGATTCCTGACAGAAGGGGCTCTTCGCGCTCCGCGTGAAGCAATTAGCCGCTCCGGCGAGCAAGCTCGCGGGCTAAACGATTCGGCGGCGACCGTCACAATACGCTGCTCCGTCGCCCTCGCGTACCGACGCCATTGTCGCCGCCGGTTGTCTGAAGTAGAATGGAGCCGTGGACGTAACTGCCGTGTTTTAATGCACTTCCGGCGACCGGCGCACTGCCGGCGTTCTAGGGATTGACGTGCTTGTAGCGAGGTTTCCGCCACGAGAAAATCACACGCCAAGAAAAAGACCGGCGACGCCTCGGCGACCAACGAGAAGCTGATCGCGCAGAACCGCAAGGCCCGACACAATTACATTGTCCTCGACTCGCTCGAATGCGGCATTGTGTTGGTGGGCAGCGAGGTGAAGAGCCTCCGCCACGGACAGGTATCGCTCGAAGAGGCTTACGCCCGAATCAAGGGGGAGGAGGTCTGGCTGGTCGGCTGCGACATTGCCGAATACGCCGAGGCAAGCCGGTTCAACCACAACCCGAAACGCCCGCGGAAGCTGTTGATGCACCGCCGCGAGGTGAAACGCTTCGCCCATCGGGCTTACGAGAAGGGGCTTACCTTGGTCCCCTTAGAGATGCATTTCCGCCGCGGGCTGGCGAAGGTCGTCATCGGGATTTGCCGGGGAAAGCAGCAACACGACAAGCGGCAGGCAATGAAGGCCTCCCAGGCCAAACGCGACATCCAGCGGATGATGATGCGGCGAAAATAGCGGAAGCAGCGAACCCCTCGGCCGGCGGCAATGCCAGCAGAATCGCAAAGTCCCGAGGATCTCGTTCCCACGCTCTGCGTGGGAACGGCGGGATTTGTGCCGTCCAAGACGTGCGTTCCCACGCAGAGCGTGGGAACGAGAAGAAACGCAGATCGCGGAGACGAGGAAGCGAACCCCTCGGTCGGCGGCTGCGTATAGTTATAGTGTAGAGACATTGCGGCATCGGTGTGATACTATTTCATGATGGCCCGGGTCGGGCCGCCGCAATCAGGCATCCCTCCAAGAGGTGGCGATCTCCAGAATGTTGTTATTGAAAGACATCAAGAAAGGATTCCGGCAGCCGGACGGCACGGCGCTGCCGGTGCTCGATATTCCCGAGTTCCGCGTCGCCGCGGGAGAGCAGATGGTGATGGTCGGCCGCAGCGGTTGCGGCAAGACCACACTGCTGCACGTCATCGCCGGCATCAGCCGCCCCGACGCGGGCAAGGTTCGCATCGACGACTGGGACATCACGCTGATGCCCGAGTCGGAGTGCGACCGGTTTCGTGCCGAGCGGATCGGCTATGTGTTCCAGACGTTCAATCTGCTGGCCGGCTTCACGGCGCTGGAGAACGTACTGTTGTCGATGCGGTTTGCGCGGGGGAGGATGGACAAGGCCCGCGGCCGGCAATTGCTGGAGCGGGTGGGGCTCGGCCATCGCATGACCCATCGCCCGGCGCAGCTCTCGGTGGGCGAGCAGCAGCGGGTGGCGGTGGCCCGGGCGCTGGCCAACAAGCCGCAGATCCTGCTGGCCGATGAGCCGACCGCCAACGTCGACGCCGGCCATCAGCAACAAATTCTCGACCTGATGCGCGAGACCTGCCACGAGGAGAACGTCGCGCTGATCATCGTCACCCACTCGAACGAAGTCGCTCAGCAATTCCCGCGCATGGATAAACTGGAAGAGTTCAATTTGGTAGTAGGACAAGTGACTAAGGGTGAATGACGAAGCACGAATGACGAATGACGAAAGAAATCCGAAATCCGAAATCCGAAATCCGAGAGAGCTCAACCTTCGGATTTCGTGCTTCCTTCGTCATTCGTCATTCGTGCTTCGTCATTCCCCCTGCCCCCTGATCCCTCACCCCTGATCCCTCACCCCTCCCCATGAGTCTTTGGAAAGTAGCTTGGCGCAGCATCCGGCAACGCTCGCTGGTCTCGACGCTGACCGTTTTGTCGATGGGCCTGGGCGTGGCGCTGGTCGTGGCGGTGCTGGTCGTCTACGGCGTGGTCGATCAATCGTTCCACCGCGGCGGCGAGGGTTACGATTTGATTGTCGGCGCCAAGGGGGAAAAGAGCAGCTCGTGCTGAACACCGTCTTCTACCTGAGCGAGCCGGTCGGGAATATCCCCTACAGCTTCTATGAAGAGCTGTCGGACGAAAAATATGGTCGAGTGGAGAGCACCATTCCGGTCTGCATGGGCCATACATACCAGAGCTTCCGCGTTGTCGCCACGGTGCCGGAAATATTCGATCTCAAATATCGCGGCGATGAAAAATACCGCTTTGCCGAGGGACGGAACTTCAAGCTGGCCAAACACTTCGAGGCCGTGCTCGGAGCGACCGTCGCGGCGAAAACCAACACCCGGGTCGGTGAACCGATCAAGATCACCCATGGATCGGGCCTCGAGGCGCACGTACACAACGAGGGGTTCGAGGTGGTCGGTATTTTGGAGCCCACCGGCACGCCCGTCGATCGCGGCGTCTTTGTCAACATGCTCGGCTTCAACGAGCTTCATCACCACGACGAGGCCGGGGAAGAGGAGCACGCCCATCACGGCAAGCACGGCGATGAACACGCCGACGAGCCGAAAGAGGTCACCGCCGTGCTGGTCTGCATCCACAAAGAGGATGCCGACCGCGGCCTGACCAACGTGATGTCCAGCGCGATCAACAACACCAAGGTAGCGCAGGCGGTGGCGCCGCTCAAGGTGATTACCGAGTTGTTCGAGAACGTCATCGGCAAGTTGCAGTGGATCTTGCTGGGAATGGCGGTGGTGACCGTGATCGTCGCCGGCATCGGCATCATGGTCAGCATCTACAACTCGATGAGCGACCGCCGACACGAGATCGCCGTGATGCGCGCCTGGGCGCCAGCCGCTTTACGGTGATGCTCATCATTTTAATGGAGTCGATCCTGCTGTCGCTGATGGGCGGGGCGATGGGACTGCTGATCGGCCACGGGGCCATCTGGCTCTGCTCGCCGCTCATCGCCGACTGGACCGGCGTGGTCATCGGACTGTTCCAGTTCCAATGGAGCGAGTTCTGGTTGATCCTCGGCCTGGTGTTCTTGGCGTCGGCCGTCGGATATTTGCCCGCCATGTCGGCGTATCGCACGGATGTGGCGAAGTCGTTGATTACGACGCCTTGAGATAGTGGTTAGTGAAATAGCCGGGAGCCAACGGCTCCCGGAGTGTGCTTCGATTTGCGTTTTATTCCATGTCTTCCATATTCGATTCCAACTTGCCGAGTCCGCAGCCGTCGGCGAACCGATATCGGGCGCTGAACCCGCTGGCTTTCACCAGCGCGGTTCTTGGGGCGTTGTCGATCCTCACCTGGCTGCACTGGGCTTTCGCCGTGGTTCCGCTGGCCGGGCTTATCCTCGGCTGGATCGCCTGGAAGCAAATTCGCAAAGCGCCCGAAGAGTGGACCGGAAAACCGCTGGTGATCGCCGGCGCACTGCTGTCGGTGCTTTTGTGGTTGTCCGGCTGCATCTTCCTGCTCGTCGCCCGCGCCGACGAAGTGCCCTACGGCTACGAGCGGATCACCTACGCCATGCTTCAGCCCGATCCGCTGAAGCCGACCCAGCCGATTCCGCAGACGGCCATCGACATGGACGACCGCAAGGTCTACATGAAGGGCTACATACAATCGCGGCGGACGATGACGGGCATTAAGGACTTCGTTCTCTGTCCGACTAACGGCGATTGTCCCTTCTGCACGCCCAGTCCGCGGCCGACGGAGAAGGTGCAAGTTATCTTGCAGGGCGACCTGGAAGCCACGTATACGACGCACCAGATCGGCGTGGCCGGCCATTTCCGCATTGATCGCAACGCCACTGGCGGCATCCCCTACAAGTTGGAAGCCAACTATCTCCGCCAGTAGTCGTCTGCCGCGTTCCGCCCGTCGGCCCGGCCCGGGGTTTGCACCAACATCGCGGTTCTTTGCGGCGAATGGTGCAAAAAACGGCGAGTCTGCCGATGTTATTTTGAGTGTCAGGAAGACAATGTCGGCTTCCCGTTTAGCCGCGACCCGCAGGGGAGCGGGTTTTTTCGCATTCTCCCTGCGACATTATTTACCTGACTCTCCATAGCCCGCCCTGCTTCTCCAGTAGGCCAAACGACTGCAAGCGTGTAATGATCTTGGCAATGCCTCGTTTATTCGACCTTGCTGCCCTTGCTGTTCCAGGGGCCGAGATAGAAATCGTGGCCTTGAATGGTGACAATGGCCTGCCCCGAAGCTTTGTGGCTACGATACTTGGGGGTGGCATCCAATGCCAAGGCTTGATTGGAAGCGGTTTTGATGTAATCTTTTGCGAGGTCGAGGGTTGCGTTGAAAATGTGCTTTGGGAAAATGGCGGTGAATTGACCGCGCATGAAAAAGCCGTTCCAGCAATGATAGGGGGTCACAACACCAAACCCCATCATGGAAGGAACGGCAAATGGCCAACGCAAGGAAGCGGGCCCGCCAACGACGGCGGGCGAAATCGTTGATCGGCTCGATGCGAGAGTTTCTCACGCCGGAAGTTTTCAAGCAAGTCCGAAATGCTTCAAAACGCAGGAAATGCCCGCGTTGGGACTTGCATCCTTTGCTTTACATCATCATCCTGACGACCTATTGCTGTGGCGACAGCCTCCCGGAAAAGTTTGAAGCCGCCAGAATGTTCTATGTCGCCAGTTGTCCAAAACGAAAACGGCCGGGCCAGCACTTTTCCGGCTTTGAAAAGGCCATCGCCAAACTTCCCATGCCCATCCTGCGGGCGTTGGCGGCGGCCCTGCGCGCACGGATGGAAGTCATTTTCGGCAATCAGTGGAAAGTGGGAAACTTCATCCCCTTTGGCTGTGATGGCACGCGGCAGACGTGTCCCCGCACCGAGGAACTGGAGCAACGCTTGGGAAGCGGCGGCAAAGAGGATTCGTCACCGACGATCTGGAACACCTCGATCGTGCATCTTACCTTGGGCATTCCCTTTTGCTGGCGATTGGGGAAGGGGGGCAAAGCCAGCGAACGAAGTCACCTCATGTACATGCTGCGTTGGCTGCCAGCGGCGGCGTTGGTGGTGGCCGACGCGGGATATGTGGGCTACAACGTGGCCGCGACCATGATCTTGGCGAACGTGTCCTTTCTCATCCGCATGTCCTCCAAGGCCACCTTTTACAGCGAAACCCAGGAACTGTTGGAGGAGTTCCGCGAAGGGATTGTCTATTATTGGCCGAAGAGCCAGCAGGAGGACGGCAAGCCGCCGATTCGCGGCCGATTGCTGCGGATTCACAGTTGCCGTCATAAGGTGGACGTCTGGCTGTTTACGAACGTGGAAGATGCGAAGCAGCTATCCTTGGAGATGGCGGGAACTTGTTATCGTTGGAGGTGGGAAAACGAGGGATTTTTCAGAACCTACAAGCGAACCTTGAAGAAAGTGGCGTTGATGAGTCGGACGCTACGGCTAGTGCATCGCGAGGCAGAGGCTTCGATGATCGCAACGCAGTTATTGCTTTGTCAAGGCGCGTTGGCGATGCCGGCACCGCCGAAAGACAGCCTCCCGATAATGTGCAGCCCACGGGGGGTGTTGCTGGAGGTGCGTCGTGACATGTTAGGCCGTAGGGAATCCAAGCCATTTCGTGAAAGGATTGCCCGAGCGCAACGCGAACGGCGTGTGCGTACCAGCCCGAAACAGAAGCGGGAATGGCCGCGTCGCAAAGCTCACACGGCACCACACCCGCTGGTCTTGCTGCGGCTGACAGAAGAACAGAAAGTCAAGATTCAACAACAGTTACAAGCGGCATAACACAGTAAACTGGAAATGGCATTGGGTGCCACCCGGCCCGCTTCTACGCCCACGCGGTCCGGAATACTACTCATGGTTGGTTAATTGTCTATCTTTACGGGGGGCAACCGTACCGTTTCTCGTTGAAGACAACAGAATTCGCCCGTCATCTCCCGCAGACCCACAAAATGCGCCGGGTTGGCCATCCGCGGCAAGTTGCTCCAGGTCGCCGGTGTCCTAGACTAGCCTAGTGCTCGCGACCGGCTCCGGGTGACGGATTGGTGGAAACGGGGGTTACCCTGTCTGCCATAGCCGCTCTTCCTTCGATCTGCGGCGCAGCGGAACGTCCGTCTCACCGCGCAACGAAAGCTGGCCGGCCGCACACTGCTTTGCAACGTCCTTTGGCGCTGAGCAGTCTGGCACAGTTGAACTGCGGAGTTTAGCCGGCGTGCTTGCACGCCGTAAGAACAGCGGGCGTTTTCCCCAATGCGCGGCGTGCAAGCACGCCGGCTAAATCGAGCTAACCCGACACTTTGACTGTGTTTGACTGCTGAGCAATCGAATTGACCTGATGCGCTTTTATCGTACCATCAACGCAAAACTTACCCTGTTGACGGCGGTGGCGGCCGGCGTGGCGCTGTGGCTGTCGTTGATGGCGTTCTTCATCAACGACGTGCAGTTGATCCGCGGTTCGAAGGTGCACGAGTTCTCCACCTTGGCAGCCATCTTGGGCGCCAACGCGATGCCGGCCATCGAGCGGAACGACGCGAAGACGGCCACGGAGTTGCTGGCTTCGCTCCGCCGGCAACCCTCGGTCGAGTTCGCTTGCCTCTACGACGCCAGCGGCGAACTGTTTGCCACCTATCCGGCCGATCTGCCGGATGGTTTTCTCGTGCCGCCGCCTGCCTCGGCGGGGGGCGCGGCCTTCGTCGGCTCCGACCGTCTGGAGATCACCGGCAAGCGGGTAGCCCCGGTTCTCGAACCGGGGCGGCTTTGCCGCAAGAGGTGGAGGGGCAACGCCAACGCGCATCGCCTCCCACATGGCCTCTTGGGCGTTCGCCCACCGGTTCAAGAACCGGTGCCACCCAGCGGTTGGGGACACCGGCCGATCGTAATGCCCCCAGGGGGTTCTTGCGATTTCGATGCCAGGGGTAACCATGCGGTTTCTCGTTGAAGACAACACAATCCGCCTGTCATCTCCCGGAAAACCGTAGAACGCGCCGAGTTGACCATCCGCGTCAAGTTGCTCCAGGTTGCCCGTGTCCTAGACTAGCCTAGTGTCCGCGACCGGCCCCGGGTGACGGATTGGCGGAAACGGCGGGGCAGACCTCCCTGTCTGTCACGGCTGTTTTTTTCGATCTGCGGCGCAGCGGAACGTTCGTCGCACCGCGCAACGAAGGCTGGTCCCGCGCTCACTGCTTTGCGGCATCCTCAGGAGTTGAGTGATCGGGGAGACCTGATGCGCTTCTATCGTACCATCAACGCAAAACTTACCCTGTTGACGGCGGTGGCGGCCGGCGTGGCGCTGTGGCTGTCGTTGATGGCGTTCTTCATCAACGACGTGCAGTTGATCCGCGGTTCGAAGGTGCACGAGTTCTCCACCTTGGCAGCCATCTTGGGCGCCAACGCGATGCCGGCCATCGAGCGGAACGACGCGAAGACGGCCACGGAGTTGTTGGCTTCGCTCCGCCGGCAACCCTCGGTCGAGTTCGCTTGCCTCTACGACGCCAGCGGCGAGCTGTTTGCCACCTATCCGGCCGATCTGCCGGATGGTTTTCTCGTGCCGCCGCCTGCCTCGGCGGGGGGCGCGGCCTTCGTCGGCTCCGACCGTCTGGAGATCACCGGCAAGCTCGCTTTGGGAGGAGACAGAATCGGCACGATCTATCTCCGCGCGGACATGCACGAGCTGCGGAAGCAGATTCGGGATTATGTGGGAATCACCCTGGTCGTGTTGGCGGTCTCGATGGCGATTTCGCTGGTGTTGGCGCGGCGGCTGCAACGGTTCATCACCGCGCCGATCTCGCGCCTGGCCGCAGCCATGCAGCGCGTCTCGCGCGACCACGACTACTCGGTGCGGGTCGAGAACCTCAGCAACGACGAGATCGGCGTGCTCAACAGGGGCTTCAACTCGATGCTCGACCAGGTCGAGCAAGGCCGCAACGCCCTGCAGCAAGCCCGCAATGAATTGGAGGACCGCATTGCCGCCCGCACGGCCGAGCTTCAAGTGGCCAAGGAGGCCGCCGAAGCGGCCAGCCGCTCCAAGAGCGATTTCCTGGCCAACATGAGCCACGAAATCCGCACCCCCATGACCGCGATTCTCGGCTATTCCGACCTGCTCCTGCAACAGGAACTCGACGCCGTCGAGCGCGACGAGTTCCTCCGCACCATCCAACTCAACGGCAATCATCTGCTGGGAATCATCAACGACATCCTCGACATTTCCAAGATCGAGGCCGGCAAGATGACGGTCGAACAGCTCGTCTGCTCGCCTTGCAGCATCGTCGGCGAAGTCGCCTCGCTGATGCGGGCCCGCGCCGTCGCCAAGAGTCTCTCGTTGCAGGTCGATTTCTCCGGCCCCGTTCCCGAGACCATCCACACCGATCCTACCCGGCTCCGCCAAATCCTGATCAACCTGCTGGGAAACGCCGTCAAGTTCACCCACCACGGCGGCGTGCGGCTGGTGGTGCGGATGACCGATCCGCTCGAAAGCCCCAACCCGCACATCGGTTTCGAGGTGATCGATACGGGCGTGGGGATGACGCCGGAACAGCGAACCGCGATTTTCCGGCCGTTCTCGCAGGCCGACACCTCGATGACCAGGCGCTTCGGCGGCACCGGCCTCGGCTTGACCATCAGCCGGCGTCTCGCGCAGATGCTCGGCGGCGACATCTTCTGCGAAAGCCAGCCGGGCAAGGGGAGCTCGTTCCTGGTCGTGGTCGAAACCGGCCCGCTGGCCGGCATCCGAATCCTCGACGCACACGACGAGGCCGTCTGCGCCAAGGTCGAACACGTTTCCCAAACGGAAACGGCGAAGATTCCTCTTTCCGGCCGGGTGCTTCTTGCCGAGGATGGGCCCGACAATCAGCGGCTGATCGCCTTCCTCCTCAGCCAGCGCGGGGCTACGGTCGAAGTGGCCGAGAACGGCCGGATCGCCCTGGAAAAGACGCTGCAAGCCGGCGACGCCGGTCAGCCCTTCGACTGCATCCTCATGGACATGCAGATGCCGGTGCTCGACGGGTACGAGGCCACTCGAAAACTCCGCCAGTCCGGCTGCCGCCTGCCGATCATCGCGCTGACGGCCCATGCGATGCGCGGCGATCGCGAGCGCTGCCTGGAGGCCGGCTGCGACGATTATCTCGCCAAGCCGATTGATCGTGTCGAGTTGGTCCGGCAGGTGGCGCGCTATCTCGCCGCCAATCGCGCTCCCGTCCCCGCCGCTTCCGCCAAGGAACCGTCCGTTTAGCCGGTAGCCGAAGGCACCCGGCAATCCACGGTCAATTGCCGCCGTCGGGATAGACCCGCACCGGCGCTTCCCTTCGGGGCGCGGCTAAACGGCGGGCATGCGCTTCCCTTCGGGGCGCGGCTAAACGGCGGATGGAAAAGGAGGTTGCTCATTTTCTGCCGCCAACGATTGCTGCTTCCCCGTCCCCCATCGCCTTGCGGAGGGGACTTCGGTAAAATAAAGTAGATTATCGCACAACCGAGATTCGGAGGGCCGAAATGGCTTGGGAATATAGCGAGAAGACAAAACAGATTTTCATGGACGCCGTCCACGGCAAGCCGGGCACACACCTCGGCGAGATCGAGAACCCCGACGGCTTCGGCGAGCACGGCTCGATCGCCTGCGGCGACGCGCTCCGCTTCACCTTCCGCGTCAAACGCCACCCGACCGACCCGACGAACGACGTGATTACCGAGGCCCGCTATCTGACCTTCGGCTGCACCTCGGCCATCGCCGCCTCGGAGGCCCTCTGCGTCTTGATTGAGCAGAAGAACTGCACGCCCATCGAGGCCCTGAAGATCACCAACAAGGACATCGTCGACTACCTCGAAGGCCTGCCGCGGCAGAAGATCCACTGTTCGGTGATGGGGGCCGAAGCCCTGGAGGCGGCCGTGTTCAACTGGGCGCAAAAACGCGGTGTCGACCTGGAGAGCCTCGGCATCGACATCCACGCCGAAGAGCGCGGCGAAGGCCGAATCGTCTGCAAGTGCTTCTCGCTGAGCGAGCCCTACATCCGCCGCAAGATCAAGGAACTGAACCTGCACACCATCGCCGAGATCACCAACGCCATCAAGGCCGGCGGGGCGTGCATGTCCTGCCACCATGTCCCCGGCGGCTTACAGGACCTGTTGGACGAGACCTGGGGCGCCGGCGAGAAGAAGGTCGCGGCCCTGCCGCAACTGCCCGTGCTCGGCGCCGCCCCGGCAGTCTCCGCCGCGCCGCCGAGGGACGACGGCCACACGCTTTCCCCTTACCAATTCGACAAGAAAATCGAAAAAGCAATCGACCAGTACGTCCGCCCGATGTTGAAGAATGATGGCGGCGACGTGGAGATCGTCGACATCAAGGACATGCTGGTCTATTGCCGCCTGGCCGGCGCCTGCCAGGCCTGCGCCGGCGCCGGCCAAACCATGCGAATGCTCGTCGAGCAGACACTCAAGGAAATGGTCGACGAGCGCATCCGCGTAATCGGTGTCTGAGAGGGAGCCATGAGAACCATTTACGTCGACAACAACGCCACGACCCAAGTTGCCCCGGAAGTGGTCGAGGCGATGATGCCCTATCTGACGGCCGAGTACTTCAATCCGAGCTCAATGTACGAGGCGGCCAAGCCTGCGGCCCGCGCCATCACCCAGGCGCGGAAACAGATCGCCCGGCAGTTTAATCTGGCTGATCCGCAGCAGATCCTCTTCACTGCCTGCGCCACGGAGAGCAACAACACGGCGATCTTCGGCGCGGCCAAGGCCAACCCGAACCGCCGCCACGTGATCACCACCGCCGTCGAGCATCCCGCCGTGCTCGAGGTCTGCAAGGAGCTGAAACGCGACGGCTATGACGTGACCTTCCTGGAAGTCGACGGCGATGGCAACCTCGACCTGCGCAAGTTCATTCGTGCCCTTCGCCCCGACACGCTGCTGGTCACGATCATGCACGCCAACAACGAGACCGGCGTCGTCTTTCCCATCGAGCAGCTTTCACGGCTGACGAAGGAGACCGATCCGGCGATCATCTTCCATACCGACGCGACGCAGTCGGTCGGCAAGGCGCCGATCGATCTCCACCGCGATTTCCAATACGTCGATCTGCTCTCCTTCTCCGGCCACAAGTTCCACGCGCCGAAGGGGATCGGGGCGCTGTACGTCAAACGCGGCGCCCGCTGCCGGCCGTTCATGATCGGCGGGCATCAGGAGGAGGGCCGCCGCGCCGGCACCGAAAACGTCCCCTATATCGTCGGCATGGCCAAGGCCCTGCAATTGGCGGGCGAGGCGTACCAGGACGAGGACCTTCGCGTCCGCGGCCTGCGCGATCGGTTGGAGCGGGCGATTATCGAGCGCGTGCCCAGCATCGTCGTCAACGGCCGCGGCGCTACCCGGCTGCCGAACACGTTGAACGTCTCCTGCCACTTCGTCGAAGGCGAGGGGATTCTCTACCACTTGAGCGATTTTGGGATCTGCGCCTCCAGCGGCTCGGCCTGCACCTCGGGGTCGCTCGAGCCCTCGCATGTGTTGCGGGCGATGAAAGTGCCCGAGGCCGCCATCCAAGGCTCCGTCCGCTTCAGCCTCAGCCGCTACAACACCGACGCCGACGTGGACCGCATCATCGAGGTCTTTCCCGAGGTCATTGCGAACCTGCGCCGCGTCTCTCCCTATTGGGATCAAGAGAAGAACGCCCCCCGCGTCGGTTCGGAAGAGTTGGTCCATCGCACGTAATTCGCCCAGCCTGCTACTGGCACTCGTCGTTTGGCCGACGTAGAGTAGTGGTAGCGGATGCCCCGGGCTGGGGCGACCTCTGCCGACGGCGGTGCCATGAAGCTCAATTCCATCCCGCAAATCTACCGCCATCTGGGCCGCTGGTACGAGATTCTCGCGGTCTTGAGCAAGTACGGGCTGTCGGCGTGGATCGGCCGGTTGGGGCCGGATTTCACCAAGGACTTGCTCAAGGCGCGGGGCGGAGTGGCCATCGCCCGGCACCCCTGGGAGACCCGTTTGCGGCTGGCCCTGGCCGAACTCGGCCCAACGTTCATCAAGCTCGGCCAGATCCTCAGCACGCGGCCCGACCTGGTCGGAGTCCGGCTGGCCGAGGAGTTCCAAAACCTCCAGGAGAGAGTCCACGCCGATCCGCCCGAAGCCGTGCGAAAACTGATCGAGAGCGAGCTCGGCCGGACGATCGAGCAGCTTTTTGCCGAGTTCGAGCCGGAGGCAATGGCCTCAGCCTCGATCGGGCAGGTCCACCGGGCTCGGCTGCATTCCGGTGAGGCGGTGGTGGTCAAGGTGCTGCATGCCGACATCGAAAAGAAGGTGGCCGTCGATATGGACATCCTCGCCGGCCTGGCGGCGATGGCCGAGATGGTGCCCGAGTTCCACAACTACCGGCCCTCGGCGATCGTGGCCGAGTTTCAGCGGGCGATGCGGCGGGAGCTCGACTTCGGCCGCGAGGAGCGGAACATCCAGCAGTTCGCCCGCAGTTTCCGCGACGACCCGACCGTCCACATCCCGGCGACGTACCCCAGCCTCTCTTCCCGCCGGGTCTTGACGATGGAGGAGCTGGTGGGCATCAAACTGTCCGAGCCGGGGCGGCTGGCGGCGGCGGGCATCGACAGCGACGAGGTCGCCCGCCGCGGCGCCGCCATCTGCCTGAAAATGATCTTCGACCACGGCTTCTACCACGCCGATCCGCATCCCGCCAACCTGATGGTGATGGACGGCTGCACCATCGGCCTGCTCGATTTCGGCATGGTCGGCCGCATCGACGAGCGGCTGCACGAGGACGTGAGCGAAATGCTGGTCGCCTTAAGCGGTCTCGATGCCGAGCACACCACGTCGATGATCCTGCGGCTCGGCAAGACGCCGTCCGACCTGGATCGCTCGGCGCTGGCGCTCGAGGTGGCCGATTTCCTCTCCTACTACGCCAGCCAACCGTTGGAGAAGCTCGATCTCAGCGGCGCCTTGAAGGAAATGCTGGAGCAGATACGCCGCTTCCACATCATGCTGCCGGCGCGGATCGTGATGCTGCTAAAGGCGCTGATTACATTGGAGGGGACCGCCCGGGCGGTCAGCCCGAAGTTCAATCTGATCGAAATGATCCGCCCTTACCGGCGGAAACTGATGTTGCGGCGTTTTTCACCGCGGCGGCAACTCCGCAAACTGCGGCGGCTCTATTCCGAACTAGAGCACCTCCTCGATATCCTGCCGCAGGGAATCGCCGACATCCTCGAACAGATGCAGACGGGACGATTCGACATCCATCTCGACCACCGCGGGCTCGAGCCGTCGGTCAATCGGCTGGTGCTGGGGATGTTGGCCAGCGCGTTTCTGCTCGTCGCTGCGCTGCTGCTAAGCCGCGAGGTTCGGCCATTGCTATTCGGCGTTTCCGCACTCGGTCTGTCCGCAGCGGTCGTCGGCGTCGGCATGGCGTTCCGACTTTGGTTTGCCATCAACAAGTCGGGCCATCTCGACCGGCGGAAAAAGGACTGACCGCGATTGCCCGAATGTAAAGCCGCGACCAGTGGTCGCGGATGTCCGGGGCATTCATCTCGCGCTTCAGTTGTCCGCGACCAATGGTTGCGGTTTTACATGGGCGTGATTCCCTTCGGCGCGAGGCAGAGCAGCGGGAGCAGCAGCGACGCCCAACCTATGAGCCGCCGCAGCCAGCCCAAGCGGCAGCAGTCGTCGGCCGTGGGCGGATGATCGGCCCCCAAGAGAATCACCAGGATGAGGAAGACGAGCCAGAAGTACGTCGCCGTAGCGATGATGTAGAGGATTGCCGCCACAATCAGCCCGCGGGCCAGCCAATGGGCGCGGCGGCCCAACAGGGCGTAAGCCACGTGGCCGCCGTCGAGCATGCTCACCGGGAGCATGTTCAGACCCGTGACCAGCAATCCAACCCAGCCGGCCATCAACAACGGATTGAACTGGTTCAGGTAGAGCGCCTCGGGCGTCGCATAATCGGGCCGAATCCAGGCGATCAGGTGTTGGAGGAGCCAGGGGCTATGGAAGCAGAAGCCGTGGCCCGGCAGGGGCGGATGCGGCAGCCGCAGGATGCCCAGCCACAGCAGCGGCACTGTCACGGCAAAACCCGCCAGCGGCCCGGCGATGCCCAAGTCGAAGACCTCGCGGCGGTTCACCCGCGAGCCGTCCATGCCGATGACCGCCCCCAGCGTGCCGAAGGGGATGATCGGCATCGGAATGAAATAGGGCAGGCTGGCGGGAACCCGGTGCCGCACCGCCATGAGGAAGTGCCCCATCTCGTGCGCGAGCAAAAGCCCCATCACCACGCCCATGTAGACGAAGCCCTGCCGCCAATTCACGTCCTGGATGGCGACCGCCCAAGCCTCGTTCAGGGCGGCTCGCGGCGAATGCTGCGGCCAATTCGCCTCGGCGTTGTGCAGAAATTGTTCTGCGCGGCCGGTGGGATTCCAATCGGCCGCCCCCAGCCAAAACGTCGAGAGGCACGTGGCCAGCAATAGGATCGCCGGCAGGGCGAAGCGCCGGCGCTCGGGCGGCGGGGCGGGTTCTTCAACGTTGGAGGCATCGGGCGACATCGAGGCTTGCCCTCTGACGGTGTCTGTCAACCAGTCCCCTCTCCCTTTGGGAGAGGGTTAGGGTGAGGGCCCGGGCGGCGAACGGCTGAGTCTTCAGCACCCGGCGCCGTGCGGCCCTCACCCCCTGCCCCTCTCCCAAAGGGAGAGGGGAGATAGTCAGTTCAACTCCCGCTGCTCGGCGGATTGCCCTTTCCGCCGTTGCCCGCCCCTTTCCGTTGATATTCGCGGCTGGCGCGTTCCAAGGTCTGCCGCTCCTTGGGCGTCAGGCTCGCCTCGCCCTCGCGATAGATTTTTTCCAGGATCCGATCGACCTCGGCGCTGAAATCGGGATGCGGCGACTTGTCGGCGGGCTTGTGAACCCGCAAACGCGGACTGCGGTGGAAGAGCGATCGAGCCCCGTTCAGCAGCGCCCCGGGCCACGCGAACAGGCCGCCGCTCCAGCGCGTCAGGTTCCACCCTTGCAGATAATAGAGGAGGCCGAAGGCCGCGCCGCCGACGTGGGCCATGTAGGCTACGTTCGACCCGCGGATGGCCCCCATCGCCCCGAAAATGTCGTACAAAACGACGCCCACCCCCACGACCCACATCGGCATCGGAAACACGAAAAACAGCAGGATCGTGGCGCGGGGAAAGTTGAAGGCGAAGAGAACTACCACGCCGGCAATCGCACCGGACGCCCCAAACATCGCCGCGCCTTGCGGACCAACGGTCAACTTGGTGACGAGATACCAGGCGATGTTCGCGGTCAGCAACGTCGCCAGGTAGAACCGCAAAAACTCGCGGGAGCCGTAGCGGGCTTCGATGTCGCGCCCGAACATGAACAACACGAACATGTTGCCCACTATGTGCCAAATGTTATGGGGATCATGGGCAAAGCCGGCTGTGAGAAATTGCCACCACAGCCAAGGATGCGTCAACGTGTCGGCGGTAAGATACTGCAGCCATAATCCGTCGAGTGCGGGCGGGCCGACGTGAACGGCAAGCACGTCGCTCAACCAGCGCTGCAGGGCGTGCCCGTTCGGCGCGACTACCGTCTCCGGGCTGAAGAGATCGATGATCCAGACGGCGACATTGATGGCGATCAGCGTGCCGACGACGGTCCGCGGGAGATGCGCGGAAAAACCGGACCGCTGCGGTTGGCGGAAATAGTCGCGATCGTAGATGCCCACCGGCCTTAGCGTCTCCCCGTGCCGGACAGCGCCATTTCACGGGTGCGTTGGTCGATCCGCTGTGCGGCCTCCAACTGAAGCTTGGCGATCCGTCCGGCCATGGCTTGATTGGTTTCAGTCAAGCGGGCGATCCATGCCTGCATATCGCCCAGGCTCTTCTCCAGATTCTTGAGATGGGCCGCGACCACGTCGCGCTGCCGCTCCATCTTCTCCACGTCCTTCTTGGCGAGTGCGATCTCCTTGGTGAGCGCGTCGGCCAGCGAGCGGGCCTCGTCCAACGCCTCCAGCACGAGTTGCTTGTCCTGCTGCAACGCAAAGATCGTGTCGGCCAGCAGCATGCGCTTCTCGTGTTCGTCGGTGAACACAATGCTGTAGTCGAGCAACGGCCGCACGTACTTGCCGTTGACGACGTACTCCTTCGGGTCGTCCTTCTCGGCGGGCTTGCCGTCCTTCAAGTATTCTCTCAGGCTCTCCGGCGGCACGCGATCCGGCGGCATCAGCTTCTTCAGGTCCTCCTCGCTGAGCGAGGCGAATATCTCGTGGCTGTCGCGGGGCAACAGTTCGTACAATACCCAGGGGCGGCGGGCCTGCACCAGGCGGTCGATCTCCTTTTGCGTCATCACGTAGGTCGGCTTAAAGCTTACCTTATTGCCGCTGACCGCCGAGACGGAAAACTCGCCCAGGTATTGCCCCACCTCGAAGTCGCCGATGACGTTCCCTTTGTTGTTCTTGACGTTGAGCTCCTCAAAGGCATAGAGGACCATCCCCTTGCGGTCATTGCGATCAGGGATGCCGTGGGGAATCTGCTCGCCGTTGGCGTTGACCGTATTGACGGTCACCGTAATCTCGGCCGTGCCCAGATTGTGGTCGGGCTTTCGCGTGGTCGGATCGCACCCTGCCCAGACGCGGCGGCGGTCGAGCAGCAGTTTGTGCAAATCGACCTTGAGTTGCCGAACGACCGGTTCAAGGTCGCGGTTCTCGTCGCTGAGCCGCCTGATTGCCGCCTCGTGCTTCTTCGCCGACTCACTCCAGGTGGTCTGGGCCTTCACGGCCCGGGCCGCCATGTAAAAGAGAAACAGGGAGGCGAAGCCGATCAGCCCGGCCAGGACTTTGTTCCAGATGCTCATGCGCTTCTCCGGTTGGCCCGTGATTGTTCATCATAATCAGACCGGCGTTGGGCGTCAAGTTTCCGCCGGTTGTTGTCCAGGGCCGATCAGTTTTTCAAAGTAGGGTGGGTCAAGCGAAGCGCAGCCCCACCACAACCATCGAAATCCCCGGGAAATGGTGGGGCTGCGCTTCGCTTGACCCACCCTACACTTCCCCCCCAAAGTCAAAGAACTGATCGGCCCTGCGTTGTTGTCCAGCGGCGGATTCCTCGCCAGTGAGGGCACCCCCCGTGCGAGGAGGCATCTTACGGAACAACAGAACGGCAGTTTGACATCGCCGAGAGGAGGCTGCCGCGGTGCAGTAATCACTTGGGATCAAGACCGCGAAACCGTTTATTGCGCGTCAGCAGCGACATGCTGTAATAGCCGGGAGCTAACAGCTCCCGGCAGGTGCAGAATTCGCGCCCAAGTCGCCGGGAGCTGCTCAGCTCCCGGCTATCGCCGAGACGACATTATCCGCCGGAGTTGGTATGAACGGATCGGACGCGACCGGCATAGCCAGTTGCTGCACCCGCCCTGTTACCTGTGGTCGACAAGCGGCCGGGCTGGGCTATAATTTGGCTGATGCCAGACCCTACTCAGTTCTTCGGATTGCCGTCGCCCGGCCAGGATCGCGCCGACGTCTTGGTATTGCCGCTGCCGATCGAAAAGACCGTCTGTTACGGCACGGGCGCCGCCAGCGGTCCGCGGGCGATCGTCGAGGCAACCGTGCAGGTCGAGACTTTCGACGAAGAGACGCTGGTCGATTTCGCCCAGTCGCCGCGGATTCACGTGCTGCCATCCTTATCGACTGACGGCGACTTGGAAGCGTGCCTGGCGAGGATCAGCGACCGCGTTCGCTCGTTGGCCGTACCGCCCGAGAAGTTGCTCCTCTGTCTTGGCGGCGAGCACAGCGTCACCTACGGGGTGATCGGCGGATTGGTTGACGATCCGGCGGAAGTGACGATCGTGCAACTCGACGCCCACGGCGATCTGGCCGACAAGCTCGGCGGCCGGCACTGGTCGCACGGCACGGTGATGCGGCGGCTCTGGGAACGGGGCTGCCGGCTGGTGCAGATCGGTATCCGCAGCATGACCCGCGAAGAATACGACTTGGCGACGACCAGCCCGCGAATCGTCACTTACTTCGCCCACCGCCTCGGGGACTGTCCCGATTTTCGCGGGGACTGTCCCGATTTTCGCGTTAGCGAAAATGGGACTGTCCCCCTTGCCTCACGCAGCCAATGGCCCGAGATGCTCGACGCCCTCCGCCGCCTCGAGGGAAAGGTCTACCTGACAGTCGACGTGGATGGGCTCGACCCATCGATCATCCCCAGCACCGGCACGCCACAGCCGGACGGGCTGTCGTGGCGGCAGACGATGGAGATCTTCCGCGTGCTGCTGGCCGAATCGCGCTGCCAACTGATCGGGGCCGACGTGGTCGAGTTTGTCGCCTCGCCCGTGCCGCCTGGGTGTGATCCTGCCGCCGCGCGGCTGACGACGAAATTGCTCGCGTGGTGGTGGCAGGGACGATCCGGCATCAGCGGCAATCGCCGGTCATCGTGAACCCGGCCCACAACAGCGGATCGGCCGCACCGAACTTCTTGCGAAGGTCCTCGATCAGACCCAACTGCGACTTGCGCAGGCTGGCGGCCATCGTCTCTCCGCGGGCGAGATTCGTGAAAAACGACATCAAGAGCTGATTGGACGGTTTGGAGGGGATGCTCCAGAGGCTGGCGACGACCACGCGGGCGCCGGCCAGGTGAAACGCCTGGTGCAGCCCGGCGGTCCCCTCGCCTTCACGGACGGCGCCGACGCCGGTCTCGCAGGCGTCCAAAACGACCAGTTGCGTGCCGTGCAAGTCGGTCCCCAGGATTTCCAGCCCGGTGAGAATGCCGTCGTTGGCGTCGCGGAAGCGCTGGTGCTGATTGGCCCCCGCCAGCGCCAGCCCGCAGCGCAGCAGCGGCTCGGGAACGAACGTGACCTGATCGCGAATCGATTCGAAAAGCCGGTCGCGATTCAGTGAATCCCAGGCGCGGCGTCCTGCCGCGGTCTGCGGCAGCCGGTCGAACAACTGATCGCGGAGGAAATATCCGTGGGTCGAGAGAAGCAGCACGCGCGGTCCGTGCAGGGCCTTGAAGGCGCTCTCCAGCGCTTGTTTGCCGCGATAGACGGTGGGCGGGCCCTTCACATAGCTTTGCAGCGGAGCGGTCATGGCGTCCAGCCACTCGCGTTCGCCCGGAATTCGTGTGAAACGGGCGCCGGCGAGCAGCCCCCTCTTCCGCTCCGCCTCCAGTCCCAGCAGCCAACGGGCGAATTGGGCCCAGGCATCGGAGGTGTTGCCGGCCGGCGATGAGGGTTGCATGTCATAATCGGGATCGCCGAAAAGGACGGCGCCGCGGCCGGCGGCGTCGTGAGCGCGATTGAGGATCGACCGGCCGGTCACCAGATACTCGATCTGCTTCCGCTCGACGAGGTACTTTCCATCGCCGACCGGCAGCGCCTGCCAGGGGAAGAGCCAGAGGCCGGCGTCGGGGCTGACCAGGAGCGTCGAGGCGTCGCCGATCGCTTTTTCCAGCGGTTTGTAGATAAGATCGGCCAAATAGCCGGTCGTCCCCAACAGGCGGTCATTCGCCCTCTTGGGCCCGAACTGCACGATGGCCAGCGGAGAAGAGATGACTGCCAGGCGGCTCTTGGCGACGGCCGCGTCGATCGTTTCGGCGTCGCCCAGATCGATCATCTGCACCTTTCCCGCCCCCACCGGCGGCACGACCCAGGCCATATAGTGCGTTGTCGGCGGAAGCGGCGGGCGAGCGTCGAAGTCGAGCAACGGACAACGATAGATTTCGATCAGCACCGAACCAAGCCGCAGCGCCTTGCGGACTTCGGCGAGCGTGGCCCAGTTCTCGGCGTAATTGGCGGCGCGGGTTTGCAGGCCGAGTTTTCGCGACAGATCGCGCTCCTTTTGCGCAAGGGCTGTCTGCTTGGCCCGCAATTGGGCGATCGAGCCCGATCCGGGGTGGAGCACCAGGCCGGCCTGCTGCTCGCGAACGGCGGCCAGGTCGCGCATGATCTGCTTCAGGTTCGGATCGTTGCTTTGACGGGCCAACTGCATTTGCGCGGCAAGGCATTCGGCCGCCGTCGCCTTGCTGTTGAGTAGCCATTCGGCCGAGGCCTCGGCCGCCTTCGGGGTGGCGCATTTCTTCGCGATCGAAAGGTAGAGGCACAGCGGCAGTTTTTCTTCTTGCAACAGGTAGAGCAGTTGCTCGCCCGGCGCCATGGCGGGCAGGATATGGGCCAACCAGCGTCGTCCCGCCTGTCGCGACGCGGTGCAATGCTCGATCGCCTCCTCCCAGCACTTCGTCTTGACGCACTCCTCGATCAATATGTTCAGCGTGAGATAGCGGTCGCGGTCGTTGCCGCGTTTGCGGTCGTCGAAACCCTTGAGGCTCTGCCGCAGCGCCTCGTCAGCCTCCTTCGTCTTGCCCTGTGCCAACAGCACGTCGCCCAGGCCCGACAGCGATACGGAGGAAGAGACCTTATCCGCATTGTCGCCGTTCTGAAAGACGGCAAGGGCCTGGCGATAAGTGGCTTCTGCCTCCTTGAACCGCCGCGCGGACGCATAGAATTGCCCGAGGAAGTTCAGCGTCGTGCGATAGCTGCCCGAAGACTCGCCGTCGACCTGCCTGGTCAGATCGAGGGCTCGTTTCAAAGTTGCTTCCGCTTCCGCGAAGCGGCGTTGCACGGTATAGACCCGCCCGAGCAGCCGCATCGCGTTGGCCCGCGGCCGATCGGCCGCGCTGCCGATCTTCTCGGCCATGGCGATGGCGCGGCCGAGGGTAGTCTCCGCCTCTTTGTAGCGCTCCATGCGAAAATAGATGAATCCGAGATCTCCAAGGCATTCGGCGACCAGGCGATGCTCGCCGCCGAGTTTCTGCTGGCGAATCTCCAGACACTCTTGGAAGTACGACTCGCTGTCGGCATACTGTGCGAGCCGCGACGCCAGCGAGCCAAGCCGCGAGAGCGTCTCGGCCAAGACGAGATCGTCCGCCGCCAGCCGCGTTCGCTGGATCGCCAGCGCCCTCTCCAGGCAGGCGCGGCTCTGGTCCGGCGTGCCGTATTCGTCGTAAGCGCGGGCGACGAGCAGCAGCCCGCGGGCGACGGCCGGGTCGTCGTTGGCCGTCTTGGCCTCGACCGCGGCGATCATCTTGTCCAATGGACCCGCCAGACGTTCCGGATGGCCCGCACGTTGGCAGGTCTTCCCCCATAGCACGGGCATTACGTCGAGGCTCTTGAATGAGGAGCTCGCGGCAAGACGCGATGGCAGCGTATCCAACGCGGAGAGCACGATTCGCTCCGCCTCGGCGAAATGCCCGAGCCCGGTTTCCGCTTCCACCAGGTAGGAGGCCAGCGAGAGCGCAGTTTCGCTGTCGCCGCCGCTGGCTTTTCTCTCGATGCTGATGCCCTCACGCAGCAGCGGAACGGCTTCGTCGTACCGCTTTGCATTGAAGCAGCTCACGCCCATCCATCCCACCACGCGGGCCGTCTCGTGGCTTTCCGCTCCGTTATGCTCGCGGCAGAGTTTGAGGCAGCGCTCGCCGTACTGCTTCGCCTTGTCGGCCTGCGACGGCCCCTTGGCGCTATAGAGACGCACCAGCCGCGAAAGCACCATGATCGTCGAGCCATCGTCGTTCGAGCGAGATTCCACGACCGCCAGGCCGCGGAGCAGATGCGCTTCCGCCTTGTCGAGTTGATGAAGGTCCATATAAGCGTCGCCGACGCTTCCCAGCACGGAGGGCAGCAACGGCCACTGGCCGCTTACGCGCGGGGGTCGCTCTTCAGCCAGGTTTCCAGGGTCGCAATCGCCTCCCTCGGATGCCCTCCGGCGGCATACGACATCCCCAAATTGTGCAGCGAAAGCAGCGTATGGGGATGGTCCTTTCCCAGGGTGGCTTCACGAACTCGCAGGTTCTCCGCGTCCAGCCGTATCGCCTCCTCATAGCGCTTCATGCGGCTGAACGTCAGTGCCAGATTGTTGACGGCATAGGTGACGTCGTCATCGCCGCGCGGCAGGTGTTGCTGGAAGATCGCCAGCGCTTGCGTAAAACAGCCCACGGCCCGCTCGTGCTTCGCAGCGCCGAGATACAAGTCGCCCAAGTGAACCAACAACTTGCCCACCTCGACGTGATCCTTGCCCAAGACCTCCTTCGCCCGGGCGACCGCCTTTTCGCTCACGACGATGGCCTCGGCGGTACGGTGGGCCTGGGTCAGGGCGGCCGCCTCGCGGCATAGTCCCATCAGCACCTCCTTGCGGATCGGATCGACGGCAGCGTCGCGGGCGATTCGCTCCTGCTCCGCTTGACGATAGGTCTTCTTGCGCGGAAACGCATCAGGTGCTGATCGAAGAGCCACTGCGCGATCTCGTCGGCCCCTTGGCGGCGCTTGTTGAGCAGCTCGATCGCTTTGTCGAACTGCCCGTCTTCCGCCAAAGCCACGCTCAAGGTGCCGATCGAGTACGGGTCCTTCCAATCGCCCAGTTCGCAGGCTTGGGTCGCATGGGCGATGGCCTGCTTGGCGTTGCGCACTTTATCGGTGGGACACGTCGCCAGCAGCCACGCCAGGTTGTTGTGCGCACGGGCGTTCTTCGGCGCGATCTTTAGCGCCTTCAGATACTGGGCGATCGCCTCCTCGTAGTGCCCCTGGCTCTTCAGACGAACCGCCAGATCGACGGTCGCGTCGACGCTCGCCTCCGCCGCGGCGGGAACCGCTTCCTTGGCCGCCCCCGCCGCACCTACCACCATCGCCAAGCAGCAGAGGCAACCTGACCGGACAAATCTCGTCGCTCTTGCCATTTCCATCTCCGCGGCGGCTTCCTTCACGAGTTTAGCTCGCGCACCATCGACGGTCAACGAGATCGTGCCGCAACGGATTATGGCTGTCGCGCCGAGACCGTTTAGCCGCCGCGTCCACGCGGCGCTGGGGTCGTAAGCGATTCTGCGCCGCGTGGACGCGGCGGCTAAACAGATTCGCCATTGTGACCGCGAAGGACTAAGGCACGCGTGCCGCAGGGCTTGATCGTCCAACCGCCTCTGGGGTACGATGATCCGCGGCCGACCGCCCCGCGCCGACCGCCACTTCAACACGGTGCTCGCCATGAAAGACTTCCAGAGCGAAAGCCTTAGCCACGATCCGATCCACGGCTACATCCCCTTCACCTCTCCCTCGGGCTTGCCGGCCGATGAGGTCGCCGAGCGCGAACTGATCGACCACCCTTGGATCCAGCGGCTGCGTCAGATTCACCAATTGCAAACCGCCTGGTGGGTCTTCCCCTCGGCAGAGCACACGCGATTTCAGCACGTGCTCGGGGCGATGCACCTGGCGAGCCGGGCGGTCGCCACGCTCTACGACAGCCTCCGCGAAGTCTGCCCCGACGTGCCCAGCCGCGGTTACGTCGAATCGCTCGTGCGGATGGCCGCCCTGCTGCACGACGTCGGCCACGGGCCCTTCGGCCACTTCTTCGACGAGCATTTCTTGGGCGATTACGGCCTGAATCACGAAATCCTCGGCGGCGAGATCATCCGCCGCGAGTTCGCCGATCTGCTCCGCGGCATCCGCCGCAATCCCAACGGGCGGCTGGCCGACGGCGAAACGCTCGATCCCGAACAGATCATCTTCCTCATCACCCGTCCCAGCAGCAGCACCGCCGACGGCCCGCGCTGGCTCCGCTTCCTCCGCGGCCTCTTCAGCGGACTGTATACGGTGGACAACATGGATTTCGTCCTCCGCGACGCTTACATGTCGGGCTACAGGCGCGGGCGTTCGATCTGGCCCGGCTGCTGCACTACAGCCAGTTTACCGATCGCGGACTGACGATTCATGAGCGCGGGCTGTCGGCCCTGGTGCGGTTCATCTCCGTCCGCGCCGAACTGTTCCGCGCCATCTATTTCCATCGCACCGTCCGCGCGATCGACCTGGAATTGCAGGAGGTCTTCCGCGCCAGCAAGCCGCACTTGTTCCCCGGCGATCCGCGCACACACCTCGACAAATATCGGCAGTTGACCGAGTGGTCGCTGTTGATGCGGGTGGCCGATTGGACCGAAAGCCCCGAGCCGGTATTGCGCGAATTGGGCGAGCGTTGGCGGGCGCTCTCCGGCCGTCACCTCCGTTGGAAAATGGCCTGCGAGCGGACCGTCTTCTTCGCCCCCGGCGAAGCGGAGCGGGCGAGCGTGCTGAGCAGCCCGATCAGCTTCGAGACGGCGTTGCGCTCCGAATTGCCCGCGGAGTTGAAGCAGTTGCCGCTAAAGGTCGATACCGCCCGGCACGTTCATCGCCCCGGCGCCCACACGCCCGCGGCCGGCCAGAACTTCCTCTACGATCCGGCCACCGGCAAGATTCGCAGCTTGGACGATCGCGAACTGTTTCGCCGCATCGCCATCAGTTTCCGCATCTGCCGCATCTACGCCCTCGACCACAGCCACGAAGCCGAGCTCTCCGCCGCATTGGATCGCTTGACCGGCGACACCGCGGCGGATGAGGCGACAAATATGTGAAGCCGCGATGCGAATCCCACTTCCTTTACACTGCCTTCCCGGTACTCGCGCAAGCTCGAAGTTGGTATAATAGAGAAGTCTACGAGGTCGGATGATCCGCCAGGGAGACATGCCCATGAGTGCTACTGTGGCCCAGATGACGAGAGACGAGCTCCAGGAGTTGATTGGAACCGTCGTCGAGCAGAAGTTGGTCGAGCTGTTCGGCGATCCCGACGAAGGCTTGCCGTTGAAGAAGGCTTTGCAGGATCGGCTCGTTCGGCAAATGGCGGCCGTCGGCGGCGGCGAGCGAGGCGAACCGCTTGAGGATGTAACTCGCAACCTCGGCCTGCCCTGACAGCCATGCACCAACTCCAATTGTCGTTCATGCCATTGGCCACCGCAGAGACATCTACAGGAAGAAGTAACGTCATCTGCCCCTTCGGGCCGAGTTCTCCGCCGCGTTGGATCGCCTGACCGGCGACACCGCGGCGGATGAAGCGACAAATATGTAACTCCGTTGTCGTCCACACCCCAGAACGTATCCGGCACACGCCGTGTGCCGTTTGTTGGTTCAGGAAGCCGTTACGGCAGGGACAATGTCGGCACACGGCGTGTGCCGACTACGTCGTGAAGGAGACTCTTTATGAAGCGGCGGACGGTGCTAGTCGGTGGGCTGGTCATTCTCGTTCTAGTGGCGGCCGTCGGTTATGCCGTCCATTCGTTGTGGTGGCACGCGAAATATTACGAAACCACGTGGACCGAATATCAGAAACCGCCACAGCAGGAAGACGTTCTGGTCGATGACACGTTGGCCGAGAAGAACCCGGCGTTCGACGCGACGCTCGTCGACGGCCGGCCGCTGGGCGATTGGGAGGTGAACAGTTCTGCGGCGGTCATGCGGCTCGACTGCCCAGTGATTAAGCCGGACAGCGAAAAGGTCATGGTGTTGCTGTGGCCGTCGTATCAGGATGCGATTCTCGGCGCTCATGACCAATGCCGCCAACCACTGCTTCCCAGCGCCAACATGATCGACGGGGCGGCGAAGCAGTTCGACGATGGGCTGTACGCGGCGGTCGATTTGGCCTGCTTTCGCGGCGAGTTGGGGCTCGCGCCGGCCGTGCCGCAATGGGTCGCGGCGGTCTTTGCCCATCTGCCGGCCCAAAGCCCCGCCCGGGCGTTCCTGGCGGCGGCCTTGGAACTCGCCGGAGCGCAGCCGCCCGCCGGCGACGTGAATCAGGACGAGAAGGCGAAGTGGCTCGCCGATTTCGACCAGGACAAGGCCACGAGCAAGCCGATCGGTTTCTACACCTGGACGCCCGAGTTGCAGCGGACCTGGCGGTTCTATCGCTTTCTGCAACACGAATTCGACGCGGACCACCTGGCAATTCCCCGCGACGTGGCGGCCGTGTTGAAAAACAATGCCGATCTGCTGAAGCAATATCGCGCGATCAATGGCTTCTACGGCCGCTTGACCAATCCGCTGATCTGCCTGCCGGTCGATGCGCTGATCGATACGAAGCAGGACTTGGCCACGTTGGCGAAGCAGCGAAAGACATTTCATACGACGGCGGCACTGTTTCCACCGTCCACCAGCCGTGAAACCGAACTGTTCGAGCAACTTTTCGGCAACGGCCTCCCGCCCGATGCCAACTTGATGCTCACGCTCATCCGCCGCATCCGCTCGGGCGAAGTTGATCTGAAACCGAGCCAGAAAGCCGGCGGCGACGGGTGGTATCAGTATCAGGTCTACGCGCTGGAGACCATGCTGCTCCCCGGCCGCGGCCAGGAGAAGGACAAACTGCTGCTGACGGCCGAATATAAGAAGCGGCTCGTCGAGGCATTCAAGGCGATGATAACCACACGGCGGGAAACGCACGCAAGACGACTGGAGGTGGCAAAATGCGCCCCCGACAGACCTCTGTCTCGTGGCGAAGTATCGCCGCGGCTGCGGATCGAGCCTTGCGCCACGTTCTACCTCCGCACCGCCCGGGCGTATGCGTTCTTGCAGAACTTCCTACGGAGTACGGTCGGCCGGCAGCGGCTGGAGAATCTGCACGGGCTGAAGCAGGGGAGCCCGCGCGAGGCGACGCTCGATGCGGAACTCGAAGGGCTGGCCCGTCGCTTCTACGGCTTCTATCTGCTCGCCTGCGAAGACATCGGCATGAAGCCGCAGTTCCTGCCGGATGAGCCGGTCGATCAGGCGGCCGCCCGCCGCGAAGCGTCGCAATGGCTGGAGCATCTCGACGCCGATCCTGACCTGGCCTGCGACACGCGGGTTTCGCTGCCGATTGCCGTCAACTTGCAGCGCGGCACGACGCGATTCTGGGCGACCGTCGGTGTGCGGCTCGCGCATTTGGACGCTTCCTACGCTCGTCCGCCGCGCGTGCGGCCGAAGGACAAGAAAGGCGAGTGGCAGGAGGTCAAGTATTACGAGACCGGCCCGAGCGATTATGTCATTCCCGTCGTCGAGTTCGCCGAGTTCGAAACCTCCGGCTCGAACGCCCTAAGCCGCGAAGAGTTCCGCGCTATCTGCGATCGCTATTCGACCAAAGAGGAGATCGTGCAAGCGTTGCAGAAATGAGGCGTGCGATGTCCGATCCGGGCGCAGTAATTGTGTGCGGTCAAAATGGGAAATCTGTTTAGCCGGCGAGATTGCGGTCTGTTGATTTACTGAACGGCAACGATGGCCTACGCGGCGGCTGCCGGTGATTTTTTCAGAATTCCTTCGGTTTTCGAGATTATGGTGGCATCGTTGCCTATAGGTTTGAATTGCCCCAGATGGCTGATTTGGCAGCCAGACAGGCCGTATCGTCAGTCTTCGTTCGCCCAAATCCTCCTGCCTCGCCTAACTTGCCGCTTCGGCCAACATTTTCGCCAACTCGGCGCGCAGTCCCGCCACGTGGGCCAGCAACTTCCTCATGTTGTACGCGGTACATACCCACAACCATTCGGTCCGCACCTTCTCCAAGCCACGCAGCAAAAATCGCCGCACGCCCAAAATGCTCTTGATGACGGCGAACGGCGTCTCCGCAACGTGCATGCGCTGGTTGTAGACGGACTTGCCTTGCGGCGTTTGCATTTTCGCGGCCATCTTTTCCCGCAACGGTTCGTACTCGTCCCGCTGAACGGTCCGACCGCGCTTGGCCTTCGGATCCAGGCACTCTCCCGCCAACGCGCAGCCCGCACAGTCCGCACAACGGTACACCCGCCGGCTCACCATCATCCCGCCACGCCGGTCCTTGTTCGTCTCCTTTCAAGGCGGCCTCCAACCGTTCCACCGTCCAGGTCCGCAAGCGGCTGGCATTGGCCTTCACCCGCGTCCCATCAAAGGCCACCTCGACCAAGCGGATCAACCCCATCTGCAACGACAGTTTCCCCAATTGCCGGAACAATTCCTTCAAGGGCCCGCGAAACCGCGTGCGGAACTTGCAGAGGGTCGTATGGTCGATGACCCGCCCCTCCGCCAACCACATGAAGTCCACGTTGTGTCCGCAAAGGTACTCCAGCATGCGGCTGGAGCGGATGCCGCGCATCAAGCCGTAGAGGATTACGCCGGCCATGACCCACGGCGGGATCGGCGGTTGACCCTTTTGCCCGTCGTACTCCGCCTCCCACGCCGACCAGTCCAGGCCCTTCAGGATCTCGTCCAGCAGGCGGACGGGATGATCGTCGCTGATCGAGGCATCCAAGGTCGGGGAGAAAAGAACAATTTGATCCCGCGCCATCCGAGGCTTCGCCCAATACTCCATCGCCCGTTTCCCTCCCAAAACAACCAACTGCCGCTTGCCGTCATGGGCTCCGCCAACTATAAGCGATCAACCCCAAAACGCAAACCACCTATTTGAGTGGCGCGGTCGAGAATTAAATCAACAAACCGCTTGCTCGCCGCTTCTCGCGGCGTGCAAGCACGCCGGCTAAACGGTCTGTGACCGCGTCGCCGGCCGGTTCGATCAAGAGAATCCACGTTTTCCAACTGCAACGATCCATGAGCGACCCGTATTTTCAGCGACTTTTCGCCGAGCGCATCGGCGGGGCCAACTACGGCAAAGGGACCGAGATCTACAAGTTCGAGAAGATCAAGCGGGCGAAGCGGAAGGCCCTGGCCGAGCATCCCGAGCGAGAATTGGTCGATTTCGGCATCGGCGAGAACGACGACATGGCCGACGCGGGCGTCCGCCGCGTGATGGCCGCGGAGATCGACCGGCCTCAGAATCGCGGCTATGCCGACAACGGCATTCAGGCCTTCAAGGACGCCGCGGCGCGGTTCATGCAGCGGGAGTTCGGCGTCCACTTGGACCCGGTCACGCAGATCAACCACTGCATCGGCACGAAGCCGGCGTTGGCGATGCTGCCGGCGGTGTTCATCGACCCCGGCGACGTGACCCTGCTGACCGTGCCCGGCTACCCGGTGGCGGGCACGCACACGAGGTACTACGGCGGCCAGGTGCATCGGCTGCCGCTGCTGGCCGAGAACGACTTTCTGCCCGATCTGGATTCGATTCCCGCCGACGTGTTGCGGCGGGCGAAGCTGTTGGTGGTGAACTACCCCAACAGTCCGACGGGCAAGGCGGCCACGCCGGAGTTCTACGCCAGGCTGGTCGAGTTTGCGCGGAGCAACGAGATCGTGGTCGCCCAGGACGCCACGCACATCATGCTCAGCTACGACGCCCCGCCGCTGAGTTTCCTGCAAACGCCGGGGGCCGGCGAAGTGGGCATCGAAATCCATTCGATGTCGAAGGGCTGGAACATGATCGGCTGGCGGCTGGGGTGGTTCTGCGGCAACGAGCGGATCGTCCGCGCGTTGGCCGACGTCAAGGACAATTGCGACTCCGGCCAGTTCATCGCCATCCAGAAGGCGGCGGCCGCGGCGTTGGACGATGCGGAGATTCCCCGCCGCGTCCGTGCGAAGTACCGCCGGCGGCTGGAGAAGCTGGTGGCCACGCTCGGCCGCTGCGGATTCGATTGCAGGATGCCCGGCGGCTCGTTCTTCCTCTACACCCCCAGCCCGCGCGGCGCCGCGGCAGGGCTGCAATTCGCCAATGCCGAGGCCTTCAGCCAATATCTCATCAGCGAGCATTCGATCTGCACCGTGCCGTGGGACGACGCCGGACCGTATCTGCGGTTCTCCGTGACTTACGAAGCCGCCGACGAAGCCGCCGAGGACGCCCTGATGGCGGAGACCGAGCGGCGGCTGAAGCAAATCGGGCCGGTGTTCTGACACGACAGCGCTGAGTCAGCGACCACGAGGCTTACCACGGAGACACGGAGGCACGGAGAGAAGGAAGACAATAAACCGCAGAGGACGCAGAGCCCGCAGAGGAGAGAAAGTCAGAGAGAGGAAGGGAAAGTCAGAGAGACGAATTGTGTTCATCGGGCTGACGTCATCTCGCTTCGTGGAGAGAGCTCCCTTCCGGACTCTCCCTCTGCGTTCTCCGTGTCCTCCGCGGTTGTTTTTCTGTTTTTCCGCTGATTCTCCGTGTTCTCCGTGTCTCCGTGGTGAACATGGCGCTGTAGTGCTAGACGTGCGGCGGTTCTAACGCCGGGAAATAGAACAGGCCGGATGACGCATTCTTCTTAGACAGGGTTTACCCTGGCTGAAGCCGGTTTCATCGCTTAGAATGCGAAGAAGAGGCGACGGCCCGGCCGTCCGCAAAGGGACAATCGCATGAAGGAAAAAGTGGAAGCAAAGACCAACGAGGGCGTTTGGCGGCGGAGGGGACGCTCGGCCGCCTGGATCGCGTTGGTCGTGGCGGGCATCGTCGTCGAGCAGTTCATTCTGATCGGCCCGTCGCTGCTGGGAAGAAAAGTGCTGCTTCCGCTCGATTATCTGGCCATGCCCAACGTATACCTGCCTTCTCCACCGTACGGGCCGCAGATCGTTCCACACGACCGGGTCTATAGCGATCTCGTGCTGATCGAAGGGATGAGCCGGCAGTTCATGGTATCGGAATTTCGCGCCGGCCGCTGGCCGCTATGGACGCCCAATTTCTTCTGCGGCAGCCCCTTCATCCATTCCGAGTTTTCGCCTTTCAAGATCGTTCAGTATTGTTCGCTGTCGCCGTTCGCGTACGTTTGGGCGTCGTTCTTCCTGGCGATCTTCACCGGGCTGGGGATGTATTTCTTCTGCCGCCGCGTCCTTCTGATCGGGCCGTGGCCGGCGGTGATCACCGCCTGGTGCTGGCCGCTGACGGGGTTTTTCATCTTTTGGATGGGCTACGGTCTGCCGCTATCGGTTGGCTGGCTGCCGTGGATGCTCTGGGCGGTCAACGCGGTCGTGCGGCGAACGAGCCCCTGGGCAGGATTCTGGCTCGCGGTGGCCACCGGCCTGACGATGGTCAGCGGCCAGTTCGACACCGTGCGCAGGTGCTGCTGGTCTCGGGGCTTTACGCCGTCTGGTGCTTCATCGACGAATACCGCCTGCGATGTTTCTCGCCGCGGGTCGTGCCGGCGCTGGCGGTGATCGTGGCGGGCTGGAGCTTGGGGTTCGCCTTGGCCTCGGTCCATCTGCTGCCAATCGTCGAATACTCGCGATCCAGTTTCCGCCTCGAACGGCGAAGCCAGGGGGAAGAGGAGCGGCCGCCGATCGGCATGGAGGCCCTGCCACAGATCGTGCTGCCCGATATGTACGGCTCGTGGCAAGAGGGTTACCTGTGGGTGCCGCCGATGGACAACAAGGTGCCACCGCAGCCGCTCGAGGGGAACCAGGTGGAGAGCCCGGCCACAACGTATGTGGGCCTGCTGGCCACGCTGCTGTTGGCGCCTTTGGGTTGGTGCAGTCGGCGGCACCGATCGATCAACGTCTTCTGGGTGCTGCTGGCGGTGCTCGGCCTGAGTTGGTCGCTGGACTTGCCCGGTTTTGTCCAGGTCTTGCGGCTGCCGGGCATCAAAATGCTCTCGCACAATCGCTTTGTCTTCGCCACGTCGTTTTCGTTGGTGGCGATGATGGCCGTGGGGCTGAATCTGCTTTGGCAGAGAGAGGTGCGCTGGCGGTGGTGGTTCTGGGGGCCGATCATGCTGGCGGCGGTCTTGTTCCTCTGGTGCGCGTACTCGTCGGTGGCCTTTCCGACCGATATTGCCAATGAGATCGCCAGACTGCGACAGGACATCAGCCAAGGCGCGCAGTACATGGGGTTTCCCGACTTGAAAGCCGTGGATCGGGCTCGAGATACGTTCATTCTCACTTTCTCGGTGGCCACGGTTCTCTGCATTTTTTCTCTGGGCGGCTGGGCGCTGATCGGGCTGGGCGTGACCTCGCGGCGATGGTTCCTGCCGGCGCTGAGCGCACTGTTGCTGGCCGATCTTCTCTGGTTCGCTTACGGCCGCGTTTCGCAGTGCGATCCGGCCCTCTACTATCCGCCGATTCCGGCGCTGCAACAGGTGGCGAAAGCCGAACCGGGCCGGATCATCGGAGTTCATTGCCTGCCCCCCTCGCTGGCGCAATCGCACAATCTGCAAGACGTGCGCGGCTACGATGCCGTGGACCCCGTGCGGATTGTGGAGCTGCTGCTGATTGCCGCCAATCCGCAGGTTGTCAGCCCAAGCTATGCGACGACCCAGTTCATCGTCCCGAAAGGGACTTTCGCGCCCCCTTCCGAGATTCGGCTTCACCCGATCCTGGACATGCTCAACGTTCGCTACGTGATCTTCCGCGGTCCCATGCCGCCGCAACTCCATCCCGAGTTTTCTAGTCCCGACTATTGGGTGATGAAGAATTCGCGGGCACTGCCGCGGGTTTTCGTGCCGAAGAACGTCGCAGTGGCCGCCGACAAGCGGGAGCGGCTGACGAAAATGGCCGCCGACGATTTCGACCCGCGGCAAGTCGCCTATGTGGAAGAGCCGGTCGAGTTGCCGTCCGCGTGCTACGGCACGGCCGAGATCGTCGATGAGATTCCCACGCAGGTCAAGGTCGCGTTCGACATGCAGACGCCCGGCTTGGTTGTTCTCGCCGATCGCTGGGACGCCGGCTGGCATGCCTACTTCGAAGGGAAGCGGGTGCCGATTTTGCAAACCGATCACGCCCTGCGCGGCGTGGTAGTCCCGGCGGGAAAGGGGACGATCGAGTTCCGCTACGAACCCAGCGGCTTCGCCTGGGGCCTGCGGCTCTGCGCGATGGCCTCGTTGGCCCTGGTTGGCTGGGCTGTCGCCGCGGTGTGGATATCACGAGCCGGCCGGCTCGCCGGAAACGCGCCGCAGACCATTTCGCCGCCGCCCAGTTCGCAGCCCGTCAAGCCGGCGCCGGCCACTTCATCTCCGCGGCCGGCTAGCGGCCCTTCTCCCCGTCGGAAGAAGCGGCGGTAGAGGGTGGGGCCGATGCGGTTTCCAAATACGGGTTATGCGACTGGTAAAGCGCCAGTTGGGCCTTGATCGACTTGGCCAGCGATTGGTTCTGTTGCCGCAGGGCGAGCGGGAGGGCCTTTGCGGCGGTCTTTGCGGCGTCGTCGAAGCGCCCCGCCCGGGCGTAGGCGGCGGCAAGCGTCCGAAGCGGGACCGGTTCGCGGTTGTGGGAGAGTTCGACCGCCCAGCGGGCCAGCTCGATCGCCTCCTTGGCGTTCTGCACCGACGGCTCCGGCCGCGTCGCCATCGCCCAAGCCAACTGGCTCAGGCCGCTGGGATCGCTCGGCCGCAGCCGGACGCGTTCGCGCCAGTGAGCCATCGCCTCGTCGATCTTCCCCTGCTTGCTCAGGGCCATGCCCAGATTGCCGTGGGCGCTGGCCAGCGTGGGGGTGATCTGCACCGCGCGGCGGAACTGGGCGACGGCGGCGTCAAGCTCGCCGCGATCGGCCAAGACGGTGCCGAGATTGTTGCAGGCATCGGCATACTTGGGATTGATGGCGATCGCCTTGCGGTACTCGGCAATCGCCTCGTCGCAGCGATGCTGGGTGAGCAGGATGTTGGCAAGGTTGTTGTGGGCCGCCGCGGAGTCGGGCTTGATCTCGATCACCTTGCGGTACTCGGCCGCCGCCTGATCGAGTCGTCCGCAACCGGCCAGGGCGTTGCCGAGTTTCAAGCGGTCGGACCAGGAGTTCGGGTTCTTTTCCAACGCCTTTCGGCTCCAGTAAATCGCGCCAAGATAGGGCGAAACCTCAGCCTTCATTTGGGCGAGAGCCGCGGCCTCCGATTGTCCGCTGGCGTCCAGGGCGGCGGCCAGATTGGCATACGACATGGCGAACGTCGGCGAAAGGGCCGTCGCCTGCTGGAAATGGGCGATGGCCGCCTCGACCGCGTCGCGCTTCGCCAACGCCGCCCCTAGATTGTTGTGGGCGAAGACGTTGTTCTTCGTGTGGGCCAGCGTATAGGTCCAGATCGTCTCGCTGTTTTTCCAGAGCGCGGTCTGCCGCCACCCGCATACCGCAAGGCCCCCGATCAGCGACACGGCAGCCGCGGCGTAGGCCCAGCGCCGGCAGGCGGCGATTCTCCCCGTCGCCAGGAACTTCTCTCCAAATGCGGCGGCGGTCCAGGTCAGGGCAACGCACAGCCCGATCTGCGGCAGATAGGTATAGCGGTCGGCCATCGACTGCAACCCGACCTGCACCAGTCCGATCACGGGCACCAGCATCCCCACGTACCAGAACCAACCGACGAACAGATACGGCAGCCGCCGCCGCGCCAGCACGGCCGCAGCCGAGATGCCGATCAGCGTCGCCGCGGCGGCGGCGGCCTGCCAGAGCGGCACGCCCTGCTCGGGAAACGGATAGAACAGCGCAAGCCCGGTGGGGTAGAAGAGCTGTCCGACGTAGGTGACGTAGGCGATCAGGGCGTTGGCGATTCGCGACTGGATCGGCACCATTTCGACTGGAATGATCGCGCCGCGCTGGGCCGCCGACGTGACCCAGCACGAAGCCCCCGCCAGCAGCAGCAAGGGGAGCTTCTCAGTAACCAGCCTGGGAAGCGGGCGGTGGGGCAGACATTCTTGTCTGCCAAAGTTGGCCCGATTCGCCCGGCAGACAAGAATGTCTGCCCCACCGTCGCCGGCAAAACGCCCCAGCGGCCAGTAATCCAACAACAGCAGCACGAACGGCAGCGTCACCAACATCGGCTTGGCCAGCAGACCCAGGGCGAACATTGCGATCACTAGCAGATAGCGGCCCCAAGAGAATGGACGACGAACGTAATGCAGGTAGGCCGCCAGCGTCAGCATGAAGAACAGGCCGCTAAGCAGGTCCTTCCGCTCGGCCACCCAGGCCACCGATTCCACCCGCAACGGATGCACGGCGAACACCGCCGCCACAAAGGCGCTCGGCCACAAGCCGCCGGTCATCCGCCAGAGAACCAGAAAGAGCAGAATCGCCACGGCCGCGTGCAGCACGACGTTGGTGAGGTGATGCAGGCCGGGATGTCCCGTTCCGTAGAGCTGGCAATCGAGTGCATGAGACAGCCAGGTGAGCGGATGCCAATTGGCCGCATGGAAGGAGGTGAACGACCAGGCGACGGCCTCCGCGGTCAGCCCCCGCGCCACCTGCGGATTGTCGTACACGTAGACGTTGTCGTCGTAATTGATGAACTCGTGCCCGACGGTTTGGCCGAAGACAACGGCCACCGCCAGTCCTAGCAGGCAGCAGACCGCCACGGCGGTACGGCGAGTCGTTCTCGGAGGTTGATGCATTCGATTTCAGATCCTAAGGCGAACTCGCACGGCGAAAACGATTCTGTTGCTCGATCGCCATCCGCAGATTATTGTGTGCATCGGCCAGATCGGGACGAATTCTCAGCGCGGCGCGAAAATGCGGCATCGCTTCGTCGAGCCGTCCTGAGCGGGCCAAGAGAACGCCCAGGTCGTTCTCGGCGTCGGCGCTCCGCGGTTGGATGGCCAGAGTCGCCTGAAAGCACTGGATCGCGGCGGCGGTGTCGCCGCGCTCGGCCAGCGTGACGCCGAGGTTGTACGCGGCCGTCGCGTTGGGACCGGTGCAGGCCAGCGTGTGGGTCCAAAGCGTCTCGCTGTCATGCCAATACGACGTTTGTCGCCAGGCGACGGCCATCAGCGCGGTCAGCACCGCCATCGAAGCGGCAGCAACGTAGACGTTCTTTCTGTCTGCGAAGCGTCCGCTGGTTTTCGCGGCAGACAGGAATGCCCGCCCCACCGCAGACAGGAAGGCCCGCACCGCCGCGGACCCGCCCCATGCCAGCGCGATGCACAATCCAATTGCGGGCAAATACGTGTAACGGTCAGCCCTGGCTTGATCGCCCACCTGCACCAGCCCGATCACCGGCACGAGCATTCCCAGATACCAGAGCCAGCCGACCAGCAGGTAAGGGCATCGCCGCCGGCCGAGCCATGCCGTGACGGAAAGGCCGCCCAGAACCAACAGGGCCGCGGCGATCTCCCCAAGCGGCAGCCCATTCTCGGGATGAGGATAGAACGCCGCCAGACTTGCGGGCCAAAAGAACTGGCCGATGTAGGCCACGTAACCGACCAGAGCATTGGCGATCCGCCACGAGAGCGGCAAGCATTCGGCGACGGCGATGGATCGGCTCTGCGCCAGGGACGTAATCACGCACGACGCCCCCGCCAGCAGCAGCAAGGGCAGCTTCTCGCCGATCAGCCGCCAGACCGCTTGCTTCTCGTTCCCACGCTCCGCGTGGGAACGGCCCGCAGGATTCCAAGCGTCGACCTCCGCGGGTTCCCACGCGGAGCGTGGGAACCAGGGGGACCACTGGGTGGCAAAACGCCCCAGCGGCCAATAATCCAACAACAGCAGCACAAACGGCAGCGTCACCAACATCGGCTTGGCCAGCAGACCCAGGGCGAACATCGCGATCACCAGCAGATAGCGGCCCCAAGAGAACCGATGGCGAACGTAATGCAGGTAGGCCGCCAGCGTGAGCACAAAGAACAGGCCGCTCAGCAGGTCTTTCCGCTCCGAAATCCAGGCCACCGATTCCGCCCGCAGAGGATGCACCGCGAACACCGCCGCCGCAAACGCGCTCGGCCACAGTTCGCCGGTCATCCGCCACAGCACCAGAAACAGTGCAATCGCCACGGCGGCGTGCAGCACGACGTTGGTCAAATGATGCAGGCCCGGATGCTGTGTCCCGTAAAGCTGGCAATCCAACGCGTGGGAGAGCCAGGTGAGCGGGTGCCAATTCGAGGCGTAGAAGGCGGTGAACGACCAGGCGACCGTCTCGCCGGTCAGGCCGTGAGCGATATGCGGATTGTTGCAGACATAGACGTTGTCGTCGAAGTTGACGAACCCGTGCCCGACGGTCTGGCCGAAGACGACGACCACCGCCGCCGCCAGCAGGCAGCAGATGACCAAAACGGTTCGCATTGTCGTTCGGCGTTCCGGGCTGATGAACATAGGGCGTAGAAAGTCGGGCAATTCAGTTCGCCGTGGGTTCGTGGCGAGCGGGGCGGGGAGGCTGGCGGTAGGGGTGCCGGCGTGATAGCACTCGCTCTGCCGCCGCAGGGCAGCGGCGGTCGCGGTGTCGTGTTGTGCGGTGGCCAGGGCGATCGCCCGTTGGGCGATTTCGACGGCCTCGGCAAAGCGTCCGCTTTCGGCGTAGGCGGCGGCCAGCGTGGCCAAGGGGATCGGTTGCAGACCGCAAGAGAGCTTCACCGCCCATTGGGCCAACTCGGCGGCCTCCGCCCCGTTCCGCAGCGACGCCTCGGGCCGCGTGGCCATCGCCCAGGCCAACTGGTTGACCGCCAGCAGGTTGTTCGGCTCAATCCGCACCACCTCGCGCCACTGGCTCACCGCGCCGGCGGTCTCTCCTTCCTCAGCGAGCGCCTGCGCGAGGTTGACGCGTGCCTTCACCAGATCCGGCTTGATCGCCAACGCCTTGCGAAACTCGATACTCGCGGCGTCGAATCGGCCGCGGTTTGCCCAGATGACGCCCAGATCGTTGTGGGCGTCAGAATTGTCGGGGTCCGCCTCGATCGCTCTTTGGTATTCGCGGATCGCCTCGTCGTTTCGCCCCTGCTTCACCAGGATCTTGGCGAGGTTGCTGTGGGCGACGGCGTAGCCGGGCTTGAGTTCCAGCGCCTGGCGAAATCGTGAGGCCGCCGCTTCGGTCTGCCCGCGATCGGCCAGGATCACGCCGAGATTGTTATGGGCGTCGGCGTAATCGGCTTTCAGTCCGATCGCCTCGCGGTATTCGACGGCCGCTGCGTTGTTGTGGCCCTGTTCGGCCAGGACTTTGCCGAGGCCGTTGTGGGCGCTGGCGCGGTCGGGAGCGATCTGGATCGCCCTGCGATACTCGGCAAGGGCCGCCTCCAGCTTGTGCATGTTTAGCAAGGTGCTGCCCAAACGGTCGTGCAGGGTGGCGTTATCAGGGCGCAAGCCACCGCGCGGGCCCAAAGTGTTTCGCTATTCCGCCAGAAAGAGACCTGTCGCCACGCACAGAGCATCAGCCCAATCAGCAGCGGCGCCGCGACGATAGCGACATAGACGTTCCCGATTGCCGAACTCGCACTTGTCTTCCCGGCAGACAGAAACTCCCGCGCTGCCGCGGCAGCGCCCCAGGCGAGGGCGATGCACAGGCCGATCTGGGGCAAGTAGGTGTAGCGATCCGCCATCGCCTGCGACCCCACCTGCACCACGCCGATCACCGGCACTAGCATTCCCACGTACCAGAACCAGCCGACGAACAGATAGGGCAACCGCCGCCGCCCCAGCACGGCCGCAATCGAAACGCCGATCAGTATCGTGGCTGCGGCGACGATCTTCCACAGTGGCAAGCTGTCCTGGGGATGAGGATAGAATGCCGCCAGTCCCGCGGGATAGAAGAACTGGCCGAGATAGGCGACGTAGCAGACCAGGGCGTTGGCGATCCGCGCGGGCATGGGCACGACATCGACCGGCACCAGCGCCTTTTGTTGGGCCGCCGACGTGATCAGGCACGAGCCGGCCGCCAGCAGCAGCAAGGGGAGCTTCTCAGCGACGAGCATTGAAATCGGGCGGTGGGGCAGACATTCCTGTCTGCCGGGAGCGGCGGGCCGACTACGGCAGACAGGAATGTCTGCCCCACCGCCGCGAACCAATCGTCCCAGCGGCCAGTAATCCAACAACAACAGCAGAAACGGCAACGTCACCAGCATCGGCTTGGCCAGCAAGCCGAGGCAAAACATCGCGATCACCAAGAGGTAGCGGCCCCAGGAGAAGGGGCGGCGAACATAACGCAGATACGCCGCCAGCGTGAGCACGAGAAACAAGCCGCTGAGCAGGTCCTTCCGCTCCGAAATCCAGGCTACCGATTCCACCCTTAGCGGATGCACCGCGAACACCGCCGCGACAAAGCCGCTCGGCCAGAGCTCGCCGCTCATCCGCCAGAGCACCAGAAACAGCGCAATCGCCACGGCGGCGTGCAGCGCGATGTTGGTCAAGTGATGCAGGCCCGGATGCTGCGTGCCGTAAAGTTGGCAATCCAACGCATGGGAGAGCCAGGTCAACGGATGCCAATTACAGGAGTGAAAGGCGGTGAGCGACCAGGCGACGCTCTCGCCGCTCAGTCCATGCGACACGTGCGGATTGTCGTAGACGTAGGCGTCGTCGTCGAAGTTGACGAAATCGTAGCCCGCGGTCCGCCCAAAGACGATCGCAACTATCAACAGCAGCAGCCCGCAGACAGCCGCCGCGCGCCGCCGGTCTCTTCGTCGAGCTTCGTCCATAAGGTGGCAAGTCCGGAGTGGTCGCGCGGCGCCGGTCGCACGCAATAAAGGGGGACAGTCCCATTTTCGTTGCCACGAAAATCGGGACAGTCCCCTCAAACGGCTCACGCTGTTGCGGTTTGTCAACAATCGCCCAGGAAAAGGTAGGATAGCGCAAGCGACTTGTCCAAGAGGACCGCTTGCCCGCATTTCTCACCACATTGGGGCAGACACACCTGCGTGCCCGGCAAGACGCGTCGCAACGGCAGACGGCCGTACAGAATGCCGGCAGATCGCTCGTCTATTCCGCAAATCCGGAAGAACCGGCGTGCAAGCGGCGGTCAAATCCGGTCCGCCGCGAGGTGCTCAAACAAGGCCAGGACCTTCGGGCGGCGAAGGTAGCTGAAACCGACGGCATAGAACACTCCCATCCCCACCGCCATCACCACCGAGAAGAGTATCGTCCCGATGGCCGACGCCCTCGCGATCGTCATCTGCATCTCGGCAGATTGCCCTGCGACGTTGCGAATTGCAGACAATTCGGCGACCACGTCGAGTCCCGCGGCCACCGCCACGATTGCTCGAAGAATCTCGAACACAATGGCGGCGAGGAAGACCCCGATCAGGAATTGGCGGCCCTTTGCGCTGAGTTTCAGGGTGGCAATCGCCCCGGCGAGTAGGTTGGCGGAGACGAGCAAATTGAGAATGGCGGTCGCGCTGCGGGTCCCCGAATGGCGATCGCTGACTCTTTGCGACGCGTCGAATATCTTCTTCTGCGTTTCCATCTGCTGCTTGAACTCTTCGTTTCGGGCTTTCTGCACGAGTTCCTGCTGCTGTTTGGCTAAAGCCTGTAGCTGACCTTGAAAAGCATTGACTCCCAAGCTGAAAAGCGATGAGCACAGGCCCAAAGCGCCCAGTACGATGGCGATGACGCAGATGGCGGTCAGACCGCCGGGACGCTGCCGCGGCGGGTTGATTCCCGCATTTTCGTCGCCTGGATAGCCCGGTCGATTGAAGTCAAACGGTGTTTCGCCGGCCATGAGTTGGGACTCCCTTATAGCTGAAAGGTGTTGAGGATCTCGCTCGACGAGCACCCGGCCTCGCCCATGCGAAACGCTTCGGATACCGAACGATTAAGATAGACGATCAGGCCGTATACGCCAAGGCCGAGCGCCGTCGGCAGGCACCAACAACCGCATATCGTGAGCAGGCCGCCGCCAAGGGCCACAATTCCCAAGGTCCTGCCGCGGAAGCGGAGGTTGCGTATGCCGGCCGCAATGTGCAAGACGCCTGCGAGCAACACGACTACCGCCATGCCGCCGTACAGGCAGATCGTGAACCAGAATAGTTGCTCGGGCGGCGGTCCGCCCGGCTGCTGCTGCGGCATTCCGCCACGAGACGCCAAGGGCATGATCACTGCGGCAACGGCGCCCAGCACAAGCGACAGGCACAACTCCAGCACCCCCTGGATCAGCATCAGGATCGCCACCGCGCGAACATGATTCACAAGCCCCCGCGGCCGCCGGCTCCCGTCCACGGGCCAACTCGCGCCGAAAGGCGTGCTCGGTTCCTCCGGCGACTGATACGGATTGTCCATCACTGTCCCACGCCCGCCGAGTGGTAATCGACGCTACCGAGATATTCGAGCACGGCGGCGGCGTCTTGCCAAACGGGACGCATGAACTGCTCTTTGAGCGCCTGGCGGACGGCAATCTTCTGCTCGCGGTTGAGACGGCCCAGCCCGGCGATCTTTTCCGCAATGTTGTCGTCCCCCTGGTCGAGCACCGTCAAAGCCCAGCGCGAGACGAGTTCGTACGAAACAATTCCGCAAAGCCGCTTTCCGTCGGGTGTCATGGTGAATTTCAACTCGGTGAGTTGGAACTCACCCGAATCGGGCAGTTTTTCGCGGGCCCGCCGGGCGGGGAGAAACCCCTGCCCGGCACGGACCATCCAACCCGCGCCGTTGTTCGCCCAGGTGGCCACCACCCGGGTCTTGTCACAAATCAGATAATGACTTTCCCGGTCGAGCCGCTCGATTCGGGGGTGCGTCGCTACGTGGTCTTCGCTCGCCGGGATAACGTGCTCGCCCGGCTCGGCATCGTCCAGCGGGGTCGTCTCCGAGGGAGGCGGTGGCTGGGGAATTGTGATAGGATGCTGGCAGCTTGGACATTTTGCCGTCCGTCCAGCCAATTCGTCGTTGGCGTGAAGTTTTTTGCCGCAGCCGGGGCAGACGATGCGGATCATTGACGTGGACTCCAAAGGTAGGAATCGAGTAAAGTATGCCACAACTTGGGTGGTCCATTGCGACCTCGAGCCGCGAGTGCAGGAAACCGCAAACTGTCCCCCCCCGCAAGGTAAAGCATTCCCCGTGTTTTGTCAATTATGTGCCCTCATGGTGGGGGTTGGCAACTTGACAGACTGGGCACAAAATGCGGAAATTGTCGGGCAAAGCGAGAATTCCTGAAAATTCAAGTGGTGCGGCGGCTGAGGATATTCAAGGCAATAGGAGTTTGAGCTGTCGTGCATTTGGACCATTTGCCCGGAACGTTCTTCGGCCCCTCCAATCTGGTGGAATTGTTGCGGCACCGTGCGCGGTGCCAGCCCGACGACGTCGGCTTCACTTACCTGGTCGATGGAGAACACGACCAGGTCCATCTGACGTATCGCGAACTGGATCGTCAGGCGCGGGCAATCGGCGCCTGGCTGCAATCGCGCAATCTGGCAGGCCAGCGGGCGCTGCTGCTCTATCCGGCGGGGTTGGACTTCATCGTGGCGTTCTTCGGATGCCTGTACGCGGGCGTGATCGCCGTGCCCGTCTATCCGCCGCGGCGAAACCGTTCCTTGAACCGCATCCAGACGATCGCCGACGACGCCGAGGCCCAGGTGGCGCTGACGACGGAGTTGGTCCTCAATCGGGTGATGCCGCTGATCGACGAGACGCCCCACCTCAAGCAGCTTGAGTGGCTGCCGACCTGTCGCGTGCCCGCCGACATCGAGCAACAATGGAAGATGCCCGACGTCCACGGCGACACGCTGGCGTTCCTGCAATACACGTCGGGTTCGACAGGGACGCCCAAGGGTGTGGTGCTGAACCATGCCAACCTGGTTCATAACAGCGCCCTGATCGCTCATTCCTTCGAGCACACACGCAGCGGCCGCGGCGTGTTCTGGCTCCCAAGCTACCACGACATGGGGCTGATCGGCGGCATTCTACAGCCGCTCTACATCGGCTGTCCGAATGTGCTGATGTCGCCGATGACCTTCTTGCAGAAGCCCTATCGTTGGCTCTCGGCGATCAGCCGCTTTCGGGCCACCACCAGCGGCGGTCCGAACTTCGCCTACGACCTGTGCGTCCGCAAAATCACCCCGGAACAACGCGAGACTCTCGACCTGAGCAGTTGGCGCGTCGCCTTCAACGGCGCCGAGCCGGTGCGGGCGGAGACGCTCGACGCCTTCGCCGAGGCGTTCGCGCCCTGCGGATTCCGCCGCGAGGCCTTCTATCCTTGTTTCGGCCTGGCCGAGGCGACGCTGATCGTCTCGGGCGGATTCGTCACGCGGCCACCCGTGATTCGTTCGTTCGACGCCGACGCCCTGGCCCGCAACGAAGTGCTCGACGCCGAAGCGGATGACGAGGGCGTGCGCCCGTTGGTCGGCTGCGGCGAGAGCCTGCCCGATCAACGTATCGTCATCGTCGATCCCGAGACTCAGGTTGCTTGTCCGCCCGGCTGCGTCGGCGAAGTATGGGTCAACGGCCCGAGCGTGGCTCAGGGATATTGGCAACAACCCGAGATTAGCGAACGGGTCTTCCGTGCGAAGCTGAAACAGAGCGGCGAGGGGCCCTTCCTCCGCACCGGCGATCTCGGTTTCCTTCAGAACGGCGAACTGTTCATTACCGGCCGCCTGAAAGACCTGATCATCGTCCACGGCGTGAACCACTATCCCCAGGATATCGAACGAACCGTGCAGCAGAGCCATCCGCGGTTGCGGTTCGACTGCGGCGCGGCCTTCACCGTCGCGGCTGAGAACGGCCGGGAACGCCTGATCGTGGTGCAAGAGGTCGAACGGCACAAGCAATCGAACTTCAACGAAGTATTCGACGCCATTCGCCGCGAGGTTGCCGCCGAGCATGAACTGACGCTCGATGCGATTGTGCTCATTCGGGCGGGGAGCGTGCCAAAGACCTCCAGCGGCAAGATCCAGCGTCACGCCTGCCGCAACGGCTACCTCGCCCGTACCCTCGACACCGTGGCCGTGTGGCAGGCGGCCGAGACGGCCTCGGCAGCCAGGGGCGCCCCGACCGCCGGCAGACCGTCGCCCCACGTCGCTCGCGCATCCCAGGTCTCGCTGCCGCTGGCGGTCCCCTCGAAAAACGGCAAAAACGGTCGCCGCCGGCCGTTGAACGAGCACGTCACGCAACTGGTGATCGAAGAGATCCGCCGCGTGGCCAACAAACGAGCGGACGGGCTGACGCTCGACTCGTTGATCGTCGAAACCGGCATGGACTCCTTGGAGCGAATGGAAATCCTCAACTCGATCGAGGAGAAGTTCGGCGGGCGGTTCCCCGAAGAAATCCTGATCGAGCTGGAGACGCCGCGGCAATTGATCGAGGCCGTCGAAAAGTACCTCGGCACACAGCCGCGGCTGCCGCGGGTGCAAACCTCCGACACTGAAATCCCCGCGGCCGCGTACTGTTTTGACCAGTTCCCCGAGTACCTGAAGTTGCGTGAAAGCCTCGACCTGCTCGATGCCTCGGGCCTGGCCAATCCGTTCTTCGCCGTTCACGAAGGCCGCTGCAACGACCGCACCACCATCGCCGGACGCGAATACATCAACTTCTCCAGCTACAACTACCTGGGCATGTCGGGCGATCCGACCGTGGCCACCGCCGCCAAACTCGCCATCGACCGCTACGGCACCAGCGCCTCGGCCAGCCGAATGGTCTCGGGCCAACGTGGAGTCCATGTCGAGCTGGAGCGAGCGCTCACGGCGTTTCTCGACAGCGAAGACACGATCGTCATGGTCGGCGGCCATGCAACCAACGAAACCGTAATCGGCCACCTGTTCGGCCCGGGCGACCTGATCCTCCACGACGCGCTGGCCCACAACAGCATCGTGCAGGGTTGCATCCTCTCGGGAGCGCGGCGGCGGCCGTTCCCGCACAACGACTGGCAGGCCGCCGAGGCCCTGCTCGAACAGTTCCGCCACGAGTACCGCCGCGTGCTGCTGGTGATCGAGGGCGTCTACAGCATGGACGGCGACATTCCCGAACTGCCTAAGTTCGTGGAGATCAAGCGGCGGCACAAAGCCCTGCTGATGATCGACGAGGCCCACTCGATCGGCACATTGGGAGCGACCGGCCGGGGGATCGCCGAACACTGGGGCGTCGATCGCGGCGAGGTGGATATCTGGATGGGGACGCTCAGCAAGAGTTTCGGCAGTTGCGGCGGTTACATCTCGGGCTGCAAGGCCCTGGTCGAGTACTTGCGCTACACGGCGCCGGGATTCGTCTTTGCCGCGGCGATGGCCCCGCCCGCGGCCGCTGCGGCGTTGGCTTCGCTGCGGCTGCTCCAGGCGCAACCCGAGCGCGTGGCACGGCTGGCCGAAAACGCCCGGCTGTTTCTCGCCCTGGCCCGCCATCGCGGACTGGATACCGGCCACAGCAAAGACTCTCCGGTGGTGCCGGTGATCTTGGGCAATTCCTTCCACTGCCTGCGGCTCTCCCAGGCAATGCTGGCGCGGGGAGTGAACGTCCAGCCGATCCTGCACCCGGCGGTCGAGGAAAAGGCCTCGCGGCTGAGGTATTTCATCACGGCTTGCCACAACGAGCGGCAAATCCATTATACTGTAGATACGATGGTGGAAGAACTGGCGAAGATCGATTCCGGCTATCTCGACCGCGCCAAACGCGTGGCCGCGGTGGCCTGATCGAGAGAATCGTCCCGTTCTTCATACCAGGCGGGAGAAGAGCGGAAACAGCCTGCCCGGTGGGGCGGACATTCCTGTCTGCCGATTAGGGTCCGCAGCGTTTTTCCCCGGCAGAGCGGAGTGTCTGCCCCGCCGCAATCGGAGACGTGAGCGTGAAGAATTCGTAGAGGTGTTGTCTTGCTTACTGAACAAGAGATTTCGCGAGCGTGGCGATCGCTTTTCCGCGGCGCCGACTACACTGATGAGACTTTTGCCAAGGCCGAGGAATTGCTCGACGAATTGCGCCCCGAGAGCCCCTTGCGGCACCGCCTTGGGGCCGAGTTGGACGAATTGCGGCAACGGGCGGATCAAGAAGCCTAGTGCCTCAACCCGGCTGATCTGACACGCCGTAGGTTATGCTTTAGCATAACGGAAAGCGTTGTGTGCAAGGGTGTTATGCTAAAGCCGTAGGTTATGCTTTAGCATAACGTGGAGCGTTGTGCGCAAGGGTGTTATGCTGAAGCATAACCTATGCGTAGGCTGTGATCGGTTGCGCGAATAAGGACCGGATCATGGAACGCACGCTTGTCTTGCTGAAGCCCGACTGCGTCCAGCGGCGTCTGATCGGCCGGGTGATCGCCCGCTTCGAGGACAAGGGACTCGATCTGGCGGCGATGAAGCTGATGCGGATCACGCCCGAGTTGGCCCGGCGGCACTATGCCGAGCACATCGAGAAGGCGTGGTATCCCGAGCTGGAGGAGTTCATCACCAGCGGCCCGGTGCTGGCGATGATCGTCGAAGGGCCCGAGGTGATTCGCGTCGTCCGCGACATGGCCGGCGTCACTAACGGTCTAAAGGCCAATCCCGGCACCATCCGCGGCGATTTCAGCGCCAGCCAGCAGAAGAATCTCGTCCACGCCTCCGACGGCCCCGAAGCCGCGAAGCGGGAAATCGAAATCTTCTTCGGGAATGAAGGGTAAAAAAAGAGGAGAAGCAAATCGCCGCCAGTCAGTCTACCGAGTCCAGTACATGTCCCTTTATCCTCCCCCGTGCACAGGAATTTGCGCAGCGGCTCCAACACAGGAAGGGCGTAATGTCTGTAGAAGATGACTCGCCGGGTGGGGCGAGCGCCGATCGTTTCCATCGTCTGCTCCAGCCGATCAGGCAGCTAGAAGCAGAGGGCCTAGAAAGGTCGTCGGCTTCTAGAGTTGCCAACTTTGAGGAGCGGCTTGAGTCTTGCTGGCAAGAAACGTGGGGGGATGAGCTGCCATTCTTAATATATGGTGACTTTCAACCCCCGGAAGCGGAAATCCGTTTTGAAGAACTGGGAATCACTTTATACAGAGAGGACATGCACAAGAAGTGGCAGAATGATACGGCCGTAAGGGGATCCTGTGTGCTTAACGCAGTGGTGCGGATCCGGCACCGGAACATGGAAGGGATACTGGACGCAATACGGCGGATCAATGTCCTCCTCGGCACATTTATCCTGATTGGATGGGGCAATGGTTCGTGCAACTGGTGGTCATGGGTCGTCCATAGCGAGAGCAGCGCCGCCCTGCCTAAAATCTCTTTCGAAGAATGGCATGCGGCGATTGCCAGTATTGGGCGGCTCCCCGCGGCTGTAAGGCGGAGGCTTGAGGCGGCTTTATACTGGATTCGCGAACCGGGTCGTTCACTGCTCGAGTTGACCCAAAACAATGATCTTCGCAGGTTCTCCGCGTATTGGAACGCCTTCGAGTGCGTTGTTGAGGCGGTGAATCTCCTTCGCCCGCAGGAACGGCTGTCACGAAATGAGAAGCAGCAGAGACTCAACGACTACGTCGCGGAGCGCTCCGGGAAGCTGGCTCCCAGCGACATCGTGGAGATGTACCAGCGAATCGTGAATCCGGGTTTCGTGGGCAAGGCTGCGCACGCGCTCCGAGTCTGCTTCGGTGACGGGGCAGACGTTTATATGCAGGATTGCTTCTTGCGAGAAGATCGCGGGAATCGGCTATACGACATTCGCAATGCCATCAATCACGGCGAGATCGACGCGGAGGACATGCGAGAGTTGTCCCGGGTCGAGGATAGACTATCTCGCTTGTGGATCATACTGCTGGGAATGATCGGACGCCTTGTGCTGTTTTCCTACCCCCTCGACCCAAATTTGCCCGGCAATTGACGCAGGAGAAGGTGGAAAAACGCGCGCACAAAAAGAGGCAAACGGGACACCCGTGACCGCCCGCGTCTAAATGCCTGACTTCGAGTTTTTTTCAGCATGACCATCGCACTGGTCCTATGATTGCTTTGCTTGGTGAAGCGGAGCGAGGCTCTCCGAAGAAAAGGGGGACATTCTACTTTTTCCCTTGAGGGAGAAGGAAAGAGCCGATAGAATCGGTGCATGGCAAGAACGGCAAGGGCGTCGGTAGGTGGAGTTTGCTACCATGTGCTCAATCGGGGCAATGGCCGTGCGGAGGTGTTCCACAAGAAAGAAGACTACATCGCCTTTCTCGATTTGATGGCGGAGGCCGGGGACCGGCTGCCGATGCGGTTGCTTTCTTGGTGCCTGGTGCCAAACCACTTTCATCTGGTTCTGTGGCCGCACGGCGACGGAGACCTGAGTCGCTGGATGCAATGGTTGTTGACTTCACACGTCCGACGCTATCATCGGCACTATCATGGCAGCGGGCACGTCTGGCAAGGGCGTTTCAAGGCGTTTCCCATCGAAGAGGACGAGCATTTGTGGACAGTCCTGCGTTACGTGGAGCGAAACGCTTTGCGGGCCAACCTGGTGAAGCGTGCGGAGGATTGGCTGTGGTCTTCGGCGGCCGCGTTGGATGGCGGAAAACGCGCGGGAATGTTGCATGCTGGTCCACTTCCACGCGGCGACGACTGGTTGGATTGGGTCAACCGACCGCAAAGCGAGGCGGAGTTGGCGGCGTTGCGGAAGTGCGTCGAGCGAGGCACGCCCTACGGAAAGGAGTCCTGGCAACACGCCACCGCAGAACATTCTGGGCCTGGAAGCGAGCCTTCACCCACGCGGTCGTCCCCGAGAGAAAAAGTAGAATCTCCCCTTTGTCCCCCCCTTTTGTCCTTCCCCTTTTGTCCTTCACGCGGTCGTCCCCGAGAGAAAAAGTAGAATGTCCCCTTTTGTCCCTTTTGTCCTTCTTTTGTCCTTCAGCGGCGTCTGATCGGCCGGGTGATCGCCCGCTTCGAGGACAAGGGGCTCGATCTGGCGGCGATGAAGCTGATGCGGATCACCCCCGAGTTGGCCCGGCGGCACTATGCCGAGCACATCGAGAAGGCGTGGTATCCCGAGCTGGAGGAGTTCATCACCAGCGGCCCGGTGCTGGCGATGATCGTCGAAGGGCCCGAGGTGATCCGCGTCGTCCGCGACATGGCCGGCGTCACTAACGGTCTAAAGGCGAATCCCGGCACCATCCGCGGCGATTTCAGCGTCAGCCAGCAGAAGAATCTCGTCCACGCCTCCGACGGACCGGAAGCGGCAAAACGGGAGATTGAGATCTTCTTCCCCAATAGCGCCATCCGCGACTAATGGTCGGACACAGTTCAATTGTGGAGTTTAGCCGGCGTGCTTGCACGCCCCGACAGAGCCACAGGTTTTCCCCGGTGCGCGGCGTGCAAGCACGCCGGCTAAACGGAGCTAAACCAACACTCTCACTCTGTCAGACAGAGAAAGGGATGTGGCAAGTCTCCTTCCTAAGCGGGTGAAAAGGTGTCAGGAACCATTTTCAGAGGACAGAAACGGAGATGGTGCGAGAAACCGCGGCTCCTGCCCCTCTCGCACGGCCGCTTTCTACGCCTTCTATAGCTCTCCGGCCAGCGTCTTGGCGCGGGGTTGCTCGACACGATGCGGGGGGCGGCGAAGGCTTCCTGCCAACGGGTCGTACCACAATGTTCGGAGTACGCTGCCGCTCGATCCGTTGGTTCACACGATTCATCCCTCACGCCGGTGGCCCTCCAGATTTGAGCAGACGCTCGCCCCCTGTTCTTTTGCCGGCACTGGCGACGATCAGTGCTCGGTAAAGGCGTAAGGTCTCCAGCGGAGGCCCATCTTGGCCGCTGGATTGGAGGTCACAATTTGTGACCTCCAATTCTCGAATTCTGCGTCGGAAAGCTGGAACAGTAACCGTTCACAGCTTCCCCGCCGGCGTGCCGGCGCGGAGTTGCTCGATCATGTCGCGCGTAGCAGCCTCGACCGCTTCTTCCCAACGCGCGGCGCCGTAACGTTCGGAGTACGGCTTGCGGGAATGGGCGAAGATGATGCCGCGGGAATTGTTCACGATCGCGCCGCGGCCGGCGGCATCGAAGGCGGCGGCGACGTCGCGGGCGGTGCCACCTTGACTGCCGAAGCCGGGAACGAGGAACAACGTGTGCGGCATCGCCGCCCGAAGCTCTGCAAGCTGGGCCGGATACGTCGCTCCGACCACCGCCCCGACCGCCCCATAGCCGCACGTTCCGAGGGTCGCTACGGCCTGCCGCTCGACGTAATCGCCGATGTGCCGATAGATCGGCTGCCGCTTGGGCGGCGTTGCCTGCGGCGAAGGGGACAGTCCCATTTTCGCTGAGGCGAAAATTGGGACAGTCCCCGCGAAAATTGGGACAGTCCCCTCGGCCACGAGGTCCTGGAGCATACGGCCGCCCGGATTTGAGGTCTTCACGAGCACAAAGACGCCGGCGGCCCGCTGGTGCGCCACGTCAATGAAGGGCTGGAGGCTGTCGTCGCCCAAGTAGGGGCTGACGGTCAGCGCGTCGGCGCCCCAAGGGCTCTGGCCGTCACGGCCCAGGATTCCCTCGGCGTAGGCCGCGGCGGTCGAGCCGATGTCGTTCCGCTTGCCGTCAAGGATCACCAGCAGGCCGCGCTCCTGGGCGTAGGCGATCACCTCGGCCAAGACCGCCATGCCTTCCGGGCCAAGTTGCTCGAAGAAAGCTGCCTGCGGCTTGACGGCGGGGACCAGCGGGGCGACCACGTCGATCACGCCGCGGCAGAAGCGCCAAAAGGCCGCGGCGATCTCGGCCGGTGGCAGACGCTTTGCCGCCGACGGATCGGGCAAGATCCCCGCCGGGAGGCTTTCGCTCCGCGGGTCGAGGCCGACGAGCACGGGCGTCCGGCAGCGGTCAATGGCGGCGTCGAGGCGGTCGGCGAAAGAGGGCACGAGATGTCTCCTTTTGCGGCAGAGCGGGCAATGAGGCGCTGGTTTTCCGCCCGTCTCGACGGAAGCGGGCGGGACGCCACGGCTGCAGTTCACCCAGTTGGTCCCGCCTGCCGGGCGGGACTTCTTGGGGCAGGACGCGTGCAAGTCCCGCCCGGCAGGCGGGACCTACCGGATGAGTATTGTCGCAAGTTCTTGCGCGTGGAACTAGGGGTGACGCCGTGAGTGCGGTTCCGACCGCGTTCAGACGGCGTTGGGCACGCCGGCCGGTTGTTCGGCGGAGGGCTGATCCGTCGTGGCGGCGGGCTGTTCGACCGGCTGCGAGGTCGCGTCGTTGACGCCCCAGGAAAAGGTCCGCTTGCCCACCCAACTGTCGTCGGGATGCTCTTGGGCGATGCGGCGGATCTCGGAGAAATGCAGGAAGAAGAAGGTCATCAACAGCGGGTCAAAATGGCTGCCCGCCCCCTGCTGCATGATCGTCAGAACTTCGCCTTCGGGCAGCGCGGGCCGATAGACGCGGTCGTGCGACAGCGCGTCGTAGACGTCGACAATCGCCACGATGCGGGCGGACTCGGGAATGGCCTTGCCGGCCAGCCCGCGCGGGTAACCCTTGCCGTCCCAGCGCTCGTGGTGGTTCAGCGCGATTTCGCGGGCCATTTGCAGCACCGGCGACGTTGAACCGGAGAGGATGTCGGCGCCGATGCGGGTGTGGGTCTTCATCACCGCAAACTCTTCCGGCGTGAGCTTGCCCGGCTTTTGCAGGATGGCGTCGGGGATGCCGATCTTGCCGATGTCGTGCATCGGCGCGGCCTGGCGGATGCACTCGACGTCATCGCCGAACCAGCCCGCCGCTCGCGCCAGCACTTCGCACAACAGGCCGGTGCGGCGGATGTGCATGCCCGTCTCTTCGTCCGACCACTGCGCCGCCGACACCAAGCGGTCGATGACCTCCTCATTGGCGCGGCGAATGTCCACGGTCTGCTCGTGGACCTTCTCCTCCAGGTATTCTTGCTGATTGACGCTCAGCCACAAATAGGCGACCATCATCACGGTGAACGCCAGTCCCACCGCCAAGACGCCCCAGGGCCACATGGTTTGCCGATCGGCGAAGAAAGTGGGCGTCGGCAGGCAAGCGACGGTCCAGGGATGCCCGGCCACGTCGAGCCTGATCGTATAGCGCGGCGTTTCATCGTCGTGAAGCGCATTGAGATCGATAGGCGTGAAGTGATCGGCGCTGGTGCGCGAAGCGTGGAAATCCTGATGGTGCTTGCTGGCGGGCGCCGAGGCGTCGAACAGCCCCACGTCGACCCCTTCCGGCTTCATCGGGGCGAGCGCCGCATCCAGCATGTCGCTTGGCCGGAAGACACCGAGGATGAAGCCATACAGATATTTGCGGCGGTTCGCCACGGTGTCGATCGGCTTATTTCTCTCGTAGACGGGGACGCAGACGAGAAAACCGCCCCCCCCGGCCGAATCGCGGATGAAACTGATTCTCCCACTGGCCACGATCTTCCCGCTGTCGCGGGCTTGGCAGAGGGCTTCCAGACGCGTCGGCTCGGAACCAACGTCGTACCCGAAAATCTCCTTATTGACCACCCGCGGTCCGATGAAATAGATGGGAAAGTACTCGCTCCGTTCCTTGGCCGGCATCATCTGCCCGTTCTTGTCGCTCTCGGTGATCCGGTATCCCGGGAATCCGTTTCCCTGCGCAGCCGCTTCGAATTCCCGTCGCTGGCTATTGACGACTCGCGGAGTCCATTGAACCCACTGGATGCTCTTGTCGTGGGTGTGGAAGGGCTGAAGGATTTCGGCGAACTCGTCCTTTTCCACTTTTCCGTCCGTCATCAGGGCGGCGCGAAGCTCCTCCAACATGCCGATTTCCGTCTCGAACGTGTTCTTCACGGCAAAGGCCCGGTCGGCGGCGGCCGACTGGAAGGCCGCACCGATGTCGCGCCATTCCCACCAGCGGACGACGAAAAACACAGCCACTGAGAAGCCGACGCCGCAAACGACCGCCAGCAGCACGGGCAGGTGACGATCCCAGAGCGTCGATATCCGCAAGCCGCGTAACCCTTCGTGACGGCTCATAATCTCACGTTCCTCGTTTGTCTGCCCAGCAGGTGCGCTCGCTCTCCGGGAAGCGTGGTCGACGAGGTCGTTGCCGGCATCCAGAGAGGGTTTGCCTTGGAGCAGTTCGGCAAGGAAGCCCCAGCTTTCCTATCTTCCTTCCTGCCCCGTGCTAATATAGGCCCCGTTCTGGGTGGAAGAAGGGAGGGGAGAAAACGTCGCCGCCGCACAACCGGCCAGCGGCTGAGGCGACGCGATACAATCGTCAAGGGCGGCTTATTCGGAAAGCACCGGCCGCAGCGCCGCCCTCGCTCAGAAAACTCGCCCGAGCGGCAGGCGAAAATCGTCGAAACGCGGCGCCAAGAGAAAGCGACTCCCCGACGTGAACACCTACCACAGTCCAGGAATTAGCCGGTAGCGGACCTTCTCGGCGTACTGCCGATAACCGGCGAGTTCCTTCTGGAGCGTGCGGTCTTCGAGCACCGTTCGCACAATCAGAACCGCCGACGCCAGAGCCGCCGGGAGCAAAGCCCACAGCGATCCCAACGCCAGAGGCATGCCGGGAATCAAGACGACCGCGAAGGCGTACATGGGGTGTCGCACGACGGCATAAGGGCCACAGTCAACCACTTGATGGCCTCGCTCCGTCTGAATCCGAACGCCGACCTCGGCGAACTGGTTCACGCTGATCACCCAGAAGCTCCCGGCCATTCCGATGGTAAGCAGGGCGTAGCCGAGGACAATCACCCACGGCGCGACCGACGACCAATGGTATCGGCTCCCAAGTCCCGCCACGGGCAGAATCGCCACAATCAGGGTTTGAAGCAGGTAAAAGAGCAGCTTGTCCCAGCCCTTCGTGCCTTTTTGGAGTTTGCTTCGGGCAAAAAAGACGGCGGGATTCTTCCAGCAAAAGTAGACGGCGGCAATCGCCGTCTCCAAGAAGAAGACGCCCAGGAAGAGCCAACCCTTCCGCCAGCCGATCCCGGCGGGAAGAAACATCGCGACCGCCATCAAGAACAAGAAGCAGACATAAGAGACAATCGCTCGGCGAAGCCCCTTCCTTTGCTGTTCCGTCAACATGCAGCGACTCTTCCACATACGACCAATGAAGCGGAGCGGCCACTACCCCGAACCAATAATGGCAATCTATCTGCTATTCACCGACCTTTGCAAACAGCGCCGCACGGCTCCAGCGAACGTCTGGCCGCTCGATGATCTGCAAGCCGGCTTCCTCGGCGACGGCCAGCTCCTTGGCGAACTTCTTTCCCGAAACATGGAGCGAAGGCTCGGCCAGCAACAACTTGCCGCCAGCCATCAGACCATCAGAAACCTCGCCCAAGAAGCGATGCTGATCGGGCACTTCGTGAAGCACCGCAAACACCAGGGCAAAGTCCGCGTCGCTATCAATCCCGAGCCGATCCGGCTCGCACTTGTGCAACTCGATCCGCTCGGCCACTCCAGCCCTTTCCGCCCGGCGCCGAAGCATACTGAGCATCTGCTGTTGCAGATCGACGGCGATTACCTTGCCACGGTCGCCAACCATCTTCGCCAGCGGAATCGAAAACCAACCCAAACCGCAACCAATGTCCAGCACGGTCATCCCAGGCTTGACGTATGGCCCGACGATCTTCTGCGGATCGTGGAGCCAGCGACGAAACGGCGGAGCGATCGTGAAGGGAGCAGACCACCAGGGGCAGACATGAGCGACCATGATTTGCATCTCTCACTGCGGGCCGTCGATTTGCGGCCGGTTGGTTCCCGTCAGCTCGGGGGCCTGGAGGAGACGCGACGAGGCCTCGATCGGGGGAATCTCGGCGATCTCGCCGCCCCCGGCCGCGGCGCCAAGCTCCTTGAACCGCCGCGCGCTGACCAGCACCCGCGATTCGAGCGATCCGACCGCGCTATTGTAAGCGTTGACCGCCGTGCTCAGCCCGTTGCCCAGCTTTTGGATGTGATCGCCCAAAACGGACAGGCGATCGTAGAGTTCTTGGCCCAATTGGCTGATCGCCTTGGCGTTTTCCGCCAGCACTTCTTGCCGCCAACCGTACGCCACCGCGCGAATAGCGCGATCAGCGTCGTCGGCGTGGCAACGATGACGTTCTGATTCACACCTGATTCGATAAGCGTCGGATCGTTCTCTAAGGCCGCGCTGAAAAAAACCTCTCCCGGCAGAAACAACACCACAAATTCCGGCGTGAAGTCAATCTGCCTGAAATACTCTTTCCGCCCCAGCGCGGCAATGTGATCGCGCACCTGCCGGGCGTGATCCTTGAACTTCAGCGCGCGAGTTTCGTCGTCCGGGGCCTCGATCGCTTCGAGATACGCCTCCAGCGGCGCTTTCGAGTTCGACGACGATCTTCTTGCCGCCAGGCAACTGCACAACCATGTCGGGCCGAAGCCGGCCGTCTTCCGTGTCGGTCGATTGCTGCTCGAAAAAGTCGCAATGCCGCAACATCCCGGCCATTTCCACCACGCGGCGCAACTGGATCTCGCCCCACCGCCCCCGCGCCTGCGGACGGCGCAAGGCCTTTACCAGGTTCGCCGTTTCGCCGCGGAGGTCTTTCTGCGATTCGGAAAGTGACCGGACCTGCTCGGTCAGCCCGCGGTAGGCCTCGATGCGGCTCTTCTCGATCTCCTGCAACTTGGCGTTGACCTTGCCCAGCGATTCCTTGACCGGCTTGACCAGCTCGTCGATCGCCGTCTGCCGCTTTTCCAGGTCCCCCTTGGCCGACTCTTGGTACTTCTCCAACTGGGTCTTCGCCAGTTCGAGGAACGAAGTGTTGCTGCTCTTCAGCGCGTCGGCGGCCAGCGCCTTGAAGGCGTCGGCCAATTGCTGCTTCGCATTGTCCAAAAGCGCGAGCTTCTCGCGGGCCTGATTCTGCTGTTCGACGAGCGATTGGTTCAACTGGGCGGCCTTGGCGGTCAAGGCGGCAACCTGGTGCTGCAGTTCGGCCAGCGAGGCTTCCTTCTCGCTCAAGCGGTTGCGGAGTTCCTCGATCGACTCCTCGCGGGCGACCAGCCGTTCGGAGAGCGCCGCGGTTTCGGCCGATGCCTCCCGCCGCCCCCGCTCGAAAGCCGCCGCCGCGCCTGCCCGCATCAGCAGCCATGCGGCGACGCCGCCAAGTACGACGCCGAACAACAGCATGAGGGTGGAGAGGATGAAGTCCATCAGCGCCATCATACGCCGGGAGGCAGGTCTTCGCCAAGCCGGTGCAACACAGCCGCTGGGTGGGCTAGGAAGGGTGGCGAAGAACCGGCTGGAGCCGAAATTGCGGACAATTTCAACGGCTCTGGGGACGGTGCGGTCAAGTCACTTGCGGCCGCCGGACTAGAGAGTAGAATGGCTAGAGAGAACGAGCCCGGGGGCGATCTTGTCGCTCTCCCGCGGCCGTTGGAGAGGTGGCTGAGTGGTCGAAAGCGCCGGTTTGCTAAGGCTAAGCCACTGATTCCAGGCAGCCCCCAAAAACACGGGAAAACACCGCAAAACCAGTGGTTTTTCGCACTTCTAGGCCCTCTGCCAAAACGACCCGAAACGGTCCAAAACGCGCGCTTTCGGTAGTGCATACTACCCAGCTTCACTCGCAACTATCCCCCTGCCCCCGGTGAGTAAAGGGCAGGGCCAGCCCGTACCCTAAACACCTCCCTTGGACGCCTACGGCATCGCCTGGCACGTCCCGTGGGGCCAGCTACACGCCGCGCCTAGCCCTTGGGTAACAGCCAGACCAGAGGAGCGAGCACCCGGCCTGCCCATCATTGTGTGGGCCTACGTTTGGCGTCGCCATCGGGTTATGCTAGGCAGCTAGAAAGGGAGCGGCAGCCGGCAATGCAGTAGTGTGACCGTCCAGATCAAAACGGTCCACTTTTGGGCACCATGCCCACCGGCCACCGCTCCCCAGTATCCAAGGGGTCGGCAGCGTGCGGGCGTAAGGAGGCCAACCCGCACGCTACCGGGGCTACAAGCCGTCACGCCGGTTAACAACTCCGGCGCACCCCTGTCGCTCCAAGGCGCGTCGCTCCTCACGCCCTGGGAAATTGCCGTTTGGATCGGCGGGCATACGGCCGGAGCGTCGTAGCCGCTCCCCTTGTCGGTGACGACAAGCCACCGACGCGGAGAACTGCCCGCCGGTGTCTCGTCATTCGCTGGGCGTGGCGGCCAGCCGGGACTGCAAGGGGAAGCCCGGAATCGGCCGCAACCCGGAGTCCACGCCTTGCGGGTGATTGGTTCCGCGTTCGGGGTTTTCATCTTCATCCCGTAGGCCCAAATCGGCGCGGAGTTTTCCGCGACGGCGTGCCATCTCTGCGGCGTCGATGTCGTCATACTGCCGGTCGGTGCCGCCGGGTGTCGAGCCGAACAGGCCCGACAGGTTCCCGTAGTTCGGATCGGGTTGCGGCGGTACGTTGCCATCGGCCTGGCGGTCGCTGGCGTTGCACGCACAACGACCCGGCAGCCGCAACGGCTCCTCATCGGTAGTCGCCACATTGGCGACGAAACCGCCGGGATTCTCCAGGCTGACCGAATCCTCTACGGGTTCGCCCGTATCGGACCAATGGGCGGCGTTCAATACAAGTTCTGACATTCTCTGTTCCTCCACGTAAGGGTTAAGTGGTCACACAAGAGTTAGATGGTAATGGCAGCGATTTGGCCGAGCACTGCGGCGGCAGCGGCCTGCTGCTCTCGCTCATACTGTTCACGGAACCGCTGGCGTTGGACCTCGGGATCGGGGCCGACTTTCTCGGCCAGTTCCTTTTGGAGCCGATCCACTTCGCTGCGGCAGAATCCGACTGCCGCCTGCAACTTATGCAGGTCGGCCAACATCGCATTGCTCGGTCCCGGCAAATTGGAATAGCGACTTGCCAGTTCGGCTTGCTGCTGGCATTGGCTGCGCAGGGCGTTGAAGTCCGCGGTTGAGCGCCGCACGCCTTCACGCCAGTAGCGTAGCTGGACGCGGATGAGTTCGAGGGGATTGCGGGGTGGCTCTTGACGGTACTCGCCGTCGTCAGTGGCGCTTGCTCCGTCCGCAAACAGTAGTTGGCCGTCGCATCGCAAAGCGCGGCCGTGGTGCCGCTCGACGAACTCCCTGTACGATTCAATCGTGATTGTGTAAGGCATTTCACTTCTCTCCTTGTCTAGGGTTGGTCAGATTCTTCCGCATCGTTTCATAAACCGCATCCACCCCTCACTACCAGAGCGGTTATTGCCACCCGCTTCTGACCGTTCGTGGTCGCGCCGGTTCAGTTCGATTTCCAGGTCGATCCGGTTCAGTGTTCTTTGCAGGTGCCGGTCACGCACCACGTCCAGCGCCGGCAGCGGGCCGGAATGTACGTCCGGCAATCCGGCCCCAGCCATGATCGAAGGGCTATCGAACAGTGGGCCGACGCGGACCCTACGTTGCGATACAGCATCGCACACGCCCGCCAGGCAGTTGGCTACGTCGTCGTGACCGCCGGGCGGGTGGTCGATGGAGTCCCTCGCCCCGCTGCGCGTGCGGCGTTCCAGGCCGGCAAGTTGCGTTATCAACACGTCGTCGTCAAGCAGTTCCAACTCGCCGCTGTGCAATCGGGGTAGCAGTTCCGCATAGAGCACCGACTTAGGCTTGGCGACCTTGTGGACGGCACTGATTCCCTCTTTCCAGGCGGACGTGGTACAACGTTCGTAACGGATTCCGTGGCTCTGGAATGCCGTGCGGACCCACTCGGCAGCGTAGGCATCGCCCACGCAGCGGTCGCAACCGTAGCGGCGCAGGACATTGACCATGCGGGCCACGACCTCATAGGGGTTGTGCGGGGACTTGAACCGTTCCAGACAGTCGAGCACCACCATGCGGTCGTCGCGGTGGGCGACGGCTATCGCGGCGTCATCATGGCGACCGCCGCTAACGTCGGCGAACGCAGCATAGCGGACGCCAGCACGGGGCGGCAGTTCCTCCCGGCCGCGAATGACCAGCCCCTCGACCACCGCACGGCTGACGAACGTGTCCACGTCTTCGCGGAACAGGCCGGGCGCGACGCAGTATTCCACGCGGGCGGCAATTGGGTCTTCGTCGATGGCCCGCTGTACTACCTGTTCGTTGAGTGTCGGATTCATCAGCAGCGACGGGGCGTTCCAAACGAGAACGTCGGTGTCGTCATTGCCGTAGGACGCCTTGAACGTACTGTAGGCGTATCCCTTCGCGGCATAGGGCGTGCCCACGCATAGCAACCGGCCCCCGGTCGAGGCCAACGACGGCCGTAGCGCACGGACTAACTCCAAGTCAGAGCGGACCCTGGATTCTTCCGAGAGGCCGAAGTGCGCTATCTCATCAACGATGCAAGCGATGATCGAGAATCCCCGGCAGGTGCGAGGGTCGCCCGTGATGATGGCAACCTCCACACCGTTCTTGAGCGTGAACCCTTCACGCTTCTCTTCCACTACCTCGTTCTGCAACAGGGGTGTACTGTCAAACACGCCCTTGAGGTAGTTGTGGATGATCCGGCTTTGGAACCGGGTAGGGCTGAGAATCGCCACCATGCCGATCTCGCCGGCGCTGAGGTTTTGTTCCTTCCCGCTCAACACGGCCTCCGCTGCGCCCACCAGAGCGATAGTCTTGCTCTTGCCGGAGCGCCGGCCGCAGAGCAACAGGGCCTCCTGATAATCTTGCTGCGACAACCGCATTGGGTCACGCCCCGTACACTGACGGATAATTTCGTGGTCGGCTTCGGCTACCGGCAGGCCGTACAGGACGTGCAGGAACGTGAGCCAGTTCGACCACGATCCCAGGTCGCCGTCAGCATCGCCGGTGACGTAGGGCCGGAACAGGTTGCCATCCTCAATTGCTTTGACGATGTTCATCATCGCTCGTTCCTTGGATCAAATAGGTTCGCAAGTCGATAGGCTTAGGTGCTTCGTTCAAGCCAAGGGCCGCTATTGCCCGATCCCGGCTGTCGGACGCCTTGGCAATCTCGCGGGAAAACGCCAACCTCTGTTCGGGTTTCAGCTTGTCCCCCTCCACTCGCAACCAGCGTAGGCAAAGCGCCCCGTGTCGTTCCCACTTCACGGCGGTCTGGATTGCAGCGGCGTCGGGGATTGTGACTTCGCCACGGGCGGCCATTACAGCGCTTTCCAACGTGCGGCGCAGCGAGTTCATTTGATGCTCGATGTACCGGGCATCTTTCGGCAGTTTGCCGGCCTTTAACCCATGCCTCAACGAGTTGGTGTTGCCGACTGCCGGGCCGGACTTGCCTTTGACGCCGCAGAATCGCTTGGGGGCTGCCTTAACAGGGGCTTTCTTAGGGGTATTGCCCATAGGGGTTATCTTGCTCGGGGAGGCGGTTTAACTACCGCAAAGTAGTATACTCAGCCATAGAAGTGTTGAATTTCCCGTGGTTCATGCTGTTTCGCGCCGGTTAGGGTAAACGCCGCTGTGCTTTGCTTGGCCCGTTTCGTCGGCCCCGGAGTGGGGTGACGGGCAGGCATGGGCGAGTGAGGTATCTCTGCTGCTGCCGTTGCCATGACACGTCTCTCCCATTTCACTGTTCCTCCAAGAAACACCGGCGGGCACCCGTAGGTGCCCATCGGTACGCCTTAGCGGCTCAAGCGGCAGCTTTGACCTGTTCAGCATGGAACTCTCGCACGTCAGCCAACGCTTCGGCCTTTGTGCGGAACTCATCTACGCACGCTATGTCCTCCCATTGGTCGTGATAATCCCAGACCCACTTTCCCGACTCGGCCTTGAGCGCGACATGAGCATAGGGAGTCTTGATGTGCTTCCTACGCCAATCGCTTTTCACCGAAAACAAAGTCCGCTCTTTCGTAGCCATGACACACGCTCCTTTCAAGAACAGGGTTACAACAAAACTCAAAACAGGTTATCGTTTCGTAGCGTGCCGAACATTCCGGCAGGCGCGACGTACTCTATCGGCCTGTTGTTGCTTCGCCTCTGCCCGCTCCCTCTGGCCGGCTTCAATATCGGCTGCAATCTCTTCTTCCGTCCAGCCCCGCGCCAGTCGGCAACAACGGCAATCACAATCTGGGTCGTCGCACTCAGCCATGTGTTCGATTTCCGATTCTCGGAACCAAACTTCCCCAGCGCAGCGCCCAGCCAACGCCAGCGGATGTAGATTGTGTTCCGCGCAGATTCGCAACACCCGCTCCGACAGCTTCAAGAGTTCTATCAACGCCCGGTTGCTTGGCGGCTTGCCTATGTAGTCCAACAGTGCCCGGATCGCGTCGTTACTCTCGTCGCTGAACTCGTCCGGCCCTGGATCGTAGTCAGAATCGCGCATCTTGCAGGAAATGCAAACACGCACCGGCTCGGTGCCCCCCAACCCCCGGTGAAAAATACCAACAGGCTCCGGCTGTCGCGGCTGTTCACGCTCAAAGGCCATGCGCCACGCGGCCAACAATCGGCATCGCTCGGGGTAACGCAACTCAGGCCGCAGTTCGATTAGCAAGTCATGTTCGTCGCCCCACCAACCGCACGACCAGCACTGGAACCGGTCTTTGCAGCCATCCCTGGGTGGGCGGGTGTTAAACGACGGATGGTTGTCCTCATGGCGCGGGCAGTGCCAGACGGATCGGCCACCGCTGCGCCATGCCGGCGGTCCTATCAGCCGTTCACAACAGTATTCGAGGAAAGTCATTTCCGGTTCTCCTTTGGAAGAAACTACGTGGTCCGGGATAATTTGTAGTTTTTTAATATCTTAGTTTTTTGACTCGGGGGGTTGGAAGAAACTAACAAACTAAGAAACTACAAATTACCTTGGGTTAGCTAGTTTCTTGGTCCTGTGCCTCGATCTCTCCGGGGATGGGCAGTCGCCATTGCCAAACCTTGCCGACCTTCCGAACGTGCAGGGGTTTCACGATCCCGAGCGCCTCACGTGCCCGCTGGATCGCATTAGCGGAGTACCCAAACTGTTTCGCGTCGTCCAGTAACTCTCCGGATGGATACCATTCGCCTGGCGTCAGGTGCTCCCGCAGCCAGTTCCCGGCATCGTCCCTTATCGTTTCCTTTCCGGGCTTCTCCGGCGCGGGGCCGAATTGTAGCCCGCCGGATACGAACCGAAACCCGATGGGCTCCGGGGCTGCTCCAAGGTTCTCGCCAAGTACCTGCACGCGCCGCCATTCGCATCTCGGGTCTGGCCGGTCGATGGCAATCTGACAGCGGACCATTGCTAGAAAGGCATTGCTGCCTCGGCCTGAATTTGCGGTCATTTCCTGACGTTCGCCCGTGGTCGGATTGATGCCTAGTTTCTTCGTATGGTGAATGACAATCACAGCCGCCCTGGTCCGCTCCGCAATCGTGGCAAGATTCTGTAGCCCCCGCGCGATCTTGCTGTTATTTTCATCCCCGCCGTGTGCCCCGCGAAACGAGTCAACTACTGCTTTTCTCGCGGCGTAGTGGCTAATGACGTTTTCAAATCGCTCCATGTGATCGGCGTTTTCTATCTCTATGCGCCGCAGTGGATCATCCGCAAACGGCACCTTGATACGATCCACCGGCAGCCCCCATTCCGCTGCCCGCTGGATGTTAATCGCGGCCGCACCTTCCGTATCGCACCACACCGCGTAGCCCGGCTCCGGTCCAGGGAATCCATTGAACCAGTTGCAGCCGGTGATAACCGGCCGGATCAATCCGCCCAATGCAAACGCGGACTTGCCAACCTTCGGCTCTGCGATAATGCCCGTGAGCATTCCGTAGGGAACCCACCCCCGCACTAACCATCGAATACCAGCCACGAGCTTCCGTACATCTGCCCAACTGGCCGTACTGTCCTCATCACCGTCCTCATACAGCGGCGAACCGATTTCCACGGGATCGGAATGAAGCTGTTGGCGTAGGCGGTCGCCCAATCTATTTCCACCGGGGGCGGGGAGGATGACGGCCAGCCGCTGGCGGAGCGCCTTCTGGTCGGGAATGCTGTTGAGGATTTGCTTCTTGAGATTGTCGGGCATCGAACATCCTCCCGCGAAATCAGGCCCACTATGCCTATTTTCGCGGGAGGGTCCGGCTAAGTAAGGGGTTGTTTGGCCCCCTGTTTAGCCCCTCGTTTAACCCGGCGGCAAATCCAGCATGAGACGATGGCCAGAGACTTTCAGTATGTCTCTTATGCCTGCTTTGTCGAGCCGCAACCGGATGGCCTTGACCTTATCCTTGATCGTCTGATCAGAGGGCGAACCGTTTAGCTGGAACGCCCCAGGAATGTTCTTGATGGTATCGAAACTCGCACCGCGCTCGTGCTGCCAGAGATACTCAACCAACTTGCGCTGCTGTTCTGTAAGCTCGTTCAAGACACGCGATTTCAGCGTCGCCTCATCCTTGGCGGCCTCGCCTACCGGCTTGTTCTCGGTGTCTGGCGGTGCTGGTGATTGTAGCAGCTTGGCACGCTCGCGGCGGATACGTGCCTGTAGGTCGGCTGAGAGGACCAGTCCCTCCCAACGCTCGTCGAATAATTTCTTCATCATCCGTTCGCGGTCGTCCGCGTCTTTGATACCATCGAGCGGCGAAAGAAAGGCGATGAGGATGACTTTAACGATTTCCGAAATGGCTTCGTGCGCACTGGCATAACCACGTGGGCCAAGCAGACCGTTGTACCGGATCACGCCATCCGAGATGGCTGCAAGATCATCCCTTGCATCCCAGAGAACCGAATCGTGTTGCTGATTATGCTGCTGGGAAAGGCCCAAGAGGATTCCATAAGCAACTCTCGAATTACCTTGTTCCGCGAAGTGTCGCGCGTTGGCAATCTCCTTGACCCACGCTTCGGCTGCTTCGGACGCAGCCTTGAAGGACTCGGGAACGAACATGATACCATCCTTTCGTTAGAGCGGGCCAGCCACCCGGCAGACACGGGGATGGTTCCGTTGTCTGCCGGGCAGCCGTGCGACGGTAGCAAGCCGCCTACCCGAACCGTCATTATACCCTATCGCCAAACAGCCACTTCCGCACGTGGTCCGTGACGGCAATCAGCCGGGCGTCGTCGATCCGTTCGGTGTAAACCTCATCCATGCCGCCGACCGTGTGCCCCATAATACGTCTGATAGCCACAAGGTCCAGAGCGGCGTCGCCAATAGTGCGGAATACATGCCTAAGTGTATAGAAGCCTATCCCATCGCGGTGGATGCCCACTGCCTTCATGGCGTCACGGGCAGCCACGCTCACCGGGTTGGCTATTCCCCGGCTGAGCCACGGCCGGCCCCTGGTAGTAATGAAAACCAACTTGGCCGCCGATTCGTCTTCTGGCTCGGGGTGCCCGGCAATGACTGCCCTAAGCGCCGTGACGGTTTCCGCCCAAAGCGGGCAGCGACGGCGAATCTCCGTCTTGGGTCTCGGGAAATTGACCCATCCACCATCCAGGTCCAACGCCGTTAGTGGCAACATGGCGCAATCATGGTTGCCGAATCCACAATTGACGCCAAGTAAGATCATCGCCCGCAAGGCTGGATTCGCTTTCAATATGACTGTCTCTGGCTTGCCAGTCTCTTTATCGGTGCGGCCGGTTTCGACTTCCTTCCCTTCCAGGGCGTCGAGAATACGCCGCAACTCGGTAGCTTCTAGCATTCGCTCGCCGTTCTTGGCCCGGTGTTTGCGCAACTCTCTCTTGTCTGGCTTTACAAACTCCGTGCCATATCGCTTTGCGGGGTCATGTTCGACGTGGCCATTCTTGTATCCGTAATTGAAAACTGACTTCACGTTAGTAATCGCGTTGCCGAGCCGTACTGGCCCCCAGCGCTTCGCCATCGTGGCTAGTAGCACCTCAAAATCTTCGGCAACAATGTCGTCAACGAGCCGGTCTTTGCCGAACTGCGCGATCAATAGGTCGGTTGTCCCACGGCACTCGGTATAGGTCCGCGCCGTAATCTTTCCTCTCTCCATCCTCCTCAGCTTGGCAGTCAAGAATCGGTTACACAACTCCGAGAGCTTCAACCCGTCGCCGGTTCGGTTCACACGCGGTGTACGGCCAGCGTGTAAGTCATCGGCTTGGGCCTTGTAGAGTTCAAGGGCTTCCTTCCAGCCGTCACCCTCGACGCGGGTCATCTTACCGTTGACGATTCTGCCCCAACGGGCGAAGTAGTGAATCCTCCCCAGAATCTTCTTCTGCCAAGCACCACTAGGGTGGGGAGTGAGCGGGAAGTCCGGATACGGTTTGCCCGGCCGGTCGGAGGCGGCTTTACGTGGCCGCTTTTTGGGGTTAGAATTAGCCATGCGTCACCTCGATACTTTAACAGGGTTACAGGTGGCGTCGCCCTGGCCGGGCCTATACCGGCCGGGGCAACTTGTACTACCAAAAACGCATAAAGTAGTATAATTGGTAGTGTACGAAAAGTAAATACCCAGCAGAGAAAAGACGTAACTACTTACTGGGTAACGACTTGGAGAGGTGGCTGAGTGGTCGAAAGCGCCGGTTTGCTAAATCGGTGGGTGGGAAACTGCCCCGCAGGTTCGAATCCTGTCCTCTCCGCTTCTTGTTATCTGGCAAGGACTTAGGTGTGCAGCGCAGGCCGCGGAAAGGGTTCGCAATCCCTTGCACGGCCTTGCTTTCTGGTTCTGCCTCTCTGACGTGACCGCTTCGCCGATTTTCGCCTTTTGCCGGCCCGTGCAAGCCTCTTCCGCCGGTTGCTGCAGCGCCGGCTGCAGCGCTGTTTGGAGCAACTTGGATGGTGCCGACGCTTGCCGGAAATGCTCATCCGCGACTTGCAGGTAATACAGCCGATTGTCGTGAGCCTTGCCCCGTTCAATGGCACGCTGACGCCGCCTCGCGTCAATTGTCAGTGGGCGCTGAAAACCAGCCAGTAATGGGCGCTTGAAAACCAGCCATCCTGAGAAGGAGGGGTTTGTCTGTAGGATTTCCAGTTTTCACAAGACTGGAGGTTCTACATGGCAAACCTGCTCACGATGGCGGATATTCAGGCGATCTTACATTTACACGAACAGGGCTGGCGGCAACGGCGGATTGCTCGGGAGTTGCATGTTGACCGGGAGACGGTCGCAAAGTACATCCGAGCAAGCGGTTGCGTTCCAAAACCAGCCAAAGCGCCCATCGGCTCCGATGTGGCCGGCGACCAAGCCACGGAAGGTCTGGAAAGCTCCGTGCAGGCTGGGGGGGCCATCGAGGAGAAGGGGATTAACGCTTGCCAAACGTCCCCCTGCCAGGCGTACCACCGGCCAATTCAAAACCAGCCAGAAGCGCCTCTCGGCTCCGAGTCAAAACCAGCCAAAGCGCCCCTCGGCTCGGAGCCGGTTTCTGACACATCTGTCCCAGCCGAATCGCCCCCCGACTTGGCGGTCGGAATCGAGGCTTCGACGGCCACAATTTCCTTGGAGAAGGAAGGCTGCCGCAGCGCCTGTGAGCCGTATCGGAAAGTGATCCTGGAGAAGCTGGAGCAGGGGCTTTCGGGCCAACGAATCTATCAGGACTTGCGGGCCGAAGGGTTCGACCACGAATATCATAGCGTGCGTCGGTTCGTAGCCAAGTTGCGAGGGACACACCCACTTCCGTTTCGCCGGATGGAGTGCGAGGCCGGCGAAGAGGCCCAAGTCGATTTCGGCACCGGCGCATGGATTGACTTGCCAACGGGCAAGCGACGACGAACGCACGTCTTTCGGATCGTATTGAGCTACAGCCGCAAGGGATACAGCGAGGCGGTCTATCGCCAGACCACGGAAGACTTCATTCGCTCGATTGAGAATGCTTTCTGGCATTTTGGCGGCGTCCCCAAGGTGCTAGTGATCGACAACCTCAAGGCGGCGGTCAAACATCCCGACTGGTACGATCCCGAACTGACGCCAAAGATTCAATCCTTCTGCGAACACTATGGCGTGACAATCTTGCCCACGAAGCCACGAACGCCACGACACAAGGGCAAGATCGAAAGTGGCGTTGGTTACGTTCAGGACAACGGGTTGAAAGGGCACCGCTTCACGAGCTTGGAGGGAGAGAACGATCATTTGACGCAGTGGGAAGCCGGCGTGGCCGACACCCGCATCCACGGCACGATTCGCAAGCAGGTCGGCAAGCTCTTTCAAGAAGTGGAACGTCGGGCCTTGCAACCGTTGCCATTGGAGCGGTTCCAGTTTTTCCACGAGGGACAGCGGGTGGTGCATCGGGACGGACATGTCGAAGTGGCCAAGGCGTACTACTCGGTGCCGCCGGAGTATCTTGGCCGCACGCTCTGGGTGCGATGGAACTTGCGGCTGGTGCGCATCTTCAACGGACGGATGGAACAGATCGCCCTTCACCCACGACAGGAACCAGGGCGATTCAGCACCCAGGACAAGCACATCGCCTCGGAGAAGCGCAGCGGCGTCGAGCGTGGAGCAACGTATCTGTTGTGCCGTGCCCGGATGATCGGCGAACACGCCGCCCGTTGGGCAGAAAACATGCTTCAAACCCGTGGAATCGAGGGCGTGCGGGTTTTACAGGGGCTGTTGAGCCTAGCCCACCGCCACGATGCCGGGGCGATCGAGCGGGCCTGTGAAGTGGCGTTCTCCCACGGCGCCTACCGGCTGCGGACGATCCGGCAACTGCTCAAACGAGATGCCCCCGAACAAGAGACGTTCGCCTTCCTCGACGAGCATCCGATCATTCGTTCCTTAAGCGACTATGGGAAGCTGGTGGCCACGTCGTTCGACCGGCCGTGGACGCCAGGTTCTCAGAGTGTGATCTACCGTAGTCCTTCCCTTTCCACAAAGCAGGAGTCCTTGCAATGAATGAATCGTTGTTGTCGGCTCTGAGAAAGCTGCGGCTCTCGGGCCTTTCCCAAACCTTGGAAGTGCGAGTGCAAGAGGCAGCCAGCCATAACCTCAGCCATACGGAGTTCTTGGAGTTGATTCTCCAGGATGAACTGACCGTGCGTCAAGAGCGGTTGATCGACCGCCGGGTGAAGGCGGCGGGGTTCCGTGAGTTGAAGCCTTTGGAGGATTTCGATTTCAGCTTCAACCCCTCGATCAAGAAGAAGCAGATTTACGACCTGGCCTGCTGCCGGTTCATCCGGGAGAGTCGGGACGTGCTGTGGATGGGGCCTCCCGGCGTCGGGAAATCTTTCTTGGTGCAGGCGTTGGGCTACCAGGCGATCAAGATGGGCTTCGTGGTTCTCTACCGCTCGATCTTCGACGTGGTGCGGGACTTCTTACACGATGAAGCCTTCGGCGGCGAAGAGCGGGTGCTGGGGAAGTATCTGAAGCCGGACCTGTTGATCGTCGATGACATGGGCATGAAGCAGTTGCCGAAGCGGAGCGGCGAGTATCTGTTCGAGATCGTCATGCGGCGTTACGAGACCCGTTCGACGATGATGACCAGCAACCGACCCTTGGAGGATTGGGGAAAACTGATCGGCGACATCCCCTCGGCCACGGCGATCCTCGACCGTTTCCTGCACCACGCCGAGATCATCACGATCACCGGTCGCAGTTACCGGCTCCGCAATCAGGGTGGCAAGGATGGACAACCTGCTGAGAACGATCAGCCCTCGAAGGAGAAGGAAGCGAAGCGGTCCCGGCGGGAGTCCGCAGAATCCCCATCTGCGGAATAGAGAGGCACTTGTCAAACCAACGAACGATCAGTTACAAAGGCATAAACACAACTGGCTGGTTTTGAAGCGCCTCCCGGTGGCTGGTTTTGAAGCGCCCAGTGACATACCAAAGGCGGGTGATAGCTTCTGACGTACCCTAAAGGAATGGCGGCACCCACGATGTGGCAACGCCCGAGTTTACCGCGCCCAGCAGGAAAGACGGTGGCGGTGTCCCTATCTGCGATAAGGCCGCGCAAGCACGTTTACACACCCAGAGTCCGGTGGGGAGGACGATAAAGCACTGCACATAATCCCGTCTTGGCAGCGACCAAGTTGCGCATTATGTCTACCATGTCCTAGCTCGAAGAGCGTCGATGACGGCCGTGGGGTTCAGGTGGTCCACATACCGTTGCGTTGTGCCGAGATTGCTATGTCCAAGGGCACGCTGGATAATGCGAATATCCACCTTTTCGTCGGCCAGTTCAGAGGCGAAGGTGTGCCGTAGGCCGTGAGCATGGACCCGCTTGGCAATGTGGGCCTTCTTTCCGAGTCTCTTGAACAGATTGCGAACGTAGGCCGATTGCAGGCCCCTGCCGTCCAAGGTGGAGAACACGGGGCCACCGATACCCAATCTCGCCTTACGTTCAAGCCACGTCGATAGGACGGCCCACGCTTCAGGATCAAGGGCGACGGTTCGGGCCTTGCCGCCTTTGCCCTTGCGAATTCGCACCTTCTCGCCGTCCAAGTCTCGGGGATGCAAGGCGAGCGCTTCTGCACACCGGAGGCCGCCACGCCAGAGGGTGACAATCAAGGCCCTATTTCTCAGGCCGGTTGGGCATTGCGGACTGCAAGCCCCAAGCAAAGCCCTCACTTCGTCAGTCGTCAGGGGTTCAGGTGGGTACTTCATGGCAACCGGCTCCGTGTATCGGTTTGTAAAGAAAGCGATACTCTATTAGCAAGAGTACACCACCAGTGGAGGTTAGTCAAACAGAAACGATACTATTCTATGTTGTTGGGTGGCCGAGCGGAACGAGCCGTAGAATCGGCAGCCGGGCCTATGGCGAGTCCCCGATGGCTAGAGGAACACAGCGTAGGTCGAGTTGGTTTCTTCTCTTGACGGCTGGAAACGGTAAATCCGATTGCGAGGCCCCATCATTGTAGCGGATACCCCGTTGGATGGGTCATTCTCAGATGAGAATCTGTCGTAAGTCCTTATTGTAGACGGAGCAGTGCGGATTGGATCGCCGCGAACAGCCTGGCTTGCTATGCCGAGTTTGCCCACCCCGGCCATTTGCGGCCGGATGATGGCAACGGGTGGCCACGGCCCAACGTCAGCCAAGAACACGGTAGATCGTCGGCCGTGACAAGCCGACCACGCGGCTTATTTCAGAGATTCCCTTGCCCTCTTTGCTGAGTAGCTTGATAGTCCGTTCCTTCTCTTCGGATAGGCGGACGCGCCGACCGGCCTTCCCGCCTCCCCACGTCTTCCCAGAGGCACGCGCAGCCGCTTGACCGGCCAGAATACGCTCTGCCCGTATCTCTGTCTCAAATTGGGCGACGGATGCTAGGACGTGGGCCATTAGCCGACCGGCGGCCGTCGATAGGTCAAGTCCGTCTTTCAACGAGATAAGGTTGACGCCCTTTTCTTGTAGACAGGCGAATAGAGCGGTCAGGCCGCGTGCTGTACGGCCCAGCCGGTCGATACGCCACACTACGACTGCGGACACTTCCCCAGCGTCTACGGCCGCTTGTAGGCGATTCCAGCCGGGTCTATCCATCGTCCTGCCAGTGAACTTGTCAGAGTACCACTTGACCGGCGACTCTTGCCCCGTGGCCCATCGTTCAAGGTCGGGCTTTTGTGAGCGCGTGCCTTGCTGCTTGCTGGATACTCGACAGTAGATTGCGACGTGCTTCATGGTGCGTACCTCCACTACAACTATGCACCGTGAAAGGCCGCTTGTCAAGTTGGTTCTATAGCCTATACATTGCGCCCATCGGTGTACGTAAGTCCTTATGCGATGGGGTCAATTCTCACGAATAATGGCACTTTACAACTTGCGCGCCAATAGCCGCTGGCTTGGCGGACGGCAGAGCGACTAAATCGCGTGGGGACGAAAACAACGGCTTGTCTTGTCACAAAAAGGGCTTCTCAGGGCCTAGTATAGTATGGACCTAATCAAGGCAGAGTGACTAGAGCTTGCAGTGGCGGTCTACTCCCCTCTTCTAACACCGATTCGGCGAACGTAAGGAATAATCGGCACAACCGCTCTAACCGTCACTAACATGGCGAACACAACAATCGTCACTGCTAACGCGCGTGTCACAGATTTCGCTCCTCGCGGTCTAACCATATAGGGGCTCTTTTTCTCGCTTCTCAAACCAAGAGGTGAAAACATGCTCTAGCAACCATTTTCAGTGACCGTTGCGCGTCCGGTACGGGCAGGCAACATCCGTTGCGGCCTTGCGTGTAAACGTCCCAATCAAAGGCCGTTGGTGCCGCAAGAAGCTGCGTCCCGATCCAATCGCGGCTTGTCGTTGACAGCTTGCCGGCTCTGCTAAGTCCGCCAACTCGTTTTGGCAAGTCCGCCAACGCAACCTGATGGCAAGAAAGAGGTTGCGTAGCTCAGCGGACTTGCGGACTTACATCTCTTCTCTTTTAAGAAAAATCATCATTATTCTTCAACAATTACAGTCTCGCCAACGCTCCCAAGGTCAACCTAAGTCCGCAAGTCCGCTTTGCAACCGTAACAACCTGTAGGACATATACTTGCGTTTGGCGGACTTGCGCCGCCGCCGCTTCGCTAAGAGCCAGTCTTCAAATTGACATGAGAGCATGAAAAGGTTACAGCTCCGCTTCTTTGGTGATTCAAGTCAAGGAAGACGGAGCCGTAACCATGAATGGGACGAATTATCCCAGCGATGTCACGGACGAGCAATGGCAAATCATCAGCAAATTGTTGCCGCCGAGGAAAAAGCGAGGAAGGCCGCCCGTGGACCGTCGGGAAATCATCAATGCTATTTTCTACGTCAATCGCACGGGCTGCCAGTGGCGAGCCTTGCCCCACGACTTTCCAAAATGGAAGACGGTTTACACGGTGTTCTGGCGATGGCGGAAGGAAGATCTGTGGCAGAAGATTAACGATGCCCTGCGGGAGCGAGTGCGAATCGCCGCAGGGAAGAAACCGACGCCTACGGCGGCGATCATCGACAGCCAATCGGTGAAGACCACTGAGGTCGGCGGCGAAGAACGTGGCTACGATGCTGGCAAAAAGATCACCGGTCGGAAGCGACATATCGTGGTAGACACCTTGGGAATGGTGCTGGCCGTCGTGGTGAATGGTGCCTATTGGCAGGATCAAACCGGAGCCGTCATCGTGCTATGGCGTCTGCGAGACAAGTTCCGCCGGCTGAAGGTGATCTTCGCCGACTCGGCTTGTGGTCGAGACGGTTTGGTCGAGATCGTCAAGGAGACGGTTGGCTGGATTCTGCAAACGGTGCTCCGCCCTGTACGAGCCGAAGGCTTTGTCGTCTTGCCAAAGCGATGGATTGTCGAACGCACCTTCGCCTGGCTATCTCGGTGTCGCCGTCACAGCAAAGACTACGAACGCAATCCCGAAACCAGCGAGGCAATGGTCCTCATCACGATGATAAACCTAATGTCCCGCCGCCTTGCAACTGCAAAACCCTAATTTGAAGACTGGCTCTAAGTCCGCCACGGTTTGGCGGACGTGCGAAAGAGGGATCATCGTCGCTGCGATCGTCGCCCCGCGTGCTGGTGAAAGGCAATAAGCTATTATAAGGTATTCGATGGTAGCCCTCCACCCTCAACATACTGGCGGAGATTCGCATGAAACCGAAAGCACAAACCCGCGCCCAAGCCATCCGGTTCGTTCTCGATGCCGATGGCCCTACCGATCTTGTCGCCCGTTGGAGCGACGGCCTTGAAACCCAGATCAATGTTGCTCAAGGCGATGGCGAACCTTCTTTCGAGTCCGTCTCGAAACCGATACCGAACACCTACCACAACGACAACTATGAGGAATGGTTCAGCTACCGTTGTCCGAAGAACGCCAAGGGCGATCCGATCGACAACAGCGGTTGGGAACAGTCCTTTGATTTGCGGAAGCACTACGATTCGATCGGCACCACCGGATGGAATTTCAAGTCACGGCGTTCCCTCGGCGTCGGCTTCGATTACGATTCGCTGGAAACTCACAAGTCGGGTTCCGGCGTGGAGGCTGATAAGCTGGCCCACGTCATAGACGTAGCAAAGCGTGTGGATTATGTTGAAGTCCGCAAGAGCACGTCGGGGACCGGTTATCACTTATGGGTATGGTTCGATCCGAACAATCTGCCAGAGACGGCGAACCACACCGAACATGCGGCACTGGCCCGTGCCGTGCTGTTGAAGATGTCGCATGATACCGGCTTCGATTTTGCAGCCGACGTAGATTGCATGGGCGGCAATATGTGGATTTGTGCGAAGCGGGCAACAAATGCCAACGGGGGCCTAACGCTTGTTCACGCCGCGACGCGGCCATTGACCAATTATCCGACGGATTGGCGAGAACAGCTTGACGTGATTGAGCGGAAACGCAGACGCGCTCGGCTGGGCGGCGCTGAGACTGCTGAGGAGTCAGAACGAATTGAAAACGAAAACCGCGACCGCCCGCGTGTGAGACTGGACGCCAAACACCGTGACTTCATGGAACACTACGGCAAGACGGGCTACGCAGGATACTGGCAGCAGGACCACCATTGTTTCATAGCTCACACGTTTGCTATTGCCAAGGTCGCCCAAGAAATGAAGATGAAGGGCGTATTCCAAACGCTCTCGAAAGGCACCGACCCGTCAAAGCCAAACTGCTGGATGCACCCATTGCCGTGCGGATCATGGCGGGTTTTTCGGTTTGGCGAACCCGAGGAAACTCCCGCATGGGACGATTCACCGGGCGGTTGGAAGACTTGTACAGTCAACCTCATACCATGCTTCCGGCAGATAGAGAAAGCATTCGGCGCAACAAAAATGCCGAGTACCACAGGCGATGGACTGGTATTCGTGGACGTTGCGAAGGCTAAGGCAGCGATTGCGGCCTACGAAGGCGAATTAGGGTTGCCCGCTTGGGCAGAGAAGCTGTCTCGCCCACGTCCGATTACGCTCAAGCTACGCAAGAACGGCGGCTTGCTTGCAGAGTTCCCATACTGTAAAGAGCACGATGAACAGGACGGTTACGACGTGGAAGCCATCAAGGCTGGCTGGACGCAATCACGCGGCCCGGTGTGGGCCAAGGTGATTGACGTGGACACCTTCCCCCAACAGACGCCCTACGAATCGCTCGCGGACAACGCCGTGCGTCAAGTCTCACTCAAGGGCGAGCAATACGGCCTGTTCGTAAAGACCAACAATCGTGAGTGGGACAAGCAAAACGCTGATCGGGTCAAGGATAATCTTTCCTATCATGGCATTAACGGCGACCAGCAAAAGGACTTGCTCGGTTGGATTTCCGACAATCCATTCTACTTGGTCGCGCGACCGTTTGCCGGTGAGTATCCCGGCAACCGCGAATGGAATCTGCATGGGTCGCAACTGCTTTACGCACCGGCCGAAGTCGATGGACCGACCACGCATTGGGATATGGTGCTTGACCACATTGGCCGCGGCCTTGACGCTGCCGTAGAATCTGATTCGTGGTGCCAAGAGTATCATATTGAAACGGGTGCCGACTACCTGCGATTCTGGATTGGCAACCTGATTCGAGAACCGGCCCGGCGTTTGCCCATGCTGGCGATGTATTCGCCGGAGCAAGGCACCGGCAAGTCAACCTTGCATGAGGGAACTGCGGTGCTATTTGACGACGCCGGTTTTACGTATGGCGATGCCGCGCTTCGGAATGCCAGCGGTTTCAACGGCGAATTGGAAGGCAAGGCACTCTGCGCCGTGGAGGAAACGAATCTCGCCAACTGCAAGGAAGCATACACCCGCATCAAGTCATGGGTGACAAGCCCACGAATACTGATTACCCCCAAGGGGAAAACGTCTTTCACTGCGGACAACTACACCCACTGGGTTTTCAGCACTCAGAATATCCGTTCCATCGCCATCGAACCTGGCGACACGCGCATTGTTCTTTGGGAAGTCACGCCGTATGAGGGCACGGACATCCCCAAGGAAAGACTGTTGCCGGAACTGCGGAAGGAAGCTCCATTCTTCATGCGGCAACTCTTTGCGTTGGACTTGTCGGGCGTCTGCGGCCGGCACACGCTGCCGGTACTTATGACGAAAGAAAAAGTGAAGGCCATGAATACCGTAGCCGCAGAGAAGGAATTTCCAGGACTGGATGGCGATGCGCTCAAGGCGGCCGAAGCTATCCTCAGGATGGACAAGCCGTGGGGACCAGGTTCGGCAGTCGAATTGTGCGAAGCGCTCGGCGATTGGGATGGTGAGGCCGCCAAGAAGGCGATCAAGAGCCGGGCGAATACGCTCGGTCGCTATCTCAAGAAGGTGGAGCCGTTTCTCAGGGAGAAGGGCGTCACTCTGGACATTCGAGAGGGCAAGAAGGTCAAGCGACCGTACTCTGTCTATGAAGAGAAGCCGGCAATGGCCGAAGCGGAAGCCAAACCAGTGGCAACGCCTGCCATGCCCCAGCCTGTAATAGACGTTGCCAATTGGTCGCCAATGGCCAACGTGTTGCCACAAGTATGACGATCCAGCAGCCAAGCTGCTTTCGTTGCGTCACCTCCCGCCGCTTGCACGGCAAACCGTGCTGCCGCCACAATTCAAGCAACACAATCTGAGGTGATACATGAAAAAGTTTCGCACGCATTGCCAAAAAGAACTGGCTTACTTGGAGCATCTTGACGCTATTCAGGAACACGTCGGGCTTGACCCCGACGTTCCGATGATCGTCTGCGAAGAAGCACGCGATATGGCGGCCAAGCTGGGGCTTGCCGAGTTGGTTACAAAAGCCCCAGAGAAAGCCACACTGGCAACAGCAAGAGTCTATCTTGCCGAATGTCTCGCTGAATGTCAAGCCGCCCCGCGCCTTCCACAAGAGGGTTTACTTTCACTTCGGCAAGCCGCCGTTCTGCTCGGCTACACGCCGAAGGGACTTAGAAAGATCGTTGCGCGAAAAGGAATCGAGTTTTTTCAGTCGAAGCCGTGGGCACCGATCAAGTTTAGACGGGAGTGGCTTGACGACTTTGTCGAAAGGCACACAAAGAAAAGGCCGGTCGCCCGGCCTAAGAGTACGCCGCTTACGTATCACGAATTCTAGTCGATACCCGACCATAGGATTTCTGAGTTGTCAGCCTGCTGGTCCCAATCTCTGCCGTAGTGGTCCCACGCAATCTGCGGGCTGTTCCCCATTTGCGCCGCTAGGACGTTCGTTGAAATGCCCTTGCCAAGTTGCCGCTTGGCGTAGGTGTGGCGACAAGCATAAAGGGTTTGATCCTTGGTCAGCTTGATTCCCTTCTTGGCGAGTTTCTTCCGCAGCCGTGCAAAGGCAGTCTTCAGCCCCGTAGGCGTCCAAGGCTTGCCCTTGGAATTGAGAAAGACACGATTGCCGGTCTGCCACGTCAAACGGTGTTTGACAAGGGCGGCAATCTCAGTGGGAACGGGGACAACCCTATCTCGTTTTGTCTTGCTCCCGGTTTTATGTTCGGCCGGCGGGAACCGCCAAACCACCCGGCCGTCTTTCTTCTCAATGTGGCGTCTTTCCAATCGCGTGATCTCGCCCGGCCGGCAGCCGGTGCCAATCAAGGCGCGAATCACGTCGGCCATCGCACGGTTGGCGGTCGCGTAGATGGCCGTTTCGACTTCCTTGCTGAAATAGGCTTGCCGCTTCCGCACGGGGTCGGCCTTGAAACCCTTGATTGGGTTTTCCCTGACCATCCCGAGAGAAATACCATAGAAGACGGCCCGCCTGACGGCCTGATAAGCCATTCTGCGGCAACCGTCCCAATTGTGGGCGTCCAACCATTGCTTGACGTTCAAGCCGATCAAGTCCGTTATCGGCAGGTCGCCGTATCCCTTGTGAACGCCCTTCTTTCCCTCACAGAAATCGTAAAGGAACCGCTTGCGCAGCAGATAGGTTTGGGCGGAAGACTTTGCCTTTGCTTCCTTCAGATACTCCCGGCAGACCTCCCGCACGCTGTAGGTATCACCGTTCGTCACCGGCACGGGGCCGTTCGCCATGAGGGCGTGATAGGCTTGTTCTGCGGCTTGCCGGTTGTCAGCGTCCCTGATATGCTTGCCTTCCGGGTCTAGCAGTTTGTCAGAGCCGACGTACCACCCCCGGCCTTTACGGAACCAGTACCCCCTATTGCGAGTGCCTTTCTTGCGCCATGTATCACCTTGTTGTAAATCTACGTTGTTTCGGTGAGTTGGGTATGGTTGTTTACTGCCAGAATTTACTGCCAACCAATGTAGTATACTCTATAAGTGCTTGCCAAGCAATGAGATAAGAAAAACGCGCCCGTAGCTCAAGGGATAGAGCAACGGATTTCTAATCCGTTGGTTGCAGGTTCGAATCCTGCCGGGCGTGCTTGTAAACACTTACTGCGTAAGTGTTTACGGCGATAGCATTTTCGGGTAAAAGTTTCGGGTAAATCGTCGGGTAAAGTGGTGCGGTCAATAGTCCAGTAGTTCAACCGCCGTTCCTTCTCCTCCTCCTCCTCACACTCACACCCTCCTAACATCCCCCGTTTCCAACCCATTCAGCACTCGCTCAAGCAACTGACGGGCCAACTCTCGCACCTGCGTGGCGATCTGGGTCTCGAAGTCGAACATCGTTGCCGGAAAAATCTCCGCCAGCACGAACCTCAGCACCATCTGTTCCAATGCCTCGCGTTGGTCCTTCCAGAGTTCGTCGATTTGCGGGCGTACTTCATTCTGGATCGAAGCACTTGTGAGAATCAACAGCAGTCGGGCAACATACGGCATGATGGCGTCCTTTCCTTTGCGAGGGGGTCTGCAATTCCTCCACGTTTTGCCGAAAGGACGCCATTTTCACCAATAGCGCTTTCCGAGATGCCAACCTCCCAACGATTCCTGTTAGAATCCCATGCGAAATCTCGCGTGTCGTGCGCATCAGCCGGATCAAACCCCACCGCCACCGTGACCTCGGCAGGGTCACTGTCCTGGTCCAATTTGTTCGGGGGAAGGTGCATGTCGTCCAGGATTTCGGCAATCTTGTCCAACACGTCGGCTTTCGCGCTGCAAGGAAGCTCGTTTGTCAACGCCTTGCGGTTGTCCTGAACCAACCACGGCTGTTCTTCGTTTCCGTGGCGAAAGACCACGCCGATCAAGGCGACCCTGGCGTTTTCAGGGATAGGTTTCATTTCTCGTTCCTTTTGTGATTGCTCTTCGTCTCCGGTCCAAGTCCGAAGCTAATCGTCTTTGTCATCCCACTCGTCGTCCCACTCGTCTTCGTCGTCGTCCCAATCGTCCTCGTCCCAATCATCGTCGTCCAAGTCTTGGCACATAGCACCGTTCCTTTTGGTATTGCGAAAGGTAGTCCGTTATCCCTCATCTGCTGGCCGACAGTTGCTTTTCCTTGATCCAGCGAAGGAATCCCTCGATTTGGTCCTGACCTTGTGCTTCCAGATGCTCGAAATCGGGGAACTCCTTGATTGGGGCCACCGCCTTGCTGCCGACGAGGTCATCGAAGGCGCCGGTCCCAGCGGCGATGAATGCGTTCCAGTCGGCGATGGTGTTGACCAAGGCGGGGATGTCTCGGTTCTCAAAGAAGTGCCCCTCGTCAGACACCTCCTTCAAGATGCCCAGTTCCTTGGCGTGGTCCAATTGGCCGGTTCTGGGACAGGTTCGCTGCGGCGCGCGGTTACTGTACGCCACTACTTCCGGCAAAGTCCACCATCTGACTCGCTCCAATGCTTTGCAGGATTATGCTGTCGTCGTCAAGCGACTTGTGGAGGTTGTACCGTGGCTTCAAAGACGATAGGTGGGATCAGCGGTGTTTTGGGCGAGCTAATTTCCCTTGAGCCGACACCGGCTGCATCATCGAGGCTCGAACAGCCTCAGCAAAGTGGCCGGAGGGCTGGCTCTCCTGGTAATCCAAGCTCACCTACTGCTCAACCTCACCGACGCGCCCGGCTTGGGCGGCCTCTTTTCAGCGAACGGCAGACAACGGTGCCCAAACAGAAGGTGACGCTTCGGATGCCGAGCGACCTGATTGATGAGTATCGGGACTGGTCATGGGAAGCCAGGTGCCAACTCAGCGAACTGGTCGGTCAAGCTCTGACCACGTACCACAAATCGCACCGTCGTCGGAGGCGGGCCGCGCGTCGGCTTGCCCTTGCCCGGTAGGTGATCGTAATTCTGAATCCGCGACCGCAGTGGTTCGGAACGGGTGCTTGCGTTGGCAGCGTACAAGTCCCCAAGGACCTCCTGGTTTGCATTGAGACCTGGCGTCGATCTCTCGGAGAACGTTGACATTGGTTTTGACAGAGTGTCCACTTCGGGTTGGGTTCTTACGCAGGCACAGTTGCCGTCAATGCGGCTCGCCGTGCGAAAAACTCGTGCGCTCCGGCGCAATCACTTAGACCGTCCGGAGTTGCGCAAGTTCCGTTCAGGGTCGAATCGCCAAGATGAATCGTCTCAGAGCGATTGCCGCGGTCGCCGCCCCCAGATAGCATTCAGCAAAGAAACTGTGGCAGTGCTTCGGCCAATCGACTCTTGGTGGGAGCGACTGGATTCGGTTTTTGAGTACTTTCAGAAGATCCGCGGCGACCGTCACCCGGTGGCGGTGGACTAAGGCGATCGCCGCGCTAGCCGATAGGGGGTTGGCGATGTGGCTCAACGAGAATTGTGCCGTGCTTAAGAAGCCACGGCTTGGCTTGCGGCGTCGGCAGGCGGTACGTCCGTCCCTGTTCGCCACACACTTGAGACGTTTGGCGTTGGAAGCGCTGGAAGAGCGCAGGCTGCTAAGTGTCGGGCAAGATCTTGTCAACGAACTCACGCCCTATCAGGCGGCGCTGAACACCGCCCTGGACGCCGTCACAAGCCTGCCGCTGGTGGGCAAACAGTTGAGCGACGTGCAGAAACTCGCTACGATCCTCAGCGATTCGCTCTCGACCGTCGAGAACCAGACCGATCAACTCGGAAGCGGCCAGTATAAGCTCTCCATCCCGCTGCCTGCGATCTCGCCCCCACCTCTCACGTTCGATCTCGGCCTCGACGCGTTCTTGCAGGTCAAGACGGCCGGCGGCGTGGCCGTTGCGATCAATCCCACGCTGAATGTGGTCTTCAACGACCAAAATGGCAGCATCACTCTCGACGCGGCCAACACGAACCTGGACATCGGCTTCGGCGTCACGCTGCCGAACTTCCAGGCGACGATGAGCCTTAACGGCCTGCTCTACACGCACGCCGTCGACGAGGGGACACACTTCGACGGCCACCTGATTTTCGGCTTCGACACCGGCAGCATTACCCCCAACTTCTCTGGCGGCGCGCACATCGACCTGGGTCTGACGGTGAGCTTCGTCGATCCGGCGTTGAACGCACCGCTGAACCCGGTCTTCAAAACCGACTTTGTTTTGGATTGGAGCATCGACACGCAGACGAACCAGTTCGCGGTGCCGCAGATCGCGCTGAAGAATTTCTCGCTTGACGTCAACAGCTTCACGCACGGCTTCCTGGGCGACATCGTCAAGACCGTGCAGAAGGAGACCAAGCCGCTCGAGCCCTTCATCGACGCCTTCGATACGCCCGTGCCGATCCTGAGCGCGTTCGAGGGCAACGAGACCGTCGGGGATCTGCTTCTCAAGGGCGCCGCGGTCAGCCAAGATCAGCAGGACCGTTTTGATCTGATGGTGAAAGTGATCAAGGCCGTCAACACCATCGATCTCTCAGGCAGCACCGGCGGGGCGGTGATCGATTTCGGCGACATATCGCTTACCGGCGATGCGCGGGTGGCTTACGGTTCGCCCGGCGGCTTCAACTTTGATACCAGTCAGCTTGGCAACGGTCCGCTCGGCAGCGCGATCAACCAGATAATCAACAATCCGGTGCTGCAAGAAGTGAAGGGTGACCTCCAATCTTTTGCTAGTGATGCGGGGCTCACGTTGACGGAAGGCTTCCAATTCCCGCTCCTGGACGACCCGGGCCCGGTGCTCAGCGGCATTCTCACCGGCCAACCCAAGGACATGTTCACGTATAGCACTGGCCGCGAGCACTTCGATCTGGCGGCCAGCATCGGCGTGGGCATCCCAGACGTGCTTGGCGTCTTTCTTTCGGCCGGAATCGTGTTCGACGCCGATTTTTCGATGGGCTACGACACGGCCGGACTAATCAAGTTCGTGCAGGATCCGGGCAAGAACGTGGAGGACTTGCTCCACGGGTTCTACTTTGACAACGGCATCGACACCACGGACGCGCCGATTCCGAACGTTCCCCAGCCGCGTGACACGGCCGTCTACTTGCATGGTTTTATGGAACTGGAGGCCTCGGCGGTGGCGACGCTCGCGGGGGGCCTGTATGCCGATCTCAACTACGAACTGGCCAGCACCGACACGTCGTCGCACGTTTACCTCGATTCGATGATCGACAACCTCGCCTCCCACGGCAAGGTGTTCAACGCGACGGGCAAGTTCTATGCGGCCGCCTCGGTCTCGCTGACGTTGCCCAACCCCATCGGTCCCGACATCACGCTTTTCGACTATAAACTGGGTGAGTACGACATCGTCAATAACGAACCGCCGCCGCCGCCGCCGCCCGGCGTTCCGCTGGTGGTCGTGGACGTGACCGACCAGCACACTCTGCTGCTGGATGCGAGCAAGATGACGCCCGGAGCGGTGGTGACGGTCGAGCCGATTCACGATTACTCGGTCACCGTGGGGGGCGACACCTATCTGGCCGATGGCATCCGCGTCGATTATGCGAACGAGATCGACCTGTTCGTCGAGCGTAAAAACGACGTCGACAGCGACTACTATAACTTGATCGGCTTCAACGGTGCGGCGCCGAATGACGTGACGATCAATATCGACGATCCGTTCCGCGTGTTCGCCGATGAAGGCGCGCCGGATCCGCGCCCCCTCAGACGACGCCCGGCATATTGTTAGTGGGCGGAAACGACGTCAGCTACAGGTATGACGAAGCGTTCGACGGCACGCACGCCAACGTGCTCTTGGTCGGCGGGTACGGCTTTAACACGCTGACAGGCGGCACGATGGAATTCGGCAACTTTATCCCCGCCGACCGGATCGACCAGGCCGAGGCCCATTTCGGCGACATCTCCGGCTATGACTCGGCCGGCCAGGCGCTCATCAGTGCGGAGATCGCGGCCGCGACGGCGCCGGCCGACCCGGCGGGCATTGTCGGCGCGACGATGACCGCCAGCCGCGGCGGGCTGATGTTCGGCGGCCCGGGGAACAACAGCTTCCTCGCGGCCGGGCCCGGCGCCTACGAGATGATCGGCGGATCATGGGTCAACGCGTTCAGCATCAGCCCTTCGTTTGGCGGCGTGCCGGCAACGTATCAGATCGACGGCGGCGGCGGACAGAGTCAGCTCGTCGTGCAAGTGCCGGCCGGCGATATCGCGGATTTCGAGAACGGCACAGAGCCCGATAAGTACAATCCCGCCTACCAGGCGCTCGACATCTATAGCAACGCCGGCTTATTTGCCACGGCGCAGGGCATTAACACGGTCATTGCGGTTGGAGCCGTGGGATCGACGATTGTCTTCGGCGACACCTCCGAACTGAACATCGCCTTTCAGATTCAAGGTTCCGGGCGCCTCGTATTCGGCGGCTCCCCGGCGCCAGATTCCTTTAACGTCACGGCGACGTATCCCGACAACGTGTATCTAGACTACGGCACGGCAACTCACTTGAGCAGCGCGGTTATGTATCCGCAAGGCGCCAATCCGGTATTCCCGACTGACTATTACATTCAGTATTTGGGGGGCTATGTGGACGGTCCGTTCTACACCGTCTCCCGCACCTTCGGCACGAACGGCCGGACGCAAGACATCGAGTTGACGGTTGACCGGGTTGCGGACACCTCGATCACGCTCGACGGCCGCGGCGGCAGCGATCAATATCACGTTGCTCTGGGGCTGGGGACGTTTCTGGACGTCACCGTCGCCGATTCCGACCCATCGACGCAGAATTCGCTGGTTGTAGACTCGCGGCAAGCGGGATTTTTCAACGACCGCGTTACGCTGACGGATACGTCGCTGAAGGTGGAGTACTACACCCCGATACAATATGTCTGGACAGGGACCAGCTCTTACGAATTGGCATCCGTCGCTTATGCGCCCACGGTCTTCTTCGGCGCGAACACGGATATCACGTTCGCCACTGCTTATCCCTTCGAACAGACGATCGTCAACCGCGTGGCGGGCCTGCAAGATGCGACCATTCGCTTCGACGGCCAATACGTCGGCGACATCGGGCTCGGCTACATAGTTGATCCTGTTGCGTACGACCCCGAGCAGCCGAATGCCGTTGTCCACACTCTGCACACCGTGACGGGAATCACTCCCACCCTAGACATTCAAGCCAGCGCCGGGAACCTCGTGGTAGAGCGAGCGCCGCTTTCCGGGGCCATCGACACCAACGTCACAGCCAACACCGGCCATCTTACGTTCAACGACTCACAACCCTGGACCGGCACTCCGGACACCTACACTGTCGCGGATAACGCCGGGCAAATCGACGTGAACTACGACGTGGAGTATGCATGGAACTCCACCTACGTGCAAGGACTCGTCCACACCCTGAATATCCTCGGCAACTCGGGCGTGATCAATTTGCAGGACACCGTCAATCCCACCGTGGTCAACCCTTATGTCGTCGGCATCATCGACGCGCAGGTGAATGTCGGCAACAGCGGGAGCCTTGCCGACGTCCACGGCGTCATCAACCTGTCGGGCTCGAACGGCCACCTTGGACTCACGCTCGATGATCGAGCCGATGGGGCTGACTTGCCATGGATGATCGACGCCACCAACACAACCATTGGCAATCTGACCGTGAACTACGCGGTGAGTTCCACCTTCGATTATTCCAGCACGTACCAAGCATTCTCCAATCCGGGCTCCGCAGTGGCAGTCTTCGGCAATCCGCCGTTCTTTAACCTGTTATTGAACGGCACCCAGTTCCCTGAGTGGAGCTTGGGTGGACCGGCCGTGCTGTCCAATCAAAAGGGCGATGTCGTCAGCATTCCTCCTCCGGTCGGCGCCTACGCCGGCTTAATAGGCGACTATACGGCGAGCGACTTGCCGCCCGGCTTGTCGATCGACTCCACCACCGGCGTCATCAGCGGTGTCGTTGACCAGCAAGCGTCCCTCGGCGTCTACCACACGCTTTTCACTGCCAGCGATATCATTAGCGGCTTCACTCGCAGCAAACGGATTGACTGGTACATCACGCAGATCACGCTCGATGTGCCCTCGATCTACCTGAGCCTCGTCGGGGACAGCGTCAACTTGCTTGTCACTGCTACGAGCCCATCCACGGCAGCCATCACCTTCTCTGCGACCAACCTGCCGGATGGCCTCTCGATCGATCCCGCCACGGGCCAAATCAGCGGAACCGTGGGCGCGGCAGGAGCGTCCCTAACCTACGATACGACGATCACGGCCACGCAAGGCAGCGACGTCTCGGCCAAGTCGTTCCAATGGTCGATTCTGCCCGCGGACGTCGTGGATAACATTTCCATCTACGCCGACACCGCCGACGGAATGCCCCCCGACCAGATCACGCTCGAAGGAGGGCAAGGCTTCGCCACCTTCTATGCAACAAACAGCCTGATCCAGTTGCCGCTGCAGGTCTCCGTCACGGGACTCCCGCCCGGGGTGGTGTTGGACACCGACTTAGCCGCTGACTTTCAGTACTACCAGTTGCTGGGAGAAATTCCAGTCGGCGCCGCCGGTAACTCGCCCTACCATGTGACGGTCACAGCGACTGATGGCCGCTGGTCCCAGGAAGTTGCGTTCGATTGGTTCGTCGCTGTGAACGGAGTGAACACGGTTTCGCTGCCGAAACCCGGCGGAGGTGGGAACATCGAAGTCAGTTCGCCGGACGGCACCTCGCTTAGCGCCGCCATTACTCAAGATGCGGGCGTCGCCCTTCCCAACGGAATTGTGTTTCCCTTCGGCTTCCTGGAGTTCGCCTTTACGGGCCTCTCTGACACGGCTGCAACAGTCACCATCGCTGGCCTGGATACCAGTGGGATCACCGATTACTACAAGTACGGTGTGACGCCCGACGATCCTGCCGATCCCCATTGGTACAGCTTCCTTGACGATCCGCAGACCGGCACCGGCATGGAAATCGTCGACGGCAACCTCGTGCTGCACTTCGTCGACAGCGGGCGGGGCGACGACGACCTACAGCAGAACGGGGTAATTTTCGACATCGGCGGACCGGTGGGCGCCGGCCTGGTCGATAGCCCGCCCACGGCCACGAACCTCAGCGCCGCCGAGACGTACACCGAGGACACGCCGCTGAACCTGATCGACATCGTGGTCAGCGACGTGGACAGCCCGGACGTGACGGCCAGCTTGACGTTGTCCAATCCGGCGGCGGGCAGCTTGAGCACGGCCACCTCCGGGGCGGTGACCTCGACCTACAATGCGGCGACGGGCGTGTGGACGGCCAGCGGGGCGATCGCCGACGTCAACGTCTTGCTGGCGGGGTTGACCTTCACGCCGGCGCTCAATTTCAACGGCAACTTCACGATTGCCACCAGCGTCAGCGACGGCGTGGCGGCGGCGATCACCGGCAGCAAGGCGGTGACGGGCATCGCGGTCAACGACCCGCCGGTGGCCACGAACCTCAGCGCCGCCGAGACGTACACCGAGGACACGCCGCTGAACCTGATCGACATCGTGGTCAGCGATGTGGACAGCCCGGACGTGACGGCCAGCTTGACGTTGTCCAATCCGGCGGCGGGCAGCTTGAGCACGGCCACCTCCGGGGCGGTGACCTCGACCTACAATGCGGCGACGGGCGTGTGGACGGCCAGCGGGGCGATCGCCGACGTCAACATCCTGCTGGCAGGGTTGACCTTCACGCCGGCGCTCAATTTCAACGGCAACTTCACGATTGCCACCAGCGTCAGCGACGGCGTGGCGGCGGCGATCACCGGCAGCAAGGCGGTGACGGGCATCGCGGTCAACGACCCGCCCACGGCCACGAACCTCAGCGCCGCCGAGACGTACACCGAGGACACGCCGCTGAACCTGATCGACATCGTGGTCAGCGACGTGGACAGCCCGGACGTGACGGCCAGCTTGACGTTGTCCAATCCGGCGGCGGGCAGCTTGAGCACGGCCACCTCCGGGGCGGTGACCTCGACCTACAATGCGGCGACGGGCGTGTGGACGGCCAGCGGGGCGATCGCCGACGTCAACATCCTGCTGGCAGGGTTGACCTTCACGCCGGCGCTCAATTTCAACGGCAACTTCACGATTGCCACCAGCGTCAGCGACGGCGTGGCGGCGGCGATCACCGGCAGCAAGGCGGTGACGGGCATCGCGGTCAACGACCCGCCCACGGCCACGAACCTCAGCGCCGCCGAGACGTACACCGAGGACACGCCGCTGAACCTGATCGACATCGTGGTCAGCGACGTGGACAGCCCGGACGTGACGGCCAGCTTGACGTTGTCCAATCCGGCGGCGGGCAGCTTGAGCACGGCCACCTCCGGGGCGGTGACCTCGACCTACAATGCGGCGACGGGCGTGTGGACGGCCAGCGGGGCGATCGCCAACGTCAACATCCTGCTGGCAGGGTTGACCTTCACGCCGGCGCTCAATTTCAACGGCAACTTCACGATTGCCACCAGCGTCAGCGACGGCGTGGCGGCGGCGATCACCGGCAGCAAGGCGGTGACGGGCATCGCGGTCAACGACCCGCCCACGGCCACGAACCTCAGCGCCGCCGAGACGTACACCGAGGACACGCCGCTGAACCTGATCGACATCGTGGTCAGCGACGTGGACAGCCCGGCAGTGACGGCTACCTTGACGTTGTCCGATCCGGCGGCTGGCAGCTTGAATACGGCCACCTCCGGGGCGGTGACCTCGACCTACAATGCGGCCACGGGCGTGTGGAGCGCCAGCGGGGCGATCGCCGACGTCAACATCCTGCTGGCAGGGTTGACCTTCACGCCGGCGCTCAATTTCAACGGCAACTTCACGATTGCCACCAGCGTCAGCGACGGCGTGGCGGCGGCGATTACCGGCAGCAAGGCGGTGAGTGTAACGTCACAGAATCACCCGCCGGTTGCCACGGACCTGACCGCGACGGTCACTGAGGATGGAAAGGTCAGTCTCAAGTTGTCGGCCACCGACGTCGAAACGCCGGCGGCGGCCTTGTTGTTCACCGTCACGTCGCTGCCGGTGCAAGGGCAGCTCTCCACGCAGAGTGGCGTGTTAGTGCAGGTCGGCGACCGTTTCACCGGCGGCCCGACGCTGGTCTACGAGCCGGGTGCAGCACGCGACGGAGCCGGCAGCGACGGTTTCACCTATCTCGTCACCGACTCCGGCGGCGCGGCTGGAGCGCTCTCTGACGATGCTACGGTCACGCTCAACATCACCAAGGCCGTAGCCGACGGGAAAGTGACAATCGACTCGAGTGGTATTGTCCGAATCGGCGGCACCAGCGGCAACGACGTGATTGTCGCGACGCAATCCGGCAACAAACTCCAGGTCAAGATCAACGGCCACGTAGTCAGCGGCAACATTCTGCTCAAGAACGTCCGCGAGATTCGCGCCTGGGGTCGTAGCGGGAACGATACCATCAGCGTGCTGCTCGGCGTGCCTACGCTGCTCAGCGGAGGCGCGGGCAACGACAAGCTCTTCGGAGGCTCGGCGTCAGACCTGATCTTCGGAGGCCTGGGGAACGATACGCTCCAAGGCGGAGGGGGCGACGACCTCTTGGTCGGTGGCGCCGGTGCCGACGCGGTCCTAGGTGGCCGCGGCAACGATATCCTAGTCGGCGGTAATGTCGCCGATCAGCTTACTGGCGATTTCTTGCGCCAGGTCCTACAACAATGGGGCACCGGCCGGTCGCAGAACAGTCGCTTCCTGAAAAATGTGATGGATGACGGCGCCGTAGATTCACTGTTCGCCAGCCTCGGTTACGACTGGTTTATTTTCGGCAATGGCGACCGCAAGGTTGTTTAGGTCCACCGGCCAGGATCAGGTCCAGCCTGACACACGGCTTGCTCAGTCCGATGCCTTGTCAGCGGATGAATTCCACCCACGCGTTCATCTTGGCAAGGACCTCAAGGCTGGCGATTCATTGACGGTTACCGAGAAGCCGTACGAACATTCGGTTTATAGGGCTTTCGCAGCCAGTACCTTTGGGGCACCAGCCTGCAATTACACGTTTGGCACCCTCTTCAAGTCCTCCGCGGTGAACCGAAATGTCCAAGCTTGTCCAGGCAGGTGGCACGGCCAAGACGACGATAGCAGCGCTCCGGGTGCTGCTGGCACGCCCTTGCAGCCTGAAGCCAAGGCCACATCATCCGCGGCCAAGAAGTCATCGAGAAGCTGCCATTCGACATGGTCGGTATCCTCTTCCAGACAGAACACCGCGGTAACGACCGTGCGGGTCCGCGGCATTTGCCGTCGATGCCAACACGATTTGGTCCAGCCTACGCGGTGGGGCAAGGAAGGCCCAAACTCAAGGAGGTTAGAAGACTTCTAACGTCCGAAGAGACAAAGGAGCGCGCGAGAAGTCGGTGATTTGGCCTACTTCTCTTCGGTCCGACGACGAACCTCGTTCCGCCAGCCCTCCGCATCGTCGTTGGAGATTTCGTGCATGGCGATGGTGAGGATGCTCTTGCCGAACGTCGTCTCGATGAAGTTGATGCACTCTTCGACGGTCCACTCGGTCGGGTCAACCTCGGAGTCGTTTTCGAGAGGCACATCCAAGCTATCGCACGCTTCCCTCTCCTCCTCTGGCGATGGTTCGAGAACCTCAACTTTGATGTTTGCCAAGGAAGTGCTATTTCCTGCGAAGAAGTCGTCGAGGAGTTGCCGTTCCACGTCTTCGGCATCCTCTTCGCGGCAGAACACCGTCATAAGCGGCTGTCCAAGAATAACTTTGGAGTTTCCTGCAACCGTCATTCTGAGCGCAGCGAAGAATCTCCGGGGGACCAGCGAGATTCTTCGCTGCGCTCAGAATGACGAAGAGGGGACTTATTCTTGGACAGCCGCTAACGATCTTGCGGGTCCGGGCTCGTTTCACCTTCTACTCCTCCTCTTCTGCCAGAAGACCCTTGACGTACTCCAGGAAGTCTCCCAGATCAACTCTTCCGTTTGATCGGTCTCGGAGAACGCCTTGATGCAGAAGTAGGCGATCGACAAGGATTATAGCATAAGTACATAAGAAAAGCCACCTTACATCAGGGTGCAAGGTGGCTCAAGGTGGAGGCGGCGGGAATCGAACCCGCGTCCCGCGACATTTCCGCGACGGCCTCTACGTGCATAGTCGGATGATTTACGCCTTCACCGCTTCGGCCCCAACCGACGGGGTCACAAAGCAGCTAGTCGGCAGCAGGTTTTAATCCTGGGCGTGGCCAACAGCGACCCAAGACGATCCGGAATTGTGGCCGGCAGTCGGGCCTCTCCGGCAAAAGCCCTCAGCCGGGGCAACCTATCTCTAGGCGGCCATTGCGAGATTAGACTCGGCAATTAAGTTTTTTGGTCGGCTTTTTACGTGGCCTGCTGACCAACCACGGCACGCCACCGGCACTTCAACTGCCCGGTCGAATCCAGTTCGCCCCCAAACTGACCCTTCTTCGGTCGAAGAGAGTCTCGCTCTTCAACTATTATATCAAAGCTGCGGGGCGAGTGCCAGATGCCCCCGACGCGCGGGTGCAGCAACGGATTATGGCGCGGTTATCTCTGAACCGTTTAGCCGCCGCGTCCACGCGGCGCTACAGTTGGGAGCGATCCTGCGCCGCGTGGACGCGGCGGCTAAACAGATTCCCCATTTTTCGACCGCAGAGAATTACTACATCCCCGGGCGCCGCAGAATCCGCCGCCGCTCTCACGGATCCAACTCGAAGCTGAATTGGTTGCCGGGGTCGTTCAGGTACCCGTTGCGCAAGGGGGAGTACGTGGCGACGTGGACTGTCTTGCCATCGGGCAAGAACTCCAGAATCCGCAGATAGGCTTCGCCGCCGAGTTGCCGCGACTGGTAATCCGCCAGCATCTGATAGACGTGCTTGCCGCGATCGTTCTTGCTGACCAGGAACGCGTAGCCGTGGATGCTGACGTGACCGCAGACCACCAAAGCGAAATCGTGCTTGCGCACCAGTTTCTGCCAGAGCTCTTCGCCGTCGTTGCCTCTCTTGCCGGTATAGGCGTGCGGGCTCCATTCCTGCTTCTTGCCCTTCTTGGCGAAGTCGTAGCGGGTGTTGTCGTCGAACAGATACGCGTGGGTCACGAGGATCGCCTTGCGCTTCGGGTGCTTGGCCAGGATTTCGTTGGCCCATTTGACGTCGGCGTCGCTGGGGGCCCATTGCAGCACGATCACGATCCAATCGGTCTTGCCGCCGCGAAACAGATGAAAGCTGTTGGCAATGTCCCCCTTCTTCATGACGCCGCCGAAGCTCGGCCATTTCTCGAACCTCGAAGGCGGAAAGTACTCGTTGACGCTCGTGCGGCCCGAAAACGGCTTGCCGTTCGGGGTGTAGTCGTGATTGCCGGTGGCCAGGGCGTAAGGGACGTGGCCGTTCAGTTCGTCGATGGCCTTCTTCGCATTTCGCCATTCGCGGGCCGTGTTCTTGTCGGTGATGTCGCCCAGCCCGAGAACGTAACGGATGTCGTATTTCTCCTTGTTCTTGACGATCCATTGCGTCTGCAGCTTGAACAGATCGGGGTAACGGTCGGCGTAGTATTGCGTGTCGGGCAGGAGGACCAGCGACCATGATCCCGGTGTGAAGGCGGTCGATTTCAGCGGCGTCTGCCCATAGAGGCCCGTTGCCGCCGAGAGAATCAAGAGAATCGCGAAAATGCCGCAACGCCAGGTTCGCTTGAGGCTCATGGTGTCCTTTCTCCGGGTTATCGCAGCGGTTGGATGTTGCTCACGCTTCCCTATCCTATCTCGTGAACTGGCTTCGGGCAAACTGGCCGTCCGCCACGGCCCAGTAACGGATTCGGCGATTGCGGTTGCTGGGGTTGGCGGAGGGCGTTGGCCCGCGTCAGCGCTTCCCTTCGGGGCGCGGCTAAACGGCGGGTGGAAGCACAAGTTGCCCATCTTGACCACCAACGATTACTGCGCCCGTCTGCCACGGGGCAGCAGCGGATTCTGGCGGCGGCGAATCGTTTCAGCCGCGACTCACTTCAGTCCGGCGGCCGCCAGGCGGCGCATTCCGTCGGCGATCGAAATCTTCGGTTCATAGCCGAAATCGCGGCGGGCGCGGCCAATATCGAAGTAATGCGACGCCGCCATCTGCCGGGCGAGAAATCGGCTCAGCGGCGGCTGGCCTTGCAACCGAAAGAGCCAATGCACCGCCTCGCAGGCCGCGCCGAGCATCCACGCCGCCGGCAGCGAGAGCGATCGCCGCACCGGCGGCAGGCCGGCCAGCGCCAGCAGTTCGTCGATCCACTGCCAGCAGTTGACCGGCTCGCCCTGGCTGATGAAATACGCGTGGCCAGCCACCGGCGAGCCCGGCGCCAGCACGTCGGCCGCCAGCAGATGGGCCGCCGCCGCGTTTTCTACGTAGACCGTGTCGATCAGATTCTTGCCGTCGCCGACGCGGACGAGCCGCCCGCGCCGCGCACAATCGATCACGTGCGGAATCAATTGCCGATCGCGCGGCCCCCAAATCAGATGCGGCCGCAGCGCACAGGTGGCCAAGCCGTCGCGGCCGTTGGCGGCCAGCACGTGCTGCTCCGCCAAGGCCTTCGAGTGGGCGTAGTGGCAAAGCCAACGCTTCGGATAAGGGATCGATTCGTCGACGCCGCACTGGTGACGGCCATCGAAGATCACACTCGGACTGCTCGTGTAGACCAACCGCTCGACGCCGTGCGTCAAACATCCCTCGACGACGTGCCGCGTGCCCAAGGTGTTGGTCTCATAGAACAGTTTCCACGGGCCGACCATGCCGGCGACGCCGCCGACGTGGAACACCGTATCGATCCCGCGGCAAGCGGCCAGCACCGCGTCGCGATCGCGCAGATCGGCCCGCGCCGTCTCGAGGCCCAAGGCATCCAGCGGCGGGCAGTCTTTGCGGCACATCGCGCGAACGCGATTGCCGCGTGCGACAAGTTGTTCGACGACGTACAGCCCGAGAAAGCCGCCGCCGCCGGTGACCAGTGCGTTCACGCTAATCTTTGGCTTGGATCACGGTTGGCTTGAGAATAGGGGCCCGACATGGCGCGATTCCTTGCAGCAGAAGTCAGCCTATCGGCTTTTCCGGCGAGCGTCAACGGAGTTCGGCGGCGCGGTGCGGCAATGGACTATAGTGATCGCGTCCGGACGGTTTAGCCGCCGCGTCCACGCGGCGCTGCGACTGCAAGCGGTTCTGCGCCGCGTGGACGCGGCGGCTAAACGGCCGCCCCAATTCGGCCGGCTTTATCGACCGAGCGTCGGCAGGCCGGAATCGGCCGCCGTCGGCCTTCCGGCCGCCCCCGCATCGCTTTTCGGCAACTTCAATTTGGGCGAGTCCAGCACGTCGATGCCTTCCCGCGCTGCAAGGGCCTCGGGGCTCGCGGCAGGTTTGGCCGCAGCGGTCTTCTTGCTTGGGGTGGTCGAACGCGCTGTGCCCCGGTTCTGAAGGCGTGCTGCCAGCGACGGCCAACAACAGGCTGCCGACCGCCAAGATGACCACCGCGGCCGCCAACACGCCCACCACAGTTTTCTGCCTTTCCTGTCGCCGCCTCTTGCGCGAACGCGGGGATTTTGCGTGGGCTTGTGCTTCGGTCTGCACCGTGGCCAGATCGTCCAGGATTCCCAGCGCGAACGGATCGAAGACGTCGGCCTCCATTGGTGGAGCGACCGGCGGCATCGGGCGCACCGGCGACGCAGGCATGGCCGCCGTCCGCGGCAGCCGCTGGGCCACCGGCAGATTGTCGGGCGGCGGCGCCTGGCTGGCACGACCTGCGTTGCTGACGTCTTGTTTCGGAGAGATGCCCGCCGGTTGCGCCGAGCGCGTTTTGGACGAGGGCATGGATTTCGCGGAAGCCATCGGCGGCGAATCGGGCGCCGCGGGCAGCAGTCCTTTCACCTGGCGGGCGAGGATCCAAGGGCCTTGACCGCCCTGCCGCACGCAATCGCTCGACAGGATCTGCCCCTTGGCCGCCATCGCTCGGAGTTGTTCCGACGACAACGGGCCGATCTCCCGCCCCGCAATTTCGCAATACCACTCGTCGGCCATAATCTCATTATACCTTCCCCAACGAGACTGCGGCAAACAAGCGGCGTCGTCAGCAAACGCGGATCGCCGCAATTCCCAACAGCGACGCCAGTTTCTCGATTTTGTCGGCCAGGTGTCCGATTCCGATGGCGGCGTGGTGGGCGGGACCCGCCTCGCACCAGGCGTTGACGAATCTCCGGGCCCCCATCGAAAAACGGTAACGGCTGTTCGTGTTGCCGATTTGCAGCGTCGGGCCGGGCACGGACTCCCCCTCGGCCGTCAACAGCGACAGCTTGCCGGCCGCGTCCTGCACGACCGCCAAGATCGTGACCGGGCCGTGTTGGACCTCCATCTGGATGGAGAGCCCTTTGCCCGGCTTGCCGTGATACACCGGCAGCGGCACCAGGCCGACTTTGTGTTGCGCGATGGCCGCGTGCGCCGGGCCGTCATGGCCCCAGAGCACGACGTCGTCGTCGAAATCCATCAGATACAGTTCCGAAAACGATCCGCCCGCCCCGAAGGCATCCATGATCTTCATCGCTTGCACGTTTTTCACTTCGCATTCGCCGGCCACCGGCACGTGGTTGGCGGTCAGCAGCGTGTTGCCCGGGATGACGCTGGTGACGATGTCCTCGTACTCGCTGCCCGCCGTGCTCTCGTAGTAATACGCCATCGCACCGAGCCGATGCGTCTCGACCAGGGCGTCCAGAGCGCACGAAGTCCGCGCGGCTCGTTGCAGTTCGGCGGCCGGGCATTGCGGATCGACGACGAACTCGCGGGCGAACTGCCGCAGCTTCGCTTCGATTTGCCCAGACGTCACCCGTTCGCGGAGTTGCCGCAATTCGCACATTTCCAGCAGTTCAAAGTGATTGCCGAAGACGGCCGACTGCTGGGTCAAGTCGCTGTAGACATCCAACATGCCGCAGTAATAGTGGCCGAGGACGCCGACGCGGTTCTCCCGCATCACCCGGCGGACTTTGGCGGCCTCGACCCACTCGGCGATCTGCTTCCACGCGACCTTGTCGTCGAGATAACCGGTCACCAGGCGGTAATCGATGCCGGCGCGGCGAAACACGCAGGCGATTTCCGGGGCCGAACACGCCTGGCAGTGTTCCAGCCACACGCCGGTCATCGCGCGGCGATCGCCCACGGCGTTGAAGGCGGCATAGTCGAGCCGCGCCGCCGGCTGCAAATTCAACACCACGATCGGCGCCGAGACCGTCTGCGCCAACGGCAAGACCGTGGACGAGAGCGCGTAAGTCGAAATGTTGAGAAACAGCATCTCCACGCCCGCGCGGCGGAAACGCTCGGCGGTCTCGCGCGATTTTGTCGGACTATCGACGATGCCGCCGTCCACGACCTCCCCGCCGAGCGATCGTAACCTGTCGGCGATCGTCGCTTGGTAGCCGTTCAGTCGATCCAGCAGACCGGGAAACTGCGGCCAATATGTCTCCAAGCCGATACCGAACAGACCGATCCGCGGGCCGGTTTCCGTTCTCTTGCTGGAGCGATCGGTTGCGATGGGAGACGGAGCGGCTCGATTCCTGCTTACGCGAAAAGCGGGACGTTCTCCGATCGGCGAAGTCTCTGTGGCCAACGGTGTCATGATCTGCGGGTCGCTGGGCGATGGGTGTATGGGGGGCGTAACCCTTCACAAGTTGCCGCTGGTTCATCCGCGATTTGGTGCGTATAGTCGCCTTTCGCTCCGCGAAAGCAGCGCTGCGTTCGCGGAGCGAAAGGCGACTATCCCGCCCGGGAACGATTACATAGACGGGCGACAACTTCCGTCCCCTGCATTTTACGCAGCGACCGAAAGGCAGAATTCGACAATCTGCCTTGAATTTGCGACACGCAAGCATCGCTAACAGACGGGGACGGAGGAGGCTGTCGAGAGAAAACACACGAACTGGGGAACGCTTCCTTCGACAACCTCCTCCATCCCCCTCGCGTTCCCGCCACCGACTACTCTTTTCCCGCCCTGAATCGCAGGTACGCGTCGAGAAAGCCCTGAATGTCGCCGTCGAGCACGCGGTGAAAGCTGGTGTCCGAGTAGCCGGTGCGCGAATCCTTCACCCGCTGCTCGGGATGAAGAAAATAGTTGCGGATTTGCGAGCCGAAGCCGACCTTGGGCATCTGGTTGTACTTGGCTGCCTGCTCGGCCTCGCGCCGCTCCTCCTCGATGCGGGCCAGCCGCGCGCGGAGCATCTTCATCGCGGTCGAGCGGTTCTTGTGCTGGCTCCGCTCGCTCTGGCAGGCCACGGCAATGCCGGTCGGCTTGTGGATCAACCGCACGGCGCTCGAGGTCTTGTTGACGTGCTGCCCGCCGGGCCCGCTGGCGCGAAACACCTGCTCCTCCAGGTCGTCGTCGGGGATTTCGATCGCGACCTGCTCGGAGATCTCCGGAGAAACATCGACGGCGGCGAAGCTGGTTTGCCGCTTGCGCTCGGCGTTGAAGGGACTGATCCGCACCAGGCGATGGATGCCGCTTTCGCCCTTGAGGTATCCGTAGGCCATCGGCCCGCGGATGGCGATCGTGGCGCTGTTGATGCCCGCCTGCTCGTTGTCTTGGCGGTCGAGCAACTCGGTCTCGCAATCGTGGTCCTTCGCCCAGTTAAGATACATCCGCAAGAGCATCTCGGCCCAATCGTTGGCGTCGGTGCCGCCGTCGCGGGCGTTGATCGTCAGCAGGGCGGCGTTGGCGTCGAAGGGGCCATTCAACAGCGCCTTCGTCTCCATCACCTCCAGCGATTGTTGCAGCCGATTCAACTCGTCGGGGACTTCGGCGGCCAGATCGTCGTCTTCCTGGGCCATTTCGACGAGCACCGCCAGATTGTCGGCCGCTTTGAGCACCTCTTCTAGCGGCTTCAGCACGGCCGTGAGCCCCTTCAACTCGCCGACGACTTCGCGGGCGCGTTCCTGGTTGTTCCAGAAATCGGGGGCGGCCATCCGCTCTTCGATCTCCGCCGCCTGCTTCCGCTTGCCTTCGTAGTCAAAGAGAGTCCCTCAGTTGCAGAATCCGCTGCTGAATGGCCTCGGCCCGATCGAGTAGTTCGCGTTCCATAGCATCTCCCTGAGAAAACCAATTCCGCCAAGGCATTATATTCGCTGCGGGAGGGTGTGGAAAGGCGAATTGCTCCGCGCAGGCCGCGCATTTTCTCCTTGAGATCAGGGAGGTCCCGAAAGTTCGGCCGTCTTTTCCCACTCCCTCCCCTATCTTCGCTGGCCGCAGGCGGCGAGGAGGATGACGCCGCCCAACGGAAAGATGACGACCAGCGCAAACAGCAGACGCCGCAGCCCCTGGTATGGATGAGCGGGCTGGCAGCGATCGATTGTCTGCTCGACGCGGCGTTGGAATTGACGCCGCTCGGCCTCCGACATCGGCCGCCTCTGAGAGTGAACTACTCTTTCGCAGTCTTTGCCTTCGAAGCGAAGAACATACGTAGCAGTCCAGGTCGCGGTGGTGAAGAGGTCGCCGATGGACTGGTAGGTGCCGGCGGCTTCAAATCGGCGTTTTCCCTGCCTTTCGCCGACGATCTTCGTCACCCGCCAGCGGCACGCGGGGTCTAGCTCGATCTTGTAGAGCATCGCCGGCTCATCGTTGTTGAACCGTCGGGTAACCCAAACGCTCCAGCGACCGGAAGTCCCGGCCGCCGGGCGAATCACTCGTTCGATGCGACAGGCCTCTTCGACCGCCTCGTTTTCGCGAAATGGCAGCCAAAACGCCCCGCTTCCGTCTCGTTGGAAACTGCTCGCCATGCGGACGACTTCGTCGCGAGGAAAAGGGTAGAAACGCACGAGGCCCGACGGGTCGATGACCACGTGGGCGTCGCGGTCAGCCGTTGACATCAAGTACGACTCACCGTCGAGTGATCCTTGAAAGCAGTTGCCGCATATCCAGAATTGGCGGCCCTCGAAGACGGCGGAACAGCTCCATTCGGAGTGTTTGGGTTCGACGGGTCTTCTCACACCTTTGTCCGACAGCTCGCTCTTGCAGACCAAGGCGGCGTTCGCGGGAAGCGGAGTATGGATTTCATAGGCTTGGCGGCAATGATCGACCACTGTTTTCCAATCCGCCGGATTGACGGACTTGGCTAATTTGACGTGATGCACCGCCGCGGCGGGCCCTTTCGAAGCGGTTTTGGCGAGCCGCTTGTCTTCCGCTGCGATCCATTTCCAAAAACCCTCTTCGACGGTCTCCCAAGAATCGCCGAGGATCGCCCGGCAGTCGTCGCGGAAGCTGCCGGGCCGCACGCCGGCATAGAGGCGGAAGAACGTCTTGGGCCCATAGCGATCGATCAGGTATTGGACCAGCGGGCCGCCCTCCCAGTAGGCCCAGGGTCGAGGATCCGTGAGCTCGTACGCCGCGGGACGAACGAGTTCTTGCAGCGGATACGCCCAACCCTCTTCGCGGGCGCGGGCGAGACTGCGAATCATCGCGGCGCGATCCTGGCTCTGCGATTCCGCCCATCCTTCGGTGAAAAGAGCGGGAGGGTATTGATCGGGACCGGCCAGGGCGGTAATCAGCGTATGGGCGACCTCGTGGCGGTCCATGCCGGTCAGATAATCGTTGCTTTCCGGCCGGCAGATCGCCCAATCGAGGATCGCGTGGCCGGTGAGCCCGAACAGAGAACCGCGAACCCAAGGGAACTCTCTGTCACGAACCGGTTGGCCCAACAGCCGGGCCATGGCTTCGATGTGATCGTCCATCTCGGCAACGAGCTTCTCGGGATGCGGCGAGCGGCCGTCGTCGATTAGCAGAGCGTGGCGGCCGCGAGTCCAGGATGCGTAACGGTAGCGGGCCTCGACGTCGAGAATCCAGGATGCCCAGACGGCAGCGATTCGCAGGGGGGCATCCAAAGGCCGCGAGGCTTTTGTCTGTACGTCGATGACCGCCAGCGTCAAGTACGTCCCCATCCACACGACCGGCGTGGCGCCCAGCAGCAACCAACCGGCGGCCGGCAACCGCCCCGGCCCGCGCACAATCCGCCATGTCGCGGACGCCGCAAGCCACAAGAGCGGAACGAGCATAGCCGCGAGACTCAACAGGGCCCAGAGAAAATGGGGCCGAAAACAGCCGACTCGCCAGAAGGCGGTGAAGAGGACAACGATCGCCAAGGCGGCGATCCAGGTGTACAGCGCGAGCTTCGCATGTCGCCGCACGTGATGGCCTCCTTCGGCCAGACGTCGCCTATTTTGCGAAGAGGCGATTTTCCGCAGTATGCTTCAAATCGTCATCTTACCGCGTGCCACCGGGCGGGGCAATCCGCCCGGGGGGTTGGAGAAACACGGACATCACCGATATCCGTTGTCCACGTCGCCAAAATCGGACACGTCTCCACTGCCGCTCCAGGATTGGTATAATTGTTCTGAGGAAGGGAGCTACGCGAAGTGCCGGAACTTAGTCGGTTCTTTGGGATTGTGATTCGGATGTTTGCGGAGTTCGGCGAGCCGCACCACTTGCCGCACTTCCATGCGTATTATGGGGAGAACGTGGCGGTTTACCGGCTTGGGCCAATCGAGTTGTTGGAGGGTGGATTGCCCCGGCGGCAGCAGCGTTTCGTGGAAGCATGGGCAGAGTTGCATGAAGAGGACTTGCTGGCAGACTGGCAATTGCTGCAATCGGGCCGAAAGCCGCTCCCCATCGATCCACTCGAACAGAGGTGAAACATGAACCATCCAATACACCGCGTTGTCGCCTTTCAGGTTGTCGGGCCCTATGCAATTCACTTGCGTTTCGAGGATGGGCTGGAACGCACGATCGACTTCGAGCCGGTCCTCGCCGGCGAATTGTTCGGCCCGTTGCGCGACAGACTGTTCTTTGAACGAGTGCAACTCGATGCCGAGGCGCATACGCTTGTCTGGCCTAACGGCGCCGATTTCGATCCGGCAACGTTGCACGATTGGGTTCAGCACGCGGAGGCGTTCGCTGCGCAAGCGAAGCAATGGCAACTTACGGCAACCTAGGGAGGATTTCCTCCCTTTCGGAAACCAGAAAGAAACGGAATGGCGCACATCACTGATTTTGGCGAACTGGGAACACGGTCATCTTCGATGCCCCTTCCTGTGGCGCCGCAGGAAGCCCCCCGACCCAGCTTCCCGCAGCTTCCTCATCGTAGGGCTTTGTAACCCAGCGTCTTCGCCCGGGCAAAATCCGCTTCTGCTCTTGCCACCTCGCCTTTGTTCTTGTGGGCCACGCCGCGGTCGTAGCAAGGCTCACCGTCCTTCGGGTCGAGGCGGATGGCCTCGGTATAATCGGCGATTTCATTGTCGTAGCAGCCCATGATTCCGTAAACAATGCCGCGGTGACGGAACCACGCGGCATTCTTTGGATCGAGCCGGATGGCCTGGTTGTAGTCGGCAATCGCCTTTTCGTTGCTGCCCACGATTGTATGGACGCTGCCGCGGCCGCCGAACGCTTTGGGGTTCTTCGGGTCGAGCCGGATCGCCTCGGTAAAATCTGCCATTGCCTTGCCGTAGTCGCCCTTTCTCTTGTAGGCCACGCCACGGGCGCAGTAGTCTAAAGCCCCTCGCGGGTTGAGCCGGATGGCTTCGTTGTAGTCGGCAATCGCCTTGTTGTGGTTGCCTATGATCGCGTACGCCGTACCGCGGAGGCCGTATGCAGTTGCGTTGTGCGAATCAAGCCGGATGGCCTCGGTGCAGTCCGCAATCGCCTTGTTGCACGCGCCGCTTTCTAGGTAGGCTCCGCCACGAAGGAAGCGCCCTGGCATCTTTCGGATCGAGCCGAATGGCCTCGGTGAAATCATCGATCGCGTCGCCGTAGTCGCTCTTTTCGCAAAAGGCCCAGCCGCGCCAATAATACGACTCGGCATCTTTCGGGGCGAGTTGAATGGCCGTAGTGAAATCGGCAATCGCGTTGTCGTAGTCACCCTTTCTATTGCAGGCGATACCACGGTTATAGTATGCCGAGTCACTCGTCGGATCGAGCCAGATGGCGGCTGTGAAGGCCACAATGGCCTTATCGAAGTCGCCTTTGTCCAGAAAGGCCTTGCCCTTTTCCAGCGCCTCGCCCGCCGACTTGTAATCCGCCGCCAGCGACGGTACAGAGGCAACGAACGCCAGCAGGCCAACAAATCCGACCCACCATCCGGCTTTTTTCATGGCGAATCCTCCTGAGCTCGCCGGGGAGTATAACGCAGAGCGTGATTTGGGTCAGCGGCACTTTTCGATGAGGTGGCGGTAGCAGATGGCCCAATAGTTTGCCGCTGGGTGGCACCGGTTCTTGAACCGGTGGGCGAACGCCCAAGAGGCGATGCGCGAGGTTGTGTGGTCGGCATCCACCTCCTGCGGCAAGGCCGCCCCGGTTCAAGAACCGGGGCTACCCGCTTAGCCGTTCATCGCAGCATCGTGCCATCCAGCGGCGTGATGTGGCGGGCGACGATGTGGTTGGCGTGCTGGTCGATAAGGTAACCGTTGCGGCTGCCGGTGATGCCGACCTCTTGGCCGATGTAATTATCGAGGCGCACGCCCGGGGCTGGCGTGACGTAGCAGCGGACCTCTCCGCGGCGGTTGACCAGCACGTAACGCGGGGCCCCGGTGGTCGATTCGGGCACCCGGGCGAGTTGGCCGACGCCGTCGTAGCGGCCGTCGATCTCCAGCCGGTCGGCCGTTGGCTGGCGATCTTCGTCCAGCGGCCGCAGCCGGGCATAGAGCCGGCTGTCGCGGTCGATGTGGTCGCGCATCGCCAGCACCTCTTCCTGACGCCGCTTGATGTCCTCGAACTTCGCGATCCGGTTGGCCAATTGCCGGGCCCGGCCGCGTTCGACCGCCGTCTGCGATTCGTCCAGGAGCACGTTGGTCCGCTCCCAGAGCGAATCGAACGACCAGGTGGTCGGCTCGTCGATCACCATTACGGACAGCTCTAATTCGATCCGCTCCAATTCATCCTGAAATTCCTTGGCGGTCATTCCCCGCGGCATCGCCGAGCGGGCCAGCAGCGATTGGCCGGTCGCTTCCGAGGGTTCGTAATGCCGGCGGCGCGGCATATCGTCGGCATACCGTTCGTCGGTCGGTTCGGCGTCGCGGCGGTCCGTCTGGCGGCGGTGCAGGCCGTCGCGGGGATTCTCGGTATCGAGGTACTTGGCCGAGACCCAGCGGAACTCGCCCGCGGGCGGCGCGATCTTGTACCAGGGGCTGCTGTGGCCGTCGTCGCGCGGCGGCTCGATCACTTCGACTACTTCGTCGCGGTGCAGCCGCACCTGGATCCAGTCGCGGACGTCGCCGAAGCGGCTGCCGACCCGCGCCGCCACGCCCTCCTCGGTGACAACAGCCAGGTGGTGTTTGGTCGGCTTCAAGAATCGGCCGGAGACCCAGGTGAAGCTGCCTTCGGGGGGCCGGATCGCGCACCATCCGCCGGGATCGTGGCGATAGACCTCGACCTGCTGGCCGCGTTTCAGTTTGTCGGTGGCGTAGTAGTTTTGCCCCGGTCCGCTGCGGATGTAGACGTCGTCGGCCACGGCGAAGGCCTTGTAAGGAAACGTGGTCTGGCCGACGGCCGTCGACGGCAACCACGCCACGCAACACGGAACGCAGCAGAGGAGGATAAAGAAAAGCGGACGCATCGGACGCCTCCCGGCGAGGATTCGGTTCCGGACAAGAAAAAAGCAGACAAGCCCGGCAATGCAGGCCGTGGACTTGTAGCGAAAAATGGCGGCCGCTTCAAGGGCAGTTCGTTATAGGAAGACGCTGCTATCGCTGCTCAGCACTCCGCTGCTGCCGCAATTGGCCCATCAGGGCGATGATACTGCGGAGATAGCCGGCGGCGGCCGTCGCCAGGTTGCCGGCTGTGGCGGCCGTGACGGCCTCGGTGAGATGCCGGTCGACGACGTGGTAATCGACTGCCCATTGTTCTTCGCTCGCCGCTTCGCGAAGCTGGTGGACAATATCGGCAAACGCCGCAAGATGTTCTTTCTTCGGCGCGCAATCGGCGGCGACGTAGGGGCCGCGGCCGAAGTGGCGATCATCGGATTCGGGCTTGCTCTGGCCGCCATATCGCGTCACCAAGACCGCGACCAACGCCGCCGCGGCGACCGCGAAGCCAACAAGGAAAGGCAACCACTGCTCCAGCGCCGCCAGCCCCAGCGTGGCCAGCGAGGCGACGCCCAGCAGCGTCCACAGCCACGGGGCGACCGGGCGAGCGTTCGACTTCCGCGACCGCCTCGCGGGAGCGGCGTCGGCGGCCTCGGGGACTTGCGGGCCGAGCACGCGGACGACTACGGCGGTGATGTTGTCGGGGCCGCCGCGGAGGCAGGCCAACTCGATCAGCGCATGAACCGCCTCCGCCGGCGGCAGGCAGTTGAGCACCAGCCCGATCTCGTCGTCCTTCACCTGGTTCGACAGCCCGTCGCTGCACAGCACGAACGTGTCGCCGGCCTGCACCGCGTGTGGCCCTTCGAGATCGACCTGCTCGGTTGGATGCGGGCCGAGCGAGCGGGTGATGCTGCTCTTGGAGATGAAGCCGGGGATTCCGCCCTCGGGCATCTGCCCCGCCGCCTGCATCTCCCAGACAAAGCTGTGATCGAAGGTCAACTGCTCGATGCCGTCGCCGCGGACGCGATAGCAGCGGCTGTCGCCGACGTGGGCCAGCAGCGCGCCGCTGGGGAGCAATGCGAGAATCGTGGCGGTTGTGCCCATGCCGCGAAACTCGGGACTCGCCTGGCCGCGGACGTGGATCTGGTGGTTGGCGTCGAGAACCGCGGAAAGCAGGGCCTCGGCCGGGGTCTGATCGAGCAGCTTGCGGTAGTCGAGTGGGACGATGTCGGTGGCCATTTTGCTGGCCAGTTCGCCCGCCGCGTGTCCGCCCATGCCGTCGGCCACCATGAAGAGATGGCCGCGCTGGCGAAAGTCCTCCTCGCTCCCCGCCAGTGCCACGATATAAGAATCCTGGTTGTTCGCCCGGCGCACCCCGATGTCACTCAGGGCGGCGATGTCCAGGCAGTGGCTCCAAATTCCGGCAGGTTGGTCCATCGCAGGGCGATCCGAAGACTCTGGGGGCGCCTGGACAATTATAGCCGCTGATGTCGAGCGGTACTAGCCTTGCCGGGGAATTGTCGGCGATACGACCGGATGGTATGATGACAAAGCCTGGGGCGACCGTCCCTCGGGAGGAGATAAGATGATTACGATCAGAGTATTGGCCGAAATCCCTGACGACCGCCGCGTCGTGCTAGTGCTTCCGCCGGAGGTCCCGGTCGGCAGATCCGAACTCGTCGTCAGTGTTGCCCCTGAGTCGAAGCCCGATGCGCACCTTCCGCGATCGAATCTCGCCGACTGGGCCGAACAAAACGCCGAGCACTGGGGCAGTCGGCTGAGTTCCGCCGACGTCGAAGGCTTTACTGGGCGAGGAGTCTAGCGATGCCGCAGCGCTCGGTGCTGCTCGATACGAGCTATGTCTTGGCGCTCGAGAACCGGGACGACCCGCTTCACGAGCGTGCCAAGTCGCTCGCGCGAAGTCTGGATAAGGAAGACTGCGTTCTCGTACTGCATTGGGGCATTCTCCTGGAAATTGGCGACGGTTATGCCCGCGTGGACCGGCGCGAGAAGGGATGCAATCTGCTTGATATGTTCCAGAATGAGAGGGGCTTTCGGATAATTCCCCTAACGGACGATCTCTTGCGGGATGCCCTTGCGCTATACCGTGACAGACGGGACAAGAACTGGGGGCTCACGGATTGTACCTCCTTTGCCCTGATGCGGCGAGAGAGTCTATCGGAAGCACTGACCGCCGACGTTCACTTCCGCCAGGCTGGATTCACGGCGCTGTTGCTCGAATGAGATGAGCCCACATCACAAAGTGCATAGGAAAGGACGCGTCTTTGGCCGAACCGATCATCAGCGTTTCCGGACTTCGCGGTGTCGTGGGCGAGACGTTGACGCCGGAGGTGGCGATCCGCTACGCCGCGGCGTTTGCGGCGACGCTGCCGCCGGGCGATGTCTTGATCGGCCGCGACAGTCGCCCCTCGGGCCGGATGCTCTCGCTGGCCGTGCAGGCGGGGCTGCAAGCGGTGGGACGCTCGACGTTCGACGTCGGCATCGTCGCTACGCCCACCGCCGGCGTGCTGCTGCGGCACCACGCCGCCGCCGGGGCAATCCAGATCACCGCCAGCCACAATCCGTCGCCTTACAACGGGCTGAAGCTGTTTTCGGCCGAGGGCCGCGTGATTCCCGCCGGGCCGGGCCGCGAAGTCCTGGAGCGCTATCGCAACGATTCGCCCGCTTGGCTGCCGCAAGATCGGCTCGGCAGCATCGAGCGCTGCGAGGATTCCGTCACGGCCCATCTGTTGGCGGTGCTCGAAACGGTCGATGCCGAGCGGATTCGCAAGCGGCGGTTCCGCGTGTTGTTGGACAGCAACCACGGCGCCGGCAGCATCCTCGGCCGGCGGCTGCTGCACGAGCTCGCCTGCCGCGTGACCGTGTTGGGCGACGAGCCGAACGGACAGTTTGCCCATCCGCCGGAGCCGACCGCCGAGAACCTGGCCGGCGTGCTGGCGGCAGTCGGTCAGTCGGGCGCCGACGTCGGTTTCTGCCAAGACCCCGACGCCGATCGCCTGGCGGTGATCGACGCCTCGGGCCGCTACCTCGGCGAGGAATACACGTTGGCGATGTGCGTCGATCACGTGTTGCGACAGCGAGTCGCGGCCTGTGGTGCAGTCGTCGGTGGCCCTCAGTCCCGGTCCGCCGAAGCATCTCGCCAGCGAGAAACGCCCCCCGATTGCAATCGGGGGGCTTTCGGAAGCGGAGTGAACATTCGCGAAGCCGCCGCAGTTGTTGCCAATTACGCCAGCAGCCGGATGTCGCAGGACCTGGCCGAGCGATACGGCGTGCCCTACTTCCGTGCGGCGGTGGGCGAGGCGAACGTGGTCGATGCGATGCTGGCCCACCGTGCGCTTTTCGGCGGCGAAGGCAACGGCGGGCCGATCGACCCGCGCGTCGGCTACGTCCGCGACAGTTTTGTGGGCATGGCGCAACTGCTGGACGCAATGGCCGCCCGGCAGATGACGATCGCCCAGTTGGCCGACGAGCTGCCGCGATATGAAATCGTGAAGACGAAGTTTTCGCTGCCGCCGGAGAAGTTGCCTGCGGCCTTGGATGCGTTGGAGAAGCGGTTTTCCGACGCCGCCGGCGACCGGCTCGACGGCCTGCGGCTCGATTGGCCCGGTCGCTGGCTGCTGGTCCGCGGCAGCAACACCGAGCCGATCGTCCGTGCGATCGCCGAAGGGCCGACGGCCGCGGAGGCGACGTCCCTGTGCGATGCGGCGACAAAAGTGCTGGCCGCAGTGTGATAAAAGAACGCGTTCCCACCTCATTTGTCCCACCTGTTACTTCTATACTTGGCCGAATAAAGGAGTTACCTGTCATGACGAGCAAATCGTCCCGAATCGGCGTCCATCGAGTGTGGCTGGCCACCTTTCTTCTGTTCGCGGCTTCGGCCCCCTCACCAGCCTCTGCCTCCGAGGCACCGAAGAATCTGGCCCTCGACGCCAAGGCGACCGCTTCGGAAGCATTGGACACCCTCACGCCGCAGAAGGCGATCGACGGGCGGATGGATACCCGCTGGTCGGGCATTCCGGGGCATAACGAGGGCGTCTGGTATCAACTGGAATGGAAGGAGCCGGTCGAGGTGGGCGAAGTCATAATCCGCCAGTACGACACCTTCGCAATGGAATGGAACGTGCAGGTGCTCGATGCCAAGACCTCCAAGTGGCGGACGGTGCAGCATTTCGGCCGGCCGGGCGTGCGGTTGCCGCTGGTGGTTGCCTGCCGCTTCGCTTCCTGCAAAGTCAGCGGGGTGCGGATTGCCGACATCACCAACGGGCCGAGTTTCAACGAGGTGGAGGTCTACAGCCGGCCGTTCGCCCGTGGTTTGGCCACGCGGGTGGCGTCCGATTTGCTGGGGCATTTCATCGGCATCGTGTCGGATCCCGACGGGGCGTCGCCGGTCGAAGGGGCCGAGGTAACGCTCTCCGGCAACTCGCCGGCCGGCCCCTGGAAGAGCACCGCGAAGAGCGACACCAAAGGTCTGTTCACCGCCGACATGCCGCTGCGAGTCACCGGGCCTGTCGCAATCAGCACGGCGCTGAAGACGCCGCAATTGGAAGTTGCCCCGAGCGAGTCGCAGGTGGGCAGCGAGGGCTTCGAGTTCTGCCTGACGCCGCGTGAAGCTCGGCGGAACCCCGTCGCGTTGAACGACGGCTGGAAGTTTAAGCTCGACCCGCCCGAGGGCTTTTGGGCGGCCGACTTCGACGACGCCGAGTGGGCGAAGATCAAAGTGCCCGCCCATTGGGAGATGCAGGGGTTTCACAACGACACGGGCGTGGGCGGCTATCGGCTGCATTTCACCGCGCCGAGCGAGGCGGGACGGATCAAGCTCGATTTCGAGGGCGTCTACAGCGGCGCGGAGGTCTGGGTCAACGGTCAACTCGTGGCCACGCACGAAGGCGGCGCTCTACCCTTCGAGGCCGACATCACCGACGCGGTTCACCAGGGCGACAACGTGCTGGCCCTGCGGGTCCGCGAGCACACCGTCGTCAGCGACAAACTCGATCACATGAGTCTCTATGCCGATTTCGCCCTCGCCGGCATCTTTCGCCCCGTCTACCTCTTCACCACGCCGAACGTGCATCTTGCCGCCCTGCAAATCACCACCACCTTTGACAAGGATTATCGCGACGCCACGATGACCGTGCGCGGCCGGGTGTTGAACGACTCGCCGCAGGCGTTTCACGGACGCGTCGAGTTGGGGCTCTATGGGCCGCGTCCTGAGAACGAAGTCGCGTACGGGAAGTCAGCCACCATCGAAGTCGGTCCCTGGCAGAGCACCGAGGTGGAGATCGCCTTGCCGGTCACTGCACCAATGAAGTGGAACGCCGAGCAGCCAAATTTGTACGTGTTGAGTGCGAAGACGGCAACGGATCAGGAGGCGGTCGAGGAATATGGACTGCGGGTCGGTTTCCGCCAGACGGAGATTCGCGGGACGGAGATTCTGATCAACGGCCGGCCGGTGAAGTTCCGCGGCACGTGCCGGCACGACAGCCATCCGCTGCTGGGCCGGGCGGTGACCGCCGAGATTGCCCGCCGCGATCTGTTGCTGATGAAAGAGGCCAATCTCAATGCGGTGCGGACATCGCATTATCCGCCGGTGCGGGAACTGGCCGAAAACGCGGACGAACTGGGCGTCTACGTCGAGGCCGAGGGCTCCTTCTGCTGGGCCGACGACACCAACGACCTGCGGAACACGCCGCGAATCCTGCAAATGGAGGCCGAGCTTCTGGCCCGCGATCGCAATCGACCCTCGGTCGCCTATTGGTCGGTGTGCAACGAGAGCGAGTTTGGCTACGGGTTGCAGCGGGCGCACGAGTGGATTCGCAAGTGGGACCCGAGCCGCCCGACCAGCGCGGCCACGTCGGCGTGGCTGGAGATCGCCACCTGGCATAATCCGATGGCGGTTTCGCGGATCCAGGAGAACGAGAAGGCAAAGATACCGCTGTTGTTCGACGAGAGCCTGGGGATTTTCCAGGGGATTTACGGCGACGGATTCCTGTTGTGGATCGATCCCGGCATGCGCGATTACTACGCCCAGCCGCTGCCGGCGGTGTTCGAGGCGTTTATGAAGAGCAAGGTGACGCAGGGCACGTACATCTGGTGCTGGGCGGACGACATGTTCTGTGTGCCCGGCCGGGGCATCGAGTTCGGCCGCGACGTGACGCAGTGCTTCTTCGTGGGAGGCAGCTATGGGATTCGCGGCCGGGGGATCGTCGGCGACGCCCCCTGGGGCGTGATCGACAGTTGGCAGCGGCGAAAGCCGGAGTTCTGGATCACCAAGAAGGTGCATTCGCCGATCAAGGTGAAGGAGACGCCGCTGCCCCTGCCCGGCGCCGACGGCGTTCTGAACGTGCCGGTCGAGAACCAGTACGATTTCCGCAACCTCTCCGACCTTCGCGTCCGCTGGGCTATCGGCAATCAGCAGGGCGAGACCCGCGTCGACATTGGCCCGCGTTCGACCGGCCAACTCGCGATCCATCCCGATCAGCCGGTCGAGGCCGGCGAGATGCTCTCGCTCGAGTTCCGCGAGGCCGACGGCCGGCTGATCGACGCCTATCGCGTGCCGCTGGAGAGCGAGCCGCCGCACGTGGCCCCGGGCGAGAAATGCTCGCCCGCTCCGCTGGAGATCGCGCATACCAATTATCTCCAGGGCGCGACCACCACGGTCGTCGGCAAGGATTTTGAACTGGCCGTCAACGACGCCACCGGCCGGCTGAAACGCTGCGTGGCGAAGGGGCAAGTGCTGCTGCTGGAGTTGCCGCTGCTGCACGTCTCGCCGGAGAGGCAAGCAAGACGCCCGATTCCCGACGTCGAAAGCTGGCACGCCGACCGCGTCGATGTGCGAAAAGCGGGCGACAACGTTCTGCTGTCGATCGACGGCCGCTACACGAATTTCGAGGGCGGTTATCGAATCACGGTGACGCCGGACGGGGAGATGACCGTCGCCTCCACCTTCAAGTACACGGGCGACGACCTGCTCGCCCACGAGATCGGCCTGCGGTTCTCGGTGCCGCGGGACTGCGACGTTCTCGATTGGGATCGCCGCGGCGAGTGGAACGTCTATCCGGCCGATCACATCGGCCGACCGGTCGGAACGGCTCGCGCGTTTCCGCAGGTCGCCAAAGGGGACAGTCCCATTTTCGCTGACACGAGAATTGGGACAGTCCCCACGGTTCCGCCGACCGGTCCGTGGTCGCAGGAGGTTTCGCCGATGGGGAGCAACGACTTCCGCAGCACGAAGCGCAACATCCACTGGGCCGCGATTCACTATCTCGACGGCCCGGGCGTGATCGTCGAGTCCGACGGCCATCAGCACGTTCGCGCCACGGTGCAGAGCGACCGCACTTCGCTGCATGTCAACGATTGGTACGGCGGCGCCGGCACAACCGCGTGGGAGTGGACCCGCAATTACGGCGAGGGCAAGCCGATCCACAAAGGCGAGACGCTGACATCCAAAGTGAGCCTGCGAATCTCGCCGCGGATCGCCGCGCCGGCAAATGCGGGGGAAAAACCCGGCGGCGATTAGCGCTGCGGCGCCGACTCTACGGCCGCAAGGCTTACCGCGGAGAACACGGAGAATCAAAGAGACAGTGCACCGCAGAGGACGCAGAGAGCGCAGAGGGAGAAGCTGAGTTGATCCCACTGAGGCCATCGCGCTCCTCGAGCAGAATCCTCGTTACAAGATGATCTCTCTGCGCTCTTTGCGTCCTCCGCGGTTGTCTGTCTATCCGCTTATTCTCCGTGCTCTTCGCGTCTCCGTGGTGAACCAAGGGACGCGGTGTTGGTGCTGGAACTCCCTGCCGGTGCGGCAGATTGCCCACCAATCGGCGTAATCCTGGCGAAGTCGCCTCCCAACAACCACCGCTCTGGACGGCGCGATAGCCCGCGTTCTGATGGGCAGTCACCCCCCCAGTGAGCCGACTTGCGGCGGAAACAGCAGCGGACGCGAGAGGCTTGCTGCGGCAACGAGTGGCAAAAGGAGTGGGGCGACAGAGACACGCAGAGGAGTCTGCGGCAGCCGCTTTGCTCCCCTTTTCGCGGTAGACGTTGCTTTTCGTCGCCGACGATACAACCGGCCCCTCCCGGACGCTCTTTTCTCTCCACGGGGGAGAATTGTCTCTGCTTCTCTTGACCCTAATCGGCGGCAACCTAGGGTCGAATGATCCCTGGGAATAAGCAACTGGACCGTGCGGCGGTCCCGGCCGTGAGCTCTTATGGCGTTTACCTATTTCTTCCGCGACGCGCAAACGTTGGAGCTGCTGGTTCGGCGAGCGTTGCCGACGCTCTGCGGCCAGGCGTTCATCCGCATTTGGGACGCCGGCTGCGCCAACGGGGCCGAACCCTACACGCTGGCGATGCTGTTGGCCGAGGAGATGTCGGACTTCGTCTTTCGCAACGTGCGGATTCTGGCCAGCGACGTTGATCCGCAGGCCGGCCAGCGCGTGGCCGCGGGGATTTACACGGAGCAGGAAGTCAGCCGCATACCGGCGGCGTTGCGGCGCCACTATTTCCAGGCGGCCGACGAGCCGGGCTGCGTGCAGGTGGTCGAAGAGATCCGCGCCAAGGTATCGTTCGCCGTGCACGACCTGCTTTCGTTGGCGCCGCCGCGGGAGGACTTCAGCCTGATCGTCTGCAAGAACGTGCTGCTGCACTTCGACGAGTCGCAGCGGCGGCAGGTGTTCGGCATGTTTCACCGCGCGCTGCGGCCGGGCGGATTTTTGGCGACGGAACACACGCAGAAGCTGCCGGAGGGGCTGGAGTCGCTGTTCGAGCCGATTTCGGAATACGCCCAGGTCTATCGGCGATCGGAGGCCGTTGGCGGTCTTCGATCACATGCCGATGGGCCGCACGCGGCGGCGACTCGCACGCCGAGGGATTCGCACAAGAACATGGAGATAACACGTGGCCGTTCGGCATGTGTCTGAACTGCTGCCTCGGCCGGGTTGTTTTGAAGATTTGTACACTCTTGGGGTCGTTTCCATCACCCAAAGAAAGGAACTGAGTATGTTCGCTGCAATGAAGACGCGCACGAAGGTGCTGGTGGGGTTTGGTCTGGCTATCGCCGTAGCCGTGATCGTCGGCGCAGTCGGATACATAGGAATCAACAAGCTCTCGTCGCACGTCGAGGAACTCGGCGCGGTGCGATTGCCGAGCGTGCAAGCACTGCTCGACATCAAGGTCGGCGCCGAACAGATCAAGACCATCCAACGCACGCTGTCGAACCTGGGCGTGGACGGCGCGACACGGCAGCGGCAAGAAGCCAACGTGGCGACGGCGCGGGAGAGATACGGGGTCGCCTGGAAGGCCTACGAAGCCCTTCCGCAGACAGCCGAGGAGGCCCAACTCTGGAAGCAATTCGTTCCCGCCTGGGAGCAATGGCGTAGCGACAACAACGAGTTCTTTCGTCTCAGCCACGATGTTGACGACATGATGGCGAAGTGCGCGGGTTCCAAGAATGACGATTTCAATCTGCTGAATGCCCTTGAGGGCTGCGTGGGGCAATCGATCGCGGTGGACGACGCCTTTCAGACTCAGATTCACGAGTGGAAGGACGTTCTTGTTGCGTGGCAAGAACAGCGCGGATTACGAAAAGCACTTTGCCGCATTCCAGCAATGCGAGTCGGCCGTGCAAGCCGGCCTGCAACGGCTGCAACCGATGATAGCCAGCATAGGGTTGGATCCGCAGGCGGCGGCGGCGGCGGCGAAAGCCCACGCTGATCTCTGCGGCAAGTACCGCGATGCCCTGAAGGGCTTCGAGTCGTCGAAGTCGGTCACAAGCAGCACCGTGGATAGCCAGGTGCGCGGGCTCGACCGCCCCGTCACGGCGATGTTCAACGCGATCGCCGCCTCGGTCCACGAAAGACAAGCGAAACTCCGCGAATTAGGCAAGAAAATGGACGAGCAATCGACCAAGGTTTGCCGGGCCAGCATGACCAAAGCCAATGATCTGCTGGATGAGCTCGTCAAGACCAACATGACTCTCAGCGACGAGGCGGTGAAGAAGGCCCATGTCGCGGGCAGCACCGCGATCTGGACGATCGTGGCGGCGATCGCAGCGGGCGGCCTCTCGTTGGTCGTTCTGGGCGTCTTCATCGCCATGAACATCGCCAGGATGCTGGCGAACGTCATCGGCCAAACCGCCAGGCTTTCGGAAGACGCCGTGAACGGCAAGCTTCAGACCCGCGGCAATCCCGAGCTGATCAGCAAGGAGTTCCGCCCCGTCCTCACCGGCTTCAACGCCACCCTCGACGCGGTGGTCGGCCCGCTAAACGTTACCGCGGAATACCTGGACCGCATCTCGAACGGCGACATCCCGGAGAGGATCACCGACAACTACAAAGGCGACTTCAACGAAATCAAGAACAGCCTCAACCGCTGTATTGAGAGCATCAACGGCCTGATCGGCGAAGGCTCGACTTTGGCGAAGGCCGCCACCGACGGCCAGCTCGACACGAAGGCCGACGAGACGCGGTTCCAAGGCAGGTTCCGCGACATCATCCACGGCATGAACAACATGCTTGTCGGCTTCGTCGCTCCGATTCGCGACATCGCCGCCACGCTGAAACTTGTGGCCAACAAGGACCTCAGCCGCACCGTCGATGCCCAGTACCCCGGCATCTACGGACAGCTCCGCGACGACGTGAATTTGGCGATCACGAACATGCGTTCCGCCATCGAGCAGATCAACGAGAGCGCCGGCCAGTTTGCCGAAGGCTCGCGGACCATCGCCGAGAGCGCGCAGACGCTCGCGCAAGGCGCACAGACGCAAAGCGCCAGCGTGGAGGAGATGTCGGCGGCCACCGAAGAGCTGGCCCGCTCGGTCAACGCGGTCAAGGAGAACGCCAACGACTCGACCAAGGTGGCCGAAAAGGCCAGCCGGCTGGCCGAGGAGGGCGGCAAGGCGGTGCAGCAGTCGATCGCCTCGATGGAGCAGATCCGCAGCAGTTCGCAGCAAATCAGCGAGATCATTCAGGTGATTTCGGAGATCGCCAGCCAAACTAACCTGCTGGCGCTCAACGCGGCGATTGAGGCCGCGCGGGCCGGCGAGCACGGCATGGGATTCGCCGTGGTGGCCGACGAGGTCCGCAAGTTGGCCGAGCGGTCGAACCAGGCCGCCCGCGAAATCTCCTCGCTGATCAAGGAATCGACGCAACGGGTGGAGGAGGGGCGCAACTGAGCGCTCAGACCGGCCAGTCGTTGCAGCAGATCATCAAGGCCTCCGAGGAGACGGCGGCGAAGATCGCCGAAATCGCTACGGTGACGATGGAGCAGGCGGCCAACGCACAGGAGGTGTCGAAGGCGATCCAGGGCGTCTCGGCGGTGACCGAGCAGGCGGCGGCGGGAAGCGAGCAGATGGCTTCCAGCAGCCAAGAGCTTGGCGCCCAGGCGGCCACGCTCCGCGAACTGGTCAACGAGTTCCGCGTCGGCGGCAGTGCTCCGTCGCAGAAGAGCATGGCCGGCGTCTGATCGGTAGAGACTTCGGGAGTGCCCGGGCGGCGGCCGCCCGCCGCCCGGGTTCCCCAACCTTCCAACAACAATCCATTCAGGGAGATATCCGATGACAACCGCAACCGTGGAGCCGCGGGACGTAAAAAGCACGTTCACCGACGTCAATGGAACGATGCAGTTGGTCAGCTTTACGCTGGGCAAGGAGCTGTACGGAGTCGAGATCACTAAGGTCCGCGAGATCATTCTGATCACCGAGATCACCCGCATTCCCGAGACTCCCACCTTCGTCAAGGGTCTAATCAACCTGCGGAGCACCGTGATTCCGGTGATCGATCTCCGCGCCCGCTTCGGCCTGGCCGAGGGAGAGCTGACCGACGAGAGCCGGATCATGGTGGTGCAGGCGTGCGGCAAGACGATCGGCATCGTGGTGGACGCGGTGAGCGAAGTGCTGCGGGTGCGTCAGGAGAACATCGCCCCGCCGCCGCCGACCGTCGCCGGACTCGGCCGCGAGTACCTGATGGGCCTGGTCAAGCTGGACGAGCGGCTCTTGATCCTCTTGGACATCGACAAGATTTTCAATGAGGAAGAGATGGTCGCCATGAAGAACGTTGCGGCCGGGTGAAAGAACGGGGACGGGCCACCGTTGGGGCGGCAGTTCCACTGCCGCCCCTTCGCGGGGCTGAAGGGATGGCAGTGCAACTGCCATCCCAACGTGAGAGGGCTGGGGTGTAGCTTATGACTCACGGTGACATTCGCGTCCTGGTGGTCGACGACTCGGCGGTGAGCCGGGCGGTGATCTGCGACCAGATCGAAGCGGCGGTGGGCATGTCGGTGGCCGGCAGGGCCCGCGACGGCCGCGCGGCGCTGGAGAAAATCGCCGCCCTGCATCCCGACGTGGTCACGCTCGATCTTCAGATGCCCGGCATGGACGGTCTGGCCGTGCTCGACGCGATGTTGGCCAACGATGCAGTGCCGGTAATCATGGTCAGCTCGTTGACCTACGCCGGCGCGGCGGTGACGCTCGACGCCCTGGAGCGCGGCGCCGTCGACTACGTGCCGAAGCCCGAGAGGGGCGGCATTCGCGATCAGGGGTTCGCCGAGGAACTGATCTCGAAGATTCGCGGCGCGGTCGACGTGGACGTGCGCCGCATGATGGCACGGCGGAAGAAGCGGCGTGTCGCCGCGCGAGTACCCGATCGGCCGCCGGCCAAACCGGCGCCGGAGGCCTGCCCGGCGGAGTTGGCCGAGAAGTGCGTGGCGCTGGGAATTTCGACGGGCGGGCCGCCGGCGCTTGCCCGGCTGCTGGCGGAAATTCGTCCGCCGATGCCGCCGATGGTGATCGTGCAGCACATGCCGCCGCAGTTCACCGGACCGCTGGCCGCGCGGCTGGATTCGCTTTCGGCCCTGTCGGTGCGCGAGGCCAAGCAGGAGGACGCGCTGGAGCCGAATTGCGTGCTGGTCGCCCCCGGCGGCAAGCACCTGGAGCTTGCCCGCCGCGGTCCCCGCGTGCGCGTCTCGATCCGCGACGGCGAGACGGTCAGCGGCCACAAGCCGTCGGTCGACGTGATGATGGTCGGCGCGGCGAAGGCGTTCGGCCCGAATTGCCTGGGCGTGATCATGACCGGCATGGGCCGCGACGGCGTGAACGGCTGCCGTGCGATCCGCGCGGCCGGCGGCTACGTCCTCGGCCAGGACGAGGCCAGTTCGGACGTCTACGGCATGAACAAGGTGGCTTTCGTGGAGGGCGACGTGGACCAGCAGTTTGCCTTGGGCGATGCGGCCGCAACCATCGCCCGGCAGGTCCGACAACTCGGCGGGGTGGCCGCCAATACGTAAGGAATGAGTCGCGTATCCGGCACACGCCGTGTGCCGCACTGCGTAGGAATGAGCCCGAAACGGCACACGGCGTGTGCCGGGTACTCCCGAGCGAATCGTGGCGAAAACACAGCCATTTCCGAAACCGGTGCCGCCGATCTCCGCGGTCGAACAGGTGAGCGACGCTCAGTTGAGCCGCTACGCCGAGTTGATCTACGCGCGGACCGGCATCCGCGTCTCGCCGCAGAAGAAGCTGCTGCTGTCGAACCGCCTCCGCCGCCGCATGCGTTCGACCGGGATCCGTACCTTCGAGCAGTATTACGAGTATCTGCGGAAGCTGCCCGAGCGCGATGCCGAGTGGGACGCCTTTATCCAGGAAATCACCACGCACGAGACGTACTTGTTCCGCGACGAGGCGCACTGGCAGTGGTTCCGCAACGAGTACCTTGGGGAGCTGGCGGGGTTGAAGCCGGGCAACCGGCAGCGCGGCAGCCTGCGGATATGGTCGGCGGCGTGCAGCAGCGGAGACGAGGCGTATACGGCCGCCTGCTGCATCGCGGCCCACCCGGAGATTTCCCGCTGGCAAGTACACATTCTGGGAACGGACATCGGCCTGGGCGCGTTGGAGCAGGCCAAGAGCGGCGTTTTCGGGCAGCGGGCGATGCGGCTGGTGCCGGCCGACTGTCGCCGCCGCTTCTTCAAGAAAGGAAAGGACGTCGAGGCATGGACCGCGCTGCCGGCGCTGACCGAGATGCTCGTTTTCAAACAACACAATCTGATGGACCCGCTGCGCGAGAGGCCCTTCGACCTCGTCTTTCTCAAGAACGTGCTAATCTACTTTAACCAGCAATCGAAGATGACGGTGCTTCACAACGTGCGGGGCGCGATGCGACCCGGCGGACTGCTCCTGGCCGGCATGGCGGAGGGGGTGGCCGACCTGCTCCGCGACTTCCAGCGGCTGCGGCCATGGCTGTTCTGCAAACCGACTCTCCCAGGAGCGCGATCATGACAACCGCCGAGCAAACCGCCAGTCTGTTCGCCGGCCTCGACGATGATCGCGCGGGGGCTGCGCAGTACCTCTCGATCTTCATCGACGAGGCGCAATCGACCCTGGACGAGTTGATCGAGGCGCTGTTGGCGCTGGAAACCGGCGGCGGCAAGAAACAGGTCGAACAACTTTTCGTCGCGGCGCACCGCATGAAGGGCTCGGCGGCCTCGATCGGCCTGAACCGCATCGCCAAGCTCTCGCACCTGATGGAAGATCTGTTGCAGACGCTCGTCGATAAGGGAGGGGTCCCCACGCCGCAGATCACCGACGCGCTGTTGTCGTGCACCGACGGGCTGCGGCAAAGCGTCAACGCCCTGCGCGGGGGTGAGACGGTGGACGATCGATTTCCCGCCCTGGCGCAAGAGCTGTTGGCCGCCAGCGGCAACTTGCACGAAAGCGCGGCTGCTTCGGCTTCTCCGCCGGCCGGCGATGCAGCGGCATGCCCGCCGCACGACGCGGTCGAGCCAAGTGCCGCCACCGCGGCCAGGATCAGCAACGAATTGCGCGGCTGTGCCGCCGACCTGGTCCTCGCGGAACAGCACGGGGACGTGATTGTCGGTCAAATCGTATTCGAACCTAACCTCCCGCTGGTGAGCCTGAAGGCGCAATTGCTCGCCAGCAAATTGGCGAACGCGGGTGAAATCCGTTATCTCAACCCGCCGGCCGAGGCGTTGGAGGGGCTGGAGGAGATCGCCGCGATCGAGTTCGCCGTGGTGACCAGCAAGAGCGCGGAAGCCGTGCAGGGGCTGTTGCAAGTGGCGGGCGTGGCGAGCGTGGCCATCGAGCCGCTGGAACGGCGGCAGACGCGGCTTTTGGCGGCGGTCGAAACTCGACCCGCCGAGCCCGGCGCCAAACCCGCCCAGACCCTGCGCGTCGATATCGAGCGGCTCGACGAACTGATGAACCTGGCGGGGCAATTGGTGATCGGCAAGGCCCGCATCACGCAGATCGGCGAGAGGCTGAAGAAGTCGGTCAGCGAGAAGGACTTCGGCGATGCCCGCGACGGCGTGGGCGATCTGTTCGAGGCGATTCACTTGCTCGACCGCATCAGCGACGGCATCCAACAGGGCGTGATGAACATGCGGATGCTGCCGATCGGACCGCTGTTCAGCCGCTTCCACCGGGTGATCCGCGACCTGACCCGCGCCAACCAGAAGGAAATCCACCTGGAGATCAGCGGCGAGAGCACGGAGCTGGACAAGCGGATGATCGACGAGCTCGGCGACCCGATGATCCACGTCGTCCGCAACGCCGCGGATCACGGCATCGAATCGCCCGAAGCCCGTGTTGCGGCGGGAAAGCCGCGCTACGGCACCATCAAACTCTGTGCCTTCCATCGCGGCAGCAACATCATCATCCAGGTGTCGGACGACGGCCGCGGGCTGGATAACGAGCGTATCCGCGGCAAGGCGATCGAGCGCGGGCTGATATCGCCCGCGGACGCCGAGCGGATGACGCCGCGGGAGATTCAGCAGTTGATCTGGCTGCCCGGCTTCAGCACGGCCGAGAAGGTGACGGAAGTTTCGGGCCGCGGGGTGGGCATGGACATCGTCCGCAGGAAGATCGAGGAGCTCAACGGCTCGATCGACGTGGAGAGCGAGTTCGGCCGCGGCACTGCCCTGACGATCAAGCTCCCGCTGACGTTGGCGATCCTGCCGAGTTTGATGGTGGAGATCGACGGCGACGCCTTCGCCGTGCCGTTGGAGTCGGTGGCCGAGATCGTCAGCGTCGGCCGGGAAGAGATGCACACGGTGCAAGGACTGCCGATGGCCTCGGTGCGCGATCGCGTCGTGCCGATTCTGGCGCTGGGCAGGGTGTTTAATTGGCGGCAAGCCGCGAAGAGGGCGACGGAGGAGTCGAGCGCCGTCAGTCTGGTGATCATCGGCGAAGGAAGCCAGCAGCTCGGTCTGGCGGTACACCGGGTGATTGGCGAAGAAGACGTCGTCATCAAGTCGATCGCCGACAACTACCGCAACGTCGCCGGCATCGCCGGGGCCAGCATCCTCGGCGACGGCCGCGTGTCGCTGATTCTCGATCCGCACGCGCTTATTGAAATTTCATCACGCTGCGGCATTGCCGCGGCGGCTACTTTGGAGAAATCCCCATGACGCATGTCGCTTCTTCGACGAATACGAAAATCCACCTTTTGCGCGAGCTCTTCGCCTCGGCGACGCACGACGCTTCGGTAGCCATGTGCCAATGGACCAACAGCCTCATCCGCCTGACGCTGGACGAGGTGTGCGAGATGCCGTTGGAAGAGGCGGTGGCCGAACTGAACCTCGGCGACGACCTGCTGACGATGGTCGTGCTGAATCTCAATGGAGAGATCGGCGGCTCGATGGTGCTGACGTTCAACGAAGAGAACGGCCGGCAGTTGGCGGCCTCGTTGTTGCAGACGGAGCCCAACAGCGGCCCGGATTGGAACGAACTGGAGCAGTCGGCGTTGATGGAGACCGGCAACATCCTGGGCTGCGCCTACGTGAACGCGATTACGCGGCTGATCGACCACGAGCTGGTGCCGTCGGCGCCGTTTTTCGTTCGCGATTACGGGGCGAGCGTGGTCGAGCAGGTGCTGGTGGCGCAGGCCGGCGCCCGCGACACGGCGCTGATTTGCCGCACCTGTTTCCACAATGAGGAGGACGAGCTGAAGTGGTGGCTGTTGTTCGTCCCCTCGCTGCCGCTGCGAACGGCGATGGAGAACGCCCTGCACCGGCCCGAATGACCCCCGACACCGTTGCCAAACACCTGGGTGCAGTATGGCTTGCCTTGAGTTTGCACAAGCGAGCGACGTGGCGGTGGGAATGGGACAGGCGATATGCGCCGCCGAGCCCGGCCGCTTGACCACGATCGTCGGCTCCTGCGTGGCGGTGACGTTGTACTCGCCCCGCCGCCGACTGGGGATGCTCGGCCACATCGTGTTGCCGAAGTCGCGGGGCGGCGGCGACAATCCCGCCAAATTCGCGGACACGGCGATTCCTTATATGCTTTCCATTCTTCAACGCGAGGGGGTTGTGTTGTCGGATCTGACGGCCAAGCTTACCGGCGGCGCCTGCATGTTCGGCGACAGCCAGTTCTCGCGGATCGGCGAGAGCAACGTGCAGGCGGCGATCGAAGCCCTGGAGTCAGCCGGTCTGGGCATTGCCGGCCGCGACGCGGGCGGCGCCAGCGGCCGCCGCGTCTGTTTCGATCTCGCCAGCGGACTGCTCACCGTGACCTGCGTGGGGCGGCCGGCCCGAACCATCTGAACAAGGAAACCACTGTAATGGCAAAGACTCTGCTTGTCACCGACGATGCCGCAATCGTCCGCGAGAAGATCAAGGAGGCGGCCCGCGGCGCCGGCTGGGAAATCGTGGGCGAAGCCCGCAACGGCAAGGAGGCGGTGGAACGCTACGCCGAGCTTCGACCCCTGGCCATGACCATCGACCTGGTAATGCCCGAATACGACGGCATCTACGCGCTCCGCGAGATCATCGCCCTGGATCCGAACGCGAAGATCATCGTGGTCAGCGCGCTGGGGCAAAAGAACATCCTCAAAGACGCCTTCAAGCTGGGCGCTACCGACTTCATCGTCAAGCCCTTCGACAAGCGCACGCTCACCAACACGCTGGAGCAGTTCGTCAGCAATTCGGAGCCGCAGCCCGTCGCGGCGCCGGCCTAAACGGAGGCTTGCCTTGCGCGGGGGTGGCGGCAATGGAGCGAGGCCCGCCGCCGGGCAAGGGAGAGCCCCGCCATCCGAGCCGGTTTCTGCGGCCGGGCGGGGACGGCCATTCCCCCTCGTCCCGCACGATGCAACCGGCCGGTTTAGGTGAACGTTCGTTACCCTCTTCACTTTGCTTCTTTCCGGCCTTCACCACCGGGCGCAGAGGCCCGTTTTTCCGAGCGTGGCCGCGCAGTCATGCCAATTCTGCTGGAAATGCGGAGGGGCGTGGCGGCAGCCGGTCGCGCTGGGCACTTCGCTGCCGTGAGCATCCGCAAGACGCCGCGAATTCAGGTGCGGATTTGGTTGACAATCTCCGTTTTCAACCTATTCGTTTTAGTAGTGGCGAGACCGCTGCATCCACGGTGTCCGGACACCGCGGCGGCGGGCGGGATTCGCCTGCGGGTTGTTACTTTCCAAACATTCGCGTGCCGAGTGTCGGCGCACACTTCAAGGGAGAGACTCGATGAGTCGTACTACAGAATCTCGTAGAGGCTTCACGTTGGTCGAATTGGCCGTGGTCATTGTGATCATCGGCGTGTTGGCCGCCTTCGGCGTGCCGCAGTTCCTCAAGTCGGTCGAGCGTTCCAAGGCCGCTGAGGCGTTCAATTACCTCTCGGCGGTTCGTTCGGCGCAGGAGCGTTACCTTGCCAAGGAAGGCCTTTACGCTGACAGTGCAACCAGCACCGCTCTGGACATCACTCAAGTTCCGCCGAAGTACTTCACCGTCGGCGTCCTTAAGCAGGACAACAGCCTTACTTCCTCGCCGAGTTGGGAATTAACGCTGACGCGGATGTCGGCCACGAGCAGCTACGGCGGCTACACCGTGCGCTTCACTCAAATGGGATTTGACACCGATTCGACAACTTCCACGATCAACTCAGGCGATTGCCTGGAGATTTGCCCGATGGGCAAGTAGCCAGCAGTCGCCTCGGTGGTCTTCGCCTTGTCCCGCGGTCTGCGGCCTAGCGGCCGCCGCGGGGCAAGCGAGCGGGTGGTTCGAGGAAACGCAGCGGGCGGCCGCTTCTGGGGCCGCCCGCTTTTTTGCTGCGGATCGCGACGCCATGAAATCCTTGCTCGCCAAAATCTCGATGCGCAGGTTCGTCGGCCTCTACCTGGGCGAGCACGAGGTTGCCATCAGCGAGATCGCGGTTACCCCGCTGGGAGCGGTGGTCGTCGCCTCGCGCAGCGAGCCCTGCGGGCAAAATGAACTGCTCAGCGTGATCGAGCGAATCCTGCAATCGCTGCAAGGCCGCAAGCAGCGGCGCTTGCAGGTCGCGGTCGGGCTACCGAACTCCCGGGTGTTTTTCGGCACCCGGCCGCTGCGCGCCGGCAGCGAGACGTCGCCGGAAAGCGTGATGCAAAAGCTGCTCTGCTCTCCCAACGTCACCACCGACGACCTGACGATCGACATGGTCAAGAGCACGATCAACAAGTCGCCGGTGGCCACGGTCACGGCCTGCCGGAAGAAATACATGGCGGCCATCCTCGCCGTCTTGCAGCGCTGCGGCGCGCAGGCATGCCGCACCGAGCCGGCGCCATGCGCCTTGGTCCGCGCCGCCGCGAAACAATACCGTCCTCCGCGCCGCGTCAAGACGCTCTTGCGGATTTTTCTGGGCACCGCCGAAGGAGTTGCGGTGTTGACCCTCGACGGCCTGCCGCTGGCTTGGCGCTGCTTCGCGCTGCCGTCGTTCTCGGAAGGCATGTCGATTCTCTCCGCCACCCGGACCCTGATCAGCCAGAGCCGTTACTACGAGATGGAGACGCCGCTGGAGTACGCGATCGTACACGGCCGGCCCGATCTGCACGAGCGTCTGCAGAAGGAGGGACTGCCCAGCGAAATCGGCACGCGGATGGTTTGGCGCGAGGGACCCGCGCTCAGTCCCGAGAGCATGGCGCTCGGGCTGGCGCTGGGTTGCGTCGATCAGGCCGACGCGGGATTTGATCTCTCCCGGCTGATGAAGCCCAAGGCGTCGCTCCGCGACATCTTTCCCTGGGGCGAACTTGCCTGCGAGTGCGTGCTGATGGCGCTGATGGGTCTGTGTCTTTTGCACCGCAACGAGCAAGCGCGGGCGCCTGCACCAGCGCGCAGATGCGCTGCGATGGAAACAAGCTCCTTGCCTCCTGCGACATCGCCAAGCTGGAGGCCGAGAAAAAGAGCCTGACGCAGAAGATCGAATCGTTGCACCAGTTTCTCGACAGCCGCATGCTGTGGACGGACTACCTTCACAACGCCATGCGACGATTTCCGCCGAGCATTCAACTGATGACGTTCAAGGGGGAATCGCAGTTGGCGATTCCCGGTCCGGGGAAGAGGGCCATGCAATTGGGGGCGGCGGTGCACTTGCTCCCCCGCGGCGCCGTGCCTCCCGCCGTCTTCCAGCTCGCCGCCACCGTCCGCAGCGATCCGCTGATGAAACAGAGCTTCAGCAAGTTCGAGTTGGGGAGCATCAGCCAGTCCGGCGCCACCCCCGACGGCCACGTGAAGGCCGGTTTCCACATCAATTGCCAGAGCGCAAAATGATCCCCGCCGCAGGACAAGAACGCCGGGTGGACACGAAGACGCAACTGCTGGAGCAGTTGCACGATCCGACGCGGCTGCGCTTCATCGTGGCGGCGGCCGTGCTGGGGATCGGCTACGCCGTCGTTTACCTGCCGCTCGATCGCAGCACCACCGCGGCGACGCGGAAGCTCGCCGATTCGCAGTCGCGGCTGAACCTGGCCAATGACGTGGAGCACCTGCGGAACCAGTATCGGCTGATCGAAAAGCGCCTGCCGGCGCGGGTCGACGCGGATGAATGGGTGCAATACGTGCTCGGCGCCATTCGCCGCTCGCCGCTGCGGCTGGACGCCTTCAGTCCCGGCGTCGTCAAGCCCTTGGGCCCCTACCAAATGGTCTACCTCTCGATCAAGCTCTCGGGAACGCTCGCCGATCTTGACGGCTTCCTCTCCTGGTTGGAGGCGAACGAGCGATTGTTTCGCGTGGAAGGGCTGAGTCTCAGCCCCAAGTCCGCCGAGGGAGACGACTTCAACATGGACATCGCGGTGTTGGGAGTGATGGGTTGACATGCAGAAGGTGCTGATTCGGTTTGCGCCGCAGGCGATGGTTTTGGCGGTGGCCCTCTATTGGAGCTGGCCGGCGCTCAGCGCCGTCTTTCTGCAGCCGGCGAAGCTCGACGCCGCCGCGGAGACCAAGAAGCCGGCGACGCCGGACTTTGCCGCCAAAGCGCTTTCGCCCAAGTTCCTTCCCTTTCCCAAGCACAATCCGTTCTTCGCGCTCGACCACGCGCAAAAAGCCACCGCGTTGGCGGGCTCCAGGAAATCCGGCAGGAAACAGGCGGGCATGGCCAAAGGGATCGCGGCAGCCCACGACGTCGGCCTGGTGCTCAACGCTACCTGCATCATGGGCCAGCAACGGCTGGCGATCATCAATGGGCGAGTCTACAAGGAGAAAGAGACGATCCCGCAGGCGGGCGACGAAAGCTCGAGCTGTTTCATCACCGCCATACTTCCGCACGAAGTGCTGCTGTCGCGTCGCGGCGAGATCATGAAATTGGGCTACTTGAACCTGGCAGCCAGGGCTGCCGCCGAGAGTCGCCCGCAGAAGCCGACGAAATAACGTCCATGGCAAGCACCAGCGAAATCGGCGCCAATTCGCAATCGCTGTTGATCCAGCTTCTGCTGGAGAAGGAGATTCTCACGCCCGATCAGGTCGAGCATCTCGGCGAAGCGCGGGCCAAGGACCACGGCCCGCTGGAAGGTCTGCTGGTGAAGATGGGGCTGGTGCTCGACCAGCACATCGCCGAGGTCTACGCCGATTACCTGATGGTGCCGCTGTTCGACATCGCCCCGGACGAGATGGACCCGCAGCTTGCCGGGGTGCTGCCGGAGAAACTCTGCCGCGACCACCACTTCGTGCCGGTGGAGATCCGCGGCGACACGCTGGACGTGGCCTTTTCCACCTTCGAGGACATGCTCATGACCGACGAGCTGCAACTGCTCACCGGCATGAACATCCGGCCTATGATGGCGCCGATGTCGGTGGTCGAGAAGGCCCAGGAGACGCTGTTTCTGGCCACCCGCACCAAGTTCATCAGCCGCCTGAACGACTTCGCCAATCAGGAGGAAGAGGAGGAGGACGAGGAGGAGGAGGAGCAGGAGGACGACAACGTTCTGGCGATCGACGGGCCGGCGCCGGCCGGTCCGGACGGTCGCGTGATCCGCATGGTGAACCAGATTCTGCAGGACGCCTTGCGGATGGGGGCCAGCGACATCCACCTCGAGCCCTTCGAGGATTCCTGCGCGGTGCGGCTGCGGGTGGACGGCGAGTTGCGGGCGCTGTCGCCGCCGACGAAGGCCCAGTTCGTGCCCATCGTCTCGCGCTTCAAAATTCTGGCGAAGATGGACATCGCCGAGAAGCGCATCCCCCAGGACGGCGCCATCGCCCTGCGCGAGGGCGTCAAGCGCGTCGACCTCCGCGTCAGCACCGTGCCCACGGTTTACGGCGAGAAGATGGTCATGCGTATTCTCGACAAGGGCGCCATCCCGATCGAACTGACCGGCCTGGGCTTCGACGAGCGGCAGTCGAAGGACCTGATCGAATCGATCCAGATGCCGCACGGCCTGATGTTGGTGACCGGTCCGACCGGCAGCGGCAAGAGCACCACGCTCTATGCCTGCCTGAATCTGCTGAACGAGCCCGACACGAACATCTGCACGGTCGAAGACCCGGTCGAGTACAAGTTCAAGGGAATCAACCAGGTGCAGGTGAAGACGCAAGTGGGCCTGACCTTCGCCGGGGCGTTGCGGGCCTTCCTGCGGCAAGACCCGGACGTGATCATGGTCGGCGAGGTCCGCGACCAGGAGACCGCCGGCATCTGTCTGCGGGCCGCGCTGACCGGGCACTTCGTGCTCTCCACGATTCACACCAACGATTCGCTCTCCGCCGTAAATCGTTTGACGGACATGGGAATCGAGCCTTTCTTGCTGGCTTCCACGCTGCGGGTGTTGGAGGCCCAGCGGCTTATCCGCAAACTCTGCCGCGAGTGCCGCGAGCCCTACGAGTGCAACCCGGAGACGGCGAAGGCGCACGGACTCGAGCCGGGGCAGCAGTTGTATCGGCCCAAGGGATGCGATCACTGCCGCGGCAGCGGCTACAAGGGGCGAATCGGCGTGTTCGAGGTGGTGCGGATCACGCCGCGCATGGCCGCGCTGATCCAATCGCGCACTCCCTTGCCGGAACTCCGCACCGCCGCCCGCGAACAGGGGATGAAATTGTTGATCGACAGCGGCATGGACAAGGTCCGCGAAGGCCTCTCCAGCCTCGAGGAAGTGTTGACCGTGGCCACGGCGGAAGAGGAATGAGTCATGGCGTTCGAAGATTGGGCGTTGCTGCGGCACCGCGTAGGTTATGCTTTAGCATAACACGGTCCAAGATGCTCTCTGTTATGCTGAAGCATGACCTACGGGCGGAAGAGGATTGAGTCATGGCGTTCGAAGACTGGTTCATCGCCCGTGCCCGCGTCTCGAGCAAGATGCACAAGGGCATCAAGATGGACGACAAGATGACGTTCTTCCATCAGCTCTCGACGCTGATCGCCTCGGGCACGCCGCTGTTGCAAGCGGTGCAGATCGGGGCCGCGCAGAGCCAGAGCATCAAGATGCGGGCGGTGCTGGAGGACATCGCCGCCCGCGTATCCTCGGGCAGTTCGCTGCACGCCGCCGCCGCCAACCACGCCAAGATCTTCTCGCACCACTGGATCGAAGTCATCCGCACCGGCGAAGTCACCGGGCAGATGTCGCTGGTGCTGCTGGAACTCAACAAGCAAATCCAGGAGACGCGGGCGACGCAGCGGAAAATCTCCGCCGCCATGATGTATCCGATCATCCTGGTCTGCGTCGCCGTCGGGGCCGTGACCGCCATGCTCTGGTTCGTGGTCCCCACCTTCGCCAAGATGTTCCACGACATGGGTGCCGAGCTGCCGGGGATCACGCAGTTCGTCGTCGACATGTCGAACTGGATCGTGAAGTACGGAGTGTTCGTGTTGTTGGGAATCGTGGCCGCCGTGTTCGCGTTTCGCTGGTACGCGCGCACCGACGCCGGCCGCCGCCGCGTGACCGGCATCATGATGGCCCTGCCCATGGCCGGCGAGCTGCTGGTGCAGTCGGCGATGTACCAGTTCGCTTCGAACATCGCCCTGCTGCTCAAGAGCGGCGTGCCGATGCTGGAGACCATCGGCGTGCTGGAGGGCGTGTTTCACACCCGGCCGGTCTATCGCGAGGCGCTGGAACTGGTACACAACCGCGTGGCCGCCGGCCGACCCCTGGCCGTCTCGCTGGAAGAGACCGGATTGTTCACGTCGATGATTACCAACATGGTCCGCATCGGCGAGGAATCGGGACAACTCGCCACCGTGATGGAGCAGATGGCCCCCTACTACAAAGACAAAATGGAGAGCCTCATCGGTAAGGTCACGAAACTCATGGAACCGATGATTATCGTCTTCATGGGATCGTCCGTGGCCGGGTTGATGCTGTCGATTTACATGCCGATGTTCGAAATGTCGGGAAAAATCCACTAGGAAATGAGTGGGAACAAGTCCCCTCTCCCTTTGGGAGAGGGTTAGGGTGAGGGCGGGGTGAGGAACGAGATTTGGAGATTTGTTGATTTGGAGATTTGGAGATTTGAGAATCTGAGATTTGAGGATTTGAGATCTCTGATCGTTGATCCTTGAACCTTGATCCTTGATCCTTGATCCTTCCCCGGCCCTCACCCCCGGCCTCTCTCCGGCGCCAACCGAAGGTTGCTCGGGAGAGGGGAGAAGCATTACGCCATGAAAACCACGCCGCAAGCCGCCGATCACGCCGCAACGGGTGCGGCAAACATTCTTGGCAGCGGGTTTTCGGGCCGAAGGACCTGCCGTTCGCCCAGCCCAGGGCGACGCCCTGCGGAACGGAAGCCGGCAGGTTCATGTATCGGCCCAACGGGCCAACAATTCGATGAACGCTTGGCCCGTTGGGCCGACAACATCGTTGTCTTGCACCAGGCCTCCCAGGGCGGCGCCCTGGGCTGGGCGAACGGTGCTCCTTCGGAGCAATTGTGATGTCGCCAGCAAATCTTGCCACGCGCGCCGCCGCCCGCCGCGGCTTCACGCTCACCGAGCTGATGGTGGTGACGACGTTGATCGGCGTGATGGCGGCGATGAGCGTGCCGAGCTTCACGCGCGCCGTGCAGCAGTCGCGCGTCGATATTTCGGTGGCCAATCTCCGCGCCATCTGGGCGGCCGAACGCCTCTACTGGCTGGAGAACCACACCTATACCCCCGTGACCGCCCCCACGACTCCAGACCAGGCTTTGCAGAGCTTACAAAACTTGGGACTGCTTGACGCGGAAGTGCTTTCCGGCGTCGGCGGATACAACTACAGTGTGACCAGCGGAACAACCACGACGTTTACCGCCCAAGCCACCTCCATTAACACATGGGGGTTGGGCTGCCTGACCATCGACCAAACCGGATCAGTCGATAGCACAAACTCCAAACTTACTCCGAGTTTCCAATGATCCTCGCTGACTTCGCGCCCATGAGCGGCAGACAGTTTGGCGCACCGCGTCGCCGTACGACGCGTGGATTCACGTTCCTCGAGTTCACCGTCGCGCTGGTGGTGCTCGGAATCGCACTGGCGGGACTGTTTCCCTTGCTGGCGATCACCTCGCGCGGGCTGCAACCCATCAAGAATGACTCCGCGTGCGCTCACGGAACCCCCGCTAGGGATTGGGGAAAGAACTCAACCGACGATGCGAGCATCAATCCGTTGCAGCAAAACCAGCGGCATTGCTGGTACGTGACGCCCTACAACTACGATGATCCCTGGCTGCGGAAGTTAGGGGCCAGCGCCAGGTGACCGCCGGCACGGTTACATCGACCTCGTTGCAACCGACACAGCCGTCGGTCGTTTATCTGGACGACTACGACGGGTCACCGACGGGCGCCGACGGAACGGGCACTTTCGTCGCCGGGAGCGCCACGACGCTATCGGCTTCCGGCGGCTACAAGGGCGACTACCACTATGCCGAAACAACGACGACCGCTCCCCTCGCCACTTGGAGCATTACCGCCGTCAGCGACGGCTGGTATTCGATCGAAGCCACCTGGCCAACCAACAGCGGCTTGACGCTCACCAATGCCACCTACGTCGTCACCGCTCCAAACAACACTCCTTCCACGTTGACGCTGTCGCCCGTTAATCAGGCATCGTCCGGCACCGGAATCACGGATTCCGACGGCGTGACTTGGTGGCCGGTACTGCCGGCAGGCAACCGTTGCGTCAAATTGCTGAAAAATGACGTCGTCACCGTCACGCTCAGCGCGGCGCAGACGCAGTCCGGTGTCTTCCTGATCGCCGACGGCGTGCGAATCGTGCGGAACGACGTCACGATTACCTCGGTCACGCGCTCGTTTGGCTGCACGAACACGGACGTGACCGCCAACGTGTCCGTTACAGTGAACATAGCCCAGTGAAACGTGCCATGCTGCGTCGAAGTGGATTCACCCTGGTGGAAGTCTCCGTCGCCTGCGTGCTGACGGCGTTTCTCGCCGTGATGCTGTCGGCGACGTGGCGGCTGCTGCTGCCTTCGACCACCGATCTGATCATCTGGGGAGAGCTTTTCCAGGAGATGCAGATCGCCGTCGCCGCGATCGGTCGCGACGCCGGCGGTGCCCTGCCGGAGGACTGCTCCAGAGCAATTGGCACCGCAAAGCAACAGGGTTTGCTGCTGGCATGCAAGAAGACCGCCGACGGCCATCTGCAGTTCTGCTTCGACGGCATCTATCCTTACGGCGTCGGCTCCCAGGGCGTCGCCGCCGACGGAGTTGCCAACTGGGACGGCACGGACACGGTCATCGACTACCAGCTACTCGCCGCCAAGCACACGCTGCTGCGGTCGAACCAGACCGCCGGCACGTCGATGACCGTGGCGAGCAACGTGGACAGCATGAGCATCGACGACAGCGATCCCAACAACATCATGATCACGATCGCTCTTGCCTACCAGTTTCCCAATTCCTGGAAACCCCCATTGGTCCGCAAATGCACGCTCGTAGTGAAAAAGAAGCCATGATCCGACGCCGATCCAACCGCCGCGGCTACGCGCTGATGCTGGTCGTGGTATTTGTTGTGCTCTTCAGCGCGATTCTCGGCATCGCCTGGCGGCGGATGGCGTCTGCGCTCCGCGTCGAGCACGTGTCGGAGGTACGGAAACAGTGCGATCAGGGCAGCCTGCAAGTGCTCGCCGATGCAATGAAAATGCTGGAAACGTCGTTGCGGGTGAATACGACGACGGGTGTCGCTGCTCTCCCTGCGTCCTCGCCGGCGAATGAATTCCAGGACCAATTGGGCAGCACGTACTACATTGTCACCTTTGCCCCTTACAACAGCGACACCACCGGCAGACAGTGGACGATCAGCGTCAAGACCGCGACCGCCGAAGACATCGGCTCCCGCACACCGCTGTCGTCGTTTCTGAGTAATCCCAACTAGACATGCGTCCCTTTGACGGCCACCGCACTCCATGAATCCGCAACCGGAACCGCTCGCCGAATTGATCCAGTTGGCTGAAACGGGGGGCTGCCGCGATTCAGGCAGCGATGCAAGCCGGAATGCTCCGGCCGATGCCGCCGCGGCGGACCGTCGCGTCCGCTCCGACCGCCGCCGCCAGCCGACCAGTCGGTGGGCAGCGATTCTGCCGGCCGGCCGCCGCCTGAGAAATCGGCGTAGCGAGGAGCACCGTCAGCCCTATTTTACCGACCGCTTCTCCGCTGCCATCTTCGTCGGCATCTTGACGCTCATCGCCGCCACCTTCGTCGATGCGGGCCTAACGGTCCACGTGCTCCGCGGCGGCGGCTGTGAAGTGAATCCGCTGATGCGGCGGCTGCTCAGCCAGAGCGTCGAAGCCTTTGTGATCGGCAAGTACCTGCTGACCGTCGTCGGACTGCCGGTGCTGCTGATCTTCAGAAACCACTACCTTTTCGGCACTCGACTGCGCGTCGGATACCTGATTCCCGTCAGCGTGGCGTTATACGTCGTCCTGATCGGCTACCAGGTCACTCTGATCAACCAGCGGATCGGATGGTGACCGCGGCGGCTACGTCGGCGGATTCATCATCACGAAGACCCTGGTGACCCCTTTTTGCAGGTGGACGTTCAGTTCTTTCAACTGCGCTTTGATCTCTTTCAGTTCGGCAACGGCGTCGGTATTGGCGCTTTCATCGTTGGCGGCCGCCGCCGGCGGATCGGCATTGCTCCGCTGAAGAGAACTCGACAGCACGCCCAAGAGAAGTCCCGCGGCCACAAGCAGGGTCCAGCCTAAGTAACGTCTCATCGCGATTTCTCCCAAAGAAAACACCTGGTTCCCACGCTCCGCGTGGGAACCTCTTGACGTATACCTCCTCGTTGACGCGGCAGTCGCACTGCCGCTTCCTTCGGAGCCGGGCACAACCGCCGCCCCGCACGGGCCTGGGCGATGCAGAGCGCCGCTGACGCTGCGTTCCCACGCGGAGCGTGGGAACGAGGGGCTTTCTCCGAAACAACTATCGCATCAGCATCTCGCTCTTTATCCGGCCGGCCATCTCCTGATAGCGCTGGGCCTCGCTGTGATTTCCCAGTTTGCGCTGCATCGAGGCCAAATTGCCGTAGGGGACGGCCAGCGCGGAGCGGGCGAGCGTTCCCTGCTTGACGGCCTCCTCCATCCAGGCGACGCCCTTGTTGGTCAAGGTGACGGCTTTGCCCTGCTGGCCGGTCTCCCAGTAGGAGACGCCCATGCCCACAAAAGCCTCCCCCTGCCGGCCAACGTCGGCGGCGATGTCTTCGGGCGCTGCGGCCTCCAGCAGCGGCAGGGCCTTGGCGTACCAGCCGATCGCGGCCTGGTGATCGTGCTTGCTCATCGCGTGGATCGCGCCCAGGCGAAAGTACAACCGTCCGAGCAAGAAGCTGGAAGTGCTCGACGATTTCGCCCGGATGGCATGGGCCAGGTGGGCAGCGGCGGCTTCGCCATACTTCAGGGCGTTGTCGGATTCGGAGCGCATCTGGCAGATCTGCACGGCATCGTAGAGCGCCATGCCAAGTTCCCATTGCAGTCGGGCTTTGCGGCCGGGGTCGCGGGCCTCGGCGATGAGCTTTTCGCCCGTCTCGATCAGCCCGTCGGCCGCCGGCGCGGGGTCGATGGCGTCGCGGAGACCGACGTAGGCGGCCAGGGCGCGGGCGTATACGCGGAAGATTTGCTCCTGGCTGCCGCCTTCGTTGCTGACCACGTCGTCGGCCACCGCCTTGGCCCGCTCCAGCCATCGCGCCACCGCCTTCGGCTTGTCTTTCCACTCGCCCCAGGCAATGTCGTGCGCGGCGCCGAGATAGGCGTCGATCTGCACCTCCTTCGCCGCCAGGCGAATCGCCGGGTGCGGATCGGCAGAGAGCGAATCGGCCAACTTCAGGGCCTGCGTATGCACCGCCAGCGCTTGCTTGAAGTCGGGCTTTGGGCCGGAGGCCAGCAGATCGGCGACCATGCAGGTCGCCCGCGCCTTGACATGCGGCCGGTTTTCGCTGAGCGCGACGGCTTTTTGCGCATCGGCCAGGGCTTCGGTCAGTTGGCCTGCCTGGGCAAGGACTTGGGCGTGCGTGGCGCGGTACTGCGCATCGTCGGGATCGAGGCGAACGGCCTCGCCCGCCTCCTTGACCGCCTTTTCGTACTGCTCGGCCGCGGCCAGCACGCGGCTGTAGAGCCAGTGTGCTTGCGCATTGCCCGCCTCCAGCGACAACGCCTGCTCCAGATCGCAGCGGCTCAGATCGTGCCGGCTCTCCATCGTCGTCTTGGCGCGCAGCACAAACGGCTCCGCCGAGATCGGCTCGAGGATAATCTGCGATACCATCGCGGGGGCCTTGGCCGGCTTTTCTCCGGGCTTCCATGCCAAGAGCACGCCGCGCTCGGGATACGCCCAGCCGAGGACCTCCCCCAATTCGCTCAGCACCGGCACCGGCCGAATCGCCGTCAGGTCGAGCTGTTTCGCCACGGTGTCGACCGAAAACGAGCGATCGAGCCGAATCACGATCGAGGCGACTTTGCCGTCGGCATAACTCACCTCCACCCGCTTGAACGGCTCGACCGAATAGAGCTCCGTCAGCGCGCCGTTGACTTTGCGCTCTTCCGCGGCTGGCCCCAGGCCGCTGCGACGTCCGCTCGGGTCGAACTCCCCGGAGTAACGCCCTTGAAACTCGAAGCCACCAACGCAGCCGGCGGGCCTTCCTGCGGATTCGTGGTCGGGCTGAGCGAGCCGTCGGCAGACTTGGGGTTCGATGGACTATGGGCCGGGTGCGCCCTCGGCGTTACGATGGTGACGTTCGCATCGGTTTCCGGCCTGTGCCTGGCCGGCGTGGGAACGCCGGTTGCCGGCTCATCCAGGACCGCCGCCCCGGGCTGCTCAGCCACCGCAATCGCGGCAGCCAGCACGAGTGAGGCCGCCGCCAACACTGTCAGACCTCGCAGGCATATCCATCGCATCGCGCGTTCCTCCTTGAATCAGACGCTCGGGTCGGAAAAGGGGACAGGCACCTTTTGTGCGAAGCACCCGAAGGGCCGTTCCGGCAAAAGGTGCCTGTCCCCTTTTCCTGCCCAAGCCGAAACTACTAACAGTTGGGCCGGGAGTCTATCCATTTTGCGAAGGCCACGTCCAGAGGGGTTTCGGCGGTTTTTTCGTCGCAGACCCTTCTTCGGAGTTATGGAGTTGACAGGGTCGGCCTATCGTCTTACGATGCCGAGGTATCGTCAGCATTTCTCGCGACGGTGGGGCAGACATTCCTGTCTGCCCTGCGGAATGCGACAAACGGGGCAGACAAGAATGTCTGCCCCACCGAACGCTCTGTTGGCCGTTTTTCCCGTTGCGGCGAGAAATGCCGCATCACCCTTTCGAAGAGCCCGAGGACCACGCCGCTCATGCCGCTGTACGAAATCGAAACCGCCAACCATATCATCATCACCTGGGCAGAAGACGATCGCCGGGCCACCGACGTCGTCCGCGACAGCTATCCGCTGGAGCCGCCGTTGCGGGTTACGCGACGGCCGCGCGACACCTGGGTGATCTCGAAGTCGGCGCTGGGCATCAGCGGCGCGACCGATCCCTGCTCGACCGCCCGCGATTGCCTGGCCAAGGCCGCCGGCGACAAGCTGCACGCCATCCGCCTCTACATGCAACATACCGGCGCCGATCTGGAGCGCTCGCGCAGGGCGATCGAATCGAACATGGTGATGGGTTGGTAGACTTACTTCGCCCCGAAGCAATATAACTGGCCGGCGTCGTTGCCGATCACCAACCGGCCCTCGGCTACTGCGGGCGAAGCGACCACGGCGCCGCCTGCGGTGAACTGCCAGAGCTTCGTCCCGATTCTTACGTCGATGGCATAGAGCCGCCCGTCGCCCGAGCCGACGAAGACGCGATTGCCGACCACCACCGGCGAGCTATCGACGCGGCCTTTGGTTGGGAAGGACCAGAGCGGCTTGCCGGTCTTCGGGTTGAAGGCGCGAAGTTGCCGATCGCGCGAGCCGACGATCACCGCCTCGGGTGTGACCGCGGCCGACGAACGGAACGCCGCCGCCCCCTTGGGAGATTCGTAATGCCAGAGAATCTTCCGCTGTCGTAGATCGACGGCAAAGAAGACGTGGCCCTCGGTGCCCACAAACGCCGTATCGCCCAGCACCGCCGGCGACGAACCGGTGGGCGAGCCGATTGTCACCGCTCCGACCGGGGCTCCGTTGTGCAGGTCGATGACGTGCAGCCGCCCGTCGCAGCCGGCCACGAAACCGCGATCGCCGATCAGCGAAGGAAAGCAGCGAATCTGATCGGGATTCTGATACTTCCAAACCAGCTTGCCCGAAACTGCGTCCAGACAATAGAGGAACGTGTCCTGCGAGCCGAACAGCACGTGGCCGGCGTGGAAGTTGGCGCTGGAATTGATCTCGCCGTCGGTCGGATAGTCCCAGAGCTTCCGCCCGCTGGCGGCGTCGATGCAATAGAACGTCCCGTCGCTGTCGCCGATGTAGACGCGGCCGTTCTGCACGGCCGCCGAGGCGGTGAAGCCCAGCGGCGTGGGGAATTGCCAGCGCTTCTTGCCCGTGGACAGGTCCAAGGCGTAGAGATTGCCGTCGGTCGAGCCGATATAGACCACGCCGGCGACGATCGCCGCGGTCGATGCGAAGCCCCCTTTGCTCGTCGGAAAGGTCCACAACAGCTCCAGTTTCGCCGGCAGGTTGCCCGCGGCGACGCCGCTGGCCTGGGCGTTGCCGCGAAATACGGGCCAGGCGGAGGGGAGAGAGGAGAGGGGAGAGGGGAGAGGGGGCCGGTGATTGTTGATTGTTGATTGTTGATTGCTGAATGATGATTGGCCGCCGCTTGTGGTTTCGCGGCTTTGGGGCGGAGCGGAACGCCCCCGTACTGCGGTCTGGGGGGAAGAATTCTCCACGGCCCCCTGGACTACGGCCGCTGCATCCGGCGAAGAAGAACGGCGTTGATCCGGCTTGTCGGACGGTTGCGGCGCAGGACGACAACCGGCGAGGCCGACCAGAAGAACGCACGCCGCTAAGACAGGAACACCGATCCTGCGAAAGCTAACGCCAGGGCGAACAATGAATGCGGCGACGTCGCTTCGCGCTTCATCACTCATCATTCATCATTCATCATTCCCATTACGGCGTGTTGGGCGCGATCGTCGGACTGGGCGTTGCGCTGAGTTGCGAGAGGACCTGGAGCAGGCCGTTGAGGTGGGCCATCCGCGGTCCAAAGCGATCGACGAACTCATTGAGCATGAACTCGCCGTCCATCAAATTCTCATAATTGGCGCTGACTTCGGTGGTGAGCGATTCGAGAAACTCGGCCTGCACCTTGCCCAGCGCTTCGGCGGCGGCGCGGCAGTTGCGGGCCAAGCGCGGATTGGCCTGCTTCCATTGCCCCAGTTCGTTGGCACGCTGCTTCTGCACCCCACTCAAGTGGCTGACCAACTCCTCGAGCAACTCGTTCTGCCGATCCTGGGCGGCGAGGATTTCACGCAGCAAGCGGGTGTGCTCCGCCTCCTGACGGCCGCCCGCTCCTCCGCCATAAGCGGCGGTGGAAACGTCGATCTGACTATACAGAGTGGGGCGGCTTCGCTGTGGCTCGCGACTCATGGGCAATTCCTTTCACTTTCCAGTATAGGCAGAATGCGGTCGAATTGTCGAGTATTCTGTGGACGAAAAATCCCGCCAACTGCCCCGCCACAGGACCTCCAATAGCCGGAGATCGATTCTCGCCAGCGAAAACGCCGCGGCGGCGGCCGTCCAGCCGTCGTTCGAGAAACGGAAACCATTGCACGCCAGTCTCTTATGCCCGAACACCATCGAACGACTCCCAGCGTTCCTTTCGCTCTGCCGGGCGGGGCTGCTCGCGCCGGCGTTCCCGCTAAAGTCACCGTGGTGGTTCGCCCGATGCGCCAAGAGGCAATCCTGCCGACAATTAAAAGTGGGAAGTCTGCAAGTTCTGTACGCAGAAACTTCCCAATAGGGGGGAACACGGGTGTCGGATTCTGCGCTGCGGCCAACTTTGGGTTTTCTCACCGTTGTCGCCCATCCAGATTACGGGCTGTTTGGGGGGTATCTGATCCTGAACACCGCCGGGCGGCCGCTCGAGTTTCATTGCACCGCCCCGATCAAGCCGAATCGAGCGCAGCAGATTTTATACGGCCCCACGTTAGAGCCATTTCTCTACGGCGAACAGATCGGGCAGACGCTGATCGGCCACGGCAGCACATCGCCGCTGGTCGTCTGCACCGATTGCGAACCGGCGTTGGCTGCCCGCCAGCATGTGTCGTCGCCGCTGGTGCTCGTGCTGCCGCCGGAGGCTGACGATGTCCCGGCGGAGGGGGAGACAGAGCGGTACTTTCGCATCGATCCGCCCCACGACCGCGGCCCTAGGCTCGCCGTCTTTCAACTTGGGCGAAATCGCTTGGCGCTGCCGGAACGGGCGGACGAAGATCGGCGACTGATCGCCGACAGGTTGGCCGAACTGGCCGAGTCCTTCGATCTCGCCGAACCCTTCCAGCGCATTCGCGACGCGATTGAAGAGGCCCAGCAGGCGGTGCGATGACGATCCACTGGCACGCCCCACCAAAGCCGGCAGTCACCAGCGTCGATCCGCGGATTGAGGCGGTGGTGTCGCCGAGCCCTTGGAGTTTGGGATGCACGTCGAGGCGGGATGGTTTTGATCTCCCTCCGCCTCGCGTGATCTCGATAGCGATTTCGCGATCAGCGCTGCAAGTTCGCAGTTTCACGTTTCCCGATATCAGCGGCTCCGCCCTTTCGCCGGTGGACGTGCAGGCGAAGAGGGACGAAGGTGTCGTGCCGCGAGAAGCAACGCCCCCCGATTGCAATCGGGGGGCTTTCCGCGACGGCGAAAAGACCGCGTGGAGGGAACCCGGCAGCTTGCCCGGCAGTCGCACGCGCATCCGGCCGCCGGGCGACGTGATCAAACTCGCCGACCGACTGCATTACCTCTTGCAGCCGACGCTCGAATCGCTGCTGGCGGAAGCGGCGTTGACGTTCCCGTGCCGGCCGTTTCCGTTCCAATTCGAAGGCGTCGGCTTTCTCTATCCGCGGCAAGCCGCGATCCTCGCCGACGAAATGGGGTTGGGCAAGACGATGCAGGCGATCACCGCGATACGCCTGCTGCTGCATCGCGGGCAGTTGCGCAGCGCGCTGATCGTTTGCCCCAAGTCGCTGGTGACCAATTGGCAGCGGGAATTCGCCGTCTGGGCGCCCGAGGTTGCGGTGATGGTCGTCGAAGGGGACCAGGCCAAACGCCAATGGCAATGGCAATTGCCCGACGCGCCGCTGCGAATCGCCAATTACGAATTGCTGCTCCGCGATCGCGATTTGCTGGCCGGGCTGCATTTCGATCTGGTCGTGCTCGACGAGTCGCAACGCATCAAGAACCGCGAGAGCTCGACCAGCGAAATCGTCCGCTCGATTCCGCGCAAACGCAGTTGGGCGCTCACCGGCACGCCGGTCGAGAATAGCGCGGACGACCTGCTGGGCATTTTCGAATTCCTCGCCCCCGGGTTTCTCTCCGCCGAAATGAAGCCGCGGGCCATCGGCCGAACGATCGCCGATTACGTGCTGCGCCGCACTAAAGACCGCGTGCTCGGCGATCTGCCCCCGAAGCTGCTCCATGACGAGCCGCTCGACCTGACGCCCGAGCAGCGCGAAAGCTACCGCCTGGCCGAGGAGGAGGGGATCGTGCGGCTTACGGAGATGGGTGAGGCGGCCACGATCCGGCACCTCTTCGAGCTGATCCTGCGGCTGAAGCAGATCTGCAACTTCGATCCGCTCAGCGACGCCAGTGCCAAGCTGGAACGCGTCGAGGCCGACTTGGAGGAGATCAGCCAGAGCGGGCAGAAGGCGATCGTTTTCAGCCAATGGGTCGGCACACTCAAGAAGCTCGCCGAGCGGTTGGCGCGTTTCGGCCCGCTGGAATATCACGGCAAGGTCCCGCCGGCGCGGCGCGACGCGGTGATCCGGCGATTCCGCCAGGATCGCAGCCGGCACGTGTTGTTGATGAGCTATGGGGCCGGCGGCGTGGGCTTGAACCTCCAGTTCGTCAACTACGTCTTTCTCTTCGACCGCTGGTGGAATCCGGCCGTCGAGGACCAGGCGATCAACCGCGCCCATCGCATCGGCGTTGACGGCCCGGTGAGCGTCACGCGATTCCTCATGCTCGACACGATCGAGGAGCGGATCGCCCGGGTGTTGCAGGAGAAGCGCGAGCTGTTCGACGCGATCTTCTCCGGCGCCGAGGGCCGCCGCAGGCTCGGATTGACCCAGGAAGAGCTCTTCGGGCTGTTCAAGCTCCGCGGCCCGGCCGGGCCGATCAGAGTAGCGGCGTAAGACGATGGCAGGCAATCGCTTTCCGGCGGCGCTTGACCGCCGCGACGCTGGGGAATATGCTTGAACGGAAGAGGAGGTGCTGCTGCCCCATGCAAGAAACCACGCCGTTCGCGCAAGCCCTGGATGCGGCCGGAAGACTCACTCTTCCGGAGCAAGAAGAACTCGTCGACATTCTGCACCGGCGGACGATTGAACAGCGACGCGCCCAGATTGTCCGGGACGTCCAAGACGCCGAGCGGGAGTTCGCGTCGGGCGGTTGCCGGCCGACCAGCGCGAATGAGTTGATGAAAGAAATTCTATCGTGACACGACTCCTCTTGCGGTCATCCGCGTTCGTTCATGCGGCAAGGCGTCTGATCAAGAAGAATCCCCGCACGGTCGGCGACCTTCAGGAGGCATTGGTGCTTCTGGCCAGCGACGCATTGCATCCGCAACTGAGGACGCATAAGCTCAAGGGTGATCTTGAAGGGCGCTGGGCGTGCAGCGCGGGCTACGACCTGCGAATCGTCTTTCGTTTCGCACAGCATGAGGGCGCCGAGGTAATTCTCTTGGAGTCCGTGGGGACTCACGAAGAGGTCTATTGACACGGTTTTCCCTGAGCCGATTTCGTTGGCCGAGTCTGCGGTCGCGGCAAGACAGAGCGGATATGGGACACTCCCACGATTTCGACGTTCTGGTGATTGGCGGCGGACATGCCGGGGCGGAGGCGGCGCTGGCGGCGGCGCGGCTGGGGGCGAAGACCGCGCTGCTCAGCAGCAACCTCGACACCATCGGCCAGATGAGTTGCAACCCGGCCATCGGCGGCGTGGGCAAGGGGCAGATCGTCCGCGAAATCGACGCCCTGGGCGGCGCGATGGGCCTGGCCATCGACGCCACCGCCATCCAGTTCCGCATGCTCAACCGCAGCAAAGGACCGGCCATGCACGGCCCGCGCGCCCAGGCCGACAAGCTCGCCTACCAGCGCGAGATTCGGCGGATGCTCGAATCGCAGCCGGGTTTGGCGCTGGTGCAGGATACGGTCGAAGATCTCATTGTTGGTGAAGGGGAGAGTGGAGAGGGGAGAGGGGAGAGTGGAGAGGGGAGAGTGGAGAGTGAAGAGTGGGGGGGGGAGAGTAGAGGGCTGGGCACTTTAGTGCCCAGTGGGAGCGGTCACACACGTGTTACCGACGCTCGATTGCGGATCACCGGCGTCCGCACCATCGGCGGTGTGGTTTATCGCACCCGGGCCGTCGTCCTCTGCGCCGGCACCTTCATGCGCGGCCTGCTGCACGTCGGCGATTCCACCATGCCCGGCGGGCGCATGGGCGAGCCGACCAGCGCGGGCTTGAGCGACGCACTGCTGCGGCTCGGCTTCGAGTTGGCCCGCTTCAAGACCGGCACGCCGCCGCGGATCGATGGCCGCACGATCGACTACGCCAAAACCGAGGTGCAACTGGGCGACGAGCAGCCCGAGCCTTTTTCGTTCCTTAACGATCGCATTGACTGCGACCAGATGCCCTGCTGGATCACCCGCACCACGCCCGAGTTGCACGAGCTGATCCGCGCGAACCTGCATCGTGCCCCGATGTACAGCGGGCAGATCCAATCGACCGGCCCGCGCTACTGCCCTTCGATCGAAACCAAAATCGTTCGCTTTGCCGACAAAGCGTCGCACCAGTTGTTTCTCGAGCCCGAGGGCCGCGGAAGCCACGAAGTCTACATCAACGGTCTGTCGACGAGCCTGCCGCGCGAGTTGCAAGACGCCATGTTGCGGTCGATACCGGGTCTGGAACAGGCCCAAATCCTCCGCTACGCCTACGCGATTGAATACGACTGGCTGCCGCCGCTGCAACTGAGGCCGTCGCTGGAAACGAAGCGGGTCGCGGGCCTGTTTTGCGCCGGGCAGATCAACGGCACCACGGGCTACGAAGAGGCCGCCGCCCAGGGGCTGATCGCCGGTACGAATGCGGCGCTCTCGGTTCGAGGCAAAGAACCATTGGTGTTGCGCCGCGACCAGGCGTACATCGGGGTGATGATCGACGATCTGGTGACCCGCGGCGCCGATGAGCCGTATCGCATGTTCACCAGCCGGGCGGAGTACCGGCTGCTGTTGCGGCCGGACAATGCCGATCGCCGTCTCACGCCACTGGCCTACCGATTGGGATTGGCCGATCGGCGGCGCTGGGAGCGGCTTGCGGCCAAGGAGGCGGAGATCGCTCGCATCCTGCGGCTGCTGGACGCGACGCATGGCGAATCGGGGTCGCTGGCCAAGATGCTCCGCCGGCCGGAGACACGATGGGAGGAGATGGTCGCGCGGCTGCCGGAGTTGGCGGAGGCGTCGCCGGCGGCGGCGGCCCAGGCGACCTACGACGTGAAGTACGCCGGCTACATCGCCCGGCAGCAGATCGACATCGCCCGGCAGGAGCGGCTGGCCGCGCGGCGTATCCCCGCCGCATTCGATTATCGGGCGGTGCCCCACCTTCGCGCCGAGGCGCGGGAGAAGCTCGACCGCGTGCGGCCGGTCGATCTGGCCCAGGCCGCGCGGATCAGCGGCATCACGCCGGCCGATCTGACGGTGCTGATGATCCATCTGAACGTGTAGACCACGTTCTCGGCAAGACGATCAGAGTCGCCTCTTTAACGAGGGCGGATACGTCTTCCGTACCGCGGAATTTGGGCAAATGGCGAAAGTGGGGAGGAGGTCCGCCGCGAGAACTGCTCTGGACATCCGCTCCACGATTTGCGACACTCCCGCCTCGATCCGCCGGCAAGCCGCAGGGCTCCTGCCGGACTCGTCGTGTCTCTGTCTTCTCTTTGGGGCTGTGGAAGCACTTGCGAAAGGGCGTCCGTCATGATGCACAAAATCACAAGAACGCTCGTGGTCGTTGTGACGTTGATCGGATTGGCATTGGCCGGACCGTCGGTCTGCTTCGGCTGGTCGCTGCTGCACCCCTTCGCCTCGAACGACCAGCCGCAGACGACGATGGTCTCGCGAACGACGCAGAAGCCGCCGTCGGCGTGGCAGAAAATCACTACGGGCACGAAGAACTTCTTCAACAAGACCGGCGAAACGCTGGGTCTGAAGAAGAAACCGCCGAAGAAGCCGCCGGCCGTCGTCGCTCCCAAGCCCCGCGTGCTTCTGCCCCCGCCAAAGAAGTCGGATGGCGGGGTGGCGGGTTGGCTATGGCCGAAGGAAGAGAAACCGAAGGATGTCAAGGGTTGGCTCGATTCGACCAAGCAAGTAACGCCGTAACGTTTCGACGGCCTTCTTAGCAACTGGCGGGACTATCGTGCATACACGCGCCATTATTCGACTTCGTCTGACTCGCTGGATCGCTGCGGCCGCAACCGGCGCGGCCCTGTTCTTAGGCGGCTGCGTCGCCGACGGAGCGGCGGAAAGGCCCGGGCAGGCGTTTGCGAAAAGCGGCGGCGATGAATCCGCGCCCAGGCAGGCGAAAGCCGATTCCTTCCCCACAGCCCGAGAGGCCGGGTTGTAAACCCGAATTCGGGATATGAAGACGAGGGGAAGTGGCCGGCGGGCAACGCCCCGCCGGTGAAGTGCGGGCGAGGCCAACACTCTGCCGATCCTCGCTCTCTTGACCGTTCGAGTTGCCCCAGCCCCCCTGGCGATTCACCGGCGGGACGTTGCCTGCCGGCTATTGTCCACGGGCAAATTGAGCCAAACCTCAGGTTACAGGCGTTGCAGCAAATTGGCCGCTCTGGCAACCCTTATTGTGCGGCGGTTGCATTGCCGCCCAGCAATGGGGAAGCTGGAGGCGGTGGTGCAAATGCCATCCTAACAGGGTAAGTGTCGCGGCTGGATCGGTTATACTGGCGGTTGCTACGACAGCATCATTGCCGCCCGCATTTTCGCTGCAATCGTTCTCCCTCCGGCCGCGCCGCAGGCTATAGTGGTGTGATGTGGCAATGGTGTGTTCCGCCCACGCCCCCCCTCAAGGAGACGGCCGATGTTTCGCCTGGCTTTTCGCGCGACGGCGCTTGCCCTGGGCATTGCGGCGTTCTCCGCCCCGATTCCGGCCGAAGGGGCCGGCATTCCTGCCAAGCTGCACCCTTGGGGGCAGTTCGCGCCGGGAACCTGGAAGACGGTCCGGGTTGTGACCGAAACACTCGACGAGCAGGGCCACGTCGCCAACACCAGCAAGACCGAGACGAAGACGACTCTGCTTGGCATCTCCAGCGACAGCGTGACGCTGCAGGTCGAGGCTTGCATGGAAGTGGCCGGCAAACGATTTCGCGTCGAGCCCCAGAGCATCAGAGAGGGATTCCACGGCGAAGCGGCCGGGCCGGATGTCCAACTCGACGAGCCGACGGACGGCAAGATCACCATCGAAGGGCATGAGATGCCCTGCGAGATTCGCCGCTTGTCGTTGGCCGGCGGCGGCGGCAAGACCCGTCTCACTCTGTGTTACTCGACGACGGTGCCGCCGTACCTGCTGAAGCGGGAGTGCCTTGTCACGGACGCCGAAGGCAGCAACACCGTCAGCGAGACAACCGAGGAGGTGATCGCGCTGGACATGCCCGTGGCCGTCTTCGGCCGGCTCCGCAACGGCAGCTACGTCCGCAGGGTTCACAAGAGCGAAAAGACGACGGTCACGACGCTGTCGGTGGTGGTGGAGGACGTGCCGGGCGGCGTGGTCAACCATAGCTCGAAGGAAGTTGACAAGAACGGCCGGTTGTTGCGCCGCAGCACGCTGGAACTGGTCGATTATAGCAGCGACCCCAAACGCGATCGCTCCGGCTTGTTCGGCCGCAGGCGCTCCAGCCGCCGGCCGAAACCGCAGAACGACGAGCGATCGCAACATTAGTGCGGCATTTCTCGCCACACGGGGAAGATGGTCAACAGAGTATTCGGTGGGGCGGACATTCCTGTCTGCCTTATCTGCGGGACTTTGCAGGGCAGACAGGAATGTCTGCCCCACCGTGGCGAGAGACGCGGGTTAATGCGGCTTTCGCACGGACTCCGCGAACGGTCAAGGCGCCCATTGAAGCCGCAGTTTTCGCCGTGATTGGACGCAGTTCTTCAGCCGCTCTCGCGGCGGCGGCCCCGTCCCCCGTCGGCGCGATTCAACACGACCGTGAACGTCGTCCCCTGGCCCAGGGCGCTGCGGACTTCGATGCGGCCGCCCATTTCCGAGATTAACATGCGGCACAGCCCCAGGCCGAGCCCGGTGCCGCCGGAATCGGCGCGGGTGGTGAAGAACGGCTCGAAGATCCGCTCCAGGTTCACCCGCGAAATGCCGACGCCGGTGTCGCTGACGTCGATGGCGACCGAGCCCATCTGATCTTCGTCCTTGCGCCCGAGCGCGTAGCTTCGCAGGGTGAGCGTGCCGCCGTTGGGCATGGCGTTCAGGGCGTTGGTGCAGAGATTGAAGAGCACCTCCTGCAACGTATACGGATCGCCTTGCACGGGGGCGACGGCCCCGAGCTCCTTCTCGATCCGCGTGTTCCCCCCGTGGCTTGTGCCGAGCACTTCGAGCGTGGCTTCGATCGCCTGGTTGACGTCGGTGCTTTGCAGGGTGATGCCGCGGGGGCGGGCGAAGGCTTGCACCCGCTTGGCCGTGCGCTCGATGCGCTCGAGCGCCTCGGCCATTAGTTGCACGTACTCGGTCAGGTGCGGATCATCTTTCACCCCTTGGCCGATCCGCCGCAGGCAGTTCTGCACGCCGTCCAGCGGGTTGGCGATCTGATGGGCGATGCCGGCCACCAACTGGCCGATGCCCAGCATCTTCTCCTTCTGCCGAATCTCGGCGTGGGCGCGATCGACGTAGCGGCGGATCGAGGTGGTGAAGTAGACCGCCACCCACAGCGCGCTGGCAAACGCGGCAAAGACGCCGAGCATCTCGATGCCGCTGGGCGGCAACGGGGCAGGTTCCGGTGGAAAGCGGAGCGGGTGTGACGGAATCCAGCGCAGGTACAAAAGCAGCATCACCCCGCCCACCATCGCCGTGGCGATCGCGGCGATCGCGTAGGGGCGCCGCCGCGGAGGTACATCCCCGCGATAATCATGTGAAAGACGAAGTAGAACAGGAACGGATTTCGCGGCAATCCGGCGTAATAGAGCAGCAGCGTCAGCGCAATCAGATCGAAGAGCACTTGCAGGAAAATGTCGCGATCGACGTTGCCGGCCCCGGTCGAGATGCGGCGCTGCGCCGCGTAGAACAACAGGTTGTAGCCGATCATCGCCAGGCCGATCAGATACAACGGCCGCGGCTCCGGGACGATCGGCAGCTCCGCGGAGGTCAACCAGGTCGTGAAGAACACGGCTGCGCAGGCAAGCCATCGCAGCGAGACCAACCAGCGGGCGCCTTCGGGGGGAAGTTTCATGGAGGAATAGTTTAATCCCTGTTCGCCACGGCTTCCAGGATCTTCCAGAAAATGGAGCAGACGAGCACGGTAGCGAAGGCGGTGAAGACAAGCCGCCGGGCCTGCTTACCCGCGAGAGTCCGAATTAGTCGTCGGGGCCAGCGATTGTTGTCTTTGTGGCATTCTGGACAGAGGTACGTCCCGTCGTGGCTCTTGCGGCGATTCTTGTGACGAAGATCGGCGCCGCAAACTCGACAATTCTTCCTGACCGCCGCCTCAATCATCCTCGCTCCGTCCTTGCTGTCTCGATGCCATGCGAGGCCTCCTCGCGGGAGGCCGGCGACCGAGCCGATCTGCTGACAAGCAGTCCTCCCTTCGCACTCAGAGGAGGGTCCGCGGCGTTCCATGTGCCTTGCGGCGAATGTGCGCGTCGCACCCAACCCGTCACATCACGTGCAGCGACCTGCTGACGGGTGCGATGAGCTTCGCCTTTTGCGAGTGGAAACTATATCGGCCAAGTCGAGTTTCTCGACCGTGCGTTATTTCCGCATTAACTCTATTGGGTTATAAGTGCCAATCTGTTGAGACAGAGAGGATTCTAAGTGCAAACGGACTGCAATGTGATCCTGATCGCATCGCGTGATCGTAACCTGTTTAATAGCAACGTGTTATAGATTGGTCGGCACTAGGTGTCCGTTGCCGCAAGAAAGATTCTATTGACATATCGCGATATTCCGATATATTTAAGGCATGGAGACAATCGAATCGACCAAACTGCTCGGCCTGGAAAAGCTGCAAGAGGCGGCGGAGTGCCTGCGGACCCTGGCCCATCCCACCCGGCTGCGCATGGTGCAACTGATGTTGCAGGGAGAACTGACCGTGGGAGAGATCGCCCGTGCCTGCGATATTCCCAGCCACATGGCTTCCGAGCATCTGCGGATGATGCAGCACTGCGGCTTGCTGGCGCGGCGGCAGGCGGGGCGGCGGATCTACTATCAAGTCTGCGAGCCGACCGTGGAGCGGCTGATGGACTGTATTGAACGACGTTTTGGGGACAGCGCGAACAAAGAGAAGGAGTGTATGCTATGACGATTGAACGCGGTTTGCGGTTGGCGGCGGGAGTGGTTGTGTTGCTGAGCGTCGCTTTGGGCTATTTCGTCCATCCGGCGTGGCTGCTGTTGACGGCCTTCGCGGGCGCGAACTTGCTGCAATCGGCGCTGACGAATTGGTGCCCGATGGTTTGGGTCCTGGCGCGCTTCGGACTGCGGCCCTGCGTGGCGGTGCAAGTCTCCGCCGTTTAGCCGCGCCCCGAAGGGAAGCGCCGGTGCGGCCCAATGCTCTGAGTTGGCGGTATGGGACAGTCAATTTGAATCTCTGTAGGACGAAAGCGGCAGAGCGATGAGTACAGGCGGACATTTCTTGGCTCGGGTGATGCGATGGGTGGTGCGAACGCTCGTCTACGCGGCATTCGCCGCCGGCGCGGCGGCGCTGATGCTCGGGCTGGCGGGCAAGTTCTCGCCGAAAGTGCCGACGGCTGGTACTGCGGCACAGTCCGAAACGTCGCAGCCCAACCGGCCGTCGGTCGCGGTTGAGTTGGTCGAATTGCCGCTGGTGGAGTCGGCCGTGGGCACGATTCGCGCGGTGCACGAGACGAGCATCGGCTCGAAGCTCTTGGCACGCGTGGTCGAGGTCGATCTCAAGGCGGGTCAGAAAGTTCACGCCGGCGAAGTGCTGATTCGGCTGGACGACACCGACCTGCGGGCAAGACTCCAGCAGGCGAAAGCCACCGTCTCGGCCGCCGAGGCCGCTTACGCCGAGGCGACCGCCGATGAAAAGCGGTACGCCCAACTCGTCGTCTCCCGCACCGTCAGCCAGCAGCAGTACGACAACTCGGTCGCGGCGCGGCAAACCGCCGAGGCGAATCTCCGCCGCGCCCAGGCTGCCGTGCACGAGGCGCAAGCCACGCTGGATTACGCCACGATCGACTCGCCGATCACGGGCACGGTGATCGACAAGCGAGTCGACGTGGGCGACATGGTCACGCCGGGCCAGCCGCTGGTGACGCTTTACGACCCGACGCACATGCAGCTTGTGGCCAGCGTCCGCGAATCGTTGACCAGCCGGCTGAAGGTCGGCCAGCAGATCGGCGTGCGGGTCGAGGGGCTCCACAAGAAGTGCAGCGGGACGATCGGCGAAATCGTGCCCGAGGCCCAATCGGCCAGCCGCACGTTTCAAGTGAAAGTCAGCGGTCCCTGTCCGCCGGGCATCTATTCCGGCATGTTCGGCCGCATCCTGATCCCACTGGACAAGGAGAAGGCGTTGGTCATTCCCCGCCGCGCGATCCGCGAGGTCGGGCAACTCGAACTGGTCGAGGTGGTTGGGAAGGAAGGAACCAGCCGCCGCGCGATCCGCACGGGACGAGCCCTGAGCGAGGACGAAGTCAAGCTGTTCCCCGACAAGCTCTCGCCGGACGAGCCGTATGTCATCGTGCTTTCCGGCCTGAGCGAAGGCGAGCGGGTCGTGCTGCCAGCCGAAGGAATTGACGCGAAATCTTAAAAAAGGTATAATAAGTATACCATTATGGGATTTGAGTTCGACGCGGTGAAAAGCGAAGCCAACCGCAAGAAGCACGGGATTGATTTTGTTGCAGCGCAGGCCCTATGGTCCGACGTGCAACACGTAGTGATTCCGGCAAGGACCGAAGAGGAGGACCGCTGGTTGGTGATCGGGCGCATCGGCGATAAACACTGGTCGGCGGTAATAACCACTCGCGGCCAGGCGATACGTATCATCTCCGTCCGGCGGTCCAGAGACGAGGAGAAGGAGGTTTATGAAAGCTAGAGATTTCGATCGGAAATTCGATCGTGGCGAAAGTGTCTTGTCGGAACTTGATCTCTCCAAGGCAAGCCGTCCCGCCCAAGAACAACGTCGCGTGAACGTCGATTTTCCCACCTGGATGATTCAGTCGTTGGACAAGGAAGCACGACGACTGGGCGTCACCCGGCAATCCATCATCAAAGTGTGGATTGCCGAGCGTTTGCAGGCGGTGGAGACGACGCCATAGTCCACAGAAGCGCCCGAGAGTTGAACGTTTCAGGGACGAACATGAACATTGAGCACCACATCACACCCGCCGAACCGCAACACAACTTCACGAACCGCATCGTGAAGATCTTCCTGGAGTCGAATCTCTCCATCATCCTGATTCTGCTGGCTTCGATCGTCGGGCTGGCGGCACTGGGGCTGACGCCGCGGGAGGAAGACCCGCAGATCGTGGTGCCGCTGGCCGACGTCTACGTCAGTTTTCCCGGCCACTCGGCCAAGGAGGTCGAGCAACTGGTCACCACGCCGCTGGAGAAGATGCTCTACCAGATCGACGGCGTCGAGTACGTCTATTCGATGAGCCGCGAAGATCAGGCGATCATCACCGTCCGCTACTACGTGGGCGAGGACCGCGAGCGCAGCCTGGTCAAACTCTATAAGAAGATCGACGAGAACGTGGATGTTGTGCCGCCGGGCGTTACCGGCTGGGTCATTAAGCCGGTCGAGATCGACGACGTGCCCGTGGTAACGCTGACGTTGGCGGCGATCGGCGGCGGGCAGTCGGCAGTGGGCAGTGGCCAGTCGGCAGTGGAAAGTGGAGAGTGGAGAGTGGAGAGTGGAGAGAAGGGCCCCCGTCCGCCTTCCGCCTTCCGCCTTCCGCCTTCCGCCAATCCCCAATCCCCAATCCCCAATCCCTCCGTCGACGACATGACGCTCCGCCGCGTCGCCGAGGAATTGACGCAACGGCTGGCCAGTGTCAACAACGTATCGCGGGCGTATGTCGTGGGGGGAAGGCCGCGGGTGATCCGCGTGCTGATGGACCCGGATCGCATGGCCGCCCATCACGTTTCGCCGCTGGAATTGCGGCGGGCGATCCAGGCCGCCAACGTCCGCCAGAATGCCGGCGACTTCCGCGACATGGATCGGCTGATTCGCGTCGAGGCGGGCCAACCGTTCGCCAGCGCGGGGCAGTTGCGCGACCTGGTCGTCGGCGTCTTCGACGGCCAGCCGGTCTTTCTCAAAGAGGTCGCCGAGGTCGAGGACGGCCCGGAAGAGGTCAACAACTACGTCCGTCACGGCTGGGGCCCGGCGCGGGGATTCACCAAGGAGGAGTTCTTTCCCGGCACAGTGTTGGGCGAGGGATTGGCGATTAGGGATCGGGGATTCGAGGAAGGTCCAAGGTCCAAGGTTCGAGGTTCAAGGCAGGAAGGTCAGCAGTCAGCAACCAGCAGTCAGCAATCTGAAATCTGCAATCTGAAATCTGAAATCTCTAATCCCCAATCCCCAATCCCTAATCCCTCCTCGCCCGCCGTCACGATCGCCATCGCCAAGAAGAAGGGCTCAAACGCCGTCTGGGTCGCCAATGCCGTGCTGCGCGAGGCCGAGAAACTGCGCGGGACGATCGTGCCGGCCAACATGGAACTGGTGGTCACGCGGAACTACGGCCTCACGGCCGACGAAAAGGTCAACGAGTTGGTCGAGGCCCTGGCGGTGGCCGTGCTGATTGTCGTGGCCCTGCTGAGCTTGGGGTTGGGATGGCGCGAGGCGCTGATCGTGGCGGTGGCGGTGCCGGTCGTCTTCGGGCTGACCTTGGCGGTCAACCTGATGCTGGGCTTCACGATCAATCGGGTCACGCTCTTCGCGCTGATTCTGTCGCTGGGCTTGTTGGTGGACGATCCGATCGTGGACGTGGAGAACATTGTTCGCCATTTTGCCCTGCGGAAGAAGGCGACGCGGCGGATCGTGCTGGAGGCGGTGGCCGAGATTCGCCCGCCGCTAATCACGGCCACCTTGGCGGTCATCGTCAGTTTCCTGCCGATGTTCTTCATCACCGGCATGATGGGGCCGTACATGCGGCCGATGGCGTTGAATGTGCCGGTGACGATGCTGATGTCGATGCTGGTGGCGTTTACGATCACGCCCTGGCTGGCCTATCACGTCTTGCGGCGGAAATATGGCGCGGCGAGTCTCCCCTCTCCCTTTGGGAGAGGGGCTGGGGGTGAGGGCAGCGGGATTGGAACGGAGGAGCACGACGCAACGCCGCCCGATGCCCTCACCCTAGCCCTCTCCCAAAGGGAGAGGGGACATGAGGCGGACGCCCTCAGCCCGTCCTTTTCCCAAAGGGCGAGGGGACCAGAGCACGATCCGCACGATCTCGACGCGGTGAAGCAGTCGCTCTTGTACAAGCTGTTCTATCCGCTGATGGCGCCGCTGCTCCGTTCGCGGCTGGTGGCTTGGGGCTTCTTGCTCATCATGGTTTTGTTGACGTTCGCGGCGATGGGGCTGGCGGCGATGCGGAGCGTGCCGCTGAAGATGCTGCCGTTCGACAACAAGAACGAACTGCTGCTGGTGCTCGACTTCGACAAGGGGGCGACGCTGGAGCGGTCAGACGCGGCGGTCCGCGACTTCGAGGCCTATCTGGCCGAAGTGCCCGAGGTGGCCGACTACACCAGCTACGTCGGCCTGGCCTCGCCCATGGATTTCAACGGCCTGGTGCGGCACTATTATCTCCGCCAAGGCGACGACGTGGCGGAAGTGCGGATCAATCTGGCGGGCAAAAAGAACCGCCGGCAGCAGAGCCACGCCATCGGCCTGCGGATGCGGCACGAACTTCAGGCGATCGCCGATCGCCACCATGCGCGGTTGAAGCTGGTGGAGACGCCGCCCGGGCCGCCGGTGATCGCCAGCGTGGTCGCCGAAGTGTACGGCCAGCCCGACAGCCGCTACGAGGAGCTTTTGGCCGCCGCCGACACGGTCCAACGACGGCTGGCCGTCGAGCCGGGCGTGGTCGATATCGATTCGGTGCGCGAGGCCGCCCAGCGAAAGCTGACTTTCGTCGCCGACAAGGAGAAGGCCGCGCTGAACGGCGTCACGACCGAGCAGATCGCCGAGACGCTCCAGGCGGCGTTGGCGGGCAGCACGGCCGGGCTGATCCGCAGCGATAGCGAACGCAATCCGCTGCGGATCGAGCTCCGCGTGCCGGTCGAACTTCGCAGCAGTGCGGCCGAACTGGAGCGAATCCAAGTGCAAGGAAGCGGCGGCCAATTGGTGCCGCTGGCCGAATTGGGCCATTGGCAGCACAGCCGCGTCGACCAGATGATCTATCACAAGAATCTGCACCGCGTGGCCTACGTTTTTGCCGAGACCGCCGGGCGTCCGCCGGCCGACGTGGTCGTCAACGTGATGGCCGATCGTGTCGCGCCGGATGCAAGAGGGGGAGAGGGGGAGACGGGGAGACGGGGAGATGCGCCAACCTCACTTGCCTCCGCGTCTCCTAGTCTCCCCCTCTCCCCATCTCCCCCTCTTGTTTCCGCTCGTCCCGTCGCATCTCGGACCTTCTTCCACAACGGCGGCGGCGTGGCCTGGTCAGTTCCACTGGGAATCGGCGTGACCTGGTCGGGGGAAGGCGAATGGAAGATCACGCTCGACGTCTTCCGCGACCTCGGCCTGGCCTTCGGCGCGGCGATGATCGGCATTTACGTCCTGCTGGTGGCGCAGATGAAATCGTTCGTGATTCCGCTGGTTGTGATGCTGGCGATCCCGCTGACGATCCTCGGCGTGATGCCGGGCTTCTGGCTCTTAAACTTCGTCAGCGCTTCGGACGTGGGCGGGTTCTGGAATCCGGTCTATTTCACTGCCACGGGCATGATCGGCATGATCGCCCTGGCGGGGATCGTCACCCGTGACTCGATCATCCTGGTCGATTTCATCCACCTTTCGTTGGCCCGGGGGCGATCGCTCTTCGAGGCGATCATGGAGAGCCGCGTAGTGCGTCTGCGGCCGATCCTGCTGACCGCCGCCGCCGCGATGCTCGGGGCCGCCCCGATCATCATCGACCCGATCTTTTCCGGGCTGGCCTGGTCGCTGATTTTCGGGCTGTTCGCCTCGACTATCTTCACGCTGTTCGTGATTCCGGTGGCGTATTGGCTGCTCTACTCGAACAAGCCCGGCCACGGGATGCCGACCTCGACGATGGAGCAGGAAGACGGCTGACGCCCTTGGAAGGCTTGTTGCCCTTGTGTTCGGCGCATCCGGCCGTAAGGTAGGTAATGTTGCCACCAGAAGTCGGGCAGCAGTGCCTGTTGTGGTCAATGCGCGGAAATCGTTTAGCCGGCGAGCAAGCGGTTTGTTGATTTAATTCTCGACCGCGCCACTCGAATAGGTGGTTTGCGTTTTGGGGTTGATCGCTTATAGTTGGCGGAGCCCATGACGGCAAGCGGCGGGTGGTTGTTTTGGGAGGGAAACGGGCGATGGAGTATTGGGCGAAGCCTCGGATGGCGCGGGATCAAATTGTTCTTTTCTCCCCGACCTTGGATGCCTCGATCAGCGACGATCATCCCGTCCGCCTGCTGGACGAGATCCTGAAGGGCCTGGACTGGTCGGCGTGGGAGGCGGAGTACGACGGGCAAAAGGGTCAACCGCCGATCCCGCCGTGGGTCATGGCCGGCGTAATCCTCTACGGCTTGATGCGCGGCATCCGCTCCAGCCGCATGCTGGAGTACCTTTGCGGACACAACGTGGACTTCATGTGGTTGGCGGAGGGGCGGGTCATCGACCATACGACCCTCTGCAAGTTCCGCACGCGGTTTCGCGGGCCCTTGAAGGAATTGTTCCGGCAATTGGGGAAACTGTCGTTGCAGATGGGGTTGATCCGCTTGGTCGAGGTGGCCTTTGATGGGACGCGGGTGAAGGCCAATGCCAGCCGCTTGCGGACCTGGACGGCGGAACGGTTGGAGGCCGCCTTGAAAGGAGACGAACAAGGACCGGCGTGGCGGGATGATGGTGAGCCGGCGGGTGTACCGTTGTGCGGACTGTGCGGGCTGCGCGTTGGCGGGAGAGTGCCTGGATCCGAAGGCCAAGCGCGGTCGGACCGTTCAGCGGGACGAGTACGAACCGTTGCGGGAAAAGATGGCCGCGAAAATGCAAACGCCCCAAGGCAAGTCCGTCTACAACCAGCGCATGCACGTTGCGGAGACGCCGTTCGCCGTCATCAAGAGCATTTTGGGCGTGCGGCGATTTTTGCTGCGTGGCTTGGAGAAGGTGCGGACCGAATGGTTGTGGGCATGTACCGCGTACAACATGAGGAAGTTGCTGGCCCACGTGGCGGGACTGCGCGCCGAGTTGGCGAAAATGTTGGCCGAAGCGGCAAGTTAGGCGAGGCAGGAGGATTTGGGCGAACGAAGACTGACGATACGGCCTGTCTGGCTGCCAAATCAGCCATCCGGGGCAATTCAAACCTATAGGCAACGATGCCACCATAATCTCGAAAACCGAAGGAATTCTGAAAAAATCACCGGCAGCCGCCGCGTAGGCCATCGTTGCCGTTCAGTAAATCAACAGACCGCTTGCCCGCCGGGGGCATTGTCGAAGATCCCGGAACGCGGCGGGCAAGCCCGCCGGCTAAACGATGGCCTTCGCAGACTTGCACGGCGATGTCAGCCGGTGAACCGGCTTGCCAGCAGCGCGATGTCCTGGCCGCCGAAGCCGAAGCTGTTGCTCAGCGCCGCGTCGCAGTGGTGCTGTCGGGCAACATTAGGAACGTAGTCGAGATCGCATTCGGGATCGGGAGTGTCGTAGTTGATCGTCGGCGGCACGACGTTGTCGCGGATGGCCAGCAGGCAGAGAATCAGCTCCGTCGCCCCGGCCGCGGCAATCAGATGGCCCATCATGCTCTTGGTGCTCGACACCGGAATCTTGTAGGCCCGATCGCCGAAGACCTGCTTGATCGCCAGCGTCTCCACCTTGTCGTTCACCGTGGTGCTCGTGCCGTGGGCGTTGATGTAATCGACGTCGTCGAGTCCCAGCCCGGCGTCGGCCAATGCCATCTTCATGCAACTGATCGCCCCGCGGCCCTCGGGATGCGTGTCGGTGATGCGGAAGGCGTCGGCAGTCGAGCCGTAACCCACGATCTCGCCGTAAATCTTCGCCCCGCGGGCCTGGGCGTGTTCCAATGCTTCGAGCACGACCATGCCGGCGCCTTCGCCCAACACGAAGCCGTCGCGGTCGCGGTCGAAAGGACGTGACGCTCTGGTCGGCTCGTCGTTGCGCGTGCTCAGGGCCGTCAGCAGATTGAAACCGGTCACGCCGAAGGGGTGAATCATCGTGTGCGTGCCGCCGGAGAGCATCAGGTCGGCCTCGCCGCGGCGGATGATCTCCGTCGCCTCGCCGATCGCCTGGCTGCTGGCGGCGCAGGCCGTCAGGCAGTTCAGGTTCGGTCCCTGGGCGTTGAAGAGGCTGGCCAAGTGGCCGGCGGGCATGTTCGGCTCTTGTTCCAGCTCGGCGACCGGATTGAGCGTCTCCAGGCCTTTGCGGATAAACTTGGTCAGGTCGAATTGCCCGCCGCCGTTGAGGCCGGCGACCATCATCTGCGTGAAGCGGTCGAAGTCCTGCTGCCCTTCGCCGCTGCCGGTATAAACGCCGAAGCGGGTGGGATCGATCTTGCCGAGGTCGATGCCCGAGTCGCCCACCGCCTTCTTCGCGGCGCCGACGGCAAAGTGCGTATGCCGGCCCTGATACTTCCAATCCGCGGGATCCTCACCCACGTCGGAAAGGTCCCAATTGCGAACCTCGGCGGAAATCTTGGTGGGAAACTGGCTGGCGTCGAACAGGGTGGTGTATCCCACGCCCGACTCGCCGTCGAGCACCCGCCGCCAAATCGTCTCGATATCGCTTCCCAACGGCGTCACGCAGCCGATACCGGTCACTACAACGCGTCGTCTCATGCGCACACTCCTTCATACGGCAGCGGCCAAGGCATCCAGGTCAGGATCGGTTGCCATCCTCGGTAGGCCGCGAGAAAATGCCCGTGGCGGCGGAATCGGGCTGCATGTCCGACAGCGGCAGCGAATCCGGCGGCTCCTCCCAGGCATGCACCTCAATCTCTACGAGGCTGCGGTCGGGCAACCTCACCGGCTCCAGCGGGCGAAATCGGCCATTCTCGAAAAAGGCATGTATCGTGGCGGTCATCGTTCGGTTTCCTCTACGGCAATTATACGGAAAGCGACGAGACGCAGCCACTCGCTTACGCGGCTGCTCCGCCCGAGCCCGCCTAGACCTTCTCTCCGTGGCGGCCGGCGCCGCCGGCGAGTGGGGCATTCCCATTTCCATTCTCGCTCCGAGGATATGCGGGACACTCCGCCTGGGCGATCGCGTCCACCAGGCGCTTGGGCGGCCGTAGCGGGCTGCCGTCGGCGGCGTGCCCGACGTCGAATGCGCCGAAGAGCCGCATCATCCGCAGAAACGTCTCCGGGTCGAACAGGCTGTCCAAGCTGGAGTCGTTCAGATGGGCAAAAACGATTTCCGCCTCGGCTTGCAGCACGTCGCCCTTGTGGCTGGTGGCCGACACCATCGCCCCTTCCGGGCGGATGTATTCGACCGTCGCGGTATAAAGGAGCGTGTCGCCGGGCACCGCCGCGCAATAGAAGACCGCCTTCGGCAGCTTGGCCAGCACCACCTTCTCGGTGAAGTGGCTGTGCTCGCAGACCAACAACCCGCCGGTTTGCGCCATCCCCTCGATCACCAGCGAATTGGGGATCATGGGGTGGTGCGGATAGTGGTCGTGCAGGTGGTCTTCGGCCAGCGAGAGATTCTTGATGGCCTTGGCATACCGCCCGCTCTCGAACTCGATGAATCGATCGATCCAATACCATCGCATGGCAGGCGCCCTCGAAAGGGTCAGGGATCAGGGGACAGAGACCAGGGCCAGCAAACCGGCCACTACCCGCTCCCCACTACCCACTATCCACTACCCACTATCCACTGACCACTGTTCAATCGGTCACTTCCACTTTGCTCTCCACAAACCGGCACATATCGGCCACCGTCAGCAGGTTGCCGAAATCTTGAACGATCGGCTTTTTGGCGAAGTCGTCGAGATTGGCGAATGGCATGCGCTTGCGCAGCTCGGCAAGGCCCTCTTCCGTCACCATGCCGTCCTGAATGTACTTGGCGTCGGTGAGAATATCCTCGGGAAACAGCTCGCCGCGGGGGATCTTGATGTCAAAAGCCTTCTCCAGGCGGAAGACGATGTCGAGGAAATCGATCGACTCGGCCCCGAGGTCTCCGACAAGCGTGGCCTGCGGCGTCACGTCCTCCTCCTCGACCCCCAGGGCGTTGACCAATGCGGTCCGAATCTTCTCGAAGACTTCTTCCTTCGTTGGCATGAAATAACCTCCAAGCGTGCTCGTTGTTCAAGGAAAAAGGGGACGGCCCCATTTGCCGGAAGCGAACGCGAATGCTCCGCACGAATGGGGACTGTCTCCTTTTTCCTCCGTTGTAAAAAAACCGCTAGTAGCCGCCCAAACTCAAACCGCCGTCAACGCGCAGCACCTGACCGGTGAGGTAGGCGGCGTCGTCGCTCGCCAGGAAGGCCGCCACCGCGGCGACCTCCTCGGGCGAACCGATGCGTTTGAGCGGAATCATCTTCTTGATCTGGTCGCCGGCCACCCCGCGGACCACCTGGCTCATGTCGGTTTCGATCATGCCCGGCGCGATGGCGTTGACCCGCACGTTGCGCGGCGCCAGTTCCTTGGCCAAGGCGCGGGTCAAGCCGTTGATGCCCCCTTTGCTCGCGGCGTAGTTGACCTGGCCGCGGGCGGCAAACTCGGCGGCGGTGCTCGACAGGTTCACGATGCTGCCGCGGCGCATCATCATCATCGGCTGCGTCACGGCATGGCAGTAGTTGAAGGTCCCGCCGAGGTTCGTATCGATCACCTTCCGCCACTGCTCCTCGGTCATGGCGCCCAACAGGCCGTCTTGCACGATGCCGGCCGAATTGACCAGCACGTCCACGTGCCCCCACTGCTCGAACAGGGGATCGACGATTTCGTGGGCGCGGTGCAGGTTGCGAACGTCGGCTTGGAGGGCGCGGACTTCGCCCGGCGAGTCCTTCAACTCGGCCAGCAGCGCGTCGGCGGCCTGCTGGTTGCTATTGTAGATGAAGACCACCTTGGCCCCCTCGGCGGCCAGGCGCGCGACACAAGCCCGCCCGATGCCGCGGCTGCCGCCGGTCACAATCGCTGTCTTGCCTTCAAATCGCATGGAAAGTCGTGGCTGCTGTTGCGAAGAACGCCCCCGTCTTTCTCCGAAAAAAAGGGCGTCTCAACTACTTCACGCGCAAAGGTAAATTGCCTCACGCGGAGCGTGAAGAGTACGTTCTAGGCGGTCGTTGCTGTCGCGGTCTCCCTCTGCGGTCGGTATAGAATCGCGAATTGGGTCCGCAGATCCTGCCGGGTCGCCTCGTCGCTCCGCAAGTAGTTTGGATCACTGTCAGCCAAATTATAACAGGAGAGGATCAGTCGGGCGGTAAGGATAATCCGCCCGCTCACCGTCCCATAAGCCTTCAATTTCACTTCTCCGTCGTCGAACTTGAGCACTTCGACGGTCACCGAAAGCGTCTGCCCCGGCTCGACGAACTGCGCGTATTTTACGGCGTTCGCCTGCTTCAACACGATCATGCTGTGGGCGAAATCCTCGCTGGCACGCACCAGCCACGCCCCCGCCTGCGTGAGTGTCTCCAGCATCAGCACGCCCGGCATTACGGGAAAATGGGGAAAATGGTCGGCCAGATACTCCTCAGTCATCGTCAAGTTCTTTATCGCCGTGATCCGCACACACGGCTCCAACTCGACGATGCGATCAATCAGCGAGAATCGCATGAGCTCTTTGGAAGGATGATCGGCTTGGGCAAAGTACGATTCTAGGGGAAAAAATTAGTTCTTTAGTATAGCCGTTGGGCAAACAGTCCACAATCGCAGCCCTGCCTCCTTTTTCGGTTTTGCGAGCTCTGACATAACCGTTTATTTCTGAATACCTTACGTTCAGCATCGCTCGCCGCGCCTGCCTCCGTGCTGCCAAACTGGCAGGCAGCCGGGCTCGCAGGCGGGTCGGCCGCCGCAACGTAACCCCCTGGGGGAAAACAGGTAACGTCCAGCCCAGCTTTTTGGCACGGCCTTTGCAATCGCTTCTTAGGCAGGCGAGTTCCGGGGTCCCGGCGAGCAGACGAAACTAGGAAGCAAAAGAAAAAAGGAGATTCACGATGCCTTTTCGTTGTCGAACGATGCGAAATCCGTTCCACCAATTTCGAGACGAGGTAGACCGTCTCATGACCGGCGTTTTCGCGGGGCGACCCGACGGGCTGGTCCCGGGCATGTTCCGCGGCCAGCCGGCGATTAACGTCTGGGAAGAGAACGACGCCCTGAAGGTCGAGATGGAATTGCCCGGCGTCAAGAGCGACCAGCTCGACATTTCGGTCGCCGGCGGCGAGTTGTCGGTCAAGGTCAACGTCCCCGACGAAGTCCAGGCGGACGTCACCTACCACCGCCGCGAACGGCCGATCGGGTCGTTCAGCCGCATCGTGCGGCTGCCGATCGAGGTCAACGCCGATCGTGTCGAGGCCGATCTCCGCGACGGCGTGTTGACGGTCACGCTGCCGAAGACCGAGGGCGCAAAGCCGCGGAAGATCAACGTCACCAGCACATGAACAGCAAAGGAGCCACCGCAATGGACAATGAAAGCACAGTTGCCAAGACCACCGCCGAACAGCCCACCCTGGCCGAACGCACCCGGAGTTGCCGCTGCTATCGCCCGAACGTCGATATTCTGGAGCAGGGCGACGAACTGTTGGTGAGGGCCGACGTGCCCGGCGCCAGCAGCGAGACGATCGACGTGAAGTTCGAGGACGGCACGCTGGAGATTCAGGCTGCTGTCGAGCCGCGCGAGTGCGACGGCCAGACCTGCCTGTTGCGCGAATACGAGGTGGGCGACTACTATCGCAGTTTCCAAGTGAGCGAGGCGATCGACGCCGGCAAGATCTCGGCCCAGTACGCCGACGGCGTGCTGACGCTGCATTTGCCCAAGGCCGAAGCCCTCAAGCCGCGGAAGATCGCCGTCGCCACCAAGTAAGCGTTGCCGCCAGGCAACAGAGTCCCCTCTCCCCTTGGGAGAGGGTTAGGGTGAGGGCGCCGTGGCCCGGCGTTTCAGTTTCCCAACGCACGCCAAACGACTGCACCGCAAAACAGGAGAAGAAGGTAACAAGAGAAATGGGAGGTGAATGATGAGCCTAATACCGTGGAGAAGGCGAGAAGAGGGGGGCGAAATGGCGCCCCTGGTTTCGTTCCGAAACGAAATGGATCGGCTGTTCGACACTTTCCTCCGCGAGCCCTTCGGCGCGATCGATTGGCCGCAGTGGGGCGCGGGAAAATGGTCGCCGGCGGTCGAAATGGCCGAGGACGAGAAGGAAGTGACCGTCCGCGCCGAGTTGCCGGGCATCGACCCGAAAGACCTCGACGTCTCGGTGGTCGACAACCATATCGTCCTGAGCGGTGAGAAGAAGGAATCGAGCGAGACGAAGCAGAAGGGGGTCTACCACAGCGAGACCCGCTACGGCTCGTTCCGCCGCACGCTGCCACTGCCCGAAGGGGTCGATACCGAGCACATCGACGCCCAGTACACCAACGGTGTGTTGACGTTGAAGATGCCCAAGACGGCCCCCGCGCCGCAGAAGAAGATCGAAGTGAAAGTGAAGTGACGACAGCGTATTCGGCACACGGCGTGTGCGGGATACTCGCGGGAGCTTCGTCTCTCCGGAGCGCGGGCGTCTCGCCCGCATTTTCCGAGGCGGGCGAGACGCCCGCGCTCCGGCGGTCGGCGTTCTGGGTGACGGTGCGAATCTGCCGCAGGGGCTTTCACTGGCCAGGGGTCCATCTGCGGGAGACTGCTCGTCCCTACAACGGCCACCTACGCAGCGCGTGGCCTACCGGTCTTTTGCCAGCGATCCACGGCGAACTGGCGAATACCTGAGCGCAATCGACTCACCGCCGCAGGCGCTACTGGACAAGTCTACAGTAGCAGCCAGCGCCGTTTCTTGGCTAATGTCTGCCATTTGTTCTTGCCTTATTTGCCACTGTTGTGGCGCGAGAACAATTGATCCTGCCGGCTCGGGATGACGTCTCGCCGCCTTCTCCCGCGCGCTACAGTTTTCCTGTTGCGTACAAAGCGATGCGGCGCCACTTCTCGTCTTCTTCTCGCCCGCAACTTTGCCGATTGCCGAAGGCTTTTTGCGTTTGTCGTTTACAGCGGCGGGCAGCAGAATTTTTCCACGAATTCTCCGCGTTTGCATGAAGACTCACGTTGACTTTCTTTTTGCATCCGGCATAAAGAAGGTACTGGAACACGACGCAACATCGAGAACCGCTTCGCAATGTTCGCTGTCGTATCCGGGGTGGAAAACCAGTGAGTTCGCTTCTTATGATCCGTGCCATCGGACCATTACGCAGCGCTTGGATGTACACGCGGTGCATGAGGTTGCCCCGATCGGGGACGCCCGCCGGGGCGCTCAGGAAACAACTGAGCGCCCTGGAACGCCGCCGCCGGTTGCGCGAGCAACAGGAAGACCTTCAGGCCGGACTGGTCGATTACCTGGCGATTCCGCCGTATCCGTATCGACCGCGGCCGCCATCGTAGTTCGGGCTCCGTGTTTCTCGACTCTTGCAGAGGAGGACCGTTGGACTACCGGATTGGGCGCCTTTCCGTTTCTCTTGTATAGGAGGGTCGTTTCGATCGTAGACATCTTCAATGTTCCCCACGGCGCGTTTGCCCCTTGCGGAACGTCATGCCTATGCGCGGGCTTCTTAGCGGTCCTTGCACCGCGGCCCCAGTAGCGTGCCAAAGCACGTCGCACGTCCTAGCGGCAAACGCGTCGGTATTTTCTTGGCTCTCGTTCCCACGCTCTGCGTGAGAGTGTCCTGGAACTGAGACTGTAGGAGGCGACTCCTGTCGCCGATTGGGGCTTCGCGCCGTCGGCGTCAGGAGACGCCTCCTACAGCCTGTTTCTGCCGCGGCAATTCCAGGACACCCTCACGCGGAGCGTGGGAACCAGAACCTGGGGGCTACGCGCTGCTATCGTCCGTCCGGCGTTCTTCTTCGTGCAGCCCAGCCGCGCATTGATCCAGCCAGTCCTCGACCGGAATCACTCCGCCGGCAGGCGGCTTGCGCGCGCTGCGTCCTGCGGTCGGCGCTCGTCGCTTCCAGAGGAGGAATTGCAGTCCCCACGCCAGCAGCAGCAACGCCAGCCCCGCCACAATCCAACCCCAGCCGCGGCCGATGCCGGTTTCCGCAGGGGCGGCTGTCGGCTTCCAATCCAGCCGGCCGATCAGCAGCGGGGCTCGCTCCGGCGGCCTGCCCGGCTGCGCCGCGCGGCTTATAGCCGTGAACCTTCAGGAAGTACCCGGCAAACCGCGCCTTTTCGCGAATGACCGTACCGACCGGCATCTTTACGGGAAAATCGACGATGAGCAACTCGTACAAATGGCTGCCGGATTGCTGCGTGGTCGCCGATGCCTCGTAGAGCTGCACGCCGGTTTCGGTCTTTCCCGCGTCGCAGGCCTGGCGGATTTCCACGTCCAGGGCCACCAGCGCCCGCGCTGGCCGGCCGCGTCGTCATATAAATAGGTGTAAGCCGGGTTCTTTCTCGCCCGTGCCCAAAGCCTGGCGAACGACTGGCTCTTGACCCAGGAGACCAGGCGATTGTAGGCGAACATCTCCACTTGGTCCAAGCCGATCGTGCCATCGGTGATTGCCTGGAAATCCTCCTTGGCCGCTTCGCTCTCTTCCTCATCTTCGTCGGTGGGGCCTGTCGGCGGCGGCAGCCTGGCGATTGCGGCCGCGGAGGACGGCTCACTGGCCGGTTGGTTGCCGGCGGCAAGCCTGGCCGCCGCTCCCTCATCGCGGAGCTTCACGATCAGCAGGAAGAGCACGACCAGCGTGGTGATGCCCAACGCCATCCAGCGCAGTTCCCGCCCGAGAAATCCGATCGCCAGTCGTTCTCGTTGATGTCGCCGCATGAGTTGGTTTCCGCTCTATCCGCCGGGCAATTCTACGAAACTAAGTTTCGAGAGCTTCCTGCCGTCGGGCAAGGTCTGATGCGTGCAGACGTCGATGATTTTCATCAACTCTTCGTAGCGGCACGAATCGCTCACCTGGATGATGACCTGGTCGAAGGGATTTCCGCGGTCGCGGAAGAGGTCTTTCAGTTTCCCGTCGAGGGCGGCCAGCCCCGAGACCGGCGCCTCGCCCACGCGGAGTCCGTTGATCGCGCCGGATCGCGGGTCGGCCGAGACGCTGATGGTCAGGGTGTCCATGCCCTGAAGCGGATTCTTGTTGTTCGCGTCGGCGCCGGCCGCCTCGCCGTTCTTGACCACGACCGTCGCCTGGGGCGGGGGCAGCCGCAGCGAAATCTGCCCTTCCAGCGGCGACTGCCGGAAGGTGAGGACGAAGAATGCCAGCAACTGGAAGGCCATGTCAAGCATGGCCGCCAGATTGAGTTCGAACGTCTCCTTGGCTGCGTCTTGGTTTTCTGCGGCGCACGTCACGACCCCTTGCGAACCGGGGTTGGCTCTTTTTCCAAGGCCTTCATGGCGAACTTGCGAAAGCCGTTCTGCTGGCAGGCCTTGATGACGCGGTTGAGCTTGCCAAAGGGCGTGGCGCGGTCGGCGCGGATGACGACGATAGTCGGCAGCTCGCCGCCGCCTTCCAGGTCGGCCGGGGTCATGTGGTTGGCCAGCAGCGTAGCCTGCGATTGGATGCGGACGAAATTGTCGAGGTCGCGAATGGGCTGCGTCGTCCGCAGATTGCCAGCCGAGTCGATATTTAACACCAGCAGGCCGGTGCGCCCCTCCGTCTTCACCGGCCGCGCCGATCCGACCACCGGCAGACTGAGATTGAAGTCGATTTCGGCCGACTTGAAGGTCATCACCATCACGAAAAAGGTGATCAACTGGAAGACCATGTCCAGCATCGGCGTGAGGTTCGGATCGGCCTTGACCTGGCGCGACAGTTGTGCAGCCATCGGCGCCTCCCGCTACAACGTGGGTTTCGGCGGAGGAGCGGCGGGGGACTTGACCCTGCCCGCGTGCGAGAAGTGCCGCAGGAACTGGTCGGCGCTGAGCATGACCGAGGTCGAGATGTGGATCACGCGATTGCGGAACAGGGCGTAGAAATAGATGGCCGGCACGGAAAGCGCCACGCCCTCGAAGGTCAAGACCAACGACTCGGACAAACCGTTGGCCACTTTGGTCGGATCGATGGTTGAGCCGGCCGACATGCCGATGACGGCGAAGGTGGCGATCATCCCCTTGAGCGTCCCCAGCAATCCGATCATCGGCCCGAGCGTGCCGAGCACCGCCAACATGCTGATCTTCTTCTCCATGTCGGCGGTGATGGTCTCGCCCATCCGCTCCATCGAGTCGCGGGCCTCGGCCAGGCCATTGGGCAGGTCGGCGATGCCGGTGGTCAGCAGGCGGCCGAAGAACGACTCGTCCTCCTTCACCAGGGCGTATACCCCCTTGAAATCGCGGCGTTCCAGCAGGCCCTCGCACTGTGTGACCGTCTCCGGCGGCGCAGCCACTTCAACCCGCATTTCCCAAAACAACCGCGCCACCGTCGAGACGAAGTAGATCGACAACAGCAGGATGACTACGCCGATTAAGCCCGACACCTCCGCCACCCAGATCAAGAAGCTCTTGTTCTCGGGGGTTTTCGCCGGCTCTGCGTCGCCGGCAGGGGCGGCAGTATCGCCGCCGGCGGCCGGTTTCTCAGGTCCGGCGGCCTTCTTGGTGGCTGCATCGTCTTTCGCGGCATTGGCGGCGGCCGCCGGCTTCTTGTCTTCCCCCGCCGCCTGGCCGGGCAGTCCAACGTACACCCAAACGGCACAAAGCAGCACTGCCTGCAGGATCAAGGCCCTGCGGCGCGGTGCATCCGAGCCAATGTTCATCAGGTCAGGTCCTTCTCTCCGTTCCGGAGCGGCGCCCTTGGCAAGCACAACGGCCGGCTCTACTTCAGTATGTCCCCCTCGGGGGCGTTGTCAAGGTGATGCGGGCAGCCGGTGCGGAAGCGGGTTATGGCGGTTCGGTCCGAACCGTTTAGCCGGCGAGCAAGCGGTCTGTTGATTTAATTCTCGACCGCGCCACTCGAATAGGTGGTTTGCGTTTTGGGGTTGATTGCTTATCGTTGGCGGTGGCCTTGAGGGCAATTGGCAAAACGGCCCACCTGGCTGCCGATTCAGCCATTTGGGGCAACTCGACCCGATAGGCAACGATGCCACCATAGTCACGAAAACCGCAGGAATCCTGGAAAAAAGCACGGCGACCGCCGCGTAGGCCCGTGTCGCCGTTCAGTAAATCAACAAACCGCTTGCTCGCCGGCTAAACCATGTTGCGATGCTTCCCCTACTGCTCCGCGCTGGCCATGACCAATTCGCCCTGGAAAATCCCCTTCAGTCCCCGCAGTTGCGCGGCGATCTTCTGCAATTGGTCCGAAGGGCCGCGCAACAGGATCACTTCCAGGCAGATATCGTGCGTCAGATGGGCGTGCAGCGTCGAGACGATCAGGTCGTGATGGTCGTGTTGCAATTTGACGAGCCGGTTGCGCAATTGCGGCCGGTGGTGGTCGTAGACCAGCGTCAACGTGCCGGCGGCGTCCTGCGACTTGCCAGCCCACGCCTCCTTGGTCAGTTTCTCCCGCAGCAGTTGCCGGACCGCCTCGCTGCGGGTGGCAAACTGCTGCTGCTTGCAGTAACGCTCGAACTGTTCGAGCAGGTCGTCTTCGAGCGAAACGGAAAAGCGGGTGATTTCGGACATAGCCCCTACCTATTCAGTACCCTCGTAGCGATAGTATGCTATGCGGGCCGACGGGTCGTAAATCAGGATTTCGTCACACCAGCCCTCACGGTCGCCGTCGTAAGGGTTGACCTTCCCTCGCCTACTCAGCGTGCGAAACTGCTTCCTGCAGACGTAAACGCTAATCCCGGGACCGCATGGCGGGTTCCACCAAGCGGGGTCGCTGGGCTTCCCAAAGGGAGCCGGGGACTTCTCTTTCTCAAACTGCTGCTTGCCAACGATACGGTCTATCGTAACCGGATCCGCTTTGAATTCGAGGTATCGCGTGCAGGGATCAGACCAGTCATGTAGAACCCAATTGGTAATCTTGACGTCCGGGGTCGGCTCAAGGAAAAACGACTTCCGATAAGCATCGTATGGCCGAGACGCGGCGGCTCTGGCTGCAAGCCCCGTCAAAAACAGAAGAAGCGCGAAGGCGGGTATGGATATTATGAGAACGGGCCAAAACCGCTTTCGCTCGATGCGACGGCGGCGGCCAACCCAAAGAGAAAGAAACACTAGGTAACCTGCCGGCAAACAGTAATAGGGCCAAGTTTCCGACATACTTCATCCTCCAGGCGGCGGAGGGCTAGCCGCGCGGCGATTTACTCACACGATCTCTGCCCCGTTTGTCGCTTGGCAGACATAAACCGCCGGCTTGTGGCCGGTCTTCTTTTCGTAGGCGGCGGCGGTCTTGGCGACGAACTCGTCCGCGGCATTGGCGCAAATCAGGGCCATGGCACAGCCGCCGAAACCGGCGCCGGTCATCCGCGCACCGTAACAGGCGGCGTGGGCTTTGGCGCATTCGACCATCGCGTTCAGGGCATCGCTCGACACTTCGAAATCGTCGCGCAGACTGCGGTGGCTCTCGTTCATCAGGCGGCCGGTCTCGACGGCGTCGCCACGGCGCATGGCCTCGGCCGCTTGCACCGTGCGGTCGTTCTCGCCGATCACGTGCAGTGCCCGCCGCCGGGTGACGTCATCCAGGTGGGGCAGACATTCTTGTCTGCCGGATGAATTGCAGCGAGGCTGGCAGACAGGAATGTCTGCCCCACCGGCCTTTGCAGGAATGTCTGCCCCACCGGTCTTTTCCTGAAACTGCTCCATCGTCACGTCGCGGAGCACGGAAACGCCGAAGAACTTCGCCGCCGCCTCGCACTGCGCCCGCCGCTGGTTGTAAGCCGAATCGACCAGGCCGCGGCGGGTTGAAGTGTCGAGCACCACCACGGCCGTGCCCGGCGGAAACGGCACCGGCTGGGTCTCCAGCGAGCGGCAGTCGATCAACAGCGCGTGGTTCGCCCGGCCGGCGGCCGAGATAAGCTGATCCATGATGCCGCAGTTCACGCCGACCCATTTGTTCTCCGCCCGCTGACCGAGCTTGGCCATTTTGGCGGGATTCCAATCGAGATTGCCCGCCGCGGCCAGCGCCCGGGCGGTGGCCATTTCGACTGCGGCCGACGAGGACAAGCCGGCCCCGAGCGGCACGTCGCCCTGCATGACCCCTTCCCAGCCCGCGAGCCGATGGCCGGCGTCCTGCAAACTCCAGGCCGTCCCCTTGAGGTACTCGATCCAGCCGGCCTTCTCGTTGTTGATGCCCCTCAGATCGTCGAGCGAGAACTCCCGGGCCTGGTTGTAATCGACCGAATAGACGGCCACGCGGCGGTCGTCACGCGGCCTTAGCGCGATCCACACCGCCCGATCGATGGCCAACGGCAACACGAAGCCGTCGTTGTAGTCGGTATGTTCGCCGATCAGATTGACCCGGCCGGGGCGCGAACGACCCAGCGGGGCGGTTGGCCGAAACGCTTGCTGAAATGGGCGACGACGTCGGCTTTTTCGATAGGCATGAGCCGGGTTCCAGAGGTCCGGGTGATGCCACTATCGTGGCGTCTTTCCCGACCCGGGTCAAGCGGGGAGGGCGACCATTTTGACCAGAGAAAAGAACTGCGGCGAATCGGTTGGTGCATGGCGGCTGGGCGATCAGTACGTCACGGCCGCTTTCTGCTCGATCCAGCCTTCGCCGCCGGGCAGACGGATCAGCAGCCAATCGCCGCGCTGTTCGATCAGCCGAAATTCGGTGGCCTCGCCGAGCGGCTCCTTGAAGGCCGGCTCATAATTCGGGCCGTTCCCTTTTCGGGCGATCGTCTCGCGCTGGATCACGACGCCGTGCCGCGTGTTGTCGAAGCGCTGCCAATCGTAGGCCGCCGAAAAGGCCATCACCGCGGTAAGCGCCACCCCGATCCAGGCGACGCGGCGGAACCAGCGGCGGGCGGTGAGCAGTGACGCGGCGGCGACGGCAAACGTGGCCAAAGCCATGATCCCGCCAAGATAGAACTTCTCGGGATAGCTCAGCCAATCCTGCCAGAAGAGGATCGTTTCGATCACCGGCCGACGCGCGGCGGCGGCGTCGCCCAGGGCGGAGGCAAGATTCGCGTCCAACCGCGGATCGCGGGGCAGATAACGCTGCGCCATGCGGTAGGAGGCGACGGCGCGGCCGGGTTGGCCCGCCTGCATCCACGCATTTCCCTGGTTGTAGAGCACCGGTCCCGACGGCCCCCAACGATCGAGGATCTCCTGATCGAGCATCGCCGCCTTGGCGAACTCATCGGGCTTGCGGGCCTCGTCGAACGCCTGCTGCGCCGCCTGGAACTTCTGCACCAAGGCAAAGTCGGTCGATCGGCCGCAACCGCCAAAGAGCGCCAACGCCAAGAGAATTGCCGCGTGCAACGGCGGGAGTCTCCTTTTCTTGCGGAGCACGCCGGCCAATGCGCGGAGCAGCTTGTCGGCGTCGCGGCCCAACGATTCCGCGCGGGCAAGGGGGACAGTCCCTTTTTCGTTGACACGAACATCCGGGCAGTCCCCGCCGTAGCGCACCCCCTCGCAGGTCTCCAGCAGCGTCCGCAGCCGGCCGATCAAGTCCATCGCAACGCCGGCCGATTCGAGTTGCCGGCACGCCTCGGCCGAGGTCATGCCGGCGGCGGGCAGACCGAGCATGTCGGCAACCAGCCCGAGCGCGGCGGCCAGCACCTGATCGGCCCCCTCGCGCGTTCGTCCGGCGGCAAAATGCGACGATGCGCCGTGGAGCCTGCGCCGGGCGACGCCCACGGCCGCACGCCGCCGTTGCATCACGGTGTCGCCGCTGAGCCGCCGCCAGCGGCCGACGACAAACAGCAGCGCGACGTATCCCGCGGCCAACGCGCCCAGCCCGCCCAACCATCGCTCGGGGCGGATCGACTCGTCGCCCAACTGGCCGGGGTCGGTGATGTTGGCGAAGATCCCGCCCTGCCGCGCCTCGATTTCCTTCGCGCCGCCGACGGCCGGCACGCTCGAGGCGATGATGTCGCGGCTGGCCAGACGCATCGCACGGCTCACGTCGATCGGAATCGGATCGGTGTGGAGCGTGACGTACCGCCCGGCATCGACGTCAAAATACGCCGCCGGCACCGCGGGAAACTCCTTCACCTCGGCGTCGAGCGGGCGAAGGCTGTAGGTGAACTGCCGTTGGTTCTTCTTGGTCTGGTCGGTGGGGGCGTAGACCTTGAAGTGCTCGGAAATGGCCGGGACCGCGCTCAGGTTGGGCGCCGTCGCGCTATCCAGCGTCCCTTCGCCGTCGAGCGTGAGCGTCAGCGTCAGCGGATCGCCGGTCTTCGCCTTTTTCGGTTCCAAATCGGCGGTAAGATGAAAGACGCCGATGGCGCCGATGTAGCAGTCGGGCCGGCCTTGCAGGGGAACGTCCCGCACCTCGACCAAAAGCGGCTTGGCCACCGCGTAGACGTTGTCGCCGATGGCCCTCTCCGTCGTTTCGTCTACGCCGGTCACGATCGGTCCTTTCAAGGTTGCCGGGCTGAACGTGTAGGAACCGACCGTTTTGGCCACGAATGGGCAGGGAAATTCGTACCGCCAGTACTCCGTCTGCTTGCCGGATTTGTCGGGCAGCGTCACCCGCTTGCCGCCGGGCAGGAAGGACAATCGTCGAAGGCCTCCAAAGGTCATTACCACGCTGCCGAAGTTGTTGACGTTGAAACCGGCGCCCTCTTTGTTCTCGATGGCGCGGAACCCTTGCTGCCAACCGCTCTGCGGCTCCAAGCCCTGCGGCAGTTGCTCCAACCAGGGCACGTGCAACGTCGGCGGCGACACGCCCAGCGCGGCTTCGACCAAAGCGGGATTCTTGCCGGCAAGAGAGCCCTTCAGCGCCTTGACGGCAACCGACAGCGTCACCCTGAACGGTTGCATCGGATAGACAGTGCTGCGGTCGGCACGAATCTCCATCCGCACCAGGTCTTGTTCATCGGGCGAGCGGACGACCAGCGTCAGCTCCTCGCCGCGAAGCTGTCGCCCGCCGATCTCGACCACGGGGGCGGGAATCGTCAGCGTGCCGCTTCGCTTGGGCGTGAGCCGATAGTTGTAATGCCAACTCCCGCGAACGACCGACGTGGTATTCCCGTGAATATCGGTGCTGGAAAAACTGAAACGCGATTCTTGCGGCGGACCCAACATGACGACCTGGAAATCGGCGGCAAGCGGCTTCAGATTGGGCTCGCGCGGGCTCTCGACGTTGCTGAGCCCGAGCTGGTAGATCACCGACTCGCCTTCGTAGATCGTCGCGCGTTCGAGTTTCGCAGTCAGCTCGGGCGCGTCGTCGGCCCACGCCGCCGCCGGCCATGCCGCTGCCGCCAGCGCGAACGCAACGAGAATCGCCTTCCAACCGATGCCTTGCATATCCGTTACCAATCTTTGTCCACCTTGTCGGGCCGGTAGAGTTTTTCCAGCAGGGCCTTCTCGATTTCGCGGCGTTCTTGCTGCCGCTGGCGGACGCGCCGCAAGCTGGCCTCGGCCCGCTGCTTCGAGACGTCTTGCTTCTGCGGCTGGCCTGCCTGCTTCTGGTCCTTCTTCTGATCTTGCTTCTGCTTGTCCTTCTTGTCTTTATCCTGATTCTTCTGATCCTGGTCTTTCTTGTCTTTCTTCTCTTGGTCCTTCTTCTTGTCTTCGTTCTTCTTCTGGTCCTTCTTCTCTTGTTCCTTTTTCTCTTGCTCCTTCTTCTCTTGGTCTTTCTTGTCTTGGTCGTTCTTTTTGTCCTTGGGCAGCATCTCCTGGAGCAGTTTGAGGGCTTCTTCTTGGGGCGGCAGGGCGTCGGCGGGCTTGGCGGCGTCGAGCGCGGCGGCCGCACGCTCGCTGAGCATTTCGAGCTTGGGCGACAGATCCACGCCGGCCTGCAACGCCCGCTTCAACTCCTTCTGCTGTTCGGCGGTCGGCTGGCCGCTTGGCGGCGTGCCGGGCTGCGCGGCGGGGGAAGCGGCCGCCGGCGGGGCCTTGGCCAACTGCTCCAGTTCGCGCTTCGCCTTGGCCGCCAGCACGCGGGCGTAGCCGCTGATGAATCGCTGGTTCCAGGCCGCCTCCGCCCAATCCGTCTCCTCCTTGCCTTGTTCCTTCTTCTTCCTCTTCTCCTCCTTGTTCTTCGCTTGCTTTGTGCCACTGTTGTCTTTTTTGGACGGCGCCGTCGCCGTTGGCGCCGGGCTAACCGATATTGTCGCCTGCTTCGATTGCTCGATCAATCCTGCTTGGCCCGCGACGCCCTTCTGCGCGAGACTGACAAACGGGGAGACGGCGACAAACACCGTGTCGAGTTTTTCGACCGCGGCGGTCTGCGGCTTGACGGCTTCGGCCGGTTTGCGGGCGTCGAGCGAATTGGCCGAGGCGGTCATTTCGCCGCGGAGCTCCTCCAACAGTCCGTCGAGCAGCGACAGGGCATTTTGCACGTCGGCGCTCGGCGACGACGGCTGCGCAGCCGCGCCCGGCTGTTGGGCAGGGGCGGTCAGGGCCGCGTGCAATTTCTGCTTCAACGGCTCGATCTCGTCGGCCAGCGCCCGTTGCAGACTCTCGCCGGCACGCAGGGCCTCACGCTGGCGGGGCGAATCGGGTTCCGCGCTCATCGCCCGGCTCTCGCCGCGCAGTTGCCGCTGCTTCGTCTCCAGCATTTGCAGGAACTGGAGCAGGTCCATTTCCCGCCGGGCCTTCTGCCGATCGCGCTCGCGCCACACCCCGTCGATGTGCGTAAGCCAGAGCCGGATCGATTCGAGATTGTATCGCGCGTCGGCATGTTGCGGGTCGATGGCCAGGCAGTCGCGGAGATAGTCGCCCGCTTGCAGCAGCGTTTCGACGCCTTCTTTGCGAACCTCGTCGCTCGCCTCTTCGGGATGCTTGCCGAAGCGGGCCTTGGCCTTGGCGATGGTGACGCAGGCGAGATTGTAGTCGGCGGCAGCGGCCAGGCGGCGGTCCTTGGCCGCGGCGGCGGCGAGGAACTGCTCGGCCGCCTTGTCGTTCTCTCCCTCGGCCGCGTAGGCGCAGCCGCGGTCGAAGGCGATCCGCAACTCCCTGGGCAGCGACTTTTCGGCTTCGGCAAAGGCCTTGCTGGCGGTCCTGAAATCGCCGCCGCGGAAGGCCTCGATCCCCTCGCGGACCTTGCCGGCCGCACTGCCCGCGGCCTGCGCCGGCGAGGCGGCGAACATCAGGGCCAACGCCAGCAGCGGGGCAACCCCGGCAAACGTGCGACCGCGGCTCGTGGAACTCTCCGGCACCTCACGAACGCCCCCCGATTGCAATCGGGGGGCTTTTCCCGGCGACAAAGCCTCTTCTTTCACGGAGGTCGAGCCAAGCCGCCGCGTCGACGGATACGCCGGAACCAGCATCTCCGCCATCAACAGCATCATGCCTAACGCCAGAAAGACCTGATACCGCTCGTGATAGAGTTTGCGTTTCAGCTCCGCGCCGTCGGCGGCGCGGGTCAGGCCGGCGAGGCGATCGGCGAAAATCTGCCCGAGGTCGTAATCGCGGGTGCCGGCGGGAATGTGTTCGCCGCCGGTCAACTTGGCAATTTGACTGAGCACGCCCTGATCGGCTTTCGACCAGTGCTCCTTTCCCTCCTCCTCGATGTACTGGATATTGCCGGAAGAGTCGCGGATGGGGATGCGCGCGCCTTCGGCGGAATCACCCAGCCCGACGGTGAAGATCTTCACGCCGCGTTCGGCGGCCCGCCCGGCCGCTTGGATCGGCTCCGACTCCTGGTCCTCGCCGTCGGTCAGCAGCACGAGCACCTGGTCGCGGTCGCCGCGCTCGGGCAGCGAATCGAGGGCCTTGCGGATCGCATCGCCGATCAACGTCCCGCCGCGCAGGGCGCTGCGGGTGTCGATCTCTTCGAGCACCTCGCGGAAGAAACCGTCGTCGGTCGTCAGCGGGACCTTCAGCACCGGCTTGCCGGCGAAGACGATCAGCCCGACGCGGTCGCCGGGCAGTTTCTTCAGCAGATCGAGCACGTCCAATTTCGCCCGTTCCAGCCGGTTCGGGGCGACGTCCTCGGCCAGCATCGAGCGGGAAACGTCCAAGAGCACGAAGCAATCGACGCCGCGCTGTTGGACTTTCTCGTGGTAGACGCCGAATCGCGGCCGCGCCGCCGCCACGACCAGCAGCGCCAGCGCCGCCACGATCAGCGTGCCGCGGATCCAAGGCCGTGGACCGCCCAGCCGCGGCATCAGCCGCGCAACCATCCCCTCGGCGACGAACTGCCGCGCCGCCGCCGCCCGCTTGCGTTGCGCATGGACCAGCAGCGCCGCCACAGCGGGCAGCAGCCAGAGAAACAGCAGGATCGTGGGGTGTTCAAAGTTCATAGTTCATCTGCCGGTCGTACTCCTCACACTCCGTGTGAGGGACGCCGTTGTCCCGCTTCACCTCACACGGAGTGTGAGGAGTACATTTCCCTCACACGGGATGTGAGGAGTACATCGTTTTCTTCCTCACACGGAGTGTGAGGAGTACATGAAACTCCTATGGCAGCGTGCGAAAACGGGTGGAAACCAACACGACCTGGGCCAGCAGCAATGCCAGCCCCGGCCAGAGCCAGGATTCATACAACTCGCCGTATTGCGTGTAGCGGCGGCCCTCGGAGGCGGATTTCTCCAGCTTGTCGATCGTGGCGTAAATCTGCTTGAGCGATTCCGAGTTCTGCGCGTTGAAGTACTGTCCGCCGGTGGTGTCGGCGATCATCCGCAGCGTCTCCTCGTCGAGGTCGGTGTCAACGGCCTGCATCGGCAAGCTGCCGCTGACGGTGCCGATGCCGATCGTGTAGACCTTGATGCCGAAGGTCTTGGCGATGCCCGCCGCCTCCTCGGGCGACATGATGCCGGAATTGCTGGCGCCGTCGGAGAGCAGAATGATGATCTTGCTCTTGGCCTTCGACTCCTTCAGGCGATCGACGGCCAGGGCCAGGGCGTCGCCGATGGCGGTCGATTGGTCCTCTTGCAGCAGATTGCGGTTGACCATATTGCCGCTGGAATCGATCATCGGCCGGGCGATATCCACGGTATCCAGCAGTTGTTCGAGCGCGGCGTGATCGAGCGTCAAGGGGCATTTTGCCTCGGCAAACCCGCCGAAATCGACCAGGCCGATCAGGTCGTCCTGCCGTCCGGCCAGCCCATCTCCCCCTTTGACGAACTGGCGAAAGAGCTTCTTGACCATCTCCAGTCGCGAGATCGGTTCGCCGCCAAGCTCGAAGTCCTTTGTGTTCATCGAGCCGGAGCGATCGATGCACATCTCGATGGCGATGCCTTCGGCGCGGGCGCGGAACTCCTCGCGGCCCTGCTGCGGCCGGGCCAGGGCGACCGTCACCAGCCCCAGGCCCAGCAGCGCGACCCAAGGGAGCAGCCGCCGCACTCGCTGGGCGGCGGTGCAAGGCAGCGTTTTCAGCACGTCGATGTTGGAGTAGACCGCCGCCGCGGGCTGCCGCCGGCTATTCCACCAGCCGATCGCCAAGAGCGGCACGAGCAGCAGCAACCAGAGCGGGTCTTGAAAACGGAATCCCATCATGGCGTTGTCTCTCGGTCGATTGTGCTGATTGCGGCTTTCCGGTTTCTCGGCGATGGCGCGGCGAACAAGTTCGCCGGCTAAACGGTTTGAGGTTGCATCGCTGTTTGGGAGTTACGCATTCCAACGAACAGCCGGGCGCGGCGAATGCTCTCGGCGATGTCTTCCGCACGCGGCTGATGGGCGGCAAACTTCACCAGATCGGCCGCTTCCAGGAAATCACGCAGTCGCGAGCACTCGTCGGAGCCGAACGTGTGCGCCCGGCTGATCTCGCGCAAGAACTCCTCGGTGGTCTGCTCCGGGGCGCGGATGGCGGTGGTCCGCTCGATGTATCGCCGCACGATGCTCGTCAGTTCGACGTAGAACTGCTTGATGTCGCGATCGGCCAGTCCCGATGCGACCAGTTTGTCCAGTTCGATGTTGGCGAGTTGCTCGGGCGAGAGGATCACGGCGTCGGCCGCCTTCTCGCGGCGCCGGCGGCGGGTGAGCCACCAGCCGATGAGCGCGGCGACAACCGCGACGGCCGTCAAACCAATGGTCCAAGCCGCCCAGTGGGACGGCAGCCCGATCGGCGCGGCCGGCGGCCGCAAATCGCCAAGCGACGGCGACCGGTCACCCAAGAGCGAGGTGATTTCGACCGAAATCGGCTCGGTTGCCACGGTTTGCTTGCGGCCGTCGCCCTTGGGGCGGCGGTCGGTGAAGGCCACACTGATCGGGTCGATCCGCAGCCGGCCGGTCTCCGTCGGCTCCAGCGTGTAGACTTGCTGAATTATCTGGCGGCCGTTGTTGATTTTCGGCAGCGGCTCGCGCGGGCCGTGGATCTTGAAGCCGCCCAGCGTGGCGCCGAACGGCGGCTTCTCCACCGCGACCCCCTCTTCCGCATCGATCGTCAGCGTCAACACGGGCTCGTCGGAGAGACTCGCTTTCGAGGGCTGCACCTCGACGGTGACGCGCACCGGCCCACGCTGGACTTCGCTGCGGGCGGGTTTGTGCGCTTCGGACGGAGATTTCGAGTTCCCGCGGCAACCTGGCAGGAGAAACAACGCGGCGACAAGGCACGCGGCGAGCGCGGCAACGTTCGCGGAACAGTCACTGCGACAAGGGAGCGGCCCGGCGTGTCTCATCGGAAGCGTCTCTCCCTCATGCGGAAAAAGCGGTGCAGGCTCTTCTGGTAGTCTTCGTCGGTGCGGATGTCCAACTGATCGACGCCCGCCTTTTTCAGCCGATCGGCCAGTTCGACCGCCCGGGCGCCGCGCGGCTGCGGAACAGTTCGCGGACGCGGGGATGCCGCGTATCGACCTCGACGATCTCGCCCGTCTCGGCGTCGCGGAGCGTGATGAAGCCGACGTCGGGTATCGCCTGCTCGCGCGGGTCGCTGAGCGTGACCGCCACCAGATCGTGATGCTTGTTGGCCACGGCCATTGCGTGGCGGGCGGAGGGGGCGAGAAAATCGCTGATCAAGAAGACCACCGCCCGCCGCTTCTGCACGCGATTGAGATACTCCAACGCCGCCGCCAGATTCGTCTCCCGACGGACCGGCTCGGCCGTGACCAACTGGCGAATCAGCCGCAGCACGTTAGTCTTGCCCTTCCGCGGCGGAAAATAGTCGATCACCGCGTCGCAAAACGTCAACAGCCCGACCTTGTCGTTGTTCTTCAAGGCCGAGAACATCAAGAGGGCCGACATTTCGACGGCCAGATCGAGTTTCGATTGCGCGCCCGAGCCGAACATGCCGGAGGCGGAGACATCGACCAGAAGCAGCACGGTCAGCTCGCGCTCTTCGCAGAAACGCTTGATGAACGGCGAGCCGGTTCGCGCGGTGACGTTCCAGTCGATCGTGCGGATATCGTCGCCCGGCTGGTACTCGCGGACTTCGTCGAACTCCATGCCGCGGCCGCGGAAGACGCTCTTGTACTGCCCGGCCAACAGGTCGTTGACCGTGCGGTTCGCCACGATCTGAATGTGGCGGACTTTCTTCAGGACGTTGAGGACGGCTTGTTCGGGCATTGGCTAGGGGCTAGGGGCTGGGGGCTAGGGATTAGTGGTTAGCGGTTAGTGACGGGGCTGGTGGCTGGCCACTAGCCACTCCTATGGTACGGGCACGGTGTTCAACAACGTCTTGATAATGTCCTCGCTGCTCTTCTGCTCGGCCTCGGCTTCGTAGCTGAGGATGACGCGGTGGCGAAGAACATCGTAAGCAATGTCTTTGACGTCTTGCGGCGTGACGTATCCGCGGCCTTGCAGGAAGGCGACCGCGCGGCGCCGACGCCGAGGTAGATCGTGGCCCGGGGCGAGGCGCCGTACTCGATCAGCGGGGCGAGTTGTTTCATGCCCATCGCCGTCGGATTGCGGGTGGCGCGGACGAGGTTCAAAATGTACTGCTTTACCTGCTGGTCGATGTAGATCATCTTGACGACCTGCTGCATGGCGACGACGTCGGCGGGGGTGAGCACGGGCTTGATCGTGCCGGCGGTGTCGTCCAGGGCCATGTCGAGAATCTTCTGCTCCTCGGCGGCCTCGGGATAGGTGATTTTGACCTTGAGCATGAAGCGATCGACCTGGGCCTCGGGCAGCGGGTAGGTGCCCTCCTGCTCGATCGGGTTCTGCGTGGCCATCACGAGGAACAAGCCTTCGAGCGGATAGGTGTTGTCGCCGATGGTGACCTGCCGCTCCTGCATGGCTTCCAACAGGGCCGACTGCACCTTCGACGGGGCGCGGTTGATCTCGTCGGCAAGGATGAAGTTGGCGAAGATCGGGCCTTTGCGGGTGCGGAAGGCCGCTTCGCCGGGGACGTAGATCATCGTGCCCAGAAGATCGGCGGGGAGCAGATCGGGGGTGAATTGGATGCGGCGGAAATCGGTGGCCAGCGATTGGGCCAGCGACTTGATGGCCGTAGTCTTGGCCAAGCCCGGCACGCCCTCCAAGAGGATATGCCCATTGGTCAAAAGCCCGATCAGCAGCCGGGAGATCATCTCCTGTTGGCCGACGATCGTCTTGCTCAGTTCGGCCTGCAAACGGTGGATCACCTCCGACTGTTGGGCCACGCGGTCCTTGATTTGGTGCACGTCGATCTGCATTTTGCTTCTCCAGATGCCCTGCTTTTGCTCTCCTACCGAATGTTTCCGTGTCCGGCGGCTTCTTGCCGTCACATGGTATCGGAGGGCGGGAAATTGAAAAAGACGGCCGGTAAAAACGACCGAGCCCTTACCGCACGAACCGGCCGCTCGGGGGGAGTCCTTGCGCATCTTACGGCGCCGATTGCAGGTGCGGACGCCGCGACGGGGCGGGGACGGTGTGGTCGAGAAAATTGGCGAGCTTGCGGGCCGAAGAGGGCTGTTGCAGCTTGTGAATCGCCTCCGACTCGATCTGGCGAATCCGCTCACGGGTGACCGAGAAGATCCTGCCGACTTCCGAGAGCGTGTAGGCGTAGCCGTCGGAGAGTCCATAGCGCAGGCGGATGATCTCGCGTTCACGGTAGCTGAGCGTGCCCAGGACCTCGTTGATGCCCGACTTGAGGGCATCCTGGTTGATGCCTCGCAGCGGATCATCGCGGCGTTGGTCGGGAAGCAGTTCGCCGAGGTAGTTCTCGCCCGCTTCGCCCAGGGGCACGTCGAGCGAGAGCATGCGGCGATTGGCCTTGATGGCGCGTCGGGCGGCTTCGACCGACATGCCTGCCTCGTGGGCCGTGTCTTCGATCGTCGGCCGGCCGCGGTGGGTCTGCGTGGCCCGAGTGCCGGCGTCCAGCACCCGATTGACCGTGGTGAGCATGTGGACGGGGACGCGGATCGTGCGGCTGTGGTCGGCGATCGAGCGGCTGATCGCCTGGCGAATCCACCAGGTGGCGTAGGTCGAGAACTTGAAGCCGCGGGCGGGCTCGAACTTGTCGACCGCCCGCAACAGGCCGGTGTTCCCCTCTTGAATCAGATCGAGAAAGCTGATGCCGCGATTGCGGTAGCGCTTGGCGATTGACACCACCAATCGCAGGTTGGCCGCCGAGAGTTTCTGGCGGCGGATTTCGTGTGCATATTTGAGGTCGGCGATGCGGGCGAGGCGGCGGCGGAGCGACGCCGGCGTCTCGTGCGTCACACGCATCAGCCGGTGCAACTCTTTGCGCAGTTCCCTGCGGCGGGCGGGATTGTCGCCGTTATGAATTTGCTTCAGTTCTCGTTGGGCAGCGTCCATGCGATGGCCGATCTCGCGGAGCCGCTGCAATACGACGTGCAGATGTTGCCGCCGCACCGGCAACTCCTCGGCCAGGCGAACGGCTTTCGCGCGGCGGAGGAACATGCGGCGGCGGATGCGGCGGCGGCGCTCGGCGGGCGTCCGCTTCGAGATGGCCACGGGAAAATCGTCGCGGTTCTGGCGGAGCAACACGCGCAGCGTTTGCATGTTTGGCCGCAGCGATGCCGCCAGCCGGCGTTTGCGTTGCTCGCTGGAAAACGGGCCTTCGCAGACGATCTCCAGCCGCATCCGCCCCTGCAAGACCCTTTCCAACATCCCCGCCGCCGCCTGAAGAACGTAATCGGTGCTCAACAGCGCGCGGCGGAACGCCTTCCTTGCCCGCTCAATCTGGCGGGCGGCCTCATACTCCTCCGTCCGACTCAGGAGGCGGCTACCGCCCATCTGGGTCAAGTAAAGTTGCACCGGATCGGTCGGATTCTCACCCATTCTGCTGTTCCTCTGTCCCGGCGGCCTTAGCGCCTCCGCCTCCACAAGTGATACGGATGCCGGGGATGCGCGGTTCACCTCTGGGCTGGCACGGGAGTTGCGAACCGGGACCCTCACATTTTCCCTTAAGCCGGGTATGTAATTAGGATGAATTGATGACGCCGGCCCCAAAGCCGCTTGCGGCTTCGCACACCCAGGCCCTATGGAATAGTATTCAGAAGGCGTGCTCGGGGCCAGTTGCACCACGGTCGCGGGGTGAGGAGGCGTGGGCATCCACTGGCGGAAGTGGCTCTCCTCCGAGGGCAATGGCGATGGATGACGGCGGTCGATCGGACGCATCCGAGGTTCGGCGGGGCGAGCAGTTTATGGCCCTTTATTCGGGCCATCAGCGGCGGCTCTATTTGTACACGATGACGCTGCTGCCCGCCTCCGTTGACGCCGAGGACGTGCTGCAACAGACGAATCTGGTCTTGTGGCGCAAGTTCGACGAGTATCGGCCGGGAACGAACTTCTTTGCCTGGGCCTGCCAGATTACCCGCTACGAAGTGCTGAAATACCGCGAGCGCCGCGCGCGGGCGGCCAAACTACTCGACCCCAACGTCTTCGACCAGTTGGCCGAGGTGGCGGTCAGCCAGGTCGAACACCTCGACGAGTTTCACCGCCGGGCGCTGATCGATTGCATGGAGCGGCTCAGTCTCGCCGATCGGGATCTGATGCGGCGGCGGTATGCCGAAGCGATGGAGGTCCGCGCCATCGCCGCCGCCATGAATCGCTCGCCCAACGCGGTCTCGAAGTCGCTCGGGCGAATCCGCCGGCTGCTGTTGGATTGCATCAACAGCGACGCCCGTATCCGGCAGCAAGGGGACGCGCTATGAACGACGACTCTGTTCGCTGGCAAGAATTGGACTCCGTGCTGGATCGCGTCCTCGACGGCATCTACGCTGACGGCGATCTGCGGCGGCTGAACGAAATCCTGCGTGCCGACGTTGCCGCCTGTCGCCGCTACGTGCACTACGTGGAATTGCACGGCCGTTTGGCCTGGGGCGACGGCGTCGCCGCCACGGGCGTCGGCGCGGCAGCCGTTTGCGCGGCGGATGAACTTGCCTACGATTCCGTGGGTACGGCAGTTGAACTGCGATACCGCCGCGAACAGTCGCTGGAGGAGAGCGCGTCGGCTTCGTCCGCTCCGCTGCCGATCGTGATTCAGGCCTCGCCGGACCTGCCGGCGCCGTACTCTCCGTTGGGCGGTTTCCTCTTTTCCTATGCGGTGGCCGCCGCGCTGGTGGCGATCGGGCTGTTGGTCGGTTGGATGTACCAGGTCTCCGAGTCGCAGCAGCCCGTCGCGCAGAAAAGCAGCCCCCGCTCCCAGCCGGCGCCCGCCCCTAGAGAGCCGGAGATGCAACGGGTCGGCCGGATCAGCGGGACGTTCGATTGCAAATGGGCTGATGCTTCGACCGCCGCGACCGACCACGCCGTGGTGCCCTTGGGCCGCCGCTATGCCCTGGCCTCCGGACTGTTGGAAGTCAGTTACGACAGCGGCGCCAAGGTCATCCTGCAAGGCCCGTGCGTCTACGAAGTCAATTCGGCGGCCGGCGGCTACCTCACGCTTGGCAGGTTGACGGCGAGGGTGAAGGGGAGAGAGGAGAGAGGAGAGGGGAGAGAGGAGCAGGGGAAAATCGTTGCGGACCCGCAGTTAGCGACAAATGGCCTGCATTCAGCAATCATCAATCAACAATCAACAATCGTCACTCAGCAATCCCTCTCTCCCCTCTCCCCTGTCCCCTCTCCCCTCTTTTCGATCCGCACTCCCACCGCCGTCGTGACCGATCTCGGTACCGAGTTTGCGGTTGAAGTCGATAAGTCCGGTGCGAGCCGGGCGCACGTTTTTCTCGGTACGATCGAGGTTCGCGCGGCCGGCGGCGGCAAACCGGTATCGCTGGCGGCAAACCAGTCGGCCAGGGTGGATTTGGGCAAGAATCGGGTCGTAGCGATAATTCACCAGTCCGGCTGGCAGCGCCCCTTCGTGCAGCAGATGCCCCGCTCGACGCCGATCGTGCTGTTCAACACCGGCATCGGCCTGAAGAAGGGGGATGCGGACCCGCACTGGCAAGTAGTCGCCCGCAGCGACGATCCGAAGTTCGCGCCGCGGGCGGCGGTGGTGGTGCAGGCGGGAGAGCCGCGGGACCTGCAAAACGACCCCGCCCGCTCGCAATGGCTCTCCTTCGGCGACGTGGTGTTGCCGGAGGACGTGGTCTACGTGTTTCGCAGCACGTTCGACTTGAAGGGGATGTCGTTCTCCAGGGCGGTGCTGCGGGGCAGGTTCATCGCCGACGACCGCGTCGTGGCGATTCGCCTCAACGGCCGCAACCTCAGTGTCCCCTTGCAGCACGATGGCGAACCCTTCCTGTATTGGACCAGGTTCCGCGCCGCCGCGGGTTTCGTAAAAGGGACAAACGTCTTGGAGTTCGAGGTGTTGAACGCAAATCCTCTCACTTCACCAAGTCAACGTCGCACGTCCAAGAGTCGGATGTGCTGCCGCGTCGAGATGCAGGGCGAGGCTTTCGGCGTTGGCGAAGCATCCGGCGGCGATGTTCCCGGCGAAACGCCGCCTGTGCCGGCCGGGGAGGTCAAGCGGCCCGCCGCGGATTCCAAGAAAGACGTGCAAGCAGCAAAGGGCTGATGGGACGATCAACGAGTATTGTGGACAAGCGGGTTTTGGGAGCGTCGATCTGCTGACAACAGGCGAATTCAAGAAAAATGCGGAGCCGAAGCCTCTGTATCTCTTGGGGGTGTTTTCTCATTTTTTGCGTTCGGGAAACAACGATATGAAACGTGCATCGAGATCGGTCGGTTTTACGTTGGTGGAGTTGCTGGTGGTGATCACGATCATCGGGATTTTGATCGCGCTGTTGCTGCCGGCGGTGCAGGCGGCCCGCGAGGCGGCCCGGCAGGTGCAATGCTCCAACAACCTCAAGCAGATGGCGCTGGCCTGTTTGCAGCACGAACAATCCAACGGCTGCCTGCCCAGCAGCGGCTGGGGCTGGCATTGGGCGGGCGACCCGGATCGCGGCTTCGGCAAGAAACAGCCCGGCGGCTGGCATTACAGCATCCTCCCCTATATGGGGTTGGACAATCTGTTCAACATGGGTTTGGGGCAAAACTATGCCGCGGACGTGATCACGGCCGAACAACCGGTCGGCACTTTCATCTGTCCCACCCGTCGCCAGGCCATCGCCTATCCTTTTATTAACGGCAGAAACTTCAACAGTTTTCCGACGCGACCGTCTGTCATCGGCCGGAGCGACTACGCCGCCAACGGCGGCGACGGCCCGACCTGTGGCGTCGGACCCGAAGTCATCATGGGCTCCGCCGCCACGCCTTATTCGGTAGGCGACAGCATGACTGACGACGACTGGATCCACGGCACAGGCAGCCAGTGGAGCGACGGGACGCCGCCGTGTTATCCAACCGGAGTACACTGCACGGGCGTCATATTCCGCCACAGCCGGTGCAAAATAGCGGAAATCACCGACGGCACCAGCAACACCTTCCTGCTCGGCGAGCGCTATTGCTGGCCGGATCACTATACTGACGGCGGGGACGGCCTGGGAGACGATCAGGGCTGGGTGGAAGGTTATGACTACGACCCCAACCGCTGGGTGCAGCTTGGCAGTCCTTCGACCAGCGGCTACCAGGCGCCGCGGCAGGATACGCCCGGCTACCAGGACTGGTTGTCCTTTGGCAGCGCCCATGCCAACGGCTTCGGCATGGCTTTTTGCGATGGCTCGGTGCAGCGCCTTACCTACGAGATCGACCTGGAGACGTTCCGTCGTCTCGGCAACCGTGAGGACGGGCTCCCGGCCGATCCCAGCAAAATCCAATAAAATCCAATGGAGTAGTTCAGCAAGACCCGGCGGCGTGGCAGGTCGGCCTGCATCCGCCGTTTAGCCGCGCCCCGAAGGGAAGCGCTGTGGCGGACCAACGCCCTCCGCTCCCCAAGAACAGTAATCGCCGAAAATCCGTTGCGCCCGATGCGCAGTTTTCACTCGACTAACTTCAACGAGCCTGAGATACTGTACGGCAGCGCAGGCGACATTCGACCACGGCCAGGATTCGGCCGCGCGAGGAACGACATGGGACACAAGCCAGGAAAGTCCGGCTTTACGCTGGTGGAATTGCTGGTGGTGATCACGATCATCGGCATCTTGATCGCGCTTCTGCTGCCGGCGGTGCAGGCGGCCCGCGAGGCGGCGCGAATGGCACAGTGCAAGAACAACCTCAAGCAACTTGCCCTGGGTTGCGTGAACCACGAGAACTCTACCGGCCGCTATCCTACCGGCGGCTGGGGATGGCACTGGACCGGCGACGCCGATATGGGCAACGATGCATCGCAGCCCGGCGGATGGATCTACAACGTCCTGCCCTTCATCGAGCAACAGCCCTTGCACGACCTCGGACTCGGCGCAGGCGCTTGGAGTTCCACCGCGAAGAGGGATGCGAACGCCCAGCGGATGAGCACTCCGATCAACACCATCAATTGTCCCACCCGCCGAAGGCCGATCGTCTATCCCTGCGGCGACACTTCGAGCATCTACAATACCAGCGTCATTCAGTACGTGACAAAGTCGGACTACGCGGCAAATGGCGGCGACGTGTGGACTGAAATCAACATCCTTGGCCACGTGCCGTCCGACCCCGGCTGGCCGTCCACATCCCAAGGGCAAACGGACATCGCGAACATGAACAAAGCGACCTCGGGCGTGATGTTCGCCTTCAGCCGCATCAGGCCCGCCGACGTGACCGACGGAACGAGCAACACTTATTTGCTCGGCGAGAAGTACGTCAACCACGACAACTACGAGGACGGTCAGGACGTCGGCGACAACGAGGCGGCACTGATCGGCGACGACCGTGACATCACCCGCTGGGGAGGTCCCGCGTACGTGCCCTGGCCTGACACGCCGGGAAACTCGGGCGACTTGATCTTCGGCAGCGCCCATGCAAACGGTTTTAACGTGGCTTTCTGCGACGCCTCCATCCAGACCATGAACTTCACCATCGATCCGCAGATCCACGGTTGCCTCTGCAACCGCCACGACGACCAGCCAATCGATCCGAGGAATCTGTGATTCGGACGGCTGCTCCTTCTCTTGTCTGCGCAAAATCATAAGTCGTTTGCGCACCTTCGCATGGACGGCTACGCGCCGTCCGTGGCATCCTGTATTCTGGCGGCGGCTCAGCGGCGCCGTTTTCTCTGTTTGGATGGCGGTGGAGGAGTCGCGCTGCCGAAGGGTGTTGGCTGCCCAGATTGCCGTGATTGGGGGAGCGATATGAAACGCACATCGAGAAAGCTCGGCTTTACGCTGGTGGAATTGCTGGTGGTGATTACGATCATCGGCATCTTGATCGCGCTGCTGCTGCCGGCGGTGCAGGCCGCCCGCGAAGCGGCCCGCCGGGCCCAGTGCTCGAACAACCTCAAACAGATGGCCCTGGCCTGCCTGGCCCACGAACAGTCCAACGGCTATCTGCCCAACGGCGGCTGGGGCTGGCTGTGGGGGCCGGACTCCGATCGCGGCTTCGGCAAGAGACAGCCCGGCGGCTGGCATTTCAGCATCCTCCCCTACATGGGCTTGGACAACCTGCACGACATGTCGCTGGGCCAGAATTACAGGGCGCTGACGGACATGGTCGCCACGCCGGTGGGCACGTTCCATTGTCCCAGCCGCCGCCAGGCCATCGCTTACCCTTACAACTGCAGTCCCGGCTACATGCAACTTCTGACCAGGCCGGCCGCCAGCGGGCATACCGATTATGCCGCCAACGGCGGAGATGGCCCTTGCGCGGGATGGAATCCGAACGTCCCCGGATCCGGCGCCGCCCCCGGCTGCTATGCGGCTTCCGCTGCAATGACCGACGTCCAAATCATGGCCGCGCTTTGGGGCACGAATCATCCTCCCACCGGCGTCATCACCGCCTACAGCCAGTGCAAGATTGCCGACATCACCGACGGCGCCAGCAACACCTTCTTGATCGGCGAGAAATACATGGGTTCAGATTGGTACTATAGCGGCACCGACGGCGCCGATGACGCAGGGTGGGCCTCGGGCTACGATTACGACGTCGATCGCTGGGTGATGTGTGGAGGCGTAATCCAACTGCCCATCCAGGATACGCCCGGCTACGGCGGCGGCCTCGAATTGAACTTCGGCAGCGCCCACGCCGACAGCCTCAACATGGCGTTTTGCGACGGCTCGGTGCAGTCGATCAACTACTCCATCGATCCGCAGACCTGGGATTACCTTGGCAACCGCGAAGACGGCCAATCGGTCGATCCGCATAAGGCCGCCTACTGATTGCCGCCGAGACTCAGCACGATCGTGAACGTCGCCCCAACGCCGGGCTGGCTCTCGACTTCGATCCGCCCGCCGTGATTGGCGACAATGCGCCACGCTTTCGACAGGCCGAGTCCCAGGCCGCGGCCGGCCTGGCGAGCGGAGTAGAAAGGGTCGAAGGCGTGACGCCGCTCTTCGGGCTTCAGCCCCGGTCCGTTGTCGCGAACGTGAATTCGCACCTCATTCCGGCCACCATCCAGGTGGGGCAGACATTCTTGTCTGCCGGGCGAAGTGCCGACCACTGGGCAGACAGGAATGTCTGCCCCACTGGAATCGCCGGTTGCGATCATTTCGACCACGATCTCGACCCGGCCGCCGTTTTGCAGGGCTTCGAGCGAGTTCTGGCACATCGCCCGCAGGGCGACCTGCAGTTGCACGGGATCGGCCTTGAGGAAGATCGGGCCGGGATCGCCGCCGCGGCCGATGGCCGTCTGCTGCGCGGCGGCCCGCGACAAGAGCGAGGCTAAAACCGCGTCGATCACCCCGATCAGTTCGACCTGCTGGAGCTCGGGCCGCGGCGGCCGGGCGAAAAGCATCATGTCGGCGATCATCTCGTGCACCCGCATCGCCTGGGCGCAAATCAGGGCAAGTGCACGGCGGCGTTCGGGGTCCGTTTCGTCCCGCAGCAGGGACTCCGCCCGGCCGGAAATGACCGTCAGCGGGTTGTTGATTTCGTGGCCCGCCCCGGCGGCGAACTCCGCCAAGGCCGCGAGCTTCTCCGCTTCGACCGCCCGCTCGAAATCGGATTCCGATTGCGCAACCTGGCAGGCGTGTCGGCGGTGGTCGGCGAGCCTTCCATCCGTATCGGACTACTAAGCGGTGACGGCCACTTCCATGTCGAGTTGCTGGCACATCCGTTCGAGCAAGCGCTCGACCTCGAACGGCTTGTGCATGAAATCGTTGGCGCCGGCTTCCCGCAATTCCGCCACCTTGTCCTCCTCGACCATGCCGGAGATGCAGATGACTCGCACGTCATTCATCGTCTTGTCGGCGCGGACCCGCTGGCAGACCTCCTTGCCGTTGATGTCGGGGAGCATCACGTCGAGAACGATCAGGTCGGGGCGATATTCCTTGACCATCATTCCGGCGTCGAAGCCGTTGTTGACGCTGCGGAACTCGAATCGCACGTCGCGTTCGAGCGCGTCGGTGATCAATTCCACCAACTCCGCGTCGTCGTCGACGATCAGCACCTTCCGCTTGCCGCTCTCCAACTGGTCGGTGGGGATGCCGTTGTCGCGCATAAAGGCGAAGAGCTGGTCTCGGGGAATGCGGCGGAACCGGCTGCCCGGCACGCGGAATCCTTTGAGCTGCCCCGAGTCGAAACAGCGAATAATCGTCTGCTGCGAAACCTTACAGATTTTGGCCGCCTCGCCGGTCGTAAACACAGTCTTCATCTTGGTTCACCATCCTTGTCAAACAGGCTTCGAGTTCGCCCCGGGCTCGCGCACACCGCAAACCCTTCACATCCCTAGAGTACATGTAAACGGCAAGCTCATCCAGTTCTTCCGGGCTTGCCGCCCTTACCAACCGGCCTAAATTATAGCTATCTTCACTCCCCTGTCAATATCGGTATTGTTTGCGTAAGTTGTTGCGGAGACTGGTTTTTCGCCAGGAAGGCTGCGATGCGATTCGACTGCTTTCCACCGCTTAGGGACATTCCCGTTTCTGGACAATGAACAAGACAGGTAGCGGTGGAGGCGTAGGCTGCCGGCGGTGAAGAGGATGCTTATCTGCATCGACAGCGTTGGGGGTGTTGCCCGTCGGGGAGACAATGAAGCCGCCCCCCGGCGGGTCGTTGCCCGCCGGCTATTGCCGCCAAGGAGCTATCGCCGCCAACGAGTTGTCACGAACTCGGGCTAGGAATGGTGGGACGGTTCGCGGCGAACGACGATCGTCTCCCGGTCGAGATTCAGGTTCACCGTGTGGCCGTTGCCGCCGTCGCCGTCTGACCGTACGAGGGGCTGATTGCCGGGACGCTGGGAATTGATCTGTGTCGGGCCGCGGCCAAACAGGCGGGCCGTCAGCACGCTCAGATCGTCGAAAAGCGAGTAGGCCACGGGAACGGCCAACAGCGTCAGCAGCAACGACAGCGTCTGCCCGCCCACGATCACGCCGCTGATGGCCTTGTTGACCGCCGCCCCTTCGGCGTTGGAGACCAACGTGGGAATCATGCCGGCCACGAAGGCCACGGTGGTCATCAAGATCGGGCGGAGCCGGTCGCGGTTGGCCTGCACGATCGCCTCGAACTTGGGCATCCCGCCCGCGCGGAGTTGGTTGGCGTGGTCGATCTGCAAGATCGAGTTCTTTTTCACCACCGCGAACAGCACGAGGATGCCCAACAGCGAGAAGATGTTGATCGACTGGCGGAAGAGAAACAGCGAAAGCAGCGCGAACGGCAGAGTCAGCGGCAGCGAAAGCAGGATCGTGATCGGGTGCAGCCACGACTCGAACTGGGCGGCGATGCAGAGGTAAACGAAGATGAACGCCAAAATGAACGCCAGCATGAACCCGCGCAACATCTTGGCCATTTCCTTGGATTTCCCAAGAAGGCCCGTACCATATTCCGGCCCCATGTTCAGCTTTTTGGCGGCCTGCTCGATTGCCTCGATGGCGGTCTTTTCCGAATTGCCGTGCTTCAGATTCGCGCTGATGGTGACCTGACGGGTGCGGCTAAGGCGGTCGATCTGCGCGGGCCCCTTTCCCGGATCGAACCGAACCACGTCGTCAAGCGGCACCGTTCCGAATTTGCTGGAAGGAACCGTGACCATGCGGAGATCGTCCAACCGATTGCGGGCGTCGGCGACCGCGCGGACGTGAACCTCGTACTGCTCGCCGCGATCGGCGTAATCCGAGACCTTGTCGCCGGCGACCAGCAACCGCAGCGTGTTGCAGGTGTCGGCCACGGTGACGCCCAACTCGGCGGCCTTGGGTCCATCGGGTTGGATGCCGTATTGCGGTTTGCCCGCCGAGAGCGACGAATCGACTTCGACCACGCCCGGCACTTGCCGCAGGTCCTTCACCACGGCTTGGGCGTATTGCTGTAACTTGCCGATGTCCGGCCCGCTGATCATATACTGGACGTTGGCGGCGCTCATCCCTCCACCCGACATGAATGGCACTGCGGTGACGCTGATCGGGTGCTCGAACTGGTATTCCGGTTTCTTGAGGATGCGCTCGCGGATAAAATCCATGATCTCCTCTTGGCTATAGTTGCGGTCCGCGATGTTGACCAGGCGAACGTAGATCGTCCCCTGGTAAGGATTCCGCTGCTCCGTATCCGCCACGCTGGCAATCGTGTAGCGCACGCCGTCGAGGGCGCGGATGTCGCGAGCGATCCGCGAGACGATCACCTGCGTCGCCTCCAGCGACGTCCCCTCCGCCGCGTGAACGCTCAATTGGAACTCCGAGGAATCTTCATCAGGTATGAAGTTGATCGGCAGCCGTTTCAACAGCATCGGCAGCGTGGCCATGCAGCCGATCGTGGCCAACACGACCAACCAGCGATTTCGCAGGGAAAATCGCAATAACACGAGGTAGACGCTTTCGATCGCCCGGTAGAAGACCTGTCGCTTCGAGCCGCCGTGGGCTGCGCCGCCGTCGCTGCCGGCCCTCACCCCCTGCCCCTCTCCCGCTGGCGGGAGAGGGGAGCCCGCGTGTCCCCTCTCCCTTTGGGAGAGGGCCAGGGTGAGGGCATCGTGCCTGTCGCCATCGGTTCCGTCGCCGTCGGCCCTCGCCGCCTGCCCCTCTCCCATTGGGAGAGGGGAGTTGTCGTCATCCTCCTTTGCCTTCTTGAACCAGCGGGCAGCCAGCATCGGCGTCAGCGTGAAACTGACCAACATGCTCACCAGGATCGTCGCCGCCATCGTCACCCCGAACGACTTCAGGAATCGGCCCACGATCCCTTCCATCATCGCGATCGGCAGGAAGACCGCGATCAGCGACAACGTGATCGCCATCACCGCCAGCCCGATTTCGCCGGTTGCCGCAATCGCGGCTTCGTAGGGCGAATATTTCTTCTCCTCGATATAGCGGAAGATGTTCTCCATCACCACGATGGCGTCGTCGATCACGATGCCCACCGAGAGCGTCAACGCCAGCAGCGTCAGGCTGTTGAGCGTAAAGCCCATGTACTGGACGATGGCGAAAGCGGCGATGATCGAGGTGGGAATCGCCAGGGCGGCGATCACCGTCGCGCGCACATTGGCCAGGAAGAAGAAGACGATCATGGCCGCCAATGCCCCGCCGATTAAGAGGTGATGCTCGACGGTATCGACGGCGGCCTGGATGAAGATCGACTGGTCGCGGACGACCTCGATGTTATAGCTCTCGTACTGCTTCGCTCGGCCCTTCTTCAGCGCCTCCAGCCGCTCCTTCAACTGTCTCGCCACTTCAACCGTGTTCGTGCCCGATTGCTTGCGGACGTTTAGGAGCACGCAGGGCGTGTCGTCGTAGAGCGAGGCGCTTTGCACCTCCTTGGTCGAGTCCTCCGAGCGGCCCAGGTCGCCGATGGTGATCGTGCGTCCGTTGCGATTGGCCACGGTGATGGCGTCCATCTCCTTCATGCTGTGCACGCGGCCCATGGTGCGGAGCGTGTACTCGGTCGAGCCGATCTTCATCGAGCCGCTGGGCATCTGGATATTCTGCGATTCGAGCGCGCGGGCGACGTCGGCCACGGTGAGCCGATAGGCGCGGAGTTTCATCGGTTCGAGCTGCACGTTGATTTGCCGCGCCTGCCCGCCGACCAACATCACCTGCCCCACCCCGTTGACCGTCTCCAACTGGCGCCGCAAGACCTTGTCGCAATACTCGGTAATGTCGCGAATTGTCGCCGGCGGCGGGGCCGACACCGCGATCGTCAGGATCGGCGTCGAGTCGGGATCGAGTTTCTCGACCGTCGGCTGTTCGACGTCTTTGGGCAGATCGGGCAGAACGCGGTTGACCTTGTCGCGGACGTCCTGCGCCGCCACGTCGCCGTCCTTCTCCAACACGAACTGGATGAAGACCTGCGAAATGCCCTCCGACGAAGTCGAGCGCAACTCCTCGATGCCGGCGATCGTGTTGACCGCCTCTTCGATCTTGTCGGTGATCTGCAACTCGATGTCTTCCGGCGCGGAGCCCGGCTGGCGAGTTGTGACCGTGATGATCGGGAAATCGACCTTGGGAAAACGATCCAGCCCGAGCTTCCAATAGCCGAAAACGCCGAAGACCACCAGCACCAGAATCAACACGGTGGCAAAGACCGGCCGGCGAACGCAAAGAGCGGCTAACTGATGCATGATCGCTCCATAGTTCCCTCTCCCGACGGGAGAGGGTTATGGTGAAGGCTTCGGTGCAGGGTCGCCCGCCCTCACCCCTGGCCCCTCTCCCAAAGAGAGAGGGTAGTCCCTCCTCCGGCCCCCAGCCCCTAGTCCCCAGCCCCTAGTCCCTGGTCCCTGGTCCCTGACCCCTGGTCCCCAGCCCCTGCCGCAGCACGTCTCCGTCGTGAGTCCGTGCGGGATTGGCCACCAGCAGCTCCTTGCCGGTCAGACCGGAGCGGATTTCGATCTTGTTGCCGACGATGTCGCCCAGGGCGACGATCTGCTCGCGGGCGACGCCGTCGCGATCGACGAAGACCTTGCCCACCTCGCCCGTCCACTGCACCGCCGCCAGCGGCGCCAGAACGCGGGGACGCTGCTTCGGCAGTTCCAGTTCCGCCGTGGCGAACGTTCCCGGGCGCAGAGCACCGTCGGGGTTGTCGGCCACCGCCTCGGCCACCATCGATCGCGTATCGTTGGCCACCACCGGAGCGATGAATCGCACCCGGGCCGTGAAGACGCGATCGGGAAAACTGTCCACGTGGAACCGCACGGTCTGCCCCGCCTGGATGTGACCGACGTCCTGCTGCGGCACCGTCAGCGACAGCCGCAGGGGGTCGATCCGCACCAACGTGACAACCTTCGTCGCCTGCATTCCCGAGGATATCTGCTCGCCGACGGCCACGAGTTTCTCGGCGACGAAGCCCGAAAACGGGGCGCGAATCGTGGTGTCGTCCACCGCCTTGGCCAGAATCGCCAGCTTGACCTGGGCGGTCCTGCACACCTGAAACGCCTGCTTGATCTGGAACAGCGCCTGCCGATAGCGCTGCATGGCCGACTCGTATTCAGTCTCCGACCGCTCGAACTCCTCGGTCGAAATCACCTTTTTGTCGAAGAGGTCCTTCGAGCGGCGGTAGTTCGAGGCGGCCAGATCGGCCGACGCCCTGGCAAGCCTCACCTCCGGCTCGTCGTAAGAATTGAACTTCGCCATGTCGCCGTCGAGGCCCAGCCGGGCCTTCAACTCGTCGAGCGTCGCCTGGCCTTCGGCCAACTTGTTCTTCGCGTCGGTGGCGTCGATCTGCACCAGCACGTCCCCCTTCTTCACCAGGTCGCCGCGGTCGACGCGGACCTCGGCGGCAATGCCGCTGGTGTTGCTGGCCACGGACGATCGCTCGTCGGCCGTCAGCGTCCCGGTCAGTTTCAGCATGTCGCAGCAGGAGACGACCTCCAACGGCACGGTGGCGACGGGCGAAAGCGGACTCTTGCTCGCCCCGCTCTTGCCCGCCGGGGAAGCAAATCCCAGCGTGGCCTTGCCGCCGGGTTCGCCGGCTTCGCCGCTGGCGGTCTCGCCCTGCCACATCTTGACCTGGGCGACAATCTCAGGATACCAGTGCCACGCGCAGACGCCGCCGACGGCAACGGCCGCAACCGCCCAGAGCCACCACCGCCCGCGCCGCGCCCGCGGCTTGCCGCCAGGCAGGGCGACCACGTCCGCCGGTCCGTCGGCCGCGGGATCGGCATCGGAGACGGGCGTCTCGGCGTTCACTTTCGCGCGTTCGGCCAATGCGGCGTTCATGATCGTTGACTCTCCATCAAAGAGGGTTCCATTTCGTCGGTAGAGTCGCTGCGCATTCCCCGCAAGAACATGTCGATCGCATATCCGGTCATCTTCATCAGGTTCACCGATTCGACGTGGCCGGAAAGCAGGGCGGTGCCGAATAGCAGGCAGCCGATCGCCAGCGTGGTTTGCCGCGTGTCCAGAGGGCGAAGTTCTCCCGACTCGATTCCCTTCTGCAAGATCGCCGCCGTTCGTTGCAGCATTTTTTCATGGTGGGCGCGGTGCGCTTCCGGGATCGATCCGCAGAACTCCGCCCGCTCTTGCAGGATCAGATTCAGGTATTGCGGATTGGCCTCGAAGAACGCGGCGTGGGCGGTGGCTGCCGCCCGCAGCTTCTCGCACGCGCCTTCCACCCCTTCCATCGCGGCGAATACGCGCTGGTCCAGCCGTGTGAGGACGTTGAGCGTCGTCGCCCAGAACAGGTCCTCCTTGCTGCGGAAATAGCGGTAGACCGTCCCCTTGCCCACCGCAGCGCGATCGGCGATCACCTGGACGTTGCCCCTGCGGAACCCGACTTCGGCGAAGGTGCGAATGGCCTCGTCGAGGATCGCCTGCCGCTTGTCCGGGTCTTCGGAGGGGAGGTCGGTTCGGCCGTTTTTCATGGTTTTGCCTGAAAGAGTGGTCTATGGACGGACTCGTCCGTCCGCTACCCAAGCATACCGGATTTTCGCCGCCCGGTCAAGAGAAGTCGATTGGACATTGCCACCCCGTCCAGCGGGTGGTGGCGTTGCGAAATACGAATGTATTCCATGCACGTCGTTTAGCCGGCGAACTTGTTCGCCGTGAAGTGGCGTCGCTCGTCTCAGAAACCGCGGCGAACAAGTTCGCCGGCTAAACGACGTACCCCGATATTGCACCGGCACAATCGCTACAGCCAACGCGCTTTCACCGGGAGCGTTGCTCCTTTGCCGTGGCCCATTGTCGCCGCGCGGCGGCGGCGTTAGACTCGATAAAACTAGCGGCTCGGCGTTCGCGGGGCTATGCGGGCGCGGGTCATGAAACCCAGAAAACTCTCCCTCTCCCTTCCCAGTAGGAGGAATCTGATCGTGACGGCCGACACCATTGAAAAATCGTATTCGTTGGCGAAAGAACGTTATGCCCAGTGGGGCGTCGATGCCGACGCGGCCCTGAAGCGGCTGGCGGAAGTAGCGGTCTCGCTGCAATGCTGGCAAGGCGACGACGTGGCCGGCTTCGAGAGCGTCGGACCGCTGACCGGCGGCATCATGGCCACCGGCAATTATCCCGGCCGGGCGCGAAACCCCGACGAGCTTCGCGCCGACGCCGACAAGGCGATGAGCCTTATCCCCGCCAAGCAGCGCTTCAGCATCCATGCCATCTACCAGGAACACGGCGGCAAGAAGGTCGAGCGGACCGACATCACGCCCGCGCATTTCCAGGGCTGGATGGATTGGGCGGCGGCGAAGAAGATCGGGCTGGATTTCAATCCGACCTTCTTCTCCCATCCCAAGGCCGGCGACGGGCTGACGCTCGCCCACCACGACGAGGGCATTCGCCGCTTCTGGGTGCAGCACGGCATCGCCTGCCGCAAGATCGGCGAGGCCTTCGGCCGCCGCCAAGGAACGCCCTGCGTGACCAACGTCTGGATTCCCGACGGATACAAGGACGTGACCATCGATCGCAAGGGCCCACGCGAACTCCTCAAAAAGTCGCTCGACGAGGTCTTTGCCCCGAAGATCGACGCGAAGTGCAATCTCGACGCGGTCGAGAGCAAGTTGTTCGGCATCGGCTCGGAAACCTACGTGGTCGGCTCGCACGAGTTCTATCTCGGCTACGCGGTGGCGAACAAGAAGTTGCTCACTCTCGACTCGGGCCACTTCCATCCGACCGAGACGATTGCCGACAAGATTTCGTCCACGCTGTTGTTCGTCGACGAGTTGCTGCTGCACGTCAGCCGCGGAGTCCGCTGGGACAGCGACCACGTGGTAATCCTCAGCGACGAGCTGCGGGCGATCGCCGAAGAGCTCGTCCGCGGCGGATTCCTGGGCCGCGTGCATCTGGGGCTCGACTATTTCGACGCCAGCATCCATCGCGTGGCGGCCTGGGTGATCGGCGCCCGCTCGCTGTTGAAGGCGCTGCTGCTGGCCATGTTGGAGCCGACGGCGAAGCTCCGCGATCTGGAGATCAAGGGCGATTTCACCTCGCGGCTGGCGCTGCTGGAGGAACTCAAGACCCTTCCGTTCGGCGCGATCTGGGATTACCATTGCCAGAAGAGCGGCGTCCCGGCCGGCGAGGCCTGGTTCGCCGCCGTCAAGAAATACGAGGCCGAAGTTACCGGAAAACGCAAATAGCCGCTGGCACGCAGAAAAGGGACTGTAGGAGGCGACTCCTGTCGCCGATTGTGGCCGCGCCCTGCCGCAATCGGCGTCTGGAGACGCCTCCTACAATTCACTGACCACTAACCACTAGCCCCTGTCCACAAGGCACCAACATGCCACTATTCGCCGAAAGCGTCGCGCCAGCCCCGGCGTTAGGAATCCTGATTTTTGTTCTCGGAGGCTTGGCCGGGGCCCTCTTTTATCTGCCATTCAAGAAGGTCAAGAATTGGGCGTGGGAGAGCTATTGGCTCATCTTCGCCGTGTTCGCCCTGATCGTCGTGCCGTGGGTGTTGGCGATCTGCTTCTCGCCCAACGTAATCTCCGTGCTCAAGGCGGCTCCGCACAAGGAGCTAGGCTACTGTTTCCTGTGTGGGGCGATGTGGGGCGTCGGCGGGCTTACCTGGGGACTGATGATCCGTTACCTCGGCGTCGGCCTCGGGTTGGCGTTTGGATGCGGAATATGTTCCTCAGCCGGCACGCTGATTCCGCCGATCATCAGCGGGAAATTCGGCGAACTGATTCGCGACAATGCCGGACACCTCAACGCCGCCGGGCTGGTGTCGCTGGGCGCCGTCGCGGCGTCAGTCGTCGGCATTGTTCTTGTTGGCGGCGCCGGAATGAGCAAGGAGAAGGAACTTTCCGAGGAATCGAAGAAGGCCTCCGTGGCTGAATACAACTTCAAATTGGGGTTGTTCTTGGCGATCTTCTCCGGCCTGATGAGTGCGGCGATGAACTTCGGCCTTCAGGGAGGCGGTACTATCGAGAAACTCGCGATGAAAGTCGAACCGGTCACGAGCGACACCTGGAAAGGCGCGCCGGTGCTGGTCGTGGTGTTGCTCGGCGGATTTGTCGTCAATGCCCTCTGGTGCCTGTTCCTCAATGCCAAGAACAAGACGGCTGGCGACTACGTGAAAGCGGGCGCGCCGCTGGTGACGAATTTCTTCTTCGCCGGATTAGCGGGCGTTATTTGGTGCATGCAGATGGTCTCGCTGAAGACGGGCGAACCCGCGATGGGCTCGATGAAATACGTCGGTTGGTCGGTTATGTTCTCGGCGGTCATCTTGTTTAGCACCGTATTCGGTATTTGGCTGGGTGAATGGCGAAACACCAGTGCCCGAACTCGGTTGCTCCTGACACTGGGATTGCTGTTTCTCGTGGCGTCGTCGGTCATTTCCGGCATTAGCGGCTATCTCAAGCCGCCCGGTACGTAGAATGGAGACGTTTCCCATGCGATGGATTCTCTTTGTGGCTTTCGGTCTGAGCATGTTTTCGCCAGCTTCTGCCGCGGACAGTCCCGCGACGGCCGATCATCTGCGCTGCGAATACCGCCTCGATCCGCTGGGCATCGACGTGGTGCAGCCGCGTCTGTCGTGGCAGATGCAGGACTCGCGGCGGGGGGCGAAGCAGATAGCCTATCAGGTGCTCGTGGCCAGCACGCCCGAAAAACTGGCCGCCGATGAGGGCGACCTCTGGGATAGCGGCAAGGTGGCCGGCGATCAATCGACCCAAGTGGTGTACGCCGGCAAACCGCTTCAATCGCGGATGCGCTGCCATTGGAAGGTGCGGCTCTGGGACGCCGCTGGCCAGGAGACCGCGGCGAGCAAGCCCGCCCTCTGGACGATGGGCCTGCTAAAGCCCGAGGACGTGCGGGCGAAGTGGATCGGGCGGGATCGGCCCATGACCTATCCCGGCGGGAAGAGCAAGTTCTACGCCTGCCCGCTGTTCCGCACCGATTTCGAGGTCAAAGGCGAGATTCGCCGCGCAACGCTCTACGCCAGCGCGCTGGGCGTCTACCGCTTCTACCTCAACGGCCAGCCCGTCGGCAACGATTACTTCACGCCCGACTGGACCGACTATCACAAGCGGGTCTATTACAACACCTACGACGTGACCGACCTGGTCAAGGCGAACGGGGCCAACGCCATCGGCGGCGTGCTCGGCGCCGGATGGTACTCGGGCCAACTCTGCTGGGTCGGCCAAAATGTCTACGGCAACCGGCCGCGGCTGTTTGGCCAACTCGAAATCGAACTGGCCGACGGCACCATTCAGACCATCGCGACCGACGGCACCTGGAAAACCGCCTTCGGCCCGTATATCGAAGGCGAATTTCTCGCTGGCGAAACCTACGACGCGCGGAAGGAGATCGCCGGATGGGCTTCACCCCAAGGGAAAAACGACTTCTATGTGCCCGCCAGGCGGCGTCCCCACGTCGATTGGCACCCGGTGGCCGTCACCGATTCGATTTCCGCCAAATTACAGGCCTTTCCCGGCGTTACGGTGCAGGAGACCGGCGTTCTGCACCCGGTGAAAATCACCGAACCGAAGCCGGGCGTCTTCGTGTTCGACATGGGTCAGAACTTCGCCGGCTTCGCGCGGCTGAAGGTCCAGGGACCGGCGGGCACGAAAGTGGCTCTCCGTTTCGCTGAAATGCTCAACCCCGACGGCACGGTCTACACGACCAACCTCCGCGGCGCCCGGGCGATCGATACCTATATCCTCAAAGGTCAGGGCGAAGAGATTTGGCAGCCGCGGTTCACCTTCCACGGCTTCCGCTACGTCGAAGTGACCGGATACCCCGGCCGCCCGACCAAGGACGCCATCACCGGCATTGCCATCAATTCGAAGGTTCCGCTGGAGGGCCAATTCGAGTGTTCCAGCCCGATGGTCACGCGACTCTATCAGAACATCGTCTGGACGCAGCGGGCGAATTACATCTCCGTGCCGACCGACTGTCCGCAGCGCGACGAGCGGCTCGGTTGGACGGGCGACGCCGAGACGTTCGTCCGTGCGGCCACGTACAACGCCGACGTGGCGGCCTTCTTCACCAAGTGGCTGGTTGACCTTGACGATGCCCAAAAGACGCTTCACGGCGCATTCCCCGACGTTGCCCCGACGCTGCCGGGCATGGGCGGCGGCACTGCGGCCTGGGCCGACGCCGGCACGATCTGCCCCTGGACGATCTACCAGGTCTACAACGACAAGCGGCTGCTGGCGAAGCACTACGACGCGATGGTCCGCTGGGTCGAGTTCTGCCGCCAAAACAGCAAGGACCTGCTGCGTCCCGCGGCAGGCTACGGCGATTGGCTCTCGATCAACGCCAACACGCCCACCGACGTGCTGGCTACCGCCTATTTCGCCCATAGCACGAAGCTGACCGCCGATGCCGCCCGCGTGCTCGGCAAGCAGGCCGACACCCGGAAATACGACGAACTGTTCGAGCAGATTAAGACGGCGTTCAACAAGGCGTACGTGGCGGCCGATGGCCGGATCAAGGGGAACACACAGACCTGCTATGTGCTCGGCTTGTGGTTCGATCTGCTGCCGAAAGGGCTTCGCCCGGCCGCCGCGCGATACCTGATCGACGACATCAAGTCGCGGGGCACGCATCTATCGACCGGCTTCGTCGGCACCGCCTCGCTGATGCCGACCCTCTCGGCCACCGGCAACACGGCGATTGCCTACAAACTGCTGTTGAACGACACGTTCCCCTCGTGGGGCTACTCGATCAAGCACGGGGCGACTACGATCTGGGAGCGCTGGGACGGCTGGACGGCGGAGCGCGGCTTCCAGGACCCGGGCATGAACTCGTTCGCCCATTATTCGTTTGGGGCGGTGGCGCGGTGGATGTTCCAGACCGTAGCCGGCATCGACATGGCCCAGCCCGGTTTCCAGCGGCTGCTCGTCCATCCGCAGCCCGCCGAGGGGCTCACCTGGGTCAAAGCCAGTTACGGCTCGATCCACGGAAGGATCGCCACGCAATGGAAAATCGCCAACGGCAAACTGGCGGTGATCGTCACGATTCCCGCCAACACCACGGCCGAAGTCGTCCTTCCCACGAGCGATCCGTCGTCGATAACCGAAAACGGCAAACCCGTCGAACAGGCCGAAGGGGTGAAGGTTCTCGGCAGTGAAACCGGCGAGATTCGCCTGGAAGTCGGCGCTGGCGAGTATTATTTCGTCGTCCCGTGGAACAAGCCAGTTTAGCCGCGCCTCCTGCCGCCAGTTTAGCCGCGCCCCGAAGGGAAGCGCGGCCTACGAACTGCGACCGATGTCGCGGTTCAGGCCGCTGATGATCGCTTCGATCACGGCGTCTTTCTGCATGTCCACGGCCACTTCCATGTTGTGCCGCCAGCCGGGAGCGCGGCGGCGGTCGAAGATGGTGGCGCCGAGCGTCAATTCCCCCTGAGTCTCCACGTCGCCGGCCATCGACTTCATCGTGAACAGGTCGGGGCAGAGCAGGGCCAGCAGCGTTACCGTGTCGTGGACGTGGATCCCTTCCAGCCCGAACTGCCGGCGATAGCCGCGGAAGGCCGCCGGCAAGAGCAGACGCAACAGCCGGCCGACCCTGCTCGAATCGTCGGGCAGCTTGTTGAACAGGTCGTAGCTCAGCTCGATCTGGTTGGTCACGTCCAAGGGGACGAGCGTTTTGGTCGAGGGGGAACGAAAGACCGTCTGGGCCGCGGCGGGATCGCAGAACATGTTGAACTCGGCCGCCGGCGTGATGTTGCCCGGGCCCGCGACCGTTCCGCCCATGATGACGATCCGCCCGACCAAGGTGGGCAATTCGGGATCGCGGACAAACGCCCGGGCGATGTTCGTCAGCGGCCCCAGCGCCACGATCGTCACCGAATGCGGGGCGTCGCGAACCTGATCGCAGATCACCTTCTCGGAGGGCAGGAGGTGCTGCCGCTCGGCCACGGCGAAAGCGGTTCCGCCCAAGCCGTCGCTGCCGTAGAGGCTGCGGCGATCGACCGCCAGGCGAACGTCGGGCTCGGAAGCGGCGCCCAGCCGCGGCCAGCGCGGCGGATCGAGCCGCTCGATGATTGCCTGGACGTTTCGCGTGGCCTGGGCGGGCGAAACATTGCCCCCCACCGCCGTCACGGCGACGACCTCCAATTCCGGATCCGACAGCGCCAGGCACAGCGCCATGGCGTCGTCGATGCCCGGGTCAACGTCGAGGATTACTTTTCGGGCCATGATATGTTCGTATCCTGAGATGGCGCGAGACGTTAGCGCGTTTAGGAGATTCTATGTAGCGAAAGGGGGGAGTGCAAGGTGGAAAAATGGCTGATCGGCACTCCTCGCCACGGTGGGGCAGACATTCTTGTCTGCCCGGAAGGATCCGGCACACTTGGCAGACAGGAATGTCTGCCCCACCGAAACGCAATCCGCTCTACCACGCTGGTTCACCTTGCAGCGTCCGGGCGATGCGGCCGACCAGGTCGTTCAGCCCCTGGCCCGTGACGGCCGAGATGAGCAACACGCCGCCGCCGATGGCCTGCCCAAGGCGCCCATGAACTTCGCGGGCGGAGGGCAGATCGGCTTTGGTGACCGCGACGATCTCCGGCCGCCGGGCCAATTCGGCATTGTACAGTTCCAATTCCGAGCGGATCGCGCGGTAATTCGCCAGCGGCTCGCTGCCGTCGGTGGGTTCGGGCTCGACGAGATGCACGAAGATGCCCGCCCGCTCGATGTGCCGCAAGAACTCGTGTCCCAGGCCGACCCCTTCATGGGCGCCCTCGATCAGGCCGGGGATGTCGGCCATGATGAACGAGCGGTCGAAGTCGATCTGCACGCGGCCGAGGTTCGGGTGTTTGGTGGTGAACGGATAGGGGGCGATTTCGGGCCGGGCACGCGACAAGCGGCTCAGCAGCGTGCTCTTGCCGGCGTTGGGTTTGCCGACCAGGCCGACGTCGGCGATCACTTTCAGCTCGAGCCGCAGCGTGCGGACTTCGCCGGGCTCGCCGGGGGTCGATTCGCGTGGGGCGCGATTGGTGGCCGACTTGAAGCGGATGTTGCCCTTGCCGCCTTTGCCCCCGCGGGCCACCACCACCTGTTGGCCGGCCGCCGCGAGGTCTTTCAATAAGTGGCCATGCGCAGCATCGAAGATCATGGTGCCGGGCGGGACGGGAACCAAGAGGTCGTCGGACGACCGGCCGTGACGGCCGGCGCCGCCGCCGGGCTGGCCGTTCTGGGCCTTCCATTGGCTGCGATGGGTCAGCGGGGCGAGGCTATCGACACCCTCCTCGGCCACGAGGATTACGCTCCCACCATCGCCGCCGTCGCCGCCATCGGGCCCGCCACGAGGGACGAACTTCTCGCGGCGGAAGCTGACCGCACCGTCGCCCCCTCTGCCCGCTTCCACCCGGATTTCCGCTTCGTCGATGAACATAATGCGAAGTATAACCCACGGCCGAGGCCGTCGCCTGCCATGCCGTTGAAGAAGTCCTCGCCAGCGAGAAACGCCCCCCGATTGCAATCGGGGGGCTTTCCCGGGCAGCAGGGATTTCCTGCAAGGCGCGCTACTTCGTCCTGCGTCGCCAACGCCAGGCCGCCGCGGCCAGCCCGCCGGCCAGCAGGAGAATCACGGTGGAGGGCTCGGGGGCGGAAGGAAAACTGTCTGCATGGTACAGCGAGCCGCCCGATCCGCCGGAAGGCAAAATGAGCACTTCGTCGTTGGCCGGATCGTAAGTCAGCACATTATAACCACCTGGCCTGTCATAGCAGATCGTGCCATCCGGGCGAAACACTGTGACCCCATCTCCGCCGGAGAAGAGATCGCCCTCCTTGTCAAAGAACATTCCCGCTCCGTTCTGGCTGCCAGTCTCCTGGGAATCGAAAAGCACGCCGCTGAGGAAGTCGATCGGCTTGCCGGTGTCAAAAGCGGAATCGATCTGACTGAGACTGAAGCTGTAAATCTTGCCGATGTCGGCCCCAAAGCCTACGCCTACGTAGAGACTATTGTCTTTCGGGTTGATGGCGATGGAAGTGGTGGCGCCGGGGCCGTTGGCAATGACTACCTTGCTCGTGCCGGTGGCAGCGTCGAAAACCGACAGCGAGCTGCTCATGTAGTCGCTGGTTCCCTCATTGACGAGGTACTTTGTGCTCGAGCCGGGAATCGTCGAGGCCGCGGGCAGCGCCAGCGCGTCGTAGGCATAGGGCACAACGCCGCCGGCGACCTGCACGGCGGCTCCTCCCGAGGTCGGCATGGTCCAGAAGACGCCGTTGTAAGCGGCGCTCATGTCGTAGCCGCCGGCGCCGTTGCTCAGCAGCAGGCTGTGTCCGTCTTGCGAGAGGGTGATCGGTCCGGCGTCGGCTTGATTGCCGGTGGCCACCGAGCCGATGCTGTTGAAAACACCCGAGCCGGCGTTTTGCATCCAGACGCTCTGCCCGTCCCAGGCGTAGAGGTTTCCGCCGGAATCGTAGCGCAGGGACGTCCAGAATGCGCTGGCGCTGATGGCGGGCGGGGGAATGTTCGAGACGCTTCCGACCGGCGATTGGGCCGAGACGCTTCCGCAGGCGAAAGCAAGGTTGAAGACTAGCGCGGTCAGCAGGGTCAGGCGGACTCGCTCAAAAATTCTCATGGGACGAAGCCTCCACAAGGTAATTGAGGGTGTTCTGTAATTCAGATTGTAGGAGGCGACTCCTGTCGCCGATTGGGTCCCTGCACCGGCGCGATCGGCGTCAGGAGACGCCTCCTACAGCCTGTTTCTGCCGCGGCAATTCCAGAACACCCTCAGGTAATTGCTTGGCGGATCATCAAAAAAGTCGGCAAAGGTGGTCAATATGACGACTCGTCGATTACTTCATGCCCGTCGCGCGTGGCCAAGGCCGTGAGCGTCTGGGCGGAAACGGAATTGCTCAAGAAATGGACGGCGCCGTCGAGGAACAGGACGTTCGCCCCGCCGGGATGACAACTGGAAATTCCCCACGTTCCGGCGATGCCCTTCCCCGGCCCCCGGCTCGTGACCGGCGAATTGGATCCATCCGGACAAACGACATTCGGGGTGTCGTCGAAGCCGCTCAACGAGTTGACGGCGTAAGCGGCTTGGTTGTAGTGCGGCCGGCCGTGAATCCAGACGCCGCGTCCGAAATTGACCGTCTCCACAACGTGTATGGTCTGTGAGGCGCCATCGACGAAGTTGGCGATCCGCAACTGCCGGCGTTCGGCAAAGCCGCCGTGGTCCTGCAACTGGCTGGAGCCGGGAGCGCCAGTGAAAAGCCGATTCACCCCGTTCAGCCCGTTATAATCGATCACCGCAAATTGCATGGTCGGATCGGTCAAGGGGAAGGAATGCGGGGCTTTTTCAAGTCCGTAAGTGTGATCGGAAGAGGGGCAAAGATAGGTGGAGATCATCGTTTGCCCCAGCACCACATTCACGTCCTCGTCCATCGCCAGATCCATCCGCAGCTTGGAGTAGAGGGCGTCCTGCTCGAGGTGCGGCAGGATCATTGCGAACGCCCCAGGCCGGTACGGCCCGCTGTTCAGAAGACTGGGCGGGATGGCATTGGGACTCGTCCCGTCGGGATAGCCTTTCAAGGCGGTGCCGATCGGAAAGCAGTTCTTCGCCTGGTGAAAGGCCTGGAGCGCCAAGCCGATCTGCTTCAGGTGATTGCAGCAGTCCGAGTTTCGGGCGGCCTCGCGGGCATATTGGACCGCAGGCAACAACAGTGCCGTCAACACGCCGATGATCGTGATCACCACCAGCAGCTCGACGAGCGTGACGGCCGGCCGCCTGCTCCTTGTCTGATCTCGCATAGCCAGTTTCGCATCATCGACGCATTCCCGCCGCGTGGCGAAACCACCAGCGGCAACGGCGCAAAGCGCCGCGGAAATGACCGATGAAATGCGCTCCAAAAGCAACCGACTACTTCACGGCCACTGTCCCTCGCAACGGGCCGCAGGTCACGCGATGGTAGGTCTTCTGGCTCCCGAGCTTTAGCCGGCCCGGCCTTCTCGCCGCCGTGTGGCTTGCGGCAATGGCCAAACAGAAAGGGCCAACCTCGATTCGCTCGGTTACAGCGGCGGGGCCGCTCCGGATTCGCACCGGAATTCCCTGTTCGTCGGCTCTTCACAAAAGTAGCCGACCACCAACGCACGTCGTAGCATTATCCAAATCTACCAGGAACCGTTCGGCATGTCAAAGGGAACCTGGAAAAGAAGCAAGAAAACAAAAACCGCTTGCGGTTTCGCAACAGTTGGGGCGGCAGTTTAACTGCCGACCAACCAAATCTTGCGAAGCCGCAAGCGGCGTGTCTGCTTTTTCTGCCGGTTTCTCTCAGTCGAGAAATCCGACCAACTCCTGGCTCCGCGAGGGCTGCTGGAGTTTGCGCACCGCTTTGGCCTCGATCTGGCGGATGCGCTCGCGGGTCACCTTGAAAATGTGACCGACCTCCTCCAGCGTGTAGCTGTAGCCGTCGCCCAGGCCGTAACGCAGCTTGATGATCTCGCGCTCGCGGTAGCTCAGCGTTTTCAGCACCTTGGCGATGCGGTTGCGCAACATGCCGTGCGTGGCGCCGATGGCAGGACTCCGCGCGCCGCCGTCGGGCAGCAGATCGCCGAAATGGCTGTCCTCGCTGTTGCCCACCGGCCGATCGAGACTGATCGGGTAGCGGCTCATCGCCAACACCCGCCGCGCCTCGTCGACGCAGGTCTCGCTGGCCCGGGCGGTCTCCTCGATCGTCGGCTCGCGGCCCAGCCGCTGCAACAGCTTCCGCGAGACGTTTCGCACCCGCGACATCGTCTCGACCATGTGCACCGGGATGCGGATCGTGCGGCTCTGGTCGGCCACCGCCCGGGTGATCGCCTGGCGAATCCACCAGGTGGCGTAGGTGCAGAACTTGAAGCCGCGGCGGTACTCGAACTTATCCACCGCCCGCATCAGCCCGGCGTTGCCCTCCTGGATCAGATCGAGGAAGCTCAGCCCGCGGTTGCGGTACTTCTTGGCGATGGAGACCACCAGCCGCAGGTTGCCCTCCGACAGCCCTCGCTTGGCGCTCTGATAATGGGCGTAAATCTGCTTGAGATACGCTACGCGCTTACGGAGACTGGTAGGCGACTCCTGCGTGGCGCGGAGAATGTTCCGATACTCGATGACCCAGGGCTCGCGCTGCCGCGGGCGCTCTCTGGCCGCATTGTCGGCGTTGCACTGCCGAATCCGCTCGTGCAGTTCATCGACGCGGCGGCTGAATTCCTCGAGCGTCTTGATCATCGGCTCGATCCGCTGCGTCCGCAAGCCGAGCTCCTCCACCAGCCGCACGGTGCGGCGGCGGCGGCGGCCAAGTCGGCGCCACGCCGCCCGCCGCTGCGCCAGCGTCCGCGATCTGCCGGTGGCGATGTTGTAATCTCGCTGGTTCCGCTTCAGCAGCGTTTCCAACGTATGCAGATTATGCGGCAGCCGGCCGAGAATCTGGTGCTTCTCGAGCTGGTCGGTCACCGACACCTGTACGGTGCGATCGAAGGGCAAGTCGCCGTCGTGAACCCGCCGCAGCACCTTCACCGCCGTCTGCATCACATAGTCGCATTCCAGCACCTTGTGGCGGAAGCGGGTGCGGGTCATCTCGATCTGCTTGGCCAGGGCGACCTCCTCCTGCCGCGTCAACAGCGGGATCTCGCCCATCTGCGTCAGGTACATGCGGACCGGATCGTCCGACCAGGATTCGTCCTCAACGCCGGCCAGCAGGTCCTCCGCGGCCAGGTCCAACTCGGGATCGTGCTCTTCGTCGTCGTCCAAGACGGCGCGATCCAAATCGTCCTCTTCAACATCGATCACTCCGACGGGATCGTCCCCCAGATCCAGCGTCTCCTCCGCCCGAGAAATCGGTTCCTCTTCCAAACTGTCCAACAGTGCGTCGTACAAAATACCGCTCCTCTGCTAAGTCGATGGAGGACCGCGCATCGCGCAATCCCGGTTTCACGATATGCAATGTACGTTCCCGAACAAGCGGGCGACTTCGGCAGAAAATTCTACCACCGAATTTCCGCGCCGCGGGCCGCGTTTGCCATTTGGCAAGGGATTCAGCCTACGGTGAGAATTCGCTCGCGCCTTGCAAGATGCCCCAACGTTTCAGAATCCGCCAGTCGGCCGCCGTCCGCGTCAACTCCACCAGAATCCAACCGCAACGAACAACCGAATCCGACGACAGGGCACCATAGTATCAGATGGCCAATCCCACCGTTGCATTTCCGTCATGCGGAAAACCGGGGATGTACCTTTGCGCCCGCAGGCAAATATGATGCGCGCACTGTCACCCTACTACGACTACGGCTTCCATTATACTCCTGCCACTCTGTTAGTCCAGGGTTCGCGAGCCAGGAATCTCGAAGATTTCTTTGCTTAATCGCCCAACGAGAGAACGGGACGGCAGAAGATGTTAAGTTGGGTAAGCTGCATAGAATAAAGAAGAGTATTTGCCTCCATTACGGCCCGTCTAACGCCCTGTTTGCCCCCGATTCGTCCGTTCCTATTGCCGCTCTGAGTCCCAACATGGCGGCAAGGATGGGTGGCCGCCTTTCTCGGCCGCCAAACCGCAAAGCGCGAAATCCACTCCTCCGCCCGTGCCTTTCACCGGCTTGTGGTATGCTAAAACAGGACGAAGACTGCAAACCATAACCTGAAGCCTACGGCCGTCGAACGGCGTCTTCAATCCTCAAGCGGAGTCTGCCTGGTGAATGCGAAGTACCTGTTGCCCTGCCGTTGCGGACGGCAAATGACCGTTGAACCGCGCGAGGCGGGCCAAACGTCGCTTTGCCCCTGCGGGCAGTCGCTGCTGATCCCCACCATGCTGGAGATCACCCGCCTCGAGCCGGCGCCGGCAGAGACGAGTTTGCCGCCGAAGCGCGCCTGGAGCTGGCCCCACGCCTTGCTGCTCGCGGGGATTGCGATGGTTGTGGTGGCAATCACTCTGGCGTGCGTGTTTCGCTACTTGCGCCCGGTGGCTCGCATCGACGCCATCGATCCCGAAGCCCTGCGGCTGAGCGCCCATAAACTTCCGCCGCTACGAACCTGGCAGTACTGGCAATTGATGAAACAGGGGCTCGATCGCCGCGTTGACCAGATGTACATGGACAGAATGACGGCCTACCATTTCTGGCAGGGAGCCGCCGCCGTCACCGCCCTGATCGGCGTCGCTCTGATCGGCAGCGGCGTCGCCATCGGCAAGAAGAGACGGGGAGAGGGGGAGAGGGGGAGACAGGGAGACAGAAAGGAGTGACGTCCGAGCTCCTCTCCCATCCGTGTTCTCTTGCCTCTTCGCCCCGCTTGCAGCCACAACAGAGACCGTTTATTGAGTCTCAGAGAGACAATGTCGCAAGCCGTTTAGCAGCCGCCGGCGCGGCGGCTTCGCACCGCGAGGGGTCTTAGGCCGCAGCGCCAACGCCCGCCAAGCGGGACGCGGATGTTGGCGCCCCGGTGGTCGATAAACTCGCTACTGCCTTTTCTCTCGGCGGATTTCGAGCACGGTCAGCGACAGAGGCGGGAACTCGTAGACGAAGCTGCCGTCGCCCACGCTGGCCTTCGACGACTCCGCGCGGACGCGGTTCGGTTCGCGCCAGCCGTTGAAGGCGTCGCGCTCGCCCGCTTTGCCGCTATCGGCCAGCGTCCAGCATTCGGCCTCGCCGGCCAGCGGCAGGAAGGCGCTCAGATCGAGGGTCCTCTTGTACGGCTCAAGCGACGTGTTGACCACGAAGATCGCCAGCCGATCCTGATTCTCCGTCAGCGTCGCGCTAATGTCCAACGCCGCATCCGCCACGGCCGCTCCCTGAAACTGGACCCTGAGCGGATAGCGTCCGGCGTGCGTGGCGTAAAGCTGCTGGGCGTAGTAGGTGGGCGTCTTGAAGTAGGTATGGTTGTTCGGCTGGATGATGCCGCTGCAAAAACTGTCGGTGAGATTGCTGCGATTGGCGATCTCGACCAGGTCGCAATGGCGGTGGATCAGGTTGTGATAGCGGCTGCACCGCAGGGCGTTGTCCAACGTCCAGAGCCGCGCCCTGTCGAGCCCGGCGTCGCCGGCGGTTGTGTTCCACTCGGTGACTCCCAGCCGGATGTCGCGTCCCGGGGCATTCTCCGCGATCATCTTCTGCAATTCGACGATATTCGCTTCCGTGCCCGCAATGTCGGTGCAATCGTAATGGTGAGGGCAGATGTAATCGAGATACTGGCCGGCGTTCTTCAGCAGGCCCGGCGAGGGGAAAGCCGCCATGAGCTTGATGTTCGGATCGATCGCCTTCATCGACTGGCAGAACGCGGCCACGCCCTTCTGATAGGTCTCGTCGCCCAACTCGTTGCCGATCTGCCAATACTTCACGCTGTACGCCGCGGGATGTCCGTTGGCGGCCCTGAGTTTGCCCATCGGCGAGCTGGCGGGCCCGTTGAAATACTCGACCTGATCGGCGGCGTCCTTGGGCGTGCGGCCGGTGAAACGAATGCAGATCAGCGGTTCGGCGCCAACCCAGCGGCACAGCCCGACGAACTCCTCCAAGCCGGCGTTGGCCGGTTCCAGCCCGCCCCAACAGGTCGTAAACGGCACCCGCTTGTCCGGGTCGCCGATCGTGGCCTTCCAATCGAAACCCTCGATCGTGCTGCCGCCGAAGCGAATGATGCCCGGCCGAAGCGCCTTGAGCGCCTCGGCCACGTCGGTCCGCCAGCCGCAGACGTTTCGGCTGGGCATCAACGAGACCTGATCGATCCAGAGCGTGCCCGGGCCGCGGAACGAGATCGTCAGCGTGGCATGGGTGTCGGAATCGGTGGCGGTGAGCGTGGCCTCGAACTTCTGCCACTGTCGGCCGACCGGCGACAGTTCGGCGTCGGCGTAGACCTTGCCCTCGCCCCAGATGGCGGCCTTCACCGGGCCCTGCACGTCGTTGGCCCGCAAATAGAGTGAGAGCCGCAGCGGCTCGCCCGCCTTGACGTAGATGCCGCCTTGCGAGATGCCCAACGTGGCGGGATCGCCCGGCTTTTGCCGGATGCGCTGCGAGACTTTGCCGTTAAAGGGGGCAACCTTGTCGAGTTGATATTCGCCGCGGTTGGTGGCGCCGTCGGGATACCAGGGCCGCTCGAAACGGTCGGTCTCCTTGCGGAAGGCAAAGCGGTACGGCGGCACCCCTTCGAAACTGTTGTCGCACAGCTTCTCCGAAAACATCGACGGCGTCAGGGCGCAGAGGTATTCGATGAACTGGCCGTATTGGTACGGGCTGATCGTTCCCGGGCAGACACGCTCGTTAAGGACTTTCAGTGTCGGCGGGGCCTGCGGCTCGTCGGCCACTGCCGAGCAGACGCTCATCAACGCGACGGCGATCATCCAGAAGGAATGTGAGGATTTCAACATCGTGAGTTTCCTTTGCGATCAGGGGTCTTCCGGCCATCCAGAGGCAAAAACATGGCGGGCGGTAGGCAGCGGTATCGTCAGGTGGGGTGCGGCGCATCACTCGGCCGCGTTCCGGGACAGGTGGGCGGTTGCTTCTCGATCGGCCGTTCAGCCGCAATTGCGTTTAGCCGCGCCCCGAAGGGAAGCGCTGAGGCGGAGCAACGCCGCACGCTGTCCCAAGGGACCGCAAACGCCGAAATCCACTACCCAGCCCGGAGGCCGGACCTCGCATCAACGAGTTCTTTATACCACCGCCGCGTCGTGAATGCAACCGGTTGCACAAGGGATAATTGCCGATTTCTCCTCCGTTTGCCGGGCGTTAACCGACTGTTCAGCCGCCGCGTCCACGCGGCGCAGAAGCGCCCGCAATTGCAGCGCCGCGTGGACGCGGCGGCTAAACGTCTCGGACTACTAGAGCGACCGGGCGTAGATCACTTTGTCGTCGCCGGGGGCGTAGAAGTCGGTCAACAGCGCGGCCTGCTGGTAGCCGCAGCGGAGATAAAAGCCACGGGTCGGGGCGTACTGATGGCGGTTTCGAAGTCTCGATATAGACCTGTCGCCCGCCGGCCTGACGGATCAACTCCTCGGTCTTCTCCAGCAACAGCCGGCCGATCCGCTTGCCGTGGAACGATTTATCCACCGCAATCCAATAGAGATCGAAGCTCGCGGCCGTAAGCGCGATCTTCCCATAGCAGGTGTAGCCGACTGTGCGGCCCTCGTGCTCGGCGAATACAAAATGGTAGTCGCTCTCCGGCCCGCGCTCCAGCCGGTCATCGACCAACTCGACCGCCACCTCGATCTCCACGGGCGAGAAGACGCCGGTTGAGGCGACCATTCGCCGCACGGCCTCGCGGTCGTCGGCACGAACATCGCAACGGAAAACAATGGACTGGTCGGTCATGTCAGCGCGTCCTCCAGAATACGCCTAATCCCCTGGTCATACGGAATCGACGCCCGCTGCATCGCGGCGGCGAAACCGGCGTCGGGCGAGAGACAGGGATTGCCGTTGATCTCCAGGATCCACGGCTCGCCCGCCGCATCGACGCGGAAATCGACCCGTGCCCAGCCGCGGAGCCGGAATACCGTCCAGCACTGCCGCGCCAGCTCGCCGAGCCGCTGCAAGAGCGGGGCGTCGGACGGGGGAAAATCGAAACGCCGCGGCGTGTTGCGCGATTCGAACGAATCGTCCTCCCACTTGGCGCGGTAGCCGACGATCCGCGGCTTCTCGGGAGGAAACGCCGAGAAGTCGATCTCCGCCGGCGGCAGCGACTGCGGACCGTTCGGGCCGGCCAGCAGCGCCAGATTAAACTCCCGCCCTTCGATGAATCGCTCGGCGAAGCAGGGGCGACCCAAGCGGGCGGCCCGTTCCGCCAGCCGGCTTTGCACCTCGGCCGCCGCGACGTCGCGCAGCACGGCGTCGTCGCCCAAGCCGCGAGAGCCCTGATCCCAGACGCCTTTGAGGATCCAGTCGGCGGGTTCGGGCGAAACCGCAAGCGATTGCTCTGGTTCCCACGCTCCGCATGGGAACCCACCCGTCGCGACGCTCTGCGTCGCAGCCGTTGACACGGAGCGTCCGGCGCCGGGCGTTCCCACGCGGAGCGTGGGAACGAGGGGGAGCGATTGCTCGGCGGCAGACTCGAACCACGGCGGCGTCGGCAGGCCGAAGCATCGCATCCGCTCCTTCGCCAACGTCTTGTGCGTGGTCAGAAAGAGCGATTCGGTGCGGCAGCCGCAATAGGGGATGCCCAGCACGTCCAGCACCGCCGCCGGCAGATAGACCAGCGAGTCGGCCCCGGCCAGCGATTCGACCAGGCTGAAGATCACGTCGGGCCGGAGGCAGAGCAGCTCGTCGCGCATCTCCGACAGATCGAGTTGGCAGGCGACGGCGAGCACTTCGTGCCCCGACCGCGCCAATGCCCCCGAGATCGCGGCGACCTGGGCGAGCGTGTCCTGATCTTCGGGCGGGGCGTCCGGCGGCACGAAATTGTGAAGAACGGCAACGCGCATGGCGAAAGCTCTCGGGTCACGCTCGGGCAGCCGCCTTGGCCGGCGCATGCTGCTCGATCCTGCGGCGGGCCGAGCGGACGATGCGGTCGATCAGATCGACGTACGAGACGCCGGCGAAACGGCAGACCATCGGCAAGTCGGAATGTTGCGGGTGCAGGCCGGGCAGCGGGTTGACCTCGATGAAATTGGGCACGCCGGCGGCATCGCAGCGGACGTCGACCCGCCCGCCGTCGCGGCAGTTTAACACCCGCCAGGCGGCGAGCGTCAGCCGCTCGACCGCACCGATCAGCGGATCGTCGGCCGCGCGGACCAGCCGGTAGCGGACGCGCTCTTCGTACTTGGCCTTGTTCTCGTAGGAGTAGCTGTCGGCCTCCGCCTCGGGAAGCAGCAGGATTTCCATCGTGCCGACGGCCACGGCGGCGTCGCCGCTGCCGGTCACGCCCACGGTGAACTCGCGGCCTGGCAGGAACGTCTCGACCAGCACCGGCTGCTGGAACTTCCGCAGCAGCTCGACGCAAACCGCCCGCAAGGCCTGGCGATCGGCGATTTTCGACGCCCGCGAGATGCCTTTGCTCGTGCCCTCGGCCACCGGCTTGGCGAACAACGGGAAGGGAAGATCGATCGCAGCGATTTGGGCCTCGCGCTGGACGACGGCGAAATCCGGCGTGGCCACGCCGCCCTGCCGCACGACTCCCTTGGTAATCCCCTTGTGCAACGCCAGCGAAAGCACCAGCGGATCGGAGAAGGTATAGGGGATATCGAAGACATCGAGAATCGCCGGCACCTGGGCCTCGCGGGCGAGACCGTAAAACCCTTCGGCGATGTTGAACACCAGGTCCCAGCGGTCGCCCGCGGCCAGCCGCGCGATCAATTGTCTCGCGTTGCCGATGCGGTCGGGCTGATAGCCCAACTCCGCCAAAGCCGCCTCAATGGCCTCGACCGTGTCGGGCCGGTCGAACTCGGCGGTCTCCTCCAGGGAGTACCCCTCGGCCAGATAGTCTTGCCGCAGATCGTAGGTTAAGCCGATTCGCATAAGTTGGTTGCGGCAGGCGCACTCTGCGTGCCGTCTGCTCCGTCAGGTCGTTCTTCTCATCATGAAACTGTCAATAGAATACCCGCTGGGCAAGGCGTTGCAACCCCAACGCCGCCCGCCGCCGTCTAAACGATCCGTCGGCAATTGCCACGATCCCTTGCCGCGTCTCATCCGGCAGCGACAACTTGCCCCCTCAAAAACCGATCTCGTCTGTGCTACAATTGTGGGAGCGGTCAGACAGCCTTTGGGGAGTTATTACGTGCGGACAATCTATTGCTTTCTAACACTGTGGCTCTTCTGTTCCCCCGCCGTGGGGCGGGAAATCTTCGTCGATAACGTCGCAGGCGACGACCGGTTCACCGGCCAGATGGCCAGCGATCCGGGCGGAATGGCCGGACCGGTGCGGACGCTCGCGAAAGCACTGCGTCTGGCAGGATGCGGAGACGCGATCGTCCTGGTCAAGAACGATGTCCCCTACCGCGAAAGCATCAGCCTTGCCGGCAGTCGCCACAGCGGCACGCCCGACGAACCTTTTACCATCCGCGGCAATGGCGCCATTCTCGACGGCTCTGCCCCGGCGCCTGCTGAGAAATGGGAATCGTACCAAGGGGCGATCTTCCGCCTCCGCGGCCGCCCGATGGGCTACTGCCAGTTGTTCCTTGGCGGCCGGCCGGCGGTGCGGGTATTTGCCGCCCAATCGGCCAAGAGCCCGCCCGATCTGCAACCCCGGCAATGGTGCTCCGTCGGCGGGCGAATCTATTTCTGCGTCGAGAAGACGAAGCTGCCCGGCGACTATCGGCTCAGCTACGCGTCTCTTCCCGCCGGCGTCACCCTCTTCCACGTCGAGTACGTCCGTATCGCCGATCTGACCGTGCAGGGCTTCCAAGTGGACGGCATCAGCCTGTGCAACAGCGATCGGTACGTGACGCTGTCGAATGTCACCTGCCGCGGCAACGGGCGGAGCGGGGTCGCGGTCGGCGGCGCGTCGTTGGCAACGATCGACGCCTCGCTGCTGGGCAACAACGGGCAGGCGCAACTGCTCGCGCTCCCCTGTTCCGAGGCACATGTGCAGAACAGCCACCTCCTTTCCAACTCCGCCCCCGGCCTGGTCACTCAGGGCGGAAGGGTCTACGTCGATGGACGTTGCGTCGAGGGCGGCTACGACCGGCCTTGGCCCGCTGCCGCGCCCGATCAAAAGCCATGATCCGCAACTTCGACACCAAGGCCGTCGGCCGGCCCATGGAAATCCTCTTGATCGAAGATGATCTCGAGGACGCGGGCATGACAATCGCTCTGCTCAAACCGATTGATCGAGAGCATTTTGTCAGCATGGTCAAGTCACTGCGGAAATACATGCTTTCCGACGTACTACTGCCACAGTGAGAAGCGGCCGGAACGGCCAGATACCGCCTGCGGCCACGGCAGGCCGCACTTCGCCCGGACTCGGCGCAAAAGGAACGCCGCAACAATCGTCGTCACGTCGGAACCACGTTACGACCTGCGGCAATCCTCTCAGTAACCATAGCCGCCGCCATAGCCGCCATAGCCGCCGCCATAACCGCCGCCATAGCCGCCGCTCGGTGCATAGGGCGATGGCCCCTGCCCATAAGGTGGTTGCCCGTAATTGATGCCTTGCCCCCCGTAGCCGCCGTAGTAGTTCCCGTAGTTCTGGAAGAACTGCGGCGTGCCGATGTACTGCGGGACGTTGCCGAAATTGCGGCCGATCTGTTGCAGGGCGGAGTTCTGGATTCTCTGGTTCCGCTGCAAGCCATAGAGATCCATGTTGAACTGCTGGTTGTAGTTCCGCTGGTTGAGTTGCGGCCGAACGAAAGTGCTGTAGTTGTCGATCGTACCGCCGTTGGTATCGTTGCGGAAGAGATTCATGTACGGACTGACGCCGCCAGAAGACATCGCCACGTCGCTGAATGCCTTCGGCGGCGGCGGCTGTTGGGTGTAGGCCGGGTGCGTGGCTGCCTCGGTCTGCGCGGATCTGACTGGCGTCACTGTACAGGGAGGGGCTGTCCGCGGTCCGAGGCGAGTACGCTTGCCGCGAGGGTGGAATACTGATCGGCCGCGCTGCCGTCGGCGATGAATATGGATCGACCGGGCCGGGACCCGCCATCAAATTCGACTCTCGCACCGTCGGCGGCAGAGGCATCTGCACTGATCCGGGAAGGTTTGGGTAAAGCGGATCGGTCGGCGCCGGCGGCAAGATCCATGCCCGCTGCTTCGGCGTCAAGGCCTGCATGTTCATTTGCGGAGCCGACAGGCCTCTTTTCAGGGCCTCTTGCCTTGCCTGTTCGTCAACAAGCCCCGTCCGCGCTGCGGGTTCGTTCAACATGCGCGCCCGCTGCTGCAATAAGTCCCTCGGCACTCCCCGTAGCGGATTTGGATTTCGCTGAAACGGCGTCGTATCGCGTGTTTCAGCGGACGAACCCGGGTGCGAAAATGGCACTTCGATCGTGGGAATCTGGTCTGCCTGATCGGGCGGCAGATCCTCGACGGGCGCATTCAGCACCCAGCCACCCAGCAACAACGCCCCAATGCCAACTACTGCGTTCATGATCTCAACTCCTCAACTTCGCCGAACCCCGCAATCAAGCATTAACAGTACACGCTCGCACTAGACTTCCCCACTAGAATTGTACGTCTTCGCGACCTTCGCAACAATAGGCCCCCACCGTACAGCAACCGGTTTCCGGTCCTCGCCCCGCCTGCTATTGTGCTCCCATGCCGCCGCGTGTTTCCCATCTTCCGGGTTATATGTAGCTGAGGGTGTCCTGGGATTGCCCGGCAGAAACAGGCTGTAGGAGGCGTCTCCTGGCGCCGATCGCGCCGGTGCAGGGACCCAATCGGCGACAGGAGTCGCCTCCCACAATCTGAATTACAGGACACCCTCATGGAGTTGCTATCGCCCTCTCTGCTGCGCTCAAGACTCGCTAGAATCGAGTTCGGTTGTAATCGCGGCCGAGGGTTTCCCAACTGCGGGCGCTGGAGGTGGCCAGCGAGGCGATGCCCAAGAGCCGCTCGACCGGGGCGGTGATCTTGTCCAGCCAAGTGTTGGCCGCAATCATGCTGTCGCAGGCCACGAAGACCCGATCGCCCGGCATGATCTGGTAGTTCGTCGCCGCCGAGGCCCCCTTGGTGATCGCCTCGTAATCGACCGGCAGGATCTGCTCGCAGCCGAAACCGCCCGGCGCCGGCCGCGCCACCCAGACCGTCGTGCTGGAGACCTGCGAGAGGCCATTGACCGCGCTTAAGGCGTCGAGCACCGTGTCGTTGCCGGTGATCGGCACGCGGCGGATGTTGTCGCCGATGCCTCCCCCCTCGGAAATCACGTAAAAGACCTTGCTGTTGAATTGCCGCACCTCGACCGCGGCTTCGGGCGAGTCGAAAAATTGCGAAAGCAGCTTGTTCAACTCGATGCGAATCTGCGTGATCGTCTTGCCGGCCACGTGCAGCGTGCCGTACTGCCGCAGGTTGATCGTGCCGTCGGGTCCGACCATGTACTCGCCGCTGACCGGGGCGGTGCCGGCGGTGCGGGCCAACTGCACCGAGACCTCGGGCTTGGCCAGGATCTGCCGCAAGCGGGCATTGATCGCGGCGGCGGCCTCCTCGACGGTCATGCCCGCCACGTGTACCCGCCCGTACGCCGGTCCCAGCGTGACGATCCCCTCGCCTTCGACCAGGAAGAAGCCGTCGATCGGCTGATCCAACAGGGTGTTGATCGCGCGGATTTGCAGCACGTCGTAGATGTCGATGCGGTAGGGAGGCAGCGGCACCATCTTCAACATGTTGACCATGAGGATGTCGGGCGGCTCGACTTTGTATTCGGGCAGCGAGACCATGCACAATTCCCGCGCCGGCTGCAACTCGGGCGGGACGGGCCGCTGCAAGGCCGCCGCCTGGTAGAAGTCGACGGCATGACAGCCCGAAAGCCCGGCGATCGCCAGCACCAGCAGCAGCCGTGAGAGCGGAGAGCGAAGGGGCATGATCGGCATCGGTCTGTTAAGTTGGGTAGTTTTCGTCGTTCGCGCAGCCCGCCCGCAAACTTTCTTCAGTCAGCGCCGTCAGAATAATCGGCAAAGTCCAGCCCAGACTTCGGCAATTCTCGCCCCACCCTGCGGACGGTTTAGCCGCCGCGTCCACGCGGTGCCGCATCTGCGGGCGATTCTGCGCCGCGTGGACGCGGCGGCTAAACCGTCTTCCCGTCTCCCTCCAAATGGTCGCGGTGACCGCCTATAGCGTCTTATGGAACCACAATATAGCCGGAACGTAGCCCCCGCGAAAAACACTAGAAAACAAGGGTTATTGACATCTTCTCGCCTCTCTGATATGCTTTTATATGTCAGCAGTACACCCGAGTGTACACCCGCAAGCCTAATACCGATTGCGGGCACCGTGTGGGTGGTGTACAGCGAATACAAACCAATAGGGGGTATGTCAGCATGGCAAAGTCGAAACCTACCGCGTCACGCAAACCTCACCCAGATTTCCCATTGTTCCCCCATTCTCGCGGGTACTGGGCGAAGAAGGTCTGCGGGCAACTCCGCTACTTCGGAAAGGTGGCGGCGGATCCCAAGGGGCAAAGGGCACTGGCAAAGTGGCTCGATGAGAAAGACGCCCTCTTGGCCGGTCGGGAGCCGAGAGCCGCCACGCCAGAGACACCGGCGGTCAAGGATGTATGCAACGCCTTTCTAAGCCATAAGAAAGACCTGCTCGCGGCCGGAGAACTGACCGAGCGGACCTTTGCCGAGTATCATGCCACCTGCGCCCGCCTGGTCAAGGCATTCGGCCGAATCCGCCCGGTTGACGACTTGACAGCCGAGGACTTCCGGCGATACCGGGCGCAGATAGCTCGACATTGGGGGCCAGTACGCCTAGCAACCGAAGTGCAACGGGTTCGCAGCGTGTTTAAATATGGCTTTGAGTCTGGGTTGCTCGATAAACCAATCCGGTCCGGACCCGACTTCAAGAAGCCGTCGGCCAAGGTGCTGCGAAAGAATCGGGCCGATGCCGGCCCTCGTATGTTTGAGCGGGAAGAGTTGCTTGCCCTCTTGGCCGCGGCAGGCTCGAACCTAAAGACGATGATCTTGCTCGGGATCAATGGCGGGCTCGGCAATTCTGACGTCGCCGGGCTGACGTTCTCAGCGGTCAATCTCACGACGGGCTGGATGAACTACCCGCGGGTTAAGACCGGGATAGAGCGGCGGATACCGCTCTGGGCCGAGACAGTCGAAGCCATCAAAGCCGCGATTGCGCAACGGCCAGCACCGAACGACGCTGCGGACAAACAGTTGCTATTCATCGGCATTTCGGGCAAATCCTACCTCGCAGGCAACGGCTACCGCGTGGCCGGCGTGTTTGCGCCTGATCGAGGCCGCGAAGATCGAGCCCAAGCGCGGCTTCTACGCGATCCGCCACACCTTCCAGACGATCGGTGAGGGGGTCAACGATCTTGTGGCCGTCCAGAGCATCATGGGGCACGCGGCGAGCCAGAACGACATGTCGGCACGATACAGAGAACGAGTTGACGACGCCCGGTTGCTGGCGGTGACGGAACACGTCAGGAAGTGGCTTTTCGGAGACGAGGACACCAAGTAGAGTACAGATAGCCGGGAGCCCCGACGGGGGCCATGCGGCCGGCGACTGCTGCGGGAATCTTCACCGCCCCAGCAGCCGCCCGGCCGGCTCGGCGGAAAGGGTGAAGAACATGGCAAGGCGAACTTCTCAACGGCCAGATTCCGGCGACGATAGAACCCTTACGTCTATCGCGTTGCTAGAGGGAACTCGCATATTGGCGGCCCAAGGCACGGGACACAGTGCGATACCCCAAGCGGTAATCGCCGCCCTAAAGATGCACTATGCGGACCTTGTGCAACAAGCGGGCGGCGAGACGAAGGCGGAAATGCTTGTAGTCAAGAACACCGGCTTGCAGCCGGAAGCCTATGCCGCGAAGTCACCTGCCGAACGGGTGCCCTATTTAGAAAATGCACTTGGCAAAGAGAGCTTTCCGCCGCTGAGCGAACGGGAGGCCGATGTTGATGCTCTTGTTCGTTCTCGGGGGCACGCAACGGGGAAAGAAATTTGTACGGAGCTTGGCATCAGCGAAAAAGTCTTGTCAAACCATATCATTCCTGCCCTAAAAGAGCGGGGGCTAAAGAACCGCCGGACCGTCGGATATTACTATCCCGCCAAGTAGTACGGATGGGAAAGACGTGGGAATAAGGTTGGTTACGCCAGTGCATCGGGCGTAGATAATTCGGGTATGACGAAGCCCGAAGTACTCATCAGAGAAATCCGCCAGTTATCTCCCGACGAAATCCGGCGGAGACTTGCCGACATCAGCGCGGAAGAGAAGGCTTTGCGCTATCTACTCCGCACTCGGCTCGACGCGCAGCCTAAGCAGCAGGAGGCCCGTTTGTGCCGCAAGTAGTCTCCGCCTATCTGACGCCCCCTGCCGTTGCCGAGCGGTTCGCCGTCGATACCCATAAAGTGCTCGGCTGGATTCGCACGGGCCAACTCCGCGCTGAACCTCGGGGATGGCACCCAGCGACCGCGATACCGGATTGCCCCCGCCGACTTGGCCGCGTTCGAGGCGGCACGGTCGGCAGGACCAGCCCCGAAAATCTCGCGGGTCCGGCGACGGCGGGACCAGCTTGTCGAGGAGTTTTTTTAACATGAACGTTCTGACGATCAAGGTCGCCGCTGCTGGCCGATGGCCGGAGATTCTCGCCGCTCTTGGCGGCATCCCCGCCGAAGTTCTCGACGGCCAGCATCATCCCTGCCCGAAGTGCGGCGGAAAAGACCGATTTCGCATGATCGACACCGATGCTGGCGCGCTATTTTGCAACTGCTGTCACAACGAAAAAAACGGGGATGGATTTTCTGCCCTACAGTGGGCCACGGGGCAACCATTTCCGGCCGTCGCCAAGCTAGTCGCTAACTATCTCGGCACCAATGGCAACGGACACGCGCCGGCCATGAAGAAGGGCGTCGAAAAAAACAAGTTGGCCCAGGGCGCGACGAAGATCAAGGCCACCAGCACCGTCTTATGGGATACGCTCTTGCAGCAGTACGCCAAGGCGAAGCTGCCGATCACGCCAGAGAGCGTCAGAAAATGCGGAGGCACCGTGGCGACATGGGGCCAACACCGATGTATCCGACTCGACGGCCGCGCGCCGATCGACGCCCCCGAACCGACGGCGATTGTCCTGCTACGAATCGACGGCAAACCATTTCCGGCGTTAGGAAAACTCGCTGAGCGTAAGACGCACACCGTTGGTGGGTCCGTGAACTCGTGGTTGTGCTCAGGCACCGCCGAGGAATTGCAGCAGGCAACCACGATTCTCGACGAGGAGGGCGTGACCGACTTGCTGGCCGTCGCTTCGTCGGGACTTCCGCCCAGTTGGGTCACAATCACCAACACGGCCGGCGCGAAAGCCCGCGGAAAGTTGCCGCGGGAGTGGGCCAAGGGCAAGCGGATCATCGTGGCCGGCGACGCCGACGAACCAGGGCAAGAGGGACAACGCCGGGCGGCCGTCGCATATCACAAGGCCGGTGCGAAAGAAATCCTTTTGGCGCAGCTTCCGTATCCGATTGAAAACGACCACGGCAAAGACATCCGCGATTTTCTGAACGAAGGACACAAGATCGAGGCATTGCCGACAGAGCTGATCACGGCCGAGCAGGTGGCGGCATGGAGTAACGGTGGCCGATGCTCTGTTGCGATTGCCGGGCGAATCGCTGGGGGCGGACCTTGAAGTCCAGAGAGCGGAGGAAATCGGTATTCCAGTGTTCAAAACCATTGCCGACTTGATAAACCACTTCCGTGGCAGGCAGTGCGGCCGCGTAGCTTCGCGTATGAGGGGCACTCATTCCCAAGGTATCAAATGCCGTTCAAGGTCGAGATAACGCACGAGGCGCAAAGCAGCGGGGCCAGTTTCACGAGAAGAGGCAGACAATGGATGATTTTAGCTTTTCGATCAATCAAACCTGTGGACTCTGCCAGGCAACCGGGGCCACGGGCAGGTGGTCATTGTGCGACGGCTGCCGATCCCGGCTGGCAGATCGAGCGACGACGTTCGCGGCGACCGCCAGGCCGCCTCTGTGTCTCGGATGCTCCAGGCCGCGCCCGCCGCACTCGACATCCCGTGGCGTCTATTGCCCGACCTGCCAAGAGCGGTTCGGAGGCGCGAGCCCATGACCGCTATCGCCTCAATCCGTGGGCGGGCACGCTGGCCACCGGGGACTATTCCGTCCTAGGGCTCGAAAACATCGTGGCCGTGGAAAGGAAAAGCCTTGCGGACCTTCTGGGGTGCATCGGTCAGCATCGGGAACGATTCGACCGGGAAGTCCAACGGCTATTGGCCTACCCGACGCGGGCCATCGTGGTTGAGGCGACGTGGCCCGACTTGGAGCAAGGCGAATGGCGGTCGCAGATAACGGCATCGGCGGCAATTGGATCGGTTCTCGGCTGGATTGCGGCGGCCGTGCCGATCATCTTGGCCGGCGACTATGAGCGGGCCGGTCGGCACGTTTCGCGCCTGCTCTTCACTGCGGCCCGGCGACGGTGGCGGGAGGCGGGAGGCGCGAGCACTTGCCGTGGGCATGGACGACGATAAAAAGGCGACCGCGTAGGATGCGATTCTAGGGGCTGCTGTGCCCGAGGTATCAAACATCGTCCAAGGCCCTTCCGACGCAACAGCGGCGAAGCCAAGAGGTCAGTTTGATGCAATCTGCCATTCCCGCTAAGAGAAAGCCCGGTCCGAAGCCGAAACCGCATGGTTTCCAGCCGAAGGAAGTTTTTCCGTATCTGTGTCGAGGTTGCCATCGGCGAGTGTGCTTATCGCCATGCGTCATCTGCGGGGCGCTGCTGGCCAAGCGCAAGCGAATCACCATCGTCGCCACATGACGCCCAGCGAGTTGGCGTTGGTGGGGGCCAAGGGCGCGTGGCATGTACGACGAGGCGGCCAAGGAACGAATGAGCGCGGGCGGAAAAGCTGCTGGTAAAGGAAGGCCGCAACAGGGTGTGGAAGGATTACCACCCCCTATTGATTCCGGCAAGTCCCGCGACGCCGCCGGCAAGGCCGTGGGCGTCAGCGGTAAGCGAACCCCACCCGGCAGAGAGAGCGGCCCGTGGGCGTGGGGGCGATGGGCGCTCCAAAAACAGGACGTGCGGGCTCTCCGCCGAGCGGCCCGTGGGCGTGGGGGCGATGGTTAGGCGGTCACGTCACGTTACCGCCTAATGACGAGCGGCCCGTGGGCGTGGGGGCGATGGGCTATCGACTTGAGCGCGATTGAGAGTGAATTGAGAGCGGCCCGTGGGCGTGGGGGCGATGGGGTGACGGACGCCGGGCTTGAGCACTTGAAGGGGAGCGGCCCGTGGGCGTGGGGGCGATGGGCCAGCGCGTTCAACCCGGACGACAAGACGCCGAGCGGCCCGTGGGCGTGGGGGCGATGGGAACTATTGCGTCTCTACCTTGTCCGCCCGGACGAGCGGCCCGTGGGCGTGGGGGCGATGGTCAGAAGTGTGTCACCGTGACACACTTGTTTGAGAGCGGCCCGTGGGCGTTTCTGTTGGGAGGGCAGCATGACCCTCCCCACCAATCACGGCTCTGCGCTCGCGCCGCTCTCTCGTGCGCGAAAGATGCTCGCCGAAGCAACGACGATAGAACAGATTTTACAGGTCGAGAACCTCGCACAACGAGCCAAGGAGATTGCTGCTGCCGCCGGGATGGGGCGCGAGGCGTGCAATTCCGCCGCACACATTATGCTCGATGCGCGCCGCAAGGCAGGCGACAGCCTCAGGCTGATGAAGGAACGCGGGGAACTGGCAGAAGGGCGGCGACCGAAACTATCGCAGGCTGCGATAGTTACCCTCGATTCTTTAGACCTTACTCTTTCCCAGTCTTCCCGCTACCAGCAGGAGGCAAGCGTGCCAGCGATTTACGACAAGCTGGCCAAGGAACGGCAAAAGGAACATGGCAGGACCGCACTGGGAAAAAACACTTCCGGTATTATTACCGGAAGTGACGCCCGCGATTCAGCCGGGAAGGCTGTCGGCGTCTCTGGTTCTCTTATCGACAGGGCTCGCAAGGTAGTGTACAGCGAAAAAACGGGTGTACGTACACCCGATACACCCCAGTTTTATACATTTATACACTGTACAAGCCGAATAGGCTGACATGAAGAAAAGCCTTGAAAACAAGCTATTTACCGCGTTTTCAGAGGAGTGTACGGAAACGTCTAGATGGTTTTATGGAACCGCCGCACGGCCAGCCACAGCGTGGCAATCCCCATCAGTACCAGCGGCGCCATCTGCGGCCAGAGAATCTCCATTCCCACGCCTTTGAGGAAAATGCCGCGGACGATTACCAGGAAATAGCGGATCGGATCGAGCAGCGTCATCCATTGCACGACTTCCGGCATGTTGGCGATCGGAAAGGCAAAGCCGGACAGCAGCATCGCCGGGAAAAAGAAGAAGAACGTGGTCATCATCGCCTGCTGCTGCGTCTCGCTGACCGTCGAGATCAGCAGCCCGACGCCGAGGGTGGTCATCAGATACAAGCCGGTGGCCAGGAACAACAGCGCGAGATTGCCGTGGATCGGCACCTCGAACCAGAACACCCCGATCACCACCACGAGAATCACGTCGACGAAGCCGATAATCGCGAAGGGGATCGTCTTGCCGAGAATGAACTGGGTGGGAGTGATCGGCGTGACCATGATCTGCTCCATCGTGCCGATCTCCTTTTCGCGGACTATGGCCATGCTGGTCAACAACAGCGTGGCCAGGGTGACGACGACGACCAACACACCGGGGACGTAGAAATTGCGGCTCTCCAAGTTCTCGTTGAACCATGCCCGGCTGCGGAGATCGAACGTGCCCGTCTTTCCCGCCGGACCAAAGGCGCGATCGACGCGCCCGGCGACAACCTGCTCGGAGTAGGCGGTGGCGATCTTCACCGCATAGCTGAGCACGATGGCGGCGGTGTTCGAGTCGGTGCCGTCGATAAGGACTTGCAGCCGGGCGGTGCGGCCGGCGTCGAGGTCCGCGGCGAAACCGTGGTTCATCCGCAACACCACGGTTACGTCGTTGCGGTCCAGCATCTTCCGCGCGAGCTGTTCGTCGCCGATCCGCGCCACGATGTCGAAATAGCCCGAGCGGATGAAGCGGGCCGTCACCTCGCGGCTGGCTTGGCTGTTGTCGAGGTCGTAGACGGCCGTGCGCACGTTCTTCACGTCGGTGGAAACGGCGTAGCCGATCACCATCACCTGGAAACAGGGTATCAAGAAAATGACGATCCGCATCCGCGGGTCGCGGAAGACCTGGATGAACTCCTTTCTCAGCATGTGGCGCACGCGCTCAAACATGGTTCACTTCCTCCCCTCTCCCTTTGGGAGAGGGGCTGGGGGTGAGGGCGGAGCAAGGCTCAAGGTTCAAGGTTCAAGGTTCACGGTCCAAATCCAGCAGGCCCTCACCCTAACCCTCTCCCAAAGGGAGAGGGGACAGCACGACCTACGTCAGTTTCTTTTTCAGTCTTATCCTTGCCAGCGACAGCATCACGACGCCGTAGACGATCAGCAACAGCACCTGACCGCCGAGGATTTCCAGGCCGACGCCCTTCAGGTAAATGCCCTTGAGGATCGCGATGAAATACCGCGCGGGAACGACGTACGTGACCACTTGAATCACCTTCGGCATGTTGCTGATGGCGAAGATGAAGCCCGACAACAGGAACGACGGCAGGAAGGTGGCGAGCATGGCCACCTGGCTCGACAGCAGTTGGCTCTTGGTGACGATGCTGATCGCCATGCCCATCGACAGCGCTCCGACCAGGAAGATCGAGCCGGTGCCGAACAACAGGGCGACATTGCCGCGCAACGGGACGCGGAAGACCAGCTCGCCCATCAGCACCGCCACCAACACGTCGAACAGACCGATGGCGAAATAGGGGAGCAGCTTGCCGAGGATCAGCTCGGAGACCTGGATCGGCGTGGCGATCAGTTGCTCCATCGTGCCGCGCTCCCACTCGCGGGCGACGGTCAGCGAGGTGAGCATCGCCGAAATCACCATCATCAGCACGGCGATCAGGCCGGGAATAATGTAGTTTCGCGATTCCAGGTCCTCGTTGAACCAGACCCGCGGCCGCACGTCCAAGGGGATTTGCAGCGGCGGTCCGCCGCGGCGCTGCTGCTGTTGGTCGGTCAGCTCCATCGCGTAGACTTGAGCGACGATGGTGGCGTAGCCGATGGCGATGGTGGCGGTGTTCGAGTCGGTGCCGTCGACGATCAGTTGCGCGGCGGAGTCGCGGCCGGCGTTAACCTGCTGGGCGAAGTCGCGGGGCACGACCAGCCCGAGCATCACCCGCCCTTGGTCGATCGCGCGGACCAGGTCGCGGTAATTGTCGACGTACATGCGGACGGCAAAGTAGCGCGAGCCGCCGAAACGGCTGACGAAATCCCGGCTCCGTGGCGTTCCGCTCTGATCCCACACCGCCATCGGCACGTTGTTGACGTCGAGCGTCAGCGCGAAGCCAAACAGCAGCAGCATCATCACCGGAATCAAGAGCGCCATCCCCAGGCTGCGAAAATCGCGCAAGACGTGCAGGAATTCCTTGCGGGCGACGGCGGCGACGCGGCGGACTCTCATCGCTGCACCTCCTGCTGCGGCCGCTCGGCGCGGTCGCGGGCCTCGATCCGCGCCACAAACACGTCTTCCAGCGAAGGCAGCGGTCCGGGAACAGAAGGGGACGGAGGTGGCTGCCGCAACACGTCTTGCGATACATCAGGCGATTTTCCGGCAACCACCTCCATCCCCCTCGCCGTTTCCCTGGCCGTCTCCACTTTCAGCTCGTGCGGCGTGCCCAGCGCGATCAACTCACCGCGATAGATCAGACCGAGCCGGTTGCAGTATTCGGCCTCGTCCATGTAATGCGTGGTGACGAAGACCGTCACCCCGCGGCCGGAAAGATCGTAAATCAGGTCCCAGAACTGGCGGCGGCTGATCGGGTCGACGCCGGAGGTGGGCTCATCGAGGAAGACGATCGGCGGCTCGTGCAGGATGGCGCAGCCGAGGGCGAGTCGCTGCCGCCACCCGCCCGAGAGGATCGCCGTCAGGCTGCGGCGATGCCCGGCCAGGCCCGACATCTCGATCACCCACTCCTTCCGCTGCCGCTTCTTCTCCACCGGGATGCGGTAGATACCGCTGTAGAAGTCGATGTTCTCCTCGACCGTCAGGTCCTGATAGAGCGAGAACTTCTGGCTCATGTAGCCGATGTTGGCCTTGATCTGCTCGGCCTGGGTGCGAATGTCGAAGCCGGCGACCGTGCCGCGGCCGGCCGTGGGCGCGAGGATGCCGCAAAGCATGCGGATCGTGGTCGATTTGCCCGCCCCGTTGGGACCGAGGAAGCCGAAAATCTCGCCGCGAGCCACCTGGAAGCTGATGCGGTTGACGGCCACGAAGCTGCCGAAACGCTTTTCCAGGTTTTCGACGACGACGGCGAAGTCTCCGGCAACTCGTTTGCTCACGGCGCACCTCCATTCTTGTTGTCCGCGAGCGCCGCGCTGGAAAAGAAGAAGAATGCAAGGTGCAAAATGCAAAATGCAAAATGCAAAATGGGAATCACCCTCGCTCCCACGCGGAGCGTGGGAACGAGGAACAGGCGTTTTGCATTTTGCACTTTGCATTTTGCACTTTGCATTCTTTAATCTCCCCTCTCCGCCAGCACGGAAATGAACACGTCCTCCAGCGAGGGCTCGATCGTGCGGATGCCGAGCACCCGCAAGCCGGCGTCGGCCAGGGCGGCTTGCGCTTCGGCGGCGGTCCGCTCCGGTTCGAGACTTACCACGTGCAGCCGATCGCCGAAGAGTCCTACGGTCGCACCCGCCAGCCGCCGCCGCAGCACGGGCACCGCCGGCCGCGGATCGTCCATGCGGATTTCCAGGATCGTCCCGCGCATCAGTTTCTTCAGTTCGCGGGGCGTGTCGCAGGCCAGCAGGCGGCCGCGGTGGATCAGACCGACGCGGTCGCAGCGATCGGCCTCGTCGAGGTAGGCCGTCGAGACGAAAATCGTCACTTTTTCCGAATGCAACTCGTGCAGGATTCGCCAGAAATCGCGGCGCGACACCGGATCGACGCCGTTGGTCGGCTCGTCGAGAAAGAGGACTTGCGGCGTGTGGATCAGCGCACAGGCCAGGCCGAGTTTCTGCTTCATTCCGCCGGAGAGGTTGCCGGCCAGGCGTCGCTTGAAGGGCGTGAGGTTGCTGAAGCTCAGCAGGCGCTCGATCTTCTCGCGGCGGCCGCGGCGCGGTTCGCTGTAGACGTCGGCGTAGAAGTCGAGGTTCTCCATCACGGTCAGATCGTTGTACAGGCCGAAGCGCTGGCTCATGTAGCCAATCTTCTCCTTGATCGGTTCGGCATCGCGAACGACGTGGTGGCCCGCCACCCAGGCGTCGCCGGCGCTGGGCTCCATGATCGAACAGAGCAGCCGGATGGCAGTCGTCTTTCCCGCGCCGTCGGGCCCGACCAGGCCGAAGATCTCCCCCTCGGCCACCGACAACGTGAGCCCGTCCACCGCGGCCAGATCGCCGAATCGCTTCGTCAGGTGGTCGGTTTCGATGGCGTTCATGGCGTGGTTTCAATCGCCGCGTCGGCCGGCATTCCCGGCTTCAGTTCCCTGTTGGGATTTTTAATGTCGATCTTGATGCGATAAACCAGTTTGACCCGCTCTTTCTGGGTTTGCACGTTCTTGGGCGTGAACTCGGCGTCCGCGGCGATGAAAGAGACGACGCCCTCGTATTTCTTGCCGGGGAACGTGTCGTTGGTGACCGATGCGCGCTGGCCGACTTTCACCCGGCCAAGGTCGCCTTCCTCGATGTAGGCCCGCAGCCAGACGTTGACCAGATCGCCGACGGTCACTACCGCGGTGCCGGGGGCGACGTACTCGCCGGGCTCGATGTTCTTCGACAGCACCACGCCGGTCAGCGGCGAGCCGACCGTCGCGTAACCAAGTTGGGTCTCGGCCAGGGCCAGCGCGGCCTTGGCCTGCTTGACGCGCTGCTTGCCCTGGTCGATGTCCTCCTGCCGCGGACCGGCCTTCACCAGGTCGTATTGGGCCTTGGCCTGCGCCGCCGTGGAGCGGGCCTCTTCGATCTGCTGCTTGCGGTATCCCTCCTGGGCGAGCTTCAATTGGGCGACAGCCTGGCGATGCCGCCCCACGGCGACCTGGTAGGTGGCCTTGGCGGCGTCGAATTCCTCCGACGAAATCGTTCCGCGTTGGAACAGCGGTGTTTCGCGGTGATATTCGGCCAGCACCGGTTCTCCTCGGCCGCGGCCGTGGCGACTGTGGCTTCGGCGGCGACGATCTCCTGCGCCCGCAAGCCCGCCTCCAGGTCGGCCAGGGCGTGCTCGGCCTTTTCCCAGGCCGCCTTTGCCGAGGCAATCTCCTGCGGCCGCGAACCGGCCAGCAGCGCCGCCAGCGCCGCCTCGGCCACGCCAAGGTCGGCTTTGCGCATGGCGACGGTGCATTCCAGGTCACCGGTGTCCAACAGGGCTATGGTCTCTCCTTTCTTAACGTCATAGCCCTCGTCGACCAATCGCTGCACGACGCGGCCGGGGATCTTGAAGGCGACTTGGGCCTCGGTGGTCTCGATATTGCCCGAGACGCGGATTCGCCCGTCCGTGGTCTGGCGGGGCATATAGAAATGCCAATAGGCGAACGCCCCGCCGGCGACGAGGAGCGCGAGGAAAGCAAAACCGGCCAATCTCGATTTCATGCTGCTACTCCGCTGTGAACCATAATTCACTTTCTGGTGAGTCTGGGCATTTTGCGGGTTATATAACGGCCGCCGAAAAGAGCTTCCATGCCCTCTGGGCGTGGCGGGTCACGTCGAATCCGCCGTCGGTCAGATGCCAGAGGATTCCGGCGGGGACGATGATCCCGAACAGCATCACGGCAACCGTCTGCGCGTCCGCGTCGGACCGGATGCGCCCCTGCGATTGCCCCAGCCGTACGATCTCGGCAACCTGGCCGGTATATCGCTCGAAGACTTTGAGAACGCGCCGCCTCCGCTGGGGATTGTCGCCGTGGGCGTCGTCGGCGAAGATCATCCGCGGGATGGAAATCACCTTTCCTTCCCGCAAGAAGCGGATATGCCGCATCAGCACGTCTTTCAGACAATCCAAAGCGTCGGCGTGCTGCTCGCGCGACGCCTTGACGTTGGCCAGCAGCCGCTGTTCGACCCGATCGAGGACCGCGTCGAGGATTTCGTCCTTGTTCTTGAAGTGGCGGTAGATGCCCGAGGGGACAAGTCCGACGCGGCGTGCCACCGCCGCGACGCTCAGCCGCCGCAGCCCCTGCGTGGCGACCAGCCCCAGCGCCGCCTCGGCGATCTGCTCGCGGCGAATCTGCGTGTCTAGTTTTTCCTCTGCCATAGCAAAGCCTCTATTGTGATTATATATTCACAATAGCGGCGGCGGAAGGTGGAATCCCCACGATTTGGTGGGACATCGGTTGAGGGTGCGGGGCTGCGCGTAGGTTATGCTTTAGCATAACGCTCATGCTGCGCGTAGGTTATGCTTTAGCATAACGCTCATGCTGCGCGTAGGTTATGCTTTAGCATAACGCTCACGCGCACAGAATCTTCCGTTATGCTAAAGCATAACCTACGGCTCTTGGCACCAACCACGTCGCTCCGGGCGGACGTTAGAGAGTCCAGCCTTTGCGATAGTGGGGGCGGAGATAGCGGTCGGCCGCCGGGCAATTTGTCGCCTTGAGGTTCACCGGGTCCCACTGGAGCCGCTTGCCCACGCGATAGGCCACTGTGCCCAGCAAGACGGCCTCGGTCAGGGCGCCGGAATAGTCGAAATTGCAGGTCGTCGGCCCGCCGCTCTTGCACGCCTCGAAGAACTCCTTGTGGTGACCGATCGAATTGGCGATCGTCTGCGCCGGCGGCTTGAAGTTCGCGAATTTTTCCCGCGGGTAAAGCGTCCGCGAGCCGTAATCCGCCCGCAGCATCCCCTCCTTGCCGATGAACAGTGCGCCGAGCCCGCCGTTGGGAATATCGTGGCCGGTGGGAAAGGGCGGCGGATTGTCGCCGTCGTACCAGGTCAGCTTCACCGGCGGCATCTCGCCGCGGGCGGGATACTCGTAGCGAACCGTCAACTTCATGGGGCAACCCTCGCTGCTGACCGGCGGACCCTCGGCCACGATAGTCGTCGGGTATCGCAGGTTCAACGCCCAAAAAGCGATGTCCATGATGTGGCAGGCCATGTCGCCCAAGGTGCCGTTGCCGAAATCCCACCACCGCCGCCAGTAGAACGGCAAATAACAGGGATGATACGGGCGGAACCGGGCCGGGCCGATCCACTGGTCCCAGTGGATGTTCTTGGGCACGGGGGGCGTCTCTTTGGGCCGGCCGCCGTCGCCCCATGACTTGCTGCACCACACCAACACCTCGGTGACCGGACCGATCGCCCCCGACTGGACAATCTCGACCACGCGGCGATAGTTGTCCTCGGCATGGATCTGCGTGCCCATCTGCGTGACGAGCTTCTGCTGTTTGGCGATCTCGGCCAGCACGCGGGTTTCGTAGACCGAGTGGGTCAGCGGCTTTTCGCAGTAGCAATGTTTGCCCAGCCGCATGGCCATCGCGGCGGCGGGGGCGTGATTATGGTCCGGCGTGCTGACCATCACCACGTCGATCGACTTGTGCATCGCGTCGAGCATCTTGCGGAAATCGACGTAAGTCCTGGCCTTGGGATGCCTGCGGGCGACGGCCGCCAGGTTATTGTCGTCGATGTCGCAGACGGCCACGACATTCTCCATCGCGGCGGCGGCTTCGAGTTGGGCCTCGCCGCGGCCGCAGGGGCCGATCACCGCGACGTTGAGCTTGCTGTTGGGCGATTTTGCGTGAAGCAGCGCCGGCACTGCCAGCGTCGCCGCCCCCGCGGCCGCCGAAGCGCACAGAAAATCACGACGGGTCAGATCGGTTCGCTGCATGGCTGAGAGTCCTGTAAGGGTACGGTGGGTAGGAAGGCCGGAACGCCCGATTACCCCCTGTTGTACCACGGCCGCGACCCATTTCAATAGCGCAATGCTGCACAGGCGGGACGGCTGCACGATCCCAAAAACTCTCGTTCCTACGCTCTGCGTGAGGCTGTCCTGGAATTACCGCCACAGAAACAGGCTGTAGGAGGCGTCTCCTGACGCCGATCGCGCGGCTGCGGAGCCCCAATCGGCGACAGGAGTCGCCTCCTACATCCCGAATTCCAAGACAGTCTCACGCAGAGCGTGGGAACGAGGTGTTTTGCAGTTCTCCTGCCTGCAAGGGGGGGGATTGACGAGCGGAGATCGCACGGATATTGGTGGGGCTTGCCTTCGCACTCGATAAAGGAAAGGATTTCTCGAATGACTCGCTCTTACATTGCCATTGGGTTGGTCGGGGTGGCGTTGATCATCGCTGGAACCGGAGGGGGAGAGCGGGGCCTCTGCTCCGCCAAGGAGACCAAGACCGCCCGCCGCACGCCGGGCATAGTCGCCGTGCTGGACGTTGCTCGGCTCTTCAAGGATTTCGAAGCAGTTCAAGGCCGAGATGGAGAAGATGAAGGGCGACGTGACGAAGGCCGAGACGAAAGTGAAGGCCGAGCGAGAGAAGCTCAAATCGCAGCGCGAGGAGTTGGAGAAACTGCCCGCGGGCTCGGACGAGCGGATGAAGCAGGAGGAGGAGCAGAACAAGCTTGAAGCCGCGTTGGAGGCATCCGTCGCGCTACAGAAGAAGACGTTCATCACTCGCGAGGCACGCGTCTACCTTGACTCCTACAAGCGGATGGAGGCCGAGGTGGCCGCCTACGCCAAACAACAGGGGATCGACACCGTGATTCGCGTTGCCGAACAGACGGCCGACATAAGCAACGCGCAGACCGTTCTCACGTACATCAACCGTCCCGTCGTCTGGTACTCGTCGGCGACCGACATTACCTCTGCAATCCAAGCCCGGCTCGACAGCCAGAAGGCTGCCGGCCAAGATGAGTCCGCTGGCGAGGACAAGGACAAGTCTGACGATGACGAGTAGCGGGTAGCCGAGCCCGTCGTGGATGCGCCTCTATGCCGACACCAACATCGCCAGCGACGATCGGAGTGCTCGCCAGCGGCGGCGTCGATAGCTGCGTGCTGGCGGCGGACCTGCTGCGGCAGGGATACCGGGTGTTTCCGTTCTACGTTCGCTGCGGATTGGCTTGGGAACGCGAAGAACTGTCGGCGCTGCGGGCTTTTCTCAACGCCGTGGCCGCGCCGCGACTTGAGGAGTTGCGGGTCTTTGACCTGCCGCTGGCCGATCTGTACGGCCAACATTGGAGCATCGCGGGCCGCGACGTGCCCGGGGCGGGAAGCCCCGACGAAGCCGTCTATCTGCCCGGCCGCAATGCCCTGCTCTGCATCAAGCCGCTGCTGTGGTGCGGCATGCACGAGATCGGCCGGCTGGCGCTGGCCACGCTGGCGGCCAACCCCTTCGCCGACGCCAGCGACGGGTTCTTCCACCGCTTCGAAGCGGCACTGGCGCAGGCCAGCGGCAAGCGGGTTTCGATCGAGCATCCCTTCGGCAAACTGCGGAAGGCCGACGTCGTGCTCCGCGGGCAGGGGCTGCCGCTGGAACTGACGTTCTCCTGCATCGCTCCCGACCGCAGCGTCCACTGCGGCCGCTGCAACAAGTGCGGCGAGCGGCAAGCCGCCTTCGCCGAAGCGGGGATCGAGGACCCGACGGAGTATGCGTTGACAGCAGATGTTATGAAAGGAGAAGGGGGAATGACGAAGTCCGAAAGCCGAAATCCGAAAGCCGAATGACGAAGAAAACTCGAATGACCAATTAGCAAACACGCTCTTCATCGTTCGTCATTCGGATTTCGGATTTCGGATTTCGTCATTCCCCCCCACACCATGTTTACCGTCTCCCGCGAAATCGACTTCTGTTACGGCCATCGGCTGTTGAACTACGAGGGCAAGTGCCGGCATTTGCACGGACACAACGGCCGGGTGATCCTCTCGTTCGACGCCTCGGGGCTCGACGCCCACGGCATGGTCATCGACTTCAACGAGGTCAAGCGAGTCGTCGGCCGCTGGATCGACGAGAACCTCGACCACCGCATGGTCCTCGACCGCGGCGATCCGGCGGTAGCGGCATTTCAGGCGCTGGGTGAGCCGCTCTACTTGATGGACGTCAACCCCACCGCCGAGAACATCGCCAAACGGATCTTCGAGGCGGCGGCCGAGCGCGGCTTCCCAATCGTTGAGGTCCGACTGTGGGAGACGCCCCATTGCTGTGCCGCGTATCGCGGCTCGCAGGGCGGAAACGCGGAGCACTGATCACGCTGCCCGGGACGTTGCCGAAGGCCAATGACCTGCGCGGCAACCACCCCGCGAAGAGCGTTTCCGTTGGATTGCGGAGAGGTTAAGACCGTGAGCGAAGATGATATCCTGAAGCTGCACGAATCCCCGTCGCTGCACAACGCGACCTTGGTGCTGGCCTTCACGGGTTGGATGGACGGCGGCGACGTCTCCACGGGCACGGTCCGGCACCTTGTCCAGTTGTTGCGGGCCCGGTCGATCGCGGAAATCGACCCTGAACCGTTCTACATCTACAACATACCCGGCTCGATGGAGGTGGCGGAGTTGTTTCGGCTGCCGGTGACGATTGAGGATGGGCTGATCAAGGAGTTCGAGTTGCCCACGAACACCGTCTATTGTCATACGGCCGGCAACCTGCTGCTGTTTATCGGCAAGGAGCCGCACTTGCGCTGGCGAACTTTCGGCCAGTGCATTTTCCAGTTGGCAGAGCGGCTGGGCGTGCGTCGGATCGTCTTTGTCGGGTCGTTTGGCGGCGCCGTGCCGCACACCCGTCTGCCGCGGCTGTACGTCACCTGCTCCGATGCGAGATTGTTGCCGGAGATGGACAAGTACGCCGTTCGCCGCAGCGGCTACCGCGGCCCGAGTTCCTTCACGACCTATCTGATGACGCAGGCCAAGGCGGTTGGCGTGGACATGATCTCCCTGGTTGCCGAGGTTCCCGGCTACCTGCAAGGCACGAACCCGGCCAGCATCGAGGCGGTCACACAGCGGTTGGCCAAGCTGCTGAGTCTGCATCTTGACCTGGCCCCCTTGCGCAAGGCCAGCACAACCTGGGAACTGGAAGTGTCGAAGGTGGTGGAGCAGGACGGGGAGCTTGCCGAAACGATCCGCAAGCTGGAAGATGCGTACGACAACGAATTGCTGCGGAGCACTTCGGAGCAGACGTAGTCGCTCGATGAAAGAGAGCCCATCAGCAGCGCGAGCGGCCAACTCGCGCATTGTCTTCTTGGTCACGCAGTTCGTCTCTTGGAGAGGCTTGCAAATGTTCTACATATCGGCGGCGGCCAGTCACTCTGCGGCGTGGAGGGGGCTATTGGTATGGGCGGTCAGCACGGCGTCATTGTGGACCCTCGGCATGGCGGGCTCGGCAGTCGCGAAACCAGCATCGGTTCGGCGTGACCTGTCGGGCTGGCGCGGCGGGATCGGAATCGCGTTCGGCACGCCCTCGCGCGCCATCGCGGATGTAAGCGAGTTGGGCTACGATATCGTCTGGGGCAGCGATGACCCGCGCGCATCAGAAGACTCGGCATCGCTGTCTTCCGTTACTGGGACAACGTCGTCGAGACCTCACTGAAGGGCCCCGGCTACGACTTCAGCCGGATGCGCGACAAGGACGAAGCGGCGAAGCTGGCCTTGGATGCCTGGATGGCACACAACTACGGCGTCAAGGGCCTCTCGAAGTACGCCAAGGTGCGTTACGACCCCAAGGGCGAGTATGGCGACGTCTGTGGCAGCATGGATCTATCGTCCGAGAACGGCCTGGTGAAGGCCGTGATCGCCAGATACCTTCAGGGACTCGAGGCCGATGGCGTGGTTCACGGCGGCATCGCTCTGGACAACGCCGGCAAAGTCCCGCGGGAGTTTCTGGAGACGCTGAGGCGGCGGCTGACGCCGCGCGGCCTGGGCATCGCCGCCAACGGCTGCCCGGATAAGTACATGGCCTACATCGACTTCTTCGGCAACGAGGGCTTCCCGTTCTCCATCAACTATGCGCGTCAGGCGCGGGAGAATGGTCTGCACGGCATCCTGGGCGAGTTCACCATGCAGCACCTTTCCGGCGGCGAGTTGGACGCCTACCTGAAGAGCAAGCTCTTCAATGGCGTCGTTTTCTTCGGCTATACCGACGGCGGCACGGCTGCCGGGGCGGACTACTCGGCGTATTGCGCACGGCCGGACGTGTATGACCATCAGCGCTGGGTGCTGCGCAAAGTAGTCCCGATTTCCCGCGCCGTTCAACTCGCCGGACGTGAGGGGGATCCCGCCGCCCAGTTGAGGTCGACCGCGGCCGCGGTCGGCAAGACCGCCGCGGCCCGCGCCGCCGCGGCAGTCAATTTCGAGGGCAAGGTGCTGGAATGGGGACGGCGCGACGCCGGAATCGACCGCATCACCGGGCGATTCTCGGACACGCCGCCGGCGATCGTCCGCTACGGCCGCGACGTTGCCAACGGCATCTACCTCTTTGTCGATTCCGGCCAGCCGGAGGAGGCGGTCTGCGACGTGCAGAAGTTGGGCCTGCGCGGGGACACGATGGTCTACGACGAGTTCGCGGAGCGGGTCTTGGAGACGAACCGCACCGCAGGCGGTCTGACCTTCAAGACCCTCGAAGGCCCGAGCGTGGTGCAGTTGGCCAGCCCGACCACAATCGCGACGAATCTGCTGCGGCGCACCGCAGACAGCCTTCGCCTGCAACTCACGCAGCGAGCGTTAGATCGCGAGATGGGCATCCGCTTTCCGCACAAGGCATGGTCGCGATTCTGCCAGGGTGGAAAGTGGGACGCCGCCGTGGCCCGTAGCGGCAAGAGCAGCCTGGCGGTGGCTGGCGGCACCTATACGGGCGTCATGCCACAGTGGGACTACTTCAATCGTCAGGGCGCGGCGCAGCTCGTCGCACTGAACCAGACTACTCCTCAAACAATCGTGGCGCGAGCCTTCAGCAAAGCCCGTGACGTGGCCGTTTCCGCGGCGGTCGTTCTCGACACCCCGGCCGCACGCCGGCGGCACTTCGACGCGCGCAAGGGCCACACCTACTGCATGCACCTCTACCTGGACTACCAGAATGGCCAATGGCCCGAAGTGCACAGCGTCTGCTTTTCGCCCGGCACCCACGATTGGGAACAGAAGAGCATCTGTGTAGTGCCGACCCTGCCGGTGAAGACGGCCATGCTGTTGCTGGAGTTTCATCAGCCCCGGGGCGCCGCATGGTTCGATGACCTCTCGCTTTCCAGCGGGAACGAGCCGGAACACAACCTGCTGGCTGCCCCCAGCTTCGAGGAAGAAGACTTGGCCGCGGTCCGATCGCAAGAATTCAGCACGGATTATGAAAAGCAGCTAGAATCGCTGCTCAAGTCGCTTGAGACCGCTAAGGGCTCGGCCGACCTGACCGCCGCGCTGCCGACGCTCGCTAGTCGGGCAGACGCCCTGGCTGCCGCGGTGACAGACAGGGGACTGGCGTCCTGTTTTCCCCGCGAGCTGCGCGACCTGGACGACATGCGGCGAAAGCTGCAACTCTGCGCGCGGCTACTGGCTGCGCGAAGGTAAGCCCAGGCCGTTGCGCGCGACTCCCCGCATTCCTCTCCTTATAGGGCGACTCCCGCGAAGCTACGCGATCGGCGGCCCGCGACGGAGTCCGCCGGCCAATAAACTTATGATTAGCAGCACCAGGAAAACGAAGAACAGGATCTTCGCCATCCCCGCTGCGGCCACATACACTCCGGAAAAACCAAGAAAACCCGCAATCAACGCGATTACGAGAAAGACCAGTGTCCAATAGAGCATAACCGAAGTTCCTTTCGTATTTAGCCCCCCTTTCATCCGGAGGGGCGATTCACCTTTCGACGACTAAACTGTTAATCTGCATATTCCATGCCGAAGGGGACGGAGGTGGTTTTCGCATGAGCGGTCTCCTTAATTGCGAGGTCTTGCGGCGAAAACCTCCTCCGTCCCCCTGGTCTCCCAGGCCGTGAACGCTTACGTCTGGCCGAGGCGAAGTGCTTTTGCCGACTCCCCTCCCTGATCCTAGTGAAATCTCCGACCGGTGCGCGGGGGAAGTCCCTTGGTCTGAGATCGGTCGGCTTGCCTGACCGATCACCGCGCCGCGCCGATTGACTGGGGGAACGCGTCATCGAAGAATGAAGCGGTTGGCAAGGAAACAACCGCGTACGACCACAATCGTCGCGGTGCTTCGAAGACCGACTGGTGCGCCGGCCAGGCTGCGGTACGCGGCCGCGGGTTCCGGGCCAAAAAGGTGGGAATGAAGGTGGCTTTATGCCCTCGCTCTTGGTTGTCGATGATGATCTTGCCGTGATTCAGGCGTTTCGGCGGTTTCTGCACGAGATGGAAGTAACGGTATTGTCCACACAGACCGGCGCCAGCGCAATCGATTTGCTCTGCCGCTACCAGCCGGACGTCGTGATCGTCAACGGTACGTTGCCGGACCAGTCCGGCCTGGAGGTAGTGCAGCAGGTCCATGACCGCGACGCGACGGTGCCCGTTATCCTAATGACCGCCAGGAGTGCGGCCAGTGTGGCGATTGAAGCGATCGCCCGCGGCGCCTTCGACTATGTCTGCAAACCGCTGCAGATCGAAAAGGTGCGAGAGGTGGCGATTCAGGCATTCAAGGCTCGCCGGCATCTTTGCCGTTCGGACGGCCAGCCGGCTTCGCAGGAAGTGTCACCGCCATCCATCGAGTCGATGATCGGCGATAGTCCGGCGATGCAAGAGGTATACAAGGCCATCGGTCGCGTGGCGCCGAAGAAGGTCAACGTATTGATTTTGGGTGAAAGCGGCACGGGCAAAGAGTTGGTTGCCCAAGCGATCCAGCACTACAGCCCGCGATCACCCGCCGCCTTCCTGGCGGTCAATTGCGCGGCGATTCCGGAGCCGCTGTTGGAGAGCGAGCTCTTCGGCCACGAAAAAGGAGCATTTACAGGAGCGGACAGCACGCGGATCGGGAAGTTCGAACAGTGCTCCGGCGGCACGCTCTTCCTCGATGAAGTCGGCGACATGACGCCGAGCATGCAGAGCAAGGTCTTGCGCGTCCTGCAAGAGGGGAAGTTCGAACGGGTGGGCGGCAGCAAGACGATCGAGACCGACGTGCGGATCATCGCCGCCACGAACCGGAATCTGGACGAGATGGTGGCTGACGGACAATTCCGCGCGGACCTGTACTATCGACTGAACGTCTTCAACGTGCAGTTGCCTCCGTTGCGCGAGCGGAGGAGCGACATTCCGTTGCTGGTGGACCACTTCCTCGGCGTGTACTGCCGAGAGCTCGACCGATCGCCCTGTAAAGCATCCGCCGACGCCTTGGACGTGCTCGCCCGCTACTCGTGGCCGGGCAACGTGAGGGAACTGCAAAGCGTGCTGAAACGATCGGTATTGCACGTCAGCGGCCCCTTGCTGAGGCCGGAGTACCTTCCCACGGATCTGTTGGGCAAGCCCGGCCGCTCGCCATGCGTGGACGACTTCGTCGACGAGCGGCTCCGCTGCGGTTCGACCAATTTGCACGCCGAGACGTTGGCCGTCGTGGAACGCATGATGCTCAGCAAAGTCCTCAAACACACGGGAGGCAATCAATCCCAGGCCGCGAGAATCCTCAGCATTACCCGCGGGACGCTGCGCAGCAAAATACGCGAGTTGGGCATCGTCATCCACCAGGCCGTGAATATCGAGGAGGGCGACTTCACCCCATCTCCCCATTCGCCGGCTGCGGAATCCTCCACCGAACCTGCGGCGGTGGCGTAGGCGCAGATCTTGCTGCGGGTCATCGCCAACCCGCCTGGACCGCCACCGCCGTTGCAACGGGATTAACAGGGCAGGCCTCGTCCAGGTGCTAGAACCGACGCCAATAATAGGGTCTTTCATAGAACCCGTAGCGATAGGGTCGGCCATAGTAGCCCGGCGTCCAGCCGAAGCTGAATCCCAGCGGCCCCTGGTAATAAAAGCCCGGCGTGTACCCGCCGTAGTAGCCGTAGTAATCGTAGGGCGCGTACGTCCCATAGCGGTAATAGCCTGGGTACCTCCAACCGTAGCCTCCCCAATACGTGTAGTGACGCAACGGGGCGACGCTCCAGCGAACGTCAGAGACATTCGCCTGAGAATCGCCGCTCGCGGCGGAGGCGATTGCCACACTCTGGCTGGCCGGCATCGGATCGCCGTGGGCAATTGCCGCGGTGATCGACAGAACGGCCGGCACCATCAAGCAGAACATGATGCGTTTCATCGAAAGCCCTCCTATTCTTGTTGATGTGGACTCGGATGTTGTGGCGCCGAGGGTCCAGTGGCCTCTAGTCCACCCCCGGTCTCCTGATTTTGTCCGTTGCTCGCAGATTGGCTGCCGGACATCGATCGATTCTGAGTCGATCCGGCGTTTCCCTGGTTTCCATTTCCTTGGTTCCCCTGCTGGGATGAATTGCCTTGAGACGGCGGGTTTTGCATTGATCCACCCTGTTGCGATCCGCCTTGCGTCGATCCGCCTTGCGTCGATCCGCCTTGGGTCGAACCGCCTTGGATCGATCCACCTTGCATTCCTCCCGCTCCGCGGTTCTGCGGCTGATAGGTGGGCTGTGCAGATCCTTGACCGCCTTGTTCGATTCCTCCGCTCTCCTGGTTGCCTGGTTGGCCTTCGTTTTCTACCGGCTTGGCGGCCATTTCAGAGACACGACCGCCGGCCCTGCGGAGCAACAGGGCTGCGAAGCGATCGCGCGGCGACTCGCGCTGCGCGATTTGCAACTCGGTGGCGGCCGCATCACGATAGCCGCCCGTCAGGTAGAGGAAGCCCAACAAGAAGCGGGCATCCGGCGCCTTGGGGTGCGACTTCACGTAACTTTCCAGCGTCCGCAACTGGCGCGTATAGGGCTGCAGGTTGTTGTAGAACTGGTAGACGCGCTCCCAGGTGGGCAGTTGGCGGATTCCGGCGAAGGCGTGCGCCTGGATGGCGGCGCCGCGGTAATCGCCCAAGGCGAACATCGCCAAGGTGGCGACCAGGTGGACGTTCGGATCGCGCGGCTCCTCCACCTCGGCGTGGGCCGCAAAACGCAGCGCGGTCTTGTAATCTCCCTGCCTGAAGGCGCTGACGGCGCGGGAGTAGTAATACTCGACGGTACTGTCGTTTTCTCGATTGGCGTTATAGGCGTAGTTCTCTTGGTTTTCCTGGTTGCCATAGTAGTTAGGACCATACATGTCGTTGTAGTAGTCGCTGTAATCATAGTAGCCTGGCCAGCCGAAGTCATAGCCGTAGCCTGGCCAACCGCCGCGGTAACCGTAGCGGTTCCAACCCCAGCCGGGCTCCCCGCCGCCCCACCAGCCTTCGCCGCGCCAACCGCGTCCGCCCCCGGCCAGGCCGCGATCGCCGCCGAAGTCGGTCCAGCCGCGGTCGCCTTCCCAGTTACCGCCGCTGCGTCCGGACTCGAAGCCGGCGTATCCGCTGCTTCCGCCGGGGGTGGGATGTGCAGGGGCGGCATTGAAGCTCTGTCCGCCGCCGATCTCGCCGCCGAAATTGCCGCCGACGGGTCCACCGCCGCCCCAGTTTCCGCCACCGCCGCCCCAGTTTCCGCCACCGCCGCCCCAGTTTCCGCCACCGCCGCCCCAGCCGCCTCCACCACCGCCGCCATGACCGCCGCCTCGTTGTGCCGTTGCGGGAGCGGCCGCCAGTAGCAAGAGCGCCGTGACCACCAGACAACTGCCGATCAGCCTTTCCGAGGACATCTCATATCTCCTTTTCATCGTACACAACCGGAGTGCGTCGCCCGTCATGGAAACGGCGCCTCCGCTCTGGGTCGATGTGACCTCCTCGTGAAGTCACTTACCCGCAGCAAAAATGCAAACGGCGCGCCGCGCCGGTCAAGATTGCCGCCGGCACATCGCTCGCAGCCGACCGGCCGCCTCAGACGGATGTTCTTTGCGGAAGCGGGACGCACAAACTCGCCTGACTGTTTCGCCCATCCAGCTTTTGCCGACCCCCCGCAGCGGGATCGGCATCGCGGGGGTTGGTTCTTCGTCGGGCAAGGTGGTCGCCTTGCGATCTTGGTCGCGGCGTCGTCGTGGCGATGCGCAACGGCAGCAGGAATTCGCTGGTGATCCACGGTGCCGCAGCCGCTGACCGGGATCTATGGGGGCCAACGCGGGCTGCTTCGCCGCTCATGCGGCCAACGGCTCGCCGGGCGAAGAAGACGGTAGGCCACCTGCCGGAGAACCAAGGTATCTTGACAGTATCGAAAGAAATTGCCCACTAGTGAAGGGGACCGTGAGTCCAGGTGTTCGTCGATAAGTCGGCCTGGCACCGTAGGAAAACCGCGTTTCAAGATGTCGCACGGTTTGCGGGTCGAATCTGGATGGATAGACAGGGGACGCTGCCTGTCTTTCCCGTTTCGCGCACCCGTGCTATCATATCAGTTGCGAGCGTAGCTTCCTCAAGTCTTCCCCGGAGGCCGATCACTTAGAAGCTCCCTCCTCCATTTTCTATAAAACTCCCGCAAGGGGCGGTGGGCTTTTCTGAGGATGAACGTGCGAAACTGAAGTCATCCAAGAATCGAGAAAGTAGATGCCATGCAGCGAGCATCTCGAAATCGCGGTTTTACGCTGGTCGAGTTGCTGGTGGTGATCACGATCATCGGCATCTTGATCGCGCTGTTGTTGCCGGCCGTCCAGGCGGCGCGCGAAGCTGCCCGTCGGGTACAGTGCTCGAACAACCTCAAGCAGATGGCGCTGGCCTGTCTGCAGCACGAGGAGAGCAACAAGTTCCTGCCCACCGGCGGCTGGGGTTGGACCTGGGCTGGCGACCCCGATCGCGGCTTCACCAAGAGACAGCCCGGCGGCTGGCATTTCAACATCATGCCGTACATGGGCTTGTCGAACCTGCACGACATGGGCCTCGGCAAGAATTACGCTGCCTTGGTCATCGCCGCCGAGACGCCGGTGGACACGTTCATCTGTCCCACCCGCCGCACGGCCATCGCCTATCCTTTCCTCAACGGCACCAACTTCGTCCAGCTTCCCAGCCGTCCGTCGCTGATCGGGCGAAGCGACTACGCCGGCAGCAGCGGAGCCGCGCCGATCGACGCCGTCAACCCTCAGGTCTCCGCCGGCGGCAGCCCCAACTTCTACAGCACCGGCGACGCCATGAGCGACGTTGATTGGCTGTCGAACTGGTATGCCAGCTATCCGGGCTTTCATCCCAACGGGGTGATCTTCCGCCGCAGCCAGTGCACCATTGCCGACATCACCGACGGCACAACCAACACTTACCTGATCGGCGAGCGCTATGCCTGGCCCGACCACTACACCGACGGCTCCGATTTCATGGGCGACGATCAGGGCTGGATCCAAGGCTACGACTACGACACCAACCGCTGGGTGCAGCTCGGTACGCCGCCGACCAGCGGCTATCTTCTCCCCATGCAGGACACGCCCGGCTACTCGAACTACCAGTCTTTTGGCAGCGCGCACTCCAGCGGCTTCTACATGGCCTTCTGCGACGCCTCGGTGCAGTTCATCAACTACACCATCGACGGCGAGACGCACTACCGGCTGGGCAACCGCGAAGACGGCTTGCCCGCCGATCCCAAGTCGCTCTGAGTTGTCACGTCTCCGTAATCCGTCTGCCGTAGACGAGCGGGAGTTGCGAGAACTCCGTAGATCTCTGGAGCATTTTCACAAAGGCGACACTGGCAGAAACAAGCGATCGCGGCGAGCCGCTCGTTGCGACAGGGGGCAGCCGCCGATTGGTGAAAAAGGGGAGCATCCATGGCTGAGATGTTTGGGAACAAGGTCGGCATCGCGGCGAAGGACCTCGCAATTCTCCGCGGGCCGCGGTGGATCGTTTTGATTATTGCGACGCTGATAGCACTCGTGACATTCGCGCCGATCGCGCCGGCCGAAGAGGTTCCGATCAACGACGGCTGGCGGTTCAAGTTCGATCTGGAAGACGCGGGAGTCCGGCGCGGTTGGGCCGCCCTGGATTTCCGCGATTTCGAAGTGGCAACTTGTGAGCGCCGGGCAGAGCTGGAACGAGTTCGGCTATTTCAACTACAGCGGCGTCGCCTGGTACCGAAAGACCGTTGCCATTCCCGCACGATTCCGCGGCAAATTCCTGGTCTTCCACGGCATCAAGGACCGTTGCACGCTGTACATTGACGGTGTGGAGCGCGGGCGATACGGACCTAGCGAAGACCCGAAATTGCGGGGGCTTTTCTCGGGCACCCCTCCCTTCCGCCTGCGGCTGCCAAGTGCCGAGAGGATGCAGATCGCCCTTCGCGTCGAAGGCGCCGATACGCACGCCTACGACACTCCCGGTCCGGGGTTGGTCAAAGACGTGTGCCTCTCCGATAGCATCCTTGTTTTCGACGAAGGCTATTTTCTCGCCCCGGACGGACACGTCACGTACCAGGACTGGCTCGCCGAAATGCGCGCCGAACGAGCCCGACGGCGGGCGCGGTTTGGCATGAACGACCGCATCTACAGCGGTGACTACGCCTGGACCGCCCGCAATTTCGTGCAGGGGTTCGTTTTCGTCTTCGATACCCGCTTCTACGACGTGAAAAACAACCGCTATCGCCTCGACGAGTTCCTGGAAGACGGCCAAAAGCGTTTCGGCGGATACGATAGCCTCTTGCTTTGGCATTCCTACACGAATATCGGCGTCGATGCGCAGAACCAGTTTGAGATGCTCCGCAGCCTGCCGGGCGGTCTGCCGGGGTTGAAGAAGTTAGTCGCCCACGGGCACGAGCGGGGCGTGAAGATCTACATCGCCTACAACCCTTGGGACCGCATGACGAAGCAGGAGAACCTCTCGCATGTCGGCAGCCTGGCCACCGTCATCAAGGAGACCAACGCCGACGGCATCTTCCTCGACACGACGCCGAATGTCCCGCAACCGAGGCTGCGGGCCGCCGTCGATCGCGTCCGGCCGGGGGTGGTCCTGGAGCCGGAAGCCAGCGTCCCGCCGGACGATGCGGGCCATGCCACGCTGAACGCCTCCTGGGGGCAGGCTTATCCCACGGCCTCGACTCGCGACCACGTACGCGGCGTGCCCGTCGAAAAATGGTCCGAGCCGCGGCACATGATCCATTTCGATGGCGACCGCTGGCGGCACGACCGCACCGCCATGTTCCAGCACGCCTTTCTGAACGGGACGGGCGTGGTGGTTTGGGACAATGTCTTCGGCGGTTGGAACCCCTACACCAACCGCGACCAGGCAATGCTTCGCCGGATGGTTCCCATCGAAAGGCACTTTGCCGATCTGCTTACCAGCGAAGGTTGGGAGCCGTTCTATCCGACGCTCATGAAAAGCGTCGATGCCAGCTATTGGCCGTCGTCCGATCGGTCGCTCTGGACAATCGTCAATTGGAGCGACCGCAGCGTCGCGGGCGACGTTCTGTGCGTGGCACATGTCCCGGCAGCGCGATACTTTGACGTCTGGCACGGCATCGAAATCACGCCGACGATCCAAGGCCGCCAAGCCACGTTGAGGCTCTCCGAAATCGAAGGCCACGGCCTGGCGGCAGTCTTAGCGACCAGGACAGCTCCGGATGCCGCGTTGCGGCAACTGCTGGCCGATTGTCGTGCTCGTGCGGCCCAGAAGCTGGCCGATTACAGCGATCAATGGCAACCGCCCGCCCCGCCCGTGCTGCACCTGCCTGGCAAAACGCCGCTTGCGCCGCGGAACGGCGTTCCGCAGGACATGGTGCTAATCCCCGCCGCGGAGCGATTTACGATGTCGGTGATTCACAATTTGGGCGAGGCCTGCTGTTATCCCGACGACAACCGGCCCGAATGGTTCCGCCGCTGGGCGTACATGTACGAACACGGCGCCCACTCGCGCAACATCATGCACAATATCGTGGCACCACGGATTTCCGCGTTTTTCATGGACAAGTATCTGGTCACGAACGCCCAGTATCTGCGATTCCTGGAAGAGAGCGGCTATCGGCCGACGGATGCGGCCAACTTTCTGAAGCATTGGGACTGCAGCGATCGCCAGCACCCGCGGCCGCCGCGCGGAGAAGAGAATCATCCGGTGGTTTGGGTTGCGCTGGAAGATGCCCGGGCTTACGCCGCCTGGGCCGGCAAACGTCTGCCCACGGAAGAAGAATGGCAATATGCGGCGGGCGGAGCGAATCACTGGCGTTATCCTTGGGGAAATCCGTGGAAGCCCGGCGCCGCCAACGACCGCGGAAGCGGGACCACGGCGGTAGACGCCTTTCCCGCCGGCCGCTCTGCCTTCGGTCTGTGCGACATGTCGGGCAACGTCTGGCAATGGACCGAGAGCGAGCGGAACGACGGCAATCGTTACGTTCTATTGCGTGGCGGTTCGTTCTATCAAGTCGGCGGCTCCGCCTGGTACTTCGACCGCTTCGTGCATTTCGGCCTCGGCCAAGGCGAATGGTCCGCCCGCCCCACGAATTACCACACGAAACTCTTTCTCATGTCGCCCGGCGCGGATCGCAAGGCAACGATCGGATTTCGTTGCGTGAAGGACGCGCCGCAATAGGCAAGCGTCGGTGGAATTCGGCTAGGTCGCCGGGGAGCAATAGATGTCCACGATCGCCGATTGGCGACCGCCAGCCGTGCGTGCCGCTCGCGCAGGGCGCTTCGAGCGATCCTCAACACAAAGGTACTTCCCGCCATTGGCCGACTCTGTCAATCTCAAGGGTCTTGATTTCAAAGGGCCTGAATGAAACCTCCATCTTCACGGGCGGTTGACTGATCTCGACGACGGCGTTCGTCTCCTTTCCGATCGATTCCTGCAATCTGATGCAGATGGCTTCCCCTCTTGGCTGCTTGTAGAGCGCAAGCAGCCTGAGGTTTCTGTCGCTGATCGTCAAGAAGTCGTTGTTCTGGGCCGCGCTCGCGGCGCCTTCGTAAACGGCGCTGCCCAGCGGGAGATGCGGATAGGCGACGGGAGGCATGCTTAGAAAATCGGCATAGGCGGTGATGGCGTGCTTGATTTGAGAGGGGCTGCCGACCGCGACCAACAGGCGAAAGTCATGAATGCCCTGGTCCATGAATTTATGGTAGGGATGATCCCCCAGCACTTTGCCCTGTTCGTGGCAGTATGCCGCGCTTCTCAATACGGAAAGTCGCGCTTCACCCTCGAAGAAATCGAGTCCGTGCTGCCCGCTATTAACGACCCCGATTGCCGAGACGCCGTTCTCCGCGATGAACCATCGTCCATGCACATGCTGCTGGCCGTCGGCGGGTCTGACGACGGCGCCGCCCGGCACTTCGCAGAAGATGCCCGGCGAGCGATAGATCGTCGGCACCGACAGCTTGACGTGTTTCCGCGGCTCGTTCCAGTGAATGCGAATGCGATATTCGATCGCGGGAAACCGAGTGTAGGAGATCACGCGATAGACGAAGCTGCTTTTGTTGTATTCGAAACTCGCTTCCGTTATTGAGCGGATCGGCCCGGAGTGAAGCAGCGCGAGACTGTCCTTAACATAGCGAACTTCTCCCGCCGTCTTCCGGTAGCTCCATTGGTCCGTGCCCCACGAATCGCCCGGGTCCTCCAAGATGACCGGTTTCAGCAACGGGCCGGCAAGGCACTGCTGGTTCTCCGAGAACAGCTCCTCGACGAAACCCGTTTCGGGATTGAAGGCATGTCTTACGCTTGGCGTCGATGCTGTCGTCCGTGCCGCTTCCTCGACCGGCTTGAGCCGGAAGGTCGCTGCGCCGACGGCCGGCAAGTCGGCATAGAACGAGACTCTCCGCCGCCAATCGAAGAAAGGGAGCAATGCCTCGGGTTGCTCTTCTTGACAAGGAATTTCCGTGCCGTCAGGACGATAGAGGTGCAAGTGCCACTGGCCCGTCCAGGGCGGGCGATAGTCGAACATGCACTCAAATTCGACCGGCGCCGTTTTCAATAGGGGGTTTGTGTTCAACACCGTCAGCGGCAGATAGGCATTCTCGACGGGACCCGCCTGCGCGTAGGCAACAGCCGCCCCCATCCGCAACCGCCGCGCAGACTGCTCGGCGCGGGCGTACAATGCCAGCGCGTCCCGTTCGGCCGGCTCGACACACGTGCCGGGCAGGATGTCATGAAAGTCGTTGAAGAGGTAATCGTCCCAGACGTCGTCAAGTTCTTCGGCGGGATACTCCACGCCGCGCGACCACCATAGCGCCGTCCGCAGAGCTTCGGTCTGCACAATCTCCGCCAGGCTTTTCACCGCCGCCCGTTTGATTCGCGATAGAGAGGTATAGCAGCCGGTGAATACTCTCTGTAGGTCGGAGGTCACCAGCGGGGCGGAAGAAAGATAGGGCTGAAGGCTCTCGCAGAGCAGTTCCGTCGTACTGTGGACGAACTCGACGCGCTGTTCCTGCTGGACGAATTTGCCGATGATCTCCAAATCCTTGCGCGTGGCGCCGCCGCCGTGGTCTCCGATTCCCCAAAACAGTCCAATGTCTCGGCCTTGCGCAAGTGCATATTCAGTACCCTCCCGGAGCCGTTGTTCCAAATTGCCGAACTCGGTGTGATACAAGCCGACGGAGATTCGGTAGGCGGCTATCTCCGTTCCATCGACGCCCCGCCAGCGATAAAAGTCCGAGGAGAGGGGCATTTCGCTTTGCTGCGGCCTTAGGTGAACGTACATCTTGTAGCCGGCCAACTTGAGAATCTGCGGCAATCCCCCGCTATGCCCGAAAGAATCGTAGTTGCAGGCGACGCACGGCTCGACGTTGAAATGCTCCTTGAAATAGGCCCTTCCGCGGAGTATCTGCCTGATAAGCGATTCGGTCCCGGGCAAATTGACGTCGGGTTGCAGGAACCACCCTCCGCTAATTGCCCAGCGCCCCTTGCGGACAAGCAACTGGATTTCCCGAAAAAGGGCCGGATCGTATTTCTGCACCCATTGATAGAGAATTGCCTCGTTGTGGTTGAAGATCAGTCCGCCATGCTCCTTCAACAACTGCACCGCGCTGCGGAAGGTCGAGAGCGCCTCCGAGCATCCCTCTTCCCAGCGCCACTGCCACACCGGGTCGAGATGGGCGTTACAAATCAGGTGGATTCTCGGCCTCGGCATGATCGGTTGCTCCCGACTCGATGATCTGCGGCATAGGCGAACGCCCGGGGAATGGCTGCATTCTACATTTCATCGCGCGACGGCAGAATTCTATACCAGGTGAAGTAAAGGACCAGTGCCGTCGCCAGCGTCAGGGCAAGCGACACGTAGAAACCGGACCAGTCGCGCAAGAACGCATAGAATGGCATCATCGCCAGGAACATCTGGAACGCCGAAGCGACAAGGAGATTCAGGGCGTCCAGGTAGGGCGTAAGCTCGCCGCGCTGGACCAGCCCTCGGGCAATCGCCGCTTCTCGCACCGGTTTCCAGAAGCCGAACGGACGCACGTGTACATAGAATTTGAGCAGAATGTCCATTTCCGGCGGCCTGCTGACGAAGCCGAGCACTAGACAGATCACGAGGCTTGCCGCGATGTTCAGTCCCAGTGAGGCGACGCCCATGCCCGGTAGCGCGATCTTCTGCACGATGATGAACGCCGCCGTCGCCGCCAGTCCATATACGAATGCCCTTGCGCTGAATCGCCACCAGTGCCAGCGCATGGTGGCGGGCACGAGGATCATGGTCACCACCATGAAAATCATCGTTTCCCACGCGGAGACGATGTCCTTGAAGAAGAAGCTCGACAGATAAGCAACCAGCAACACGGCGCAGGAGGCGAGTTGCCCGAAACGTACCAGCGTCTTTTCCGGGAAGTTCTTCAAGAAGTAGATCTTCAGAAAATCGTTGAGCACCACTGAACTGGTTACGTTGATCATCGCGTTGAGCAGCGAGATCAGCGCCGCCAGCAGAATGGCCATGAAATAGCCCTTCACGCCCACCGGGAACTTGCTGAGCACCATGGGCATGATCTTCTCCGTATCGAAGCCGGCCTTTTCACTCAACAGCGAGAAGCCCAACACCATAAAGCCGATGGCGATGATCCAGCGCATGGTGTAGCCGACCGTCCACATCCCGCCGGTCAGGGCCGCGTCGCGCGGGCTGCGAGCGGTGAGGAACAACTGGAAGTCCCAGACGTTCGGGCCGGCGAGAACGCGGAAGATCAACCAGCTAAAGCCGTAGAGCAGCAACGGCCCGAAGAGATAGTAGTGATGATAGGCTGGCGGCGCGAGGTCTTTGAAATTGTCCCACAAGGTCCAGGAGAGCCCGGCCGAATTCCAGCCCGGGGGCTGGGCCGCCACATCGACCGCGATATGATTGTTGAAGACGTAGTACGTCAGGATCACCGCGCCGACGGCGATCAGCACGGTTTGCATGATATCGGTGATAATCACGCCGAAGAAGCCGCCCAGCGTCACGTACACACCCACCACGCCGAACACGAGCAGAGTCGAGACTGCCGGACTGAAAGGCAGAAACTCGCCGGCGAATTTCCCCACCCCCACCGCCACGAAAATCAGGTTGAAGACCATCAACAAAAGCAGGAACGAAGCGGCCGCCAGCCGCGCGATTTCGGCGTCCCGGTTTTTGCCGTAGCGGGTTTCGTTCCACTCCGCAAAGGTCATCACCCCCGAACGCCGGATCCACTTGGCCTGATACGCCATGTAACCTGCGATGATCAGCCATCCCCAGAAGATGTGCGTCATCCAGATCGACTTGAGCCCCAGGTAATACAGCGCGCCGATCATCGCCATCGTGCCGGTCATGTCGATGTAGCTCGAGCAACCGGCCAAGCCCAGAAGCCACCAGGGCATATTCCGTCCGGCAAGGTAGTAGTTGTCCAACCGCGACGTCGCCATGCGTTTGACGACAAAGCCGGTCGCCACGATCAGGCTCAGATAAGAAAGGATGATCGTAAGATCAATCCAATGTAGGTGCGTTGACATTGGGCACACCGAGGGGGGAAGAGTGACGCAGGCTGCAGAAGGTTAACGTTTGCATTGCCGCTGATTCTAGAAGCCCGCCCGAGGCCTGTCAAGAAACGCGCGTTCTCTAATTACGGGCCTGCGGGAGCCGCAATCGCAACGAACATGCGACCCACAAATGGTCGCGTCGTTTCGAGATGTGACATTGCAGTCACCGCCGTCGCGCTGCGAGCGGCGCGAGAGATGCGACGATCGTCGGCCGCAGCAAACCGGCTGCGTGGCGCGCGCCGGTTCTTCTCCTCATTGGGCGGCGGCTCTTGCCGGCGGCCGAGCGTCTCGCACGTTGAGTTTTCCGGCGTCCTGCCGGAGGTGCTGCCGCAAGATTCGCGTCAGCTCGGCCACGCAGGCCGGATCGTGGTGCAGCTTGCCGTGTCGGGCGGGAATCAACAGTTCGCTGCACACGCCGCAAAGGCGGGCGCTGGAGACCGGCACGATGCCGTCGCTCGATTCTCCCGTAAGCGTGATCCCGCCCGTGCCGATGATCGAATGCACCCGCACGTCGCAGCCAAAGGGCATTTGCGATATCCCCAGCAGCAGCGGGTTGGACGGCTCCAGCAGCTCGACCGACGTCGGCCGGGTCTTCCAGAGGTAATCTCTGAAAACATCCCTGTTGTCCTCCATCAGTTGCCGATACTGGGTCGCTTGGGGACCGGAGTACTGCACCAGGCTCGATGCGACGCGGCCGATAATCCGCTGGCTCATCCCCGCTCCGCGATGCGGCGTGCCGATGAACACGACCCGTTTGACCAGGGGCGAGGGGCCGAAGAAAAATGTCCGCTGCAAGCGCTCGCGCAGCGCCGGCGCGGCGCGGACCGCCTCGATCGGCCGGTTCGCGGCCCGTCGCCACAGGATATCGTAGGAATAACTGGCCTGGAGCCGCGCCATCAGCCCGCCCATGCTGTGGCCGACAAGGACGATTCGCTCCATTGCCCGATCTTGATGCTGCGGGTCGAACTGCTCCCGCGCCCGCAGCAGCCTCGCCCGCATCTCCTCGGCCGACTGTAGCAGCTCGCCGCCCGTCGGATATTGGAAATACCAGAACTGAAACTGTTCGTAGAGATCGCTCTGCATCCGCAATTCGTTGACCGTGTCCACCCAGGTCATCGGGTCCGACCAGAGGCCGTGGATGAAGACCACCGGGACTTTGCCGCGCTGGTAGGGCTCCATCAGCAGCAGCTTCGGCTTCATGTCGGTGTCGTCCGGATCCAAGAAACCCTCGGTGAATCGCCGCGGTGACTCGCGCAGCGCGTAGGCGAACGGCGCCGACAGGTCTCGTTCCATCGGCATCGCCAGCGAGCCGACGTGCAGCGAGTCGGCAAGGCACGGATTGTAGAAGGTCAACACCGCGCCGCCATGATCGCAGTTTGGGGTTGCGCCGTCGCCGGCCGGACAACGCACCGGCCGCAGAACCGCCGTGACCGCGAACGGCTGCTTCGAGCGATAGTATGTCTCGGGCGCAGCGGCGTGCCGCACTGCGACCAAGGCGACGCCCAGGCCACGACTATGGTAGTAGTTCTGAAGGTCGCTATCGTTGAAATCGTCCGCCGGCAGCACCTGGCAAAACTCGCCGGGTTGCCAAGCGAAACCGCGGTACTCGATTGGAATCGTCCGGCGGCCGCCGCCGTCGACAACGATCAAGCGGCCCCTCGGATCAAGGCGTCCGTAACGGGTCGCGGCGACGACGAGATCGCGGAGACTCTGCTGATAAAGTTGGCAGGTCTCCTGGTAATCGCCGCTGCACGCCCGCGCGGCCGGCATCGCCTCCAGGTGCCGCCAAGCGGCGATGCCCGCCCGGTAGTACCAGTCCACACAGTCTTCATGCCGTTCCCGCTCCTGCTGCGCACCTGCCGCGAAGCAGGCACTTGCTTCGGCGAGACCCCGCGGCGAGCCGCCGGCGACGTTGAGCACCGGCATCAGCGTCGCTTGTCGATTTTGTTGCGGGAAAGGCGCCTGCGGGTCGCACAAGCTGTTAGCTTGGCAGCCGACAAGAAGGATAAGGCAAACCGGGAGGGACAATGCCGGCCGGGCAAGGCAACGCAGCGTCGCCCCGCGAACAGAGATACCCGCCCGGCCACATCCATGCCCTCGTGGCATCGGTGTAGTTCCTCAGTGTACTACCGAGCAAGTATATCACGGGATTCGATCGCTGAGAGAACCAGCGCGCTCGCCACCGGCCGAATTGGACGACCTGATGGACGGCAAGCGTTCACGGCCCGCAAACCGAGGGGGACGGAGGAGGTTCTCGCCGGAAGACCTTACAGCGACCAGAACCACTTCTGTGATAACCTCCTCCGTCCCCTTAGCGAGATCGCTGCGTGATTCCGCCAACCCGATCAGGCCGCGCACAACTCGCAGGGCGGTCGCTCTGCGATCGTCTCGCCTTGGGCACGGTCGGCCAGGCTCTCCAATTGGCCGAGGAACGACGCCATGATCTCCTCGATCTTGCGTTGCGAGAAGCCCGTCGTGCGGTAGCTGACGGCGACGTTCATCCGGTCGCCAAGCGTCGTCGGCGAAACCACCAGCGGCAGCGCCGGGCCGCAGGAGACGGTTCGGCTGAAGTCGAGAATCCGGCCGGCGGCCTGCCGCTCGATCCAACTGCCGCGGAGATGCACGTTGGAAACGCCCGCGGTCAGCGGCAGCGCTCGCCGCGCGAATTCCGGCCGGTTTTCCGGCTTCACCCGCGGCCAAATCGCGCTGGCCACGCGGAAATTGATGGCGGAATCGAGATAGCTCCTCTCGGCCTTTTTCGCCCGGGTGATGACTGCGATGCGGCGGGTCAATTCATCCAGCGGCATCGTCCCGTCGCCCGCCGCTCGGACCAGATAGTATCCCAAGAACGTGCCGAGCGTCTCGCTCAGGTCCTCGTTGGCGTCGGGACGCATGTCCACGATCGTTCCCAAGGTGAGCACGCGAGACTTCGCTTTGCCGCACCGCTTGGGCAGGAAGGGCGCCATCGCGCGGCAGAGCGCCGCCAGGAAGACGTCGTTTACCGATGCGCCGTTGTCTCGCGCGAACTGGCGGAGATGCTCCACCGTTCCCGGCCGCGTCCGATAGCGGGCAAGCGCGACGTCCATTTGGCGAACGGAGCCGTAGGCCACCCGCCAGGTCGATCGATTGCCCAGCCAGTCGCCGACCGACCGCAACATCGGCCATGCCAGGCGGCGGCCTTGCAGGCGGTGCGCGAAGACTTCCCGATACGTGCCCGGATAAAGCTCCAAGCTCGCTTCGTTTTCCGGGAGATTCAGCCCCAAGTATCTGCCCAACACGTGCCTCATCAGCAGTCGGGCGCCGACGCTGTCCGCCGCCCAATGATCGTAGACCAACGCGATATGGTGCGATTCCGGGCCGGCATCGACGGCACTGAAGCGGAACGGCCGACAACGCGGACGCCCGAACGGCCGGTTCAACTCCAGCGACAAATGCGCCGCCAGACGCTCGTCCGTGGCTTGGTCGCCCACAACCACTTCGACCTCCGGCAGGTCGATCGAGTCGTCAACTTCGTGGCGATACCAAACGCCGTCGGGATCGACTTCGGCGATGCCCAGGCCGTTGTGCTGGAACGTGTCTCGAATCGCCTGCCGCAGGGAAAGCAAACGCAGCGGCCCGGCCAGCCGGTAGGTGTGAATGGCGTTGTAGGGGTGCAACTCGCTCCACTGCAACATCACCCGCTGAAATGCGTTCAATCGACGAAATGGACTCGGTGCGCGACAGATCATAGTTGCGTTTTTCTCGGTAAATCGGGAAGTCTTTCCCCAAATTGCCACGTTCCCCCGGCTGCTGACTCCTGGCTATTCTCGGCATTTTCAGGCGGAGATTTCACCCTGCCCTTCAACAGCGAGCAACTTTGGTGCCGCAAGCCCGAAGAGAGAATTTGTGCGGCTTATGCTGGATAGAAATGACGTTGCCGCGACTAATCACGGCTCGGCCGTGACCGAAGACGATTGCCCGTGAACCATTGCAAGCAAAGCACCCGAGACGATCTGGGCTTTACTGGGCCCGACAACAAGAAGAAGCCCTCGTTCCCACGCGGAGCGTGGGAACCAGAACCCAATCATCATCGCTTAGCGCGCCTACTTCTTCCCGGCGCGGTTGAGCAATCCGCGGGCCTTGTGGATCACTTTCTCGTCCTTCGCCACCCGAAGCACTTGCTTCATGGCGGCGGCGACCTCCGCGGGATTCGATGCGACCAGCTTCTCCGACATTGCCACGGCTACAGCGGCCGCTTCTCCGCGCAAGTTCGGCTGGCCGAGATGCTCGACCGCGATCGACAACGACTCGCTCGTGCGAATCCGTTTCAAGATGTCGAGGGCAAGCCGGCGTTCCTCGTCCCGCTGCGCCAAGTTCATAATCTCGCGGAACATGGCCATCCGCGGGCCGTCGGGAATGTCGAACTGCCGCGCGACGCGAATGTACCCGCGTAAGGCGCCAGTCCTGAGTTCGGGGTCGCCGTTCTTGACAAGACCGAGCAGCACTGATCCGGCCTCGGCGCTGGTCCAGCGGCCCAAGGCCCAGTAGCCGGCGCGGCGCACCGCGGCATTGGAATCGCCCGCGGCGGCCGCCGCCGCCTTCAGCGCCTTGTCGCCGCCGACGGTGGCCAGCGTTCTTAGCAGCATGCACTTTTCCCGCGTTTCCGCCCGCGCCATCGCATCCACGATCTCCGCCGTCGTGGCGTCACGAGCCGACATGCGGGCGCACGCGGCGCGCAAAGCCGCTTCAACGATCCTGGCGTCGCTCGGCTTGCCCCGGGCAACAGCCCGGTCAATCAACATCGGCAGATCGTTCGCTGCAATGGCCGCGCCCAGGGCGGCCCAAGCGGAGGCGCGAACCTGGGCATCCGGGTCGTCCGCCAGTTTGAGCAGCAACGGCGCGGCGGCCTGAATGTGTCGTCGTCCGATAAGCTCGATCAGCGCCAGCCGACCGTCGCCCGAAGCCGATCGCAGCCGTGCGACCGACAGGTCATCGATTTCCTTGGCGGGAAGATCGGCCAACGCGTCGACCGCAGCGGCGGAAACGTCGGCGTCGGCATCGAGCGCGGCGTCCAGAAGCACCGGTCCGCAAGATGCATCGCCCGCGGTCCTCAACCCGCGGATTGCCGCGATCCGCGCCTCGCCGATAGCAGTTTTGGCGGCCTGAAGCAAGACATCGCGGGCCTTGCGGTCGGCACGATCGGCGAGCGCCAAAAGCAAAAGGGTCTGCCGTCGCGGCGACGGCTGGCCCAGCGCCTCCAGCAGGACGTCGGTCGCCTCCGCTCCGGGAATCTCCCGGCTCAGTCGCAGGCCCAGGGCAAACCGTTTCTTGTCGGCCGACTTCAACAGGTCGAGCAATAGCGGGGCCCCGGCCGGACCGCGAGCAATGATTGCGCCGCGGACGCCTTCGAGAACCCGGTTCTGCGGCACGTCCGCCTTGGTCACCAGGTCGTAGAGCCGCACCGCCTCGTCCTTCTTACCTTCCGCCAGGCGCTTCTCGGCGCAGCGGACAAGCGCGTCGGCGACTTCGCCGCGAACGGCCGGCGCGACGGTTGGCAGCGCCGTCTCCAGCGCCCGGGCCGCCGCGTCGTTGCCGATGCGTCCCAGCGCCGCTGCGGCCGCCGCAGCCACCGCCGCCTCGTCGCCAAGCCGCCTGGCCAGGGCGTCAACGGCCTTGGCATCGCGACGCACTCCGATCGAGTTGATCACGCCGACCAGCAGCCGGCCCTTCAACTCGGCCTCGGCCTTCCGCAACGCCGCATCGCAGGCGGGATCAGGGATTGCCTCCAGGGCGATTCGCGCCCAGGAGGAGAGCTGCTCGTCGTATAGATACGGGGCGATCGCCGGCACCGCGTCTTTGTTTCCGAATATCGCCAATGGCTTGAAGGCTTTCACCTTCTCGGCCTTGGGCGCGCTCGAATGGAGCAGGGCGATCAGTTCGGCCGAGTTGGCCGCCGGCCGAGCGCTATTCTCTGCCGCTGGGCACGAGACGGCGGCCAGCAACGTGGCAGTCACCAGGACGACATGCTGCATTTTCATCTCTTCTCTCCAACGAAAGGTGCGAAGCCGCAACTTGGTCCCCTCTCCCTTTGGGAGAGGGTTAGGGTGAGGACAGGATTCGGCAAATTGCTCGGTTCTCCGCAATCACGCCGTAAAGCCCTCACCCCCAACCCCTCTCCCAAAGGGAGAGGGGAGGTTCTCAAGACGCGGTCTCAGATACGCCAAGGCTCGCGCAAGGACTCGGACCGCAGTCGGTTGGCCGCGTTGTCGCCCGGGAATTCATTCTTCACCGGATCGTAACTCAGCCTCCGCCCTAAGAAAATCGTGATGTTCGCGGCATGGCAGGCGATATGCGAGGAGCAGGCCACGTCGGCGTTGCAGAGCGGTTTGCCGCGAGACTTCACGCAATTCAGGAAGTCGCGGACGTGGTAGGTCGCCGGATAGCCGCCGATCTCGGCGACTTTGCGGCCGGCCAACAGCTCGGGCGAACTGAGGACCAGTTTTGCGCTGTCTCCCGTTTCGACCCAGCCCGCGTCCCCCTCGAACCGCACCGGGCAGGAGCCCAGGGGCAGCCAGCCCTCCTCGCGCAGCACGAGCTTCACTCCGCTGGCATAGCGGGCGACCAACCGGCCGCCTTCCGGCGGATGGTATTCGACCGGGGCGGTGCCGTCGGCGTCGGCCGCCCACTGGCACATGTTGACGCAATGCGAGCCCCATTCGAGCACGCCGCCGCCGACCAGCCCGCCGCCTTTCTCGAAGTTGAACCCGTCGAGACACCCGGAACTGAAAGGCCGCCACGCCGCCGGCCCGAGGTAGAGATCCCAATCGATCTCGTCTTTGGGCGGCTCTGCTTCCGCGCGAGCCCAACCGCTCTGCGCGGCAGCCATGCCGGCCGGATGGGCGTACACCGTCCGCAGTTTGCCGAGTCTCCCGCGCCGCGCCAGCTCGACGGCGAACTGGATGTGCGGCAGATTGCGTCGCTGCGTGCCCGCCTGGAATATCTGGCCGGTGCGGCGGAACGTCTCCGCCAGGACCAGACTCTCGGCGATGTTCTTCGTACACGGCTTCTCGCAGTAAACGTCCTTGCCGGCGTTGGCCGCCAGCATGCTGGCGGCGGCGTGCCAGTTCGGCCCGGTGGCGATCAGCACCGCGTCGATGTCCTTGCGGGCCAGCATTTCCCGCAGGTCACGATAGGTGACGCACTTCGAGTCGCCGTACTTGGCGTTGACCGTCCGCTTGGCCTCTTCGCGCCGCTTGCTCTTCACGTCGCAGATGGCCGCAACGCGGACGTCCGGCTGTTCCAGGAAACAGCCCAGGTCGTAGCTGCCGCGGTTGCCGATGCCGATGCCGCCGACAATAACCTTCTCGCTCGGCAGCACGGCCCCGTCCTTGCCGAGCGCTTTGCCCACGATGAAAAGCGGGATCGCCGCCGCACCGGCGGCTTGCACCGCCTTCGCAAGGAATCGCCGGCGCGAGAGCCGCGATGGATGATGTGACATTGTCGTCTCCCTTTGGAGCTTGTTTTGCAGCGGCGTGCGAGCGGCGTGGAAGGGCAGTCTTGCGGCGGGATCGGACCGGTCTGCTGAAGAGCGGAAGAACCGTTCAGCACGCGTCCGAATATGTGTTCATCTTGAACCGGCGACGGGCGAGTGTCAACCCGCCTCCGCACGCGCGAGGGAGGGGCCTCAAATCGCCAGGCCGGATCGTGACGGAACAAGCCTTTGGGCGGGGGACATACTGTCCTCGCGACCGTAGCTGAACGCCCCGGTTTCTCTCGTTGATATCTGCGCATCGGGCTGTCAAAGATATTGACAGGAATCCCCTGCGCATATAGGTTGAATGATGGGCGTACAGACTCTGTAAGCTCGGGGGAGCGCCGTTCGACAGTTAAATCGTGTCGGACTACTGCGGCATCCTCTCAGAATAGGCAGCACAAGGATTGCCGCGTTGCCGGGCGGACTTCTTCCGCGTGGCGTGGGGGCTCTACGGGAGCATTTCGCGTGTCACCAACTGTTTTGCTCAGAATGTGAGGAATATCCATGCGACGTCACCTGGCGCTCTTCTCCCGGATTTCGTTAACGGTTGCACTCTTGGCGATGGGGCTATGTCTGTCGTTGCCCGGGGCGTTGGCCGACAGCTTCTGCTGGCAAAGCGTCAACGGGCAGAACTGGAATTCGACCGTTAAGAGCCAGTTCGGCGGGACCTGTTGGGATTTCTCCTCCTGCGGCACGCTGGAGGCGAAGTACAAGCTCACCCGCAACGACGCCTCGTTCAATCCCGACGTCTCGGAGCAACAAATCTGCTGGGAGACGAATCCTGACATGGGCAGCACCAGCGGCGGCTGGGGCACGGCCGTCCTGAATTACTTCACCACCCACGGCGTCGTCTCGGAAACCGAATGCCCCTACCAACCATCGAGCCCCGACACCGGCGTTGCTCCCTATTGGCCGTTGGCCACCGGCTGGCAAAACCGCGTTTGGATGAGCACCTCGAATTGGAACGACTGTACGACTAACACCGCCACGATGAAGACCTATCTGAAGCAGTACGGGCCAATGGAGGTTGGACTCCTGTTCAACCAACGATTTGTACGCCTCGGTGGCGGACTTGGAGGCAAATTACCGCGGACCGGTGTCGGGCGAGGATCACGAGGTATCGCTGGTAGGCTACTGCGACGACTCGAAAGTTCCCAGCGGAGGATACTGGATCATCAAGAATAGCTGGGATACGGGGTGGGGCGCGAGCGGCTACGGTTTCGTCCCCTACGGCGATCTGGAAAACCACGGCGACATCAGCGCGATCAACGGCGGCGTCTACTACACCGGCGCGATGGCGACCGTGACTTGGGGCGGAGGAACGGGCACGTGGAGCAAAGGTGGGGGGAATTGGTCGGGCAGCGATCAGTATGGCCACGCGCTGACCACGTACAACTGGGAGAACAAAGAGACCACCGCCACCTTCAGCACCGTCGGCGGAAGCATGACCATTAACGGAACGGTGATCGCCCACGGCATTACCATCAGTTCCGGGGCGACCGGCTATGTCTTTAACGGCGTCAATAACGGCGCCTTGACGGTCACCGCCGGCGGCATCACTGCCCACGAGAGCGTGGCCTTCAACGTGCCGGTCTACATCGGTGCGCCGCAGACCTGGACGATCGACAGCGGCAAGAGCCTCACGATCGGCGACCTGCACACGATCATCAGCAATCTGACGATCAACGCCGCCGGCAATTTCTACACCAGCGGGGCGCTGGACGGCGGCGGCGTGTTGAACAGTTATGGGGCGGCGGCGGGGAGCATCACGCTTACGGGCACGGGAAACTTCTACATCAGCGGCAGCGGCACGGTTCCCGTCAGCCTGGTCAATAACTCCTCGGGCGGATTGTACTTGGGCACGCCGGCCGGGCAGACGCGAACCTGGACCGGCTCATTTGGCGGCACCGGCAGCGGCACGCTGCACAAGACGGATCAGGGAATGCTGATCTTCGCCGGCGGCAGCAGCTATAGCGGGCCGACCTCGATCGACGGCGGAGTGTTGCAGATTAACTTGTCCAGCGGCTTCCTGACCCTCAACGGCGGCGTATATCAGCCCAGCAGCAGCAGCGCCGGCACCTTCAGCCGTGGTCTGGCCACTTCGGGCTCGAACAAGTTCGAATGGACCGCCAGCGGCGGGTTTGCCGCGGGGGCCGGCTCGTTGACGGTCAACGTCGGCGGCAGCGCCACCGCCGGCACGCTCCTCTGGGGAACCACCGCGGGCACGAACATCATCGGCGCGCTCATGTTCGGATCGAGCATCTCGCAGAACGTCACTATCTTCTGCAATCCGGTGAACCTCTACGGGGCGGACCGCACCATCAACGTCGACGACAACCCGGCCTCGGCCGCCGACTACACGGTGATGCAGGGGGCGGTGTTCAACAGCACGGGCACTGCCGGGCTGATCAAGACCGGCAACGGCCTGTTGTGCCTGACCTCCGGCAGCAACAACTACAACGGCAACACCACCATCAGCGGCGGCGTCTTGGAGGAGAACTTGCCGACGAGCAGCTTCCTCAGTTTGGAAGGCGGCGTGTACGAGGCGCTCTCGGGCGGCACGTTCAGCCGCAGTCTCGGCAGCAGCGGCAGCACCTTCCGCTTCGCCGGCAGCGGCGGCGGTTTCTCCACCTACACCAGTCCGCTGACGGTCAACGTCGGCGGCAACGGCGGCACGCTGGCCTGGGGGACCGGCGTGGGAACGCAGATCGTCGGCACGCTGAAGTTCGGCTCGACCCGTTGGGCCAATTCGGTGACCTTCCTCAATCCGATCGATCTCAACGGCGGCGTACGGACCATCGACGTGGCCGACAATCCCGGTTCGACTGCGGATTATGTGGCGCTGCCGGGAGCGATCAGCGACTCGCTGGGCGGCGGTTTGCTGATGAAGACGGGCGCGGGAACGTTGTACTTGCAGGGCTCGTCGTCCAACAGCTTCAGCGGCTCGGTTACGATCCAGGGGACGTTGGTGGCGGCAAAGACCGGCGGGGCCTTGGCGCTGCCCGGCAACGTGACGCTGGCGGAGACGGGCTACGGCGCCGCTTCGGTCCTGCAACTGAACGGCAACGGCGAGCTTGCCTCGTCGTGCTTCTTGACGTTCAACGCGCCGCTGGGCGGCTCGCGATTGGAGCTGAACGGCCACGCGCAGACGCTCTCCGGCTTAAGCGGCGACGCCAACGCGGTGATCGAAGGGCTCTTGGACAACACCGGGCTGAACAGCGACAGCACGCTGACGGTCAACAACGCCGCCGATTGCACGTTCCTGGGAACGATTCGCAACAGCTTGCAGGGGAGCGGCACGGGCAAGGTGAATCTGGTCAAGAGCGGCGCGGGCAGCCTGATCCTTGGCGGCACGAATACCTACACGGGCTCGACGACCATTAGTGAGGGCAAGCTGCAAGTCACCGGCTCAATTCTTTCAACCGCGGGGCTCAACGTCAGCCCCGGCGCTACCTTGTATCTCGACAATCCTAATGGTTTTGTGGGCTCCACTGGCCCGATCAGCGGCTCGGGCACCGTGCAGGTCTATGCAGGGGCACATTCGTGTAGTTTGGCGCTAGGCGGCTTTGCGGGAACGCTCGGCATCGCCAGCGGCGCAGTCTGTGTAACCGACGCCAACGGCTTGGGCAGCGGAGCGGTGAACGTCGGCAGCGGCGCCAGTTACGCGGTGGCGACCTCGGCCACGACCACCTTCACCGCACCGATCACGCTCAACGGCCTGGGCGGCACGGCGGACGGGGTGGTGCGGCCGGCGCTTTACGGCGACGGCAGCGGCGGGGTCTACACCTTTAGCGGACCGATCACGCTGGCGGCCACCAGCGACGTGGGCAACAGCATTAACAACGGCATGCTGACGCTCAGCGGGCAGATCAGCGGGCCCGGCGGACTGGTCGTCGAGAACAGCACGCCGGCCTTGACCAACCTGGCCGGCTCGATCACCATCGCCGGCTCGACCAGCAACACTTACGGCGGCAACACCACGATCAACCGCGGCGTGGTCTATCTGCAAAAGACGGGCGGGGCGATCGCCATTCCCGGCAACCTGACGATCAACTCCGGCGGGACGGCCGGCGCTCCCTGGTGGAATACGTACTTGATCCTGAAGGCGAGCAACCAGATCGCCCCCACGGCGGTGATGAATTTCAGCGAGGTGTTCACCTGCCACTCGTATTTTGAATTGCTGGGGAACGACCAGACGTTGGCCGGGCTGAGCGACAATGTGGGCCGCAGCGTCATCGAAAACTGCGAACAGGAGAGCGGCATCAACAGCAACTGCACGCTGACGATCAACAACACCACGGACTGCACGTACAGCGGTCACATCCGCAACGGCGACCTTGCCGCCAACGCCGCCAGCACCGGTCTTTTGGCGTTGGTGAAAAGCGGTCCCGGCAAACTGACGCTCAGCGGCTCGTATTGCGGCGACTACACCGGCGGTCTGACGGTCAACGCCGGCACGCTCGATTACAGCGGGGCGACGACGCTGCCGGGCACGCCGGTGGCCTATCCGACCGGCCAGACCGGTCCGACCTCGCCGGCCGCGATGACGCCCTGCCCGTACACGATCAACGGCGGGGTGCTGAACATTGGCGGGCTGTCGGCCTCGATCGGGGCGTTTCGCATCGCTGGCGGCACGGTGACCGGCAGCGGCACGCTCAACAGCAACGCGGCCTACGACGTTCGCGGCGGCCGGGTGGATGCCAGCCTGGCGGGCAGCGCTATCGGCCTGAGCAAGTCGAGCCCGGCGACGGCGGTGCTGGGCGGCCTGAATTCCTACGACGGGCGAACCACGGTTGCCGGCGGCACGCTGGAGTTGGGCGCCGCCGCGCAGAACTGCGTTTTGAGCTTAGGCGGCGCGGACATCCAATCCGGCTCGATCGTCTTCGACTACGTCGGCGGCGCCGATCCGGTGGCGACGATCACCAACCTGCTGAAGGCCAGTTGCGACGGCGGTCGTTGGGACGTGGGCCAGTTCGAAGACACGACCGCGGCGCTGACGGGGTTGACGTTGGGGATGCTGGACAACACTGCGACGCACCAGGTGACGGTGATGGCCACGTATCCGGGCGACTTCAATCTCGACGGCAAGGTGGACAGCCAGGATTTGGCGATCTTTTATGCGAACGCCTTCACGGGCACGACGTGGCAGCAGGGCGATGCAAACTACGACGGCGTCGTCAACGGTCTGGATCGCGACTTGTGGTCTTCGCACCTCGGTCTGCCGCCGTTGGCCGCCGCGTCGCCCGCCGCCAATCTCACCGCCGTCCCCGAGCCGGCCACGCTGGCCCTTCTCGCCGCGGCGTTATTGGGGCTGCTGGCATACCGCCGACGATGGCGGAAGCCCATTCGGCCGGCGTGGGCTGCTTTCTCTCAGGTCGATAACGTCGTGTGAGAGCAGCCGGGAGCTGTCGGCTCCCGGAGTTTTCCCGCCAAATTGCCGTGATCCGGGAGCCGTTGGCTCCCGGCTATCGCCGACGTTTTCAATCTGACACTCAATCATCGGTGGCTTTGCCGAGCTTCTCGCTTGGGGATTGGGAGATCTGCCGTCGTGTGTTAGGTCACCCGCATCACCGCGGGGACGAAACAGGACGCGGTCACGTCGGCAATCCGCCTTGCCGCGCTCAGCTATCGATCTTCGGCGGTTCAGTACTTCGCCGGCAGGACCCACACGTTGCGGAATTGCACGGGGTCGTGGTCGCCTTGCAGAACGATTGGCCCCTTCGCCGCCTCGTCCTTATATTGCTCGTACTGGATGCCGGTCGGTCCCTTGAACTCCTCATTTTTGTGAATCAGGACGCCATTCTGGTAGACAGTGGCACGCGCGTTTTCGACGAGCTTGCCGTTCGCATCGAAGCGCGGCGCGCGGAAGAAGATGTCGAACGTCTGCCATTCGCCGGCGGGTTTGGAGGCGATCACCCTGGGCGGCGTCTGGCTGTAGAACGCGCCGCACTCGTGGGCCTCGGGCTTCTTGCCGTAGGAGTTCAGGATTTGAACTTCGTAGCGCCCCTGCATGCCGACGCCGCTGTTGCCGTGGCCGGTAAGCGGTTCGCGAAACTCCACGTGCAGGTAACAATCGCCGAATTCCTGCTTGCTGCTGATGTCGCGCCTGTTGGGCGTCGCCACGCCCTTGTCGTCCACGGTCCACCCGGCGGGCTCCGTGCTGCGCCGCGCGTACCAGTTGTCGCGGATCTGCTTTAGCTTGCCGTGGAACAGCACGATCGCTCCCTTGGGCGGCGCCTTCGAGAGCTTGGGATTGAGCGGGATGCCGTCTGTGGTCTGGGCATTTAAGTGCGGGATTGTCGCTACGGCCCAGATGCCGCACATCGCGAACGCCGCAAGACGAAGCCAAATTCTGCTTGCCATGTGCTATTCCTCCCTTAGGTCACGTAACGCGGTAATTGATGGGTAAGTCAGCCGTAGGCGATGCCGCCGCTTCTGACGCGCCCGCCGCTGGCGATCACGATCTACAGACTCCATCCCTTCCGATACTCCCGTTGTACGCAGCGATTCAGTTCGGGGAGGTTGGTCGCTTTCATGTTGCGGCCGTCCCATTGGACCTTCCTGCCCACGCCCGCCCGAATTGCCAGGTTGCCCAATAGTACCATCTCGGTCAATGGGCCGGCATGATCGAAATTGGAGAAGGCCGCCCGCCCGCCTTTGCAGGCGGTGACCCACTCGCTGAAATGATTGCTCGCGCAGCGCGGAATGCTGGGCTGCGGAATTCTGAACTGTCTGCGTCGCTCTTCCGACATTAGCCGTGGCCCGCCGGTCATCTTGCCTTTGTCGCCGATGAAGATCGCGCCGTTATCGGGGAATTCATCGCCTGGCGCAAGCTCGCAGATTTCGCGCGAGGGATAGTAGCCGCCGTCGTACCAGTAGATTTTGCACGGCGGCATTTCCGCCCGGCGGGGAATATCCCAGCGGATGATCGAGGACGTGGGAAACATCTCGGTGGTCCCGTCGCCGGAGTCCTTCAGCAGTTCGACGGCTTCGGCATGTTCGATTTTTAGGGCGGTGAACAGGCCGCTCATCGCATGGCAACCCATATCGCCAAGGGCGCCGGTGCCAAAATCCGACCAGCCGCGCCAAACGAACGGCTGATAGACCGGCTTCCCCTGGAACTTGCCCTGCTTATACGTGTCCAGGTAGGGTCGGGCGGGTGCGGGTCCGAGCCACGCGTCCCAGTTCAAACCGGCCGGCGGCCGATCGCCGCCTGCCGGCCTGCTGCCGCCCTGCGGCCACCAGAAGTGCCCGGGAATGCCGGCCCGATCCGTCCAGACATGAGCCTCGCGGACATGCCCGATCGCCCCTGCCCAAATCCACTCGCACAGCCGCCGCCAGCCTTCGCCTTCACGGCCGTTGTTTCCCATTTGCGTGGCGACTCTGTGTTCCCGGGCTGCCCGGGTAAGCAGCCGCGCCTCCTGAATGTTGTGCGTTAGCGGCTTTTCGCAGTAGACGTGCTTGCCCAGCCGAATCGCCCTCATCGACGCCGGGGCATGATGGTGGTCGGGCGTGGCGACGAATACGGCGTCGATCTGCCCGTGCATCTTGTCGAGCATTTCCCGGTAGTCGGAGAAACGCCGCGGCAACGGCCGGTTGAGACCGTTGTCTCTGTTGAACCGCTCGATCTGTCGAAGGCAGCCGTCGAGGGCGCCTTCAACGACGTTGCAGACCGCAACCAGGTTCTCGTGTACAAACGCTTCGACATGGGCGCCGCCGCGTCCGCCCACGCCAATGCCGGCGATGTTGAGCCTGGAATTGGGCGAAGGAGCGGCCAGGATGCCGGGCGCCGGAAAGAAATGTGCGCCGGCGGCGGCCGCCGCCACGACGCCCGTCTTCTTAAAGAAGTGCCGCCGATGGAAACGTGAAGACATGCCATCACCTCTAAGGGGTCGGCTTGGTGCTGCAGACAGCTCTTGGCTGCTCGTGGCTGACTACAGCGCGAGGGGCAACGGCTGACAAGCCACCCCCGGCGGCAGCCACGGCGAACCGTTACGATACAGGCGGGACAAAAACGCGAGGAAGGACGGGCCCGATGCTCTCGAAACCACCCTTGACACGATTCTACTTGCGCAAAGGCAGGGTTGTCAATACCCCTTAACCTTCCTGCGTACGCTCAGAGGCCAGCGGATGCTGGACCAGCGCAGCCTTTAGCACGATGCACTCGTGCTCAAGGGCGTTGACGGCCTCCTCGGCTTCGGAGGAAGTGCCGCCGTCCGACTTGCAGAATCGCTCGACGCGCAGGGCGGCTTGCTGGGCTGGTTGCGCGCCCAGGTACACGACCGTCCCTTTCATTCGGTGCCCGAGATGTCCCACCTCGACGAGATTGCCCTCGGCCAGAGCCGCCCGCATTTGCGGGAAAAGGTTGTCCACTTCATCGAAGAAGCACTGAATCATCTCACACACCATGTCGCGGCTGTTGAAGCAGCGCGTGATCGCCTCGTCGGGATTGAAGACGACGGCCGCCGCCGGCAACGAAGTATCCGTCAGGCTGGGCGGCGCGGCCGCCCGCCGGCGTGGAGGCACGAGCTCGCCGGCCAGACCCTCGACCAGGCCGATCATCTCCTGGGCGTTGACGGGTTTCGAGAGATAGCCGTCCATTCCGGCGGCCAGGCAGCGTTCGCGGTCCCCCTTCATCGCATGGGCCGTCATGGCGACGATCGGCACGCGAGAAGCAGGGATTAGGGATTGGAGACTGGGGATTGGATGTCCGGAGTCGGGCGTCCTTTGCAGTTCGCCGCTCTCTAGCCCCGAGCCCCCAGCCCCTAGCCCCTCCGCCTCCCGCTTGCGGATGGCGGCGGTGGCTTCCAAGCCGTTCATACCCGGCATCTGCACGTCCATCAAGATCACATCGTAACGGTTTTGCTCCGTCAGCCAGATTGCTTCCTGGCCGTCGCCGGCGACCTCGACCACGTGGCCGCGGTCTTGCAAGATGTAGGTGGCCAACTTCTGATTGGCGGGGTTATCTTCCACCAGGAGCACGCGGAGTTGGCCGCAGGCTGCCGTGGGGAGAGCGGTTGGGGCCTCGAAGTCGGCGGGAAGTTCCTCCGCCAGAGGCAGGCGGACGGTGAAGTAGAACGTGCTGCCCACGCCGACTTCGCTTTCAACCCAGATGCGTCCGCCCATCATCTCCACCAGGCTCTTGCAGATGGACAGCCCGAGGCCCGTACCGCCAAAACGCCGCGACATCGAAGCATCCGCCTGGCCGAAGGGCTGGAAGAGCCGCTCCAGGCTGGAGGGCGGGATGCCGATGCCGGTGTCTCGCACGGCAAATTCCAGGTCCGCGGTCCCCTCTCCCTCCGGGAGAGGGCTAGGGTGAGGGGATTGCTCGGCCACCCTCACCCCCTGCCCCTCTTTCGCAAGCGGGCGAGAGGAGGCGCGAAGCGTGATCTCCACGTCGCCACGCTCCGTGAACTTGATCGCGTTGCCAGCGAGATTGAGCAGGACCTGCTGCAATCGCATCCGATCGCCGATGACTGCCTCCGGCGTCTCCTCCGGCAGGCGGCAGTAGAAGGCCAGTCCCTTTTCGCTCGCCCGCACGGAGAGGACTCGCGTAATCTGATCCAGCATCCGCCGCAGGCTGAAGGCGGCCGATTCCAACTCCAACTTGCCCGATTCAATCTTCGCCGAGTCCAGCAGATCGTTCAACAGCGTCAACAGCAGGTCGGCCGAGCCCTTGGCCGTGTGCAGGCAGTCTTGCACGATCGGGTCGGCCGCCTTCGGCAGCGCCACGTCGATCATGCCCAGGATGGCGTTCATCGGCGTGCGCAATTCGTGGCTCATATTGGCCAGGAACTGGCTCTTGGCCTCGTTGGCGGCCTCGGCGGCTTCCTTGGCGCGTAGCAGCGCCTCCTCGGCCCGTTTCAGATCCTCAATGTCGGTGCAAGTGCCGAGCCATTTCTGAATCTCGCCATTTTCATCGTGCAGCGGCGTGCCGTGGATCAGCCACCAGCGATAGACGCCGTCGGCGCGGCGGAGACGGCATTCCAGCAAGTAGGGTTTGTCATGCTGCGTCGCACGCTGCCAGGCATCCCAGGCGCGCTGCTTGTCATCGGGGTGGAAGGGAGTGTTCCAACCGTGGCCGTAACTTTCATCCAGCGTCAGACCGGTGTAATCCACCCATTGTTGATTGAAGTAGATGTTCCAACCATCGGGCCGGGTGGCCCAAACGATCTGCGGCACGGCCTCGGCCAGGGTGCGAAACTCCTGCTCGCTCTTGCGGAGGGCCTCCTCGGCCCGCTTGCGCTGGAACGCCTCCACAATCGCCGGCGCCAGGGCCTCAAGCGCCTGAACATCGTTCTCGCCGTAGCCGCCCTCGCGGTTGGCCACGGCGATCATGCCGATCGTTCGGCCGCCGCGCAGCAGCGGCACGCCAAGGAAGGCATTAAGCGGCGCATGGCCGGGCGGCAATCCGATGCGGTCGGGATGAGAATCGGGATCGTTGGTCAGCACCGGCTTGCCATCCTTCAGCACCCGACCATAGATGCCATGAATGACGAAATTCACTGGTGGACGGCGGTGGCCGGTTGCATCGCTCATCTTACATGCTTCCCAGCCTGGATCGCTGATGGCAATGTCGTGAAACAATCCGTCTGCGCCAACCTCGCCGACGAAGCCCAACTTGCTCGCGGTGATCTCTTCGGCCACCGCCAGACACGTCCGCCCCAAATCCTCTTCGCTACGCTGCGTCAAGACCTGCTCAAAGATCCGGTTGATTCCCTGAAGGACCGCATTGCGCATCCTCAGCTTTTGTGCCGCTGCTTCGCGTTCGGCGGCCAGCATCACCTGCGTCTCCGCCGCGGCGGCGCGGGTGCGGGCGCGATGGAGGGCCTCGGTGAACCAGGCGATAATCGCACCGGTCAATAGGAAGACCGCCAAGCCCAGCAGATCGGCCGGCTCTCCTAAAGCGAGTCGGCCGGCCGGCTTGATCCAGAAATAATCGGCCAATATCGCCGACAGGCCCGTCGCCAGCAGACCCGCACGCCAGCCGCCATAGAGCGCGGCCAGAATCACGGCAGGATAGAACAGCACGAACGGGGCCCGCGTGCCCATCGCCGAGAGAAATGCCAGCCGCATGGCAGTGGCGGCGAGCACCATCGCCACGGCAATGACGTTCCCGTAGTACGCCGGACGCAACTTCCCTCCCAGCGGAAGCAGCGGCAGCGACGACTCGCGGATCGCGGCCACGGCGGCGAGCAACAGATAAACCCCGCCCAGCCACTCTGCCGTGCGGCTGAGCCAATTGACAACGCTGCCGAGAGACAACTGGATCATGATGCCGAAGAGTCCCACGGACAGCAGCAGCAGGGCACGCGTGTACCAGGTCGTAAAGGGGGTGCGCGGCTCGCGCTGGCCCGCGCGGAGCAGGCCGGCGGAGAGCACGAAGGTGGAGATGGCCGAGACCAGCACCCAGTAACGCACCGGCGTGCCCCCCTGGCCCGGGACGAAGAACACCGGCAGCCAACCAGCCAAGGTCGCCCAGGTAATCAGCCCTAGCGAGGCCAGGGCGAAAGCCCAGCCTGCCGCCAGCCAGAGGGGCCTCGCCCGCAGCGATCGTTGCTCGCGAAGAGACAGGGCGGCGCCCGCCAGATGACACAGCCCCGCCAGCAAGATGCCGGCATTGAAGACGGTGACGTTGACGTTGGCATCACCCTGGGAGACGGCGTCCGCCACGGTGCCGGCCAGGCTCCACAGCACCACCCCGCATTCGAGCAACAGCAGCCCCAACGCGCCTTGGGCCAGGAAACTCCGTCCGATCAGGTAGAGCGTGCCCAACGAGACCAGCGTGTAGAAGATGAAGCTCAAGACGAGCCGGACGCCGTCGTACTGGTAGGACTCGCGCCAGCCCGCTGCTCTCCCCGCAATGATAGCCGCCAGTAGCAGCGGAATTGGCAGCCAGGCCAGGCGGTGGCAAAGCGATCGGCGGGAATCGGGCCGCGAAGATGCCGCCGTCGCGTCCTTCGCGTCTTCACCGCGACCGCTTTCACTACCTTCTCCGGGCATTCGACCAGCGGCGACGTCCACCTCGTGGTTTGCGGTCAAGCTGTGCCGATCTGCGTCCATAAGCCTTGTCTATCGAGAGGTGGGCAGGGACGTACACGGGCACCGTCGTAATGGTTTGCGTAGCATCATTGCAGCATCCACTGAGAAGCACAACCGAAGCTCGCTTCCACCGAAGACCTGAACCGCTTGGGGACTCACTTCTCAAGGCCGCCGAATGAACGCTGGTTCCCCGGCCTCGATCAAGCATGGGGGGCGATGAGTCTCCTTCCTACCAACCGTTTCGAGCAGGTTTTCATTATCCCGCGGAGGTTGGCCGCTGGCAAGAGCTAGGCACCACGTCGCCATTCCTAGCCACATCATCGGGAAAACCCTTAGCACTCATGTATGGAGCCCGGTTGCCGCTTCGAAGGGGGGCATTGGCGGCAGGCGCTGGCTCCGTTGGCGGCGTTCCACTTCGTTTCTGTTGCGGAGAGAGCAGGTTAGCCGGATTGTCGCCTTTCGCTCCGCGAAAGTAGCGGGGATTGATCGCTACTTTCGCGGAGCGAAAGGCGACAGAAGGCTTCCCGCAACAGAAACTACTTCGCGGGCTCTGTTGAGCCGGCCGCGCCCTCTGGCTCGCCGGGGGGCGGTGGCCCTTCAGCGGTGGGCTCGGGCTTCGGCTTCAGCGTCACCCGGATCACGTCTTCCTGGCCTCGACTGACCGTAAAGGGCGTCGTGAACGTCTGAAACTCGGTGGAAGTGACCACCAACTGGTGTTCATCGGCGCTATAGCCCAACGGTTCTCCGAGCAGCTTGTTTTCGATCGTGTAGCCGTCGATCTTCACATCCACGTCGTGGCCGCGAATGTCGATCTTGTTGCCGCGCGCGTCCACGAAATCGAGTCGGATCGTGCCGTTGTCGGTCAAATAGAGGATGCTTAAGAGAAGGAATAACGCGCAGATCGCCGCCGCGACGATCGGCGGCCATTTGGGAATGCGGGAACGTGGTCTTCGACGCCGCGAACGCCGGGCCGACCGACCGGTGAAGACATCCGGCCAAATGTCCCGCGTCGGCGTTGACAGGGGAACGCGGATCGGCGGGCCTGCCGCCGCGAGCCGCGCGGCCGGTCCAACAGCGGGCAGAACCGGCACAACTTCAGGTTGATCCGACTCGGCCAGGGCGGAGAACTCCAGCCCGTCGAGGGCCGCGATCAACTGGGCGGCCGTCTGATAGCGCCTGGCCGGCTCCTTCTGCGCGCCCTTCCATAGAACTCGGCACACCGCCGCGGGGAGATCGGGCACGAGCCGCCGCGCGTCGGGAAACGGCTCGTAGCGGTGCTGGTAGCCGAAAGCCACCATCGAGTCGGCCTCATACGGCGGCTTGCCGGTGAGCAGATAGTAATACGTGCAAATCAGTGAATACAGGTCGCTGCGGCCATCGGTCTCCTTGCCCGTCCATTGCTCCGGCGACATGTAGGCCGGAGTGCCCATAATCCTGCCGTGCTCGGTAACATTGGTGTCGCTCGCCGCCCGGGCGAGGCCGAAATCGACGACCTTCGTCACTCCCGACTCGGTGCGGATGAGATTCGAGGGCTTGATGTCGCGATGGACCAGGCCCATCTCGTGCGCGACCTCCAGCGCCGCGGCGGCGTCGCGGATCACAGCCGTCGCCTCGCGCCACCTCATCGGCTTCTCCAGGCTTACGCACTTGTCCAACGACCGCCCTTCGACGTACTCCATCGCGATGTAGATCAGCTTTCCCTCGGTGCCGATCTGGTAGACCGTTGCCACGTTGGTGTGGTGCAGCTTGGCCGCGGAACGGGCCTCGCGCAGGAATCGCTCGACGCAGTGCTTGTCGACGGAGAAGGCGGGCGGCAGGACCTTGATCGCCACGGCGCGGTCCAGATTCGGATCGTAGGCCAGATAGACCTCGCCCATCCCGCCTTCGCCCAGCTTTCGTTTGAGCACGTAGTGGCCCAGGGTGGCCGGCTTCGCGGCCGGCGGCGAATGCCGCTCGCTCGCCGGGACGCCTGCCGCCGAGGGTTGCGGCTTTGGCTCCGGGGGCACGCTGGTTTCGTCCAAGTGGATTTCGACGGTAAACGTCGCCCCGCACCGTTCGCACTGCTTGTGCGTGCCCTGGCTCTCCTTGGGCACAAGATGGACGGTTTCGCAAGCTGGGCATTTCACGGTTGTTGGCACGACCTTGTCCTTTCCTGCCGACGTGCGAACAGCAGAGGTGCCGCATCAACGAGGAGCTCAATTCACCCCCCTATTCTAACAAACCAAACCAGAATCGCAAGAGGAGAACTCCGCCCTACCCCCCGTGTATACGTAACCGGGTGTTTTTGCTATACTAGTGTAGTGTCTCACACAGATCGTGCTTTATGAACAAGAGACAGAAACAGGTGGGGCAGACATTCCTGTCTGCCCTAGATGTTCCCACTTGCCTGGTTCCTGGGCAGACAGGAATGTCTGCCCCACCTGTCGCCATTTTATAAGTTAACCCAATTACGAGACACTACACTAGATGTGCTGGTTTCCTGAGACCGCCCCTGGAATCCGGGGACGGTAGTCAGAGGGAATGGACAATGGCCGCGAAGTTGTTCCTCACCGTGTTGTCCGGTCCGATTCAGGGCAAGGTCTTCGAGTTCAAGCAGCACGACACGTTCATCTTCGGCCGGGGGACAGGCTGCCACGCGCAGCTACCGGGCGATCCCAAAGTATCACGCCATCACTTTCTGCTGGAAATCAACCCCCCCATGGCAATGATCCGCGACCTGGGGAGCTTAAACGGCACGCGGGTAAACGGCGTCCGCTACGGGGGGCGACCAGGAAAGGACGGAGGGCCTCCGCGGCCAGCCCAGGTCCGCATCGAAAGCGGCGACACCATCACGGTTGGCAATACGACGATATTAGTGCAAGTCGAAATGCGCACGGACGAGTGGGACCCCGAGTACGTGATGCCGTTGGTGTCCCGGCCCGCCGCCAGCAAATCGAGTGCGCCTTCTCCGCTGCCGGATGGAAGACAGACGTTTGTGCCCGAGCCGCTGCCGGACGTTGAAGAAGCCGCCGACTCGGTTATCGAACTTAGCGAGGAGGAGGAAGCAGACGGTCCGCTGCAGATGCCGGAATCCGCCGAGGTTTGCGAAGAAGTCTTGATATTGGAAGACGAAGCGGCAGATGAATCTCGAGATCCGGACATAGGTCCGATCAAGATCAGCGGCTACCGGCTGGAAAGGGTGTTGGGCGAAGGCGGCATGGGCCGCGTTTACGCCGGAGCGCGATCGCTGGATGAGCTGCCGGTGGCGGTCAAGATCATGCTTCCCAAGATTGCGGCCACCGGGCAAGACCGCATCGATTTCCTCCGCAAAATCGACGTTCTACGCGGCCTGAACCACCCGAACATCGTCACCCTGTTGGACAACGGCTTGGCCGACAAGGCATTCTACTTCGTCGTCGAATATTGTAACGGCGGCAACCTGGCGGACCTCGCCGACCGCCGCGGCGGAAAGCTCCCCCTCGAGGCGCTTAAGCCCATCATCATGCAGAGCTTGGCGGGCCTGGATTACGCCCACCGGCAGGGGCTGGTCCACCGCGATCTGAAACCGCAGAACATCTTGCTCCATCAACATGGCGGCGGATGGGTGGCAAAACTCGGCGACCTGGGGATCGCCAAGTACTTCGAGCAGGCCGGCCTGTTTGGCATGAGGCTGACGTGCATGTGCGGCAGCACCTTCGATTTCATGCCCCGCGAACAAGTCACCAACTTTAAGGGCTTTGAGCCGTCAAGCGATGTCTGGAGTATCGCGGCCACGTTCTACCGCGCAATCACCGGGGTCAGCCCACGCAACTGCCCCCAAGACCGCGATCCGATGGAAGTCGTGCTGTGTGAAAAGGCGGCGCCAATTCGGCAGCGCAATCTGGCCGTGCCGCTGGCAATCGCCGCAGTCATCGACAGGGCGCTGGCCAATGAGCCGAAGGAGCGCTTCCAAAACGCCGGAGAGATGCTCAGCGCGTTGACCAGCGCGTGGCAGTGATCGAGCCGCGGCCCGCGGCGAAGGACGACGGCAAGGCCGTCGCCGCAGGGACGGCGTCACAGGATTGCTGGCAAGCCCTGAATTCTGTGATTATGCCTCTTGACAAAAACGCGGCAATCTGTACTATTAGTATTAGTACAGTTAGTGAGGCTGGCCGTGGAGCTCTCCATCAACACGTCGAGCCGGTTGCCGATCTGCCGGCAACTGAGCGAACAGATCCGCGAGGCCGTCGCGCGGGGAAGGCTGCGGGCGGAAGAGCGGCTTCCCTCCGTCCGCGAGCTTTCGCGCACGCTGGTCGTCAATCCCAACACGGTAGCCCGCGTCTACGGCGATTTGGAGCGGGACGGGGTGCTGACGACGCGGCCGGGGCTGGGCGTCTTCGTGGCCAAAGGTGGCAGCGAGCTGTCGCAGAAGGTCCGTCGACAGCGGCTCCGCGAGGCCGCCAACCGCTTCCTCACCGACGCCGTCCACTTGGGTTTTTCCGCCGACGAAGTGATGAAACTGCTGGCCGAATTGGGAAAAGAGTTTCAATGGTCTGATCCGGAGACTCGACTGTAAAGCCGCGAGCATCGGTCGCGGTCGCGGAGTCCATTATGTCCGACATCATCGTCACCAAGCGATTGACCAAGTACTACGGCGATCTGTGTGCCGTCGATTCGCTCGACCTCCGCGTCGCCCAGGGTACGGTTTACGGGCTTTTGGGTCGCAACGGGGCCGGCAAATCGACCGCCATCAAGATGCTGCTCGGCATGGCCCATCCCAGCTATGGCCAGGCCGAGTTATTCGGCGAGGACGCCGCGCGGCTGCGGCCCGAAACCCGCGCGAAGATCGCCTACCTGGCCGAGGGCCATCCGCTCTATCGCCGCATGACCGTCGGACAGGCGGTCAGCTTCACCCGCGGGTTTTACGAGCGTTATCGCTGGAACCAGCCGCTGCTGGAGCAGGTTCTCGACCATTTCGAGCTTTCGCCCAAGCGGAAGATCCGCCGGCTTTCCCGCGGCCAACAGGCTCAAGCCGCTCTGGCGCTGGCGGTGGCGTCCGACCCGGAGTTGCTGATCCTCGACGACCCGACGCTCGGGCTGGATACCGTGGTCCGCCGCGATTTTCTCGAATCGCTGATCCAGATCATTCAGCGCCGCGGCCGCACGATCCTGTTCAGCTCGCACATTCTCGGCGACGTTCGAGCGGGTGGCCGACCGCATCGGCATTCTCGTCGACGGCGCGTTGCGGGTCGATTGCCCGACCGACCATTTCAAGGACTCGATCCGCAAGGTGGTCCTGGAGTTGAAGACCGGGCCGGAGAGCGAGTTGCCGGAGTTGGCCGCCTGCCCGGGGTTGGTCAGCCGGCGGCAAGTCGGGCGGAAGACGGAGTTGGTGATTGCCGGCTTCGACCAGCGGCATCGGAAGCTGCTCGAATCGCTCGATGCCCGCGACGTCGAGATCATTGATTTCAACCTGGAAGACGCCTTCATCGAGTACACTCGCGGCCGGCGCCGCGCCATGCCGGTGTTTGTGACGGAGGAGGAGAGCCATGTTTAAGGCGATGGCCATCAAAGAGCTTCGCGAGATTCGCGGCATAGCGCTGTTGGCGCTGGCGGCCTATGGCCTGCTGGTGGCCGCCGCGATCGATCCGCAGACGCCCTGGAATCCGCTGCGGTTGTTTTACGGCGGCGGAGATGGGACCGGCGTGCCGTTTGTCAGCGGCGATTTCGTCGGCAAGTTGTGTTTGATTGCGGTGATCTTCTCCGTTGCCCTGGGGTTGCGGCAGTCGCTGGGCGAGTCGCTCGGCGGGACGTATCCGTTTCTCTTGCACCGCCCGGCCGAACGCCGCTGGTTGATCGGGCTGAAATTGCTGCTGGGATTGGCCGTTTACTTGACCTGCACGGCGGCGCCGATCCTGGTTTACGCGGTTTGGGCCTCTACGCCGGGCACCCACGCCAGTCCGTTTCAGTGGGGAATGACCGCGACCGCCTGGACCGTTTGGTTTGTGTTCACGCTGCTTTATCTGGGCGCCTTTTGCACCGCGATCCGGCCCGGCCGCTGGTATCGATCGCGGATTTTGCCGCTGGCGGCCGCGGCGGCGGCGGCATGTCTGGCCGCCGGACTCTCCGAAGGACTCGACAGCGTCTTCTGGCCGCTGCTGGTCGCAGTGGTCGTCGACGTTTGGCTGATCGCTATGATCCTATTGACGGTGCGAACCCGCGACTACCCGTAAGAACCCTTTGACCGAACACGAGCCTTGACCATGAGAACGCGACGCGAACAATTGGAATCTCTGGCGCTGGCGATTCTGTTGTCGGTGGGCGCCGGCGTGGTTTGGGGCGTCCTGGCCGGTTGGGCAACGGCGATCCTCAACGAGGTGTTCGCGCCCCGCGGCGTTTACCAACAATTGGTATTCCTCCACGACGGCACCCCGTTGATTCGCTCGTGCGACACGCGCAGCTATCAGGACGCCACCTTCAGCACGCTCGACGGCAAGCCGGTGAAGCTCTCGCGCGACGAAGGCTCCCGCACCATCAATGGCGAGTATCTCACCGGATCGGAATACCTGAGCCGGCCCTTTAACGGCTTGGCGTGGCAGGATCGCATCGTATTGGTCGACAGCGATTGGTACGACGCCGAAGTCTGGTACTTCGTGCACGACGGCAAGCTCGACGGTCACGGCTACCTCGTCGGCTACAACACGAAGACGAAGGCGAAGATCGGCTACATCGGCCGCGATGGGTTCCGCTCCGACGAGCCGCCGCTCGACGAGCAGTTTCCGGTCAGCGGCCGCAAGATGTCGCGGTACGGTGGAACGTCGATGATCAATATGTACTATCAGGGACGATACTACAACGGCTATGGCGGCGGCCCGCGCGATGCAAAATGCCTGCTGGCCGACGACGGCCTGATGACGATCGATCTGAATAAACGATCCGTCAAGTTCCTGCGAGAACGGGCCGACCTGATCTCCGGCCTGCGGTCGCTCGTTCCTGAGCCGGCTGGCAATACCGTGCCGGCGGAAGAAAAAACGATGCCGGTCATCCTGCTGAGAACGCCGGACCGGGTTGTCATGCTCGCCACCGACGGCAAGGAGATCCGAACGTATCGGCTGCCGGCGGAATTGCGACCGGTCGAGGTCCAGTGGATTGCGCTGCCGGGCGGCAAGGCCGTGGTTGGTGAATGCTATTCTGGCCGTGATACCCGCCGCCACGAGCTCTTCTGGTTCGATGCCGGCGGCAAGGTCGTCGAGCACAAGCAGTTCGATCTGCTGTTTCCGCGGGAGAGCGATTTCATGCGCATCGCCCTGCCGTCGGTGATCGTGCCTAGCCCGGCACCGCTTGTCGCGTTGATGTTGTGCTATCCCTGGGCACCCGCCGAGGCCCGCAAGTCGGTCGAGTATTCAGCCGCCCTCGGCGAGGCGTTTGCCAAGGTCTGGCCGATTCTGTTGGTCACCGCGGTTATCGGCGCCGCATTGGCGGTGGTCTGTTATCGCCGCCAGCGTCGGTACGGCCTGCCGTGGACGTGGGTGTGGACGATCTTCGTGCTGCTGTTCGGACTGCCGGCGTACTTCGGCTACCTTGCCCGTCGCACCTGGCCGGCGCGATTGCCGTGCCCGCATTGCGGCCGGCGAGTGCCGCGCGATCGCCCGGCATGTTTTGCCTGCGGCCGCGACTTTCCCGCCCCGGCCGCAAAAGGAACGGAAGTATTCGCCTGAGGGAAAAAGGGGACAGGTCCAATTTGCCGGAACGGCCCGGAGGCGGGCACCGACGCGCAGCGTTGGTCGTCGCACAAATTGGACCTGTCCCCTTTTTTCCTTTACTGTCGCCTTTCGCTCCGCGAAAGCAGCGTACTTTCGCGGAGCGAAAGGCGACCATGCCGCGTCTACGCGAACGTCCTTCTATCGGCTGTTCGCCAAGCTCACGCTGACCGGGAGACGATCGAGGAAGACGCTGGCGACTGCATGGGCGTCGTGCGCCAGCGGAGCAGTCTGCGGCTCCAGGACGGCGGAGACGGTGAGATCGTCGAGACGGCCGACCGTGCTGCTGGTCAAATCGCGGATCGACGGCATCTGGGCGATCGTGGTGTTGGCAACCTGCTCGGCCTGCCCGAGGCGACTCTGTCGAATGGCGTTCGCTATGAGTTGCCAGGCGACCACTATCGCACAGAGCAAGCAGGCAGCAGCCAATGCGGCCGTCAAGAAGCGCGGTCGGCGGCGGCACGTCAAAGGGGACAGCCCCATTTTCGTTGACACGAAAATCGGGACAGTCCCCGGCGGCACGCTGCCGGCCGCTTCGGCTTCTGCCGCCCGACGCTGTTCGACGGCGGAGACGATGCGGCGGTGGAGCGGTTCGGAGAACGGCGGGCGGGACTCGCTCGCTTCGGCCAGCAGCCGCTCGGCCAGACGCCGCTCTTCGTTTGATGGGCATTTGAGGTTCTAACAAAACTCCAGTACACGGTTCCAACATATCATGGCACAACCGATGATTAGGAACGCATCGTGAATATCCGGCCGTTTCTCATAACGCACCCGCAAGCGACGCCAGTTGAACAGCCAATCGAAGCAGGCTTCAACGACGTAGCGGAATGTGCCCAGGCCGCTTCCATGTTCGGTGTTGCGATGGGCAACCAGCGGCCTGATATGTCGCATCCGCAGCCCAACTCCTGCGGAAGATATTCCCACGGACAACCGGTTTTCAACACGAAGAGAATCCCCGTGAGCGCCGCACGATCGGAAACTCGCGGCCGGCCTCCTTTCGGTTTGTGGCGTTCGCGCGGCAGCAAAGGCTTGATTCGCTCCCAAAGCGCATCGGGCAGCAGTGGCTTGGCCATGATGTCCTCCTTGACAGGTTGGTTGGCTGACCAGGTTAGCCCGAGAATTTAGCAACATTGCACAGATCAGGAAATACGAGTCTTGTTAGAACCTCTAAGTCAGATGAAGCCCACAGACCTTGCACCAGAACTCCTTTCCCCGTCTCAACAGGTTGAATTCCCTGGCCGAACAGCGGCACTTCCTTTCCAGACCGTGGTGAGGACAATCGAGAAGGATAAACCGTTTCTGTCGTCGGGCCAAGCCAGTTCGGTCAACCGAATGGAGCCTCAACGGTCTGACATCGCAATTCTTCATCGCCTGTTTCCACTCGGAGCCGTGAGGAGCGGCGACAAACCCGTGCTTGTAGGAAGCGATGAGATGACAGGTTTCGTGAATGACGGTTTCTCGTCTGTCTTGATCGGAGGCCCTGGGCCACAAGGGAATGCTGAGGCGAATTCTGGCTCGGTAGGTGGTCGAGCTATAGCCCGCATCTCCGAGTCTCTTGGTAAACCGCCGATTCCATTCGACGACGATGACTTGGCTCAACTCGTCAACGTTGTTGGACTCGCAGGCGAATCGAATCCAACTTCTGATGTGGCGGTCGTCCAAGATGTTCTTCTCAGATCACGTTGGGGTCGTCGATTCCTCTGGTGGGATCGGGAGCAGCAGGTGGCGGATCAGCCTGTTGTCGAGCAGCCTCTTGATAAAGTTCTGCGTAGCGAACGGAGTCAGGGTCCATATTGAACGGTTCGTCCACTGAATCAAAAAATGGATCTCCTCCGTTCCCCTTCCAGAGTCGGTAATAGGTTGGGCTGTAAATGAAGGTGGCGAGGTTGGTGAAGCCCCAACAAAAGCCCAAACCGACCAAAACTGCTCCGACGCCGCCCAATCTGTTTCCCTGGAGACCATACCATGAAGAAAGTTGTAAGCGTCCGGCGGAACACGTGGGAGGAAGAGTGGCGGCTGGGGGCAAACGTGGCGGGGCGGCTTCAAGCTGGCTTCCAGCGATGGGGAAGCAGGTCGAGAAGTTCTTCCTCGCTGCTCGCGGAGAACATGCCCGGCAGGCGGGTGAGAACGTCGCGGTAGTAGGCCCAGGGATCTTGGCCGTGCCGCTTGCAAGATGCCAGCAAGCTGAAATGGATCGCCGCGGCGCGGCCGCCGCGATCGCTGCCAAGAAAGAGCCAATTCTTGCGTCCCAGGCAGAGACCGCGGATCGAGTTCTCACCCTCGTTGTTGTCGATGTCCAGCCAGCCATCCTCGCTGTAGACGCACAACGCCGCCCAGTTGTTCAAGGTGTAGTCCATCGCCCCGCGGACCGGACGCTTCGGCAAGACTTTCGTCGCTTCCGCCTCCAGCCAGGCACGGAAGCTGTTTAACAGCGGACGCGATCGCTCCTGCCGCTGTTGGGCGATCCGCTCGGCACGCTCATCGATCACGAGATTGTTCCACTCGTTCTGGCAACGCTCACGGAGGTCCCTCTCTACGGCATAGAGCTTGCCGATCCCGCCCAACGCCGTCTCCATCCGCACGGCATCCAGCCGCCGGCACTCGTGGAACTTCCGCCGGGCGTGCGCCGAACAGGCCACCTTGACAATTCGCCCTTGTGATTCCAAATAGATGCCGTCGTAGCCGTTAAAGGCGTCGGCCTGCAAGTAGCCGCGATAGTCCTTCAAGAACGCGGCCGGCCCGTCCCGCTGATGCGTCGGCGTGTAATCGAACACCGTCAGTGGCTGCAGCGCATCACCTCCTCGCGTTGAATCCGTTCGGGGATCCGCCCGCGGCCGTGCCGGTGACGCTTCTTGGCGGCCGATGATGACGCGGCCGGCGCGGCCGCGTTTGGCGCGCTCGCCGCCGTCTCTTCCACCTTGTCGTCGCCGTTGCCGTGTGAATCGAACAAGTCGCCTTGCCGCGGATCGCGCTTCTCGCTCGTGCTGCCGTAGAGCCTTTTCAACAGCAAGTGCATGTGATGCTCAAGACGCTCGCGGGCGCTGCGCTCGCGCTGCAACTCTTTCAGTAGTTGCACGACCAACTGCTTCAACACCGCCGGGTCGTCGGGCAGCAGGGTGGCATCGGCGGGAGGCATGACGTCCGTGCTCATGCCCTTATAGATACCACGGCGGCAAAATTATTCCCGCCGTTGGAAGAAAACTTCTTCGCGGCTTCACGCCGTGCGTTGATAGCGCTGCTGCCGCTTCACGCTTGCCGGATCGATGCCCCAGAGAATCAACGACAGTTCTTGCGATGAAATCTCATAGAAGGCCGACTCTCGCAACCCCTCGGCGCGACAGAACGCCCGCACCGATTGGCCGCCCTCCCTGCACCGCCGCACCATCTCTTCCCAATAACGCTGTCGCTGTGGATCGCCGCGTCGAATGCGTTTCTTCATGGTCAAGCTCCAGAGGTTCATCGGGCCGAGCCCATCTCGGCCAACGTCCCCAGCCTACCTGACCGCACAAGATGTGTTCCGCCGGACGCTTACCTAGACTCCGCGCCCCGTCATCCTCCGGTTTCTCTCTCCAGCAGAGGACTGCGATGCCAAAGTCGTGTTTGACGCTGGCCAGTGTGCTGGCGTTACTCGTCGCGGCGAATAGCCTTGCACCGGCGGCGGACGATATCAAGTTCAAGCCGCTGCACTTCTGCGACGATATGCCCGACTTGGCGTTCACAGAGCGGTCGTCGCAGCCGTCCGAGGATTCCGGCACTGCCTGTGAAGAACCGCCGACGCCGGGGAAGATGGTCACCGTCGGCAAAGCGGCGAAGGCGGAAGTGCCGCCGCTTACGCTCTACGACTTCGTGGGCTACCGCTATATCCTCAATCCCAATTGGAAGCGAACTTCGCGCCTGCCAGTGGCGTCAACGGTCTTGCCAACCTCACGGATGTTGACGATCTGAACCGCAAGCCAGCCCGCTTCCGTATAAAGTTCGATCGTCTTGCCGACCTCCAGATCATCGAGACGATCGATCACAACGCCAAAACCGTCTTGCGATTCGTCGTGCAGCGTTGCCGGCACGACATTGGCGCCGATTTTCAACTGGCAGGATTGGCGGGCCAACGGAACCGGGCGGCGGATGGACGTGCGCTCGTCGCTGCTGGGCCTTGCGCGGCATTACTGTGGCGATGGCCCGCTCTGGTGCGCGGGGAGTGAGCAGGCCCAAGATCGTCTGAGCAATTGAAGCCATTGCCGCTCCCCGCAAGCGCACTGACATCATTGCCCCGAGCACGGCCCACCACCGGAGGGCACCTGCTCCCACCACAACCTACTTCATGGCGACCGATTGTCAAATCTTGAGATGACTGCCCCGGTGCTGCGCTCTCCGCCGGGGTAGTCGACGTGCCTGCGGGGAACGGAGACGTCGTCAATCGCTACCTCGCCGCGAGTTCCCCTTCCACGGCTCTCCCCAAATCTGCCGCATGAGCTGGTAGCCCTGCGGATCATGTCTCCTCAGATCGCTGCGGACGAAGGGATAGAAGTCGTTTCGGCCGAAGTAAGCCTCCGACAGTTCGGCGAAGTACTCTTTCGAGTTCGTCAGGGCGTAGGCTCTCTGCTTGCCGCCGGCACAATAAGGGACCGACTCGTACAACTTGGCGTCGACGGCGTGCCGGTAGGCGGCCTCGATCGCTTGGTAGTCGTCGCCGAGCACGAGATGATGATAGGCATGGGCCATCTCGTGCAGCAGCATACACGGCTGCGCCGTCCGCGACCACGCCACGAAATGCCGCGTGTTCGACAGCTCGATGTGCCCGGCCTTTTCGGGGTTGTAGCCGTGCGCCTTCAACCACTCGGCCGACGGATGGAATTCGGCGGCGCCGTTCTTCTGCTTCTCCCATTCCACCCAGATCCAGACTTTCCTCAGAACGCGCAGCCGATCGGGCGGCATTTCGCCGGCGATCGCCGCCAATTGCGAATCGAGTTCCTTCCGCATCTCGGCGGCCTCTCGTCGATGGATCAAGACCTCCGGGTTGACAAGGACGGTGAAGCCGTGAACCGATTCCCTGCGATAGACGGAAGTCGGGTCGAACGAGCTTTCTTGCGAAAGTGCCGGCGCGGCGATCAACGCCGCAGCGATCACTGTGGTTGACAGGGCTCAGCCGCATTGTGAGCGGGGGGAAAAAGGGGATAGGTCCAATTTGTGCGAAGCACCCTCCGGGCCGTTCCGGCAAATTGGCCCTGTCCCCTTTTTCCGTTTCCGAGCAGAGCAAACAGGGAGAGCGGATCGAGACGGCGAGAATCAACGATCATCGTATCTGCGCCCTGCCATCGCCGCAAGCAGCCGCCGCCGCGCAGGGAAACAGCACGGTGCTCGTTCCCACGCTCTGCGTGAGGGTGTCCTAGAATTGCCGCGGTAGAAACAGGCTGTAGGAGGCGTCTCCTGACGCCGATGGCGCCGGTGCGAAGCCCAATCGGCGACAGGAGTCGCCTCCTACAGTCTCAATTCCAGGACACCCTCACGCCCTGCGTGGGATCGCACGCTGGACGGTCCCGAATCGTACGTTCCCACGCAGCGCGAGGGAACGAGAGTCTCGGGACTTTGCGGTCCTCCTTCGCCACCGCGAAGGCCGAGGCAGCTTCTGTGGCGGCAACCACCCCGTGCAGGGTTTGATTTTTCGTCCCGCATCTGCCACAATTGGGGTATGATCGGACGGTTGGCTGCCGTGATCGCAGTGTGCAGGCGGGCAATCATCCATTTCTCCATCTCTAACCCGGCGGTTTCCCATGATCTGCGTTAGCATCGGCCGCGGTCGTCACCGGCACGTGTTGGCCGAATACCGGCACTTGGTGGACCAGGGCGCGTCGCTGGTCGAACTGCGCTTGGACTACATCAACGGCGAGGTGAATCTAAGACGGCTGGTCGCCGATCGGCCCTGCCCTGCAATCATCTCCTGCCGCCGCACGGTCGACGGGGGAAAGTACACCGGCAGCGAGGAGCAGCGGCAACTGCTGCTGCGGACGGCCATCGCCGAGGGCGTCGAGTACGTCGATCTGGAGGACGACGTGGCTACGGCGATTCGCCGCTTCGGCAAGACCAAGCGGATCATCAGCGTGCACGATTTCCGCAAGACGCCCGACAACCTCGACGAGATCCACCGCCGGCTTTGCGGGCTCGATCCCAACGTCATCAAGATCTGCACGATGGCCAACCATCCGCACGATAACCTCCGCATGTTGGAGTTGACGCGGCGGAGCAAGGTGCCGACGATCGGGCTGTGCATGGGCGACATCGGCATCCCCACGCGAATCCTCGCCGGCAAGTTCGGCGCTCCCTTCAGCTACGCCACCTTCCATCACGAGCGGGTGTTGGCCCCCGGCCAGTTGAGCTTCCAGCAGATGACCGAGACCTATCACTACGATCAGATCAACGCCGAGACCGAAGTGTACGGGGTGGTCGCCGATCCGGTGGGCCACAGCCTCAGCCCGCTGATCCACAACGTCGCCTTCCGCCATTTCAAGCTCAACAAGGTCTACGTTCCGTTTCGCGTGCCGCGCGAGGACCTGGCGCGATTCGTCGATGATGCGGCCCGGCTGGACGTCCGCGGGCTGAGCGTCACCATTCCGCACAAGGAGGAGATCGTCAAGAAGCTCACCGAGGCCGACGGGGCGGTTCGCGGCATCGGTGCGGCTAATTCCATCGTCCGCGACGGCAAAAAATGGCTCGGCTACAACACGGATTGCCGCGCGGCGATGGAGAGCCTCGAAGCCGCCATCGGCAGGCCGGACGAGGTCGAACAGCGGATCAAAGGCAAGACGGCGCTCGTGCTGGGGGCCGGCGGGGCGGGAAAGGCCGTGGTCTACGGGCTGGTCCGCCGCGGCGCCAGCGTGGTGGTCAGCGACGGCGTCGCCCGCCAGGCGCTCACCCTGGCCCAACGCTTCAATTGCCGCTCGGTCGATTGGGCAGCGCGGCACTCCGTCGCGGTCGATCTGTTGTTCAACTGCACGCCGGTGGGCATGCACCCCAACGTCGATGAGACGCCGTTCGAGAAGCACCACCTGCGGCCGTCGATGCTCGTCTTCGACGCCGTCTACAATCCCGAAAACACGCTGCTGGTGAAGGAAGCCCGCAGCCGAAACTGCACGGTCGTGACCGGCGTGGACATGTTCGTCCGCCAAGCCTGCCGCCAGTTCGAGCTATTCACCGGCCAAGAGGGACCGGGCGAACTGATGCGCGAGACGATCCGCCGCGCGATCGGAGCGGCGAAGTACTAAGGGAATGACGAATGATGAGTGATGAATGATGAGTGATGAACGCGATGAATCGGGCGCGGTTGATCCCCAAGACCGCTTGCGGTTTCGCGATCCTCCAGGGCAATGCAACACCCCGCCCCTTCACAGCTATCTCCAGTTGCTGCGGCTCCCGGCCGTCTTCACCGCGATGGCCGACGCGACGATGGGGTTCTTGTTCGTCCAGTCGGGCGGTACGCACTGGCAGCCCGCCGCCGCGGATTTCGCCGCGCTGGCCACGCTCGTCGCCGCCTCCAGCCTGCTGTATCTCGCCGGCATGGTGCTGAACGACGTGTTCGACGTGGAGATCGACCGCCGCGAGCGCCCCGAGCGGCCGATCCCCTCGGGCTGCATCCCGTTGGAAACGGCACGCCGCCTCGGTTGGCGGCTGCTGGTCCTCGGCGTGGCGGTGGGCACGGCGGCCGTGTTCTTCACCGGCAGCCTCCGCTCCGGGGTCGTGGCCGCGATCCTGGCGACCGCGATTCTGCTCTACGACGCCTGGCTGAAGCGCACGCCGCTGGGACCGGTCGGCATGGGCGCGTGCCGGATGCTCAACGTGCTTTTGGGCATGAGCGCGATCGATGCCGCGTTCCGCCCCGAGCAGTGGCTTGTGGCCGGGGCGATCGGCGTCTACGTGACCGGCATCACGCTGTTTGCCCGCAACGAGGCCGAGCGAAGCAGGCCGCTGCCATTGGCCGCGGCGACGCTGGTGATGGTGCTCGGCGTTGGGATGCTGGCGTGGCTGCCCCACTGGGCCGAGCGTCTGGTGCGCCTGCTGCAAGTGCAGCCGTGGCGCTGGTACTTGCTTATCGGAGTGCTGGCTGCCTGGGTCGGCTGGCGGTGTGTACGGGCGATTCTCGTGCCGACCGGCGTTCGTGTCCGGGCGGTCGTGGGCCGTTCGATCCTCTCGCTCGTTATGCTCGACGCCGTTGCCTGTTACGCCGCCCGCGGACTCCCCTGGGCCGTGCTGATCCTGTTGTTCCTGCTGCCGGCGATATTCTTGGGACGATGGATTGAAACGACGTGATCGGAATGAAGTTCACCCCGTATTGAGATGGCACGGCCCAGTTCTTCTCCGTTGGGAACAGGTCATGGATGCCCTGATGGCAGGACTTGCACAGGATCAGCCCGCAGGTTGAAGGCAGCGGCACGGCAGAACGAGGCCTTCGAGGCGGTCGTCAATGGCGGCGGGAGAGCACGATTCCCGCGACGACCAGACGCAGAGCACGTTGCATGGTTGCGCTCTTTCACGCTTTGCCGACGCCAATTCCTGCAAACGCCGACCGGAGGTTGATATTCACTGTCCCGCGAAAGACCATGGAGGGCAAGTAAGCGATGGCATCCGCATCCGGATGGGACAGAAGGCGGTGCCGAACTGCCAGCTCGCGCGGCGACGCGGTCAGCGTTCGTGCCGACCCAGCGTTGCCATGACAACCGCCCCCAGAATCACACTGCCGCCTGCCAGCGTGCGTAGGCTGGGTATCTCCGCCAAGAACAGCACTGCGAAGAGAATCGCATAGACTGATTCGAGGGCTGTCACCACGCTGGCCAACTGTGCCCGCACGTACCTCAGGCTCTTGATGAACAGATAGTGCGCCAGTGCCGTGCATACTATGCCCAGAATGGCCAGCAGCAGCATCTCTCGCAGGTTGGGCAACACGCCCTCCCAGGCCACGAGCGGCAACAGAGCCAAACCGGCCACGAAGTTCTGTCCTGCCGTCAGCACAAGCGCCGACTGCGTTCTTACCAGGCGCCGATTGAGGATGCAGAGCAGGGCGTAAAGAAATCCGGAGACGACGCCCCAGAATGCGCCTTGTGTGATGTTATCGCTGTAATCGAACTTGGGGACGATCATCGCCAAGCCCGCCATCACCATCACGGCGGTAAGCAGATCGAGCCACCGCCACTTCTCCTGAAAGAACCAAGGTTCGAGGAGAGTTGTGAACAAGGGGAAGCTGGAGAATGCCAGCAGTCCGACAGCCACGGTGGAAAGCTGGATTGCATGGAAGAACGCAACCCAGTGCATCGCCAACAGCACCCCCGTGACCGCCAGCCATCGCCACGGCAGCGCCACTTGGGAATTCGTGGACCGCCGCAAGATCAGGATTACCAGCCCCAGTGTGGCAGAGGCAAAGGCAGCCCGCCCGAAAACAATCATAACAGGCGACAGAGCGAGGAATTTGCCGAACAACCCCGTCAGTCCCACCAGCAGAATCGCTGAATGGACTTCGAGAATCCCTTTGCCGCCGAATCGATATTGAGCTCGTGATCGCATGTGGACGAGAACGGCGCGGTGAGGTCGTCGCGCGAACTCGCTTCATTGTCTCACCCAAGTCCCCGCGACAACAAGTAGGGCGTGCTTTTGCCGCATCGCTGGACTTGGTACACTGGTCAGTACGATTCAGTACGATTTGCAGTCGAAAGCGACGATGAGGTCAAAAAGCGAGGAATATCCGATGAACGTCTCTGGCGAACAACACCGTGCTCTCCTGCAGGGGATTGCCCGAAGGGTGATGCTGCAACGGGGATTACTCCCTGATTTCTCGACGGAGGCATTGGCGGAACTTGGCGGGATTCGCGGCCCGGCAGCGATGAACAACGGCCAAATCCGCGATCTCAGGCGTCTGCTTTGGGCTTCGATCGACAACGACGACTCCCGCGACTTGGATCAGCTTACCGTTGCCGAGGCGATGCCGGGCGACACGGTGAAGATATTCGTCGCCGTGGCCGACGTGGATTCGGTCGTCAAGAACGGTTCGGCAATCGACGGACATGCCCGGCACAACACCACCTCCGTCTATACGCCTGCCGTCATCTTCTCGATGCTCCCCGAGAAGTTGTCCACAGACCTCACCTCCCTGGGCTATCACGAAGACCGACTGGCGCTGGTGGTGGAAATGGTCGTCGCCGCCGACGGATCAGTCCAGGATTCCGACGTCTATCGGGCGTGCGTGCGAAATCAGGCGAAGCTCGCCTACGACGGCGTCGCCGCATGGCTCGACGGCGGGAGCATGCCGGAAGCGGTGGCCGCCGTGCCTGGGCTTGACGAAAACCTGCGCCTGCAAGACGAAGTGGCCCAGCGGATGAAGAACCTGCGACAGCTTCATGGTGCCCTCAGCTTCGAGTCATTGAGGGCGAGGACGATATTCGACGGCGACAAGGTAAGTGCGCTTCAGGTGGATAAACCGAACCGAGCCAAGGACTTGATTGCGGATTTCATGATTGCCGCCAACGGCGTGACCGCCCGTTATCTCAGCTCGCGAAAGTTCCCTTCTTTGCAGCGTGTGGTTCGCACGCCGAAGCGATGGGATCGGATTGTCGAGCTTGCCCATGACCACGGATTCAGTCTCCCCACTGAAGCAGATTCAAGGCCGCTGGAAGAATTCTTGATGAAGGAGAAGGTGGCCGACCCGTTGCGGTTTCCGGATTTGTCCCTGGCCGTAATCAAACTGATGGGACCTGGCGAGTACGTGGCGGATTGTTCGGGGAACGGCTCACCGCCCGGACATTTCGGGCTGGCAGTTGCCGACTACGCCCACTCGACGGCGCCGAACCGCCGCTATCCCGATATCATCACGCAACGTCTGCTGAAGGCCGCTTTGGCCGGGCAGTCGGCGCCGTACAGCAACGGCGACTTGGAAGCGCTTGCCAAACATTGTACCGAGGAAGAAGACGCCGCCAAGAAGGTCGAACGGCAGGTGGAGAAGTCGGCGGCAGCGATGCTATTGGAATCGAGAATCGGTGAAACGTCCGATGCCATCGTCACGGGCGCAGCCGACAAGGGGACGTGGGTTCGCCTTCTCAGTACGCCGGTGGAAGGAAGGTTGGTGCGCGGCTTTCAAGGCGTCGATGTGGGGCAGAGACTTCGTGTGCGGTTGACGCACACCGATGTTGAGCAGGGATTCATCGACTTCGAGAGGGTCGGCTAGAAGGCACGTCAAAAGCCATGCCCTCAATGGGTCAAACCTCGGGAGCTCCGGGAATACGCGGGAGTAGATGAGGCAGCGGCCCGTATTTCATCGCCGCCAACCATCACTTGGCGGACAGTATAACCTCGGTCGTCTGCTCGCCCTTCAGATGGATCACAAGTCGCTTCGTCCGCTGAGCGAACGGCACGTTCGGGCGCCCCTGCAGAAAATATGTCCCCGGCGGCACATCTTCGAACGTGACCTGATTCTTAGCGTCGATGTCCGCCTCCGGCGCCGGCCGCTTTCCGATTGCCGGCCCGCCTTCGCGCCCCAGCGTCACGAGGTATGATGCCGTGCGATCCGTTCCGGCGAAGTTGACGGTAACATGAACGCTCGCGGCCGCAATCATGCTCAAGGCGACGTCCTTGCTCGGCGTGCCGATCGGCTGGCTCAAGTCGGGACGGCAATAGCCGGATTTGTGCAGCCGGATCGTGGCTTTCGCGATAGGAATCTGATCCAAGCGAAATCGCCCGTCGGCGCCGGTCTTGGCTGCGTACCTGTGCGGCGATTCATAACGTCCGCCCTCGCTGGACACGACATCGTCAAGTTGCACCTCCACGCCGGCGAGCGGCTTGCCTGCGTTGTCGGAAATGCGACCCGAAACTGGGCCGGGGCGCGACAACCCGCAGTTGTAGGATTGCCAGTGCGGCCGCTGGTCAAAAGGGCGGCCGACGACCCTGGGCACGTAACCGTCCGCCTCCACGACCACGCGCCCGTCCGGCGGCGCTTTCTTCATCACCCAGCGACCTTCGGCGTTGGAGGCCGACTTTGCCGCGACGATGTAATGCCAAGCGTGTCCCGGCTGCTCTTCGAGCCGCTCCGATCGCACCCTTGCGGCGACGGGTCGATGTGTCGCGAGATCGATGACCTTGCCTTCGAGCACAACGCCGTCCGCCGGTGTGAACCCATGCGGTTCCAATCGTTCATCGATGACTTCGAGTCCGTTTGGGACGGTCACGTCAGGCCAGTGAACATGGCCGCCGCTGTACACATCGATCCGCGCCGGAGGGCCCTTGTCGGCGCGGATCAGGTCGGTGGGGTCGAATTTGGCGAGCTCCTCGCGGAGAAGATCCCACTGGGCCCCTTCCCAGACCGTGAAGTCCCAGTCCGTGCCTGTCGCCGCCTGAAGCGATGGGTCGTTGTGGGGGTTGAGCACAACGCTGCGTCCGACGCCATAGTGCAAGACTACCCGCTTGTTTTTTACGTCCAACTTGGCGAAGTCGGCCAAGACATCGCTTAGGGCCTTGGCGTCGCCGCGACATTCGGCACACCACTCTCCCGGGCCAAAGAACGTCCCAGCCGTCCAGGCGACACGGGCCGGGCTGTTGAAGACCGCGGCCGCGCCCTTCGGCCACCCCGGCTCATGAAGTGGGCCATTGCCTTGTCCACACATGATCCTGGCGCGCGCCGTCTGAACGGGCAAAGCCGCCATCGCCGCGACGAGCAACATGGTTGCCGGTCGAAATCTTGGAAACCCTTGAGATTGGGTCCGCCCTAGCATGACGTAACCTCCTGGGAATTGTGGACTGTGAACTGCCTTGAATCATAGACGATCTGCCGGCTGGAATAGTTCCCTTTTCCGCGGTGGAAACTGAGTGCTTGGCCAAATCGTTGCTCAGCCAAGACCAAGCTGCAAGAGATTCGGCACGCCCCCTCAAGCTAGCGGGCAACCTTTTCACTCAGAAGTCGTACCACAGGCCGAAGCCGATTTGGCTTTGGTACTGGTTGTAGAACTGGTACTCTTCGCCCATGCCGTCGGCGCAGATGAGGCCGAGGCGGACGAGGTGGGTGTTCTGGCCGCGCCACTGCCAGCCGGTTTCGAAAGTGACGTTGCCGCCGAAATTATTTTCCTGCCGCAGGTGGGCGTGGATGGCGACGAAGGGCGTCCCGCGCCAGCCCGTCAGTTCCTGGCTGCTCAATTCGCCGCCGAACTGTAGATCGAACGGCTTGGCGCCGCCGGTGGCGTTGAACGCCCAGCCGAACTCGGAGTAGATACGCAGATTCGGCGTCGGGCAGTACGCCAAGCCGAGGTCGATGGCGTCGCGGATGTAGGGCACGCGGCCGACCTCGGGAAAATCGAGCATGAACTGGTCGCCGGCGTGCGAACACAAGTGGTAGTAGGCCAACTTGGTCTCCCACGGACCGACGCGATGCGTCAGCGGCACGCCTATGCGGAAGTCGACCGAGCGCAATTCCCGCTCCCTCATCAGATCGAGCCGGGGAAAGGCGGCCCCTTCGACGTCCAATTGCCAGCCCTCGGGATGGACGGGGTCGTCGCTGCCGTAACGAAACAGTCCGGCACGGCCGCCGAGCGTCGAGTCCCACTCCCAGCCGTAGTCGCGGACGTAGACGGCCTGCGTGCCCATGCGGCTTTCTTTTTGGCCGGCCAGGTAGGAGGGATACAAGAGCCCGTTGGGCGCGAATTGCCATTTCCAACAGTCGTTGCTGTTGGTAAGCCAGGGGCCGCCGCTCTCGAATGCGGACGCCGGCGGCGAACTCGTCGCCGCCGGCGGGGACGCCTCCGTCGACGGTAATGCGCTCGCTCCCAACATCGGCTGCTGCGGCGGCGTGGAGAAGACCTGATCGGCAGCCGCCGGCCCGTAGTTCGAAGGCTGAGCTGCCCAGGGCGTTTCCCCGGCCGGCGGCGCCGCGCCGGGCTGCGCATAGCTGGCGGCGTGCCAAGGGCCAAGCAAAGCTATCGCTGCCCAGAGCACGCATCGGCGGCGGCGCGATTGCGCAGTGCAACAGATCATCGTGAGTTGGGAAGTCCGTCCGGGAAGCCAACCCCTGTTAGCGGGCTCGTCGAGCAACGACAGAGCGTCCGCGCGGACGTAGAAATCCCCCCTGTGTCGCTATCGATTGTATCGGTTTTTCTGATCGTAATGATTAAGCAACGCAAGCGGGGGGCGGATGCGGCCCTGGCATTCGCGGCTCCGGAGCGGAAAATGGGCAACGCGGGCAGAAAACGAGCGGGCCCCAACATTGGGGAGACGCCAGGCCCTCGGGCTGCGATAGATGCCTATCACCATGTTAAAGACGGTACGAGGTACCCGGCGGTGCTGTTGACCACCGGCATGAACGATCCCCGCGTGCCGCCCTGGCAACTCGGGAAGATGGCCGCCCGCCTCCAGGCAGCCACCGCCGGCGGCAAACCAGTCTTACTGCGCGTTGACTATGAGGCCGGACATGGGTTCGCTTCGACCGTTGTTGTCGATGTCCAGCCAGCCATCCTCGCTGTAGACGCACAACGCCGCCCAGTTGTTCAAGGTGTAGTCCATCGCCCCGCGGACCGGACGCTTCGGCAAGACTTTCGTCGCTTCCGCCTCCAGCCAGGCACGGAAGCTGTTTAACAGCGGACGCGATCGCTCCTGCCGCTGTTGGGCGATCCGCTCGGCACGCTCATCGATCACGAGATTGTTCCACTCGTTCTGGCAACGCTCACGGAGGTCCCTCTCTACGGCATAGAGCTTGCCGATCCCGCCCAACGCCGTCTCCATCCGCACGGCATCCAGCCGCCGGCACTCGTGGAACTTCCGCCGGGCGTGCGCCCAACAGGCCACCTTGACAATTCGCCCTTGTGATTCCAAATAGATGCCGTCGTAGCCGTTAAAGGCGTCGGCCTGCAAGTAGCCGCGATAGTCCTTCAAGAACGCGGCCGGCCCGTCCCGCTGATGCGTCGGCGTGTAATCGAACACCGTCAGTGGCTGCAGCGCATCACCTCCTCGCGTTGAATCCGTTCGGGGATCCGCCCGCGGCCGTGCCGGTGACGCTTCTTGGCGGCCGATGATGACGCGGCCGGCGCGGCCGCGTTTGGCGCGCTCGCCGCCGTCTCTTCCACCTTGTCGTCGCCGTTGCCGTGTGAATCGAACAAGTCGCCTTGCCGCGGATCGCGCTTCTCGCTCGTGCTGCCGTAGAGCCTTTTCAACAGCAAGTGCATGTGATGCTCAAGACGCTCGCGGGCGCTGCGCTTGCGCTGCAACTCTTTCAGTAGTTGCACGACCAACTGCTTCAACACCGCCGGGTCGTCGGGCAGCAGGGTGGCATCGGCGGGAGGCATGACGTCCGTGCTCATGCCCTTATAGATACCACGGCGGCAAAATTATTCCCGCCGTTGGAAGAAAACTTCTTCGCGGCTTCACGCCGTGCGTTGATAGCGCTGCTGCCGCTTCACGCTTGCCGGATCGATGCCCCAGAGAATCAACGACAGTTCTTGCGATGAAATCTCATAGAAGGCCGATTCCTTCGCCTTCGCCAGCAGTAGCCGAGCAGGCTGACGGCACCGATGCCGAGAAGGGCAAGGGTGGAAGGCTCGGGGACAGCGACCATCGCGTAGCCGCTGAAACTGGTGGCGGTGAAACTCGCAAAGGTGCCGTCGTAGGTCAAATCGAACACGCCGTATTTCGCCCAGCCGCTGGTGCTGTCGTAATGCCAGACTTCCAGGTCGTCTGCTGCGAGATTTGTGCCGACGTTGAACGAGAGGTAGACGGAATTGGTCGAAGTCACCGAGTATCCAGTTGCCGAGAACGTCCAGCCGTCCAAGATCGATTCGCCCGCCGATAATTTGCTCTTGAGGGTATTGAGCGACGAGTCGCCCAAAACAGTGGCCATATCCGGCACCACGGCCATTTTCGCGATGAAAAAGGATTTGGGGCAAGTCGTCCCAAGTCCTTACTAGCAATATTGTTGTGGAGAAACAAGCAGTTTGAAAACGCAAACTGGGGAACAAGGATTTGAACCTTGACTAAGTGATCCAGAGTCACTTGTGCTGCCGTTACACTATTCCCCAAGACCTTATGGCGTCAAGACTTGCAAGAAACGACCCACCGGCAGGGATGGCGTCGCCGCGACCTACAAGCCGTCGCTCTTACAGCCCAACCTACAGCCCAATCTTAACTTGTTTTTCGGGCTGCGACAATGCCCGCTGCGGAATTGATGTACGGGAACCTCACCCAGAGAGGTGGTCCGAGAATCATCGCGGAAATGTCTGCGTCCTCCGCTCGAACGCCCCGTGCGAATTGGGAGAAGAAGGCGGCTCCTCGAACTGCCAACGGATGGTGGGCAAGAGCATCGGCAGAGATCGATGAGGCGCTGGGCGGAGCCAAACGACACCACACTAACGTCGTCCAGCAGTACAATGAGACCATTGAGAATCAGCGGCTTGGAACTCACCCGGCTGCCACCAACCTTTGATCGCGCTGCCACCGCCGGCATTCCATCGTTCGAATGACTTTGTCTTCTTCAAGAAGTAGAGGCACACCATGAACCTCCGCGGCCTGGTTCCTGTCAAAGTATGGTTCGTCGCATTCACGTGTTGTAGTCTGGCTATTGGGCACCATGTTGGCGTTGCGAACGCGGGAGATGCGTGTCTCGAGCACATCCGGGAGTTGCTGCGTGATGTTCCGGCCGGTAAGCAACCTTCGATAAAGATCGAGCCGGCGATGGATAGCCCCGAGGCCTTCTCCATCCGCGTGAAAGAAGGCCGGGCGGAGATCACCGGCGGCGGCGCCGCTGGCGTGCTTTATGGCGTGGCGCAACTGCTTGCGGAGAAGCAGCCCGTAAGCACTTCGGGCGTGGAGCGGCCCGACTTCCCGCTTCGCGGCACGGCGCTGTTCTTGATGAAGGAGGGTTCGTACGACTACCAACTGACCCCGCGGGAGTTTCCCTGGTTCTACGACAAGCCGCTGTTGACAAAATACCTCGACTGCTTGCAGGCGAACCGCTTCAACACCATTTTTCTTTGGAGCGGCCATCTGTTTCCCAGCATCGTGTCGATGCCCGCATACCCGGACGCGACCGATCTGACGCCTGCGGAGCTGGATCGCAATCAGCAGCAGTTCCGCTGGTTCACCGACGAGTGCGGCAAGCGGAATATCCGAGTGCTGATGCACTTCTATCAGATCAACATTCCGCGATCGTTGGCCCGCTCGCGCAAGATTCCGATGCACTATAGCGCGCCCAACGATTTCGTGAGGAAGTACGTGCGATATGCCTTGGGCCGGTTCTTGGCGGAGTTTCGTTCGGTGGGGCTTTATGTCTGCCCGGGCGAGGCGTTGGCCGCGCAACACACGGCAGGCTGGATCCACGACGTGATTCTGCCGGCGGCAAGAGACAGCAAGCAGAATCCGACGATTGTCGTTCGCGTTTGGGGACTGGACGCGAAGGGATTCAAGCAGCGGTGCGTTCCCGAATACGAGAACCTCTATACCGAACTGAAGCACAACGTCGAGATGATCGTCAGTCCCGTGCCGGACGTTCGCCATGCAGCGTGGAAGAACGTGGCGAAGAAACACATCGTCAATCTGCACGAGGTCGCCGACATCAAGCCGTTCCGCTGGGGGAGTCCGCTGTTCATTCGCGAAATGGCCGGCGAGTGGCGGAAGGCCGGGCTGGATGGGGCGGAATGCTACGGCCCGATCAGTTGGCGCTGGCCGTACAGCCTCGACAAGCTCGAACCGCAACAGGCTTCGTTCTGGCCGCAAGGCGAGAAACTGCTCTCGTTCGAGCGAGACGCCATTCTGGTTCGAAGCGCTGGGCCGCTATCTGTGGAAGGTGGATCGGCCGGAGCAAGCGGAAGCCGATTATTGGGCGGATCGATTGGGGGAGAAGTTCGGAAGTCCAGACGCCGGCAGGTTGCTGCTCGAATGGTACGACACCACCGGCCCGATTCTGCCGGGCCTGCAGAATCTCACTCACGTTCACAATATGAACTTCTTTCCCACGGCGGTCGGCAAGGAACAGATGGTGGATGCAATCCTCGACACGGCCAGTTGCACGGCGGACTACCCCGCGCAGCCCGTCGATAGCCTCTTTTTCCAGCGATACAAGGCGAAATACGGCCTGCCGGAGTTGACCAATCGGATCACCCTGCCCATCGACGTATATGCCGAGAGACTGGCTGCGGGCGGGAAAGCCGATGGAGTTATGACGCCTGACAAAGTCGTGGACCTCTTGGTGCAAATGGCTGAAGAAGGCTGCCGATTGGCCGAGGCTGTGCAGAAGTCCGCCACACGGAATCAAGACGAGGCGGCGCGGTTTGTCACCGATAGCAGGGCGTTGAGTTACGTCGCCCAGGCCTGGCGGCAGAAAGTGTATGCCGCCATCGCAAAGCGCTGCTACGAACGCACGAGAGCCAAGCGATATGCCCAATCGCTCGAAGACCACCTGCGGCAGTCGATCGAAGTTTATGAGAAACTCGTGGCGCTGACCGACAAGACCTACATCAACGCCACCGACATGGTGATGCGCCTCAATTGGCATGAAGGACTGAGGGCTTTCAAGAAGGACCTGGAGCGACAGAAGAAGTATCTTTCCTATCGAGCAATGGGATACCAGCCCGGCACGCCCGCGGAAATCGCTGCTTGGCGGGACAAGCTCCGCAACAAGCTCTTTCGGTTGCTGAAGCTGGAGGATCTCGTCCCGAACGTAAGCCGGATTCCGTTCGATGCCAAACAGACGAGGACATGGGAGATGCCGGGCTTCATCGTCCGCGAAATGACCATCCAGTTGACGCCTGGCAGACGGATCGAGATCGTACTGACGGTTCCGCAGGAGGGCGCCGGTCCGTTTCCGGCGGTGGTGTGCATCGGCGGGCACGGCTCCAACAAGTTCAGCGCCTATACGAAGGGCAAGGAGTTTGGCCCGCTGCCGCCGGACAACAGCGATGGCAGCCCGATCTACAAGGGCTTTGCTTCCGAACTAGCCAAATCGGGCTACGTGACGATTTCGACCCTGGTCAGCCAGCATCAAGTCTACGAGAAGAATCGTACGCTGATGGGTGAGCGGCTCTGGGACCTGATGCGCTGCGTCAGCTACCTGGAGACGCTGCCCGGCGTCGAAAAGTCGCGGATCGGTTGCGGGGGGCTTTCGCTCGGTGGCGAGATGACCATGTGGTTGGCTGCAATGGACCCGCGCATTCGGGCGGCCGATAGTTCCGGCTGGCTGACCACGATGGATCAGCTTGAAGCCAATCATTGCATGTGCTGGAAGTTCGACGGTTTGCGGGAGCAAGCCGATTGGGCGGACGTCTTTGCGATGATCGCTCCCCGGCCGTTGGAGTGCCAGAACGGCCGCAAGGAGGGACCGCTGAGTTTCACGCCCAAGATCGCCAGCCAGGTGATGGTCGAAATCCAAGCCGTCTACAAGGCCCTCGGCAAGCCGAAGAACGCTGCATTGGATATTCACGAGGGCGCCCATGAAATCGACCTGCCTTCGATCCTGAAGTTCTTCGACGAGCATCTGAAAGCAGACGAGAGGACCAGGTAGCCGTTGGGTACTGCACGATTGACCTACCCTGGGGCGACGGTCACTGACTGCTGCCCCCAAACCTCTAACCCCCGATCCCGCTCATGGACCTTTACATCGTTCGTCATGCTTGGGCCGGCCAGCGCGACGATTCGCGCTGGCCCGACGACGCAGTGCGGCCGTTGACGGCGGACGGCAAGGGGCGATTCGCCCGCGTGGTGAAGAAGCTGGTTGGCGCAGGCATGATGCCCACCGTCATCGCCACCAGCCCGCTGGTTCGCTGCGTGGAGACCGCGGAAATACTGGCGGCCGCGCTCGATGGGCCAAAGGTCGTTAAACGCGACGAATTGCAGCCGGGGAGCGACTTGCAGGGAATGCTGCGCTGGACCATGCGGCAGGCGGCCGACCACGAGCAGATCGCCTGGGTTGGCCACGCCCCCGACGTTGACAATCTCGCCGCGGCGCTGATCGGCGACGGCGAAGCGCTAATCCACTTCGCCAAAGGGGCCGCGGCCGCCATTCACTTCGACGGCGAGCCCGCTACGGGCAAAGGCGAATTGCAATGGCTGGCGACGGCCAAGCTGTTGGGCTGCTGAGAAGTTGCCGCCCCCACCTCATCAGCAGGCGACAGGCATCGCCGCGGTGGCGTGAAACAACTCATGCCGTTTGCAATGCTTCGATGCTGTTGACGTGGACCAGGGCGACGTGAACAAAGCGGTCGGTCCCGGGATCAACAATCGCGATTCGATTCTTACCGATCGCGACAACCTCCGGGTGCCTGATCTGATAGGCTTCCCCATTGGAAAGCCGAAGTTCAAAGGGCTCGAACGGCCGCCGGTTCAACCATTCACGGATCGTTTCTGCGTTCATGGGGCTCGCTTCTCGACGAGAATGTCAACAAAATGCTCCCTTAACATTATAGCACCGCCTACCATGTTTTCGAGGGGACAATGGGACGGCCGTTCCTCCGCCACCGCGACGCCATTCTCGCCCGCCCATTACTTGGACCGCCTGTCGGCCATCGCCAGTTCGCGCGATCCCAGCGTCACCACGCTGAAATCGCCGGGCGGATGCGCGGCCAGGTAGGCGTTGATGCTGCGGCTGCTCAGGCCGTCGATGATCTGGCCGACTTCGTCCAGCGATCGGGCGCGGCCGAGATGATACCAGTCGCGGGCCAGCGACGAGCTCCGCGCGGAACTCGACTCCTGCTGCATGATCAGCGCGCTCTTGATGCGGGCCTTCAGCCGATCGAGCTCCGCGTCGGTGATCCCCTCGGCCAGGCGATGCAGCTCGCCGAGCATGACCTCCAGCGTCTCCTGCGCCGCTCGGCGCCGGTGCCGCAGTAGCAGAAGACGGCGCCGCGGTGCAAGAGCGTGTGCTGGCTGGCGTAGATGCTGTAGCAGAGGCCGCGACGCTCGCGGACTTCGGTGAACAGCCGTGCGCTCATGCCGCCGCTGAGCACGCCCACCGAACCCCACGCCTGAAAATAGTCGGGATGACGGTAGGGAACGCTGGCGTAGGCCACGCCGATCTGCGTCTGCTGCGAATCGTACGGCAAGTGCTCATAGCGGCAGCCGCAGGGCGTCTCGGCGATCGGCGCGGCGCGGCCGGCGGGCCAATCGCCGAACAACTCGCCGACCAGATCCCTCAGCCGCTGCCAATCGACCTGGCCGGCGACGCCGAGAATCGTGCCGTTGGGGCGATAGCAGCGGTGGAAGTGGGGGCGAATCTCTTCGATGGTGGTCGCCTCGATCGCCGCCCGTTCGCCCTGCGGGGGCCAGCCCCAAGGTTCGGGATAATGCCGCCGCCGCAGCTCGATCATCACCTTCTGCGCCGGTTCGTCCTCCACCGCCCGCAGTTCTTGCAGCATTGCCAGGCGGCCCGCCTCCAACTGGTCCTGGGGCAGATGGGGCCGCCGCAGCAGGTCGGCGTAGATCGCCAGCGCCTGCGGCAGGTTTTCGGCCACGGTGGCGCCGCTGTAGCTGGCGTGGGCGCTGGAGACTCCCTCGGCCCGCTCGACGCCGAGATTGTCGAGGTCGAGAATGAAGCGTCGCCCGTCGCGCTCGCCCGCCCCGCGCAGCGACATCTCGCAGGCGAAGCTGCCCAGGCCGCTACGGTCGGCGGGATCGTAAACGCAGCCGGCGGGCGCCAGGAAGGTGAAGGCCGCCGATTGCAGCGCCGCGGTCGGCTCGGCCACCAACACCAGGCCGTTCGCATAGGTATGGGAGAAGATGCGGTGAGTCACTGGGCGTATTCCGCCTCCGCGGTCTTATAGACGACTTTCGTCGTGATAAATCCGGCTCGCCGGTAGAGGCGGATAGCACTGTTGTTTTGGGCGGTCACTTCGAGCCAGACGCGGCGGACGCCCGCCCGGCGAAAACCGGCCAGGGCGCGGAGCAGCAGATTCATGCCCAGGCCGTCGCGGCGATAGGCGGCGACCACGCCGAGATTCTGGATTGCCCCCGAGCCGCGCTCGTCCCGCACTCCCTGCACCGTCCCGCAGTACTCCAGCCGGCGGTCGGGGTTGTCGGAACGCACCGCCAGCCAGGTGGCCTCGGGCAGGAACCCGGGCTTATCGGCGATCTCGGCCATCAACCGCCGACAGCCCTCATACTCGCCCAGACAGGGGAAGACGTTCGTGTCGAACTCGCGGCGAAAGCTGAGATACTTCGCCCGCGCAAAGGCATCCAGCAGCGTGTCGTCCCACGGCAGGAAGCGAAACCGGCTGGCGGCGGGCGTCAGGTCTCGCCCGGTCAGCTCGATCGCCATGCGGAGGCGCTTGAAACACGTAAGCTGCATCCCCCTAATCTACCCACGAACGGCAGGGGGGTCAATGGTCGCGCTTCCCCCTGCGTAGTAATGGATTATGGCGGTCACCAGCGAACCGTTTAGCCGCCGCGTCCACGCGGCGCCGCAACGGTGGGCGATCCTGCGCCGCGTGGACGCGGCGGCTAAACAGTCCTCCGATCTTTGCCGCAAAGGACTATTACACCCGCTCGCCTCGCCCCTGGACAACAACGTCGGCCGGGCGCATGATGGTTGGCGTGAACCAGCATCGGCCACCAGGATGAAACCGCCATGAGAACAACACCCGTTGCATTGTGCTTCGTACTGTTTTGGGCAACACTCGCATTGCCGCCGAGCGTCGCCCCCGCCGCCGAGCGCGACGATCGCGGCAGCCTCTGGATCGACATTTGCCGCGGTGAGCCGCTCGCTTATGAAGACGTACTCGACGATCTGGCCGGGGCCGGCGTCGTCTACTTGGGCGAGTTTCACACCCTGACCGAACACCACGCGATCGAAGAGCAGGTCCTCTCCGGCCTGGCGAAACGCGGGAAGCCCCTGGTGCTGGGCATGGAGCAGTTGGAGTCGCCGCAGCAGCCGGCGGTCGATCGCTATAACCGCGGCGAGATCGGCTTCGAGCAGTTGGCCAAAGCGGTCAACTGGCCGCAAAGCTGGGGAAATTACCAGCAGTACCGGTCGCTCGTCGAGACCGCCCGCAAGCTCAAGGTGCCGATTCTCGCGCTGAACGCCCCCGCGGCGACGATCCGCCAGGTGCGGGTCGGCGGCGGCATCGATCGGCTGAGTGCGAAACTCCGCGGCGAGCTGCCTGCGCAGATGCAGATCGACGATCCGTTGTACACGAAAGTGCTCGGCCTCCAATTGATGGTCCACATGGCGGCCAGCGCGGAGATGCTCCGCCCCTGGATCGAAGCGCAGATCGCTCGTGATGAGACGATGGCGGCCACGCTTTGCACGTTCCTTCGGTCGCCGGCCGGCCGCGGACGTTCGGCGCTGGTGGTCTGCGGCGCCGGCCACGTCAGTTACGGCCTGGGCACTCCCGCCCGGGTGCAGAGACGAATGCCGCAGGTCAAGGATCGCATCGTCCTGCTTGCGGCCGGCGGCGATCTTCGCATGTCGCCCGCCGAAATGAAAGCCGCCCGCGCGGTCACGGTCACGCACGAGCAACTCCGTCAGATCCAGCGGCCGATCGCCGACTATTTGCGGGTGAGCACCGGGAGAAAAGCGAACTAGCAGCGGTTCTTTAGGAGGCGACTGCCGTCAACGGCCATGCGTCCTTCCACTTGCCGTTCACGGCAGAGCCGTCTCCTAAAGGGCGGAGCTTCAAGATCTCCGCCACTTCAGATGCGCGGCTTTTTACCGCATGCCGCCGAGCGTGGTGACCGTCGCAGCACACAGCGTCGAGGGGATGATCAGCAATCCTGCGCCCAGCGTCAACAGCCCAACCAGTGTAAGCGTGGCTGGAAGAACGCTGCACAGCGAGAGGATTCCCAACGCAGCGGCGCCCGCCCCGACGAGGAAGTTCCGCGCTGGCGAGAGCGAAAATGTCACGGCGTCGAGGAAGCCCCCGCGGCGGTGAGAGACTGCGTTCTCAAGGGTGAAGCGGCTCACGACCCACATTGCCGAGGCGTTCCACATCAGGGTCCCGCCCATCGCGACCACGGCGGCCGCCGTCAGGGAGATCACGGCGGGGGAGATCAGGCTGAGAATACCCAGGGTGATTCCCGCGGCGCCCCCGAGCACCAGCAACAACACGCTGGTGCGCACGAACGTCCGCTCCAGGCCGTGCCTGCGCTCGGCGAAGCGAAACATCAGGGCCCAGACGCCGATGATGGTCGCCAGCATCAGGAATGTGCCGCCGACGATAATGGACGAGACGCCGGACAAGAATGCCCCCGCCACGCCCGACAATCCGATGATCGTGAGGATCAAGGTAGCGATGCCGCCAATTGTGGCGACAGTCGCGCCGCTGACGACCAAGCTCAGCGGCAGCAAATGCTCGCGTCCGGCCGGTAAACCCGTCTCCGGAGACGGCCGTTGTTCGCCCGCCGTTTCCGCCGCCTGTTGAAACGTCTCGCGCTCGTAAGGCGCCCCCGCCATCTGCCCGCGTTTGTTTTCTTCTAACGTAGCAACCATAGGTGTAATCCTCCAATCGGGCTGACGTATACCGGGGCGCGTTTTCGGCAACGGCAGCGACAAATGCAACGCGCGCCGCTCGGCGACGTAGACGTTCACGTCGCCTCTTCTCGACCTCTATTAGAATTTTCAGCGCCCGCCTCCCGCCGTCAATAGATCGTCTCGGGGCCGCCGCCGTATCCCTTTGGGCAGGGTTCTTTCCCCGCCGAATCAGCGAATCGCTGAAGAACGCCATCGTGCCGCCACCGGCCCTTCGCTCGCAGCAGAGAACGGCCACCGCTGAAAAGAGCTGACGAAGGCAATCAAGAAGCCTGGCGGCCAGATTGTCTCGCCGCCGTCTGACGCTAGAATTGGTTAAGCGATAGCACCTGTATTGAGCAAGTCCCTCACCTCGCACTGCCTGCCGCTGGCGCATTGCTCGCGTCGGCCGGAGGTCATCAGGAGCGCTTCATGCATTTCTCGCGAATCCACTACTATCCCGTGACGCCGCTATTTATGATGCTGCTCGGCCTGGTGCTTCTCGCGCTGATCGCGCTGGTCGAAGTCAACGTGATTGCCTACGCCTACGAGAAGATGGGCATCCAACGCCGCTACATCTTCAGCATCCTGCTGCTCTCGCTGGTGGGCAGCGCCGTCAATATCCCCATCGCCGAACTGCCCGCCAAGGATATTCGCGTTGACCGCACCGTCAGTTTCTTCGGCGTGCAGTACGTGGTTCCGGCGATCGAACACGAGGGGCGGACGATCCTGGCGATCAACCTGGGAGGGGCACTTATTCCGTTGGCTCTGTCCACGTATCTGTTGGTCAAGCAGCGGCTCTACCTGCAAGGGGCCGTGGCGATCACCGCGGTCGCCGTGATTACGCACCTGTTTGCCCGTCCGGTGCCGGGCGTGGGGATTGCACTGTCCCCTTTCATCGCCCCGCTGGCCGCCGCCTTGGCGGCCATCCTCATCGCCCACCGACATGCGGCTCCTCTGGCCTACATTGCCGGCAGCGTGGGAACGCTGCTAGGCGCGGATATTCTCAATCTTTACCGAATCCAGCAACTCGGCGCGCCGGTGGCCTCGATCGGCGGAGCGGGCGTAAGCGACGGCGTCTTTTTGGCCGGCATTGTCGCCGTCCTCTTGGCCGCGTAGACCCCAAGAAAAAAAGATACCTCCGAAGCTGGGCGGAAACCTGCAAGGCACCTCCCGACCATCTGTGCTTCGGAGGTCTTTGGGGGACCAGTACCCTTACTGGCTACGAGAGAGTTGCCGCTTGGGCAGCGATCTTGCCGAAGCTCCCCGAATTGTGAATGACTCCCATGAATTGTGAACACCGCCGCATTATCTGTAAGAATATTCACTAAAGGCCTGCTGATCGAGGCCGGAAGCGCCGGCACCCACAACCTCGGGCGCTTCGCCGTCCAACGCCCGGCACGCGGCCTTTCACGGCCACATATATCTGTAATATTGTCATGATTTCCTGAGCGCCTTCTCGGGGAATTCCTGGCATCCACTCCAGCACCGCCCCGAGATGGGGCCACCGGCTGCGGTGTACAATTCGGCCGTTGCAAAATCACCATTCACGAGATTTCACAAGCAAGGAGGGACCAGTCATGTTGGTGCTCAGCCGCAAGCTCTCGGAGGCGATTGTCATCGGCGACGGCATTACGATTTCGGTTTTGGCAGTGCATGGCGACCGCGTAAAACTCGGCATCGACGCTCCCGCCGAGATCCCCGTCCATCGCCAAGAGGTCAGCCGCCGAATCAACGACCACGCGCCTCGGTTTCAATTTGCCGAATGCGTGGCGTAGACCGGAACAGGTGAAGAGCCACTGATGACCCAGATCACGGAGGTCGTTTCCATGTTACTTTCAAGCATTGCCGAACCCGATTGCAGCGGGCTGGAACTTCTCCCGCCCCGCTCTGCCGGCATCCAACAGAGCGAGCGGATCATGGCGGCCCTCGGCGTGATGCGGGGCGGCATACCAAGAGTCAGTGAGAAGATGCTGGCCAGATACTATCGCTATCTGGCGGCGAACCTCTCCCTGCCTTTCGTCGCCTACTACCCCCAGCCCAGGAATTGTCGCGAGAGCGCGGAGTTTCGCCGCACTGTCGTCGAGTTGCTCGATCCGAGCCGATATGCCTGCGACGAGATCGACGGCATTTTCTGCAAGACCCGCCAAGGCGAGTTCGAGGTCAACCTGCCGCTGATCGAACTGCATCTGCCCGAGAACAACCGCAACTGGCGGTTGATCGAAGATTATTGGTATTGGATGTGGAATTGGCGCTGAAGTATTCGGCACACGCCGTGTGCCGTCTCGTGGAGCGCGCGAATTGCGCGAACAACCGAAAACGGCACACGCCGTGTGCCGAATACTGGCCGAGCGGCAAACAATCGCTCGGCGCGGCTATCCCTTGCCGGCGATTCCCAATTCCTCGGCATGCGGCCGTAGGGCGCCGATGACGAAGCGAACGTGTTCGTCGAAATCGGCGCCGAGCAGTTCCACGCTGCTGCGGATGATCTCGCGGTCGACCTTGGCCGCGAACGCCTTGTCTTTGAGTTTCTTCTTGACGCTCTTCGGTTCGAGCGTGGCGATGCCGTCGGGCCGAACCAGGCAGCAGGCGATGATGAAGCCGGCCAACTCGTCGCAGGCCAACAGGGCTTTGTCCATCGGGCCTTTCGCCGGCAGGTTCCACGCGGTCTGATGGAACGACACCGCGTAGGCGATCTCTTCCTCGCCCTGTTCGCGCAGCCAATCGACGATCCGCCGCGGATGCTCGTCGGGCCAGCGGTCGTAATCGGCGTCGTGCAGCAGCCCGGCGACGGCCCAGGCGTCGGGGTCGGCGTTTTCGCCGTACTTGCCGGCCGCCGCCCGCATCACGATCTCGACCGCCCGGGCATGGCCCAGCAGCGAGGGATTGGTGGTCCAGGCATGGAGTTGTTCGAGGGCCCGTTCGCGTGTCATCGTCATGGCGCCATTCTCCCTATCGGCTGATGATTCGGATTCTGGTTCCCACGCTCTGCGTCAGGCCGGGCGACGCGGAGCGTCACGGATGCGGCGTTCCCACGCGGAGCGTGGGAACGAGGAGGCGTCTGTCGGCTGATTTTCTAGGCCGGTCGATTTTCGCCCATTGCTTCCAACTCGTCAAGAAACGCCTCTTGCCCCGCCTTGATTTTCCTCCGCGCCGCGCCCAGGCCGAAGAACTCCGCCCGGTCGATTTCCGGGAAGAGCTGCTACCGTCCGGATTTTGGCGGCCATTCCATGGCAAAGGTGTTGCTGGTGATGGCCGTTGGATCGCAATCGCCGCGGAAGGCCCAGGCATGTACGATCTTGCCGCCTTTTTGCTCGATCGGTTTGAGCGGGATGAAGGGGCCGATCGGGGTGACGCCCGTCTCTTCCGCAAACTCCCGCCGGGCCGCGACGAGCAAGTCCTCGCCGGCGTTCGGTTCGCCCTTGGGGATTGTCCAGGCCCCGTCATCTTTGTTGACGAAATACGGCCCGCCGGGATGGGCCAGCAGGACTTCAGTGGCCCCGTCCTTGATGCGGTACATCAGCAGCCCGGCGCTAATTCGCGGCATGGTCCATTCTCCCCCAGCTTCTACTATCTGCTTAGTTTCCGTTTTGCCGATGGAATTTCAAGGGATGCCGCCCCATCCGCGCGGCGCAGAATCGGCCGCGGGTACAGCGCCGCGTGGAGGCGGCGGCTAAACAACTCGCGGCGACCGCCCTGGTCCGTCAGATGCCCCCCTTTTGCGCACCCCCCTTTCCGCAATCCCACTGGCTTTTCTTGCCGCTTTCTGCAAGAATAGGAGGTTGAGGGCAAGCCGCGGGTGTCTCGGAACGAGCAGGAGAGTGAAGTATGGCCACGCGCTATCGTACTGCCTTTACCTTGGTCGAACTTCTGGTGGTAATCGCCATCCTTGCCACGCTGATGGGCCTGTTGCTGCCCGCCGTCCTTCAGGCCCGCAATCGCGCCCGCATCCACGAATGCGCCAGCAACGAAGAGCAACTCGGCAAGGCGGTCATCACCTACGAGATGGAATCGCGACGCCTGCCCGGCTATGCGAACAACGTGGGTGGACATGCCGTGACCTGGGCGGCCATGATGCTGCCGTACATTGGCCGCAACGATTTGTGGGAAGGCAGCAACGGCAACAACGGCTGGCGCAGCGGCGTTGGCGGAACGGCCACGGTGAGTCTGTTCGTCTGCCCCCTTGATTCGCCCACGGTAAACTGTCCCTTGTCGTACGTTGTCAACGTCGGGCGAGGGCAGCCCCCGGCGTCAGGGCAGCAGCCCCCAGAACCAGCGGACGCGCGGCCGCCGCTATCGCCGGACGACGGGCAGACAGGGGGCAAAACCGCAAACGCTTACACCACGCAGACCGGCCTGTTTCGCAACCTCACCCTGACGACGGCATTCGGGCAGAACGGCAACGTAAAGCCGATCTCAATGACCGATGTGAGATCGGCGTCGCGTCGCCCAATGATCGCGGAGAGCGGCTATGGTCCCCCTGCTATCAACTACTCGGACCTCACGTCCTACATGGCGACATCCCGCCAGTGGACCGCATGGGATACTCTCTCATCCAAAAAGAGCGGCTCCAGCAATCTCAACGTCACAGCCAGCAGCTTCGGCTTCCTGTTCTGGCCGTATTATGGGAACACCTTGACCGCCAACCCGATCCTCAGGCAGGCCCCGAAGAATAGCGCCGGCGCGATCATACCGATCCACGGTCACGTAGTGAATATGACATTCTGCGACGGTCATTGCGAGCAAATGTCCGACGACGCGGAGAACGTCGTAGCCTCTGTGCAGAACGGCGTTGTCTCCCCCAATTACGACTACGACGATATTTCTTCTTATCCGTAGCGGGTAGCCTCGATAGCTCGTCTATCGGGGCGGCGAAGCGGCCAGAGGGTTTCTGGGGCGGAGCAACGCCTCCTGTGCCTGCGGCACCGCGATAGCAGAGCTATCGGGGCTACCCGGGTCTGCCAGCCGGGCCAGCGGTTCTATTCGACGTCGGCGAACATCGCGTCGACGAACGAATCGGCCTCGAAGAGGGCGAGGTCTTCGGCTTTCTCGCCGACGCCGATGTACTTGACCGGCAGGCCGACCTCTTTGCGGATGGCCACCACCACGCCGCCTTTGGCCGTGCCGTCGAGCTTGGCCAGCAGCAGGCCGGTGCATTTGACCGCGTCGGTGAAGTGCGTAGCCTGGCTGATGCCGTTCTGCCCGGTGGTGGCGTCGAGCACCAGCAGGACTTCGTGCGGGGCGTCGGCAATCTGCTTGCCCAGCACGCGGTGGATTTTGGTCAACTGCTGCATCAGGTTCTGCTGGGTTTGCAGCCGGCCGGCGGTATCGACGATGCAAACGTCGGCCCCCAGTTCGATGGCCCGGGCCACGGCGCGATGGGCCACGGCGGCCGGATCGCTGCCCGAGGGGCCGGTGACGATCTCCGCCCCCAACCGTTTCGCCCAGATGGTCAACTGCTCGACCGCCGCGGCGCGGAAGGTGTCGCCCGCGCCGAGGACGACCCGCCGGCCGTCGGCCTGAAACATGTGCGCCAGCTTGGCGATCGAGGTGGTCTTGCCGCAGCCGTTCACCCCGGCCACCATGATAACCGTCGGCCCGCTGGCGGCGAAGCGGATCGGCGCGGCTGGCTGGGCCATCAGCGTCTTGAGTTGCCCCTTGATGTCCTCGATGATCTCGCGTTCCTCGACCACGCGGGCGCGGAACCGCTCGCCGATCTGGTCGGCGATCTCCTGCGCCGCGTCGACGCCCATGTCGATCTTGACCAACTTCTCGAACAGGTCGTCGTGGAACGACTCATCAACCAGTCGCCCCTTCGACTTGAACAGGTCGCGGACGTCGGTATTGAGCAGTTGCGTGGTCTTTTTCAGACCTTGTTTGAGTTTGTCGAAAAGGCCCATGATTAGGGGAGAGGGGAGAGAGGAGAGGGGAGAGGGAAGACAGAACGCACAGCCTGCTTCTCGCGGGCGGCAGCAATACATGAAGAGACCAGTTGCGGGCGATCGTCAGTAGTCTCTCGCATGTCATTCGTCTTTCCCTCTCCCCTCTCCCCTCTCCTCTCTCCCCTCTCCTCTCCTTTCTTTTTGGTGCATCACCTTATCGAGAATTCCATTGACGAACAGCGGCGACTGGGCGGAACCGAAGCGCTTGGCCAATTCTACCGCCTCGTCAATCGCTACGCGAGGAGGCGTGTCGCTGTGCAACAACTCGTAGGTCCCCAGCCGCAAGACGTTGCGATCGGTGGCGGCCATCCGCTTCAGAGTCCAGTTGGCCGCGATCTCCTCCAGCCGGGCGTCGATCTGGGGGCGGTTTTTTCGCACGCCGGCGACCAACTCGCGGGCGAACGCGATCATGTCCTCCGCCCGCAGACGCCGCTCGATGAAGCGATCGGCCTCGGCCGGATTGCCGCGCGGATTCAGGTCGTCCTGATACAGGACCTGAAAGGCGACCTCGCGAGCTTGACTGCGGCGGAGCATGGCGGAATTGGAAACGGTAGACTGGGCGAGAGAGATTACGTTGGCTTCCGGGGTCGGTAGTCACCCGGATCAAGGCAGGCATCGTACGTAGCGCGGTCAATACGAATCCAATCGGTCTTATTCACTCCGCGGCGATAGCGGCGAGTGGGACTGTCTGGAAATGCCGTGGCGATCTTGACCCAACGATCTTGTTCGCGGACCAAGGCTCGCACTTCGTCCGCCACCTCGGAGAGATCTTCGTCCTGGCTGAATACTACGGCAACGTCGCAAAGGTTCTGGCGCACTGATCGCACAACGTCCAAGGCAATACGAATGTCGATTCCTTTTTCTTGCCCCACCAGAAAAGTGTGCGAGGCGCCGTTTGGAAGTCGCACAGTTTGGTTGCGGTAGCGCAACGGGCGAGAAAACACTCGCACGCTTGTTCGTCCCATCGCGGCAAGCTTGGCCGTCCAGAAGTGGTTCCAGAAGGCGTTGTCCGCGGCGTCGGGAAGTCCTGTGTAGAAGTGAGTCTGTTCGAGTTGCCAGTCCTGTTGTTGACATATCGCCTTTGCGAGAGCGGCGACGTCATAATTCGGATACGGATAGCCGAACGCCTCTTTGGCGGCGTGGAACAGGTTCTGGCCATCGAAGAAGGCAAACGCCCGTTTTACGGGAGGTTCACTTCGCATGGATACCCCCCCGAAAACGAATAACCCCACCCGAGGCCTTGCGGCAGATCGGGTGGGGAGCAGATTTCCATAGATAGCCTATCATTATTTTATCGGAAGCGCAATCGCCCGTCAACGCATCGATTTGCCGATTCTGGACATCAGATCGACCATTTCCAGCGCCGCCAGGGCGCAATCGACGCCTTTGTTGCCGAGACTTGCGCGGGGATCGTCCTTGCCGGTGGTGGCCGCTTGTCCGCCGGAGCGGGCGATGGCCTGGTCGAGCGTATTGCAGGTGAGGATGCCGAACAGCACCGGCAGCCCGTAGTGGACGCCGATTTCGCACAGGGCCGCGCTCACCGCGCGGTTGATGTGCTGGTCGTGCGTGGTCTCGCCGCGAATCACCGCCCCCAGGCAGATCACCGCGGCGTAGCGGCCGCTGGCGGCCAGGCGGTTGGCCACGGTGGGAATCTCGAAGGCCCCGGGCGTCCAGGCCACGTCGATCCGCTCGTCGGCCACGCCGTGGGCCACGAGCGTCTGCACCGCGCCGTCCAGCAGACGCGAGGTGATCGTTTCGTTGAACCGCGAGACCACAATACCGATGTGGCCACTTTCAGCCGCAGCGACAGTTCCTTGGAATGTGTTGGGCATCGGCGCCGATCCTGGTCAAAACAGAAAGATGTTCGAGTCTGTAGCATCATTGCCGGGTTCGACAACAAGGAAAAGCCCTCGTTCCCACGCTCCGCGTGGGAACGCACTGGTCCCGACGCTCTGCGTCGCCCGTCCCGGCGGAGAGCGTCGGAAAGACAGCGGTTCCCACGCGGAGCGTGGGAACCAGAACCCGGTAATGATGCTACAGACGCAGAATGTTCCCGCCGCTGGCAGCCTCGGACTTCAATTCACGCTTGCACAGTTCACACTTCACGTCATTTGGACACGGGTATAGCCGATGGTATTCTGCAACGGCAGTGTTGTAATCCTCCCGGCTCCAACGCTGTCTTCGGTCCTTGCGCATTTTTCGGTTAGCGCAGTCCGCGCCGCTGGCGTAAGCCAAGTCATGCGCTGACGGCGCGTACTTCCGGCGTACCCGGAGGTTGTTGCCGTAATAGAGCGTGTTCGTCATGTCTCGCTCCTGGCGAAGACTGTAGCATAACCGCCGGCAATCGTGCAAGGCACCCGCCGGACCGCAGTCCGGCGGCGTTCGTCTCCCTTCTGAACCTGGCACCTGGACCCTCGGGCCGCTTGCCTAACTCTTCGCGTTCATGCTCATCAGGAACTCGGCGTTGGTCTTCGTCTTTTGCAGGCGACTGACCAGCAACTCCATCGCGTCGGGCGGGTTCATGTCGTTCAGCACGCGGCGGAGGATCGTCACCCGGCGGTGCTCCTCGGGATCCATCAGCATCTCTTCCTTGCGGGTGCCGCTGCGGTTGATGTCGATCGACGGCCAGATGCGGCGATCGACCAGCTTGCGGTCGAGGACGATCTCCTGGTTGCCGGTGCCCTTGAACTCCTCGAAGATCACTTCGTCCATGCGGCTGCCGGTGTCGACCAGGGCGGTGCCGATCACGGTCAACGACCCCCCCTCCTCGACCTTCCGCGCCGAGCCGAAGAAGCGCTTGGGGCGGGTCAGGGCGTTGGCGTCGACGCCGCCGGAGAGCAGCTTGCCCGACGGCGGGCATTCCGCGTTCCAGGCGCGGGCCAGCCGCGTGATCGAATCCAAGAAGATCAGCACGTCGCGGCCGTATTCCACCATCCGCTTGGCCTTCTCCAGCACCATCTCCGACACCTGGATGTGCCGCGTGGCCGGCTCGTCGAACGTCGAGCTGACCACCTCGCAGTTGGAGCACTTCACCTCCCGCTCCATGTCGGTGACCTCCTCGGGCCGCTCGTCGATCAGCAGCATGAAGACGTAGAGGTCGGGGTAGTTTTTCAGCGCCGCCTTGGCCATCTTCTGCATGAGGATCGTCTTGCCCGCCCGCGGCGGACTGACGATCAGCCCGCGCTGGCCGAAGCCGATGGGCACGATCATGTCGACCACCCGCATCTCGATCTCGCTGGCGGTGGTCTCCATGCGGACGCGGCTGTCGGGATGCAGCGGGGTCAGCTCGTCGAACGAGACCTTCGTCTGCAGCATGTTGGGATCCTGGTAGTTGATCGCTTCCACCCGCAGCAGGGCGAAATAACGCTCGTTCTCCTTCGGCGGGCGGATCTGGCCGGAGACGGTCGTGCCGGTCCTCAGGCCGAAGCGGCGAATCTGGCTGGGCGAAACGTAAATGTCGTCGGGACAGGAGAGATAATGGTAGTCGGGGCTGCGGAGAAAGCCGAAACCGTCGGGCAGGACCTCCAGCGTCCCCTCGCCGTACATCAGGCCGTTGTGTTTCACCCGCTCCTTGAGTATCCTGAAGATCAACTCCTGCTTCTTGATGCCGGCGTAATCGCTGAGGTTGTCCCTGCGGGCCTCCTCGATCAGCTCGGCCATCGACATCCGCTGCAACTCGGCGATGTGGGTGTCGCCCGCCTGCTTGATCTGCTCGTAGCGGTCGTCGGCGGGGGCGCCCCGCGATTTGCGGTTCTCGGCGGCGATCTCCTCGGCCAGCGAGATCGGCTCCTCCTGCTCCAGTGCCCGGATCGCCTCGTCGATCGACGGTCGCAGCGCCTCGCCGTCGCCCGCCGCGGGGGATTCGCGCTCGGCAAGTTCGGCGGTCGTCTCGTCTTCTCTGTCGCTGTCGGCGTTCATCGTCTCGCACTGCTCCTGAAGGGTCGTAATGCCGCCGCACGGAAGGCGGCGGCGGTGGGATGAGCTGTCGGGATTGTGGTCATCTAGGCCAGGACCTTCTTAATGTGTCGCGCTAAAGTCTCGTCGATTTCGCGGTGACGGGGGACCGGTTGTTTCTTGCCGGTTCGCGGATTGACGTAAATGTCGTGGTTCGCGACAGACCTTACAAAAACGCAACCGTTCTTCTCGATGTCCCGGATGAGATCGATGCGTTTCATAAGGCGATGGTCTTGATCGAATATTCCTCGGGGACATCGTCCATCGCCATCAGGAGATACGCCTCGCGGAGGTTCGCCTCCAACTCCTCGATCGTCTCGCCTTGGCTCATTATCTCGGGGTGGTCGAGCAGCTTTCCCACCCAGAACTTCTCGCCTTTCCAGTAGACCATGTTCATTGTCGTTGCCATAATGTCCGCTCCTTTCCGGCGCTCTTCGGCGGCAATTCGCGCGGGACGGCTGCCGCATCGTTCGATATGTATCTGGTGGCGCCGCGTGTTTTTGCGCTCGCCCCCGTTGCTGGGACTCCGACGTTGATCCTCGCCATCAGTGACGGCAATACGGAAGGGCTCAGTAAGGTGGGAATCAGCGGACGAGGGACGCCCAAAACTGCTCGACTTGAGCTTGCGTCCGTTCGGCGGAACCGGAATTATCTATTATCACATCGGCACGCGGGCGTTTACGATCCAGCGAATCCTGAACGCCCTCACGGGCCGCAAAATCCTCCTCTGTCCAACCTCGGGCCAAAGCCCTGGCCAGTCGCACCTGGCGCGGCGCGTCCACAAAAATCGTCTTTTCACACATCCCATTCCAGCCGGCCTCGAACAGCAGCGCGGCGTCGAAGACCGCGATCTTGACGCCCGCCGCCGCCAAGTCCTCGGCCTGCCGCCGCAGCAGCCTGCCGATTTCGGGATGAGACAACTGTTCCAGGTATCTACGCTCTTGCCCCGCCCCGGGTTCGCGGCCGAAAACGATGCGGGCGAGTTTCGCCCGGTCGATGTGGCCGTCCGGCCCGAAAATCACGTCTCCCCAGCGTTGCCGGGCCGCCGCCTCCACCCGCGGCAACCGCAACGCCTCGTGCCCCGCTCGATCCGCGTCCAGCACGGCGGCGCCCGCGCCGCGAACTGGCCGGCCACCACGCTCTTTCCACTTGCCACCCCGCCGGTGATGCCGATGGTTCGCATTCAATAGTAGGCAGTGGGCAGTGGGCAGTAGGCAGTAGGCAGCAAGCAGTTGAGCGCATCCGTCCTCACTGCCGACTGCCGACTGCCGACTGCCGACTGCGCACCGCCGACTCCCCGCTATCCACTTCCTCCGTTGCGGCCCAATTCGGGCCGGCTTTGACGTCAACTTTCAAGGGGACGTTCAACGTGCAGGCGGCGACCATTTCGTCCACAACGAGTTGGGCCAGGTGATGAAGTTGATCGGTGGGAACTTCAAAGATCAATTCATCGTGGATCTGCAACAGCATTCGTGCCGAAAGGCGCTCCGTCCGCAGTCGATGGTGGATCGCAACCATTGCCCGTTTGATCAGATCCGCCGCCGAGCCCTGGATCACCGTGTTGATCGCGGTCCGTTCGGCCAGGTTTCGCTGCCGACCGGCGCCTTGCCGCACGCCGCTGATCGCACGTCGCCGTCCCAGGATAGTTTCAACATAACCATCTTTGCGACACTTTTCCAGTACCTGGCTGAGGAATTCTTCGATCTGCGGATACCCCTCGAAGTAGCTGTCGATGAACTTCGCCGCTGCGGCCTGGTCGATGCCCAGCCCGCGGGCCAGACCGAAGGGGCTCTGGCCGTAGATCACGCCGAAATTGACTGCCTTTGCCGCGCGACGCATCTCCGAGGTTACCTGTTCGAGGGGGATGCCGTTCACCTGGCTGGCGACCCGGGCGTGGATGTCCTCATCGCGGGCGAAGGCCTCGCACAGCCGGGCGTCGCCCGAGAAATGGGCCAGCACCCGCAACTCGATCTGCGAATAGTCGGCCGCCAGCAGGACCCAGCCCTGCTCGCCCGGAACGAAGGCCGAGCGGATTTCGCGCCCCTCCTCGGTCCGCACCGGGATGTTCTGCAAGTTCGGATCGCTGGAACTCAATCGGCCGGTGGCGGTCACCACCTGGTTGAACGAGGCATGAACCCGGCCAGTCTCGGGATAGACCATCTCCGGCAGGGCGTCGACGTACGTGCTCTTCAGCTTGGCGTACTGGCGGTATTCGAGAATCTTGGCCGGCAGCGGGTGCAGCGGGGCCAACTCCTCCAGCACGTCGGCGTCGGTGCTGGGGCCGGTCTTCGCCGTCCGCTTGACCACCGGCAGCTTCAGTTCCTTAAACAGCAACTCTTGAAGCTGCTTGGGCGAGGCGATATTCACCCGCCGGCCCGCCATCTCGTGAATTTCCGCCTCCAGCGATTCCATCCGCTGCCCATAGCGGCGGCTCAACTCGCCCAAGCGGGCCACGTCAACCTTGATGCCGTTGTATTCCAATTCGACCAACACGTCGATCAACGGCAACTCGAGATTGATGAGCAGGTCGCTGAGGCCGTGACCGGGGGAATTTGGAGATTTGGAGAAGCGGGGATTTGGAGATTTGGAGATTGGTGGAGGGCGGAAGGCGGAAGGCGGAGAGGCTTCCTCCTCTCCACTCTCCACTCTCCACTCTCCACTGCCGACTGCCGACTGCCCACTGCCGACTGCCCCCTCATCGGCCTCCGCGAGCTTCTCAGTCAGGATCGGTTGCAGCCGCACGGGCACCCAGGCGTCTTCGGCGGCGTAGTCGGCGACTTGCCGCGTATCGACTTCGTCCATCCGCCGCTGGTCTTTCCCCTTGCCGATCAGTTCCGAGATCTTGATCGTCTCGTGATGCAGGTAGGCCTGGGCCAATTCATCGAGGTTGTGGTTGCGGCGTCCCGCTTCGAGCAGGTAGCTGGCGATCATCGTATCGAAGGCCACGCCGGCCAGATTGATACCCGCCCCGCGGAGCACGATCATGTCGTACTTGAGATTCTGCCCGACCTTCTCGATTGCGGGGTCTTCGAGGATCGGCTTCAATGCCGCCAGCGTCGCAGTGGGATCGAGATGCGGCTGGCTCGGCGGGGAACGGAGCGGCAAATACCAGGCCTCCGCTTCGTTCCAGGCGAACGACATGCCGACCAGTTTTGCCCAGCGCGGCCGCACGTCGGTCGTCTCGGTGTCGAGCGAGAAGGACTTCTGCCGCCGCAACTCCGCCAGAAACCGCGCGAACGCCTCGGGCGTATCGACCAGGTGAGCGGTGAAAGGGAGGCGGGGAGGACTGGCCGCTTCAGCGACCAGTGGACCAGCCTGGGGGCTCATCGTCCTCTCACCGGGCACTGAAGTGCCCAGCCCTCGCGGCTTCGCCAGCGCGGCGACTTTCTGCCCGATGCTGCGAAAGCCGAACTCGCGAAACAGCGCCAAGGCCGCGTCGAGATCGATCCGCCCCGGCCGAGCGGCGTTCCAATTGATGGCGATGGGCACGTGCGAGTTCAGCCGCACCAGCTCGCGGCTTAAGAGGGCCTGATCGCGGAATTTCAGCAGGTTCTCCTTCCGCTTCGCGCCCGGCACTTCGGCGGCGTGGTCGAGTACGGCCTCCAGTGTGCCGAATTGTTCCAGCAGTTGCCGGGCGAACTTCGGCCCGATCAGCGGCACGCCGGGCACGTTATCGACCGCGTCGCCGACCAGCGCCTGGAAGTCGACCACCTGTTCCGGCGAGATTCCCCATTCCGCCCGCAACATTTCGCGGCTGAAAACCTCGTTCTTGCGGATGTTGAAGACGCTGACGCGATCGGTGATCAGTTGCCGGCAGTCCTTATCGCCGGTCACCAGGAAGCAGCGGCCGCCCAACTCGTCGCTGACTCGCGCGACGGTGGCCAGCACGTCGTCGGCCTCGAACGACTCGCAGCCCAGAGCCGGGATGCCCAATGCGGCGATGACGCGGAGAATTGCCGGAATCTGCGGCGCCAGGTCCTCGTGCATCTCGACCCGTTGAATCTTGTACTGATCGTACATCTGGTGCCGGAAGGTCTTGCCCGGCAGATCGAAGGCGCAGAACAGGTAATCCGGTTTCTTTTCTTCCAGCAGAAAGAGCAGATCGCGGATGAAGCCGAAGACCGCCCCCACCGGCTCGCCTTTGGGGCTCGTCATCTCCGGCAGGGCGTGGAAGACCTGGTGGATCAGCGAGTGGGAATCGACGACCCAAATGGTTTGGTCGCCAAGGGAAGAGGGGGAGACGGGGAGAGCGGGAGCGAAGGAGAGCGGGAGAGGGCTGGGCACTTCAGTGCCCGGTGGGATGCGAGGGCTGGGCACTTCAGTGCCCGGTGGGATGCGAGGGCTGGGCACTTCAGTGCCCAGCAGATCGGCCGGAACATTCGCCTCTTCCAGCCGATCCTCCCGTTCGTCATCAAATCCCGGCAGCGATGCTTGCTTCATGCAATTCACCCTGTCCTCGTCGGTCGCACGCATTACTGCTTTACCGGCTTCAGTGTCACCGATTCGAGATTCATCACCGCGCTGTGCGGCATCGCGGTCGGCTTGACCGAGAGCGTGTAGCGTCCGGCCTTGTCGAGTGTGACCGTTCCCAACGTGCGGGTGACGAACTTGTTCCAACCGCCCGTGCTCTCCACCTTGCCATGAATCGTCGCCGAGGTGGCCAAGGAGCTTTGCGTAGAACCGTCCGCTGAGGTCTCCTTCCGCTCGCTGGCGACAGTCACGTCGTATTCGCTGTCCGGAGTGCTTGGATCACATGCCGACACAATCTCCACGTCGAACTTGCCCGGCGTCTTCACTTGGAAATCCCAGCTCACCCAATCATTGTTGTCGGTCCAATAGCCGATGTTCTGCCGGCCGTCGCCCGGCTGACAGCGAGCAGTATGGCCGTGAATGACGGCCTCCTCCGCGGGCAGACTGACGGAGCCGTCGGCGGCTTGAGTCAACGCGTACGGAGCGACCTCCGGTTTGCCCTCGATCTCCAATACCACGACCGAGGCGATCTTGTCGGGGGCCGCGGCCGGCAGTTTCACGGTCACGCCCTCGTCCGATTGGGCGACGTTCGAGCAACTGGGCTTTGGCGTTCTCGTGGGCGTCGGCGAGCAGATACGCCTGTGTGACCTTGTTCTTCAATCCCGGCACGAGCAACTCGCCATCCTTCGGCCAGTCGAAGACGTGCAGATAGAGCTTGCCCGGCTTCTGCGTGCAGCGGCCCCAGGGGAGCCGCTTGAAGGGGCTGGCGCTGGTGCCGTAGATCGCCTCGCCGTTGACGTTCATCCATTGGCCGACCTGTTTCAGCCGTTCGATGCTCGGCTGCGGAATCAAGCCCTCGGCGGTCGGGCCGACATTCAACAGATAGTTGCCCCCTTTGCTGGCGATGTCGATCAGGTTGCGGAGCAGCGTTTCGGTCGATTTCCAGTTTTGGTCGTACGACTTGAAGCCCCAGGTGTCGTTCATGGTCATGCAGGTTTCCCAGTCGCGGCCGCCGGGAAAACCGGTGGCGGGGATTTCCTGCTCCGGCGTCTCCGTGTCCCCCTCGTAACCGCCGCCGAGGCGGTTGTTGGTAATGATGCCCGGCTGGAGCTTCAAGAGCGGCAGCAGCATTTCGGCTCGCTCTTTGGTCATGTCGCAAGGCGTATCCCACCAGAGCACCGCCACCGGGCCGTAATTGCTGAGGATTTCGCGGACCTCGGGAACGGCGATCTTGCGGATGTACTCGGTCATGTCGCCGTCCTGGGCCTTGTCCCAATGTCCGCCCCAGGCGGCCCCGCCAGGATGGTGCCAGTCCTGCGCCTGCGAATAGTAGAACCCCAGCCGTAGGCCCTGCCGCTTGCAGGCCGCGGCCAATTCTTTCAGCGGATCGCGATGAAACGGCGTGGCGTCGTAGATGTTGTACTTGCTGGCCTGCGAGTGGAACATGGCGAAGCCGTCGTGATGCTTCGAGGTAATCACGATGTACTTCATGCCCGCGTCCTTGGCGGTCTTCACCCATGCGTCCGCGTCGAACTTCACCGGATTGAACTTCGCCGTGAGCTTCTGGTAGTCGGCCACGGGGATCTTGCCGCTATTCATGATCCATTCACCGATGCCGCCGATGCGTTTGCCGTTCCAGGTTCCGGCGGGCACGGCGTACAGCCCCCAATGGATGAACATGCCGAAGCGGGCGTTGCGCCACCAGGCCATCCGCTGGTCGCGCTCCGGTTTGGTCTCCTTGGGCGGCCCTGCCGGCTCTGCCGCGATCAACGCCTTGGGGATGAACACGCTGAGTACGAGGGCGGCAATCAAAATGCCGCGAAGAGGCTTGGCCGAGAGCATCGCTTTCTCCTGGTTCTGGGGGGATGCGGCGGGGGAGGGAACGATCAATCGCTTTATTGTGCGCCTCGTTCTGCCCGGATGCAACGACCACCGCCAGGTGCATGGGTGGAAATGGTTGCACAACAAGGGGGGGGCAGAGCGAGCCGCCGGTATGACTATACCGTCTCAGAAGCGAAATGCTGCAATAGCCGGGAGCTAACAGCTCCCGGCAGGCGCGGGGTTGGCGGTTCATCCGCCGGGAGCTGTTAGCTCCCGGCTAATTCGGCTCGTTGGGGTGGCAGTTGCACTGCCACCCACCGGGAGCGACGTTGGTTCCAGGGGTGGCGGTGCAACTGCCACCCCAACGCGAGGCGAGCGGTTGGGCCGACGTTCCGTCGGCCGCTAAACGGCGGAGGGCCCGGAATCCGCCGCTCCGCGGCATTTCGTTGACACTGGAAAATGGGTTAAGTACAATGTTGGCATGGATTATGACGCGGAGAATCTCCCTCCCCGCGGCGGTTCTACGGAACGAACCTTCGAAGAAAAACCACGAGAAGAGGCGATCTCACTGCCGCCACTGGTGCGGGTTGGTGCTGTTAGCCGTTAAGGAGCATTTCACTCATGGCCCGCGAAAACCAAGGTCTTCAGATCGCCCTGATCGGTTTCGTCACCGTGACGATCGTGCTGAGCGTAACGACCTACCTGGGCTTCAAGAACTATTCCGATTCCTGCAAGGACAAAGAGGTCGCCCTGACCGCCAAAGACAAGGCCGAAAACCAGAATCGGACCTACGAGGAACAACTCAAGACGCTGAAGAAGGACATCGGGGCGGCCGATACCGAGGCGGTCGATCAGATCGACGCCAAGTTCAAGGACGACATGAAGGCTTACGGCACCGGCTATCCTGAGGATTCGCTCTTCTATCGCAAGCTTCTCGAGAAGATGAAGAATACGATCGACGAGAAGAACCGCAACTTGGAAGACGCCAAAGCCCGAATTCCTGAGGTGAAGAACAAATACGACGAGGACCTCAAGGCCAAGCAGGTGCAGCTCGATCAGTACGACACCGAGCGGAAGAAGGCCAACGACGACCTGGCCGCCGAACAGGATAAGTTCCGCGCCGAACGCCAGCGGAAGAACGACGAGGGGAACAAGCTGCACGACGATTTGCTGGCCGCCCGCGGCGAGACCAACCAGCTCCGCGAGAAGGCCAAGGCCGATCGAGATGCCGCCAAGAACGCCGCCGAAAAACTCAAGGACCGGGTCACCGATCAGGCGAAAATCATCAGGGACTATACCGCCACGAACGTCGGCACGCCCAGCGGCGAAATCACCTGGGTCAACCAGCGCAACTCGGCGGTATGGATCAACCTCGGCCGAGCCGATGCGCTCACGCGGCAGGTCAGTTTCAGCGTCTTTCCGCCGGACGTGACCAGCATGACCGACAAGGGGGCGAAGAAGGCGAAGATCGAGGTCACCCAGATTCTCGGCGACCACCTGGCCGAGGCCCGCGTCGTCGAAGACGAGGTCGGCAATCCGGTCGTCCCCGGCGACAAGATTTTCACTGCTCTCTGGAGCCCCGGCGGGAAACGGCACCTGGCCTTGGCCGGCTTGATGGACATCGACGGCGACGGCCGCAGCGACCTGCAAACCGTGCTGAATCTTATCGCCATTAACGGCGGCATAGTCGACTGCTATGTTGACGACAGCGGCAAGGTCATCGGGCGCATCAACGTGAACACCAGTTGCCTGGTCCTCGGCGAAGCCCCCACCGAAAAGAGCGACGCCAAGCAGCGAGACGCCTTCACCAAAGTCCAAACCGAAGCCAACGACCTCCGCCTGGAGAAGATGCAGTTGACCGATCTGTTGCAACGAATGGGCTGGAAGAACATGTCGCGGGCCATCCGTTACGGTCGCGGCATCAATCCCAAGGACTTCGCCGCCAAACCCGAGGGCGGCGTAGTGAAGAAGTCGCACGGCGACGTCAACGACTTCAAAAAACGCCAGCCGTCCAAGGAGCCGACCAGCGCCTACTGACCCGGAGGAAGACTGGCGGCCGGATTCCGGGAGTCGTTGACCCCCGACCGCTGGCAGATGATTCACCTGCCACTCTGCCTGGGTGAGCCTTTGTCGCTGGGCTGGCGTAGCTATGCGGTGTCGCATAATTCGCCGCTGCTGTCGAATCGGGCGACACGCGGCAGTCTTTCGCCATTCAGGGTCATGAGGCGCAAGTTGCTCTCTGGCCGCCGGATTCAGCCGTTTCAGCGGCACGAGCAGCCCGTCGGCACGCTAGTTGCACGTGCGTTTGGGGCCTGTACAATTCGCGATGCGGCGGCAACAATAACGCTTTGCGGCCGGGAAAAGGGGACAGGCACCTTTTGTGCGAAGCACCCTCCGGGCCGTTCCGGCAAAAGGTGCCTGTCCCCTTTTCCCGTGCCCGATTTCGGGGCTGAAAGGTCGTTTTTGTCCATGTCTGGTTCCGCTCCCGACAAGCTGAATACCGAGTTCTTGGGCATACGCTGCCGGCTGATCGAATTGGCCGCGGCGCTGGATCGCATCGACCGCGCCAACGATGCGGGTGACGACCCGCGATTGGCGCAGATTCGACGTAGCCTGGAGATCCTCGCCGCCGACGGCCCCGATCGGGCCGAGCGCGTGCAGATGGTGTTTTCGTTGCCTTTTGAGGAGGGACTAGGGGTTAGGGGCTAGGGACTAGGGGCAAGAAGGCAGGCGAGGACGCCACAAGGCCTTGCCGCCTATGCCATTTCGGCCGTCTGCTGCTGCTCGGCCCTAGTCCCTAGCCCCCAGCCCCTCAACGAACCATGCACTTCTTCGACCCCCACATCCACATCGCCTCGCGGACGACCGACGACATCCAGGCCCTGGCCCGGGCGGGCTGCCTGGCCGTGGGCGAGCCGTCGTTCTGGATGGGCTACGACCGCACCGCCGCCGCCAGCTTCTACGACTACTTCCGCCAACTTACCGAGTGGGAGCCGAAGCGCACGGCCAACTACGGAATCCGCCACTACGTCTGGGTCGGCATGAACGCGAAGGAAGCCGAAAACGTCGCCCTGGCCCGCGAGGTCATCGCCCTGCTCCCCGAGTTTCTCGACAAGCCCGACGTGTTGGGCATCGGCGAGATCGGGCTGAACAAATGCACGAAGAACGAGGTCGCCACGCTGGTGGATCTCGTCGAACTGGCGATGCAGCGCGACGAGCAACTCCTTTTCCACACGCCCCACCTGGAAGAGAAGTACCGCGGCACGCGAATGATCCTCGACCTCCTGCGGGCCGACAGCCGCGTCGATCACAACCGCGTCTGGATCGACCATTGCGAGGAGCACACGATCCGGCAGGTGCTCGACGAGGGTTACTGGGCGGGTCTGACCCTCTACCCGACCACGAAGATGACGGCCGAGCGAGCGGTCGATATGATCGAGATCTATGGCCCCGAGCGAATCCTGGTCACCTCCTCGGCCGATTGGGGACCGTCCGACCCCATGGCCGTGCCCTCCTTCATCCTCACGCTGCGGCGTCGCGGCCACCCGTTGTCGCTCGTCCGCCGCATCGTCTACGAGAACCCGCTAAGCCTGATGAACCAGAGCCGCAGCTTCAAGTTCACCCCGCCGGACCACGGCAACTGATAAGCGTTCACTGCCGCCAAAGTCGCCTTTCGCTCCGCGAAAGCGGCGCTGCTTTCGCGGAGCGAAGGGCGACAATCCGCGGCGTTCTTGCCGCACGGGAAGTTGTGAGCTAGGCTTCCTTCGGACGCGACACGATGATCTGGGGAGATCGACGATCGCGGGATTCGCTGGCGGATTGCCACTATGCAACGCATCAGTCTGATGATCGTTCTGGCGGCGGGATGGCTGGGGGCGTCGGCCACGGCGCTGCCGGCGCAGGCGTGGCCGGGATGCCGCCATTGTTGTCCCTGCTGCTACGGCGGCTGCGGCGTCACCCTCGTCTACGATCTCAGCGCCGCCGGCATTGCGCGGCGCTGCATGGGCCAGTCGCAGCACATGCTCGGCCAGCAGATCGCCGCCGCGCAGGCGGCCGCGCTGCAAAACGACATCCGCAGCGCGATGGCCACCGACGCCCAGCGCCGCTGCGACCAGATCTACTCCCAGCAACGGGCCGACCGCGACTGGTGGCTCGAGGTCCAGCAGCAGCAGATTGCCGAGCGGCAGCAGGCGGCCCAATGGGCGGCGATGACGGCCGGCTTCAGGCCCGCCCCGCCGCAAGTCGCCACCGACCTGATCCGCTGGCCGATGGCGCTGCAAGCCCCGCCGTTCGCCGAGCAGCGCGCGCGGATCGAGGCCCCCTACCGCCGCAGCCCGAAGGGATCGAGCTTGCCTACGGCCACCGATTACCAGAGCATCGTCAAGGCGGTCGAGCAGATGCGTTCGACGCTGAAAGAGATGACCGCCAAGCTCACGGCGGAGGAGTACTTCACCGCCCGCGAGTTTCTCGATCGGCTGTCCGCGCAAGCCCGTCAGCGGCTGGAAAACGCGACGCCGAAAAAATAGCCGCTTGTCAAGTCAGTAGGTTATGCTTCAGCATAACAGCTCGCTTCGTGTTATGCTGAAGCATAACCTACTCGTCTACTCGTCTGATGGAGCGCGGGCGTCTCGCCCGCCAAGCCGAGAAAGGCGGGCGAGACGCCCGCGCCCCGGCGAGAAATCTCCACCCCCGTTTCACGCTTGCAGCCCGAAGTGCCGCAGCACGATGCCGAAGATGTCGGTATCGCCGAGCGGTCCCGGCGGAAAGAGCGTCGGCTCGGAGGCCAGCAGCACGCTCCGCTGCGAGCCGTCGACCGCCGGGGTCCCGTGCGAGCCTTTGACCAACGCCGCATCGAGCGGGACGCCCTTCGTGGCCGAATCGAGGAACAACTCCACCGGATCGTAGCCGGGTTTGCGGTGGATATCTACGGTGCGGGCGAACGCCGGCGCCCGATCGTCGGCCAACCACCAGTAATACGCCTGCCAGCTTTGCGGCACGGAGATCAGAATCACCTCTCCGCAGCGAGGGTGTTCGAGGCAGTATCGCCCGCGCTGCGTGCCGACCAGCGCCTCGGCGATGCCCTCTTGCCCGCGGAAGACTTCGGCCACCCGCCGGGCGAGCGCTTCGTCGCCGTCGGCCACGAAGACGTGCGAGAACTGGTGATCGACCAGGGCGAACGCCCGGCTTCGCTCCAGGTCGAGCAGTTCCCCCTCGTCGCTCTCGCGGACCGCCAGCAGCCCGGCCTCGCGCAAGACGCGGTTGGGATAGCTGACGTGATCGACCGGGGTGATGGCATATTCGCCGGCGGCGATCCACAAGAGATCGTCGCCGTAGGCGTCGCCCATCCCCTGGGCGAGCCGGCCGATCAGCTCGTCCAGTTTGGCGACGCTGCCGGCGGCGGCCTTGCCGTCGGGGCCGGCGCGTTGGGCGGCGTAATCGAGCTGCGGCAGATAGACGTAGAAGAAGTCGGGCTGCCAGTGCCGCGCGGCGATCACCGCCGAATCGGCGATCCACGCGCTCGACTGGATGCCCGCCAGCGGGCCCCAGTAGTTCATCAGCGGAAAGTGCCCCAGGGCGTCGCGCAATTCGCCGTAAAGTTCCACCGGCCGCGTGTAACACCAGAGCGATTCCGAGCCATCGGGATTGTGAATCGGGGCGGGCGTGCAGACGTAATCCGCCTCGCAGCCCTGGCTGTGCAGCGGGAACCAGACCGCCGAGCTGAGCCCCCGCCCGTGATGCGAGAGCAGGTCCCAAATCTGCGGCCGCTCGACGCAATCGTTCGGGGCCGTCCACATCTCCACCTGCCGCCGCCCACGCCAGTAGATGCCGTTGGCCACGATGCCATGTTCCGCCGGCCGCCGCCCGGTGGTCATCGCCGCCTGCACCGGGCAAGTGACACACGGAAAGCCCGGGGTGAGTTCCGCGATCTCGCCGCCGGCCATCAGCGACCGCAACTCCGGCATCGCGGCCACGTCTTTCTCACGCAGGGCGGGAATGGAAAGCAGAATGACGGGCTTGGGCATGGCAACGACGGTCTTTCGGAAAGACGTGCTGGAACACTAATCACCACTGATTCTCACTAATCTTCTTTCTGTTGAAGACGGCATCGTTCCTCTCCCGCCGCATCCGTTCAAGCGTCTTTCTTGTCACTGTCGGGCGTACTCCTCGCAGCCCCACTCAACCGGGCGAGCATGTGCTTGATGTCGAAGGCGCCTTTGATGGCGACGTAAACGGTGATCGTCGAGTACCACACGACGCAGGCGATCGTCAGCGCGGCCCAGAACCAGTGTTTGCTCATTATCGGCCACCTCCGGTCGTGGCGGAAGGGGTAGCGGATTGAACCATTGGCACGTCCTGCGGCGGCTTGAGCAGCGAGCCCGCGATCATCGCCGCCCAGCACAGGACGTAGGCCGCAATTCCGCACAGGGAATCGTTGGCGACGAACCACGCCTGCCAAGGCCCGACCTTCTGCAAAACAAGAGTGACCACGGGCACGGCGGCGCCGAGCACGATCGCTGCGGCGGCCCCCCAATCGTTTGCCCGCCGCCAATAGCAGGCGGCGATCAGCAGCGTGGACATGCTCGTCAGATAGATCGAGCCGGTGACCGTCAGATAGTTCCACAGATCGCCCGGCGGATTGTACCACAGGCCGAAGAAGAAGAGAAAGACGCCGATGGCGGCGATGATGAAGCGGTTGGCCATCAGCCCTTGCCGCTCGGACCAGGCGCCCTTGCGGAACGGCCGCAGAATATCGTTGTAGATCACGCTCCCCCAGGTGAGCATGTAGGAGGAGTCGGTGCTCATATCGGCGGCGAGCATGGCGGCGATTAGAATGCCCATCAGCCCGACGGGGACGAAGCCGGCCAGGAACTTCGGCATCGCATAGAGCGGGTTGCCATCGGGCACGTGCGAGCCGAGCACGGCCAGGGCGGCAATGCCCCAAATGCCCGGAATCAGGAAGCGGCAGACGAAAAAGAACGAGGTTCGCGTGTAGACTTTCATGCCGGTCTTGCTGTCCTTGGCGGCCAGGACGCGGGCAACCGCGGTCTGCCAGGTCAGCACGGCCGCCGTATTCACCAGCAGATTGAAGACGACGTAGGACCAGCCCAGTTCCTTGTTGACGAAGGGATTGAAGCCGCCGGCGCCGTAGTGGTCTTGCACGGTGGCGATGAGCCGTCCCCAACCGACGCCGGAATTCATGAGAATGAGAACTGTGACCAAGATAAGTCCTACACTCATCACGACGAATTGGAGGAAGTCGGTGATCAGAACGGAGAGCATTCCGCCGAGGATCGTGTAGGTTGCCACGCCGACCAGCAGCACGGTCATCACCACCACGATCGTTTCGACCTGAACGCCGCCGAGCGAAATCGTGGGGCTGAAATCACAGACCAGCCGGAGGAAATCGCCGCCGGTGCGGAGGAAGACCCCCATGTTCAGCAAACCGCCCAACACGATGACCACCCCGGCCAGCCAGCGAATCCGCGGCCCGAAGCGGCTTTCCAGCAGCTCGGGAATGGTGATGGCGTTCGAGTCGCGCAGCGGTTTGATGCAAAAGCCGGTCCAGCCCACAACCAGCATCGCCGCGGCGTAGAGGATTCCGGGCGTGGCCCCGGCGAAACCGTGTTTGTAGCCGTTCTGGGCGGCGTACATGCAAGTGACGATGCCGAACTCGGTGGCCGCCAGCGAAGCAATGCCCAGATAGACGTCCATCTCGCGGCCGGCCACGAGAAAATCATCGACCTTCGCCACGTAGCGGCGTACCATCAGGCCCGCGACCATCGTCGCAATCAGATACAGGCCCACAATGCTGCCGTCGATCGGCCAGGAGAAATGAGTCATGGGATGTGCCGGCAAAATGTACTCCTCACGCTCCGCGTGAGGTGGGTTTGAGTTTGAGTGGCTTTCCTCACGCGGAGCGTGAGGAGTACGTTAATGGCTTCCGAATTCGTGAATGGCTTCGTACATGGCCACGATGTTCTCAGTCGGCGTGACCGGCTGGAGGTTGTGGCAGGGGGCGCAGATCCAGCGGGCGTCGCGATAAATGGCCGCGCTCTCGCGGACCTCGCGAATGACGTCGTCCACGGTGCCGAAGGGGAGCGTCTGCTGGTTGTCGATCGAGCCGTGGAAGACGAGTCGCCCGCCGAAATCGCCCACCAACCTCTCGCGCTCCATTCCTGGACAGCGCCACTGGATCGGATTGAGGATTTCGATTCCGACCTGCTCGATCAGGTCGGGCAAAAACATCCTGGCCGCGCCGTCGGTGTGGTACATCACGTGTACGCCGAACGAGCGGGCCAGGTCGGCCATCTTGATCTGGTTGGGCAGCAAGAAACGGCGATACATCGTCAGGCTCATCAGCGGCCCGGTCTGCGCGCCGAAGTCCTCGGCGACGAAGGTCAAGTCGATCCGCCCGTGGCCGGCCGCGAAGATGCGGCGATGATGTTCGTAGTAGAAATCGAAGATGTGTCCCAGGATGGCGTCGGCGATCTGCGGCCGAACGGCCAGGTCTTCCATCGCGGTTTGCAGGCCGCGGAGGCAGCCGTACAACAGGAACGGCTCGTAGCAGCCGGCATGGATCGCGCGGTATCCGTCGTGCCGCTCGACGGCCCGCGTGATCGCACCGTAGTCGAACTCGTCGCATGAGGGCCAACGATGGGCGTGAACATCGGCCGGCGTTCCCGCATCGGCCAGCGGGTGAACGACCGGCTCGCGATAGACGCCCGAACCGTAGGAAACCGAGCGGTAGACAATGCCCCACATATCGGCCTCGGCCGGGCAATCGGCCGGACGGTTCCACGTCGGTTCGATCTTCCGTCGGGCGTCGATGTGCAGTCTGCGGTAGAGGGCCTCGCTGTCGACACATCCCAGATCGCGGCACAGTCGCGCCGTGACCTCGTCGGTCGCCTGATAGTCGGTCGGTATGCGATCCGGCGATTTTCGATTCAGCAAAGCCCGCCATCGCTCCCGCGGCGTCATTTCCATCGGTTGGACACTCCCCGGCATACGCTCACAGAATCGGGACAGGTTGCAGATGCGGCGTTCGTCATGCTAACTGGCAGAGCGGGCGGTTTCAAGGGTGGGAAGTCTCGGCCAGGAGCCGCCTGAAGGCGGCTGACAGGAAAGGAGAAAATCGGGGTGAACCGTCGTCCCAGGCGTAAACGCCTGGGCTAGTGAAAAAAAGCCTCGCGCTTATCCCTCATCCCTCATCCTTCATCCTCCATTCTCCATTCCCCTTCATCCCGTGGAGAAACTCCAAGGCCCTTCGCGCCGCCGTCGGCCCTTCGCGGCTGTGGCGGCTCAGTTCCACGTACAAGCCGCCGTTGTAGCCGACTTCGGCGAGCGCCTGCAAGACGGGCGGAAAGTCGATCTCGCCTTCGCCGAACATCAGATGTTCGTGGACGCCGCGGCGCATGTCCTCGATGTGCACGTTCGCCAGACGCGGCGCCCAGCGGCGGATCACCGCCGCGATCGGCAACTCGCCTTGGCACTGCAAATGGCCGATGTCGAGCGTCAGCCGCAAGTTCGGGGCATCGATCCGGCCGAGCAACTCCTCGAACGCCGCCATCGTGTCGATGAACATCCCCGGCTCGGGCTCAAAAGCAATCAGGACGTTCTTCGCCGCCGCATATTCGAGCACTTCCCGCAGGCCCGCGACCAGGCGGTCCAGCGCTTGTGGGCGGGCCAAGGGGGACGGAGGTGGTTGTCGGGACAAATCGTCCCCGCGCGGGGAACCCCCGCCGACAACCACCTCCGTCCCCTTCCCCGACCACAGCGAGACGCAATCGCTGCCCAATTCCGCGGCACAATCGACGGCGTACTTGTAGAAGCCGATCCGCCGCCGCGGCGAAGGCGAGAGCAGCGTCGGTTCGTGCTTCGCTCGCGGGTCCAAGAGAAAGCGGGCCCCGGTCTCGACGACCGACCGCATCCCCAACTTTTCCAACAACGTCCGCAGCCGCTCGATCTGCTTGGCTGCCGTGGGTGCCACTGCTGGCTTGCCCAGCGGTGCCGAGCCGGTCTGGAAAGCACTGCCGGACAAGCCGGCAGTGGCGCCCACATCGGCAGAGTCCCCTGGCGGCAGGGCGTTGTGATCGATCGTGATCGCCACGCCGCGATAGCCGATCTCGGCCAACAGTTCGACCGCATCGAACAGATCGTGATGGGCCAGGCCGTTGGTGTTGTAGCCGAAAAACACGGGAATAATGATGAATGATGAATGTCAGCTCACATCTCGTTACTATTTGGCGCCTTTGCGTCCGTCATTCATAATTCTCCACTGCCTTTGCCGCGAACGCTGAGCGCGCGTTAATCGCCGCCGGCTTCGTCGGCGAGAATGCGGTCGAAGCGGACGCGAATCTGGCGGGTAGCGTTATCGTAATCGGCCAAGAGCGCGTCGCTGCCGGGATAACGCAAGAGGCCCGCCAGTTTCGCCAGTTCGACGGGATCTTGCGGCAAGCGGTCGCGGGCGGCGGAGTTCATCAGCCGCAGCCGCCCTTCGATCGTCCGCAGCAGGCGATACCCGCTGTCGAACAGCTTGTAATCGTCGGCCGCGAGCAAGCCTGCCCGGTGCTGCTCATCCAGGGCCGCCAGCGTGTTGGCCGCGCGGAGACGGCGGTTGGCCTGCGCGTGCCTTAGTTGCAACGTTTGCACGAGGAACTCGACGTTGACGATGCCGCCGGGGCCGCGTTTCAGGTCGCCCGCCGCGGCGGCACTCTCCTCCAACCGCTTGCGCATTTGGCGGATTTCGGCGGCGTCACCGTGCCGCCAGCGGCGGGCGAAGGCCGACTCGGCCACTGCCGCCAACGCCCCCTTCGCCGCACGCGGCGTGCCGTAGACTGCGCGGGCCTTGCACAGGGCCTGCCGCTCCCAGAGCTGCCCCTCCCCTTCGCTGAAGTATCGCGCGAACTCGTCGAAGCTGGTCGCCAGCGCCCCGCTCTTTCCCGTCGGACGCAGCCGCACGTCAACTTCGTACAGCCGCCCGTAACTGGTCAACCGGCTGGCCGCCTTGATGATTCGCTGGCCGAGCTCGCTGAAGAAGTGTTGGTTGGTGGTCGTCTGGATGGGAGCCGAGAACGAGGGGGACGGAGGCGATTTCGCGGAAAGACCCACGTTGGCGGAAGACGCATACGGCGAAAGCTCCTCCGTCGCCTTCCTGCGTTTCGCTTCCACGCCGGCCACGGTGCTGCCGTCGGCCTCGTAGAGGAAGATGATGTCGAGGTCGCTGTGGTAGTTCATTTCGCGGCCGCCGAACTTGCCCAGGGCGAGGATCACCATTTCGCACGGCCTGCCGCGGCGGCGGCCCTCGCCGATCGTTGGTTGGCCAAGCCGCGCCACCAGCCGCTCATATTCCCGCGCGGCGATCTGCGCCAAGCAGGCTTCGGCGATATCGGAGAGGGCCCCGGTCGTGGCTTGGATGTCCTCCTTGCCCAGGATGTCGCGGACGCCCGCGCAAAGCTGCTGGTCGTTCTTAAAACTTTGCAGGATCGGGTCGATGTCTTCGGCCGCGCGGCACAGCTCGGCCAGTTCCCGCTGCATTGCCTCCAGCGTCGGCAGCTTGTCGAGCACCAGGCTGTCCATCAGGCCGTCGATCATGCCGGGGTTGCTGGTGAGGATGCCCGACAAGAACGGGCTGTAGGCGCAGAGCTCGACGTAGAGCCGCAGGCTGGGCGGGTTGAAGCTGAACAGCTCCCACAACACCCCCTTGCCACCCAGCGAACCGCTCACCTGGTCGAGGTTCACCAGCGTCGAGTCGGGGTCGGGCGTTTCGGCGATGGCCGCCAACAACTGCGGGGCGATCGCCGCCAGGAAATGCCGGCAGCGCCGCGTCGAGAGAAAACGAATCCGCTCCTCCGCCAGCGACATCAGATTGCGATACGCCTGCCTGACGTTGCGGAAGCGGTACTTGCCCAGCACTTCCGCGATTCGCTCCGGCGGCGGATCGGGATCGAGCACCAGATCGACCTCGGCCTGCGACTGCCGGGCGTCGCCGAAGGCGTCGTGCAGCAGGTGATCGAGGATCTTGCGGTTCAGTTCCGTCTTACCGCGATAGTCGGCCAGGAACGCCTCAAGCGCCGAACGATCCTCATTGCTGGCGTAGCCCATCCGCAGCGCGAGCTTGGCCAAATCCTCGTGCCGCTCGGGCAGCAGGTGGGTCTGCAAATCGAGCATGATTTGCAGGCGGTGCTCGATCTTCCGCAAGAACGCGTAGTTCTCCTCCAGGATCGAACGCTCCTGGTTCGTCAGGCAGCCGGCCCGATCCAACTCGGCCAGGGCTTCCAGCGTGTTGCCGGTGCGCAGCTCGGGCAGATCGCCGCCGTTGAGCAATTGCAGGAATTGGATGGCGAACTCGATGTCGCGGATGCCGCCGCGGCCGGTCTTCACGTCGCGGGCGCCGCCGTGAACGTGAAGCTGCGAGAAAACGGGGACTGGCTCCGAGCCGGTTTGCGCGGATACGGCGGAAGCGGCCGGCGGCGAGGTGCCTGTCCCCGTTTTCTCGTAACTATGCGCGGCCTGCTCGATCCGCCGCTTCAACGACTTGATGCCGCCGATGTCGGCGTAGCTTAGATAGCGGCGGTAGATCCAGGGGACCAGCGATTCGAGGAACTCGCGGCCCAGCGAAAGGTCGCCGGCGATCGGCCGGGCCTTGATGTAGGCCTGCCGCTCCCAGGTGCGGCCGCGGTTGTCGTAATAGCGCAGCGCCGCGTCCACGCCCATGACCATCGGCCCGCGGGCCCCCTCCGGCCGCAGCCGCATGTTGACGCGATAGACGCTGCCCAACTCCGTCCGCTCTGTCAGCAGCCGCACCAACTCGCGGGCGACGAGATCGAAGAACTCGATATTCGAGATCGGCCGCGGGCCGTTGGTCTGGCCTTCGCTCTCGCAGAGGAAGATTAGATCGATGTCGCTCGAATAGTTCAGCTCCAGCCCGCCGAGTTTGCCCAGGCCGAGCACGGCGAAGCGGGCGGGCTCGCCGTCGGGGCGGAGCGCTGCGCCGCGGGCCGCCTGGAACTTCCGCCGCGCCGCCACCAGCGCCGCTTCGACCAACGCGTCGGCCACGAATGAAATCTGCGTGGTGACCGTCCGCAAACTCTGCTCGCGGACGATGTCGCCATAGGCGATTCGCAGCGTTTCGCGGCGCTTGAACCGCCGCAACGCCCGCAGCACGACGGTTTCGTGCTCCAAGGCGGCAATCTCCGCGGTCAACTCGCCGACCAGCGCCTGCCGGGCCACCGGCTGGCCCTCCGTCAGCCGCACCAGATCGAAGCCTTCCGGGTCGGAGACCAGCAGGTCGCTGAGGTATTGGCTGGCCGAGAGGATTTGCAGCAGCGTGGGCAGGGCCTGCGGATCGCGCTCGAAGAAAGTGCCGATGGCCAGCGGATTTCGCGCCGCCCGCACGAACCGCTCCAGATTGTGCAGCGTCATATCCGGATCGGCGCAGCCGGGCAGATGCCGCTCCAATTGCGAGCAGATCACCGCCAGCAAATCCAGCGGCACCCCCGCCGCCGCCATCCCCAGCAGATTCCCATGTCCCCGCCGCACATCTACAATCCCCAACCGGCACAGCCAAACGCCGGCGTCATAGGGATCGTCGAGATAATGGCGAAGGGTGGGAATGTCCATCGCGACCTGTAAAGCCGCGACCAGTGGTCGCGGGAAATCGGTCAGGGAGAATACAAATCCGGCACGGCAGTTTCCGCCACAGCGCAATCAGCGAAGCCACTTTCCGAGCCTGCGCCGGGCTTCCTCATGTTCGACGCCTTCGCCCGCATCGAGTTGCCTAAGCCCTTCATCGACCTTCTGACGGAAGTCCAACTCCGCCAGTAGCTCCTCCGTGCGGCGTGCCGCGCGTGCCCGAGTTTCTTCGTTCGTTGTCCGCCGGACGAGTTCGTCAAATGATTCTGCCATGATCCGATTATGTCCCACGATCTGCGTTGGAGTCAATAATTCCTACGCCTTAGCCTTTTTCAAATACTTCTCCAGCAGCGCTGGCACCTGGTCGGGGGTGATGTCGCCGTGGATTTCGTTGTCGATCATCACCACCGGGGCCAGGCCGCAGGTGCCGAGGCAGCGGGCGGCTTCGAGGGTGAAGACGCGGTCCTTGCTGGTCTCGCCCCAGGTGATGCCCAGCTCCTCGATGATCCGCTGGGCGACGCGCTCGGCCCCTTTCACGTAGCAGGCGGTGCCGAGGCAGACGTTGATGATGAACTTGCCGCGGGGCTTCAGCCGGAAGAAATGGTAGAAGCTGGCCACCCCCGCCACTTTGGCCGCCGGCACTTGCAGCAGTTGCGCGACCGCGTCGAGATGCGAGGCGGAGAGATAGCCGAACTCGGCCTGCACCTTGTGCAGCACCGCGATCAGTTGGCTCTCCGAATGCGGCATGCCGCGATACTTCGCGATCGCCGCCACGATCGATTCGCCCAGCACGAGCTTGGCGGCGGCTTCGACCTGTTCCCAATTGTCAGTAGTCTTGCAGGGGCACGTGCTCATCGGATTCCTCGCGGTTCGCGGGCGTGGTAATGCGTGTGCAGCAGTTCGTGGGCTTTTTCGGTTCCCGGGCCGCCGAGGTAGGTGCTGTAGACCTCTTCGATCGCCGGGTTTTCGTAGGATTTGCGGAGCTTCTTGCCCTCGTCGATCTGATAGAGGGCGTCGCCGCGGCGGAAGAGCCAATCGCTGTCGAGCACCTTGACGCCCTCGGGCGGATAGGGCTGGCCGCCGCCGCCGCAACAGCCGCCGGGACAGGCCATCACCTCGATTACGTGGAACGGCTCGCCGGCCTTGACTTTGTCCAACAGGATCTTCGCGTTAGTCAATCCATTGGCCACGGCGACGTGGATGTTGTGCTCGCCGATGGCGACATAGGTTTCGCGCAGGCCGCGAACGCCGCGGATTTCATTGAATTCGAGGCGATCGCCAGGCTTGCCGGTGACCAGTTCGCTGGCGGCCCGCAAGGTGGCCTCCATCACGCCGCCGGTGATGCCGAAGATGTCGCCGGCCCCGCTGGCCGTGCCCAAGGGGCTGTCGAATTCGCCCGGCGGAAGGTTCTTGAAGTCGATGCCGTAGCACTTGATCATCCAGATCAGTTCCCGCGTGGTCAGCACCGCGTCGGTGTAAGGAATGCCGTCGGCGGTGTAATGTTCGGGCCGGCGGGCCTCGAACTTTTTGGCCACGCACGGCATCACCGCCACCATGAAGATCTTCTTCGCATCGATGCCCATCTTCTCGGCATAGTAGGTCTTCGTCAGCACCGAGAGCATCATCATCGGCGAGCGGCAGGTCGAGGCGTGCGGGATCAGTTCGGGATAGAACTTCTCCAGGAAACTGATCCAACCCGGCGAGCAGGAGGTGATCATCGGCAGCGGGCCGGGCGGAGAAGAGGGGGAGAGGGGGAGAGGCGGAGAGGGGGAGACGGATGATTCGGCGAGTCTCCCCCTCTCCTTATCCACCGCGTACTTCAACCGTGTCAACAGTTCATGGGCCTCCTCGATGATCGTCAGGTCGGCGCCGAAGTCGGTGTCGAACACTCGATCGAAGCCGAGCCGGCGCAGGGCGGTAATCATCTGGCCGGTGGCCGGCGTGCCGACCGGCAGGCCGAAACCTTCGCCGATGGCGGCGCGGATCGAGGGGGCGGTCTGCACGACCACGTGGATTTCCGGATTGGCCAGGGCTTCCCAGACGGAACCGGCGCTGCGCTTCTCCAGGAACGCCGCCGTGGGGCAGACGTTGATGCATTGGCCGCACTGGATGCAGACCGAATCGTCCATATTGGCCAGATGCGCCGGGCCGACGACGGTAGTAAACCCGCGGCCGTGTTGGCTGAGGTTGTATACCCCCTGGATTTCGGCGCAGACGCGGACGCAGCGGCCGCAGAGCACGCACTTTTCGCTGTCGCGGACCACGGAGACGCTCGACATTTCCAGCGGGAACCGCTTCCGCTTCCCCTCGAAATGCCGTGCGCGGACGCCCATTGCGTAAGCGAGGTTCTGCAATTCGCAGTGCCCGTCGCGTTCGCAGGTTTGGCAGTCCATGTTGTGGTTGTCGATCAGCAATTCGACGATGTCGCGGCGGGCCTGGCGGATTTCGGGCGAGTTGGTCTGCACCTCCATCCCTTCCCAAACCTGTGAGCTGCAAGCCGCCAGGTAATAGCCCATGCCCTTGACGTCCACCACGCAGACGCGGCAAGAGCCGGCCAGGCTAAGATCGGGATGGAAGCAGAGCCGCGGGATGCGAATCCCCAGCAGCTCCGCCGCCTCCATAATCGTCGTTCCGGCATCAACCTCGACGGGAACGTCGTCGATTTTCAGGGAGATTTTCTTTTTTTGTGGCATCGATCGCCTTATCTATAATGATGGGCCGGTGTTTCGCCCTTCTGGGACATTGTTGGCCGTTGTTTTGTTCTCGGGGACCGTGGTATTCGTGCCTTTTCACTAGCCCAGGCGTTTACGCCTGGGGACCGGGGATCCCAAACAGGCTTTTTTCTTTCAAGACCCCTTCAGGGGTCGCTATTGTCTCTCACCTTCCGATGCGTTCTGTGTCAACGGTACAGTTTGGTGGTGCCTCCCGAAACTTCTTTAACCCGGCCTGTGACACCCGCCCGCCGGAAACGGTAAGCGATTTCAGGTTCTTGAGTTTCGCCAACGATTTCATTCCATCATCCGTCACGTCGGTCAGGTCGAGCCTGACCTCTTCGATTCCTGGCACATCGACCAGCCGCGCCAGCAGATCGTCCGTTCCCTCGGAACAATACAAATAGATGGATTTCGCTCGGCCCGCTTTGATTTCTGCAATCTGCCTCGCAATGTCCTTCTCCTGATTCCGTCTTATCTCAGCATCATGCTCCGCGGGGAATGACAAAATCGCTACGACAAAAGCCGCAACCACAACGAAGACAACGAAGCCGCCGGTCGCCATCAATGCGAACGCAACGTCGTTCCGCTGCGAAGCACGAGCGGTTTTCCGATTGGTGGTCCTTTCGCTGTGGCTTTTGGCGTCGCTCATCACTCACCTGCACGTCGTCACCCCTAAAGGGGCTGCAAGGAAAAAGGAAAGATGGTCGGGGAATTCGCGTCCCCAGGCGTAAACGCCTGGGCTAGTAAAAAGGGTCGACCATCGCCGTTTGCGTGGCTCGCCTTTCCCAACGAACTCCGCCGTGCGCCCGGTTTTGCCTCCCGCGCTCATTTCTGATCGTTTTCTTCCCCGCGCGGATACCGCGGCCAGCCGCTTCCCTTCGGGGCGCGGCTAAACGTCCTTCATCCCTCATCCCTCATCTCTCATCCGCGACCACTGGTCGCGGCTTTACAGGATGTCACATCTTCTTCACCGCATCAAACCGGCAAACCTCGAAACAGCGGCCGCACTTGATGCAACGCAATTGGTCGATGACGTGGGCCTCTTTGCGGACACCGGAAATGCACGTTACCGGGCAATTCCTCGCACAAACGGTGCAGCCGACGCACTTCTGCGGGTCGATCTCGTAATGGATCAACGCCTTGCACTTGTGCGCCGGGCAGCGGCGCTCGCTGACGTGGGCGACGTACTCCTCGCGGAAATGTTCGAGCGTGCTGAGGATCGGATTGGCCGCCGCCCGCCCCAGCCCGCAGAGCGACGCGCGACGCATCAACAGCCCCAACCGCTTCAACTTGTCGAGGTCTTCCAACGTGCCGTTGCCGCTGGTGATGCGGTCGAGGATTTCCAGCATGCGCGTGGTGCCTTCGCGGCAGGGGGTGCATTTGCCACACGATTCGTCCTGCGAGAAGGTCATAAAGTACTTGGCGATGTCGACCATGCAGTCGTCTTCGTCCAGCACGATCATGCCGCCACTGCCCATAATCGAGCCGGCCTTGGTCAGCGTGTCGTAATCGACACCCAGGTCGATCCACTTGGCGGGAATGCAGCCGCCGGCCGGGCCGCCGGTCTGGATCGCCTTCAGTTTGCGGTCGCCGGCCACGCCGCCGCCGACTTCGTAGATGATCGTTTGCAGCCGGGTGCCCATCGGCACTTCGACCAGGCCGGTGTGGCGGATTTTGCCGGCCAGGGCGAAGACCTTGGTGCCGCCGCTCTTGACGGTGCCGATCTGCGCGAACCAATCGGCCCCGTAGTTGATCACCGCCGGCACGTTGGCGAAGGTCTCGACGTTGTTGATCACCGTCGGCTTGCCCCACAGGCCGCGCTCGGTCGGGTAAGGCGGGCGGACGCGGGGCTGGCCGCGCTCGCCTTCGATCGAATGGATCAGGGCCGTCTCCTCGCCGCAGACGAACGCCCCCGCGCCCAGGCGAATCTCCAGATCGAAACTGTGGTCCGAGCCGAGGATGTTCTTGCCCAGCAGACCCCACTGGTAACACTGGTCGATCGCCCGTTGGATGCGTTCGATCGCCATCGGATATTCGGCGCGGACGTAGACGAATCCCTGCCGGGCGCCGATGGCAAAACCGCCGATAATCATCCCCTCGATTACGTTCAACGGATCGCTCTCCAACATGGTGCGGTCCATGAAGGCGCCGGGGTCGCCTTCGTCGGCATTGCAGATCAGATAGCGGACCTGGTCGGCGGATTCCCCGGCGTGGACGCCGGGGCTAAACGACTCACGTCCCATCTTCCATTTTTGGCCGGTGGGATATCCACCGCCGCCGCGGCCGCGGAGTTTCGACCTCGTAATCTCGTCGATCACCCAGTTGGGATCGTTCTTCTCCAGGACTTTGGCCAGCGCCTCGAAGCCGCGGTAGTGAAAATACTCTTCGATGCTCTCGGGATCGATCACGCCGTTGTGGCGAAGGGCGACGCGGCTTTGGCGATTGAAGAAGGCGACGTCGCCGTAAAGCTCCAGGAACTTCCGCCCCACGGTCTTGCCCGGCACCTCCAAACGCACGACCGGCCGGCCGCCGAGGAAATGCTCGCGGACGATCTCGTCCAACTCGGCCTCGTTCGCGACGCGATAGAGGATTTTGTCGGGCCGGACCAGCAGGTGCGAATAATTGCCGGCCTCGGCCATGCTGCACGCGCCGAAGCAACTGGCCTGGGTGACGTGGACCTGTTCGGCCGTCAAGCCGGCCGCCCGCAGCTTCGCGGCCAGCACCTCACCAAAAGAGCGCTCGTCGTGCCATCCGCAGCGGATGCTGCCGCAGATGAGCACCTCGTAGCGGGCGATGGTTTCGATCGGGCCGTCGAGGATATGAGCGAGCACCGGCCGGCCTTGCAGCACGTGCTGCGTGAAAATCTCGTGGACCAGCGGGCGATCGACCCGCTCGTACTTGACCGGCATCTGCCCGGGCAGCATCACGCCGACGATCGGCTCGCGGCTACAGCGGCCGGTGCAGCCGGTTTGATGCAGCGTAATGTCATTGCGGCCGGAGGCGGCGATGTGCTTGCGGAACTCGTCGGCCACCTGGTCGCTGCCGGCGGCGTGCTCGCAGGTGGCCGAGCCGACCTGGATGCGGATACGCCCGGCCGCCGCCCGCCGCCGCAGGCTCTCCTCGGCCCGCTCGACCAGCGCGGTGAATTGTTGAGAGACGTTGCTCACGGCATTTCCCATCGTCTGTTGGTTTTGAGAGTCAATGCAGGTAATTGTAGCGAAAAACGCCCTGCCGACCACTCCTATCGTCGCGAGGGATGACCAACACGCAACGCGAAACGTCCTTGCCGGCGAGCAACGCCCCCCGATTGCAATCGGGGGGCTTTCCCGGGCGGCGGCTGCGGCCCCCCTCGTCAAATTTCCCCCAAACTGCTAAGATCATCGCTCGTCGCGGGGTGCGTCGCTCTTGCGAAAACCGGCGGCCGCCCGTCTTGCACCCGAATGGGATCGGCGATATACTGTCCATATGTCCATTTAGCGATCTTTTCCACCGTAAAGCACAAGGAATCGAAGCACTCATGGCCAAGAAAATCGCGACCAAAGCCCCGGCCCGCTCCGAGGGCGCCACCGCCTTCCTCGACGACAACCCCACGCTGAAAAACACGCTGGCCCAGATCGAAAAGGAGTTCGGCGAGGGGGCGATCATGCCGCTGGGCATTGGAACCACCACGCCGATCCGCGGCATCCCCACCGGCAGCCTCTCGCTGGACATCGCCCTGGGCGGCCAGGGCATCCCCTGCGGCCGCGTGGTCGAAATCTTCGGACCCGAGTCGAGCGGCAAGACCACGCTGGCCCTGCACGTGGTCGCCAGCGCCCAGCGCGACGGCGGCATCGCCGCCTTCATCGACGCCGAACACGCCCTGGACCCTTCCTGGGCGAAGAAACTCGGCGTGCAACTGGAGATGCTGCTGGTCAGCCAGCCCGGCTCGGGCGAAGAGGCAATGCACATCACCGAAATGCTGATTAAGAGCAACGCCGTCGATATCATCGTCATCGATTCCGTGGCCGCGCTGGTGCCGAAGAAGGAGTTGGAGGGCGAGATCGGCGATTCGCACGTCGGCCTGCAAGCCCGGCTGATGAGCCAGTCGATGCGCAAGCTGACCGGCGTAATCTCGAAGTCGAAAACCGCGGTGATTTTCATCAATCAGATTCGCGAAAAGATCGGCGTGATGTTCGGCAATCCCGAGACCACGCCCGGCGGCCGGGCGCTGAAGTTCTACGCCTCCTGCCGCATCGACGTGCGGCGGATCAGCCAGATCAAGGAGGGCGAGGAGGTGACCGGGCAGCGGGTGCGGGCGAAGGTGGTCAAAAACAAGGTCGCTCCGCCCTTCCGCGTGGCCGAGTTCGACATGATGCACGACCACGGCATCAGTTTCGAGGCGGACATTCTCGACCTGGCGATGGCGCAAAAACTGATAACCCGCACCGGCGCCTGGTTCCGCTACGGCGACGCCCAGTTGGGCCAGGGCCGCGAGAAGGTCCGCGACTATTTGAAGGATAATCCGAAACTGGTCGAGGAACTGAAGGAGAAGATCCTGGCGGCCGGCACGGCGAACGCCCCCGCCGCCGTGGCTGGCGAGCCGGAGGGGCCGGCAGCCGAGGAATGAAGTTCCCCGATGGTTTAGCCGCGCCCCGAAGGGAAGCGGTCGCCGGACTATCCACCAAAAAGACCGGCTATTCTCGTGCCAAAGCGTGTATAATAGGGATGTGTGAAACCGCGCAGAAGAGAGTCCGTTCTTCCCCGCTTTGCCGGCGGAACGGAGAAATGGCACATGGTGAACACGCGCGACGTAGAGTATTTCACCGATCCCGACGGCAATCCCGTCGTCGTCGTGCCGATCGCAGTATGGCGGGAAATCGAGTCGGATAGAAACCGCCCACTTGCTCAAGAGCGACACGATGAAACGCCGCCTTTTCGAGGCCAAAGATCGTTGACAAGGAATCTCGCTTGAGGAAGCACGTGAGAAACTTGGAACTTGACCAGAAATCCGCCATGCTCACCCGCCGTCAGCTTCTTACGAACGTCGCCAAGGCGGCCGGCTTCGGCGCGGCGGCGGGCCTCTTTCCATTTGCTCTGCGAAGGGCCGAGGCGGGGGACGCCGCCAGGCCGAAGTTCAAGTACGCCATCTGCAACGAGGTCTTCGGCGATTGGCCGTTTGCGAAGGCGTTTGATTTCGCGGCCAAATGCGGTTACACCGGCGTGGAGATCGCGCCGTTTACGATGGCGACGTATGCCGACAAGATTTCGGCCGCCCGCCGTAGCGAGGTGCGGCAACAGGCGAAGCGGGCGGGCCTGCAAGTCGTCGGACTGCACTGGCTGCTCGGCAAGACCGAAGGGTTCCATCTGACGAGCGCCGACGCGGCCGTGCGCCGCAAGACGGCCGCCTATCTCGGCGAGTTGGCCCGGCTCTGCGGCGATCTCGGCGGGCGGATCATGGTCCTCGGCTCGCCGCAGCAGCGGAATCTCGCCGCCGGCATGACGAAACAACAAGGCATGAAATACGCCGCCGAGGTCTTGCAGGCCGCGGTGCCGACGCTGGAAAAAGCCCATGTCGTCATCGCCATCGAGCCGCTCGGGCCGGAGGAGACCAACTTCATCACCACCGCCGCCGAAGGGGCCGCGCTGGTCGCCCTGGTCGATTCGCCCGCCTGCCGCCTGCATCTCGACTGCAAGGCGATGGCCACGGAGAAGTGGGAAAAGGGGACTGGTCCGATTTCCCGGAACGGCCCGCAGGGTGCTTCGCAGAAATCGGACCTGTCCCCTTTTCCTCAGCCCCCGATCCCCGAGATCATCCACAAATACCGCAAGCAGTTCGTCCATTTCCACGCCAACGATCCCAACCGCCAAGGCCCCGGCTTCGGCAAGCTCGATTTCGTGCCGATAATGAAGGCGCTGGCCGAAATCGATTATCGCGGCTGGGTCTCCATCGAGCCCGGCGACTTCACCCCGGGCGTCGAACGACTCGCGCGGGAGAGCATCGCGTATTTGCGGCGGTGCGCCGCGGAAAACCCGTAGGCAACCACGGCCGAATCACACGGGTTCAGAACTCTGAGGCGATGTCACGGGCGGCGTGGAGGACGCGGACGACCTCGACGCCACGCCGCACGGGGTGGTAGAAGACGAGGTAGTTGCCAACGGAGAAAGCCCGCAGGTCGTCGGCTAGCTGCGGCCAGACTTCGCCCATAAGCGGTTGCGAAGAGAGCAACAGGAACTTCTCGTGAAACAGCTCGATCAGGCGGTCGGCCGACGCCGGGCTGTCGTCGGCAATATAGCTCCAAATCTCATCCAGGTCGCGTTGGGCCCGCGGTGCGATCCGGTATGGCGTCATGGTTGTCCCTGCTTCGTCGCCAATCGCTCTCGACCGCGATTCTTGATGTCGTCAAAAAACGCTCTAAGCTCCTCTTCGTTCTCAATCACAATTCCCTCGCCGCGGTCGAGCTCGTCCAGCGCCGGTTGAATCTCGCGGCGAAGTTCTTCGATCCGCCGGCGGCGCGCTTGCAGCAGCCGCAGCGCGTCGCTGATTACCTCGGCCTCGTTCTTATAGCTGCCGGCGTCGATTACGGCGTGGACGAATTGCTGGCAGTCGGAAGGGATTTCAACGGTCATGGCTCGGTCCCCAAAACGGAAGAAAGCGGATTCCCCTCTATTATGCGTCGCCACGATTCTTCCGGCAAGACTCGTTCCTCTGGCGGCGACCCCCATTTCTGCTATAATCGACGGCTCGCACGCAACGCTCCTTGCGGAGCGAGAAGAATGCGGAAGAAACCAGCGAGTGGAGCGGGCGATCGACCGCCCGTCCCGCAAGGAACGCCGCGTGGACGCGGCGGCTAAACGCTGGCCCCCGGCCCCTGACCTCTGACCCCCGACCCCTTGTCATCATGCCCGACATTCTCTCCGTTGCCGCCGCACGTTCGCCCGATGCCGTTGGACGCGAAGTGATCCTGCAAGGTTGGCTCCGCACGCGCCGCGACTCGAAGGCCGGCTTCAGCTTTCTGGAAATCAACGACGGCTCTTGCTTCGGCAATATCCAGGTGCTGGCCGAAGCGTCGCTGCCGAACTACGAAGCGGAGATCAAGCGGCTCTCCCCCGGTTGCAGCGTGAGCGTCACCGGGCTGGTCAAGGCCTCGCCGGGCAAGGGGCAAGCGACCGAGGTGCAGGCGACGGCCGTCACCGTTCACGGCATGGCCGACGTGACCGCCTATCCATTGCAGAAGAAGGGGCACTCGTTCGAGTTCCTCCGCACCATCGCCCACCTGCGGCCGCGGACGAACACCTTCGGCGCCGTCGCCCGGGTGCGAAATTGCGTCTGCAACTCGATCCACCAGTTTTTCCAGCAGCGCGGATTCCTCTACGTCCACACGCCGATCATCACCGCCAGCGATTGCGAAGGGGCCGGGGCGATGTTCCAGGCGACCACGCTCGACCTCGCCAACGTGCCGAAGAAAGAGCCCGAGAAAGGCGGCAAAGCGGAGCCCGATTTCGCGCTCGATTTCTTCAATCGCCCGGCCTATCTGACCGTGAGCGGGCAGCTCGAAGCCGAGATCTTCGCCTGCGGATTGGGCAAGGCCTACACCTTCGGCCCGACCTTCCGCGCCGAGAACAGCAACACGCCCCGCCACCTGGCCGAGTTCTGGATGGTCGAGCCCGAGGTGGCCTACTGCGATCTCTGGGGCGACATGGAACTGGCCGAGGGGCTGCTGAAACGCATCTTCACCGACGTGTTGGAAAAGTGTGCGGAGGACATGCAGTTCTTCAACGACCGGATCGACAAGACGGTTTTGGAGACGATCCGCCACATTCTCGCCAGCGAGTTCCTCCGCGTCTCCTACACCGAGGCGATCGACGTGCTCACCAACTCGGGCGAGACGTTCGAGTTTCCCGTCGCCTGGGGCAACGACCTGCAAGCCGAGCACGAGCGATACCTGACCGAGAAGCATTTCCAGCGGCCGGTGATCCTCTACGATTATCCGCGGACGATCAAGCCGTTCTACATGCGCGTAAACGACGACGGCCGGACGGTCCGCGCGATGGACGTGTTGGTGCCGAAGGTGGGCGAGATCATCGGCGGCAGCCAGCGCGAAGAGCGGCTCGACGTGCTCGAAGAGCGAATGAAGGAGCAGGGGCTCAATCCCGAGAGCTACTGGTGGTATCTCGATCTGCGTCGTTACGGCACCGTGCCGCACGCCGGATTCGGCCTCGGGCTCGAACGCATCCTGTTGTTCATCACCGGCATGGCCAACATCCGCGACGTAATCCCCTTCCCCCGCACGCCCGGCAACGCCGACTTCTGATCGCCGCCCCTGTACTCCTCACACTCCGTGTGAGGCACCTTCGACCCGGTACTCCTCACACTCCGTGTGAGGAAATCTCGTTCCGTTCTCTCTCCCTCACACGGGAGTGTGAGGAGTACGTTCCGCGGCGACCGCCACACTCGACCGCCCGGGACGAGGAGAGTCTCACCCGTAACGAAACCCCTCACTCTTCGGGTGGTAGACTATTGACATTCAAGGGGGCTTTGGTAAACTAGGCGGCAGTTGGCCGCTGCGGTTTCCTTCGTCTCCTTGCAGCCAGCCTGCCGGCACTTTTCTGAAGGGGGAAAGCGATGAGCCGTTTCTCTGCAATGCAAATTGGGGCGCGATCGATTCCCTTTTGGCGCGGCTTCGTCCTTGCGTGTCTTGTCCTCGCCTCAGTCCCATCAGCCCGTGCGGACATTACGCCGATCGGCGACGTTGAACCCGCCGATCCATCCACCTGGACTTTCACGTACGGCGGCATCGGAAACACTGCCGCCGGCACGTTGACCGTCGATGGCGGCAGCCATTCTGTTTTCGTCCGGCGGCTACATCGGCTATGGCAGCACCGCGACAGGCGAGGTAAATGTTGCCGGGTCCGGCTCCACTTGGGTCAACATCAACAACAGCTATCTCTATGTCGGCTATAATGGCAGCGGGACGCTCTCCATCACCAGTGGTGGCAGCGTCAGCAATGCCTGGGGCTGCATCGGTTACAACTCTGGCTCGACGGGCGTGGTCAAAGTAGACGGCACCGGCTCGACCTGGACCAACAGCAACGACCTCGATGTCGGCGGCTTCTATTTCGGCGACTACGGCAACGGCACGCTCAATATCACTAACGGAGGCAGCGTCTCGGTCGGCGGGGCGACCTATGTGGGCGCGAACCACGGTTCGACGGGGTCAATCAACTTCGGCTTGAACGGCGGAACACTGACCACCCAATCGCTCTACGCGTCGCCGACCCAGTTGACAGGCACCGGTACGATCAACGCTTGCGGCCTCGTGAGCGACATTGACCTAATATTTGATTCAACCCACGGTCTGAAGCAGACGATCCCGCTCCAACAATCCGGCCAGAATGTTACGGTTGACCTCGACATGACTGGCGCCACAAGCGCCAACGGCGATCTCGGTGTCGGTTGGAAGGGCGTCGGTTCCTTGACAATTCAAGGTGGGATCACCGTCAACTCCGCCAACGGCTACGTCGGCTACGGAAGTGCTTCAACGGGCGTGGTCAAAGTAGACGGCACCGGCTCGACCTGGACCAACAGCGGTGAGCTCTATGTCGGCTATGGTGGCAGCGGGACGCTCTCCATCACCAATGGCGGCAGCGTCAGCAATAGCAGCGTCAGCTATTTCGCCGGCGTCGGCTACATCGGCTACTTCGGCGCAACAGGCGTGGTCACCGTCGATGGTTCCAACTCGACCTGGACCAACAAATACCTCTATGTCGGCTACTACGGCGTCGGAACGTTGAACGTGACCAACGGCGGCTCTGTCTCGGTCGCCGCCGCGACCTACGTCGGTTTCGACACGGCTTCCACAGGCAGGATCAGCTTCGGCGCCAACGGCGGAACACTGACCACCCAATCGCTCTACGCATCGCCGACCCAGTTGACAGGCACCGGTACGATCAACGCTTGCGGCCTCGTGAGCGACATTGACCTAATATTTGATTCAACCCACGGTCTGAAGCAGACGATCCCGCTCCAACAATCCGGCCAGAATGTTACGGTCAACCTCGATATGACTGGCGGCACAAGCGCCAACGGCAATCTCGGTGCGGGTTGGGAGGGCGTCGGTTCCTTGACGATTCAAGGTGGGATCACCGTCAACTCCTTCGACGGCTATCTCGGCTACGGAAGTGCTTCAACGGGCGTCGCGACCGTCACGGGAACCGGCTCGACCTGGACCAACAGCGACTATCTCTATGTCGGCTATAATGGCAGCGGGACGCTCTCGGTTACTGGTGGCGGCACTGTCAGCAGTAGCCGCGGCTGCGACATCGGCCACAATTTCGGCTCGACAGGCGCGGTTACAGTGGGCGGCGTAGGGTTCGACCTGGACCAACCTCTTCCTCGCCGTGGGCAACGACGGCACCGGGTCACTGACGATTGCCGATGGCGGAAAGGTAAGCAACCCTGAGGACGGCATTCTCGGCTACAATTCCGGTTCCAGTGGCACGGTCACCGTGAGCGGCTCAGGATCGACTTGGACCATCAACGGGGACTTGACCGTGGGCTACTCCGGCGCTGGCTCACTGATCGTTCAAAACGGCGGAAATGTGATCAGTAAAACTGACGAGGGAGATCTCGGCTACTTTTCCGGATCCAACGGCTCAGTCACGGTGACCGGCTCAGGATCGACTTGGACCAACAGGTCAATCTTGAACGTGGGCTCCCGTGGCACCGGCTCACTGACGATTGCCGACGGCGGTCTGGTCAGTAGCGGTACCAGCTATATCGGCACCCATTCGGGTTCCAGTGGCGCGGTCGCCGTTACCGGCTCAGGATCGACCTGGACCATCAGCGGCGACCTCTACGTCGGCTGCTACGGCAGCGGGTCGCTCTCGATCAGCAACGGCGGCACGGTCAGCGATGGCTACGCGTACATTGGTGACGATTCCGGCTCCTCGGGCACGGTAACGGTCTCCGGCTCCGGCTCGAAGTGGACCAACAGCAGCAGCGTCTACGTTGGCTACTACGGCAGCGGGACTGTCACGCAGGTTGACGGGACTGTCCTTGTTAGCGGTACCCTCTTTCTCGGTAACTACTCGAGCAGCAACGGCACGTACAACCTCAATGGCGGCGCCCTGGCAGTACATGGGCTGGCCGGCGGCTCCGGCACGGCGGCTTTCAATTTCGGCGGGGGAACGCTGCGGGCCGATGCCGACTTCGCCTCCTCACTGCCCATGACCCTGACCGGCAACGGCGGAAATGCGACTGTCAACACCAATGGTCACCTTGTCTCGCTGTCCGGCAGTCTCACCGGCATCGGCGGACTCGCCAAGACCGGCTCGGGAACGCTTACCCTCTCGGCTGCCAACAACTACAGCGGCGCCACGACGGTTGCCGGCGGGACCTTGTGGCTGGTCGGCACGAGCATCACCTCGCCCGGGGCGTGGAATCCCGTGCTGTATCTCGGCGGGGCCGACCTCCAGGCGGGAAAACTGGTTTTCGATTACAGCGCCGGCACCGATCCTGTCTCGACCATCAAGGCCATGCTTACGGCCAGTTGCGACGGCGGGCGGTGGGACGTGGGACAGTTCAGGGATTCGACCGCGGCAACGACGGGGCTGACGCTAGGGATGGTGGATAATACGACCACTCATCAAGTGACGGTGATGGCCACCTATCCCGGCGACTTCAATCTGGACGGCGACGTGGACAAAGACGACCTGGCGATCTTCTATGCGCACGCCTTCACCGGCACGAGTTGGCAACAAGGCGACGCCAATTACGACGGCGTGGTCAACGGGCTCGATCGAGACCTATTGGTGTCACACATCGGTCTGCCGCCGCTCCCTGCGCCATCGCCCGCGGGGAGCGCCGTGCCTGTTCCCGAGCCGGGAACCATCGCCCTGCTGGCCGCCGCTCTGTTCAGCCTGATCGTCTCCGCTTGGAGGAGGCGGGCGTAACTTCGGCTTTCAATCACGAAATCGCGAAAGGACGAAGACACGAAACGGCGGTGAAGAACCGCAAGACCAGAGGTCTCCTTCGTGTTTTCGTACCTTCGACCTTTCGTGGTGAAAGCAGATAGGCCCCAAGGTTCTTGAAGACCCTCGATTTCCCCGGTAAACTGAGGGATTGCGGCTTGGTTGCAAATCCGCCAGCACGGGCTCGACACCCATCGGCGTTTCTTTTCGCCGACAGCCACGAACGGCTGGCGGCGACTCTCTTTGATGTTCGAGTTTGAACTGCTACATACCGACGCCGATTGTGCCGCACGGCGGTCGGTCTTTGCGACGCCGCATGGGGCGGTGCAGATGCCCGCGTTCATGCCGGTGGGAACCCAGGCGAGCGTCAAGGGATTGGAGATCGAGCAGCTCCGCGCCACCGGGGCGGAGATGATTCTGGGCAACACCTACCATCTTTCGCTGCGGCCGGGCGAAGAAGTGGTCGCCGCGCTGGGCGGATTGCACCGTTTCATGGGTTGGGACGGCCCGATATTGACCGACAGCGGCGGGTTCCAACTTTATAGCCTCGCGCATCTGATCAAAGTGACCGAGGAGGAGGCCGTCTTCCGCTCGCACATCGACGGCCGCCTGGTGGCCCTTTCGCCCGAGCGGGCCGTGGCCATTCAAGAGGCCCTGGGCAGCGACGTGGCGATGGTGCTCGATCACGTGGTGGGGCTGCCGAACGCGCGCGAGGTGGTGGCCGACGCCATGCAGCGGTCCGTGCGCGGCGCGGCGCTGCCGCGATGCCGCGAGGCGGACCGATCAGACGTTATTTGCCATCGTGCAAGGGGGACTCGACGCCGAGCTGCGGATCGACTGTGCGCGGCAACTCGGCGAGTTGGATTTCGCCGGTTACGCCGTCGGCGGGCTGAGCGTCGGCGAGGAGACGCACCAGATGCTGCGGATGCTGGAGGTGACCGTGCCCGAGCTGCCCGCCGACCGGCCGCGATATCTGATGGGCGTGGGCCGACCGCAGGACCTGCTCGAGGGCATCGCCCGGGGGATCGATTTGTTCGACTGCGTCATGCCCACGCGGAACGGGCGGAACGCGATGGCGTTTAGCGACGAGGGATCGTTGCGGCTGCGGAACTTGCAGTTCGAGCGGGACGAGAGACCGCTGCAAAGCGACTGCCGCTGTGTGGCCTGCCGTCGCAGCCGGGGGTATTTGCGGCACCTGTTCATGGCCAAGGAGATGCTCGGGCCCGTGCTGCTAACGATCCACAATCTCACCTACTACCAGCGGCTGCTGGCCGACGCCCGGCGGGCGATCGAGGCGGATCGGTTTGTGGAATTCCGGCTGGAGAAACTGAAGGGGTGGGAGCGAACGGGGATTGGGGACTAAGGGGCAGTGATGAATGATGAGTGATGAATGACGAGCGGACTGGGGCTGCTCGTGTAATTCAGCATTCATCATTCCGCATTCATCATTCCTCTCTCTCCACTCTCCACTCCTCACTCTCCACTCTCCGCGGAGCCGTGGAGCCGTCGCAAATAGGCGCTGGCGATGTCGAAGCGCCGCACCATTCCGATCACCTGCCGCCGCTTTGGATCATCGACGATCGGCAAGGCGAGCAGATCGTTCTCGACGAAAAGCTCCTGGGCCCGATCGAGAGTGTCGTCGGGAGTGAGCGGCCGCACGTCGCTGCGCATCATGTCGGCGGCCAGAATCAGCGGCGACAGCGATGGGGCCTGCGAAGCGAAATGGATCTCCTCTAAATCGACGACGCCGACGAGCCGGTTCTCGCCGTCCACCACAGGCAAAACGTGATACGGCGCATTGTCCAGTCGTTCGAGAACAGTTTGCAGCGCATCGGTCGGGCGGAGCGAGATGACGTTTTGCGGGAGGGACAGGAACTGCCGCACCCGCACCCCCGCCAGGACCTGGCGGACATAGGCGCCCTGGTGGGCGGGCGAGAGCGAGCGGCTCTCCACCTGCGACGAGTAGATCGACTGCTTGTCGGCGAGAATGTACGAGATCGTGCAGACCCAGAGCGAGGGGAGCAGCAGGGAATAGCCGCCGGTCATTTCACTCACCATGATGAGCGTCGAGAACGGCGTCTTCGCCGCGGCGGCAAAGAAGCCGGCCATGCCGACGACCACAAAACTCGCCGGATGCGGAACCAGCCAGGGGGAGAGGTGGTGGAAGAAGATCCCCAATGCCCCGCCGGCGCAGCCGCCGATGACCATCGAAGGCCCAAAGACCCCGCCCGAGCCGCCGCTGCCGATCGTCAGGCCGGTGGTGAAGATCTTGCCGAAGGCGATGGCTAACAGGATCATCGCCGTCGCATTGCTTTCGTTCATCACCGCGTCTTGGATCGCGGAATAGCCGAAGGCGAGCACGGCCAACACCTGGGAGTTGCGGTGCATGGCGTAATATAAGACCAGGGCGAGCAGCCCGGTGAGAAACGCCCCCACGGCCGGGCGAAGATGACGATAGATCGGCAGCCGGTCGAACAGCCGCTTGATGCCGTAAAACGAATGCGTATAGAGCATCGCCAGCAGCGTCACGAACAGGGCCAACAGCAGATAGGGCGCCAGCCGCAGCGGATTGTTGAAGCTCAGGACGGGAATCTTAAACAGCGGCTCCCAACCGGAATAGACGCCATAGACGGAGTAGGAGATGACGCTGGCAATGCCTGCCGGAATGATGACCTCCGACTCGAACTCGGGGGAGCTATACATGACTTCGGCGGCAAAGATCGTCCCGGCCAGCGGGGCGCGGAAGATCGCGCCGATGCCCGCCCCCATCCCGGCGGCCATCAGCACACGGCGTTCCGCCGGGCGGAGTCGCAGCAGGTTGCCGAGCAACGAGCCGAAACCGGCGCCGATTTGGGCGATGGGCCCCTCCCTTCCGCCCGAGCCACCGCTGCCGAGCGTCAGGGCGCTGGCGACGATTTTCACCAGCGGCACGCGCGGACGGATTTGCCCCTGGTGATAGTGGTAGGCCGCGATGGCGGAATCGGTGCCATGCCCTTCCGCCTCGGGGGCAAAGGTGTAGACCAGCACGCCGCTCAAGAGCCCGCCCACCGTCGGGATCAGCAGCAGGAGCCACGGCTGCAACGGATGCGTCACCGTCGGCAGCCACGACATCACCGCTTCGCCGCCGGGGCGGGGCTCGGGCAGATAGCCCGCGATGACGCCAAGGGCATAATGCTCGGCCACCCGCGTGGCGAAGTAGAAGACGATCGCCCCTACGCCCGCCACGATCCCCACCAGGGCCGCCAAAGCCAGCAGCCGCACCTGGGCGCGAAATCGTGCCCGCCCAATACTCAAAACTTGCGGAACCCAGGCGAATGAACTCGCACGAGAAAAGAAAGCCGATAAACGATGGGACATGGTAATTGCCTGGTGCCTCCGCGGCCGGACTTCGCCAGCCATTCCTCGGATCGCTATCTTACGCTTTTCCGGGAGGGTTGGACAATCCCATGTGAACCGAAGCAGGAAATACCGGAAAAAACGGAGAAGTTTCTAACAGGGTGACCGATGGGTGGCCGGTGAGTACCCGGCACACGCCGTGTGCCGTTCGTTGACGGAGGAAGCCGTTACGGCAGCGCCGGCGCCGGCACACAGCGTGTGCCGGCTACGTGAATTTAGGAGTACTGCGATTGCTGAGGTTTTTGCCCCATTGCTCGGCAGAAGCGGTGGCAAGGTGTAAGGCGGTTTGCGGAAAGCCGACAGCGATCGCTCGCCGATGAGAGGATGATGCTATGCCGTCGAAAGACCCGACGCCGTAGCCGAGTCGGTGCAAATCGGAGCGCGGGATGGGCATCAAGGAGTTGCGGAGACAACGGACCGTGCGACGGATCTGGGAGAGCGTGATTGCAACCGTGTTGGGTGGGCTGATCGTCGGCACAATGACCAGTTTGACGTCGCGGCCTGCGCCGGTGGCCGAGCCGGCGCCCGTTGCGGCCGCACAAGTCGTTCAGCCCAGCGTCACGCCGCTGGCTGCGACTCCGACTGCGGCCGAGGGCCCGCTGCTCGCCATGCCGGGGGCAAACGAAAGTGCCGCGCCGCGGGCGCTGTCGGTCTTGCCGCTGCCGCTTCCCCTCGCTTCCGCGCCGGCGCCGATCCCCTCTCCGTCCCCGCCGCGAACAGCCCCCACCCCCAACGCGATTCCGATCGGATCGATCCTCTTGTACGAAGATTTCTCGCGTTACCGCGAAGGGGAAGCGACCGGTTGGGGACCCAACACCTTCATCAAGACCGGCACGGATCGCCGCCATTGGCTGGTCTCGAACATGGATGGGGCGCATCCGGTTGGGTGCCGGATTCGCCTGCCGGATGAGTTCTACTTCGAGTGCCGCTACGCCGCCTACATCCCCGAGGTCACCCGCGGAGTGCTCGGCTGGTGGAAAGAGCCGGTCGGCACCAGGATTTCGTTCCTCGGCCAGGAGGGCGGCAAATACACGATCCAGTGGGTCATCAAATGCGGCAACGACGTGCTGCGGCCCAATCCGCTCGGCTCTGCGACGCTCTACGTCCGCAAGTGCTTCCACACTGTCACGTTGCCCGACGGAACCACCCATGAAATCGAGGCCCTTCGTCCGACCGGCATGTTGCGGATCGAGAGCCGTGGGAACGCCCTTAAGGTATTCGTTGACGGGCAGTACGCCGCCGGCGGGACGGTCGGCCCGCTGGGCCAACTCGCCGGCTTCGAGATCGACGTGGTCAAGGCCCGCAACGGCACGCTGTTCTTCACCGATTTCAAGATCGGGCGATAGTCGCCGACCATCGGACGCTGTTCGCCCAATAGCCGGGAGCCAACGGCTCCCGGAATACATGCAGTCTTCTGCGCCGAGCGAGAAAAACGCACTGCCCGCGTGATATCAGGCCAGAATCGTCGCCTCTGGGGCTATTGGCGCTCTCGATATCGTTGTCTTCACTTGTGAAAGGGCTTTTGCTATGAAACGGTGCATTGTCTGTGCGGTTCTCGCAACAGTAATCGGGCTGATGGGGATTTCGCTGATGCGGGCCGAACCGGCGGCGGGCAACGGTTCAGGCCAAGCCGCCAAGCCGATGCGAGTCGGCATCTTCGATTCCCGTGCGGTCGCCTTGGCCTATTACCGCAAGTTCTACAAGTCGCCCGAGTTCACCGCCTGGCTGAAGAAGCTCAAGCAGGAGCACGACCAGGCGAAGGCCGCCGGCGACGAAGAGAAGGCGAAGCGCTTGGAGGCCGAAGGCCGCGGCGGCCAAGCCCACAGTCACAGCCAGGTCTTCGGTTCCGCGCCGATCGACGACGTTGTGGCGAAGATCAAGGACCAACTCCCCGCCATCGCCAAGCAGGCGGGCGTAGACCTGATCGTCTCGAAATGGAGCATCACCTACCGCTCGCCCGACGCCCAATTCGTCGACGTCACCGAACCGCTGGCCAAGCTCTTTCAGCCCGACGAGACCACGATGAAGATGATCCGCGAGATTCCGAAACACCCGCCGGTGTCGGCCGAAGAACTTAAGGAGCACGACAAGGATTGATTGCCGCCTTCCTGCGGATTTGCAGATGGCGGCTTGGCCTGCTACTGCGACTGGTGCGCTTCATGCCCTTCGACGCCAATATCCGTCGGAAAAAGGGGACATCACTGATTTGGGCAAACTGGACGACCAATTATGAGTGATGTCCCCTTTTCTGCCCTGTTTTCCAAAATGCTCAAAGGTCCAACGGACGGTCACCGGCAATCCCACGCGTGACATTCGTCGTATTCGGTTACGTTTTCGGCTACTTGCCGTTTTCATGGTTGGTTTGCTTGCGACTTCCATTGGCCGAGAGCGAAAAGGACATTTCGATGAGGCCCAGGCCGGCTCGCGCGTCCTGTAGATCGTTGTCGGCATAGCTCTCAGAGATCATCACCGTCAGACCATTCTCACGAAACGAGAACACCCGAGCGTTCATTTTGACCCCCATGATCCGCCCTTTGAGCATTGCCCCTTTTCCAGTGAAGCGGCCGTATCGCTCGAACCGGCTAACAACCGGCTTGCTCATTCGCTTCTGATACGAACGGATCAGGTCTTGCACGTAGTGTTCGGGTTCGATGCCCACTTTACCGATCTCGAACGAAACGAACGTGGATCCTGGACTCTCAATCGAGAACAAGGTGTCCGGATCGTAGTCTTCATCGTCAACATTGATCCTCCAGTTCGACGGATACTGAAGCCGGAACGCCTCTCGGACTAGTTCCTTGGGATGGCTGATGTCTGCCGTTTGCTCCCTCTCGGCAACGTCGCGCAGGAATGCCCTTCCCGCCTTCGTTGACGCGACTCCCATGAAGAAGCCGGCGATGAGCCCGACGATTAGCGAAACGGCGATGGCGGCCGTCACCAAGACGATTTGGGTTCGTGTCATTTTGACTCGGCTCCGAATGCCAAGGGTTCTTCGCCAATCCCCAGAATCTGATGGCTCAGACTGTCCCTTCGCCAAATCGTTCCCCCAGTCGAACATGATAGCCGCGAAGGAATTCCGCGATGGGCATCAGACGCTTCCCGGAGGGTTGGATACTGGCGGGCATCAGCGCGTTCTCACCGGCGGCGATTACCAGGCGATCAGCGGCGGCTTCGATCACCATTCCGGGCTGGGGTGGCAGTTCAACTGCCACCCCAACGGAATCGCTGGGAGCCGCCGTGCCGGCAGCCGCTAAACGAGGCTCGACAGCTTGTGGTTGGGGTGGCAGTTGAACTGCCACCCCAACGATCCCTTCAACCGCCACCCCAACGACGGTCGCCGGGCCGAGAATCAGGCGGACCGGCGGGCCGTCGGGGCGATGCCAAAACGTGTACGTCTTCGGCCAGGGCTCCAGGGCGCGAATCTGGTTCTTAATCGCCAAAGCCGGGCGCGACCAGTCGATCGCCCCGTCGGTCTTCTTCAGCCGCGAGGCCTTGGTCGCAATCGCGGGGTCTTGCGGAATAGCGCGGGCGTCTCCGGCCTCCAGCCGGTCGATGGTCTCGCAGGTGAGCCGGGCGCCGATCTCGGCCAGGCGGGGTTCGAGTTCCGCCGCCGTCTCCTCGGGTCCGATGGCGACCCGAGTTTGCGCCAGGCAGCCGCCGGCGTCGATCCGCGGCGTCATCGCAATCACGCTCACGCCGGTTTCGCTCTCGCCGTTGTAGATCGCCCAATTGATCGGCGCCGCGCCGCGGTATTTCGGCAGCAGCGAGGCGTGCAGATTGACGCCGCCACGCCGCGTCGTCGCCAGCGTGGCCGGCGAGAGGATTTGGCCATAGTCGCAGACCACCAACAGATCGGCGTCGCAGGCCGCCAGCCGCGCCCGCGCCTCCTGCGTGTTCACGTCCTCCGCATCGACGATCGGCGTGCCATGTTCGCGGGCGACGTCGCGGATGGCGCTGATCGCCGCCACCGGCTGGCCGCGGTGGGTGCGCGGCGGCGCCGTCACCAGCGCCACGACGCTGTGCCGGGTCTCATACAGCGCACGAAACAGCGGCACGGCGAACGGGCCGGTGCCCATCATGATCAATTGCATGGCCGCGAGTGTAAAGCAAAGCGGCGGTTTTGGGAAGACGCCGATGAAATTGCGCCTTGGGCCTCCCCAAGAAAATCAACCGGAGCCTGGGCGAGTAGCCCAGGCTCCGGTGATTGGTGGATGACAAGATGAGAACTCTTAGCTAAACCCCTCTCCATTTCCGGCCCACGCCACATAAAGCGACAATCCCCATTGCAGCCAACACAAGCGTTGACGGTTCGGGGTGGAAGTTGTGAGCGAACCAATTGCGATATCCGATCCGGCATGTCCCACGCCACTCAATTTCATGGCGATGGCGTTGACATCGGTGAGGTCGGCGTTGCCGCTGAGGCTGCTGAAAAGCAGCGGAATCTCGCCGGTGCTCGTGACCGTCAAGGGGGTTGTCATGGTCGAGGAATTGGCGCCGCCGTTGCTGTAGACGGTCATGGTAACGTCAATGCTGGTGCCGGTCAGTCCGATAACATTTAGCAGGAATCTATTGTCCCCCCACTTGTCAGATTGGCATTCAGGTTATATTGTGGTCCGTTGGTGGTGTCTGCGCCGGCCCAGGTGATGATCGTGTACGCTTGGCCCGTGCCTTCGCTGAAATACAGGCCCGCGCCGGGATCGGAGAATACGTTGACGTACATCGGCTGGTCGGCGACTTCGTGCAGCGAGATGTCGCGCCAGCCGCCCAGCGCCGAACTGGCCTGGGTCACATTCGTGTTGACCGGAATCTTGGTCGTCACCTTCAGCGATTGATCATCGGGGGTGTTGAACGAATCGATGATCAGGTCGGCCCGGAGATTCGCAGCCCCCAGCAGAAGGATAGCCGCAAGAAAAGCGAAGGTGCGTCAACTCATCGCCTCTCCTCCTGTTTCCCTGTTCTGTTCCTAGAGCACAATCCCTTCATGCCCCAAAGCCTTCTTCATCTTAGGCTGGATCGCTTTTCCGAGTCAACGTGAAAGTTGCGGAAACTTCACATTGGCGAGCGCGAATGCCCGAGGGAGAAGGCGGAAACGGCGTAACCCATTGATTGCTCGACAGTTGCGCGGAGCGAGCAAAACCGCCTTCCGCGAGAGTCTCGTGGAGCTATGCCGCGCCTTACACCCGACAGATGGGCATATTGGACAGGTAGGCGCTCGTGGTCCGCCAAGTGCAAGTTGACAGGTGGGGCAGACATTCTTGTCTGCCCTGGGCAGGCAGGAATGCCTGCCCCACCGAGCCGAGGACCTGTCATTCTGGCTTTGTCGGACCACTAGGTGCGAAGCAGTTCGAGCTCCGCCAGGCGAGCGGCAATCTGCGGATCGGGGGGGATAATGCCGCGGTCCCGATCCCCCTGGAACTCCAACTCCAGGTCCTGCAACGCCTGCTTCACCGACAGCAGGCCGCTGGGGGAGAGGCGGTCGATCAGCAGCACGCCCTCGAGATGGTCGTATTCGTGCTGGACCGCCCGGGCGAAGAACCCGTCCAGGCTGTAATTGACCTCTTCGCCGCTAAGATCGTAGGCGGACAGCACAACGTTTTCCGCCCGCTTTACCGGGGCGTAGATTTCTGGGAAGCTAAGGCACCCCTCTTCTTTCTCCACCCTCTTCCCGCTCCGCCCGCTGATCACCGGGTTGATAAACACGTATTCCGGGGCTTTGGCGGGGTCGCCTTCGAGATTGACGATGAAGAAGCGGTAGGGCAGGCCAACCTGATTTGCCGCCAGCCCGACCCCCTTCTGCTGGTACATCAGGTCGAACATCTCGCGGACGGTGTTCTTCAGCTCATTATCGAAGCGGCGCAATGGCTTGGACTTATGACGCAGGGCCGGATGAGGATACTTCAGGATTCGCAGCACAATTTGGCTCCATCTCGGCCAACGCCGACTACTGAATTATAGTTCCTAACGCCGCGGAAACGAAGGGGTGTTGGCCGGGCGGCAGAGGAGGTGCAAAGCCCTCGTTCCCACGCAGAGCGTGGGAACGAGAAAAACGAAGGGGTGTTGATTGGGCGGCGTGATGGTATACTTCCGGGACGCATGAGTCTTTCTCGCCTGGTATTGTTGGCGCAGTTGCCGATTCCGCCGGCAACGCCGGGGCCGATTGAGGGCAACGTGCCGCTGGCGGCGGCCTATCTGAAACTCTTCGCCCGGCGACAAGGCCTGGAAAATGCCCTCTCGATCGAATTGCTGCCGCCCAACTTGGCAAACAGCCTGGGCGATCAGGGCCTGATCCGCGAAATCCTCGGGCGGCGGCCCTGGATGGTCGGCTTCACCTGCTACCTCTGGAACGTCGAGCGCACGCTCTGGATCGCCGAGCGCTTGAAGCAGCAGCGGCCCGAACTGATCGTGCTGCTGGGCGGCCCGGAGATTACCGCCGATAACGCCTGGGTGCTGGAGAGTCCGGCCGTCGATTACGCCGCGATGGGCGAGGGGGAGCGGACGTTTGCCGAGCTGCTGCAAACCAAGAGCCGTTTAGCGGCCGACGGCACGTCGGCCGACGTTGGGATGGCAGTTGCACTGCCATCCCCCGGCGGGCGCGGCAGTACAACTACCGTACCAACGAAGGCAGACAGGAATGTCTGCCCCACCGTTCCCGGTCTTCTCACGAACGGCCCTCACCCTAACCCTCTCCCGGCGGGAGAGGGGACGGTGATCGACTTGGACGCCGTCTCTTCGCCCTACATCGAAGGCATTCTCGACCTGGGCGACAGCGGGCGAATGTCGTTGGAGACTGCCCGCGGCTGCCGCTTCCGCTGCAAATTCTGCTACTATCCCAAGAGCCACCGCGGCCTGCGCTTCCTCTCGGCCGAACAGGTGCTGGCAAATCTGAGCTATGCCGCCGAGCACGGGGCCAGCGAGGTGGTGCTCTTGGATCCAACGCTCAACCAGCGGGCGGATTTCGCCGAGTTCCTGCGGCTGCTCCACCGCGGCAACTCGGCCGGCCGACTGGCGTTTTCGGGCGAATTGCGGGCCGAAGGCGTCGACGCCCAGCAGGCCCGCCTGCTCCGCCAGGCAAATTTCCACGAGGTCGAGATCGGGCTGCAATCGGTCGAACCGCGGGCGTGGGAACTGATGGGCCGGCCGGTCGATCTGCCGGCCTTCGAGCGTGGCGTCAAGGCGATCATCGCCGAAGGCATCCGTGCCCGCGTCGATCTGATCCTCGGCTTGCCCGGCGATACGGTCGATTCGGTCCGCCGCGGCATCGACTTCCTGCTTCGCACCGGGGCTTATTCGGAGACGCAGGTGTTCAACCTGTCGATCCTGCCCGGCACGGCCTTTCGCCGCCAGGCAGAGCCGTTGGGGCTGCGCTATCAGCCCTGGCCGCCGTATTATGTGCTCGAAACGCCGACGCTGGCGATGGAAGACATCTACCATCTGATGGAGGAGGCCCAGCAGGCATTCGGGGTCGAGTTCGACGCCCCGCCCCCGCCCCGGCTCGACGCGCTCGATCCGCAGAGCGTCTGTTGCGTCGATTTGGATGCGATGGAAGATCGGGGGACAACCGCCACGAAGAGCAAAGAGAGCAGTGAACAAAACAGTGAAGAAAATAGCCGGCGGCCAACGGCCGGCGGTAGAAGTGCCAACGCGCCTGACTACGCTTGCCGCGGGTCGTTGCCCCCCGGCTATTTGCCTCCTCTTGCCCTAACGCTCTGGCTGCGTTCGAGCGATTTCGAGCGGCAACGGCAAAGAGCGATCGAGCAGATCGAGCAGCTCCTGGCCGACAATCCGCACACGACGCTGCAAGTCGTGCTCGAGCCGACGGCCGATCCCGAACGGATGACGCCGGCCACGCTCGAATCGCTGCTGGCGGCCTGCTACCGCACCACGACCTACCTCGACCGCTTCTACAGTCTGCAACCCGGCCGGCTGTTGGGCTCGAAGCGGCTGATCGTCCTGCTGCGGCCGAACCTGCGTCCGCGGCCAAGCAGGGCGTGGCGTCGGCGGGTCAGCGAGTTCGCGACGCTGGTCTCGTGAGCGGGTCGGCGCCGCCGGTGCCTGCCGCTATTGGGTCGCCGCGCGGGCGAGGTTGAGTTCGAGGAGGCGGGCGAGGAGCTCTTCATCGGAGAGGGTTGGCGGCCACCCGTAGGCGGCGAAGACGGCCTCGTCGAGTTTGCGGTGGGCGTCGGCCAGCCAGGTGGGACGCTGGTTGTAGAGGTTTGTGAGGGTCCGCTTCTTGAGGCTTTCGGAACAGTCGGCGTCCTTGGGGACGATGCGGGGCCAGCGGACTGTACCGACGGAGGGGAGAGAGGAGAGAGGAGAGGGGAGAGGGCCGCTGCGTGGTCGGCCCGCCCTCACCCCCGGCCCCTCTCCCAAAGGGAGAGGGGAGACCGTGGCGGGGTCGATGTAGCGGGACCAGGGGCCATCGACCGAGCCGGGGAATTCGAGAATCTCGGTCTTCGTCCACTCCGGCGGATTCAGCCAGCGGTTCCGCAGTTCGTCCAGTTCCTTCGCCGCCGCGGCGATCCGTTCCGTCCCCTCTCCCGCCGGGAGAGGGTTAGGGTGAGGGGCGGCACCTGCTTGCGCCACTCCGGCAGCGGAAATGTCTCGAAGCAACTCGTCGGCGTGTAGCGAAAGCCGCTCTCCCGCTCGCGAACTTGCGTCCCCTGTGCTCGCGCCCATACCTCGTGAATGCGGGAATGCAGGGTGCCGAAAAAGCAATCATCGGAACGGGCAAAGGCAATGAGTTGATGGTCGGGCAATATCGGCGATTCAAACCACACGAAGAGTCGGTGCTTTGACACCGTTGTGGTAACTACGACGCGCATCAAGCCCCGCAACGCGCCGCGCATAGCCGGTCGGGGCTCGACGTGAACCCACCAGCGTTCTCGATATGATTGCCGGTTGTTTTTTTCTCTTTCGGGACGGACTTTCTTTAATACGTAATCGAAGGGCGAGCCGTAGAGGGCCGCTTGCTCGACAGACATTTCCAAGCCGAAGTCGATTATCCAATAATCCCGAGGCCGGCGGGTAACGTCGAGCCCGTTGATCCAAGGCACGACAACGTCTGAATTTGGGCGGCCGTGGGGGTTCGGCGACTGGAGCATTTGCAAAGCGGCATTCTTGTCGATGTCGAAGGCTCCTCCCTTTGTGTCTGCCATAAAAGACACGTTCAGGTTGCTCTGCAATGCTCGCGCTGTTGTGGTGTCTGCCGTCGATCGCAGGTTTGCGTTGACCCGCCCGACCGCGTTTCCATCGAGGATGCGGTTAGTATCGTTACCGTTATCGAACCCGACCATCGACACGTGTACGTTTGCGCCGTCGAGGACCCAATCGCGATCGCTCTCGGCGAAGAAGATGTCGCCGGTTTGTTTGATTTGCTCGAGCACTGTCCGATTTGCCCCGCCGCGAATGCCTTGCGTGGCGAGCAGTCCGGCTCGGACGCACTTCTTGCGTTCGATTTGCCACCTGGCCTTCTCGAACCAATAGCAGCACAAATCCGCCTCGCGCGGCACGCGGTCGTCCCATACGCTGAACATGGAATCTACGTATTCGTCGCCCAAATTCTTCCGCAAGAGCTTTCCACCTAAGAACGGCGGATTCCCCACGATAAACTCCGCTTCCGGCCAATCGGGTTCTTTTGGGTGTTCCGGGTCGGAGAGATCGAGGATTGCGTCTTGGCAGCGGATGTTTTCGATCGGCTCGAGCACCGGGTCGCGCGGCTCCTTGAAGCCGTTGTGGTGCATCCACTGGAGGTAACCGATCCAGATGACGACCTGGGCAAGCTGCTGGGCAAAAGGGTTGATCTCCAGCCCGGAAAGTTGCGTGGGCCGGACGTGCGGAATCAGGGACAGCCCGTGCGCCGCCGCGTAGGTGATTACCTCCTTCTCCAGGTCCAGGAGCAGATTGATTGCCACGTAGAGGAAGTTGCCCGAGCCACAGGCCGGATCGAAGACCGTGACGTGGTGCAGCCGCTCGGCGAAGTCGAGGATCTGGCGATTGAACGCTCTGCGTTGGGCCGATTGCTTCGCACCCGCGTCCTTGGTCGCCTGTCCCTGAGCCTTGACCGTCTTGACCACCTTCGGCCAAAGCTCCTCGTCGCACCGCCGGCGAACCTCCGCCCACTCGCGCCGCAGCGGCGCCATCACCACTGGCTCGACCAGCGTGACAATATCTTCGCGGCGGGTGTAATGGGCGCCGACCAGCGATTCCTTTGTCGGGTCGAAGTGCCGTTCAAAGAGCGTGCCGAAGATCGACGGCTCGACGTTCGACCAATCGTAGGCGTTGACGGAGGCCAGGGTGTTGATTTCCGGCCCGGTGAGGGGCACTACGTCGTTGTCGGCGAAAAGTCCGCCGTTGAAGTGAGGGATGACTTCCGCGCCGAAATCGCCCCCGTCGGCCATTGTCTGGAAGAGGCTTTCCAGTCTGCGCGTGAGCATCGCCGGATTGGCCTTGGCGGTCTGCAAGAGGCGACCAAAGAGCTTCGAGGGCAGCAGGCCGATCCGCTCGCCGAACATGCAGAACATGAGCTTCATTAAGAAGTGGGCGGCGCTGGGGGGAGACGCCCTTTCGCATCCGCAGGCGCTTGGCAAGATCGCCCAGGCGCTCGGCGGCGTCCCTGGTGATCGCCTCGGCGTGTACGTCTGGGTGCAAGGCGTCCGGATCGGTGAACAGGTTTTGCAGGACGTCAAGGTTTGCCGGCTGGGCGAGGGCGTCGAGGTCGAACGAGTAGACGCGCTTGCGCGTGTTGGTGAAGTTGGTGTGGACCTCGAAGCGATCCGTGTCGCAGACGACCAGCAGCGGCGGGTTTTCAAGATCTTCGCGGTAGTCGAGAAGTTGCTTGTAGGCTTCCTTGAGGTCTTTGTGTTTGCGTTTGTACTCCCAGCCGAAGTGGCCGCGCATCCAGACGTCGGCCCAGCCGTCGCCCCCTTCGGTCTTGGTGACGCCGCGCTCGAAGGTGTACCACTGGCCGTCGGGATCGGCGTCGGCGGGCTTGGGTTGGTCGAGCAGGTCGCAGAGATCGAGGAAGTGCTGCTGGCAGGCGCTCCGCTCGGAGAGGTTCACCCGCTGCCACTTGGCGATGAATTGCTGCGGAGTCATGCGCGTTCCGTGGAGCGAAGGCAGACACAGCGTGGACTCAGGACGATTCTACTTTATGGTGGATGGTTGTTCAACTCCGGGAGGGCAGTTGGATGCGCCGCGGAGAGGGCGGCGGAGCGTTGCCGGCGGGCGGCGGTTCGCTGCGAAGCCGCAAGCGGCTTGCCCACATCTCTCACCACGCTGGGAAAACGGTTAGTTCGGTGGGGCAGACATTCCTGTCTGCCCTACCCGCCGCGTTGTGCAGGGCAGACAGGAATGTCTGCCCCACCGCGGTGAGAAAGCCGGGCCTGGGCTTTGGTTGCGGGGCGGTTAGCGTTGCGCGGCGACGTGGGGCAGCGCGGGGAAGCTGAAACAGGGGGCGGGGATACGCGGGGCGGGGCCGTGGAGATCGCGGGTTGCGTTGGGGTGGCAGTTGCACTGCCGCCCCGAACTGGCGGCGATCTCGGGGGGTGGCAGTACAACTGCCACCCCAACCCTGGAGCAGGTGGAGCGCACGTCGCAGATCATGTCCAACTCGCGGCCCTGCTTGCCGGAGACATACTCGAAACCGCACTTGCGATAAACGTGCCGGGCACGGACGTTGGTGGAGTCGACCGGCAGCCAAATCTGCTCGAAACCGAGCTCGGCGGCCAGATCGACGCAGCTTCGCACCAGCTCGGTGCCGATGCCCACGTTTTGGAATCCCGGGCAGACGACGACCAGTAGCTCGCACTTTTGTGCATTGACCGGAAACAGCGCGGCGTGGCCGATCAGTGGCTCGGCGGCGAGCGGGGCGAGGGGGACAGTCCCATTTTCGCTGGCGCGAAAATCGGGACAGTCCCCGTTGGCGCGAAAATCGGGACAGTCCGCGGCGCGGTCGCCCTCGCGGGTCGCAACGACATGGATTCCGGTCACGAGAATGTCGCGGACCCAACGGATGCAAACCTCATCCTTGATCGGCGGAAGGCCCTGGAAGGAGTTCCGCGGCTGGTAGGCCAGGTACATGTCGATCAGCGGCTGGCCGGCGTCGGGGGCGGCAGGGCAGACCGGGGCGAGGGGGACAGTCCCATTTTCGCTGAGCGCGAAAATCGGGACAGTCCCCAGTGGCGCGAAAGTCGGGACGGTCCCCGGTGGGGCAGACATTCCTGTCTGCCGAATCTTGGTGGTTTCTGGCGGCAGACAGGAATGTCTGCCCCACCTTAGTAACCTGTCCCACCGTAGTGCGAGATGCAGCACAATCCCCTGGGAAGCGGCGGATTTCGATGCTCAGGCCGTTCTTGCCGCGGAACCTGCGGGGAAAAGACCGGTGCGGAGTTCGGGCAGGAGTAGGGCTCATCGGGTCTTGCTTCCGGCTGGAAACTTGACAACGCCGCTACTGATTAGTTTCGCCCAAAGCGGCGGCGGAACTTCAATGGCAGAGCCTCAGCGTGCAGGCGTTCGCGAATCCTAACAAAACGCACTGGCTCCGCCCTGCGAGCGAGGGCCTATACCAATCTACGTGGCACGGGCATCCTGCCCGTGGCCGAAAAACACGGGCAAGATGCCCGTGCCACGCAATGCCATTTCCAGTTTACTGTGTTATGCCGCTTGTAACTGTTGTTGAATCTTGACTTTCTGTTCTTCTGTCAGCCGCAGCAAGACCGGCGGGTGTGGCGCCGTGTGAGCTTTGCGACGCGGCCATTCCCGCTTCTGTTTCGGGCTGGTACGCACACGCCGTTCGCGTTGCGCTCGGGCAATCCTTTCACGAAATGGCTTGGATTCCCTACGGCCTAACATGTCACGACGCACCTCCAGCAACACCCCCCGTGGGCTGCACATTATCGGGAGGCTGTCTTTCGGCGGTGCCGGCATCGCCAACGCGCCTTGACAAAGCAATAACTGCGTTGCGATCATCGAAGCCTCTGCCTCGCGATGCACTAGCCGTAGCGTCCGACTCATCAACGCCACTTTCTTCAAGGTTCGCTTGTAGGTTCTGAAAAATCCCTCGTTTTCCCACCTCCAACGATAACAAGTTCCCGCCATCTCCAAGGATAGCTGCTTCGCATCTTCCACGTTCGTAAACAGCCAGACGTCCACCTTATGACGGCAACTGTGAATCCGCAGCAATCGGCCGCGAATCGGCGGCTTGCCGTCCTCCTGCTGGCTCTTCGGCCAATAATAGACAATCCCTTCGCGGAACTCCTCCAACAGTTCCTGGGTTTCGCTGTAAAAGGTGGCCTTGGAGGACATGCGGATGAGAAAGGACACGTTCGCCAAGATCATGGTCGCGGCCACGTTGTAGCCCACATATCCCGCGTCGGCCACCACCAACGCCGCCGCTGGCAGCCAACGCAGCATGTACATGAGGTGACTTCGTTCGCTGGCTTTGCCCCCCTTCCCCAATCGCCAGCAAAAGGGAATGCCCAAGGTAAGATGCACGATCGAGGTGTTCCAGATCGTCGGTGACGAATCCTCTTTGCCGCCGCTTCCCAAGCGTTGCTCCAGTTCCTCGGTGCGGGGACACGTCTGCCGCGTGCCATCACAGCCAAAGGGGATGAAGTTTCCCACTTTCCACTGATTGCCGAAAATGACTTCCATCCGTGGCGCAGGGCCGCCGCCAACGCCCGCAGGATGGGCATGGGAAGTTTGGCGATGGCCTTTTCAAAGCCGGAAAAGTGCTGGCCCGGCCGTTTTCGTTTTGGACAACTGGCGACATAGAACATTCTGGCGGCTTCAAACTTTTCCGGGAGGCTGTCGCCACAGCAATAGGTCGTCAGGATGATGATGTAAAGCAAAGGATGCAAGTCCCAACGCGGGCATTTCCTGCGTTTTGAAGCATTTCGGACTTGCTTGAAAACTTCCGGCGTGAGAAACTCTCGCATCGAGCCGATCAACGATTTCGCCCGCCGTCGTTGGCGGGCCCGCTTCCTTGCGTTGGCCATTTGCCGTTCCTTCCATGATGGGGTTTGGTGTTGTGACCCCCTATCATTGCTGGAACGGCTTTTTCATGCGCAGTCAATTCACCGCCATTTTCCCAAAGCACATTTTCAACGCAACCCTCGACCTCGCAAAAGATTACATCAAAACCGCTTCCAATCAAGCCTTGGCATTGCGTGGCACGTCAAACATCGTTACCCAACTTGAATAACTGATTGGCCCTTGCCCCCCTCTTCGACACCATTGCATTTTCCGCCAGACTGATTACCATTAGTGGTGCGTCGGGGTTTCAAGTCCTTCGGGAAGAGAGGAATTGAGCCATGAGACGTGTCAGTGGGTGGTGGGGGTTCGGCGTCGCGGCGGCGATCATCGCATGTTGCGGGGTCGCTGCGGCTGGAGAGCAGCGGCAGTCGCCGCGGGCGGATGCGGAATCAGCCAAGAAAGTGGCTCCGCTCGAAAAGCCGGCGTTGCCGGATTCGCCCAAGAAGGCACCAAAACAAGAAACTGCTTCCTCCCTGTCGGCCGCATTGCGGCAAGCTGCCGAAGACAGGGCAAAGCGATATCTAGCAATCACTCCGATCGCCTTCACCAGCAAGGAGGGAAAGAAGGGCTGGAAGGCAAGGATTCCGGGCAGCCAAGCGCTTACCGCCGCCGCGGTCGCTGACGGAAAGGTGTTTATTGGCGGCGGCTACCGCAGCAACAACTTCTTCGCGCTCGACGCCGCGACGGGTGAGTCTCGCTGGCACTATACCACGGTAGATCCAGGCCCCACCGCCCCCTCGGTCTACCGCGGCTATGTTTCGTTCGAAACGGAAAGCTGCGAATTAATGGTGTTCAAAACTAGCGGCGAACTCGTATGGAAGAAATGGTTGGGCGCGCCGATGATCACCCAGCCGGCCGTTGCCGAGGGAGAGGTAATCGCGTCGTTTCCGGTATGCGAGGCCGATCGGCGACAACAACAACAACAATACCTCGCGGCTTTTGCGATCAAGAGCGGCGAAGAACTGTGGCGGAAGAAGATCGACGCGCAGGTCATCAGTGCTCCGGTCATCGAAAACCGGCAGGTGCTTCTTGCCACTGCGGACGGCTCGTTGCATTGCTTCCGGCTTAAAGACGGAAAGGCGATCTGGACGGAAAGCGGCATTAATGCCACGTCCGCCCCCACGATCTGGTCTGACCGATGTTGGTTCGGCCAACGACAAGAACGCGCCACCACCGCCGCACGCGACGTCACAATCCGGCAGACGGAGCAAGTGGCATGTCGTGCGCTGGGCGCCCGCGGCGACGTATATGGCCTTGGGATTACAAACCGGCGGGCCGATTATCTCGGCGCCCCGAGAACGGTCGCCTCGGCCGGCGGCGAGAGCGGGGCCTCGAAACTGGCCAACTTGGGCAGCGCTCTTGCCACAGCAACCCCCGCTGGCCGAACTCCACCGGCCAATGACGACGAAGAAACGACCGCCTGGCTTTCTCCCAGCTCCGCAGCCCTGCTGCCCAGTGTCCTACAGACGAGCAACCCGAATCTGGGGATCTACGGCAAGGGATTTCAGTGGGCGCACGATCTGTGGGCGTACCAGGGATCGCGTCCCCTGTTTTACGAAGAACGGCTGTATGCCGCGATGGGCGACTCGCTCTCGTGCATCGACATGAAAGCGAAAAAGGTCTTGTGGAAAAGAGATTTCCGCCCTGAGAAGGGGAACATCATAGGCGGCCGACCGGTGTCAGCGAGCGAAAAACTCGCGCTGCGGCATCCAACCATAACCCCGCCGGCGCTGGTGAACCACAAGGTGTTTGTCGGCACGTCGTACGGTGAGCTCCTATGCTTGTCGGCGGTCAGCGGTGAGACACTTTGGACGGCCACCATCGGCCATTCGATCGCCGCTCAGCCCGTCGTGGCGGCGGGGCGAGTCTATGTCTCCACCAGGTCCGGCGTCCTCTACTGCCTCGAAACCGGCGACCCAAAGGACGACGGCTGGCTGATGTGGGCGCTAACCCGGCACATACAGGCCGTGTCGCCAACGACGAACCCCTACGACTCACCGCCGCCGTGCGCCGCCGATGGCTCGCGCGGATTTCCGCGAGTAGCGGCGGAAATCCGTGGACGAAAAAGTGCATTTTTGCTGCATTTGCTGCTAATCGCTTGGCGCAAGTCCGCCGCTACGCTACGATTGTGTCTTTCCGTGCCGCCGGGAACGGCCGCGGCACAAGGATTGCTTGACTTTGCAGTCCGCGAGGGACGACAATTCGTGAGTAGGCTCTTCACGATGCGGCGTTCGCCCACTCGTTTCCAGGATGCGGATTGCGGCAAGGCGGCAAAAGGTCCCGCCGAGAACTGACCGAGGTCGCGACAAAAATGTCAACACATACTGCCGAAAAGAAAAATACCTTCCTTGCAGAAGTGATTGCAGCCACGCCCAACGGCGAGCGGCTGGTGCACTGTCTCCAGTGTGGAAGCTGCGGCGGCTCCTGCCCGAGCAGCGCGGAGATGGAATACACTCCGCGCACGCTGATCGCCATGATCAACGCCGGCAACCGCGACGCCGTGCTGGCCGCCAACACGATGTGGGCCTGCGTCTCCTGCTACTCTTGCACCAGCCGCTGCCCGCAGGAAATCCCGATTACCGACATCGTCTACTCGCTGAAACGGATGGCGATTGCCGAGCGCCGCTACCATGGCACCGACGCCCCCGCCCTGGCCAAGACGTTCACCGACTTCGTCGAGAGGTACGGACGGAGCTACGAGGCGGGCCTGGCCACCGGCTACCACCTGCTGAAGCGCTGGAAGCCGCTGCAACTGATGCAGATGGCCCCGATGGGCATGCAGATCTTCCGCCGCGGACGGATGGCCATCTTCCCCACCAAGATCCGCCAGCTCGATCAGCTTCGGGCGATCATTAAGAAGGCGAGGGAACTGAGTGGAAAATAGTGGGCAGTCGGCAGTAGGCAGTCGGCAGTGAGGAGATGCGAACGAGACGATTACGACAACCCGGTGTTGTAGAGCGATTCCTACCAGCAAATCATCCGCCTGGCGATCGACCACTTGCCATTTACCGTCAACTACAAACCGGACTCCACTGCCGACTACCCACTACCCACTGCCCACTGCCCACTGCCCACTGCCGACTGCGGACCGCTACCTGACCCCTGACCCCTGACCCCTCATGAAATACGCCTACTATCCCGGTTGTTCGCTGGAGTGCAACGCGGCCGCCTACGACGATTCCGTCCATGAAGTGGCCGACCTGCTGGGCATCAAGTTCCAAACCGTTGACGACTGGAACTGCTGCGGGGCTACCGAGTATTTCAGCCAGGACGAATTGACCGCCTGCGCCGTGATCGCGCGGAACCTGGCCCTGGTCGATCCGCAGATCAATCAGCTCGTCGCCCCCTGTGCCGCCTGCTACTTGAACCTGAAGAAGACCGACCGGCTGATGAGCGACCATGCCGAACTGGGCGCGAAGGTGAACCAGTGCCTGGCGGCCGGCGGACTCAGCTACAAGCCCGGCCGGGTGACGGTCCGTCACATGCTCGATGTGATCGTCGACGACATCGGCGAGACGGCGATCCGCGACAAGGTGGTTCGCCCTTTGACCGGTCTGCGGCTGGCCCCGTATTACGGCTGCCAGGTCGTGCGTCCGATCGCCGAAGGCGACAGCACCGAATACCCGATGAAGATGGACCACCTGCTCGGTTGGCTGGGGGCCGAGGTGGTGCCGTATGCGGCCAAGGCCCATTGCTGCGGCGGGCACATGACGCAGATCAGCGAGCCGCAGGCGTTCGAGTTGATTCGCCGCCTGCTGCAAAACGCCGCCGACAACAACGCCGAGATGATCGTCTGCATGTGCCCGATGTGCCAATTGAACCTCGACGGCTACCAGGGCCGGGTGAACGGCTATTTCGGCACCGAGTTCCACCTGCCGATCATGTATTTCACGCAGATGTTGGGCATCGCTTTCGGCCTGGAGCCGCAGAAACTCGGCTTCGGCAAAGAGTTGGTCGCCGCGATGCCGGTATTGAAGGGAAAGCTCGACGGACAGTTGGCGGGAGCGTGAGGAAGGGGCTGGGACTAGGGACTAGGGCTTACGGGACAAGGGCTGGGCGGTTCACCGCCCAGCAACCGCAAACCGCTTGCGGTTTCGCATCGAGAGTGGATCGCTCACAACGGAGACGTCATCATGGCCGAGAAGATCGGCATTTACGTATGCCACTGCGGCAGCAATATCGCCGGAACGATTGACGTGGAAGATGTCGCCCGCTGGGCCGGCAAGAACGTCAAGGACGTCGTGGTCTCGAAAGACTACAAGTTCATGTGCTCCTCGCTCGGCCAGCAGATGATCGAGGACGACATCAAGGAGAAAGGGCTGACCGGCGTGGTGGTCGGCGCCTGTTCGCCGCATCTGCACGAAAAGACCTTCCGCGCCACCTGCAAGCGGGCCGGCCTGAATCCCTTCCTCTGCCAGATGACCAATTTGCGCGAGCACGTCTCCTGGGTCAACGCCGACAAAGTGGCCGGCACGATCAAGGCCAAGTCGTTGATCTCGGCCGCGGCCGAGCGGGTGAAGCACCAGCAGCCGTTGGAGCCGATGCGGGTGAAGGTCAATCCGGCCACGCTGGTCGTTGGCGGCGGCATCGCCGGCTTGCAGGCCACGCTCGAACTGGCCGACGCCGGCTATCACGTCCATCTGGTCGAGCGCGAGCCGTCGATCGGCGGCCACATGGCCCAATTCGACAAGACCTTCCCCACGCTGGACTGCTCGGCCTGCATCCTCACGCCCAAGATGTCGGAAGTCGGCCAGCACGAAAACGTGACGATGTACACCTACGCCGAGTTGGAAGAAGTCACCGGCTCGGTCGGCAATTTCCACGTGAAGATCCGCAAGAAATCGCGGCACGTCAATTACGACAAGTGCACCGGCTGCGGTATCTGCATCGAAAAGTGCCCGAAGAAAGTGGTGGATGACGTCTTCGAGGCCGGCATGGGCAACCGCAAAGCGATCTACACCCCCTTCCCCCAGGCCGTGCCCCGCGTACCGGTGATCGACACCGAGAACTGCATGTTCTTCACCAAGGGCAAGTGCCAGGTCTGCTCGAAGGTCTGCCCCACCGCGGCGGTGGATTACCAACAGAAGGACGAAATCGTCGAGCTCGACGTCGGCAACATCATCATGGCCACCGGCTGGAAACTGTTCGATTGCCGGCAGATTCCGCAGTACGGCTACGGCCGGCTGACGAACGTGTATACGAATCTGGAATTCGAGCGGCTCTGCAACGCCGCCGGCCCGACCAACGGCAAGATCGTGTTGCGCGACGGCAAGACCGAGCCGAAGTCGGTCGCCATCATCCACTGCGTCGGCAGCCGCGACACGAAGACCAACCCCTACTGCTCGGCGGTCTGCTGCATGGCGGCGCTGAAGCTGGAGCACTTGCTGCTGGAGAAGACCAAAGCCGAGGTCTACGCCTTCTACATCGACATGCGCACGCCGATGAAGGACTACGAGGAGTTCTACCAACGGCTGCTGGAAGAGGGCGTGCATTTCGTCCGCGGCAAGGTGGCTGAAGTCAGCGAAGCCTGGCGGAATCCGGAAGAGAAGGGCCGGCTCATCGTCCAGGTCGAAGACACGCTTGTCGGAAAACAAAGGCGGATTCCGGTCGATATGGTCGTGCTGATGGGGGCGATGGAGCCGCAGACCGACGCGAAGGAATTGGGCATGAAATGCGGCATTTCCTGCGGCATGGCCGGCTGGTACACCGAGCGGCATCCGAAGCTCGACCCGGTGGCCACGATGACCGACGGCGTGTTTGTGGCGGGCGTGTGCCAAGGGCCGAAGGACATTCCGGCCTCGGTCGCCCAGGGCGCCGCCGCCGCCGCTCGCATCGCCGGCATGATCTCCAAGGGCGAAGTGATGATCGAGCCGATTGTCGCCTCGATCGACGAGAACGAGTGTTCCGGTTGCAAGATTTGCAACAACATGTGTCCTTACAACGCCATCGAGTTCGACGAGGAGAAGGGCGTCAGCCGCGTGATTACCGCGTTGTGCAAAGGCTGCGGCACCTGCGTCGCCGCCTGTCCCGCCGGCGCGATTACCGGGGCGCACTTCAACAACGAACAGATCTTCGCCGAGATCGACGGCATATTGTGGGACGCAAGAACGCCAGCGGAAAACGAGCCGGCGAGCGTGTAGGTCTAGGGGAGAGAGGAGAGGGGAGAGGGAAACCGCTTGCGGTTTCGCGCCAAGCCGCTGGCGGCTTCGCAACGAGAGGAAAAGACAAGACATGCGGAACACGAAGATCTGCCCCAAATGCGGATCGTACGACGTTGTCCGTGTTCCCGGTGGTGTTGGAGCGCATGGAGCCGGCGACAATATCCCCATGGGATTGTGGACTTTCAGTGCCATAAAGGTCACGCGGTATTTATGTTGCGATTGCGGTTTCAGCGAAGAGTGGATTGATGACCCGAACGATCGAGAAAAGATCAAGACCAAGTTCGGAGTAGACAAACGATAGCGGCTTTGGGCCGAAGGTCCTCTGTTCTCCTAGCCCAGGGCAACGCCCTGGGACGTGGGCGATCGCGGGTTTTCGATCCGGCCCAACGGGCCAACCGTTCGATCGGTTTCGGCGGGAAGGGTTGGCCCGTTGGGCCGAAAACGATGAGATGGCGAAACCGCTCCCCAGGGCGTTGCCCTGGGCTGAGAGAACTGACGCCCCTTCGGGGCAACGAATTGAGAATCAAATACTGACACTGACCACCGATAACTTTGGTCAACCACTATGTCCAACGAAAACTTCGAGCCGAAAATCGTCGGCTTTCTTTGCAACTGGTGTTCCTACCGGGCGGCCGACCTGGCCGGCTCGGCACGGATCAAATACCCGCCCAACGTGCGGATCATCCGCGTGATGTGCAGCGGGCGGGTCGATCCGACCTTCGTCTTCAAGGCCCTGGCCGACGGCGCCGACGGCGTAATGGTCGCCGGCTGCCATCCGGGCGAGTGCCACTACATCGAACAGAACTACAAGGCCATGCGGCGCTTCGCGATGATGCAGCACACGCTGCGGGCGATGGGCGTCGAGGACGATCGCGTGCAATTGGTCTGGGCCTCCGCCGCCGAAGGGCAACGGCTGGCCGAGGCCATCACCAAACTGGTCGCCGACGTCAAGCGGCTCGGCCCGCTGCATTGGCCGGCCAATTGGCAGGAGAACGGCCAGCGGCTGCACGCGCTGGAGGCCATCAAGAAAGAACACGACGAGGCGATGGAGGTGCCGGCATGAGCAAGCAACCCAAGGGAAAACTGGCGATCTACTGGGCGGCCTCCTGCGGCGGCTGCGAAATCTCGATCCTGGCCATCGACGAGAAGATTCTCGACGTGGCCGCGGCCTTCGACATCGTGATGTTCCCCTGCGGCGCCGACGGCAAGGTCCGCGACGTCGAAAAAATGCCCGACCAGTCGATCGACGTCTGCCTGTTCAACGGCGGCATTCGCACCAGCGAGCAGGAATACATGGCCCAACTGATGCGGCGGAAATCGAAGGTCCTGGTCGCCTTCGGCTCCTGCGCCAGCGAAGGCTGCATTCCCGGCCTGGCCAACATGAACACCCGGCAGCAGATTTTCGACACGGTCTACAAGGAAGGCTCGGCCACGACGCCGGTCAACCCGCAGGACGTTCGTCCGCAGCCGGAAACCAAAATGCCCGAGGGCACGCTGCACCTGCCGGTCTTCTACGACACGTTGAAGACGCTCGATCAGACGGTCGATGTCGATTACTACCTGCCCGGCTGCCCGCCGGAAGCGGAGAACATCTGGAAGGCGATCGTGGCGATCCTCGAAGGCAAGCTGCCGCCGAAGGGCTCGACGATTGGCGTGAATACGACCGTTTGCGACGAGTGCAAGCGGAAGCGGAACGAAAAGAAGATCAAGAAGTTTTACCGCACCTGGCAGATCATTCCCGACGAAGAGACCTGCCTGCTGGAGCAGGGTTTGCTTTGCTGCGGCATCGCCACCCGCGCCGGCTGCGGAGCCCTTTGCCCGCAGGTCAATTCCCCCTGCATCGGCTGCCACGGCGGCAACGAAGGCGTGGCCGACTACGGCGCCCGCATGATGAGCGCCGTTGCTTCGGTGATCGATAGCAACGACCCGGACGAAATCGACAAGATCATCAGCGAGGGCATTCCCGATCCGGTGGGCAGTTTCTACCGCTTCAGTTTGGCCAGCAGCCAGTTGCGGCGGAAAAAGAAAGTGGTTAGTGGCTAGTGGTCAGTGGGCAGTGGGCAGCGGGCAGTGGGCAGCGGCCCGTGGCGTGCCGAATGCAAAATCGGAGCCCGTGCGGGAGCAGGGCCGTTTACGGCCCTTTCCGCGAAGCGGTATTAGGCCCGGCGTTTACGCCGGGTTAGAAAGATGGCGAAACGATTGGATTGTCAGGCCCGTTTACGGGCCTCCTGTTGCCGGTGGCACCGCGCGGGACGCCCGTAAACGGGCGTGACAGGCGTGAGCAGAGATAACACAATAGCGAGACAATCGTCGCCTGCTAACCCGGCGTAAACGCCGGGCCTAATACCGCCTGCGGCGGAAACGCCCGTAAACGGGCGTCAAGGTTTGGGTAGCTTTGCGAAGCACACAAGATTGAGGTTGGCAAGCGAGACACGATACAGCAATTGAATGAAAAGCTGTACAAGGAAAATGTGTATACAGCGCTCCAACACAAAGAAATCATTGCGAAGGCGGAAATTGGCAACTGCGCCGCCCACGCTCCTTTTGACCAATACAAGAAAGAGGATGTCGTTGCCTTCTTGGAGTTCACCCTCCGATTTCTTGCCCAATACTTGAAATAACTGCTGGCATGGAGTGAATAGACCATGAAACGTATTTCCATCGACCCCATCACGCGGCTTGAAGGACACGGCAAGATCGACATCTTTCTGGACGATGCCGGCGACGTGGCCAACGCCTATTTGCAGATTCCCGAGCTGCGCGGCTTCGAGCAGTTTTGCGTCGGCCGGCCGGCCGAGGACATGCCGAACCTGACGGCCCGCATCTGCGGCGTCTGCCCCGAGGCGCATCACCTGGCCGCCACCAAGGCCCTCGACGCGGTGTTCCACGTCGATCCGCCGCCGACGGCCAAGAAGCTCCGCGAACTGTTCTACAGCATTTTCTACGCCACCGACCACACGACCCACTTCTACGCCCTGGGTGGGCCCGATTTCGTCGTCGGCCCCACCGCCCCGCCGGCCGAGCGAAACATCCTCGGCGTGGTGGCCAAGGTCGGCATGGACGTGGCCAAGCACGTCTTGAAGATGCGGCACGACGGCCACGCCCTGATCCAGATGATGGGCGGCCGCCGCGTGCATCCCAACTGGGGCCTGCCCGGCGGAGTCAGCCGCGGCATCAACGAGGAGCAGCGCAAGGAGATCGAGGCCCGCGGCCGCGAGGCGATCGAGTTCGGCAAGTTCTCGCTGAAGGTCTTTGACGACATCGTCCTGAAGAACTCCGAGTACGTGAAGCTGATCACCGGCGACGTTTATGTCCACAAGACCTACAACATGGGCATGGTCGATGGGAACAATTGCACGAACTTCTACGATGGCAAGATTCGCGTCACCAGTCCGAGCGGCAAGGAGCACGCCAAGTACGATTGCTCGCAATACCGCGAGTACGTCGCCGAGCGCGTCGAGCCCTGGTCGTATCTGAAATTCCCGTACCTGAAGAAGATCGGTTGGAAGGGTTTTGTCGACGGCGAGGATTCCGGCGTCTACAAGGCGACGCCGCTGTCGCGCTGCAACGCCGCCGACGCGATGGCCACGCCCGCCGCTGAAGCGGAATATAAGCGGATGTACGAGACCCTGGGCGGCAAGCCGATCAACCACACGCTGGCCACGCACTGGGCCCGGCTGGTCGAGTTGCTCTGCGCGGCCGAGCGCTGGGTCGAGCTGGCGACCGATCCGCAGATCACCGGCAAGGAATATCGCGTGCTGCCCACGCAGACGCCGACCGAAGGGGTCGGCTGCGTCGAGGCCCCGCGCGGCACGTTGACGCATCACTACACCACTGACGAGCGCGGCATTCTGACGAAGGTCAATCTCATCGTCGGCACGACGAACAACAACGCCCCGATCTGCATGTCGGTCAAGAAGGCCGCCCAAGGGCTCATCCAAAAGGGCAAAGTGAGCGAGGGCCTGTTGAACATGGTCGAGATGGCCTTCCGCGCCTACGACCCCTGTTTCGGCTGCGCCACCCACAGTCTGCCCGGCCAGATGCCGCTGGAAGTGACCATCCGCGATCCGCAAGGCGACGTGATCGAGCGGCTGTCGCAGTACGTGTAATCTTGACATCCCCTCGCTAGGACGGTACGATTGGGCAATGGCGAGTTCTTGATGGATTCGTGCAAAGCCCGGAGTGCGTCATGTCCATTGCGGCTTCTATTCCTAACGCGGAAACGCGCATCGTGATTCCCAACATGGCTTGGGAGATCTTCGAGGCCCTTGGCGCTTCGGATTGCGCGGGTACTCGGTTCGCGTACGACAAGGGGATCTTGGAAATCATGTCGCCATCGATCGAGCACGAGTGGTACCATCGCGCGTTGGGACAGATGATCGAAGTAATCACGGAGGAGTTGAACATCCCGCGCTTGAGTGCGGGCTCGACCACGCTGAAGCTGCAATTGGAGAAACGGGGCCTCGAGCCGGACGAGTGCTTCTACCTGGAACATGAACGCCAGATGCGGGGCAAACGCGATCTAGACCTGACCGTTGATCCGCCGCCCGACTTGGCCATCGAAGTCGACATCTCCCGCAGTTCGATCGACAAGCTGGGCATCTATGCGGACCTTGGCGTGCCGGAGTTGTGGTTCTATGACGGCCAGTCGCTGGTTGTGCGCCGGCTCCAAGACGGCCAGTATGTCGAGCGGAATATGAGCGGCGCATTTCCGTTCCTCGACCTCAAGGAAGTCGAGCGATTCATCGGCCGTGTCGAGCAATCGGGCGAAATTGCCTGGATTCGCTCTTTCCGCGATTGGGTGAAGGCCAGCTACGGGCACTTGGCCGGCTAAGGCGCCCGATGCTGCCGCGGTCTCTTCCGCCAGCCGCCCGGTCGGATCCGAGGCCGGCGGCCCGGGCGGCCCGATTAGCGGTTTCCCGCTGATCGGCGGTTACTGGTATCCGCAAGTCCCTGTCCATCCGCAATGTGGGGTCTTTCGGCGGTCGCGATGGCCGCGGGCGTGGTCGATACCCTGATGAGCTTTGAGAACTTGTTCGACGCCGTTATGGGCGACGGGTATGCGATGGCAGCGTAGAGTGTCCAGATCGTTGCGCGTCCGTGGTTATCAATTAGAATTCAGCACTGCTGCGTAATCATAGCAGTCAACCAGATGCCTTATCCGCGTGTCCCTATACAAACGACCGAGGCCCTTGGCTACAGTCTGACCAAACCAGTAGACAATCATCCAACATACCAACGTCAACAGCGAAAACATTAAAATCGCGGAGGTTGCAAAAATCTGTTGGAGTATCTCCATGTGAACTTGCCGATGAATCGTTTCAAGCTCTTTTTGGACGCTAGGCGGGAGCGTAGTGATACCGCGCTGCCACGCTTCTTGATAGCGTTTCACTGGGCCATCTTCGCCTTTGGTGCAAACTGCAAACAACAGCAATTCTAGGGAGCCAAATCGATGTCCAAAGTAGATTGTTCCGTTGATTGATCTTCGTAGGAGCGTATATGCCTCGTTGTCGAATGCAACCTTGTCTGTACACGCCAATCTAAACAGTTCGTACCGAAGGTTGAACAACCTATGCCGAAAAAGATCGACGCGGTAGTCGCGGTACAACCAGAAGAACAAAACCCAGATCGCCAGCAGGGACAACCATTGTATAGGGCTCATGTCAAATATCCTCCGGATTGGTCTCGCCTCTTGCCGTCAATTTGCTGGATGAGCGCGTTGGGTCCCTCTCAGCCTCCAACTGTTTGATCCGCTGCGACATTTCCTTAATGACGGTGTGGCGCAGCCGCCGTTGTGCGAGGCCGTACATCGCGCCTCCGCCACCGAAAATGGCAGATGCGATCACATCACTCAATCTTACCTCACCGAACAAGCGCAGCCCGATATTCGCCGACGTTGTCTGTCCAGCCAGCGATTGAACAGTACGAAACATAAAATACGCAAGCAGGACCATTCCTCCCCACCTAATTAGGTTATTGATTACCGATGCGACATTGGTCGCCATCCGGCCCTTCTTTAGAACTCTCAGCTCGGCTTCAAGTTCCGCTCTGGTCTGTCGTGCCATAGGTCGCTGAGTACAAACAGAGATCGTTTGTCTTCGCAGTATAAGCCGGGTCAGCAGAACGCCCTGAATCTACCAAGCCTGCGGATTGACGGCAATCCCCCCGCAACTGATCCCAGCATTTTTTCCTTGGCGCGGATTCAAACTGTACCACTACCGCCGGCGGGTTTTGCTTGCTTTTTCGTCCGGCCCTAATCATACTGAACGCTCCGGCAGACCCTGCGCAGCCGGTACATATTCCCTAGACCAACACCCCTCTGAAGTGCTGGACAGAAATGAAGTTCCGCAAGCCTTTCAGGTCCATCTCGGTTGCCCTGGCGATAATGGCCGCAGGGCTATGTCTTTCACCCGCATGGGTTCAACCCTCGCTGGCTGCGCCGGGGCCCGCGGCTTTGCAGGAGCCCAAGGACTTGGCGGGCTTTCTGGCCCTGCAGGCGCAGATTCAGGCGGTGGTGCATAAAGTGCTGCCCGCGGTCGTCGGCATTCAGATCGGCGCCAGCGCCGGCAGCGGGGTAATCGTCAGCCAAGATGGGATCGTGATGACCGCCGGCCACGTCGTCGGCAGGCCGGGCCAAAAGGTCACTTTCTATCTTGCCAGCGGGAAGAAAATCAAAGGGATAACGCTCGGCATGTCGGCTGGGGCCGACGCCGGACTGATGAAGATCACCGAGCCGGGCAAGTGGCCCTTCGTCGCCTTGGGCGAATCGGCTCCGCTGAAGCCGGGCATGTGGTGCTTGGCCATGGGCCACCCGCTGGGCTATTACCCCGGCCGCCCGCCGGTGCTTCGCGTCGGCCGCATCCTGCAAAAGAGCGAGAGCATGATCCAGACCGACTGCGTGTTGGTCGGCGGCGATTCGGGCGGGCCGCTTTTCGATCTGGAAGGCAAGGTGATCGGCATCAACAGCCGCATCATGAATCCCACCGACGTGAACTTGCACGTCCCGGTGGACGTCTTCCGCGAATTGTGGGACCAGATGCTCAAAGGCCAGTCGGTGCAGCCGCTGCTGCCCGGCCGCAACGGGCGGGACGTGAAAGGGCCCTTCCGCCAGGTCGTGCAGACCGCCAATCAGTGCGTGGTTCGCGTCAAGTGCGACGGCCAGGACGTCGCCCTGGGCACGATTGTCGGCCCTGACGGCTGGATCCTGACCAAGGCCAGCGAAATCCTCGCGCCGGGCATCGAGATCAAACCGCGGGGCAGAATCACCTGCCGGCTCCGCGACGGCCGCGAATTGGAGGCACAGATCAAGGGTGTCCACGCCGGACTTGAGCCCCGCCTCGATCTGGCCATGTTGAAAATCGACGCCCTCAACTTGCCGATCATCGCTTGGAAGTCTTCGCAGCCGGCGGTCGGGCAATGGCTGGTCACCGCCGGCATGGACGACGACCCGCTGGCGGTGGGCATCGTCAGCGTCCCGCGGCGATCGATTCCGCCCATCGGCGGAGTCATCGGCATCCGGCTGGCCGAGCGGGACGATATGGCGATCATCGAAGAGGTCCTGCCGCAGAGCCCCGCCGAGGCGGCCGGCCTGAAACCGAAGGACGTGATTACCCAAGTCAACGGCGAAGGCGCTCCGAACGTGATGGAATTGCGCAGTCTGCTGCGGCGGCACAAGCCGGGTGAGATGGTTCACCTTACCGTAAAACGCGGCAAGCAGACGCTCGAATTCGCCGTCAAAATGATCAAGTCCGCCTCGCCCGGCCTCGACCGGCAGAGGCAGATGAACGCGATGGGCGTGGGGGTGAGCGGACGGTCCGACAATTTCTCCGCCGTGCTGCAACACGACACCGTGGTGCGGCCGGTTGACTGCGGCGGCCCGGTGGTCGATCTGAGCGGAAAGGTCGTGGGAGTCAATATCTCCCACGCCGGCCGGACCGAGACCTACTGCCTGCCCAGCGACGTGGTGCTGGCGTCGATGTACGACCTGATGTCGGGCAGGCTGTCGCCATCGCTGCTCGAAGCGGCACGAAAAGTCGCCGCCGAGAAAGAGGCCGCCGAGGAAAAGGCCGAAGCCGAAAGGGTCGCCGCAGTGAAGGCGGCCGCCGAGAAGAAGGCGGCCGAAGCGAAAGCCGCTGCCGAGAAAGCCGCCGCTGAGAAAAAGGCGGCAGACGAGAGGGCTGCGGCGGCAAAGAAGGCCGCCGAAGCGAAAGCAGCCGCGGAGAAGGCGGCCGCGGAGAAGGCTGCCGCCGAGAAGAAGGCGGCAGAAGCGAAGGCGGCCGCTGAGAAGAAGGCGGCGGAAGAGAAAGCAGCCAAGGAGAAGAAGGCCGCCGCTGAGAAAAACGCCGCCGCTGAGAAGGCCGCCAAAGAGAAGAAAGCCGCCGAAGAGCGAGCTGCCGCTGAGAAAAAGGCTGCCGCTGAGAAGGCCGCCAAAGAGAAGCAGCAGTCCGAGAAGAAGCCAAAACCGCAGAAGTAGTTGCGGCCCAATCTCCGCAGCGCGGGCGTCTTGCCCGCCTCTTCCGGTTTCAGGGCAAGACGGTACGATTCTCGCTTCGCGCCGAACCGTTTAGCCGCCGCGTCCACGCGGCGTAGAATCGCCCGCAGTCGTAGCGCCGCGTGGACGCGGCGGCTAAACGATCCTCCCACCTTGACCGCAAGCAATTATTGTGCCTGCGGCGGAATGCGGGCGGCTTTGCGCGGAGCGTGACGAGTGCGTGTCGGCGGGCCGCAGACGCTCCGCCTGTCCCAACGCTCGCTACCCCGGCAGTTCGTACAAGCCGTTTCCCGAGCGGCGAAGTTTGCCTTGTCGGGCCAACTCCTCCCAGACGGCGTCGGGATACTGGTCGGGTGGGGTGATGGCCACGATCCCCGACGCCCGACCGCTGCTCATCGGTCCCACGCCGATCCGCGACTGATCGTCCAAGCAGGTCAGTTTCAGTCGTTTCTTGAAGGCCTTCAGGGCGGCCTTGAGTTGCTGCGGATCGAACTCGCCGGGCGGCAATGCGTCGGGGTTGCTCATCGCCTGTTGTCCTTGTGTCATTTCCGGTGCTGGAAAGCGTATGCGCTAGTGCCGTTTCAATTGAGTGAGTTTCGCGCTTTGGCGACGCAAGTGATAGCATTGCTAGCACTTGCGCCGTGAAAGCACTTGGGAAATGTAAGAAAATGGGAGTCTCCACATCGTGAGTGTTGCAATGCTACGACGCAGAGACTCCCAAAATGAATACGGTCAAGGTACGCCGCCTCGCGCCCCCAGAACGGCGACGATTGCGGCGATGGAAACGCGGCCGAACCAATCAAGTCAACAGTTGCCGCGCACGTGTTATTCTCCTCTCTTCCAGGCGAATGGGCAACCGGCAAATCGCCGAGCGAGTTGGCTACACCCCACAGTGGGTGCGAATCATCATTCATCGTTTCAATGCGGGCGGCTTGTCGGGGATCGAATGGTGGCCCTACTTCCACGGTCGTCGCGGGCCGACGCAGTTCACCGCCGATCTCGTCGAGCAGATCGCCGAGGTCGCCCTCTCGCCGCCGAAGAAGCTGATCGGCATGACCCAATGGTCGCTGGCCAAACTGCGGGAATACCTCATCGCCCAGCAGATCATCGCCGAGATCAGCCTCCAGTGGTTGCGCTGTCTGCTGCGGCGCTGCGGTGTGCGTTGGCGGCACACCAAGACCTGGAAAGAGTCGAACGACCCGGAGTTTTGGCCAAAATACCGGCGTTTGCGGCGGCTTTACCGCAGGCGACCTCTCGGCGGGCGGCGGCTGTGTCTGGACGAATTCGGACCGTTGAATCTCCAGCCCCAACACGGCGGTTGCTGGGCGGGAAGGAAGAAGCGGGTGGAGCGGCTGCGGGCGACCTACCATCGCCACGGCGGCGTGAGGCATTTCCTCGCCGCGTACGACCTGGAGACGGGACGATTGTTCGGACGCTTCACCAAGCGCAAGACCTGGAAGGATTGGCTCAGCTTTCTTCGCTGGCTTCGCCGCCGCTACGCGAAGAAGGAGCGGCTCTATCTCGTCATGGACAATTACAAGACGCATGTCAAGGCGGAGGTGCTGCGTTGGGCGAGGGCGAACAACGTTGTGTTTGTCTTTACCCCGACGAACGCCTCTTGGCTGAACCGCATCGAGTGCCACTTCACCGACCTCAGAAAGTTCGCCCTGAACAACTCGGACTATCTGGCTCACGAAGACCAACAAGCGGCGATCGAAAGCTACCTCCGCTGGCGCAACGGACAGCGGTCCATAACCATCCAGGCGTGGCGGCACTTCCAACGCCGCGCCGCCTAAACCGAAACGCGAAAGTGACTCAGTTGAAACGGCACTAGCTTCGCCATTTTACCGCAAGCTCCCCGACAAGGACTCGAACCTTGGACAAAGCGGTTAACAGCCGCTTGCTCTACCAACTGAGCTATCGGGGATTGTGACTTCTAATCGTAATTCACACCGCGGCGTTTGACAAGCCGCGCTAACTGAAGATGACGGGAATGCCCGCAAAGGGCGGCCATGCAGGCCTAGCAGCCCGTTGAAAAAGGCCCGCAGGTGGTATGTGCTCAGCATCGAAATCCTCGGGAAAAACGCAGCTAGCAGTGCTGGCAAATCGACTTTTTCAACAGGCTGCTCAGCAGGCCGGCGAATTCGATATGACTGTAACGCTTTGTGGCACCAGAACTTAGAACGTGTAATCAAAATCAACTTGGGGTTCGTGCGAATAGCTTGGACATGAGGGCAAAGGGCAGCGCTACCTGACCGTTGTCTTCGACCTGGAGACAGGGATGGTCGTTCACGTAGGACACGGAAAAGGCGGGGACGCCTTGACGAATTTCTGGAAACGTCTTCGCCGTTGCAGCGTCAAAATCGAGGCTGTGGCCACCGATATGTCGCCGGCTTGCATCGACGCCGTAAGCACGCACCTGACGCGCGGCACGCCGGAGATTTTCAACACCGACCAGGGCGTACAGTACACGGCCACGGTATTCACCGATCGGCTGGAGTTGGCGGGCGTGGCGATCAGCATGGACGGTCGCGGCCGTTGGACGGACAACGTGTTCGTGGAGCGATTGTGGCGGACGTTGAAGTGGGAGTGGCTGTATCTTCACGACTATGCGACGGTGCGTGCGTTGGAGGCGGGTCTGGCAAGGTTCTTCCGGTTCTACTACGACGAGCGAATCCATGCGGCCTTGAACTACCTTTTACGCCGGCGACGGTGTATGTGGCGGCGTGAGGCATCCAATGAAGTCATCGCAGTGGTCCAAATCAACGGCATTTTTCTCGGAACAAACTTGGGGAATTCTCTCGGTATTCATAGTGGGGGAGCGGCGCTGCGGCCGCGCGAGACCTTTGGTATCGGTCTCGCGGGCCGCTGATCCCCTCCATCGAAGAAATCGTAATCTGTGGTGGTACTACGCTGGGTGGCACCGGTTCTTGAACCGGTGGGCGAACGGTTCGAGAACCGGGGCTACCCGCTTCCCTCCACCGGCATTGCCCGGCTTCGTCGGTACTACGCTGGGTGGCACCGGTTCTTGAACCGGTGGGCGAACGCCCAAGAGGCCATGCGGGAGGCGATGCGCGTTGGCGTTGCCGCTCCACCTCTTGCGGCAAAGCCGCCCCGGTTCGAGAACCGGGGCTACCCGCTGAGCGTCAGGTCAAGTCCCGCGGTGGAAGCCCGTTGCCGGCCGATACCTGACAGGCAAGCAGCGGGCTTTTTTTGTGCGCATGCGCGACCTTCTTATCCCGCAATCGGTCCCCAAAGGGGGACGCTAACGGATCCTGCCATTTTGGCCTCCCCAGAGTTCGCGGCGTAGTTGGCAGACGCGATGATTCGCACCGGGGCAATGCCTCAAAATCGAGGCTTCAGCAAGCCGATAGGCATTGCCGCGACGCCGCCCTCTCATTACGGCAAGTGTCGAGAAATACGATTATTGCGGGCTAGTTTCAGCGGAGTGTCCGCATTCGATTCCGCGTACATTTTGAGAGATCGCCAATGGAACAAACAATCGCCGATGATCTCAACGGGAAAACCCCGCATTCCGTCCACAAGGCGTCTTTTCACGAACCGCGCAACACAACTCGCTCGGCGGACGGTGGTGGCAGCAATCTGATTTCGCCGCGGCGACAGAGCCGTAACCGGTGGACTATACTGGCATCATCTTTCGTCCCACCGCGGCGTCCGAACTGCCTTTGACGGAAGAATCAGCAGAACTCACCACGCGTTGTCAGAAAAAGTCTTGCCTGCGAATCGGGCAGCGCGCGCTCGGCGCTCGCCGCGACAGTTGACCGCAGACGCCGCGGGAATACAATCCCGCAAGCGTTTGCGGTTTGGCCGCTGTTTCGATCGCGGTGGGGCGGCAATTGTACTGCGGCCCCGTCGCGGGAGATTAGGGGTGGCAGTTCGACTGCCATCCTAAGCTCTAGGGTTGCGAAACAGCTTCCTAGCCGCGGTGTCCCACTATCTCACGATTTTCGTAAGGAGCGAGAAGAATGTCACTGAAGAGACTGATGCTTTGGTCGGCCTTGGCAATGATGTCGTTGGGCGCTAGCGCCGCACTGGCCGACGACGGATGTTGTGGCGGCGGGTGCAACCCATCCACAACCGGATGTGGATGCGGAAATCAATGTGGCGGTTGCACACTCCAAACCGTCTTCGTTCCCCAATGGGTCAGCGAGACGCGGAAGATCACAACCACCGAGTGCATGCCGGAGACGCGGCAGCAGAAGTACACCGTAATGCGGTGCGTAGCGGAAACCAACAACGTCCAGCGCGAGTACACGGAATGGGTTCCTCAGACCCGCACGCGAAAGGAAACCTATACGGTTCAGGTTCCCGTCACGCGAAACGTTTCGGAACAGTACCAGGTTTGCGTGCCGACGTACCGCGATGTCCAGCGGACGTACACCGTGTCGGTGCCGGTGCAAAGAGAGCAACAGGAGCAGTATACGGTAATGGTGCCACACAGCGAAACTCGGCACGCCACCCAACAGATCGTCGAATGCGTGCCGGTCGTCGAGACGCGGACGCAATGCGTCGATCGCGGCCATTGGGAGCAGGTGGCCACAACCTGTGGCTGTCAAACAGGGTGCAGTTCAAGCTGCTGCGGCAGTAGCTGCGGTTCAAGTTGCTGCGGCAGCAGTTGCGGTTCAAGCTGCGGCAACTGCGGGTGTGATTCAGGCTGCGGACGCGGCTGGCGCCGCGGCTGCGGTGGATCGTGCTGCAACAACTGCATGGTCTGGGTAGCCAACCCGGTCCAGGAGCCAATCCAGGTAACCGTGATGAAACAGCAGGTTCGCCAGCAACCGTACGACTATTGCGTCACGGTCTGCAACCCCGAAACCCGCACCAGGACGATTCAAGTCTGCGCCTATGAAAATCAGACTCGCTCCTACACGGAAACGGTCTGCGATTACCACAACGAAACGCGGACGCGGACTTATGCCGTGACCGAGTGCAAGCTGGAAGAAAGGACCAGGGACGTCGAGTACACGCAGTGCGTGCCGCAAACGCGGACCTACACCGAGCAAGTGGTGAGCTATCGCAACGTTCCCGAGGAAGTCACCGAAAACTACACGGTGATGGTCCCGCACGAAGTGGAGCAAACCGCGCAGGTCCAAGTCTGCCACATGGTGCCGCAGCAGATCAGCACGCAATCGTGCTGCGGCAACGAGTGTGGCTTCAATAGCTGCAATAGCTGCGCTTGCTGTGGGTGGATGGGACGCTGGCGGAGATGACGCCGGGGCAGGCCGTAGCAAAGTATCGTGGCGGCGTCGATTGCGCAAGGGGCCGGAGCCCATCCTCCGTCCCCTTGCCTCATTTTCAGCAATCACGGCTGACCGCCGGCGTGGCTGATTGAGTTCACAATCGGCCTCCTTGCATCTGACAGGCAAGCAGCGGGCTTTTTCTATGCGCGGAGCAGTTCGCCCGGCCGGGGATCGCCTTCATAACGGATTCTAACCGGCAGGGCAACGGCCCAGACTCTGCGACCTCGACCGAGGGCTTCCCGATTGAACGCCTCGACGTAGCGTTCGGCCTGGCTGGTGGTCATCAAACGCCGCTCGGCCGGTTCGACCGCCACCGCCCCCGCCGGAACGTCGTGCCAGTCGGCCGGCGCGGCGGCGGCATAGCGGACAATCCACACCCGGCAGCGGCTTGCCGCGGCCCTTGCCTTCCCGTCCATTGCGGTCTCCCTCTTTTTCGGTCTTTTCGACGCCGCACAAAAAATCCACGGCTCCCCGCTTGACAACTCTTTCGGGATTAAGTATACATACGTCCATATTTCTGTCAAGGGCTGCGAATGTCGATCCATGCCCGCGAAAACCTGCTGCGTCTGATCGCCGCACGGGGACTGACCGTCTCGGCCGTGGCCGAGCAAACTGGTCTGAACGTGCGCACGGTCCGCGGGATTCTCCGCGGCGAGAAGAAGCCGCACGCCCGCACGCTGCACCGCCTTGCCGAGGGGCTGGGGGTGGCCGTCGATGAATTGTTCGTCGATCCGGCACAGTTGCTCTATCGCCGTTTCGACCGGCAGACGAACCCGCTGGTGGCCGAGGTGATCGAGGAGCACAAAGAACTGTTCCGCGGTTGGACGGAGGCCGATTTTGACGAGCTTCACAGCCGCGTCGGCACGGGCGGGGCGCTGACGGTCGAGGGCGCGTTGGCCGCCGCCGAGCAGATGAACCGCCGCCGCCAGTTGCACGACAAGCTCGATCTGCTGCTGGAAAGCAGCCAGGCCGAGATCGCCGCCGGAATTCTCAACGTTCTGTACGAAAAGATAGTGGTTAGCAGTTGAGTTCTCGGGACTGAATAGACCGGTACAGGAAAGTAGGCGGCAGACGCCGTGTGGGCTGCCAAAAACTTGCTCCGTTTAGCTTTGGTCGTTGGTTACGTTTTTGTTCCACCCTGGAAGGCGGCGATGTTGCCCAACAGGGCAACCGTTTTCCCAGCCCTGGGCATCGCCCAGGGTAGCGGGCGGAATGGCGGGGGATTTCCGGCCCAACGGGCCAACCCTTCGCCTGGAAAAACGGTTGGCCCGTTGGGCCGGCCCTGATATACGCGCACCACCCATCCCCTGGGCGATGCCCAAGGCTGGGAGAACAGAGGGGCCTTCGGCCCAACGGACGCGGCTGGCGGCGGAATAGAAAGTGGCTCAAGTATTGCCTGATTTCCTGTGCCGAAATCGCCAAGTTTTTAGAGGCGGCACACGGCGTGTGCGGGCTACGGTGCGCACGATCTCCTGTTCATTTCCATGTGGCTGAGGGCGAGGGACGTGGCCACGGCGGACGTTCTCAGCAAACGATTTCGTGGCCGGGGGGGGGTTGTTTCCTCCTTTCAGGCCTGCTATGCTAGTGCTCTGTCATTCGTGCTTTGATCTATGGTATCCTCTGGGTAATCGTTCATGGAAGACCGATTTTCCTGGGAGGTTATCATGGAGAAGCGTTATCGGGTGACATTATTGGAGGAGGAGCGACAGGAATTGCAGTCGATTGTTTCGGCGGGAAGAGCAGCAGCGCGAAAGTTGGTGCGGGCTCGTATCCTGCTTTTGGCCGATCAAGCGGATGGTGGTTCCGGCAAAGCGGATCCGGAGATTGCCGATGCCTTGGGGTGCGGACGAGCAACCATCGCACGCACCCGCCGACAGTTTGTCGAGGAAGGAATGGAAGCGGCGTTGAATCCCAAGCCGACCACGCGAATTTACGAAAGACGTCTTGACGGAAAGGCGGAGGCCTACTTGGTGGCGACTGCCTGCGGAGCGCCCCCGGAAGGCCGAGCACGCTGGACTTTGCGTCTGTTGGCCGACTGCATGGTTGGATTGGGCTATGTGGAATCCGTGTCTCACGAAGCCGTGCGGCAAACGCTAAAAAAAATGAAATTAAGCCTTGGCTGAAGAAAGGATGGTGCTTGCCGGAGGCCCCTTCGGCGGAGTTCGTCGCCGCCATGGAAGATGTGCTGGACGTATACCATCGTCCGTATGATCCCGAGTGTCCCGTGGTGTGCATGGACGAAGCCAGCAAGCAGTTGATCGCCGAAGTGCGTCAACCGCTGCCGGCGCAGCCGGGTCGCACTGCCAAGTACGACAGCGAATACGAGCGGCGTGGAACGGCCAACTTTTTCATGGCGGTGGAGCCGTTAGCTGGAAAGCGGACGGTACATGTGACGGATCGGCGAACGAAAATCGACTGGGCGCAATTCATCTGTCATCTTTTGCTGACAGTTTACGCAAAGGCGGCGAAAGTCGTGCTTGTGATGGACAACCTGAACACACATGGTATTGGCAGCTTGTACGAAGCCTTTGATCCGGCAACCGCTCGTGCGTTGGCCTCACGTTTGGAAATCCACCACACGCCGAAACACGGTAGTTGGCTGAATATGGCCGAGACAGAACTGAGCGTTCTTTCCCGTCAATGCCTGGACCGTCGCATCGACTGTAAAGAAATCATGACCCGCGAAGTCGCCGTATGGGGACAGAACCGCAACAACCATGAATCCAAAATCGACTGGCAATTTACGACGGCCGACGCTCGTATCAAGCTCAAGCGACTTTATCCATCAATCCAAGACTGACAGAGCACTAGCGTCTGGCTTGTCGGTAGCAGGAAGAGGCACGCTGCCGAGGCAAAGGTCGCTGCGGTTGAGGCGGATCTTCGGCAGTTCATTGCTGCATTGGTCTATCCTCCAGGGGAGCCGCTATCATGTCTTGTCGCCGCCCGATGTTTCTGAGGGAGTTTCTGGGCTTGAATCTGGTCCCGGCCATTCTCTCTTTTGCCATCTTGCTCACGCCCGCCCGTGCAGACATTACGCCGACCGGCGATGTTTCTCCCGTTGACCCGTCCACATGGACGAGTTCGACAGACGGCTATATCGGGAACACTGCGTCTGGGGCATTGATGGTTAACGGCGGCAGCGTCCTCCTTTCACGCTACGGCACCATCGGCAACAACAGCACTGCTACGGGCATTGTGGACGTGGCTGGAACCGGGTCGGTTTGGACCAATAGCGCTCTGTATGTCGGCAATTCTGGCAGCGGAGCCCTGTCGATCAGCGGTGGCGGTAGCGTCGTCACTGTCAGCGACAGTGAAATCGGTTTCCAACCCGGCTCCACGGGCACGATCGCCATCGACGGACTTGGCTCGACGTGGACCACCAACGGCGGGCTCAATGTTGGCTTCTTTGGTAGCGGGACTCTTTCAATCACCAACGGCGGCAGCGTCAACAGCACCTATGGTGCCTACATCGGCTCATCCGGCTCGAAAGGCATGCTCACGGTGAACGGGACCGGCTCGACCTGGGCCAACGGCAGCGTTCTCTTTATTGGCGGCGGTTTTGGCTCCAGTGGCAGCGCGACACTCTCGATTACCAATGGCGGCAGCGTTACCAACACCTATAATGCCTACGTCAGCTTCTACTCCGGCTCGATGGGAGTGGTGGGGGTCGATGGGGCCGGCTCGACCTGGAGCTGCGCCGGCGATCTCTATTTGGGCGGGGGCGATATCATCCCTGAAAACGGCGGCAGCGGAACACTCTCGATCACCAAGGGAGGTCGCGTCGTTAGCAGCAACAGCTACATCGGCTATTCTCCGGGTTCGAAATGTGAAGTGACAGTTGACGGCATCGGCTCAAGCTGGACAAACGGCAATAGCCTTTCCGTTGGTAATAGCGGTGCTGGGACACTTTCAATCACAGGCGGCGCTGCCGTCGCGGCGAGAAATCTCTCGATTACCAGTGCATCACTCGTGGCCATTGACGTTGGATGCTCCAGTTCATTCACAGTTGGTGGTGGCATCGGCACGGTTTCCAACAGCGGGACAATCCGAATTCTTGCGGGCCCCAGCGCTTTGGCGAATTTCGCCTACTCGCCAATCTCTGCCAAGACGTGGAACGGCACCGGCAGTTATCAGGCGGTCGGAGGAACGTGGGATAAGACGCACCATTCGTTTACAGCCTCCAGCGTCGCCAACGGCACCGCCAGCCTGCCGCTTTCGCTCAACTTAGGGTCAGTTCAACGCGCGCTGATTAGCGATAACGGAACCGGCGGGACAGGTTGGGCAGTTGGCGCGAGTTTTCCCGCGGCGGGAACCACGACGAATATAACCTTCACCGCCATGCCTATAAATGACACGTTGCTCGGCCTGCTGAGAAGCCAGTTGTCGCCACCTGAGTCGTTTCTCAGCGCGTGGACATTTTCGACGACCAATTTCACAGTGAGTTCGAGCAATCCCGTCTATCTCTCGTTCAACGTCGGCGCCAGTCACCCGGCGGAGGACCTCGAAGTCTGGCATTACGACGGCGCCAGCGGCTGGGCGAAGTACGACGCGTTCGATTTGACCTACGACGGCACGTTTGCGAGTTTCACCGCGACCAGTTTCAGCGGCTACGCGATGGTGGCCGTGCCGGAGTCGGGGACGCTGAGCCTGTTGGCCCTAGGGCTCTGGGGCCTCCTCGCCGTCGCTCGACGAAGGCGACGGGGACGAGAGCAGTAGGACTGCCGCCCGGCCGTCACCTTTTCTTCTTCCCACGCTCTGCGTGGGAACTGCCATTTTTCCGACGCTTTGCGTCGGGGCGGGCGACGCGGAGCGTCGAGCCAGTGCGTTCCCACGCGGAGCGTGGGAACGAGGGTTATGCCGGCCGTTACTTTGCCGCGGCGACCTTCGGCGGAGCGGCGGTCGGAGCGCCGGCGGCGCGCTTCCAGGCGAGCACCGCCCAGCCGTCGCGACACTCGAATTGAATCGGCACGAGTTTGCCGGCGGCCTTCCAGCGGCCGGAGAACTCGATCCCCTTGCTAACGAACTCGGGCTTGAGCATCTTTTCGAATCGATGCTTCAACGATAATCGCGTCGATCGCTGCTCGACGCCGGCGCCGGCGGACCCGTAAGGAACGACGCTGATTGGTCCCTGGCGAACCGCCTTGAAGCCTTCGGGCGTGTGATGGATCGTGTAGGCCGCCGAGATCTTGGTCCTGCCGCACTCACGCGCCACCTTGAACAGCTTGACACCGTTGTTGTCGTAGTAATTCCCCTTTTGGCACTTAATGCCCTTGATGACGATCTTGAATCCGTTGTCGGCGAAGCTGACGCGGACGGGCTCTTCTTTGTCGAAAACGATCGCCCAGAGGCTGTCGTCCTCCGTATCTCCTTTGAGGCTCTCGGGCAAGCGGCCGAGCAGGTCCTTGGCGCCGGCCTGCGCCTTGTCTTCGTACATCGTGCGGTTTGCCAATGCATCGAACGCCAGGTTGTTGATTGCCGACTCGTGGAGTTGCAGCGTCATGTCGGCCCCTCCCACCGCCGGCGGGGGCGCGGCGGGCGCGGCCACCTTGCCGCCGCCGGCCTGCAACCCGACCACGCTCAGGACCTGGTCCGTTGTGCTGAAATGCAGAAACTGCGGGAAGAGGTTGCGGTCGCGAAACGGCTGCCTGTATTTCTCCTGGTACTGCCGGTTGGTGCGATCGAGCGATTCGGTCACCTGCTTGTCGATCCGCTCGTCGAGCCGCTGCTCGGCGTGCCGCGCGGCGACGGATTCGGCGGCGGGCTGCTGTTCGGCGCTGCGTTTCCAGGCCATGCGCTGGACCATTCCCCGGCCGCGGCGCGATTGGATGTCACAGACGTTGGTGCGGGTTTCGGCGTTGGCGCCGGCGGGGAGGGAGAAGAGGCCATCCTGGTTGATCCAGACCCGCTTGCAGCTCGCCAGGCTGGTTTCGCTGTTGCTGAAGATCGTCACCGGCTGGTGATAACCGACACTGTCGCCGTGGGCTCGGCCGGAGAAGAGGGTGTCGATCACGCCCATCTCCGAATTGGGTACAAGCGCCGCGGTGGTCCTGCCGACCGTATGTGCCGGGCCGCTGACGCTCGTGCCGAGAATGCAGTCGTTGACCTGGGTGACTTCATCGACCGATTCGACGATGCCGGATGCCACCAACTCTGCCGAGGCCTGGCCGAAGACGTTGGGATGGACAAAGCGCTTCTGAATCGCCGCGATCAGCGCCGGGGCCTGCCGTTCGTCTTGCAGCCATTTCACCGACTGGCTGATGACCAGGGCGTTTTCTGCCGTCGGCTTGGCCTCGTACGCTTCCAGCGCCCGGGCGAGCCCGTCAAGCCGTTCTCTATAGTCGCTAATAAGCTCGCGGTCGCCGATCGAATCGGCCATGGTGATGTACTCGTCCAGGGCATGGCGAACGTCGAGGAACCACGCCAATTCCAGGCCTTCGTACCTGCGTGTGAAGAACTTGTAAATCCCCGACAGGCGAACGAGGTCGGGCTTCTTGCCGCTGGCCAACAGCTTGTTCAGCAGGTCCAAATGGAGGTAGGCTCGCCAGCCCGCGCCGTTGGCCGCGGCCGCGGTCAGTTTTTCGTCGAGCCGCCCCAGGGCAGCCACCAGGGCCGCCTTAGCCTCCGCGACGTCGGCCGGCGTAATCGGATGAAAGTCGGCCTTGGCGCGTTGGCAGGCCAACGCGAGTGGCGTGTGTGGGGCGGCGTGTGGATGACCGCGGTCCGCCGCCGGCATCATTGTCGCGGTGAAAATGGCGGAAACACACAAGATCGGGATTTGAAATCTGAAATTTGTAATTCCTAAAGCCGTCCTGGGTCGCATTTCAACGCTCCTTCGCAGGTTACTAGGGGGTATGAAGGGCCAGGTTGGGTTATAGACCCATCCCGCCCTGTCGCCCATAATTGCCCCTTCGCGATTAGCGACGTGGCTTGCGAGTCCCGCCTAATCAGAAAGGACGGGGCAACCGTTTAAGCTTTCGTAGCTTGGCAATTATAGCTGCTGGCAGCAGCAGCGATAGGGGGATATGAGAATATCGGCCGCGACCGGCAGGTTCTCCTCGCCATAAGGGGGGGAGAGAAGGGTCTGGCGATACCGAGAAAAAGGGTCGTAATCGGTATGCAAGGGTCGCGGCCTGGGCGGCGGGCAGTAACCTGCCTGGCTCACAGAAGCTGGCCCCTGAACCGCTGCTCTTGGTGCGGCACAACCGCCACACCAAGCGCCGGCTTGGCCAAGGCCACATTTGTCGTCCGAAGGGCGGAACCTCGGAAGACCTTCCAAGGATGGGTGTTGCTCAGCATCCACCGGCCTCACGGCAGTCGAGCGGCGGAGAGTCTCTCCGCCTTCGTTCTGCCGCTTGGGCCCGGGGCAGCTTGAACTGCCCCGCGACAACTTTCCCCGAGACGAAAGAAGGAGCCCCGAGATGGTGTGCGCACGCAGTCTGATACTATCGTTTTGTGTCGTGGCGTTGTCCGACGGCTTGACGTTGCTTTGGGCAGCCGAGACCGTCAAGGGCAAGGGTCCGCCCGCCGTGCATTGGCTCAGCAGCTACGATGACGCGAGAATGGCCGCAGACCGGAAGAATAAGATGCTGCTGGTCTATTTCTACGACCGCAGCGACGGCCAATGCGAACGCTTCCAGAGAGAGACCCTCGACGATCCGCAAGTCCGCAGCCGCCTGCGCGACTACGTTTGCGTGCGGCTGCCCACTGATACGAAGATCACCTTGCAAGGCAAGCAGGTTCCGCTGCTCGAACACGAGGCATTTCGCGAGATGCTCGGCCGGCCGGGAATCGCCATCGTCGATTACCGCTCGCAGGGCGGGCTCCGCGGGTATGTGGCAAGCGAGTTTCCGCTCACGGAAACGCTATGGTATTCGTCCGAGCAGATGGCGGTGATCTTGGCCCTGCCGCCGGGCACGCTCACGCAGCGGACCTTGATCTACGCGGTGCGGACCCATCCCGATCATCCGGCGAGCAGCGACGGCCAACCGGATCCGACGTTGCTGGACGAGGCGCAGAGCCATGCACAGTATCAAGCCGACATTCGCGTGCAGGGCCATCACTTCTGGGGCTCGCGCTTTGCGCGGATTCTCTCGCGCTTGCCGCGGGCCCGGGCGCCGCGCGAGGTCTGCGCCGAGAGTTGGGCCGGCCAGAACATGGTCGATGCCGCGATCGAGTGCGTCCGCTGCTGGCGGCTCTCCTCCGGCCATTGGAGCGCCGTCTGCGCGGAGAGCCGGCTGTTCGGCTACGACATGAAACTCGGCGGCAACGGTATCTGGTACGCCACCGGGATCGTCGACGCGAGGTAGCGCACCTGAAAGAGTAGTGGCTGGAGCATCAGGGGGCTGCTCGGGCGCGCAGCAGTTGTCCGAAACGAAGTCAGTCCAGTAAGGCCACTAGTTGCTCTGCACAGCCGAGCTTGTCTCCTTATCTCCTAGCCGGTCTTCTCGCAGCAATGAGTAGGAGATAATTGTGGCCACTGCGTAGCACATCATCCACGCCCCAGAGAAGAACCGGACCTCGTAAGCCTCCTGCTGCTCGTATTCCGTGTCGGTAAGTTCACGTCTGATCTTGCCGTGGGAGGCGATTACCTTTTTTCCGTGCTCTATGCTCGGAACACCACCCTCAGACAAGCACCACGGCGTGTAGAGAGAATTGAAAGCGACATACGGAACCAGGGCCAGGGTGAGTGCCTTCATCCACCTAGGCGAGTTTCGCGTAAGACGCTGCAACAGTTCTTTCCGCGGAGCCTCTCCTGCAAACATCAGCGAGGACAGGATCAAGGCAAGCCAGACCGGGAAGAGCAAGATGTGCAGCGACCATACAGACGGCGTGAAGGACTGCGGGTTTATGCCGACGAAGGTGCATAGATGCACCAGAGTGGATGCAACCAAGCCGATCAGTGATGGAACAAAGAGGATGATCATGACTCGCGTCGATCACCGCGGTTGCTACAACTCGCCCGTCAGCCGGTTGCAGAAATCGACGTTGCTATCGCGATCAGAGGGCGACGATCAAACGTTCGTATTCTGCATGGGAGCCAATCCAGAACCAGACGACGACATCGTCGTCCTTGAATCCCAGTGCCCGCCATCCCAATCCAATGCGAATCGAATACGTTGGATATTTTCTGCCGACGCGCTTGAATGCCAAACTGGGATGGTGGGGGGCTTGTCTCCAGAGCTTGTAGTTCGCGCCGGCGAGCCGTTGGATGCGTTCAGGCAAGCGGGCGAAGCAGAGCCGAAAATCGCGAGTGACGCGGGACTTCACAGTTCATCGAATCCCTTCTCTTCCGTCTTTCCTTCTCTGTATTCTCGCATCGCCTTGGCTGTCAGTCTGTCGAGCAACGGTTGGGAATTTGCCAGAGTCTCGTCCCAGCGCGTTTCCCACTCGATTTCACTGAGCAACTCCTTTGCCAGGAGTTCTTGAACCTCCTCGGGCAACCCCGACGCCTTCTGAAAGGCCTCTTGCAGCGCGGCAACCATACTGATTCCTCCTCGAGCAATGATACCACTAGGGGGTGGTGACGTCAAGGGCGGCGCTCTTTACACACTCTTTACACCCTCTCTATTGGCGTCGCTTCAGGGGGGTGTTAAGATTTCTTGTGCTTCTTTCCCGCGCAGCGGCGGATTGTGTTCACCGGCGGCTTCTTGTCGAGATGAGGAGGGCGCAATGTCTGATAGGCCCCGACGAGTGGTGCTCGGCGTCATTGCGTCGATGGTGTTCGCCTTGAGTACGTCGGCCCACGCCGATGTGCCCTATTGGCACGATGCCAAGATGAAGGCGGAGAACACGGCGCCGATCCGGGCGTACGCCTTCGATCTGCGCGACGTGAAACTCCTGGACGGGCCTTTCCGCCAGGCGATGGAGGCCAATCGCAAGTACCTGCTCAGCATCGAGCCGGATCGGCTGCTGTACAATTTCCGCGTGACGGCGGGGTTGCCAACGACCGCCAAGCCTTACGGCGGCTGGGACGCACCGGCCTGCGAAGTCCGCGGCGCCGCCGCTGGACATTATCTCACCGCCTGTGCATTGCTGTATCGTGCCATCGGCGACGAACAGATCAAGGCCAAGGCCGACGACCTGGTCCGCGGGCTGGCGGAGTGTCAAGCCAAGCTGAAGAACGGTTACCTTAGCGGCTATCCCGAGAGCTTTTTCAATCGCCTCGAAGCGCACCAGCGGGTTTGGGCGCCCTGGTACAACGTACACAAGATCTACGCCGGCCTGTTGGACATGTACGTGCTGGCCGACAACCGGCAGGCGCTGGAAGTCTGCAAGAGAGCGTGCGACTGGGTCGTCTGGCGGATCGGCCGCCTTACCGATGTGGAGTTGCAGAGGGTCTTGGGCGAGAACGAACACGGCGGCATGACCGACGTGCTGGCCTGCCTTTACGGAGTGACCGCCGAAGAGAAGTATCTCAAGGCGGCACGGCGGTTCAATCATCAGGCGCTGCTCGTTCCGCTGATGCGGCGCGAAGACTGCCTCACCGGCCTGCACGGCAACACGCAGATTCCCAAGCTGATCGGCGCCGCGCGGGAGTATGAGTTGACCGGCGACCGGCAGCTCCGCACGGCCGCGGCGACCTTTTGGGAGAGCGTGGCCCGCGAGCGCTCCTACGCCAACGGCGGCTTTACCGACCATGAGTTCTTCTCGCCCAAGGAGACGCTGTCGCAATTCGTCAGCGATCAGACTGCGGAGACCTGCGTCGTCTACAACATCCACAAACTCACGCGGCATCTGTTCTGCTGGTCGCCCAAGGCCGAGTACATCGACTACTACGAGCGCGGGCTGTTCAACCAGATCCTGGCGTCGCAGCATCCGCAAACCGCCATGAGCGTCTACTTCCTGCCGCTGAAGAGCGGCTGCTGGAAGCAGTTCGGCACTCCCTTCGATTCGATGTGGTGCTGCACTTTGACCTGCATGGAACGAAACTGCACCTACGGCAACACCATCTACTTCCACGACGGCAAGCAGACGCTGTGGGTGAACCTGTTCATCGCCTCCGAGCTTTCCTGGCGATCGCGGGGGGTGACGGTTCGGCAGGAGACTCGATTTCCCGACGAAGACAAGACCAGATTGACGATCGCCTGCGACGAGCCGACGGAACTTACCTTGCAGTTGCGGCATCCCGCCTGGGCCGTCGCCGGGGTGAAGATCAAGATTAACGGCCGGTCGCAGCCGTCGCGGAGTTCGCCGGGCAGCTACATCGCGCTGCGGCGCGTCTGGCAAGACGGCGACAGCATGGAACTGACGATGCCGATGAAGTTGCGAGCCGAGGCCTTCCGCGACAACCCCGGCAGGTTCGCGCTGATGTACGGCCCGATCCTGCTCTGCACGTGCACCGAAGCGGGCAACTCGCTGGCGGTGGCCGTCGGTGAGCCGCCAAAAATCGTCAAGCGGCTCAAGCCCGTCGATGGCCAACCACTCACGTTCACCGGCCCGGCAAAACTCTTCCGCACCGACATGGCCCAGCCGAAGCCGAGGGATCCGATCTTCATCCCCTTTTTCCGCGAATACGGGCAGCCGTACGTCGTCTATTGGGACGCTACTGCTCTGCCGCAGTGGCGCGCGGCCGAGACTGAATATCAAACGGAATTGGCCCGGCAGATGGACGTTGAGCGGCGGAGCGTGGACCGCATTCGCTTCGACCCGGCGGCCAACGTCGACCAGAAGGTGCAGCAGGAGCACGGGCTGCGCGGCGACTTCGCCGGCCACCCTTGGCGCGGCGCGGACCACGGCGGGTTCTTCTCCTTGCAAATGAACGTGTTACCCGGCCAGCCGCAGGAGCTGAACGTCACCTACTGGGGCAGCGAGCCTGGCGGCCGAGTCTTCGACGTGCAAATTGATGGGCAGACCATCGCCACGCAGAAGCTGGAGAACAACAGACCGGGCCGATTTTTCGACGTGGCCTACCGCATTCCGCCTGAGATGCTGCGCGATAAGAAGACGGTGCGGGTCCGATTCCAGGGCCACCCCGGCATGATCGTCGGCGGCATCTATGGATGCCACATTCTCAAGACGATGGCAGCCAGACCTGAGGCCGGCCCGGCGGCGTCCGGTCGCGCGTGGACGCTTACGACGTTGCCGGCGGCATCGAAACCGGCTTTCGGCATGAAGAAAATCCTCGTGGTGGCAGAGCGTCGGCTGGCCGACAACGCCGAATTGCGGCAGAAATTCGAGCGATACGCGGAAGATATCCACGCAGCCTTCGGGGCCGGGGTGAAACTGGTCTCGCTGGAATCCGCATCACCCCGCTATCTGAAGGGTTTGATCCGGCGGGAAATGGCGTCGGGGCTCGCCGGCGTCGTGCTCGTCGGCAAAGTCCCCAAAGCCTACGGCGAAGTATTCGGCGCCCGCGGGTCGCGCGACATCTTCCTTTGCGACTTGTATTTCATGAACCAGAACACCCTGGCTCTGCCCAACGGCAACTGGGCGGATCCGGGCTGGCTCGACGAAGGCAGGCCCTGGAATGGAATCGTCAAGAGCGAGTCGCTGCGCAACATCGATTTTAATTGGGGCCTCTCGTCGCCCGATCCCAGCGTCGTGCCGGTCGATCGCTTCTCCGCCCGCTATCGCGGCACGCTCACGCCTGCGCGAAGCGGCGTCTATACGTTCACAATCAGCTCCGACAATGGACGCCTGCTTACCGTCAAGGGCGTCCGCGTGATCGACGCCTGGGTGGACGATTGGGGCAGGGACTACGCGGGAACCATTAGGCTCGAGGCGGGCGTGCCCGCGCCGATCGTACTCGATTACTTTGAGGATTACGGCGGCGCGGAGGTGCATTCTGAAATGGACTCCGCCGGGCGACAAGGGCCCCGCGATCGTGCCGGCGAGCGCCTTCTCGCACCTGGCCGTCGATTACTACAACAACATGGATCTCTGCGACGACGGGAACCCGAAGGGATCGCGCCCCTTTGCCGGCAACGGCGTTTTCGATCGCGTCACAGACGGCTGCGGCGGCGCCCGGGTAAACCTCATGGCCCCGCAGATTTTCGTCTCACGGATCGAGACGCACACCAGCAGCTTCCTTGGAGATGAAGTGCAACTGCTCAAGGAGTTCTTCGACAAGGATCACGCCTACTGGTCGGGCGCGATGTCATTGGGAAACAAGGCCGTGCTCAGCTTCGGCAGCGGCTCGCTTGCGGCCGATCCGGTGGTCGTGGGGCGGGTCGAGCAGCTATTTGCCACGAAGGACATTCAGGTCAGGGTCAATCCCCGCAGTGCCGAGCAGTATCTGAAAGACCTGGCGAACCCGGCGAATCTGCTGTCGGTCTATTGCGGGCACGGCTCGGAGGGAGGGATTGGCCTCGGTCTGGGGTTTTGGCAATTGAAGAACGTCGCGATCCAGCCGCTGTTGGTGGACCTGGAGTCTTGCTCCCCGCTGCGCAGCATCCGCGTTTCGCCGCAGCATCCCGACGGAGAAGATCTATCCGGCTACATCGGCGGCGCCCATCTCTTCGCCGATCGCGGCAAAGGCCATTGCCTCTTCGTACGCGGCGCCAGCAAGACCTCGGGCGGAAACCAACACGAAGAGTTCTTCTACAAGGCCCTCGCCGATGGCAAGCCGGCGGGCCTCGCCTTCATCGAATGGGCGCGACAGCGGATGGCGCTACAGGGCGAACCCGGCGAGTGGTTCGACTGGTTCTACCCACAAGTCATGATCGGCGATCCCTTGATTGTCATGAAGTCTCCGCCCCACTGAGCCAAGGGCCAAGCAGCTATGACGTGAGGCGCGGCGGCAACCTCAGCGGTTTCTAAACGTCGCCGGTGAGCTTGTCGTAGAAATCGACGTAGTTGTCGCGCTGCTCGCCGGCGCGGGCGGCCATGGCGTCGCGGGGATGCTCGTTCAACTGGCCGGTGATGTTGTACTGCACGAACGGGCCCCATTCCACCGTGCGGCTCAAGGGCAGCAGCCGCTCCTGGATGAGTTGATAGACCGGCCGGATGCGGAATTTTGGATTGCGAAGGAAACCGATGAGAAGTTCCATCGGGCAGTTGCCGGCGCCGCGGCCGATGCCGGCCATCGAGGCGTCCATGTAGTTGGCGCCGTGAATGATCGCCTCAATCGTGTTGGCGAAGGCCAACTGCTGGTTGTTGTGGGCGTGGATGCCGACCTCTTTGCCCCGTTCCTGGCCGAAGCGCTGGTACTTCCGCACGAGCAACTCGACCTGCTCGGCGTACATCGAGCCGTAACTGTTGACCACGACGATGACGTGGGCCGGCGTCTGCGAGATCACGTCGAGCACCTGATCGACCTCCAGTTCGCTGACGGTCGAGGCGGCCATCAGGTTGGCCGACACTTCGTAGCCCTTCTCCGCGGCGTCGCGAATCATGTTGACCGCCTCGGAGACTTGGTGGGCGTAGAAGGCCACGCGGATCATATCCAGCACGCTGTCTTTCTTGTGCAGGATATCCGTGTGCCAATCCGACTTGCCGGCGTCGGCCATTGCCGCCAGCTTCAGCGGCGTGGGGTTGTCGCCAACGATCCGCCGCAGGGCGTCCTCGTCGCAGAACTTCCAATCGCCGCACTGATCGCGGGCGGCCAGCCGTTTCGAGGCCTTGTAGCCGATCTCCATGTAGTCGATGCCCGCCGCCACGCAGGCGTCGTACACCGCCTTCACAAAGCCGTCGTCGAAGGCATGGTTGTTGATCAGTCCGCCGTCGCGGATCGTGCAATCGAGGACCTTCAGTGCGGGGCGAAAGGTAATCCACGGGGCCGCCATGAAAACATCTCCCTTGTAGTTGACGCGGAAGAAAACACGCCGCATGAACTCTAGCTACCGGCCGACGGGTTGTCAAACAGGCTTCGTTCCACCCACACGATGGGTGTGAGCGTCTTGATTGTGGGTGGAAAATCGTGTACACCAGCCACTTCGCAAGGAGGTTTACCTATTTTCCACCGAATCAAGGAGGGGTGAGTTATGGACGACTTGCCAACGGCGGCGGTGTGTGAGCCGAGTCAATCGGCAGAAGTTGAACGGGTTATTGCACTTGTGATGAAGGCCATTGAAGGCGACGTGCGCAGGATCGCCGAAGCGATGGTGCTGAAACGCGACGACCAGTTGTTGGGGCCAGGCGAGTTTGATCTTCGCAATAAGGTACTGGGGATGGCTCGTCACATGCTTGAGGCAACGGTCAACGACCGTAAAAAAGGGGGTATCAAGGTTCCAGCACGATCTGTCCGCAGTGCGGCGAAAACGCCCGCTTCGTCGAGTGGCGGAACAAGACGTTCGTGAGTTTGTTTGGCGAAGTCACCATCCGGTTCGCCTACTATCACTGCAAGCATTGCGGAAAGGGACGGCGGCCGTGGTGCGACAAGCTGCGGTTGAGTGATGGGGCGTTGACGCCAGCCGCCGACGAAATCGCGGCGCTGGCTGGCGTGTTGGGCAGCTTCGCCGACGGCGCCGAACGAGTGTTGTGGAAGATGGCCGGTTTGCAAATGAGCGAATCGACGGTGGAGCGCACCACCGAGGCGGCAGGCCAGCGCATTCGCCAACAACTTCGCGGGGGACAATCACTTAGTCTAACGCGCGACTGGCAGTGGCAGCGCGACGCCCGCGGACAACGTTGCGCCTACGTCAGTCTCGACGCCACGGGCGTGCGTCAACAAGATTCCGGCGGTCACCACGCAGAGGGCCGGATGGCTTACGTAGGCATGGTCTACAATCCACAAAGCGAACACGATTCCAAGCGGCCGCCGCCGCGCCAAGTACGCTATTTATCAGGCTTTTTCGAGCTTGACGACCTCGGACGGCAACTTCATCGCGAGGCGTTGGAGGTCGGCTGGGCCAACGCCGATCAACACATCGCGCTCAGCGACGGAGGATCGGGCTTGGAGCCGTTTTTCAAGCGGTTCTTTCCCAAGGCCGTTTGCATTCTCGACTTCTTTCATGCCAAGGAATATCTCGTGGAATTGAGCCAGGCGCTGTATGGCGAAGACGAGTCGGGGCGACAAGCATGGCTCGACGATATGTGCCATCGTTTGAAACACGAAGGCGGTCCGACGGTGCGACGATGTTTGCAGGAATTGGACCTTGGCGCAGCCTCGACGGCGCTTCGGGAAGAGCATCGCCAAGTGGTGCAATACTATCGCAATCACGAGCACCGCATGGACTACCCGACCTACGTCCGCAACGGTTGGCAGATTGGTTCGGGCCCGGTGGAGTCGGCCTGCAAGACGGTCGTGGGCAACCGGCTGAAGGGTGGTGGAATGCGTTGGAGTGAGGATGGAGCGGACGCCGTTTGTCACCTCCGCGCCCTCTACCTCAGCGAGTCCGTCTGTTGGGAATCCTTCTGGAATCCTCCCCCCAACTGACGCCACCCACAAACTTGACGCTCACACCTCAACCCAGTTCGCTGAACGTCGAGCACCGTTTAGCAGCCGCCGGCACGGCGGCGCATGGTCCTCACGCCATTCAGAACTGCCGTGCCGGCGGCAGCTAAACTCGTCAGTCAACTTCCGCAAACGTCGATCAATACGGCTTGTAGATGCCGGGGATCGGCTGCGGGTAATCGCCGTTTTTGTCGGGCATAACCGGCGGGTCGGCGTCGAAGGCGAACTTCGCGGGCATCTCGCCAGGGCCCTTGGCCGCCGCCTCGTCCCAGAAGACTTCTTGGCCGGAATAGGTGGCCATGCGGCCCAGCAGCGCGGTGAAACTGCTGGTGGCGCCGTGCCAGCCGTCGTTGAGCTTCTTGCCGTTGCGGATGGCATCGACCAGGTGGACGTGCTCCCGCTTGTAGCCGTCGCCGCCGCCGCCGGGCAGTTCCATCGCGCCCTTCGTCCCGTGGACGTACTGGGTGACGTTGTTCCAGACGTTAGGCTGCTGGCGGCATTGGCTGAAGAGCTTCGTGCCGTCCTTGTACGTGAACTCGACGGTGTGATTGTCGTAGATCTGGCCGATCTTCGAGTTTTCGAGCGTGGGATGGCGGCGGCAATGGCAGCTTCCCATACCGTTGGCCATGATCGGGTGATCTTGCTTGACCCAGTTGCTAATGTCGATGTTGTGGACGTGCTGTTCGAGGATGTGGTCGCCGCAGAGCCAGACGAAGTGGTACCAGTTGCGCATTTGGTATTCCATTTCGGTCTGCTCGGGCTTCCGCTCGCGGACCCAGATGGGCCCGCCGTTCCAGTAGGCCCGCGTGAACATGACCTTGCCGAGCAGGCCGTCTTGGATCCGCTTGACCTTGCCGAGGAACTCGCGGCTGTGGCGGCGTTGCAGACCGACGACGACCTTCAGCCCCTTTTCGTCAACCAATTTGTTGGTCTCCATCAGGGAGCGGAAGCCTGGGGCATCAGTGCAACAGGGTTTCTCCATGAAGACGTGCTTGCCCGCCGCGATCGCCGCGGCGTAGTGGATCGGGCGGAAGCCAGGCGGCGTGGCCAGCAGGACGATGTCGGGCCCGGCGGCGATGGCCTTCTCGTAAGCGTCGAAACCGATGAAGACGCGATCCTTGGGCACGTCGATCTTCTTGGCGATGTCTTCCTCCGCCCGCAACTCCGCCAATTTGGTCTTGGCGTTTTCGGCGAAGGCGTCGGCCACGGCGATGAGTTTGACGTTTTCGCACGACGAGAGGCAATCGCTCACGGCGCCGCCGCCGCGGCCGCCGCAGCCGACCAGGGCGATTTTCAGTTCGTCGCTGCCGGCGGCGTGGGCCGCCCGCGAGAGATCCAATCCGCCGGCCAGGGCCAATCCCGCCGCGGCCACCGTCGTCCCCTTGAGAAAATCCCTGCGATTGGCTGGTTTCACTGTGTTCATGGCTCGACTCCAGGGTTGAAGACCGTTGTTGATGGTTCTATTGTTTGCCGGCTTGGGCTTTTCGATAGTCTAGAAACGCGCGTTTTTCGTAGTCGGTCAACTCGTAGCGGGCGGCCTCCTCGGCGGTGGGAACGCGCAACGGACGGACGACGCGGAATCCGACAAACTGGGCGTCGGTATAGTACCAGACGCTCTTGGGGATTTGCGGGTCTTGCGCCTTCCAGTCCTTGCTCGACGCCCGCCGCGCGGCGCTGCGGAGCAAGGGGGCCTCGTCGGTCCACGCCCCGCCACGCGCCACCTGCGGATAGGCCTTGGTCACGCCGGTCACCGGACTGTCCACCGGCTTGTCGCCCAACTGCTTGTAACGGTCCGGATAGTATTGATCGACGCACCACTCGGCCACGTTGCCGTGCATGTCGTACAGGCCCCAGGGATTCGGCTTCTTCTTGCCGACCTTGTGATATTTCTCGTCGCTGTTTTCGCTGTACCAGGCGTACTGGCCGAGCTTCGCCGGATCGTTGCCGAAGGAGTAGGCCGTATCGGTGCCGGCGCGGCAGGCATATTCCCATTCGGCCTCGGTGGGCAGGCGGTAGTAGTGGCCGGTCTTGGCCGAGAGCCACTTGCAGTACATCTTGGCGGCGAACTGCGTCATGCAGATTGCCGGGTAGCCATCCTTGCCCATGCCGAAGGTCATGTCGGAATAGGGTTTGGTGGGAATCGCCAGGGCGTCGGCCGTTTTGTCCCAACTGCTCGGGGCGATCTGCTTGACGGCGCGGCGCTGCTTGTCGAGGCCCATTCCCCAGAGCTCGTATTGGCTCCAAAGGATTTCATATTTGCCCATCCAGAAGGGCTCGATCTTGACTTCGACCTGCGGCCCTTCGTCGGCGTTGCGGTCCTTTTCGGTCGCGGGGCTGCCGAGCTTGAAAGTCCCCCCGGGGATCGGCACCATGTCGAGGTTCACCTCGGCATCCAATGTGTCGCTGTAGGGCTTCATTTCGGCCTGGCTCTTGGCCTCGGCGGCGGGATTGTCGGCGGGCTTGGGAAGCCACTTGACCGCCACTTCCAGGCTGGGCTCGGAATCGGCGGCTGCTGGCGCGGCGGGCTTCTGCTCAGGCGGCGGCGGTTCGCTGCCGATCTTCTTGGCGGGCGGTACTTCCTTTGCCGCGGGGGCGTCCACAGCCGGCGTCTCCTTCGGCGACGGCTTCGTTGCCGGCGCAGCGGACTGCTTGACGGGTTTTTCGGCAGCGGGTTTTGCCGTCGGCCCCTTGCCCGGTACGATCTCCTTGGTCCCGCTGGTCCCCGTTCCCGGTCGGCATCCCAGCAGCGTCACGATCGCGAGGACCGCTAAACAACCCAAGAAACGTTGCGAAAGACCTTGGCGATGCAGTAGTCTATTCATTGGGAAGACTCGGTTGCTGTTTGCGCAAACACCCATTTGCCCAGTCTAACACGATTGAGCCGTTGCGGCTCACACAACGCGGTGAGCGATAGGGAGGGACCAACCTTGTTCGAAAGGCTAGCAATTCTGTGGGTAGTCGGCACGGCATTGCAGGCAACGCCGTCTTCGGCCGCGGTGCTGAACCGCTTCACGTTCACGCAGACGGAGATGGCCGTGCCAATCCGCATTGTACTCTATGCGGCGGACGATACAACAGCGGCCGCGGCGGCCCGGGCGGCGTTTTCCCGCTTCCACGACCTGAACGCCTCGATGAGCGACTACGACCCGCAGAGCGAGCTGCGCCGCCTTTGTGACACCTCCTCCGAGGGGAAGGCCGTCCGCGTCAGCGATGACCTGTGGCGGGTGCTGGTTCGTGCGATCGAACTGTCGAAACGCTCGGACGGGGCGTTTGACGTGACCGTCGGCCCACTGGTTCTTCTGTGGCGCAACGCCCGGCGAACCAAGGAGCTTCCATCGCCAAAATCGATCGCGGCAGCCAAGTCGAGGGTCGGTTATCAGTGGGTGCGGCTGCGCGCGGACCAGCAGGCGGTCGAGTTGTTGCGGCCGAAGATGCGTTTGGATCTCGGCGGAATCGCCAAGGGCTATGCGGTCGATGAGGCGCTCCGGGCGATACGAAAGCACGGCATCACGCGGGCGATGGTCGAGGCGGGGGGGAATATCGGTCTGGGCGATCCGCCGCCCAGCCGGGCCGGTTGGCGGATCGGCATTGCCCCGCCCGACGCCCATAGCCCACCGCGACAATACCTTCTGTTGTCGCGTGCGGCAATCTCAACCTCGGGCGACATGTGGCAATACGCCGTCATCGGCGGCGTGTGCTACTCCCACCTGATCGATCCGCACACGGGCATGGCGCTGAGCGATCGCAGCAGCGTGACCGTGGTGGGGCCCGACGGCCTGAGCACCGACGGCCTTTCTTCCGCGGTGGCGATCTTGGGGCCACGGCAGGGGCTGAAACTCGTGAACGAGACGCCTGGCGCCGCGGCGTTCATTGTCCGAATGGCCGATGGTCGAGAGCAGACGTACCGCTCGCGGAAATGGAAGGGACTGGGGATTGGGGATTAGGGATTGGCGGAGGGCTGGGCACTTTAGTGCCCAGTGAGGACGGAAGGGGAATGATGAATGATGAGTGATGAATGGGTTGGGGCCGGTCGTGTAATTCATCATTCATCATTCCGCATTCATCATTCTCCACTGCCGACTGTCTCCACTGGGCACTGAAGTGCCCAGCCCACTGCCCACTAATCATGCTCCCATCCACCAGCGGGTGAAGTGGAAAAAGACCGGGGCGGCGAAACAGATCGAGTCGATGTGGTCCAGCACGCCGCCGTGGCCTTCGATCAGCGTGCCGTAGTCCTTCACGCCGCGGTCGCGTTTGATGGCCGACATGGTGATGCTGCCGGCGAAGCCCATCAGCGCGATCACCGCCGACATCACGGCCGACATCCACCAATTGCCGCCGCTAAAGGGCGTGGCCCACCACAACAGCGCGCCGACAAGCATCACGCTGGCGGTGCCGCCCAACAGCCCTTCCCAGGTGCGAGTGGTGTTGATCGCCGGTACGATCACATGTTTGTTGGGAAGCTGCGACCAGGCATATTGCAGGGCGTCGCTCAACTGCGTGATCAGCACGAAGAAGAACAACAGGCGGGGACCGCTGCCGGCGTCGCTCTCGCCGGCCGCGGCCGAGGGCGCGCTCTCGGCGTTCTTTCCTTGCAGCGTCGTCGAGGTTGCTGCGCTCGGGGCAGCGGCGCGAGCCCGCTCCGGCGCACTCGCTCCTTGCTCCAGGCTCAGCAGTGCCGGCGCATAGCTCAGACAGTAGACGCAGATCAGCAGCCCGGCTTGGATCTTGGCGGTTCGCTCGAGGAATCGCCGGTAGTCGCCCGCCAGTGCGATCCGCGCGGGAATCAAGAGGAAGGCGTAAACGGGAATGAGAATGCTGTACAGGCCGTAGTAATATTCCGGGCGGAAGGGGTAGTCGGCGACTCGAAACCCCGCCATTCCGACCAACCAGAATTGCAGTGGCGTAATCAGGAAGAAGACCCAGAACAGGGTGCGATGATCGCCGGGGCGGGTGGGAGTGACGGTGATGAACTCCCGCAACGCCCAGAACGACAATAGCCCAAACAGCGCGACCGTGGCCCAATGCCGAAAAAGCAGGGCCGCGGAGAGCGTGGCGAAGAGGATCCACCAGGCGCGGACGCGGAAGCGGAAGGTCTCGAGAATCGCCGGGTCGATGCGGCTTTCCGGCCGGCGACGCAACAGGCCGACGATCGCCGAGGAGATGCCCAGCAGCATCAGCACCGCCGCGATCAGCCAGAGGGTTCGCGAGTCGTTCACGGCTACTCCAGTTCCTTCAGCCGCAGCACCGATTGGCGGGCGCGGGCGAGAAAATCGACCTTGGCCTCGCCGACCTCCAACCACAACGGCGGGCCGAAGGTGATGCAACTCAGCAGCGGCACCGGCAGCACTTCGCCCCGCGGCAGAATGCGGTTCATGTTGTCGACGTAGACCGGAATCAGCTCCAAGTCGGGCCGTTTCTTGCAGAGGTAGTACAGTCCGCTCTTAAACTCGCCGACTGCCAGGCCCGCGCTTCGCCCGCCTTCGGGAAAAATAATCAGCGAGTGGGTATGGCCGATCTCGCGGATCATCAGGTCGACCGGGCTCTGGTGCACCTTGATCTCCTCGCGATCGATCAGGATCGCGTTGAACAAGCGGTTGGCAAAGTAGCGGCGGACCGGCCCCTTGCTCCAGTAGTCCTTGGCGGCCACCGGGCGGGTGATCGTTCGCACCGCCTGCGGCAACGAGGACCAGATCACGATCGGATCCAGGTGACTGGTATGATTGGCGAAATAGACCCGCTGGCAGGTGTCGGGCTGCGAGTCGACCCAGCGCACGCTGGCCCCGCTAAGGATGCGGGCGGCCACGGCAAGAAAGTTCCTGGTAAAATTCGTGTCCATACGCCGCCACCTGCCCGCCACATCTTACCCGGTTTGACCACTTCGCTCAAGTCCTCGTTAGGGGAAGCACGAAATCCGAAATCCGAATGACGAAGGGAAGGCGGCGATACCGTTTATTGGCTGTTCGGACTTCAGATCTCAGATTTCGGGTTTCGGATTTCGGATTTCGGGCTTCGGGCTACGGCCCCTTGTCTTCGCCGCATAAACACCGGCAATCAAATCCTCGTATCCCCGCACCATACGGTCGACCGACCAACGGGCGATGGCCTGCTGGCGGCCGGCGCGGCCCATCTCCTCCGCCCGCTGGCAGTCGCCAAGCAATTCGAGCGCGTAGGCGGCCATCGCCTGCCAGTCGCCGGGGCCGACCAGATAGCCGCTCTTCCCCGGCAAAACCGTCTCCGCCACCGAGCCGACGCGGGTGGCCACAACCGGTTTTCCGGCGGCCATCGCCTCCAACACGCACGTCGGGTTGGCCTCCATGTGCGAGCTGAGTAGCAGCACGTCCACCAACGACAAGACCTCCTCGACGTCGCAGCGCGTGCCAAGGAAGCGAACCGCGTCGGCCACCCCTAGACTAGCTGCAAGTGACTCCAACTTCGCCCGCTCCGGTCCGTCGCCGACGACCAAGAACCGTGCGGCGGGCAGCCTCTCGCAGACCGACGCGGCGACACGCAGGAACATCTCGTGGTTCTTCTCCGGCCGCAGCCCCGCCACGATGCCGGCCACGGGCGCCGCCGGATCCAGATTCAGTTCCTCCAGCAATCGTTCGTTGGGCGGGCGAGGCGAAAACCGTTCGGCGTCGACGCCGTTGGGAATCACCACCACCTTGGCGGCGGGGCAGCCTTCGTGCTCGGCCAGGTAACGGCCGTGCGGCTCGGCCACCGCGATAAACGCATCGGTCAGCGGCGCCAGCAGGCGATTGGAGAACTCGACGTGATCGGGCAGCCCGGTCGAGTGCAACGCCGAACAGATCACCGGCACGCCCGAGAGCCAACCGGCCAGCCGCCCCCAGAACATCTTGTCGCCGCCGGTGCCCACGGTCACGACCGCGTCGACGCGGCGGCGCCGCATCAACCGCGCCAGCCGCCAGAGGACCGTGACGTCGTATTTTTGTGATAGCAGCCCGGTGAACGCCGGGACCTCGCGCGACAATTCCTCTCCCAGCCGGTCAAATCGCTTCAGGCAGCACAACTCCGGCGAAAACCGTTCGCGGTCCATGCGGCGGACAACTTCGGTCAACAGCGTCTCCGCCCCGCCCACCGGCATGCAGGTGATGACGAACATCACCCGTAGCGGGCCGCGATCGGCGATCGGCGTCAGTTTTCGGCGGCGAGGAAACACGTCTACGAAAACTCCTGGGCGTGAGTGGGGCGCGGCAGTGTTGTCGGCGCGGCGGCGTGACAGACTTGCAGCCCCAGCAGAACGATTGCGGCCGACAGCGGTTGAAAGCCCGTCAGGGCGGCGATCGGCTGGGAACACCAGGCGCTGAGATAGACCAGCGTCACCAGCGGCAGAAACCACTCGGATAATCTCTGCGCCGGGGCGACGAGGAACACGGCCGGAATCAGTAGCACGCTGTCGTAGATTGCGCAGTGCGGGCTGAGCACGGGCGTCCAGATCAGGGCGGAGGCCCAGGCCAGCCGCCAGTCCCCGGAGTGCCGCCACGTCCGCCACAGCAGCATCGCCGCAACCGCGACCAGGATCGCCAGCACCGCGGACGACCACAACGACGGATGCTGGAAGATGGCATACGCCGCCGAACGCATATCCACGTATTTCCAGGGCGATCTCAAAATTTCGGGGGCGACTCGTTCGGTCTCGGCGTAGCGGGCAAGGAACCGCAGGAAGCCCAGGCAGCCGTCATAGCCCACCGCCCAGAACGAGAGGGCCAGCAACCCCAGCCCGCTCGCGGCGACGCCGCACAACACGCGAAACGAACGGGTGACGACCAGCATCGGCAGCACAAGCAGCAGGAGCGTCGGCTTGAACGCCAGCACGGCCAGCGCCGTCCCGGCCGCGAACTCGCGTCCTTGTTGGCGAAGGTAGATTGCCGCCGCCGTGCAGAAGATCACGATCGCGCAGGTCTGGCCGCTGACCCAACCTTCGAACAGGAACGGCGTGAAAGAGAAGGCGGCGAGCGTGGCGGTCAACCGCTCGCCGCTCGCCAAGCCCGGAGTCGCCTTCCCCAGCAGCCAGAAACCCGCCAGGGCCAACGCCGCACTAATCGCGAGCCACGCCAGGTATGACCAGGCGTAAGGCAACAATGCCAGCGGCCGAAAGATGATTGCCAGAAACGGCGCACTGGGATAAAGCAGGAATCGGCCCGGCGGCGCGTCGGGAATCGCCTGACGATAGAGCTTCTCCTGCAATGCCATGTCGTGCAGCCGCTGCGGCGTGGAATTGAGGATTTGGCCGGCGACGTAGAAGGCGGGGTAGTCGCCGCCGAGTTCCGTGCCAAACGGCGTCATCCCGCCATGTTGCCGGGCGAAGCTCAGCGCGACCAGCAGCAGGGCGACGGCCAGCATCGCCGCCGCTACGAATCGCACCTGTTTCGCCGCCGGCTTTCTTACAACGTGCATGACTTGCTCTCAGAGGCCGCTTCGCCGCCAAGCCTTCTCGGGACCGGCAAACCGCCGTTTGGGCCGAAAGCGCTTGCCGTAATCGGCCAATCCGCCAGCCAGCAGGCGTTTTTCATCGGGCGTTAGCAGCCGCTTGCCCCAAACGGCATTGGCGGCGACGACCACCATCGCGAGCATTGCCGCCCAGACGCCGCAGCCGAGCAGCAGCGGCAGCGCCAGCACCACGTTGACGCCCGCGTCGAAGCGGAGACCGAAGCGATGGTTGAAGCGGCATACCGACCAGAGCAGCAGGGCGTTGGCGGCGGTCGCCGAGAGCGCCGCGCCCAGCAATCCCAGCCGCGGCAGCAGCAGCAGGTTCAGCGGCACGTTCAGGGCCAGGCCGAAAGCCAGCGAGACGCTGATTAGCCGCCCCTTTTCGGCGCAGAGCAGGTAGGTTTGCAGGATCATCGACAGGCCGAACCAGGTCGAGCAGATCAACGTCCAGGGCAGCACGGCCTCCCCTTGCGGATACTTGTCGTGGAATCCCAGGTGGAACAGCAGCGGCGAGAACAGCAGCACGGCGGTGGCCGCGGCGAACAACGCGAAACCGAACGTCTTGGTGAACAGCCGCAACCGCGCCGCGACCAGATCGCGGCGGCTGGCCTCCCAGTCGTGGCTGAGATGCGGAACGATGATCGTCGCCAGCATCGTGGCGATCGAGACCAGCAGCAGCGGGACGACGCGGGCGGCATAGTAGTTGCCCACCGCGTCGAGGGCCTGACTGGCCGGCATCCGCGAGAAATGCAGGATCATGTAACGATCCATCACGCCGAACAGGTTGATCAAGATGCTGCCGAGCAATACCCAGGCGATGAAAGGCGCCGTGCGGACCCACATCGCCTCCTGCGGCAGCGGCGGGCCAACCGACGGCATGGATCGCCACGTACGGCGGAGCACGAAGAAACCCAACATCGCCGCGACCAAACACGATCCGCCGTAGGAGACAATCGCACTGGTGGCCGAGCGTTGCCAGTCCATCAAGAGCACCGTGCCCAAGATCGCGAAAACCACGCTGCTGACCAATTGCATGATCGAGGCAAAGCGGACGTTGCGCAGGGCGGTGAACAGTTCGTTGAGCACGTTGTACACGATCACGGCCAGCAGGCTCGCGGCGGACCAGCAGATCATTTCCGCGTGGTCTTCGCCGCCGAAAACCAGCACCGCCAACCAGCGCCGCGCCAGCAGAACGACCAGCAGGGCGATCAACCCCGAGGCGGCGCAGGCGGCCATCGTCCGCCGCAGGAAGACGCGAAGCTGTCCCTGCCGGCGATAATACTCCACGTAGCGGCCAAAGCCGCCGGGAATCGCCAATACCGCCAGCGGCGCGGCCAGCACCAGAAAACTAAAGGCCATGTCCCAGAGCCCCAATTGCGCGGCGTCGAGCCAGCGGCAGAAGAGCAACGCCCGCACAAAACCGACCAGCCGCTGCACGGCGTTGAGGGCCAGCAGCATCAACACGCTATCGACCAACGTGTCGGTCTTCAGCGGCGGCGTCGAAGCGGCATATTCGGAGTTATCGAAGTCGGACGACATGGAGAGATGAGGATTGCTGATTGCCGATTGTTGATTGCTGATTGGCGATTGCTTCCGAAGAACCGCTTGCGGTCTCGCAGGGAACACGCTCGGTCGCGATTTCGGCGGACCCGCCGGCTGCGGGTGATCGACGTTCGAAGCGGGCAATGCGCAGTTTTCGCGGGTCCAGCGTGCCCCAGTTCTTCAGGCAGACCATGGGGATGTTGGCGGGGATGCGCTGCAAATGGAAAGCGTCGTCGCCGGGAAAGTTGAAGCCGCCGTACGCCGAGCAGGCGCCGCGATAGCCCGCCGCTTCCGACAGCGCGAACAACGCCTGGGTGAGGTTCTGACGAAGCCCGTAAGGGAAGGCGAAGAAGCGCACCGGCCGGCCCAGAGCCTTCTGCAACTCCTCGCGGGCCGCCACCACCTCGCGATGCAACAACCGCCGGTCGCCGATGGCGGCAAGGTTGGGGTGAGTAAACGAATGTGCGCCGATTTCGACGCCGGCCGACGCCATCGCCCGAAGCTCTTCGATACTGTTCGGCGTCAGCCGCCGGCCGTTTGCCAGATCGTCCGGGAACGGCTCGCCGGCAAGCACGTTTTGCACCGTGACGAAGTAGGTGCAAGGGATTCGCTGCTCGATCAGCCAGGGGATCGCCTGCCGGCAGTTGTCGGCGTAACCGTCGTCGAAAGTGATGCTGACGCAGGGCTCGCGATTGCAGCCTGCGCGGATTCGCCGCTGCGCCTCTTCCAGCGAAACCAGGGCGAATCGCTCTTGCAGCCAACGAATCTGCCGCAAGAACATGGCGTTCGAGGTTGTCCAGCCATTCTCCTCGTCGTCGGCGATGCGATGCCAGAGAAAGACGATCACCGGCAGCCGTCCCTGCAAAGCCCAACGCCGACGGTTCCACGCCCGCAGCGGGCAAGTGGCGTCGTAGTACAAGCTCAGCAGCAGTTGCTTCCAGAGCGGCATGGTGAGAATCGAATGACGAAATCCGAATGACGAATGACGAAGGAAATCGGAAATCCGAAATCCGAAATTGCGGCGCTATCGGTGCGTCGCGCTATTCGGGTTTCGGGCTTCGGCCGTCGTCATTCCTTCGTCATTCGGATTTCGGATTTCGTGCTTCTTTCGTCCCTCGTCCTTCGAGCTTCGTCATTCCTTCGTCATTCGGATTTCGGATTTCGTGCTTCTTTCGTCATTCGTCCTTCGAGCTTCGTCATTCCTTCCATGTTCCTTCCTCATCGTCCTCATCCAATTTCTGACGCTTCTTCCCGCAACCCAGAGGTTGTGCCGCAATCGCGCCACGGGTCGCGGCGGAGCGACGCGGAAGCGAAGAGTCGGCCGCGGCTCGGCGCCCAAGCGAGCCTTGTAGGGCTCGTCGCCGCGGAGAAAATCCAGCGCCCGACAACCGTCGGCGATCGCTTGCCGCAGAATCGCCACGTTGAGCATATTGCCCGGCTGCTGTTCGATTGCCGCCGGATCGATACCGGCCTGGTAGGAATACACGACGCCGTTGCCGACCACCAGGATTTCCGCTGCCACGGGCTTGCCGTCCAGTTCCAGCCAATAGAACTGAAGCTGGCCGCGGCGGAGCAGCTCGGGCACGACCTGGCGATAGAAAGCCAAGAAGCGGGCAGAGGCAAAGCAGCCCGCCTCGCCCAGCGCCGTTCGCCGCCGCTGGTGCAAATCGACCAGGACCTCCATCGCCACCGACAATTCCTCGATCCGCTCGACGCGGTGCAGCGCAACGCGATCGGTGTCGAGCGGCCCCTTCTCCACGTGGCGCACGGCCCTGCGGCGTTTCTTGCCGAGCAGTTCCATGTAGCGATCCCAATCGCCGGGCAACTCAAGCCGCCAGCAATCCATCCCCGGCCGGCGATGCGCCAGACAGCCGCCGCCGGACAGATGAGCGACCAGCGCGGCCACTTCGCGGTCGTCCGCATCGATGGAGTCGAGATCGAGCAGGTCCCATCGCAGCGCATCGGGGTCGGCATCAAGGGCGTGTTGCATAAGGAAATCCGCCAGCGATTCGACCACCGCCTCCTCGCGGCCGGGATGGCAGAGGATTCCCAAGTACTCCGAGCAGACCTCGCCCGAGCCGAGCGGCCGCAACACCCGCCCGCGGATCGGCGAACAGTCGAGATACCAGGGCGCGATGCCGATCAGAGCCTCGTCGTTGTCGAAGACACAGAGGGTCGCCAGCCGCTGCCGCAGCGCCTCGGCGTCGTTCTGCGGCCCGTACTGCCGCCACCAATTCGACAGCCAAGCCCAGCCGCGAAAAGGCAGTCCGGCCGCCAGCCGTTCCCAATCGTCGGCGTAGGGCGTCAACTCATCCAGGGAGGTGAAGCAATAGACTCGCATGGCGTTCAATGGTCGCTCCCGGTTTGGGGTCTTCCTGCAATGACTATTTTGGGGCGGTCGGCAAGTGCGCCCACCCCGGCCACATAACTCTCTGTCACAGGGGAAGATAAGCAAACGATTTTTCGCCGCGGATGAGGCGATACGACCGCCGCGGCGGCAGCGAAACGTCGTTTGCAGGCGACGTTGCGTTGCGTATTGGCAACATGCCGCCGCCGCGAGCCGGTGCGGCCGCTGGCCGTCGGCCGGCGTAACTCGTTTTTACACAAACACTTACGGCGTTCTCGCTGGTTGCGGCTGTCCGCCTTGGCACCGACTTTGCATTTTACGCTCGTCGTTCTGCCCCCCGTTCACCCGTCGGCAGGGGGCGACTCCAGTCGCCGATCAGACACCTATGGTCGTCGGGACTCTGGTGTTCTCCCGGCTAGAGTCCCGGCGACTGGAGACGCCCCCTGCGAGACGACTTTCTCAAGCCGCAACGACTGAGTGTTGATCGCCATGAATCTCTCCCAGCCCGCCGCGTTGAATCCGACGTCCGTGTTGCATCCGCTTCGATTGCATGCGAAGCGGTGGCTCGTGCCGGCCGCGGCCATTGCCGCGGCGGCGATGGTCTACGCCCTGGTCCGTCCCGCGACCTGGGAAGCGTCGCAGGCTCTGATGGTTCGCAACCAGGCGTCGAATGCGGAGCGCTCGCCCGGCAAGTTCAGCGATCCCGACGAGATGAAGACCGTGCAGGAGACGATTCTCGAGGTGGCCAAGAGCCGCAGCGTATTGCGGGCGGCGCTCGGCGAGGTCGGGCCGCCGGCCGCTTGCCCGGACCTCGCCGCGTGGCCCAGCGAACGCGACATTGTCGAGGTCCGCGACAACATCCAACTCGTTCCGCCCAAGGGGGCCGAGTTCGGCAAGACCGAAGTCTTCTACCTGAAGATTCGATCGGCAGACCGCCAGCGATCGGTCGCCCTCAACGAAGCCATCGTCGGGCAACTGCAAACCCGTTTCCAACAACTCCGCGATGCCAAGGCGGAGAGCATGGTCGCGGAGTTGACCAAGACCGTCGCCTTGGCCCGGGCCGATCTGGATCGGGCGACCGCTACGCTGCAATCGACCGAGAAAGGCGTGGGCAGCGATCTGGCCGAGCTGCGTTCGATGCAGGACATGGCCGCCGGCGACAGCGCCCTGCGGCGCAGCGGCGAAGAGATCCGCGGCCAGCTTCGCGAGAACGTGTTGGCCGACAAGACCGATCGGCAACTGCTCGACGCGCTGGCCGAGGCGGAGAACGACTCCGGCCGGCTGGCGGCGCTGCCCAACCGCCTGCTCGAATCCCATCCCTCCTTGCGACGGCTGAAAGACGGCCTGGTCGACGCCCAACTCCGTACCTCCACGCTGCTGGGAACGATGTCGGCCGATCACCCCAACGTGCGCAACGCCAAGGAGACCGAAGAGGAGATCGGGCGGGCTTTGCACCGCGAACTGGCCATCGCCCGCCGCGGCATCGAGGTCGATCTCCGCGTGCTGGCCGACCGCCGCAAGCTGTTGCAGGAGCAACTATCGAGGAGCAACGCCCGCTTAGCCAACCTGGCCGCGGTGCGGGCGACGTACAGCAACGAAGTGGCCGAGGCGAAGAATCGTGCGGCGTTGTTGGATCGCGCCGAGCAGAATCTGGCCGAGGCCCGCGCTACCCGCGCCGGCGCCAAGGCGGCGAGCCTGATTAGCCGCATCGACACGCCTGACGCCGGAATTCGTCCGCTCGGTCCGAGCCGGGCGACAATCGCGCTGGGCGGCGTGTTAGGCGGGCTGCTGGCGGGCTTCGGCCTCCTCTTCTTCAGCCTGCCAGTCGTCGCCGCCCCGCCCGTTGCGGCAACGTCGGTTCATCCTAATGGTCGTAGCAACGGCCGGATTCCGCCCAAGTCGGTCGTGAGAAGCAACGGCCACCTCTCCATCAATCGCGCGTTGCACAAGCTGACGAACTGACCCATTTTTCTTGCCAAGGTGGGGCAGACATTCCTGTCTGCCAGATATGCCGCCCCTTCTTGCGGCAGACAGGAATGTCTGCCCCACCTTGGCCAGAGACGCGTGCTGACCCTCCGCCTACGGCTGTTTGCCGGGGCCGTGGCCGATGACCGGCGGACGTTTGCCCGGACAGGGCTCGGGCTTGACAAGTTCAAAGAGGCTTGGGCCGTCGACGCATTCCGCATGAGGCCGTTGGTTCAGCCGACCGGCCAGTCCGAGCGTGCTCGGGTAGCCCAGGTAATTCATCGCGTCCGGCGCTTGCGGCCGACAAATGTGGGGTGTGATGACGACAACCAACTCCGTGCGGATGGTCTTGTCTTCGGTGTGACGGAAGAGATAGCCGACCAGCGGAATGCGGGAGATGAAGGGAATTCCCTCCCAGTTCTTCGTCACCTGGCTGTCGATCAATCCGCCGATGACCATCGTGGTTCCATCGGGAATCATCACGTTGGTCAAGACTTGCTCGGTGTAGGTTTGCGGGATGCCGGTATCGACGTCGCCGGTGGCGCGCTGCGGATGGATCTCCATGCGGATCATCCCGTCGGAAGAGATGAACGGCCGGATGTCGAGCACCGTGCCGATGGGTATTTGCTGGAAGCTGTACGAGGTGCTCGTCTGCGTGGTCGTCTGGTTCTGGAAGCCGAGTTGCTTGCCGAGCTGGACTTCCGCCGACTGCTTGTTGAGCACCAACAGGCGCGGAGCGGAGAGCACTTTCGTGTCGGCCTTGGTTTCCAGGGCTTTGACGAATGCGGTGCCGTTCTGGCCAACGAATCCGAACTTCATTCCGCTGGTGCCGTCGGCATACCCGCCGACCATCTTTCCGGCCGAAGTGATGACGGCGGACGGGGGGAAACCCGCGGCGGCGTTCACGGCGCTGGCGTTCCCTATCGTTCCCAGAGTCTTCCCGGCGTTGTCCATCACCGCAAAACTCGCGCCTAGGTCCAAGTCTTTGGTCAAGTCCACCTCCATGATGACGACCTCGATCATGACTTGCGCCGGCTGCACGTCGATCTCGGCGATCACACGATCCATCTTCTTGAGAACGTCCTCATAATCCTGGACGATCAGCAGTTCGCCGCCGGCCAGCGTATTTCCGCCGGTGCCGCCGCCGCCACCGCCGCCACCGGCACCACCGCCACCACCACCGCCGCCACCACCGCCGCCACCACTACTGCCACCGCCGCCTGCGCTGCCGCCAGAGAGTCCCGTCTGGCTGTCCGGTGAGGCTGTGATCTTGCCCTTTGGACTCTTCAGAGTGTCGATCATCTTCGCCACGTCGCTGCTCTTGGCGTAGTTCAGATGGTATACCCGCACGGGCAGGTTATCGTCCTGGGCTTGGCGTGCTTCGGCCGGAGTCGAAATATAGATCACGTCGTTTTCGCGACGGACATTCAGACGGCACAACCCGGCGATGATGTTCAGCGCTTCGTCCAGCGTCTTGTTCTTGATATCGAGGGTGATCTTGCCGCTGACGCCGGGGGAGAAAGCCATGCCCACATTGCCTTGCCGGCTGAGCATCTCCAATACCTGGCGCACGTCCAACTCGTTGGCGTGCACGGTGATGAGCGAGTCGTCGTTTGAAGACACCGCTTCCGTGGCGGCCGGCTTCGCTTCGCTGGCCCCTCCCGGAGGCGTCGGGACGGTCTCCGGCTTCGTCGTTCCGGCGCCGGCAGGCGGCTGCGGCGGCAACTCCGCTGGCTGCCGCTGGCCGACAACCTCCGCCGGCAGTTGAGTGGGCGGCTGTGCGGGCGTCGGCACCGAAGGTTGTGTCCGCGACGACACAGGCGGCTGAGCGGCTGCCTGCGGCTGAATCCCGGATTGGGTCGCCGTCACCGTGGACGGTGACGTCTCCGGCGGCAGCGCGGGCAGTTGCGCCGATGTTTGCGAAATCTGTGGCGCGGACGGCGCCGTCGCGGTCTCCGTCGGCAACGGCGGTTCTTGCTTCTCAAAACTCGCTCGTTCGACCACCACCGGACCGCTCGACTCGTCCGGAAGGGGCGCGGCAGGCAGTGAGTTGGGGGCGGGCGGCAGGTCGTTTGGCGCCGAGGGGGAAGGGCTTGGCGGGGGACTTACGTTGTGTGGTCGGGTGCTGAACTCCACCGCGCAACCCGTCAGCAGCGCGCAGAGGCCGATCGCTGCCACTGCCAAGGACAGTCGCCCTTTTTTCGGCATTTTGTCCAGGTTACCCATTCGTGGTCCGCTGTCCCGTTGCGGGCCCCCCCGCCAGTAGCAGACGAGGGCGCGCACGCGCGGTGCGCGCTCCTCGTGCCTTGGCGTTGTGCCTTAGCATCGGGTGGATTGTCAGCGAACTTAACGATTTTTGCGATTAGGCCGTATAGGTTGACTTTAACGCCCCATTTCTGATGGTTAGGAAGAACCTCACGCCGGTTTCGAGGTAATCCGAACGATGTCCGGCCCTAGTTCACCTGCTTCTGTTACCCCGCGGACGACGGGTTCCACCAAGCGATGTTCAGTGAAGCCCCCAAGTGTCAGTTCCACGCGTGTCTGGCATTTCTTGCCAATATATGTCATGATGAAATATGTTGAGTAGGAGGTATTCACAGCCATGACTACACTGAACATCTCGCTGCCGGAACCGATGCGGGCGTACGTCGATCAACAGGTTGCCGCCGGCGGATACAGCACTGCCAGCGAGTATATTCGCCAGTTGGTACGAGAGGACCAGAAACGGGCGGCAAAGCAGCGGCTCGAAGCACTCCTAATGGAAGGGATCGAGTCGGGACCCGCGGCTGAGGTCGATGATGATTATTGGGCCGAGAAAAAAGCCAGACTCCTCAAACGAATCGAGGAGCGAGAGACTTGAAACGCCCTTATGTACTCGCACCTGCCGAAGGACGGGGGGTTCGTTGGCGGGGCCTCCTCAGCTTATTATAATGAACCTTGTTCAACGGGGAGGACGTTGGTGACAAACGAACTTTCGTCGATCGAAGCGGCCGTCGAGTCTATCGCCGCCGGCAAGATCGTCATCTCCATGGACGACATCAGCCGCGAGAACGAGGGGGACTTCATCTGCGCGGCCGAGAAGATCACGCCCGAGATCGTCAACTTCATGATTACCCACGGGCGGGGGCAGCTTTGCATGCCGATCCTGCCCGAGGTGGCCGAGCGGCTCGATCTGCCGCAGATCGTGGAGAAGAACACCGCCCCGTTGCAGACGGCCTTCACCGTGCCGGTGGACCACCGCAGTTGCCGCACTGGCGTCACCGCTCCCGAGCGGGCGCGGACGATCCACGAGATTATCAATCCGCAGGCGAAGGCGTCGGACTTCGTTCGGCCGGGACATCTCTATCCGCTGGTGGCGAAGGAGGGGGGCGTGCTCCGCCGCGCCGGCCACACCGAATGCACCGTCGATCTGGCCCGCATGGCCGGCCTGCGGCCCGCCGGCGTGTTGATCGAAATCCTCGGCGAGCACGGCGACCGCGCCAATCGCGAAGAGCTTTTCGCCTTGGCCAAGAAATTCAGATTGGAGATCATCACCATCGAGGCGTTGATCCGCTACCGCCGCCACAGCGAGAAACTGGTCTATCGGCTGGCCGAGGCGAATCTGCCGACGCGGGCGGGCCTGGCGCGGATCATCATCTTCGGCGTGAAATACGAAGATCAGCAACCGATCGCCGTGGTGATTGGCGATCCGGCGTCGCGGGCCGAGCCGCTGGTGCGGCTACACTCCGCCTGTTTTACCGGCGATCTGTTGGCCTCGCTGCGTTGCGACTGCGGCGACCAACTGCAAATGGCGATGCAGATGATCGGCCAGGAGGGGGCGGGCGTGCTGGTCTATCTGCCCCAGGAGGGCCGCGGCATCGGGCTAGTCGAGAAGATCAAGGCCTACGGTTTGCAGGACCAGGGCATGGACACCGTCGAGGCCAACCTGGCCCTGGGCCATCAGGTTGACAGCCGCGACTACGGCGTCGGCATCCAAATCCTCAAGGACCTCGCGCTCTCGAAGATTCGCCTGCTGACGAACAACCCGAAGAAGACCGACGCCTTCATCTACGGCGGTTTCGATCTGGAAGTGGTCGATCAAGTACCGATCGTCGGCCCGATCCACGAGCACAACTCCAAGTACCTCGCCGCGAAGCGCGACAAGCTAGGGCACCATCTGCCGTGAGGGCCCGCATCGAAGTCCCGTTGTTTGACAAAGACCGCCCGTTTCGTAATAATCGACGTTATCGATAGGCTGCGGCGGGTAGTTGGCAAGGGGCCAGAGGAACCACTTTACACGTTGCACGGGCGATGGCGCGCCGTCTTTCCCGAGGCGAGAAAAGGTCGCATTTCAGGCCGCGTAGAGTATAACAACTCCTGTCTTCTGTTCTTGGAGTTTCGCCGCGCGCTGCTCAGGAGAAAGGGTGAGATATGAGACGGATCTGTTGTCTGTCGGTGCTTCTCGTGCTGGCGGTTGTCCCGGCGACGTGGGCTCAGTTGCCGGCGTCCTACACGATCAGCAATGAGCCGCCCTATCGCAATCAAGGAAGCTATGGGACCTGCTGGGCCTTTGCCACCATGGCCTCGATTGAAACCAACATCATCAACGAGGGGCTGCCGGGCTATGATGCCAACGCAGGACTCTCCGAGCGCGATCTGGCCTGGAATTCCGGGTTTCTTGACCAGCTTGGCGGTGGACTGACCGGCATCAACAACGGCGGCGACTACCTGATGTCGGCGGCTTATCTTGCCCGCGGCGCCGGTCCGCTGACCGAAGCACAGGCGCCTTACTCCGACATGGCGACGGCGCCTGCCACGGGCCAGGCGGCCCCGTATTACGTCCGCGACATCGAGTGGTATCACAACGTGGCCGACATCAAGCAGGCGGTCATGACTTATGGCGCTGTTTCCACCTGTTGGCAGACCTCGTCCAGCACTCAGCAATCCGCCTGGAGCAGCGTCTTGAATAACACTGTCTACTACGATCCCGGTCCCGGCGTTCCCAATCCCGGTCCCGGTTACCTGAGCCAGCCCAACCACGCGGTGGCAATCGTGGGCTGGAACGACAGCGTGCAGACCCCCGGGGGCACGGGCTGTTGGATCATTCGCAATAGCTGGGGCAGCAGCACTCAGCATTTTGGCGTATCTTACAACGACTACTTCACCGGCAACGATGCGCCGGACGTGGGCGCCGCCAATCTCGGCGCCGTCTCTTTCCACAACGTCGTGCCGAACACCTACCAAGAGATTTACTACCACAACGATTTCGGCTGGACCGATCAGCAGCCGCATGCCTACGCCTTCAACCATTACGCCGCCGGCCAGGACGGCTTTCTCAAGTCGGTCAGCTTCTATACGACCGACGACGACGTCGGCTACACGGTGAGAGTCTACAAGCAGTTCCAGAACGGCGAGCTCGGGCAGTTGGCCGCAACCGTCTCAGGCACACAGGCCTTCGAGGGCTTTCACACGATCGATCTGTCTAGCCTGGTGCCGCTGACCCAAGGCCAGAATTTCTATGTCGAACTACAGACGAGCAACGGCCAGCAGGCCAACGACGGCAACATCCTCCTGCAACGACTGTTGGATTTCCAGAACGTCACCGGCTACGCCTACACGACCGCTCTGCCGGGCGAGAGCTTCTTCAGCGATAACGGGGCGCGTTGGACCGACCTGCAAACCGTTGACACCAGCGCGAACTTCGCCATCGACGCCCTGACGGTCGCGGCGGCCGACTCCGCCTGGAAAGGCGGCGACAGCAGCGGTCCAGCCAAATGGGAGGTCGCTGCCAACTGGACGCCAAACACCGCCGCGCCCAGCGGCCCCGGCCTGACGATCACTTTCGGCAAGCAACCGGCCGCCAACGATATCGTCGAGATCGACTCGGGCGGGAAGACCGTCGGCAATCTCATCTTCTTTGCCGCAACCAGCACGACGATCCGCAGCCCCGGCGGGTTCAGCCTTACGCTCGACAACAATGGCCGGCTCTCCACGATTGACGTGACCGGCAGCCATACAATCGCAACGCCGCTGATCTTGAACAACGATGCGCAGGTTATCGGCAGCGGAACGGTGACGCTATCGGGCGGAATGAGCGGGCCTCACGATCTGGACGTTCTCGGCAATGTGGTTGCCGGCAGCCTGCAAGTCTCCACGTTGGCTATCGAGAGCGGCGCATCATTGAAACTGGCCAATACGATCGACACCAGCTATGCCGGCGTGATCCGCGGCGGGGGAACGTTGACGAAACTCGGCGCGGGCAAGTTCACCCTCACCGCCGCCAACATTTTCACCGGCCTGACGACCGTGGCAGGTGGAACGCTCGAACTAGGCCGCAGCGCCCAGAACTGCGTGCTCAACCTTGGCGGCGCCGACGTACAGGCCGGGAGCATTGTCTTCGACTATGCCAGCGGCGCGGATCCGGCGGCGACGATCCGCAGCTTGCTGAAGGCCAGCTACGACGGCGGTCGCTGGGACGTCGGCCAGTTCCGCGATTCGGCGGCGGCGGCGACGGGATTGACGCTGGGCTGCTTCGACAATACCGCGACGGATCAGGTGAAGGTAATGGCCACGTATCCGGGCGATTTTAATCTCGACGGCGTGGTGAACAACGTCGACTATGCGATTTGGGCGGGGAACGTCTTCACCGGCAGCACCTGGCAGCAGGGTGACGCGAACGGCGACGGCGTGGTCAACGGTCTGGATCGTGACTTATGGTTCTCACATCTCGGTCTGCCGCAGCTTTCCGGCTCATTAGCCGACGCGAGCATCACGCCGGTGCCCGAGCCGGACACGTTGACCCTTTTTACCGCGGCCTTCTTGGGACTTCTGGCTGGCGCCCGACGGTTGCGGAGGCAGAGAACGTAAGTCGCGACGCCGTGCGGCTCGTAGTCTGACGCTTTTCATTTGTCGGGTTGGGCGCCACTCACCTCGGAGTCCCTTTCCCGAACTGAGTCGGCGTTCCTGCCCGGCTGGCACGGGACAGGGATGCCCTCCGATCGGTTCATCGTCCATTGGGCTGTTGTTTCCGGCTTCCAACGAGCAACTTGTTTTGCAGCGGATGCTCACCGAGCCACCGCACCCGCCCGCTCTTCACGTCGTAGACCGCGGCGAACACCTTGAGCTTGCCAGACTGCACATAATGGCGCGTCGTCGGGCTGTGCTTGAAAAGTTCCTCGATCGAGTGCCATACGTTCGCTTCCGTGGCAGCCGGCGCCAGGGCGATCCCGTGCAGATCCGGGTGCTCCGACTGGGCCTTGGAGACGGCAGGCCCAATTCTGTCGATCAGCAACTTGATGTTGCCATGCGTGTCCGCCTTGCTGACAGCCGCCTTGACTGCACCACACTCGGTGTGCCCCAAAACGAGCACGACTGTTGTTCCTACGTGTTCCACGGCATACTCGATCGACCCCATCTCGTTGACGCCGCAGACATTTCCGGCAACTCGGACCGCGAAGATGTCCCCAATCCCCTGATCGAACACGATCTCCAGGGGCACGCGCGAATCGGAACAGGAGAGAATGGTGGCAAACGGATGTTGCCCGTTGGTGCCGGTCTCGACAACGCGGGCGGAACTGCCGTTGGGGCGGACGCTCTTTCCCTGTAAGAAACGCGAGTTGCCGGCTACGAGACGATGGATCGCTGCGTCTGGCGTCACATGGACTGGCTGATCGGCGGCCAGCATTAGCCCGACCAGCAGCAACCAGACGGGCAGGCCAATAAGGACGGTACCTTTCTTCACAAGAGCATCTCCTTTATAACGAGATTTCGCCCATATGACGACACCACCTTGGTCGGGATGTCCTCCCGTCATGCAGCAACGCGACACGCAAGACTATTATAGAGAGGGCGTCCATAGGAGAATGCCGGTTGAGAGGGTACAACCATGATTAGAAGCCGAATGGTGCTTGCCGTAGCTGTGATGTTGGCAGCGGTTGAAAACAGTCAACCGGTTTCGCCGGCAATCGCGGAGGAAGTCAAGACGCCGTACCGAGTGGGGTTTCTCGCTCAGCCGGCCTCGTGCAAGGCGGAATGGATTCGCAAGATTCCGTGGAACAAGGAGAATATCGGCAGGCTAAAGGACCTCGGCTTCACGGTGATCCAGGTGGATGTGGCCTGGACGCGGCCGGACGACGAGATCCTGAACATCGAGGACCTCGTCGAATTGTCGCCCGCCGAGCAGAAGGAGTGTCCGCAGCCGGTCCCCCTGCGCAGCAAGGCCGGCGCGGAAAATCTCGCCGCGCGGCAGGAGACCGTTCGCCAACGCATCGCTCTGGCCAAAGAGGCGGGCCTGCGAACGCTCCTGCTCGTCGGCGCCCCGTATAACGCCCATGGCACGTACGGCGACAATCCGCCAGACTGCATCCTCGACGAAAAAACCGTAAAACGACACGTCTTGATGCTGGAGAAACTCGCCAAAGCGTTGCCGGGCTTGGACGACCTCCAGGTCTACACCTACGATGTTGACGCCTGGCTTTGCAGCGAATTCGGCAAGTGCCCGCGCTGCCGCGGCGTTCCGCTCCAGCGGCGACTGGTGGGGTTCGTCAACACGCTGACTTCCACTTGGCGCAGGCTCAACCCGGGAGGACGAGTCTGGTGGGAGCCCTGGGAACTTTCGGCCGGCCAGAGTCTGCGGTGCATCGAAACGCTCGACCCGAACGGACTGGGCCTGGTCATGCACTGCAACTCGGCGGAGTGCATGGCCACCATGCCCGTGGATCGCTGGATCAGGAACATGGGCGCGATTGCCGAACAGCGCGGGATCCCGGTGATGATCCAATACTTCTTGGGCGGCACGAGCGAGGAGACCGAGCCGCTGTTTCTCTCCCATCCGCTGGTGACGCTCCGCGGACTCAAGGCAATCGCGGCACTCCCCGGCCTGGTCGGCATCAAGGAATATTACGGACTCGGACCCGATCGCGATGATCCAAACCTGCGCATGACGCGCATTTTCTTCCGCGATGCGGCGATCGGCGAGGAGGAGGCGTTGAAAGAACTGGCCAAACCCTGTGGCAAGGCAGCCCCGGAGATGATCCGTTTCTGGCGGCTGACAAGCCAAGGGATGGAACTGTTTCCCTGGGAGACGACGTGGTACATTCGCGAAATCGGGCGAAGTCGGGTCGATCACAGTCTTTCGGCGGCCACCCTGCGCGGCATGAGCTGTCCCACGCCCGCCTGGCAGTCCTCGCGGCATGCCACGTTCATGCGAATTGAACCGGCCTATCCGCCGCATCCGTGGATGCTGGAGGATATTCAGTTGCGCTGTGAAGCGGCGGCGGACCGCATGGGTCGGGCGATGAAAGTCGGCGTGCGGCTGCAACGAGACTTGCCCCGGGAGTCTGTGGCCAATTTCGCCCTGAATTTACGCGACCTGGGGCGATTTCAGCGCCCGCGCTGGCGTATGCATACCATCTGCGCGAAACGAACATCGCCATCTGCCTCCGCGCGGCGCGAGCCGACAAGCAGCAGGCGACGGCGGATCGCCTCGCCCAGGAATTGCTGGCCGTAATGCACGCCGACCTGGAAAATGTCTGTGCCGATCGACGGGCGACCGTCGCCGATCCGGCGCCTGCGACAGCAGTGACGGCCGGCTCTTGGCCGGAGATGGAAACGTCGCGCGATCTTGCTCGGCGAGATATGCAGAAATTCCTGGACACCTATCTTGGCGATGCGCCCGACAAGGCATCGAAGGGTGTCTTCAGCGCCACGTCTCGATGACGCATATCTGTGATCAGGTTCGACGGCCGTTGACCGAAGGCTCGCAGATTATGGTGAATCATGCGGGATCAATGTCCCACCACGGGTGCCGGTGCCAACCCCGGCAATGCCGAGATCTTCGGGCCAAAGAGGTTGCTTTTTTACACGGGTCGTCTAGTATCACGTTGCTGTCGTTTGGGTTGATACCCTTCGAGGGGCGCGTCGTTCGCAGGTAAGCGGCTGTCCAAGAATAAGTCCCCTCTTCGTCATTCTGAGCGCAGCGAAGAATCTCGCTGGTCCCCCGGAGATTCTTCGCTGCGCTCAGAATGACGGTTGCAGGAAACTCCAAAGTTATTTTTGGACAGCCGCTAAGCGGATGGGAAGGGATTCGAACCCCTGGTGGACTCTCGCCCACAGCGGTTTTCAAGACCGCCGCCTTAGACCACTCGGCCACCCATCCAAAAACACTCGAAACATGGGGGGGACTCACGCCTCTTCGCTACGCCACGCTGGTTCTCGTTTGAAATGCACGCCTCGGCACGCCCGCAAGCCTGCCTATAGGAAGACAGGTCGTGCCCCCTCCCAAGACTACCACACCGCAGCAGCCAAGTGAAGACTCCGCGCTGTTCCCCCGTGCCGAGAGCTATGGCAAGTAGGCGTCCAGCAAGACCGTCTCGCTTTGGGGACTCAGCGTGATGTGCCCCAGTGACGCCGGCAGCAGCGCGGTGCTGCCGCGGGGCAGCGGCGAAGGGGCCGGGTCGCCGGCGATCTGCACCACCCCTTGCAATACCGTGAGAATATGGCAGCGGTCATCGCCGCCGATCGGCAAGGGGCAGTCGAAGCGCCAGCGGTCCCAAATAAACTTGTCGCAATCGACCAGCCGGCTCACCTGCGGGCGGCTCGTCGCCTGCGGACGCTGCGGCATTACCGGGCCGCGGGCGAAATCGACCACGTCCAGCCCCGCCTCGGTCCGCAAAGGCCGCGGCCGGCTGTCAGGGCCGAGACGGTTCCAGTCGAACAACCGGTACGTCGTGTCGCTCGATTGCTGAATCTCGGCCACCAGCAGACCGGCCCCGAGGGCATGAACCGTCCCGGCGGGCAGGAAGACGCAGTCGCCCGGCGAGGCGGTTAATACGTTCAGACATGGTTCGACGTCCGCTCGGCGGATGGCGGCCAGCAGTTGATCGCGGCTGACGCCGGGCTTCAGGCCGGCATATATCTTGCTCCCCGGCAGGGCTTCGATCACCACCCAGGCCTCGGTCTTGCCGGCGTCGGGCGGATCGAGCCGCGCCGCCTGGGCGTCGTTCGGATGCACCTGGAGCGAGAGCGTTTGCTGGCCGTCAAGCAATTTTAGCAGCAGCGGGAAGGAGGGCTGCGGATAGTGCCGGCCCAGCAACTCGCGGCCGCGGACCGTCACCAATTCGCGCAACGTCGTCCCGGCCAGCGGCCCGAGTTCGACGCTGCTCTGATCGTCTCCGTGGTCCGCGACCTCCCAACTCTCGGCAAAGTCGTCGCCTGGCGGCAGCGGTTTGCCCAGCAGGGACTGCAAGTGTCGCCCCCCCCACAGGTATCGACGGAGAATGGGACGGAAACGCAACGGATACAGCGGCAGCATGGTGAGCAATCTCTGCACGGGCGACGGGGACGTTCTCATTTTCGTTGACACCAAAATCGGGCAGTGCCCCCGCAAGCAGACTCGGCTTGGCAATTATCGCGGCCGATCCGCCGTTGAGCAAGCCGCTTGGTGGTGGCAGGGCCGATCAGTTTTCCAATCTACGTGGCGCGGGCATCCTGCCCGTGGCCGAAAAACACGGGCAAGATGCCCGTGCCACGTCAAACATCGTTACCCACCTTGAATAACTGATTAGCCGTTTTGGTGGTGGCCGCTTCGTTGCGACCGGGCAATTTGGGTGGTACACTAAAGGGTCTCACCACCTGCTGAACATGGCCGACCCACGCGAAGACGATCTGTTTCGTGAAAGCACGATGACCTTCGGGCAGCACCTCGAAGAGTTGCGGACGTGTCTGTTCAAATCGGTCGGAGGGTTGTTGGTCGGATTTCTGGTGGGGTTGGCCATCGGAGGGTACGTCGTCAAGTTCATCCAGCAGCCGCTCTCCCACGCCCTGACCCGCTACTATCAGAACGAGTCGAAAGATCGAATCAACCAGGAGTTGGCCAGACTCAAGGCGGAGAAGCAGGCGTCGCCGTGGACCCGGGAGCAGGTCGAACAGTTCGTCGAGCAGAGTCATCTGCTGGCCGACGAGTACTACGTCGATCCGGCCCAAATGCTGGAAGAACTGAAGCGCGTTTATCCCGACCAGTTTGCGAACGTGAAGCTGTCGCCGCAGCCAAAATCGACGCGGAAGAACGACGAGGAAGCGGCCGCCGACAAATCGGAAGGGCTGGTGCGGCTGTTCCTCTGGCACGAGAGCAAAGACGACCCCCGCTTACAGACCAAAGGGCTGGCGATGGTCGAGCCCTTCTCGATCTACATCAAGGCGTCGCTGCTGGTGGGTGTGCTGCTGGCCAGCCCCTGGATCTTCTATCAGATCTGGCATTTCGTGGCGGCGGGGCTCTATCCGCACGAGCGGAAGTACGTGCTCCGCTACTTGCCGTTCAGCCTCGGCCTGTTCCTGCTGGGAGCGGCGCTGGCGTTCTTTGTGGTCTTCGAGCCGGTGTTGAACTTCCTGCTGAGTTTCAACAAGAGTCAGGGAATTGTGCCCGAGCCGCGAATCAACGAATGGCTGGGATTCGTGCTGATCTTGCCGGTGGGTTTCGGCATCAGCTTCCAGTTGCCGCTGGTGATGTTGTTCCTGGAACGGATCGGCCTGTTCACGGTGCGGGGTTACTTGAAACAGTGGCGGATCGCGGTGTTGGTGATCTTCGTGGTGGCGGCGGTGCTGGCGCCTCCCGACGCCTATAGCATGGTGTTGCTGGCCGGCTCGCTGACGTTCCTCTACTTCGGCGGCATCCTCTTGTGCAAGCTGCTGCCGCGCAGATCGAGCCCCTTCCCGGCGTCGTAGCCGTAGGTTATGCTTTAGCATAACGGAAAGCGTTTCGAGCAAGAGTGTTATGCTAAAGCATAACCTACGCGACTTGTGCCTTTTGCAGGAAGTCCTTGCCGCCTGGGAAAGCCCCCCGATTGCAATCAGGGGGCGTTTCTCGTCGGCAGGGCATTTCTGAGCAATGCACCCGTCGCGATCACGGGCTGGATGGGCGCGAATTGGCTACGGCCACCGGAACGGCGATGGCCGTCGCCACCACGCCGGCCACCACAACCGGGTTGGCCAACAGCATCTTCGGGCTACCGCCGAAGAGGCCCTGGGTGAAGACGATGGCGTTCTTCCGCGCGACGGCGGAGCGGCCTTGGCCGTCCACAGGCGGTAAACGCCCTGGCCTTGGGCAGCCGACACCTGATAGACGCCGCCGCGCAGGCCGCGAACCACAAAATGGCCGTCCTTGACGGTGGTGGTGCGAAGAACTTCCTTGTTCCGCGCGCTGACTGAGACCGGCACACCGGCGGCATTGCCCCCGCGAAGATCGATCAACTGTCCATGCAGGACTCCCCCATCGGATAAGGCAACGTCCACTATGGTGGGCACGGGCGACGCCGGCGCAGCAAGAGCCAATTCCGGCGTACACGTCCCCACCGCGGCCAGCAAGACCACCACGCATCGAACGAGTCTTAAGTTCTTCATTTCTCTCTCCGGGAAGATCGCTGTGAAAAGCTGCCCCAATAGTCCAAAGACCGCATTTTGTGACGCATCGCGGTTCGTGCTTTGATTGACCGAAGCGTCTTAGCAGGACTCGATTAGTGAGAAACTGCGGAGATACATTGATACGCTCATCTTATCGGTCAGACTTCCGAATATTCTGAAGCCAACGCCTGGGAAAACCAGTTCATCCATCCAGTCTTTGCCGTCTTTTGTCGTCCGGGCAAGATGGCCGCCCCCTCGGCCACGGCTTTCGGATTGCTGCAACACAGTTCGATCGCGGTCTTCTCTCCCGCCAGATCGGCCACCCGCGCAAACGCCAAACCCAGCAGCGGGGGACGCGTCTTGGTGGCATGGGCGTCGCTGGCGACGAAATGCACCAGCCGCCGCTCGACCAGCCAACGGGCGAACTTCTGCACCTGCGAGCCGAAGGTCCCCGTGAGACTGCCCGCCGTGACCTGCAACAGACAGCCGCGTTCGACCAGCCGGGGAAGCACGCCGGGCTGGTTGAGCAGTCCGCGATTGCGTTCCGGATGGGACAAGATCCCGACCACGCCCGCGGCGGCCAACTCGTCGAGCAGCCGCTCCAAGGGGAGATAGATGTCGTGGGGCAATTCCAGCAGCAGGTGGCGGCCGCGGTCGCCGAGGGTGAGGACCTCGCCGCTGCGGATCTTTCGCACCAAATCCGGCTCGATCCGCACGTCGCCCCCCGCAAGCACCCGCAGCGGAACCTGCCGCTCCTCCAAGAACCGCTGAAATCGGGCCGTGGCCGCGCGAATCGTTTCCCCCACGTTCTTCGCGTGGTTTCCCAACTGATGCGGCGTGGCGATAATCGTCGTGATCCCGTCGGCCACCGCCATCTCGGCCATCGCCAACGCCTCCTCCCAACTCGACGCGCCGTCATCGAGTTGGGGCAGCAGGTGACAGTGGATGTCGACAAAGGGCTCGCGGCGGTTCACGGGGTGGCGGGGTCAGGGATTGGGGGATTAGGGATTAGGGATTGGAATGGGCGACCGAACGAGGGGTGGGCGGTTCACCGCCCACTCCAAACCGCTTGTGGTTTCGCATCGGCCTCGCCGCTCCGGAATTCTCCGAGAGTTCTCAACGGGTTATAGGTGTTTCTCGCTCCTTGGCGGCTCGCCGATCTTGGTCGAGTCGCCCTTCGAGGGCTGCGCGGAGGCAGGCTTCCACGTTGGAATTGTCAGGACGGCGTTGCAGACACCACCGCAGGTGCATTTCGGCCTCGGCAAACTGCGACTGCCGCAGTAGGCACTTTCCCAATTCGTATTGGGCTGTAAATTCGCCCGGCGCACGCTGGGCGGCGTTGCGGAGGCACTGTAGCGACCTGTCGTCATCGTGGAGTTGATGGCGCAGTTCGGAGGCGGCGAGCCAGAGTTGTGCCGCGTCCTCGGCGTCGCCCGCGGCGGCCGCTTCGGCTTCCGTCCGTTCGGCCCGGTATTGCACCAACGGCGCCAGTTGCTCGGGCGAACAGCGGTTCGCACAGATGCTGTCGAGGAAGTTGGCGTTCTCCAGGTCGAGCCGGAATTCACGCAGCAGATCGGCGATCACCGCCGGCAGCCCGTCGACCGAGGCGGCGGCGACCCGATCAGAGATGATCTTCTGCTGCTGCTCGCGGCCGTAGCGGAAGGCGCGCCTCAGATACTCCCGCCAGAGCGCTTCGTTGCCGGCGAGGATCGCCTGGTTGGCGGCGGCGTACAGCACGGGACCGTCGAAGGGGCGAACGCGCATCGCCTGATCGACGCAGGCCCGCGCCGCCGCCCGATCGGAAGTCCAGAGGAACGATAGTTCGGCGGCGTGAACGTAGCCGCGGCCCTCCAGCGGGCAGAGCGCCAGCGCGGTTCTGAGGTGATCGAGGCAAGCCAGCAGATGCACCCAATGGGGACCGATCGCCTGGGGCAACCACTGCTTGAGTGCCTCGCGCGATTGGAACCGCGGCTCGTTGAAGACGGCGTCGCTGATTTGCAGCACCGGCATCGGATTGCAGGATTCGCTCTGCAGGATGTCGAAGAGCCGGCGGTGCGTCTCGACCAATTTCAGATGGGCCCCGATGTGCCCGGGCTGCCACCGCACCACGTTGTTCAGCGTGGCGATCCATCGCTCCTGCGTCGCCGCGTCGGCCAGCGCACGCTTCGGGTCGGCGGGGGCCTGGGCTTCGGCGGCATGCAGGGCGACAAGATACTCGTCCCAATAGGGCTGAGCCACGGCCGGCCCGATGCGATTGGCGATCATCCACCCTCCCAGCAGCGCGAGCGTCGCCGCCGCTGCCAGCCAAGCCGGTCGCGGCAGGTGGATCGCATGGGAATACGGATTTCCGGGTTGGGATTTTGCCCGCCCCGCGCGGGCCGCCCTCTGCTTTTCATCTTCAGCGGCCATCTGCCGAATCCGCAGGGCGCAAGCCGCCAGCACCGCGGCAATCGCCGTCAGCGCCGGCGCATAGAGGACGAAATCGACCAAGGAATGAACGGCCAGCGCGGCCAGGCTTGCGGCAATCGCCGCCGCGCAGACCCGCGCCCGCGTGGGAACGGATGCCTTGATGCCGCCGATGCACCAGCCCGCGCAAACGGCCATTCCCGCCAATACCAGGAGCAAGCCGACAATGCCGGTCTCCAGCAGCACCTGCAAATAGCCGTCTTCGGCGTGTGTCGGTTCCCTGCCGTCGTCGATCGGATTGTCGGAGTATCTGGGATAGACCTGGCTGAAACTGCCCACGCCGCTTCCCAGCAGGAGGTGATGGGAAGCGGCCTTGACGGTGGTCGCCCAAATGGTCCTCCGCGAAGTGCTGCGAGCGGCGTCGCCGTCGAGCCTGCTGAGCGAAGCGGAAGAGATGTCTTCCAGCCGGTTGCTGACGCTCTCGTAGCCGAAAATTGCCAGCGACAGCCCGATCAGCACGCCGGCGCCGCCGACGGCGGCGACGAATCGGCCCCCCAGCGCGGTGGCGCGGTAACAGACTGCCGTGCAGATGACCGCCGCCAGAAACATGGCGATCGCCCCCCCGCGAAAGCGAAAGCAGCCCGGCGAACAGCACAACTCCCAGGCCCAATCCCAAGAGACCAACGGACATGTCGGAGCCGCGCCGACGGCCGGGCGCTCGCCGCATGGCGTCTTGCAGCCACCAGATCAGCGGCCCGACGCCCAGGGCCAGGCACTCGGCGAAGTGATTGCGGTTGGCGAAGCTCCCGTTGGCGCCGTGGCAGGTGTCGGAGAAGGGGTGCTCATAGAACCAGAAGAACTTGCCGTTGGCCGTCAGATTCTGCACGATGCCGAACGCCGCCATCGCCACCGCCGACAGCCCGCACCAGCGCAGCAGCCGTTCGATGTTCTCGACGTGTCGTATGCGTTGGGCGGTCACCAGGAACAGGAGCACGAAGTCGAGGAAGATCACCAGCCCCGCCGCCGTCTCGGCGGGAGTAAAGGAGATGCAGTTCCAACGCCCAAACCACACGGCGCTTCCCCGCTGCGCGCCCCACAACGGCAGGGCCCGGGCGGTGGCCGGCGAGAGCCGCGCCAGCAACCAAGGCGGCAAGGGAACGATTTGCAGCACGACCAGCGCCAAGCCGAGCAACAACAGCGGCGCCACGGCCAGCGGCCGCCAGCGGGCGTCGGGTTGCAGACATTGCCGCGCCGCCCAGGCCCACGCCGCCGCCACGGCGAAGATCGTCAGGCCGAGCTGGCCGATCGCGTGCCGTCCGCCCATCAACAGCGGCACTACGAAGATCACCCCCGCCAGGCCGCCGTTGACGACCCGCAACAGAAACCGATCGATCGCCTGATGACCCTTTAGAACCACGACACGTTGGCTCCTACGCCGAAGCGGAAGAACGTCTGGATGATATCCGCAGCCGTCGTGGCCGCCGTCCGCTCGACCGAAACCGTGTCGCCGGGCGCCAGCGCGAGGTTGTCGCGACCGTTCTTCACGGCCTGAAGACTGACGGCAATTCGCACCGGCTCCGCCGCTCCCGGCAAGCGGCGAATCAAGAGGATGTCCTCGGCCAGCGGATTCGAGCAGCCGCCGGCCAGCGCCAGCGCGTCCAGTACGCGTATCTCCTGGTTGAGCGGATAGGGGAACGAGCCGGGCTTGGTGACCAACCCGATCACGTAGAGCGGCGGCAGGTTTCGCTTGCCAACCTGGACGACGTCGCCATCGCGGAGATCCGGGACGCGCACCTGCCCGGAAGCCGCTGCCTGAAGATCGACCTTGATGACATCGGGCGTGGCCTCCGGCTGTTCGTAAGAGGCCGGCGCGGCCGCCGCGTTGGGCCCCGTCGCCGTGAGCGGCGAATAGGATGGCTGGCCCGCCCGCAGCGCTTGCCGCGAGTCGGTGTGGCGAATCTCCACCTCTGTGCCCGCCTCCTTGCTCAGCCCTTCGGCGGCCAGCAGCGCAGCCATCAGCGAAGTCGATCCGCGCGAAAGCTCATGGATTCCCGGCTTGTTGACCGCGCCGGCCACGGTGACGCGGCAGGTGCGGCACTGCTTCATCGTCACCGTGATGCAGGGGTTGCGGAACACGCCGCGGTTGATGCTCTCGGTGTTCACCACCCGCTCGGCCTGCTGGATTTCCATGCCGCCCACCCCCACTCTTCCCACCAGCGGAACCACCGCCGTGCCGTCTTCGACCACGCGGACCGGGGTCGTGGTTGTGGTCAGTTTCGCGTAGTCGTTGATCATCGTCACCTCGAGCACGTCGCCCGGCTGGATCACTTCGGCGCTGACGGACTGGTCGGTCAGACCGGAGAGATTGATCGCTTCAAGGTCCGTCGCGGGAGGCGCCATCAAGGCCGGCGGCAGGCTGGAGGCCTGGTAGACCCGCCCGGCACAGCCCGAGCCCGTCAACGCGATTGTCGCTGCGGCGATGACGAAAAACCACTGCGCGCGGCAAGTTGTGATGCTGCATGGCCCCGATCATGTGCTTGTCGGCCCGAGGAGGATAAGAGTGCAACGACATGGCGGGAGCCGCAGCCGGTTCCCTTATGAATAGGGGGCGGAGAATAGCGAAGAGCCGTCGCGGACGTCAAGGCCGAATCTTTCCCCGGCCGTTTAACCGGCGAGCTCGCTCGCCGAGGCTGCGCAGCATTCCCTCGGCAGCGAACAAGCTCACCGGCTAAGCAGTCTTCCCATTTTGACTAAGCGAGATTACTGCCCGTTTTACGTTAAACTGGCGATCTAGGAGAATCTGCGGATTCTCAGCAGAGTGAAGCTATTCTGTAAGTCCTGCCGGATTTTCCAAAGAATCGTGTTGTATCGCGCCGACCAATAAACCTCAGGCAGGCGGTTTTGCGCTAGCCACGGTTGCATAGCCGCCTAACGAACGAAATTTTTGGTCGCGGCATCGGCTGCCTTTATAGTTGGGGGGAAACCATGAGGTCTTTTCTTGTGTCACTGTTGGTTGTATGCGCGGCAATGGCAGGGTGCCGGGCGCCGTGTCCGTGTAAGAACACCCTCCCGCCCGCTTCGGTGCTGATGCATCCGGGCCCCGGCGTGGACGGTCCCGGACCGGGCGTGATGGTCTATCAGCCGGGCGTGCCTTCGCCCGACGTCACCTCGCAAATTGCCTTTGTCGGGCCGGAAGGGATGACGGTCACCTGGGACGTCGGCGCGCCGGGCGCGTTTGACTCGCAGCCGCTGACCTGTCCCGCCCGCTACAACTTCCCGCAGGCGGCGATCTATCGACTGAAACTGTCCAATGTCCCCGGTCGCCCCGGCGTCGAACTGTATCCGACGGTTGAAGTCGGCCCGGTCCTGCCTCGCACCGAGGCGTTCCTGGCCCACAACGCCATCCCCGTGCAGTTCACCCCGGAGGACTTCGACCAGGTGCAATCCGGCAACTTCGTCACCAAGGTGATCTACCTGCCCGATCCGGAGTTCCAGGAACTGGCGTTGGCCGGCGTGGAGACGCTGGTCAGCACGCGGCTCGATCCGGGCGTCGACCCAATCGTCGAGGCCGACCGCCGCGGCGCGATCTTGGCGATCGTGCGGTTGGGCAACAAGGACTTGCAGATCCCCGGTGCCCCGGTCCGCGAGGGCGGCGTCGCCCCGGCCTCCTACCAGTCGCCTGAAGGCTGCCCGCCGGTGCCCTGCGCGTCCGGTGCGGCCGGCCAGACCCCGCTGGGGACTCCGGTGGGAGTGCCGACGACGATGCCGATGGGCATGGTCGCCGGCGCGACCGCCCCGCAATACGGAATGCCGATGTGCGGCACTCCGATCGGCCTGCCCGGCCCGCCGAGCGTGCCGCTAGGAGTACCTGCCGGCCTGAAAGAGCACATCATCAAGAACCACACGCACGTCTGCATCCCGCAGCCGAGCGACTGTATCAAGGTTGACGTGAAGCAGGTGCCCGGTCTGACTTATCCGAGACCGGCCAGCCACGTGCGTATCGTCGAACGCACCGCCCCCGGCGTCGGCACTTATCGCCCACCGGCGGGCAGCCGCCGCGAGTGCGTCACGCCCAACGGCGCCTGTGGCGACGGTGGCAGTTGCGGCAACGAGTGCCCCTGCGAAGGCGAGGGACAGCCGGTCGAGTCGGGTGCGGCCCCGCCGGCCCCCTGTTGCGGAAAGTAGTCCGTCGAGGTTAGCAACTCGTCAAGAATAAACCTCCCGCAACCGCGGTCGCGGGACAAGAGACTTGGAATCACATTGGGGTGGCAGTCGCACTGCCACCCCTTTTCAGGTGCGGCGGCAAAAATGCCGCACCGACTCGGTCTGACTCTCAAAACGAAACCGTCCTACTCTTTTCCGTCGAAGCTTGACAATGGTCCGATCCATCCGCTGTCTGGCAACGCCAGCGCCGTGCCGGGTACGGCGAGTTGCCGGCAGGATGTCAATGTTCGTGCTCTGGTGGCTTGGCGCCGCGGCCCTGCTGCACGCCCAGCAACCCGACGTACACTATTGGCATCAGGGTGTCCTGCCACCGGGAGCGATTGGCAGCCGGCAACTTCAGCGGGGCGGACCATTGCCAGGTTTCTTTCAGCCGGTGGAAATCCAAGTGCCGCCGGGCGCCGAGATTTCGCTGGCCGTCGCCGGCCGCTTCGACCAACCGCGGCCCGGCTCGCGCAAGGTCGGCATGTTGATCGGCGCCGTCTACCGCATGCGCGTCACCGGCATCCGGCTCGCCGAGGGGGCAGAGGTCTTTCCCACCATTGAAATAATCGACCGGCTCTACGCGCCGCTCGGGCAGGAGCTCCGCTTCCCCATTCCCATCGACGTCACCGAAGCCGATCTGAAATTGGCGCTGGCCGGCAAGTTCGTCACCCGCGTGATCTACCTCGAAGATCCGCGGCATGCACTGCCGGTGCGGCAAGTCGACAAGTCGCAGAATTGGTTCGACGCCGCTCCCGGCCAAGACCCCTTGGCCGTGGCCGACGGTCTGGGGCGCCCGGTGGCGATCCTGCGTCTCGGCGCGCGGCTGCCCGATCTGGGCCCCGATCCGTTCTTCTTCTTCGGTTCGCCGCCGTTCATGACGTCCCCCGTGCAACAAGCCGCGGCTCCCACGGAACAGGCCGTAGCGGCAAAGGGACCCAAGACGATAGTTGAACGTCCTGTCGGGATGGCAGTTGAACTGCCGCCTCGACGCGCGGCCGCAATTGGAACAGTCGTTGATTCGCCGCAGAACCCGCTTCGCACGGCGGTTGAACTGCCCGCGCAGCCTGCGGCGACTGATCGCGCGGCAGTTGAAGCGCCGCGCCGGCCTGGTGCTTCCCAGGCCGCAACAGCAGTCGAGCGGCCGGCGCAGAAATTCCGCTGCCGTCCCATCGCGCAGAACCGCCGCCGCCGCGCGTGAACAACCTGCCACCGCCGCCGGAGGCAACATCTTCGGCCGACCCTGCGTCCGCCCGATGCCAACCCGCCAGTAACACCGGCCTTGCAGCGGAGGGCATGCGACAATCATGAGACGGCTGTGGCCTGCAAGCAATCGTCGCTCAGATACACTCCGCATTCCGGCGGGACCGTGCCGCGCAACGCTGTGGCCGGACCCCTGGAAGATGGCCGTTATCGCCATCTGCACGTTGATCCTCTGTTCGTGCCGAAGTCCCGCAGGTTCGTGCCGCACCGCGCCCCACTGTCCGGCAAGCGGCGATTCGTTGCCCGCCGCAGCCTACACCGCTGCTCCGGAAGTCGGAGTGTCAGAGGCTTCTTGCCCGCCGGAAACGCCCCCACCTTGCAACGGCGGGGCTTTGCCGGGCGCTGCGGGTGCCGCCCCGATCGGCCCGCCGGGCATGGAACTGGGCGTGCCCATCCCCTACGTCGCCGTCCCGCCGTGGGCGCCCCCGGGCATCGCGCTGCCTTGGCCTAAAGACGAATATCTCCGCGACGGCGGCAACGACGGCCATGCCGTCGGTCCCGGCCGAAACGGCGAAGTCGTCGGCTTGCACATGGAAGACACCGTCGTCGAGTACGAAACGCTCGACCACGGCAAGGTCGTGCAGCCGAGCAACGAAGTCTACATCTACTGTCCACGCTTCGGCGCCGTGCGGCAAGTCGTCAGCCTGGTGGCCAACGAAGAGCGGCAGAAGGCGGGCGGCGTCCACGAGCCGCTGCAACCGCAGGCGCCCACCACCACGCAACTGGTCTACAACGCCAAGCAGAACGTGCAACTGGACGACCAGATCAGCGCCCGCCCCGCTTCCGCCATGCGTACCAGGCAAGGCGGCAGCATCGCGTTGACGGCGATTCGCGCCAAGGCCTTCCAAAACGCCTTCAAGCCTTACGAAAACCTGGCAATCATCCGCCTGGGCCAATTCGACGGCGCCGAGATGCCGTTCTTGGCCCGCGCGGCGAACGCAGCTATCGTCTGGTCACACAACCAGGCGGCGCAAGTCATCCTCGATCGCAAGGCCGCGATGGCCGACGTGAAATACGACAAGGCGCTGACCGTCTTCACGGTCGAATCGCCCGACCACCCGCGACTGCGGCTGATCAAAGTCGCATCGACCCCCTTCGCCAATCCCGGCGACGTGGTCGATTTCACCATCCGCTTCGACAATGTCGGCGACCAGCCGATCGGCAACGTGGCGATTCTCGACAGCCTGAACACGCGGTTGGAGTACGTTCCCCAAAGCGCCCAGTGCAGCGTCGACGCGACCTTCTCCACGCAGCCGAACGAGGGCGATTCGGTGGTGTTGCGTTGCGATCTGTCGCATCCGCTCCTGGTCGGCAAGGGGGGCATCCTCCGCTTCCGCTGCCGCGTGCGATAGAACCCATGTCGGGGACTTGGCACGCCTGCTAAAGGATGCTATCCTTACCAGTTTGCCGGGCCTGCCGACGTAGCGACAACACGCGGCAGCAGAAAGCGGCTGCGGGTTAGATTGGCAATGTAAGTCATTGTTGCACAGTGGCTTGCGGTGTGTGGCTCCCGCTTGGACAGGTAGCTCAGGTAGTAGAGCAGCGGACTGAAAATCCGCGTGTCGTGAGTGCGACTCTCACCCTGTCCACTCTCAAGGCTTGTAAATATTCGCCCAACCCGTTGGCCTATTTGGGCAAGTTAGCCACAACCGCTTTAGCTGGAAGATGTTACAACAAGGACCATTGTTAGGCTGGTAAGCTTGGGCAAGGAATTTGACGGGTTGGGCGAATATTTACCAAGGCTTCGTTGTAAACTATTGGTTACAAGAGGTTTCCGCTGCTTCGTCGGCGGGAACCTCTTCTGGTTTCTTGGCGCCATCGGGGCGAGTATTGCCACAAGTATTGGCAGCCGCCAGGTTATCGCCCCAGCCTTCCCACAGCTGGTGTGTCAGGCTGGCCGAGTCCAGTTCAACGTAGTAGGCCATCGTTGTGCTGTGCTCGAATACCCCCTTGGCTTGTTGCCCTGTGACATCGGCAAAAGTGTCCACCAAGTGGGCCTGGACTGGTCCCCGGTTTTTCCCGGTGTTTTGGCTTTTCGAAAAAGACCCTTGTCAAGCGGCCTTGGTTGGATAACATTTCCCAGTGCAAGGGGTGGACTGTACACGACGCTTTGATTCGATAGTCGGCACGCTTGGTTCGCTTTCCGGCCCCGTGTGAGGGCTGGTATCGGTTATCGGGTTTTGCGTACCGGCTCTTACGTGTATGGTCTATCCATCAGGAAGCCCGTCTTTCGAGGCGGGCTTCCGCTTTTATTGGGCTTTCCGTGGGTTGAGGTCCGCCGACGATCTGGTTGGAAAAGGCCGAAGCGGGCGGTGGCGAATGCCGCTTTCTCCAATTTGCGAAGACTGCCCGCCAAGAAAGACAAGAAGCCCGCACACCGAGAGGCGGGCTTCTCGCATTTGATGGTGTTTCCCGTTGGAGAGGCGATACGCCAACCTCGGTCACCTGCTGCCCATGTTTCCTATTGAGCGAGCGATGGAACCCGGTGTATCGGCTCTTCCTCGTAGCTGACCACCCACTCCTTCCATCGTAGAGTGGTTTGGACACTCGGCTATGCCTTAGATGGTGGAGCACCGCCCCAGCCAATTGCGTGGGGTGCTGGCACGCCGGGCCGTCCTACACCGGCTTGACGTTCTCTGCGCATGGTCCCTTGGGACTCTGGCCAACGGTGTAGGACACCTTCTGGCCCACACGCAGTTCGTTGAAGCTGACGCCCTGGACAGTCGATGCGTGGAAGAACAGGTCTTTTCCGCTGCCGGTGTCGATGAAGCCGAAGCTCTTCTTCGTCAAGTTTTTGATGGTCCCTTCAGCCATTTGCGCGTCTCCCGTATTCGTTGTTTGGACTGCCGAATGAAAGCAGTGTAGCCGATCAGGGTGCCGTTATGCAAGGCGGCAGTTCTACGACTTGCGTGGTCGCGGTCGCCTACTGCTTGGTCTCGAAGGCGAGCAGTCGCGGGTGAATGATGCCTTGCGGGTGTTCCACGTTGTGCTTCATGCCCCGCTCTGGAATGTCACCTACCGAATCATCCTGAAGCCACACCGGCGGAGGACGAGGGTGGTGAAGAGCACGGACACGCCAGCACCAAGTTGCATGAGAAGCAACGTCCTAATCAGTCTCTGCTCGATGGCAGGCGGTGGCAGCATCACCATCGCCAGACCAAACGCCGCCAAATCACACATGGCCAGGATTACTATCGTTGCCGGGATCAGTACGATGATTCTTCCACGATAAGCCAGCGTATACCAAGCAACCGTAGGGACGGGAAGGAGCAAGACGAAAAGCACCACTCTAGCGGATGCTCTTCTGACCGATTAGAACCGTTTGCCTTGCCTCCCGGCTTCCCAACGCGACAATTCTCTTGGAGGCGGCGATGCCCGATCCCCGAGAGAGAATGCGAGACCTGCGAAGGATGGCAGATCGTGTCTGCACTCTGATCCTCAGCAGCGACCTGCCGGCCATCGACATCGAGATCGAGAAGAACAAGGTACGTGAGTTCTGCCTCGATCTCTATCCCGATCAAGAGCAGCTTTACGAAATGATCTACGAAAGCCGGTTTCAACGTCTCTGGGATCAGTTCAGGTTGGATCAGGACGAACTGCCTTGCTAACTACGATTGCAGCCGCTTGGTCACCTTCCTTACCCAAGCTCTGGGCAACAGTCGAACGGAAACAGCCCCGCACTTGTTCGTCAGCCCTGAAGCAGGCCAGGAGCGACCAGAGGGCAAGGGAACGTCGAACAAAGAGCAACGTCAAGCTGCCGCAGCGGAGGACGTATTGGAGGTGAGAAGCGTCTCCCCCCAAAAACAAGAAGCCCGCATACCGAGAGGCGGGCTTCCTGTTGCGTGTTTTTTCGAGGGAGAGGCGATACGCCGAACCCAGTTGCCTGCTGCCCTCCTATCGGGCCAGCGGTCAAAAACCCGGCGTGTCGGCCCCGCCTGATTGGCTTGCCGGCAATGGAACAGAATGCCACGATTTCAATAGACTACTGGTCCTCAGATGCTGGGGCGCTAGCTCAGCCCATTACCGGAGGCGTGGGCAGTTTTACACCGGCTTGACGTTCTCGGCACAGGGGCCTTTCGGACTCTGACCTTCTGTGTAGGACACCTTTTGGCCCTCACGTAGTTCATTGAAACTGACACCTTGAACACTCGATGAGTGGAAGAACAGGTCTTTTCCGCCCCCGATGTTGATGAATCCGAAGCCCTTATTCGTCAACTTCTTGATGCTACCTTCAGCCATTTGTGCGTCTCCCATACGGATTGTTTGAACTGACGCCGCCTGGCTTTACTACTGCCGACAGGCCGCCGTCCGTTAGTTGAAAGCAGTATACACCGGCACGCTGGCAGTAGACAAGCGGGAGAGCGGATTCACACTTCTACCCCTCGCGTGGCCGCGGTTTGGCCGGATGACGTTGGTGAAGCCGGCAATCGCCTTGTCGAAACTGCCCTTCACGAAGAACGCCCTGCCACGGCCGGAGTACGTCCCTGAGCATAGCGGCTCGGGACGGATGACATCGGTAAAGTCGCTCACTCGTCATTCCGCCATTCTCGTCCCCTTCCTCCCTGCGTACAATCTCCTCATGAATTGCCGCGCACTGGCCGCACTGCCGGTCTACAACGAGGTGAAGCACGTCGCCGGGACCATCGCCGGAGCGCTCTCGTATTGCCGCGACGTGCTGGTGGTCGACGACGGCTCGACCGACGGAACCTCGCAACTGCTGGCCGCCCGCGACGACGTCCGGCTGATTCACCATCCGACCAACCGCGGTTACGGCATCGCGCTCCGCTCGGCGTTCGAGTTTGCCGTCGCCGAGGGCTACGACGTGCTGGTTACGATCGATTGCGACGGTCAGCACCAGCCGCAACTGATTCCGAAGTTCGTTGAGCGCTGTTGGAGCGGCGCGGCGGACATTGTTTCCGGCAGCCGCTATCTGCGGCGGTTTCCCGGCGACAGCGAACCGCCGGAGACTCGCCGCCGCATCAACCGCCTGATCACCGACGAGGTGAATCACCGCTTCGGCCTGAGTCTGACCGACGCCTTTTGCGGCTTCAAGGCGTATCGCGTGTCGGCGCTGGCGAAGATCGAAGTGACCGAGCCCGGTTACGCGATGCCGCTGGAACTTTGGGCTCAGGCCGCGCGACTGGGGTTGCGGATTGTCGAATTGCCCGTGCCGCTAATTTATCTCGACGAGAAGCGGTCGTTCGGCGGCTCGTTGGACGACGCCGAAACCCGCCTGGCCGCGTATGGGCGGGTCTTGCAGCGAGCCCTTGAACGAACCCCCTGTGAATGGTAGAATCCCAGCGGGTGAAGATGATGAAGCCGCGGCTCTATTTGGAAACCACGATTCCCAGCTACTTGACCGCCTGGCCAAGCTGTGACTTAATTCGCGCAGCCCATCAGCAGACAACGCGAGAATGGTGGGTGCAACGCCGGGCTGAATACGATTTATTTGAGGGTGTCCTGGAATTGAGACTGTAGGAGGCGACTCCTGTCGCCGATTGGGGCTTCGCATCGGCGTCAGGAGACGCCTCCTACAGCCTGTTTCTACCGCGGCAATTCCAGGGCACCCTCATTTATTTGTATCTGAAATCGTCGTGGACGAGTGCCAAGGTGGCGATCCCACCGCGGCGGAAAAGCGAGTTGAGGCGGTTCGCAACCTACCGCTGCTGGAAGAAAGCGTCGAGGCGGTGTCGCTGGCTAAGTCGCTCGTCCAGCAGGTGCCGCTGCCGGAACAAGCAACAGCAGACGCCCTGCATATCGCCATCTCGGCGGTGCATGGCATGGACTATTTGCTCACCTGGAACTGTACCCACATCGCAAACGCATCACTGCGGGCGCGCATTGACTCGGCCTGCCGAAAACACGGCTATGAGCCGCCGATTATCTGTACGCCCGACGAACTGCTGCAAAGGGAGGACACTGAAGATGGATAGCGTTGTCAAAGAGGTACGCGAGATTCGGGAAGCTTACGCCAAGCGGTTCGGCTATGATCTCGATGCTATGCACCGTGATCTCAAGGCCAAAGAACAGGCAAGCGGGCGGAAGATAGTCTCCTTCCCGCCGCGCCGTCCCACGCCGCTCAATCGCGCCACCCCGCGCGACGGATGAGTCGCCGCGGAACACGCCGCACGACCCCGTGTAGCGAGTGCTTCTGGAGAGGCATTCTCCCCGTCTCGCCAGGCTTGCACGGTGTTCTATAATCCAGTGTGGCGTGAAAGTATGTTCTCGACGCAGATCCAAGTTGATTACGGCCGGTTGCGGGCGCCGCGGGAAGACCGGACGGCGCTCATCGAACCCCCGTTGGAAGAGGTGGGGGAACTCGTCGCTGAGAATCTGCACGAGCGCGACCGGCTGCACGGTTACGACCTGCACGGCCGCTGGCTGTCCGATATCGCGCTTCAAGCGCGGGCGGAACTGCTTGCGGCGGCGCGGCGATGGACGCGCAAGTATCGAAACGTGTCGGCAGAGCCGCCCGATCCCAACGGCCTGATCTATCTGGCCGGCCATCAGCCGCAGATGTTTCATCCGGGCGTGTGGTTCAAGAACTTCGTGCTGGGCGAGGTGGCCCGACGCGACGGGGCGACGGCAATCAACTTGCTTATCGACGGCGACACCCTCTCCGACGCCGCGGTGCGCGTGCCCGGCGGATCGGTCGATCGGCCACGTTTCGTACAGGTGCCGTTCGACTCGCCCGATGCCGGCATCCCTTACGAGGAGCGAAGGATCGAAGACCGGGAACTGTTCGCCTCGTTCGGCCGCCGCGCCATCGAACAGATGTCGCCGTTTGCGGCCGATCCGCTGCTTCGGCAGTATTGGCCGATGGTGGTGGCCCGCTCGCGCGAGTGCGACAACCTCGGGGCGTGTCTGGCGCAGGCGCGGCATCAGTTGGAAGCATCGTGGGGTTTGCAGACGCTGGAAGTGCCGCAGAGTTGGATCTGCCGCGGCGAGGCATTTCAGTGGTTCGTCGCGCACCTGCTCGTCTCGCTGCCGGAGTTCCGCAAGACGTACAACGAATCGCTGCACGAGTATCGGCAGCGGCATCGCCTGCGGAGCCGCCACCATCCCGCGCCCGACCTGATCGAAGAGGGTGCGTGGGAGGAAGCCCCGTTTTGGGTATGGAGCGCCGCCGACCCGCGCCGCCGTCGGCTCTTCATTCAGGCCACGGCCGATGAAACGCTCCTCTCCGATCGGCAATCGTGGCAGGCCCGGCTGTCGTTGTCGCCGGAGAGCGACGCCGCCAAAGCCGTCGATCAATTGACCGAGTTGCAGCGCGGCGGCGTCCGCATCCGTCCGCGGGCGATGATCACCACGCTCTGGGCTCGCCTGGCCCTGGGCGATCTGTTCATCCACGGCATCGGCGGCGCCAAATACGATTGCGTGACCGATCGGCTCATCGAGCGATTCTTCGGTCTACCCGCTCCGCGTTTTCTCGTCGTCTCGGCCACGCTGCACCTGCCCATCCCCCGCCGCGGCGTCACCTCGGACGACGTCCGCGCGATTCAACACGAACTGCGAGCCATGACCTACCAGCCCGAACGATTTCTGGGCGGCGGCGGTGGGGCAGACATTCCTGTCTGCCGCGTCGGCGCGGTCTCGAGAGGCAGACAGGAATGTCTGCCCCACATCGAGAGCCTGATTGCCGAGAAGCGGCGATGGATTGCGACGCCGCAGACTGTGCAAAACGCGCGGCAACGTTGCCAAGCGATTCGCCGCATCAATGCCGCCCTACAACCGTGGCTCGCCGACCGCCGAGAACGAGTTGCCGTACAATTGGCGGAAGCGTCGCAAAGCCTGCAAGGCGAAAGCGTCTTGGCGTGGCGCGAGTATGCGTTCTGCCTCTATCCCGAGCCGATCTTGCGCGAGTTCTTGTCGGGACTGCTTCACAGAGCCGTCTAGCGCGATTCCGCGGCCGATAACGTCCCGCATTGGTCCCCACAGAACCAAATCGGTCCCTGAAAAATCGAGAAAATATTCTGACCCCACTATCGGGCTGCGACTCTTGCAGACTCCATACCCTTTGGTATGCTCTCGACACACGATTCTCGCCCACAGAGTCTCCGCAGGATGCCCAGCTTGCCGCAAGAGGCGCTTTCATAGATCGGGGCGGACTAAGACTGAGGAGAATCGAGATGTTGATCGTCAAGATGTTGCTCTGCGCGTCGGCGCTCGTGCTGGGAGAATCCCAGACGCCGGAAGCGAAACCGCAACCGCGGCCGGCACAAAAAATCGAGAAGAACGCCAAAGCGAAGACTGAGAAAGATGCCAGGCCGAAAGGGGAGAAGAAATCTGCCCGCAGGGTCGGTCGGAAGACCCGCACAAAGTCGCCGTCTGCGGCCGAAACCACGGAGAGAGTCGTCAACGGCGTGCCGCTGTCCGACGTGGAAGCGAATATCGTCTCCTACACCAACCAGGAGCGTGTCCGCTACGGACTGTCGCCGCTGGAGGTCGACAAGGAGTTGATGGCCACCGCGCGAGAACAGGCTGCCTGGATGACGCGCAGCGGCGTCCTGGTCCACACCCGCCGGATGTTGGCCGAGAACATCGCGATGGGCCAGACGCACAGCAGCGAAGCGGTGCAGTCCTGGATGGGTTCCTCGGGCCATCGCGCCAACATCCTGAATCCGGCCCATCGACGGATCGGCGTGGCCGCCTATCACACTGCGGACGGCGTGATCTTCTGGTGCCAGCAGTTCTGCCCGTAAGGCCCCAAATGCGGTGTTGTAGGAGGCGACTCCTGTCGCCGAAACTGTGCTTTTTTCTCCCGCCAATCGGCGACAGGAGTCGCCTCCTACAACATCAGGATTCTAGCGGGGGCTTCGAGTTTCGGCCTGCCAACTGCGGCGCGAAGTCGTCATCACCCGCCAGCTCGGCGATCGCTTTGAGAAAGCGGAGAGTCAGTTCATCGAGCAGTTCTCGGTCGCCCCCACGTTCAAAATACGGCGACAGATCGATCGGTTCGCCGATTTTCAGCCGCACGGCGGCGGGCATCAACAAGCATCCAAGCGGCGTGCCGTCGTAGGGTGCGCCGTGGATGTAGCAGGGGACGACCGGCGCACGGGCCCTGAGCGCGATCAGCGCCGCGCCGGGATGTCCGGGCAACAACGTTTGCTCGGTCCGATTGATTCGCCCCTCGGGAAAGAGCCCTACCAGGCCCCCCTCTTCCACGATCCTAATCGCCGCCTTCGTGGCGGCAGTGTCGATCCCGCCGCGATTGGTTGGGATCGAGCCGCAGAGTCGAAGAAGCCCGCGGAACAGAAAGAACTCGCAGTATTCACGAGCCACTAGCCAGTGGACCACGCGGGGCACCGTCAACGCGATGAAAGAGGGGTCCAGCGAACTGCGATGATTGCAGACGATAACCGCGCCTTGGTCGGGGGAGATCGGAAAGCGGCCGGGGACGGCGGCCCTCCACAAAACGCGAGCAATTGCGTAAACTATGGCGTAAATGACAGATTGTGCCGGCGAAAACGGCGACCGCCGCAGACTCGCTACTACCCAACCTGCCCCAGACAAGCCCAGCGCTGCCAGCACGCAAATTGCAAGGATGTCGCTCACGGCGGCCGATAACATGCATAATTCTCCTGGAGGCAGCAGCGACAATCCTATCCTCCCGCAACCCTTCTCGCGAGCCCCGCAACCCCGAATCGGCAACTCTGGAATCGGATGATGAAGATCGGCGTGATTAGCGACACCCACGGCAACGTCTCCTTGACCCGACATGCGATCCGAGTTCTCGACACTTTTCAGGTCGAGCTGATCCTCCACTGTGGCGACGTGGGGCGTGAAGTGCTGCCGCTGTTCGATGGCCGAAAGCTCCACTTGGTTGCCGGCAACATCGACGACGCGGATGGTTTGCGCGTGGCGATCATCGATCCGGCACACACGCTCCACGACCGCCTCGGCGGGCTGGAGATCGAAGGACGCCGCGTGGCCCTTTTGCATGGCCACGACGTGCAACTATTGCGGCACACCGTGCAGTCGGGCCAATGGGACCTGATCTGTCACGGCCACACCCACGTCTTCTCCCGCAGCCGCGAGGGCTCGACCTTAGTGCTCAATCCCGGCGCCGTGTCGCGCACCTCTTCTCCGTCACTGGCCGTCGTCGAACTGCCGTCGCTGGAAGTGACGGAAGTCCCGCTGTAGCCGCCGGGCATCTCTTGCCGGGCCCCCGAATGCGGATCGACGACGTCGAATATAGCATTTCCGACGGTCTTCCAGCACTCTGAATTGCAAGGTGGCGACCTAGGAGCGTGAGGCTTGGAGAATTGCCATTTCGGCGGGGCGCAATCAGCGATTGCAGAAAACCAAGGCTTTCCAGAAGCCGTCTTGATCTGGTGCTTTTCCTGCAAACTCATCTTGACGACTACGACATAAGTCATAATAATCCGCTCACGACAATTGTAGTAATGGGAGTGCGCGATGGCCAAGCGGGGGAAATCACGGCGCCTATCGGCCGGCGAACTGGAGCTGCTCGAGATGCTCTGGAGGGACGGCCCAGTCACCCTCTCCGAAGCGCAGCGCGGGCTGCGGCGGACGATCGGGTATACCACGGTTCAGACCCGGCTGAATCGTATGGTGGAGAAGGGTGTCGTCACCCGCACCGCGCAGCGGCCTGCCAGATATCGGGCGGCGGTCGCCGCGGAGGACGTGAGCGCCGGCCATCTGAATCTTCTGCTGGAGCGGGTTAGCGGCGGCAGCATCGTCCCGTTGGTGGCCTATTTGATGAAAGGTCGTGTCTTTGCCACCGAAGAAATCCTCGCCCTGAGGAAACTGATCTCCGATTCGGAGCAGCATGGCATTCCTCCCAAACCGCAGGGAGACGCTCCATGAACGGAATGGCTGTTGATCTGTTGGCGGCGTTGCTGCGGACGAGCCTTTTTCTGGCGGCGGCAGCGATGGCCGTGCGACTGCTGATCAAGTTCGCTCGCCCCGGCTCGTCGCGGATTCATCGCGCCGCTTGGCTCTTGGTGCTCTTGCAGGGTTGGTTCTGGTGGCGTCTGCCGGTAGTCATTCCGTATTACGAGCCGGCCGTCTTAACACAGGCCGCTTCGCAAGACCGGCCCAGTCTTCGGGCCAACGAAGGCGGGGCCATCCCCCGTAGCAATGCTGGACCAACAATGCCGGCTCCATTGGCAAGAATGACGCCCACGCCGCTGCCGCTCCGGATGGCGCGAGAGGACCGTGCCGCAGCACGTCATCATGCGGTGTCGCCTCGTCCTGCAATCTTGCATCGAGAGATTGCCGTCGTTGACGCTCCACGGCCCGTTGAGCCGCAAGCAGCCGAAAGCTGGATAGCGATCGTCCGCCGGGACTGGGCTGTGGCGATCATGGGCGGCTGGGCCGCCGGAATGCTCTTTCTGGCCGGCGCGTCAATCATCAGTTATCTGCGATTCCTGCGATGCCTGCACACAACACGCCCCGCGGAAGAAGCGTGGACGCGGGAATGGGACGATATGCTCGCACAACATCACGTTCGAGCTGGCGTGCCGCTTTGGGTCACGGCGAATGTCGGCCCGCTGCTTTGCCTTACGCCGCAAAGTTATCGGTTGGTGGTTCCGGCCGGGCTGTGGCGGCGACTTGCGCCGGCCGGCCGGCGGAGCATCTTGCGGCACGAACTGGCGCATCTGCGGCGGGGCGATCTGCTGAAGTCGATCCTCGTCCGCCTGCTGATGCTGCCGCACTGGTTCAATCCGTTGGCATGGCTGGCCGTGCGCCGCTTCGACGAGGCGGCGGAATGGGCGTGCGACGAGGCCGCCAAGGGAGCCGATTTCGAGGGATGCCGCGCCTACGCCGCGGCGCTGCTCCAATTGGACGCCGCCTGCGGGCCGCGTCTGTCGTTTCACGCCGCCGCCCCGGGCCGCGGCCTTTCGCTTCGCGTTCAACGTCTACTCAATCCCCAAGTCAAGGAAGACTCGATCATGAAGAAGACCACGATTCTCGCAGTCGCATTGGGCCTGGCATTGGTATGCCTGGTGCGTTTGGATCTCGTCGCCAAGGAGCCGGCCGTTGCGGCGCCGGCCGGGGCCGCCTCAGCCGGGAAGCCGCTCGGCGACCGGTCCGACGAACCGAAAACCGCGCCCGCTTCCGCCGCTGCGCTGCGCTACATGCCCAACGGCTGCGAAATACTAATGTGGGCCGACGTGGCCGAGCTGCGCAAGACGAACCCGGCCTGGCTGAAGAGACTCGTCGGTCAGGGCTTCGGAGTGAGAACCGAGGACATCGACCGCATTACGTTTGGTTCGCCGGTATGGCCAAGCCCCTCCGATCCTGATTTGGATTTTCAATTCCGTCACGTTTCACACGCTGTAGCGGCGATTGTTGTCGCAAAGCGAGTGACCGCACTGGAAGCAAAGGAACAGGTCGAAAAAAGTCTGGGGAAATCTGCCTGGCATGAAGAGACGATCGGTGGAGTAACGCTGTACGCGCAGCGGTCGAAAGAGCCCGTTGCCTTCTGCCTGCCGGCGAAGCGGACGCTCGTGGTCGGATCGGCCAAGCTGCTCCGCGCGGTCCTCGTTCGCGGCGCGCCGCTGCAACTGTCCGGCAAACTGGCCGCAAGTTGGGCCCGGCTGGATCGGTCGCACGCAATCGGACTGATGATTGCGCCGCCCGCGGCCGGCGATCCGGCGCGGGCCTTCCTCCCCGACGACCTCTGCAATGGGATCGACCCCATTCTGCTCGAAGCCGACGCGGTCTCGGCTAAGGAAGTTGGCTTTCGTCTTTCCGTCCCCTGCGCGGACGCCGGCGTCGCCTACCAGGTCCGCGGTTTATGCGCGACGTTTGTCAAAGTCGCGATCGCCGGGAATCCGCAGTGCGCCGACGCTGCAAAATCTCTCCATTTCGCGGTACACGATCGGTGCTTTGTGCTGCGGGGCAGACTGCCAACGAGCTTCTTCGAAGACGACTTCAAGCCGCCGGCGGCCGGCTACACGGTGCGCAGCTTTCTGCCCGACGAAGTGTGCGACGGGGTCAAGGCCATTTCGGTCGAAACCGACATGGTTCCCGGCAAGGACCTACACTTTCGCTTTGCCGTGCGTAGCGTCGACGCCAACGTCGCCTGCGAGGTCCGCGGCCTCTGTGAGACGTTTTGCAAAGTCGTGGGCTCCCAGGGCGTCTTTGTGTTGCCGTCCATGAAGGAAGCCGGGAAGTCCCTGCGATTCGCGGTGCAAGATCGACGCTTTGTGATGCAGGGCACGTTGCCGGCGAGCATCTTCGACGATATGAAGACGTCGATACACGGCCTCCTGCCCGACGACGTCCGCGACGGGATCGAGAGCATCCGGTTCAAGGCCGACATGGATGCGGGCAAGGACGCTCACTTTTGTCTTTCCATCCCTTGCGCCGACGCTGGTATCGCCTACCAAATCCGCGGTCTAATCGCGGTGATTACCAAAGCCACCACCAACGCTGCCCTCTCCGAGGCCGGTGTGCACCCGGACATGGCCAGAGCTGTCAGGTCGTTTCAACTCGCGGTACACGATCGGAGCTTTGTCTGGCAGGGCACCTTGCCGGCGAGCTTCTTCCAGGACTCCCTCAAGGAGGCGACGTCCCAGTCGCGAGCCCCGCAAGGCCCGCAGACCGCGGAAACCCGGCACACCCCGCAGCAGGAAGTGCTCTGCGAACTGAGCCAAGACTATTTGAAAGGCTTTCAGCAAGGACTGACGGATCCGGCCAACCAAGAAGAGGCTGGTCGCCGGCTGCTGGAAAAAGCCAGGGAGCGGGGCAGCGAGTTTCCGCGGGACGCCAAGCTCAACGAGACCCAACGCATGTTTCGCGACCTGAGCGAAGTGAACATCCAGGGCTTTCTGCAAGCGGCACAGTGGCAAGAACTGGATCCCAAACAAAAGGGCGATGAACAGCGATGGCTCAAGCAACTCAGCAGCGATAAGGAGAGCGCGCGGATGCTGGCCATCTACGCCTTGGCCGCGATGCACAGCAAGAAGGCGGCGCCCGGCATCCGGCAAATAGCAACCGATCGGAAGGAGAAGGACGACGCCGACCGCGCGTTCGCCTGCCACGCCTTGGGCGTCATCGGCGATTCGAGCGTGGTTCCCCGGTTGGTCCACCTGACTTACCACTACGACCGCGATACGCGCTTCTGGGCGCAGATTTCGCTGGTGCGGCTGACCGGCGAGAACTTCGGCCGCGACGTGGACGCCTGGCGGCAGTGGTGGCGGAAGCGGGGTGGAAAGCCGCCCATTTCCGTGAAAAAAGTCGCCTGGGCAACCAGTCCGGAAATGCTGCGGTGCGCCGATCCCAAGGAGATGGAGGCGGCAGATCGCCAACTCCTCGATATGGCCAAAAAACTGTTGACGGCGAACGAAAAGACAGCACAGTCACCGGCGCCTGGCAGGCTGAGTCGTGAAGTTCACGCGTTACCGGGCCAGACTTCCCGTTAGCCCGAACCAGCCGGCAGCGATTGCCACCGTCGATTTCTTGACGCTTGCGCCTATTCGTAGCGGAGCGATTCGATTGGATCGAGCCGGCTGGCCTTGCGGGCGGGGTAGTAGCCAAAGAACATGCCCACCGATCCCGAGAAGGCCAAGGCGATGAGGATGGCGGTCAGCGAGATGGTCATCGGGCATTCGATTCCGCCCAACAACATGCTGACCAGATGCGTGGCCCCGATCGCCGCCAAGATGCCCAGGCCGACGCCGATCGCCCCGCCGGCCAGCGAAAGCACGACCGCCTCGACCAGGAATTGCCGCAGGATGTCGCGCGAGCGGGCGCCGACGGCCAGGCGAATGCCGATCTCGCGCGTCCGCTCGGTCACCGAGACGAGCATGATGTTCATGATGCCCACCCCGCCGACGACCAACGACACGCTGGCCACCGAGCCGAGCAGCACGGTCATCACCAGCGTAATCACTCCCAGCACCTTCATGACTTCCGAGCTGTTGAAGGTATCGAAATCGTCGGGGTCGCGATCGCCCAGCCGGTGCCGTTGCCGCATCAGCAGTCTGATCTCCTCCTCCATCTGCTGCATCTGATCGGGCGAATGCGCCACGACGTGGATTCCGTGCACGTTGTTGAAGGGCATCCCGTAGATGCGTTTGGCGATGGTGGTGCAGGGGGCCAGCACGACGTCGTCCTGGTCCTGGCCGAAGAGATTCGCCCCCTTCGCTTCGAGAACGCCGATTACCGTGAAGGGAATGCTCTTGATGCGAATTGTCGCGCCGACGCACTGGGAGTTCTGAAAGAGGTTCTTCGCCACGGTCTTGCCGATCGCACATACCTTGGCAGCGCCGCGCAAGTCGGCGGCGGTGAAGAAATCGCCGGCGGCCAGTTGCGAGTTCGACACGGTCAGGTAATTCTGGTTGACGCCGAGAATGCGGTCCGGCGACCAATTCTGGTTTCCCGCGATCACCTGGCCGCTGGCAAAGAGGATCGGCGAGGCCGAGAGCACCGTGGGGCATTCCTCGACCATGGCGTCGGCGTCGGCCGGCGTCAACGTGATAATGCTCTTTGCCCCCTTGGCCACGCCGCCGGCCCGCCGGCTGCCCGAAAACACGATCACCAGGTTCGTGCCCATGTTCTGAAACTGGTCCTGGATCATCCGCCCGGCCGATTGGCTGATGGAAACCAACAAGATCACCGCGGCCACGCCGATGACGACCCCGAGCACGGTCAGCCCGGCCCGCATCTTGTTCTTCGACAACGCCCGAAAGGCGACTCGCAGAATCAGTAGGAGATTCATACGCCGCTCACTAAGTCACAACCAGCAAACGCGTAGGTTATGCTTCAGCATAACAACCTGGTTCTGGTTCTTGTTATGCTGAAGCATAACCTACGGGTTGCAAAACAGCTTCTAATGGATCTTCATCCCGGTAACCACCGCTTGCCCGTCCTTGAGATCGCCGTTGACGACCTCGGTGTAGGCCTTGTCGCTCAGTCCGGTGGTGATCTTCACCGCCTTGAGTAATTCGCCGTCGATCACCCACACGTAGCGTTGCTTCCGCGCGCGTTCCCTTGCCGCCGGGTCGTCCTCGGCCGCCTCGGCTTCGCGGGCCTCCTTGTTGTCGGGCGAAATGCCGTCGAGAATCGATACGTCGCCTGGGCGGACCTGGTTGGGCTTGGGGAAGAAGCGCAGTGCCGCGTTGGGGACCTTCAACTTCCCCGTGCGCTTCTCGATCTGGAACGTCAAATTGGCGGTCATCCCCGGCAGCAGTTTCATCTCCAGGTTCGGGGCCTCGACGATCACCGTGTAGGTCACCACGTTCTGCACCGTCGTCGGCGTCAACCGTACTTGGGCGATCTTGCCGTGGAAGGTGTCGTTGGGATAGGCATCGACGGTGAAAGTGACCGGCTCTTTGCGCGACTGGGCGTCGCGGATCATGCCGATGTCGGCCTCGTTGACCGCCGCCTGGACGTTGACCTTCTTATCGAGGCCGGGAGCGACCACGAACAGCACCGGCGTCTGGAACTGCGAGGCCACGGTCTGGCCCGGATCGACCTTGCGGTCGGTGATGATGCCGTCGTCCGGCGCCTCGATGACGGTATAGTCGAGATTGCTCTGCGCCATGTTCAGGGCGGCCTGGTTCTGCTCGATCGTCGCCTTGCAGACCTCGACGTTGGCCTTGGCCGTTTCGTAAGCGGCTTCGGCGGTGTCGTAATCGCTGTCGGAGATCGCCCGCTTGGGAAGCAGCTTCTGCGCCGCTCCCAATCCCTCTTCGCCTGTTTGAGCTTGGCGGTGGCTTCCAGCAGATTGGCGCGGGCGCATTCGAGCGCGGCCTTGGCCTGGTTGCGTTGGGCCGTCGGGATCAGCTTATCGACCAGGGCGATGACCTGGTGCTTTTTCACCTTGTCGTTGAAATTGGACTTGACCTCCTTGATCGGCCCGGAGACGAACGCGCCGACCTGGATGCTCAGGACCGGCTGCACCGGCCCGGTGGCGGTGACGATGCTGCGGATTTCGCCGCGGCGGACCTTCATGGTCCGATACAGGCTGTCGGGGTCCTGCTTCGCGCCGTGCAACTTGCTGTAGCCGGCGGCGCCGGCGGCGACGACGATCCCGGCGACGATCATCCAAAAAAAGAAACGCTTCATGGTTGCTCTCCCTCTTGCCGATGCAGGGCGGCGATGGCCTGGGCGAAATTGGTCGTGTCGCAAATCACCCGGCCGTCGTGCAGGACGACGGTCCGCCGGGCGTGCCGGGCAACCTCCTGGTCGTGGGTCACCAGGATGATCGTAATTCCCTCTTCCTGGTTGAGTTGGCGAAACAGATCCATCACCTCGCGGCTGGTGTGCGAGTCGATGTTGCCGGTCGGCTCGTCGGCCAGCAGGATCGGCGGCTCGTTGGCCATTGCCCGGGCGATGGCCACCCGCTGCTGCTGTCCGCCGGAAAGCTGCGAGGGCTGGTGGTCCAGCCGCGATTCCAGCCCCACCTTGGTCAACAATTGCCGTGCCCGTTGGCGCCGCTGCCGGGCGCGGAAACGGCCGGAATACAGCAGCGGCAACTCGACGTTCTCCATCGCCGTCGTCCGCGCGAGGAGATTGAAGTTCTGGAAGACGAAGCCGATCTTGCGATTTCGCAGCCGGGCCCGCTCGTCGCCCGACATCTCGACCACTTCCTCCCCGTCAAGCAAATAACTGCCGTCGTTGGGCCGATCGAGGCAGCCGAGCGTATTCATCAGCGTCGTCTTGCCGGAACCCGATGGCCCCATCAGGGCGACGTACTCGCCGCGATCGATGTCCAAGGAGACGCTGCGCAGCGCATGGACCTCGACTTCGCCCACGGTATAGGTCTTTCGGACGTTGCGCAATTGGATCAACTGCATGGGTAATGCCGACGAATTGCCACTTCCTTAAGCCCCATACCCCGCAAGCAAAACCAGACGGCCTGATGCACCAATTCCGCCCGCGGCACGCCGAAGTCGATGACCGGCTCGCTGGGCAGCAGGTGAATCATGACCATCGCCGCGATCTGATGAACGAACCAACCGGCCAACGCCGGGCGAACCTGGCCGTCCACCGCGTCCCCCGCGTCAACCGCCGCCCGCAGACACTCTTCCGCTTTCCGCACCCAACGCGACGGCCCGGCTTGAACGGCCAACCGCGCAAACTCCCCCTCGTCGATCAGACTGCGAAGCACCAGCCGCGTGAACGCTTGCTGGTTCTCGTCGGGCAAGCCGTTTGCCAGCAGATGCGAGACCAAACGGTGGACCAGCAGAACCAGCGAGGCGGTCGACGGCGTCAACGTCTCGATCCCCTCGGCGTTCCGCGATCCCTCCTCCTCGAAACACGACACCTGAATCGCGGCATAGAGGGCCTCCTTGCTCGGAAAATGCTTGAACAGCAACGCCTCGGACACACCGGCCGCCTCGGCCAATTCGCGGGTAGTCGTCCCGCGGAAGCCCTTTTCGACAAAGACCTTCCGCACGGCCCTGATAATGGCCGCCCGCCGCTCCTGGCCGGAGAGTCTCGCAGCGACTTTCATAGACGTGAGTGTATACTAACTTACCGGCAAAGTCAATCATCTCCTTGGCAGCCGTGACCATAAGGTTTACAACGAGAGCATCAACGATTCGACCAACGGAGGCCCATCGTGAATTTCGCAATCGCCCTATCGGTATTGGCCTCTCTGGCAGCCGCTCCCCCCGCCGCGGCACCGGCCGTTGAGAACCCGGTCTTCCACCAGTTGCTGGCTGAAGGGGTCAAGATGTCGGACGGCAAGGCGTACAAGCTTCGGCCGCCGCTGATGGCCGACGGGCTCGATGCGGCCGAGCAACTTGCGGCAATCGAGCAGATCGCCGGGGACCGCTATCCCTTGCAAGATGTGCTGGGCAACGATTACTACGCCCCGATTGTAACCCGAGTGCGCAATGCCAAGCCGCCGCAAGCCGAGGGGCCCGCCATCCGCACCGTTGACGTCTGGTTCGTCGCCCACGGCGATTGGGAGACGTTGGTCTCGAAGCAGTTCCTCGAATCGACGACGGCCGCGGAGAACGGGAAGAGCCGCGTCGTCATCAAGTCGGGCGCTCTGACCGACAAAGAGACGCAGCAGCGCAATTTGACCGCCAGTACAACTGCCGACCTCGAGGAGCGGTTTCTCTACACCACGTTTTGGCTCTTCGACCGCGTACAGGTGAGCGCGACGCGGTTTTCCATACTCGCGCGGGGCAAGGACGTGGTGCTGGCGGCCGGCCGGATCGATCCGCGCTTCGACAACGACGCCGACTATCCGAACCAATGGCGGCCGCTGTTGCGCGACGCCGAGGCGAACATCACGACGGGTCCGCCGCATCCGTTCACTCGCGCCGGCGGCTACGCCAAGATCACCCGACTCAAGCAGCCCGCCGACGCCGCGTTTATCGAGTGCCACCTGATCTACGAGGAGCCCTACGGCTGGTTCGACGGCGTCAATCTCGTCAAGCAGAAGGTCCCCGTGATGGTCCAAGAGAAGGTCCGCACCTTCCGCCGCAAGCTAAGAGTGGCCAGCCAGGAGAAGAGCGAGAAGAAGGCGAAGCCATAGGATTCTCCCCTCTCCCTTTGGGAGAGGGGCCGGGGGCGAGGGCGGCTGGAAGTCCAAGGTTCAAGGTCCAAGGCTCAGCGTCAGGGGATGAGATTTCCAAATTTCAGATTTCCAATTTCAAATCTCGAGATTTCGAATCTCCAAATTCTCACGCCGTCTCCATCCCCAGTTGCCGCATCTTGCGGTAGAGATTCGAGCGGTGCAGGCCGAGTCGGTCGGCGGCCAGGCTCATATTGCCGCTGCTCTGTTCGATCTGCCGGCGGATGTAATCGATCTGGAATTGGGCGGTGGCCTCGACCAGTGATCGGCTCAGGTCGGCGGCCGAGGGCGTCTGGCCGCGCGGCGAGAGGATGAACGCCAGATCGGCCGGCTCGATGCGGCTCTCGGTCGAGAGATAGGCCAGCCGTTCCATCAGATTCCGCAGTTCGCGGACGTTGCCCGGCCAGGGATGCTCCAGCAGCCGCTTGCGCGCCGCGGCGCTCAGTTCCGGCGTCTTCCGCCGCGCCCGGCGGCAGAAGTCGTTCAAGAAATACGCGGCCAATAGCAGCACGTCGCCCTGCCGCTCCCGCAGCGGCGGCAGGTCGAGCGTCACCACGTTCAGGCGGAAGTAGAGATCCTCACGGAACCGTTTGGCGCGAACCATCTCGGCCAGATTCTGATTCGTGGCGGCCAGCAGTCGGGCGTCGGTGTGGATCGGCATCGAGCCGCCCACGCGGACCAGCACCTTCTCTTCGATCACCCGCAGCAGTTTTGCTTGCCCGCTGAGGCTCAAATCGCCGATCTCGTCAAGGAACAACGTCCCGCCGGCGGCCAACTCGAACTTGCCCTGCCGGGTCTCGCGGGCGTCGGTGAACGCCCCTTTTTCGTGGCCGAACAGTTCGCTCTCGGCCAGCGTCTCCGGAATGGCGGCGCAGTTGACCGCCACGAAGGGCTGATCGCGGCGGCGGCTGAGATAATGAATCGACTGGGCCACGACCTCTTTGCCGGTGCCGTTCTCGCCCAGGATCAGCACGGCCAGATCGGTGTCGGCGACGCGGCGGATGATCGAGCGCAGGGCCTCGATGGCGGGACTCTCGCCGATCATCCGCACCTGCTCGGCCGCCTGCTCGGCCATTTGCCGGTTGGCCGTGAGCAATTGCCGGCGATCCTGGGCGTTTTCCAGCGCCACTGCCGCGTGGGCGGCAAGTTCCATAAGCCCCTCTTCGTCCTCCTTGCTGAACGTTCCGCTCAGTTTGTTGATCAACTCGAACGCGCCGAACAGTTCGCCCTCACGCCCACGCAGCGGCACACATAGCAGCGTCCTCGTCTGGTAGTGGAGTTGGGCATCGACGTTGTGATCGATGGCCGCCGGCTCGACGGCCGCATCGACGCGACGCGGCTGGCCGCTGCGAATTACCTCGCCGACGACGCCCAGGTCATCGCGGATTCGCAATTCCCCCTGCGGCAATCCGAGCGCCGGCCTGCCCACCAGCGTGTGGTTCGTCCGATCCCAGAGGAAGATGCTGGCCCGATCGGCTTCCAGCAGCCGCGCCGCCGCCTCGGCCATCTGAATCAGGAGCGGTTCCAGTTCGTTGGTCTGGTTCCACTGGCTGACGATTTCCAGCACCGCCTGCAAGCGGCGGAGACGGCGCCGTTGCCGCGATTGGCGGCGGACGTTGTCGAGGGATTGGTGCAAGATCGGCGCAATCTGCGCGATCGTTGCCAGCTCTTTCCCGTCTCGCCTCGGCGACGGCGCGCTCCTTGCCCCCTCTCCCTTTGGGAGAGGGGTTGGGGGCGAGGGAAACGCCGCTGCGAAGTGGACCGCGAGCGCCTCCCCCTCCTCCGCCCGCGACGCCAGCGGCGCGGCAATCCAGTCCTGGTCGGCCAGGGCGGTTTCGCGATCGAGCGCACTGGCGAGCAGTTCCGTCGGCAGTTGCTGCGCAGTCCCCGACGTGGCCAACGTCGCCCACCGCCCCGCCGCTCAGCCCGGCCACAGCGACGTGATCGGCGCCGAGCAGCGCCCCGACCGCCGGCAGCGCCCATGCCAGCAGCGTCTCCTCCGTCTCGATCTGCGTCGCTTGCCAGAGCAGGTCGGCTGCAAGGGAGAGCAAGGCCGGATCGTCCGCCGGCCCTTGAGGATATGCCGGCCGGGGCGGAAGGGAATGTCGCGTTCTTGACTGCATAGCGAAACTCACTTGGCAGAAACGCAAATCACTTTGACAACACCATCGCGACAATGATACATCATGCCGCTCAAATTGACAACAACCCGAGCGGCGACGGTTGATTTTACGCACTTCTCCCATCTTACACGTCCGCCAAAACTGGCCGCAGGCTGTCAGTCCGATTTGGCCGATAAGTGGAATGAGAACGAATGCGCAACCGCACGGGGCGCGTTCGTGTCCGGCCGTCCAGTTTTGGTGGAATTGACTATGAAATCAGTCGTATCGTTCGGGCTCGTTGGGGCGTTGATCGTGGCCGGCACGGCGCTCGGCACGGCGGCGCGGGCAGGAGACGTACCTCAGCTTCTCCCCAATAAGGTCATCCAGTTGGCGCCGCTCAGTTCGGCGGAGACGCTTCCGGTGGTGTCGAGCGTGGCCCTCGATCCGGCCGGAACACTGCTGGCCGCCGTCGGCGACGACCATCTCGTGCGGGTCTTCGACCTGCCGAGCGGCAAACTCGTTCATCGCTGGGCGTCGCACGTCGATTGGGTGCGGGCGTCGGTCTTCCGGCCCAACGGTTCGGTGCTGGCCACTGCGGGGGCCGATCGGCGCATCTGCTTTTGGCGGGTTGCAGCCGGCAAAATGCAAAGCACTTCCGACCGGCTGCCGGCCGTGATCGACACGCTGGCCTATAGCCCCGATGGACGAATGCTGGCGGCGGCGGGCTTTGCCGACAGCGTCTGGCTATTCGACGCCGAGCAGGGAAAGCTGATCCGCGAATTGCCGGCCCCGGGCATTGATATCCGTACGATCGTCTTCTCGCCCGACGGCACGCGGATGGCCGCCGCCGGACGCGCCGGGCTGGTGCGGATTTGGGACGCCGCCAGCGGCCAGCAGGTCTCCGACGCGCAGGTCTCCGCGCGGCGGATTTTCGCCTTGGCCTATTCGCCCGACGGAAAGCTGCTGGCGGCCGGCGGCCACGCGCGCGTCGTTCGGCTGCTGGACGCCGCGTCGGCCAGAGTCGTCGCCGACCTGCCCGGCCGGCCGGGCGACGTGATGGCGCTCTGCTTCTGCGGCCCCGACACCCTGGCCTCGGCCGGCAGCGGCAACGTGATTCACGTTTGGGACGTTCCTTCGCAACGGGAGCGCTGCCAGTTGATCGGCCACACCGGCTCGATCACCACGCTGGTGTTCGCCCACCGCGAGGAGGCGTTGATTTCCGGTAGCTACGACACCACGGTCCGCCTCTGGGACATCAAGCGTCGCGGTGGAGAGAGGGTTACGCAACGAAGGTAGATCACAGATCACAGATCACAGATTTCAGATTTCAGATTTCAGATTTCGGATTTCAGATTGCAGGAGGCGAGTCCAGTCACCGACTCGCTCGTTCCCGCGCAGAGCGCGGGAACCAGGCTGAGAAAAAAGGGCGCAATGATTCGACACGGAGGTTGACGTGAGCCTGTTTTGGAAATCGCACCGCAAACATGTTGTCCCCGCACCACACCGCAAAAAGTCGCGAAAAAATGGCTCGCGCTTCCACATCTGCCGCCTCGAGCAGAATGGAATCTCGCGACCTGTTGTCGGTGTCGGTAGCGCCGATCCACGTCGCCCTCACTTATTTCGAGGACTCGGCCCCCTACGACGAGCCAAGCGTGCTTAAAGGAACCAACACCCAGGTGGCCGACCTCTTTGAGGTCAGTTTCACGGGTGGGGCCAGCGGAACGCAGCTCACCTCGGTGACGCTCAACCTGGACAACACCTTCTTCAATACGACTGACAACGCACCGGGGGTTTACGGCTACTTCCCCTTGACGATCATCAACCACGACGGCTTCCAGATCGCTTCCTCGTCGGTCGTTAACGGCGGCACGCAATTGTCGCTCACATTTAGCGGTTTTCAGGCGAACGACAAGCTCGTCTTCACCATCGACGTCGACGAAAACGGCAACCTGGAGGCCAACGCGGTGGCCGAAGGCGCCGAAATCGAGGGCGCCACGGTGACCGGCTCGTTCACCGCGCCCCACATGAACGACATCACCACGCCCGCGATGGTTATGTATGACAAGTACAACCTCAGCGGCACGGGTCTGGAAAACACCTTGCCCAACGACGACTATGACAACGCCGCCGCGTTGGCCTACGTGCCGGTAGGCAGTTCACCCGGCCCGGTTTACACCGCCGCTGCCAGCGGCTCGCTAACGCAAACACCGCTGCCGATCACCCTTTCCGGCACCGTCTACGACGATTTTAATGCCAACAACGTGCATGATTCGGGCGAGCCGGGCATCGCCGGCGTCACCTTGACGCTCTTCCACTTGGACACCGACACGAACACCTATGTAACCAGCGGACTGACTACCACGACCGACGCCAACGGGAACTACAGCTTCAACAACCTCCTTCCCGACACCTATCGAGTCGTCGAGACGCAGCCCGACGGCTACTTGAGCGTCGGCGACACGCCGGGCACCGTCAACGGCGCCACCCGCGGCGTCATCACGACCGTCGATATCCTCAGCGGCATCAACCTCGACGGCGGCGACGACAGCATCCACAACGATTTCGCCGAGGTGAAACCGGCCAGCCTCAGCGGCTACGTCTACGTCGATGCCAACAACAACGGCCACTATGACTCCGGCGAAACCCCGATTTCCGGCGTGACCCTCACGCTGTTGGACAGCAGCGGCAACTCGACCGGCCAGACCGCCACCACCGACGCGAACGGCTACTACCACTTCGACAATCTCATGCCCGGCGCCTACGGCGTGAGCGAAGCGCAGCCGGCCGGTTATCTCGACGGGCTCGATGCGGCGGGCTCGACCGGCGGCGCCGCCCACAACCCCGGCGATCTGATCGACGGCATTCCGCTGGCCGACGGGGCGTCTTCGACGCACAATGATTTCGGCGAGTTGCTGCCCGCCAATCTCAGCGGCTACGTCTACGTCGACGCCAACAACAACGGCCACTTCGACTCGGGCGAAGCGCCAATTGCCGGCGTGGCCATCACTTTGCTCGATAGCCACGGCAACCCGACCGGCCAGACCGCCACCACCGACGCGAACGGCTACTACCACTTCGACAATCTCATGCCTGGCGCCTACGGCGTGAGCGAAACGCAGCCGGCCGGTTATCTCGACGGGCTCGATTCGGCGGGCTCGACCGGCGGCACCGCCCACAACCCCGGCGATCTGATCGACGGCATTCCGCTGGCCGGCGGGGCATCTTCGACGCACAACGATTTCGGCGAATTGCTGCCGGCCAGCATCGCCGGCCGTGTCTTCGTCGACAACAACCAGAACAACACCTACGATACGGGCGAGCCGCTATTGAGCGGAGTGACGATCTGGCTGCTGGACGGCTCCGGCAACCGCATCACCTCGACCACAACCGACAGCAACGGCAAGTACTCGTTCACCAACTTGAAGCCCGGCGTCTACGGTGTCGAAGAGATTCAGCCCGCCGCTTACCTCGAAGGGAGCGATCAGGTCGGCTCGGCCGGCGGCCAGCTCAGCGGTCCCGACAAGATTCTCAATGCCCAATTGAACTCCGGCGTCAACGGCACGAGTTACGATTTCTGGGAGATCACCCCGGCGAAGCTCTCCGGCTATGTCTTCCAGGACGGGCCGACGATCGTGCTCGGCCAGAACGATCCCTACCCGGACATCCCTTCGGTCCGTGACGGCAAACTCACGCCGGACGACACGCGGCTTGCGGGCGTGACCTTGCAGCTCTGCGACGGCAGCGGCTATCCGCTGAAAGACGCGAAAGGCAATTACATCACCACCAAGACCGACGCCAACGGCTACTACGAGTTCACCATGCTCCAGCCGGGGCAGTATTCGGTCATCGAAACCCAGCCCGGCGGCTATGATACCGGCATCGACACCGCCGGCAGCAACGGCGGCCTGGTGGTCAACAAGTATTCGACCGTCGATGCGATGACGCTGAGCACGTTGGCGGTCACCACGTCGGGCAACGCGATCGTGCGGATCACCATCGATCCGGGCGATTCGGCGGTGCAAAACAACTTCAGCGAGGTGCTGATCACGCGGCAGAGCACCCCGCCGCCGCCGATCTTGCCGCCGGCCTATCCCACGCCGTTCCCTCCGCCGCCCCCGGGGTCGCCCTTCGTCGAGTCTCCGCCGATGGGATCGTCCTACACGTACGCCCCGACGATCAACAACGAGTTCGGCTTCGGCGGCGCGACCGCGCCGGACGACTACGATTGGCACCTGAGCATCATCGACGCCGGCCAGCCCCGCAGCGAGAACGCGGGCGCCGAGTACGCCGACGCCCCGCAGAACACGGTCTTCGATCCGGTCTCCTGGAGCGGCCCCGACATGGGGCAGTCGCAGTGGATCCTGGCCGACAGCGACGGCACGCCGATCAAGACGATCCGCTACGGCATGGCCCACGCCACGCCGGTCACCGGCGACTGGGACGGCAGCGGCACGACCAAGGTCGGCGTCTTCCTCGACGGCCTCTGGTTCCTCGATCTCAACGGCAACGGCGTTTGGGACGAGGGCGACTTGTGGGTGAAACTGGGTAATAAGGACGATCAACCGGTCACCGGCGATTGGAACGGCGACGGCAAGACCGACATCGGCATCTTCGGCCCGATGTGGAGCGGCGACTACCGGCCGATCTCGGTCGAGCCGGGCCTGCCCGATTCCGCGAACCCGCCGGCGGCGGCCCGCCCGAAGAACGTCCCGCCGCAGCCGGCCGACGCCGCCGTCGGCTACCGCACGCTGAAGAAGGGGCACGCCGGCCGCTTGCGCTCGGACCTGATCGACCACGTCTTCGAATACGGCGAGAAGGGCGACATCGCGGTGATTGGCGATTGGAACGGCGACGGCATCTTCAACATCGGCATCTTCCGCAACGGCGTCTGGTTCCTCGACATGGACGGCGACGGCCGCTGGAGCGAAGCCGACCTGGTGGTCGAATTCGGCCAGCCGGGCGATATCCCCGTGGTCGGCGACTGGACCGGCGACGGCATCTCCAAGCTCGGCGTCTACCGCAACGGCCAGTTCATTCTCGACACCAACAACAACCACCGCATCGACGCCGGCGACAAGACGATTGCCCTCGGCCGCCCGGGCGACAAACCGGTGGTGGGCGACTGGACCGGCGACGGCGTCGACAAGGTCGGCGTCTACGAAGACGCCGCCCCGCCGCAAGTCCCCTTGCAGGCGTCGCGGCAATAGTCTCCCGCGATATGGGGGCGTTTCGCCGCCTTGGTGGCGGACATCGGCGACTATCGGCCGTTTAGCCGCGCCCCGGAGGGAAGCGCTGGTGCGGGCCGACGCCCTCCGCCCTCCCAACAAACCGCCGGCGCGCGAACTCCGTTGCCGCGGCTTTGGTGGCCCGGGGATTGACAAGCGGCGTTTCGTTTTCTATAACACGTCGTATCACGATGTGGAACGACGTTTTCCGCCCGCTGGTCGCGCCCGGCGCGTCGGGGAACGGTCGTCGAGCGTCGCGCCTGCCGCCGGCCGAGCGGCATCCCGCCCCCAACCACCCGCCAAACCCCATCACTGCCATGCGACCATCTCAACTCCTTGCTGCCTTCATCGTGCTGGCCCCCTTTGTCTTCGCTTCGTCTTTGCCGGCCTTGGCGGCCGACGATCCCGCGGCCGAATGGACGCTGGAACAAGCCCGAAAATGCTGGAAGCCGATGACCCGCGCTGTGCAGCACGTCGGCGTGCCCGGCTTTGAGTTTCAGACCGGCGTAACCTGGGACGGCGCGCTGGTGTTCGGCCCGCTGGGTTTTCGCGAACTGAAGGTGATGCAGCAGGAGATCGCCCCGCTGGGAAATCACTACCTGCACGTCTCCTTCGGCTACGGCGAGCCGATGCGGCTGGTCGATCGCCAAGGAACCAATAGCCCCTCGATCCGCCGCAGCATCGCAGAGGGCCGGCTCCCCATCCCCACGATCGAAACCCGCGACGGCGACCTGGATTGGTCGGAGACCGTTTTTGCCCATCTGCTGCGCCGGCCCGCCGGGCAGTGGCTCGATGCGAAGCGGGACGACCTGCTCATAACTCACGCCGTCTTTCGCGTCACCAACGCCGGCTACGCCAACCGCATCGGCCACCTCTGGATGCACTTCGGCGACACCGGACGGGTGCAGTTCGGCTACAAGTGCCAGCAATCGCCAGAAATCGGCAAGGAGATTCCGTTCAAGTTCGAGGCCCCCTTCGGTCGCTTGGGCGACGGCGTTCGTTTCGTCATCCCCAAGCCCAGCGCCGGCGAGTTGGTCGTTCACGCGGAAGTCCAAGGCGTGCAGGGCGTCGGCGGGACGCCCAGGAATGTAATCGAATGGAAGGTCCCGCTCGCGCCAGGCGAAGCGGCCGAGCTGCGGCTGATCGTCCCTTACGGCGTCGTTCGCCCCCAGGTCGCCGAAGAACTGGCCGAATTGGACAGCGGCAAGCAACTGGCCGAGGCGAGAGCGTTTTGGAAGAAACTGCAATACGGCCCAGGCCAGGTTCACACGCCCGACCCGTTCGTGAACGACTATCTCGTCGCCGTGGCCGGCCAGATGGCCCAGCAGGTCGCGTGGCGCTGCCGCTCGACCGGCATTTGGATGTACAAGACCAGCCCGAACCACTACGAGGGCTATTGGCCCTGCAATGCCGCCAAGGCGCTGCCGGTGTTCGACTGCCGCGGCCTGGCGAATCTGAATCGCCACGTCTTGCAGGGCTTCATCGCCTCGTCGACCAAGGACGTCGGCGGATTGAATCGCTCCGGCATGGGGCATGGGAAAGTGCTCGAAGGCGAAGGTTACGCCGCCATTCCGGGCTTCTTGGGCAATTTCGGCGAGTGGACCGCCAATCCGCTCCTGGGCAGCCACGGCCTGGGGCTCTGGGCGCTCGCCGCTCATTACCGCGCCACCCGCGACGACAAATGGCTCAGCAGCGGGCCCGGCTCGCCTTTGCAGACGATGATCGACAGTTTCGATTGGGTCGCCAAACAACGCAAGCGGACGATGCGCGAGATCGGCGGCAAGAAAGTGCCTTATTGGGGGCTGCTGCCGGCCGCCTCGGCCCACGATTGGCTCGCCGGCAACACGATCTTCAACGACGCCTTCTGCATCTACGGCATGACCGAGGTCGTGCGGCTGTTGGGCGAGATCGGCCATCCGCGCGCCGAGGAGATGGCGCACGAACTGAACGACTACCGCCGCTGCCTGCACGACCGCTACGCTGAGGTCCGCGACCGCGCCCGCCGCCTGCCGCTGGCCGATGGCACGACGATCCCGTTTGTGCCGCGGATGGTGCAGGAGCTCGACTGGACCAAGCCCGACTGGACCTACAGCGGTTACAGCGCCACCCGCGCCGGCGCATGGGGTGCGCTCGATCCGCACGACAAGCTCGTCGATGAAGTGCTGGCCTTCATCGATGCCGGCATGCCCAAGGGACAAGGCTACTACTTTTCCCTGGCGGCCAATACCGCCGATATGAACCTCGCCGACATCAACGATCCGCAGGCCGATCGGCATTACCTCTGGCGTCATTACGTCGAGTACGAAACGATGTGGCCGGTCTGCGCCCCGCTGTTTCTCGCCCGCGACGACCTGCCGCGGTTCTTCGAGTGGTTCGCTCACAACCTGGCCTTCGCGATCCATCAGGATTTCCGCGTCGGCGTCGAGTCGTTCGACGGCGTCCCCTCCTGCGCCCCCGGCGACGGCGAACGCTGGCTGGCGGTGCGGGACATGTTCGTGGGCGAGTTCGGCGGCTACGACGGCGGCGAGCAATCGCTCTGGCTGTTGCAGGCCATTCCCCGCGCGTGGCTGCGGCCGGGCAATCGAATGACCGTCGAGCGAATGGGCACGCTCTTCGGCGGCACAGTCGATCTCGCCCTGCAAGTGGCCGACGACGGAAATTCAGTGACCGTCGATGCCAAATTGACGAAGTTGGCGGCCAAGCCCCAAGAAATCCGCGTCCGTCTCCGCTCCGGCGACGGCCGCCCGTTGGCCTCGGCCACGATCAACGGCCAGCCCGCCAAGGTCCTCCCCGGCGACGTCGTTCTCCTGCCGGTGCAGAAGGACACAACCTGCAAGATCATCGGCCGTTTCTGAACGGATCGCTCCCATGAATCCGACAACGAGAATCCCTCGCCCGCAAGCCGCTTGCGGCTTCGCACGGCTTGTGATGGCGGCGATCGTGCTTTCCGCCGCGCCGCTGGCCGCCGACGAGTGGACGATGGAATCCGCCCGGCAGCAATGGCCGGCGATGACGCAGTCGGTCGAGCACGTCGGCGTGCCCGGCTGCCAGTGGCAAGTCGGCGTCTTTTGGGACGGGGCCATGCTCTTCGGCCAAACCCTGTTGCGCGGCGAACTGTACCACCACCCGCGGCTGGCCGACGAACTGAAACTGGCCAACGTGGGAGACAACCTGCTCCATCTCTCCGTCGGCTTCGGCGAGCGGATGCGACTGGTCGATCGCACGGGAACGAACTCCCCCGCCATCCGCAAAGGCTTGCAGGAGGGGCGGCTGCCGATCCCCTTTGTCGAAACCCGCGACGGCGATCTGGTTTGGCGCGAAACCGTCTTTGCCCACCTGCTCGATCGAAAGATGGAAGACGGCATGTCGCCCCGCCCCGACGACGTGCTGGTCGTGCAAGCCCGCTTCACGGTCCGTAACGCCGGCTCGGCCTGCCGCACGGCCCATCTCTGGCTCCACTTCGGCGACACCAGCCAGACCCGCTCGGCGTCGCACCAACTGCCGGAGCTGGCCGCGGCGATTCCACATTCGTTCGCGGCCCCCTTCGGCGTCGTCGCGGGGAAGGTCCGCTACGTCATCCCCGCCCCGGCCGCGGGAGCGCTCCGCTGGCACGACGCGATTCCGCCGCCGCTGGGAATGAAGAACCCCGCCCAGCAAATCGTGGAGTGGCAGGTCCTGCTTGTTCCGGGCGGTCAGGCGGAGTTGCGAGTGGTGATTCCATACGGCCTGGTAGAACGCGACGTGGCGGCCCGCGCGGCGGCATTGGATTTCGACAAGCTCCATGACGAAGTCGCCCGATTCTGGCGATCGATCGTCAACACCCGCTGCCAAATCCGCACGCCCGATCCGTTCCTGAACGATTACCTTGCCGCCGTGTCGGGCCAGATCGCCGAGCAGATCGGCTATCGCCATCAGGCGAAGGTGTGGATGCTGAAGACCTCGCCGAATTGGTACGAGGACTACTACGTCAGTTGCGCCGCCCGCGCCCTGTCGGCCCTCGATCTCCGCGGTTTGCAGCGTTACAGCCGGCCGGTGCTGGAAAGCTTCATCGATTCTCAGAGCGACGATCCGGCCGGGCTGCTGGTCGATCGCCAGGCGCACACGGCGGGACTTGCCGCGAGTGAAGGTTTCGTGCGGCATCGCGGCTTCTTGGGCAACTTCGGCCTGCCGGGCACGGCCGTCCCCGTCGGCGATCCGCGGCAGGGCTGGTCGGCCAACACTTCGCTGATGAACCACGGCCTCGCGCTCTGGGCGCTGGCCGCCCATTACCGCATCACCCGCGATCGTCGCTGGCTCGACGGCGCGGGGACTGTCCCAATTTTCGCGCCAGCAAAAATGGGACTGTCCCCTTCGATACGGCCGCGTTCACCATTGCAGGCCATCCTCGATGCCTGCGATTGGATCGCCGTGCAGCGACGGCGGACGATGCGGGAGGAGAACGGCCACTGGGTGCCGCAATGGGGTCTGCTGCCGGCCGCCTCCGCCCACGACTGGCTCTCCGGCAGCGTGATCTTCAACGACGCCTGGTGCATTGCCGGAATGACCGAGGCCGTGCGGCTGCTCGCCGAAATCGGCCATCCCCGCTACGCCGGGATCGCCAGAGAACTTCAGGACTATCGGGCGTGTCTCAATGCCCGCTACAGCGAGGCCCGCGATCGTGCCCGCCGCGTCCCCTTGGACGATGGCACAACGATCCCGTTTGTGCCGCGGATGGTCGGCGAGCTCGACTGGGCCAGCGTGGATTGGACCTACGCCGGCTACGGCCCGCTGCGTGCCGGCGGATTGGGCGCGATCGATCCGCACGACCCGCTGGTCGATCAGACGCTCGCCTTTCTCGATGCCGGACGGCCCACCGGCCAGGGGACTGTCCCGATTTTCGTGCCAACGAAAATGGGACTGTCCCCCTCGACCAGCCAGCGGGAGCATTTTTGGCAACACTACGTCGAGCCGGAAACCCATTGGCCGATGTACGACGTCTTCCTCAATCGCGACGATCTGCCGCGCTTCTTCGAGTTGTTCTTCAATAATCTCGTCGCCGCGGTTCATGCCGATTTTCGCGTGGGCTGCGAGGGACGAGAAGGGGTCGTCTCCGTTTCGCCCGCCGACGCCGAACACTGGCGGATGGTCCGCGACATGTTCGTCCGCGAGACCGACGAAACGGGGACTGTCCCGATTTTCGCGTCAACGAAAATGGGACTGTCCCCTTCGCCCGTGCAACAAGGGCTCTTCCTGTTGCAGGCGATCCCGCGATCGTGGCTCCGCCCCGGCGAGCATCTGGCCGCAAGCGAAATCGGCACGAACTTCGGCGGCAAAGTCAGCATCGACCTGCAAATGGCCGCCGATGGAAACTCGGTCGCCGTCGGGGTCCAATTGGCGGGTTTGGCGGTAAAACCGCGCGAAATCCACATTCGTCTCCGCTGCGGCGACGGCCGCCCATTGGCCTCCGCCAGCGTCAACGGGCAACCGGCGGCAGTGCAGCCCGGCGACATCGTGACCCTGCCCGTTGAGACCGACGCGACGTTGCGAATCGTCGGCCGCTTCTGAGCGACAAGCTCAGCGGGTAGCACCGGTTCATGGAGTCCGAAAAGACGATCAACGACGCCACCGTCTTGAAAAAAAGTCGAAACTGCGGTGAACTTGAGAATCCACACAAGGATTAAATCGACTGACTCCAAGAGCAGGGGACCAGAGATGGATCGCTCGGTTGTTATTGTCCGCCACACGCCCGATGGGACGGCGGGGACGCTGGAACCCGCCTTAACCGCCGCCGGCATGGGAGTGCGCTACATCGATTTCTTCCGCCAGCCGCCCGAAAAGCTGCCGTTGCAGGAGACGTCGGGCTTAGTCGTCCTCGGCGGGCCGATGAACGCCGACGAAGTCGATCGTTATCCTTTCCTTAAGCTCGACGTGCAATGGATCCAAGAGGCGATCGAGGCCCGGCTGCCGCTGCTGGGGATCTGCCTCGGCTCGCAACTGATGGCCAAAGCCCTGGGGGCCTGGGTCTATAAGAACCCGGTGAAGGAGATCGGCTGGTACCCGATCGAGTGGTTACCGGCGGCCAGCGACGATCCGCTGTTCGCCGGTAGCGGAACAGCCACGCTCTTCCAGTGGCACGGCGACACCTTCGACTTGCCGCCCGGGGCGGTTCGTTTGGCTCGCGGCTCGTCGTGCCAGAACCAGGCGTTTCGCTGGGGCTCGAACGCCTACGCCCTGCAATTTCATGCCGAAATGACGGCGGCCATGATCGACCGGTGGCTCGGCAATGGGGAGGAGAGCGGTGAACTGGCCGCGGCAGCTTACATCGATCCGGCCGAGATTCGTAAGACGACGCCCTTATTGCTGCCACAGATGCAAGAACTGGCGGCCGACCTGTTCGGCCGATTCGCCGGACTGTGCTTAAACAGTTGAAGAGAACCTACTTAGTTTGTGTTGCGGAAGGCCTTTGTCGCCTTTCGCTCCGCGAAAGCAGCGGTTCTTCCACGCTGCTTTCGCGGAGCGAAAGGCGACATTTCGGCCAACCGTCTCTTTCCGCAACAGAAACTACTTATCCGACCAACTCACCTGGATATCCGGTTTGTCGCTCTCGACGTGGACGAAGACGAGGTTTTGCGGCGGGGCCAGGGTCGGGCTGGGCGCGCCGGCGGCCGTGGCCGTGACGTGCGGCCGCGGACAACTAATCAGACCGCAATCGTCGGGCTGGCCCGTCGCCAGCGCAACCATCATAGCGATTAGAATCACGCCAGCCAGGACCAGGGCAAGTTGAGAGGCAATCGGCTTCATACGGCTTTCTCCGTCAGAATTATCCTTACATTTTAGTCGGCCCTCCTGGAATCTCAAGGAAGAACTTCTCGCCCTGGTTGTCGAGACGGGGTTCTTTCTTATCAAGCTTACCCAGTTTCGCGCGGCGCGGCATCAGTCGGCCGGTCTTGGGCAGATGACGCAGGAAGATCCTTGAGTCGCACCATCCCGTGGGGTGGGGCTAACCGCCTGAGCCCAACGTCGCTGGACACTTCCTTCCGCCCGACGAAAATAATCGCGGTCGGGCATTTCGGCCATCGCACGGGCCAGGATGGCCAAGGCCTCTTCAAAGCGGCCCTGACGGCAGAGGTATTCGACCCATTGGTGATGGACGTGGACGTAGTTCTGCGCGAAGGGGTCGAACTTGCGATCGATGGCCAGCCCTTGCCGCAGCAGGTTGATCGCCTCGGCGAAATTCCCGCTGTCGCCCAAGTCGATCGACCAGTTGTTGATGGTGGCCAGCAGGTTGCCGCGGGCGGTGAGATTGCTCGGGGCCAGCCGCAGTGCCTTGGCGTTGGCGGCCGCTGCTTCGGCAAACCGCTTCTCCGCCAACAGGTTGACGCCGCGGTTGTAGTAGATCATCGCCGCCAGTTGGATCGGCGAGACCTCGCGGACCTTGCCGCGATCGGCCCAGGCCGCCGTGCCGATCGTTCTCGACGCCGCGACCGTCTGCTGTTGCGGGTCGCCCGCCAGGTGGAACCATCCGGGGCAGGTGGTTTCAATGTCGATCGGCCCTTCGGGCAGCAGCACGCGGCTCATGGCGTGGCTGGGCATCTCCAGCCCGCGGCATTGCAGGCCGAGTTCACCGCCGAAGAAATTGAACAACACCGTAGCGCTGACGCAATTGAAACGGCCCTCGTCGAGGACCAAGCGGAGATCGGTTGCCGCCAGGTCGTAGCCGCCGTACAAGACCCGGCGGTGCATGAAGTCGAAGGCGATTTCGACCTGCTCGCGCCCGGGGACTGTCCCGATTTTCGCGTCAGCGAAAATGGGACTGTCCCCTTCAGGGCCGCGCCGCAGCTCTTCGGCCAGCGCTTTGGCCTTCTCTTCATACCGGCGTAGTTCGTCGACGTTATCGACGCCGCCGGCCACCAGGGCGGCCCCGAGTGGCGAGAACGCATCGAGCCGCCCGTCGGCGGCATCGGCAAACAGGCGCCTTTCGAGGGCGTTTTGCCCGTACGCTGCGAAACCGCAAGCGGTCTTCGCCGCTGCAAAGCCGCGACCCGTGGTCGTGGCAAACGCCACAACGAGCCACGCCAACGAAACCTTTAGCGCACGTCGCATGAACTGCCGAGTTTGTCGAGTTTGCCGATCGTTTGGCCAGCGGCGATTCCGTCGGCGGAATGATGCACGATTCCGACAACTCTACGATGCAATTCTGCAACGCGCGGGCGAGATCTCGCCTTTTCTTCCCTGAGTTTGGGATAACAGCCTATCCCGGAACAGCTGTTACTCGCCCAAGGCGAAGGCCTTCACGCGGCTGAGGTAATTCGGGCGAGCCGGGCGACTGGCGACGGAGCCCGGGGTCGGCAAGGGGCGTTCGAGGATGGAAAAGCCCGAGCGGTCGTCGCGCAACATCACCACCTCGCCTTGGCTTCGCTCCAGGCCGGTGCGAATGGCGGCATCGCGGCCGCGCGACATCCCGTGCCGCAGCAGCCGGATTTGCGGATAGTGCCGCGTCAGGTCGTGGGCGACCTCGCTCGTGGCGTCGGTCGAGCCGTCGTCGATGATCAAAACCTCAAACCGATCGCCCGAATCGGTCATCAGGTCGAGGATTTCATGAACGGCACTGTCGAGCGTTCCCTGGGCATTCTTGACAGGCAGCAAGACGGAGAGCGAGCGTGACACGAAAAGTTCCTTTCGGGGGGCAAAAGGGGCTTCGCAACGATCCTATCTTCGGCCGTAACTCCAAGCCCGCAACAGAGAAGCTGACACTCGTCGCCCTATAGCTTTTTTGCCCGATGTAGCAGGCGACTGCGATGGCCAATTCTACGCCGTTGGGGTGGCAGGCGCATTGCCACCGCTATTAATACAGTTGCCGCCCGAGCGAAATATCGGCGACCGCAGTCGCGTCCTGCAATCGGGCGGCCCACTGGCGGTCTGGGGGCGGCGCGATTATGCTGAAGTTCCTTACTAATCGGACAAAATCGAGAAAAACTGTGGAAATGTCTGACGGAACACCCGAAGGCCCGAAATTCCCCCCGGACGACGGTCTGCTGCCCGTCATCACCCAGGACGCCGACAGCGGCGAGGTCCTGATGCTGGCCTACATGAACGCCGAGAGTTACGCCGAAACCCTCGCCACCGGCCGGGCCGTCTACTACAGCCGCAGCCGCAAGCGGCTCTGGCGAAAAGGGGAGGAGAGCGGCAATGTCCAGCTAGTCCGGGCGATCTACGTCGATTGCGACCGCGACACCATCCTCCTCCAGGTCGAGCAGTTGGGCGGGGCGGCCTGCCACGAGGGCTACAAGAGCTGCTTCTTTCGCCAAGTCACGCCCGAGGGGCTCAAAACCGTCGCCGCCCGCGTGTTCGATCCGGCAGAAGTCTACAAAAAGAAATAGACCGCTTGACGCAGACCGCTTGCGATTTCGCACCTCACCACGAGCGTGACAATCATGGCCAACCTCCTCAAACTCGGAATTCCCGCCGGAAGTCTGCAAGAGGCGACCGCCGAGTTGTTTCGCCGCGCCGGCTATAAGATCACCTTCGGCTCGCGGAGCTACTACCCGGCGATCGACGACGACGAGATCGAGTGCCTGTTGATCCGCGCCCAGGAGATGGCCCGCTACGTGGAAGAGGGCGTGCTCGACGCCGGCTTGACCGGCCACGACTGGATCATTGAGAACCAGGCCGACGTCCACGAGGTGGCGGAACTGGTCTTCTCGAAGGTGAGCCGCCGGCCGGTCCGCTGGGTGCTCTGCGTGCCGGAGAGTTCGCCCGTAAAGAGCGTGCGCGATCTCGAAGGCAAACGCATCGCCACCGAGGCCGTGGGACTGACGACCCGTTACCTTGCCAAGCACGGCGTGAAGGCCAAGGTCGAATTCAGTTGGGGCGCGACCGAAGTGAAACCGCCCAAGCTGGTCGACGCCATCGTCGAGGTCACCGAGACCGGCACTTCGCTGCGGGCGAACAACCTGCGGATCGTCGATGAAGTCTTGCAGAGCACCACCCGGCTGATCGCCAATCACGCCGCCTACGCCGACGCCTGGAAGCGGCAGAAGATCGACGACATCGTGCTGATGCTGCAAGGCGCGATGGCGGCCGAGGGGAAGGTCGGCCTGATGATGAACGTCCCCCGCGACCGGCTCGACAGCGTGCTGGCGATCCTGCCGGCCTTGCAAAAGCCGACGGTCTCCAGCCTGGCCGACGGCGATTGGGCCGACGTGAACACGATCCTCGACGAGTCGATCGTCCGTCACATCATTCCCCGCCTGAAGGCCGCGGGGGCAAGGGGAATCGTGGAATATCCGTTGAATAAAGTCATTGATTGAGAAAGGAGAAGAAGAGCACCACGGAGACGCGGAGGGCACGGGGGGAAGGATGAGGGATAAGAGATAAGAGATAAGGGATGAGAGATGAGAGATAAGAAACAGCGGCGAGTAGCGGACGCAACAAAACGGAACGCGTGACAAGCATCCCTCATCCTTCATCCCTCATCCCCTCCTCCGTGTCCTCCGCGTCTCCGTGGTGCTCTTCCCGTCGCCATGTCTGCCGAATCCCGCCTCACCGAAACGCTTACGAAACTCGGCCTCCAACTCCCGCCCGCCCCCGCGCCGAAGGGGCTGTACAAATCGGTCATCGTTGTCGGCAATCTCGCCTACACCTCGGGCCACCTGCCGGTCGACGCCGCAGGACGTATGACAACCGGGCGGGTCGGCGCGGAACTCGACGCCGACGCCGGCTGCCGCGCGGCGCAACTCGCCGGCCTGAATATCCTCGCGTCGCTCCGCAAGGAAATGGGCAGCCTCGACCGGATCGTACGGGTCGTCAAGATTCTCGGCGTGGTCAACTGCACGGCGGATTTCACCCAGCAGCCGGCAGTGGTCAACGGTTGCAGCCAACTGTTCGCCGACGTTTTCGGCCCCGAAGCCGGCGTCGGCGCCGCAGCGCCATCGGCACCAACACGCTGCCGCTGGGCGTGCCGGTCGAGATCGAAGCGGTTTTCGAGTTCCGCTAGGCCGGCACACTTGAGCGCGGGTAGCACCTCCCTGAAAGAGCCTTTCGTGTCAAGGGCCTCCCGGCTGGTTTTTTGACACACGTTCTCCGCAAGAGCCTTTTTAGGGCCTTTTCTGCGATGTTTTTTGGTTTTGCTTTTGGATTGCGGATTTCATGTGATGGGGCTCACGGTCTTCCTTTTCGAGGTTGTCGAGCCGTTCTTTTCGCTCGCGGCTGCACCCCAACACATCCCTTCGTGAATCCATCCGCCATTACGGCGGCCGGCCAGGTCGGAACCTGACACCGAGTATTCTGCTGCGACCGTCTCGCACTGCATGGCCGTCTCAATCAGGTTCACGCTCGGTTTTTCGCCGAGTCCAGGTGCTACCTCAAACTGACCTTGCAGGCGAGGGCTTCTTCTTCCTGTGAAGAAGAGCCGATGCAACCACCTCCTCGCTTTCCGCATTCCGTCTTTTCATCTCCGCGCTTTTCCTGGCCCCGCCGCCGTTTTACAATATCTCTGCCCGGTGAAGCGGAGTCGGGCTCTGCGGGGACGCAACCCGACAAGGAATAGCCGGGTCAAGGTGCGCCAAGGGCGAAGCGGGCCTCCGGCGGGAACTTCCCGCGGGAGGCCCTTCTCTTGTCCCCTTGGACACCTTGTCATCCCTCCGAAAATCCACCGCCTCAAGCCTGCGACGCGGCGGACCGCCCGCCATGTACGCCTCCTGGTTCTTCAGCATGTGCCAGATCACCGTCGCCAGGCGGCGCATCACCGCCACCCGCGCAATCTTCGACCCCCGCCGCCGTTTGATGCGGCCGTACCATGCCCGCATCCACGCGTCACGCCGCAACACGTGCAGGACCAATTGGCCGAGAATGAAGCGCGCCGTGGGACTGCCCTGTTTCGTAATCGAACCGAGCCGGTCGCTCGCCTCGCCCGAGTTGCGGCAACTGGGAGTCAGGCCCCAGTAATTCGCCAAGCTCGCCGGCCGCGGGAATCGCTCGATCGGACCGATCCGCGCGGCCAACGCCAGACTGCCGTAGGCCGCGCAGCCGGGAATCGTCGCCACAACCCGCGCCGTCTCGCTTTCGGCTTGCCGCCGCCCAATCTCCTTTTCCAAGCTCTCGATCTGCTCGTCCCATACCTTCCATTGCGTCAATAGCAGGTCCATTTCCATGCGGTCGATCGGGCCGAGCGGTAGCTCAGCCAGCCACTTTCGCGTGCGCTTGGTATCGAGTCCCTTGGCGGGCTGCTCTTGTTCGAGGTTGTGCTTCCGCAGCAGCGCCTTGATCCTGTTGATCGTCCGCGTGCGGAGTTGGCCGATGCGTTTGCGGAATTCTGTAATCTGCCGGTCCTCGGCGTCCCGCGGGCTGGGCGGTTGAATGCGCTGCACCCCTTCGACCTTCACGCCCACCAGCAGCCGGTGGCGATTGACCCACAACAGGCCGCTGAGCTGATGGGCGTCGCGGCGGTCGGTTTTCCGCTTCGAGCGTTTCTCCGGCCGGATCAGCACGGTTTCGCGGCAGCCGTATTCGTTCAACATCTTCAGCAGCCAATCATTGAATCCGCAAAGCTCGACGATGGAGACGAAACCGCCTTCTCTCTCCGCTTGCCGCCGTAACTCGTCAAAAAATGCTCGCACGCGCTCCCACTCCGTAGACACCTGCCTTCGCAGCACCGCCTCCCCGGTCTCGTTGCGAACATTCACGGTCAACTGCTTGCGGTGCTGGTCGATTCCAAGGTATAACATCTCATGGTCCTCCTGTCGTGGTTTTGATGGGTACAAACACTGCCACATCGTTTATACCACCAGGAGGACCGCTCTTTCATAGAATCAGGTTCTTAAAGCACTGATACCGGGTGATGCGGCTCGACGGCACCCCTTTCCCCAGTCAGCCCCGTTTGTTACGCTGAAATGCCGACCTGTGGGTCTTGCGACGTGCTAGTGGGAGACGCCGAGGCGGTGCTCCAGCCGCGCAAGAGAGCATCCGAAAGTGCAGACCCGGAGCGGCGCTAGTGGGCGGTGAACCGCCCACCCCTCGCTCCCAATCCCCAATCCCCAATCCCTAATCCCCGACCCCTAGCCCCTAGCCCCTCCCGTGACCGAACCTGCCCGCATCACCCCCCGCACGTTGAAGGGCTTCCGCGATTACCCGCCGGAGATCATGATTCCGCGGGAGCGGCTGATCGACACGGCCCGCCGGGTTTATCGCTCTTACGGTTTCAGCCCGATCGATACGCCGGCGCTCGAATACCTAGAGATCCTGGCCGGCAAGGGGAGCGAGGAGACCGACAAGCAACTCTACAAGTTCGAGGATCACGGCGGCCGCTGGGTCGGCCTGCGGTTCGACTTGACGGTGCCGCTGGCCCGCTTTGTCGCCCAACACGCCAACGAGCTGGGCGTCCCCTTCAAGCGATACCACATCGCCGCGGTGTGGCGAGGCGAAAACACGCAGCGCGGCCGTTACCGCGAGTTCATGCAGTGCGATTTCGACACCATCGGCACCCGCTCGATCGCCGCGGATATCGAAACCACACTGGTCATCCACGATCTGTTCCGCGCGATCGGCTTTAGCGATTTTACCATCCGCATCAACAACCGCATGGTACTCTCCGGGCTTCTCGAACGGCTTGGGCTTGCCGATCGCTCGACAGCCATTCTGCGGGCGCTCGACAAACTGGGTAAGATCGGCCCGACGGCCGTCGCCGCGGAGATGATTTCGACGGCCGGCGCGACGGAGGAACAGGCCGGGCAGGTGCTGCAACTCTCCGAAATCGCCGGCGGCAACGATGAGATGATTCGCCAGGTCGAACCTTTGGTGGCCGGCAGCGAAATCGGACTTGCCGGCGTGGCGAAACTCAAGGAGGTGCTCGACGCGGTGGCCGCCGCCGGAGTGCCGCGCGAGCGGGTGCGGCTCGATCTGTCGATCGCCCGCGGATTGGATTACTACACCGGCACGATCTTCGAGACCTTTCTCGACGCTTTGCCCGGCATCGGCAGCGTCTGCTCCGGCGGCCGATACGACAATCTGGCGGGCCTGTTTACTTCGCAAGAGTTGCCGGGCATTGGCGCCTCGCTCGGACTCGACCGGCTGCTGGCGGCGATGGAAGAGCTGGGCATGGTCGAGAAGATCGCGACCCCCGCCCCCGTGCTCATCCCGTTTTTCGACAAGGACCGCCTGCACGACTATCTCCGCCTGGCAGCCGCGTTGCGTGCGGCGGGCATCGGCGTCGAGGTCTTTCCCGAGCCGAAGAAGCTCGGCCAGCAGCTCAAATACGCCGACCGCCGCGGCTTCCGCGTCGCCCTGATCGCCGGCGGCGACGAATTTCAACGCGGCGTTTGCCAGGTTAAGGACCTGCAGAGCGGCGAGAAGCGGGACGTGCCCCTGGCCGACAACGTAGCCGGGGTAATTGCAGCGGTGAAGGGGATATTGTCGGTAGCCGAGTAGACGCCAGAGGGTAGCTAATCATCTTTAGGATGATACAATGGAATTACAGGTTGCTGGAGGGAGCCAATGAGTGTGCATCGGGTGGTCTACGACAGGAAGCATCATTCAGCGGTACGAACGGTCGAGTACCTTTTTAATCAACTGATCCCGTACATCGGCAACAAGCGTAAGCTGCTCAAGCTGATCGACCAGGCGATTCCGCAATCTTCCGCAAAAACGGGGACGTTTCTCGATCTGTTCGCCGGCAGTGGCGTTGTGTCGCGGATGGCAAAACTGCTCGGCTATCGCGTCATTTCCAACGATTGGGAACCTTACACCCAGGTAATCAACAATTGCTATATTGCCTGTAACCAGCCGCCCGTTTTTGCATCACTCGGCGGCTATGAACAAGCGATCGACCATTTGAATCGGCTGCCGCCGAAAGTCGGGTGGGTCACGGAACATCTCTGCCCGCGTGACGACGCGAATTACGATATTCGCGCCGACCGCATGTTTTATATGCGCAAGAACGGGATGCGGATCGACGCCATCCGCGAGCAAATCGCCGCCTGGAAGGAAGGCGGTCGGCTGAGCGACGCCGAAGAGGGTTGTCTGTTGGCGCCGCTTGTCTATCAGGCGTGCTACCGGAGTAACACGAGCGGCGTGTTCAAGGGCTTTCACAACGGCTGGGGCGGACAGACGAAGACGGCCCTCTATCGCATTGCCACCGATCTGCATCTCGACGCGCCGGTGTTTCACGACAACGGGCAGCAGAACCTCGTTTTCCGCGAGGATTCGCAGACGCTGGCCGAGCGGCTCGCGTCGGAAGAGGTCGCAATTGCGTATCTCGATCCGCCGTACAATCAGCACCCTTATGGCAGCAACTATCATGTGCTCAACAGCGTTGTATTGTGGGATAAGCCCGAATTGACCAAGCAGATCACCCGCGGAACGAAGTCTGCGATCCGCCTCGATTGGCGCACGCAGCGCCGCAGCGCCTACAACTACAAGGAAGAAGCCAGCTCGGCCTATCGACGGCTGATAGGGGCCATTAACGCCAGATTTATTCTTACGAGCTACAGCACGGACGGTACGATTCCCTTGGAAGACATGCTGAAAAGCAACGTGAATAGCGGACACGTTTCCGTGGTAATGCAGGGCTACAAGCGGTATCGTGTTAGCTCACAACGCTTTTCAACAAAACCGATGAATGTTGAGTTTGTATTGGTGCTTGACAGGCACCGAAGGAGCGATGTGGGGGCGGATGAATTGAACGACAAGATCATGAAGCTTGAGACGGCTGTACTCAATACTCATCCCGAGTGTCGAGAATCGGATGAGAAACAAATGAGTTTGTTCTGAGGAAGGGACGGAACGATGGCGGGAAAGCACGATCTCCGACGACTTCGCAAGGGAACGGTCATCAATGCGACTTCAAAGAAACAGGAATCCGACATCATTCAAGCGTTGTCTCTGGTGGAGCGAACACTTCGTAAGGAGTATGGGGAGACTTTGGTGCTCGCGCACGAAAGCACGTGGCCCCTGCATAAGATCGTCCAAGAACTGAACCATTCGTTTCCCGACGTGGATTTCCACTATCATTTCAAGACGAGTTCGATCCGACCGGATGGCGGTATCCTCTTCCTACAGGCGACAACCCCCGACCCGATAACGTATCCAATCTTGATATCGGAAGCGAAAAACCAGGGTACTAACGACCTGCGCCGAAGCGAAGGGCTCGAGAAGCAGGCGAAGGGCAATGCAATTGAACGGCTGGGCAAGAATGTGATTGGACTCAGGACAGCCCTAATGCGAGAGAACATTTTCCCTTTTGTGTGTTTTGGGTACGGATGTGACTTCGCACCAGATTCGTCGATCCTCGATCGCGTCACGACAATTGCGATGTTTGGCCACCTTAACAAGACGTACCTGTTTGAGCAGGAGGTAGGGCGGTTTGATCGCGGGAGTTTTTATTTCCGGGAAAAGAAATGGACAGTAGAAGAGATGGCCGCGATCATGGAGGATATCGCCAAGCGAAGCGTGCTGTACTATTTTGCCAAGTACAGTAAAGAGCACTTTCTCAAAGAATAGCACTCTTACAGATTCTCTCACGGGCCGAGTCATGGCCAATCGCGACAACCATTACGAAGCGGCGTTCGAGGAGTTCTTGCGTCGCCGCGGCGTGCCCTACGTCGCGGTTGATGAGGCGAAGCGGAGCCTGATGAGCAACGGGGCCTCGATCAAGAGCCTCGACTTCATCGTCTCCGCCCCCGAGCAGAAGACGTGGCTGGTCGACGTGAAGGGAAGACGGTTTCCCTCGGGCGACGTGCAGAAGCAATACTGGAAGAACTGGTCCACCCGCGACGACCTGCGGAGTCTGGCGCAGTGGGAGACGCTCTTTGGGCCGGGGTTCCGCGGGCTGTTCGTTTTCGCCTACGACGTGTTGGGCGATCGGGCGCCGCTGCCGGCCGAAGAACTGTTCGAGTTCCGCGACAATCTCTACGGCTTCGTGGCCGTGCCGCTGGCGGATTACGCCGGCCACGCCCGGCCGATCTCGCCGCGTTGGGACACCTGGGCCATGCCGGCCGCGGAGTTTCGCAAGTTCGCCCGGCCGCTCGTGGAATTGCTCGGAATCCAGCAGCGTCAAATGGGGCAAGGACGGCCGTGCAACCCCGGCCCGTCTGACGTTTAGCCGCGCCCCGTAGGGAAGCGATCGTCGGGGTAATTGCCGCCGCTAGAATGAAGAAGGGGCGGCAGTATGCCTGCCGCCCCTGCGAGTGCGCGATTGTCGCCTTCACGTCAATCGAACTACTGCCCCAACGCCTATCTCATCCGCGCCTGTCCGGTGGGGCAGACATTCCTGTCTGCCAGCCGAGCGGCGTCTTCCGCGGCAGACACGAATGTCTGCCCGACTGTTGCACACTACTATCGCAAACTAGAACTTCAGTTCCGCGCCAAGTCCGCCGCCGTAGTAGAAGATGCCGCCGTGGGTGTCGATTCCCGGCGTGAGCGTGGTGAAGTCGTTGGCGCCGATCTGCTCGGGCGCCAGGGCCACTCCCTCGATCCACATCGCGGTGCAAAACGCACGGAACGACAGGTGGCAACTTACGTCATAGTTGGCCACGGCGCCGGCCTCGCCCATGAACGCCGCCTGGTTGCGATGAGCCGCCAGTTCGTCGTCGCTGACTCCGGTTTCGATCACGCGAGTGCTCTGGATGGCCGAGTTGCCGTAGATACCGGCCTTGCACGTGGCGCTGATCCGCAGCGGGCCGCCCATGTTGTAAAACTCATAGATGGCGCCCGTTTGGAAGCCGTAGAGATGGTTGTAGGTGTTGGCGTTCAGACTGCCCGCCAACCCTCCGTTAGCGTCGAAGCCGTAGGCGGTGTAGAGCTCGTCCAACTCACCCGTACGGAAGCCGACCAACAGCGTCAACGCCTCGCCCCATTGCCGGCGTAGATTGAGCTCGGCCAAGTGGATCGCCGACCGGTAATGGGCCTCGCCGTCGGTCACGCCGAAACCCGCGCCGTCAGAACTGGTTACCAGGAACGAATCGCCCGGCACCGTCGAGTTGGCGTTAAAACCGTCGACCTGGAAATATCCAATTTCCCACTCCCAGCCGCACGGGCTGCGGCGAACGGCGTCGAGCTGGAATCCCAAAGCGGTGGGAAAGTTCAGATCGCTTCCACTCAGCAGCGTCGGCGGGGCGGCGATCGTGGCAACCCCGGTAAACAACGGCTGTCCGCGGGCACTCGATCGCTGCAGCGCGACCGCGTCAGCGCTGAAATCCCAATGCGGATCGTCCTGGCCGGGACAGAGGAAGCGGCCGAAAACCGAGCCCAACAGGCCCGGGCCTTCGTCGGCTTGCGCCGGTCCGCAAGGCGCACAGGGTCCGCAAGGCTCGCACGGCTGGCAAGGTCCGGCGATTTCGCAGGGGCCAGCAGCTTGCTGATACCCGCGGGCCTGATCGGGCACGGCCACCTTGTCGGGCATATTGCTCGCGGCCGGCGGCCTTTCGACAATCTCGGGCGTTTGTGTCTTCGGCACCGCTTCGCCCATCGCCGGCAGTGCCATCGCGAGCATCAGAATCGTCGTCGGTACAAGAACACGCATCTCCTATCTCCTTCGGAAGAGAGGGTCTGAGTAGTCGGGTCAATCATCAACATCGGCCGCTACATGCGGTAGAATCGGTTTTTGCGGAAAGTCCCACAATCTCACCGCATAGCGCCCCGTTTAACATCGCCGCGATTTGCCGACCAAGAAACGTGGTCGAAAAGCCCTCGCGGCTACCAGCGGTCGGCGATCAGCTCCAATCTTTTCGAAGGGGCAACGGTCGTCTCACCCCACTTTGTGATGGTGAAATCCCCGGCACCAGTGACGGTCGTTCGGCTGACCGCCGAAAGCTGGGTGCTGACCACCTTCCCAATGTTCCCCAAAAGGCGAAGAGGACGGTCTGGCGCTCTTCCGACGACCTCTTGCTGTCTCTTGCTGGCAAACCGGGCGGCGAGAACGTAAGATCAAAGGGTGTTGGCGGGCGTGGCGTTCGGGAAACAAAGGAGCAAGGCTATGATCCGAAGTCTGCTGGCGGCGTCTCTTGTCGCCGCCGCGCTTGGCGGTCCGTCGCCGGCCGCGACGCCGACGCAACGCTCGACGACTACGCCGGCGATTTCCCGCTCGACAACCGCGCAGCCGGTGCGATCCTACGGGAAAATGACGCCCACGACGATGTACTACAGGAGCTTCATCCCCTTTTACGACGGCGACTACGCCACGGCGCTCAAGGGGTTCGAATCCGATCTCCGCGGCGCGATCAAGACGACGCAGTCGCTCTGGATCGACTCGATCTGCTATGAGACGATGTGCGGCGAATGTTACTATCAGATGGGCTTCTTGGACCAGGCGCTGTTCCACTATTCCAACGCCCTGCAACTGGTGAAGCGGTTTCCCGACTGGATGATGAAGGTGCAGTTCGAGGCGTCGATCCGGCCGGCCCAGCCCGCGGCGCGGAAGCTCGTTCCCTGGGGCGCGTCCACGCGCGGGGCCAAGTTGGGCCACTACCGCGAGAACGAGTCGATCATCCAGTCGTTCACCGACCTCAATATGTCGGCCAAGGTGGGCAGCATGGTGCAGCAGCCCTTCGGCTATCCGATCACGCCGCACGAGATCATCCGCTGCACGACCTTGGCGCTGCGGCGGCGGGCGGAGCTGCTCGGGCCGGTCGCCAAGTACGATCAGCTCGCCAGCGATCTGGCCGCCACGCTCAATCGGCCGATCGGATTGCCCAACCACTGGTCGGGCGCGTGGATCGACGCCGAGCGCGGCCTGGCGCTGCTGGCCAGCGGACGCGATCAGCAGGCCATCCCGTATTTGCGTCGCGCCGAGGTGGCCGGCGGAGAGTTCGACCATCCGATGACCTGCGTCATGCTTTTGGAGTTGGGACGGTTGGCGCTGAAGAGCGGTGAGTTCGCCGCCGCGGCGAAGCTATTCGAGGAGGCGACCTACGCCGCCATGAACTCCTACTCCTCCTACCCCCCGTTCCCCGATTATGGCGTGCTCGAAGAGGCGTTCCGCTACGGCACGGTCACGCACTTGATGGCGAACCGCAAGGGGCTCTATCCGCCCTTGGAGACGGCGGTCGTCTGGGCGAAGACCAAGGCGCCGCGGCAAGTGCGGGCCTCGTTGTGCCTCTGTGCCGCCGAGAACTTCGCCGTGCTCGGCGAGACCCGCCAGGCCGCCGCCATGCTCGACGAGGCCCGCTTCACGATCGCCAAGCGGAAGATGGGCACGGGCCAGATCGGCGCCCGCTACAACTACCTCAAGGCCCTGGTGGCCTACCAGCAGAAGCAGATTTCCGAAGGAAACAACAGCCTGTCCGACGCGATGAACTACATGCGGCACGGTTCGCTCTGGCTCTTCCAGATCGGCTTGGCCGACCAACTCTTCGTCAACGGCGACGTCACCCCGCGGTCCGCCCTCGAGCTGTTCGGCGAGGTGCTCCGCGATCCGCGCCCCGGCGATTGGGGCTTCAATCCGATGGAGGCGCTGGCCGCGCTCAGCACCCCGCAGCCGGCGGCCATGGATCATTGGTTCGAAGCGACCATCGAGCGGCAGGGCATCCGCGACGTGCAAAACTCGATCGACGTCGCCGAGCGCACGCGGCGAAGGCGGTTCTTCAATTCGCTGGAGTTCGGCGGCCGGCTGGAATCGCTGCGCTGGATTCTCGAAGCCCCGCCGGCGCGGCTCTCGCAGCAGGCCGTGCTCGAGCGGCAGGACCTGCTGGCCCGTTACCCCGCGTACGACCGGCTCTCGCGCCGCTCGCAGGCGATCCGCGCGGCGCTCGATAAACTGCCGCTGGCGGCCGAAGATCAGAGAGTGGCGCGGCAGCAGGCCAGTCAGTTGGCCGATTTGGCGGCCATCGGCGTCGAGCAGGAGGCGATCCTGCGTGAAATCGCCCTGCGGCGCGAGCCGGCCGACCTGGTCTTCCCGCCGTTGCGCAGCCTGAGCGAGGTGCAGCAATTGCTCCCCAAGAAACGCGCCGTGCTCGACTTCTTCGCCAGCAAAGGGCGGCTCTACGGGTTCCTGTTGGACAGCGAGCGCTGCAAGTCGTGGCGGGTCGTCGCCTCGGCGGCGACGTTGCAGCGGCAAATGCAGGCGCTCTTCCGCGACATGGGCCAGTTTGGGCAGACCTACGAGATGTCCGTCAAGGACCTCTCCGGCGAGAAGTGGCGGCAGTCCGGCAAGCAGGTGTTGGCCACGCTCTTGAAGGATTCGCCCGCCGATTTCAGCCAGACGTTCGACGAGCTGATCGTGGTGCCCGACGGCGTGCTCTGGTATCTGCCCTTCGAGGTGCTGCAAGTGACGGTTGACGGGCAGCCGCAGTCGTTGATTTCGCGGTTTCACATACGCTACGCCCCCACGCTTTCACTTTGCGTTTCGTCCGAGCCGGCGCACACGCCGCGGGGCAACACGGCGGTGGTGCTGGGCAAGTCCTATGCCCGCGGCGGCGACAACCCGGCCAAGGCGGCCTTCGAGCAGCTTGCCGGCGTGGTGCCCAACGCCGTGGCGCTTCATCCCCCCGCCCCTGCCGCCTCCGCGATCTACGGCGCGCTCTTTCACCGCCTGATCGTCTTCGACGACCTGGTCCTCTCCGATCAGGATCCCTACGGTTGGGTCTTGGCGCCGTTGGACAAGAGCAAGCTCGGCGCCACGCTGGCCGATTGGCTGGCATTGCCCTGGGGCGGGCCCGAGGTGGTCATCCTCCCCGGTTTCCACACCGCCGCCGAGGACGGCCTGAAACGCCTGCACCGCGGTGCCCCTGGCAACGAAGTTTTTCTCGCCGTCTGCGGACTGATGGCCAACGGCGGGCGGACGCTGCTGTTGAGCCGCTGGCGCACCGGCGGACAGACCAGCTTCGATCTGGTGCGCGAGTTCATCCAGGAGCTTCCCAATACGACCGCTGCCGACGCCTGGCAGCGGGCGGTGCTGTTGGCGATGGATTCGCGGCTGAACCTCGGCGGCGAGCCGCGGATCAAACGCGCGTGCGAGCGACGAAGCTCCTAAGGCCGCGCATCCGTTTTTCTGGGCCGGCTACATGCTCGTCGACAGCGGCGCCGCGATAGAGAGATCGGACCTGCCGCCCGACCAGCCCGCCATCGAGATCAAGCCGCCGAAGCCCCCGGAGAAGAACAGGGCCAAGGCCAAGGCCGACGAGGAGCCGAAAGCCGAGAAGAAGGCGGCGCCGAAGAAAGACCGGAAGTCGAAAGCAAAATCAGCTCACATCCCAGAGCCGCTGGCTGGCGGAGTATAACCGCTGCTCGGCGGCGTGAAGCCGCTGCCGGCCGGCGACGTGGAACCGTTCACAGGCTGCACGTAGTTGTTGGTGGACGGCGTGTAACTGCTGCCGGCCGATGGCGTGTAGCTGCTCCCCGTGGCCGGCGTGTAAACGTTGTTGGTCGAGGGCGTGTAACTGCTGCCGCTTGATGGCGAGGAACCCGGCGATGGCGACGCGTAGCCGGCCGGGGTGATGCTGGAACTGGTCCTCGGCGCGGTCAACAACGTGCCAGCCGTGCTGGTCTCCGGGCGGTACTCGCTGGTGCTGCCGGGCCGATAAGCCGGCAGATCGGCCGTGCCGTTGCTCGCAGGCGAATAGCCGCTGCCGCCCGACCCCGAAAGGCCCGTGGCCGGCGAAGGCGAATAACTCGACCCGCCTGTCCCCGCGCTTGGCGACGTGTTGTAACTTGAACCCGAGGGCGGGTAACTCGAAGCCGGCAACGTATAGCTGCTGCCGCCGGTCGAGGGCAACGAGCCGCTCGGCGAAGCAAAGCGACTCCCCGGCGCCGGCGAATAGCTGCTGCCGGTCGGCGTGTAGCTGCTGCCCGTCGGCGTATAGCTGCCGGCAGAAGGCGAGTAACCGCTGGCCGACGGAGCGGCACTGCTCGGCGAACTGCCGCCGTAATTCGAGGCGTCGCTCGGTCCCGCGCCACCGCAACGATCGTAGCTGCTGGTCCCGGTCGAGCGATAGCCGCCGTAGCCCGTTGCGCCCGCGGCGGAACCGCTCGTGCCGTTCCCAGAGCGACTCGAATCGGTGCTCGGATACGACGGACTGCTGCGAACCGGGTTCGGCGGCAAATCGTTGGCCGACGCGCCGCTCGACGGATAGCCGCTCGATGGATAACCGCTCGATGGATAACCGCTCGGCGAGTAGCCGCTGCCGCCGGGAGCGTAGTTTTGCGGCGCATAACTGCCTGAGCCTGTGCTGGCTGGCGGCGAATAGCCGCCCGCGGCCGAGCCGGCATCGTAGTATCCGCGTCCGCCGGTGGCGCTTGCCGGCGAAGTGCCGTAGGCGCCGGCGCCCGCAATGCCCGCATTGCTGGCTGTGTAAGGAGTATTGCCGTAGCCGTAGCCGGGAGTGCTTGCCGGCGTGCTGGCGGCGGTTGACGGATACTGCGTGCTCGGGTAACTCGGCGGCGTGCCGTAGCCGGCAGTCGGCGGATTAAAGCCGCCGTTCGAGGCGTTGTAGGTTCCCGAACTGCCCGGCTGCCCATACGATGGCGGCGTGCCCGGGGTGGTTCCAGCATACGTGCCGGACGGTGCGGCGGAATTGCCGGCGGCGATGCCCGACGGTTTTTCCGGCGCGCCGACGCCGCTGGGCGTAGCCGTCTGGTTCGACGAGAAGGGGCTGGTTCGCCAGAATGCCCAGCTACTCCCGCTGCCGCTGGAGCAGCCCGCCAAAGCCGCCAGAGCAAGAACAGCCAATGCCCAGCACGTCGTATTGGTTCGCATGGTTTCGGTCCTTCGAAGCCAAGAGAAGATCGAACAGTCTCAGATTAAGATCGAACGCTTCCCTGCGTTTGATTATTCCATTTCCGCAAACTTTGCCGATTGCGCAAAGAGTTTTGCTTATCGACGAGCACGTAAGCGACGTCCCGCGGCCGCTTCGGGAAAAACTCGGGCGGATTATAGATACCTTTCCAGGCTGGTCAATGGCAGAATAATCCGATTCTCGCTGCGACGGGGAAATCTAGGTGGACTGGGGCGTCTGAATCGCATCTCTCGCCACGCTGGGGCGGACAGAGATGTTTGCCCCATCGGACCTACTGCTCTCGCAACTGGTTCAGCCGAATGACATTCAGTGTAAGGAAGGAAAAAGGGGAAGAGGGAAAGAGGGCAAGAATGACGTACTGAGAGCTGACGATGCAGGAGTCCCCTCTGGATCATTCCCGTTTTTCCCCTTTCCCCTTTTTCCTTCTTACACTGAAGCGACTGTTTTACACGGCCGAAGGGTTATGCGGGCTAGAACTCCACGCCCGCTTCCTCGGGCCCGACCAGATCCGTGATTCGTTTTTCGACGAGGGTCTTGCGGGCTTCGCTCCGCCGCTTGACAACCTCGCGGAGTTGTTTCAACTGCTGCTCCAGCCGCTTCAACTCCAACTCGTGGCGTTGCTGGCGAACTTCGAACTGCTTGTTGACCACCTCGGTGATCTGCTTCTTCAGTTCTTCGCGCCGTTGTTTCTGCTCCTTGGACTCCTCGCTGCTCTCCTTCTGTTGCTTCACGACCTGCCGGTACTGTGCGGCCAATTCGTGCGATTGCTGCTCCAATTCCATGTCCGCCCGATAGAGCTTGAACATCTCCGGATCGCGGACCGCCATGTCGGGCATGCCGCGGGGACCGCCACCCATCATCCCACCCCTTACGTGGCCGCTCATCTGCCCCATTCCTCCCGGGGGCATCGGCATCATTCCACCGCCGCCCGGCATCTGCGCGCCGCCAAACGGCGACGGAACTTGCCCGCCAGGCTGCGGGCCGCCGCCCGGCCGCATGCCGCCGGGACCGCCAGGATAACCGCCCGGCCCACCGGGCGGCTGCTGTCTGTCGGCGGGACCGGTATCGCGAGGACCGCCGAGCGGATCTTCCACCATGCCGTCGGGTGGGGGGTTCGGATAAGCCGGAGCGGCGGCCTCGCCGCGCGACCGGCCGCCGCCGTCAGGTTGTGCCCAGGCGGCATTCGCCCAGAGCAGCCCGATCGCCGCAATCGCTACAAGAACCACAACATACTTCTTCATACGAGTCATCGTGTCGTCTCCTCTCGCGATGGTAAAACTGTGAAGAACAACGCTACACCATTTGGCTAACGTCTCTGCGCCTGGACAGCAACGTCACCGTCGGTTTAGCCGGCGAACTTATCCGCTGTGAAATGCCAGCGTTCCCAGCACAAATCGCGGCGAACAAGTTCGCCGGCTAAACGGTCGAATCTCTCAGAGCGAGTCTGCCTGAATTGTCTCCCGCAATTGTTCCAGTCGATATTGAGCCTGCCCGAAGGCGTCGGTCCGGAAGACCTGGCTTTCTTGGACGCAGAGCATCTGCCAGCTTAGCTGGGCGAACTGTTCGTCGAACGAATCGTCCCATTGCGGCACGTCGGCCGGCGGCACGCTCTTCGCGATTGTCTTCTGCGACGGCGGATTCCGATGGCTCTTTGCAGCCATCTGTTGCGGCGACTGCCCGGGATCGGTCTGCCGGTTACCGCCACCGATCGCCCAGATGACCGTTGCGACGACCAGCAGCGAGGCTGCCAGCGCGGCACCAGCCAACAGGCGTGACCAGCGCAATCGTTTTCGGCTCGCCGCTCCCTGCACGGCCTCGCCATTGCAATGACGGGGCGTTTCGCGGCGGTGTCTGATCTCGACAGGCTGCCGCGGCTGGGCGGCTTCGAGGATTTCGCCCAGGGCGAGCCACGCCTCGCGCAACGTCGCCGTTTCAGGATCGAGCTGCTCCACCGACCGATCGCCGGGGGCGGTCGCCTCTTCGAGCGCTCGCTGCTGCGTCTGCAAATCGTCTTTCATGACTGCTTCTCCGCCAACAACCCCCGCAACACTTCGAGTCCGCGGCGGCAATGACTCAAGGTCGTGCCCAACGGGCAGCCGATCATTTCGGCGATCTCGGCGAACGTGAACTGGCCAAAGTACCGCAGCAAGAGGACGCGGCGTTGCGGCGGCGACAAGCGGTCGAGCGCCTTCGCAAGCTGCCCGTTCTCCTCCACCCGCATCGCCGCCGCCGGCGGGTCGGCGTCCGCGCAAACCGGCTCGTGCCGCTGCCAGCCGTCGCGATCCAAATTGACGGGCGTGCCGTTCCGCCGGCCGCGGTCGCAGACCAAGCGATCGGCGATCCGCAGCAAGTAGGCCCGGGCGGCCCCCTGTTCGCGATAATTCTGCCGTGCCTGCCAGGCGCGGCAGAACACCTCCTGGCTCAATTCGTCGGCCACGTCGCCGCGGCGAACCGAGGCCAAGAGGAAACCGCGCACGGCGCGGCCGTGTTCGCGGACCCAGTCCGCAAACCGGTCCCCATCGTCGGTGTTCCGTCCGCGATCGGCCATGCTGCTATTATAAACGCAGAAGGGGCGAGGTTTATTGCAGCACCTGAGTTTGCCCTATTCTCCCGCCTTGGGCGGCTGCTCGATTCGCTTGATCTCCCTCGAAATAAATCGCCCTTGCCGAAGCGCTTGTTCAGCTTCAGCCGCTCGTCGTCGAGCACGAAGCCCTTGATGACGAACTCCCGCAGCGTTTGCGTGGCCCAAATGCGAAACTGCGTGGCCTGGGCGCTGTTGACGCGGTAGCCGACGGAGATGATGGCGTCGAGATTGTAGAAGTTGACCAGGTAGTTCTTGCCATCAGCGGCAGTTGTCCGGATTTTCCGGAGAACTGACTGCTCGTCTAACTCGCCCGTAGCAAAGATGTTACGAATGTGCTCGCTGATGGTGCGGATGTCTACCCCGAACAACTCGGCTATCTTCTTCTGGTTGAGCCAAACGGTATCGGACTGGTAAAGCACCTCGATTCGGACCGTGCCCGCTTCGGTCTGGTAGAGGATCAGTTGCCCTTCGTTGGGGTTCTCGGATTCGTTCATAGGGCCCTCTCCGTCGCCGGGATTCCCGTCATTGGCTAAGGGGCAGTGTCAATCTGGATCTTCGAGACCATGCGGCTCTGTTCCCTTATGGTGTAGTCTTCCTTGGAGAACACCCTGGTCTTCTTCTGCGTGGTCTCGGCCTCAAGGAGGTATCCCGCCGCATTGTCGAAATAGACTGTGCCCGTATTATCTTGCGAAGCCGTCTTGAGTTTGACTCCCGGCGGCAATTTCTCTTCGTTCCCATCGGTTGCGGCGGCTTCGTCGATCTTCTCAACTATGCGGCCCTTGTAGTGTATTGAGCCAGCGTAACGGTACGTCACGAGGATATTAGTGAAGCCCTCGTGGGGAAAGTGACTGTTTTTGAGCGTGTCGTTCCACTTGTCACCCGGTGCCAACGGCGCATCAGGAAAGACCAGAAGCATCTGCTTCAACCTTTCCGCAACTTTCTGTTCCGACACCCATTGGGAAAACGCAGCCGCCGCGGCCATCGTGTGTCGATTGCCGGCTTTCTCAACCTTCACCTCCGTGAGTCGTCCGCGCCGATCAACCGCAAAATGCACCTTGAGATTGTGAATCATCTCTCTCAACAGCCGCGTCCGGAAGGCAGAGTCGGGAGGCAGGCTTTCGGTCTTTCCTTCCGTATCCACCTCGAATTGCTCCTTAGGAGACCGGGTTTTGAACCGCATTCGACGGGTGGCCATGGTAATCTTCGCGACTCCGTCTTTGTCAACGGTTTCCACATGCCACGACTCGTCGCCCGCGAATTCATCCGCACTGTCTACCTCGCCCCCAGGCCCTTTCATGTTGTACTCCTCGGTGCGCGTCGTGTGGATACGAAATTCCTGGCCGGGCGAGAACGTCCATCTCAGCCGCTTCCTCGTCGGAGAGCCTTCCGAGCAGCCGGGTTCCAGAAGCAGCGCTACTGCGCAAAAGCCCACAACGAGAATGCGAATGTGGTTCATCGCCATCGAAAGGTCCCCCAGTGTAACGGTTCTTGTTGGTTGACCGCGGCAAATGCGCGTGAGATCGCTGGCACACCGCTTCACGCGAAGGTCGCTTCACCCATCAGAGTCGATGTGTAATATAGCCTGACGCGGCGCGCGTCGGCAATTGCCCTCAAGCGAAGGGCTGCCTTGCCGCTACCCGCCGCGATGCGGATGCGTGGCGAGAGGGGAGGTTGGAAGAAAGGCTTGCCGACAGCGATTCGGCCGGTCGAGCGACACGCCCTCTGTTCCGCCGGGCGTGCCACTCAAGCCGGCCGCACTGGTCAATCCCTACCTCTTCGTAAACGCCAAGCCCGGGTCGGCGGGATTGTTGCCGACCATTTTGAAGTTGAAGCGGCTGGCGTCTATTAGTGCTACCTGCCCGATCATCGCCGGATTGCCGCTCTCTTTGAGGATCAGCAGGTTGTCGGCCACGGTGTAGCCGCCGCTATAGGTCTGCGATTGGCCTTGCAGCGTGTGCCGCCAGGTATAGGTTCCGTCCTTGGCCAGTTCGAGCGAGAACGACGCCCCGTCCGGCCGCGTCGCCGTCCAACTGCCGGCCAGCGCGGCGGCAGTCACCGGCCCGGCCGGAGCGGCGAGCATGGTCGGCGCCGTGGTGGGCGTGCCGGAGAGCGAGGGCCTCTCATTGGCGGGATTCTGCTGCTGTGTGAGTGCGGTGAGCAATTGCGCCGACAACTGGTCCCGTGAGTTCAGCCGCACCGCGTCGCGAAACTCTCCGATTGCCGCATCGAGATGCCCGCAGGTCATGTAGTGATAGCCCAAGAGAAAATGCGCGTCGGGGGCCGCCGGGTTATCGTTGCGGTATTGCTCCAAGCCGCGGAGCTGGGCCGTGTAGAGGTTGATGTCGGGGTACATGCCGGCCAGCGTCGCCCAGTCCCAGCCGGGACCGACGGAGAGCACGGCATAGACCGCCCCGGCGGCTTCCCTGTAGCGCCGCATGGCAAACAACACCAGCGCGCGGAACTCGTGCGGCACGGTGTCGTTGGGCTTAATGGCCAACGCGCCGTTGATCTGCGCCATTGCGGTGCGGTAATCGCCGCGAACGAAGGCGTCGTGGGCGGCGTCGAGATACTGAGCGACCCGCTGCTCGGCAATCGCCGGGTCGATGTTCGGCGCCCTGGCCACCACGATCGGCTGCGAATAATCGACCACCGGCTCGCCGACAACGACCACCGCCGGGCAATAGTACGGATTATAGTACGGCCAATAGCCCCAGCGCCAGGGCGTATCCCACACTACGGCGCCGGCCACGAAACCAAAAGAGAACCAAGCCACCGGGCCGTAATGCCAGGGATGGTCCCAGTGATAGTGATCGTGCCAATCGCCGTGATACCAGTGGCCGTAGTAGCCGTGATGGTAGGCCATCGGCCCGACGGAATGGGCATAGGAATGGGCGGCAGCCGGATGACCGCCGGGCGAAGTGGCCCGCGAGGCCGGCGAGCCGGAATGGGAGGGCGTAAAGGAGCCGCGGCTGCCGCTCCATCCGCCGCCACCGCCGCCGCCGCCCCAGCCGCCGTGACTGCCACCCCAACCGCCACCGCCGCCAGACCCACTACGCTGTCCCCATACCGTTGTTGGCTGACTGGCAAAGACGATCACAACCGCAGCAAATGCGAGCAGACCAATGATTTTTTTCATCACAGATTCCCTCTAATATCTCCCCTGCGGCGGGCAGTATAGTCGGTCGGGCTAGAATCTCCAACACCGAATTGCCGCCATTCTCCAGGTTCCTTGGCCGACGTACCCGTCACGCTCCACGTGAAGCGATTCGGGCCGCTCCTTCTTTTTCCTCTCACGGAGTGAGAGGAGTACAAGAGGTCTTCTACACTTTCCCTCTCACGGAGTGAGAGGAGTACAAGGGCTCTCTACAGCCATTTCTTCTCACGATACCACAGGGCAGTCTGCCGCAGCCGTTCCGGCAGCGGAGCGGCGACGGCGAAACCGAGTTCCGTGGCCGCCGTCTGGGCCGAGCAGAGCCAATTGCCGGCGGTGATTTCGCGGGCTTTTTCCAGATTCATGAAGAGCGGATTGTGGCGGAGCCGCGAGATTGCCTCGCCTCCCGCCGCCACTGTCCACACCGCCGGCATGCCCGTGGGAATGACGATGACAAAGCGGCGTCCCAGGGCTTTGGCGACCATCCGGCCCAGGTCGGCGTAGGTGGGGTCCTGTTCACAGGCGGCGAAGTAATAGCCCTGTGGGCCGCGCGACTGCGGTCGTCCACACGGCGGCAGTCGCTTGCCGCGCTCGGCTGCGAGGATCAAGAGATTGACCAGGTCGTCGGCATGAATCAGCGAGAAGCGCCGCCGATCGCGCCCCGGCACCATGTGAACGCGGAAGCGGGCGATGGAGCGGAACAGCGCGAGCCCCTGTCGGTCGGCCTCGCCCAGGACGATCGGCGGGCGGACGATGCTGATGGGGACGCGGTCGGCGAAGCGCTCGGCGGCCCGCTCGCCCGCCCGCTTGCTGTGGCCATAGTGCGAAACCGGCCTGGCCGGATCGGCTTCGGACTTCGGCACGCCGCCGTTAGCGGGGCCGGCCGCGGCCAGCGACGAGACGGAGACGAGCACCGGCGGGGTGGTTTGCGCCGCGCACGCTTCGGCGACGTTGGCTACCCCGCGCTGATTGACGCGGTAGAAATCGCGGGCGACCAGTGATTGCGTGCGGCCGGCAAGATGGTAGACGGTTTCCTGGCCTTTGACCGCGGGAGCGATGCTGTCGTGGTCGGTCACGTCGCCGTACACGAAGCGCACTCCCGCCTGCCGCAGCGATTCAATATGCGAACTCCGCCGCACCAGACAGGTGACGTTGTCGCCGCGTTTCGTCAAAGTCGAGACCAGATGGTTTCCGATGAATCCGCTGGCCCCGGTGACCAACACTTTTCCCATAGCACAGCAAATCGAATCGGAGTCTTCTGCCCTTATCCGTGCCACTCGTAGGTGCGTTGGAGGGCTTGGAAGACGATGCTCGTGATCTGGCGGAGTGTGACCGTCTTGGAGAGGACCGAGTAGGCGTGGGCTCGCTGCGCCTGCTCGATGATCCGCTCGTCCAACTGGGCGGAGAGCAGGATGCAGGGCAGCATGGCGCGGAACTCCTTCAATTGCCGCAGGGTCTCCAGTCCGGTGAGCTTGGGCATGTGCATGTCCAACAACACCAGGTCCACCCGTTCACGATGCACGATCCGCAGCGCCTCCTCGCCGTCGCCCGCCAGCAGGGTGCGAAAGCCGCGCGGCTGGAGCGCGACGGCCAGCGTCTCGCGGAAGCCGTCGTCGTCGTCGGTGATCAGCAGGGAGGGTGGTTCAATCAGCATGGCTCGATCTGCCTGCGCTGTTGGGGTCCAGAGTGACCCATCGCAAGTTGCGTGCCATCCGTCGCAATCCAGCCTCCGCCTGGTTGCCCGACGAAGATAACCAGCGACCGGGCCGCATCTTACAGCATACGCCAATTCAATACTATCTCGAAAAATCGGGGCCGGCCGAACCCATCGGCCACCTGCCGGATGGAGAATTGACTGCCGTTTTGGCAGGAAGCCGTCGGTCGGCGGGGCCGGATTGCCTTTCAAGAAGTTCCTGCTGCCTGGGAAAGCCCCCCGATTGCAATCGGGGGGCGTTTCTCGCCAGCAAGGGATTTCCAAACGGCGCACCGACTATTCAGCGGTCAGCCATCAGCGGTCCGCTCCCACGGTCAGATGTCTCCAATTCCTCTTTGCTGGGCTCGACCACCCACAGCAGCAGCAGCGATCCGAGGCTGCGCACAAACCAGCCGAAGAGGAACAGGCAGGGAAAGAACGAGAGCCATAGACCGCCCACGGCCAGATCGTGCCAGCGAATGCCGCGATCGAGGATCAGCCCGCCAAGGATCGCGCTGGCGGCGAAACACAATCCTCTGGTGGCCTCGAAGGCCGCGATGTAGGCGGCGTTCGACTCGCGCGGGGCGAGTTTCAACATCAGATTGGGCAGTCCGATGTTCATGCCGGCGTAGGCGATCCACATCGCCCAGGCGCCGACGACCCACCAGCGCTGCGCCGGCGTGGCAACGGCGAAGCAGAGCAGCCCCGCAGCCACCAGCAGTTGGCTGACGAACATCACCGGCCGATTGCCGAAGCGGTCGGCCAGCCGGCCGATCCACGGGCTGACGCCCCATTGCCCCACGCTCATCCCCGTCTGAAGTGCAAGGGACACGGCGAGCGAAATGTGCAGCACGTACGGCGGATAGTAGTTCTGCGCCGCTTGCGTCACGCCGGTGAAGAACGAGAACCAACAGCCGAACGCCAGCAGCCGCAGGAAGCGCGGATCGCAGAACGGTTTCATCCAACCTGCCGTCGGCTGGCGTGACAAGCGCAGGCGCAGTTGGCGGCGCTGGCACGGCGGCATCAACTCCAACGGTCCCAATGCCAGCAGCAAGAACAATGCCCCGAGAGAAATGATGAAGCCGTAGGAGACCCACGTAGGAAAGGCGCGGCCGGTCTCGTGGATCGACTCGTTGATATCTGAGGCGTTGGCGCTGGCCATCGCGGCAATGACGGCCGCGGCGGCGCCGCCGGCCACCATCCACCGCTGCCGCCATCCCAGGAACCGCCCGCGAATTCGCGTCGCCGCCGCGTCGGCCAGCCACGACCAGAGGGCCACGAAGGCCAGATATTGCAGGAGTTGATGTAGACACCAAAGCAGAATCAGCACCGCCAGCGACCAGGCCGCCGAGGGCAACAACCCCGGCGCGCAGAGCAGCGGGATCATCGCCAACGGCAAGACGCTCAGCAGGAACGCCGCGACGCAAAATCGCTTTCGATCGGCCAGCCTGGCGATCATCGCCGGCGCCGAAGCCGCAACAGGCCCACGATCTGCGGCGCGGCGCCGACCAGGCCGAGGCCCAGCCCGATCCACGCGGCGTGCAGTTCCTTGGCCCAATAGACGATCAGCGTCGTGCCGACCAGCCCGTTGCCGATCGACCAGATCGCCCCGTTCCACACGGCGAGCCTTCTCGCCCGGCGGTGGTCGAGAATCGTCGGTTCGCGGTCAGCATCGCCGGTGGTCATTTTGACACTTCGTTTAGCCGCGCCCCCAAGGGAAGCGTTCGAGGACTGTTGCTGCACCAATTACGCCGCGTGGACGCGGCGGCTGAACGGGAGCGTTGATTATTACCGATCGCCCGAAACAACCGCCCGGCCAAACAGCGTAAAGGCATCGATCCGCTCGATGGTTATCGGCAAGATGCGGCCCACAAAGTCGGTCGAGCCTTCAAAGACAACGATGCGATCGCAGGTCGTGCGGCCCACGAGTTGCGTTCGCGCCGCTTTCGCAACAGCGGCGGGGGCGAGGTGAAGAATGCCGGCGCGCCCTGCAAGAGATTCCCGCTGCCCGGGAAAGCCCCCCGATTGCAATCGGGGGGCGTTTCTCGCCGGCGAGGACGTCGTGAGCGACGCGTTCGGGTCTTCCGCTGTCTCGGCAGCCTGCTGCCGGGAATCCCGCTTTTTCGCCACCTTGCTCGGCCCCTCGACCAGAATCTCGACCGTGCGGCCGAGAAACGGTTGATTGTCTTCGAGCGAAATCGCGTTCTGAATCGCCAGCAGCTCGTTGTTTCGCCGCCGCTTCGTCGCCTCGGGCACGTCGTCCACGTACAGCTCGTCGGCCTTGGTGCCGGGACGGCCGCTGTACTTGAAGATGAAGCTGTTCTTAAACCGCGACTGGCGCACCAACTCGGCCGTCCGGCGGAAATCCTCTTCGCTCTCGCCGCAGAAGCCGACGATGAAATCGCTGGTCACGGCGACGTGCGGAATCGCCTGGCGGGCGCGGGCCAGCATTTCCCGATAGAATTCGACCGTGTAACCCCGCTTCATCCGCTCCAGAATCGCATTGGATCCGCTCTGGGCCGGGACGTGCAGATAGGGCGAAACCTCGGGCAAGTCGCGCATCGCCTGGAGCAACGCGTCGGTCATGTGTTTGGGATGGTTGGTGACGAACCGCAATCGGCGGATGCCGTCGATCTCGTGCAGCATGTAGAGCAGATCGGCCAGCTCGACGCTGCGCGGACCGGTGGCGTCGCGATAACTGTTGACGGTCTGGCCCAACAGGGTCACTTCGAGGCAGCCGTGATCGGCCAGGCGGCGAACTTCCTCGACGATCTCCGCGGCCGGGCGGCTCTGTTCCGGCCCGCGGACACGCGGCACCACGCAATACGTGCAGAACTTGTCGCAGCCGAACATGATCCGCACCATCGCCTGATGCGGCGCCGGCCGGCTGGCGGCGGTGCGGTCGGGCGAGAACTGGACGAAGCTCCGCTGGACCGCGGTACGATCGCCGCCGATGCGATCGAGGCTGATTTCCACTTGCGGCCCGCTGCCGGCGGCGACACGCTCGATCAGGGCCGGCAGTTGGCCCAACTGGCCTGGGCCGACGACCAAATCGACATGGGGAGCACGGCGGAAGATCTCGTGCCGGTCCTTCTGGGCCATGCAACCCAGCACGCCGACGATCAGTTCGGGCCGCCGCTGTTTCAGTTCTTTCAAGCGGCCCAGCAAGCTGTAGATTTTGTCTTCAGCGTGCTGGCGGACGCTGCACGTGTTAAGCAGGATCATGTCGGCGCGGCCCATCGCATCGACCTGCTCGTGCCCCGCCCGGCACAATTCGCCGGCGAGCAGTTCGCTGTCGAGGATGTTCATCTGGCAGCCGACGGTTTGGATGAAGAAACGACGGGGCATGGGATTCATTGTAGCGGAAGGAGAGCCGAGGTGCGAAGCCGCGAGCGGCGGGGTGGGGGTTGACAGGCGGTTCCGCTGGGCGGTGAACCGCCCAGCCCTCAGCCCTCATCCCTCATCCCTTTTGCCTCATCTCTCATCCCTCTTTCCCCATCCTGCATCCTTCCCCCTTCCGCCCTCCGCCTTCATCCTTCATCCCTCATCCGCCCCGTCTTGTCGGCCTGCCAGGTTTGGCCGGTATCGACATCGAGGGCCGTCAGCCAACCGTCGCCGTAGCACCAGGTGTCGATGCACTTCAGGTAGCCGAGGTCGAGGACTTCGCCGCTCTTCTGCGAGGCGTGGCCCACAATGGCCGCCTTGCCGGAGTAGTGCGGGCCGGGCTGCCGAGCTTTCACCGAATCCCAGAGCAGCGTCTCCACCGGCTGCTCCGCCAGCGGCAGGTCGCCCAGGTAATTGCCGTGAACATAGAGCCGCTGCTCCGATTCGTGGAACAGCCGGCAGCCGCGCAAGAACTCGATGTGTGCCGGCGGAACGTCCTCGGGGTGGTCGACGCCGTAGGACATCAGCGTCGCATCGCCGCCGAACAGCAGCCAATCGACGTAGAGATCGTTGCGGCCGTCGTGGACCTTCAGCATCATGTCGTCGTGGTTGCCCAACAGCGGGATCAACCGGCACTGCCGTCCCAGCTCGATCAGCCGCTCGATCGTTCCGCGGCAGTCGGGTCCGCGGTCGACGTAATCGCCCAGCGTGATGATCGTGTCATCCGTCCGCGGCCGGATTACCGCCAGCAGGGCTTCGAGTGCGGCCAGGCAGCCGTGAATGTCGCCAATGGCAATGGTGCGAGACGTGGCCAAAACCGGCAGTCCCTCCCGCGGATCGGGTTTTCTCGATGCTTCGGAAACTATTATAATGTACGCCATGTCGTTATATAACGGAGGCCGGCCCGCCTTCATGCTTGCACCGTCCGTTGCCAAGCGCCGAGGCCGCGCACCTTGGGATTGCGCGCGACCGGTTGCATCATGTGTATCGGTCTGATGCTTTCGGCCGGGCTGGCCGCGCCGGCGGGCCGGGCGGTCGCCGAGGAACCGGGAGTGAGCAGTCCAATGTCGCTGCCGATGCCCACCTTGGGGGGAAAACAGTTCTGGGCCGACGAGCTCCACTTCCACCAGTGGCGCGTCCAGCGGAACGTCTTCAACGAGCATTGCCGGTTGTTGGACGGGCGGAACCTGCGTTACGCCTCGGGCACTTACGATGAATGTCTCGCCGCGCTCGAGCGGATCAAGCAGGATCGCCGCTTGCCGCCGATGAAGGGCAAGGGAGTGGTCGTCTTGCACGGCCTCGGTCGCAGCCGGGCGTCGATGGAGTCGCTCTGCCGCCACCTGCGCGACAAAGGGGGCTACGAGGTCTTCAACGTCGAATACCCGAGCACGCGCTACGACATGGCCCAGCACGCGCGGACGCTGCGGCATCTGGTCAACCATCTCGACGGCATCGAGGAGATCAATTTCGTCGGCCACAGCATGGGCAATATCGTGATTCGCCACTACCTGGGCGATCTGGCCCGGCAGGACGCGGCAAAGCAATCGGCCAATGCCGCCGCGGCTGACCGCCGGGCAAAGATGAGATTCGGGCGATTCGTGATGCTCGGTCCGCCCAACCAGGGCGCGCTGCTGGCCGAGACGTTCGCCGACAATATCGTCTTCCGTGAGATCGCCGGCGACGCCGGCCAGGAGCTCGGCCGCGATTGGCCGCAGTTGGAAAAGCGCCTCGCTACGCCCGACTTTCCGTTCGGCATCATCGCCGGCGGCAAAGGGAACCAGAGGGGCTACAATCCGATCTTGGTGGGCGACAACGACGGCGTGGTCAGCGTCGAGACGACCAAGCTGGCCGGGGCCCGCGACTTCGTCCGCCTGCCGATGCTGCATTCGTTCATAATGGAGAATCCGAAAGTCCAGCAATACGTGCTCTGTTTCTTGCAGCACGGTTACTTCATCTCGGAAGCCAAGCGGCAACCGCTGGCGAAGCCGGACAGGCCGCAGAAGCTGGAGAACGTGCCATGACCGGTCAACCGGCGCTGCCCGGCCGCGTGGCGGGCATCGACTATGGCACGGTGCGGATCGGCATCGCCGTGAGCAATCCCGAGCGGACGATCGCCAGCCCACTGGAGAACTACACCCGCCGCGGCCTCGACCAGGACGCCGAGCGATTTCGGCGGCTGGCGGCCGAGGAACGGATCGCGCTGTTCGTGGTCGGGCTGCCGATCCACCTGGACGGCGGCGAGAGCGAAAAGTCGGTCGAGGCCCGGCAGTTCGGCCAATGGCTGGGCGAGACGACCGGCGTGCCGGTCGAGTTTTTCGACGAGCGATTCACCAGCCACGAGGCCGAGCAGTTCCTGCTGGCCGCCGACATGACGCGGAAACGGCGGAAGAAGCGGATCGACATGCTGGCGGCACAGATTATGCTCGGCGCGTACTTGGAGAGTACGGAGAGGAGCGTTTAGCCGCGCCGCAGCAGGCGAGCGTTTAGCCGCGCCCCGCAGGGAAGCGCGCCTCCTGTTTGGCGTGTCCACTGGGCACTGAAGTGCCCAGCCCTCGCGTCGGACGGGGATACTGAAGTGCCCAGCCCTTGCATCTGACGAGGAATGAAGTGCCCAGCCCTCGCGCCATTCTCCTTCCCTAATCTACCGATTTTGCGGGCTATAGCTTCTGTAGCGGATATTCACTAAATGCCGGCGGTTCCGCGTGCCGATGCTCCTGGTAGCCGACCCGGATTGCGGGCACCGGCGTGCCTGCTTCAATGGACACGACTTAAGGGGGGACGACGATGATTCGCCGGACTATTTTCCTGCTGCTCTCTGCAGCCCTGGTGGCGTTTCTGTTCAGCGTGACGAATGCCCAAGCTCAAGAGGCCTATGGCCGGCAGTGGGCGCACAGCTACAACACCCAAGACTGGAACCGGATGTACCACTATCCTTATGTCTACTACCCACAGAATTTCTGGGGCAGAGACTACTACCGCAGCAGCGAGGATTTGTACTTCCGCTATCCGCCGGAGATGCGGATTCCGGTCTATCACAAGCAGTGGATGAATTACTACCCCACGCATCGGAAGGACCCGCCATACAAGGAATACCAGTTCTTCCCGATGTTCTGCGGCGAGCGTCACACCGGTGAGAGATACTATCAGGGGCACCATTTCAACGCCGACGTGTTCTAGGTCGGGGGCAAGCCGCCTACCGTAGAAACCACGTTGCGGCGGCAAAGACCTATTGAATGTTCACTAAGCAGATTCCATAATTGGGACTGCTGGGGGGTATTCTCCCCACACAAACTGCCCCTCGCAGGTTCCTGCCCCACCTGTGAGGGGCTTTTTTGTTCTTGGCAGCCTATTTAGAATGTCCCAGACGTTGGCCGGCCTCTGGCGAAGGGACAGCGGCAAATGCAGCACCTGGTTCTCGCAATCCTACCGATCCTCCTCTGCGTGGTCTGTGTGCTCGGGCTTGCTCTAGGATTGCTGGCCTTTGCCCGCGTCGTTCGTCCGGGTCGTGCCGGTCGCGTGGCGCGAATGCCCTATGAGAGCGGCATGGACCCGATCCATGACACTCGCCGCCGTTTCGACGTGCGTTTCTATCTGCTGGCGATCGCGTTCCTGGTTTTCGATGTCGAACTGCTATTTCTCTATCCCTGGGCAGTAATTGCCGGCGAGCAGCGCGAGAGGGATGGGCACTCGGGCAGGAGGGATGGGCACTTCAGTGCCCATTCAAAGACGAGGAGACGGGGAGAGGGGGAGAGGGGGAGACGTGAAGTCATCAGCCGTTTTCTCATCTCCCCATCTCCTCGTCTCCCCCTCTTCTCCGCTTCGACCAAGCGCGACGCCCGAGCGCCGCCACCTCCTCTTCGCCGCCGTGATGATCTTCGTTGCCCTGCTGACTGTCGGCTTCGTCTACGACTGGCGAAAAGGGGTATTCCAATGGCGCGTCAGCCGAGTTGCCCGACAACGTGGCGGTCACGAAGCTCGACGAGCTGGTCAGTTGGTGCCGTAAGAACAGTCTCTGGCCGATGCCGTTTGCCACGGCCTGCTGCGGCATCGAACTGATGGCGGTGGGGGCAAGCCGGCATGACATCGCGCGGTTCGGGGCGGAGGTCTTCCGCTTCAGCCCGCGGCAATGCGACTTGATGATTGTGGCCGGCCGGGTGGTGATGAAGATGCTGCCGGTGTTGCAGCGGATCTGGCAGCAGATGCCCGAGCCGAAATGGTGCATCTCGATGGGCGCCTGCGCCTCGACCGGCGGCGTGTTCGATACCTATTGCGTGGTTCAGGGAATCGATCGCTTCATTCCGGTTGACATGTACGTGCCCGGCTGCCCGCCGCGGCCCGAGCAACTGCTCCAGTCGATCATCGATCTTCAAGAGAAGATACAGCGCGAAGGGACGATCTACGGCCGCGAATTCGCCGCCCGTTCGCGGCAGCAGCGGAAACGGGCGTTGCAGGAGTAGTGAGGAGATGATCGAGAAAACGATGGGAACGTACTCCTCACGCTCCGCGTGAGGGGGGCTCCGCGTGAGGGAAGGCTGGTTTTGCTTTTTCCCTCACGCGGAGCGTGAGGAGTACAATTTGCGGATACCGTGAGGAGAAACCCATGCGATATCGAGCTTTTGGCCGAACGGGGCTTTTCGTTTCCGAGTTGTGCCTGGGCACCATGACCTTCGGCGGCAAGGGTTTCTGGACCGCCATCGGCAAACTCTCCGCCGCCGAGGCCGAGGCCATGATCGGCGCCTCGCTCGACGCTGGCGTGAACTTCATTGACACGGCGGACGGCTATTCGGAAGGCGAATCGGAGACCTTGGTCGGCGCAGCCTTGGCCTCGCTGGCGCGGCCGCGCGATCAGATCGTCGTCGCCACCAAAGTCCACTTCCGCATGGGACCGGGGGTGAACCAGGTTGGCCTGTCGCGTGGGCACATCTTCGCCGCCATCGACGCCAGCCTCCGCCGCCTGAAACTCGACTACGTCGATCTCTATCAGATCCACGCCTACGATCTCGACACGCCGATCGAAGAGACGGTCCGCGCCCTGGACGACGTCGTCCACAGCGGCAAGGTCCGCTACGTCGGTTTCTGCAATCTGCCCGCCTGGCTGGCGATGAAGGCGCTGGCCTACGCCGACGCCCACGAGCGGGCGCGGTTCCAAAGCGCACAGATGTATTACTCCTTGGCCAATCGCGAGATCGAGCGCGAGGTCGTGCCGCTGGCGGTCGATCAGGGGCTGGCGATTTTGCCGTGGAGTCCGTTGGCGGGCGGCTTGGTATCGGGCAAGTTCGACGTGGACAAGCCCGGCCCCGCCGGCGCGGCGGAGCACCTTCGATTTTCCGCCGATCGATCGCCCACGGGTGCAGCGGGTGATCGATGCCTTGCGCGAAGTCTCGCAAGCGACCGGCGTGTCCGTGCCGCGGATCGCCCTGGCGTGGTTGCTGACCCGTCCCTTCGTGACCAGCGTCATCATCGGCGCCAAAACGCCCGAGCAATTGGCCGACAACCTCGGCGCCGGCGAGGTGACGCTCGCCGGCGAGCACGTCGAGAAACTCGACGCCGCCAGCGCGATTCCGCCCGAATATCCCGGCTGGATGGTCGAACGGCAAAACGAGAACCGCCGGGCGGCAACGGCGACGTGACCGGTTGGTGCGGCAGTGCAACCGCCACCCCAACAACCTGCCAAGCCGACACCACCTGCAATTTGGAATATGAATCAACAGATCATCGACAGCCTTCGAAGCAGTTTTCGCGGCCTGACCGCCAGTGAGTTTCGCGGTGAAACGCGGCTCGTTGTGCCGGCGGCGTCGCTCCATGAACTTCTGCGGACGCTCAAGGAATCGCGCGGTTTCGATCTGTTGGTCGATATTACCTGTGTCGATTACTTGCACTACCGCGGCGCCAAGGATCGTTTCGGACTGGTGTATTTGTTAGCGAACACGCAGACGAACGAGCGGATCACGGTGCGGTGTTTCGTGAACGACCCCGAGCCGGCGGTGCCGTCGGTCGTGGGGCTTTGGCAGGGGGCGAATTGGCTGGAGCGCGAGGTGTGGGACATGTTCGGCATCCGCTTCAGCGGCCATCCCGACCTGCGGCGAATCCTGCTGCCCGAGGAGTTTACGGCCCATCCACTCCGCAAGGACTACCCCTTGCAGGGCCACGGCGAGCGGCATAATTTTCCGGTGATAACGCGGGATGAAGGATGAGAAGGAATGATGAATGATGAATGCGGAATGATGAATGAAAGACGATGGGAGATTGCGCGATGACCGACATTCATCATTCATCAATCATCAATCATCATTCTCCCGACAATCTCGTCCACGACGAGCCGCAGCCGTACGTGTGGACGCTGAACTTCGGCCCGCAGCATCCGGCCACGCACACCACGTTCCGCATCGTGCTGAAACTCGACGGCGAACGGGTGCTCGACGCCATGCCGGACATCGGCTTCCTGCACTCGGGCTTCGAGAAACTCGGCGAAAGCCTGGACTACAACCAGTACGTGACGATCACCGACCGCATGAACTACGTCTCGCCGATGTCGAACAACGTCGGCTGGCATCTGGCGGTCGAGAAACTGCTGGGCATCGAGACGCCGCCGCGCTGCCAATACATCCGCGTAATCATCAGCGAACTGTCGCGGATCACCGATCACCTGCTCTGCCTGGGGGCGATGGGCCTCGACACCGGGGCGTTCACGCATTTCATCTACGCCTTCAATCCGCGCGAGCAGATCTACGACATCTGCGAGGCCCTCTGCGGCGCCCGGCTGACGAACAGCTACACCCGCGTGGGCGGGCTGATGGGCGACATCTCGCCCAAGGCGATCGCCATGATCCGCGATTTCCTCAGAACGCTCCCCAAGACGTTGGCCGACATGGAGCGGCTGATGAATCGCAACCGCATTTTCGTCAACCGCACCAGCGGCATCGGGCTGTTGAGCCGGGCGGAGGCGATCAACCGCAGTTGTTCGGGCCCCGTCGCCCGTGCCAGCGGCGTGACCCGCGACCTGCGCAAGGACGAGCCGTACCTGGCCTACAGGGATTTCGACTTCAACGTCTGCTGCGCCGAGGCCGGCGACTGCTTCGCCCGCTATCTGGTCCGCATGGGCGAGATGCGCGAGAGCATGAAGATCATCCAGCAGGCGATCGAGAACCTGCCCGCCGGGCCGGTGAACGTCGGCGACGTGCCGGGGACTGGTCCATTTTTCGGCCAATCGACTGCTTCCGCGAGTAAACCCTTGGCCGAAAACATGGACCTGTCCCCTTCGGCTTCGCGAGTGATTCTGCCCGATAAGAGCAAGGTGTTCTCCACGATCGAGGGACTGATCACGCATTTCGAGTTGGTGATGACCAACCGCGGCTTCTCGACGCCGAGTGAGGAAGTCTATTGTGCCACGGAGGCGCCGAACGGCGAGTTGGGTTTTTACATCGTCGGCGACGGCAGCCAGCGAGCGTATCGCGCCCGCTGCCGCCCGCCGTCGTTCATCAACTTCGCCCTCTTCCCGCATCTGATTCACGGCCATACACTGAGTGATATAGTGGCGGTCTTGGGGAGTTTGAACATTATCGCGGCGGAGTTGGATCGGTAAGGAAGGAACTGAATATGGCGATACTAAAGAGACTCACGATTTCCGGATATAAGTCCATCGAGCACGCGGACATCGAACTCCGACCGCTCAACGTGCTTATCGGCGCGAATGGCGCGGGGAAGTCAAATCTGCTTCACTTTCTTCGACTTCTCACAAACATGTCGCGAGTCAGGCTTCGCGACTTTGTAGCGAAGTCAGGCGGAGCGGACTCGCTCCTTCATTATGGGGCCAAGCGGACGCCAAGTTGCGATGCTACTATCGATTTGGAGGAACCGACGCCGGAGGAGAAGCAAGTACCCACAGCGTCTATAGGATACACCTTTCGCCTGAGTGCGAGGCCGCCCGGCAGCATGATCGTTGAGAGAGAAGCAGTGCGATCCGACAATGAGGAACCGCCGAAGTGGCATGAACTTGCCCGAGGAATCAATGAGTCGGCCCTTTGCGAAGGATCGGAAGCCGTGATCTCGATGGGCCAGATGGTGCAGCGCTTCCTGTGGGGGATTGGTGTTTACCATCTTAATGACACCTCTCCCGAGGCCCGGATTCGTCAGCCGTGCTACATCGACGACAATCGCAAACTCAATGGCGACGGCTCCAATCTCGCGGCCGTCATCTATCGCTTGTTGCAGCAATCGCAACAGATTGCCAACTTCTCGTACTACGGTCGGATTGTGCGAACCATTCAGCAATTTGCCCCTTGGTTTCGGGACTTTGCTGTCGCGCCTTCGAGTTGAACGACAAGAACGTTCAATTGGATTGGCACGACAATGGTTCGGATAAGCTGTTTGGCCCGCATGAACTTCCGGACGGTGCTCTTCGAGCAATGGTGCTGACCACGCTGCTCCTGCAACCAGAGAAATACCTCCCGTCGCTGATCGTGATCGATGAGCCTGAACTTGGTTTACATCCAGCCGCAATTACCATCGTTGCAGCGATTTTGAAGGCGACGTCACTTCGCCGTCAGGTCATTATTGCCACCCAATCCCCAACATTATTGGAGGAATTCGACGCGGGGGACGTTATCGTCGTTGACCGACAGGACGGGCGGTCGATGTTTACTCGCCAGGATCCGGACCGTCTCAGGGAGTGGCTTGAAGAGTATACGCTAGGCGAGCTTTGGCAGAAGAACTCCATCGGCGGGGGACCGTTCTGATGGCGCGGCTGCATCTGACAGTTGAAGGGCCGACCGAGCGGCAGTTTGCCGTCAACCTTCTGCAGCAGTTTTTGGCCAACTGCGGGGTGTACCTCGGCCGGATCGAGCTCAGCCGCCCATGCAAGGAAGAACAGAGAAGTCCATCGTGGCGGTCTGAGGCGATATTTGCCGTTTAGAAATGATGTTGTCCGTCGCTTGAGACAGGACGGAAGCCGCGATGTCTTCCTCTCGACCATGATCGACCTATACGCCTTGCCGCACGATTTTCCCGGAACCAATGAGTTCGAGGGCGAGCAAAACCCCTACCGACGCGTGGAGGGAATGGAGCGCGCCTTGGCCGCGGACATCGGCGATCCTCGGTTCATCCCCTACGTCCAATTACACGAGTTCGAGGCCCTCTTGTTGGCCGATGCCGGCAAGATTGCGACATATTACATCGAGAATGTTCGCGAGAGCCAACAGTTGGCACTCCTGGCGGGCACTGTTCGTTCGCCCGAGCTTATTGACGATGGCCAGCATACTGCTCCCTCGAAGCGAATAGCCTCGTTGATTCCTGCGTATGCCGGGGAAAAACCGACGGCCGGTCCTCAAATTGCCGCTGCAATTGGACTGTCCGCGATCCGCGCCAAATGTCCCCATTTCGACGCCTGGCTCCGAAAGCTCGAAACGCTCGGCCAGAATCCACAGTGAACGCTCGCTATTATGTCAACGACTGCACCCATCCTTGCCGACGACCTTCGCGATGCCATCCGGGCAACATGCCTACGCTACCCGACCAAGCAGGCGGCGACGCTGCCGGCGCTGCATTTGATCAACGATCGGCTTGGCTACGTGCCGCCGCAGGCGGTGGTGGAACTGGCCGAGTTGCTCGATTTGTCGCCCGCCCAGGTGCAGGATACGCTGAGTTTCTACGGGTTTTTCAAGCAAGACAAGCCGGTGGGGCGTTACCGGGTGTGGGTCTGCCGCTCAATGGTCTGTGCGGCCTGCAACGGCGAGGAAATCCTGAGTTACTTGAGCGAGAAGCTGGGCGTCAAACCCGGCGAAACCACGCCCGACGGCCGCGTGACGCTCGAATTCTCCGAGTGCCTGGGCGTTTGCGACGCCGCCCCGGTCGTCATGATCAACGAGACACTGTATGGCGGCGTGACGAAAGAAAAGATCGATGAGTTGGTCGAAGAGATGCTGAAGTAACACAGCGCAGTGCGAAACCGCGAGCGGTTTCTAATCCCCAATCCCTAGCCCCCAGCCCCTTTCCCATGTCCTACGAACCCGTCCTATTGGCGAACGTCGGCAAGCCGGACAGCCACACGCTGGCCGTCTACCAAGCCGGCGGCGGGCATCAGGGGCTGCGGCGGGCGCTGAAGGAGATGTCGCCGGCGGATATTGTCGAAATGGTCAAGCAGAGCGGGCTCCGCGGCCGCGGCGGGGCGGGCTACCCGACCGGCATGAAGTGGTCGTTCCTGCCCGAGGATCGCCCCGGCCCGGTCTATCTCTGCGTCAACGCCGACGAGAGCGAGCCGGGCACGTTCGTCAACCGCGTGCAGATGGAGATCGATCCGCACCAGGTGCTCGAAGGCATCATTCTCAGTTGCTATGCCACCCGCACGAGCACCGCCTATCTCTACATCCGGTTCGAGTATCCGTTGTGCATCCGGCGGATGCAGGCCGCGATCGACGAGTGCTACGCCGCCGGGCTGCTGGGCAAGAACATCCTCGGCAGCCCGTTCTCGCTCGACGTGGTCATCCATCGCGGCGCCGCGGCCTACGTCTGCGGCGAAGAGACCGGGCTGATCGAGAGTATCGAGGGCCGGCGGGCGTGGCCGCGGATCAAGCCGCCCTTTCCCGCCGTCGAAGGGTTGTTTCGCCGGCCGACGATCGTCAACAACGTGGAAACCCTCGCCTGCGTGAAGCACATCGTCGATCGCGGGGTCACCTGGTTTCGTTCGATGGGCGTGCCGCCGGGAAAGGACAATCCGCACGACGTCGGCAGCTTCGGCCCGAAGCTGTTTGGCCTAAGCGGCCACGTGAATCGTCCCGGCTGTTACGAGGCCCCGCTGGGCATCAGCGTCCGCCGCCTGATCGAGGAGTTCGGCGGCGGCGTGCGGCAAGGCCGCCGGGCGAAGGCGGCGATTCCCGGCGGCTTGAGCACCGGCCTGATGAGCGAAGCCGAGTTCGACACGCCCTTGGATTTTTCCAGCCCGATGCGAGTTGGTTGCCTGGGGCTGGGCACCGGCTGCGTGACGGTTTTTGACGAAACCGATTCGATCGTCGATTTCCTGCACAACAGTTGCCGCTTCTTCGCCCACGAAAGCTGTGGCCAATGCACGCCCTGCCGCGAAGGCACCCACTGGGCGCTGGGGATGATGGAACGCATCAAGGCCGGCCGCGGACGGCTGAAAGACCTCGATCTGCTGTTGGAAATCGGCGATTCGATCGGTATCATTCCTGGCACGACGATCTGCGGCCTGGCCGACGGCGCGGCCTGGCCGATCAAGACGGCCATCCGCAAATTCCGCGGTGAGTTCGAGGACTTTATCAAGCGGACGAATCCGCAGGAATATATGGAAGTGAAACCCGTGCCAGCATTTTAGAGCGCCCAGCCGCTTTGTCCATGCGGTGCAAGGCCTGAGGAGATTTCAATGAACAATGAGGCGAATAGAACGAGACCGAGGTGGTACCAACTGCGTTGGCGGTGGATGCCCCCGGGCGGGTATTACGGCGGCTTCGTCGGTGGCTTCGGTTTGGGGATCATGACGTTGGCTCTCGCTGCGGAGGAGGATTGGGTTCGACCGACTTCGAATAGAGTGTTTGCTCTCGGTGCCGCAATCATGCTGATCGGCAATTATGTCTGCTTGTACCTGGAGAAACGACGCGGCGAGAAGGATCGATAATTGCAGACCGGTCGATTGACGTTTGCCCTATGGACGCGGCGGCTAGACGAGGCGCTGCAAAGCTATGCCATCCGTTCTGATCGACAACCACGAAGTGCAACTGCCGGCCGCGCGGCGGATCAACGCCATCGAGGCGGCGCGGCTGGCAGGCATCGAAATCCCGCATTACTGCTGGCATCCGGGTCTATCGGTCGCCGGCAGTTGCCGCATGTGTTTGATCGAGGTCGGTATGCGCGATCTGAAGACCGGCAAGATCGCGATGCAGCCGAAACTCGTGCCCGCCTGCAACACTACGGCCGTCGATCACATGGTGATCGTCACCAACAGTGAGAAGGTGGCCCGCGCCCGGGCGATGGTCGAGGAGGGGCTGCTGCTGCGTCACCCGATCGATTGCCCCATCTGCGACAAGGCGGGCGAGTGCGTTTTGCAGGATTACCATTTCCAATACGGCCAGGCCGAGCGGCGGGCCGACCTGCATCCATTCACCAGCCGACGGCGCGACTTGGGCGACGTGACGTTGTTTGTCGATCGCTGCGTGATGTGCAGCCAGTGCGTCCGTTTTGCGGCGGAAATCAGCGGCACCAAGGAGCTGATGGTCGTCAACCGCGGCGCCCATGAGGAGATCGAGGTGATGCCCGGTTTTCCGCTTGCCAATAACCTCTCAGGCAACGTCGTTGATCTCTGCCCGGTCGGGGCGCTATGCGATAAGGACTTTCTGTACAAGCAGCGTGTCTGGTACCTGCGGCGGCACCGCGGCATCTGCACGGCATGCTCGACGGGCTGCTCGATCTGGATCGAGGAGAACCAGGAGCGGATCTACCGCATCAAGCCGCGGGAGAACCCATTTGTGAACAAGTGGTGGATCTGCAATTTCGGCCGCTACGATTATCCGCACGTTCACGATCCGCGGCGGCTCTGTACTCCGCACACTCCGTGTGCGGCAGCGGCTCCGCAAAGTATTCCGCACACGCCGTGTGCGGACATCGGCACACGGCGTGTGCCGAGTACGTGGGTCAACGTCCCGACGCTCTTGAACAAAGACCTCCGCAATGCCGGCCACTTGGCGGCGGTGATTTCGCCGCACCTGACGGTCGAGGAGGCGTATCTGCTTTGCAAGCTGATCCGCGGCATCGATCCCGAGGCGCTGTTGGCCTTGGGGCCGGTGCCGACGGCGGGCGAGGACGAGCGGTTTTCCGGTGGATTGACGATCCACGCCGAGAAGTGTCCGAATCGCCGCGGCGTCGGGGCGGTCATCGCCCATTTTGCCCATCGGCTGACGACATTCGCCGATTTTCTGCCGCAATTGGCCCAGGGCGCGGTGCAGGGCGTTTGGGTCGCCGGCGGATACAAGCAGGATTGGATCGACGAGGCAACGGCCGCGCGGTTCGAGCGGCTGAAGTTGCTGGTGGTGCAGGACCTGTTTCCGTCGCCCCTATCCGAACGTGCCACGCACTTGCTGCCCGGGCCGGCGTATGCGGAGCGCGACGGCTCGTACGTCAATCACGCCGAGCGGCTGCAATCGGCGCCTTGGGCGATCCGCCCGCCGCCGGGAGTGCGGACCGACGGCAGCCTGCTCTGGGAGATGCTCGGCCGCCGGGGGTTGTACGATTCCCGCGCCGTGTTGGAGGAGGTTGCCCGCGAAATCCTCTACTTTTTTGCCGCCGCCCGGCCCTTCGGTGAGATGGGCGTTAGTCTACGCGAGAATTTGATCGTGGGACGGTAGAAAATGAGATGGGGAGAGGGGGAGACGCCGAGAGAGACCCGTCCTGCTGTTTAGCCGCGCCCCGAAGGGAAGCGGAGTCTGAGGCGGCAGCCTATCGCCGCTCCGCCGTCTTTCACTCTTGCAGGCACGCGAAGAGATACCGAATTTCCTCGTCGATCTCCGCGGCGCTGGCGACGGTCTGGGCGATTTCGTCGCGGAGCAATTGGCGATAGCGGCGGCGGAGGCGGTGGACGGCCGTTTTGACGGCCCCCGCGGTCGTTTGCAGGTCGGCGGCCGCCGCGGCGTAATCGCTCGTCTCGCGCCCGGCGGTGAGAAACGGCTTCAGCCGCTCGAAGACCGCTTGTTTCCCCTCGAAGGCCAGCGCCGTTTGCAGCCGGGCCAAGGCGTGATCCAAGACCGTCAAGGCCCAGCGCCGCTCGAACAGCTTTTCCGGGGTGAGGTCGTGCCACGGTTCCGATCGGTAGCGGTTTTCGGCGTCGGCCGCGCTGATCGGCAAAATGGTCTGTCCGCCGCCGCGTTTTTGCGCCTGCGAGCGATCCCACTCGTTGGCGAGAAAATGCTTCAACGAGGCCAGCAGAAACGCGCGGAATTTGCCCTTCTGGCGGTCGATGCCGAGCAAGTAGTTCTTGGCCAGCAACCGCAGGAAGAACTCTTGGGTGAGGTCTTCGGCCTCGTGGATGTCGTGACCGCGGCGGCGGACGTAGGCGTAGAGCGGATACCAATAGAGTCGGCACAACTCGGCCATCGCTTCGGCGGCGCGGGACGTAGGATTGCCGCGGGCCGCCGCCAATACCAGCGTCCAGCGCGTGGCAGCGAAGCCCGCCGCATCGGACGGGCCGGTGGTGGATGGCGGCTTTGGCATAGTGTGGTGCTCGGAACGGCGTGCAGCGCGTTTAGCAGCCGCCGGCACGGCAACTCTCAGGCGCGAGACAACCCTGGGCCGCCGTACCGGCAGCCGCTAAACGCGGCACCATTGTCTATCTGGTCTCCAGCGGACGAACCACACGTGAATTATTGTCTGCCATTCCCCGCTCGATCTGGCGGATGACCGACTCGGCCGAGAGTTTCCCCAGTATCCGCTTGCCGATGGTGATTTTCTTCTTCGGGCGGCAGACGGCCTGGAGGTCATACCATACCTTCACGCCGGAGCTCATGCGGCTAACGGGCTCGATCTTTTCGATGTTCGCCGCGTTGACCCGTTTTTTGCGGCCGGAACCGAACAGCCCGCCGACGACCGTCAAACTGCCGGCGGACACGTCGACCACGCTGCGATAGAACCATAGGTCGAGAGCGCCCGCAAAAAAGAGCAGTCCGCCAACTCCAAACGGGATGCCGAAGAACAAGGCAATCCACAACGGCACGGGCAGGCAATGCATCACGATCGGCACACTGCCAAATAACATTCCCGCCAAGGTCATTATGACGCCGATCCCCGGCGCTCGCGCCATCGGGAAGATCAGCCGGAACCCTTCGCCGCCAGGCGATTGCGTCTTGATCAGACCCGCATCAATGATGCAGCCAGATTCCGCTCTCGTCGTGCGTGCCATAGGAAGTCACCCCCGCAGTACGCTTCAACATAACGAGTGGCGGGAGCCGAGACAAACGGCATGTTGTGCTGATGCAATGCCGGCGCGTGACCCGCGGGCGAAGACAAAACCAACGAGGTTAGGCCGGGAGGGCCGGCTCGCGACGGCGGTGGCCGCGCTTCGGCGGCTTGGATGGGCCGTCCTCGTAGCGGACCAACAGGCGGTTCTTGCCGAAGGAGAGCTCATCGCCCGACCGCAGCGGGGCATTCTGACAGACGCGGGCGCCGTTGATAAATGTGCCGGAGCGCGTTCCCAAGTCCCAGACCATCAGGCCGACGTTGCCAAAGTCGATCATGCAGTGGTAATGGCCCACGGCGGAATCGTCCAGACAGATGTCGGCGGCGGGATCGAAGCCCACGATCACGGGAAACTGATGCAGCACGATTGGCGGCTTCTGACGGTCGATGTCGATCAGTTCGAGCTTCATCCTGAAACCCCCTTCATGCGGAGGACGGAGGAACGACACCCATTGCGGCTGAGGATTACGAGACTTCCAGCATAGCAATTATGCGCCAGAATCGTCAACCGGCCAGCGCGTAGGGAAAATCCGTAGGTTATGCTTCAGGGTAACGGAAAGCGTTTCCGGGCAAGGTGTTATGTCGGCGCACCGTCGATGCCACATCCCACTATTGTGCTGAAGGATACCCTACCTGCTACGTGTTGTTATGCTGAAGCATAACCTACGTGCATCTGGAGCACGGGCTGCGATCGCTTCCTTCTGCGCATTTTATCGCAGCAGCTTGGCCGCGGCCGAGACGACGAGATACGCCAATGCCCCGATGCAGCCTGCGACGGGAATCGTCAGCACCCAGGCCCAGACGATATCGACGGTTACCCCCCAGCGTACGGCGCTGAGCCGCCGGGTGCTGCCGAAGCCGACGATCGAGCCGGCGATGGTGTGGGTGGTGCTGACCGGGATGCCCGCCGCCGCGGTGGCGAACAACGTTACCGCCGCCCCCGATTCGGCGCAGAAGCCGCCGAAGGGATCGAGCCTGGTGATCTTCGTGCCCATGGTCCTGACGATCCGCCATCCGCCCAGCAACGTGCCCAGGCCCATGGCGGCGTGGCAGATCAAGACGATCCAAAATGGGATGTGTGTGAAGTTGCCGTCCTTCCAAATGACCGTGGGAATGCTCGTGTAGAACAGCAGCGCGAGGATGCCCATCGTCTTTTGGGCGTCGTTGGTGCCATGTCCCAGGCTGTAGAGCGCGGCGGAGAGGAGTTGTCCTTTGCGGAAGAGAAAATCGACGCGACGGGGCGTCGAGCGATGGAAGAGCCAGGTCATGCCGACGCCGATGACGAAACCGAGCACCAATCCCAGCAGCGGCGAGAGGACAATGAAGGCGGCGATCTTCAGCAACCCGCCGAGAATCACCGCCCCGAAGCCTGCCTTGGCGATGGCGGCCCCGGCCATGCCGCCCACGAGCGCGTGCGACGAGCTGGTGGGCAGCCCCAGATACCAGGTGGTCAGATTCCAGAGGATCGCCCCCAGCAGCCCGCTGAGAATCATGGGGGTGGTGACGACGTTTTGCTGTACCACATCTTTATAGATGGTCATTGCCACGTGCGTGCCGAAAACATAGGCGGCTACGAAATTAAAAAAAGCCGCCCAAACCACGGCCTGCAACGGCGTCAACACCCGCGTGGAAACCACCGTCGCGATCGAATTGGCGGCGTCGTGAATCCCGTTGGTGAAGTCGAATCCCAGCGCGAGCACCGCGACGATCGTCACCAGCACGGGGGCGCTCAGGGCGATGCCGCCGACGTGGTAGCCCATGTAGCAGACGCCCCAGGCGGCAAACGCGATCGCCAGAAATCCCCAGACCGATTCGCGATTCATACGTCAGGCGTTCTCCAGCACGATCCCTTCGATCACGTGCGCGACCTCCTCCGAGGCGTCCATCGCCAGCTCGATCAGATCGACGATCTCCTTCCACTTGATGACCATCAGCGGGTTCATGCCGTCTTTGAAGATCGACGCCAGCGCGATGTGGTGCAGGTGGTCGCCGAGGTTCTCCAACCGCTGGATCTCGATGCAATGCTCCAGCACGTGATTCTTCTTGCGGAGGTTGCGAAGCTCGTGGACCGCCGCCGCCACGGCCTTGGCCAGATCGACGATCACCTTTCCCATGGCGCAGACCTCGGGCAGGATCGTGCCCACGTCGTACAGGGCGATGCGGCGGGCGGCGTCGTCCAGATAATCGACGATGTCGTCCAGCGCCAGAATCAGCCGCCGCAGGTCGCCCCGCTCCAAGGGCGTAATGAAGGTGCGGTGCAACAGCTCCATCGCCTCGTGGGTGACCCGGTCGGCCTCGTGTTCCAGCTCCTTGAGTCGGGTGGAGTATTCCCTGGCATCGCCGGAAGATTCGAGAAACTGGCGGAAACACTCGGCCGCGCGGATCTGGATGTCGGTGTCGCGGTCGAAATAGTCGAAGAACTTGGTGTTGCGCGGGAGGAAATTGAACATGCGGGGCCTCGTTGGCGACGATGGAACCGCCAATGTACACGAGAGGGGGGAACGCCACAAGGTTTCGTTAGAGTTTCATTGCGGCTTCATGGCGACACGATTAGAAAACGGTTTGGAAGGCCCGCCGCAGCGCGGGCGCCCAGCCGGCAAGAAACGCCACGTGCCGCCGGCTGCGGAGGCAACCGGCGGCACGCGGATTGTGCCCGACTCTGGCCACTGGCCACTGACCGCTCAATCCATGCCGTGTTTCGACTCGCGCTTCGATTGCCAGACGGCCCACGCCAAGCCGATCACGCCGATAGCGATCACGACCCAGTATTGGGTGTCATACGGCTTGGTGACGACGTTCTTCACGCCGCCAGCGATCAGCTTCTTGTCGACGACCGCGTCGTAGGGCAGGATCAGGCCGATAATCAACAGGCTGACCATGTTCATCACCTTGATCAGCGGATTGATGGCCGGGCCGGCGGTGTCCTTCAGCGGATCGCCGACGGTGTCGCCGGTGACGGCCGCCTTGTGCTTTTCGCTCCCCTTGCCAGTGGTTTCGGTCTTGGGCTCGTCCTCGATCGTCTTCTTGGCGTTGTCCCAAGCCCCGCCGGCATTGGCCATGAAGACCGCCAGCAGTTGGCCGACGACGATCATTCCGCCCAGGAAGCCGGCCAGGGCGACGACGCCCAAAGCGTAGCCGACCAGGATCGGCACGAGCATGGCCAACAAGCCGGGGCCGATCAATTCCTTCTGCGCCTCTGCGGTGCAGATGTTGACCACCCGGCCGTAGTCGGGCTTCTTCGTGCCGGCCCAAATCTCCTTGTCGCGGAACTGGATGCGGCACTCCTTGACGATCAGGAACGCCGCCCGGCCCACCGCCCGAATCGTCATCGAGCTGAAGAGGAAGGGCACCGCCCCGCCGATCAACATGCCGATGAACAATCTCGGATCGGAAACGGTCAGCATCGAGGCGACCATGTTGTAGACCGTGTCGGAGATCCGTTCGTTTTCACCGCCGCCGCCGGTGCCGACCGAGACGATGAAACTGTTGAACAACGAGACGGCCGCGATCACGGCCGAGCCGATGGCGATCCCCTTGGTGATCGCCTTGGTGGTGTTGCCCACGGCGTCGAGGTCGGCCAGGATTTGTCGGGCTTCCTTGTACTTGACCTCGCCCATCTCTTTCCTGTCGTAACCCATTTCGCCGATGCCGTTGGCGTTGTCGGCCACGGGTCCGAACACGTCCATTGAGATGGTGTTGCCGGTGAGGGTCAACATGCCGATGCCGCACATCGCCACGCCGAAGGCGATGAACGTGGGCGTCGTGCCCGCGTAGATCAAGGCACTACACATGATGGCGGCGGCAATAATCAACACGGCGGCCACCGTGCTTTCATATCCCACCGCGAGCCCCTGAATGATGTTCGTCGCGTGGCCCGTTTCGCAGGCTTTCGCCAGGCCCTTGACCGGCTTGAACTCCGTGCCCGTGTAATACTCGGTGCATTTGTTCAAAGCCACGGCCAGAAGGATGCCGATCAGACAGGTCCAGGCCGGCCGCATGTCGAGCCCGGCAATGCCAAAATTGCACCACATTGGCAGCATGGCGGGATCATGAACGCCGGCCGCGTTGAGGGGAAATCCGGCGGCGGCCTGCGGATAGGCCTGAATGTACGGCACCGCCACCCCGTTCTGCATCACGGTGGTGTTGAAGTTCAGGTAGACGAGCCCCAGGATGATGAAGCCGATAATGCTCAAGGTCGAGCCGATGATGAAACCGCGGTTGACGCTCTTCATCGCGCCGGCGACCGAGCCCTTGTCGCCCGCCCGCACGCTGTAGGTGCTGATGATGCTGGCGATCACTCCGATGGCGCGGACCAACAAGGGGAAAATCACGCCCTTGTGGCCGAAACTGGCGATGCCCAAGATCATGGCCGCGACGATCGTCACTTCGTAACTCTCGAAGATGTCGGCCGCCATGCCGGCGCAGTCGCCGACGTTGTCGCCGACGTTGTCGGCGATGGTGGCGGCGTTACGCGGATCGTCCTCGGGGATTCCCGCCTCGACCTTGCCGACCAGGTCGGCGCCGACGTCGGCCGCCTTGGTATAAATGCCGCCGCCGACGCGCATGAACAAGGCCAGCAGCGTGCCGCCGAAGCCGAAGCCCAGCAGGGCCTCGTAGGCATATTCGCCGAAGGTAAGGAAGATCAGCGAGCCGCCCAACAGCCCAAGGCCATCGGTCAACATGCCCGTGATCGTGCCGGTGCGGTAGCCGAGTTGCAGGGCCTGGCCAAAGCTGGTCTTGGCGGCGGCGGCCACGCGGAGGTTGCCCACCGTAGCCAATCTCATGCCGACAAAACCGACCGTGGCCGAGAAGGTGGAACCGACAAAGAAGGCAATCGCCCGCCCCCACCAAAACGCCTCCGGGAGGTTGTGCGACGCCCTGGCGCCGAAGAACAGAAGGACTGTGATGATCACGATCAATACGCCGACTACGCTGAACTGGCGGTAGAGATAGGCGTTGGCGCCCTCGCGCACGGCTTGGGCGATCTCCTGCATCTTCTTGGTCCCCTTGTCGGCCTTCATCACCTGATTGACGAGGGTCAGGGCATAGGCCAGCCCGCCCAGGGCGACGACCACGTTGAGGCAGAGGGCCAGTTTCTCCCAGTTGTTAAACTTCTCGCCCTTCAACGGCTCGAAGAGCAAGACGCCGCCGACGAACCAGCCGTTGGAATGCACGGCCGGTGCCCCTCCCCCCCGCCGGACGCAGCGGGCTCCGCCGGGGCCATAAACGCCATGGCCGATACAATGCCCACGCACACCAACAATAGCCAGACCACGTAGAGCCGGCTCTTCAACCGGCTGCGGGGCTTCTGCCCCACTTTCTCACGCCCTGCAACTCGTTTCATGGGGACTCCTCGTTCGCGATTCGCTTATAGCAGCAAGTGAAGTTGGGAAAACAATAAAAGATCATTATCCTTGCCGCCGCAAACTGGGCTGTCAAGGGGTGTTTGCATAAGCGCGGCGACTCGACTTTCCCTCCGTCGATTGCACGAATTGCGGTTTGGGAGCATAATTCGGTCACGCGAAGCCCAATTATCGCCAGGAGAGCCATCGTGCTTCCAGAAGAAAACAGTTCAAAGCGTCCGAGGCCGGAGCCAGGGGTTGTGATCCTTCTTGCAATTGGCGGCATTCTAGCGGCGTTTGTCGGTGTCATGTGTGGGTTGCCCGAACATTTCAGCGGGCCGGTTTTCGGGGCGGGACTCATGGTCTTCGGCGGTCTGTGTTTTGTTGCAGCAGCAATCATTCATGCGGCGCACCAACTGCGAAAATGAGACTGAACCGTCGCTTCATGGCGTTATGCCTTAGCTCAGCGGAGAACTCCGGTGTCCACCGTCGCCGCCATTGCCACCTTCCTCGAACAACTCGCCCCCTTCCGCTTGGCCGAAGAGTGGGACAACGTCGGCCTGCTGGTCGGCCATCGTGAGCAAGACGTTACGAAACTGATGACCTGCCTGACAGTCACGCCGGCCAGTGCGGCCGAAGCTGTCGAGGCTGGCGCGGAATTGATCGTCGCGCATCATCCGATCCCGTTCGCCGCGACGAGGCGGCTGACCGCCGACACGATTGTCGGGCGACTGCTCTTGGACCTGATCGCCGCCCACGTCGCCGTCTTCAGCGCCCATACGGCCTTCGACTCGGCCGGCGAGGGGATCAACCAGCGATTGGCCGCCGGGCTGCAACTCCGCGGCATCGCGCCGCTGCTGCCGCACGCGGAGGGCCAAGGTGCCGGCCGCTGCGGATGGCTCGCCGATCCGCTCCCGCTCGGGCGGCTTGCCGCGCGATTGAAGCAGTTCCTGCAAGTCGAGCGGCTGCAATTGGTCGGCGATCCGGAGCAGAGTGTTCGCACGGCGGCGGTGGCCTGCGGCGCGGCGGGCGAATTGCTCGATGCCGCCCGGCAAAACGGTTGCGACGCAATGGTCCTCGGCGAGGCCCGCTTCCACACCTGCCTGGAGGCTGAAGCCCTGGGCATCGGTCTGCTCTTGCCCGGCCATTTCGCCAGCGAGCGTTTCGCCGTTGAATGCCTGGCCGAGGTCTTGGCCCGGCAATTTCCGGCCATTGAGGTGTGGGCCAGCCGCAGCGAGAGAGACCCGATCAGGGAGTGCTGAATGGCAGTCCCCACCCCGCGGATGGCGTGTGGCGGTTGAATTCCAGCGGCTACCGCATCATAGTAGTAGTTTTTGCAGCGGTAGCGGTAGGTTATGCTTCAGCATAACAAGAAGCAGGCTGTTATGCTGAAGCATAACCTACCAGACTGAAGCATAACCTACCAGATGCCCCGGCTGAGTGGTAGAATTGCGCTACGGAGGAAGAACTCGCGTGCAACGCATCATGTTGAGGTCCAAGATCCATCGTGCCACGCTGACCGGCACGGAACTGGATTACGAAGGGAGCATCGCCATTGATCGGAACCTGATCGAGGCCGCCGGGCTGCTGCCCGGCGAGCAGGTCCACGTCTTGAATCTCTCGAACGCCCAACGGCTGATTACCTACGTGATCGAGGCCCCCGCCGGCTCGGGCACGATGATGCTCAACGGCCCCGCCGCCCGGCTGGGCGCCGTCGGCGATAAGGTCATCGTTCTCGCCTATGGCGTGTTTGATGCCGACGAAGCCCGTTCGGTCAAGCCGAAGTTTATCCACGTTGACGAGAACAACCGGATCGCGTGAGGGCGCGGCGTTGTGCCAAGGTCGGCGGGCGCAGTAGTAGCTTGCGGTCAAGATGGGCAGATCGTTTAGCCGCCGCGTCCACGCGGCGCAGAATCGCCCGCGGTTGCAGCGCCGCGTGGACGCGGCGGCTAAACGGCTCGGGGGCGCCGCGGTCTACTGGTTGTTGACCACGAGGAGCGACGGCTCCTCCTGCATGGCCTCTTCGGCGACAGGCTGGATGTCGTTGCCGGTATGGGAAAAGACGCGATTCCGGCCGGCGGCCTTGGCGCTGTACAAGGCGGTGTCGGCGTGGCCCAACAGGGATTCGGCGGTGTCGTTTTCGCCGGCCGCGGCCACGCCGCCGCTGACGCTGATCTTCATGCGGTTTGCCACCTGGTAGCGGATTCGCTCGGTCAACATGCAGGCGCCGGCCAGATCGGTTTGCGGCATGACGATGACGAACTCCTCGCCACCGTAACGCGCCAGCAGGTCGGTCTCGCGCACACACTCTTCCAAGAGATGAGAGAGCTGCCGCAAGACGCGATCGCCGTTCAGATGGCCCTCGCGGTCGTTGACCTGCTTGAAGTGGTCGATGTCGAGCATGGCGATCGAGAAGGGCGACTGGTAGCGGTTCATCAGCGCCAACTGGGAGGCGAGCGTGTCGTCGAGGCCGCGGCGGTTGTTCAGGCCGGTCAACGGATCGGTTCGCACCTCGGTGAAGGTCATCAGGTTCGCGCTCTGCTGGCGAATGTCGTCGTAGGCGATGGCCATCTGCGTGGCCAGCCGCAGCGTCGGGCCGAGGATGCTCTCGGCCTCCTGGCAAAGCTCCTTCCAGGCGGTCGCTTCCCCCTGCTCGCTCAGCCGGCTGACGCGCTCTCTGAATTTCGCGATGCTGGTGTGGTATTTCGCCAGGTTTTGGCGGACCGCCTGCGCGGTCCTCTCCAAATCGGCCGCCACGGCGTGTGCCCGCTTCAACTCGCGGCGCGACCGCAGCGTGGCGATGTTCTCTGCCGCCCGGTGCCAGCGGCTAACCAAGTATCCCATCGTGGCGATAAACGCCAAGGCGACGGGGATCGGGATCTGAATGGTCCATCCATTGATTTCCATGTGGGGCTTCTCCGCGATTGCGACAAACGGCCGAACGTTCAATACTTCGAGCGAGAACCATAGCCGCGAAGGCAGAACGCCCCCACGAGAATCATGGCGGCCAGCACCCAGAACCACTCGCGCATGCCCATGTGGTTCACCAGACGGCCGATCTCTCTGAGGATGTGGCCCATGATTCGATTCTCAGCAGCGTACGAGCCCCACGCCGCGCCGGCGCCCTCAATCAAATTCTAGGTCACAGAACCGGTAGCGCAACGGCAAACGGCTGGAACCTGATGGGGGGCACTGGTTGGGGGGGCGGTATGCCGGAACGCGGCCCAGGGCGGCCGCGTCTCGAATTATTCGAATCCGGTTAGCAGCACTTCGCCCAGCGGCGGAAGCTCGGAAATTCGGCCGTCGGGAAGGGCCAACTCGTACCCGGTCAGCGCATCTTGCAGACTCTCGACCACCTCCTGGCAGCGGGAGGCGACGTTGTTGACCTCCCAGCGGTCGTCCGGCTTGGCGTAGAGCTCAGGATCGAGTCCACCGCGGAGATACCAGGCCGGCGTGCGGATCGCCCGCTCGGCGCGGCTGCCGACCAGGCAGAACCGATCGCGGGGGACTGTCCCAGTTTTCGTGTCAGCGAAAATGGGACTGTCCCCTTTGACGCCGGATTGCTGCCGTACCAGCGGCAGAACGCTCGCGGCGGTGGGGGAGCGGGGCACGTCGGCGATGCCCCAACAGTCGAGCAGAGTCGCCCAGAGGTCGGACGGCTCGACCAGCGCCTGGCTCCGCGCCGCGGCGCCGACCGCATCGGGCAATTGCAGCAGCCAGGGGACCTGCACCGTCTCGCCATAGAGCGCGGCGTCGCACGGCCCCACCCGGCCGTGTTCGCCCAACGGAAAGCCGCGCGCCGAAGTGACGGTCAATAGTGTCTCGCCGCGGATCGGCAGCGCATCGAAAAAATCCAGAAACGCGCCCAGACACGTGTCCAATAGGGTCACCTGGCCGCAGTACGATTGCACCACGCCGAGCAGCTCGTCGGGATCGTAGTCGGCCGGCAGCATCCGCTCGGGCACGTCGGCGGTTTCTGGCGGCGGCGGATCGCCCGGCTCGCAATAGGCCTGGCGAAACTTTAGCGGCGCGTCCCAGGTCGTCCCCAGGCCGCCCAAATGACACCAGAGCAGGAATGGTCCCCGCGCCGATTCCAGCCAGTCGATGATCTCGGCGAAGCAGCGGCCGAAGTGCGTCTGTTCAACCGCCGCGGCCCCTTGCGCCTGCCAGGGCGGATCGATCTCGATGATCGCATCGAAGTCCGCCGCCAACGGATGCCGCACGACCTGCGGCTCATCACCGAGCAGAACCGTCTTCACCCCGGCCCGGCCAAGCAACGCGGCCAACGACGGCCGCGAGGCGGGCGCCGCCGGACACAAGGCGTGCCACCCTTGCCAATACGAGCGATAGAGCAGCGACAACTCCGGCGAGTCGACGAGCGCCCGATCGAACAAGAACGATTTGCTGGCCAAGCGGTCGAACGCGGGCGTCTCGATCCACGAATTCCCGTACGCGCCCAGATAGCCCGCGTGCAGCCGATCGAAAACCAGGCAGATGGCGTTCATGCCGCAATTGTAGCGGGGCCGCCAGATTGGCAAAAGAGAGCCATGCGGCCAGTTTGCCGATGGACTGCGCGGCAGTCCACTGCTATAGTAATATTAAACGTGTGCCGAGTGCCGCTAGGCATTGCGACGGAGGGGCGCTGATGCGAATTGAAATCGATCGGGAGAATGATGGACGCTGGATTGCCGAGGTCTCGGACTTAAACGGCGTCATGGCCTATGGTGAAAGTCGGGAGCAGGCGGTAGCCCGGTTCGAGTCATTGGCGCTTTGCGTTATTGCCGATCGTTTGGACCACGGTGAGCCGATACCCGAGTTGGACGATCTCTTCGCACTTTCCCGATGAGCGAATGGCCGAGACCCCTGTTTCCAACGCCCGCGAGGATGCGACAGTGCCTGAGGATCAGATTGAGCGCGTGCTGGTGGTTCCCACCGAGTTGTTCCATCGGCTGGGGCACTTTCAGGGATTCTGCGGGCGGGTCGAGCGGTATCTCGACGAATTGCTGCGGCCGGACCACGTCCTTTATCGGCCGCGCGACCAGGTTGAGAAGGACCCCGGTTTCAAGCAACTGATTCCCTACGTGATCTTTCGCCACACCGGCGGCGACGGCCGGCCGACCGTCTTCCAGTACACCCGCGGCGTCGGCATGGGCGAGGGCCGGCTGCACCGCAAGCGGAGCGTGGGCATCGGCGGCCACATTTCGGCCATCGACGCCGGCCAACACGCCGTCGGCAATCCGTATCAAGAGGGAATGCGGCGGGAATTGGAGGAAGAGGTCGCGATCGACACGCCCTACACGGCCCAGTGCGTCGGGCTGATCAACGACGACGAGACCGAAGTCGGCAGCGTGCATCTGGGCGTGGTGCATCTCTTCGACGTTGCCCGCCCCGCCGTCCACCCGCGCGAGCCCGAGATCATCGAATGCGGCTTCCGCCCAATCGAGGCGATTCTGGCCGACATGAGCGGCTTCGAGACCTGGTCGCAGATCTGCATGACGGCCCTGTTCGGCAAATAGCCGATCTCAAGTTCCCTCCAGCCGCTTGGCAGCCGCTTCGTCGATGCAGATTCGGCGGATGGCGGTGGCGCGACCGGTTTGCGGATCGATGTCGACGATGCTGCCGTTGAGGCGCACGTCGCCCGCGGCCACCTCGTAATGGGTCGGGCGGAAGGTGCGAGTGGTCTCCATCACGCGATCGATTCGCCGGCCCAAAATGCTCTCGTGCGGGCCGGTCATGCCCACGTCGCATTGGAAGGCCGTGCCACCGGGCAAAATCGTTTCGTCGGCGGTCGCAACGTGCGTGTGCGTGCCCAGCACCGCACTGACGCGGCCGTCGAGATGCCGGCCCATCAGTTGCTTGTCGCTGGTCGCCTCGGCGTGAAAATCGACGAGAATCACGCGGACGTCGGCGGGCAGCGCGGCCAAGACGCGGTCGGCGGCATTGAAGGGGCAATCGATCGGCGGCATGAAGACTCGCCCCAGCAGCGTGAAAAAGGCCACGCCGACCTGCTGCCGCGTCCGCACCACCGCGTAATCGTGTCCGGGCGCGGACGCCGGGTAGTTCGCGGCGCGGACGATGCGGCGTTCCGCTTGCAGGATCGGAAAGATCTCGCGGCGGCGAAAGGCGTGGTCGCCCAGGGTGATGCCGTCGATGCCGGCGTTGATCAACTCGTGGTAGATTTCCGGCGTGATGCCCGAGCCCGCCGCGGCGTTTTCGGCGTTGGCGACCACCAGATCGAGATTCTCTTCGCCGCGCAGTCCGCGCAGGGCCTGTTTGCAGATGTGTCGCCCCGGCTTGCCCACGATGTCGCCGATGAAGAGGATGCGCATTGGAGGGATTAGGGATTGGGGATTGGGGATTAGAGACCACGGATTGGCGGACGGATGCGCGGAATCCAATCCCTAATCCCCAATCCCCTCTTCTACCTCGCCATCTCGACGTGTCTCGTTTCCCGCAGTACGGTGACTTTGATCTCGCCGGGATAGGTCAGTTGTTGCTCGAAAGCGGTGACGATGTCGTGGCAAATCTTGGCGGCCGATTCGTCGGTCGTCTCCTTGGCGCTGACGATCACCCGCAACTCGCGGCCGGCCTGGATCGCGTAAGCCTGTTCGACGCCGGCAAAATGGCCGGCGATCGACTCCAGTTCTTCCATCCGCTTGACGTAGCGTTCGAGCGTCTCGCGGCGGGCGCCCGGCCGCGAGGCGCTGCACGCGTCGGCCGCCGAGACCAGCACGGTGTAGGGGTTGTCGAGGCGGAGGTCGTCGTGGTGCCCGATGGCGGCCTGGATCACCTCGGGCCGCTCGCCGTAGCGCTTCAACAGATCGGCGCCGATCTTCGGGTGGCCGCCTTCGGCCTCGTGGTCGGCCGCCTTGCCGATGTCGTGCAGCAGGCCGCAGCGCCGGGCGAGTTTGCCGTCGAACTTCGTCTCGTCGGCCAGCATTCCGGCGATGAACGCCACCTCGATGCTGTGCCGCAGCACGTTCTGGCTGTAACTGGTGCGGAAGTGCAGCCGGCCGAGCAGATTGACCAGCCGCTCGTGCAGGCCGTGAACGTCGGCCTCGATGCAGGCCTGCTCGCCGAGTTTTTGGATGTGGCGATCGAGTTCGCGCTGCGTGCCGGCGACGATCTCCTCGATGCGGGTGGGGTGGATGCGGCCGTCGGCGATCAGTTTTTCCAGCGAGAGCCGGGCGACCTCGCGGCGGATCATGTCGAAGGCGCTGACGATGACCACGCCCGGGGTATCGTCGATGATCACGTCCACGCCGGTGGCCTTCTCGAAGGCGCGGATATTCCGCCCTTCGCGGCCGATGATGCGTCCCTTCATCTCGTCGTTCGGGATGCCGACGGTGCTGGTGGTGGTTTCGGCGGTGTGGGCGGCGGCGTAACGCTGGATCGAGGTGAGCAGGACGTCGCGGGTCTTCTGCTCGCAGATTTCGGTCAGGCGGTTTTCGTGGGCGAGGATCACCGCCCCGGTCTCCTTCTGGAGTTGGTTATCGAGCAGTTCGAGCAGTCGCCGGGTGGCCTCCTCCTGGTTCAGCCCGCTCAGTTCGTGCAGCGTCTGCCGCTGTAGGTCCAACAGCTTCGAGAGCTCGTCCTTGCGGCGGTTGGCGTCCTGGATCCGCTCAGTGAGCTTGCGCTGGGTGCTCTCGACCATTTTCTCTTGCTTGCGGAGCACTTCGGCCTGCTCTTCCAGGGCGTCCTGGCGTTTGTCCAGCAGCCGTTCGCGCTCGTGCAATTCGCCGCGGAGCCGCCGCAACTCCTTTTCGTTCTCAGCCTGCTGCTGCAAGGTCATTTCCTTGATTTGCAGGTCGGCCTCGCGGCGGCGGTTCTCGACCTCGAGCTGGGCCTTGCGAACGATCTCCCTTGCCTCGGTTTCTGCGTCTCGCTTCCGCAGCCGATCCAGGAAACGGGTGACGGCGAAGGCTCCGACAGCCACTATCGCCAAGCCGAGGGCGTATAAAAGGAGGGGTATACCCGACACAACAAAACTCCTATCTAGTCGGCGGAACCGCGGCGAGGCGGAACAGCGCCGGCGACAGTCGTCAATGGGCGAAAGGCGGCCGCCGTGATACGGCCGGCCGACACGCGCAGACGGCACAGAAGCCGAGAGAACAGCTATACCCCGCGGCAACGCGGGGCAGTACACCATGCTGGCAAGTTCCCTCGCGCAGACGAGGAACCCGACAACACACGCACACAGGAGAGGGAATCAAGCCGCACGGTCATCCACCCGATGTCGAGAAATCGGCCGAGGGCGCGATCGCCGCGGCGTAAGCCGCGGACCGGCCGAGCCGCCCCAAAGCCCTCGCGCCGGCGGCCGCTTGGCCGCCCCGGCGGAAACCCGCCAACCAGTGAACAATGATCGTCAACAGTTCAATCATCGTCGCTTGGGCCTTGGACATCGAATGGTTGTTGCTGCCTAATACACTACGAGCGAAAGACACGTTCATTTTGCTGTTCATCGGCCTCGGCTGCCGCCAGCGGCCCACCGAAGGCACTTTGTTCATTCTTAACCTAATCTTATCAGAGCCGCAGCAAACTGCAACCGCCGTTTCGCCCGGGCTGGTCGGATGGGCGCCCGAGAGCAGATGATTGTGGCGATTCTGTCGAGAAACTGGGCGGCGCAAGAGAGTCGCTTTTCGCCGCCGTCGCAGGGAGCGTCAGCGGGGGCCAGCGAACGCGACGCTGCCCCCCTCTTAGGACGGGTGGCTTTTGGCGGCCGCCGCTGCCATAGTGGGTCGTTGCTGATTTGTCGACAACCGCCGCTCCTTCGCGACCCGCTCCGCGCTTCCCGTTGGGGCGCGGCTAGAAAAGGTGTTTCGCAACCCGTAGGTTATGCTTCAGCATAACAAGAAGCAGGCTGTTATGCTGAAGCATAACCTACCTGTTTGCCGCTTGTGAAACAGCTTCTGAACCGGCGATCATTTTCGATCAATGTTCCATCCGCTTGAAAGCAAACTGGCCGCAGCCTGGCCGCCCACCGATTGGGCCGACGTGACCGTGCTGGTGGCGGTTTCCGGCGGGGGGGACAGCGTGGCGCTGCTGCGGGCGATGGCCGCCTTGAAAACGGGGGGCGCAGGCCGCCTCTACGCCGCCCACCTGAACCATCGCCTGCGGCCCGACGCCGATGGAGACGAGCGCTTCGTGGTCGATTTGTGCGGTCGGCTGGGGCTCGCCTGCGAAGTGGGACACGTCGAAGCGGGACGGCTGGCGGCCGGCGGCGGCATCGAGACCGCCGCCCGCAGCGCCAGGTACCGCTTCCTCGAAGAGACTGCCGGCCGCCTCGGCGCCCGCTTCGTCGTCACCGCCCATACCGCCGACGATCAGGCCGAGACGATCTTGCAGCGGATCATTCGCGGCACGGGCGTTCGCGGACTATCGGGCATGGCGCGTGCGCGGCCGCTGGGAGACGCCGTGCTCATCCGGCCGCTCTTGTCGGTCCGTCGCGCCGATCTGACCGCCTACCTCGACGCGATCCGCCAGCCCTGTCGCCACGACCTGAGCAACGTCGATCCGCGCTTCACGCGGAACCGAATCCGCCATCAACTGCTGCCGCGGCTCGAGCGGCACTTCAACACCGAGGTGGTCCAGTCGCTATTGCGTCTCGGCGTCCTGGCCGGCGAAGCCCAGGAGGTCATCGACGAATTGGTAGACGAGTTGGTCGATCGCTGCGTCGCGATGCCGGCGCCAAATGAGGTGAGAGTGAATCTCCTGCGGCTGGCTGACAACGGTGGGGCAGACATTCTTGTCTGCCATCGGGAACCGGGTGGGGGAGGCAGACAAGAATGTCTGCCCCACCAGGAAGGTCGAGAACGTCTGCTCCCAGGCTCGCGCTACCTCGTCCGCGAGTTGCTCATGGCGGCATGGCGGCGCGCCGGCTGGCCGATGCAGTCCATGGGAATGCGCAAGTGGGAGGAACTGTGCGATTTGGCAAGTTCGGCAACGGCCGCCACAAAACGCGTCTTTCCCGGCGGCGTCGTGGTCGAGGTCGCGGACGGAGAAATGCGACTGCGAAGGGGTGGAAGCGGAGGGATGAAGGATGAGGGACGAGGGACGAGAGATGGAGATTACAGTGCTGAGAGATGAACGTGGTCGCCGGGAGAAACAGGACCGCTGGCGGGGAGGAATGGCATTCGCGAGGATCTCACACGCCCGCCGCTCGCCGTTCTACGTGACCCATCATCCCTCCTCTGTCGTCCCTGATCTCTTATCTTTCATCTTTCATCCCTCATCCTTCATCCCTCTCCCTTCCTCCGTGGTCTCCGTGCCTGCGGTGGTGAAGACAAGCCTATAGCGTCAGCCCCCGCCGTTCTCGCGGCGAACGACCTGGCGAGCCGCCAGTCTCTTTCATCGATCCGAATTGCGCTCCATGATCGCCGCGACGTGGTGGCGTTTGCCGACCAGCCAGAGCAGGATCGGGGCGGCGATGTAGATCGAACTGTACGTGCCCGTCACCACGCCGATCAACAGGGCGAAGGCGAAGCCGTGTACCGCCTCACCACCCCAGGCATACAAGACCGCAACCACGAGGAACACCGTGAAGGAGGTCAACAGCGTTCGGCTCAGGGTCTGGTTGACGCTGTCGTTGACCATCTTCCGCGTGACATTGGGGTCCTTGCCGCGGACCTCGCGAATCCGATCGAAGACCACGATCGTATCGTTGACCGAGTAGCCGATGATCGTCAGAAAGGCGGCCACGATAGTGAGGTTGATCTTGAACTGATCGATTCCCAGGAAGCCCAGGTAATCGGCGACGTAAAAGCTGACGGCGATGCCGCCGAGCATGACGAAGACGTCGTGGATCAAGGCCACCACCGCCGCCAGGCCGAAGGCCACGCCCTGGAAGCGCACCCAGAGGTAGATAATGATACACATCCAACTGGCCACCAGCGCGTAGATGGCGATCAGCCGGGTGTTGCCGGCCACGGCGCTGCCGAACTGGCTGGAGGCGGGGAAGATCGGGCTGGCCTCCACCTGCTTCTTCATCGCATCGAGCAGCGTTGTCGTTTTGTCCGGCGGGAGCATGATCCGCAGCGTCCACTTTTGGAAGGGGACGCGCTCGCCTTCCGTATAGTCCGGGTTGGAGAACTCGTGCAGCGTCGATGCGGAGCCGACGCCCGTCTTCTTCATCGCGGCTTCGAGCATCTGTTCGACCGTATCGTGGTTGACCTTCCACTTGAAGGTCAACTCTGCCCGCGACCCGCCCAGGAAGGCATCGGAGACGGCCGGCGACGGCGCTTCCGCAGGCGCCTTGGCCGCGGCAGCTTCGGAGGGGAGCGGGGTTCGCAAGGGGCCCTTGGCCGCCGGCGGCTCGACGGCCGGGGCCGCAGGCGATTTCTCGCCGGCCGCAGGCGATTTCGCCTCGGCCTTGCCGGCGGGGACCGCCTTCTCCGCGGGTTTCGCCGCGGACTTGGCGGGCTCGGCCAAAGCCAGCGCCAGCCGATCATTCCCGGCAAACGCCAGCAGCGAGCGCGACGGCAAGTCGCTGCGAGATTGACCCTTCTTCGTCGGCTCGACCTGTTTCCTTGGCGGAATCACGGCCGGCGGCGCCGGCTTTTCCGCCGGCGGATTCTTTGTGGCCGCCGCGGCGGAAATCTTCTCCGGCGTGGTGACGGTCACCGCATTGTGGGCGAGCTTGCCGGGAAAGGCTCGCTTCAACTCGTCTTGCACCTTGACCGGATCGCTCTCCGACGTATTGATGAGGAACTGCGTGCCTCGCGGCTGGTTGGCCATCTGCACCTCGTTGATCACCAGGTCGGGCAGGCGGGTGGCCTTCGGCTGGCTTTCCAGCGTCTTGATCACGTCATCGCGGTCTTGCTTCTGGTCGAACACCGCCTGCACCGAAACCCCGCCGGTGAAGTCGATATCGAACAGGCCCTTGCCGCGAACGAACGAGACCACGATCGCCATGATCGTAATCAGCACCGAGGCGGTCAGGCAGTAGCGGAACCAGCTCATGAAGTCGATGCTGGTGTGCCCGATCCAGCGGAGCATCTTCACGTCGCGGATCCACTGCCGCTTCTCGGCGACGTCGAAGATCACGTGCGAGACGAAGACCGCGGTGTACATGCTGGTGACCACGCCGAGCCACAAGGTGACGGCGAAACCTTTGAGCTGATCGGTTCCCAGGAACCAGAGCACGGTGGCGGCGATCATGTGGGTGAGGTTGCAGTCGATGATCGTCGTGCCCGCCCGGTGGAAGGCGTTGCGGATCGCCATCCGCAGGGTGGCCCCGCGGTCGCGTTCTTCGCGCAGTCGCTCGAACACCAGGATGTTGTTGTCCACCGCCATGCCGACCGTCAGCGCCAGCCCGGCGAAGCCGGTCAGGGTGAAGGCCGCCCGGAACGCCAGCATCACCGCGAAGAGAATCAGCATGTTGATCGCCAACGCCACCACGGCCACCACGCCGCAGAAGCGGTAGTAGAACAACATGAACAGCGGCACGAGGATCGACGCCACCAGCATCGCGTGCAGGCTCTTGGTGATCGTGTCGCTTCCCAGGGTGGCGCCGCTATAAACCTCGTTGATCGGCTCCTTGACCAACATGGCGGGCAGGCGGCCGGCGTTGAGGATGTTCACCAGGTCGTTGACTTCCTGCTGGCTGAAATTGCCGGTGATTTGCCCGCTCTCGTAGATCGGGCTGTTGATGGAGGGCGCCGAATAGAGCTCGTTGTCGAGGATGATGCCCAAACGGTACTTGAAGCCGCTGACCTCATTGGGCTGATGGCTGCTGGTGATCTCGCCGAACTTCTGGCCGCCGGCCGTATTGAAGTTGAATTTCACCGCCGGCTTTCCCTCTTCGTCGGGCCCGGAGTCGGCTTTGGTGAGGTAAGCGCCGGTGACGTTGTAGTCGTCGTTCATGACGAGCACTTCGGTGACGGTAGTCTTGTTCTTTCCGGTCCCCCGTTCGCGCTGGCGAGTGGCGATGTCGCTCCCCGCGACGCTGGCCTCTTGCCCTTTCTTCACCGGCGCCCACCATGCCAGCAGATGGTCGGAGGCGTCGTACAACTGGCTCTTCGAGGGCTCGGCCAAGGCCCGCTCGATCAGCTCCTTGTCGTCGTGGGTGTTGGCGAGGATGCGGAATTGCAGGCTACCCTGGCTGCTGATCACGCGCTTGAGTTGCTCGACCTCCGCCTTGCTGGCTTCCGGATCGCGGATGTCGATCGGATCGATGACCTCGATCTCATCGGTGCCGTAGGGGCGGATGACGACCTCCTTGGTTCCGGCGGGGTTGACGCGGCGGTTGATGGCCTCGATCAGTTTGCTCATCTCGAAATCGGCCGGTTTCGGCTCCTCGATCTGATAGACGAGGATCACGCCGCCGCGGAGATCGATGCCCAACTTCAGATTCGGTCCCAACGACAGCACGGCCGCGCTGGCCAGCACGCTGAACAGGATCACGCCGATCTTCCAGCCGTGATCGGGCATGCGCAGCTTCTTGCCCAGGTAGCCGCCGAGGAAGAACGACACGGCCAGCACGCCCACCGCGACCAGCAGATGGACCGGCCAAAGCGAGTTGGTCGCCTCGTTCGCCGCCGCGACGTCGCCCAACAACGAATTCAGGTGCCAAGGCATGACTATGGGTTCCCCTGTGACGTTCTACGAAAAGTTCTCTGGCGTCTTGTGAGTGCGGGCAGGTCTACTTTTTGGCGGCGTCATCCGCCGGTTCGTCGCCCAGCACGCGGGCGACCGAGCTGAGCGTGACGCGCAGTTTGGTATTCGTGCTCTCATCGACTTTGAGCGTGATTTCGTCGGCCTCGCGGTTGACGTTGGCGACTACCCCATATACGCCGCCGATGGTCACCACGCGGTCGTTCTTCTTGACGCCGCTAAGCATCTCCTGCCGCCGGGCCTGATCCCGCCGCTGCGGACGCAGCACGATGAAATAGAAGACTGCCACCAGGGTGATCAACAGCAGAAGGGGCGACGCCCAGGGCGACGCCTCCCCCCCTTTGGATCGGCAGCAAACAGCGCCGCGCTGCCAACCAGCCTCCAGACAAGTGCTTCCATAACGGGGTATCTCCGGGCCGAAATCGTAAGCCCATTATGTTAAATCGTTTCGGTACCAGCGACAAGGGGAGCCGGCTGCGGTTTTTTCAGGGGGTTGAAAACTCCCACCAGTTGTGTATCCTGAAAATTCATGCGCGAAATTCTGTTTGGCTACAAACTGGATCCGACCACCTGGGCCTACATTTCGGCCCTGATGATGATCGGCATCTATTTCAAGTTTCGCCGCTTCTGGAGCGTGCGGAACTTGGACCTTGTCGGGCTGATCTGTTTTTCGCCCGGCTTGTTGCTGGTTTATCACGGGCTGCCGATGCAGCACGCCAGCGATCCGTTGGTGGCCGCCCGCGGCATGGAACTGGTCCAGGGGGGTTACGTTTGGCTGTTCGCCGTCAGCGGCTTCTTCCTGATCCGGTTGTTGCTCGACCCGATGATGGTTCGCCGGCCGCTGTTGGAGCCGAACCTCTCGGCTCAGCGGTCTGACGTTTACGGGGGCCGCCTTGCTGGTGTTCCTGATGGCCAATGTGATCACCAGCCCCAAGGAGCGGCTCGAATACGAGTTGGCCAGGCAGGAGACGCAGTCGCCGCCCAGCCCGGGTTACGAGTGGTTCCACAAGTTCGTCGGTCTGGCCAACGAGACGATGGTCTCCTCCGCGCCGGATGCCCCCCAGCATGAAACGCCCCGCGAGGCCCTGGTCCTGGCGGCGACGACGCGCGGCGTGGCCATCCTGGCCTATGTAATCATCGTGGCCGGCATGGTCTGGCTCGGCTACCGGCATTTCGACAACATGCATACCGGAGTGGCGGCGGCGACGCTCTACCTGTTGAACTTCTACACCAGCCAGTTGACCAGCCGCATCGATCACGTTGTGCCCGCCGCGCTGTTGGTCTGGATGCTGGCCGCCTATCGGCTGCCGCTGTTTTCCGGCGTGCTGTTGGGGCTGGCCGCCGGGCTGATCTACTATCCATTGTTCCTGCTGCCGCTCTGGTGCAGTTTTTACTGGCGGCGCGGGTTGGTGCGGTTTGTCTGCGGGGTCTTGCTGGCCATGGCGCTGCTGGCCGCCTCGCTGGCGTTGGACTGGCATGATTTTCCCACCTTCCTCACCCAAGTCGCGCGGATGATCGGCTGGCGCAATCCGTTGGGCATCGAGGCCTCGGGCTTTTGGGCGGCGAAGTACTACGATCCGTCGTATCGGATTCCGGTGCTGGCGTTGTTCGTGGCGATTTGCGGCGGCATGGCCATCTGGCCGGCGCAGAAGAATCTGGGCACGCTGCTGAGTTGCTCGGCCGCGGTGATGCTGGCCACCCAATTCTGGCACGCCCATCAGGGTGGCCTCTGCATGGCCTGGTATCTGCCGCTCTTGATCCTCACCATCTTCCGCCCCAATCTCGAAGACCGTGTGGCCATCTCCGCCGTCCGCCCGGGCTGGTGGCGGAGGAAGAGAGCGACGGAGTAATCGTCCAGATGGCGGCCTCTCTTTGGTCCACCCTTGGCATATCGCAAAGGCTTTCGGTCGAAGAGGCGACCGAGTTGGCCACGCGGGTGGCCGAATTGAGCAAGGCGGGTTTGCCGTTGGGCGCCGGGTTGCGGGCGCTGGCCGGCGAACTGAGCAGCCGGCGGTTGGGGCGAGTCCTGCTGCCCTTGGCCGACCGCCTCGACGCCGGCGACGATCTGGCCACGGCGATCGATGCGCTCGGCTCAGGGATTCCGCTCCATCTGCGCGGGCTGATCCTGGCGGGGCTGCGCAGCGGCCGACTGCCGGAGGCGCTCGAAGAGTACGTTGACCTCGAACGCAGCCAGATCGATCTTCGCCACCGGCTCTGGTCGAGCCTTGCTTATCCCTTCGTGCTGCTGTCGATCATGACTGTCCTGTCGGTCGTGGTGAGCGGCTTCATCGTTCCTGGTTTCGCGCGCGTCTTCCGCGACTTCAACGCCGATCTGCCGGGGCTGACAGTGTGGGCCATGCAATCCTCGTGGCCGACGACCGAAGGCATGCTGGCGCTGGTGGTCGTGCTGGCGGCGGTTCCAATCCTGCTTGCCGCCACGCCGCGGGTGCGCTGGTTTTCGCCGGTGCTGCATCGAATCCCGATGATCGGACCGCTCTTGCGGTGGAGCCACGCTGCGCAGTTTGCCCGGCTGATGGGCCTGTTGCTCGACCAGCGAGTGCCGTTGCCGGAGGCGCTTCGTTTGACCTCCGACGGGCTGAACGACGCGGACTTGGCATGGGGATGCCGGCGCGTCGCCGATGACATCGAGAAGGGGCGGACGCTTTATCAGCGGATGGCGGCGATGCGGCAGTTCCCGCGGAGCATGATTCCGATCGTCGAATGGGGCCAGCGTGCTCCCGCCCTGCCCGACAGTTTCCGCGCGGCGGCCGAAATGCTCGAGGGGAGGGCGCGATCGCAGGGCTCGCTGCTGGCGGCGGTTGCCTTGCCGGTCACGCTGTTTTTCATCGTTGCTTTCGTAGCGATCTTCACGACCGCCATGTTTCTGCCGCTGATTCGTATGGTTGACAGGCTCAGCAACTGGTGACCGTCAGAATCGCGCATTTTCAGTTTATCGAAGGACGCATGGACGATGGGCGATCAAGGGGCGATGTCGATCCTGGCGATTGTGGCGCCGCTTCCGCTGGGAATTGCCCTGCTGGTGGCGCAGCGATTGATTTCCGGGCCGCGCGATCCGCTCCGCGAGGATCCGGTCAATCTGGTTCTTTCCACGGCCGGTTGGACGATGGTCGTTGTCGGCTTGATCTGGCCGCTGGTTCAGATGCTGCTGGTGTTCAGCATTTTCTTGGTCGCCATCGGGATATTCGTGTTGATCGAGGGTTGGCGAGCGCGGCGGGCTTCGCAGCAGAGTGCGCTGCTGTGGCTGTTGGTGATTTCGATCGAGCGGTCGATGCCGCTTGTACCCGCCATCGAGGCGTTCGCTGCGGAGGAGGGGGGCTTGTTTGCCGCCCGAGCCCGACGGCTGGCGGGCTGGTTGGCCGCCGGCGAGCCGTTGCCCGTTGCCCTCGGACTTTGCCCGCGGGTGTTGCCCGCCTACGCCCTGCCGATGATTCGTGTGGGAAGCCAGGCGGGAGGGCTGGCGGCGGCCTTGCGGCAGGCGGCCGCGACACACAATCAAAACGCCCCGCTCTTGATGTCGTTGGTCGGCAAAATCAGCTACCTGGCGGTGTTGCCGTTCTTGGGATGCCTCGTAGTGGCCTTCATTGTGTCGTGGATTCTGCCCAAGTTCTGTCAGATCTTCCAAGACTTCGACATGAAATTGCCTCCCATGACGAATTACCTGATTCGCACAGGCAGCTTCTTCTTCAACAACTCCTATTTGCTCTTGCCTCTGTTTCTGGCGTTCGCATTGCTGTTCGGATATACCATCCTGCGATACTTCGGCGTGATGCAGTGGGACATTCCGCCGATCAACCGGCTTACGCGACGGCTCGATTCGGCGCGGATCCTCGAAGCTCTGGCAGTGGTCGCGCGGCAGCAGCGGCCGTTGTCCGAGGGTATTGCCGCGATGGCCGTCTCCTATCCCAAACGGGCGATACGCCGCCGCCTAAGGAAGGCCGTCTTTGATATCGGAGCGGGAGAAGATTGGGCCGAGAGCCTCGCCCGCCGCAGGTTGATCCACCGCGCCGATCGTGCCGTCCTGCAAGCCGCTCAGCGGGTAGGCAATCTCCCCTGGGCGATGCAGGAGATGGCCGAAAGCGCCCGGCGGCGGTTCTTCTACCGGCTGCAAGGCATCATTCAAACCGTCTTTCCCGTTGCCGTCGTCGGCTTCGGATTGACGATCATGTTCATCGTCGTAGCCCTGTTCATGCCGTTAATCAAGGTGATCCAGAGACTAACCTGGTGAATCCGCATGGAGAACCCAGCAGACAATTCGCCCCAGAACGGTTTTTCTATCGCCACGTTGTTGCTCCTGGTTGCGGCGAGCGCAATCGGTCTGGCGGCGATGGAAACGACTTGGCTGAAGATCGACAAGCTCGATCGAACCCGGGCACCGGCTTCGTATTATTGGATGTCGCCGGGCCCTTCCCCCTTCCAACAACAGGTAGAATCGCTGGCGGAGCGAGCCGCGGGAGGGGCGATTGTGGGGATGATTATCGGACTGGTCGTCGGCATCATTCGCTCGCGAGGGGTCTTGGGGACCTTGTTGGCCATTCCCGTCGGTGCAGTTGCCGGCGCGGCGGCGGCGGCCCTCTTTACACAACCGGAAAACGTGCTGCTGGTGGTGGTCGGCTGCGTTGTTCTGGTCCTGCTGGGAATCGTAGTGCAGACTTTTTCCAGCCGGCCCCGCTAACCGATCAACCGATTCAGCAGCGAATCGAGCGAGACTTCGGCGATGCGGGTGATCATGTCGGAGGTGGCGAAGGGCAGGTAGAGCCGGCCGTTGTGGATCATCGCGCCGCAGGAGTACGCCACGTTGGGGACGTAGCCGTCCCGTTCCTTTTCGTTCGGCATGATCAAGGGCTCGTCGAGACAGCCGATCACCTTCAAGGGGTCCTTCAAGTCCAAGAGCATGGCGCCGATGCAGTAACTCCGCATCGGTCCGACGCCGTGGGTCAGCAGCAGCCAACCTTCCGGCGTTTCCAGCGGCGAGCCGCAGTTTCCGATTTGCACCAGTTCCCAGGGGCGATGCGGCGTTTGCAGCAGTTCGGCCGTCTCCCAGAAGTGGACGATGTCGGAATACATGAGGTACAGGTTCTCGCCGTCGATCCGCGAGCACATTACGTAATGCCCATCGATCCGCCGCGGGAACAGGGCCATCCCCTTGTTCTGCGCAGGCGCCGTTGATGGTGTGGACGCCCACGCGGAGGAAGTCGTTCGTCTCGATCAGTTGCGGCAGCACGCGGTAGCCGTCGAAGGCCGAGCAAGTGCCGAAGTACGTCACCGTGCCGTCGTCGTCGACGAACCGAACCATGCGCAGGTCTTCGATGCCGTGCTTCTCGTTGCTGGTCTGCGGGAAGATCACCACTTCCGAGGCGTCGGCCTCCCGCGGAAGCTCCAACTGATAGTTCGAGCGGGCCAGCCAACGGATGTCTTGCAGCGACGCCTCGAGCGTAAGCTTCTCGGGCGACGCCTCCCGCGCCTCGGTGATGGCGTGTTCGAGTTGGGCCAAGGTGAAGGAGTCGGGCAGGCGATCGAGCACTTGGGCCATCGCCGCCTCGGTCACGCCGATGTTGACCAGCTTCCGCCGGAACAGCGGCTTTTCGTACTGTTTGTCGGGCATGACGCGAATCGGCCGGGCGAAACGGCGCAGGGGTCGATCTGCACCTGGTGATCGGCGGTGATCACACCGCTGCGGAAGACGATCGAGGAGACGTGCCCCTCCCCCGTCGCCCGCAGGCTCATAATGAACCGCACCGCCCCGGCCGGCAGGTTGCGCTGGTTGTGATGCGGCACGATCGACGGGTTGAACAGCGCGGCCGATTCGATCGAGTACTCGGCGGTCAGGTAAGCCCCGATCAGCAGGCGGCGATTGCCGGAGAAGTCGTCCGCCATGCCGAGCATCGACATCGCGGTGCGATAGTTCTCATCGAGCGTCGGAACGATGTTGCCGTGGCGGGTGCGGAACTTCAGAAACACGTCTTCCAGCAGATGATCGACCTGCTGGTCGCTCAGCCCGCCGACGCGATCGACGATGTGGCGGATCCGCGTCTCGCCGCCGGGGTCGAAGAAGCGCGTAATGACGCGGCGAATGTCGTGGGTGAAGATGACTGGCAAACGCCGAACGCTTAAAGGGCCACGGCCAGCCTTGCGTTTTTGTGATCGAGGCATTTTACACCAACGCAAGGAACTCGCTCGGCGAAACTACGACAATACCGCGAAATGGATGCATCGCGAGGAAGGCCTGATGACGACATTGGTGTCAAACACCACTCGCAAGTCAGGCGTCATTCAGCAGCGACTCCACAACGGCCGGCGTCAGCCCGCGCGCGGCGGCATTCTTGCCGATCTCATCCATGACGGTCTGAAGAGATTTTTGCGGCAGCGGCGAAATAGTCAAGTCTCGCAAGCGAAGGTCGAGCAGCAATTGAATTTGCGCTGATCTTCCGGCGAAACCCGCGTAAAGGCCCTTGCCGCTTCTTCGCTAACTTGAATGGTAAGAGTGGCGGTAGCCATAAGAACACAGCCTGCCTCCGTGAACCGATCCTATGTACGAATTTACGCCAATAATATCCTCTCGTCAACCCCCGACGGGTGCGCACGTGGGCGGCCAGTTTTGCGGTTGGTGGCTAGAGGGGGCCTGTTGACGGGGAGACGCTGCGGCCGGTATTCTGGTTGGCGTTGACGGCGCGGCAATGCGCAACGGCGAGAAATTCGGCCTCGAATCCACGTTCCGTCCTCCGGAGAGACCAAGGAAAGAACAATAATCCTCTCTTGTTTTCCTCCTCCCCTGACGCAAAGAACAAAGAAGGAGAGTGGTCAATGACGGACCCCAACAAAACGATGACGGCGGGTGCGCAGACCGATGCCCTTTCGGCAGTTGCGGCAGGATCTCTCGTTTTTAAGGCAACGGCGGACAAGATCATCGAAAAACTGCATGGGGGAATAGGCGAGCGAGAGGCGGCTGAAGAAAGCCCCATGGCAAGATTGGTCGAGGAAATGAAGGCTCTTGTCCGAGACTTGCCGGCGCGTGTCGCGGACCGGATGTCGGAAGTTGGGGAACCATTTCGCAAGAGGCGCCTTCGCCGGTTCCATCCGATGATGTTTGAGGATATTCTTCACATGACCGGGGACCCCACTGACCCCGTCGGAATCCTTATGGGGGCCAGTCTGATTCGCGACGAGGCGCCGTAGCTTTATGAAATCGCGATGGAAGCATACCGGGCTGTCAAGTCGGGGGATCCCGGGGCAGTCGAGCGCGAGATATCGAGAATCCACCGCTTTGCAGAAGTTATGATGAAGGGGCCGCTTGTCGAGGAATTTGGTATGGGACGTGAGACACACATTTTCTGTATGGAATTCCCCAGAATGCTGGAGCACATGCTCCAGAGGTCTTTGGTGGAAAAGAGGCCAGAGCCACGTCAGCATACCCCCGAGAACCAACCGGAACAAGGACAGGAAGAGCGAGCCACTGCCCCCAGCCGCGGGACGAAAAGAGGAACAAAGGGGGGCCATCGCTGACGTTGACGCTCGAGCGCCCCTGCTCAGCGGCGACGAGGGGAAACGGGTGTGCCACTGCTTGGCACAAGCAGTGCCGAGCGTAGGGGCTGGGCCCCGCACTGCTTGTGCCAAGCAGTGGTGCACCGTGGTGAGAAATGCAGGCTAAACGGCGGAAAAATGCTTCAACACTCGCCGCTGGCCAGCGGCGGCTGCCGGGTGTGCCAGTCGGTGGCGCGCTGGAACATGGCGGCGCCGCGGAGCAGACGCTCTTCCTGGAACGGCGGCGCTTGCAGGTGCAGGCCGATCGGCAGACCGGCGGAACTCAGGCCGCAGGGGATCGACATGGCGGCGATGCCGGCCAGGTTCGTGCTGACGGTGTAGAGATCGAACAGGTACATCGCCAACGGATCGTCGATCCGCTCGCCGATCGGAAACGCCGGCGTGGGCGTGACCGGGCCGACAATCAGATCGACCTGGTCGAACGCCCGATCGAAGTCCTGGCGAATCAGCCGCCGCACTTGCAGGGCCTTCTTGTAGTAGGCGTCGTAATAGCCGGCGCTCAGGGCGTAGGTGCCGAGCATGATGCGACGCTTCACCTCCGCCCCGAAACCTTCGGAGCGGCTGCGGCGGTACATGTCGATCAGGGCGTTGTCGGAGGAGGGATTGGGGATTGGGGATTGGGGGATTTGGGGATTTGGAGATTTGGAGATTTGGAGATTTGGAGATTCTGACCCCTGACCCCTGGCCCCGGACCCCTGATCCCTGGTCCCTGGCCCCTGCGCGGCCTCGCCGCGCTTGCTGGGCACTGAAGTGCCCAGCCCTCTCTCCGAGACGCCGCCGCGATAACCGTAGTGGACGCCATCGTAGCGGGCCAAGTTGCTGGAGGCCTCGCAGGGGGCGATGATGTAGTAGGTGGCCACCGCGTATTTGCTGTGGGGCAGCGACAACTCTTTCACGGTTGCCCCGAACGATTGATATACCCGCACCGCCTCGCGCACCGCCCGATCGACCTCGGCGTCGAGCCCTTCGCCGAAATGCTCGCGGACCAGCCCAAGCCGCAGACCCTCGAGCGGACGGCGAACGGTTTCGCTGTACCGCGGCACAGGCAGATCGACGGATGTGGAATCGTTCGGGTCGTGGCCGGCGAGCACTTCCAAGAGCAGGGCACAGTCTTCGGCAGTTTGGCCCAGCGGCCCGACCTGATCGAGACTGCTGGCAAAGGCGACCAGTCCGTAGCGGCTCACCCGGCCGTAGGTCGGCTTCAGTCCGGAGATGCCGCACAGTCCGGCGGGACAGCGGATCGAGCCGCCGGTGTCGCTGCCCAGGGCCGCGGGGGCCATTCGCGCGGCCACGGCCGCCGCCGAGCCGCCGCTGCTGCCGCCGGGAATCCGCGTCAAGTCCCAAGGATTGTGCGTGGGAAAGAAGGCCGAGTTCTCGTTCGAGCCGCCCATGGCGAACTCGTCCATGTTGGTCCGCCCGATCAGCACGGCGTCGGCGGCCTTCAGTTTGGCCACGACCGTGGCGTCGTAGGGGGGACGGAAATGCTCCAACATCCGCGAGGCACACGTCGTCGGCTCGTCTTGCGTGCAAAGCACGTCCTTGACGGCCACCGGCAGCCCCGCCAACGGTCCCAGCGGCTTGCCGGCTTTGCGGCGATGGTCGATCTCCTCCGCCTGGGCCAGAGCCGCTGCCGGATCCACCCGCAGAAACGCCTTCACCTGGCCGTCGAGCCGTTCGATGCGATCCAAGTAAGACTTGGTAAGCTCGGCCGAGGTGATTTCGCCGGCGGCGAGTTGATGGACCAATTCGGTGGCGGTTTGGTTGGTCATCGCGATCGGGCGTTGGCGGTCATTTTCCCGGCGAGGACGCCGGGGCTAAACGGAGTACCAGTTCCGTCACCACGAAATGACTATCCTTCGTCGAACACGGCGGGCACAAGGTAGCATTCGCCGTCGTGATGCGGGGCATTGGCCAGGGCCGCCTCTCGGGCCAGACTGGGACGCACCGCGTCGTCGCGGAAAGCATTGGCCACGTCGAGGGCATGGGCCATCGGCTCAATCCCCGCGGTGTCCACTTCGGAAAGCAACTCGAAATAGCCGAGGATATCGCCCATTTCGCGGGTCATCCGATCGAGTTCGTCGTCCGACAACCGCAGCCGGGCCAGCAGCGAGACCTTTTCGACCTCGGCACGGGAAATGGACATCGGAGAAGTGGCTAGTGGTTAGTGGCCAGTGGCTGAGCGGGCTAATGGGTTTTTCCAAGTAAAGGCGAGAGAAATCGCTTGCCCCGCGCACCGAAGGACTAATCACTGGCCACCGACCACTGGCCACTGACCACTACTTCTTCGCTTCCTCACCCTTCGGCAGCTTGAAAGGGCTCTGCCGGACGCGCTTGGTGACGGCGCCGCTGCGGATGCACTGGGCGCAGACCCGCATGGTCTTGTGCGTGCCATTTGCGGTGCTCACGTGGACGCGCTGCAGATTCGGACGGAACTTCCGCCGGCTGATGCCGGTGACCTTCGTTCCCACTCCGCCGAGGTACTTGGCTTTTCCACGATGGGTTACTTGGTTGCCCAGAGCGGGCTTCTTTCCACACACTTCACATTGCTGGGCCATTCCTGGGGCTCCGTCGGGGCAACGCCGTTGGCAGGGACAAAACCTTTAATATACTCCCGGCTCCATGCGACGCAAGAGGTTTGCTAATAAGCGTCGTCGGGGGATCGCTCGACAACCGCGCCGCCCCCGATGTTTTCCGCTGCGATCACAATCACCGATCCTACCAGTGCAATCCGGCCGCATTCTGAGATCGCAGGGCCCTTTGGCGGCGCCGGCCGGCAAGAAGTGGCATCACGTGGCAACCATCGAATGTGGCAACCATCAGATTGAGGGGGCCAGAGTTCGACCTTGTTTCCGTGGCAGTGGACGATTACGATACAGTGGTTGCCCGCCCGTTCACACCGGCGTTTTTCCCCGCTTCTTTTTCAAGGACTTCCGAATGACTCGCAGGATTTCGTTTAGTGTCCGTTGGTTGCTCGTTTGTGCATTGATGGCGGCTGTCTGCCCCTTCGTTTGGGCGGATCCGGTTGCCCCCGACGCCGGCGATCGGAACATCACCAAGATGGTTACGTATTTGGTCGAACGGGGGCATCTGCTTGCCCACGACCCCCGTCTTCCATCGCGCACCGAAATTTCCCAGCGGTGTCTGAGCAACCTGCTGAAAGCGCTCGATCCGATGAAGGTCTATTTCTACCAGTCGGACGTCGACGAGTTCATGACTCACAAGAACGACCTGTATGACGCGATCGAGCGGCAGGACTTGAGTTTTGCTTACGTGGTGTTTCGCACGTTCTTGCAGCGGGTGGACGAGCGGGTGCAGACGGTGAACCAACTGCTGGCCGGGCCGCTGGATTTCACCACCGATGAGCAGATGGTGACCGACGGCAAGGTGGCCCACTACGCCCGCACTCCCGCCGAGGCCGCCGATCGCTGGCGGCAGCGAATCAAGTACGACATGTTGATGCTGAAGTCGGCCGACAAGAAGGAGGAGAAGAAAGAGGGGCAGGAAGCTCGCGACAAGCTGCACCGCCGCTACAACAGCTTCGCCAAGCGGATGCACCAGACCAACAGCGAGGAGTTGCTGGAAATCTACCTGACGGCCTTCACCACGTCGTTCGATCCGCACACCGACTACATGTCGCCGCACACCTACAAGAACTTCAAGATGCAGATGAGCCTGGAGTTGGAGGGGATCGGGGCTTCGCTGATGAGCGAAGACGGCTATACCACGGTCAAGCGGATCGTCCCCGGCGGCCCGGCAGCCAAGGACGGCCGGCTGAAGATCAACGATAAGATCATCGGCGTCGGCCAAAACCAGGAGGGCGAGATCGCCGACGTGGTCGATATGAAGATCAACGACGTGGTCGACATGATCCGCGGCAAGCCCGACACCATCGTGCGCTTGGAGGTCGTGCCTGCCAACGGCTCGGGCAAGAAGGTCTACAAGCTCACCCGCGCGAAGGTCGCATTGACCGACAGCGAGGCGCAGGGGAAGATTTTCGACTTCGGCAAGCGGCCTGACGGCCGGCCCTATCGCATCGGCGTGATCAATCTGCCCAGCTTCTACCGCGACACCGACGCCGAGCACCGCGGCAGCACCGCCTTCAAGAGCGCCACGCACGACGTGCGGGTGATTCTCGACGACTTCCGCAGCAAGGGGGTCGACGCGGTGGTTCTCGACCTCCGCTGGGACGGCGGCGGCGCCCTGAGTGAGGCCCTCAGCCTTACCGGCCTGTTCATCAACGACGGAAAAGTCGTCCAAGTTAAGGACTCCCTAGGTCAGGTACACGCCGATGACGATGAGAACGCGAGCGCCGCCTGGACCGGCCCGCTGGTGGTGCTCATCAGCAAGTTTAGCGCCAGCGCCAGCGAAATCCTCGCCGGCGCGATCCAGGACTACCACCGCGGTTTGATCGTCGGCGACCACTCGACCCACGGCAAAGGGTCGGTGCAGAGCCTGATCGACTTGGGGCAACTTCCCCCCTACCGCGTGCCGGATTCGATGGGGGCGCTGAAGATCACGATGCAGCAATTCTACCGACCCGACGGCGACAGCACGCAGCGTCGCGGCGTGCTGGCCGACGTTGAGTTGCCTTCGATCACCACCTATCTCGACGTGGGCGAGGCCGATCTGGATTACGCCCTGCCGTTCGATCACGTCGCCCCGACCGACTACAAGCGATTTGACGACGTGAACCCGACGCTCTGCGAGCAGCTTCGTCGCAGTTCGGCCGAACGGGTAGCGCACAGCGAAAAATTCCAGAAGGTCCTCCGCAACATCGACCGCTACAAGGAGCAAAAGGCCAAGAAGTACATCACGCTCAACGAGGCGACGTTCCTCAAAGAGCGGAGCGAACTGAACGCCGATAAGGAAGAAGAAAAGGCGCTCGACGACCTGCTACTTGACAGCGGCGTGAAGCGCGATTATTACTTGGACGAAGCGATGGCCATTACCGCCGACTATCTCAACCTGGAGCAGTTGGCGAAATCGCTGCCCGCCGCCCCGTCGTTGGGAGTGGGCCAGCGGTAATGGGGACTGTCCCAATTTTCGTCTCAGCGAAAATGGGACTGTCCCCTTTGTCGGGCGGGGGCGGTAACGGGGACCGTCCTCTGCGGTCCCGCTCGACCGGACGTGCAAGCGGCAGTAGCTCAGTTGGTAGAGCATCGGCTTCCCAAGCCGAATGTCGAGGGTTCGAACCCCTTCTGCCGCTCAGCAGAACGCCATAACCTATAAGGGGTTGTGGCGTTTTCCTTTTGGCGGTTCCTGGATCCAAATCTTGGAAAGAGCGAGGCGTATGCAATTGCGGGTCGTTTTCGGGTTTGGCCGCTCTCGTCTCGGTCGTTTTCACCGCCCCGCCCACTCGGTCCCCGAGCCAATCGACTTGCGGGCCGCCGCCGTCACCGCCCGACCTCTCTTTACAATCGATTGAATGTCGGCAGAGGCTGTATCGACGCCCCGCCTCCCGTGGTATAGTTGGGCGGTTGTTCTTGCTATGGCAGCGTTGTCCCAGGAGAAGTAGCGTGGCAGTCAAGATCATGTTGCGTGAGCGGGAGTCGATTCAGGAGGCTGTGCGCCGGTTCCGGAAGATCGTGGATCGTTCGGGGCTGAAGCGTGAGGTGCGAAGCCGAGAGTATTACGAGAAGCCTTCCGATGTGAAACGAAAAGCGAGGAATCGCGCCATTCGACGGGCGCAGGCCCAGTCTCGACCGAAGGTTGAAGGGCGGACCTAGGGCCGACGGAGTTCGGGCAAACGAAAACAAGCAAGGGAACCGTTGTTGTCCCAGAAGAGTTGCTCGCCGTCCTGAAAAGCGAAGTCGAAGCAACAGAGTTCTTCGAAAGCCTCTCGGATGGCTGCAAACATGCCTACTGTGATTGGGTGGGCGGTGCGAAGCAGCCATCTACGCGAGAGGTCAGGGCAGGAAAAGCCCCGCTGATGTTAAAGAAGAAACAAAAGACACTTAAGACCTGATGCGGCGAGGTGGACTCGCATTCCTAGAATCAGAATGTCAGAATGCCCACCCTAACCCATGCTCTCATACGGCATTCCATTGCCCAGCCTCGCCATTTTCCAAGAACTACCCCCCATCAACCAAGACCCAGATCTTATTTCTACGAAATCGCGTGCCAAACGCAAAGTGCGGAGTGCATCCGAGGCCACCGCTTTGACCTTGCCCATTTTGCCACGAGCGGATAGAGTCCGCCCCGGTGAAGGGACACCGGGAGAAAGTGATGGACCACCCTCTGGAAAAACAGTATGGACTGTCGGCCGGCGAATTGCTTGACGCCGTAAACAAGCGGTTTCGGCTGAAGGTCGCCTTGGAAGGGGCCGTTGCCGAAGTTCAGATGGAGAAGAAAATCCGGTCACTTGTCGGCACCGTCGTTGAACGGTACGAAGCTCATGACTTGGACGGGCACCCGGACTTCAGCATTTGGCTGCCTAACGCCAAGAAGCCCTTGCTTGCCGAGTGCAAGAATGTCCGCAACCATGACGAAGCGTACCGGGAGGGTGGTGAGGTTGTCGCCTTCAAGGCAGAGACACAGAAAACCCGCGCTTCCAAGGGCGACCCGATCAGCCGCTTCTATGGCGTTGACCAGTTTGATATACTGGGCGTATGTCTAGGCAAGAAGACCGGCGATTGGTCAGATTTTCTATTTGCCCGTGTTGTCGATCTTGCCAGACACACAACGCACGAGGGAAAGCTGGCCGTGTTTCAGCGTGTGCCGTTGCCCGATTCCGAGAATCTTGCACCCTGGTATAATGATCTTGGAGAATTGCTAAGGCAATGCACTTTGACCCGCTCTACCAGACGAAGCTAGGGAAGGCTTACTGCGCTGACGGTCTGGAGTTCATGGGGGCCATGCCGGGCGGGGAGATTGACTTGGTCCTCACGTCCCCGCCCTATGCGCTCCATTTCAAGAAGGAATACGGCAACGCGGACCAGAAAGAGTACGTTAAGTGGTTTCTGCCGTTTGCCGAGCAAATCAGGCGCATCTTGGCCCCGCATGGCAGTTTCGTCTTGAACGTGGGAGGCAGTTGGACGCCGGGTGCGCCGATTCGATCCCTCTACCACTTCCGCCTGTTGCTGGCGCTGTGCGATGAGGTGGGTTTCGAGTTGTGCCAAGAATTCTTCTGGTACAACCCCGCCAAAATGCCAGCCCCGGCCGAATGGGTCAATGTCCGTCGAATCCGGGTCAAGGATTCCGTCGAGTACATTTTCTGGTTGTCCCCGTCCAAGTTCCCAAGGGCCGACAACTCCCGCGTTCTCCAAGCCTATAGCAAGGATATGCAACGTCTGATCAAGCGGGGGATCAAACAGACGAAACGCCCATCGGGCCATAATATCACGCCGAAGTTCTCCCAAGACCGTGGCGGGTCAATTCCGGCCAATATCATTCAGTGCGGGAACAACGAAAGCAACAGCCATTACATCAAGGAATCGAAGAAACTCGGCAAGAAGATACATCCCGCCCGATTCCCCGCCGAGTTGCCCCGGTTCTTCATCGAATTCTTGACCGAACCGGGCGATGTCGTCCTAGACCCATTCGCCGGATCCAACACTACGGGCGCAGTTGCCGAACAACTGGGGCGCAAATGGATTGCTGTTGAAAAAAGTCGAGCCTACGCCAAGGATTCGGAATTGCGTTTCCAGTGTCGAGAAAAGAGCAACGGCAAAGGGCAGCCATTGCTGTTTGACTTGTCCGTAAGTTGACCTGACAGAAGCGGCTTGTCGGGGATAGGTTCTGAAACTCTCGCGGGTCGCCAGAGGAGCGTAAAGGCGAACCGTTGTTTTCGCGACATCTCCCCTGTCGTCGCCCGAAAACGGTTCCTGACACGAATGGCACTGTCGCCATTGTAACCTGTTTTAGGTGCAATGTTTGTGCAATTCTTGGCGGAGGACGTGTCTGGGTTTCTGCATGAGCGGATAGCCGTGGCGGCGGCGCTTGAGCACACGCGGTTCGAGCCGGCCAGGGCGGTTGGCAACTTCGCAGCCTGCCACCTGGCGCAGAAGCGCGAGACAGCATTCGTGCAGTTGCCCGGCCGTCATCGTATGGCCGGTCAGCAATGCTCCCGCCGAAAGTACATACTGAGTCGTCGCGGTAAAGCTGATTTGTCGCGGCTGTTTGTCGTGCAACCAGGCGGCGTTGGCCGCCGTCGTGCGAATCAGGTTGTAAGCCAGCAGTGTCGTGGAGAACTCGCGTCGCACCATCTCCGGCGATTTACAACGAACGTGTGCCAGATTCAGCGACGCCTTGATCGCGCGGATGTCCAATTCCGAGTTCCAGCGAAAACCGTAAAGCTCTGCGATTTCTTCGCTGCTATAAAGAGTTGCGTCCGTCAGCGTGGTGACCACGGTGATCTTTTTCGTGCGACGGCCCTTTTCCACGACCGTGTAACGCAGTTCACGCAGTTCGAGTGTTTCGGGGATGCGCTCATAAGTCTCCTGCTCCATCCAGTCGGGACATACAGGTTTGGTCCAGATGATAAGGTGATCGTTCTTTCCCAGGCGTTTGCCGCGGCGAAAGTCGGACTTCCGCATTTGGTGCAGGCGGGCACAAACGTCCGTGCCCTGGAGAAGCAGCAGCGCAATCATCATGAAGGAGCAATAATGGCGGTCGAACACGGCGATATCGCCCGCGTGCAGCGAAGAAGACATCGACCGGAGCAGCGCCGTCTCGCCGGTTTCCTTGCCCTTGTAGGGACCGATGGCCGCATCCATCACGCAAGCTGTTGCCAAGGAAAGGATCGCCACCGCGCGGGCGATCGGCAGGCCCACGCCCTTCTTCTGCGTTCGCGGATGGGGAAACTCGGCGGCGTTCTTGGGTGTGTCCGGCATGGTGAAGGTGAAACCATCGACAAGTTTGGCGTGCCGGTTCTTCCACAGCCAGGCCGGGTCGGCCTGTTGTTGAAGCTCCTCGGCCACTTCCTGGCCCAACTCGTGCAGCGCCGTTTCCGATAACTTGCCGCGGGCCTTGCAGTAATCGCCCGTGTCGTGCGTTGGGGGCTGGATGCCCGTGTGGAGGCAATGACTGGCGATTCGGGCGACGGCCGACTGACAGGACGCCTCCTTGCCATCCCGCAGCAACTGGCTCAGAAACGCCCACAGGACGATCGCCGTGGAGTAGACGCCGTGTCGGCCAAACAGCGCGTCATGGCGGCCGAAAGCTCGCTCGATCCGTTCACCCGTGAGAACGTCGGCGAAGGGCAAACCATCGTGGGCCAGAAACGCCTCGACGATTTGTTGAAAACTGCTGCTGCCGCCGTTCGGAGAATCAGGTATATGCTCGCGCATGAAAAGACCCTTCCTGGTGAATTTGCGGCAAGCAAACCAGGAAGGGCCTACTTTCTATCGCCAGGCAAGGGCCAAAACTTGAAACTTCGCCTGACGGGGCGAGACTTTATCCGACTCCCCGCTCCGTTCATAGACCAGATTGCGCGCACACCCTAAAATGCGAGACATGACAGTGCCATTCGTTCCTGACACCGTTTTCCCCGAAAACGGTTCCTGACACGAATGGCACTGTCGCCATTGTAACCTGTTTTAGGTGCAATGTTTGTGCAATTCTTGGCGGAGGACGTGTCTGGGTTTCTGCATGAGCGGATAGCCGTGGCGGCGGCGCTTGAGCACACGCGGTTCGAGCCGGCCAGGGCGGTTGGCAACTTCGCAGCCTGCCACCTGGCGCAGAAGCGCGAGACAGCATTCGTGCAGTTGCCCGGCCGTCATCGTATGGCCGGTCAGCAATGCTCCCGCCGAAAGTACATACTGAGTCGTCGCGGTAAAGCTGATTTGTCGCGGCTGTTTGTCGTGCAACCAGGCGGCGTTGGCCGCCGTCGTGCGAATCAGGTTGTAAGCCAGCAGTGTCGTGGAGAACTCGCGTCGCACCATCTCCGGCGATTTACAACGAACGTGTGCCAGATTCAGCGACGCCTTGATCGCGCGGATGTCCAATTCCGAGTTCCAGCGAAAACCGTAAAGCTCTGCGATTTCTTCGCTGCTATAAAGAGTTGCGTCCGTCAGCGTGGTGACCACGGTGATCTTTTTCGTGCGACGGCCCTTTTCCACGACCGTGTAACGCAGTTCACGCAGTTCGAGTGTTTCGGGGATGCGCTCATAAGTCTCCTGCTCCATCCAGTCGGGACATACAGGTTTGGTCCAGATGATAAGGTGATCGTTCTTTCCCAGGCGTTTGCCGCGGCGAAAGTCGGACTTCCGCATTTGGTGCAGGCGGGCACAAACGTCCGTGCCCTGGAGAAGCAGCAGCGCAATCATCATGAAGGAGCAATAATGGCGGTCGAACACGGCGATATCGCCCGCGTGCAGCGAAGAAGACATCGACCGGAGCAGCGCCGTCTCGCCGGTTTCCTTGCCCTTGTAGGGACCGATGGCCGCATCCATCACGCAAGCTGTTGCCAAGGAAAGGATCGCCACCGCGCGGGCGATCGGCAGGCCCACGCCCTTCTTCTGCGTTCGCGGATGGGGAAACTCGGCGGCGTTCTTGGGTGTGTCCGGCATGGTGAAGGTGAAACCATCGACAAGTTTGGCGTGCCGGTTCTTCCACAGCCAGGCCGGGTCGGCCTGTTGTTGAAGCTCCTCGGCCACTTCCTGGCCCAACTCGTGCAGCGCCGTTTCCGATAACTTGCCGCGGGCCTTGCAGTAATCGCCCGTGTCGTGCGTTGGGGGCTGGATGCCCGTGTGGAGGCAATGACTGGCGATTCGGGCGACGGCCGACTGACAGGACGCCTCCTTGCCATCCCGCAGCAACTGGCTCAGAAACGCCCACAGGACGATCGCCGTGGAGTAGACGCCGTGTCGGCCAAACAGCGCGTCATGGCGGCCGAAAGCTCGCTCGATCCGTTCACCCGTGAGAACGTCGGCGAAGGGCAAACCATCGTGGGCCAGAAACGCCTCGACGATTTGTTGAAAACTGCTGCTGCCGCCGTTCGGAGAATCAGGTATATGCTCGCGCATGAAAAGACCCTTCCTGGTGAATTTGCGGCAAGCAAACCAGGAAGGGCCTACTTTCTATCGCCAGGCAAGGGCCAAAACTTGAAACTTCGCCTGACGGGGCGAGACTTTATCCGACTCCCCGCTCCGTTCATAGACCAGATTGCGCGCACACCCTAAAATGCGAGACATGACAGTGCCATTCGTTCCTGACACCGTGTTCCCGTTTTTCTTGACCCCTGACACCGTTTTCTTGACCACTTTGCGGGTGGTTGTCAATACCCGCGAATCAGGTTTGCCCCCGCTTGCGTGCCGGCCGCACGGGCACTAGGCTAAGGGGAGCAAAACGAAGGTACGTTATCAGCAACCGACAATGGTTGGCATTGGGGATTTATGATTCCAGACTGGCGTGACGAATACGGTGTACCTAGCGTCGATGACAGCGTTTGTATTGCACATAATTTTACTATTACAGTGGATTGCAACAGGTCGCAGCCTGACAGCCTTCGAGTATCTGTGCAGCCGCGCACAAAGACGGGTACGTTATCAGAACATGGTCGTTCGATTGCTGCTCTCCTGCGGAGCACCCATGCCGAGACCGCACGATTTGTCGAGACGTTCCTACGACCGGACATCACGCCAGAAGAACTGGATTCGTTACGAGTCGGCCTCAAGAGTCTGTTGGAGAACCACAGGTCTGCACTGGAGTACGTGGCACATCATATCGCGGGCGTATGCACTCCGAAGCCGCCATCGGAGAAAGTACAGTTCCCAGTCGCAAAGCCAAGTGATTCGGCGGCAACATTCACGCCGAAACTCGACCAATGGTTTCCCGGTCTCCAGGTCAGCGCACCCAAGGTGAGGGACTATCTGCTCTCGATCCAGGAATTCAACGGTGGGATATGGCTTCGGCAACTTGCCGACCTGACGAACTTCAACAAGCATCGGTCACTTTCCGCCCAAGAGACGGGAGATTACCTTTCGGTCGTAATCAGATTCGGCGACGCAGGCATACGGATTGGGGAGTTAGGATTGCAGTCCTTGACCCTAGAAGTCGGCGGCACTCTCCGCTTCGTAAACTCGGCTGGCCAGCAGGCCGATCTGACAGGTCCTTATGCGATCGACGCGAATAACCTCTCTTCTACCGTTTCACCAGTTGGAATGGACCCGCGAATTGAAATTGTCAACGAGAAACGCCACTTGTATCGTGTTCCCGGATTTAAGAAGTCCACAGCTAATGTACTCTGGATTATAAACAGAAACGTTCTTTGTGTCGTCCACCGTGTCTGTGCGCTACTCTCCTAGGTGGACGCAAACCCGGTGCCGGAAATTCGTGGGCGAAAATGGGTCAGAAGGCTAAAAAGGGGAAGGCTAAAAAGGGGGACCGGCGCGCTTATTAGCGAGTGGCGAGAATTCTGGGCGCGGGACGAAGTGCGTCGAGAGAGAGTGTCTTTTTGCGACTCGGGCGGAATAAGCGAGCCCGTCCCGCTCATCCCGCTCACTACCGCCGAAGCGACTTCACCCACGCCCGAAACGACCGTATCCAGGTCGTCTCGTCGGTTTCGTTGCGGCGAGCGAGGAACCGCGCTACCTCGTCCAACGGCAGAAACGGAAACGACGGGCTGACTGTCTGCCGGGCATACGTACCGTCCGATTGAAGCTGAAGAACCTCGAGCGTCGCCCCGTCATAGATCCACACCTCGGGCACGCGGAGAGTCGCGTAGATTCCGAGTTGATCGAGCGAACCGCTGGAAATATCGACCTCGACCGCCAGATCGGGCGGCGGATCGATGTGCAGGTCGATCTCGTCCCGGCCGCGGACGCGGGCTTCGTTGGCGATGTAGTACGATTCGTCCGCCTCCAGGCCGCGCTCGTCCCATTCGGCTTTCAGCGTGGTCGAGCCTGCGCTGCTGATGGGGATGCCCAATTCCTCCGTGGCCGCTTCGATCATGCGGCCGATGAAGCGTTTCGCCCGCTCGTGTTCCCTCGACGGCGACATCATCTCCAGGTACCCCCGATCGTAGGTGAACCGCGTGCCGTGATTTCTCGTATCGGCCAGGACGGACTCGAACGTCGGCCAGGAAATGCCCGACAGAACCACGCGGGTCTCTGGTTGTGAACTGCCAATCGACATTTCGCATTCCTCGACGAACCTCACCACCCGTCGGTATTGTACCGTGCGCTCGCGGCCACGTAAAGCGGAACACATGCAAGCATCCTCCGCGCCTCTGTGCCGCGGCGGTTTTGGTCGGCTGCCCTCTGGCAGCGTCTCCGCCTCTCCGCCTCGATTCTACCGATCTCGGATTGATCCGTTGCAGGCCATTCGTTAGAGTGCGCCGAGCAAAAAGTGGCTCCACGGCCCGGACCCGCCGGGCTTGCGGCTCTGGCTCGTTCTTGCGGACACGATAAACCGTCAGAGGGCTGCCGGGCGTTCCGCCCGTGCGATTAGATCGCAGAACCTTGTACCATCGAGGAGGAAATACCGATGTTAAGTCGCGTGCTGTCCGCCTTCGTCGTGTGCTCATTCGCTGCGGTGATCGCTGTTGCCGGCGACAACGGGCTGGACGAGGTCAAGAAATTGCAGGGAACCTGGCAAGCCGTTGCCATCGAAGCCAACGGAGAGAAGTCGCCTGCCGATCAGGTGAAAGAACTGAAGATCGTGGTCGAGGGAGACGAGATTTTCGCCGTCAAATCAGGCGCCGCGGACCCGAAGAACAAGTTCAGAGTGGACGCCAGCAAGAGGCCGAAGGCGATTGACGTGATTCCCCCGAGCGGCCCGAGCAAAGGGAAGATTCATGCCGGGATCTATTCCCTGAAAAAAGGGGTGCTTACGTTGTGCCTCAACATCTTTGGCCAAAACCCTGCCCAGCGACCCACAGCATTCAAGACTCAAGCGGGAGACGGGATGGGGCTGGTCACTTTGGAACGTGTAACGGCCCCGCTTCCCGCACGCTGATGCGGTTGGCGACGATGTTTGTCGCCCCCCAGTGGCGGTTCTGGCCGGTTTTCCGCCGATACGTTATCATCACGGGCATGACCGCCGCTGAAACCAAACCGACGAACCATCAATTCGATCCGCCCGCCGAAGTCCTCATCATCGACAACGACCAGTCGCACGCCGAGACCGTGGCCGAAAGCCTGGAGCGCGTCGGCTTCCGCTGCCGCGTGGCCGCCTCGGGCAACGAGGGGGCGCGGCTGATCGAGGAGACGCCCTACGATCTGGTGATCACCGATCTGGTGATGAGCGACATCGACGGCCTGGGCATCCTCGCCCGCTCGAAGGCCGAGCAGCCCGACGCCGAAGTCATCCTCATGACCGGCCACGGCACGGTCGCCTCGGCCGTCGAGGCGATGCGCAACGGGGCCTTCAATTATCTCTTGAAGCCGTTGGATATCGCCCAGCTTCGGGCCAGCGCCGAGAAGGCCGTGGAAAGCTCGCGGCTGAAACGCACCAATCTCGAACTGAAACGCCGCCTCGACGAGCGCTTCGGCTTCGAGGGGGTCGTCGGCGACAGCCCACAAATGCGCGACGTGATCGAGCGGCTCAAACGCATCGCCCCCACTAACGCCAGCGTGCTGATCCAGGGCGAAACCGGCACCGGCAAAGAACTCGTCGCCCAGGCGATCCATCAAAACAGCCCGCGGAAGAACAAGCCGTTCGTGGCCCTCAACTGTGCGGCTTTGAGCGAGAACATTTTGGAGAGCGAACTGTTCGGCCACGTGAAGGGGGCGTTCACCGATGCCTCGGCCGATCGCGTGGGCAAGTTCGAGTACGCCCACGGCGGCACGATGTTCCTCGACGAGGTCGGCGACATGCCCTTGGCCACGCAGATCAAGCTGCTCCGCGTGCTGGAGAACGGCGAGATTACCCGCGTCGGCTCGAACCATCCGATCAAAGTGAACGTGCGAATCCTCTCGGCCACCAACCGGCACCTGGAGGATTCGATCGAGGCCGGCACGTTCCGCAGCGACCTGTATCATCGGCTCAAGGTGGTGACGATCCGCCTGCCGACGCTGCGCGAGCGGAGCCAGGACATCCCAATTCTGATCGACTATTTCATCCGCCAATTCTCCGCTCGGCACGGCAAGCAGATCCGCGGCATGTCGCCGGCCGCGCGGCGGAAGCTGCTCGGTTTCGATTGGCCGGGCAACGTGCGCCAGCTTCGCAACGTGGTGGAGAGCATGGTGGTGGTCGATTACGACGGCCTGCTCGATAGCGACGACCTGCCCGAGGAGTTTTCCGCCCCCGCCGAGCCGTCCGGCGAGGCCTCGACCGCTTCGCTGACGGCGCTGGTCGGCAAGCCGCTGACCGAATTGGAAAAGCTCTTCCTCTCCGAAACCCTCCGCTTAACCGCCGGCAACCGTGAAGAGGCCGCCAAAATGCTCGGCATCGGTGAACGGACGTTGTATCGGAAGATCAAGGAATTCGGGCTATGAGACCCCAGCCATGAGACGCATCATCATCGCGGCGGTTTTTCTACTATTGGTCGGTTGTCAGCGCTACGGTGGCAGTTCATGTGGATCGTACGGTAATACCGATCGCTCCACAATGACCGAGGTCGTTACCCAACGCGATCCACAAGGGCGTCTACTGTTCGTAATTGCCTGGACCGCAAAACGTGGCGGAGGAACCACGAGTCAGTCCGGTCTCAATCTGCTCACAACGATTCACGGACACGCGGTTAGCCCAAGCCTCAGCAAGCAAGCAGTGTATGCGCTCCGGCCGGACTACTCCTTGAAAGAGATTCCGCTAACGGCGAAGCAGATCGCCGCACTCTTCTCTGAGATGGAGAACCGCGAGTTTCACCCGTCGCAGAGCAAGTTATGGCAGGATGAGGTTGCACCGCGTCTCAGGCAGGTCGAATCGGACGGCGGCACCTAGATGGAACCGAGACAACTCCCCCGTTCCTTTTCGCTAACCCAGGCGTTTACGCCTGGGAAGATGGTGGGAGGATCTTTCATCCTTTCCTCCGAGCCCCTTTAGGGGCGACACCCGGCGTTTTCGCCATTATCGCCCCTAAAGGGGCTGTGAGAGAAAAGGAGACTATCGTACTGGCCTCGCGTCCCAGGCGTGAACGCCTGGGCTAGGGAAAAGGCACGCGTGGAAGCGAGTGAGTCGGCAGCAGTCAATGTGAGTCGGCAGCGGTCAATCGGATGAAAAGCGTCTGCGTCCTGTCCCTTCTCACAATGCCGTTCACTTTGTTGACACATGGGGTGGGAGTGGATACGATCAGATTGTTGAGGTTTTGCCGATGCCAATCCATCTAACCGAAGCGCAGTGGGCCGACGTGACGCGGGGAAACGAGGTTCCGGTGCGAGTTTGCGATCCTGCCGAGAGAGCATCGTTCGTACTAGTCAAAGCAGACGTCTACGAGCGGTTCAAATCTCTATTTGAGGAAGACCCGGTGACCGAACAGGAGCGACTATTTCAGCTTCAGCAGTTTGGAAAGCGCGCCGGCTGGGACGATCCGGAAATGGATGTCTACGACGATCTCGTCGTATCCAAAGCCAAAGCTCTCGACAGCCGGCCGCAACGGGACGGCAGTTCCCCCAGACCCAGGGTGACGCGCGTTCGCCCGCCGCCAGTTTTGTGATCTTCACCGGCAGTTCCCCCAGGCCAGGGTGACGCCCTGGTGAAGGTGGCACGCACGCCTGGCTATCGGCCCAACGGGCCGACCTTTCGCCTCATTTCGCACGGCCCAGACTGTCGCATCGCCGATTCCAAAATTCTCTCGCTGCGGGCTTGACTTTCCGATAATAACAGTAATAGTTATTAGTAGTGAGATTAACAGCCATGAACAGCCGCATTTCGCCACGCCATTCCCGACAACGTCAAGTGATTTTGGAGGAACTCCAAAAACTCACCTCGCACCCCACCGCGGTTGGGTTGTATGAGATCGTCCGAGGGCGGCTGCCAAGAATCAGCCTCGGAACCGTCTATCGGAACCTCGATCTGTTGACCCGCGCGGGCATAATACGAAAGCTGGAGTTCGGCGGCGGAGAGGCCCGCTTCGATGGCAATCTCACTCCCCACTATCACGTCCGTTGCGTGAAGTGTGGCCGGGTGGACGATATTCACGGCCCCCCGCTTGATCTTTTGGGGGGTATGAAGCATGATTTCAACGGTTACTGCGTCCTCGGACACCGAATCGAGTTTTTCGGCGTCTGTCCGCAGTGCCAGGATTCGCCTTAACCAAGAAGAAAGAATAGGAGCCCGATCATGTTGAGTCAGAAAGTTCAAGACGCCTTCAACAAGCAGATCAACGCCGAACTGTTTTCGTCGTACCTGTACCTGTCGATGGCGGCCTATTTCGAGGCGAAAGACCTCAAAGGCATGGCCCACTGGATGAACATCCAGGCCAACGAAGAGAAGGCCCATGCGATGCGCTTCTTCGATTTCATCAACGACCGCAGCGGCCGGGTGACGTTGACGCAGATCGAGGCCCCCAAGACCGAGTGGAAGTCGCCGCTGGAGGTTTTCGAGGAAGCCTACAAGCACGAGATCAAGATCACCGGCATGATCAACGAGTTGTTCACGCTGGTGGCGATCGAGAAGGACGGCGCCGGCCACGATTTCCTCGAATGGTTCTGCCGCGAGCAGGTCGAAGAGGAGGCCAACGCCCAGTTGATCGTCGCCCAACTGAAACGCGTCGGTGACAACGGCGTCGGGCTTTACCTGCTCGACCAGGAGCTGGGCAAACGCTCGGCGGGATAAAGCGGAAGAACAGGAAGAGGCAAACGGGATTTCTTCGACATTTCCAAAGAACCGGATGAAAGGGACTCTTACATGTGTACTCTGGTGACGAAACCGGCCCCCGATTTCACTGCCCAGGCGGTCATGCCCGACAACTCGTTCGCCGAGGTGAAACTGTCGTCGTATCGCGGCAAGTACGTGCTGCTGTTCTTCTATCCGCTCGATTTCACCTTCGTCTGCCCGTCGGAGATCATCGCCTTCGACGCGGCGCTGGCGAAGTTCCAGAAGAAGAACACGCAGGTGCTGGGCTGCTCGGTCGATTCGCACTTCACGCACCTGGCCTGGAAGAACACGCCGCGGAAGCAGGGCGGCATCGGCCCGATCCAGTACCCGCTGATTTCCGATCTCAGCAAGCAGATTTCGCGGGACTACGGCGTGCTGCTCGACGGCGGCGTCGCCCTGCGCGGGCTGTTCCTGATCGACAAGAAGGGGATCGTTCGTCACGCCCTGATCAACGACCTGCCGATCGGCCGCAGCGTCGACGAGGCGGTCCGCGTGCTCGACGCCCTGCAATTCCACGAGGAGCACGGCGACGTTTGCCCGGCCAACTGGCACCAGGGCGAAGAGGCAATGAAGCCGACCGCCGAGGGGGTGGCCTCCTACTTGGCCAAGCACGAGAAGTGAGGCGGTATAATTCGGTCCTGGTTCCCACGCTCCGCGTGGGAACGGACCGGCGACAGGGCCCCGCGCTGCTCGTGTGGACGCGGAGCGTCGGGGAGACGCGGTTCCCACGCGGAGCGTGGGAACCAGAGCAAAAGCGGGTATAATTAACAGGGAGAATTGTCATGACATCCGTCATGCCGCACATGATTTTCGGCATCCACGTGCTTGAGCGGGGGGAGCATGCCCCGACCGTGCAGAGCGTGTTGACCGAATATGGCGACAACATCAAAACGAGGCTCGGCCTGCACGACGTCCACGAGGGCTATTGTTCGCCCAACGGATTGCTGCTGGTCGAGTTTCTCGGCGACCAGCGACAAGCCGACGCCTTCGGCCAACGGCTGTCGGCCATCCAGGGCGTGGAGGTAAAACGGATGGTCTTCGATCATCCGTAGTCATGGTTCAGATCGTCAGCAAAGTGGCGTCGGAAAGCTGGGGCGTGTTGGGCGAAATGGCGCCTTACCTGCTGTTCGGCTTTCTGATGGCGGGCATCCTCTCGATCTGCATCTCGCCGGAGTTCATCGAGCGGCACTTGGGCGGGCGGGGCTTTGGGCCGGTGGTCAAAGCGGCCTTGTTCGGCGTGCCGCTGCCGTTGTGTTCGTGCGGGGTGATTCCGGTGGCGGCGTCGTTCCGCCGGCACGGGGCCAGCCGCGCCGCCGCCACATCCTTTCTGCTCTCCACGCCGCAAACCGGCATGGACAGCATTGCCATCACCTACGCCCTGCTGGGAACGGCCTTTGCCGTCTATCGTCCGATCATCGCCCTGGCCACCGGTCTTTTGGGCGGGCTGCTGGTGATGCTCTTCGCTCAATCGAATGGACTGGGGGACCATGCCGCAGAGCCGCCAGCGGAGTGCCACGAGAGCTGCTGCTCGCCGGAAGGCTCGCGGCGGAACATCGTCTGGCGGGCGCTGGAGTACGGTTTCGTAACGCTGCCCCGCGACGTTGGTCTGCCGTTGTTGGGCGGCGTGGTGATCGCCGGCGCAATTACAGCCTTTTTGCCGAGCGACCAGTGGAAGCCCTACCTTGGCGGCGGCATCCTCTCGATTCTCTTGATGATGGCCTTGGGCATTCCGATTTACGTCTGCGCGTCGGCCTCGGTGCCGATTGCCGCGGGGCTGATCCACGCGGGGGCCTCGCCGGGCGCGGTGTTGGCGTTCTTGATCGCCGGCCCGGCCTCGAACGCCGCCACGATCACCACGATCTGGAAACTGCTCGGCCGGCGCACGGTTCTTCTCTATTTGCTGACGATCGTCCTCAGCGCGGTCGCCGCCGGACTGCTGCTCGACTGGCTGCTGCCGACCTTGCAAGTCAAGGTGCCGGACTTGAGCGAGGAAAGCCACGCTGCCATGCACGGCAGTTGGGTTTCCGCTTTTTGGGCACTCCTGCTGCTGGCGGTGCTCGCCTACTCGTATCTCGCCGCGTACCTGCCGAAGCGGAAAAAGGCCGCAGAGGTCAGCGAGGGCCATGCGCACCAGTCAGGCGGGCCTTCGCAACAGCTTGTGCTCGCCGTCAACGGCATGACTTGCAGCCATTGCGTTGCCACCGTGAGCGGCGCGCTGCGGAAGTGTCACGGCGTGGCATCGGTCGAAGTTGACCTCGGCAAGGGCACAGCGGTCGTTCGAGGCGAACACTTGCGCGCCGAGCAGCTTGCCGCCGCGGTGGTTGACGCCGGTTACGCTACGAAGACCATCCTCTAACCCTATTTTCCAAGGGCTCGGGAACGTGTAGAATAGTCCCTTCATGAACACCACGCTCTGCGACAACATCGACTGGGTAGGCGTCGTCGATTGGAACATCCGCGATTTCCACAGCTACGAGACCGCCCGCGGCGCGACCTACAACGCCTATCTGGTCCGCGACGAGAGGACGGCGCTGGTCGATACGGTGAAGGCCCCCTTCGCCGAGCGGCTGCTGCAAAACGTCGCGGCCCTGTGCGCGCCTTCGCGGATCGAGTTCGTCGTCTGCAACCACGCCGAGCTGGATCATTCGGGCGGGCTGCCGCAAGTGCTGCGGGCGCTGCCGCAGGCCACGCTGCTATGCGACAAGAAGTGCGCCGCGGCGCTGGCCGAACATTTCGACACGTCGGCGTGGAAGATCCGAGTCGTCGCCAACGGCGAGGAGATCTCGCTCGGGCGGCGGACGCTGCGGTTCCTGGAAACGCCGATGGTCCATTGGCCCGAGTCGATGGCCACTTATGTGCCCGAGGAGAAGCTGCTGTTTTCGATGGACGCCTTCGGCCAGCACTACGCCAGCAGCGAGCGGTTCGAGGATGAGGTCGATGCGGCCATCGTCATGCAGGAGGCGAAGACGTATTATGCGAACATCGTCATGCCCTACGGCAAAGCGGTGCTAAAGACCCTCGATGCGGTTGCCGGTCTGCCGCTGGCGATGATCGCGCCGAGCCACGGGGTGATCTGGCGGCGGAACCCGGCGAAGATCCTGGCCGCCTATCGCGATTGGGCCAATCATCGCCCGCAGGCGAAGGTGCTGGTGATCTACGACAGCATGTGGGAGAGCACCGCGGCAATGGCCCGGGCGATTCTCGATGGCGCCGCGCAGCCGGGCGTTCGCGCGTCGTTGATCTCCATCCGCCAGTCGAATCTGACGCACATCGCCGGCGAGATGCTCGACGCGGCGGCCGTGGCCTTCGGTTCCGCGACGCTCAATCGCGGCATGATGCCGATGGCCGCGGCCACGCTCTGCTACCTGGAAGGGCTGCGGCCGTTGGGTAAGGCGGCGTTGGCTTTCGGCTCCTACGGCTGGGGTCCCGGCGGCCCCGAGGCGGTCGATGCGGCCCTGCGGCGGCTCGACTGGGAGATGCTCCGCGAGCCGCTGCGGGCCCGCTACCGCCCGACGGCGGAAATCCTCGGCGAATGCCGCCGTGCCGGAGAATTGCTGGCCGACCGCGCTCGGGCCCTTGCCTCCACCCAATAGGTCTATTACGATATACTCATTCAACCGCTTAACGTCACGTGGTGTGCGTATCGAGGGGACACGCGTTGGCATCTACCGACCCGAGCAACCAAGCTAGTCCGATCGAAGCCCTGGAAGGGCCGCTCGGAAACCAGCCCACTAACAGCTTGCCATCGACCGATCGGACGGCAGAGTCTGCCGCCGCCCAGGCGAGTTCCGATGCGGAGGGGCCGCGACGGCAGATTCTGATCGGTTCGCAACGCGATCCGGCGGCCTACCGGGCCCGTCAACGCCGCGATTGGAAACCGATCGACGATCAGCAGGCCAGAAAGTCAGCCCGAACCCGCCGAGCTGCCGAAATCGAAGACCGAAAGCCCGACGACGCAGCTTTGGACGCTTCAGCCCCGACGCCGCGCACTTCAACGGAAGGGCTGGGCGGTTCAACCGGAGGGTTGGTCACTTCAACGGAAGGGCTGGGCGGTTCAACCGGGGGGTTGGTCACTTCAACGGAAGGGCTGGGCACTTCAGTGCCCAGTCAAGTCGGCAGTGGGCAGTCGGCTGTCGGCAGTGGACAGGAAGCGGTGGGCAGTGGGCGGTCGGCGACCGCCGAAGGCGGGCTCCCTACTGCAAAGCCTAGGACCGTCGCCCACGCTCCCCGCTCGCCGGGTCGTTCGCGGCTGAGCGCCGCGGATCTGATTTCCGAATTGGCGGCCACGTTGGGCAAGTCCGACGCCCCGGTGCCGCGACCCAGCGTCCGCGATAAGCTCTCTCCCGACATGGAAGACGAATTAGATCGGGCGATGGGCAGCGACTCGATGGACACTCTGCTCGATCTGGGAGCGAAAGGCGACCACGAGACGTTCGAGCCCGAGTCGCTGCAAAGCGGCCGGGTGGCCGCGATTCGCCGCGACGACGTCTTCGTCGAGTTCGGCGGCCGCCAACAGGGGATCGTCTCGTTGCGGCTCTTCGACGTGCCCCCGCAGGTCGGCGCAGAGATTCAGCTCGTCGTGCAGCGGCTCAATCCCGAGGACGGCCTGTATGAGCTTTCGCTGCCCAACAAGGCGGTGCAGGTGGACGATTGGTCCGACCTGGCCGAGGGGATGCTGGTCGATGTCCGCGTGACCGGCCACAACTCCGGCGGGCTGGAGTGCGAAGTGAACCACATCCGCGGCTTTATCCCCGTCAGCCAGATCGCTCTATTCCGCGTCGAGGACCTCGCCCAGTTTGTCGAGCAGCGGTTCACCTGTCTGATTACCGAGGCGAATCCCGAGCGGCGAAATCTCGTGCTCAGCCGCCGCGCCGTCCTGGAACGCGAGCAGGAGGAGGCCCGGCAGCGGATGCTCGAGTCGCTGCGGCCGGGGCAGATTTTCGACGGCGTGGTGCGAAAGCTCATGGACTTTGGCGCGTTTGTCGATCTCGGCAGCGGCGTCGACGGCCTGCTGCACATCAGCCAATTGGCCTGGGGCCGGGTGAAACACCCTAGCGACGTGCTCACCGAAGGGCAAACGATCAAAGTCCGCGTCGAGAAGATCAATCCGGATACCGGCAAGATCAGCCTGGCTTATCGCGATTTGCAGGAGAGCCCTTGGGTTGCCGCCGCCGGGAAATATCCGCCCAACACGGTCGTTCGCGGCAAGGTGAGCAAACTGATGGACTTCGGCGCGTTCGTCGAGGTGGAGCCGGGCGTCGAGGGGCTGGTCCATATCTCCGAGCTGTCCCACAAGCGCGTCTTCCGCTGTTCCGACGTGGTGAAGGAGGGGCAGGAGGTCGAGGTGATGGTCCTCTCGGTCGATCCCGCGGCGCGGCGGATGAGCTTGTCGATGAAGGAGCTTTCCGCCCCGCCCGAGCCGGAAAAGAAGGAAGAGCAACCCGCCGAGGCCGCGGCGACGAAACGGAAAAAGAACAAGCCTACCGGCCCGCTGCTCGGCGGAATTGGCCGCAAGACCGGCGACAAATATGGGCTGAAATGGTAGGGCCTACGACAGTCGCGGGCGGATTTTCTGGGCGTAAATCTGGGCCGCGGTCAGCCCGCGCGACTTGAAGCCGCTGAACTGCTCCAGCGCATTCTCCGGGGCCACCACACCGGTCGGCACGTACTTGAGTTGCGTGTCCAATCGCGCGATGCTTCGCGGCGGGAAATCGGGTGCGAACCCGGCTCGGTAATTCGGCAGATAGTGGTCGAGCGCTTCGTCGAGCGTCATGCCGGTTTTCGCGATCTCTTTCAGGGCATTGGCTCCGAAGAAGTCGCCCAGTTCGGCGGTCGCCGGATCGCCGCTTGATTCCCAGACGATCTTCGGCAGCAGGTGGTTGAACGGATAAGGATAGCGGCACGCCTGGATCGCGATGTCGACGATCTGGAACGGCGGGGCGACGACCCAGCGATAGGAGCAATCGATCGGCTTGCCAGCTTGCACGTTGAACGCCGGGAAGCGGAAGGGCTCGAAGCCCGAGCCCGGCGGAAACGCCATCGACAGCCCGCCGCGGGCGACGTAGTTCCAGACGCCTTCGCGTTCGAGGATCCGCGACATCACCAAAGTCGCCTCGGCGTGGGCCTCGGGCGTTCCGTCCTCCTTCAGCGCCAACTGCAATTCCTCGGAGACGACGTGGATGATCGGCTCCGCCCGATCGAGATAGCTCAAGCTGTACGGCTGCTGCTGGACGAACCTCGCGTAGTTGTCCAAGTAATTCGGAATTCTGGCTTCGCGGCGGATGAACGCGGGGTCTTCGTAGAAGCCCGGCTCGTCGGTTGCGATCTTCGCGTCCGCGAATTCCTGTTCAATCCGCTCGATCCCCTCTTCAATCACCGGCATGATTCGCATTGCCTCAGGTTGGGAGAACGCGCGGCGACAGGCCGCCGCGCAAGGCTGCGCCACACCAAAAACATACTTGCCGCAAGCGATCTTGGCATGAATCGGCGGCCAAGAGGCGAAAAACACTCCCCCCCTAACATCTGCCATCCATGATTGGCGAAATAACCGGACTCCCCAATCCAATTCCCCGGCATTTTCGCTTCAATCGAACCTATCCCGGTCCGGTCGCTCCCCTGCGGGTCGCGGCTAAACGGGTGAGCGGGAGGGTCAATGTCCGTTATGGCGCCCGCCTCGCGCGGCCGGTTGCCCCCGCTTGTCGGCGACCGTAAAATGACTTCAGCCTTCCAATTGCCATGCCAACTCTCGACCTGCCTTCTTACCAATCGCTGGACGACGCCGATCTTGTCGCTCGCATCCAACGAGTGCGACGGGAGATGGGCCCGCGGCTGCTGATTCTCGGGCACCATTATCAGCGGGACGCCGTGATTGCCCTGGCCGACCTCCGCGGCGACAGCTACAAACTAGCCGATACGGCGGCCAAGAACCGCCAGTGCCGGGCGATCGCCTTCTGCGGCGTCCACTTCATGGCCGAAACCGCCGACGTCCTGGCAAATCGGCCCGAGCGGCTCGCCGAGCGCGGCGGGCAGCGCGTGCCGGTGATTCTGCCCGATCTGGCCGCCGGCTGCTCGCTGGCCGACATGGCCGACATCGCTCAAGTCGAAAACTGCTGGCGGCAATTGGGCGCGGTGATCGACACCGGCGACCTGACGCCGATCACCTACGTCAATTCGGCGGCGACGCTGAAGGCGTTTTGCGGGCGGCACGGCGGCATCGTCTGCACGTCGGCCAACGCCCGGGCCGTGCTCGATTGGGCGCTGGCCCGCCGCAGCCGCGCGTTGTTCTTCCCTGACCAGCACTTGGGCCGAAACACCGCCCGGGCGATGGGCATTCCGCCGGAACAGATGCCGCTGTGGGATCCCGCAGAACCGTTGGGCGGCAACTCTCCCAACGAGATCCGCACGAGCCGCGTCATCCTCTGGAACGGCTGTTGCAGCGTTCATCAGAATGTTCCTGCCGCAGCACGTCACGCAGATGCGGGCGAAATACCCCGGCATCAAGATCATCGTCCATCCCGAGTGCATGATGGAGGTCGTCGATCTGGCCGACGCGGCCGGCTCGACCAGCAAGATCATCCGCGAGGTAGAGGCCGCCCCGCCCCGCGCTCGCTGGGCCATCGGCACCGAGCCCAACCTGGTCAATCGGCTGAAGCGCGAGCACCCCGAGCAAGAAATCTACCTGCTCTCCCCGGTCGAATGCCTTTGCTCGACGATGTTCCGCATCGATCTGGCCCACCTCTGCTGGGCGCTTGAGAATCTGGTAGTCGGCACGCCGATCAACGTGATCGAGGTCGAGCCGGAGACCGCCCACTGGGCGCTGGCGGCGCTGGAAAAGATGCTGGAAGTGAAGTGAGGTAGGGCAAGCGAACGCTGCTGCGACATGTTCACCACGGAGTCACGGAGGGCACGGAGGTGCAGCTAAGTAGACCGGTAAAGGAAAGTAGGCGGCACACGCCGTGTGCCGCCGCCTCGCACACGGCGTGTGCGGGCTGCTGTGAGCACAAGTTCCTATTCGTTCCCACCCAGTAGACAGTCGCCATCCTTAGCATCGTTCGTCATTGCTTGGGCCTCCGCTTGGTTTGTTTCCGGTGGAACAGAAACAATAACCCACGGAGGCTCTTATGTTTACGCCAATTAATCCCCGGACACCCTCTGCTTGCAAGCAGTGCAGCAGCACCAACCGGCCCGGCACTGCTTGCCGGCAAGCAGTGGCACATTGTTGGTGCTTTCCCGGGCCCATGAATGATTCAAGCCGTGAGGGCGGCTACGCCATTTCCCGTCAGAACGCGGCGCCGGCGTTGACGCCGCCTTTGCCTTTGTTGTACATCTGCTGGAGTTTGCCGGACTGCCGGTTCTGGTTGCTCTGGTTGGCCCCGCGCACGCCTTGCAATAGGTCGGCGTCTCCAGGTTGCGTCTGCCCATGCACGACGATGCTGCGGTTGGGGACAAATTGCGGAGCGTTGGCCGGCCGGCCGCCGAAGGTGCCGCCGCCGAGTGCTGCGGGGGCGCCGCCCATAGTGCCGCCCATTCCGCCGCCCATGCCGCCCATCATGCCGCCACCGCCTTCCGTCTTCTTCCGGGCTCTTTTCGCAAAGGGCAAGCCGCCGCCCTGTTGGCGTTTGATTCTGCGAAGTTGGGCCAACAAATCCTCCAGCTCTTCGTGGACGTCCTGCGTCTGGCTCAACACGATGCTCATCCGATTCTCGAATGGCATGACGGAGCCCGGACCGCCCGCCTCATCCCAACTTGTCGGCTTGATCGTCGAGGTGATCAGATCGATCAGCGAATCGAAGTCGGCCTCGTCCTCTCCCGACGCTCCCTCCGGCAAGACCAGGTCGGCGACCGGATAGACCCTGGTCTCCAATAGGTTGTCGGCCTCCTCTGGCGTGGTGACCAGCAAGATTCCACCCTTGATAACGTAAGTCAGATTCAGTTTCTTGAAAACGTGTCGCAGAGCGGAACGCAGATTGACGCCTTTAAGATCGGCGGTCACGGGCAAATCCGTCCCGACGCCCGCTTCCTCCAGCGATTTGCTGTCGATCTGAATCGCGATCTTGTGGCGATCCCTCAGATAATTGAGGACTTCCGTCAACGGGGCCTCGGAAAACACGATTTCCGTGGGCGAATCGAGGGCTTCCTTGATTCTCTCATCACTCGCGGTTTCGCCGACGCCAAAGGCCGACGGCGGGGTTTGTGTTCGCCGGACGGTCGGCGGCGGCGAGACTCTTGCGCGCGGGCCATGATCTCGGGAATCAGCGTCTCCGTCGCCCGGTAGAAGGCGTAGCGGCCGGAGCCGGATTGGGCGATCACCGTCGTCCCGCCGCGGATGCCGTCGGCGACAAAAACGCCGCGAAGATCGGTCTGGCCGGAGACGAAATCCTCGTTGCCGCTACCGATCACCTTGACGTCGATGTCGCGAAGATACTTGTCGGCCACGCGGTCCTTGACCGTGGTGCGGACCCGGCCGGAGACGGCGTCCGCCTGCACTTCGACCGCCAGCGGCGTGACCAGCGCCAGCCCGCTCGTGTGCAGATCGTCGCCGCGGCAGACGACCAGATACGCCCCCTCGCGATCCAGTGGCAGCGGAATCTGCCGGGTGCGATCGCGGTAGTCGCGCCCATCGCCCAGCGCGATCGTGGTCTGGTGCAGCGGGCGAATGCCGGCCAGGTTGATCTCGGCGATTCCGGCGAGGTTCCGCTTCAACAGCCCGAACTTCATCAGGTCGATGCGGTAGACCTTCACGTCGCAGGCGGCGACGTTACGGAACTTCAATTCCACTTCCGCCCGCTGGCCGGGCTTGAAGGTCGAGACCTCGGGCAGCTCGATCGACTTGCGGAGGAAGTACTCGATCGCCTGCCGGGCGTCGGCGAAGCGGTCCTCGACGCGGCGGTACTCGCGGATGGCGTCAACCGCCTTGCCCAGGCTGTGGTAGACCTGGCCGAGGATGTAGATCGCCTGCCACTTGTTGCGGCAGTCCTCCTCGCGGCCCGTGGCCGGGTCGATCCGCTTCGTATCGGCCACCTTGCGGCACATTTCGATCGCTTGCTGGTCCTCGCCGGCGGCGAAGTGGCTGTAGCCGATGATGTACCAATAGGCGTCCAGCAGGTCGCTCTTCGGATATCGCCGGGCGTACGAGTCGCACGCGGCGGCGGCGGCTTGATACTGCTTCAGGTCCAACAGCACGCCGGCATCGGCCAGGGCGGCCTGATCGGCGGCCGGATCGTCGGGATAGGCCGTCAAAAAGCCCTCGAACATCGCCCAAGCCCGGCGCAGCAATTCGACGCGGTTGAGCTTCTCGGGCACTGTCGGATCGACGTTGAACATGCCGCCGCCTGCTTGCGGCGCCGAGGCCGCCGGCGGTTGGGGCGGTGTGGCCGCCACTTCCGCCGCCTTGGCGCAAACGTGCTGCGCCAGCGCGTAGCTCGCCTCGGCCACGTAGCCCTCGGGCGGATACTCACGCAACAGCCGGCTGAGCACGTCGACGCTGCGGACGAACTGCCCCTGGTTCTCCAGGAATCCCGCTACGGCGCTTTCGCGTTGCAGGTTGCTCTCGACCGTGGCGCGGAAGACGAGGTAGCTCCGCTCGTACTCGCCCATTTCGTGGTAGGCGGCGCCGACCTTCATGATCTTGTCGAACGGAATCTCCTCGTCCGGCCATTTCTCCTTGACGATCTCGAAATAGCGGACCACGTCGGCCGGCGGCCCGAGTTGCAGATGGATGTCCAGCAGTGCATGCACCGTTTCCTTGTAGACGTTCGTCGTGAGGGTCCATTCCTTGAGTAGTTCGGTCAAGAGCCCCCTGGCTTTCTCCCCATTCCCCTTGCCGAAGTAATACATGCCAAGTTCGAAGAGCTCGCGCGGCGTCAGGCGGTACGGATCAGCGCTCTTCATTCCCGCTGGCAATACCGTCAACGCCTTGGGTGTCGAAATCGCCAACTGCTCGGGACGATGGGCGTTGCGTACGAGGGTGGGAAGGGTGCGGTACTTGCCGGGCAGATAGCCGTATAGTTCGTAGTGGATCGGATCTATGCCACGGCGATTGCCGACATAGAAAGTGATCTCGCCCGGCGAAAGCTCGAACCGCTCGAAACCGCCGCGGATCGATTGCTCGACGATCGTCGTGCCGCTGGGAATCGGTTCAGTGATAACGAGGTACTCCCGTTCCTCATCAGGAACATCGCCGCTGGCGTGCCTTCGCCATACTCTGAGTGTCACCAACCCACGCTGTCCCATCGGCAGTTGCGTGATCGGGTTGGTAAACTCCTCGTATGTGGCGTGAACGCCTTGAAAACCACGGGTAATTTCCCGGCCGCCCACCTCGAGCGGCGCGGGCTCGTAAACACGGGTAACCGTCCAGTCGTCGGTCGTCGGTCGCAGTTTCTCGGTCGGCACGAAGCCGCCCAGAATGCACTGGTACGCATAGCGCCCCCGGCCGGCGATCTGGAAGTTGATCCGCTGCCGGCCCTCCTTCGCAAGCAGCCGGGCGGGCACGTCAATCGTCTGCGTGCCGGTCTTCGGATCGACGTCGAGCGTCTTGGCCAACACGTCGTTGACAAAGACCTTCAGGGTGTAACGGTCGCCGTCGAAGCGGGTGTCGGCGGCCCAACGGCACAGCGCCAGCGTGGCGGGGCCGGTCGCTTTGTCGGGCGACCAGCGATGGCCGACGCGATGGGCCAAGAGCCAATCGATCGCCTGCTTCGCCCTGGCCGACTGCGGCGCCACCTGCTGCAAAGCCAACGCCCAAAGCGCGTACTGCTCGGCCAGCGACTGATTCCAAGCCAACGAGCTGCCACCAACTACGCGGCGCAACGGCACATAAAGCCGATCGAGACCGGCCAGCAATTCATCGGCCATTGGCTTGCGGTCGATTTCGGCAAAAGTCATCGTTAGATAGGCCAGCGCCGCCGACGAAAGCTGCTGCCGCTCGCGGTGCAGGCGGTTGGCCAGGGCGAAATCGCCGCATCCGGCCACGGCGAGAGCGTGCAGCAGGATCGCCTTGCTCTCGTAATCGTTGTCGGCCACGGCGACCACCTGGCCCGACACCGCGCCAACGGCCGCTTGAAACTGCGCATCGGGCACGCAATAGCCGGCCTTCCGCGCCAGGCTCAGCGCCAGAGGGCCCGCGCAGTGGCGTAGCGATCGCTGGCGTCGGCCGAGGCCGTCCAACCCCAGCCGCCAGCCACGTTCTGTGACGAGACCAGCAGCGTGACGGCCGAGCGGATGCGGGCGTCGAGTCTTTCGGCCTGCGGGCCGCCGGCCTCGCGGGTCAATCCGAGCAGCTTTTGCAGTCCCAAACCGGCCATCAGGTCGCTCGCGGCGGTTTCGACGTCGGAGGCGATCCGCTCGGCTTCGTACTGGCAGGGCAACGGCGAGCCAAACAACACGTCGAGCAGGCTTTCATCGACGGTCGGCCCGAGGAGGACCGACAACGTCGGCCGTTGGATGGTCATGCCGCGCGGCGGCTCGACCCAGGCGGTGGTGTCGCTGGTGGCCACGCCCGAGACGGCGGCGTAGACCGGCATGCCGTAGGGCAGCAGCGGCACACTCCGCTGCGACACGTCCTCCTTCTGTCCCGCCGCCGAAACGCTCAGCGCAAAGGCGATCGTCTCCCTCTCCCCTCGTCTCTCTCCACTCTCCACTCTCCACTCTCCACCTTTCAGATCCACGGGAAACACCACCTCGCGAATGCCCTTGCCATCGACCGTAATCGTCTTCGCCTCGGCGATCGTTCGGCCGCCGATGGTGGTTTTGAGCGTGACGGTGATCGGTCCCTTCTCCACGGCATCGTTGTGGATCGAGGCGATCACCTGGGCCTGGTCGCCTTCCGTGAAACTCTGCGGCAGTTTCAGTTCGCCGAAAAGCTCCTTCTTGACCACAAGCGACTGGTCAGCCTGACCGGCCAGCGTGTCGGTGGTGATTCCCTTGGCCAGCAATCGCCACGCCGTAGACCGCTCGGGCACGGTGAAGGTGACCGTCGCTTTGCCGTCCTTTCCGGTCACGATCGCGGGATTCCAGTACGCGGTTTCGGCCATCAGGGCCCGGAGCGCCGCTTGCAATCGGGCGGCACGCGCCGCAGCGAGTGTGGAGCGCAACTTCGGCGGTGTTTGTCCTTGGAAGCCGGTCTGCCACTCTCCCGGCTTTATGGAGGACGTTATCAGATTGATCAGACTGTCGAAATCCGGTTGGTCGGTGCGACGGTTGTGCCACGCGTAAGTTTCCGCGAACATATTGTTGTCCATGGGACCTCCGTGACCCGTCGTAGAAGAACGCCTACCGGGCTTTCCGAGTCCTCTGGGCTCGCCAAAACCACCCTGCGCGTTGCCGAAGGGATCGGAACCCTCAAATGTCTCGTTTAGTTTCTCGTCCTCTTCCTGAATGACGATCCGCGGGCGTGCCCCCATCCGCAGCGATTGCGTTTGGCGTACGTTCACGGCCAGGTTGGTTTTGAAAGGCGGCACCGTTCCGCCGGCCAGGGCGGCGGCTTCGGCCTCGGCCGCCGCCACGCGATCCTCCTCGGCCAGCAGCCGCGGGTTGATCGGCTGCGTCGCGGGATTGTAGGCGAAGCTGACGCTGGAGGTGGTGCGAACGGCCGGCTCCCGCCGCAGGCCGCGGAAGAACTCGTCGATCGCCGCCGCGTTGCCGCCGAATCGATCCAGCAGCGACTGCTCGACCATCGCCAGGCTCACCTCGGCCGCGACCGGCTTGCCCTGCGGATCCGTGGTGGTGACGGCGACTTCGATTTCGTCGCCGGGACGGAGCGGCGATGCCACTTTGGCGTCCGAGCCCTTTCGTTTGACGGCGATTTTCACATGCAGATCGCGCTCGACGGTGAAGGGGCTGGTTGCCTCGTGGAAGCGGAGCGCGGGAGGAGTGGGCTCATCGTTGGAAGACTTAGTGGGCGATTCGCTGGGCACTGAAGTGCCCAGCCCTCGGCTGTTCGTCATCACCGCAACGCAGAGATCGAAGTTCGGCGCCAGCCGCTCCGTCATCGGAACGTGAAGCTCGTTGAGCCCCGGTTTCAGCTCGACCAACTGATAACCGAGCACGCGGGCGCCTTGGAAGGTGACCAGCCCCAGGGCGGGCCGTTGGCGCCAATGGACTTTGATCGCCGGCGTGTCGCCAACCTTGTAAGTGTGGGCGTCGGCGAGGATGCGGAGCCGCACGCGGTCCTTGTCGTCGGAAATCTGCACCGCGTATTGGCCGCTGACGGCGTTCTTAAAGCGGTCGGTGCCTTCGACGCGGACGAGATACTCGCCCCCGCGGTCGATCTTGAGCGTCTTACGGGCCTTTCCGTCGGCGGCGGTTGCAATCGGATATTCCTGGATGATCCGCTCGCCAACCGTTCCGTTGACAACGGTCTGCTCCAGGACCTTCAGCGTCAATTTCTGGGCCAGCGGCTTGCCTTCGGCGTCGTTGGTATTGACGCTCGCCTCAAACGTCTCGCCGGCCACGTAGACCCGGCGAATCGTGCCCACGCGGATCGAAAACGCCTCGATCGACAACATGTAGTTGACCACCGCGAACACGTTGCGCTCGGGCAGCGAGACGCGGAGCGTGAGCGCCTGGGTCTCGCTGAACTCGCGGGTGGGCAGCTTGAAATGCACTTCGCCCTTAGCGTCGGTCGTGGCGCTGTGTTGGCGGTCGTCGGCCAATTGGTAGCGGATTTCGCGGCCGGCCAGCGGGGTGCCGTAGTAGTACGTCGCGCGGATCACGCCCTCGATCTCCTCGCCGCGATAATAGACGTTTCGTGGCGTGTCGATCGCCAGCCGCACAGGCTCCAGGCGGTATTCGCTCACCTGGAACGTGCCGGAGTAGTTCTGGCCGGCGTCGTCGTGAACCAGGACGCGATACTGCCCTTGCTGGGCAGTGGTCGGCAGCACGAGATGGGCGTGGAACGTGCCAAAGGGGCTGAGCTTGACCGTCTCGCGCGCGAGCAGCCGCTGCCGGTTGTCCAACACGTCGAAAGTGAACTTCTTGCCCTTCTCGACCGTGTAGGCGTCGTCGATCGCGCGGCGGAGGCAGCCGCGGACGTGCACCATCTGGCCGGCGCGATAGGCGGGCCGATCGGTGTAGATGTAGCCCTTGTCCGACAGTCCCTCGGCCACGCCGACGCCCTGCAAATCGACGGCGTTCGAGGCGACGCTGCCCTCGGCCACGGCGAAGACCCGCACGTCGCCGGCGTCCTTCAGCTCCTTGTACGACTTCTGCAGCACGCCGTCGCCGCCGGTGGTTGCCTCGGCGAAGACCTGCCGGCCGTTGGACAACAGCAGCCGCACGCCGGGCCAGGGCTTGCCGCTGCGCATGTTCTCGGCGAAGACGAAAATCTCGTCGCGCGAGCTCTTCACGATCACGTCCAGATCGCTCTGGATCAGCAGCGTGGTGGCTTCCAGCGTCTTGCTGCTCACGCAGACGGCCATCACGCCCGTCCGGCCGCCGCCGGGCAGGGGCACGTCGATCGCGCACTGCGACTGGCGATGCTTCACGTAGCCGGGCACCTTGAACTCGAAAGTCCGATCGGGATCGATCAGCGAGATGTCGAGCCCTTCGACGCCGCGGGCGAGGTGCATCTTACGGAAGTACGTCTCCAGATCGACCTTGTACATCCGCACCGTCACCGCCTCGATGTTCCGCGAGGTCAGTTTCAACTTCGGCGTCTCGTCGCTGCGGAAGACCCGCTCGGTGGCCACCGTCATGCTCGTGGCGGTCAGCCGGGCGATCGCCTGGAGCGCGGCGGCGGCACAGTGGCCGTGCATGGTCTTGCGGTATTCCTCCAGGGCCTCTTCGAGCTTGCCGAGCTTGGTCTCCAGGGTTTCGGCAATGTCGAACTGCGACTGCGAAGCCGCCTCGGAATCGGGGTACTTCGAGACAATCCGCCGCCAGCCGGCAATGGCCTCGTCCCATTTTTGCTCCTCGACCGCTTTGCGATTCATCAACAAGAGGATGTCGGGCACGCGCTCGTCGAGCGGGTACTTTGCCAGGAACTCGGCGAAGAGCCGGTTGGCGGCGGCGTATTGCTTGGCGTCGAGTTTTTCCTGGGCCATCAGGTACTCGGTGTCGATGATCTCCCGCTGCACGCTGCTCCATTGCGGATCGGAGGGGTATTTTGCCAGGTAATCCCGCCAGGCTTCGATCGCCTCGGGATATTTTTTCTGCAATTGCAGGCAGCGGCCCAGCAGGTTTCGGGCGACGGGAATCTGCTTGCGGCTCTGATATTTCGGATTGGCCACGAACTGCCGCAAGGCGGCCGCGGCGTCGGCGTAGCGGCCCCGCTCGACGTAGCTCTCGGCAATCTCCAGATGCGCCTGACTGGCCAATTTGTGCTCGGGAAATCGCTCGATGAACGCCCGCAGCGCGGAAACGCCCAGGTTCAGGTCCTCGTCGCTCTGCGGCTTGGGGATATTCCAAGTGCGGGCAAGCTGGAACTGGGCGTCGGCGATGCGGTCGGATTCTGGACGGTCGTCAGGCTTTGCAGGGCGGCTGTATTCCATTAGCAAGTCCTGCCACACCCGCCGCGCGCCCTTCGCGTCGCCGCTGGCTAATCGGCATTCACCCAAGCGGAACGATGCTTCAATTGCGAGCGGTTCGGAAGGGTCCGGCGTGTTCGTAAAAGGCAGATCCAGGTCATAGTCGAACGCGTCCTTCGCCTTTGGAAACTGCTCAAGTGCGTATTTCCACCAGAACGGCGAGTGCTTCTTGAGGAACTTCTCATAGAGTTCGATGGCTGCGGGGTAGTTTTGCGAATTCTGCTGGCACTCGGCCATCCGCAATTCTACTTCGATTCGTTTTTGCGGCTTTGGGCCGCTTTCGAGCGCCTTCTTGTAGAACTCGAACGCCTTGGCATAATCGGGCTTCTGCTCGCTCTTGGCCGGCTTGAACAGCGCGTCGGCGAATTCAAGATAGATATCGGCGATCTGCTGCTTGCGGTCGACGGACAGCAGGAACTCGGCCTCGCTGCGGAAGATCATCTCAGCCGCGCGGAAATCGCCCTTGCGGGCCAGCGCCACCGCCTTGGCCAGCCTGGCGCGGCGAAGCCAGAGGCTCTTGGGAAACTGCTTCTGCATCGCGTCGAAGGTGGCCGCGGCCGCATCGTATTGCTTTTCCAGCGAAAGGGCCTGGCCCTTCAGATACGTGAGATAGTCCTTTGCCGCGTCGGGGGCGGCGACCGCGGCGTCGATCGCCTTGACCGCCTCGGCGTAGTCGCGATCTTGCATCAACCGCCGCACCCGTTGGGGCGCCACCGGCGCGTCAGCGGGCCAAGACTCGGCCGCCGTGCCGCCGCAGGGAAACCAAACCGCCAGAGCCAACGCAATCAGAAGAAATCGAGCGCGTCGCATGGGTCCTCTCCTCCTGTCCTAGAAATGCGTACGTTCCGGTCAGTAAACGCGGCGCAGACGGGTTGAAAACCGTAGCGCTTGGGGGCACAAGACGGCTCTATTGTAATTCCGAGGTCGCGAGGAAGAAAGCAATCTTTCCTGTCGGGACGCACTGACGGATTTCAAGGTGGCGGGTTCTTGGGAGGGCGGAGGGGTTGGGCCGGACCAGCGCTTCCCTTCGGGGCGCGGCTAAACGCCGAGAGGACGGCAACCAGACCATCTTTCGGCCCATTTTGGGCGAAAAATGCGCGCATCGCTCTCTTTCGGCGCATAATGCGGCCGCGCGGAGAACCACCGGATGACGGCTGAGATGCCGCTACTTGGCTGTAATCGTGACTTCGGCCGCGGTCAGGTTGTCGGATTTGGCCTTGAGGATGATGGAACCGGACCGGCCGGGCTTGGCGCGGACGATCACCAGGCACAGGCCGTTGAAGGCACGACGCTGCCCGGCCTGGAAGGGCTCGTGGCTGGTGGCATCGCCGTTGCCGACGGCAACGATTTCGCCCGGCCCCTCCGTCTCGAACTTGACGAGGTTGTGCGTCCGTGGCGCCAGCCGCCCCTGCTTGTCGGCCACGGTAACGGTGACGAATGACAGATCCTCGCCGTCGCCGCGGATTTCCGCGCGGTCGGCGTGGAGCAGGAGTTGCGCCGGTTCTCCGGCGGTCTTGACCACGTCCTCCGCCCAGGGCTTTCCTTGGCGATAGGTGACGACCTTCAGCTCGCCGGGCTGGTAGACGACGTCGTTCCAGTGCAAGCGGTATTCGAAGCGTCCCTTCTTCTTCTTTCCCAGCGATTTGCCGTTGAGGAACAGTTCCGCCTCGTCGCCGGAGGTATAGACGTGGACCGGCGTGACCTTTCCGATGCGTTCGGGCCAGTTCCAATGCGGCAGGATGTGCGCCATCGGCAGATCGGGCCGCCAGCGCGCCTGGTACAAATAAAAGCGGTCCTTCTTGAAGCCGCAGAGATCGACGATGCCGAAATAGCTGCTGGCCGAGGGGACCTTCATCTTGCCGAGCGTCTCGATTTCCCGCTGCATCGCCGCCCGCTGTCTTGGATCTGAGAAGTTGAGCAGATTGGTGACGTCGGAGTTGTAGGGCGTCGGCTCGCCGAGATAGTCGAAGCCGGTCCAGACGAATTCACCCATGAAGGCCGGGCTGCGGTCGAGCGCGGCGAATTCCTCGTCGGGCGGCTGCGCCCAGCCGGGGGCATCGACGTCGTAGGAGGAGACCTGGAAATTCACTTCCGAATCACGGCCGCGCCGCGGCGGGAAGAAATACTCGCCGCGCGAACTGATGCACGACGAAGACTCCGAGGAATACATCGGCTTCTTCTCGTTCCCGGGATAGCGCAACGCCCGCGGGAAAAAGCCGGGGTTGTAGTTCAAGCCGAAGACGTCCACGGCGGTCTGAAAACCGTTGATCGCCGCCCAAGCGTTGTTGCAGCCGGCGGTGACCGGCCGGGTGGGGTCCTCGGCGCGGACGATGTCGCGGAGCATCTTCGCGAACCGCGGCCCGTTTTGTTCGTAAATCTCGTTGCCGATGCTCCACATGATCACGCTCGGATGGTTCCGCTCGCGGCGGACCATCGCCCGCAGGTCCTTCTCATGCCATTGGGCAAACAGCCGGCTGTAGTCGTTGGCCGTCTTGCCGGTCTGCCAGCAGTCGAAGGCCTCGACCATCACCAGGAAACCCATGCGGTCGGCCAAGTCGAGCAGTTCCGGGGCGGGCGGATTGTGCGACGTGCGAAGTGCGTTGCAGCCCATCTCCTTGAGGATTTCTAACTGCCGCTCCAGGGCGCGGACACTCAGCGCGGCCCCCAAGGCGCCGAGATCATGATGATTGCAGGTCCCCTGCAACGGTACGCGACGCCCATTCAACTTGAAGCCGTCGCGCGGCGTGAACTCGATGGTGCGAAAGCCGAAAGGTTGGTCGTAACTATCGACCGCCTTGCCATCCACGGTGACGACGGTCCGGGCAAGATAGCGGTTCGGTTTATCGAGATTCCAGAATTTGGGCATCGGGACCGTTGCATTCAGGCCGGTTTTGGCAGATCCTTGCGGCGCGATCTCGCTTTCGACGGCGCGGGTAGAAGCCACTTTGCGCCACAGTTCGCCGGCGGGAGTCAACTCGTAAATCTCTGACCGCACCGAGGCGGTCGCAGGCTGTTCGCCCTGATTATCCAGAGTCACCGCCAGATTCACTTCGCCCTTGTCGGCGGTGAGGGAGGGCGTGGTGACGAACACGCCCCAATGGCCGACGTGCACGGGCGACGTTTTCACCAGCCAGACGTTGCGATAAATGCCCGCCCCAGGATACCATCGCGAACCCCAGTGTACGGTATCGAGCCGCACGGCCAGGGTGTTCTCACCGCCGAACTGGACAAACGGCGTCAACTCCAAGCGGAAGGCGTTGTAGCCGTAAGGCCAGGTGCCGACGTATTGGCCGTTCAGCCAGACCTTAGCATTGGCCATTGCTCCGTCGAAATCGATGAAGATTCGCTTGCCCCGATCGGCGGCGGGAACGGTGAAGTGCTTGCGATACCAACCGATGCCCCGCCAAGGCAGCTTGCCCGTGTCGCCGGGCAGATCGTCGCGGAAGGGCCCTTCGATTCCCCAGTCGTGCGGAACGTCCAGCTTCCGCCAGGCCGAATCATCGAAGCCGGCGGCGCTAGGCGGAATGCCCGCCGATTTCGCGCGGTGATTCTGAATCGGCCGCATATCGCCGCCGAACAGCCGGATTTCGCGGATGCTGGCCCATTTGCCCTCTGGCAAGGCGGTGGTCCTCACTCGCAGGTGCCGCACGGTGGCCGCCAGCCGCAGACGCTCCGATCCGTTCGCGGTATCTCCTTCGGCCAAGGACCGCCACTGCTTGCCGTCATTGCTGCCTTCGACAACGTATCGGTAGGTCAAATCGGGAAACTCCCAGTCCACCTCGATTCCGCCCAGTTTCATCCTGCGGCCCAAGTCGAGTGCGAGCCACTGGTTAACGCCGGCGTTTTCGGCGCACCAGCGAGTATCCGGGTCGCCGTCGAATGCGTTCTGCGCGAGATTGTCCTTGCTCGACTCCTCGCTGGAGGCGCTGGCGGCGATGCTCCAACCGCCCGCGCCGCCCGGCTCGGGCCTGGTGGAGCCGTCGGGCATCGGACCGAAGCGATCGAACCGCCAGTCGTGGTTGAACGCCGCCCGCGAGCGCCCCGCCGGCTCCTCCGCGACGGCGAAATCCACGAAGAACAACCCACACGCCAACAGCAGACAAAGACGAACGATAGTCATTTTCGGTTCCTTTCCGCTCCCGGTAGTACGCGGGGCTTATGCGAACATCGTGCCCGATGCCGGGCGATCAGTCAAGTAATGGAACGAGCCGCACGGCGGGCGCTCTGCGCAGGAGGGCGGCGGAGAGCAGCCCCGACGAACACCCGGTAGCGACGGGGCTGACATCCTCTTCGAGTCCCGTTCTGATGATGGAACACTTGAAACGCCCCGGGAATCGCAGTCCCGGGGATACCGCCAAGCGGCCGTTCCGTTGCCGCGTGCCCAAGCTGCTTTGGGGACCACTCGACAGAGAAAACGCTTTTGAGTAGCATGGTGAGGGGAATTCTCCACTCGTCTTGCCCGCCGATCGAAGGGGACAGTCATCGCTATCGACGAAGTAACCCGGTGGATCAGTGCATTAAATGGAGGGGCTCCCTCTGCCGCGCATCCGCAAGAGACGGCGGCAGAAGCAGGGACAAGACCTTGCGGATGGCGGCAAGTCAGCAATTCCATCTTTTCCAGTTCAATCGCCATTCATCGGCCACAAGTTTCCGCTCTTGCAAGTCCCTCTTTCATCGGAGGAGACCATGAATGAACCGTCAATGGGGCCAGACGATGGGAATCAGCGTCCCCCCGGGGACGGCGCCGGTCGCGCTGGCGACGACTTGGAATTCGCCTTGAAGGTCGATCGCGCTTGCGATCAGTTTGAATCGGCCTGGAAGAAGGGAGAAAATCCGCGGATCGAAGGTTTTCTGGCGGGGGTGGCTGCCGAACAACGTGCAGCTTTGCTCCGCGAGCTATTGGTTCTCGATGTGAGCTATCGCCGGCAACGCGGCGAGACGCCCGACGCCGCGGATTACATCCTGCGCTTTCCCGCAGAGGCGGAACTCGTCAAGAACGTCTTTGGAGCGCTTGAGGCCAACGCCGCAGGCACGAGTTCATGTCAGCAAGCCGCCGTAGCGGGCGATTCCGTAGGCGGCACGGTCGGCCCTTACAAACTGCTGAGCCTGTTGGGAGAAGGCGGGTTTGGGACCGTCTATCTGGCCGAGCAAGAAGAGCCGATCCGTCGCCGCGTGGCGCTGAAGGTCCTCAAGGCGGGGATGGACACTCGCCAGGTTCTCGCCCGCTTCGAGGCCGAGCGGCAGGTGCTGGCGATGATGGACCATCCCAACATCGCCAAAGTCTTCGATGCCGGCAGAACGGCGTCGGGCCGCTCCTACTTCGTCATGGAGCTGGTCCACGGCGAACCGATCACCGACTACTGCGACCGGCACAAGCTCACGTTGGAGCAACGGCTCGGACTGTTCATTGCCGTTTGCCAGGCGGTGCAGCACGCCCACCAGAAGGGAATCATCCACCGCGACATCAAGCCGAAGAACGTGCTAGTCGCGGTGGTGGACGAACGGCCAATGCCGAAGGTCATCGACTTCGGCGTAGCGAAGGCTACGGCCCAGCCGCTGACGCAGCAGACGATCTTCACGGAGCAGGGGCAGTTGATCGGCACGCCGGAGTATATGAGTCCCGAACAGGCGGGGACGTCGAACCTGGACATCGACACCCGCAGCGATATTTATTCGCTGGGCGTCGTACTATACGAGCTGTTGACGGGGGTGCTGCCCTTCGATCGGCGAACGCTGCGGCAGGCCGGTTTCGACGAGATTTTCCGCATCATCCGCGAAGTCGAGCCGCCCAAGCCGAGCACGAGGATCTCAACGTTGGGCGACGACTCCAACGATCTTGCCGCCAAACGCCACACCGATTCGCAGAGCCTGCGGCGGCGGCTGCGGCAAGAGCTCGACTGGATCGTGATGAAGACGCTGGAGAAGGACCGCACGCGGCGTTACGCCACGGCGACGGCCCTGGCCGACGACATCGAGTCGTTTCTCAAGCACGAACCCGTCAAGGCCGGCCCGCCGAGCAGTTGGTATCGGATCAAGAAGTACGCCCGCCGTCACCGCTTGCCGCTGTCGGTTGCCGCCGGTTTTGTGGGACTATTGCTGGCGATCACGGTTCTTGCCGTGCGCGGGTATTATCGCGAGGCGGCGCTGCGCGCCGAAAGAGAACGGGAGACCGAGAGGGCCAAGGCCAATTTCAAGATGGCCCGCGACGCGGTGAAGAAGTACTACACTCAAGTGGCCGCCGATCCGCGACTGAAGCCGCACAATCTGGAGAAGCTGCGCCGCGACCTGTTGGAGTCCGCAAACAAGTTCTATGAAGAACTGCTCAATCAACACACAGACGACCCCGACGTGCAGCATGAACGCGTAGAGGCCCTTATGGACCGGGGTTTCATCGAGGAAGCGCTTGGCAATTCGTCTGAAGCTGAAGCGGCGTACAAGCGAGCGATTGCCGCGGTAAGACAGGTTCTGACAGTCCAGGGCGGAACGCCCGGGTACCGAGGCGATCTGGCACGCAGCCACCACAGCCTGGGCCATCTCTACAGCACTATAGGCCGTCCTAAGGAAGCGGAAGCGGCATACAAGGAAGCCATCGCTGTTTGGAAGCCTCTGGTGGCAGGGCGGCCAGCGGTGCCCGAATACCAATTCAACCTGGCGCTCAGCCACAGCAGCCTGAGCGTTCTCTATAGCGATACAGGCCGGCCCAAGGAAGCGGAAGCGGCGTGCAAGGAAGCCATCGCGATTCAGAAGATTCTGGCGGAAAGGCACCCAGACGTGCCTGACTACCAAGACAAGCTGGCACGCAGCCACCACAACCTGGGCTATCTCTATCGCGCTATAGGCCGGGCCAAGGAAGCGGAAGTGGCGTACAAGGAAGCCTTCACTATTTGGAAGGCTCTGGCGGAAAGACAGCCAGAGGCGCCCGACTGCCAAGACAATCTGGCGGTCAGCCGCAACAACCTCGGCCTTCTCTATTGCGCTGCAGGCCGGGCCAAGGAAGCCGAAGCGGCGTACCAGGAGGCCATCGCTACTTGGAAGACCCTGGTGGGAAAGCACCCGGAGGTGCCCGAGTACCAAGACCGTCTGGGGGGCAGCCACTATAACCTGGGCAATCTCTATGCCACGACAGGGCGATCCAAGGAAGCGGAAGCGGCGCACAAGGAAGCCCTCGCCATTTGTAAGCTTCTAGCGGAAAGGCACCCAGAGGTGCCCGAATATCAAGATGAGGTGGCGAGCAGCTACAACAACTTGGGCTATCTCTATGACGCTATAGGCCGACCTAAGGAAGCGGAGACGGCGTTCAAGGAAGCCCTCGCTATTTGGAAGCCTCTGGCGGAAAGGCACCCAGAGGCGCCCGACTACCAAGACAATCTGGCATGCAGCCACAACAACCTGGGCATCTCTATGTCGCTACGGGCCGGCCCAAGGAAGCGGAAGCGGCGTACAGGCAAGCCCTCGCCATTCGGAAGCCCCTGGCTGAAAGGCACCCGGAGGCGCCCGGCTACCAACACAATCTCGCGGGAAACCAGTACAACCTGGGCGACCTCTATAACGAGACAGACCGGCCCAAGGAAGCGGAGACAGCGTACAAGGAGGCCCTCGCTATTTGGAGGTCCCTGGTGAAAAAACACCCAGAGGTGCCCGAGTACCAAGACAGTCTGGCGAGAAGCCACAACAGCCTGGGAACTCTCTATCGCGATACAGGCCGGGCCAAGGAAGCGGAAGCGGCGTACAGGGAAGCCCTCGCCATTCGGAAGCCGCTGGCACAAAGGCACCCAGAGGTGCCCGACTACCAAGACAACTTGGCGGGCAGCCACAACAACCTGGGCAATCTCTATAGCGACACAGGCCGGCTCAAGGAGGCGGAAGCGGCGTGCAAGAAAGCCATCGCTATCCGGAGACTCCTGGTGGAAAAACATTCAGAGGTACCCGCATACCAAGACCATCTGGCGGCCAGCCAGTACGCCCTGGGCCTTTTCTATAGCGATACCGGCCGGCTCAAGGAAGCGGAAGCGGCATACGAGGAAGCGCGCACCATCTGGAAAGCCCTCGCGAAAACGTATCCCCAGGTTCCAGAATATCGAAACAGGCTGGAAGCGTGCGAGAGAGACTATGAACTGGCTCGCGTATATCGTGCCAGGAGGGTGGCACAACATGCAGCCCAAGCGAGTTGGTCGCCCGACGGCAAACGGCTCGTCTGCGCAAAACAGCCCTTCGGCTCCGGGCTGCAAGTGTGCGATCTGGCAACCGGGAAGATAGCGGATGTCGTTGCGCCGGGAAAAGACCCGGCGTGGTCGCCGGGCGATGGCCGCTGGATCGCTTTTGTGCGGGGCAGTTCTGCTGCGGACGAGGAGGTGTGGCTCATCGCCAGCGACGGTCAACACGCCAGGAAGATCGCCGATGGCGGTTGTCCCTCCTGGTCCGCCGATGGCAAGAGGGTTTTCTTCGTTCGCGGAAGAGACTCCAAACTAATGGTCGTCAATGCCGGAGAACGTGACGCGCGGCCGGGAGCGGTCATGGATCTACGCGGCGCCCTGCATCCTGCCGTCTCACCCGACGGCACGCGAGTCGCATTTGTCGGCGGCAGCCGGATTTCCGTCATCGACGTGGGCACAAAGAAAGTCCTAATGCAGGCCGCTATCGCCTGGAAGGACGGTTTGGCAGCATGGTCGCCGGACGGCAAGCGTGTCGCTTTCACCAGCTTCGGCATGAACGACGATCAGGGGCTTTGGATCTGCAAAGTCAAGGATGGCCATCCCGTACGGGTAATCCGCGGATCGTGCGCAATGCCGGCTTGGTCTGCGGACGGATCGCTGCTGGCGTTTGACATCAGGGTGGGCGATAGGGCTGGCGTGTGGGTGGTCGAGACGAAGAATCTCGAAAAGGCGGAATAGCCTGCCGTCACCGCGAAGCATCGCCCCACGGCGTTTCCAGCCGACCGCAATCGCGCCTCGGCTTGGCGCCGACAGTCGCTCGCGTGCAACCAAGCTCCGTTTCGCTTCGCGCTCAGTATTTCAGATCGTACTTGAGGCCCTCCTGAATTCCCTTGCCGTCGATGGCGACTTCCTGGCCGAAGATCGTCTCCTTGTTGTATTTGGCGGGAATCTTCTCGCCTTTCTTGGTGATCTCGACGCGGTAGAAGCCGGGGGCCACGCCGGGCGGCTCGCGCATGCCGTTGACGGTTCGGCTCGGTATGCTGATCATCGCCATGCCGTTCTCGTCCGTCTTCCCCTTGGCGATCTTCAAATGCTTGCCCAGGAACTTCTCGGGCACGAAGCGAACTTCCGCCCCTTCCAGCGGTTCGCCGTTATGCATCACCCGGCAACCGAGCGACATCCGACCGAGCTTCGAGTCCAGCCACCGCTTGATTCTGGCGGTGATCTTCTCGGCGGTGATCTCCTCCTTGCCGCTCGGGTCGATGTTGTCGATTGCCGCCTTCAGCCCCGGGCACTTATCCAGTTCCTTGCCGCTGATCTTGCCGTCTTTGTTTGTATCAAAGAGTTTCATGGCTTCTTTGCCGGCGGCCTCAGCGTCGATCTTCGGCGCGACAATACGGAGCGGCCGAGCGGACCCCGAATTGCCGGAGCCGATTTCGGGCGGCGGCAATTCCGGGGGCGGATTGGTCGCCCAAAGCGAAGCCGCTGAAGCCAAGAGAATGCACAACAAACCACATAGTACGATTCGTTGTCTTTTCATACCGTCACCTCGGGGTTGAAAGAACGCTCGTTGCCAAGAGCCGCCGCCGCCCACCACGATAGACCGCTCGGCGGTAATTGGCAAGTGGCGGCGGCTGGACCAACGATCGGCCGAAGAGGGGGTCAGAGTCCAATTGCTGGACCGAAATTGGACGTATCCCCTTTTTCCCTCCTTCCCTCCTACTCTCTTGCCGGTTCAGCGTCCGAGTTTGAGTAGCTAACCTCGCAATTTGGTAATGCCTGCCGCAGTTCTTTAATGTACTTGAGCGTGTCATGTACTCGCATGTTGACGAAACATAGCTCTTGGAGCTTGGTCAGGGTCTTGAGGTGCTTCACTTCTGACTCTGTAAGGCGCGGGCCGTGTAGATTCGCCGTAGTCACCTCCGTGAAGAAATCATCGCCAAGAACTCTCCGCAGCAAGGCGTGCCCAGGAGGCGATAGCCTCCTCTGCCACATGTAGTCATATACCACGCTTCCCCCAAGCTCCCTGATCGCTTGTACCGCAGCCCTCTGCCCCCGAGCCTGTTCCATTTCCACCGCCATCCAACTGCACGGGATGGCAACGACAATGGTCAGGGCCAGGAGAGACCGAAGGGAAAACTGGAACTGCCAACGGAAGGTCAGGGCCGCAGCACACCAGAGGAACATCAGGGTCATTAGGGACGCGATGCTTGCCACCGTAGTCCACGCGGAGCAGCCATTTGGCAACCACCGCTCGGATAACAGAAAAACCTGCTCCACGACCAGTAAAGCGACCAGCAGTGCAACGGTCAGCACCAGCAACGACCGAATTCTGGATTGAACTTGCCTACGAAAAAGGTATGCAACGCCAAACCAGAAAGCCATAAGCATCATTGCCACACCGACAACTGCAACGGCGATCAGCGCTGCCCAACCTTTTGGGAGCCACCGTTCAGAAAGAAGGAGAATTCCCTCAATCACCAGCAAGACGATCAGCAGGCGGGCTGGCGTTGGCTGATACCAGCGGAGTCTCGGCGGCTTTTCGGCGGGTGAGGTGGCGGTGTTCATCCTCACATCTTCAGTTTCTCGGCAAGCCGATCCTGTCTTTCAGCGTCCACAAGCTCGTCGAAGGTGATGTCAATTCCCTGCTTCTTTGCCTCGATGGCCGCCAGCGTGACCTTTTCCAGATCGACCCCTTGCAGGTACGCCCTTTCCATCTCGTTGCAGTAGACCACGACTCCAGCCTGTCTCGCCATGATTACTGCACGTACCACTGCCTTGACGTTGGTTCGGCGAAACCGCATCCCGATGATATCCAAGATGCTGATCTGCACCCCAGACATGAACGCCCGAAACCAGATGTTGACGTATCGAACCATGACCGCAAACATGATAACCATGACCAGGATTATCGCGGAAAAGAAGACGATGAAGACCGTTTGAGCCGTTGCGTTCACGTGGTTCTCCTTTTTCCTCGCTGCTCGCCCTTACTTCTTACCTCGCGCAGCGGCGATAAGCAAGGGCAATCTGCCGTGGGCGAGGTAACGGAGTTCGGCGATTATCTCCGAACGGGTGAACAGATTCCTTCGCGGCGTCAAGGCATCCCCGCCGCTGCCGCAATCGCGCGGAGCAGAAGGCTGGGAGCGATCCCAAACAATACGAGAAGCAGCGTGAGCACAGCCAGCGCAAAGGCGGCAAGCGGCATCGGCGGCTTTGTCACGGCCAAGGCGCCGGCCGGCATGAACATGGTCGCAACCACGCGCAGATAGTAGAACAGGCCGATTGCGCTGTTGATGACCAGGATCACCAGCAGCATCCACATCTGCGAGGCCGCGCCCGCGGCGATCACGTAGAACTTGCCGATAAACCCGGCCGTCAGCGGAATCCCTGCCAGCGACAGCAGCATGGCGGTCATCACCAGCGCCGCCCAGGGACGCCGCCAGGCCAGGCCGCGGTAGTCGGCCAGGCGATCGGCATCCCTCTCTGTGCCGGAGAGGATCGTCACCACGCCGAATGCCCCCAGGGTGGTGACGAAGTAGGCGGTGAGGTAGTAGGCGACGGCCTGGTCGCGCAACGGCCCGGCCGCCAGAAAGGCGACCAGCAGATAGCCCAGATGCGCGATCGACGAGTAGGCCAGCATCCGCTTGACGTTGTCCTGGAGCAGGGCCAGCAGATTGCCGGCGAACATCGACGCGATGGCAATCATCACGAAGACGAACATCGCCGGGCTGTTTGGTTCCGGGGCCAATTGCCGGAACAACCGCAGCAGCAGGGCGAACATCGCCCCTTTCGACACCGTGGCGATCAGCGCCGTCACCGGGGCCGGAGCGCCTTGGTAGACGTCGGGCGTCCAAAGATGGAACGGCACCACCGCTAATTTGAAGCCGATGCCGACGACCAACAACGCCAATCCGGCCGGCAGCACCACCGCCGAGTGCGCGGCATACGCCTTGGCGATTCCCGCGAAGCCGAGATCGCCCGACTCGGCATAGAGCAGCGACATGCCGAACAGCAAGAACGCCGCCGACGCGGCCGCAAGCACCAGGTACTTCAGCGCGGCCTCGACGCCCAACGAGTTCGCACGCTCATAACCGATCAGGGCGTACAGCGCGACGCTGAGCACCTCCAGCCCAAGGAAGAACGAGGCCATGTGGTCGCTGGCCACCAGCACCAGCGCGCCGAGGATCGCAAGCAACAGCAGGACGTAAAACTCTTCCGGGCGTTTGCTCCGCCGTTTCAGGTAGTCATAGGCCAGCAAGGCAACGGCAAGCCCTGCCGTGACGATCAAGCCCATGAAGAAGACGGCGTAATTGTCGACGATCACCAGCGGCGTCACCTGTCGCGGGGCCTGGCCGGCGGCGAATGGAAGGGAGATCAATGCGGCGATAAGCGTGATGATGCAGATTGCCGCCGCCGGAGCGTGCCGGCGGTAGAACGCGGCGGCGAGCATGACCGCCACCGCCCCCAGGCTCACGAGGATCATCGGCAACAAGGCCACGAAATCGGACGGTGTCATGGGAGTTGTTGGTTGATCGTCTTAATCGCTGCTGGTTCCGCCCGCGCGTTTGCCGACGCCTGTCCACCGGCCGCAAATTGGGCGACAGGTGCAGCCGTCTCTAGGGTCTTCAGCGCCGGCTCGGTGGTGCGGAACAGCGGCGCGGGATACAGGCCCAGCCAGAGCAGCGCTGCCATGAGAATTCCCATCATGATCGCTTCTCGGCGGCCGAGATCGGGCAGCTTCCAGCCTTCGCGGTTGGGGCCGTGGAACGCCTGCTGCACGATCCAGAGCGAATAGACGGTCGCCACGATCAGGCCGAGCGCCGCGCAGACCGCCAGCGGAACGCTGCGCTGGTACGTCCCCAGCAGCACCAGGAATTCGCCGACGAAATTGCCCAACCCGGGCAAGCCCAGCGAGGCCAGGGCGAAGAACATGGCGACGCCGCCCAGTCGCGGCATCGTGCTCCACAGTCCGCCCAACCGCCGCAAGTCGCGGGTGCCGGTGCGCTGCTGCAAGGCGCCGACGATGATGAACAGCGCCCCGGTGCTGAGTCCGTGGCAGAGGATCTGGATGATTGCCCCTTGCAGCCCCAGCGTGTTCCAGGCGAAGATTCCCAGCAGCACAAAGCCCATGTGGCTGACGCTGGTGTAGGCCACCAAGCGTTTCAGATCGGTCTGGGCGAAAGCCAGCAGCGCCCCGTAGAGGATGCCGATCACGGCCAGGGTCATGGCGATGGGGGAGAACGCGGCGGCCGCCGCCGGAAACAGCGGCACCACGAAACGAATCATGCCGTAGGCCCCGGTCTTCAGCAGCAGGCCCGCCAACACCACGCTGCCGGCCGTCGGCGCCTCGGTATGGGCGTCGGGCAGCCAGGTGTGCAGCGGCACTACTGGCAGTTTCACGGCAAAAGCGACCAGGAATCCCAGCATGATGAGCATTGCCGCCGCGGCGCCCGGGGCCGTGCCGAGCAATTCTCCATAGTCAAAGGTATAGACCACCGGCGTGCGGCCGTGGACGAAGTAGAGCGCGAGGATGGCCAGCAGCATCAACAGCCCGCTGAGCTGCGTGAACAGGAAGAACTTCACCGCCGCGTATTGCCGGTTCTCGTGGCCCCAGATGGCGATCAGGAGATACATCGGCACCAGCATCAGTTCCCAGAAGAAATAAAAGAGGAACAGGTCCATCGCCAGGAAGACGCCGACGATGCCGGCAAGCACCCACATCAAATTAAAATGGAAGAAGCCGACGCGGGCGCGGATCTCCGTCCACGAGGCGGCCACGGCCATGATCCCCAGCAGAGCCGTCAGCGCCACCAGCGGCAGGCTGAGGCCGTCCATAGCGAGATGAAATCGGACTCCCAGCGAAGGGATCCAGGGCCAGGAGACTTCCGCCAACCAGGGTCCGCCGCCGCGGGGCAGAATCCAAATCACGATGGTCCAGCAGAGGTCGATCACCAGCGCGCCCAGGGAGATCCAGCGAGGCCAGGCATCATCCAGCCCCGCCGCCAGCCAGGCCAGCAGCCCACCCACGACCAGAATGATGATTAACCAAGCGAGAATCATAGCCACACCATACAGGCCAAGGCGATCAGCGCGCCGATGACGATTCCCACGGCGTAGCGGCGCAGCAGGCCGGTCTGGCTGGCGCGCACCGCTTCGTGGAGAGCGCGGGTCAGCCAGGCGACGGCCGTGTAGATCGAGTCGAAAAAGTCGTCGCGGTCGATTTCCGCGAGCCACCTGTAGGGCCGCACGAACAGCCGGTCATAGAGCCAATCGAAGCCCCAATCGGCGAACCAGAGGCGATGCAAGACGCTGCCCAACGGGCTTCGCGCCGCCGCCTCCATTTGCCCGGGCCTGGCCAGGAACCACCAATACGCCAGCCCGATGCCGATGAAACAGGTGACGGCGGCGATGATTTGGAGTGCCAGTTCTGTCCCTACGCCGGCGCCGGTGGCGGGCGGCCGCGGCAAGGCGTTCTGTTGCAAAAAGTCGGAAAACCACGGCAAGTTGCCGATCGTGCGGGGCATTTCCACCAGCCCGCCGATCACCGACAACACCGCCAGCACAACCAACGGAATCTCGATGCGCCAACCGGGTCTGTGATCGACCTGTTGACGGGCCGGGCCGAAGAACGCCAAGAAGACCATGCGGAACGTGTAGATCGAAGTCAGCAGCGCGCCGAACAGCCCGGCGGCCCAGAGCCAGAAGCTTCCGCGAGCCGAAGACCAGGCCTCGAAGAGGATCATGTCTTTGCTGTAGAAGCCGGCCGTCACCACGGGCACGGCGGCCAACGAACTGCTGGCCACCAGGAACGTCCAAAAAGTGACGGGCAATTGTTTCCGCAGCCCGCCCATCTTGAACATGTCGTGCTCGTCGCGGAGGGCGAGAATCACCACGCCGGCGCCCAGGAAGAGCAGGGCCTTGAAGAAGGCATGGACCATGAAATGCAGGATCGCGGCCGCCCAGGCGCCGACGCCCAGGGCCAGGAACATGTAGCCGATCTGACTGATCGTCGAGTAGGCCAGCACCCGCTTGATGTCCCATTGCGTCAAGGCGCTGCAGCCGGCCAGCAGCAAGGTTGCCGCGCCGATGACGGCCACGGCGGTCTGCACCGGCGGGGCCAAGCTGAAGAGCAGATGGGTCCGCGCGATCAGGTAGACGCCGGCGGTCACCATCGTGGCGGCGTGGATCAGCGCGCTGACCGGGGTGGGGCCGGCCATGGCGTCGGGCAGCCAGGTTTGCAGCGGCAATTGCGCGGATTTGCCCAACGCCCCGCCCAACAAGAGCGCCGCCGCCGCGATGGCCAGACCACCGCCGACCGGCCAATCCGCGACGGCCCTTTGCATCGACTCCTGAATGTCCAGCGTGCCCAAGTTCACAAACAGCAGCAGCAGACCGATCGCCATCGCCGTATCGCCGACGCGGGTGACCAGAAACGCCTTTCGCGCCGCCGCGCCGTTGGCCGGCTCGCGGTACCAGAAACCGATCAGCAGATAGCTGCACAGCCCCACGCCTTCCCAACCCAAATAGAGCAGCAGCAGGTTGTCGGCCAACAGCAGCACGAGCATCGAGGCGACGAAGAGGTTCATATAGGCGAAGTAGCGGCCGTATCCCTCGTCACCGGCCATGAACTCGGCGGAATACAAGTGGATCAAAAACCCGACGAACGTCACCACCAGTACCATCACCAGCGCCAGGGCATCGAAGTAGAACCCGATTGTGGCCGCGAACCCGTCCACGCCGATCCACGTCCAGAGCGTTTGCCGGCAGACGTGATCGACCGGCGGCGAGAGGATAAACATCCCGCTCAAGACCAAGGCCAGAACGGCGGAGGCGGCGATGCTGCACACTCCAATCGACGCGATCGCCGCCCGCGGCAGACGCGCTCCCGCCAACGCCAGCACGACGAAGCCAACCATCGGAATTGTGGGAATCAGCCATAGCAGCGTAGACATGTCAACCTCGCATACGGCTCGCCTTGTCGACGTCGAGGGTTTTCAGACGGTGATGGAGTTGCAATACCAGGGCCAGGCCGACCGCCACTTCCGCCGCCGCCATCGAGAGGATAAACAGGAACATCACCTGCCCGTCGGGCTGTTGCCAGCGGGCGGCGGCGGCGACGAACGCCACTCCGGCCGCGTTGAGCATGATTTCGATCGACATTAGCAGGAAAATCACGTTCCGCCGCACCAGAACGCCCAGCAATCCCAGCGCGAACAACACCGCGGCCAGAAGCAGGCCAATTTCAAGCGGGACCGTGGCCATGCGCCCCTCCTTCTCTCTCCGCAGCCGAATCGCGGCGGGCCAAATGATAGGCGCCGACCAGACCGGCCAGCAACAACATCGAAGCCAGTTCCACCCCCAACAGGTACGTGCCGAACAACGTCGCGCCCACCTGCTCGGGACCGATCGCCGCTCCACCGGGCAAAGATTGCGGGGCGTGCCAGAACACGTAAAGCAATTCGCCCAAGAGGATCAACGTCAAGCAACCGGGGCCAATCCAAATTCCGGCAGGCAGCCACTGTCGCTCCTCGGCCGTGCTCTCGGCGCCCAGGTTGAGCATCATCACCACAAAAAGGAACAATACCACGATCGCCCCGGCATAGATGATCACCTCCAGCGCGGCCACCAGCGGAGCGCCGAACGCGAAGAAGACCAGCGCCACGGCCAACAGCGACACGATCAGGTAGAGCAGCGCATGCACGGCGTTGGTCCGCGTAATCACCATTGCGGTTGCGGCAATTGCCACGGCGGCCGAAATGTAGAAGAGCACGTTCATTGGGGGCATGTCTCCTTACGGCAAGAGGCTCCGCAAATCGACCGGCGGGTCCTCGTTTTCGGCTTGACCCTTGTCTTTGCCGCCGATCGCCAGCCCGGCCACGCGGTAGAAATCGTAGCCGGGATACTTTCCCGGCCCGGCGATCAGCAGGTCCTCCTTCTCGTAGACCAAATTCTGCCGGTTGTATTCGCCCATTTCGAAGTCGGGCGTCAATTGGATGGCGTAGGTCGGGCAGGCCTCCTCGCAGAAGCCGCAGAAGATGCAGCGGGAAAAATTGATGCGGAAGAACGCGGGATAGCGGCGGCCATGCTCGTCCTCCGTCGCCTGCAACGCGATGCAATCGACCGGGCAGGCCGCCGCGCAGAGATAACAGGCGACGCAGCGCTCACCGCCGTCCGGATCGCGGGCGAGAATGATCCGCCCCCGCCATCGCGGCGGCAAGTAGGCCTTCTCCTCGGGATACTGCACGGTCACGCGGCGGCGGAACGTATGCAGGAATACCCGCCAAAACGCCGAGATCAGGCTTCCCATAGGTTATGCTCCGTCGATGTTTGGTAAACAACGTCACGACCGGGAGCTGTTAGCTCCCGGCTATCCTTGCGTTCTATTGTTCTCAAGATGAAACGGCCAACAACACGCCCCCGGTGACTACCAGATTCAGCAGTGCCAAGGGCAGCATGACTTTCCATCCCCACGCCATCAACTGGTCGTAGCGCGGGCGGGGCAGCGCAGCGCGCGAGAGGATGAACCCCGCGACCAGGACCATCATTTTCAGAACAAACCAGACGATCGGCGGCAGCCAAGGGCCCAGCCAGCCGCCGAAAAAAAGCGTGGTGATGATCGCCGAGATCAGCAGGATGCCCACGTATTCGCCCAAGAAGAACATGCCGAACTTCATGCTCGAATACTCGACGTGATAGCCGGCCACCAGTTCGTTCTCGGCCTCGGGCAGATCGAAGGGGAGACGCCGCGCCTCGGCCAGCCCCGCCACGATGAAGACCAGCAGGCCGAGGAACTGCGGGACGCAGAACCACAGCCGCCGCTGGGCTTCGACGATCGCGGTGAGGTTCAACGAACCGGCCAGCGCCACCACGCCCAAGAGCGACAGCCCCATGAAGACCTCGTAGCTCAGCATCTGCCCGGCGGCACGCAGGCTGCCTAGGAGCGAATATTTGTTGTTCGACGCCCAACCGCCCAAGACGACGCTATAGACGCCCAACGACGACATCGCCAGGAAGAACAGCAGCCCGATGTTCAGGTCGCAGACGACGAAGCCCGGCGCGAAGGCGATCACCGCGAAGGAGAGGAGCGTCGTCGCCACGATGATGCAGGGGGCCAGCACGAACGTCGCCCTGTCGGCAAAGGGCGGAATCCAGTCTTCCTTGCTGAAGATCTTGACCATGTCGGCCAGCACTTGCAGCAGCCCGAAGGGGCCCACGCGATTCGGTCCGTAGCGATCCTGCCAGAGGGCCAACAGCCGCCGCTCCAGCCAGATCAGACCCGCGGCCAGCGTCAACACGCCGAGCAGCACGACGGCGACGATCACGATCGGCAGGATGATTGTCTGAACGATATCCGTCATGGCAGGTCGGCCTTTGCGAGCTTTGCCCATTTCGGCAGCGCGGCCACGCGGCCGCCGGGCAGTCCCAGCGGTATGCCGGCGACGCCGGCGGGCAGCGACGGCATCCGCCGCAGCGGCAATCGCCACGGGACGTCGTCGAGATACACGTCGATCGCGTCGCCCTCTTCCACGCCCAACCGCCGGGCGTCTTCGCCGCACATTGCCACGTAGGAGGGCGGGGCGAGTTGGGCGACGCCCGGCGAAAGCACGCTCAACTCCTCCGAGCCGAAGACGTGATGCAGCGGAACCAGCAGCCACTGGTACGGCCGCGTCTCAAAGGCTGGCGGCAGATCGGTGAGATAGGCCAGCGTCGCATCTCGCGCCGGCTCGATCAGCCGACGGCCGGAATCGCCGCCGCGCAGCGGCCCGTTCACCTCTTCCTGAAACCGCGTGACGGCCTGGACCGAGTTCCAGCCCGGAGCCCAGAAGTGCGCGACCAGCGGCGGCGGGGGCTGCCGCTCCGAGCCCTCCATCGAGAACGCCAACGCCGAATCGGCATCGTCCGGCGGCTGCCCTTCGGCGACGGTCGCGTCGGCACTGATCGCGGTTCGCCCGCTGTAGCGGTGCGGCTGGCGCGGGATCTTCTGGCCGGCAATCCGGAAACCGGCCGGCGGGGCGATCTCCTTGACCGGGGCGAAGACGGGCATTGCCTCGGCCAACGCGGCGACGAGTTGATCGAAGTCCGCCCACGGTGCAGCGTTGGCCCGGCCGGCGGCAACCATCAGTTCGCCGAGCCAGCCCCAGCTCTCGCGGATCTCCGCCGCCGGCGTGAAAACGCGGAAGAACCGCTGCGCCCGGCCTTCGTAGTTGACCAGCGTGCCGTCGGATTCGGCGAAGGTGGCCGCGGGAAGCACGATTTCGGCCGCCGCCGTCGTCGGACTCTCCAAATGGTCGATGACGATGGTGTGCTTTGCGGTCTTCAGCAGTCTGTTCACCGTATCCGCGTCGGCGCGACGAAACAGATCGTTCTCCAAGACGATGACCGTGTCGGCTTTTCCTTCCGCAACCGCGCGGCAGGCATTGTCGAGGCTGCCGCCGCCGATCAAGCCCAAGCCCAACGTGTTGCACTCGGGAACGGCGAGGCAGAGTTGCGTGCAGCGTCCTGCCCGACAGAGGGCCCAGGCGACGTTGGCCGCCGCGTGCAGCATGGCCTCGCTTCCGCCGCCGGTGCCGGAAACCACCAGCGGACGTTGGGCGTGATAGAGCGTCTCGGCGATCTTCTCGACCAACGCCGCCAGATCGTCAGTCGGCGGGTGGAGCGGCGGCACGGGCGCCCCCAGGGCATAGGTGATCGCCGCGGCGAAGCGCACCAGATCATCCGGCGCGGCACGATAGAGATGGGTGGCCACGTCGTCGAGCCGGGTGGCCGCCGGCGTCGCGACAAACAGCGGCCCGCGGCGCTGCTGCAAGGCCTCGCGCACCGCCGCGTCATCCCACCAGTGGATGTGCAGCCGCCGGGTGAGGTCGATCTCGCGTTGCAGCGTCGATTGGCGCAGCGATAGGGCCAGCATCGGCGCCGTGTTGGTAACGTCTTCCCCCAGCACCAGCACCGCGTCGGAGTGGGCGACGTCGTCGAGCGAGGGCGCCTGCGCACAGCCATGCCGCAACAGTCCGATCGCCGTATCCACGAGCCGGCATTCGTGATCCGACAGACCGCGATAGAAGTGATCGGCCCCGACCAGCGATCGCAGGGCGAAATTGGCCTCCAGCGATGCCCGCGGCGAGCCGATGCCGATCACGCCCTTCGCTTGACCGAGCAGCGCCGCCGCCTCTTGCAGCGCCGCGGGGCTATCAGCCGCGGCGGAGCGAATGCAGGCCCGGCGAATGCGGCGCGGGCCGTTGACGAATTCGTAACCGTAACGGCCGCGGTCGCAGAGGAAGTAACCGTTCACCGCGCGATGGTAGCGGTTGCGAATCCGCCGCAAGTGGCCGTAGCGCTCGCCGGGGATCGTGTTGCAGCCCACGCCGCAATGCACGCAGATCGAAGGGGCCGTTTGCAGGTCCCATTTGCGGGTGTAGTGCGTTTTCAGCGTCTTGTCGGTGAAGACGCCCGTGGGGCAGATTTCCACCAGATTGCCGCTGAATGCGCTCTCCAGCGGGCCGTCGGCGTCCCGGCCGAAATAGACGTGATTGTGCCACTGAAAGACTTCGAGGTCGCGGCCGCCGGCGTAGTCGCAATAGAATCGCACGCAGCGATAGCAGGCTATGCAGCGGTTCATCTCGTGATTCACCAGCGGTCCCAGGTCCTGGTTGCAGTGCGTGCGTTTGCGGAAACGGAAGCGGCGATAGTCGTGCCCGGTCATCACGGTCATGTCTTGCAGATGGCACTCGCCTCCTTCGTCGCAGACGGGGCAGTCGTGCGGGTGGTTGACCATGAGGAACTCGATCACGCCGCGGCGGAACTGGCGGGCCTCGGGGTCGTCGATCGAGATCCGCACGCCGTCGGCCACCGCGGTCATGCAGGCCATCACGATCTTCCCCTTCTTGTCGTTCTCGTCCTTGAACTGCTTGATCGCGCATTGGCGGCAGGCGCCGATCGAGTGCATCGCCGGGTGCCAGCAGAAATAGGGCAGGTTGAATCCCAACGACAGGCAGGCGCGGAGCAGGTTCTGCCCGTCGGCTACCTCGTACGGCCGGTCGTCGATGTAGATCGTTGGCACGAGGGTTACCTCCACGGGCATCGCCGCTCAGTGATGTGCCGCTGGAAATCGTCGTGGAAATACTTCAGGCCGCTTTGCAGGGGTTCGGCGGCGCCGGGCGCCAGGGCACAGAAGGTGTGGCCCGGCGACATCATCCAACACTGGAATTTGAGCGTGTCGAGGTCTTCCGGCCGGCCCTGCCCCTGCTCGATCGCCGCCAAGGTCATCGCCGCCCACGGCAAATTGTCGCGGCAGGGCGTACACCAGCCGCACGACTCGCGGGCGAAAAACTCGGTCAGGTTGCGGATCATGCCGACCGGGCAGGTGCGGTCGTCCAGCACGATCATCGTGCCGGTGCCCAGCCGGCTTCCGACCGCGGGAGGGGAATCGAAATCCATCTTGGTGTCGAGGTGCTCTTCGAGCATGAAGTCGGTCGAGGCGCCGCCGGGGAGCAGGCCGCGGAGGCGGTAGCCCGGTTTCATGCCGCCGGCGTGTTCTTCGAGGATTTCGCGGGCGGTGGTGCCCATGGGCAGTTCCCACAGCCCGGGCCGCTGCACCCGGCCGCTGACCCCGTAGAGCTTGGTGCCGCCGTCTTTGCTGAGACTGAGCCCGCGGAACCAATCGGCGCCGCGGTTGACGATCGCGGGGACGCAGCAGAGCGTTTCGACGTTGTTGACCACCGTCGGCTTTCCCCACAGGCCGCAGGTCTGCGGATAGGGGGGCTTGGCCCGCGGCACGGCGCGGCGGCCTTCGAGCGCGTCCAACAGCCCGGTCTCCTCGCCGCACATGTAACGGCCGGCGCTGAGGTGCAAATACAACTCCAGGCTGTAATTCGAGCCGAGGATGCGTTTGCCGAGCAGCCCGGCGGCGTAGGCCTCGTCGATCGCCCGCTGCAAGCGCCTGGCCGCCAACTTGTAAGCCCAGCGGAGGAAGATATAGGCGACGTCGGCCTCGATGGCATAGGCGGCGACGATCACGCTCTCGACCATCAGGTGCGGGTCGCCTTCGAGCAAGAGCCGGTCTTTGAAAGTGCCGGGCTCCATCTCGTCGGCGTTGACGGCCAGATACTTCGGCCGCCGCGCCTCGGAGCCCAGCGGCACGTAGCTCCACTTCTCGCCGGTGGAAAAGCCGGCGCCGCCGCGGCCGCGGAGGTTCGAGTTCTTCACCGCTTTTTGCACTTCCTGCGGCGTCATCGTTGTCAGAGCCTTCCGCGCCGCCTGGTATCCGCCCGCTCGTTGATATTCCTGCAAATCGAGCGGCTCGCGGCCGGGTCGGATGTTCTGCGTAAGCGGCTTTTCCATCACGGGGCCTCCTTGTTTTGGAAGCCGGCGAGAATCTCGTCGATTCTCTCGCTGGTGAGGTTTCCGTACAGTTGGTCGTCGATCATCATCACCGGCGCCAGGTCGCAGGCCCCCAGGCACGCGGTCGGCAAGAGCGTGAACCGCCCGTCGGCCGTCGTTTCGCCCAGTTTTACCCCCAGCCGCTTCATCAGATAATCGCGGACCGTTTCGTAGCCCATCACCCAGCAACTGACGCTGTCGCAGACCAGGATCACGTGCTTGCCCACCGGTTTGCGGAAGATCAAGTTGTAGAAAGTGGCCACGCTGTCGAGCTGGGCTGGCGTCATGTCGAGCAGCGACGCCACCTCGTGCAGGGTCTCGTCGGAGATCCAGCCGAGGCGGCGCTGCACGATCTTCAGCGCTTCCGGTCCGGCGGCGCGGCGCTGCGCGTAGCGAAGGGTTTCCGCCTCGATCTCTCGGCATTCTGCATCGGTTAGCATGGCGTCCTTTCAACGATCGACGTCGGCCAGCACGAAATCCATCGCTCCCAACACGGCGATCAGATCGGGAATCGTCCCGCCGCGGGCCAGCAGCGGAAGCGTCTGCATGTGCGCGAACGAAGGCGTGCGGATGCGGAGGCGGTAGGCCATCGTGTTGCCGTCGCTGATCAGGTAGTAGCCGTTGTTGCCCTTGGCTGCTTCGATGCCCACAAAGGCCTCGCCCGGCGGAATCACCGGCCCCCAACTGATGCCGAGGAAATGCGTAATCAGCGTCTCGATGTCGTGCATCGTGCGCTCTTTCAGCGGCGGGGTGGTAAGCGGGTGCGCCGATTTGTACGGCCCCGACGGCATGTTTTCCAGGCACTGCTCGATGATCCGCAGGCTTTGCCGCATCTCTTCCACGTGGACCATGGCGCGGTCGTAGCAATCGCCGCGGCTGCCGACGGGAATGTCGAACTCGAGCTGGTCGTAGTCGGAATAGGGCCGCATCTTGCGGAAATCCCAGGCCAGCCCGCACGCCCGCAGCGCCTGCCCGGTGACGCCCCACTCGACCGCCTGCTCCGGCGTATAGACGCCGATGCCCTTGGTGCGGGCGCGGAAGATTGGGTTTTGCATCACCAACTTGTCGTATTCGGCCAATCGCGGGCGAAAATAGGCGACAAACTCGCGCACGAGGCGGTCCCAGCCGGCGGGCAGGTCCTGCGCCACGCCGCCGATGCGAAACCAGTTCGGGTGCATGCGGTCGCCGCAGATCGCCTCGATGATCTCGAATGCCCGCTCGCGATCGGTAAACATGTAGAACACCGGCGACATTTGCCCCAGGTCCTGGGCCAGCGTGCCGTACCAGACAAGGTGGCTAATGATGCGGAAAAGCTCGGCGGTCAAGATGCGAATCATCTTCGCCCGATCGGGCACTTCGATGCCGGCCAGTTTTTCCACCGCCAGCACGTAGGGGAAGTTGTTGAGCACTCCGCCCAGGTAATCCACGCGGTCGGTATAGGGGATGTAGGTGTGCCATGACTGCCGCTCGCCCATCTTTTCGGCGCCGCGATGATGGTAGCCGATATCGGCCACGGCATCGACGATCTCCTCGCCGTCGAGCTGCACCACGACGCGGAGCACGCCGTGCGTGCCGGGATGGTTCGGCCCGATGTTCAGAAAGAGGAAGTCGGCGTCCGCGCTCTTCCGCCGCATGCCCCAATCTTCCGGGCGGAATTGCAGCGCCTCCTCTTCGCGCGCGGCTTCCTCGGCCGGCAGTTGGAACGGCGGCATTTCGGTGGCGCGGGCCGGATGCTCCTTGCGCAACGGATGCCCCTGCCAGTTGGGCGGCATCAGAATTCGCGTCAAGTGCGGGTGGCCGTCGAAGGTGATGCCAAACATGTCCCACACTTCCCGCTCGTACCAATTGGCCGAAGGCCATAGATCGGTGATTGTGGGCAGATGCGGGTAATCGCCCGTAAGCGGCACCTTGATCCGCACGTCTTCGTTGCGGTCCAGCGAGAGCAGGTGATAGACGACGGTGAGGCTGCCGGCCGGCTGGCCCTCACGATGCGCGCGAACCCGTTCGTCGATGGCGGTCAGGTCATAAAGCATGCGGTAGGGACGCTCGCAGTGCAGCTTCAAGTAACGCAGCACGTCGCCGCTATGCGTCGCGGAAACCCAGATGGTAGGAACATCGTCGCAGGTGGGCTGGACCGCCAGCACCGCGCCCGGCAGTTGTTCGCGCAATTGGTCCACAATGCCCAAGGCCGCGGCGGTCGGTGTTGCGGGCTGCGCTGCGACCATGCCATTAAACCTCGTCCGGAGTGCGTAAATCGCGGCATTGCTGCCGCTCGGCCCGCTTCAAGTCGCGCAGACAGGGCGGAGCGGGGCGCTCGACGCCCTGAGGGCCGATCACCCAACTGAGCGGACGCCGCTCGCTGCCCACCAGCTTGCTTAGCAGCAATAGCCCTTCCATGAAGGCGTCGGGGCGCGGGGGGCAGCCCGGCACGTAAACGTCGACCGGCAGGAAACGATCGACGCCCTGAACCACGCTATAGATGTCATACATGCCGCCCGAATTGGCGCACGATCCCATCGAAATCACCCAGCGCGGCTCCATCATCTGCCGGTACAGCCGCTGGATTACGGGGGCCATCTTCACGAATACCGTGCCGGCGATGACAATCACGTCGGCCTGCCGCGGCGAAGCGCGAATCACTTCGGCGCCGTAGCGGGCAATGTCGTACTTGCTCGTGAGGCTCGTGGCCATCTCGACGAAGCAGCAGGACAAACCGAAATTGAACGGCCAGAGCGAGTTCTTCCGCGACCAGGCGAGGAGGTCTTGCAGCTTCGCAAGAAAGAAGTTCTGCCGATGGGCGTCGGCAAACGAACCGTCGCCCTGGTCGGATGAGCCGATTCGATAATGCTCCGCGGAGCTCTGCATGATTCGACGTGACCATCCCATTCGCTGATGGGCCGTTCAAAAAAGTTCTCGCTGGCGAGAAACGCCCCCCGATTGCAATCGGGGGGCTTTCCCGGGCGGCAGAGGCCCCATGCCGGGCGTATCGGGCCCGCGGCGGATTGGGCCCCAATCCAGTGCGCCGTCGCGCCACAGATAGGCCCAGGCGGCCAGCAAAACGCCGACGAATATCAGGATTTCCAGGTATCCGCACCATCCCGCCCGGCGAGCGCAAACGGCCCAGACCACGAGGAAGGCGGTTTCCAGGTCGAAGATCACGAAGCAGACTGCAACGAGATAGAAGCCGACGTACAGCCGCAGGCGGGCGGAGCCGGTCGGAACCATGCCCGACTCAAAGGGCTCGCCCGCGGCGCGATCGCCCCTGCGCTCGCCGAGGAGCCAGGAAACGGCGACCATTCCCGCGATGACGGCCGCAACGGCCGCGGCATAGAGTGCCAAGGGCCATAGCGGGGGCGCGCTGGATGCCGGTTCCCCCATCGGTCAGCTCCGTGTTCTCGACGTCGCGCACCGCGAATCTAAAAAACGCCCAAAGATTCTAGGCGCTAGTCTCGGAAGAGAAACCCCCCTGTAGCTTTACGACAATCTGGCCGCCGCCCGCGCCAAGTTGGCATTGCGCCGGAGGCGGCCCGATCGCTGGGGCCTCTGCATGAGACGCTGCTGTTTCAGCAAAAAGCCCACCCGGCATCGGCGCCGGGTGGGCTCGCCATTCATTCTCTAAAAGTAATCGTCTCGATTCACACCGTCAAAACCGGCAGGACTTCAAGCAACACTCCCACAGAACCTCTGCGCGATTTGGCGGCAAGAACGCCAAAGGCAGAACGACCCGCCCGTCGTTTTCGGAATATCCGGCATCCCTTTCGCCCGGCCGAGACTTTGCCTTTACGTTGCAGATTGCCCTGTCGATAAGGGTTTTGATTGTTCATTCGGCTGCAACCCAGAATCGGAGACGTCGAGATGGCGAAGAAACAGAAGGTCAACAAGTCGCAGGCAGTGCGTGACTACCTGAAGACCCACCCCAAGGCCATGAGTGGTGAAATCGCCGCGGCCTTGAACAAACAAGGGATCAAGATCACGCCAGCCCACGTCGCTACTGTCAAGTCTCAGAGCAACCGGGCTCGTGCCGCTAAGAAGGTGGCGAAGGCAAAACCCGTCGTTGCCGTCCCTGCTGTCGTTGACGCCGTGGAGCCTGAGAAGGCGGCAAAGGCCCCGGCCACGGTCACCCTTGAACATGTCAAAGCGGTGGCCCTGACGCTCAAGACCCTTGGCGGCCCCGTTCACCTCTATGGACTGCTCGCCCTCATCAAGGAGGTTGGCGGCGCGAAGAAGTTCAAGGATCTGCTGGATGCGATGTCGGCTACCGGCACGGAAGCAATCCCGCTTTGACCGGCCGTTCCGAGAAGTCACCCGAGCCCTGGAAGTACCACGCCTCGTTGTTCCGCGGAGCCGCCCACGATCACCGGCCGACTAACCCTCCTTGATATGCAGGAGGTGGTCGAGCTTCGTGGCGGCCAGAACTTCCCGAATCTCCGCACTGACGTGGCAGAGCGTAAGCTGCCGCTTCTCCCGTTCCATCTTCTTTTGCAGCATGATGAGTCTTCCTAACATCAAGCTTGACAGGCTAAGCACCTTGGAAAAACTCAACACCAGGTTTCGGCTCCCCTCTCGGCCGGCTGCGTCAAATAGCTCTTCGGAAATCTCCTTGGCGGTGCGTTCGTCGAGAATCTGGTGCGTACGAAAGTGGACAACAATCACCTCTCCTTCATGCTGTACCGCCAGATGACGATAGTTGGACAACAGCGTGCCGCACCAGTTGCATTTGGCAGTCGCATGGGAAACGGTTTTTCCGCACCAAACGCAACGCCGGTCTTGCCCCAAGGAAATGGAGGAATCAGACGTTCTGCTGGAGCGGTCGCACTCCGACTCTTCACCGGCGGGTTCCTCTGCCGGAGGTTGGTGTATCGAGTGGACTCCATGCGGGTCGGCCTCGTGGGCCATTCCGGCGAGCGGCACTCTGATAGGTGCAGAACAATACGGGCAGGCGCCCATCTTTCCCGCATGTTTCTCCTTGACATGCAGCACATGTCCATTCGGGCATCGGACTTCGATGAGCATGCTCTGACTCCCAAAAGACGGAGCCATCCGATGACGATCCTCATCCAGACAGCTATCATTGTAGCGTGCGGCCTTCAATCCCGTAAAGGGCGTTCTGAGCCGTGTGTGACCAGCGTTCTGGGACCTTAAGTCGTGGCGTAACGGGCGGTTGGCCAGACCGGACGCCATTGGCCGTTTCGGTCCAGGGTGTCCAGGGCGGCGACGGCCGTGGCGTTGGGCCGGTCCCAGCGGCAAGGCGACCGAGTTGGATCTTCACGCCGATCGGGAGCAGCCGTCGCGAATCGTCTACACCCGCGACGATGCCGGCGACGGCTACCACGCCGTCGTGCTCCGCTCCCTCAGTGGCCGCCTGCCGGTCGATTCGCTGGACGTGGTGAATTGAACGGAGCGCAGAGTGCGAAATGGCCGGTGGGGCAGACATTCTTGTCTGCCAAGAATGACGCATGCTCCGCCGGCAGACAAGAATGTCTGCCCCACCGCACCTATTGGCTGTCGTTTGCCTTCCCGCCCGCGACCGCCACAAGCACCATCCCGTTGCGATCGGCGAAATCGACAACCTTGTCTTGATCGAGGAAGATCGTCATTTCGGCCTCGAAGCGCCCGGTCTCTGCCACGTCCCCTTCTCCAGACCCTCGGCTGGCGACGCTGCGCGCTCCATGGCAGCGTTTTCGGCATTGACGACCTTCTTGATTTCTTCGAGGTCTCGTGCGGGATCGAGTATTTGTATGGCTCTCTCTATAAAGGCTTTCCCCACCTCAGTGCCTTGTACGGAAGCGAATACTCGTTTGGCCTCGTCGGCATCTATTACAACAACGTTCCTGATGCGGCGACGGAATCGCTCGCCGCTGGGATCTTCTCGAAGCAACGAGGATATCTCCGATAGCGTAATGTCTTCCGGCTTCGTCCAGGGAATGTCCGACTCGACAACCTCCACCAACAATATCGCCTTGCCGTGGCCGGGAAGCACCCCGCCTTCCTTCCCGCTACGCGACCACGGCACATTCCATTGTCCGTCTCTTATTCTGGGGACGGGCCAGAGCCTACTGCCAAGCACACACAAGTAGCTGGCGTTGCGAGAACCTGCCGCGTAGACCGGACATGAGTAGTATTCAGAGCACCGCGAGATTCTCTGGTACGTCGCGTTACGGGGACTGTCCCAGGGCTCGTCATAGTGGTATTGGAACTCGCTGGCAGTGTACTCATTCGACGCTTCCCAGTCGAGAGCCTCGATTCTCTCGCAACGCCAGCTATGCATTCGCCTGCCGCTGCTGTCCATAAAGTGCGCGCATGGGACATGGGCGCGACCGCGGGAGGCACTAACTCGCTTCATCAGTGCGTCAGAGAACCATTTTAGATGGCCTCGACAATCTCGTTCATGGCCTGTCCGCCACAAGTACACCATTCCCGAAGGCAGGATCATGAGAACAATGATAGCAAGCAGAACCAACCTGACGACGCGCCGCGACAATCGCGGTTTCCGTTGCGGTACAGCAGAATGGGATTCGGGTTGACACATCGTACGTTGCTCCGAAGCGATAACCCTGGCCTGTGCTACAAGAAGCCCTTCGGGCTGGTATGCCTCGCCAGGAGTCTCTGCCGCCTGGGAAAGCCCCCCGATTGCAATCGGGGGGCGTTTCTCGCCGGCGCGGACTTCTGGAACAGTGTACTGGAAAGACAAACGAAGCGGCAACTCGCGTCACGACATTGTGCTTGGGGCGGAAACCGCCACGATCACCATTCCGTTGCGATCGGCGAAATCGACGACTTTGTCTTGGTCGAGGAAGATCGTCTTGCCGGCTTCGACGGCGAGCACTTTGCCGCCGGCGGCGTGCATGGTCTCCAGGGTGCCGAGGCCGATGGTGGGGACGTCGAAGCGCATGTCCTGCTGCGGCTTGGCCACCTTGACGACGGTGAAGCCGCCGGCGCGGCAGAGCGCGCCGGCGCGGCGGATGCACTCGTCGGTGCCCTCGACCGCCTCGACGGCCAGCACGGCCTGGTCCTTTACCGCCACGCTCTGCCCGATGTCAAGCCGGCCCATCTCCTTGGCCATCCGCCAGCCGAACTCGATGTCTTTCTGCTGCCAGGCGGTCGGGCCGCGGCGGGTAAGCTGTCCGGCTTTCACGAGCAACTCCGGTGCGTAATCGGTCGGCGGGGCGAAGCGAATCCCCTCGCGGGCGAACTCCTCGACAATCGCCAAAAGCAGCGAATCGTCGCGGCAGTCCTTCCTTCGCGTCAACATGTGCGGCGCAAACATGCGGATCGTCCGCAGGTCGGGCAGATGCCGCAGCCACGCCCAACGCTGAAACAGGCGGACCTTGAAAATCTTGCCCGCCATCATTATCTCCGTCACCCCCTGGCGATGGAAGTAGCGGATGGCGGTCCCGAACTTCGCCAGCCCGAGCCAGTGGAAGTCGGTGCAGACCTCGGCCAGGGCCGGATCGGCGTGCCCGATCGTCCCCAGGCAATAGACTTCGCATCCCTGCCGCCGCAAGGCCTCGGCGATCACGATCGGATAGCAACCCCAGCCGGCGAGCATTCCGATGCGGCGCTTGGCGTAAGGTGAGGACATGGTGGACAATGGGCAGTCGGCAGTCGGCAGTCGGCAGTCGGCAGGAGACTTCTTCGGCTCACAGCTCATTCACGGTCGAGGGAATCCGCCAATCCTTGCCGCAAACGGCCAACTTCAGCAGCCAGGGTGAGAACCTCCTCACAATCCTGCTCGTTGATGTAGCCGAGGCGTCGCGCAATAATTGCCTGTGTTTCTACTTCTCGCCGCGAACCGTTGGCTATCGAGAGAAATCGTAAGAAGTCACCTGCGGAATGCCGGCCTTCGCCTTCGGCGATGTTGGACGGGACGGAGACGGCGGCCCTTCTCATTTGGCTGCGCAAGCCATACAACTCATCTTGTGGGAAGTGCGTCGTGATTCTGTAGACAAGCTCCACGAGGTCCATCGCCTTTTGCCACAGGATCAGATCGCGGTAGTTCCGCACGGCCATGTCCATTCCCCGCAGTATTCCGGCGTCTGTCTTACCGCCGACTGCCTACTGCCCACTGCCGACTGCTTTACGCCACTGCCCGTCGGCCATTGGCGTCGTTGTCAGGCGGATCGTCGGCGTTGGCGGCGATCTTGCCGGCGGCCGACGATTCTTTGAGCAGTAATTCGACCGCCCGCTCGAGCTGCTTCAACTGCCGCCGCATTTCCGGCAACTTGCTGAAGGCCGCCTGTTTGACTTTCTGATCGCGTTCGGGCGTGGCGGGAATGCCGATCATTCGCGCCGGCGGGCACGTCGTTGGTGATGCCGGCCATCGCCCCCAAGACCGCCCGGTCGCCGATGTGGACGTGATCGCGGACGCCGACCTGGCCGGCCATCACCACATAATCGCCGGTAGTCGTGCTGCCGGCCACGCCGACCTGCGAGCAGAGCATGTTGTGGCGGCCGATGCGGCAGTTGTGGGCGACCATCACCAAGTCGTCGATCTTGGTGCCTTCGCCGATGACGGTCGGGCCATAGGTGCCGCGGTCGATGGTCGAGCCGGCGCCGATTTCGACGTCGGCGCCGAGCACGACGTTGCCCAACTGGGCCGAGAGCACGTGCCGGCCGTCGACGAAGCCGTAGCCGAAACCGTACGCCCCCAAGACGACGTTGGCGTGGATCAGGCATCGCGGCCCGACGATGGTGTTTTCGTAGAGGACGGCGTTGGGGAAGATGGTCACGTCTTGGCCGATCTGCGAGCCGGCCATAATCTGAACGCCGGCGTGGATCGTCGCGCCGTCGCCGATGGTCACGCCGTCACCGATCGTGGCGAAGGGGTGGATGTCGACGTTGCCGCCGATGGCGGCGGTGGGGCTGACGGCGGCCAAGGGGCTAACGCCGATCCGCGGCCTTTGCGGCTGCGGGCAGAAATGGGTGACGATGGCCGCAAACGCGGCGTGAGCGTCATCGACCTGAATGGTCGCAATCCCGGCGGGCGCGAATCCCCGCGGCGCAACGACGGCGGCGGCGCGGCATTGCTCGAGCAGATGGGCCTTGTCGGCCTGATCGATCAGCGTGATCTCGCCGGGTCCGGCGTCGCCGAGCGTGGCCGCGCCGAGGATCACGATCCGGCCGTCGCCGAGCAACTCCCCGCCCACCAGAGCCGCGATCTCGGCCAGGGTAGCCTGCATCAAGGGGTTTCCTTTCCGAGGCGAGCGAATTGCACGGCTGCAAACGTGGGGCTTCGTGGTTCAAGCGGTGTTTCAATACCTGGCGCGTTGGGACGCGTGTGGGGAGGGCAGTTGCGCCGCCATCCCCAGCTCCTGCCAAAGGGCCGGCAGTACCACCGCCGTCCCGCTGTTCTGCGCCAGCGTCTGACGTTGCCGCTGCACGGCAGGGATTTTTACCCCCGGCAGAAGGGGCCAAGCCTCAAAGGCAATGGAATGTACCCAAATCCCGCCCTTGGGGCAAGAGCACCTCGGTCACACATTACATCAAGCGGAGCGTTGGGCAGGGCTGCTGCGCGTGCCACTGGGTGGGGGCTGCCGAATTCGTAATTGAACTCCAGGCATTTGGGCCAACGAGATCCAGTTCGCCCGCGCCGATGGTAGTGAGTCCAAGACAAGAATTGTCGCCGTCGAGTCGCAAGCGAGCGTATGTCAATTGCCCTCGGGCGTCTTCATGCGGAATTCCTTGCCGGCGAAGATGAACGCCGACGCCACGGTCAACGCCAGGCCGATGCCGAGCAGCGTCAACGCGCAGGTTGCGGCCGTTGGCGCGCTGGTCAAGTTGATCGCCCATTCTCCCCCGCTGGCCGGTTGCAGCCAGCGGAGGATCAGCACGCGGAAGTAATACATGATCGTCATCCGGCGTGCCACCGTGTCCAGGCTTGCCAGCATGCCCTCAAAGAGGAAGATGTAAGCCACGCCGACAAACAGCGACCGCTGCATGAGCAGTCCCATCAGGCCGAACAGCCCGCAGTACCCGGCTTCAGCCAACGCCAGCGCAACAAACGTCCTCGCCGCCCGTAAGACGAGCGGCAGGTTGAGCGGTTCGTGCGCGGTCAGAGCGATGGCGGCGAAGGTTATCGCGGTAAACACCGCGGTAAGCGCCGAGATCAACAACAGGGTCGCCAACAGCCTGACGACGTAGATCGCCCACCGCGGCACGGGCCGCAACAACAAGTACGTCAGCGTCTGCTCCTCGACTTCATCACGGATGACGCCCGTGGCGTACAGCAAAGCCGCCAGCGGCGCCAGCGCATGGGGAATGAGGTTGAAAACGAAGGCGAACTGAAGATGCTCGGTCCCGGGCGGAAATCGCGACAGCAAGTTGACCACCGCCGCCAGCGCACCGGGCAGCGCGAACAAGAGCCCCAGCACCAGCAACCGCCGGCCGCGGACGTGCTGTCGCAGCGTCAAGACAAACAAGCTGGCCAGGGCGGCCGGACTGGGGATGCGTGAAAGAACGACGGCGTCGGCGGCAACATCGGTCATCGGTTTCATCTCCCCACCAGGTACTTGAACACGGCTTCGAGGTTGTCGTCGTCCGAGTAGACCTCGCGAATGGCGATTCCATCTTCCAACGACATTGCCGGCAAGCGGGCATAAAAAGCGTCGGGGCGACGCGTCTCCGCCAGCACGGCCGTCTTCGCGGCGAGAATCGTCACGCTCTCGACGTCTTCGCAGCGAACCAGCTTCGCCGCCAACGCCCGGTAATCGTCGCAGGCGAGTACGATGCGGTGGGGGTGGCGGTCGATCAGGTCCCGAATTTCGCGGACATGCCCCTCGGCCACCAATCGGCCGCGGTGCAAGAGGATGATGTTCGGCGTCAGCGACTCCACTTCGTGCAAGACGTGACTGGAGACGACCACGCAGCGGCCTGTCCCCTCCTGGCTGCGGATGACGTTGCTCAAGTCGCGCCGCGCCACCGGGTCGGTGCCGGAAAACGGCTCGTCCAGGAACAGCACTCGCGGTTCATGCACCAAGGCCTGGGCGAGCTTCGTTCGCTGCCGCATCCCCTTGGAGTAGCCGCGGATCGGCCGTCGCATGTTCTCGGTCATGCCGACGACGGCCAGGAACTTCTCCGTCGCCGCCGCCGCGGCAGAGCGGCCGATGCCCGACAATCTGGCGGACGTGTAGACGAAGTCGTACCCGGTCATCCATTCGTAAAACGCGTCTTGCTCGGGGCAGAGGCCGACGTGCCGCATCAGGGGCGAGTTGTTCCAGGTTCGGCGGCCGAGGACGCGAACGCTTCCCTGACTGGGTCGGAGTTGGCCGGTGGCCAGTTGCAGCAGCGTGGATTTGCCGGCCCCATTGGGACCTAAGAGGCCTGTGACGCCGGGCGGAATCCGCAGGCTGAGATGGTTCAGGCCGATGACATTGCCGTACCACTTCGAGACGCCATCGAACTCGACGACGGGCGTCACTTCAGCCGGTCCAGCGATTTCACGCGGGTGCTCAAGGTCCATATCGAAAGTCCCAACAGGCCGGCCAGGACGCCGGCCGACCAGATCCACGGATACTGTGGCACGATGTGGTCGGCGAGGCGGCGATTGTCGACTGACGCCCCCCCGCCGCGTCCCAAGAGCGGTCCGATGGCGGCCCTGGGCGCTTCGACGGCACGGCCAATCTCGACCCAAGCGGCATCGGTATTCAAGAGCGCCTCCCCCAATCGTTGCAAATTGGCGGTATACGAGCAGAGCGGCCGCCAGTCGCTCGGCGCCGCCTCAGCCTTCGCCTTCTCCACGCGCTCTCGCACTCGCTGCCATGCGTCGGGCGAGTAGCCGTGGGCTCCGGCGGAGATTTCTCGCCAGGCGGAAAGGCGGAGGGAGCGCTCCTGAATGCCGCTGAGCACGGATGAAACGGCCGAACTGATGATCCACAAGCCGACCCAGGCGATGCCGACGTAGAGCGACCGCCGCGACAAGGACGACAGGGCCAGCATCAGCGTGCCCGCCGAGGCGACAATGATCAGGCCATACAGGATGCTGGCCGGCAACAGCCGCCAGGTATCGCGGATCACGGTCAAGTCGAGGCTGAAGCAGACACCCAGCACGTATGCCGCCACCGCTGGCAGCACCGCCACCGCGGTTACCAACGCGGCAATCACGCCGAGCTTGCCGAGGAAGTAGTCGATGCGGCGAATCGGACGCGAGAAATACAGCGGCAGCGCGTTGAAGCGCAGATCGCGGCTGATCAGGTTCGGCCCTGCGATCACCACCAGCAGCATGATGAAGACGAGTTCGAACTTGAAGAACGTCGCATAAGCGATGGTCCATATCGCGTGCCGATAGACGTGGGGATCGGCGGCGACGCCGGGCGGGAGGATCGGCTGCAGCAGCCGCACGATGGTCTCCGATCCTTGCTCGAACATTCCCCAAAGGGCCATCGCCACCACCAGGACCAGCGCCGGTATCCAGGCGAAGATCAGCACGATGCGGGCCAGCGAGAGCGCCCCTCTGAGTTGTCCGCGCAGCCCCTGCTTGGTGATGGCCAGCCAGCGCCAGGCGTGGCCGGACAACGCTCCTTTCCAGTGCTGGTATCCCTGGTCGAAGATGGGCATGATGCTTCTTACTCAGCGGATTCAGTGAATATCGTGTTCGACGGCCCTCAAGAACACTTCTTCCAGCGTGCTTTTTTGCGGCCGCAGGTGACGGACTTGCTCGCCCGCGGCGGCGGCCAATTCCCAAATCACCCGTTGCGATTGCCCGGACGGCAGACGTACCACGAGGTAGGAGTCCCGGGCGGTCACCTGGCAACCGATATCGCCGAGACGCCGGGCGAAAGACGCCGCATCAGTCTTCACCCGGACTTCATAGCACTGATCGTGCATCGCCATCAGTTCCTGGATCTTCCCCTGTGCCGCCAGCCGGCCGTGAGAGAGCACCAGCACGTAGTCGCAGACGAACTCCACGTCCGGCATCAGATGGCTGGAGAACAACAGGCTCATCTCCTTGCCGTGGGCCAGATCGCGGGCCAGTTCCAGCATCTCCTGCCGCCCGGTGGGATCCATGCCGTTGGTCGGTTCGTCAAGAATGAGCAACTGCGGATCGTGGACTAACGCCGAGGCCAACTTCAGACGCTGCTTCATGCCGGCCGAGTAGGACTCGACCGGCCGGTAGCGGGCCTCGCCCAACTCGACGTGATTGAGCACCTCATGGGCACGCTGCAGCGCGTTGGTCCGCGACATGCCGCACAACTCTCCGGCGTAGGCTACGAAATCCACCCCGGCGACACCCGGAAAGAGGCACTCGTCCTCGGGCACGAAGCCGACCGCTTGGCGAATGGCGAGCCGTCGGGATCGCAGATTCAGGCCGAGCACCTCTCCCGTCCCCGAATCAATCGAGATCAGGCCCAAAAGGGCACGGATCATGGTTGTCTTGCCCGCCCCGTTCGGTCCGAGAAGACCTATGGCCCCCGGCTGCACAGCAACCGACAGATCGCGCAGGGCCGTAATCTTGCCGTAGGTCTTGGTGATGTCGTGCAGTGAAAACAGCATCGCAAGCCGGCGTTGCTTGGTCAGTGGTGAAAAGGCAACCAAAGTGCTTGTCTTTTAAGACTTCCAAGTGCGCGGATGTTCCTCGCTTTCCATGTTGTCGATGTAGCGGCGCAGTCGTTCGAGTTCGTCGGTGACGTGTCGGAGCCTGAGCATGTTCTCGACGCGCTTGACCAGTTCGAGCTTGTTGACCGGCTTGCTGAGGAAGTCGTCACAGCCGGCGGCTACCGCCCGCTCGATGTCTCCCGTCTCGGTCAGAGCGGTGACCATCAAGATCATGATCTGCCGGGTGGCGGGGTCGCGTTTGAGTTTCTTGCAGACCTCGAAGCCGCTGAGCTTCGGCATCATGATGTCCAGCAGGATCAGATCGGGTTGGAACGCGGCCACTTTCGCCAGCGTGTCGGCGCCGTTGACCGCCACGGCAATCTCGCAGTCGAGGCCGTCCAGATAGGCCTCCAGCAGTTCGACGTTGGTGTTGTTGTCGTCGGCGATAAGGATTTTGCTCTTGGACATGGAGTGCATTATAGGGAAACGTCGCAGCGGCGCGAAGGGCGGCGGCTTCGAGCGGCGTCTCACACCGTTTGGCAGCCGCCGGCACGGCGGCCCGGATTTTCCCGCAGTTCAGAGCCGCCGTGCCGGCGGCTGCTAAACCGCTCGTTCTTTCTTTCGCCGAGCCGCCGCCGTAGAATACCGACATGTGCGGACGCTTCACCCTGCGAACGCCGGCCGCGGCAATTGCCGAGCAGTTTGCCCTGCTGGCGGTTCCGGACTTTGCCGCCCGGTTCAATGTTGCCCCCAGCCAGCCGGTTCCGGTCGTCCGCATGCGCGGCAAAGGGCCGCGAGAGTTGGTCTGGCTGCGTTGGGGCTTGGTTCCCTCGTGGGCGAGAGACCCCGCGATCGGAAACCGCCTGATTAACGCCCGAGCCGAGTCGGCGGCCGCAAAGCCGGCGTTTCGAGCGGCGATGCGGCGGCGGCGGTGCCTGGTCGTCGCCGATGGTTTTTACGAATGGCAGCGAACGGGCCGGGCGAAGCAGCCCTATTTCCTCCGCCTCCACGGCGATCGGCCCTTCGCCTTCGCGGGCCTGTGGGAGGCGTGGGAAGCGCCCGACCATTCGACGCTGGAAACTTGCACGATCCTGACGACCGCCGCCAACGAGCTTGTCCGCCCGATCCGCGATCGAATGCCCGTCATCCTCCCTGCCAGCGGCTACGGCACGTGGCTCGATCCTGCAATCGAGGATCCGCGGCAACTCATGCCGTTGCTTGCACCGTATCCGAGCGAGGAGATGGAAGCCCGGCCGGTGGGCAATTTCGTCAACAGCCCTTCGCACGACTCGCCGCAGTGCCTCGAAGCGGCGTTGCAAAAAAGCGACGTCACCCTGCCGGGGTTGTAGCTGGGCCGATTTGCCATTCGGCAAATGGTGACGTAGGTTTGTGGCGAGGCGGTCTCTTCCTTCTCTTCACTGGTCAGTTCGCACTATGTCTGCCGTGTCGCCCAACTCATCCGTTTGCCGGCAGGATGCACTCAGCGCGCTCGCCGAAATCCGGGCGTGCCAGGAGGAATTGCAGACTTTTCTGGCCGAGACGTTCGATCGCCTTGACGAAGTGGTTGGCAGACTTCGCCGCCAGGGGCCGGTGGCCCGCACCGAGCGGCGCGCGGACCCGAATGTGATGCAGGATCAGATCGACCACTTGACGCAATTGGTCAACGATCTGGCCCGCACCGTTAAGGCGGGGGAGTGATCGGCCGCCCGAAAACGGAGATCAGTCATCCGAGGCGAAACCGTAGACATGCGAGCCGTGGAACAGGCGATTTTCGGGTTGTTGGCCGGCGACCACACCGCCGGCTACCGGGTTTTCGCCCGTAGCGGCGGCGTCTGCGACGCGGACGCCGGCGAACTGGCCGTTTGGGGACCGACGCACGATGCGATGCTCGCCTTCAGCCGCGACGCCGAAAGCCTCAACTTCCATCCGCTGCCCAGCGGCGCCTTCTGCGTTTCGCTGACCACCTGGATCGATTGGGACCGTAGCGGCATGGGGCAAGCCGTGTCAACGCGGTGTCTGGTCGTGCCGCGGGAAGTGCTCGCGCACTTCGGCAACAACCCCTTCGCCCTGCTTCGCGCGGCCACGGCCAGCGCGGCGTGGCAGTTGGACGATCCGCCTGACGGGAAACTTGGCCCGCTGACAGTCGGCGGCGGGGCGGCCGCCGTCGACGCGCCGTTGCTCGAGCAGTTGGCGATCTTCCCCGGCGCCGACAACATGGCCGAGCTGGTGCAGGCGGCCTGCGAGGCGACGTGCTTGGCCGTTTCCGGCGACCCCTCGCCCACCCAATTGATCGCCGGACTGTTCAGTTGCCTGCCGCCGGAATGTCGGCTCGATTTCTCCTTCTCGACCGGTCTGAAGTTCTCGCCGCGGCGGCCGTTCCGCATCGTGGCGCTCTCGGGCGATCCTGCCGAGCGGCAGTGGGTCGCCCATCATCCCAACGTTGCGGTGCTGAACGTCTGCGGCAGCGAATTGCCGTCGCCGGCGCCGTTGGACGGCTGGGCCCGGCTGATCGAGCGGGCGTTGGCCGGCGGTCGCATCGACTTCCTCTCGGCGCAGGCGTCGAAGCGGCGATTCCAACTGAAACTTGAGGATCTGCCGGCGTTGGGCCTTCAGTTGCTCGAGGAATTGGACGCCTCGGCGCTCGACAACGGCGCGGCCCTCGACGCGGCGCCGCGGCAGCCGTCGCCGGCCCGCAGCCGGCAAGCCCACGAGGCGCACCATCGGTTCGCCGCCCGACAACAGGCCGATTCCACCACGGCCGCACCGATCGCCGCGGCTTCGGCGCAGCTCGATCCCAACGCGCCCGAGGTCCTCGAAAGACTCGAGCTGCTCGACGACCTGGTCTACGAAGCGATCAGCGGTCACGCGGACGCGATGGAGCGGCTGCGGGAAGAGTGGCCGAAGATCGCGGCGGAGTTGGGCGACGCCTTGCTGGACGAGTCGCTCGAACAGTACCTGCGGTATGCGATGTCGATCTGGGACGAATGCAGCGACGCCGACGGCGCCCGCGACCCCGCTCGCGCCATCCAAGCCCTCGACGTTCTCAGCCTGCTTTTCGACAGCGTGGCCTGAATGGGCAGCTATCGGATCTCGGCTTCCAGCCGTTTAGCCGCGCCCCGAAGGGAAGCGATGATGCGGACAAACGCCCTCCGCTCTCCCGAGAGACCACGCGGAAATCCGTTACTGCACATTCCGAACCGTCCGATTGTTGACATCCGCGGCACCCCGGCCGAGAATGATGGCGGCAGCGAACGGGTTTGCGGTTCTACGCTGAGCGGGAATCGGCCGACTGGCCCGGGACGGCGAACGCGGTCCGCATGAAAGAAGGGAAATAACCATGAGAAGCCTGGTTCTGGCGATTGTAGCGAGTCTCAGTTGCGGCATCTGCCTGGCGGAGTCTCCCGCGCTCACATTCAAGAAGCTGCGGCTGAGCGACAAGTTCTACTGCGAGGGGGCCTACTACGCCGACTTCAACAAGGACGGCCATCTGGACGTCGTGGCCGGGCCCTACTGGTACGAAGGCCCCGATTTTCAGAAGCGGCACGAAATCTATCCGCCCAAGGCTTTCGATCCCAAGGAATACTCGAACGACTTTCTCACCTTCACCGCTGATTTCAACGGCGACGGCTGGCCCGATATTCTGTATGTGCCCTTCCCCGGCGGCGAGGCCTATTGGTACGAGAACCCCGCCGGCAAGGATCGGCCCTGGAAGAAGCACTTTGCGCTGAAGGACGTGGGCAACGAGTCGCCGGCGTGGGCCGACGTCAACGGCGACGGCCGGCCGGAGTTGATCTACAACCAGACCGGACGGCTGGGCTACGCCACCTACGATCCGGCCAAGCCCGATCAGCCCTGGGTGTTCCATCCGATCTCGCCCCGCCGCAATTATTACGAGCGCTTCACCCACGGCCTGGGCTACGGCGACATCAACGGCGACGGCCGCATCGACCTGGTCGAGCGGCTCGGCTGGTGGGAGCAGCCCGCCGCGGCGAAGCCGGGCGAGCACTGGATCTGGCATCCGTTCTATTTCGCCGACGCCGCGTCGCAAATGCTCGTCTACGACGTTAACGGCGATGGGCTGGCCGACATTGTCACCGCCTGGAACTGCCACGGCTATGGCCTGCTCTGGTACAAGCAGATTCGCAACGCCAAGGGCGAAATCACCTGGCAGAAACACGAGATTCTGCCCCCGACGCCCACGATGAAGCCGAACGAGCTGCGCTTCAGTCAGCCCCATGCGATGTATCTGGCCGACGTCAACGGCGACGGGCTGATGGACTTCGTCACCGGCAAGCGGTTTTGGGCCCACGGTCCCAACGGCGACGTCGAGCCGAACGCGCCGGCCGTACTCTACTGGTTCGAGTTGCAGCGCGACAAGAGCCGCGGCGTGCGGTTCATTCCGCATCAGATCGACAACGACTCGGGCGTCGGCACGCAAGTGACCGCCGTCGATCTCAACGGCGACGGCATCGCCGATGTGATCGTCGGAAATAAGAAGGGGACATTCGTTTTCCTTAGCCAGCGGGACAAACCGGCTACGGTTTCGCATAAAACGGGTAGCGCCGCGGCTGTCTCCCCCGTCAAATACCCTGGGCCAGCGCCCGGCAAGGCCGCGGCCACGGTCAGCGGGGACAGGTTGCGGTTGGAGAACGCCGTTCTGGCTATCCAATGGGAGATTAAAGACGGCCGGCTATTCCCGAACGGAATAACCGACAAGCAATCCGGGACCACTACGCCCAAGGGGGGCGAGTTGTTCTCTCTCGCGCTGGCCGACGGCAAGACCGTGCGGGCATCGGACCTTGCCTTGACAACGCAGGAGGGAGTCGCCCCAATTGCCCTGCCCGACGGCAAGAGCTTCACCGCCGCCTTCCTTAGCGGTGACGACACGCTGCGAGTTGGCTGGCAGGCCGTCCTCCACGACGACGCCAATTACGTCGTTGAGGAGTTGACCATCGAGCCACTCGGCAAGGACTTGGCATTGGACGCCGTCGTCCCCATTGACCTGCCGCTGGCCGGGGCAAAGCAGATCGGAGAGGTGCCGGGCTCGCCCGTGACGGCCGGCAATTTGTTCCTCGCCTGCGCGAATCCCCTGGCCGCAAACGACATCACCGCAAGCGCGGTTCGCTGTCGGCTCCCGCACCGATCTCAGGTCAAGGCGGGCGAATCATATCGTTGCCGCGCCGTCATCGGGGTGGCGTCGCCGGGGCAGATGCGGCGGGCGTTCCTCCGCTACATCGAGCGCGAGCGGCCACGCCCTTACCAGCCCTTCCTGCACTACAACTCCTGGTACGACATCGCCTGGGGCAATCGCAAGTTCAACGAAGCACAGTCGCTGGACGCGATTGGACGGATCGGCCGCGAGTTGGTCGAGCGGCGGGGAGTAACGCTCGATTCACTCGTCTTCGACGACGGCTGGGACGACGATCGCACGCTCTGGCGTTTCCATCGGGGCTTTCCCAACGGCTTCACGCCGTTGGCGCAGGCCGCCGCCCGCTATCACTCGGCCGTGGGCACGTGGCTCTCGCCCTGGGGAGGCTACGGCGAAGCCAACAGCCGACGGCTTAAGTACGGCCGCGCCGAGGGCTTCGAGACCAACGCCAACGGATTCGCCCTGGCAGGACCGAAATACTACGCACGCTTTCGTGCGGTCTGCATCGAGATGATGAAGAAGTACGGCGTGAACTACTTCAAGTTCGACGGCGTCGGCAGCGGCAACACCGAGCCGGGACATCCTTACGCCGCGCTCAGTGCGGAAGCGACCGCCGACCTCGAAGCCCTGCTGCGATTGACCGCCGACCTGCGGCGAGTGCGGCCGGAGGTGTTCATCAACATCACCACCGGCACCTGGCCTTCCCCCTTCTGGCTCTTGCACGGCGACTCGATCTGGCGCAACGGCGCCGATATGGGCTTTAGCGGCGAAGGCTCGCGCCGGCAGCAGTGGCTCAACTATCGCGACGCCGTCACCCGGCAAATGGTCGCCGCCCGCGGGCCGCTCTTTCCCTTGAACTCGATTATGAACCAGGGCATTACCCACGCCCGCGAAGCCGCGTCGTTGGGCGATGACTTGCAGGAACTGAAAGACGACTTCCGCATGTTCTTCGCCGACGGCACACAATTGCAGGAGCTCTACATAACCCCCGCGATGTTGACGCCCAAAATGTGGGACGCCCTGGCCGAGGCGGCCAACTGGTCGCGGGCCAACGCCGACGTGCTGGTCGATACGCATTGGATCGGCGGCGACCCGAATCGCGGCGAGGTCTACGGCTACGCCTCCTGGTCGCCGCGAAAGGGAATCGTTGCCCTGCGCAATCCGAGCCGGAAGCCGGCGTCTTTCGCACTTGATCTTGCCGCCGCGCTCGAATTGCCCGCCCCTTGCGACTACACGCTGAAGAGCCCCTGGCGAGAGGATGCCGATCAGCCGGCAATCGCGATTCCCGCCGGACAGCGGCATCGTTTCGAGCTGAAGCCGTTCGAGGTGCTGGTGCTGGAAGCGGTTCCCGGCGACGCGTAAAGTCGGCAGCTTCCATCCGCCGTTTAGCCGCGCCCCGAAGGGAAGCGCTGCCGCGGACAAACGCCCTCCGCCAGCCCCAAGAACCGCCATCGCCGAAATCCGTTACTCGCCCGTGCCGCGCGGGCTTCTTGACTGCCGACCGCTCTCCCCCTTAGGATGACGGCATGGATCAGCCTGCCTCAACGCTGCTTAGTCCCGAGTTGCTTGCCCGGCTGGAGAAGATGGAGTTGGTCAGCCGCAAGGTGTTTCGCGGGCGGATGAAGGGGGAACGCCGCAGTCCGCGGAAAGGGCAGAGCGTCGAGTTCGCCGACTTCCGCAATTACGTCCCCGGCGACGACCTGCGGTTCGTCGATTGGAACACCTACGCCCGGCTGGAGAAACTCTTCTTGAAGATGTTTCTCGAAGAGGAGGACCTGCACTTCTACGCCCTGATCGACGCCAGCAGTTCGATGGATTTTGGCAACCCGACGAAGCTGCGGTTTGCCGTGCAGTTGGCGGCCGCGCTCGGGTTCATCGGGCTGGTGCGCGGCGATCGGGTCAAGGTCGAGACGATCGGCCAATCGGTGCGCGAGGCCGCCCCCGCCTTCCGCGGCCGCCGCAGCCTCTGGCGGATGCTCGACCATCTCGAGCAGATCGAGGCGAAAAAGGGGACATCACTGATTTTGGCAGACTTGGCAAGTTCTCCTTCCTCGGCCGGGCGAAAATCAGTGATGTCCCCTTTTTCGCTGGCCAAGGGGGTCAAGAACTTCTGCCTGCGCAACTCGGGCAAGGGCATCGTCGTGTTGATTAGCGACTTGATGGACAAGGGCGGCTACGAGTCGGCCCTGCGCTATCTGGCCTCGCGGCAGATGGACGTCTACGTGATCCACGTGCTTTCGCCCGAGGAGTTCGATCCCGACGTGCAGGGCGACTTGCGGCTGGTCGATTGCGAAGACGGCGACGTGGCCGAGGTGACGATCACCGTTCCGCTGATGAAGCGTTACAAGCAGACGCTGGCCGCCTTCGTCGATTCCGCCCGCGATTTCTGTTCCCGCCGCGGCATGATGTACCTGCTTGCCCGCAGCGAAACGCCGATCGAGCAACTTCTGACGGGATATTTGGCGACGCGGGGACTAGTGCGATGACCTCGAAACAGTTCTTCGATTGGCAGACCTCCGGCGGCACGGACGACGTGATGCGGATGGTCGATTGCCTCGAACGAGCGGACGTTGTCTGGTGCGCCATTGGCGGGATCGCGGTCAACCATTGGGCCGCCGAGCCGGTGGTTACGCAAGACGTTGATTTCGTCGTTGTCGCCGACGCCGTGGAGCGCGCAATCGCTGCTCTTGAGGAGGCGGGGTTTCGCAGCGAGAGGTTCGATTGGTCGGTCAACTTCCAGGGCCGCTCGAAGATCAGCCTTCAGCTCAGCACCGAGGAATTCTATCGCGACTTTCCCTCGCGCTCCGTGCCGGCCGACGTCCACGGCATTCTAATGCGCGTGGCGTCGTTGGAGGACACGCTCCAAGGGAAAATTCGGGCCTGGAGCGACCCGAAGAGACGGCAGAGCAAGCGAATCAAGGACCTCGGCGACATCGCGAGACTTGTCGAGTCGCATCCCGACCTTTGGAGTCTGCTAACCGATGAATTGAAGCGGCAGGTCCTGCCACCTGAAGGGCTTTAGAGGGGGACGAGGAGTAATTGGTCACAACTGAGTCAATTGCGGCCCGTGCGAGAGCGGGATAAAATATTAGCGGAGGTACATCATGGCCCCACAAGCTACTCACCCGTCACAGGCTGCGCTAAAGTACGACGCCGAGGTTCAACAGGGCGGAAAGCTCGAACTGACGGTTCCATTTTCGCCGGGCTCGAAAGTGGCGGTGTTCGTTGTCGAGAAGATCGATGATTTTGCCGATCTCACCGCAGCGGCGCAGAGTACCCTTGGCTTCTGGGACAACGCCTTGGATGATGAGGATTGGAACAATGCTGCTCCAGGGTGAGATCGTTCTCTTGCCGATCCCATTCACCGACCTTTCCTCCAGAAAGCGGCGACCAGTCATCGTAATCTCAAACGACGCCTACCATCGTTCCACGGCTGACATGGTCGTGGTAGCTATGACCTCTAATCCGGCGTCAGTTCAGTACGGTTTCGTAATCGGGTCTGGCGACCTGGAGCGCGGCCGACTGAACCACCCCGGAACCGTCAGGGTGGATCGGATCTATGCGCTTGCACAATCCCTGATCGTCGCCCGTTTTGGCCGTGTCCGCCGCGGAGTGCTGGAGCGAATCGGCGAGTCTCTGCGAGAACTGCTTCGACCGGAGAGGTAGCTCGCCATATGGCGGCACCGCAACTAGTGTCATGCTCCCCAACTTCCTCAACATGCTCTCCTGGTGGCAATGGGCAATCCTGGCGGCGGTGCCGCCGGCGATCGTGCTGCTGTACTTCTTGAAATTGAAGCGGCGGCCGGTCGAAGTGCCCAGCACCTACCTCTGGCGGAAATCGACTGAAGACCTGCACGTCAACTCCATCTGGCAGCGGCTGCGGCGAAACCTGCTGCTATTCCTGCAATTATTGATCGTCGCGCTGGCGGTCTTCGCCCTGCTGCGGCCGAGCTGGCAGGGGACGAAACTGCTCGGCAACCGCTTCATCTTCCTGGTGGACAATTCGGCCAGCATGTCGGCCAGCGACGTGAAGCCGACGCGGCTGGACGAGGCCAAGCGGCAGGTGGGCGAGCTGATCGACCAGATGCGCTCGGGCGACGCGGCGATGTTGATTAGTTTCTGCAACTCGGCCCGAGTCGAGCAGAGTTTCACCGACAGCCGCCAGCAGTTGCACCAGGCGCTGGACGCGATTCGGCCCACCGTGCGGAGCACGTCGCTGCTGGAAGCGCTGAAGCTGGCGGCGGGGCTGGCCAATCCCGGCCGCAGCGCCGAGAGCCTAAGCGACGTCCGCGTGGCCGAGGCGATGCCGGCTTCGCTCTACATTTTCAGCGACGGGCGGTTCGGCTCGGTGGCCGGTTTTGCCCTGGGCAATCTGGAGGCGAAGTTCATTCCGATCGGGTCGCCGGACGCGCGGAACGTCGGCATCACGGCCTTCAGCGTCCGCCGCAACGAGACCAAGCCCGACCGGCTCCAGGCCTTTGCCCGGGTGGAAAACTTCGGCCGAGAGACGGTCAAGGTGCCGCTGCGGCTGTTTCGCGGCGGCGAGGTGGTCGACGCCAACGACGTCGAGGTATCGCCGACGGAGAGCCGCGGGGTGAACTTCGATTTCAACGCGGCCGGCTCGGCGATTTTGGAGTTGAAGGCCGACACCGACGACCAGCTTGCCCTAGACGACGCAGCCTACGCAGTCATCAACCCGCCGCGGCGAAGCCACGTGTTGTTTGTCACCACGGGCAATGAGCCGTTGCGGCTGGCCCTGCGAACGAAGGAGGCGGCCGAGGTCGCCGACGTGCAGATCGAATTGCCCAGCTTTCTCAAGACGAGGGCGTACAGGGACCAGGCGGCGTCGGGCGGTTGGCAACTGGCGATTTTCGACCGCTGCCGGCCCGAGCGGATGCCGGCGGCCAACACGCTGTTCCTCGGCAGTCTTCCGCCCGAGGGCGGCTGGTCGGCGGAGGCGAAGACCGCTTCGCCGCAGATCATCGACGTGGAGACCGCCCATCCGTTGCTGCAATGGATCGACATGGGGGACGTTTTGATCGCCGAGGCAACGCCGCTGCGGCCGCCGCGCGGCGGGCGGGTGTTGGTCGATTCCGACGCCGGTCCGCTCGTGGCCCTCACCCCGCGCGATGCCTTCCAGGACGTGGTGCTCGGTTTCGTGACCGTCGACGAGACGATCGAGCCGGGCGGAGCGACGAAGCGATTCATGGGCACTAACTGGTGGATTCGGCCGAGTTTTCCCGTATTCATCCTCAATCTACTCGATTGCCTTGGCGGCAACGCCAATGGGCTGGAGGGGGGTACGATTCGGCCGGGCACGCCCATATCATTGGAGTCGGCCACCGCGGTCGAGGTTCGCACGCCGACGGGGCGGACGGTCGAGCTTCCGGCCAGGCTGGGCAAGGCCGTGCTAAACGACACCAGTGAATTGGGCGTGTACGAGGTCCGTTCGAGCGGCAAGACGGTGCGGCGGTTCACCGTAAATCTGTTTGATCCGGCCGAAAGCGCGATCCGCCCTGATGTTTCGCCTGCCATCAAGATCGGCGACGTAAGTGTAAAGGGCGAAAAGAGTTGGGAGGCCGGTCGCCGCGAAATCTGGAAGCATCTGGCCCTGGCTGGCCTAGCGGTATTGCTCTTGGAATGGTATATCTACGTCCGAAGAGTGTATTGATGAGAATCGGCGGAACATAGCAGCAGCAGCCGTAGGTTATGCTTTAGCATAACGGAAAGCATTGTGTGTCAGAGTGTTATGCTGAAGCATAACCTACGCGTCTGCGAACCGCAGCAGCGTAGATCACACCTTAGTGCAACAGATATTTCCGCCGCTTGGCGTTATGTTGAAGCGCAATCTTCGCCAGGTATCCATCGGAAGAGTGCATTGAAGCTCCGCGGGGCAATCAATCTGCGACCATGGCGCCACAGACGGATCATCGCCGTGTTTCTCGCGGCCGAAGGCATGTCGCCGCATCGAGCCGGCGCTCCAAGCCGGTGTTGAACCGGCTGCTGGAGAACGGGCTGATCGATCGGGTCAGCGTCGAGGAGTACCAGGAGAAGGTCCGCGACGTTTACGGCGGCCCTCAGGGCGCGATCCTGGCCACATGTAGCCTGCTCTCGTTGCACACGCCGCTGGGGGCCCGCATGTTCCGCGAGCGGAAGTTCGATCTTCGCGGCGCCCGCCACGTCCTCGACGTCGGCAGCGGGGCCGGGCAGATCGTCAAACATCTCGTCAAGTATTCCGATCCGGAAGCCGAGATTACTTGCTTTGACATCTCGCACGAGATGCTCCGCCGGGCGCGAAATCGCCTGAAGAGCGACCGGCCGCGGTTCGTGGTGGCCGACCTGGCGCGATTGCCTTTTGCCGACGCCTCCTTCGACTGCGTCACTTGCGGTTACGTGCTGGAGCACCTGCCCGACCCGCGTCGCGGACTTTCGGAGCTCAGCCGCGTGATGGTGATCGGCGGGCGGATGCTGCTGTTGACCACTGAAGACACTTTCGGCGGCGCGTGGACTAGCCGCGTCTGGTGTTGCCGCACCTACAATCGCCGCGAATTGGCCCAGATTTGCGAGGAAGTCGGGCTTCAGTGGCGCCGCGAGCTCTGGTACACGACGATGCACAAAGTGCTTCGCGCCGGCGGCATCTGTGTGGAACTGGTTAAGGGGTGATTCTTCCTGCATGGGGCGTCAAAGGGGGACAGTCCCATTTTCGTTGACGCGAAAATCGGGACAGTCCCCCGACACGAAAATCGGGACCGTCCCCGTCCATCGACCGGTTTTCCTCTTGACATTTTTGCGATCCGCGGTATGAATTACTTCAAGTTCCTGATCGTATTGCCGAAAGGTATTAGGAAAAGGAGAACCGCCCCGGGTTGTTAACGGAGTCTATGCCTCGGGGCATCGTTTCTGAGGGGCCGATTCGGATGTCGAACCCCCGTTTCTCCACTGGATCCCAGGAGATGTTTCTAGATGGCCAGCATTGATGCTGAGACGTGCTCGTACTCGTGTGCAGATGATGAGGAGCCTCCGAGTACGACGGTCCAATTCCTGCCTCCTCGTGTTGTAGCGAGATTCTCCCGGCCGAAACGGCCACCTATAGCCGCCCGACGCGATATCTTCTCCAGCGGTCCCGCGTCGGGCCGGACTCCCCGGAGCACCTTCCAAACCAGGGCTTTCCGCAAGGCCTTCTATCCCGCGGTTCCCGATCGCGATTGGAACGATTGGCGCTGGCAGGCTAGAAATCGGCTGCGAACCCTGGCCCAATTGGAGCAAGTGTTGGTCCTCTCGGAGGACGAGCGGGCGGCCCTTTCCCAGGGCGCCATGCTGCCGGTCAGCGTCACCCCCTACTACATGAGCCTGGTCTCGCGCGACGACCAGAACCAGCCCCTGCGGCGAACGGTGATTCCAGCCGTCGCCGAGCTCCACCGCGGCCTGGGCGAGGCCGACGATCCGCTGGGCGAAGACGGCGATAGCCCCGTGCCCGGCCTGGTGCATCGCTATCCCGACCGCGTGCTGCTGCTGGTGACCAACGTCTGTTCGAGCTACTGCCGCTACTGCACCCGCTCGCGGATGGTGGGTCACGGCGCGATCGCCCCGGCCGAAGCCCGGCTGGAGGCGGCGTTTGACTACATCCGCCGCACCCCGGCCATCCGCGACGTGCTGATCTCCGGCGGCGATCCGCTGGCGCTGAGCGACGAGCGGCTCGACTGGATTCTCACCCGCTTGCGGGAAATCCCCCACGTCGAGTTCTTGCGGATGGGCAGCAAGATGCCCGCCGTGCTGCCGCAGCGAATCACCCCGGAGTTGTGCCGGATGCTGCGGAAGCACCATCCGCTCTGGATGAGCCTGCACTTCCTGCATCCCGACGAATGCACGCCCGAGTCGTTCCAGGCCTGCACACGGCTGGCTGACGCGGGGATTCCGTTGGGTTCGCAAACGGTGCTGCTGGCCGGCGTGAACGACAACGTCGAGACGATGAAGCAGTTGGTCCATCGGCTGCTGCGGATGCGGGTCCGCCCCTATTACCTCTACCAGTGCGACCCGATCACCGGCTCGGCCCATTTCCGCACGCCGGTGTCGAGAGGACTGGAGATCATCGAGGGCCTCCGCGGCCACACCACCGGCTACGCCGTGCCCAACTACGTGATCGACGCCCCCGGCGGCGGCGGCAAGATCCCCTTGCAACCCAATTACGTCGTCGGCCGCGAAGGCGACGACCTGCTGCTAAGGAACTTCGAGGGGAAGGTGTATCGCTATCCCGATCACATGTAAAAGAGTATCCGGCACACGCCGTGTGCCGTTTGGGCAGTTTCGTCGACACGAGCGTCGGGCGGCACACAGCGTGTGCCGGATACGTCGCCATGCACGCCACCATCCACGGTCGGACGATCGAATTGACCCAGGGGGACATCACCCTGCAAGAGGTCGATGCGATCGTCAACGCGGCGAATAGCCGCTTGGCGGGCGGGGGCGGCGTAGACGGGGCGATCCACCGCCGCGGCGGGCCGGAGATCATGCGGGAGACCGACGCCCGCTATCCCGACGGCTGCCCCACCGGTTCCGCCGTGATCTCGACGGCCGGCCGGCTGGCGGCCAAGCACGTGATTCATGCCGTCGGCCCGGTCTGGTCGGGCGGCCAGCGCGGCGAGGCCGATCTGTTGGCCGGCGCCTACCGCCGCTGCCTCGAATTGGCCGCCGAGCACGATTGCCGCAGCATCGCCCTGCCGGCCCTGAGCACCGGCGCCTACCGCTTTCCCATGCAGCAGGCGGCGCGGATCGCGATTTCGACCGCGATCGACTTCCTCGAACGCAACCAGCGGCCCGAATTGGTGCGGTTCGTCCTTTTCGATGCCGCGGCGTACGGGGTCTTCGCCGCGGCCCTGCGAGAACTGTCGCCCGGCAACGCGAGTGAGCCGTAAAACCTTACGGCGACATGGTGGTCAGATCGACGCGAGTGACGGTGTCGCCGGTCTTCCGCAGCAGCACCATCACGACCTTCCGCTTCGGCGGGATGCGGTCCAGCAGCAGCCCCACGTGATCGAGATCGCGCGGGCGGATGCTGTCGATCTTGGCCAGCACGTCGCCGGGCAGCGGCGGCGTCAGTAGCGTCTCGTAGTTCCACGGCGGGCCTTTCGCCACCTCGGTAATCACCACGCCGCGACGTACGCGCAGCGACGTGGCCTCGGCCTTCGCCTTGTCCAGCGGGATCGCCGTCAAACCGTATCGGGTTTTGAGAATCGCGGCGCCGTCCGGCTTGGGACGTTCGCCCAGCACGAGCGACGCGTGCATCGCCACACCGCCGCGGGTGAAGTCCAATGCCAGCGAGTCGTGCGGCTTGCGGCCCAACAGGGCGAAGCACCAGTCGAGCCGGGCGGCCAGCGGTTGGCCGTCGAGTTTCGTCAAAACGTCTCGCGGCCGCAGCCCGGCCGTCACGGCGGGCGAGCCGGCGACGACGGCCGTTACGATGCACGGGCCGATCGGCAGCAATTGTACCCCGCTGGCGATCCCCTGCCGGCGCTCCACGTCGAGCATCTCCGGCAGCACCAGCCGGATGGCTGCCACGGGAACGCCGAAAGCGATATTCTCGGCGTCTCGCTTTTGGGCGGCGGTCACTCCGATCACTTCGCCCAGGGCGTTGAACCACGGGCCGCCGGAACTGCCGGGATTGATGGCGGCGTCGGTCTGGATCATGCCGTGCAGGGTGATGCCGGGCAGGCCGCTGGGCTGCGTCGCCCGCCCCACGGCACTGAGCACGCCGGTCGTGCAGGTCAGCCGCAGCCCCTCGGGATTTCCGATCACGATCACCGGCTCGCCGATCATCAGGTCGCCGTCGCGGGCGAGCTTGACCGCCGTCAGCGGCCAGCCCGCCTCGACCTTCAGCAACGCCAGATCGAACTGGCGAACCACGGCCAGCAGTTCCGCCGGCAGCCGCCGGCCGTTGCTGAGCGTCACCTCGTGAAAGAAGGGCCGCTCCACCGCGTGGGCGTTCGCCAGCACGTACCCCGACGGGTGGATAATGCAGCCGCCGCCCAAGCTCATCACCACCCGCCTCGACGAAAGGGCAAAGAACTCCTCCACCGCCGGCTCGCGCGGGTTGATCATCGGGCCGGTCAGATAGACGACCGCGTCCTTGTAGTGTTGGAAGATCTCCACGGCGGGTGTTCGCCGCGGATCCGCCCGATTCGCAGCAGGCGGCTCCTGCCCTCGTGCGACCGCGGCAACGGCGACGATTACGAGGTACAACAAGGCGCGTTTCATAACCATGATCCTCAACAATGTGTTCAGCCACGCCACGCAGGGAAGCTCGTTTTTCAGCCGCGCCACGAAGGGAAGCTCCGTTGTTTAGCCGCACCCCGAAGGGAATCGCTAAGGCAACCAACGCCCTCTTCCGTGCAAAAGAACCATTAACCAGAAATCCGTTGACATGCCCAGTCCGTCGGGCCGATTGACCAGCGTAGTCGCCGCGCTATAATGTCCACTGGCAATTATAACCGCAAGGAGCTTCCCCCATGGGCAACGTTCGAGAACTATCCGACCAAGAGTTTCAATCCGAGGTATTGCAGGCGACCGAGCCCGTGCTGATCGACTTTTGGGCTCCTTGGTGCGGGCCGTGCCGAATGATCGCGCCGATCGTCGAAGAACTGGCCAGCGAGAACGCCGGAACGGTCAAGGTGGCCAAAATCAACATCGACAATAGCCCCAACACCGCCGCCAGCTACGGGGTAAGCAGCATCCCCACGCTGATGATCTTCAAAAACGGCGAGGTGATCGATCGCTTCGTGGGCGTCCAGCCGAAGAAACGCCTGCAAGACGCGATCGAACAGGCCAAAGCATAGCCGACCCCCTATTGGGGTGAACACCGGCCTCGTGTTCGGTCTGCGTCGCTACGCTCGATGATCGCTTCTGCGCCAAGCGTAGTGCCGATCGGAGATTTGGCATTTGTCGGACACCGAAGCCCAAATCCACTGATCGAGCGTTCAATCTGGGTAAGATAGGCATTCTATCTAGAGATGCATACTCAGTGCAAAGAGGAAAAAGGGGAAAGAGGAACGGGAAACACAGGAGGAACGATGGGTTGATGGGCGGTCGCCTGGAAGGGAGTTCTTTGGCAGTCATTCCCATTTTTCCCCTTTTCCCCTTTTCCCTTCCGACTCAAAGACCTTGCTGTCTCGCGAAATCCAGGAAGTTGTTTCGAGCCAAGTCCTTAGTCTCTGAACTTGGACTGAACTTGGCCCCTTCAAGTGCCGAATAGGTAGACCTGGAAGATCTTATCGATTGCGGGGAGTCTACTGCGCTTGCGGTCAATGACTCAAGACCTGACTGACGATCTGATGAAGGTGGCCATCGTTCTGCCGCCGGTGACCGAAGGCGGGGCCGACGCGGCCTTGCCGCAGGACGTCACCCCGGCGGTGAAGACACGGGTTGACGCGCCCCACGAGGTGAGCAAGTTGGCTGGCGATGCGGCGGCCGACGAGGCGACGTCAACGGCGCCGCTGGTTCCCGACGAGCCGCTCTCCGAGCAAATCCGCTTGCAGGCCGCGCAACTGGCCGCCCACTTGAGCAGTCGCCACCGCGAGTTGGACCACCGCGAAGCGGAGTTGAACTCGCGAACGGCGCGATTGGAATCGGACGCGCGGGCCGCTCGGCTGTGGATCGATCAGCACGAGACCGACCTGGCGTCGCGCGAGGCCGAATTGGCTTGCCGCGAGCGCGACCTGGCGGCGCGGCTTGAGGCGACCGCCGCCGGCGAAACGGAGCTGGCTAGGCGGCTCAAGGAATTGTCCGATCGCGACGCGGAACTTGCGCAGAAACAACGCGAAGTGGAGCGGCGATTGGCCCGCTTGGCTACGGTCGAGGCGGCGCAGCAACGCGGCGCGCCCCCACCCGACGCCGCGAAGGAAGCAGCGTTGCAGCGTGCGGCCGAGGAGCTGGAATCGCGACGCGGGCAGCTTGAAGAGGCCGAGCACCGGCTGGCCCGCTCGCAAGCGGAAGCCCGAGAACGGTGCGAACGCCTGGCGGCCGAACAGGCCGACTTTGCCAAGCAATCGGCCGCGATCCGCCAGCAGTTGGCCGCCGAGCAGCGGCAGGCGATCGCCGACGTCGAGGAGAAGCGACGCAGCATCCAGCAGCGGGCCGAGCAGGTCGATCAGCGCCGCTCTGCGCTCGAACAACTCCGCAGCGAACTGGGGCGCATTCACCGCGAGACGCTGGAAATCCGCTTGGCGACCGAAGAACTCTGGGCGGAGCTCTCCGGCGCGGCGCCCCCGGCGGCGCTGACCCAGTCGCTCGGCCGCATCCGGGCGAAACTGGCCCAGCAGTACGCCCAGGCCAACGCCGAGGCCGCCGAACAGAAGCGGGCACTGGAGGCGATTCGCGGCCAGCTCGTGGCCGAGCACGTGAAACTGGTCGAGCAGCGGCGGCAATTCGAGCAGTCAGTCGCCGCCTGCCGCGAAGAGTGCCAGCAGCAAGCCACCCGGCTGGTCGCCCGTGAGCAGCAACTCCTCAACGAGAAAATCGAGCTTCGCCAGCAATGGCAGCGCTGGCAGGCGGAGCGGTTGAGGTATCAGGTCGAGATCGGCCGGCTGGAGTCGTACGCCGGCGATGGGTTACTTGGCCTTGCCGCTGATCGATGAAGGCGTGGCCGGCGAGGGTTTCGCGGCCTTCTCCTTCTCTTTCTCCTTCGACGCTCTTAGGGCGCTGTTGGCCAACTGCATTCCAACCTGAATCTCGGCGGGGCTGAAGTAAGGCTGACTCTGGCCGGTGAGGTGTCGCACGCGCTTGGCGGCCAGTTGCTCCCAACTCATGCCGTTGTTCAGGTGCCAGGCTGCGGCCTGGGCGGCGCGCTGGCTGACCTTGCCGCTGCCGAGCATCTCGCAAAGCTCGCGCACACCGGGCTTGGAGGAGTAGCTCTCGATCGGCTTGATCGTATAGGGGATGGCCGGCCGGGGCTCGGCTTTGCCGTGATCGAGGCAGACGGTGGGGATTTTGAACTTGCCGATCTTCTCGGGCGGGACGTTGAACATGCCGCCGCCCATCATGCCGCCCATGCCACCGCCCGTGCCCTGATTCTGGTTGTTACCGTTATGGCTGCTGCCGCTGCTGCCGCTGTGGTGACCGCCGCCGCCGCCGGCGCCACCAAAGGCCTGCTGCGCCAGCACCGGCACGCCGGCGAACGCATCCGGCAGCTTGACGTTCAAGGGCTGATCGGTCTCGTTCTTGATCAGCACTTGGCTTTCGGTCGAGTCCTTGGGAATCAACCTCACCGAGATGTCCCCTTTCTCCATGGCCGCGAACATCTCGACGGTCTGGGCGGACGGATCGTATTGGCCGAGTTGGGTGCGGCGTGTCTGCCGCTCGGCCGCCGCCAAAGTCGCCGCAAGCAGCGTCGACATCAAAACCAAACAGAGCAATCGCCAATTTCGCAAGTTCAAAGACATGGAACGTCTCCTTCGCACTTGTTTTGCCTCACGCCCAATTCCGGTATTGTCGGCCGGCGGGCAGTGGTCCGGCATTTTTGGTTTGTCGAGTTGAGTGCCGCTGCTGGCGCGTCCAGCAGAGCCGAGGCACGGTTGGACAAGCCAACCGTGGCACCCGACAATCTGATCCTGCCGGACTACCAGCCTTTCGCCTCTTATATAACCTAATCAGTAGCCTCAAGAAAGCCAAGTAGAAAGCGCGAATTTGGAGGAAGAGAAGCGCCGAAACCACCCACGCAGGTGGTATTGCCGCCGCCTGCCGCTGTTCATTGCCGCTGCGGTCAAGTAAAATGGAGCTTTGTAAGGAAGTTGGACATCTCTGCGAGGTCCGCTGCGCATGAGTGAGAGCCCAGTCCGATCCGAGGCGGCGGCGGCGCGCCGGCAGTCCGATGTCGCTCTGCAAAGGGCGTTGACGGCCGCGCAGACCGCCGAGGACAATCGCGGCTTCGACGTCGTTGTGCTCGACATGCGCGAGCTTACCTCGATCTTCGACTACTTCGTCGTGGCCAGCGGCACCAGCCGTCGCCAACTCCACGCCATGAGCGAGGAGATCGATCACGCCCTGGAAGACCGACTGGGCGACCACCGCCTGGGAATCGAGGGATACGAAGAGAGCCGCTGGATTCTGTTGGACTACGGCGACGTGGTGGTCCATCTGTTCGAGCCGGAGACGCGGGCGTACTACGCGCTGGAAGATCTCTGGGGCCGAGCCAAGCGCGTCGCCCGTCCCAAGCCGCGCTGACGTATAGCGTATCCCGCACACGCCGTGTGCGGAAATTCGGCACACGGCGTGTGCCGGATACAAATTGCTGACGTGTGGCGTTCTGCCGCAGCCGCTTGTAGAATCAAGGTCGCAATTTCTGCGCCCGCGGTTTAGCCGGCGCGCTTGCACGCCGCGAAGCGCCACGATGGTTCGCATGCGCGGCGCGGCGAACAAGTTCGCCGGCTAAACGGTTCACACGACCATCCGAAATGTTGCCATGAGCATCCTTCCCGAGTTGAAAGTGCGATTCCACGCCGTGTTGGCCGGTATGGTCGATGATCCGGCCGAGATGGTGGAATTGGTCCGTCCCAGTCAGGATCCGAAGTTCGGCGACTACCAGGCGAACATGGCGATGCCGCTGGCGAAGCGGCTCGGCCGGCCGCCGCGGCAGATCGCCGCCGAGATCGTCGCCCGGCTCGACGTCGCCGATCTTTGCGCTCCGCCCGAAATCGCCGGGCCCGGCTTCATCAATCTGCGAATTAAGAATCAGTGGCTGATCGAGCGGCTTTCGGCGGCGCTGGGCGATCCGCGCTTGGGCGTGGCCCCGGTCGCCCGGCCGCGGACGTTCGTGATCGACTTCTCCGCCCCCAACGTGGCCAAGCCGATGCACGTCGGCCACATCCGCTCGACGGTGATCGGCGACGCCCTGTGCCGCGTGCTGCGATTCCTCGGCCACCGCGTCATCAGCGACAACCACATCGGCGACTGGGGCACGCAGTTCGGCATGATCCTCTACGGATACAAGCACTTCTTGAACGCCGAGGCTTATCGTCAAAATCCGGTCGAGGAGCTCGCCCGGCTCTACAAGGTCGTCCGGCAACTGATGGACTATCACGCTTCGTTCGTTCGAGACGTGGCCATTGATCTAGTCGCCCTAAAGAAGCGAAAGGTATATGAACTATCGGAAGCAAGAATCAAGGCCACCAATACCAAAACCGCGGAGAAATTAGGCGATGAAATACGCCGTGCTCAAAACGACCTCGACGACGCGATTAGCGAGTTGACGAAGATTGAGAATAATCGGTCCGCGATTGAAAACGATCCGCGACTGTCGAAACTGGCTGCCGATCATCCCACCATTCGCCTGGACGTACTTGCCGAAACCGCGAAACTGCACGCCGGCGACGAAGAAAATCGCCGCCTCTGGTCGGAGTTTCTTCCCTACTGCGAAGACGAAATCAACCGCATGTACCAGCGGCTGGGCGTGACCTTCGATCACACGTTGGGCGAGAGCTTCTACGAGAACCGGCTGGCGGCGGTGGTCGAGGAATTGCTCGCGGCAAGATCGCCCGCGAAAGCGATGGGGCCGTCGGCATCTTCTTCGACAACATCGAGACGCCGCTGCTGGTGCGGAAGAAGGACGGGGCGTTTCTCTACGGCACCACCGACCTGGCCACGATCCGCTACCGCATGACCCAATGGCGTCCCGACGCGATCCTCTACGTCGTCGATCATCGCCAGTCGCTGCACTTCAAGCAGCTTTTCGCCGCCGCGCGGCAGTTGGGCTGCGGCGACGTCGAATTGCAGCACGTCAGCTTCGGCACCGTCTTGGGCGACGACGGCCGACCGTTCAAGACCCGCGCCGGCGACACCGTCGGACTGGAAGGCCTCTTGGACGAGGCCGTGCGGCGGGCGCTGGATATCGTCTCGGCCAACGACGACACCAAGCCCGAGGGACGCGAACTCTCCGACCAACAGCGGCGGCAGATCGCCGAGCGCGTCGGCATCGCTGCGCTGAAATACGCCGACCTCTCGCAAAACCGCACCAGCGATTACGTCTTCAGCTACGACAAGATGCTGGCGATGTCGGGCAACACGGCCACGTACATGCAGTACGCCTACGCCCGGGTGCGGAGCATCTTCGCGAAAGGCAACATCGACGTCGACGCCCTGCGCGCTGCTGTAGGAGGCGACTCTTGTCGCCGATTGCCCGTTGGCCCCGCGATCGGCGACAGGAGTCGCCTCCTACAGCCCGATCGTGAAAGCCGGACCGGCGCAGGCGGCGCGGCGATCATATTGGACTCGCCGGCCGAGCGGGCGCTGGCGGTGGAGCTGCTCCGCTTCTCCGAGGCGCTCGACATGACGGCGGCCGACTATCGCCCGAACCAACTGACGTCCTATCTCTTCGACCTGGCGAATCGCTATTCGACGTTTTTCGAGCAATGCCACGTGCTTCGCGCCCCCAGCGACGCCCTGCGCCACAGCCGGTTGCTGCTGTGCGATCTGACCGCACGGACGATCCAGAAAGGCCTGGAGCTGTTGGGGATCGAGGTGGTGGAGAAGATGTAAGTGCGTAGTGGCCAGTGGTTAGTGGCTAGTGATTAGTGTGGAATCCACTCGCCCGGGGGGGCGCGGCGAGATGCCGCCGCCGGCCAGGACACCTCGCCCGTTCCCCCCTAGCCACTAGCCACTAACCACTAACCACTATTTTCGGCGAAGACTCTGGATTTTTTGGGCCGATTGTGAGACAATAGGCATGGGCAAGGCTTCGTTGGGGACGGAGAATCTAGGGAGATCATAGCCATGATACGATCGAAGGGTCGCGGTGTCGGCGGATTTACGCTAGTCGAGTTGCTGGTGGTGATTACAATCATCGGCATATTGATCGGTCTGTTGCTGCCGGCCGTGCAGGCCGCCCGCGAAGCCGCCCGCAAGGCGCAGTGCCAAAACAACGAACACAACCTCGCTTTGGCGATGTTGAACTTCGAGATGCGCAGGCATTACTTCCCCGGGTTCGTCACGCAGATCCCCTCGTCGGTTCCCAATGGGGTTTTGGGGAACAACCAGATCGTCAGTTGGGTCACGGCGCTGCTGCCCGATCTCGACCGTTCAGATCTGTACGAGAGCATTGTGGCCGGCACCGCGGGCGGCACGGTTACGAATTTGGGCAGGTCCTACCTCAAGATTCTCGTCTGCCCCTCCGATCCGCCCGACTCGGCGGGCGCCGGCGATACGCCGCTTAGTTACGTCTGCAATCGCGGCGTTGACGGCGGAGTCATAATCGCCGGCACGGCCTCGGGCGGCACGCTGCTAACAGACAGCCAGGCCATGGGCGTTTGCCTCAATCAATCGGGTTATGCGCAGGGGACGAGCACCACGTACGCCATTAGGCCGGTTCGCGTCGGCATCAACTACATCGGTGCCCATGACGGCGCGGCAACCACGCTGTTGCTCGCGGAATCGTACATACACAATCCGCAGATCGTACCGTGCATGATCAGCTCCGGCATGAACGTTAAGGACGCCAGCGGCAGCGCGTATAACGGCGATCGGTCCGTCGCTGGGGGAGGGGCGAATTGGAATAACAACCTTTACGGCAAGGGGCAAGCGGAGATAGGCACCGGTTTTGAATGGGGGACATTCAACACTACTGGAACTCCTCCAAACCCGCAGATTACCGACAAGGTCATGAGCGCCCATACCGGCAGCGGTTTCCATGGGGCGTTCTGCGACGGGCACGTGCAGTTCTTGAACTACCAGATGGATATCCAGACGTACATTCACATCATGACGCCCTGGGATAGAGGCTGTCCACCGAACGTTGGCGGCACCACGAACATCAAGTACTGCAACCTAGGAATTCCGCCCCTTGATCCCAATGAAAGCTCAAACGGCGGATTGCCGCTGCTGACGCCGTTGGACGAATCCGCCATCGAATGATCGCGATGCCCCGCAGCGGTGCGAGCAGATTGCCTGAAGCACAAGCAAGCCCGCGGACTTCGGTTCGCGGGCTTTTTTGTTGGCCTCGTCGGGTGGCCTCGGTTCTCGAACCGGGGCGGCTCTGCGGGTGGCGGGTGGCCCCGGTTCTTGAACCGGGGCGGCTCTGCCGCAAGAGGCGAAGAGCCGACATCAGCGGTCATCCCTCTCGAATGACCTCTGGAGCGTTCGGCGGGTGGCCCCGGTTCTTGAACCGGGGCGGCTCTGCGGGTGGCGGGTGGCCCCGGTTCTTGAACCGGGGCGGCTCTGCCGCAAGAGGCGAAGAGCCGACATCAGCGGTCATCCCTCTCGAATGACCTCTGGAGCGTTCGCCCACCGGTTCAAGAACCTGATTCTATGAAAGAGCGGTCCTCCTGGTGGTATAAACGATGTGGCAGTGTTTGTACCCATCAAAACCACGACAGGAGGACCATGAGATGTTATACCTTGGAATCGACCAGCACCGCAAGCAGTTGACCGTGAATGTTCGCAACGAGACCGGGGAGGCGGTGCTGCGAAGGCAGGTGTCTACGGAGTGGGAGCGCGTGCGAGCATTTTTTGACGAGTTACGGCGGCAAGCGGAGAGAGAAGGCGGTTTCGTCTCCATCGTCGAGCTTTGCGGATTCAATGATTGGCTGCTGAAGATGTTGAACGAATACGGCTGCCGCGAAACCGTGCTGATCCGGCCGGAGAAACGCTCGAAGCGGAAAACCGACCGCCGCGACGCCCATCAGCTCAGCGGCCTGTTGTGGGTCAATCGCCACCGGCTGCTGGTGGGCGTGAAGGTCGAAGGGGTGCAGCGCATTCAACCGCCCAGCCCGCGGGACGCCGAGGACCGGCAGATTACAGAATTCCGCAAACGCATCGGCCAACTCCGCACGCGGACGATCAACAGGATCAAGGGGGTGTAATCTTTGTGGTGCGCGTGTTTAAGCGGCTTGGCGCATGGGCACTTTAGTCGATGGACCGTAAGTTCGCAGTTCTCCGGCATCGTGAGTTTCCATGAGCTTACGATACAAGGGCTGCCAAATTCCGCTAAGCAGCACCACTCGCAGGTTCAGGATCGTTTGCGCCCGTGCTTCATCCAGCGCATCCCCGAAAGCTTCAGTCGCTGGGCAACGATAGTCTTGCAGGCGGCCTCTGTCACGCCGCTGCCGATAGGCAGGTTCAGTTGTTTGTACTGATGATACTGCATGAACTTTGTGCGACGGCGAATGTATTGGTACGCCTTGCGAAATTCGGCAGCCCGCGACGCCGACAACTTCCGCCGCTTCCGCAATGCCGCCGCCGAATGCAACATGCGAAACGGACCGCTCGGTTTTTTCAGCACGCGGCACATGCGCCGTGCCCAGGCACGCCCGGCGCGATCGTCTTTGCCAAACAAGGCTTCGGCCATCGCCCAGATTCGCTGGGCAGCGTGATAGTAATCGACAATCCGAATCCAGGGCAGTTTCTCTCCCGTGCGCGGATGCGCCATGTTCCCCAGCACCCGACGGTAATACTGCGTCTCGTTCTCGCCCGCATCGGTGACGTAGGTGAGCCGCGGCAACGGGCGATCCCAACGCTGCAAGACTTCCTGGATCAACGCGGTCAGCCGTGCCGTCATCTGCGACTGTCCTGGTTCGGGAGCAAAGGCCAGATACACCGTGCCCAGCCGCTCCCCCATGCGGTCGTAGACCGTGGCCGTGGCGACGGTGGCATGCTCGAAGAAGCGGAAGCGATACTCGCGCAGCGTCACGCCGTCGCGCCCCACGCTGAGCACCGGGCGCCTTGGCCCGCGGCTTTGCTCAGCTTTTTTCAGCAGTTCCAGCAGCCGCAGCACTTGACACTCTTCCGTCACGTCCTCAAAGGCCAAGGAAAGTTCCTCCGTCACGTCGCGGAGTCGCTGGGCTCCCCAGGAAACGCCATGCTGCAACCTCAAGCGGTCCAACACCGCTTGCTGGGTCGCACCGGATTGGGCCATGTAGCGGCCTACGGCCTCGGCCAACGCTGGCGTGGCGCCGTGGACCAGGCCCAACTCGATTTCCAGGGGAAAGATGCACGTCTCGGCCACGTCGCGATGCCAGTAGCGATACGAATAGCGCCACAGTTCGATGGTTCCAAAGAGCGTGCCCACGTGCGCGTTGCGGGTCTTCTGGTTCAGCCGCCGGTAGCTGCCGCCCTGATGCTCCAGATCATGAGGCATCTTCTCCGCATCATCCGCCTCAATCAAATTCAATACATTCTCGACCAACTGCCGGGCCAACTCCCGAACCCGTTCGGCGATCCGCGTCTCGAAGTCGAACATGGTTGCTGGAGAGATTTCCGCCCGCACGAACTCCAGGACTACCTGCTCCAACGCCTCGACATGATCTTTCCACAATTGTTCGATCTGTTGTCGAATCTCCGTCTTGATCGCGGCATGGCTTGTCAGAATCAACAGCAGTCGGGTAACATACGGCATTGTGGCGTCCTTTCCGTGACGAGGCGTTTTGTGACTACTTCTCCTCGTTTTGACGGAAGGACGCCTTTTTCACCAATAGCACTTTCCGAGCATGCCAACCTCCGGACGGTTTGTGTTAGCACCACAGCACAAAACCTCGCGTCTCGCGCATCAGCCGGATCAGACCCGATCAAGGCGCTGCTGCGGAAGCACAACCTCGAACAAGAGCAGCCCGCCAAGGGACTCGATACCAAGCGCACGCGAAAGTGGCTGGCTGAGCTACCGCTCGGCCCGATCGACCGCATGGAAATGGACCTGCTATTGACGCAATGGAAGGTATGGGACGAGCAGATCGAGAGCTTGGAAAAGGAGATTGGGCGGCGGCAAGCCGAAAGCGAGACGGCGCGGGTTGTGGCGACGATTCCCGGCTGCGCGGCCTACGGCAGTCTGGCGTTGGCCGCGCGGATCGGTCCGATCGAGCGATTCCCGCGGCCGGCGAGCTTGGCGAATTACTGGGGCCTGACTCCCAGTTGCCGCAACTCGGGCGAGGCGAGCGACCGGCTCGGTTCGATTACGAAACAGGGCAGTCCCACGGCGCGCTTCATTCTCGGCCAATTGGTCCTGCACGTGTTGCGGCGTGACGCGTGGATGCGGGCATGGTACGGCCGCATCAAACGGCGGCGGGGGTCGAAGATTGCGCGGGTGGCGGTGATGCGCCGCCTGGCGACGGTGATCTGGCACATGCTGAAGAACCAGGAGGCGTACATGGCGGGCGGTCCGCCGCGTCGCAGGCTTGAGGCGGTGGATTTTCGGAGGGATGACAAGGTGTCCAAGGGGACAAGAGAAGGGCCTCCCGCGGGAAGTTCCCGCCGGAGGCCCGCTGCGCCCTTGGCGCACCTTGACCCGGCTATTCCTTGTCGGGTTGCGTCCCCGCAGAGCCCGACTCCGCTTCACCGGGCAGAGATATTGTAAAACGGCGGCGGGGCCAGGAAAAGCGCGGAGATGAAAAGACGGAATGCGGAAAGCGAGGAGGTGGTTGCATCGGCTCTTCTTCACAGGAAGAAGAAGCCCTCGCCTGCAAGGTCAGTTTGAGGTAGCACCTGGACTCGGCGAAAAACCGAGCGTGAACCTGATTGAGACGGCCATGCAGTGCGAGACGGTCGCAGCAGAATACTCGGTGTCAGGTTCCGACCTGGCCGGCCGCCGTAATGGCGGATGGATTCACGAAGGGATGTGTTGGGGTGCAGCCGCGAGCGAAAAGAACGGCTCGACAACCTCGAAAAGGAAGACCGTGAGCCCCATCACATGAAATCCGCAATCCAAAAGCAAAACCAAAAAACATCGCAGAAAAGGCCCTAAAAAGGCTCTTGCGGAGAACGTGTGTCAAAAAACCAGCCGGGAGGCCCTTGACACGAAAGGCTCTTTCAGGGAGGTGCTACCCTCTATCCTCTTGGGCGTTCGCCCACCGGTTCAAGAACCGGTGCTACCCTCTATCCTCTTGGGCGTTCGCCCACCGGTTCAAGAACCTGATTCTATGAAAGAGCGGTCCTCCTGGTGGTATAAACGATGTGGCAGTGTTTGTACCCATCAAAACCACGACAGGAGGACCATGAGATGTTATACCTTGGAATCGACCAGCACCGCAAGCAGTTGACCGTGAATGTTCGCAACGAGACCGGGGAGGCGGTGCTGCGAAGGCAGGTGTCTACGGAGTGGGAGCGCGTGCGAGCATTTTTTGACGAGTTACGGCGGCAAGCGGAGAGAGAAGGCGGTTTCGTCTCCATCGTCGAGCTTTGCGGATTCAATGATTGGCTGCTGAAGATGTTGAACGAATACGGCTGCCGCGAAACCGTGCTGATCCGGCCGGAGAAACGCTCGAAGCGGAAAACCGACCGCCGCGACGCCCATCAGCTCAGCGGCCTGTTGTGGGTCAATCGCCACCGGCTGCTGGTGGGCGTGAAGGTCGAAGGGGTGCAGCGCATTCAACCGCCCAGCCCGCGGGACGCCGAGGACCGGCAGATTACAGAATTCCGCAAACGCATCGGCCAACTCCGCACGCGGACGATCAACAGGATCAAGGCGCTGCTGCGGAAGCACAACCTCGAACAAGAGCAGCCCGCCAAGGGACTCGATACCAAGCGCACGCGAAAGTGGCTGGCTGAGCTACCGCTCGGCCCGATCGACCGCATGGAAATGGACCTGCTATTGACGCAATGGAAGGTATGGGACGAGCAGATCGAGAGCTTGGAAAAGGAGATTGGGCGGCGGCAAGCCGAAAGCGAGACGGCGCGGGTTGTGGCGACGATTCCCGGCTGCGCGGCCTACGGCAGTCTGGCGTTGGCCGCGCGGATCGGTCCGATCGAGCGATTCCCGCGGCCGGCGAGCTTGGCGAATTACTGGGGCCTGACTCCCAGTTGCCGCAACTCGGGCGAGGCGAGCGACCGGCTCGGTTCGATTACGAAACAGGGCAGTCCCACGGCGCGCTTCATTCTCGGCCAATTGGTCCTGCACGTGTTGCGGCGTGACGCGTGGATGCGGGCATGGTACGGCCGCATCAAACGGCGGCGGGGGTCGAAGATTGCGCGGGTGGCGGTGATGCGCCGCCTGGCGACGGTGATCTGGCACATGCTGAAGAACCAGGAGGCGTACATGGCGGGCGGTCCGCCGCGTCGCAGGCTTGAGGCGGTGGATTTTCGGAGGGATGACAAGGTGTCCAAGGGGACAAGAGAAGGGCCTCCCGCGGGAAGTTCCCGCCGGAGGCCCGCTGCGCCCTTGGCGCACCTTGACCCGGCTATTCCTTGTCGGGTTGCGTCCCCGCAGAGCCCGACTCCGCTTCACCGGGCAGAGATATTGTAAAACGGCGGCGGGGCCAGGAAAAGCGCGGAGATGAAAAGACGGAATGCGGAAAGCGAGGAGGTGGTTGCATCGGCTCTTCTTCACAGGAAGAAGAAGCCCTCGCCTGCAAGGTCAGTTTGAGGTAGCACCTGGACTCGGCGAAAAACCGAGCGTGAACCTGATTGAGACGGCCATGCAGTGCGAGACGGTCGCAGCAGAATACTCGGTGTCAGGTTCCGACCTGGCCGGCCGCCGTAATGGCGGATGGATTCACGAAGGGATGTGTTGGGGTGCAGCCGCGAGCGAAAAGAACGGCTCGACAACCTCGAAAAGGAAGACCGTGAGCCCCATCACATGAAATCCGCAATCCAAAAGCAAAACCAAAAAACATCGCAGAAAAGGCCCTAAAAAGGCTCTTGCGGAGAACGTGTGTCAAAAAACCAGCCGGGAGGCCCTTGACACGAAAGGCTCTTTCAGGGAGGTGCTACCCTCTATCCTCTTGGGCGTTCGCCCACCGGTTCAAGAACCGGTGCTACCCCTAAACGACGTTAAGAATCGGCGACTGGAGTCGCCTCCTACAATTCGTCGCCGATCTGGTGCTGGCCGTTGGCCTCGCGGATTGCTTCGCGCACCAGGACCAGCAGGGCATTGGGATCGTAGGGCTTGCGGAGAAAGTAGTGGCAACCGGCCGCGCGGCAGCGTCGCACCAGGCCCGGCTCCTCCTTGCCGCTGAGAATCAGAATCGGCACCGAACAGGTCTCCGGCGCATCGGCCAACTGCTCGCAGACCGTCAGGCCGTCGGCGTCGGGCAGAGCGAGATCGAGGATGATCGCCGAGGGCAATTCGGCCTTGGCCTTCGTCAGGCCCGTGCTGCCCGAGTAGGCCGCGTGGGTGATGAACCCCTGCTGCTTCAAGCGGTGCGACAGGACTTCCGACAACGTATCATCGTCGTCGATGATCAGCACCGAGTGCCGCGGTCGGGCCGGAACCCGTGACGGCCGAATCTGCGGGAGTGTCGCCAGCTCGCTGGGCATGGAGGGATCGCCGGGGGGGTGTTTTCAGACCCGTAGGTTATGCTTCAGCATAACACGAAGCAGCCTGTTATGCTGAAGCATAACCTACACGGAGCAGCCTGTTATGCTGAAGCATAACCTACAAGTCGGGGGTGCTTGGCGCGAACAGTGAAGTCTAGGGCAAGGCCGACAGATGTCAAATCAGGCTCTTTTTCGGCGTCCATCGGCCTCCATGTCCACCAGCCGCGACCAAACGGCCAACCCCACCACGCTGGCGAAGAAGAGCATCGCGAAGGCCTGGTCGATCGCGGCAAACACCCAGTGCAGCGGGTGCGTGATCGACAGCCCCCCGATCAGGGCCGGAACCATCAACATCAGCAACGACGCCAACGCAAAGCGAAGAACTCTGAGGTTCGAGGTTTCCAGGCTGGCAGCGGCCAGCACTTCCATTTTCTGCCCTCGGCCCTAATAATTGGTCGCTCATAACCGGCCAGTAGGTGGACGCCCATCTCTTGCTGCGAACGAATCAGATCGCAAGAGGGAACGATGAAACACGGTCAGTCCCAGCGGATGGCTGTTTCTTCCTTGTGGTGGCAGGTCGGCATCCTGACGTTTGTCGTAGGGTTCGCCGTGCTGGGCTACCTTGCCTACCGCGTCAATGCGGACCATCCGCCGATCCCAGTCCGCGTCGTGACCGAGGGCGGCGAGGTGCTGTTTAGCGGCGATGACGTTATGGCTGGCCAGCAGATCTTTCAGAAATTCGGCCTGATGCAGCACGGCACGATCTTCGGGCACGGCGCCTATTTGGGCCCCGATTTCACCGCCCAGTATCTGCATCAGGCTGGTTTGCTGATGCTGCAATTCTACAGCCGCGGCGCCGAGCCAACACCCGCAGTCCAAGCGCAAGTGAAACGCGAGTTCAAGCGAAATGCGTACGACCCAGGCGGCGGCGAACTGGTGTATACGGCCGGCCAGGCTTACGCCTTCGCAAAGCTCAAGGGGTTTTACGCGACGTACTTCGGCGAGACAAGCCGTCAGCGCGGCGTGAAACGCCCAGCGATCAGCGATCCGCAGGAAATTCACCGGCTCACTTCGTACTTTTCCTGGGCATGCTGGGCGGCGACCGCCGTTCGCCCTGGAACCGACTACTCTTACACGAACAACTGGCCGCCCGAGCCACTGGCGGGCAACCAACTCACGACACAAGCGTTTTTCTGGAGTGTGCTCAGCCTGCTCAGTCTCCTCGGCGGCAGCGGCATCGTGTTATTCGCGGTGGGACGGTACGACTTGCTGGGATGGCATCGCGTCGAGGAGGAAGAGCCCGGCGTGAGCCTCCGCTTTCGCCCGCCGGAAGAAGTCCGGCTGGCTCCCGCACAGCGGGCCACCGCTTGGTATTTTCTGGTGATTGCCGGGCTGTTTCTGCTTCAGGGGCTCCTGGGCGGCGTCAACGCACATTATCACGCCGAGCCGGGCGGCTTCTATGGCTTTGACCTGGGAGATTGGCTCCCCTACAACCTTTCGCGGACCTGGCACCTGCAACTGGCGCTCTTCTTCGTGGCCGCCAGCTTTCTGGCAATGGGGATCTTCATTACGCCGATGATCGCCGGCCGCGAGCCGCCCCACCAGGAGAAACTGGCGATTGGGCTCTTCGGGGCGCTGGTGATTGTGGTGGCGGGGAGTCTGGCCGGCGAGGCCGCCAGCATCAAGGACTATCTTACCCGCAAGGGTCCGTGGTTCTGGATCGGCGACCAGGGTTGGGAATATCTCGATCTCGGGCGACTGTGGCAGATCCTGTTGGTGATCGGCATGTTCTTTTGGGTAGCCATTGTCGCCCGCGGCTTGTGGCGTCGCCTGGCCGGCGAACATCCAGGAAATCTCCCCTATCTGTTCCTGTACAGCGCTTTGTCGATTCCGTTGTTCTACTCCGCCAGTCTCGCCTTTGGCCAGCAGACGCACTTCGCCGTCATGGATTTCTGGCGGTTCTGGGTGGTCCATCTCTGGGTCGAAGATTTCCTGGAGCTTTTCACCACGATCATGGTGGCGTACATCTTCGTTCTGCTGGGAGTGGTGAGTTCGACGACTGCCACGCGGGTTGTCTACCTGGACATCATTCTCTACTCTATCGGCGGCGTGATCGGCACGATGCACCATCTCTACTTCAGCGGTGCGCCTGCCGTGCACATGGCATTGGGGGCTTTCTTCTCGGCCATGGAAGTCATCCCGTTGCTGCTGTTGACCTTCGAGGCCTGGCGATTCATGCGTCTGGGAGGACACAAAGGCCAAGGTTCCGTGCTCAGTGCGGCCAGCGGCGATTTTCCGCACAAGTGGGCCGTGATGTTCCTGACTGCCGTAGGGTTCTGGAACTTCTTGGGCGCCGGCGTTTTCGGTTTCCTCATCAACATGCCGGCGGTCAGCTACTACGAGATCGGCACGCAACTGACCGCCAACCACGCCCACGCCGCCATGATGGGCGTCTACGGCATGTTGGCCATCGGTTTCTTCATGTTTGTGGCGCGGTATTTCATTCCGCCGGACCGCAGCAGCGAGCGGGCCATGAAAATCTCGTTCTGGAGCTTGAATATCGGCCTGCTGATGATGGTTGTCGTAAACCTGTTCCCTATCGGCGCGATGCAACTCTACGATGCCTTTCACTACGGCTATTGGCACAGCCGCGAGCCGGCGTTCTTCGAAGATCCACTGATCCGATCGATGGAGTGGCTGCGATTGCCCGGAGACGTGCTGTTCATCCTGGGCGGCATTCTGCCGGTGGTCTATCTCGCCATCCGCGTGTTTCTCGCACGGGGCCGCTACGCGCAACTCCCCCCGGCGCCGACGTGGAGCGGTTCACCCAAGTCTACGAGCGACCTTCGCAAAAATGATTGGGGCCGACGTGAACGGCCTCAGGGCGATCGTGGGGCGATCCGGGGCGCGGCTCGGCGTCCATCGGCTTCCACGTCCACCAGCCACGACCAAACGGCCAACCCTACCACGCTGGCGAAGAAGAGCATCGCGAAGGCCTGATCGATTGCGGCAAACACCCAGTGCAGCGGGTACATGATCGACAGCCCCCCGATCAGGGCCGGAACCATCAACATCAGCAACGACGCCGAGCAATACAGCCACAATCTCCCCGGCAGCCAGGCCGCACGGGCGATCAACGTCAGCATCGTCACGAAAACGACCAGTACCAGCAGACGATGAGACCATTCCCAAAAGACGAGCGCGCTCATCTTCGGGACCAACTGGCCGAAGGCCAGCGGCCAATCGGGGATCGACGTGCTCGCCCCGGTGACATGCACGATTTTGCCGAAGACGATAACCAGAAACGTCGCGACGGCAGCGATGCTGGACAATGCTCTTACGGACCGCATGGACTCCTCGCTTTCGTGGTCGTCAAAGGAATGGTGCGCGCCACGGCGGGCGACGCGGCGGTCTGGCCCGTCGTCGCACGGCGATCGGCGGCGGAGGCGGCGACCATCACAAGCAGCAAGAGCGGCAAGTAGGCAATCGTCGCCAAAAACATGCTGCGCACATTGCGGCGGGTCCGACGAATCGACAGTTGCACAGCCAGCGCGAACAGCCCCAGCGTCGGCAGCAGAGCGAGAGCGCCGAAGAAACGGTCCCACATCCCCCAAAACACCGCGAACAGGCAGAGCGGCAAAAGCGCCAGGGCGAAAGCGACGATCATCAAGCAGGTAAGCCGCCCGTTGGGATCAACCACCGGCAGCAGGCGGTGTCCGGCCCGGCTGTAATCGGAACGGTGAAGCCACGCCAGCGCGAGAGAATGCGGCACCTGCCAGACAAAGAGTATTGCGGCCAGCAGCAGGGCCTGCGGCGCGACGTGGCCGGCGGCTCCGCTGCAACCCATTATCGGCGGCAGCGCCCCGCAGACCGCACCGACCAGCGTGCTTACGGGCGTCTTGGACTTCAGGGGCGTGTAGAGCAGCGTGTAGATCGCTACGTTTGCCAGCCCAAGCAGCGCCGTCAACAGGTTGACCCCTGCGGCCAGCACGCCCAGTCCGGCCACGGTCGCAACGATCGCCAGCAGCAACGCCTGAGTCGGCGAGATGCTGCCGGAGGGAAGAGGACGGCGGCAGGTGCGCTCCATCTTCGCGTCGCGATCGACCTCGATGAGTTGATTGAACGTGCCGGCCCCAATCGCGGCCAAGCCGGTTCCGAGAACCGTCAACAGAAGTTGTGTCCAACGGATCGGCCCGGCCGACGCCAACACGTACCCGACGACCGTGGTGGCCAGAACCATGGCCGTCAGCCGCGGCTTGGCCAGTTCAAGGCAGCGATTCCAGACCATGGCGAGCGCCTGCCGCAACCGTCACAAGTTGGGACGTCAATAGCTGCGTCCATCATACGCCCGGCGACCCTGCGTGTTCAATACCCGCGTCAATCGCATGGCCCGCGCGGCTGGGCGGTGAATTATGAGTCTGATCGGCACGAGCTTTGCAGCCGTTCCATGACCAATGAGCCTTGCACAAGCCGATACTGAGGGAAACGGCTACTTCTCACGGCTCATTCCGCAGGCGCGAAGCGGCCAGACTTACGCCTTCCGTCTTAACGGCAGCGGGCCGCCGAGCGCGATCGTCGCGCACGCCTGACGGCCGAGTCGGATCCGAGAACGCAAAACGCCGTCGCCGACGAGCTGGTCCTGGCCGCGGACCAGTTCATCATTCGCCCCGCCGGAAGGCAACAAGACGCGACCGTCATGACGGCCTCGGGTGACGAAGTCCGCAGCGTGATCGCCGGCTATCACTGGTTCACCGATTGGGGCCGCGATACGATGATCAGCCTGGAAGGCCTGGCGCTGTTGACCGGCCGGCACGTCGAAGCCGGCTACATCCTGCGGACGTTTGCCCACGATATCCGCGACGGCTTGATTCCGAATCTCTTCCCGGAAACGGGCCGCGAAGGTCTCTACCACACCGCCGACGCGACGCTGTGGTTCTTCCATGCGCTGTCGCGATACCTGGACTACACGAACGACCGGGCGACGTTGCGACTGCTGCCGCCGCGGCTGCGCGACATCGTCGATCACCACCTGCATGGAACACGATTCTGGCACGAGGACGGCCGGTATTTGTACGACGTGATCGACGGACCCGATGGAGACGATTCGTCGTGCCGCCCCAATCAACTCTTCGCCTTCACGCTCGAATACCCGGTGCTCGACGAGTCGCGCTGGAAGCCGGTCCTGCAAACCGTCGAACGAGAGTTGCTCACGCCGGTCGGACTGCGGTCGTTGTCGCCGGGCCACCCCGACTTCAAGCCGAAATACGACGGCGACCTGCGGGCGCGCGACGCCGCTTACCACCAAGGAACCGTCTGGGCGTGGCTGATCGGACCGTTCGTCAACGCTTGGCTGCGAGTCTATCCCGACGACTGCGCGAAAGCCCGGCGCTTTCTCGCCGCATTCGACGCGCATCTGAACGAGGCCTGTGTCGGCGCCATCAGCGAAGTATTCGACGCCGAACCTCCCTATACCCCGCGAGGCTGCATCGCCCAGGCGTGGAGCGTGGCAGAGGTCTTGCGGACGTGGGCGAAAACGGCTGCGGTCGATTGTGCTGCCGCTGCCGACTCGGCTGGCGTGAACAGGGCGGAACCGTCCCCTGCCTGAGTGTCGCAGCCAGACTGCCCTGGCGTTCAGATCCGTGACACGGAACAGTCTAGCGGTTTCATCCCGTGTGCCGTTTGAAGAACTGGACAGCCCGCTCGTGCTTCTTGGCTTGTTGGAGGGTCGCGAACGTGCCCAGATTCTTCCGTTTTCCCGTGCGGGGGTCGGCTTTCCGCGAGTAGAGGCGATAATCGCCCGATTTGAGCTTGCGGATCATGATTGTGGCTCCCTATCAGCCCGTTGAAGAAGTCTGTTCTCAGTTGTTTGGGTGCCACTGCTGGCACAAGCAGTGCGGGGCCCAGCCTCTACGCTCGGCACTGCTTGTTCCAAGCAGTGGCACACTGTTGGTCGTTCTCCCCTCGTGGTGAGAAATGCGGGCTAACCGGCGAACTCCGCGATCATCTCGGCGAGCAACTCCATCGGCAGGCCGACGACGTTCGATTGGCTGCCTTCGATGACGTGGACCCAATCGAGCCCGTCCTGATAGCCGAACGCCCCCGCCTTGCCCTGCCATTGGCCGCTCGCCAAGTACGCGTCGAGCGACTCGGGCCGAAGCGGGTCCATCCGCAGCGTCGTGACCGCCACGCGCACCGCCGGCTCGCCGTCGAGGGGCCAGAGGCACAGCCCGCTGTAGACGCGATGCTCCTGCCCGGCCAACAGCGCGAGCATCGTCCGGGCGTCCTCGCGGTCGGCCGGCTTGCCGAGAATCTTGCCGCCGCACTCCGCTACCGTGTCGCAGCCGAGAATCAGTCCTGCCGACGACTTGCCCGAGACTCTGCCGGCGACGTCCGCGGCCTTCTGCCGGGCCAGCCGGGCGACGAGCTCCGCGGGCGATTCGTCGCCGGATGCGTCGCTTTCGGCATCGTCCGCGGGCGGAACGACCTCGAAATCGTAGCCTGCCGCCGCCAGCAATTCCCGCCGCCGCGGCGAGCCGCTCGCCAGGATCAGCTTCGGCGGTTGCTTTCTCATGCGGCTCGTCGAGGGAGGTCGAATCTGATAAACTGGCTTCGGTCGCAGCGGCAGTCGTAGGTTATGCTTCAGCATAACAGTCATAGTCGTAGGTTATGCTTCAGCATAACAGAAAGCACTGCATACAAGAATGTTGTGCTGAAGCATAACCTACGCGATCTCGCGGGCGAGACGCCCGCGCTCCGGCGATGCCATCAATGTACGCGGTTTTTCGCCCCCGATGAATCCCCCCTTGCTCGACGTTCTTTACGAAGACAATCATCTGCTGGCCCTGGCCAAGCCGGCCGGTCTGCCGACGATGGGCACGCCGCAAGGCCGGCCGACCTTGCTGACACTGGCGAAGGATTACGTGAAGCAGCGCTACCGCAAGCCGGGCAATGTCTATCTGGGCGTCGTCAGCCGGCTCGACGCCCCCGTGACCGGCGTGGTACTGCTGGCTCGAACCTCGAAGGCCGCCGCCCGGTTGACCGAGCAATTCCGCAGCCGCGAGGTCGAAAAGACCTATTGGGCGATCGCCGAAGGGGTCGTCGAACCGGCCGACGGCCAACTGCTCGATTGGCTCGCCGAGGACGAGCGCCACCGGCGGATGCACATTGTCGGCCGCACGATCGCCGGGGCGAAAGAGGCACGATTGACGTATCGCCGCTTGTCGATCGTGGCCGGCAATTCGTGGCTGGAAGTGGAACTGGAGACGGGGCGAAAGCACCAGATCCGCTTGCAGCTTTCGCATCACGGCCATCCGATTGTCGGCGACCGCAAGTACGGCAGCGTCGTCCCGTTTGCAGAGGGCATCGCCCTGCACGCCCGCCGGCTCGTCTTCTCCCATCCCACGACCGCCGCCCGCATCGAACTGGAAGCCCCGCTGCCGCCGCCGTGGCGAAGGTTCGGCGTAACCTGCCGCTGACGACTGCCGATTGGTTGCGAAACCGCAAGCGGCTTCCGGGCCTACCGCCGCGGGCCGTTGCCGTAGACGCTGGGCGTGGAATCGCTCCAGCCGACGACCGGCACGTCGGATGGCATGACGAAGATCTCGACGCGGCGGTTCTTCTGGCGGTCTGGGGCGGTGGAGTTCGAGGCGATCGGCTGATAAGGGCCGAAACCGGCGACGCCCAGCCGCCGCTCGGGCAGGCCGGCCCGCTTCATCCGCTCGGCCACCGCCAGGGCGCGGGCCGTGCTGAGGTGGAAGTTGTCGGCGTATCTCTCGCGGGTCTCGCCAGCAACGATGACCTGATTGTCGGTATGGCCGGCGACCATCAGTTTCAGGTCGCCCGCGGCCGGCGAGTTCAAGACGCGGACCAATTCGTCGATCAGTTCGCCCGCGGCCGGCTTTAGCTCCGCCTCGCCGCTGTCGAAGAGGATGTCGGTGTCGAGTTTGCTCACGCCGGTCTGCGGATCGAACTGCAGGCTGGGAAACCGCCGCGACAGTTCGGCCAACTGCCGGCCAAGCTCGGGCGGAAGCCGACCGCCGCCACACGACAGCTCCTTGAACTGCTGGTACAGTCCGTCCCGCTCGCGCTGGTAATCTTCCAGTTGCCGCCGGTCGAGGCTGGACCGCTCCTGGGCCGTCGCCAGCTCCTTTTCGTTGCGAATCACGCGATCTTCGAGCGTGTGGTTGTGGGTCTGGAGGTTTTCGATCTCGGCCAGTTGCACGCGGTTCTGCTCGGCCAAGGAGCGATTTTCCGTCAGCGCGGCGTTCAGATCGGTCTTCGGCGCGAAGAGGCAGCCCGGCAAGACCACCGCCGCGGCAGCGAGAACCAACCCGATCGACGCTTTCATGATTCGACTCCCTTTGCAATCCCACCTTCACTCAGCCGTTGCCGCCGCCCGCAAGTCCTTTTGCACCAATAGGTTGTGGTGATTCGCTTCCTGGCGGCCTCCGCAAATGGCTACCTCGTCCCGTCTTTTCGGGGCCAACTCCGGCGGTTTCCCACCGTCTTTGGGGCGAGCCTGATACCCCGATCCTCATTTAGCAAGAATCCGTTGTGCCTGCAAGAGCGAAAACCCGTCGTGGACTCGTGGACTGACGAGTAGGAGAGCTGCAAAGTCCTCGTTTCCGCGCTCTGTGCGGGAACGCAGGTCCGGACGGTCCCGAGTTTGACGTTGCCAAGCAGGGCGTGAGGGTGTCCCGGAATTGCCGCGGCAGAAACAGGCTGTAGGAGGCGTCTCCTGACGCCGATGGCACCGGTGCGAAGCCTCAATCGGCGACAGGAGTCGCCTCCTACAGTCTTAATTCCAGGGCACTCTCAAGCAGGGCGTGGGAACGGGAGTTTCGGGACTTTGCAGTCCTCCCGGGACCGAAGGGCACGACAGCGGGTGGCTGCCCTCAAGATGGGCGAGGCGGGACGGGCGAAGCGCAGTTTGCTGATGCGACTGCGTTTCGCTTGTCACACCCGACAATTGTCTGGTAAGATGGGCCCTTTTGATGCCGGTACCACGGTTCTCGCCGCCATTTTGCGGCGGGATCGCCTTCTTGAGGGACGGTCGTCTTCGACTGCTGTTCCCAGGGTGCCTTTGCAGGACAGTCCTCTAGCCCTCCCGCGATACTGGTCACCCAAAGCGAGGCCGAAACTTCATGATTCCGTTGACTCCCCTGAAGATCGTCGTTCTCGCGATTGTGCAAGGGCTGGCCGAATTGCTGCCGGTCTCCAGTTCCGCCCACGTCATCACGGCGGAGAAGTTGATGGGTCTGGATCCGTCTCAGCCGGAGACGGTCTTGCTGTTGGTGATGCTGCACACCGGGACGATGTTTGCCGTCATCTTCTATTTCTGGCGGGCTTGGAAGAAGACCTTTTTTGCCTCCCGCGAGGTCTTTCGACAGCAGGCGGTCTGGCTGGCTACGGCCACAACCGTCACATTGGTCCTCGCCGGGGCTCTGAAGGTCGGCATCGAAAAGTGGATGGCGGTCGTGGGCCATGTCGAGGAAGGCAGGGTCGAACTCTTGTTCGGGAATCTCGGCCTCGTCGCTGCTGCCCTTGCGGCAGCCGGCGTACTGATTCTCGTCGCCGGACTCGTCGAACGCCGGCACACGGGAGAGCGGGAGATTAGACTTGACGACGCCGCGTGGATCGGTTTCGTGCAAGGCTTGTGCCTGCCGTTTCGCGGGTTTTCGCGGTCTGGCGCGACGATTTCCGTCGGCCTGCTGAAGGGGGTCCTGAAACAACGCGCCGAAGAGTTCAGCTTTGCCTTGGCGGTGATACTCACTCCCATCGCTGATGGTTACGCAGTTTGGCAGGTGCTTCGGAAGCATCACGGTACCAGCGGCCCGGCAATGACGTGGAACATATTCACCCCCGGCCTCTTGGGCATGGTCTGCGCCTTCATCGCCGGTCTGCTGGCGCTGAAGTGGCTGTCGCGATGGCTGGAGGGAGGGCGCTGGCATCTTTTCGGCATCTACTGCCTGCTGGCGGCCGCCGTGGTCTTCACGCTCCATTGCAGCGGCTTCTGATCGCTGCCGCCCCCCTTCCGCAACCTGCTGCCGTTTGCCATAATCAGGGATTCTCTGCCGGGGCCAGCGCGTCGCGGCGGCGGAATTTCCGGATATTCCTAGGTTTTGCGGAGTGTCGCTATGTTCAAGAACCTCAATCCCTCGGCAATCGGCGTATCGGGCCATCAGAGCGAGATTATCGAATTGGCCCTGACTTACGGTTTCGCGGGAATCGACCTGAACATGGCGGAATTCGCTGCGCGGGCGAGGCTCAAGGGGATGCCGTACGCCAAGCGGCTCATCGAGAGCGCCAAAATTCGCGTGGGCACCTTCGCCCTGCCGCTGGATTGGGAGACCGACGACGCGGTATTTCAGAAGGACCTCAAAAAGCTGCCGGAGTTGGCCGACTGCGCCAAAGAGCTGGGCTGCACGCGCTGTACGGCGGTGCTCGTTCCCGCCGGCGACGCCCGCCCTTACCATGAGAACTTCGAGTTGCACCGCCGTCGCTTCCACGAGATCTGCGGCGTGCTGAAACCGGCGGGAATCCGCCTGGCCGTGGGCTTCCAGGCTGCCGAGAGCCTCCGCCAGGACCAGGCCTTCCAATTCATCCACGATCTCGACGCCTTGCTGCTGCTGCTGAACATGGTGGCCGAGCCGAACGTCGGGCTCTTGCTCGACATTTGGGAGTTGGTGGCCGGCGGCGGATCGATCGACGCGGTCCGCAAGCTGCCGAGCGAGCAGATCGTGGCCGTGCAGGTGGCCGAAATGCCCGCCGACGTTCCGCTGGCCGAGTTGGATGAAAAGACTTCTCGCTTGCTGCCTGGCGGCGAAAACGGGCGGATTGACGTGGCCGGATTCCTCGGCGTGCTGCGAGAGAAGGGCTACGACGGGCCGGTGACGGTGAAGGTGTCGCGAAACGCCTTCCAGAGTCGCCGCCGCGACGTGGTCATCAAGCAGACCAGCGAGGCCCTAGGCCGGGTCATGAACCCTGCCGCCGCGTCGCCCGCCCGCCCGGCAATAGCGGCCGCCGGTGATGGGGAGTAGTGGGGAGTGGAGAGTGGGGAGTGGAGAGTGGAGAGTGGAGAGTGGAGAGTGGATGGTGGATAGTGGATGGTGGATGGTGAAGAATGGATGGTGGAGAGGGAATGCGGGATGGAGTAAGATTATCTGAACATGGCCCGCGTGGTCCCAATGCCCGCCGTCCGGTCACCCACCACCCACCACCCACTACTCACTATCCACTCTCCACTGCTTTGTTCCACTGGGATAACGGGCTGAAGCTGACAAGGGCCGACCTGGCGATCGACTTCCGCCGACGGCAGCCGAGGGCGTTCGTCTCGCACGCCCATAGCGATCACATCGCCCGACACGAATACGCGTTGTGTACGCCCGAGACGGCTGCGCTGTACCAGCACCGGCTCGGTCGCCGGCCGACGCTGCCGATGCGCTACCGCGAGCCGATGGAATGGCGCGGGCTGCGGCTGACCGCTTTTCCGGCCGGCCATTGCTTCGGCTCGGCCATGCTGCTGGCCGAGGACGGCGACCACTCTCTGCTCTATACCGGCGATTTCAAGCTGGGCGAGTCGGCCACTGCCGAACGGGTGGAATTGCCGCCGGCCGAGTTGCTGGTGATCGAATGCACTTTCGGCCATCCCGACTACTGCCTGCCGCCCCGAGAGGAAGTGGTCGAGCAACTGCTGACGCTCGTGCGTCGCGCCTGGCCGACGAGGTCGTGCCGGTGATCCAGGCGTACGTGCTGGGCAAGGGGCAGGAGGTCACGCGGATCCTCACCGACGCCGGCATTCCCGTGCTGCAACACCGCGACATCTTCGCCGTCAGCCAGGTGTACGAGTCGTGCGGCATGAATCTGGGCCGCTACGAGCGCTTCGCAGGCCGGGCCAAGCCGGGTTGGGCCGTCGTCGTCCCGCCCGGCGAAAAAGGGGTCAGGTCCAATTTGTGCCAAGCACCCGGAGGGCCGTTCCGGCAAATTGGACCTGACCCCTTTTTTCTGCGCCGCGCACACTTCGCATTGCCGTGACTGGCTGGGCGATTGACCCGCGAGCGAAGTACCGGCTCGGGGTCGATCACGCTTTGCCGCTTTCGGACCACGCCGACTACAACGAGTTGTTCGAGGCGGTCGGCCGCGTTGGGCCGCGGATGGTCTATTGCACGCACGGCCCGGAGGGTTTTGTCGATTGCCTTCGCGATGCCGGCTACAACGCCTGCCTGCTCGGCCGACCCATGCAAGGGCGGCTGTTCTGAACACCAGTTCACTTCCGCACTTTCGTCAGGGCTTTGAGCGCTCGGACGACGTCGGGGCGGATCGGCTTGTTGGAGATGGGGCGAAGTGTTCTTCGTTGGCCGCCGAAGACCGGCTTGCCGTAGCGCTTTTGCAGTTGGCCGTAGAGTGTCGCCAACTGCTTGTTGCCGCCTTCGGCCAGGAAATAGGCATCGTGGAGTTGGCCCCAGATGCCGTCGCCTTGTGCGCGGGTGAGAGATTTCATCGTGCTCAAGTCGTTCCCCAGCCAAAGCCGGTAAAGCGCCAGTTTCGCGATGTCGCGGTCCTTTCCCAGATAGTTCTCCAAGAACGAGGCCACGGCCCCGCCGCCGATGGTCGCCACGCTCGCCTCGGTCTTCTTGTCGCCGTTGGGGCAGGTGATGGTGGCGCTGTGCCGCCATTTCTTCGCCTTGCGGTCGAAGATGTAATAGGCGGCGTCGGTGGTGCCCGCCGCGGCGCCGGGCTGCTTGCGGACGAAGAACTGGAAGGTGTCGCCGACTTTCCAGTCCCAGGGCATGTGCGAATGGGCCCCTTCCCCTTCGCCGCCAAAGCGATTGAAGACGGTCTGCGGATCGGCTTTGGTCGTTTGCGGGTGGAGCGTCGGCGAAGTGTCCCAGATGGAGAAGATCGTACAGCGCTCGGTGGGGCTGTTGTCCTGGATGCCGCAGTAGCCGCCCGCCGCTTCGCCGGGATGCCAATTGGCGCCGCAGTAATAGACGGCCGGATGCGTCGCCAGGACCGTGATCTCGCCGTAAAGGCAGACAGCCTTGTCCTGCTTTTCCAGATTCCACCACAAGTGTTGTCCGCGGACGTTTCCGCTCAGCAGTAGGATGGCGCCAACGACGACGCAGGCTGTTTTCGTGTTCATGGAACAGGGCTCCGCTAGAGAACCAGAGAATCTGATACTATATTACTGGGTTCACTTATGGCGGGCTAACCGTTCACTGGGTGGGAAGGGGACGGAGGAGGTTTTCGGGGAAACGTCTTCCCTTGTCGGAGAATCTTTCGCCGAAAACTTCCTCCGTCCCCCTTGTACCCGGCGGGTAAGCGCTGCAAGGGTCATCGCCCATTCTCGCACTTTTTCACAGAGAGGTCAAAGATCATGGGATTTTTCGACGTTCTGGCGGCGGGGTTTCTGGCGGCGGCTTTTGTTCGGCAGAAGGTGGTCGCCACCGAGGCGTTCCAAAAGGCGATGACGATCTTCTTCGCCGCCGCGATCCTGTATTTTGTCGGCGGGGCAATTCCATTCGTGAACATGGTCGCCGCGCCCATCGGCCTCGGCCTTAGCCTGTGGAGTTTCCGCGAGTTGTGTCTGGCCGTCGCCGGCCGCGATGCCGCGAATCGACACCGCGAGGCCGAGGAATTCTAATGGGCGCGTTCAGAAGCTGGTCCCCTCTCCCTTTGGGAGAGGGTTAGGGTGAGGGCAGGCCGCGGCAGACGGCTTGGTCTTCCTTGGTTTGCGCCGTGCGGCCCTCACCCCCTGCCCCTCTCCCAAAGGGAGAGGGGAGATTCTCAGACCACCCGCGGATTATCCCAGCCACTGCGGATGCTTGGCGGTGCCGTCGAAGAACTGCGTCGTTTTGAACGGCTCGTACTTTCCGTCGCGGGCGGCGGCCGCGGTGCGGCGCAGCAGCGCGGCCATCTGCTCGTCGTCGAGCGGCTTGAAGTCGCGGACCGCGCGGAGGTCCTGCCGCAGTACCTCCATGCTGTCGATGCCGGTGATGACCGTCGAGGTGGGCAGGCTCATGGCGAAGTGCAGGCATTCGACCGGAGTGACCACCTTGCTTTGCAGAATCACGCCGCTCCCCATCGATTTCATCCCCAGCACGCCGATGCGTTTCTTCAATAGCACCGGCAGCACCAGATGGCTGAAACTGCGGAAATGAGCGTCCATGACGTTGATCGGCATCTGCACGGCATCGAAGCGAAAATCGTGGCGATCGGCGATGTCGAGCATCCGCAGATGGACGAAGGGGTCCTTGTGGCCGGTGAAGCCGATGAAGCGGATCTTGCCCGCCTTGCGCACCGCCAGGAACGCCTCGATCGCGCCGCCGGGGGCGAAGATGCGATCGGGGTCTTCCAGGCGGATCACCTCGTGAAGCTGGAGCAGATCGAGGTGATCGGTTTGCAGCCGTCGCAGCGACTCGTCGAGCTGCCGCGCCGCGGTCTGCTTGGTGCGGCCGTCGACCTTGGTCATCAGGAAGACCTTGGCCCGGTAGCCGTGGCGGAGGGCCTTGCCCATGCGGATTTCGCTCTCGCCGTTGTTGTAGTCCCAGCAGTTGTCCATGAAGTTGATGCCATGATCGATGGCCGCGCGAATGATGCGGGTGCTCTCCTTTTCGTCGTTTTGCGTCCCGATGTGGAATCCGCCCACGCCGAGCAGGGAGACGCGCTCGCCGGTGCGGCCGAGGCGGCGATAGAGCATCTCGCCGCCGCCGGTCTGCTCTGATCTGTCCGCTGGGCTCTCCGTCTCCGTCTCCGCGGCCGCGACGGTCGCTCGCAGAGCAGTGATCGCCTCGGCGGCGGCCAAGGGCGTGGCCACGGCAATGGCGGTTTTCAGGAAGTCACGGCGTTCCATATCTCCTCTCCTCTGTGCCTGGGGATTTTGCACGGCGTCGGCGCGACGCGACATTCTCGCAGCCTGCGAGACGTTCAACCTTGACCACATTGTAGGCCCGCCGTCAATCCCCTTGGGTTCGGCCCCACGGGGAAGCGGGAACTGCCGCCGGGCGGCGGGTTTAGAAGCTCCAACAAAACGTACCCCTCACGCTCCGCGTGAGGAAAAAACGCAGCAAATTGCCTCACGCGGAGCGTGAGGAGTACATCTACGCCCCGGCTTTGTTAGAGACTCTTAGACCATTCCCTGCATCGTCGCCAAACCGACCGGCTCCCGGCTGGCAAACGGCTCGGCGTAGCGAACGCCGACCAACGAGCCCCAGAATGCGGCTTGGTCGCAGAGGCGGTCAATGAGCGGGAAGGCTGGGGCAGCGCTGAGGGGGACAGTCCCATTTTCGCCGAGACGAAAATTGGGACAGTCCCCAAACTGGCTGCGGTAACATTCGAGCGCCGCTCGCTTCTTCTCCCAAGAGTCGCTGATGTCGAGTACGAATGCCGGCTGCGGAAGCAAACGCAGGTGGACACAGTAGTAATAGAAGATCCGCTCGGGATAGAACGGCTCGCCGGGCATGTCGGTCTTGGTCAGTTTCGACCAGAAGCGGGCGGCCTCGATCAGTTGCGTGGCGGCGACGTGGTCGGGATGGGCGTCGATCCAATAAGGGGCGAATATCCACCGCGGCCGCACGCGGCGAAAGACCGCGGCCAGTGCCGCCCGGGCCGCCAGCGTCGGCTCCAGCGTGCGATTGGGCAGGCCGAGGTTCTCCCGCCAAGGAAGATCCAATACCCGCGTCGCCTCGGCCGTCTCGCGGCGGCGAATCTCGACCGACCCGTGCGGTGTCGGTTCGCCGTCGGTCAGATCGAGAACTCCCACCGCCAATCCTTCCGCGAGAAACTTCACGATCGACCCGCCCATGCCCAATTCGGCGTCGTCGGGATGCGGAGCCACTACGAGGCAATCGAGCATGGGGAATTTAGAGATTTGGGGATTTGGGGATTTCGAGATTTGAAATCTGTAGATTTGAGATGCGGAGATTTGGAATTGCGGGTTTCGAGTTCAGCTCGTTCACGCAAGCTCGAAAAGCCGCTTGCGGCTTCGCACCGCCCACTGCCGACTGCCCACTGCCAACTTCCCTACTGCTCGCCCAGCACGTCGTTCAGCACGTCCTCGTTCACGTAGATCGGCAGCACCGGATTGCAGGTGACCGCCACCGCAATGGCGTCGGAGGGCCGGGCGTCGATTTCGACCAGTTCGCCGTCGTGCCGCACCCGCAGCCGGGCGTAGTACGTATGGTCCTTCAATTCGCTGATGACCACGTCCTGAAACTCGCCGCCAAGATTCTCGACCACGTTGACGATCAGATCGTGCGTCAGCGGCCGGGGCGACGGATAGCCTTTCACGCGGCGGTCGATGCTCGTGGCCTCGAAAATCCCGATCAGGATCGGAAACGTCCGATCGCCTTCGATCTCTTTCAGATAAATAACCTGCTGGTCGTTGACTTCGCTGATAATGATCCGGGAAAGTTCCATGGGAACTGGCATGAGCGTATCCTCCAACGCGAGGAGTTCAATCCGATCGGCGCTGGCCGTAGATTCGACCCATTATAGGCCGAGAGCGACGGCTCTTGCCAGTAGGGCGGCGGGATCGGTCGAGAGCGGCGGCGTTTTCCGCTATTTTCTTGCGTCGGCGGGGGGGGATGGGCAGCGGTTCTTGCACAGTGGGGCAGACATTCTTGTCTGCCGCGGAGTGGCGCATTCGGCAGACAAGAATGTCTGCCCCACCGGCTCTTCCCCACACGAATCTCACGCCAGGTCGATCAGCCGCCGCCGGATCACGCCGAACAGTTCGCGGGCCACGTCGCTCTTGTCGCCACAGAAACGCCCCACGATTTGGCCATCGCGGGCGAGGACTTCCACCTCGGTATTGGCAGCATGCAGGGCTTCGGGCCCGTTGACGACGATCAGATCGCAGTTCTTGCGTTCGAGCTTCTGCATCGCCCGCGCTCGTGCATCTTCGCTTTCCAGCGCGAAGGCGACGATCCAGCGGCCGCCCTTTTCGGCCGCCAGCGTGGCCACGACGTCGGGCGTTTCCACCAGCTCCAGCCGCAGCGGCCGCCCAGTCTTGGCGATCTTCTCCGCGGCAACCGTCGCCGGACGATAATCGCAGGGCGCGGCGGCGGCGATCAGACCGTCGCACGCAGCAAAGAGCTTGCGGCAAGCGGTGAGCATCTCCTCGGTCGATACGACCGTAACAACCTCGGCGGCGCGTGGGTATTCGACCGCCACCGGCCCGCTGACGACGGTGACCCGGTGTCCCGCCTCGATAGCCGCCGCCGCCAGCGCCGCCCCCATCCGCCCACTCGATGCGTTGCTCAGATACCGCACCGGGTCAAGATGCTGCCGTGTGGGACCGGAGGTGATGAGGATGTGCGCCATCTGACTCGATGCGGAGCGACAAACTGGCCACCGATGAACACTGATAAACACGGATGAACTGTCGAGCAGTCATTTTTGTAGATGACTCATCCGTGTTAATCTGTGTTCATCTGTGGCTCTATTCTCGATTCTATTTCTTGACCTCGAACTCCGCGTCGATCACGTCGTCGTTGCCGCCGCCCGAAGCGGCGCCGGAAGGCTGGCCGCTGGGCTGCGGACCGCCGTTGCCTGCGGCGGCGCCGGCGGCCTGCGCCGGCCTTCTCGTAGAGCGTCTTGCTCAAGGCGTGGGAGGCCTGCTCCAACTCGTGTACGGCCGACTTGATGCGGTCGAGATCGTCGCTCTTTGCCGCTTCGCGGGTCTTCTCGATCGCCTTGCTGACCGCCTCCTTGTCGGCGGGATTCAGCTTGGCGTCGTGCTCCTTCAGTAGTTTTTCGAGCTGCCAGCACATCGAGTCGGCCTGGTTCCGCTGCTCGGCCAGCGCCCGCTTGCGCTTGTCCTCGTCGGCGTGGGCGTCGGCGTCGTGGCGCATCTTGTCGATCTCGTCCTCGGAGATTCCGCTCGATTGCTCGATGCGTACGGTCTGCTCCTTGCCCGTGCCGAGGTCCTTGGCCGAAACGTTGAGGATGCCGTTGGCGTCGATGTCGAACTTGACTTCGATCTGCGGCACGCCGCGCGGGGCCGGCGGAATGCCTTCGAGGTTGAAGCTGCCCAGCAGGCGGTTGTCGGCCGCCATCTGCCGCTCGCCCTGATAGACCTTGACCGTGACCGCCATCTGGTTGTCGTCGGCGGTGCTGAAGATCTGCTTCCGCTCGGTGGGGATGGTCGTGTTCTTATCGACCAACTTGGTCATGATGCCGCCCAGGGTCTCGATGCCCAGCGACAGCGGCGTCACGTCCAACAGCAGAATGTCCTTCACGTCGCCGGCCAACACCCCGCCCTGAATCGCGGCGCCGACGGCCACGACCTCGTCGGGATTAACGCCCTTGTGCGGCTCCTTGCCCTGGAACATCTCCTTGACGACCTGCTGCACCTTGGGCACACGGGTCGAGCCGCCGACCAGCACCACCTCGTCGATGTCCTTGGGCGCGAGGTGTGCGTCTTTCATCGCCTGCTGCACGGGACCCCGGCAACGCTCGATGAGGTGATCGACCAACTGCTCGAGCTTTGCCCGGGTGATCGTCATCTGCAAGTGCTTCGGTCCGCTGGCGTCGGCGGTGATGAACGGCAGATTCAGATCGGTCGACTGGGCCGAGCTGAGCTCCTTCTTCGCCTTTTCGCAGGCCTCCTGCAGCCGTTGCAGCGCCATCGTGTCTTTGCGCAGATCGATTCCGTATTGCTTCTTGAACTCGTCGGCGACGTAGTTGATCAGGCACTGGTCGAAGTCGTCGCCGCCGAGGTGGGTGTCGCCGTTGGTACTGATGACGCGGAAGACGCCCTCGGCAACTTCAAGTACCGACACGTCGAACGTGCCGCCGCCGAGGTCGAAGACCACGATCTTCTCGTTCTTCTTCTTGTCCAATCCGTAAGCCAGCGAGGCGGCGGTCGGCTCGTTGATGATTCGCGCGACCTCCAGCCCGGCGATCTGGCCGGCGTCCTTGGTGGCCTGCCGCTGAGCGTCGTTGAAGTACGCCGGGACGGTGATCACGGCCTTGTTGATCTTGTGGCCCAAGTAGGCCTCGGCCGCTTCCTTCAGTTTCCGCAAGGTGTAAGCGGAGATTTCCGGCGGGGTGTAGTCGTGATTGTCCACATGGACCTTGACGTAATCCTCCGGTCCGCCGACCACTTTGTACGGGACCATCTTCTCTTCCGTGGCCACTTCGTTATGGCGTCGGCCCATGAAACGCTTGATCGAGTAGACGGTGCGGGTGGGATTGGTCACCGCCTGCCGCCGGGCGGGCTCACCGACGACGGTCTCCCCTTTGTCGGTGAACGCGACCACGCTGGGCGTCAAACGATTCCCCTCGGCATTGGGGATGACCTTCACCTCCTTGCCCTCCATCACGGCCACAACCGAGTTTGTCGTTCCCAGATCGATTCCGATGATTTTTTCGCCAGTAGCCATTCACTTAGCTCCTTTTCTCAAATCAGCCGAAGGGTTTTGGCACCCTCTGTAAAGATAACTGACGAAAGCAAAGGGCGTGCCGGAGCGTCGCGGCACGCTGGCCACTATGTGTAAACCATGACGTGACAATGGTTTGCGGCTTATGGTGTCGAGAAGCGCCACGGCCAGTTCGCCGCAGCCTCTGGGGAGACTGCCATTTTGGCATGGCTATGGAGGTCAGCCGTCCGCAAGGCCGTAGGTTATGCTTCAGCCGTAGGTTATGCTTCAGCATAACGCGGCGGATGTTTAGGCGGTTGTTTAGCCGACGAGCTTGCTCGCCGCGCGGAAAGGTTGTTTAGCCGCCGCGTCCACACGGCGCAGAATCGCTCGCAGTCGCAACGCCGGGCGGACAACGGTTCGGCGGTGGCCACGATGAGTAGTTGCACCCTTGCCGCCGCAGCGAATTGACAGAGAGCCTCCTCCTGGATACAAGAGCGGTGATCGGAGGATACATGGGCAAGTCGAAACCGAAAGCGGCCGATTCGGCAAACATGCGGCGCAAGCCCGCGACTCGGCCGCCCGAGCCGCTGTTGGCCAAGATCAGGCAACTCGACCAGGACCTGATCCGGCTTGCCGACCAGCGGGCCCGGTTGGTCGTCGAGGCCGCCCGGCAGAATCCCTCGCAGGCCGAGGCCCTTTGCGCCGCAGCGCTCGATACCCAGTCACCCGAGCGGCCCGCGACGGCGGCCGGCGAGCCCGTGCTGCCGCCAACCTGCGTGCTTGCCCTGCTCCGCGAACTGGCCAGCGGCTGCCGCCAACTGATCCGCGAGCCGCGGATCGCCTTCCTGGGGCCGCTCTACAGTTTCAGCCACCTGGCCGCCATCCACTGCTTCGGCCAGAGCGTACAGTTGGTGCCGGTCGGCAGCATCGCCGCGGTGTTCGAGGAGGTCCATCGCAAACAGTCCGATTTTGGGCTGGCCCCGATCGAAAACTCGACCGACGGCCGCGTGGCCGACACGCTCGACATGTTCACGCGGATGCGGGTGAGGATTTGCGGCGTAGTCGAGTTGCGGATCCACCATTCACTTTTGGGCAAATGCCAGCGGACCGACGTCCGCGAGGTCTACAGCAAGCCGCAGGCGTTGTCGCAGTGCCGCAATTGGCTGGCAAAGCACCTGCCGTCGGCCCGAACGATCGAAGTCACCAGCACCTCGACCGCCGCCCAATTGGCCTCGGAAAAGCCCGGCGCGGCGGCGATCGCCAGCGTGCAAGCCGGCGTGCGCTACGGGCTCGACGTGCTGGCCGAGAACATCGAGGACAATCCCTTCAACACCACGCGGTTCGCGGTGATCGGCGATCGCCCATCGCCGAAGACCGGCAACGACCGCACCGCCGTGCTGTTCCAGATGGAGCACCGCCCGGGCACGCTGGCCGACGCCATGATGATCTTCAAGCGGGCGAAGCTGAATCTCACTTGGATCGAGTCCTTCCCGCTGCCCGGTCCCGAGCGCGGTTATCTTTTCTTCGTCGAGATGGAGGCCCACGAAACCGATGCCCGTTTCCGCCGCGCCATGGCCGCCTTGGGAAAGAAGGCCCTGCGGCTGGAGATACTCGGCTCGTTCCCGGCAACGGCGGCGGTCGATTGAGAGGGTTTCGGAAGGCGAGGCAAGCATCTCTCGCAATGGATTTGTGGGCCGAAGGCCCAGCCGTTCGCCCAGCCCAGGGCATCGCCCTGGGAGGCAGTGGTGCAAGAGAATGACGTTGTCGGCCCAACGGGCCAACCGTTCATCGAATCGTTGGCCCGTTGGGCCGATACTCGGACCTCCCGGCTCCCGTTCCCCAGGGCGGTGCCCTGGGCTGGGCGAACCGCAGGGCCTTCGGCCCCAAAACCCCCTGCCAAGAATTTTCGCCCCGCCGCGTCGCGGAGGAAATCGGTGTAGTTGACGAATCCCGGCAGGTTCCACTCCTCGGTCAACGAATCGCCCAAGGCCACGATGCGAAACGTGCCGGCCGGCTTGCGGAGCGCGAACTTCCGCAGGCGATTGTCGGGATAATGCGCGGCAACTGATTTACCATCCGTCTCGAAGCCGCTGTAGCTGTAGAACAACGGCGAATTCGGGTTCAGTTTCGGGCTGAAGTAGCTGGATCGTGTAGCGGATCGTAGTCCTCGGCGGAAAGAAAAGCCGCACCGCAATTTCGGCGGCGACAAGAACGACCAGCACGCCGGCAACGGCCGCTACCAGGCGAAAAAGCCATTTCTTCGTTAGAAACCTGCTCATGGCTCCACAACGTCTCTCTGGGGGCAATCGGCGACGGGAGTCGCCTCCTACAATTTCCACTGCTGCCAAGCCCGCTCGATTTCGACGGCCAGCGGAGACTGTGGAGCGATGCCGCAGACGTTTTGCAGCACTTTCGAGAGGCCCTGCTCGGTCAATTGTTGAGATAGCGCGAGCGATTGTGGGTCGGCCGGATGCGAATAGCGCAGGGCCGCCACGATGGCATTGATGACCTCGCCGCGCGGCAGGCCATACTCGACGGCGAGCATGGCGGGAGCGACCAGACGCTCGCGCGGCGAAAGCTTGCGGATCGGATCGCGAATCACCCGCAAAACCTCGTCGCGCATCTCAGCGATCGCGCCGCGGCGGCCGAGGTCTTGCTTGTAATGGTCGATCGACTCGGCCGAAAAGCCCCATTTTCGCCGCACGACTTCGCCTAATTCATCGAGCGCCCCGAGAACGTGCTTGACCACCTGCGGATCGGCTACAGCCTCGTGGATGTAACGATGACCGCGATGGAAAGCCAGATAGCCGCAGGTGGCATGGCCGCCATTGTGGATGAAAAGCTTGCGTTCCAGCCGGGCGGTCTGGTTGTCGACCAGTTCCAGGGCCGAAAGGGCCGCCGGCTTCTCGCCGCGAAACGATTCCCGCCGCGCGGTCCATTCGTTGTAGTCCTCGGTGACAATCGCCAACGGGTCGGGCTCGGGCCGGGGGACGACGCGGCTGATCATGCAGTCGGGAAAGCCGACGTTCGCCTCGCACCAGGCGAGTTCCGCACCACTAAGGGCTGACGAATCCATAGCTGTCGGAATGTCGCCTTTCGCTCCGCGAAAGTGGCGTTCTTTCGCGGAGCGAAAGGCGACAGTTGTATCCTCGCCCATTCTGAGGTGCGTGCGGACGTGCCGCCCAAGCTGCGTCGAGCTGTCCATCATGTTCTCGCAGGCGATGCAATTCAGCGGCGTCGTGCGGCCGCTGCGGGCGCAGGCGGCGATGCCCAGGGCCAGCGTCTCGGCCACGTCGGCGAGGTTCTGATCGAACACCGCGGTAAGCACCAGCCGGGCGTCGCGAATCTCCTCGGCGATCGCCGCGCGGTCGAGGCTATGATAGACGCGGTAGCCGGAAACGGCGATCTCCTGCGTCTTCTCGCCGAAGATTGTGACCGTGTAGCAACCTTTGCGGCGGAGCAATTCGACCAGCGGCAGCTTCTTATCGACGAAGACGATCTCGAACCCCGCCTGCCAGGCCAGCAGCCCGACGTGCCCCCGCCCGGTCGCCCCCGCGCCGAAAACCACGATCTTCTCTGCCATATCCTGATCCCTTCTGGTTCCCACGCTCCGCGTGGGAACCCACCTGTCCGGACGCTCCGCGTCCTATCCCCACCTTCAGCCAACGCGGAGCGTCGGCCCCACTGCGTTCCCACGCGGAGCGTGGGAACGAGGGCACCTCATTCTGGTTCCCACGCGGAGCGTGGGAACGAGGGTGCATCGGCGTCGGGAGACGCCTCCTACAGCCATATCGTCACCGATGATAATCGTCCTCGACCCGCACCACGTCGTCCAACTCCGGCGTGCTGACTTCCAAAATGCGAACATCCTCGACGGCGATCGCCCGGTGTTTTCGGCCGGGTTTGTTCTCGATCGCCTCTCCGGGATGCAGCGTCAGCGTGAGCATTTTCCCGGATTCGTCCTCCCATTCCATTTGCAATACGCCGGAATCGACGTAGATGTGTTCGTGTTTGTGGACGTGGTATTGCAGGCTGGATCGTGTGCCCGCCTTGATCTCGATAATCTTGAAGGCGTACTTGTCGGTATGGGCAATCCAGCGTTCGCAGCCCCAGGGTTTTTCCACGAGTCTGATCGGTGCGTGATTCATTCGGCTGTCTCCGGGTATCGTTGTCGCAGTGCTTCGCTCAGCGCGGTCAAGCGTCTTCCCCGCGCGATGGCCGTCAACTCGCGGAGATGGCTCTCCATCGACGTGTCGGCCAACTCGCCGGAGCGATACACGTCCAGCGCCTGGAGCATCGCCTCGGCGCCGAGTTTCGGGTCGGGGCGGCCCTGGGCGTTCTTGATCGAGTTAATGGCGGAACCGGCCAGGAAGAGGACGTGGGCGGCGATGCCGCGGCGTTCGGCGTCGGCCAGGTTGAGAATGATGTTCCCCTGGTCGAGCCCGCCGGCCCGAGCGATCATCGTCGGCCGAATGCCCGGCAAATCGCGGCAGAGAACCTCCTCGGACGCGATCCATTCGTCGCCGTAAGGGCGAATGAACGGCGGGCCGGGCCGCACCGGGGCGGTCTGGCGGATGTCGATGCCGTCGAGCCGGGCCAGCAGATCGATCACTTCGCGGAAGATACCGCCGCGGGTCTTCACGCCGATGCCGGCGTTATGGCCGTAAATGGCCGGCGGATGGGGCAAATGCCTCGTCGCTTCGCGAACCATGCGAACGGTGCCGCCGCAAAAGGTCTCGCTGAACATCACGCCGGTCGCCCCGGCTTCGATCACCGCCTGGAGCGTCTCGCGCATCTCGTGCGGCGTGCCGGTGATGTGGGGAGCGAAGATCAGGCCCTTGCCCCCGCGGTGCTGCTTTGCCCGCTCGATCGCCGCCACCGCCCCGCGGACGCGATCGCGAACCGGGGAATAGTCCAAGTTCGGATACAGGTCCTCGTCCTCTTTCACAAACAGCAGCAGCGGGCACTCGGCGGCTTCGGCGACCAGGGCCGCCACTTCGTCGGGCGTGATGCCCGCGGTCGGCTTCAAGATCGTGCCGAACGCCGGCTCGTCGGGCGAAAAATTGGCACGCTCGCGCAGACCCATCGGCCCGTAAGCGGGGCCGGGAAACGTCCGCAGCACCTGCTCGGGAATTTGCAGCGACACCAGCCGGGCGTCCTGGTTCTCGTAGACGTCGAAGATGATCGCCCCGGCCACGGTGTGCAGGATGTCGCAACTGGTAAGATGGCCGTCCGGTTGCAGCAGCATCTTCAGCGGGAAGGCCATGTGCAGCAGGCCGATCCGACCGCCGGCGTCCCAGACATCCACGCCGGCCGCGTGCGCGGTACACTGGGCCAGCAGCGAGCCGGGCGGCGGATTCTTGATTCCGCTGGTGGCGTGGTAGGCGATCTCCTTGGCGATGCGAGAAAGCTGCTCTGACGCAGGGCGAGAAAGTAGGTGGCAACGATGTGGTCGTCGATCGCCGGCGGCGGGTTTGCCGCGATCCGCTCCGCGATCAATTGCCGCAGCCGCGTGTCCCGCGCGTCGGCGTCAAACCAGAGAATCTGCAAGGTGGAATTGTCGATCGGTTTCATGGGCGGGCGCTCTCCTCCTGAGACGCCGCCCATTCTAACCGGGGAGGCTGCGCGGCGTCCAGATGCCCTCACCCGGGCGCAGCAGTCGATCTCGCGTCCGATCGTTTAGCGGCCGCCGGAACGGCGGCCCGAAGTCTCTCGCAGTTCAGAGCCGCCGTGCCGGCGGCCGCTAAACGGCGGCAAGAGATGCGCGCTTCCCTTCGGGGCGCGGCTAAACGGTGCGGCTAAACGGTGCGGCTAAACGGTGCGGCTAAACGGTGCGGCTAAACAGCGGGAAGGGGCGCGGTCAAACGGCCTTGTGCGGATCGAGGTGACCATCGACCGGCGGCTTCGTTTCCGCCTTCTTGAAATCGACGCCGTCGAGGTTGACGAATCGCTCGGGGAACTCGACGCCGCCGATGTCGCGCATCACCTGCATCATCGGCGGCAGCGTGCGGGCCATGTTGTGCAGCCAGCTCGCCGTGGCGCTCTTGCCGTCTTGGCTGTTCCCTTCCCAAACCACGACCTTGTCGAACTTGATGTTCGAGATCGCCTTGGCGGAGGCCTCGACGAGGTTGTCAAAGTGTTCGAGCATGAGCATTTTGAAGGCCTGCTCCGAGCCGCCGCAGGCTTCGATGATCCGCTGCAAGCCTTCGCCTTTTTTGGCGAGGATTTCGTACTGGCCGCGGGCTTCGGCTTCGAGTTTGACGAAAATGGCAGACGCTTCGCCCTCGGCCTCGATGCGGCGTTTGGCGGCTTCGGCGGCGGCGTCGACTTCGACCCGGGCCCGCTGGGCCTTGGCCGGGGCTTCCAACTCGGCGCGCCGCTCCGCCTCGATCCGCTCGGCCTCGGCCAACGCGGCCTTGGCGCGGGCGAGGTGCTCGGCTTCGAGCACGGCGGCCTCGGCGCGGACCTTGCGGGTTTCGCCCAATTCGTAGGCCTCGGCCTTCTTTACTTGCAGCGCGGCCTGCGAGCCGGCGATGTCGGCCTTCGAGAGGTTTTCGCCCTCGACCGCCTGGGCGTCGGCCTGGGCCAGCTTGATCCGCATGTCGCGCTCGGCGGCCTTCACCTCGGCGTCGCGCTGGAACCCGGCGGTCTGCTCGCCGATCTTCTGCTCCTTGTCCAATTCGGCCACGCGGACCGCCTGCTCGCGCATCGCCTCGCGGGTGCCGATCTCGCGGACTTTGTGGGCGTTGGCCACTTGCACGGTCCTCTCGCGTTCGGCCTCGGCGACGCGGATTTCGCCCATCTTCTCGTTGTCGGCCACGTCGCCGCGGGCCTTCTGGATCGCCTGCGAAGCCGCCTTCTTGCCGATGGCCTCGATGTAGCCCGACTCGTCGGTGATGTCGGTGATGTTGACGTTGATCAGCACCAGGCCGATCTTGCACAACTCCGGTTCCAACGACTTCTGCACCGCTTCGAGGAACTTATCGCGGTCGCGGTTGATGTCCTCGATCTGCATCGAGGCGATCACCTGGCGGAGTTGACCGAAGATCATGTCCTCGGCCTGCTTCTGAATGTCCTTGTTGCTCAGGCCCAACAAGCGGATGGCGGCGTTCTGCATCAATTCGGGCGTGGTGCCGACGGCCACGGTGAACACGCTCGGCACGTTCACACGGATGTTCTCCATGCTCAGAGCGCCGCGGAGCGGGATTTCGATCTGCATCGGCTCGAGACTGAGCCAGGCGTAATCCTGGAAGAGCGGCAGGACGAGTTTCGCTCCGCCGTGGATGCAGTGTGCCGCCTCATGGCCGCGGCCGGCCTTGCCGTAGATCACCAACACGCGGTTGCTGGGGCAGCGTTTGTAAAACCGCGCCACCGCCCCGAGGACGATCAAGAGTATGATGGCGGTGACAACGCAGAGAAGTATCACGCCGATCCAGAAGTTGCTCAGCGGCGCGTCCGCGGCGAACACGGCCGACGACGATTGTGATGAAGACAGAAGCGAGGCGATCATGATGGTTCCCCTTGAAGTCGCAGACTGCTGCGGTGTCGGTTTGCGTTTGGATTCGGCCTGCTCATTCGGCCTGTACTTCCAGCGTGGTTGGATTGACGACGCCCACTATGACTACTTTAGCACCGGTGGGGAGTTCCTGGCCGGCAGTAACAGCCAGGTACTCCATGGTCCGGTTTTGCAGATTAAGCTGGATTTTCCCGCTGCCGGCGCGGTTGGCGGGGATGCGGAGATAGACGTTGCCGTGCTGGCCGACGGAGCGTTGGATCCGCACGTTGCCCTCGCTCTGCATCCTGTAAAGGCATTGCATCATCCAATAGACGGCGTACAGGGCGGCGACGCCCGCCGCCACCGCCACGAGCAGCGCCGTCGGCGGCGACACTTCGGCCGATTGGGCCGTCCAGCCAGCCAGTCCGAAAAACGCCATTGCCGCCGTGACCGTGCGGAACGAGAGGACTTGGAACAACGAGGTCGAGCCGTGTTGGGCGGCCTGATCGCCGTCGTTCGATTCACCGCCGGCATGATCGGCGTGAAGCTCGGCGTCGCCATGAAGGCCATCGCCGCCGCCGTGGAGATCGCCACCGCCGTGGAGATCGCCACCGCCGTGGAAGTCGCCGCCGTGGAAGTCGCCGCCGAAGGCGTGGCCGACGTCCGTGGGCATGTCGGCGTCGGCGAAGACATGGCCCCCGAGGCCGATCAACATCAGGAGGAACTGACAGACCAAGACAGTGCCGCCGACGGCGGCGCAGATGATGAAGACGGAAGTCATACCCTGTCCCCCTTTTTCAATTCCCCGCGAAATGAGGAACGAACGAGTCCATTCATGATGGGCAATTTGCCGCCGCTTGTCAATCTCATGCCCCCCGATTGGGTACGCACTTCGTTGTTTCAGCGGTGCGGCCGCTGCTCAAATGTAGTTCGCCGGCTGCAATGGCATCTTGGATCGCCCCCTCGTTTGCAGGTTGGCTTCAGAGCACGGTCGGAGAGGCGTTGACTGTCCGCGGCCAGCGGTTCTTCTGGACCGATCTGGCGTAAGCTGGCTCCTCCGGCTACACTGTGTTGTCCCACCGCGGCTCCTCCGGCTCTATAAGATGGAGGAGCTTATATGCCACTATAAGGAGTATTGTCGTGCCCCGTTTTTCGATTTACGTGCTTTGTTGGGCGGTTTCGGTGTTCTCGTTGGGCGGCGGCGCCGCGTCGGCGGCGAGCCGGCCGAGCGAGACGCTGCTGCCCGATGCCACGCAAGGATTCTTCGCCATCTCGAACGTCGACGTGCTCAACCAGCACTGGGACAAGTGCCAGTTGGGCCAGTTGGTCAACGACCCGGCGATGAAGGCGTTCAAGAAGGACGTGCGGCGGCAATTCGACGAGCAATGGAAGCGCGTGCACGAGCGGCTTGGGCTTACGTTCGACGACATGCGGAAGACGCCCAGCGGGGACGTGGCGATCGGGTTGGTGCGGACCGGGCCGGGCAAGTCGGCGCTGGCGATCGTCGCCGACGTTGCCGGCAAGCTGCCGCAGGCGCGGGCGATGCTGGAAAAAACGACGAAGACTCAGTCGGAGCGGGGCGCCACGCGGAGCGAGGTGACCGTGCCCGGCTGTGCCGACACGGTGATCCAGTTCGACCTGCCGGAATTGCCGGAGGAGAAGGAGGCCGCCCGCAAGAGCGAGGAGGCCGCCCGCCAGAATCAGGAGGCCAACGGGAAAGAGGGGGAGGGCGCGACCCAGGCCCCGCCCCCGTCGCCGCCGCCCCCTCGCCAGGCGTTCTACTGCCTGACCGGCAACCTGCTGGCCGTGACCGAAGACCTCGACGTGATGAAGGGCATTTTGGACCGCTACTGCGGCAACCACCAGAACGGCTCGCTGGCCGAATTCAGGCCGTTCCGCGTCGTCATCGATCGCTGCAAGAAGGACTACGGCGAGGAGGCGCCACAGATGCGGTGGTTCCTGCAACCCGTGGGTTATGCCGAGGCCGCTCGCGCGTCGACGCCGGAATACAAACGCCGCAAGGGAAAGACGGTCCTGGAAGTGATGCGGCGGCAAGGGCTTCCCGCCGTGCTGGGGATAGGCGGGCTGGTTGATTTCAGTTCGGAGGGATGCGAACTGATCCATCGCACCGCGATCTTCGCCCCGCCGCCCTACGCGAAGTCGATGAAGATGGCGCTGTTTCTCAACAGCCCCGATTTCACGCCGCAGCCCTGGGTGCCCAGCGACATCTCCACCTACGCCACCTTCTACACCAACATGCTCAACGCCTTCGACAACTATGGGCCGTTCTACGACGAGTTCATCGGCGGCGAAGACGGCGTTTGGAAGAAGGACGTTCTGGAGGGGCTGAAGTGGGACACGTCGTCCGGAGGCCCGCCGATCGATCTCCGCAAGGAGATATTCAGATACCTCGGTCCGCGGGTCAGCGTGCTGACCGATTACCAGTTGCCAATGACGACCTCCAGCGAACGGCTGTTGATCGCCATCGAGATGAACAATGAGAAAGAGTTGATCAAGGGGGTCGCCAAGTTCTTCAAGGGGAACACCAAGGTCCGCCGCCGCGAGATCGCCGGCCATATTGTATGGGAGTCGGTGGACGCGCAGCGGCCGGCGGCCAAGCGATCGTCGCCCGATCTCAGGGAGGGGCCGTCCGTGGCCCCCGCCCGTCGCCGCGGGAAGAAGAACGCGGACGACGAGGATGACCAAGAAGACAAGGAGCCGCAACTGCTCACCCACCGGGCGATTACGGTGGCCAACGGGCAGTTGATGATCGCCTCGCACATCGGTTTTCTGGAGAAGGTGCTCGCTCCCGAAAAGACGCCCGAGCCGCTGCTCGACGACGCCGAGTACCGGCGGGTCGGCGCGGAGATCGCGAAGCTCGATCCGCAGCGGTCGCTGCGCTTCTTCTCGCGGACCGACGAGGAATATCGGCCGACGTACGAATTGACCCGCATCAACAAAATGCCGGAGAGCGAATCGCTGTTTGCCAAGTTGCTTAACGGGGTGTTAGGCGACCCGAAGAGCGACAGCCCGCGGAAGCAAAAGGTTGACGGCCGCGAGATGCCCGACTACCAGTCGGTGCGCCACTATCTTGGCCCCGCCGGACTGCAAGTCACCAGCGAGCCCGAGGGTTGGTTCCTCAAGGGCTTCACGCTGACGAAGTAGCCCAGCCGGCAGCGATTCCACTGATAGCCGTAGGTCATGCTTTGGCATAACCTACGACTGCTGCCCGCCGGTGACTGCGCTGCACGTCATTCGTAGCGGAGCGCTTCGATCGGATCGAGCCGCGAGGCCTTCCACGCCGGATAGAAGCCGAAGACGATGCCGACCGTGGCCGAGACGGCGACCGCGGCGAAGACGGCGGAAGGCGAGAACTGGGTGGGGAAACGCCTGACGTAGTACATCAGCTCAGAGAAACCGCGGCCGGCGGCGATGCCGAACGCTCCGCCCACCAGGCAGAGGACCACCGCTTCGACCAGGAATTGCCGCAGGATATGGTGGCTGCGGGCGCCGACGGCCATCCGCAGGCCGATCTCCCGCGTCCGCTCGGTGACCGAGACGAGCATGATGTTCATGATGCCCACGCCGCCGACGACCAGCGACACGCCGGCGACGATCAAGAGCAGACCGGTCATGATATCGGCTTGGGCGCTCATGGCGTTGGTCATTTCGGTCATGTCGCGGATATTGAAATCGTCGAGTTGCCCGCTGCGGATGCGATGCCGGTCGCGGAGCAGATCGGTGATCTGGTCGATGGCGTCTGGGATTTCTTCGGTCGAGGCCGCCTTGACCAGGATTTGGCTGACGTTGACGAACCGCACCGGCTGCGGCGTGTCGAGGGCGGCCAGCGGCGAGGGCTGCGGATAGAGCGGAGTGGCGGCAGGGTAGAGGTTGTTCAGCGTGCTGGTGGTGGCGGTGCTGGAAGCGTTCACCGTTCCGGCCGTACTCTGGTTGGTCGCCCCGCCGCCGCTGACGCGGTACTTGATCGTGGTCCAGGGAGCGAGGATCACGTCGTCCTGGTCCATGCCCACCATATTCGAGCCCTTCGGCGAGAGCACGCCGATCACCCGCAGAGAGACGTTCTGGATGCGGAGCTCCTTGCCGACGGGCGATTGGTTCTGAAACAGTTCGCGCTTGATGGTGGCGCCGACGACGCAGACCTTGGCGCTGCCGAGCACGTCGCGATCGGTGAACATGCCCCCTTCGAGCATGTCGTTCCAGTCGCGGACGCTGAGATACTCGGGCGTGGTGCCGTAGATGCTCATCGGCACCCAGTTGCGGTTGCCGTAGATCACTTCGCCGCCGGTGCGGACGACGGGGGCCACGTTGACCACCGCCGGGCACTGCCGCACGATCTCCTCGGCGTCTTGCGGGGTGAGGGTCAAGACGCTGCCGGCGCCGAAGCTCACCCCTCCGCTACTGGCGGCCCCGGATTGCACCATCAGGATATTGGCCCCCATGCTGGCGATCGTCTTCTGCAACGCGATCTTCGAGCCCTGCCCGATTTCGGCCACGGCGATCACCGCGGCCACGGCGATGATCACACCCAGGGCGCTGAGGGCCGACCGCATCTTGTTTCGCCGCAAGGCGCTGAGCGCGGTGCGAAAGGTGGGCGGAATCAACGAACCCAGCGGCGCCACCGGCATTGTCGTCTCTTCCTTGCCATACAACGAGCCCTGGCCTGCCGCGGCCGCAGCCGTCTTCGCCTTCGCTTCCGTCGAGAGGGAAGCGCCCGCCTGCGGATCGTCGGGGGTAAAAGGTTCTAGCTCTACTTCGGCAAAGACGCGGTTATGGGCGTGCGGCGGGCTCGGGCTGCCGTCACCATCGACCAGGGCCGTTTCGGAATCGGTTGGCAAGCGCTGCGGATCGGCCTCGGCCAGAGTCTCAGTCGCAACTTCGCCGTCGCCATAGCCGTCGCCGCTATCGCCGTTGCCATTGCCGTCGCCGTCATGATGCTCGACGACCGGCCGCATGGCGGGGATCGAAGCGAGGTTGTGCTCGCGGGCGGTTGCATGCCGCGACTCGTCCCCCTCGATCAGCCCGTCGCTGATGCGGATTGTGCGGTGGGCGAAGGCCGCCACCGTCGGATCGTGCGTGACCAGGATGACGGTAATCCCCTCGGCGTTGAGTTGCTGGAACATCTCCAGGATTTCGACGCTGGTGTGCGAGTCGAGGTTTCCGGTCGGCTCGTCCGCCAAGAGCAGCGAGGGCTTGTTGACCAGCGAGCGGGCGATGGCCACGCGCTGCTGCTGCCCGCCCGACATCTGCGACGGCTCGTGCTCCATGCGATCGGCCAAACCGACGCGCTCCAGCAGACGCTGCGAGCGGGCGCGGGCCACGGCGCCGTGCGGCCGACGCGGCGAGTAGTCCAACGGCATCACCACGTTCAGCAGCGCGCTGGTGCGGGCCAGCAGATTGAAGCTCTGGAAGACGAACCCCAGCTTGGCCGTCCGCACCAGCGCCCGCTGGTTGGGCGTCAATTGGCTCATCTCCTCACCGTCCAGCCAGAACTGCCCGGAACTGGGACGATCGAGACAGCCGAGAATGTTCATCAGCGTCGTCTTGCCGGAGCCGGAGGCGCCCATCAGCGCGACCATTTCGCCGCGCTGGATGGAGAGCGATATCCCCTTGAGCACCGGCACGTCAACCTCGCCCAAGTGATAGGTCTTAGTGATGTTTTCCAGACGAATCAGTTCCATGAGACCATTCAGCGTTCTGGTTCCGACGCTCTGTGTGCCGCTGCTGGGGCGGCAGTTTAACTGCCGCCCCAACGGCGTCCCTGGTTCCCACGCTCGGCGTGGGAACGAGATTTCTTCTCGCTTACGGCCGAGTCTTGGGAGGACCGCCTGCCCTCTTAAAGAACTTTGCGCCAAAGGGATTGCTCATATCGCCCGCGGCCTCCTCGGGACTCATCTCGCCGATGATTACTTTCGTGCCCTCCTCGATCCCCGGTCCGGAGATCTCGGTGTTGCTGCCGTCGGTCACTCCGACTCGCACCCGGATTGGTTTGGCCGTTAGCCCGTCCTTGACCCAGACCTGTCCGTGTTCGGCGCGGTTCTTGGGCTTGGCCGGGGCGGCGGCGGCCGGTTGCGGCTTCTCTTGCTTGCCGGCGTTTGGATCTATCCCGCCGTGCTGCTTGGCGTGTTGCAGTGCGGCGGCCACCTTGGGATCGACCGGCTTGGCATTGGCTTCGGCGCTGGTTTTGACGGCGGTGGCCGGGGCACCAGCGGGCTTTGTGCTTTGATCGCTGCCGTGCTTTTGTCCCTTGTCACCGGCGATCAGGCTGCGGTATTCCGGGGCCACCATCTCCGGCCGCGGCTTCCAGCGGAGGGCGCCGTTGGGAACTGTCATCACGTTGTCGTGGTGCTCGACCTGAAAACTCGCGTTCGCCGTCAAATAAGGATAAAGCCGCAAATCGGGATTCTCCGTGTTGACGACCACCGTGTAGTTGACGACGCTCTGCGTCGTCGCCGCGTTCAAACGAATCTGGCTGACCGTACCGTGGAAGACCTCGTTCGGATAGGCGTCGACGGTGAAGGTTACGGCCATGCCCGGGTGAATTCGCCCGATGTCGGCCTCGTTGACTTGCACATAGACCTGTATCCGCGTTAAATCCTTGGCGATCAAGAACAGGCTCGTGGCGCTCATGGTCAACACCACGGTCTGGCCTTCGTTGACGCGGCGATCGATAATCACGCCTTTGACGGGCGATTTAATGGTACAGTAGTCGAGGTTCCGCTTGGCCATTGCCAAGGCGGCTTCGGCTTGCTTGACCGTCGCCTTTCCCACCTCGAGATTCGCCACCGCCACCTTCCAGTTGGCATAGTCCAGGTCGTAGTCGGTGTCGGCGATCGCCTTCTTGGGCCGTAAGGATTCGGCCCGCTTCCACTCCGCCTCGCTCTGAACCACTTTCGCCTTGAGCTCTCCCAGGTCCGCGTTGGCATGAGCGAGATTCGCCTCTGCCTGATCGACCTGCGACTTGTAAACCGTCGGGTCAATGTTCGCCAGGAGCGTGCCGTTCTCCACCTCGGAAACGTAGTCAATCTTCTTGCCGGGGTTTTTGCGGTCTGGCGCCAAGGAGATGGGGCCGTTCACCTGTGAGCCCACGTCTACGGTCTCCTGCGGTTCCAGCGTGCCGGAGGCGCTGACCAACGCCGTGATGTCCCCCTTCGCGACCGGAACGGTCCGGAACAGCGCCGGCGGATCGGAGTTGTGAAACTTGAAGTAGAGCGCGGCGGCGCCGGCCAGGATTCCCACCGCGGCCAACATGCTCAACATTATTTTCACAGCAACACCTCGGAAGTTGAATTGTATGGGCCGGCGGCCTTGTCATTGCCGTCGGCGGCCCGCGCCGCCATCGACGCGCGGACCAGCATGTCGAGCGCGGCCGCGGCCTGTTCCCTTTCGGCGGGAGTCAACTGTTCGAGCGCAGCCGCCATGCGGCGGACGCGCTCCTCGTCGTGCAGCCGCAACAGTTTCTCACCGCGGGCGGTCAATTGCAAGCAGCGAACGCGGCGATCGTTGTCCTCGGTCAGGCGGCGGACCAGCCGGGCCCGCTCCAGGCGGTCGGCGATCTGGGTGATCGCGCTAAGGGAGACGCCAAGCTCGCGGCTGATGGCCGAGATCGATTGCAGCCCGCCCGTCAGAACGCGGCAGACGCGAAGCTGGCCCAGCGGCAGTTCCGCGGTCGGATCGTTCGAGCCGACCGTCAACTCGCGCAACAGCGAGTGCAAGAAACGGACGAAGGCCGCCGCTTGCTCCCGAGAAACCGTATGGTCCATCGCACGCCTCAACTTGTTAATGCCACTATACTATTAATATACATTAAGTATTTGCGGGAGTCAAGCCCGGCGGCGGTCTCTCCACCTAAAGAAAACCCGCCGGCGATCACCGGGTTCCGTCGCGGGCCGCAGTCGGGGGTGCAAAGCATAGCCTACGCGCCGGCTGTTGGAGGCCGGTTTGGGCGCTAGGGCCGTAGGTTATGCTTTAGCATAACGGAAAGTGTTTCGAGCGATAGTGTTATGCTGAAGCATAACCTACGCGCTGAAGGCTGAAGGCGGATCGCTTTTCAGCGATCTCAATGGTATCCAGGCACGGCATCAGGGTGCGCGATTTGGCGGGCCGCCGTCCCCCAACCAAGGCATCTCGGATGGCATCTGCAAGCCGGCCGTCAGCCCGCCGGAAAGGCTCCGATCCTGCGACGCGGACGGCTCGCGGGAAAGAGGCGGCTCTTGGGGTAAGGCCGGATCCCAGGGCTGGAATGGCTCCCGCGGCTGGCCGGGCTGTTGTTGCGGCGCCGCCGGCTGTTGCTGGAACGCCGGCTGTTGCGGCATCGCCGACTGCTGGAGGAACGCGGGCGGTTGTGCCGGCGGCGGCGTCTGCTGCGGTCCCGCCGGTTGCTGCGGCGCCGCGGGCTGTTGCGGCGTGTTCGGAGGGGTGGGAAGCGGCAGAGGGAGCTGCTCCATGCCGTTCGGGACACCAGGCTGCGGCGCCGCGCCGTTGGCCGGCGGCGGTGGCGGCGGCAGCGGGCCGCAAAAACGAATTTCCCAGCCGCCCCCCAACGCTTGATACGTCTGAATCAGCCCCAGCGCGATATTGCCTCTCGATTGCGCGGCCTGGTCCTGCTGCGTAACCATGTTTTGCTCGATGGTGGCGTAGCGGTTGAAATCGGCCGTCCCGCTCATGTACTGGGCAACCACGACGTCGACGGCCTCCTTGGCGGCCGCCACGCTCTCGTCGAGAAGCCGGCTGAGCGCGTTGCGACTTCAAGAAGGCGATGATCCCGTCTTCAACTTCCTGGCTGGCCGTGATTACCGTCTGCTGATAGACTGCGACCAACTGCTGGAAGGTGGCGTCCTGGAGCCGCACGTTATTGATGATGCGACCATAATTCAGCACGTTCCACTGGAACGACGGCCCGACACTGCCGGTGAAGGCGGTGTTGCGGAACAGATCGGGAAAGAACTGGGCCGAGTAGCCCAGCGAGCCGTTGATGAAGAACGACGGATACAAGTCGGCTTCGGCGATGCCGATGGCCTCGGCCTGGGCCGCCGCCAAGCGCTCGGCCGAGCGAACGTCCGGGCGGCGCCGCAGCAGATCGCAGGGGATGCCGAGGGCCACGTCCGGCGGAGAGACCGGGATCGGCCCGATTCCCAGCATCGGCTCGATACTGACCGCCGGTATCCCCAAGAGGACGCACAAGGCGTCCTCGTACTGCCGCTTGGCGATTTCCAAGACCGGGATGGCGGCCTCGTCTTGCCGCAGGTTGCTCAGCGCTTGTGCCCGGTCGAGGTTGGTCTGCCGGTAGCCGGCCGCCAATCGCGCCTCGATGAAATCGAGCACTCCTTGCTGCAACTTCACGTTGGCTCGCAACAGATCGATCCGCTCCTGGGTGGTGCGGATTCTGACGTAGTTGCTGGCCACGTCGCCCAACATGGTGACCACGGCGGCGTCGTAATCGGCGACGCGGGCGTCGAGGGTGTCCTCGGCTGCGGCCACCGCCCGGCGAAAACGGCCCCAGAAATCGAGCTGCCAATTCAGGTTGAAGCCGTAGCTCCAAAAACTGGTGTAAGCCACCGGCGTGGTGGGGCCGGTCGGAGTCGCGCTTCGCGTGTACGCCCCGCGGGCAATTTGGTCTTGTGGAAACAGATTCCCAATCTGGATATTCAACGCCGCCCTGGCTGCCAGAATCCGGAAGCCGGCTTCGCGCAAAGTAAGATTCTGGCGGTAGGCGCAGGCGATCAATTCGTCGAGCTTCGGGTCGTGAAAAACGGTCCACCAACGGCATTGGATGCCGGGGACGTTGGGCGCGCGCATGTCGGCCGCGTCGATCCAGTGTTTGGCTACCGGGGCGGGGGGCTTGCAGTAGTTGGGACCGACTTTGAAGCCGTTGTGGATGTAGTCGGGCAGACTGGTGCAGCCGCTGAGAGATAGCGCCAAGACAGAAGCGGCCACGGTTGCTGCGAAGCGAGTGCGGCACAATTGGGTCAATCGGTACATTCCGAAAATCCTCTTTGCTGGGTGCGGGCTCACCTATCGGCATCATCGGCACAAACGTAAGAAACCGAACACTGGAAAGCCGGCTGGGTCGAAGAAGGGGGCCGCAAATCCTCCGCATGTTGCCTGGTGCGGTCCATGCGCCTGGTTTCTCCAGCCGCCGCCGGAGGCCGCACATTTTTCTCAGTTTTCCTGGGCTGTTTGATCGGAAAAGCCCCTCGACTTGCAAACCGCCCTTGCGACCGACACAATGCGGGCCGATAATGGCGCTCGACCGCCTCACGGGGACTGTCCCGATTCTCGTGTCAACGGAAATCGGACTGTCCCTTTGACGTGGGCACTTACCGACCCCGGGAGCCCTTTGATGCATGTCTTTGCGGTGCTCTTTACGGCGTTGTTGGGCGGCCAGCAGGTCTTGGATGGCTTCAGCTACGCCGATACCGCTGCGGCGCGGGCCGTCTGGAGCGCCGACGAGGGTTCGCCGCCGGTGGAAGTCGTGCGGGACCAGGATCGGCCGGTTATTCGATTGAGGGCCCCTTTTGCCGCCCAGCCGAAACTGCGCCGCGCGCTGGCCGATCGCCGCGTCCATCTCGATCTCAGGTCACCGGGCGGATTCGTGCTGGAAGCCGCCATCGACGACCCCGCCCTGGTCGGCGGATTGACGCTCTATTTCCGCAGCGGCAACGGCTGGTACACTGCGGATAAGCCGCTCGAAAAGAAGGGCTGGCAGTCGTTGCGGTTCGCGAAGGCTTCGTTTGCGATCGAGGGGACTCCCGCCGGCTGGGACAAGATCGACGGCATTCGGCTTTCGGCTTGGCGGCCAGCGGGCAAGGACGTCGGCGACACGAGCATTCGCTTCCGCCGTCTCGCCGCGGTCTGGCGTGACGTGGCCCCCGTCGTTCCGGTCCCCACGCCGTCTCGTTCCGATGCCGAGTTGGCGGTCGCCAAGGAGGCATCGCACCGGCTTGAGATCATGTTGGACGAGCTCGGGCTGGGATGCGATCCGCTTGACGAGCAGGCCATCGCCGATGGCGACCTCGGCCCGCGGCGCGTCGTCGTGCTCCCCTCGAATTTCACTCCGAGCGACGAGTGCGTCGCGGCATTGGCGAAGTTCGTCAAGTCAGGGGGCAAGCTCATTATTTATGCCGCGGCGAACGTCCCGCCGCGACTCCGCCAGGCGCTGCAACTGGCTGACGATCCCAACAGCGCGGTGCAAGGGAATGAGCGCGGCGAAATCTTCGATTATGACGTGCCGGCCGACACCCGCGAGGCGAGAAACCAACTCGCCGCGACCCTGGGCCGCCTCGTGCCGCCGCTGTGGAGGGAGATGGCCGAGGCCGAACTCGATCGCGCCGGCAAGGTGGGGCCTTACGAGACCTTCGCCGCGGCGTCGCAGCGGATTCACTCGTCGAAAGCGGAGGTCTGTAAGCGGCTTCGCCAGGCGCGGCTCGACTGGAACAGTGCCAGCGAGTGGTTCGCCCAGCAGAGTTACAACCGAGCGATCGAGCGCGCCCAGGCGGCGCACGATTCGCTGGTCGCCGCTTTCTTGGCGGCCGTCGAGAGTCCGCTCCGCGAAGGCCGCGGCATGTGGAACCACTCCGGCACCGGGGCGTTTCTCGACGATCCTGACAGTTGGAACCGCTCGGCGCGGCTGCTGGCCGAAAACGGCTTCAACATGGTCTTTCCCAACATGCTCTGGGGCGGGCTGGCCCATTATCCCAGCGACGTGTTGCCCCGCAGCGTCACCTTTCGTCGCAGCGGCGATCAAATCGAGCAGTGCTGCGCCGCCGCAAAGCGGTGGGGAATCGAGGTCCATGTTTGGAAGGTCGATTTTAATCTGGCGACCGCGCCGAAGAACTTCGTCGAAAAACTCCGCCGCGCCGGCCGCACCCAGGTGAGCGTCAAGGGCGAGCCCGCCGATTGGCTCTGCCCGTCGAATCCCGCGAATCAGAAGCTGGAACTTGCCAGCTTGCTGGAAGTCGCCCGCAAGTATCCGATCGACGGGCTACACCTCGACTACATCCGTTATCCCGGCCGCGAATACTGCTATTGCGACGGCTGCCGCCGGCGGTTTGAGGCTGCCAGCGGGCGAAAAGTGCTCCACTGGCCGATGGATTGTTTCTCCGGCGATCGCAAAGACGAGTACAACGATTGGCGCTGCCGGCAGATCAGCGAACTGGTAAGGGCGGTAAGCCGCGAGGCGAAGCGGCTGCGGCCCGGCCTGAAGATTTCGGCGGCGGTGTTCGGCTCGTATCCCGGCTGCCGCGAGTCGGTCGCTCAGGATTGGCCCGCCTGGGTCAAGGCCGGCTACCTCGACTTCGTCTGCCCGATGGACTACACGGCCGACGACGCGGAGCTGGCCTCGCTGGTCCGCAGCCAAATGAAACTGATCGGCGGCCGAGTGCCGTTGTACGTCGGCATCGGGGCCACGGCGACGGGCATTCACCTCACGCCGGACCAGGTGCTCAATCAGATCGTCACCGCACGCTCGCTCGCGGCGTCGGGTTTTTTGATCTTCAATCTCAGCCCGCAAACCGCGGCCGCCATCGTGCCCGCGGTCGGTCAAGGGGCCGGTTCCCGCCGCGCCCTGCCGCCGCACCGCATGCCATGACGCAGCCACGAACGCTGAAAACCGTCACCCTCGGCTGCAAGGTGAACCAGTACGAGACGGAATTCGTCCGCCAGGGGTTCGAGCGGCTGGGATATCGCCAGCCGCGCGAAGGCGAGCCGCTCGGTCTGTGCATTGTCAACACCTGTACCGTGACCGCCGAGAGCGAAGCGAAATGCCGCAAGATCATTCGCCGGCTGGCCAGGGCGCATCCGCAGGCGGAGATCATCGTGCTGGGCTGCTTCGCTGCGCGGGCGCCGCACGCCACCGCCGCCCTGCCCGGCGTGGTCGAGGTCGTCGCCGACAAGCGAGATTTGCCCAAGCTGCTTGCCCGGCGGGGATTGAGCGACGTGCCCAGCGGCATCGACCGTTTCGAGGGCCGCCGCCGGGCGCTGGTGAAGGTGCAAGACGGCTGCCGCATGAAATGCAGCTACTGCATCGTCCCGACGGTTCGGCCACATCTGATCAGCCGGCCGGCCGAGGAGGTGCTCGACGAGGTCCGCCGCCTGCTGGCCGCCGGCCATCGTGAGATCGTGCTGACGGGGATTCATTTGGGGGACTATGGAAGGGGAGAGAGGAGAGAGGAGAGGGGAGAGGGGGCAAAGGCATTGGCGAACGATGGGACATCATCGTCAAAATCCGAAATCCAGCCTCTGAAGCCTCACCGCTGCCCGCTGCCGACTGCCCACTGCCGACTTTTCCCTCTCCCCTCTCCCCTCTCCTCTCTCCCCTCGCTTCTCCGGCAGATCACCGACCTCGACGGCGACTTCCGCGTGCGGCTGTCGAGCATCGAGGCGGCGGAAGTCACGCCGGAATTGATCGAGCTGATGGCGGAGCGCCGCGATCGGGTTTGTCCCCATCTGCACCTGCCGTTGCAAAGCGGTTCGGACGCCGTTTTACGCCGCATGAACCGCCGGGGCACGGCCGAGGAGTTCGTGGCCCGCTGCCGCGCGATTCGAGCGGCGCTCGATCGGCCGGCGCTGACGACCGATGTGATCGTGGGTTTCCCCGGCGAGACGGAGGAGGATTTCGCCGCCACCTGCCGCGTGGTTGAGGAAGTGGGATTCGCCAAGGTCCATGTCTTCCGCTTCAGTCCGCGGCAAGGGACGCCCGCCGCTGAGATGACCGACCAGATCCCCGGCCGCATCGCCCTGCGACGCGCGACGAAATTGGGAAGGCTGGGAAGGACACTACGACTGCGGCATTTCCAAGAGCTTCTTGGCCGGCCATTGCAGGTGTTGGTTGAAGGGGCTCTGCCCGGGCGGCCGGGCTGGATGGGCGGCACCTGCGAATATCATGCCCCGGTCGCCCTGCCCGGAGGGCCGGAATTGCTCGGCCAACTCGTGCGCGGCGTTGCTAGGCAGATCGAAGACGGCTGGGTTTGCGGAACGCCCGAACTCACCTAAACTCGCCAATCGGACGTACTCTTCACGCTCCGCGTGAAGCGACCGGCGGGTCCGCTTTCCTCTCGCGGAGCAAGAGGAGACAGACAGTCTGTTGGGGGATCGAGAAACCCTAAACTCGCCAATACGCTCTGGCATCGCCGCCTGGGTTCTGCTACACTCCCGCCGCTTTTTCTCGGCCGGAGTGGCGATGTTCAAGGAGGGTGTCATGAGCGGAAAATGGATGTTCCGGTTGTGGATGGCCGTTGGGGCGTGCTGCGGGGCGTCAACGGCGGTGGCCGCCCCCTGGAGCGACCTGATCTCGCTGAAGCACATCGACACCGACCCGGCCAAGCCGTACAAGCTCGCCGAGGACAATGGGCCGTGGATGGTGATGGCGTGCAGCTTCTCCGGCAAAGGGGCCGATAAACAGGCCCACGAGTTGGTTCTGGAATTGCGCAAACGCTACAAGTTGCCGGCCTACGCCTACCTCGGCCACTTCGACCCCGGCAAAGCAGAGATGCTGGGTTTCGACCGGTATGGCAAGAAGCCGAAAGGCGCCTACTATAAATATCGAGACAGCAAGAACGCGGATCACCCCGATCTGGTGGAAGTCGCCGTGCTGGTGGGTAACTACCGCACGGCCGACGATGCCAAGGCCCAGTCGACGCTGCATACCCTCAAGTACGCCAAGCCAAAGTGCCTTGAGGTCACCGATGGCAAGGCGACGCATCAGACGCTGACTGGTTGGCGGCTGGCTCAGCAGCAGGTCTATGAGATGATCGGCAGTGCGAAAAAGCAGCTCGGGCCGATGCGGCACGCCTTCATCGTTCCGAATCCGCTGCTTCCGCCCGACTACTTCAACCAGCGCGGCCTCGATGATGAGACGATCGCCCTGAACAAGGGCGTGCCCTATAGTCTCTTGGAATGCCCCGGAAAATACACGGTGCAGGTGGCGACGTTTCGGGGAAGCGCCGTCATCCGCCAGAGCGACATCCGCGACATCGAAGAGGGACGCAAAGACATGGAGAGCAAGTTGGCCGTCGCCGCCCGCGAGGCGGATGCGCTGGTCAAGAAACTCCGGGAATTGGGCTATAACGCCTATCAATTCCACGACCGATACTCCAGCATCGTTACCGTTGACAGCTTCATGTCGCCTGGCATGACGACGCCCGACGGGCAGACCGATTTCGACCCGCGGATCAAGACGATCATCCAGACTTTCGCCGCCGGCGCCCCCGATCCGAACGATCCAACGCAAATGCAGGTCCTAAACGCCTCCAGAGTGCTCAGCGCCAAGGAGCAACGCCGCAAGCGGTTGCGCCGAAGCGGGTCAACGTCGGCACCGGCAAGGCCCCCGTCTGGATTCCCCTTGACGTTCAGCCGGCGGTGGTCAAGATCCCCAAGCGGCCGATCAGCATGGCGAGCGGCGGAGTAGAGTAGTCGGCAGTCGGCAGTCGGCAGTTGGCAGTGGGAACGCCCGCCGACTGCGGTCGGCGGGGTGGGGAATTAGGGTTTTTGTCGGGGGCGTGTCGCCCGTCAGAGCGCGGCCAAACACTTTGCTCTCTGCTCTCATGCTTGTTCTAGGCACCGCCAACCGAAAGAAGGGGATCGAACTGGCCGATCTGGTTCGGCCGGCAGGGGTCGAAGTGGCGACGCTGGCGGATTTTCCGGGCGATCTGTCGGTCGAGGAGAGCGGCGAGACCTTTGCCGCCAACGCCCGGCTGAAAGCCGCCGGCTACGCCCGGCTGTTGGGCCGCTGGGTGCTGGCCGACGACAGCGGTCTGGAGGTCGATCTGCTCGGCGGTCGCCCGGGGGTCTTTTCCGCCCGATACGCCGGCTTCGACGCCAGCGATGAGTCGAACAACCGGCTGTTGCTTGGCGAATTGGCTGATGCCCCAATCGAGCGTCGCACCGCCCGATTTGTCTGCCACATCGCCGTGGCCGATCCAACCGGCGAAATCCGCGGCGAGAGCGACGCCTCCTGCCGAGGGCGGATCCTCTTCGAGCCGCGCGGCGAGGACGGATTCGGCTACGACCCCCTCTTCGAGATTGTCGAGTACCATCGGACGTTCGCTGAACTGGGTCTGAGGGCAAAGTCGGTCCTCAGCCACCGCGCTCGCGCCGCTGCCCGGATCATTCCCGCTTTGATGCAGATTGCCGACGCCAAGAAAATCTGACGTCTCTGTTCAAGCGGCCGAGAAAGCTGTAGATTGAAGTAGATGTGGAGTCTGCCTTGCGCCGCCATTCGGCGGTTTCGGATATTCAAGCAGAGGTACCGTAGCGTTTTTCGCTACAGCGGGCCAGGAGCGGTCGTCGGCCCAGCCCGATAGCCGTCTCCTGGCCTTTGATCTATCGTTGAACAGTGGGCAGTGGGCAGTGAGATGAACGCTCGCGGCCAGCGGGGTAGTGGGAACATCGAAAGCGCCTCACTGCCTACCGCCGACTGCCTACTGCCTACTGCCTACTGCCCACTCCCATGCCCGACTTCCAGCAAGAACGCCACAAGCCGGCCTGGCCGCTCGATCGCCAGCGCGAGTTGATCGTCGCCTGTCCGCCGCTGCGGAGCAACGTGAACCTGTCGCGGATCGCGCGGGCGGCCGGTTGCTGCGGTGTCGAGCGGATGATCTGCTGCGGCAACGCGAAGCTGATCGGCAAAATCGCCCGCGACGCCGCCGAGACGCTGCAAGTCGACGTGCATCGCACGCTGCCGCCGGTGCTCAAAAAACTCCGCGACGAGGGCTTCGAGATCGTCGGCCTGGAGCAGACGACCGGGGCGGTGTCGATCTTCGAGTTCCCCTTCAAGCGGCGAACGGTTTTGGTGCTCGGCAACGAGCGGAGCGGCGTCGAAGACGAAGTGTTGCAGCTCTTGGACCACGCCGTCGAGATTCCCGTCTATGGGCTCCCTTACGCCCACAACGTCGCCACCGCCGGCGCCATGGCGCTCTACGAGTATTGCCGGCAGTATCCGCGGGGATAAGCAGTCTCCCCTCTCCCTTTGGGAGAGGGGCCGGGGGTGAGGGTAGAGCAGGGTTCGGGGCTCCGGACCTCCAATCTTCAAATCCAAACAGCCCTCACCCTAACCCTCTCCCAAAGGGAGAGGGGACTGAGCCGTGTGCGATCGCGCGTACTTCGTCAGTGCCGACACGTTGGCCTCCGGCGTATCGCGGGGGACTTCGCAGCCGGCGGCGACGATGTAACGCGGGCCAGCTTGGCGATGACATTCGGCCAGGGCCGCGGCGATCGCCTCGGGCGTGCCGTTGCGGAGCGTTTTGACCGGATCGAGATTGCCGGCCAGCACCGCGTCGGCACCCATCTCCCGCCGGGCCTGATCCAACGGGACCATCGAATCGATGTCGACCATGTCGCAGCCCAAGCTGCCGACGCCCGGCAGAATGCGGCGGATGTTGCCGCAGATGTGCAGCCGCACCCGCGTCCCCAGCGCGTGCAGGCCGTCGACCAGTTCCTGCTCGTAGGGGCGCACGAACTCCTCGTAAATCTGCGGCCCGACCAGCGAGGCGGCGGCGTCGCCGACTCCGATTAGATCGACGCCCGCCTCGACCTGCGCCCGGGCGAACGCCACGCCCATCGCCATGTTGAACTCGAACAGATCGCGGACGAACGCCGCGTCGTCGAAGAAGTCGGTCATCAGCCGATTGATGCCGCGCAGATCGGCGGCCTCGGCGCATGGGCCTTCGATCCAACCTTCGATCAGTTTCTGCCCGCCGACGCGCTCGCGGAACAGCGCAGCAGCCTGCACGCGGTCGTGCATCCGCCCGCCGCCCAGTGGATCGGGCATTTTCAACCGGGCCAACACACTCTTGTCGGCCAACAGGGCGTGGACCTCATCGACCGCCGGCGGCTGATTGTCGAAGTATTGAATGGCCGCCCCGCAGTCGGCCGCCTCGCGACCGGGATCGGAAATACACGAGACGTAGTCGAAGTCGAACTTCTCGGCCGTGCGAATCTGACCCTCGACCAAAATGCGATGGTCCGCCGCGTATTTCCCGTATGGCTGGCCGATCTGGTCGGCCGCAAACATCATGGTGATCGGCATCAGCGGCAGCGAATCGACGGGCTGGCCGTCGAATGCGGCGAGAATTCGTTCGTGACCGGTCATGGTTTGGGGGCTGGGGGCTGGGGGCTAGGGGCTAGGGACTGGGGACTAGGGGGCATGGGTCGGGGACTGGGCTCTAGCCCCCAGTCCCTAGCCCCTCAATCTTAATGATCTTCTCGTCAAAACTCGCCGCCACGCGGCCGCCGGGGGGCACAACCAGGAAACGCTCGTCGTCCCAAGGACCGTCGACCAACTGCCGCAGGAGCGTGATGTTGCCGGTGAGTTTCTCGAACTTCCAGCCGCGTTCGGCGGCCTGCTGGCGGGCCTGTTGCTCGAAACGATCGTCGGGCTCGATCCCCATCTCGATGAACGTCAGCCCGCTGTAGTTGCGGGTCATGTTGCAGAGTTGGTCGTAGAGGAACTTGGCGTTGTCCTCGCCGTACTTCGCCACCAGCTCCTCGTAGGTTTGGATCATGCCGGACTTCTGCGCGATCGAATCCTCGCGGTATTGTTCGAGCCCTTCGCCGCGCTCGATCCAGCCGCTGGTCTTGAAATAGACGCCCGGATGCGACTGGAAATAGTCGAGGTATCGCTCTTTGTCGCCCAGGAAAAGGGTAATGCAATCGTGGGCGCGGGGAATCACCAGCGGCACGTTCCGCGCGGTCAGGCCAACCAGCCCGTTGCTGCACAGGGCGTAGCCGAGGAGCACGGCCTCGTATTTCGCCTCATTGACGGCGGCCAACACCTCGCCCAGCCGCGCCGACATGCCGGCCTGCCCCATGTCGTGCAGCCCCTTGGGCAGGAACTCGACGTCCACCTGGTTTACCGAGCGTGCGACAACCGCGCAGATCTCGCGGTAGAGAATCTCACAGGCAATCAGTTTCAGTCGCAAGATAAATCCTCGTCCGGTGCTCGCGTATCGGCCGTCAACCCTTGATTCCCAGCGGCACTGCCGCTTGCACTCCCCTTTGTCACTTTTGTTGCTGCTCTTGGGGGATTATAACAGAGCCTACAGCCCAACTGTCAACGAGACTGCCAGAGACGGGACCGCTGGCAGAATGGGAGAAGTGGGGCGAGGAGGCTAGGCGTACTTGCCGTCTCTGCGACCGCGTCTTCTCTAGAAAAAAGAGGAAAACGATGCCGAAACTGATCGACCTGTCGCACCCGCTGGAGCATGGGCAGCCCAATTTTCCCTTCGATCCGAAGATCGCGGTCACGGTGCATAACACGATCGCGTCGATCGGCTACAACATGACGCAGATCAGCATGGCTACCCACCAGGGCACGCACCTCGACGTGCCGTACCATTTCTACGACGACGGCCGAACGGTCGACCTGATGCCGCTCGACTGCTTCTACGGCCCGGCGACGCTGCTCGACCTGGCACCCGGCGCGGAACTGGCGGCAAAGACGCCGATCACGCTCGACATGCTCATGCCCCACGCCGAGAAGTTTCAGGCGGGGGCCAAGGTGATCTATCGCACCGGTTGGGACCGCACATTCGGCACGCCCGAGTGCTTTAGCGACTTCCCCACGTTGACGCTCGAAGCGGCCCAGTGGATCGCTCGGCGACGCATCGGCCTGTTGGGAATGGATACGCTCACCCCCAGCGACGACTGGAAGGCGGTCCACTTGACGCTCCTGGCCCCCGGCGTTGAAATTGTGATCGTCGAGGGGCTGACGAACTTGGAGAAACTGCCCGAGCGTTTCACCTTCGTCGGGTTTCCGCTGAATATCAAGGGCCGCGACGGGTCGCCGATCCGTGCTGTGGCCATAGTCGATTGAGGAGACCGAACCATGCGAGGACTCAGCGGCAAAGCGGCAATTGTCACCGGCGGCGCCGCCGGCATCGGACGGGCGATCATGGAGAGGCTCTGCCAGGAAGGCGTCTCGGTCGCCTTCGGCGACATCAGCGGCAACGGCGAGGCGACCGCGCGCGAATGCCAGGCGAAAGGCTACCAGGTGCAGTTCATCCAAGGCGACATGGCCGAGGAGACGTTCTGCCGTCGTTTGGCCAAGGAGGCGCAGAGGACCTGGGGAAAGGTGAACTACCTGGTGAACAACGCCTTCTCGTTCATTGCCAAGGGCAGCGACGCCAGCCGCGAGGAGTGGCTGCGGATGATGTGCGTCGGCCCGATCGGCTACGCGACGATGGCCGCCTGCGTCGCGCCGCTGATGCGATCGCAAGGCGGCGGGGCGATCGTCAACCTATCGAGCATCTCCGCCCACATCGCCCAGCCGAACCGCTGGACGTACAACGCGGCTAAGGGGGCGGTCAATCAACTCACCCGCTGCATGGCCCTCGATCTGTCGGCTGACAACATCCGCGTCAACACGGTAAGCCCCGGCTGGATCTGGACGCGCGAGGTTGACAAGGCCGCCGGCTACGATCGGGCGAAGTGGGGCCCGATCTGGGGCAAGTTCCACATGCTGCGGCGGCTGGGCGAAGTCGAGGAATGCGCCGCCCCGGTCGCCTTCCTGTTGAGCGACGAGGCGAGTTTCATCACCGCGACCGAGATCATGGTCGACGGCGGCTACCGCGGCATGGGCTCTGAAGGATTGGGCGAGGCCTCGAGCTTCGCCGGGTCGAGTTAAGCCTCGTCCCCTCTCCCTTTGGGAGAGGGCCAGGGTGAGGGCAGTGGTTTCCGAAGCGAATCGCGTCGCTGGCGAGTGTTGACCGCCAAGCCCTCTCCCCCGTCCCCTCTCCCAAACGGAGAGGGGAGACTCAATCACTTGCGCCCTGCGCCGCCGCCAGCGATTTCGCCGCGGCAACGATGTGCGGCACGCCGAAACCGTGCTTCGCGAACAGATAGTCCTCGCTGGCCACCTCGCCGAAGCGGTCGGGAACGCCGAGCCGCTTGACTCTCACCGGGTGCCGCTCCGAGAGGATTTCGCAGACGGCGCCGCCCAGACCACCCAGGATGCTCTGGTTCTCGATCGTCACCACGCCGCCGGTCTTGCGGGCCGAAGCCACCAGGCTATCGGCGTCGAACGGCTTGATTGACGGATAATGCAGCACGTCGGCCCTGACTCCCCCGTTGGCCAATTCATCGGCCGCGCGGAGCACAAACGGCAGCATGTAACCGGTGGTCACCAGCGTGACGTCCTCGCCCTGCCGCATGACTTTGGCCGAATTCGGATCGAACACGTAATCGTCGTCGAAAATGCCCGGCATCTGGAAACGGATCACCTGCAAGTAGCTGGGTTGCTTCGTGCCGGCCATGTGCCGCATGGTCGCCCGCAGTTCGTAGGCATCAGCGGGCGAAAAGACGTGCATGTTCGGCATCGCCCGCATGATGGCCAGGTCGAGGAAGCACATGTGCGTGCCGCCGTTGGGGCCTTGCGTGATGCCGGGGGCGGTGCCGACGATCTTCACGTTGTTGTTCGGATAGGCCACGCTGATCGTGATCTGATCGTAGACGCGGCGAGTGGCGAAGCAGGTGAAGCTGGAGCAGAAGGGGATTTTGCCCTCGGCGGCCAGGCCCGCCCCCAGGCTGATCATGTTGGCCTCCGACACGCCCACGTCGATGAAGTGATCAGGGTACTTGTCGGCCACGTAGGGGATTGTGCCCGAAGCCTTCGCCAGGTCGGCTTCGAGGCAGAGGACGTTGGGATCGGCCTCGATCAACTCGCAGAGGGTCTGGGCGTAGACGGTCTGCATCGGCAGTTCATGGCGGCGCATGTCGATTCCTCAGTTCGCATAGGGCAGCGGGCAGGAGTAGCCCAGTCCGCCGATGAGTCTGTCGTAGGTGGCGCGGTCGGGTACGCCGACGTGGTGGCTATCGACGCGGTCCTCGACCACCGCGTTCCCCTTGCCCTTGAGTGTGTGGGCGATGATCATCGCCGGCCGGCCGGTCACGGCGATCGCGTCTTGCAGGGCGTCATAGATCTGATCCCAATCGTGGCCGTCGATCTCGAAGACCTCCCAGCCGAAGGCCCGCCACTTGTCCGTCAGCGGCTCCAGGTCGAGGATTTCCTTGGTGGTGCCGTCGATCTGCATCTTGTTGCAGTCGGTGACGGCCACGAGATTGTCGAGTTTGTGGTGCGCGGCGAACATCGCCGCCTCCCAGACTTGACCCTCGTCGCTTTCGCCGTCGCCGACGATGCAGAAGGTGCGGTAGCTCTTGCGGTTCATCTTGCCGGCCAGGGCCACGCCGCAGGCGCACGACAGCCCTTGGCCCAGCGAGCCGGCGGTCATGTCGATGCCGGGTGTCTTCAATTGATCGACGTGGCTGGGCAGCCGCGTGCCGTCCTGGTTCATCGTCGCCAGCCAGTCGGGCGGAAAGAAGCCCTTGTAGGCCAGCGCCGTATACAAGACCGGGCCGGCATGGGCTTTCGAGAGGATCAGCCGATCGCGGTCGGCCCAGCGCGGCTCTTGCGGCCGAAGCCGCATCGTGCGGTAATAGAGCGTGATGATGATCTCGACCAGGCTCAACGCGCCGCCGATGTGGCCGCAGCCCGAACGACAGATCATATCGGTGACCACGTAGCGAAATTCCTTCGCCAGTTCGTCGGCCGCCTTCCGGTCCCAGGGTTGCAGTGATGCCGTTGTCATGAAAGCTCCGTTTGCCACAGGGCCGAGGAGACTGAAAACGTCCGCGATCGCCGCCGAAGAGTTTGCAGTATAACGGAAGCAATCCGCGAACGACAAGCGGCACGCCCTCCCGTGGAACAGGGCAACCGCAACGGGAATTGACGAAGACCGCGAGGGTGGTTGACAGGTCCCCTTTGCGCGGCTACCTTAAATGCTGGGAGCCACGAGGGCGCCTTTCCCACAAAGAGTTGCCGGATGTCGACCGATCGCATCAATTCATCCGAATTTCCAGACGCTTCGTTGATACAGAAGCTGGAAGAGCGGATCGGCTACGAGTTCAAGGACAAGAGCCTGCTGCTGTCCGCGCTGACGCACGCCTCGGGGGCCGAGCACCGGCTGGCGTCGAACGAGCGGCTGGAATTTCTCGGCGACGCGATCCTGGGGGCGGTGGTCTGCGAGTTGCTCTTCCACCAATACCCGGAATACCTCGAAGGCGAGTTGACCCGGCTGAAATTGATCGTCGTCAGCCGGGAGACTTGTGCGAAGATCAGCCGGACCTTGGGGATGCAGGAGTTTCTCATTCTCGGCAAAGGGATGACGACGCATCCGAGCGTTCCCTCGTCGCTTTTGGCCGACGTCTTCGAGTCGCTCTTGGCGGCGATTTATCTCGACAGCGGCGACGCGGCGGCGCGGCGGTTCATCGCCGCGACGATGGGGCCGGAGATCGAATTGGCCGCCGAAGGGGAGACGGGCAGCAACTACAAGTCGCTCTTGCAGCAGCTCGCGCAGCGCGAGCACGGCACCACGCCCACGTATCAACTGCTCGACGAGAAAGGGCCCGACCACAGCAAGTGCTTCAAGGTGGCGGCCCAGGTCGGCGGCGAGCGTTATCAGCCTGCATGGGGCCGCAACAAGAAGGAGGCCGAGCAGCGCGCCGCGCGAAACGCGCTCAGCCAACTCGGCGGCGACCCGCCGCCGTTTGCGACGGAATGAGCGGCCCCAAGAAATAGAACCGCCCGGTCAGCCGTGCCGGGCGATCCTTTCTCGTCGTGATTAGCCGCAAGGTTTCGAAGCGAAGACTCTCACGCGGCGTCGCCGGGCGACAAGACGCCGGGCAACAATGCCGCCGGGCATCTACTTCTTGGCCTTCTTGGCTACCTTGCGCTTGGCCTTCTTGGCCGGCTTCTTTGCGACCTTCTTGGCCGGCTTCTTCGCGACCTTCTTCTTCGCAGCTTTCTTCTTAGCCAACGTACGTCCTCCTAACAAACGTGCAAGCGAGAATCACGCCGTCGTCAAGGCTGGGGCCGACGCGCGGCCGACATCTCACCACAACAACTTTTCATGATCCTACCCATTTGCAAGAACTTTGCAAGTACAAATTTCCGCGAAAGCGCGAAAATTTTTCTCGCCGGCGGTCGATCGCGCCGCAGTTGCAGCGCCGCGGCCTCCGATCACCGCGCGTGCGCCGACGCGCAAACGTCAGCATGATCAACGACACGATCGATGTTGACGACGCATGCGCCGCATGGTCGCGGCGCCGATGCGCTGCGACTGGCTTGTTGACGAGACGATCGCCGACGCGCCGATCATTGCGATCAACTCCGGCGGTGATTTCGCAGGAGTGCGCCTCGCTTGCCGCCGCGGCGAGCGACACAGAAAGGCGCGGTAGTCGGCGGAGTTTTGTCGCAGGGCAAGCGTCGCTGCCGGTGGGCCTCGACGGCGTCGTCGTGGAATCGCAAACCATTGTGCGACAATAAGTTGTAAACAGACGTGCCGCGCGGGTGTTTCGTCTTTTCTTCCCGCGCCGCCTCGCTTCGTGCCGATGGAAATCGCGATGTTCGGCGACCGCATGTCTCAGCCTGCGCGGTGAGGACAGCGATGAGCGAGACCGACTGACGCGAGCTCACTTAGCACAGCGCTCGTCGTCGTTGTTGCGCTGTGCCGTCGCCGACCGAGCACGTGTCGCACGGCTCAGTAAGGAGAGACAAACGGCGAGAGTGTGGCCGTCGAGTCGCGTCGGCAGTCGTCCTTCATCGCTGCGCGCGAATAGAACTCTGGAGAAGAGGCGACCGCAAGGGCTGCTTCGGAAAAAATTCTTGCTGGCGAAGAAGATTTTCAGCAAAATTCCTCGGCGGACACGTGCGAACTTGTACCTGGCGGCCCGATGCGCGGTTGTCGCGACGCGCCGCTGAGCGCGCTCAACGATCGGTCACGAACAGCGGCCGCAGGTGGCGATCGTAGAGGTTTTGCGTAACGTTCGCGGCGATCGTGTCGGCATGTCGCTCGAGCGCGGCCGAGAAGCGGCCGCCCATCTCGGCCGCGATCTTGTAAGCGACGTGCAGGAGTTGACGGAAGTGCGGATTGTAGGCTGCGCAGGCCGCATCGTGACGCAATGAGGCCGCAAACTGCCCGCCGTCCCATTGCGCAACGGCGTCCGGCGCGGGGAGCCGGCCCCGGTCGATGTCGATTACCGAGGCGTAGGGGCCGCAAAGCTCGTCGAACCGCTGCCACGCTCCGCGATAGACCTCTTTGGCGATTTCCAATCCGTCGCCGCCGACCGCCGCCAGACCGATCAGTTCCTCCAGCCACGTCGTGCCGGCCGTCTTCAGGTGCACGCCGGCTTCGAACTTCGCCAGCGCATTGCGCATCGGCCCGTAGAGAGCGAACTTGTCGCTGCCGGAATGCACGCTCAGCTTCAGATTCTCCGGCAACTCGAACGCTTCGACGGCAAAGGCCAACGCCGCCAGGTCCTCCTCGAACTGACGGACGAACTCCGACAGGTCGCCGACGTACTCGACCCCCTTGTTGAATCGGCCGGCGAAGCGCGGGGCGATCGTCTCCGCCGGAATCCCTTCGTCGGCGATGGCCGCCAGGATCAACAGCAGTTCGCCGGGCGTCTGCGGCCGGTCGGTCTCGTCTAACGATATTTCGATGACCAGCGACTCCGCTCCCCGGGCCTCGCGAATGTGGCGATAGATGCGGCCGGCCTCGCCGATCGCCGCCAGGAACTTCCGCGCCGTCGCGGCGATCATCGGCCGAGGCAGCTCCAGCGCGCGATCGATGCCGGGCAGCGACAGCCGGCCCGCCAGCCGCTCGTGCCGCGCGGCGAAATCGCCCACCGCCTCGTCCCCGGCATCGCGGCCGATCCAGTCGGCCACGTCGAGCGTGAAGAAATCACTCGCTTCCAGAAAACCATCCACGGTCTTCAGGCTGATGTGGTCGGCATCGACGAAATAGGGGCCGCTCCAGCCGAGCGACTGCACCGCCCGGTCGGCCTCGGCCCGCACATCGGCCGGCCGGCTCCCCACGATCGTGTGCTCGCGGTGCGACTTGTTCCAAACCGGGGCGACCTCGACGCCCTCGCGGGCGGCCTGCACGATCGCTTGCAGTTGCGCCGCCCCCTGATGGGCAAAGCGGTCGCCGACGCCGATCGAATACTTGGGCAGTTGCATGGCAGTGAGTTTCCGAAGGCATTGTTCTGGTTCCCACGCTCTGCGTGGGAACCGATACTTCCCCGACACGCCGCGTTACTCCGCGCGACGCAGAGCGTCGGGGCGGATGCGTTCCCACGCGGAGCGTGGGAACGAGGGTTCCCAAACGCCCTCACGCGGAGCGTGGGAACGAGGGTTCCCAAACGCCCTCACGCGGAGCGTGAGGAGTACGTCCTTCGTTTACTGGTTCGACTTTTCATACTCTGTGCGCAGCGACTGCGCCTCTTCCAACAGTGCGGTGATCTGCTGGTCGCTCACCTGCTCGTCCATGTTGATGCAGCAGACGCCGGTTAGCCAGGGGTTGCCCGATTCGTGGACCAAGCGGCGAACAGTCTGCCGGATCTGGTCGGGCGTGTGATGGACGATTTCGACCGGGCTGTAGCGGACGTTCAAGAACGTCTCGGGCAGCGATTGCCGCAGCCGGGCGACGTTGCCGCCCCAGCCGACGTTGAGAAAATCGAGGTGCGGCAGCCGGGCGAAAACGTCGGCGTAACGCTGCGGGTCTTTGCCGCAGTAATGGATGCCGAATGGCCGACGCCGACGGCTCCACTCGGCGTCCAGCGGCAGCAGAAATCGTTCATAATCCGCTGTGGAGAGCATCGTCAGCGAGCACTCCGAGTGCAGGAAGACCGCGGGGCGGAGGCAGCGGACGGTGCGATTGACGCTGATCGACGTTGAGCCGGTGCGGGCGAACATCGTTTGCGTGAACCGCTCGATTACCGCGGCAATCTGGGCGAAGAAACGCGACGCTTCGGCGGGTTTGTCGAGCATGTCGAGAAAAATGTCCTGCCCGCGAATGTCGAGAGCCAGGTTCAGGACGCCGCTCCAGTTGATGTCGCCCAGCAGGCCGCCGTGTTTGGTTTTCAGGGCGTCGCAGAGGCTTTCCCAGCGGCGGAAGGCGGGGCTTTGGAATGCGGCGTCGGGCGAGAGATCGAGATTCTCGTGGTTAGCCGCCCTCACCAGCGGCGGCCCATCGGCCGAATATTCCACCGAGCAGCCCAACATCTCGGAGAGCAGGAAGCCAGCGGCCAGATGCACCGGCCCGACCAGCGGCAACGATTGGCCGTGGTCAACCCCCAGCCCGCAGCGGCCCCAGCGACGATAGAGGGCGTTCTCCATTTGCCGCTCGACCTCGACCCGTTTGGCCGGATGGAAGAAGAAATCCTCGTCGAAGCTGATCCCCTCATGACGATGCCACCACGCCGGGGCCAAGACGATCTCGACGGGCAGCATCTCGTTCTGTAGCAGCGGATGAGGGCCTTGCGTCATCGGTTGCTCCCTCCGCGGCTTTTTGCGACGACATTGCACGCTTCCCTGCGGGGCGCGGCTAAACGTGGTGTCATAGATTCTTCCCTCCGCGGCGTTTGGCGACCGCGCGGTAGACGGCCAGCACGTTTTCCAGGGGCGTGTCGGGCTGGATGTGGTGGCTGGGGGCGAGGATGAAACCGCCGCCCGAGCCGACTTCGTCCATCAAGCGGTTCACTTCGGCCTCGATTTCCGCGGGCGCGGCGCGTTGCAGCCAGCCTTGCACGTTGACCGCCCCGTGCAGGGCTATCCGCCCGGCGAACTCCCGCTTCAGCTCGTAGGGATTCATGCCGGTCGCTCGCGGCTGGATGGTCTGGAGCGCGTCCATGCCGCATTGGATGAAGCGCGGAATCAACGCCCGGCTCGATCCGCAACAGTGATGCGACACCTTGGCGGCGAAGCTGTGGACCAGGTCGAAAAGCTCCTTCTTCCGCGCGGCGAAGAGCCGATCGAAGCTGGCCGGCGAGATCAGCAGTCCGCGTTGGCTGCCGAAATCGTCGCCGCAGAGGACCAGGTCGATTCGCCCCTTTGCCGCCGCCAGCGTCCGCTCGATGTAGGCCAGGTAGAAACGATGCCGCCGTTGGACGATGTAGAGATACACCGGGTCTTCGGCGGCGATATCCAGCAGCACTTGTTCGACGCCGCGGCCGGTGGCCACGCCGTTGATGAAGTCCTGCACGTGCGTGCCGCCGGCGACAATCGCCGACTCAGGATAGCGAACGCACAGCGATGGCAGCGCGGCGTAGTCGAACCAGTCGGGGTTGGGCCAAGGCCAGCGCTCGGCCTGGTCGATCGTCGTCCAGGCCGCGTAAGGACGTCCGACCGGCTCGGCGTACTCGCCGTATTGGTTCGCCATTGGGCGGCGCCGCAGGCCCCAGAGATTCATCGACGAGCCGTCGTCGAAGTTCGGCTGCGGCGGGCCGATGTAGGGCGGGGCGACGTAACGCAGATCGGTCCCCAGCCGCTCGGCCACGCCGCCGTCTTCCAGCGAGCCCGCCCCGCCGCCCATCACGCCTGCCACGGGCTTCGGCGCGGGCAGGCCAAAATGCCGGGCCAACGCCGTGTGAATCTCCGGCGTGGCGTAGTAGTCGCAGGGCGCAAAGTCCGGCTGCTCGTGGTTCAAGGCTGCCCGGACACGTTCGCGAGGCGTCATGCTGGTGTTCTTTCAGCCGCGGTTCGAGGCAGGCGGCGCCGCGATGTCAAAGGTCATCGGTTCGAGCCGGGGTAGCAGGACGTGAATGATGATCGTGGCAATCGGGTAAACGGAACCGGCGATGATGAATGGAATCAGGTAGTCCTTTTCGCCGGTGACGGCTTTGCTCCAATCGAGAACGAAACCGATGAACTGGGCGAACAACACGCCGCCGATGCCGCCGGCCGTGCCGCCCAAGCCGACGACCGAACTGACCGCCTTGCGGGGGATGGTATCGGAGACGATCGTATAGAGGTTGGCGGAAAAGCCGGCATGCGCGGCGGCCGCGACGCCGATCAAGAGCACGGCCAGCCACATGTTGTTGACCCGCGGCACCAGCATGACAGGCAGGGCGCAACAGGCGCAGGTGAGAAAGGCCGCCTTTCTTGCAACGTTGATCGTGGCCCCGCGGCGGATCAGCCACGACGAGAGCGCCCCTCCCCCAATGCTGCCCAGGTCGGCCATGAGGTAGATGGCGATCAGCGGCCAGGTCATCTCCTTTTCGCTGGTGATTCCATAGTTGTTCACCAGGAACTTCGGCGCCCAACCGATGTAGAACCACCACACCGGCGAGGCCAGGAACATGGCGAACACGAACGCCCAGGTTTGGCGATAGCCCAGCAGGCTCCGCCAGGGAATTGCAGCGGGCGGGTCGGCCGGGTCGCTGCGGATATAGGCCAATTCGGCGGGCGAGACTTTCGGGTGATTCTCGGGACGACGGTAGAGCCGCCACCAGAGCACGACCCAGACGAGGCTCAATGAGCCGGTCAGGCAGAATGCGGCGCCCCAATTCCAGTGCAGGGTCGTGACGATCAGCGGCACCGAAATAATGGCGACGATGGCGCCGACGTTGCTGCCGCTGTTGAAGACGCCGGTGGCCAGCGCCCGTTTGCGCTTGGGGTTCCATTGGCCGACCGTCTTGATTGCCCCAGGGAAGTGCCCGCCTTCGACCAGACCCAGACTGAATCTCGCCAGGCTGAAGCCCGCGACCGAAACCAACGCAGGCGTGAGGCTGCCGAGGAACGTGCCGGCAGCCGCGGCATTGAGCCAGGGCAGCCCGCGATAAACCAACGGATTCACCAGGCAATGTGCGATCTCGGCCACGCTCCAAACGCCGAAGACCAGGAGAAAGCCCTTCCGCTCGCCGATCGCGTCCATGATTCGGCCGACCAGCGAATAGCCGATGGCGTAGGCCAGCGTGAACGCGCTCATAATGAAACTGAAGTTCTTCTCCGACCAACCGAATTCTTCCGTCAGCCGCGGCCCGAGGATTCCGAAGACCTGGCGATCGACGTAGACGATCGTCGTGGCCACGAACAATAGTGCGCAGACGACCCAGCGATAGTGGGTCCGTTTTTCGCTAGGGGAGGAAGGAGACATCGTGGAACTGTCCGGGCGAGTGCGAAACCGCAAGCGGCTTTCGGCAAGGTCGGCAAGAGGTCACCGACATTGCGTCAGCATACCGCCGGGCACCGCACACGTCAACGTTCCAACAGCAGCTCCAAATAGCTCCGCCGCTCGCTGCCTTCGAGCCCGAGGGTCGCGGCCAGCGAGAGGATGCACGAGCGGGCCGCATCGAGATCATCGGCCTCGGCGATCAGTTCCAATTCGACGAAAACGCCCAGCCCGACGACTTCGTCGAGCGAGATTTCGACGCTGCGGCCTTGCCAATCGACGCGGGCCTTGCGACGCGACTTGCGGACTTCGCCGAAGGGCCTAAATCCGAGCGCTTCGAGCAGGTCGGTCCATGCCTGGGCGGCTTGTTCACCGGGGACCAAGGGCAGATCAATCTCCCGCCGCGTTTTTGTCGCGGCGTCGATCTTCGGGCCTTTGTAGGTGATGAAATTCGACGCGCCCTTGCGGCGGATTCGCAGGGCCTCGTCGCTCTTGGCGAAATCGCGAACGGGATGGGCGAAATAAACGTCCGCCTCCGACTGCGGGGCCGCGATCGCCGCCCCAAGCTCCGCCAGCCGCGACTCCAGCGCCGCCCGATCGACGGCCGGGAACTTCATCTCGACTTCGTAGGGCATGGCGAACTCCGTCGCTGGACCGGCGTGCGGCTCAGTGGTTGCGAAACCGCGAGCGGTCTATTCTACGCCGCGGCGAGTCAGCCGGCCATGCGATAGTACTCCGCTTCGCCGTCGGAGTTTTCGTCGATTCGCACAATGCCGTCGTCGTCGCGGATGATCTCTTTCACCTGGCCGCCGGGGAGGACGTGGTAGCGAATGCCCCGCCAGAAAATATGCCGGCCCACGGCCGCGCTGCTGACGCCGAACCCGTGGGCGAGCTCGACCAAGGGGTTCGCCCAAATGTCGAACCGCTGGATGCGGCGCGAGGCCGCCTCCCACTCGGGGAAGTAGACCTTCACCAGCCCTTGACGCAGCCAACCGCGATAGACCGTCACGGCGTAGAGCACGGCGCTGACGGCCACGGGAATCCACGGCGACGGCGAACCGGTCAAGAGCCCCAACGCCAAGACGCCGAGATTGCCGAACCAGATCAGGTTCGAGAACATCGCCGCCACGAAAGAGAAGAGCCACCAATCGAAGGTGTAGAGCCGGGCGATCACGTACTGGCGGCGGATGAACGACATCGCGTGGCCGAGCGATTGATCCAGCGACGAGGCCGCCACGCAAGCCGGCTCGAAACGCACCTTCAGCCCCGCCCTGCGCATCAGCCGGCTGGCGATCAGGTCGTCGCTGAGCGTCCCCTTCCAGGCGTCGCGCAGGCCGATTCGCTCGAATACCTCGCGGCGGATCGCCCAGGAGCCGCCCCAGATCAGGTAGTGGCTGCTGCGGGTCAGCAGCGAGAGCACGTCGCAATTCATGCTGTAGACCAGGGCGTTGCCCACGCTCGCCTTCTCGGGCGTGAACCAGCGGTAGCCGGTCACGGCGCCGAGGTTGGGATCGTCCAACCGCGAGACCAGCCCCCGCAGCCACTCGCGCCGCGGCCGGGCGTCGGAATCGACGAAGGCCAGGTACTTCACTCGCGGCGAGATGTGCTGCGTGGCGACGCGGAGATTGTGGACTTTCTGGCCGCTGTCGGTGGCGCGGCCGGCGACGACCACCCGCGCCGCCACGTGCGGGTGCTCGACCATCGCGCGGCGAATGGCCGGATAGGCTGGATCGTCGGTGCTCTCGACGATGAACGTCACTTCGTAATCATCGTAGTCCTGCTCGAGCAGCGAGCGGAGGTTTACTTCCAGGTCGAGGTCGATCCCTTTGCAGGGAGCAAATAGCGCAACGCGGCCTGACGGTTGGTGCCGCACGACGCTCCGCATGCAACTCCGCACGTAGCGGCAGTGCTCCCAGGTTTGCAGGGCCAGAAGCAGCGACTCGATCACCACGAGTCCCGCCAACATCAAGTAGATCGCGAGCCAATGCCCATTCATAGATTCACCGGCCGTAGGTCCGGCTGCAGGTTCAGGCGGGAACAATAGCGGGTGGGACGAAATGGGTCAAGATCAACGCGATGGAAGATTGGGAAAGATGTGCGGGCTGCGCACTTTATAATGACGAATGACGAAATCCAAATGACGAAAGAATGACGAAACCCGAATGACGAAAATCAACTGAGGATGAGCCGTAGCCGGAAAGTCGCAGAAAAGGAGTCTTTTCGCCCTTCGTCATTCGGACTTCGTCATTTCTTCGTCATTCGGATTTCGGACTTCGTCATTCGGATTTCGGGCTTCGTCCTTCCCTATTCCCCCAACTGAACTTGACCTGCATTCCCCCACGCCCCACAATCCTGCCCATGTACATTCTGACGCGCTACGTGGTTTGGGAGGTAGTGAAGATCTTCGTGGCGGCATTGTTGGGTTTGACGCTGATGGTCACCTTCGGCATGGCGTTCAACGAAGGCCACAAGATGGGCCTTCCCACGATGGTGATGTTGCGGACCATGCCCTACATGCTCCCGGAGATGCTGGGCATCACCATTCCCGTGGCCGTGCTCTACGCGGTCAGCAGCGTCTTTGGGCGGATGACCGGCGCCAATGAGATCGTGGCGATCAAGTCGCTGGGGATCAATCCGATGGTGGTGGTCTGGCCGGTTGTCGTCTTTGCCGGCTTCCTCAGCTTGGGCACCGTTTGGATGTACGAGATCGCCGCCACCTGGTCGCGGCCGAGCGTCGAGCGGACCGTGTGCGAATCGCTTGAAGAGATCGTCTACGGCATGCTGCAAACGAATCACTCGCTCGAAGGAGACGACTTTCCCTTCTCCATCACCGTAAAACGCGTTGACGGCCGAAAACTGATCCAGCCGACGATCATCCTCAAGGGCGAAGCGGGCCATCCGCAAACCACAATAACTGCCGAGGAAGCGGAAATCTGGACCGACCGCAGCGACCCGAAGAAACCGATGTTGATGGTGCGCTGCGTCAACGGCCAGTGGGACGGCGAAGGCGTGAGATACCATGTGCCGGGCGTATGGCTCCCGCTGCCGCAGGGAATGCCGATCGTCGTCCCGCCCCCCGACCGACATCACCGCGATTGGGTGGCGATGGGGGAAATCCCCAAGTCCATCGCAGAACTCCAGGCCGAGATCGACAACCTCAAGCGGCAACTGCCACGGGCAATCGCACTGCAAGAATCGTTTCAGAAGGCCAACAAGATCCTCGGCATCGTGGCGCCGCAAGACAACGTGGCGCAAATCCAGCAGCAGATCGCCGACCGACAGTACAAGATCCTTCGCCTGCGCACCGAGCCGTATCGCCGCTGGTCGAACGGCTTCACCTGCTTGTGCTTTGCGTTGATCGGGATTCCGGTGGCGATGCTCTGGCGGCACGCCGACGCGCTGACGAACTTCTTCGTCTGCTTTCTGCCGATCCTGGCGCTGTACTATCCGTTGTTGATGATCAGCGAGAACTTCTCGACTTCCGGCACCCTGCCGCCGATTTCGTTCTGGATCGGCAACGTCGCGCTCGCCATTCCCGCCGTCGTGCTGCTCCGCTGGATCAACAAGCACTAATCCGCCGTCCAAGGACTCCTTGCTGCCGACAAACGCCCCCCGATTGCAATCGGGGGGCTTTCCCGCGCCGCGGGGATTTCCTGCGAGGCGGTCAGCAATCAGTCACCCGTAGGTTATGCTTTAGCATGACAGAGAGTGATGCATGCACGAGTGTTATGCTGAAGCATAACCTACACGCTCTCGCCTTTCAGTAATCAGCGGTCGCCGCTACGATTCCGTGCTCGACCGCCGCCGCGATTCGGTCGATCTGCTCCAGCGAGATGGCCAGCGGCGGCATCAGCACGATGACGTCTCCCAGGGGGCGAATCCACACGCCCTCGGTCAAGGCGTGGTCGCACACTTTCGCCCCGCGGCGCTCGGGCCACGGGTACGGCCTCTTGCTCTCAACGTCCTGCACCAACTCCACGGCGGCGATCATGCCGCAACGCCGCACGTGGCCGACGTGGGGCAAGCGGGCAATCCGCGCCAGATGCTCGTCGAGACGCGCCATCTTCGCCGGCAGCCGCTCCAGCGTCCGCTCCTGCTCGAACACGTCGAGCGTCGCCGCGGCGGCGGCCGCCCCCAGCGGATTGCCGCCGTAAGTGTGCCCGTGATAGAACGTCTTGCCTTCCGCGTGCGAGCCCAAGAACGCCTGCCAGATTTCATCGGTCGCCAGCGTGGCGGCCACGGGCAGATAGCCGCCGGTCATCCCCTTGCCGATGCAGAACAGGTCGGGCGAAACCTCCTCGTGCTCGCAGGCGAACATCCGCCCGGTGCGGCCGAAGCCGACCGCCACCTCGTCGGCGATCATCAGCACGTCGTATTTTCGCGTCAATTCGCGGACGCCGCGGAGATAGCCTTTCGGGTGCATGATCATCCCCGCCGCCGCCTGCACCAGCGGCTCGATAATCATGGCGGCGATCTTCTGCTGATCCGCGGCCAACACCTCTTCCAGTTTTTGCAGGTGATACGCGCACAGGTCTTCGGCAGCGATTCCCGGCGGCGTGCGGTACGTATCGGGGGCGGGCACGCGGAGCGTCTCGAACAGCAGCGGCCGGAACGCGGCGTGGAACTGTTCGATCCCGCCCACGCTCACGCAGCCGAGCGTGTCGCCGTGATATGCTTCGCCCAGCGCCAGGTAACATGTCTTTGGAAAAGGGGTCAGAACTAATTTTTCCGGCAGCCGTGACTCGAGATCCGGCTTGCTCTCAGAAAATAGTTCTGACCCCTTTTTGTGCCGCCAGTATTGCAGGGCCATTTTGACGGCGACCTCGACCGCGGTGGCGCCGTCATCGGAGAAGAAGACGTGCCCCAGGCCCGGCGGGGCGAGATCGACCAGACGCTTGGCCAGCCGGATGGTCGTAGGATTCGAGCAGCCGAGATTCGTCACGTGTGCCACGCGGTCGAGTTGCTCGCGTACGGCGGCGTCGATCTGCGGGTGGCGATGGCCGTGGATGTTGCACCAGAGGCTGCTGCCGCCGTCGAGATAGCGGCGGCCGTCGATGTCGATCAGTTCGCAGCCCTCCGCCCGTTGGATGATTAGCGGCTCGTATTCGGCCATCTGGGTGAAGGCATGCCAGACGATCGTGCGATCCCAGCGGCGCAGCGTCTCGTGGTCGTTTGCGTTCGGTAGGTTATGCTTCAGCATAACGGCGTCGTATCCAGCGCTGTAAGCTTGAGTTCACGCGAAACCGCAAGCGGTTTGGGAAGCCGCGGAGGGCCGCCCGCTATTCGTGGCCGAGCGTCCAAGGCGAGTCTTGAGTCAGCATCTGTTCAAGCTGCCTTCGCACCTCGTCCGGCGAGAGATGGACCTGCGGAATGCGGATGTGCGGATCGAGCGTTTCGTCGTCCCCGTCGTCCGCTTGCCACTGGGCCTGTTCCGCCTCTTGTTCGAGGGCCTCCAACCAACTGGGCAATTCGAAACCTGCGCCGAGCGTCTCCTTGGTGAAGTGATCGACCTGCTGCTCCAGTTGGCGGAGCACCGCGGGCGGCTGCCGCCGGCGCAACTCTTCGATCGCCGGGCGGATCAGCGCGCAGAGCCGATCGATCTCCAGCGGCCGGAGAAAACGCTCGGCAAGATGTTCGGCGATGCTCGGCAGGCGCATGCCGTAGGTCTCGCAGAGCGTCTCGAAACGCCGCAGGTGCTGATTGGCCATCGGAGAGGTTCGCTCGGCCAGCGCGCGCGCCAGATTTCGGCAGCCCCTTCCCGGCCGCAGCGCACCAGCGTCTCGTGCGCGACCGCCACCGGCTGGAGGTTCCACGCCAGCCGGTCGTAGCTCGCCCGCAGCCGCAGGAAATCGAGCAGCGTGTACAACATGTCGCCGCGATCCGACTGCGTGGTGATGCTGTTGTAATCGAGATACTCGCCGTAGTTCTCGACCACGGCCTCGATGGCGATTCCCAGCCAGTGCGCCGCGTCGTCGAGCGAAATGGCGGCGTCCAATTCGGTCAGCAGGCGGAAGGGCTCCTCGACTTGGGGCTGTTCGCGCAGCGTTTCCAGGTATTGCCGCACGCCCTGGTGCAGAATGCCGCGGAGGTTGCCGAGATTCATGAACTCCTGGGTGAAGAGATCCTCGCCGTAGCGCTCGATGAACCGCGTCAAGCGCCGCCAGCGCTGCGGCTCGGCCACGCTTTCCAGCACGGAGAGCCGCACGCCGTGACTGTGGCTCAGCCAGCAACGGAGCAAGACCTCGACGGCCTGCTCCAAGCACTCGATCAATCCACCGTCGGCCGAACGGGGGAACGGCGGGGATTTCGCTGGACTTGGCGCGGCGGCAGGGGGCGGAGGAGTCTGTCGGGAGAAATTCCTGCGAACCGACGGCGTCTCGCCGACAACCTGCTCCGTCCCCCTCGTCGCGCCCTTTTGTTTCTTCTTGCCCGCCGCGGTTCGGCCGACGTCCTGCCAATCGGCCGATGAGATCGCCAGGCAGTGGGTGACGGCCCTGCAAGCGATCTCGAAGACGCGATCGAACTCGGTGATCCCGCCGGGCCCGACCGGATGCGTGACCTCCATCGTGTGTGCGGTTTCCAGCAGTTGGCAGGTTTCGGTCAGCAATCCGAGCCGAGGCAGACACCAGGCGAAACGCCGCAGCACGCACTGGATCGAGCGGGCGGCGACGATCCGCTGGCGCTGCCGCCCCGCGCGAGGGCCACGTAAAGCAAGGGCTGCTCGGCCAGCGAACGCAGCAACTTAGGCCAGACCGCCCGCAAGCCGGCGGCGTCGCCGCGCAACAGGGCCGCGAGGGCCTCGCCCGCCGATTGCTCCCACACCTCGATGTCCGCCGGGGGCGCGGGCCGGACCATCGAGGCGCGGATCATCCGTGCCGCGTCGCTCGTCTCCACGCACGCCTGAATGATCTCCTCCAGCAGCGTCTCCTTGACGCTGCGGCGGCGGTCGTATTCGACCAGCGACTCCTGCGTGCCCTGCGGCGGCGGAATTCGATGACGCTGCACCGATGCCAGCAAATCGAGCAGTTGCCGGTGGTTTCGCGTCGCCTGGGCCAGCCAGCCGCTCAGCACGTCGTCGCGGTCGGCGGCGCCGTTGCGGTGGGAGGCCGCCGCAGAGAGCTTCCACAATTGAGCCACGGTGGTGAGGAAACTCAACCGGCTGACGATCCGCTCGGCCTCGCCGACCAACTCGAAATCGGTGGGGTTCTCGCCGCTCTCGAAGATCTCCCCCTCGACGCCGTCGTCGGTGCTGTCGCGGTAGGTGACATCCTCGTAAGCGGCGCCGAACAGACCGCCGTCGTCCGCCTCGTCCTCCGCTTCGTCCTCGTCGCCGAAGTCGGCGAACTCTTCGTCCGCCTCTTCTCGCGCCGCGGCGTTGCCGAGCGCCTGGGCGGCCATGTCGAAATGCGGCACCTGCCAATACTCGTCGGCATTGGCTTCGAGATAATCGAGGAACTTGCGGGCAAGGGACCAACGCGGCGGAGTGATCGCCGGCGTCTCGTCCGCACCGGGCGCAGCGGGCAGGATGCGCACGTTCCGCAAGCCCGCGGAGGTTGCCACTTGAACTGGTTCGTCGTCCCAGAGGTCCTCCATCCAGAGCAGCGCAAGATCGTGGAAGGAGTAGTCCTCCTCGACGAGCGGGATTTCGTCGGCCTGGCTGAGCCACTGCACCAACAGGGCCATCGCGGCCACCGGGTCGCGGCGGTCCAGCAGCGTTTCGATCACCAGGGCGTAGGCTTTGGGGGAGCGGAAATGGGCGACATTGCCGCGCCAGAAGGCGAGATCGCCGGCGGCGGCGCCGCCCTCGTGCCATGCCCGCAACGCTGCGGCCACGCTCTCGGCCGATTCGAGCGTGTCCTGGCCGGAGACGCCCGCGATCGAGTCGACTTCGACGCTGGCGAACTGATCCCACCAGCGGGCGAGTTCGGCCAGGCTCCGCGAGAGCGCGGCTTGCAGGCCGAGGTCGCCCGCCGCCGCGGCCGCCTTGTGAATCTGCACGTACAACATGAAGATGTCGCTCATCATGTCCAGCAGGTCGTCGATCCGCTGGTCGTAGACGCTGTTCTCCACGGCGGGAAAGAGACTGTACTGGCCGCCGAAACCGAGCATGTTCCAGGGATCAACCATGGCGCCGCACTCGATCGCGCGGCGGAGCAGGTCTTCGATGGCTGGCAATTCGGCGGCGGCCGCGGCCAGATCGCCGCGTTCGACCGCCAGGTGGGCGGCCGCCATGCGGCAACGCATCTCGCAGGTCATCCGCGCGGAGGCCACCGGCACGACCGCGGCTTGTCGCGCCGCCGCTTCGCTATAGCCGATGGCCGCGAAAAGCTCGGCGAGGTGGACGTGCTGCAATTGCAGGGCGCGGCGACGGGCGAGATAGTGGTTGAAATGCTGCCGCGCGCCGCCGAAAGGCTGCCGCATCGCCGCCGCCTCGGCCCGCAGGCGCTCGGCGTGCGCGCCCGACAGCGTTCGCAACAACCGTTCGTAGAATGCGTCGCGATAGACGGCGATCTTCTGCACCAGCGTGGCCAGCGTGGCGGCGGAATCGTGGGCGTCGGGCCGATCGCCGCTGACGCCGGAGCCCATCAGCATCGTGCCCGCCAGCACCGCCGCCTCCTCGAACAATATCTGCTTCCGCGCCAGCCGGCCGCGGTGCTCCAGCCGGTCGAGCATGGCGTCGAGCGTCACCTGCTGCAAGACGAACCGCCGGCAGCGGCCGGCGTTGTCCAATTCGTGCATGTCCCATTGGCCGAAGAGATAGTTGGGCCGCTTGTTGGCCGGATGATCGAAATCGTATGCCCGCGGATCGAGCGCCAACTCATCGAGTTGCTCGATCGGAAACATCGCCTCGAATCGCAGGGCGGGATCGGTGGCGTCAAGAATCGCCAAGGCGGTCTCGATCAGCTCGCGGTACGGCCCGCAGGCGACCCCCGCCCCGCGAATCCAGAGCGGAATCGGCCGCACCCATTCGTGCTCGTAGGGCTGGATCTTCTGCTCGTTGTGGAGCACCGCCACCGGCCGGTGGCCGAGGTAATCGTTCAACTGCCGCAGGGCGGCGGAGACGATCCGCTCGGGCTGCTCCCATGGTCCCCCTTGCCGCAAGACCGCTTCGCAAACGCGGCCGATGAAGAACGGCTGAAACAACTCCTCGTCGCTCTGGTGGAACAACAGATCGCGGTGAAACTCGCGATACGCCGGCAGGACAGCGTCAAAAACCAGCCGCAACGCCGCTTCGGCCTGATCGACCCGCTGGAAGACGTCGGACTTGCCGCGGAGCGCCTGCAATTCGGCCGCCAACAGGCTGCCGAGCGCTCGCCAAACGGGAACGGCGGCTGGCGGATCGGCCGCCACCGAAGTGAACAGCTCGTTCAGGTTCTCCAGAAAACGGGGATCGGGCGTGCCCGACGAAAAATTCAGGTGGCCGAGCACGTCCTGGGTGGTAGCGGTGATGTTGCGGCTCGACATCTTACGATCCATTCGACACCCCTTCCCCGCCAAAGAAGCCTCTTATGGTAGGTTGCGTTGTCAATTCAGTCTAGCGGGTGCGCAGATTGGGCAGGCACGTCGATGCTTATCAGTGTACTCGATCTTGTGCGTCCCCCCTGGTTGACGAGGTGAGAAGTTTGCTCGACAATACAGAAGATGACAGATTCACGAGTCGGTGTCTGGTTGATTGGTGCAAAAGGGGGGGTAGCCTCCACTGCGATCCTTGGACTTGCAGCCCTGAAGAGGGGGCTCACCGACTCCGTCGGCTTGGCGACTCAGTTGCCGCAGTTCGCCAAACTGGGACCGATCGATTGGGAGCGGCTGGTCGTGGGCGGACACGATATTCGCCGCGTCCCGCTGCTGGCCGAAGCCGCCCGGATGGCCGGCGAGAGCCGAACGGCAATGACGGCCCTCGTGGAGCAATGCCGCGAGGAACTGGAACAGATCGACCGCCGCCTTCGGCCGGGAACGATCTTCGGCGTGGGCCGAACGATCGCCGCCCTAGCCGACGCCGACGTGCCGCATGAGGAGACGCCCCGCGAGGCAATCGCGCGGCTGGCGGGCGACATGGCCGAGTTCGTCCACGGCGAGGAGTTGGGCCATCTGATCGTGGTCAACGTCGCCTCGACCGAGCCGGCCACCGACGCCTCGCGGCTGCCAGCCAGTTGGGCGGAGCTCGAGAAACTGTTGGACCTCGGCCCGCAGTGTCCTTTGCCGGCCAGTTCGCTCTACGCGATTGCGGCGCTGGACGCGGGCTATTCCTACATCAACTTCACCCCTTCGTTGGGCTCCTCACCGGCGGCGATCGACGAGCTGGCCCGGCTGCGCCGCACGCGGCATTACGGCTGCGACGGCAAGACCGGCGAAACGCTGATGAAGAGCGTGCTGGCCCCGATGTTCGCCCGGCGAAATCTCCGCGTGATGAGTTGGGTCGGCCACAATATCTTCGGCAACATGGACGGCCAGGTCCTGGACGATCCCGCCAACAAGCAGGCGAAAGTGGTCAGCAAAGACCGCCTGCTGGGCGAAGTCCTCGGCTACCGTCCGAAAACGCTGACCACCATCGAGTACATCCCCGATCTCGGCGACTGGAAGACCGCCTGGGATCACGTCCATTTCGCCGGCTTCCTGGGCGTGCCGATGACGTTGCAGTTCATCTGGGAGGGCTGCGATTCGTTCCTGGCCGCCCCGCTGGTGTTGGATCTCGTGCGGCTGACCGAGTTGGCATGGCGGCGTGGCCAAGTCGGCCAGATGCCCTTCCTGGCCAGCTTCTTCAAGAGCCCCTACGGCGTCAGCGAGCATCGCTTCGATCGGCAGTTCGAGATGTTGGAGCAATGGGCGAAAGGTGTTGGCGAACGATGAGTACCGCGTGTTTCCAGAAACGGCTTTTTGCCTCGGTTGACTGCCCTCCTCAGGTGCGGGAGCATACGTCGTCTACGTTCGCCGACAACATGAAGTTGCCTGTGCATCGTTGGTTTCGGTTTAGCGCCGGCTTTAGCGCCGATTGGGCCGAGCAGGTAATTCGAGCCTTCCCCTCGGGCTTCCGCCCTCGTGTTCTCGATCCATTTGCCGGCTCAGGAACCACGTTATTGGCGGCGGAGAATGCCGGAGCGGAAAGCCTCGGCATAGAAGCCCATCCATTCCTGTACCGTATCGCTCGTGCCAAACTTGCCCGACGAAGCAATCCTGTCGCCTATCTGAAATTGGCTTCCGACGTGCTGGCCGACGCCAAACGGCGCAAGATCGGCAACCTGGATGAATATCCATCTCTCATTGGCAAGTGTTACAGCCAGGAAGTCCTCGGCAAGCTTGACCTATTGCGGCAAGCCATCGAAGAAGTCCGAGAGGACAGCCAGGCATGGGGGTTGGTTTGGCTTACGCTGGTGACCATCCTTCGGAAGACTTCTCACGTGGGGACGGCCCAGTGGCAGTACATATTGCCCAACAAGACAAAAAGAAACCCCGCGGACCCATTCGCGGCCTTTGAGCAGTTAACACGGCAGATTCGTGAAGACATGATTCTGTCGGCCGATGTCCTCGGTCCGGAGGCAAAGTTGGTTTCGGGAGACGCGCGAACCTGTCGGGACGTGCCGGATCGGTTTGCGCAACTGGTGCTGTGTTCCCCGCCATACCCGAACAATTACGATTACGCCGACGCCACGCGGCTGGAGATGTCGTTCTTTCGGGAGATTTCCGGTTGGGGTGATTTGCAGCATACGGTGCGCGACGGGTTGATCCGGTCGTGCTCTCAGCACGTGCCCGAGAAAGCCGTTGATCTGGACGAAGTTCTTTCGCGACCCGAGATCGAGTCAATTCGCACCGAGGTTGGTGCGGTGTGCCGAGAATTGGGAAAAGTGCGGTTGTCGCGTGGCGGGAAAAAGACATACCACCTCATGGTAGCGTGCTATTTCCTGGATCTCGCCATGGTCTGGAAATCCCTGCGTCGCGTCTGCGACTCGCCTTCCCGGGCGTGTCTTGTTATCGGCGACTCGGCTCCTTATGGCGTCTACGTCCCAGTCATGGCGTGGCTTGGGCGATTGGCGGTTGCGGCCGGCTTCCGATCGTTTGCCTTCGAGCAAACCCGAGATCGGAACGTCAAATGGAAAAATCGAAAACACCGCGTCCCCTTATGTGAGGGACGGCTCTGGGTCGAGGGATGATGATGGCTCCAACCGAACCCGCTTCGCATGCCTCCGCGGGTCACAAGCTCGGGCAATTGGTCGGCGATTGGTTTGAAGAGTATTTTGTGTTTCCGCTGCTAAGGCACGTTGCGGAAGGACTGCGATTGTACCTGGACTGCCGATTTCAGAGCCGCTCGGTTCGAGGGGAGAAAGTCCTCTGGGCTGATGAAGATGGAAACCTGGTTGACTATGACTTTGTAATGGAGTTGGAAGGTTGCGAGGGTGGATTGGGTTCGCCGGTTGCTTTCTTCGAGTGCTTTTGGCGACGCGGTTCCCGACATTCCAAAGATAAGGCTCGCGATGACAGTGGCAAGCTTGCACCTATGAGCCAAGTTCATCCGACCGCCCGATTTCTCGGCATCATTGCCAGCGGCGATTTCACTTTGCCCGCGAGGCAATTAATCCTGTCGCGAGACATCGATTTGTTCTATGTTCCCAAGGATAAGGTCATTGCTGCATTCTCAGCCGAGGGGATGCAGATGGACTATCCCGACAACGCCCCGGAAAATGTGAAGCAGCGGTTGGCGGAGGAGTTCGAGAGACAATTGACGAGCGAACGCAAGAGCCAGGTGGCCGATAAACTGCGCGTGCTTCTGGGAAAGCCCGCGGTCAATACGTATTCGGATCGGGTTCGTGCTGCTTTGGGTGCGACTCCGCAGGAAATCAGGTTTCTCGCTCGGCATGACTCTGCCGCTCGCGTATTTGAGACCATTCTCGACGCAACGGCATTCCTGAAAATGCCGGACTTCGACTTCAGCAGCCCAACGGAGAAATACGTGTACCAGATCACGTACTCGGACGGGGCTGAATTCGATCGGCAGGTGGATTCCCTTGAGAGCCTGCGGTTGTTACACGAGCAAACCGCGCGGCTCGCTACCCACATGGCATCTTTATAGAAAACGGCGGCGACAACCTTGACAGACGAAAAGCAACCAGTGAAACCATCGCGCCATCGCCGGCGGAAAAGGCGGTCCGCCGCGCCGGAATCGGCAGCGCCGCCGCCGTCCGATGTTCGGGTGGCAGCCGCGCCGCCACTCCAGGACGACAGCGCCGCTCTCGCCGCAACGCAGCGCACGGCGGGGTCGCGCGGCGATCATGCTGCTTCGCAAAAAGCGGCAGCGACGGCATTGCCAGGCGAACCTGGGGATGAAAAAAGACCTGCGAAACGATCTCGCCATCGCCGGCAGGAGAAGCAGCCCGCCGCAACCGTAGAAGCGGCAGCGCCGCCGCCCGCCGATGTTGAGGCGACAGCGCCACCGCCACCGCGAAAGAAACGGCCCGCTGCGGCGGAAGCGGCAGCCCCGCCGACAACCGCAACGTCCGCCTTCGCCGATATGGGGCTCTCGAAAGTCATGCTCGCGTCGTTGGTCGAGGCCGAATACCTCGAACCAACGCCGATCCAGGCCGGGCTGATCCCCAAAGCGCTCCAGGGCATCGATCTGATGGGCCAGGCGCAGACGGGCACGGGCAAGACCGCCGCCTTCTGCGTCCCCATCCTCGAACGCCTCGAGCCGCGCTCGCAAAACCCCGGCGTACAGGCCCTCGTGCTGCTGCCCACCCGCGAATTGGCCGTCCAGGTCCGCGACGAGTGCATCAAACTGGCCTTCGGCCACGACGTGCGCGTGGTGGCGGTCTACGGCGGCAAGCCAATCCGCCAGCAGGTCGAGCATCTCCGCCGCGGGGCGGAGATCGTCGTCGGCACGCCCGGCCGGGTGATTGACCTGATCGGCCGCGGCTCGCTGGCGCTGGGCGGCGTGCGCTTCGTCGTTCTCGACGAGGCCGACCGCATGCTCGACATCGGCTTCCGCCCGGACATCGAGAAGATCCTCCGCCGCTGCCCGCAGGGCCGGCAGACGCTGCTGCTCAGCGCCACGATTCCGCCGCCGGTCAAGCGGCTGGCCGAGCGCTACATGCGCGATCCGCAGATGGTCGATTTCTCGACCAAGGATTTGGCGGTCGAGACGATCGAGCAATCGTACTTCACGGTCGATCCGGAGCGGAAATTCGACCTGCTGGTGAAACTGCTGGAACGCGAGAATCCACGGCAGGCGATCGTCTTCTGCCGCACGAAGCGCGGAACCGACAAAGTCCAACGCCGCCTCTCGGAGAAACTCAAAGGCGTCGACACGATCCACGGCGATCTTCAGCAATCCGCTCGCGACCGGGTGATGCGGCATTTCCGCGACGGCAGGACGAAGATCTTGGTGGCCACCGACGTGGTCGGCCGCGGCATCGACGTGACTACGATCTCGCACATCATCAACTACGACATTCCGCAGTTCTGCGACGACTACGTGCATCGCGTCGGTCGCACCGGCCGCATGGGCCGCGAGGGGATCGCCTTCACGTTCGTCACGCCCGAAGAGGGCAACGAACTGACGCGGATCGAGATGCGGATCAACCGTTTGTTGAAGCGAGGCGAGATTCCCGGTTTCGTGGCGTTGGCCAAGCCGCAGCCGACCGAAGAGATTGACGCCGAGAGCGACGAGCCTTTCGAGCCGCCGCCGCCGAAGCCCGTCTTCGGCCACCGCGTCCGCCGCATTCGCCGGGCGCTGTGAGACTCGTTGCCAAGATCACGGCGATGATCGACAATCGCTCAATGGCTTCCCACACCTCCCATATCGCCCATCCGTTCTTGACGGCGTTGTTTTCGCGGTCGATAATCCCGCCTCGGCTTTGCTGCGTAGCATCTTGGTGGAGTCGTCGAATCGCGTCATAAGGAGATTTCCGTGGCACGGATGCCCTTTCTGCGGTTGTTATTCGTCGCTTTGCTTCCGGTAGTCGCGTCATCGGGCTGCTGTTCGAACAACACTGACCGCGGCGCCTTGACCGGCGGGCTGGTCGGGGCGGGCGCGGGAGCGGTGGCGGGACATGCCTTGGGGAATACGGCCGCCGGAGCAGCCATCGGCGCAGGCGTCGGCGCCCTGAGCGGTGCCGCCATCGGCAACAGCATGGACCAGGAGGAGGCACGCAACCGGGCGCTGATCGCCCAGCAACTCGGTCGGCCGCTCGACCCCGGCGCCGTCACCATCGCCGACGTGATCGCGATGAAGCGGGCTGGCGTCGCCGATAATCTGGTCATCAATCAGATCCACGCCCACGGCATGGCCGCGCCGCTACAGACCAACGATCTGATCAATCTGCCGCAGCAGGGCATCAGTTCGCCGGTGATCCAGGCCATGCAGGAGTCGCCGCCGCGCCTGGTTCAGCCGCAGCCGGTGATCGTCGAAGAGTATCCTCCGCCTTGCTACGGCCCGCGAATCTACATCGGGCCGCGATATCATCATTACTGGTAGCAGCGCGCAGGCTACCACTCGCATCGCCCCGGCAGGTTGACGCGCAGTCAACCGCCGAGGCCGCTGTTCCGGCTGGGTATCATACTCCGCGCTCCCGCGGTGCAAACGGCTTGTAACGGGGCCGTGCGCCGATGGCAAGGGCAGGTATGAGCCCCAGCCCTCCCAGCCGATATGACGCCCGATTTCCAAATTGCCGCACAGCGGCAACGCGCGTTTACTTTCGCCGGCGATACCAGCAATAACCCAGCGCGGAAATGGCAGCCGCTGCCAGCAGAGCGATCGTCGAGGGCTCCGGTGTCGGGTACTCCGACACCATTATCGCGTTTGGTCCCGGGACCGGGCCTGTGTAGATGCAATACTTCGTGAACGTGAGCGTAGTTCCAATTTGAAGCGCGGGACTGAAGGTCCAATCGACATTCAGCCCGCTGGCATCGAGCGTGTCAGTCCACGCAACACCGGCCTGGCTACAAGCAAAACCGAAGGGATTGTTCGCATTGTCAATCCAAGCGAATCCGGCTGGCAAGGTCTCGTGGAAGTCGCTCCACGGTATGGCCGGAACGCCGTTCGGCCCCGCGGCAACTTGGAGTGGTTCGATGATGGTGTAGACGACTCCGTTGGCAACCGGCCCGGGATTAACGAAGTTCTTTACCCATGGCGAGCCCTTGGGATCCAGGTACACTCCCTGGAAACCGCCGCCCGGCTCGATGTTCCAGCCGTTGGTCATCGACGGCGAATAGTCCGAAACGGTGCCGGTGCCGGGATTCGAGCCCGCACCGATCTGGGCCTGTACCGGGAATACCCAAGCCAAGACACATATCACGGCAGCCAGCATGATCAGATTTTGTTTTCTCATAGCGTTTTTTCCTTATTCTCGCAGACAGACTTGAAGAACCGCAGAAAAGCCTCGTTCGTCTGTTGCCGGTCAATTGGGCGTCGAGGTAGCCGGCGCCCAACGAGATCGCGCGACCAATCCGCGCGGCGAACGGGCTCGGCCTAGGCTGTGGTCGCCGAGCGCCCTGCCGCGCGTTCATTGCCCCGGTGTCGCGCCGCGAAAGGAAGCCGCGTGCAGAGAAGAAAGTCTCTTTCCGAGCACCACCCCCTTCCACTACTTTGCCGCCACAGTTGCACGCTCTGAGAAGATCGCGATGTGGAGAAGCAGAATGTTAGCGGGCAGATCAAAGGTGCTTTAAGGCCCCTTATAATAGTGGGAACAGGTACTGAGATTAGCACCCGCCGCAATCTTTGTCAACTATTCGCCGAGGGAATAGTGGCTGTTTTCTGTGGTTGGCTACGCCGCCTTTTGGGGGAATGTCGCTGCTTGCGTGTCGTTCTGTCGCTGCTTGTAGTGCCCGCCCATACAGGCTACAACTGAGCCGTTTCTCCGGCAGACGAAGCACCCGCCTGGGACTTCTCGAATGTCCGATGGAGCCACGTTCCCACCGCTGGTTGAAGAGATCGTGCCGCCACCGGACCCGGAAGACGTTTTCGCGCGGCTGTCGCGGCTACCCCGCTGTCTGTTCCTCGACAGCGCGATGAGGCACCCGACGCTGGGCCGCTACTCGTTTCTGGCGGCCGACCCGTTCGATTTCATCGAAGTGCCGGCCGACGGCAGCGACGCTCTGCGGGTTTTGGGGGAACGGCTACGACAGTTCTCACCCCAGTACCAAGCGGAGTATTCTGTCCGCCGCAGGGCGCCGCGAGAGGTCGGCCGACAAAAACACTCGCCCCGCCTGCCGCCATTCCAGGGGGGCGCCGCCGGACTGTTCAGTTACGATCTGGGGCGAAGTCTGGAACGCCTGCCCCAGCCGAAGGCCGACGAGTTTGGCGTGCCGGCGCTGGCCGTTGGGCTTTATGACGTTGTCGTGGCGTTCGACCATGCAGCCCGGCGAGCGTGGATTATTTCCCAAGGATTCCCCGAGGTCGATCCCGCGCTTCGCCGGCGCCGCGCCGCGAAGCGACTTGCCGAGGCGCGGGATCGGATCGCCGCCCCACCGACCGCGATCGCCGCAGGTTGTGGCACGCACGCCGCATCGCTGACAACCCAGTATTCCCCGCCGGGCGTGTCGGGGGTGACCAGCAATTTCTCGAGAGATGGATACTTGCAGGCGGTTCGGCGCGTGATCGAGTACATCTATGCCGGCGACGTCTTCCAAGTGAACCTCTCGCAGCGGCTGATTGCTCCCGCCCGCGACCACGCCATGGCGCTCTACCTCCGGCTGCGCCGCTGCAACCCGGCGCCGTTCGCCGGCTATTTCGATTTGGGCGATTTCCAGATCGTCAGTGCCTCGCCCGAGCGATTCCTGCGCGTTGCCGATCGCCGGGTCGAGACGCGGCCGATCAAAGGGACGCGGCCGCGCAGCGGCCATCCGACTATCGATCGCGCCGCCGAGGCCGAACTTCTGGCCAGCGAGAAAGACCGCGCCGAAAACGTGATGATCGTCGATCTGATGCGAAACGATCTCACCCGCGTCTGCCACCCGCGGAGCGTCCGCGTCGGCCAGCTCTGCGGCATCGAGGCTTACGAGTACGTCTTGCACCTGGTCTCGTCGGTGCACGGCCGGCTGCGCGACGACCGAACGCCGCTCGACCTGCTGCGGGCGGCATTTCCCGGCGGCTCGGTCACCGGGGCGCCGAAAATTCGAGCGATGGAGATCATCGCCGAATTGGAGCCGACCGCCCGCGGCGCGTACTGCGGCTCGCTGGGCTATCTCGGCTTCGACGGCTCGATGGACCTGAACATCCTCATCCGCACGATCACCGCCGGCCGCGGCTGGTGGCAGTTTCCCGTCGGCGGCGGCATCGTGGCCGATTCGATCCCCGCGCGGGAGTACGAGGAAACCTGGTACAAGGCCGAAGGCTTGCTCCGCGCATTGTAACTCACAGAGTCTCGTAGTGCCGGATCAACTCGCCAACGTTCTTGCGAATGTCGAATCGCGCTTCGGCGCATTGGCGGGCGGCGGCCCCCAGGCGATCCCGTAATCTGGGCTTCCCCAGCAATTCGAGCATCGCCGCGGCGAGCCAGGCGGCGTCGTCCGGCGGGAAAAGCCGGGCGGCGGTTTTCTGAGGGAGAATCTCCCGCGTTCCTCCCACGTCGCTCGCTACAATTGCCAGGCCAGAGGCCGCTGCTTCCAGCAACACACGGCCGAGCGGCTCCTGCCGGGCCGCATGGGCCAATACGGTCAGCTCGTTTAGCAGTAAGGCGATGTCGTCGCGCCGTCCGAGGAAATGCGCGCGGCCGGGGAGACGGCTGTTGGCGATGTGGCGCAACTTCTCGTCATACCTGCGCGACTCCTCCTTTTCAGAGTTCCGCTCGCCAACGATGAGAAAATGCACGTCGGCCCGGTGGGGCAGACATTCTTGTCTGCCCAGAACGACGCCGCCATCCTGGCAGACGGGAATGTCTGCCCCACCCCTCTGAGCACTGTTCTCTGTCGGACCGACGCCGAGTGAATGATCGACCATCTCCGCCGCCTGAAGCAGTACATCTTGCCCTTTCCGCAAGCCGATCTGCCCGATGGTCCCGATCAGTTGTGCGCCGGGCGGCAGTCCGAGTTCCCGATGCAGATAGCCCGTCGGCGGCCGGGGGCGAAACTCCTCAAGATCGACGCCGTTGTAGAGCACGTGCGTCTTTTCCGCATCGACGCCCCGCGCTACGTGAAATTCACGTGTGGCGGCGGAAACCGCCAGCAGCCGCCGATGCCGGTTCAGATCGGCAACGGCCTGGGCACTGAGCCGAACGATGTCGCGCAGATGGGCGATGCTCGGTAGCCCGCAATCCGCGGCGACCGGTCCCGAAAGTCTCCCCATCGCCAGGCTGTTGGCGTGCAGCAGCGCGGGATGGCGGCAGCGAAGAATCTCGGCCAACTGCTCGCGGAGCCGGTTCTGAGCGATGCGCGTCCCATCCGCCGCGCGACACTGAAACGGGATCGATTCGATGCCGCGAGCGGCCAACTCCACGGCCAAGGGCCCATCGGGCGGGGCGAGCGCCGTCGGCGAGAACCCGCCCCCCCGAACGCCGTCGAGCGTCGCCAGCATCGACCGCTCGCCGCCGTTGAGCGTGGCATATTCGCAGAGGATGAGTATCTCGGGCATTGGCAACTGGAGCGCGGGCGTCGAATGTCTCCCCTCTCCCTTTGGGAGAGGGGCTGGGGGTGAGGGCATTGCGGGCTTACCTCGGAAGGGAGACCAGACCAGACCATTTCCTTTTCGCCGCCGGCCCTCACCCTAGCCCTCTCCCAAAGAGAGAGGGGACCACGGCGCGTTAGTTCTTCAACAGCCCGTAGCGCACCAGCGTCGCCCGCAACTTCGCTTCTTCGGCCGTGCTGAGGCGAACTAACGGCATCCGCAATTCGCCGGTATCGCGCCCCAGCAGTTGCATCGCCGCCTTGATCGGAATCGGATTCGTTGACAGGCCGAGCATGTCGCGGCAGAGCGGGAAGAGCTTGTGGTGCCAACGTTGGGCCGTGGCAACGTCGCCCGCCTCGAAGGCCCGAATCATGGCCAACATGTCGCCGGGGATAATGTTGCCGACAACCGAAACCACGCCGCGGGCGCCGACCGCCATCAGCGGCAGCGTCAGGCTGTCGTCGCCGCTGAGGACCGTCAAGTCGGTGGCGTTGATGATCTGCGACGCCTGGTCGAGCGAGCCCGTCGCTTCCTTCACCATTGTGATATTCGGCAGTTCGGCCATGCGGGCGATCGTGTCGGGCTCGATGTTCTTGCCGGTCCGACCGGGGATGTTGTAGACGCAGATCGGGATTTCCACCGCCTTGGCCAGGGCCTTGAAATGTTGGAAAAAGCCCTCCTGCGTGGGCTTGTTGTAGTAGGGAGCGACGATCAGCGCGGCGTCGGCCTTGGCCTTGGCGGCCCAGCGCGTCAGCCTTAGCGCCTCCTCGGTGCTGTTCGAGCCCGTGCCGGCCATCACCTTGATCCGCCCGGCGGCCGCCTCGACGGTGGCGGAGATCACCCGCTCGTGTTCGGCATAGGAGAGCGTGGGACATTCGCCGGTCGTTCCCACCGGGCAGACGCAGGTCGTGCCGGCGGTAATCTGAAACTCGACGTGCCGCTGCAACGCTTCGACGTTGACTTGGCCGTCGCGGAAGGGGGTAATCATCGCCACCGAGAGGCCGGCAAAATCTTCGCTGCGAGTCATGGAAGGAGTGGCTAGTGGTTAGTGGTTAGTGGTTAGTGGCTAGTGAGCAGTGGGTAGCGAGCCGTCGGCGGCACTCACGCTTGCCGTTTCCAAGGATCAGTGTTTTCCTCTTTCTTCCGCATCTCGCGTCACTGGCCACTGGCCACTAACCACTAGCCACTAGTCTCTTCATCTCCCGCACCGCCTGCTCAAGTCCGACCATGATCGCGCGGGCGACGATGCTGTGGCCGATGTTCAACTCGTGCATTCCTTCGATTTGTGCAATTGGCGCGACGTTGCGATAGGTCAGCCCGTGGCCGGCGTGCAGGGTCAGTCCGCTGCGGCGCACCAGGGCGCCGACTTCGCGAATGACGTTAAGCTCCTTCTCGCGTGCCGCTCCCGGCGAGGCCAGGGCGTATTGGCCGGTGTGCAGTTCGACGGCATCGACCTTCAACCGGGCGGCCTCTTCGATTTGTTGAGGATCGGGATCGATGAACAGGCTGACCGAAATGCCCGCCTCGCGGAGCCGCTCGACGGTTCGGGTGACCCGATCGCGGTTGCCCAACAGATCGAGCCCGCCCTCGGTGGTGATCTCCTCCCTCTTTTCAGGCACCAAGGTGGCCTGGTCGGGTTTTGCGTCGCAGGCGATTTCGAGGATTTCGGCGCGCAGGCCATCTCCAGATTCAATTTGACGGTAACGGTCTGCCGCAGGATTCGCAGGTCGCGTTCGGAGATATGGCGGCGGTCCTCGCGCAGATGGAGGGTGATGCCGTCGGCCCCGCCGAGTTCGGCCAAGGCGGCCGCCCAGACGGGGTCCGGTTCGTTGGTTCGCCGCGCCTGCCGCACGGTCGCCACGTGATCGATATTGACGCCAAGTTGAGGCATGGAGGCGATTATAACAGACGGGCGGGGAGGCGATAAGGGCCGCGAAGGGGGAATCTGTTTAGCCGCCGCGTCCACGCGGCGAAGAATCGCTCACAACTGCTGCGCCGCGTGGACGCAGCGGCTAAACGGTTCGGAGGTAAACGCCATAGTCCGTTGCTGCACCCAATTCCACCGTCCCCCTTGTCCCCTTGGCGAATGTCGTCACAATAGGCGGGTCTGCCCTTGCCGTCGGTACAAAGGAGAGTGACCCGATGAATCTCGACGAACCGCGATATGCCAAGTTCGCCCTGGTCCGCGAAATGCTCGATACCGCGGGCGTGGCGAAGAACTTCGATCCGCAAGAGGCCGTCAACGTGGCGGCGGAGGTTAAAGCGGCGGGGCGGTTGATGCTCACCGGCGAAGGCTCCAGCCGCATGTTTCCGGCGAAAAACGCCATTCGCAAAGCGCTCACCTGGGGCCTCGATCTGGCCGTCGTCACCGAAGGCTCGCGGCAGGCGGCGCTCTACGATCTGTCGAGATCCGCCGTGTTCCTCGCCTCGAACTCCGGCCGGACCAAGGAGGTCATCCTGTTGGCGAAGAAGTTGGCTGCCGAGGGGAACCACCGCCGCTTCGGCCTGACAGCCAACGAAGGAACGCTGCTGGCCGAGGAGGTCACGAAAACCTGGGTGCTCAAGTGCGGTTGGGAACAGGCATGCGCCGCTACGAAGAGCGTGGTCGAGCAGGCCCTCTTTTACCAGTCGTTGGTGAGCCACGTCGCCGGGCGGAATATGCGGCCCGACTTGGCCGACCTTGACGCGAAGATTACCCAGGTGCTGACCGTGCCGATCGATGCCAAACTCATCGACCGTGCCTGCGACGCCCCCACGATCTACTTCGCCGGCTACAACGACGGCGTGGCCGAAGAGTTGACGCTCAAGACGAACGAAATCACCCGCAAGAAATCAGATTACCTCGAAGGCAGCTACGCGGTGCACGGCATCGAGGAGGTGATGGATGCGAAGGACGTCGTGTTTGTCGTCGATCCGATCGAAGGGGAGATCGAAAAGTTCCAGGAAGTGCTCGTCAGGGGCGTGGGGCTGACGGTAGTGGCGATCGCCGACCGGCCCACGCCTTTTCCGACGATCCGCGTCCCCGCGGCGGCCGAACTGACGCCCTGCTTGTATCTTTGCGCAGGCTGGAATCTGCTGGTGGAGATCGGGCTGCGGATGCAGATCGACCTCGACAAGCCGCAGCGCGCCGCAAGGTGGGCAATGAGTACGTCGCGGCGTGATGCCCGTCGCTTGCGGCTTCGCGGCCCATTGTGGGGATAGGCATTGCTCCCCGTTTTCCCTGCTGGTACACTATCTCCGATCATGACACCGATGGAAATTCAACGTCTGAAGCGGCAATGCGAGCGCAAGCGGGTGACGGTCGACGCCCGCCGGCCGGAGTTGACGCGATTTGCCGGCATGGCGGGTTGCGTGGCGGCGATCAACTGCAATGGCCAGGCTCTGGTCGAGTTCGACGGGCCGGACTCGAGCCGCTATGACATCGCTCCCGAGTTCCTCCGTTTGGAGCCCGCGCCATGAGTACGCAAGACGCTGCTAAGGGCGGCGCGGGCGCCGCGAGGCAGGCCGCCCCGAAGCGCCGCGGCTGGTTTCGCCGCAACTGGCGGCGGTTCGTGCTTGTGCTGTTTTTGGCGGTGATCGCGGCCGGATGCGTGCTCTACTGGAACTTCTTCGTGCGCGTTTACAACCTCGAAGTCTGCCAGGAGGCAATGAAATCGATCGAGGCCGACAAGAGTGTGCAGGAATCGCTGGGCCAGTCGATCCACCCTGTGTGGCGTCCGCGCTCGCTCTTTAGCAAGGACGATTGGCAGGAGATCATGCCGAGCACCTCTCCGGACGAACTCGACATTTACTGGAGCATCGTCGGCTCAAAGGGACGGATCGCCAGAGCACAGGCGCACGCCAGGCTGATTCAGGACAAATTGCAGATAATGGAAATCAAGGTTGACGACAAGGGCGTGCCGATTCAGGCAGCAGGGAATCCTGAAGAGGAAGCACCGCTCTTCCAGCCGCCGCAGTCCGAGCCGCCGAAGACTGAGCAGAAGCCCGGCACAAAGGGCCCCGAAGTCAACATCACCCCGCCCACCCCGCCCGACAACACGCGGTGAGAACAGTGGCACACGCAGGTGAATGACGCCGAATAGCGGAAGGACGCTGTTGGGCTCGTTCCCTGTGAATGAGATCAGCCAGCCTTGCCGCGTCGAAACAGGATCAGCCCGTTGGCAATCGCCCGCGGCTTTCCTTCACAGGGCGAATTGAGCACCTTGCCCATCGCCCAGAGCGTCGAGGAACCGCCGCCATCGAGCTCGATCGCCTCGGTGCATCGGTATTCCTTTGCCAGTGCCGCGATCTGTGGATAAGTCATGCCGATGGAAACGCCCCGCTGCCGCCCATCGACGACGACGAGATACAGATACCGCCGGTTCCAGCCAATCATCGAACGGGGATTGCGGGGCTGCCGGGGCGGGCCAGTATCGAGCGGCCGTCCATTTTTCAGCAGGACGCGACCGGCTCCAATCGCCGCCTGAACGCCCTTCAAGTCGGGCTGCGTTTCGATGATGACGTGAAGCGTATCACCGCGCTTTACGGGCGGTACGGCGGAAAGCGCCTTCGGGCCGATAGAAAGGATCATTCGGTCGCAAGACAGCGGCGTGTCGCCAGCATTGCGGATTTCCGCGACTTTGCAGACATAGGTCGCGCCGACAACGATCGGAAGCCATGCTTTGCCCTCGACCCTTTCCAGCAGCAGCTCCTTGCCGCCGCGCGTGCGAGTTCCCGGCGGCTGCCTCGGCTTTTCGTTTGCCGGAATGCCCAAGATGGGCGTGTACAGAACCGTCGAGTCGTCGCGGCGAGTCTCGTTCAATCCTATTCTGGTTTCGGTCGTGGAATCGGGCCAGACGACGCGAAGCCTCGAAAGGACTGGCCCGATGCTCAGATCGCCGTCCGCGGTGACCCAAAAGGCATTGCCTAGCGGCCTGCTGACCAGTTGCCGGTTGATGATCTGGATTCCGCGTGGATCGCCCTGATACGGACCGGGCTGGATAACGAAGAAGTCGCCGTTGATTGCTGCCAACGCCGGTGTCCGAAATGTCGCCGCGGCGCGACGGACGATTCCTGCCAGCGGCTCCAAGCCGAATACGGTTCCTTGTGCAAGCCCGGTACAAATGTCCCAGTGGTGTCCGCTGCGGTCGATGCGGAGGCAGTGGATCGACAGAGGCCCGTCCGCCCGAACATCATGCTGATAGTCCAACCCCGGAGCCAAGGGTCGGTAACTGCTCTGGGCAACGATGGTTGCGTTGCTCAACAGGAAGGCAACGCACAGACATGCCCATCGCAGTGACCGCCGCATCAATCACCCCGTCTTTGCTTCGGCCTTCACATACAGTTCCGCCGGCGGCTGATCGAAGTAGCGGAACAAGGCGGGACAGAGCCAGCCTTCCATCGGCGGATCATCGCTGGCATACCAATTGCCGCCCATCTCCTCCCGCCGCCACGCCAGCCGCTTTTGGCAGCCGGGGAACGGCGATGCCGAGAACAGCAGCCGAAATCCGTGTCGAGCGTTAGGGATATCCTTCACCAAGAAGTCGATCATCTCCGGCACGCCGCTAACGAACGGCTCTTGCTGCAACCCGGCTGCTGGATCATCGAACACCCAGGTGCCAACGCCCTCATGCCAGTAGGGGGCAATCGCCATGATCTGGTTGGACATTCTCTGTCTCCCATTCAGTCATTTGTCGGTCTGGCTAATGGCTCCTACGACAGCTCCGGTCGCACGCAGGTAGTCGTCGGGCGCCAGAGCCATCTGCTTCCCGCGCACTCCCGCCGACACCGCCACGGTATCGAACAACTGCATCTGTTCGTCAACGTAGACGGGGTAGTCTTTCTTTCCAGCCAGAGCCGTCACGCCGCCGCGGATGTAGCCGGTGAGCGGCTGCACCTCTCTCAACGAGACCAGTTCGACGGCTCGGTTGTCGGAGAGGCGAGCAAGGGCCTTGAAATCCACCTCGGCATCGGCCGGAACAACGGCCAGCAGCACTCCATGACGATCCCCTCTGGCCACCAACGTCTTAAAAACCTGTTCGCACGGCAGCCCGATGTCGGCGGCGATCCGTTGGGCACTCAGATCATCCGGGTCGGCCTCGTACTCTCTGATCTCATAAGAGATGCCCAGCGTTTCGAGGATACGCATGGCGTTGGTTTTCATAGCTCTTGGCTGATAATCGCCCTATTCTATCGGCCGAAAGACAGTGCGGCAACAAACCGCGGCTTTCTGCCGGCGAAGACAACGCCTTATACTCTCGTTCCCACGCTCCGCGTGGGAACGTCAAACCGGGGCCAACCCAGGCGTGCGTTCCCACGCAGAGCGTGGGAACGAGGACCTTGCAGCTCTCCTGGGCTTTCCGCTGGCGAAGACAACGCCTTGTTCGCTCTGACCCGTTCGCGGTACAATGCGGCGATGCAGGTCATCTCGCTCCAATCCGGCAGCAACGGAAACTCGATCTACGTGGAAGCCGGCGGCGTCAAGTTGTTGTTTGACGCGGGGATCAGCGGAATCCAGGCCGAGAGCAGGCTGGCGTCCCATGATCGGGACATAACCTCCGTCGATGCCGTGCTGATTTCCCACGATCACGCCGATCACTGCCGCTGCATGGGTGTCTTCCGTCGCAAGTTCAAGCTGCCGATCTATGCGACTGCCAAGACCCATCGAGCGGCGAGTCGCTATGGGCTGGGTGAAATCGATGATCTGCGGCATTTCAAGGCGGGTGAGACCCTGCAATTCGGGCAGGTGTCGGTCGAGACCATCCCGACTCCGCACGACGGCATCGATGGTGTTGTATTCGTGGTGGACGACGGCGAGCACCGCTTGGGCATCTTGACCGATCTCGGGCATGTCTTCTCGGGCCTGGGCGATCTGATCGCCTCTCTCGATGCGGTTGTCTTGGAGAGCAACTACGACCCCGAGATGCTGGCCAACGGCCCTTACCCCGAGTTCCTCAAAGAACGCATCGAAGGCCCCGGCGGTCATATCTCGAACTTCGAGGCTGCCGAGGTCTTGAAATCGAGTGCCGGCAAGCGAATGAAATGGGCGTGCCTGGCTCACCTGTCCGCAGAGAACAATACCCCCGAATTGGCCGTCAAGACGCATCGCCGCATACTCCACAAGCGGCTACCGATCTTCGTGGCGACTCGGTTTCGAGTGAGCGAGGTGATGCAGGTTCGGTGAAGACATGACTGAAACCACTCGGCGGCAATTCCTCGGAAGCGGCCTTGCCGGTGCAGCGGCCCTGTGCTGTCGCGATCTCTTGGCCGCAGTCGCCCGCCCATCGACCTTCGCTGCCCGCGGCGTCGTTCTGGTTCCTGAAGACCTGACCCTGGGTGATTGGCCCGAGCGGGCGAAACGAGCCGGTCTTTCCACCATCGGCATTCATGGCAGCTCGCCGAAGGCCGTGGCACGCTGGGTGCGGTCGGATGCCGGGCAGCGATTCCGGGCTGACTGCCACAGGAGGGGGCATCGAACACGGATTCATGGGATACCGCCCCTTCTCTAGATCCAATTCAGTTAATCGCCATGCAGGGATTGTACAATAAGGCGATCGGAATTCCCTTGTCTCCGGCCCAGGTCGCCGTCCCGGACAAGTTCTACTGTGCGGGGGAGCAGGCCGACCCACACGCTCCCTCACCGACGACGGACCGGGCCGTCCCAGGACCCGAATCGATTTCCAGGCCTGAAGGAATTCCGAAGGGGACGCCGTCGTTGGCGGCCGCCGCGGGACATAAGCTGAGTGGAGAGTACCTGGCGATTCTGCGCGGCATGTACGATGACCTTGGGCCCGGCTGGTTGCACGTAACACCAAGAAAATGCGTTCCCAAGAATGCGTGCTACGTCGGGTGCGACAGGGACACCTACGTTTGGATAACAAGGAACGGCATGCAGCAGCTCACCAATCTGACGATCCTGATCATCGACGCAGCAACCAGGGATACATCCCAGGAGATCGGCGGTCCCCGAACCACTCAATCACGCTTTCAACTGCCGTTTCTTGCTCCACCCGCTTCCCTGTAGCCAAAGGGCTTTACGGGCCTTCACGGACGCGACCTGAACAGCGGGACTCGAAGGGCGTCGCCAGCCCTTTCGTGCCGCCTCCCCCCGCAACCTCAATACTCCGCCACTTTCGAGCCGCTGATCAAGTCGATGAACTCCTGGTTCGACTTGAACTTCGCCAGCTTCGTGGTCAACTGCTCCATCGCATCGACCGGGTGCATGGTCGAGAGCGTGCGGCGGAGCATGGTCACGGCGCGAAGCGTTTCGGGCGAGAGCAGCTTCTCCTCGCGGCGGGTGCCGGACTGGCTGATGTCGATGGCGGGCCAGACGCGGCGGTCGGCCAACTTGCGGTCGAGCACTAGCTCCATGTTGCCCGTGCCCTTGAACTCCTGGAAAATCAGCTCGTCCATGCGGCTGCCCGTATCCACCAGCGCGGTGCCGACGATCGTCAGCGAGCCGCCCTCTTCGAACAAGCGGGCGGTGGCGAAGAGCTTCTTCGGGATGTCCATCGCCTTGATGTCCACCCCGCCGCTCATGGTGCGGCCGGTGTTGCCGACCCACTTGTTGAAGGCCCTGGCCAACCGGGTGATCGAGTCCATCAGCATCACCACGTCCTTGCCCATCTCGGCCAGGCGCTTGCAGCGTTCGACGACCAACTGGGAGAGCCGCACGTGGCTTTCGATGTCGCGGTCGAGACTGCTGGCGACGACTTCGCCGTTTACCGCCCGCTTCATGTCGGTCACTTCCTCGGGCCGCTCGTCGATCAGCAAAACGATGAGCTTGACGTCGGGGTAATTCGTGGCGATGCCGAGGCTGATGTGCTGCAAGAGGATGGTCTTGCCGGTCCGCGGCGGGGCGACGATCAACGCCCGTTGGCCTTTGCCCAGCGGCGTCAGCAAGTCCATTACCCTCGTGGTCAGCGGCTCGGGGCCGACTTCGAGCTTCAGCCAGTACTCGGGATTGATCGGCGTCAGTTCGTCGAAGCTCTTGACGTTCTTGTAATCGTCCGGCGGCATGCCGTCGACGTCGGTGATTTCGCGGAGGCGTGGGCCCTGCTGGCGGCGGCCGGCCTGCACCATGCCGTTGATGAACAACCCCTCGCGCAGGCCGTACTTCTCGATCATGCTTCCCGGCACGAACGGATCGGTCATTTCGCGGGCGTAGTTGTTCGTCGGGCAGCGGAGGAAACCGTAGCCGTTGGGGTGCAGTTCCAGGATTCCGCTGCCGGGCTCGACCGGGCCGGGCTCGCCGTTGTCGGCGGCTTCGACGTTGCGATTCTCGCCGTTGCTGGCCGGCGACTGGTAAGGCCGGCCGGGCCGCTGACGATAGCCGCGTTGATTGGGACCAAGCGTCCCGTTTCGGCCGCGCGGGCGGCCTTTCTTCCTTTTGGATATATCCATAAACATGTACTAACGACACGCGGTTGCACGAAACCGAGCCAGACCGCGCTAAAGAACCAACTCCCAAGTGCCAAAGATCGCATGCCCGTCTTGGGAACCGGACATCACACGCCAAGAAGTCACTTCCGGTGCAGCGACAAACTCCGCTCCGCTACTGCGCAGACAGCTTTCAGCGGCACACCGAGAACACTCTGTCGGACAACAGCAGAAAGCTTGGGGTCGAGAGGCGACTCTCTCTTTCGCCCGGGATCAGTCCCTTTGGCGAGGCGGCCCTACGATTCCAGATCTGGGGCCAAAAGCGCCTACTTGCCAGGCAGAACTCAAACAGTGGCCATCTTAACCACACCAAGGCTTGTGTCAAGCCATCCGCCACAGTTTCTTCTGAGAAACCCGACAAGGTTATCATACACCGCCGTCCCATCGCTGGCAAGTGAAACAAGAGGGGTGGCAGCGGATTTCTGCCGCCGCGCGGCTTCGCGGTGGGCAGAACGTTTGCCCGTTCGCCCCTGCCGCCGTGGCCGCGAATAGACGCCATCTCTGGCCTCGCCTTGGGCCTCGCCTCGCCGTCGGCGACTCCTCCGTCAGAAACAACCACCCCCTTGACCGTAATGCCCACATTGTCGTTACAACCGCCATTTTCGCCACAAACCACACAGTTTTCCACGATTCTCAGGCAGGACCATTCCGATAACAGAGGACGAATGGGGGCGTGCCGGGGAGTACGTATGTGAGGATGGGTAAAATGAACAAGAAGCTTGGTTTGCTGGCCCTTGCAGTCGCCATATTGCTGCCCCCTTCGGTGGGCATGTCGCAGGAGGCCGTCCGCTGGGAGCCGACCCTCGAAAGCGCCCAGCGTTTAGCGGCCCGAACCAACCGGCTCGTGCTGATCTACTTCTGTGGCCCTTCGTGCGCCTATTGCAGGCGGATGGAGGCCGAGGTGCTCAGTCAGCCGGCTGTGGCGGCGGCCATCAATGCCGATTACGTGCCGGTCAAGATCGTTGCCGACTACTTTCCGACGACGGCCAAGCGATATAGCATCACCCGCCTGCCGACCAGCGTGGTTACGACACCGCAGGGTCAATGGCTCGACAGCAAAGAGGGCTTTGTGGCCGCAGACGACTATGCTGCCGGCCTCGGCCGCGTCGCTCTCGCGGCAAAACGCCGCGCCGCGGCGATTGTCAACCAAATGCCGAATGGGCCGACGCCGCCGCCGACAAACCAACCGGCGGTGAGCCCGGCGACAGCCAACCGGCCGGCAATGACCGAGCCGATGACAAACCAGTCGATGGCGCCCCAGCCGACGGCGAATTCGCCGATCGCCAATCCCTCGCTGCCCGGCGGCCAGCCGCCGTTCGTGCCGGCCGTGGCGGTCAATGTCCCGCTGGGTGCGGCGCCGGCGGGAGTTTCGCCTCCCTACGGCGGCTCGCCCAACGCGATCACCCCGGCGCCGGCATTCCCACAACAGCCGCCGGCATTCCCACAACAGCCGCCGGCCGTCCCGCCGCAGTACCAGCAACAAATTGCCGCCGTACGGCCGCAGAGCAATGTGGCCCCGCCTGCTGTTGCCGGCAATCCGCCGCCGGGCCTCGACGGCTGCTGCCCGGTCACATTGGTTGAAAAGGACCGGTGGGTCGCCGGCGATCGTCGCTGGGGCATGTACCATCGCGGACGATTGTACTTTTTTGCGGGGCCCGAGGAGCAACGCCGCTTCTTCGCCGATCCCGACCGTTATGCCCCCGTGCTCTCAGGCAACGACATCGTCTTGGCCGCCGAAGGCCAGGTCGTGCCCGGCAGGCGCGAATACGGCGTGTTTTGCATGAAGAAAGTCTATCTGTTCTCGAGTGAAGCGACGCGGGCGAAGTTCGAGGCCAACCCCGCTCTTTACGTCAATCAGGCCCTGCAAGCCCTTCGCGCAGGCGCTTCCCATCCTCCCGCCACCCAATGGCGATAATCGCCACAGCGAAGCGCCGTCGGCTCGCGGCTATTTCGGCAGGTCCTTCTCGTAGATGCGGTAGGTCTTGTACCGCCTTCCGCCGACGGCTTCGATGGTGCGGTTAATCAGGTGGTTGTCCTCGAACGTCCACCCCAATTCCGCCCCCGTGTATCCGAGCACGTTCTTGCCGTAGTCGAGCGTGTTGAAGATCAGCATCTCGGCCACTCCGCGGCGGCGGTACTGCTTCAGCACGTCGAGCACGACCATCCGCGCGGTCCTAATCCGCCGTTTTCGCCGCAGCAGCCGCAGCAACCCCAGCGGCAGTCCGAAACGGGTGAGCCGGCCGCCGAGCGGGCGAATCGCCTCGTTGACGTCGGGCAACGTGACCGAGAACCCCACCGGGCGGCCGTCGATCTCCGCCAACAATACCTGCTCGGCCAGCGCCAGCCGCCTCAGTTGTGCGGCCAGGTATTCGAACTCGGCTTCCGTCAGCTTGGCGAATCCCCAAAGCTCCTCCATCGTCACGTTGTAGACCTCGCAGCATCGTTTCACCTCGGCCTGGAAATCGCTTAGCCGGAAGGGCCGCACCTTGGTCTTTCCTCGCCGGGCGATGCGCTCGGCCCGGCCGCGCCACTTCGCCAGCAGATCGCGCGAATCGACGAACCACCAGGCGTAAAGGTCCTTTGCTTTCGCCAGTCCCCAGGATTCGAGCAGCCCGGCGTAATAGCGGCGATGATGGTTCATCATGATCCGCGGCGGCGTGTCGAAGCCGTCGATCAGCAGCCCGGCCGGATAGTTGAGCGAATAGTCGATCGGGCCGCGGATCGCGGTGCGGCCGCGGCGCGCGAGCCAGCCGGCAGCGGCGTCGAGCAAAGCAGCGGCGGCGGCCTGGTCGTCGTCGCACTCGAACATCCCAAAACAGCCGACGTTCTCGCCGCGATCACGGTTGCAGGGCGGATCGTCGCTCACCAGAATCCGCCCCGCCGTCTCACCGCCGCGGAGCGCGATGAACTGCGCGGCGTCGCCGTGCTTGTAAAAGGGATGCTTGCGGCGGTCGAGGAATTCCTTGACCTCCAGCAACAGCGGCGGCACCCAGTGCGGGTCTTCGGCATAAATCCGCCAGGGCAACTTGATGAACCGGTCGAGGTCCTCGCGGCCGCCGACCTCGCGGACTTCGAGCGGAGCGGAGGACAATGATGAATGATGAGTGATGAATGATGAATGATGAATAGGCTGCGATTGGTCCTGTAATTCATCATTCATCATTCCGCATTCATCATTCTCCACTCTCCCCTCTCCTCTCTCCTCTTCATCCAAATCATAAAGCCGATACGTCTTGGTAATCTTCGCCCCGCCCTTCTTCAGCGCGCCGTAGGAGAGGCGATTCGATTCGAGCACCCAGGAGAATTCCGCCTCTTCGATGCCCCATTCCAACACCTTGGGCACCAGTCCGTACATCAGCACCATGCCGATGCCCATCCGCTGGTACTCGGGCAAGACGTTGGTGCTGATGACGCGGATGCGCTTGATCGCCCGGCGGTTGCGCAACAGATGGATGAAGCCGAAGGGGAAGAGCCGGCCGCCGATCTTCTTGATTCGCGGGTTGTAGTCCGGCAGGGCAAAGGCCGCCCCGACCACGCGGCCGTCGACCGCCGCGCAGAGCGCCATCTCCGGGGCGATGATCTGCTTCAGCTCGCCGGCCAATCGCTTCACCTCGCCGGCCGTCATCGGCACGAAGCCCCAGGTGTTCATCAGCGAGCGGTTGTAGAGGTCGAGGAACATCTCAACGTCCTGCTGGAAGTGCGAGCGGTCGAGGTTTCGCAGTTTGACGTCGTAGCGCTCGATGATCTGTTCCGCAATTGGCCCCAGCTTGGCGGAAATCGCCGGCAGCATTTCGACGTGGCCCCAGAAGGCGAACATATCCTGCGACTTGCGGAAGCCGTAGTTCTCGATCAGCCGCTGGTAGTACGGCGGATTGTAGGTCATCATAAAGACCGGCGGCGAGTCGAAGCCATCGATCAGCAACCCCAGCTCGTAGTTCAGCGACGGGTTGGTCGGCCCGCGGAGCCGATGGATGCCCTGATCGTCGAACCACTGCCGCACGGCGTCGAACAGCCCGTTGGCGGCCTGCTGGTCGTCGATGCAGTCGAAGAAGCCGAAGAAGCCGCGGCGCTCGTTGTAGTGGACGTTGTGACCCTGGTTCAAGATCGCCGCGATCCGCCCGCAGACTTCGCCGTCGCGATAGGCCAGGAACGTCTGGCACGAGTTCCGCTCGTAGAACGGATGCCGCCGGTAGTTGACCATCTCCTTCGCGCTGCCCCGCAAGGGCGGAATCCAATTGGGATCGCGGCGGTAGAGCCTCCAGGGAAACCGTAAGAACTGTCTTTTTTGCCGGCGAGTTGTGACTCGTTCGATGGTGATGTTTGGCATGAAGAAGGATTGTAGCCGCGAAAGAAGGCGGGCGTCAAGGCAAGCTATTCGACCGCCGCTGCGAGCGATTGCCAATCGAATGCCGAATCTCTGATCGCCCGGTAATTCTCGTCCAATGCGGGCTGGAGGAGAACGATGGCCGACAGACGCCGAGCGATGTTCATCGCCTCGCGAACCTCCTCCTCCCGCAGCGTCCGCCCCAGCACGTCTTGCTCGCGGTAGCTCAGCCACTTCTTCATGACCTGATAGCCCCCGATGGTGTATTGCCAGACGTTGGCGGGGATGTTCTTCCAATAGGCGACATCGTTGAGATACACATCGAGGGTGGCTTCGCCCAGGAGCACCGTCGCCTGATCGAGGGAGAGCCCGCAGGCGGCGGCCCCTTCGGCGACGGCCGCTCGTTCGTCCTTGTCGTAGTCGCGCTGCACCAGGCGCCCCTTGCCGGGCATCGTCGCGCCGTCGCCGCCGGCATGTCCCCAACCGGCCGTAACCGCCAGATCGCCGGCGTTGGGGTCGAGCGAGCCACCGCCTACTCTCGTCAACACGCCGACGCTGCGAAACGGCGGCGCAATTCTCCCCGCGGTCACGCCCTTCACTTCGGCTTCGGTATCCAAGAACGCGGCCAGGCGCGTCCCCAGTTCGGCCGAGCCTTCCAACAGCTTTCGCCGACCGGGAAGCGGAATACGGGGCCAATCGCGGCGGATGCCGTCAGAATTCTCGCCCAAATATGCCGGACTGAAGCCGACGGCCAATGAATGCATCCATATCAGCCCGGCGGAGCGGACATTACTATCCGGGTTCTTGATTCTGAGCGAACGCAGGTATTCCCGCGCGCTCGCAGACAAATTGGCAACCGGCACATCTTCCTCCGGCTTGTCGCCCAAAGCCGCAAAGAGTGTCGCTACCGCCCCCCTCTCTAGCCGCGTCCCATTCTTCAGTAGGAACGGAAAATGCCGAGCATGGCCAGAAATCGTGTCGTAGTCACAAACTAACCGAGAGAAGAAGAACGGCGGCCCCTCCGGCGACTTGTCGGCCGTGTCACGGGTGATGAGAAATGCGTTCTCGTCGAACCGCTGCTTGAGCAGATGGGGACTAGGCTCGCTGAACAACGGGCGAATGTTGGCAAGGTATCCCCATCGCACGTCAAACACCTTGAACGGATAGCGCGTCACATGCGATTCAGCGAACGTGTGTTCTTGAAGCAGTTTCTTTCGCGCGTCGGGTCCCACGATCCGGTTCCCCGTCATCATTAGCGAACGATGGAGCGACGCAACTTCGGAGTCCCTGACGGTTGGATCAAAATATGCCGCGATCCTCTCGACTAGTGGAACTCGGTCAACAGAGATGAGTGCTCCCCCGCGACGCTCGACCGGGCCGTTGAACGGGGCCACGGCGGCGAGATCGAGAATGCTCGGCCAGCTCGCGTATTCGGAAGAGACGGTCTCCGGTCGGAACGAATAGCGGTTCTCCTGGCGGGGCTTCGCTGCGGCATACGCCGCGTTGAATCGCTTCTTCCCCAAACTTGCCAGCAACTCGGCGCGCTTGTTGACGCCCCAGAAATCGCGAAAACGGACGGTTGGCTTCCTCCGGCGGTCCGCGTTGCGAACGACCACGCACACCGCCGTGCCGACGCGGATGCCCAAGCGGTTGTACTCCGTCGAGAAGACCGAGGGGTCGGGCTTGCCATCGGGCGTCAGTTTGCCGGTCTCCCGGCTGTCCCCGTTCATGCAATCAAACCACAGGCAATCGAACTCGCTCAGGAACCGCCGCCGCATGACCACGAAAGACGGATCGCTGAGATACGAGAAGTTGGAGATGAACGACACCACTCCTTTTCCGCTCATTTCGGCGATGCGGCGCTCGGCCAAACGGAAGAAGCGGACATAGAGGTCGTCGAGGTTGAACTTCTTGATCCCCCAGCCGCCTTCGCGAACCGGCCTGTTCAGCCCCTCCTTGTACGGCTCGACCAAACCCTGCTCCTCCTCGGGGCTCACGCCGGCAAAGGCGTTGTAGGGCGGATTGCCGAGAATTACGAGAATCGGGGCGTGCTGCTTGATCTTGTCGGCCGCGTCGCGCTCCGCCGCCAATTCCGGGAACAAGAACTTCGTCTTCGGCTCCCGCGGCGGCTCCCAGCCGGTCAGCGAGTTGGTCAGGTAGACGCCCACCCGCTCGTCTCGCTCGTGACTCAGTGGAACGCCGAGCCGGTGGAGCAATAGCCCAAGTTGCAAGTGCGAAACCACGAACGGGGCGGGAAGAATCTCGAAGCCGAAGACCCGCGTCATCGCCGCCTTCTTCAAGTCGGAGGCCAGCAGCGCGTCGCCCCCCTTCGCCGCGAGCGTCTCGGCGATCTTCGCCAACACCTCGACGAGATAAGCTGCCGTGCCGCAGCACGGATCGAGCACCACTACGTTGGGATCGGCCAGACCGTCAGCCAGTCCCAACTCCTCGCGGAGCACGGCATCGACCCGCGCCACTTGGTACTTGACAATCTCCGGCGGCGTGTACCAGACGCCCAACTCCTTGCGCAAATCGGGATCGAAGGCCTCCAGAAACGGCTCGTAGAAGTACTGGACGGCATGTTCGTCCTGAAACCGCTCGAAGAACGCGGGCCGATCGACGCGGTTCAGCGCCGCCGCCGCCCAGTCGAGCACCTCGACCAGCCCGAGCGGACCGAGCCGGTCGGGACTCGCCACCTGATGATATAGCGTGCGAATGAACGGGACGTGCAGCGACCACTCCGCTTCGTGCCAGTTGAACGTATCGCTCCGCCCCGGCCGCTGGCGGTGCCAGAGCACCCACGCCGAGAAGACGCCGTAGAAGATCGTCTGCACCAACGACGAGCGGAAGAAGTGCTCGCCCCGCTCGCCGGTGAACTTCATCCCCAGCGACTCTTCCAACGCCTCGCGCACCGCAGCCAGGGCCGGCAGGTCGCACAACTCGACCCGCGCTTTGGCGTCGCGGGCATACGACGCCAGGAACCACGCCACGTCCCGCGGGGAACTGAGCGGCGCGTTCGAGAGCATCACTCGCTTCAGATACTCGACGAACCGCTCGCCATGCTCCGCAACTGTCTTCTGGGGATGGGCGGCGGCAGCCCAAAACGACTCCTCGTCGGCCGCCAGCGAGTATGCCTCCAATGGCGCCGGCTTCGCGTCGGGCCCCCACCGCAACAGCAGGAAATCGCGGAAGTTCGTCACCAGCACCAGGCCGTACTTGGCGCAGTAACGCTCGACCTGGGCGGAGCGGGCGATCTTCTCGACCGATTCGGCTGTCGGCTTCGCTTCCAGCACGCCGCGTTCCGGCGGCTGGCCCGGTTTGGGCTGCTCGTCCGAAGGCTTCTGAAATTGACTCGCCGTGAACAGGCCGCCATCCGGCAGGCCGGCGCCGCGATTGGCGAGGTTGATGACGCAACGCACCCTGGGCTTTAGCGACCTGCCGATCTCGTCGAGCAAATTGGAGAGCGTCGGGTAGAACGAGGTTTCGGCGACGGCGGCGCCGGTGGATCGGATATCGCGCAGATCCTTCAGGTAGGCTTCCAACGGATGCATGCCGCTGGTTTTAGCCGAAAGGGGCAATTGTGGCAAGTAGACTCCGGGCGAACGTCATCGGCTACAGGCCGTGTGCCGTCCGCCGCTTCGGCCGTTTTTCGCGAGACTCAGTCGTCCATGCCCTCTTCCACTTCTTCAACGTCTACCGTCCACAGGCCGAGGAACGTGTTCTGCCAACGAGCCCAGAGATTATCGTCATCGCGGGTCAACGTGCCGGCCAGGCGGCAGCGAACGTTCGCCGTCTCTGCGTCGTTGGGCAGTTTCTCCAAGATCATGGCGGCCTCACGCGGCTTCAATACCGCCGCGACGATTGCCAGGTTGTATGGCTGGGCGAGCTTCTTCGCGGTCGCGGCCTTCCACGCAGGCTCGAAGAGCACGCCGGCCAACTCGCGGTCATAGCGGGCGATCATCGCCGCCAGGTGCAGGTCGGCCTCTTGCGCGGGACGCGGACCGCGGTCCGCCCTCGGCGCCGTCGCGAGTCTCGCCCGTGTGCCGGAAGGCGACCGCCTGCCACAAGAACTCGTCCACCAGCTTGGGATCGATCTTCTCCACGACACCCAGCAGCGAGGCCGCGACCGACGAGGCGTCGTGCATCGCGTTGAATTCATCTTTGCCGGAGCGAACGTGGGCCGCCAAACCGCCGAATGCCTCGCGCAGAAGTCCGAGGGCCGCAGCCGGCTGCGTCGCCGCGAGCGCTTGGGCCATCCCGCCATACGCCTGGGCTCGGTAATAGGGAGCCTTGATCTGCGCGGCGATCTTCCTGGCCCGGGGCAGATCGATCGTCGCCATGCGATAGCAGACGTGTACGGCATACTGAGCCTTGCAGAGGCTCTCTTCATCCTCGCTGCGGATCATGTCGAGAACGCGCTGGGCCTCGGCGGGCTTCTTGCCGGCGATCTTGTGGGCGATGTTCCCGTGATGCCGGTTGTACTCCGAGGGATCGGTCAGCCCCTTGATCAGTTCCAGCGCCGCGGCGAGATCGATGGGCGCCAGTTCCGTGGCCACGACGCCGCGGGCATAGCCTCCGTAATCCGACACGGAAAACTGCTTGGCGGTCGTCTCCGCCTCGCGCAAGACCTTGGTCGCCTGGTCGATCTTGCCGAGAGCGATGAGCCTCTTGCCGACCAGGCTGAAAACACAGACTCGATTCGAAGGCTCGCTGACGGCCCGGCCCTGAACCAGGGCTTCCCCTAATAGTTCGAGTTTCCGTTCGGGCGTCGGACTGGCATCGACCAGCCAGAAGTAGGCCATTGAGCGACAATACATGTCGGACATCGATTCGAGGATCGCCTCGGCGTCGTCGGGACTTTCCTTGGCCAAATGGATCGCCGCCACGCCACGGAGCATCTGATCGAAGTCGGTTTTGCGGACGGCCTTGGCATCCAACAGTCCGAGAAGCCGGTTCGGATCGATGCGGCCGAGAACCTGCAAGATCTGCATCTTGCGGTCCTCGTCCTTGGCAGCCAAGGCATGCTTGACCGCCGGCTCGATAAGCTTTCGGGCCAGGGCCAACCGCTCCGCCCGCAGCGCGAGCGGCAACGTCTTCAGTGTCCGCCGCGGCGGCTCGGTGGAGCGGGCGAGAACCAACTCGATCTTCGCGGGCAGTCCATCCACCAACTGCCCGAACACGCGGAAGCCTACCTTCGATGCGAAGACCGGCGACTTGCCCTCCCAAACTCCCGTGAGCCGGAAGCGGCCGTCGGCATCGCTCACCGCGGCCAACGGCTCCGGGCCGGCCAACGACTGAAAGATCGTCGCCCCTGCGACCGGCTTTCCCTGACGATCGACCACGCGGCCGACCAGAATTCGACAACGTTTCGGATCGATGCGGGGCCGCTTCGGCGCCGGTTTGCTCGCGGGCGTTGCGGCGCTGGCCACCGCTTGGGGAGGCGCCGCCTTCCGAGTGAGTTCAGTCGGTGGTAGTTCGAACGTGTCCTTGCCCGCTGGAACCTCAACGGTCGTCGCCTTGTCGTTCGGAGTTCCCGCGATGCGGACAAAACCCTGGGGCAAGGTCGGTATCAGCGACATCTTTCCCGGGAGGACGCGACATTGGAACCGGCCCGCGGCATCGGTCCGGACCGTCTCAGGATTCCAACTATTGCCGGAAGTGAAAAGCAGGAGTAGATCCCCGATCGGTTTCCCGCTTTCCGCATCGCGGATAAACCCTGTAGCCCGGATCGCCCGCTTGAGCGGGATGGTGATTTCTGTTCTCTTCCCCGGCTCGATCCGCGGTCCTCGCGTCCAATCCATGGGGACCACAGGGCGCAGGGGCGAATCCTTGGGCATTCTCACTTGCACGATCGCAATCCCGGTGGAAAGGGTCGGCACCGAGAACCGTCCTTGGGCATCGGTGGTGGCCTCGGCGAAACCGCTCATGCCCAATCCCGTGTCTCGGCTGACAAGCGTTTGACCATCCGAGCTGAGCCCCGGCAAGTTGAGCGACGCGATCCGCAGCGAAATTCCGCCGGCGCCGCCGCCATCGGCCACCAGCCGGCCGGAGAGACTTCCGACCGGCCGAAGCGATATTGTTGCCGGGAACTCGTCCAAGGCAACCTCGCTCAATCCGGCGAACATGCGAAACATCGTCTGGCCGCCAGATTTCTCGGAAAGCACCTCGACTCCAGCGATCTGACTGCGAGCGATACCGACGATGACTGCGTTTCCCTTGCGATCGGTAGCCACCGATAGCTTTTTTTTCAAGAGTTCGGGCAGTGGTAATTGCATCTTCCCAATCAACGGGCCGGCGGGTGTGGCGGTGATCTTCTGGCGGGTCGTCTTGGCGAAGGCCCGCGCATCGCTTTCAGAGAACCCGACACAGAGTGCGTCGGCGGCCAGGGCGGCGACCGAAACCTTGGCATTCGCCGCCGGCATGCCATCGGGACCGAGCACCTGGATGGCGGCCTTTGCCTTCGGCGATCCCCCCAGGCCAAGGCGAATACTGGCCGGAAGGTGAACGCTGCCGGGACGCCCGAAAGCCGACCGCATGATTCCGAGGGCCGACATCCCCAGTCCATCTTCAATCGCGATCACGCCACCGTCGATCTGAAACATCGGCGGCGGATTGAGCCACGCCTCGGGAACCGCTAGCAGGAAGCGCCCGTCGGGCCCGGACTGCACCTGCGTCGAGACGTTCGTCCCCCCGAAGTCCGCGGTGACAAAGAAGAGACTCGCCCCAGCAACCGGCTTGCCGCCGGCATCGACGACAGTCCCTTCCACCGATTTAGTGCGATGGTCGGCTGTCGCGATGCCGGCCGCCAAGCCGAAAAAAGCAGTCGCCAAAAGAGCCGTCACGGCGCCGGATCCTCGGACTTGCCCGCTGTCGATATCACGCCAGAGCATAATGCACCTCTATGGCGGCCAAAGTCTATAGAAACCGACCTGTTCCGTCGCTGTGAGGTTACTCTTCGGGCCACGTCGCGTCAATCGTGGTTCGGCTATCGCCCAACATCGTTAGCTGCGTCGGCGATGCACACCGGCGCGACGCGGGGCTTAATCGCCCTTTATCCAACTGCCCGCCATCTTCTCGCTGGCCCATTGGATGATGTAGTAAAACACCGGCGTCAAGAAGATGCCAAAGAGCGTTACGCCCAACATGCCGGCGAAGACGGCCACGCCTAACGTGCGGCGCATCTCGGCGCCGGCGCCCTCGGCGAGGACCAACGGGATCACGCCGATGATGAACGCCAGCGAGGTCATGATGATCGGCCGCAGACGCAGTTGGCAGGCGGCAAGCGTGGCCTCGCGACGGGGTTGGCCCGACTCGCGCTGAATCTTGGCGAACTCGACGATCAGAATCGCGTTCTTACAGGCCAGGCCCACCAGCACCACGAAACCCACCTGGGTGAAGATGTTGATGTCCATTCGCGCCATCGCCACGCCGGCAATCGAAAACAGCAGGCACATCGGCACCACCAGGATCACCGCCAACGGCAGCGACCAGCTTTCGTACTGCGCGGCCAGAACGAGGAACACCAATACTACCGCCAACAAGAAGACCCACATCGCCGTGTTGCCGGTCTCGATTTGCAGCGAGGCCAGCTCGGTCCATTCGGTCTTCATGCCGCGGGGCAGGCCCTGGTTGGCGACGTTCTGCATCAGGCTGATCGCCTCGCCGCTGCTCACGCCCGGGGCCGGCTCGCCGTTGATCGGGGCGGCGGGATACATGTTGTAGCGCTGCACCAGCACCGGGCCGTTCTCCTCGCGGACGCTGGCGAACGCCCCCAGCGGCACCATCTGGCCGGCGACGTTGCGAACCTTGTACTGCGCCAGTTCGTCCTTCCGCTCGCGGTACTCGGCGTCGGCCTGGACGTTGACCTGCCAGGTGCGGCCGAAGCGGTTGAAGTCGTTGACGTACAACGAGCCGAGATAGACCTGGAGCATGTTGAAGATTTCGGTCATCGAGACGCCCATCGTCTTGGCCTGGTCGCGGTCGATGTCGAGGTAGAGCCAGGGCGTGTCGGCGCGGAAGCTGCTGAACAAGCCGGTGAGGCGGTCGATGGTCCGCCCACGGGCGACAATGTTCTCGGCCGTCTGCTGCAAGTCGCGGAGCTTGTTGTCGCCGCGGTCTTCGAGAATGAGTTTCAGTCCGCCGGCCGTGCCCAGACCTTCCACCGGCGGCGCGCCGAAGATGTTGACCAGCCCCTCGTGAATCTGCGCTTGGAATTGCCGCTGCAACTGCCGGGAGATCACGTCGGCCGAGAGTCCCTTGCCGCTGCGCTCGTGAAAATCCTTGAGCATGATGAACATCGCCCCGAAGTTCGGCGCGTTGGCGCCCAGCAGGATCGACTGGCCGGCGATGGCTACGGTGTGGTTGACGCCCGGATTGTGGCTGGCGATCTGGTCGATCTGCCGCATGACCCGCTCGGTCCGCCCTAGCGAGGCGGCGTCGGGCAGTTGCACGTTTACCAGCAGATAGCCCTTGTCCTGCATGGGAATGAAGCCCGAGGGCGATTGCACGAAGCCCCAGTAGGTCAGCCCCAGCAGCCCGGCGTAGACGACCAGCACGATCGCACTGACGCGGAGCGCCATGCCGACCAGGTGGGTGTAAGCGTTGGTGACGCGGCCGAAGCCGAGGTTGAAGAGGTGGAAGCCGCGGCCGAGAACCGCGTTGAACAGATTGGCCAGCAGCACGACGACCATTGCCCCGGCGATGACCGACACGACGGCCGCCAGCCACCAGGCGGTTTCGCCGGTCGCCGGCCCCAGCCCCGGGGCGAATCGTTGCAGCAGGCTCTTCGCCTGCGGCAGCAGCCAGGGGAAGAGCCAGGTATAGCCTGCCCAGCCGCCTAGCAGGGCGTAGACCGCCCGCGGCAGGACTTCGTATCGCCCGGGGCCGGGGAGAAAAGGGGACAGTCCCCATTTGCCGGAACGGCCCTTCGGGTGCTTTGCACAAATGGGGACTGTCCCCTTTTCTCCATCGTGCGGCCGCAACAGCACCGCCGCCAGCGCGGGGCTCAAGGTCAGCGAATTGAACGCCGAGATCAGCGTCGAGGTGGCGATGGTCAACGCGAATTGGCGGAAGAACTGCCCGGTGATGCCGCTGATAAACGCGCAGGGCAGGAAGACGGAGCTGAGCACGAGTCCGACGGCGATCACCGGCCCGGAGACCTGGCTCATCGCCTTCATGCTGGCGTCTCGGGGACTCAGTCCGTGCTCGACGTGGTATTCGACCGCCTCGACGACCACGATTGCGTCATCGACGACGATGCCGATGGCCAGCACCAGGCCGAAGAGGGTGAGATTGTTGAGGCTGAAGCCCATCGCCGCCATGACCGCGAAGGTGCCGACGATGGCCACCGGCACGGCCACCAGCGGAATCACCGCCGAGCGCCAGTTTTGCAGGAACAACAGCACCACCAGCGCCACCAGCAAGACCGCGTCCAGCAGCGTCTGCCGCACCTCCTGGATCGACTCGGAAATGAACGGCGTGGTGTCGTAGACGATCGAGTAGTCGAGGTCCTCGGGAAAACTCCGCTTCAATTCCTTCATCTTCTTCTTTACCGACTTGGCCACGTCGAGGGCGTTCGAGCCGGGGAGCTGGTAGATGCTAAGCGCTACCGAGGGCCGGCCGTCGAGCGTGCAGCTCTGGTCGTAGTCCTGGGCGCCGAGCTCGATGCGGCTGACGTCGCGCATGCGGAGCACGCGGCCGGCGGCGTCGGTTTTGAGGATCATGTCGGCGAACTGTTCGGGATCGGCCAGCCGCCCGAGCGTGGTCATGGTGAACTGGAAGACCTGCCCCTTGGGCACCGGCGGCTGCCCGATCTGCCCGGCGGCCACCTGGGCGTTCTGCTGTTGGATCGCCGTCACCACGTCGGTAGCGCTGAGGTTGTAGACCGCCATCTTGTCGGGATCGAGCCAGAGCCTCATGCTGTAATCGCGCTGGCCGAGGTAGGTGATGTCGCCCACGCCCGGCAGCCGCGCCAACTCGTCGCGCAACTGGATTGTGGCGTAGTTGCTCAAATACAGGTTGTCGCGCGTCCCCTTGGGCGAAAACAGGTTCACGATCATCAACACGCTCGGCGACTTCTTCTTCACCGTCACCCCCTTGCGGTTGACCAGGTCGGGCAGCGTCGGCAGGGCCATCGCCACGCGGTTTTGCACCAATACCTGCGCCATGTTCAGATCGACGCTCAGGTCGAAGGTGATCGTCAGCGTGTAGGTGCCATCATTGGTGCATTGCGACGACATGTAGCGCATGCCCTCGACGCCGTTGACCTGCTGCTCGACCGGCGCGGCCACGGTGTCGGTCACTACCCTGGCGTCGGCGCCGGGATACGAGGCGGAAACTTCGACCGTGGGCGGAGCGATGTTCGGATACTGCGCCACCGGCAGAGACAGCAGGGCGATCGAGCCGGCCAGGGTGATGATGATCGACAGCACCGAGGCAAAGATCGGCCGGCGGATGAAGAATTGCGAAAACATGGATTACCTGTCAGTCTGTTCGCCCGAATCCTCGTCGGGCGCGGAACTTGGCCTTGAACTTCTGGCAAAACGCCAAACCATCCACAGCCCCAAAGGAAAGAAGAACAGGAATGCCAAGACGACCAGCACGATTCTCCCCGCCAACCTGGTATTCGGCGAAGTGAAGAACCGCGTCTGGCCCAGCCAATTGATGACGTTGAAGAAGACGGGCGTCAGAAAAATGCCAAACAGGGTGACGCCTAACATGCCGCTGAAGACGGCCAATCCCAGGGTGCGGCGCATCTCGGCGCCGGCGCCCTGGGCCAGGAGCAGCGGCACCACGCCGAGGATGAAGGCCAGCGAAGTCATCACGATCGGCCGCAGCCGGAGGTGGCAGGCTTCCATCGCCGCCTGGCGGCGGCCCATGCCTGCCTCGCGCTGCCGGCGGGCGAATTCCACGATCAGAATCGCGTTCTTGCTCGCCAGCCCGACCAGCACCACGAAACCGATCTGCGTAAAGATGTTGACGTCCGAATGGCCGATCATCACCCCGGCGATTGCGCTGAACAGGCACATCGGCACGACCAGGATCACCGCCAGCGGCAGCGACCAGCTTTCGTACTGGGCGGCCAACACCAGGAAGACCCCCAGCACCGCCAGGGCAAAGATTCCCATCGCCGTGTTGCCCGCCTGCAACTCCTGATAGGCCATCTCCGTCCACTCGTAGCGCATGCCGGCGTGCAACTCGCGGTCGGCCAGATTCTGCATCAATTGGATGGCCTGCCCGGAGCTGACGCCGGGCCCGGCCCCGCCGTTGATGGCTGCCGCGGCGTACATGTTGTAGCGGGTGAGGATGAACGGCCCGTTCCGCTGCTCCACCGTGGCCAACGCGCCGATCGGCGCCATTTGCCCCTTGAGGTTGCGGACTTTCAGTTGCCGCACATCTTCCACGTCGTTGCGGAAGTCGGCATCGGCCTGAGCCACGACCTGCCAGGTGCGGCCGAAGAGGTTGAAATCGTTGACGTAGAGCGAGCCCAGGTAGATTTGCAGCGTATCGAAGGCGTCGGCCAGCCTTACGTTCATCGTCATGCACTGCGCGATTCAGATCGACGTAAAGCTGCGGGGCGTTGGCGCGGAAGATCGTGAAGAGTCCCACCAACAGCGGCGGCGGGCCCATCATTGGCCCGGCTGCGCCTCCCTTTCCGCCCGTCTCCCGCTTGCCCTTTGCCGCGACGCTTTCGCCGCCCGTTTTCGCCACACCGCTCTTCGCCGCGGCGGATGCAATCGGTGCGGCGGCTTTGCCGGAGGGCTCACCGCCGCGCCGCAACGCTTTTGCCTTCGCCACAAGGTTATCCGTCTCGGCTTGCAACTCCTTCACCCCGGCGTCCTCGCGGTCTTCGACCATGAACTTGAAGCCGCCGGAGCGGCCGATGCCGCGGATCGGCGGCGGCGGCAGCACGTTGACCTTCGCCTCCGGCACCTCGGCCAAGCAGCGCCTGGTCAATTCGGCCGCGATCCGGGTCACGTACAACTCCGGTTCCGCCCGTTTGTTAAAGTCGTCGAGGATCAGGATGAGCTGGCCGAAGTTCGAGCCCGACGCGCCCACGCCGAAAGCGTTGCCGGAGATGGCCATCGTATGCTTAACCCCCTTCAGACCCATCGCGATTCGCTGCGCGTGGTCCACTGCCGCCCGCGTGCGTTCGATCGACGCCGCGTCGGGCAATTGCACCGTGGCAAACAGGTAGCCCATGTCCTGCGACGGGATGAATCCCTTCGGCGCGAAGGTAAAGCCCTTGTAGGTGACAAACAACAGGCCGCTGTAGATCACCAACACGATCACGCTGACCCGCAACAAACCGCCGACGGCGCGGGTGTAGACGTTCGTGGTCGAGACCACGCCGACGTTGAACCAATGGAAGGCGTTCCGCAACGCCGTCCCGGCGGGCCGGGCGATCAGCCAGCCGGCGATCGCTCCTGCGGCCGCCGCCGCGGCGATGGCGATCCAGCCCGTCGCCGGTGCGATCCGCGGCAACAGGCCGGCCGGCAGCAGCGGCCAGATTCGTTCCAAGCACCGCTTCAGCAGCGGCGCGAGCCACACGTACGCCAGCCAGCCGCCCAAGAGCGGAAAGGCCAGCCGCGGCAACGCCTCGTGCGTCTCCTTGTCGCGCTCGCGCAACAAAAGCGCCGAGAGCGCCGGGCTGAGCGTCAGCGAGTTGAAGGTCGAGATCACCGTTGAGGCGGCAATCGTCAGCGCGAACTGGCGAAAGAACTGCCCTGTCAACCCGCTGATGAACGCGCAGGGCACGAAGACCGCACTCAAGACGAGCCCCACCGCCACCACCGGCCCGGAGACCTGGCTCATCGCCTTGATCGTGGCGTCGCGCGGCGCCAGGCCGTTCTCGATGTGATGTTCCACCGCCTCGACGACGACGATCGCGTCGTCCACCACGATGCCGATCGCCAGCACCAGCCCGAAGAGCGTCAGGTTGTTCAGGCTGAAGCCGAAGCTTAAGAGCACCGCGAAGGTGCCGACGATCGCCACCGGCACGGCGATCAGCGGGATGACCGCCGAGCGCCAGTTTTGCAGGAACAGCAGCACCACGAACGCCACCAGCAGCACCGCGTCGCGGAGCGCCTTGAACACCTCGTCGATGCACTCGCTGGTGTAGGGCGTGGTGTCGAAGAGAATCCCGTATTTCAGATCGTCGGGAAAGTCCTTGGCCAGTTCGTCCATTTTGCGCGGACCCGCTCGGCGACGTCCAAGGCGTTGGCGTCCGGCAACTGCACGACAAACAGGCCCGCCGAAGGATAGCCGTCCAGCTTGCAGCTCACGTCCTCGTTCCGCGATCCCAGCTCGACGCGGCCGACGTCGCGGAGCCGTGTCAGCCGACCATCGAGGGTGGTGCGGAGAATGATGTCGGCGAACTGTTCCGGTTTCGTCAGCCGGCCGCGCGTCCGCAGGGTGATCTCCGTCTCCTGACCGGGCCGGACCGGCTCCTGCCCGATCCGCCCCGACGCCACCTGCACGTTCTGCTCGCGGATGGCGTCGACCACGTCGCTGGCGGTCAGGCTGCGGGCAGCCAACTCGTCGGGATCGAGCCAAATCCTCATGCTGTAATCCCGCTGGCCCATGATATTGACGTCGCTGACCCCCGGTAGGCGGAGAATCTCGTCGCGGAGCCGCATCAACGCGTAATTGCTCAGATAGAGCTGATCGTAGCGGCCGTGCGGCGAATAGATGTTCACCGACATCAGCATGTCGGGGGACCATTTGCGCGTGGTCACGCCCGTCCGCTTCAGCACGTCCGGGAGCATCGGCAGCGCGAGATTTACCTTGTTCTGCACCAACACCTGGGCCAGGTTCAGGTCCACTCCCTGCCGGAAAGTGACGCTTAGATTGTACGAGCCGTCGTTGGCCGACGACGACTCCATGTAGATCATATTCTCCACGCCGTTGACCTGCTGCTCGATCGGGGCGGCCACGCTCTGGGCCACCACGTCGGCGCTGGCCCCGGGGTACGTGCAGCGGACAAACACCTGCGGCGGCGCCACCGGCGGATACTGCGTCAGCGGAAGATGATAGTAGGCGATTCCGCCGCAGAGCGTGATCACCACCGAAAGCACGGTGGCGAAGATCGGCCGGTCGATGAAGAACCGCGAGAACATGGCCTACCGTTCTTCCAACGTCCCCTCTCCCTCTGGGAGAGCGTCTTTCCGCGAAGTCCCCTCTCCCTTTGGGAGAGGGTTGGGGTGAGGGCGAAGGTGGGAAAAATTGAAGGAACCGCACGCCGCCCACCGCAACGGGCCTCTAATATAAACCCGCAGGGCGAGGATCACTGCTTTGCCTTGCTGCCTTTCGCTGGTTCCGTGCGCTCGATTGGCTTGACTGGTTTCCCCGCCTGCACCCGCTGCTGCCCCTCGATCACGACCCGCTCGTTCGCCGCTAGTCCGCTCTTGATTTCCCGCAGGTCGCCCTGTGGCGAGCCGATCTCCACCCGCCGATAGACCGCGTCGTTCTTGTCGTTGACGACATAGATGTATTGCTGCCCCTGGTCCGAGTTGAGCGCCGCCTCGGGGATCAGGATCGCCTGGTGGGGCTCCCCCTTGGGCAAGCGGATTTTGGCGAACATCCCCGGCGAGAGCATCCGTTTCGGGTTGGGAAAAATGCCGCGGAACCGTAGCGTGCCGGTCATTACGTCGAGGCGATTGTCGCCAAAGTCAATGATTCCCTCGTGCGGAAAGTCCTTTTCGTCCGCCAGCCCTAAGAACACCTTGAGCTTGGCCTCGCGGACTGTCCGTAGCGAACCCCGCTGCGCGATCACCATCCGCCGCAATTCCAAGAGCGTCCGCTCGTCGATGTCGAAGTAAGCGTAGATCGGGTCGAGCGTCACGATCGTGGTCAGCGGCGTCACGTCGGCCTGGACCATGTTGCCCGGATCGATCAACTGCTTGCTCACCCGGCCGTCGCACGGCGCGTAGACCTTGGTCCATTGGAGGTTCAGATCCGCCAGTCGCAGCGTGGCCTGCGCCGTCTTCATCGCCGCCTCGGCCTCGCGATAGTCGCCGGCGATTTGATCGTAGTCCCCCTGAGCGATCGATCGGCTCGGCAATAGTTCCTCGGCGCGCTTCAGGTCCTTCGACAAGCGATCGAAATGGGCCTTGGCCTGGGCCACCGCCGCTTCGGCCTTGCTCTTGTCGGCCTCGTAGCTCCGCGGATTGATCTCGAACAGCAGTTCGCCCTGCTTGACCTCCGTCCCCTCTTTGTTGGGACCACCGTCCTTGAGCCCCTCGACAAGATAGCCGCTGACGCGGGCACGAATTTCGACGCTTCGCATCGCTTCGGTGTGACCGGTGAAGTCCTTGTAATCGGTAACGGTTTTCACCGTCGGCCGGGCCACAATCACCTCGGGGTCACCCGGGGCAATGCCCGGCCCCTGGCCCGCTGCCCCCGCCGTCACCGCTCGTCCGCAGCCGACGGCCGTCACCCCTAGCAACGCGCAACCAACGGCAAGCCATAGCCCAAGTTTCAGATCCATACGATCGCTCTCTGGAGAGACTGCACTGCATTGCCTCGCTCCCATTACTTAATATACATGAAGTATCGTAGGAAGAGCAAGCCGTCTATCGGCTTGGGAGCGGCAACGGATTGCGGCGGTTACATCCAAGCCGTTTAGCCGCCGCGTCCACGCGGCGCTGCCGTTGTGAGCGATCCTGCGCCGCGTGGACGCGGCGGCTAAACAAATTCCCCATTTTGACCGCAAAGAACTACTGCGCCCATTGGCTTGGGTGCAGTTACGGACTTGGCAGTTCCGGCGGTGGGGTTGGAAGACGTTCTGTTGTAGGGGGCGGTGGCTGGCTGCCGGGCGGCTCCAGCAAGTTGCGCAGCTTCTGCAATTCCTCCGTTCCTTCCGGCACGATGCTCGGGGGCTCGGCCGGTGGCGGGGGCACCGGCGGGCAAGGTTGCAGGCTGATCTCCCAGCCGCCCCCCAACGCCCGGTAAGTCTGAACCAACCCCTGCGCGATCTGTCCCCTCGACTGGGCTAGCAGGTCCTGTTGCGTCACCCGGTTCTGCTCGATCAGGGCAAACCGGTTGAAATCGAAGCCCGGCTGGCCGATCGCGGTAGGCAGGAACATGTCTCTGACGGCTGCGCTGGCCGCCGACACGCTCTTTTCCAGATGCCTGGTGCGCTCTTGGGCTTGGAGGAACGTGACCAACCCGTCCTCCGCCTCTTCAGCGGCTTGCAGCACCGTCTCTTGATAAGTCGCCACCAGTTCCCAGAACCGGGCCTCTTGCAGGCGGACGTTGTTGACGATTCGCCCGTAGTTCAGCAGGTTCCATTGGAACGATGGGCCGACGTTGCCGTTCAACGACGCCGGCGTAAAGAGATTGTTGAGGTTCTGCGACTGCCAGCCCAACGTGCCGTTGATCGTAAACGCCGGATAGAGATTGGCCTCGGCAATGCCGATCTGTTCCGACTGCGCGGCGGCGAGGCGTTCGGCCCTGCGCACGTCGGGGCGGCGACGGAGCAGGTCGCAAGGAATGCCGATGGCGATTTCCGGCGGCGCCTTGGGGATAATGTCCTCGCCGAGCATGTTGTGCAGATCAACCGGCGGGATTCCCAGCAAGGTACACAGGCGGTTTTCCGCGATCCGCTTGTCAATCTCCAAGAGCGATATGCCGGAAATCGTCTGCTCCAGGTTGCTCTCCGTCTGGTGAACGTCCAGCAGGGTGGCGCGGAAGCCGACCTTCTCTCGCCGCTTCGTCCACTTCAGCACCAGGTCCAAAATGGTGACGTTCTGCCGCAGATAGCGGAGCCGCTCCTGGTCGGTGCGGATTTCAACGTAGTTGCTGGCCACGTCGCCAAGCAGCGTGACCAGCACCTGATCGTAATCGAAGACCGAGGCGTCGAGTTGGGCCTCGGCGGCGGCAATCGCCCGCCGCAGCCGTCCCCAGAAGTCGATTTCCCACGCGAGGTTGAAGCCAAAGGACCACTGATCGTAGAATTGATTGCCGCCTAATCCTCCTTGGGCGATGTTCAGGCTCCTGGCGTTGCGCTGGTAGCCGCCGGTGGCGTTTTGCGTCTGCGGGAACAAGTTGCCGTTGACGATTCCCAGTTGAGCCCGGGCCTGGAGAATGCGGCAGGCCGCCTCGCGGAGCGTTAAGTTCTGCCGATAGGCGCAGACGATCAGCCGATCGAGCGTCGGATCGTGAAACAGTGCCCACCAGCAACTAATGTCCTGCCCCGGCGTGGCGTGAATGTCGATCTGGTCGATCCAGTGTTTGGCCACGGCGGCGGGCGGTGCGCAGTAGTTTGGCCCCACCTTGAACCCGTTGTGGACGTAGTCCTGCAAGCTCGTGCAGCCGCAGAACGAAACAACCGCTCCAACCGACAACGCCAACACAGTCCGCCTGAATATGCACGCGAACACGATATGGCTCTCCTTACCGTCCCCGCAACTAGAGGAAGCCTGCGTTGTCGGATGCCACGGTTGGCTCGCCCAACCGTGCTCCGGCGCTGCTGAACGAGTCAGCAGCGGCACCCAACAAACCGGCGCAGCCAGCAGCGCTGCTACTACCGTCATACTCGGCAAATCTGTTTTAGGCGATTTGACCACTTTCTCTAGAACCTAATATTCTTCCTATTTCCCCCTGCTTGGCCAGTCGGATTATGCGGACCTGAAAGCCAATAGCCGATAGCTGGCTGTCGGAAGCTGAGAGCTGGCGGCTGAAGGCGGACCTCTGAAGGCTGACGGCCGAAAAAGAACAGAAAAGAACGAGATTCTGCGAAAAAAGCTAATGAAGAAATGCCCGGCGGCCGATATAGGGTCCCGAACGAGCTGCCACAAGCATAGAATCTGGACATCAGGGGGACTTTTCATGGACGGGAGCAGAACTCATGTTGCCGTGCAGATCCCCCGGACTCCTTCGCCTTTGCACCATTGCGGTTGATCTACGCTGCGCGACCGCCGCCCTGCTCTTCGTTTGTTTCGCGGGTTCGACGGCGGCTCTGGCCGCCCAGTATGACTCCTCGATCCCCGAGCCGCGGCTGCTGCCCCTCGGCGGCGCCGATCCCGCCGCCCCCGTGCCGGTGTGGCACAGCAGGTATGCCGCCCAGCCCGGCGATCAGACTCGCCAGGCTGTCCCGCTTCAGTATCGGTACCAGCAGGCGCGGCGTCCGGCCGGCACTGCTGTGATTCGGCCGACGGCCTATCAGGCGGGTCCCTATCGCAGTCCCCAGCCGGCGATGATTCAGGCCAACGAGCCGACATGCGCCGGCGTGGCGGTATGGGCCGATGAGCCGATGGGCGCCTCGCCCCCGCCGCTTGCCGAGGGCAGTTGCCCCTGCCAAGTCTGCGGCGGCGGCAATTGCGGCGGCAACGGCTGCGGCTATGCAAATTGCGGCGGGTGCGGCTGCGCCGACTGCGGCGACTGCGGTGACGAAGGTTGCTGTCCGGACTGTGACTGTAACGGCGAGAGCGACCTGATCGAGTTTGAGTTGCCGTTTGCCGGCCGCCTCTGGGCCCGCGGCGACTACCTGCTCTGGTGGATCCGCGACGCCAGCCTGCCGCCGCTGGTGACCACCAGTTCCAGCACCGATCGCACGGTCGCCGGCCGCTTGGATCAAGCGACGACGACGATTCTCGTCGGCAACGGCGTGGGCCTCAGCAGCGATGCCCGCTCCGGCGCCCGCATCGATCTTGGCTACTGGCTGCTGCCCTGCCAGAGTCTCGGCTTCGAAGTGACCTACCTCGACCTCGGCAGCCAATCGTCGCAATTCCAAGCGAGTAGCGGCAGCTTCGCGACCCTCGCCCGGCCTTTCTACAACCTCGAGACCGCCAACGAGGGACCGGACGCGGTGTTGGTGGCCTTTCCCAACTTCGCCGCCGGGACGATCTCGGTGGTGAGCACCGACAAGTTCCAGACGCTCGAGGGCCTGCTGCGCCGCCGCGTGGTGCAGGAGTGCGGCCGCACGATTGACCTCGTCGGCGGATACCGCTACGCCTACCTGCAAGACGGACTGCTGATCGACGAGACCTCGATTTCGATCGCTCGCGACACTCCGCTGCCGTTCGGGACCACGTTTGTCACCACCGATCAGTTCGACACGCAGAACCGATTCAACGGCGGCGAGATCGGCGTCATCTTCCAACAGCGCTGCCACCGCTGGTCGCTCGAATTGTTGATGAAGCTCGCGCTGGGCAGCACGCAGGCGCACGTGGCGATCAACGGCTCGACGGCGATCACGCCCCGCGGCGGCGGCACGACGACCTACACCGGCGGCATCCTCGCCCTGCCGACGAACATCGGCACTTACGACGAGACGAAGTTCTCGCTCATGCCCGAACTGGGCGCCACGCTCGGTTTCGACATCACCCGCCACTTGCGGGCGACGCTAGGTTACTCGTTCCTGTACTGGAGCAACGTGGCCCGGCCGGGCGATCAGATCAACACCGACATCAACGCCTCGCAATTCCCGCCCGGCGTTCTGGCGGGCGCGGCGCGGCCGAACTTCGTCTTCCACAGCACCGACTTCTGGCGCAAGGCCTGAACGTCGGCCTGGAATACCGCTTCTAAACTTCGATCCAGTTGCCCACGGTCTCCAGCAGATGGTCGAAGGCCAGCTCCCGCAGCGTGTCGTGGCCGCCGGCGAGTGCCGAGGCCTGCACGCGGTTGAAGCCGGAGACCGTCTCGACGAAGCCGTCGCCCGACAACGAAGCCACGTCCCCCTCGGCAACCAGCGAGTCGTCGCCGGCTGAATCGAACAGCGCGGCCTGCACGCCTTCGCCGCGGCCGTCGATGGCGACGTTCTGCACGCCGGTCACCTCGACCGTGTAGCCGGCGCCCTGCAACATCGCCGAGCCGGGCTGAAGCTGAGCGGTCTCGGCGAGGCTGGCGAGTCCCGAGGCGGTCAACTTCGCCGTGTCGTTCCCGCCGCCGCCGACAAAACGGAACGCGCTCACTTCGGCGGCCGCAAAGACGTAGCTTTGACCTTGCACGATCACGGTGTTCTCCGTCGCCCCGGCGACGAACTCGAACGTGTCGTTCCCCGGCGTGCCGGTGACGACAACCTCGCTGCCGTTGCGAACGACGCTCGCCGCCGGTTCTGGTGTCGCCTGCGGAACGTCCAGCACCGGCGCGGTATCCGTGACCACCGCGGCCGGCGTCGCGGTAACGGCGACATTCGCAAGACTAGTAGCTGCAACCGGCGGCGCCGCTTCCTGCGGGCTCACCACGATTGGATCGCTCTGGGCAACTGCCGCTGTCGCATTCGTTGCGGGAGCGGCCTGTGTCGAGACCGCCGTTACGGAGGTCGCCGCCGCAACATTCTGCTGTGGGCTGACAACAGCGGCGGGCGGTGACGCCACTTGCGCCGTCGCCGCGGCCGTCGCTGCGGACGACTTCACCGACGACGGCGCCGGCGGATCGCTGATGCTCGCTTTCGCCACCGTGCTCGACGCCAACCCGTCGTTGGCCACAAAGGTGACGGAGCGGACGATGGTCGGGGCGGAGAGCGTGGTGGCCGTGTCGTTGTAGCTGACGCTGCGGAGGACCGCCATGTAGTCGGCGACCGGGGCTACGCCCGTCAGCCGGAGCACGCCGTTCGCATAGGACTTCGAGATGCTTGTGCCCGCCACGTTGGCGTCCAGCAGTTCGGCGGCGCCGTCGTAGAGATTCGTGATCGTCACGGTCAGCGAAGTGAGCGTCGGGCTGTCGGAATCGGAAATGGTTCCGGCGGACGCAATCGTGATTGCGCCGCCGCCGCCGTAGAACTTGGTTGACGTGCCGCTGCCTGAGGCCGCCCCATTCAGATCCACAACCGGCGGGAGGTTCAATTCGCTGACGATCTGCGACATGCTGGGCGTCGAGGTCAGCATCAACCGCCGGGAGATGTACTGGGGCTGCAGCCCGCCCACGCCAAAGTTCTCGACTTGCTGCGCACCGGAGGCCAGGCTGAACGTCTTGGTGGTCGGGTCCAGCGCTCCACCCGCGGTGAAAGCCACCGGCTGCGTCATGATCACCCGATACGTGCCGGCCGGCAAACCGTTGAAACCGTACCAGCCGGCGCTGTTCGTCTGCCGGTAGGGGCTAGTTGTCCAGTTCTGCCACTGCCCGGCGTTGCCCTGGTATTGCAGGGTGACCGTGACGTTGGGGACGGTGGCGTTGCCGGTGTAAACGCCGTCGTTGTCGTTGTCGCAATAGACGAAACCGACGACCGAGCTCGTGCCGCCGACGTTGATCGTCATCGTATTGGGAGTCGGATCGGTGTCGACGCCGCCGTTGTCCGTGCCGCCGTCGTCCTGCACCTGGAAGGTGAAGCTCGCATAGGCGTTGCCTTCGCCGCTGCCGGGGTCGAAGGTCAGCTTGCCGCCGATGATCTTGGTCACGTTGACGAACTGGCCCGCCGTCACCGCCGCACCGTCGAGCTTCAACGTCCCGTTGGTGGGCAGCGTGGTGATCTCCACCCGGTACAAGTCGTCCGGCGGGTTGTCGTTGGGATCGGTGAAGCCGAAATCGGCCATGCTGAAGGTGTACGACGTGCCGTGCGGCGTCGTGACGGTCTTGTCCGTTCCCGCCGGCGCGTCGTTGACGCTGGTGACGTTGACGGTCATCGTGTTCGGCGTGGGATCGGTATCGACGCCGCCGTTGGCGGTGCCGCCGTCGTCCTGCACCTGGAAGGTAAAGCTCGCATAGGGGCTGCCGTTGGCGTTGGCTGCGGGGGTGAACGTCAGGTTGCCCGCCGTAATGTCGGTAACGTTGACGAACTGGCCGGCCGTCACCGCCGTGCCATTGAGCTCCAACGTGCCGCTGGCCGGCAGCGTCGTGATCTCGACGCGGTAGAAGTTGTTCGGCGGGGTGTCATTGGGATCGGTAAAGCCAAAGTCGGCTACGGCAAAAGTGTACGCGGTGTCCTCCAACGTGGTTACCGTCTTATCCGTTCCCGCCGGGGCGCTGTTGATGCGGGTGACGTTGATCGTCATCGTCTTCGGCGTGGGGTCGGTATCGACGCCGTCGTTGGCCGTGCCGCCGTCGTCCTGCACCTGGAAGGTGAAGCTCGCGTAGGGGCTGCCGTTGGCGTTGGCTGCCGGGGTGAAGGTCAGGTTGCCCGCCGTAATGTCGGTAACGGCGACGAACTGACCGGCCGTCACCGCCGTCCCGCTAAGGTTCAGCGTCCCGGCGGCAGGCAGGGTGGTAATCTCCACGCGGTAAAAGTTGTTCGCCGGGCTGTCGTTCGGATCGGTAAAGCCGAAGTCGGCAACGGCGAACGTGTACGCGGTGCCGACCAGGGTGCTTACCGTCTTGTCCGTTCCCGCCGGGGCGTCGTTGACGTTGGTTACCGCGATCGTCATCGTCTTTGGCGTCGGATCGGTATCCACCCCGCCGTTGTCCGTGCCGCCGTCGTCCTGCACTTGGAAAGTGAAGGTCGCGTAAGGGCTGCCATTGGCATTGGCCGCCGGGCTGAAGATCAGATTGCCGGCGGTGATGTCGCTCACGTCGATGAACTGGCCAGCCGTGACCGCCGTGCCGCTAAGCTGCAACGTCCCGTTGGTCGGCAGGGTGGTAATCTCCACGCGGTAGAAGTTGTTCGGCGGGCTGTCGTTGGGATCGGTAAAGCCGAAATCGGTTGCGGCGAACGTATGCGCGGTGTCCTCCAACATGCTCACCGTGGTGGCCGTTCCCACCGGGGCATCGTTGACACTGGTGACGTTGATCGTCATCGTCTTCGGCGTCGGATCGGTATCCACCCCGCCGTTGTCCGTGCCGCCGTCGTCCTGCACCTGGAAGGTGAAGGTTGCATAGGGGCCGCCGTTGGCGTTGGCCGCTGGCGTGAAGGTCAGGTTGCCGGCGGTAATGTCGCTCACGTTGATAAACTGCCCGGCCGGAAATGTCGTGCCGCTGAGCATCAGCGTGCCGTTGGTCGGCAGCGTGGTGATCTCGACGCGATAGAAGTTGTTCGGCGGGCTGTCGTTGGGATCAGTAAAGCCGAAATCGGCCACGGCGAAGGCGTAGGCCGTGTCTTCCAACGTGGTGACGGTCGCATCAGTGCCCGCCGGCGCGTGGTTGAGGACGACTACGTTGACCGTCATCGTCTTCGGCGTGGGATCGAGATCCACGCCGCCGTTGGCGGTGCCGCCGTCGTCCTGCACCTGGAAGGTGAAGGTTGCATAGGGGCTGCCGGTTCCGGTGCCGCCCGGATCGAACGTCAGATTCCCGGCGGTAATGTCACTGACAGCGACGAACTGCCCAGCCGTCACTGCCGTCCCGCTGAGCATCAATGTGCCGCTGGCAGGCAGCGTCGTTATCTCCACCCGGTAGAAGTTGTTCGGCGGATTGTCGTTCGGATCAATGAAACCGAAGTCGGTCACGCTGAAGACGTATCCGACACCCTTCGTGGTCGTGACCGTGTTGTCCAGTCCGGCCGGGGCGTCGTTGACGCTGGTCACGCCGATCGTCATCGTCTTCGGCGTCGGATCGGTATCCGCCCCGCCGTTGGCCGTGCCGCCGTCGTCCTGCACCTGGAAGGTGAAGCTGGTGTACGGGCTGCCGTTGGCGTTGGCCGCCGCAGTGAACGTCAGGTTGCCGGCGGTGATGTCCGCCGCGCTGACGAACTGCCCGGCCGTCACCGCCGTGCCGCTTAACGCAAGCGTGCCGGCGGCCGGCAGCGTCGTGATCTCCACGTTCAAGAGGTTGTTGGGCGGACTGTCGTTCGGGTCGCTGAAGCCGAAGTCGGCCACCTTGAAACTGTACGGCGTGTCCTCCAACGTCGTCACCGTGGTGTCCGTTCCCAGCGGGGCGTCGTTGACGCTGGTCACGCCGATCGTCATCGTCTTCGGCGTCGGATCGGTATCCGCCCCGCCGTTGGCCGTGCCGCCGTCGTCCTGCACCTGGAAGGTGAAGCTGGTGTACGGGCTGCCGTTGGCGTTGGCCGCCGCAGTGAACGTCAGGTTGCCGGCGGTGATGTCCGCCGCGCTGACGAACTGCCCGGCCGTCACCGCCGTGCCGCTTAACGCAAGCGTGCCGGCGGCCGGCAGCGTCGTGATCTCCACGTTCAAGAGGTTGTTGGACGGATTGTCATTCGGGTCGCTGAAGCCGAAGTCGGCCACCTTGAACGTGTACGGCGTGTCCTCCAACGTCGTCACCGTGGTGTCCGTTCCCAGCGGGGCGTGATTCGGATCCGAGGTTACCGGCGTCGACGCGCCGAAAAATCGATGGCGTCCCACGAGACGGCGCTGGTCGAGTCGAATAGTTGTACGGTAGCGGTTGGGATCGTCGCCGCCTGCGGCGACAGCGTCAGCGTTCCCGACGCAGTGGCGTGACACTCCACGCTGAACAGCAGGAACGAGTCGCCGGGATTAGTCGGCGCGATGAGGTCGCTGTCGGTGGCGCCGATGTTGCTGATCAAGCCGCTGCTCAACGTCGGCGTGATTCCTCCATCGGCAAAGGTCGGCCCCGGAGTATACGTGCTCAGATCGGGCGCGACGAGCATGCTGTCGAAGCCGATATTGAAATAGGCGCGTTGCACTCCCGTCGCCGTGCCGCCGTTGTTGCCGCGATTGTCCTGCACCACGGCCTCCAACCAGTAATCGCCGGGCGCAGTTATCGAAGCAAGCGGAGTATTAATGCTTGGGTCGGGCGGCGAGGCGGTATGCGCGAACATCTCGAACGCCACCTTCAAGTCGCCCGACAGCAGCATGCGGGCTTCCAACTGCTCGCAACGCAGACGCCGCGCCGCGAACTGCCGGTGTGACGGACCTTGCCGGCGGTTGCGTTTCTTCGACGTGAAACCGCGATGGCCGGATCGAGAATCAAAGTGGTGTGCGTTGCTCATAATGCTGCTCATTCCCTGGAACAATCGCTCGGAAGTTCAGAATAGCTGTACCTGACTTCTATCCTAGTCGGACGCGCGCCGCGCCGCAAGTTTCTTGCTACTTGTGGTGTAGCCAAGTCCCGCCAATAGGCTGGCACATGCCTGGATCTCGGGCTTCAGAACAGGTCCGGAAAGGTGCGCTGGCTGTCAGCGGCCGGCGATCAACTCCCACCTTTCGACGGAGCAATCGCCCTTTTTTCGTCCTGCTACGGCAGAACCCCGTAGCCAGGATCCACCATCGTTCGCCTGACTGCTGGAAGCTGATTGCTGGCAGCTTTTTTGACGATTTCAACGATGCTCAAATACGTCCTCGGGCTACCCGGCTTTGGCCGCGATCGGCGGCAGAGGGCAGGCCAGCGCGGCGGCGATCGCCCGCAGCAGTGCACCCTCTTGCAGGGTGACCTTCCCGTCGCAGGCAATGCAGGCCGTCACTGCGGCGATGATGTCGCGCTTCAGATTGGGACTCGACATGGCCAGTTCCGCCAAGGCGGCGTCGAACTTCTCCAGCCCACACTCCGACAGAGACAGGAGCGTGGCGGGGCCGGGCAGATACTTCGCGCCTGCCTGGAATGCCCTCAAAATGTCGTCCGGCTGGTCCTGCCCGACGTAGGCCAACGCAGAAAGCACAACGGTCAGCGGCCGGGCGACCGCGTCCAGCGAGCGGTAGCGCACCGCCGGCGGCTTCTTTAGCCCGAAGTGAACGTCCAGGTAGCTAAACAGCGTCGTCCGCAGGCAATACTCGAAGAGATCGACCTGGCCGTCGGCATTGATCAGCGCGTTGACCGCCTGGCGAAACGTGGCGTACTGCTGCGGCGATGACCGCTTGATCGCCGGCATCGCCAGGTCGACCAGCGGCAGCCGGGCCGTCGGCGGCAGCAATTGCACCTCGCCGGCAAGCTGGTTCGTCTCGCGGAACAACGGCTGCTCGACCTGCGATTGAAGCTGCGCGACCTGCCTGCTTCGCACTGCCTCGTCGCCGCTCAACAGCAGTGCGAAAATGACGGCCTGCGCGGCGAAGGGCTCGCGGACGGCATCCCGCAACGACGGCGGCAAGCCGGCGATCATCTGCATAGCGCTGTCGAGATGTTCGGGCTGCGGCGTGCCGACCCGCTGCGTCACCGCCGCCGCGTCCAACGGCATCGCCCCGCCAACCAAGACCGCGGGGATCGGAATCTCGCCGGGGGACTGTCCCAATTTTCCTGCCAACGGAAACGGGACGGTCCCCTTTGTCCCGGCACGGGCCGGCTCGGGCTCGGCCGTAACCGCAACCGGGCTGACCTCGGGGAAGTTGCCGTCGAAGTCCGGCTCCAACGCCCGAATCCGCTCGGCCAGCGGGGGATGTGTGGCGAACAGCCGAAAGAACGACCCGGCGAAAGCGTCGCCGAAGAACATGTGGCTGATCTCCGCGGCATGGGCGTCGCGGATGTGGGAACCCTCTTCCAGCCCGCCGATCTTCTTCAGCGCGCCGGCGATTCCGCCCGGATAGCGGGTGAACTGCACGGCCGAGGCGTCGGCCAGGAACTCCCGCTGCCGGCTGATCGCCGCTTTGATCAAATTGCCGAAAAACACGCCGAGATAGCCCAGGATGACCAATGCCAGCCCAAGGAAGAACATCGCCGCGCCGCTGTTGTCCTCCCTATCCGAGCGACGGGGAGCCAGCCCGCCGAATCGCAGCAGGTAGTAGCCGAGGATCGCCAGGACGAGGATGCCGTTCACCACGCCGATCAGCCGCAGATTCAGCCGCATGTCGCCGTTGAGGATGTGGCTGAACTCATGGCCCATCACCCCTTGCAACTCTTCGCGGGAGAGGTAGCGCAGGGCGCCGGCGGAGACGGTCACCACGGCGTCGCCGGGTTGATGCCCCGCAGCGAAGGCGTTGATCGACGGCTCGTTGTCCATCACGTAAACCGGCGGGACGGGAACGCCCGAGGCCAGGGCCATCTCCTCGACAATGTTCAGCAGGCGGCGTTCGGCCAGATCGGTGGTCTGCGGATCGACCGCGCGGCCGCCCATCATCAAAGCGACGGTCTCGCCGCCGGCCGACAACTCGGCGATCTTGTAGAGACTGCCCAGGGCGACCACCAGCAGCGTTCCCGCGGCAATGCCAAGGAAGAGGTCCGGCTGCCACAGGCCGCGGTGAGGGACCGCCGCATAGTGTTCCATGTGGCCGGAGGCCACGTGGTGCGTCGTCGGTTCGGCGGCGCTCAACCCGACGGCCACCACCAGGTAGATCGCGATGATGATCGCCGCCACGGACAACGCGAACAGCACGATCAGCCGCAACGTCTGGCGGCGAGCGTGATCCTGCCGTGCAAAGAAATCTGTCGCCATATAGCTTACGTGAACGACACCTTCGGCGCTTCCCGCTCGGCCGGCTGCTCGACCTCGAACAGATGCGCCTCCTGGAAGTTGAACATCCCGGCGATGATCGAGGTGGGAAACACCTCGCGCTTGGTGTTGTAGACCATGACCGAGTCGTTGTAGGCCTGGCGGGCGAAGGCGATCTTGTTTTCGGTCGACGCCAACTCCTCTTGCAGGGCCATCATGTTCTGATTGGCCTTCAGGTCGGGATAGGCCTCGGCGACGGCGAACAGCCGGCCCAACGCCCCGGTCAACTGGCCTTCGGCCCCGCCCAGGGCGCTCATCGCCGTCGCATCGCCGGGGTTGCGGGCGGCCTGCTGGCCGGCCGAGTAGGCCGCGTTGCGGGCGGTCACCACCGCCTCCAGCGTCTCCCGCTCGTGCTTGATGTAGCCCTTGGCCGTCTCGACCAGGTTCGGAATCAGGTCGTAGCGACGCTTCAACTGCACGTCGATCTGCGAAAAGGCGTTCTTGTAGCGGTTTCGCAGGGTGACCAGCCCGTTGTACATCCCCACCACAATCATCACCACGACGACAATAATCGCCAGCAACACCAGCAAAGCAACAAGTACGGAACTCATCAGAACGGTTCCTTTCTCCAAGGCTCATTGACAATCTTGACAGCTCCGGAAGACCGTTGCAGGGACTGCCCCTACCAGGTCGTTCGGAACATTCTCTCTATTATTGGCCTTAGCATAACACTCCCCGCGGGCGGTGCCAATATCTCACGCCGACGGGCGAATTGCGCCGGGCTCGGCACCGGACCCGCCAGACCCGGCACTCGGCGATTGCGACCGCAGAAGCGGCCTGTAGGAGGCGACTCCTGTCGCCGACCGGGGGCGCTCCACCGGCTCGATCGGCGACAGCAGTCGCCTCCTACAGGCCGCTTCCCGGATACCCTGCCGAAGGTAGAACCACAAGCGAGTTCGCCCTACCGCTGTCACCCCTCGCATGGCCAGTTGCTGGTCAAGAGGCTGTCTCAGAACGGGGGCGCGATGAGTTGGCAGTTGCACTGCCATCCCGATTTTCCTCAGAGGAGGGTAGTAGAAACGCCGTTCCCGACGCTATTGAGGCCGCTTCCAAGCCAATGCAACGAATGCAACAAGTGTCTCGGGCCGCAAAGTCGCTGCACGCTTCGTTGACGGAATCCCACCTCGCGGTTTATACTAATCTCTGGGCAGAGGTTGTCTCTACACGCGCGCGTCAGTAGGCGGCCAGATTCGGGATGGACTAGGAGACGCTTGCGGTGGTGCCGGGTGCCACGGTTGGCTTGCCCAACCGTCTAGCGCTGCTGGACAAACCAGCAGTGGCACCAAGCCGCTGCGCCCGGGTTCCCTCCCATCGAGAAAGCGGCAGACCATGAAGCCAGGCGATCACGAACATCGGACGCGCGGGATCATGGGTTTTACGCTGGTCGAGTTGCTGGTCGTGATCACCATCATCGGCATCTTGATCGCCCTGTTGTTGCCCGCGGTTCAGGCGGCGCGCGAGGCAGCGCGGCGCGTGCAGTGCAGCAACCATCTGAAACAGTTGGGGCTGGCGATGCACGGCTTCCACGAAGTCAACGGCGCGCTGCCTTCCGGCGGATGGGGCTGGTACGGCTGGTCGCCGCATCCTGATCGCGGCACCGGCGTCGATCAGCCCGGCGGTTTCATGTACTCGCTGCTCCCTTACCTTGAACAGCAGGGGTTGTACGATCTCGGCGCGGGTCAGGGGCCGATGGTCAACAACAAGGTGCTGCAAGACGCCAACAACCTGCGGCTCTCGACGCCGCTGGACGTCTTCTACTGCCCCACCCGTCGCGAGCCGATCGCCTATCCGGCCCCTTCGGGCACGTGGATGGCCTCGCCGCAGATGTGCACCGACCCTTTGACTGTCCTCGGAAAGGTCGACTACGCGGCCAGCGGCGGCGAAGATTGGGTCGGCTTCGGGTCCGGCCCGTCCAACCTTCAGACCGGCAGCGACGGCTCCTACTTCACCACCGCCTTCACCGTCAGTACCGCCGGGGCTTGCACGGGAGTGGTCATCGTTCACCACCGTTATAAGTTCACCGATATTACCGACGGGCTGTCGAACACGCTGATGATCGGCGAAAAGTCGATCATCCCCGATTGCTACACCAGCGGACTGACCCTCGGCGACGACCAGGGCCCGTTCGTCTCCGACGAGCGCGACAGCTATCGGGCCGCGGCAATTGGCGGCGGATATCTGCCGCCGCAGCAGGACACGCCCGGCTACGACGACACCTTCGGTTTCGGCAGCGCTCATGCCGACGGGCTTTATTTCGTGCTCTGCGACGGCGCCGTTCGCTTCATCAGTTACGGCATCAACGAGTCGGTCTTTCGCCACCTGGCCAACCGCCAAGACGGCGTCACGATCGATCCAGCTCAGTTCTGATTTTTCATTAGTCGGGGTTCCTCATGCAACAATCCAATCGCGCAACCAGGCACCAGGGGCGTCGCGCCCTCCGCCCTCCGCCTTCCGCCCTCCGCCCTCCGCCCTCCGCCTTCACTCTCGTGGAACTGTTGGTCGTGATCACGATCATCGGCATCCTCATCGCGCTGTTGTTGCCGGCGGTGCAAGCCGCCCGCGAAGCCGCCCGCCGGGCGAAGTGCGCCAACAACCTGCATCAGATCGGCGTCGCCATGCACAACTGCCACTGCGCCAACGGCTGCTTCCCCCAGGCCGCCGGGTTCTTCCCGGGGAAGTGCCTATGGGCCGCGCCAACCACCTATGGGATCTGGACTTGGCCGCCGGGGCCACCGGCTTCAGTGGGCGAGAGCACCATGGCGCCGGCTAACGTAAGCTCGATCCACTACATGCTTCTGCCTTATATGGAGATGGACGCGCTCTACATGAACTCTGTGGGAAACACGCAGTGGAAGGTGTTTTCCATCCTTCCGCTCGACATGCCGCCGACGCACTACCTCTGTCCCAGCGATACGTCGATCGAACCCAATGGGTTGGCCCTTCAGGTGGACGGCTCTCCCGGTCTGGGAGCTGTCAGCTATGTCCCCAACATCCAAGCGATGGGCCATTACTACATGACGCAGCCGAGCTACAAGAGCCATCCCACCGTGCAGAGTTGGACCGACGGCTCGTCGAACACGATTGTATTCGTCGAACGCTTGGCAGGCGCGCCCAATTTTAATTCTGGCCGCACAGCGTGGCTTGGAGTTATTCCAGGCCCGGAGTACAATCCCTTCTTCGGCGCGAACGATGCGGGCGGCAGCCCGGTGCATTACGCTTATTCGCCCCCCCAAGACTGCCCCGCCATCGAGGACGCCAGCGCCGCCAGATGCCAGTCGGACCACCCCGGCGGAATGAATGCGCTCCTTGGGGACGGCAGCGTGCGCGGCATTTCGCCGTACATCAGTTCGCAGACATGGATCAGTGCGGTCATGCCCAACGATGGCGGTACCCTTGGCAGCGATTGGTGAAGGAGTGTCTGATGTCCAGAAAGACGATTTTGACCGGTAGTTGTCTACTGCTTGCCCTGTTTGTTGTTCTCGGTTGCGTGAAGAGGGCGCCGAGGATGGAGACCGGCCGAGGAGCCGCCAAGGGGACCATCACCATCGACGGCAAGCCGCTGCGCGGGGGGACGGTTTTCATCGTCTCCGCCAAAGACCCGATGCGGCTGGTGGCGGTCACGATAAAGCCCGACGGAACATTCTCGGTCGCCGACGCGCCCACCGGCGAGGTCCTGATCGCCGTTGACAACGAGTCGCAGAAGGGCAACAATCCGCAGGCCTACGTCCCGCTCCCGGCAAAGTACAGGGATGTCAAGACATCGGGGTTGAAAGGCACCATTGCCGGGAACGCCGGCGAAGGTGAAGCCCTGAAGGTCGAGCTAAAGAGCAAGTAGCCGGCAGCCGCTGGGTGCCACCCTCTTGGGCATTCGCCCACCGGTTCAAGAACCGGCGATACCCTCTTGGGCGTTCGCCCACCGGTTCGCTGGGTGGCACCGGTTCTTGAACCGCTGGGTGGCACCGGTTCTTGAACCGGTGGGCCGAAGGCCAAGGAGGTGCTGAGAGAGACTGGATTTCCGCTGGGTGGCACCGGTTCTTGAACCGGTGGGCGCTGGGTGGCACCGGTTCTTGAACCGCTGGGTGGCACCGGTTCTTGAACCGGTGGGCCGAAGGCCAAGGAGGTGCTGAGAGAGACTGGATTTCCGCTGGGTGGCACCGGTTCTTGAACCGCTGGGTGGCACCGGTTCTTGAACCGGTGGGCGACGCCCAAGAGGTTGTGGGGAGATGCTCCCCGCGGTAAACTCGCTGGGTGGCACCGGTTCTTGGCTGGGTGGCACCGGTTCTTGAACCGGTGGGCCGAAGGCCAAGGAGGTGCTGAGAGAGACTGGATTTTCGCTGGGTGGCACCGGTTCTTGAACCGGTGGGCGACGCCCAAGAGGTTGTGGGGAGATGCTCCCCGCGGTAAACTCGCGGCATGTTGAATAGACGCCGAATCATCGACGACCGGCTCTACGCTCATTTCATTACCTTTTCGGTCTATCAACGTCGCCGGCTGCTGGATCACGATCATCCGCGGCGGATTCTCTTGGGTGTGCTCGGCGAGGAGTTGCGGCGGCGCGCGGCAAAATGCGTCGGCTTCGTTCTCATGCCCGAGCACGTCCATGCGATCGTGTGGTTCCCAGAGACCGGGCAACTGAGTTCCTTCATGCACGGTTGGAAACGGAAATCGAGTTTTCACATTCGGGGGTGGTACCGAAGCGAAGCCCCAAACTACTTTGAGGGATTTGGCGAAGGCGACTGCTTCTGGCAGGCAAAGTACTATTCCTTTGAAATCTGCGGACAGGCAAAACTGCTGGAGAAGCTGAACTACATGCACGAGAATCCGGTGCGGCGCGGACTCGTCGAACGGGCGACCGATTGGAAGTGGAGCTCCGCCCGATGGTACGAGTGGCGGAGATCGGTGGGAGTGCCGATCGAGTGGATCGAATGACACCCGAGACCTCTTCGGCGTTCGCCCACCGGTTCAAGAACCGGTGCCACCCGGCGATTGGAAGTGGAGCTCCGCCCGATGGTACGAGTGGCGGAGATCGGTGGGAGTGCCGATCGAGTGGATCGAATGACACCCGAGACCTCTTCGGCGTTCGCCCACCGGTTCAAGAACCGGTGCCACCCGGCGAGACCTCTTCGGCGTTCGCCCACCGGTTCAAGAACCGGTGCCACCCTGCGGCTAGTGCATCGCGAGGCAGAGGCTTCGATGATCGCAACGCAGTTATTGCTTTGTCAAGGCGCGTTGGCGATGCCGGCACCGCCGAAAGACAGCCTCGCGATAATGTGCAGCCCACGGGGGGTGTTGCTGGAGGTGCGTCGTGACATGTTAGGCCGTAGGGAATCCAAGCCATTTCGTGAAAGGATTGCCCGAGCGCAACGCGAACGGCGTGTGCGTACCAGCCCGAAACAGAAGCGGGAATGGCCGCGTCGCAAAGCTCACACGGCGCCACACCCGCCGGTCTTGCTGCGGCTGACAGAAGAACAGAAAGTCAAGATTCAACAACAGTTACAAGCGGCATAACACAGTAAACTGGAAATGGCATTGGGTGGCACCCAATGCCGTCGCCGGTTGGCGGCGACATTGTGCGGAAGTTGTGTATGGATAACGTTTTAGTTCACGATTGTTCCAGGGGAGGTTGTGCGCCGAGAAAGTGCTGGCGCATGAAAAAGCCGTTCCGGCGATGATAGGGAGTTCAGAAAACAAGCCCTATCATGGAGGAACGGCAAGTGGCTCGTGCAAGGAAGCGCGGCCGCCAGCGGCGGCGGACCAAGTTGTTGATCGGATCGATGCGGGAGTTTCTCACACCGGCCGTTTTTAAGCAAGTGCGAAATGCCACGAAGCGCAGGAAGTCCCCGCGTTGGGATTTGCGCCCCTTGCTCTACATTCTCTTGCTGACCACCTACTGTTGCGGCGACAGCTTGCCCGAGAAGTTCGAGGCGGCTCGCGGGTTTTACGTCGTCTGTTGTCCCAAGCGAAAACGTCCCGGGGCATGCTTTTCGGGATTCGAGAAGGCCCTCGCCAAGCTTCCCATGCCCATCCTGCGGGCGTTGGCGACAGGAATTCGCGGCCGGATCGAAACGATCTTCGCCAATTCCTGGAAAGTGGGAAACTTCATCCCCTTTGGCTGCGACGGCACGCGGCAGACCTGCCCACGCACGGAGGAATTGGAACGACGCCTGGGCGCGGGCGGCAAAGAGGGATCGTCGCCGACGATCTGGAACACCTCGATCGTCCATCTGACATTGGGGTTTCCCTTTTGCTGGCGCTTGGGCAAAGGGAGCAAAGCCAGCGAGCGCGGGCACCTCATTTCCATGCTGTCTTGGCTGCCCAAGTGGGCGTTGATCGTGGCCGACGCGGGATATGTGGGCTACGAGGTGGCCGCGAAAATGATTTCGGCAAAGGTGTTCTTCCTGATCCGCATGTCCTCCAGCGCGACCTTCTACACCGAAGGCAACGAGGCGTTGCAGGAGTTCCGCGAGGGGATTGTCCACTACTGGCCGAAGACTCAACAGAACCAGGGAAATCCGCCGATTCGCGGGCGGCTGATGCGGATTCACAGCGACCGTCATAAAATTGACGTGTGGCTGTTCACGAACGTGGAGGACGCGCAGCAATTGCCGTTGGAAGTGGCAGCGACTTGCTATCGTTGGAGGTGGGAAAACGAAGGGTTCTTCCGGACCTACAAGCGGACGTTGAAGAAGGTCACGCTGATGAGCCGTACGCTGCGGCTGGCGCATCGCGAGGCGGAGGCATCGATGATCGCAACGCAATTGTTGCTCTGCGAAGGCGCGTTGGCCATGCCTGTGCCGCGGAAGGGCAGCCTTCCGGTGATGTGCAGCCCGCGCGGCATATTGCTGGAAGCGCGTCGCGACATTTCGGCACGCAGAGAGCCCAGAAAACCATTTCGCGAAAGGATCGCCAGCGCGCAACGAGAGCGGCGAGAGCGCAGCAGCGCGAAGCAGAAGCGGGAGTGGCCGCGCCGCAAGGCCCACACGCCTCCTCATCCACCGCTCTTGCTTAGGCTGACCGACGAACAGAAGATCAAAGTTCATAAACACTTACAAGCCGCATAATGTACCAAACTGGAAACGGCATTGGGTGGCACCCAATGCCAAGGCTTGATTGGAAGCGGTTTTGATGTAATCTTTTGCGAGGTCGAGGGTTGCGTTGAAAATGTGCTTTGGGAAAATGGCGGTGAATTGACCGCGCATGAAAAAGCCGTTCCAGCAATGATAGGGGGTCACAACACCAAACCCCATCATGGAAGGAACGGCAAATGGCCAACGCAAGGAAGCGGGCCCGCCAACGACGGCGGGCGAAATCGTTGATCGGCTCGATGCGAGAGTTTCTCACGCCGGAAGTTTTCAAGCAAGTCCGAAATGCTTCAAAACGCAGGAAATGCCCGCGTTGGGACTTGCATCCTTTGCTTTACATCATCATCCTGACGACCTATTGCTGTGGCGACAGCCTCCCGGAAAAGTTTGAAGCCGCCAGAATGTTCTATGTCGCCAGTTGTCCAAAACGAAAACGGCCGGGCCAGCACTTTTCCGGCTTTGAAAAGGCCATCGCCAAACTTCCCATGCCCATCCTGCGGGCGTTGGCGGCGGCCCTGCGCCACGGATGGAAGTCATTTTCGGCAATCAGTGGAAAGTGGGAAACTTCATCCCCTTTGGCTGTGATGGCACGCGGCAGACGTGTCCCCGCACCGAGGAACTGGAGCAACGCTTGGGAAGCGGCGGCAAAGAGGATTCGTCACCGACGATCTGGAACACCTCGATCGTGCATCTTACCTTGGGCATTCCCTTTTGCTGGCGATTGGGGAAGGGGGGCAAAGCCAGCGAACGAAGTCACCTCATGTACATGCTGCGTTGGCTGCCAGCGGCGGCGTTGGTGGTGGCCGACGCGGGATATGTGGGCTACAACGTGGCCGCGACCATGATCTTGGCGAACGTGTCCTTTCTCATCCGCATGTCCTCCAAGGCCACCTTTTACAGCGAAACCCAGGAACTGTTGGAGGAGTTCCGCGAAGGGATTGTCTATTATTGGCCGAAGAGCCAGCAGGAGGACGGCAAGCCGCCGATTCGCGGCCGATTGCTGCGGATTCACAGTTGCCGTCATAAGGTGGACGTCTGGCTGTTTACGAACGTGGAAGATGCGAAGCAGCTATCCTTGGAGATGGCGGGAACTTGTTATCGTTGGAGGTGGGAAAACGAGGGATTTTTCAGAACCTACAAGCGAACCTTGAAGAAAGTGGCGTTGATGAGTCGGACGCTACGGCTAGTGCATCGCGAGGCAGAGGCTTCGATGATCGCAACGCAGTTATTGCTTTGTCAAGGCGCGTTGGCGATGCCGGCACCGCCGAAAGACAGCCTCCCGATAATGTGCAGCCCACGGGGGGTGTTGCTGGAGGTGCGTCGTGACATGTTAGGCCGTAGGGAATCCAAGCCATTTCGTGAAAGGATTGCCCGAGCGCAACGCGAACGGCGTGTGCGTACCAGCCCGAAACAGAAGCGGGAATGGCCGCGTCGCAAAGCTCACACGGCGCCACACCCGCCGGTCTTGCTGCGGCTGACAGAAGAACAGAAAGTCAAGATTCAACAACAGTTACAAGCGGCATAACACAGTAAACTGGAAATGGCATTGGGTGGCACCCGGTGCCGCCAAGGTCTTGACGTGGCCTGCGCCCGACCGACGGGTGGCCTTGGGTTCCGGGCTATTGTACCGCACCCATTTCGGTGCCTTCCACAACACCGCCCCGCGATTTCGCTCAGGGCCGATCGGTTTTCGCTGTAGGAGGCGACTCCTGTCGCCGATTTGTGGCAATTTCGGCTGGGCGGCACCCAAATCGGCGACAGGAGTCGCCTCCCACAATCTCCAAATTGAAAAACTGATCGGCCCCGCGATTTCGCCAATGGCCCTTGATCGGCCTTGCCCGGGTCTGCTAAACTTAGTGGTTTCCTAAGAGGCAGCGACCAGTTACCAGGACAGTGTCATGTACGCGATCATTTCGGAAGGCGGGCGGCAGTTCAAGGTCGAAGAGGGGCAAGAGTTTGACATCGATTACCGTGACTTGGCCGCCGGCGAAGAGGTCACGTTTGATCGCGTCTTGGCCTATCGGAACGATACTGAATTCAAGGTCGGGCAACCGACGCTCGCGGGGGCGAGTGTTACGGCGGAGGTGCTCTCGGTCGCGCAAGGCCCGAAACTGGTCATCCAGAAGGCCCGGCGGCGGAAAAACTACCGCCGCAAGACGGGCCATCGCCAACTCTACACCCGCGTGAAGATCAGCAAGATCAACGTCGGATAGTGCATCCCCGCGGTGCGGGAACGTGTTGGGAAATGCGCACCGGCTGCCAGCGGTCAGCCATCAGCTTCCCGCGGCCTCAAGAGCACAGTTGCCGCCTTCCCGGGCCAATACACCTGCAACATAGCTGGCGGGACGACGGATACTCGCAAGCGGGGGCTTTGACGGCTTTGAGCGTCAGAATTGCCACAATTGCCGGAGAAATCCGGCCATGGCGGCCGTCTTCTGGTCGATTTTTCGGGGTTGGAATGAGGCGAGAGAACGTATACAATCGTGTAATGCCGGTTGACCTCCCGCCTCGCCAACGTCCCGCCTGAGAAGCACCCCAACTGCGAACCGGCGGCAAGGTGTGCAGCGTATCGCAAATAGAGAAAAGGATGTTTCCATGTCGATAGGCGAGTTGCAGTTGGAAATCCAGCGGCGTTGGGGGGCGCGAGAACGGGCGGCCGCGGTTCCGCTCTCTGTCGCCGCCACAAGCCCGCGGCTGCTCTCGCTCGACTTCCTTCGCGGCTTCACGATGTTCTGGATCGTCGGCGGCGACGGGCTGGCGACAGCGATGGCGGGTTGCGCTCACCCGGTGTGGGCGGATTTCGTCGGAGGGCAATTCTCGCACGCCCACTGGAGCGGCTTCACCGTCTATGACCTGATCATGCCCCTGTTTCTGTTTTTGGTCGGGGCGTCGATGCCATTGGCGTTCGCCGGTCGGATCGAGCCGGGCCAATCGTTGCGGCCGGTCTACCGTCGCATCGCCCGGCGGGTGGCGTTGCTCTGGTGTTTCGGCGTCGTTTTTCAGTATTTCAAGCAGCTAGGCGACGGGGATCCTGTGTCGCTGGAGTTGTACAGCAACACGTTACAGGCAATCGCCGTGGGTTACCTGGTCACGTCGTTGGCACTGTTGCACCTGCGCGTGCGCGGTCAGGTGGCGTTGCTGGTTGCGCTGGTTGTCGGTTATTGGGCGCTGTTGGTCTTCGTGCCCTTCGAGGGACACCGGGCCGGTACGCTGGAGCAGAAGGCGAACCTCGCTCGGTATATCGATGTGGCCCTGTTGGGCGGCTCTCGTCGAGACCACCACTTCACCTGGGTCCTCAGCAGCCTCGGCTTCTCGGCTTCCGTCCTGTTGGGTGCGATGGCCGGGCAACTGCTGCGGGCGCGGTTGAGCGTGCCCCGCCGGCTCCTCTACCTGGTGTTGGTAGGTTTGTTTTGCCTGGCGGGGGGGTGGGCGTGGAGCTACTCGCACCCCTTCAACCGCCATCTCTGGACAAGCTCGATGATGCTCTGGGCCGGTGGCTGGAGTTTTCTGCTGCTGGCGCTGTTCTACCTGTTGATGGACGTCGCCAACGTGCGGCGTTGGGCCTATCCGTTCCTGGTAATTGGGGCCAACGCCCTGCTGGCCTACATGCTCGATATCTTCCTATACTGGCCGATGAAATGCTTCTGGGCGGAGGTCTTGCCCGGGCCGTCGACGCCTTACGGCGATCTTCTCATGGCGGCGTGTGAAGTTATGCTGCTTTGGCTGGTTTTGTGGTGGTTCTACCGCCGTCGGCTCTTCTTGCGGGCGTAGGCGGAAAAATCCCCTGACTGGGTAAAAAGAAGCGGCAGTGTTGTCTCGGACTCTTCCCTGAAGAACAACAAGGGCTTATACTGGTTGTTGGCGATAATAGTGAAGGGATTCTGCCTTCGGGAAACGAATTCCCGCTGTCTGCGTGCAGCCCTTCGGAGTCTCCGCCGTGAGCGGCCAGTTCGTGTTCGACAACATTGCCGGCGCATCCACGACGCGGCGTCGTTTCTTGCAGACGCTCGCGCTGGCAGCCGGTGCGTCGCTGCTGCCGGGCCGATCGGCCGCCGCGATGTCGGTCAGCCAGCCGCGAAAACCGTCCAAGCGTCTTCCCACCGCGCTGGTGTACGACGAGATGAGCCGCGGTCACGTCTCGATCAAGCCCAGGGTCGAGTGCCCGGAGCGATACGACGCCGTGTTGCATGCCTTGAAGAAGAGCGATTACTTCGCCTCGTTGAAGGGCTATCGGGCGCGTCCGGCGACGGACGAAGAGATTCTGACGTGCCATTCGGCGAGGTATCTGGCGCGAGTGCGGCGCGACATCGAAGCGGGCGCGCCGCGGCTGAGCATGGGAGGCACCTGGGTCTGCCCAAAGTCGTTGACCGCGGCGGACTACGCCTGCGGGGCGGCTTGCGTGGCCGTCGACGCCGTGCTGAGCGGCAAGGTGAGCAATGCCTTCTGCCTGGTGCGGCCGCCGGGACACCACGCCACCACCGACCGCGGCATGGGATTCTGCGTCTTCAACAACGCCGCGATTGCCGCCCGCTACGCGCAGCGGAAGCGGCGGGTGGGCAAGGTGCTGATCGTCGATTGGGACGTACACCACGGCAACGGCACGCAGGAGATCTTCTACGAAGACGGTTCGGTCTTCTACTTCAGCACGCATCAATCGCCGTGGTATCCGTGGACGGGGACGGCGGATGAGACGGGGCAGGGCAAAGGGCTGGGCACCACGCTGAATTGCCCGATGAAGCGCGGCGCCGCCCGCAAGGAGTTCATCGCGGCTTTTCGCGACAAGCTGGGGCCGGCTGTCAGCCGCTTCAAGCCGGAGTTGATCATCCTCTCGGCCGGATTCGATGCCCGCCACGGCGATCCTTTGGGCCGCTTGGAGCTGACCGACAGGGATTATCGCGATCTAACCAGCCTGGTCCTGCAAATGGCCAAGGCGAACGCCAAGGGGCGGGTGATCTCGATTCTCGAAGGCGGCTACAATCTGCTCGGCATCGGCCGCGCAGCCACCGCGCACGTGGGACGGCTGGTGCAGGGTTAGAAGGCGATTTCCAATTGGAGCGTGGGCATCTTGCCCGCCAGATGCGGCCGAGACGGCCGCGCTCCGCTCGGCTATCTTGCCACGCGCCGCCGCCAAGCGCAGGCAAGCAAGCTGACCGCGCCAATGCCGAAAAGAACCAAGGTGGAGGGCTCCGGCGTAACGGTAAGCTGCTTGTCTTTGCTGATGATCAGGCTCGACCCCGCCCCAAGGGTCTTGTCCCATTGAAACGCCCAGGCCAAGTCGCCGTTGATCTGCGTGGCGTTGTCGTTCAGAAGTCCGGCTTGCAGATCGGCCAGAACGTCCTGCCGGAATCCCGCTTCGAAGCGCGACGGCACGGGGACGTCGGCGGTCTCCGAAACCGCCAGATCACCGTCGGTCTGCGTGGCGGTGTTGCCTCCGACGATCGACACCGACGTGTCGAAAGGAGTATTCAGCAGATTGAGATCCACGAACTGCCAGAAGTGAAAATTCAAAGGCGTGGACGAAGTGTTGGTGATCTTGATCAGTTCACCAATGTCAGACTGTTCGAAGCCGGGATCCGAGCCCAACAGCGTCCAATCAACATAGATCTTGAAGCCGGATCCTTGATAAGTGGCTGTCAATTCATTTGGGCTTGGGTTGCTGTAGCTCGCCAGCGTCAACGTGTTGATCCGCTGAACGGGACCTGTGCCGACCTGATACCAAAACGACTGCTCGGCGAGCTGATTCATGCCGTTGACCGCCCAACTGTCCATTCCCAGTCCGCTGGCGCTAAGGTCAATGCCTGCGGTGGAATTGCCATCGCTGAGGATGACTTCTGCCGTTGCCATCGTGGCCATGCAGAGCACGAACGCCGTCGCAATAAGGATTTTGGTCTTCACTGGATGTTACCTCCCCCGTGGCTGTGCCTGGCTGTCGGCACCTTCTCAGAAATGACCCCTCGCAGCGGTCTGGGTAAACCGGATAAACTGAGAATAGCAACTTTAACGAAAACGTCAAGTGCCTGAAGGCAGGCTCCGCAAGAATTATTTCAGAACGGCTCTGTTGAGGGAGGTAACCGCTCAGAAATTGCACCAATCGGGGGGGGAAACCTGCTCGGGTGCAGTCTACAGAGGGGTATGTCTGTACTCTGTCAGGTCCATCACGACGGAAAAATGCTCTCTGCACGGCGGGTAAAAACGCGGACTATTCCTCTTGCAGCACCAAGGGCAATTCGACGGTAACGGAGGTGCCGCGCTGCGGGGCGGACTCGACGATCGTGGCGCCGCCCAGCAGCCTGGCCCGTTCGCGAATGCCCTCCAGTCCGAAGTGCTCGTCCTTCACCGCGGCAGGTTGGAAACCGACTCCCCAGTCCTGGACTTTGATGCGCAGGGCGTTTTCGCACTGCACGACTTCGACGCGGACTTTGGCGCTCTGGCTGTGGCGGCAAGCGTTTGCCAGCGCCTCCTGCACGATGCGGTAGGCGGCGTTTTCGAGGATGGGAACCAGGCGGTGGAACGAGACTTCGCTGTGGAATTCGATTTCCAGGCCGTGTTGCAATCGCTGTTCGTTCACCAGGTGCGCCACGGCCGCCACGATGCCCGATTCGTCGAGGATCGGCGGGCGAACGCCGCTGATCAGCCGCCGGGTCTCGAAGTGGGCTTGCCGCAGCATGGTCACTGCGGCTTCATAGGCTTTGGTGGCTTCCTGCGGCTTCGCCTCCTTTTGATGCCAGCAGGTTTCCAACAGCATCAGCGCCCCGGCCAACTGCTGTGCGAGCCCGTCATGGATCTCGTAGGCGATCAGTTGCCGTTCGCGATCGCTGGAGCGAAGCAAGTGCTTGAGCGTGCGATGCTCCTTTTGCAGTTCTTGCTCCGCCCGTTTGCGTTCGGAGACGTCGCGGATAATCGCCATCCCGCCGGTGGGACGTCCCTGGGCATCGCGGCTGATCACGGACGACAGCTCGACCGGCACGGTGGTTCCGTCGCGGCGAAGCACGGTATATTCAGTCTGTCCGCGTTTTTCTTTCTTGAGCAGATCGGCATAATTCGCCGCCAGCCGCGGGCGGTCGGCCTCGATGACGTAATCGTACGTGCTCTGGCCGACCAACTCCTCGCTTTCCGGGACGCCCAGCAGCCTCCACGTCTGCTTGGAGACGAACAGGGCCTTTCCGCTTAGGTCCGAAACGACGATCGCATCGGGAGAGATGTCAACCAGGCCGCGATACTTCTCTTCGCTCTGCCGCAGCGTCTCTTCGTACTGCTTGCGGTCGGAGATGTCGCGGACCACGGCGAGGATCGCCCAGGGCTGCTCCGCGGTGTTCGGGCCGGCGGCGGAGGAGATTTCCACGGGAAAGGTGCTGCCGTCTTTGCGCCTGGCGGTGTATTCGGTGTTTCGGCGGATTCGCGTCTTCATCAGGTCGAGGACATTCGCCGCCAGCCGTGCCCGGTCGCTCTCGACGACAAAATCGAACACGCTTCTGCCGACCAGCTCCTCTTGGCCCGAGCAGCCGAGGAACTCCCAGGTATGATGGGAGGCGAAAAGAATGTCGCCCTTGATGTCGGCGATGATAACGGCGTCGGGCGACGCTTCCACCAGCCCCTTGTATTTCTGTTCGCTCTGCCGCAGCGCCTCCTCGGCTCTCTTGCGATCCGTGATGTCGCGGCACAACGAGATGATGCGTCTTTCCTGGCTGCTGTTGATGACGCTGGCATTGATCTCGATCGGGATCACCCCACCCTCAGGGCCAACGTAGCCGACCTCCAAGTGCCGAACGGCTCCGGTCTCCAGGCATTTGGCGACCTCGCGGGCATTGCGTTCGGCGTCGTGCGGCGCGGTCCATTCAACAACGCGCCGTCCCATGATCTCGCCCAGAGTGCGATGGCCCGTCAGTCGCACGTATTCTTGATTGGCATCGACGACCCTGCCTTCCTCGTCGAGGATCAAGTATCCCGTGCCGGTGGTTTCGACCAAGAGGCGATATTTTGCCTCGCTCTCAGCCAGTCGGTTGCAAGTCGCCTGAAGCTCGGTGCAACTTTGCCGCAAGGCCCTGTTGGCTTCGGCCAGTTGGGCCGTTCGTTCCGCAACCCGCTTTTCCAGCTCGTCGCGGGCTTGCTCCAGCGCGGCTTCGGCGCGCTTGCGGCCGGTGATGTTGCGGGCGACGCCCATCACCGCGGTGATCTCGCCGGAGTCGTCGCGCAAGGGCATGAGCCGGGTATTGAGCCAGACCTGCTCGCCGCCAAACTGGTACAATCCATCCGCGTCGTAGACCTTGCCCGTCTCGAACACATCGGCGATGCTGTTAAGGTGTTTCTTGACCTCTTCGGGCGAGAACAATTGATCTTGTCGCAGGCCGACCAGCTCGCCAGCGTCGTGTCGAATGCCCGTCGCCGCGCTGCGGTTGGCGTAGAGCACGTCGCCCGAGCGGTTGAGGATGAAGATCATGTCGGTGGTGGATTCGGTGAGCAAGCGATAGCGTTGTTCGCTCTGCCGCAAGGCTTCTTCCGCCCGTTTGCGCTTGGTGAGATCGAAGTTGACGCCCAAGATGCCGTACGTCTCTTCGCCGTCCTGAATCGGCGCGAGGACGGCCAGGCAGGATCGCTCTTCTCCGTGCAAGAAGAACGTCGTCTCACGTTCGACCTTCTCGCCGGCATAGGCGCGGCGATTGTTGTCGAGCCACTTTGCCAGCTCGCGCGGGTCTTGGCAGACCTCTTCGGGAGTCTTCCCGGTGCCGTCTCCCCAATGTTCCTTCGAGGCGGCGTTTTGCAGGATATACCGGCCGTCGGGGCCGAGCGCGAAGAAATCGAAGGGCAGGCAGTCGATCGTCGCCCGCAGTATGGTCTGATTCTTTTGCAGTTCCCTTTCCAGGTGTTTCTGTTCGGTGACGTCGGAAATAATCGAAACAAACCCGACGACCTGCCCCCGCGAGTCTCGCAGGTAATTCCAGTCGACGCGAATGTCGTAGATCTCTCCGTTCTTTCTGACGTTCCTGGCGAAGTAGGGGGAGGGAAGCGGTTGCTCCGCCGCCAGGGATCTTAGCAGCGCGGCCACCGCCGCCTTCTCCGCCGCCGGCTCCGTCCGGTCCCAAATATACGTGCCCAGCAGCTCGTCCGCCGAGTATCCGGTGATTGCTTCTTGCGCCGGATTGACGAAAGTGATGCGGCCCTTCGTATCGCAGACGTGAATTCCGAGCGGGACCACTTCGAGAAGCTGTGGCGCCCAACCTTCTCGGTCTCGCCGCGACCGCTCGGCCGCTTCCAAGGCGGCGACTCGTTGACGGAGCTGGACCAGTTCTTCCAGGAGTTGATCGCGGGGCTTTTCGGGGTCTCGCATCAGATGCCTTTCAAGCGTACATTGCCGCCATCCGCTTCGCCCGCTCGGCGACTAGGCGGCGAAGCTCGGGCGGTTCGATCACTTCGGCTTGGTCGCCGTAGCCGAGAATCCACCAGGAAATCTCGTTCAGGCCGGAGACGGTGACGCGAAAATCGAGCGTGCCGTCGTCGCGCCACGCCAGCCGCTGCGTCTTGTGCCAGTTGACTTCGGCCACGTTCTGGGCCACCAGCCGGCTGAAGCGGACCACCACCTCGCTGTCGCGCCCCTTCTCGGGAATCATGTGCCAGGCGTTGCCCAGATACCGCTCGATCGAGAAGCCGCGGGGAACCTGGAAGTGCTCGTCCAGCGTCGTCAGCTCCAGAATGCGGCCGAGATGGAAGGTCCGCTTGGCGCGGTGCAGTGACGATCGCCCCACCACGTACCAGCTTCGCCGGCTGAAGAACATGCGGTAGGGGCTCAAACGCGTGACGATCCGCTCCTGTTCCGCAAGGCTGTGGTAACGGATGCGCACCGCGCGGCGGTTGACGATCGCTTCCAGCAGTTGGTCGTAAATCGGTTTGCGGCCTTCGAGCGGATTGATCGGCGGCGGCTGGATGCGGATCGTGGATACCACGTCGCGGAGTTGTTCGCGCAGCCGCGTGGGAAGGCTGCTTTCGAGCTTGACGGCGGCGCTGCGAGCGGGAGCGAGAAAAGGCAGCCCGCCGCCGTTGCCCAATTCGTGGCACAACACCACCAGCGAAAGCGCCTCTTCCGGCGTGAAATTGGTGGGCGGAAGCAGGCAGGAACCCGGAATGCAGTATTGCTGCTTGCGCTCATCGAAGGCCAGCGGAATGCCCGACTGCCGCAACACCTCCAAATCGCGAAAGATCGTGCGTCGGCTGACGCCGCATTCCAGCGCCAGCGACTCAGCGTTGTACCCCCTTCCAACCTGAAGCAGGCCGATCAGTTGCAGTAGACGATGGATTCTGGCCAGATTCATTGCTACTGCCTTTTTCTACCGCGTTCCAGCCGGCAGGCAAGACCAGCCGGTCGACCGCGCGGGCGACTGCGGATTGGCTTGCGGACGGCTTCCAGCCGTTCTTGCTGCTGCGATCTTCCGAGTTTCCGCTTGGTCTGACGTACGCGGTCGCAGCGACGCTGCCCGTTGAGGCGGCTCCGCCCGTTGGGGCAAGCCCGCCCGTTGGGGCGATAGTTACACCGTCGCCCTTCGCCGCCGCCGGGCGGGCGGCGGGCTCGGGCGCGATCGCCGGCTCGGGCTTTGGCTCGGGCATCGGGCCCAGTGAGCCCGGCTCGGCGGGGAGCGTCGGCGAGGGGGGCGAGATCGGCTCGGGTTTCGGCGGCGCCGCCGGAGGCGCGCCCTGCTTGTTCGTCCCGCCGCCCTGGAACAACTCGCCTCCCTGGAACGATTCCCCGCCCCGGCATCCTTCGCCGCCCGCGGTCTGCTCGATCGGCCCGCGGCTGATGACCTTCGGCTGCGTGAAGCCGTAGTCGAGATACGTCGAAGCCGCACGGGCGCGGGAGCGGCGGCGGGCGTCAAAGTACGCCTTGCCAGGCCACGGCCCCTCAGCCAAGTATACGCCATTATACTCCAGCAACGAGCCCTTGCGGAAGTGTACCTGGGCGATCGCCTTGTTGTAGTTGACCACCGCCCGATAGTAGTCGCTTTCGGCCTGCGAGAACTCCTGTTGCGCTCGCAGCAGATCGTTGAGGATCGGGGTCCCCTCTTCGGTCTCCGCAATGCCTCCCTGGTACAGCGCCTCGTCGGTCCGCAACTGGTCCTCGGCGGCCTTGCGGCGGTTGAAGGCCGTCTCCATCAGCACGTAGTCGGTCTCCAGGTCGCGGACGGCGAACGCCAACTGGTGGGAGAGTTCCAGCTCGCCCTCTTGCAACTTGACCTGCTCCTTCGTCAGATCGAGCTGGGCATTTCGCACAGCCGCCATTTCGCGGCGGAATCCGAGGTTGATCTGGCCCTGGAGTCCGATCTGCCATTCCTGATAATTGCCGTCCATCAATGTGCGATAGGCGTTGGAATCTTGGACGACCGGGTTGTCCAGGTCAAGCGGATCGGGGCCGTCGAGGCGATTGCCCATGCCGAGCCAGCGATATTGGCCTACGAAATCGAGCCGGGGCAGGAGGAAGTTCTTCTCGGCGATCAAGCTCAGCTCACGTTGCTTGACGATCCACTTCTGTTGCCGCAGTTCCGGGCTGCGGACCAGCGACTCGGAGAGCACGTCGCACCAGTCGAAGGTGACCTTGGCGGTGGTTGCTTCGTCCTTGGGGCGGATCAGCCGGCCGTCGGTGGCCGCCAGCCCCAGCAGGTATCGCAGCTTCGATTCGGTAACATACAGTTCGTTGAGCGCCTGTTCCGCCGCGGTGCGGTAGATGTAGTACTGATTGCGGGTCGAGGCCTCGGCCGCCGCGCCGCCGCGCCTGGCGCCATGGGTGAAGAGGTTGTAGGTCTTTCGCCACATGGCCAGGGCGTCGTCGCGTCCCTGCTTCGCCGTGCCGAACCGCTGGTAGTCGAAATACAACTCCCAGTAGGCCACCTCCACGTCGCTGACCAGGTTCCGCACGCTTGCTTCGAAATTGGTTAGGGCGATGTCGGTGTTGATCCGCGCCAGCATCACGCCGTTGAGCACGCCGGGGGTGGCCCCCGGTCCGGCGATGCGGTTGAACTGCGTGCCCGCCCCTTGCAACAACGGCTGCCGGATGTCGGCCACGAGCTTGACGTTCCAGTCGGCCGTATACAACTGGGTGGGGTTATTGGTCTTGGCGTAGGCGATGGTGTGCGTCAAGCCGAAGGTGCCGCCCGTGGCCGCCGTCTTCTGCAACCGCGCCTGGAACGTCCCCAAGTCCGCCTGGTTCACGTTAGGAAATATCAAGCCGTACGTGGAAGAGACGTTCTCCGGCGTATCCTGCTTCTCCCAGGTCAAACTGGTCTGCAACTGGGCGTCGAACGCCGACAGGGCCGCTTCCGTGCCCGTCCGCGGGTTGCTCTCCACCAGGGCGGGATCGTAGATCGTCGGCGCCAACTCGGGGTTGCGGAGGATGAACTCCGGCGGCCCTTGAACCTGCCCGCCGATGTTCCGCATCACCCTGTTGTTCTTCAGGGCAAACTCCATCGCTTGTTCCAGCGTGAGCTCCCAGAAGTTCTTCGGGTCTTGGTTTTCCAGCGAAAACGGCCGGGCGGCGTTGGAGGTGTCGGGAAGACGATCGACGCAGACGTCGGCAGCCTCGATGTCGAGGGCTTGGCCCTTCCAGTATTTCAGGTCGTTATCGACGTTCTTCAGGTAGAACGGCTCTTGCGGGCGACATCCCGCCAGCAGGGCGAGAAGAGCCGCCAGGAAAGCGCCAATTTGGGGGGCTTGCCGACTCATAGGCCTGCGTTCCTCTTCGGTTTGTTTGCCGGTGGACCGGACATTGCTGTCGGGCCCGACGGACAGCCAGCGGCCATCCGTCGTTTCACCCTTTCCCCCCGGCCAACGCCTGCCCGAAGATGGCGCAATCTGCGCGTGACCCCAGACGGAGCAATCGGCAAACTTGTTATCGGCAGCGCAGCCTTTAGACTTTGACCGATCCACACGATCGATAAACCCGCCGCGCAGACCGTAGTCGGCGGTGCTTGCCTAAATTGCCCAGCAAGCGTGTCTTCTGTCAAGCAGGGCAGCAAACGCGCCGCTAATCGAGCGGCACGAGTTTCGGCGCCGGCACCTTTCTGCCGTAGACGCGGCCGTGTTGGGCGACGAGTTCGCGGAAATTGACCCGCAGAAAGTCGTAGAGGGTGGGTGGCGGTTCCAGTGAGAGCCAGCGGTCCAAGAGGGCCTCGATGTGGACGTCGTACTGCTTCTGCGACGAGCCGTGGGCGAAGCAGCGGCCGCCCAGGCGGCGGACGTCGCCGTCGAACGCCGGGCCGACGTGCCACAGCTCGTGCAGCACCGTGGTCAGCTTTTCCCGCAGCGGCAGATCGAGAAACCGCGGCAGATAGAAGGTGAGAACGTAGAGCATTTCGCGGCCGTCGGCGTCGTAGAGCCGCTGGATGCCCCAGCGTCGTTTGCGGCGAAACGTGTGCATCCGCCCCCCGGCGAATCGCAGCGGCGTCAGCGCCGCGAACATCCCCTCCTTGCCGCCGCGGCGGGTCTGCGAGAAACTCACCGCCACCCGCGACATATCGACGTGCCGGAGTTGCTCGAGCCGGGCGACCATGTCGTCGCAGAGGCGGCGGGCGTGCAGGGTGAAGTCGAAACCGCCTTGGGGCGGTTGGCGATGTAATTGCGGCGAGCGATGCATCGGACTTCCGTTTAGTCCCGGCGTTCTCGCCGAGGAAAAGGGGACAGGCACCTTTTGCCATAATGGCCCTTCGGGTGCTTCGCACAAAAGGTGCCTGTCCCCTTTTCTCTCTTTTCTCTTCGCCGCGTGGACGCGGCGGCTAAACTACTCGGCGGTAGGTTCGCTGCCTTCCGCGGCAGCGGGAGCGCTCGCCGCGGGCGTGGCCGGTTCCGAGAACGTCCGTGTCGAACGAAGGCTTCGTCGCCTTCTTGCGGACGCGGTCGTTCTTGCCCACCAGTTCGAGAATCGCGCGGGCGCCGGCGTCGCCCAGGCGGGGCTTGGCCAATCGCAGCACGCGGGTGTAGCCGCCTGGGCGATCGGCGAAGCGCGGGGCGATCTCGTCGAAAAGGATTTTGACCGCCTGCTTGTCGCCCAGCAGCCGCAGGGCCCGACGGCGGGCGGCGACCACCGGCGCGATCGTCCGATTCCACTCTTCCCACTGCTCGCTCTCGCGCCATTGCCGCCACTGGTCGCTGTGCCGCTCGGCGTTCGGCTCCAACTGGTCGGCGGCCTCCTGTTGCGGCAGGGCGCCGCGGGCGATGGTGATGCAGCGCTCGACCAGCGGACGGACCTCCTTGGCCTTCTCGACGGTGGTGATGATCCGCCCTTTGACCTTGGGTTTGTTATCGTCATCCTCGGCGTCGCGCTCGGTCAGGAACAGGGCGGTGGCCAGGCTACGCAAGAGAGCCCGCTGATGGCTGGGATGGCGGCCGAGCTTTCGGCCTTTTCTTCGATGTCGCATGGTCGTGCCGTTTCGTCTCAATTCGGTATCGGAGGAGGCGACTCCTGTCGCCGACGGGCGGCAGAAAACGCGCAAAATCGGCGACAGGAGTCGCCTCCTACAACACCGCAGTTAGTCAGTTCATTCCGTTACAGGGTCTAAATCGCCGCGGGCGCCGGCGGCAGCCGCATCCCTAGCCGCAGGCCGTGGTCGGCCAACTTCTCGCGAACCTCCGCCATCGTCGTCTCGCCAAAATTGCGGACCTCCAAGAGCTGCTCCTCGAAGCGCGACACCAGGTCGCGGACGGTGGTGATGTTCTCCGATTCCAGGCAGTTGGTGGCGCGGACCGACAGTTCCAACTCGGCCAGGCTCATCGCCAGCTTGGCTTCGGTCGCCTGGTCGAGGGCAAGCGATCCGGGGCGCGGGCTTCGCTGTGGATCAGCGCCCCCAGCTCGCTGTACTGCACGAACGGGTTGAGGTGCTTGCGGAGGATCTTGGCCGCCTCGACCAGGGCCATCTCCGGCGACACCGAGCCGTTCGTCCAAATCTCGATCGTCAGCTTGTCGTAGTTCGTCTTCTGGCCGACGCGGGTCTCCTCGACCTCGTAACGCACGCGAACCACCGGGCTGAAGGCGGCGTCGACCGGAATGATCCCGATCTCCTGCGCCTGCGGCGTGTGCTCGGTCGCCGGCACGTAGCCGCGGCCGTTCTCGATCACCATTTCCAACAGGAAGGGCGCGTCCTCGGTCAACGTGGCGATGACCAAGTCCTTGTTGATCACCTCCACCTGGTCGTCGGTGCGGACGTCGCCGCCGGTGATCGGGCCTTTCTGATTCTTCTCGATCCGCACCACCCGCGTCTGGTCGCTGTGGTTCTTGACCACCAGCGACTTGACGTTCAGCACGATGTCGGTCACGTCCTCGACCACGCCGGGCAGCGAGCTGAATTCGTGCTGGGCGCCGTGCAGCTTGATCTGCGTCACTGCGCTGCCTTCCAGGCTGGAAAGCAGAATCCGTCGCAGGCTGTTGCCCACGGTCACGCCGAAGCCGCGCTCAAACGGCTCGGCGACGAACTTGCCGTAGTTGGGTGAAAGGGTGGATCGCTCGGCCGCAATCAGGCTGGGTAATTCCAGGCCGCGCCATCGGATACGCATGGGATAACTCCGATCGAATTACATGGACAGGCAGCAATGGGTGGCTACTTGGAACACAGCTCGACGATCAGGTGGGGCTGCACGGGTATCGAGGCGTCGGCGGCTTCGGGCAAGCGGAGCACGTGCCCCTCGGGCTGCGGACCGTCGATGCGGTTGAGAAACTCGGGCACGTCGCGGCTGGATTGGGCCAGCACCGACTGCACCAATTGCAGGCTCTTCGGCCGGTTCTTCACGCGAATCACGTCGCCGGGCCGCGTCAGGTAGCTGGGAATGTCGACGTGCCGGCCGTTGACCGTCACGTGGCCGTGGGCGACCAGCAGCCGGGCCTGCGCCCGCGACAGCCCGAAACTCAAGCGATAGACGACGTTGTCCAACCGCCGCTCCAACAGGCTCATCAGCCGCTCGCCGGTGTTGCCCTTGCCCTTGTTGGCCTCGGCGAACACCTTGCGGAACTGCCTCTCCAGCAGGCCGTAGTGATGCTTCACCTTCTGCTTCTCGCGGAGGTGGACGGCGTAATCGGTCTGCTTGCCGCGGCGGAAAGAGCTCATGCCCGGCGCCGATTCGCGGCGCTCGAAGGCACACTTGGGGGTATCGCAACGCGTGCCCTTGAGGAACAGCTTCATTCCTTCACGGCGGCACAAACGGCAAACGGGTGAATGCTGACGAGCCATTTTTTAGGGGCTAGGGGCTAGGGGCTGGGGGCTGGGGGCTGGGGATCAGGGGTTAGGGGGTCGGTTGTCCACATCGAAACTCACGCGGGAATCGTTGGTCCTCCGTCGCGCATTGATGCCTCATCGCTGCTCCCTAGCCCCCAGTCCCTCACTACACGCGGCGCCGCTTCTTCGGGCGGCAGCCGTTGTGGGGCAAAGGGGTAACGTCCTCGATCGACTTGATTTTCAGTCCGGCCGCCTGCAACGCGGTGATCGCGCTTTCGCGGCCGCTGCCGGGGCCTTTCACCTTCACGTCCACCTCTTTCATGCCGCACTTCATCGCCTTGTCAGCCACTTGCTGCGCCGACATCTGTCCGGCAAAGGGGGTGCTCTTGCGGCTCCCCTTGAAACCCGAGGTGCCGGCGCTCGCCCAGCAGATCGTCTCCCCCTTCGTGTCGGTGATGGTGATAATGGTATTGTTGAACGTCGCCTTGATGTGGACCGTGCCTACGGTCACGTTGCGACGGACCTTCTTTCGCGCTGAGGTCGCTGTGCTTGTTGCTTTGGCCACCGAATTGGAACTCCCTGGCGGAAACCGAAAAGTGTTTCCCGACTATAACTCGATATATTCCTCGAAACTCGAACGCGGCGTTAGCGCAGATCCTTGACGCCCTTCTTGCCGGCGACGGTCTTCTTCGGGCCTTTGCGGGTGCGGGCGTTGGTGCGGGTGCGCTGCCCGCGGACCGGCAGGCCGCGGCGATGCCGCAGACCGCGGTAACAGCCGATATCCTTCAGCCGGGCAATGTTCTGATTCCGCTGCCGCCGCAATTGCCCTTCGACCACATAGTCTTTATCCAGCAGCGCCGCCAACCGCGCCAACTCGTCCTCGCGAAGCTCGCGGGCGCGACCTTGCGGATCGATGCCCGCCTTGTGACACAGATCGCGAGCGATCTTCGGACCGACTCCGTAGAGATAGGTCAACGAAATCACCGTCGGGCGATCGTTCGGGATATCAACACCCAGAAGACGCGGCATACACGGAAGCTCCTACTCGATTGTGAACGGCTGGAAACGACGCAAGCCCCGCGACTGGCGCCTGTCTGCACCTGCTCCGGCCGTGCGACGCGTGAAACCTCCGCAGCGAGCTAACCTTGGCGCTGTTTGTGCCGCGGATTGCTGCATACGACGTATACGACCCCCCGGCGGCGGACGATCTTGCAGCTTTCACAAATTCGCTTGACGCTGGCACGCACTTTCATAGCGGCACACAGTGGCTGGTTGCTAGTACGGGGCAAAGTACCTCAGTATATGCGCCCGCCTATAAACCAACAAGGCCCCTTCGCGGAAAAATTCTGAACGGCGCGGTTCTTGCACAAATTGGCTCTTAAGAGGTATCTAAAGTAGACCAATATGGTCATCTTCGGCATGAAAAACCGAAGCTCGAAATCCGAAGCCCGAAATCCCAAGCCCGAATGGCCGAAATGACGAAACCCGAACGACCGACAGATCGCCATTCTTGTGATGCAATACCATGCCACCTAAATCTACTACACGTGCATGTCAGATTTTGGATTTTGGATTTCGGATTTCGTGCTTCCTTCGTCATTCGTCCTTCGTCATTCGTCCTTCTCACCAAGTTTCTCCGTTCGGGCCCGCCGTCAGGACCACGGGCCCCTGCTCCATGATGGCGACGGTGTGCTCGAAGTGAGCGCTCGGTTTGCCGTCGGCGGTCACTTGGGTCCAGTAGTCGGCCTTGGTCCGCACCCGCTTCGTGCCCATGTTGATCATCGGCTCGATGGCCAGGACCAGGCCGGGCGCCAGGCGGAAATCGCCGTTGCCGCGGCGGAGTTGGCTATTGACGAAATTGGGCACTTGCGGGTCTTCGTGCATGTCGCGGCCGATGCCGTGGCCGACGAAGGCCTCGACGACCGAATACTTGTGCCGCTTGACGTACGATTCCATCTCGCCGGCGACTTGGCTCCAGCGCGCAGCGTCCCAGCAGCGTGATCGCCAGACTGAGGGTGTTCTTGCAGACGTCCAGCAGCCGCCGCACGTCGGGGCCGATGCGGCCGACCGCGTAGGTCGCGGCGGCGTCGCCGCACCAGCCGTTCAGTTTGCAGCCGGTATCGATGCTGACGATGTCCCCTTCCAGCAATTGCCGGGAACTGGGGATTCCGTGGACAACCTCCTCGTTGACCGAGATGCAGGTGCTCGCGGGAAAGGGGACCGTGCCCGCAACGCCCTTGAACAACGGAACGGCGTGATGCTCGGCGAAGAAGCGATCGATCACGGCGTTGATTTCCGCCGTGGTGACGCCCGGCCGAATGATCGCCGCGGCCAGCCGATGCGCCTCCCAGACCAGCAGCCCGGCCTTGCGCATCTCCGCAATTTCCCTGGGCGATCGGAGAATCTCCACACCTGTCCACTCCTCGCGGAGGGGCTAGGGGCTGGGGGCTGGGGACGAGCCTCGCGACCAAATCCCTGCAACCCCTAGCCCCTAGTCCCCAGCCCCTAGTCCCCAGCCCCTAGTCCCCAGCCCCTAGTCCCTAGCCCCATCCAACACCGTTTTGGCCCGATCGAAAATCTCATCGACCGTTCCCAGACCGTCAATGGTCTTCAGCAATCCTCGCCGGCCATAATACTCTAGCAGCGGCTCGGTCTGTTTGCGATAGGCGACCAGCCGCTGGCGGATTACCTCGGGGGTGTCGTCGGCGCGTCCGCGGCCGGCCAGGCGGCGGAACAGCTCCTCCTCGGGCACGCGAAGCTCCAGCACGACGTGCAGGGGAGTGCCCTTTTCGGCCAGCATCGCGTCGAGGGCCTCGGCCTGGGCGATGGTGCGGGGGAAGCCGTCCAACAGGTATCCCTGCCGGCAATCGGGCTTCACCAGCCGCTCGGCAATGATCGCCACGATGATCTCATCGGGCACCAGCGCCCCAGACGACATGAACTTGTCGGCCTTCAGCCCGACCTCGGTCTTGGCGTCGCGGGCGGCGCGAAGCATGTCGCCGGTGGAGAGGTGGGCCATCTGGTAGGTCTTGACCAGCCGCTCGGCCTGCGTGCCTTTGCCCGCCCCGGGAGGACCGATGAATACCATACGCATGATCGTTGCTCCGCTCAGTTGTCACAGACCGAAATGACGAATGACGAAGCTCGAATGACGAAGGAAGCACGAAATCCGAAATCCGAACGACGAACCTTCCGGATTTCGAGCTTTGGATTTCCTTCGTCATTCGTCATTCGAGCGTTGTCATTTCTCCGCGGTTGCCGTCCTGGCCTACCCTTTTTCCAAAAGCCCCTTGTAGTTTCTCATCACCAGGTGGCTGTCGATCTTCTGCACCAGGTCGAAGGCCACGCTGACGGCGATCAGCAGGCTGGTGCCGCCGTAGAAGCTGGCCAGGCCGTAGTTAATGCCGACCGCGGCGGAGACGAGCGTGGGAATCACGGCCACCACCGCGAGGAAACCGGCGCCCACGTAGGTGATTCGCACCATGACCTTCTCCAGGTAGTCGGCGGTTCGCCGTCCGGGACGGTAGCCGGGAATGAAGGTGCCGTAATTCTTCAGGTTGTCCGACATGTCCTTGGGGTTGAAGGAGATGGCGGTCCAGAAATAACAGAAGAAGTAGATCAGCAGGACGTAGAGGACATTGTAGGTCCAGGTATGGTCGCCGCGGCTGAAGATGTGGTTGAGATTCACCCAGACGCCATTCGGGTATTTGGTGGCAAGGGCTTGCAAAATCACCGAGGGGAAAAGCAGCAAGCTGCTGGCGAAGATGATCGGCATCACCCCGGCCTGGTTGACCCGCAGGGGCAGGTATTGCCGCGTGCCGCCGTAGACCCGCCGGCCGCGGACGTGCTTGGCGCTTTGGGTGGGGATGCGGCGCTGGCCCTGCGTAATCAACACCACGCCGAAGACCACGGCCACGAACAACACCGCCAGGACCAACAGCGTCTCGACGCCGATGCCGCCGGCCGTCGAGCCGCGCCCAGTTCCAATCCCTTGTTTAAGATCGGCTTGACGATGTCACTGTAGCCGGCGGGGAACATGCGGGCGAGAATGCCCGCCATAATCAACAGGCTGATGCCGTTGCCGATGCCGTACTCGTCGATCTGCTCGCCAAGCCACATCAAGAAAGTCGCGCCGGCGGTCATCGTCATCACACCCATGAATTGCCAGATGAAAGTGCTGTACTCCGGGTAGATCAGGTGGATGCTGATCAGGTACTTCATGTAGATCCAGCTTTGACCGATGCAGAGCACGACGGTGGCGTAGCGGGTGTACTCGTTGATCTTCTTCCGCCCGGTTTCCCCCTCTTTTTGCAGCTTTTCCAAGGGGGGATAGACGCTGCCGAGCAACTGGAAGATGATCGATGCCGAGATGTAGGGCATGATGCCCAAGCCGAAGATCGTCGCCTGGGTCAGTGAGCTGGCGCTGAACATCGAGACCTGGTTGAAGATGTCGGACAGGCCGCCGGTCAACCCCTTGCTGGAAAGGGCCGTCATGTGCTCGTGATCGACGATTGGCAGCGTGATTTGGTAGCCAATGCGATAGATCGCCAGCAGCAACAGCGTCAACAGGATCTTCTGGCGCAGTTCCGGGATGGTGAAGACGACGCGGATTTTTTCCCACATGGCTCGATCCGTCTGGAAAGAGGGGCTGGGGACCAGGGGCTGGGGACTAGGGGTCCCGCTTCGAGCCCCTAGCCCCTAGCCCCCCGTCCCTTACTTGTTCTTCACTCTCATTTTGTTCTTCACCACCGGCTTCTTGCCGGGCAGAACGATGGCTTGCCCTCCGGCCTTCTCGATCTTCTCCGCCGCCGAACGGCTGAAGTGGTGGGCGGAAATCTTCAGACTCTTCGTCAACTCGCCGTCGCCGAGGACTCTTAGCACATCGTAGCTCCCCCTTAGCAGGCCCTTGCCGCGGAGCGCCGCGGGCGAGACTTCCTCGCCGCTTTGGAAGTGCTTTTCCAGCGCGGCGAGATTGACGATGGCGGCCGTATCGGCAAACTGGTTGGTGAAGCCGCGCTTGGGGATGCGGCGGACCAAAGGCATCTGCCCGCCCTCGAACAGCGGCGAGGTGGAGGAACCGGAGCGCGAGCCCTGCCCCTTGCTGCCGCGGCCGGCGGTCTTGCCCTGGCCCGAGCCGATGCCGCGGCCGATCCGCTTCCGCGCTTTGTTCTTGTGGATTCCGTGGTGGACGTTGTTGAGGTTCATGACAGCGAGACTCCCCGCAGGCGTTCGACTTCGCCCTGCGAGCGAAGTTGTTGGAGGGCTTCAATCGTGGCTTTCACCAGGTTGGTCGGGTTGGTCGAGCCGAAGCTCTTGGTCAGGATGTCGCGCAGGCCGCAGGCCTCGCAGACGGCGCGGACGGCGGCGCCGGCGATCACGCCCGTGCCCGGCCCGGCCGGAACCAAAATCACCTCGGCGGCGCCGAACTGCCCCTTGACCGTGTGTGGAATCGTGGTTCCCTGCATGTGGACGGGAAACAAGTTGCGGGTGCCGTCCTTGACGGCCTTCTCCACCGCCGGCGGCACTTCGTTGGCCTTGCCGTAACCCCAGCCGACGCGGCCCTGGCCGTCGCCGACGACCACCAGCGCGGTGAAGCTGAACCGCCGACCGCCTTTGACCACGGCGGCGCACCGCCGAATCTTGATGACCTTGTCGATCAATTGTCCTTGAACTGTATCGGTTGACATAAAGGGGTCAGGGGTCAGGGGTCAGGGGTCAGGGGTCAGGGGTCAGCCGAACAAACCGCTTGCGGTTTCGCACTCACCCCTCTCCACTCTCCACTAAAACACCAATCCCGCTTCGCGGGCCGCCTGGGCCAGCGCCGCGACGCGGCCGTGATACTTGTACTCGCGGCGGTCGAAAACCACCTCTTTGATGCCGGCCTGCAGCGCCCGCTGGGCGATGGCCTTGCCCACGGCCACGGCGGCGGTCCTGTTGCCGCCATAGCGAACTTCGCCGCGAAGCTGCTTATCTTGGGTGCTGGCCGAAACCAGCGTGCGGCCCGCGGCGTCGTCGATGATCTGTGCGTAGAAATTCTGATGGCTGCGGAAGACGCTCAGCCGCGGGCGAGCGGCATGTCGCTTCAGCCGGTTGCGGACCCGCAACCCCCGCCGCTGGCGTTGTTTGCCGACTTGTCGATCGTGTCTCATCGCCCATTCCTCCCCGCGACCACTGGTCGCGGCTTTACATTCCGACATTCCCGCGACCACTGGTCGCGGCTTTACATTCCGCTATTTCGCCATCGCCTTGCCCTGCTTGCGGCGGACGACCTCGCCGAGGAAACGAATCCCCTTGCCCTTGTAGGGTTCGGGCTTGCGCAGTGCGCGAACCGCGGCGGCAAAGTGGCCGACCTTCTGCTTCTCGATCCCCTGGATCACCACGTGCTGCTGGTCGGGGACGCTGACCTTGATCCCCTCGGGAATCGGCACTTGCAACTCGTTGGCCAGACCGACGCGGAGTTGCAGCGTCGTTCCCTGCACGGCGGCGAGATAGCCGACGCCCAGGATTTCTAGGCGCCGCTCGTAACCCTGCGTCACGCCGACCAGCATGTTGACGATCAGGGCGCGGGTCAGGCCGTGCAGCGCGCGGCTCTGCCGCTCGTCATCGTGGCGAGTGACGGTGATCAGCTTGGCTCCGTCGTCATAGGCGACGGAGATTTCCGGGCGAAATTCCCACTCGAGTTTGCCCAGCTTCCCTTCGACCGCGATGGTGTGGTCGGCGACCTGGACTTTCACTCCCGCGGGAACGGGCACGGGTTTTTTTCCGATCCGGGACATGGCGATTACTTCTATCTCTTAGCGGGGACTGCAAATCTTCAATTTCAAATTTCAGCTCTTCAATTCTCAATCTGCAATTCCGTTGTCTACTTCCGCCGTCAGGTTTATCTTCTCGCGAACATCACGTCATGAGCTCACATGTTACCACACTTCGCAGAGCACCTCGCCGCCGAGTTTTCGCTGCCGCGCCTCGCGATCGCTGATTACGCCGCGGCTGGTGCTGATGATGCAGATGCCCAGTCCGCCGAGAATGGGGCGCAACTGGGCGGCGCCGCTGTAGACGCGACGGCCGGGCTTGCTGACGCGGCGGATGCGGCGGATCACCCGCTCGCCGTTCGGGCCGTACTTCAGGTGGACGCGAAGATGGTTCGCCGGCTTGGCCTCCACTTCCTCCCAATCCCAAATGTAGCCCTCGCGCTTCAGCACCTCGGCCAGTCCCTTCTTTACTTTGGACAGCGGCATATCGACTTGGGGCCGTTCCACCCGCACCGCATTGCGGATGCGAGTCAACATGTCGGCGATAGGGTCGGTCATCATCGCTATTGGGTCCCTTTACCAACTCGCTTTGCGGACACCGGGAATCAAGCCTTCGTCGGCGAGATTACGGAAACAGATGCGGCAAATCCCGAACTTCTGATACACCGCACGCGGGCGGCCGCAAATCCGGCAACGCCGCACCAGGCGCGTGGAAAACTTGGGCTTGCGAGCCGATTTGGCAATCTTCGATTTACTGGCCATACGGTGGTCGTCCTATGTCTTTTCCTTGTTAGTCGGCAGTGGGCAGTCGGCAGTGGGCAGTGGGCAGTGGGCAGCGGGCAGTCAAAAATGAAAAAACCAGTGGTGTATGTTACGCTTGAACGCGTCGATTCTTAATAAGCCAACGGTCCGCAATCTCCAATTTTCCATCTTTGCACTGCCGACTGCCCACTGCCGACTGCCCACTTCTCACGCCGCCCGCAGCGGCATTCCCAGCCGGCGGAGCAGCTCGCGGGCCTCGTCGTCGCTCTCCGTGCTGGTGACCAACGTGATGTTCATTCCCTGCGGGGTGGTGAACTTGTCGGGATTCAACTCGGGGAAGACCAACTGCTCGGTCAGGCCGAGGTTGTAGTTTCCCCGGCCGTCGAAGGCGTCTGGATCGAGCCCGCGAAAGTCGCGGACCCGCGGCAAGGCGATCGCGATCAGCCGGTCGAGAAACTCCCACATCCGCTTTCCCCGCAAGGTCACCTTGCAGCCGATCGGCATGTTCTCGCGGAGCTTGAAATTGGCGATCGACTTGCGGCTCAGGCGAACTTGCGGCTTTTGGCCGGTGATTAAGGTCATCGCGGCCAGCGCGTCTTCCATGTGCTTCTTTTCGCCGATCGCTTTGCCCACGCCCATGTTGAGGACGATTTTTTGCAAGCGGGGCAGCGACAGGCGGTTGCTGCGTTTCAACGCCGTTGCGAGCCCAGGCAGAATTTCCGTCTGGTACTTTTCCTGCAACCGCGGCGTTGGAATCGGTTCCGCCGCCTTGGCTTCTTCGGCCTTACTCGGTTTTTTGGCTTTGGCTGCGCTCATGTCGTTTCAACTCTCAACTTTGTAGAGCAGGCATGTCGTCTGCCGCCCCCGCGGTTCTCCTCGCGGGCGGCGCGCCTGCGCCACAAGCGGATCTAGGTTGCTTTTGCATATCGGGCCTTGGCCGGCGAGACGTGCCCGTTGCCCGCTCCGCATTTCTTGCAATAACGTTCCTTCGCGCCGTCAGGCAGATACCGCACGCCCAGGCGGGTGGGCGAGCCGCATTTCTCGCATACCAGAAGCACGTTGCTGACGGCGATGGGCATCTCCTTCGAGAGCCGGCCGCCCTGCGGGTTCTTCTGGCTCCGCTTGACGTGCTTGTACACGCGGTTGACGCCCTCGACCACCAGCTTGCTCGCCTTGCGGTTGACGCGGAGCACCTTGGCGGTGGCGCCGCGGTCCTCGCCGCTGATGACTCGCACCGTGTCGTTCGCTTTGATCCACATCAGACCACCTCGCTGGCGAGGCTGACAATTTTCATGAAATTCCGATCGCGCAATTCGCGGGCGACGGCCCCAAAAATCCGCGTGCCGCGGGGGTTCTTGTCGGCATCGACAATCACCGCCGCGTTGCTGTCGAAGCGGACGTAGCTGCCGTCGGTGCGGCGGGTGGGCTGCTTGCAGCGGACGATCACCGCGCGGACCACCGCCCCCTTCTTGATTTCGCTGCCCGGGGCCACGCTCTTGACGCTGCACACGACGATGTCGCCCAGGCGGGCGAAGCGTTTCTTCGCCCCGCCGAGGACCTTGAAACAGCCCAACTCCCGGGCGCCGGTGTTGTCGGCCACGGCCAGCCGCGTCTGCATCTGAATCATGATGGCTGCTCCTCGGCGACGCCGTGCTTATCGTGGCCCTGGCGAGCGGCGGCACGCATGGCGACCAGGTTGACCATTCGCCCCTTCTCGACGACCCGCACCAGCGCCCAGCGCTTCAGCCGCGAGGTGGGCCGCGACTCGATAATCTCGACCAGATCGCCGTTGTGCGACTCGTTGTTTTCGTCGTGTACGTGGCAGATCGTCTTGCGGCGGACGTACTTGCCGTAGCGCGGATGCCTGACCAGGCGGGGGATTTCCACGCGGCGCGTCTTGGCCGTCTTGTCGCTGGTGACGATGCCGGTTTCTACTCGCTTGGGCATGGGCTGTTTCCTACTTCTCGGCGGTCCTGTTGGCGGCGATGCTGTTTGCGGCCTTTTCCGCAGCCGAATCCTTGGCCGCGGCCCGCTCGTTCTGGATCGTGCGAATCCGCGCGATGATCCGCCGCTGCTTGCGAAGCTCGCTCGGGGCGTCGAGCCGTTCGGTCTGCGCTTGCAACCGCAGATGGAACAAGTTCTTGGTGGTCTCATTGAGAGTCAACACCAGTTGCTCGTCGCTCATTTCTCGAAATTCGGCGGCTTTGGTCATGGTTCGCTCGCTGTTGTGGTCGGCAGTGGGCAGTGGGCAGTCGGCAGTGGGAAGTGGTCAACGGTTAATAATTGCTGTTTCGTCCCCGGTATTCTCTATTCTCATGCCCAACCGCGAAAACGCCTCGTCCCTTCTCCTGCTTTACTGCCTACTGCTCACTGCCGACTGCCCACTCCTCCTCACACCGGCCTGCGTCGCAGGAACCGCACGCGGACCGGCATTTTGTGGGCCAGCCGGGCGAAACACAGCCGCGCCGCCTCTTCCGAAATCCCGCTGATCTCGTAGAGGACGGTCCCGGGTCGGACCACGGCCGCCCAATACTCCGGCTCGCCTTTGCCCTTGCCCATGCGGGTTTCCAAGGGGATCGAGGTGATCGGTTTGTGGGGGAAGACGCGGATGTAGAGGCGGCCCTCGGTGCGGAGGTACTGCTGCGCGGCGATGCGGCCGGCCTCCAGCGTCTGCGCGCTGATCCAGCCGCCCTGCATCGCTTGCAGGCCGAAGTCGCCGTGGACGACGCGGTTGCCGCGGGCGGCGTCACCTCTTATACGTCCTCTTTGGCTTTTTCGGTGCTTGACCCGTTTTGGCATCAGCGCCATCGTTTTCTTCCTCGCTGTACGTACCCTGGTTGATCCACACTTGCACGCCGATGTGTCCCTGGGCGATCAGGGCTTCGGTGAAGCCGTAGTCGATTTTCGCTTGCAGGGTGCTCAACGGCATGGAGCCGGCGATCTGTTTTTCGCGGCGGGACATTTCCGCCCCGCCCAGCCGGCCGGAGAGTTGGATTTTGATCCCCTTGGCCCCGGCCTCCATCGTCTGCTCCATCGCCCGCTTCATCGTGCGGCGGAAGCCGGCCCGCTTGACCAATTGCTCGGCGATGTCCTCGGCCACCAATTGGGCCACGATCTCCGGGCGATTGATCTCCTCGATCTTGATGTTGATCCGCCGGCCGGTCTTTTCCTGCAACTCTTTTTGCAGTTCTTCGACCCGTTCCCCTTTTCGCCCGATCAGCACGCCCGGCCGGGCCGAGAAGAGCACGACCTTCACCTCGTCGCGGGTCCGCTCGATTTCGATCTTCGAGATCGCCGGATACAGCTCCTTGCCGAACTTGTCCTTGCGGCCCTTGATGTAGTGGCGGATTCGCTGGTCTTCGACCAGCAGGTCGGCGAACTCCTGCTTCGAGGCGTACCAGCGGCTCTTCCAGCCGACCATGATGCCGGTGCGGAATCCGATGGGATTGACTTTCTGACCCATAACGATTTCACCGCGTGGCCGCGGCGGCTAAACGTGAGTTGATTTCCTTGCGGCGAGACGTTATTCCAATTCGATGTGGATGTGGGAAAAGCGTTTTTTCAACACCGAGGCCATGCCGCGGGCGTGCGGCCGCATCCGCTTGAACATCGGCCCGCCGTCGATGCGGCAATCGCTCACCATCAGGTTATGCAGGTTCTGCGCCCGGCGGTCCTCGGCGTTGGCCATGGCGCTGTGCAGCACCTTCTCCAGCATCCGCGCGCCGCGGTGCGGCTGGTACTTGAGAATGTCCAGCGCGTCGTCGGCCAATTTGCCGCGGATCAAGTCGGCCAGCGGCCGCACCTTGCGGGCGCTGATCCGCGCGAATCGGTAGGTCGCTCCGTACGCCATGATGCCGTCCCTATCGCTTGCCTTTCTGTACTCGTCACGCTCCGCGTGACGTACCTGCCTCACACGGAGTGTGAGGAGTACGTCCTATCGCTTGCCTTTCCCGCCGTGACCGCGGAACGTCCGCGTCGGCGCGAATTCTCCCAGCCGGTGCCCGACCATCTCCTCGGTGACGAAGACCTTCAGGTGCACCTTGCCGTTGTGGACCATGAACGTGTGCCCGACAAACTCCGGCACGACGGTGCAGGCGCGGGCCCAAGTCTTGATCGGCTCCTTCGTTCCCACATCGTTCTGCTTCTGCACCTTCAGAAACAGTTTCGGGTTGACGAACGGGCCTTTCTTCAGTGATCTTCCCATGGTGGTAGCGGTACGTGGTTAATTCACATTCAATGGTGGGCAGTGGGCAGTGGGCAGTGGGCAGTGGGCAGTGTTCTTCGTTTGTCGATCATGCAAAACTCCTCGACACGAAAAACGTCCCCAAACAACCCGTCTCAGCCAAACCGACAAACCCAAGTCTGCAATGATCCACTGCCTACTGCCTACTGCCTACTGCCTACTGCCTACTACCTGATCTTCAACTGTCCATACCGCCGCGACTTGCGCCGACGGACGATTGCCTTGTTCGAGGGTTTTCGGCGTTTGCGGGTCGAGCCGCCCTTGGCCAACTTGCCGGTGGGGCTGACCGGGTGGCGTCCGCCCTTGGTGCGGCCTTCGCCGCCGCCGTGCGGATGGTCGATCGGGTTCATGGCCGTGCCGCGGACGTGCGGGCGACGGCCCAGCCAACGTCGCCGGCCCGCCTTGCCGTAAACAATGCCCATGTGGTCGGCGTTGCCGATCACGCCGATGGTGGCGCGGCAGCGGGCGGGCACGCGGCGGATCTCGCCGCTGGGCAGGTTGATCTGCGCCCAATCGGCGTCGCGGGCGGCCAAGGTGGCCCGAACCCCCGCCGAACGGCACAATACGCCGCCGCGGCCGGGCATCATCTCGATGTTGTGAACGTTCATCCCCAGCGGAATCGCCGAAAGCGGCAGGCAATTGCCCAGCGCCACCGGGGCGTCCGGCCCGCTGAGGAGTTGATCGCCCGCCTTCAGCCCCTCGGGCGCCAAAATGTATCGCTTTTCGCCGTCGACATAGTGCAGCAGGGCGATGCGGCAAGTGCGGTTGGGATCGTATTGGATCGAATCGACCTTGGCGGGAATGCCGTCCTTGTCGCGGCAGAAGTCGATCAGCCGCATCTGCCGCTTATGCCCGCCGCCGCGATGCCGCGCGGTGATCCTGCCCTGGTTGTTGCGGCCGCCCTTGCGCTTCTTCGGCCGCAGCAGACACTTCGGGGCCTTGGCGCCCGGCGTCAACTCGGCGAAGTCGCTCACGGTAGCCCCGCGGCGGCCCGGCGTCGTCGGATTGTATTTGCGAATTCCCATGTCGAAGTGGCTAGTGGCCAGTGGCTAGTGGTTAGTGTTCCGAACGCAAAAATCCTGTTGCCTGCCTCATGTCTCAGTCTGTGTTAGTGTTCGCTGGCCACTGGCCACTGACCACTGGCCACTGACCACTAGAAGAAGTTGATTCGATGGTCCTTTTTCAGCTTTACAATCGCCTTTTTCCAAGCGCCGGTCGTGCCGCTACGAAAGCGGGCACGGCGGGGCTTGCCCTTGCGGTTCTGGATGTTCACCCGCACCACCTTCACGTCGAACAACTGCTCGACCGCCTGCCGCACGTCGTCCTTGCCGGCCTGCCGGCTGACCTCGAAGGCGTAGGCGTTGCAGCGCTCCGCCTTGTGCATCCCCTTCTCGGTCACCAACGGCCGGAGGATGATCTGGTGCGGCTTCAACTCCAGAGCGGTTTTGGTGATGTCTTGGGCCATGATTCGTTTTCTCTCACAAAACCGCGACCACTGGTCGCGGCTTTATAGCCTTTCCGCGACCGCTGGTCGCGGCTTTACACTTATCTCTTCACCGGTTTCTCGCGGATGGCGTCCAACGCGGCGGTGGTCATCAGCACGCGCCGCGGATGCAACACTTCCCATGCGTTCAGCTCCGCCACCGGCAGCACCGACACGCCGGCGATGTTGCGGAGGCTCTTGTATACATTGACGTCGTGGCCGGGAATGGTCACCAGCAGGCTGCCGCCGGTCAATTTCAACGCCTTCAATACGGCGGCCATCTCGCGGGTCTTCGGCTGGGAACAACTCAGGTCGTCGATCAACATGATCTCGTTGTCGGCGATCCGCGAGGCCAAGGCCATGCGGGTGGCAATGCGGAGGGCCTTCTTCGGCAGGCGGTACGACCAATCGCGGGGCATGCGGGCGTGGATGTGGCCGCCGCCGCGGCGGATGCCGCTCCGCCGCGAGCCGGCCCGCGCGTTGCCCGTCCCCTTCTGCCGGTACATCTTCTTCGTCGTGCCGGAGACTTCCGAGCGGGTCTTCGTCTTCACCGAGCCCTGGCGGAGATTATTTTCGTACATGACCACCGCGTCGTGCAGCAATTGCTTGCTGATCCGCGGCGCCAACTGCTCGGCATCGACTTCGTACGTGCCGATCTCGTTGCCGCTGCGATTGTAGATGGGTAATGTGGCCATGACTGTCTTGTTCCGCTTCGTCTTGCGAAACCGCAAGCGGTTTCCTAAATATCTCAGAGCTTATTCGTCTGCCGAATCACCACGTAACCGCCGTTGGGGCCCGGCACCGCGCCGTTGACCAACAACAGGTTGTTCTCCAAATCGACGCGAACGATCTTCAGGTTTCGCGCGGTGCGGCGAACCGCGCCGTAGTGCCCGGCCATTCGCCGGCCCTTGAAAACGTGGTGCGGATCGGTGTTGCAGCCGATCGAGCCGGGATGGCGATGTACCTTCTTCACGCCGTGCGTGGCACGCTGGCCGTGGAAATTGTGCCGCTTCATCACGCCGGCGGTGCCGCGCCCCTTGCTGGTGCCGACCACGTCGACCGCCTTGATTTGAGAGAAGATATCGACCTTCAATTCCTGGCCGACTTGCACGCCGTCGATCGGGCCGCGAAGCTCGCGGATGAACCGCGGCGGCTCGCAGGCCGCCTTTGCGATCGCCTCGACTCCGGCGGCGGAACGGCGACGCTGCCGTTTGCTGTCGAGCTTGGCGACGTGGCCGCGAGCGGCGCGGCTGGCAAGACGGCGGGGCTTATTGAGATAGCCGAGTTGAACGGCCTCGTAGCCGTCTCGCTCCTGGGTGCGCACCTGAAGGACGTGGCACGGACCGGCTTCGATCACGGTTGCCGGGACCACTTGGCCGGTTGCGTCGAAAATCTGTGTCATCCCGACCTTGCGGCCGAGCAGTCCAACTACCATCGATCTATGCCTTTATGCTACGTCGCCGGCGGGAAGGACCGACTCATGGCCGGGTTTGCCCGTCGAGCTTCCGTTCCATATCGTTAGGGGCTAGGGGCTAGGGGCTAGGGGCCAGAACCCAGGGGAACGATATGTCTTGTGTTCTCTGACCCCTGATCCCTGACCTCTGACCCCTTCGTTCTAACGCCTGGTGGTCGCCTTTATTTTGATGTCAACTCCCGCCGGCAGGCTCAACTTGTTGAGCGCCTCGATCGTCTTCGCCGTCGCCTGCATGATGTCGATCAGCCGCTTGTGCGTGCGAATCTCGAACTGCTGGCGGGCCTTCTTGTCCACGTGGGGACTGGACTGGACCGTGTAGCGCTCGATCCGCGTCGGCAGCGGAATCGGCCCGTGGACTACCGAGCCGGTGCGCTTCGCCGTATCTACAATCTCCGTCGCACTCTGATCCAAGATGGCGTGATCGTACGCCTCCATCCGGATCCGAATGATCTCGCTTGTCTGACCAGCCACGGATCTCCTCCGGGTAACGCGACCACCGACTTGCCAACGAACAGTCGTCGCCCGCCTCACAGGCGGGAAACCTCAAATCGTATCATTGTCGTCCACCGGCGTCAATGGGCTGTTCGGAAAAAGCCAAGAGATGTTCGGAGCACTGCCACTCGGTCCCCCGCAATCAAGAAATGTTTTTGCAAATTAGCCATCTTGACAAAATCAAACAACCACAATGAGGGGAGGCATGAAGCTGTTGACGAGCGACGGGTACCGCGCAGAATAAAGGTGTTCCTCCCCGTTTGGCCCCCCCTTCGTTTCCCTCCCCCAGAAAGGCGGCGACATGACCGCATCCAGTTCGTCCCGCAACAGCCCCAGACTTCCGCGTCGTGACTTTCTCAAGACTTCCGCCGCCGCCGTCGGGGCGATTGCCGCTCCCTACTTGATTCCTGCCGGCGTTCTGGCGGCCGAGGGCAAGCCGGGGGCAAACGAGCGGATCACCGTCGGGGCGATCGGCGTCGGCGGCCGGGCAACGCTCTTGCTGGAACAACTGCCCGGGTGCGCCAAATCGTTGCGCTCTGCGACTGCAATCTGCCGCGGGCCGAGAAGTTCAAGGCCGACCATAAGGGCGCATGGCCAATCGTGCAGCACTACCAGGAGATTCTGGAACGCAAGGACATCGATGCGGTCATCGTCGGCACGGGCGAGTTTCAGCGGGTGCTCCCCTGCATCCACGCCTGCCAGGCCGGCAAAGACATCTACGCGGAAAAACCGCTGACCCTCTACATCCGCGAGGGCCGCGTGCTGGTCGACGCGGTTCGCAGGCACAATCGCATCTTTCAAGTCGGCACGCAGCAGCGCTCGATGGCCCTCAATCGCATCGCCTGCGAACTGATCCGCAACGGCGGCCTGGGCAAAGTCCGCGAGGTCCATGCGGTGGCTTATCCCGGCAGCGAGCCTTCACCGTCGGTGATGTTTCCCGAGCAGCCGATTCCCGCCGGCCTCGATTGGGACGTTCTGGCTCAACCAGGCGGCCTTTCGGCCATTCAACTGGGACTGGCTGGGCTGGATGCGCTGGCGCGACTTCGCCGGCGGCGAAATGACCAACTGGGGCGCCCACGGCGTCGATCAGATCCAATGGGCGCTGGGCATGGACAAGACCGGCCCGGTCGAAATGCGGCCGCTGACGCCCGGACGGAACGGCCAGGTTGAACTGCGATACGCCAACGGCGTGCCGGTTCGCTTCATCCTCGACAGCAAGCACGGCCCGATGGGCGGGGCGCTCTTCATCTGTGAACGAGGAAAAGTGCGGATCAACCGCAACAAGTTCACCTCCAACCCCAAGAGCATCGCCGCCGAGCTGCTCAAGAAAGTCGACGAGGCCGCGGAGGAGAAGAAGTGGAGCGACCAGACCGCCCTCTGGCAGGCCCGCTGGCACCTGCAAAACTGGCTCGATTGCATCAAGACGCGGCAGAAGCCCGTGGCCGACGTTGAGATCGGCCATCGTTCGATCACCGTCTGCCACCTGGTGAACATCACCCGCCGCGTCGGCCGCTCGCTGAAATGGGATCCGGCCGCCGAGAAGTTCGTCGGCGATGAGGAAGCGAACAAACTGGTCGATCTCCCGCGACGCAAGGGGTATGAGTTGCCGAAGTCGGTTTAGCAGCGACAAAGGGTCTCTTGTTCACCAGGCTTTGGACGGATAGTTTTCGGCGGCTTGTTCGGCGTCCTCCTGAACGTTTTCGAGATACTCGATCGTCTCAAACCGGATATAGAACTTCGGCCCGCGCGGTCGTTTTCCGACGAGAACCTGCCTGAGTTCGTTCGGCCGTCAGTTTGACCTGCGCTTGCCGTTCTTCCCCTTTCCCTTTTGCGGCATCGAGTCGAGCGAGACGATAAGGAGGGGTTCGACGATCGACCAGGAATCGTCTTCCGCGCCGACGAATACTCTCCGCGGCATGATCGCCACGAAGTCCCTGTGCGGCACAGGTAGGGATCGCCCATCAGCCAGTCGAATCACAAAAGGCTCAAAAGGCACTTTGTGCAGCGCCTCACGTACTCCCGCAATGTCCATTTGGGTGCCCTCAGCAGCGGTGACGTGCCCCCGTTTGGCGTGCCGAACGGCACGCGCCAATCCTATTCCAAGAATACCCTGTCGTGCCGAGAGGGACAAGGCGTTTGTCGCGTGGTAATTCCGGACGAACCGGGTGGCCTCGGGCGGGTGCCTTGCGTAAGGCTCCCACAGGCCCGAACGTGCGCGGTCAGCGCATTGAAGGTGTCCCTTTTTCTCCTCCCAATCATCGCAGCACGGTCTCCCGCGGCAACTCCATCGGCTGGGGATGCGCGGTTTGCGTGGCGGCGGTGCGGGCGTAGACCGAGGCGGTCTCGCCGGCGGCGTGCCAGCCGGTGGCGGGCAGCGATTGCGGCTCGCTCGCCGCAGCCGTTGCGGTCGCGGGCGGCAGGCTGGCGACTTCAGGTATCGGCCCGGGGACCGCGCTGAGACCGGCGGTCAAGATTGGCGTCTGTTGCTGGCGGAGGTGGTAGATCAAGTTCGGCTCGGGCCGAGGCCGGCGGGCGTCGGCCAAAAGCGCGGCCGGTCGCGGCTCGCCCGCTCGCACCAACGGCGCGCCCTGCTTGACCCACGCCAACCAGGTGTTTTGCAGCGTGCCCAGGTCGCGGATGCCGTAGTGCCGCGCGGCGGCCCCACGCCAATCGTCGTTCTTCAATCCGTCGTCGAGGAACTTCACGTAAGTCTGCCGCCCGGAGGATTGGATGAGGAACTCGGCCAGCGAATAGCCCTGCGCATATAGCGGCATGTAGTCGGGCGGGTAGTCCATCATGGCGAACATCTGATTGAAGGCGATGCCGCGGCCGCTGCCGAGAAACGTCATCAGCATCTGCCGATATTTGTCGCGCTCGACGGCCGACTCGACGCTGGTGGCGCCCCCTTCGTCGGCCCAGCGCGGCAACGGTTGGCGAAAGTGGCTGGCGAAGATCGTGTGCGTGATTTCGTGCGGCAAGACCGAGTCGAGCAGCCGTTGGCGCGAGCCCTGGATCGTCATCCGCCAGCCGAAGACCTCGCCGTCCTGAAACTGGAAGGTCGTGGCCCCGCCCGCTCCCAAGTGCGGCGCGGCCTGCACGGTCATCACGCACGGCTGATACCAGTTGGGCATCGCTTGGCCGAGCCAGGAGATCGCCAGTTCGCGGCGATACTTCTCCGCCGCTTGCGACATCTGCTGGGCGAAGGCGGGATCGTCGGTTTCAACGATGAAATTGGGCGAGCGCACGCTGGCGCCCATCGAAACCAACAGCAGGCCCGCCAAAAGGACAAGACGTTCCGACGGTCGTCCGTAGGACGACTCGGGTGATGGAAGCTTCCATGCTTTTCTCCTCGCTTCCTTGCGAACTACATCGTTGCGGCGCGGCTGGGTAAGATAGGAGCAATCTATCCCACGGCCAGCGAACGTCCAAGCCCAGTTTTTCTCGAGCCTGCTAGCAGCGCCAGCAAACGCCGATCGTTCGTGGGGATGACGCTGGAATACAGCCGCAGTCGCTCGGGCGTTACCCGGGAAGCGACGCTGTAAACATCACGACCTTGGCGAACATTGCGCGGGCCGCCGTTCCACGTCACGGCTTTCTTTTTTGCGCGAACAGCCAGGCCACCACCTCGGGATTGGCGTAGGTTGCACTCCAACTGTTGTGGCCGACGCCGGGGTAGATGGTGATTTTGGGGGAGCCGCCCGCCTTGCGAATGGCCGCGACCATCTCCTTGCTGCACTTGGGCGGCACGATCGGGTCGGCGCCGCCGTGGAAGACCCAGATCGGCAGCTTCTTGAGCTTTGCCGCTTGGGCCGGGTCGCCGCGGCCGCAGATCGGGATGGCCGCCGCAAAGAAACCTGGCCGCCGCTCGATCAAATCCCAAGTGCCGAATCCGCCCAGCGAGAGGCCGGTCACGTAGACGCGGCTCGCGTCCACCGGCAGGTCGTGGGCGACCAGTTTGTTGACGAGTCCCAGCACCAGGGCCATCGGCTGCGATGGTTTTTTCGACAAGGCAAAGCTCGGCCCGAGCAGGTCCTTCAATTCGCGTCCGACCCAAAGCCCGTTCGGCGGACATTGCGGGGCGACGACAAAACAGGGGTACTTCCGCCGATTCTCCGGCTTGGCGAATTCGCCGGCACCCCAGAGAAGCTGGCGGACGTTATCGGTGCCGCGTTCGCCGATCCCGTGCAGAAAGAGCACCAGCGGATAGCGCTTGCCCGGCTCGATCTTCGTGGGCGTCAACAAGCGGTAGGGCAACTTCTGACCGTCGGCGTTCACATACGTCCTGGCCACGTAGAGGTCTTTCGGCGAATCGGCCGCGCATGCACCGCGCGGACACGCCGACACGCCGCCAATCAGCACCCCGACGATCGCTAGGAATCGACAGTTTCGCACGATGACCTCCTCTTGGCTCGGCAACAACGAGATGTCGGCATGGGGCGGAATTGGTGCACACGCCAGCGCTGCCGCTATTCCTTGTGTGACAGAGTGATCTGGACCTTCCCGTCGGACATTTCGGAAATGAGGACAACCATCGTCCGCCCGGATTTCTCGCCTTGCAGCATCGACATTTGCGGCATGTCGGTAGACGCTTTGCTCTTCCAGCCGTTCTCCTTCATCTTGTCCTTGTAGAAGGTAACGACCTTCTGGCGCGGGTCGGATGTGTTCAGGATGACCCTCGTCTCATTGTGAACCGTGGCGACCGTCATGGGCGTCGCCTGCGGGTAGACGGGGACATCGGCGGGAAAACCAGCGGGCAGCGCCACGCCCGCCTTGCCGGTTGAGGAGCGAACGTCTTCGCCATTCATGCCCTTGAACGCGACTTCCGTGCCTTCGTCATCCCTGCTGACCGTCACCTTCTCGCCTTTTGGCCCAACAACGGTCGTCGATCGTTTGCAGCCAGGCTGGAATACTACAACCAATAGGAGCACGATGCCAACACAACCTGTTGGTCTCAGCAGCCGCGGGAAGATGCAGTGTGTCATCCGCGTAGCCCTCGATTTCTCGTAGTGGAAAGGGGGTTGTCTCAATGCCGGCATTCTATCTGGAGTCTCATTCCCACGCCAGCGTAACCGGCGAGCCGATGCCGATGCCGAGCCGCTGGGCGGCGTTATCGCCGACCAGAGCGAGTTCCAACCGGCCGCCCGAGCCGATCAGGGCGACCAGGGTTCCGCGGGCCTGCTCGGCATAGGCGTGGTAGACGCCCCAGGTTTCGTAGATATTACAGACCACGCACGCGCGGCGATCGGTGGGCCGGCCGAGCAACATGTCGACCGTCAGATTCGTGATCAGATTGCCGAACGAGTCGATTTCGATCACCGCCCCGTCAAGCCGATCGGCACGCTGCCGCGGCTCGGGCCAGTCGATCGTCGTCAGATAGGGATACGGCGGGCCGAGCCGGTCGGGATCGAGTCCGAGGGCCAAATGGGCGGCCACCGGCGCCATGATGTCGCGGCCGTGGAACGTTGTCGATACGTGCTCCAACCAGTATGCCGGATTGGTCACTTGCACGACCTTCGACGGCCGCGTCCGCGCCGCCACGCGGCTCAACAGGCCGTTGTCGGGGGCGACGAACTGCTGCCGGCCGATCCGCGCGTAGACAATCGCCCGATCGGAGCCTACGCCCGGATCGACCACTACTACATGGATTGTGTCGGCCGGAAACCAATCGGCGACATTCTCCAGCAGCAGGGCGGCCTGCTGGATGTCCTGCGGCGGGACGTCGTGGCTGAGATCGACGATCGTCGCCGCCGGGCAGATCGAGAGGATCACCCCTTTCATCGCAGCGGCGTAGTGGCTGCCGGAGCCGAAATCGGTGGTCAGGGTGATGATGCTCATTTGCCCACAAAATCCTCAACCGTAAAGCCGGCATCCTTGAGAATACGAACCGCCAAGCCGCGGCCGAGATTGCACCCGGTGTGTATGGGCACGGTTACCGAAAGGCCACTCCCTGCATTCCAGAGAGTGAGGTGTGAGCCGCTTTGCCGATCCTCCACAAAACCGTGCCTCTTCAGAAAGACGACCAACTCGCGAGCGGTAACTTGTGGCATCCGACTCATTCGGGCACTCCCACTGTCAACTCTTCCACATGAACCATGTTCTCTGACTGTGGAACAGGCTGGTGGTGTGAGAGCAATGAAGCCACGTGCGATTGGACGGCTTCTCGAATGTTCCGCTTGGCATCTTCAATCGTCTTTCCGTTGCTGAAGCAGCCAGGCAATGAAGGACTGTACGCGAAGTAACCTTCGTCCTCGGGTTCCTTTTCAATGACAATTTCGAACGAGTAGAATTTCATGCAACCGAGTCCTCCTCAAATATCCTGAATTATACCACCAGCCCCACCGCTAAGCTTCCTTGCGTCGCTATCAATTCTTGGCAGATTTCCCGCACGCGGGTGGCGTTGACGTTGGGATTCTCCTTTTTCGCCTGGCCGATGAGGGCGCCGAGCCCCTTGAGTTTGCCCTCGCGAACTTCGGCGGCGATCTTGGGATTGGTCGCCACCAGTTTTCGGCACAACTCGATCAGCGCGGACCCATCGACCGTGGTGATGCCGAGCGTGGCGACGGCGTCGGCCAACGATTTGCGATCGGCGACCATCACGGCGAGCACCTCGCGGCCGCGGCTGGTCTCGAAGGCGCCGCCGCGGACCATCTTAATCAGCTCGGCAAGCGACCCGGCGGCCACCGGGTACTGGCCGATGCTAACCTGCCGTTCGCCGAGCCAACGCAGCACGTCCTGCTGAATCCAATTCGAGGCCGCCTTGCCATCGCCGCAGGCCTCGGCCAATTCGATGTAATAATCGACCAGCGGCCGCCCCTGGTTCACCAACACGTCGGCGTCGTAGGGGGTGATGCCGTAAGTCTGTTCGAGCCGCGTTCGCAGCGCGGCGGGCAATTCGCCCAGCGACGCCCGGATACGCTCGACCTCCTCGTCGCTGACGGTGACCGGCAGGAGATCGGGATCGGGGAAATAGCGGTAATCGCTGGATTCCTCCTTCGAGCGCTGCGGCCGGGTGGTTTGCGAGCCTTCGTCCCAGCCGCGCGTCGTTTTCGGCACGTCGCCGAGTTTGTGTCCGGTCTCCTGCCACTCCTGCCACTGCCGCTGGGCTTCGTAGGCCAGCGCCCGCTCGACGGCGCGGAAGCTGTTCATATTTTTCACTTCCACGATGGGCGTGGCGATGATTGTGGTCTCCTCCCCCTCTGGTTGGGGATTGGGGGATTTGGAGACTTGGAGATTTGGAGATTTGGGGATTTGGGGATTTGGGGATTTGGGGATTTGGGGATTGGCGGAAGGCGGGGGGCGGAAGGCGGAGGAGGGAAGCGACTCGTCCTCTCCACTCTCCACTCTCCACTCTCCACTCGCGACTGCCGACTGCCGACTGCCGACCGCCGACTGGCCACTGGCTGCTGGCCCCTGGCCACTGCCCCCTAGCCCCTGGCCCCCGGCCCCTGGTCTCTCGGTTTTGCTCGTGTCGATGTGCAAGTTGATATTCGCATCGACCCGCAGGCTGCCCTCCTGCATGTTACAGTCGGAGACGCCGAGGTAGTTCAGCAGCAGCTTCAGCTCGGTTAGATACGTTTTCGCCTCCTCGGGCGAACGCAGGTCGGGCTGGCTGACGATTTCCAGCAGCGGCGTGCCGGCCCGATTCAGGTCGATGCGGCTGTCGGCTCCGCGGCCGGTCTCGTCGTGCATGCTCTTGCCGGCGTCTTCTTCCAAGTGGGCGCGGAGGATGCGGATTCGCTTCGTCCCCTCGCCCGCCGGGAGAGGGCCAGGGTGAGGGCCAGCAGTCGAGGGATTGGGGATTGGGGATTGGGGATTGGCGGGGGATTGTTGATTGTCGATTGTTGATTGTTGATTGACAGAGGGCGGAAGGGGGAGGGCGGAAGGCGGAAGGGGGAAGGCGGAAGGCGGAAGGGGCTCTTTCTCTCCCCTCTCCTCTCTCCCCCCTCCCCTCTCCCCTGCCGACTGGCCACTGCCCACTGCCGACTGCCCACTGCCCACTGCCCACTGCCCACTAATCTCCACCCATCCGTTGCGGCTCATCGGCAGATCGAACTGGCTGATCTGATAGCCCTTGGGCAGATCGGGATAGTAGTAGTTCTTTCGATCCCACTTGGTGAAATGCGGGATTTCGCAATTCAGCGCGACGGCGGTCTTCAGCGCCAGTTCGAACGCCTTGCGGTTCATGACCGGCAGCGCGCCGGGCAGGCCGATGCAGACCGGGCAGGTCTGCGTGTTCGGCGGCTCGCCGAATTTCGTGCTGCACCCGCAGAACATCTTGCTCTCGGCGAGCAATTGCACGTGGACTTCTAGGCCGATGATGACGGTGTAGGGAGCGGACATGAAGAGGGATTAGGGATTGGGGATTGGAAATCAGAAGAGCCGCTTGCGGTTTTGCAGGGAATTGTCGCTAAACATGTCTCGCCCGCCCACCTCTCACCTTCTCGCCGCGTCGCCGGCCGTGCCAACGTCAAAGTCCCCTCGCACTATGGCTGCCGCATATTCCACGGTCGCTTGAAGGTCGTCTTTTTCAAGGCACGGATATGCTGTCAGAATTTCTTTGAACGTCATCCCGTTTGCGATCATGCCGATGATGGTCTCAACCGGAATTCGCAACCCACGGATACACGGCACGCCGCCCATCTGGTCGTTTTTCCCTCCCCTTCGATGTCTGTCGGTTTCACGTCGTTCCCTGCATTTCGCTCGGCTCGACTTGCATGATGTGCAAGAGCGACACGGTCACCAGACGGTCGAACACGGGGCTGGGGTCGCCGGGCGCCGGTACGCCAATGGCGACGATCGAGCGTCCGACCATCGCCATCTCGGGATGTCGCACCTCATACGTCCGCCCGTCGGTTAGCGTCAATCGGAACGGCTGAAAGGGCTTGTGCTGGAGAAACTCGCGGATGTCTTCCGGCCGCATGGTTCTCGGCTCCTGATATCGTAGTCTGGGTCGATCCTCCAACATATTCTACCGCAAGGCGCCGCCCCGCCCAAGAGGGCATTCTCTTTGTCGCCGCGTGAGGGGACGTTGGTATAGAGGGCAATCCCGGCGTGTCACTCCTCGGATCGTGACAACGTCACAGGATGAATGGCTATTCGGCCGGAATGATCTTCTGTTTGGCCAGCCACTTGAGCGAGGCGCGTTGCCACGCGTCCCAGTAGGGGCCTTTGTATCCGTTAAGGCCGTGGCCGCCGCCCGGCAGTTCCAGGTATTCCGTCGCGACTTTGTGGGCCTTCAGCGCTTCATACATCGCCCGGCTGTTTTCTGGGTCGACAGCCGTATCGTCCTTGGCATGGGCCAGAAATACCGGCGGCGTCTTGTCGCTGACCTGCTTCTCGTTCGAGAACAACTCGATCAACTCCGGCTTGGGGTTCCGGCCGAGGAGATTCTCTCTCGAACCAGCATGAGTCTTCCGGGTCATCGTAACTACCGGATAGACCAGGATCGTGAAATCCGGCCGGCAACTCCTTCGATCGATCGGATCGGTTGACTGGGGATCGCCGTTATCGAAGTGGGTGCATGCCGTTGCCGCCAAATGCCCGCCGGCCGAAAAGCCGATGATGCCGACGCGGGCCGGGTCGATCCGCCACTTCGCCGCGTTGGCGCGAACGGTGCGAATCGCCCGCTGGGCGTCCAACAGCGGCACGAACGGCCGGCCCTGGGGAAGCCGGTATTCGAGCACGATTCCCACGATGCCGTGTCGGTTGAGCCACGTTGCGATTCCGTGTCCCTCCGGTCCCGAGACCAGCACGCCGTATCCGCCGCCCGGGCAGATCACCGCGGCCGCTCCGTTGGGCTTTGCAGGGGGATGGAAGGTGATCGAGGCGTTCGCCGTTTCGAACTTCCCATCGCCGACCGGCGCCCGATCGGGCCAGAGAGGCAGCTTCGTGACGCCAGGCGACGCTCCCTGTGCCGCCGATGCAGTCCAGGTCAAAGCGGCGACGGCAAGCGTCGCCATTCGGGATATCGAGCGACTTCGGCACAGTTGCGATACGACAACGCACATGGCGGCTACTCCTTGAACAACTCCAACGGATGGCATTCTACCATTGGCAAATCCTCCCAGTCCAGCGGATTGCAGGCGAGGGTGTTCTTGCCGAGGTCGTCGCGCGGCGAATATACTATGGCTATTCCTACGGAGGCGCTGTCATGCCAAAGCCTATCCAGCTCACTGCCGTCTTTCGCAAGGTTCCGCGTGGCTATGTCGGCTTCGTTGCAGAACTGCCGGGGGCGAGCACGCAGGGCGCCACCTTGGAAGAGGTGCGCCGCAATCTGCCGGAAGCCATCGCGATGGTTCTCGAAGCCAACCGCACACTGGCGGAAGAGGCATTGGCCGGCCAAGAGGTCATCCGCGAGCCGATCAACATCGAACTATGAAGCAGCCCGACCTGATTCGATATCTCAAGAAGCATGGCTGCGAACCGCTGCTGGAAGGCAGTAACCACGCAGTCTACGCGAATCGGGCGGCGATGAAAGTCTCGGCAGTGCCGCTGCACCACGACATCGATGAATTCCTGGCGGCGAAGATCTGCCGGGACTTAGGCGTAGCAGAGCCGTCGTGAGGCAGCGTGGGAGTCCCGCAACGGACTTTGATCTCTCACTTTTCTGATTACTCGCGGGGAATGCCGCCCGCGCTTCCCTTCGGGGCGCGGCTAACCCGCATTTCTCACCACGAGGGGAGAACGACCAACGGTGTGCCACCCTACGCCGTTAACCGAAAATTTGCATGATTCAACGTAAGTTGTTACCAGTCGTGTGGTTGGCTCTTAAAAACCAGCATTTTCCACGAGGATTGCCTATATCACCGCCGGAAAAAGGCGACCACCGTCGAATCGCTGGACGCAACCCGATGACCCAACCGCTTCAGAGGCGTTGCAGTCCTCGACACGGTTTTCTGGGTCACAACTCTTGTGTGCTGGCAATGACATACAACGATGAACGCAGTTTTTCGGTTCACGGCGTAGTGTGCCACTGCTTGGAACAAGCAGTGCCGCGGCGGGCCGGAACGGGAAGTCCGGCGGCCGGTGGGGTTTGCCTCCCGTGGCACTGCCGGGACGCCGGGCGCGGTACTTGACTACTTGACAGACACATTGGCGGCCGAGAACATGAATCATAGAATGCGTGGCTTTCGCACGGCCTCGTTATAGGAAGTTCCTATGAGCCCGAACGCTGTTTCCGTCTTTGACCTCAGTCCCGCGGAGAAACTGCAACTGGTGGAAGATCTGTGGGACGACCTGGCGGCCAGCCCGACTGCGGTTCCTGTCTATGACTGGCAAAAGGAAGAGTTGGCTCGCCGAAAGGCCAATTTGATGAACAACCCGGCTTCCGGGCTTTCCTGGGATGAGGTCAAACAGAGGGTTCGGACCCGCTTTGGCCGCTGAACTCGCTGCCCGTTTCCGTGTTCACGGTTCCGGACACGTGCGCAGATAATCGAGCACGTCGGAAAGTTGGGCGGTGGCCAGGGCCAGGCAGGTGTCGGCGCCGCCGTAGTATAAGCGAATGATGCCACTGGGCTTGTCCAGAATCCAGCCGCAGGGGAAGACCACACCATTGACGTCCCCCTGACGTTCGTAGGGCGTCTCGGGGCCGAAAACCCACTGCGCGCTGCGGCGGAGGACGCGGGAAGGTCTCTCCAGGTCCAACAGGGCCAGGCCGAGGCGATACAGGCAGCCGCCCGCCGTGGTTCGCACACCGTGGTAGAGGATCAGCCAGCCCTCGGCCGTCTCCAGCGGCGGTGGGCCCAAGCCGATCTTGTTGGCGTCCCACCATGCCCCGCGGCGGGCGTGCAAGAGAATCCGGTGCTCGCCCCAGTGAATCAGATCAGGCGAAAAGGAGAGCCAGATGTGCGCGCCCGAGCTTCCCGGCGCAAACGGCCGGTGAATCATCGCATAGCGATCGCCGAAGCGGCGGGGAAAGACGGCCGCGTCCTTGTCTTCCGGAGACATGACCGGACCAAGCCGGGCGAAAGTGACAAAGTCGTCCGTGCTCGCCAACGACACCATCGGCCCGCTGTGGGAATACGCGGTATAAGCGATGATCCACTGGCGACGGTCCCCTTCGAGACAGGTCACCCGCGCGTCTTCCACGCCCCATTCTTCCTCCGGGCAGTTGGCCGGATCGGCGGCAAAGCTGGGCTTGGCGTCGATCCGCCAGTTGGAGACGCCGTCGCTGCTGCGGGCCACGCTCAGATGCGAGTGTCCGCGGCGGTCTTCCACGCGGACCAATAGCAGCGTCTCCTCGCCCAGTTGGCATGCCCCGGCGTTGAACACCGTGTGGGCAAGATACGGCCAGTCGCGGGCCGTGAGGATCGGGTTGGCATCATGGCGGCGGAACAACTCTTCGTGTCGACTCGGCGTTGTCATTTCTCGGTGCATTCCTCGTCGGGACAACGGCTGTTGGGGCGGTAGTCGTTGGGGCGGCAGTTGAACTGCCGCCCCTTTACGGGATGGCAGTGCAACTGCCATCCCAACATACCAACTGCCATCCCAACATACCAACTGCCATCCCAACGTGCAACTTACGCTTGAGGCCCCTCGGTCATGCGCTGGCAACCGCCTCCTTGGCCATGCGGCTGTCGGCTGACGAAGCCGTAACCTCTTGGTTGCACAATTCGGTCCACAAGTAGGCCAGCGTCGATTCGGCGCCTTGATTCCGATTGACGCCGGATGTCGTCAAGCCGTCGAAACATGCGCCGGACGCTACGTCGGCCAGCGGCTTTCTCAGGCTGTTATGCCCGTGGAACCATGCGTATGCCCGGCGGAAGACGGCCAAGTGCTTTTCGTCGCCCGACAAGCGAAAGGCGGCCAGCGCGGCGTCGGCCATGGTTGCCGCCTCGACCGGCTGTTGGTCGTACAGCGCCTTCGTCTCCCCGCGTGGATACCACCCCTCGTTCCCCACCGGCCAGAAGACGCCTCCGTTCGTTGTCTGATGATCGAGGAACGCGAACGATGCTTTCGCCACGTTCAGGAAGCCCTCCTCGGGCCAGTGTTCGGCCGCGACAAACAGGGCGTGCGGCAGCACCGCGTTGGCGTAGGTCAGCCGCGGCTCGAACCAATGCCAATCGGGCCGGCTGGCCGCGCGATAGCATTCCATCAGTCGCTGGGCCGCGGACCAGGCCACGCCCGAGAGGGCTTCGACGCCGGTCGCCTTCGCGTTGCGAAGACGTCCCCAGGCCAAGATCACGTACGCTTGCGCCCGCAGCCATCGCAGGTCGGCCAGCGTCGGCAGAGCCGCATCGAGCAACTCGCGGGCGACGGCGCGGTGGCCGGCGGCAGATCGCTCGCCAACACGTCGGCCAGGGCGCGGACCGCTTGCCCCTGACAATCGTCGCCGCCCTCCGCGTCGAGCCAGCGGCGATCGTAGCGCAGAAAATTGTGAAACCCGCCGCCGGAGTTGCGAGCAAACTCCAAGAAACTCAGGTACGTCGTCACCCGCCGCAACATGCGTTCGTGAGGGCGCCGCGACCAGAGGCGCACGCACAAACGCAGCGCCCGGGCGTTGTCGTCGGTTGTATAGCCGCTCTCCCGCCGGGGAATGCCGTAAATCGCGTGTTGCACCAGCCCGGTCGAATCGGTCATGCGGTCCAAGTGCGCTAGTGAGATTCTCTCGTGGCCGTACATCACCGTCCTCCGCGAATGAGTTGGCGCGAGCGCGGTTCGCCGCCGGGAAGCAGAGGAGCCTTGTTGTCGAGCCACGATCGGGCGGTCTTGAATTGCGAGAGGATCTCAGCGAAGAACCTCAGGTACTGCCGGCCCACGTTCGGCCAGAACATCGGCCGGGCGTAGCGGTACGCCTTTCGCCGCGTCTCCGTGCGGAAGCCGCTGTCGCTCAATAGCCGCAGCACGGCCTCGGCCATGGCGCCGCTTTGGCCAAAGGGCACCAGTACGCCCCGTCCGTCTGCCAGGACCTCTTCGGCGTAGAGGTAGGGCGTGCTCACGACGGCCCCGCAGGCCGCCAAGGCGTAGGCCAACGTCCCGCTCGAAATCTGGTCCTTGCCCGGATACGGCGTGATGTAGACGTCGCAAGCCTGCAAATGGACCAGCAGGTCAGCCAAGCTGAGATACTTGTTCACGAAGCGCACGTGCCGGCCAACGCCCAACTTCTCCGCCATCTCGACCAGACTCTCGCGATAGGCTTCACCCTCGTGCAGTTTGACCTGCGGATGCGTCGCGCCGACGATCAGGTAAATCGCCTCGGGACACTCGGCCACGATCTGCGGCATGGCCTGAATCATGTATTCCAACCCCTTGCCGCGGTTGATCAACCCGAATGTGCAGAGGACCCGTCGCCCCGTCAATCCGAGCCGGGTCTTGTGAAAGTCGTTATGCTCGAAAGGGACCTCGGGAACTCCGTGCGGAATCACCCGCACGTTGGCTCCCGAGATGCCATAGACATCCTCCAGCAGTCTGGCGGCGACCCGGGTCATGACCACAATGCCCTGGCTGTGGACGGCCAGGTTCTGGATGATTCGCCGCGGAAGCGGGGCAGGCTCGGTCAACAGGGTGTGCAACGTGGTGACCAGCGGCTTGCGGCACTTGCGGACGAAGTCGAGCACCTTGACGCCCCACGGGCCAGGATAAAGGCCAAATTCGTGTTGCAGGCTCACCACGTCGCACGGACCGTCGTTGACCACTTCGGCCGCCAGGGAGTAGGCGTCAGCGCGGCTGTTGTCGATGACGTGAACCACGCGAGAGTCGTACCGCAGCCCGCCTGTCTTTTGGATGGCTGCGACCGCGGAGGCCTCGGGCAGCGCCAAATCGACCGCGTCGGCACAATCCCTGGTAAACGTCGCCAGTCCGCACGCTTCGGGCGGATAGGTCGAAAGAAAGAGGGGATAAATCGCCCGCATAGGCCACCTCCTGGGATCGTGTCCTGCCAAGGTCAAGCCCGCGTTCTCAAGCTCAAACAACAACTCGTCCACCATAGACCATTAAATCATACCCAGCAAGGAAAGGGGCGATACTACCCAGATTTCGCAGATTTGCCATTATCTCGAAACACCACTTATGGCGGCTGTTGTCGAAAACACTGCCGCGTTTTGTATTGCAAGGTGGGATTTTCGCTCATTGTTCCCATTTTCTCTATTGTGTGCTTTTGACAGCGACAACTGGAAATGGCATAATGGCCTCTTGACTTGCGGGTTGGGGGGCGACGCACACCGCCGTGATGAGGCGGCCCGCCTCAATGTACCGGTCGCGATCGACTCGGCTCTCTGCTTCCTCGATGTGGGCCATAACCTGTGCTGGGCGTTGGCGAAGGAAAGGGGACATCTATGAAACGATTTTGCTTGTTGGCGGTGTCTTTGGTGCTGGCGGCCGCCCCGATCGCATGGGCTCAGTTGCCGGCCAGTTACACGATCAGCAATGAACCGCCGTATCGTAACCAGGGAAACTATGGGACTTGCTGGACTTTCGCCACGATGGCCTCGATCGAAACGAACATCATCAAAGAGGGGTTGCCGGGCTACGACGCCAACGCGGGTCTTTCCGAACGCGATCTGGCTTGGAACAACGGGTTCTTGTCGCAACTCGGCGGCGGCCTCGATGCCGTCAACCTCGGCGGCATCTACCTGATGTCGGCGGCCTATCTCGCCCGCGGCGGCGGGCCGCTGACTGCGGCCCAGTCGCCCTACTCCGAGATGGGCGAGCCCTCGCCGACAGGCCAAATCGCCCCCTATTACGTCCGCGACATCGAGTGGTATCACACGGTTGCCGACATCAAACAGGCGGTGATGCAGTACGGCGCGGTCGCCACATGCTGGCAGACCTCTTCCAACACGCAGCAATCCACTTGGAGCAGTACGTTGAATAACAGCGTCTACTACGATCCCGGTCCGGGGGTTCCCAATCCGGGCCCTGGCTACGAGAACCAACCCAACCACGGCGTGGCGATCATCGGCTGGAACGACAACGCGGTGCCATCCGGCACGAGCAACTGGAACGGCGGGACAGGCGCCTGGATCATTCGCAATAGCTGGGGCAAGAGCAGTCAGCATATCGGCATCTCTTACAACGACTACTTCACCGGCAACGACGCCCCGGACGTAGGGGCGGCCAACATGGCCGGCGTCTCTTTCCACAACGTCGTGCCCAACACCTACCAGCAGATTTACTACCACAACGACTTCGGCTGGACCGATCAGCAGCCGCACGCCTACGCCTTCAACCATTTCACCGCCAGCCAGAACGGATCGCTCAAGTCCGTGAGCTTCTACACGACCGACGACAGCGTCGGCTACACGGTCAAGGTCTACAAGCAGTTCCAAAACGGCGTGCTCGGCCAGTTGTCCGCCACCGTCTCCGGCACGGAGTCCTACGAGGGCTTCCACACCATCGACCTGTTGAACCTGGTGCCGTTGGCGCAAGGCCAGAGTTTCTACATCGAATTGCAGACCAGCAATCACGAAGAAGCCAATGACGGCAGCATTCTCAAGCAACGACTGCTGGACATCAGCAATCTCCCCGGTTACGCCGACACGACCGCCTTGCCGGGCGAGAGCTTCTTCAGCGACGACGGAATGCACTGGACAGACCTGCAAACGGTGGATACCAGCGCCAACTTTGCGATTGACGGGCTGACGATTGTGCCCGAGCCGGCGTCGTTGCTGCTGCTGGCCGCGCTGGCGGTCTGTGCGTTGGGTTACGCCGCTTTTCGCCGCGTCCGTGAAAGCTGATTCACGTCGTCGGCGCATTTTCGCTCACGACAGGTCACAAACGACCGCTAGGCTGCATTTGTCATCACACCGCGAAAACAGAAAACAGCATGTTCGGTGGGGCAGACATTCCTGTCTGCCCGATCTGCGTGGTTTCTCGCGGCAGACAGAAATGTCTGCCCCACCGTGTTGAGAAATGGGGGCTAGACCGCGGCCAGTTCCTTCTCCGCCTCTTCCCCGGCGACATTGTTCCGCCCGCGGCCTTTCGAGCGGTAGAGCGCCTGGTCGGCGCGTTGCAGAATCGATTCGTCGCTATCGCCTGCGCGGGGAACGGCCACGCCCATGCTCAACGAGATCGCCACTTCGCCTCCCCGCACGGCGACGGCAAAAGAGTTGCCGGCGATTCCTTGGCAAAGCCCCCGGGCGATCTTCATTCCGCTCTGCCGGTCGGTCTTGGGTAAAAGAACGGCGAACTCGTCGCCGCCGTAGCGGCCGACGAAATCGCCCGGGCGGGCAAGCCGCCTCAACCCTTCGCCCGCCGCCTTCAGCACGCGGTCGCCGGCCTGATGACCGTGCGAGTCGTTGACCCATTTGAACTGATCCAAGTCGGCCAGGATCAGCACGAACGGCTCGTTCCGTTGCCGCCAGTCGTCCAACAGCAGGTGCAGCTTCTCGTTGAACGCACGGCGGTTCGCCACGTTGGTCACTTCATCGCGGCGGGCTTCCTGCCGCGCCGTGTCGATCTCCTGCGCCTGCTCCTCCAGCCGGTACCGCGTGCAGATCAGGTCCTCTTGCAGCCGCATGTTGGAGGTCAACAGCGCCGACATGCGCTCCAGGATTGCGCACTTGATGGTCTTCATCTCTTCGCTGACAACCAGCCGGTCGACCTCTTGGACGTTCTCCTGGAGTCTTGTGTTGTGGTGTTCGACGTTGCTGGCGATATGGTCGGCCGCGCCGAGGACGTCGGCGAGCATCTTTAGCAGGACGCGCTGCTCGGAGGGCGGCGCCTGCGGTTCTCTGCCCTTGCCGCGGCCGCGGACAAGCAGCACGCCGACCACAACTCCAATCGCGACGCTGGCCAGCACCCAAGCCGCGATGTACGCCAACAGCCCCATGATCTTTGCCCCCAAGCGGCCCGACGATATGAGAAATATAGCAGCGCAGTTGTCCCCTCCGCACGGGTCACATGATCCCCTCTGTGAAGCCAGGTCATCCCGTCATGCGACAACCAGCCGTATTGCCGCCGCTCCGGCCAGGACCAGGGCGAGGGCGTCGAAGAAGCGCTGCGGGATGCGGGCCAGGACGAAAACGCCCAGCAAAGCGCCGACGATCACCAAGGGCGCCAGCGCCGCGGCCGGTAGCAGCATTTCCCGCCTGAACATGTGCATCGCCCAATACGGCGGGACCTTGCACACGTTTAGAATCAGGAAGAACCAGGCCGCCGTGCCGATGAATCGCTGCTTGTCAAACTCCTGGCTCACCAGATAGATGCTCATCACCGGCATGGCGGCATTGGCCACGAAGGTGGTGAAGCCCGCCAGCAGCCCGGTGACCGCGGCAAACCAGCGGCGATGCGGCATCCGCTGCCAGCCGAACCGCTGCCGACAAAGCTCGATCGCCAGCATTCCCAGCACCAGCCCGCCGATGATCGGCCGCAGCCGGTTGCCCTCGAACTCCCGCAGCACGAACACGCCGGGAATCATGCCCAGAAGCACCCAAGGCAACAGCCGCACGAGCCGTCCCCAGTCGGCGTGCCGGCGGAACCATGCCACGGCGAAGACGTCGCCCACCAGCAGCAGCGGCAGGATCGCGGCGACCGAGGATCGCGCGTCCTGCGGATACGCCTCGGTCATCAGCACGATCCCCAGTATCGAGACGCCCGGCAGCCCGGTTTTCGACAGCCCGACCAACAACGCCGAGGCGGAAGCGAGGACGATGAAGACGAGACTCATCGGCTGGCCTTATTGGGGCTTGCTGCCGCGCAGCGATTAGTCGGGCTTCAGTCCGAGACGCACCGGCTCGTCATTGCCAAGCATTCCCTATGTTTTGGCCATCGCCGCGGTCAAAATCGCGGAGGTGCTCTCGCGCATGATCCGCGGATCGACGGGGCGGCCCTCCAAGAGCGCCTTGCGAACGTCCTTGCCGGAGATGAAGACCGGCTTCTCGTCCTTGTGGTTCTCCATCAGATCGACGCGGCCGGCCGACTGGTAGTAAGCGGCGAAACCGACCCGTAGCGGGTGAATCTTCAGATCGCCCTTGAGGTGGTCGAAGATTTCCTGGGCGTCGAAATCGCCCCAGATCGGCTTGCCGTCGTGGTAGGGGGCGTCGGCGTGTTTCCGTCCGATGATGATGTCGGTGAAGCCGAAGTTCTGCCGGTAAATGCCGTGCATCACCGCCTCCTTCGGCCCGCCGTAGAACATCTTGATGTCCAGCCCGAGCAGAATCACCCGATCGGGCACCGCTTCGCCGCGCGGACCCCACAGGGCCGGATCGCTGTCGCCGTCGCCGAGCGAACGGTTCTCGATCAGCTTCTCGTAGGTCTGCATCCGCACATCGGCGTCGACGTCATCCCCCTTCGTCTCGCCGATCAACGGATTCAGGCACGCCCCGGCGTTGTAGCCCTGGCGCAACAGCGCCTCCAAACCGTAGACCAGGGCGTATTCATGGGCGCGGTGCAGCGGGTTGCGGGTCTGGAAGGCGACCACCCGTTGCCAGCCCTTCCCGGCGAGCAGCCGGCGGACCTCGCGCGGCGTGAGCACGTACTTGCCGAAGCGCGGGTCCTTCGGCTGCGGCAGCACTTCAATTGTCCCGCCCAGCAGATGCGTCTTGTCGGCATCGCCCACCAGCACCATGTCGCCGCCGGGATGATCGGTCCGCTCGGTCAGATAGACGCTGCGGAGATATTTCTTCTTGTCCCAGGGAAAAATGTCGCTGATCTCCAGTACGGCAACGATATTGCCCGCCGAATCCAGCAGCGCCGCCTTCTGTCCCGGCCGAAGCTGCTTGGCCAGCGACTCGCTGACCGGCAGCGCCAGCGGGATCGTCCAGGCGTAGAGTTTGCCGTTCCGTTCGATCACCGACTCGTCGAGCACGCGGTTGTACGTGGCCGAATCCATCGGGCCGACAAGCGGGCTCAACCCGCCATCGCCCAGTCGATAGACGGTCGACAGATCGGCGTCGGAGACCGGCGCCTTCGGCAGCGTTTTGGCATGGGCAAGAAAATCGTCAATCGCGTCGGCGGCCACAGTCCGGCAAATCGGCTCGGTCAATCCGCCATGTGGGGGCAGGGAGCTCATCGGGCAAAGTCCTTTCGTTTGTGAAAGCGACCAGTATAACGACCGGCGGCGTCCGTGTGAGGGGCGATTTCGCGACGCCCGTCGTCAGTCCCCACCTCAACGGGTGGTGCCAGTTGCGAGGGAGGATTCTTGAAGGCAACTGCCTATCTGCTATAGTTCGGGTATATTCGGGGGTGAAGCACGCCGTCTCTGTTTGTGACGCGAGAGGTTTCTATGATGCGAGTTTCCACCATGTCGAGATTGCTGATCTTGTTGGCGGTGATGTCCGTGACGACTGTTGCCGTGGCCAAGAATCCGCCCTTTCAGAAGATCCACGAGGGCAAACACTGGACGTGGTATGCCCGCCAGGACCAGTTCAACAGCCACAAGGCCGACATCCGGGCGATGTACGACTACGCCGACAAGGCTTTTGACAAACTCTGCGAATCTTGGGGCTTGAAGCCTGCTCGCAGCAAGTACGTTCTGTTGGTGATGGACCGGCCCGGTGGCGGCTTCGCGGCGGGAGACATTTCGGAGGTGCGTGCAATCACCCACCGACCAAGCCCCGGCATCGGCTGTTCCTATGACGCTTTCTTCGGCACCGCCTACGGCATCAAAGGCTACTGGGCGCACATCCTCATCACGCACGAGATGGTCAACTCTTTCACCGGCCAGATCGTGAGCGGCGGCTGGCCGGTGGACTGGTGGGCCAACCACCGCAGCCCATTTCCCTTGATGACCGCCGTCGAGATCGAATACTCGCTTGTGCCGAACATGGCGATCTTTCATGAGCAACAAGGCCGTACAGACCCGCTGGTGAGGATGTTCTTGCAACTGAAAGACCAATACGGCTGGGCGATGTTCCGCAAGGCGTTTCGCGCAGCCATCGACGACGGCATCCATTGGGACGCCTTCGGCGGCAATCCCTCCGCGCTCCGCACCGCCTATGTTGCCGCATACCTTCAGATCGGAGCCCCGGAAGACATTTCCGGCATTCTCGGCCCGCTGGTTCCCGACTACGATGCCCAGGCGGTGAAGGACATTGTCAAGGCTCGTTCCAAGTGGGTCGCCTTACCGAAAAAGTCGCCAAAACGCCAGGAGCTGAAAAGGGCCTTCCTCAAAGGAGATTACGCCGCCGTGCTGGAATAGGAAATGGTCCTGCCCGCTGCATGGACAGATGCTCCTCCGAAAGTGAGCTCATTCATTGATCATGTACTGACCTCAACCATGAAAGGGCTCGTTATGAAACGCGGATTTGCTTGTCTGCTTCTGTTGTTCACTGCCTCCTCTGTGCAGGCACAGCGGGTGGGGGTCGTTGTAGTCGTCGTCGCGCCGCGGGAGAGCGCTGTGAATGAGGGGGAGCGCCTCGTGGGAATAATCCGGCGCGGCAACGCCGGTATTGTTGAGGATGTGGGACCCGCGTCACTGCGAGTGCGGTGGAGCACTGGAGCCGGTTGGATTAGCAAGGCGGACGTAATGCCGCTTGACGAGGCTCTCTCCTACTTCGCTGGGCTAGTTAAAGACAATCCGGCGAGCGTCGCCGACCTTCTTGGGTACGGCAACGCTCGGTTATACAAGCATGATTACGACGGGGCGATCCCCCTGCTTACGAAGGTCATCAGGCTGGATCCTACGAATGTTGACGCGTATGTCAACCGAGGGCAGGCTTTGGCAGCAATAGGCGATAGCAAGGGAGCAATAGGGGATTACAGCGAGGTAATTCGCCTTGACCCGAAATTCGCGGACGCATACAGGTTACGTGGCGTCGCCTATAATAACAGCGGCGAATACGGCAAGGCGCTCGCGGACTTCAACGCCGGAATAAGGCTGCGGCCGAACGACGCGTGGTATTTCGACGGTCGCGGCGTCGCCTGGTTTGGAAAGGGGGAATTCGACAAGGCCCTCGCCGACTACAACGAGGCGATCAGGCTCGATCCGACGAGCGCCGTTCCTTACTGCGATCGTTGCGTCTTGTGGTGCGACAAAGGCGAATGCCAAAAGGCCCTGGCTGATTCAATGCAGGCAGTCCTGGTTGATCCCCGGTCGGCCCTTGCCCACGCGCGTCGGGGCAATGTATACAGGTTGATGGGAGAGCGGGCGAAAGCGATGAGCGACTATACTGAGGCGATCAAGATCGACCCGCGGGGCCCTGATTGGTATGCCATGCGCGGCATCGCATACGAAGACGATGGCCGGTATCGTGAGGCGATTGCGGATCTCACAGAGGCGATCCGACTCAATCCGAAATTCGACCACGCCTATGTTGTGCGAGGTGCGGCTTATTCCGGGAAGGGCGATGATATCAAAGCGATTGCCGATTACACAGAGGCGATGCACATCAATCCCAACTCAGCCGAGGCATACGCCACTCGTGGACTTGCCTATGACAAGATCGGCAAATCTCGCAGGGCAGTTGCCGACTTCACGGAAGCCATCCGCGTCAATCCGAAGTTTGCTCCGGCGTATTTATACCTGGGTGATGTGTACGCGGCCGCACGCGATGACGACGAGGCCATCGCCAATTATTCTGTGGTAATTCGCCTTGGCCTTCCCTGCAGAGGCGATCTCGCAAGAGCACGATACGGGCGTGCAGTTGCTTACGGCGATCGAAAGGGGTACGACAGGGCGATCGTGGATTACACCGAGGCGATACGCCTCGATCCTGGATATGCTAACGCCTTTCTTGGCCGCGGGGTGGCATACGATAAGAAGGGTGACTTGGGTAAGGCCGTGGCCGACTACTCCCAAGCAATCAAGCTCGATCCGAGAAGTGCGGCGGTGTATTTCAATCGGGGTGTCGTCTATAGCGAGAGCGGCGATCTGAACAAAGCCATCACCGACTTCAACGAGGCAATCCGCCTCGACCCCAAGTTGGCATTGGCATATAACAACCGCGGCCGCGCCTACGAGAAGAAAGGCGACAAGGCAAAGGCACTAGAAGACTACGCGCGGGCGAAGGAACTCGAACGGAAAGCGGATGGCGACAAAGGGAAGAACCAATGAACGAGGGAATTGCGGGCCAAAGCGCAAAGGGAACCGGTGCTACGCCTGGAGCCCCTCAGTCGAACCCCAGGTCTTCGCCTTCGTGCGTCGCCAGCCCGATCTGTTCGATCGCTCCATGTCGGCCGTTGTACCAGAGCAGCCACTTCGTGCCGTCGAAGACGGCGTACGGCTTGTAGCAGGCGTCGTGGTCCCATTTGTTCTTGCCCGGGCGGATGATAGGATTCGCCGGGTGACGCTGCCACGCGGTGATTCCATCCTTGCTGCGGGCGATGCCGATCTGCGCGGTCGCCTCGTCGCGGAAGCCGATGTAGAACATCAGATACCACTCCGCCCGCCGAATCACCTGGCAGCCCGTTACCTTGTGCTTCTCCCAGTCGTCTGTCGGGTCGGGCACGAAGATGGGGCTGGCCTTGTGTTTGCTCCACTTCACGCCGTCGGGGCTGGTAGCGTAGCCGATGGCGTTGGGTTCGTTCTGCTCACCGCCCGAGTACCATAGACGGAAGAGCTTCGCCTGCTCGTCCCGGAGGACGTGCGGGCACATCACGGCCACTTTCTCCCACGGCCTGTCCGCTGAAAGCACCGGCTTGTCCGACATCCGTTTCCAGGTAATGCCATCGGAACTGGTGGCGTAGCCAATCCAAGAACGACCCTTTGCCTGCCCCGTATACCATAGGTGATAACCATTGCCACACTTCATGACCGTCGGGCGGTTGACGTCGTCTTCCCAGCCGCTTTCCTTGCGCGGGCCCAGAACGATCTGCGGCTTCGACCAGTGGATGCCGTCTGCGCTCTCGACCAGGGCAATGCTGGCCTTTGGCCGCCACGAGACCCACATGCGGTAGCGGCCGCCCTCCTTGAGCACGCTGATGTCGAAACACGTGCCGTATCGGCCGCCCAAGACGGGGTTGCCAGCGTGCTTGACCCAGCCCGCGGATGTCTCGGCACTGGCCGCGTCCGGCGGCGAAGAGGGTTGAGCGGCGGCAAAGCTCAGGTTCACTCCCGCAGAGAACAAGAGCAGACCAATTCTCGCGATCTTCCGCACGGTGATTTCTTTCAAGGCAAGAGAGCGGGGCGATGACAAAGCGGGTTGAACGGTTGCGTTCATCTGCCGCTATTTTCCGCCCACCAGCGGCCGGAGCAGCAGACACGACCAGCCGGGATAGGACTGGTTCGGATTGGCGCTCTCCAATCGCGTGGGGCGGAGATGGATGAACTCGAAGAGCCGGCCGAGCTCGTTATGGATCTCGTCTTCGCTGACCTGACCGGGGCCGTTGTCATCGAGCGGTTCCGCCGGCGCCCCGGCGAGGCAGAAATAATGGGAGCCGGGGCGAGTGACGCGCCAGAGCATGTCGAGATACTGTTCGAGACTTGTGCGGCGGATGGAGTGATACAGGCCGGCGTCGTAGACCAGGTCGAACTGGCCTGCCGTGCGGGCAAAGACGAAGACGTTGTCGAGCACCAGCCGCAGCACCGCGTCGCTCTGCTCGGCCCGCAGACGGGCTCGCTCGATGGCGATCGGCGAGCAATCGACGGCGGTGACCTCGAAGCGGCGGCGGGCCAACACGATCGCGTCGGCGCCCGTGCCGCAACCGACCTCCAAAACCGTTTGCAGACGGAGCTTATACTCGTCGAGCATGCGCGGCAGTTCGGCATGGGGTCGCCCGGCGTCCCACAGCGGCGTGCCCTCGCGGTAGGCGGCGTCCCAATCGGCGGCGCTGGCGTATTTCGGCTTCGAGGATGGGCTCATGGCTATCTCATAGTCTGAGCCTTTGCCTCGGGCTTTGCAAGAGGGCCGCGGCCGCTGGCCTCCGCAAATCGCAGCGAATCGACCAACGTGCGATCGGCCTGGCCGAAGCGGTCGAGTTGCTCCTTTTCGACGGTGAAGGTCAAGGCCAGTTGTCGGCCCCGCTCATCGGCGACGTGGTAATAGATCCAGCGGATCGGCACCTCGCTGGACTTGTCGTGAGCCGTGCCGTTGACCGCGACCCGCAGCACGCGGTAACCGGCGTCGTTGCCCCACTGCTTGGCGTCGACGATCTCGCCGAAGTCTTTGTCCAGCGCCCGCCGCACGTCCCTCTCGTAGTCGTCCAGCGAGACCAACTGCTCGCGATCGCGCTGGGGGAGCGAGGCGATGTTGCACTGGCCGGTCAGCACGCCGTCGTGCATCAGTTTAAAGAGGGCTTTTTCGCGCTCGTTGCTGTTGAGATACCAGCCGCGGTCGTAGGTGATGCGCCAGCGGTCGCGGGGCGACTCATAGCCGAGCCGACTTGCTTCGGTGGTCGGCTCGGCGCTCAGCGCAGCGAGATTCTCCTGGGCCAACTGTGGCGGCGTCCTCTCCGGCGCGATCGTCATCTGGAAACGCACGGTGACATCGAAGCCGGCAGCCACCTGGCTGAGGCAGCGATCTTCCCTGGTGACCAAAGCGAACCAGTCGATCCGGCCGGTTCGCCGATCGAAGCGGTACTTTCCCTTGAGTTTGATCCTGGTGGTGGTGTCGTTGACCGATCCCTCGATGCCGCCGGAGAACTCGACTCGGGCGACGGTCTTCGTCACCTCCTTGAGCACACACTGCACGTCGCAGTGCGTGGCCGCGTCGAGCCCCAGCAGGGCCGCCGCGACGTTGTCGGCCGGCTTCCACGAATCGCCCACGGCCACCGGGCGCTCGGGCAGCAGGCGGTCCAGCAGCAGGCTGTTGCCGAGGATGTCGATGATTTCCAGTTCGTCGCGCGTCAGCGGCTCGCGCAGGCCGAATAGCGTTATGCCGGGCGGATTGACCGCCACGCCCACCAGCCGCCGGGCCTCGGCCAGCGACGGAGCGTGGGCGCCCTCGCGGAACTTCACCGAGGAGTCGGCCTTCTCGTAATACCGCACCGCCCGCGGCCGGTCGGCGTCGGCCTTGAGCGTCATTTCGTGGTAGGTGAGGCTGTCGATGCCGGTCATGGGAGATCGCCGTTCCTTTCCGCCGACACCCTCCTTGAACTCCCCGCCGACCTCCAAGAGGGTCACGATTTTATCCACTTGTCCGGGCTTTCGCTGGCTGCGCAGCGTGTAGACCGGCCGGGGCTCGTCGCCGGCCAGCGCACTAAGCTGGGCAAGCGGCCATAAGAAGCAAAAAAGCAGGGCAATCGCTGTTTTCATGATTATCTGGGAGAAACTCCTAACAAGTAAGAGCGGAAAAAGCGGTAGTCGCTACATCGGCCGCTGCGGGCAACAAAGTTTACCGAAAAGCCCCATCTCACGCTATGGGGCGATGGCGCAGGCACTTGTATCGACGCTCGCGCGGACCGGCTGCTTGTCAGCGGATCAATAATGCTCTTCAATACGTATAGCAGTCTGTTGTCTCTGTGTGGGAGGGATTGAAGGGCGCGAGCGGACCGGCAACGAACCCGCCCCGGCGTCATCGATCCACTAGGGTATTTCCTAACCCCTGGATCAGTGTTCTCTGGATGGCGGGTGGGCGAAAGCGACGGCTATAATGCGGGCCACGACGGGCAAGAAGGGGATTTAAGACGGCCGTAACTGGCATAAATTAACGCCCCAAGTATACTGGAGGCTAGTGGTCCGACACGACTGATTCATCGAGGCGGGCGCGGCGGCTGCCACGGTTGGTTTGCCCAATCGTGGTTCAGCACTGCTGGACAAGCCAGCAGGGGCGCCCGACGCGACAAAACGAGGTTGTCGGACTTCTAGGGAGCCGGGCGTTGGGAGGAGATGAAGCATGCACAGCGATTACCTCAATCCGGTTATTCGACAACTTCGCGATCAGCAGGTCCGCTTCGCGCCCCGCGAGAAGAAGATCGAACAGGTCACGCAGGCCGAGCGGCTGCTAGGCGAGTTGGATCCGAGCCGAGTCTACCCCTACGACTACATTTGCTACCGCATCACGAATTTCCGCCCCGAGTCATATCCCGATCTGCGGCTTTCCGGCCGCGAGGCCAGTCACGATCTCCGCCTGTTCGTCGAGGACGTGTCCGACGCGGCGGGCGTGCCGGCCGATTCGGCGGGGGAGAACGTGCTGACGGTCGAAGAGTTGGCTAGGCGGTTCTCCGTCTCGACGAAGACGATTTTCCGCTGGCGGCGGCAGGGCTTGATCAGCCGCCGTTTCGTCATGGACGGCCGCAAGCGGGTAGGCTTCCTGCAAAGCTCGGTCGATCGTTTTGTCGAGCGGAACCAGGAGCGGGTGCAGCGCGGCTCGCAGTTCAGCCAACTCAGCCAGGAAGAGCGGGCGATAATTACCGAGCACGCCCGGCGGTTGGCCCGCGCCGGCGGCTCGCCCGCCGAGGTCGCCAAGCGCTTGGCCAGGAAGACCGGCCGCAGCGTGGAGACCATCCGCTACACGCTGAAGCAATTCGACCGCGACCATTCCGAGGCGGCGATCTTTCCCGACAACCAGGGGCCGCTGCAATTGGACTCGAAGCGCAAGATCTATCAGCAGTATCAGCACGGCGAGCCGGTGGAGACGCTGGCCAAGCGTTTCTGCCGCACCCGCACCAGCATCTACCGCATCATCGCCGAGATGCGGGCGCAGCGGATCATGGACCTGCCGCTCGAACACATCCCCAACGAGACGTTCCCGCGGGTACGTTCGCACCGCCGCGAGGATCGGATCATCGGCCCGATGCCGGAGTCGGAGATCGCGGTGAAAAAGTCGCGGATGCCGAGCGATCTGCCCCCGTATCTGGCCAGCCTCTACGAAGTGCCGCTGTTGACGCGCAAGCAGGAGGGTTTTCTCTTTCGCAAGATGAACTATCTGAAGTACAAGGCCGCCCGGCTCCGCGCCAAGCTCGATCCGACGCGGCCGAAGCGCGGGCTGATGGACCAGATCGAGCGGTTGTTCGACGAGGCGGTGGCCACCAAGAACCAGATCATCCGCGCCAACCTCCGCCTGGTCGTCTCGATCGCCAAGCGGCACGTCGGCCCGTCGCAGAACTTCTTCGAGCTGGTCAGCGACGGCAACATGTCGTTGATGCGGGCGGTGGAGAAGTTCGACTACGCCCGCGGCAACAAGTTCAGCACTTACGCCAGTTGGGCGCTGATGAAGAACTTCGCCCGCACCATTCCCGACGAGCATCGCCACCAGGATCGTTTTCGCACCAGCCTGGACGAGATGTTCACGGCCACCAAGGACGACCGCGCCGATCCCTTCGAGGAGGAGACCGTGCAGAACCAGCGCGAGGCCCAGGTGGAGAAGATCCTCGACCGGCTCGACGAGCGCGAGCAGCGGATTATCATCCGCCGCTTCGGCCTGCGGCACGGCCAGGAGCCGCTGACGCTCAAACAGGTCGGCGCCGAAATGGGCGTCACCAAGGAACGCGTCCGCCAGATCGAGGCCCGCGCACTCACCAAGTTGCGCAAAGCCGCCGAAGAAGACCGCATCGAAGTGGTGTGAGACAGCGCGGTCCCCTCTCCCTCTGGGAGAGGGTTAGGGTGAGGGCCGTGCGATGCGGAGTCGAGGGTTAGAAACCGCGGCCTCACAGTAGCGACCGACTACCGCCAGCCGCCCTCACCCCCTGCCCCTCTCCCAAAGGGAGAGGGGAGTCATCGCAACCGCCTCGCTCATCGCGTTCCGAACCGTGTCCGGTGGGCGGTGGTGGTCTGCTTGGGACCGAGCGAGAGGCCGATCCAGCCGTCGTCGATCACGAATTGCGTGATCGCCGTGTCTTGCAGCTTCGGCTCGTTGATGATTCGCTGCGGGACCAGTTCCCACGGGGTGTTTCTCGACAGCGCGTGGGCGAAGACGCCGCGGAGGATCATCTGCGATGCCACACTCCGCTTGCCGCTCAGTTGGATCACGTTGTTCCGCACCAGTTGCGCCGAGCGGCCGTGCACCACCGGCTGGTAACTCGCCCGCACTTCGAAGTTGTTCCAGCGGTACCGCGTGCCTTTGCACAGCCGGGCGATCCCCAGCGAGAGCACGAGCTGGCCGTCCTGGCAGCGCACCACCACGGCGTTTTGCTTGGCGAAGGTGATCCGCACGTCCTCGTTTTCGGGACTGATCGGCCAGGGGGCGGGGCAATTCAGGCTCGCCGCCACGTGCCGCGACAGCTCGCCGAGCGTGAACGTCTGCCCGTCGAAATGCAACCGCCCAATGCCGTTGTTGAGCACCGATTCGTGGATTTGCACGCTTGCCAGGCTGTCGGACAGCGACGGCGGCCGCGGCGTGTGGCTGCCCAACTGGTCCTCGCCCCCTACCCGCAGCCGCATGGTCAGCCGCGTCTGCGTGGTCTTGGCCTCGACCAACTGCGGATCGAGCGCCAGCGAGTTCAACGGATCGAACACCCGCTGGTTCAGCCGCTCGACCGCGTCGCCGAACCGCTTGCTGACCTCGTCGTTGATGCGATCGGTGGCCTGGGCGACAATCTTCTGCTTCATCTCCTCGGTGGCCGCGCCCATATTCTTGTCGACCTGCGACCGCGCCACGCTCCTGGCGATCCAGCCGATCAGCGGCACATTGTTGACCGACGTCTCCATGCCGTTGACCCGGGTTTCGTTCTGCACCTCGATCTCCACCGGCCAGAGGCGGAGTGCCTGCATGTCGATTTCCATCGGCTTGATGGCTTTGTAGCTGGCTTCGCTCTCGTTATGGATCGTTGCCATTCCGGCGTCAGTGCTGGTGAGCGAGGCGATTTCGCCGGTGACTTCCATTGCCAGCCGCGCGCGATGCGGGTCGGGCAACATGCGGACGGCAACCCGCGTCTCCGCCAGACTGTCGCCCTGCACCGGCCGCCCTACGACCGTGCCGTTGACCGGCGAATACTGCAACTTCTGCTCCGGGATCAGATCGTTGAGAAACTCCGGGCCGATCGAAAAGCGCACGTTGGCGTTGCGATAGTGGGCGTCGACCAGCGCGGCGAGTTGACGGCGGACCGCGGACGACGAGACCGACAAGTCCTGACAATCGATCGCCAGCCGCTCGGCGTCGCTGGGTAGCCGCGTCCACTCGTAGCGCTCGAGGTCGGCCAGCAGCTCGGCGACGCCGACGGGACGGGCAGCCCAGTGCCATAGTTCCAGCCGCAACGCCGCCAGCGGCGGCGACGACATGAACCGCTGCTGCTCGGGCGTCAGCGGAATCTGCGTCATCCGCGCCAGTGTCTGCGCGGCGGCTTCCCGCGACGCCGCCTGATCGGGCGGCGACTGCTGTACGCAGTGCTGCCGCAAATCATCGAAAAGCAGGAAGCCCTGCCATCCCTTTCCCTGCGGCGAATCGTTGGTGGCGGCCTCGGCCTCGGCCAGGCAATCGGCCAGCCGCCGCGGATCGAGCGCCCGCGACACGAAATCCGATGCCTCGGTCTTTTCCAGCCGTGCGACTTGCCGCCAGATGACGACACGGCGGTTCAGGGCGTACCCCATCTCGCGCCAGCGGCGGACCAGCGCCCTGTCGGAGAGTCCTGCGCTTAGCGGCACCGTCTGCCGGCCCAACGTATCGAGTCGATCGAGAATCGCTTTCGCCTCGTCCGCGCCGGCGGCCACGGCGGGCCTCAGCGCCGCAAGTTGCTGCAAAACCGCCGTCGCCCAGCTCGCCGCCGGACTGCCGGCTAAATCCTTCAAGCCGGCGATCAACGTCTCCGGCTCGCGCCACGAGTCATCGACCTTTTGCGCGACGACTTTTTGCGGCTTGGCCTTCGGTTTGGGCTTTGCAGTTGCCGGCGGCAGCGGCGCCGCTTCCGCCGCGGACGGAGCTTGTAGAATGGTCGTGGACTTCGCTGGCGGCTGCGTCGTCGCCGGCGGATCGGAAACCGACTCCGGTTTTCTCGTCAGTGTTTCGGGCAGACGGCGAAGCCACTGCGGCAGCAGGGTAAGCTTGGAAAAAGGACCGCTCGTCGCCTGCGCGGGCGGTGGTTGTGCAGCCGCGGGCGATGAGGACTGCTCGGCGGTCGCCTCGCCTGGAGGCTCGGACCCGCCGCCCAAGTTCGGCCCTGATTCACTCGGCGCAGAATCGTCGACGGCGCTGGTCAGGACGACCCGTGCGGCGACATCGTCGGTGCCGTCTGCTGTCTCCGCTCTTCCTGCGGTTCCCGCCGCTGCTCTGGCCGGCGACTCTGATCCAGTGCCCAAGTTCTTTTCCGCGAGAAAGGCGTCCTCCTCGCGCAGTTTTTCTGCGCGGTCGGCAATCACGGCCGCGACAGAGTGCACGGTTTGCGTTGAGTGAAGATGGGTGGACTGGGCGATTTGCTGCCGAGTCTCCTGACCCGGCTTATCCCCCCCCGACAACAACGGGACCGCAATCATTATACCTAGGCACGTCAGGCCAAGGTGCAAACGCCACAAAGATGCAACTCGAAGCTGGGGCATTGGTGGTTCCTTCGATCTCATTGCGACCGTGGACGCAGGATCCTGCCGAACTGGCTCGTCCGCGTTTCGGCAAGCCCTGCAAAGCGGCGAGACTTTGCTCCCACAGCCACCGGAGAGCAGTAACATCCGGTATCTCTAAGATCGGTTCGCCGCAATCGCCGAGTCCATAATAGTCCGCCCGCAAACGATCACCTCAGCCCAGCGGACGGCCGCTTACTCTCCTCCGTGGTCTCTCATTCTTGCGCCGCTTGCCATTCCTACCGCCGCTGGTTATAGTAGTGGGCGGTTGGGCGTCGGGTGGTAGTCGGGCACCAAGGTGGCGGTTCGGCGCTGGGGTGGCAGTTGGATTGCTGCCCCAACCGCGGGAGTTGCCGCCTCGACTGTACCGGATTTCACGTCGGCGATTCGGAACATCGCCGGCCACGCGCATCTACCCCCATTTCACGAGAGGAGAGATTCTCATGGCCCGCCCCCGTTTTCTGATGCTGTGCAGTGCTGTTTTTGTATTCATCGCCGCCGCCAGTCTTTGCGCCGCGGACGCGAAGCAAGCGAAACAATCGCAGCCGAAACAGGCGAAAGCCCTTGTTGCGAAAGCTGCCCTACACCATCCCGATGATGATGATCCTTTTGGCGAGCCGGAAAAAGGCTCCGGGCCCGCTGCAAGAGGAACGCCGCATCACGGCCATAATCCTTTCGCCGCATCGGAAAAACACGCCGTCTCATTGCCGAAGAAGCCGCGGCCCGTGCCCAAAGCGCTGCGGCCGTGGGAAAACGTGGCCCGGATCGAAGCCGCCCTGGCGAGCCCCACAGAAGTCTGTTTCGTCGAAGCGCCGCTCACGGAAGTCCTCGATTACTTGAAAAACCATCACCAAATCGAAATCCAAATCGACAGCAAGGCGTTGGAGGACGCGGGTGTTGGAACCGATGTGCCGGTCACGATCGACCTGAAGGGGATTTCGCTCCGCTCGGCGCTGAACCTCATGCTGCGGAAGCTGAATCTGACGTGGTTGATCGAGGATGAGGTGCTGCTCATTACGATTCCGGAGGAGGCGGAGCAACACTTGGAGACCAAGGTGTACGACGTGGCCGACCTGGTGGTTTGCCGCGACGAGCACGACGTGATTTCGGAGGACTATGACTCGCTGATCGACGTGATTACCTCGACCATCAAGCCGACCAGTTGGGACGACATGGGCGGACCGGGTTCGGCGGTGGGCGAAAGCCTGGGCACGGCCAAAGTGCTGGTTGTGTCCCAGACTCGTGAAGCCCAAGACGAGATTGCCAAATTGCTCGCGGATATCCGCGAGGTCGCAAAGAAGACCCCGCACGCCAGCCTGCCACGTTGCAGCAAGCCGGCGGAAAAGGCCGGATCGGGTCGGAGGGCGCAGCCATCCTCATGCTGCCGGGGCTCATCGGCTGCTCAGCCGGCCGCCGGTGCAGCGCCGCAAGGGAAACAGCCGTCGCAGCCCGAAAAGCCCAAGGGCAAAGAAGGCGGCAAAGGGATGTTCTAGACCGCAAGAATCGAACGACCCCGGTTTGCGCGGCAGATTGCGCGGATACGGCAGCCAACGCGTAGGTTATGCTTTAGCATAACACTTTTGCTCGAGACGGTTTCCGTTATGCTAAAGCATAACCTACGGCTACGGCATGGCACGTCAGCACAGTTGGGGCACTACCCCGGTTCGCGCGGCAGGTTCCGCGGATACGGCAGCGGCAGCGACGGCGGCAGCGGCTGGTTGTAGGTATCGGCCCAGTCCTCGCGCTCTTCTTCCGTGGCGTAGTAGCGGAGCCAAACCTCCGGATCGCAGTTCGCCCCGGTGCAGTCCCAGTGCAGGTAGTTGTTCGGCCAGTCGATCTTCTTCTCCCGCGCCGGCAGAATGTCGCGGAAGACCAGGCAGTACAACTCGCGGTCGGTCAGGTGGTCGGTGAAGTCCAAGACGATCCGCTTCTGGTAGAGCTTGCGCATCACGTCCCAGAGGATGCGGTGCAGGTCGGCCTCTCCGAGCGACTCCGGCCGCGGCGGCCGCAGCTCCGGCTCGAACCAGCGGAAGATCGCCAGCACCGGCGCCTGTTCCCAGGCGAGCATCGCCGCCAGGAACTCGTTCTCCGCCGCCAGCGAGAAATGCTGCACGTTGACGCGGCTGATCGATTCGTCGAAGTAGCGCTCCAACTCGTCGCGCAGCTCGGCGTTGCGGAGCAACTGATCGACTTCGTCGGATTGCGGATGATGAGGATCGTGCACGGACTCGTTACCCCCACTGCCCCTAAGAATCCAGTTTAATCGCAATCCGAAATAATTCCAAGAGCCAGCCGCCGCCAGCACGCGATTTCTTGGGTCCGAGCCGGGTAGAAAATCGTTACCGGCGTCAGCTTCCCGTTTTCTTCGCCGTTACAATCATGCTAATCGGCATTCTTTGTCACGGCCGGTCGCGTCCGCCTCTGACTCCGCCTTCAGGCACCCATGCCGGAATGGGTATGGATGCTTGGAGCAGTACGACGGCGTCACCTTGGGCGGCGAACGTCGTAGCACCAGAGGGCGTCGTGGTAACGCAGGTAGAGCCGGCCGTGGAGCAGAACGGGATGGGCCCAGGCGTCGTGGACTTCCTGCGGCAGCAAACGAAACTGGCCGGCGATTTCGAACCGGCGCGGCGTGGGTTTCAGCATTGCCGCCTGACCGTCCTCGGCCAGGCAGTACAGCCGCCCATCGGCATAAACGGCCGAACTGGTCGTCAGCGCTTTCGACTCATAGCGAAGCTCGCCCGATCGCCAGTCGATGCAGAGCCAGGACTTGTGCTTCTGGTAGCCGCTGCCGTAGAGCAGGCCATCGACCAGCAGCACGCTGCCGGTGCAGGTGTCGAGCGTTGTGCTCCACGCTTTTTCCGGCTGCGGTTCCGCCGCTGCCGACGGCAGTCGGTAGCAGGTGCCGTAGATATAGGGAGTCGTAAAGAACACCCGATTGTCGCCGTAAACCGGCGTCATGATGTTGACGCCGTACGGGCTGCGGAGCGGCACGGTCCAGAGGAGCTTGCCGTTGTCGGCGTCCACGGCGAAGCCGTGCGCCGAAGAGCAGCTCGCCACAATCCGCCGCCCATCATGGCGGAAAAGCATCGGCGAGCAGTACGACGCTTGATCGTCGGCCAACGCCGGAGTGGTCCAAACGGTTTGCCCGGTTGTTTTGTCGAGGGCGGCCATTAGCGCGTCTGTTCCGACCGGCGTAACGATCAATCGGCGGCCATCCACCAGCAGGCACTCGCTCATCGCCCAGGTGATGTTCTTGCCGCCGAATCGTTCGAGCACCTCAACCGCCCATTGCTCTTTTCCGGTGTCGGCGTTCAAGCAAACCACGCGGCCGTGAGCGTTCATCTGGTAGAGCTTGCCCGCGGAGTAGACGCAGCAGGCGCGGCGCCGGGATACGAGCCCGACCACGAGCGGCCGTTCTTGGCCCGCCACAGCGGCTTGCCGTTAAGGTCGAAGGCGAAGATGACCAGGCCGTCGCCGACGTCGCCGGTGATGTAGAGTCGGTCGCGGACGACGATCGGCGAGGACCAGCCGCGTCCCAAGTCGCCGATTTTCCAAAGAAGCCTCGGTCCCTCGGCCGGCCATGTGGGCAGCAGGCCTTTTTCATTGGAGATTTCGTCGCGGCGCGGGCCGCGCCACTGAGGCCAATCGGGCTCGGGCGAAGAAATGGCGCCATCTGCACCGGAGTTTGCGGCGACTTCGCTTTGCACGATGCCGGGGGAGTCGGCGGGCGATGGCGGCCCATCCTCGGCAGGTTGCACATCGCGGACGATGCCGGCTCCTGCGGACGGCCCGGAGAACGACGGCGTCGGCGCTTTCTGCGCCGCGAGGATCGCCCATCCGAGCACGACTGCAATGCCGACCGCGAAAATCGCGATGCTTCTCATGTCCTTCCTCGTCCGCTGCCGCGGGAACGGTTGCGCTGCCCTGCTTCAGTACATGCACTCCCTGGCCGCCGCCGCGAAGGTTTTCAGGTTCTCCAGCGGGGCATCGAAGAAGTGGTCCGAGGCCGAGCAGATGTAGCCGCCGTCGCTGCCGAAGCCCTGGAAGAGCCGCCGCACTTCGGCGCCGATCCGCTCCGGCGTGCCCTTGCTGAGGATATTGAACTGGTCCATGCCGCCGATCATCGCCACTTTGCCGCCGAAGACGGCGCGGACCCGCGGCGGATCGGTGATGTTGCCGCCGACGCCGGGCGGAGAGAGCGTCTCCGCGGCGTCGGTCCCGTTGGCGACGATCAGATCGAGGATGTGCATCATGCCGCCGCAAGTGTGATAGGCGGCGCGATGGCCGGCGCGATGCAGCGCGTCGTGGATTTGCCGGTCGTAAGGCAGGCAGAACTCGCGGTGCAGCTTGGGCGAGATCACCGTGTCGCTGCCGGCCCCGCCGCCGGTCTCGATCAGATCGAAGCTGGCCCCCCGCAGCGATTCCTCGATGAACCGCAACTTGCGATCCAGCAGGGCGGCCAACAGCCGATGCACCCAATCGGGATTGTCGTGGCATTCGAGAATCAGTTGCTCTTCGCCCGCCAGGCAGCAGGCGTGCTGCCAGCAGCCCGCCTGGTCGCCCCAGACGAAGCCGCGGAGAATCCCCGCGTCTGCGACGCGATCGTACTCGGCGGCGATCGCCTGCTTATCGAGCCCGGCCACGGGCATGTACTTCTCGATCAACTCCAGGTCTTCATGGCGTTTGATGAGGTACTCCGTGATCCAAGTGGTCATGCGGTTGCCGCCGGTCTTGTAGGTCAGGCGTCCGCCCGGCGTGATGATGGTGTGGTCGAGCAGTTTATCGTCCGGGTCGTCCTTGACCACCTTGATCTCTTCGCGCCATTGCGGCGACTGGGCGACGGAGTTCTCGGCGGCAGGGATCCAGAACTGGCCCATCGCCTCGAAATACTGGATCGAGGCGTCCAGGCCGCAGGCCGCGAACGCGTCCAGGGCGTCGATGCCGCCGAGGTACGTGTCGAGATGGTATTGCTGCCACTGATGGATCGTAACGGGCAGGCGGTCCGGCTTGTCACAAGCCAGCGCCCGCATCATGCGTTCCTTGGAGTTCATGCTCATTTCGCCTTGATCGGATACTTCGGCCGCACGGGCTTGATCGGCGGCTGCTTGGCCAGGCCGGAGAGCACCAGTTCGATCGCCTTTTCGAGTTGCGGGTCTTTGCCGGCAATCACTTCGGCGGGCCATTGCTCGACCTCGACGTCGGGCGGCACGCCTTCGTTCTCGACCACCCAGCGGCCGTCGGCCCAGATCGCCAAGTTCGGCGCGGTCACGTGCGTGCCGTCCATCAGCGGCGGGAAGTCGAGGATGCCGACCAGCCCGCCAGACGAGGAACTGCCCACGGATGTTACTGCTCCGGTTTCGGCGGGACCGTTATCGCGATATCGTCGCCCTCCTTCGTCTTGCCAGACGGTGGTTGATAGTGCGTATAGAACCGACTGAGGCCGCCATCATCTTTGCCGTTCATTCCCGTGCTGTACAGAACGTACCCCTCCGACTGCCGTCGATATCGGAATGGAGCGCCGTAAAAGATATCGACAGGCGTCGTTGCAAGGTACTTCGGAGTCAAATCCGCCAACTGCGCGGGATACGCTCCGTGCTCGGCACGGTAGACGTTGATGGCGGAAGCAATCCGTAGCATTTGCTCATCGGTGGTCGCTTTATCTTCGAACCACATGCACATGGAGGAATTCGGAGCCGTCAAGGACATAATCTCCTCCGCTACGACCCGCCCGATTGCGCGTCGCGGGTATTTTGGGAATTCCTTGCTGAACTGTGTGGTCATTTTATCGCCGTGTGACATCGCGCGGAGCTCTTGCTCGACCCGGCTGAGTGCTTCCCTCCGCTCGGTCCATTTAGGTTTTCGCGTAGCAGCGTTAAGGCTGTCATACCAAGTGTTTCCTACGCGAAAAACCTCGTTCCAATCGGTCATTACCGGGTTAACGATCGCGCGACACACGACTTTGTCGAGAGGATTGCGGCAATCTTCGACTCCGCGAAGCCACCATGCGGCGCAATCCAGATACAGATACCGATCGGCAACGTCGTGCGCCTCCGCCAGACCCGGCAGGTCGGGTATCTGCTGAACCTGACGATCGAGTGCGCGGGCTTGCTCGGCGTTTCGCGGTCCGTAGTGGAAGAGCGCCAATAGTCCGTTTATGGCCCTACATCGCATGAGCTTGGCTTCGAGCCGGTATAGCACCAACGGGTGCTGGGCCATCAAGCTCGACAGCCTGCAACATGCCAGCAGATCATTCTGCGCATCGACTGCTTTCCCATTGTTCAGTTTCAGCATTGCCCTGGCGATTAGCCCCTTCACCGCGCGGCCGAACGTGAGATAGTAGTCGTCCCTGATATTAATGACAGGCGGTTCACCGCGCCCTATTAAGGGAGAGAAGAACCGCGGGCATTTGCTCGCCGCGACGATGAGATCCAGCGGGTTCCGGTTCTTCTCCACCCAGGTGGCGAAGTGTGGAGAGGACGCAGCCGACCACGGTGCGACTTCCAGCATCGCAAACCGGTCCCAGAACTCCTGTTCCCGTTTCGATCGTCGGTCCGAAGTTCCGGCGTCGAGCAGCCGAGGATCGCCCGGGAATTCCTTGCTGAGCAGGTCTTCGACATAAGAATCCGAATTCTGATAGTATGCGCCGCCTGCCCGCGGTGGTTCCATCCCGAGCATACGGAAGTATTGTGCCAATACGTCCTTATTTGTGTCTCCGGCTGCCTCTGGCCCGAGCGCCCGCCACAAGAGAACTACGGCGTTATTCCGTGGCGTCACTCCCTTCCCATATTGCTCGTTCAAAGCGCCGATGTAGTCCGGATAGCCGTCTGACCGCAGCGGCCTGGTAATGCAGGTCGTTCCCTTTGAGATTGTGAACTCGATCCACGGCTTCTTGGCTTGGCTGCCGAGCCGGCCAACACATACAGCGAGGATCGCGCACAGGCTAACGCAACCGACCAAGTGGACCATTGCGGCTGGCGCCGACAGCCAACGCGTGCCTTGCCGCCGCAGAAACGAGAGGAAGCACATCAAGAACCCGAACGGGCCGATCAGCGCCCCAGCCGCAAGCATGACGGACGATACCGGAGCGAGAAATGCAGCCCACCAGGGCGCGAACAGCATGCCCCAGCCAAGCAACGTAGGGAGCGATAACCACAATCCCCATCGTCGCCGTTGCCGGACAACCCCCGTCGCCTGCGGCTCAGCTACGTTCTCGCCCATGTCGCTGACCTTGGGTCGCTATTTCGCCTTGATCGGATACTTCGGCCGCACGGGCTTGATCGGCGGCTGCTTGGCCAGGCCGGAGAGCACCAGTTCGATCGCCTTTTCGAGTTGCGGGTCTTTGCCGGCAATCACTTCGGCGGGCCATTGCTCGACCTCGACGTCCGGCGGCACGCCTTCGTTCTCGACCACCCAGCGGCCGTCGGCCCAGATCGCCAGGTTCGGAGCGGTGACGTGCGTGCCGTCCATCAGCGGCGGGAAGTCGAGGATGCCGACCAGCCCGCCCCAGGTGCGCTTGCCCACCAGCGTGCCGAGGTGCAGCTTGCGGAACATCCAGGGGAGCATGTCGCCGCCGGAGCCGGCCGTTTCGTCGGTAATCATGACCTTCGGGCCGGCGATGGCGGCGCCGGGCTCGCGGGTGTCCTCGCCGTAGCGCGTCGCCCAGAGCGACAGCGGCGGGCGAATCAGGTGGCTGATGTAGTAGTCGGCGATCTCGCCGCCGCCGTTAAATCGCTCGTCGATGATGATCGCCTGCTTGTCGGATTGCGGATAGAAATATCGCTTAAAATACTCGTGGCCGGCGCCGGCGGTGTCGGGCACATAGACGTAGGCGGCCCGTCCGCCGGTCGCCTCGTGGACGCGGCGCATGTTGCCTTCGACCCAATCGCGGTTGCGGAGGGCGTCTTCGCCCGCCAGCGGCTCGACGGTCACGGTGCGGCCGCCCTTGCCGTCCGGATTCGGTCCGACGGTGATTTCGATGCTCTTTTCGGCGGTGTTCTCGAAGAGCGAGAACACTTCGGTCGGCGGCTTCAGTTCGACGCCGCGGACCGCCAGCAGGTACTCGCCGGCCTTCACGTCAACGCCGGGGGCGGTCAGCGGCGAACGCAGCTCACGACTCCAGTTCAGCCCGCCGTACACCTTCTTGAAGCGATAGCGTCCGTTGACCACTTCATAATCGGCCCCGAGCAGGCCGCCGGAGACCGCGTGGTGCTGGTCGGGCGGCGGGCCGGGCATCAGGTAGCTGTGGCCCACGCGCAACTCGCTCAGCATCCAGCGGATGACGCGGTAAAGATCGTTGCGGCAGCTCAGATCGGGCAGGAACGCGGCGTACTTCTTGCGAATCGCCGGCCAGTCGGCCCCGTGCATGCCCGGATCGTAGAAATCGTCGCGATTGATCCGCCACGCATCGTCGAACATCTGCCACCATTCCATCGCCGGAACGACGCGGACCTCGATGGCGTCGATCCGCAGCGTCTTGCCGGGCGAACCCGGGCCCTCGGTGTCGATGATCGACCAACCGCCGGAACTCGAAAGCACCAACGCCTTCTTGCCCGTCGCGCTGAGGCGATAGGTGCCGACGCCGGGCAGAATCGTCTCGTTCTTACGTTTGCCGAGATCGAAGCGCATCAGGACCCCGGCGCCGCGGTGGGCGGGCTGGGCGACGAAGAAGACCTGCCCCGCCGGGCCGGCTTGCAGATTGGCGTAGCTGCCGGGCGGGTGGGGCAAGGCGACGATCCGCTGCTGGATTCCCTCGAAGTCGATGACCACCGACGGCTCGGCCGGTTTCGCTTCCGCCGGCTTCTCCTCTTTCGCTTTTTCATGCTTCGGCTTCGGTTTCTCGTCGCCCTTGTCGGTCGCCTTCTCCTCGTCGCTTTCCCGCGCCAGCGGCGAGGCGACGCCCGCGCGGAGTACGACCAAATAGAGCGAACGCCGCATCCGCATATCTTCGGCGGCCTGCGAGAACCACTGGTTGACCGGGCCGGCGTCGGTCGAGGCGAAGAAGTAGATGTACTTGCCGCCGGCGTCGAAGACCGGATCGGCCGCATCGCTCAGACCGTCGGTGATCGCCCGCGACTGGCGGGTTTTCAGATAGTAGGTGTAGACGGTGTGATACCAAGTTTGATTGACCAAGGAATAGACGATCCATTGCGAATCGGGCGACCAGGCGGGGCGGGGCGTCACCGACTCGTCCGGCCCAAAGACCGGTGCCGAGGCCACCTTCGCCACCTCGCCGCTGCTCAGGTCGATCCAATAGAGCGACGCCGAATTGTCGCTGTAGGCGATCTTGCGGCTGTCCGGCGACCAGATCGGATTCTGATAAAAACCGGCCCCGTGCGGGTCGTACGATTTGGCCGGGCCCTTGCCGCCGGCCGGGCGAACATAGAGACGGTATTCGCCGCTTTGGTCCGAGAACCAGGCAATCGAGCGGCCGTCGGGCGACCAAGCCGGAGAGCGATCGTTCGCCCCGGGCGAGTCGGTCAGGTTGCGCGGGTCCCCCTTTTCCGCCGGCACCGTAACGATCTCGCCGCGGTACTCGAACACCGCGCAGGCGCCCGAGGGCGAAAGATCGGCGTCGCGGATGTCGCCGGCCGAGCCCTTGACGTATCGCGCCCGCCTGGCAGGCAGATCGCTGGCCACGCCGATCTTAAGCCGCGTGCTCTTCGCGTTGGCCGGATCGAAGAGATACAGATAGCCCGCCTGCTCGTAAATCAGCTTGCCGCCGCCCGCGGCCACATTGAGCACGGGAAAGTCCTTGTACGAGGTCAGTTGCCGCACGGTCTTCGCGCTGGTGTCATAGGCAAACAGGTTGTACTCGCCGTTGCGGTCGGAGCGGAAATAGATCGTGCCGCCGATCCAGTTCGGATCGAGATCGTTGGGGCGGTCGTCTGTTTGCGGCAGCACGTCGACGTGATGATCGTCGCGGTGGTAAATCCAGATCTGCGAATGGGCGCCGCCGCGATAGTGCTTCCACTGCGCCGAGCGGTCGGCCAGCGGGGTGTAGGCGATCTGCTGACCGTCGGGCGAGTAGCAGGCCTGCGATGCGTGCGGAATCGAAAGCTGCGTCGGCATTCCGCCGCCAATCGGCACGGTGAAAAGTTGCGTGTAGCGCGAGGTGAACGAGTTTCGCGGCGAGGCGAACAGCACCGCCTTGCCGTCGGGCGTAAAGCCGCGAACGATGTCCGCCGCGGGGTGCCAGGTGAGACGTCGGCACGGTCCGCCGGCCGCCGGGACCACGTAGACGTCGGCATTGCCCTCGTATTGAGCGGTGAAGGCGATCAGGCTCCCGTCGGGCGAGAAGACCGGATAGGCGACGGCGTCGAAGTCGCTTGTCAGCCGCCGCACGTTCTTGCCGTCCAGATCGGCAATCCAGAGATTGTCGGCGTAGATGAAGGCGATCTGCCGGGCGCTCACGGCGGGCTGGCTGAGCAGCCGCGTATCGTGGATGTCCGCCGCGGCCGACACCGACTCCGCCGCAAGCCAAACGGTCACGACGAACAGGGACAGCACAGCAAAGCGGCGCATGAGAATCTCCTGGCGTAAGGTGGGATTTCGAGCAGTGGAAGCGTTACTCTAGTTTAGCAGAGGAATTGCGTAAAGAAACGCTCGTAGATCGTTTTCGACTGGAAATCGACAACAGACGGCAGCCTTGACGGCCAGCCGACGACGGGCTATACCAATCAGCGACGAAACCGGACACCAATTGAAGGAAATAAGGAAATTCTGTCATGGCAAAACGGAAACCCACGGAATCTGCCCTCACCAACGTGCTGGACACCGCAATCGAACTGCTGCGAGACGCCGAGAATGCCGACGATGACGGCATGATGACGGTCGGCAGCAGCGTCTACATGCGACTCCGAGCGGCGGTCAAGGAAGCCACCGGCGTTGCGTATGGCATCGCCGTGAGCAGGCTGAGCGAGGAGGAAGAGGAGGACGATGAAAATGAGGACGACGAAGACCGGTTCGACGACGAGGACGATTGATTTCGTTGGCAGAACAGGATCAACACGGGCCGAGAAACTGGCGGTGATGCGTGTCGGCCTAGCGGGGAGCGAGCCACTTATTGATCTTGGGCTTTGGGACGCCTTTCAATAATCCCTCGACACGTTTGATGTCGCCATCCAACTCCCCCTCATATTGCTCGGCTACAAAGTCCGCCACCAAATCGGCACGATCACCAAATGGGACATAGCCGTAGGTCTCCTTCCAAATGGCATTGAATTGCTTGTCGGTGATCTTCCGCAGCATCGCTTTCAGTCGTTCTCGCTTGAGCATGGGAGGCTCTCTTTCAGTTGGATGGCATTGTACACCTTCGCAGCGACGTTGACCAGCGGCGGGCGGACGGCCAAGAGTGCTGAAAACGTCATCCAACAAGTCATCTTCTGCGTTTTTCTGAGGAGTGTGCAAGCACATTCTCGTGGTTCTATCGGGCGATCGGCATGGGACAGTTATGTTTCGAGACACTGAAAGCTGATCGCTGACTGCTGACAGCCGACCCCTCCCCAACGCACGTTCACAGCAACTGAGCGACAACTTTGCGAGCGTGTTTGGCTTCGACGACCGCGGTGGCCGTGGCCGAAAAAGTGTAGGGGGGAACGATCACCTCGTCGCCGCCGCGGGCGTCCGCCGCCAAAAGCGCGATCCGCAGCGAGACGGTGCCGTTGGCTACCGCCACGGCGTGCCTGGCCTGATGGTAGTCGGCGAAGCGCCGCTCGAAGCGGGCAACCTCTTCGCCGTCGAGCCGCCCCCACTAGCCGCTGTGCAGCACGCCAAGCAAGGCCTTCTCCTCCTCGATGCCGAACACCGGCCAGGCGGGAAACGGTTTGCGTCGCACCGGCGTGCCCCCCTGAATCGCTAACGTCTCTGCCATCTGTCACCTCTGCAGCAAGACTCTATTCTTCTGGTTCCCACGCTCCGCGTGGGAACCCGCTTCTCACTCGCCGCTCCGCGTCAGTCCCAGAGACGCGGAGCGTCCGGGAGGGTGCGTTCCCACGCGGAGCGTGGGAACGAGGATTCTTCTGGTTCCCACGCTCCGCGTGGGAACGAGGGTTTGGTTGTTACTTCTCCAAAATCGTTCTCATCCACTCGACGTCTACTCGAATCGTCTTTTTCGTCGCCGGGTAGCGATCGGGAAACTCTCGATCCATGCGTGCGGCGCTATCTTGCATGTGGCGGAACATGTTTCGTGCCAGGTAGAAGTTGCCGGCAGCCAGGAGCTTCCGGAATTCGATCCGCGGCGGATTCGTCCCCGTCCCGCCCGGATACAAGATGCAACCGGGATACTGCTCGACGAGGTCCAGCAGCAGATTCCGCCGTGCATCGGTATCGGCCGCGCGCAGAATCGCCTGGCCGATCGAGCGCGTCGGATCATAGCCCTTGGGGTTGTAGGCGTAGTCGGCGCAAGTGGCCAGCGGGATGCGGTTCATTTCGTTCTGGCTGGCCATCGGGTTGCTCATATAGCCGTCGATCACTTCGCCCAGATCGCGGTCGCGGGCCGTAACCGGCCCGAGATGCACGGTCTGCTGGCCGTCGTTGACCGGGTAGTTGTCCCAGAGGAACAGCCGGTGTTTGACCCGCTTCTTGTACGATTCGGCCGCGGCGCGAGTGATGCGGGTAAAGGTGTCGCCGGTCCAGAAGATATAGATGTCGGGATGGAGATCGCGGGCGACGGTGTCGAGATAGCCGACTGCGGCGCGCTCGTTTCCCGTGCCGCCGTAATAGGTCGTACAGAAGACAAACTGTACCGCCGCGTCCTTTGCGCGCAGCCGTGCGAAGAGCTTGTTGACCAGCTGGCAATGGTCGGTCGCGTCGATCTTCAGGCCGGGCATGAACTGGATGTCGTCCAGGCAGAGATTGAACCATTTCACGCCGAGACGCTGGGCCCAGGCGTAATGTTGCCAGAGCTGCTCGAAGTCGGCGTCGCTCTGCGGATTCAGGGGTCGGGCGGAGCAGAGTTGCGGGTTCATCGAGAAGCAGAATTGCAGGCCGTGCCGCTGCGCGGAGCGGATGACCTTTTCCAGCCCCTCGCGCTTGATCTTCGAGAAGGGCTCCCACCAGCGGTTCGAATTCGCTCCCCAGTGCCAGGTATCGTCGCCGTAGAGACTGCCGTAGCAGTTCATCAGGAAGTTCATCTTGTACTCGACGAGGACGGGGATCTCGGCGAGGTACTGCTCGGGGTTCCACGCCCAGCCTTTGATGCCGCGGAGCTTGAAGCCCGGTTGTTTGCCGGGTGGCAACGGTTCCGGCAAGGGCCGCAGTTGCTGGGGCAATTCGAGCGGCAGGATTCTCGTCTCCGATCGTTGCGGCGCCGCTGTAACGCCAAGACAGCACCAGACCGTAATTGCCAGAACCGCGAGATTTCGTCGCAAGCAGGTCATAATGGTCCTCCGCTGATCGACTTGCCGCCGGATCGTTTAGCCGGCGAGCTTGCTCGCCGCGCAGGCATCGCGATACCGCCCACGGCGAGCAAAGTCGCCGGCTAACCAGTCTTGGCAGTTAGACCGGGATTGGCAATTGCGCCGGGTGAAAAAACGGAGTGTTTAAGCGCGTCCGGCGACGCGCCGCATCAATACGTGGCATGCACCGTCAATCGCCCGCGCAGGCCGGACATACGGACTAATTCCCGTCCGGGGTCGAAGTCCGTCCACGGCTCTCCGTTGACGGTGACGCTCTTGATCGGCAGCGCCTTCGGATGCCGCAGCCGCAGCAAGACTGTGTTCGGCGGGTCGCGCGAGGGCATCTCGATGGTCGCGGAGATCGTGCCCTGGTCGGCGGCGGAAACGATTTCGTAACTTACCGTGCCGAAGTGCGTCGGCGCGTTCTTCACCGAGATTGTCTTTCCCGCTTCCAGCCACGCCCTCGGCGTGCCGCGTGCCAGCCAGAGCGAATCTCCCTCTTCCATCACCAGCATGTTGCGGAAGCGTTCGAGGAAGGCAGCCTCTTCGAAGATCTTGTCCGGCGGGCCGTGGACGGCGTGCTCGTTGAAGGTATAGCCGTCGTTGGGAAGGATGTCGATGGCGTAGCAATTCAGGAAGGAACGCAAGAAGACCGGAACGTCGTCGGCCGCCAGGTGCATGTTCGAGGTGCGTTCCAGTCCGCCCTGATACTGCCAACCGGCATCGAACCAGTTGCGGTTTCCGACATACGGGTTCTCCAAGAGCAATCGATCTTCCAGCACGTCGAGATAGCCTTGCACCCGCACGTCCTGGGGCGAGAGCAGGCCGGCGGGACTTACCAGCGGTGCCGCCGTCTGGACCGTTTCCCAATACAACGGGCCGACGTGCGAACCGGAACCGTCGCGCTCCCATCCCCATGCCCCCGTGCTCAGCCCGCGCACATAACAAGCGAACGGAATGACCGAATGGAAGGTGCCGTCGCGGACCTGCACGACCGGCGACAGCGCGATCGACCGATCGACCGCCGCCAGCAGATCTTTGCGATAGGCCTCGGCCGCGCCGCGGAGTTTTGCCCCGCCGTCGGCATCGATGATGCTCAAAGTATCCGCGAATCGCGAGAGGAACAACCAGTAGTACGCCTCGCATTCGTAAACGTGCATCCACAGACCGCCGCTGTCCGGCGTCGGCTGGCGCGGCGGCAGCAGGCCCTTGCACCAGAGGCGTTCGCCGCCGGGCAAGGCTTTTGACATGACCTGGCGCTGGCGGAGCATCCATTCGGCGTTGGCCAAAATCCGCGGGGCGGCGGCCACGAGCCATTTTTTGTCGCCGGTCAGCCAGTAGTGTTCGGTCAGCGCCCAACCGATCGAGCCGGGACCGAAGGCGTGAATTCCATCCATGTGGTCACCCCAGCCTTTCGGGCCTTCGGCGTGCGTCAAGCATCCGTGTCCCTCGGAGAACAGTCCGGTGGGACGATCGGGCAGCGCTCCCGCGTTGTGCCCCCGCCCCGATTTCGGGTCCATCGGCAGCGAGACCCATTGGTCGAGACCGTCTTCGGCGGCCTGGTGCGCGCCCATCAGATCGAGCGCGGCGAGGACCATGTATGTCTCGGCGCCGAGGATGCCGTAGGGATAATCGTTGAACCACAGCCGGCCGTTCTTCGGGTTCTTCTCGCAATGCCGCGTAAGATGCCAGACGCCCAGGTTCCATTGGGCAGTCAACCGCTTAGAGGGGACTTGCACCTGCATGGGCGGTTCCGTGCCGGCGGGCGGCTTGGGATGCGGCGGCAATCTATGGCCGCGCATTGCCGTCACCGCCCCCTGCCACGTTTGTTCTTTGTGTCCGCGAAGGCGCTCGCGGATCGTGCTTAGATGCTTGGCCTTCAATTGCTGAATGAACTCCGCTGCACTGGCGGCGGATGAGGCCAAGGGAAACGGCGGTTCCGATATGGCGACTGGGCTCTCGGCGCGGAAATGCCATACGCCGGGGTTGCCCTGGCGGTCGGCATGGGGATTTCCGGCGTGCAGAGTCTCGACCACATCGTCGGTCAGATTCCAGACCCGCCCTTTTCCGCCGGTTTCAGCAATCACCAACTTGATGATGGTCGAATCGCAGTTGTAGTTTCCCCTCGGGCCGATAACCAGCGAAATCGTGTCGCCCGGCACGACGGATACATGGCGTAGTTTGCCCGCATCGGCCGTGGCGGGAATCGTCTGCCCACCGGTTCCGTTCGTCGTCCCGAAGACCAGCGTTTTGCGGCCGGCCTTCGTCTCCCTCACGATCGACCATTCGATGCCGTCACCGCCGTGTTGAGCGTGGGCGACACTGGCGTCGATTTTCACACGGCCGCGGATCGGGCTCTGCCAGCCGACGGCGACATTGCGATGGGCTCCTGGGTGCATGGCCAGGCGGTGGGCAGGGATAGTGATGCCTAGCACCGAAACCGGCTTTTCGGTCGGATTGCCGCCGAACCAGGGGCAAGCATCGCTCCCCCAGCCTGGCAGGCCGGTACTGCCGGCGATGGCATTCATCTTGTGATCGAGCAGAACCCGTGCGCCCGCCACAGTTTGTTCCAACGCGAGTTTCGAAGTCCGCCGCACGAAGAAGCCGTACTCCGGCGCGAGGATCGGTCCATTCTCCAGATCGGCGGCGAGGAAGGAGAAGTTGCCCGCCTTGGTCCAGAGCGTGACGATGGTTCGCGCCACGTCGTCGCGTTGGGTCGTGAACGGTTGCACCCGCCGCCATTTCGACGTGCCCATGTAGAGCAGCGTGAATTTCAGGCCGCGGCGGGCGTTAGATAGTCCCCTCTCCCTTTGGGAGAGGGTTAGGGTGAGGGCCGACGTTGCGGCGGTGGCCCTCACCCCCTGCCCCTCTCCCAAAGGGAGAGGGGAGAGCGTTTGAGGGCCTTTGCCGACGGAACGCCAGGAAGCCGCGTCGCTGGCGGCGGTGACGTTGTCGCCGTCGAGTGGGCTTAGCGCGGCAACGCGGCCGTCGTAGGTCTCGATTCGCCCGCTGTAGTCCTTCTCGGCGGTGGCCGGATCGAAGCCCCATTCGATCTCGACATCCATCTTCTTCCAGGTTTCCCCCGTCAGCGCCCGCACCGTGGGCACGACATAGTCCGCGGCACTTTTGCCTCCCGCGACGCTGATTACAATGCCGCACGTATCTTTCCCCAGATCGTAGACGTACGTATTTCCATCGGCGGAGACCGTCGGTTTCACGGTCTGCTTCACCGCTACCAGGTTGTTCCACCACGAACTGGCGCTGCAGCGGGCATTCAAGGTCGTGATCGTCACTTCATCGGGAGCGGGCCGTCGCTTGGCGTCGGCCGCCCAGGTCAGTTCCAACGTCTTCACCGGGCGGATCTCTTCCCAGAGTAATCCGCACAGCGCCCGCCGGATCGCCGCCGCCTGCACATCGACGGGCTTGTTCAGTGGCTGCCCGGCGTACCACATCAGCGCCAGCCAACTCTCCGGCGGATTCTCGTCCGCCTTGCGATCCGCCCGATATTGATACGCACTCGAAGCAATGTCCGCCGGTTGCCCCGCCAGTCGTGCCAGGTCCGCCCGATCCGCGCCCGCGGCCAGTCCCCCAGTCAGGCCAATTGCCACGGCAGCGGTGAGCAGCCAGAAGTTCGACAGCCGGTGGAGGGGGAATTGCAAATTCGAGCGGCTCATGGGCTTCTCCTTGTGGCGTGAATCGCCGGGGTAGGCAGGGAGGGAGTTGTGGAAGGCTCGCTCACGTCAGTATATCAGACGCCGAGGCAGCATTCCTCCCACTCTTCGGCCGATTTTCTCGCGAAAAGTGACTTCCCGCCGACGTGGTATTGCTGCCCCGACTCCTCCGCCCCCGCGAACGAAGGCGTCGGCAAAAGGACAGCAGAGAGGCCGACGTGCCGCTACCACGTCCCGCGGGGGCGGTTGGCGGATGCGGGACGGCGAACGGCGGGGACGGCTGCGGGCTCGGGGAAGCGGAAGTTGGGGTCGCCGATGTTGACCGCCAGTGCGCCGGAGATGCTCGGCATCGTCCATAGCTCCGCGCGATTGCCCGGCAGGCGGTTGATCTCGATGTTGCCTAGGTCGATCCGCAGCGAGAGTTGCGCAGGGGGCGAGTCGATCTGCACGACCGTGGGCATGACCAGCCCGCTTAAGGGATCCTGGCGATGGCCGCTGGCGAGCGAACGGGCGACCAGCCGGCGGCGGGCGTCGTAGAGATGCTGTTCGAGAATCCAGCCCTGCGAGCCGTCGAGGATCGTCACCTTCATCGTCGGCCCCTCGGGCGTGTTGCGGATCGTGTCGATCCTGAGGCGGTCGTTCGGCAGCACCGTCAACTGCTGCGGCAGGCTGCGGTCGAACTCGACGACGCCCAAAGCCTCGATCAGCCAGCGCGGCTCGAAGGGCGTCATCTGCCGGGCCTGGCTGGCGGCCAACTGATCGTGGCGGCAGTAGTAAATCGCCGGCGGCTGGCTGCGCTTTATCCAGAACCAGAACAGTTCGTTGTTGCTGCCCAGATCGAACTCGGGCCCAACGAAGCTCGTGGCCCGCAGGCGAAACTGCTGCGGCCGCTCGAACGCGATGCTCGTCGAGAGCGATGGAAACCCGCTGCCGCTGATCGAGGCGTGGTTGGTCGAGAACGACTGGATCTGCGAGCTGTTCCGATTGACCACGTTAATGACCTGCTCCACCGTCGGCGGCGGCGAGGCGGGAAGCACCCGCGGCAGCGGACTGGTGTATTGCTGCAAGAAATGCGGGCAGCTCGCGCCGCTCAGCGAGAACAGGCCGGTGACGATCAGCGATAACCAGCGGAGATGATACGAGGAATGACGAAATCCGAAGGACGAAGGACGAAGGAAGGACGAAATCCGAAATCTGAAATCCGAAACCCGAAATCCGAAACCCGAAACCCGAAGGAGAGCGTCTTCCGATTTCGAGCTTCGGATTTCGAGCTTCGGTTTTCCTTCGTCCTTCGTCATTCGTGCTTCGTCCTTCATCGTCCAATCCCCACTCCCTCCTATTGCAGCAGCGCCGCCAGCTCCTCTTGAATTTGCTCGATTCGCGCCGCTTCGGGCATGACGGCGGGGACTTCATAAGTCGCCTCGCGGCGGGGACATTCGACAACCAGCACTTCCCGGCCTTGTTCGTCGGACTTCTCCTCCTCCAGCCGAAAGACGCGGCGGCGCACCAGAAGCAGCGTCAACACGTAACGCATGTCCTGCCGCTCGGGCTGTGCGGCCAGTTCGTCCCAGAACTGGAGTATCACGTCGTTGGGGGCCCAGCGTTTTTTCGTCTCGTTGCGATCGGGGATTCGCGACTTCCACCAGCCGATCGCCTCGGCCGGCGGCCCTTGCCAGGCGTCGGCGGCGTAATCGTGGCGAATGACCTCCGCCCCCTCGGCCACAATCGCCGAGTAATATGCCTCGCCCGGTGCAAACTCCCGGCCGGTGATCGAGCAGCGGCGGGAACTGTGCTGAACCTCGTAGTCCATGCGGCCACCGAGTTTAGGGGGTGGCGAATCGTATCCGAAACGCGCAGTCAACACAAGAACGGTGCAACTGGAATAAGAGCGAGCGGCCGCAGAACTCACGCAAAGGCGCGAAGCCGCAGAGAATGGGCAAGAGAGAGGCAGCCGGTTTGTTGGGAAGCGACTTTCGTCGAACGCTAATCGCCACTGATCGCCACTAATGAAGAGAGATTAGCGGAGATCACTGGAGATCAGCGGAGGTCAGTGCTCTTTGGCCCTCGCTTTGCGACGTTACCTCACTTTGCTTCCAGCGTCCGCAGGCGGTCGGCGGGTACGGTTTCGGCGTGCAGGTCGCCGAAGACGACCTGATAACGGCCATCGCCGAGTTTCCAGCGGAGCAGGACCCTGTTCTTGTCCTTTGGGCCGACGGTCTTGCCGTAGTAGGCAAACTCGGGTTGATAGACGTGGATCTTCGAGATCTGCGACATTCCCGCGACGACCTTGGCGAGTTTTGCCCCTTTTTCGTCTCCCTTCCGTTGACCCCATCGGGAGATGCCGAGCATTTTGCAAAAATCGTCGATTACGTACTGGGCATTGCTCTCTGCGGGATAGCGGCCCCCGCTTGCGTCGGCATAGATCTTCAGCGCCGCGGTGATCCGGCCCACCTGTTCCTGCAGAGAGAGCGGCTTTGGCGTAACGTCGGTATAGCCTTTCGGCGGCGTCGGATCGAAGAGCTTCGGGTCCAGGTCGATGTTCCATCGGATGTCGCTACGCTCTTCGACCGTAGCGCGGGTCGGCGATAATCGCACCTCGGAGCGAATGAACAAGGGGAGGTTGGTTGCGGTATCGAGCCAGACCTCGATCGTACCCGGCGGCGAATTGGGATGGACCTTCTGGCTGTCGATCACAAATCCCTGAGCGTTCTTGCCGTCGATTGATTTTGTGCCTAGTTGCCGATCGGCCTTGCCGGAGAACTTCCCCAGGCTCTCGATGTCATCCGAGCCCGCGGAAAGCGGTTGCTTTTGACGAAGGGGAATCTGCGCGAACGTCTTGTGCGGATGAAAGATGTGGATTCCCGGCTTTCCCAACGGGTAGATGTTGACCTGTTCCGGTCCCGGCCCTTTCCATTCTGGGTATGTCATCTCGATTCGCACCGAACCGGGCGCAATCCAATACGCCTTTGCTTTGAGATCAGGACGCGGCGGTACCGAGCCGCTCTCGTCGTGGACCGTCACCTGGTAAGTGTACGATTTCGCCTTGCGGATGTTTTCCGCCATCTTCTCCATCGCCGACGCCTGCTGCGCCGTGCCGCCGCTCCAGAGGAGCATGAATGCAAGCAGGGCGGCCAAGCCGACGATCGCTCCCGCCGAAAGTTGGAAGCCTCGAGTCATTGCTATTCTCCTTAACTTGGAAACTGCGCGGGGAAGAGACCCGGCTCTTAACGTTCTCCAGGGCCGCGATTTCGGGATCGGGAAAGTCGGGAACCGCTTGTCGCCGCAGGTGCTCGATCACCTCTTGCAGCAGCGCGTCGCCGTTCGAGTCGCTTCGATTAGCCATGCCGTTGGCCCTCCTCGCCGGGATCGTGGACCGCCAGCGCCGTCAACACCTCGCGCAATCGCCGCCTGGCTCGATGGATCAGTACGCCGACCGTGCTGGTGTCGATGTCCAATTGGCGGCCGACCTCTTCGTAGCTCATCTCCTCGATGCAGGCGAGCCAGAAGGCCTCGGCCTGCCGCTGGGGGAGTTTGGTCAGCTCGTACCTCAGCAGGTCGGCCAGTTCATTCAGTTGGGCGACTTCCGCCGGCCCCGGCGCGGGCGACGGCACAAGCGCCGTGTCGCCCTCGTCCAACCGGCTTTGCCGGCGTTGCCGCGTCCGCAGCCGGTCGATGGCCCGGCGCGTGGCCAGCCAGCGCAGGTAGCCGGGCCAGTTTTCGATCTGCGAAAAAGGGGACAGGTCCAATTTGCCGGAACGGCCCTCGACCAGCCTGCGGCCGGTGCCCGGCTTCGCACAAATTGGACCCGTCCCCTTTTTCGCCCGTTCGAGCAACTCGCAGAAGACGTCCTGATAGCAGTCCAACGATTCGGCGTGGTCCCGCAAAACCCGGTAGATAGTGCTCCACACCAAACGACCATAACCTGAGCGGATTTCTTCCAGGTTTATCATCCACCGCCGCTCCGATGCTTGGCCGCCTCAATAGAATTGACGTTGCGGGAGAGTAGATTATTTCACTCGTGTGAAAGGAGTTTGGCAAGTATCGCCCGCAGGGCGTGGCGCACGGCGGCACTCGACGGGTCGAAGTCTGCCTCTCTCGGGTGGGCTGAGCTGCGCGGTACGTCGTTTTCCCAACCCCGTCGACTTCACGCGTTTCTGTAACTCTGTGCTTGACCCCGCCGTTCTCGTCAAGTAGAGTAGGAGTATTATGACGCTGCGAGAGAACCTCTTGGCCTTGTTATTACGGGCGCTTCCAAAGCGCCGGCCATAGGGTTTGCACCTAGCGTCAACGTGCAGAAAAAACGAACCCCGAGGCCAACGCCGGCTTTGGGGTTTTTTGTTGGGTCGAGGTATTCTTTGCATGTCGCTGGCGGAACTTCACAAGAACGTTGGCCGTCGCCGCGGTCCGTCGAGGGCGTGGCTGGTGTTGCCCGGGCCGACCAGGGGTCGGCAGTCCGGCGGCGCGTGCAAAACCAACTGAATCCCTCACCCAAACAACTGTTCCAAGGAAATTGACCTCATGACCGATACGACTTCCGCGACACCACGACACATCGTAATCTTCGACACCACGCTCCGCGACGGCGAGCAATCGCCCGGGGCGAGCATGAATCTGGCCGAAAAACTGGAGCTCGCCCATGCGCTGGTCGAACTGGGCGTGGACGTGATCGAGGCAGGCTTCCCGATCGCCTCGCCCGGCGACTTCGAGGCCGTGCGCGAGATCGCCCGGAACGTGCCCGGAGCGGTGATTTGCGGCCTGGCCCGCTGCCGCGACGCCGACATCGATCGCGCCGGCGACGCCCTGCGACATGCCGAGCGGGCGCGGCTGCACGTCTTTCTCGCCACCAGCCCGATCCACCGCCAGTACAAACTGAAAATGAGCAAGGACGAGATCATCCGCCAGGCGGTAGCGGGCGTAAAGCGGGCCCGCGGCTTCTGCCCCGACGTCGAATATTCGCCCGAGGACGCCACCCGCACCGAACCCGATTTCCTCTGCCAGGTAGTCGAAGCCACGATCGCCGCCGGCGCCACCACCGTCAACATCCCTGACACCGTCGGCTACTCCACGCCGGATCAGATGCACGAGGTGATCCAGACCCTTCGCAACCGCGTGCCGAACATCGACCGGGCGGTCATTAGCATTCACTGCCACAACGACCTCGGCCTGGCAGTGGCCAACAGCCTGGCGGCCATCGAGGCGGGGGCCGGGCAGGTCGAGTGTACCGTCAACGGGCTGGGCGAACGGGCAGGCAACTGCTCGTTGGAAGAGGTCGTCATGGCCCTGCGAACCCGCGGCGATTACTACCACGCCGCCACCCGCATCCACACCCCGCGCCTGGTTCCCACCAGCCGCTTGGCCGCCAATATCACCGGCATCCACGTGCAACGCAACAAGGCGATCGTCGGCCAAAACGCCTTCGCCCATGAAGCCGGTATCCACCAGGACGGAATGCTCAAGGAGCGGACGACGTACGAAATCATGCATCCCGAGGACGTCGGCTTCTCGACCAGCGACCTGGTGATGGGCAAGCACAGCGGCCGGGCGGCGCTGGCCGACCGCGCCAAGGCGATGGGCTACACCCTCTCCGGCGAACAGCTCGACGTCGTCTTCGACCAATTCAAGATACTGGCCGACAAGAAGAAGGAGATCTACGACGCCGACATCGCCGCCTTGGTGGAACAGCAGATCCACGCGGTCGGCGAGAAATGGACACTCGATTCGTACAAGGTCCTCTGTGGAACCGGCCAGGTGCCGGGGGTGACGCTCCGGCTGCGCCGCGGCGACGAGAAGCGCACCGTCGAGGTGGCCTGCGGCGACGGCCCGATCGACGCCGTCTTCCTGGCCATCGAGCAAGTGACCGGCTATTCGGTCGTCTGCCGCGACTTTACCGTCCACAGCGTCACCCTCGGCAAAGACGCCCAGGGGGAGGCGATGGTGCAGATTGAGTACGAGGGCCGCGTCTATCGCGGCCGCGGTGTCTCGACCGACAGCGTCGAAGCCAGTGCCAAGGCGTTCCTTAACGCGATCAACCGCATCATGGCCCTTGGCAATGGAGGAAACGGCGGAAAACAGACGAAGTAATGGAATGCAGTTTCGCGGGAAAGTCGCTTGGGGTCTCACATCAGCAGCGGTTTGTAGTTAAGCAGCGAATGCTCGTGGTTTCCCAATCGCAATCGCGGGCTGCTCCAGGCCGAGTGGCGGAATCGGCAGACGCTCGGGATTTAAAATCCCGTGGGCTTAATCGCTCGTGCGGGTTCGAGTCCCGCCTCGGCCACCTTCTTTCAGCAGTTGTCAGGAGCGTTCAGCAGTGCTCAGAAGCCCTGGAAAAAGGGCTTCTGAACACTTCACGATTGGCCGCAGAAACACTACGCTAGGAAAGCGGCCAGTGTTCAGGCGTGGTCAGCAAAGACCAGGAACGCTCAAAGTTTGTTACCACTTCCGTTACCACCGGCCATTCCGCCACCGGCTCTCTGGACAGCCTAATCTAGGCTAACCTGCCCCCCCCACTCGGCCACCTCGGTGGCGGCACCATTTCGATGCCAATAATTGCGGGGAATTATTTCCCCGTGTTTTAATAAAAATTGCTGCGACCACTCTACTACGGCTCCCGCTGAACGTAGACGTTGGTTGCGAATGGCGGCGGAAGAGGGCCACGTTCAAGCTATGCACGACCTGGGATTGGCGTGCGGCGACCCGAATGAGAGACGACGCTGGTTGGAGGAAGCCGCCAGGAACGGTTGGCAGGCCGCACTGGTGGATTTGGCGGAAATGGGATTCTGAAACAGTCTATCACAAGGAGGTGATCGTATGTTGGTTCTTCGTCGCAAACCCGGTGAACGAGTGTACTTGGGCAACGACATCGAAGTCGTTGTGCTGGAGGTTCAAGGGAATCGGGTGAAGCTCGGCTTCAACGCTCCTGACTTCTTGCCAATCCAAAGGGGCGAATTGCATTTGCATCGAGATCGGGAAGGCTGGCTTCCGGCTTTGGAACATGCGGAATGCGCGTGACGAGCACGTTGGTTGGGCCACGAGAGAGAAGGGAGAATAGACCATGAATCGAGACGATTTTGTGAAGTTGGTCGGGGTTGCATCGGATGACGACCAATACGTTCCCGTCGCCTTCCTTCTCTGCAACGGCTAACCGACGTATACCCCTTGAGCGTCTCGCAGAAGAATGGGTCTCGCACCCAGTCAACACCCTGAACTAGCTGGGGCTCGCGGCGGCTAATGATTGCTCCCAAGATTCCACCGCGCCGCACCGGACCTGCCTCCTCCCTAGCCAAGCTATGAAGATCACCGAGCGGCTCGTCTTTCAAGTGGGCGCCAACGACGCGGTAGTGACCGGGACTCAAACCGCGGGTCGAAAGCAACAGCGAGGCGACGAACCCATCGATCTCGGCAAACCCCCTTTCTAATATCCGCAGAGTGTCTTCAGGAGTTCGGCACTGCTCCAACTCTAGCGTGAGCTGGGCAAGCCTTGCGATTCTGCAATTCTGGGGAAGATCTTGCGTGTGCATGGTGCTCATCAATAAGTCACATCTACGTGGTCGTTGATGTGTGTATCCTCCTGTGATTCCCGCTGATTCTCCACAGTCTGCGGTTCCACTTGGTCCGCGCAATCGTCCTTCACCAAAGCGGATAGGTCGAGTTGGTTGCTTCGAAATCGGTCATGGTAGCGGTGCTCACGTGGAATCGTCCGGGCGAAGTTCTTCACGATCGCGCACGCTGCATACGTGCCGAACTTAACGCCCCGCCTATAGTCGAAGTTCTCCACCGCGCGGATCAGCGACATATTTCCGTCGCTGACTAACTCGGAACGAGTGGCCGTGGGCCCCACGTGTCGTTTTGCAATTGATACAACCAACGGCAAATTGGAACGGATGATCTCGTTCCTCGTCGCCACGGCCTCCCGGTAGTACCCCTCGATTCGGTCCATTAGACGGCTTTTCAAATGCTCTGGATCCAGTCTCGACCGCAGTATCGTCGCCCTGTACTTCAAGTAGTTCATCTTGCGGAACAGGTGCATTTCTTGTCGTCGCGTCAGCAACGGTGCTTCGTACAGACCGGCTATGAAAGCAGACAACCCACTCCACTTCGGATCGAGCTCCCGAAGCAGTTCTTGCGCATGGCTGACTTGTTCGGGCTTGTTCTCTTGAGGGACAGAACGAACCTGCTGGTCGCGAAGTTGCCGAATGGCCGGTTTCAAGTAGTCTGCATGCATCAAATCTCCTCTCTTCACTGATTCTTCACCGATCTTCCCCGATAGGACTAGCGTGGTTCGGTCCTTCTCAGGCCAACAAGACCGCCCAAGGTCCGCTGCGATGACGTGGAAAACGGCATGTCGATCGTGTGCCCATGCGGCGGTTGCAGTGTACCACTGTGGCCGTCGCCGCCGTTCGGGCAAGCCAGTTCGTGCTCTACTACCGTACTGACTTGGCTACGCTGCAGAAATGTGCTCATCGGGCGGTGGCAAAACGGCCGAGACTCGATCGCCGTGGCCGGAAATACGCGGCTGTCATGCACGGTAATCAGCACGTGGTTCTGCTCGTCGATGACGCAGACGCGACAGGCCGGGAGATTGCGGGGTTGGGTCGCTGGAAGGACAAAAGTATCGCCGGACAGCAATCCATCGGGACACAGAATGCGGAATCGTCGCTGGCCGGTCATACGTGTATCTTTCAGAGCGAGGACTGTACCGGGATGCCCTACAAAACGCTTTCCGAAGCGCTTTCCGTGAACAGGGAATGCAATAATCGTGCCGGGAAACGGCTGGTCCTGCGTTCGTTGTGCGGGGCTTTGTTGTCCAGTTGGCGGAAGAAAGTGAAGGAAGTTGCCTGTTCGATTTGGCCGACGAGGGACTATCAAAACGACGGATGTCTATCAATTTGACAGCGCAATCCTATTCTGGGCCTGCCCTCGCAAGTTAGATTCCGCAGTTTTCCGCCTTGCGCGGCCGAAAAAGGGAGGAATGGAACAGGTATTGCTGGTGTCAGCGTGTGGCATGTACATCGTGCAGAAAGACAAGACGCAGCAAGGAGGGTTGATATGCTAGTGCTTTCACGCCGTCGGGACTCGACGATCCGAATCGGGGCCAATGTCGAGATCACCGTGCTCGGAATTCAGAAGGGACGAGTCCGATTGGGAATCCACGCCCCAGACGACATTCTCGTCCAACGGCGAGAACTCTTGCCGCCTGCCGGTGGCAGCCATTCCCATGCAGCTAGCGCTGTGCGACCGTTGATGGCGGCGAGGCGACCACGGTAATCAGCGGCCGAAGCTGGCGCTAGCCAGAGAAGGCGCTCTCAACAGCGGAGATACCGCCATGATGACCGGTTTCACTTACGATCGACCGAGTCTCGCACTTGCGAAGACCGACGACCACTTTGTGCTTGTTTACTCCAATACCCCGGCTGGCCGCACAGCGGCAAGAAGAGCCGTACGAGGTTGGCTGGCCGATGGCGAACTGGACTTTGACAGCCATGATGCGGAGGTGTTCTGGAAGGCCATCGACATGAACCGCTTATACGCAGCGCCCAACCGCTTTTCCGAAGATGACAAGCGATGGGGCAGGCGAAGGCGCTGCTAGCTCCTTCACTGGTTGTGTCGACCGCCGTAAAGCTATGGGAGTCGAGCGATTTCTAGAGAAGGAAAGAAAGGAGGGCGAAGAAGTGCTGCACAGCCAGAAGTGCGGGACGCTTTCTGGCTGTGCAGTACGAAACAGCCCAGAGGAGAAACTGTGAATAGATACCTAATGCGTAAACCAGTTGTGCAGAGCCTCGTAGTTGCGATAAGTCGTTTGATTGCCAATAACCAGAGGTCCGATGGCCCCGAGATCGAGCTTTACCACGATCTGGCTGACGGTGAGCTTCGGCCGGCGCTGCAAATCCCGGTGCTGTGCATCGTGCGTGAATTGGTGTTGAACGCCTGTCGCCACAGTAAGAGCAGGCGTATCTTGGTGGGAGTCGCGCAAGACGATACGCATGTCTATATTCAAGTTCAGGATTGGGGTATCGGTTTCGATTCCATGGCGGTTGCACAAAACGGACGGGGACTGAAGAAAGTCCATCAGTTGGCACAGTGGTTGGGCGGGGCCGTAGACATTGATACCCAGATTGGCAACGGGACATGCGTCGTCGTCGAGATTCCGCTGCTACGGGACAATGAACTGCTGCCCTCGTGCTTGGACGCAGGCTAGCTGGCACGCGGCAGCGGTTGGCATGATCGCAGGCAGGCTGTTTACAGAGGGCTGCGATGACTTTAGTTCCAGGAAGGATCTCGACTGTCCCGGGCGCATTTCTTCATGGGGCTAAGAGCACAAGGGAGGTAAGGTAGCATGGGCTCGCACGCCAATTCCGTTGTGTCGTCAATCCGAGAGCGGTTAGATAGACACCCGCACTTTCGGGGCCGAACTCACATGATCCAGATCGAGTCGAAGGGGGACTCTGTTGTGGTTACAGGACGTGTCCCCACCTACTACCTGAAACAACTCTTGCAGGAAGCCGTGAAGTTGGTCCCCGATGTCGGGAACATCGACAATCGGGTCGAAGTTCAGTGGCCGAGAGTCTAGTAGCCGCCGGCTATCTCCGAGATCGGTTGGAATATGTCTGCGGCCTCGGAGAACCAACCCGATCATGCGGCACCCCCGGATGGGGCCAGGATACGACTCCAAGGAACATCTTAACGGCCGTGATGAAAATCAATATGGTGAGGCTATGACAAAAGTGCTGATCTCAGGCGCCACCGGATTCGGCCGTGGTATTTCAACATCGACGAGGCGCGTGAAGCCGGAGCAGGCTCCTGGACCTGTTCGGCGGAAACGGCCGTCCATGATCTTGGATTCACAGTCAGTGTATCTTTGCGCAACCGGATTGGCCAAACGGTGTGGTGGTGCCGCGAGAACGGACGGCTGTAGAGATCGCCGCTAGGTCAAGTGGCTAGGAAGCACCACGACCGTCGACAGTGAACCGCGTAAAAGGGGACGTGCGTCACGGTCGAACTTCCACTCGTGCAGCCAGCGGATGCACCTGGACGATGAGCCCGTTGAACGCAACTCCTGTTCCGTTTATTCGCATGCAGCATCTACATTGTGGTCGTTCCACGGGCCTCTCGCAATGATCGACAAACCGATCAAAAAGACAGCTGTTGGAAATGCCGTGTCGTCGGCAGATGCGTCATCCCGCCGTCGGGGCATTGGAACAGTCGTATGGTCCTGTCGTGGAATCAAGAGGTAGTGAGAGTGGCACGCGATTTGCATCCGCCTTGCAAGGAGCTTTGAGACTGCTTGCCATGATGCTTTCTGCCAACTGCATTATCTGTTCCTGACTGCAGTCCGGCTTGCAACAAGCGCAGGGAGGTTACAAGGGCAGGAGCAAGTGAACGATGAGTTCAACAGTAGTTACTGCAATGGCTGCGGCACTGGGTTCCTTGGTGGGAGCCGCTGCTTCCATTGCCACGACTTGGATCACGCGGCGCGCAGAGACCATTCGCGCCCATTCGGAATGGAAGCTGCGCATGCGCGAGTCTTTGTACAACGAGTTCATCACGGAGGCTTCGCGCCTGGCCGTTGATGCAGTGGCCCACTGCCTGGAGCGGCCAGATCAGCTCATAGCCCTTTACGGGATTCTGAGTCGCATTCGGCTCATGTCCGGGGAAGAGGTTCTGCACCAGGGCGACGCTTGTTGCCGTCGAATCATCAAACTGTATGGGCGGCCCAATCTAACGACAGATCAGATCCGCGCAGCGGTCGAGGCCCATGAGCTCGATGACATCGACCCGCTCAAGGAGTTCAGTACGGCTTGTCGGAAGGAACTATTGGCAGGGCAATGGTGATCCGTCACCTCACGGGGCAGCGTCACATTTCGATTCAAATTTGACCGTCCCCGGTACAATGAAAGGGATAAGCGATGCTGCGAATTACGGTCCATGACACTCCTCAAGCCCTCACGTTTCAGCTCGAAGGGAGACTGGCAGGGCCGTGGCTGCGGGAGCAAGAGGAGTGCTGGCAGAGCACCTTGGCCCATCAGCGCAAGCCAATTCTCCGCGTTGACCTTGCGGGGGTGACCTTTATCGACGACGCGGGCAAGGCCTGCTTGGCGGCCATGTACCGCCAGGGGGCCGAACTGGTTGCCGCCGATTGCATGACAAAAGGCATCGTGGCCGAGATCACCCACTCGCCACTTTTCGGGGACGGCGAACTCACGACGACAACTTAACCCCAGAAGAACAGGAGTTCAACCATGGAGACGATAGACAACGAGCATTCTCAAGACTCTCAGGTTTCGACCGGAGCCACACCGGCCCCTGCCGACAAAGTGCTCAAGCGAGCGCCGAACAGTACGTCGGCCGCTACGGCCGATCCGCCCCCGCACCCCGGCACGCCTGCCACGCCGCCTGTGCATCGCTACCGAAAGTGGTTGCTGCTGGCCGCAGTTGTGGCCGCGCTGGCGGTGGGCGGCCACTTCCTGGTCCCGTGGGTAAATACGGCACTGAACACGGTGAGTACCGAGGACGCTTACGTCAACGGTCACATGACTCTTGTGGCCCCGCGCGTACCCGGCCAGGCGATGAAGGTACTGGTTGATGACAACCAGCGCGTGAAGAAGGGGGATTTGCTCGTCCAACTCGACAAGGAACCTTATCAGGTGGTGGTGTCGCTGAAGCGTGACGCCGTCCGGTTGGCGGAAGCGAAACTGACGGCGGCCGAGTCCCAAGCCCGCGGCCTGGCGGCACAACTCAGCGCCCAACGCTGGAAGCTCCAGAACGCCTCCGAACAGGTTGACGCTCAGGCCGCCAAATTGCGGGAGCAAGTGGCCACCCTGCGGAGTTCGGAGGCCACTCTCGACCGGACCCAGGCCGATTACAAGCGCGCCAAGGCGTTGTTGGAAAGGGGCGCCATCCCGCGTGCGCAGTTCGACCGCCAAGAGCAGGAGCAGCGGGTCGCGGAAGCCTCCGTCACCCAGGCGAAGGAGGCGGTCTCCCAGGTCCGGGTAGCCCTTGGACTGGCACCCCAGCCGGAAAAGGGCAAGAGCCTCACCGACGTGCCGCCGGAACTGAACCAGATCTTCTCCTCGGTTCGAGCGGTCTTGGCCGAATGTATAGTGACGGCGACGCAGCTCGGGCTGCCGCTGGCGCCCACCGACCTGACACCCAACAAGGCGCTCGAGAAGTTTCGCGAGCTCGACAAAAACGGGGATGTTGACCGGATCTTTGCAGAACTTGTCCCCAAGGCGCCGTTCGTGCTCGAGGCCAAATCTGCACTGGAGCAGGCGCGGCACGACCTGCAGCAGGCCGAGTTGAACCTCCGCTATTGCGACGTCATCAGTGAGATCGACGGCGTGGTGGTCGGCCGGAACGTCAACCCCGGCTACAACGTCCTCCCGGGGCAAGCCCTGATGGCCGTCCGCTCGCTCACCGAAATCTGGATCGACGCGAATTTCAAGGAGACGCAACTAGCACGCCTGCGGATCGGCCAGCGGGTGCGATGCGAGGTGGACATGTACGGCAGCCGGCGGGAGTTCGAGGGCCGGATCACCGGCTTTACGATGGGAACCGGTCAGACTCTCTCCCTGCTGCCGGCGCAGAATGCCACCGGCAACTACGTCAAGATCGTCCAGCGGCTGCCGGTGCGGGTCGAGCTGACCGACTACGATCCGGACAAGACGCCCCTGTTCGTCGGGCTGTCGGTGACGCCCTACGTGTATTACAAGGAACCGCCCACCGGGCCGTATGCGGGGGAGATCCTGCAACCGTTGGCGGCTCCTCCGACCGGAGCCACGGACCCTCGACCATGACCCGAAGAAATTGCCCTTTTCCCAAAGGAAGAAGGGCCTGTTCGGAGGATACACTATGAGTAGCATCGCACTAAGCCCCGCCGCGATCAGCCGACCGAGGACCAACGCCTGGATCATCGCCGGCGTGGTTCTCGTGCCCACGTTCATGGAGGTGCTGGACACCACGATCGCCAACGTGGCCCTGCGGTACATCGCCGGCGGCCTGTCCGCGGCGCAGGCCGACTCCGAATGGGTGATTACCACTTATCTGGCCGCCAACGCCATCGTCCTGCCCATCACCGGTTGGCTGTCGGCGCACCTCGGCCGCCGCAACTACTTTCTGCTCTCGATTGCCGTTTTCACCCTCGCCTCGGCAGCGTGCGGCTTCGCCACCA
>CAWDLR010000002.1:0-1384420 GCA_963803125.1 uncultured Planctomycetaceae bacterium | reverse complement strand
TGCCATTTCCAGTTTACTGTGTTATGCCGCTTGTAACTGTTGTTGAATCTTGACTTTCTGTTCTTCTGTCAGCCGCAGCAAGACCGGCGGGTGTGGCGCCGTGTGAGCTTTGCGACGCGGCCATTCCCGCTTCTGTTTCGGGCTGGTACGCACACGCCGTTCGCGTTGCGCTCGGGCAATCCTTTCACGAAATGGCTTGGATTCCCTACGGCCTAACATGTCACGACGCACCTCCAGCAACACCCCCCGTGGGCTGCACATTATCGGGAGGCTGTCTTTCGGCGGTGCCGGCATCGCCAACGCGCCTTGACAAAGCAATAACTGCGTTGCGATCATCGAAGCCTCTGCCTCGCGATGCACTAGCCGTAGCGTCCGACTCATCAACGCCACTTTCTTCAAGGTTCGCTTGTAGGTTCTGAAAAATCCCTCGTTTTCCCACCTCCAACGATAACAAGTTCCCGCCATCTCCAAGGATAGCTGCTTCGCATCTTCCACGTTCGTAAACAGCCAGACGTCCACCTTATGACGGCAACTGTGAATCCGCAGCAATCGGCCGCGAATCGGCGGCTTGCCGTCCTCCTGCTGGCTCTTCGGCCAATAATAGACAATCCCTTCGCGGAACTCCTCCAACAGTTCCTGGGTTTCGCTGTAAAAGGTGGCCTTGGAGGACATGCGGATGAGAAAGGACACGTTCGCCAAGATCATGGTCGCGGCCACGTTGTAGCCCACATATCCCGCGTCGGCCACCACCAACGCCGCCGCTGGCAGCCAACGCAGCATGTACATGAGGTGACTTCGTTCGCTGGCTTTGCCCCCCTTCCCCAATCGCCAGCAAAAGGGAATGCCCAAGGTAAGATGCACGATCGAGGTGTTCCAGATCGTCGGTGACGAATCCTCTTTGCCGCCGCTTCCCAAGCGTTGCTCCAGTTCCTCGGTGCGGGGACACGTCTGCCGCGTGCCATCACAGCCAAAGGGGATGAAGTTTCCCACTTTCCACTGATTGCCGAAAATGACTTCCATCCGTGCGCAGGGCCGCCGCCAACGCCCGCAGGATGGGCATGGGAAGTTTGGCGATGGCCTTTTCAAAGCCGGAAAAGTGCTGGCCCGGCCGTTTTCGTTTTGGACAACTGGCGACATAGAACATTCTGGCGGCTTCAAACTTTTCCGGGAGGCTGTCGCCACAGCAATAGGTCGTCAGGATGATGATGTAAAGCAAAGGATGCAAGTCCCAACGCGGGCATTTCCTGCGTTTTGAAGCATTTCGGACTTGCTTGAAAACTTCCGGCGTGAGAAACTCTCGCATCGAGCCGATCAACGATTTCGCCCGCCGTCGTTGGCGGGCCCGCTTCCTTGCGTTGGCCATTTGCCGTTCCTTCCATGATGGGGTTTGGTGTTGTGACCCCCTATCATTGCTGGAACGGCTTTTTCATGCGCGGTCAATTCACCGCCATTTTCCCAAAGCACATTTTCAACGCAACCCTCGACCTCGCAAAAGATTACATCAAAACCGCTTCCAATCAAGCCTTGGCATTGCGTGCCACCCAATGCCATTTCCAGTTTACTGTGTTATGCCGCTTGTAACTGTTGTTGAATCTTGACTTTCTGTTCTTCTGTCAGCCGCAGCAAGACCGGCGGGTGTGGTGCCGTGTGAGCTTTGCGACGCGGCCATTCCCGCTTCTGTTTCGGGCTGGTACGCACACGCCGTTCGCGTTGCGCTCGGGCAATCCTTTCACGAAATGGCTTGGATTCCCTACGGCCTAACATGTCACGACGCACCTCCAGCAACACCCCCCGTGGGCTGCACATTATCGGGAGGCTGTCTTTCGGCGGTGCCGGCATCGCCAACGCGCCTTGACAAAGCAATAACTGCGTTGCGATCATCGAAGCCTCTGCCTCGCGATGCACTAGCCGTAGCGTCCGACTCATCAACGCCACTTTCTTCAAGGTTCGCTTGTAGGTTCTGAAAAATCCCTCGTTTTCCCACCTCCAACGATAACAAGTTCCCGCCATCTCCAAGGATAGCTGCTTCGCATCTTCCACGTTCGTAAACAGCCAGACGTCCACCTTATGACGGCAACTGTGAATCCGCAGCAATCGGCCGCGAATCGGCGGCTTGCCGTCCTCCTGCTGGCTCTTCGGCCAATAATAGACAATCCCTTCGCGGAACTCCTCCAACAGTTCCTGGGTTTCGCTGTAAAAGGTGGCCTTGGAGGACATGCGGATGAGAAAGGACACGTTCGCCAAGATCATGGTCGCGGCCACGTTGTAGCCCACATATCCCGCGTCGGCCACCACCAACGCCGCCGCTGGCAGCCAACGCAGCATGTACATGAGGTGACTTCGTTCGCTGGCTTTGCCCCCCTTCCCCAATCGCCAGCAAAAGGGAATGCCCAAGGTAAGATGCACGATCGAGGTGTTCCAGATCGTCGGTGACGAATCCTCTTTGCCGCCGCTTCCCAAGCGTTGCTCCAGTTCCTCGGTGCGGGGACACGTCTGCCGCGTGCCATCACAGCCAAAGGGGATGAAGTTTCCCACTTTCCACTGATTGCCGAAAATGACTTCCATCCGTGGCGCAGGGCCGCCGCCAACGCCCGCAGGATGGGCATGGGAAGTTTGGCGATGGCCTTTTCAAAGCCGGAAAAGTGCTGGCCCGGCCGTTTTCGTTTTGGACAACTGGCGACATAGAACATTCTGGCGGCTTCAAACTTTTCCGGGAGGCTGTCGCCACAGCAATAGGTCGTCAGGATGATGATGTAAAGCAAAGGATGCAAGTCCCAACGCGGGCATTTCCTGCGTTTTGAAGCATTTCGGACTTGCTTGAAAACTTCCGGCGTGAGAAACTCTCGCATCGAGCCGATCAACGATTTCGCCCGCCGTCGTTGGCGGGCCCGCTTCCTTGCGTTGGCCATTTGCCGTTCCTTCCATGATGGGGTTTGGTGTTGTGACCCCCTATCATTGCTGGAACGGCTTTTTCATGCGCGGTCAATTCACCGCCATTTTCCCAAAGCACATTTTCAACGCAACCCTCGACCTCGCAAAAGATTACATCAAAACCGCTTCCAATCAAGCCTTGGCATTGCGTGCCACCCAATGCCATTTCCAGTTTACTGTGTTATGCCGCTTGTAACTGTTGTTGAATCTTGACTTTCTGTTCTTCTGTCAGCCGCAGCAAGACCGGCGGGTGTGGTGCCGTGTGAGCTTTGCGACGCGGCCATTCCCGCTTCTGTTTCGGGCTGGTACGCACACGCCGTTCGCGTTGCGCTCGGGCAATCCTTTCACGAAATGGCTTGGATTCCCTACGGCCTAACATGTCACGACGCACCTCCAGCAACACCCCCCGTGGGCTGCACATTATCGGGAGGCTGTCTTTCGGCGGTGCCGGCATCGCCAACGCGCCTTGACAAAGCAATAACTGCGTTGCGATCATCGAAGCCTCTGCCTCGCGATGCACTAGCCGTAGCGTCCGACTCATCAACGCCACTTTCTTCAAGGTTCGCTTGTAGGTTCTGAAAAATCCCTCGTTTTCCCACCTCCAACGATAACAAGTTCCCGCCATCTCCAAGGATAGCTGCTTCGCATCTTCCACGTTCGTAAACAGCCAGACGTCCACCTTATGACGGCAACTGTGAATCCGCAGCAATCGGCCGCGAATCGGCGGCTTGCCGTCCTCCTGCTGGCTCTTCGGCCAATAATAGACAATCCCTTCGCGGAACTCCTCCAACAGTTCCTGGGTTTCGCTGTAAAAGGTGGCCTTGGAGGACATGCGGATGAGAAAGGACACGTTCGCCAAGATCATGGTCGCGGCCACGTTGTAGCCCACATATCCCGCGTCGGCCACCACCAACGCCGCCGCTGGCAGCCAACGCAGCATGTACATGAGGTGACTTCGTTCGCTGGCTTTGCCCCCCTTCCCCAATCGCCAGCAAAAGGGAATGCCCAAGGTAAGATGCACGATCGAGGTGTTCCAGATCGTCGGTGACGAATCCTCTTTGCCGCCGCTTCCCAAGCGTTGCTCCAGTTCCTCGGTGCGGGGACACGTCTGCCGCGTGCCATCACAGCCAAAGGGGATGAAGTTTCCCACTTTCCACTGATTGCCGAAAATGACTTCCATCCGTGCCGCAGGGCCGCCGCCAACGCCCGCAGGATGGGCATGGGAAGTTTGGCGATGGCCTTTTCAAAGCCGGAAAAGTGCTGGCCCGGCCGTTTTCGTTTTGGACAACTGGCGACATAGAACATTCTGGCGGCTTCAAACTTTTCCGGGAGGCTGTCGCCACAGCAATAGGTCGTCAGGATGATGATGTAAAGCAAAGGATGCAAGTCCCAACGCGGGCATTTCCTGCGTTTTGAAGCATTTCGGACTTGCTTGAAAACTTCCGGCGTGAGAAACTCTCGCATCGAGCCGATCAACGATTTCGCCCGCCGTCGTTGGCGGGCCCGCTTCCTTGCGTTGGCCATTTGCCGTTCCTTCCATGATGGGGTTTGGTGTTGTGACCCCCTATCATTGCTGGAACGGCTTTTTCATGCGCGGTCAATTCACCGCCATTTTCCCAAAGCACATTTTCAACGCAACCCTCGACCTCGCAAAAGATTACATCAAAACCGCTTCCAATCAAGCCTTGGCATTGGGTGGCAGGCGAACTGCCACCCCGGTTTTGATTTCCCGGCGGAGGCCGGTGGAGAAGAGGTCGCGTGCATGCACGCACGCAGATCATGAATTGACAGCTATCGCACCATCAGGCGTGCGCTTGGAGCAGCACCTCGCGTGCGTGCTTGCATTCGCCTTCTTCGGAAGGGTGAGGCAGGGGGCGGTTCCTGCCGCCGATCAATGACGGATCGAAAACGCCGCTTGGCGAGTAGATCCGCTTCTCCAGTGCCAGTCGGCGGCAGGAATCGCCTCCTGCGTCTTTGCGCCTATCTTGATCGCGCCGCAATGGCGGCTTGAAGCCGCAGGACTAGGCGTCGGGCCTCGGCGGCCGCTTTACGGGCCTCGGCCAGCAAGGCCTGGGAGTCGGTGTTCGTTCCCACGCATTGTTCCTCCAGCCGCCGGCAACATTCCAGAATCCGCTCGATCGGGCGTTGCAGGTCTTGGATGGCGACTCGGGCCTCGAACTTGGCGTCCTGTCGATCTCGCTCCGAGTTGGAGGATTCCCCTTGCCGGGCTTTCATCACAGGCTCTGTGGCGCGGTCGCTCAAACCAACGCTCCTTCGCCGTGCGGAAAGACCACCACCCCGTCGGCGAAGCGGTCGCGGATGGCGTGGATTTCGGGCAGCGCGCGGATGAAAGCCGCGTGTACCCGCGGGTCGAAGTGCGCGCCGACCGTCGCGTCCATGATCGTCAGCGCCTCCTCCTCGGGCCGCGCCGGACGATAGGGACGATTCGACATCAGCGCGTTGAAGACGTTGGCCACCGCCACGATTCGCGACTCCAGCGGAATCGCCTCGCCCGCCAGCCCCCGCGGATAGCCGCCGCCGTCCCATTTCTCGTGATGCGCAAGCGCGATCGTCGCCGCCATCTCCAGCACCGGATCGCGGTTTTCCAGCGTCTCCCTCATCGCCGGCGGCTGGATCGCGTACCAGTCGAACAGCGGCACCATCGCCTTCGACTGCTCGCGGAGAATGCTCTCGCCGATCTCGCAGTGCCGCTGCATGATCACCCATTCCTCGTCGCTTAGCGGTCCGGGCTTTAGCAGCACGCTGTCGGGAATGCCGATCTTGCCGATGTCGTGCAGCGGGGCGGCCAGCAGCAGCATCTCCAGGAACGACCGCGGCATCCCCATCTCCGCCGCCACCGCCCGGCTGTAACAGCCCACGCGAATCACGTGGTTTCCCGTGTCCTCGTCGCGGAACTCCGCCGCCATCCCCAGCCGGCAGACGACGCTCATCCGCGTCTGCGCCAGATCGACGCTCTGCCGCTGCACCGTCTCGTTCAACAACTGGTTGGCCAACCGCAGATCGTCCTGGCAGCTCTTGGCCTGCAACACGCTTTGCAGCCGGGCGATCAACTGGCCGGCGTTGACCGGCTTGTTCATCAAGTCGATCGCCCCGCCCCGGAGCGCCCGCTCCTTCAAATCCGTGTCGTTCAGCCCGGTGAGAACCACCACCGGCACGTCCCGGGTTTTGTCGGTCTGCCGAATGCGCTTTAGCAACTCCATCCCGGTAAGCCCCGGCATGCGCACGTCGGTGACCACGGCGTCGTAGGCCGTCTGCAACAGCGACTCCCAGGCCTCCTCCGAGTTATGGATGAAGGTCATGTCCCAGTCGCCGCTGCGCTGGTGCAGCGCCCGCCGCAGGGCGTCGAGCACCCGCTGGTCATCGTCAACAATCAGAATCTGTTTTTTCATGCCGCCGTCTCCGCGCGGTCCGCCACTTTAACCCTACCTTACGGCCGCGGCGACGGAAATTTCCCCCACTGAGCACAACCCCTATAACTACTACAGAAGCGTTTGGTAACTGCTAAGGAGACCGGCGTAGGACAGTAGGCGGCACACGCCGTGTGCCGCCGCCGCGCACACGGCGTGTGCGGGCTACTGTGCCGATTTTCGTCTCAACCAGAGTGGGGCTGTCCCCTTTGACCGGCCGTATAGGCCCAAGGGCCAATCAGTTATTCAAGCTGGGTAACGACGATTGACGTGGCACGCAATGCCAAGGCTTGATTGGAAGCGGTTTTGATGTAATCTTTTGCGAGGTCGAGGGTTGCGTTGAAAATGTGCTTTGGGAAAATGGCGGTGAATTGACCGCGCATGAAAAAGCCGTTCCAGCAATGATAGGGGGTCACAACACCAAACCCCATCATGGAAGGAACGGCAAATGGCCAACGCAAGGAAGCGGGCCCGCCAACGACGGCGGGCGAAATCGTTGATCGGCTCGATGCGAGAGTTTCTCACGCCGGAAGTTTTCAAGCAAGTCCGAAATGCTCCAAAACGCAGGAAATGCCCGCGTTGGGACTTGCATCCTTTGCTTTACATCATCATCCTGACGACCTATTGCTGTGGCGACAGCCTCCCGGAAAAGTTTGAAGCCGCCAGAATGTTCTATGTCGCCAGTTGTCCAAAACGAAAACGGCCGGGCCAGCACTTTTCCGGCTTTGAAAAGGCCATCGCCAAACTTCCCATGCCCATCCTGCGGGCGTTGGCGGCGGCCCTGCGCGCACGGATGGAAGTCATTTTCGGCAATCAGTGGAAAGTGGGAAACTTCATCCCCTTTGGCTGTGATGGCACGCGGCAGACGTGTCCCCGCACCGAGGAACTGGAGCAACGCTTGGGAAGCGGCGGCAAAGAGGATTCGTCACCGACGATCTGGAACACCTCGATCGTGCATCTTACCTTGGGCATTCCCTTTTGCTGGCGATTGGGGAAGGGGGGCAAAGCCAGCGAACGAAGTCACCTCATGTACATGCTGCGTTGGCTGCCAGCGGCGGCGTTGGTGGTGGCCGACGCGGGATATGTGGGCTACAACGTGGCCGCGACCATGATCTTGGCGAACGTGTCCTTTCTCATCCGCATGTCCTCCAAGGCCACCTTTTACAGCGAAACCCAGGAACTGTTGGAGGAGTTCCGCGAAGGGATTGTCTATTATTGGCCGAAGAGCCAGCAGGAGGACGGCAAGCCGCCGATTCGCGGCCGATTGCTGCGGATTCACAGTTGCCGTCATAAGGTGGACGTTCGGCTGTTTACGAACGTGGAAGATGCGAAGCAGCTATCCTTGGAGATGGCGGGAACTTGTTATCGTTGGAGGTGGGAAAACGAGGGATTTTTCAGAACCTACAAGCGAACCTTGAAGAAAGTGGCGTTGATGAGTCGGACGCTACGGCTAGTGCATCGCGAGGCAGAGGCTTCGATGATCGCAACGCAGTTATTGCTTTGTCAAGGCGCGTTGGCGATGCCGGCACCGCCGAAAGACAGCCTCCCGATAATGTGCAGCCCACGGGGGGTGTTGCTGGAGGTGCGTCGTGACATGTTAGGCCGTAGGGAATCCAAGCCATTTCGTGAAAGGATTGCCCGAGCGCAACGCGAACGGCGTGTGCGTACCAGCCCGAAACAGAAGCGGGAATGGCCGCGTCGCAAAGCTCACACGGCGCCACACCCGCCGGTCTTGCTGCGGCTGACAGAAGAACAGAAAGTCAAGATTCAACAACAGTTACAAGCGGCATAACACAGTAAACTGGAAATGGCATTGCGTGGCACGGGCATCTTGCCCGTGTTTTTCGGCCACGGGCAAGATGCCCGTGCCACCTAGATTGGAAAACTGATCGGCCCTGAAGAGGGGGCGCAGTAATGGATTATGGCGGTCGCCTCCGAACCGTTTAACCGCCGCGTCCACGCGGCGCAGAACCGCCCACAACCCCGGCGCCGCGTGGACGCGGCGGCTAAACAGACTTCCCATCTTGACCACGGAGATTCAGTGGGCCCAAAGAGGGGACGCGGGGGAAAGTCTTTCCGCTCTCACCCAGCGGCCGGCACGGCTTGCCGCGTGATCGCCGTCCGCATTTCCCCCCAGAGTTGCGCCAGCCGGCCGACGCTCGCCGCCGTCGGCGCGGCATGGGCGTAGGCTACCTGGCAATACAACTCGGCCAGGTAACCGGCGTCGGCCGCCAGCGACGTGGCCTCGGCTCCGAGCGAGCGGGCGAACTCGTGCGGCGTCTGGTCGGGCAGACGTGAATGACCGGCGTCGCGAGCCCACGCCTCCAGGGCCTCGAACGTGTAGCGGACCAGTTCCTCCGGCCGATAACGCCCGGCCACGCCGGTGGCGAAGGGGTCTTTGTAGTCGGCGAATCGCGGCAACGGCCGTTGGTTGGCGGCCTCTTCCGCCGCGGTCTCGGCCGCTTCACGCGGCTTTCCGCCGAAGAGCCAGTTCCATATATCGGCCAACATCTGGCGGAAATCTCGCAGGGCCGCCAGCAGCTCCGCACGATTCTTCCACGCAGCCCAGCCGATCAGGATCGCCAACGCCAAATAGAGCACCCATTTCAGCAGCGAACCGAACGAGGGCAGCGCGTGCGGCAGGGAAAACGGTGGAGCGGACGGGGCTCGCGAGGCGCCGCTCGATCCATGACCGCTGCGCCGCTGCTCCGGCGATTTCGCGGGCGGCTTGCTCTCGCCCTTGCCGGAACCTTCGGGCGGTTTGGCTTTCTTCTCATCTTCCTCAGCCCGCCGCTTTGCTTTGCCCGTTGCTCGTTCCGTGGCCCGATCGTCCGCGGGCTGCTTATCGTTGCTGAATTGCTTGCGAGGCGAGTCCTTCGCATCTTCCGGCGGCTTGGCGTTGCCGCGTTCTCCGTGCTGCTCCGCCTTCTGCTCCTCACTGCCCGCCTTCTGCTGATTGTCGGCCGATTTTCCGTCACGACTCTGGCCGGCGGCCGATTTCGCGTCGCCCGGCTGGTCGGATTGAGGGGCGTCGGGCTTGGCGTCGTCGCGGGGCTCAAGCCGGGCGTCCGGGCGATTCTCCTCGACCCCGTCGCGACCCATTCCGTACGGCGAGGCGCGTTGCTCGGGCGAGCCGACGTGGATCGGCAGATCGGAAATCGCATATTCGGCGTTCGGCCGCGGCAGCAGCATCGCCGCGAACATCACGCCCGCGATCAGGGCCACGCCGATGCCCAGCCAGAGATTGACCATCCGCAGCGGCATCTCCTGCCGCCGCTGCCGCAAATATCGCCGCAGACCGAGGAAACTGGTCGAAAGCAGCAGTCCCAATCCGCTGGCGGTGTAGACAAAGAGCAACTGGAAGGCGTACTCCCGCGCCGGCCTTGTCGCTGGGAATGAACAACTCTCCCAGGCCAAACAGCGGCAGCGCGGCCAGCGAAAAGTAGACCACCCAAACCCCGGGAGCGTGCGGCCGGCGGCGACGCTCGATGAAGCGATCCCACCAGCTCTGCGGCCCGTCCCGCGCGGTCGTCGCCTCGATCTGGTCCTCGGTTGGGGTGGCAGTTGTACTGCCACCCCTCTGGCCTCGCTTCTGGGGCGGCAGTGCAACTGCCGCCCCAACGTCCGGCTCCGCCGGCTCGGCCCCGGGCGAGATTTCCCGTTGAAGTGCGGCATGGTCCGGCTTATCCAGCCCTACAGTCTCCAGCAGCCCCTCACCCGAGTCCTCTTCCTGTTCGTCGATCAGCGTGCAGTCCCAGGTGAGTTTGTCGGCCGACCACCAGGTCACGGCGATCAGCCCGCAATTGATAAGGAAGCTGAACGGCGCCAGCGGGCCTTGGAACTCGACGAAACGGCAGATCGCCAGCAGCGTGACGATGGCCAGCGGAATGGCGAAGAGCACCGCCCGCTCGCGGCCCTCTTCGATCGAAATCCGCCCGATCAGCACGGCCCCGATCACAAACAACGTCAGCACGTACTCCAGCCGCCCCTCGTAGCCGCCGCTGTAGAAGACCTCGACAAGAAACAGCACGAGACTGTCGATCAGCACGATGATCATCGCCGGGCTGATGGCGATCACCAGGTAATCCAACAGCGTCTTGTGCAGTCGCTTGGCCATGACTATCGCAATACGTACTGCCGGCACAAGGTCGGCAAGGCTTCCACGCTTTTCAACTGCCGGGCGTCGATCCCTTCGGCCGCCAACAGGGCCGACGCCTGGCCGAACTGCTCGTCATCGAATATGTTCACAATCGCCACCACGGCGATCCCCTTGTGCCGCAACTCGCTCAGGGCGATGGCCGCTTCGTAGCTAACCGACGCCAGGATCGCCACGGCGGTGGCGTCGCGCGGAATCCGGCCGGCCGCCTCGGCCACCAATTGGGCGAAGCTCAGCCCGTCGGTCAGTTCCACCCGGGCGAGCGTCCGCAGGATCAGGCCCAACTGCTCGGCGCCGCGGCGGGTCGGCACGCCCACCGGTTCGAGCCGCTCGCTGCGATCGGCCATGCTGGCGGCCCGCCGCGCGGCCTTGCGAGAGCGAATGTCATAGTCCCAGCCCTCCTGGCGAATGCGGTCGGCGGCGTCGCGGCCGTTGGTCACGAGCCCGATCTGCTGATCCATCTCGTAGACCGCGTTGGCCAGCGAGGCGGCCGCCGTGACCGAAAGCTCCGAGCGATACGGCTCGTCGTGCGGGTTGTAGGCGGCCTTGTGGAAATCCAGCAGCAGCGTCGCCCCCGCCACGCATGACGGCTCGTAGAGCTTGCAATGCAGTTGGCCCGTCCGCGCAGTCGCCCGCCAGTGGATTCGGTTCAGCGGATCGCCCAATTCGTAACGCCGCACGCCGGCGATTCGCGTCGGGTCTTCGTAGAGGCGATGGGAGAGATGGATTTCGCCGATCGGCCGCCGTGAGGCCAACTCGTAGCCCTCCAGCGGCACGACGTTGGGATAGACCAGCAGAAAATGCGGCGACGTCAGCACGCGGTAGCGGCGGTGCAGCCCGAAAAGGTCGCCGGTTTCGACCACCAACGGCCCAATCTGATGATAGCCGCGGCGATTGCATTTCAACTGGTACGTCATGGTGTGCGTCCGTCCGCCGGGCACCAGCGCCAACTGGATGCGATGGCCCACGACCGTCAGGCTGGGCGGCCGATGGCTCAGCGCGCGGCGGGGCAGCAAGTCCTCGATCAGCGTCCAGGCCACCGGCAGCCGGCTGGCGTTTTTCATGCTGATGACCACCGCCACCTTGTCGCCGACGTTGGCCCAGTAGCGGTTGCAGTCGCGATCGGCCGAGAGGCTCTCGATCCAATGCCGCGCCAGCCAGCGGCTGGAAAGCATGATACCCAGCAGCGCATACATCGCGTACGCCGGCAGGCTCAGCCCGAAGGCCAAGGACGCCAGCAGCAACAGGATCGCGACGATGAACCATCTCATATGACACTGGACGTTTAGCCGCCGCGTCCACGCGGCGCCCCCGGCGAGGACGCCGGGGCTAAACTGATGAATCCTCCGAGTTCGCCGGCTGAGCCGACACATCCTGGGATCGAGTGCAACATTCACGCCCCATCCGTCCCGTCGGAGAGCATCGGCACGCGCTGCTCGGCGACCAGATCGGCGACGACGGCGGCGGGCGTGAGCTTTCGCAGGCGGCTTTCGGGCCGCAAAATAATCCGATGCGTCAGCACGGGGCCGGACATTTGTTTGACGTTGTCGGGCCGTACGAAGTTCCGTCCGGAAACGGCCGCCAACGCCTGCGCGGTGCGGAACAACGCCAGCGACGCCCGCGGACTGCCCCCCAACGCCACGTCGTCACACTGCCGCGTGGCGTGAACGATTTCGGTGATGTAACGCCGCACCTTCGGATCGACGTGAATCGTGCGGACGGCCTCCTGCGCCGCCAGCAGGTCCTCGGCCGTCACCACCGGCTGCAACTGGTCCAGCGGATTGCCGCGCTCCAGCAGATCGAGCATCTTGAGTTCTTCGTCCATGCTCGGATAGCCGAGATTGAAACGCACCAGGAACCGATCGAGCTGGGCCTCGGGCAGCGGGAAGGTGCCTTCGTGGTCGATCGGGTTCTGCGTGGCGATGACCCAAAACGGCGGCGTCAGCGTGTGCGTCACGCCGTCCACCGTCACCCGGCCTTCGGCCATCGCTTCCAACAGCGCGGCCTGGGTTCGCGGCGTGGTGCGGTTGATTTCGTCGGCCAGCACCACCTGGGCAAAGACCGGACCGGGGCGAAACTCGAAATCCGTGGTCTTCTGGTTGAACACCGACACGCCGGTCACGTCGGTCGGCAGCAGGTCGGGCGTGCATTGAATCCGCTTGAACGAGCAGCCGACGCTCTGGGCCAACGCCCGGGCGAGCATCGTCTTGGCCACGCCCGGCACGTCCTCCAACAGCACGTGTCCGCCGCAGAGCCATGAGACCAAGGAGAGCACGATTTGCCGCCGTTTGCCGACGATGACCCGTTCGACGTTGGCGATGATTTTTTTCGCCGTGGTTGGCACGTCGTTCATACACGCCCTCGGGGTTGCGAAAAGGGCCTCGACTTCAATGTTCCGACGACATTCTATCATGACAGGGCGACATTCGATTGGCAAGTCGGCGGGGCGGTTCTTCAATATCGAAAGGACTGTCGTAATAGCCGGGAGCTAACAGCTCCCGGAATCTGGGCGAATCCACGACCGCCCTCCGGGAGCTGTTAGCTCCCGGCTATTCTCCTTTTCGATCACACGCTCTCTTGTCGGATAGGGCCTCGGCGGCGACAATGGGCTGCCATGAGACGCCCGCCCGTTCGTGATCGGCCGCTGACCGCCGAAAACCTGCTGCACGATTTCGGCGGCAGGGCGGCGGTAACCCGCGAGGGCGTTCGCACGCTGTTCGACGCTCTCGACGCCGATCAGAGCGGGGCGCTGGCGCGATGGACGGCGATGTTCGGCCGCTGGGCCGGCAGGGCCATCGAGAAGTTGCCGCAGCACCTGGCGCGGTTGGCCGCCCACTACGATGTCGCAGCCGACGGGGACTGTCCCGATTTTCGCGCCAGCGAAAATGGGACTGTCCCCTTTGCCGCCAGCAACGCCGCCCGCTTGCTGTTTGCCATGCAGACCTACTACGCCCTGTTGGTCAACCGCTTGGCCGAACGCTTCGGCCGCGGCCGCGTTGACGGCTCGCTGCCGGGCAATCCGTTTTCCTGGTGCGATGCGGCGCGATCGCCGTCCGTCGAAAGCTTCCGAGAACGACTGGCAGAGGCCTGCGGCCGTTATCGGGTCGACGGGGACTGTCCCAATTCTCGCGCCAGCGAAAATGGGACTGTCCCCCTTGCCGCTCCTGGCGATGGCCAATGCGATCTTTTCAAGCCGCTCTATATGAGCCTGTTTCCGCGGCCGTTGCGGCGTCAGTTGGGCGAATACTATACGCCCGACTGGCTGGCCGACCACGTGCTCGACCAGGTCGGCTACCGCGGCCAGCCCGGCGACCGGCTGCTCGATCCCGCCTGCGGCTCGGGCACGTTTCTGATGCTGGCCCTGCGGCGGTGGCTGAAAAATGCTGAATGCGAAATGATGAATGATGAATTGCCTTCTCCCACTCATCATTCATCATTCATCATTCATCATTTCCCCATCGTCGGCTTCGACCTCAACCCGCTGGCCGTGATGACGGCACGGGCGAACTTGCTGATCGCCCTGGCCGACGTGCTGCCGCCAGGCGGGCCGGTCGAACTGCCGGTCTATCTCCATGACTCCATCCTCGGCCAAGGCGAAACGGGAGCGGCCGGCGGCGAGGCGTTCGATTTTGTCGTGGGAAATCCGCCCTGGATCGCCTGGGACAACCTGCCCGACGACGTTCGCCAGGCCACCAAGCCGCTGTGGGAGCGCTACGGGCTGTTTTCGCTCTCCGGCAACGAGGCCCGGCACGGCGGCGGCAAGAAAGACCTCTCGATGCTGATGCTCTACGCCGCAGCCGACCGCTACTTGAAGCCCCACGGACGGCTGGGCATGGTCATCACGCAGACGCTCTTCCAAACCAAGGGGGCCGGCGACGGCTTTCGCCGCTTCCGCCTCGGCGACGACGGCCCGCCGCTGCGGGTGATCCGCGTCGACGACATGGTCGCGCTGCGGCCCTTCGGCGACGCCGCCAATTGGACCAGCACGATCGTGTTGGAGAAGGGGGCGGCAACGGAGTATCCGGTGGCGTACTTTCAGTGGAGAGTGGAGAGTGGAGAGTGGAGAGCGAAGAAGGGCAGAGAGGAGAGTGAGGGGAGAGAGGAGAGAGGAGAGGGGAGAGGGAATGATGAATGCAGAATGGTGAATGATGAATGTAGCGGGCCGATTCATCATTCATCATTTAGCATTCAGCATTGCCTTGCTCGGCCGATCGATCCGGCAAAGCCCACCTCGCCCTGGTTGATATCGGCAGACGATTCCGCCCTCCACCTTCCGCGTTCCGCCTTCCGCCTTCATCCTTCATCCCTCATCCTTCATCCCTCATCAGCCGACTGCGTCGCACACCTCGGCGCGAACAGCGGCGGGGCCAACGGCGTCTATTGGCTCGAAGTGCTCGGGCCGTGCGACGGCGGCGTGTTGGTCCGCAACCTCGCCGGCCGGGGGAAACACCGCGTCGAGACTGTCGAGCAGGTGATCGAGCCCGATCTGCTCTATCCGCTGCTGCGCTGGGGCGACGTCGCGCGCTATTCCACCGCGGCGTCAGCCTATCTGCTCCTAGCACAGGACCCGGCAACGCGAGCCGGAATCGATGAACCGGTCATGCGGGCAAAATACCCTCGCACGCTCGCGTATCTGGAACGGTTTCGCGAGTTGTTGGCCGCCCGGGCCGCGTATCGTCGCTATCAACAGGGTGGCCCGTTCTATGCGATGTACAACGTCGGCCCCTACACCGTCGCGCCGATCAAAGTGGTTTGGCGGCGGATGGATCGGCGGATCAACGCGGCGGTCGTCGAACCTCTCGAAGCCGGCGAGACGCCCGCGCCACAATTCCGGCCGGCAATTCCGCAAGAGACCTGCGTCCTGGTGGCGTGCGAGTCGAGCGACGAGGCTCATTATCTCTGCGCGATGCTCAACAGCGCGGCGGTTGGCGAGTTGGTGGCCGCCCACAGCGTTCGCGGCGGCAAGAGTTTTGGCACGCCCGGCATGTTCGACTTTTTGCCGCTGCGGCGATTTCGGCCGGACGATCCGCGGCACGTGGAGCTGGCCGAGTTGAGCCGCCGAGCCCACGCAGCGAACCATCATGGAGAATCGCATGTCGCGATCGAACCGGTTGGGGTGGTGCAACAGCGGATCGACGCGTTGGCATCGGCGGACGGTTGACGCAGTAGAAGAGGAAACGCCTTAGCGGGCGAGATGCCCGCGCTCCGTCACGTCGCCGCGTGTTCCCGCGTTGGCTCGAAGCGCTGCTTGGTGAACTCCTCGAAACCGTCGATCAGCGCCGCATCGAGGTGCGGTTGCTCTTCGAGCACCCAGGGCAAGCGAACCGTGAACGTGCTCCCATTGCCCAGTTCGCTATGGACGGAGACTTCGCCGCCCAACAGCTTGCAGAGCTCCTTGACGATCGACAGTCCCAGGCCGCTGCCGGAATACTCGCGGGTCATGGCGTCGCCGCCGGGCATGGCGGTCTTGCCCTGGCGAAACTTCTCGAAGATCACCTGCTGATCCTCGGCCGCGATGCCCACCCCCGTGTCGCTCACCTCCAACAGCATGAAGTTCGCGTCGTCGCGGCGGACCGAAACCGTGATCCGGCCGCCCTCCGGCGTGAACTTGATCGCGTTCGACAGCAGGTTGTTGAGGATCTGCTGCACGCGGGCCTGGTCCTGGTGCAGCGGCGGCAGGTCGGGCGCGATCGAGGTATCCAAGTCGATGTTCTTTCGCTCGGTCAGCGGCCGGGCCATGTCGCACTGGGCCGCAATCACCGCCGCCACCTGGAAATCGCTCAGCCGCGTCTCCATCTTGCCGCTCTCGATCTTCGCCAGGTCGAGAATGTCGTTGATCATCTCCAGCAGCGTCTTGCCCGACTTCTGGATGTTTTGCACGTAGCGCTTCTGCTTCTCCTCCAGCGAGTCGATCGAGCCGAGCACGTCGCTGAAGCCGAGGATGCTGTTCAGCGGCGTCCGCAACTCGTGGCTCATCGTGGCCAGGAAGTCGCTCTTGAGCATGTTCAATTCGTAGAGCCGCATGTTGGCCTGGGCCAGCTCGTCGACCTTGCCGTCGAGGTTGACGTTGGCCTGCCGCAGCTCGGCCTGGGCGTCGGTCAGATGCCGCAACATGCGGTTGAAGGCGACGGCCAATTCCTCGAACTCGTCGCCGGTGTGGATCTCGGCCCTAAGCGTCGTGTTGCCGCGGCTGACCGCGTCGCTCACGTCGCGGAGGTGGCGCAACGGCTTGACGATCACGTAGCGGACGATAATGTACGACGCCACCATCGCCAGGAAGACGGTGATGATCGCCGTGGCGATCAGGATGGCCTGGTTCCGGTTGACGCTCAGCCGTGTCGGCTCGGTCGAGAAGGTCAGCCGGGCGACCGCCATCAGATCGCCTTCGGCCGTCGCTGTGCTGTAGCCAAGCAAGCGCATGCTTTCCAGACCCGACTCGTTGAGCACTTGACCGTAGGAACGGTGACAACTGGTAAAACACATGCTGTTGTTGGCGCGGATCGCTTGGTAATAAGAGTAACTATTGCCGTCTTTTGACATCCGGTAAGTGGATTCGTCCGGGTCGGCCATCTTCGATTTCTGCGGCTTGTTCTTCATGAACCGTTCAAGAACACTCTTTCCGAAGGGATCGGCGCGGGCGATGGGGTCGTGCCCTTCCGGTGACGGAGGCGGGGGATGGGGGAGGATGAATTTGACCTCATAGGGCTGCTCGTGGCTAACGATTTCGCTCAATGTCCCCACAAGGTCCTCATACTGGTGCTCGTTCTCGTTGTTGGAGCTTCTCGCATAGCTGCGATAATGCGCAGCCTGCATTTCCTGAAGCGTCAACAGATAGCCCGTACTCCGGTTCTCTTGATCGATGATTTCGTTTGTTCGATTGCCATAAAGCCAAAAGCTGGCCGTGATCAGCAGGAACAGACAGATGCCGAACAAGGTGCGGCACTTCCGCTCCAGGCTGGTCTCGCCGAAAATGCGTTTGATCGAACGGTAGGACATAACCACCGTATTTTACGGCAAGCGGAGAAATGGAACCAGAGGGAACGGGGGCTGGGGACTAGGGGCTAGGGGCTAGGAATCAGGGGGCAGCGTGATTCACGTCTTGACCCGAACTCTGATCTCCGCCTCCTCAACCCCAGCCCCTAGCCCCCAGCCCCTTCACAACATATCCACCGGATCCACATCCGCGATCCACTGCACCTGCTCCGGCGGCTCCAACTCGGCGGTGACGGCCGCCACTGCGGCGCGAAGCCGCTCGCCATCGACGCCTTGCGTCTGAATTTGGTAGCGATACTTCCCCTTCAGCCGCGCGAAAGGGCAAGGGGCCGGCCCCAACACCCGGGCTTGGTGGGGCAGACATTCTTGTCTGCCGGCGGTGTTCTCCGAGGGATGGCAGACAGGAATGTCTGCCCCACCGGTTGTGCAAACGGGAGTTTCTGCCCCACCGGTTGTGCAAACGGGAGTTTCTGCCCCACCGGTTGTGCAAACGGGAGTTTCTGCCCCACCGGTTGCGCAAACAGGAGTTTCTGCCCCACCGGTTGCGCAAACAGGAGTTTCTGCCCCACCGGTTGCGCAAACGGGAGTTTCTGCCCCACCGGTTGTGCAGATGGGAGCTTCTGCCCTACCAAGTTCTTGGCGCAACCGCTCGGCAATGAACTTGGCGAACTCAGAGACGACCGCCTCGACCGGCCCGCGCACCACCAGGCGAATCATCGACGCAAACGGCGGGTAACGCAGCATCTGGCGGATGGGCAACTCGCCGGCGGCGAACTTGGCGTAATCGTGGCGCACCGCCGCCTGAATCGCCGGATGCTCGGGACTGAACGTCTGCACCAACACGCGGCCCCCTTTCGGCCCGCGACCGGTTCGGCCCGCCACCTGCGTGACCAACTGGAACGTCCGCTCGGCGGCGCGGAAGTCGGGAAAATGCAACGCCGTGTCGGCATTGATGACCCCGACCAGCGTGACGTTGGGAAAATCGAGCCCCTTGGCGATCATCTGCGTGCCCAACAGAATGCGGACCTTGCCCGAGCGAAACGCGGCCAGCGCCCGCTCGTGGCTGCCGTGCGCCTGCATCGCGTCGGTGTCCATCCGCAAGCTGAGCACGTTGGGGAATCGGCTGCGGACTTCGGCCTCCAGCCGCTGCGTCCCCAGGCCCGAATAGCGGATGCCCATGAAACCGCATGAGGGGCAACTGGTCGGGGCCGGCACCTCGTAGTCGCAGTAGTGGCACAAGGCGACCTGCTCGGTGCGGTGGTGCGTCAGGGCGATGTCGCAGTTCGGGCACTGGGCCACGAAGCCGCAGGCCGAGCACTGGATGTGCGTCGAGAAGCCGCGGCGATTCAGCAGCAGAATGACCTGCCCGCCGTCGTCGAGGGCGGCCGTGATGGCGAGGAGCAGTTGCCGGCTGATGGCCCCGCGCGAGAGCCCGCCGGCGAGCTTCTGGCCGCGGAGGTCGATCGTGCCGACCGAGGGCAGCGGCCGATCGAGCACCCGCCGCGGCATCGTCACCAACGTATACTCGCCGGTCTGAGCGCGTTGCCAACTCTCCAGCGACGGCGTGGCCGAGCCGAGGACCAGCGGAATCCCCTCCGCCGCCGCGCGGGCCGCTGCCACGTCGCGGGCGTGATATCGCGGGGCGCTGTCCTGCTTGAACGAGTTCTCATGCTCTTCGTCCAAGACGATCAACCCCAGGTTCGGCGTGGGGGCAAAGATGGCGCTGCGGGCGCCGACGATCACCGAGACCGCCCCTTCGGCGATCCGCTGCCAGTGGTTGTGCCGCTCGGCGTCGCTGAGGTGACTGTGCAAAACGGCCACCGCCCCGAACCGCTGGCGAAACCGCTCGACCGTCTGCGGCGTCAGGCTGATCTCCGGCACCAACACGATCGCCTGCCGGCCGAAATGGATCGTCTCCTGGATCGCCTGGATGTAAACCTCGGTCTTGCCGCTGCCGGTCACGCCGTGGATCAAGATTGTGCGGTGGCGGCGAGCATTCATCGCATCGAGAATCGTTCGCAGGGCGACTTCTTGATCGGGATTCAGCACGAGGTGCTTTTCGCGGGCGGGAATCGTCTCGTCGGCCCGTTTGGTCGGCACGCGACCGGTCTGCGAGCGGATGAGTCCCCTGCGACGCAAGGAAGCGATCGGGCTCTCCGTGCAGCGAGCCGCCCTGGCCAGTTCGCCGGGCGACATCGGGGCGCTCGCCTCGGCCAGCACCCGCAACACTTGCAGTTGCTTTGGCGTCAGTTTTAGCGAGGTCTGGATTGGGGATTTGGGGATTTCGGGATTTAGGGATTTGGAGATTTGGAGATTTGGAGATTTGGAGATTTCGGGTTTCGCAGTCACTGGCCCCTCGCCCCTGGCCCCTAGCCCCTCGCCCCCAGCCCCTCGCCCCTCGCGGAACTGCTGTAGAGCTTCTGAATCGACCGACAGCAGCGTCGTCATCCGCGTGCCGGCGCCGGCACGGACGCCGGCGGGAACGACGGCGTCGAGAACCGTCGCCCAGTTGCAGAGGTAATGGTCGGCGATCCAGCGCGTCAGCCGCAACATGGCCGGCGAGAGCAGGCTGCGCTGGTCGAGCACGGAATGCAGCGGTTTGAGCCGCCGCCGCCCGGCGGTGCGATTTTCTAGCCGCACGCAATAGCCGACGACCAATCGATTGCCCGCCCCCAGCGGAACCTTGACCCTGCGGCCCGGCTCGGTCGTCTCGCGGAGCCGATCCGGCACGAGATAGTCGAACTCCAACGACGGCCCGGCGGAGATCACCACCGAAGCGACGAGCTGCTGCGATTGGTCGTCCGCCTCCCAAGGTTCCGGCTCGGTTTCAAAGAGTTGCCGCTGCTCGGAAGTCATAGGAGGAGGCGGGAAGGCGGGGGCAACGTCCGCATCGACAAAATCAGAGATTCTTCAGAAACCACACGACCAGGCCGATCACAATCGCTCCGACGGGAATCAGCCCGCCGACGAGCAGGTACTTCCCGATGGGGATCGTATTGGTGATTTTACCCGATGCGTCCCGTTGGTAGGCGAGAAACGTGCCGCAATACGGACAGCGATCGCCGGGGCGGACGTCATCGGGCAGTTGCCGCCGGCAATGGCTGCAAATCCAAATCTGTTTCACCGGCGGCCCGCCCGGCGGCATTGCCGGCGAACCCACCGCCGGGTTCTGGCCGGGTGTTGGAACGAGGATGTCGGGAATTGGCGAATAACGAGGCAACTGCGGCTGCGGCGTAGATGGCGTCGGCGTCGATGACGACGGAACCGAGGGCTGCGACTCGGGAGTAGAGGGCTGCGGCGTGAAAGGCGGCGGCGGAGTCGGCATGGTCGGCGGCTGGCCCCAACCCGGCGGCAGCGCGGGCGGGCCTGGAATTCTCGGCGGCGGCACAAACCGGGGTGGCCCGCCGGGCGGTCGCCACTGCTGCTGCACCGTCGAATCCACCGCAAGCTGCCGCTGACCGGCCTGCGCCGTCCCGCCGCCATTCTCACGCCCGGCGTCGGCCCCGCTCCAGCCGGTGGCGGCAACGGCACTCAGCCAGATCGCGCCAGCGGCAAAGCGGTGAAGCGCCTTCATAGCCTACTCCCCTCAAAGGGACGAGGGTATCCCCCGGCGACGTGCCCACGTGTCATTATGGTCAGCCACACGGCGCTGTCAAGCAGACTGAGCGGTCGGCAAGGGCCAATCAGTTATTCAAGTTGGGTAACGATGTTTAACGTGGCACGGGCATCTTGCCCGTGTTTTTCGGCCACGGGCAGGATGCCCGTGCCACGCAATGCCAAGGCTTGATTGGAAGCGGTTTTGATGTAATCTTTTGCGAGGTCGAGGGTTGCGTTGAAAATGTGCTTTGGGAAAATGGCGGTGAATTGACCGCGCATGAAAAAGCCGTTCCAGCAATGATAGGGGGTCACAACACCAAACCCCATCATGGAAGGAACGGCAAATGGCCAACGCAAGGAAGCGGGCCCGCCAACGACGGCGGGCGAAATCGTTGATCGGCTCGATGCGAGAGTTTCTCACGCCGGAAGTTTTCAAGCAAGTCCGAAATGCTCCAAAACGCAGGAAATGCCCGCGTTGGGACTTGCATCCTTTGCTTTACATCATCATCCTGACGACCTATTGCTGTGGCGACAGCCTCCCGGAAAAGTTTGAAGCCGCCAGAATGTTCTATGTCGCCAGTTGTCCAAAACGAAAACGGCCGGGCCAGCACTTTTCCGGCTTTGAAAAGGCCATCGCCAAACTTCCCATGCCCATCCTGCGGGCGTTGGCGGCGGCCCTGCGCCACGGATGGAAGTCATTTTCGGCAATCAGTGGAAAGTGGGAAACTTCATCCCCTTTGGCTGTGATGGCACGCGGCAGACGTGTCCCCGCACCGAGGAACTGGAGCAACGCTTGGGAAGCGGCGGCAAAGAGGATTCGTCACCGACGATCTGGAACACCTCGATCGTGCATCTTACCTTGGGCATTCCCTTTTGCTGGCGATTGGGGAAGGGGGGCAAAGCCAGCGAACGAAGTCACCTCATGTACATGCTGCGTTGGCTGCCAGCGGCGGCGTTGGTGGTGGCCGACGCGGGATATGTGGGCTACAACGTGGCCGCGACCATGATCTTGGCGAACGTGTCCTTTCTCATCCGCATGTCCTCCAAGGCCACCTTTTACAGCGAAACCCAGGAACTGTTGGAGGAGTTCCGCGAAGGGATTGTCTATTATTGGCCGAAGAGCCAGCAGGAGGACGGCAAGCCGCCGATTCGCGGCCGATTGCTGCGGATTCACAGTTGCCGTCATAAGGTGGACGTTCTGGCTGTTTACGAACGTGGAAGATGCGAAGCAGCTATCCTTGGAGATGGCGGGAACTTGTTATCGTTGGAGGTGGGAAAACGAGGGATTTTTCAGAACCTACAAGCGAACCTTGAAGAAAGTGGCGTTGATGAGTCGGACGCTACGGCTAGTGCATCGCGAGGCAGAGGCTTCGATGATCGCAACGCAGTTATTGCTTTGTCAAGGCGCGTTGGCGATGCCGGCACCGCCGAAAGACAGCCTCCCGATAATGTGCAGCCCACGGGGGGTGTTGCTGGAGGTGCGTCGTGACATGTTAGGCCGTAGGGAATCCAAGCCATTTCGTGAAAGGATTGCCCGAGCGCAACGCGAACGGCGTGTGCGTACCAGCCCGAAACAGAAGCGGGAATGGCCGCGTCGCAAAGCTCACACGGCACCACACCCGCCGGTCTTGCTGCGGCTGACAGAAGAACAGAAAGTCAAGATTCAACAACAGTTACAAGCGGCATAACACAGTAAACTGGAAATGGCATTGCGTGCCACCTAGATTGGAAAACTGATCGGCCCTGAGCGGCCGGCCAAGATCAATCCCGGCTGCGGCGACGGACGCAGAATCAGCCGTTTCGCATTTTGCCGACGATCAGCGATCCGTTGTGGCCGCCGAAACCGAAACTATTCGACATCGCCACGGAGATCGCCCGCTGGCGGGCTTGGTTGGGCGTGTAGTCCAGATCGCAGAGCGGGTCGGGGTTGTCGAGATTGATCGTCGGCGGAATCACCCCATCGCGAAGGGCCAGCAAACACAGGACCATCTCCACGCCGCCGCTGGCCCCCAGCAGATGGCCAAGCTGGCTCTTCGTGCTGGAAATGCTGACCTTGCGGGCGTGGTCCTTGAAGACCGACTTGACCGCGATCGTCTCGGCCAGGTCGCCCAGCGGAGTGCTGGTGCCGTGGGCGTTGATGTAATCGATCTCTCTGGGGTCGATTCCCGCGTCGTTGATCGCGCGGGCCATGGCGAACGCCGCGCCGACGCCGTCCTTGTCGGGGGCGACGATGTCGCCGCCGTCGCAGCTACAGCCGTAACCATAAATCTCGCCGTAGATTCGTGCGCCGCGGGCCTTGGCGTGCTCCAACTCCTCGAACACCAGCATCCCGGCGCCTTCGCTGAGGACGAAACCGTCGCGGTCGCGGTCGAAGGGGCGGCTGGCGCGGGCCGGATCGTCGTTTCGCTCGGACAGCGCCCGCATCGCCGCAAAAGCGCTCAGCCCGATGTGCGTCAGTGCGGCTTCGCTGCCGCCGGTAATCAACACGTCGGCTTCACTATCGCGAATCAGCCGGTAGGAATCGCCCATCGCGTTGGTGGCGCTGGCGCAGGCCGTGACGACCACCTGATTCGGGCCGCGCAAACCGAATCGGATCGCCAGGTGGGCGCTGGCGGCATTGCCGATCAGCTTGGGGATGGTAAAGGCGGAGATCTTGTCCGGGCCTTTTTCGAGCAGACGCTGGTGCTGGACCTCGATCGTCTCCAGCCCGCCGATGCCCGAACCCATCACCACCCCGCCGCGCCAAGGGTCCTGCTTCGAGAAGTCGATGCCCGAATCGACGACGGCGTCGACGCCGGCAACCTGGGAAAACTGCACAAAGCGATCGAATCGCTTGATGTCCTTGGCGGGGATGTAGCCGTCGGCCGACCAATCGCGGATTTCGCCGCCGAAGCGGACCTTGTAATCGGTCACATTCAGCCGTTGCAGTGGACCGATTCCACTCTCGCCGTTGCAGATGCGAGTCCAGAGTTCCTCCACCTTGCAGCCGAGCGAGGTGACGGCGCCGATACCCGTGACGACGACGCGGCGTTTCATGCAAGCTCTCAGGCAGAGGATGCTTCCGTGCTTTCGACGGCCTTGGTGATATGGTCGATCGCCTGACCGACGGTCTGGATCTTCTCGGCCACGTCGTCAGGGATGTTGATATCGAACTCCTCTTCGAGTTCCATCACCAACTCGACCGTATCCAGAGAGTCGGCGCCCAGATCGTTGACGAACGACGTCTCGCGGTTAATCTGATCTTTGCTAACACCAAGCTGCTCGGCAACGATATCAATGACACGCTGTTCAACTGAGGCCACCTTAGGGTCCTCCTGCGACCATGTATTCCTTGGGGGACGCACTCCGATGGCAATCCCCCCCATTAAAGTCAACCTACTTCTCGTGCGGGCCTATAGCCCCCATGTCTTACCCTGCTTCTCACCCAGTTCCGCAGATATACCGGTTTTCCGCGCCCGTGTCCATATCTGTCAGGGATTTTTTGAGGGGCTAGGGGTCAGGGGTCAGGGGTCAGGGGTCAGGGGCAAATCCTGACTCCCGGCCTATGACTTCTGAACTCTGATCCATGCCCCCTGCTCCCTTTCCCCTGGCCCCTGATCCCTGGCCCCTGACCCCTGACCCCTGAACCCTGAACCCTCCTCAGACCGTCAACCCCCCGTCAATGGTCAGAATATGACCCGTGATGAACGACGCCGCGTCGCTGGCGAGAAAAAGAACGGCGTCGGCCACGTCCTGAGGCTCGCCCAATCGGCCCAAGGGGATCTCCTTTCGGATCGCTTGCAGCATCTCCTCCCCCAGTTTGGCGGTCATGTCCGTGGCGATGAAGCCCGGGGCGACGGCATTGACGGTGATGTTGCGGCTGGCCAACTCGCGGGCGACCGTGCGGGTCAGGCCGATGACGCCCGCCTTCGAGGCGGAGTAATTCACCTGGCCGGGGTTGCCCATCAATCCCGAGACGCTGGCGACGTTGATGATCCGCCCGCCGCGGGCCTTCATCATCGGCCTGGCAGCGGCGCGGGTAAAGAAGAACGTCCCCCGCAGGTTGATATTGAGCACCAGGTCCCACTGCTCGTCCTTCATCCGCACGATCACATTGTCGCGGGTCACACCGGCGTTATTCACCAGAATGTCCAGTTTGCCCCACATCGCGACCACCTGATCGACCACCTCGCCGACCCGTTCGCTCTGGGTCACGTCGCAGGCCAGCGCTTCGGCGGCCCCGCCGCCGGATCGGATGCTGGCCACGGTGTCGGCGAGGGTTTCGGCATTGATGTCGATGCAGGCCACCTTCGCCCCGGCCGCCGCCAACGTCTGTGCAATGCAGCGGCCCAACCCCTGGGCTGCACCGGTAACCAGGGCAGTCCGTCCGCTCAGATCGGTCGAAATTCGGTTGGCCACGGTAGTTCGTCCTGGTCAGTGGTTCGTGCAAAACCGCAAGCGGTTCTGCCGCTGGGCAGTGAACTGCCCAGCCCTCATTCTCTAGTCCCTGATCCCCAGCCCCTAGCCCCTAGCCCCCAGCCCGTCCTCTCAGACCTCGACACTCTGGCAGGAGACGCTGCGATCGATCCGCCGCAACAGCCCGCGAAGCACCCGGCCAGGGCCGACCTCGTAGAATTGGTCGAAACCCTGTTGAATCAGGTTCCGCATCGAGTCTTCCCAGCGCACCGGCTGAAGCACCTGGCGGACCAGAATTTGCCGGATTTCTTCGGGGTCGTCGTGGGCCACCGCGTCTACGTTGGAGACCACGGGGATGCGCGGCTTGCGCATCGGCACTTGTGCCAGGGCTTCGGCGCAGCGCTGGTCGGCCGGCCGCATGATTTCGGTGTGGAACGCTCCGGCCACGGCCAGCGGCACGGCCTTCATCGCCCCTTGCCGCCGCGCCATTTCGGCTGCTCGCTCGCAGGCCGCCAACGTGCCGGAGATCACGATGTTTCCGGGGCAGAGGTAGTTGGCGATTTTGAGGATCTCGCCGTCGCGGGCCTTCTCGCAGAGGGCTTCGACCTCGACCCGCTCCAAGCCGAGGATGCTCACCATGCCGCTGGGCGTGGCGTCGGCGGCCTCTTGCATCGCCGCCCCGCGCCGCTGCACCAGCATCAGCCCGTCCTCGAAATCCATCGCGTCGGCAAAGACCATCGCCGTGTACTCGCCCAGGCTCAGCCCGGCGGTCGCTTCACAAGAGAGGACCACGTCGGGCGATTCCGCCCGCAGCGACTCGAGCGCCGCCAGACTGGTGACGAAGATCGCCGGCTGGCTGTAGACGGTCGAATCCAATTCGTCGGCGGGCCCCTCGAAGCAGAGCTTCGCCAGGTTGTAGCCGAGCACTTCGGCGGCGCGATCGTACAAGCGGCGGGCGGGCGGCAGCGACTCGAATAGCCGCTTGCCCATGCCCACCGTCTGTGCGCCTTGTCCCGGAAATAGAAACGCGATCCTGCTCAAGATTCGGTCTCGACGACTTTACGGCCCATATAGTGACCACAGTTGGGGCAAACCGTATGGGTCGGCAGGGCGGTGCTGCACTGTTCGCAGTACGAGAGCTGTTTCGGCTTCTTGGCGTCGTGCGCACGGCGGCTGCCGGTGCGGGCGTTGCTCTGTCGGCGTTTCGGAACGGCCATGATTCAATTCCTGCTGGGCAATCGATAGAAACCCCACATCTTAAAGGAGTTGCGAATCGCTGTCAATCGCGGGGCAGAATTCTACTGCGCAGGATTAAGAGAGTTGTCGTTTAGCCGGCGGGCTTGCCCGCCGCGAGACTCGCCGCGAGGCTCCGCATCGGCGCGGCGGGCAAGCCCGCCGGCTAAACGTCGTGTGGCCGAATCCGCAACAAATCACGCAACTTATTACCGTGGGGCGGGCTGTTGCCGTTACTTCCATCAACCCTGCGCAGTAGGAAGAATGCGTCCCGTTTGCGCGTCTGACGAGGATCAGGACCGTAAGCAGAGCCGTTCGTTGGGGTGGCAGTTGCACAGCCATCCTTTGCGGAATCCCGGGGATTCGGGGGTGACGGTACAACTGCCACCCCCACATCGCGAAGACTGATTGGCCCGGTAGAAGGCGTTCGGTCTGACACGGAAGTGAACGCGGCCGAGAGGAGACCGTAGCACAACGCGGCGGCGCCGCCTTGGAAAAGTGTGCCGCGATAACTCCCCACCCACCGTGGGTATGGGGAACTTTGGGCAGAATGCTGCGGATTTTTCGCCAGAAGAATCCGTGCGGATTGCGGTTATGCTGCGGGCTAGGATTCTGGTACTGTGGTGCCGTATGCCGCCGAAGCGAGGAGTGCGCACAGCATGAAGTGCAAATATACCCGGCCGGGTCTGGTCCTGGTTTTCGTCGTCCTGGCCACCGGCGTCGTCGCGGCAGGCCGCCTTCTCTACCGCAGCCAACGCGACAGTTGCCGAACGGAGGCAGAACACAAACTCGCCTCCGTCGCCAATATGAAGGTGAGCGAACTCTCGGCGTGGCGGAAGGAACGTTTGGCGGACGCCAACGTCTTTTTTAAGAACAGTGCTTTCTCGGCTCTGGTGTGGCGCTGCATCGAGCGGCCCCAAGACTCGGCTCTGCAAGACGACCTTCGCGCCTGGATTGGTCGCTTCCAGGCGAGCGAGCCTTATGATCGAGCCGTTTTGCTCGACGCCGCGGGCAACAAGTGGATGATGCTCTCCAACACGGGGGAGCCGGTCTCTACGCTGACATATCAAAGGGCCCGTGAAGCCATGCGCTCAGGGCAACCGACCTTCGCGGACTTCTATCCGAACGAGTATACCAAGAAGGTCTACCTCCGCTTGTTCGTGCCGATTTTCGACGGGCGGCCAGGCGGACGCCCGCTCGGCGTTCTGATGTTGAGGATTGATCCGAGCGTCTACCTCTACCCCTTCATCCAGCGTTGGCCGACGCCCAGTGAGACGGCCGAGACGCTTCTGGTCCGCCGGGAAGGAAACGAAGCCGTCTTCCTAAATGAACTCAAGTTTCAGAGGCACACGGCCCTTGTGCTCCGCATGCCCCTTGACAACGCCGAGCGTCCCGCGGTGAAGGCGGCCCTGGGCCAGGAAGGGATCGTGCAAGGCGTTGACTACAGGGGCGCTCCCGTGCTGGCGGCGGTGCGCGCCGTGCCCGGCTCGCCGTGGTTTCTGGTGGCCAAGATCGATACCGCGGAAGTCTATGCGCCGATGCGGGAGTGGCTTTGGCTGACGGTCCTTTTCGTAGGCGCCCTGCTGTTCGGCTTAGCAGCGGCGGTGGGGTTCCTCTGGCGGCAGCAGCACGCCGCTCTCTATCGGCAGAAGTACGAGGTTGAACACAAGTACCGCAGCCTCTTTGAGAGTTCGCGCGACGCGCTGATGACGATCGAGCCTCCTACCTGGAAGTTCACCGCCGCTAACCCGGCAACGCTGGAGATGCTCCGGTTGAAGAACGTTGCGGAACTTGCCGCCCTTGGCCCTTGGGACGTATCTCCCGAGCGGCAGCCGGACGGACGCGCTTTGGGCGAGAAGGCCAGGGAGATGATCGAGACGGCCCTGCGCGAGGGTTCCCACTTCTTCGAGTGGACACACAAGCCGATCGGCGGCGAGGAGTTCCCCGCCACCGTGCTGCTGACCAGGGTGGAGCAGGCCGGAAAGGTGATCGTCCAGGCAACGATTAGAGACGTCACCGCGCAGAAGCGGGCTGAGGAAGCATTGAGAAAGAACGAAGCCATGCTCTCCTGCACCCTCAACTCCATCCCGCTTTCCATCTTCTGGAAAGACCGCGACAGCGTCTACCTCGGCTGCAATGAGACCTTTGCCAAGGGCGCAGGCTGCCCTGCGGAGCACGTGGTGGGGAAATCGGACTTCGACCTCTCCTGGTCGCGCGAGGATTCCGAGGCCTATCGCGCCGACGACCGCGAGGTGATGACCTCAGGGCGGGCCAAAAAACACATCATCGAACGCCAGCACCGCCCCGATGGAAGCTACATCTGGTTGGACACCACGAAGTTGCCGCTGGCAGACGCTGCCGGCCGAGTCTACGGCGTCGTCGGCGTCTACGACGACATCAGCGAACGCAAGCGAATGGAGGACGAGCTCCGCCAAGCCAAGGACGCGGCCGATGCGGCCAATCGCGCCAAGAGCGAATTCCTGGCCAACATGAGCCACGAAATCCGCACCCCCATGACCGCCATCCTCGGCTTCGCCGACGTGCTCCTTGATGGCTTCGCGCGCTGCGACGAATGCCAAAAGGCCGCGGTCTGCCAGTGGCGCGCGGTCGGGCAGGACGCGGTCCGCACCATCCGCCGCAACGGCGAACATCTCATCAGGATCATCGGCGATATCCTTGATCTTTCGAAGATCGAGGCCGAGAAGATCCAGATCGAACCAACCGCCTGTTCGCCGATCCAGTTGGCGGCCGAAGTCCTCTCGCTGATGCGCCCGCAGGCCGTCGCCAAGCAACTGGATCTGAAAATGGACCTGGCCGGCCCATTGCCCGAAACCGTGTGGACCGACCCGCTCCGCCTGCGGCAGGTGCTGGTCAATCTGCTCGGAAACGCGATCAAGTTCACCGACCGCGGCGAGGTCAGGCTCGCGCTCAGGCTGCTAACCGAGAACCGCCCCCCGCGCCTCCGCTTCGACGTAAGCGATACCGGCATCGGCATGAACGAAGAGCAACTCAAAAGCCTTTTCCAGCCCTTCAGCCAGGTCGATAGCTCGTCGACGCGGAAGTTCGGCGGCACGGGACTGGGCCTGTGCATCAGCAAGCACCTGATCGAGGCCATGGGCGGCAGCATCGAAGTCCACTCCACCCCGGGCAGCGGAAGCGTCTTCAGCGTCCTGATCGACGCCGGACCGCTGGCCGGAATGCACCTGCTGCAAAATAGCCAAGAGGGTCTGCTCGATCGCCAGCCGTCCCCACCCCCAGAGACGAAGTCCCCCGCCCTGCGCGGGCGAATCCTCCTGGCCGAGGACGGACCGGACAACCAGCGGCTGATCTGCCTGCTGTTGCGAAAGGCCGGAGCCGAAGTCACCGCAGTCGAGAACGGACAGCTTGCCCTCGAAGCCGCCTTGGCCGCCCGCCAGGCCGGCGAGCCGTTCGACCTGATCCTGATGGACATGCAGATGTCAGTGATGGACGGCTACACCGCCACGCGCGAATTGCGCAGCCGGGGCTACCGCGGCCCGATTATCGCGCTGACTGCGCACGCGATGGCCGATGACCCGCAAAAATGCCGCGACGCCGGCTGCGACGGCTATGCCGCCAAACCGATCGATCGCAATACGCTGCTGGCCACGGTCGCGCCTTGGCTCGCCCGCCCGGGGCTGCCCGGCGAAGCCGAAGTACTGGCCGCCAGCGGTCAGTAATTAGCTTGCAACTTTCTCGATGGTCTGACTGCCTTGCGATCTTGTTGCGACGGAATCCGCGGCCGACGCCGATGATGGCACATGGCTGGCTGCTGAAAGCTGCTCGCAGACTGCCTTCCCAACGATTCCCGCGCTCCCTAACCCGGGTAATTTACGTGCCCCGGAAGAGACCGACGGTGTGCCACTGCTTGCTTGCAAGCAGTGGCACACCCAGGCGAATGGTGCGGACTAAACACGTTCTTGGGAGTTCCCATCTCTACGGAGATAATATGCGAATATTGGGTAATCTGAGATGGCATAGTGGTGTTTAACTATCACGTGATTTGCGAGTAATCCTTAGATTTTGCCGGTTATTCCTATTCTGCGGGCCGCTCTCTGCCGATTTTCCTGGTGTGTCTTTTTGCAGTCAGCCGCCGCTGTTGCGCATCCGTGCCAGCCGCGGGTGATTGGACATGGAGGATACTCTAGTGAAAACAGCATTGACGTTCGTCCTGGTGGCCATAGGCGGGATCACCCTGTCCGTTGACAACGCCGCCGCTCAACAGCCGATGCCTGCCGCCGGTCCGGTTTATCCGGCCGCCCAACAGCCGATGCCCGTCGCCGGTCCGGTTTATCCGGCCGCTCAACCGCCCGGCGCCGTCGGGCCGCAAGCGGCCGGGATGGTAGGCCAGCCGCCGGGGCCGGGCACGCCGATGCCGGGGCCTATGCCCAACTCTCCGCCTGACACCAGCATGCTGATCGACAACGGGCTGTGGGATAACGCCGCAACGCCGCCTTGCTGTGCGATATGCGGCGGCGGCTGTTGTGCCCCGCCCGACTGGTATCTGGAAGAGGACGTGAAGATCTACGGCCGCAGCCGGCCGCGCGACGTTGGGATTGGATTTCAGTTTCCCACCGGACAAACCAATACGATTGGCGATGAGGTGCTCAATTCGCGCACGGCCTCGCCCAACGTCTCCGCGATCTGGGGCATGACCTTCGGCCATTACTTCGCCCGCGACACTCTCAACCGCGACCATTTCATCGAATTCACCTTCTGGGGCTTGAACAACTGGCGCGATGAGGCCAGCGCCAACGGCCAGCGGATCTCGATCCTCAACGCGGCCGGCCAGAAAACCAGCGAACAGGGCGATCTCTACAGCGGATATGCGGTGACCGAGGTTCTGAATACCTCGACCGTCACGGACGTCCCCGTACTGAACGGCACCTACGTCCCCGGTTTCGACAAGGCCGACCAGCAAACGACTTGCTACATCTCATCGACCAACAACTTCGAGCTCAACGGCCGCATCTGCCCGCGCAGTCGCGACGATCGCCTCGTGCTTAACCCCAACGGCAAGTGGCGGCGCGAATGTCAGCCGGGACTCTACACGTCGTACCTCTACGGCCTGCGCTTCATGCAAATCAACGAGAGTTTTCGCTTCCATAGCGAGAGCCGCATCGACACCTACGACCCGACCACCGGCGTATTGATCGACACGCGCGAGGACACCGGCGATTACGGCATCGTGACCCACAACAACCTCTTGGGGTTCCAAGTGGGGGCTGAGATGACCTGGCGCCAGTGCCGCTGGACCTGGGGCTTGTGCTCGAAAATCGGCCCCTACATCAATTTCGCCGATCAGGTCAGCAACATCGCCTCGGTCTCCTCCGACCCGACCATCGAGCCGTTTGTCCGCCGCCTGGCCGCCAGCAAGCACGATGCCGCGCTGATCGGCGAACTCGGCATTCAAGCCACCTACAAATTCCGGCCCAATCTGATGGGCCGTGCGATGTATGACATTACCTGGGTTCCCGGCGTCGCCCTGGCCCCCGAGCAACTGCAATTCAATACTGAGCCAATCAACAAACTCAACGCGAACGGCTTGGCCTATTTCCACGGCGTGTCGTTGGGGTTGGAGTGGCTCTGGTAGTTCCGGGCGTCGTACTTCACGCCGGCCAACCCGTCTTCGCGCTTTTGCCTCCCTTCTGCCTCGGCAGCTAAGGTAAACGGCTGCCAAAGCATTACCCCAACTCCCACGCCGCAATCTGGGATGTCTCACGTCCCTGGCGACTGTCGAAGCCGTAACTCTTAAGTTATCAACAACTTGCATCGACGGTGCAGAATCGCAACATCGCCGGGTAAATTTCTCTTGCTGAATCTGCGGGGTTCAACTAGGATGAGGGTTGAAGAAGGCAAGAGGCAGGGGAGGTTTCTCCTGCCGACTCTTCAACAGGAACAGAGAATATGGCACTCCTTCAGAAACCGCCGGTGGCGGCGCGCGTGCTGGCGCGCGCCCGGTCTTGTGGTGTGTGGCGATATTTCTGCTGTCGGCCACACTGGCCAATGCGGGAATTGTCGGCTACGACTCGTGGCAGTGGAACGGGTTCTCGCGGACGCTGCTCGCCCCGACTCCCTCCTCCTCTCCCGTCTCTTCGCTGAGCTCCACCCTCTTGAGTTCCTGGTCGTCCGACGACACTGTTGGGGAAAGCTCGGTGGTGTCGGCGCTGAGTACTTCAGGGGCGATTGGCTCCCTGTCGGGCGTGGTCTATTACGATGCAAACTTCAACGGTGTCCGCGACAGCGGCGACTGGGCGATCTGCGACATGGTCGTTTCGTTGAGCGACGCATCGAACGATACCGTATTGATTGCCGTAACCGATGCAAACGGCGCATACACCTTCAAGAGCTTGCCTGCCGACGACTATACGATCACCCTGACGACGCCGACCGTGTCGCCCGGCGTGACTGCCGAGGGAATCCTCACCGACGCGAATGGGGCGTACGTTTATACGGGACGCGGCGTCGCCGTGGGCGAGAGCATTGCCGACGTCCAGTTGGAGGATGGTTATACCGGCGTCGCCTACGACTTCGGCCAATACGCGTATCCGACGAACGTAATCTCGAAACGCATGTTGCTGAACAGCAGTCCGGGAGTCCCCAACACGCCGGATGCGCCTAAGCTCCCGCCGGTGCCCGAGCCCGGCACCTTGGCCCTGCTGCTGACGGCCGGCCTCGCGTTTGTCGGTTTCGCCCGACGACGCTAAGTTGGCGTTTTCTCCGGCCTCTGAGTAATCCGCGTCAACTCGCGCGGGGATTTGAACGCCCCGATCGCCGCTGCTTCTCCACAAACGCCCGGTAGTCGTCCGGCGTGTCGATGCCGAAGGTCGCTTCGTTGACCACGCCGACCAGGATCGGACGGCCGCAGTCGAGAACGCGAAGCTGTTCGAGTCCCTCCAGTTGTTCCAGCCGGCACGGCGGCATCGACGCCAGGTCGAGCAGGAAATCGCGGCGATAGGCATAGAGACCGACGTGTTGATAGAACGTGGGCGGGTCGGACGACAAAAGGGCATCGTCCCATCGCCGCGGATGGGGGATCACGCTGCGGCTGAAGTACATCGCCCGGCCGGCGGCGTCAAAGACGACCTTCACGCACGCCGGGTCTTCCAGTTGCCGGCGGTCGCGGATCGGCGTGGCCAGCGTGCTCATCACGGCCGTGGGATGCGATTCCAGCAGCTCGATCGCCAGATCTATTGACGTGCCGGCAATCTCCGGCTCGTCGCCTTGCACGTTGACGATGATGTTGACGCCGCTGATCCGCCGCGCCACCTCCGCCACCCGATCGGTGCCGCTCGGGGCGGTCGGGCTCGTCATCTCCACCCGGCCGCCGAAAGAACGGACCTCATCGAAGATCTCCGCATGATCGGTCGCCACGCAGACGCCGGCCGCCCGGGCCGAACGCCGGGCCGCTTCGTAAGTGTGCTGGATCAGCGATTTACCCGTCTCGCGCAGCAGCAGCTTCCGCGGCAACCGCGTCGAGGCAAGCCGGGCGGGAATAATGATCTGGGCAGTAGTCATGGTCTCAGCCTCCCTTCTCCCTTTGGGAGAGGGGCCGGGGGTGAGGGCAGCGCGGGCAGGATCGCAAGCGCGCTCCCCTCTCAGAAAACGAGAACGTAGCCGATTTTTTCGCCGGGGGGTAGACGAATCGGCCGCCTCACCCTACGATAGAGGTAATACGAGGTAATAATCATCGCGAGAACCGAGACCATGAGTGCGCGGAAAAAGAAACAGGAGATCGTCACCTTCAAAGTTGACGAACCCCTTCTGGCGGCGATGAACGGGATGGCCAATCGATCGGAGTTCATTCGCGCGGCAATCCTCTCGGCTCTCGACAGTGTCTGCCCGCTGTGCAAGGGGAGCGGAATCATGTCGCCCGACCAGCGCAGGCACTGGGTCGAGTTCGCCGAACATCACGCCCTGGCCGAGTGCGACGATTGTCACGCCGTCCACCTGGTCTGCGAGGCTGATATCGCGGGACGCAAAGGAGGGTGACGGATGTCGCAGCCCGTCGATCGAACGCGCCGCGCAGGGTACCTCCGCTTTCCGCGCGTCCTCTGCGTCGTGCTCGGCACAGTCGCAGTCGCGGCATTTCTTGCCCTCGGCTGCGGTCCGGCGGCAAAGCAAGACCCGCCCGACCGACGCTTGGCGGCGTTCGTGGGCATTCCGCCGTTGCGGTATCTCGTCGAGCAGATCGGCGGCAAGCACGTGAAGGTTGACGTGTTGGTTCAACCGGGCCAGGACCCACACACCTTCGAGCCCGGTCCGCAGCAGGCCGTCGCGCTGGGCCGGGCCGCGGTCTTCTTCCAAGTCGGCCTGCCCTTCGAGGCGGCAGTCCTGGAGAGGGTCCAGGAGGGTAATCAACGACTCTTGATTGTCGACACGACTGAAGGCATCAAGAAACTGCCGCTGGTCGGCCCGTGCTGCGAAGAGAGCGGCCACGACGGCCACGCGGCAAATGACGCCGCGGAGCGGGATCCGCACGTCTGGCTCTCGCCGCCACTGCTGAAGACGATGGCCGCCAACATCGCCGCAGGGCTCTGCCGAGCCGATCCGTCGCACGCAAAGGACTATCGCCGCAACTTGTCGTCGCTCGATCGCCGTCTCGACCTCCTCCAGCAACAAGTTGCCCGGAGACTCGCGCCCTATCGCGGCCGCTCTTTCTACGTCTTTCACCCGGGTTTTGCCTATTTCGCCGACGCCTACGGCCTGAAAGAAGCCGCAATTCAACTCGGCGGCCAGATGCCGACGGGCAAACACCAGTTCGCACTGATCGAGGATGCGAAAAGGCAGGGTGTGAAGACCGTCTTTGTGCAGCCCGAGTTCGATCCGGAAAGCGCCCGGGCGGTCGCCGACGCGCTGGGCGGCCAGGTCGTGCCGCTCAACGGACTGGGCGAGAACGTGATTGCCGACATCGAAGACATCGCCATGAAAATCGAAACGGCCATGCGCGAGAGTTCGCCGCCACCGACAAAACAGACAAAGACTGGAAGCGGGAGTCCGCCGTGAGCGAACCGGTGATTTCTTTGCGCGACGTGACCTTCTCCTACGGCGGCGAGCCGGTCCTGGAGGACGTGACGCTTTCGATCGCCGATCGCCAGGCGGTCTGCGTGGTAGGTCCCAACGGCGGCGGCAAGACGACGCTGATCAAACTGATTCTCGGCCTGCTGTCGCCCGAGCGGGGCGAGATTCGCGTCTTCGGTCAACCGCCCCGCCGCGCCCGGCTGCGCATCGGCTACATGCCGCAGCACGTCGATCACGACCCCCAGTTTCCCGTCACGGCAATGGACATCGTCCTGATGGGCCGCCTCGGACATCGAGGCGAAGAACCGCTTGCGGTTCCGCAAACCCCGGCTTGGCAGCGCTTCCTGGCGAACCTGACCGGCTGGCATTCCCGCGCCGATCGCCGCGCGGCCCTCGACGCGCTCGCACAAGTTGACATGCTTGATTTCGCTCATCGCTCCTTTGCCTCGCTCTCCGGCGGACAGCGGCAACGGGTGTTGATCGCCCGCGCCTTGTGCTGCAATCCCGATCTGCTGCTCTTGGACGAACCGACCTCGAACGTCGATTCGCTCGTCGAGACGCGGCTGCTGGCTTTGCTGGGCGAGTTGAATCGCCGCATGACGATTCTGATGGTCTCGCACGATCTGGGCTTCGTCTCGCAGCTTGTCGAGCGCGTGGTCTGCGTGAATCGCCGCGTCGTCGTGCATCCCACCAGCGCGATGACCGGCGAGGCCATTCGCGACATCTACGGCGGCGACGTCCGCATGGTCCGCCACAACGAGTTCTTCCCCTCGGGCCACGTCCATGATTGAGTTCTTCGACGCCCTGCGAAGCCCCGACGGCCTGTTCCTGCGTTATGCGCTGTTGGCCGGCGTGCTGGCGAGCGTATCGTTCGGCATCGTCGGCTCGTACGTGGTCACGCGGCGGATCACCTACATCGCCGCGGCGATTTCGCACTGCGTGCTGGGCGGGATCGGGGCGGCGCTATACCTGAACGTCGCCTGCGGCTGCCAGTGGTGCACCCCGATGGAGGGCGCGTTGGCCGCCGCGCTGCTCTCGGCGATCGTCATCGGCCTGGTGAGCCTCTACGCCCGGCAACGCGAGGACACCGTAATCAGCGCCGTCTGGGCCCTCGGCATGGCGATCGGCTTGGTCTTCTTATACAAGGCCAAGAGCTACAATGCGGCGATGGGTTTTCTCTTCGGCGACATCTTCCTTGTCGGCTGGCGCGATGTCTGGACGGTGCTGGTGTTGGACGCCGTGGTTGTCGCCCTCGGGCTGGGCTTCTATCCGAAGCTGCTGGCGCTCTGCTTCGACGAGGAGTTCGCCGAGTTGCGCGGGCGCGGACGAAGCTGCTCTACATGATGTTGTTGTGCCTGACGGCCGTTACTGTCGTGTTGCTGATCCGGGTGGTGGGCATCGTGCTGGTGATTGCGCTGCTGACCCTGCCGGCCGCGATCGCGGGCCACTTCGCCCGGCAACTCTGGCAGATGATGGCCGCCGCCGTGCTCTGCTGCATGGCCGTGGTCACCGCCGGCATCGCCGTCAGCTACCCGCTCGACGTGCCCAGCGGCCCGGTGATCATTCTCGTCGCCGGCGCCGCCTACCTGGCGGCAACGTCGCTTGCCGCCTTGCGGCGACGGTGACGCCGGCATACACTGTGGAAAACCAGATCGGAGTGCCCTCGCCATAAAGACACAATCATGAAACCAGAACTCAGAAAGACCGCGTCTGTAGCATCATTACCGGGTTCTGGTTCCCACGCTCCGCGTGGGAACCGCTGTCTTTCCGACGCTCTCCGCCGGGACGGGCGACGCAGAGCGTCGGGACCAGTGCGTTCCCACGCGGAGCGTGGGAACGAGGGCTTTTTCTTGTTGTCGAACCCGGTAATGATGCTACAGACTCGAAAGACCCGTGCTTTGCAGTTTGTCCTGGCGGCGCTTGTCTTGTTCGTCTGGCAGGGCAGCACCGCCACGCTCTCGGCGCAGACCGCTTCGCCGGCCCCCGGGCAAGACACGAGCGAGAAGCCCGGCAAAGTCCCGCCGCTGCGGATCACGCTCGACACCTCGCAAGCGCCGGAGATGGCCAAATGGGCCGCCCGCGCCAAGTTGCGTTGCGAACAGAACTACCCGCTGATCTGGGCGCAGCTCGGTTCTCCCGGTTTTCGCCCGCCGGTGGCAGTCAAGATCGTCTTCGCCAACAAGCGCGGCGTCGCCTGGACGGCCGGGCGCAGATCACCTGCTGCACCGATTGGTTCAAGCACCATCCCGACGATTACGGAGCGGTGATCCACGAGCTCTGCCACGTCGTGCAATCGTATCACCACCGCGTGCCGGGCTGGGTCACCGAAGGGATCGCCGACTACGTCCGCTGGTTCAAGTACGAGCCGGCGCGGCGCCGTCCCCGCGTCAATCCGCAACGTGCCAACTACACCGACGGCTATCAGACGACGGCAGCCTTTTTCGACTGGATCGTGCGCACGAAGAACCGCTCGTTTGTACAACGTCTCAACACGGCCGCCCGCGACGGAAAGTACAGCGACGACCTCTTCCGCCAATACGCCCACAAACCGCTGGACGAACTCTGGGCGGAGTTCATCGGCTCGCTCAAGAGGAACTGACGCCCGCGATCGGCAGGGCGACTGCGACCCCGACATCCACAAGATATGCCTTTGCCGACTACCAGCCCGAAGAGATTGCTGTAGGGCCGCGCAGAGTCGCCGCGTCAAGCTCTTCTGCCACGTTTCTTTTCAGCGCTTTCGGCCCGGGGCCTTTTGGGTCTGGAGAATGGTGCGGCCTTCGAGCTTGTCCAGAATCTCCATGAAACGCGGACGGTTGCGATATTTCAAGCGAATTTCCGCCAGCAAGGCCGCCCAATCGGCTTCACGGCCGAGGGATTTCATGATCGGCCGCATCATCTTCAGATACTCCGCCGCCGATTCGTAGGCCGAGGCGTGGGCCTGCGGCAAGGTTCCATCCAACCCTTTCCGATAAATTTCCAACGCCCGTTCGGGATGCGACTTGGCCACTACGGCGGCAACGCGGTCGGCCGTGCTTCCTCCATCCCACCCCCATCCGCCGGAGCGTTTTTGCCCTTTCGACATCTTGTCGTACCAGTGCAGCACTTCGTCGGGTTTCTTCGCGGCAATGGCCATATCGAGCAATACGTCGTAGTGCGGCCCGCGCGGCTCAATCGAGCGACTGCTCGGACGCATCAGCGGCACGAGGTAATCGGGCACCGGCAGCGGCCAGGCGGCGTCAACCCGGATTGTCTGTCCCGCCTTCGTCGAGGCAACGTGGCGAAAGGGCAAATCGCCGGTTTCCAGGAAACGCAGCGCCGCCGCGCGTACCTGCTCGCCGCACTTCGCCTTCACCGACTGCGCGACAAGTTCATCGAAGCTCGATCCGTGCGGCCGTTCAAAGAACCGCCAGGCGGCGTGGGCGGCAACGACGTCCCATTGTCGGCGGCCGCGCGACACCTCGCACAACGAGGCGGCCAGGCCGGAGGCGATGCCTGGCAGCTTCTCGCGCGTCTTCTCGATGCCCTCCTTGGCCCAACGCTCGGCGTCATCAAACCGCTTTTCGGCAATCAAGTATCGGACCAGCCGCTCGTAGCTGCCGGTGGCCCGCGCCTCGGCTTCATAGACCGCGAGCAACTCGCCGCCGCGCCCGGCATTTTCCAGGGCGGTAAGCAGCCAACCGCTGAGATTGTCTCGCTTGTAGTTGCGTTCCCACGCATCGCCGGGTGCTTTGGATGCTTTCTCAAGCCGCCGGCTCAGTTCATCGGCCACGGCCGACCAGTCGGCGGGCGCCCACTTGGCGTCGAGAACCGCTTCCGCCGAATCGCCGATTACGTCGTAATCGTCCTCCATGTAAGCATTGATGGCAAACAGTATCTTCCGCGGTCCCGAGAGCGTTGATTTTGCGACCGCGTCGAACACCACGGGCAGACATTCGGCCGCCGCCATCCCCGTTTCGCCTTCGTCGTGGGATTGTCCCACCTGATCCATGGCCCGTTTGATGAACTCGCGTCCCAATGCGACGACCGCGTCCGAATGACCCAACTCGACCAGTCGCTCCAGACGATGCTTCAACCGCCTATAGTCGGGCGTATGACCCTCGTCCTGCCAATGGTTCTGCCAGCCGATTTCCGAAGTGCGATCCCGCAATTCCCGCCGCGCCTGGGCCACCAGTCGGTCCACGTCGCCTTCGCTCAGGGCAATCCGTTCTCGAAACTCCTCCCGCAATTCGGGATAGCGCTCGACGAGCGAGAGAAGCTGATCGGTCAGTTCCTCGCGGCTTTTGCCGCGAATGTGCTGCTGAATTTTGGCATCCCATTCGGCGCGTGATTGCCGTTGCGGCTGCCGACGCTTCGGCGGCTTCACTTCCAATTCATCCTCTTCGTCCGCTTCCTGTTCCTCGTCGTCATCCTCGTCGTCGTCATCATCTTCTTCTTCGTCGTCATTTTCTTCTTCGTCCTCTTCCTCTTCTTCGTCCGCTTCCTCCTCGTCGTCCCACTCGTCCAAATCATCTTCGTCTTCCACGTCGACGGGGGAGAGTTTGCGCCAGCGTGGATCGTCGGCGTCGGCGATGGGAACCGTTGCCCCGTCGGCCAACGTCTGAAGGTAAGCGGCAACGGCCGCCACGGCGTGTTTGCAGTTGTAGCCGACCGGACAGGTGCAACGGGACTCGATCTTGTCGTGCTTCTTCTTGCCGGGGTTCAGCCGGACGGAGACGACGTAGCGGTCGCCGCCCACGACGGTGGCGAGCAGTCGTCCCTCGTCGGAGATCGCCAGATTCTTGACGCGATCCTGGCGTTGATACGCCCGCCCCCGCGAGACGCTGCGGCTTCCGGCCCAACCGTCCAGGTCGTCCCACGTCAAAGAAACCCAGCCGTTTGCCATGGCCGCCGGGTTCTTCTTGTCCTGTTTGTTATCGGTCTGTTTTGCCATGCAAGTCCCTTTCGACGAAAAAGGCTCTCGATTGTCCCGACGATGATAGCAGTTTACCCCGCCTTGTCCAAGGCATGGCCAACACCGATACGTTTCACGTTCCCCGGCGCAGGTTCGCGTAAGCAATGCCGGCCGGCGTATTACTTGCGGCCCGTGTCCAACTTGCCCTTTGAGCCTCCTTCTTTCGCCAGGTTCTCAAGGACTCCCTCTGCACCGCCACAAGAACCAGATTTCTGCCAAGCCGCCAGGATTGCCCTGGCCGCGTTCCGTTTCTGCTCGGGCGTCAGTTCGCACATGGATGTGATCATTTCCATTTGGTGGGCCTGCCACAAGGCGGCATGGTATCGGTAATGCGGCGAATGGTGCGTTCCGGGCGAAAACGTGTTCACCCGCTCCCATGCCGGAACATTCTTGACATCCACCATCTCGCCCTGCAGCGCGAGCGACAGCGGAGTATCCTCAACATGTTCGGCCGCCTTGACGAACCACAGACAGCGCGAGTAGCGCGCCTGCCCCGTCTTGATGTTGATTTCTTCGCGCCAACAATTCATCTCCGACCATGGCGCAAACAGCGGCGCCACTAACGGAGCCACGATTAGGCCCGCCACCAAAACGACGATCGCAATGAGTACCCGTCGCTTCCTCATCAGAGTATGAACTTGCTCAAATCTTCATCCTTCGTCAGTTCCGCCAGTCGCTCTTTGACGTACTCGGCGTTGATCGGGACGCGGCCATGTTTCATGTCGGGGGCCTCGAAGCTCAACTCCTCCAACAGCCGCTCCATGATCGTGTACAGCCGCCGGGCGCCGATGTTCTGCGTCGTCTGGTTCACTTCGAAGGCGAACTCGGCCAGCGTATCGACCGCCTCCGGCTCGAACGCCAGCGTCACCCCTTCAGTGGCCAGCAGCGCCTCGTACTGCTTGGTGAGCGCCCCCTTCGGCTCGGTCAAGATGCGGACGAAATCTTCCTTCGTCAGCGCGCCGAACTCGACGCGGATCGGGAAGCGGCCCTGCAACTCGGGCATCAGATCGCTCGGCTTCGCGCGGTGAAACGCCCCGGCGGCGATGAAGAGAATATGGTCGGTCCGCACGTAGCCGTAGCGGGTCTGCACGGTGGTGCCCTCGACGATCGGCAGCAGGTCGCGCTGCACGCCCTGCCGCGAGACGTCCGCCCCGTGCTGCCCCTCGCTGGCCACCACCTTGTCGATCTCGTCGACAAAAATGATGCCCACGCTCTCGGCCAACTCGATCGCCGTGGAGTGCACCTTGTCCTGGTTGATCAGCCCGTCGCACTCCTGCTCGAACAACACGTCGCGGGCCTGGGCCACGGTCATTTCCCGCCGCGAGCTGTGCTTCGGCAGGATCTTCTCGAACATCCCCTGCAAGTCGATGTCCATCTGCTCCATGCCCATGCCGGAGAGCACCATCGGCACTGCCTTCTGCTCGACGGTGAGCTCGACTTTCCGCTGCTCGAGTTCGCCGCCGGCCAGCATCGCCCGCATCTTCTCGCGGGTGCGCTCGTAGCGCTCGGGCGAGTCGGGGCTGCCGGGCATGGCGTCGAAGGCCGGCGGGGCCGGGGCCAGCAGGTCGATCAGCCGCTCGTCCACCCGCCGCCGCGCCTCGGGCTTGACCTTCTCCCGCTCCCCCTCGCGCACCAGGCCGATCGCGTTCTCGACCAGGTCGCGGATCATGCTCTCGACGTCACGGCCGTAGTAGCCCACCTCGGTGTATTTGGTGGCCTCGACCTTGATAAACGGCGCCCCGGTCAGCTTGGCCAGCCGACGGGCGATCTCGGTCTTGCCCACGCCGGTGGGGCCGATCATCATGATGTTCTTCGGCGCCACCTCCTGCCGCATGTCGCCCTGAAGCTGTTGCCGCCGCCAGCGATTGCGGATGGCCACCGCCACCGCCCGCTTCGCCGCGTCCTGGCCGACGATGTGCCGATCGAGTTCTTCAACGATTTGCCGAGGGGTTAGGTCTCGCACGTTTATACATTCTCCTCAAGGTGTTTGCGAACTTCATCCAACGAAAGGAACTTTGCTTTGCCTTCGTCGATCTTCCGTTCCCTCTCCGCCAACACTTCCCCATGCCACGCCGGCGATGGAATGTCCTCCGGATTGCGGGAGAGATCCTCCCAGAGAATCTCCATCAACTGGAGCTTTTCTTCGACCGTCATTTGGTCAAGCGGCAGCACGGGTAGCATGGGTGGATTCTCCGCGGGAAAATTCCGGCAATGTTCACTGCGGTGGACTTTCTGGATTATATCGTCCCGCAAACTGACGGAGAAGCAAGCATGCTCGATGGCTCACTCCGCACTCGCCATTTCCTCCACCACAATGTTGTCGTTCGTAAAAACGTCGATCCCCGCCGCGATTTCCAGCGACTTGCGAACGATCTCGACGGCGGAGAGACTGCTGTGGGCGACCAGCGCCCGGGCGGCAGCGACGGCGTAATTGCCGCCGGAGCCGATGCCGATGACGCCGTCGCTCGGCTGCACCACGTCGCCGTTGCCGGTCAACAACAGCGTATGCCGGTCGTCAACCACCAGCAACATCGCCTCCAGCCGCCGCAGCACGCGATCGGTCCGCCAATCCTTGGCCAGCTCCGTGGCCGCCCGGGGGACGTTCGACGGATAGTCCTTCAACTTGGCCTCGAAACGCTCCAGCAGGGCGAAGGCGTCGGCCGTGGCCCCGGCGAAACCGGTCATCACCCGCCCGTCCATCAACCGGCGGAGCTTGTTGACGTCGGCCTTCATGATCGTGTTGGCCACGGTCACCTGCCCATCGCCCCCCATCGCCACCACCCCGCGGTGGCGGACGGAGACGATCGTCGTCGAATGGTTCTTCATGTTCTCACCGTCCGCATTGGATTTCTCGTGCCGAGCAAGCCACCAATATCGCTGAAAGCGGCCGGCAACGCCAGGGGAGCGAGAGAGGAGAGGGGAGAGAGGAGAGGGGCGAGAGGAGAGGGGAGAGGGCGAGTGGTTTAGCCGCGCCCCGGAGGGAAGCGCGCGTCGCCCCAACGCCCTCCTTTTCCAGCGCACCGGCGCATTCGTGCATTGACACCCAAACCCACGACCGACAAAATGGAGCGTTACGTGGCGTCATTCTCTCGGTCTTTTCGACCCATCTGTCGCCTTCCGCTCCAACGCAATCGGCTGTTTCACCACCGCTATGCCAGCACGGCGTCTGCCGCTCGCACGGCGCCGGCGATGAACGAGGCAACACAACAGTATGTTCGACAGAATCAGCGGCGTCGATTCCACGATCATCATCGTCTATCTGCTCGGCATCGTGGCCATCGGCTGCTACGCCGGAGTCAAGAGGCGCCGCGAAGGCGAGGCCAACCGCTACTTTCTCGCCGCCCACAGCCTCCGCTGGCCCGCGATCGGACTGGCGCTGTTTACGACCAACATCTCCTGCCTGCACCTGGTCAGCCTTGCCCAGTCGGGCTACGACACCGGCCTGGTGATGGGCAATTACGAATGGCTGGCCGTGCTGCCGCTGGTGCTCCTCTCGCTGGTCTTCGTCCCCTTTTATCTGCGGGCCAAAGTGGCCACGCTCCCGGATTTCCTCGAAAAACGCTACTGCCGCGCCTGCCGCGACTGGCTCGCCTTCCTCTCGATCATCGCCGCCATCCTCTTTCACATCGCCTTTCCGCTCTCGGCCGGCTGGGTCGCCCTGCACGGCATCTTCGGCATGGACAAGTGGACCTGCATCCTGATCATCTGCGGACTGACCGCGGTCTACACCGTCGCCGGCGGCCTGGCGGCCGTCGTCTGGACCGAGAGCGTCCAGGCCATCGTGCTGATCACCGGCGCGATCCTGATCACCTTCTTCGCTTTCCAGCGCGTGGGCAGTTGGGAGTCGATGACCCACGCCCTCGATCAGACCAGGCAATTGGGCCAGTTGTCGATGCTCCGCTCGCCCCAGGTTGACAAGGACTTCTCTTGGTACGCGATTCTGCTCGGGTACCCGGTCATCGGCATCTGGTATTTCTGCGCCGACCAGACGATCGTCCAGCGGGTGCTGGGGGCGAAAGACGAGAATCACGCCCGCATCGGCCCATTGTTCTGTGCCGCGATCAAGATCCTGCCCGTCTTCATCTTCGTCCTGCCCGGATTGCTCTTCTACGTGATGGTCGGCAGCGGCAAGATCAACAACATGGGACAAGTCGCGGTGCTGGCCGACACGCCCGCTGCACTAAGCAAGAGTGGGAAAGCACACAAAACCATCATCGTCCGCGGCGACAACAGCACCTCCGGCCCGCGCGAGTTCCGCCTGGAAAAGGGTAAAATCCTCGACCTGACTCACGAGTTCCACGCCTCCAAAGAACACCCGTTGAAGGTAATCTGCAACCTGCCTACCGAACTCGATGCCGACGGCCGCGTTCCCGCTGACGGCATGGTCAAACTTCCCAAGGATGTCAAGCCCGTCTCCTCGAAGGAATCCTACGGCCTGATGATCCTGAATCTGCTGCCGCTTAACGGCTGCTTCGGCATCATGGCAGCGGCGCTGATGGCCTCGCTGATGGGCAATCTCGCCAGCGCCGCCAATTCGATCTCCACCCTCTTCGCCTACGATCTCTGGAAGCGCTTCCGCCCCGATACGCCCGAGCGGCGGATGGTGATCATCGGTCGGCTGGCGGCGTTTACGTCCTTCCTGGTCGGCATCGCGCTGGTCCCGCTGCTCGACTTGTACGAGAACATCTTCCCCGCCATCCAGTTGGTGATCGCCCACGTCTGCCCGCCGATCACCGGCGTTTTCCTGATGGGGCTTTTCTGGGGGAAGGCCTCGGCGCGAAGCGCTAAGCTCACGATGTGGATCGGCTCCGCCACCGGCCTGGTCCTTTTCGCCCTGACCACCTTCCACCGCTGGCAACCGCAGGCGGCCCTCTGGGACTGGCTCCCGGTGTTCTTCTACGAGACGCCGTTCATGGTCATGGCCTTCTTCATGCTCGTCGGCTGCATGGCGTTGCAAGCGGTGCTCAGTCTTTGCCTGCCAAAATTGTCCCACGAAGACCCGCAGCGGCTTTACTGGGCCAACCCGCTCGACGCCCTCAGATCGGCCGGCTGGCGCGGCTTGGGCGACTACCGCGTCCTCTCCGCGCTCTTGCTGCTGATCATGTTCGGCCTCTACTGGCTCTTCCACTAACTCCGAAGTCCGGGTGTCCCGCCCGCCGAACTTCCCACCGTTCCCACGCTCGGCGTGACGGTGTCCGGGAACTGCGACCGCAGAAACGGCTTGTAGGAGGCGTCTCCTGACGCCGATCGAGCCGGTGGAGAGCCCCATCGGCGACAGGAGTCGCCTCCTACAGTCCGAATCCCCGGACGCCGTCACGCTCCACGCAGGAACGCCCCTGCTACGACGCTTCGCCCCGCCGGCTGCTCAATCGCGATTGTACGCCCGCCACGCCACGCAAATTCCGATCAGGTAGAAGACCATCACCGCCAAAAAAACCGCGTGAATCGCGGCAGGTGAGAACCGGGCGACAAGCTCGTTCACGTCGCCCGTCTCGCGGCGAAAGAGCTTCGAGTAGTTGGCCGCCGTATCGAGCAGCGGCGAAAGCAGCCCGATCACAAAAGCATTGATCCACAGCCAACGCGGCGCCCGCACCGCCAGCATGCACAGCGGCAAGAAGACCACGAACAGCGCCAGGTCGCAGAAGTACGGCGCCGCCGTCGCCAGCGCGTTGACGTGCCCGCCGCGCCAGTTGACGTATCCCCAGAGAAACCCTTCCGGCTGGAAAGACGGCAGAATCTCGATCCGCGTGATCCGCGCCCCCTGCCAGGCCGCCACGGCCGCATGGCTCAGCTCATGCCTCGCCGTGCCGATGAGTTGATACGCCGGCCAGGCCAACAGCCACCAACAATCGCTCCGCTTCATCGCAGCACCGTCGGCCGTTCGCGGTGCGAATCCTGCTGCGTAGGGGCGTCCCGTCCTTTGTCAGGACGCCGCGGCTCGAACGTCCCGCCGCCGACCGCCGAGTTGACCAACTCCGCTCGCCGCGGTTCCCCATTCTCGAACGACCGGCCAAGTCTCATTGTGCTCAAACAGCTCGGTATCAACAACGGCAACAGCAGCAGCGCAATGAACGCTGCCATCAGCAGCTTCGTCCCCAAAGTGTCCCGTGGCACGGGCCCGCGCGGCGACATGCGGCGGTGTTTGTGCGGCACGACCTGCGCGGAGATCAGCCACTGGTTCAGCGTGGGAGGGGCCGCTCGCGCCGCCGGGCGATTCTGCACGTGCGGTCGCGGCCGCGGCGGTTGCGCCGGCTTTCGTTGGCGTCGTCCTTCGACCCGCGCCGAAACCGCGCGAATCCCCAGTATCGCCGAAGGGCCGGACGCGAGCGGCGGACCGGCCGAAATCTCGGGCGGCTCCGGCAGTTCCAATCCCATCGCGGAGGCAAGCTGCTGCGACGTCGGCCGCCGCTCCTCCGCCAGCGAAAACACCTCCGCCGCGTTGAGATGCGCGAGCGCCGCTGGCCGCAGCGGCGCGGAGTTCGCCCGCCAGGCGGCTCGCCGCCGCTCGAACTCCTCGCGCCTCCACGCGCTCGCAGGATCGTCCGGCGGCAGGCCATGATCCATCAGCAGCAATTCCAGCATCAGCATGTCGCGGCCGTAGCGGTCGGAATACGGCGCCGCCGAGCCGTCTCCCGCGGCGGCCCGTGCGGCGAGGTCCGGCGGGCAATATCCTCCGGTGCCGAACGTGCCCCCGCCCGCCACGTCGATCGAGCGGTTCCGCCCGGCCGCTGCCGCCACGAAAGCATCGAAGTCAATCAGATACAGCGCCGGCTCCCCTGCCGCGGCGCCCGGATCCACTACGATGTTGTTGGGCGACAGGTCGCCGTGAACGATCCCCGCCCGTTCCAGCACCGCCGTGGCCAGCACCAGGTCGGCCACGCACCGCCAGCGAAACTCCTCGGCCAGCGCCACGCCCTTCTCGACAATCCGGTTCTTCAGCTCCAGCCACGTCTCGCCGGGAACCGCTTGCGCCAGGTAGCCGGCAAAATCGAAGTCGATCGCCCCCGCGTGCGGGCTCAGCCGCGTGTCGATCCACATCAGCGGCGCCGCCACCAAGCCGGGCAGCCACGTCTGCATCTGCTGCCCGATCAGCCAGGCCGTTCGATCGAGCCGCTGCGGCGTCGGCCGCGTGAAGAACTTCAGGTACGCGGCCACGCTCCCGTTTCGCGCCAGCAGCGGATACGCCTTCCCCTCCGCCCCCGACCGCCACGGCGGCTGCCCCGGATAGGCCGGGTCGTAGTCCTTCAGCCGAAAGACCTCGCCCCCGATCGCCAACACGCTGCCGGCCAGCGCCTTGGCCTGCATGTTGCTGAGAACCAGGATCTCCGCACTCGAACCGCCCGACATGGCCGACCTCGCTTCACTCCCCCAGGCCGGGAAAAGGGGACAGGCACCTTTTGCCGGAACGGCCCTTCGGGTGCTTCGCACAAAAGGTGCCTGTCCCCTTTTCCCGGCCCACTTCACTCCCCTTCAATCACCGCCAACGTCAGATTGTCGTCGAAATCCTGCGGGCGCTCCTCGATCGCCCGCTCGATGAAGCGGCGAGCCGCGTTCTCGCCCGCCCCGCGCAACTCCTCCATTTCGTCCAGCAGCCGCAGCGGTTTGCCGCCCATGCCGCGGCCGATGCCGTCGGTGTGCAGCACGCAGAGGAATCGGCCGTGCAACTCCTGCTGCCGCCAACAGTCGAACTCCCGCAGGTTCCGCTCCGCAGGGCCAAGCGCACGCACCTGATGCCGCGCGAGATCGCACTCCGCCAGCACGCGATCGTCGGCCCGGCCCGCGCCGGGTGATGCCCCATAGCCGCGCCACACGCCGCCGCCGTCCCCGATCATCGCAACGTACAAGAACCGCCGATCCAGCCAGGCGAGCGTCAGCGTGCTTTGCAGCAGCAACCCCTTTCGCAAAATGTACTTCCAGGTTGACAGGAACTGCCCCGCCGGACACGAAGCCTCCGGTTCGCGGGCCAATTCCTCCGCCAGCCGCCCCAAACTCTCGCCGGCCACGTTGAAAGCGCGTTGCGCGCAACTCTTCCGCCCTCAGAGTCTGTCCGAAAGCCACGCCAGGTTGGGGTGGCAGTTGTACGGTAGGTTGGGGTGGCAGTTGTACGGTAGGTTGGGGTGGCAGTTGTACGGTAGGTTGGGGTGGCAGTTGTACGGTAGGTTGGGGTGGCAGTTGTACGGTAGGTTGGGGTGGCAGTTGTACGGTAGGTTGGGGTGGCAGTTGTACTGCCACCCCTGGAATCGCCGGAGATGCGGGGGTGGCAGTGCAACTGCCACCCCAACGATTTACGCCGTCCAGACACCCCGTCAACGCCGAATCCCCCTCGACCAACGCCCGCAGCGCCACCGAGCAGACCAGCGCCGCGGCCCATTCCGAGCGATACGAGGTGGTCAGCCCGTCTCCCATAGCCACAACCAGACGCAACCGCTCCCGCACCGCCTCGTCGCGTGGGACCCAAACCAGAGCGTAGTCCTGGTTGGCGTCTTTGTCCTGATCTTCCGGCCCGAAGTCCGTGTAGACCGACCCGGACAGTTGCCCCGAGCGGAAACAACCCGACCCGACGATCATCTCGCCCCGCTCGGCCAGCCACGTCTGACTGCCGCGGATCACCTCGTCAAAACCTGCCGGCCAATCGCCGGACTCGATCTGTGCGTCGCCATCCGCGGCTTGGCTCATACTTCTGCCTGTCTCACTTCAATTCCCAAGTTATCCGCGGCCGGTCCTCTTGGATGTGCTTGATGACCTCCGCCACGTCCCGCGCCCGCGACACGCCCGAGCTGCCTACCGAACTGATAAAGGCCGTCAGCGCCGGGGCGTCGGTGATATGGACATAGCAGCCCGGCGAAGCGATCGCCCGCAGCATCCTCTCGTCCGGTCGGCCCCTGCCCACCGACACCCCCGCCACCGCGATCACCACCGGCTCGCCGTCCAGATTCAGGTTCTTGATCGCCGTCGCTGCCGGCTCCGGCCCCGAGCCCAAGTTATGTTGCCCGTCCGAGAACAGCAGCACCAGCGGCAACGGGTGCTCCGCCCGCTCCGGATGCTGTTGCAGCCCTTGCATGTACAGCCGCAGGCGGATCAGTGCAAGCTCCAACGCCCCGGTAATGTCCGTATTGCCGCCGCGGCCGTCGATCTCCACCATGTCCGGGTCGATCGTGCGGACCGGCGCCATGTCGCAAATCGGGTCGATGGTCGCCTCTTCGCCGAAGCGGATCAGAAGCAGCTTGAAGTACGAGCGTTCCGGCCCTCCCGGCCCGCGCGACTGACACTCCATAATCATCTCGCGGATCCCCTCGGTGGCCGCCTCGGCCTTCTCCCGGGCCATCGAACCGCTGTTGTCCGCCAGCACACAGACCAATTGCGGCCGTGATTGCCTCGCCTGCCTCGCCATGCCAACCCCCACGAAAAACCCCTTCGCCAATTCACTCCCAGTGCCGCAGTCCGCCCTCGCAAACCGCTACGCCCTCATTTTACAGCCCCCCGGCCGCCACAGCAACGAACACCCCCGGGAGCGAAGGGCCAAGCGGTTACTCAAGTTGGGTAACGATGTTTGGCGTGGCACGCAATGCCATTTCCAGTTTACTGTGTTATGCCGCTTGTAACTGTTGTTGAATCTTGACTTTCTGTTCTTCTGTCAGCCGCAGCAAGACCGGCGGGTGTGGCGCCGTGTGAGCTTTGCGACGCGGCCATTCCCGCTTCTGTTTCGGGCTGGTACGCACACGCCGTTCGCGTTGCGCTCGGGCAATCCTTTCACGAAATGGCTTGGATTCCCTACGGCCTAACATGTCACGACGCACCTCCAGCAACACCCCCCGTGGGCTGCACATTATCGGGAGGCTGTCTTTCGGCGGTGCCGGCATCGCCAACGCGCCTTGACAAAGCAATAACTGCGTTGCGATCATCGAAGCCTCTGCCTCGCGATGCACTAGCCGTAGCGTCCGACTCATCAACGCCACTTTCTTCAAGGTTCGCTTGTAGGTTCTGAAAAATCCCTCGTTTTCCCACCTCCAACGATAACAAGTTCCCGCCATCTCCAAGGATAGCTGCTTCGCATCTTCCACGTTCGTAAACAGCCAGACGTCCACCTTATGACGGCAACTGTGAATCCGCAGCAATCGGCCGCGAATCGGCGGCTTGCCGTCCTCCTGCTGGCTCTTCGGCCAATAATAGACAATCCCTTCGCGGAACTCCTCCAACAGTTCCTGGGTTTCGCTGTAAAAGGTGGCCTTGGAGGACATGCGGATGAGAAAGGACACGTTCGCCAAGATCATGGTCGCGGCCACGTTGTAGCCCACATATCCCGCGTCGGCCACCACCAACGCCGCCGCTGGCAGCCAACGCAGCATGTACATGAGGTGACTTCGTTCGCTGGCTTTGCCCCCCTTCCCCAATCGCCAGCAAAAGGGAATGCCCAAGGTAAGATGCACGATCGAGGTGTTCCAGATCGTCGGTGACGAATCCTCTTTGCCGCCGCTTCCCAAGCGTTGCTCCAGTTCCTCGGTGCGGGGACACGTCTGCCGCGTGCCATCACAGCCAAAGGGGATGAAGTTTCCCACTTTCCACTGATTGCCGAAAATGACTTCCATCCGTGCCGCAGGGCCGCCGCCAACGCCCGCAGGATGGGCATGGGAAGTTTGGCGATGGCCTTTTCAAAGCCGGAAAAGTGCTGGCCCGGCCGTTTTCGTTTTGGACAACTGGCGACATAGAACATTCTGGCGGCTTCAAACTTTTCCGGGAGGCTGTCGCCACAGCAATAGGTCGTCAGGATGATGATGTAAAGCAAAGGATGCAAGTCCCAACGCGGGCATTTCCTGCGTTTTGGAGCATTTCGGACTTGCTTGAAAACTTCCGGCGTGAGAAACTCTCGCATCGAGCCGATCAACGATTTCGCCCGCCGTCGTTGGCGGGCCCGCTTCCTTGCGTTGGCCATTTGCCGTTCCTTCCATGATGGGGTTTGGTGTTGTGACCCCCTATCATTGCTGGAACGGCTTTTTCATGCGCGGTCAATTCACCGCCATTTTCCCAAAGCACATTTTCAACGCAACCCTCGACCTCGCAAAAGATTACATCAAAACCGCTTCCAATCAAGCCTTGGCATTGCGTGGCACGGGCATCTTGCCCGTGTTTTTCGGCCACGCGGGTGGCCCCCAATGCCGTCGCCGGTTGGCGGCGACATTGTGCGGAAGTTGTGTATGGATAACGTTTTAGTTCACGATTGTTCCAGGGGAGGTTGTGCGCCGAGAAAGTGCTGGCGCATGAAAAAGCCGTTCCGGCGATGATAGGGAGTTCAGAAAACAAGCCCTATCATGGAGGAACGGCAAGTGGCTCGTGCAAGGAAGCGCGGCCGCCAGCGGCGGCGGACCAAGTTGTTGATCGGATCGATGCGGGAGTTTCTCACACCGGCCGTTTTTAAGCAAGTGCGAAATGCCACGAAGCGCAGGAAGTCCCCGCGTTGGGATTTGCGCCCCTTGCTCTACATTCTCTTGCTGACCACCTACTGTTGCGGCGACAGCTTGCCCGAGAAGTTCGAGGCGGCTCGCGGGTTTTACGTCGTCTGTTGTCCCAAGCGAAAACGTCCCGGGGCATGCTTTTCGGGATTCGAGAAGGCCCTCGCCAAGCTTCCCATGCCCATCCTGCGGGCGTTGGCGACAGGAATTCGCGGCCGGATCGAAACGATCTTCGCCAATTCCTGGAAAGTGGGAAACTTCATCCCCTTTGGCTGCGACGGCACGCGGCAGACCTGCCCACGCACGGAGGAATTGGAACGACGCCTGGGCGCGGGCGGCAAAGAGGGATCGTCGCCGACGATCTGGAACACCTCGATCGTCCATCTGACATTGGGGTTTCCCTTTTGCTGGCGCTTGGGCAAAGGGAGCAAAGCCAGCGAGCGCGGGCACCTCATTTCCATGCTGTCTTGGCTGCCCAAGTGGGCGTTGATCGTGGCCGACGCGGGATATGTGGGCTACGAGGTGGCCGCGAAAATGATTTCGGCAAAGGTGTTCTTCCTGATCCGCATGTCCTCCAGCGCGACCTTCTACACCGAAGGCAACGAGGCGTTGCAGGAGTTCCGCGAGGGGATTGTCCACTACTGGCCGAAGACTCAACAGAACCAGGGAAATCCGCCGATTCGCGGGCGGCTGATGCGGATTCACAGCGACCGTCATAAAATTGACGTGTGGCTGTTCACGAACGTGGAGGACGCGCAGCAATTGCCGTTGGAAGTGGCAGCGACTTGCTATCGTTGGAGGTGGGAAAACGAAGGGTTCTTCCGGACCTACAAGCGGACGTTGAAGAAGGTCACGCTGATGAGCCGTACGCTGCGGCTGGCGCATCGCGAGGCGGAGGCATCGATGATCGCAACGCAATTGTTGCTCTGCGAAGGCGCGTTGGCCATGCCTGTGCCGCGGAAGGGCAGCCTTCCGGTGATGTGCAGCCCGCGCGGCATATTGCTGGAAGCGCGTCGCGACATTTCGGCACGCAGAGAGCCCAGAAAACCATTTCGCGAAAGGATCGCCAGCGCGCAACGAGAGCGGCGAGAGCGCAGCAGCGCGAAGCAGAAGCGGGAGTGGCCGCGCCGCAAGGCCCACACGCCTCCTCATCCACCGCTCTTGCTTAGGCTGACCGACGAACAGAAGATCAAAGTTCATAAACACTTACAAGCCGCATAATGTACCAAACTGGAAACGGCATTGGGTGGCCCCGGTTCTTGAACCGCGGGGCCGGAGGCCAAAGAGGTGCTGAAGGGGACTGGATTTCTGTTGCGATTTGCATGACTTTGAGGAGCCCCCAAGACCTCTTGCGGCAACGCCGCACCGGTTCAAGAACCGGTGCTACCCCGCTTGTGCAGACTGTTCAGGACGGCAGTACGTTTCTTCGCGGGTGGCCCCGGTTCTTGAACCGGGGGGCCGGAGGCCAAAGAGGTGCTGAAGGGGACTGGATTTCTGTTGCGATTTGCATGACTTTGAGGAGCCCCCAAGACCTCTTGCGGCAACGCCGCACCGGTTCAAGAACCGGTGCTACCACGCTACCCCGCTTTCACCGGATTCCCCTCAACGTACGCCACCACCGCGGCAAAATGATCGTCGTCGCGAATAGAGCGATCGAAGTAGTCTTCCTGCCAGAACTGGCCGTTGTGTCCGAGAAACTGGACGGCGTTGATCAACGCGGCGATGACGGAGAAGGAAGCGGAGGGATTTCAGGGGTGCATGATGCGGAACCGTCCCTATGGCGACGAGACCTGGCAGAACCGGCAGGCGCGGCGGCTGGGTCTGCCGCACACGCTACGCGGCGAGGGTCGGCCCGAAGCCATCCAGCCGAAAAACTAGCTGCGTCCCCGTTCCGACTCCCGTTTCGACTCTACCTCTTCGGCGCCGTTGTCTCAATACGAAAGCCCGACCGATCATAGATGATCTCTCGGCCCTTTAGCACAAAGCGCACGCGGGGACTGTCGGGCTGAACAACGACCAGGTCATGGCCTTGCTGCACAGGCCGCACGCCAGCCTGCTCGACCACGACTTTTGCGTTCCTTATTTCCTCGATCGGGATAATGGGCAAGTCCTGAATGCCCACCTCCTGTTTCTTGATGGTTGCGATCACTTGGCTCGAATCCCACGTCGAGCCATAGATGCAATCGCCCACGATGCGAACCTGCACTCTGACCTCACGGTTGTCGATCTGAATCGTTGCATCACGATGGATTGCAGTTGTTCTTTCTGCCAGCAGCTTGCGCTGATCTTCGAGAAACTTCTCCCAATCTGCCTCGGGGATATATTCTCTCGTGCCGTTAACAAACAATACAAGATGGCCGCCCAGTGGCATTAGACCGCCATTGTGGTCCAGCCCAGCCTTGTCCCAGAAAAGGGCCAGTCGGGGGTCGTCGTCCAATTGCAACCCCTCGACATAGTGCCAGCCGCATGTTTCAGGAGTCAGCAGTTCACCGCGTTCGAGGATTTCCTTTACCACGGACTCGGGCACGGTCTTGCCTCGCAGAAGATCGGCATCGGCCAACCTCTCCCCACCCACCTTCTCACGATACAGCAAGCTCAGGGATGCCTCCGGCGTGCCCTGGCCGGCGGGAAAAGCGCCATTGTGGGTTGTTGCATACGCTCGAAGAGCCCCACTGAGGCACAGGTCGCAACAGTGGCTCCAGCCATAAGGGTGTTGGCGATGGAAGTCCCAAATTGCGTAGCCGATGAACAAGGCAACGCATCCAAGGGCCATCCCAAGGATCATCACGACACGCAGGATGATTTTCTTGGCTGGGGGACGCATCATTGCTTTCCCGCTTGGGCAGGATGGCGGTTGTTCGCGATGACGAGCGCCGCCTAATCCCGCGGCGACGCACTTATGATACGTCTCCGGGTAGACCTTGTGCAACAGGAATCGAAACAGGAACGCAGCTAGTGTGGTCGGAAAAGGGGATAAGTCCAATTGTTGACGCTCTTCGCGTCCCCGGTGAGTTGTTAAGCTCTCCTTAATAACTGCCAGTCACCCCTTCCGAAGAGAATGAGACGCTTTGGCACAAGCCACCGCCGTTGTCAATATGGCGGTTACGAGTACAATGGAATGCGCGGCGAATCTCGTAGTGTCGCCTTTCGCTCCGCGAAAGTGGCGAGCCCCCTTGTCCCAATTGCGCGGAAGTGAGGCACTGCGTTGCTTTCGCAGAGGAACACAGGACACCGGGGACCGCAGTTTTATCAGAGCAAATTCCTGCCGTGCTCGGCGAACTTTTCGATCCTCAGGCAGACCTGTTTGTCCGCGAGCATTTCCGCCCACACTGGAGCCAAGCCGGTGCCGTCGCCTTCATCACGTTCCGTACCCACGACTCGATCCCGCGCGAGGTGTTGCTGCGATGGGAACGAGAGAAACGAGACTGGCTGGAACGCCGCGGATACGACATCACACGGCATTGGTCCATCGTCGTGCCGACGCTCTGCGAAAAGGATCGAGCGGACTTCAACCGTCACTTCAACCGCTGTCGCGAAAACTTCCTGGACAGGTGTCACGGACGGTGCCTGCTGCGCCGTCCCGAATTGGCACAGATCGTCGCCGACTCGCTATTGCGCTTCGACGGTGAGCGTTATCGCATGGGCGACTTTATTGTCATGCCCACTCACGTCCATCTGCTGGCGGCGTTTGCCAATGTCGCCTTTCGCTCCGCGAAAGTAACGGACGCCCCCAGCCGCGACTTTCGCAGAGCGAAAGGCGACTTTCCCACAATGGCGGGACAATGCGACTCGTGGCTGCACTACACGGCGCGTCAGATCAACCAAGCAATCGGTGAGAAGGGCAAATTCTGGCAGCAAGAGCCGTTCGATCACCTCGTTCGCAGCCTTGAGCAATATGACTACCTGCGGCAGTACATCGCCGACAACCCGAAGAAGGCGGGCTTGAAGCCTGGTGAATACCTCTATCGACCCTATAGCGAGTAAGGGCCAGATGGTTGCCCCCCGTTCCGCAAGAGCAGCACACACCAGCCGCTGCTTTCGCGGAGCGAAAGGCGACTATGTTCAGTCCTTCCCTTCAGACCGGCTGGCATTCGGCACTGCGTATCTGGTAATCTATGGTCTCCGCTCCTACCAGGAGATTCCGCTTTGCAGCAGATCAACATCACCCTTGGCACTGCCGGACACATCGACCACGGCAAGACGGCGCTGGTGAAATGCCTCACCGGCTGCGAAACCGATCGGCTCAAGGAGGAGAAAGAGCGGGGGATGTCGATCGAATTGGGGTTCGCGCCCTGCAAGATCGGCGATACCCAGGTCGGCATCGTCGACGTGCCGGGGCATGAGAACTTCATCAAGACGATGGTCGCCGGGGCCAGCGGCATGGACGGCGTCATCCTGGTGGTGGCCGCTGACGACGGCGTCATGCCGCAGACCCGCGAACACCTCGATATCCTCACCCTGCTGGGCGTGCGGCACGGCATCGTGGCCCTGACGAAGATCGACCGCATCGCCGCGGAAGAGCGGCTGGCGGTCCAGGCCAACGTTGCCGCGTTTCTGCGCGGGACTTTCCTGGAAGGGGCGCCGATCTGCCCGCTGTCGAACATCAGCGGCGAAGGGTTCGATCCGTTTCTCGAAGCACTTTGGGCCCTGGTCGCGTCCATCGAGCCGCGGCGGACCGACGGCGTCTTCCGCCTGCCGCTGGAAAGGGCGTTTTCGATCCAAGGCTACGGAACCGTGGCGGCCGGCATTCCCGTCGCCGGAGCGGCCCACGCCGGCGACGAAATCGTGCTACTGCCCGAGGGGCTCGCCGGGCGAATCCGGCGGATCGAAGTTTATGGCCAAACCAGCGAGACCGTGATGGCCGGCCAGTGCGCGGCCCTGAACGTCGGCCATTGGGACCATCGCGAAATCCGCCGCGGCGACGTGCTGACCATCCCCGGCTTCTTCTCGCCCGAGCAGTGGTATCTCTGTTCGCTGCGGCTGCTGCCGCGGGAAAAGCTGCTGCTGAAAAGCGGGGCGGAGGTCCGCTTCCACACCGGCACCTCCGACGTGGCCGCCAGTTTCTATCCGCTCTCGGGCACGTCGATGGAAAGCGGCCAAACGGGCCTGATCCAAGTGAAAACCAAAACGCCCGTGGTGGCCGGCCCCGGCGATCATTTCCTGCTGCGCACGCTGTCGCCGGTCCGCACGATCGGCGGCGGGCGGATCGTCGAGGCGATCGAGCGGCGGCTGAAGGCCAATCGCCCGGAGTTGCGCGAGGACCTGCAACAACGGTCGGAGGCGATTCTCGATCCGCGGCAGTTCGTCGAGTATTGCGTTCGCCGGGCGGAGGGGCTGGCGACGACGGAGGTGGCGGTCGCCGTGCGCACGAAGATCCCGCACGCCCGCGTGCAGGAAATTCTCGCCGATCTGGCCGGCGAGAAGATCCTCTTCGCCTTGACCGCGAAAGACTACATTCATCGCAACACCGCCGCCGAAGCGGGGCGGAAAATTCTGGAACTGATCGCCGATTTCCACCGCCAATCGCCGGAGAGCCCCGGATTGCCACCCGAGCAACTGCGGCAAGAGATGTCGATCGACAAAGCGGTGTTCGATGCGTTAGTGGCCCGGCTGAAGGACGAAAAGCGCCTGGTGGAGAAGAACGGGCGGCTGGCGCTGCCGGAACATCGCAGCAGCTTCGGCGGCGAAGACGCCAAGCTGCTGGAGACGATTGAAACGCTCTTCCGCGAGAAGCCGTTTTCTCCACCCGACGCCGCGGAGGTCGCCAACCAGACCGGCATACCCGCCGCCAAGGTTGCAAAGCTGTTGGGCCTGCTGCGCGAGCATGGCCGCCTGGTGCAGGTGGACGCCGCCGGAATGTTATTCCACAGCGATGCCGTCGCCCGGGCCCGCGAAATTCTGGCCGAGCATTTTCGCAAGGAGGGCCGGCTGGAAAGCGTGCAGTTCAAGTATCTCCTGGACACGACGCGGAAGTACGCCCTGCCGATGCTCGATTACATGGACCGCATCGGCGCAACGCGCCGCGTCGGCAACACGCGATTTCCGAAGAATCCGCCGACGTCCCCTTGAGCTTTGAGAGAGTGTTGGGGCGAGGGCGGCTTCACCGGCTTTGTGACCGCAGTGTTTACCACGGAGGCAGTAGAGTAGGAGAGGCGGCAGCTTCGCTGGCGGCGATTCGACGCGCGTTCCGGGAGTCGTTGACTCCCGGCTATTTGCACACGTGAATCTACGCTCCCTCCGCGCCCAGCCCGACGATCTCCAGCAATTTCAGGGCGTTCGAGGTGGTGGCGATGCCGGGACGGAGGCGGTAATCGAAGGTCATGGGCCGCTCGGCGTCGCGGTCGTGCAGCGTTTCGCAGAAATGCACGCAGCGGCACACCCCGGCCAGCGGCTCGCCGGTGCCCAGTTCGAGATCGTGGGTGGAGATCGCGCCGATCGCGCCGCAGTCCAACAGATGCCGCAGCACGCGGACCACCGCCAGGTGCCGCTCGCGCGAGTTCGTGCCCAGCAGGATCTCGTCGAGCAGATAGAGCAGCGTGCGCTGCGGCCGCGAGTCGCCGTCGCGGGCGGCCTCGACAATCTCCTTCAACCGCAGCAGCTCGGCCATGTAGAACGAGATGCCGTCTTCCAACGAATCGCGGATGCGCATGCTGGTGGCCAGCACGACCGGCGGCATGGTCAGCCTCTCGGCGCAGACCGGCGCGCCCGCCTGCGCCAAGACCACGTTGACGCCGATCGCGCGGAGCAGCGTGCTCTTGCCCGACATGTTCGAGCCGGTCACGAGCAGGAACGAGCCGGCCGGACCGATCTCGACGTCGTTGGGCACGCAGGCGTCGCAGGGCAGGAGCGGATGGCCAAGCTGCCGGGCCTGCAAACGCTCGGCCGCGGCGTCAACCTTGGGCATCGCCCAGCCGGGATGATCGCAGACCAGCGTGGCCAGCGAGCAGAAAGCCTCGAACTTCCCCAGCGCCTGGAACCAGCGCCGCGCAAACTCGCCGTATTTCGCCTGCCACGCCTCCAACAGGTCGAGCACGTGGAAATCGTAGAGGAACGCAAACTGAACCGGCACGTAAAGGAACAGTTTCAGGAACGAATTGTGGCGAAGCATTGCCAACACGGCGATGCGGTTCAACTGCCGCATCCGCAGCAAGACGCCGCCGCCGAGGTCAGTCGCTTCGCGCTTGAGGGCGTCCAGTTCGCCGCTCGCATCGGGCATGGCGTACATCAGTTCGAACATCCGCAGATAGCGGGCGGCCTCGCCGTGACGCAGATTGAGCACGTCGAAGATGCCGTAGACCTTGCCGCCGAACAGGGCGATGACGTTGAGGTTCAGCAGCAGCACGGCGCAGACGACGTACATTCCGGTCTCGAAAGGGATTAGACCGCCGATCGCCAGCGGCGGAATCAGCAATTCGATCGCCGCCGTGCCGCGGCAGAGCCAGCGGAGCCACGGCCGCCGCGCCAGCCAGGGCGCCGCCTCCGCCCATTGGACGAAACGCTCGGCCGTGCGGCCGCGATCGGCCAGCAGCCGGCCTTCGACGATCAGCGTCTGCCGCAGGTCCAAGCAGGGCGCAACTCGGCGGTGGCCTGCTGCCTTCGCCCGACCTCCGCGGCTGCGGCCGGATCGAGAAACCAGTCCCGCAGCGTTCGGATCCCCAGCGGGGTGTTGGCCGCACAGAGCAGATGAAACAGCGAGGCGTGGCCGAACAGATCGAGATCGCCGGCCACGGCCTGGTGTGGCGGCGGCACTTCGACCCGCGTCTGCGGCAGGCCCGTCCAGTCGCGGTGCAGGCGGGCGATCGCCTCTTGGTTAACCTGGCGGAAGAGGAGATTGCGGAGCATCTGGCTGCGAATGTATTCGTGCCAGGCCACGGCCGCGGAGAATCCGGCCAGGGCGAGACCGCCGGCGATGAACCACCCTATCTCATGCGTGTTCCAGCCGACGATCAGCATCGCCGCGGCGACGAGAAACGCCGCCACGCGGAGATTCATCACCAGGCGTTCCTGGAGGGCATAGCGTCGTTCGGCCGCGCGGAACCTGTCCGCCCGTTGTCGGTAAGTGGTTTCAATCGATGAATACTCTCCGTTGCTTGCGCTCAAGAGGACCGCAAAATCCCGAAACCCTCGTTCCCACGCTCTGCGTGGGAACGCATGCCTAGGATGATCCCGAGTTTAACGTTCCCACGCAGAGCGTGGGAACGAGGAGTTTGCAGTTCTGCGGTCACTTGCCCTTGAGCTTCTTCACTTTGGCGGAAAGGCGCGATTTGATGCGGGCGGCGGCGTTGACGTGGATGATCTTCTTGGCGGCGGCCTGATCGACGCGCTTGGCGGCGGCGCGCAACTCGGTCTCCGCCTGCTCGACGTTGCCCGAGCTTACCGTGTCGACCACCTTCTTGTACTGCGTGTGGATCGCTTTCTTGGCCGAGCGGTTCCGCGCGTTGCGGACAAGGCTCTGCTTCAGCCGTTTTCTGGCACTCTGGATATTTGGCATGGTTTGAGGGTATAGGGTGTCTTGGATTCGGTAATACGTCGGCGGGGCGGCGGTCTCGCTGCTTTTCGGATGTTGGCGTGAATTGGCGACGGCGCAACCGCCGTCCCCTCATGCTGCGGCGGGACAGAGCGAAAACGCGATCCGCTGTCTCGGGCGAAACGCCCGTCCTGCCGGCTAAGAAGCTGTTTTATACGCACAAAAGGCGTAAGCGTAGGTTATGCTTTAGCATAACAGCCTGGTTCTTGTTATGCTGAAGCATAACCTACGGGTTGTGAAACGGCTTCTAACCACCCTGCCCGCCGGCTTCCCCGTTCTCTTCCTTCTTTTCAGGGGGGGGCTCGGGAGGCTTCGCTAGATTTTCGCGTAATTTGGCGACCTTGTCTAGTAGCTGGGCGACGTCTTTGTAGGTGAAATCCAACGCGGCCAGCGCCGAGAGGTGCTTTTCGGCGGCCTCGACGTCTTTCAACCCCAAGGTCAAGCGGCCCAAGAGATACAGCGCCTTCTTCTTGTTTTCGGCGTCGTGATCCGGGATTTCCTGGACGGCCGCCTCGTAATGCCGCTTGGCCAACTGAAACTGCTTGATCTGCTGGAAGCACTGGCCGAGAACCAGCATGCACATCCCCCGACGGCGTGGATCGTTCTTGGCGGTTTGCAGTTCGCGGATCGCCTCGGCGTACCGCCGGGTCTTCATGTAGCGGTAGCCGAGCTCATACTTGAAGATCAGATTGTTCGGCGAGCGCTCGACGCGGGCCTTGTAGAACTGCAATTCCTTCTCGAATTGCTCGGCCTGGAGTCGCTTTTTCACCTCGGGATCTTTGGTGTGGACGATTTTGTGCCGCAGGCCGCGGATTTGGCTGTCTTCCCATTTCTCGCGGATGTCGTTGTCGCCGTTCGATAGCTGGTAGGCCTTGGCCAGCAGTTTTTCGGCCTCGGCGAAGCGGTCGTCGTTCAGGTAGATTTGCGCCAGTTCCAGATAATTCTCCAGCTTGTCGGGCTCGCTGCGAATCTTCCGCTGGAGTTGCTGCTCGACGCTCAGTTCCTGCTGCTGTTGGGCCTTGACCCTGTTGCGCCGCGTCTCATCGTCGTCCTCGTCGTACTTGCCGCTGGACCGCTGCTTCTGCACGGTCAACGAAGCGATCGCCCGTTTTGGCTCGTCGTCGTTGGGCCGCGCCTTTTCGACGCGGTGCCAGAAGGTGATGGCCTGGTCGATCAGGCCGCGGTCGGTCATGGCGATGGCGTAGAGGCGATTGCAGTTGGCGTCGTTGGGCGAGCCCTTCAAGGCCGATTCGAGGTAGACCAACTCGCAATCGCGGTCGCCCGACTTGTTGGCGGCCTTGGCCATGCCCAGCAGGGAGTGCATGTCCCAGGGATTGACCGCCAGCACCTTCATCCCCTGCTGGATGACCTCGTACCACTGTTCCTGGGCGACGGCCTTTTTCAGCGCGCTGCGGGCGCCGAACTCCTTGAACTGGGCCAACGGGCTGCCCTTTCGGTTGTCGCCGTACTTCTTTTGCAGGTTCTCGAGGAAGGCGCGAACGTAGAGGGCGTTGCTCGGATCGCCCAACATGCACTGGCCGAGCAGTTCGCTGACGTAATCGAAGTCATGGGCGGTGGTCGAGCCGGCGGCCTTTTTGCTGGCCACTTCGAATACCTTCTCCAGCCGCTTGCGTTTGGCGGGAGAGAGGGGCTCGCGACCCGGCTTTGCGGGTTCCGGTGGACGTTCGTCGGATGCCATGAGACGCATTTTAAGCCACTACTTCTGTTCTCTCAATGCGACCCAACTCACGTAGCCGAGGATGGCCGAACAGACGAGGATCCCGACGTCCATAGTCTTGCTGTCGCGATGGAAGGGAAAAGCAACGGCCAGATCGAGTCCGAACACCAGAAACAAGAGGACGGCCACCACGGTTCCCACCAGACACAGCGCTTTTGGCATGGAGTCTCTCCTGCTGATGATCCATCGGCCATACTCCAGTATAATTAGTCCCCCGCCGGTTGACTACTATCCGCCCGAGATTCCTAACCCGTCTTGCCCACCCCGCCGCAACGGGGTAGACTTGGGTACGGTGGCGTGCCAGGGAAAGGACGTGGAAACACTCCGATCATGCCCGTTATCAGTCGCTTCTTCGGGATTGTTGTCTATATGCACTGGCGCGACCACGCCCCGCCCCATTTTCACGCAAAGTACCAGGACGAGGAGATTACCATCGAGATTGAATCGGGCATCGTTACCGGCCACATGGTACCCAAGGCGGTCGCGCTCTTACAAGAGTGGCGATGCAAGCACCGCACCGAATTGTTGGCCGACTGGAGATTGGCTGAACAGAGGCGAACGCTGGACCACATCCCACCCTTGGAGTAGCGATCTTATGTTCCTACACGTCAAAGAGGCAAGGTACCTTCACGACTATGTTATTTGGCTGCGGTTTAGTGACGGAGCGGAGGGGGAAATCGATCTCGCCGCCGAACTGGAGGGGGAAGTTTTCGGGCCGCTAAAGGACCCGCAGCTATTTCGCAAGTTCCGCGTAGACCCAGAACTGGAGACGATCGCATGGGAAAACGGCGCCGATCTGGCGCCGGAGTTCTTGTACGACAACATGCGAGTCTTGGCCTGACACCCACGAAGCCGCCATGACCGATTGCCCCTATTCGCCGCGCGTGGCCGTCTATCCCGGCTCCTTCGACCCGATCACGCTGGGCCATCTGAACGTGATGGAGCGGGCGAGCAAGCTGTTCGACCGGCTGATCGTCGGCGTCGGCGTGAATATCGAAAAGCAGACGATGTTCAGCGCCGAGGAGCGGCTGGGGCTGATTCGCCAGGCGACCGCCCATTTGCAGAACATCGAAATTCGCACCTTCACCCGCCTGGCGGTGACGTTCGTCAAGCAGTGCGGCGGGCGGATCATGATCCGCGGCGTCCGTCCGATTACCGACATCGCCGCCGAGTTGACGATGATGATGGCCAACCGCCGCCTGGCCCCCGACGTCGAGACGCTCTTCATGATCGCCGACGGCGAATTGGCCCACGTCTCCAGTTCGCTGATCAAGCAGATCGCCAGCGTCGCCGACGACGCCGAGCTTTCCCGCTTCCTGCCGCCGAACGTGGTGCGGGCACTGCGGCTACGCGTCGAGCGGGATGCGAAAAGGTAATCCCCGCTGCTCGCGGCCCTCAAACAAAGAACGAAACGAAAAGCAGAATCTCCCCGCTTTCACCTCGGAACGACGACTGTTCACAGGTTGCTCAAACAGAAGCCGCGGCATGAACCCTTCGCAAGTACGCCCAAACTCGACAGCGACGAACGCATGGTCACCGCCAAGTATCCCGGGCACGTTTGGCACGTCGATCTTGCCACCGTGCCTACCGGCGGATTCTGGACCAGTTGGCTGCCATTCTCCTTGCGCCAGTGCTGGCCGTTCTGCTATTGGGTAGCGATCGTTGTCGATCACTTTTCGCGACGTGTGATGGGCGCGACCGCGTTTGAGAGCCAGCCAAGCTGTCGAGAGGTATGCAGCTTCATGGGCCGTACAATTTCCAAGGCCGGCAAAGCTCCTCGCCGCATCTGGCGGGCGACCGTCACGCCGCGGTGACGCAAAACTCCCGATGAACATCTGGTAACTTGAGAACGCGGTGCCAACGATGCAACGAGCCGTGAATGTGAAACCACGCAAACCGCACAAGCGCGACAAGGCCGCCCTCGGCCTGCAAGCCTCTCGGTGTCCCTATTCCGAACAGCTTGTGCATCACCAAGCCCAGATTCCGGGCCACGGCGGCAATCAGGTAACGCTTTTGGACCTTTTCGATCCCATGCAGCCAACTCCGTCGAGCACCGCCGGTGTCGCACACATGGGCGAAGCTCCGTTCCACCAATTCGCTCTGCTGGCGTTGCAACCGCTTGCTCCGCCCGCCGCGCACGCGACGACGGTTGCTCAGAACCGCTCGGCGTTTCTCTTCCGGTACGTCTCGCCAGTTCCGCTTCTCCTTGATCTTCCGCTCAGGAATATAGGTGCGGACGCACAACGATTCGCCCAGCTCGATCGTGTCCGTGGCATGGTAGCCCTTGTCGGCCACCGCCTCTTCGATTTCCACATCGACGCCCGCCTCGCGAAGGTTCAACTGCGCCTCCATCACACTATCGACCATGGTGTCGGCATCGCCTTCGTCGGCATGGCGGATCGAGGCGGCCAGCACCAACTCCGTCTTCAGATCGACCACATGTTCCGCCTTGTAGGCCAAGTGCGTCGTTCCGTCCTTCATCTTCGTGATGCGGCTGTCCGCGTCGGTGGCCGACACCCACTCTTCGTTGGAAACCCGCTTGTCCTTCCGCTGCTTGTCGAAACGGCGAAGCTCTTCCTCCGTGGGGTTTTCCACGCCTTCGCGCTGCTTCATCAACTGCCGCAGATACTCGTTCCAATCCTCGCCGCTGTCGCGCCGCACAATGGACTTCATGGCCGCATCGGCTTCCAGGGTCGTGGCATCCACGGCCACCGTTTTGCCCGGCAACAATTTCTTCTCGGCGGCCAACGTCAACACCCATTGAAACACGGCCGCATCGGTTTTCGGCAATCCGAACTACCCGTCCAAGGGGGGCCGCTTACTGTTCTCAACCACTCTTTGAGTCCATCCGTTGCAATTCTTCAACGGTGAACTTGAATGTTCAAGCTTGTCCAGAAGGGCGGGCCTTCCTGGCGGCCCAACGCTGGACGCACGCCTTCTATCAAACGCCGGACAATTACGGACGGACGCTCACCCTCCGTGAAGCCCTGCAACAGAAAAAACTGGACTGCGTCCGCGCCACCGACATGATCGGCGCGATTTTCCGCGACGCCGGCCGCACCCGCTTCGGTCACGTGCGCTGGTGCGCGGAAACGACGGGCCATTCGCTGGCTGCCTGCCTGGGCGTCGAGAACGACAAACCCAAAGTCTTGCTGACCGACGGCCTGATGCCCGATAGCCGGCTGGAAGTCTGGCCGGACTGCTATTATCATGGACATGCCTGGCCGCCGGGCCTGGAGAAGAACCCCTCGCCCTACGCCGTGGAACTACATGTCCGCGGCCTGGATAGCTACGTTTGGGCCGAGGGCTACATCGCCCGCGGCCCGAACGCCGGCTGGCTAAGCACCTTCGCAATCCCCTATTCTCCGCATCGGCGGGAGACCGCGACGCGGAAGGTCTTTGCAGGGCCGTATCCCGAATGACCCAATCCGAAGGGTCCGCAGGCCAAGCGGGTCAGGCCGCAGTGAACGATACGACCTGAGTCAGAACCGCTATTTCTTCTTCGCATCGCGGAGAAGTGGCGACTCGGCAAGGGTAAAGAGAACTACCTCCTCGCCGGTCGTGGTGCTGATATCATGGTGCAGGGTCAACACCTTGACGCCGGTGATCTCCTGGACCATCGCTTCCATGACCGGTCGGGCCGTTTCGATCAGATGGGTCCGCACCTGCTTCAAGAGATCTCGCCCCTTCTCGGCCGAAAGCGATTTGACCAGATGCTGTTCGGCCGCCGTCAACACCCCTTGAAGGCGAACCACGAGGAGATCGCCGAGCAGATGGGTATAAATGTCCTTGGGGCCCCGGCCCATGTAGTCCTGCTCGAAACGACTAACCCCTTCACAAATGGCGGCTTCGATTTCTCCCTGAGTTCTCACGTTGGCACCCCCGATTGGAGGGATAGTCACGCGGAAGTTCCCATCAATTGACGAAGCATGAGCCATCAGGTTCTCCGAAGTAAATCAAAGAAAATGATACCAAGTGCGGAAGAAAGGCGAAAGTCCTATTGTGTTCCCCGATGGGCAGCGTAGAATATAGGAAGGTGGGAGGGTCGCGCTGCAATAGAGGGCGGCTTCTCCAATGAAGTTGTCGGATGACTAGATGAAGGGCAACCCGGCCGTGCCGGGGGGCTCGTTCGAGAGTAAGCCGACGTGGTCGAATACCTTCGGGTGTTCCGCCACGTCGGCTTTTTTTGTTCTTGGCGCCGCAAGGCGCTCACAATCAGTGCGGGAGGGGGTCCGATGGAAAAGCTCGATCCAAGCGTGGCGCAGCAGATCGCCCGAGCGGCCAGCGCGTTCGAGCAGCGGCGAACCGGCCACACACCACAATCGGTGGCCGTGATCCTCAGCGAGAACACGCTGGTGATCACGCTGCACGGCGCCTTGTCGCCAGCCGAGAAGGCGCTGGCCAAAAGCCCGGCCGGGGCCGCCCAGGTGCAGGAGTTTCACCGGCAGTTGTTTTGCGACTCCGCCGACTCGCTCCGCGACGAGATCAAGAGGATTACCGGGGTCGAAGTGCGCGAAGCGACCGCGGAAGTGGAGCCGACTTCGGGCACGGTGGTGCAAGTGTTCACGACCGGCACGGTGGTGCAGGTGTTCCTGTTGGCCAGCGGCGTAGCCGCGGGCAGTTGGAGCGGGAACGGGTTGGGCGAGCAATCACAAAAAAGGGAGGTTTTGCCATGTTAGTTCTATCGAGGAAGAATCGCGAGTCGGTTGTGATCGGCGGCGCCGATGGGTTTAGCCGCCTGTTCAAAGTCACGGTGCTCGATATTCGAGGCTCGCACGTGAGACTGGGCTTCGAGGTCGACGCCGATGTCCCTGTCCATCGTTCGGAGGTGTGGGAACGAATCCGCACCGAGGCCGATCAGGTCGCCTGACCGGTTTGCCGGCCATTGGCGGTACAAAGGGGAACAAAATGTCAACCGCGATGTCGGTCGCCTATTTCTTCATGATTGAGCTTCCCGGCCACGTCTGCCTAATGATACTGAACTCCTTGAGGAGGTGGTGGAACTCCCACTATCACTAAATGCCGGAAGCGCCAGAGAGGAGAAACGTTGCAATGACGCCGTCTGTAGACCGACTCGCTGAGCGCCTGTCCGACGAGATTGCTGCGGCAGTGGAGCGACTCCACTCGCTCCGAATAGAAGCCAGCCATGCATTCTCTCATGATCAGGATCAACGCTTCCAGCGTTTCGTTGCCTTGGCCGGTCACATCCGCGGCATCCTCCAGCCGCGCATCGAGGCGATCATGGAGGTGAACATCTTCAAGCACGCCAGGAGAAGCCTGGGTCTCGAACGTCACGGCCCGGAAGGGCGGGCACTTCACGAGGAGACGATCACGCTGTCGGTCCCCTATTCCGACGAATGTCCGGCGATCGCGGTCCTCTCCTTTCACGTGGGGCACGACGGCCCGATCGAAAACGCGGTCATCAACTATGGATTGGAAATCCTTCCCATCTATGTCGAGTTCGAGAGCCGCGCCACACTTGTCGTCTCGATCGACAATCCCAGCGATGAGGCGATCGCCGCCTGGATCGATGACAGGCTGGTGGAATTCACGCGAACCTATTTGGAACTGTACTTCACGGCCCAATACCAGAAGCAGAGCTTGGAGACGGACCCCGTCATGAACATCCAATTCCCGAGGGCATTTGCCGCGGGGAAGAGGGAATATCACGGGCGAACCTATCACTTCTACACAGCGGAATCGTTGCAGCAGTTTGACAAGGATCCGTCCAATTACCTTAAGACCGCTGAATAACCGCTGAAACGGAGTAAGACAAATGAGAACAAGCAAGAGAGAAAAGCTGGTCCGCGTACAACGCCAGGAACTTGAGGCGAAAAGATCAACGATTAGCAAGCTGAGAAAGGAAAAGAGGAGGGAAAAAGGCAGGGCTGAGGATATTGCCAAGGCAATCAAGCGCAGTCCGGAAGGAAAGAAAGCCGCAGAAACGCGGCTGAGCGAAGAGGGGAGTCGCAAGGAAGCAGGAACAAGCGAACTATCAGAAGAGGCGCACCCGGGCCGGAGCGAGATTGGGCGGAAGAAGAAAGCAGATCGAAGGAGAGCTGCACGACAAGCGAGAGGCGTAAACGTGTGCATTAGGTCATTTCTGTGAAGGAGAATTGAGATGTTACGACTTGCCATCGTGTTCCTCGTGATCGCTCTGATTGCTGGGTTCCTTGGCTTCGCCGGGGTGGCGGCCTTTTCCTGGGAAGGGGCGAAGGTACTCTTCGTCGTTTTCCTCATCCTGGCGGTGCTGTCTTTCCTGGGACATGGGATGAGACGGCGGCACTTCTGGGAGTAACCAGAGAGCCGCTATCGTCAGAAGCTCGTTCATGTTGCCTCGGAACGCGCGAAATCAAGGAGGGGGTCAATCGTGAATAGTGAAACTCTTGCCCGACCGCGGTCGAGTGGTTCAAAGCCCGTTCGAGTCTTGCTGGCCGATCCCGATGAGTCGCTTCGGCCCGTGTACCAAGGGCCGCTTTTCGAGGAGGGCTTCGAACTGGTCACGGCGGCAAGCGGATTAGAGTGCGTTGCCCGACTGCGCGAGCGCTCGCCGGACGTGCTCGTGCTCGAGCCGCAATTGCCCTGGGGCGGCGGCGAGGGAGTTCTCACGCTCATGGGCGAGGTTCCTGAACTTGCAATCGTTCCCGTAATGGTGCTCACCTCCTGTCGCGATCCTCGCATCATGGAGGCTGTAGCGCGGTTTCCGCTAAGCGACTATCAACTCAAACCGCTGGCGGCTGAACGGCTGGCCGTAAGGCTCCGCGCCATACTCGCTCATCCCAAACTACGTTTCACTTTGGCCGAACAAAGCGGCCGCCTGGAATGTTCGATCGCGCGGCGAACCGGCGGTCGGATTTACGACCTGCGCGTCGAGACCATCGGTGGGCGGGTCATTGTGCATGGCCGCTCCGAATCGCACCACGTCAAACAACTGGCGCTGGCCGCCGTGCTGGAAGCGTTTGAAGCCTCGCAGACCCAGTCTGAAAAGGTCGAGTTGGATATTGAAGTTGCGCCGATCGATGGATGGCAGGCGCGGCGATGTGCCTTATCTGAAACAAGGAATGCGAATTACTCGGATGAAATTGCTCTCACAAAGGAAAACTAGAACGCCGCAGGAAGTGGAACGCGCCAAGCCTTTGTTAGCCTGGAGGATCAGCCAATGAGCAAGTCCAAGATCGTTGTAATGGCCGTGATCGGCTTGCTGGTGTTGGTCGTAGTCCTGCAAAACACTGAAGCCGTCAAGACGAAAATCCTATTCCTTACCGTCACAATGCCCGGAGCCGCGTTGCTTTTCGGCACCTTGCTGATTGGCTTCGCGTTGGGTGTGGTGGCGGCTGGACGGTTGGTCCGTAAGCCGCGCTAAGCCGGAAGGCGAAAGGGCGTCGCAAACAGATCGCCGAAGGAGCAGAGGCAGAACCTCGACAGAAATGAAAGACGTCAGCCATGACGATAACAGCAGGAGCGGGACCGAGGACGCTGCGTTGTAGGCATGACGTTGCAGAGAAGTTTGCGCATGACTCTTCTGAGATCCAGGCCTTGGGAAGCTCATTGGAGTCCGCCATGACGAAACGCGCCGACGAACTGAAGCCATCACCCCGACGCTCGGAGACGGAGTCCGCCATGAAGCCTGTCAAGTCGGATTTCTCGTCGAAAACGACAATAGGAACAATCTCAGGAGGTGACTCGTGAATACCGTTCGACCCCTTTTCTTATCGACGTATCCGCCGGAAGCGTGCGGACTGGCGACCTTCACCCGTGACTCGGCCGACGCGGTCGACATCGCTGCGCCGGAGCCGGTCTCTTCGGTGGCAGCCATCCAGAAGACGCGCGAGCTTCGCTACGACGACCCCCGCGTGGTCCACGTCGTTGACAACAGCCGCTCGGATGCTTACTCCCTGGCGGCGGAGGTGGCCAACGACGGCCCGTGCGACGTGGTGAGCTTGCAGCACGAGTTCGGCCTCTATCCCGGCGAATGGGGCGTTCGCGTTCTGGACTTTGTCCGCAATTGCCGCAAGCCCATCGTCACGACGTTTCACACGCTCCTGACCGAGCCGGACCCGCTTCCACGACGGATCATTCAGAACCTGGCGGCCCGCAGCCGGGGCATCGTGGTGATGACCAAGGTTGCCGCCCGGCTGCTGACGAGCGTCTACGGCGTATCGGGATCCTACGTGCAGGTGATCCCTCATGGAGTGCCGGAGGTTCCTTACGAGCGCGACGGCGTACACAAGAAACGGTTGGGGTTCACCGGCCGGCGGGTGATTTGCACTTTCGGACTGATCAGTCGCGGCAAGGGACTGGAACACATGATTCAGGCCATGCCTCGGATCGTCGCCGCCTGTCCCAAGGCCATCTATCTGATCGTCGGCGCCACGCACCCACAGGTCAAGCTTCATGAGGGTGAAGTCTACCGAGAAAGCCTGATCGAGATGGCTGAATCGTTGGGCGTCGGCCAGCACGTGCGTTTTGTGAACAAGTATCTCAGCCTTGCCGACCTTCTGGTGCATCTGCAAGCCTGTGACGTCTACGTCACTCCTTATCCGGGAAAGGACCAGATTTCCAGCGGCGCCTTGGCGTATGCCTTAGCCGCCGGCGGGGCCGTGGTCAGCACGCCTTACCTCTATGCCGAAGAGGTCTTGGCCGACGGCCGCGGCCTGCTCGTGCCGTTTGGCCAAAGCCAGGCTATGGCCGACGCCACGCTGCGATTCCTGAACGACACCGCGTTTCAGGTTGAAACTCGGCGCCGAGCGTACCAGTACGCGAAACCCATGTTTTGGCCAAATGTCGGCCGCCAGTACTTGGAGTTCTTCGACGAGATTGCGTCGGAAAGCGACGCAAGTCGGCAGTGGCTCGATCGCAGGGCCTCTTCGACTTCCAGAGGCGAACGCCCTGCCCGTGAACTCATCCGTGGAGGACTGTAATGCAGGTTCATCAGAAAATCGCCTTGAAACATCTGGACCGCATGACGGACTCGACCGGGTTGATCCAACACGCCATTTATAGTGTTCCGCGACGCGACAGCGGCTATACGACCGACGACAACGCCCGGGCTTTGCGACTTTGCGCGCGGCTGTGGTCCCGGCGCCCCGACGAACGCATGTTGCGGCGAGTGACAACGCACTTGAGTTTTTTGGAGCACGCCCGCGGCGTCGGCCGTGGGTTTCACAATTTTCTCAGTTATGACCGTCGTTGGCTCGATGCAGAGGGCTGCGGCGATTGCCAAGGTCAGGCGGTTCGCGCCTTGGCGGACGTACTGGGCAGCAGCTTACCTGGCGACTACCGAGCGCTGGCGCGGGAGCTGATCGATACGGTTCTGCCCACACTCGCCGACCTGCGAAGTTTGCGTGCCCAGGCGTATGTGATCCTGGCTTGGGGACATCTTCAGAGTGCGAAGGCAACCGACATCGAACCGCTGGCGGCCGTGGCTTGGTCGGCGGCGCAACGACTGATGGAGTGCTACCACCGCGCCCAGCGGCCCGGTTGGAGCTGGTTCGAGTCGCGTATGACCTATGCGAACGCCGTGTTGCCGCACGCTTTGTTCATCGCAGCCGAAAACTGGCCGAAGGAAGATTTCCTTAACGTGGCGACGACATCGTTTGCCTTCCTCAATCGTCAGACGACGAGCAACGGCATTTTCTGGCCGGTCGGAAACGAGGGGTGGTATCCTCGCGGGGAAGAAAAGGCGTTGTACGATCAACAGCCCGTCGAGGCTGCCACGATGGCCGAAGCCGCGCTGGCCGCGTTTCGTCTCCTTGGGAATGAGGGATACTCCGCTGCGTTCCGCCGAGCCCACGGTTGGTTCCACGGGCAGAACAGTCTGAGGGAGCCGCTGGCAGACGTGCCGTCCGGCGCGTGTTGCGATGGCCTTCTGGCATCCGGAGCGAATCGCAACCAGGGCGCGGAATCGACGCTGGCTTATTTGTGGACCGAATTGTGCAACCAGGATGGTTTGCGATCGCTTGCCGACGGCCACAAAGTTGCGGTTGCCGAAGCCCGGAAAGGGTATCATCGCTGATTCCCGGCCTCTCGCAACCGATCGCATTCATGGCAGGCTCACCAACGTCTCCAAAATCTGTGAAGTCCCCTTTTTCGAGGCGGTTATTTCACGGGGGTTCCCGTGATATAATCAGGGCGGCCCTCAACATTGCGGAAAGTGCCAGGAGATCACCATGCGACACCATGACGATAGTTTTCCATTGAGCCAAGCCCGCTGCACGCGGCGGACAATGCTGCGCAGCGTGGCGGGGGCGGCGGCAGTCGGGGCAGCCTGGCCGCTGGCCGGGACGGGCTTGGCGGCCGAAGCCAGGAAGCGGATCAAGCAATCGGTCTGCCTCTGGTGCTATGACGATTATCTGCGGCGGACAAAGATGTCGCTCGATCGCTTCGCCGCGGCCTGCGCGAAGATGGGGCTCCGCTCGATCGAACTGACCACGCCCGACCAATGGCCAACCCTAAAGAAGCACGGCCTGATCTGCGCCATGTCGGTCAGCCACGGCATTCCGCGGGGCCTGAACCACCTGGAATATCACGCCGAGTGCCTGGCGGCGCTGCGGAAGAGCATCGACGCCACCGCCGCGGCGGGTTTTCCCAACGTGGTCACCCTCTCCGGCAACCGCGCGGGCATGGACGACCAGGAAGGGCTCAAGAACTGTGTGATCGGCCTGAAGAAAATCGCCGGCTACGCCGAGCGGAAGAAGGTGACCGTCTGCCTGGAATTGCTCAACTCGATCGACCACAGGGACTACATGGGCGACTCGACCAAGTGGTGCGTCGCGGCGATCCGCCAGACCGGCTCGCCGCGGGTGAAGGTCCTTTACGACATCTACCACGCGGCAATGATGAAGGAGGACGTGCTGGCCGACATCCGCAACTATCACGGGTATTTTGCCCATTATCACACCGGCGGCGTCCCGGGGCGACACGAAATCGACAAGACACAGAAGTTGGACTATGCGAAGATCATCCGCGCGATTGCCACCACCGGTTACGATGGTTACATCGGCCAGGAGTTCGTTCCTGCGCGGCCTGATGCACTGAAGAGCCTGGAACAGGCGGTGGCGATCTGCGATGTCTGACAGCGTGCTTGAGCAGCACTGAAACCGTTGGGAGCGGTCAGCGATCAACTCTCAGCCGTAGCCGTAGCCGTAGGTTATGCTTTAGCATAACGGAAAGCGTTGTGTGCAAGAGTGTTATGCTAAAAGCATAACCTACGCGCTTTCGGCGGTCAGCCGATTGCTGATGCTTAGCAGGCATTGGCGTGGAGTTGCCGTCACCCCCAGACAGGGCTATAATTCCCAGGTTGTGGCGACGAAAACGCGCGGCGAGCCCCCTTACGCCGGGCCGGCAAGAAGGTAGACTCTTACCGTTGCCGCGTTTGCGTTTGTGTCGCCGGCGGCCATCCGCTAGAATTACTGGTTTATCTTTCCAAGGAGTCGATTCCGTGCAGATGAACATTTCGGTCCGGCACGGGCACATCAGCGAAACGACCCAGGCCTTAGTTCGGGAGAAGTTGGAAAAACTGACCCGTCTTTATGATCGCATCAGCGCGATCGAACTTACGGTCGATATGGAGCATCGTGATGCCCCCCTAGTTGACCTGAAGGTATCGGCCAAGAAGCACGACTTTGTGGCTACCGGGCAGGGGGAGAACCTGCTGGCCGCGGTCGAATCGGCGGTCGACCACATGGAGCAGCAACTGCGAAAGCACAAAGAGAAGGTGCAAGATCGCCATCGCAACGCCGGGCATCGGGAGGAACAAAAGGAGAACCAATGAGATTTGCCGACTTTATCTGTCGCGACGCCATCATCGCCAAACTCAGCGCCGTTGACAAGGAGGGCACTATCCGCGAAATGGTGCAGGCACTCTGCAAGGCGGGCAAGGTCGAAAAAGAGGAGTACGAGAGCATCGTCAAGGCGATCCTCAAGCGCGAGGAACTGGGGAGCACCGGCATCGGCCGAGGGGTCGCTGTCCCCCACACCAAGCATCCCAGCGTCGATCGGCTGGTGGGCTCGGTGGCCGTCAGCCCCCAGGGCGTCGATTTCGCCAGCCTCGACGGCGAAGTCGTGCACCTGTTCTTCCTCTTGATTTCGCCCCCCGACCGGCCCGGCGATCACCTGCGGGCGTTGGAGAACATCTCCCGTCAGCTTCGCGACGACACCTTCTGCAAATTCCTCAAGCAGGCCAAGAGCGTGGAGGACATCCAGACCCTCTTGAAAGAGGCCGACACCAACCAGTTCGGACCGTAGCAGCCATGTCGGAGTCAATTACTCGCAACGTGGTCGTTACCGACCCGGCGGGCGTACACATACGGTCGGCGCTGGCGATTGTCCAGAGCGTCCAACGCGGCAGGTCGAAGGTCACCATCGCCAAGGGGGAACAACAGGTCGAAGCCACCGATATCTGGCAGATCATGGGGCTGGTGGCTCAACCGGGCGAACGGCTGACGGTTACGGCCACGGGGCCCGACGCGGTCGCCGTGCTCGATCTGCTGGAGCCGCTCTTTGCCGGCCAGTTTGGCGACGAAGCCAAGAAAACCGAATAAGCGTCGATGCAAAAACTACAAGGGATTGCCGTCTCGCCCGGCGTGGCCATCGGCGAGGCGCTGGTGATGGACACCGAGGGATTCCGCATTCCTCGGCGTTTCGTGGCGCGCGACGCGGTCGTCGACGAGTTGGAGCGGCTCGACAAGGCGATCGCGGCGGCGGCGACCGAAATCGCCCACCACCGCGAGACCGTTTCCGCCGAATTGGGCGAAAAATACGGGGCGATCTTCGAGGCCCATCTGCAAATGCTCCAGGACTCGCGGCTCCGCAGCGAGCTGGAGGAGATGATCCGCCAGCGGCACTACTCGCCGGAGTACGCCGTCAGCCGCATCTTGCGCCGCTACGCCCAGGTCTTTCAGCGTTTGGAGACCTCGTACCTGGCCGAGCGGGCCAACGACATTTTCGACATCGAAAAACGCCTGCTGCGGCACCTCTTGGGCCGTCGCCGCGAAGGGATCTCGAATCTCGCCTCGCCGGTGCTGGTGCTGGCCCATAATCTGACGCCGAGCGAGACCTCGAATCTCGACCGCCGTTTCGTTCGCGGATTCGTGACCGAGATCGGCGGCCCGGGCAGCCACACCGCGATCGTGGCCGAGGCCCTGGAAATCCCGGCCGTCGTCGGCACCGGGCCGTTTCTCACCGAAGTCTCCGGCGGCGAGTTGGCGATCATCGACGGCGACAAGGGCCTGGTGATCCTTCAGCCCGATGAAGAGACGCTGGCCAGTTATCGCCATCGCGCCGAGGAGACCCGCATCCAGGCGAGCAAGCTCGAGCCGCTCCGCGATCTGCCCGCCCAGACGCTCGACGGCGTCCGCATCGAGCTTTTGGGCAATATCGAGTTTCCCTACGAGGTCGATCACTGCGTCGATCGCGGCGCGGACGGCGTGGGCCTGTATCGCACCGAATTCCTCTATCTCGGCGCCGAAATCGAGCCGACCGAGGAGGTCCACTATCAGGCGTATTCGCGGGTGGTGCAGGCGATGGGGCAAAAGCCGGTGGTGATTCGCACCTTCGACCTCGGCGCCGACAAGATGCCGAACATGGCCCGCCCCGACGACGAGCGGAATCCCTGCCTGGGGCTGCGGAGCATCCGCCTGGCATTGCGCAACCTGCCGCTGTTCCGCACGCAGTTGCGGGCGACGCTGCGGGCCACCGTTCTGGGCAACGTCTACATCATGTTCCCGCTGGTCTCGACCCTACTCGAACTGCGGCAGGCGAAAATGGTGCTGGCCGACGTGATGGAAGACCTGCAAGAGCACAACATCCCCTTCAACCGCAACGTGCCGGTGGGGATGATGGTGGAAACCCCCGCCGCCGCGATGATGATCGACCGCTTCGTCGAGGAGGTCGATTTCCTCAGCATCGGCACCAACGATCTGGTCCAGTACACGCTGGCCGTCGATCGCAGCAACAAGGACGTCGTCGGCCTGTACAACCCGGCCGATCCGGCGGTCTTGAAACTGATCGCGATGTCGATCGACGCCGCCGACCGCAAGGGCGTGCCGATCAGCATGTGCGGACAGATGAGCGGCAGCCCCTTGTACACGATGCTGCTGCTGGGCATGGGCTTGCGAAAGTTCAGCGTAAGCCCTAGTTCGATTCCCGAAGTGAAGAATCTCTGCCGCAGCGTGTCGCTGCCGCAGTGCCAGGCCGTCGCTGCGCGGGCAATGACCCTGGAAAACGCCCGGGACGTGAGAAGCTACTTGAAGGAAGAAGTGAAGAAATACGTGCGAGAGGTCGTCGAGTAGGGCGGCCGCAATCGGCCGACCCTCGTTCCCGCGCTCCGCGTGGGAATTAGAAGCGAAAGAAGAGCCCTCGTTCCCACGCTCCGCGTGGGAACGCACCGGTTGCGACGCTCTGCGTCGGCCAGTGCAACGCGGAGCGCCGGGAGTCACCGGTTCCCACGCAGAGCGTGGGAACCAGAACCTATTGTGGAATACTTTTTGGTTTCCCGCCGACAACGGCAGTGGCGGGAAGAGTCGGACCGATGGTTCGATTACGAGTACGAGTTCGTTTTTCCAAGCAGGGAGACCTGCGGCTGATCGGGCACCGCGACCTGATGCGGTGCATGGAGCGATTGTTCCACCGAGCGGGGCTGCCGCTGAGCTTCAGTGAGGGATTTCATCCGAAACCGCGGATGACCTTCCCCCTGGCTTTGGCGGTAGGAATCGAGGGGAATGATGAGGTGATGGAATTGGAATTGGCCGAGACAATCACCGCCGAAGCCGGAAAAGGGGACAGCCCCCTTTTGCCGGAACGGCCCGGAGGCGGGCACCGACGCGCAGCGTTGGTCGTCGCACAAAAGGGGACTGTCCCCTTTTCCGGCGCCGAGGAACTGCTGCGGCGATTAGCGCCGCAAGCCCCACCCGGGCTGGCGTTCCGCGCGGTCGAAGTGCTGCCTGAGGGCAGCAAGAAGGCCAGCGTCCGCAGCGTCGCCTACGAAGCCCCGATTCCCGCCTGCGAGCGGGCCGGTCTGTCCGAGCGGATCGAGCGTCTCTTGGCGGCCGCCTCGTGGCCGGTCGAGCGCGCCCGCGGGCGTGCGGCGATCGACATTCGCCCTCTCCTGACGGAGTTGACGTTTGCCGAGGGCGTGCTGAAGATGCGGCTCCGCGTCGACAGCCGCGGCAGCGCCGGTCCGCGCGAGGTCTTGGCGGCATTGGGTTTAAGCGGCATCGAGCGGCAAGGATCGCGGCTGTGCCGCACCAGCGTGGAGATCTCCGCATGAGCCGCCTTTGCCACCATCCCGGCCGCTCCCCTCGCCCTCAGCCCGCTGCGCTGCGGCGCGGACTTTCCGCCCGCGGAGAAAACGCGGCGAAGGCGCCCCTGCTAGTGGAACGAACGCGTGCTTGTCGGTATCGCCGAACAAGAAAGCACCCCGATGAAACAAGAAATGCTGATCAACGTCGCGCAGCCGGAAGAATGCCGGATCGCCATCGTTGAAGATGGAGCCCTGGAAGAGCTGTATGTAGAACGGACCGGACAGGACAATTACGTAGGAAACATCTACAAAGGCGTGATCGTCAACCTGGAGCCGAGCATCCAGGCGGCGTTCGTCGATTTCGGCGTGGGCCGCAACGGCTTTCTGCACGTCAGCGACGTCGAGCCGCAATACTTTCGCCAGGGCGGCTTCGATCCGGCGAGATCGCAGGCCCCCTCCGGCCCGCGCCGCTCGCCGCAACGCAACGCGGAGTCGGACGTTGGCGACGAGTTCGACGAAGGACGCGGCGATGGGCACGGCAACGGCCACGATCGGCCGCGAAACTACCGCTTCAGCGGCCGGCCGCGCTTCAAGCCGCCGATCCAGGAGGTCTTCCGCCGCGGCGACGAAGTGCTCGTGCAGGTGATCAAGGAGGGGATCGGCACCAAGGGGCCGACGCTCTCGACCTACATCAGCATCCCCGGCCGCTATCTCGTGCTCATGCCCGCGCTGGGCCGCGTCGGCGTCTCGCGAAAGATCGAGGACGAAACAGTCCGCCGCCGGCTTCGCGACGTGATGCTCGAGCTGAATCCGCCCAAGGGGGTGGGCTTCATCGTCCGCACCGCCGGTTCCGACCGCACCAAGCGCGAGCTCTCCCGCGACATGGCCTACCTGCTCCGCCTCTGGAAGGTGATCGCGCGGCGGATCAAGAAGATGCCCGCCCCCGCCGGCATCTACGAAGAGAGCGACATGATCATCCGCACGATTCGCGACATCGTCACGGCCGAAGTCGATGCGATCTACATCGACGAGCCGACGGCCCACGATCGCGCCAAGGAGTTCCTGCAACTGGTCATGCCGCGCTACGTCCACCGCCTGCAAATGTTCGAGGGCAAGGAGCCGCTGTTCAACAGGTACAATCTCGAAGAGGAGATCGCCAAAATTCACCGCCGCCGCGTCCCCTTGAGGTCGGGCGGCTCGATTGTCATCGACCAGACCGAGGCGCTGGTGGCCATCGACGTCAACAGCGGCAGCTTCCGCGCCGAAGGCGACGCCGAAGAGAGCGCCTACCAGATGAACATGCACGCGGCCAAGGAGATCGCCCGGCAAATCCGTCTGCGCGACCTCGGCGGCGTGATCGTCAACGATTTCATCGACATGCGGAAGGAGAAGCACCGTCACGGCATCGAGCGGGCGTTGCGGGATTACATGAAGCGCGACCGTGCCCGCACGAAAATCCTCCGCACCAGTCCCTTCGGCCTGATCGAGATGACCCGCCAACGCATCCGCACCAATCCGAAGCGCAGCGCCTACATGGAATGCCCCAGTTGCGGCGGCTCGGCCGTGGTGAAGACGCCCGAGAGCATGGCCATCGACGTGGTCCGCATGTTGATTCTCGCCAGCCAGCGCGAGCCGATCGTCAAGGTCACCCTCCGCGTCTCCGACGAGGTCGCCGATTTCCTCAACAACCGCAAGCGGCACGAACTGGCGCGGCTGGAAGAAGAAGGCGAGATGTCCATCCAAGTCGTCGGCGTTGAAGGCGCCGCGCCGGAGCACTTGGTCATCGAATGTCGCGACGCGGAAAGTCGGGAAGTGAAATTTCCGTAGGAGGAACCATGGCAGCCTATATTGTTTTCACTCGTGAATCGACGAAAGACGCCGCGGAGCTTGCGACCTATTCGCAGCAGGTTGGCTGGTCTCTGTCGGGGCATCCGGTTTCGGTGCTGGCCGCCTACGGGCGGCAGGAGGTGCTGGAAGGGCCGGAGGTCGAGGGGGTGGTGATCCTGAAGTTCCCCACCTTTGCCGAGGCGAAGGCCTGGTACGGTAGCCCCGCCTACCGCAAAGTCCGCGAACACCGTTTTCGCGGTGCCGAGTACCGCGCGGTGATTGTCGAGGGAACGTGATGGAATGCCACCAACGGGTGGCGTCAAGTTGTCAAGACGGGATGACCGCCGCAGCACTTGCGGCCGTCCGTCCGCCCAAATCGAATGAAGCCGGCCCGCAGTCGCCTCCGGGACGCCAAAATCGACGCTGCTGCCCGCGGCACGCCTTGTCAGCCGGCCCGGAAACGACTAAATTGTGAGTTTCCCTCGGCGCGGCAGTTGTGCGAGTAGCAAAGATGCAGCAGATGAAGACCTACATGGCCCGGCCCGGCGAGATCGAGCCGAAATGGTGGCTGGTCGATGCCAGCGACAAAGTCGTCGGGCGTTTGGCCAGCCGGTTGGCGATGATTCTGATGGGCAAGAATCGGCCCACCTACACTCCCCATGTTGACAACGGCGATTACGTCATCGTGATCAATGCCGCGAAGGTCGTCTTCTCCGGCAAGAAGTGGGACCAGAAGCGGTACACCTGGTACACCGGCTACACGCGGCAGCGGAGCGAGACCGCCGGCCGCCGCCGCGCCCGCCGGCCGGAGTTGATTCTCCGCGAGGCGGTCCGCCGCATGTTGCCGAAGAACAAGCTGGCCTTCAAGACCCTGGAAAAACTGAAAATCTACGCCGGCGGCGAGCATCCCCACCAGGCTCAGTCGCCGGAACTGATCGAACTCGGAAGCAAGGAATAATCGGCGATGGCAGTAGTGAAAAGCAACGACATTCTCGGCACCGGCCGGCGGAAGACTTCGGTGGCGCGGGTCCGCGTTCGTCCCGGGGCGGGCAAGATCACGATCAACGGCCGTGAGCTCGATGCCTATTTTCTCAATGTCCGCCAGCGCAATTCGGTCGTGGCCCCGCTCGATCAGACCGGCAAACGCTCGGAGTTCGACGTGATCGTGCGGGTCGACGGCGGCGGCATTACCGGCCAGGCCGACGCCTGCAAGTTGGGCATCGCCCGCGCGCTGAAGAAGTTCGACGAGCAGTTGGCCGTCGGCCTGCGCGACACCGGCTGCCTCACCCGCGACGGCCGCATGAAAGAGCGGAAGAAATACGGCCTCCGCGGCGCCCGCCGCGGCACGCAGTTCTCGAAACGGTAAGCCTCGGCTGTTGCCGCGGTCGATTGCGCGAGCTATGTTTGGTTGACGGCTGCGCCGCGACAGGCGTTTGCCGATATCTCCACCGGCTCGAAGGTCCAACACGTGTCGTCCATCAAGCGCATTCTGGTGACCGGCGGGGCGGGGTTTCTCGGCGTGCATCTGTGCGAGCGGCTGCTGGAACGCGGGCACGACGTGATCTGCCTCGACAACTTCTTCACCAGCCAGAAATCGAACGTCGCCCACCTGCTGCCCTGCGCCAACTTCGAGCTGATCCGCCACGACGTGACGTTGCCGATCTTCCTGGAGGTTGACGAGGTCTACAATTTGGCCTGTCCCGCCGCGCCCGGCCATTACCAGTACAATCCCATCAAGACCATGAAGACCTCGGTGATGGGGGCGATCAACGTGCTCGGCATGGCCAAGCGCTGCCGGGCCAAGGCGCTGCAAGCCTCGACCAGCGAAATCTACGGCGATCCCGAGGTCCATCCCCAGCCCGAATCCTACCGCGGCGTGGTCAATCCGATCGGTCCCCGCGCCTGTTACGACGAAGGCAAGCGGGCGGCCGAGACGCTGTTTATGGATTACCATCGCCAGAATCGCGTCAATGTGCGGATCGTGCGGATTTTCAACACCTACGGCCCGGGCATGCACCCCTTCGATGGCCGCGTCGTCTCGAACTTCATTGTTCAGGCGCTCGCCGGCCAGGACATCCTGATTTATGGCGACGGCCGGCAAACCCGCTCGTTTTGCTACCGCGACGACCTGGTCGAAGGGATGATCCGCATGATGGACGGGCCGGACGATTTCATCGGGCCGGTGAATCTCGGCAATCCCGAGGAGTTTACGATCCTGGAACTGGCCGAACTCGTAGTGGAACTGACCGGGTCGCGGTCGAAGTTGGTCCATCGGCCGCTGCCGGTCGACGATCCCGCGCGGCGTCGGCCCGACATCACGCTGGCGAGGACGCGGCTCGATTGGCAGCCGACGGTTCCGCTCCGCGAGGGGCTGGCGAAAACGATCGCGTGGTTCCGCTCGATCGACCTGCGCCGCTATCGCCCGCCGACGCCGAACCATTAGCACCGCGACCCGCACCTTGTGAACTTATGAAGCGGCAACAGGTGGGGCAGACATCCCTGTCTGCCCTGATGAATCTGGCGGTTGCAGCATACTGGGCAGACAGGAATGTCTGCCCCACCTGTTCGTCTATTTCCAAAATGTTCCCGCAAAATGACCACCGTATTAGGTGATGGCCCATGCTCGCAGTCGCCATTTGGCATTGGGTCGTCTTTGCCGTTCTCGTAGCGGTTCTCTTGGCGCTCGATTTGTTCGTGTTCCATCGCCACGACCGCGTTCCATCGCTGCGGGAATCGGCCGGCTGGACGGTCTTCTGGTGCTGCCTGGCCGTCGCCTTCAACGGTCTGGTGGCGTGGTGGGGCGGGAGCGAGGCGGGGCTGACCTTCCTGACCGGCTACCTGATCGAGTGGTCGTTGTCGATGGACAACGTCTTCGTCTTCGCCGTGATCTTCACGTTCTTCCAAGTGCCGCTGCAATACCAGTACCGCGTGCTCTTCTGGGGCATCCTCGGCGCGATCGTGCTGCGGCTGGCGTTCGTGCTGGCGGGCGTGCAACTGATCCACCACTTCGACTGGGTGCTGCCGCTGTTCGGCCTGTTGCTGCTCTACACCGGCGTGAAGCTGGCGATCCACGCCGACAGCGAGGTCGAGCCGGAGAAGAACGTCGTGCTCCGCTTCGCGCGGCGGATTCTGCGGGTGGCCGCGGGCGACCATCGCCAGCACGGCGGCGCCTTCTTCGTCCGCGAAAACGGGCAATTTTGCATCACTCCGCTGTTCCTCGTGCTCTTGGTCGTCGAAAGCACCGACCTGCTGTTCGCCGTCGATAGCGTGCCGGCCATCCTCGGCATCACCACCGACTCGTTCATCGTCTTCACCTCGAACGTCTTCGCCATCCTCGGCTTGCGGGCGTTGTACTTCCTCCTGGCCGGGGTGATGCAGATGTTTCGCTATCTGCACTATGGGCTGGCGGGCGTGCTGGCCTTCATCGGCCTGAACATGATCGGCGATTTCTTCCTCGCCAAACAGGCCGGCGGACACGTGATTCCCACCTGGGCGAAACTGCTGGTGATCGGGCTCTTGCTGGCCGTCTCCGTCCTGGCCTCACTGGTGGCAGGACGGCGCGAGGAACAGCGCGATGCCGATCACCGTCCGGCGGATCACTGAAATTCGATAACTGACAACTTCCGGCGGGAAACCGCCGATTGACGTACATTCCAAGAGTCGTTGACTCCCGGCTATTACACGATCTCGTTTCTGGAGTTGTGGCGAATCATGCGGTTCCACGTCCTCGGCATCGACGACGCTCCGTTTGACAAGCGACAGCCGGAGCTCGTGCGGATCGTGGCCGTGCTGATGGAGGGGAACGACCTGGTGGAGGGCATGGCGGTGACGGAGTTTCCGGTCGATGGCGACGACGCCACCGGGTTTCTCGCCCAGTGGGTCAAGACGATGCGCTGGGAGGCGGCCCTACACGCCGTGGTCCTTGGCGGCATCACCCTGGCGGGCCTGGGATTGGTCGATATTGAGGAGTTGGCCTCGCGGCTTGGACTGCCGGTGCTCGTCGTCACCCGGCGAGCGACGGCCAACTCGCGCGTTGACGAGGCCCTGATCGCGGCAGGGTTGGCGGATCGCCTGCCCATCGTGCGCCGCTCGCCGCCGGCGGTTCGCGTTCGGCCCGGGCTGCATCTGGCGTTCGCCGGAACCGACCAGAACCACGCGATGGCCTTGATCGAAGCCAGCCTGCACAAGTCGCGAATGCCGGAACCGCTGCGGCTGGCCCATCTGATCGGCAGCGCCCTGGCGCGGGGCCAATCCCGCGGCCGCGTCTGAGGCGGGCCAGAGCGCGGGCGTCGCGCGTGGCCGAAGCGAGCAAGCTGCGAATGGCGGGTGCAGTAGTTCTTTGCGGTCAAAATGGGGAATCTGTTTAGCCGCCGCGTCCACGCGGCGCAGGATCGCTCGCAACTGCAGCGCCGCGTGGACGCGCCGGCTAAACGGTTCAGAGGTAACCGCCATAATCCGTTACCGCGCTGCGGTGGGCGGCTGGCTGTTCCTTTGTTCGCGGCTGGATTAAAATGATGTTTATCCCTGTTACCGTCTCCAATGGAGTGATCGATAATGAGCAAGCGACTTCTCGCGGCAGTCTTCGCTGTCGCCGTTTTCGGCCGGCTTACCGGGTTTGCGGCCGAAGAGACGTTCCTGCAACCCGCCAATCTCCGCTGTGAGTACCTTAACGCTCCGCTGGGCATCGACGTGACGGAGCCGCGGCTGAGTTGGCAGATTCAAGCCAGCGACCCGGCGGCGACGCGCGACGTCCGCCAGGCGGCATACCAGATCCTCGTTGCCAGCAGCAGCGCCAACCTGCAACAGGATCGCGGCGATCTCTGGGACACGGGCCGCGTCGCCTCCGACCAATCGACGCACGTCGTCTATCGAGGCAAGCGGCTGACAAGCCGGATGCTCTGCTACTGGAAGGTTCGCATCTGGGACCAGCGGAACGTGGCGTCGGATTGGAGCGAACCGAGTAGCTGGTCGATGGGGCTCTTGAAGCCCTCCGACTGGAGAGCCCAGTGGATCGGCGTCTCCCCGACCGCTAAGCCGTCGCAGGCCGATCCCTGGTTTCGCAAGGACGTCACGCTCTCCGGCCAACCGCTGCGGGCGTTGGCCTACGTGGCATCGCTTGGGTTTCACGAGCTGTACGTCAACGGCCAACCCGTTCAACGACCGCGTTCTGGCTCCGTCGATCAGCGATCTCTCGAAGCACGTCCGCTACGTGACCTATGATTTGAGCAAATGTTTCCGCGACGGACAGAACACCATCGCATTGTGGTGTGCGCCGGGCTGGGCGGGCTTCTCCGAATTCCACGTCAAGGACAAACCGCTGGTCTTGGCCCAGATCGAGGTCTTGCAGGCCGATGGCCGGTGGGTGCAGGTTGTCAGCAACGCCACTTGGAAGACGCTTCCCAGCCCGCTTACACCGCTGGGCAACTGGGCGATCCCGGGCTTCGGCGGCGAGTCGTACGACGCCCGGCTCGAAATCCCCGGTTGGGGCGAGCCGGGATTGGATACGTCGCACTGGGATTCCGCGGCCGTCTTTACGCCACAGGTGCGGCTGTCGGCCGAGATGGTCGAGCCGAATCGCCGCGTCGAAATCCTCAAGCCCATCGGCATCGAGGTGCAAAGACCGGGCGTGTGCCGCATCGACATGGGGCGAAACTACTCGGGCTGGGTTCATGTCGGGCTGAAAGGCAAGCCGGGAGACAAAGCCACACTGCAATTCTCCGAGCGGCGGAATCAGGTCGAGAGCTACGGGCAGAAATACGAGTATGTTTTCAACGACCGCGGCGAAGGCCTCTTCTGCCAGCGCTTCAACCACGCCACCGGCCGCTGGATCACCATAAGCGGGCTGCAAAGCCCGCCGGAAAAGGACGGCATTTACGGATTCGTGCTCAGCAGCGACTGTGCCCCGGCGGCGGCGTTCAACTGTTCCAACGAACTGCTGAATCGCATCTACGACACGACGATTTGGACGTATCGCTCGCTGAGCTTGGGGGGCTACACGGTCGATTGCCCGCACCGCGAGCGGATGGGCTATGGCGGCGACGCCCACGCCACGATGGAGACCGCCATGACCAACTTCGGCGTCGGCGGCTTTTACACGAAATGGCTGGGCGACTGGCGCGACGTGCAGCAGCCCGACGGCAATCTGCCCTACACGGCCCCCACGCTCTTTGGCGGCGGGGGGCCGGCGTGGAGCGGGATATGCGTGACCCTGCCCTGGCAGGTTTATCGGCACTATGGCGATCGCCGCGTCTTGGAGACCTGTTATCCGATGATGCAGCGCTGGCTGGCGTTCCTTAACACCAAGGCGATAGCCCACCAACTCGAGCCGTGGGGCGGGGTATGGGATTTTCTCGGCGATTGGGTCCCGCCCGGCCACGGTCAGGACCCCGCCAAGCGCGTTGACGCCCGCTCGACGCTGATGTTCAACAACTGCTATTACGTCGACAACGTCACCACCGTGGCCAAGGTCGCGGAAGTGCTCGGCAAGCGGAAGGAGGCCGCCGCCTATCGCAAGGAGGCCGACGCCATCGCCGCAGCCACGCAGAAGGCTTTCTTCCAGCCGGACAGCAACAACTACGCCAACGGCACGCAACTCTACGAGGCGATGCCGCTGCTCTTCGGCATCACGCCGCCGCCGCTGCGGACGGCGGTCCTCAATCGCCTGGCCGACGAAATCCTGGTGCAGAAGAAAGGGCACGTCGATACCGGCATCCACGGCACATACTACCTCCTCAAGACGCTGCTCGGAGAGAACCGCAACGACCTCATCTTCACGATGGTCAACCAGAAGACTTTTCCCGGCTGGGGATACATGCTCGACAAGGGAGCGACGACGCTCTGGGAGGAGTGGAACGGCGACAACTCCCTCCTGCACAGTTCGTTCGTCTCGGTCGGCTCTTGGTTTATCGAGGGGGTCGCCGGAATTCGGTTGGATCCCGCTCAGCCGGGCTACAAACACTTCTTCATCCGGCCGGGAATCGTCGGCGATCTGACTTCGGCCAGCGCGGAGCTGCAAACGCTCTACGGCAAGATCGAGAGCACTTGGAGCGTGGCGAACAACCAATTGACGCTGACCGTCGAGGTGCCGATCAACACGTCGGCGACGGTCTTCGTGCCCACCGACGATCCGCTGATGGTGAGCGAGAGCGAGCGGCCGCCGTCGTTATCGCGCGGCGTGCAGCGGTCAAACTCGAAGCCGCCCGGTCCCGGCGCTCTCTTTGAGGTCGGCTCGGGCCGCTACACGTTCCGTGCCCATTGGAGCCCGCCACAGTGATGGCTTTTCGCCCTGTTTAGCCGCCGCGTCCACGCGGCGCAGAATCGCTCGCAACTCCAGCGCCGCGTGGACGCGGCGGCTAAACGCTCCTTGCCACGCTTTGCGTGCCTCGTCTGTGCGCCGTATGATAGAATTCCCATATTCGACTGAAAACCATGGAGAATTGCAGCGATGAAGAGCATGATTACTTCCGCGATTATCGTAACGCTCATTCTTATCGGCCCGGCGCTTTTGGCCGCAGAGCCGCTGGCGAGCGGCATCGATCGAGCGAACTTCGATAAGAACGTGCGACCGCAGGACGACCTGTTCCGCGCGGTCAACGGCGGCTGGCTGGCCACCGCCAAAATCCCCGCCGACCGCTCCAGCTACGGCGCCTTCCAGATGCTCATCGAGCAGGCCGAAAAAGACCTGCAGGCGATCATCGAGGCCTGCGCCGCGGCCAAGGACAACCCGCCCGGTTCCGAGAAGCAGAAGATCGGCGACATGTATGCCTCGTACATGGACGAGGCGCGGGCCGAGCAGCTTGGCATCAAGCCGATTGCGGAAAAACTGGCGGCGATCGACCGCATCGCCAGCAAGGACGACCTGATCCGCATTCTTGCCGAGTCGCAGCGTGTCGGCGTATCCGGCCCGCTGGGCTGTTACGTCAACACCGACGCGAAGAAATCGGACCAATACATCCTCTACCTCGGTCAAGGCGGCCTGGGGCTGCCGGATCGCGACTACTATTGGGACCCCAAGCTGAAGGCCAAGCTCGCCGCCTACCGCAAGCACGTCGAACGCATGCTTTCGCTGGCCCAGATTCCCGATGCCGAGCAAACCGCCGCGGACATCGTGAGCTTCGAGACGCAGATGGCCAAGGCCCAATGGTCGAGACTCGCTTGCCGCGACAGCATCAAGACCTACAACCGCAAGAACCGCGACGAGTTGGCCAAGCTCGCGCCGGGATTCGACTGGAATCTCTACTTTACCACGCTCGGTGCCGAAACCCCGCAAGAGGTGATTGTCGCCCAGCCCTCGTATTTCACGGCTTTGGCGGGCATGATCGATTCCGTGCCGCTGGGCACCTGGAAGGCGTGGCTGAAGTGGCAGGTGATCCATGACTACGCCAGCCTGCTAGACAAGGAGCTGGCGGACGCCGATTTCGCCTTCTACGGCACGACGCTGCACGGCATTCCGCAGAACCAACCGCGCTGGAAACGGGCGGTCGCCGCCGTGGATGGCGGGCTGGGCCAGGCGGTGGGCAAACTGTACGTGGCAAAGCACTTCCCCCCCGACGCCAAGGCGCGAGTGGACCGCATGGTGCAGCACATCATCGAAACCTATCGCCGGTCTTTCGAGCACAACGATTGGATGGGCCCGGAAACGAGGCAAAAGGCGCTGGCCAAACTGGCGATGTTTCGCCCGAAGATCGGTTATCCGGCCAAGTGGCGCGATTACTCGACCCTGGAAATCCGCCGCGACGACCTGGTGGGCAATTCTGACCGCGCGTCGGCGTTCGAGTGGAACCGCATGATCCACAAGCTGGGCAAGCCGGTCGATCGCGACGAGTGGCACATGACGCCGCAGACGGTCAACGCTTATTACAACCAGCACCAGAACGAGATCGTCTTTCCGGCGGCGATTTTGCAGCCGCCCTTCTTCAACCGCGCCGCCGACGACGCAGTGAACTACGGCGGCATCGGCACGGTGATCGGTCACGAGATTGGCCACGGTTTTGACGATCAGGGCTCGAAGTGGGACGGCGCCGGCAATCTGTCGAACTGGTGGACGAAGGCCGACCGCATCGAATTCGACCGCCGCGGGGCGGCCCTGGCGGCGCAATACGACAAGTTCGAACCCTTTCCGGGCTTCCACGTCAACGGCAAGTTCACGCTCGGCGAGAACATCGGCGACCTGAGCGGACTGACGATCTCCTATGCCGCCTATCAGGCGTCGCTGGCTGGCCGCGAGGCCCCGGTGATCGACGGCATGAGCGGCGATCAGCGGTTCTTCATCGGCTTTGCCCAGGTGTGGCGGTGCAAGTACCGCGACGACGACCTGAAGAACCGGTTGGTGGTCGATCCCCATTCGCCAGCCGAATATCGCGCCAACGGCACGCCGCGCAACGTCGACGGCTTCTACTCCGCCTTCGACGTGAAGCCCGGGGACAAGATGTACCTGCCGCCGGCGGAGCGGGTGAAGATCTGGTAGCCGGTTCGGTTAGCACCACGGTGGGGCAGACATTCCTGTCTGTCCTGCAGAACGCGGCAGATCGGGCAGACAAGAATGTCTGCCCCACCACACACACTGTCGCGCTCTCTCGCGGCGAGAAACGCAGCTTACGTCTTGGGCTCGCAGCGGCTCTTGCCGTAGACCACCTCGCCGAGGGCGGCCCGCTCCAAATGCGCCAGTTCGTCGAGGAAGATCGCCCAATCGTAGCCGGGCTGCAACACCACCGACATCAGCGCGGCCGCGGTCCAGTCGAATTCCAGACTGAACATCAGCGACGATTCCGCGCGGCAACCGGGGTTGCTCCAAGTGTGCGTCCAGATGTTCAGCCGCGGGGGCATGCGGATGTCGTATCGCCCGTCAATCTCGACGTCGTGTGCGCGGGCGTAGCGGAGAATGTTCCTGAGGTGGATGCGGTCGTACCGCAAATTGACCCGCACGTGCTCGTTGTTCATGGCGTCCCTGCTGTTCTCGGGTGGCCCGTCGTCCAAAGTCCTATCTTCCTTTTTCGCCGATTTGCGCGGGTTTGGCAAGAGGGTCGGCGTGCCGGGGCAAGACAGTACGGGTTTTGTTAGGAGTCCCGCCTCCTTGTCAATTCTCGGCGCAAACTATAGAATACCCAGATTCTCCAAATACCACTGTTTGCTCTAGGAGCGCGAGTCATGCCAAATGTTGCTGGTGTGTTAAGGGAAGAAATTTGCCGACTGGCCAAGAAGGAGATCAAGGCGCAGATCGGCAAGACGCAGAGGGCCGCCGCTCAGTACCGCCGCGACATCGCCAAATTGAAGCGGCTCTTGAGCGAGCAGGACAAGGAGATCCGACTGTTGAAGAAGCGCGGCGTGCAGCAGCAGGAGCAACCGCAGGCGGAGGCGGACGAACTGGAAGGCATGCGTTTCTCCGCCCGCTCGGTCAAGGCACAGCGGCAGCGGTTGGGGCTGTCGGCGGCCGACTACGGCAAGTTGCTGGGCGTGTCGGGCCTGACCGTCTACAACTGGGAGCACGAAAAATCCCGCCCGCGCAAAGCCCAGTTCGCCGCGCTGGTCGCCGCCCGCGACCTCGGCAAACGCGAGGCGCTGGCGAAACTGGCCGAGGTCGCGGCGACAAAAAAGAGACAGCGAAGAGGGTGAAGCCGGCGGCGGAAGCCCCTGGCTTTCAGCGTAGTCCGCAGAGCGGGCAACGGCATCTTCCTCTCGACGGATGCCGCTGCCACCTCGATCGATCTTGAACGGGACCGCTAGAGGTTCTTCCGGTCCACCGGCAAGTCGTCACAGCGATTGCCCAAGCGGCGATGCGTCTCGGCATCGATCGAGTAGTTGATGGTTTGCACCGAGCCGTCGCAGAACGACATATTGAGGCTGCCGGCGTGGGCGCTGCCGAAGACCTCGGTGTTGCCAAGGCCCGGCGTATCCTGCATCGGCACGTAGCAAACCGTGCGGCAGGTATCGTTGTCCATGCCTGTGTACATGGTTTCGTTGTCCGCCGGATCGGTGCCGGTCGTGTAGTAGTCGGGACAGATGTACCTTTCGCCGAGCATATAGGTATTGCTAAGGCCGTCGGTGATCATGGCCACGGTCACCTGGCTCCGCACATAGGAGATGCCGGTGGCGGTTGCTGCGATCGTGGGCCAGGCAAAGGTGGCGGACTTGGCGTCTGCAAAACTACCCGGCCCGCCACCCCATTCGTCATTACTCAGGTCGCCCATGCAAACCGCATAGTCGCCGCGGGCGACCATGCTGACCGGATTGGCATCATTGAACGTCCGGCTGCCGCCGCTGATCGGATAGAGGACGGACTCACGGCGGCTGGGGCAGTTCATGACCGACAGCGGCGTCTGAATGCGCTGCGTGCTGGCCGCCCACTTCGCGGGTGCCGTCGAATCGGGATTTCCGTCGCTGCCGAGGTCGTGCAGGTCCGGCTGTTCGATGTAAGGCAGAATGTTATAGACCCAGCCGCCGGGCTGATCTTTGCCCGATCCGCGATCGGGAATCCCCACCCAGTCCCAGCCCCAGCCGTCGGAAGGGAAGTACTTGTACCGCTCCTCGTGCAGCAACATCGCCTTGGTTAGTTGACCGACATGATTGGCGCACTGCACCTTTCTGGCCGCCTCGCGGGCCTGTTGCACCGCCGGCAGCAGCAGCGCAATGAGAATTCCGATGATCGTAATCACAACCAACAATTCCACCAATGTGAAACCGGCACCTCTCTCGGTGGAAACCCTTGGCCGTTTAGGGCGAGAACACATCATCAACCTCCCCCTGCTGGAGCTGAGCCAGCTTTTGAAGAGCGCAAATCTCGCTATTGATTATACAATTTCATTGCAGATTGGTACAGCATGGCTTCGCGTTCGAAGAACGCCGATTTGTGGGCCGCAGAAACGCTGTGTGCTAAGAATCGCGGTGCGACTACGCCCCAACGAACAGACCGTTTGGCCGTCACCCTGGCGAGTGCCTCCAATCTCTTAACCCGGTTTGGACCAGTGTCTCTTACAGGTTTCTTGGGTTGACGGGCAAGTCGTCCTGGCGATTGCCCAGGCGGCGATGGGTTTCCGCGTCAATCGTGTAGCTGATCGCCTGCACCGAGCCGTCGCAGAACGACATATTGAGGCTGTCGGCGTGGGGACTACCGAAGCGCACGTCGTTATCGTAGCCCGACGTGTCCTGCATCGGCGTCCACGCCGTATTCTGATTCACGCCATCGTACCACGTCGTGCGGCAGATATCATTGTCGTAGCCGACGGCCCAGGTCTCGTTGTCCGAACCGCTCATGCCGTCGTAGTAGTCGTCGGCGTTGAGGTACTTTTCGCCCAACATATAGGTGTTGCTCAGCCCGTCGGTGATCATCGCCACGGTGACCTGGCTTCGCAGATACGAGACGCCGGTGTCGGTCTGGGCGGTGGCCGGCCAAGTAGTAGTCTTGGCGTCTTGGAAATTGTCCGGCCCGGTGCCCCATTGATTGTAATTCGGATCGCCTGCGCAGACGGCATAGTCGGAGCGGGCCGCCACGCTCAGCCCCTTGTCGGTGCCCCAGAATTGCTTGGCGCCGCCAAACCAGTAGGATGCAATGGCAAAGGTACCTGCGGTGCGGCGGCTGGGACAGATGAAAGTTTCCAGCGGCGTGAGGACGCGCTGCGTCCCACCCGCGAGTTTCGCGGCCGCCATCGAGTCGGGGTTGCCGTCGCTGCCCAGGTCGTGAAGATCCTGTTGTTCCATGTACGGGAGGATGTTATACATCCAGCCGCCGGGCTGGTCTTTGCCCGACCCACGATCGGGAACACCCACCCACCAATAACCCCAACCGCTTGACGGGAAGTACTTGTACCGCTCCTCGTGCAACAGCATGGCCTTTGTTTGTTGACCGACGTGATTGGCGCATTGCGCTTCCTGGCCGCCTCGCGGGCCTGTTGAACCGCGGGCAGCAACAACGCGATTAGGATGCCGATGATCGTAATCACCACCAATAATTCCACCAGGGTGAAACCACGCTTTCGCCATGCCCGATTCATGTCAGTTGTCCTCTCGGTTCTTAGGTCGCTGCTTTGCGTTGAGCAGGCTGGTCGGAGGGTCCGGCCAGCCTGCGACTACGGAACCCTCCAGTTCGACGAGCAGGCCCATCCAACTGGCCGCCGCCTTTTCCTGCGGGTCTCCATTTTCCACGTCGATCTCCAGCACGTTCACCCCGTCGACGAAACCGCGATTGCTGGAGAAGGGATGAAAGAAACCGAACTCGCGATGCCCGTGGGCGGGCACCGCCAGCGGATGGCCGTTCAGGCGAATGGCACGCACGTGGTTGTCGGCCACGAATCGCCCGTGCAAAACGGCCGTCGCCGGCCGCATCCCCTTCAGATCGAAGGTGGTGCTGAGAGTATACGTCACGCCGTCGGGCATGGCGCCGTTGCCGCCCACTCCCGAAATCCACTGCGAGCGGTCGGCCTGGTTCGTCACGCGGCGGCGATCCGCGCTATCAACGACCACGGCCGCTCGCGGCCTGAAGTTGGGATCGTCGCTGCGGGCGACCAGTTGCCAGTGGAGATCCTCTTGCCCTTCCTTCAGATTGACGCCAGTATTGAACATCTTGATCCGCACGCGGCGGGGCATCTGGCGGACGAAATCGCTCGGCTGGCCGGTCTCAGCGACGACCCTGGCAATTCTGTCCTTGCCGAGGACCACCCGAGCCGACTCGCCCTGTCCCAAACGAACTACTTTGGCTGCGTCGGATGGACCGGCGCTGACGGCAGTCAACTCGACCCTCCCCCTGTAAACGCGGGCGACGCTGACGCCCGACCGATCGACCGCCACGGCAAACTCCGTGCCCAGGTCGGCGACTTTGGCGGTCGGAGTGCGAATGGTGAACAGGGGAGAGGGGAGAGAGGAGAGGGGAGAGGGGAGAGAGGAGAGGGCAGAGGGGAGAGAGGAGAGGGGAGAGGGGGATTGTTGATTGTTGATTGTTGATTGTTGATCGTTGATTGCCAATTGGTGACTTGCCGGGGTTTTTTCCCTCTCCCCTCTCCCCTCTCCTCTCTCCCCTACTCTCGCCGTCAGTTGGCCGAACGAAAGATAGCCGCCGGCGCGAGATTCGAACGTCATAGACGCACGGTCCCTGGAGGATGACTTTCGCGCCGTTGGCATAAGTGATCTCCATCAGTCCCGAAGCCAGCGCGTACCTCTGACCCAAGTAGACGTGGGCGCAGTCGATCGAGCCGGTCTTGGGGTCGGTCCAGCGGCACTCGACCATGTCGCTGATGCGGCCGACGACGACCATTTCCGCCGCAGGGTGCGGCGGCGCGACCAGCGACGATGCGGCCCGGTCACCTTCCGGGCGATCGGAACGCGGAATCGACAACTGATACGCCCAGCCGATCAGCAACCCCAGCCCCAGGATCAGCACCGCCGCTGCGTAGGAGAAGAGGAAGCTGCCGCCAGGGTAGCCGGTGGAGAGCGGAGCGTGAAGATCGGAAACCCCCTCGATCATTACCGGCAGGGGCGCGACCGCCGGCTCCGGCTCGGCAACCTCGGACATCTCGCTCAGCCGCCCCTCGTCGCTGGTCCACACCATCTCCAGACACGCGTCGAGCATCGCGTAGTCGACGAGCATCTGCTGCGCGCGAACGTTGACGGCCAACAACTCGTTCAGCCGCCGCGTATCGCGCGGCGTCATTGGCCGATCGACAAGCCGAGCGAGCAGGCCGCGAAATTCGTCAATTTGCTGGGCGGACAGCATCATGATTGTCTTTGCGCGGCAAGCCGCCGCTGAATGCACTCGTACAACATGTCGCGGCTGTTGCTAAGCCTCTTGTAGACCGAGGACTCGGAAACTCCCAACGCGGCGGCGATTTCGCTGACCGGCTGCTCGCTGCGATAATGACGCTCGATCAGATCGCGGTCGCGAATCATCAACTCCTTCATGCACTCGATCAGCATATCCAGCCGCAGATCGACCTCGGCGGCGGCGGCGGCCAGACGATCGACGACCGTCTCGGCCACGTTCTCGTCGAAGACCACCCGCAACCGCCGGCGGTTGCGGAAGTGCGCCAGCACCTCCAGCCGGGCGATGCCGCAGGCCCAACGCACGAAATCGCCGTCGGGATGGAACGAGTCGTACTTCTCCCACAGCACCGCGCTGGTCTGCTGCATCACCTCGTCGGCGTCGTTGCGGCTGTACACCTGACTGCGGATGAACGCATACAGCCGCCGCTGACTTGCCGTCAAGCGCTGCACAAATCCGCGAGCAGCCGTGTCATCCATCTTCCCCCCCGTCGGCGGAAAAAACATCGCGCGCCCATCCCCTACCATACAGTATCGCGCCAGCCGCCGAGATTTTGGAAATAGCGAACCGAAGCCGTCCGCGCAGCCAATCTTTATGCTATCTACTCGGCCTCGCGCCGGCAAACGAGCCCCATCGTGTGTGTGAGCGTCAAGTTTGTGGGTGGCGTCAGTTGGGGGGAGGATTCCAGAAGGATTCCCAACAGACGGACTCGCTGAGGTAGAGGGCGCGGAGGTGACAAACGGCGTCCGCTCCATCCTCACTCCAACGCATTCCACCACCCTTCAGCCGGTTGCCCACGACCGTCTTGCAGGCCGACTCCACCGGGCCCGAACCAATCTGCCAACCGTTGCGGACGTAGGTCGGGTAGTCCATGCGGTGCTCGTGATTGCGATAGTATTGCACCACTTGGCGATGCTCTTCCCAAAGCGCCGTCGAGGCTGCGCCAAGGTCCAATTCCTGCAAACATCGTCGCACCGTCGGACCGCCTTCGTGTTTCAAACGATGGCACATATCGTCGAGCCATGCTTGTCGCCCCGACTCGTCTTCGCCATACAGCGCCTGGCTCAATTCCACGAGATATTCCTTGGCATGAAAGAAGTCGAGAATGCAAACGGCCTTGGGAAAGAACCGCTTGAAAAACGGCTCCAAGCCCGATCCTCCGTCGCTGAGCGCGATGTGTTGATCGGCGTTGGCCCAGCCGACCTCCAACGCCTCGCGATGAAGTTGCCGTCCGAGGTCGTCAAGCTCGAAAAAGCCTGATAAATAGCGTACTTGGCGCGGCGGCGGCCGCTTGGAATCGTGTTCGCTTTGTGGATTGTAGACCATACCTACGTAAGCCATCCGGCCCTCTGCGTGGTGACCGCCGGAATCTTGTTGACGCACGCCCGTGGCGTCGAGACTGACGTAGGCGCAACGTTGTCCGCGGGCGTCGCGCTGCCACTGCCAGTCGCGCGTTAGACTAAGTGATTGTCCCCCGCGAAGTTGTTGGCGAACGCGCTGGCCTGCCGCCTCGGTGGTGCGCTCCACCGTCGATTCGCTCATTTGCAAACCGGCCATCTTCCACAACACTCGTTCGGCGCCGTCGGCGAAGCTGCCCAACACGCCAGCCAGCGCCGCGATTTCGTCGGCGGCTGGCGTCAACGCCCCATCACTCAACCGCAGCTTGTCGCACCACGGCCGCCGTCCCTTTCCGCAATGCTTGCAGTGATAGTAGGCGAACCGGATGGTGACTTCGCCAAACAAACTCACGAACGTCTTGTTCCGCCACTCGACGAAGCGGGCGTTTTCGCCGCACTGCGGACAGATCGTGCTGGAACCTTGATACCCCCTTTTTTACGGTCATTGACCGTTGCCTCAAGCATGTGACGGGCCATCCCCAGCACCTTATTGCGAAGATCGAACTCACCTGGCCCCAACAACTGGTCGTCACGTTTCAGCACCATCGCTTCGGCAATCCGACGCACGTCGCCTTCAATGGCCTTCATCACAAGTGCAATAACCCGTTCAACTTCTGCCGATTGACTCGGCTCACACACCGCCGCCGTTGGCAAGTCGTCCATAACTCACCCCTCCTTGATTCGGTGGAAAATAGGTAAACCTCCTTGCGAAGTGGCTGGTGTACACGATTTTCCACCCACAATCAAGACGCTCACACTGGGTTGAGAACGTGTTTGAAAAGGTCTTGCAGGACTGGAAAAAAGCGGGTATTTGTACGCGGCGATTGAAACTACGGCCTCTTCAAACCTGAGTTGACGCGTGCGCCTTATTCGGGTATTTCCTCTCTTGTCTTGGAGAACCAAAACAGGAGAGGAGTTATGGGCAAGGAAGCAGAACATGTGATGCGGCTGGGAGCTAAGGAACGAGATTGGTTGCAGGCCTTGGTTCGCAAAGGAGGCGTGTCCGCGTCCGTATTGAAGCTGCTCGGGTGCTGCTGAAGGCGGATGAGTCGCCGCAAGGGCCTGGGTGGAGCGACGAGCGAATTGCAGAGTTCGCCGAGGTGGGGCTGTCCACTGTACACCATGTTCGCCAACGCTTTGCAGAACAAGGGTTGGCGGCAGCCGTCTGCCGCAAAAAGGCGGGAGGCCGACAGCTCGTTCCCCAGGGTGTTGCCCTGGGCTGTCGAGTTTGGCCCCGGCGGGGCTGACTGTTCCTGTGCTCGGCCCGGCTCCTCATTTCTCTTCCTCCCTATTACAATTCAGTTATGAGCACGGATTCCCCCGCAGCGCCCACTCCCGCCCAATTGCTGGCCACGCCGGTGCAGTTCCTGAAGGGCGTTGGGCCGGCGAGGGCGGAATTGTTGGAACGAATGGGGCTGCACACCGCCCGCGACGTGCTGTTCCTCTTCCCGCGAGATTACCAGGACCTGAGCGACGAGCGGGAAGTCGATCAGCTTGAAGAGGGGAAGCTGCAAAGCGTTCGCGGCGTGATCGAAGACATCGACCAGCGAAACACTAGCTCCGGCGGCACGGTGCTGGGCATCTCCGTCCGCTGCCGAAGCGGGCATTTGCGGGCGATCTGGTTCAACCAACCCTTCATGCGCGAGCGCTTCAGCTTCGGTCAGAAACTGCTGCTCTCGGGCAAGCCGAAGTATGAAGGGCTCGTCTGGCAGATGATCCATCCCCGCGTGGAGACGCTCGACGATGAGGAGGACGAGCCGGTCACCAAGCTGCTGCCGGTCTATCCGTTGACCGAGGGCCTGCTGCAATGGCAGATGCGGAAGATCGTCCGCGGCGCGATCGAGACGTTCGTGCCGGCATTGGAAGAGGTCTTTCCCGACGAGTATCTGGCGGCCCACGATCTTTGGCCGTTGGCCCGGGCGTTGCCGCAGATTCACTTCCCGGATGACCAGCAGAGCCTCGATCGGGCGCGGCGGCGGCTGGTCTATCAGGAGTTGCTCATCCTGCAATTGGCGTTGGCCGTGCGGCGGCAGCAGCAGCACGACCAGCGGCGGGCGCCGGCGCTCGGGGTCACGGCGAAGATCGACGCCCGGATTCGCCGGCTCTTCCCCTTTGAGCTGACGGCCGGTCAAGAGCAGGCGATCGCGGAGATTGCGGCCGACCTGGCCGGGCCGATGCCGATGAACCGGCTGTTGCAGGGGGACGTGGGGAGCGGCAAAACGGTGGTGGCGGTCTACGCCATGCTGCTGACGGTGGCGCACGGATACCAGGCGGCAATGATGGCCCCTACCGAAGTGCTCGCCCGGCAGCACGCCCTGACATTGGAGCGGATGCTGGCGGCCAGCCAGGTCCGCCGCGCAGCTTACCGGCGGATTGACCTCCGCCCAGCGTTCCGCCCTGCTGCAATTGATCGCCGCCGGGGAGATCGATTTAGTAATTGGCACGCAGGCGATCATCCAGGAGGACGTGTCGTTCGCCAAGCTCGGCCTGGTGGTGATCGACGAGCAGCACAAGTTCGGCGTGCGTCAACGGGCAGTTCTGAAGGGAAAAGCGGGGGTGGGGGTGAAGGAGGGGATAAGGGGGACAGTCCCATTTTCGTCGGACGAAAATCGGGACAGTCCCCAGGCCGATCCGCATTACCTGGTGATGACGGCCACGCCCATCCCGCGATCTGTGACGATGACCTTGTTCGGCGATCTCGACGTCTCCACGCTCCGCGACAGCCCGCCGGGGCGGCAGAAAGTCAACACTTATTTGGCCAACGAGGAGCAGCGGGCGAAATGGTGGGATTTCTTCCGCCGCAAACTCCGCGAAGGCCGGCAGGGATACGTGATCACGCCGCTGGTCGAGGAATCCGAAGCGGTCGAGTCGGCGAGTCTGGCCGAAACCTACGAGAAACTGGCCAACGGCGAGTTGGAGGCGTTTCGGCTCGGGCTGCTGCACGGACGGATGACGGCGGGCGAGAAGGACGCGGTAATGGCCGATTTCCGCCGCGGTGCAATTCAGACGCTCGTCTCGACGTCGGTGGTCGAGGTCGGCGTTGACGTGCCGAACGCCACGATCATGACGATCGAAGGCGGGCATCGCTTCGGGCTGGCGCAGCTCCACCAGCTTCGCGGGCGGATCAGCCGCGGCAAGTTCCCCGGTTTCTGCTGCGTCTTCGGCGATCCGCAGACCGAGGAATCGCGGCAGCGCCTCAAGGCGTTCGTGGCCTCGACCGACGGCTTCGAGCTGGCCGAGACCGACTTCCGCCTCCGCGGGCCGGGCGACGTCTTCGGCACGCGGCAGCACGGTCTGCCGCCGCTGCGGATTGCCGATCTGCTCCGCGATCAATCGCTTTTGGAGGAGGCCCGCCGCGACGCCCACGACCTGGTGACCGCCGATCCCGGCCTCGCCGCCGAAACCCACGCGAAGCTGCGGCGAATGGTGCTGGGGCGTTACGGCAAGGCACTCGATTTGGGCGACGTGGGGTGATGCGTTTTCGGAGCGCGACTATCTCAGTCGGCTCGCAGCACCTCGGTCTGCATCGCCTGCCACAACTGCTCGACGTGTGTGCGTTCGGTGGCTTCGGCGCCGACCGACACGCGGACGATCCAGCGTCCGTCCAACAACGCCAGCGTGACATAAGTCCGGCCGGAGCGGTTCAGCCGCTCCGCCCAGGCTTTCGTGTGCCGGTCCAGTGTTTCGCCGGTCATGCCTTCCGGTTCGTGGCGCAGACATACCGTCTGCAACGAGACTGGAGCGAGGACGCGCCAGCCCTTGGTTGCGCGCACCTGCTCGGCAAGCCAGCGGGCGTTTTCCAGGTCGCGCCGCAGCCGGGCCTGCAAGCCGGAGACGCCCTGCTCGCGGATGAGGAACCAGAGCTTCAGCGCGCGAAAACGCCGGCCCAGCGGCAGCCCCCAATCGCGATAGTTCTTCACTGCTCCATCCGCCGATGACTGCAAGTAGCTCGGGTTGGTGGACATGACGCGGATGAGATGCTCCGGGTCGCGCACGAAATAGACGGAACAGTCGAAGGCCGCGCCGAGCCATTTGTGCGGATTCAGTACGATCGAGTCCGCCCCCTCGATTCCCTGCCACATCGATCGACATTCGGGCAGGATCATGGCCGAGCCGGCCATGGCGGCATCGACGTGCAGCCAAATGCCATGCCGTTTTGCAACGCCGGCAATCGCGCCTACCGGATCAATGGCCGTGGTGGCGGTGGTACCGGTTGTGGCGACGACCGCACAAGGCGTCTTGCCCGAGGCGATGTCATCCTGGATGGCGGCGTCCAAGGCATCCGGGCGCATCGCGTAGGTCGCGTCGTGGGCTACGTGGCGGATATTCTCCCGTCCGAAGCCGGCCAACACCGCGGCTTTGTCGACCGAGCTGTGGCTCTGCGACGAGGCATACACGACCAGCGGCTTTGCCTCCGCCTGGAGGCCGCCGCGCGCGAGGCTGTAGCCGGTCGTGCGTTCACGGGCAGAGAGCAGCGCGACCAGCGTGCTGGTCGAGGCGGTGTCCTGGATCACGCCGCTCCATGCCGCGGACAGACCGACCATTTGCCGCAGCCAGTCGGTGGCCACCTCCTCGACTTCCGTCAGCGCGGGGCTCGACTGCCAGGCCAGCCCCAGCACACCCAGGCCCGTGCTGACAAAATCACCCAGTACGCTTGCCAGCGAGGCATTGGCCGGGAAGTAGCCAAAGAAGCGTGGGTGCTGCCAGAGGGTAAGGCCGGGCAGGATGATGCGGTCGAGGTCCGCCAGAATCGCGGCGAACGGCTCCGGCCGCTCGGGCGGCGTCGCCGGTAATTGCGCCCTCACCTCGCCCGGCGAAGTCCCGGCCATGACCGGCAACGCCTCCAACCGCTCGCGGTAATCGGCAAGCCAATCGACAACCGCGCGGCCGTATTTTCGGAATTCTTCGGGCGTCATAGCATCAGCGCTTCCCTTCGGGGCGCGGCTAACCCGCCGATGGTCGCCCGTTTTATCACCGGCGACTACTCGGTCGCTGCCGGCCGGGCTTCGTCGGTCTTGAGCCAGCGGTCCAGCCAAGCGATGACCGTGTCGTGCCACTGGATCGAATTATGGGGTTTTTGCACCCAGTGATTTTCGTCGGGGAAGTAGAGGAGCTTGCTGGGAATGCCCAGCCGTTGCAGCGCGGTGAAGGTTGCGATGCCCTGGGCATCGACGATGCGGTAGTCCTTTGCCCCGTGGACTACCAGCATGGGCGTTTTCCAGCGCTCGACGAAGTTCGCCGGGTTCTGCTTCTCGTAGGCGGCGGGGTTGCTCCAGGGGGTGCCGTGGTGCTCCCATTCGTCGAACCAGAGTTCCTCGGTCTCGTAGTAGTTCATCCGCGAGTCGAAGGTGCCGTCATGGTTGACCAGGCAGCGGAAGCGATCGGGCCAGGCGCCGGCGATCCAATTGACCATGTAGCCGCCGTAGGAAGCGCCCAGGGCGCCGATGCGCGTGCCGTCCATCCACGGATTTCGCTCGAGGGCGGCCGCGAGGCCCTTTTTGAGATCCTCCAGCGGCTTTCCGCCCCAGTCGCCGCGGATCGAATCGGTAAACGCCTGGCCGTAACCTACTGAACCGTGGAAATCGACCGTGACCGCGGCGTAGCCGGCGCCTGCATAGGCCTGGGGGTTCCAGCGATAGTGGAACTCGTTGCCAAAGGCCTGTTGCGGACCGCCGTGGATCAGCAGCACGACGGGATACTTCCGCGCGGGATCGAAATCGACCGGCTTGACCACGTAGCCGTAGACGGTGTCGCCGTGGTATCCCTTGAAGGAGAATTGCTCGAAGTCGCCCATCCGCGCCGCAGCGACCTTCTCGGCGTTGATGTGAGTCAGCGGCCGCAAGTCCGAGCCGTCGGATCGGGTCCAAAACAGTTCGGCGGGAGATTTCAGATGATCGAGGGTGTAGACGACGCCCTCGCCCGAAGCGACCGGCCAGTCGGCGTTGCCGGTTTTGACGACGAGGCGAACGTCGCCGCTGGCGGCATCGACGGCGAAGAGCGATGCCTGGCCGAAGTTCGGCGCTACGGCGTAGAGGGATTTGCTGTCGGACGACCAGGTCATGGCCGTGGGCGAGCAGTCCCAGGCCTCGGTCAGGACTCTCGGCTCGCCTTCCGGCCAGCGACGCAGCACGATGCGAAACCGATCCGACTCGTAACCGGGTATCTTCATTGCCAGATAGACCAGCCACTTGCCGTCCGGCGAGAACGAAGGGCACCAATCCCAGGCCGGGTTTGCCGCGGTCAGGCAGACGGGCGGCTGCGAAGCGTCGATCGGCGCGCGGAACAGATCGAAATTGGTTGACCAGGCCTCGGTGCGCCCGGCGTCGCGAGCGGTGAAGACGACCTCCTTGCTGTCGGGGGTGAAGGTGAACTCCTCGGGCCCGCCCCAGGGCTTCGAGGGAGTGTCGGCGTCCATCCGTGCCATCACGTCGATTGGCGATGCCTTCCCGGCGGAAGCCATCACGAACAGGTGCGAGCGGCGACCGTCGCTCCAGGTGTCCCAGTGGCGTATGAAGAGCCGATCGTACGTCCGGCCAGCGGCCTTTCGTTTCTCCCTCTGGTCGAGCTTTTTCTTGGTCTCTGCAAAGGAAGTGCCGGGAAAGACCTCCATCGTGAAACCCAGGTGACGGCCGTCGGGCGAGATGATCAGGTTGTTGACGTCCAAGGGCAGGTCCGTCACTTGCTCCGCTTCGCCGCCGTCGGCCGAGATGCGCCACACTTGGGACGAGCCGGAGCGGGTCGATAGAAAGAAGATGGTCTTGCCGTCAGGCGCCCAACGGGGACAGCGATCGTTGCCGCCAGCCGAGGTCAGACGGCGCAGTCCGCTCCCATCGGCGCCGACCAGCCAGAGCGAATACTTGCCGGCGTTTGCCGCGAGGTCGGTGGTCCTGACCGTGAACACGATGCGGTTGCCGTCCCGCGACGCGCGGGGCTCGGAAATGCGATCCATAGTCACCATGTCATGCACGGAAAACGGATGGGTGGAGACTGCCGTGGCAGGCATGGCCGACAGAACCGCGGCAAACGCGAACAACAGAGGGCTGGTCATGGCTTGCTCCACATGAGTGAGGATGAATCAGGGCACGTGGGGGCCGGTAAGAGAGATGCCGGGACGGGCATCGCCGCCGCGCGCCTGCTTCTCAAAATGTCCGGCCGAGGTTCAAGGATAGCCGAGCCGCAGTCGCAGATCAAGCGGGCAGGCACTCCGGCCAGGACGGCTGCAAAGTCCAGGAACTCTCGTTCCCACGCTCCGCGTGGGAACGTAAAACCGGGGCGAACCGAGGCGTGCGTTCCCACGCGGAGCGTGGGAACGAGGACTTTGCAGCTCTCCTGGCAATCCGGCCTAAGAGTCACCGAAGACGTCCTTCAGTCTTCATTGATTCTCAAAAAGGGAACCTCGTCTCGATAGCTCCCGAGCAAGGCGAAGACGTTGGGGTCGATGGAATCCGGCGTTACCAAGTTTCTTGGGCTGCCGCACGGCATTCTCCCTTCGGCGTCGATTCTACCTTGTTAGACGACAAGCGTTCACCTCATTATAACATTTTCCGCCCATCGCCAACCAGCCCGGCATTCCGACACTTGACAACCCCGCACGATCCTGGGAGATTATGCTTTTGCGGTTGTCCGATCTCAACCAGGAGCCACGATCATGGCTAAGAATGAAAAGGTGAACAAGGCCCACGCCGTAAAGGAATACCTCAAGGCGAACAAGAAAGCCAAGAACCAGGAAGTGGTCGATGCGTTGGCGAAGAAGGGCATCACGATCAGTGCCAACTACGTCGCCACCATCAAGACGACCCATAACAGGCGGGGGCGGGCGGCGAGGAAAGTCGTCGCCAAGGGCGGCGTCGGCATCCCCGAGGTGAAGGCGGCTCTGGCTTTCCTCAAGCTCACGGGGAGCGTTGCGGCAGCCAACAAGGCACTGGCTGTGGCTCAGGAGATCAGGGAGATCGTCTAGGGCGGAACACTCGAATGATCCGTCCACACAAACGCTTGAACTCCTCGGGCAAAATCGCCGCCATACATCCTGCTGCTTTGCGTTTTGGGCAGGCAGGAATGCCTGCCCCACGGAGCCGAGAGACTGTCATTCCGGCTTTGTCAGACCACTAATCCGCTTGCAGCAATTCCGGCTCGATCACCCGCATCCGCCGCCAGCCGCCTTGGAGATAGCGGACCAGGTAGATCAGGCCCGAGATGCAGATCCAGAGGGTAATCACGATCCAGCACCAGATCAAGCCGAGAGCGAAGAAGTGGATTCCGATCCAGGCGGCCGCAACCGGCATCGGCGTCAAGAAGAAGGAGACGATCATGATGAAGCGGGTGTCGCCCGCCCCTTTCAGCGTGCCGGCGAAGATCACGTTCAGGGCGTCGAAGAGGCAGTAGGCCGCCACGAATCGCAGCAGGATCACGGTGGTGGCGCGAAGTTGCTGGAAGTCGGCCGGCAAGGCGCCCCAGGCGTATCCCAGCAAGAACAAGCCGGGAAAGAGGACGTAGACCAGTGCCATCGCGCCCATGTAACACAGGGCCATGCTCAGCGAGGTCATGGTGGCCCGGGCGGCGAGTTGCGGATTGCCGCGGCCGAGCTGCTGGCCGACCAGCGTGCTCAGCGCGATCCCCAGGCCGAGCATGGGGACGAAGGCCAGGCAATTCACGTTGAAGGCCAGGTTGGTGGCCGCCAGCGGCTCCTTGCCCAAGACGCCCACCACCAGCAGAAAGAGGGTGAAGCCGGCGACTTCGACGAGCATTTGCAGACCGCTCGGGCCGCCATAGCGCAGCAGCCGGCGGAAGAGCGCGGGGTCAAATCGCCAGCCGCGGCGGATGTTGTAGCGGCGAAAACGGGGCAGCACGAGCAGGATCGAATAGACGGCGACCCGCCACCAGAGCGCGATCACGGTGGCCAAGGCCGCCCCCTGAATTCCGAGCGCCGGCAGGCCGAAGTGCCCGAAAATCCAGGCGTAATCGAGCACGATATTCAGCAACCAAGCCGACGAATCGACCAGCATCACCACCCAGGTCACGCCGCGGCCGGTGAAGAACGCCGCCATCGCCGCGGCGATGATCTCCGCTCCCGCGCCGAACAGGGCGGTGCGGAAGAAGAGCACCTCCTGGTGGGCCAGCAAGGGGGCATGAAGGGCGAAGACCCAGGGGGCCAACGGAATCAGCGCCAGATAAAGCGGAACGCAGAAGAACCCCAGGTGCAAGCCTTGCCAGACCGCCGGCCCGATCCGCTTCAGATGTCCGGCCCCGTAGTACTGGGCGACAAAGGTATTGGTGTACGCGGCGATTCCCAGCGGAAAGCTGATCATGGCGAAGTGCACCATTCCCGCCGGCAGCACGGCCGCCACCGCCTCCTCGGAGTACCAGAGCAGGAACATCCGATCGATGAAGTTCATCACCGTCCACGAGGCCGTGGAGACGAACAGCGGAACGGCCAGCAGCAGAACCTCGCGGCCGCCGCAGGGGCGCGACCACCAGTTCGTTCGCTCGTGGGAATCGGTCGTTGTCGTCATCGGTTGCGAAACCGCAAGCGGCGCACTCACAATCTTCGAAGAAGACTCAGATAGGTTGCCAGCGTCCGCCGCACCTGCTCGACGCCCTCTTCCCTCAGCAATTCTACGCGGAAGTGCCGCACGCCGCGCTGTTGCAGGCTCGGCAGAATCTCCGACAAACTCTCGGCCTCGGCGTGGAAGAGCGTGTTGCGGCATTGGCTGTCGGTCCACAACGGATGCTCCACGCCCAGGCGATCGCGGAGCCGAATGGCGTGCCGCCGGCAGGGACGGCCGCAATCGGCCGGGCTGCTCCCCGACGATAGCGCCCCACAGAACAGGCAGTACTCCGAGTGAAACATCGGCAGGTGGCGATGCACCACCACTTCCAGCCGCTCGGGCAGCACGACCGCCGCGAGATCGAGCAAACGTTCTCGACTCAGATCGTATGCCGCCGTCACCCGCCGCGCCCCTTGGGCGCGAAGCCACTCGACGGTCAAGTCGTTGGCGGCGTTCAAGCAGAAGTCGGCCACGGCGGGCAGGCCCTTGCCGCGGCAGAAAGCCAGACCCGCCAGGTTTCGCACCAGCATCCCATCCGGCGCCGCTTGGGCCAGTTCGTCGAGAACGCTGTTCTCCCCAGGTTTGTGGATTCGCGGCGTGGCCAGCAGAATCGATGCGCCGGCGAGGCGCGCTGCGCGGACGGCGTCACCGCAGCGATTCAGGTCGCGAAAATCGGCGATCACGCTCTCCGCGCCGCATTGGATCGCCGCCGCGAGTTGGTCCATCGAGCGACAGAGGACGTGCAGACGGGAGTCCGTTTGCTCTCGTTTAGCGGCCGGCGGCACGCCGGCCCGAGCGCCGCTAAAGGCCGACGTGCCGTCGGCCGCTAAACGGAGCCGGCGGATCGTCGTCAGCGGCGATGCTGCCGCCATCGCTCGCTGCGGCCGTGCGGCGACGGCGGCATCCAACTGCCGCAGCATCTCGTGACGCAACTTGCCAAGCTCACTTAGCGGAATCATCGCTCGGCCATCGAGTTTCGCGGCGACGTGCCGCAACTGGTAGAACGTCTTGCCGAGACGGCCAAACTGTTCGGCGAGCGTTTCGGGCGTCAGCGGGTGTTTTGTCGCCTCTGGCAAAGACTGCGGCGACTCGACGCGGCAGCCGGCGCCGTTGGCGGCGACGGCCGTCACTCGCATCGGACTGCCCACCGACGCCTCGACTTCCAGATCGAGCGGCACGCGACGCCGCGGTTGGCCGGAAGCGTACGTCCGCCGAATCCGGCGAGCCGCCTGCGGATCGTCGGTCTTCCAGATCTTCTGGCCGGGATGAATTTGCGCGAGATCAATCGAACCATACCGGAAGGCCAATTCGACCATGCCGCCGGCGACTTCGCTCTTCACGGAGCGGTGGTTCTCGAAGATCTCGTAAACGCGGCCACCCTGTTCGGTTGGTTGACGGAAGGGGACAGTCCCATTTTCGTTGGCACGAAAATCGGGACAGTCCCCGCGATCCCCTTCGAAGACGACGCCGTCGCCGCGCCGCAGTGGGCCGGCCAACTCGACCAGGATTCGCTGGCCGCGAACGCCGCAGACTTCGCCCAGCAGGACGCCCCGCTTCGCCGAGCCTTCGCCGGAGACCAGGCCGCGATGGTCGGGCCCGTCGAGCCAGCCGTGGCAGAAGCCGCGAGAGAAGGTCAATTCCATCTCGGCAACGGCTTCGGGAACGAGCGAAGCTCCCCTCTCCCTTTGGGAGAGGGGCCGGGGGTGAGGGCTTGGCGATTCGCCAGCGGCCCTCACCCTAGCCCTCTCCCAATGGCAGAGGGAACCACAAGCATCCAGGGCGGCGCGGTAATGGCGGGTGACGCTGGCGACGTATTCGGGCGGCTTCAGGCGGCCTTCGATCTTCAGGGCGGAGACTCCGGCCGCGATCAACTGCGGCAGCCGGTCGTAGGCGGCCAGATCGTGCGGACTGAGCGGGTAACTGCGGCCGCGATCACGCAGTCGGTCGTCGCAAATCACCTGATAAGGCAAGCGGCAGGGCTGGGCGCATTGGCCGCGATTGGCGCTGCGGCCGCCCAGCGACAAACTGGCCAGGCATTGGCCGGAATAGCTGATGCAGAGGGCGCCGTGGACGAAGGCTTCCAGTTCGACGGCCGTTTGGCGGCGAATTGCGGCGATCTGGTCGATCGAAAGCTCGCGCGGCAGCACGACCCTGCGCAAGCCCAACGCTTCGACCTCGTGGATGCACTCGCCGCTGCTGAGCGTCATTTGCGTGGAAGCGTGCAGCGGCAATTCGGGGCACAGCCGCCCGAGCAGCCGCAGCAAGCCAAGGTCTTGAACCAGCACGGCATCGATCCCGGCGGCGACGGCGGCGCGGGCGGTGCGCTCGGCCTCCTCCAGCTCGTCGGCGAAGATTAGCGTGTTGAGCGTCAGGTAGCCCTTGACGCCGCGGCTGCGGAGGAAGGTCATCAGTTCGGGCAATTCAGCCAGGCTGAAATTGGCCGCGCGGGCCCGGGCGTTGAAACCACCCTGAAGACCGAAGTAGATTGCGTCGGCCCCGTTCTCCACCGCGGCGCGAGCGCAGTCCCAGTCGCCGGCAGGGGCCATCAGTTCCGGAATGCTCGTTGAAGGCAGAACGCTCATACGATGTACTCCTCACGCTCCGCGTGAGGCAGTCTCGGCCCGCTATTCTCCTCACGCGGAGCGTGAGGGGTACATTTTGTTGGAGCTTCTCAGTGTATCCGCGCACGTCAGCAGCGACAACGGCCCGCCCTTGTCAGCCGAGCCGGCATCGACTAGACTACTGTCTTCTTGATTGGACGAGACGATTCAGGAGAGAAGACAGTCATGGGAATCCGCCCGCGCACCGGTCACGTAATGAAGTTGAAGAGCCGCCGCTGTCCGAAGTGCGGCGGAGTGATCAATTCGCAGAAGACCCGCTGCAAACGCTGCCACGAGCCGCAACGCCGGCCGAAAAAGACGAAGAATAGTTAGGAGTTCTGGTTCCCACGCTCCGCGTGGGAACCTCGCTTCGGTCGGTACTTTGCGTCAGGTCGGGCAACGCGGAGCATTGTGGTCGGGGCGTTCCCACGCGGAGCGTGGGAACGAGGGCAATGGCCGAGGCAACGTCATTTCCCGGAGTTTACGGGCGGCCCGATCGCGATTAGATGCGTCGTGGTGGCGATGTAGAGCATGTTGTCGGCCACGACCGGCGTGCTGTTGACCTGGTCGCCCATCGGGTTCTTGGCCAATTGCTTTGCCTTCGCCGAGAGCGCGAAGACGACGACGTTGCCGTCGCGGTCGCCGATGTAGATTTTGCCATCGACCACGCAGGCAGAGCCCCAGACCTCCGCCATCAGGTCCTGCGTCCAGTGCGGCTTGGCGGTCTTTGCGTCCAGGCAATGCACCACGCCTTGCAGGTCGGGGATCACCAGCAGACCGTCTTTGATGACCGCCATGCTGATCGAGCGGTGCATCGTCTCCTCGAAATCGAGTTTGCCGTTGCCGTTGCTATCGACGCCGGTGTAGCGCCACACGGCGGCCGAGTTCGGATTGGGCCGCACCGTTTCGCCGGCGGATGGGTCGATCGCGCAGACTCGCCGCGCGGCACGCAAGGCGTCTGAGATCGGATGGCCCTGCTTGTCGACGACAAGCTCCGGGCTCACGTCGCCCCGCCGCGTCGGGTCGATGCACCAGAGGCAGCCCTTCCCTTCGCCGTAGTCGGGCTCGGCGCCGACGGCGATGTAGACGCGGCCCCCGTTGACAACCGGCGTGGCCACCAGATTGTCGCGGTTGCCGGAACCGTCGGGCTTCCAGATCGCCGTCTTCGGATTCGTGTCGAATTTCCAAAGCAGGTCCGGTTTGCCGCCGCCGGCCGCCGCGCGAAAGCTGTAGACCCAGCCGTCGCCGCCGGCAAAAATCGCCTGGGGAACCCCACCGAGCACCGCTGCGGCCGGCGACGACCATTGGCCGTCGAGGATGTTGTTGCCCGGCGCGTTGTCGGCCCAAACCAGCTTGCCCGAGAGCTTGTCCAGGGCGATGAAACTCGGAGCGTTGGGAGAGGGGACGCGCTTGTGCGGCAGATCGGCCCCGTTCGAGGTGTTCACCAGCAGCAGATTGCCGATTGCGGTGACCGAGCAGGAGCTCATGCTGTTGGGAGTGACGGCAAGCGCCTTAATCATGTCATATCGCCACAGCACCTCGGGCTCGTTCGGCCTGATCTTCGACCCTTCAGTTTTCAGGCAGACAATCTCGCAACGGTTCGTGACTACCCAGAGCCGTTTCCCCTCGACCAGCGGCGAGCAGCAGATGCCCTGGTCAGGATAGTCGATCACCCGACCGAGCTTTTTGCAGGAGAGTTGCCACTCGAAGCGGCCGTCGCCCTGTCGGAAACAGAGCAGGCAGCCCAGATCGAGCTTCGGCGGGTATTGTTTGAGCCAGCCGCCGCCGTTGTTGGTGGCGGAGAAGACGCGGCCATCGGCCACCGTCGGCGTGCCATAAGTGGTCGTGCCGAGCCGGGCAACCCAGCGGATGTTCTTGGCCGAGTCGGCCAGCCAATTACCCGACTTCTCGTCGAACTTGCCTATGTCCCATTCGGCGGGGATGTTCCTGCCGACGGGCGTGTTATTTCGAGTTGGCGAGCCGCCCCACTGCGGCCAGTCGGCCGCGGCAGCGAACAAGAGAACCAATGATGACAATAGTGGATAGGTGATTCGTGGCATTGGCAGTGGGCAGTCAACCGTTGGCAGTCGCCAGTGGGCAGTCGGCAGTCGGCAGTCGGCAGTGGAAGAGTTTTGCCTCCGCGTCCATGTGGGGCTGTACGGTGACGGCAATGTGGGACGACGGCAGACGTTACCCGGACGACTCCTCCCGGGTTGTCAACTTTACTATAGCGGAACGGTGATTGCGGGGCTATTACGGGCGGGATGGGGTCTTGTGCGTCGGTGAAACTGGGGTGGCTTTGCCGCCGGCGGAGAGTCTGCCGGGCGGCACAGCAGGCTTTTGCAGCCTCACAACCGGTAGGGTTTTACCAGCTTGCGCGGGTGGAAATCTTTGCGCAACAGGAGTAGTAAACCTTTTGCTGGAAATGTCTTGCGTTCATTCAAGCGCTCTTCGCACCGAGGCCGATACGGTAATTGACCCTTAGCAAATCGAGCGTGCCGTGTGGTACGCCTTGAGGGCGCGTCAGGCAACCGGAGAGGGTGAGAGAATCGAACCAAGGAATGGTTCGACGGCCCTGGCGCAGTACACCGTATGAACTGTGGTATCGAACTAACGACTCCAACCCCAGTTCACTGTAAAGGAGTGGTTGCTCAATGAGAAGCAAGATGATTTTTGGAGCGCTCCTTGTGAGCGTAGCTCTGTGCAGCCAAGGGTTCGGCTTCGAACTCTTGGATCGCATGCTTGGGCTGAACGGCGGTGGCTGCTGCGAGTGCAATGCTTGCGCCAAGGTCCCCTGCTGCCAGCCATGCTGTGCAAAACCGTGCGCTCCGGCCTGCTGCGAGAAGCCCTGCTGCTGTGAGAAGCCTTGCTGCGAGTGCTGCAAGTGCCGGCCGACCCCGGTTCGCGATCTGTTCTGCAACATCAAGGACATGTTCAGCTGCAAGGGCTGCTATTGCGAGCCGTGCTGCGAGAAGCCTTGCTGCTGCCAGAAGGCTTGCTGCTGCGAGAAGCCCTGCTGCTGTGCGCCGAAGTGCTGCTGCGAGAAGGCTTGCTGCTGCCCCGAGCCGTGCTGCTGTGCGCCGAAGTGCCGCAAGGTTCGCTGCTGCTGCGAGAAGCCCTGCTGCTGCTGCGAGAAGCCTTGCTGCTGTGCACCGAAGTGCTGCTGTGCGCCGGCCTGCTGCGAGAAGGCTTGCTGCGCGCCGGTTTGCTGCGAGAAGGTTTGCAAGCCGAAGTGCCACAAGCTGTATCGCCGTCCGGTGCTCGAGATGCTCGAGAACGTGTTCGGCTCCTGCGGCTGCGGCTGCTGCGAAGCCTGCGGTGAAGGCTGTGGCTGTGGTTGTGGCTGTGGCTGCAACGGCGCTCCCGTCGTCCCGGGCAAGGGTCCGGCCCCGACGACCGGCCCCGCCAAGGCTCCGGAGACAACGACTCCGCCGCCACCCGTGGTTCCGAAGCCCGATCCCGTGACTTCGGACAGCCAGCCCCGCGGCATTTATCAGGCCGCCCGTAGTCTGGCCCGCAACTAGGATCGAATCCTAACCGAAACCCTGTCACAGGTCTGCCCGGAGCCGATTCCGAGCAGACCTGTTCGTTTTCTTGAGGGACGAGGGGGCAATGACGAATGACGAAAGCCAAATGACGAAGGAATGACGAAGGCCAAATGACGAAGGTAGTGACCTGCCACCGCGATTCGGCCCATTCGTCATTCGGGCTTCGGACTTCCTTCGTCATTTGTCTTTCGTCATCCGTCATTCCCTCCCCCCAGTGCTGGGGTGTTGACCTCGGAACGTCCCCGAATTACAGTAAACTTAATGTTGGCGAAGAGGGTGATTCCATGCCTCGACGTATGCCGAGGCCGGGTGGTTAAGGGAACGAACTTCCTTAATCTCCGGGACGCCGGCGATCCGGTCGAGGTGGCGGCACGGTATGAGGAAGAGGGGGCCGACGAGCTGGTCTTCCTCGACATTACCGCCAGCCACGAGGGACGCGAGATCATCCTTGACGTGGTCCGCCGCACGGCCGAAGTGGTCTTCATGCCGCTTACGGTCGGGGGCGGAATTCGCACACTGGAAGACATCCGCGCCCTGCTTGTGGCCGGGTGCGACAAGGTATCGATCAATTCGGCCGCCTGCCGCCAGCCCGAGTTCGTTCGCCAGGCGGCTCGGCGTTTCGGCAGTCAGTGCATCGTCGTGAACATCGACCCGAAACGGGTCGCCAAAGCCGGCAAAGAATTTTGGGAGGTACACATCAACGGGGGCCGCATCGGAACCGGCCTCGAGGCCGTCGCTTGGGCTCGCGAGGTCGAGCGCTTGGGGGCCGGCGAGATCGTGCTGACTTCGATGGACGCCGACGGCACCCACAACGGCTACGACCTGGAGATCACCCGAGCCGTGGCCGACGCGGTCTCCATTCCGGTGGTGGCCAGCGGCGGCGCCGGTTGTCCCGATCACCTTGCCGACGCTATCCTGTTGGGCGGGGCCGATGCGGCCTTGGCCGCGGGAATTTTTCACTTCGGGCAATACGGAATTGAACAGACAAAACGTCTTATGCAACAGAGAGGAATAGCGGTTAGAATGGGGAATGCTGAATGATGAATGCTGAATGACGAATCGATCCGGTTCATCATTCAGCATTCATCATTCATCATTCTGTCTCCGCCCTTTAGTTCCCCGACCCACCATCCCCTATGTCTTCCGCCGTCGTCGCACCGCAGCAATTCCTCGGCAAGCACCAGGAACTGGAAATCGACAAGCTCTTCCGCGCCGTCGTGAAGCTCAGCGGCAGCGATCTGCACTTGAAGGTCGATCTGCCGCCGTTTGTGCGCGTCAACGGCACGCTGCGGCCGTTGAACCGCGAGGCGATCGACGACGAAGAGATGGTGCGGCTGATCTTCCCGATGATCAACATGCAGGAGCGGCGGAAGCGGATCTTCGAGGAGGACGGCGGGGTGGATTTCGCCTACATGCTCAACGTCGACGGCGAACGCTGGCGGTATCGCGTGAACGTCTTGCAGCAGATGGGCCACGTCGGCCTGGTCGCCCGCCGCGTAAACCGCACCATCCCCGACTTTGAAAGACTGCACTTGCCCCCCTCGTTGGCCGAACTCTGCAAATTCGCGCAGGGAATGATTCTGCTGGCGGGCATCACCGGCTCGGGCAAGAGCACCACCATCGCCTCGATGCTCGACTGGATCAACCACCGCTACCGCAAGCACGTCTTGACGCTGGAAGACCCGATCGAGTTCGCCTTCACCGACGACAAGTGCCTGATCAACCAGCGCGAGATCGGCATGGACGTGAAGGACTTCATGATCGGCATGAAGCACGCCGTGCGCGAAGACCCGGACGTGATGCTGGTGGGCGAGATGCGCGACCGCGAGACCTTCGAGACCGCGATCCAGGCGGCGGAGACCGGGCACCTGGTGTTCGGCACGATCCACGCTTCGACCTCGCCCAGCACCATCGGCCGCATTCTCGACCTCTTTCCGCAGTCGATGCACTCGGCCATCCGCAGCGCGCTGGTGTTCAACATGCGGGCGATTATCGCGCAGAAGCTGCTGCCTTCGATCAAGCCGGGCGTGGGCCGCGTGCCGACCTGCGAAATCATGACCTTCTCGCCGACCATCCGCAAGTTGTTGTTGGAGAGTCAGGACGATAAACTGGCCGACGCCATCCGCATCAGCAAGGACGAAGGCATGCAGGATTTCACCATGAGTCTCCGCGACCTGATCCAGAAAGACATGATCGATCGGCCCACGGCGTTCGAGGTGGCCCCCAACGCCGAAGCGCTGAAAATGGCGCTGAAGGGCATCGAAATGCGCGAGGCGGGCATCCTGTGATCGAGCAATCGAGGAACTATGAGCCTTGACTACCAAGAACACGCCGCAGCACGTTTAGCAGCCGTCGGCACGACGGCCCGCAGCGGCTCCAGGGCCGACGTGCCGTCGGCCGCTAAACGGTCGCGCACGTACTTACTTCGCCTTGCGCTGATCGTCGCCGTCGCCGCAATGGTGCTGGCGATCGGGGCCGGCCAATTATCGGCCGCGGAATGGCCGCCGTTTACTCCTGCGCCGACGCCGAAGTCGGCGTTCCGCGGGCCGGGCTTCTATCTCAACTGGGTCAAAATCCTCGCCTGCTGGAGCGTCTTCCTCCTCTGGGTCAAGAGTTGCGACTGGGCCAGCATCGACTGCCTGGAGCTGAAATTGGATTACATGCGCTGGAATCCGATCCTGGTCGGCGTCTTTTTCGCGGCGTTCGTGCTGGTGTGGCTGATTCCCTCGTTCCCGTTCTGGGGCGCTTTTCCGTTCTTGCTGCTGGCCTACGTGGTGCCGTTCGTCTCCTATGTCGTTTATCGAAACGGCAAGGTCGACAACAATCGCCGCGTTTTTACCAAGGAACACCTTCGCTACTGGATCGCCACGCGGGGAAGCAAGATCGGGGTGAAGATGCAGGCGGAGAAGCTCGATCCGCACGAGGCCGGTCCGCCGGTGAAGGTCTTCGGCCACAGCGGCGTCGACGGCGTCACCGACAACGCCCGCCTGGGAATGGCGCGGCAGTCGCCGGGGCTGCTCACCGCGCGGGAGATCCTGGCGGAGGGGATGGCCGTCCGCGCTACGGCGTTCATGTTGGACTACACCCAGCAAGCCGCGGCGATCCGCACGATGATTGACGGCGTGTGGATTCCCGGCGAGCCGCGCGACCGCGAGACCGCCGACCCCGCGCTCGAATCGATCAAGCTGCTTTGCGGCCTGAATCCCCAGGACCGGCAGAGCCGCCAGGAGGGGACCTTCGCCGTCGAGCACCAGTCGCAACGCTACATCGCCACCTTCGCTTCGCAGGGCACGCAGAGCGGTGAGCGGGCACTGATCCAGTTCGTCGAAGGCAAGATCCCGCGGCGCACGCTCGACGAGTTGGGAATGCGATCGAAGCTGCAGGAGCAACTCGATCAGTTGCTGCATTTGCCGCGCGGGCTTGTGTTGTTTTCCGCCATTCCCGGCGGCGGCTTGAAGAGCACCGTGGACGCGGTTCTGCACTACTGCGACCGCTTCACCCGCGAGTTCGCCACCCTGGAGGACGAGGCCAATCGCTATCAGGAGGTCGAAAACGTCCCGGCGACCACCTACAACATCGCCGGCGGCGAGCCGTTGCTGGCGGTGTTGGCAAAGTTCTTCCGCACCGAGCCGAACGTGGTGGTTATCCGCGACCTGGTCGATGGCGAGATACTCGAGTTCCTCTGCGAACAGATCACCGACGACCGCTTGATCCTGAGCACGGTGCGGGCGAAGGATTGCGCCGACGCGCTGATGCAGGTGTCGGCCTTGGGGGCCCCGCAGGCCGAACTGGCCAAGGCGATTGTCGGAGTGGTGAACCAGCGGTTGATCCGCAAGTTGTGCGAGTCCTGCAAGGAGGCCTACGCGCCGCCGCCGAACGTCTTGCAGCAGTTGGGCATTCCCGAGGGCCGCGTGCAGGCGTTTTACCGGCCGTTCCAGCCCAACCCGCAGGAGCCGCCCAAGGAACCCTGCCAGGTGTGCGGCGGCATCGGCTACCTCGGCCGCACCGCGATTTTTGAACTGATGATCGTTGGCGACGAGGTCCGCCGCGTGCTGGCCAACCATCCCACGCCCGAGGCGATTCGCCGGGCCGCACGCAAGGAAGGCATGAAGAGCCTTCAGGAAGAGGGCGTGTTGCTGGTGGCCAAGGGGGTCACCTCGTTGCCAGAGTTGATGAGGGCGTTGAAACAGTGAGGAGTGGCTAGTGGCTAGTGGCCAGAGAGACAGCCCGTTAGGAAAAGGACTTTGCAGAACGATCCCATAAACGCCGTCTTCATCATCCACTGACCACCGGCCACTGACCACCGGCCACTGACCACTACCCACTGACCACTACCCGCTATGACAATAATCCTCCCCATCCTGATGCTCCTGCTGATCTTCGCCGTCGTGGCGACTTGCTTCAACGAAGGGATCTGGAGCAACCTGGTGCGTCTGATCAACATCATCACCGCGGGGCTTTTGGCGATGACCTTCTTTGAGCCGCTGGCACGGGCGCTCGACGGTTGGCAGCCTTCGTACACGTATTTGTGGGATTTTCTCTCGCTCTGGGGGCTGTTCGCCGTCTTCCTGCTGGTCTTCCGCGAGATTACCGACCGCGTTTCGCACGTGCGCGTCCGCTTTCTGAAGGTCGCCGACCGCATCGGCAGCGTGGTGCTGGCGATTTGGATCGGCTACGTGATGGTCTGCTTTACGATGATGACGCTGCACACGGCGCCGCTGAGCCGCAACTTCCTCTGGGGCGGTTTTTCCACGGACTCCCAGGCGAGGATGTTTTTTGGTATAACCCCGCCTGACCGCGATTGGCTGGGATTCACGCAGAAGATGTTGACCGGCGCGTTTGCCGGCGCAGGAGTTCGACCCGAACGCGGAGTTCATGCCCAAGTACGCCACCCGACGCACCGACCTGGAGAAGAACGTCGCCGGGAAGGACAGCCTTCTTGTAGGACCATAAGCAGAATCAGAATGATGAATGCGGAATGATGAATGATGAATGGGCTCATCACTCATCACTCATCATTCATCATTCATCATTCATCATTTTTCATTTCCCCATGCGTCCCAGCGTTCCCGACATCCATATTACCGATCCGCAGGATGCGGAACTTGCCGCCTACCGTCCCTTGGCGATTCAGGCGATCGTGGGGTTCGTGTTCGGGCTGTCGGCCCCGCTGGCGCTGCTCGATCCAGCGATCTGGCTCGTGCCGGCGATCGGTCTGTTTTTCTGCCTCTGGGCGCTCCGCCGCATCAAGCGCGGCGAGGCCGCGCCGACCGGCCGCAGACTGGCCTGGACGGGACTGGCGCTCTCGCTGTTGTTCCTCGTGGCGGCGCCGACCGACTGGCTGGTCTACCGCCGCATCGTCCGCCACGAGGCGCGGCAATTCTCTGCGCTCTGGTTTGGGTACCTGAGGGACGGCGCACCGCAGAAGGCCCATCAGTTGACGATGCCGCCGCAAACGCGGCAGCCGTTGGGCGAGAATCTCTGGACCCTCTACGGCAAGAATGCGCGGATGAGACATACACTAGAGGGTTACGTCGAGATGCCGCCGGTCCGCACGCTCTTGGCCTTAGGACCGCGGGCCTTGGTGCGGTTCTACGAAACCGTTAGCCAGTGGCACGGCGGCAACGACGACCTCGTCGAATCGCTGTTTGCCGTCACCTACGAGGAGGGAGGGGAAAAGAAGTCGTTCTTCGTAGACGTGCAGGCTTATCGGAGGGAACTCGCCGACGGTTCGGCGGGCTGGTGCATTCTGCAAACCAAAGGCGGCGTCAAGCCCGAAGGGTGGTGACCCGCGGTCACCGTGGGCAGGCATCACCGTTTAGCCGGGAGCCGCAGGCGACCGTTCCCGCTCCGAGGTCCCCAACGGCCCCGTACCGCAAGCACCCGCCCCGGGCGTTTACGCCGCGTTCTGAAAAGTGTATTCTATCCCTACTGCCAGCGCGACGGCGACATTTCACCACGGAGACACGGAGAACACGGAGACAAGAGCGATAGAACCACGGATAGACACAGATGAACACAGAATCGGTGCTGGATCCCAGCCACAACCGGAGTTATCTGTGTTAATCTATGTTTATCCGCAGTTTACACTCTCTTCTGTATGTCTCCTCCGTGTCCTCCATGTCTCCGTGGTAAGCCCTGTGGCCGTTGCGCCAACGCTGTCGCGTTGGGTGCGTATGCGGACGACCCTGTCTTGGCTTCCAAAATGAGCACAATCGCTATCTTGCCCGGCGACGGCATCGGCCCGGAAATCATGGCCGAGGCCGTCAAGACGCTCGATGCGGTCAAGCGTCGCTTCGGCCTGTCGTTTGAGTATCGTTACGCCGACGTGGGCGGCTGTGCGATCGACCGACACGGCACGGCGCTGCCGGACGAGACGCTCAGGATTTGCGAGTCGAGCGACGCCATTCTCTTCGGCTCGATCGGCGGGCCGAAATGGGAGACGCTGCCGCCGGCGGAGCAGCCGGAGCGGGCGTCGCTCTTGCGGCTGCGGAAGCACTTCGACCTGTTCTGCAACCTGCGGCCCGGCCGGCTGGGCAAGGCGCTGGCCGCCCAGAGCCCGCTGCGACCCGACATCGCCGGCGAGGGCTTCGACATCCTCTGCATCCGCGAGTTGACCGGCGGCATCTACTTCGGCCAGCCGAAAGGCCGCGATGGCAGCGGCGGCGACGAAAGGGCGTTCGACACGATGGTCTATCGCCGTTGGGAGATCGAGCGGATCGCGCGGGTCGCGTTCCAGATCGCCGCCGGGCGGCGGAAGAAGGTCACTTCGGTCGACAAGGCCAACGTGCTGACCACGATGGTGCTGTGGCGCGAGGCCGTCAGCGAAGTGGCCAAGGGCTATCCCGAGATCGCGCTCGATCATATCTACGTCGATAACGCCACAATGCAGTTGATCCAGAATCCGCGGCGGTTCGACGTGCTCTTGTGCGGCAACATGTTTGGCGACATCCTTAGCGACGAGCTGGCCTCGGTCTGCGGGTCGATCGGAATGCTGCCCTCGGCGAGCCTCAACGCCGAGGGCTTTGGCTTGTACGAGCCCGCCGGCGGCTCGGCCCCCGACATCGCCGGCCGCGACATCGCCAACCCGATCGCGCAGATCCTCTCGGCGGCGATGCTGCTGCGGCATTCCCTGAAGCACGAGGAGGCCGCCCGCACGGTCGAGTTGGCCGTCGAGCAGGTCCTAGCTGCCGGGTTGCGCACGCGCGACATCGCGGCGAAATCGGACAAGCCCGTCGGCACCGCTGCAATGGGCAGCGCGATCGCGGATCGCGTTCCGAAGGGAAACGGTCAAGCGGCGAATATGCGAGATAACCACGGAGACACGGAGGGCACGGAGAAATGGATGAAGCATGGGAGATAAGAGATGAGGGATAAGAGATGAGGGATGGAGGTTGCAGCGCGGAGAAACAAACAAGCATTGCCAAACGGAAGAGCGTGACCGTGGAAGGAAGAGAACGGCATTCCAATTGGCATCAAATCTTCGCCAAATCACATGTCATATAGTCCTTTTTCGTCGTCCTTCATCTTTCATCTTTCATCCCTCATCTCTCGTCCTTCATCCCTTTCTCCGTGTCCTCCGTGTCTCCGTGGTAAGAACTCGTCAGAATAAAAGCGTCGGTTCTCGATATGCCCCTTATCCGTCAACTTTCTCCATCCCTGATCAACAAGATCGCCGCCGGCGAGGTGATCGAGCGGCCCGCGAGCGTGGTGAAGGAGTTGATGGAGAACGCCATCGACGCCGGCGCCACGCGGATCGACGTCGCGGTGCGGCAGGGCGGGTTGGAAATGGTGCGGGTGGTCGACAACGGCGGCGGCATTCCGGCCGACGAGTTGCCGCTGGCCCTGGCCAGCCACGCCACCAGCAAACTGATCGAGGCCGACGATCTGTTTCGCGTCGGCACGTTGGGATTTCGCGGCGAGGCGTTGGCGTCGATCGCCGAAGTCAGCCGGCTGCTGCTGCGGAGTCGAACACCGCAGAGCCAAAGCGGCGGCGAAATCGAGGCCGTCGGCGGAACGATCGGCCCGGCGGCTCCGTGCGGCTGCCCGCCCGGCACGACGGTCGAGGTGCATAACCTGTTCTTCAACACGCCGGTGCGGCGGAAGTTTTTGCGGACTACGGCCACCGAGTTCGGCCACGTGAGCGAAGCGTTCACGCGGATCGCCCTGGCCGCCCCGCAGATCCACTTCACCCTCCGGCACAACGACAAGCCCGTCTTCGATCTGGCCGCCAGCGAGGGCTGGATGGACCGCATCGCGCTGTTCTTCGGCTGCGAATTGGCGGAGAATCTGATCTGGGTGGAGAGCGTCGAGGACGACGTGTCGATCTGCGGTTACGCGGCCCATCCCAGCCAGAGCCGCAGCCACAACCGCATGCAGTACTTCTTCCTCAACGGCCGCTGCATCCGCGACCGGGCCTTGCAGCACGCCTTGGGCGAGGCGTATCGCGGGCTGATGATGGTCGGCCGCCAGCCGATCGCCCTGCTGCGGATGACGATGCCGCCGGAATTGGTCGATGTGAACGTTCATCCGACGAAACTCGAAGTCCGCTTCCAGGACGCCGGCCGGCTCTACAGCCAACTGCTGGCCACCCTCCGCGGCAAGTTTCTCACCACCGATCTGAGCACTCACGTTCATACGTCCGGCGCCGAACTCCCCTCTCCCTTTGGGAGAGGGGCCGGGGGTGAGGGCAGCGCGCCTGCAACTGACCTCGACGACGACCCGAGCGGGGGCCACGACGCCGCGCAGACCGTTCAGTTGCGGCAGCAGTTGGTCGATTGGGCAAAAGGCAAGGTAGAATCGTGGGGGCGGGGGGCCGACGCGGAACGTTTAGCCGCCGCGTCCACGCGGCGCGATTTAGCGGACGATAGCCGGGGGCCAACGGCCCGCGGCGAATCGCCAACCGCCCGCGCTCCACTCGATCTTCGCCGCATCGATCGGCCGTGGTCGCCCGATGAGGACGGCAGCGCGACGGCCACCCCAACATCGATCTCCCCTCTCCCTTTGGGAGAGGGGCCGGGGGTGAGGGCAAATGTCTCGCAACCGGGGCCATCCGCCGCCCTGCAAGTCCACAACCGCTACCTCGTCACCGAAAGCGAGGAGGGGGTGACGATCATCGACCAGCACGCCCTGCACGAGCGGATTCTCTACGAGCACTTGAAGCAGCGGATCGGGGCGGGCGCGATCGAGACGCAGAACCTGCTCGTGCCCGAAGCGGTCGATCTCAGTCCCGCCGAAACTTCGGCCGCGCTCGAGCATCGCCAGTTGCTGGCCGAGTTGGGCGTAAAGATCGAGCCCTTCGGCGGCAACACGCTGTTGCTGGCCGGCTATCCGGCGATGCTGGCCAACATCAGCCCGATCGAGGTGTTGCGGGCGCTGTTGGAACGGATTCTCGCCGAGGGCAAGCAGCCCGATCGCCACGATCTGCTGGACGAGTTGCTGCACACGATCGCCTGCAAGGCGGCGATCAAGGCCGGCGACCGGCTCGCCCCCGAGGAGATCGCGGCCCTGCTGGAGCAGCGGCACCTGGTCGACGACGCCCACCACTGTCCCCACGGCCGGCCCACGGCGTTGGTTTTCACGCGGGAGGAACTGGACAAGCAGTTCAAGCGAGTCTGATCCGGGTATCTTGGAACGTGGGAATCAGCCAGAAGTGTGCCACTGCTTCGCAGAAGCAGTGTCGAGCCCTCTTGCAGCCAGCACTGCTTCTGCGAAGCAGTGGCACATCAGGGTCAGACACGTTGTCAGCCGACGTCGCGGCGGAACGTGATGTGGCGTCGCCAGTGGACGTTGTCGCTCTGCGGGAAATCGAGGCGGACGTGCGCCCCGCGGGACTCCTTCCGTTGGATTGCCGCCTCGATCATCAGCCGCGAGACGCAGAGCAGGTTTTGCAGCTCCCAGCCGACAGGATCGGAGAATTGCCGCGGCAGGACGTAGCGCGACCAGCGGTCGATGGTGGCCAGGGCCTCGGCGAGTCCCTCGGCGTCGCGGCGGACGCCCATCTTCCGCCACATCAGGCTTTGCAGCGAATTGCGGATGTCGGCCAGCTTCAGCGGTTCGGCGACGTCGTCGGCGCGGAGATTCTCGATCAGGGCGGCGGTGAAGTCGTCGTGCAGCCCGGCGGCGGCCCGCGACGCCCCTTCGCCGCAGTGGGCGCCGTAGACCATCGCCTCCAAGAGGCTGTTCGAGGCCAGGCGGTTGGCGCCGTGCAGCCCACTGGCGATGACCTCGCCGGCGGCCCAGAGGCCCGGCAGCGTGGTGCGGCCCTCCAGATCGACGCTGATTCCGCCCATCATGTAGTGCGCCCCCGGCCGAACCGGAATCCGATCGCGGGTGATGTCCAGATTGAACTCGCCGCAGATTGCCGCGATGCCGGGGAAGCGGGCCAGCACGCTCGCCGGATCGAGGTGATTCAGGTCGAGATAGACGTTCGGGTGCCGCGTCTTTTCCATCTGGCTGACGATGGCCAGGCTCACCACGTCGCGGGGCGCCAGTTCGCCGCGGGGGTCGTAGTCGATCATGAAGCGGCGGCCGTTGCAATCGACCAGCCAGGCCCCTTCGCCGCGGAGGGCCTCGCTGATGAGGCTGCGGCTGCCGCCGGCGATGTAGAGCACGGTGGGATGGAATTGCATGAACTCCATGTCGCGCAGCTCGGCGCCGGCGCGATAGGCCAACGCCATGCCGTCGCCGGTGGCCACTTCGGGATTGGTCGTTTCGCGGTAGAGTTGGCCCGCCCCGCCGGTCGCCAGGATCGTCTGCTTCGCCCAGACCATGGTCTTTCCATGCTCAGCGTTCCAGACCAGCGCCCCGCGGCAGACGCCGCCGAGCGTCAGCAGATCGAGGGTGAAGGTGTGCTCCCAGACGTTGATGTTGGCTGCCTCTTCGGCGCGGTCGATCACCACACGCATGATCTCTTTGCCGGTGGAATCGCCCAGGGCGTGGGCGACGCGGTCGCGGCCGTGCCCCCCTTCCCGCGCCAGCGCCAGCCGATCGCCGGCCTGGTCGAACTGCGTGCCCCAATCAATCAGTTCGCCGATACGTTGCGGCCCTTCGCGGACCACCCGCTCGACCACTTCGGCATCGCACAACGCGCCGCCGGCTTCGAGCGTGTCGGCCACATGATCCTCAAAGCGATCCTGCGGATCGAGCACGCCGGCGATGCCCCCCTGGGCCTGGTTGCTATTGGATTGCTCGGCAGCCTGCTTGGTGGCGACGACGACCGATGACTTCGGATCAACTGCCAATGCCGCCCGCAGCCCGGCCAGGCCGCTGCCGACGATCAGCACGTCGGTGAAGAAATGCGGCACCTGCTTGGGATGGAATGGAACGAGGTATCGGGGAATGGGCGTGGACATGGGCTCTTTCGCAACTTCAGTTCCAGCGTTTAGCTGGCGAACTTGTTCGCTGCTGCGTTGGGAGTTTTCGGCAAGGGGCACGGCGAACAAGTTCGCCGGCTAAACGGCGGCCGCTTCCCTTCGGGGCGCGGCTAAACGCGATTGACGGTACATTGGTGCGCAGCAATGATCACTGTGCCCAATTGGGATCGGGCTTGTCGCAGATTTCCGGCTTGACGCTGCCTTGGATCGCGGCCACAGCCTGTTCGGCGGCTTTCACGGCGGCGGCATCGGCGTGGGCCTCGATGGCAATCTCGAAACGCCGCGTTTCGCCCGCCGCCATCGCCACCACGCGGCCGTGGGCCTTCTCGAACGATTTCGGGTTGGGATAATTCGTCGCGGGCTCCAGGCCGGTGACGTAGCCGTCGATGGCCGCTTGGCGGTTCTTCCAGATCGTGAAGCAGGGCAACTGCCGCTTGTTGAACCGCACGCTCACCCCCTGCGAACCGTCGGCCGACCGCAGCACCGCCAGTGTATTGCCGTCAGAATCGGCGGCCAGGTCGAAGAAGTGACAGACCTCGGTCAAACCGGGCGATTCGGGACCATAAACGTTCCACGTCGGCACGTCGACAACTGCCACCGCATCGCGCGGCGCGAGCCGCTTGACCGGCACCATGACCCTTGCTCCCGGAGTGACCAGCGGCATGCCGAAATTGATGTGGTAAAGCAGTTCCAACTCGCCCGGTTGGGCGGAAATGTTGGTTACTTCGTTGACGACGGTCACGCCCGGCTGGCCGACTTTGGTCCTGAGCGTCGTCGTCAGACGCATCTTGTTGCCGTAAATGTGCGCCTCCTCGACGACGCCGGTCACGACGATCTCGCCCGAGTCGCCGTCGATGGCCACCTCGACCTTGTGGGCGGGGATGTTGGCGATTCGGCCGTGCAGCGGAGAGCGGAGCTTGCCGCCTGCGTCGAAATCTGGCCCGCCGTTGCTCTCCAGGCCGCAGCGCACCAGCAGTTCGTCAAAGCCCTTCAGCCAGCCCAACCCGTCGGCTTGCCAGAGCGGGACGAAGGCCGGATGCACCGGCCCCTTGGCGGGCGATTTCCAGCCGAGCGGCACCTCGCCGCAACTGGCCCGCCAGAGGCCCATTCCGCGGGTCGGAACGACGACGAAGCGGAACCGACCATTATCGACTTCGACCAGGTCCACGCCGTCGCTCAGGCCGCCGCGAAGGGTGCGTTTCGTCACGCGGTAACCCCGTGCCCGGCCGCCGACCTGATCGGGGCCGAGGGACAGCTCTTCCAGGTAGACGCCGGCGTCAACGTCGCTAAGGGTCCAGGTTTTGCGAGCCATGGCGATTGGTCTCCGGGGTTTTGCAGGATGGGAGCAGTATAACGGTTTTTGCGGCCATTTAGAAGCGGGGCCGTCCGTATCAGGCACGCGCCGTGTGCCGTTTCGAGTCCTTCGTGAAATTCGCTCCACCCGTCGGACGGCACACGGCGTGTGCCTGATACGTTTCCGGCCATGAACGGCCGACCGCGCCGCTTGTAAACGGCCGTGGCAGGATGTAAAACTGGTGTCGCAATTGTCAGAAAAATCAACTCGCAGAAAAAAAGGAAGCCTACAGCCATGTGCGCATCGAAAATCGTCAAGCGAGACAATGTCGGAGCCGTCTTGAACCGCGCCCTGGACGCCGGCGGCGGGCTGCTGCGGCTGACTCCCAACTGGGTGCCGCGGAACTTCCTGCATCCCGGCAAGCGGATCAAGCTGGCCCCGACCGACTGGTACGCCCTGGGAACGCATCGCGGTGGCATCGACGAACGCTGGTTCGCCAGCACCACCGAGGCCGCCAACGAAGGCCGCGCCGCGGATGAAGGGTTGAGCTATTGCGTCTTTGAGGGCGAGCGGTTCCTGCTGAGGGACGCGGTCGAGGAGGCGGGGGCCAAGATCATCGGCCGGGCGATCTGGGAGAAGTACAAACGCTGGCCGGTCTACTCGAAATTCTTCGACAACATGGGCCCCATCCCGCACCACATGCACCAGCAGGCCAAGCACGCCCAGTTGACCGGCCAACAGGGCAAGCCTGAGTGCTACTACTTCCCGCCGCAACTGAACGCCGCCGAGAACCATTTCGATTACACCTTCATGGGCCTGGAGCCGGGCACGACGAAGGCCAACGTCCGCCGCTGCCTGGAGAACTGGGATAAGGGCGACAACGGCATCCTTTATCTCTCGAAGGCATATCGCCTGAAGGCCGGTACCGGCTGGCTGATTCCCGCCGGCGTGCTGCACGCCCCCGGCTCGATGTGTACTTACGAGCCGCAGTGGGGCTCCAACGTCTTTGGCATGTACCAATCGCTGGTCGAGGGCCGCGAGGTGCCCTGGGACCTACTCGTAAAAGACGTGCCGAAGGACAAGCAACGCGATCTCGATTTCATCGTCGAGCAGCTCGATTGGGAGAAGAACGTCGATCCGTACTTCGTCGAGCACAACTACGTCGAGCCGATCGTCGACCGCGAGCGTTCCGGCCCCGGCTACACCGACCGCTGGATCGACTACGGCCGGTTCGACGGCGAGCAGTTGGTCTCGGCCAAGGAGTTGACGGTGATGCCGGGGGCGAAATGCACGCTGAAAGACCCCGGCGCCAGCGGCTGGATCACGGTACAAGGCTGCGGCCGGATGGGCAAGCTGGCGATTCAAGCCCCGGTGATGATTCACTTCGGCGAGGAGCCGTGGGACGAAGTCTTCATCACCCACGTCGCCGCCCAATCCGGCCTCGAAATCGAAAACACCGGCGGCGAGCCGCTGGTCGGGCTACGATATTTTGGGCCAGCGGTGCATAAGAGCATGCCGGAGATTGGCGACCACCGCAAATCGTGACGCCCTCCGTTTAGCCGCCGCGTCCACGCGGCGCGGGCCCGGTGAGGACATCGAGGCTCAACAGAACGCAAGATTCCACGACCACACTGCACGAGGACTCAGCATGAGTGACCACCCCAACAACTACCCCAAACTCCACAATGCCGCTTGGCCGGGCGTCGTCGGCAAAGGGCCGGGCGGCGAAGCGGCGATCGGGCTGGATACGATGCTCGATCTGACGGCCGACGCTGAAGTCGAGGGCGTGCGATTCGACGGCGTCGATCTGTTCCTCTTCGAGCCGCACGTTAGCATCGACGCCAGCGACGATCAACTCAAGACCCTGGCCGACAAGGTCCGCCGGCGGAATCTGGAGATCGGTTCGGTCGTCGCGCCGGTCTGGCCGCCGACCGGCGGCGGCATGGCCTGCGGTGACGCGGCTGAGCGAAAGCGGTTCCTGACACAGGTGTCGAAGGCCTGCCGCATCGCGCGGCGGCTGCGCGAACTGGACGTGCGGCCGGGCGGCGTCGTGCGGATCGATTCGGCGTGCAGCGTGGCGGCCTGGCGCGAAGACCCCAAAGGCAACCAGCGTCGCATCGCCGAAACGTTCAGCGAAGCGTGCAAAATCGCCGAAGACCATGATGAGCGGCTGGCCGCCGAGGGGGAAATCTGCTGGGGCGGCATGCACAGTTGGCGGCGGATGATCGAACTGCTCGACATGGTCGATCGCCGGCAGACGCTCGGATTCCAGGCCGACATGGCCCACACGCTGTTGTACTTGCTGGGCTACAATGCCCCGGAAGATGCCCTGCTGCCGGAGGATTTCGACTGGACGGAGCGCGAGCAATTCGATCTCGTCTATGCCACGCTGGCTACGGCCTTGCGGCCGTGGACGATCGACTTCCACGTCGCCCAGAACGACGCGACGGTGCACGGTTCCGGCTCGCACGACAAAACCGGACGGCATTGTCTCGCCTCCGATCCGAACGGCAAGCTCGACATCGCCCATCACGCCGGCTACTGGCTGCGCGATGACGCCGGGCAATTGACCAAGCGGATCCGCCACATTTGCTGGGACGGCTGCATGTTCCCGAATGCCGTGATGATGAAGCGGGAGACGTGGAACGATGTTCTAGCGGCGATGGTTGGCGTGCGGGATGCACACGGGTGGAAGGAGTAGAATGTCGAAGGACGAAATCCAAATGACGAAGGAATGACAAAATGCAAATGACGAATGCCAAAGATGGCGATTCGACCACGTCAAGACCGTATGACTTGGAGGAGCGGACGGGACGATTCGGAGAAGTTGTCATTGCCTTCGCAAAACGCATTCCTGTAAACCTCGTCACGGAACCGTTGATTTCCCAGCTTGTTCGCTCCGGTACGGGTATTGGGGCAAACTACTGTGAAGCAGACGACTCCGGCTCCAAGAAGGAACTCCGTTATCGCATCAGTATATGCAAGCGAGAATCGCGTGAAACCAAGCATTGGCTGCGGATGGTTGCCGCGGCCGCGCCGGAGTTAAGGGTAGATGGCCGTCCACTGTGGCAGGAAGCGAAGGAATTGAACCTGATCTTCTCCGCCATTTATCGAAGAAAGCCAAAGACCTGACCTTTCGACTTTGAGATTTCGACTTTCGTCATTCCTTCGACATTTAGGTTTCGACCTTCGTCATTTTCATTCCAGGGAGCAACATCGTGTCCAAAGACATCAACGTCGGCGTCATCGGCTGCGGCTTCATGGGGCGAGCCCATTCGAATGCTTACTGCCAAGTGAGTCATTTCTTTCCATCGGCGCACCGGCCCGTACTCAAGGCGTGTTGCGCCCGGCCGGAAGAGAAGGACAAGCTCGAGAAGTTCGCCAGAACTTGGGGTTACGAGTCGATGGAGTTGGATTGGAAGAAACTCGTCGCCCGGGCGGACATCGACCTGATCGATGTCTGCGTGCCGAACGTGATGCACCACGACGTGGTGATCGCTGCGGCCGAGGCCGGCAAGATGGTCGTCTGCGAAAAGCCGCTGGCGATGAACGGGCGCGAGGCCGCGGAGATGGTGGCCGCGGTGGAGCGAGCCGGCGTGGCCAACATGGTCTCGTTCAACTATCGCCGCGTGCCGGCGATCTCGCTGGCCAAGCAGATCATTAATGAAGGGCGGATCGGCCGGCCGTTCCACTACCGCGCCACCTACAACCAGGACTACACGATCTCGGCCGACGTGCCGCAAGGCGGCATGGCCCTCTGGCGGCTTGACGCCCGCGTGGCAGGCTCCGGCGTGACCGGCGACCTGCTGGCCCACGCCATCGACACCGCCGAGTGGCTCAACGGGCCGATCCAGCGGATCGTCGCCCACACCGAGACTTTCATCAAGGAGCGGAAGCACGCCGAGACGGGCAAGATCGAGCCGGTCACGATCGACGACGCCTGCATGTTTTTGGCCATCTTCGCCAACGGCTCCTGCGGCACCTTCGAGAGCACTCGCTACGCCCGCGGCCGGAAGAATTACAACACCTTCGAGTTGAACGGCGAGAACGGGTCGGTCTTCTTCGATCTCGAAGATCCGCACATCTTGCAGTATTTCCGCTACGCCGACCCGGCCACGGGCAAGAAGATCGAGGACCACCTGACCGGCTGGCAGCGGATTCACGTCACCAACTTCGAGCATCCCTACATGCGGAACTACTGGGTGCCGGGCTGCACGATCGGCTATGAGCACACGTTCATCAACGGCCTGGCCGACTTCCTGGCGAGCCTCGACGGCGGGCCGGCGTTCCATCCGAACATGCGCGAGGCCGCGCGAACACAGCGGGTTTGCGACGCGGTGCTCGAGAGCGCGAAGCGGGGGCAGTGGCTCGATATTCCAGCGTAGCGGGAAGCCGCTTGCGGTTTCGCAATCACTGCCGACAGTCTCATGGCATGAACTACTTCGCCCACGCATTGCCGTTTCTCGATCGGCCATATTTCGTCGCGGGAACGGCAACGCCGGACTGGCTGGCGGTGGCCGATCGAAAGGTGCGGCTGCGATCGAAACACGCCGAGGCGTTTCTCGGCGACGCCGATCCGCACACGGCCGAGGTGGCGGCCGGCATTTTGCAGCACCTCCGCGACGACGCCCAATTCCACGCCACGCGAGCCTTCGCCGAAACCTCGCTGGAACTGACGGCCCGCGTCCGCGACGCGCTCGGCGGCGAAAGCGGGCTGCGGCCGGCACTGCTCGGCCATTTGCTGCTGGAGCTGCTGCTCGATGCGGCCCTGGCGGCCGACGCCCCCGAGCGGCTCGTCGAGTATTACCGCGCTGTCGAAGAACTTGACGCCCGGCAGGTCGAGGCGGCCGTCAACCGCATGGCCCCGCGATCGACCGCGCGATTGGCCATGTTCATCGAGCTTTTCCGCCGCGAACGCATCTTGTGGGATTACCGGGAAGATGGCAAACTGATGGTGCGGCTCAACCAGATCATGCGCCGCGTCGGCCTGGAGCAGTTGCCGGACGGGTTCGCCGCCGTTCTGCCGGCCGCCCGAAAGGTGGTGAGCGATCGCAGGATCGCGTTGTTGGAGGGGATTCCGCAGTTGTAAAGCCGCGACGAGCGGTCGCGGATGATTCTGTGGCGGCGACGAGCGTCGTTGGGGCGGCAGTTCAACTGCCGCCCCAACCTGGGTTTCGTGGGAGACGAAAAATGCAATACGGAATGAACTTGCTGATGTGGACCGACACGTTGACCGACGCGGCGTTGCCCCTGTTGGACGAGATCAAGCAGATCGGCTTCGACGCAATCGAGTTGCCGATCTTTGAATTCGACGTGGGGAAGTATGCCAAGTGGGGCAAGCATCTCGACAACGCCGGCTTGACGCGAACCGCTGTGACCGTCCGCGGCGCCGACGACAACCCGATGAGCCCCGATCCGGCGATCCGGCGCAAAGGCGTCGCGGCGAACAAGGCAGCGCTCGATTGCTGCCAGGCGGCCGGCGCCACGGCGCTGGTCGGCCCGCTGCACTCCGGCTTGGGTTGTTTCAGCGGCGCCGGTCCAAGCAAGGACGAATGGAATTGGGCCGTCGAGAGCATGCGTCAGGTCGCCGAGCACGCCGAGAAGTGCAAGGTGACGCTGGCGTTGGAGTACCTCAATCGTTTCGAGTGCTACCTGTTGAACTCGGCGGCTGACGGCGCCCGCTTCTGCCGCGACGTGGCCCATCCGCGCTGCAAAATGATGTACGACACTTTCCATTCGCACATCGAGGAGAAGAGCACGCCGGCGGCCATTCGCGCGTTGAAGGGTTGCCTGGCCCACGTCCACATTTCCGAGAACGACCGCAGCACGCCCGGCTCGGGCAACGTCCGCTGGGGCGAGACCTTCGACACGCTGCACGAAATCGGCTACGACGGCCCGATGGTGATCGAAGCCTTCGGCCTGGCGCTGGAGAAACTGCTGCCGGCCACGAAAATCTGGCGGCGGATGTACCAAAGCGAGCGGCAACTGGCCGCCGACGGGCTGCGGTTCATGAAGAGCGAGGTCGGCAAACGCTGGTGAAGGCGGCATCGCTTGAATCAACAGGAAGCGGGGATACAATGGAGGTGGTTGGGAAGAGGGCCGGGCGCGAAGGAGATTGCCGTGAGAGCCATCAAAGCCGTGATCGATAATGGCCAAATTGTTACGGAAGAGCCCCTCGATGCGATAGGCCGGCAGGACGCCATCGTGGTTGTCCTCGACGCTGATCCCTGGCGCGCTATTCTGAACGATCCGCGCCGCCGGCCGCAACTGGACGAATTGGCCGAACAGGCGCATCGTGAGTACCTGCAAGGCAAGACGACGCCGATCGACCCGGACACAATGTGATGAAGTCGGTTGCGGCCACTGGCTTTTGGCGACTGTATGCCGCCCTCCCCGACGCGATGCGGCAGGAAGCCCGGGCGGCGTTTCGCCGTTTTCGCGACAACCCCGCCCATCCCGGACTCGCTTTCGAGCGACTTCGTTCCCGGCCCGATTCTTGGTCTGTGCGAATAACCCAGGACTATCGGGCGGTGGGGCGCAAGGAGGGTGAGTTGATCGTCTGGTACTGGATCGGCACGCACGCCGATTTCGACAAGAGGTTCCCCGCCTGATGGCAGCTTCCGCCGATCCGCCGTTTGAATCGCAGCCGCAGGGCATTTCGCTCAGCGCGTTGACCGAGGCGTTCGCCCAGGTGATGGGCGTCGAGCCGCGACGGCCGGCCGAGGCGGCCACGCCGCCGGAACAAGTCGAGCCGCTGCCGGCTGCCGCCGCGGATACGGAAGGGGAAGCCCCGGCGGTGGAAACGCCGGCCAGCCAGCCGGACCCCGACGACGCCTGCCCGATCAGTCCGCGGACGATTTTGGAGGCGATGCTGTTTGTGGGCAATCGCGACAACCAGCCGCTTTCGCCCCGCCGCGCCGCCGAACTGATGCGCGACGTTGAGGTGGACGAGATTCCCGCGCTGGTGGCCGAGCTTAACCGCCGCTACGACGAAGCCGGCACGGCGTATCAGATCGTCGGCGAAGGGGACGGCTACCGCCTGGCGCTCCGCCGCGAGTTCCATTCGTTGCAGAATCGCTTCTACGGACGGGTGCGCGAGGCGCGGCTCTCGCAGGCGGCGATCGACGTTTTGGCCCTGGTGGCCTATCAGCAGCCGCTGACCGCCGAGCAGATTCATCGCTTTCGCGGCCGGCCGAGCCGCCACGTTCTGGTCCATTTGGTGCGTCGCGGGCTGTTGCGGATCGAGCGGCCCGACACGAAGCGCCGCACGCCCCATTACTCCACGACCGATCGCTTTCTGCGGCTGTTCAATCTGCAGTCGCTCGACGACCTGCCGCGGAGCGAAGAGCCCGAGCCGACGTAGGGCCGTACTCCTCACGCTCCGCGTGAGGGAAAGAAACGGGGAAAAGCGTACTCCTCACGCTTCGCGTGAGGGAAAAACTACCTCACGCGGAGCGTGAGGAGTACATGTGCATCCCGTCTTGGCGGAACGTTTTAGTCGAGCACGGTTCGCCGCACGCCCAGTGGCAGGACGGCCTGCATCAGGTCGTCGGCGGCGTGCTGGTAGCCGAGCAGATGGCCCATCTCGTGCATGACGGTGGTGAGCAGATCGGCGCGCTGACTGGCCGCCGTGCCGGGAGGTGCGGTCAAGTCGTTCGTTCCCGCGGCCGCGGCGAACTCGACGTTGTCGCCGGGGGTCGGATCGACGAACCAGCCGTAACCGGCGGCATTGTCGTCGATCCAGATTGTCTTGCCCGACGTTTCTCCGAGAATTCTGGGCGAGAGATCCGCCACCTTGATCTGCACGCCGGCCAGGGCGGTATCGACCTGGCTGCCCAACTGCGCTTCCAGCCGCCGTTGGGCCTCGGCGACGATGGGGGCGAGTTGGGTGTCGCTCAACAGAGCGGCCGAGCCTTGCGGCGGCGCCGCGGCGCCGATGGTCAAGGGAGAGGCCACCACAAACGTGCCCGATTTGAGGTAGAGGACGCCGCGGGTGTCGGTTGCACGGATCGTGTAATTGTGCGTGCCGGCCGCCCAGGTTCCGATCGTGCAGGAATAGTAGATTCCGCTGTAGGGGCCGTTGATGGGGCTGATCGCAGTGCCGTTGACGCTGATGGTTTGGGTAGTAATGGCCGTGGCGGCGGACGTGGCGATCCAGGTAATCAGCAACGGTTCGTTCGATTCGAAAACGCCGTTTCTCGCTCCGACTTCGGCGACCACCACGCTGTAGACGCCCGAGGGGGGCGCCATCACGGTGAACGTGCCCATGCACGTCGCGGTGTTGCCGCTCGAATCGGTAGTGTGAATTGCGTAGGAGTGGTTGCCGGCCGCCCAAGTTCCGATCGTGCAATAGTAATCCGCTGTGCTGCACGTGCCGTTGTACGATGTACCGCACGGGCCGCTGACCGGCGTGATCGTGCGTCCGTTGACCGTCAGGGTCTGCGAGACGATGCTGCCGGCACTCGTCGACCCGCTCCAGGTGATCCAGAGTTTGTCTTTCGAGTCGAGGACGCCGTTTTTCGGAGTGGAGGCTTCGGCCACGACCACGCTGCCGAGGGTGAGCGGGCCGACGGGCGTCGTGGAGAACGTGCCGCTCTCGGTGGTGCTGATGCCGCGCAGATCGGTCGCCTGAATCGTGTAGGTGTGGGTGCCGGTGCCGATGATTCCCAGCGAGCAGTAGTAATACAGCCCGCTGTACGGGCCGCCGATCGGCCCGATCGTCCTGCCGTCGATGGTAATCGTCTGCGATGCGATCTTGTAATGGCTGGACGCGGCCCAGGTAATCACAATCGGTTCGTTCGATTCGAGGATGCCGTTCTTCGTCGTGCCGGCCTCGGCGACCACCACGCTGCCGACGGCGGGGGCGATCAGGTACTCGACGACGTTGTCGGCGTAGCCGTTGACGGTGGAACTGCTGGAGGCGAGGTTGAGATTGCCCACGGCGTCATGGGCTACGCCGGTGGCGATGCTGGCGGTCACGGTGGCGTCGCCGGTCATGCCGCTTATGGCCACGTTGTAGGTGGTGCCCGAGCCGGTGACGACCGCCACCAGCGTGTCCGACCGCGAGCACGTCATGGTGACGTCCTCCGAGGTAAAATCGCTCACCGGCTTGCTGAAGACGACCGTGAAGTTGATCGGCGCGGTGGTTGTCGGACGCTGGTAGTTTGCCTCGTCGATGGTCACCGTCGGCCGAGTGCTGTCGTAGCTCACGCTGTTGTCGATGACGGTGGGGGCGTCGCTGGGATTCCCGGCTGGATCGTGGGCCGCGTCGGGCGCCATGCCAATCACTACGCTGCCGTCTTGGGTCATGCCGCTTATGGCCACGTTGTAGGTCGTGCCGTCGCTGCCCACGGGGGTGATCACGGCGGTCTTGGCCCCGGCGGTGCCGCTGATGGTGACGGCGCTGCCGGTAAAGCCGAGGACCAGCTCGCTGAAGGTCACGGTGAAATTGATGGTGGCGGCATTGGTTGGATCGGCCTGGCCCGCCGCCTTGTCGATCGTTACCGTCGGCGGCGTAATGTCGTAGGTTACGCTGTTGTCAATGATGGTGGGGGCGTCGCTGGGATTTCCGGCCAGATCGTGGGCCGCGCCGGGCGCCATGCCAATCACTACGCTGCCGTCCCCGGTCATGCCGCTTACGGCCACGTTGTAGGTCGTGCCGTCGCTGCCCACGGGGGTGACCGCGGCGGAATTGGCGCCGGCGGTGCCGCTGATGGTGATGGCGCCACTGGTAAAGCCGAGGACCAACTCGCTGAAGGTCACGGTGAAATTGATGGTGGCGGCATTGGTTGGATCGGCCTGACTGGCCGCCTGGTCGATCGTCACCGTCGGCGGAGTCGTCTCGTAGGTCACGCTGTTGTCGGTGTCGATCGAAGCGGCGTTGAGATTGCCGGCCAGATCGTCAACCCCGCCGGCCGGCACGTCGATGGTCACCGTGCCGTCTAGGGTCATGCCGCTTATGGCCACGTTGTACGTCGTGCCGTCGCTGCCGACGGGGGTTATCGTGGCGGTGGTGGCTGCGGCGGTGCCACCGATCGCAACGTCCTCCGCAACGAAGTCCGCAACCGCCTCGTTGAACGTCACCGTAAAATTGATCGGCGAGGCTTTGGTCGGATCGTCCTGGCCGGTCGCCAGCGTGATCGTCGCCACCGGTGGAGTCGTGTCGTAGGTCACGCTGTTGTCGGCGTCGATCGAAGCGGCGTTGAGATTGCCGGCCAGATCGTCAACCTCGCCGGCCGGCACGTCGATGGTCACCGTGCCGTCTTGGGCCATGCCGCTTACGGCCACGTTGTAGGTCGTGCCGTCGTTGCCGACGGGGGTTATCGTGGCGGTGGTGGCCGCGGCCGTGCCGCCGATCGCAACGTCCTCCGCAACGAAGCCCGTGACCGCCTCGCTAAACGTCACCGTGAAATTGACCGTGGAGCCATTGGTCGGATCGGCCTGACCGGCCGCCTGCGCGATCGTCGCCACCGGCGGAGTAACGTCGCTACTGAAGGTCAGCAACGTGCCCGCCACCACGTAATTGCCGTGTGAATCGCTGACCCGCTGATCCTGCATCGCGATTGTGTAGGTGGCGTTCTGGGTGATATCCCAGGCGGTGCCCGACGTCTCGACTTGGTAAGTCGCCGTCACTACCGATGCGTCGGTGTTTGGCGTGGCGTTGACGAGCACGGCCGGACGGTCGAAACCGTTCGGGCCGGTTATACGAACGTCGGTGTCGTCGATTGTCGAGAGCAATACCACGTCGGCGGAGTCGCTGTAGACTACTTGGAAGGTGATGGCCGAGGGCGTGAGGATCAGGCTACTCGGACTGACCGCAGCAATTGGCACGACAACGGTGACCGTCAGGGTGTTTGCGGACGGATCGCTGTAGAGGGTACCCTTTTCAATCGTACGATTCCCCACGGTGGTGTCGTTATAGGTGATCCATTGCTCGACGCTAAAGGTATGCGGACCATTGGTCAACGCCAGCGTCGCAGGTACGTTGACGGAGGCACCGGCGGCAGTGGCGGTTCCGACGGGGTCGGGGTTGCCATCGGCGAAAATGGCCACGTTCATACCGTCGGCAACGCCGGTCACGTGGAATACCGGATGATCGCCGATAGTCGTCACGCCGGAGGGCAAGTCAACGCTCAGCGAGGCCGCCGGGGCGGCCGGACGAACGAAGACCGCCACCGTCTGCATGTCCGGCGCCGTGTTCGCGGACGACGGCCCGCTATTTCTCCAAACCCCGACCTGAACACCGTAGACTCCCGGCGTGCTGCCGGGGGTGACCGTCAGGGCGCCGTTGGTCGGCCCGGTTCCCGAAGCGGTAACCTGGAGGTCGGGGTCCCCCGGAATTAGCGTCTGCGCACCATAGCCAATCGCCACGCCGGCATCCCCCTCGGCAACCGGAATCGAGACCGTGACCGGCGTATTCACGCTTGTGTAGACGTCGGGCACATTCTGGATGAAGGCGGGCCGATCGTTCAGCGACGGCGTGTCCTGGGCGAGCACCACGCTAAGCTGCGACTGGCTCGATCCGTCGGCAGCGGTCAGGGTCACGCTCGATTGGTCGCTGGCAGCGACGCTGACGCTGGCGGTCTCGTTGGCCGTCGCCGCCGAGCCAGCCTTGAGCATCAGCAAGCCGTATTGAGTGTCAGGAACGATCGTCACCGAGTCGATGATCGGCGGCTTGACCGGCTGGCTGATCTCTCCCTGGCCGTTGTCTTCTACGGGAACACTCTCGATCGCCTGGCGGATATCGTCGCCGGCGACCAGCTTGCCGATAATCGTGTACTGGAAGTCGCCGTCGCGATACGCCCCGGAAGTGATGAAGAACTGGCAGTCGTTCGTGTCCGGTCGGCTGCCGGGAAAATCGGTGTCGTAGGGTCCGTTGTTCGCCAGGGCGAGCAGGCCGGGCGAGGTAAATCGCACGTCCACGTTGAACTCATCGTCCTGCTTCGCCAGCATGGTGTTGGACCCGCTGCCGCCGGCGCCGCCGGGATTGCCTCCCTGGATCAAGTCCTGGAGGATTCGATCGAACGTCAACCCGTTGTAGAAGCCGCTGTTTGCCAGCGCAGTGATGTGTGCGATATTATTCGGGGCGTAATCGTCCAAGAGCAGGAAGTCCATCTCGCCGCTAGTGCCGGTCGTGCCGTCGGCGTTGACGGTGTGGACCTTCATCTGCAACTCTTCGCTGGTATGCAGCACGGTCGCCGTCACGTCGGGATTCGTGCTGTTTGCCGAAAAGGTCGTGGCGGCCGTGGCGGCGGGATCGTGAAAAGCGACCAGCACGGGGGCGCCGATGCCGAGCGTCGTCGCAGCCACGCTCAGCAGACGCCGATCCTCCAGCGGTTCGACCCGCAGCGATCTGGCGTGCAGGGACTGGCGGCAGCGCGTGCCGATTTCTCGCGTGTTGCTGAAGTTCCAACCGGCCCGACGGCCGTGCTTCCAGGATGAGTACGATCTGCGAAGAGTTGACATTGGGAGCAGTCCTCGCCTAGGAGTGTGAATTGCCCGCCGCGGCGGCGAACCGGGCAAAGAAGTCGCGAATTTCCACTTTCCCCGCCAGTGGAGTAGATGGATTCCATTGTAAATGCCGCCAAAATCGCCGTCAAGAAAATGTCAGCCTAGCCGGCAAAACCGTGAAAATCCGACCAGTCACCCCAAGAAACAGCCGCTACAGAGGGGCAGCAGGAGCCTTGCTGCCGCCAACGAGCTGAGGAGAACGCCCCGTCACGCGGGATCGAAATCAGAAGGCGAGCCGCAATCGCCGATGGCCAACCTGACAATCAGCGCACGCCAGAGGATTTGCGGCAACCATCCCGGATCACCCCCAGGGCCAATCGGTTGTTCAAGTTGGGTGACGATGTTCGACGTGGCACGGGCATCCTGCCCGTGTTCTTCGGCCACGGGCAGGATGCCCGTGCCACGTAGATTGGAGAACTGATCGGCCCTGCGATCACCCCCTGTCCGCCTACTTCGAGTGCGTGCCGGCGTTGGACCTTTGTGGAAGTTGCCGGATCGGTGCCCGATTCTCCCACTGTCTTCTCTCTTTGCTTGCGGCAATGTTGAACAAGAGCAGGTCATTTTCCCGCTGCCAGCCGGCGAAGCTGATTTGGACCTCCGGTTTGGAGAGAATCTCCTGCAACTTGTTCTGAATGGCGGCTTGGGCCGCCTCCAGCGTCATGCCGCCGACCTGCACGCGGCCGTACGCCGGGCCGAGCGCCACGGCGCCGGTGGCTTCGACGCTGTAAACTCCGTCGATGGGCTGATCGAGCAATGCGCCGGCGACGTTGATCAACAATGGCAGTCCCGGATGGATCGTGTACGGCGGCTGGGGCGGCGGGGTCTCGCGCCATTGCGCCGTTTGGCCTGCCTGCCTGGCAAGCGTCACCTGCACCTCCGGCTTCTGGAGGATTTGTTTCAACTTATCCAGAATCGCGGCTTCGGCTTCGTCCAGACTCAGCCCCTGCACCTTGACGCGCCCGTAGGACGGCCCGAAAGCCAAGGTCCCGGTCGATTCGACCAGGAAGTAACCGTCGATCGGCTGAGTGGCCAGCGTGCCGGTGGCGCGGACCTGCAAGACATCCCAGACGCCGATCTTGTAGGGCAGCTTCGGCAGCACGGCCTCGCGCCACGGTTCTCCCCGTTCCGCCGGGCTGACTTGGACTTTGGGCTGCTGCAACACCATCTTCAATTGTCTCGTGATCGCGCTCTCCGCCTGGTCGCATGTCATGCCATCGATCTTCGCTCTGCCGTACGGCGGCCCGAGCGCGACCAGCCCGCCGGGCTCGACGAGGTACAAGCCGTCGATGGGCTGATCCACGAGCGTTCCGATGGCGCTAATCGAAATAACGTCCCAGACGCGGATTCTGTAGGGGTACTTCGGCAGCAAGGCCGATTCCGGCGACGGTCCGCGCCGCGCCAGCGCCACTTGAACCTCCGGTCTCACCACGATCGTTTTCAGATGCCGGGTAATCTCTTTTTCGGCCTGCTCCCAAGTCAACCCGCTAACCTTCACTCGCCCGTACGCCGGCCCGAGGGCGACTTGGCCGTCGGGATAGACGAGAAAGAAGCCGTCGATGGGCTGATCCAACAGGGTGTTGATCGCGCGGATTTGCAGCACGTCGAGCGGCTGGATGATGTTGATCGCGGCATCGGGCACGAGGCGCGGACCCGGGGTCTGAGGTGCGAGCGGTCCGTCCGCGCTTGCTGTGGGCGCCTGCTCAACTGCGGATTTCGTCACGATGAACACGCGGTCGCCCGGCATGATCGGGTAGTTCGTCGTTGCCGATGCGTCGCGCATAATCGCGATGTAATCGACCGGCAGCAACTGCTCGACCGCCGTCCGCCCGGGCGTCGGACGCGCTATCCATATTTTCACGCCTGACACCGGCAATTGTCCGAACAACCCGGTCAGAGCGTCCCGTATCGTTTTATTGCTGTTGATCGGCAGGCGAAAGACGTTTTGCCCTCCGCTGGTGCCTTCGCTGATCACGTAAAACGCCTTGCTGTTGAACTGCTTCACTTCGACGGAGGCATGCGGCGAGTCGATCTCGCTCCCACCCGAGAGTCGTGTGTTCAGTTCCGCACGAATCTCCGCCACCGTCTTGCCAGCCACGCGAAGCGTCCCGTATCGCCGCAGGTTGATCGTACCGTCCGGACCAACAAGATAGTCGCCGGTGAGGGGCGAATCGCCAGCCGTGCCCCGTGCTCGTGGGTTGTGGACCTCAATTCTCAGGAGGTCGGGTGCTTCGACCCGGTAGGGCGGCAGCGATACCATGCTCGATTCCCGTGACAACGGCGGTTTCCCCCCAACGGATTGCTCGACGATCAGTTTCGCGACGCTACTGCGCGGCAACGAGAACTCGGCCACGATAGTGACAACGCGGGTCTTCATGCCGCCCCCCATCACGCTGTCTTCGGAGATCGGCTCATGCCGCCTGTCCAGGCTATCTGCCGCCACAACGTGGAACACCTCGGAGTCGCCGACCGTCTGTTCGCAAGAGAATGAAATCACGGCTTTCGTTGTCGGCGCGGCGTCGTCGCTGGTGACGGCGACCGTATAGCCCGTCGGCCAGCGGACAGAACCGTACCCGCCAAGCGCTCCGCTTACGCCGTCGAGCGTCGCGATGTCCGTGTACTTCTGCGTCGTTTGCCCGACGGGTGGCGACGTCATCGGCGGGTTCGGATCGGCCGCCGCGGAGGCCGGCGGCGGCTCCGCCCGCAGCAGCCGCGTTCCTGCCGCGACGACCGCGGCGGTGATGAATAGGACAGCCAGCAATGCCGCTGTTGCGCGGTGAATCCGTACCATGACACTCCTCCTTGAATCGAGCAAGCCGGCCACGCGGCGTTCGAGTTTGCCGCAGGGGTGGAACAGCCCGAGCGCGGCCGGGTGCATTCGCCGGGAAAAGACGGTTTGAGCAATCGCCAGCAGCGTTTCGGCGTACCGCGGCGCGTCGCCTTCACGCAGCACGTAGTTGTCGCACACCTCTTCCCGCGCCACAGCGAGACGGCGGTTAAGGAAATGTACCGGCGGATAGGGCCAGTAGACGATCGCCGCCAGCCGCTGCACAAATCCGACCAGCGGATCGCGCCTAAGCGCATGGGCCAACTCGTGCACGAGCACGTCGCGCAAGCCGCGCGGATCGACTCTCGCCAAGATCTCCTCCGGCACAACCACCCACGGCCGAAACAGCCCGATGGTGATCGGGCCGGTCAGCGGCATCGCCCGCGGCAGCATCGCCAGCGGCGGCAGTCTGTCGCGCTTCAGTACGCGGCGAGCCTCGGTCAAGATGCCAAGCCGACTTTCGTCGATCGGCCGCAGCCGCCGCCGCAGCCGGGCAATCTGCCAACAGCCATGCAAGAGCCGGAGGAAGAGAACCGACGCGCCGACGATCCAGACTGCCGCAACCAGGCCGAGCCACGCGGAAACTCCCCCTGATTGCGAGCGGGAGGGCGGGGGTGGCGGCGAAAGCTCTTGCGATGTCAAAGCGGCGCGAGCGCCGCCCGCTTCCGCACGGTCTCGGATTGGGGCAGCAGTGTTAAAACTCCCATCAAGTCCGCGCCGTCCAACCGGCAGATCGCTCGCGGTTTCGCCGGCACTCGCGGCGGACAGCGGCGCTACGGGAGTTTCATGCGGTTCCGTCACGGCTCTCGGCCGAACAAGCGTCGCTGGTTCCGTGTTGCTTGCGGCAGCGTTGTCTTCGCTGCGCGGTCGCGGCAACACCCGCAGCGAAATCAGTGGCCGGCCCACCGCCGCCGCCAGGTAGGCCGCTGCCGGGCTGAGCAAAACGCACAGCAGCGCGCCAAGCCAGATCGCATGCCGCAACGCCGCCCGATGCCGTGCCAGCAGCAGCGAGACCGCGCCAGCCAAGACCACGACGACCGCAATTTGCACCAGCACGTTGGCCGTCAGCAGCAACAGCGCATCGCTCGGACAGAATCTCAAGAATGAGGTCATGATTTGATCCTCCCCTGCCTTTCGCCGCGGGCCTTTTCGAGCATCGCGCGAATCCGCTCGGCTTCGCCCTCGGACAACTCGGCGTCGGCCAGCAGCGTCATAATCAGCCCCTCGGCCGACCCGCCGAACGCGGTATCGACCAACCGCCGGGCGATCTGCCGCAGGGCCGTCTGTTTGGGCACGACGGCGCTGTAACACAGGGCGTTGCCCTGCTGGCGGCGGCGGAGCCAGCCCTTCTCCTCCAGCCGCGCGATCAGCGTCAGCACGGTGTTTCGCGCGACCGTCCGCCGGAGGGAGACGGCCTGCCAGACTTCGCCCACGGTGGCCTCGCCGCGGTCCCAGATAACGTTGAGGACCTCGACCTGGGCGTCCGACGGCAGGGCGGCCGGTTCGTTGCGTTTCGTCACGATCGTCTCCTTTCACCTACTGTTGTAGTTATCGTACCTACTTATGTAGTTGCGGTCAAGAGCCGATCGACAGGTTTCTTGTATTTTTTTCCTGGCGTCCGGCGGGGGGAAAACTACAATCAGGAGACGAAGGATTCCGCCGCCAGCGGACAATAATCTTGCAAGAGCGCTGCCAAGCGTTCACGACGCGGGAAACCAGGGGGACGGAGGAGGTTTTCGCCGGGAGACTTTTCAGTGACGAAAATCACCCGTGCGACAACATCCTCCGTCCCCTTCCCGCCGCGTGAGCGGCTACGAGCGTTCCCAAGCCGGGACCGAGGCTGCCCAATGGACCCTCTCGATCGCCGAGAGCGCGAGGAATTGCTGCGTGCCGCGGTCCTGGCCGGCAACGAAGACGCCTGGCGAACATGGTACGACGAAACCTTCGACGATCTGTACCGCTACGTTCGCTGGCGCTCGGGCGGGCGGAAGGACTGGGCCGACGAGATCGTGCAGGACACCTGGCTGACGGCGGTGCGGCGGGTGCGGCGTTTCGATCCGAAAAAAGGGAGCTTCCTCGCCTGGCTCCGCGGCATCGCCGCCAACCTGCTGCGGAACGAGTTGCGCAAACGGCTGCGCCGCCGCGGTTCCAACAACCGCTGGCGGAACAAGCCGGCGACGCCCGCCAAGATAACGCGACGCAGGCAGACCAGCATCGCGCCGAGGAGATTGCCGCGGCGCTCGATGCACTGTCGGAAAGGGAGGAAGCGGTGTTGCGGGCGAAGTACCTCGACGGCCTCTCGGTGGCCGAGATCGCCGCCGCACGCGGCGAAACGACCAAGGCCATCGAATCGCTGCTGAGCCGCGCCCGACAGGCGTTTCGCAAAGCCTATCGCGGCGACGAGAGTCGCGCGCAGAATATCGAGTTGGGGGATAAGGGCACAAGTCTCCCCTCTCCCGCAGGCGGGAGAGGGGCCGGGGGTGAGGGCTCAGAACGATGAAAGACCATGACGATCCATTCGATGATCCGCTGGTTGCGACGTTCGATTCGGGCGAAGGTCAACAGGGGACTAACGAACGGTTACGGGCTGCTGTATTCGCGCGGACCGTGGGTGTGTTGCGCCGCCGCCGGCGGATAAAACGCTGCGCCCTGGCCGCAGGCCTGCTGGGATGTTATCTGGCGGGCGTGGCGACGGTGGGGCTCTTTCGGCCAGGCCAAGCGGGCGAACGGCCGATGGCATCTGGACCAACGGTGGCCGACGATTCGCCTCACGCCCCGCCGCATTGGCGGCACGTCGTCTCGCATCCGAATCATGAACAGGCCGCCGCGAAGAAGCCGAGCGGTTTTGAGAGCTGGCGGCGGATCGGCGACCACTTCTTGCGCGACTCCGGCAACGTCTCGCTGGCCGTGGCCGGATACTCCGAGGCGATCCAGCTCGCCTCTGCCGAAGAACGAAGGATTTCGCCCGAGCAAGACAACTGGCTTTTGATGGCACTAAAACAAGACGCACAATCCAGGGAGAAAAGACATGTTTCCGAACAGAATTAAGGGTTTCCGGAGCGCGGGCGTCACGCTCGCGTTGCTCTTCGCATGGAGCGGCGAGACGTTCGCCAAGCCGCCGAAGCCGCCGTCTGCCGCGAAGAGCGGCGCCGCCGCAAAGGCTCCCACCGCGAGGCACGCCGAGTCGAAGGGCGTTACGAACCTTAACGGCGGCACACTCATCATTACCGGCGGCGGTATGGGGCAGTTTCCCGCCACGCTCGATCAGGCGTTGAGCCTGGCCTTGGAATCGAGCCCCAAGGTGATGGCGGCCAAGTCCAGAGTGACGCTGGCCGAGGCCGAGTTAACCGCCGCGCGGATGGACGCGGCGCACAGAACCGTGGAGTTGTGGACGGAACGTCAGACGCTGCAACTAAAGTACCAGGACATTCTTGCGGAGAACCAGCGGCTGCACAAGGCGAACCCCACTCCTCTTCTGATCGAGGCCGGCGCACAGTTGACCCAGCTTGAAATGGAACTGCGTTGCTTGATCGGCCAAACCTCGTTTACCGCGTCTCGGGGTGGCCTGTCGATGACGGCAACGTCGTTTGAGCGGCCGGCGAAGCCGCTGCAATTGCCGCGCGGCACGGTTGTCCAAAGGACCCGCGATGCGCTTCTAACGAACACGGAGATCACGTTCGTCAACGCGCCCGTAGAAGAAGTGGGGGAGTATCTTAAAGACCGGCACAAGATCAACAACATTTTCGTCGATAGCAAGGCCCTGAGAGAGGTCGGCGGTGGGCATCCTCTTGATATCACAATCGATGTAAGAGGAGTATCGCTGATTGCGGCATTCGAGGCGATGGAAGACCTTTATCCCCAACTGAAGATCGTGGTCCGCGATTATGGGCTGCTGGTGACGACGCCCGAGCGCGCTCGCGAAGAGGGCTATCTGCCGGCGGTTGATTTTATCCGGCTGGGGTCCAATGGCGGAGGACCTATCGGGCCGTTGTCGCCGTTGCCCGCGGAACAGGCACCGAAGCAAGAGTCATCGAACACGAACACCCAACAGCCCACGCCAGCAACGCCGCAACCGAAGCCGGAATACGATCCTTTCAGGTGAACCGGCGCGGCCCGAGATGGAGGGTGTTCTTGTCCGGGCGCACTGACTGTTCATGGTCAAGGAGTTTAGCCGGCGGGCTTGCCCGCCGCTGATGTAACCGTTCACGGACCGTCGCTGATTTGCCCGCAGTGTTTCAAGGTTAGTCGCCTTTCGCTCCGCGAAAGTAGCGCTACTTTCGCGGAGCGAAAGGCGACTATTCTGGCCTGTGAACGGTTACGCCGCTGATAGTTGGCGCTTTTCGGCCGATCCGCGGCGAACAAGTTCGCCGGCTAAACATCCCGCCCGGCGTAATCCGTTATTGCACCCCCTTCTCGGCGTTGCTTGGCGTACGACTTGCCCCACGTTACAATCGAGAAAGACTCGTCACGGGTCTCTTGGAACGTGGGATGAGGGACGTATGGACGTGCGCAGCGACGCGAGCCGATACGGCGCGGCCGAGCCGAGCTCCATCTCCTCGACGCTGTTGGAGCAGATTCGCGCCCGCCGGCCCGAGGCCTGGCAGCGACTGGTCGATCTTTACGGGCCGGTGGTCTATCGCTGGTGCCGGCAATTGGGCGTGGCCCGCGCGGATGCGGCCGACGTGGTGCAAGAGGTGTTCGCCGCGGTGGCCGCCGGGGCCGGGCGCTTCCGCCGTGAAACGCCCGAGCAGAGTTTCGGCGCTTGGCTGCGCGTCGTCACGCGGAGCAAGGCTTGCGACCATTTTCGCCGCCGCCGCGGGCTGCGCGACGCCGAAGGGGGCACCGACGCTCAACAACGATGGCTCAATCTCCCCGAAAAGGAAAAGGGGACAGGCAGCTTTTGCCGGGACGGCCCTCGACCAGCCTCCGGCTGGTGCCCGGCTTCGCACAAAGGGAGCCTGTCCCCTTTTCCGTCGGCCGACGACTCGCGCTCGCTAAGCACCAGCCTCGTGCCCGACTCGCGGTTCGTGCATCGCGCGCTGGAAGTGGTTCGTGCCGAGTTCGAGCCGCGCACCTGGGACGCCTTCTGGCGGGTGGCCGTCGACGGCCAATCGCCCGCCGAAACGGCCGCGGCGATGAAACTGAGTCTTGTGGCGGTGTATCAGGCCAAGTCCCGCGTGCTGCGGCGGTTGCGACGCGAATTGCGGGATGCGGCGGAATAGCCTGTATCCGGCACACGGCGTGTGCCGCTGGCTCGTACCGGCACACGGCGTGTGCCGGATACGGCGAAAATGGTGTCAAATCTCCGCGTTAGACCTAATGTCGCGACCCTCGCTCGCGGCGTTATAATAGGAGATTGCCATGCCGACCGCCGAATGCCCGAACCGCAGCACCCTCTTCGATTATCTCGCCGGGAAACTGCCCGACGAGACCTCCGATTCGCTTTCGACCCATGTGGAATCGTGCCCCGACTGCCAGGCCGAGTTGGCGACGCTTTCCGACATCGAGGACACGCTGATTGGCCAGCTTCGCGGGGCCCCGCTGGCCGAGCCATATTTGGACGAGTCGGAATGCGGGCGTGCAATCGCCAAGGCCAAGGGAGTTGCGGAGGAGGGAAAAGGGGACAGTCCCCGTTTGCCGGAATCGCAAACGTCGCTTCCCACGCACCTCGGCGAATATCGCCTGATCGAGCGGCTGGGCAGCGGCGGCATGGGGGCGGTCTACAAGGCCGTACATGGCCGGCTCGATCGGGTCGTCGCACTGAAGATCCTGCCGCGAACGCGAACCGACTCCCGGGCGGTCGTGCGTTTCGAACGGGAGATCAAGGCCATCGGCCGGCTCGATCACCCGCATATCGTGCGGGCCTACGACGCCCGCGAAATCGACGAGCGGCTCGTGCTGGTCATGGAGTTCGTCGAGGGGCTCGACCTGGGCAAGCTCGTCCGACGTTTAGGAAAAGGGGACATCACTGATTTTGGCGAGCTAGGTAAGTTCCCCTCCCGCAACCGGCCGAAAATCAGTGATGTCCCCTTTTCCGACGCCTGCGAACTCGCCCGCCAGGCGGCGTTGGGTCTGCAGGTCGCCCACGAACACGGCATGGTCCACCGCGACGTGAAACCCTCGAACCTGATGCTGACGCCCGAGGGCCAAGTAAAACTGCTCGACCTCGGCCTGGCCAGGTTCCAAGGCGGACTGTCTCAATGGTCGCCTGTTGGGGCGGCATCTGTTGGGACGGCAGTTGAACTGCCGTCCCAACCTTCCGACGACGACATGACCGGCTCGGGCCAGGCGATGGGCACGGCGGACTACATGGCCCCCGAGCAAACCTCCGACAGCCGCACGGTCGATATCCGCGCCGACATCTATAGTCTCGGGGCCACGCTCTACAAACTGCTTTCCGGCCGCGCGCCCTTCAGCGGGCCGGAATATGAGAGCGCGTTCGACAAGATGCTGGCCCATCGGCAGACACCGCCGCCGCCGATCGAGCAGTTTTGCCCGTCAATTCCCGATGCCTTGGCCGCCGTCTTGAATCGCATGTTGGCGAAAGACCCGGCCGCACGTTATCAAACGCCCAACGAGGTGGCCGAGGCGTTGGCGCCCTTCTGCCCAGGCTCCGATTTGCCCGCTCTGTTGCAGGCGGCGGAGAACCGGATCGCGGGCGTCCCGCCCGCATCGAGTAATGCAAACGTCCTACCTGCGCCAGACAGCGCGGCCGCACCAAGCGGGCGAGACGCCCGCGCTCCGAAGCCGCGGCGCTGGCGAACGATCGTCGCGGCGGCCGTGGCCCTATTGCTCCTCTCGTCGGTCGGCGGGCTGGGCTACTGGCTCGGCGTCACAATCCACATTCGCAACCAGCACGGCGAAGAGGCTACGCTCAAGGTGCCCAACGGGAGTGACGTTGCTGTTGACGACCGAGGGGAAGCGACGCTGACGCTGCCGGGCGCACCGTCGCCACCAAGAGCGAGAACTCCGGCCGCCGCGTTGGACGCCAACGCCCAGACCCCAGCTTCGGCAACCCGAACCCCGCGCGCGGCAGCGCCGGCCGTCAATGCCGTCGCCGAATACCGCGCCCTGCTGGGGCAATGGAAGGTCGTACGCGTCGAGAAAGGAAATGGCGCGGATAGCGACTGGGCAAGAATCCTCGGCTATACAGATTCGGCCGTAGACCCGGCGACGGCCAGCCGCTTCCGTTTCGACGAAGCAGAGTTGCACATCCTCAGCTTCGAAACCGCACAAACCTGGCAGTTCGGCTTCCGCTTCGATCCCTTTACGCGGATCAAGCAACTCGACCTTACCAGCGTGCCGGACAACATGCAGGAGGGGTTGCGAGCCCTGGGCATCTACGAACTCAAGGACGGCCGCTTGAAGATTCGCTTGGCAAGAGTGATGCCTGCGCTCAGTTTCGACCAGCGACCGTCGAGTTTTGCCGTCGATCCCAACTCCGGAGACATACAGTTCACCCTGGAGCGGCTTCGACCTTCCAAGGACGAGCAGGCATTCGAGCGCAGCGGGGGCCGCTGGGCCGTTACCTCGCAGATCGACGACGGCAAGCCCATCGCCGACGGACAACGCTCGCATCGTGAATGGACCTTCGCCGACAACAACTTCAGCATTTTAATTTGTGGCAAGGACGCGAACGGCGTGAAGAACTCGGAGTTCTGTCCGATGTCCGGCCTGTACCGTCTGAATGCAGACAACCAGCCGAAGCAGATCACGCTCTTCGCCGAGATCGGCAGTGGGGCCGGAAAATTCGAGCGGAAAAACTTCCAGGGAATTTACAAGTTCGATGGCGGCCGACTGACGATCGCGTATCGCGAAGGCGACAAACCGCCGCAGCAGTTTGAAGCCAAGCCCGGCTCGCACGTGACGTTGCTGGCGCTGGAACGGCTGGCGAAGGCGGCCCCGACCGCTCCGATGCCGGTTGTAATGCCATCCCTGCCGGAAGTGTCCGTCTGCCGGCCGGTGCTGCGCCATGTGACCGACTACCTGGATTTCACCGGCCATAGCGAAGCGAGCCAAACCGTGGAGGTCCGTTCCCGCGTCGCCGGCGAGCTCGTGAAAGTGGCCTTCGCGGGCGGGGCAAAGGTCAAGCAAGGCGACGTGCTGTTCGAAATCGATCCGCGGCGATACCAGGCGGAACTGGAGAAACGCACCGCGGACCTGTCGGCCGCAAGGACTCGTGCACAACATGCAGCCGCCGAACTTGAGCGGGCGAAAGCGCTGGCAAAGTCCCGCGCCATCTCAACCAGCGATATGGACCGAGTGGAGAGCGAGCAGAAAGAGGCCCAGGCGGCCGCCCTGGCGGCGGAGGCCGACTTGAAACTCGCCAAACTCAACCTCGACTACGCCACGATTCGTGCGCCGATCGGCGGCGTCATCAGCCGCCCGCAGTTGAGCGTGGGCAGCCTGGTCGCGGCCGGGACGCAGACATTGGCCACGATCGTCTCTTCCGACCCGCTTTACGTTGTTTTCTTCGTCGATGAGCGCAGCGGCCTCGATCTACGTCGCCAGGCCGTCGAGGAGAAGGCCAAGACCGGGCGGGAACTGCCGATCGAGGTCCGCTTCGGCACAGCCGATGAAAAGGATTACCCGCACCATTGTACGATCGAATCGAAGGGCGAGCAGATCAACCCGGCTTCGGGCGTGGCCTCGTGGCGGGCGACGCTTCCCAATCCCGACGGCCTGTTGATGCCCGGCATGTTCGCCCGCGTGCGGCTGCTGATTGGCTCGCCCCGCCAGGCCCTGCTGATTCCCGAGGAAGTCCTGGCATTCGACCAAGGCCGGAGATTCGTCTTCGTCGTCGGTGAAAAGAACACCGTTGAACGCCGCGACTTGGAAATCGGGCAGTCCGACGGCGATCTGCGGGTCGTCAAGGCCGGATTGACGGCGGATGATCGCGTCGTCGTCTCCCAGCAAAAACTCCAGGCCGGGATGATCGTCAAACCGAAGCTGGAGACGCCGCCAGGCTCGCCTCCGCCACCAATCTCTATGGCGGCCGACAAGGGCGGGAAGCAAGAAAAACCCTTGGCAGCACCGACGCCGTTTCGCACCGCCACCGTCACGCGGGGCGACATTGCGGCGACGGTCTACGCTGCCGGAACCATCGAGCCGGAGGAATTGGTCGATGTCGGCGCCGCGGTGGCCGGCCAAGTCATCAGTCTGGGTCTCGGTTCCGACGGCAAGCCGATCGACTATATGTCGCCGGTGAATCAGGGAACGATTTTGGCGAGCATCGATCCGACGGTCTACAAGGCCCGTGTTGACCAGGAAGAGGCCGCACTGCGCCACGCTCAGGCCGAAGTGGCACTGGCGGAAGCCAGGGGCAAATCGCAGACGCCCGAGGTGGCCAGGGCCTCGTTGCAAGCGGCCAGGGCCACACTCCTGCAATGCGAGTCTGCACTGGCGCTGGCCAAGAGGAATCTCGACTGTACGACCATCAGATCGCCGGTCAAAGGCGTAATCATCGATCGCCGCGTGAATGTCGGCCAGAACGTGGGTGTCTCCGCCCCAAATGCCTCTTGCCTCTTCCTGATCGCCAAGGACCTCAAGAAGATGCAGGTTTGGGCGATGGTCAACGAGGCGGACATCGCCCGGATTCGCAAAGGCATGGAAGCCCGCTTCACGGTCGACGCCTTCCCGAAAGAAACCTTCAAGGGCACGGTAACGCAAATTCGTATGAACGCGGCGGTGATCCAAAACGTCGTCGTATACACGGTAGTGGTCGGCTTCGACAACTCAGACCTCAAGCTCGTTCCCTACCTCACCGCGAACGTGCAATTCCAGGTCGAAAAGCGCAGCAATGTCCTTCGGGTACCCAATGCGGCGTTGCGTTGGAAGCCAGTGCCCGATCTGGTGGGCGCCAACGCGGCGACTCCCGAGGCGCAAGGGGCGATGCGTTCGCTGCCTCCCGGCACTGCGCTATGGATCAAGACTGCCGATGGACGACACGTGCAGCGCATTCCGATTAATGTCGGACTGAGCGATGGATTGCTGAGCGAGGTCAGCGGTCCCGATGTCAAGGAGGGGATGGAAATCGTAATTGGCCAACGGGCAGACGGAAACAATCCGTTCGTTCCGCGCTTCTTCCCACGATAGATCGCGTCACATTTCGTTCCCGTGGTCCCCGCGGGAACGAGCCTGTGAGCAACACGCCGTGCGCTTGCTGCATGGCAAAGCCGCCTTGCTGGGTGTCCCTGACAGGCGGTAAGATGGGCCCATGCTCGGCCCGCTCTTGCTCAGCACTGCTATCGACGCTGCCCGGCGGTGAAGGGGACAGTCCCATTTTCGCTGATGCGAAAATTGAGACCGTCCCCGCGGGCGACGCTCGGCTGAACGACGTCTGCTTTGTCGATGTTCAACACGGTTGGGCCGTCGGCGACCGCGGTGTGATCTGGCACACCGACGACGGCGGACAGAAATGGCAGCCGCAAATCTCCGGCGTCGATTGCAGCCTGCACGGAGTCTGCTTCCTCGACCCGCAGCGCGGCTGGGCTGCCGGCGGATTCACGCAGCCGTATACGCACACCAGCACCGGCGTCGTGCTGCTCAGCTACGACGGCGGCAAGACCTGGATGCACAACGCCAAGCTGCTGCTGCCCACCGTGCGGCGAATCGGCTTCTTCAATCCGCGGCAGGGCTGGGCGATCGGTTGCCGCTCGACGATGTTTCCCAGCGGCGTGTTCGCCAGCGACGACGGCGGGCGAAGCTGGCGGCCGGTACCGGGCGGAAATCCCACGGGCTGGACCGCCGCCGATTTCGCCGATCCCGCCCACGCAATCGTCGCCGGGGGGAACGGTTCATTGGGCTTGGTCCGCGGAAACGAAGTGGAACCGCTCCGCAACGACAGCGGCGAGCTCCGCGGCATCCTCCAGGTGAAATTGGCGGCGCCGGCTGCTCCAAAGGGGACAGTCCCATTTTCGTTGACACGAAAATCGGGACAGTCCCCTGCCGGCGGCCTGCTGGTCGGCGAAGGCGGCTTGGTGCGATACGTCGGCCTTCGCGGCGATGCTCCGCAAGCGGTGCCGAACTTGCCCAAGGCCGCGCGGCATTTCGACTTCGCCGCCTTGGCGATTCGCGGGCCGAAGTGCTGGATCGCCGGCTCGCCCGGCTCTCGCGTCTTCCATTCAAGCGACGCCGGCCACACTTGGACCGTCTTCGACACCGGCACGACGCTGCCGCTTCGCGCCCTGGCATTTGCCGACGATCAGCACGGTTGGGCGGTCGGCGAGTTGGGCACGATCCTGGCGACGGCCGACGGCGGCACGACCTGGCAATCGCAGCGGGCCGGCGGCGCCCAGGCGGCGCTGCTGGCCGTCGTCGCCGATCCCGACGACGCGCCGCTCGAGCTTCTCGCCCGACTGTCCGCCGGCGAAGGATACTTGTCGGTGGTTGAAGTGATCAGCCGCCGCGACATCGAAATCGCTCCTCGCGACGACGTGCCGCCGGTCGAGCGGTTGCACGAGGCGGTCGTGCGCGTCGGCGGATGCGCGGCCAGCCGGGCGTGGCAATTCCCCTTGCGGCAAGCCGGCCTGCGGATCGCCGCGCGGCAGATCGTCGAGGCCTGGGACGGCGTCAACGGCGGCCACGGTGTCGAGGCGTTGCAGGCCCACATCGTTCGACAGCTTCGCACCTGGCGGCCCGCGGCGATCGTGGCTGCGGACGCGCGGAGCGGAGATGACGATCCGCTGGCGGCCTTGCTGCACCAGGCCGTGACGCAAGCCGTTCGGCAGGCGGCCGACCCCGCGGCATTTCCGGAGCAGATTGCCGAGGCAGGCTTGAAGCCGTGGCGGGTGCGGCAGGCGTACACGGCATTGCCGCCGGGTGCGCGCGGCGGGTGCGAGCTGTCTACCGCCCAGTTCCTGCCCGGCTTGGGGCGCTCGCCGGCCGAGGCCGCCGCCGAGCCGCGCGGACTGTTGCAGGACGGTTTCTCGCCGCCGCCGCCGACACTGGCCTTCCGGCTGCTGGGGAGCAGCGACGGGGAAGCGGCGACGGAGCGGCACGATCTTCTCGGCGGGCTTGGCCTGCCGCCGGGCGGCCCCGCCCGCCGCCAGTTGCCGCCTCCGCTCACCGAACGGATCGACCTGCTCGAACGCATCGCGCAGAGCGCCGCCACGTGCAGGCGATTTTGCAGCACTCCGCCCGCGCCGCGCGATCGTCCGAGCAATTGCTTGCACAACTCGACGAGCTGACCCGCGACCTCGACGCCGAAAGTGCCGGGCAGATCCTCTATCAACTGGCCGATCAGTATTACCGCAGCGGGCGCTGGCAGTCGGCGGCCGACACGTTTCAGGCCCTGGCCGATCGCTTTCCACAACATCCGCTCACCCCTCCGGCGCTCCGCTGGCTCGTGCAGTATTATTCCAGTGCCGAGGCTGCCTGGCGGGTGCAGCACGACGTGGCGCAACAGTCGAAGTGGCTCGCACGGGCGGCCACGCTCGCCGCCGAGGTCGAACGCACCAGGCTCGATCAGTTCATCGAGCCGGCGATACGCTTTCCGCTGGCGGCCGCCTATCGCGGCCTGGGCCAGACTCGCCAGGCCGAGCGGCTCTACCAGTTGCAGGGCCGCGACGACGGCCGCGACGCCTGGGGCCTCACCGCGCAGAGCGAACTGCGGCTGCGCGAGCCGAACGGCCGGCCGCTGAAACCGATCCTGGAATGCGCGCGGGCCAAGCAGCGGCCGCACCTCGACGGGCTACTCGACGATCCCGTCTGGCGCGATGCCAAGCCGGTCGCGCTGCAAAGCGCCCAGCACGACGACGGCGACTGGCCGGCCGAAGTCCGCTTGGCCTACGACGACGAGTTTCTCTACATCGCGGCCCGCTGCGGCGAAGTGCCCGCTCCTGGCGCAAATGGACAAGGGGTCGGCGGGAGCACGAAAGGGGACAGTCCCATTTTCGCTGACGCGAAAACCGGGACAGTCCCCGTGCGGCCGCGCGACGGCGATCTCTCCGGCCACGACCGCGTCGAGATATTTCTCGACATCGACCGCGACTATTTCACGTATTATCGCTTGGCCGTCGATGATCGCGGCTGGACGAACGATAGTTGTTGGGGCGACGCGACCTGGAACCCGCAGTGGTTCGTGGCCACGCGGCGGGGGAAGGGCGAGTGGACGATCGAAGCGGCGATTCCGCTGTCCGAATTGACCGGCCGGCCGCCGCGGCCGCACGACATTTGGGCCGTCGGCATTCAGCGAACGCTGCCCGGCGTCGGCTTCCAGTCGTGGACCACGCCGGCCGCAGTGACGGTGCTGCCCGACGGCTTCGGATATCTGCTCTTCCAGTGACCCGTCAATTCGTTCTCGGTTCGCTGCCAGAGGATCCGTCGGTCATCCGGCCGCAGTAGTGGCTCGTGGTCAAGATGAGAAAACCGTTTAGCCGCCGCGTCCACGCGGCGCAGAATCGCCGGTAGTTGCGGCGCCGCGTGGACGCGGCGGCTAAACGATTCTGCGGCAACTGCCACAATTCACTATTGCACCGGTGCTGGTCGGCAGGTTGTTTTCCGCCCGAGCGCCGACTAGACTGGGGATAGACAGACTCTTTCGCCATGCCGCGAGAACCGCATCGTGAAGCTGCAATTCCTGGGGGCCGCTCGTCAAGTCACCGGTTCGCAATACTACGTTGAGGCCGACGGCGCCCATCTGCTGGTCGATTGCGGCATGCACCAGGAACGGGCGTTTCTCGCGCGGAATTGGGACAAAAGCCCGCTGCGGCTCCGCGACCTCGGCGCCCTGCTGTTGACGCACGCCCACGTCGATCACTGCGGCCTGGCGCCGAAGATGGTCCGCGACGGTTTCCGCAGCCCGATCTTCTGCACCTCGGCCTCGGCCGAGCTGGTCGAACTGGTGCTCCGCGACGCGGCCGAGATTCAGATGGAAGACGCTGCGTTCAAGGAGAAGCGGCATCGCAAGGAGGGCCGCCGCGGCGATCGCCCGGTCAAGCCGCTCTACACCATCCGCGACGTCGAGCGGACCGTGCCGCTGATCGAGGCCGTCCCCTACGAGCGGCCCGTCCGCATCAACGATCGCGTCCACGCCGTCTTCCACGACGCCGGCCACATCCTCGGCTCGGCGATGATCGAGCTGCGAGTGAGCGACCACGGCAGCCCGCGGCGGATCATCTTCACCGGCGACTTGGGCCAATGGGACCGCCCGATCGTCTGCAATCCCACCACCTTCACCGAGGCCGATTACATCGTGATGGAATCGACCTACGGCGACCGGGTCCACGAGAACCACGGCTCGATCGAGTCGCAGTTGGAGAAGGTCATCAACGAGACCGTCGCCCAGGGCGGCAAGGTGGTGATTCCGATCTTCGCCATCGAGCGGGCGCAGGACCTGATCTATTATCTGGAGCGGCTGCTCGACGCCAAGCGAATCCCGCCGCTGCCGGTGTTTCTCGACAGCCCGATGGCCGCCGACGTGAACGACGTCTTCCGCCGCCACCGCGAGTGTTTCGACGCCGAGGCTCGCGAGATGACCGCCAACGGCGGCGGGCTGCTAAAGTTCCCCTCGCTGCGGGTCGTGCGCACGGTGGCCGAGTCGATGGCCATCAACGGCATGAACAGCCCGGCGGTGATTATGTCCACCTCGGGCATGTGCACCGCCGGCCGCATCAAGCACCACCTGGCCCACAATATCGGCAACCCGGCGAGCACGATCCTCTTCGTCGGCTATCAGGCCCAGAGCACGCTCGGCCGGCAGATCCTCGACGGCAACCCCGAGGTCCGCATCCACGGCATCAACCGGCTGGTGCGGGCCCAAGTCCGCCAGATTCAAGGCATCTCCGGCCACGCCGACCGCGACAGCCTCTTGCGCTGGCTCGGCTATTTCCAGAAGCCGCCGCGGCAGGTGTTCATCACCCACGGCGAAGCCGAGTCGTCGCTCTTGTTTGCCGAGGAGGTCCGCAGCCGCTTCGGCTGGAACGTCAGCGTGCCGGAGTATCGAGAGACGGTTACGCTCAATAGCGAGTGAGGGAACGCATGAAAGACTATCACATCAACATTTTCTACAGTGAAGAGGACGAGGGCTATATCGCCGACATTCCCGATTTGGAATGCTGCTCCGCCTTCGGCAGAACGCCCGAGGAAGCGCTGGCCGAGGTGAAGTCCGCCAAACGCGCCTGGCTGGAAGCGGCCCGCGCGGCAGGACGACCCATTACCGCACCAACCAGTCACCCGTCATCTCACCGATGCGAGTGACAGAACATTGATGATTCTGGAATAGCGGGCGTAATCGTCAGCGTTGTTCGTCAGGATCGTGTGGATGCCGCGGGCCAGCATCGTGGCGACGATGTTGGCGTCATGGATTTGTTTGCCGCCGATGGGATGAGCCTCCAGAAGGTCCAAAAGTCTCTGCGTCACAGCCGGGCCGTCCTCTGCGATCAAGAACATGCCTTGCAGCTTGCGAACATCTTCGGCCAGGACCTTGCGCGGCTGCGGAAGCGAAAAAGCCTGTGGGCGGCTGAGAGTCGCCAAGTATTCCCGCAAGACTTGACGACTGATCCACAATTCAAGGCCCGCCGCTTGCTGCGCGTTGATCGCTCGTCGGGCATCGGCATGGAACGGCGACTGGGATACCGCCGCGTAGACCAGAACGTTCGTGTCGATGAAGAGGCGATTATCTTCCTTCGTCGCCATACAGATGCTCTCGCCGCAAAGAGAGGCCGCCTGGCCAGGGACCAAAATCGTGAGCCGGCAGATCGACCGGCGGAGGAGCGATTGCTGCCGCGCGATCGTCGTCGACCCGCTGCTCGTCCAGCACCACCACGGCCCGATGCTTCCCTGCGGTGACCGTCGGAGGCAGCTGCAACTGGATTACGGCGCTGCCATCTTCCGCAACCGACATTTCCGTTTCAATGGCTCTCATCCAACATCCCTCGCAAAGCGCTCCGCTCCCAATTATGGCACACGCAACCTCTGGTTTCCAGTCCTCACAGGGTCATTCCTTGCCCTCCAACCCCTTCGCCTTCGCCAAATCCGCCTCGGCCTTTTCCTTTTCGCCGAGTTTATTATAGAGTTCGCCGCGGGCGCGATAGGCGGGGGCATTCTCGGGGTCGAGACGAATCGCTTCGTTGAAGGCTTCGAGGGCTTCGCTCGGCTTGTTCAAGCCGGCCAGGCTGCGGCCGAGCCAGTAAGAGACGTTGGCCAACTCCTCGTCGTAGCCCTCTTCATCCTGCATCTGCTCCAATAGTTCTTGCGCCTTGGCAAAGCGGCCGCGGCGGAAGAGGCGATGGACCGTGGCCCAGTCGTGTACGCGGGCGTACGGCCGCCAGGGATAGGTCGAATGGTCCGAGAAACTCCGCAGCACGTTGTCCGGCGTGTCCCACCAATCGCAGAACCAGAGGCCGGGGTCGGTGGGCAACTTCTTCTTCGCGGCCCAGGGGAGGAAGGCGTTCAGGTAGAACGCCCGCGTGCGTTGGGCGGCCCGCAACTCGTATTTCAAGATGCCGCCGACGAACTCCTCCTTCGACACCCGGCCGCGATTGGCTTCGTCGTTCAGGCGGACGAAATCGCGGGCGTAGTTCACATTGTGCAGTTCGTAGACCGCGCCGGCCCAAAGCTCCTCGAAGCCCCGCGGCTTGCCCGCGTTCGGCCCGGCGGTGTAATGGGCTTCGACCAGGATGGCGGCGTTCTGGCCGTCGCCCGGGGCGAGGTGCTCGGCGTCGGAATGCAGCGGCGGCGAGGGATCCCAGTCGATCGGCAAGGCAAAATCCTCGCCGGCGAACTTGCGCGGCCCAATCGCGGAGGAACTTCGCTTCGTCGCCAAACTTTGCCATCCCCGGCCGATCGCGCAACATGCGGGCCACCTGCCGCTGGCCGTGGGTGAGGGCATCGGCCGAGAGGCGGCTGCCGCTGGATGCCTGGTAGTGTTGCCCCTCGTCGCCGGGATTCAGCGCGACGGCAGCCCTTAGATCGGCGATGCCGCGGGCGTAGTCCCCTTTGCGTAGCCAGGCAACACCGCGCAGCCCGCGGCAGTTCGCCTGTTTCGGTTCGAGCCGAATCGCCGCGTCGAGCCGGCCGATCGCCGCGTCGAAGTCCCCCTTGGCCAACAGGTGTTTCGCCTGCTCGAAGCGATCAGTTTTCTCGTCCGCCCGCACCGTCGTGCCAGCCCACAACATGGCCGCGACAAGGACAATTGACCAGCGGATCGTCGGCGAGATTCTCATCGCTGAATTATCGTTCACGAAATGGGCCCAGGCAACCCTGCCGCACCGGCCCCCCCGCGACCGCAGTCGCGGGGCGTTTCTCGTAGCCGGCACACGCCGTGTGCCGGCATCGGCGCGGTTTCCTTGATTAACGGGCGGCACACGGCGTGTGCCGGATACTTTCCGGACCGTGAGCAATTGCGGGAAACCGAGGTTGCACCGCCCATCCGCGGTCGCATATCATACGGCTGACTTCTGCGGGGATCGTGGAGCCGGTTTTGTTCGATGCATCGGGATTTCGAGAGCTCGTTAGCGGGCGACGGCGCGGGGCCGCGGCGACAGTGCTGCGCGGCCTGTTGCGGATCGGCGAGTGTTTCTATGCCGCCGCCGCCCGCTGGCGAAACCGCCGCTACGACCGCGGCGCGGCCGCGATCCGTCACGTCGACGTGCCGGTCGTAAGCGTCGGCAATCTCACCCTCGGCGGCACCGGCAAGACGCCGATGGTCGAGTGGCTCGCCGGCTGGTTTCGCGGGCGGGGCGTCCGCGTGGCGGTCGTGAGTCGCGGATATGGCGCGGAGGATGGAGAGGAGAACGACGAAGCCCGGCAGTTGCGGCGGCTCTTGCCCGATGTGCCGCACGTGCAAGACGCCGATCGCGTGGCGGCCGCGGAGCGGGCGATCCGCGAGTTTCAGGCGGAACTGATCGTGCTCGACGATGCTTTCCAGCACCGCCGCATCGCCCGCGAGCTGGACATCGTGCTGCTCGACGCCCTGGAGCCGTTCGGCTTCGGCCACGTCTTTCCCCGCGGCACGTTGCGCGAGCCGCTCGCGGGGCTGCGGCGGGCCGACGTCGTGGTGCTTTCCCGCGCCGATCTGCTCGGGCCGGGCGAGCGAGCTGCGATTTGGCGAACCGTCGCAGGCCACGCCCCGGCGGCATTGCGCGCCGAGACAATCCACGCCCCGCGCGAGTTGACCGCCGCCGATGGAAAGAGGACGCCGCTGGAGACGATCCGCGGCCAGTCGGTGGCGGCGTTCTGTGGAATTGGCAATCCTGCCGGCTTTCGCCACACGCTGGAGACCTGCGGCTGCCGCGTCGCCGGATTCCGCGCATTTCCCGATCATCACCGCTTCACCCCGAAAGACCTCGAAATGTTGGCCGGATGGTCGCGCGGGTTCGAGGCATCCGCGGTGCTATGCACCTGCAAGGATTTGGTCAAACTCAATGCCGAGCAGGTCGCCGGCCGGCCGCTTTTGGGCGTGAGGATCGAATTGGAGTTTCGGGGCGGTCAAGAGGCATTGGAGTCGCGGTTGAAGAGCATATTGCAGAGTGAAATTACAGCAATTGAAGGACGTTGACCCGCATCAGCGCTTCCCTTCGGGGCGCGGCTAAACAACCAATGGTCACTGAACCGGCCATTTCACGCGGCTGGAGTGTTGCTGAAGTGTGAAATCGCGACGTGGAGCATTTTCGATGAAGATCGCCGTTTTTCTTCCGAATTGGCTGGGCGACGTGGCGATGGCCACGCCGGCGCTAAGGGCGATGCGGCGGTGCTTCGGGCCCGATGCTCGCATCGTGGGAATTCTGCGGCCGTACCTGGCCGACGTGCTAACCGGCACGGCCTGGCTCGACGAGCAGTGGCCCTTCGATCCGCGCTCGAAAGACCGTTCGCAGCGGGCATCGGCCATGGTGCGGCAAATGCGGGCGGAGAAGTTCGACCTGGCGGTGCTGATGACCAATTCCTTTCGCACCGCCTGGTTGGCGTGGCGCGGCGGGGCCCAACAGCGCATCGGCTACGCCCGCTACGGCCGCGGCCCGCTGCTGACCGACAAGCTCTACCCCCGCCGCATCGGTCGCCAGATCGCAGCGACGCCGATGGTTGAAGCGTATCTGGAGATTGCGCGGGCCGTCGGCTGCGACGAAGAATCGCCGCGACTCGAACTCCACACGCTCGATGCCGACGAGCGATCGGCCGACGGCGTCTTCGAGCGGCTCGGACTCCGCGGCGACGAGCGGGTGATCGCCCTGAATTCGAGCGGGGCCTACGGCGGCTCGAAGCTCTGGCCGGTCGAGTACTTCGCCGAGTTGGCGCGGCGGATCGTCGCCGAACTCGATCACGACGTGCTGGTATTCTGCGGGCCGAAAGAGCGCGACATTGCCCGGCGGATCTTGGCGCTTTCGGCCAACAGCCACGTGGTTTCGATGGCCGATGGGCCGATGGACTTGGGCACGGCGAAGGCGTGCATTCGCCGCTGCCGGCTGATGGTTTCGACCGACAGCGGCCCGCGGCACGTCGCCGCCGCCTTCGGGTTGCCGCTGGTGACGATGTTCGGCCCGATGCTGCCGGTCTGGAGCGAGAATCCCACGCAGCGGGCCGTCAACCTCGTCTTGGACCTCGACTGCATCGGCTGCCACAAGCGCGTCTGTCCGCTGGGGCATCATCGCTGCATGCGCGACCTGAGCGTAGACAGAGTATTTGCCGCGGTCGTCTCGCTATTGTGAACCTGAACGCTGATCGCTGTCGGCTGACAGCCAACTGCTACCGCGTCAGCACCGGCCGGCGGAAGGGCATCCTCTTTCGCACCGTAGCGTTCTCGCTGAGCACCCGTTGGGCCTTGGCCAGATCGTTGACGCGGATGACGGCCACCATCCCCCCTTTGGCCTTGCCTCCGCTGTCGAATCCGCAATAGGCGTAGTCGATGTTCAGGTGTTCGGCGGCGACCCGCTCGCAGAGTTTGCGAAACCCGCCCGGCTGATTCGGCATATCGACCAACAACACGTCGGTGGCGTCATGGCGGATGCTCAGTTTGTCCAAGACCTGCTCGGCGGCGGCGACGTTGTCGGGCACGAAGCGAACGGTGCCTCGCTCGCCGGAATCGACAACCACCAATGCCCTGAAATTGATCTTCTCCCTGTTGAGCGCGGTGAGCACGTCCGCGAGCCGCCCTGGCTTGTTGACCAACGAGACCGACACTTGCCTGGCCATTTGCATTGCGACGATCCTTTCATCGAGTTGAGAAACAACTGGAGAAGCCGGCGGGGCCTGCATTCAATCGGCCCCCATCTAGATCATAACAGTCTAGTGAAGATGGTCAAAGTAATCGCTCCGGCGGCGACGTGGATCGAATGGACACTCCGCCCGTTTCGTCCGATTTCTCCGCGCGTCCTACCGCTACGGCAGGATGGGGATGGCGATTCATGGGTGAGGGTGAGGGATCATCCTTCGCGCTCAAAATGGGGGATCTGTTTAGCCGCCGCGTCCACGCGGCGCAGAATCGCCAGCAGCCCCAGCGCCGCGTGGACACGGCGGCTAAACGGTTCTGACGCGGTTGCCACAATCCGCTGCCGCGCCCCCGTTTTACCACCCCGGGGGAACTTCTCACCGCGCCGAAACGTCCGATAATCGTTAGTTGTGACCATCTCACATCCGAGAATGCCCTGGTTAGGAGACAAGAGCCATGCGCCGTTCCTTTATCTCCATCGCCGCGATCTTGCTGTTTTTGGCCCCTGTCGCCGCTTGGGCGCAGGGCTTGTTGGTGGTCGTCGATCCGAACGAGCACGTGCGGTTGCCGCGGCCGATGATGATTTGGCCGCCGCGGTACCCGACACCGCAACCCGCCCCGCCGCCGATGAGCTACAAGATCAAGGAGTTGGACGTTCATGCCCGGCTGGTTGACCAGGTGGCGCAGGTGCAGGTGTCGCAAACTTTCGTCAACAGCGGCAGCCAGCCGCTGGAGGTTTCGTTCGTCTTTCCGCTGCCGTACGACGGGGCGGTCGAGCGGATGACGCTGCTTATCGACGGCCGCGAGTATCCCGCCCGGCTGCTCGACGCCCGCGAGGCCCGGCGGATGTACGAGGAGATCGTGCGGAAGAACCGCGACCCGGCCTTGCTGGAATGGATGGGGACGGGCCTGTTTCGCACCAGCGTCTTCCCCGTGCCGCCCGGAGGGAGCCGCACCGTCTCGCTCCGCTATTCGCAACTCTGCCGCGCGGAGCAGGGGCTGACCGACTTCCTCTTCCCGCTGAGCACCGCGAAGTACACCTCCGCGGCGATCGAAAAGGTCAGCATCCACGCGACGATCGAAAGCCACGAGCAGATCAAGAACGTCTACAGCCCATCGCACGCCGTCGAGATCAAGCGGCCCGACGAACACCACGCCACGATCGCGCTGACGGCGAAACAGGAAGTGCCCAGCGGCGACTTCCGCCTGTTGTACGACGTGGGCAAGGGGAAACTGAGCACGCGGGTATTGAGCTATCGGCCCAATCCGAACGAAGACGGATATTTCCTGCTGCTGGCGAGTCCCGAGATCAAATCCGCGGAGGGCAAGACGCCCTCGGCCACCTTCGGCAGCGAGGGGATGCGGCCCGGAACGTTCGGCGACGTCCCCTTGCTGGCGCCGCCGAGCGAGCACAAGCCCCGCCCGTCGACACCGCAGCCCAAGACCGTAATCTTCGTCATCGATCGCTCGGGCAGCATGGCCGGCAAAAAGATGGAGCAAGTCCGGGCGGCGTTGAAATTCGTGCTCAACAATCTGCACCAGGGGGACCTGTTCAACATCGTGGCCTACGACGATCAGGTCGAGTCGTTCCGCCCCGAGTTGCAGCGCTTCAACGAGAAGACGCGGGAGGCGGCCCTGGGGTTCGTCGAAGGGCTCTACGCCGGCGGCAGCACCGACATCGACGCCGCCATGCGCGTGGCCCTGGCCCAAGTCCGCGACCCCAAGCAGCCCAGCTACGTGATCTTCTTGACCGACGGCGTTCCCACCTCCGGCGAGACCAACGAAATGCGAATCGTGGCCAACGCCAAGGAGTTGAACAAACTGCACGCCAGAATCTTCGCCTTCGGCGTCGGCTACGATCTGAACAGCCGGCTGCTGGACAAACTGGTGCGGGAAAACTACGGCCAGAGCGAATACGTGCGGCCCGAGGAGGACATCGAAGCCAGCGTCAGCAAGCTCTACAACCGCATCGAGTCGCCGGTGTTGACCGGCGTGCGGCTGCGGTTCGTTTACGACACGATCGCACCCGCGGAGGGCGAGCCGATCAACCGCGTCTACCCGAGAGACTCGTTCGATCTGTTCGCCGGCGAGCAACTGGTGGTCGTCGGCCGATACCGCAAGCCGGGCGTGGTCAAGGTGATCGTCGAGGGCTCGGTCGGCGAACTGCCGCAGAAGTTCGCCTTTCCCGCCACGCTGGTCAACAAGAGCGGCGACGACAGTTTCGCATTTATCGAGAAGCTCTGGGCTGTCCGCCGCGTGGGCGAGATCCTCGACCAGTTGGACCTCAACGGACAGAACAGCGAATTGGTGAAGGAACTGATCGATCTGGCCACGAAGCACGGGATTCTCACGCCGTACACTTCGTTCATGGCCGACGAGAACACCAACCTCCATGATCTCGCCGTCAACGAAGGCCGGGCCGCCCGCCGCCTGAGTGCGCTGGGGCAATCCTCCGGTGAAACCGGCGTTGCCCAGCGGATGATGAAAGGGGGACTCCAAAGGGCCGCTCAGGCCCCGGCCATGGGCGCCGGCCCCGCGGGCTTCGGCTTCAGCGCCGGTGGCCGCTTGGAGTTCGGCGGCCAAGCCGACCGCGAAGCCCGATCGGCCAAGGAGAGCGTGCGAAACGTCGGCAACCGCACCTTCTTCCGCCGCAGCGGCCGCTGGGTCGATTCGCGGATTACGCAATCGCAAGAAGCCGGCGCCCAGCGGATCAAGCAGTTCAGCAACGAGTACTTCCGACTGGCCGAGACCTACGGCCGCCGGCTCTCGCAGTACATGGTCTTCGACGAGCCCGTGTTGCTCTTGCTCGACAACCAGGTGTACTTGATCGAGCCCTAGGATTGCTGATTGTCGATTGCTGATTGTTGATGGCCGAGCGAAAAAACCGCTTGCGGTTTCGCAGGCGTCGTCGCGTGGCGACGCAGCGGTGCCGGCGGCTCCGATTCTGTCGATTTTGCCGCCCACGTCCTCCTCCGCGCCGTCGATAAGCTACGGTCTAATTGGGAGCGCGGGCGTCTCGCCCGCATTTCCCCTGCGCGGCATCCTCCCGTATGTTCCCAGGCGGGCGAGACGCCCGCGCTCCAAGTAAGAGGAATCTGCCATGAGCGACGATAATCCGACGAAACCAGCCGCTGAACCGCAGGCCGGAGCCTGCTCGCCCGCCGAGGCCCTCCGCCGAGCGAGGGTCGAACTGGAGAGGGCGCACGCCTTCTACGAACACGTCCGCCAGCAGGCGGCCGAGCACTTGCAGGACGTCCGCGAAAAAACCGTCGGCGACGTGCTCGACGGCACGCTCGAAACCGTCCGCCGCCACCCCGCCGCGAGCCTCACGCTCGCCGCCCTGCTCGGCTACCTTCTCGGACGGTTGTTCCGCCGATGACGGACTGTTTGGAGAAGACATACAAGCAATAGCCGGGGGCCAACGGCCCGCGGCCGAACTGTGAGAAAGCCCATTCCGCGGGCCGTTGGCCCCCGGCTATTTCCCGCCCATTGCGATCACCTTCACACATGCCCACCGCCGAAATCCTCCGCCGCAAACGAGAGTTGCACCTCCGCATCGCCCGTTCGCGACGCCGCATCGACCGTCGGCTCCGCGCCGCACACGACGAAGGCCGGCGGCTGCTCTCCTGGCGGACTTACGTCGCCCGCTATCCGCTCTGGGCGATGGCGGCGGCATTGGGGGCGGGCATGACCGCATCGAGCCTCCTGCGGCCCGCGCGAATCACACGCTGGCTGGGCCGCTCGATCATACAGCAAGCCTTCGGCGGATTCCAGCAACAACTCTGGAACGAACTGCGGAAGACCTGGACCGAATCGACTCCCAACAAGGAAAAGTGACTTGTTGGGGTGGCAGTTGAACTGCCCCCCCAACGAGACAAACGACGCCTCGATGAACGATTCCAGCAAGCCGCTGTTGGCCGGCGTTCGCGAGGAGCTTGGCTCGCTCGGGGCGGAACTGCGCGAAATGGCGGCGGCCCGCTTGGAATTGGCCCGGCTGGAGATCGCCGCCGATCTGCACTCGGCAAAACGGCTGGCCGTCGTCTGGGCGGTGGCGCTGGCGCTGGCGCTCACGTCGCTGCCCTTGGTGGCGGTGTGGATGGCCGATGTCTTCAGCGAGTGGACCGGCGTCGCCCGCGGCGGCTGGCTGCTCGGGTTTGCCGCCTGTTTGCTCTTGGCCTCCGGCATCGGCGGCTATCTCGCCTGGCGCCGCTTCCGCCGCGACTTCGTCGGCCTGAGAGAAACGCTCGAAGAGTTGCGTGAAGACCTCCTCTGGCTGAACGAGAAGAGTGGGACGAAGGAAACGAGCGAAAAGGCAAACAAGCCGCTTGCGGCTTCGCAATGAACTGCGAAACGAGCATCCTGGCGAGCGTTAAACCGCCTCTTCCAGAAACCGCTTCGCCTCTCTTCCCGCGGCGTCGGGATCGTCGATGTACGGATACAGTTCAACGGTGATCCAGCCCTGGTAGTTTGTCTTGGCGATCTCCCGCAGCACGGCCGGGAAGTCGATCGCCCCCTGGCCCGGCACGAGATGGGCGTGGCGGCGGGTGGCGGCGATGTCCTCGATGTGATAGTGCTTCGTGTGCGCCGCCATCGGCCCAATCCACTCCTGCGGCTCCTGGCCCATGCAGAACGCGTGGCCGATGTCGAAATTCAACCCCACCCAGGGCGAACCGACGCGGCCGGCGAACTCCAGGTACTGCTCGAACGTCTCGATCATCAAGCCCGGCTCCGGCTCGATCAGCAGAAACACGCCCAATCGCTCGGCCACGTCGACGCAGGGCATGAGCTCTTCGTAAAAAACGTCGGCGGCCGCCTGCCACGATTGCCCTTCGGCCAGCGGTCCGCCCGGCTCGGTCTGGATCGATGCCGCCCCGAGTTCCGCCGCCAGCCGCAGCGCCCGCTTCGTGTGTTCGCGGCGGATGGCCCGATAATGCCGATCCGGCTCGATCCACGAGGGATGCCAATACGGTTGCCGCGGATCGGCCACGGCGTTCATCATGAAGCCATTGACGTTCGAGATCGCCAGCCCCTGCTTTTCCAGGCATTCGCGGATCGCCCGTTTTCGCCCCTCCAGCAGTCCCGCCGGCCAGGCATGGGGCACGTCGGCCAGCAACTCCATCCCCGCATAACCGATCGCGGCAATGCGAGCGATCGTTTCTTCGATCGAGAAGTTCTGGTAGGCGTTGGAACTATAGGCGAGACGCATGGGGAGTGGGCAGTAGGCAGTAGGCAGTCGGCAGTGAGAAAGCCGCTTGCGGCTTCGCAAATAGAATCATCAATCGGATTAGAACTTGCTCATGTCTTCGCCGCCATTGATGGTGGCGGCCGCCCTTAAGAGCGCCTCGCTATCGGGATCCCCACGCGACAAGAATTCTACGTGGCCGTCCACAAACAGCACACTTGCGCCGTCGGCGTGGCGACTGCGCGGGCCGGCGTGATCCGGGTCTTTGATCTTGAAGGCCATTTCACCCGCGTTGAGGTCGTACGGCGACGTCCACAGGATGCCCGATGGCGACATTTCGACGACCGCAATCGTATTCTGTAATCCATCCGTTATTTCCTCCGGCTTCCGGCCGGTTGGGCCAGGAGAAAACGCCCTCGGCCCGACGAGCATCACGTAGCTTGTCCACAACGGGTCTTCTGGATCCTCGGTCGGACAACGATAGGGTCCGTCTTCCTTCATCATCTTGGCGAAGGCCAGATTGGCTGGGCTGTTCCACGGCTGGTTGAAGTCGTATTTGGCGTAAAGATCGGGGGCCAAGAACTCCAGAATCAGCACGCGCCAACTGTGCATTCGCCGCCCGCTCTTATCGACCGTGTATGCAGGAGGGAAGCAACTGTACTTGGCACAATAGGTGTTCATCGCGACTGCGATACTGTGGAGTTTGCCGGTGCATGCGGCCCTGCGGGCGGCCTCCCTGCAACACGAAACCGCCGGCAGAAACATAGCAATCAAGAACAGAACGAAAACCACTCCGACGAGTGACCATACGCAACCGCCACAGCCCAGAAACTTGCGTTGCGTGGGCATGGAGTCTAAACGTTCCGGGGCAACGTTTTCGTCAGTCATGGGTGGGTCCTCCGAATGCGATGGCCCTTCCACACGGCATCCATTCTACTCTCTTCCCACACTGGGGGGAAGGTTCTCGCCGAATCGCGGTTTTCTTTGTGGGGCCCTTTCAGTATAATCCCCCACGTCCATCGCCGTTTAGGCGGCGGTTCTTTGTCGCCTTTCGCTCCGCGAAAGTCGCGCTGCTTTCGCGGAGCGAAAGGCGACATTGACGCCCATAAGCGGTCACCCTCCCTGCGTAAGGAGACCCAGCCACGTTTGCTTTGCGAGTGGGAATCGGATACGACTTGCACCGGCTGGAGCCCGGCGGGCCATTGCGGCTGGGCGGAGTGGATATTCCGCACGATCGGCAGGCGATCGGCCATAGCGACGCCGACACGCTGCTGCACGCGGTGATCGACGCCCTGCTGGGGGCCGCCGCCCTGGGCGATATCGGACTGATGTATCCCGACACCGATCCCGAGAACCGCGGCCGCGATTCGGGCGAAATGCTGCACGACGTGCTCGAATCGGTCAAACTGCTCGGCTGGGACATCATCAATATCGACTGCATCGTTTTCGCCCAGCGGCCCAAGCTGCTCACCCATCGCCAGACCATCCGCCAGCGGCTGGCCGACATCCTCGGCATCGAAGTCGAGCGCGTCGGCCTGCAAGCCAAGACCGGCGAAGGCGTCGGAGCCATCGGCTGCGAAGAGGCCATCGCGGCCCAGTGCGTGGCACTGCTGGGAGTCAAGGAAGAATGAAGAACCAGATTAGGGGCTAGGGGCTGGGGACTAGGGGCTAGGGATGAGGACAATACAAAGTGGCAATCGTCGCACGCACTCCGTCATTCTTCATCCCCCAGCCCCCAGCCCCCAGCCCCTAGCCCCTAGTCCCTAGCCCCTAGTCCCAACCATGCTCCGCGTCTACAACACCCTCACCCGAACCAAGGAGCCCTTCGAGCCGGTCACGCCGGGCACGGTGGGCATTTATCTGTGCGGACCCACGGTCTACAAGCCGAGCCACATCGGCCACATGGTCGGGCCGGTGATCTTCGACACCGTCAAGCGCTACCTGGCCTACTGCGGCTACAAGGTGACGCTGGTCGTAAACATCACCGACGTGGACGACAAGCTGATCGCCGAATCGAACAGCCGCGGCATTCCCATGGCGCAGTTGGCCAAGGAGATGACGGCCGATTACATGAACAATCTGGCCGCGTTGGGCGTCGACGCGATCGACCATTTTCCGCGTTGCACCGAGACAATCGACGAGATCATCAAGTTCACCAAGACGTTGGTCGAGAAGGGTTTTGCCTACGAGGCGCAGGGCGACGTCTATTTCGAGGTGGCCAAGTGCCCGGACTACGGCAAGCTGAGCCATCGCGGCATCGAGGCGACGCAAGGCGACGGCGGCGGCATGGCCGAACGCAAGCGGGCCGGGGCCGACTTCGCGCTGTGGAAATCCGCCAAACCCGGCGAGCCCTCCTGGCCAAGCCCCTGGGGCAACGGCCGACCCGGCTGGCACATCGAGTGCTCGGCCATGAGCCGCAGACTGCTGGGCGAGTCGTTCGACATCCACGGCGGCGGGCTCGATCTGATGTTCCCCCATCACGAAAACGAGATCGCGCAGAGCGAATCGTGCCACGGCCGTCCGATGGCCAAGTACTGGATGCACAACGGGCTGATGCAGGCCAGCAGCGAGGTGGGCAAGCTGGGCGGCCGCAACACCCGGCCCGTCGAGGGCGATCTGGCCGCCCAGGAAGTCGGCAAGATCAGCAAGTCGAAGGGCTCGGCCCCCTTCCGCGACATGCTCAAGCAATTCTCCGGCGAAACCATCCGTTTCTTCGTCCTCTCGACCCAATACCGCCGCCCGATCGACTACAGCGAAGAACGGCTCCGCGAGGTCGAAACCGGCATGGAGACGTTCTATCGGCTCTTCAAGCGCTACGAGCGAATCACCGGCGAGAGCTACTACAGCACTCCAGCGCCCGCAACGCGAAAGCAAGGGGACTGTCCCGATTTTCGCGCCAGCGAAAATGGGACTGTCCTCCTCAACATCCTGTTGGCCACGGTCGCCGAACTTCGCAATCGTTTCCTCGAAGCGATGGACGACGATTTCAACACCGGCGGCGGCATCGGCACGCTGTTCGATCTGGTCCGCGCGATCAACAAGTACGCCGACGACGAAAAACTCGAAGAGCCGGCCGGCCACACGCCGGGGGACTGTCCCGATTTTCGTGTCAACGGGGACTGTCCCGATTTTCGTGTCAACGAAAATGGGACTGTCCCCTTTGCCCCGCCGGAGAAACTCGACGCTTTTCGCCGGGCGGTCACGGTGTTGCGGGAGTTGACCGGCACGCTCGGCCTGTTCCGCAAGCCACAAGAGCAGAAGATCGCCGGCGGCGACGATCTGACCGGCAAACTGATGGCGTTGTTGATCGACCTCAGGGCGGATGCCCGCAAGAAGAAGGACTTCGCCACCGCCGACCGCATTCGCAAGACCCTCGGCGAGATCGGCGTCGCGCTGGAAGATCGCCCCGGCGGTACGGAATGGACGAGAAAGTAGCTCCCGCTTGCCGAGCGGGATCGGTAGGTCCCGCTTGCCGAGCGGGATCCAGGCCGAGTGGGCTCGGAATGCCGAGTGGCGTCAGTACGTCGAGTCGGACCGGTACGCCGAAGTCCGGCTCGGCAAGCCGGACCTACTGCTGGCTGTCTTACTCCGTTCTCCGTCTGCGCCACATACCGCAAGCAAGGCCGAGCAGCCCCACGGCCAGCAGCATCAACGTCCCCGGCTCCGGCACGGCCACCATCGCGTAGCCGCTGAAACTTGTGGCCGTGAAACTCGCAAAAGTGCCGTCGTAGGTCAGATCGAAGGCGTTGTACTTCGCCCAGCCGCTCGCGGCGTCGTAATGCCAGACTTCAAGATCATCCGCCGGGTGACTGGCGCCGACGTTGAACGAGAGATAGACGGGATTGCTCGAACTCACCGTGTATCCAGTCGCCGAGAATATCCACCCGCTCAAAATCGCCTCCGTGGGCGACAACTGGCTGTCGAGAGTGCCAAGCGTCGCGTCGCTCATGGCCGTGGCCATAAACGAGATATTCGTCGTGCTCCCCGCCGCAACGAAGCTCGCGCCGACCTCCCAATTCGTCCCCCCCGGCCCGCTGTCATCGACAATCACCCGCTGGACAGACGCCAGTTCAAGTGGAACCGTCGAACCGGATGCGCCGCGTGTGGTACTCGATGCCGTGAACGTATGGGTGGTTGTGCTCCACGTTCCACCGACGGCCTGATACGTGCTGCTACCACCGCTCCACGTTCCCGCGGAGATTGGCGCGTATTTGGTGCCGTCTGCGGGAACTCCTGCGCCGGCGAGGAGGCGGACAATGCCAAGGTTTCCGCTGCTAATTCTGCCCGTCCCCTCGCCAACTGTAAGCAAACTGCCTCTGCCGACATCTATGGCCAAGAGGGCCCCACCTCCGGTGTAGACTGTGACAGTCCCTGCCGCAGCCGTGCCTCCGCCAGTTATCGACATTATCCCGCTGTTACCCCCTCCAACGTACAAGCCGTTACTATTGGACCAAATCGAATTGGTGCCATCGACGGCAGTGATGCCGATCGAGCCGGAAACGTACCCGACATAACCATTCTTGCTGCTAACACTCCCGCCGTTGGTGATTGAGAGCGTCCCACCCCCGCCACTTGCACCGCCGACGATCATTCTACCGCTGTCCACCCAGGCCGATTCGTCTCCAAAGACCTTTACCACGCCCGTCGAACTGTTACCGCAAGCTAGAAAACCGTCTGCGGAATTCACCTTGATTCCATCTTGGATCGTCAAAGAACCATTACCTTTCAAGCCAACACCGAGGGCGCCATTCTTGCTGGGGCTACTGGCCATATCCAGATTTATCGCAACATGCTGGCCGGATTGCTCGAAGGCAATTGTCTGCATTAGGTGGTGGGTTGCATCAAACCTGAGGTCGCTGTCGCTCACGAGTCCCTGCGAGTTGATAGTACCGGTGCCCGCAAGCTGGGTCGGCGACGCAAAGAGAGCCTGCGTCGTAAGCGTTCCACCATTTGCCCCGAACTGGATAGTCGCGGTGGAACCCGCTTGCCCGACGTAAGTCGCACCAGCCACCGAGACGCTTCCTCCATCGGTGATGGCGAGCGTCGCCGCGCCATAGTAGCCGACGATGAGTTCCCCGTTGTTGATCCATTTCGAGCCCGCGCCGTTTACGGTCACCACGCTGGTCAGGTAACCGCCGATGCTGGCGCCGTAGGTGCCGCTGCTGACCCTGCCGCCATTTGTGATCGAGAGTGTCCCACTTCCAAAGTTGCCGACCGTGAGGCTACTGGGATTACTAAGAGCCCAGAGCGAACCGACCCCATCGACGCTGACCAAACCCGTCGAGCCGGAGTAGTTGCCGATTTCGCTGGTGCTGCTGCTGACGTTGCCCCCATCGGCAATTGACAGTGTCCCGCCGCCGTAGTAGCCGACCTGGAGATAGAGTGCCTCAGTGGGGTAGCCATTGTTTGTCCATGTCGAGCCGGTACCACGGACATTCACCACACCCGCCGCAGTACTGCTGTAGCCGATGTAGGTGTAGGATGAAAGAAGATCGCTGCCGCCATCGACCGTCAGTGTGCCGCTGGCGGTGTTGCCGATGTAGCCCGTCGTCGCACTTGTCCAACTGGATGGATTCGACGGAGAGACATCGCCCGTCGGCGTGATGGCTGCGCGGGTCAAAGAAGTTGGCATTGCCGCGGACAATACGGCCAATACGATGATAAGCAGAAAACGTCTTGGAGTTGTCCCACCCGCTGCAAAAGACCGTTGCATGACTCCCTCCCCGCGCAAAGAGTTCCAACGTTCGTCCTGCCCGGACAGCAGCCCCATTGCCATCTCAGCCGGGAACACTGATCCACGCTGATCTCCACTGATTTCCCTCCGTCACCGTCGATCAGCGAAGATCAGCGTTCCTGCGTCCACCGACACGTACCCAGATCGGCGCGCGCCTTCGTGCCCCAGAACACCCCCCAATATAGCCGGCCAGACAGGCATGTCAACATTCCCCACCCGAAAACCGCCCAAGTAATCATTTTCTAACGTCTCCTTAAACTTCTGAGTTCCCCAGGGGTATTTCTTGCTTTGCAGTCGGGGTAGGTCGCTGTGGCACTTTTTCATGCCCGTTTACGGGCATTTCCGCTTAGCGGTAATAGGCCCGGCGTTCACGCCGGGTGGAGCGGCAGTTTCGTCGTATCTATCGGTGTCACGCCCGTTTACGGGCGTCCTTCTGGTCGCAGCGGCAGGAGGCCCGCGAGCGGGCCTGACAGCCCCGAGGGCGATGATTGCCCATACCAACCCGACGTAAACGTCGGGCCTAATACCGCCTTCGGCGGAAAAGGGTCGTGAACGACCCTGCGAAGCGCGGAATTCAACTCAGGGTTGTGAACGACCGTGCGAAGTGAGGAATGCAGCCGGCCGGCCTCCTTTTCCCCTCCGCTCTTGGCCGAATTGGCGAAATCTGCTACAAGGTGCGGCGATCACCCACGAGGAGGAAAAGGGGACAGGCACCTTTTGCCGGAACGGCCTGACCAACCTACGGTCGGTGCCCGGTGCTTCGCACAAAAGGCGCCTGTCCCCTTTTCCTCGAACCAAGAGATTACCCATTATGAACTTCGGTCGAGTCGTGCGGATGGCGATCCGCTACAAGTTCACCTTCGCGGCCACGATCTTCTCGGCCCTGATGGTGGCGATCCTCTGGGGCGGCATCATCGGCGCGGTCTATCCCGTGGTCGAAGTGGTCTTCAAAAACAGGTCGATGAAGCAGTGGATCGACGACCAAATCCAAGAGAACCAGACGAAGCTCCGCGACCGGTCGGCCGAACTTAAGCAGTTGCACACACAACTTGCCGCCGCTGAAAAAACGGGCGACGAGACGCTTGTCGGCACAACCCAACAAGCGATCCGCAACGCCGAGGTCGAACGCGACAAAGCGGATAGCGGTCTCTGGGCGGCAAAACAGGCCAAGCCCTGGATCGACAAATATCTGCCCGGCAGCCCCTTCGACACGCTCTTGTTCATCACCGTCTTCCTCTTTATTGGCACGGTCATCAAGGACCTCTTCCTGGTGGCCAACAACGTGTTGACCTCGCGGCTGTCGCAGTTGGCGACCTTCGATTTGCGGAAGCTGTTCTATCGCCGCACTCTGCGGATGGACCTGGCCACCTTCAGCGAAGACGGCACCGCCGATCTGATGAGCCGGTTCACGAACGACGTCAACCAGGTGGCCAAGGGGCTCGACGCCCTATTCGGCAAGCTGATTCGCGAGCCGTTGAAAATGTTCGCCTGCCTGGCGGGCGCGGCCTACTTTAGCTGGCGGCTGCTGCTGCTGACGCTGTTCATCACGCCGGTGGCCGCCTTCTCGATCCAATGGCTGGCGAAGATGCTCAAGCGGGCGAACCGCCGGGCGATGGAGGAAATGGCCGGCATCTATACGACCCTGGAAGAGACCTTCCGCAGCATCAAGATCGTCAAGGCCTTCACCACCGAATCGCAAGAGCGGAAGCGGTTTCACAATAACAACAAGAGCTACTACCACAAGTCGATGCGAATCGCGCGGTACGACGCCCTGACGCACCCGATGACCGAAGTGCTGGGCATCGCCACGATTTCGGTGGTGATGGTGGTCGGCGGTTGGCTGATCCTCGCGCCGAACCCGTCGTTGTTCGGCGTTGGCCTGAGCAGTTGGCAGATCGGCCAGAGCGCGATGCTCACGTTTTTCGCGCTGCTGGCCGGCATGGCCGACCCGCTGCGGAAGATGTCGGACATTTTTAGCAACGTCCAGGCGGGTTTTGCCGCCGCCGATCGCATCTTTGCCCGGATTGATCGCGAGCCGACGGTCCGCGATCCGAAGCAGTCGGCCCCGTTCCGGCGGCACCATCGCGAGTTGTCGTTCGAGAACGTCAGCTTCGCCTATCAGCCCGGCAAGCCGGTGCTGGAAGAGATCAATCTGAAAATTGCCTTCGGCGAGACGATCGCCGTCGTTGGCCCGAACGGCTGCGGCAAGAGCACGCTGGCCAACCTGGTTCCGCGTTTCGCCGACCCGACCGCCGGCGTGGTGAAGCTCGACGGCGTGCCGCTGTGCGAGATGCGGCTGCGCGACCTCCGCGGCCAGATCGGTCTGGTCACGCAGGAGACGATGTTGTTCGACGACACGATTTTCAACAACATTCGCTACGGCACGCCGCACGCCACGCGCGAGCAGGTGCTCGAGGCGGCCAAGCAGGCCCACGCCCATCGCTTCATCGAGACCGAACTACCCCAAGGCTACGAGACTTCGGCCGGGGCGCTGGGCAATTGTCTCTCCGGCGGCCAGCGGCAGCGGATCGCGCTGGCTCGGGCCGTCCTCCGCGATCCGCCGATCCTGATTCTCGACGAAGCGACCAGCCAGGTCGATCTGGAGAGCGAGCAGGCGATTCAGCAGGTCCTGGAAAAATTCACCCGCGGCCGGACCACGATCATCATCACGCACCGCCTGGCGGTGCTGTCGCTGGCCGATCGCATCGTGGCGATGCAAGCCGGACGGATTCTCGATGTCGGCAGTCACGAAGAATTGCTCGCCCGTTGCAGTCTCTACCACCGGCTGTATCAGATCCACTTCGACGACCTGAAGCAGACGGCATAAGGCGGGGCTTGTAACGGTCGTCGGAACCGTCTACCATGCGATTGGTCGGTAAGAGGGGGTGTCCGACGATTCGCATATCGATTCCGTCCGAATTCGAGCCGTTTGTCGCGGGCGTCGTGGCCAGCGGCAGCTACCATGATCCCACGGAAGTCGTGGGCGAAGCGCTAAGGCTGCTGGCCCGTCGCGAACAAGTTCTGAGCGACGTGAGGGCTGGGGTTACACAGCTTGACCGGGGCGAGGGCACGGAATACGGCGAGGGGTCACGCGACACGTTTCTGGCCGACATCAAGGCGGAGGGCGAAACCCGTTTTCCCGCAGCAGAAAGCCAGTAACGAGACGGTTCCGCCTGTCGCCGCTGGCCAAGAGCGATCTCGCCGAATTGCCAATATGTGAGGGAGGAGGCTGCTATGTCACGTTTTATCCTCGCGTTGTCCGAAGCCGCCCTGCTGATCTGCGCCGCTTCGGCGTGGGCTGCCGACGCCAAGCCGGCCCACAAGTATTTTGCTCATCCGGTCGCCGAAGACCACTTCGGGGTGATCGCCCCGTGGTATCGCGGGCAGAACGGGCAGTGCGACCTGCGGGTGAGAATCGCCGAAGAGACGCTCAAGCGCTACCCCTGGACCGAGCCGGGCAAATCGGTCATGCCGGGGCCGCATTTCATCTTTAACGGCTGCTGGTCGATCAAAGCGGACGGGACGATCAACATCAATCCGGCGGTGAGCGATTGGGACAACGGCGACGTCGGCCAACGCGCGATCAGCCTCTTGCTGGGCCAGACCGACTACTATCGCTACAGCGGTGATCCGGCGGCGTTGGGGATCATTGCGATGACCGCCAACTACGTTCTCGATTACTGCCAGACGCCGGCCGACCACGCCTGGCCGCGGTTTTTCATCAGTTGCCCGACCAAGGGAAAGGCCTACGGGCGGGCCGATCCGCACGGCTTCATCCAGCTCGATCTCTGTGCGTTCGCCGGCTCGGGAATGGTCGCCGCCTATAAAATGACGGGCGACGAGCGCTATTGGCAGGCCGCCAAGCATTGGGCCGACCTGCTGGCCGAACACTGCAATTACAAGCCCGGGGGCAAAGGGGACAGTCCCATTTTCGCTGACACGAAAATTGGGACAGTCCCCGGCTCGCCGCCGTGGGGCCGGTACGCCAACCCTCAGGACGTGCCCGCCGCCGATGGAAACGGGACGACATGGGGACCGGCGAACGTGCAGACCGGCGGCGTGGTGCTGATCCTCCAGTTTCTCGGCAACGTCGCCCGCAGCGGTTACACGGGCAAGGGCGATTCGCTGCTAAAGGCCCGCGACGCCGGCGAGAAGTATCTGCGCGAAACGCTGCTGCCCGCCTGGAGCCGCAATCCGACGTTCGGACACAACTACTGGGACTGGGCCAATCCGGTCTACTCCTTCGGCGTCGCCGATTACGTGTGCGAATATCTGATGAGCCGCCGCGAGGCATTTCCCGGCTGGCAGACCGACGTTCGCAACATCATCTCGCAGGGCTTCTGCCGGCTGAGCGTCAGTCCCGATTCGATGGGCGGCGTCTATTCGGGCGCTTGGGCGCTGCCCGAGTCCAACTGTTGCTGCGGCAAGTCGCTGCAATACCCGACGATCCCCGGCGCCGCCGTCTGGGCCCAATACGCCCATCACACCGGCAGCGCTTGGGCAAAGGAGATCATGCGGCGGCAGGCAATTCTCGGCACCTACGACGTCCATGAGACCGGAGTGGTCGAGGACCTGATCGACGGCGGAACCTACGTGGCCGCCACCTGGTTCAACCTCGCCCATCCCTGGCCGCTAAGAAGCCTGCTCGATCTGATGGCCTGGCAGCCCGAGCTGACCGGGGCCAGCCGCGAAAACCACATCCTGCGAAGCGCGGCGGTCGTCACCGACGTCCGTTACGGCAAAGGGAAAATCGCTTACCACACCTTCGACGGCATCGCTCCGAGCGAAGACGTGCTGCGGCTGGCATTTGTCCCACAATCGGTCTCCGCCGACGGCAAACCTCTGCGGCGGCAAGAGACGCTCGCGGAGAATGGCTACACGGTCAAGCCACTGGCAAACGGCGATTGCATCGTTACGATTCGCCACGACGGATGCCGCGATGTGGTCGTCGAAGGCGACGATCCGCAACAGGTGGCCGAGGACGATCGCTTGCAATACGAAGGGTCTTGGCTGGTCATACCCTGGGCGCGTGCTTCCGGCGGGATGCTCCGCGCCGCCAAAGCCGCAGGCGCAGACGCGGCTTTTGAGTTCGAGGGGAACCAGGTGCGGTTAATCGGACGAGCGGATCCGAGCGGCGGCCGCGCCGACGTGTATCTCGACGGCGTGAAGCAGCTCTGCGGCATCGACTTTTGGAGCCCCGTTCCCCGCGACCAGCAGGTCATCTGCTACAAGAATGGCCTCGCGCAGGGCAAACACACGTTGAAGATCGTCGCCCTGGGTACGAAGAACCCCTATTCCAAAGGGACGTGGGTGTACGTCGACGCCGTGCAGTGGTCGGCGGCTCGGGGCGAGGTCGGTTTCGGCGAGGCGGGCGGTTTGGCCGATGCGCAGCGGGTGATCTTCGGCTATACGAATCGCCAGGACTACGTCGATTCGCAAGGCCACCGCTGGCGGCCGGCAACGGAATACGTGCTGCGGCTAAAGCCCTTGGCCGATCTGGAGCCGATCGCTTGCTGGACGACGCCGCGGATCAAAGACGTGGCGAACACCAGGGACCCCGAATTGTACCGCTACGGGGTTCACGGCCGCGATTACACCGCCTACTTCACGGTCGATCCGCGAGCGGCGTATCATGCGCGGATCAAGCTCTGCCAACCCGGCGCTTCCGCCGCGCCTAACAGCTTTGCCACGAGCATCGAAATCCAGGGGAAGACGGCGGCCGCCGACGTAGACGTCGCCGCCAAGGCTGGCGGTCCGGCCCGGGCGCTCGATCTGGTGTTCAACGACATCAAACCGCAGCACGGCGTGATCGCCATTCGCTTTTATAATCGTTTCGCGGGCGAGGCGATGGTCCAGGCAATCGAGATCGGCCCCGGCCGTTATGGATCCGCCGGCACGGCACGATGACCTCAGCATCACAAGAGGCACGGATTCCGTTCGACAGCCGGCGCCTCATTCGCCCGGCTCGCCGATCTGGCGGAGATAGCCGGCCACGCGGTCTTGCAGGTCGATGAGGTTCTGCCACTGCCGCTGATCGAGGGTGACCCGCTCGCTCTTTCCCTTCGACTCGACGGACTGAATCAGCCCGCGCATCCGCAGGTTGAAATAGAGCAGCATTTCGGCCAATTGGGCGGCTTGGCCGGTGCTGAGCCCTTCGGGCAGCTCCGGGACGAACAGCGTGTGCAGCACCTCCTGGGCATCGGGGGCGTCGGCGAAATTCAGCTCGAAATCCAACGCGGCCGGGCTGGGGGCCTCTTCGTACTGGTCGGCGTCGAGTGTGACGCCCTCCGCGATTCGCCCTTCGCGCAGCGCCGCCAACCGCTCGGCGATCTCTTCGCGCGATCCGTAGATCAGCACGGTTCGCCCCAGGGTGATTACGTCGCCCGGCCGCAGCACCCAGAGCTGTGCGTTTTCGCCGTTGACCTTCGTGCCGTTGGTGCTTTGCAGGTCGGTCAAGACGATCTTGTGCTGATCTTCCTGGATCTTGAGATGGAAGCGGCTGATCCGCTCATCGTTCAGTTGGATCGGGTTGCCCTCTTCGCGTCCGATCGTTACAGGGGTTGGAACATCGGCGAAGACCCGCCCCCGGTCGGCGCCGTCGATTACTCGTAACGTGATTAGTGCCATAGCTCTCCATTTCTATACGCGCCATTTGCGGCGGTCAAGCGCGGGCAAGACGCCGCGGCAATGGATTTTCGATCTGCGTGGTCCGACGGCCAATGAAATTCCAGTTCCCGCGCTCGCCTGCGGCTCGCGGCTAAACGGGCGGCCAGCGCCGCGCGCGGGCTAAACAAAGATACATGTTATTTTGTATCGAGCGGCACGCCGGATAATTCGTGCAACAAGCGGCACTGCACCTTCAATCCGCTGCCCAGCGTAGTACAATAGAAGAGGTGATCGAAAACAACCTGGAATTCCCCCCCAATGAGTGACGAGAATCGCGAGCCCAGTCGTCCCCCGGAGCGCAAGTCCCCTCCAATAGGCGGCAACATCGTCTGGTACCTGTTGGCGCTGGCCATCGGAGCGATCTTCCTGGTCAATCTGATGGATGGCGGCGGCAAAGCGACCCTGAAATACGGCGACCTGGAGGCGCTGATCAGACAAGGGGCGCCGGCAAAGGGCTCAAAGGCGGCCATTGAAGTCACCGAAGGATCGACAGAAAAGCCGCTGCTGGTCCGCTATTCGGACCTGGGCAAGGACCTGAAGTTCACTCCGCAAGACATCAGCGGCACTGTCACCCGCCAGATCCTCGCGCCGGAATCGGAAAAGGGCCCGGCTCAGACCAAAGTCCCCTTTGTAACGCCGCGATTGGGGGTGGAGAACGACCAGAACGCGCTGGCCGATCTGGCCGCGAAAAAGGGATTCACCGTCTCCGGCCAGGAAGCCCCCAGCGGCTGGAAGAGCCTGATGCCGATGTTCGTGTTGACGCTGGCGATTTTGGGCATCTTCTTCATCATGATGCGGCGGCTCGGCGGCACGGGCTCGGCAATGGCCTTCGGCCGCAGTCGCGGCAAGCTCTACGCCCAGGAAGACCTCGGCGTCAGCTTTGCTGACGTGGCCGGCATCGACGAAGCGGTCGACGAACTGCGCGAGGTCGTCGATTTTCTCCGCTCGCCAGAAAAGTATCAGCTTCTTGGCGGGCGGATTCCCAAGGGGGTGCTGCTGGTCGGGCCGCCGGGCACCGGCAAGACGCTGCTGGCCAAGGCGATCGCCGGCGAGGCGGGCGTCCCCTTCTTCTGCCTCTCCGGCTCCGATTTCGTCGAGATGTTCGTCGGCGTCGGCGCCGCGCGGGTCCGCGACATGTTCCAGCAGGCCCAGGCCAAGGCCCCTTGCATCGTCTTCATCGACGAATTGGACGCGCTGGGCAAGACCCGCGGCAGCAGCGTCATCGGCGGACACGACGAGCGCGAGCAGACGCTCAACGCCCTGCTGGTCGAGATGGACGGCTTCAGCTCGAACAGCGGCGTGATCGTGATGGCGGCCACGAACCGCCCGGAGACGCTCGATCCGGCCCTGCTCCGCCCCGGCCGCTTCGACCGCCACGTCTCGGTCGATCGGCCCGACGTCCGCGGTCGCGAGCAGATCCTCAAGGTGCACGCCGCCAAGGTGAAGCTCGACGAATCGGTCAACCTGAAGGAGATCGCCCGCATCACGCCCGGCTTCGTCGGCGCCGACCTGGCGAACCTGGTGAACGAGGCCGCGCTGCTGGCGGCGCGATCGGGCAAGACGACGGTCACCACGCTCGAGTTCAACGAAGGCGTCGAGCGCGTCATCGCCGGCCTGGAGAAACGACAGCGGGTGATGCATCCCGACGAAAAACAGCGGACCGCCTACCACGAGAGCGGCCACGCCTTGGTGGCCTACAGCCTGCCGGGGGCCGACCCCGTGCACAAGGTCTCGATCATTCCCCGCGGCCCAAGTGCCCTGGGCTATACGATCTACCGCCCCGACGGCGACCGCTATACGACGACGCAGAGCGAATTGGAGTGCCGCATTCAGGCCTTGCTGGCTGGCACGGTCGCCGAGGAGATGATCTACCACGACGTCGCCACAGGGGCACAGAGCGACCTGGAACGCGCCACCGAGATCGCCCGCAGCATGGTGATGGAGTTCGGCATGAGCCGCCTGGGCCGGGTGAACTATCGCGAGCACGGCCGCTCGGTCTATCTGCCTGGGGTCGAGGATTTTCGCGATCGCAGCCACAGCGAGCAGACCGCCCGCGAAATCGACCAGGAGATCAAGCGGATCATCGAGGAATCGCTGGAGAAGGCACGGAACATCCTGCAAACGCGGCGAAAGGCGCTGGTGGCGTTGGCCGAGCGGCTAATTGAGAAGGAGACGGTCGACAACGACGAGCTCCGCGAGGTGATCGAGGCGAATTCTCCCAGCGTGAAGATCGTCCCCGGCACGGCCGACGCCGCCCGCCGCACCGCCGAGGAGCCGGCTACAGCAAGCGACCCCAGGAAAGCGGAAGGGGGCTTGGCCTGATTCTCGCGTCACCCCGCAAACGACGTTCAGTTCACCTCGAGGGCGATATCCAGTTCACGCACCGCCTTCTTGGCATGGACTGCGGCGATGGCGGTATCTGTCTGACCGCCCGCTAACCGACTGCACTCTGCCGACTTCCCTCATTGTGCTACGCGTAGAACCGGAGCATTTGTCCGTCAGATTCCGCTTGCGGTGCGCATCGGTGGCGCACCCGCCGTGCCGATGCTCTCGGTGGAAGGCGATTTCACTGGGGCGACCGACGCACGTGAGGAAAGTACCGTCGCTCCGAGAAATCGGTCGATTGTCAGTGCCACCGATAAACGGGATGAGTTGACGCGACATCGGTATGGCTCAACTACCTTAAGGATCCCAACCACTTCGCCGAGTTCTCCGTTCTGTGCCGGAAGAATCACAGGACTACCGGACCGTCCTCTCTGTGGCTGACCAGCAGGCCCCACGCAGCTATGGCGAGGGTTGACAGCCGCCTACTGATAGGATCACCTGGGGGGCGGCCGTCGCCGCGGCTGCGGCCCGGGCCCGTATTGAAATCTGCCTGCCAGTATAAACGTTTGCATCAGTCGTCCGTAGGCCAAGTCTAAAGCCTGGGCGCCGCAATCGGCTTCGTGGTACTTTAACGGTAGACTGTCACGTGTCGGACATCAAAGAAAGGCTGACAATAATGCGAGGTATTCTGCAAGATCGCGGCTACGTTGACGCAGCTTCAAGCCCGGCCGGTCGGAACGATTGCCTGCCGGGCGGTCGCTTGGCCCTGTTGGCGACTGTAGCCTGGATGTTGGTTTCAACCGGCACGACACGTGCCAAGCAGGAGCCAGTGCTGCTGAAGGAAGCAGTACCAACGGCAGCCGTATTGGATGTGGATGCAGCCCCACCGATCGCTGCTTTCTGTGTAACGGTGCCCAAGGACGCCGTGCTGATGACGGTGAAGATTAGCCGGACTCCGGTACTCCTGGACATTCTCGCCCGCAAGAAGCGGCCGCTCGAAACCGCGGACGACGCCGAGCACCACTCCAATCTCGAAATGCCCGCGCATTTGCTCATCTCTCGGCAGAGCAGCCCGGCCCTGGAGGACGGCATCTATCACATCGCGGTGACGTATTTGGGCGATGGTCGGCCGGTCATCCATAGGCGGCCGGTGAAGAAGGTCCCATTCACTGTGACGGTGTCGTTCGTCCGAAGCAAAGTCGACGGGGTTTTGACGGTCGGCAAGAAGGTGACCAGCCAGACCCGTGTCGAGGAGGGGAGCGTGCGGACCTTCGCGGTTGACGTACCGGAAGGGGCCAGGGCCCTGCGGATCGACCTGGACGAAGTTTCGGGCGTACTGGACATCTGGGCGACGCACGGCAGATCCGTGTTCCGCAGCGAGGATGCCGAAGAGACGGTAATCAGCGAATTGGGCCGCAAAACCTTGTTGTTGACCGGCCGGTCGCTCAAGCCAGGCCGTTGGTATATCCAGGTCGTGCGGCCGGCAGATGTCGGCACGGTAGATTTTGCCCTATATGCCTCGCTGTCAGCCGAGCCGCCGCCGGTATTGCTGGAAGTGCCGTCTCTTGCCGCGGCTGCCGGCGCTCGCCAGCGAGCCGTCCAGGCGACTGTGGACGTGGGCACCGAGAGTGGCGGCGGCGGTTCCGGCACGATACTCGTCGCCGACGGCCTAATATTGACCAACTATCATGTCATTGCGGCGGCGGTCAACAATGCGGCGGAAAAAGACGCGGTCGTCATCGGCGTGACCCTCGATCCGCGTCAGCCAGCCCGCGAGCTGTTCCGCGGCAATGTAGTGGCCTATGACAAGAAGGCCGATCTGGCCCTGGTGCAGATTGCCTGCGGGTTGTACCACCAGCCGCTGCCCAAAGGGTATCGTTTTCCGGCGATAACGCTGGGCGATCCGGATGCGCTAGAGATCGGCGACAAAGTGACCACGATCGGCTTTCCCGAGATCGCCAACACCAACGGCCGGGCCAGCGTGACGTTGACCCAGGGTGTGCTCAGCGGTTTCGAGAAGAGCGAGATCGGTGTGCTGATGAAAACCGACGCCGGCATCAGTCCAGGCAGTTCCGGCGGCGCGGCGCTGGACAGCCGCTGGCGGCTCATCGGCGTGCCCACCTTTGAGAGCGTCAACCCCGAGGAGGTCAGCCGCATGGCGTACATCCACCCGATCACGCTCCTGCCCGCAGCGTGGCAAAAGATGATCAAGCAGCGACAGAATGCCATTCGGATCAAAGCCCAAGAGGATCGGTGAAATCAACGTGGTCTACGTTCCCCGCTTCTGCCATCGACGGGCGTACGCCAAGAACCCGAAGAAGGCCGCAATGAAGAGGACCAACGTTCCGGGCTCTGGCACTGGCGTGATGCTGGAGCCGGGCAATGAGCCGGAAAGCTGCGGCAGGCCGAGATGCGAGTACCACAGGTCTCGATCGAGTCCGTTCACCACGCCGTCATAATTGGCGTCGCCTTGTTGCCAGGTTGTGCCGGTGAAGGCGTTCGCGTAAAAGATCGCCAGATCGAGGTTGTCCACGACACCGTCGAGATTAGAGTCGCCGGGATACGTGGCCATTATCGTCACCTGATGGGCTGCGGTGTTATCCAACATCCCCAGCGTCAAGCCCGTCGCCGCCGCGGTGGAATCCTGGAACTGGCCAACGTCCCAGCGACCGTTGTCGAAACTGGCCTTCAGTAGACCGGCGATTGTCGCCGCCGGGTCGCTGCCGTTGGCATAGTCGAAGACGATCGAGCCGGATTGGATGTCGGCGCCGCCGCGGCTGAGCACGCAGCTCTGGGCGGACGGCCCCAGTTCAAGCGCGCCGCCGGTGATGGTCGTGCGGCCGGAGTAGGAAGTCGCGCTGCTTACGACGGCCCGTGCCGTGCCCGATTTGTTCAGACCGATCGAGCTGCCGGCGAGATTGGCGTTGACCGTTCCGCCGCGAATATCGAATGACGTCGTGCTGGTGAGCGTGCCGGAGCCAGTCGCGGTCCCGCCGAGGATCTGGAAGCCGGCAATCGTTTTCGAGAAGGTTCCGATGTCCAGCGTGCCGGCGTTTACGGTGTAGGAGCCCGAGGCCATTGCAGCGGCATTCGAGTAGGTGAGCGTGCCGGCATCGACGATGGTGGTTCCGTTGTAGGAATTGCTCCCGCTGAGGACCAGTTTACCGGTGCCGGTCTTGTCGATGCCTGCCGTGCCGCTGCTATTGCTGATGTTTCCGGACATCACGGCCCAATCGGCGGCGGAAGCGGTATTGTCGTCAACCTGAACGGTGCGTTCTGCGCCGCCGAGATTGACGGCATTGTAGAAAGTCGTCACGCCCACGGCCGTTGTGGAGCCGAACTTCAGTGTGCCGACGATTTGCGAGCCGACGGTTGTGCCCCAGGCGAGGGCCGCGCCGTTGCCGACATTTACTGAGAATGCCGAGGTGGCGGCGGAGAAACCGCCGCCGTTGGTCATCCATTGGAAAGTGCTGCCGCCGGTTCCCAAGCCGCGGGTGAACGTCGTGGCGCTATTGTTCTGGAATACGCCGCCGTCGAGGCGCAAGAAGCCGATCGAGGGGATGCCGGTTCCGACGTCCGCCTGGAGGGCGCCGCCGCTAATCGTCGTGGCGCCGGCGTAGTTGTCGGCGCCGGTGAGGATCAGCGTGCCGGCGCCCTGCTTGGTCAGTCCGCCGGAGGTGTTGGTGGCCAGCGTGGGCGTGCCGAGGGTCGCTGCCGTGGCGGCGCCGCCGCCGGCCAAGGTGATCGTCGGCGTGCCGGTGTAGCCCACGCCGGGATTGGTGATCGTGATCCCGGTGAGTTGACCGGCGGTGTTCAACGTGGCCATCGCAGTAGCGCCGGTACCGCCGCCGCCGCTGATCTGAACGGTCGGTGCGCCGACGTAACCGCTGCCGCCGTTGCTGACGGGAATAGTCGCCACGCCGTTGCCGCTGGGGGCGGTGAGCGGAACCCACAGCGAGACGTTGTGGCCGTTGGTGTCGATCGTGGCCCCCTCGCTGTAGACGTACGCGTAGAAGGTGCCCCAACCCGACGTATTGCGGCCGACCATCAGACCGTTGTTATGCTCGCTGCTGTTGCCAAGGTAGGTTGGACGGCTGGTGGTGGAGGTATCTTGCGTGGCCTGTAACGTGCCGCCGTGGAAGTTGACCAGGGCCAGGCCCGAGCCGTAGCCGTTCTCGCCGTTGTTAGCAAACAGCAGGTTTTGCGTGGAGATGAAGCCGCCGCCGACGCCGGCGGCGCCGATGTTCAGGATGCCGGTAACCTCCGCCCCAGTGCTTAAGTCGATGTTTGTAGCGGATGCCAGCAGCCTCCCCGTTCCGCCGACGGTCAAGATGCCGGTAGGCTGGGTGCCGAAAGGGCTGAAGGTGCTGCCGACTTGCAAAGCGGCGCCGCTGGCGCCGAAGCTCGCGGTCCCCGCCGAGAGATTGTAGACGCCGAATCCCACGTTCGGATAGACGCAATCGCCCAAGACCAACGCCGATTTGAAGTTGATCGTGCCGCCCGTCTGGTCGAGAACGCCGGGACCGGTGCGGCCGACATCGAGGAGGCCGTTCGAGGTGTTGGTGATCGTACCGCCGGTGACGCTCATATAGGCCGAGGACGCCGAGATCGTGCCGTCGTTATGTCCGACGGGATCGTAGCAGAGATTCAGATTGCCGGTCACGCTCAGCAGGTTGCCGCTAACGACGTTGAGCCGGCCCGTGGTGTCCAATTGGCCGAACGTCGCATCGCCGGCGACGGCGCAAGTGCCGCCGCTCAAGTTCAGCGTTGCTTGTTTGACCAGCAGTGAGCCTGAAGTGTAGGAGCCGGCGCTGAGGGTTAGCGTACCTCCCTGCACCTGCATCGTGCTCAGCGACAGGTTGTTGGCGGCGTTCGAGAACGTCAGCGAGCCCGCGCCGGTCTTGGTGAGGGCGGCCGCGGCGGTGTTGACGATCTGCGAAGAGAAGATCAAGCCGTTGGCGACGTCGATCGTCGTGTCGCCCGCGATCGTGAAGGCCCGGTCCGTCGTCGTGCTCGGACCGGTGTAGCTGAGCTCGCCGCCGGCGAAGACGAGGTTGGCTGGATCGGCGGACGACGTGCCGAGCGGTCCGGCGACGCCGCCGTTGGGGAGGGCGCTAACTTGCAGCGTGCCGCCGCTGATCGTCACTCCGCCGTTAAAGCTATTGCTGGCGGTCAATTGCAACAAACCCACCCCCGTCTTGGTAATCCCAGCCGTGCCGGTCGCGTTCGAGATCGTGCCGGCAATCACGGCGTAATCGGCGGGGGAATTGGGATTGTCGTCCACGTTGATGGTGCGATTTGCGCCATTGAGGTTGATGCCATTCTGGAATGTCACCGTGCTTGTGGCGGTGGGCGAGCCAAAATCGAGCGTCTCCATGATCCCACTGCTATAAGCGACGCCCCAGTTCAGCGTCGCCGCATTGCCGCCGATGTTGACGGCCAGAGCGCCGCCGCCGCCGGCAAAACCGCCGGCATAGCCGACGCCGTTGGTATCCTGCCACTGGAAGCTGTGGCCGCTGGTCCCCAGCGGCCGGCTAAAGGTGGCGGCGGCGTTGCTTTGCAGCACGGCGCCGTTGAGCGAAAGGAAACTTGCCGACGGCAGCCCCTTGCCGTCGTCCGCTTGCAGAACGCCGGCGGCGACGGTGGTGGTGCCGGTGTAGCTGTCGTAGTTCGCCAAAGTCAATTGGCCCGCACCGATTTTGGTCAAACCGCCGGACGTACTCGTGCCGTAGGTAATCGTGCCCAGGGTTGCGCCGCTGCCGCCTCCTCCCACCAGCGAAACCGATCCGAGAGACGTGTTGTAGCCCGTGCCGGGATTTGTAACGACGATGCTGGTAATATGGCCGTTACCATCGATGACCGCCCTTGCCGTCGCGCCCCAGGGGCCGTTCCAACCGTCCGAGATTAGCACGGCCGGGGCGCCGAAGTAGCCGCTGCCCTGGTTGGTGACGGGAATGCTGAGGATGCCGCTGCCGGTGGGCGCCAGGAGCGCTCCGTTGGCAGTGACGTTATGCCCGTTGGTGTCGATCGTCGCCCCCTCGCTATAGATGTAGGTGGTTGCGGTGAGGAAATTGGGGTCGTCCTGCACGGCATGAAGCGTGCCGCCGTGGAAGTTGACTTGGCCTCCCTGGAGGTTCGGCGCGGTGATCGAGCCTCCCGGGTTGTCCTTCGAGCCTATGTTGGCGATTCCCCAGGAGCAGGAAATCGGCGAACCCAAAATGATCCCTCCGCTGGACACCGTGAGCTGGCCGCTGCCGCAGACGTTGAGGACGCCCATCGTATAACTGTAATTTGAGGGATTGTAGCCCACGCCCGACTGCATTCCGAAAGTGGCGGATCCACCCGATAAGTTGTAGACCCCAAAGCAACTGCTGGAGTTTCCCACGCCGAATCCGGCCTTGAAGTTGATAACCCCGCCGGTTTGATCGAGGACCGCCGCGGCGTTAGGACTACTTGCGCCAGTCCACAAGATGGGATCAGCCAGAGCCAAAGCTCCAAAGGTGTTGTTGGTCACCGTGCCGCCGGAGATTGCCCAATAGCCGTAGGATGAAGCGCTGTTGCTGGTCACCGATCCGCCGATGGTGACCGGTCCATCGAGGTTTATGACGACGGAGCTCGATGGATTGAAGCGAGCGGCATTGCCCGCGGTGCCGATGGCGGTCGGGCCGTTGACGGTGATCGCACCTGCGCTGAAGTTCAGCGTTCCTTGTTGTGCAACGAGGCCGCCCAACGCGAAATCGTTCAATGCGTTGCTGAACGTCAATGATCCCGATCCTGTCTTGGTCAGAACCGCGGTTGGGTTCGGGGTGGCGATCTGGCTGGAAAAGGTCAGGGCGTTGGTGGTGTTGATGGTGGCGTTTCCCGCCATCGTAAACGATCGATCGGTCGTCGCGGCGGCGCCGGTGTATTGCAGCGTGCCGCCGTTGAAGACCAGGTTTGCAGGGTCGGCGGTCGCCGCCCCCAGCGGGCCGGCCACGCCGCCATTTGAGATCGATCCGACTCTGAGCGTCCCGCCAGTCAACGTCGTGACGCCGGTATAAGTGTTCGCGGCGGTCGGATTCAGAACGCCGCTGCCTTGCAGCGTCAGCCCGGCCGATCCGCTCAGCGTGCCGGAGAGGACGGCATAGTCCGCGCCGGGACTGGCCGCGCTGTCATCGACCTCAATCGTGCGCGTGTCCGTACCGAGATTGATGGGATTGGCAAAGGTGATCGGGTAGGCGGCGGTCGGCGAACCGAACTTCAAAATCCCCATGATCCCGCTGCCCACGCCGGTTCCCCAGTTCAGCGTCGCGCTGCCGCCGCCGAGGTTGACGGTCAACGCCCCCGCGCCCCCGGCGAAGCCGCCGCCATTGGCCGTCCATTGAAAAGCGCTCCCACTTGTGCCCAGCGGGCGGCTAAAAGTCGTGGCGCTGTTGCTTTGCAGCACGCCGCCATCGAGGCTGAGAAAGCTGCCGCTGGGCAGTCCGGCCCCGCTGTTTGCCTGTAGGGCCCCGCCGGAGACCGTGGTCGTGCCGTTGTAGCTGTCCGTGGCGGTCAGCTTGAGCAACCCGGCGTCGGTCTTGACGATGCCGGCGGTGCCGGAGACATTCGAGATCGTGCCGGAGACGACGGCGAAGTCGGCGGCGGTCGCCGGGTTGTCGATCACCCGGATCGTGCGATCCGCCCCGCCGAGATCGATGCGGTTTTGCAGGGTCACCACATTGCCGGCGGTGGTGGAACCGAACACGAGCGGCCCGACGATCTGGCTCCCTAGGCTGCTTCCCCATGTCAGCGATGTTCCGCCGCCGATGTTCACATTCATTGCCGCGGAACCGGCGGCAAAACCGCCGCCGTTGGCCGTCCACTGAAAGGCGCCGCTGCCGCCGGTGCCCAAGCTGCGGCTGAAAGTAACGGTGGCGGTGCCATTGCTTTGGAAGACTCCGCCGTCGAGGCTGAGGAAACTGCCCGTGGGCAATCCCACCCCGTCGGTCACCTGGAGCGCGCCGCCGCTGACGGTCGTGGGCCCGGAATAGCTGTTGTTGCCGGTGAGAACAACGGCGCCCGTGCCGTTGATGGCAACCGCCCCGTTGCCCGCCAGCACGCCGGAATAGGTAACGACGGAGGAACCGGGCGGGGCAAAAGCCAAAGTCCCCGATTGCACGTTGATGGTCGCGGGCAGCCCGGAGAGGTTGGCGTTGGCCAAGGCGACCGTTCCCGCCCCACTGATGCTCAGCACGCCGCCGTTGACGTTGAGCAAGCCGCTGATGATCGAGGTGGCCCCGCTGGGCGGAGACAGGCTGAGCGTTCCGCCGGTGACGCTCATGTTGGCGGCGTAGGTCACATTGCCATTGAGCATGAGCACGCCCGGCCCGGCCTGGATGATCGTGCCCGGCGTGGCCCCCTGCGACACAAGGACCCCAACGTTGCTTGTCGCTCCGCCAATTGTCGTCGTACCCGCGCCATTGACGGTTACGTCGCTGATCACCATATTGACGCCGCCGAGGGTCATCGTCTTTCCCGCCGCCACCGTCCACGACTGCGGGGCGCCGACGCTGATCGGAGAGTTGATAACCACGTTTTCATTGGCCGCGATCCCGCCGGCCGTTACCGTCAGCGACCCGCCGCTAATCGTGTACGTGCTGCCGGAAGTGATGGGGTTAAATGTCAGAGCGTGGGCGATCGCCGTGCCGCTTACGGTGATCGAGCGATTGCTGCTGGTGTTGTCGAAGATGGCGCCGACCTCCTGGTTGACCCAGGTGAAGGCGGAGGAGCCGATTTTCCAGTTATTCGCCGCGCTTGTGCTCCAGGTCGTGCCGCCGTTGCCGGTCCAGGTGGCGATGGCCGCCGTGCCGGTGTGATAGTTGGCGGGATTGGTGTAATCGGACCCGCTGAAATACATCGTGCCGGTGTAGTAGACCGCGCCGGTGACGGCGTAGTTCTGGCCGTAGCCGTCGGCTTCCGGAATTCCCCAGGGTGTATAATAATAACCGCTGCCGTTATCTCCGCCGCCGGTTCCCCAGCTATTCTTGATGATGTAGTAGCCGCCGCTGGGAATGTTGGGATCGGCCACCGATCCCACGATGCAGACGACGTGATTCATGCCGGCGCCGGGGCCGTGGTAATTCTGTTCTAGCGAGGCCACGGAGGTCCACAGATCGGTATAAGCATTCAGACCGATGGTGATCGGTCCGGTGGTTTGCAGCAAGAAATTGAAGTTGGCCGTCGTGTTATTGCTGATCATCTGGTTGGAGACATTTTTCCAGACCCGCTGATCGGAGCCCGCCGCCAAGGGCCAGGTGCCGCCCATGTAAGGCAATTCCGCCTCTGCGCAAATGCCCGTAGAGACGGCATAGCCGAACACCCAACCCGCCTGCCCGCCATTGATGCCGCCGTAAACGTCTACCAGATTCTGCTCAGAGAGATCAGGCTGGAAGCTGCTATCATTGCGGGTGAGCATGTACTTCGCTTCCAACGACGCCACGGAACCAAAGTCCCAGCAGGTCCCCCAAGGGTCCTGGTCGCGAATCGGCGTCACCCAGCACTGGCCGGCGATGTTTCGGTAATCGATGTCTTGAGCGGTTGCGGTCTGGGGTAATAGACAGAACGCCGCCACACAACATAGGACACTTCCAAGATGGAGCAACGACCCATTTGAGACCGCTATCATTCCCGACATCTCCTTGCGAAAGACCGTGATGCAGCTCTACTTCGCTTGAACATCTCGTGTTGCAGCGACGTCGTCCGACTCGTGCATTATAGCAACGAGTTTTGCTTTCCGCGCGGGCAAAAATCGCACCAAATCGGCAGTGCCGGGGTGGGCGTGGAAAGCACAGGCCGGTGCCCAAACTGGCGGGCAGACTATCCGCGAAGCGCTAGTTAACATGCCGCTGGCAGGTGACCGCAACTGAGGAGGGCCGTATCTTCTGCTTCGAAAAACCGCATGTTACCAACAGTAATGCCATTCGTTCTTGGCACCTCGCCCACGACTAGAAAAGGCTGCGCGAAATCAAAAGACATCTGCGCGTTATCGAATGGACAGGTGGACATTCATGGTTGTATTGTAGAGGTTACGCTGTCTAATCTCTCAAGCGCTCTCAAGCGCTGTGGGTAGACGTTGCGCAAAACAAGAACCTGTGGAGACTGTCTGTTGGCACGGCAGTTAAACTCCGTTTCCAATGACGGCAAGACCGGTCCCACACCCGTCTGGGGCAATGGCCAGACGAGAGATGAGGGTTGTGCGTCGATTAGAGGGTTGCAAGGTCACATTTGGGAAGTCAAGCATCCGTTCAAGATCGCGATCATCGCGAAGGAGGTGGCAAAAACGGGCTGATTCCGCTACGTTCTCGTCGCCGCAGTCGATGCAGGAAGGCGAGTATCCGGACGTTGTGCGTTCCGCCAAGGGACCTGCCTCGTAGGCACCGTGCAGCATTCGGAACGCGTACTGCCTCGAAGGAGCGAGGGAAACCAGAGAAGGAATCTCCTCGCGGATTAGAAGCTTCTGTGTCTTTTTCTCAATGTCTCAGTCTGGAGGGTTCTTCTAATGAGATTGCTTTTCAAGATCGCGTTTCTGTCACTGGCATTTGCAATGACAACGTCGCTGCAAGCTGCGGACACCCTGATGTGGGTAGGGGGGACCAGCACGGATTTCAACGACATTACCAATTGGACCGGTTGGGCCTCGCCTGCGTGGGTGGCGAACGACACTCTCAACATCTGGCAGAATACCGGAAACACTCCGGATATCACTGCCACTCCGTCCGTCGCTTTTAGCGCCATCAACATCGGCTACAACTCAGCCGGACCAGTGGCTACGCCGGGCATGCTTCAACTGGACGCCGGCACGGTGACTACGGCTCGCTTCATTATGGGAAACAACGACAACGGCACCGCCAGCCTCTTCACCATCAACGGCGGCAAGTTGGCCGTGACCGGTAACGCGGGCTTCAACGTCGGCACCAACATCGGCCACGCCGATTTGGTGATGAACGGCGGCACCGTCAGTGTGCCGACCGGTTTCGTGTACATTGGCTACGGCAACAACTCCGCGGGCACGCTGAGCATGAGTGGAACCTCGCAGTTCCTCGATTCGGCCGCTACGGGGGCCGTAACTCCCTCTGTTTATGTTGGGTATGACGCGGCCGGTCAGAGCGGCTCCACTGGCCTCATGACCATGACCGATAATGCATCGTTTACGCTAAACGGCGGGAACGAGACCGCTGCCGGCGTTGCTTTCAACGTCGCAGGTGGCGCAGGCGCAGGCACCAATACGACGGGCATCCTCACCATGGCCGGAAGCTCGACAATCACCATAAGTGACACCAGCAGTGCCTCTCACCAACTCATGATCGCGTATGGCAATGGCAGCATGAAAAACGTCTCAGGCTCCGTCTCGCTGACCGACTACGCGAGCATTGTCAACACCGGGACGAGCTCAGGCCCAGCCTTCTTCTACTGCGGTTATGGGGACGTCAACGGCGGGGGCAGCATGACCCTGAGTGGACACTCAACGTGGACGCAGCAATCGACGGCCGGCAACGGACGTTTCTTCGTCGGGTACGACGTTAACGCCACCGACAACACCACGGGCTACCTCAGGGTGGGCGACCACGCATCGATCAACTGTCCTGTGACCAACGAAGGTTCGTACCTCGGCTATAACGGCGGCACCGGCAGCTTGGTATTGACCGCCAGCGGGTCGTTTAGCATGAGCGGAAGCGGTGGTGATTTTGTACTCGGCCAAATGGGCGGCACCCAATGCCAAGGCTTGATTGGAAGCGGTTTTGATGTAATCTTTTGCGAGGTCGAGGGTTGCGTTGAAAATGTGCTTTGGGAAAATGGCGGTGAATTGACCGCGCATGAAAAAGCCGTTCCAGCAATGATAGGGGGTCACAACACCAAACCCCATCATGGAAGGAACGGCAAATGGCCAACGCAAGGAAGCGGGCCCGCCAACGACGGCGGGCGAAATCGTTGATCGGCTCGATGCGAGAGTTTCTCACGCCGGAAGTTTTCAAGCAAGTCCGAAATGCTTCAAAACGCAGGAAATGCCCGCGTTGGGACTTGCATCCTTTGCTTTACATCATCATCCTGACGACCTATTGCTGTGGCGACAGCCTCCCGGAAAAGTTTGAAGCCGCCAGAATGTTCTATGTCGCCAGTTGTCCAAAACGAAAACGGCCGGGCCAGCACTTTTCCGGCTTTGAAAAGGCCATCGCCAAACTTCCCATGCCCATCCTGCGGGCGTTGGCGGCGGCCCTGCGCACGGATGGAAGTCATTTTCGGCAATCAGTGGAAAGTGGGAAACTTCATCCCCTTTGGCTGTGATGGCACGCGGCAGACGTGTCCCCGCACCGAGGAACTGGAGCAACGCTTGGGAAGCGGCGGCAAAGAGGATTCGTCACCGACGATCTGGAACACCTCGATCGTGCATCTTACCTTGGGCATTCCCTTTTGCTGGCGATTGGGGAAGGGGGGCAAAGCCAGCGAACGAAGTCACCTCATGTACATGCTGCGTTGGCTGCCAGCGGCGGCGTTGGTGGTGGCCGACGCGGGATATGTGGGCTACAACGTGGCCGCGACCATGATCTTGGCGAACGTGTCCTTTCTCATCCGCATGTCCTCCAAGGCCACCTTTTACAGCGAAACCCAGGAACTGTTGGAGGAGTTCCGCGAAGGGATTGTCTATTATTGGCCGAAGAGCCAGCAGGAGGACGGCAAGCCGCCGATTCGCGGCCGATTGCTGCGGATTCACAGTTGCCGTCATAAGGTGGACGTCTGGCTGTTTACGAACGTGGAAGATGCGAAGCAGCTATCCTTGGAGATGGCGGGAACTTGTTATCGTTGGAGGTGGGAAAACGAGGGATTTTTCAGAACCTACAAGCGAACCTTGAAGAAAGTGGCGTTGATGAGTCGGACGCTACGGCTAGTGCATCGCGAGGCAGAGGCTTCGATGATCGCAACGCAGTTATTGCTTTGTCAAGGCGCGTTGGCGATGCCGGCACCGCCGAAAGACAGCCTCCCGATAATGTGCAGCCCACGGGGGGTGTTGCTGGAGGTGCGTCGTGACATGTTAGGCCGTAGGGAATCCAAGCCATTTCGTGAAAGGATTGCCCGAGCGCAACGCGAACGGCGTGTGCGTACCAGCCCGAAACAGAAGCGGGAATGGCCGCGTCGCAAAGCTCACACGGCGCCACACCCGCCGGTCTTGCTGCGGCTGACAGAAGAACAGAAAGTCAAGATTCAACAACAGTTACAAGCGGCATAACACAGTAAACTGGAAATGGCATTGGGCGGCACCGCCACCGGGGCCGGCACGGCCACCCTCCACGCAAGCGAGGGCATACTCGACATGAGCCAAGGGGGCGCGGCCAACTCCTCCTCGTTCAGCTTGACGAACTTCAGTAACGGATTTCGTGTCGGGGACAGCAATAATACCGGCGCGGAAAAATTGCCCCATCCGGTGGGCTATGTCACCATGGGCGGCCTCAGCACGATAACCCTCATGGGCACCGACCTCCACGTCGGTGGCTATAATGGTAACGGAGGCGCCACGGGCTATTTCACCATGTCCGGCTCGTCCACGTTCACGTCCAATAGTTACGCGAATATCGGCGACTATTCGGGAGGAGGCACGATTTCCGGTGCTTCCCGCGGCTATCTCACGCTGAACGACTATTCCCACTTCACTCTTGCGGGAGACCTCAACTTAGGCGTAGGGAATGGGACCGCCATCGGCGCCGCCCCCGCCAGCAGCATCACGGTCGGCAATGCCGACTTGAGCGGCAGCCCGACTCTGACGGTCGGCGGCTGGCTCGGCATTGGAGGCCAAGGAACCGCGGCTGCACCCGGCGGACATGGAATCCTGACCGAGTACAGCGGCTTAGTCAACTCGACCGGCAGTTTCTACATAGGGCGATCGGGCGGCCAGGGCTGGGTGTACTTGAACGGCGGCACCCTATCGACCGTCGTCACCTACATGGGCGAGGCCAATACCTCTGATCCGACTTGGTCGACCACGTACGCCGAATTGAACGTCAACGGCGGCGTGTATAAGACCGGCTACATCCAGGCCGGTTATGGCACTAGCAACGTCGCCGTCAACGGCGTCATCAATCTCAACGGCGGGACGGTGACGGCGAGCGCTTCGGGCGAGTTCTTCCGTTGGGGCAACGCCACCAGCACGAATTTCCACGTCTACGTCAAAGACGGCGGCGCGAATTTCAACACCAACGGCAATAACATCGGTTTCTTGCTCCCGTTGGAGAATTCCGGAACTGGAATCGGCGCGGTGACCAAGATGGGCCTCGGCAACTTGACCCTGGAGGGCGTCAATACTTACACCGGCCCGACCGACATCCAGGCCGGCCAACTCACCTTGGCCAATGCGACCCCGTTCATGGGGGCCACGACGAACACGATCACCGTGGAGACAGGCGCGGCGATTGCCGGGGGAGCACCCGCCGGTGGCGGTGACTACGCTCCCGCGGCTGCCAACAACACGAACGTGGTCTTCCGCAATAATAGCGCTTTGACGGTTCAACTGGGCCCCAACACTGCCAGCGACCTTCAGGTTGCCGACTTGCATGCGGATGGCCGAATCCTCGTTCAGTTCGCCATCACGCCGACTTCGTTCTTGACGCCGCCGACGATGACAGGCGTCGAGGTTTTCGCCGCGGCCACCGTGAGCAAAGCCCCAACGGCCTTTGTTGTCCCGTACGCCAGCCTTGGCCTGACGGACGTCACCGTCAACTATAGCGCCGGCACTGCCACGCTGAACATCTCCGACGCCACCGGCCGCACCTACGTAGGATTCACAGGCCACGAGACGTGGACCTATAACGACCCTGATAGCGGGAATACCAACTGGTGTGACGCGGGTTACAATCTGATTCCGTACCCCAACGGCGTGAACGACGTCGCTTGGTTCAACGCAAGCTCAGGCGCCGCCAGCAGTAATTTCGTGACGTTGGACACGAGCGTGAAGCTCAACTCGATGTTGTTCAACGCTCCCAGCGACCGCGCGATTACGCCCGGCTACAGCATCTTGAAGGATGTGGCCGGAGACACGATTACGTTAAGTTGCGTCGGTTCGAGTATCTCGAGCCAGACCCTGATCCAGGTGCTCGCCGGCACCAACAGCATCGCGCCGGACATCATCATGACCAGCACGCCCTCGATCTACGTGGCATCCGGGGCCAAGCTGACCCTCAGCGGCGCGCTGAGCCAGTCGGGCGCCACGGTCGGCCTGAACATCTTCGGCGCCGGCACCGATGTGCGCGGTGAGCTGGATACAACCAGCAGCGCCAGCAGTTACGCCGGACCGGTCACGGTCAGCGACGCAATTTGGAAGACGGGCTATCAGCCCTCGTCCGTGACGTTGCAGAATCAAGCCTCGTTCATCTATAGCGGTCCCTCGGCGACGTTGACCTCCAGCCTGACTACGTCGGGCAGCGCGGTCGGCATCGGCGCCGATACCGGCACGGTTCTTACCGTCCCGCTTGACGGTCCCAACGTCCACCTTGGCTCGACGATCTTGGTGCAAGAAGGGACAGGCCAGGTGGTCTACGGCAACAGCACCGCAGGCGGCACCTATTCGCTCGGCACTTCGTTTGCCGTCACGAACGGCACGGCCGTGTTCGCGCCTTCGGTCGCGACAACCTACACCGTCACCCAGGATTTCGGTCCTGGCTGGACCTGCACCGGCTCGGGAACGGCCAGTGTTCCGATCATGCCAGGTTCCACCGCGGGAACGGCCACTATGCTGATCACCGGCTCGCAGACGACCGTGGAGGTCGGTCGCTACTTGTTGGTTGGCCGCACCTACAGCGGCAACAACGGCACCCTCACCCTCGGCACCCCCGGAGGGTCCGACGGGCCTACGGTCAACGTCGCTAGCGACCTCGGCGTAGCCTCAGACGGCGCCACTACTAGCGATGTACCGGTCGGCGTGATGAACGTCAACGCCAACACCCACGTCACGATTGGCGGCGGCCTAAACGTCGGCATTTCCGGCGTTGGCACGGTCGCCATGCACGACAACTCCGTAATGACCGTTACCGGCGCATGGGCGGTCGGACGCGGCGATCCGAATGGATTCGGCACGTTCTCCATGGATGGCAATAGCTCGTTGGCCGCCTCCCCCGGCACCTGGGCGAATCTCGGCGGTTGGAACCACAACCAGGGCCTGTTCACCATGGCCGCCCACGCCACCGCGACCTTCGGCCCCGAGATGACTTTGGGCGGCTGGGGCTCCAGCGGGACCATCACGTTGAGCGGCAGCGCCACGATGTCCGTCGCCGGTCAGTATGATTGCGGTAGAGACGGCGTCGGTGTGACGACCCTCAACGACTACGCCGTGTTGAACGTCGGCACCTGGTGCGCTGTCGGCGACAATGATTACGGGACCGCGGGTACAGGAAGCATGACCTTAAACGGCCATTCCCAGGTCAACGTCGCAAGTGACATGACCGTTGGTGCTTACGGCGACGGCGTCGTTCCGGCGTCGCTGACCGTCAACGACAACGCAACTCTTAACGTCGGCGGCAACCTCCAGATCGGTTACAACTGGAATGCCACAACGTCGGCGGAGGGTTCGAACACCTTCACCGTCAACGGCGGCGTCACGACCGTCAGCGGCCACCTCATCGTGGCGGCAGACGGCGGCAGCGGCACCGTCATCCAAACCGGCGGCACGGTCATCAGCACCAACGCCGTCTACCTCGGCGAGGGCATTTCGCCAAACGGCGGCGGTCCCGGCACTGCCGTGTACAATCTTAATGGCGGGGTTCTGGTGGCTCCGGGCATTCAGACGCATACCGACGCTACCCAAACGGGAACAAGCGGCACGTTGAACTTCAACGGCGGCATCCTGAGGGCATCGGCGGATAACCCCGACTTCATCGCCGCTGACAACCCGGCTGTCGCCACCATGACCGTCAACGTTCTGGCGGGCGGGGCCAAGATCGACACCAACGGCCATACCGTCGCCGTCAATGCCGTCCTGAACGGCAGCACCGGCGACGGCGGACTGACCAAGATGGGCAGCGGCCAGTTGACCCTGACCGCGGCCAATACCTACACGGGCGTGACGACCGTCAAGGCCGGCACACTCGTGCTCGCCAGCTCGGGCGCTCAAAACCCGGTGTTGAACGTCGGCGGCGCCGACGTCCAGAACGGCTGGACCAAGGTGGTGTTCAACAACACCGGTGTCGATCCGGTCACCACCGTAGTTCCCCTCTTGGCCGCCAGCTACCACAATGGGGCTTGGGATACTGGCCAAATCCGCAGCAGCACTGCTACGGCGCAGCACACGTCCCTCGGCTATTATGACAACACGACCGCCTCGGCGGTGACGATCACCGGCCCGACCGGCACGAACGTCTTCCCAGCCAACGCGGTGACGGTTGTCTCCACGCTGGCCGGCGATGTCAACTTGGATGGTTCGACGAACCTCAATGACTTGGGCATTGTGTTGGCGAACTACAACACCACCGGCGACACCTGGGCCACCGGCGACCTCAACTATGACGGTCAGACCAACCTCAACGACCTGGGTATCGTCTTGGCGAACTACAACGGGAGCTTGCCCAGCCTGAGCCCGACGATGCTCGCCGATCTTGATCTGGCCGGCCTTGACCTGCTCCAGTCGTACGGTATGGCGGTGCCCTCTAAGGCGTCGCGGCACGGTGGGCCGCTGATGCCGTCCGGTGCTGGGCCGGGGAGTTTGTCCGGTGGGGGACCGATGACCGTTCCGGAGCCTGGCACGCTTGTGCTGTTGCTGCTGGCCGTTCTCGGCGTAGGGGCCCGCCTCTGGGTTCGTAAGCAAAGAGCGTAAACCCCCGTCCGGAAGTTGGGGCGGCAGGCAAGCCTGCCGCCCCAACGGACGGAGGGAGCGAAAACGGTGGGAGCCAAAGCGGTGTCACGAACGAATGGCACTGCCGCTTGTAACATAAGGGTTTAGGGGGATGAAAACGGGACAGAGATGGGGATGAAAACGGGACAGAGATGGGGATGAAAACGGGACAGGTCCGATATTGACAAGATGGGGGACGAAAACACTTGCATCCGCGCGATGCCCCGACTGAGAACATGAAACACCATTCCTCCCGGAGCTACTCTTGCAGTGCGAGACATCGCCACAGATTGGCATCCTTGCTTATTTTGTCAATATCGGACCTGTCCCGGTTTGTCCCCCCAGGCCAAAGACGACCGCAGCAAGCCGGGTGACAAAGCGGGTGCCACTTTACGGTGCGCCGTGGAGAGCACAATAACCCGAAACTGGGGGCGCGGGGGGCAATATTCTCACTGACAAGGTGGCAGTCGTACCGTGGAGAGCGTGCCGGGTTGATGGCGACCGCCCGTTGTGACGCCGCTATTCTGTCGCGGACGGAATTGCGGTATCCTGGTTGTCCATGATCGATCTGCTGCGACAAGAGATCGCCACGCTGGCCACGACGATCGTGGTGAAGGTGGGCACGCGCGTGCTCACCCGCCGCGACGGGCCACTCGACCAGCAGCGCATCGAGCAACTGGTCGATCAGGTGCACCGCGTGCTGGCGACGGGGCGAAAGGTGGTGCTGGTCAGCTCCGGGGCCGTCGGGGCGGGCATGGGGAGGCTGGGACTGACGAGTCGGCCCGCCGATCTGGCCCATTTGCAGGCCGTGGCCGCCATCGGACAGAGCAGCCTCGTCGAAGTCTACGAGCGGGCGCTCGGCAAGTTTGGCCATCACGCCGCCCAAATCCTGCTGACGGCCGACGACCTGGAACATCGCCTGCGATACCTCAACGCCCGGAACACACTGCTTACGCTGCTCGAACTTGCGCGGTGCCGATCATCAACGAGAACGACACCGTGGCGGTCGAGGAGTTGCAGACCACCTTCGGCGACAACGACCGGTTGGCGGCGATCGTCACGAACTTGATCCGCGCGCCGCTGCTGGTGCTGCTGTCCGACGTGGAGGGCCTGTTCGACGGCGACCCGCGCCAATCCGGCAGTCGTGTGATCGCCACCGTCGAGCGGCTCGACGCCTCGATCACCGGCCTGGTCCGCGATCGTCTCGGCGGGGTGAGCAAAGGCGGAATGGCGAGCAAACTCGAAGCCGCCCGGTTGGCCACCACCGCCGGCGAGAATGTCATCATCGCCTCCGGCGCGGCGGCCGACGTGTTGCCGCGGATCATCGCCGGCGAAGTGGTCGGCACGCTCTTCCCCGCGCAGGGGCCGACCGTGGCCGCGCGAAAACGCTGGATCGGGCTGACGGTCAAGCCGCGCGGCGCCTGCTGCTGGACGCCGGCGCCCAGGCGGCGGTCGAGCGGAAGGGCCGCAGCCTGTTGGCCGCCGGCGTCGTCGGCGCCGAGGGGCGATTCGTCAAGGGCGACGTGGTGGCGCTGTGCGGTCCGGACGGCGTCGAGTTCGCCCGCGGCCTGAGCAATTACGCCGTCGAAGAGGTATTGCGGATTCGCGGCCAAAGGACGGAGAAGATCGCCGCCACGCTCGGTTATTGCCCTTACGATGAAATCGTCCACCGCGACAACATGATCGTCACGGAATTGACGAGACCGACGTCCTGAGGGCCTGTTTCCGTGAAGCCCGCCGCCAGCCGATGGCTGCTAGGCCCAATCCGGCCGCGACGAGCAGCGCCAGCGTGCCCGGCTCGGGCACGGCGGTCAGCGTTACGACGCCTGTTGTGTAAAGGTGCGACAAATCCCACGTGCCCTCATCGGCCACCACGGAAAACGAGCCGCTGTGGTTGACGTGCGTCCAATCGAACAAGTGGAGCGGTTCGCCTACCAGGCTCGTCCAACTGGTCCAGGACGTGTCGGAGTAGAACGTCAATTCGAGCGTTCCAGCCAGCGTCAGCGACGAGCCGGAATCGAACGAGATGGTGGAATTCCAGGTGCCGTTGTAGGGGTAGGGGTTGCCGTCGAAGAGAAACTGCAGCGTGGCGGCGGGGTCGAGCGACGTGGCGCCGGCGGCGTGGATCGGGATATCGGAATTGCGCACCACCAGTTTCTCGCCGCCGCGGAGCGACAGGTTGTTGATCGTCCCGTTGGCGAGGATTGTGTTGCGCGTGATCGCACCGCTTAGGGAGGCGCCGGTGGCGCCGCGGAGGTCGGCCGCGGTAAAGTCGGCGCCGGTGAGCGTGGAGGAGGTAAAGTCGGCGTAACCCAGGTTTTGGCCGGCGAAGTTCCAACCGGCCAGGTTGGTGTAGCTCAACCCGATCTTGTTCAGATACTGTGCTTTGTAATCGGCGGTGCTGTATAGTTGGCTGGAGGTGAGATTGGTGTGTCCGAAATCCGTCTGTTTGATCGTGGCGTTGGTAAGGTCGGCATTGGTGAAGTTGGCGCTGCCGAGGCTGGAGAGGTCGAGCTGCGCGTTTCTGAGGATGGCATCCGTGAAGTTGGCGTTCAACATGTGTGGGGCCAATTTGGCGTAGCTGAGATTTGCCCCCGTCAAGTCGGCGTAGTCCATGCCGCGATGTCCTTCGGAAAAGACGGCGTAACTGAGGTCCTGGTCGACGAAGTTCCAGCCGGTCATCTCCTCGTCGGAGAGATCGATCCCGACCAGATCGTGGTTCTTGTAACTGGCGGTGCTGTAGAGTTGAGCGGAGATCAGCCCGCACGCGAGGAAATTCGTCCCTGTAACCGTTGCACCGGTAAAATCGGCGCCCTGCAGGCTGGAGCCGAAAAAGTCGGTGCCGTCGAGGGTGGCGCCCGCCAACTCGGCGTTTGTGAGATTGCAGTTGGTAGCGTAGGCGTTGGCAAGAATCACGTTCGACAGGTTGGCGGCGCTGAGGTTGGTATTCCACAGGGCGGCTTTCGTCAAGTCGCGCGAGCTCAAATCGACGCCCGGCACGGCCGAGACGCCCGCTCCGCCGGGGCAGAGCGTGGTCGATTGGATAATGGTGTACCCATTCGCGGCGTAGGTCCATTGATAGATGTCCGCCTGCGAAACGGCAGTGCAGCCGAACAGCAGCAACGCCCCGACGGCAGAGCGGATCGCCGCGTCACAAAGACCTCTTTGGAAGAATCGCTTCATTTTGGTTGCCTTACAAAAAAGGTGCCTCTACGGTATGGTTTCTGTTCACGACGCGAACGCTTCAGAGAGTGCCCAGGCGGTTTTCGCTCGCCTGCGACTTTCCTTCCTTTCCTTCGTGCCAAAGTCCGTGGAACGGACGGCACACAGGACGGCCGCAATCTGGCTCTCTCAGTACAGACTGCGAGACCGACAATTGATTTGCCATTGGGGACAGATTCTCCAATCCGTCAGGAGATGGGGACGGATTAGAAAACCCGTCCTACGCCACCGGACATCTTAGCCGCACCGGTCGATTACTGCTCGAGCGCAAAGCGGGAAAGGTCGATTTGCGTCTTCTTCCCCCGCATCTTCTCGAACGCGCTCTTCTGTTCCGCTGAAAGCACGTTGATGATTCTCTTGGGCGTCTCCTTTTCGATGGTGGTCTTTTGCTGGAACACTCTTTCTCTTTCCTGCGGGCTCCGCGCGCCGCTTAGGAACTTATCCAGGAGATTGACAATCTCTTCGTCGGCCGACCTTTTGATCCGATCCATTTCCCGCCGCTGCTTAGCGGTGATGCCGATCGCCTTGGCCATTTCCGAGTTGTCCAGGGCGGCCGCCCCCGCCGCTTGAATGCGTATTTCCGCGAGCCGTTGCAACTGTTCCGGCCGAAAGACGGCCGCCAGTTCGTCTCGCTGCTCCGGCGCGATCTTCAGCGGCGTCAGGTAGAAGCCGGGCCGTCGCGGATCGCGCGCGGAAAACGCTCTCCGCAGGGCGATGATCCGCTGCACCTGCTGCGACGACAGACGCAACTCCTTCGCCACGTCTTGGTCCTCAAGGAACCTGAAGACTCCGGAAAAAGTGAAGTCCAGCCAGCCTGGGGTCATTGCCGGCACGGCGCGCGGCGCGGCGGGGCCGCCGCTGGAGTGGGCCGGAATCACCGTCGCCGCCGGCATGGCTGCATCCTCCGCGCGCAGACGCGGCAGAACAAGGCAGGCCGCCGTCAGCAACAAGACCACTGCGGCCGCCGACAATTGCGGACGAGGCGCGCGGCGAGAATCCAGAATGCGCAGCAACCTGCTCTTTGCGAACGATCGGTCGCTGAAGAAACCTAGCGTGCCTGCCGCGGAAGCCGAAAGTCCGTTGGCGCGCTCGACGGCCCACAGAAACGCTCGGCCGCAGTCGCAGCGGGAACACTCGCAGGCGGCCAGCGCCACGTCGTCGCAAGCATATTCGCGCTCGCGGTCGATCATCCAGTTGGCCAACCATACGGCCGGATTGAAAAAGTACAAGAGCTGCGCCGCCCGTTGCACAGCGGCCACCCACAGATCGCGGCGGCGCACGTGCGCCAGCTCGTGCAAGAGCAGCCAGGCGACCTGCCGGGAAGTCAAGCAGCAAGCAAAATCCTCCGGCAAGATAAGCTGCGGCCGCAGCATTTTCCACAGGATCGGCGACGTCACCGCCGGACTTACCGACAAGCGTAAAGGACCGCGGACACTGACACGCCGCGCGAGACCATTCACGTCCACCGCCAGCGTCGCCAGATCAAGCCGCCGGGCACGGCGGAATTGCCGAGCGATGCGCCATTGGGCCCAGCCAAAGCGGGCAAAAAGCGACAGGACGATTCCGCCCCAAGCAAGCATGAGTTTGGCGGCAAAGGACAGGCCCGCTGCCGCGGCATTCGCGGCCCTTGTCTTGGCAGTCTCAGCGTGCCGCGCCGATCCGAGCGGGTCGCCGCCGTTCATCGCGGAGGAACGGCCCGCCCCGGCAAGACCATGCTCCGCATAGCCGGCGAAGGCCATGCCCGGTATTCGGTTGGCCACCTGAGCGGGCGACAACCAGCTTATCGCCGCGGGAACGGTAATGGATATCGGCAAGAGCAGCTTCAGGATCACCAGCAGGAAGAGGCAGTAGCCCACCTGGGCCGAAGCCCAGCGACGTAGAAGCAGCCAGAGTAGGGCCACGACCACGAGCAACAACGTGGCGTCGAGCAGGCCGCGAACCATGAAATCGGCCCATCGCGCCGCAAAGGCGTTGAGCGTTTCAGCGGTCATCATTGTCCACCTCTTCTTCGGCCGAAGCCTCGTCGAGCAAGTTCTTAAGCTCCGCCAATTCGGCGGCCGACAAGTTGCCGCGTTTGACCATGTGGGCCAACAACGGACCGACCGTGCCGTCCAAGGCGTTTGCCAGCAACGTGTCGGCCGCGCCCATCAGGGCCTTCATCGCCGGCCGCACGGGCCGATAGAGAAAACTGTTGCCGACCTGGGTAGTGGTCAAATAGCCCTTCGCCACCAACCGTCGCAAAATGGTTTTCACGGTGGTCGGCGCCCAGCCGTGTTCGCTACCAGCCCTGCGATAGACATCGCGTGCCGCGCAGGAATTGTGCTCCCAGATGATCTTCATCACTTTCCATTCGCCGTTGCTCAACGGATCGGGCGTTTTTGCAAACATATGAGATCCCTCCTCTGCACCTCCCACTGACTACAAGTATAACCATTTGACTACTTTAGTCAATACCCCTGCGCCCCTCGGCGGAACATCCGTCATAACTCTTGTAACACAAACAGGTTACGCCGCCAGTCCGCAGCACGAACATTGGGGATGTTCCCTCAATCTCAAATCCCAATGGCAGGACAGCCCGTCGCCGGTTCGTCTGTTGCGCGGAAGCATAACCTAACTCGACGCACTCTTTCCTCGCACGCCGGCAGCCTGGCAGGCCGGGCAGAAAAAGGTCGAGCGCTGGGCTTGCACGATGCGTTGGATGTTGGCCCGGCGGCAGCGTGGGCAGGGGTGGCCGTGACGCTGGTAGACGCGGAAGGCGTATTTGCCCGGTCGGCCGTCGGGGGCGGCATAGACGTTGTCCGCCAGGGTGGAGCCTTGGCGGCGGAGGGCCTCGCGGAGGACTTTGCCCATCGCGGCGTGCAGCTTCGTCCATTGCCGCGGCGTCAGCCGGTTGCAGGGCGTGGCCGGATGGATGCCGACGCGGTGCAGCGTCTCCGAAGCGTAGATGTTCCCGATGCCGGCCAGTGCCTTCTGATCGAGCAGGGCGACCTTGATCGCGCGGCCGCTTTTCTTCAGACGATCACGCAACTCGGCAGCGGTGATTTCCAAGGCATCGGGGCCGATCTTGTCACTGCCATAACGCGACTGGAACTCGGCCGGCGAGAGCAATCGCACCACGCCCAATCCGCGCTGGTCCCAAAACAGCAACTGGGCGACCGGATCGCTGAACTCGAAGACAAGCCGCAAGTGCGTGCGATCACGCGGGTTGGCCAGAATCACCGATCCGGACATCCGCGGCTCGATGACGAGGCGGTCGCGGGAGTCGAGTTCGAGCACGATGCGTTTTCCGACTCGCCCGACCGACGCGATCTTGCGTCCGACGATTCGCCGCCGCAGCGAGCGCAGACCAGGAGTGATTTCGATCGACTGCAATCGCGATCGCGGGCGGCGGCAGTCGCGGATCGTGCAACCGGCGACGGCCGCAATGCCGCGACGCATGGTTTCGACTTCAGGTAGCTCGGGCATAAGCGGCGTCTCGCCAAGGCTGGATGAAAGTGGTCATTATAACCCGAGATCGCCGCACGCAAAAACGACGAGAGATAGTTGATTTGCTCCCTGGCGGGGGTACAATCAGGATTGACTGTCACAACGCACGTGGCGGCAAACATCCCCCCCCCGCAGTTCTCCCTTCCTTTTTCAGATGAGGGCCAACCATGTCAGACAAGACCGATCGGCGTTGTTTTTTGGCCCGCGGGATTGCCGGGGCGGCGGGCGCGGGCGCGGTGTTGGGGAGCATCGAGGAACGCGCCTTGCTGGCGGCGACGCAGAGTGGCGCTGCGCAGGCTGCGGTGGGCAAACGGCCGAAGACTGACATCCCGCCAGGCAGTTTGCCCTGCGGCAAAATCGGCAAGGTCTCGCTTAGCCGTCTGATTATCGGCGGCAACTTGATCGGCGGCTGGGCCCATAGCCGCGACCTGATGTACGCCTCGAAGCTGTTCACTTCTTACAACACCGAGGCGAAGGTTTTTGAGACGCTGGACTTGGCCGAGGACTGCGGCGTCAACACGATCCAGATCGATCCGCGGGCGTGGGAGACCATACTGAAGTACAACAAGTCCCGCAGCTCGAAGATCCAGACCATCGCCTGCCTGCCGATCATCGCGGACAAGACGAAAATGAACGACGAGATCAAGCTGCGGATCGAGCAGGGAGCGACGATGCTCTATTCGCACGGCGGCGATACCGACGGCCACATGATGAACGGCGGGCGGATCGAGGTGATCGGGCAGATGGTCGATCTGATCAAGGCCCAGGGCGTGCCGGCCGGCGTGGGCGGGCATTCGCTGAACATGGTCAAGGCGTGCGAGGCCGCCAAGCTGAACGCCGAGTTCTACGTCAAAACGCTGCACATCGACCGCTACTGGTCGGCCACGCCCAAGCCGCGGCGGCAGGAATACGACTGGTTCGGCTGGCACGGCGACGACCACGACGCCAACAACGACGGCATGTGGTGCAACAATCCCGAGGAGACGGTGGCCTACATGCAGAAAATCGAAAAGCCCTGGATCGCCTTCAAGGTGATGGCGGCCGGGGCGATCCCGCCGCAGGTCGCCTTTTCGCACGCCTTCCGCGGCGGGGCCGACTTCGTGATGGCCGGCATGTTCGATTTCCAGGTCGAGGCCGACGTGAAGGTGGCCATCGCCAGCCTGAAGGCGGCCGCCGGCCGCAAACGGCCGTGGCGGGCGTGAGGGAGAAGCATCTGGTTCCCACGCTCCGCGTGGGAACCGCGCGCTTTGATCACCCACCCCGAGCAGCAGCGACGCGGAGCGTCGGGACCGGTGCGTTCCAACGCAGAGCGTTGGAACAAGCGGTGATTTTCCGCGGGACGGGTCAAGCGGAAATGCGGGCGGTGACGGTTGTAGGGTCGCGATTGCTTGCTTTTCTTTTTCCGCGCCCTAAGTTTGGGGGTGAGGACCAAAGGAAAAGGTGAGGCAAGCATGAACGCTGGCGACAAAAAGACGACGTGGTCAACATTGGGTTTGGCGATTGGCTTTATCGTTCTCGTCACATCGACGAACTATGGGCAAGAACCGCCGGCGGTGGATCAGAATGCTGCCATTGCCGCGGCGGTGACGGGATTGACCGACGCGCTGCGTGATCCGAGCCCGGGAGTGCGCGACGCCGCGGCGATGGCGTTGCGGGAGATGGGAGCGGATGCCAAGCCGGCAATCCCGGCGCTGGCGCAGATGTTGCGCGATCCGGACCAGTACCTCCGCATCACCGCCGCGCACACGCTGGATAAGTTGGGAGCCAACGCTGCGGCGGGCGTCGTGCCGTTGCTTCGCGATTGCGATCCGCGGGTGCGGGCGCTGGCGGCGGAGACGTTGCGAGCGATCGGGCCCGACGCGAAAGCGGCGGTGCCCATGCTGACCGAAAGCCTGCGCGACCCGTGCCCTTCGGTGCGAGACGCCGCGGCGTTGGCATTGCAGGAAATGGGGCCGGAGGCAAAATACGCAATTCCCGCGCTGGCGATAATGTTGGCCGATCCCGACGGTTACCTCCGCATCACCGCCGCGCACTCGCTGGAGAGGCTGGGACCCGACGCGATACCGGCGGTTGTGATGATGCTGCGAGCCCCCGATCCGCGGGTGCGAGAGATAGCGGCGAACGTCTTACAGCGGATCCGGGTGAACATGGACGTTGCCCCTGCGGCAAACAACCCCCAGTAGTCCGACGCCCTGGGACCGTCGGCTGCCACGGTCGGCCTGCCCGACCGCCCTTCGGCGCTGCTGGACAAGCCAGCAGTGGTGCCCAGCGCGGCCGCTTGGCTTGGGACGGAGAGGGGAAATCCGGCCGCCCGTCCATCTGTTTCCCCCTTGTCCGCCGCGCGCAAATCCGCAACAATTCATTTCCGTATTGGACACTAGCCTGCCCTTCTTTCGTCGCGGCGGTGCATCGTATCGCAGGGAGTCGCGGATCACCCGTTCTTCTACCGGAGATTGCCCTATGAAGACGAGCCACGTAATTCTGATCGTTACGGCGATAGTGTTCGCTGGCGCAAGCGCGAGTAGGGTGCGGGCGGCGGAGGAGAACTGGCCGCAGTTTCTCGGTCCGGGCTCGCGCGCGGTCAGCGACAACGCCGATCTGCCCGATCGCTGGTCGGCCACGGAGAACGTGGCCTGGAAGCGCGATATTCCCGGCCGCGGCTGGTCGTCGCCGATCGCCTGGGGCGATCGCGTCTTCTTGACGACGGTGGTCGAGGTCGGGAAGGAAGCGGAGCCGCCGCAGAAGGGGTTCTTCATGGCTGGCCCGCTCTCGGCCGACGCCACGTATCGCTGGGAAGTGCTCTGCCTCGATCTTGCTTCCGGCAAGGTCCTTTGGGAACGGACGGCACACGAGAGCAAGCCGTTCCGGCCGACGCACGCGAAGAACAGTTTCGCCTCGGAGACACCGACCACCGACGGCCAACGGGTGTATGCCTATTTCGGCAATGTGGGCGTGTTCTGCTTCGATTTCAAGGGCAATTCGCTTTGGCAGCGGAAGATCGAGCCGCACCGCATGAGGTTCGACTGGGGCACCGCGGCTTCGCCCATCTTGTACGGCGACCGGCTCTACATCCTCAACGACAACGAAGAGGATTCCTACCTGCTGGCGCTCGACAAGCTCAGCGGCGAGAAGGTGTGGCGGGTGGCGCGGGACGAGAAGAGCAATTGGTCGACCCCGTTTGCGTGGAAGAACGACCGCCGTGCGGAGATCGTCACCGTCGGCAGCGGCAAGGTCCGCTCCTACGGCCTCGACGGCAAGCTGCTCTGGTGGTTCAACGGGAAGATGTCGGGGATCACGGTGGCGACGCCCTATGCGGACGGCGGTTTGGCCTACGTTAGCTCGGGCTTTCTGCGGGACAAGAGCCGGCCGGTCTACGCGATTCGACCCGGCGGCAGCGGCGACGTCGCGCCAGCGCCCGGCCAATCGAGCAATGCGGCGATCGCCTGGAGCAAGCCGGTCGCCGCGCCGTACGTCCCTACCACGCTGGTCTATCAGGGGCGATTGTACGTCCTCTACGACACCGGGACGATGAGCGCCTTCAACTCGCAAACAGGCGCGGCGCTGTTCGAGCGGCAGAAACTGCCGGGCGGCAGCCACTTCACCTCGTCGCCCTGGGCCAACAACGGCCAGGTGTTCTGCATCGACGAGGACGGCGTGGCGTACGTCGTGCGCGCGGGCGACAAATTCGAATTGCTGCGGAAGAACCCTCTGGCCGACGACGACGGCTGCCTGGCCACGCCGGCGATGGTCGGCGACCGGCTGCTGATCCGTAGCGTGTCTCGCGTCTACTGCGTCCGCAAGACGGCTTCGGGAGAGACGAAAGCGGGCGGCTGAGCCGTCGAGGAGCCACGCGATGTTCGCTCGAATTTGGCGGCGCGGCTGGCGGTTGCTGATGGCGACCTGGAAGGGGTGGCAAGAAGACAACGGCGGCACACTTAGCGCCGCCATCGCCTACTACGGCGTGTTCTCGCTCTTTCCGCTCTGCCTGGTCCTGGTCGCGGGCGTGGGCTTCGTCGCTCGCTATTCGAAGTTCGTCCAGCAGGAACAGCAGAGACTGATCACCCACGTCGGCAAGAACATCGGCCCTTGGCTTGCCGACCAGTTGACCAGCGTGCTCAACGGCATCCAGACGCAGGCCTCGTTGGGCGGCATCGCCGGACTGCTGATGCTGGTCCTGGCCGCCATCGGGATTTTCATGCAGCTCGACAACGTCTTCGCCCGCGTCTGGCGGGTGCCGCCGCCGGCGGGCGGCGGTTGGCTGGCCGGCGTCCGCGAGCTGCTCTGGAGCCGGCTGCTGGCTTTTCTCACCCTGCTGGCCATCGGAATCATGCTCGCGGCGGTCTTTGTGGCCGACGTGGTGTTGGCGAGCATCCAAACCTATGTAACACACCTGCCCGCCGGCCCGTTCGCCTGGAAAGCCGTGCAGACGGTGGTCACCATCGTCTGCGACACGACGCTGCTGGCGACGGTTTATTGGGTAGTCCCCAGGACTCACGTCCCCTGGCGGGCGGCGTTTGCCGGGGGGCTGCTCGCCGCGGTTCTCTGGACCATCGGCCGCTGGTTGTTGCTCTTGTTGGTGGTCGGCAAGGAGTACAGCGCTTACGGCATACTCGGTGTCCTGATGGGCATAATGCTCTGGTATTACTTCGCCAGCATCGTGATCTTTCTCGGTGCGGAATTCGCACACGCCCTCTCCGAGGACCGCGGCACACCATGAGTCGCCAGAGCGGTAGAGCAGGTGGAGCGGTAGTAAGGGCTTGTCACCGGCGGGTTTTGCAGGTAGGCTTATTTACTTAGTGGTGGTGGCTGTAGCTCAGTTGGTTAGAGTGCCAGATTGTGGATCTGGATGTCGCCGGTTCAAGTCCGGTCAGCCACCCTTTCGCCTTTTCTCGCCAAGGCTTGCTGGCAATTGCCTAACGTGGTAAGTGAGAAGGCGTTAGGTTTTTGCGCTTTCAGCAGCCCCATTTTCGGGGGCTCCGATCGCTTCGAGAACCGCGTGCCGCCACTCCGGCTTGAGGGGAAAGATGGGCGGCACCGGCACCACGTCGGGCGGCTCCGTCGGCTCGGCGACCGCGTCCTTGCGATCGGTGGCGGCGCCCTTCTTCATGAAGAGATTGTAAATGGACCACCGCAGCCGACTGCGCTTGCCGCGGAGCGGAAAGCGACGCGCCAGGGACGAGACCGCGTAGAACGTCTCGTAGGCCGCGGCCTGGCCCAGACGCAGCTCGTCACCGGACATCTGCGCCGGCCGATAGACCACGTCGGCTTGATCGTACTTGTCCCAATCGAAGGAGACGATGCGACCAGCCTTCTTCATCTCGTACCAGGTGAGCGTGCCCGGATACGGCGTGAGGACGGAATACGCGCAGACGTTGAAGTCGGCCTCGATGTTGAACCGCGCGGTCTGCTGGAACACCGAGGAGTCGTCGCTGTCGAAGCCGAACATGAACAGACCGAATACCATGATGCCGTAGGAGTGGACTTTCTCGACAATCGCCGCGAACGTTTCGGGCCGGTTCACGTGTTTGTGCACGCTCGTCAACGCATCGCGCGAGATCGAATTCGAAGCCGATGCTCAGCATGGTGCAGCCGCTGTCGGCGGCGAGTTCGAGCATGCGGTCGTCTTGCGCGAGTTTCGAGGTGACGCCCGCCTGCCACCGCACTCCGCGGCCCTTGAGCGCCTGCATGATCTCCGTTGCCCGCTGCGGCATGCCGAAGAAGTCGGCATCGTTGATCGAGATCGTGCGGGAGCCGCAGTTCTCGATCTCGCCTATCACTTCCCCCAGCGGACGGCAGCGGACCTTCAGTCCGTTCATCAGCGGCTCGGCACAAAAGGTGCAGCCTTGGTGGCAGCCGCGGGAAGTCTGCACAAAGGTGCGGTTCACGTATCGGTTCCGCTTGATCAGGTCATACCGCGGCATCGGCAGACCCTCCATCGGATGCAGCCGGTCGGCGCGATAGGCGCCGCGCATGCGGCCTTGCTCAAGGTCGCCCAGGAGCTTCTCGAGCACGAGTTCCGCCTCGCCGATGACCACCGCGTCGCAATGCTTGAGCGCCTCCTGCGGCATGAAACTCGGGTGGACTCCGCCCATGACGACTGGCGCCCCCCGCAGCCGGAACGCATCGGCGATCTGGTAGCCGCGGTTCACGTAGCTGGTCATGGCGGAGATGCCGACTAAGTCCGCCTTTAGGTCGAAGTCGATCGATTCGATGTTCTCGTCGGTCAGCACCACGTCGTAGCGGTCGCGCGGAATGGCGGCGGCGACGGCCAGCAATCCCGCAAGCGGCGAGTAGAGGGCCCGGTTGAGATACAGCGGCCGGGTCGTCAGCGAGTCTGTCTTCGGATTGATGAGATGGACCACCCGTTGGCGCATGAGCCTTACTCCTTACGGCGACGTACTGATCAATGAGGTTCGGGCGGCCTGCGTTTCAGGCGGCGTTGAATCACCTTCTCGGCCAGTGAGATCACCTTGCTATCAAAGCTCCGATTGTCGTGGTACATGCCGTAATCGGTGCCACGCGGATCGAACTTGAACTCGATGACGTAGAGTCCCACCTCGAGATTCTCGGAGATGAACTGCGGCGGGCCCAGCCGCGACACGATCCACTCCAGTTCCTTCGTCAGGTAACTGGTTGCCCGGCCGCTGAAGCCGCCGCAGACCACCTCGGCGTGCCCCGCGCTCCGCCAATAGGCATAGAAGATAAAGGCGGCATCGCTCGTGGCCGGATCCCACACGCAGCCCTCCCACTTGCCGCTCTCCGTCTCGTACCAGAGCCCCGGTGCGTTGGCGGCGGTGTTGCTCGCCAGACGCAGACCGCTGCAAAAGGAGGGCGGTTTCGGATCGTCATCGCGCAAGCGGAAGAGCAATGGGCAACTGCGATCCTTGGGCCGCGCCACGCCGTCCTGGCTCTGGAACGGCGCCGCCCCGAATACGCGGGCAAGGCAGAGTTCCGCCACCGGGTTGACCTTGGTGCTTCCCAGCACCACGCAGGCGCAGTTCGCCTGACGACGTAGCGGGCCCGGTTGTTCAAGAGTGCCGAGATGGTGTGCCGTTCGATGCCGGTGCACGCATTGATTTGCGCGATCAGACCGCGGCGCTCGCGATTTTCCTTGAGTTGTTCTTCGAAGCGGATGGAGATTTTCATGGCCCCTGCTGCTGCGGTCGCCGCATCGATCCGGCGGTCCATATTGGCGGATAAACTTCCATCGCGCGTCACACTTTGGGAATCGCTATTGCCGGAGACCCATGCCCGACAGCTACTGTCTTACCGGGGTTCTCTGCTTTTGTCAATCATCGCATCCGAATTCGCATTTAGCAAGTCGTTATTGGAAAAAAGGTTATGGCGATCGCATGCAATTGCTGCGCCGAATGGGTCTGCCGGACCTTTTTTCGCATTCGAAAGCTCGCGAGATTCTCCCGCGTGAGCCATAGCCGGTTTTCGGAAAACTGGCGGATAAAACTCCCATGCCCCTATTGACACGAATCTGGTCTTGTGCGAAAAGGACGATGGAGTGAGCAGCGGACTCCGCTTTCGGGTCGGCGAGGGCCCGGCGGGCGTCAATCTCATCTTTGACTTGCAGGCGGCCTTCGGGGCTGCGGCCCGCGCCCAGTTGGCCAAGCTTCCACGGACAGGGGGCGAGGCGGCGCAGACGGTGACCCTCTTCCGCGTTTTTGCCGAGCCCAACAAGGATGACGCGATGATTGTCGTCGAGACGGTCGAGATGGAGGTTAGGCGACTGTAACCCCATCGCTCAGCACGCAGCCCGCCCCTGCCCCGCCACAACCCTACCGCTGGAGAGTTGATTTCCTAATATTGTGGGGGGCCGCCGTGAGGAATTGGGGCTGGGCGGGATATAGTCTCGGAGAAGCAAAGAATCGGCCACGTGCGGTCTTGTCGCCGCACGGAATCGGGAGGGCTTAGCTGTGCGAGAATCAATACAAACCAGAACCGTAAGGGTGTTTGCCTGCGCGCTGGCGGTTTCTGCTGGCTTGGCAATCGTGACGGCTGACGCAGCCGTTTACGACGTCAGCCACAACTTCAATCTGAACCTCGGTGCAAACGACACGTATCGCGGCCAATGGGCCTGGTACTGTGACGCGCTCGCCAAGAGCAACAGCGGAGGGCTGGTCCATCCCCCAGCCAACACTGGAGCTGTCACTTTCGATCCGCCGCCAGCTTCGGCTCTGAAGTCGCAAACGGCAACCAGTGGGAAGTTGGCATTTGCCGATGCAAATTCGGAGTGTTCGGCCAACGCGAACGGGACCGGCTACCACGAGGTGTGGGGATCGGCGGCTGTCGTGCGTCCTGACGGCATCCGTGCCCGGGCCGTTAGCACCTCGACCCTCGCCTTGAACATGGGCAAACGAAATGCCAAGGGACAAATCCGCTGGCAGCCGCGCTGGTCGGTCGACGCGATCTCGGGCGTGGCCAGCGTCGGCGATCCGTTGTCAGTCGAGATTTTCGACCCGGATGACGGCCACCAATTGCTCGACGAGATGTTGTGGGATATTAAGGTTGACATTGCCCGCGGCACGGCGTTGTGGGGCGATGGCGGTAAGGTATCCATCGACGGCGGCACGGGGAGCGGAACCTTCTCCATCGTCATGGACAGCCCGTACCTGACAAGCGCTACGGGGAGTTTGTCGGTCAGTTGGGCCAATGGCCTCATCACTGCTTCGGATGATTCGGGCACTTGGGACGGGCTGTTGCCGGCGGTCGGTGCTCCCGCGGCATTCAATATAAACCTTGGCGACGCTGATGGAGGCTTCGATATCGGCTATGACTTCACCAGCGAGTTCGGGTCGGGTGATTTCGGTATCCAGGCTACAGTAGGCGCGTTGGGCGCAGCCGAAGAGGCGGTTCCTGAACCCGCGACCATCGTCGTCTGGTCGCTGCTGGGTGGCTTGACCATTACTGTTGCCTGGCGGCGGTGGAGGCGGGCATCCTGGCGCGTCTAGCTAACCACAACCATCAAAGCCCTGCTGGTACGCCGGCAAGGCTTTTTTCGTTAGACGGCAGGGGGTCATGACAACTGGCTCCGTTGAACTTCACCCGGCAGGCCGAGAACAGCAACGGCCCATCTCGACCACTCCGAACGCTGCACCGGCAACGGTGAAACGGAAGGAAACCCGAGGACGCGAAAGTAGGCTTCGGTGCCACTATGGGCGCCAGCACAAAACAGCTTGTCGTAACATCCAAGCCTATAGAAGGTTAGGTCAGGGAAGCAGCGTATGGGAAATGCGTTGCCGCAGTAAGGGGGTCGCGTGCCGGGACCACTCACGTGGGTCGTGGAGGATCGCCGAATCATGACGGTCTGCGGGAAAAAGTGGATTCTTGGCGGAAATCTTAGCAAAATGGAGTAGACACAGGGTTGAAATATCTGGCATCGGCAGGCCTTCGGCGATGGATGGAATGGAGCGAATCCCGATCCCCTGGAAGGATCGCTGGTCGCGTTTTCGACATACTATGCTGCCGGCAGCGGGCTTCTTGGCGGTTGTCGCAATCACGTTGTGCCTGTGGATCCAGCAAAGCGAGATGCCCCGCTCCATCGGAGAGTTGGAGACTGTCCGGTTGCAGATTGCTTCAGACACGGGAGGCATTCTGACGTTGCTTCCCCAAGGGCAGTGGACGCTGTACGACAGGGTCGAGCCGCAACAAGTCATCGCGCAGTTTGACGATCGGGCGCTGCGGGCACAGATGGCAACGCTTGCTGAAGATCTGACGCGACTCCAAAAAGAACTGGACGCGGCGGGCGCGAAACTGACGGTGAGCGAGGCGGATCGGAGTCGCGCGGCGTGGGACGATGCGACGCGGCTGAGCTTCGAGTTGGAGCAGCATCGGCTGGTCGCGTTGCAGAAACGGCTGCAACTGGAAGTTGACCGATTGAAAGCGGAACAGGCCAACACGGCGCTGGAGTGCATGAAACCGCTGGCCGAGAAGAAGATGGTGTCCGCCCTGGAGATGAACAACGCGCGGATGCTGCGTGAAGAGACCGCCAAGCAGGCGGCCGAAGATCAGAAGGTGTTGGCCGAGGCGGAGACGCAGCAAAAGCAGGCCGCCGAGCGGCTGCGGACTCTTCCCGCTCTCGTACCGGCCGACGTGGCGCGGGAACTAGCGGCGATTGCGGCGGCGGCAAGCGTGCAGAAGGCGCGGATCCGCGCGCTGCAAGTCGAGATTGACCATCTTACGCTGCGCGGCCGATTCGGGGGACGATTTGCGCCATCTATCATTGGCCCAATGAGCAGGTGCGCCCAGGTGATCCAATCCTCGCCGTTGCCGCCGAAAAGAGCCGTTACCTCATCAGCTACGTACGGCAGGAACAGCGATTCACGCCGAAAGCCGGCATGGCGGTCGAAATGCGGGGCCGTACGACGCTGGGCGCCACGCTGCGATCCGTGGTGGAGCGCGTCGGGCCGCAAGTCGAAGCCATTCCTCCGCACATGTGCCGCGATCCGAAAATACCCGAGTGGGGCCTGCCAGTCCGCATCGCCCTTCCCGCCGGTCTTGTCAGCCATCCCGGAGAGTTGTTCGAAGTCACCTTCAAGCTTCGCGGCGAGGACAAGAGCTAGTAGCCGTAACAGGATGCAGCAATTGGGGGGAAAAGGGGACAGGTCCAGTTTGCCGGAACGGCCCGGAGGGTGCTTCGCACAAATTGGACCTGTCCCCTTTTTCCCACGCAGCAATTGTCATTTGGCGGGCGGGCCGGCTGGTAGGACCTCAGCGAATCGCGGCAAGGGACGCTCCAATAGCAGTTCCAGCCGCGCCCGCAGCCGCTGGTGCTGATAGCGGACGTCCAGGTCCTCCAGGCGGACCCTTGCCACCGTTTCGAGAAGCTCGGCCAATTCGAAGGCGTTTACGGCGCTACTCTGGAAGGCCTCGCGAACCGCGGCTTCCGTCTCTGCGGCCAGCGGCCGAACGTGCAGACTGTAGAACTCCGCACTTGACTGGGCCTTCTGAAGCGATAGATACAGCGACGCGACGCCATCCAGCGTACTGATTTCCAACACGTCATGTTTGGCGCTGCTAATTTCGATCTCCGCGGCGCTTTCCGCAATCCGGCCCTGGTTGCGATCAAAAATCGGAAGGTCGACTTGCAGCCGGCCGCCTAACTGGTCGGCTTCCGCGCCACTAAGCGATTCACGGGCGCGAACTCCAACGCTTAGGTCAGGTACGGCCTTTGCGCGTTCGAGGGCGTGCCGCTCTCGGCTCTCCTCGATGGCGGCCGCGGATTGTGCCAATTGCGGCGCCGCCTGGCAGGCCTGCGCCAATACTTCAGGCAGCGGCGGAAACAGCAACGGCTCGACCGACACCTGCCCGTCGAGGAAAGCCAGCGATCCGTTGACGATTCCCATGGCCCGCGCAAGCCGCACCCTGGCTTGGTCCAGCTTGATGGCCGTGTCCCGTCCGGCCATCTCGAGCCTATACGCCGACAGTTGCGCAAAAATCACGTTGCGATAAGGGGCGGCGGCTACCTTGAACCGCTCCTGCTGGGCCTGGGCGCCTTGCTCGGCCAGGTCGGCGAGCTGCGCGTATAAGCCTCTTAATTCCTGGAGATAGAGCACTTCGATCGCGGCGTCCGTGGCTTCTGCCAGCACCAGCTTCGCTTCACGGTTGAAGGCCAGCCGCGCTTCGCATACGGCCACCGTTGCTGCGTTGGTTCGCAGCCGCCGCTTGGGTTGCAGCGGGACCGTCATCATGATCCGGGCGGTCAACACCGACCGCTCCTCGTCGGAGCCGCCTGTTGAGTTCATCGAATCCAGCGTCAATTGAGGATTGGGCAGCAGCCTGGCGGTAATCACTCGGGCCTGAGCGGCTTCGATCTCGTGTTGGCGAATCCGCAAGCTGGGATTATGTTGCAGCGTGTATTGCTGGACGTCGGCGAGCGTCAGCGCGCACGTCCCGCTTGGGTTTGCCGACGGCGGGCCGCCCGCCGGCAGATCTACCCGCGGAGGCGGAGGAGGTTCTGTCGGCGGGAGCGCGATGAACTGAATCGCGTCGGCACTGGCGGCGACTGGATCGGTGTTCAGCCGGACGCCGCTATCGACGCAACGCTTCGATGGCTCGCCGCCAGGGGGCGCCCCAGATCCCGTGCCGGCAGTGGCGGCCGTTTGCCCGGGGACAGCACTTGCGGCGGTCACCGCTGATTTGGCTGCTGGCAGCGGCGGTTGCGCCTGCCGCTCGGCTGGCATGAACGGTTCTGGAGGCACCTCAACCTGATCGATGCTCGACATGGCGGCGTCGTGCCCGGCTGGGCTCCCTTGCGAACCCGGATTATCCGCATATTGGGACCGGGGCGACGCGCACGACGAGAGAGATACGATGCAGCCGCAGGCCACGAGGTAGATGCAGATCGCCAGCCTGGCATCAGGCCGCGCGGCGCGGCGGCACGTTTGTCGTGCTGACCCCATGAAGAGACCTGCAAGCAATCCGGCTGCCTGAGCGCGGAAATAGACAAGGTGAACAAGAGCCGACAAGGCACGGTCTTGGACTGTTGACCGAGCCCCGCATGTGTCACCTTCTCAGTCGGTAGCTTGTCCTGAAAAATCCAGGAAAAACGGAGTCTGTAGCATCATTGCCGGGTTCGACAACAAGGAAAAGCCCTCGTTCCCACGCTCCGCGTGGGAACGCACTGGTCCCGACGCTCTGCGTCGCCCGTCCCGGCGGAGAGCGTCGGAAAGACAGCGGTTCCCACGCGGAGCGTGGGAACCAGAACCCGGTAATGATGCTACAGACGCGGAAAACGGCGCGAACGAAAGAACAATACGACCTCGGCATGCGCCGCCAGCACTGCTCAGCATCGCTGATTTGTGCTTGCGGTCGGCAGCCTCGCATCAGATTTCGGCTTCATCGTCATGTATGAAGACCGCGATGTTGCTCAGCCCGCCGGCGGCAGAGAGCGCGGATTGCAGTTCGTCGATACGTGTGGGATCGCGCAATAAGAGGCGGTAGTTCATATCGACCCCGCCGTCGGTCGCCCGCCGTTGGTGCATCAGCTTCGAGCTGGAAGCATGCTGTCGCAGGACCTGCTTGAGAGCGATCTTGCCGGCGAGCAAGTCGCCCGACAAGCGAAAGGTCACTACAGCGTCGTAACGATGCCGCGTGCCGAAGGAGGTGAGCCGGAGATACAAGAAGACCAGTCCCACGCCCGCGCACCCCAGCAGTGCGGTCGAGAACCGCAGGGTGCCGACGGTTAGTCCTTCCGTAATCGCCCAGAGGATGAACATCGTATCGCGGGTATCTTTGAGCACGTTGCGGAAACGAATCACGCCGAACACCGCAATCAGCCCGAAAGCCACCAGCAGATTTCCGGCCATCACAACCATCATGACGGCGATCAACACGGGCAGCACGACGAGCGAGGCGACAAAGGTGCGGGAATAGGAGATCGTCTCGTGCGTCCACATGTAGATAAAACCGATAAAATGACCCGCGGCAAATGCCAGCATCATGATGAAGACCATGGTGCCGGCGCCGGGACAGATCGGCCCGTAGTCGCCGTTCAACAGTGTGTTGAGCCAGTCGTTCATGAGACTCGTTTGTGAAGCACCAAGCAGGGCCCGCTCCCCACAATTCTATCGTACTATCGGACGGCGGTCGTGGAAACAAAGAAACCGTAGAATCGGTCAACTCAGCCTGTCCTAAGCGGTTTTGCATCGATTCGAAAGGTCCTCATCCGCTCGATTCCGGCGGCCAACAATTCAATCGCCCGGTCGATGTCGTCGGGCGTCGTCGTTCTCCCTACCTGACAGCGGATCGACTGGTGCGCGGCCTCGGGCCTGCCGATGGCGGCGAGAACGTAGTCCGGTTCTGCATCGGTCTCGCAGGCGGAGCCGTCGCTAAAGGCCACCTCGCTGACGGAAGCGATCAGGCCCTTGCTGTCGGCTCCGTCGATCGTCAGATGCAGCCCGCCCGGGATGCGCTGCTCTGGATGGCCGTTGAGGGTAATGCCGCCGACGCGGGCGGTGAGTCCCTGCAAGAGCGATTGGGCGAGGGCTTTGGCCTTTCGCGCGTCGTCGGCCTGCCGTTCGGCGGCCAGTTTGCAGGCGGCGGCGAAGCCGACGACGGCTGGCACGTTCAACGTGCCCGACCGCAGTCCGCCTTCCTGGCCGCCGCCGAGGATCTGCGCCGGGATCCCCGCCCGCAACGCCTGCCGGCTGAGGAAGAGCGCCCCGGCTCCCTTCGGTCCATACAGCTTGTGTGCGGAAATCGTCAGCGCGTCGAGCTGCATCCGATCGACGTTCGATCGGCAGCCTGCCGACCCATTGGCTTGCGTCGCAGTGCAACAGCACGCCTCGGGCTGCGCAGACCCGGGCCAGCTCGGCGATCGGATTTACGGTGTGGATCACGTTGCTGGCGGCGATGACGGAAACGCAGCGGGTGTCTTCGGCCAAGACGGCCGCGAGCTGCTCGGGCCGAATTTGTCCGAAGCAGTCGGGACGAAGCCAACTGACGCGGATCCGCCCCGATTGTTCGAGGCGTCGGACCGGTTCCAGAACCGATTTGTGCTCGATCGTCGTGGTGACGACGTGACCTGGGCGGTCGCCGCCGCCGGTCAACCCGGCGATGGCCAGGTTGTTGGCCTCGGTGGCCGACGAGGTGAAGACGATCGTGCCGCTGCGACCGCCGATCGCTTCGGCAACCGCCTGCCGCGCCTGCTCGACGGCCTCGCGGGCAGTGCGGCCGAAAATGTGCGGGCTGGCCGGGTTGCCGAACTGCTCCCGCAAGAACGGCAGCATGGCGTCGAGGACGGCCTCGTCCATCTGCGTTGTCGCATTATTGTCCAGATAGATGACGCGGTTCACGTGAAGCGCTCCGCCAGGAGTAACAACACCCGCCACTCGGGCTCTCCGAGGATTGTGACGCGCGGGAAGCCCGCCTGTTTCGCCAACGACCCGATTTCCGCCGCCTCGTAGTAGGTCTTGTTGTTGGGATTGCCGGGGTAGCGGCCCCGCGCGGCGGCGTTCAGGAAATCGAGCACCGCAAAGCCGCCGTCGGGTAGAAGCGCCCGGCAAATTTGTGTCAGCAGCGGGCCGGCCCAGCGGGGACCGTAATGCGACAGCAACACGCCGCGCGACATCACCGCTGCGGCCCCCGAGACGTATCGCGACAGCTCGAAGCAGTCTGCCTCAAGGAATCGCGTGTGCGGCAAGCCGCGTCCTGCGGCGGCCGAGAGCATCCGCGGGCTGATGTCAATGCCCAGTCCTTCAGCAAAGCGGTCGACGAAATGCACCAGCAGCAACCCCGTGGCGCACCCTAGATCGACCAGCAGCCGCTCGCGGCAAAACGCGGCCCGGCGGCTCACCTCCCTTTCGGCCGCTGCGAGGAACCTGCGGTAAGCATCGTCCTGGTTGAGATGAAAGCGATCGTCGGCCAAGTCTTCGTCCCAGCGGAATGCCTTCTGGTCCCAGCGATCGCGGATCTTCTTCAGGCACATGGCGTCGTAATCTTCGACGCGGCTGGTTTCCATGCCGTAGACATTGCTCGGGCGGCTCCAGCCGGACAGGGCGGCAACGGTGCGTTTCAACTCTTCCAAGCCAAGGTATTCGCGCCAGTGCCATCGTTCCGGCATTCCCAGTTCGGCGGTCACGATCTTGCGAATGTACTGGGAGGGAACCATGCCCGCGTCGTAGACGAAGCGCCGCCCTTCGTTGGTTTGCAGGAAGAGGTAGCCGCGGTTCGCCTCTTTTCTGGCGGCCAGTTCCTGCATGTTGGCGATCTGCGTGTGGGGAAAGCGGCGGAGGTGCTTGTGGACATCGACGGCCACGGGAAAGACGTTCAGATGTGCGTGGTCGACGCAGCAAGTCCCCTTGTCGCCCGCCGCCACCGCAGCGTGCTCGAACATCAGCGGGCGGCAACCGTAATATGCCGACAGCAGCTCCGAAGTCTCCGCCATGAGGCGTTCCAGCTCACGGTAATGGCGATCGGCCAGATCGGCCATCGAGATGCGGTGCTCGCGGGTGGTGATGAGCAGGCCGCCCTCGACGAATTGTCCCAGCGGCGGGAACACCAAGAAGTGTTCGGTGGCGTGAATCAGCCGAGACGGAAGCTCTTGCCCCAGCAGTTCGTGGAAGATCGAGGCCGCCTCGCCGTTGAATTCGCGGCAGAAGACGCAGGCGGGGTTGGCCGAGGCATCGGGGGCGGCGGGAGACGTTCCCAGGCTCAGAGCCTGCCGCAGTCGCACAACGTCGCAGCGCAATGATTCGAGTGCCTTTCGGCGGTGCTCGTAGACCGCCTTCTCTCCCTGCTCGTCGGGAATAAACCACTGCGTAAGTGGCCCCGCCCCGACCGCCACAGGTCGCTGGGGATCCACGCTGCCTGCAACTTCTCCTTGCCAGTGCCAGAGCTCGCCATGAACCCAGCAACCGAGATAGCAAACCAACCGGCCGCGCGCAGTTGCGCCGTGCAGCAGCCGCGCCATGCCGGCGGCCCCGAGCAGCTTGCACACGCCATGCGTCAGCGGTCCCGGAAAACCGGGATAGGCGTCCAACAACAGACCGCTGTCATCAACCAAGCAGCCGCTGCCGAACTGCTGACAGGCGAGTTGCGCTTTCTGCTTGAGCACCTCGAGGAAATCCTTGCCCTGCCATTCCGGCAATTCGAGCTCCGGTTGGTACAGTTCGATTCTCAGTTCCGCCAGCAGCCCGAGCAGCGGCGCATACTTTCGCGGATTGCCGGTTACGATGCGCAGCATGGGAAGGCGTCCCGGATCAGCTCGACGGCCCGGTCGCAGACTTCATCGGCCGAAAGGGCGTCGGTGTCGATGAACACGACTTTTGCCCATTGGGAGGCCAGCCAGTGGTAGAACTCGCGCTCGCGCAGGAAGAACGCGTCGTCGCCGCCGAGCGAATCGAACTGCCGCTCTTCCGCCGGCTTGTTTGCAATGCGGCGGGCACAGATTGCCGGACTGGCCTCCAGAACGATCGTCAGATCGGGGACCTTCAGGCGGTCGGATGCCAGTTCCACCAGCGGCAACAAGCGGTCCAATCGCTCCGGGTCGTGCGCGAAATGAACTGCCAGGGTCGACCAGAGCGAGCGATCCGTCAACTGCAGCCGGGCTGGGCTGTGAGCAATCTGCCGAGACGCCTCGATGACGCCGGAGAGAAAATACATGGCGGCGGCGAGCCAATCGGCAGCATGGATCATGTGCATCTTCTGCGACGGCGCCTCCCAGTCGCGCGGCACGCCGCGAAACTGCGGCAGACCGAGACGCTGACTCAAAAGCGAGCAGAGGCGGGTCTTGCCGCCGCCGTTTGGGCCCTCGACGGCCACCAGCAACGGCGCACCTAACGACGCCGCCAGGCTCTCAGGCAGGCGGCGCTGCGCGGCGATCCGACGCCGGGTCTCGTAGTGCAGCACCTTGCGGGCAAAACGGATGGCCTCGATCGGCCGCGGGCTGAACACCGTCTCCTTCCCCAACATGATCACGTCGGGACCCTGAAGGGCCAGCAGGGATAAGTCCGACAACTCGCAGCGCTGCGGCACGCCCACTTCGGCGAAGGCTTCGAGGATCTGGGTGGCGACGACGACGATTTTGCCCGCGCGCCGCCCCGCCGCCACGAGTTTCTCTTGCGCCTCGGGCAGGCCGACGAATTCAACCACGGGCCCCAGATCGCCACGGGCCACCATGATGGCGTCCACCAGCGGCAGGATCGAATTGATCTCGCGAACCGCCGCGGCGGTCTCGATCTTCGCCATGACGCGAGCGCTGTCGAGAGAGCACTTGCGGAGCTCGCTGCGGCCCGCCTCGATGTCCGCGGCCGACGAGACCAGCGAAAAAGCCACCCAATCCGGCGCCAAGCCGGCTGCGGAAAGCGCTCGCAACAGATCGCTATCCTCCGGGGTCACCAACGTGAATGCCCCGTCGCTGTCCGGCAGGCAGATCGAGTTGAACGACTTCAAGGGGATCTCGCCGCGCTCAAAGCAGGCCACCAGACCGTGGTCTTGCAGCGCCTCGGCGACGAACTCCAGCCTGCCGTCGCAGAACCAAATTCGCTGGCCGCGACTGATTTTGCCGGCCAATCCGTCGAGTCCCGGCAGCGGAACGTTGGCCATTCCCGCCGTCTGCGGTGGCATGCCGCGGCGAGGGTCGAAGAATCTTACCCGCGCGCCAATCTCCAACCGCAGGTCCTCCATCTTACCGGTGCGCGGCCGAGACGACGGCAAGTCGACGAGCAATCGCACCTCGGCGCCGCACTGTGCCGCTGCTTGGCGAATCAAGCGGGCGTGCTGCAAGTGGGGACGCTGCCGATATCCACAGGGCAGACGGAACCAGGAAGCCCCCGCTTCGATCGCCGCACGAACGTGCTCTGCCGTCTCCAGCGTGGGCCCGATGGTCGCCATGATTTCCGGGGCGACACGTCTCATGGCCACATGTTCTCGAGATTCACAGCGTTTCGCTGTCGCGCGGTCATCTTCCATTCTAGCAGGCGAAGTCCGGATTGTAGGAGTTGTCAACACGAAGCCGAAAGGGGTTCACCGAGCGCAAGCTGAGCGGGGTGGAGTAAACGTACTGGTCCCGGGCGGTCGCGCGGTCGCTGCTAACGTAGCCTTCCGCTTCGAGGCCCGCGACAACGTCCTCAAGCAGTCTTAGCAGCTCGCCACGAGAGAGATAGTCCATTGTCACGTTGTCGCCCAGGCCGCCGTAGCAGAAGCTGCCAAAGTCCTTCGGATCGCGAAAGCGCAGCCCGTAGTCGCCCGGCCGCCGATAGTACTCGGTGCCCGGAAACGGAATGAACTGGTGGATCGAGATCTCGTGCGGGCGGAGTTCGCACATGAAGGCGAGCGACTCGTACTGCTCCTGGAGCGTACCGGGCAGCCCGACGATCCATCCCGTCTTGACGCGCAGACCGGCGTCTTTCGCGCTGCGGACGGCGCGGCAAGTCGTCTCGCGGTCAATTCCCTTGGCGGTCCGCCGCAAGATGGCTTCGGAACCCGCTTCCACACCGAGACAAATCCGGCGGCATCCGGCGGCGGACATGGCTTCCGCCACGCCCGGCCCCAGCGTGTCGGCCCGCATTTGCGCGATCCATTGCATCGGCAGATGCTCTTGTTCAAGTCGGCGGCAGAAGCCCAGCACGTTGGCCGGCTTGAGCAGAAACACGTCATCGACGAAGAACACCTGCTGCGCGGCGTATCGCTCGGCCAGGTAGTGCATTTCGCGGCAGAGGCGGTCGTAGGAGAGCAAGATCGTTTTGCGCGTGAGCACCGTGCCCGAATAATTGCAGCAAAAAGTGCAGCGGTAAGGACAGCCCAACGACGCCAGCATCGAGTGGTGCGTGTACAGAGGGAGGTTGTAAACGTCGCGATCGATGATCTCCGGTTCTGCCGCGAGGGATTGTTGCTGCTGGCCAGCGGTGCGCAGCGGGCGGCCGTCGGGACCAAGGCAAACCGCGCCAGGCAGACCTTCGTAGGGTCGCTCGCGTCCCCACCGATTGACCAGCGCCGTCATGGCGTCGCGGCCGTCTCCCAAGACAATCGCATTGGCGCCGTCCGCCAGCAAGTCCTCGGGAAACAGGCCGGCATGAACACCACCCACGACGATGACAACCTGCGGAAACTCGCGCCGCAGACGCCGGATCTGTCGCTGCGCGGCTGGATAGGCGGGCGTGATGACCGACAGCCCGACAATCTCCGGGGAGAAGCGGCGAATCCTGTCCCAGAGCAGATCGTCGTCCTGTCCCTCGACGTTCTGGTCGTGGATTGCCACTTCGCAATCCTGCCGCCGAAGGGCGGTCGCCAGCAATCCGACTCCCAGCGGATACTCGCGATAGGTCTGCTTGGGATTGGCGCAGCCGGGCACGATGAGAAAGACCTTCATGCGAACACCTCACTCGGCGCGAGGTCTGCCGAGACCGTGCCCGCTCCATCCAACAGGCGGTGAATTTCGTCGAAATCCGCTGCATAGACGTGCGCCGAGGTTATGCCGCCAACGACGAGGTCCACCCGCGTCCCCAGGGCAGATGCCACCTGCTGGGCCATCTCGTAAATGCACACTGCGTCAGGATAGAACTTGCGAAAGACATCCTGGCCGCGCGAAAAATAGGTGGTCACCAGGCCCTGTTCGCGACAAAGGAACTGGATGGCGTTGATGCACGGAACTGCGCCGTCGCCGGAGGGCATCAACGTTGCCACGGCCCGCTTGGACGTTGGCCGGCGCCGCAACAAATCGATCACGTCAGCGAGGTCGCAACGCCCCTGCGGGCCGCAAAGTCTCTTGCGGTAACTGTGGCCGAACAGGTTCGGTCCATCCGCGAAGAAGACCTTGCGCATTTCCTCGACGGCAAGTGCCGTTCCGAAACGGAGCAGCAGCGGGTCGGTGTGGAAGTCCCCTCGCTCAAAAGCCGCCCATACGTGCAGCAACTCGCGGGTGCCATTCTCGACTGCCTGCCCACTCCGATCAATTTCGCGAAGCAGGGCCAGCCACGTCTCTCCGAGCGTAGGGCGGGTGATTTCCTTCATCTTTTCTCAGCAGCTTCCCTTAGCAGCGTTGCCCCAAAGGGCCAATCAGTTATTCAAGTTGGGTAACGATGTTTGACGTGGCACGGGCATCTTGCCCGTGTTTTTCAGCCACGGGCAGGATGCCCGTGCCACCTAGATTGGAAAACTGATCGGCCCTGCGTTGCCCCATTGATCGCTTGGCAAAACTCGCCGCCGATCTTACAATAGCCATTGCAGGGGACATTTCGGTGGGTCGAAAGGAGGGCATGCCTCAAAGCTAACGTGATTGTAACACAAGGCATGGCCTGAAACAACCATAACGGCGGCGGGAAGGCTCGTACGCCAGTGCGACGGCAGCGCTGGCTCCAGAGCGCAGCAGGGTCCCCGAGCGCGCGTCAATGAAGAGACAAAACCGCGGGCGACAAGTATACTGGGGATTGGCAAGAAACGCGGGGCCTGGGCGTCGCAAAACGGCAAACCGGGGAAGACCGTGGGACAGAGCGGCCGATATGAGTTGAAGTACATCCTTGACGAGGAGCGGGCGGTTGCGGTCGCCAACTACGTCCGCGCCTATCTTCGCCCGTCCGAGCACAACGCCGCTGGCCCCGTTCGCGGCCATCCCGTGGTGAGCCTCTACATGGACTCGCCCGACTATTTCTTCTTTCGGCAAGCGTTCACGGGGCTCAAGAACCGCATGAAGCTGCGAATCCGCTTCTACGATGACCACTGGGAGCGGCCGGCGTTCTTCGAGATCAAACGCCGCGTGAGCGACGTGATTTGCAAGGATCGGGCGATGATCAGCCGCGAGGGGGTACGGCAATTCCTTACCGGCGGCTGGCCCTGCCCGAATCATTGGCCCGATCCGACGGTCTTGACCCATGGCAAGCGGCGAATCGACGTCTACTATAAGTTCTGGAACTTGTGCAGTCAGATCAAGGCCGAAGGGTCGATTTACATCTCCTATCTGCGTGAGATCTATGAGGCGGCCAACGACGATGAGCTCCGCGTCACCTTCGATCGCCAGCTCAGCGCCACGCCGTACGACGGCAGTGGGAGACTGTACTTGCCGACGTGGGGATACCCGCCTCCGCCCGATTGCCCTCCCTACTATTTCCCTTTCAAAGGCGTGGTCTTGGAACTCAAATTCGATGAGCGTGCCCCGGTCTGGATGTACGACATGGTCCGCTTCTTCGACCTGGAACGGCGGCCGATGTGCAAGTATTGCGCCTGCGTCGAAGGGCTGGGCCTCGCCTATGGCAAGCTGCCCCACCCCGAGCACCAGTGGCCGTTGATGCTGCACGGATTTGATTGACAAAAGGAGATTGCCGCATGTCGGCGGAGCACCGTTTTGCCACCACGTTGTCGTTGATGATCGGGGCCGCAGTGATCGTGGCGATGGGCGGCAGGGCGACGCGGGCCTCGGGCGAGCGTGCGGTGGAAGCGAAAGTCGTGGGCAGCTACGCCCTGCCCGACATACCGCTGTCCTCGATCGAGCGCTTTATCGCGCGCGACCGCGACATTTTGCTGGGCAGCGTCGGCAGCGATCTCTGGCATGACCGCAACGCTCCGCCAAATCGCTTCTGGATGATCTCGGATCGCGGTCCCAACGCCAGAGTAAAGCGCCATCACGAAAAGAGGCGGACTTTCCCGGTGCCGGAGTTCACCCCCTTGATTCTGCACGTCGAACTGCGCGGCAAGGAAATCCAGATCCTGGACAAGCTGCCGCTGGTCGATTCACGCGGCGTTCCGGTCACCGGACTTCCCAACACTCCGGACCACGATGAGACGCCTTACGGCTACGATGCCATGCAGGCAATCGAATTCAACCCCAATGGGCTTGACACTGAAGGACTGGCACGGAGCTCGCGAGGAGATTTCTGGTTGTGCGACGAGTACTCTCCTTCGCTGGTGCATTGCGACGCAAGAGGGAAAGTGCTCAAACGTTACATTCCCGCTGGCCTTCGACTCCAAGGGACCGGCTACCCTATCATGGCGGCATTGCCAGCGATTTTCGCGCGGCGCAAGGTCAACCGGGGGTTTGAAGGACTGACGTTGAGCCCCGACGAAAAGACGGTTTACGCCGTGATGCAAAGCCCGTTGTTCAATCCGACAAGATCGGTGGGTAAGGCATCTCGCAACGTTCGGTTGCTGGCCTTCGACATTGTCGCCGAGAAGCCGATCGCGGAATACGTTTACCACCTCGAGCAGTACAGCGATTTTGATCCTGGCGCCAAAAACGCCGCAGCCATGAAGATTTCAGGCTTGGCGATGTTGACGGACGCAACGATGCTCGTGCTGGAGCGCACCGACGACATGGCCAGGCTCTATCGAGTGGAGCTCGCTGGGGCCGCGAACATTCTGGGGACCAAATGGGATGACCCGTCTACGTCGCCTTCGCTGGAAGCAATCGCGGATCTTCGGCCGGCGGGGATAATCGCGCTGCCGAAGGCGTTGGCCGTGGACCTGGCGAAGTTGCCGGACATGCCCAGAAAAATCGAAGGCATCGCTGTGGTTGACGCTCACACCATTGCCGTTGCCAACGACAACGACTTCGACATCGGCAGCTTCGATGCGAGCGGAAATAACAGTGGCCGGGGCATTAGGACCTTCATCAAGGTGATCCACGTTGAATCGCCGCTGCTTGAAAGTGGGCAAGACGGCAAGCTGCCACGAGCCGGCACGGGAAGATAGGGGCGGTGCGCCACAGCCTTCTCGTAGCCTTGTGCTTCCTAAGCGCACGACTCCCGCTTAGGTTCCCCCACGACTCACCCGGCTCTAAGAACGTGCTTTGAGAATCACTTTTGGGGGTTTTGCGAGGCGTTTTGGCATGAGGGCGATCATGGCGATAGTACCACCCGCAAAAACGGAACCTGTCACCCGATCCGCGGTCACGGGACTGAGTGGGGGTATGCGCTGAGGATTTGACAATCCACTCACATGTTGTAGGTTTACGGTGGACAGCGCGATCCCCCCATACTGCCTACTGTATGATCTGTGCTTGAGCTAGTATCCCGTGGTGCAAGATGAACCCGATTGCCGAGAAGATGCCGGGCCTCTATGCCTTGGAAGAGGACTCGACGGACGAACCGGCCGGAACCGGCACAGAGCCGATAGCAAAGCCGCTTCGAGACGAGCGCAGGTCGTGCCGCTGCACAGTGCCGCAAGCTCGCCAACCTTGCGAATTGGAAGTGGGGACGAATGTGCTGTCGGCATCGTTGCTGAACGAATCGAAAGACGGGTTCGCAATATTGGTTGATCGTGTAGGTTGGCTGAAGGCCGGCAAGAAGGTGGTGCTGCGTACGGATGCCGGGGCGTTCATGGTTCGGATCGTCTACATCAAAGAGGTCGCCCCGCCCCGAAACGCCGCCAACAAATGCGACTCTTGGTTCCGGGTGGGGATGAAGATCAGGAAACGGCTGCGACAGTGACAAGTCGTACAGCAATCTGGCGAAAGGAGCCGAAGCCGATGCTCTCAGCGACGTTTTGTTTTCTCGGCATCGCGGGATTTATCGCGGCAGTCCTGGCTTGCTTTTCAATGGGGAAACCAGTGGCAGCAACAGGCGCCGTGGGAGTGCCGCCGAAGAGACCGACGTGGAGCAAGAAGGCAGAATGGCCGGAAATCAGGGCGGCGTGGATGCTGTGGTGTCTGCGATGCCAAGCCTGGGAGGCCCCAAAGCGGAAGACCGCGTTATCTTGGGGACGCACGATGGCGCTGTGTGCCGGACTCTGTCTGATCGGCATTGTTGTCAAAGTCCAGCTTGACGAGCAGACGTGCAAGTCGCGAGTCAGGCCTGATTTCGGGCATCGGCCTGCGGCAGCAATCCGCTTTCAACGGCCGCAACGCAGGCCGGCCGTCAACCGGTCGTTTCCAACAATCAATCGGCCTTCGCGGACCTCGCAACGGGTCTGACGTTGAAGTGGGCCGTCACACGATGGGCAGACATCCAGGCTTCGAAATGAACCCGCTCGCCAGAAAGACGCCGGACACTCGCCGCTCGAAAAGAGCCTCGACCGTCGCCGCGGTGGAGACTGTGAGACCATTGCTAGAATCGGGCGGACGCAAACGCAAGTCGCTGCGCCGCGTCGTGCCGCTGGACCGCCAATCCTGCAAACTGAAAGTCGGGGACAGACTCTTGCCGGCGGCACTGGTGAACGAGTCACGCGGCGGATTTGCAGTGTGGATCGACGGTGAAGACAGTCCGAGGATCGGCGAAAAGGTCCGGCTGCGCACGGACCAGGGCTGGTTCACGGCGCGGATCGTCTACGTCAGGGAAGTCGCCAAGTCGCAGAATGCGCAATTCAAGCGCGACGCCTGGTTTCAGTTGGGGCTGAAGAAGACCAGCGGCTTGTTGTGTCTTCTTGACACCGAGATGTTGTCGAGTAAAGGTGCGGCAACGGCCGTCGAAGCAGAGCCGGCAGAAAAGCGTTCAATAAGAACGAAGAAGAAGATCGAAGCCGCCATTGCCGAGGAGGTCGGTCACTTCGAACAAGAATACATGGGACAGGTACCCGGGAAGGTCCTTGTCTATCTGATGGGCGATTTGCTGGTAGTTCGTTTCCCAGGCGGCTTGGCGGAAATCAAGCAGCCGTTGGCCGAGCTGCTGCCGGCGGAAAGACAGCAGGAGGTTCTGAAGGACCTGAGAGCGCTGCAACGCCATTCTGATTGAGACCACTCGCCCCGTCATCGAGGCGATCGTCGAGAAGATCACCGCTGTCAAAGTCCTAACCACACAGCACGAGATCGACGCCGATACGGGCGAGAAGGTCTTCTTCTTCACGCTCGCACGCTCGCCGGACTTGTTAGAATAGCGTTGCCGGATGTGAGAGGCGTAAGGCGCAGCTTCGCAATGATGGGAAGTCATTCCCCGATGGCGGCCAGTTCTTGCTTCTGGTCGCCGGCGTCAATCCAAGCCGTCTCGACCCACAACTCGAACTCACGGTAGGGATGAGCCGTGCGGACTTCGATGTGTGGACCATCGACAGCGACAACGCGGCAGGGAATGGCCTCTCTGTTGCGTCGCGGCGACCCGATGAACGGGGCGAGATTGACCCGCACTTGATCGCCTTCATGAACGTTCATCGCACATACCCCTTTGCCGACGCGGGCGGCAGGAAAGACCAGTCACTGCGATGACTCGGCGTTTCGCCCACCGGCAAGACAATCGACCAGTTCCTGGTGAATCTCGGCCCGGCAGATGGGCACGTATCGCGGGGCTTCGAAACCGAGCTTCACCCGGCCACCCTCAACCTCCAATACCACGACTTCCACATCTTCCCCGACCAGCACGCGCTCGCCAGGTTTTCGGCTTAGAATCAACATCTCTCTCGTCCTCCATGAAGAGGAAACCCATCCACTTTGATGCTAGCAGAGGAGTGTTAGACGGGAAGGGGGACCATCGTTAGAAATGTGTTAGCCGAAGGGCCCAGATACCCCCCCAACAAGACATGTGGGGAGCATGTCTGGAAGACACCGGGATTAGCGGCAAGCCGTCGGCGGTCGGTTTTCAGCAGCCAGCCGAGCGACCACGAGCACCGGCTGGGACAGGGCCTTTTGGGTTTGGCGAGATGAAAAGCCCCGCTCGTCCGCAGACGAACGGGGCCCTTGATCGAGAAGCCTGCGTCACTTCGTGCGACTCGGCTTCCGGCGAGGCAGGTGGCGTCCTTCCACCTGAATCTGATAGAATACTCGAAGCGGATCGGCTGTCAATCACCCCTCGACGCCGTTCAGGTAGAGTTTATTTCCGACTCGTCAGATCGTACACTCGCACATAATCGACCAGGAACGCATCGGGCAACTTCGCCTTTTGGATGTCGCCCGCCCACGGACCGACCTCATCGCTGAGCAACATGTATTCCGGCACTTGCGAGACGCCGCCCGCCTTGCTCCGCCAGGCTTCCTTGCCATCGACATAGAACACGTATTGCTCGGGCAGCCAGAGCAGGCCGAAGGTGTGCCAGCCGTTCATCACGTTCGGGGCGTTGACGACCTTGCCCTCTGATTTATGGTCCTTGCCGTAGCCGTCCCAGTGGAAGGTGTGCTGCACCCTCTCGTCCAGCCAGGGTTTCTCCATGATGTCGATTTCGGTGCCGTCGCGACCGCCGTCGCCGACTCGGCTGACGCCGTTGCACATCATCCAGAACGCCGACCAATGGCCGGGCTGTCTCTGCAATTGAATCCGGGCGACATAGTAGCCAAAGCGATGCTCGAACTTGCCCTGGGTCGTAATGCAGCCGTCGATGATTTTGCCGCCGTCTCTGAAAGTTCTGATGACGAGATGTCCCTTGCCGTCAAGTCTCACGGCTTTGCGGCTCCACCAGCCGTCTCTTCGCGGTCCCTCGCTGTCGTAGACCCATTTCTTCATGTTCAACGCCGTGCCGTCGAACTCGTCGTGCCAGACGAGCTTCCAGGTCTTGCCGGCGGGGGCCTGGGGAAGCGTGTCCTTCACCCTCGGCTCCTGCCCGAGTAGCAGATGGGGAATGATCGCCAACGCCGCGACGCCGAGGACTATCTGCCGTAGGTTCATTTGGATTCCTCCAATTGGTATTCTGCTCCCCATAAAGTTACATTGATAAGTTACATTGATCCGCGCATTCAGGCAAGCCGGGCACGAAGGCCCAGAGACCGACTGCCGCCAGGCACTCGGCAACGAACAGAAAACGCCACGATCATCCCGTCGTTCTCAGCGTTCGCCACCAGCAGACCTGATAGAGCATGCCCGAGGCCAGCCAGGGGACGAAGACAATGTTGAGCCGAACACCGTTGTTGGCAATGGCGAACAGGACGAAGCTGCCCACGATCAAGCCGCCGCCGATGCCTTCCCATTTCCAGGCCACGAGTTGGCCGGCGATCATGCTCAGCATTGCGACGTGACAGAGGATTTCCGGAAGCGATCCCCGCAACGGGTTTGGCACGCCCTCTCCGATGGCGAAGCAAACGATCAAGGCCAGCAAGGCTGTGCCCATCGTTCGAGCCAGCCAGCGAAGTGCGCCGAGAGCGATGTGTTCATCGGAAAACAACACAGCATTCTCCAATTCGAAAGACGATGGTTCCCTACGAGGGCGGGCGAGATTCCGAAAAAAGTATAACGCCGAATGGCCGGCCGGGAAACGCACGTGAGCTGCCGTGCAGGGCCGATCAGTTTTCCAATCTAGGTGGCACGGGCATCCTGCCCGTGGCCGAAAAACACGGGCAAGATGCCCGTGCCACCCAATGCCATTTCCAGTTTACTGTGTTATGCCGCTTGTAACTGTTGTTGAATCTTGACTTTCTGTTCTTCTGTCAGCCGCAGCAAGACCGGCGGGTGTGGCGCCGTGTGAGCTTTGCGACGCGGCCATTCCCGCTTCTGTTTCGGGCTGGTACGCACACGCCGTTCGCGTTGCGCTCGGGCAATCCTTTCACGAAATGGCTTGGATTCCCTACGGCCTAACATGTCACGACGCACCTCCAGCAACACCCCCCGTGGGCTGCACATTATCGGGAGGCTGTCTTTCGGTGGTGCCGGCATCGCCAACGCGCCTTGACAAAGCAATAACTGCGTTGCGATCATCGAAGCCTCTGCCTCGCGATGCACTAGCCGTAGCGTCCGACTCATCAACGCCACTTTCTTCAAGGTTCGCTTGTAGGTTCTGAAAAATCCCTCGTTTTCCCACCTCCAACGATAACAAGTTCCCGCCATCTCCAAGGATAGCTGCTTCGCATCTTCCACGTTCGTAAACAGCCAGACGTCCACCTTATGACGGCAACTGTGAATCCGCAGCAATCGGCCGCGAATCGGCGGCTTGCCGTCCTCCTGCTGGCTCTTCGGCCAATAATAGACAATCCCTTCGCGGAACTCCTCCAACAGTTCCTGGGTTTCGCTGTAAAAGGTGGCCTTGGAGGACATGCGGATGAGAAAGGACACGTTCGCCAAGATCATGGTCGCGGCCACGTTGTAGCCCACATATCCCGCGTCGGCCACCACCAACGCCGCCGCTGGCAGCCAACGCAGCATGTACATGAGGTGACTTCGTTCGCTGGCTTTGCCCCCCTTCCCCAATCGCCAGCAAAAGGGAATGCCCAAGGTAAGATGCACGATCGAGGTGTTCCAGATTGTCGGTGACGAATCCTCTTTGCCGCCGCTTCCCAAGCGTTGCTCCAGTTCCTCGGTGCGGGGACACGTCTGCCGCGTGCCATCACAGCCAAAGGGGATGAAGTTTCCCACTTTCCACTGATTGCCGAAAATGACTTCCATCCGTGCGCAGGGCCGCCGCCAACGCCCGCAGGATGGGCATGGGAAGTTTGGCGATGGCCTTTTCAAAGCCGGAAAAGTGCTGGCCCGGCCGTTTTCGTTTTGGACAACTGGCGACATAGAACATTCTGGCGGCTTCAAACTTTTCCGGGAGGCTGTCGCCACAGCAATAGGTCGTCAGGATGATGATGTAAAGCAAAGGATGCAAGTCCCAACGCGGGCATTTCCTGCGTTTTGAAGCATTTCGGACTTGCTTGAAAACTTCCGGCGTGAGAAACTCTCGCATCGAGCCGATCAACGATTTCGCCCGCCGTCGTTGGCGGGCCCGCTTCCTTGCGTTGGCCATTTGCCGTTCCTTCCATGATGGGGTTTGGTGTTGTGACCCCCTATCATTGCTGGAACGGCTTTTTCATGCGCGGTCAATTCACCGCCATTTTCCCAAAGCACATTTTCAACGCAACCCTCGACCTCGCAAAAGATTACATCAAAACCGCTTCCAATCAAGCCTTGGCATTGCGTGCCACGCCAAATGCGGCTACCCAGCTTGAATAACTGATTGGCCCTAGCTGCCGTGGAGCCGATCGCCCGTTCTATGCTTCAGGCTGGGGGTTGCGGAGCGAACAGGTGGCGAGTAACCTGGGACGGGTTGGCTCTCCCATGAAGGAGCTCGTCATGAACGCGCGCGGATGGTCGGTGGCGGCGCTGATCGGGATGTCCCTTTTTGCCGGGAGGTCGTCAATTGCGGACGAGCCACCATCGAAATCCAATGCGGCTCCCGGTTACCGGGTCTTCATTGTCTCGCACACCCATTCCGATCTGTGTTGGCCGGACAGCATCCAGGCGTGCCTCGATGCGAATGTCGCCGCGATTGCCAAGTCGGTCGAGATCGCCCAGCGGGTGCCGAGCTATCGCTTCACGATGGAGCACGCCCTGTTTCTGCGGGAATATCTCCGCCGTTATCCCGACAAGCAGGCGGGGGTCAAGAAGTTGATGCAGGCCGGAGCGATTGAGATCGGCGCCTTCTATACCGGCCCCTGGGAACTGACCTGTGGCGGCGAAGGGCTGGTGCGGCAACTGTATCTGGGCAAGCGCTGGATCCAGGAGCATCTCGGCGTTGATCCGGTAACGGTGTGGAACGTTGACGTGGCCGGGCACACCGCCCAGTTGCCGCAAATCCTGCACAAGGCCGGCATCCGCGGGTTGGTAATCTCCGCTGGCGCCACCGACAACACCTTCGAGCAGCCCGGCGTGCTGCACGAGACCCGTGGCCCGTACCTGTTTCGCTGGCAGGCGCCGGATGGATCGAGCGTGCCGACGTGGAGCACGCCTTGGGGGTATGGTGCGGGTGGAGTACTGGGCTTGCGAAATAACGACGTACGGCAGTTTGCACAGGCGCTGCCCAAGTTCTTGGAGGACATCCGCAAGAACCACTCGGCTCACGGGTTGCCCAAGATCGCCTTCCTCACCGATGGGACGGATATCCAGTCGCCAAGTGCCCAGGTGGACGAGAATATTCGGCGGTGGAATGCCGCGAAGCGTTTGCCTCCCCTGATTCATGCCTCGACAACCGAGTTGTTCGCCGCTGTCGCCCAAGAGCCGCTGCCGACGTATGCGGGCGAAATGCCGTCGCCCTGGGATAGCGTTCAAGCCCAAGGAAACGACTGCTTTATGGCGGACCGGCGACTGGAAGGGCGGCTCCTGGCGGCGGAGAAGGCGTGTTCCCTGGCCAGTCTGCTGGCGCCGGGGTTTGCTTATCCGCACGACACACTCACGAAAATATGGGAGAACAGGCTTTTCGCCGTGGAACACAACTGGGGCGGCAACAAGGGAGAGATCAGCGATCGCCAAAAGACGGCGAAAATCGAGGAAGCCAAGCGGTGGAATGAAGGCGTGCTGCAAAACGCCCTGGCTGCTCTTGCCGCGGCAGTCCGCCCGCTCAGGCATGACGCCACACCGATACTGGTGTTCAATCCGCTCTCCTGGGGCCGCCACGACATTGTCGTCTGCGACGTGCCGCTGCAAAAGGAGAAGGTGAGGAGCTTGGCAATTGTGGACAATGCCAACCGGCCGGTTCCGCACCAAATCGTCGCGCGTGGGGATGAACAGGGAGATGCAATCCGTGTGGCTTTCTCCGCCGACGTTCCCTCGTTGGGCTATGCAACTTATTATCTCATCGACGGACAAGCGGCCACTTTGCCTGCCTCGCCGTTCCAGATTGACGCCGCCAACAACGTCTTCGAGAACAGCTTCTATCGCATTCAGTTCGACCCATCCACGGGAGCGATTCGCAGCATTCTCGACAAACGCACTCAGAAGGAATTGGTGCGGCAAGGTGGCAAGTATCAGTGCAATGAGCTGGTCGCGTTGGAAGATGACGACGTGGACATCAGGATGCACTTGACGGGCAAGCAGTGGCGAATGCGAGAACACCCCGCCACGATTCGAGTGGCCGAGGACGGCCCGGTGCGGCTGGTCATTGAAGTGAACGGGAAGTTGCTGGAACACTCCGGATGCCGAGAAGAGGTGATTCTCTACCGGGACCTGCCCCGCATTGATCTTGTGACCACGGTGGATTGGGAGGGAAAGAGAAACGTTCAGCTCTACCAGGCATTTCCGCTGAACGTGCCTGATCCCAGGGTTCGCTATGCCGTGCCTTATGGATGGCAAGAGTACGGCAGGGAGATGAAGTACGCGGTGCCTTGGCCCTTCGGTCCGCTGGCCGGATATCGCTGGCGCGGCGTGCGCGGTTGGGTCGAATTGACCGGCGAATCGATGAGCGTATCGCTGGCTTCGCAGTGCAATGTCGCTGCCTTCAAGGATTTGACCGCAGGGCCGGAAGCGGCATTCCTCATTCAACCGCTGCTGCTCCGCACGGTGCGAAGTTGCGGAAACGAGGGTCTTTACTATGAACAGAAGGGTGAGCACCGGTTCCGTTTCGCGCTGCAATCTCAAGCGGACTCCGCCCGAGCGGGCGCGGAACTCGATTCGCCGCTGCTGAGTTATGTCATAAGATCGGCCTCAACGTCGGCAAGTCTGCCGGATCGCCTCTCTCTCGTTCGGATCAACGCCGAGAACGTGCAGATTGCTGTTCTCAAGAGGGCCGAGGACAATCGCGGGCTCATTGTTCGGCTGGTCGAGGCGAAGGGAAGCGAGCAGCAGAATCGAGTGGAGATGCAATTCGCCCGGCCCGTCAAGCTGGCCGCGAGGACGAACATCATCGAGGAAGATGAGGCAGGGCTTTCGACGCACCACAACACGGTTGTCGTTCCCATCGCTCCGTGCGGGATTGAGACCGTGCGGGTGTTGTTCGATGTGCCGAAAGCGTTAACGCGGTGACAAAAAAGGGCGCCGGCAGCATCAATGATGGGACGACTTGCCGTTGTTTAGGGCATCGTAAAGAACTCGACCCTGAGTAAATGAAACGTAGCTGGCCGAGTCAGCCGACATTCCCCTGCGGCGGCAGCAGCGGCACTCCACTGGCCTTCAACTCCCGCAATTCCGCCAGCAGACAGATCGCCGTCAGCAGCGAGGCCAGGAAATCCGAGGTCGGCATGGCCATCCATACGCCGTCGAGGTCGAAGAAACAGGGAAGGATGAGCGCCGCCGGAATCAGCAGCAGCAGTTGGCGGGAGAGCATCAAGAGAATCGCCGTCTTCGGCTTGCCGATCGCCTGGAAATAACTGGAGCTGACGATCTGAAAACCGACCAACGGCAGCATCAAGGTGGAAATCCGTATGGCATGGGTGCCCAAAGCCAACAGGGCCCGGTCGTCCCGGTTGAACAGTCCGATCACCTCGCCGGGAAAGAGCATCATCACGCCGAAACCGACCAACATCGAGGCGGTTGCCGCCAAGATGGCGATTTCCAGCGTTCTTTTCACCCTTGCGAACTGCCTCGCTCCGTAGTTGTAGCCGATGATCGGCTGCGCCCCTTGGTTGAGGCCGAAGACCGGCATGGCGACCAGCATGAACATGGCGTAGAGGATGCCCATCACCGAGATCGCCAGGTCGCCGCCGTAACGGCCGAGTTGGTGATTCAGGACGCTCTGCAAGACGCTGGCGGCAAGCTGCATGGCAAATGCCGGCGACCCGAAGGCGAGGATCTGTTCGACGAGATGCCGCCGTCGAATCGCAGCGTGCGAAGGCGGAGCCGCAAGACGCTCTTGCCGGCGAGAAAATAGGCGACTACCCACGCCGCGGTGACCGCCTGCGAGATCACGGTCGCCAAGGCTGCCCCCTGCATCCCCCAAGAGAATCTGAAAATAAAGATCGGAGCGAGAATCGCATTCAACAACACGCTGATGAGCATCGACAGCATGGCGATCTTCGGATTGCCCTCGCCGCGAATGGCGGCGTTCAGGCTGAAGGCGAACATCTGAAACACCGTCCCGAATACGATGATCCGCAGGTAGTCGCGGGCGTAGGGCAGCGTCGCCTTGCTGGCGCCGAAAAGCACGAGAATGTCATCGAGCCAGAGCAGGCCCGCAAGGGTAAGCAGGGCGGAAGCGACCAGCAGCAATACGACGATGCTGCCCAAGACGCGTTCCGCGTCGGCTTTTCTCTTTTCGCCGAGCCGAATCGAGATCAGCGCCGTCCCGCCGAAGCCGACCAGCATTCCAAACGCCAGCACGACCAGCATGAAGGGAAAAGCCACGGTAATCCCGGCGATAGCGTTCGAGCCCAAAGCGCGGCCGACGAAGACGCGGTCGATCAGATAGTAGAGGGCCTGGGCCATCGTTCCGACGATGGCCGGAATGGCAAAGCTCAGCAGCAGGCGGGGAATGCTGGCTTGCCCCAGTTGCGTCGAACGATCCATGCTGCTGCCAATCTGATATCAGGAACCGCTTGCTGCTTTAGCCCCATTGTAGCGGACTCGATCGGGCAGCGTCAACAAATTGCCAGCCTGCATCAGCGCTTCCCTTCGGGGCGCGGCTAAACGGCGAAGCTCAGCGTCCGGTCAGTCGCTCCAGCTTTTCGGGATAACGAGCCCCCTGCACCGTGATCTTCGAGACGGCGACGTTGATGTCGCCGAGATCGTCCGGCGTGAGCTCGACGGAGGCTGCTCCGATATTCTCCTCCAAGCGATGCAGTTTGGTGGTGCCGGGGATGGGAACGATCCAGGGCTTCTGGGCCAACAGCCAGGCGAGCGCGATTTGGGCGGGCGTTGCACGCTTCCTCTCGGCAATGCTGCCAAGCAGCGCGATCAGGGCCTGATTTGCTTTGAGCGCCTCCGCGCTGAAGCGCGGCAGAATGCTGCGGAAGTCGGAACTGTCAAAGGTCGTGTTTTCGCCGATCTTGCCGGTGAGAAATCCCTTGCCCAGCGGGCTGTACGGCACCAGGCCGATTCCGAGTTCTTCGAGCGTCGGTATCACTTCCTTCTCGGGAGTTCTCGTCCAGAGCGAGTATTCGCTCTGGAGAGCCGTGATCGGCTGGACGGCGTGTGCGCGACGGATCGTCTGCGCGCCTGCTTCGGAAAGGCCGAAGTGCTTGACCTTGCCCTGCTGAATCAGTTCCTTGACGGCCCCCGCCACGTCTTCGATCGGCACGTTCGGATCGACCCGATGCTGATAGAGCAGGTCGATGGTCTCGACTTTCAGTCGTTGGAGCGAACCCTCGACGGCCTGCTTGATGTGCTCCGGCCGGCTGTTCAGGCCCGGCGAGCCCTTCATCCCGCGGGGATCGAAGCCGGGATTTACGTCGAAACCGAACTTGGTGGCGATCACGACTCGCTTGCGGAAGGGCGCCAGCGCCTCGCCCACCAGTTCTTCGTTGAGGAACGGGCCGTAGACTTCGGCGGTGTCGAAGAAGGTGATGCCCCGTTCTACCGCCGCCCGCAGAACCGAGGTCATCTCCTGAGTGTCTTTGGGCGGGCCATAGGAGAAACTCATTCCCATGCAGCCCAGGCCGAGGGCCGAGACTTCCAACTTGTTTTTTCCGAGTTTTCGTGTTTGCATTGGTTCTCCTCCATTGCTGAGGCGGACCTAGTTTTACTGCGCAAGATCGAGAGGAATGTCGTTTAGCCGGCGGGCTTGCCCGCCGCGAGAAGTGCCGCGAGACTCAACACTGGGTACGGCGGGCAAGCCCGCCGGCTAAACGTTGTAGTGTCGAATTCGCAAGAAACAACGCATCCAGGCACGAGCATGACAGAAGGAAATCTGCGCGTCAAGTCGCCGTTGCCGCTTGGAACGTGTTTGGAAATTGGTCCCCTCCCCCTTTGGGAGAGGCTTACGGTGAGGGCGGAGCGCGCCAGACTGCTCAATGTCCCGCGATTTGCGCCGGGCGGCGCTCACTCCCTGCACCCGCTCAATCGCATCAGTCGTGTTGCGAGCCGCCGCTCTCTTGGGCGTACTGCTTCATATCAGGAGAGAAATCGATGCACACGAACGGCTCGTTTCCAACAACCCAGCCATCGTGACCGGGCGGAATGCTGGCGAAGTCGCCCGCCGCCAACTCCAATTGCTGGCCGTCCTCTTGCACGATCCGCAGGCGGCCGCTGATGACGTACTGGAGATGCTGCACGTGACAGCTTTCCGTGTTCGCCGTGGGGCGGACATGCTCGGACCACTTCCAGCCCGGTTGCAGCGTGAACCGTGCGAGGGTAGTGTCTTCGAGAGTCACAAGCTCCAGTTTTCCGTGACCGCAGTCCTTGGTCACATCGGGAGAAGCAAGGTTCTTCTTTGCGAGTCGCATCGCTTCGGTAATCATGATTGGCTCCTTTCGTGTTGCCGCAGGAATTATACGGCGACCGGTTCAAGCGGACAGCCGATGGTCCGGATTCCCCGTGGCGGCCTTTGCTCCAACATCGAGGATTCCGGACTTCGCGGAAAAACCGCATGTCTTTCCGGCCGGAAGACGATTCTAAAACCGCCGTAAGGGAATCTCCGACAAGCGATCCAGCATAGTCCCGGCCTGCGGTGTTCCGTGCTACTGGATATGAGGATTCATAAGCGGCTGATTCTGGCGAGTCGGACGGGGCGATGCGCGGCGATTCCCGGCGACTTGCTCCGCGGTCAGCGTACGCGCACCAACAGGACGGTTCCCAACAACATCGCCACGGCGGCATAGGCAAAGCCGGCCTCGGGACTGAGCGACCAGAGCAAGCCCACCACGGCGCTAGAGAGGAAATCACCGACGCCGTTGACGCTTCCCATCACGCCGTAGGCGGTACCGCGATTCGACTCGTCGGGCACGAGGTCCGCGGTGATAACGCCCTCCAGCGCGTCCTCGAAGGCGATGTACACGCCCGCCAATGAGAATAGAAGGGCTCAGCCAGACGACGTTGCTGGTTCGTGCGAGAAAGGCGACGACAAAGCCGAGCATCACCGCCGCGCCGAGAAGGTAGCCGAGCAGCAAGAGGCGGCGGCGACTGAAGCGGTCGCTAAGCGCGCCCACAGGATATGATGCGGCCGCGTAAAGCACATTGCGCAGCGCGTAGAGCAGCGCGGCAACTTCGGCGGCGGCCACGGCGCCGTAGCGGCCCGTCAGCAGTTGCGTGGCGGCCAGAATCAGCAGGGTGTGGGAAAAGTCCCCCGCGCCGAAGACGCCCACGCCAACGAGAAAACGGCGAAAGCTCGTGGGCAGGGCGCGAATCGACGTCCAGAAGCGGATGCCGTGGCTGGCCGCTCGGCGTTTTTCTTTGACCATCAAGGCAAATGCCACCGCCGATCCCAGCCCGGCGCCAAAGTCAAAAGGAAGATGATGCGAAAGGGCATCGAGGGGTTCCCGCCGGCGTAGGGCTGGAGCAGGAACATCAGCCCGGCGGCCACCAGCGGCCCGATGATTGCCCCCAGCGTATCGGCGGCGCGATGGAAGCCGAAGGCCTTGCCGCGGTCGGCCGGCGAGATCGATTCGGCGAGCATGGCGTTCCGCAGCGGCGCACGGATGCCGCGGCCGAACCAGGCCAGCGTTCGCCCCAACAGCACCAGCGGCCAACTAGTGGCTAGAGCGAACAGTGCAAACGCGCTGCCGGTCAGGGCATAACCGGCCGTGGTAATCGCCTTGCGGTGGCCGAGGCGGTCGCTCCACCAGCCCGCCCCAAGCTTGACGAAGCTGGACAGCGCGTCGGCCACGCCCTCGATGAACCCCAGGGCATAGACAGGCGCACCGATCACGGTGAGAAAGCCGGCCAGCACGGCGGTGGCCATCTCGTGGTTGGCGTCCGAAAGCAGGCTGGTGAGCCCCATGCCAAACACGTTGCGATTGAGCCACTCGCCGGGCGGCGGCGTGCCGTTTTCGCTGTCTGCCTCTTCTTGCCCATTTGCCCGCATGATCGATCCTTTCGCGTTTCGCAATTGTAACCTTTCACAGGCGGTTCGGTTAACCCCTCAGTTCTTTGCCTCGCCGCGTTATCGGGAGAATGCCGTCAACCGGCGGCGGCGGACCGTGCGAAAAGAACTTGGTCGCGGGAGGGGGTTGCCCGGCCAAAGTGACTGCATAAAATCTGTCACCCAATTTGCCCGTGGCGCGGAAGACCTGATGCGCTTGTTCGGGTTGGGTACGGATGCTCGACGAGAGACCGGGCCGCAATTCACAAGGAGATCGTAATGGTCGCTTTATCTCGCTTACGCACGTCCGAAGGATTGGCCTTTGATCCGGCAACCGGCGACACGTTCGTGGTGAACGATTCCGGCGTGAAAATTCTCGAGGCGTTCCAAAGCGGGCACGGCAAGAGTGAGATCGCCGAGATGCTTCGGGATGAATTCCAGATTTCGCAGGAAGACGCCGACCGCGACGTGACGGATTTTCACGGACGTTTGCAGCACCTCCATCTGGTGTGACCACTCGCATCGGTAGGGAGGCCCGCCGACATGAAAACCGTCTACGTTGGCGTCTCGGGAATCAACGCGGTCGATAATCCCGGCCCGGGAATCGCCGTGGCCCGCAGCCTGAAAGAAGACCCCGACCTGAATGTCCGCATCGTCGGACTGGCGTACGACGCGATGGACCCGGGCATCTACATGGACTGGATCCTGGACAAGTCCTTTATGCTCCCCTATCCGTCGTGCGGCGGCGAAGCGTATCTGAAACGGCTGCTGGAAATCAAGCAGGGTTACGGCCTGGATTACGTCATTCCGAACCTGGATTCGGAGTTGCCGCTGTACATCAAGTACGCCAAGCGGCTGAAGGCGAACGGCATCGGCACGTTTCTGCCCAGTAGGGCCCAATTCCAGCTTCGCAGCAAAGAGAATCTGGCCGATCTGAGCAAGCGGATCGGAGTTCGGCTGCCCAAGACCGAGGTGGTCACCTCGCCGGCGATGCTCACACAGGCGATCGAGAAGCTCGGGCTGCCGGTGATGGTCAAGGGCTGTTTCTACAAGGCGCATCAGGCCCATACGATTCAGGAAGCCGCGGGCTACTTCCACAAGCTGGTGGCCGAATGGGGATACCCGGTGATCGTGCAACAAGTCGTAAGCGGCGACGAATTGAACGTCGTCGGATTGGGAGACGGCGAGAGCAGTCTCGGGGTGGTGGCCATCAAGAAAATCTGGATTACCTCGCTGGGGAAGATCTGGACGGGGGTCACGATCCGGCACGAGGCGATGCTGGCGGCGGCGGAGAATTTCGTCCGCGTCTGCCGCTGGCGGGGCCCCTTCGAGCTGGAGTGCATCGCCGCCGGCGACGAAGTGAACCTGATCGAGATCAATCCCCGCTTTCCGGCCTGGGTTTACCTGGCTACGGGCGTCGGCCTGAACTTGCCCTCGCAGTTGCTGCGGCGCGGTTGCGGCCTGCCGCTGGCGCCCCGCGGCGACTACGAGGCGGGCAAACTGTTTGTCCGCTATAGCTACGAGCTGGTCACCGACATGACCGCTTTTCACAACGTCATTCATCGAGGAGAAAACCCGTGGGCACCGTCTACGAAGCACCCGTGATCCAGAAATTGCGGGGCGGACAGATGAACCAGTTCGGCGCCAGTCCGGCCTATGCGCGGAAGGTCCGCCCGTCGATCGACGGAGCGACCATCGCCGATCTGGTTGCACGCTTCGGCTCGCCGCTGTTCGTGTTTTCCGAGCGCGAGATACGCCGGCGGCACCACGAGGTGTACGACGCCTTCTCGCGGCACTATCCCAACGTGCAGCTCGGCTGGTCGTACAAGACCAACTATCTGGGCGCGATCTGCGCCATCATGCACCAGGAAGGCTCGATCGCGGAGGTCGTCTCGGAGATGGAATACGACATGGCCCGCGGGCTGGGCGTCCCCGCCGCAGAGATCATCTACAACGGCCCCTACAAGCCGCTGCCGGCGCTGGAGCGCGCGCTGCGGGAAGGGGCGCTGGTGCAGGTCGATCACTTCGACGAGATCGACGACCTGGAGATCGCCGCCGGCAGGCTGGCGGACGGAAGCGAACGCAAGTTTCCCGTCGGGCTGCGGCTGAACCTCGACGCCGGCATCTATCCGCAATGGACGCGCTTCGGCTTCAACCTGGAGTCGGGCGAGGCTCTGGCCGCGGCGAAACGCATGCTCGACGGCGGCAGGCTGCTGCCGCGAAGCCTGCACTGCCACCTGGGCACGTTCATCCTCGATCCGGCCGCCTACGCCCGGCAGGTGCAGAAGATGGTCTACTTCGCGGGCCAGCTCGAAGAGCAGTTCGGCGTGGTGATCGAGGACCTGGACATCGGCGGCGGGTTTCCGTCGCAGAACCATCTGAAGGCCACGTATCTTTCTGCCGACGTGGCCGTGCCTTCGATCGATGAGTTCGGCGAACAGGTGGGCGAGGCCTTGTCGCGCGCCCTGCGTCCCGGCAGGTTTCCCAAGCTGATCGTCGAGGCGGGGCGGGCGATGATCGACGAGGCGGGATACCTGATCACCACGATCCGCGCCGCCAAGCGATTGCCCGACGGCACCAGGGCCTACGTGGCCGACGCCGGCGTGAATCTGTTGTTCACCGCCTTCTGGTACAAGATGCAGATCGAACTGGAACAGGACACCGGCGGCATGAGCGAGCAGAGCGTGATCTACGGCCCGTTGTGCATGAACCTCGACGTGATCGAGGAGGGCGAGATGCTGCCGCCGCTGAAACGCGGCGCCCGGCTGATCTTCTCGCCGGTCGGCGCTTACAACAACACGCAATGGATGCAGTTCATCGCCTATCGGCCCAACGTGGTGCTGATCGGCGAAGGGGGCGATGCGGAAGCGATCCGCAAAGCCGAAGACCTCACGGACGTTACTCGGCGGGAAAGGCTGCCCGATCATCTCAACCACCGGGGTCAATCATGAACCGTCGCATCGAGGCCTTTTTCCGCGGCTGCGCCGCGTTGTTCTTCCTTCCCAGCGGCCTAAGCGGCGCCGTGCTTTTGGCGGTGACGCTGTTGCGGCCGAGCATGGCCGCCGCGGGAATCGTCGCTCTCCTGGCGGCGCAGGGCCTGGCCTGGCTGATCGGCGCCGACGGCGAGTTTCGCCGCTCGGCGTGCAGCGTGTACAACCCGCTGCTGGTGGGATTGTCGATCGGCTGCCGGTTGAACTTCTGCCTGATGCTCTGGCCGCTGGCGGTGTTGTCGGGCTTGCTGGCGATGCTGGTCACACTGATCCTGGTGCGGGCCGCGTCGCGGCCGCAGTTGCCGGTGTTGAGTCTCCCCTTTGCGATCAGCAGCACCCTGCTCTATTTGGCCCTTTCCGGCGGCTGGGCGTTCTGGGAACGGGCGGGCCCCGCTGCCACGCTCCTGACATGGGACTGGGAATTGCCGCTTTGGCTGGCCGCCTTCTTCAGGTCGATGAGCGCGATGCTCTTTCTTCCCAACGTCACCGCCGGGATGGTGATCGCCGCGCTGGTCCTACTGCATTCTCGCGTCCTGTTCTTGCTGGCGGCGGCGGGCTTCTACCTGGGCGTCTTGGTTCACAGCCTCTTTCTTCCCTCGTTGGCCGCGTCGCTTTTGGACATCAACAATTTTAACTTTGTCGTTGTCGCCATGGCCGTGGGCGGAGTATTTCTGGTGCCTTCGCTGCGGAGCACTCTGCTGGCTTTGATCGCGGTGGCCGTCGCCGCGCCGATCCTGGAGGCAGCGGTCGTGCTGGGAAGGCCCTACGGAATGCCGCCGTTCACCTGGCCCTATTGCCTGGTGACGCTGGGCGTGATCGGCATCTTCCGCCTCGCCGACCACCCCTTGCTCTCCACGGGCCTGGGCCGCAACCCCGAAGAAATCCGTGAGAACACGCTGGTCAATCGCGTCCGCTATCGCGGAAACCAGCGCACGCTCTACTTGCCCTTCTCCGGCAAATGGACGGTCGTGCAGGGGTTCGACGGCAAGTGGACCCATCGGGGCGATTGGCGGCACGCCTGCGATTTTCTGATCACCGACGACGACGGCAAGACCCACCGCGGCGAGGGAAAGAACCTGCAAGACTACTACTGCTATCGCATGCCGGTGCTGGCGCCGGTGCGGGGCCAGGTGGTCAGGTCCGTCGATTACCACCCCGACAACCCGATCGACGAGCCCAACGGTTGCGATAACTGGGGCAACCTGGTGATGCTCCGCGATCCGCGCGGCTTCTACGTGGAGATCTCGCATTTCATTCCCGGCTCGATTCGCCCCAAGGTGGGCGATTGGATCGAGCGCGGCGCGGTCTTGGGGCTGTGCGGCAACTCGGGCTACTCGTTGCAGCCGCATCTGCACGTGCAGGCGCAGGCCGACGAACTGGTCGGCGCCCCCACGCTGCCGTTCAGTTTTGTCAGCTACCGCAACGCCGATTCTTATCACGCCAATGACGTGCCCGTCGAGGGCGACCGCGTCGAGCCGCTCTATCCGGAGAGGAGCCTGGACGAGGCCACCGGCTTCTCGCTGGACGACGTGCAGGAGTACGAGGTTTTTCGCCGCGGTCGGGAGATCGGCAGAATCCGGCTGCGCGTCGGCGTGGCCAAGGACGGCTGCTACTACTTTCAGTCGCGGCGAGCCAAGCTCTACTTCGGCAAGCATGAGGGGACGTTCTACATGTACCGCCTCGACGGCGACGATCCGCACCTGCGCATGTTGTTCCTGGCCATCCCGCGGCTGCCGCTGAGCTACAAGAACCGTCTGCACTGGTGCGACTACGTGCCGCTGGGCGCAGCCGCCGGCGGGATGAGGCGCGGCCTCGCCCGCTTCGCCACGTTCCTGTACCCCGCCGCGGCCAGGGTGAAAGTGACGCAGACTTTTCGCACGTCCAACTGCGTGGAATCGGTGGTCGAATCGAAGATTCTCGGCCTGAAGGCCGCCGCGCGGCTCCAGCTTGACGACCGCCGCGGATTCGCCTCCGTGCAGTTGGGCAACGTGGAACTCAGACGGACGAATCATCAGAGCAGGATGAACCGCGTTTCCTCGATCCCCCGGGGCTTGGGATCGTCAACAGAATCTACTCTTCACGCTCCGCGTGAAGCGACCAACGACGCCGCCTCCCCTTCGCGAAACACGACGAGTACGAGTCTTACCAGGAACCTCTAACGTTAAGGAGTTGAACCATGACATTTCCGGCCGCAGTTTACTTGAGCGTGATTGCTGCAACGTTGGCGGCCGCTCCGGACAAGAGCGGCGACACCTCCGCCCCGGCGCTTGCCCAGTCCTACGCCCACGAAAAGAAGGGGGACTATCCCCACGCGATCGCCGCGCTCGTGAAGCAGGGCAAATCGCCCGCCGATGCGTACCTGTTGAACTTCCGGCTGGGCTGGCTGCACTACGTCAACGGCCAGTATGAGGAGGCGGAACGCCGCTACCAGGCCGCAATCGCCGTCAACCCGAAATCGGTCGAGGCGAAGCTCGGCTGCCTGCTGCCGATGCTGGCGTCGATGCACTATCCGCAGGCCGAGGCGCTCGCCCGGCAGATCGTCAAGGACGATCCGCGGAACTACTACGCCAACTTGCGGCTGGTTGTCGCCCTGCGGGCTCAGCAGAAGTTCGACGACGCCCGCAACATCATCGAGGCGATGCTGGTCACCTATCCGGCAGATACCCGCTTCCAACGCCAACTGGCGATTCTCAGCGCCGCCGAGACCGTCGGCGACGCCGCTCCGCGGCCGTCCGACACCAATCAGCCGGCAATGGAACAATCGCTTGCCAAGTCCCGGCAGCTCGAACAACAGGGCAACTACGCCGAAGCGATTAGCGCGATCCAGGAGCAATACGCGGCCCATCCGCAAGACTATCACCTGAACCTGACCATGGGCTGGCTGCACTACGTGGTGGGCGACTACCGCAGCTCGGCGAACCACTACTACGCCGCCCTGCGGGCCGCGCCGCAGTCGAGCGAGGCCGGGGTGGGATATCTGCTGCCGCTGTTGGCCCTGGGCCGCTACGAGAGCGCCGAGTCGTTTGCCCGCCAGATCACCAAGGGCGACCCGCGAAACTACTACGCCAGCTTGCGGCTGGCGGTCGCCTTGCGCTTGCAGGGCAAGTACGCCGAGGCCGAAAAGGTCGTGGCGCCGATGCTCGACGCCTATCCGACCAACGTCAGCTTCATCAGCGAAATGGCCCTGTTGAAACTGGCCGGCGACAGGAAGGACGAGGCGAAGCAGTTGTTCGCCCACGTTCTTTGCCTGGATCCTGAAAACGTGGTGGCGAAGAAGCAGGTTGGTCTCTGAGGGCGGTGGGGAGGGGCTAGTGGTCAGTGGTCAGTCGGCAGTGGGCAGTGGGCAGTCGGCAGTGGGCAGTGGGCAGTCGGCAGTGGGCAGTGGGCAGTGGGCAGTCGGCAGTCGGCAGGATGGGCAGTGGGCAGTCGGCAGGATGGACAGTGGAGAGTGGCTCGTCAATCTCCAAATCTCCAAATCAACACATCTCCAAATCCCTGCCTCCCAGCCACGAACCACTGACCACTGGCCACTAGCCATTGGGCCCTAGCCCCTATTCCCAGCCCCTAGACTAGAATTGCCAGTGCAGCACCGCCTGGATTCCGTTCTCGAAGGTGGTGAACTGCTGCGTCCCGCTGTGGCGGACTTCCTGGAACACGTATTCGCCGTAGAACTCGACGTTCTTGGTCAGCGCCACGGTAACGCCGGGCACGAACAGGTGCTGCGTGCCCGACGGATCGTCGTCGAGACCCAGTGAATAACAGAAGCGGTAGATCACCGGGCCGTGCGTCCAATTGAAGCCGACCAGCAGGTCGGTGATGCGGTTGCTGGGGCCGCCGGAGACGTAACGATCGGGATTCAGAATGCCGTAGGATTGCAGTCCTTCGCCGAAGACCTTGAGATTGCCCTTGGTATAGGTGAGATCGACGGCCCAGCTTGCCATCGTCTGGTCGCCGGGGTTGACGAGGATGGTGTTCGGGTCGGTGACGAGCGCCAACGGCGGCTGGTTCTGCACCTGCCCGACGAGCGCGGAGACCCCGACCGCCAGGGTTTCATCCTTCGAGAGCTGCCAGGTGGGCACGACGCGGATGATGCCGGTGTTCTGTTCCGTCGATCCGTTCACGCTATTCGGATCGGCCCCGACCAACGAGCCGTCGAGGTAGTCCTTGATGAAGAACTGGAAATAGCGATCGACCTTGAAACCGTTTTCCATCTTCGGTGTGGATTCCCAGGAGAGCCCCCAGCCGGTCGATAGTTGGAAGCCGTCGAAGTAGGCGGTGTTGCCCCAGAAACTGCCGTCCCAGTCGAGTCCGAATCGCCGCCAGATCAGCCCTCCCTTCAACGTGCCCGAGTCGTTGCAGCCCCAGAGATACGCCTGATAGGGCCAGATCACGTCGTTGGGGTAGAAGGGCCGAAACGGCGTGCCGCCGTCGCGCAGCCGAATCTCCGTATACGCCCCGCACTTGGAGAAACAGTTGACCGGGGACTGGAACTCGGGGGCGGCTGAAATCGAGTAGAAATAGGTGCCGTTTTCACCGGGAATGCCGTAGCCGCTGGCCAGCGGGCCGCCGGTGTTGACGTGAAACCAGTGCCAGGCGCCCACGGTGATCGGGATAACGCAACCCTCCTTGGCTTCCTCGTACCGTTCGCCAAACCGTTCGAGGCAGCTATTGGGAAAGAGGACGTTGCGCTGCGGCTGGGGGCTTGGGCCGGTTTGTGCCAGCCCGAACCCCAAGCCCAGGGTCGGGTAGGGCTCTTCCACGTTCGGCGGCGGCGGCTCCAAGACTGGGGCCTCGGGGATCGGCGTCAGCGCCTCCCCCTTCTCCGCCGGCGCGGCGGCAGGCGGGGCGGCGTACGATGCCGGCGTGGTGCTGAGTCGCAGGTCTTCTGCCGGAACGGCGGAAACCCCGCACAACAGGGTCATGAAGACAAACAAGGTGGCGGCGGCAAGCTGCCGGCGGCTTCCGAGCGATATGCCGCCGCCGCGCCGCGGCTCTGCCTGGCGAGTAATCAATGACTTCATGGGCGGGAGTCAACGATATTACGGGATGGCCACGAGGGGCGTTCTTGCGCAATCACAACTGCCTTGCCATGAGGAATCGTCTTGCCGCATGATCTGATTTTATGGATTCTGCCTGGCGTTCGGAAAACTCTCTTTCTGTGGTTCTAGTAATAGCAATCGAACGGATTTCGTAAAGTTTGACGACGCCTCTCCCGCTATCTCGGCCAGGCAATGGCTGTCGTGTGCGAGTCGCTCCAGATCACCTCGACCGACGCCTCGTGGAAGCCAACCCTGGCCACGCGACGTTCCTTTCCGGTCTTTAGCGGCTGGAAGACGGTCAGGAACTCGACCCGCTTGCCGTTGCGGCTGCAAATCAGGCAAGGGATCGGCCGCACGCCGCGGCGAGGTTCATCCGTCGGCAGCCAACCTTGGACGACGGGCTGTTCTTGTCCCTTGACGACGCGGCACCGCAGGCCGTTGCCCCCCTCGACGACAACCCGCAGATTCGCGCCGCCGGCGATCTGCGTTTCGTACACGCCGGCATTGGGGTCGCACGATAATCGCGGCGCGTCGAGGTGCCAGAGGGCTTCGTAGCGGTGCTCCTTGTCATCGAGCGCCGCGAGTTGGTCGCGGACCACGAAGAGCTTATTCGCCTTGTCGAAAAGCACTTCCCGCGTATGGCGGGCGCGAATCCCGCGCTCAAATCCGTCGTCGTAAACTCCGCGGGCGAAATCGAGCACATCGCTCGACTGAAAGTCGGCGTCGATGGGACCTTTCGACAATTTCGTGTCCGGCCGTTTCCGTCGCTGTTGGCCGGCTCCATCGACCAGCACCAGGTTATGGGCCAGCGAACTGAGCACGTAGCGCCGCCATTTTGAGGCGTCGTAGTCGTACGTGCCCCCTTCGACCAGCACGGGCCGACCCACGACAATCACCAGCGACAGTTTGTCTTCGTGTTGATGCCCCGCGCCGAACGGCCCGACCTCGAAGCCGAGGAACAGGGCGTCGCGGTCCCAGCCGCATCGCATCACGACTTGCCCCGCCCAGGGAAAGAAGTGGCTGGTGTGGTCGGGCGGGGTTCCCTGCTTTCCGCCGCTGGCTATCCAGAGGAAGTCGCGGCGTTTGGGAAACAGCGCGGCCCCTTCGGCCAGGACCTCCGCGACGTTGACGCAGCCGGAATCGTTCCAATGCGGCATGTCGCCGTCGGGTTGCATCGCCCACATGTCGTAGGCGAACATCTTCTCCAGACCGGCGGCGTAATCCGTGGGCAGCGTTTGCCCGTAGGCCCTGGCCAGCTTGTAGATTCCCAGCATGTTGCGCAGCGCCACGTTGTGGTATCCCGGCGTGAGCTCGTATTGGGCACCGTCGGGATAGACCTGCACGGACATCTCTTTCCGCAACCGCTCGGCGGCGGCGGCCCGCCAGCGCTCGGCCTCCCTGGCGAAAGGCGCCAGCGTGCCCACGTGGTACAGGCCGTTCATTTCCATCGTCAGCCAGTTACCGTGCGTCGGATGCCGGCTAAGATAGCGCCCGTGCTCGATCCAGGACTTGAGCCAGTCCAGCAGCAGGCGGTCACTCACCGAAGGTGACGCGCGGAACGCCGCCAGCGCGGTCGGCCAGGGGCCTGCGGTGCGGATGCCGCACTCGATCGTTCGCCACGGCGAACCGGGCGCGTTCCACGCGCCCTTTCGCGGGACGGGGCAATCGCGGAGCCAACTCCGCAACTGGTCGGCGAACTCCCGCGCGTATCGCTCGTCGCCGCTGCCGCGGTATGCCTCGGCCAACGTGGCCCATTCGTGATGACGGTTCCGCTGCCACATCCACTCGTAGTCGCGGGGGAGCTTCGAACCGGGGGCGGTGGTCGGATTGAAATACCAATCGATGGCGCCGGCGAACTTGTAGGGAATTCCAACAGAGGTCACCTCATGCCGCAATACTTCGTCGGCCTCCGAACGGATGGCGGGGCTGAAGTCCTGCTTGGGGCAGAAATCGCACGGTTCCCGGCGCTGCCGAAAGAAATCGGCCAAGGCCGCCAGCGCCGCCTTCTGATCACCGTTGCCGGCCGCGCGGGCGACGGCCTGCATCCCTGGGAACTCGAAATTCACGGCCTCGATCAATTCCGCGTCGCTCAACCGCGGCCCCTGTTCCGCCGCTTGCGCCGCCACCCCGCAGCCTGCAATCAGAATGCACGCGCCGATCGAGAAGCACATCGTCAAAGTTCGCCGTCGCATGTTTTGTGTCTCCATGAGCCTGGACCAACAGCCATTATAAACGTCTACGGCTCGGAAAGCAGGTCTTGGGCAGACCGCGGGCGTGGGCGAAGTCGGAAAGCCCCGGACCGTCAAGAAGCGTCTCCGCGAGACGGGCACTGTTTCAGATCGTTTCATCAAGCGGCGGAGACGCGGCGCTTGCCATGGCGCGTGTGCAGACGGTGCCTTCTCCGGGCGATCGCCGTCGCGTGATCCGATCTGACACGCTTGGAAACGGTCATTGACAGCCGCCGCCGCGCACACGGCGTGTGGGCTGCTAAAAACTTCGCAAAAGCTGCGTGGGTTTTGCAGGCTGGATTCGTTCCGCGTACTTTTGACTAGCCCAGGCGTTTACGCCTGGGGAAGGAAGCATCAACAATTCCCTTTTGTGTAAGCCCCCTTCAGGGGGCGATGACCGGCGTCAGGCGTTCTATCCCTTCGTTCCGCCCCTAAAGGGGCTTACGAAAAAAAAAGGAAAAACCTCCGTCCTTTTTCCCAGGCGTAAACGCCTGGGCTAGTGAAAAGGAAAGCACGCAGGAACAAAAACGGCGTAGTATTCATGGTTCAGTCACTGGCCAAATTCACCGTGTTGTTAGCAGCCCACACGGCGTGTGCGGGCTACTGTGGGCACAAGTTCGTATTCGTTCGCACTTGGTCGTGGCCCTGGGATTCACATGGCGGCAGTGGCGATGTAGGATAGGGCGAGTCAAGCGACCACCTCTTGGGAGATTAGCGACAATGTTGACGACACTGTCCCCGGATCGCCGCGTCGCCCTGAGCTTCATGGCCCATCCCGACGACGCCGAGATTCTTTGCGGCGGGGCACTGATCCGCCTAGCGGAAGCGGGCTGGGAAGTCCACCTGGCCACCGCCACCGCCGGAGATTGCGGCAGCACGAGCGAGGACGGCTGGGCGATCTCGCACCGCCGCACGGTCGAGGCGCGGAAGGCCGCGGAGATGATCGACGCCACGTACCATTGCCTTGGCGAGCGCGACGGGTTCGTGATCTACGATCAGCCGGCGCTGCGGAAGTGCATCGAGTTGTTTCGCCGCGTCGCCCCGACGTTGGTGTTTACCGCCGCTCCGCGCGATTACATGGTCGATCACGAGATGGCCTCGCTGCTGAGCCCGCTCGGCCAGTTTCGTCTATGCGGTGCCGAACATCCTGCCCTGGCCGCCGATGGAAGGCTCGCGGGTGCCGTATCTGTATTATTGCGATCCGATCGAGGGCATCGACCCGCTGGGACATCCGGTCGCGCCGACGACCCTCTTGGACATTACTGCGGTGTTGGAGAAGAAGACCGCCATGCTGGCGTGCCATGCCAGCCAGCGCGATTGGCTGCGGGCGTATCACGGGACGGATGAGTATCTCGACATGATGCGGCGGCACGCGGCCGCCCGAGGGAAGCTGTTGGGCGTGCCGGCCGCGGAAGGATTCGTGCAGCACCGCGGCCATCCCTACCCGCAGGACGATCTGCTGCGTACTCTGTTTTCATCTGTGTAGGGTGGGTCGAGCGCAGCGAGCCCCATAGGCACAAAGTTAAGGAAATTGGTCTTTCAATAAAACGGGGAAGTCCTTAAGCCAGGCGAAGTTATTGCAAACACAAGCCTGGAAGAAGGAGCTTCCCGATGGAGATCGTAACGCAAGTCACGGGGTTGTTGCAAGGGCTGTTGAGTGAGTCGATGGATGCACTGGCGCGAGAAACCGGGTGCGTAAAGCGGGAACGCAAGTTCTCGGGGTCTACGCTGCTGTCCTCCTTGGTGCTGACCGTGCTGCGAAAGCCGACCCCCCAAAGTCGCGACTATCAAACCACGGCTGCCCAACTTGGGGTGATCGTCACGGAAGACGCCATCGCACAACGTTTTACCCCCGACTTGGTGAACTTTCTCGAACCGGCGCTGCAGCGCGTGCTCGGCCACGTATTGACCGCCGATGCGCCCCCGATCGCACTGCTGGAACGCTTTGCCGAAGTGGTGATCGGCGACAGCACCACGATTGCCTTGCCCGACGAGTATGCCGACCGCTTCCCCGGTTGCGGCGGCTCGCACGGCGGCGGCCAAGCCGCGCTGAAAATCCAAGTGCTCTGGGAGCTTCGTCACGGAACGTTGCACGTGCTGCTGGAGCCGGGCCGCGCGAGCGACGCGAAGAGTCCGATTTCGGCAATCCCCTCGGCCGCCAGAACCTTGTCGATCTTCGACTTGGGATATTTTTCCGTGGAACGTTTCGAGCGTGCGCAGAAGGCGGACGGCTATTGGCTTTCGCGTCTGCAGCATGGGACGGCGGTCTGCGACGAGCGCGGGCAACGCCGGGATTTGCGGGCATTTCTCGAAGAAAACGCGGACAACGGCGTGGTCGATGTGGCGGCGCAAATCGGTGACAAGCGGCTGCGGTGCCGCTTGGTGGCCGTGCGTGTGCCGCCGGAAGTGGTCGCGCGGCGATGCCGGAAAATCCGCGAAAAGGCGCAGGACCACGGCCGCGAGCCGTCGCAGGAATACCTGCACCTCCAAGCCTGGACGATCTTCGTCAGCAACTGCCCGCCGGAGTTGCTGACGTGGAAGGAAGTGGTGGTTCTCTACCGCGCGCGGTGGCAAATTGAACGATTGTTCAAGCTCTGGAAGTCGTATAATCATCTGGCCGATCGCCAGGTCCATGCCCCGGCGGCCAAGCAACTGGCGGAGGTGTATATCAAACTCATCGCCGTGATCGTGCAACACGGCATGTTGTTGATGGCCGTGTGGCTCGATGGGCAGCGGAGCCTCTGGCGTGCGGCTGCCAGCCTGGCCGGATGGGTCGCCCAGTGGCTCGCCGCGATCGACGATCCGGCGAGGCTCGAGCGCGTGCTCGATCAGCAACGTCAGTCCTTGTCCAAATCCGCGCATAAGCCGTCGCCGAAAACACCCGAGTTGTTTCCAACTACTGAATAATCCAGGACTTCTGGAGTACACTGTTGCTTAACTTTGTGCCTATGGGGTCGAGCGCAGCGAGCCCCACCAGCGACGACGCACCTGATTTTGGTGGGGCTCGCTGCGCTCGACCCACCCTACAACCTCGACAGTTGCGGAGGAACCGACCGATGCCGCGTCCGCTGAGCAAGATCGCGCCCGATTGGTGGGATTTCACCACGCTCGACCCGAGCCTGTTGCAGGATGCCGCCGGACTCTCGGCGAAGGACCTCGTGCAACTCTCGCGGCCGGGGTTTCGGGTGCTGATTTACGAGACGTTCGAGGAGTTCTTTCTGGCCGAGGCGCTGGAGTATCTCGATGCGTGGCGGCAAGCGACGGCGGACAATCCGGCGGGCATTTGCGGGCCGATCGGGCCGACCGAGCAGTTGCCGCTGGTCGCCCGACTGGTGAACGAATTGAATCTGGAGGTGCGGCACGGGCACTTCTGGGGAATGGACGAATGGGCCACAGACGGCCGGCCGGTCGCCCCCACGCACCCGCTGAGTTTCATGAAGACCGACATGGAGCTGTGCTTCGATCGCATCCGCCCGGAGCTGCGCATGGCCGACGAGCAGTTGCACTTTCCCATCGGCGATCTGTCGGTTTACCGCCGCAGCTACGATTCGGTGCGCTGCGTGGTGATGCAAGGCGGGCAGGGTGAAGTGAAACATTGGGCATTCAACGATCCGCCGCGGCGGGCGGGATCCTACCGCGATGCGCCGCCTTCGCCGGCCGAATACCGCAAGTTGCCGACGCGCGTGACTGATTTGCACCCGATGACGATCATGCAAAACGCCCGCACCTCGGCGGCGGGCCAAATTGCGCTCGTGCCGACACAGGCGGCCACGGTCGGACCGGTCGAGACGTGGAAGGCCGAAAAAGTCTCGATCTGGCACCCCGGCTGGCACGACAACGCCTTCGGCATGAGGCTGACCGCACTGATGATCTCGAAGCGGATCACCGACGCGGCGGTTCCGATATCGCTTCTGGCCGATCATCCGAACGTGCAATTCAATTTGTATCGCCCGGCGATCAAGGACATCGCCGTCGAGATGCACTGATCGAGCGTCCGCTCGGCATTCATCGGGCGTCATCGAACCCGAAGTAGCGGGCGGCGTTGCCGTAGCAGACGTTGGCGACCAGTCCGCCGACGAGTTCCACGTCGTCGGGCAGCAGCCCTTGCCGCATCTCCGCGCCGAGCAGATTGCAGAGGATGCGGCGGAAATACTCGTGGCGGGTGTAGGAGAGGAACGAACGGCTGTCGGTCAACATGCCCACAAAGCGGCTCAAAAGCCCCTGGTTCGAGAGCGAATTAAGCTGCTTCTCCATCCCGTGCTTCTGATCGAGGAACCACCAGCCGCTGCCGAACTGCATTTTGCCGGGCGTGGCGCCGTCCTGGAAGTTGCCGATCATCGTGGCCACCACATCGTTGTCGGCCGGGTTGAGATTGTAGAGGATCGTCTTGGCCAGCCGGCCCTCGCGGTCGAGGCGGTCGAGGAACCGCGCCATCGGGCGGGCGACCGCGAAATCGCCGATCGAATCGAAGCCGCTGTCCGGCCCGAGCACCGCGAACATCCGCGAATTGGCGTTCCGCAGCGCGCCGAAGTGGAACTGCTGCACCCAGCCCTTGGCGTGATCCATCCCGGCCAGCTCATAGAGCATCGCCGACTTGAATTCGGCGATCTGGCTGCGTTCCAGCGTCTTGCCGCTTCGCAGCCGGCGGAACGCGGCCGAAATGTCGCTTGGGATGTATTCGTCCGCGTAAAACGTCTCGATGCCGTGGTCGGAGAGCCGGCAGCCCGCCGCGTGGAACCAGTCGTGCCGCTGCCGCAAGGCGTCGAGAAAGTGGTCGAAACGGTCGCCGACGTCGATCCCGGCGGCGGTCGCCAGCCGGTCGGTCCAGGCGTTGAAGGCGGCGGGAGACTCGACGGCCATCGCCCTGTCCGGCCGGAACGCCGGCAATACTCTGACTGAGAACGACCGGTCGGCGGCGATCGTGCGGTGAGGTTCCAACGAGTCGGTCGGATCGTCGGTGGTGCAGACCAGCACGACGTTCATCTGCCGCATGATGCCGCGGGCGGAGAACTCGGGGCGGGCGAGTTTCGCGTTGCACTCCTCCCAGATGCCCGCCGCCGTGGCGGGATTGAGCAGGCGGTCGCTGATGCCCAGCGGCCGGTTGAGTTCGAGGTGCGTCCAGTGGTAGAGCGGGTTGCGGAGCGTCTGCGGGACGGTTTCGGCCCATTTCTGGAACTTCTCCCGGTCCGAGGCGCCGCCGGTGCAGTAGCGTTCCGGCACGCCGGCGGCACGCATCGCCCGCCACTTGTAATGGTCGCCGTGCAGCCAGACCTGCGCGAGATTCTCGAAGCGTCGATCGGCGGCGATTTCTGCCGGCGGCAGGTGGCAGTGATAGTCGATGATCGGTTGCTCGGCAGCGAAGCGATGGTACAATTCGACGGCGCGGTCGTTTTGCAGCAGGAAGTTCTCTGTAATGAACGGGGCGTTCATGGCGGGCGAATCGAACAAAAAAACCCCGCCGCTCGCGGCGAAGCGAAACGGCGGGGCCGGAACAGAGAAGAGGCCGATGACCCTGATAATAGCAAGTTTCCAGGTTCTGTCTAGTAGCGCCGCACAAATTTTCCCATTTTCTTAGGTTCGGCGCAGCACTCACAAGGCTAACCCGGTCTAGGGGGTAATCTTGCCTATTTTCACATGCCGGACGACTGAATGTCGCCGTCGCCGGCAACGGCGTGAAGCCCCAAGGCATGGTGACAGATAGAAGGCGGTTCGACGATGTGTGACGCGAGCGATTACCTGCAAGTTTGCGAGGCGGCGGTCCGGGCGGGCGGGCGGGTCGTGCAGGATTGGGCCGGGCGATTCGACACGCGCAAGAAAGGGCCCGCCGACCTGGTTACCCAGGCCGATTTCGCCTCGCAAGAGACCGTCCGCCAGACGGTGCTGGCGGCCTTTCCCGACCATTCCCTCTTGGGCGAAGAGGGGGACTGTCCCGATTTTCGTGTCAGCGAAAATGGGACTGTCCCTTTTGGAGCTGCGGCCGGGGCACCGGGGACGGCTGCGTCGCGAACCGAATACCGCTGGATCGTCGATCCGCTGGACGGGACGACGAACTACGTCCACGGCGTGCCCCACTATTGTGTCTCGCTGGCGCTGGAACGCAATGGCCGGCTCCTGGTCGGCGCGGTATTCGATCCGATCCTCGACGAGTGCTTTACGGCCATCGAAGGGGGCGGGGCGCGGCTGAACGGCCGCCCGATCCATGTCAGCGGCGTTACAGCCCTCTCCGAGGCGTTGGCGGCCGTCGGGTTCCCACCCAGCTCGCAGTCCGACGGGCTCGACGTGCGGGTTTTTCTGGAGATGCTCCCACGCTGCCAAGCGATTCGCCGCAGCGGCTCTTCGGCCTTGAACCTCTGCTACCTGGCGGCCGGGCGGTTCGATCTCTACTGGTCGTATTCGACACGCATCTGGGACGTGGCGGCCGGCGTCTTGATCGTCCGCGAGGCCGGCGGCCGAGTCACATCGCCCCGCGGCGGCGAATTCTCGCTCGAAGAGGCCCATTTCCTGGCGGCCGCCACGCCGGCGCTGCACGCCCAATTGCTGGAAATAGCAGCACAACTGCCATGCCGGCGGCCGTAATCGTTTGCCGTTAATCGGAATAGTGGGATCAATCCATCCCAAAGAAGGGATTCGGCGGCTTCCTGTCGTGGCGCGGCCAACGTTGGGACGAGCGCATCCGGCCCCCCCCGCGGTTCCGCGGCTCGTGCTTTCTTCGCCGCTCTCCTCTGGGTACACTAGAGGCAAGGAACAGCGCTCCTCTAACTTACTCCTATTCGCGCGGTTGAGCCGGTAAAATGGGCGTCCTGGTTGGCGTCTGCCGACAACTCCGGTGGGAGACTCATTTTGTTGAAATCGATGCGGCTGGTTGCGGCGGCGGTGGGGCTGCTGTTGGTCTGGTGCTGTGTAGCCACGGCCCTGCCGACGCCGAGTTCGACTGCGCAGGAGGCTGCCAAGCCGTTGCCGAATCCCGGCAAAGGGGACAGTCCCATTTTCGCTGACACGAAAACTGGGACAGTCCCCCGAGAATCGCCCGCCCCCCGCGTCGAGGAATCGCGGCCCTCGATCTATTACTTGCCCGACAAGCAGGGCAAGCTACAGCCGATTCTCGATTTCAAGTATGAGGAATTCGTGGATCTCTACCGGCTGAAGAACCAGCTTGGCCGGGGCGATCAGCCGCCCTCCTACACGCTCCAGCGGCTGGCGATAACGGGGGCTGCCGTCGAAACGTACGCCGAAATCACGATTCAGCTCCAGGCGGTCGTGCGAGAGAGCGATTGGGTGCGAATCCCCTTGCGGCTCGACCAGGGCTTGTTGCGCGGGACGGTGCAGTACCACGGCGCGGGCAAGCAGGTCGTGGAATATGAGGGAGAGGGGGCGGGCTACGTCTGCTGGATTCGCGGCCAGCCTGACTCGCAGCATCAAATCACATTGACGATGCTCGTGCCGTTGGACTCGGCGGGGGACGAGACGCGGTTACGGCTCCGCCTTCCCCGCGCCATCACTTCGGAGATGAAACTGACGGCCCCGCTTGCCGAGGCGATGGGGGCCGTCTCGGAGGGGGCGACACTGCTGTCGTCCGCAGCCAAGGGGAAAGCCACTGAATTCGCAGTGGCCGGGCTGGGAGGCGATTTCCAGTTGGCTTGGCGCAAATCGAGACCGGCTTCGCTCGAAACCCCCATCGTTTTGGAAGCGACCGGCACAGTGCTGGCCACCCTGGACGGCCGGCAGATCAGCGATGAGGCAACGCTCTCGGTGCGGAGCCGCGGCGGGGCGTTCGATCGGCTGACGATGCGGTTGCCGCCCGAGGCGGAGCTCTCGCCGGGCAAGCCGGACGGTTATACGATGACGACCGTGAATGCCGTTGGTGCGGCAGTTGCACTGCCGCACCCGGAGAGAGGCGGCAGTACAACTGCCACCCCAGCGTCAAAGTCCACGGGCCCGCGACTGGTCGAGGTGCGGTTGGGGAAGAAGACGGTCGGCCCCGTCGAGATTCGCCTGAACTGCCGCCGCGCCTACGAGCCGGCGAAGAGCCCCGCTTGGTGCGAGTTGGCCGGCTTCGAGGTTCTGGGCGCCGTGCGGCAGGCGGGCACGCTCACCGTGGCCGTCGGCGGCGACTGGCAAGCCATTTGGGGGCCGAGCCGCGAAGCCCAGCGGGTTCTGCCCCTGCCGAGCGCCACGCACAAAGACGAGATGCTCGCCGCCTTCGAGTATTCCGGCCAGCCCTATTCACTGTCGCTGCGACTGGCCCCGCGAAAGACGCGGATTTGCATCGAGCCGGAGTACGTGCTGCTGGTCGATCCCGGCGAGGTTCGCTTGGAGGGCAGGTTGACGTACACGATCCGCGGCGGAAAGGTCTCGGCGCTGGAAATCGCCCTGCCCGGCTGGGAAGTGGATGAAGTCGGTCCTGAGAACGTCGTGGAGGCGGAAGGCGTGGTGAGCAGCGCGGGCGTGGTCTCGATCCCGTTGGCCCAACCGTCGTCGGGCTCGATCGAGTTGCAGTTGCGGGCGCACCGCGCCATCGAGCCGCAATCGGCGTCGCTGGCCGTTCCCCTGCCTCGTCCGCTGGGCGGCGCGATCACTCCGCCGCTGGTGGCCGTGATGGCGGCCGACAACCTGGAGTTGACGCCGAACACCCGGGCAACAACGGGCCTGGCACGGCAGCAATTCGCACTGCCGATGAACCTGCCGCCACGGCAGCAGCCGCCGCTCTATTACCGCGGCGGCGACGGAGACGCCGTCTTCGCGGCCGGCCTCCGCGTCCTTCGGCAGCGAATCACGGTCGAGGCGGCGGGCAGAGTAGCACTGGGCGAACAGACGGCAACCGTCGAGCAGAGATTCTGCTACGTGATTGCCCATGAGCCGGCCGATCAGTTGACCATCAGCGTGCCCAGCGGGTTGGCAGCCGGCCGAATTCGCGTGCGGATTGACGGCCGCAAACCGATTTCTCCCGTGCTTGCCGCCCAGGACCTCGGCGAGGCTACCGGCGGCACGGCCTCCGCCAGAGTGACCCTCCCCGAGCCGCGGATCGGTCCTTGCGAACTCGCGCTCAGCTACACCGTTCCTTTGGCCGAAGTCGAAATGCCGGCGGCCCGCGTCGAGCCGATTGCGGCAAATGCCGGCAAGTCGGCGTCGGGTAAGCCCTCCGCGCCGATTCCGTCTCGATCGCTTTCCGTTCCTCTGCTCATGCCGGCCGACGGCGAACTGTTGGCGAACACACTGGCGGTAACAGCCGATCGCGGCGGGCGGATTTCGCTGGGCAAAGGTGCGTGGAGTGCGTCGGACCAAGATGCGACCGATGCCGAAGGCCGGCCGGCCTTGCTGCTGGCCGCAGCCCAGCGGACCGGCGCCGTGGCGCTGGAACTGTGCGGCGACGAGGGCAACATGGCGAAGTCGATGGTCGTCGATCGCGCCTGGATCCAGTCGCGACTGACTTCGACCGCCCGGCAGGATCGGGCCGTCTTTCAACTGCGGACCGACCGAAAGCAGATCGAAATCGTGATGCCGGCCGGCGCCGCCGAGCAGACCGTCGCGCTGGTCGATGGCCGTCAGGTCGAGCCGCAATCGCTCGGCGAGAACCGACTTTCACTGCCGCTGGCCGATCACCTTGGCCGCCGGCCGGTGGTGATCGAGCTGCGCTATCATTTTGCCGGGCCGCGGCCGCCGCGGGGCGCGATGCGGCTGGAATTTCCGCGGCTGTGCCCCGCGGTTTGGATGCGGCAGATGTACTGGCAACTGATCCTGCCGGCCAACGAGCATCTGCTGTCGAATCCCGACGGCTTCACGGGGGAGTATGTCTGGCAGTGGTCCGGCTGGTTCTGGTTTTGGGGCCGCCACCCGCTGTTGGATCAGGCGGAGTTGGAATCGTGGGCTGAGGCGGCGCCGCGCGACGCCCTGCCCGATCGGGTGAACGTCTACCTGTTCAGTTCGCTGGGCAAGGTGGAACAGGCGGAATTGCGGACCGCCGGCCGGACCTGGATCGTGCTTTGGGCGTCGGGGGCCGCGCTGGTGGCGGGCCTGCTGTTGATCTACCTGCCGGTCAGTCGCCATCCGGCGATGCTGCTGGGCGTCGGCGTGGCGCTGCTGGCGGCGGGGCTGATCGCCCCCGAGCCGACGCTGTTGTTGGCTCAAGCCGCGTGTTTGGGACTGGTGCTGACGCTGCTGGCGGGATTGCTGGAACGCGGCGCGGCCCGACGACGTGCATTGGCCGGCGGAGAGCCGCCGAGTTCGCGGGTGGAAATCGGCTCCACCCACTCGCGCTTCATGGCGGCCGCTGCCGACAAACCCCCCTCAACCGCCGCCATCGCGGCGATTTCGCCGCAGCCGCTTGGGGATAGCGAGCCATGAAAGGTCGGCTGCTAACGATCGCCGGGCTTTCGTTCTGGTTCCCACGCTCCGCGTGGGAACCCACTTCTTCCGCCCACCTGCGTCGAGCCGAGCGACGCGGAGCGTCGCAGACGGGGGCGTTCCCACGCAGAGCGTGGGAACGAGGAGAGAAGTCCAGATTCTGGTTCCCACGCTCCGCGTGGGAACGTGTCGGGAGCCTCTTTCTCCTGGCGATCTTGCTCGCCGGTCTCCTTTTCGGTCGGGCGGCTGCGGGTGAGGATCGCCCAGCGACGGATGTGCGATTTCTCCGCGTCCTGGCCCCCGAAGACCGTATGAAGGACTGGCCCCTCGGCGGCGAGAAGTACCTGCCGATCGCCACCGACGAGTTCCAGCGGCTCTTGGCGGCGATGAGGCCGCGAGACTCGAAGACCCCGCCGATTCCACCAGCCGCGATCGTCTCCGCGCGGTATGCGGCCAAATTGGTAGGCGACCGGCTGGTCGGCGATGCGATCTTCGACGTGACGCTGGCCGGGCAATCGCCCAGCTTCATGCCGCTGGCGCCGTGCAATCTCGCGTTTCGCAAGACGATGTGGGGCGACGAGGGGTCAGGGGTCAGGAGTCAGGAGTCAGGGATTTCAAATCTCCAGATTTCACAATCTGCAAATTCTCAAATCCCCAAATCCCTAAATCTCCAAATCCCCAAATCCCCAAATCAACCCGCGGCCATCGGATCGGGCGGCGACGGCCGCTTGGGGGTCTTCGTCGAACGCTCCGGGCGGCTCGGCGCGGAGTGGTCGCTGGCCGGACAGCAGGATTCCAACGGCGTGCTGGCCTTCGCCTTCGAGATTCCCGCCGCGGCGTCGAACCGGCTCTTCCTCGAACTGCCCAGGGCGTGGACGCCGAAGGTCGATCGGGGGCTCGTTTTGGGCAGCAAGGCGGTCGACGAACAGTCGCGTTGCTGGCAAATCGAACTGGGGGGCAACGACCATTTGCGATTGCAGTTGACCGCGGCCGGGACCGCCCACACGCGGCGGCCGCTGGCCCTGCTGCGGGAGTCGCGGACGTACGATTGCTCGTTGCGGGGATTGGAGGTCTCCGCCCAATGGAAGCTGCAAGTCTACAACGAACCGTTGGATCGGATCGGCGTGCTGTTGGATCCCGAGCTGCGATTGGCGTCGGCCCGCTTGGGCGACGTGGCGATTCCCTGGTCGGCCGCGGCGCTGCCTGACGGCGGCGCCCGCGTTACGTTGCGGCTTCCGCAGGCGATCCGCGACAGCGAGTACACCCTTCGCCTCAGCGCGGTGGGGCGGTCGCTGCTCGATCGGCCGTGGCGATTGCCCCGCATCCGCGCCGAGCGGCTGTTCTGGCTGGAAGGCGACATCTCGCTGTTGGTGCCCGAGCCGCTCCTGGCCGACCGCCTCGTCCCGTTGCATTGCGCCCAGACGGGCGCCGGCCCCTTGTCCAGCCCACGGACCGGGCGGTCGATGCAATTTCAGGCATTCGATCGCGATGCGACCGTCGAGTGGTTGCTCTTCCGTCCGCCGGCAAGAGTGGACGCGCTGGCTGGCGCGGCCATCGAGCTTGACGGCCAGCAGGCGACGGCCCGCTTGGCGGCACAATTTCGCATCAGCAACGATGCCCGGTTCGCGATCGGCGCCGACGTGGCGGCGGGGTGGATCATCGACTCGGTCGAGTCGGCGCCGCCGGGCGGCGTGGCCGACTGGTCGGCCGAGCCGCGGCGAAATGGCGGCCAGCGGTTGGCAATTCAGTTGGCCACCGGGCTCTCGCCGCGACAGCCGCTGCGGTTGGCGATCGTCGCGCGGCGCCCGTTCGCGGCGTCGGCAGAGCGGCTGGCCACCGCTGACTTGCCGCCGCTGCGTTTTCGTGGGTTGGCACGCTGCAAGCAACTGGTCGCCGTGCGGCCGGTCGGCCCTTATGCCTTGGAAACTCGCGGCGACGAACGCCTCAATCGGCTGGAACTCGACGATCTGCCCCCGTCGGAGTCGGCGCTCTTGGCGGCCAAGCCGCACGACCTGCTATTCGAGCGAAACGAGCGCTCCGCATCACTGTCGGTCTCCTTGGCAACGCACGGTCCAGAACGTGCCGGCCCAATTCCTGCGGACGCCACGGCGAGAAGCCGGCAGCCCCCGCGGATCTCCTCGCATCGTGATTCCAAGGCGAATCCAGCGAGCACGTCGGCTACACCTGCCGCGGCGACGGCGTGGATTGGGGCTTGTTGACTCGAATCGTGGCATCACGCCGATGGAACGGCCCGGCACTTGGCGTCGTACTACTTGGAGAACTCCGGCCGCAATCACCTGCGGTTGACAATGCCGCCGCACGTCTCCGCCGACGAAGTGCATGACGCGCGTATCGACGGAGTTCCGACCTCGTGGCTGGTGGAAGCGATAGTATCCGGCACACGCCGTGTGCCGAAGACCGGCGGCACACGGCGTGTGCCGGAGACTGTCGGTGTGCCGGAGACTGTCTTGTCGGTCGACCTGCCGGCCGAGCGAAGATCGCTTTGCCTGACGATCGAATGGACGGTGTGCGGGCCGCCGCTGGGGATTATCGGCTCGCTGACTGCATCGTTGCCGGAGCCCGATGTGCCCGTGCTCGGCCGACGTTGGATTGCCTGGCTTCCGCCGGGCTATGAGGGCGTCGGGCTCGGTGAAGGGGGCAGTCCGATTTTCACCGAGGCAAGAGCTGGGACAGTCCCCGCCGCGACGGCGTCGGCGGAAATGCGAGGTTGGATTGGGCGGTGCGTCGACGTGCCGGCCGGTGCGGCGGTTGCTTTGCGGTACGCGCGGACGGCGTCAATGCAACTGCTCGGGGCGGTGGTCTTCCTGCTGGCTGCCGGATGGGGATGCTGCACGGCGCGGAGACGGGCAGCGGTGACCCTGGCATTGCTGCTTGCTGGCTTTTGTGCTGCGGCGATGACGCTGCCCGACGCTTACGTTCCGGTCGCGTGGGGCGGTCTGTCGGGAGTTCTCTTCTGCCTGGCGTTGCGATGCGCACACCGTCAGCGGAGGCCATTCGCTCCGCCGGCTGACACGAGCCATCCAGCGGCCGGTGCAAGTTCCGCTGCTGCCACCGCGATTATCGGAGTGCTGCTGTCACTGTTGTTTTGTGGGGCGGGCGAGACGCCTGCACCGCAACCGTCGCCGCCGCTGCCCAGGGTGGACGGCAAGGTGTCGGCGGTCGCCCGGCCGGTTTCGCCGCCGATCTATCGCGTGTTCGTTCCGGTTGACGCTCAAAAAAAGCCGGTGGGCGGAAAGGTCTATTTGCCCGAGGCGTTCTACCAAGAGCTGTATCGCCGCGCGGCGGCGGTCGAGAGGCAGCCGGCATGGATGATTCTCGCGGCGGTCTATCGCGGCGATCTCGCAAAGGAGGCTGCCACGGGGCGACTCGCCGCCGGCGGGCTGCGGGTGGAATATGATCTGCGGGTCCTCGAGCGCGCGACTCGCGTCCGCGTGCCGCTGCAAAGCGAGGGCTCACGCCCGCTGCCGGGCAGCGTGCTGTTGGACGGCCGCCCGATCGAAGCCGATTGGGAAGCCGGCGCCAGGGCCTTGGCGTTCGAGGTGGCCGAGCCGGGCGACTATCGGCTCGGGTTCTCGTTGCATCCGGTTGTGTCCGCCGCGGCCGGTGCGAGCGGCTTCGACGCGGCGATTCCGCGGCTAGCTTGTTCGCGGCTCGAATTGGGGCTGCCGGCCGATCCGCCGCCGGTGGAAGTGCCGTCCGCCTGCGGGGGAGTGTCGTTGCAGAAGGACCCGCCGCGCTTGTTGGCCGAGTTGGGGCCGACCGATCGATTGGCGGTGCGCTGGCGAGAGCCGGCGGCCGCTGGGTTTGGACCGGCGGTCAACGCCGAACAACTCACTTGGCTAAAAATCCAGCCTGGCTCGGTGGTCGTCAACGCCAAGTTCAAGTTCCGCGTTGCCAAAGGCGAGCTTCGGCAGGTGCAACTGGCGGTCGATCCGCGGCTGCGTCTGCTCCCTTTGGTGGGCGACGCACTGCCGACCGTGCAAGTCGGGGCGGAGTCGGATCAGGTCCGGCGGATCACCTTCCGCTGGCCGCGCCCAATTGCGGATGAGGCCACGCTGGAGGCCACGCTGTTGTTCAGCGGGGCCTCGGCGGTGGGCAATATCCCCTTGCCGCGGATCGATCTGGTCGATATGCAAGCGACGCGGCGTTGGATGGCGCTGAGCGTCGACCCGGCCCTCGATTGCGAACAGCAGGAGGGGGAGCGGATCGAGCCCCTGCCCGTGGCCGACTTCTTGAAGGCTTGGGGACCGTGCCAGTCGCGGCCGCGGGCCGCCTACCGCTTGCCGCGCCGCGAGTCCGCCTGGACGCTGGCAACTCGCCTCCATGAAGCGCGGACGACGGCCGGCCAAACCCTTGCGCTCAGCTTCGACGAAGATCGCATCGACGTGCTGTTCGACGCTCGGCTTTCGGTCGCCTCGGGTTATGTCTTCCAACAGCAAGTGACCGCGCCCAGGGATTTCGAAATCGAGCGGGTCTCGCTGGTTGTCGATCGCAGCGACCGCATACAACGCTGGTCGCAGGACAAGCAGGGCACGATTACCGCCTTCCTCGACGGTCCCCTTTCGGGCGCCGCGCGATTGTGCATCCGCGGGCGGCTGCCGCTTTGCATGGGCCAGCGGTGCGAGCTGCCGCTGTTCGCCGTGCAGAAGTGCAAGATTCGGACGGCGGTGATCCAGTTGTTCGAACGCCCCACCGTGTCGCTCCTTTTCCGGAGCGCGAGCGTCCCGCCCGCGCTCCGATTGCAGCAGACGCCCGCGCTCCGGTCCGAGGAGGCGGCCGAGTCGGGCCGGTTGGTCGATACGATCGTTTGGGATGGAGTGCGCGGGCCGGCGGTGATGGTCACTGCACGGCGGAAACGCGACGAGGCCGCCTCGCCGCCTCGGGAAACGAAGCCGCGGGACAGCGAGAAATCTCCCGGCGCTTCGAAGAACGCCGCGGCAAGCCGCGCCGCGCGAACGTCGGCCTGTGTTCGTTTCGCCGACGTGGCGGTCGCCTGCCAAAGCGACGGCCATTGGTCGGCCGCTGCGACACTCGATGTCATCCCCGGCGGCGACGAACCGTTCGACCTCCGTTTGCCCAAGGGCTGCGAACTGATCCAGGCCTCGGTCGAAGATTGGCCGATCGTGCCCAAGCGGATTGGCGACGCCGCGTGGCGATTCGCGGCGGTGCCGTCCGAATCGCCGCGGCGGATCGGCGTGATCTATCATGGCGTCACGATTGTGGCGGGGGGAGCGGGAGAACTGCGGTTCCAATCGCCGGCGATTGGCGATCTGCCGGTGCGGCAGACGCTATGGCGGGTGTTCTTGCCGCCGTCGCTGACGGCCGACAACCCGCGCGGCGCGACGCCGCTGAGCCGCCCGCCGGCCAACGTCGCCCGGCCCAGCGGTATTGCGGCCATTGCCGGGGCGTTGCCGCCGAAGTTTTACCTCTCCGAAGGGGGGCCGGCGACGCTGACGCTCGATTGCCGGCCGGTCTCGTCCGGCTGGCCCTTCCACCGCTGCGCCGCCGCGGCCATTCTGCTGTTGTCCGGCGTGGTGTCGGCGGGCATTTTTGCCCGCAGAGTTCGTATTGGCAGAATCCGGCGGTTTTGCTAATGTACAGACCCCGCTGGGGAACCGATTGCCGGAGCGGTAGGAGAGCCGCTCCAAGCGATGGCCGACAAGGAAGGAGGCCGAGATGCAGATCGACCAGAGAGAGGAAGTGCGGGTTCACATCCGCTGGATGATTCGCCGCGACATGCCCGAGGTGTTGGCCATCGAGGCGGCGAGTTTCGAGTTTCCCTGGCTGGAAGACGACTTCATCCGCTCGCTGCGGCAACGGAACTGTATCGGCATGGTCGCCGAATATGAAGACCGCGTGGTCGGCTTCATGATCTACGAGCTGCACAAGAGCCGCATCCACGTGCTGAACTTCGCGGTGCTGCCCGAGTATCGCCGCTCGGGCGTGGGCAGCCAGATGTTGGCCAAGCTGGCGGCCAAGCTCTCGACGCAGCGCCGCAGCCGCATCATTCTGGAAGTCCGCGAAACCAACCTGCCCGCACAGCTCTTCTTCCGCGAGAACGGTTTTCGCGCCGTCTCCGTGCTGCACGGCTACTACTGCGACACGCCCGAAGACGCCTACATCATGCAGTACCGCTATCGCCCCGAGCGTCAGCCGGCCGCCGAGCCGAGCCGCGTGCAGCGGTTGGCGGGTTAGCGCGTTTGCTCTAAACGTGTTCCTGCGCTACAATAGCCGGGAGTCAACCACTCCCGGATTGCGCTCAAATTCGCGGCGAGCCACCAGCAGACGCTTGCGGCATGGTCAGCCACGGAGAACGGAGAACGCGGAGGCGGAACTAAGGGAGCCACAGATAGACACTGATGGACACAGATGGCGAGCGGCTAACTCGCGACCAAACTATGCGCTATCCGTGTTCGTCTGTGTTCATCTGTGGCGGCTACCTGTTTCTGTCTATTTTCTCCGTGTTCTCCGTGTCTCCGTGGTAAACCCTATGTTCGTTGCATCTGGTCAGCAGCCTGTGTATATTGGGGAATATTTCCACCCCAAACTCCCCGCCTGACGAGTTGAGGCGACCGATGGCTCGGGTCTCTTCGACAATTCTAATGGGCATTCTTGTCGGCTTCTGCGTGCCGCAGGGGATTATTGCGGCCCCAACCGTGGCGGTCGTGCCCGAGCGATGGCAGCCGCCGGCGGATCAAAGCGGCGCGATCGATTTCGCCCTGGGGCAACAGGCCGACGCCTGGTTGCGGCACGGGGCACTGGGCGACCCGAGTTTCGACAGCTTCGAGCATCGGCCGGGCAACCCGATCGTCCGCGGCAAACCGCCGTTCACCTGGCCGGTCAACGGTTTTTTGTTCGAGGATCCCAAGAGCGGCTGTTGGTACGCCTACGTCGGAAATTACTTGACGGGCTATGACATTGGTCCCGGAAAGCCGATGACGCATTGCCGCGTGCATCGCTCGAAAGATCGCGGCAAGATGTGGGAAGAAATCGGGCCGATCTTCAACGATCCGAAGTTCCACTTCCAGGGCGATGCGCCCACGGCGAACGGCGCCCCGGACGTTACGGTCGCGTTTGCGGACGGCCGCTACCACTTGGCCTACGATTGGTTCTCCGACAACATGACTTGGGCCCGGATGCTCGACCCGCCCGACGGCATGGACAGCGGCTGCGCGTACGCCTGGTCGGAGCGACCGGAGGGGCCGTTCCATCGTGCCGCCAACCCGATCCTGCGGACGAGCGACATCGCCCGGCGATTCGATCCGAGCAAGAAATACCGCCGCGCTTATGGCACCGGCATCATCCATCGCAAGCACGATTGGCTCGTGCTGGTGCTGGCCGACTCGAACGATTACTTCGCTTGGGGCCTGATGGCGATGACCGCCGCCGATCCGGCCGGGGCATGGTCCGATCCGAAAATGGTGCTGAGCGTTGACGGCGACCGGTTCTTCACACACACCGCCGAGCCGTTCCCGATGTTTGTCTACGACGGCTACGTCTACGCGCCCTATGCCTCGGTGGCGTTGAATCGCAATTTCCAGGCAATCTATCGGGCCAAGATCGAAGAAGCGCATCGACCGGAAGCATGGCATCTGTTCCAACACGGCACGGCCTGGCATTCCGAACCGGTGGTGAACGAGGGGATGGGCATCTGGGGACAGTCGTTCTCCGGCTTTGTTGATCGCAACGGCCAGTTTCAAGTCTTGTTCCCCTCGCGCGAACGCGAAACCAATTTCGGCACGATCAACTTGGCCGTGCGGCCCTGGGCCAAACCGCTTCGCGACCGCGGATTCGTGCTCAGTGGTCACGCGGGCCCCAGCCTCACACTGCTGCGGTCCGCCTGGCGGGAATTCCATTTGAAGGCCGATTTCACACAGCACGGCGGCCCGGCGCGGATCATTTGGGGTTATCAGGCCCCGCTCGGTCCCGACCGCCACGCCGCCGACGCCACGATTCATCCGCTTTCACTCACACGGCATCAAGGCTTGGAACTCTCCGCTGACGCATGGCGCGTCGTGAGCGTGGACACCGCGGGCAAACTCAGCGTGGCGGCCGGCGGTGCGTTGGAACGCGGGCTTACACGAGCCGTCGACATCGACGCCGGGCAAGATGGGCGAATCAAGATCGTGATCGACGGCAAAGTTCGCTGGAGCGGCACGCTGCCGCTTAGCCGTGGCGAGATTGGTCTGCTGGTCGATCCGTTCACGAACTTGAACGTCTCGCGATTCGAGATCAGCGGCCCCCGGCAACCGGCGGTGATTCCGTGGCTCTACATCGAAGCCCTGACCGGGGCGGGCGTGCGATTGAGCGATTGGGACGTCGTCCGCTCGCCGCTGTATCGCTTCGGCGTCGGCGCCGTGCGAAAGTCGCCGGGCGGTCGGGTGAAATGGAACTTCCGCGGCCGCGGCTTCCGTCTCTGGTCGCCGCAAGGCCCGCAGTTCGGCCGCTGCGAATTGCTGATCGACGGCCGCAAGGCGACCGAGTTGGATTTTTGCGCCGATCGCCAGCAGCCCTCACAAATCGTCTACACCAGCGACGACGCCGGCGACGGCTACCACGCCGTCGTGCTCCGCTCCCTCACCGGCCGTTTGGCGGTCGATTCGTTGGACGTGGTGAACTGAGCGGTCACCAAGAAGTACGCCAGCGCCCATGACCTTCGCCGGTCATTCGGCACGCGATGGGCCAAGCGGGTTATGCCAGCGGTGCTGCAACGGCTGATGCGTCATGCCGAGATTGCGACCAGCATGAGGTCGGTAACCGATGAGGTATGGGGACGAGATTGGGAGGCCGGCAACAATCAGCGGGTTGGCAACAGTCTTGGCAACAATCAGCCCCAAACGGCCCCCGAGCCGGAGACAGCTTGCCCCACTTTACCCGTTGGCGGACAAAGGGTAAGATGCGGCGGAATCGAGTGTTGAGCGCCCGTGGCGCAACTGGGCAGCGGCATCCCCGGTGCAGACATATTTGGAATTGATGCACGGCGATAAGCGAGAGCAGGAGACCGCTGAGCAACTGCGCAAGGCGATTCTTCAGCCCCTCAAGAAGAAAGGGTGATCGGACATGGGATCGACTTGGCTACGCGGTCGTACAAGACGCCAAGTACATGCAGTAGAAGAAGCACTTCGATTTGCACGGCCAGGACCGCGAGATCAAAGTCGATCTGCTCGTCGGCCCATTGGGGACATTCCGCGAGCGTCTCCATGTCAAAGGCGTTCGCGCGCGGCCCATCGGCCCCATCAAACTCCACGCTCACACGTTGGAAGAAGCCGTTCACATTGACGAGTCGCCCGTGACGCTCACTGTTTCAGGGCCGCGTTCCGATGGACAGCCGACCGAGACACAAATCCATCTGCCCCAGCCGTTTACGTACCTCATGATGAAGCTCTTTGCCTTCCGCGACCGCAAGGATGACGCGGACAAGGATCTCGGCAGGCGCCACGCACTGGACCTTTACGCGATCGTGGCCATGCACGCAGAATCCGAGTATCAGGAGTCTCTGCGATTGGGCAACTTATACGGCAAGGACGGGCACGTGGAGACGGCCCGCGAAATCCTTCGGAGTGATTTTGCCGAGCCGACGAGTATTGGCGTAATTCGCCTTCGCGAGCACCCGCTCTTTCGGCAGGCGTTTCCCGTTTCCGACTTCCTCGCTGTCCTCGGAGAGGTTTTTCGCGCGTAACAACTTATTGGACGGGAAAGTGCTTCCGAAACTTCGGCGGGAGAATCCGGATGGACCCGAAAGACGATCTTGTTCATCATCACTCCTCACCTGAAGCCAAGATCAGTCTGTTTCGCTCGCTTTTTCGTGGACGCGAGGATGTTTATACACGTCGCTTCGAGAGCCGCAAGAGCGGTAAGTGCGGCTATCAGCCTGTGTGTGCCAATGAGTGGGCGCGAGGCTTGTGCGAAAAACCTAAAGTCAAGTGTGTCGTATGCCCGCAACGCCGCTTTCTGCCTGTCGATAATGAAGCCGTTCGCTGGCACCTCGCTGGCCGGGACAATGCCGGCCGCGATTTCGTCATGGGCGTGTACCCCATGCTCCAAGACGAGAGTTGCTTCTTCCTGGCTGCCGATTTCGACAAGACCCATTGGCAGGAAGATGCAGAAGCCGTCCTGGAGACTTGCCGCCGCATGAACCTGTCGGCCGCCCTGGAGCGATCGCGCAGCGGCAACGGCGGACACGTTTGGCTGTTCTTCGCCGAAGCCATCTCCGCGGCCCTGGCACGCAGACTCGCCGCACATGTCCTCACCGAGACTATGGAACGTCGTCCGGATATCGGCTTGGATTCCTACGATCGTTTCTTTCCCAACCAAGACACGCTTCCCCAGGGCGGCTTCGGTAATCTAATTGCCTTGCCGTTGCAGAAGCAGCCGCGGGAACTCGGAAATAGCGTTTTCCTCGATCAACGCTGTCTGCCTTATCCCGATCAATGGGCATTCTTGTCGGGCCTCCGCAAGATCGATCGGTCCACCGTCGAGGAAATCGTGCGCGATGCGGAGCGGCACGGGCGGATTGTCGGCGTCCGCATTTCTCTGCCGGATGAGGAGGATAGTGAGCCTTGGACCATACCACCCTCACGGCAAAAGGGCCTTCAAATCGCCGGTCCGTTGCCACAGAGCCTGGAGTTGGCTCTTGGCGACCAGATTTATATTGCCAAGGACCAATTACCGCCGGCCCTCCGCAATCGGCTGCTGCGACTCGCGGCCTTTCAGAATCCCGAATTCTACAAGGCGCAGGCGATGCGCCTGCCCACATATGACAAGCCGCGTATCATTGGCTGTGCCGAGGATCATCCACAACACATCAGCCTGCCTCGCGGCTGTTTGGAAGACGTGCAACAGCTTTTCTCGGACTTGCACGTCGAGGCGATCGTTCGCGATGAACGATGCCCGGGCACTTCTCTGGATGTGGGGTTCCACGGTGAATTACGGCTGGAGCAAGAGATTGCTGCCCGCGCGATGCTGGCCCACGACACGGGCGTTCTGGCAGCCACAACCGCCTTTGGAAAGACCGTGGTTGCTGCGTGGCTCATTGCCCAGCGGGGCGTCAACACTTTGGTTCTCGTGCATCGCCGCCAGTTGTTGGAACAATGGGTCGAGCGATTGTCGGCGTTCCTCGGCCTGCCACCCAAAGCCATTGGTAGAATGGGTGGCGGCCGAAACAAACTGAATGGCTCGCTCGACGTAGCTCTCATTCAAAGCCTGGTGCGCAACGGCGTGGTCAAGGATTGCGTAGGCCAGTACGGGCATCTCATCGTGGATGAATGCCACCACCTGTCCGCCCAAAGCTTCGAGCAGGCCGTCCGCCGGGCGAAGGCACGATTCGTTACGGGACTGTCCGCCACCGTCACACGCAAGGATGGTCATCATCCCATCATCTTCATGCAATGCGGCCCCGTGCGTCATCGTGTTGACGCGAGGGCGCAGGCGGCGGCTCGGCCGTTTGAACACGCTGTCCTGGTCCGCCCCACTTCGTTCCGCCCTGTGAAGCCAGCCGACGAGGATGCACGAATCCAGTTCCAGGATCTCTACAAGGAGCTCATCGCAGACGATGAGCGCAATCGGCTCATCTGCGAGGAAGTTGTCGTGGCTGCTCGGGAAGGCCGCTCACCCTTGGTATTGACGGAGCGGAATGAGCACATCGAATGTCTGGCTGCCCGATTATCACCGAGAATCCGCCACCTTGTCGTGCTTCGCGGCGGCGCGAGGCCCAAAGAGGCACACGCGATCATTGCCCGCTTGGCAGCCATTCCCGAGGACGAGGAGCGGGTACTGCTCGCCACCGGGCGATACATCGGCGAAGGGTTTGACGATACTCGGCTGGACACCTTGTTTCTGACGTTGCCAGTCTCGTGGCGTGGAACGATTGCACAATATGCTGGCCGATTGCACCGCCTCTATCATAGCAAACGCGAAGTGCGCGTCTACGACTACGCCGACTTGAACGTGCCGATGCTCGCCCGGATGTTCGATCGTCGCTGCCGCGGCTATGAGGCCGTGGGCTACACGATTCTATTGCCCGCCAGTGCAGTACCGGGTTGGCCGGCAGACGTCCCGCTTCCCGTAGACCCTCGCTGGAAGAGCGATTACGCGGCGAGCGTACGGCGACTTGTTCGTGACGGCGTTGACAACCCCCTGGCGAGTCTGTTCGTTCACGTAGCACGCGAAGTGCCACCCGACGCGGAAGGCGTCCAGCGTGCTCGCAGTGCCACGGAGGCATTTCTTTTCCGGCGGCTTGAAACGCTCCCCGAGACGACGGGGCTATTTCACCTCAATGCCCAGTTGCCGATTCCCTTTGACGGCTGGGGGAACATGGAAGTCGACCTGCTTTGCAACGAGGCGCGTGTTGCCATCGAACTTGACGGTGGTCAGCATCTGGCCGACGCGGAAGCCTATCGGCGCGACCGGCGTAAAGACGTTCTGTTGCAGGAAAACGGTTATTTCGTGCTGCGGTTCCTCGCCGAAGATGTAGGCACGCACCTCGATACGGTGCTCGACGCCATACTGCGGTCCCTTTCGCACCGTCGCAAGAAATGACGGCGCGAACCCCCGCAAAACCCCGGTGTCGGGTGTACTCAACACCCGATGGTAGTCGAGCGGATGTCAAGCTTTCTGATCGCGCCTTGCCGCAGACTTGATCCCATCCGTGGTGGGGTGGCCAAAAAGCTGGCTTGAAGTTGGCGGGGACGACTGCTATACTATACGCCCGTTCATACACCGGTGAGTCAGTGGTGCGTTCCGAAGGAAGTATGAGAGGCGACTTCGGGCACGCATAAAGACCACCATCTTCCCGACGGGTCGAGTCGAGCACCATGACTGAAGTGATTCCCATAGAACGAAAATCCGCAGTGCTCACGCCCTCCAGCCTGGCCTGCCTGTCACATGTTCCGACGGTCAACCTGACAGCAGGGTGTGCGCATGAGTGCCGCTACTGTTACGCCCGTGGCTACCTGACACACCCTGGCAATGGAAAGGTCACATTCTACACGAATACGCTTGCCAAACTGCGGGATGAGCTACGTCGCAAACGCAAACGGCCAACCACCGTGTATTTCAGTCCGTCGAGCGACCCCTTTCAGCCGGTTCCCGAAGTCCTGAACATGGCTTATGATGTGTTCAAGTTTCTTTTGGAGTCGGAGATTGGGGTGGCCTTCGTCACCAAGGGACGGATTCCTGAGCGGCACCGTGACTTGCTGGCCGCCCATGCACTGCTGGTCCAGGGGCGGATAGGGCTGATTACGCTTGAACCAGCAACTGTTGCCGTGTTTGAACCTGGCGCGGCGACACCGGAGGTACGGCTCGCACAGGCGGCCGAGTTGATCGCCGCACAGGTTCCCGTCGAAGCGAGGCTTGACCCGATTTTGCCCGGCCTGACCGATGGCGCGGACTGCCTGGAACCGCTCTGTAAGGCATTGGCACGCATCGGCGTGCGCAAGATTGCCGCCAGCGTCCTCTTTCTCCGACCAGCGGTGATCGGGTCGCTACGGCGGCACGTCAAGGACAAGCTGATGCTCAATAGGCTCTTGGACAGCTTCGCCAGCGCCGAGCCTCTGGCGATCCATGCGGGCAATAGCCGGGTCTGGGCACTTCCGACTTCCGCGCGTCTTGAGATCGTCGAGCGTTTGAAAACTACCGCAGGTCGTTACGGCCTGGAGGTCCTCGTGTGCGCCTGCAAGAACCCGGACATCTCCGCTGGCTCTTGCCACATTTCCGGCCGCTGGCCGCCTGCGACCCACGGGGACGGCCAATTGGGGCTGTTCCAACCGTAGCCGTGGTGCAGAGAGGTCGTGGCGTGGATCGTCTACAAAGGTACAACCAGCGTTTGGTGCGAAACGCATTGAGGGAAACGCGACTTCTGACGGCTCTCGATGTGACCGCGGGCCGCCGAATTCGGGTCACGAGCGTGACGTGGGACGAGTATTGGGGACAGTGCAGTCCCTTGGCAACGGAAATCGCGCAACTGAAAGCAGCTTGGACCGCTCTGATCGCCGGGAACTTCGCCAGTAGCCTGCGGCCCGAATTTGTCCGCACGTATTTTCTGTTGCTGCGCACATGTTTGGACCGCCACGCTGACGGCCAGAACATGCTCTCTGTACTGAAGAAGATTGTCGGTTTTGAGACAATTCGTGTGTCCGGGGACTGCGGCGGTTCGGCTGCGGCCATCGCCAGCGCGAGACATCCCGTATATCTGCTCAGCAAGCTGGCAAATCCCCATGCACCAGAGAACCCCAAGTACCTGCCACTAATATGCCCATGTGGAACTTTACCTGAAGCGAACTCCCTCTATTGGCACTATAGGCGTATTCCGCTGATGCGGACTGATGGCATCCAGCGATTCGTCTACCCGCCGGCAGAGGTCTGCAATCGCCCATTGAGTCATGCGCTCATCGGCCGGCTATTCGCGTGCCTTACACCAAGAAGTGATCCGTGGATTCGGGAGCGGAGTCAATCGCTCTACGATGGCGTCTTTGCCTCGTTGGTGGCTCGCTCCGCCTCACCCGGCTTCACTTGCTGGACATGGCGTGCGGTTCCGCCAAGATAACAATGACATTATGCCGAAAAGCATTTGCCGCCCAGCGGAGATCATTCGACTTGACGTTGGTTGACGTAGTTCGAGGGAACAAAGCGGTCGCCAACGCCTTCTACCGCAATCCCAGGGTCTTCGGCAACGTGGTATTCCGCCGCGAAAGCCTGTTCGAGTGGGTGGACAGGAACTCCGAGAATCCGCAATCGCGTTTCGATGTTGCGCTACTGCTGCGGGCATGTAACCTTTTCAGTCGCTTTTCAATCGAGAAAATCTCCTGTCGCGTGACCACCAGCGTGTGGAACCCGGCGGCCCGCAACAACAGGAGTTGTTCAACGGACAGCATATTGATACATAGGTCCAGTAACGCATCGGTCTCAAGAACCGATGCCCCGACTTGGCCGGATTGCAATGCCGCTTGACAGCCATAAACCAAAGCCCGACAATGCCTTATACACTGTTGCCCAGGTCTGAAAAACGGATTGGCCAGTAGCCGCTTTCCAGACACGTGCCAGCGTTGTAAGTAATTGATGTAAAACAACTTGCGCCCGTAGCTCAATTGGATAGAGCATCGGTCTTCGGAACCGAGGGTTGGGGGTTCGAATCCCTCCGGGCGTACTTCAGCCATAGCAACTTGAGGGGCTGTGGCATTCGGTGCCAAAGGGTGCCATTCTGGGCCAAAAGCCTCTGGGAACAAGGACTTAGGAGTCGGTAGCAGATCCAAGCCCTCCGACCCCCTTATCGCCCCCTCAGTGCCAACCGGTACCAAATCAAATCCATTCCAGGCCAAAATCAGGGCACCATTTTGGGCACCACTGGGCATCGGGTCGACTACCGGCACAGACACCGTGACGCCTTCACCTCCCTCGTCCTCATCGTCCTCCGGTGGCTGCATCTGGGCGTCTAACTGATGGTTGGCGGGAGCTGGGATCGACGCCACCGCCTGGGCCTTTTCATCAAGCCCCACGTGGCTGTAGACGTTCATGGTCAGGTTAATCGTGCTATGCCTAGCCAGTGCCTGAGCGAGCTTGGGGCGGACGCCTGCCTTTCCTAGATTGGTGACGAAGGTGTGGCGGGCACTGTGGAAGTCGGCAAAGAGGCCATCATGGTCTTGGTAGGTCAGGAAGTCAGACTTCTCACGCTCCGCTTGTCCTTTAGGAGTCTTGGCCTCCTTGATCCATTTCTCCCGAGCCGAGCGAAGATCCCGCTTGATCATCTTGCTTGTTCGACGAAGATCTCCACCAGGGGTTCGTAAGGGAAAAAGAAAATCGGTTGGCCCCAAGCCCCGGACCTCTACCCACCGTTGAATACTCTGGGCCAGCATTGGGTGGAGAGGAATCTTGTCCTCTCGGCCATTCTTCGCGTAGGCGGCAGAGACCGTCACTGTGGGTGTTTCCGCCGTGAGGTTCAGTGAACGTGGTGTCAGTGATGCCAACTCCTTCCGCCGCAGCCCCGTAAAGGCCGAGAACAAATATAGCAATCCCCGGGCCGGCCCATCCACACCCTCAACGGACCTGCCTTCGTCGGCCGACTGAACCAACCTGTCTAGTTCGTCTGCCTCTATAGCTCGGCGATCATGCCGCCGGTCCTTACGGACATTCAAAGGACTGAGGACCCGCAACGGATTGTCCGGAACTCGGCGATCACGAACCATCCAGTTCACAAATTGCCTGATGGCTTGAAGATAGAAATTCACTGTTTGTGGGGACCGCCCCTTGAGCTTGACATCCGCCAAATACTCTTGGACCTTGGATGGCGACATGTCGGCGTAGAAAACAAGCCGGCAGCCTTGCATGACCTTTCTTGCCCTCGATATCACTTGGAACACATGCTGCGGGGAAGTCCCCTTTGCCTTTAGGAACCGCTCATACGCATCCAGATGCTCTGAAAGTGGCCGCTTCCTGTGCGTTTCATAGGGATCGTTGACGCCAGCCTTCTTCAATTCAGCCGCACGTTCCAGCTTGGCTGCCATCTGAAGGGTTGCCGCCTTATCTGTGCAGCCTGGAACCCGCCGAACGAATCCATCGGCGTCGCGATATTTGATCCACCACTTTCGCGATTTCTTGACGACCTTCTTATCCGTCTTCGGGTCAGTGGCCGAATGATTTTTTTTGAAGAGACTAGCCATCTACAGTTGCCTTTCTCGGGTCATTCGTCGCTCTCGCTGCACAAATTCCCAGTTAACCCTTGATGGGCAGCCAGCCTCACACCACCGGCAAAGTTCCGCCAGCCACCAATGCCTTATCCCACCCTCTACCCTCGCCGACGCCGGCACTAGGCCCATTGACTCCCTCCACCACCAGACCCGCACTGACATCCCACAAAATCTGGCCGATTCCTCGGGAGTCAGCAACTGACGGCGGCGGGCTGTTGTGTTTCGTGCTCCGTGTTTCATAGCGTTTCTCCGTATTGATTGGTGTCGCAGTGAACGACATGGTTCATCCGAGGATTTGCCGCCGCTTCTTTGGCGATGGGGCTTACAACCGCTGAATTTCCTCCCATTGGGCCCGTGGGGGACACCCCACGTCGGTCCAACGGCGAAGCTCCGCGACTCGCCATCGTCTTGTCGGGCCTCCCCCCACCAGCACTGCCGCAGGGATCTGACCGGCGGCATCTTTCCGCCGCCAAGTTCGCAGCCCCATTCCACATGATTCCGCCGCCTGCTTCGCCGTCAGCAGTAAAGCATCTGGCCTTTTGGATTCGTCGGTGTTTGTCATGTGACGTCCTCCAAGCCGCAGCATGTCACAGACACGGCGGGCAACCGATCATTCAGGTTCATCCGAAAACCTCCACAAAACCCGCTGAGAACATTCTTAAGAAACACTCAGCCCAGGCTGAAGCACGTTCGGACTGAGCAGGCCGGCTAGAACGACATCGCATACTCGCCACACCCCGGACAGGATACAAGTACCTACCCAACGGAGTACCACCTCACGTTTACGTCGATGGGACTTCGCATTACCTTTGCCATCATTTCAGGCAATAGAAGAGGCCGGATCACAAGCTCCCAACGACTGCCTGTGTCCGGCCATTACAGCCCACGCGCGGACTGCCACGAATCACTAGAATACCATGAAGTATCGGCCGACGCTGGGGGTGACGCTGCTTGACCAGCGTCGTCACTGCCCATGCATCTTTCCGTCGCTTTTGATATCTTGGTCAGGACAACGAATCTTTGGCCGCCAGATTTTCGTCCAATCTCGGCTTGCACTCCCGCCTTCAGCAACAGGGGGATCAACTGGCTAATACGGAGGCTTAGCTGGGCAGGTCCTTTGGGCCAGGACTTGCTCCGCATGTCCACACCGTACTTCTTCGCAGTCTTGGTCAACTCCTGCAACAACTTGGTTTGGGTGGTTTCGAGGCTCCGGTTCTTTTCACTCCAAATGACGACCGCTTCCAGAACGGGATCCTGGTCCATCGCGTCTTTCAAATCCCATTCCAGCCTTTGGTCGTGCCAGGCTTTTCCTTCCAGGACGGTCAGAATCCGGGTGATCTCCTTCTCCAAGAGGACGATGCCGCTCCCTTCCCACATGGTCTCCCCAATCCAAGCACGCACCCGGCTGGATTGAAGTGGCCACTCTCCAAGATCCAAGCCAGTCTCGGTGGGCGGCAGCCGAATACATGGTGTTCCAACGACATTGCAGAAGACCTCGGGGGCCAGGCCTAGAATGATCTTGAGAGCAGCAGCCGCTCGAAACGGCTTCTCTTGGCTTGTGATTGGAGAAGTAGGAGAGGGAGACTGTCCCAAATTCGTCTTTTTAATGGTCATAGCTTCCCTCCCGATTTTCCCACGAGTGCGAAGAATTGGCTCCGGCGGCTGTATTCGGGGTAGCCCTCGGATCGGACGACCATGGCTGAACCATCAGGACGATGGCCTGCCTCAAGGAGGCTGGAAGTCGAGGCCAGATTCGTGTAAGATGCTGAAGTTGAGTGATCAACTCAGCCATTTCCGGTGTGCATGAAGCGGAGGGCACCACTGAGGGCACCAGGGACGATTGGACTTGCCGTAAGTCCTTGTCCTGCGAGGCACTTGGAGAAGAAGGGAAATTGTCTTCGGAACCGAGGGTTGGGGGTTCGAATCCCTCCGGGCGTACTTCACTTCTAGCCGACAGGGGGGCCGCGGCATTCGGTGTCAAACCGTGCCATTCTGGACCAAAAGTACCTGGTAGTAAGGACTTGGGAATCGGCGACAAGTTCGACGCTCCCGCCTTGTCGCTCAGCTCCTCTGTGCCATTCGCTGCCATCTCAAAGCCATTCCAGGTCAAATGTAGGGCACCATTGGAACAGTCTGAAAGTCGTTGCTGAACCGTGCCTGGAGCATGACAGAAGGGATCGGATCGTCGTGGCCCTCGGGCCATTGAGCGAGCATTCGCCCGATGTTGATGAGGAGACGTTTTCCAGATACTACAAGTACCTCTCTGCGAGAATATCGTTCCCGTTCGTTGCTCACTAGCCTGAGCCAACGTCATCGCTTGAGGAAGCGCAGTAGCGTTGTGTCGTGCGGGAGTTGCTGGACCCGAACCGATCACGTGCTGCCTTTGCCCGACGAACCGCTTGTAGTCAATTCAACTGCGGTCTGCCCCGATCCCGCACGATTGCGTTGCCGCCATGGTGCTTGGACTGGCAGCCTGCCAGCAAGCACCCCCCAGAACAGCTATGCGGGGCAAACTTCTCCCATCGCACTTCGGGTCGAATCCGGCTACAATCAGCCGATTCGTGTTCCTCCGGACTGCTGGCCGCAACCGCAAGACAGCCTGAATCGGAACGATATCCGATCGACTTCGCTTAGTTGCCCTGATCCCAATGGAAATGCCTGATGGGTGTCATGAGCCGAAGCTCCCACAGTTTCTACGTTCCGGTGATGGGAACCGGTTTCATGATCGACGCCCCGCTCCGCATCGCGAAGTACGGGATTTCTTCGACAATTTCGCTCGTGGATGACGTGCTCATCGAACAGATGCGGAGATTTCACTGCGAGCGATCCGGTCACCCGTACAAAGAAATCGCCAGCAGTGAAGAGGATGCCCGCGCTCGCCGCATCACCGCCTACCTGGATCTTCTCAATTGCCTGGTCAGTCAACAGGTGGCCGCGTTGCGCCAGTCACGCTTCGAGGCCGGAAGCGAGATTACGCGATATTTCGAGCTTCTGCCCAAGGGGCCGTTGGCCGACCAGTACCGGGCAATGCTGGCAACCAGCGATCCTCAAATGCGATGCGAGCGACAAGGTGGCCTGCGCGAATTGGCGGTGCCGGGCAGCATCAACGTCAACATCATGTCAAAGGGCGATCGCGACGCTTATCGCCACGGGGAGAAACTGCCGCCGCAATACAGCGACGCCTCAGCGGCCCTGCGAGGGTTCGCGCAGAGCGAGCTTGCCTCTTCGATCGTCTTCTCAGCCGGCATGAATCCGCGTCTGTACAGCTATGCAGCCGAATTTCCAGACTTCTTCCCGGACAAACGGGGGCAACTCAAGAAGCACATCGTGCTGAAAGTCAGCGATTTCCACTCGGCTGCCGTGCAAGGGAGGTTCCTGGCCAAACGCGGGTTGTGGGTCTCGGAGTACCACGTCGAATCCGGCCTGAATTGCGGGGGCCATGCCTTTGCGACGAAGGGGTTGCTCTTGGGGCCGATCCTCGAAGAGTTCCAACGCCGAAAAGCGGAACTCATCGAGCAATTATTCGAAACCTATGCCAAGGCGCTCCGCGCCGGGGGCTCGCCGTGGTTGTGGAGCCGTATCCCGTTCGCATCACGGCGCAAGGCGGGATCGGCACGGCTGAAGAGGACCGGTTGCTGCGGGAGTACTACGGCGCAGACGCCACGGGCTGGGCCACGCCGTTTCTGCTCGTGCCCGAAGTCACCAACCTTGACGACGAGCACCGCCAAAAACTCTGCGCGGCAAATAACGGAGAGGTTTATCTCAGCGACAGCTCTCCGTTTGGATTGCCCTATTGGAACCTGCGCAACTCGGCCAGCGAGGATGCCCGGCGACGCCGTATCGACGAGGGCCATCCAGGCAGCGCTTGCACGAAGGGCTACATCCGCTTGTTCAACCGGGAATTCACCGAACGTCCCCCTTTGCACGGCGTCACGAGAGTACCAGCAACTCAAATTGGAACAACTATCGCATCAGGCCGTCCCCAAAGAGCAACGCCAGGCGGTGTTAGCCAAATCGTGCATCTGCAACGACTTGGCCGGCGCGGCCACCCGCGCGAATGGCATTGATCCGGCGGCAACGACCGCTGTGTGTTGCGGCCCCAATATCGTGAACTTCTCCCGCATAGCCAGCCTCGAAGAAATGATAGCGCACATTTACGGCCGCCGTTCGCTCTGGCAGGCAGAGCCCGTTCGCCCGCACATGTTCCTGCGGGAAATCGAATTGTATATCGAATACCTGCGCGACCAGATGAAGAAGCGAGCGGTCGGCCTGTCCTCGATCACCCCGGCGTATGTTAGCGAGTACAAAGAGAACCTGCTGGCCGGCATCGCGCATTACAGACGAATGGCCGGCAGCTTTGCAGCCTCGATGCGAGCCGCTTTCCTTGAATCGCTGGCAAGGCACCGGCAGATCGTGGAAGACATGCCGGAGTTGACATGAGCCAAGCGTGCAGGATGACCGCGGCGCTACGGTCCCGTGACTACCGCGAAGACACTTCAGTGCATGAAGCGGCCTAAGTAGAGGGGTACAGGAAAGTGGGCGGCACACGCCGTGTGCTGCCGCCTCGCACACGGCGTGTGCGGGCTACTGCGAGCACAAGTTCCCATTCGTTCCCACTCAGTAACGGCCGCCGCGCCCGCCACGGCCACCGCCGCCGCGGCCGCCGCGCCCTCCCCCTCCACCCGAGCGCTCTTCGCGCGGCCGCGCTTCGTTGACCGTCAGAGCTCGGCCGTCGTTTTCTTTGCCGTTGAGGCCTTCGATGGCCGCCTGAGCTTCCTGGTCGGAGTTCATCTCCACGAATCCGAATCCCTTGCTGCGTCCGCTTTCACGATCGGCGACGACCTCGGCGCTTTGAACGCCGCCAAAGGCTGCGAACAACTGCCGCAAGTCGGAACTCGTGACACCGTAGCCGAGATTTCCCACGTACAATTTCTTTCCCACTACGAATCTCCTAAATAAGGGCACGAAACCCAAGTATGGCCTCAAGATAAGCCGAGCCAACCCGTGTGACTCGCTCGCTCCGGATGAGGCAACGCAGCAACATCATATTATACCGGACGACGATCCGGCTGCACATGCCCGCGCCCGCGGGCGCGAAGCAAGATTTCTTGCCTTGAGTCTATGGGCTGAAAGCGCCCTCGTTCGCTAGTCCCGCCTGCTACTCGGGCCTGACTCTCTCGGCTCGGGGGCCCTTGGGACCGCGGCCCTCTTCATAGGTCACTTTCTGGCCGACCGTGAGCACCTCGATGGCCGTGCCTTCAAGCGCGCTGTGATGAAAGAACAACTCCCCGCGCTCTCCGGCGATGAAACCGAACCCCTTGTCCGCGACCACTTTCTTAATCGTGCCTTGTGGCATTGGCATCACTCCTTCTAAAGAAACAGGAAACAAAAACGCTGTAGCGTCACAAATCCTTCTGATCCCATTTTCCGGCAATCATCCGCGAGCGCAAACCGTCTCGCGACGGCCCCGCTTGCGCTTTGGAACCACGATTCTGTGTCCCTTCGGCTGCACGACGCCGTTGCGAATTGCCGGCGAGTGGAGTTCCCGCTCGGCGGGAAGCGATCGGCCAATGAGACGTTCGATTGCCCGCAGATACTGTCTTTCCTCCTCGTCACACAGCGAGACGGCTACACCCTTAGCGCCGGCACGGCCCGTTCGCCCGATCCGATGGACGTACGTTTCGACCTCGCGCGGCAGATCGAAGTTCAAGACGTGCGAAATGCCGTCGACGTCGATTCCGCGAGCCGCAATATCGGTCGCGACGAGGACCTCGATGCGGCCGGACCTGAACTCGGCAAGCGCCCGCTCTCGCGAGCTCTGGCTCTTGTCGCCGTGAATCGCGGCGGCCACGATGCCCGTCTGTCTTAGTTGCCGAGCAACGCGATCGGCCCTGTGCTTGGTGCGGGTAAAGACCAGCGCTCGGGTGCTCGCCTGTGTCAACAAGTACTCCGCGAGCAGTCGAATCTTATCTCGGTTGGGAACGAAGAAGACTGACTGCCGGATGAGTTCGGTAGTCGCCCTCACGGGAGGGATGCGAATTCGAACTGGATCGCGGAGGATCGAATTGGCCAACTGCGCAATAGCGTCAGGCATGGTGGCGGAAAACAAGAGCGTCTGCCTCCGCGCCGGCAACTTGGCAATAATGCGACGAACGTCGGGTATGAAGCCCATGTCGAGCATGCGGTCGGCTTCGTCGAGAACCAGAATCTCAACGTCGCCGAGGCGGACGAATCCCTGATTCATCAAGTCAAGCAGCCGGCCAGGCGTGGCGATCAGCACGTTGACGCCGCGTTGCAAGGCGCGCGTCTGCGCGTGTTGGCCGACGCCGCCGAAGATCACGGTCTGCCGAATCTGCGAGTCGCGTCCATACGTCTGAAAGCTGCCGCCGATTTGGGACGCAAGTTCGCGCGTGGGGGAAAGCACCAGGACGCAGATCGGCCGGCTTCGCCCTCGCGACGCGCGATTGGCAGCCATCAATCGATGCAGGATGGGAAGGGCGAATGCCGCCGTCTTGCCCGTGCCGGTCTGGGCACAGCCTAGCACGTCGCGTGCGGCAATGACATGGGGGATAGCCTGAGATTGAATCGGAGTTGCGGCGGTGTAACCTGCGCCCGCCACAGTGCGCAAAAGGGGCTCAGCGAGCCCGAGCACTCGAAACGTCATGAAAAAGTCTCGTGGGATAAAACCCAGGACAAATGCGGTGAACGCACAGCGCGTTCTCAGAATACCATCGGACCTGGCAGTAATCCAATGGCCGACGCCGAGAGGATTGAACTAGCGGTATTATAACACGCCGCCAGCAGATGTCCAGGGCAGTTGCTTCATAAGCGGAGCCCGAACGCCCGCGCGACGGCCTCCATCTTCTGCTCCGCACTGTCGCGGTGGCGGCGTCGCGGGCTCGGCCGTTGGAATCGTAACTACAACCGGGTCCAGAGGTTAGATGCCGGGAGACGGCGGCTGGAACTGCCGTTGCCGTGGCTCGCCTTGCACCTTTCGCTAAATGGAGATACAATTCTTGTAGGTGCAAAGTCGATATCTGCTTAGGACGTTGTATCGGGGTGAAAAGGACATGCCTAAAGTAACGATCACGCGGCGAGACCTTCTCCAGGACCGTCAGGGACGCACGTTCGCCGACGTGCTCGATGACCCGGAGCAGCCGCTAGACGCGGTACTGAAGTTCTTGAATGACGAGGCCCGCCAGCGTCGCATGGAAGAGTCGGAAATTCACCACGACCGCTCCCCTTTGGCCGGAGTGGTGCGCGAGCTTGAGGCGCAGCCTTCCATCGATGCGTTCTTGTTAACCCAGCATCCGCGCCGCACGAAGCGATTGCGCCAGGCCGTTGGCGTCGTGGTCCGCATCATCATGGAACGCCTGGGATGGAAGAAGACCGGCAAGAAGGGCTCTCTAGGGGTCCGTGCCGCGGTCGTCCGGGGAACAACGGCGCCCGGGGCGTATCACAACACGGGAGGGTTGGCTCTCTGGTTTCTGCGCGGCGAGCGCTATGAACACCCACAGCGAAAGCGATATCCCTCGGTGCGAAGCCGCGCTCGGGAACTGGAGCCCTCCACCGTAAGACAAGCCTCCGCCGGCAAGGGAAAGAAAATCTCAAGAGCGCGCCGCCGCTCTGCGTCTTCGACGAATGGTAGTAATAGTTGATTTTGTTGGTCTCTGTTTGAACAAAAAGGAACGAGTTATCATGGCTTCTTTAGGCAGAACGGTTTTCAAGGGCAAGTCGGGCAAGACATATCAATTCGCGGTGTTTCCCTTCGGCACGCGATTCCGAAAGAAGAGCGGCGTGTATGTCATCGGAAGCCGCACGAATGGAGCCAACGGCAGCCATCGGATCGAGGCGATTTACGTCGGCCACACCGAGGACTTCTCACAATCCTTCGAAAAGCACCACAAGGCCAAGGGCTTCGCGGAGCAGGGCGCCGATTGCATCTGTGTTCAGTCGGACACCGCCGAGGAATCGCGGCTTGCCAAAGAGCAGGACTTGGTCGGCGCACTCCATCCGTCATGTAACGACTGAGGCACGCACGATGCCTTTGGCGGAATGGACCAACCGAACCGAGGCGCATTGATCATCGCAATCCCGAGGGCGACTGATGGCTCGCGACAGAAACACGTACGCCAAGCGACAACGAGAAAACGAAAAGAGGCGGAAAGCCGAATCGAAGAGGGCTAGACGCCTGAGGAGAAAAGACGATATCAGGTGCACCCCCGTTACGGACAACGCGGATCAAGCCCCCCCTGAACAATAACGGAGCCGCCCGGCTCCGCGCGATATTGCTCGGCCACACAATCGGCGACCGTGAGGGTCGGCGGGAAGGATCAGAGCTCTTCGCTTAACCGAACCAGCACGTCTTCGCCTTCAACCTTGACCTCATGCACCGCGAGGTCCACAAAAGCGGGCGGCGAGAGAGCGCTGCCCGTACCCGTCAGCGAGGAGACGCCGATGTCCGTTTGTTCCCGCGGTCCGCCGCCGCTGGTCAAATTGACGAACATCGTCGTGATCTGTTTCCCCGTAAGGAAGTCGATCAGCCGGATCAACATGGCCTTGACCTCGGTCGTCGTGCGCAGGTAGTCGAGGGCCATCTTCTTCTGGCGGACCAAATTGTCGATGTCGAACCCGAATACCAGACTCCATCCGGCAATCCCGCTACGATCATGCTATCTGCCATGAGTGGTCGGACGACGAATCAGGAACGTCGGGCGGCAAACTCGCGATGTGGTGTTTGATCCGGTCATTTGCCGGTCAATAAGCGGCTTCCAGTTTGACGGTTCCGCTCACATCGTGTATGCGAATCGTCTCCTTAAGCGGGTCGAAATCCGCCCATGGGCTGCCACTAATTGTGACGCTCTTCATCGGCAAGGCCTGCGGATGTCGGAATCGCAGAAGCACATGCTTTGGCGGATTACGAGACGGCATCTCGATCGTTGCCGTAATCTTGCCATGCGCCACGTCGGACATGATCTCGTAACTTGCCGTGCCGAAATGGGTGGGGGCATTCTGTACCGAGATCTTCTTGCCTTGCTCCAGCCATTCTCTCGGCGTCGCCCGCGCCAACCAGAGCGAATCCCCTTCCTCCATCACAAGCATATCGCGGAACCGCTCCAGGAAGGAGGCTTCCTCATAGATCTTGTCGGGCGGTCCGCGTGTCGTGTGCTCGTTGAAAATGTAGCCCTGCTCGGGAACAATATCGACTGCGTACTGATTGAGGAAGGAACGGAGGAAATTCGGCGTATCCTCCGCGTCAAGGTAGATGTTCGCCTGGCGCTCGGGGCTGCACTGATAATTCCAGCCGGCATGGGCAAACCAGTCCTTTCCCGGGTCATATCCGGTTGTCCGCGCGAAGACCTTCGGATTCTCCAGGAAGAGCCGGTCTTCCAGGACATCCAGGTATCCCTGCACCCGCCGGTCCTGCGGCGATAGGATGCCGCCGTAGCTAATCACCATGTCAGTGGCCGTACGAGTTGCGTCCCAATATAAACCGCCGACGTGATCGACGCTGCCCGGCCGCCGCCAACTCCACGCGCCGGAGGCGAACCCGCGAACGTAACAGGCGAAAGGAATAAACGACCGATAGGTTCCGTCGCGCACCAACACCACCGGGCTCAAGGCAATCGAACGCTCCACCGCGGCCGTCAGATCCTTGCGATAGATCTCGGCTTCGGCGGCCATCCTGGCGCTTTCCTTCGGATCGAGCGGCGCGAGCAACTCCGCCATGCGTTGGATGGCTAGCCAGTAGTAGGCCTCCGTCTCGTAGTATTGCATGAACTGGCCGCCGCTGTCGGTCGTGATGCAATTTGCCGGCTGAAGACCCTTGGACCAGAGCCGCTCCCCGCCGGGAATGCTGTTCGCCAGCATGCGCCGCTGACGCAGGATCCATTCGGCATTGGCCTTGATGCGATCGATGTGCGTCTTGAGCCACTGCACGTCGCCGGTCAAGCGGTAGTGTTCGCTTATGGCGTACATGATCGTTCCCGGCCCCATGGGATGTATGCCGTCCATCTGTCCGCCTACGCCCGGAGGACCCTCGGCATTGGTAAGGCAGCCTCGGCCATCGGTGAAGAGGCCCAAGGGGCGGTCGGGCAAAGCCTGGGGATTATGCCCCCCTTTTCCCGGCTCGATGTGCGTTTGCATCGGCAGGCTCAGCCACTGGTCCAGACCGTCGGCCGCCTCCTTGTGCATGCCCTGCAGATCCAACGCATACAGGATCGCGTACGTCTCGCACGCTAGAATGCCGTAGGGGTAGTCGTTGAAATGCCATTTCCCGTTCGCATCCTTGACCGATCGCCGCAGAATGTGCCACGCGCCGAGTTTCCACTGCGCGGTGAGCTTTTTGCAGGGGAGGTCAACCTGCATCGGAGGTTCGAATTCCGCCTTCGGGATCGCGGGCAGGGTCTTGCCCGGAAACATTGCACCTACCGCCCCCTCCCAAGTCTGCTCGGCATGTTGGCGGGTCCGTTGGCGGATGGTAGTCAGGTGCTTGGTCGCCAGTTCCTCGATGAACTCTCTGGCCGAAGCCGCCTTGGACCTCAATAGGAACGGCGGCGACGAATCGTTGGCGGATTGCGATGCCGGCGCTGAAGAATCGACCGATCGCACGAAAAAGCCGTACTCCGGCGCGAGGATCGGCGCTTTCTCCAAATCCGACGCCAGGAATGAGAAGTTGCCGGAGTTTGTCCAGACCGTGACGATCGTGCGTGCAACGTCTTCCGGCTCGCCGTTGTACGGCCAGACCTTGCGATATTGTGACGTGCCCTGATAGAGCAGGCTCAGACTCACCCCGCGGCGGCCATCCGGGATTGGCTCTGAGATTGACGCCGACTGCCATTGGCTGGAGCCTTTTAGAGTCGTGCCGACATCGTTGGGCAGAGGCTTCACGTGGTCCACGATCCCGTCATGCGTCTCGATGCGCCCGCTGTAACTCAAGCCCGCCGTCGATTTGTCGAATCCCCACTCGATCTCCAGGTTCATCTTCTTCCATACGTCCGGCGTGAAGACTCGCACTTCGGGGACCTCATAGGCCGATGCGCTCTGGCCGTCGCGCACGCTGACGACCAGACCGAAAGTATCCGCGGGAATGGCAAAGCTATAAGTGGTCCCGTCGGCCGACACTTCCGCTTTGCCCGCTTCGCGTAGGACCGTTTGATTCCACCATGTCGGGAGGCTGTTGGCTTCCGCGTCAAAAAATGTCAGCGCGATATCCTCGGGCTTCGGCCTACGTTCCGGCGCGCCGCTCCAGACGAGCGCCACGCGGCGCACTCGTCGCACCTCTTCCCAGATCAGGCCGCAAAGGACCTTCGTATATTCCGCAGCATGAGCATTGACGGGCGTGTTCAGCGGCTGCTTGGCGTACTTCATCAGCGCCAGCCAACTCTCCGGAGGATTCTGGTCGGCCGCGCGGTCCGCGCGATACTGATAGGCGCTGGATGCAATATCCACCGGCTGGCACACCAGCTTCTCAAAGTCCAGCCGCTCTGCGCTTGCCGACTGGCCGGCGCTGAGGGCGATTGCTCAGCATGAGTAAAATTGAAAGCCCGTAGGCAATGATTTGTCCAAGGTGCAAGCGGCTCATGTGGATCTCCTCGTGGTCCGAAGGGTTCATTTGCAGGCACGAGCCGGCGTGACATTCGGCATATCGACGACGTTTGCCCGGCTGAGCTTACTTCCTGTGCAATACTGGCGATACTCAGCAGCGAACGAGTTCCTTGACCAAACGGACGGTCTATGAATTTGCCTGTACAGTGGGAAATGCGGGCTGTGTTCACTTTAGACAGAATACCAGCTTCAAGAACGAAATTCTTCTCTAATGGAGACGATTTTGTCTCGAAAAGCGTCTTCGGTAGGCATCGTCCTGGGGAACATTCGTTTGACGGCTGACCCACGGGCACTCCGCCCTCTGGTGAGGCTACTTCCGTCCCAAATTGCTCGGGACCCCCCTTTGATGGAACCGCAAAGGGTATTCCGAAATCCGCACTCGACCGAGGCGAGGAGTACCAGGATCAAGGCGAGGCAGAAGAGCCAAAGGGGAATGAGGTCGAGAAGGTTGCCGTTGACGTAGAGCTTCATCGTGCCCAGCGACTCCTTGTGGGGGCCGGCGCCGGTGCGCGTGAACTCCATGCCGAGCGTATACTTGCCGGGCTTCAATTCCTGGCTCGAAACGAAGTGCTGCTCGGGTTCGTCCAACAGGCGTTCTTCCCGGGGCAGCAGCCTGACAACCACGGGATGCTACTCACGAGTCAAGTGCTGAGCTAAAATGCAGCTTGGCGACGAGGCGCGCCACTGGTGCCCCTGGCGAACTATCGAACCGTTATGAACTCGGCCGACTGCGAAGAGGACCTCATCCGCCGGAGTGTTGCGGGCGATCAAGTCGCCATGGGCCAGCTTCTACTCGGCTACTGCAACCGCTTGGAACGCCACGTCGCCCAGCAAGTCCCCTGCGATCTCGCCGCGGCCATAAACCCGGAGGACATCTTTCAGCAAACCTGCATGAGGGCGTTCCGCGCGATCGGCTCGTTCAGCGGGGGACCAGGAAGCTCATTCTACGGCTGGCTGCGGACGATTGCCGATCATCTATTGAAAGACGCGGTGCGGAGGCGAATTCGAGAGCGGCTCGCGCCGCTTGCCCCGCCTCGTCCCGGGACAAGCAGCGGATCGCTGGTCGATCTGATGGCGCGCGTGGCCGGCAATGATGCAACTCCCAGCCAGGCGATTGGCAGGCGCGACGCCCTTCGCTGCATGCGGACTGCCATGGCCGGTCTCTCGCAGGAATATCGTGAAGTGATCCGGCTGCGTTATTTGGAGGGGCGCAGCATCGAGGAAGTGGCTCGGGCGATGGGACGAAGCGTGCCCGCCGTGCGCGGCTTGTGCTATCGAGCACGGCAAAGCCTGCGCGAAGCGTTGGGGCGATCCTCGGCGTACTTTAGCAAATAGTCGTTTGCTACCGGCCGGCGCCCGAGAGAACGAATGCCGCCCATTGTCGCGTGGCGGCGTGGACAACTCGCGACCGAGCGCGCATGCCGCCTGGCAGTTCTACCGGCCCACCGGGTGCTGGGCCGCGGGTTGGTCCGCTCGCCACGGGCGAGGCGGAAGCGGTGGAGCCGCTTGGCCGACCGCGGGACGCCGCCTGCTCGATTCGCTCGGGGTGGCGATAAACCGCCAGTTGCGCTTGTCGCAGGGCTTCGAGCGGCGGCATCCGCTCCTCCCAGAGGTTGCGATAGAAGAGCTCCATTAGCAGATCGGTAGCATCGTCATCGACCTTCCAGAGGCTGGCGACGACGTTTTGCGCCCCGGCCAGATGGAAGGCGCGTTGCAGCCCAAAAACGCCCTCGCCGGCGGCCACCTCGCCCACGCCGCTGTCACAGGCCGACAACACCGCCAATTCCAGTTTGCCCAAAGGCAGGGCGGCGATCGCCTCGGCGGTCACGATGCCGCCATCACCCTCGGGGATGCCGTACTCGTCTCTCGGCCGCGGCAAATTCGCCCCCGCGAAGACCAGTCCTGAAAGGACCAGCGGGTTGCGGGCGCCAGGCGTCTGCCGCTCGCCCCCTTGGCGTTGGCCGAAGATCTGCTCGTCCACCTGCAAGGCGGAGCGGAACTTCGGATCGGCAAAAAAGCCGTGCGTGGCGAAGTGCGCCCAGCGAGCGCGGGGCAGTTCCTTGAGCACAGCCGTGCTGGATGCCCGTTGACCGTCAAGCCGAACCGTGGCCCGCGCCGGCCGACCGCGTCACCTCTTCCAGCTCGCGCTTGGTGCCGGCCAGCGCGGGCCAAGAGGCGTGCTTCTTGTCGATCGCCGCACTTCGCATCGCCAACGTTTCCGACTCCCAAGGGACTTCAACCGGTCGATTGTCATAGGCCACGCCGCCGACGGCCAACAGGACTCCTTCCCGCTGCTCTGGCGTCCGCGGAGCAATCAACTCTTCCAGCAGAAACTGTCCGTAGGGGACTGTCGCCAGCGAATACTCTTCCAGCACGACCGTTCCGGCCTCGTGTCCCGGCAGCGCGATCCAGGGCAGCGACGTAAGCCGATCGTCGGGACACAGATAGACGGTCTTCGTGCCTGTTGGAAAGTGCCTTTCGACGGGCTCCCACAGCAGACGCCGCAATTCCGCAGCCCAGGGCGAGGTGACGCCGTTGCCCATGATCTCGTCATGCCACCTGGCCAGGGCCTTGTTGATCGTCGCCGCCGGGCCAAGTTCGACCCGCTCGGTTGGCTTCCCGTGCCGCACGATGAAGGCGACATAGGAGTCCGTCTTCCGTTCACCGGCCCTGCCGCGGATCTTTGGGTCTTGCTCGATGTAGCGATATCGCAGGAAATCTACGAATGCGGCATCCGGGGGAAGACTGGCCGCCAAGTCGGTAGGGGTGCGTCGTTCGGCTTCGAGTTGGCGGCGGAATTCCGGCAATTTGCCCGCCAATTGCCGTTCGAGTCGTTCTTTTTCCTGTGTCAATTCGCCGATCCGCTTGCGCTTGGCTGCCGCCTGCTCGGGCGTCGAGCCGGCTGACGACAAGATCAAACCGCCCAACATTCGTCGCGTGTCTTGGTAAGTACCAAGGAGCCCGCGGATGTCGGGGTTGTTGGTCGCTCGCAATTGCTGGAGCCGCTGGGCGGTAATGCGGTAGACCAGGCCGCGCTGCGCCCAGAGGCAAGCATAGATATCATCCGTGGACACATCCGCATGCCGCGAGCTTGATAGAAGCAGGTCCGGCGACTGGAGCGCCTTCGCTGCATAGTTCAGCGCTGCGCCTCCGAAAACGCGGAGAACATCGCCACCGCCGCAGCCCGCTTCGTATTGGCCGCGCGCTGGGCGAACTCGACCGCCTTCGCGGGCGGACCGGTGAGAAAATACAGCGAAGCGAGACCGTAGAGGCTAGAGGCATACAGCGGATGCTGCTCGCCGAGCGTTTCCCTCCTGATGTCGCGGGCCTGCGTGTAGTAGGGTTCGGCTTTCTCGTACTGGCCAATCGACTGATATAGACAGGCCAGGTTGTTTAAGCTTACGGCGAAGTCGGGATGCCGCTCGCCGACAATCTGCCTCTTGATTTCGTGTGCCTGGAGATAGAGCGGTTCCGCTTTGGAGTATTGGCCGTTGAAGGAGTACAGAGTGGCGAGATTGTTCAGCGCGGTCGCATATTCGGGGTGATGAGGTCCCCAGAGTCTTTTCTGAATCTCACACGCCTGAAGAGAGAGCGTCTCCGCCTCCGCGTACTTACCCATGGTCGAGTACAGTCCGGCCAAATTGCCTAAGGCGGAGGCATAGCCGGCGTTGTCTCCATTTCGTATTTCCCTATAGATGGCGCATGCTTTACGGTATAGTGGCTCCGCCTTTGCATACTCTCCCATCAACTCGTACAGGCCACCCAAACTGCTGAGCGTGTCAGCATAGCCGGGATGATGCTCATCCAGCATGTTCTTCTGGATCTCAAGGACACGAAGGAAAAGGCGCTCGGCCTCATCGTACTCGCCCATCGTTCGATAGCACCAAGCTAAGTTCTTTAGGCTTGCATGGTAGTAGGGATGTCGTTCTCCCAAGGCCTTGCAGGTTTTCCAGCACTGGACATAGAGTTTTCTTGCCCTCTGATACTGCCCCATCGCCTCATACAGGCTGGCCAGATTGTTCAACCCGGCAACATACAGCGGATCCTGTTTTCGCAGCACCTTCTCGTCGATAGCATGGCCCTGGAGGAGGAGGGCCTCTGCTTTTGCATATTCGCCCATGTCCTTATACAGAAGGCCAAGGTTGTTTAGGCTGTCGGCGTAGTTCGGATGCTGATCGTCGAGGGACCTCCTCTGAATGTCGCAAGCATGCAGGAGAAGCTGCTCGGCCTTCTTGGACTCTCCCATCTTGTGATACAGGTTGCCCAGATTGTTGAGGGTGGACGCATAATCCGGGTGATCTTCCCCTAGTGTTTTTTTCTGGATCTCACACGCCTGGAGGTAGAGAGATTCAGCCTTCGCATACTTGCCCAGAGCTTCGTAAAAGGAGGCAAGGTTGTTTGCGCTCACGGCGTATTCTGGCCGTTGGTCACCGAAAACCTCCCTAGTGATTCTGTGCGCTTCAAGGAGAGACTCTTCCGCCTTGTCGTATAGCCCAGTGTGCTTGTACAGAATGCCCAAGGAGTTCAAGTTGGCGGCGTAGCTCCGATGGTCCTTCGATTTCTGTAGGATGCCATCAGCCTCAATGAGAAGCTTCTGAGCTTCCTTGTACCGGCCGGTGGTCAAATAAAGGTCGCCAAGATTGTGCATAAGACGAGCGTATTCGAGATGCTTTTCACCGAAAACCCTCGCATAGTCATCACGTGCCTTGAGGAGGAGCGACTCCGCTCTGGCGTGCTGGCCCATCGACTTGTAGATCTTCGCCAAGTTGCAGAGCCCACGCGCGCAGTCGATATGCCCTTCTCCCAGTATCTCTCGACGGAGGCGCAACGCCTCTTCTGCCAAGGGGAGCGCCTCGCGAGGCTTTCCTGCCTCCACGAGTTTGACGGCCCGCTCGCGGAGGACATCGGCCCTCTTCAGCTTCTCTTGTTGTTCCGCTGTCAATGACGACGACGGCGGTTTGCCTGGCGCAGGTTGCTGGGGAAATGCGGCAGGTGGAACGACAAACGTAACAGCCCCGGCCAATAAGATCAGCATGAGGAAAAGGGGAAGCGGCAATGTGCAATCCTGGCTGCCCGCTCCACCGAACCCGATATTGCGCATATTCCTTCTCCTTGCGAGCAATGTGTCCAAAGAATGGCTACCCCATCGTAGGAGGATTACTCCCTGATGGCAAGGGGGCTTAGCTGATGAGCGATGGGCGGGCGCGCTGTTTTCTCGATGGCCGCGGCAATGCGCGAAGCGACTGGCTATCGGCGATAACCTATTGTTGCGTCGCCGTTTGCGATGCGGTTGCTGCTTGTGCTCGACTGAATCGCGCGAACGCTCTACGTCGTTGCCTTCCCACAAGGCGGAAGATGGTCGCTGTGGGCCCAGTCGCGAATCGGAGAAAAAAGTTGTTCTCCCGCGCGCGCTTCCACCCCGGCCGTCGTTTACAGATTAGTCCTTACCAATCGTTCGCCACGCCAAGCGGAGAATCAGCGATGAACAGGGATATCACGACTGCCGGTTGTCAAGATGCGTGTGGTGCTTTGCCGGGCTCGCCCGAGGGTTTCGGTCTGGAGGTGATTCCCTCCCCGCCACCCCTCGTCCGCCCGCTCCCTCTCGTTTCGACGTCAGACGCCAAGGAGCGGAGACGCCTTGCCCAGGCGGAGGAGGCGTTCCGACTCTTTCAGCGAGTATCTCGTCTGACACGCGAGCCGTGGCCCACCGCTGCGGAGGAAGCATCCCCCGAAGATTGCCCGGCGACGCGAACCATCCTCGTCACGCTGCTGGCTACCATCACCACGGTTCTCGCAGTTGGCGCGAAAGTGTTGCACTTGCCAACTCGATGCAGTGCAAAGAGTGCGCAAACGCAAGTCACGCCTTCCGCCTTCGATAGCCAACGGATCGTGGAAGTGCGAATGCGACTCGCCGCCGGCGAACCGCTTTGCGAGATCGAAGCCGACCTCGACCGCCGCGACAATATCCGACGATTGACGCGAAACATGCGTATTCTATAATGCACAATGTCCAACTGAGCAATCACAGTGGCGGCACATCGCGTTTGGCAGACGCCGCTGCGGCGCCTCGTGGCGGCATTCCGGTCGATCCGCTGTCGGCCACTGAATTGCGCGGGTGCCGGAATCTGCAACCGCGCTTATCGGTGATGAAAGCTCCTCCGGTTTTCGAGAGGCACGATACCATGAACAGTCCGTTGGACAAAGATGACGCTCAGCCGCAGCCGAGAAGAACAAGTCGGCGCCGTCGTGGCCGGCGTATTGTACGATCGGATGAGCGGCGAGGGCCGTTCCGACGAGGAAATCGTCGCCGAGTTCCCGCAACTGATGCCGGAGCTAGGCGATGCCCTGCGCAAGCTGCAACTTGTCGCCGACGCCGCCGAGCAATGCGAGGAGGAGCAGTGGCTTCAGGCGATGGAGCGGATGGAAGCCGAGCCGGCGGCGGGCGACACGGCCAACGGCCAGGCGGGCAATTCGCAAGATTCGCCCGACGCTTCTGCATCCTCCCCTCTGCGCCGTCACCGCCGACCGAGATGATCGGAAGGTATCGAGTGCTCGGGGTAATCGACGAGGGCGGCCAGGCCGTGGTCTATCGGGCGGTCCACCCGACTTTACCGGACTTGCAGCTTGCGATCAAGTTGAGCAGGCAGCCGGTCAAGGTCGAAGGCGGCATTCGCAGCCGCCTTGCCGACGAAGGCAGACTGCTCTCCCGCTTGGACCACCCCACCCTTGCCCGCGTGCACGACATGGGCATCTTTGAAGGGCGAGTGTTCGTCGCAGTCGATCTGATTCGCGGGCACACCCTGGAGCAGCACGTGGAGGCGCAACCGCTGCCGCCGGCGGAGGCGGCAGCGCTGATTGCCAAGGTCGCCCGCGGCGTCGCCTACGCTCATCGGCTCGGCATCACCCATCAAGACATCAAGCCTCGCAACATTGTCGTCGACCAGCAGGGCGAGCCGCATCTGATCGACTTCGGCATGGGTCTGCTGCGATTTTCGCCCGAGGGAGAACCGCCCCGGCCCAACCAAATCAGCGGCACAGCGGCCTATATGGCCCCGGAGCAGGCCCGCGGCGAGGTCAACCCGCAGAATGACGTCTTCGCTTTGGGGGCCGTGCTCTATGCGCTATTGGCAAGGCGGGCGCCGTTTGCCGCCCTCACCTCGGGAGAGTCGCTCCAGCGCGCCCGCCGCTGCGATTTTGACCGTGCCGCGCTGCGGCGGCCCGACATCCCGAGGGGGCTGAGGGACGTTTGCTTGAAGGCGATGGATGCCGATCCGGCCAAGCGCTACGCCAATGCCGACGAGTTGGCCGAGGATTTGACGCGAAGGGCCCAGCGACCCCGATGGGCGCGACGCAGCGCCATGGTTGTCCTTGCTGCGGCAGTTTTGGCGGGAATCGCGTTTTGGCCGCGGGGCGCCCCGCCGCCCGCGCCACCATCGGTGCCGCAGCCGGGCGCAGGCAGAGACCTCACCGTCAAGTTGACCGGCACCGTCTGGCATCCGAAGAACAGCAGGAGCCGTGATCCGGAAGTTTATGCCTTGCCCGACGCACTCCCTTTGCGGACAGGCGACAAGATAAACCTTGAGCTGCAAAGTAGTCGTCCGGCATACATCTATCTCATTTGGATCGACACGGAAGGAGTTGCATATCCGCTCTATCCCTGGTCGCACTGGAAATGGGAGGATTTTCCCTCGAAGGAAACGCCGATCGACGAGTTGGAATGGCCGGCCCCTAACAACTTCAATCCGATCAAGGGTCCCGCTGGCATGGAAGCGTTTGTAGTGCTGGCTCGGGAGACGCCCTTGCCGGCCGACCTCCGCCTGTCCAAACTATTTGAGGGTCTGCCAAAGCAGGAGGATCACAGCGGCCGGAGCTTGTTGTGGTTCGAGCAAGGTAAGGTCGTCCTCAAGACCGGCGGCCATGATCGCGGTCCCGCGCTTACCGGACCGGAACCGCTGCCCGGCCTGGCCGATAGTTCCACGCTGCAAACGCAGCGGAGCCTCTACAAGCGCCTGGCTGCGTACTTTGTTCGTGTGAGCGCCGTGTGCGTTCGCAATCAAGGCAAGTGATCGGCTTCGCGGTCAAAGCACTACCAGCGAAACCGCGGAGTTTTCAGATAACGTAGTTGCGAAATAAGGACTCACGACGATTTCGCCTATCGACAACATGGAAGAACAGGGGCGACGGAAGTGAGGCTGCGAAAACGTGGCGACGTTGTCAATCTGACCCGCCGTGCCGCTACCTCGATTCCCGCGGCGAAGTCCGCGCCGTCTCTTTCGTCGCTTCCCGGTTCGGATCCTTGACCTCGATAATCAGGATTTCGACGGTCAGATCGACTTCTTCCTCGACGGCGACTTTGCCCCTTTCCGGGGCGGCGGGGGGCGGCACGCCGCCAATCAACACGTCGATCGAGCGGAGGCGGTCCTTCTGCACGGGCGGCCTGGTAGGTTCGATCCAGGTTTTGTCCTGGTAAGTTCTAACGTCTCTCGGCTGAGCCCGGGCTTGCCCGCAGTAGTGGCTGATCGTCTTCTTCGGCTTCGCCGATTCCTTGAGGCGGACGTAGTAGACATCCAGTCCGCTCGGCTGCGCCTGGGAGAAGCCGGCCGGCGCCGCCCCGGGCAGAACGATGTGCCGCGCCACGACGATCTCGGCCGCCGCGGGCAACTGGAAGCCGCTGGGCAGATTGGCCTTGCCGGCATCAGCCGATGATTTGTCCGACGCGTCGCCGGCGTCCTTGGCCGAGTCGGCGCCCAATCGCTTGCACCAGTCGGAGACCAATTTGGCCGAGACGTCCATCCAGTCTTGTTCGGCCTGTTGTTTCTTTTGTCCACCGGGGGGCGCCGCGGCGGGGCCTCTTCCGCCGTGCCTTAAGGCGTCCGCGGCTTTGGGCGTGGAAGGGCTCTCCTTCCGCTTGCCCGACGTCTTGATGATCGGCAGCAGGCCCGGGTCGGTGATCGCCCGATCGAGCAGGCCGGCGGTCTCCAGCGCTTTGGGACCATCGTACCAATGCTTGCGGAGAAGCTTGGCGAGGATCGCGCGGGTGGAGTCGGCGGGAATGGTGGCGGCCAACACCGTCAACTCCGGCTGCTTGTCGAGAGGATGCAGTTCGCCGAGTTGCGGCTCGATCAACTTGCGGAATTCGGCGGACCAGAGTTGGCCGGCGATCTGCGCTCCCAGTTCGCTGCTAACCGCCTTGAGCGGTTCGCTTGGCCGAGGGGGGCCGCCACCCAACGGAGGTCCCATCGGCGCCCGCCCGCCGCCGAATCCGCCCCCGCCGCCGAATCCGCCTGCGCCGACAGGCCGAGGCCCTCCGCCGAATCCGCCGCCACGCAGAGGAGCAAGTGGCGACGGCGCGTTTGGCGCCGCGGGGAGGTTTTCCGTCGAAATCCCCAGGCAGCCGGCCATGGCCGCCGAACTGTAAGCCAAGAGCTGCTGCTCGAGTGTCGTCTTCAGCTCCTTATTCCTCTTTACGTCCGACTTCTCGTAGAAGAGCACCTGCGCGCCGCAGTTCAACGGGTTAGAGGACAGCAGAAACTCGGCGAGCGGATCTTTGGGATCGAAGCGGGCATGTTTCCCCAGCGCGATGCCGGCCAGCTTGCTGCGCAAGCCGAGCGAAGCGGATTGCTTGACCAATTCGAGCGCCGTCGTCTCCAGGTCCTTCGCGGGCCACGGCCCCGCGTGCTCAAACGAACGCAAGTCCTTCGCCGCTGTCGCGGCCCGCAGCAGCAGGTCGTCGCCCTGCTCGCTCGGATGGGCCAATAAGGTCTTGAGCGTTGCCTCCACCGCCGTCTTGTCGTCGTCGGTGGCGAAAGTGCCGGCGAGCACCTTCTCCAGCGTGCTCCGGGCCAAAGCGGTGCCGTTGCAGCCCAATGCTTCGATGATTGTCGCGACCAGGCTTGTCACGTCGCCCGGATTGTAGGGCCGCGCGCCGCCGCCGCCCTGATTGGGAGGAGGGCCGAACGACGGGGGCACCCCGACCGCTCCGCCGCCTCTCCCCGACATGACGCCGTGGGGTTGCAGCGGGGGCTGAGTCGGCGGCGTTTCACCGGGAGACGTCGCGCCCGACTTTTCCGGCGGCAGCGGCGTCAGCAGATCGATCAAGCACTGGGCCGCCTTTTCGTCGCCACGGTGCTTCTCACCGAAGTAGGCAATCGCTTCCAGCAACTTCGGATGGTTGTTGCGGCGGGCGATTTTGTAGTCCTTGGGTTTCCAGTCGGCCACGTCATCAGGCACCAGCGGCTTTTCGGCTTTCTTGGTCTCTCCCGCGCCGCCGTTCGGCAAAGGTGGTTGGCCCGGCGGCACCGGCTGGCCGGGAGAACCGGGGCGTCCCCCGGACGCGAATCCGCCGCCCGGTGACGGCGGCCCTGGCACTCCTTGAGCGTTGCCCGGTGGTCCCGGCACCGATTGAGCGCTCATCGGCGGCACCGCCGCGGCTTGGGCCGGCGGCGATGTTGGGGGAGCGGGTTGTGGCGACGCTGTCTGGTCCGGCGGCGGCGCAGGGGGCGGTGGCGCAACCGGTTGCCCGACAACCGCCGTCGGCGATGCATTCGGTCTTGCAGGGCTTCCCGAGCCGAACACTCCCAGCGCCAGGCAGAGGACGACGATGACCGCCACCACGCCGACTGCGGCCGCCGATCCGACCACGAGCATCTGATTCTGCTGGAACCACGACTTCTTTGCGGCTTTCGCCGCCTGACGGCGCAACGCCGGCGGCACTCCCTGGCCGGCAGCCCCTTCGTCGGCGTCGGGGGAATGCGAGAAGAGCGGATCCTGCTTGCGAGGCGTGGGCCGTTTACCGCGAGGGTCTTTCATTTCGGCCATCGAAAAACCTCCGTCAGAGAAGTCGCTAGAGGGACAGCACGCGGGTCAGGCCCTTCAGTATGCCACAGTTTCCGCGCAAATACTAGCCCAGTCCCCCCCGATAACCGGCTACTTCTTTCCCAACCGCCGTTGCTGCTGGAAGAAGCGGCTGAGCACTTCGCCGCACGACGCCGCCAGCACCCCCGCCACGGTTTCGACGCGATGATTCAGCCGCGGGTCGTCCAACAAGCGAAAGAGCGTGTCGACCGCCCCGGCCTTGGGATCGGCCGCCCCGTAAACGAGCGTGGGAATGCGAGCCTGGAGGATCGCCCCGGCACACATTGGGCAGGGTTCAAGCGTCACGTAGAGCGTGCAACCGTCGAGCCGCCACGACTGCCGCGACCCGGCCGCCTGCGTGATCGCGATCATTTCGGCGTGCGCCGTCGGGTCGCGGAGTTGCTCCCGCTGGTTGTGTGCCCGCGCAATCAGCCGGCCTTCGCGGACGATTGCCGCGCCGACGGGGACCTCCTCCTCGCGCAGGGCCTGTTCGGCCTCTTCCAGAGCGATTCGCATGAAGTGCTCGTGCATCATCGTCCGCTATTGCAGGGTCACGTCGATCGGGTCCGCTGCTACGTTAGTGGCCGTGCCCCTCTTGCCCAGGCCGACGACGCGCAACCGCACGGGCCCGGCGCCGAGGGTATTGGCGGGAATGTCGATCTGCCCCTTGTCGCCGTCGATCCGCCCTACCTCGCGGCTGCCTTGCAGCGCGACGATACCGGTCGAGCCCGGCGAATTGACGTCGATTCTCAGCAGCCGGTCGGAATACCATGGCCCGTCGCCCAGCAGCGTGGCTTCGATCTTGCCGCCGTGGTTGGCCAGGCGGACGGGAATGATCTGCCGGCCTTGCGACTCGATCGGCGGCGGTCCGATGGCCACTACTCGCAATTCGTGCCAGCCGTCGGCCAACGGGGTTGTGTCGAGCGAGAGCGTCTCACCCGGCTGGCACTCCGCCATGCGCACGCCGTCGCAGAATAGCTGGAAACTGGCGACCTCGCCGCCGCCTGGCAGCACGGCCGAGGGTTCGAGCGTCAGCCGGCCCCGGACTGTAGCGCCGGCCTCGACCCCCTTGGCCGACACCCGCGGAATATCGGCCCAGGGCCGGCACAACGGGTCGCCGACGATCAGCAGTTGATAGGGACTCCAAACCGATTGATAAAATGCCTCGGCCAGCGTGCAGCCGCGGGCATAATGCACTTGGATCATCGGCGAGGGGAATTTGAAGGGAAGGGCATAGGGCTCGACGACGGTTCCGCTCGCGCCGGCCGCCCCGTAGCGGAGGAACTCGGACAACGGCGTCTGGCGGTCTTCGTGGTTCATGATGCCGCCGTAGCTGGTGAAGTGCTCGCAGATCGCGCCGGGGAGGATGGTGCTGCCCGACGCTTTCCAATCGAAGCTCGCCGTGCCCATCATCACGCCTTGCACATCGTGCTTGTTCAGCGGGACCGTGCCGTGCAGGATCTCGGCGGCGACGCCCAGCTTCTTCAGATCGCGCACCGCCTCGGGAAAATGCTCTTGACGGACTTTCGAGCGGATGTCGTCGTTCTGAACAAAGTAGATCGTGCCCTTCGGATGCGTGCCGTCGGCCGCGGCGCTGCGGCGGAGGTATCTGAGGATTTCACCCAGTGAGTTGCCGCGGCCGGCGGTAACGCCCAACATCATCGAGAGGAAGAACCGCTGACCGGCCGAGTCGACGACTTCCCCTTTCTTGTCGTACAACCGATCGCCGCGAAAGCTGACGGTCTGGGCGTCGCGCTGTTGGGCGATCGGCAGACGCATGTAACGGTTGACCTGCGGGTCGAAATAGGCGATCTTGCGAGCGATAACCGGTTGCCAAAGGTACGTCAGTCCGGTGATCGATCCGACCGGGCGAAGATAGGTGGGCCACTCGATCTTCGCCGCCGGCGTTTTCTCGTCGGGTTTCTTTTCACCCGGCGCCTTTGCGCCCGATTTCTTCTCGTCGAGCCCGGCAGGGGAATTGGACTGGCGGGCCACCGCTTGCCGCAACTCCTCCAGGAGCTTGGGAATATCGGCATCGAGCTTGACCGCCCAGGGAAAATCGCTGGAATAGACGATGGCGTCGATCTGGTTGCCCAGTCGCCGTTGGTGGATCAGGCGGAGGATCGGCAGGAGAATCTGCTTGCGAAAGGTATCAACGTCGGTGATGTCGGCCGCCGGGTCCCATGGCAGATAGAAGATATTGTCGGCGGGAATCTGCCGCAGCTTCGCGTAGTAGTTGGCGATATAGAGGGATTGTTGGCTGCGCCGATTGACCACCAGCAGCAGGTTTTCCGGGCCGCCACCCGCCCAAACGCACGCGGGCCATGCGAAAAGAGAGACCAGCAACCACAGGAGGACATTGCGAGCAACTGATTTCCGAATCATGCAGCGTGTTTTCCGGGGGTGAGTCGAGTCGTCTCCCATAATACCCGCTGCGGCCAGCGCGGGCCAGCGTCGGCGGCCTCTTGCACGTCCCATAACGCCGTGCTATGGTTCTTAGGGTTTTGTTCACCACCATTAATGAGGATCAACGCCGATGGCAAAGAAAGCACCGATCGCGAAAAAGCCGACCGCCGAGAGTTCCCAGTGCCTGATCGACGCGATTGCGACCGTCAAGCAGCTCCAGGATTTCGTTGGGGAGCATGGCGGCGTGGAGAGGGCCCTTGCCGCAGCGGCCCGCGTAAACGGCCTGATCGAAATGACCGGCGGCTATTGTCAGTTGAAGCGCGCCCTGGAGATCGTGGGCGGACAAGCGCCGGCCGGGCCGCAACAGTGATCGTTCGGCACGCTCAGGCCGCTGGGCAAGCGGATGTGCTGGCGCAGGTGCGTTTCGGACACGGCTGGGCAAACTGGCGGGACCACGCAACGTTGGACGCGGGTTCTCGCCCCGTTTTCTGACGTTCTGTCGTCGATTCGGGTGGGAGGTGCCCAGCCGGGCTGGGCTACTTTAGTGCGGCGAGAGTGGCTATCATCCGGCCACTATGAAACGCCGGATTTCTCATCTGCTTGTCGTCGCGTTGTCGCTCGTAGCACTCTTGCAGGGTTCCGCGGTCCTAGGCCAAATGGGCCCGGGCGTGCCGCCGCCGCCCGATCCGACGCCGCCGGGCCAGCCGGTGCCTGCGCCTCCGCCGTCGTTGTCGACCTGGCCGCCGGCCGCTCAAACGGCGTTGCAGCCGACGTCGCCCTACGTGCCGTCGGACGGATCGGTGGTGCCGCCGCCGAACCAGCCGTACGTGCCGTCGGACCAGATGGGATACCCGCCGCCGGGGCCCTATGTATTGGCGCCTGCACAGCCGGTGTATCCGCCGCCGGTGCTCTGGCTCGGCCCGGCCAGCCCGAGCTTGGGGCTGATACCCGGGGCGTCCAATCCGCACTGGGACGTGAGCGTCGATGCGCTGTGGTTGACCCGCGACACGGGCAGGGGCGTGCTGCTGGGGTTTTCGCAGTACAATCCCGCCTCGCATGCTTCGTTGACGGTGCAGCCGGACAGTCTGTGGAGCGACGACGTGCTCTTCCCCTTGCAGCCCGGCGTGCGGTTTCAATTGATCGGCCGAATCAATGATCGCATGGCGATCGAGACGACCGCCTGGGGCTTCCAGGATTGGTCGATCGGACGGGAGATTTACGGCGATCCGGGCGGGCAGACCGTCTTGGCCCATTCCGCCTGGCTGCAAATGCCGGACATGGACACTTCGCTCGGCTACAACTACAGCAGTCAGATCGCCAACGTGGAAGTGAATCAGCGGTTCAAGTTCTACTCGTTCGATCCCTATCGAGGACTCTCCTGGCTCTGGGGCGTGCGGTATCTCTATCTGACCGACGATCTCGTGCTGAGCGGTTCCGACCAGTACACCGGCGGCCGCGAAGACCTCGGCTGGCAGACGAAGAACAATCTGATCGGGGCGCAATTGGGCCTGCATTGGAGCTGGGGCTGGGACCGCTTTGAGGTCAGCACCGAGGGGAAGATCGGCCTGTACGCCAACATCTACTCGCAACATGGCACCGACACCGGCAGCAACATCGCCGGCTTTCAGCCCTTCGACGTCACGCACAACGGCACCGATCTGGCCGCGATCTTCGAGTTCTCGCTGCTGTTGCGTTACCGTCTGACGTTATGCCTGTGGCTGCGGGCGGGCTACCAGTATTACGGCGTGACCGGCGTGGCGCTGGGTCCCCGGCAACTGGCGGATTACGACGGCAGCGGCAGCGTGGGGTTCGACGGACTGTCGCTGGGGGCAGAGCTGACCTGGTGAGCGTCGATTGACAATCCTCAGTCGCAACGTAAACTATGCCAGCGGCGCGTGCCACACATGCAAGGTGCGTCCGTCGTGGCACTCTGCTCGCCCAACCATGCAGGTGTCGTATGAGGCAGGAACCGGACGTCTACGCGATCGATACGGACGATGGTGCGGAGGTCTTCTCAGTCAATTTGGAAGACGGCTTCGGCCGGGAGTTTTCAACAAACTACGACGGCATGGCCGAAGCGGCAGTCGTCCCCCGGAAACCCGGTGCGGCACGCCAGGAGGACCGCAAGTCACCTCGTTACCCGGTGCCCGAAGCCCGCCAAGCCTGCGAGCTAAGAGTCGGGGCCGATCTGCTGCCGGCGCTGCTGATTGACGAGTCGAGTGGCGGGTTCGCCATCTTGATCAGCGATCTGGAGGGGCTAAAGCCCGGAAAGCGGATCAGGCTCCATACCGACATGGGCTGGTACAAAGTCCGCGTCGTCTACGTCAACAGGGCGGCGCACCCGACCCATTCCGATCCCGACTGCGAGTGTTGGTTCCGGCTGGGATTACGGAAGGCAAGGAGCTTCCGCCTCTTCTAGGCGCCTTGTCTTGATAGGGGTAGTCAAACGGTGCGGCACGGGCGAGCACCGGTTTTCTGGCGTCGAGCCGCCACACTTGATTTGGCTGCACCGTGAGACTGAGGCGAGCAGCCGCCATCTGAAGCACAATGATCTGCCGCTCGCGCGCGATGCCCACAATTTCACGCACCTTGCCTGCCTGATCGGTCACGACGCGAACACCTCTGGTGCACGAGAGGACATCGCGGCCGTTGACGCTGGCGGTAAAACGGTCCTTCTTGGCGGTCAACGTCCATGTCCGGTCACCCCATCGCTGCGTGTAGGTGAAATCCGCGCTCCCGAGCGCCGACCACCAGACTTGATCCTTGGCGACGTCAAGATAAATGCCGTGCATTCGCGAAACATACTCGAGCGCGGCGAGGATCATCGGGCCGTAACCGTCCTCCTTCGGGCCGGATGGCTTACCCGTCTGCGGATCGAGTTGCTGGCTGAACTTATAGCCGTTGCGGATAAGGACCGGGAAGAGCTTCTGGCCGAGCAACGACACCTCCGCATAATGTCCGTAGTTCTCAAGGGCACGGATGGCCCGCTGGTAGGTAAGGCCCTGAGGCTGACCACTCCAACTATTGCCTTCCGAATTGTGGTAGAGCGGCTGGTTGACGGCGATGGACGGCAAAGGCACGGGCGTCCAAAACTCGGCCGGGTTGAGCAAGTGATCGCGGATGAAGGCGTCGGCCATCTCCTGTGTGAAGATGCCATGCCACATGCATCGGAGATTGTTGTGAATGAGCTCATCGAGACGCTTGCCGGTGCGATCACGGTCAAAGCACGCATGACGCGACGGATCCCACAGACCTTGAATAAGCCGCTGTCGGACTTGCTCCGCCCGTTGCCGCCAGCACTCCTCGCGGCCGTTGCCGAGTTCGCCCGCGATCTTCGCCAACGTGGCCCGCCCCTCGAAGCTGTAGGCCATCACATCCATCGAAGCGAATGGCACCATCACCTGCTCGCGCGTGGGCGGCGGGAGCTTGTCGTGGTTGTGCTCGATCCAGTAGCGGCGGAAGTTCTCCGGCACCTGCGGGTCCGGCAACCGTTCGCCCGCGGGTGGAAAGTCAAATGGCCAGCGCGTCGGCGCGTTGCGCGTGAGTAGCCGCGAGCTGTGGTCTTCGCCCGTGTCCCAGGTGCACCAGGTTTCCAGCAGCCCGTCGCCGTTGGAATCTCGCGTGCGCCAGAGGTAGGCGTCGTGGGCTTCCAGCGCCCGATAGAGCTTGCGGAGGTAATTGCGATCTTTGTTAGCCCAGAAATACATCCGCCACGCCGGGTCCGGGAAACAATAGCCCTGAAACATCTCGAAGTCGGCGGCCACGCCATATTTGGGCAGCCAGACGAAGCCTTCGGGCGGCTTCTTGTCCCAGCCGCACTTGAGGGCGGTGTCAGCGGAAACGACCATGCCGGGCAGCCGGCCATCGCCGCGCTGAGCGAGCAGGAACAGGAGTTGGTTGTTCATCGCGACTTCGAGGTTGCGCTTGGCATACATCTCACCGCCCATGGGCTGCGTCTCGATCCAGACGTTTCCATAACCGCCCCCCTCCACCAACGCCTTCATCGTCGGCGTGAACTGCACGATGTTCGCCGCTGCCCTCGCCTCGGCTGCGTCAAACAACCGTTGCAAATCAGTGTCAGAGGTCTGAAACGAGACACCGGTTGGAGCAGCGCCGTCGGCAGCCGGCGGCATCAGCAGCAGAGCGGTGATCAGGGCTGCCAGCGCACTCATTATCTCTGTTCCTTTCATCGCGGAATCCTCTTTCGGGTGAACTTGAACGTCCAAATTCGTTCTGAAAGGTGGTACCCAATTGGTAAAATCGAGAGGGACGGAGCACTAGGCTGACATTGCAGCCCGCCACTGACGCAACACGTTCAACCTGCTCGCTGGAAAAGGGCAGCGGTGCGCCGGGCGGCGGCGGATCGGGCACCAGGCGGCGGGAGATGGCTGCCAGCAATCCGCCGATGCCTTCCGTGCCGAGCGCACTGGTCGAGATTCCCGCGGGGCGGTGACCCGCCGCGGGCGGCAGATCACACTTGTTGTGGACCAGCACCGCCGCCGGCCACTGCCGGGTCAGGGTCTCATCCCCCGCCGACCAGGCGCGCTGCGGTCGGTCACCAGAATCACCAGGTCGGCCGCTGCGAGGCGTTCGCGGGCGCGGTCGATGCCCGCCCGCTCGACGGCGTCGCCGGCGGCGCGCAGCCCTGCCGTGTCGCACAGTTCCACCGGCCAACCGTCAATCGCCGCGGTGATCGCGACCGCGTCGCGGGTTGTGCCCGGCGCGGGATGAACGATCGCCCGGGCATAGCCGGCCAGTGCATTCAACAGGCTGCTCTTGCCGACGTTGATCCGGCCCGCCAGCACCACGCTCCAAGGGCGAATCAGGTGCGCCCGAGTTTCTGGCGAGCCAGAAGCGCGTCGATCTGCCGGCAAGCGGCAGGCGCGTCGCCGCGATCCATCTGCTGCCGGATTTTGTGCAGGGCATCGCGGAGCGCCCCGTGGTATTGATCTAAGAGAATGGCGGCGGTTCGTTCGCTGCGGGCTTCGGCCAACGCCAGCAAGGCGGCGGCGGCGATCGGATCGTCCGTGCGTGCCCGCGTCCACTCCTGCCAGCTCAGCGGCCAGCATCCTGCGGCAACCAGGGACTGCTTGATCCTGTCCACGGCCGCCCTTCCGCCGTGGCAGTGAATTTCGACGGCCCCGTCGTCACGGCGGCGGACGACAACCTCCTCGCCGCTGTTGCCGCCGCAACGTCCGACGACGATTTCATCGGCGCCGCAAGCCGCCAACGGCCGGCCGATACGGGCGCAGAAGCGAGACTCGACCGCCGCCACCGCGCCCAATCCCTCGACGCGAAGCGTCGCCACCGCCCCGCGGCCGGGAGGCGTGAGTTGAACGACGCAAAGCGGCGATGGGGGATCGGGCATGTCTCTCGTTGAACGGGCAAAGCGAGTTCTTTCTCCGCGCGTGCAACGGATCATCTTAGATCGGCAAGCGATCGCGGTCAACGCAACCGCCCGGCGGGAGATGCGGCAAGGGATCGTGGCGGTTGCCGCCGTATCGTTGAGCCGCCGCGTCCACGCGGCGCTGCAACTGCGAGCGATTCTGCGCCGCGTGGACGGGGCGGCTAAACAGCCCGGCTGCTACGACGGCTTGGCGGAATCGCCGCCGCCTTCGGCGGGCGAGTCGGCGGCGGCGGCGGACGAGGGGGAGTCGGGGGGGCAACGCGAAGGACTCTTCCAATTGATGTTGACGTGGCCCGCCTGGTTGACGATCAATCGGCCGGTCAACAGCGCGTACTCCAGGCCCCAGAAGATGGCCACAACGATGGCCACCAGCGAGGAATAGAGCGTCAGTCTGCAGTGCGCAAACTCCTTCCACATCCAGAACAGTCCGACGCTTGCCACTAATGCTACACACGACACGGTCAGTTTGCCGTACATCGCGTGGACAAGAGCACGACGTGAGTGTAGTTGGATCGCGTGCCGGGCGGACAGATTGGCCAACTCGCGAAACACCGAAAGCTCGATATGCCTTGGCGGGGTCCGCAGACGCACGTTGACCGGCTCAGGCTGGCTGGGCGGCGGGCTGGTCGCAGCGGCCGGTTGCGGGGGCTCGACCGCGGTCGGCACGGTGGTCGGTTGCCGGGCGGCGCGGGTTGCCGCTGGCCGTTGTGCGGCCTTGGACGGGCCGTCCGCTTCGCCGCTGCCCGGGCAGACCCGCTGCATGAGCCGACTCATGTAGTCGTCGATCGATTCCTCGTCCTCGGTCGCCGCCGACAAGGCCCGCAATGGCTGCGGCGCCTGGTCGGCGGAATCGGCTGGCGAATTCACGCTCGCCCGCAGCGCCTGCATCGGCGTCGACGCGGTCGCAGTTGTCGCTTCCTCTTCGGACAATTCCAGCTTGGCGCCGATGCGTCGCAACACCTCACTGAGATCGACCGGCGGCTGCTTGGCCGGCTCCTCGAACAGCGGTTGCGGCGTCGACGGAGGTTCTGGCGTCGCGGCGGGCGATTCCTCGCTTGATCGTGAAGTGAGCTCGGTCTGAGGTGCGGATTGCGTCTGCGCGGGCAGTTCCAACCGCCGCGATTCCCACTGCCGGCGTTCTTCAGCCAGGGCGGCCCGCTCGGCGCCGAGACTGTTGCGTTCGGCCGTCAGGGCGGTGCGCTGCGATTCGAACTCGGCCGATTGGGCTTCGATCTGCTGCTGCCGCCGTTCCGCGTCCTGCCGGGCGGCGCCATTGCAGGCCTCTCGTTCGGCCTGCCACTGGCGGCGCTCTTCGGCCAGGGTGGCCCGCTCGCTCTCCAAGGTGTTGCGTTCGGCCGTCAGGGCGGTGCGCTGCGATTCGAACTCGGCCGATTGGGCTTCGATCTGCTGCTGCCGCCGTTCCGCGTCCTGCCGGGCGGCGCCGTTGCAGGCCTCTCGTTCGGCCTGCCACTGGCGGCGCTCTTCGGCCAGGGTGGCCCGCTCGCTCTCCAAGGTGTTGCGTTCGGCCGTCAGGGCGGTGCGCTGCGATTCGAACTCGGCCGATTGGCGGATCAGCGTTTCATGCTGCTCGTCGAGGCCGCGTCGAGCTTCCTGGTGCTTTGCCTGCCTTTGCTGGCTCTCCTCCCTCAGCACGTTCCATTGTGCTTCGAGTTCGGCCAATTGGGCGGCGAGCTGCTCGCGCTGCTCGTTGATCCGCCGTTGGGTCTCTTCGCGCTCGGCATGCCACTGCTGGCGGTGTTCAGCCAGCGTGTTGCGTTGAGCATCGAGGGCGTGATGCTCGTCGGCCAGGGCGTTCTGCTGCGCTTCGACTTCCGCCGCCCGAGCGGCGAGCTCGGCACGCTGTTGCTCGATTTCCCGCTGGGCCAGTTCTTCTTCGACCTGCCATTGGCGGCGCTCGTCCGTCAGGGCATTCCGCCGGGCTTCGAGGTCGTCCCGCTCGGTTGTCAAGGCGTCCCGTTCGGCTGTCAGACGCCCCGCTCGGCTTCGAGTTCGGCCAATTGGGCGGCGAGTGGCTCGCGCTGTCGAGTTGCCGCGCCGTCGCACTGCGGATGCTCGGGCTGCGGCCGTGGGGCCGGCGCGGGCGTGCCGACGTCCAACACCTCCAATTCGATCGGACCGACGCTCAAGCGGTCGCCTGACGAGAGCGGCGCATCGCTGAAAAACTTGTGGTTCAGTCGCGTGTCGGGCGACCAGCAGCGGACGACGGTGGCGGCCGGGCCGCGGAGCAGCAAGCAGTGCAGCGGCGCCACGCCGTCGGCCAGCAATCGCAAGGTGCAATGCGGCGCCGAACCGATCGTGCACTTGGCCGACCGCAGCCGCACGACTTGGCCTTCGCGCGACGAGCCGCAGATGCGCAAGATCAGCTCGCCGTTGGAGGTGTCCAGCAGGGGGCGCGGTGCCGTTGCAAGCGTTGTGGCCGTCATCGTGGCGCGCCTTCCGGGGGGAGCAATGCTAAGTCCTCTACTGGGTTTAGCTTACGCCACCGGCTCGGTCAAAAGCTGCCCGTCGGCATCGGGCCGCTGCTTAGGGATTGATAAAAAACGGCTGCATATCTGTGCCGGATTTGACGATTATCGGATAGCGATGGCCGGGCGGCAGGGGGAACGGTGTCAGTCCGCCTCCCCGCCCGCCGCGAACGCGCCGCGTCTGCGGGCGGGGATAAAGAGGAACGGGTTGGGTCGGCAGAGAGACTGCCGACCCGGCAGAACGGAACAATCCGACCTTGGGTAGCTGAAAGCGGTCGGGGCGGCAGTCGAGTTGCCCCTGCAACCGAGAGCTTTGCCCGCGGAAATTCTCTGCGCTTTTTTGGGCCGCGTGCGGCCGATTTGCGTAGTATATTTTGGTTGCAGACGAGCGGCAGTCGCAGTCGGATTGCCGCCCGCGGCATAGGGGTCGGAACGAGAACTTTTTTTGGAACAGCAGGGGTTCGAGAGGTCACTCTGAGGGGGGCAAGCCTCAGTGCGGCCGGGATCGGACGCCGAGGTGACAACCTATGAGCCGCAAAGACGCGATCCTGAACATGCACCAGATCCTCATCAAACGGCGCGATGCTCTGCGCAAGGCACTGGCCGGCGACTTGAGCCTGTTGAAGGAGTTGCGGGCACAGAGTTCCGGCGACGTTGTCGACGCGGCGCTCGACTCGGTTCAGGACGAGATCAGCTCGCAACTGGCCGAGGTCGAAAGCCGCGAGTTGGCGCGGATCGAGTATGCCTTGGAGCGGATGCGGGAGGGCCAGTTCGGCATTTGCGAAGGCTGCGGGGCCGGCATTCCCCTGGCCCGGCTAAACGCCCTGCCGTACGCCACCTACTGCATCGCCTGCCAGCGCGAGGCCGAACGCCAGGGCACGGCCGCCTCCTCCGATGTCGATTGGGGCCGCCTGCTGGATACCTCCGGCGGCGACGCCGACCTGTCGATCAACGACATCGAGTTGGACGTGTCTTGATGGTTGATCCGGCGCAACGGGGCGGGTAAACTGGGGCCATGAACACCTCTATACCCTCCCCTTACCGGAACAGCCTATATCGAAGCCGCGCACTGGAGATTGGCTGCTTGCCGCCGGGCAGCGATCGGTCTTCGGGGCCCGCAAGCGCCGTCTTACTACTTTGCGGCAGGTCGGGCTTGCGGACTGGGCTGCTTCGCCCCTGTTGGGTTCTCGCCCTCGTTTTGTCTTTTGCGGCAGCGGCCCGCGCGCAATCCTCCTCCGCCTTGCCGGCGGCTTTGGAACGGCCCAGCGACGTCAGGCCCGAGACCCGCGCCGAGCTGCGGCGCGAGTTGGAGCGGCACGCCGAGGTGCTCGAAGCCCAGTCGGCGGTGTTGAAGATCGTCGCCAAGCTCACCGGCCCCTCGGTGGTCCACATCGAGTCGGATATTCGCCCCGCTGACGGCGAGAACGAGTACACGTCCGTCAAGGAGGAATCCGGCTCGGGCGTGATCATCGAGTGGAACGACAAATACTACGTGTTGACCAATCGGCACGTCGTTCACGAGGCTGCCCCAGAGGTCGTGCGCGTCCGTCTGGCCGACGGCCGGCTCATTCACCCGACGAAGATCCTGACCGACTATGACACCGATGTGGCGGTCTTGGCGATTACCGCTCCGGATTTGGTCGCGGCGCCGATCGGCAGCAGCGGCCGGCTGGAGGCGGGCGATTTCGTGCTCGCCGTGGGCAGCCCGTTCGGGCTGACCAATTCGGTCACGTTTGGGATCATCAGCGCCAAGGGCCGCCGCAATCTTCGCCTCAGCGACGCCAAAGTCAACTTTCAGGACTTCTTGCAGACGGATGCCGCCATCAATCCCGGCAACAGCGGCGGGCCGCTGGTCAATCTCCGCGGCGAGGTCATCGGCATCAACACGGCCATCGCCAGCAAGAGCGGCCACAACGAGGGCATCGGTTTCGCCATTCCCATCGACATGTTCATGTTCGTGGGGCGACAGTTGATCGAGACCGGCAAGGTGACCCGCGCGTTTCTGGGCGTGACGCTGAACTTGAAATTCGGCCCGGCGATGGCTGCCGAGCTGGGCCTGCCCCGACCGATCGGCGCGCACGTCACCGCCATTACGCCGCGGTCGCCGGCGGTTGCCGCCGATTTGCAGCCGGGCGACGTGATCCTGGAGTTCAACCACACGCCCATCGAGGACGACGAACACCTGGTCAACCTCGTCAGCATGACCCCCGTGGGCAAGGCCGTCTCGCTGTTGGTCTTCCGCGATCGCAAAGCGTTCAGCGTGACGGTGGAGGTTGGCGATCGCAGCAAGTTCCCGCCGTAAGCTGCCGCCATCCGTTACGGCGCATGCGTGACCGGGGCGCAGTCATTGTCGCTGGCAAGAATGGGCAATCCCCATCTTCTATCGGCCGTTTAGCCGCGCCCCGCAGGGAAACGCTGACGCGAGCCAACGCCCTCCGCCACCCCAGGGAGCCTTAATCCCCCAAAATCCGCTACTGCGCCGATGACCGTTACGCCTTGCAGGTTGGCAAAAGCGAGCCTAAAATACAGGGCTCGACACCGCGAGGCGGGATCGGACATGGAACTCAATAAACTTCGCAACATCGGCATCTCGGCCCACATCGACTCGGGCAAGACCACCCTGAGTGAGCGGATCTTGTTCTATGCCGGCCGAATCCACCGCATGCAGGAGGTCCACGACGGTTCCGGCGGCGGCGCCACGATGGACCACATGGAACTCGAGCGCGAACGCGGCATCACCATCACCAGCGCCGCCACCCAGGTCCAGTGGAACGACGCCACCATCAACCTGATCGACACCCCCGGCCACGTCGATTTCACCGTCGAAGTCGAGCGCAGCCTGCGCGTGCTCGACGGGGCGGTGCTCGTGCTCTGCGCCGTCGCCGGCGTGCAGGCCCAGTCGTTGACGATCGACCGGCAGATGCGGCGCTATCACGTCCCGCGGCTGGCGTTCATCAACAAGATGGATCGCGTCGGCGCTAATCCCGCCGCGGTCGTCGAGCAGTTGCGGGCGAAGCTGGCCTGCGACGCGGTGCTGATGCAGATTCCCATCGGCCGCGAGGCGGCGTTCGAGGGCGTGGTCGATCTGATCTCGCAAAAAGCGATCTACTTCGACGGCGAGAACGGCGAAGACCTTCGCAGCGAGGAGATCCCCGCCGACCTGGCCGCCGAAGCCCGCGCCGCCCGGCACCATCTGCTCGAATCGCTCTCGATGTACAGCGACGAGTTGATGGCGATCTTGCTGGCCGAGCAGCAGCCGCCGATCGAGTTGATCCATAGCGTGGTGCGGGCGGCGGCGGCCGAGATGGAGTTCACGCCCGTGTTCCTCGGCTCGGCCTATCGCAACAAGGGGGTGCAGCCGCTCTTGGACGCCATCGTGCGATTCCTGCCCTCGCCGCTCAACGTCGAAGCGACGGCGTACGCCTGGCGCCGCGAGGGTTCGCAAGAAGAGATCCGCCTGACGCCCGACCCCAAAAAGCCGACCGTGGCGATGGCGTTCAAGCTGGTGGAAGATCCGTACGGCACGTTGACGTTCATGCGGATTTATCAGGGCCGCTTCGAAAAAGGGGGCACGTATTTCAATCAGCGCACCGGCAAGAAGGAGCGGTTCAGCCGCATCTTGCGGATGCACGCCGACCAGCGCGAGGACATCGACTCGGCCGACGCCGGCGACATCGTGGCGGTCTTGGGCGTCGATTGCGCCAGCGGCGACACCTACGCCTCGGAGCCGAAATACTGCACGCTGCAAAACATGTTCGTGCCCGAGCCGGTCATTCGCATGGCGATCTCCCCGCTGGCCCGCGACGGGGCCGACCGGCTGAGCAAGGCCCTGCACCGTTTCCGCCGCGAAGATCCGACGCTGCACGTCAGCAGCGACGAGGAGACGGGCGAGACGATCATCGCCGGCATGGGCGAGTTGCACCTGGAGATTTACGTCGAGCGGATTCGCCGCGAGTACGGCGTCGAGGTCGAGGTCGGGGCGCCGAGGGTGAACTACCGCGAATCGCCCACCCAGGCCGCCGAGTTCAACACGCGGCACCGCAAGCAGACCGGCGGCTCCGGCCAGTACGCCCACATCGTCGGCCGGCTCGACGTGCTGCCGCCGGAGGCCGAAGAGACGTTCCTGTTCGAGGAGGACGTTGTCGGCGGGCACATCCCCAAGCAGTACATTCCGGCGATCGAAAAGGGTTTTCGCTCGATGCTGGCCCGCGGCCCGATCGCCAAATATCCGGTCGTCGGATTGGCGGTATACATCGAGGACGGTTCGTATCACGAGGTCGATAGTTCCGACATGGCCTTTCAGGTCTGCGCCCAGACGTGCATGCGCGAGAACTTCGCCAAGACGAAGCCGGTGCTATTGGAGCCGGTGATGCGGATCGAAATCGAGTGTCCCGGCCAGTTCCAGGGCTCGGTCGTCGGCAATTTGACTTCCCGCCGCGGGCTGGTCCTCTCGACCGAGATGTGCGGCGCGGACGTCCGTATCGAGGGCGAAGTCCCGCTTGCCGAAACCTTCGGCTATTCGACCGACTTGCGCAGCATGACGCAAGGCCAAGGCACCTTCACGATGGAGTTCGCCCGCTACAAACGCCTGCCCAAAAGCATCGAAGAAGAAGTGATCGCTGAGCGGAAGAAGGCGGTGTTGGCCGGGGCGGTGTAGATGGCGCTCTTGCTGGATTGACGCCTTGCAGCAGATGGTCTACACTTATTCTAAGGGGCGAGATAGAATTGGTAGACGGGAGGCTGCTATGTCGCTGGCATCTGACACAATCTTCACAGAAGCGATGAAATTGCCAGAAAGCGAGCGGTTGGCACTCGCGTCGCGGTTGCTGGAGACGACGCCCGCCGACGATTTAGCCCTTTCCCTGAACGACGCGTCGTTGATCGAAGAACTAGACCGCCGTTCTAGCGATCTCGCGGGAAGCGTGCCGTGGTCGGAACTCCGCGGGGAGTAATCATGCCGACCCGCGAAGTGATCTTCCATCGCCTCGCTGCTCGCGAGTACCGCACTGCTCGCGATTGGTATCGGCAGCGATCGGTCGAGGCTGCGGAGCGGTTTTGCATCGCCGTAGATCGAGCCGTTTCGCGAATCTTCTCCGATGTTGACTCGCTGCCAAAGCTGACAGGGGCGTATCGCTATGTTCGCGTCAACCGTTTTCCGTACGTGTTGATTTTTCGGCAAACCGCCCCCAACGCCGTCATGGTGGTTGCGGTGGCTCACACCAGTCGCCGCCCTGGGTATTGGAGAGGGCGAAAGTAGGTCGGAATATTTGCCGTGCGTCCCTCTATCTCTTGCCCCGCTTCCGTTTCAGGGCCGCCTCGATCTTTTCAACGGTTCGCACGTTCGGCTTATGTTTGCCGGATTCCAAACGGGAGAGCGTTTCTTGGCGAATCCCCGCGAGTTTGGCCAATTGGACCTGTGTCAGCCCGAGTTCGCGGCGCTCGCGGATGATGTCTCTGGCGATGGACGCTCGCAGGAATGGCAACGCTTCGCAAGTGCCGTCCTTGTCGATCGGTGGATCGGCCGGCCCTTCGATGCTTCTTCGGCTCATTGCGCTCATTCCTCCGAGGTTCGCGGGCTGCGACCACGGGCCGCTATCCATCACGCGCCGGCCGAAGCGTCCTGGTCCGCTCTACGCCAGCAGAATGCTAAACCCGGCCTGTTCAAAATGATGGTCGCCGGTCAATGCTTCCGTGATTCCTTCCTCCTTCATCACGATGAAGGATATGCAATCGGTCAGCGACCATTCCTTGTCTGGTCGCTCGTTGTATAGTTCAACACCTTTCTCAAACGTCTCCAAGTTGGCAGGCACGATCAGGTTCGCTCGGTTCGCCTCGAAATCGTCGAGAACACGGCGAAAAACCTGCCGGCGCGGCGTGGTTGCCAGACCGTCGGCTAACTCGGTAAACACCCATGCCGTCGTCACCAACGATCCGCGGTTCTGTCGGCTGATATCGACCGCCTTTGCGTGGGCCAGGTCGCGCGGATTGAGAAGAGCGAAAAAGAAGTACGAATCGGCGAACAGTCGCGTCATCGCTTGGGCGCTCCATGCAGGAAATGGTTATGCTGCGCCGCCATATCGGCCGGTAGCTCCGGCACGGTGCCGATCACATCGGCAAACTGCTCCGCCAGTGTCGGCCCGACCGGCGCGACGTCCTGCTCGCGAGAAAATGGCTCGACGCGAACTTCCGTGCCGTCCGGCAGACGGCCACCATTGTCAAGCACCACAACCCCGTTCTTTACCCGACCTCGGTAGACCATAGAACACTCCTCCGTACAACCAATTCTAAGTCTACCATTACCGAAAGGGTGTGCCAATACGACAGGCTGGAATCGGGGTACACAATCAGGGCTCTTACTCGCATCCCCTCAAGACCCTACCCCCACAGATCCTTCGTCCGCCGCCGCACCGAGCGGCTGGTGGGGCGGTAGTAGGGCTCGTCGATCTCATCGTCGTCGTCCAACGGCTCGGTGAAGCACTGCTCGAAACATTTTAGCAGCTTGTCGGGCAGGAAGCGGGTGCGCTGGGAGAAAGAGTGCTGGTCGCTGCGGCCGGGCCAGTAGTAACGGAAAGGATAACAGACGTAGAGCCAGTTCTTCGCCCGCGTTAAGGCGACGTAGAACAAGCGCCGCTCCTCCTCGATCTCGGCCGGGTTCTTCGTGGCCATGTCGGAGGGGATGTTGCCGTCGGCGGCGTGGATTACGTAGACGGCGTCCCATTCGAGACCCTTGGCCGAATGGATCGTGCTCAGCACGAGGTAATCGTCGTCGCGGGTGGGCGGGCCGGCGAGGTCTTGCGTCGAACTGGGCGGGTCGAGCGTCATCTCCAACAGCATCCGCGAGCGGCTGCGGAAACGCGCGGCGATCAGTTCGAGTTGCTCCAAGTCGCGCAGCCGCGGCTCGATGTGGTCGTATTTGGCCTCCAACAGCGGCGCGTAGAACTTGCGGACGCGGCCGACTTGCGTGGGCAGGTCGTCGTGGGTGTCGGTCAAGTCGGTCAGCAATTTGATGAACGTCGGCCAGACTTTTGTCGTACCGGCGGGCGGCCGCCACTCGGTCCAGGCGGCGAAGTTGCCGCCGGCGGCCAGCAGCGTGTCCATCAATTGCCGCGCCTTGCCCGGGCCGATGCCCGGCAGCAGCGGCAACAACCGCGAGCCGGAGACCATGTCGCGCGGGTTTTCGGCCAGCCGCAGAAAGGCCATCAGGTCCTTGACGTGGGCGGCCTCGACGAACTTCAGCCCGCCGTACTTGTGGAAGGGGATCTTGGCCCGGGCCAACTCGGCTTCCAAGAGGATGCTGTGATGCGAGGCGCGGAACAACACCGCCTGACGCCGCAGATCGACGCCCGCCTCGCGGTGTTCGAGAATCTTGCGAATCACGTATTCGGCCTGGTCGGTGTCGTCCTCGCAGTTGACCAGGCAGGGGCGATTGCCGTCGGCCCGTTGGGACCAGAGGTTTTTGGCGTATCGTTCGCGGGCCAGGCCGATCACTCCGTTGGTGGCGTCGAGAATCGGCTGCGTGCTGCGGTAGTTCTGTTCGAGCGTGACAATCGCCGCGTTCTTGTAATGCTTGGGAAAGTCGAGGATGTTCCGCACGGTGGCGGCGCGAAAAGCGTAGATCGATTGGGCGTCGTCGCCGACGACGGTGAGCCCCTTTCCCTCGGGCGAGAGGCGATAGAGGATTTCGGCTTGCAGCGTGTTGGTGTCCTGGTATTCGTTGACGAGGATGCAGTCGAAGAGCTTGCGGACCGCGTCGCCGGGAGGTTGCCGGTGGGGCAGACATTCCTGTCTGCCGCCGGCCGCCTGGCAGACAGGAATGTCTGCCCCACCTCGGTCTTCCAACAGTCCGTGCCAGAAGAGGAGCAGATCGTCGTAATCGAGCACGCCGGCCGACTCCTTGCGATCGACGTAACCGTCGAAAAGCTGCTTCAGCTCGTCGTGCCAGTCCTGGCACCAGGAGAAATGGTGTTTCAGCACACCGTCGAGTTTTTCGCGGGCGTTGACGCAGCGGCTGTAGATCGCCATGCACGTCCCCTTTTTCGGGAATCGCTTGTCGGTCTTGGCGAGGTTCAGGTCGGTGCGGACGACGTTCATGAGGTCTTCGGAATCGGCACGGTCGTGGACGGTGAAGTGGGGCGAGAGGCCGATGGCTTTGCCGTAGCGGTGTAGCAGGCGGGTGGCGATGGCGTGGTAGGTGCCGCCCCAGACGCGGGTCGTGCCGGGGCGGCCGAGCCGGCGGAGCAAGCCCTCGGCACGTCGCAACATCTCGGCGGCGGCGCGGCGGGTGAAGGTCAAAAGCAGGATGCGGCCCGGATCGACATCTTGGGCGATCAACCAGGCGACGCGATGGACCAGCGTGGCGGTCTTGCCGGTGCCGGCCCCGGCCACAATCAACAGCGGCGAATCGTCGTGCGTGGCCGCCTCGCGCTGCCGCGGGTTCAGGTCGGCGAGAAGATCGTCGATCACGGCGGAGGTGGTCATGGAAATTCCCCCGTGGGAATGCAGACGTGGTTTGGATTGTGACTGGCGGTCTAGCAGTGCGGCGCTAGGCTTACCACGGAGACACGGAGGACACGGAGAAGACGCACGGCAACGAGCAGGAGCCACAGACGAACACAGTCAAACATAGATAGCCCGACTCAGGGCATGAATTGCACCGCCGATATCTGTGTTCACCAGTGTTAATCCGTGGTTCCCTGCCTTCCACCTCCGTGCTCTCCGTGTCTCCGTGGTAAGCCTAGCGCCTTAGCGCTAGACCGCCAGCCAAGTCATTATCGGCGATGGAACATCCGCGCACAAGGGCGACGCTATCGACAGCGGCGGCCATTGGCGATAGACTGCTGCCCGGGCACTGCTTCTTTGAAGCCGTGCCGCACCGCGGTCGGTCCTTCGGCTATCGGAGATTGCCATGAAGCAGCTTGTTTCCGCGATTCTGACGCTGTTCTTGGTGATGGACCCGATTGGGAATACGCCGCTTTTCATAGTCTATCTGAAAGACGTGAAGGAGAAGCGGCGGGGTTGGGTCGTGGCCCGCGAGAGCCTCTTCGCCTTGGCGATTCTGCTGGCTTTCCTGCTGTTTGGGCCGGCGCTGATGAGGCTGTTGGACATCAAGCTGGAATCGCTCTACATTTCCGGCGGGGTGCTGTTGTTCTTGATTGCGGTGGGGATGATCTTCCCCGCCGGGGCCTACTTGGGCATACACGGCGAAGACCTAAGCGAAGGCGAGCCGTTCATCGTGCCGCTGGCGGTGCCGCTGATTGCCGGCCCTTCGACCATGGCCACGATTATGATCTTCGCCTCGCAGCCCGAGCCGCTTTGGGTCTGGCTGGTGGCGCTCATCGTGGCTTGGGGCGCGACGACGACGATTTTGATGGCGGCCTCGGGTTTCAGCCGGCTGCTGGGACGGCGCGGATTGCGGGCGTGCGAGCGGCTGATGGGCATGGTCTTGACCGTGCTGGCCGTGCAGATGTTCATCAACGGCGTGATCGGCATCCACCGCCTGTTTGCAGAAAAGCCGTGACGCCGCTGCGCGGAGACAAAGCACGTCTCTGCCGCGGCAGCGTTTACAGTTTGCCGGGATTGATCGGCATGCCATCGTTCCGGCTGCAAAGGTAGCCGAAGGTCGTCACGTTGACCGAGTAGTTGATCGCCTGGACCGAGCCGTCACAGAGGGCGATGTTGAAGCTGCCGGAATGGGCGCTACCGTAAATCGAATCGTCGGTATAGCCTGAGGTGTCCTGCATTGGCGTGCCGTTTCCCGGAAGGCACCACCGCTCGGTGTCCCAATCATAACCCTCGTACGCCGAGTTGTTGTCGGCGGCATCCGTTCCGTCGTAGTAGTGATCGGGGTTCATGTACTTCTCGCCCAACAGGCACGTGTTGCTGGCGCCGTCAGTGATATCCGCCATGCGGATCATGCTAGTCGGATAGAAGATCCCGTCAAAATGGATCAAGTCGGACGTGGGCCATGCGTACCCCTGGGCATCGGGATCGGTTATGTTGGCAGGAGTGCCGTAGGGGAATACGTAGAAGTTTTGGTGCGAGCCGGAGTTGGCGCCGTAGTCGGTACGGGCGGCAAGCCCGTCGGCAGCCGGAGTGACGTTGACGGTCTGACCCCACGTGGCGGGGTAGAGAATCGGTTCGCGGCGCGAGGGGCAATGCAGGACCGGCAGGGGTGTCCGCCCGACGAGCGTGAGCGCCGCCCTCTTGTCGGTCGCAGTCATGCCCGAGCCTACTGCGTGCAGCGGTTCCTGCTCGATGAAAGGCAGGATGTTATAGATCCATCCGCCGGGTTGGCGTCGGGTGAAGCCGCGGTCTGGATCGCCCTGCCACCAATAACCCCAGCCAGCCGTTGGAAAGAAGCCCTGCGATTGCTCGTGGCTCATGCAACCGAGGGCCAATTGCTTGAGGTGATTGCTGCACTGGGCCTTGCGCGCTGCCTCCCGCGCCGATTGAACGGCCGGCAGCAGCAGCGCAATCAAAATGCCGATGATCGTGATCACCACCAGCAACTCGACCAACGTGAAACCCTTGGTGTGTGACGTGCGGTTCATTTTTTTCCACTCGTAGACTTGAAAAAGGAAAGGACTGTCTCTTAGAGGCTCTCCGGAAGCTGCGTCAGGTTGGGGTGGCAGTTGCACTGCCACCCCCGCATCTCCGGCGACTCCACGGGGGTGGCAGTGCAACTGCCACCCCAACGATTCACGTTTTCCGGATTGTCTCTCACTTCTGCTGTATCCCCTTGCCATCCTCCTGCAATCGTTTGATTTCCGCATCGCTAAGCGCGGCGGCAAAGATGGCCAACTGGTCGATCGATCCGCACAGCGGGCGCTGATCGAAGGCCGCCAGCGGCTTCCAGTTGCCGATGGTGGCCGCGCCGATCAGCAGGCTCGGGCCGCCGGCCGTCTTCCATTGCTGGAGCAAGCGGCCGTCGACGTAGGAAGCCACCCGCCCGGCCGGCGCGTCATAGACCGTCGCCCAGGCGTGCCAGCGACCAAGATCGGCCGCCTCGCGGCAGTCGAATTGAAACGCGATCTCGCTGCCCGGAGCGGGCAGCGCGAACTTGATCGTTCCCAGCGCGAGGTACTGCCAATGAAGCTGGCCCGGCCGGCCCCAGTCGTCCGTCATGAGAATTCCCGCCAAGCCGTTGCATCGCTCGATCGCGATCGACCCCATCACGGTCAAGCGCGGGAACTCGCCGGGGATGTCGATCCGCACGCCGTCGTCGGGATAACGGAATTGCAGGGCGTCTTTGCCGGGGAAACGACCGCGGGCCATGCCCATCTTCGTCGAGCCCACCAGCCGGCCGTCGAACTTGCTGCCGCTGGGGGCGCGGTTTCGCAGCAATTCGTAACCGTCGCGGTCGCGCGGATCGCCGGGATCGCGCTGGAAATCATAGTAGACCAACAGATCGTCCCTTTGTCGCAGCCGCTCGCTGAATGCCTGCCAGCGGCGGAAGGCCATATGCGGCAGTTCCCTGACCTGCTTGGCCCTGGCGGCGAACTGCTCGCCGCGGACGAAACTGGCCGGATCGATCTTGACCTTGTCGCGGCGGACGACGACAGCCACACCGGCCACCCCGTCGATCCGCGCCGATTGATTTGCCGAAAGCGTCGTCGCGCGGCCCGGCTCTCCACCCTTGCCTCCCAGGGCCGCCAGCAGCACCCGGCCGCGGAAGACGTGCGATTCGGTCGCGCCTAAGCGATCGACCGCAACGCCGAATTCGGTGCCAAGATCGGTCAGTTTGGCGCTGGGCGTGCGGACGGAGAACAGGGGAGAGAGGAGAGGGGAGAGGTGAGAGGGCGATTGCTGATTGCTGATTGGCGACCGTTGATTTGCCAAGAGCCGCACCTTCTCTCCATGTGATTCACTCTCCTCTCTCTTCCCTCTCCCCTCTCCTCTCTCCCCTCTCCTCTCCCCTACTGTCGCCGTCAAGCGGCCGAGGCCCAGGTATCCGCCGGTTTTCGACTCGACGGTGTAACGGCACGGCCCTTCGAGGATGACTGTGGCCCCGCTGTCGTAAGTGATTTCCATCAGACCGGCGCTGAGCGCGTACGTGCGGCCCAAGGGGACATAAGTGTAGGCGACCGTGCCGGTCTTGGCATCCGACCATTGGCAATCGACCACGCCGGTCACGCGGCCGACAAAGACCGTCTCCGGCTGGTGACGGGCAACCGGCGAACGCCGCGGCGGGGCGTTGGCGGCCTGCTGGTGATGCGATACCTTGCAGGCCCAGCCGATCAGTATCCCCGCACCGATAATCAACGCCGCCAGCGAGTAGGAAAAGACAAAGCTGCCCAGCGGAGAGAATCGCGGATTCTGATCGGAAAGAAGCAGAAGCGGAATGGAAGGGAAGGGGCCGGGCGGATCGTCGCTGGAAAAATGCTCCTCGGCCAGTCGGCCGGGCAGAGCTGCCGTCTCGGCCGCCGATCCGGCAACGCAGCGGTCCTCTTCACCGATCAGAGCGGCGACGTTGCAGCGCCCGCCCAACTCCTGCCGCAACAGGGCGTGGGTGCGGCAATAAGCCAGGTAGCGCTCTTGAGCGGCGGAATCGTCGCGGAGCAGATCGGCCAATCGCGACTGCTTGCCGGGCGTCAACTCGCCGTCGAGCATCGCCGAGAGCAACAGCGACAGCTCCCCAGCGGGCCGGATTTCGGAATTCTCAGAATTCATGACCACGCTCCGCGTTTAGGGCGCGATTGACGCATTCCGCCAGCTTGTTGCGGACGCGGTAGAGCGTCTGCGAGATCGAACCGACCGAGCGACCCCAGCGCTCGGCGATCGCGCCGATCGAGCTGCCGCCGTAGCGCAGGGTCAGCATTTCCCGCTCCGCTGACGACAGCCGCAACATGCACCACCGCAAGGCTTTCAACTCGCTGCTGAGATCGCCGGCCAGCGCGGCCGCACGGGCCGCCAACTGCTCGACCAATACGTCGTCGAAGCGACGACGCACGCTGGCGCTCGATTGGCGGAAGTGCTCGACTTCGTAGCGGGCGATCTGCAACGCCCAGGCGGCGAAGTCGGCGTCCGGCCGAAACGCCTCCCGCTTCTTCAACAGCACCAGATTCGTGTTCTGCAACACGTCGTCGGCTTCGTTCGCGTTGCCGGTCAACGACAAGACGAACGCATACAACCGCGGCTGCCAGCCAACGACCTGCTGCATGTACCAAATCGTAAGATCGCTATCGTCAGCCATAGCAAAAAGGGGCGTTCCGATCGGTGGCAAGCCCGGATTGCCGTCACGGCGGATCACTACCAATAGTAAACCAGCATTATGCCGCGAATCTCAACAAGAAACCTGAGAAAACGGCGAGAATGGCCGCCGGGACCCTCTGAATAGCCACGTCGGGTGGTACTATGGGCAGGACTGCTCGCTGCCGCTGTTTCTCATCGGGCCCTCGATCAGCGCTGCATCAGCGTACGCAAATAGCCGAAGTAGATGGCGACGGGAATGAAGAACATCAAGAACTGTCCTACCGTGAATTGTATCCTCTCCGGCCGTCTCGTGCCGCACGCAGCAGTGCCGCTGGCAACTGCCCCGACCTGACAGAGAACGCTCCCCAGCGCGGCGAAACCGGCCAATTCCCAGAGGTGAGCGACGGTCGGCTCCTGGTAGCTGCACACGATGATCGGCAACCCCACCAGGCAAGCGCCCACGAGACCGGCGCGACTTGGCGTGCGGGCTGCCGCGCCGATCATACCAATTACACCGCCCGGAATCGCCACGGCGAGGGCGCAGCCTACCACTCCCCGTATGTCAGAGATGCCTAGGGATCCCTCGACCCTTGCCAAGGCCAAGAATCCCATCCCGCCGAGGACGAAGGCAGCGAGGCCGCCAGCGAGAATCGCCCTGTCGATCCACCTCGCCTCGCGCCGTTCGTCGTCGTTCATCGGTGCGCCCGAAGGGGCGATGTGTTTAGTGGTACGGAGAAGTACTGCGAAACCGCAAGCGGTTTGATTGGGCGCTAAACCGCCCATCCCTCATCCCTCATCCCTCAGCAATCACCAATCGACAATCATCATTCATCATTCATCATTCATCCTTCCTCCTCCATCTTCTCCTGCAACTGCCGAATCGCCCGCATCCAGAGCATCTGCACGGCCGGGCGCGATCGCGACATCCGCCCGGCGACTTCGTTGAACGAGAGCCGCTCCAGGTTGCGGAGCACGATGACCTCCTGGTAATCGGGCGGAAGCTCGGCCAACGCCGCCGTCACCCGCAGTTCGGTGTCCAACAGCACGAACTCCTGGCTGGGCGTGGCCTGTCGGGCGGCGGGCTCGGGGGCACCGGGCGAACGGCTGTCGCCCGGGTCGCGGAAGGAGACCTCGCGGCCGGCGGCGCGCTTGGCGGTGCCGCGATAACGCCGCACGAAATCGGCCGCGTTATGATTCAAGATCTTGCGGAGCCAGGCCAGCCACTCCTGCTCGCTACAACCGTCGAAGCGCTCGAAGTCGCGGTAGGCCTCGAGCATCGTCTCCTGCACCAGATCGGAGGCGTCGACCTTCCGCCGCAGCCAGGTTTCGACCTGCGATCGGGCGACGAAGCCCAGATACGAGCGGCACAATTCGAACAGCCGCTCGCGGCAAGCGGTGTCGCCCCGCCGCGCCCCCTCGATCAGTCCCGAATATCGCACGGAATCACTGTCGCCCATACGTAGCAGTCTAACTTGCCGGGGTGGAGTTTTCCAGACTGCTGCGAAGCCGCAAGCGGCGGGCGAGCACTGGTTGTCAGGTTGGGACCCCGGCGTGCGGAACGGGCGCGACGGATTCGGCCAAGAGCGCCGCGCGGGCCTCGGGCACGCCGAAATAGACGCGGAGATAACGGTCCATCGCCCGCGATTGCGTCAGGGCACCGGTCTCCCATCGGGAAATCGTCTCCACGGCGACGCCAAGATGCTCGGCCAATTGCCGCTGGCTCAGGCCGAGCTGCTCGCGGTTGTGTCGAATCTCGCCGCACGAGAGCAATCCGAGCTGTTCTCGCAACGCCCCGGCGATCTGCTCATCGGCTTCGTTATCGAACACCAATTCGCCACACACCTCGCATCGCGGCACGCGCAGTTTGGGAATCTCGACCGCATACAGGCGGCCGTCATGTTTCACCTGTGACGTGTGCGCGACCAGGGCCGGCCGCACCTGCTTCTCGCCGCACTCGGGGCAACGCCAAGGAAATGGGCGGCCCGTCGGGCTTTGGTTTTCGGATGGCGACTCTTCAGGCGTCATGGATGCTTACCACATGAATGCTGGGATCATTCGGATCGTCTTCTATGAGAACCGTCTCGACGTAGAGCAGCCGCCCTCCGATCGAAAAGCGAAAGTCGTAATGGAACTGGTGGCCGCTCCACTCCGCGCGTAACTCCCGCACCTGGTCGATTTCACCGCCGCCGCTCACGTGATGGAACATCGCCTCGCCGATGGCACGTGTGGTTGTACCCTCAAGGTTCTTCTCGACCCACTGCCGCGCCACGGGCTTCCACGTGATATAGCGCGTGCAATTCCATTCGCGAAGCGCGTGCTGAAATTTCGCCAACAAGTCGGGACTGGTCAGCGGCGCCATCCGGTTCCCTCCGGGAAGGGCGAAGCCTGTCGAATTATGGTACGATCAATGACTTACGTCAATAGCACGTCTGGGTGGCTACCGAACGACGTGACCCCTGCCTCCACGATACCTATTCTCCGGTGCCTGGGTCGGTCCACAGAGGGCGAGCCAGCGTGTGCTTGGGCGGAAGCGGCGAGTTCAGTTGATCGACCAACACTTCAATCAGCCAGCGGCCGGCGGCGTTTGACCGGCCGGTGTGGCGCAGGGCGCTGACCAGCAGCCGCCCCTTGCCGACGCGCGTCTGGAAAACCAGCCCGTGCGTCTTGACCGTCTTCAAGTCGTGCGTGTCCCAGAGCATGACGATCGGGTCGATCGAGTCGAGGTAGTCGATATCGGGCACGACCGGCCCGGCGAAATCGAAATGCTGTAGTTCCACGAAGAGATCACGGGGGACTTTTCCCGATAGCACGCTGCGGGGAACGCAGGGGCCGCCGCGGAGAAACCAGTGCTCGGCCAGCGGAAGGCTGTGCTTGCCGCCGTCGGGCAGCAGCAGCACCCGTCCGCCACCTTTGAGAAATCGCAGCAGATCAGCGTCAAACCGCGTCGCCGCCACGACGACGCCTTCCGAATCGTTCCGGCCGAGGCGTTGTGCGCCGGGGAAGAGTTCTTTCGCCGCTTGGTCCGAGATCGACGCGTGCAGCCGCACATTGGCCACCCAGTCCGGCCGTGGCGGCGGTACGAGCCACAGCGGCCAGGCGTTGTGAGACTCGCCTTGGGCAGTTCGCAGCGTCGCCCGCAAGAGAAGATGTCTGGGTTCGGATGTCGGCGGCAGTGGCCAGTCGATCTCCGCCAGCCGCGCGAGCGTGCCGACGTTCTGTGCGATGTCGCTGCGCTTGCTGCGGTGCAGGATTTCGCCGCGGCTGGACATATCCTGAAGGACAAGCTCCAATTCCCCCTTTGCGATCGGTCGGCGGCCGAAGTGGCTCAGCAGAGTCTCGCCGTGCAGCCGGCCGCCCGCGGCAAAACTGCGACAGTCAGCGTCGGTCTTCAACAGGCAGATGGTGTCGCCGTGCCAGTCCCAGTCCGCCGCGGACCATTTTGGTTGGCCGAGATAGTCGAGCAAGCCCATCGAGGCGGTGGAGAAATCGCGGATGACGCTTACGTTATAGCCGCCATAGGGGACTTCGCGGCGGCAGGTTTCGATCTGGAACTTCCGCATCAGCATCGCGTAGCAGAGCGAATCGTCGCGGAGTCGTTTTTCATCGATCGGCCCGGCCGCCCGCCGCATGCGCTCCAACCAGCCGGGGATCGCGTCGCAGAAACCGGGCAGCCACCACGGTCGCTGCGTGCCAAGCCGGGCGAGGATCGCCTCGCGGTCGATCCAGGTGTCGGCCGCGATCGCCTCGCCCAGTAAGAGCGGCTTCAGGCCGTGGGCAAGGATGTATTCGTTGAAGCCCCGCAGCGTCGCTGCCCAGGTGTGGTTGTTGCCGTAAGGATGATCGTCGTAGAAGTCGCAAACGCGGTTCCAGCCGATCCAACTCGAGTCGTCTTCGACCAGCGCCCCGGGAATCGTCGCCTTCGCCAGGTCGTAAAGACTCTGGATCACGGGCAGTTCCGCGCTGGGGCCGGTTTCGCAGGTCAGGCTGCGGAGAACGACCGAGGGGTGGTTGCGGTCGTAGTGGAAGAACTCGCCGAACTCGCGTCGCAACGGATCGAGGAACTGCCGCGTCAGCGTCGGATGCCAGGTGGGATATTCCATCCAGACGAGCATTCCCAGTTCGTCGGCCAGTTCGAGGTATCGCTTTGGCGGCACCCAGAGGCAGAATTTCATGGCGTTGAAGCCGCGGCGGCGGGCCAACTCGATCTCTTGCCGCCAGGCCGCCTCGCCCGGATTGGGCGCCGCCAGCGGCGGCGAGTAGCCCCAGTTCAGCACGCCGCGGACTTGCAGCGGCCGGCCGTTGAGCCGCAGTTCCGGGCCGAACGTCTCGATCGTGCGAAAGCCGAGGCGGGTGCGAATGCGGTCGCCATGCTCGCCGCCCACGGCCAACTCGACCTCGTACAGATTCGGCTCGTCGGGCGACCAGGGGCGGGGATCAGCCAGTTCGGCGACCGCATGAATGCGGTTGCCGGAAAACGTCGCCCGCAACGGCAGCTCGCGCCAATCGCCCCGGCCGCGCAAGTGGCAGCGGAGCGAGAGCGGTTTTTCGCCCGCGGGCAGTTTGCCGCACAGCGGAACATCGAGTTGAATCTCGGCGGTCTTCAGATTTCCGACGGCCAGCAGATTCAGGTCGTCGCAGTAAGTCTCGGGCACGACCAGCAGTTGCACGTCCTGCCACAGGCCGCCGAAGTGGGGCGCGATGATCGGCAGGAATCCCTGGGTGTTGTGGCCCAGTTTTTCATCCAGCCGCACCCGCAGTTCATGCGGCCGGCCTGCCGCGGCCTTGCGCAGCAGGTCGGTAATATCGAAACGAAACGGCGTCCAGCCGCCGAGATGCGTGCCCACCCGCTCGCCGTCCCACCAGACCTCCGCCGCGGTGGCCGCCGCCTGAAAATGCAGTAGCACCCGTTTGCCGGCAGGCAGCGGAAACGCCCGGACCAGTTTTCGGTACCAGCCGACGCCGTGGAATCCGATCCCCTCGTGTTGATCGAAGCTGGAAGGGACCTGCACCGTCTTCCACCGGTCGGCCTTCGCTCCGTCACGCTGAAAGAGCCAATCGCCGCTGAGAGAAAACGCTTGCCGGGCTGGGTCCGCCGGCGGCTCGCCGCCCAATCCCGGACGGCAGACTGCGGCGACGATTGCAGCCGCGGCAAACAGAGCCAGCGAGTTCCGCAGGAAGTCCCTGCCGCTTTGTGCGATCCCCCGATTGCAGTCGGGGGGCGTTTCTCGTCGGCAAGGACGATCTGGACAATGCACTACAGGCCAACCCAATGACCGATGGTGTTCATCAAGCCGCTGCCGATTGTGGAGGGTTGCTCCCAGCTCCACATGCTCCGCACCAGATCGTACATCATGATGCCGCACAGCGCCAGGAAGAGCGTGCAGACCGCCAGTCCGATGATCTGCGGGGTGGTGTAGGGGGGCTCGGCAAGGGCGGCGGTGGGAGAGATGATCGCCCCTTCGGCCATCGCGCTCGGCTGCATGCCCAGCACCGCGGGACCAGCCAACGGGCCGCCCACGCCCATCTCCAACCCCGGCTGCGGGCTGATGTCCTCGTCGATCATCGTGGCCATCGACACGGCGGAGCCGGTGCCGATCATCGTCCCCGACTCCTCTCCCTCGGTGTCCAGAGCAATCACCTGCGACCCGCTCTCGGAGCCGTCCATGTCGGTGGTCTCTTCCAACGGGGTGAGCAGGAAATCGTCGTCGGGCTTCAACGCGGCGGGGTGGGCCGCCCCGGCCGACGCAATCATGTCCTCCTCGCGAAGCTCCAACGATTCTTCGGCGGGAGCGGCCAGGTTGACGGGGGTGTCGAGCGAGAAACCGCTATCGGACGGATCGACCAGCGAGATGCCGCTATCGCTGCCGAGCACGACATTGCTGCTCAGGCCGCCGCTGCTGCCGCCGAGCACCAGATCGTCGTCCTTGCCCTTGCTGCCGCCCAGATCGATGGCCGAACTGCCCACCGACGATTTGCCGCTGACCTTTCCGGAACTGTCGCTCAGGGTAAGACTGTCGAGGCTCAAATCGTCGAACTTCGCGCTCTTCGAGTCGGCCGTGCTCTTCTTGGGGAGCGTCGGCACCGATGAGTCGCCGGCGAGGGCGTTGAGGGCCAGATCGCTCTCGGCCAGAGGGGCGCCGCTGGCGGCCGGACGGACGGGCGGGCTCAAGCCGATCACCGTGCCCGACAGCCCGGGATCGGACTGGCCGAGCTCCACTTCGCTCAGCAGCACGTCGCCGCCGTCGTCCTCGACGGCGGGTTTCGCCGGGGGCGCGTCCTTGGCCAGCCGATCGATGTCTTCCACCTTGAACTTCCAGTCGGCGCCGTCGCGATATCCGTGCAACTCGCGATGCTCCAACATCTGCTTGACCTGATCGACGGTCTTGCCAAGAATCTTCGCCGCCTCGGCGGTATTGTAATACTTCTGAGCCATAGCGATCTCGTTTGCCCTATTTCTGCTCCCACATCGAACGAATCTGTTGGGGGAGCGGTTCGTCGGTGTTCAAGTGGTCGATTTGCAGGTCCCAGTGAATGCTGCGGATGCTCTTGAGCGAGATCTTTCCGGTTGTGACGTTGATATGATAGACGCCGAGGACTCGCTGCCGCGGATCGACAACAGTGAGCATCTGCACTTTGTCGCCGAGCATCGTCGGCACGACGATCAACTCTGTGCCGGTCACGGCCACCGGGGCCGGGATCGCCGGTGTTGGCATCGCGGCGGCGGCACGCGGCGGCAGCGCCTCCCCACGCTGTTGCGCTATCGCGGCGGCTGCCATCACAAGTCCTAGGCCCACAAGGAGCCCCAGTATCGCGCGCTTCATAATTCTCCTTTCGAGTTTATGAGCTAGGGAAACTGGGGTCCCTTCCCTCTATTGTAAAAGCCCCGGTTTCCGTTGCAAGTAAATTCCCCTACAGAGGGACGCAGGGCGCACAGTAATCGCCCGTCGTAGGAATGGATAACTCTCCTCCGTTTAGCCGCGCCCCGAAGGGAAGCGTGCCGATGCGGCCCAGCGCTCCCACAACTGCTTACGCACATGGCACTTGCGTCCGTACCCCACGACACGGCATCGGTGGCGGCCGAGAGTCTATCACCCACAGTCGGGACCGGACAAGGGCAAAGCCTGCCAAAAGCGAGGAAAAGGGGGTTGAATATGCCGGTCACGCATCGCCGGCAAGCGCGGCAAGAAATTTGCAAAGTTGCGGTTGTGTCGAATTGGCATTCCCGCCACAATAGCACCTCCTCTTAAGACGCCTGCATCCCAGACAAGGCGAAATGGACTTCGCGTAAGACCAGGAGGGAACCGATGGTCGCACTACACGTGGCCTTTGCGGCCATGGCATTGTCAGGCGTTAGCCAGACTGTCTTGCTCGACTTCTACTCCGACTCGTGCGGTCCATGTCGCGCGATGAATCCTACGATCGAGGCACTCATCAAGGCCGGCTATCCGGTGCGACGGGTCAACGTGGGCCTGGCCGGCAATAGGGGGCTGGTGGACAAATTCGGCGTGACCGCCTGGCCCTGTTTCATCATGGTCGCCAACGGGCGGGAAGTCGACCGCGTGGTCGGCTGGACCTCGATGAGCCGACTACAGGAAATGTACGAGAAGGGGTCGGCAGCCACTCGCGCCACTGGGCCGCCGGCCCAGCCGACGCTCACGGCGCCGCCGTCGGTCGAGCTTCCATCTTCGCCGTCGTCTTCGCCGCCGTCGTCGTTCGATCCGTGGGCGCCGCCCGCCGCAGCGCAGCAACAACCTTCTCCGCAGCCGCTGAAGGCCCCGGCCGCAGCAGTTTCGGACGCGGCCCTATTGGCCGCCAGCGTGCGGCTGCGGGTCGATGATCCCGACGACAGCCGCTCGTGCGGCTCGGGCACGATTATCGATGCCCGCGGCAACGAAGCGCTGATCCTCACCTGCGGCCATCTCTTTCGCGACTCGAAAGGCAAGGGTCCGATCACTGTCGATCTCTTCGGCGCGGGCGAACCGACCAAGCTCGAAGCACGCTTGGTCTCCTACGATCTCGATCGCGACGTGGCCTTGGTGAGGATTCGCACGCCCCGGCCGGTGGCCGTCGCCCGCTTGGCCCCGCCGGACTATCAGCTTTGCAAGGGCATGGCGGTGGCGAGCGTCGGCTGCAACGACGGCGATCCGCCGACCGTGCGGCACAGCCAGGTGAACTCTGTAAACAGATTCCAAGGAGGCCCCAATCTGACCGTGGCCGGTCAGCCGGTGCAAGGTCGCAGCGGTGGTGGGCTCTTCTCCAGCGAAGGATACGTGATCGGCGTCTGCATTGCCCGCGATCCGCAGGAGCAGCAGGGGCTTTTCGTTGCTCCCGCCGCCATCTATGCCGAATTGGACCGCGATAATCTGGCCTTCGTCTACAAATCGCCCAGCGGCAGTTTGGACGGGAGCCAGCCGCGGGGCTCGTTGGCCAATGCACCCTTGCCCGGCCCGCTGTCGGCGGCCGCGCCGGCCCGACCGATCTCGCCTCCCTGAATCCTCCGCTGCCGCCCGCGGCAGTCCTCCCCGCAACGGCCATCGAGCCGACGGGCAATCTCCCGCTGCCTGCGCGAGCAGGCGGCCTTGGACGAGATTCACCGGCGTGAAAAAGAGGGAGCGAAGGTCATCATCGTCGTCTGCCCGAACGCTAACAACGACGGCAAAGGCAACGTCATCGTGGTGGAGCACGCCTCGCAGGGATTCGTCAAGCAACTCGCGGTCGAGGGACGGCGGCAAGAAGGGCGTTACGAGAAGACCTCGCTCGATCTTCCCAGGCCCCGCAAAGTGATTCTCGAGTGGTCGCTGCCACCGGGGGCCCCAGTGCCGAATCCGGCTGATCGCTGAAAGCTGACCGCCGGTTGCTTAACTGAATGCGATCTTGATTTTGCGACTATTTCCGCACCAAAGCCCCCCGATTGCAATCGGGGGGCGTTCGTCGCGTCTCCCCATCAGCCCAGGGGCGACGAGGGCGACAAGGCCGAATTTCCACGAATCGGCATGGCGGCCGACGGCCGCTTCTCATTATAATCCGCCGATAATTGTTTTCATGCGCGTTGTTCGATAGCCGCAGGGCCGCCGATGATCGGACAGGGAGGTCCGCATCCGTCACAGGATCGCAGTACGTCGGTCGCTTGCAGGACCGCCGCGCGCGCCGCTCTGCGCGCCGCGATCGCGCTTTTGGCGTGGTGGGCGGCGGGGACCGCGGCGGCCGAAGACCTGCGGGTGCGGATCGCCTGGGGCGGCGGCGCCGAACGTGCCTGGCAGGGCACGATCTCCGTCAGCGAAGGATCGATCTCCGACCCGCAGCCGTTGGGGGCCGAGGCCGACGAGCCCGGCTCGATGTGGCTCGACGGCAACCCGCACGGCGAGCAGGCCGCGCTGGTGGTGCAGCAGCGCAGCCCGCGGCGCTACGACGGCGTCGACGTGCTTGCCTCCGCCGCGCTCTCGGCGAAGCTGATCGTGCACCTCTCGGCCGCCGATCAGCGCGATCGCCCGGCGACGATCGAAGTTCCGCTGGCCGATCTGGTCGGCGAATACGTCAACAAGCAGCTCGACGGTCAGGGCAACCGCATTCTGGTGATGCGTGCTCCGGGCGATTCGCTGCGGGTGCATTTCTCGCGGGAGAATCTCGTCTTCGCGCCCGGCGAGAGGTTCCAGTTCACGCTCGAACCCCATGACTTGCCCGTGCCTAAAGGGGGCAACCCGCGGATCAAAATCCAACTGCTCGGTGGCGGCAGGGAGCTTTGGTCGCAAGAACCGGAGCTGCGGGGCGGCCGCGGCGAATCGATCGCCGTCGAACGCGCCGCTGCCCAACGCCGAAGGCGTTTACGAGATCGTGATTACCGCGGTCAACAGCCCGCGCTGGTCGCAGGCCGTCCGTCAGCCGTTCAGTTGGAAGCGGACCATCGCCCAGCGGCGGGTGCAATTGCTGGTGCTCGATCCGCAGCCTGCCTCGACCGCAAGCGACGCCGCGCTGACGCAGGTGGCCGAGATCGACCCGGCCAATCCGCACTGGTACGAAAAGTTCAACCGGCTGCCGCAGCTTCAGTTGACCAGGCCGCGGCTGCGGATCGTACACGGGCCGCTGGGAAACGATTGCCTCGACACGCTGCGACATCCGCTGGGCGAGTTGGCGGCCTTGAAGCCGAACGCCGATTCGCCCGACGTGAGTTGGCAGGCGTACTGGCTACCGTTGGGCCAGCCCGGCCGGCCGCACGCCGTCGAGATCGAGTATCCCAGCGACGTTGAGCAGACGCTGGGCGTGAGCATTTTGGAGCCGACTGCGGGCGGCGGATTGGCGCCGCTAATCGTCAATTCGAGCATGGCGAACAGCCCGGCGACGGTCGGCCTGGCCGAAAAGCCGCGCTGGCAGCGACACCGCGTCATCTTCTGGCCGCGCAGCAGCTCGCCGCTGTTGGTCATCAGCAACGGGCGCGACCACTCGCCTGCCGTCTACGGCAAGATTCGCGTCTGGGCGGCCGGGCAGCGGTTGCCGCCGGCGCGGGCCAACCGCGCGGGGGCCAATCGGCGGCTGCTGGCGGCCTATCTCGAACGCCCGCTGATTCCCGAAAACTTCGCCGCCGACGAGTCGCCCGATTCCTGGAGCAAGCGGAGCCTCGACGATTGGACCACGTTCTACCAAGGCGGGACGCGACTGGTCGAGTATCTCAATCACAGCGGCTACAACGGGCTGATGCTGGGCGTGCTGGCCGACGGCAGCACGATCTACCCCAGCCCGCTGGTCCAGCCCACGCCGCAATACGATACCGGCGCACTTTTCGCCACCGCCCAGGACCCGGTTCGCAAAGACGTGCTGGAGATGCTGCTGCGGCTGTTCGATCGCGAGGATTTGCAGTTGATCCCGATGGTCGAGTTCGCCGCGCCGCTGCCCGAACTCGAGGCCCTCCGCCGCGGCGGGGACAACAGCGACGGGATCGAATGGATCGGGCCCGATGGAACCGCGCTGTGCAATTCGTTGCCGCCGCAACGCGGCTTGGCGCCGTACTACAACGTGCTCGATCCGCGCGTGCAGCGGGCAATGCTCGCCGTGCTGCGGGAATTGATCTCCCGCTACGCGCGGCATCCGTCGCTCGCCGGCGTGGCGGTGCGGCTCTCGGCCGACGGTTACGCACAACTGCCGGGCCCGCAGTGGGGACTCGACGACGCGACCATCGCCCGCTTCGAGCGCGACGCGAAGCTGCACGTGCCGGGCCGCGGACCGCAGCGCTTCGCCCAGCGGGCGGCCTTCCTCGCCCAGGAGCCGGAGCGCCGCGCCTGGCTCGATTGGCGGGCGGGCCAACTGGCGCAGTTCTATCGCCGCGTCTCCGCCGAATTGGCGGCGATTCGCCCCGACAGCCGCTTGTATCTGGCCGGCGCCGGCATGATCGGCGGCCCCGATCTCGATCGCGATCTGCGGCCGACGCTCCCCCATCCCACGACCATCGCCGCGGCCCTGCTCCGCGTCGGAATCGATGCGCGGCATTATCGCGACCCGCAACAACACATCGTACTGCTGCGGCCCGAACGCATCGCCCCCGACGAAGACCTGGGCAGCCGCGCCGCCGACCTGGAAATCAGCCAAATGGCCGATGTTGACCGCTACTTCCAAACGGCGGCCGCTCCCGGCAGCCTGTTCTTCCACCCGGCGCGCGAATATCGCGTCGAGTCGTTCGACCGCAAGAGCCCTTTCAAGCCGGCCGGAATGTTGCTGGTCTCCGAGCCGTCACCGTCCGGCCAGCAGAATCGGCGGCGATTCGTGCACAGCGTCGCCACGCTCGACGCGCAAGTGATGCTCGACGGCGGCTCGTTGCTACCGATGGGACAGGAGGCATCGATTCGCGAGCTGGCGGCCGCTTACCGCGGGCTGCCGGCGATCCGCTTCCAAACCATCGGTGAAGCGGACGACGCTGCGCAGCCGGTCGTTTTTCGTTGCGGCGCGCATGGCGGGCGGACGTATCTGTATGCGGTCAACGACGCCCCCTTCGCCGTCACGGCGCGGCTGCACGTCGAGGCCGCGGCGGGTTGCCGCATCGACGAGCTGAGCGGAATGCGGGAAATCGAACCGCTCAAGGCGGACGGCGCCTCGGGCTTCTACTGGGAAACGGCCCTGGCGCCCTATGACCTGGTGGCGGTTCAGTTCTCGGAAGCGAACGTGCGCTGCTCGGCGCCCCACGTCGCCTGGCCCGAGGCGGTCGAATCGGCCTTGGGGCTGCAAATTCGCCGGTTGGGGGCGCGGGCGGCCGTACTCCGCAATCCGCCGCCCCTAGATGCCCTGGCCAATCCCGGCTTTGAGACTCCCCCAACCGCCAACAACCCGATCCCCAACTGGACGACGGTCGCAGAGGGAACGGTCAACGTGCAACTCGACAAGAGCGTCAAGCATAGTGGCAAGCACTCGCTGAAGATGTCCAGTTCCGGGCCGGTCATCCGCCTGAAAAGCCAACCGCTATCGACCCCGGCTACCGGCCGATTCGCCCTGTCGGTCTGGCTTCGCGTGGCCGATGCCGCCCGACAGCCGCCGCTGCGTTTGGCGGTTGAAGGCAAGTTGCACGGAGCCGACTACTACCGATTCGGCGTCGTCGGTCTGCCGTCGTACGCGGGCCAGCCCGCCGCCAAGATCGGGACCGAATGGGGAGAATACGTCTTCCAACTCGGCGACCTGCCACTCGACGGCCTCAGCTCGCTCCGCGCCCGCTTCGACCTGATGGGACCCGGCGAAGTCTGGATCGACGACGTGCAGGTCTCGACGCTGATGTTCAGCGGGCCGGAGATGTTCGAGCTCTCAAAGTTAATCACGCTGGCCGACGTGAAATTGCAGCGCGGCCAGATCGGCGACTGCGTCCATCTCTTGGAGGGCTATTGGCCGCGATTCTTGGAAGAGAACGTCCCCTTGCCGGCGGGCGCGGTTCCGGCGGAGGCCGTGGCGACGAAGCCCCGCGTTGACGAAGAGAAGCCGCCCGAGCGCAGCGGCTGGTTCAACCGCATCAAGGACCTGGTGCCCGATTCGCTGCGGTTCTAGCTTTCTTCGCAGCGGCGGTTCGGTTACAATCTCAGCAGAGATATGACCGACGCGGAGGGAGCCGTCACCGCGGCCGACCGGTTGCTGGAACTGGCCGGGCGTCTGCAACGACAAGAGGGCTTCGCCGAGGTCGTCGATAGTTTGCGCGGGGGCCATGCGGCGACTTTAGACGGAGTCTGGGGGTCGTCGTGCGCGCTGGCGGCCGCGTCGCTGGCCGCTGACGTGCCCGCCACGCTGGTGGCCGTCTGCCCAAGCGTCGAACAGGCCGACGAGCTGATCGACGATCTGGCACTGTTCACGCAAATCGTGCCCGAGCGGTTTCCGGCCTCGGAGTCGCTCAACGCGGCCGAACGCGACGAGGTCTTCGGCCAGCGGCTGCACCTGCTGAAACTGCTCGGCACTGCCGACGCGCCAAAACTCGTTGTGGCGAGCATCCAGAGTCTGCTGCAACCGTCGCCCAGCCCCGAGACGCTCGCAGGGCAGACGCGGCGGCTGTCGGTCGGCCAGACGATGGCCGTCGAACAACTCACCCGCTGGCTGGCCGAGAACGGGCTGGTCGGAACTCCCGCCGTCGAGCTGCCCGGCGAGTTCTCGCTCCGCGGCGGGATCGTCGATGTCTTCGCCCCCGACTGGGATTGGCCGGTGCGGGTCGAGTTCTTCGGCGACGAGATCGAGTCGATCCGGCGGTTCGAAATCTCCAGCCAGCGAAGCCTGGAGCCGCTCGACGCGATCGACGTGACCATCGTCGGCCAAAGCGCGCTCGACCGCGCCCATCTAAGCGATTATCTGCCGCCGGGAAGTTGGTTTCTGTTGTTGGAGCCGATGGAGTTGGAGCAGCAGGGGCGGCTGTATCTGGAGAGGATGGACGGGGGAGAGGGGAGAGAGGAGAGGGGAGAGGGGAGAGGGGGGAATGATGAATGCGGAATGATGAATGATGAATTACACGACCGGCCCCAGCCCATTCATCATTCATCATTCATCACTCATCATTCATCCTTCCACACCGTCTCCGACGTCCTCAAGCAGGCGTTTCGCTTTCCCTCGGTGGCGGCGTCGGCGGTGGCGGCGGCATCGCTGGAGACGACCTGCCGCTTGAAGATCGAATCGGTCGAGCGATTCAGCGGCGACATCAATCGCGTCCGCGACGAATTGGACGAGGCCGGCATGGGCCAGGAGGTGTTCGTCGTCTGCCAGACCGAAGCCGAAGCCCGCCGCCTGGCCGACCTGTTCGCGGCAACGCTTGCCGCACAAGAGGGCCGCCTGCGGTTCCCCGTCGGCACGCTGCACAACGGCTTCCGGCTGGTGCACGATCGGATCGTGTTGTTAAGCAGCGGGGAATTGTTTCACCGCACCGATCTGCGCCGCCCGTCGCATCGCCGGCTGACGCGGGTGATCGACAGTTTCCTCGAATTGCGCGAGGGCGATCTGGTGGTCCACGTCGGCCACGGCATCGCCCGCTACCGCGGTCTGAAACTGCTGGAGAAGAACGGCCAGGTCGAGGAACACCTTGAGTTGGAGTTTGCCGGGCGGACGAAACTCTACGTGCCCGCCACGCGGATCGGCCTGGTGCAGAAATACGTGGGCGGAACGAAGAGCCGCCCCACGCTGGCCAAGCTCGGCGGCCGGCTGTGGGAGCGGCAGAAGGACCGCGTCACCGAGGCGGTCGCCGATCTGGCAGCCGACATGCTCGAATTGCAGGCCGCCCGTTCCGCCCGGCCCGGAATCGCCTTTCCCGCCGACACCGAATGGCAGCGGGAGTTCGACGCCTCGTTCCCCTACCGCGAAACGCCCGACCAACTGACCACGATCGACGCCGTCAAGCGCGACATGTGCCTGTCGCGGCCGATGGATCGGCTGCTTTGCGGCGACGTGGGCTACGGCAAGACCGAGCTGGCGATGCGGGCGGCCTTCAAGGTGGTCGACGCCGGCTACCAGGTGGCGGTGCTCGTGCCGACGACGCTCTTGTGCGAGCAGCATCAGCGGACCTTCTCCGCCCGCATGGCCGAGTTTCCTTTCGAGATTGCCGCGCTGTCGCGATTCGCCTCGCGGCGGCAGCAGAGCGAGATCATCCGCCGGCTGGCCGCGGGCTCGATCGACATCGTCATCGGCACGCACCGGCTCGCGCAGCCCGACGTGAAGTTCCACAATCTCGGTCTGGTGGTGATCGACGAAGAGCAGCGGTTTGGCGTCGAAGTGAAGGAGCGGTTGAAGGCGCTGCGGCAGACCGTCGACGTGCTGACGATGACCGCCACGCCCATCCCGCGGACGCTGCACATGGGCCTGCTCGGGCTGCGCGACATTTCGAACCTGGAGACGCCGCCGGAAGATCGCCTGGCGGTCGAAACCCGCGTCGCCCGCTTCGATCCCGAGCTGATCCGTCACGCCGTGCTCCGCGAATTGAACCGCAAGGGGCAGATCTTCTTCGTCCACAATCGCGTCGAGGACATCGAAATCGTCGCGCGGCGGCTGCGGCAGATCCTGCCCGAGGCCCGCATGGCCGTCGCCCACGGGCAGATGCACGAGGACGATCTGGAAAACGTGATGATCGGCTTCATCGACCGCCGCTATGACATGCTGCTGGCAACCACGATCATCGAAAGCGGCCTCGACATTCCCAACGCGAACACGATCTTCATCAATGAGGCCGACCGCTACGGCCTGGCCGATCTGCACCAGCTTCGCGGCCGCGTGGGACGCTACAAGCACCGCGCCTATTGCTGCCTGCTGATCGACCCGAACAAGAATCTGACGCCCAGCGCGGCGAAACGCCTGCACGCGATCGAGGAGTTCAGCGACATGGGCGCGGGCTTCGCCATCGCCATGCGCGACCTGGAAATCCGCGGGGCGGGCAACATCCTCGGCTCGGAGCAGAGCGGCCACATCGCCACCATCGGCTACGAGCTGTATTGCGACCTGTTGGAACAGGCGGTGCGGCGGTTGAAGCAGTTGCCGCCGCGCACGTCGATCGAGGTTGACGTTGATCTGCCCGGCGAGGGATACATCCCCCGCTCCTACGTGCCCGACATGCGGCTGAAGATCGATCTCTACCGGCGGCTGGCGCGGGTTTCGAGCCGTCCGGAACTGGACGATCTCGCGGCGGAGTTGGTCGATCGCTTTGGGCCGCCGCCGCCGTTGGTGCAACATCTGCTATTGATGGCCGAGATCCGCATTGCCGCCCATCGCTGGCGGATCGCGTCGATCCATATCGAAGACTGCTACGTAGTATTCCAATATGCGTCGGCCGGCGAGATTCAGCAATTGGCGGCCCTGAGCGGCAAACGGCTGCGGGTGGTAGATGGCCGGAGCGCGTATCTCCCATTGGAGAAAGGAGTTGCGCAAGCGGAAACAATCCTGGCCGAGGTGAAATCGCTGTTGCAGCAGGAGTGAGATTGCGTCTATAATCCCGCCCCTCGTATCGTCGTTGCTGCGTTCGATTTTTCGACCGCCACACGGGAACACTCCAAGGATGGAAGCCGTGCGTCACGTATATCGCCGTGCTGGTGCATCGTTCAGAAAATCTCTGCCGACGATGAACGCCCCCCGATTGCAATCGGGGGGCTTTCCCAAGTGGCAGGAACTTCTTGGAAAGGGCAGTAGGCTCCTGCTCGGCGCCTTTTCGCTTACGCTGCTTGCCGTCGCATGGTGTGCGGCGCAATGTCCGCCGGACAACGGGAGTGGTTTTGGAAATAACTCGCTGCCGCCGGCGGCGCCGGGCACTCCCTATCAGCCGACGGTCATCGGTCCGCCGCTGCAACCGGGGGTTGCTTCTCGCCCGGCGCCTTGGCCCGGCGCCGCCCCGCCCGCGGGACCGCTGCAACCGACCGCGGGCAACCTGCCTCCCGCCAATCAACTGAACGCCTGCGAAGGCACCCGCATCCTCGCCCGCATCGGCCCGGAAGCGATTCTCGAAGGCGACATCGCCGGCGCCGTCAACGAACGCATCGCCGCCAACAAAATTCCGCCCGAGCAACTCGACGCGGCCCGCGAGTTCCTGATAAGAATGGAATTGAAGAACGCCATCGAAAACAAGCTGGTCTATCTCGACGCCAAGGAGAAGATTCCGCCAGAGGGCTGGGCGCAGGTCGAGAAGCAGTTGGAAAAGGTGTTTGAGGAGGAGGAGCTCGACAAAGTCATGAAACGCGCCGGCGCCAGTTCGCGCCGCGAACTCGAATGGAAGCTACAGAAACTGGGCACCTCGGTAGAGCGGGCAAAACGGCTGTTTTGCGAGCGAATGCTGGCCAGCGAGTGGATCCAGTCGCAGATCAAACGCAACAACGAGATCACGCCCGACCAGATGATCGCCTACTATCGACAGCATCTGGACGAGTTCACCACGCCGGCGCGAGCGAAGTGGGAAGAACTGATGGTGCGACTGGACAAATACCCCAGTCCCGACGCGGCCTACGCGGCGTTGGCGCAGATGGGCAACCAGGTTCTGGCCGGCGCCAATTTCGCCGACGTGGCCAAGGCGTCGTCGGACGGCGCGACCGCCCCCAACGGCGGCGCGTGGGGCTGGACCTTCAAGGGCTCGCTGGTTAGCAAGGAGATCGACGGCGCCCTGTTCGATCCGCGCCTGCCCGTCGGCCAACTCAGCGCCATCATCAGGGAACCCAACGGCTACCACATCATTCGCGTAACCAGCCGCGAGGCCCGACGCGTCACGCCGTTCCTGGAAGCCCAGAGCCAAATCCGCGAAAGCGGTGACAAGATCGCGAAAGAGCGTTTTAAGAAGCAGGTTGACGAGTACCTGGTGAAATTGAAGACAAAAACGCCGATTTCGACGGTCTTTGATGCCCGCAGCGAATCGGAGCAACAGCTCTCCGGCCGAGCGGCGATGCGTCGTTAACGGATTGGGGCTTTCCGAGCCCAACAGCGACCGCTTGACGAGCGACGCAACATGTCTCAAACTTAATACGGTGCCGCTGTCGGCCGGAGGGTAAGCGAATGGTTAGCGGCCACACTGGAAATGTGGTGCCCCAGTAATGGGGTTGCGGGTTCGAGCCCCGTGCCCTCCGCTTCGTAACTATCGACCACGCAGAAGTTTGCGTGGTCGGTTCGCTGGGTTTCTCGATCTGCAACTCCCGGACAGATTCCTTTTGGGGCCTGTCTACTGCGCCGTGCCAGCCCTTCCGTTCTCCCCGCTTACGTCACTGGTAACTATTCATGCGGCCCGCGATTCCCGCGGTAAACCGCGAACCAATTGGCCTTCAATAAGTTCAAAGCGTGCACGCCACGTGTTTGCCCGGGCTTCCTCGGCCAGTATGTTACGGTATTGCGGGTCTCTGCCGAGTGTAATAGCTGTGTCAAGTTGGACCGCAAACGCTGCCGCGGTGCGTGCCCGCAATACACTGCGGTACTTCCGACACTCTGGCAAATCCGTCGAGACAATCGGCTTACCAGCAGCCATGTACTCAAAGAGCTTTATCGGTGACGTGCACTCGGTAATCTCATTTATCAGAAATGGGATCGTGGCGACCGTAAAATGGTACGCGTATGCCGGCAAGGCTTCGTACTTTTTTTCGCCAAGCCAGTGCACATTCTCGGATGCGGACAAGCGCCGCTGGTCCAATGACCGGTCGTAATCGGGTCCGATCAATACGAACTGATATTGCGGACAACGATGGGCAACCCATGCCAAAAGGTCGTAATCGAACCATTTGGCCAACGCGCCGTAATAGCCCACAATTGGCCTGCCATCGGCCACGAGCTTTTTCAGGTCATGCGGAATCTGGGGAGCGACTGCAAGCGCAAAGTGGTCATAGTGGACCCCATTGGGACACAGAACCGCATCGGGCCGGATTGCCCGGGCCTGCATGTATAGGTGCTCCGCCGTGACGCAGACAACTTCGGCAGTCCTCAGCAGTTCTTCATGTTGTGTGATTGCATTAGCAGTGATCTTGTTGCCGGCACAATGCACTCTTAGGTCGTCCAGATGGTCGTAGATCACTCTCGGGTTGTTGAACTTCTGAACTTCTTTCGCGTGGCCGGGACAGGTTGCAAGAACAATCGGACACTCCAGGTGTCGCTGCAGAACCTTAACAGAAGAGCATAAATACAAGGACTCGCCAACTTGCTGAAACCCTCGAACTCTGTCCGCACGTGTCTGCGGCGAGCAATGGAATACCAAGTAGCCGGCCTGGGCAAACTCAGTCAGAAGGTGATGGGGACGCTGCTTCATCCAGTCCCAATCGATTAGGGGAGGCAAAACGACAATCCCCCTCCGTGCTTGATGTGCATCGAGAATTGACTGCAATGTCCGGGCGGATTTTGCTCTGCCCAGGTGAGACTTTGCTCCGCCCAGGTAAGCTATGGTATCACGTACTTTATTCTCTACGCATTTCAGATATGGCCGGCTCCACGCGGGGACTAGCCTCGTGATCGTCGCACGGGATGGTTTCGTCGCTGCGGCATAAGCAGCTTGCAGGTATCGCGTCATTGGGCGCGCCGTGTTGATGGCGACCCGCGCCATCTGATCCCGGTGACTGCCAGGCGGCATCAACGAGGCCCGAATCCGCCGCGGCCGACCGGCTAATCGCCTGGTTCGAATACTGAGAATCGCGGACGATTGGGCGTCTTTGGCCTCAATTCCCTGCCCGATCGAAGCCAGTCGCACATGCTCCTCGGCGGATTGTTGCAGGTGGAGGGTCTCCAGTTCGCAGAGGTGGACCTGCAGTTGGCGTTGACGGCGCTCGCAAGCCGCCACTCCCGCCAGTACGTCGCAGATCGCGGCCGTGAGCCTCACTGTCGGTGCGGGTTTCTGGTTGGTCGGTTGTCTGCCAGCACGCTGGCACGTGCGGTATCGCCCCTTTGCAACCCAATGCAGCCACGAGGTAGCTCTTCTGCTGCTTGGGAACAATTGGCGATCGATGCACCACCAAAATCCGTTCGGATAATTGTCTATCCAGCCCGGAAAGGCCACGAATGAAATCTTCCGTCCAGCCATCGCCACCATACCATTGCCCGACGAAGGTCAGCCCGGCCGCGGCGAAGACCGCGGAAAGATCGGCCAGCGGCGTCTCGTTGCCATAGGGCCACGCCCCATTTGCTGCGACTTGCAGCCGCCAAATCCAATACCAAAAGCACTGGCGGTTCGGGACCAGGGCCAACACGTACTTCCGGCTGCGGCTGGCCATGCCGCGAAGGAAGGCCACCTGTTCGGCGAAGGTGTAATGCTCTAGTGCGCCGGCGTTAAAGACCAAGTCGTATCCTTCCTTGCCGGGGAAAAACACGTCTTCGCAGAGGAATTCCCCCGACAGGCCGCGCTGCTCAAACGAGTGCCGGGCATGTTGCAGGGCTGCGGGGGCGAAGTCCATTAACGTCATGTGCAGCTTGCTTCTTTGAGCCAGGACCACACTCTGATAACCGGCTCCGCAGCCGGCCTCAAGAACGCTGCTTCCGGTGGGCAGGAGCTCCTCAATCCTGTCCGCCAACTCCTGACAAGACCCCTGCATGGAACCGCTCATCACCTGAAGCGGCGATGAACCGCAAAGTGAATCCCACTTCCTTTGTTCCTCGTCGTGCTCAATGATCGCCGCTGGCTGTTGATCGCGCTCCCAATGATGGGCGAAGTGGTCGTTCCACCATGGACGAGAATTGACGGGGGCATTAGACGCTGCGTCGCTCATCGCGATCCCTTTCACGTTGCGCAGGTGCCGTTAACGCTGTTGCTGCTCTTTCGGCCGGGCTCGTCGTACCGGGAGGCATCGGCCTTTTCCGTAACTTCGGAAAATCCCTTACGACCCGTACAGCTTTGGCCGTCCCATCCCTAAAGACGGGAAAACCAGTACCACCGGGCCAATTCGCCCACCTTGCCGAGGTTGTCGCGTGATCTAGACCGGTGCAGCACCTCAAAACACCTGCCACAAGTGGCCGCAGGAAGGGGCATACAGGGAGTTGAGTTGACACAGCACGCGCACACCGTTAATCTAGGTAGTTGGTAGGGGTCTAGAGCGGCTTCCCTGGCGGCTGAACGGAACAGAATCTCGCCAAAAAAGGCTAATCTCCAGGGCCTGATCGCCGAGCCCGATTTTCAGGAGCCTCGCATGGCTGCCAAACGCAAGAGTGACTACACAGAAATCCTCATTCGCAAGGGGACGATCAGCCCCGACCAGCTCGCGGAAGCCCAGCAGATGGTCGCCGAGCTGGGCATCGGCCTGGCCGACGCTCTGACCCGCCTCGGCTACGCCACCGGCGAAGAGGTGATGCGGGCGATGGCCGAGCAGCACGGCCTCGACTACGTCAACCTCAGCGAAATCTCCGTCCCCCCTACCGTTGTCGAACTGGTTCCCGAGTCGGTCGCCCGCGAAAACGCGGCCATGCCGCTCTCCGAGTCCGACGGCAAGCTGACCGTAATCGTTAGCGACCCCATGGACTACGACACGTTCGACAAACTCCGCTTCATCCTCAACCGGCAGATCGAAATCGCCCTGGCCCCCCGCGAGGCGATTCTCGACGCCATCAACCGCCACTACGGCCAGACCGTCGGCGAAAGCGCCGACTCGATGCTCCAGGAGTTTACCGACACCGCCATCGATTTCACCGAAACGATGCAGGAGGCCGAGGCCGGCGAGGAAGAGGTCGACGAGAGCAGCGCGCCGGTGGTGCGGCTGGTGCAACTGATTATCACCGAGGCGGTGCAACTGCGGGCTTCGGATATCCACATTGAGCCTTTCGAAGACCGGATTCGGGTTCGCTACCGCATTGACGGCGTGCTGGTGGAGCGCGACAGCCCCCCCAAACGGCTGCTTGGCGCCATCCTCTCCCGCGTCAAGATTCTCTCGAGACTCGACATCGCCGAGCGGCGGCGGACGCAAGACGGCCGCATCAAGATCGCCGTGGGGGAAAAGGAGCTCGATCTCCGTGTAAGCGTCATTCCCACCAGCCACGGCCAGTCGGTCGTGATGCGGATTCTCGATAAGGACAGCATCAAGGTCGGCCTGCGGCAACTGGGGTTCTCCGAGGACGATTATCAGAGGGTCAAGGGGCTGATCCAACGGCCCAACGGCATTATCCTCGTGACCGGTCCGACCGGCTCGGGCAAGACTACTTCTCTGTACGCGGCGTTGAACGAACTGAATACGCCCGACCGCAAGATCATCACGGCCGAGGACCCGGTGGAATACTACTTACCTGGGGTAAACCAGGTGGAGATCCGCCATGACATTGGGCTCGATTTTGCGCGAGTGATCCGGGCGATGTTGCGGCAGGCGCCGAACGTGATCTTGGTCGGCGAGATGCGTGACCTCGAGACGGCCCAGATGGGAATTCAAGCATCTTTGACTGGACACTTAGTTTTCAGTACACTACATACGAACGATGCGCCTAGTGCCATTACACGTCTGATCGACATGGGAGTCCAGGCGTACCTGGTCTCCAGCAGTGTGGTTGCCATCATGGCCCAACGACTGGTCCGCGTCGTTTGCCAAAAATGCAAGCGCCCTTACAAACCGCCTCAGAGTCTTATCGACGTTGCCGGAATCACGCCGGCTATGGCAGCCAACGCCAATTTCGCCAAAGGCGCAGGCTGCGGAAATTGCCAGGGAAACGGCTTTCGCGGGCGGCTGGGCATCTTCGAACTGATGCTGATGTCGTCAAAAATCCGCGAGCTCGCCTTCAATGCGGCCCCAACGGACCAGATCCGACGGACCGCCGTTGCCGAAGGCATGAAGACGCTCTACTGGGACGGGATCGACAAAGTGCTGCGCGGCGTTACTACCCTGGAAGAGGTTCTCCGAACGGCAAAACGCACCGAGGGGGAGTAAGAATATTCGGTATTAGTTGGCGGCGGAAGATCAGCCGCGAATAATCTCTTGGCCCAGGCGCCCACGGAACACGGATGGCGGAAGAGGCAAGTTCTTCCCCCGGGTACCTGCCATACAACTCTAGTGGGGAAAGACTCGGCGGATGGCTAGTATCCTTATCGACAAACTGCTCCAGACTGTCGTCAACCGCGGCGCCAGCGACTTGCACATTACGGTCGGCGAGCCTCCGGTCTTACGCGTCCACGGCCATTTGGTCAGGCTCGAGACCAAGGTGCTGGATGCGGAGGACACGACGGCCCTGATGAAGAGCATCTCCCCCGAACGCTGCCAGCAAGAGTTGCAGGAGGTCGGCGGCAGCGATTTCGGCTTCGCCTTCGGCGACATGGGCCGCTTCCGTGTGTCGATCTTCAAGCAAAAGAGCACCGTGGGGATCGCTTTGCGGTTGATTCCCGCCAGGGTGATGGACTTCCAGGAGTTGGGCACGCCGCCGGTGCTGGCCGAGTTGTGTGCCCGGCCGCGCGGGCTGGTGTTGGTCACCGGGCCAACCGGCTCCGGCAAAACGACCACCTTGGCCGCGATGATCGATTACATTAACCAGAACTTCGACCATCACATCATCACGGTCGAAGACCCGATCGAGTTTTACCATTCGCATAAGAAGTTGACGGTGGCCCAGCGCGAGGTGGGCGTGGACGTCCCCAGTTTCGCCGAGGCCATTCGCCGTTCGCTGCGGCAGGACCCGGATGTGATCCTCGTCGGCGAACTGCGCGACTTGGAGACGATCGAGGCGGCGATCACCGCCGCCGAGACCGGCCACATCGTCTTTGGCACGTTGCACACCACCGGCGCCCAAGGCACCGTCAACCGCATCATCGACGTCTTCCCGATGAACCAGCAGGACCAGATCCGCACGCAATTGTCCACGTCGATCATCGGCATCTTGTCGCAGACCCTGATCCCGCGGATCGGCAGCGGGCGGGTGGCCGCCTACGAAATGCTGGTGGTCGACTCCGCCATCGCCAACCTGATCCGCGAGAACAAGACTTTCCGCATCACCTCGGCCATTCAGACCGGGGCGAAAAAGGGCATGCAACTGCTCGACGACCACATGTTCAAGCTCTGGAAGAAGGGGCTCGTCGAGAAGCGCGACATCCTGCTCAAGGCCCAGTCCTACGACGATTTGTTCAACCGGATCGCCCAGGCCGAGCGGGGGATGTTCGAGGACGAGGACGAGGCACGCGAACGGGAAGACGACGAGGAGTAATCATGGCAATCCGGCGCATCGGTCAGATTCTGGTGGACCTCGGTTTTCTCCGCGAGGAGCAGTTGGAGACGGTGTTGGAGGAGCAGACCCAACGCCCCGGCGAGATGTTCGGGCAGATCGCCATGAGCCTGGGGCTCGTGAGCGACGAGCAGTTGGCCCAGGGGCTGGCCGAGCAGATGGGCATGGAGGTGGTCAGCCTCGGCGACGTGGTGATTCCCCCCGACGTGCTGACGCACATCACCGAGCCGATGGCCCAGCTCTACCGCATCATTCCCTTGAGTTTCGCCGACAACACGCTGACGATCGCCATGTGCGATCCGCAGAAGCTCTCGATCATCGACGAATTGCGGAGTTTTCTGGGCTTCGACATCAAGGCAATGGTCGCCACCGAGAAGGACCTGCTCGGCGCGCTCGACCGCTATTACTCGGCGGGGGGCGAGAGCGTGGAGACGCTGATCGCCGACATGGAGCAGGACAACGAGTTGGCGGCGGCCGTGCAGGCGATGGAGAAGAGCACGACTTTGGATCTGACCAGCGTCGAGGCCCTGGCCGACAGCGCCCCGGTGCGGAAGCTGCTGAACATGGTGCTCTTGCTGGCGATTCGCGAGCACGCCAGCGACCTGCATTTCGAGCCGTTCGAGAACGAATTCAAGATCCGCATCCGCTCCGACGGCGTGTTGTACGAAATGGTGCCGCCGCCGCGGCACCTGGCCTTCGCCATCACCACGCGGGTGAAGGTGATGGCCGATCTGGACATTGCCGAGCGGCGTCTGCCGCAGGACGGCCGCATCCGCCTGACCGTCGGCGGCCACCCCGTCGATCTCCGCGTCAGCGTCTTGCCGACGATGTTCGGCGAGAGCGTGGTGATGCGGATTCTCGACCGCTCGGTGGTCATGCTCGATCTCGGCGCCATCGGCATGCCTGACGGCATCCTTGCCTCCTTCCGCGAAGTGATCCGCAAGCCCAACGGCATCGTGCTGGTTACCGGGCCGACGGGCTCGGGCAAGACGACGACGCTCTACGGGGCGCTCAACGAGTTGAACATCATCGACGATAAGCTGATCACCACCGAGGATCCGGTCGAGTACGACATCGACGGCATCATACAGATGCCGATCGACGCCAGCATCGGCAACACCTTCGCCCAGTGTCTGCGCTCGATTTTGCGGCAGGATCCCGACAAGATCCTCGTCGGCGAGATTCGCGACCTGGAGACGGCCGAGATTGCGGTGCAGGCGTCGCTGACCGGGCACATGGTCTTCAGCACCTTGCACACCAACGACGCCCCCGCCACGGTGACGCGGTTGCGCGACATGGGCGTGCCGCCGTTCCTGCTGACCGCCACGCTCGAAGCCATATTGGCCCAGCGGCTGGTGCGGAGGATTTGCAAGGAGTGCCGCGAGCCGACCTCCCCCAGCACCGAGACGCTGGCCCAGTTGGACCTCACGCCCGACGAGGTGGGCGACAAGAAGTTCTTCCGCGGCCGCGGCTGTGCCGCCTGCAACAACACCGGCTTCAAGGGGCGGACCGGCCTGTTCGAGTACCTGCCCATGAACGATCAACTCCGCGATCTGATCAATCACGGCGCCTCGACCCAGCAAATCCGCGACCTGGCGATGCAAACCGGCATGGTGCCGCTGCGGTCCTCCGGGCTGGAGAAGGTCTTTGGCGGGGTGACCACGATCGAGGAGATCATCCGCGAGACGGTGGCGGAAGGGTGATTATTGATTGTCGATTGTTGAATGATGAGTGATGAATGATGAGTGATGAGTGATGAGTGATGAGTGATGAGTGATGAATGATGAGTGATGAATGATGAATGAGAACCGCTTGCGGTTTCGCAAATACCCCGCTTGCGGTCTCCCGCGTCCGATACATCCAAGCCGCTTGCGGCTTCGCATGAAAGAGGAGAAGGATCATGCCCAGCTATTATTTCGAGGCGATGGACCAGGCCGGTCAGGAGATCAAGGACGTGGTCGAAGCGTCGAGCCAGGAAGAGGCGCAGGCCACAATCAAGCAGATGGGGTACTTCGTCACGAAGCTCTCCGTCAAGAAGAGCCGCAAGGGGGCGGCGCAGCAGCGGGGTGGCAAGCGGGCGCACTCCTTCGCCCTCGGCGGCGTGGGGTCGAAGAAGCTGACCACCTTCACCCGCCAGCTCTCGATCTTGCAGGACGCCGGCCTGCCCATCCTCCGCAGCCTGCGAATTCTCGAACAGCAATCGACCGGCGGCGCCCTGAAAAACTGCCTGATCAACGTCTGCGAGGAGATCGAGGGCGGGGCCACGCTCTCCGAGGCCATGTCCAAATCGCCCAAGGCTTTCAACCGCCTCTACGTCAACATGATCAAGGCCGGCGAGGCGGGCGGGGCGCTGGAAGTCATCCTCAAACGTCTCGCCGAGTTCCAGGAACGTTCCGAAAGCCTCAAACGCAAGGTCAAAGGCGCGTTGATCTACCCGGTGGTGGTCATCTCCATCGCCACCGGGCTGTTGATCTTCATCATGTCCTGGATCGTGCCCAAGTTCACCGTGATCTTCAAAGAGTTCAACGCCGACCTGCCCGACATGACCAAGGTGCTGATCGCCATGTCGTACGCCATCGTGAACTACTGGTACCTGTTGCCGGGCATCCCGCTGTCGATCTGGCTGATCTTGAAACTGATCCGCAAGTTCCAGGGGGGGCGAACGGGATGGCACATGTTCTTGATCAAGATGCCGGTTTTTGGCCCCTTGGTGGAAAAGAACATCGTCGCCCGCTGCATGCGGACCCTCGGCACGCTGGTGGCCAGCGGCGTGCCCATCCTCGAAGCCCTGCACATCACCAAGGAGACCTCCGGCAACGCCGTCTTCGAGAGCATCTTCCAAAAAGTCTACGAGGCGATCCGCGAGGGCGAATCGATCGCCAAGCCGATGAAGGAGAACTCGCGGCCCTCCTTCCATCCGATGGCGCTGTTCTTCTGGTTCTTCTGGCCGCCGGTCATCGGCGCGCTCTTATACCTGACGAAAATGAACCAGCGCGTCCTCGACGACATGGTCATCAACATGGTCGACGTCGGCGAGGAGACGGGCGAACTCGATACGATGCTCTACAAAGTCGCCGACACCTACGACGAAGAGGTGGCCGTGTTGACCGACGGACTGATGCGCTTGATGGAGCCCTTGATGATCCTCGTCCTCGGCGGCATGGTCGGCTTCATCGTCATCGCGTTGTTCTTGCCGTTGATCAAGCTGATCGAGAAACTCAGCAACCGTTAGTTCTTCCAGAAGCGGAACAGGTGACGCCATGAGGGATCAGGGGTCAGGGATCAGGGGTCAGGGGAGCGTCGGCAGTGGGCAGTGGGCAGTCGGCAGTCGGCCGAGGGCTGGGCACTTCAGTGCCCAGTGGGGCCAGTGGGCAGTGGGCAGTCGGCAGTGGGCAGTCGGCAGCGGCGAGGGGAGAGAGGAGAGAGGAGAGGGGAGAGTGGAAAGGGGAGAGTGGAGAGTGGAGAGTGGAGAGTGGAGAGCAATTCCGCCTTCCGCCCTCCGCCTTCCGCCTTCCGCCTTCACCCTGGTCGAACTCCTGGTGACGATTTCGATCATGGCGATCATGGCGGCGCTGGCGATGGGGGCGCTGCATTCCGCCCGCCAGACCGCCGCCGCCGCCACCACCAAGGCCACCATCGCCAAGATCAACACGATCATCATGCAGCAATACGAGGGCTATCTGACGCGGCGGGTGCCTCTGGGACAGTTCATCGACTCAAGCACCGGCCGACCGGTTCCAGCCACTCAAGCCGCACAGATTCGCCTCTACGCCCTCCGCGATCTGATGCGGATGGAGATGCCGGATCGGTTGTTCGACATTACTGATCCACCTCTCAGCCAAAAAGTCGGAGGCGGGACTACGACTGTCAGTGTAGCACAGCCGGCGCTAAACAGGCTTTACAACAGTCGCGTCAAGGATACGAACGGCAACACCGTTTTTCCGTCGGACCCAAATGCGCCCGGAAACGCGTACTTGCTCTACATGATTGTCAGCATGGGCTCTCCTGGGGCGATGGAGCAATTCAGCCAGAGCGAAATCGGATACGATTCGACCTATGATCCCAACCACCAATGGCCGTTCTTCGTTGACGGCTGGGGACGGCCGATCTACTTTCTCCGCTGGGCGCCCGGATGCTCGGCAAATCACACGACTGGCGGGGTGCGAGACGGTTATTCCGATATTCAATCCGGTGACCCGACCCAGGATCACGATCCGTTCGACCCGTTCTGGTGCGACTACATCGCAAGCGACCTGACGCACAGCGCTTACCACTTAATCCCGCTAATCTACTCGGACGGTGCAACGCCCGGTGATTCGGCCCACGGAATCAGCGTCGGCGGGAAGACGACCGGGACGCCCTACAGTTTCGCGGGCACCGGCGGGAACATCTTCGGCAGTGACGATTTCCTACACATCGGAAGCCTGGTGGGCATTACTAGTTACGGCGGCATCACGAACCATCACGTTGACATGCGGTAATATGCGATACTTCAATTCCAACTCGACGCCTCTACGCCCGTTAACGGGCGTTTCCGCCGGAGGCGGTATTAGGCCCGGCGTTTACGCTGGGTTGGCGGCGGGCGAACCTGACGCGCGGGTGTCAGGCCCGTTGATGGGCCTCCTCCTCGATCCGCCGCGGTCGCGTCGATGCGTCGCGGCGAACGGGAGCCCCGTGAACGGGGCTAGGCAAACAGCGGCGGATTGGACGATTCTCTCACCCGGCGTAAACGCCGGGCCTATCACCGCCTGCGGCGGCAAGGGCCGTGAACGGCCCTGGAAACGCCGCGTAGACGCGGCGGCTAAACGGCGATCTGCAATCTCAAATCACAAATCTGTAATCTCAAATCGCAAATCTGTAATCTCAAATCGCAAATCTGTAATCTCAAATCGCAAATCTGAAATCCCTCTCTCCCGCCGCGGCTTCACGCTGGTGGAGATGTTGATCGTCATCGGCATCATGTTGCTGTTGGTGGCGGCGGCGGCGACGATCATGCCGGCGGCGGCCGAATCGCGGCGGATTCGCGAGGCCGGCCGCGGGCTGAACGTCTATCTCGGTTCCGCCCGCAACCGCGCGATGGAGACCGGCCGCCCCTGTGGCGTCATCTTCCATTGCATCCCCGGCACGCTCTCGGCGATCAACCTCGACCAGTGCGAAGTCCCTCCCCAATACGCCGGCCAGAACACGAACTCGACGGCGTCAGTGACGCTCTCCGGTGCCGGCACAGTCTCACTGACGTTCTCCGACGGCGCATTTTCGAGCACCAGCGGCGTTCCGGTTTATCCCGGCGACCTGATCCAGTTGAATGGCCAGGGCGTGTTCTACACCGTTGCCGGGAGTGCCAGCAATAATGTGGACTCCACCACCGGACGCCTGAGCAACGTCGGCAGCGCGTCAGCCCCCTTGATCGCAACATTCGACACAACTCAGGGTCAAATCGTACCGTGGACAACAACGCCGACGACGCTCCCCTACTGCATTTTCCGTTCGCCGATGAAGAGCGGGGCCACGCCGCTGCAACTCCCCAGCGGCGCGGTCGTCGATTTGCGAGATTCCGGCGTGGGCAGCAACTACATTGGCGCCACTTACGCCACGATGACGACTTTCACCGTTCTCTTTTCCCCCACCGGCGCCGTTGATCGAGTCTATTACGACACCACCCAAGCCACCGTCACCGATCCGATTTACCTATTGGTCGGAAAACGCGATCGGGCACTGAATACCTTCGTTCCAAACAACAGCAACGAATCGACGCAGGCCAACCTGCAAGACCTAAACAATCTCTGGGTGACGATCAACTCGCAGACGGGCCTGGTCAGCACCGCGCCGGTCGCCGTCAGCAGCGGCGGCGAAGCCAGCGCTGTTACTGCGGCCCGCCAACTCGCCACCCAGGGAATTGGGGTTGGAGGAAGGTAATATGAATAATGATGAATGCGGAATGAGGAATGATGAATACAAAGGGAGGAATGGCGGACGCCGCGCGTCGGTCATTCATCATTCATCATTCATCGTTCATCATTCCCGCCGCCGCGGTCTGTCGCTCTTGGAGGTCCTGGTCTCGATCGGTATTCTCACGCTCGGGCTGTTGGGGGTCGCGATGTTGATTCCCATCGGCAAGTTCGCCATGACCGAGGTGGAGAAGGCGGACCGCACCGGCACCTGCGGCCGGGCGGCGCTGCGCGAAATCAAGATCCGCCGCATGATCAATCCAAAGAACTGGTATCCAGTTCCCGTTGACAGCCCCGCCACCCCGAACATATTCGTTCTCGATCCGCTGGGATACGCGACCATATTCGAAAGGACCGGCGGCGGCACGGCGACATTCGGCGGAGGAACGGGTGGAGTCACCCGCCTCAGTCTGCAGCCCTCGACCGGCGCCGGCGGATCACTGACCCTGGCGCAAGCCAAGGCGATCTTCAGTTGGCATGACGACCTGACCTACGCCTCGGCCAGCAGCAGCACCAAACCGACCAACGGCGATCGCCCCATGCCGGTCTTCGATTCCACCGGCACGCAGCAGTCCAACGGCGAGTTCTCCTGGTTCCTTACCGTCGTGCCGTCATTTGCCGACGTGAGAGCGAGCCCTCAAGTGCCCTGGTCGCAACGGCGGCAGTTCACCGTCTCCGTCGTAGTCTGCTGGAAGCGGACGTTCCTTCCCGCCGATCCTAACGCCGAAATGCTGGTGCAGCCGGTGAACTGCGATGTGCCCAACGGCACCACGGGGTACGGCGGGCTAGGCGTCTCGTATCAAAACAGCAACCCCAACGCGGTGCCCAAGGAGAACCAGTGGGTGATGCTCATCGGCTCGAATGGACCGGCGTGGTACCGCGTGGTTGCGGTGGGCAGCGATACAACCACCACTCCGCCTACGATCCGAGTATCGTTGGTCGGTCCCGATTGGTACAACACGAGTTCCACTCCGTGCCTGATTATCGTTCCCGGCGTCACCGGCGTTTATACCAAGTGCATGGTGCTCGACGACGACCTGACCTGGTCGAGGTGAATTGTTGATTGCTGAATGATGAATGATGAATGCGAGCCGGTAAAGTCGCCTTTCGCTCCGCGAAAGTAGCGCCACTTTCGCGGAGCGAAAGGCGACAACGAACGACGGGCGTTGGCCGCTCGCATTGGAGCATAGATCGCTTCACGGGCCGGGCAAGGCGGAAGCGTGCGGAAGGAGTCAAGCCATGAAAGCTACACAACACAGTCGTCGTTCGCCGATGATCGTTCGTCACTCATCATTCATCATTCATCATTCATCATTCCACCGCCGCCGCGGCGTGCTGCTGCTGGTGGTGCTGGCGCTGTTGGCCATTTTCGCCCTGCTCGGCGTGGCGTTCGTGGTCATCGCCAACCAGGCATATCGCAGCTCCCTGCCGATCCAGCGGATCGAGCAGGAGGCCGACCCGTCGCAAGTGGCGCCGGCGCAGCGCTCTTGCAGCAGGGGCTGATGCAAGTCCTGCACGGTCCGACGACCGACGCGAGCACCGGAATCCCAACCCCTGGTTCCGCGATGGGCGACCATAGTCTGCTGGAAGAGATGTACGGCAACAATTGGGTGAGCGGAACGCTCGGCATGGCCAGCGGCGCTGTAACGGGCTTTGGGCAGTTGATCAACGTGTACATGACCAACAGCACACTCACCACGTCTGCCGGCACCACCGTGTCGGATATCGGCGCCGAGCTTGCCCGCCGCGGCGGGTGCGTACTGACAATCACCGGCGTTCCGTCGAACAGCACCGACCCGCAGAAGGCCCTTGTCGGCCAGAGCACCAGAATTGTGGGGCTGAATCCAGCGGCGGCTATCGTCCAGGTTATGGCTTTTTCCGATGGGACCACGACGGCGCCGGCAAAGGCCACGTTCGTCATCAACGGCGCGCCGTTCAGCGGGACCGGGGCAGGATACGACTCCGGCGGCACCGCATCGAGCACTGACAGCAACACCGCCACGCTGACGCTCGGCTACGATTGGAAGAAACCCAGCGTGCCGCTGGTCTCTTCGGCCGGCTCAAGCACGTGGCCCCAATACCCGTGGCCGGTTGCCCTGATGCCGAACCTGCCTCTTTCCGTTTACGCCGCTGGGAGCAATCCCAACGCGTTTGTCTTCGGTGGGGCAAACCCGGATTACACCGCAGCCGACTATCAGCACGTGCTGTTGGCGGCGCAGGGGACGACCAGCATGGGCGCGGTCAAGACGCTCCCTTCGATGCACCGCCCCGCGCTGGTGCAGTACTGGGGCGCGACCATTGGCGGCGGCACGCTCACGGCGGACATGGCGCGGCAGATCATGATGCGGCCAATGGGCAAAATGTACTTTGCCACCTCCACCGGCATCACCTTCGACAACAACACCACCAACAAGAACAATGTAGATCATCCGGACTTCACCGGCAGCAATCAGGCAAGTTCGGGGTTGTTCGACCCGATCAACGGACCCTGGGACGTTGACAACGACGGCGACGGCGTGCCAGACAGCGTTTGGGTCGATCTGGGCTTTCCGGTGCAGACGACTTCGGACGGGCAGTTGTACAAGCCGCTGTTCGCCATCCTCTGCGTCGATCTCGACGGCCGGCTGAATCTCAACACCCACGGTTCGCTGGCACAGTGCGTGCAAGACTCCACGGGCAATTACCCGTACTATTTGCCAACAGATGCGACGACGGATCTGGCGTCTGGCACTGCCACGACCAACCCATACATTTTTGCCGGCAGCAACACCAGAGCCAGTGCCGACGCCGTCCCGTTGCCGCACGGCGGCGGCTACGGCCCGGCAGAGATCAACCTGCGGCCGTTGTTCGTCGATGCAACGGGGGGGACCCATAGCGATCTGTATTACGGCCTTCTGGCGGGCAATACGGCGACGGGCATCGCGGGGCGCTATGGGGAAACCGTGGGCGCGGCGAGGCCGGGCAGGACCGGCGCCGAGTCCATTCTGTTTTACAACAGGAATTTCCAGTTGCAGCCGTACCAGAATTTCAACTATGCCAACGGGTCCCAGACAACGGCCTTTGGCGGCCCGCCCGACCTGATGGGAGCGTTGAGCGTCGGGCTCGATCTCCGCGGCCAGCCGCTATGGGGAATGTCTCGCGGCGCTTGCGGAAGCGTCGCGGTCAACGCATGGCTTAACAACGCGGTCAACAGCCCCTACGAGTTGAACCTTTCGCCGAGCGCGAGCCGGGGATTGAACGGCACGTCGGGTACCGACAATCCATTCTCGCCGAGCGAGTTGGAGCGGCTGCTGCGGCCGTACGACTGCGATGCTCCCAATCTGCCATCGCGGCTGTTGGACCTCAGCGAAACAACCGCGGGCAGCGTGAGCACCTCGACGCTGCTTGCCAAGCGCGGCGAGGTGACGACCGAGAGTTGGGACGTGCCTTGCCCGCCGGTTGCGCTGTCGCGCGACATGTTGCTGGGAGACCTCGACCCGACAGCCGACGCGACAATGATCGCTCATTTGCAGCAACTGTTGGCGCAGGCGCCGCCGAAAAGCGTGGTCGATTCGCTCGCCTTCTTGTACATCAAGAAGAGCAAGAACGCCGCCATGACGTTGGCGCAAGCGACCGGTTTTATAACGCAGTATGATTCCAACGGGTGTCCATATTTCCCATTGGAATTGTTGGCCGGCCGCAAAATGGATTTGAACCGGGCGTTCAGCAGCGGGACGTTTACGTCTACCAGCGGCAATGAACTGGTGCCGGCCAAGGATGCCGCCGGAAACGACCTGATGAACATCCCCTTCGACTATCTCAACATCGGCGCCGTCGGTGGCTCGAATACGACGGTCACAGCCCGCCAAGTCTATGCCCGGCAGCTCTATCTGTTGGCGATGCTGTTGGTGGACGGCCGGTACAGGTGTCCGCTGACGGGCACGGAGACGTTGACGGACGACCAGAGGAAGTTCCTCACCGCCCGGCGGATTGCCCAGTGGGCAGTCAACGTCGCTTGTTTCCGTACGAACGACTCGATTATGGTCCCCTTCGAGTTTGACGCCAAGCCGTTTACGGTGGAGAGGAGCGGTGGCGGCACCAACTCATGGGACGTTGACGACAATATAGCGACCGACGAGACGAAGTTGGCGGACCCCGTATGGCGCGGCGTGGTTTGGGGCTGCAAGCGGCCGGAACTGCTGCTGACGGAGGCGTCGGCCTTCCACGACCGCCGCGTCGCCGACACCAAGTTCGACGACAACAACCAGAAGAAACGCACCGACAAAGATCCCAACACAGGCGGGCCCGCGGACAAGACTCTCGATCAGCCGCGGATTCCGCAAGGTTCGGCATTTTTCGAGGTTTACTGCACGGCAAATCGCGCCGACACCGCGGCGCCCCCCGATCTCTACAGTTACGACTCGGCAAACAACGTTTGGCGATTGGACCTCGGTAGAATGGCGCCCACGGATTCCAGCCATCCGCTAAGATATCCGGTTTGGCGCATGGTTATCACCCAGAGCACGAAGAGCGCGAACCACCCCGAATACAACGACGTGGCGGGCCGGCTGGCGGCTACGCCGGATACTTGCTCGCTCGAACCGGGACAATATCACACGCCGCTTCGCACTGCTGGCACGCCAGGCACGAGCACGCCAGACCCGGACGCTCCCGGCCAGCTTAGCCTGCTGATTAACGAAAACAGGCCGGCGGTGTTGCCGAACGTGCCCATCGAGCGGATCGTTTGGTTCGCGACGCAGGCGCCGACGATCCCCGCGAACCCCAACCAGTCGTCGGCAACGAATTGTCATTACGATTACGACCGCATTTACTACAACCGCAGCGGAGCCGTCACCTTGGCGGGCGGCGAGTACTGCGTGATCGGCCCGCGGCCGACGACCTACGTCGGCTCGAAGGACCCCGCGACAAACGGCAACCAACTGGGGATTCCATCGCCGCAGAAGATCGTCTTGGCGACACAACAGGTCCAATGGAACGCCATCTCGGCAACGGTGACCGGGTATCCTCCTTCGACACCCAATACGACTCAGATTAAGCAGCCGTACGGCATGGTGGTTGCCGGCGGCGTCGTGCCAGCCGATCCTAGTGCATGGGCATCGAGCGCCAATAAGCCGTGGATCAGCCCGATGGGCGACCCTAATAACGCGACGTTTTGGCCGAGCACCTCGCCCGCCGCCGCGGATCATTTTGGCGGCTACGGCATCGGCATCAGCATCTCCGAGCCGCTCTTCTCGAACCAGTATTATCGAGAACCAAGAGAAAAGAACCCCGCGACCGGCGAAACCGACGCGTACGGCGACCTGAATCAGACCGACGCGTCCAAGCACTTCCCTGACCTGACCGAGGACGGCGATGCAACTCATCTGAAGGCCGGCAAGCCGCTAAGCGATGAAACCCTCTGGAAGACTGGCACGACGCAGAACTACAAGACGGTGTTTTTGCAGCGGTTGGCCAACCCGTCGGCCCCTTACGACCCGGTGACGAATCCGTATCGCACCGTGGATTGGATGCCGATCGACCTGACGGTGTTCAATGGGGAAGACAAGGTCCCGTCTGACTCGGAACTTAGCGCTGTCAATCTTACCAAGCAGACCTGGGATCCCGCTGACGACAACCCGAGCCCTGACGCCATCCCCTTCCAGACGCGAGAGCGCGGTCAAACCGGCCAATACAGCCAACAAGACAAGTTCATTAACATTTGGGCGCAGAATACGCAGCCGCCGCAGTCGCAGAACAAGAACGGCGCCCCCGGCGATGCTTGCTTCCCCTTCGATCTGGTCAACTCGCTGGGTTATATCAATACAACCTATCAAGCCACGAAGGATCCAAAATGGCGCACCAAGGCCGATGGCGACGCCGCGGGTTACGGGTCGGAGTACTACGGCGATCCGCTCAAGCCGTTTCCCTGGGTGCCGTTCAATTACAGGCCGTTCGTGAGCCAAATGGAGTTGCCGCTGGTGCCGTCGACCCATCCGGCGCGGCTGCCGCTCGAACTCGGATATGGCTTCGCAAACTCAGCCGGGGATCCGTACCAGACGGCGGCTTTGCCGGCAAGTCTGCCCTATCCATGCCTGCTGAATTTCTTCGAGTCGGTCGATGCCGGTGGGGCGATCTCCTCGAAGCTCTACCGCTTGTTGGATTACGTGTACGTGCCATCGCATTTTGTCGGCACCGAAATCCTGGCCAATCCGAAATATGCCACGGGCGGCGGCACATCGCACGTCTTTCATCCTCCCTTTAACGCCATTCCCACCTACCGCGAGCCGGGACGGATCAACCTCAACACGGTCTATGGCCAAGACGTGTTCACCGGATTGATGAACGAAAACTCGGGCGCGAGGTCGGACTTGAGCTGGTCAGGTTTCGCTACGAGCCGGCGCGGTGCCGGCAACTCCGGAGGCATCCTCGACACGCCTACGGCCCTGTGCCCGACGGAATTCCCCTTCCCATTCCGTTCGTCCACCACGGCACAATTGGCCGCACTGCCAGTCCTCACTCCGTCGAAGGGGATAGACGCCACTCTGCTGCGGCCCGACCCAACCGCCACTACTCAGCCGTTGTTCAAGTCGTCCTCCTCCGCCGCCGGCTACAACGATCCAAGCTGCAATCCCTATTTCCGCTACCAGGCCTTGCAGCGGCTCGGCAACCTGGGGACCACCCGCTCGAACGTCTTCGCCGTCTGGGTCACCGTCGGCTACTTCGAGGTCGAGCCGGCGCCGACGACCGGCAAGAAACACACCGATGGATCGGATTGGACCCAAGCCGACTACAAAGCAGTATATCCCGACGGCTACCAACTTGGCGCGGAGCTGGGCATCGACACCGGCAAAGTCGTGCGCCATCGGGCGTTCTACATCATCGATCGCACCTTGCCCGTCGGATTCCAGCGCGGCAAAGACCTGAACTCGGACAAGGCGATCCTGGTCAATCGGTTCATTGAATAGGGACTAGGGGCTAGGGGCTAGGGGCTAGGGGCTGGGGCCAGAGGCTAAGAACTAGGGCTGAGGGAGTACAGATAGTGCCATTTTTCGCCGACGGCCCCCGTAATCTCTAGCCCCTAGTCCCTAGCCCCCAGCCCCTAGTCCCTAGCCCCTAGCCCCTAGCCCCTAGTCCCTAGCCCCTAGCCCCTAGCCCCTAGCCCCTAGCCCCTAGCCCCTAACCATGCACTGTCTCGTTACCGGCGGAGCGGGCTTCATCGGCAGCCACCTGGTCGAGGCGCTGCTCGCCCGCGGCGATCGCGTCTCGGTCGTCGATGACGAATCGACCGGCTCGATCGAAAACCTGGCCGCTGTGCGAAACCACCCCCGCCTGAGCTACACCAAGGGCACCGTGGCCGACGAGGAGCTGGTGCGGCGGCTGACGGCCGACGTGGACGAGGTCTACCACCTGGCGGCGGCCGTCGGCGTGCGGCTGATCGCCCAGCAGCCGATCCGCACCATCGAGACCAACATCTACACCACCGAGCTGCTCTTGCGGCGGCTGGGCGAATTGATCGACGCCGGCCGCGCCGTGAAGTTCTTCCTGGCCAGCACCAGCGAGGTCTACGGCAAGAATCCGAAGCCGGTATGGACCGAGGAGGATGACATCGTGCTGGGCGCCACGATCCGCCCGCGCTGGTCGTACGGGGCGTCGAAGGCGATCGACGAGTTCCTGGCGCTGGCCTACTGGCGCGAGCGGCGGCTGCCGGTGGTCGTGGCCCGGCTGTTCAACGTCGTCGGCCCGCGGCAGACGGGCGCCTACGGCATGGTCCTGCCGCGGCTGGTCGATGCGGCCTTGGCCGGCGGACCATTGGTGGTCCACGACGACGGCCAACAGCAGCGGAGTTTCGCCCATGTCTCCGACGTCGTGCGGATGATTCTCGCCTTGATGCAATCTCCCGCGGCCGTCGGCGGCGTCTGCAACATCGGCAGCGACCAGCCGGTGAGTATTCTGGGGCTCGCCCAACGGGTGATTGCGGCGGTGGAAGAAAGGGGAGAGAGGAGAGGGGAGAGGGAAGAGGGTCGCTCAGCCGCCGCCTCCACGCGGCGCAGCAATCAAGGGCTGGGCACTTCAGTGCCCGGTGAAGTGGGCAGTGGGCAGTGGGCAGTCGGCAGTGGGCAGAGCGGTTCTCCTCAATCAACAGTCAACAATCAACAATCAGCAATCCCCTCTCCCCTCTCCTCTCTCCCTTCTCCCCTCCGCATCCAGTTCCAAACCTACGCCGAGGCCTACGGCGACGACTTCGAGGACTGCCGCCGCCGCGTGCCCGACCTGTCGAAGCTGCGGCGATTGACCGGCATTCGAGCCCACTACGGACTAGATGAGATCATCCGCGAACTGATCGCGTGGAAGCGCGGCCAGCGAAGACCGGCGTAGGCGAATCGCTTGCGGTTGACGCCCTGGTTCCCATGCTCCGCGTGGGAACCCGCTGCTGCGGACGCTCGCTGTCAGAGGAGCGACGCAGAGCGTCGTATCCAGGGCGTTCCCACGCGGAGCGTGGGAACGAGGGTTGGCTTCACTTCTCCGATTCTTCTATGCGGTACAAGTGCGTCTTCGTGCGCATGAACAGCGCCTTGCCGGCCACGGCGGGCGAAGCGAGAAAACCCTCGTCGAGCTTGTTGACCGCCAGTTCCTTGTACTTGCGGCCGGGGGCGATCACCGTTGCTGGGCCGTCGTCGCCGAAGAAGTAGATGCGGCCGTCGGCGGCGATCGGCGAGGCCTCGAAATTGCCTCCCCAGCGGTGCCGCCACACGCTCTTGCCCGTCTTCGCCTCGATGCACGAGCTGATGCCTTTGTCGTTGACCATGTAGATCAGATCGCCGACGATCGTGGGCGAGGGCATAAAGGGGACGCTCTTGTTGAGTTTCCACGTCACGTGGCTGCCGCTCACATCGCCGTGTCCGTCCGGCCGCACCGCCCAGATCTGCTGCGTCGAGCCGGTATTGACCAGCACCATGCCGAGGCAGAACAACGGCCGCGAGACGTTCGAGTAGGTGTTCTTCCCTGTGCAGACCTTCCACAACTCCTCGCCCGTGGCCGCGTCGTAGGAGATTGTCTCGACCGCGGCGGGGCAGACGACCTGCCGCCGGCCGGCCGACTCGATCACCAACGGCGTGCAATAGGCGCTACGGAATTTCCGGTCGATGCCTGTGTAATCGGTCGATCGCGGCATCTTCCAGGCCCTCTTTCCCGTCTTCTTGTTCAGGGCGATGACGTACTGCGTGTCGTAGCCGTCCATCGGCCAAATCAACAGATCGCCGGCCAGCACCGGCGACGAGCCCGGGCCGGCGGCGTGGTAGCAGCGGATGTCGCGGCGCGACCAGATCGGCTTGCCGGTGGCGGTGTCGATGCAGGCGGTTCCGAAAGTGCCGAAATTGGCGTAGACCCGCCCTTCTTCGATCACCGGCGTGGGCGAAGCGTAGCTGTTCAACTCGGTGATCGGCTGCGGCTTGTCGTTGTGGAACAGGTGGACGTCGTAGAGCACCTTGCCCGTGTCGCGATCGACGCAAACCGCGTACTGGTCTTTTCCCGCGGCGGTCGCGGTGGTCAGCCACACCTGCTTGCCCCAAACGACCGGCGACGACCAGCCGCGGTCGTGAATGGCGGTTTTCCACTTGACGTTCTTCGTCTCGCTCCAGTCGAGCGGCAAGCCGCGGGCGTCGCTCACGCCGTTCCCCTCCGGCCCGCGAAACTGCGGCCAGTTCTCCCCGGCCGCGGCCCACGCGAATTGCAGCAGTAGGATAATCAATGAGACGATATTTCGCATGATATTGTTCATTGCCGATGTTCCAGATACGTTTAGCAGCCGCCGGCACGGCGGCTCGCAGCGGGTTCCGGACCGACGTGCCGTCGGCCGCTAAACTTCTTCCGCCATCGCCAGCCGCTCGACCACCGGCGGGTGACTGTGAAATAATAGTACATCGAGCCAGTGCGGATCGGGGTCGTCCTTGTTCAACTTGGCCAGCTTGCGGAACGCCGACACATAGGCGTCTTTCAAGCCGGTGCGTTCCAGGGCGTAGCGGTCGCTCTGCCGCTCGAACCGCCGGCTCACCGCGTTTTGCAGCGGCTCCGTCAACATCGCAAACACCGTCAAGATGAACAACACAAACGGCATCGTGTCAACCGGCAAATGGGCGTAGTCGCCGCCGCGCGGGGCCCAGGCCGCCAGCAGCCGATCGCACACCCAAAAACCCGCCGCGCTGTAGATCAGCCCGGCCACGATCAGCTTGCGAATGTGGCGACGGACGTGATGACCGATCTCGTGGGCGAAAATCACCTCGATCTCATCGGGAGAGAAACCGTTTAAGAGCGTATCCCCCAGCAGCACGCGGCGGGTGCGGCCCAGCCCGGCCAGCATCGCGTTGGCTTTGACGGTCTCCTCGCTCAAATCAATGCGGTACACGCCCTCGATCGAAAGGCCCGTGCCCGCGGCAAGCCGCGCCAGCCGATCCGACAGCTCGGGGACGTTGAGCTTCTCGATACGGTAGAACAACGGCAGGATCAGCACCGGCGCCAACTGCCCGAGCACAATGCTCACCGCAAAAAACGCCGCCGCCGCCGCCAGCCACCACCAGCCGCCGGTCAACCAGATCAACCAGTAGAGCCCCAAGACCAGCAGCAGCGAAAACCCGACCGCCAGCACGTTCCGCTTCAAGTACCGCCACAGCCAACGGCCGAACGTCTGCGTGCTCATCTGGAACTTGTGCTCCAGCACGTGGCCGGAGTAGAACGACAGCGGAAACGACACGGCAATGTGAATCGCCATCACCGCAAGAAACAACGCCGCCAGCCGCAGCGTCGCGTGCAGCCACGAATCACCGCTGAACAGCGAACTGCTGCCTTGCAACCAGCGGTCGATCGGCCCGGCCAGGAGAAACGCCGCAACCGCCAGGTAACTCACGTCGAGGGCTTTATCGGCCAATGTGCAGCCCAACTCCAGCCGGCCGTAACGCTTCGCCTCGGCCCGCTCGCTGTCGCTCATGCCGACGCCTGCGGTGGGTTGGGGGATCTGGAGATTCGCAGACTTGGAGCTTTCCACTAACTGGTCCCCGACCCTAGTCCCCGGCCCCTAGCCGTAGGTTATGCTTTAGCATAACAAAAAGCGTTGTCTGCAAGAGTGTTATGCTAAAGCATAACCTACTCGCTGCCCCCTAGTCCCCAGCCCCGGCCCCTTGCCGCTACTCACTTAGCATCGCCTTGCGAACCGCGTCCAAATCGACCCCCAGCGTCTCCTTGGCCAACTTCCGCAACGTGTCGATGTCGGCCTTGATGTGGATCGTGCGATGGCTATGCGAAAGCGACTCGCCGTTCTTGAGCACCAACGCCGGCGCGATCGATTCGATCTCGTAGAACATGCTCGACGGGGCACCGAGGTCGTTCGGGCCGTCGTTGTACGAGTTGGCCACGTCGCCGCTGAAGGGATGCTCTTGCGGCACCTTCCAAAGGTTGTTCACGTAGTTGTACTTCGTCGGATCGTCGGGCATGGTGAAATTGACCAGCGTCAGCACGCCCCCCTTGAAATCGATCGAGCCGAGCACGTTGCGGGCACGCTGCCGCGAAGTGCCGATCTTCGAGCGATACTTGCCGTCGGCGCGGAAGAGCACAGCCTCGGGCGTGACCTTCAGCCGATCGGCCGGCACACGGCCAAAATAGCTCGATTCGACCACTTTGCCCAACTCCGACTCCGGCCCGCGCTTGTAGGGGACGATGATGATCGTCTGCGGACCGACGTTCATCATCCCCAAAATCCAGATCGAGCAGAGCCCCTTCTCCTTCGAGAAATCGTCGCCGCGGTTGGTGATGGTGTTGGTTGTCTCATAGGCGACCATCTTCACGCCGGGCTGGGCCACGATCTTGGCGGCCGCCACCCCAAAGAGCTTCTCGAAATCGTCGCCCGAGAGCAGATGCACCTTGCGGCTGACGTCCAACGAGAACTGCGTCTCGGCGGTGTTTTCGAACTTCATCGGCACCTGCATTTCGACCGCGTCCTTCGTGGAGGACGTGACCTTCCATGCCCCGACGTTGAAAGCCGGCGGCGTGAACCAGTTGGCCAGTTCCTGCTTCGCGCCGTGCTTGAACCAGAGGCTGTACTGCCCGCCTTCGGGACAGAGCCACAACCGCTCCTCGGCGCCGATGTTGTTGAAATGCGGATTCTCCTTGCCGGCGTCGATATATTCGTGGATATACTTGCGGTTGATAAAGCCGAAGCTCGTTCCGTCGGGCCCATCGCAGGTCGAAGTCATCACCCGTCCCTGCCACGCCGGCGTGACGGCCACGCGGGCCCCGTCGTCGTTGGTCAATTCGATCACGCTGGTGCGATCGGCGAGGAACTTGCGAGCTTCTCCGTACGACATGGCTTTCCCTTTCTCTGCGGCTTGGGCTGTGCCGACCGCCACGGCGATCAGCGCGATGGAGCATAGACAACACGTGATGGTAGCGAGACGTGACATGACGAAGACTCCCAAAAAGGACACGCGGCCGCCCGACAACGACGACCCAATTTCCATAGAATACCAGTCGGCGGGGGCTTTCGCCAGCCCCGATCCAGTGCAGCAACGGACTGTGGCGGTCGTCTCCAAACCGTTTAGCCGCCGCGTCCACGCGGCGGAGAATTGCCCACCGCCGCAGCGCCGCGTGGACGCGGCGGCTAAACGGTCGCCCATCTTGACCGCACGATCGTTGCGTCCCCGGCAGGTAAGCGGTTCTGCCGGCTCATGGCCGCTCATCTCCGTGATTCGGCGGCCACGCTACCCCCATCATAGGGAGTCGGATGGCGGCGAAAACTCCCTGTCTACGGCTTTTCCGTCCGGTTTTCGCGTCGCTCGACCGTTCCCCGGTTGCATTATCCCGGCGGTCTGATAAACTGAGGGGCTTAGTAGTTGTTAGAAGCACATATGTAGACAGAGTTGTAGCAAACACGGTGGGAGGACTTCGCTTCCCAAGGAAGCATTCCGGAGCCAACCCAAGCGGAGCGTCGCGGTAACCGATGACTATTACCAGAGAGCGGAAGACGGGTTTGATCGGGGAATTCCAGCGGAGTGCCAACGATACTGGCTCCCCGGAAATCCAAATTGCCATCCTCACGTCGCGGATCAACAGCCTGACCGAGCACTTGCGGAGCCACAAGCGCGATTTCGCTTGCCGCCGCGGTCTGCTGATGTTGGTCAGCCGCCGGCGGCGACTGCTGGATTACCTCAAACGGGTCGATCCGCAGCGGTACCTCGACATCATCCGCCGCCTCGACATCCGCAAGTAAAGGAAGGGGTCAGAGGACAGGGATCAGGGGTCAGGGGCCGGAGCCACTAGCCCCTGACCCCTGACCTCTGACCCCTGGCCTCTGACCTCTGGCCCCTCGCCTCTGCCCTTGTCTGCTGCAGCTCACGGAAACCAAGGTAGGAACGAAATTGAAAGTACGTGTTGAACGCCAGATCGGAGCATCCATTTTTTCCATCGAGACCGGCGAACTAGCAAAGCAAGCTGCCGGCAGTTGTCTTGTACAGTACGGCGAAACGGTCGTTCTGACCGCTGTCGCCTCGGGCGGACCCAGGCCCGGCGACTTCTTCCCGCTGACCTGCGATTATCGCGAGCGCGTGGCCGCCGCCGGCAAGTTTCCCGGCGGATTCCTCAAACGCGAAGGCCGGCCGACTACCAAGGAGACGCTCACCGCCCGGCTGATGGATCGCCCCATCCGCCCGCTGTTCCCCGACGGCTACAAGGACGAAGTCCAGATTCAAGCCTTCGTGCTGGCCAGCGACCGGCAGAACGACGGCGACGTGTTGGCGATGAACGGGGCCTCGGCCGCGCTGCGGGTTTCGCCGCTGCCGTTCCAGGGCCCGATCGGCTCGGTGCGGTTGGCCTCGATCAACGGCGAGTTCGTCCCCTTCCCCACGCACGACGCCCTGGAGGAGAGCGACCTCGACCTGGTCGTCTCCGGCAGCAAGGAATCGATCTTGATGATCGAGGGCTTCGCCCGCGAAATCCCCGAGGACCGCATGGTCGAGGCGATCACCCTGGCCCACAGCTACATCCGCGAGATTTGCGAGATGCAGGAGGAGTTGGCGGCCAAGGCGGGCACGGTCAAGCAGGAGTTCGTGCCGCCGCCGCCCAACGGCGTTTACGACAAACTGCGCGAAAACTACTACGACGCCTTCCGTGCCGCCAAGCAGACCCCGGGTAAGCTGGCCCGCGGCGAGGCCTGCGCCAAAGTCAAGGAGCAGGCCGTCGCCGCGTTGATCCCCGATCCGAAGGCCGAAGGGGCGATCAGCGCCGAGGCGTTCGCCTCCGCCTGGGAAGAACTGGAAACCCGCGCCGTCCGCGATCAGATCCTCAGCGGCACCCGCCCCGACGGCCGCGACTACACGACCCTTCGCCCGTTGACGGCCCAGGTCGATCTGCTGCCGCGGGTTCACGGCTCGGCCATCTTCCAGCGCGGCGAGACGCAGGCGCTGGTGACCGTCACCCTCGGCACCGGCCGCGACGAGCAGCGGGTCGATGGGCTGGTCGAAGAGTATTCGCAGAAGTTCATGCTGCACTACTATTTCCCCTCGTTTTCGGTGGGCGAAGTCCGCCCGATCCGCGGCCCCGGCCGCCGCGAAATCGGCCACGGCGCCCTGGCCGAGCGGAGCGTCAAGCCGGTCCTGCCCGATCCCGACGCCTTCCCCTATACGATTCGCATCATCTCCGACATCCTCGAAAGCAACGGATCGAGTTCGATGGCCAGCGTCTGCGGGGCCACGCTCGGCCTGATGGCCGCCGGCGTGCCGATCAGCAATCCCGTGGCCGGCATCTCCGTCGGCCTGGTCAAGGAGCCCGACCGCTTCGTGCTGCTGACCGACATCATCGGCGATGAGGACCATTTCGGCGACATGGATTTCAAAGTCGCCGGCACACAGCGCGGCATCACCGGCATCCAACTCGATCTCAAAATCGCCGGCATCAGCGAGGAGATCATCCGTGCCACCTTGAAGCAGTCGCGCGAGGCGCGGATCGCGATCCTTAAGGTAATGCTTGGTGCGATTCCGCGGCCGCGGCCGGAGATTTCGCAATGGGCCCCGCGGCTGTTGCGCACGCACATCGACCCCGAGAAGATCGGCCTGTTGATTGGCCCGGGCGGCAAGATGATCCGCTCGATCCAGGAGGCGACCGGCGCGTTGATCGAAGTCGAGGACGACGGCACGGTCAGCATCGCGTCGTTCAACGCCGAAGGCGCCCAGGAGGCGATGCGGCGGGTCGAGGCCCTGACGGCCTCGGTCGAGGTCGGCCGCATCTACGACGGCCGCGTGATGAGCATCAAGGATTTCGGCGCCTTCATCGAAATCCTGCCCGGCAAGGACGGGCTGTGCCACATCAGCGAGCTGGCCGACGGCTACGTCAACAGCGTCGCCGACGTTTGCAAGGTCGGCGACGAGATGAAGGTCAAAGTCATCGCCATCGACGACCAGGACCGCGTCAAGCTCAGCCGCAAAGCCGTCCTCCGCGAGCAAGCCGCCGCGGCGAAGGGCGAAGGGAAATAATCGCCCCTCGCCCGCCGGGAGAGGGTTAGGGTGAGGGCAGCAAATAATCGAAAAACAGTGCCATGCCCACGCTTGTCGTGGGCATGTTGCTTTTGGTGCGGCGAAGGCATGAGAATGCCTTTGTGTCTCCATCACATTTGCCCTACTCCTGCTGGTAACAGGCCCATCGGCGCTAGCCGTTGAATGCCGGGCCGGATTTTATGAACTTCTACTTCGATGAGTCGGGTGATTTCCGATGTGATGATGACGGGGCTCAACGGGTCGGTGTCGTGGCTGGCATCACGATTCCGGAGTCGGCGCAGGGCGATGTCTTCGCTGAGTTCGACCAGTTCGTCAAGACGCTTGCCCGACCAGCGTTCAAGAAAGGAGAGCCAAAAGGGAACCTGCTCACGTATGATGAACGAACGCAATTTGCCCAAATGATCGCCGGCAACAAGAAGATCGTCGTCACACCGGCGATACTCGACATCGGGTCAATACACCGGGCGAAGAAGGATGTTCGAGGCGACATGGTGCGGCGAATGCGAGAGTTGGCCGGGCAATGCGTTCATGCCACAATGAAGGCGGAGGTGCGCCTCTTAGCAAACCAATTCAAGAATCTCAGTGACAATCAATCCCTTCGACTCGGTTCTGTGGCCTATTGCATCAAGCGAGCGTTTGAGCAGACGATCATCCTGCTGTCCGGCGAAGAATACTCCGACTGTTGGGATCAATTGCGATTTGAGATTGACCCCGTACAGATGCGCCGAGGCAGTCGAGAAGAGCAGGTTTTCAAGTGGACGATGCTAGCGTGGCTTCAGGGGTGGAGTGAGAAGAGCCCGACCATGCTCATCACAGAGATCCACACCGAAGCCCATCCGCTAATCAAGAACTACTCGACGGATAATGACAAATTCGACCTTACCAAGATTTACAGGGACAATCTCCACTACCCACGATCATCGGAGTCGAAGGGATTGCAAATCGCAGATATGGCGGCATCGGTAATCCATCACGCTGTTTGTGGGATCGCGACATGGGATGATTTGATGAACTACGGGCTGCTCCTGAAGAACAATCTCTGGGCGCCAAAGTACGCACATGGTCTGTTCTGCCTGACGGATCAATCCGACGTTAACTACAGTCGCTATGCAGGACTGAATGAGGCTGTCGCCAAGGCCAAACGCACCCATGAGTGACTAGGGGGAAAGTCAGGAGTCTCTGTTTGTGTCACCTCGCGACAGGACGACAGTGGCGGCGAGTCGCGTTCGATCTGGACTCGCTCGACAACGTAGCCGGCTTTCTGAACGTCGGCCACGGCACTGCGGATCGCAGACTCCAGAAGCTCGACCTTTGAGTGTTCCCGACTTACCCGCTGCGACTCAATTCGTAACCCAAGGTGATTGTCAGCCGGTCAATGACGTCGGACCGCAACGTGCGTTCGCCGGTCAAGAAATCGTCTAACGTGTTTGGGGTGACGCCGACGCGCGTGGCGATTTCCGCCAGCGACAGATCGCTCTGGTGGATCGCCCGCCGCAACTCGCCGCTCAACGTGCTCTCTTCGCGAGCGTCCTTGCGCATCTGGTCGTGCGCCTCAAGATCGGGCAACTTCGTCGCAATCTGCCGCCGGTACTCGGCCAAACGCTCTTGTTCCGCCGGGGTCAACTCGCGGTTGATTCGCGTGGCGCGTCGTTGCAACATTTCGCACCTATCGGGAAGTCATAATAGGGCATCGCGGCGCTTCCTTGCGGGTGTCCGCATCTATTGTATGGCAAGAGACAGCCGGTTGTGAAGCCCCGCGTCGTCCCAAGAGGACGCGGCCTTGAGGCCAGTCGGCCAACTTCCTCCTAGCCCGCCCCCGACGACAGCAGCGGCGAGTCGCGCTCGATCTGCACACGCTCGACAACGCAGCCGGCTTTCTGAACGTCGGCCACGGCGCTGCGGATGGCCGATTCGAGACAATCTGCTTCCCGACTGAATCCGATGACCGGCACGCCACAGCAGGCCCCCGGCGTGCCGTCGTCGCAGCCGGCCTCAAATAGGCGGTCGGCCAGTTCCTCGGTCATGTCCGTCCCAGACGCCAGGATCACCTCAAACTCATAAGTCTTCATGGGCTTGCCTCTGTAGAATGCGGGCAATGATCCACTCCGCGCCGCAGCCACCTAGCGTGGTTCTCTGGCGAGCGCGGTGTACTGAAAACCCTGCGAAAACAGCCCCTCGCCCGCGGCGGGGACAGTACAGCGTGCCCCAAATATGTGCCCGCGACCCCGCCATTTCCAGCCGCCAACCACGAGAAAGGGCGTAGTCGATTGCGGCGCGGATATGCTTGTTCTTGTGCTCGTTCATCCTCCCCCCAATTGTAGCTTAGCCAATCCATGAAAGAAAGCACGGTTCGATGTTCACCTCGCACCTCACCCCTGTGCCCGTTCACGGGCGTTTCCAGGGTAGCTGGTATTAGGGCCCGGCGTTTAGAGATCGTCCAGTTTTTGGGGCATTTTGCGTAGTTTGGGTGTTGGCCTTGGCAACGAACTCCAGGCGTTTTCCAAGGATTGGGAAATCGCCCACCAATTCGCGCAAGAAAACGATGTGTTCTGTCGTCGTAACTCGTCGAAAAAGCAACACCATAAAAACTGGACGATCTCTTTACGCCGGGTTCCGAGCGGCGGAGAACCGCCGGTTGTCAGGCCCGTTCGACGGCCCTCCTGCCACCGCCCTGCCCATCGCGTCGCCGTCCGCCCTTCGCCGCCGTGTGGCGAGAAATGCGGGTCGCGCGTGTCAGGCCGGGAATGCTCCGCCGTTCCGCAGGCGGTGCTTCAGCATAACACGTTGATGCACAACGCTTTTCGTCATGCTGAAGCGCGATCGACGATTTGCGAAACGCCGTGCGACCGTATCGCAACTCCGAATCGCAGAACCGCCGCTCCTTGACGATCGGCCACGGCGATGCCAGAATGACGAAATGGCCTTTTGGTGCTCGCGTAGCACAGGGCTGAGGCCTGATGTTCAGGGCGGTTAGCTCAGTTGGTTAGAGCGCCAGCTCGACAAGCTGGAGGTCGGAAGTTCGAGACTTCTACCGCCCACTTTCGTAGCGGCTGTCCAAGAATAAGTCCCCTCTTCGTCATTCTGAGCGCAGCGAAGAATCTCGCCGGTCCCCCGGAGATTCTTCGCTGCGCTCAGAATGACGGTTGCAGGAAACTCCAAAGTTGTTCTTGGACAGCCGCTAAGTCGTTTAATAGCAGTACCTTACCTACCTGCCGGTGGTCGGCAGTGCCGCCCGAATGGCCGAAGGCAAAACGGTAGATACCGTTTTGGCACAATTCATTCGGGAGAACCGCACATGCCACGGCTTGTCGATGCCACCCAATGCCATTTCCAGTTTACTGTGTTATGCCGCTTGTAACTGTTGTTGAATCTTGACTTTCTGTTCTTCTGTCAGCCGCAGCAAGACCGGCGGGTGTGGCGCCGTGTGAGCTTTGCGACGCGGCCATTCCCGCTTCTGTTTCGGGCTGGTACGCACACGCCGTTCGCGTTGCGCTCGGGCAATCCTTTCACGAAATGGCTTGGATTCCCTACGGCCTAACATGTCACGACGCACCTCCAGCAACACCCCCCGTGGGCTGCACATTATCGGGAGGCTGTCTTTCGGCGGTGCCGGCATCGCCAACGCGCCTTGACAAAGCAATAACTGCGTTGCGATCATCGAAGCCTCTGCCTCGCGATGCACTAGCCGTAGCGTCCGACTCATCAACGCCACTTTCTTCAAGGTTCGCTTGTAGGTTCTGAAAAATCCCTCGTTTTCCCACCTCCAACGATAACAAGTTCCCGCCATCTCCAAGGATAGCTGCTTCGCATCTTCCACGTTCGTAAACAGCCAGACGTCCACCTTATGACGGCAACTGTGAATCCGCAGCAATCGGCCGCGAATCGGCGGCTTGCCGTCCTCCTGCTGGCTCTTCGGCCAATAATAGACAATCCCTTCGCGGAACTCCTCCAACAGTTCCTGGGTTTCGCTGTAAAAGGTGGCCTTGGAGGACATGCGGATGAGAAAGGACACGTTCGCCAAGATCATGGTCGCGGCCACGTTGTAGCCCACATATCCCGCGTCGGCCACCACCAACGCCGCCGCTGGCAGCCAACGCAGCATGTACATGAGGTGACTTCGTTCGCTGGCTTTGCCCCCCTTCCCCAATCGCCAGCAAAAGGGAATGCCCAAGGTAAGATGCACGATCGAGGTGTTCCAGATCGTCGGTGACGAATCCTCTTTGCCGCCGCTTCCCAAGCGTTGCTCCAGTTCCTCGGTGCGGGGACACGTCTGCCGCGTGCCATCACAGCCAAAGGGGATGAAGTTTCCCACTTTCCACTGATTGCCGAAAATGACTTCCATCCGTGCGCAGGGCCGCCGCCAACGCCCGCAGGATGGGCATGGGAAGTTTGGCGATGGCCTTTTCAAAGCCGGAAAAGTGCTGGCCCGGCCGTTTTCGTTTTGGACAACTGGCGACATAGAACATTCTGGCGGCTTCAAACTTTTCCGGGAGGCTGTCGCCACAGCAATAGGTCGTCAGGATGATGATGTAAAGCAAAGGATGCAAGTCCCAACGCGGGCATTTCCTGCGTTTTGAAGCATTTCGGACTTGCTTGAAAACTTCCGGCGTGAGAAACTCTCGCATCGAGCCGATCAACGATTTCGCCCGCCGTCGTTGGCGGGCCCGCTTCCTTGCGTTGGCCATTTGCCGTTCCTTCCATGATGGGGTTTGGTGTTGTGACCCCCTATCATTGCTGGAACGGCTTTTTCATGCGCGGTCAATTCACCGCCATTTTCCCAAAGCACATTTTCAACGCAACCCTCGACCTCGCAAAAGATTACATCAAAACCGCTTCCAATCAAGCCTTGGCATTGGGTGGCACCGGTTCTTGAACCGGTGGGCGAACGCCCAAGAGGCCATGCGGGAGGCGATGCGCGTTGGCGTTGCCCCTCCACCTCTTGCGGCAAAGCCGCCCCGGTTCGAGAACCGGGGCTACCCGCTCACCGCCGATCACTACTGCGGAACCTGTATGGAGCAAGCAACCCACAAGCAGCGACCATACAATTGCGCTCTGTAGAACAACCTTTGCACAACGGAGAATTGCTGAATTGGGCTTCATCTTAGCCTCCCATGACACTCACCACACGTACCATGAACTGTTTTTTGGTGGAATGTATACGGTCCCGTCACCCTTAGCGACCAGCGTGGGCCATGCTTCCGCATAACGACTTCTTGTTCCCGCCGCAGGGCACCCGGGCATTGCGTTATGCTGAAGCATGACCTACTCCCTACTCCCACCGATGGGAAAAGGAGTGAATTCGACCGCCGGGCTTTTCCCAGGCGTTTCCTCTTATCCCACCGCGTCGCGGTCCTTCTCCAGCACCACGCGGCTGCCGCGGTCGCAGAACTCGACGCGGGACATGAAGGCGCGCATCAACAGGACGCCGCGGCCGCCGGGACAGCCGCGGCGGGCGGGCGTCGTCGGGTCGGGGAGACAGTCGGGATCGAAACCGGGGCCCTCGTCGCTGATCTCGACGTGAAGCCGCTCCGGCGAGAGCCGGCAGGCGAACCGCACCCGCTTGCTGGTGTCGTGGGCGTTGCCGTGGAAAATGGCGTTGATCAATGCCTCGTCGAGCGCCAGGTGGACGCCGAAGATGTCGTGGTGGCCCCAGTGCAGGGTTTCAAGTTGACGCAGCACATCGTCGAGGAGTTGGCGACCGACCAGGGCGTCGTTGGGAATCACCCGGTCGCACTGCCAGGTCCAATTGTTTTGGGACGTCGGCATGGAATCAGAAGGCCGCCAGGGCGTCGGCCTCGTCTCTACGGATGTCGAACAAGCGATTCAACTTGGTGATCGCGAAAACCTCGTAGATCTCCGCGCGGATATTCGACAACTTCAAGACGCCGCCGTGGGCCTTCATCTTCTTGTCCAACGTGATCAGCTTGCCCAGGGCCGCGCTCGAAAGAAAATCGACCGAGGAAAAGTCCAACAACACCCGCTGGCGGCCGTCCGTCTCGACCAGGCGAAACATCTCCTGCCCCAGCTCTTGGATGTTGACGTCCTCGATGATCTTGTGGTCGCGGAAGCGAACCACGGTCACGTCGCCGACCTCGTTGACATCCAAGCGTCGGTATGCGCTCATCGAAAAGCTCCCGGAACATGACCGCAAAGGGGGGGGACGCCGACGGTGGATCGCCGCCGGAAACATCGTCAAAGCCATCATAGTCCCGCCCCGGGGGGTGGTCAAGTCTGGCGTCGCTAAGTGCCCGGCTTTTTCATCCCCCAACTATGCAGCACCAGCACGCTGCCAATGGAGATCAGCGACCAGCCTAGCCAGTCGGGCGGGTGAATCGTCTTTTTGACCAGAGGCTTGTCCGACGCCGTCAGCGATTGGCCGACGTCGTTGACCGCGGCCAAGGGATGCCCGGTGCGTTCGGCCAGGAATTGGGTGAACTCGGGCGTCAGGTCGGCGGTATCGACCAGGCGAAGTTCCCCCCCGAGCATCAGGAGCAATAGCCCTGCAAAGAAGTACTGGTTCCTCGTAATGTCCATCATGGGAACTTCCTCCATCGCGTCTCTTGTTTGTATCGAGCCGGGCGGAGTGCGGGCTTCAACCGACAAGCGGGCGGCCCGGGAATCCCAACCCGCCGCCGCCGTTCTGCGATGGTTCTGTGGGATGGAGCGGATCAGTCGGCGGTAGGGATACCCTTTCGCGTGGACTATTTCGTACCTTGCTGCGCCGCGGCCGATAGCCAACCCGGCGGGAGCAGCGATCATCGACGCCAGAGTAATTTGGGTAAACTCCAGCGATTGGACGGTCTGGTTTTGTGATGTGTGAAGTGGCGGGTAGCCCCCCGCACCGGGCATTCACCCCGTCTTGCCGAAACGGGTCGAATTTGCTACCGTCCGGCTAGGATTTTGGGGGAGACTGCGCGCCGAGGCAGACCTTGTCGAGACGAGGGTTCTGGTTGGCGGTTCTGGGCGTTTTTGCGGGGGCTGTGTGGGTGTATGCGCAGAACCCGGGACCGAACAGCTCACCCTCGTCGTCGTCACCGCTTTCGTCATCTGCAGCGCCCACCTCGGCGGCGTCCTCCGCGACATCGCCCAGTTCAACGACGGAGAGCGAGCTTGACAAGTCGCTGTACACGCCGGAGATTTGGCGGTTGCCGCCGGTGAGCGACTCATCGCCGTTCGCCCAGCCGCAGGCGGAGGTTATCCCCACGCCGCCGGTGCTGACCGTGCCGCCGGCCGAGGCGATTCCGCCCAGGCCGGACGAGAAGCCGCCGGTGTCGAACGCGCCCGCTTCGCTGTCGAACATTTTGTCCGACGGCGAGCGGTTTGAAGCCAAGCCCGACGCCGACAAGCTCTGGGACGGCAGTTTCAACCTCGGTCTGGACGGCTCGGAAGGCAACACCGTGGCGTCCAATTTTCAATTCAGCGTCAACGTCACTCGCAAGACCGAGTACAGCATCCTCACGGCCAACCTCGACTATAAGAAGCAGACGGCCAACGATCAGACCACGGCCGACCGCCTCTATTTTGAAAGCCGCTTGGAGCGGCTGATCGCGCAGTTGCGCTGGTCGTTGTTCGTTCACGAGACGATCGAATACGACCGTTCGCAGCCGTTCAACGTCCGCGACACATCGGACGCGGGCGTCGGCTACCGCATGATCAAGAGCGAGTTGACCACGCTGATCGGCCGGCTTGGCGGCGGCTTTTCGCACGAATACGGCGGGCCGGAAAACGGCCAGTACATTCCCGAGGCGGTTTTCGGGCTGCAACTGGAGTGCCAGCTCAGCAAGCGGCAGAAGCTCCTCGGCGCGGTGGAATACGCCCCCGACGTTGGCGACTTCCTTCGCTACCGCATCCGCACGCAAGCGGCGTTGGAGATGTCGCTCGACCAGGAGAAGCACCTGGCTTTGCGGCTCGGCGTGCTGGAGCGCTACAATAGCCATCCGGACGGGGCCCTGCGGAACGATCTCGATTACGCCATGATGCTGATGTGGAAGTTTTGACGCCCTGGGGATGAGGGATAAGGGATGAAGGATGAGGGATAAGGGATGAACGATGAGGGATAAGGGATGAACGATGAAGGATGAGGGATGAGAGATTAGAGATTAGAGATAACGGACGGAGATGAGATCGGGGAGAAACGCGCCTGATCAGTAAAGGGAAGAACAGGGCTGTGGAACAAGCGGCACACTCGCTGGCATCAGAGGGCCGCGCCACGTAGCCTCCCATCCCTCATCCTTCATCCTTCATCCCTCATCCCTCCGTGGTGCGTTTCCCGATTACGTCTTGCGGTCGGCAAGACTGTTGCATTCCGCGAAAAAACTCGCCTGGTAGAGCAGGAAACCAACCTATGAGCGACGCTGCTTGTGAGCGAACCGACGACGCCCGCGGCGCGGTCTTCTCGCGGAGTTTCCTGGCCCTGGTGGCCACGCAGTTCTTCGTGTCGCTAAACGACAACATGTTTCGCTGGCTGGTGATGTCGATCGGCAAGGAGTTGCTCCGCGATCATTGGCGCGAAATGCCGGCAATCATCCGCGATTCGATGCGGCCGGAAGACGCCGCCCTGTCGTTGGGATTGGCGTGTTTCACCTTGCCGTTCCTGGTGTTTGCGGCGCCGGCGGGTTTTTTGGCCGATCGCTTCAGCAAACGCCGCGTGATGGTGGCCTGCAAAGCCGCCGAACTGGCCGTGATCGGGCTGGGAGTCGTGGCGATCCTCATCGGCAGCGTCCCCTTGATGTTCGTCACCCTGTTCATCCTCGGCGGCCAGGCGATGATGTTCATCACCTCGAAGCTCGGCGCCATTCCCGAAATCGTCCGCTCCGACAAGATCGCCTCGGCCAACGGTCTGATCAACATGGCCTCGGTGTCGGCCATCATTCTCGGCGCCGTCGCCGGCAACTGGCTGGCCGACCTGACGGCCCCCGCCGGGCAAAAAAACTGGTGGCTTTATGCCGCGGCCCTGCTGGGCGTGGCGTTCTGCGGATTGCTGACCAGTCTGTTCGTCGAACCTCTTCGCCCGGCGAATCCAAAGCGGCCGATCCCCTGGAACCCCGCTGCCCAAACCGTTCGCGATCTGCGAATACTCTACTCGAACCGCTCGCTGTTCCTGGCCGGCTTAGGCAGTGCCTACTTCTGGGCGCTCGGCTCCCTCTCGCAACTCAACATCGACCAGTTTGCCAGAAACCACCTCGCCATCGCAGACCAGACGCCGGTCGGCGGGCTGCTGGCGGCGCTGACGCTCGGCATCGGCGGCGGCGCGCTGCTGGCCGGGGCCTGCTCGCGCGGCAAAGTCGAACTCGGGCTCGTCCCCTTCGGCGGCTTGGGAATCGCGCTGTCGTCGCTCCTCCTCGTCGCGGTGCCGGCCGGCGTCAAGGGACATTTTCCACCCGGCCAGTACGGCGCGACCGCCGCCTTGCTAATGGCGATGGGCGTCATGGCCGGCTTGTACGACATTCCTCTCGAAGCCTTTCTCCAGGACCGCAGCCCGCCCAAATCGCGCGGCTCGACCATGGCTGCCTACAATTTTCTCACGTTTACGGGCATGTTGCTGGCCTCGGGCGTCTATCTGCTCTTATCCGGCCCGCTGAAGCTGCGCTCGCCGCAGATATTCCTGGTCACCGGGCTCACTACCGTGCTGGTCACGATCTTGGTCGTTCACCGCCTGCCGTTCGAGACCACGCGGTTGTTGGTGCGGATGCTCGTCGGCTGCATGTATCGGGTGCGGGTGGAAGGGCTGGAAAACGTGCCCGCCGGCGGGGCGCTGCTGGTGGCCAACCACGTCAGTTGGGCCGACGGCGTGTTGTTGGGGCTGGCCTGCCCGCGGCACCCGCGGATGGTCGCGCTGGCCGAGTTCTTCCAGAACCGCTGGCTCGGCTGGTTCGGCCGCTTGGGGCGAATTATCCCCATCGGCACGAGCCGCAAAGCGATGGCCGAGTCGATCCGCGCCGCCCGCGAGGCTCTGCAGCAAGGTGAATTGGTCTGTATCTTCCCCGAGGGCGGAATCACCCGAAACGGAGAAATCGGGGAATTCCGGCCCGGTTTCCAGTCGATATTGAAGGATACCGACGCCCCGCTGGTGCCGGTCTACCTGGGAGGGCTCTGGGGGAGCGTCTTCAGCTACGAGGGCGGGAAGTTCTTCTGGAAATGGCCGCGCCGCTGGCGCTACCCGCTGACCATCCGCTTCGGACGGCCAATCCAAGCGCCAGCCGATGCCGATCAGGTACGCGGGGCGGTTGCGGAATTGGGAGAAGGCTTGCCGCGCTGACGCAGCAATTCTGTATAATTCAACACGGAGACACGGAGGTCACGGAGACTGCGGAAAGTGAGAGAAGACAAGGCAATTTGCGCCATTATCGTTTTCCTGGCCAGGATTGATGATTGGCTTCGCGACGAATGGCTGCGATTGCGGCAAGGGCAATTCCAAATCCATGAACGGCGATTCTAGCGTCAGAATTGGTGTTCTTTAACGTTGTTCTCCGTGTCCTCCGTGGCTCCGTGGTGAGTCCCACCTTCTGAAACCATGAGCGACCTCCCGCCCAGCGAGCCGATCCTGCCGCGAAAATTCCTGCGCATGTGCCGCCGGCGGATGCGTCACGCGAAGCTCGCCGATTCGAGCGGCGCGGAGCTTAGCGGGGCGGGCCTGCTGATGCGTACCCTGATTCTTCGCCGCCTCTTGCGGCGCGAGCTGTTGGCCGCGGACGAGCAGAACGTCGGCCTGCTCTTGCCCCCGTCCGTTGCCGGTCTGCTGGCCAACGCCGCCCTGGCGATCGACTGCCGCGTGGCCGTGAATCTCAACTACACGATGACGCCCGAAGTGATCGACGACTGCATCGCCCAGTGCGGCATTCGCCACGTCCTGACCAGCCGCCGCCTGATCGAGCGATTCAATCTGAAGCTCAACGCCGAAATTGTTTTTCTGGAGGACTTCAAGGACAAGGCGACTCGCCGCGACAAGCTCGCCGCCGCGGCGGCAACCTGGCTGATGCCCGTGCGCTGGCTGGAGCGACGGCTGGGACTGACGAAACTGCAAGCCGACGATCTGCTGACGATCATTTTCACCTCCGGATCGACCGGGCGGCCGAAAGGAGTGATGCTCACCCATCGCAACGTCGGCTCGAATATCTGGGCGGCCGATCAGATTCTGCGGCTGGCCGATGACGACGTGCTGGTGGGCATCCTGCCGATTTTCCACTCCTTCGGCTACACGACGACGATGTGGACGGTGCTGACGCTGGACCCCAAAGGCGTCTATCACTTCAGTCCGCTGGAAGCCCGCGAAGTCGGCAAGCTCTGCCGCCGGCATGGCGCCACGATCATGATCGCCACGCCCACGTTCCTGCGGGCTTACTTGCGGCGGTGCGAGCCGGAGGATTTCGCCAAACTCGACGTGGTCTTCGCCGGGGCCGAGCGGCTTGCGCCGGACGTGGCCGCCGCGTTCGAGCAGCGATTCGGCGTCCGCCCGGTGGAGGGCTACGGCGCCACCGAGCTTTCGCCCATCGTCTCGGCAAACCTGCCTCCAAGCCGCGCCGCCAGCCGCCGGCATCAAGGCGTGAAGGAGGGAACCGTGGGCCTTCCGCTGCCCGGCGTCTCGGCCAAGGTCGTCGATCTCGAAACCGGTGAAGACCTCGGCCCCAACAAGTCCGGCATGTTATTGGTCTCCGGCCCCAACGTGATGAAAGGCTACTACCGCCGCCCCGACCTGACCGCCGAAGTCATCCGCGAAAAAGGGGACATCACTGATTATGGCAGACTGGGCGGACTTTCGTCGCGCCAGCAAGCGAAAATCAGTAATGTCCCCTTTTTCCGTTGGTACGTGACCGGCGACGTGGCTGTAATCGATGACGACGGCTTCATCACCATCACCGGACGGATCAGCCGCTTCTCGAAACTCGCCGGCGAAATGGTTCCGCACATCCGCATCGAGGAGGCCATCACCCAAGCGCTCGGGCTGGGCGAGGACGATCTGAAGTTCGTGGTCACGGCCGTCGCCGATGCGAAGAAGGGGGAGCGAATCGTGGTGCTCTACACCGATTTGGTGCAGACACCCGAGAAGATCTGCCGCGCGTTGGCCGCCAGCGGTCTGCCGCCGCTCTGGATTCCCTCGCCCGACAGTTTCCGCCGCGTCCCGGCGATTCCCGTCCTCGGCACCGGCAAGCTCGATCTCAAGCGGGTCAAGGACCTGGCGACCGCGGAATTCCAAAAAGGGGACATCACTGATATTGACAAACTGGGCAAGAAGCCGTAGTTTGCTTGAATGCCGCGAACTGCTCGATCTAGCGAAGCCGGGCTGATCTACCACCTGCTTAATCGCGGCAACGGACGGATGCGTCTGTTTCACAAGCCAGGCGACTACGAGGCTTTCGAGCAGGTCTTGGCCGAGGGCCTCGACCGTTACCCCGTCGAGTTGTTGACCTACTGCGTGATGCCGAACCACTGGCATCTCGTCGTCCGGCCGGGCACGGACGACGCGTTGGGCCACTGGATGGGTTGGGTCGGCGTGACGCATGTCCGCCGCCACCACGAGCACTATCAGACCCGCGGCGGCGGTCATCTCTACCAAGGGCGGTTCAAGAGTTTCCCCGTCGCCGCAGACGACTATTTCCTCGCCTTGTGCCGTTATGTCGAAGCCAATCCGCTCCGCGCCGGACTTGTCGAGCGTGCCGAGCAGTGGCAATGGAGCGGGCTCTGGCGACGGATGCACGGCTCGGGCCAACTGCGATTAAGTTCCTGGCCCGTCGAGCGCCCGCGAAATTGGCTCGCGCTGGTCAATCGCCAATTAAGCGACGAACAAGTGGAAGGCATAACAACGTGTCTGCAGCGCGGCCGCCCCCTCGGCCCTGAGAACTGGGTGCAGCGCACGGCAGCCCGCCTGGGACTCGCTTTCACCCTTCGCAGCCCCGGCCGACCGCGAAAAGCGTTCAATAATCAGTGATGTCCCCTTTTTCGTGCATTGTATGTTTGTGTGGTGACGGATTGAGATGGAATCTATCTCCGAGCCCAAACCCCTGGCCTTGATATACTCCCTTGTTCCTCCGTGCGTCTGCATAATCCAGTATATCGTGGCGCTGGGGGCGTTGGCCCTCGCAGTTCTTGCTCCGAGCGATATGGTATTTCGCGTGGTTGCCGCGATGTTTCTGTCGATTGCACTCGTGATGATCCCTTTCTGGTACAGGACATTTTGGGATAAGCACTTTGTCGGCCTGGATAGGCCTCTTGTAGTTGAGTGGTCAAGGAACGTGATCTGGTTCCGAGGCGCGTTCTTTGACATCGAGGTGCCCGTGGGAGACGTGGTCGCATTTCATACGATCGGCTTTCGCAGATTGCGGGATGGGTTCATGCTCAAAGTATCGACCAGGCGCGACGGAAGGGTAACGGCATTTTACCTTTCAACAACGATGCGACAGAAGGAACGGTTGGTTGCTTTCTTAAGTGAAAGCGCCGGCCAAAACCGGCCGTGACCGACTATTATTATGACGACGATGGGCGAATCCTGTCGATCCAACAGCACGGCGTCTCTGGCGGCGACGCTGGGAGAGTAAGGACGACAAAGGGGACATCACTGATTCCGGGCAACGAAAAAGGCGGGGAGGGGAGAAAAAAGGGGGCGGGAGGTCTTTGATTTCCCGGTGTGGTCCGAGGCTCTCTCTTGAAACCGCGGAGAACTGAAAAGGGTGTTGCGAAATCTCCTGAAAGAAAAGGGGGAACCGTTCACTCGGCGGAAAGGGGACGGAGGAGGTTTTCGCACAAGTGGTTTTCGTGACGGTGAGGCCTTCCGGCGATAACCTCCTCCGTCCCCCTGGTCCGGCTGGCGGACGCCTATTTCGCGCTCTCCGGATCGAACGTCGTCTCCGGCTCCAAGGGATACATGGGCCTGCGTCTCCGCACGTAGGTGAGTTTTTCGATCCGCATGTCGCCGGCCCCCGGCGTCAGCAGCATGATGTGCCGTGGTGCGATCCGCGACAGACCGGGGTAGAGATAGCCCTCTTTGACGACCACGAGCTTCCGTTTGAGCGGATCGATGCCGCAGTCGTGGAACTGACGAGGATTGATGAACGCGGTCGGGCACTCGCTCAGTATGGCTTCAACGCCGTCGATGCGGATCACGGCCATCCGCGGATTGGTCTTGGGCAGCCGGACCACTTCTGCCTCGACCTCCAACAGCGGCCCAAGCCGCTTTTCGACGGTGGCGCCGATCGTCAGATGCAGCCGCTTGCCTTCGCCTGCCTCGATGCAGCGGCGCGTGGCCGTGGCGTCGAAGATTCCCGCCACCACGGCGCTGGTTGCCTTGCGATCGATCAGGTGGCGAAGCACAATCGTCGAATCGCCCGGGGCGCTTGCCGTGACATTGTCGCCGCTGTCGGTAAGAAACACCGTGGATTGGGGGGCCTGCAGCGCGCGGGTCACTCCCTGCTCCAACTCGGCGGTCTCGCAGCCAAACGAGAACTGCCGGCGGGCGTCCCAGATTTGCCGCGCCAGCCGAACGGCTGCCGCGCGGGCAGCGGCCCGCGAGCCGTCAGCCGTCACCGCAACCGCCATGCCGGTGTCGGGCGAATCGGTCCATGCACAACCGACGAAGATCGTGGCGGCCAGGATCCGCGCGTCATGGCCGGGCAGGCCTTCGCGCTCGATTCGCCGCGCTTCGGCCACCAGCGAGTGCATGGGTTCGGCGGTGGTCATCGCCTTCTCGCCCTGAACGATCACCGGCACCGGCAGGACATAGGAGACCGGCTTGATCTTGCCGCGGAGTGTTTCGAGCAGGAGCCGCGCCGCGTGCTCAAGCGTCTCCTGCTGGTCGATGTGGGGGGCCGTCTTGAACCCCACGAGAATATCGCCGGCAAGTCCAAGCCGAGCGGGGATGTTGCCGTGCAGATCGAAGGTGCAGCAAATCGGGACTTGCGGGCCCACCGCCGCGCGGACCTGTTCGACCAGCACCGTCTCCGCCGGTCCGACGCCCTCGGCAAACATCGCACCGTGCAGACGCAACAGCACGGCATCGACGGGCATGGCGGCCCGCAGCGACTGCACGACGTGCTCGATGGCCTTGCAACACGCCCGACCATCGACCGTCCCGCCTCCGTCCGGAAAAGCGCTCACACCCTCGACCACGGTCAGGCCGCCGTCCTTCCATGCGGCAATCGCGGGCAGCGAACCGCGGCTCGGCTGGCGGATGATGAAACTCGTCGTCGGCTGTGGGTGGAAGGTGTTGGTTTCGTGGGCAAATCCGGCCACAAAGACGCGTTTGGCGGCGGACGTGCCGGTTTCGGCCGCCGCGGCATGTTGCTGCCGCTGGCTGACTGCCGGGCAGCACATCCCCATCCCCCCGGCGAGGATGATTCCGCTGGCGTCTTTGAGAAAACGACGACGAGGAGATCGGCCTGGCATGGAAGGCTCCTGTTGCACAAGGATCAGCACCGCGGGTTTTCAGACAGAATAACGAGTTGCGCAGGCGAAAGCAAATGCTTGCTGAGAACAAAAGGGGTGAGCCGCGTAGGTTATGCTTCAGCATAACAGTCGCGTAGGTCATGCTTCAGCATAACAACGAGCTGGCCACGACATGGGGCCCGGGACATCGTGTTATGCTGAAGCATAACCTACTTGCTAGAACGAATACTCCAAACCGGCGGTGGCTCCATGATAGAAGACGCCGGAGCCGCAGTTGACGCCGAGGGCCTGGATGTAGGTTTGGTGATAACTGGGACTGTAAGAGAAGGTCTCCTGAATTTGTCCCGGGGCCAGTGCGACGCCTTGCAGCCAGAGGGCTTCGTAGCCGAGCTTGAGCAAGAGCCGTTGGGTAGCTTGATACTTGCACTGCAAACCGGTTTCACCGAGGAAGGCAACGTGATTGGTCGAAGCAGATTCCCAGAAAAGAGTGTGATCGATGCTGACCGCCGTTGTCTCTGCCGCGTTGTTGCCATAGACTCCGGCCTTGATCAGGCCATCGAGCGAGAAGCGGCCGCGCTCAAACAGCTTTCCATCGCCGCCGACTTGGAAACCGTAGAGATTGTTCGCCACGCTGGCGTCCCAGAAAGGGTTCTTCCGCTGCGGCCACGTGCCCGGAAGCTCCGGCAAGGTTCCCTGAAGCTCTTCCGACAGGTTGGCCCAGCGGAAACCGGCCAGCAGCGTGAGCCGGGCACAAGGCTCCCAGCGCACGTTCAGCTCGGCGTTGTAGAGTCGGGAAGCATAATCCCAGGCCATCATTTGCGTCCTTTTGTGGTCCTGGGCTTGGAGAAAGTCGAGGGGAGCGCCTGGCGCACGCATGACCAGCCACTCATCGGGAGTGGGGCCGATGCTGCGATAGTCGTTCCACTCGTCGATCTGGAAGTACGACAACTCGAGGTCGTAGCCGTTGTCGCCGTGGCGAATCAGGCCCAGCTTCGGCCCCGCGGCGAATCCTGGTTGGAGATCGTCGGCGTTGAGCACCTCAGTGCCGGGGGTGTCGTGCAGGTGACGAAAAGACACGCTGCCCGCCACGGTCTCGACCAGCGTTTGATCGACGCCGCCGACCCGGTCCAGGATGATGAAATCGGCAGAGGCAGTCCAGCGGGGACGGCAACACGGCGAACGCCAGCCCAAATCGTAGCCGGTTGTAGCCGTTGGCCGGTCAACCACCGTCTCGGAAAGGGAGGGCTGCAAGTTCTCCTTGTCGTTTGCGAGCGAGTTGTCGGCTGCCAGGCTGTCCTGTGCGAAGGTGGCGGGCGTCGTCACCAAGACCAGAAGCGCACAGGTGATGGTTCCGACCAAGTAGCAGGAGTTCATCGATTTCGACCTGTTCAAGATGCGTTGCATGGGGGCCTCCCATAGTCTGAATCGGCCCCGCAAGCGTTAAACCTTACCCAGCGGGCAAATTCGGATGCGTGGAACGAGGTTTCGGCCGCCACTGCTGGAATCGGCTTTGAGAAACTGCCAAAATGGGCAACGCAGGCGGGGTTTGCGGCCAGTCGCTCGTTCTTCCACCCAGCAAACCGTTCACGACTTTAGGGAGCAAACGGGTTGTTACCCTGGGTCGTAAAGAGCAGTTTCACCGACTGCCGCACGAGGACGACGATCGTGAACACGCCCAAGATCGTGCCAAAGGGGGTTATCATGCAAAGCAGGGCGGCGATGACCAGGCAGAACATGTAGTGCCGGTGTTGGCGGAGAAATCGACCGGCCAGGAGGGTGCAAACGGCGAGGCTCCAGCCGAGGAGGATGAAGGACGCAGCCATGAACGTCACGAATGCGCCCAGCAGTCGCAGGAACGCTGGGTCGATTGGCGGCCCATGATGTTGATGATTCTCCAGAACTCCCGGGGCAAACAGCATCACTAGCCCAAAGGTGAGATGTAAGATCGGGATGCATGCGAACAGGGCCGTTAGCCCGGCCACAACGTAATGGAAGATCGACAGCAGCCGCAGGTGCTCGAGGTCTTGGTTCATGGCCATTCCCTTGCCGTTCCATTCTGACGGGGCGTACCAACAAGTCAAGCATGGCGCAAAGAAGTTGGGGCGGCAGTTAAACTGCCGCCCCAACGGAGATTCAAGATGGAGAGCACGTGCCGCGGGCCGTTGGCCCCCGGCTGTCATTCAGTTCTTGCAGTGCTCTTGACTCGACTGGCGACAATCGCGGCGGTTACTTCTTCGCCTTGATCGCGGCTTGGGCCGCCGCCAAGCGGGCGATGGGAACGCGATAGGGGCTGCAACTGACGTAGTTCAAGCCGGTGCGGAAGCAGAACTCGACGCTGGCCGGGTCGCCGCCCTGCTCGCCGCAAATGCCAATTTTGAGATCGCCGCGGGTCGCGCGGCCCTTGCTGACCGCCATCTGGATCAACTGGCCCACGCCCTCCTGGTCGATCGTCTGGAACGGATCGGCGGCAAGAATGTTGTCCTCGAGGTAGTCGTGCAGGAAGCTGCCGATGTCGTCGCGGCTGAAGCCGAAGCCCATCTGCGTCAGGTCGTTGGTGCCGAAGGAGAAAAACTGGGCCGTCTTCGCCATCTTGTCGGCGACGAGGCAGGCCCGCGGAATCTCGATCATCGTGCCGTAGAGGCAATGCACTTCGACGCCGGTCTGCTCCTGCACCTCTTTCTTGACGCGGTCGAAGATCACCTTCGTCGCGTCGAGCTCGCGGACGTTGCAGGTAACCGGGACCATCAGTTCCGGCTTGGGCGACTTGCCCTCCTTCTTCAATTCGGCGGCGGCCTCGAACATGGCGCGGACCTGCATCTCGGTCACTTCGGGATAGGTGATCCCCAGGCGGACGCCGCGATGGCCCATCATCGGGTTAGTCTCGTGCAGGGCCTCGCCGCGTTTTTTGATCTCGAAGGGGCGAATGCCCAGCGACGCGGCCAGCTCCTTCTGCTTGGCCGGGTCCTGCGGCACGAACTCGTGCAGCGGCGGATCCAACAACCGCATTGTCACCGGCAGACCGTCCATCGCTTCCAGCGTCCCCTTCATGCTCCGCTTGACGAAGGGGAACAGCTCGGCCAGCGCCGCCTTGCGCTCGTCGAGCGTCTTGCTGAGAATCATCTTCCGCAGCAGGAACAGCGGCTCGTCGGAACCCGCCCCGTAGAACATGTGCTCGGTGCGGAACAGGCCGATGCCTTCGGCGCCGAACTGCCGGGCGACTCGGGCGTCTTCCGGCGTGTCGGCGTTTGTGCGGACGCCGAGGGTGCGGAACTTATCGACCAGCTTCATGAAGCCCTGGAACCGCGGATTCTCGCTGGCGTCCATCATCTCCAACGCGCCGGCGTAGACTTTGCCTTTCGTGCCGTTGAGCGTCAGCAGATCGCCCTCCTTCAGCTTCACTTCGCCGGCCGACATCCGCTTGGCGCCGATGTCGATCTTCATGTCGCCGGCGCCGACGATACAGCACTTGCCCCAGCCGCGGGCGACCAGGGCCGCGTGGCTGGTCATGCCGCCGCGGGCGGTGAGAATGCCCTCGGCCGCACGCATCCCCTCGACGTCTTCCGGGTTGGTCTCTTCGCGAACCAGGATGACCTTCTCGCCGCGTTTCTTCGCCGCGACGGCCTCGACCGAGGTGAAGACGATCTTGCCGCAGGCCCCGCCCGGGCCGGCGGGAAGACCGGAGAGAAATGCCTCGCCCTTCTTTTCGGACTCGGGATTGATGATCGGGTGGAGTAGTTCGTCCAATTGCGCTGGCTGCACGCGGGTGACGGCCGTCTTCTCGTCGATCAGCCCCTCGCCGAGCATGTCCATCGCCATGTTCAAGGCGGCGGTGCCGGTCCGCTTGCCATTGCGGCACTGCAGCATGTAGAGCTTGCCCTCTTGGATCGTGAACTCGATGTCCTGCATGTCGTGGTAGTGGCGTTCGAGCTTCGCGCGGATGTCGTCGAGCTCCTTGTACAACGCCGGCCACTCGGTTTGCAGCGACTTGAGATGCTGGTTCTGCGGGTTCTTCGTCTCTTCGTTCAAGGGGTTGGGCGTGCGGATGCCGGCCACCACGTCCTCGCCCTGGGCATTGACCAACCACTCGCCGTAGAACTTGTTCTCGCCGGTGGCGGGATTGCGCGAGAAGGCCACGCCGGTGGCCGAGGTGTCGCCCAAGTTGCCGAAGACCATGCTCTGCACGTTGCAGGCGGTGCCCCATTCGCCGGGAATGCCCTCGATCTTACGATAGGAGACGGCGCGGCGGCCCTCCCAACTCTTGAACACCGCCCCGACGGCGCCCCAAAGCTGCTCCTGCGGATCGTCGGGAAACTCGCGGCCGAGAACCTCTTGCACCTTCTCCTTGAACTTCCTGCACAGCGTCTTCAGGTCGGCGGCGGTCAGGTCGGTGTCGGAAGCGTACTTCTTCGACTTCTTCATCTTCGCCATGATGTGTTCGAGCTGCACGCGGATGCCCTTCCCTTCGGCCGGTTCGATGTCTTCGGCCTTCTCCATCACCACGTCGGAGTACATCATGATCAACCGGCGGTAGGCGTCGTAGACGAACCGCTCGTTGTTCGACTTTTTGACCAGCCCGGGAATCGTCGCCGAGCAGAGGCCGACGTTCAGCACGGTCTCCATCATGCCGGGCATCGAGGTGCGGGCGCCGCTGCGGCAACTCAACAACAGCGGATTCTCGGCGTCGCCGAACTTCATGCCCATCGCCGCTTCGGTCTTGGCCAGGGCGGCGGCCACTTCGTCGCGGAGCGACTGCGGGAACTTCCGTCCTTCGGCGAAAAAGACCGTGCAGAACTCGGTGCTGATCGTAAATCCGGCGGGGACGGGCAGATTCAGTTTGGCCATCTCGGCGAGGTTTGCCCCCTTGCCGCCGAGCGTATTCTTCATCGTCGCGTCGCCTTCGGTTCCCTGCGGGCCGAAGAAATATACGTACTTTTGAGCCATAACATGCCTTCTTTCGAGTGGTGTCACAAAAAAATGTGCGAGTGTTCCGTGCAGTTTCTCGACAATAGAGCGCTCAGACTACCCGGCTGGCCTACAATTCCGGCGGTACATGCCGAGAACGAAACCGAAAAGTCTAGCAGCGGGGCAGATGGGCGTCAAGGATTGGTCTGCGAGGCAGCGATGTGGGGCTGTGGGGGCTTGCGGTTTCTCGGGACAGCGGAGGGCGTTGGCCCGCATTCGCGCTTCCCTGCGGGGCGCGGCTAAACGGCAGATAGAGAAAAGGGAGCCAGCCAGGAGACTGTCATGTCTTTTTTTCAGAATCTTGTTGTTTTGTCGGCTCGCATCGTGCTTAGCCCGTTGTTTATCTTCGGGGCAGTGAACCATCTGTTGCATTGGGGCGCGATGATCAAATCCATGACCGGCAAGTTGGAGAGCGATTTCGGCGGGGCGACGCCGATCGTCGTGCAGTTCATGCTGGCCGGCGCGACGGCGTTTCTTCTGCTTGGCGGGCTGTCGGTGCTTTTGGGGATTCGCGCCCGCTGGGGGGCCGTGCTACTTGTGGCTTTCTTGATTCCCGCCGCCTTGATCTTTCATGACTTCTGGAATTACGATGGTCAGATTCGCCAGTTGCAGATGGCGAACTTTATGAAGAACATTACGATTACCGGCGGGCTGCTAATGGTTCTGGCCGTCGGTCCCGGAAAATGGAGCATGGACGGACTGCGGAAAAAATGCCAACCTAACCCCAAATCCCCAATCCCTAGCCCGTAGCCCCCAGCCCTTGAATGAAGCACTTCCCCCTGATGGCCGCCGTGTTCGAGGGACTCCTCACGCCGGTGGCGATCGGGCTGGGGTGGCTGTTGGGAACGCCGCCGCTGTCGACGCTGTTCCACTTCAACGGCCGCGACGCTTTGCTCGGCTTTGCCGCCGCGCTGCCGCCGCTGGGGCTGTTCTGGTTCTGCCTGGTTTGCCCCTGGCGGCCTATCGCCGAAACCGCCAAGATCACCGTGGAAACGCTGGCGCCAATGTTTCGCCGCTGCGGGCTGGCACAACTAGCGATCATCGCCGCGTTGGCCGGACTGGGCGAGGAAACGCTCTTTCGCGGTGTGATCCAGGTGGGGACGGCACAGGAAATCGGCGGCCACTACGGCGCTTGGCTCGCCCTGCTGGCGGCCGCCATCCTCTTCGGACTGCTGCACCTGATCACACCGACCTATGGCGTCTTGGCGGGATTGATCGGCCTGTATCTCGGCTGGCTCTGGCTGGTATCCGGCAATCTGCTGACGCCGATTGTCACCCACGGCGCGTACGATTTTCTCGCGCTGGTCTATCTCGCCAAGGTGAAGGGGCGGCAGGGCGACGGCAGAAGGACGAATGATGAAGGATGAGGGATGAGGGATGAAGGATGAGGGATGAATACTCGGTTTAGCCGCGCCCCGGAGGGAAGCGGCAGATCCGCGTTCCGGCTCTGCACGGCCCTGCGCAAGCTTGCGGTAAGCCGAATCGCTTCACGCGGAGCGTGAAGAGTACGTTGACAGCCCCCGCTACAACACCGCGTCCAACAGATCGTCCGAGGCCTGATCGCCGCGGCCGTTCTCCATCTCGCGCATCACCGCCGCCAGCAAATCGCCGCGTCCGATCGCGCCGCCGCCGGCCATTTTGCCAGCGGAACCGGTCGAGGCCGTCACGAGAAAAGTGCCGCTGCACGTGGCCGATATCCCCTTCGAGTCGGTCGACGTAATCGTGTAGGCGTGGCTGCCGGCCGACCAAGCGCCGATTGGAGCGGAGTAATACTGTCCGCCGTAAGGACCGTAGACCGATGAAATCGTGCGGCCGTCGATGGTCAACGTCTGCGACGCGATCTTGCCGCTGCACGACGCGGCCCAGGTGATCACCAGCGATTCCGTCGGCAACAGATGCCCATCCCGCGGGGCAACGGCCTCGGCCGCCACGACGCTGCCGATCGACACGGGAACTGTCGTCGATGCCGCCACGCTGAACGTGCCGGAGTTCGTGGAACTGAAGCCGCTGGTGTTCGTGGCGGTGATCGCGTAGGTGTGCGTTCCGGCCGACCGGGCCCCGATCGAGCAGGAATAGTACAAGTGGCTGTAGGGGCCGCCGATCGTAGTCATGCGACGCCCGTCGATCACTACGCTTTGCGACGCGATGGCCGGCTGGCCTGTCGCCGCCCAGGTGATCACGAGTTGATCGCTCGATTCCAGCGTGCCGTTTTTCGGCGCCGCCGCTTCGGCCACCACGACGGAGGAGACCGTCGGCGTCGCCGCCTGTGAAGCGGCCACGGTAAAGGCGCCCGTCAAACTGAACGTGCCGCCTTTTGAGTCGGTTGCAGCGATCACATACTGATGGCTTCCCGCCGATTGGATTCCGATCGTGCAGCCATAGTACAGACCGGCGTAGGGGCCATTGATTGCCGCAGTCGCTTTTCCATCGACCGAAAGGGTCTGGGCGGCGATGCCCAGCGAGCTTGTGCCGGCCCAGGTGATTATCAGCGGTTCGTTCGATTCCAGGATGCCGTTTTTCGGCGTGGAAGCCTCGGCCACAACCACCGCCGAGATCGCCGGCGGCAGAGGGGCGACGACCGGGAACGTGCCTGTGCTGGAGACACTGGCTCCTTTTTTGTCGGTCAGCGTGATCTTGTACGAGTGGGTGCCCACCCCGCGCTTTGCAACCTGACAGTAGTAATACAAGCCGCCGTACGGTCCGTTGATCGGCGTAACGATCGAGCCGTCGATCTGCACGCTTTGCGAGGCGATGCCCAGCGAACTGCTGGCAGCCCAAGTGATCTTCAGCGAATCGCTCGATTCGAGGATGCCGTTCTTCGGCGTGGAAGCCTCGGCCACCACAACGCTCGAGATTGCGGCACCGGCCATAACGCTCTTTTCCGCCGCAAAAGGCGAGCCGTCGAAACTCGTATCGACCGCCTGCACACTCCAATAGTAAGTCTTGTCGGGCGTGAGGCCGGTGAGCGTCCAGGTCGTTCCCTGAATCATGCCGCGCTGCGCCACGAGCTGCAGACCATCGGCGTCGGACGGAGGTGCAACGATATCGTCGCCGCCCGGAGTGGTGCCGACGCGCAGATTGTAAGTCAATCCGCCCGCCGGCGTTTGTGCGTCGTGCGGCGCCGTCCAGGAGAGCGAGACCGAAGTGGGCGACATGGCAGTCGCGGTTAACCCGGCGGGAGCGTCGGGAACGGTGTTGACGGCGTCGCTGCCGTTGGGATAAACCAACGTTGTGTCATTCGTGGAGTACTGGCCGGGAGCGGACTGCAAGTCCGGCAACGAACCGCTGAATAGGGCGTCGAGTTTGCCGTCACGGTTGTAGTCGCCCCAGGCAACAGCGGCACTCTGAGCGGCCAGAGGCTGCGGCGACACTTCATGGAATGCTCCGTTTCCGTCGTTGAGGTAAATCTCCGAAACGCATGCGTCGTTGACGGAGCCGTTTAATAGGATGTCGAGGCGGCCATCGTTGTCGTAATCGCCCCATGCCACCGACCCGCCTTCAACGCTACCGATTCCGGTGGAAACTTCATGAAACGCGCCGTTGCCGTCGTTGTGGTAGAGCTTCACGAAGCCGCTGGAAAGGCCTGTTCCGCTCAAGAGGATGTCAAGTCGGCCGTCGTTGTCGTAGTCGCCCCACGCGGCCGACCCCTCCACGCCGGGAAGGGAGGTTGAAATCGCGTGAAATTCGCCGTTGCCGTCGTTGTGATAGATCTTCGTCACGGGAGTTGGAGAATCCCAGTTCGTCCCGTCCAATCCGGTCAAGAGGATATCGAGCCGGCCGTCATTGTCGTAGTCGCCCCAGGTGGCGGAGCCGTAATGCACGCCGGTAAGTCCTGCGGAAATGTCGTCAAAGATGCCGTTGCCGTCGTTGCGGTAGATCTTTGTAATGTCATTATGGGAGATTGAGTCGTGTCCGGTCAGAAGGACGTCGAGTCGGCCGTCGTTGTTGTAATCGCCCCAGACCGCCGAACCACCCCATACACCGGTGAGTCCGGCGGAAATATCGTGAAATGTCCCATTGCCGTCGTTGTGATAGATTGCGCTAACGTACGTGCTGGTGGCCGAACTCCATCCCGTCAGCAGAAGATCAAGCCGGCCGTCGTTGTCGTAATCGCCCCAGGCGGCGGTGCCGTCTACAGCGGGCAAACCGGCTGAAACTGCATGGAAAACGCCATTGCCGTCGTTGTGGTAGAGTGCCGTATACGAGTAGGTCGTGATGTAGTCGATGTCGCCCACGGTTCGGCTGCCGGTCACCAGGGCGTCGAGCCGGCCGTCGTTGTCGTAATCGCCCCACGACACGGTGCCGTACGACGCCCCGTTGTTTCCCAAATCGCCGGTGATCGAGAACGGCACAGGAGCGGCAAATGCAGCGCTGGCGTCGCTTGCCGTGGAGAGGTTGCCCAGCGAGTCGGAGGCCGTGCCGGCGGCGATCGAAATGCTGAGTTCGCCTTGGCCGGTGATGTTGCTGATGGTCACGGTCCGCGTTGTGCCCGTGCCATCATCCACGCTGACCGTGCCACCGGCCGTGCCCGTACGATTCAAGACGACGTCGTTGGCCGTTAGTGTACTCTGGCTGAATCGCGGGTCGCTGTAGCTTATAGTGTAGACGAACGTATTCGCCACGGTGCTAATCGGGGTCGATGGGGCGGCAATCGAAATCGTCGGACCGGTTGTGTCCACGATCATCGCCGCCACCGCGCTCGTCCCCTCATTGCCGGCCTGATCGCTTACCCGCGCGCACGTTGTAGGCGCCGTCCGGCAATGGTGGATTGAAAACGACGCTCGCCGTGCCGTCGATCAACGTCCCAGTGCCCCGAGCGGTCTCGCCGTCGTCGTCAAAATCGCCGTCGCCATTCAGATCCACGTCCACAGCGACCGGAGTACCGTCTGGGACGCCGGAGCCGTCGTTGACGGCGGTTACAACGACGGATGAACTGTTCGTAACTGCGGGGGCGGTCAATGTGACCGTTGGCGGGCCATCGACAATCGCAACCGAGAGGACGCGCTCGATCGACTGTCCGAAATAGTCCGTGCTGCGGACGCGGATCGAATAGGTGCTTTTCACGGCGGCATCGAACACGGCATTCGTCCGCAATTCGTTGCCGACGATCGTAAACGAAGCATTGTCATCGCTGCCGTCTCCGGAGACCAGCGTGTAAGTGAACTGGTTCGCCCCACCCGCCGCGACCGTAGAGAGATCGCCGACGACTGTGCCCGCGGGACGGTTCTCCTGTGCCGTTGCTTGCGACAACGAGATGTCCGTCGGGCCTGCAAGAGCTTGGAACTTAGCGACGAACAGTCCGTTGCCGGTCAGGTCGAACGTGTCGGGACCGGGGTCGAGGTTGACGGTACCCGCCAATCCTCCTATCATGTAGACGCTGTCGTCCGGCCCCAATGCCATCGCACAAGCGAAGGAGTTGTCGCCCGCTTCCTTAGTCCATACGGTGTTGTCCTCGGCGTCGAGATGCCAGACGGCGGCGTTCTGGCTAAAAAATGCGACACCGTTGCCGCCCTGCCACCGGAGATCGGTGTTCGCCACATAAACGTCTCCATTGCTTCCTATAGCCACAGTACCAGTGGGCGGTTGGTAGAAGGGACCAATTGTTAATAATCCATACGAGGACGATTGTCGGAGTTGCTGCGCCCAGACGAAATTACCGCTGGGATCGAGTTTCGAGACGAAAAGTCCCCCTGGAAGCGTAAACGTGCCTATTCCGGGATCGAAGTCGGCGGTGCCGAGCGTCGAGCCGGTCGTGTAAATGCTGCCGTCGGCGGCGACGGCAACGCCTGTGGCGAAATCGTCTTGCGTTCCCCCAATACTCTTGGCCCAGGTGAAATCGCCTGCGGCGTCGAACTTTGCGACAAAAACGTCGGCGCCGCCGGCGCTGGTCAGCGCCATCGGGGCGTCGCCGGAGTTGAAAGTAGCTGTCTGGGTAAAGGAACCCGTTGTGCAGACGCTTCCGTCAGGCGCTACCGCGATGCCGTAGCCGTAGTCATCGCCCGGTCCGCCAACGGAAGTGGCGCCAACGAAGTTCCCGTTGGAGTCCAGAGTGGAGATGAAGACATCCTTGCCGCCGTTGCTGCTGAGAATATGCCCGTCCGTGCCGACGCCGAAATCGGCGGTTTGCTCGAAGTAGCCAGTGACGTGGACAGCACCGTCGGGACCGATGGCTAGGCCGCAGCCGGCGTCTTCTCCCGCTCCCCCCATGCTTTTTGCCCAAAGAAGGTTCGCGGAGGAGTCGAGCTTCAATACGAAAACGTCGGTGTTGCCGGCACTAACGAGGTTGAGCGATCCTAAAGAACTGGTCGTGGTGCCGACAAAGGCGCCTGTTAGGTAAATGCTCCCGTCCGCCGCGGCGGCAACGGCGTTGATCTGGGCTTCACCACCCAAATCGCGAGCCCAAACCAGCGCGCCGGCGGGCGAATACTTGGCGACAAAGACATCCCACTGGCCGGTGCTCGTGAGATTGCAGGTCCCGGGACCGGGGTCAAAGTTCACGGTGCCTTGGAGGCCACCGGCTACATAGACATTGCCCGAACCATCGGTGGCCACAACGCCGTTGACCACCTTCGGCGCGCCGAGTTGAAACGCAAAGCCGAAAGCGGGGGCGGCGCCCGTCAGGCCGACGTTGTGGGACGTGTCGACCGCGCCGGACGGAACCGTAAACATATCGCTCTGGCCCGTGGCGTCGGCGTGACTGTCGGAGCCCTCTGTCGTGAACGCGAAGCCGCCTGGCGTGCGAAAGATCTCGTAGAAGTTCACTCCCTCGGGCAAGTTGCTGAGGGAGTAGCCGCCGTTGGCGTCGGTGATGGCGGTGCCGAGAAGGACGTTGTCGCTGTTGCCGATCTGTGCATCCGTCGAGGAATGGACTTCGACCACGGCCCCGGCAACACCTGTTTCGCCGGCGTCGCGGATGCCGTTCTGGTCGACGTTGTTCCAAACCACGCCGCTGACGCCGACCGACAGCAGGCTTCGTTCCTCCAGCGGCTCGAATCGCAAGAACTTGGGATGGGGTTTCCGGCTGCCGAGCCAGCCCAACCTCTGCGCGGTAGTGATCTTGAGATTTTTCGATCGACAACGCTTGCTGGAAGAAACTCCACGCTGAAGCAACGACATAGAAGCACCCCCGGGGTGGGAATCGAAGAGCGGAGTGTCGAGCACAGACCGTGCCGAGCCGTAAATTGCGAATGCTTTCCTACCCCACAAGTGGCGAAACTGCACGTCATTGTAGGTATAATCCGGAGCAATGTCAATCAACTCACAGCCGCCGCCGCTGCATCTGTCGATTTGACGTGGGTGTGGGGCGGAAGGACGCCCTCGCCGAGGACCGATGGCCAATGCAACGATTCAATGAGAACAGTGGAAAAACAACAACATGATGCTCTATTTCACCACACGGGAAAACGGCGCGAGGTTGTGTCCGGTGGGGCAGACATTCTTGTCTGCCAGATGTGCCGCCCTTTTTCGCGGCAGACAGGAACGTCTGCCCCACCGCGGTGAAAAACGCGGACGACATCACGCCGCGTGCATCGGCGTTCGCGCTACGCGAGGGTCGCGGCGACCGGCCGCACGGTCCCTTGCAGCATGGCGTCCGCCAGGTCATTCGATACGGAATCACCGAGCCCGTCGCCCATCTCGCTCATCACGGCCGCCAGCAGATCGGCACGTCCGATCGCGGCGGCGCCGGCCGCTCCAGCAGCGAAACTGTTCGACGTGCCGAGCGACGCCGTGACGGTCGTCGACGCAGTCACAGCGGTCTTCGCCGCCGCAGCCCCTCCGCTCTCGGCGGGCGCGAGCAGGGCCGGACTCGCTTCAGGGGGAACGGGCGTAACCGGTGCTTGAATCGGAGTAGGCACCAGCCAGGATGCAGCAGCGAGAGCAGGCTGGCGTGTGGAGGCGGGCGCGAGCGGAGGCGATGGAGCGGGGTACTCGTTGAAGATGCTCCTGCCGAAGTTGGCAACCAAGATGTCCCAATCCAGACCGTTCACGGTGCCGTCGCCGTTGGCGTCCCCCTGGGCCCAGGCCTTGCCGGTCCAGACGTTGGCGAAGAAGATGGCCTTGTCCAGATTATCCACCACACCGTCGAGATTGAAGTCACCGGGGATCGGCGCCACCATCCGCCAGGTGGTGCTACCGCCGACGAGCAAAGGGTTTCCCGCCAGGTCGGCGATTCCCGAGCCCGTCGCGGTCAATGTGAACTGGTAGGTACCGACCGAAGACGTTATGCCGGCAAGGTTGCCCAAGGCCCAGGTTTGCTGGTCGGTTGTTGTCAGCCTCGCCCCGTTCAACGACAGGTTGTTGCCGCCGAGGGTGAGTCGCAGATCGGTGAGATCGAAGCCGACGACCGGTTCGCTGAATTGGACGGTAATCGAACTGACTGGAGCCACCCGCAGGTTGGGAGTAACAGCGACGACGCTCACCGTGGGAGGCGTGGTGTCGATGACAATGTTCTTCACTGCCAAGCCGTCCGTCCCCGTCGCCGGAAGCGTCAAGATCGCGGCGTTGGTCGCAAGATCGTGGATACTCCCGCCGTTGAGCCCCAATGCCATCGTCGAGGCATAGTCCAGATCCGCGGTGTTCTGCCCGACCGCCACAGTGTAGGTGAAAGTCAGCACGCTGCCGCCGCTGCCGCTAGTGTAGTTGGCCACTCCCCCGTCGTTGAGCGTCAGTTGTGGCGTGCCGCTCACGTTGACTACTTCACGAAACGCCACGGTAATCGGGATCGAGCCACCAACCCGATAATAGGAGCTTGCGACGGCTGTCGTTGACACACTGCTGATCGTGGGGCCGGAGTTGATGGTGAAGGTAACTGGATCGCTCTGGGTGAAAGCGTAGTTGGCATCGCCAAGATAGGTGGCGACGACGGTGTAGGTGCCTGGATTCACGGGTGCCGAGGCGAGGGGCGTGCCAGTGGCAGAGGTTCCACTGTAAAACACGGCAGTTGGCAATCCGGTGGGATTCCGTACGCCATCAACGCCGCTGACGCCGGGTACTGCCCAGTTCGTTACGTCACTCGTTCCATCATACACGATGAATGGCGGCGGTGGGGAAATTGTCACGGTCGGTGTCGCCCGGGAAACTGTGAATCCGCTCGACGTAGTGGCGGCAAGAGATCCGTCGCTTGCGATCATCGTGTAGACTCCCGAGCCGTTCACGGACAAACCGCTGAACGTCGCCACGCCGTTTGTGGCCTGAACCGCCAGCGTCCCATTAAGAGCCGCATCGCCGGTAAGAGAAAGGACAATGGTTGAGCTGTCGGTCGTGACCAGGTTTCCGAACTGGTCTTCCACATCCACGACGATGCTTGGGTTGATCGTGGTACCCGCCGGCGCGTTGCTGGGTTGTTGCGAGAATACCAGCATCGCTGCCGCCGCGGGACTCACTGTAAAGCTGCTGGAATTGCCGCTGGATACGGTTCCATCGCTGGCCACGACCATATAGGCCCCGGCCGTGGGCACCGAAATATTGGCGAACGTGGCGTTGCCGTTGCTGTCCGTCGCCGCCATGAAGCTGCTGTAAACCGTACCGCTCGGGTAGTTCTCTACGGGTCTGATCCGGCTGATGCGCGAGACGCGAGGTTTTGTGCTGTGGTGCTAACACAAACCGTCCGGAGGTTGGCATGCTCGGAAAGTGCTATTGGTGAAAAAGGCGTCCTTCCGTCAAAACGAGGAGAAGTAGTCACAAAACGCCTCGTCACGGAAAGGACGCCACAATGCCGTATGTTACCCGACTGCTGTTGATTCTGACAAGCCATGCCGCGATCAAGACGGAGATTCGACAACAGATCGAACAATTGTGGAAAGATCATGTCGAGGCGTTGGAGCAGGTAGTCCTGGAGTTCGTGCGGGCGGAAATCTCTCCAGCAACCATGTTCGACTTCGAGACGCGGATCGCCGAACGGGTTCGGGAGTTGGCCCGGCAGTTGGTCGAGAATGTATTGAATTTGATTGAGGCGGATGATGCGGAGAAGATGCCTCATGATCTGGAGCATCAGGGCGGCAGCTACCGGCGGCTGAACCAGAAGACCCGCAACGCGCACGTGGGCACGCTCTTTGGAACCATCGAACTGTGGCGCTATTCGTATCGCTACTGGCATCGCGACGTGGCCGAGACGTGCATCTTTCCCCTGGAAATCGAGTTGGGCCTGGTCCACGGCGCCACGCCAGCGTTGGCCGAGGCCGTAGGCCGCTACATGGCCCAATCCGGTGCGACCCAGCAAGCGGTGTTGGACCGCTTGAGGTTGCAGCATGGCGTTTCCTGGGGAGCCCAGCGACTCCGCGACGTGACGGAGGAACTTTCCTTGGCCTTTGAGGACGTGACGGAAGAGTGTCAAGTGCTGCGGCTGCTGGAACTGCTGAAAAAAGCTGAGCAAAGCCGCGGGCCAAGGCGCCCGGTGCTCAGCGTGGGGCGCGACGGCGTGACGCTGCGCGAGTATCGCTTCCGCTTCTTCGAGCATGCCACCGTCGCCACGGCCACGGTCTACGACCGCATGGGGGAGCGGCTGGGCACGGTGTATCTGGCCTTTGCTCCCGAACCAGGACAGTCGCAGATGACGGCACGGCTGACCGCGTTGATCCAGGAAGTCTTGCAGCGTTGGGATCGCCCGTTGCCGCGGCTCACCTACGTCACCGATGCGGGCGAGAACGAGACGCAGTATTACCGTCGGGTGCTGGGGAACATGGCGCATCCGCGCACGGGAGAGAAACTGCCCTGGATTCGGATTGTCGATTACTATCACGCTGCCCAGCGAATCTGGGCGATGGCCGAAGCCTTGTTTGGCAAAGACGATCGCGCCGGGCGTGCCTGGGCACGGCGCATGTGCCGCGTGCTGAAAAAACCGAGCGGTCCGTTTCGCATGTTGCATTCGGCGGCGGCATTGCGGAAGCGGCGGAAGTTGTCGGCGTCGCGGGCTGCCGAATTTCGCAAGGCGTACCAATACATTCGCCGTCGCACAAAGTTCATGCAGTATCATCAGTACAAACAACTGAACCTGCCTATCGGCAGCGGCGTGACAGAGGCCGCCTGCAAGACTATCGTTGCCCAGCGACTGAAGCTTTCGGGGATGCGCTGGATGAAGCACGGGCGCAAACGATCCTGAACCTGCGAGTGGTGCTGCTTAGCGGAATTTGGCAGCCCTTGTATCGTAAGCTCATGGAAACTCACGATGCCGGAGAACTGCGAACTTACGGTCCATCGACTAAAGTGCCCATGCGCCAAGCCGCTTAAACACGCGCACCACAAAGATTACACCCTTCTCTACAGCCAGCGTTACCGTGTCCCCACTGATGACGTTGCCGTACTGATCCTCCGCCCGAACCACGATTGCCGGGGCAATTGCCTGGCCGGCTACAACATTGGTCGGCTGCTGCACAAAGGCTACGTTTGATGCCACGCCCGGGGCAACCGTGAAAGTTGCACTGGTCGAGGTGTCCGTCCCGTCTGTGGCCGTGAGCGTGTAGTTGCCTGCACTTTGCGGAGCGACAACATTAAACGTAGCGATGCCGCTCAGTGCTTGGCTGGTCAACACTGTGCTGGCATTTCCGGGACCGCCGGTCAGGGTTAGCGTGACCTGGGAATCATCGGTGGTAATGACATTGCCGTTTTGGTCCTCGACGGCGACGACCGCAACAGGGTTTATCGAGGCCCCAGCAACCACACTACTGGAGGATTGGAGAAAATCCAAATGCACGCTGGACACGGCTGTCCCACCAAGCGAGGCGAAAGTCACTGAGCCCAAAGCGTCCGCATCGGGCAAAATCAGGGACCAATCTCCAGCGGTGGGATTCAAGACTTGTAAGGTAACTTGAGTCGAGCTGATTGCCTGGTCAATGACACTCACGTTACTAGGCAGATCAGAATGCCGTGTAGATAGTCCCATCCGGTGTCTGAATTTCAAAGGGCACATCTGAATTGCCCTCCGTCCACTGCGCATCAAGAAGAACCCATGTCGTTCCCGGCGTGACAGAGAATGTTGCACTTGCAGGCGGGTCGTTCTTGGGAATCGATTGTGCGTCAAGAAGGCTGACCGACCCGCTAAAGCTCATGCCCACGCCGATTGTGCCTACACCCCAGAAGGTACCCCAAACATCCAAATAGCTATCGGAAAGATCGGACGGGACCAGATTCAACAACAAGCTGCCTCCAGCTAGAGGTCCCACATCAGGCAGCCAAGGCTCGATCTTGCTAAGCGGGAGGGATACTTGCCCCGTTGCGTACAAGACTATGTCTCTATTGTTCACAACGAGGCTACTGTTACCGGTGAAAATGCCGTCGAGCACAGTAAGGCTGCCGGGTGTAATCTTTGTGGTGCGCGTGTTTAAGCGGCTTGGCGCATGGGCACTTTAGTCGATGGACCGTAAGTTCGCAGTTCTCCGGCATCGTGAGTTTCCATGAGCTTACGATACAAGGGCTGCCAAATTCCGCTAAGCAGCACCACTCGCAGGTTCAGGATCGTTTGCGCCCGTGCTTCATCCAGCGCATCCCCGAAAGCTTCAGTCGCTGGGCAACGATAGTCTTGCAGGCGGCCTCTGTCACGCCGCTGCCGATAGGCAGGTTCAGTTGTTTGTACTGATGATACTGCATGAACTTTGTGCGACGGCGAATGTATTGGTACGCCTTGCGAAATTCGGCAGCCCGCGACGCCGACAACTTCCGCCGCTTCCGCAATGCCGCCGCCGAATGCAACATGCGAAACGGACCGCTCGGTTTTTTCAGCACGCGGCACATGCGCCGTGCCCAGGCACGCCCGGCGCGATCGTCTTTGCCAAACAAGGCTTCGGCCATCGCCCAGATTCGCTGGGCAGCGTGATAGTAATCGACAATCCGAATCCAGGGCAGTTTCTCTCCCGTGCGCGGATGCGCCATGTTCCCCAGCACCCGACGGTAATACTGCGTCTCGTTCTCGCCCGCATCGGTGACGTAGGTGAGCCGCGGCAACGGGCGATCCCAACGCTGCAAGACTTCCTGGATCAACGCGGTCAGCCGTGCCGTCATCTGCGACTGTCCTGGTTCGGGAGCAAAGGCCAGATACACCGTGCCCAGCCGCTCCCCCATGCGGTCGTAGACCGTGGCCGTGGCGACGGTGGCATGCTCGAAGAAGCGGAAGCGATACTCGCGCAGCGTCACGCCGTCGCGCCCCACGCTGAGCACCGGGCGCCTTGGCCCGCGGCTTTGCTCAGCTTTTTTCAGCAGTTCCAGCAGCCGCAGCACTTGACACTCTTCCGTCACGTCCTCAAAGGCCAAGGAAAGTTCCTCCGTCACGTCGCGGAGTCGCTGGGCTCCCCAGGAAACGCCATGCTGCAACCTCAAGCGGTCCAACACCGCTTGCTGGGTCGCACCGGATTGGGCCATGTAGCGGCCTACGGCCTCGGCCAACGCTGGCGTGGCGCCGTGGACCAGGCCCAACTCGATTTCCAGGGGAAAGATGCACGTCTCGGCCACGTCGCGATGCCAGTAGCGATACGAATAGCGCCACAGTTCGATGGTTCCAAAGAGCGTGCCCACGTGCGCGTTGCGGGTCTTCTGGTTCAGCCGCCGGTAGCTGCCGCCCTGATGCTCCAGATCATGAGGCATCTTCTCCGCATCATCCGCCTCAATCAAATTCAATACATTCTCGACCAACTGCCGGGCCAACTCCCGAACCCGTTCGGCGATCCGCGTCTCGAAGTCGAACATGGTTGCTGGAGAGATTTCCGCCCGCACGAACTCCAGGACTACCTGCTCCAACGCCTCGACATGATCTTTCCACAATTGTTCGATCTGTTGTCGAATCTCCGTCTTGATCGCGGCATGGCTTGTCAGAATCAACAGCAGTCGGGTAACATACGGCATTGTGGCGTCCTTTCCGTGACGAGGCGTTTTGTGACTACTTCTCCTCGTTTTGACGGAAGGACGCCTTTTTCACCAATAGCACTTTCCGAGCATGCCAACCTCCGGACGGTTTGTGTTAGCACCACAGCACAAAACCTCGCGTCTCGCGCATCAGCCGGATCAGACCCAGGCTGCCGCTCGCGGTGAAGTCCCCGGAGCCAAAATCAAACTCCGCCGTTGCCGTCGCTGTGGCCACGCCGCCTGCTACGGTCAGATTCCCAGTGCCAGTCAAGGCTTGGGAGCTAATCGTAGCCGTCAAGTCCAGGTCCGCCAAATCCGTATGGACCTGATCGCCGCCAAGCCAACTCGGCAGGGAAATCGTCTCGTCCGGCCCAAAGGTGAAATCGAGTTCTCCGGTAAACGCGATCGGACCATTGCCCGGCACAAGGTTATCTACGCTGCCACCAGCGCCATCGAGGAACCAACCCGTATCACCGAGCGGTACTTCGTCTCCCAAATCGCTCAGGTCAACTCCCAGGCTGTTCAGGTGGCCGCCTACCAGTTGAAATGTGACACTCAAGTTGAAGACATCCGGAATGGCAAGCGTTGCTGCACCGCTATAGTCGCCGTCGTTGGTGTCAAAAGTCAAACTAACCTTTTTCAGTCCCCATCCGCCGGGTAGGGTGAAATCGTTGACGGATAGTGTTCCGGCCAGCTTCACCGTTGAGCCTTGGACAGAAATGCCGTTGCCGGCACCGGTCAGATCGGCCGTGACGCTTTCACCCTGGATTAAATCCTTCAGGGTGAGATGACCCTGGGCGACAAACTGGTTGTTTGCCGCATCATAAGCAATCGACATGCCTGTCGCGTCAACGCTGAGCGCTCCCACCGAGAAGCTGGTTTCAGGCAGAGTGATTTTTGCCGACTCCAACTGTAGCCCCTGTTCGGTGATGAGTACTGCCGTACTGAGTGTTCTATTCAGGAGGGAAATGTCCCCCTTCACCTCGATCTCGGGCGATGATACGCCCGACCCGGCCGGGATCAGCGCCAAGCTTGTTATCTGAATCGGCAACCCCGCAATCTCCTCGCTGTTGTTCGGGTGGGTGTCGTTCACCGTGTTCGGCGAAGTATCCGTCTCTCCGGCCTGTGCCAAGGGAATCTCGAAGCTGCCGCTTAACAATGGCAGGCTCAGATTTCCGATGTCCGCGGAAACGGTGCCTTCGACCGAAATGATCGAGTTGTCGTAGGAGACGGACCCATCAACCGTAAGCAGCGGCTGAAATGTCTGCCCGCTCGCCGGCGCAAAACCAATTTCAATCGTTCCATTGGCGGTATAGGTGGAACCGCTTCCCAGGCTAAAGTTCCCGAGCAGTTCCAGCCCACCCAGTTTCAGCGTGGGCCCACTTCCTGCATTAGCGACACCGGTGACCGGCGTGCCGAACAGACTTGACAGCGACCCCTGCGCGGCAATGACCCAGTAATAGTACGTGATTCCCGGCGTTGCGGTGGCGTCGTCGTAGGTTGTGTCCTTAATTCCAGAAGCGATTTCGGTTGCGGTAGCACTGTTGTTTGTCGTGTTACGCCACACCTGATATGAACCCGCTCCAGGTACAGCATTCCAGGAGACTTCAGACTCGTTGACCAGCGCCGTCGTCTTCTGGCCCGTCGGCGGCGGCGGGGGGAAACCGCTGAACTTGGCCACAAAAGCGTCGTAGCCGCCGTTGTACGTCGTGTCCAGCGCCCCAGGCGTTTTGGGAAAGTCGCTAGAGTATGTCCCGCCCGTCACGTAGGCGTTGCCGGCAGCGTCCACGGCGATGCCATAGCCCCAGTCATTGCCGCTGCCACCCAGGTAAGTCGAGTACACTAGGCCGCTACCGCTTGCAGTGAGCTTGGCAACGAAAGCATCGGAGCCGCCGCCGTTGAACGTCGTGCCCAGCGCCCCGGCCGTGGTGGGGAAGTCGCTGGAGCCCGTATAGCCCGTCACGTAGGCGTTGCCGGCAGCGTCCACAGCAATGGCGAACCCACCGTCATAGCTGCTACCGCCCAGGTAAGTCGAGTAGACTAAGCCGCTACCGCTGGCAGTGAGCTTGGCCACGAAAGCATCGGAGCGGGTGTAATCTTTGTGGTGCGCGTGTTTAAGCGGCTTGGCGCATGGGCACTTTAGTCGATGGACCGTAAGTTCGCAGTTCTCCGGCATCGTGAGTTTCCATGAGCTTACGATACAAGGGCTGCCAAATTCCGCTAAGCAGCACCACTCGCAGGTTCAGGATCGTTTGCGCCCGTGCTTCATCCAGCGCATCCCCGAAAGCTTCAGTCGCTGGGCAACGATAGTCTTGCAGGCGGCCTCTGTCACGCCGCTGCCGATAGGCAGGTTCAGTTGTTTGTACTGATGATACTGCATGAACTTTGTGCGACGGCGAATGTATTGGTACGCCTTGCGAAATTCGGCAGCCCGCGACGCCGACAACTTCCGCCGCTTCCGCAATGCCGCCGCCGAATGCAACATGCGAAACGGACCGCTCGGTTTTTTCAGCACGCGGCACATGCGCCGTGCCCAGGCACGCCCGGCGCGATCGTCTTTGCCAAACAAGGCTTCGGCCATCGCCCAGATTCGCTGGGCAGCGTGATAGTAATCGACAATCCGAATCCAGGGCAGTTTCTCTCCCGTGCGCGGATGCGCCATGTTCCCCAGCACCCGACGGTAATACTGCGTCTCGTTCTCGCCCGCATCGGTGACGTAGGTGAGCCGCGGCAACGGGCGATCCCAACGCTGCAAGACTTCCTGGATCAACGCGGTCAGCCGTGCCGTCATCTGCGACTGTCCTGGTTCGGGAGCAAAGGCCAGATACACCGTGCCCAGCCGCTCCCCCATGCGGTCGTAGACCGTGGCCGTGGCGACGGTGGCATGCTCGAAGAAGCGGAAGCGATACTCGCGCAGCGTCACGCCGTCGCGCCCCACGCTGAGCACCGGGCGCCTTGGCCCGCGGCTTTGCTCAGCTTTTTTCAGCAGTTCCAGCAGCCGCAGCACTTGACACTCTTCCGTCACGTCCTCAAAGGCCAAGGAAAGTTCCTCCGTCACGTCGCGGAGTCGCTGGGCTCCCCAGGAAACGCCATGCTGCAACCTCAAGCGGTCCAACACCGCTTGCTGGGTCGCACCGGATTGGGCCATGTAGCGGCCTACGGCCTCGGCCAACGCTGGCGTGGCGCCGTGGACCAGGCCCAACTCGATTTCCAGGGGAAAGATGCACGTCTCGGCCACGTCGCGATGCCAGTAGCGATACGAATAGCGCCACAGTTCGATGGTTCCAAAGAGCGTGCCCACGCTGCGCGTTGCGGGTCTTCTGGTTCAGCCGCCGGTAGCTGCCGCCCTGATGCTCCAGATCATGAGGCATCTTCTCCGCATCATCCGCCTCAATCAAATTCAATACATTCTCGACCAACTGCCGGGCCAACTCCCGAACCCGTTCGGCGATCCGCGTCTCGAAGTCGAACATGGTTGCTGGAGAGATTTCCGCCCGCACGAACTCCAGGACTACCTGCTCCAACGCCTCGACATGATCTTTCCACAATTGTTCGATCTGTTGTCGAATCTCCGTCTTGATCGCGGCATGGCTTGTCAGAATCAACAGCAGTCGGGTAACATACGGCATTGTGGCGTCCTTTCCGTGACGAGGCGTTTTGTGACTACTTCTCCTCGTTTTGACGGAAGGACGCCTTTTTCACCAATAGCACTTTCCGAGCATGCCAACCTCCGGACGGTTTGTGTTAGCACCACAGCACAAAACCTCGCGTCTCGCGCATCAGCCGGATCAGACCCCACTAGGCCGCTACCGCTGGCAGTGAGCTTGGCCACGAAAGCGTCGTAGGAGCCGCCGTTGTAAGTCCTGTCCAGCGCCCCGGCCGTAGTGGGAAAGTCGTTAGAGCATGTCCCGCCCGTGACGTAGGCGTTGCCGGCAGCGTCCACAGCGATGCCATAGCCGTAGTCATTGCCGCCGCCGCCCAGATAGGTCAAGTACACCAGGCCGCTGCCGGCGGCATTGAGCTTTGCCACGAAAGCGTCGTAGTAGCCGCCGTTGAACGTCGTGCCCAGCGCCCCGGCCGTGGTGGGAAAGTCGCTGGAGGATGTATATCCCGTCACGTAGGCGTTGCCGGCAGCGTCCACGGCGATGCCATAGCCGTAGTCATTGCCGCCGCCGCCCAGATAAGTGCTCCAAGCGAGATCGGGGTCGATGACAAGCTCGCGGGCCGGATCGTACGAGCCGGTAACCGTGAACGTGTAGGCGTCGGCATCGAGCAGCTTGAACTGCCCAGCCACGGCGACCTGCCGGCCGCCAATCTGCTGATAGATGAACGGTGCGTCATCGGTCAACTCGCCCAGCGCGGTCTGTACGTGCAACACTCCCTGGGCATCAACCGAAAGCCCCTCGATACCGTCATAGTGGATGCGGATCTCGGAGCCGCTCAACGTCCTGTCCAGCGCCCCGGCCGTGGTGGGAAAGTCGCTGGAGGACGTTTGACCCGTCACGTAGGCGTTGCCGGCAGCGTCCACAGCAATGCCGAACCCAACGTCATTGCCGCTGCCGCCCAGATAAGTCAAGTACACCAGGCCGCTGCCGGCGGCATTGAGCTTTGCCACGAAAGCGTCGTAGTAGCCGCCGTTGAACGTCGTGTCCAACGCCCCGGCCGTGGTGGGAAAGTCGCTGGGGCCCGTATAGCCCGTCACGTAGGCGTTGCCGGCAGCGTCCACGGCAATGCCATAGCCGTAGTCGCCGCTGCCGCCCAGGTAAGTCGAGCTCACCAGGCCGCTGCCGGCGGCATTGAGCTTGGCGACGAAAACATCGTAGCCGCCGTTGAACGTCGTGTCCAGCGCCCCGGCCGTGGTGGGAAAGTCGCTGGAGGATGTATAGCCCGTCACGTAGGCGTTGCCGGCAGTGTCCACAGCTATGCCGAACCCAACGTCATTGCCGCTGCCGCCCAGATAAGTCAAGTACACTAGGCGGGTCTGATCCGGCTGATGCGCGAGACGCGAGGTTTTGTGCTGTGGTGCTAACACAAACCGTCCGGAGGTTGGCATGCTCGGAAAGTGCTATTGGTGAAAAAGGCGTCCTTCCGTCAAAACGAGGAGAAGTAGTCACAAAACGCCTCGTCACGGAAAGGACGCCACAATGCCGTATGTTACCCGACTGCTGTTGATTCTGACAAGCCATGCCGCGATCAAGACGGAGATTCGACAACAGATCGAACAATTGTGGAAAGATCATGTCGAGGCGTTGGAGCAGGTAGTCCTGGAGTTCGTGCGGGCGGAAATCTCTCCAGCAACCATGTTCGACTTCGAGACGCGGATCGCCGAACGGGTTCGGGAGTTGGCCCGGCAGTTGGTCGAGAATGTATTGAATTTGATTGAGGCGGATGATGCGGAGAAGATGCCTCATGATCTGGAGCATCAGGGCGGCAGCTACCGGCGGCTGAACCAGAAGACCCGCAACGCGCACGTGGGCACGCTCTTTGGAACCATCGAACTGTGGCGCTATTCGTATCGCTACTGGCATCGCGACGTGGCCGAGACGTGCATCTTTCCCCTGGAAATCGAGTTGGGCCTGGTCCACGGCGCCACGCCAGCGTTGGCCGAGGCCGTAGGCCGCTACATGGCCCAATCCGGTGCGACCCAGCAAGCGGTGTTGGACCGCTTGAGGTTGCAGCATGGCGTTTCCTGGGGAGCCCAGCGACTCCGCGACGTGACGGAGGAACTTTCCTTGGCCTTTGAGGACGTGACGGAAGAGTGTCAAGTGCTGCGGCTGCTGGAACTGCTGAAAAAAGCTGAGCAAAGCCGCGGGCCAAGGCGCCCGGTGCTCAGCGTGGGGCGCGACGGCGTGACGCTGCGCGAGTATCGCTTCCGCTTCTTCGAGCATGCCACCGTCGCCACGGCCACGGTCTACGACCGCATGGGGGAGCGGCTGGGCACGGTGTATCTGGCCTTTGCTCCCGAACCAGGACAGTCGCAGATGACGGCACGGCTGACCGCGTTGATCCAGGAAGTCTTGCAGCGTTGGGATCGCCCGTTGCCGCGGCTCACCTACGTCACCGATGCGGGCGAGAACGAGACGCAGTATTACCGTCGGGTGCTGGGGAACATGGCGCATCCGCGCACGGGAGAGAAACTGCCCTGGATTCGGATTGTCGATTACTATCACGCTGCCCAGCGAATCTGGGCGATGGCCGAAGCCTTGTTTGGCAAAGACGATCGCGCCGGGCGTGCCTGGGCACGGCGCATGTGCCGCGTGCTGAAAAAACCGAGCGGTCCGTTTCGCATGTTGCATTCGGCGGCGGCATTGCGGAAGCGGCGGAAGTTGTCGGCGTCGCGGGCTGCCGAATTTCGCAAGGCGTACCAATACATTCGCCGTCGCACAAAGTTCATGCAGTATCATCAGTACAAACAACTGAACCTGCCTATCGGCAGCGGCGTGACAGAGGCCGCCTGCAAGACTATCGTTGCCCAGCGACTGAAGCTTTCGGGGATGCGCTGGATGAAGCACGGGGCGCAAACGATCCTGAACCTGCGAGTGGTGCTGCTTAGCGGAATTTGGCAGCCCTTGTATCGTAAGCTCATGGAAACTCACGATGCCGGAGAACTGCGAACTTACGGTCCATCGACTAAAGTGCCCATGCGCCAAGCCGCTTAAACACGCGCACCACAAAGATTACACCCTGCGGATCTGCTGATAATCGGCCCCGGGCGCGACGTGGAACTCGTACTTCAAGCTGTCCCGCTGGCCCCAGGTCACCAGGTCGATGCCCGCGTAGAGGCCGTCGTAGGCCACTTTCTGATACGTCGGCACGTTTGTGCGCCACTGCGACTGATCGCCGACGAGATAGTTGTAAACTGTTGCCGCGTGATCCGTGCCCGTTGGCGTGACAAGGTCGGCACCGTCGAAGTGGACGGAGAACTGTTCGGACTGTGTGGCCGCCGCCGTTGGCGCCGCGAGACGATCCAGCGGATTGGCGGGCCCGGAAGGTGCTGCCGGTGCAACGGTGGCCGATTGCTGGAAGACCTGGAAGACCGGCCCGGTATCGGTCATGGCCACATTCGCACCGTCTCCCTGGAAGACGTAGCGGACCGCCGGATCGACCCACTGTCCCTGGTTCTCGGCGAACAGGGCGGGTGAGGCGTTGAACAACTGGACCGTTTGTTGGTCCGAGCCTGTGGCGACGCTGAGTAGCCGCCGATCTTCCAACTCCTCGCAGACCAGACGGCGGTGGTAGGCATCGCGTCGAGCAAGGTGGTTGTGTGAGTTCAAGAGACCACGATTGTTGCGACGAGCACGCGATTTTACAGTGGCATTTGGCATGACGAAACCTCCCCTAACAACTCAAATACTCCCATTTTGACCTCCCTATAGCCTGATTATAGCGTCCCAGTTCTCTATTTAAAAAGAACTTATATGCGTTTAATATTAAAGAGTCTGGGCGAGCCGGATTAGTCTGGTTGATGAACCACTCAATCTTATTGAGCATGGACGTGACGTTTATCAAATTGAATCCGTAATTCCTACATTCTGTTCGGTATCTGTAAACTCGATCTGGAATCACGGTACAGGAAGTTGCGTATAAAAGGTAGTCCAGATTGAATTGACCGTCCGTGTACTTATCAACGTGAAGATTGAACCGGATGTTGTAGTCCCTGATTATTCGAGTGCTATACAGCTTGTTCCAAAGACCGAGAAACATCCCATGATCGTTAGCAACAAACGATTCAAAAACCCTTGCCAATAATTGCTCTCGATTCAGCGTAACGGGCGTTAAAGGAACAATTCCTATCGTCACTCCTCGCTGAATCACCTCAAAGTTTCCAATCACCAAATCATACGAGGAATGCCGCAACAAGGCATTGAGGCCATCGGGCAAAACTTCGTCGTCCGCATCTGCGAAGTAAATGTGGTCCCGTGTAGCAATCTGAAGGCCGACATTGCGAGCGTAACAAACGCCAGAGCGCTGGGTCACGTTGCAACACTTGATGACACAGCGATTCACATACTCTTCACATGTTTTCAACGTATCATCCGTGGAGCCATCGTTGACGACGATAATCTCTACGTCCCGATAAGTAGAACTCATTATACTGTCGAGACAACGCCTGATCGTACCAGCACCGTTGTACACTGGCAGGATGATGCTGATGCCCTTCACACCACCTCCCTGGCCGCAACCCGCTTGGACCACGCTTGATGGACTGATACTGAATCCGATTTCTGCCGACAGAACTAAGTCTAACCCTACAGAACTGAGAGGCTATCCGAGAAGTGGATTCTGTCGGTCCCCTCTCCCTCTGGGAGAGGGTGAGGGTACTTTGGCGGTGCCAGAGTATCCCGGTTTGCGCACGTCCACCATGCCCTCACCCCCTGCCCCTCTCCCAAAGGGAGAGGGGAGACTTGTCGGATAGCCTCTGAGAAGACGATTACTTCAAGCGGTTTGGCTTCTTCCTTTTCCACGAAGCACGCGAACTGCATGAAGAGAAAGAAGAAGCGGTACAACGCCGAGCGACTATCCCATCAAGCTACCAACGCAAAAGGCGGTGTCAAGCGTTTTGGAGGGTCTACCTCCCGAGAATATTGAAATCAACTCTACCGCGGGAGAAAATGTGGCGGGAATTGGCCCAGGCGAGGGGATGGAGGAGAGAGGCGAGGGGAGAGAAACGGGGGCGAGAGCAAGTGCTGGCCGGCATTTCTCACTGCGGAAAAACAGGCAACAGTCTGTCCGGTGGGGCAGACATTCCTTGTCTGCCATGCATCGAATCACACAAACCACAAGGGGCGCTCCACGCGCTGTTGCGATAGGTCCGCTCTGGAATTCCGGGCGACGGCGAGCTACAATCAGGCTATGAGCATCGAAACTGAAGAATTAGTCAGAATTTGCGAGTCACTGCCCGAGGACAAGCGCGCCGAGGTCGGCGATTTCGCCCGATTCCTCCTGACTAGGGAGGATGATGAGCGTTGGGAGCGGTTGATCGCCTCCGGCCAACGCCGGCCAAAGCTGGATGCTTTCTTGCGCCAATCCGCCGCCGAAGCTTCAACTCCCATGGACTTCGATCGCCTTTGAAATCGCTGACCCGCCCCAGCTTCTGGCGAGCGTACGGCGCACTGGACCCGCGGGTACGCGAGGCGGCAAGGAGGGCTTACGCCCAATTTGCCCAAGACCCTCGCCACCCCTCGTTGCGTTTCAAGAAGCTCGTCGGCTATGACCAGGTTTGGTCGGTGCGAATCAATGAGCAATACCGTGCAGTTGGTGAGCGTGATGGCGATACGGTTGTCTGGGTCTGGATCGGCTCGCACAACGATTTTGACTCGCTCTTTGGCTGAATGATAGGGCAGTGCCAAAAGGGGACAGTCCCATTTTCGCTGAGACGAAGAACGGGGACAATCCGGGAATCAGCCCTCACCCCCGGCCCCCTCTCCCGATACGGGAGAGGGGAGAAAGCGTCAGTCCCCGTTATGCCGCTGCGTCTCTTCGTCGGCCACGGGGCGCTCGAGAATGTGGCCGTCGTCGCTGACGTCCGCGAAACGGACGGAGACCTGCTTGGTGACGCCCGACTCCTGCATCGTCACGCCGTAAAGCGCGTTTGCGCAGGTCACTGAGTAAAGGCAACTACCACGCCGCGCATCACACCAGGAGGACCGCTCTTTCACAAGATCAGGACTGCCCCCGGAACCGCACGGGACTATCTCCCCGTGACTGCCCCGGTGGGCGGCGCGTACGTCGGCGGCGCGACTGCCGGCGTGGGAGGGTAACCGGGCGGCGTCCAGGTCGGCGGCGGCATACACCGCGGCACGGCGGGCTTCGTGGATTCGCTATCGACTCGTTCAAGCAGCGCCGTGACCTGCAATCTCTGCTTCGCCGACAACCTGGGAGAGCAAAGAAGCCGCCTGAGCGGCGGGCCGACCTCGGCGGACTCCCCTTGCGCGATTTTTGCGGCTGCGATGCCCATGAGGGTATCGAAGACCGGGTCACTGCCTTGCGCCGCGGGCGGCGCAACGGTCGGAGGGTAAGGATCACAGCCGGTCGGCGGCGGCGTGTAGCGTGGTGAGTAAGGCGCCGACCGCGGGACGTAATCCGGCGCAGTATTCGCCGGCGGGGCATAACCCGACGGCGCGTAGCCTGGCGCTGCGTAGGGTGAAACATAGCCGGCGGGCGGGTAGCCTGGCGACGGATCAGCCGCCGGCAGGCGAGTCGTGGGCGGATTGCCGCTTGGCGTCGCGACGACTGGTACGTAGATGACCACCGGCACGTTAATGACAATTCGCTGATAGCCCTGCGGCGCGGGCGACGCCGACGAATAGGGCGACGTGGGCGACCAAGCCTGCGGCGGGCCAGGATTCTGCGGCGTCGCAGGACCCCACGGAATGGCATAGGGCCACGGCCCATTCGCGATCGGAGCTCCGTGGCCTACCGTCCCGGAGTAGCCTCCCGCACTGGAATCGTAGCCCGACACCGTATAGGGACAGACCGCATTGGCAGCGGAGGGGCTCGCAGAAGCGGCTGCCGTCGGCGAGTATGGCGTCGGCGTCGCGGTCGCCGGATACACGGGCAGAGGGCTACCATATGTCGCGGCAGCCGCAGCGGGACACGGCGCATAGCCGCTCGGCGGAGCGCCCGAAGGAGCGGCTGCCCGCTGCAGGGGCGCCGCCGTCGGCACGGGCGCGGCGATGCTGACAGTCGGCGGCGGGCAGGTCGATTGACTCGACGCGCACTCGCGCTGTGTGGCATCGCTCGGCACGCACGCCGGGCCCGAATGATCGTTCCTACCGCCGGGGCTGGCCGGGTTATTGCCGTCATTCGCGCACTCCAAGCTTGCATGTTGCCGGAATGGATGGTAGTCCAAACTTCCATGTTGCCGGAACGGATGATCGCTCTTACCGTCGGGTTTGGCCGCGGCGTTGCCGTCAGTTGTGTACAGATTTTCAGTATGCCTGACAGGGTCGGCCTCGTAGGCCGGCATGATCATTGGCATACCGGCCGTGGGCATAAATCCTTCGGAGTTGGCCGGCAGCAGCGAACAGAGCAGGCAATACAGCGTCGCGCCGAGATTCCCGTTGGGCAGACTCTGGTGCATCGTCAGTTGCACCCCCTTCGGCGCAACCGAAACCGTGCTGACCGCCGGATGCAGATACTTGGCGATCGTCGGCCCGGCCGGCAGCAACATCGGATCAATTCCGTCGCTGGGCAGGTCGCACTGAGCGGCGACCAGGCCGGCGTAGCCCTGCATCAGCGGATAGGTCAAGTTGAACATCCGCCGCGAATCCTCGTACATCAAGAGCGTGGGCGACTGCTTGCCGCGGAGGGCGTCGATCACCGCCGGCTCGTCGGCCAGCGTCGGCCCGCCCGGCTGGCGAAGCAGATACGCCTTGACGTTCTGCGGCGAGAGCGACCAGACGAGTTCTCGCTTGACCACGCACCAGGTCAGCACGCCGGCGGTCTCGCCCTGGGTGCGCACCAGATAATAGACGTCGTGATCGGCGAAACGGGTCTTGCGCACTGCCCAGGCGTTTGACTTCGCGTCGTCATTGGGCGATTTATCGGCTGCTTTGGCAGCGGCTTTACCCGCCGGTTTGCCGGCGATCAAGGGGACAGTCCCATTTTCGCTGGCGCGAAAATTGGGACAGTCCCCTGGTTTGCGGGCGGCCAGCTTATCGAAGAGCTTCGCCAGCCGCCGGGCGTCCTTCACCTGGACCACTCCGGTCATGCCGTTGAAGATCGAGCTGCCTTCGCCGGGCGAAGTGTACAGCCGCCAAGCGTCGCCCAGCGAGGCGGCCATTTCCGCGCAGATTTCGTCATCGAGGTCAACGACGATCGGCTTGCGGCAGAACCGCGTAATCGCTCCACGCGCGGTTTCGCCGGGCGATTGCGCCATCAGCATCAGGAAGTTCTGCACGTCCAGCGCGGTCGAGGGCGTTTTGGCATCCTCGCTCTTGCCGTCGGGCGGATTGGCGTTTTTCTGCGGATTCGCATCCGTGGTCTTGCCGGCCTGCTTGGCCTGCGCATCGAGACATTGGCAGCCGGTGGCAATCAGATGCGGATTCACTCGAAAGGCCATCGCCAAGCTCGCGTCGCGGGGGATGACGGCCAGGTCCGCGGTCTTCAGCGGCCGATCGACCATCGTCTTCAACAGCGCACGGGCGACGCCGTCGGTTTCGACCAGCAACTGGCTCACGAAATCGTTGTGGCCCAGGCCGGTCACCAGCGTGACGGCGTGGACGTGCGTCTGCTTGATCTGCTTGGCGGTCTCCTGCTGGGCGGCATCCCCCTTGGCGAACGGGGCCGCGAGCGCATCGAGATCGAAACGCGCGACGGCTGCCCGCCGCTCGATCGACAAATTCTTTCCCACGGCCGCAAACCACTCCGGCTCGGCGCCCCTCATCCGTTTGGCGGTCTTCGCCGGCGACTCGTCGCCGCAAGTGATGATCAAGTACTTGCCGCGCAGGCTCCAGCGGATGGGGAGGCCGGCGGGTTCCGCCGTGGCCGGTTTGCTGGCCGCGTTGGTTGTAGGCTTCAGATTCTTGGCAGCAGCCGTTGTCGGAGCGGATGCGGAGCGGGGCTTATTCCCATCGCTAACCAAGAAGAGATCTTGCCCCGCACGAGGACCCTGTGCTGCTTGCCCATTCGAGTCCCTCGAGTCGTCGTGGGCCGGTGGACTGGTGGTTTTCAGCCGATACTCAGTCGCCCCATCGACAGTACGTTCCTCGATGATGTCCTTGGCAAGCCCCCGATAGCGCTTGAGCATGGCGGCGACTCTTAGGCGGGCGTCGCCGACGTTCATCACGAACCCACCGTGCGGATCCGGCGAGTTGTCGCCCTGAGTGAGGTGGCTGATGAAGCCCGCGCATGGTCGCGTCACCAACAACTCGCACCAAAACTCCGCGTCCGCGGAGAATTGCGGCGGGATGTTGCAGGGGCCGATCGTGAACGTGCTGCTGGCGTCGTTGGCCGACGCCGGCGCGGCTTTCATCAACAAGCGGAATCGCCGCGCGGCCTCGGCCCGCATGTGGCGAATCTCGGGATCGGCCAGAAATCGCTCGGCGCTGTTGTGGCTCTTTGCGTCGGGCGTGCCCATGCCCGCCCAGCCCACGTAGAAGACGCATTGCTTCGGCGCGATGCGGCCCAAGTTCGGGTCTTGCACCGGCGGCGAGCCCAGCGGAATGCTGGAGCACAACAACAGCGGCGCAAACATCTCCGTAACAAACGCCATGAATCCGGTATAGACGACGGCCGTCTCCATAGAATCTCCTCCGTGAGTTTCGCGTTGTATGCGGCACACGCCGTGTGCCGAGTTGTTCCGTCCCGCTCGATTTCGCAGGCTCATCTACGGCACACGGCGTGTGCCGAGTACTTCGTCTTTGTGATTTACGGCGAAACGCCGGGAAACGTTCGCCCATGATTATAGGACCACGCCGCCGAAGTCACCAATAGCGAACCGCAGGGTTTCGGAGGTGGGCGTATTCAGGGGGGCGACTGTTTAGCCGCCGCGTCCACGCGGCGCTGCAACTGCGGGCGACTCAGCGCCGCGTGGACGCGGCGGCTAAACGGTTCGGAGGCGACCGTCCCCCGGTTGCAGGCGGCGGCGAATCTGGGAGAATGACGGCGAAGCGAGCTTTTTTCACTCCATGTCACGCGATATTCGCCAGAAGGAGCTATTGAAAATGGGACGACCGGTCACGATGTTTACGGGCCAATGGGCGGATCTGCCCCTGGCCGAATTGGCCCGCAAGTCGAGCGGCTTCGGCTACGACGGGCTCGAACTGGCCTGCTGGGGCGATCACTTCGAGATCGACAAGGCCCTGGACCAGGACGACTACTGCGCCAAGAAACGCGAGCTGCTGGAAAGGAACAATTTGCAGGTCTTCGCCATCAGCAACCACCTGGTCGGCCAGGCGGTGCTGGACAACATCGACCAGCGGCACAAGCTGATCCTGCCGCCGTACGTTTGGGGCGACGGCAACCCGGCCGAGGTCAACGCCCGCGCGGCCGAGAACATGATGGATGCGGCCCGGGCGGCGCAGAAGCTGGGCGTCGGCGTGGTCAACGGCTTCACCGGTTCGAGCATCTGGCCCCTGTTGTATTCCTTCCCGCCGGTCTCGCCCGAGATGATCGACGACGGCTTCAATCTGCTGGCCGAGCGATTCAACCCGATCCTCGACGTTTTCGGCGAGTGCGGGGTGAAGTTCGCCCTGGAGGTACACCCCACCGAGATCGCCTTCGATCTTTACACGGCCGAGCGGGCGCTGGAGACGCTGAAATATCGCGATGAGTTCGGCTTCAACTTCGATCCCAGCCACCTGATCTGGCAGGGGGTCGATCCGGTCGAGTTCATCCGCGCGTTTCCCGACCGCATCTATCACGTTCACATGAAGGACGCGATCGTGACGCTCAACGGCCGCAGCGGCATCCTGTCGAGCCATCTCAGTTTCGGCGATCCGCACCGCGGCTGGGATTTCCGCTCGCTGGGACACGGCGGGGTGAACTTCGAGGAGATTATCCGCGCGCTGAACGCCGCCGGCTACAACGGGCCGCTGTCGGTCGAGTGGGAGGACTCGGGCATGGACCGCGAACACGGCGCCAAGGAGGCGTGCGAGTTCGTCAAGCGGGCCGATTTCGAGCCGAGCAAGCTCGCCTTTGACGCCGCCTTCGATAAAGAGGAGCAGGGCAAGCGGTAACGATCGACCGAGGTGGGGCGAAGGTTCTGTCGCGATGAAATAGCCAGTCCGTGAGAGTGGGGCAGACATTCTTGTCTGCCAGATGGGCTCCCACGGTGGCAGACAAGAATGTCTGCCCCACCTTTCCGCATCCCGGGCGTGCTACTCGCCCGTGTAGGGCAGCAGGGCCATGAAGCGGGCGCGCTTGATCGCCTTGGTTACGGCGTGCTGGCTAACGGCGGTGCAGCCGCTCTTGCGGCGGCTGATGATTTTGCCCTGCCGGTTGGTGAGTTTCTTCAGCAAGTTGACATCCTTGTAATCGACGTACATCGGCCGCGGCCGCTTGCCGTCGACGAAGATCGGATCCTTCTTCTTGGTGCGGACCTTCGCCTTGGCCCGCCGCTTGCTGACTTTGTTGACTTGAAGTCGCCTTGCCATGAGCAAACCCTGATCTAGACGTTGTCCAGTTAGTCGGCGTTCCCGGCCCAACCGCGCGGACCGCCTAAGACCGGGAGAAACGTCTAAGTGTACCAGAATCGGCCGGGCATACAAGGCGTGGTGACCGGTATTTGACGCCGAATCCCCCCTTCGGTACACTGGATTAAATGGAGCGGTGCGTGCTGGCCGGTCCCATACTATCAACTACGACATCTGAGGTGGGGATTCGTGGCGACTCGAGATTTTCTGGTGAGGGCGGTTTTGCTGGCTGGGTTGGCTTTTTCGGCCGGCTGCGGCCAGCGCGCGGCAGCAAGGGCGGGCGCCGCCGCGCCGCCGCCCGAGGTCATCGTTGCCAGGCCCGTCTCGCGGCAGATCATCGACTACTTTGAATTTCCAGGCCAGACCGCCGCGGTTGGCGAAGTCGAGGTCCGCGCCCGCGTGACCGGCTACCTCATCAAGGCGAATTTCGAGGACGGCCAGGACGTCAAGAAAGGCGACTTGCTCTACGAGATCGACCCGCGGCCGTACCAGGCGGCGTTGGATCGGGCCCAGGGCGAACTGGCGCGGCTGTACGCCCTGCTGGAGCGGGCCAAGACTGACCTTGCCCGCAGCGAGCGTCTCCGACCCTCGGGCGCAGTGAGCCAGGACGACTGTGAACAGCGCAAAGCCAATCTGAAGGTCTATTTGGCGTCGATCGAAACGGCGAAGGCTGCCGTGCGCGACGCGGAGCTGAATGTCGAGTACACCAAGATCACCTCGCCGATTGACGGCCGCGTCAGCCGCACGCGGTTTACCGAAGGCAATCTGGTCGAGCCGGGAACGACCGACGCCTGCGTATTGACCACGGTCGTCACCCGCGCCCCGATCTACGTCTACTTCAACGTCGATGAGGAGGCGCTGTTGAGGTACCAGGAGCTTGCCCTGCGGCAAGGTAAGCAGCTTCACCCCAAGCGGCTGAAGGACCTGAAGATCGCCGTCGAGATCGGGCTGGCCAGCGAGCAGGGCTTCCCCCATGCCGGCGTCATCGATTTCGCCGACAACAAGGTGGACCGCTCGACGGGGACGCTGCGGGTCCGCGGGCTGTTCGAGAACGACAAGGAATATCTCACGCCCGGACTGTTCGTCCGCGTGCGAATCCCCTTTGGCGATCCGCACCGGTCGCTGCTGGTTCCCGAGGACGCCATCAGTCGCGATCAACGCGAGCGGTTTCTGCTGACGGTGAACAAGAAGAACAAAGTGGAATATCGCAAGGTCGAGGTGGGAAGCCTGCACGATGGGATGATGGTGATCGCATCGGGCATCGGCCCCGACGAGTGGGTCATCGTCAAGGGGTTGCAGCGCGCCCGGCCGGGAATAACCGTGGCGCCGCGGCATCTGGACGAGAAGGGATTAGCCGGGTCGCCGTCGTCTGCGCCGCCCGCGGTCAAGCCCGCTGGCGGCGGCAAAACGACGTAGGAGACTCGCCGCGATGTTTTCGCGATTCTTCATCGACCGCCCGATCCTGGCCTCCGTGCCGTCGATCCTGATCACGCTGCTGGGGCTGGCGGCGGTGTTCAATCTGCCGGTGGCGCAGTACCCGGAGATCACGCCGCCGACCATCCAGGTCGTCTGTAACTATCCCGGCGCCAACGCCCAGGTCGTGGCCGACACCGTGGCCGCCCCGATCGAGCAGCAGGTCAACGGCGTCGAGGACATGCTCTACATGTCGTCGCAGTCGAGCAACGACGGCAGCTACAGCCTGACGGTCACCTTCAAGGTGGGGACGAATCTGGACATGGCGCAGGTGCTGGTGCAGAACCGCGTCGCCTTGGCCCAGCCGATCCTGCCCGACGTGGTCAAGCAGATCGGCGTTTCGGTGAAGAAGCGCTCGCCCGACCTGATGTTCATTGTCAATCTCTTCTCGCCCAAGGCGCGATACGACCAGTTGTACATGAGCAACTACGCCCTGATCAAAGTCAGGGACGCGCTGGCGCGGCTGGAGGGGGTGGGCGACGTGATGATCTTCGGCCAGCAGGATTACAGCATGCGCGTCTGGCTGAATCCCTACCGCCTGACTTCCCGCAACCTCACCGCCGGCGACGTGGTCAAGGCGCTCCGCGAGCAGAACGTGCAGGTGGCCGCCGGCCAGACCGGACAGCCGCCGGCCGGCGCGGGCGTCAATTTCCAGTACACCATGACCACGCTGGGACGGCTGACCGAGCCGGAACAGTTCGGCGACATCGTGCTGAAAACGGGCGGCGACGGCCAGATCACGCGCCTGCGCGACGTGGCCCGCATCGAACTGGGGGCGAAGAGCCAGGACATCAGCAACCATCTGGACAACATGCCGGCCATCGGCATGGGCGTTTTCCAGTTGCCCGGCTCGAACGTGCTCGATACCGCCGCCCGCGTCAAGGCGAAAATGAAGGAGCTGAAGTCGCATTTTCCCGAGGGGCTCGATTACGCCATCGCCTACGACACCACGCCCTATATCAGCGAGTCGATCAGCGAGGTCTTTCGCACGCTCCGCGACGCCGTGCTGCTGGTGGCGGCGGTGGTGCTCGTCTTCCTGCAAAACTGGCGTTCGGCGATCATCCCGCTGGTGGCCGTGCCGGTGGCGATCATCGGCACCTTCGCCGCGATGGCGGTAATGGGATTCAGCCTGAATACGCTGTCGCTGTTCGGGCTGGTGCTGGCGATCGGCATCGTGGTGGACGACGCGATCGTGGTGGTCGAGGCCACCGAGCACCACATCGAGCAGGGGATGGCCCCGCGCGCCGCCGCCCACCAGGCGATGGCCGAGGTCTCGGCGCCGGTCTTCGCCATCGGCCTGGTGCTGACCTGCGTCTTCCTGCCCTGCGTGTTCATTTCGGGGATCACAGGCCTGTTCTTCCGCCAGTTCGCGCTGACGATCGCCGTCTCCACCGTGCTGTCGACGATCAACTCGCTGACCTTGAGCCCGGCGCTGTGCGCCGTGCTCTTGAAGCCGCGCGGGGCCCATCGCGACCCGCTCTCCTGGCTGCTGAACATCCTGCTCGGCTGGTTCTTCAAAGGCTTCAACAAGGTTTTCGCCTGGTCCACCGCCGGATATATCGGGATCGTCGGCAAGCTGCTGCGAATGAGCCTGCTGGTGCTCTTGGTTTACGGCGGGCTGCTGTACCTGACGGTCTGGACGTTCGGCAAGATACCGACCGGCTTCATTCCCGCCCAGGACCAGGGCTACCTCTTCACGGCGATCCAACTGCCCGACTCTTCGTCGATGGAGCGGACCGAGGCGGTGGCGGCCAAGGCCACCGACGTGGCGCTGCACACCAAGGGAATCGCGCACGCCATCAGCGTCACCGGCTTGTCGTTCATCCTCGGGGCGAACGGCTCGCACCTGGCGACGATGTTCATTGTGCTCGATCCGTTCGACAAGCGGGAATCACCCGATTTGAGCGCGGACGCGATCGCGCAGAGGCTGCGGGCCGGCTATTATAAGGCGATTCCCGAGGCCGACGTCGCCGTATTCGGCGCCCCGCCGGTTCGTGGTCTCGGCCGGGCCGGCGGCTTTACGATCGTGATCGAAGACCAGGGCAGCGCCGGTATGCAGGAGCTTCAGGACAGCACCGATGAGGTGGTTCGCACGGCAAACGATACGGCGAAGACCGGTTTGATCGGTCTGCGGACCATGTTCCGCGCCAACACGCCGCAGTTGTACGTCGATATCAACCGCACCAACTGCAAGACGATGGACGTGGCCTTAAGCGACGTCTTCGAGACGCTACAAGTCGAGCTGGGCGGGCTGTACGTCAACGATTTCAACGAGTTCGGACGGAGTTGGCAGGTGAACGCCCAGGCCGACGTCCCTTTCCGCATGCAGCCGGAGGACTTGCGGCGATTGCAGGTTCGCAACGCCCGCGGCGATATGGTTCCGTTGGGGGCGGTGGCCACGGTCCGCGACAGCACCGGCCCGTTCGTCATCAACCGTTACAACCTCTTCCCCGCCGCGGCCATCAGCGGCATGGCCCTGCCCGGCATGAGCACCGGCCGGGTGATCGAGAAGATGCAGGACATCGTCAGCAAGAGCCTCCCCTCGTCGCTGAGCTACGAGTGGACCGACCTGATGTACCTGCAAATCATCGCCGGCAACACGACGCTGTTCGTCTTTGCCGGGGCGGTCGTGCTGGTCTTCCTGGTGTTGGCCGGACAGTACGAAAGCTGGTCGCTGCCGCTGGCGGTCATTTTCGTCGTGCCGATGTGCATCCTCTGCTCGGTCATCGGCGTGGCGATCGCGCGGATGGACATCAACATCTTCACCCAGATCGGCTTCGTGGTGCTCGTCGGCCTGGCCAGTAAGAACGCGATCCTGATCGTGGAATTCGCCAAGTCGAAGCGCGAGACGGGCATGCAACGGCGCGAGGCCACGCTGGCCGCCTGCCGCCTGCGGCTGCGGCCGATCATGATGACCTCGTTCGCTTTCATCCTCGGCGTGCTGCCGCTGGTGATCTCCAGCGGAGCCGGCGCCGAAATGCGGCGAACCCTGGGCGTGGCCGTCTTCAGCGGCATGTTGGGCGTCACCCTGTTCGGCATCTTCTTAACGCCCGTCTTCTTCAACGTCATCCAGTGGTTCAGCGATCGCCGGCAGCAGCGGCGGGCGGCGCGGGGCTGATGCTGTAGGCAGCAACCGGTCATCATGGGGGTTCACTGGTCGGGAGAGTGCCCTGACTGAGGACTCGCTGCCCGGCCGCGGCGTGGCCGGCCGGGAGTGGGGTTTGCTCGTAATTCAACTCTCTGCAAGCGTTTGCGCCTCCAACGTCAGATGCCAGGTATGGAGACGACGATTCCCCCCATCCGATAAGGGCGGGTTTCGTTGTTGAACGGGATCGTCGGCAACCATAAAATAAAGGGCATGTCCACTGGTCTGATCGCCCCGGCCCCGTCGCTGTTCAATAGTTGGGAGACTGTTCGCTGCGAACTGCTCCACACGCGGGTCTGCGATCTCGGGTTGAAGATCGAGGGCTCGCCGCTGGAGCCGTTCACCGAGCGGCTGCACCGCGAGTTTGCGGCCAAGGGGCTGGCGTTTCGGCCTTCTTTCTATTTGACCGACGCCTGGGGCTGCCCCGACCGCGTGCCGGTCATCGGCATCCCCTTCTACCTGGCCGACAAACGCCTCGCCCGGATCGAAGAGGAGCAGACCAGCGAGATCGAAGACGACCAGATGACGATGATGCTCATGCGTCACGAGGCGGGCCATACCATCAGCTACGCCTATCGACTCTGGAAGGACTCCGCCTGGGTCGAGGTCTTTGGGCCGTTCTCGAAGCCCTACCGTGAGAAGTTTCGCCCGCAGCCGCTCAGCCGCGACTTCGTCCGCCACATCCACGTCAACCAATACGGGCGGACCTACGCACAAAAACACCCCGACGAGGATTTCGCCGAGACGTTCGCGGTCTGGCTCACCCCGCGCTCGGCGTGGCGCAAGCGGTATCACTACTGGCCGGCCCTGAAGAAACTTGAGTACGTCGACGAATTGATGCGGCGGATCCGCAAGAAGCCGCCGCGCTGCCGGAGCACCAAGCTGCTCTATCCGGTCGAAGAGATGACGATGCCGCTGGCCGAGCACTATGGCCAGCGGGCCGAGCGTTTTGCGCGGCGGCCCAGGGATTCGTTGACGACAAACTGCGGATGGTCTTTCCGCGGATGGTGGGCAACTCGGCGATCTCCGCCCGCGACCTGTTGCGGAAGAACCGCAGGCACCTGCTGGAACGGCTCGTCCGCTGGTTGACGCTCGACCAGCACGACGCTGATGCGATTCTGGCGAAGCTCGAAGACCGTGCCGCGGCACTGCGGCTGAAATTGCCCCGCCGCCAGCAGGAGGAGAAGCTCCTGGACGTGGCGGCAATGGCCACGGCCTTGGCGGTCGAATTCGCCTATTGCGGCCGGCTGATGGGCTGAGACCGCGTCTTCTGTTCGCTGCCGTCGCGGCTGATACCTACCAAGCCGTAGACCTTTCCCCTGCTGTCGAACAGCGGTATCTTCGTGGTCAGCACGCCCCGCCAGTTGCCCGCCCCATCCAAACGGGATTCGTTCTTATTGACCAAGGGCCGGCCCGACCGCAGCAGTTCTTGCTCGTCGGCGGAGTATTCGGCGGCTTGCTCGGGCGGATAGAAATCGGCGTCGGTCTTTCCCAGCAGAGCGTTGGGGTCGGCGACGCCCATCAGCCGCGCCGTGGCCAGATTCGCCGCCAGAAAGCGGCAGCGGGCGTCTTTGACGTAGATGCAGTCCGGCAGGTTGTCGATCAGCGCCCGGAGCAGATTGCGGTCCCGCTCCAACGCAGCCTCCGCCCGCTTGCGTTCGCTGATGTCGCGGCACGACTCGATGATGTGCGTCACTTCGCCGTCGTCGTTGAAAACCGGGGCCGCGGTGACCTCGACGAAAACCTCGTTGCCCTCCGCATCGCGATGGACGCGGGTCACCGTCACCGGGGCCTTGCTGGCGACGACCCGGTGCAGCGGGCAACCGTCGTTTCGGCCGTCGCAGGGGAGGCTGCTCTCTTGGGCGAGCTGACGGCAGGCCAGGCACACCACCGGGTTGATGCCGCCGGTCATCTCGCGGGCGGCACGGTTGGCCAGCGAGATGCTGTAATCGCGGCCGACCACCAGCATCGTCTCCGGGATGGCGTCGATCACGGTTTGCAGGAACGCCCGCGACCGCCGGATCGCCTCCTCCATCTTCCGCCGCTCGCTGATGTCGGTGATCGCGGTCTTGCAGAGCGTGTCGTCCAGCGGCCCGGCGACGGGAATGCTGTGCAGTTGCGCCGTGATCGACGCTCCGCCGCGGGTGACCAGGTGCAGTTCGGTCGTCACTTCGCGATGCTCGCGAACGCACCCCGCCAGGTGCTGCTTGAATGCCGCCTGATGGTCGCCGGCCACGTAATCGGCGAAGGCGTATCCGGTCAGCCCTTCGCGATCGACTTCCAGCAGCTTGGCCCCGGCGAGATTGATCTCCTGGACGTAGCCGTCCTCGTCGAGGGTGACGTAACCCAACGGGGCGAAATCGTACAGATCGATGTAGCGGTCGCGGTAGGCCTCCAGTTGCCGCTTGGACTGCTGCAACTCCTTGTTCTGCCGTTCCAACTCGATATGATGAGCTTCGATCTCACGCAGCAGGCGTTGGACTTCTTCCATAGTTTGCGATTCTAAGCCAAGCGATGCCGGTCGGCGCCCGCAGGCGGAAAAGACACAACTGCTCCCCAACCCTTCGATTGTATGCCGCTGATTGAGCAGGGGCAACACGGCCCCAACACCCCCCGCACTGGTTGCCGCGCCGGCATCACGGCTTGGGTCCGCCGCTTCGGAACCGGCATGGGCAGTCTGGGCCGATCGTGCTGCGACTTGCTCTTTCCGCCGCGCTGCATCTATTGTGGCGAAGAGTTGGCCACGCCTCACCCGGACCGGCGTCTCTGCGGCGATTGCCTCGAGACGTTCGCATTGGACGAATGGCACGGCTGCAACCGCTGCGGCGCGGCGGTCGCCAGCGGGAGCGGGACATCGGACGATTGTGAATCCTGCCGCCACAGCCGCCTGCATTTCGACGCGGTGATCCCGCTGGGCGGCTACCACGCAGGGCTCCGCGACGCGGTGTTGCGGATGAAGCGGGCCGCCCACGATGCGCTCTCGCTGGCGATGGGGCGACTCTTGCTCGAATGGCGGCAGGAGCGGCTCGAAGCAATCCGCGCGGACGTGATTGTCCCCATCCCGATGTTCTGGCGTCGCCGGCTCGGCCGCGGCAAGAACAGTCCCGAGTTGCTGGCGTATTGTCTGGCACGGGGGCTGAAAGTGCCGGTGCGGCCGATCCTGCTCCGCCGCCGCAACACCTTGCCCCAGGCCGGTTTGGCCCCACGGCGACGGTTCGAAAACGTGCGGGAGGCATTTCGAATGCGACGCCCCGACGCGGCAAAGGGCGCCCGCATCCTGCTGGTCGACGACGTCTTGACCACCGGGGCCACGTGCAGCGAGGCGGCCTACGTGCTCAAGCGGGCCGGGGCGGCGATGGTGGCCGTGGCCGTCGTCGCCCGAGCCTAGTTGCCTGGCACAGCTCAACCAGGGCTAAACGGAGGCAACCGGACACTTCTCACCGGAAAGGACTTTCCGAACACTGGACCAAGCAGGAGTGGCAGAACTCTTCTAACGACCGCAAGCCCACTTGCTTCCCCCGCAAAAATAAGAACAATACTAGGCATGGCGCAGGGCATACGAAATGACAGCGTGGAAACGGGTCCGCCGGGGCCACCGGCCGCTCATCCGTTCCGCGACGCCGTGCTGCGGGGCCTGGCCGTGCTCTGCCCCCCGCTGCTGACTGTGTTGATCGTGGCCTGGGCGATCAGCACCACCAAAAGCTACCTGCTCGAACCGGTAACCTCCTGGACGCGCGAGGCTATCGTCTGGTGTATCGCCGACATTCGCTTGTTGCCTAGCAACGCGGCGACCGCCGACGTGCACGGCCAGCCCTACCGGCGACTGGAAAACGGCACGTTCATCCCCGAATCGGTCTACGACCTGGTGCAGCGGCAGCCCGGCCAGCCGCCCCCCATTACCGGCGAAGACTATTACCGCCGCTACGTCGATCTGACCTATCTGCGGCCGTACCTGACCGTGCCGTTCTTCCTGGCGGTCTTTATTCTGCTGTTGTACTTCCTGGGCAAGCTCATGGCGGCGGGGATCGGCCGGTTCTTCGTCGCCACGATCGATCGCACCGTGTCGCGCGTGCCGGTGGTCCGCTCGGTCTATTCGTCGATCAAACAGGTCAGCGATTTCCTCTTCTCCGAGCACGAGCTGAAGTTCACGCGGATCGTGGCCGTCGAGTATCCCAGCAAGGGCATCTGGACGCTGGGGTTCGTGACCAACGAACGTTTCGAGGAGGTCGAGGAGGCGACGGGCGATTCGATGCTGGTGGTGCTGCTCCCCTATTCGCCCATTCCGCATACCGGCTGCACGATTGTGGTGCGCAAGAGCGCCTGCATCGATCTGAACATGACTTTCGACCAGGCCTGTCAATTCATCATCAGTTGCGGCGTCGTCGTACCGCAAGGCCGCTTACCCAATGCGAAGCTGGAAGGCCTGCCGCAGACGAAAGTGGAAGAGACGACATAGCGGCGAAGCCGCAAGCGGCTTCCAGTGGGCGGTGAACCGCCCACCCCTCACTCGATCACCAGAACCAACCTCCCGCTCCTGCCCCCTGATCCCTAGCCCCTAGCCCCTAGCCCCTACGTCCATGCCCCTCCGCCTCGGAACCCGAGCAAGCGCCTTGGCCCGCTGGCAGGCCGAGTGGGTCGCCGCGGAATTGCGCGGTCGTGGGATCGAGATCGAGTTGACGCCGATCGCTACCGCGGGAGACCGCCGACGGGAAGCGATCGCGACCTTCGGCGGAGAGGGCGTCTTCACCAAGGAGATCGAGGCGGCGCTGTTGGACGGCCGCATCGATCTGGCCGTGCACAGCCTCAAAGACCTGCCGACCGCCGCGGCGGCCGGCTTGTGCCTAGCCGCCGTGCCCGAGCGGGGCCCCGTCGGTGATGTTCTCGTCTCTGCCCGGGCGGCCTCGTTGGACGAATTGCCCGCGGGGGCGACGGTCGGCACCGGCAGCTTGCGGCGGCGGACGCAACTGCTCCACTTCCGCCGCGATTTGCAGATCAAAGACATCCGCGGCAATGTTGATACCCGCCTCCGCAAGCTCGCCGAAGGCGGCTACGACGCCCTGGTGCTGGCGGAAGCCGGGTTGCGGCGGCTTGGGCTCGATCGGCACATTGCCCAGGTGCTGCCCTGCGAGATTGTACTGCCGGCACCGGGCCAAGGGGCGATGGCGATCGAGACGCGGGCCGACGACGAACGGACTCGTCGCATCGTCGCCGACTTCGACCACCCGCCCACCCGCGCCGCCGTCACCGCCGAGCGGACGCTGCTCTCGGCGCTCGAGGGCGGCTGCCTGGCCCCGGTCGCGGCGCTGGGCGCGTCGAGACGGATCGGCTCACGCTCGCTGGCCGCGTGCTGAGTTATGACGGCGCCCGCCGGATCGAGGCCGCCGACTCGGCTCCGCCAGCCGAGGCGGTGGCGCTGGGCCGTCACGTCGCCGACGCGCTGCTCGCCCAAGGGGCGGGCGAGTTGATCCGTTCGGCGCGGGAGCCGCGCTAATCGGCGGCGAAGCCGCGAGCGGCTTGCGGGTTAGAACCCGTATTTTACGACGAACTCGCTGCGAACCGAATCGCCCGGCAACTCGCCGACGTAGAGCGTCTTCCAGGAACTGATCTCCACGCCAACCAAGAGGTTCTTGGTCACGTCGTAGATCAAGTTGCCGAAGTAAAACTGGTTGTAGCTCCTGTCGGTGGCGGTGGACAGATCGTGGTCGTTCGGGTTGTCGACCGAGTAGCCGACGTGGCTGTGCAGCTTCTCGGTAAAGTCGTACCAGACTTCAAACCACCCGCCGGCGTCGCGGATCGTGTTTCCGGTGGTGGGATCGATCCCCTGGCCGATGCCGCCGAGGAACGGGCTGAGGTTTTCGCCGATGTAGCACTCCCCCTCGAATCCCAAACAGCGGTTGATCGGCACGCGGACGTCGATGTTGCCCGACCAGGTGCGGCGGCGGTTGTCACGTCCCAGGACGGTGCTGTCGAACTCGTCTTCGCCGATGTGGCCCGATATCCCGACGGTAATCGGCAGGCAGCCCTGGCCGCGGCGGCCGATGGTCCAGGCCACGCGCCCCTCGACGATCGGCCAGTTCGACGGCTCGCCCGTGGCCCCGGTGATGGTGTCGGGAAAGACGTCCTGGTTGATCGAGGACTGCACCGTCACCAGCGAGACGTCGGAAAACTTCAGGTATCGCTCGTAGCGGAACTGTGCCCGGCGGTAGCCGATATTGCCGGCGTCCCAGCCGACCGAGTAGAGCAGCATGTCGGGATTCAACGGCGAGATCACGTCCCACGTCTGCCCGACGAGGATGCGAAAGTCCTCGTTCTTCGCCTCGGCGTAGGCGTGCCGCAGCATGATGGTGGGCCGATTTTCCGTGTTGAGGACGGTGTTCTGGAAGTCGATCTCCACCTTGCCGCCCGTCTCGGCGCATTCCAAGCACGGAAGCTTCGGCCCGAGCACGTCAAACCCGAGCCGAGTGTTCCGGGCATCGACAATGAACTCGCTCTCCGGCGTCGTGCTGGCCGACTGCACGTACAGCGTATACGAGCCGGGGGTGGTGCGTTCGGTCGAGAAGACCGAGTTGCCCCAGAGGTATCCGTAAGGCGTGATCGCGAAGTCCCCCTTCTTCCACGAGTACTTCTTCATCTCGCCGCGAAGCTCGTCCATCGAGAAGAAGTTCCCCTCGCCCGTCTTCACCCTGGCCGACTCGGGAACCGCCGGGGATACGATGCCGGGAGGCGTAGGAGCCGGGGCGACGGCGTCGGGCGCGGCCATCCCGGTTGGCGTCGCCTCGACCGGCGGCAGCCGCGTCGTCCCCTCTCGCAACTGCTGGATCTCCTGCCGCAACGCCTGGATTTCCGCCTCCTGCCGATTCATCCGCTCGGAGACGTCATCTGGTGCCGCGGGCGATTGGCCCAGCAACACCGTCGGCGCAAACAACAGCAGGGCCGCCGCCAAGAAATGGCACTTCTTCATTATCGTTTCCCCCAAAAGACAGCCGCGAGACCGGTTGCAGTTCCGCCTTCAGCCGCTCTGTAACAACGTTCGCGGTCAAGAACGAAACGACAAACGACCTGGCAGCGTTCTTCCCCCTGGACGCAATCCACGACCAGCCCCCCAAAAACCACTATCGTCTGAAAAAAAGTCATTCTTGATAATTTGAGCAAGATAGGATATTCCGGTTGCGTTGAGATGGCCTATAGTTGAAGAGATTCGGCGAGGATCGGTTATGCAGCAGCGGCACTACATCCACCAGAAATGGTCTGCGCGGGGGGTATGCTATCGTCTCGCCGACGCCTCGTGCATCGCGATGGGATTGGCCATCTCCGTTCAACGCGGCCTGACGACCACCGTCGATCATTACATCATCGCCGCTGCCGCCGCGATCATCATCTACGGTCTGCTGGCCGAGGTCGGCGACATGTACCGCAACTGGCACGGCGTGTCCGAGCGTCGGGAAGTCGTGGGCACGCTGATCTGCTGGGGATGTACCTGGATGACGCTATTGCTCTTGGCGTTCGTCACCGCCCGCTCCGGCGAGTTCTCCCGCCGCTCGGCGCTGCTGTGGCTTGGCGTCACCCCCGTGCTGATCATCGCCGCTCGCATCATTACCCGCTGGATTCAACAATTGCGGCGTCGACTCGGTTACAAGCGGCGCAGCTTCGCCATCGTCGGCGTCAACGAGCTCGGCTTTCAATTGGCGCGGAACATCGAGGCGTTGCCGGAGATGGGACTGTCGCTGGCGGGCTACTTCGACGATCGGCCCGAGGAGCGGAATCCGGCCATTCCCGCCGATCTCGGCCGCCAAATCGGAACCATCCAGGACCTGGTCGAGCAGAGCAAACAGGGAGCGATCGAACGCATCTACATCACCTTTCCGATGCGGGCGGAGGCCCGCATTCGCGGCGTGCTCGACGAGTTGAGCGACACGACGGCTTCGGTCTACATCGTGCCCGATTTCTTCGTCTTTCAACTGCTGCATTCGCGCTGGACCGACGTCCTCGGCCTGCCGGTCGTGAGCATCTTCGAAAGCCCGATCCACGGCATCGACGGCCTGGTGAAGCAGGTGTCCGATTTCATTTTAGGCATGCTGTTCCTGTTGCTGGCCGCCGTGCCGATGGCGCTGATCGCCCTGGGGATCAGGCTCTCTTCGCCCGGCCCCGCCCTGTTCCGGCAGAAGCGGTACGGGCTCGACGGCCGGGAAATCCGCATCTGGAAGTTCCGCACCATGAAGGTCTGCGAGGACGGCGCCAACGTCGTTCAGGCAAGGCCCAACGACCCGCGCGTTACCTGGCTGGGCGCCATCCTCCGCCGCACTTCCCTCGATGAATTGCCGCAGTTGTTCAACGTGCTCGCCGGCGACATGTCGCTGGTGGGCCCGCGTCCCCACGCCGCCGTGCAGAACGAAGAATATCGCTCGCAAATCCACGGCTACATGCTCCGCCACAAGGTCAAGCCCGGCATCACCGGCCTGGCCCAGGTCAACGGTTGGCGCGGCGCCACCGATTCCCCCGAAAAAATGCGGAATCGCATCGACTGCGATCTGTTCTACATTCGCGAATGGTCGCTCTGGCTGGACGTCGCCATCCTCTTCCGCACGATCCTCGTGGTGCTTTCCGCCCGAAACGCCTACTGACGGTGATGACCGCGCAAGGGCTGGGCACTTCAGTGCCCAGTGCCCAGTGCCCAGTGCCCGGGCCCGCGATTGCCCACCTGATTCCACCGCATTACAATGGGGGAAGATTTCCCCGATATCCTTCCGATAATGTCCCAATAGACTGGATCATTTCGACGTTACCCGTCCGTTCGCCAATCAGCACGCCGACGATGGAAAAGACCCTCGACCGAAAACTCGCCCAGATTCTCGCCGATCCCACTTGCCGCGAGTTCATCATCGCCGACGCCAAGGACGCCGACATGGCCTACGGGCTCTCTGCCCCCGGCCGCAGCCCCGAGAGCCACGCCGGCGAGGCCCGCTTCCGCACGCTCGACGAGTTCCGCCAGCAGATTCGCGAGATCGTCGCCCAGGGACTCGTCGACATCATGCTCACCAGCGCCAGCACGAACGAGGTGCTCACGATCAACCAACGGCTCTTCGACAACAGCCGCATCACCCCGGCGGTGCGGGCCAACGACACGACCGACATCTGGCTGGCCGCCGGCACGGGCTACTACGGCCGCCAGCCCTCGCAGCCGTTCCGCACCGCCACGATCGATCACATCCAGTGCGGCCGGGCCGAGTGCGAGCCGGGCCAACGCCGCCTCGGCGCCGATTTGGGCCTCTACTCGATCACCTTCAACAACGACGTCGATCTCGACCGCCGCGCATTGGACGCCTATCGCGCCTTCCGCATCGAGGCCGAGAGCAAGGGCTTTCGCCATTTCCTCGAAGTCTTCGATCCCAACGCCCCGCAGAATCCGCCCGCCGATATCGGCCGATTTGTCAGCGACAACATCGTCCGCGCCTTGGCCGGAGTGACCAGCCGCGGGCGGCCGCTGTTCCTCAAGATTGCCTACCACGGCCCGGCGGCGATGGAGGCGCTGGCCCGCTACGACCGCTCGCTGGTCGTCGGCATCCTCGGCGGCTCGGCCGGCACCACCTTCGACGCCTTCCACATGCTCTGGGAGGCGAAGAAGTACGGCGCCCGCGTCGCCCTCTACGGCCGCAAGATCAACAACGCCGAGCACCAACTCAGCTTCGTGCAGCATCTCCGCGCCGTGGCCGACGACCAGATTTCGCCGGAGGAGGCGGTCAAGGCCTATCACGCCGCGCTGGGGAAGTTGGGCATCCGCCCGCAGCGCTCGCTGGCCGACGATTTGCAGCGGACCGGAACAGCCTCGGCCTACAGCGGCACGACTTCGCCCGCCCGCAAGCCCCGGCCCGCGCCGGCGATGTCCGCGTCCGCACCAAAGAAAGCTGCCGGCACGCCCGATTTCGAGAAGATGACCCCCGCCGAAAAAGTCCAGTGGAACCTCGATCGCTGGAAGCGGATCGTCGGCTAGCGGGATTCGTCCAGTAGGTCCCGCCTGCCGGGCGGGACTTGCAAGCGTCCTGCTCCCGAAGAGTCCCGCCCGGCAGGCGGGACCTACCGAGCGGGCGTCCCGCCCGCCAGTGGAACCCGGATAATGCCGATCTCCGCCACCAACAAGACTCTCATCCTCGGCCTGGGCAATCCGCTGGTCACCGACGACAGCGTCGGCCTGCGGGTCGTCGAACAATTAAAACCGCTGCTGGCCGATCGGGATGACGTGGAAGTCGCGGAAGACTATTGGGGCGGGCTGCGATTGATGGAGCGGATGATCGGCTTCGATCGCGCGATCGTCATCGATGCCATTCAAAGCGGCGCGCCGCCGGGAACGATCCATCTGCTCACGCCCGAGGGAATCGCCACGCAGCGGAGCGCCTCGGCCCACGACGTGAACCTGGCGACGGCGTTGGAGTTCGGCCGCCGCGCCGGCGCCCGCCTGCCCGAAAACGGCCGCATCCGGCTGGTCGCCATCGAAGCCGCCGACACGCTCACCTTCGGCGAGCAGTGTACGCCCGCCGTCCAGGCGTCAATTCCCGCCGCAGTCGCGGCAGTGTTGAACGTGTTGAGCGAGCTCTCCTGACGCCCGCCCCCGCCCCGAAGCGGCGGGCGCCGTTTAGCCGCGCCCGAAAGGAAGCGCTGACGCGGACCAACGCCCCCGCCACTCCAAGGGAATGCAAACGCAGAAATCCGTTACTGTGCCCGGCGAAATCGGGCGGTTGACACGCCCGCCAAATCGAGGTAAAGTTGGATAGTCGTTAGTTCCCTTAGAATAGACGCTGTTCCTACGATGTCCGCCGAACTTTCACGCCCGATATGCCCGAGGATCGCAGCCACTGGCGCGGCCGTGGGTATTATTATTGTCGTGGAGGTTCGGCCCTAGGGCTTCGGCGTCAAACCGAACAATACGGAGCCCTGAGGCCGAAACGGCTTCGGGGCTTTTTTTAGGGGCTAGGGACTGGGGGCTAGGGATCAGGGATCAGAATCGAATACGCGATCTGACCCGATGGCTCCGCTCCGTCTGACTCCCAGTCCCCAGCCCCTAGCCCCCAGTCCCTAGCCTCTAACCCCCATGCCTCGCATCGAAATCTACGACACCACGCTTCGCGACGGCGCCCAGGGCGAGGGCGTGAACTTCTCGCTCCAGGACAAACTCGCCCTGACCGAGCGGCTCGACCGCCTTGGCTTCGACTACGTCGAAGGCGGCTACCCGGCCTCGAACGACAAAGACTGCGAATACTTCAAGCTCGTCGGCCGCTTGGGGCTCAAACACGCCGCCGTCTGCGCGTTCGGCATGACCCGGCGGAAGAACTCCGCCGCGGAAAGCGATGCCGGCCTGCGGGCGTTGCTCGACGCCGGCACGACCGCCGTAACGCTCGTCGGCAAGGCCTCCGCTTTCCAGGCCACCGACGTGCTGCTGACCACGTGCGACGAAAACCTGGCGATGATCCGCGAGAGCGTCGCCTATCTCGTGGCCGCCGGACGCAAGGTGATTTTCGACGCCGAGCATTTCTACGACGGCTGGAAGGAGGACCCGGAGTATGCGCTGCTGGCTGCCCAAACCGCGGTCGAGGCCGGCGCGGCGTCGGTCACGCTCTGCGACACCAACGGCGGCAGCATGAGCGGGGAGATCGCCGCCGCCACCGCCGCCGCGGTCGCCCGGCTTGGCGTGCCCGTCGGCGTCCACTGCCACAATGATTGCGAGTTGGCGGTGGCCAACACGCTGGCTGCGGTCGAGGCCGGGGCCACGATGGTCCACGGCACGATCAACGGCTTCGGCGAGCGCTGCGGCAACGCCGACCTGATTTCGGTCATCGCCAATCTGTCGCTGAAGAAGCGCGGTTACGACCTGCTCATTCCCGGCGGCGTCAACCGCCTGACCGAGCTTTCCCGCTTCGTCTACGAGACGGTCAACATGAACTTCCGCGCCAACCAGCCGTTTGTGGGCAAGAGCGCCTTCGCCCACAAGGGCGGGATGCACGTCAGCGGCGTCGCTCGCACCGGCGCCAGCTACGAGCACGTCGATCCGCAGTTGGTCGGCAACGAACGCCGCGTGCTGGTCAGCGAATTGTCGGGCCGATCGAACATCGTTGCCAGCGCCTCGCGCTACCATCTGGCCGACGATCCGCAGCTTGCCGACCGAATCCTGGCCGAGGTTGTCCAGCGCGAGAACGCCGGCTACCAGTTCGAGGCCGCCGACGCCTCGTTCGATCTGCTGGTGCGCAAGTGCAAGAACCAGTTCCGCCCCCACTTCGAGACGCTGCACTACGACGTGACGGTGGACAACAAGACCGGGCACGAGCAGGTAACGGCCGAGGCGATCGTCAAGGTCCGCGTCGACGGCCGCGACTATTTCGAGGCCGCCGAGGGGCACGGCCCGGTCGACGCCCTGAACGCCGCGCTGCGAAAAGCCCTCAACGGCCGCTTCCCCGGCCTGAACAAGCTGCGGCTGGTCGATTACAAAGTTCGCGTGATCAACTCCCAAGCCGCCACCGCCGCCGGCGTCCGCGTCTTGATCCAAAGCCAGGACGAAAACGACGTCTGGGGCACGGTGGGCGTCGACGAGAATATCATCGAGGCAAGTTGGATTGCCTTGCTCGACAGTTTCGAGTACAAACTCTGGAAAGATGAAGAAGAACGAGGGGAGAGAGGAGAGGGGAGAGGGGAGAGGGAAGAATAAGAAATCGGCCGTATTCCAGAGCGACACGCTTCACTAGGTGCCGGGCTATGGACGCAGTGACCTGAACCATGCCGCCGCGTTTTGAGTCTCCGACTCGCTTCAGTCGCGACAGCGTGCGTACTTTCCAGAGTTGCGCCGATTTCTTGCTCCCCTTGCTCCGATCCTTTCCCTCTCCCCTCTCCTCTCTCCCCTAACGCCAATGTCCACCGACTCCACCACCAACGAACTTCCGAAACAGTACGATCACGCGGCCGCACAAGAGCGATGGTATCCGTTCTGGGAGGAGCGGGGCTATTTTCATAGCGCGCCGAATCCGGCGAAGAAGCCGTACACGATCGTCATCCCGCCGCCGAACGTGACCGGCGCGTTGCACCTCGGCCACGCCCTGAACAACACGCTGCAAGACATCCTCATCCGCCAGAAACGCATGCAGGGTTTCGAGACGCTCTGGATGCCCGGCACCGATCACGCCGGCATCGCCACGCAGGCGGTGGTCGAGCGGCGGCTGTTGCAGGAGGAGAAACTCGACCGCCACAAGCTCGGCCGGCAAGGCCTGGTCGATCGCATCTGGCAGTGGAAGAAGGACTATGAAGCCCGCATCATCGGCCAACTGAAGCAGATGGGCTGTAGCTGCGACTGGCAGCGGACTCGGTTCACGCTCGACGAAGTCTGCGCCCGGGCGGTGCGGGAGACGTTCTTCGCCCTGTTCAAAGAGGGCAAAATCTATCGCGGCAAGCGGCTGGTCAACTGGGACACGTTCCTGCAAACCGCCGTCAGCGATGACGAGGTCTTCCACGAGCCGGTCAAGGGGCATTTTTGGCACTTTCGCTACCCGGTCGTCAATCCCAAGCCGGGCGAGCCGACGCACGTAACCATTGCCACAACCCGACCCGAGACGATGCTCGGCGATACGGCCGTCGCGGTGCATCCCGATCCCGCCGGCGCACTCAACAAGGCCGAAGAGGAACTTCGGCAGCGTCTGGCCGACGCCCCGGCCAAGGAAAAGCCGGAAATCCAGGCCCAGATCGACGCCGTCGAGACGCGGCGCCGCGAAATGCTGCCGCAACTCGAAAAACTCCGCGACATGGCCCTTGCCGGCACGATGCTCGAACTGCCGCTGACCGGCCGCAAGATTCCGTTGATCGCTGACGAATGGGCGAAGCCGGAGTTGGGCTCCGGCTGCGTAAAAATCACGCCGGCCCACGATCAGAACGACTACGACGTCTGGCAACGGCATCTGGAGATCGGCGCGATCAATATCCTCAATCCCGACGGCACGTTGAACGACAGCGTGCCCGAGAAGTACCGCGGCATGACCGTGAAGAAGTCCCGCGATGCCGTCGTGGCCGATCTTGAAGCCGCCGGCCAGGTCGTCGAGATCGAGGATCGCGAAATCGATCTCGCCCACAGCGACCGCTCGAAAACTCCGATCGAGCCATATTTGGCCGACCAGTGGTTCGTCAAAATGGACGAGTTGGCCCAAACGGCAATGGACGCCGTCCGCGACGGCCGCGTCAAGATCATTCCCGAACGTTACGCCAAGGGCTATCTCGATTGGCTCAGCGAAAAACGCGATTGGCCCATCGGCCGGCAACTCTGGTGGGGACATCGGATTCCGGTGTGGTGGCACGTGGTGACCGAGAGGGCGATGAACGAAGATCACCGAACAAGCACGGATAAGCTTGGCCTCTCATTCAAGGATGAGGACTGGGAGAAGCTCTGTTATCAAGTTCGCTCGACGAAGAAGGCCCGTGACCCAATGAAGAGGGTCGAGGCAACTGAAATACTAATGTGTGTCAAGCCGGGCAACGTGGAGATTGAGCGGGAGTTGGAGGCAAGGGGATATCGCCAGGACGAAGGCGTTCTCGACACCTGGTTCAGTTCCGCCCTGTGGCCGCATTCGACACTCGGCTGGCCGGAGCAGACTGAGGAACTGAAATACTATTATCCGACGAACGTGCTGATTACCAGCCGTGACATTATTACGCTTTGGGTGGCGCGGATGGTGCTGATGGGACTGCATAACGTCGGCGAAATCCCGTTCCACGACGTTTTCATCCATCCGAAAATTCTCGACGGTTACGGCGAAGGGATGTCGAAGTCGAAGGGGAACGGGGTCGATCCGATCGACGTGATCGAGAAGTTCGGGGCCGATTCGCTCCGCTTCGGGCTGGCCTATCTGACCACCGAAACGCAAGACGTGCGGATGCCGGTCGAGTACGAATGCCCGCATTGCCAGAAGCTGATCGAACAGACCAAGCAGAACCGCACGCTGCCGGCGATCAAGTGCAAGCATTGCAGTAAGGAGTTCTCGACGCAATGGGCCGAGAAGCCGGAGCACAAAACCCTGCCGCGCGGGGCGGTGGTGAGCGAGCGATTCGAGCTGGCCCGCAACTTCTGCAACAAACTCTGGAACGCCTCGCGCTTCTCGCTCTTGAATCTCGACGGCTTTACGCCCGGCCACGTGAGCGACGAGCAGTTGACCGTCGAGGACCGGTGGGTCCTCAGCCGGTTGAACACCGTCACGCAAGCCGTGACCGACGCGCTGGACACGTACCGTTTCGCCGACGCCGCCCGGGTGCTTTACGATTTCGCCTGGGACGAGTTTTGCAGTTTCTACGTCGAGATGGTCAAAGGGCGATTGCAGGGGACTGTCCCGATTTTGCGCCAGCGAAAATGGGACTGTCCCCCTCGGCCCAGGACGACGGCAAAGCGACGCGTGCGGTTGCCCAGCGGGTGTTGGCCCACGTGCTCGACACGCTGCTGCGGCTGCTGCATCCGATGATTCCGTTCCTGACCGAGGACGTTTGGCAGCGATTGGGGGCGATCGCGCCCGAGCGCGGCATCGACGAGCCGACGCCGGCGGCCGAGAGCGTCATGCTGGCCCCGTGGCCCGAGTGCGATCCGCGGCGGCAGAACGCGGAGATCGAGGCCCAATTCGCCCGCTTCCAGGAAGTGCTTCGCGCGGTCCGCGACATCCGCGCCCGGCAGGGCGTAGCCCCCAAAACGCCGCTCCATTTTTCCGTCCGTTGCGACACGGTGATCGCCGCCCTGCTCGACCCGATGCAGCCCTATTTCCCGCCGCTGGCCAACGCCAACCTCACTGCCCTCGGTCCCGACGTAACGGCCCCGGCGTTGAGCGCCAACGTGACACTCTCCGGCATGGAGGTCTTCGTCGACCTGGCCGATCTGATCGACGTTGCGGCCGAGATCGCGCGGAAGCAGCAGGAGGTGGAAAAGCTGGTCGGCTTCATCGCCGCGAAGGGGAAGAAGTTGACCAACGCCAACTTTGTCGCCCGCGCCCCCGCCGACGTAGTCCAAAAGGAGCGCGACAGTCTGAAAGACCTGCAAGACCAGCTCGCCGCCGCCCGGGAGGTGCTGGAGCGGCTGGAAAAGTGAAACGGGTGACTGTCGTTAGTATCCGGCACACGCCGTGTGCCGAAACGCTTTGGACAGGAATCCTCCAGACGCGCTGCCGCACACGGCGTGTGCGGCATACTGCCTGTGCCGCATTCTCTCAGTCAACACGGACTGTCCTTTGCCACAAGACGAATTGTCCGTCGCGCAATCCGGCTTTCTGCGGATTGCTTCGGACGTAATCCTGCAGCATGTGAAACTGTTCCTCGCAGCGCACCAAGTGATCGAAACTCTCTTCATGCCAAAAACGCCCCTTGCGGCCAAGGGCTTTGTTGATTCTCATTGCGGAGTTCTTTTTCCAAGAATAGCATTGGTCCAGAATATCCGTATCGCCCCACAAGCCTGCCAGGACGTGTACGTGGTTTGGCATGACGGCGAAGTCGGTCAATTCAAAGCGGACGCCGTCGAAAAACAACAGGCTTTCTGCGACGATCTGTGAGATTTCAGGCCGCTTCAAGACGCACTCGCCATGCCCGCGGTCAAGATGCCGCAGAAACGCCTCGGAAAAAACAGCGTGAAACTGATGTCGCAACCGAGACGGCAACAGTGCCAATCGAGACTTCCAGTCGGCGGAGCGTGGATCGATCCCTTGGCGAAGCAGCCAATCGTCTCGTTGCCGCAACCACAGCCTTGTCACGCCGGCCGGCAGAGAATCGTCAGTCCGGTACGTTACGAAATACAGTCGTCCCGTCTGAAACCAGTGCGGCAGGTTCCCCTCGGTGATTCGCACTTCTTCGTCGGGATCGAACAGTTCCCAGTTCATTGTGGCTTCTTTCCCGACCACCATCGTACCCATTCTGGGGCTGAAAGCCAAGGGTGAGTATCCGGCACACGCCGTGTGCCGTTGGCGTCCTCTGGCGAGTCTCCGGTCCGAGGCAAGGAGACAACGGCACACGGCGTGTGCCTGATACTCATGTGCCGGACACGCTTGCGTTCGCCCCCGCTGCAACCTATCCTTGCAGTACCTCTATCCCGCGGAAGGAAGCAGCCATGAAACAACCGTTATCGGTCGCTCCCGGCAAGAGAATCCGTCTGCGCGACTTCGACGCCGATTACACCGGCGGGCGGAAGAAGGACAAAAAGACGCAGGCCGAACTGGCGAGAAACGTCGCCGAACTCGACGACCTGGGCTACCGCCTCTACGCCGAAAACCGCCGCTCGCTGCTGCTGGTGCTGCAAGGCATGGACACCGCGGGCAAGGACGGCACGATCCGCCACGTGATGCAGGGCTTCAATCCGCAAAGCTGCCAGGTGGCGTCGTTCAAGCAGCCCGGCGTCGAGGAGCTTGCCCACGATTTCCTCTGGCGGATCTACCGCGCCGCCCCGCGCAAGGGCTTCATCGGCATTTTCAACCGCTCGCACTACGAAGACGTGTTGGTGGTGCGGGTGCATAATCTCGTGCCCAAAGAGGAATGGGAGAGCCGCTACGAGCGGATCAACCGCTTCGAGGAGCTGCTGCACGACGCCGGCACGACGATCGTCAAAGTCTTCCTGCACATCAGCAAAGACGAGCAGCGCCGCCGGCTGCAATCGCGGTTGGACGATGCGACGAAGCGGTGGAAGTTCAGCAAGGCCGACATCGCCGAGCGCGGCTATTGGAACGACTACCAACGGGCCTACGAAGAGGCCATGACCCGCTGCAACACCAAGCACGCCCCCTGGTACATCGTGCCGGCCAACCACAAGTGGTATCGCAACGTGCTGATCAGCAAGATCCTGCGAAAGACGCTGGAAGAGATGGACCCGCAATATCCCAAGGCCGAAAAGGGGCTGAAGGGGCTGGTCGTCAAGTAGGCCCGTGCGGTATCATCTCGTCGTTGGAGGATCGTATGAAGAAGCACGCCAAGGCGGACGATTCGCGGTTGTACCTGGGGGTGGACGTCGGCGGGACGAAGGTGCAGAGCTCGCTGGTGCGCGAGTCGGGCGAGATCATCGGCCGCGAGAAATGCCCCACGCCGCGGAAAGGCGGCCCGGAACGCGTGGTGGCCGCCATCGAAAAGAGCATGGACGACATGATCCGCAAAGGGGGCATTACGGCGGGCGACCTCACCGCCGTCGGCATCGCCGTGCCCGCCGTCGTCGATCCCGACCGCGGACTGGTGGTCGTCGCGCCCAACATGGCGTTGACCGGCGTCGATATCGGTTCGCTGCTGGCGGCGCGGTTCAAGACGCCGATCATCATCGGCAACGACGGCAACTTCGGCGCGTTGGGCGAGACCTGGCTCGGCTCGGCCCGCAACGCCAAGAGCGCCATGTACATCTGCGTGGGCACGGGCATCGGCGCCGGCTTGGTGCAGCGCGGCAAACTCTGGCGGGGCGACCGCGAGTCGGCCGGCGAAATCGGCCACATGATCATGCAGATCGACGGGCCGAAATGCGGCTGCGGCGGCCACGGCTGCTTCGAATCGCTGGCCAGCCGCACCGCCATCGAACGCGACCTCCGCGAGGCCATCTCCGGCGGCCACAAGAGCCTGTTGTTGGAACTGGCCGGCGGCGATCTCTCCGTCATCCGCAGCGGCATGATCCGCAAGGCCCTCGACGTCGAGGATGAATTGGTCTGCAAGGTGATGCGGCGCGCCGCCGAAGTGCTGGGCTACGCCTGCGTCAACATCCGCCACCTGATCGATCCCGAGGCGATCGTCTTCGGTGGCGGCGTGATCGAGGCGTGCAGCGATTTCATCATGCCGATCATCGAGAACATCGTGGGCACCGATCCGCTGCCCGGGGCGCGCGAGGGCGGCCGGGTGCTGCTGTCCGCGCTGGGCGACGACGCCGTGGTGCTCGGCGCGGTGGCCGCCGCGCGAAAACTGGTCGGCCGCAGCCCCTTCAAGAAACGATTCCAGGTGAAGCCGACTTACCCGGAAATCACCCGTATCGGCGGCGGCGAGATTGTTGTCGGCGGCGACACCTACGGACGCGACATCTCGATCTCGGTGGGCGGCAAAGTGAAGAAACGGGACGACGACCAGATCGAAAAGTGGTACGGTTCGGCCGACGTGATCGGACCGAGAGAACTGGAGAAGGTCTGCCGCGGCGGGCCGGAAGTGCTCTTCGTCGGCTCGGGCAAAGCGGAAAAACTCAAACTGACGGACGAGGCGCACCGCTATCTCGTGCAGCGATCGATCCAATACGAGGTCTTGCCGACGGCCAAGGTGGCCGATCGCTACAACCGCTCGAAACTCCGCAAGGCCGCCCTGATCCGCGTAACGAGCTGACAACTCGTTGTAGGAGGCGTCTCCTGACGCCGACCTGTACGACGCCAGTGTCTCCTGATGCCAGTGATCGGGCGACTGAGAGAATTCGGCGACAGGAGTCGCCTCTTACAGTTGGCGAGGGATGCCTTGGAAAAACGCCCGCAATTCCTCTTCATCACCTGCCAGGTCGGCGCCGAGACGGCGGTCAAGGGCGAACTTGCAAGGCGGTGGCCCGCGTTTCGATTGGCCTACTCGCGGCCGGGCTTTCTCACGTTCAAGCTACCCTCCGACTCCGCCCTGGCCGACGACTTCGATCTGGAATTGGTCTTCGCCCGGGCTTACGGGTTTTCGCTGGGCGAAGTCGCGGGAGCGGACCGAGAAGAGCTTGCCGCCAAGGTCTGGAATCTTTGCAAAGGGCGGACGATCCAGCGAATTCACGTCTGGCAGAAGGACCGTAGCGAGCCGGGCGTTCACCGCTTCGAGCCCTCCATCACTGCGGAGGACATCGATACCCATCGAGTTCTGTTGCAGAGATGTCCGCAGCCGCAGAGCTTGGCAAAAAATGCCGACAACCTCAACGCCCCCGCCCGAAGCGGCGAGTTGGTCGTCGATTGCACCGTGCTCTCCCCCAATCAGTGGTGGATCGGCTTCCATCGGGCGAAGTTGATTCCGTCGCGGTATCCTGGCGGGATGATGTCGCTGGAGCTGCCGGCCGACGCGGTTTCGCGGGCGTGGTTGAAGATGGAAGAGGGGTTGCGCTGGTCGCAGTTGCCCATTCCCCGCGGCGGGCGAGTGGCGGAGATCGGCAGCGCGCCGGGCGGCGCCAGCCAGGCCCTGCTCGCCCGCGGCTGCGTGGTGGTGGGCATCGATCCGGCTGAAATGGCCCCGGCGGTGTCGAGCCACCCCCGTTTTACGCACATCCGCCGCCGCAGCATGGAGGTGCGGCGACGCGACTTGCAAAAAATCCGCTGGTTGACGGCCGACATGAACGTGGCCCCCCAATACACGCTCGATGCGGTCGAGGCGATCGTCGCCCATCCGCGGATCAGCATCCGAGGCTTGTTGCTAACGCTGAAACTGCCCCGCTGGGAATTAGCGGCGAACCTGCCGGAGTATTTGGCTCGCGTCCGCAGTTGGGGTTACAACCTGGTCCGAGCCCGCCAGCTTCAACATGACCGCCGAGAAGTATGCCTGGCCGCCCTTCAGCAACCCTTCCGACGGAAACCGCCGATCGGTTGAATGCGAACTTGGAGGGGAGCGTGGCGAGTCGTTCAAGGAATCGGGAATGTCCCGCCGATTCACGTCGTATCGTGGAGGGCGTGCAACAATGCCAACTGGTTGACGTTCTGGAGAACCCTCCCTAGAATTGGCTCATCCAGTCTTTCGTGCTTTGCGGGGTATTACGGCAGGAGAAACTTTGATGGCATCGGGTCTGCTTCGCGTCGGTTATTTAATGCTGATTGCCGCTGTGCTGATTGTCGGTGTCGCGATCCAGGGAACAACGAGCTTCGCCGCCGACAAGCCGGTCGATGTTCAAGGACCGGTAACCGCCTCCGATTCCGCCAAACCGCCGCCCGCCGACAACTCGACCCGGCCGGAGAATACGGCAAAGTCTCACAAGTTTGCCAAGCACGAGAAGAATGCCAACGGCCCGAGCAAGAAAATACCCGAGCCGGAAAAGAGGGAGCCGCGAAAACAGGATCAGCCGAAAGAACCCCGCGCCGAGGAGACCGTCGGCGAGCCGTTCGCTGCGGGCATGATGCAGTTGTTGCACGACGAGATCGTCAACGGCCTGGTTCAACGCGGCAACATGCACCGTTTCGCCGACTTCCAGAGCGAGGCGATCCGGCAAGTGACCTCCTCGGCCGGCAGATACACCGGCTCGGAGTTGGCCGGCAACTGCCGCTTGCGCTGGTACGAGCACATGATGCGCAATTTCCTGACGGCCCCGGCCGAGGCCGAGCGGTTCACTCGCGAATTGCACATCGCCGCTCGTGACGAGCACGAGGGTCTCGCCCGCATATTGGCCGTCGCCGCAGCCAAGCTCGATCTTACACCGAAGAAGCCGCACAAACGTCCCCTGCCGACCTCTCCCCAGCAAGCGCTGGACGTGATTCAACAGGCGATCACCGAGGCGCAAACGGCGTATTGCGCGGCGCTGGCCCCCTTGGACAAGTCGGAGATTCAGCAGTTGCAGACGTACCTGGTGCCCGTGCTCACCACGCAGAACCAGGTCGGCCACACGCTAAGCGATCGCAACACCGGGCGGCAGTTGTGCGATCTGATCGAGAAGATGGACCGCAGCGCGCTGGTGGACGCCGCCAACGCCCTGGCCCCCATCGCCGACGTGCGGCTGCTGGAGCAACTCAAGTCGCTGCCCGAGGATGGCAACGTGAGAGTGCCCGGCGTCACCGGCCGCGTCGTGTCGAAAATCGACACGCCCGCCGGCGCGATCGTCATCGGCGGCAAGGGACCCAACACCTATGAACTCGACAAGATGCGCGACGTGGCCGCGGTGATCGACCTCGGCGGCGGCAACACCTACTATGAAGGGAGCGTCGGCATCGATCGGCCCGTGCTGCTGGTCATCACGCTCGGCGGCAACAATACTTTCTCCGGCAGTCAGCCCGGCATCCAAGGCGGCGCGGTCCTCGGCGTCTCGATGCTGCTGACCCTCGGCGACAATAATACCTACCAAGCCCAGGACATCGCCCAAGGTTCGGCACTGGCGGGCGTCGGCATCCAGATCGACTACGGCGCCCACAACCGTTACCGCGGCATCCGCCGCCTGCAAGGCCAGGCCCTCGGCGGCGTGGGCATCCTCATCGGCCGCGGCGGCTACAACGATTACCACGCCGCCCTTTGGGCCCAGGGCATGGGCGGCCCGCTGGGCTTCGGCCTGTTGGACAACGTCAAAGGGAACAACCATTATTACTGCGGCGGGATGTGGCGCAATTCCTACTATCCCGAAACGCCCGGCTACGAGGGCTGGGGACAAGGCGTCGGCGCCGGCCTGCGGGCGGTGGCCTGCGGCGGCGTGGGCGTGATCCTCGACGGCGGCGGCGAGAATACCTACGAGTTCGATTATCTCGCCCACGGCGGCGGCTACTGGTGCGGCCTGGGCTTCGCCCGCGATTTCGGCGGAAACACCAAACGCCTGATCTCCCGCACCGCCTACAACGGCGGTCCCCGCGCCTACGAAAGCTACCAGCGCTTCGGCTGCGGCTGGGGCTGCCACTACGCCATGGGCTTCCTCTTCGACGACTCCGGCGACGACGTCTACGAAGGCACGATCATGGGCACCGGCATGGCCTGGGACTGCTCGATGGGCGTGTTGTGCGACTTCGCCGGAAACGATCACTACATGGCCGCCGGCGGCTCGACCCAGGGAACCGGCGCGCAGATGGGCTTCGGCATCCTCTTCGACTACCGCGGCAACGACGTCTACGAAGGTTACAATCAAGCCTACGCCAACCCGGGCATTTCCTACCACCACCTGCCCGAGTGCGGCGGCAACTTCAGCTTCCTGGTCGATTACGGCGGCAACGACCACTACGGCTGCGGCGCCGAAAACAACTGCTACATCCAGCGGGGAGACTCGGGCGGTTTCCTCATCGATCGTCCAAGGAAGGAAGAGATCGAGCATACCGCGGCCACGACAGCGCCGAAGGCACGGCCCACCGCCGGCATGTAGAGCGAACACAAGGAGCTCCAATACAACGTACTCCTCACGCTCCGCGTGAGGCGAGGAATCGGACGAAATTACGTACTCCTCACGCTCCACGTGAGGGAAGAAACGGAGGCGTGGATACCTCACGCGGAGCGTGAGGAGTACATCTGCGTCCCAGTTCTCTTCGCGGACACAAATCTCACGGAGGTCTTTCGATGATCGGTGTTCAGCGCAGGGTAACGGTTGGCCTGTCGGCCGCTTTTTTGCTCGTTTCCACTGCACTAATTGCCCGCGGCGATGACGCGACGACGGGAGCATCGACCGCGAGCCCGACCAGCGCGTCTGCCGCGTCGCCGGCCAAGGCCAAGCCTCACCTCAGCCAGGATCAGACGGCGCTCCGCGACCAGGTGCGGCAGCAGTTGGCCGCCGCACAAAAGCTGCCCTTCAACACGCGGCAGAACTCCGCCAGCGAAATCCTCGGCGTCTGCCTCGCTTTCGGCTGCGACAGCGAAGTCTTGCTGGAAGGCCCCGACGGAAACCGCCTCAACGGCATCACCTGCCTCTGCTGGAACTACCCCTGCCAGGGTTTCGAGTTGCTCGGTTTCTACAAAGAGCACGTCGCCCCGCGAATCGGCTACGGTTATCAGCAGCACCCGGGCGAATTCCTGGCGATGCTGGCCATGTCGCGCGTGGCCGACAACTACCCTGTCCGCGTGGCCGGAAGGAAATACAGAGTTGCCGACGTCGTCGAGGCCGAGAAGCTCGCCTGCCGCTCCGGCAGCGACATGTCGCTACGGCTCATCGGACTGAGTCACTACGTCGCCGAGCCGCAATGGAAGAACGATCTCGGCGAGACCTGGTCGATCGAACGCATGATCGACGACCAACTCGACCAGCCCTCGGCTGCGGCCGCCGACGGCGGATTGAATCGCCTGCTCGGCGTCAGCTATGCCGTCGCCCGCCGCGCGAAGAGCGGCAAGCCGATTGATGGGTCCTTCCTGCGGGCGCAAAAGTACATCGCGCAATGCCAGGAGTATGCCCTGCGGCAGCAAAACGCCGACGGAAGTTGGGGGCCGCACTTCCTGGCTGGCGGAAACGACGGCGGAGATGCCGCCGCGGAGCTGTACTCGACGGGCTACGTCCTGGAATGGCTGGCCCTCTCGCTGCCCGCCGAGAAACTCAACGACCCGCGGATGATCGGCGGCGTCGAGGCCGCCCTGCGTTTGCTCGGCACCCAGCGATATCAATGGAACGCACCGTCGTTGTCGACGCAGGAGATCGTCTCGTTGGGACACGCCCTGCACGCGCTGGCGATCTACGACCAACGGGCGTTCGCCCCGTTTGACGCCGACGACAAACCCGCCGCCGGTAAGCGGCCGGCAACCACTCGATCCGACGATTCGTCCTCGCGTTGAGCGGTGGCTCGGCGGCCCGGGCAGCAACCGTTCGGAGGCGATTGCCGTGATCCGTTACTGCACCGCGCTCCCCTTTTCACCCGCCCCGCGGACGGCTATCCTGAAAAGGAGGGGAAAACGCAGTGAAACTGGTCATCGCCGTCATCCAGCCGACGAAGCTCAACGCCGTCCGCGAGGCGCTCGAGAAGATCGAAGTGGAGAGACTGACGATCTGTGACGCCCAGGGTTTCGGCCGTCAGCGCGGGCGCAGCGAGATGTTCCGCGGCCACGAATACGCCACCACCCTGCTGCGGAAAATCGTGCTGGAGATCGTCGTCAACGACGATTTCCTCGATCGCACGCTGGAGACGATCACCAACACCGCCCGGACCGGCGCCGAGGGGACCATCGGCGACGGCAAAATCTTCGTCCTTCCCACCGACCAGGCCATTCAGATCGACGACGGTGCCCGCGGGCCGGGGGCGGTGTAGCGGCGGTGGGGCCCGTGCCCGCCGCGTCCCCTCTGTCCAGCCCAATCGATCCCCCCGATGCCGACGTTTAGCCGCGCCCCGAAGGGAAGCGATTATCTTCCGCGGCAACTGATGGCAATTCTCCGCTCGCCTGATTACAATCAGGGTGTGTCGGGAAGCGTGCGTCGCTCTCGTGGAGATCGTGGCGTGAACACCAATCCTACACGGCCGCCGTTCCTGCTGGTCTTGTATCAGCAATATCTCGCCCATCAGGATTCGGCCTGTTTCGTTCGCGAGGTCTCCTGCCTCTACACCGCCGGCACGTTGCAGCGGCTTGCCCGGCACGCTTGCCGCGAAGTCCGCCGCGCCGCCGTACTATCGCTCGGTTTCATCGGCGATTACAGCGTCAACCACACCCTCGGCTGCGCCCTGTTGGATGACGACCGAACGGTCCGCACGCTCGCCGAAAACGGCATCCGCAGCGTTTGGATCCGCGCCGGCAACGAAGCCGAGCGCCACGAACTTGCTGCGATCATCCGTCTGAACGCCGCGCGGATCTCGCAGGACGCCGTTGCCAGGGCCACGAAGCTGATCGAACGCGCCCCCTGGTTCGCCGAAGCCTGGCACCAACGCGCCGTCGGCCATGCCGCCCTCGGACGGATCGTCGAGTCGATTCGCGACTGCCACCAGGCACTCGAAATCAATCCCTATCATTTCGTCGCCGCAACCAGCATGGGCCAGGCCTATCTGCAACTCAGCAACCCCGTCTCGGCGCTGGAGTGCTTCCGTCGGGCGCTGCGGCTGAATCCCGACCTGGAAGGGGTTCGCGCCCAGGTCGTCCGCCTCACGCGAATGGTCGAAGACAACCACTAGCGCCTCGCGATCTGCGGCGGGTCGAAGGGGAGCGTCTCGCGGAAGCTGCCGCAGCCCGGCGCGGACGCGTCAATCTGGCCAAATCGTGGAAGCGGTTACACTCCCCCTCTACGGAGTCGGACGCAAAACCGGCGAAAAGTCAAAGAGGCAGTCGCCGCAAAGTCGATAATTCTGGGCGGCGTCTTCATCTCGCCCCGGGGACTTGGTTGACAGACATTCGTGATATGCGTAGAATCCTCGGCAGTAGCGGGCGGCGCGCTGTCTTCTCGACAAGATGGCGAGTTTGCGTAGAGAATGCCGTCTGATAAGAAGATCTCTTGCGGATACGGCGCCGTAGCCAAGTGGCTAAGGCAGCGGATTGCAAATCCGCCATCGTGGGTCCGACTCCCACCGGCGCCTCTAATTTTGCCCACCAAGTCAAGGCGGGCACGAAACGAGACGAAACACGCCAGAAGCCCGGAAACGCCGGGCTTTGTGCGTTTCTTGGCCCTTCCGGGTGGGATAAAAATAACCACGTCCAAACGAGCCACCAAAATGACGGGACGAGGCCAGCCAAAAGAGCAAGGAGCGATGAAAGAGCGGCGGCTTGCTATTCGCCGGCGGGCTGATCGGCTTCTGGCCCTTCGGGCACTCCGGCCCGTGCCGCTATCGTATCCTTCTCCTCCTGTTGGTTCTTATCGTTCACCCTCGCCAGACGTATTAGCACAGCCCTAATAATGGCGGAACGCGGAACACCACGCCGTTCCGCCAAAGTGTCCAATTCTCCCAGCGTTTTGACCGAAAACGGCCAAAGCCGGTATTTGGTCGCCGCTTCGCTCGGCTTCGGCTTTGGCTCTGGCTCGCCGACAAATCCCGCCTCATCCAGTAGCCGCTCTATTGCTGTGATTTGGTCTTTGTAATTGTCATCAAAGACCGAGCGGAACTTGGCTTTATCATTGCCTTTAGCTCGCCTCACAACATCCTTGTTGAGGGCCAGCTTTATCATCACTCGGGCTGGTTGCATGGCAAAAACCTCGGAAATTCCATGAGGGGGGTTGGCAGATTTTCGGGAATAATTATACTTGTAAGTATAGCCCACGGCCGGGCGATACTTAGCGGGGGCGTCCCTGCCGATTTCGTCCAGCCGGGTTTCGTCCCGGCGTATCCAGAATTTTACCACACTGTTTGGAGTTTGCGGAGACCATCACGCCAGCGGTGTTATTTGTTAGCCGATGCGATTGTCTCACATCGGTGCGGGGGCGGCACCACTGGCAGAACACCATCCGCCCCCGCACTTTCCTTTGAGGCCAGGTGAATCCTGGCAGGAGTGTTTTAGCTATGTCTGCAACGAAATTCCCCCAACCAGGCGATGTGACCATCGACAGCAACCCGTTGGCCACCGTCCGCGAGGGCGGCGAATTGCCGGCGTTCGCCGAAGCCATCATTGCGGTCGGCGACGAGGCTGTCACCCGCTCGACGACGGTCGAGTTTCTAAACGTGCTCCGCGGCGCTACAAACGGCCTGATGGTGCTTGTGGCCGCGAACGCGCTGAACGATGGCCAACGAGAGCATTTGCAACGGACCATCGAGTTGTTGTCCCTGTAGCCGCGTTCCCCTTCCCCGTGCCTCCGCCGGCCCATCGCGCCGGCGGAGGCTTTCTTCCTGGTTCCTGATAGCCGTCCTGGGCGGTCGGAGTGCAACAGGACGCAAAGGAAAGGGTCGCCGAGGCTGGCTCTCGGCCCTAGAGTACGGATATGGAGAAAGAGCAAAGAATGTGAAGATAGGCAGGGCAGGCAGTCCGCCGGTCTAACCCACCGGCACTTCCAACTCTGGCAGTTTCGCCACAGCCGCCCGGCGCTGCTCGTTGTGCGGCTTGGCGTAGCGATTCAGAAGGGCGACCGTCGAGAGCCTCGCCAACCGCTGGACCAGAACCAAATCCTGGGTGCCGTGGGCGACCAAGTTTGTGATGTAGGTGACGCGGAGGGCGTGGAAGTCGGCCACCCGCCCCTCGCTATCGACAGCATCGACGCCCGCCACCTTCATATCGGCACGGAGCATTCGAGCGGCGCGGTTCTTCCAGAACGACGGCCAGAGCCGCGCATCCTGCGGCTTATCGGCCAGCCAGCCACGAAGGCCCTCGACCAGCGACGGCGGCAATTCCTGCTTGTCGTAGGTCCGTCGCTTTGAAACATGCCGCTCCAACATCACGATTGCCTCATCCAAGTCGAAGCTGCGTGGAGTCAGGCTCGATAATTCTCCGGCCCTAAATCCGGTGGATGCGGCGACCAAGTATAGCCAGCCTCGCTGCTCCCCGGTCAAGGCTTCCTCTCGCTTGTTGCTGTCACGGGCGGCACGGACGATGCGATTCAGTTCATCGGGCATCAGGGCTCGCCGGATTTTCGACGGCTTCGGGTCGTCGCCCTTCACTTTCGACGAGTAATAGGCCAGCGGATCATGCTCGATTCGCCGGTTCTCAGCCAAGAACTTCGTGAAGGACCGGAACGACGAGGCGTAATACTTGCGGGTCTTGTGGGCCAGATTCTTCTGCTTCGATAGCCAGTGTTTCAACTTCAAACCATCGACCTGTGGGATGGTCTTCCAGCCCAACGCCTTGCACACCTTCCGTATCCGGCTGGCCGTCTGGGTGACGTGTTCGCGGCAACGCTCGTCGGCTTCAAGCGATTCCCGGTAGGTCGTCAGGTGTTGCTCGATGGTGTGGCCAGCACAGGCGACAATCGGGTCGTCCTTCGCCATGCCCTTCTTGATGTGTTGCTCGACGTAATAGATCGCCTTCCGCTCGCTCTGTTGGCGGTCTCGACAGCACGGAGCCCGCTTGACCTTCAAGTCAGGCGGCAGGCGGTAGAACTGGTAATGATTGGCTACCAAGACCCCTTTGGCTCTGATCCGTCTCGGGCGTCCGATCATCTTATACTCGGGAAGATTCATTGTGTTGCTCCTGATTGTCAGAATTGCTGGTCTGAAATGTTCTTGGCCCACTGATTTGCGAACCGTGTCAGGTCGCATTGCTGTCGTGGGTAGCCCGCGAGATGGCCGTCCTGTTGCACGACAACGTGAGTCCTGTCGATGCCTAGGTTGTCCTGCCGGAACGACAGCGGTACGATTCCATAACTATCAGAGCGGAGGAACAGAACCTCCGGGTCGCGGCATAGATCGGAATTGACCTCGTGATAGTGGGCGATGCTGAAAATTGGTCCCAGTCGCGTCTGCTCGACGAGTTCGACGCAGCAAGCCATAAAGGCACCGGGGGCATTATCGAACTTGCGATGGTCGCCCAGCTTGGTCAGGCCGTCCGTCAGCTTGTTGAAAATAGCGGTCGCTCGCTTGTTCAGGCTTGCAAATGTCCTGGTCATCGCTTGCCTCCCTTCTGGGTGAAGAGCGCGACGGAGGCGAGCAGCAAGCGGGACGCGGGGATGCCGGTCTGCTTGCTGGCGACTGCCAAGGACCCCAATAGCCCCTCTTCGTCGCCGACCGGCCACCGAACCGGGCGGACCGGCCCCTTGGCCATCCGAAATCCAACGCCGTGCAGGGCGGCGACGACCTTGGGCAACGATTCGCTGACGGCCCCTTCCAACACGTCCCTGGTGGTGACGTTGTGGGCTTCGCGTTTGGCCTTGATGGCCTTGCGAAGCGGCTCTGGAATTCGATACACGCGGTAGCGCTGAGAGTTAGCCATGACCGATAGCTCCTGTGTGTTAGCGAAACGCGGGGAAATAATAACCGCTCCCCGCTCCCAAAATTGGAACACACGAGCCATAGTGGACACAATTCCACGCTCTGGTTGTGATTTCACTCCCCGCCTCGTCGCTTCTCTAACTTGGCGATGACGACGGATTGCCGCCATCGGCGGACCTTCTTGCCGTCAGGTGGTCCAATCAGAACCGGCGGGGGAAGGCTCCCATCGGCGGCTCGTCGATCAACAGAGCGGGGCGAGATACCCAAGAACTTGGCAAGCTCGTGGCGTGATAGATAACGGTCTTCCATTTGATGTCTCCTGTCTGGATGTGTCAGAACAGGACCATCAAATACGGGCAGATACCCCTACGCGACACGCGAAGACGGTGCTAGAATCAGCGGGTCGGCTACAGGAGGCCACAAGAGAATAGCAAGAGACAAAGCAAGAAGGCTGCCGGAGGGCCGGTCGAAACAATACGTAAAACGGCCGAGAACACACTACCCATAAGTTGCAAATCCGCCATCGTGGGTCCGACTCCCACCGGCGCCTCTTCTTTTCTTCCTGCCGATTCTCGCCAAGTGCCGTCATTGAAACCACTTGCGCCTTGTTCACTCCTGCCGGCAAGTCATGCTGACGTGTTTCGACGTGTTCCCCTTGTCGGTCAGAAACTGCTCAAAGTCGGTCAGGTGTTCGGCCAAGGGTCGCCACGTTCTCACCTGCCTTTCCTGCCTTGCGGATACGGTCACTTTGCCATTTCGACTCCCGCCGCCCGAATGTAGTCGGAGAGACTCTTGATTCACCTGCTCTTCTTCGGGTGTCGCCGCCGCTCAGCCTCGATTACCCGCATGATCTTGTCGATTGTCGCCGACGTGGCGGTGTGCTTTCCGGTTTCGATCCTCGACAAGGTTTCCTGCCGGATGCCCGCCAGGTCGGCCAACCGCTGTTGGCTTAGTCCTACGCCCTTTCGATCCCGGATCAGGTCGCGGGCCAACGAAATGCGGGCGTATTGGAGGGCTGGAAAGCGGCCGTTCTTGTCCGGCTTGGGCAGCGCCGGCAGCGCCTCATCCTCCAGCGCCACGGCTTCGCCGGCGTTGTGACACAGTCGGTCGTATTCAGGTTCCGGTAGGAGGACAAAACGCTTGCCCTCGACTTCGATCCTCTGCAATCCAATCATGGTTTCACCCTCACTCATCATAGAAACGGTCCCGATGGCCGATATGCTCGACAATCACTTCGTCGGCTTCCACGCGAAATTGAACGCGGTAGTCGCCCGTGCGAATCCGATAACGCCCTGCCAGATTGCCCCGCAACGGCTTGGCTCCGCTCACCTCGGGCCAGTGTTCCAGCCGTGCGATGATCCCGGTCACCCTCGACTTGATCCGTTCGGGCAATCTGCCGAATTGTTCGGCCGCTTCCGATTCCAAGGTCACGTAAGCCATGACAGTATTATGACATTTCTTAAGTGCGAGTCAAGCCCCCTTGCCAGCGCTTGCCAGATTAGCCCATTGCTCTCGCCTATCCTGCCACCCCGCCAGGCCGGCCCAAACGCTCTTGGCTTCGATCGGGGGCCGACACGTCTTGCCCGGATCGTCTTGCCCCACGGGAACGCAACGGGCGCAATCCTGGCGGGCCGGTTCGCCGGTTGCGCCGTCGCCGGCCTGCCGGCCGCCAGGGCGATCCTTCCGCCGCCGCAGTTCCTCGGGCACGTCCACGCCGGCCGCGGCCTTGCCGAAGTCAACGCCGTTGTCGGCACAGATTCCCCTCAGCACCGTGAGGAAGTAGCCGTAAGCGTCTTTTTCCGGCCTGTTATCGCGTGTCCTTGTCGCCGCCTCTTCCAACCAGCCGCCCGGTATTCAAGAGGTGCACTATTCGCCTCACCCGGGCTGTTTGGTTGAGGAGGGACTTGAGGGTTGGCTGTCCCGAGTGTTGTCTTCGACCGCCCTCTTCTTGTCTGCGGCTATAGGTCTCCGAAAGGCACTTTGGAATGACCATACCGAAAACAACGTCAGCATGCCGACCGCTGCCACAAGGGCAGCAATCGCTGTAAGACCTGGCGTGGACAGATTCATGTTCGCCCATTCGTCGTTGAGTCCGCCTATCAAGCCCAGTACTGCCCCTACGCCAAAGAAGATCCCCAACAGTATCTTCAGAAGCTTCATAGGTCGTCCTTTCTAACCGCGAAAGACCTCAACAAGTACCGTCCAACCTTTATGATCGTCGAAGGGGAACCAGCAAGACCGATCGAAGAGCAGCAGAAGTCCGTCCACCGCCAGTAAGCCGACTACGGTGTGGCCGAGCGCGGCGTGATGCCAGCGGCGGTCTGGGCTCGGCATTTTCATGGCGTCGCGAAATGCAGCCGTTCGAGCGGGCAAAGAGACGCAAACGAAGATATTCTAGCCTGTCTGAGGTTCCTGGACATAGTCTAATCCGCGAACGTGATCCCGGCGCCGGCCAAACGCCAGTTCGCCATATTGCCTATCTTGCCTTGTTCCAAAGATGTGTACAGGGTACAATCTACTGGTCTGTCGGGTGTTTTGCTGATAAGTCCGGTCACGGATCGACGAGGCAAGGAGCATGGAAGCCGCCGCCGCCACGGGCGATTTGAGTCCCTTTGAACAACTGCGTTTCGCCCGGCACGTCATCCTCAGCGAGAGCCGAGCGTTGGCCAGGGTGGCCGACCGGCTCGACGGCGAGTTTTGCCGCGCGGTCGATCTGATCCATTCGTGCCGGGGGAATGTGATCGTCTGCGGCATGGGCAAGGCGGGGCTGATCGGCCAGAAAATCATGGCCACACTGGCCTCGACCGGCACCCCGAGCCACTGCCTGCATCCGGCCGAAGCGGTCCACGGCGACCTGGGCCGCGTTCGCCGCGGCGACGTGGTGCTGATGCTCTCGCAAAGCGGCGAGACCGAAGAGATCGTCCGGCTGTTGCCCACGCTTAACGAGTTCGGCGTGCCGATCGTGGCGATCACCGCCGACGTCACCAGCAGCCTCGGGCGGGCGGCCACGGTCACGATCGCGCTTGGCCCGTTGGAAGAGGCCTGCGCCCTGGGGCTGGCCCCCAGCACGAGCACCACCGCGATGCTGGCGTTGGGCGATGCCTTGGCGTTGGTCGTCAGCCAGATGCGTCGATTCAGCCGCGAGGATTTCGCGCGGTTTCATCCCGCCGGCAACCTGGGCAACAAGCTTAGCCGCGTGGAGCAACACGCCCGGCCGTTGGCGCAATGCCGCGTGGCCAGCGACGCCCTCAGCGTGCGCGAGGTGCTGGTGGGGGCGGCCATGCCCGGCAGGCGAACCGGCGCTACGATGCTCGTCGACCAACAGGGGCGACTGTCGGGCATCTTCACCGACAGCGATTTGGCCCGCTTGTTCGAGCATCACCGCGACGGCGAGCTTGACCATCCAATCAGCAACGTGATGACCCGCAATCCGCTGCGGGTTGAGGTCGGCTCGATGATGCTCGATGCGGTGGCGATCATGGCCGGCCGCAAAATCAGCGAACTGCCCGTGGTCGATGCCGCCGGCAAGCCGGTCGGCCTGATCGACATCACCGACGTGGTGGCGATGTTGCCCAAGGAACCGCCGACGGATTCCGTCGCGCCGCCGCCGAAGAAATCGGTCGCGTGGCGGGTGGTGGGGCGAACCGATGACCAGCGCGGTGCGTAACGCGTGATTACCTGAACCTCAACGCCGCGCGGACGCGGCAGCCGCTTCCCTGTGGGGCGCGGCTAAACGGCGAGAAAGCGCTTCCCTGCGGGGCGCGGCTAAACGAAGCGCCCCTGATCCCTGACCCCTGGTCCCTTCCCCCATGACTCTTGACGATCGCTGCCGAGCCATCCGCTTGATCCTCTCCGACGTCGACGGCGTACTGACCGACGGCGGAATCGTCTTCGACAACCAGGCGATCGAGGCGAAACGCTTTCATGTCCGCGACGGGATGGGAATCCGGCTCTGGCAGAAGGCCGGTTATCGCTTTGGGCTGGTGACCCACCGCAGCTCGCACATCGTCAAGACCCGCGTGGCGGAACTGGGGATCGAAATCCTGCGGCAGGGGATCGACGACAAACTGGCGGCGATGCGGGGAATTCTCGAGGAGTTGCGGCTCTCGCCCGCGCAGGTCTGCTATCTGGGCGACGACTTGCCCGACATGCCGGTGGTGCGGGTGGCGGGGCTGGGCGTGGCCGTGGCCGACGCCTGCGCCGAGCTTCGCCAGGAAGCCCACTACGTGACCGCCGCCCCCGGCGGGGCCGGCGCCGTCCGCGAAACCGTCGAGTTGATCCTCAAAGCCCAGGCACGCTGGGAGGACTTGATTAAGACGTTTCGATAGGAGGAATGATGAGTGATGAATGATGAATGATGAATGATGAATGCTAAGACTGTGAGATTCCATTCATCATTCAGCATTCATCATTTTCGCCGTCATGTCGCGAATCACACGCATTTCGGGAAGTCTCGCGATCGTTTTGGTCGCGTACTGGGCGTACGCGCTGACGGCCGTGCCACTGATCGAGCCGCCCGCCCCCAAACAGTCGATCGCCAGCGGGGGTGCGCAGAAGCCCGCGCCGACGGTGGACGACATGCAGCGAGACGAGATCAAACCGCTGTTTCGCCGCGGCGACTGGGAGTTGGACCCTGAAAAAACGAAGGTGCTGGAAAGCGACCGCGCCATGCTGCTCTTCCAGCGGTATAGCCCCCTGGGCGGAGACAAGGTGGAGATCACGCCTTGCACGATCGTCTTCTTGTCGGATGGTGCGGCCGAGAACGCGGCTCAGCGCATCCGTCAATCGATCGTGCTGCAAGCTCCCCGCGCCGTTTTGCATTTCGATCGCGACCTGGACCAGCAACCGCGCGAGGCAAAACTGTTGGACGGGCAATTGGACGGCAAGATTCTCATCCGCAGCGATTGGAAGCGGCCCGGCCCCGAAGACGATCTGCTGATTGTCACCAGCAACGTGCAACTCGACCAGCAGCGCATCTTCACGCCCGAGCGGGTCCGCTTCAATTGGGGGCCGCATTTCGGCAGCGGCCAGGGCATGGAGATCAAGCTCCTGCCCGGCAAGTCGGGGACCACCGGGCTGGACGTGGCCGGCATCGCCTCGTTCGAACTGCGGCATCTCGAGCGGCTGCACCTCGAACTCGGCCCGGAAGGACAGAGCTTGCTGGCGGGGCCGGAAAAGGGGACAGGTCCAATTTGCCGGAACGGCCCGGAGGGTGCTGCGCACAAATTGGACCTGTCCCCTTTTCCGCCCGCGCGCCCAAGACGCCGGTCGATATCGCTTGCAGCGGCCCCTTCCGCTTCGACGTGGTCCGCCGCGTCGCCACGTTTCACGACAACGTTCGCGTGGTGAAGGCGAATCCGGCGGGCGATCCGGATCAAGTCGCCTGCGACGTGCTCTCGCTTTGGTTTGCCGATCGCCGCAGCGACGCTGCGGCGGAAAAGGGGACAGGTCCAATTTGCCGGAACGGCCCGGAGGGTGCTGCGCACAAATTGGACCTGTCCCCTTTTCCGCCCCAGCCGGCCGGTTCGCTCGACCTCGTGCCCGAGCGGCTGGAGGCCGTCGGCAATCCGGTGGTCGTGACCGCGCCGAGCAGCAACGCCACCGCGCAGGGCAAGCGGATGGAGTACAACCTGCTTAGCAACTCGCTTACGCTCGACGGCGACGAGCCGGTGTTCCTGCAGCAAGGGCCGAACCAGATTTGCGCCCGCAGTCTCTACTACGAGTCGGCGGCGGAAGAGGGACGCCTGGGGCAACTGGTGGCCCAGGGCCCCGGCTGGCTCCGCGGTCAGTCGCCCGACCAGCCCGGCCAGCGGTTGGAGGCCGTCTGGCGCGAACAACTGCGGATTCAGCCCCGCGACCAGTACAAGGAGATTTCGTTTGTCGGCGGGGTGGAACTGAAGTCGCCCGACGTCGGACAACTCCAGGCACAACGCCTCTGCCTTTGGCTGATCGAAACGCCCTCGCCCGGCGGCAAGAAGTTCGATCTCCAGCCGCACGGGCTGACGGCCAGCGAGGACGTCTCGTTCGGCTCGCCGCAAATCTCCGGCAAAGTGGATGAGTTGGAGGTCTGGTTTGAGAAAGAGATCAGGGATCAGGGGCCAGGGGTTGGAGGTCAGGATGGAGGTTTAGCCGCGCCCCGAAGGGAAGCGGCCGCTGCGTTCGCGCGGCGCGAGGGAGGGATGGGCGGTTCACCGTCCATTGGAGCACCCAACAACGCGACGGCGTCCAACGGACCGGAAACCCCGCCATCACCCGCGACCATCCCGCGGCATTTCGAGGTCACCGGCCGCCGGCTTCGCGCCCGCGTGTTGTACGGATGGGGCGAGCCGGCGCTTACCGACCTGACGATCGAAGACAACGTGCAACTGCTGGAAACTCAGAACGCTCAGCCGGGCAAGCAGCCGGTGCTGATTCGCGGCAGCCGGCTGGACGTGACCAACGCCCACGCACCGGACGCCGTCGCCACCGTCGTCGGCCAGCCCGCCCACTTCGAAGGCGACGGCCTGGCGCTCAGCGGCGCGGCGATCAAGGTCAACTCCGGCACGAACCATCTGACGATCGACGGCCCGGGGCAAATGGAGATTACCACCGCCAACGATCTCGAAGGCAAACCGCTGCCGGCCCCCTGCCAACTGCTGGTCACCTGGCAAGGCGGCATGGATTTTGACGGGCAAACCGCTCATTTCGACCAATCGGTCGTCGCCTCCACGCCCGGCATGTTCTCCTCGGAAGGCGAAATGACCCAGTTCCGCTTGAACACCGCCGCAATGGCCGTCCGGCTGCACCGGCCGATCCGTTTCTCCGAGGCGAAAATGCAGGAGCCGCCGCAAGTTGAGACGATTAGCTGCGAAGGGGGCGTCACGGTCGACAGCCGCACCTTCAAAGCCGGGCAACAACTGATCGCCCACGATCAGATGCAGGTCAGCGATCTGGGGATCAACCAACTCGGCGGCGGCCTGACCGGCGGCCCCGGCTGGATCAACTCGGTCCGCTACGGCGCAGCCGATCTGCTGCCGGGCCAACCCAACGCCGCCAACAACGCCCCCGCCAAGCCCGACCAACGCTACTGCCTGCACGTCGCGTTCCAGAAGTCCATTAGCGGCAACATCCTCTTCCGGCAAGTCACATTCCGCGATAACGTCCGGGCCAGCTTCGCCCCGGTCGATTCGTGGGACGCCATGCTGACGACCAATGATCCCGCCCGGCTCGGGCCAAAGGGAGCGGTGATCACTTGCAACGAGCTTCAAGCCTTCCAGCCGCTTCTCCCCTTCGGCGGCGATCGCCGCGCGATCGAACTCTACGCGCTGGGCAATGCCAAAGTCGAAGGCGTCGAGTACACCGCACTCGCCAACCGCATCACCTACGCCCAGGCCAAAGGGGTATTGACGCTCGAAGGCAGCGGTCTCGCCCCGGCCGAATTGCTCCAACAAAAACGTGCCGGCGCCCAGGCGAAGCGAGCAATTGCGCAAAAAATCCGCTATCACCTCCAGAGCCAAGACTATGAGGTCGATGGGCCGCAAATGCTGGAAGTCCCGCTCCCCGGCGGGAAGAAATAGGGGAGAGGGGAGAGGGGAGAGAGGAGAGAGGAGAGGGAAAACGGGAGAGAGCAGAGGAGAGAGATTGGGGCCTGGTTCCCACGCTCCGCGTGGGAACCCCTGCCTCGACGCTCTGCGCCAGGGCGGGTGACTCGGACGGGGCGTTCTCTCGCGGAGCGTGGGAACGAGAGGGAAGGATGAGGGATGAGAGATGAAGAATGACGGAGTGGAACAATCTTCAGATGTGAGTAAAGCGACGCCGCGAGCCGCGTTGGAAGCCGACGCTTCATCCTTCATCTCTCATCCCTCATCCCTCATCCTTCATCCCTTCTCCTGTCTTTTCCTCGCCATCCTGCTTATCCTGCTGGTAGGCGGTCGCAGCAACATGTTCCGCGATCCCGGCACGTTGTGGCACGTCGCCGCCGGCGAGAGAATGCTCAGCCTCCGGCCAGGTGATCCGCGAAGACCCGTTCAGTTTCACTCGCGGCGGCCATCCCTGGGTGGCCGACCAGTGGCTGGCCGAATGCGGCATGGCGATGGTACATCGCCTGGCCGGCTGGGACGGCCTGCTGCTCGTGACGGCGACGGTACTGGCCGCCGTCTACGCCTGGATCGGGGCACGGCTGCTCCGCGGCGGTTTGCACCTGTTGCCGACCATCTTGCTGCTTGCCTTGGCGATGCTGACCGGCGCCCCGCAGTTTCACGTCCGCCCGCTGGTGGCCACGATCGCGTTGCTCGGCGTGACTTTCGGCATGTTGGTCGATGTCGACAACGGCAGCCGGCGTTTCCGGCAGTTGTGGTGGCTCGTGCCGCTGTTTATTCTCTGGACGAACCTGCACGGCGGCGTGCTGGGCGGCCTGGGAACCGTCGGTTTTTGCCTCGGCGGATGGGCGCTGTCCGCCGCCTGGCCGCCCGGAGCGCGGGCGTCTCGCCAGCCTGTTTCTGAGTCGCCAACAGGCTCACCTTCCACGCTGCGGGCGAGACGCCCGCGCTACCAGATCGCCGAACCGATCGCCCTGTTGTTGGCCGTTGCTGCGACAATTCTGGTGAGCCCCTATGGGTTGGCAATGCCGCGCGAATGGCTGGACACGCTCAGCATGCCGCTGCCGAAGCTCATTGCGGAACACGCCCCGCTGGAGATGACCGATCCGATCGGCTGGGGCACTCTGGCGCTGGCGGCGGGCTACCTGGTGACGCTCATCGGCGTCTTGCCGCAACGACCGCGGATCACCTGGCTGATGCCGCTGGTCTGGTTCGTCTTGGCGCTGTCACGGCTGCGGAATGCGCCGTTGTTCGGCGTCACGGCCGTCATCGCCTTGGCCGACATGCTCCCCCATTCGCGCGTGGGCCGGTGGCTGCACGGGCGCGACCTGTTCGCCGCTGCCCCCGATACCAGTGTGCCACTGCTTGGAACAAGCAGTGCGCCGCCACTCGGAACAACAAGTCCAGGGCGCGGCGAAACGCCCCCCCATTGCAATGGGTGGGGCTCGGCGGCCGGCCGTCCCTTCTCGCTGTCGGCACTATCATTGCCGGCGATCGTCGTCGTGGCGGTGATGTTGCTACAGATAAGCGGCGTTCGCCTGCCGGTGATTGGGTATGGTTGGGCGCGATTTGACCCCGCCCGCTGGCCGGTCGAATTGCTTCCCGCGCTGCGGCAGATCAACGATTCGAGCCCCGAGGGAACTCGCATCTTCAACGACCTGAACTTCGGCGGACTCTTGATCTACCACACGCCGCGGCTGCGAATTTTCGTTGACGATCGTTGTCCGCTCTACGGGACGAAGTTCCTCTTGGAGTGCGAGCGGGCCCGCTGCAAGGACCCGGCCCAGATCGACCGCTGGCAGCGGCAATACGGTTTTCGCTATGCCCTGGTGCAGAGCGACAGCCGACTGGTGCGAAGCGATAGACCGGTGACGCCCAACGACAGCCCCTTCGACCGCTATTTGTCCGAATCCAGCCAGTGGCGTCTGATGGAGCGTTCGCCGGTTGCCGCCCTCTATCGGCGCCAATAAGCCGGCGGTGTACTCAACGTGGGATTCCGTTTCCCCGAGAATAGCCGCCGGCTATTTTGTTTCCGCCTCTCGTCGTCGAGGCGCGATCCTCGCGCCGCCGCGTGGACTACAATTGTGAGGTGGGGCGCCGCAGAACAACCGCCGCGATCCGGCCTTCCGCCCCGGCCGCAACAACCCTAAAATACCGCTTTATCCGCAGCCCGCCAATCACCAACCTGCAAGGAACCCCCGCATGAAGACCCTGCTCAGCGAAGACCAACTCCGCGAGGGCATTCGCCGACTGGCCGGCGAGATTCAGAAGCACTACCAGGGGAAGCCGCTGACGATCGTCGGCGTGCTGATCGGCAGCGTCGTGCTGCTGGCCGACCTGATCCGGCTGCTCGATCTGCCCTTGCGGGTCGAGATGGTGCAGGCGCGAAGCTATCGCGGCCAGAGCACCCGGCCGGGACCGCTGGTGATCAACCTCGATCTGCTCTCCACCGGCATCCAGGGGCGCGATGTGCTCTTGATCGACGATATTTTCGACACCGGGCATACCCTCTGGGAGCTGATCCCGCAGATCGACGAGCTGGGGCCGTCGAGCGTCCGCAGCGCGGTGCTGCTGCAAAAAGAGGGGCGCTGCGAGGTGCGGTTGAAGCCCGATTTCGTGGGCTTCACGATTCCCGACGAGTTCGTGGTCGGTTACGGCCTGGACTACAACGATCAATATCGCAACCTTCCCTACCTGGCGGTGCTGGAGCCGGCCGAGATCGCTCAATGAGAAAGCGCATTCTGGAGATCATTCCGACGCTCGACCGCGCCGGGGCCGAGAAGCAGTTGTGCCTGCTGGCCGCCGGACTGCCGCGCGACGAGTTCGAGGTACACGTCTGCGCCCTGACCCGCGGCGGGCCGCTCGCGGCCGATCTGCGGGCGGCGGGCGTTCCGCTGACGATCATCGGCAAACGTTGGAAGCTCGATCCGCGGGCGTTTTTGCGGTTGAAGCGTCACATCGCCGAGCTTCAGCCCGATCTGGTGCACGGCTGGATGTTCGCCGCCAACGCCTACGGTTTCGCGGCCGCGGCGGCCGCGGGCGTCAAGAACGTCGTGATCGGCCAACGCTGCGTCGATCCGTGGAAGAGCCGCCTGCAACTGGCGCTCGACCGCTATCTGGCCCGCCGCTGCCGCGCGGTCGTGGTCAACAGCGCGGGGGTGCGCGATTTCTACGTCGAGCATGGAACCCCGGCCGACCGCGTGCGGGTCATTCCCAACGGCGTGACGATCCCGCCCCCTGCGGCGACGACGCGGCGGCAACTTTTGGCCGAACTCGAACTGCCGGAGGACGCCCGGCTGATCGGGTTGGTCGGCCGGCTCTGGCCGCAGAAGCGGGTGAAGGACGCGATTTGGGCGGCCGATCTGCTCAAGGTGATTCGCGACGACGTACACCTGCTGGTGATCGGCGACGGCCCACAGCGCGACCGCCTGCTGCGGTTCCGCGACCAGGTCCGCATCCGCGACAAGGTTCATTTTCTCGGCCAGCGCGGCGACGTTCCCCGGCTTGTGCCGCATTTCGATCTGCTCTGGTCCACCAGCGGCTATGAGGGCCAGTCGAACGCGATTCTCGAAGCGATGGCCTGCGGCGTGCCGGTCGTGGCCAGCGACATCCCCGGCACGCGCGAACTGGTCACTCCGGGCGAGACCGGCTATCTGGTGGCCGTGGGCGATCGCGCGGCGTTCTGCAAGTTCAGCGAGCGGCTGTTGAGCGACGCCGCCCTGGCCGCCCGCTTCTCGACGGCCGCCCGCAGCCGCGCCGCCGGCGAGTTCAGCGTCGAGAAGATGATCGGACGCCACGTCGCATTCTATCGGGAAGTGCTGTAGACGGCGTTTCTCGCCACGGCGGAGTTGAGATTCCCACCTGCCAGAGAAGGAGGAAACTCACCACGGAGACGCGGAGGACACGGAGAAGACGGACAGAAATCAAGAGGGGCCACGGATGAACACAGATGAACACAGATAGGCCAGGCTACGGTAGATATTGCTGCAACTATATCTGTGTTCATCAGTGTTCATCTGTGGCTATCTTCCTTCCGTCTCCGTGTTCTCCGTGTCTCCGTGGTGAGCTTCTCCGTATCCGAGTTCCTGCCGAAGCCTATTGCCCGCCGCCCAATTCGTATTCCGCTTTCTGACTTCAGTGGCTTCGATCGCCGTTCATGGCGCGGGCATCATCTTCAGCGATCCATCGCGGAGCAGCACTGCCAACAGGGTGTAGTAGCCGTCGGTGAGGAAGCCTTCGTAGCCCCAGGGCGTGCCGTCCCAGGCCTTCCAGTCGTTGCTCATGCCGTTGGCCCCCATCCCCTCGAAATTGCCCTTCTCGAACGAATCGAGCATCGGCAGCAGGATGCGGTCGGCCTCTTCGCGGCGGCCGAGATCGTAGAGCGCCGCCAGGGTGTGGAAGGCGTGACAGGCGGTCGCCCCGCCGTTCTCGTAGATCTGGAATCCGTCGGAGTTGTCCTCCTTCACGCCGCCGCCGAAGCGCGGGGTCGTGTCGACGTAGTCCTTCCGCAGGACCGGGATGAGGTTGCCGGGCAGCCCCAGCTCGAAGCGGCTGTAGCCGACGTCTTTCATTTTCGCCAGCAGCCTGTCCATGATCGCGTTGGCCTCGTCTTTCGGAACCAACCCATAATGGATGGCGATGCCGTTGACCGGCAGGAAGTAGTAATCGTGCAGCTTGCCGTCGCCGCTCTTCCAGCCGGCCAGGACGCCGGTGTCGGGATTGTAGAAGTTCTTGAAGTAGGCGTCGTGCAACTTTTCGGCGGCCGCGGTGTAACGGGCGGTGTCGTCACGCTTGTCCTGCCGCCTGGCCAGCGCCGCCATCCCTCGCAGCGCCCGATAAGCCAGGGCGTTCGAGTAGGCGTCTTCGTGGCCGTAGCCGACCGTGTCCCACCAGTTCGCCGGCCGGATGAACGGTCCGGCGGCCCATGAGCCGGAGTTGCCGCTGGCATGATACTCGATCAGTCCGTTGCCGTCGTGGTCTTCGGCGAGCATTCGCTCGGCCCATTGCTTGACGCCGGCGTAGTTCTTCGCCAGCCAGGCGTTGTCGCCGCTCCCCTCGACGTAATCCCAGGCGGCGATCAACAGCGAGGGATAGGTGTCCAACGACGGCTGCGGGTAGTTGTTGTTCGGCGGCAAATCGTAGACGTAGCCGGGCATGCCGTAGGTCTTGCCGCCGGCCAGAATGCGGTCGAGGGTCTGGCGGATCAGATCGAGGGCCGAAAGACCTCCGGCCAGCGGCGGCGTGTTTCGGGCGACGTCGGCGTACTCGTAATAGCACAAGGCGCAGGTGTCGCTGGCGGTGTTGTTGGCCAAAGCCCGCAAGCGGGGGCTCAATTGCAGGATGTTCAGCCAGTTGCGGCGAAAACCGTCGAACCGCCGGTCTTTCGCCACGGCCGAGATGTGCGGCGCGATCGTCACGACCTGCCAGCGATACTCGATCCGCGGCCGTTTCTCCGTGGCGGGAGGAAAAACGACGCGGATGAACTCGCCGCCGGTGCGCTGGGCATCGTAGCCCAAGGCCGCGTCCTCTGCATCCACCGCGGTGATTCGCACCGTCCCCTGGTCGGGCAGATGCAGGATTGCCGGCAGCCGCACGTTGCCGGCGGCGTTGAACCGGCCCAGCAGCGTCGCCCGGCTCAGCTTCGGGCTGAATTCCAGGATGATCGGCTCGGGCGGATCGGCCTGCGACCAGCGCGAGACCATCGTGAGCCCCTCGCTGTTGAAATCGATCGTCCAGCGGGCGGGCGCCGAGGCGTCGAGCCCCTGCCGGCGATATTCGACGCTGGTGGCGGTGTGCCGCGCGACGGTCGGCGGCGAAGCGGCGGCCGCGGCCGATGGTTGGATCGACCCGGGGCGGAAGTGATCGCGTCCCAGGCTATCCAGCGAGAGATAGAGGAACTGCGGCCGCACCAACGAGAGCGTCGCATCCAGGTACTTGTTGGTGGCATGATAAGCGGAACCGCCCTTGGCGACCGACGAGACCCCCTCGTGCGAAATCTCCGTTTCCCTCTCCGCGGCCAGCGCCGCTGGAGCGAGCATCGTTGCCGCCGCGATCGCGATCTTCAAGGTACGCATCATTGCTTCTCCTCCTTCATCGTTTCGAAGTCATGGGGTGGGAAGGGGATGGCAGGGCCAATCAGTTTTTCAGTTTGGGGATTGTAGGAGGCGACTCCTGTCGCCGATTTCCGTGCCACCCGGGCCGAAATCGCGGCAAATCGGCGACAGGAGTCGCCTCCTACAGCGACAACCTCCTCCGTCCCCTGGTTTCCCGGGCCGTGAACGCTTGCCGTCACTCTTGCTTCTTTGCTATGTCGAAATCAGCGAAACGCGGATCGCCGCGCAGCCCGTCGAAGCGCGGATCGACGTGGATGCCGCCGCGGCCGGCGGCGCGTTCACGAAACGCCCGCCGCAGCCAGGCGAAGGCGCGATCCTTCTCGCCCAGGGCAGTATAAGCGGCGGCGATCTCGTAAGCCAGCGGCTTCTCGTCGGCCAGCCCTTCCAGCCGGCCGAGCAGATCGCGGGCCTGCCGCGAATGGCCGTTTCGCGCGTAGGCATAGGCCCGAACGCAGTCCAGATCGCGGCCGTCAGTGGTCACGCCCCGCGCCCTGTCGAGTTCACCGAGCGCCTCGTCGAGTTTTCCCGTCTCGGCGTAAACCAGCGCCAGGTCGCGGTGGGCCTTGCGAAACTCGGGGCTCAGTCCCAGGGCATGTTGGTATTTCTTGATGGCCAGATCATAGTCGCGACTGAGGTAGGCGATTTTGCCGGCATTGCTGACGATGACGACCTGATCGGGCCCGAGCTTTTGATCGGGCCGAAGCTTTTGCGCCTCGGCTATCTGCTTGGCCGCCTCCTTCGCCCGACCCTGTTGCACGAGGAACCAGGCGTACCAGTGATGGGCGGCGGGCAATTTCGGATCGAGCTTGATCGCAAGCAGGAACTCCCGCTCGGCCCCGCGGCTGTCACCGTCGTAGCTGTCCAGCGCGAAGGCCATTGCCAGATGGGCCTCGGCAAGTCGGTCGTTGAGGGCCAGCGCCTTCTTCGCCGCCTCTTTCGCCTTGGGAAACACGAGGTCGGGCTGCTCCCAGCCGTAATCGCCCGAGAGGTTGTAGGCGTCGGCCAGCGCGGCATAGGCCGGGGCGAAGTTGGGCGCGAGCTCCACCGCCCCTTGCAGACGCTCGATCGCCGATTTCATCCGTGCTTCGCGGCGTTGGCCGAGCATGTAAACGCCCTCGTGGTAGAGCTGCTGGGCTTCCGCCGGTTGCTCCTCGATTTCAACCGCCGACCGGAACGGGCTCCAGCCGGCAATCCAACCGGCCACGATCAGCCCCGCGAGCAACACGCCGCCGCTGACCGCGGCCAAACGCCGCCGACGACGAGCCGATCTTCTCGTTTCCGCGGCCGTGCCGGCAAAGGGGGCCAACGCCGCCGCCACCTCGGCCGGCGTCTGGAAACGTTCGGCCGGCGATTTCGCCAGCATCCGTTCGATCGCCCAGGACAACTCGGCCGGCACGTCGTCGCGGAATTGGTCGATCGCCGGCGGCGGCTCCTCCGCGTGCGCCAGCAGCTTTTCCGCCAGCGCCCGCGGGGAAACGGCGGCTGGCCGGCCAAGAGGAAATAGAGCGTGCAGCCGAGGCTGTAAATGTCGGCGCGGATGTCGGCCGAGTGCGGATCGGCCGCCTGTTCCGGCGCCATGTAGTCGATGCTCCCCAACAAAAGACTCGGCGACGCGAGCCGCTCGATTGTCTTTGCCTCGCTGACGAAATACGCCAGGCCGAAATCGAGGACTTTGACGCGGCCGTCGCCGGTCAACATCAGGTTCCGCGGCGTGATGTCGCGATGGACCATGCCGTGCTGGTGGGCGTGCTGCAAGCCGCGGGCCGCCTGGGCGATGTAGTCGCAGGCCGCCGCCACCGACAGCGGGCCGCGCTCGACGACCGTCCGCGCCAGATCGGCCCCCGGCACGTATTCCATCACCAACAGGTGCCCGCTGCCGACCGTCTCGGCGTCGTAGACCGTCACCACGTTCGCGTGGCTCAGCCGCGCGGCCGCCTTCGCTTCGCGGCGGAATCGCTCGACCATGCCCGGCTCGGCGAGCAACTCGGGATTGACGATCTTCAGCGCAACGTCGCGTTCCAACTCCCGATGTTCGGCGAGATAGACCGAGCCCATTCCGCCCGAGCCGAGTAGCCGCTCGACGCGATAACGCGGATGATCGACCAGGAACAAGGGGATCGCTTCCGCCAGCGTGGCGGCCGATTCGAGAAACGCCAGTTCGACAATGTTCTCGTTCGCGGGAAAACGGGGCAAATACTCGTCCGCCGAGGGACGCTCGCCGCGGCGGAGTCGATACTCCAATTCCAGCGAGAGCAATTCGCGCAACAACGCCGCCGACTCGACGCCATCGCCGGCCGAGTTGGCCAAACAGCTTTCGATCGCCATCGGCCGGCCCGCGCACAACGCCTGCTCGAACCGCTCGCAGACCGCGTCGATGCGGCGTGCGGCGTCCAATCGCAGCAGATCGCTGCCGCGGGGATCGGGCGTCTCGGCGGATGGAAGGCGTCCTTCGTCACTCATCGGTTGCAACGCGACCGCTTGCGGTTTCGCAGCGATCTCTGAAGGAACTCCGTGCTTCGCTTCAGCTCCCTTCGCTCCAAATCCGCCGAATCAACTCCAGCCGCCGTTCGACCGTGCGCAGGCGCAAGCGCAGCCGCTCGGCGATTTCGATGTTCGTATAACCGTCCAGCCGCAACTGGGCAATCTGCCGCAAAGGCGGCTCCAATCGATCCAACAGCCGGGCGCAGTTTTCGGCGACCATCGCCGAGAATTCGGGCGTGGGCTCGCGGCTGAGCACCGTCTCCAGCGCGTCGGCGGCGGGGCGGAGTCCGCCGCCGCGTTTCTGCCGCTGTTGGTGCTTGGCCAGGTCGGCCGCCTTGTGCGCCGTCAACGCGACCAATAGCGGCCAGAGATTATCACGGTCGCGCAGTTCGGGAAATCGCCCGCGGGCGGCCCCAAGGCAGAGGCTCTTGAAGGCGCTCAGCGCCACGTCCTCTTCGTCGGCCAACGCACGCGCCCCCGGGCCGAGCTTCGTCCGCGCCAGACCGACCAGCCGCTGAAAATAGGCCTGCCAAAGCTGCTCGGCGGCCGCCGCTTCGCCGGCCTTCAAATCCGCAATGCAGCGGGTGACCGAGCCGTCAGGGTTCATGCAGTCTCCCCTCTCCCTTTGGGAGAGGGGCCGGGGGTGAGGGCTGTGGAGCTAGTGGCTAGTGGCTAGTGGGCGATCCCTCACGCTTGGCCCTACTCCAATCCCCAATCCCCGAGCCCTCCAGACACCGCTTTGCATTCTATCGCCACCCCGCCGACGGCACAATCAAAGCCCGCGCAGATTGTTGGCGGGTGGCGACGGGATTTGTCGAGTTCCTTGCAGACAGAAGAGGCCGCGGCCACTTTCAGATCGGAGAAGAGACATGCAACGTGTAATGAGAATTGCCTGCCTGGCGTATATCGTCTTTCTGAGCCTGCTGCTATTGTCGCCCAATCCGGCGCGGGTCATCGGCGTCTCCGGCGAATTGCCGTGGGCGCTGCGGACGCTGATGCCGTGTGCCCATCTGCTGAGCTTCTCGGTGTTGGCCGTTGTGATGTTTCTGGCCCGCTGGCCCCTGCCGCGGTGGAGCGTTGTTCTCTTGCTGGCGGCCTACGGGGGGGCGACGGAGATCATCCAGGGCTTTGTGCCGCCGCGAACGCCAAGATGGACCGACTGGTTCCAGGACGTCGGCGGCGTCGCCGTGGGCATGACGGTCTGCGCCGCGGCCGTTTTGCTGCTGATTGGCATTTCCAATCAGGTTCGGCGGGCGGGGACGTCCGCTTCGTGGGCGGGACTGCCAAGAAAACGCGAAGGGGAAGGGGCCTAATGGCCTGGCCTTCCCCTGTTGCCCGCGTAGTCTCATCAATGCTGTCGAACGCCGCTGGGCGATCGGCGCCCTCGGGTCTACTTCGTCTTCTCGGGAGCCGGGGGTGTCTTCTCGGGATTCTGCTTCTCCACCGGCGGTTTCTTCTCCGGCTCCTTCTTCTCCGCCTTGGTGCATCCCACCACGGAGAACATTCCCAAGCCCAAAATCAACGCAAAAGCCACTAACTTCTTCATGTGTCCACCTTTTCTAACCAACGGGGGTCATCGGATATCCGCAGCAGGAAACCCTCCTGCCTGCTGTAGCATTAGATACCCGCCACTGGGAAATTATTCCACACAAACTACAATAGGAAAGGAATTCCAGCGGCTGCCGGCAATTTTTTTACCCCCCACCGCGGGAATATCTTCGCTGATCGCTGCCTCTTACAAGAGGATGGGACATGGCCGAGGCGCGGGGCGGGCTCAACGTCGCTCAACTGGTCGCCGACCATCACCGGTCGGTCTACCAGTACGCCTACCGCCTCGCCGGCTCGGTCCAGGATGCCGAGGACCTCACCCAGCAGGTCTTCTTAATCGCACAGCGTAAGATAGGCCAATTGCGCAAAATAGACGCGGCCGGGAGTTGGCTGTTCGCCATCCTGAGGAACTGCTTCCTCAGGGATCGGCGGCGGCGGCGGCCCATCCTGGCTGGCGACCTCGACTTGGACGTCAATTTGATTCCCGAGGAGGGTTTGCCCGAGCGGGGCGACGGCGATCGGCTTCAGCAGGCCCTAAACCGCTTGCCCGACGCCTTCCGCCTGGTCGTGGTCATGTTCTATTTCGAGGAGTATTCGTATCGCGAGATCGCCGACCAGCTTGAGATGCCGATCGGCACGGTGATGAGCCGCCTGGCTCGGGCCCGGGGACAGTTGCGGTCGATGATGTTCGATGGAGAAGGTACTCCTCTCACTCCGTGAGAGGAGAGCGAAGAGCAGGTTGCTTCACGCGGAGCGTGAAGAGTACGCCGAACGAGGGTTGGTGTGATGCGAGACGCGCTGGACGCTTGTTTGACCAGGACCTTCCGCGACGTGGCGGTGCCCGAAGGGCTTGCCGAGCGGCTGCTGGCCGGGCTGGCGGTCGATTCTCCCGACGGTGGGGCAGACCTTCCTGTCTGCCGAACGCATCGCAGCCTTTCCGGCAGACAGGAATGTCTGCCCCACTATCGACGCTGGCTGCTTCTGGCTGGCGGATTGGCTGCCGCCGCGGCCGCGATCATATTGGCCGTCTGGCTGGGTGGCCGGGGCGGGGAGTCCATCTCCGAGGAGTCCGCACGCAACGAGGCGATCCGTTTGTTCGACGCCGACGCCGGCCAGCCGGGCTCGGCGCTGCCTGCGGCAAACGCGACAACGGACTATCCGATTAGTTCCTACGTGCGATCGTTCCCCGCGCAACGTGGCGACACGTGCGCGATTTCCTTGGCTGTTCTGGCGTCGTTTACAACCTGTCGGTGCAGCCCGGCGCCGCGCCGCATTGTACGTGGTTGCCTGCGACAATGCGGCAGGGCTCGACCCATCGCCGGCCAAGGACGGCTTCAGGTCGGCCAGTTCCCGCTGTTGCGCATCGGCATGGCAAGAGAACGGCCTGCTCTACGTCCTCGTGGTCGAGGGCGAGCAGTCGAACTACCAACAGTATCTGAACCCGCCGTCCAGCCCGGTGGTCTGAAAACGAAGCATCGGCGCCGGCCAGGTCGTTAGCGAGACGGCTCGCTCGGCTGCGACCACTTCTTCCACACGGCCGGATCGGCGAGCATCTTGATGAACACACCGCCGATCACCGGCCGGGCCTGAAAGCCGACCATCCGCGCGTCTTTGGTCTGGTACCAGTCGGTCATCGGCACGCGCTGCGGGGTGTGGCTGACGAAATCGTAGACCGGCCGCATCAGCGCGTCGAAATCGGCCCGCGAATCGGCCAAGGTGGCCGTCCAAACTTCCCAATCGGTCTTCGTGTAGCCGGCGCGATTATCGAGCGGCAGCCCGAAACGGTTCAGCTTCGTCTTGTAAAAGGCGATCTCCTTGGCGGCCACTTCCGGCGGGAAGAGGTGCAGGCCCAGCAGTTTGTCCCAAACGAGATTGTACTTCTGGCTCCAGGTGCCGGGCCGATCGAAGGCCAGGCGGAAATGGTCGCCGTCGTCGGCCATTTTGACCCACTGCCGGGCGAACTTCTCGGCGGTGCGGCGATACTCGGCCGCCTGCTCGTTCTTGCCCGCCATGTCGCACATCTTCGCGTACGCCCCCAGGGCCACGATCGCCTTGATCGAGAGGTTGGCGTTGTGGGCCAGGTGGCCGGCGAAATCATCGGTGCAGAGTTGGTTGGCCGGATCGAGGCCTTTTTCCTTGAGGAAGGCGGCCCAGCGTTCCAGTTGCGGCCAGTACCTCTCGGCGTACTTCGTGTTGCCGTCGAGCTGCGAGATCACCGCCGCGATGACGAGCATATTGCCCGATTCCTCGACGGGCATCTGATTCTCCTCGGTCCGTTCGCCGCCGCCGTAGACCTGGCCGTTTGCCTTCGGGTAGGTGCCCAGGTCGTGCGGTGCGAAGGGGAACTTCCACCGCGGCGTGGCGGCGTAGTCGAAGACCGGATTGACCAGGGCCTTAAGCAGATCGTTGTTCAGCAGCATGAAGATCGGCGCGGCCGGATAGATCACGTCCACCGTGCCGATGCAGCCGTTGCTAAAGCATTCCTTGCCAAACAGCATCGGCCGGCCATCGGGCGCGGCGACAAGCTTGTGGGCGCCGATGGCCTGGCGATAGGCCAAGGCGCAGAATTGGGCGTAATCGGCGCCGCCGACGGACTCCAGATCGGCCCTGAATCGATAATCAAACGCGTGGCAGCGTGACCATATCGCGCCCACTTGTTCGTCGGAAGTTTGCAGCAGTTTTGCCGCATCCATGCCGTTGTGCCGCCAGTATGGACGCAGTTTTGTGCCAAGATACTCGATCGAGTATTCGTCGTCGTACGTGAGCATCAGATATCCCGATGTCGCACCACCTGCTCCGCCCAGGTCAAATGCACAAGCGATGACGGGCCAATCGTCGTTGGCAGCCCGCGGCATCCGAACATCATCGGGCTCGGGCAAACGGCCGTTCCTGGCGAATGCTCGCCGCAACGTCTCGTGGCCGGCAACGCACATCAACGGATTCTCCCTTCTTGGCGCAGCAACGTAGAGATTCCCCCAGTCGATCCGCAAGTCGTCGCCGGCCTTCTGCAGGACGGCCTGATCCTTCGAGCCGATTCGTACCACGCTCAGTCCCTCCACCTTCGGCCGTGACCAAACGACCTGCTGCGTCGTCTCGTTGACGACCGCCTCTGCCGAGTTATCGTAATACACCGATACGGTATGCGCTTTCTCGTCAACGGACTTGAAGTACCATCTCAGATATGTCACCGGTCTGCACAGCAAATCGAGATCGTCTGGCAACGTTGGCGCCATGAATTCGAGTACGACCAGTACACCGTCAGCCTCAAAATGATAGAGCGTGCGAGTCGGCAATACGACCACGGCCTTCTGCTTCATACCCGGCACGTCGGCGGGCTGCGGGCCCATGATGCGATACGGCTTGCCGTCGATGCGGACCATGCTGCACATCGCGTTAATCCGGCCGGTCCAGTGCCGCGGCCAGTCGTCGGTCAGCTTGTCGGCGCACGACCAGATGCTGAAGTACGGGTCGTGAACCACCAGCGGCACCGCCGGCGGACGAAACGGAGTCTTGTTTTCAGCGGCAAATAGGCTTGCAGACAGAGCGGCGACAATGCAGGCGCCGCTAAACACGATGGCGGAGAGAGATCGTCTCGTCATGGCTAATGAAGTCCTGGAAGATGGAGAGATACGTTGCAGGGAAGCTGAGATGTCGCAGCGGTCGGTGGTTTCTTTCATCACGAAAGCACGAAAGAGCGAAAGCACGAAAACGGCACGCTCAAACTTGCAACTGTTCAGCCGAATGAAGTTCCGTGTAAGAAGAAAAAAGGGGAAAGAGGGAAAAGGGAAAGAACGACGTGTTGAAAGATATCAATGCAAAAAAACCTCCTATCAATGATTCCCATTTTTCCGCTTTTCCCTTTTTCCTTCTTACACTCAAGCGACTACTTCACTCGCCCGACGTATTACTCAATCTTAGATCATTGTCCGGCGTCTTTTCGCGTTCTCGTCCTTTCGCGCTTTCGTGATGAAAGCCGAAGGGGAGCAGCCGGTGGCAGCGATAGGCGCATGCCGCGGGCCGTTAGCCCCGGCTATTGGCTTGTGCGTTTCGACTATACCAATCCCCAGCGTTTTCTAAGATACCACTCCACCCCCAGCAGGGCAACGAGCAGGAGGAAGAACGGCCAGGTGTCCCAGAACGTCTTCTTCGTCTCGCGCTGCACGTCGAGTTGCTCGGTGTGCTCGGTGAGACTGCGGATCAGTTCGGGCAATTCCTCCGGGGCCAGCGACTTGCCGCCGGTCATCGCCGCCAATGCTCCCATCGTGGCGGCGTCGGCCGAGGCGTTGTCGAGCTCCAGGTCCTGATGGCTCACCAGGAATCGCGCCCGGGCCGAGCCGAACGGCTGGTCCTTCACCGTGGCGGTGACCTCGATGGCGTAGTCGCCGGCCGTTTGCGTATCGGCGAACGTGCCGACCATCTGTTCGCTCTCCCGGGCCAGCGACAGCGGCTTGCGGGTCTTGCCGTCGGGCAGAACCACCTCGGCCTTGAACTCGGCGTCGGCGATCGGATCGCCGGTGGGCGAGGTGGCCCCGACGAAAAACTCCACCGGCTGCGAGGGCATGAAACGGCGCTGGGCCATGCGAATCGAGACCGCCCCCTCCTGCGTCTGATCCTTCCGCGCCAGCCAGAGCACGATTTGCCGCCAGAAGCGTTTGTGGGCCGACTCGAATCCGCCCATCCACCACCGCCAGGTCGAATCGCCGGCAAAGGCCAGCACGCGGCCGGCGCCGAAGTCCTGGGCGACCAGCAATGGCCGCTCCGACCCGGCGTCGGCCAGCACGGTGGCGCCGGGAGCGAGCTTGTGGAACTTGTTGGCCCCGTCGAGCTCGGGCAGTTTCGACCAGAGCGCCTCGTTCTCGGCCGGCGTGGCGGCCAGCCGCAGGGCGAAGTGCATCAGCCCCAGCTTCGTCGGCCGCATTCGCAGCGGGCCGGGCCATTGCACGTCTTCACGCAGCGGCTCGTCGGGGGCTTGACGTTCGAGCCGATCCATGCCGACCGGCAGCAGCTTGGCCAGCGGGGTTTCGCCGTAACCGCCCGGGCCGAAGGTCTGAAATCCGCCGAGCATCATCAGCCCCGCCCCGCGGCTGACGCACTCGGCCAGATCGGCGAGCTCGCCCGCCTGGAAGGCCGACGAATCGACGTCGCCGAGGATGTAGGCATCGTACTTGCCCGGCTTGAAGCGATCGGCGAAGTTGGCAGGCCGCGCGGTCAGATCGCGCAGGTCGAGCCGCACGTAATCGACCTTGATGTCGCGCGACGAATCGAGCGCGCGGCGGATGAACTTCTGCTCGATCCGCAGCGCCCCCTCGATATACAACACGTTCAGCCCGCCCTTGAGCACGTTGACAAAGGTGCTCAGATCGTTGTTGGTCGTCACCAGTTCGCCGGGCTGGGGGACAGCTTCGAGCGTGAGCTTGTGCTCGCCGGGCACTTCGGGGATGTAACTGAGCTTGATCGGGACGAGTTGCCCGTCGGCCTCTGCGCGGATCTTCTGCTCGGCGACGACCTCCATTTTGCCGGGCGAAGTCTCGAAGAGCACGCGCACGGGAATATCGACGTTGACGTAGCCGTCGACGCGGACGTTGCCGCTGATGGCCAGTTCGTTCTTGACGAAGACGCTGGGGCTGACCACGAGGTCCTTGACGGCCAGGTCGCGGGCCTCGCCCAGCCCGCGGGATTGGCCGAAGGGGAGCGTGTACAGCGAGTATCCCAGCCGTGCCAACCGCATCACGGCAATCTGCGGCGGCAGATCGCGCGGGGCGTAGGCCCGCTGCGCCCCGTCGCTCAGCAGCACCACGCCCAAGAGCCGTCTGCCGGCCTCGCGCCGCAGCACGTCGTCGAGCGCGGCGCCGATGGCGGTCTCGCGGCCCTCGGGCTTCTCCGGCAACGCCAGCTTGCCGCGCTCGGCGCGGACTTCGTGAACGTCGGCGTCGAAGGCGTACGCCTTCAACTCGAACTGGTCTTGAAGTTTGGTCAACGCCGACGCCGAGGCATCGAGCGCCCGCGCAGGGCGTCCCAGCGGGTCTTGTTGCCCACCGCGTCGGGCACAGTCATGCTTCGCGACTGATCGACCAGGATCACCAGTTCCGCGGACTGCTTCTCGGTGTGCGTATAGACCAGCGTCGGCCGCAGCATGAGCAACAACAGGAGCACGATCACCACCGCCCGCAACAGGGCGATCAGCAGCCGACGGCCGCGGCCGATCTTCTCGCGGCTCGGCCCGAACCACATCAGTCCCGCCAGCAAGAGTGCGACCGCCGCCACCAGCAGGTAGCTGTCGAACAGTGGGTAGAAAAAGAGGCGGAACATGGAAGGGGTCAGGGGTCAGGGGTCACGCGGCGTCCATCGAGGGGTGGGCAGCTCACTGCCCACCGGCTCGTCCAATAACCTGCTTTTACTGTTTTGTATGAAATCCGATCGGCCGTTTCGGCTTGTCCTCGGGCGGCTGCATCAACTGCCGCAGGGCGTCGAAAACGACCTTGAACTGACTATCGTACTTCTTTTCCAACGCATTGACCTTTCGGGCAAGGTCCGCATGGGAGAGCAGCAACTGCCGCAGCCGCACGAACGCCCGCATGATTTCGATGTTCACCGCCACCGCCCGCGGACTCCGCAGCACGCTGGAAAGCATGGCCACCCCCTGTTCGGTGAAGGCGTAAGGGCGGTATCTGAGGTGCTTTCCCGGTTCTAAGATCACAATTTGTGATCTTAGTGCCTTTGGGGGTGAAATCCTGGCGTCGCTGCCTGCGACGCCAACAGGTCAACTTCCTCCCAAGTGAGTTGAAACATGAAGTCTTCCGGGAAACGCTCCTTGTTGCGTTTTGCCGCTTGAAGCAGAACACGCGGCGCCACGTCGTAAAGCGATGCCAAATCATGGCTTAGCATCACTTTCTGGCCACGAATCAGCAGAATTGATCGCTCGATTCGCTCCGCCGGAATCAGGGAATGAGTATTTGACATCTTGTACCTCAAATGGCTACATCATCGACTGACACCACTCGTCAAACGAATGCATCATCGCCGGTCGGATGTTGAGATCACAATCTGTGATCTCAAACGCTTCTAGCGTGCGACAGTTCAAGGTCACAACTTGTGACCTTGAACGGTTCGCGAGTTCCAAACTTGAGGTGCCAATTTGCGCCTCAAGATAACTGTCCCCTCCTATTCCTTATAAAACCGATTCGCCACGAACATCTCCAACGCCAGCACGACCGCCAACATCAGCACCAGCGGCGGATAAAGCTCGCGGCCGACCCGGCCGGCGCTCACGTCGCGGTCGATCTGCTCGCGGGTGTGGGCGAGCTGGAATTTGAGCGGGCCGAAGATCGCCGCCAACTCCTGATCGCTGAGCCGGTCGAGCCGCGTCTGGTCCGCGGCGTAGTTGACGCTGAAGCCGAGGTTGACCCCCTCCTGCCCGCCCGCTTTCAACCGATAGTTGCCGACTTGATCGGTCGCGGTGATCGGCAGTTCGCGATCGTTCGCGTTGGCCGAGTAGGAAGAACTCCGTCCGTCCGGCGTGAACAGCAGATAGCCGCGGCGCTGCCGGGCGGCGTCGAGCCGCACGACGGCCGTCTGGCCCGCCAGGTAGTTCAACTGCTCGCCGCTGCTGCCCACCAGGTACGTCGCCATCCCATCGGCGAGCGCCACAAAGGGCCAGACCTTGACGCCCAGCGCGCCGATCGGCAGCAGATTCCACGGGTCGCGACCGGAGTGGTCGGAGACGGGCGTGGTCATCGTCAGCACCCGCCCTTTGCCCACGGGACGTTCGACGAGCGCCGGGTTTCCATCGCTGTACGGCGCCACGATGCCGACGCCCTTTGCCAGCGGACCAAGCTCCCAATAGTGGAACACCGGAAAAGCGTCCCAGGGGATCATGCTGGCCTGGGTGCGAAAGGCGGCGAGGACCGGGTGTTGAAAATCGCGGGGGGCCAGGCACAAATCGTCGCCCGCCGCTCGCACGATTCGCACCAGCTTGCCCGGCAAGAGCGCCTGCGCCTCGGGTTCGTTGAACGAATCGGCGGGCGAGGCGTTTCGCCCGAGGAAGATCGCCACGCCGTGCCCCGCGGCCGCGTAGCCGGCCAGCTTCTGCCAAGTGGCCGGCTCGAGCGGCGTCGGATCCAACAGGAACACGGCGGCGTATTTGCCAAGCTGCCGCTTCGGCAGGTCGGCCAGATCGCAGACGTCGCAATCGAACCGCGCCTGGCCGCGCTTGCGATAGTCCTCCGGGGCGAGCGCCTGGGAGAGATACGTGGCATAGTCCTCGCTGGATCTCGCCGTCCTCGGCGCCGCCAAGAGCACGTGCCACGCCGGCTTGACCTCGACGGTGAAATAGCGGCTATCGTCGGCGGCCAATCCATCTTGCCCGACGATTCGCACCAAGCCCTGATGGGTGCCGGGCGTCAGCTCGCCGACGTGGAACTTGACCGGCCGCAGCTCGCCGGGGGCTGCCTCGACGCTCTGCACTCCGCCGCTTTGCAGTTTGCCGTCGGCGTCTTGCATCTGCAATTCGAGGGAGCGGGCGCCCGCCGTGCCGACGCAAGAGAGCGAGGCCTCGACGGAAAGCGTGCTGCGCTTCGGAACAACTTCGCCGGAGAGACGGACTTCGCTCAGGCCGTAGTCGATCGGCTTGGCCACACCGACGTCGATCACGTAGATTCCCACGCCGCCCAGTTCGGCCAATTGCTGCTGGAGCCGCGCGGCGTGTTCCTGCGGCCAGGCCCCGCGCGAGAGATCGGTGAAGACGTAGATTTCCCTTCGCGAGATGCCCTTCTTCTCCAGGCTGGGCTCCTGCAAGAGTTTGGCGGCGGCGTCGATCGCGGCGGTCAGCGGCTGGGAGTTGCCGATACTCAGCAGATGGGCGATGCGGTCCTTGGCCGCGCCGCGGTCGGGCAAAAACATCCCGCCCGATCCGATTTGCGTGTCGATTACGGCGATTTCACTCTGCTCGGGCAGTTGCGCCAACAACCACTGCCCCAGCTCTCGCGCAACCTCGATCCGCGTCTTGTTTTCGTGGCGGTATTCCATCCGCGGGGCGACGTTGAAGACCAGCGCCGCCGCGACGGGGGCCTCCTGGCTGCCGGCGGAGGCGCCGAACTTGACGCTCGGCCGCGCCAGTGCGAAAGCCAACAGCGCAATCATTCCCGCCCGCAACAGCAACAGCAGCAGATGCCGCAGCCGCAGCCGCCGCCGGTTCATGTCCGCACGCTGCTGGATGAACCGCAGCGCCGGAAACTCCAGCAGCGTCGGCTTGCGGCGCATGATCAGGTGCAGCACAATCGGCACCGCCACGAGCGCCGTTCCGGCCAGAAGTGAGAGGTTGACGAAGGTCATGACGAGGCAAATTCGCGCGCGACGCTCCAAACCACTGAATGCAAAATGCAAAATGCAAAGTGCAAAGTGCAAAATGGCCGCTGGACGCGGGCATCATCGCCCGTTGCATGACCTTCATTTTGCATTTTGCATTTTGCACTTTTCATTTTGCATTCTAACATTCTTTACCGTACCTGGCTTGCGGTCTCCCTATCCACGTTCACTCCTGCGCATCAAATACTCCGCCAGCGCCCGATCGAATCTCATGCTGGTGTCCAACGGCACGTAATCGATCCCGGCCTGAAAACACTCGCGGCGGTAGCGGTCGCGGAAGGCTTCGACCTCGTCGAGATAGACGCGGCGGAAGCCGTCGGCGTCGATCGCCAGCCGCTGGCCGGTCTCCGGCTCCTCTAACTCGACCATGCCCGAGAAGGGGAATTGCACCTCGGCCTCGTCGAGGACGTGAAAGAGGATGATGTCATGCCCGCCGTGCCGCAGGCGGTAGAGCGATTCCATGATCGGGTCGGGATCGGCCAGGAAATCGGAGAAGACCATCACCAAACTGGCATGCCGCAACATCGCCGCCACCTGCACCAGACTGTGGGCGATATTCGTCTCCCCCTCGGGCTTGAGATTCGCCAAAAGCGAGAGCACGTCGCCCAAGTGGCTCCGCCGCGCCTTCGGCCGCAGGCTCTGGCGGATTTTCTCATCAAAAGTCAGCAGCCCCACCGGGTCTTGCTGCTGAATCATCAGATAACACAGTGCCGCCGCCAGGCAAATCGAATAGTCGAACTTCGTCATCTCCTGCCGATAGGTGTAGCCCATTGAGCGGCTCAAATCCATCACCAGATAGCCGGTAATGTTTGTTTCGGCCTCGAACTTCTTGACGTAGTACTTGTCCGTCTTCGCATACACCAGCCAATCGATGTCCTTCGGATCATCGCCGGGCGTGTACTTGCGGTGTTCGCTGAACTCGACCGAAAAGCCGTGGAACGGGCTGGCGTGCAAGCCCTGCAAGAAGCCTTTCACGATAAACTGCGCGCGCAGGTCCAGCCGCTTGATCTGGCGGATCACTTCGGGCTTCAGGTATTTCTCGGCGGTGGACATGGCGCGATCGCTATGGCCCTTCTCGCCAGCTCAGCCGCGGCCCATCCAGTACAATGCACAGACGATTGAGCACATTTCTACCCAAGATGCCGACCTCGTGGTCCGTAACGCCAAATTCCCCGCGAAAAGTGCGTCCCAGGAAGAGCACTTCCGCGTCAACGACTTTAGCGGGGCTGGTGCTACCGTTAAAACCTACGAAGAGATAGTCCTCCTGCAGTTTGCTCTGTAGGCCAAGACGGTCCGCGCAGGTCTGCGGGATCAAGGTGCCATCTGCACCGAGTCGATCTGCATGGGCACGTCCGAGATCGTTCTGGTACGATCGCGAGTGCGGACGGTCACCGTCGCCAGTGGAGCCGGCGGAGTGAAATGTTTGGCATCATAAGCCGGCATCTGTGGTCTCCTCGATTACCTCCAACTCCAATCTCGCCGCCTGCGACGGGTCTGCCAGCCGCGGGCTGCGAAAATAGGCTTTGCGCTGCATTTTCAGCCCCGGAACAACCACGTAGACCGTAGTGTCCTCAGGAAGAGTAATATCCGGGGGCAACTGGATATGACCATTCTCCACGACAGCTTCGTAGGTAATCACGCTCATACTTCATCCTCGCTCTTCACATATTCTATCCGATGTTCGGGAAACGCTTCTCTCAAGCTATCGATCGCCAGCAGGAACCGGCCGCCCCATTGGTTTACACAAGCAAAGGTCCGCCCCTCAGCGTAGATCAGTTGGTTATCTTCGCAGAAGTACCGCGACTGATCGAAGATCCTTCCGCCGGTATCTTGCTCTTGCCGCATGCGCTGTAGGAACCCGGCACTATCAAGCGTGCCCTCCGCGCTTCGAAACATCCGTTTTTCATACCCCGGCACGTGCGCGGCGATCCTATCGGGGCCGATACCAGAGTCGCAAAGGAACTTGACTACGGCATACATCGTCGCCCGTTTCGAGAGCCGAGACTGTGCCTGTCCGCCGAGCGTCACATCGTATTTCGAAAGGTCGAGGGTCACCTTCCGCGCCGCTCGCTCCCGTTGTTGCTTTTCCTTGAAGCGGACGCGGTAAGCTTCGCCTTCGGGAAGCGGTATCACTTGCTGCACGTCCACGAGAATCCTCTCGCCATACATGTACGGCTTGATCCGCACGCAGCGAATGTTGAGATCCCGCTCATTAAGCCATATCACCGCCGTCGTGAGCTCTTTGGAAAAGTCCGCAGCCGCTAGGACAATCCTTACATTCTGCGCAAAAGAGTCCTCGTCGGGCTCGTCCCATTCCAAGAATTCCAAGAGCGATGATCGGGAATCGAGATTGGTCCCCGTCCGTTTCAGGTGCTCGGCATAAACGTCAACGGCCCGCTCGAATGTCATTGTCGAGACCATCGCGGCGTAGCGAATCGCCTGCAATTCCATATGAGCGCCCTCATCATCTCGCTTCAATTCGATCACGACAAGGTTCGCACCCTTGTCGATGCCGAGCAGGTCGATTCTACGTCGGCAGTCCTCCCATTCACCAAATTCCTCCGCGATCACCAACGTATCCGGCGAAATAACGGCGATGTCGGAACGCAGCAGCCGCTGCAGGTCGGCGCGCTCTCGTATATTGGCTGCGCAAAACGATGTCTCCTCAATCTTGTTGATCCGATCGGCAAGAATCTCAAAGACCGCCATTGTGTCTATCCTCCCTCCTCGTATTTCGGTATCACTGGTGGCGGCGCGGCTTGCCCTTCCAGCACGGTCCAGTCTTCGGCCGGCAGGACCTCAGCCGTCAGCGCGGCGAGGTCGTCCGGGTCGCAGACGGCGTAGTCCAATGCCTGACGTTCCTCCCTTGGAAGTTCCATGTCGCTACGACCCTTCATCGTCCTCCGGATACACCTCCATCACGAAGTCCGCGGCTTGTTCGGGATGCGAAAGTCGCGGGCTGCGAATCCGCGGCGAGGGCTGGCCGGGCTTTCGCGGTTCAAGAACGACGACACGAGGTTCCGGCGTGGCTGCCGGCATCGCCGGCGGAGGCGCTGGGATCACCTTTCGGCCCGACCCCCTTTGTCGCTCGCGCAACTGTTCCATAAACTTCTGGTAGTCGTCGCCGCATTCCGCAAGCATCTGCTCACGGATCGCGTGGATTTCAGCAACGACCGGATCGTCGTAAAGCGGTTTAGGCATAGTCAGATAACTCCTCGTTAGAAAACTCCTCCGGCGTAACAATCAGGGGAGGAATATATCCCCTGTCCGTCAACAGCCGGTAAATCTTGGGAAGCACGGCGGCATTCGCAATGTGCTCGCAGTTCCACGTCAATAGGTAATCTACCGCATGGACCGTCGCGGTGGCCATGTGCGTGGCGTCCGCTCGGGCCTTCTCAGGAAGTAGATGTGCGGCCAGCAGTTCCAGCGCCAGCGGGCCGACGCGCGGATCAGCCACGTCGAGGAGCGGAATACCCGCGAGCAGCCGTAGACGCTCCGCCGCGGCCTCGTCGTCGCCGCGTCCCGCCTCGTCGAGCACCAGTTGCGATACACCTAGCTCATACTCTGCCCGACGGGCATGCCACCAGTTCCGGGTAAGTTCCTGATGCGCCTGGAAAATCACGGATTCCCGTGACCTCGCGGTCAAGTAGCCAACAATGGATGTTTCGATGTAAATGCTGGCCATGTCAGCCTCTAACCCTTCTCATACTTCGGTATCACCGGCGGCGGCGTCTCGCGGATCAGGCGTTGAATGATGTCTTCGTTGCTCATCCCTTCGGCCTGGGCTTGGAAGTTCGTGCTGATGCGATGCCGCAGCACGGGGATCGCGACCTTCTGCACGTCTTCGAGGGCCACGGAGAAGCGGGCGTCCATCGCGGCCAGCGCCTTGCCGCCTTGGATCAGGAACTGGCCGGCGCGGGGCCGGCGCCCCAATCGACCAACTCCTGGATGAACGCCGGCGCCGAGGCGTCTTTCGGCCGCGTTGCCCGCACCAGCCGCGACACGTACTGGATGATGTACTCGCTGACGGCCACCTTGTTCACCAGGTTTTGCAGGTTCAGGATCGCCTTGGCCGAGAGGACTTTGTGGACCTCGGGCTTCTCGCCGCGGGTGGTGCTCGCCAGGATCCGCTCCTCCTCCTCGGCCGACGGATAATCGACCTTGACGTTGAACATGAAGCGGTCCAACTGGGCCTCCGGCAGCGGGTAGGTTCCCTCCTGCTCGATCGGATTCTGCGTGGCGATGGTGAAGAACGGGTCGGGCAGCGGGTAGGTCTGCTGGCCGACGGTCACCTCGCGCTCCTGCATCGCCTGCAACAGCGCGGCCTGGGTCTTCGGCGGGGTGCGGTTGATCTCGTCGGCCAGGAGGATATTGGTGAAGACCGGCCCGTTGACGAAGCGGAAGTCGCGCCGCCCGGTCTCTCCCTCCTCCAACACGTTCGTGCCGGTGATGTCCGAGGGCATCAGGTCGGGCGTGAACTGGATGCGCTTGAACTGGATGTCGAGGATGCGGGCCAGGGTGCTGACCATCAACGTCTTGGCCAACCCCGGCACGCCGACCAGCAGGCAGTGGCCGCGGGTGAAAATGGCGGCGAACATCTGCTCGATCACGTCGGACTGGCCGACGATCACCTTTTGCAGCTCTTCCTGCATCAGCTTGCGGTGTTGGCTGAACTCTTGCAGGATGTCGCCGAGGTTTCGCGTCTTGGATGCGGAAGTGGAAGTTGGGCTGGGGGGCATCGGGGATTTGGGATCGGGGGTCAGGGGCCGGGGAATGACGAAGCTCGAATGACGAAGGACGAAGGAATGACGAACTGCGACGGGCGAAGGACGATGAAAACCCGCGAAATGATGAAGCTCGAAATCCGAAATCCGAAATCTGAGATTTGAAATCTGAAATTCGAAGCCCGAAAGAACCCGAAAGTTAAAATCTGAAGGTAGTTGCCGCGGCCGGCTTGTTCGTGCTTTGGACTTCGGGTTTTGAGCTTCGGATTTCGTTATTCGTGCTTCCTCCTCCCTTCGTCCTTCGTCATTCGTGCTTCGTCATTCGCCATTTGAGCTTTACCCTACTTTGATGGTATCATTATTACGCGTGGGATACAAAACCACCCCCCCATTGTCTGCCGGTGGAGTTGTCGCCTTAACCGCTTAATTCTAAGATACTTATGATCCCGCTTCCCCCTTTTTTCGTCATTGCCGCCTAAGGAGTTCTGCCATGAAACCGCTTGTGGCCTCCGCCGTGCTCGCCGCCGGGGCATTCGCTTCGATTGTAGGGGCTGTGCGGGCGGACGTGACTGCCCAACAGGTTCACCAGGCGATTGATCGCGGCGTCGCCTATTTGAAGAATCACCAGCAGCCCGACGGCTCCTGGAACGACGTGGCGCCGCTGCCGATGAACGGCGGCGTCAGCGCACTGTGCACCTTGGCGCTATTGGACTGCGGCGTGCCGACCGACGACGATGCCATGCAACGGGCGCTGGAGCATCTTCGCGGCGTCAAGTCCGACAAGACCTACGTGGTCTCGCTGCAAACGATGGTCTTCGCCCGCGCCCAGCCCGAAAAGGACCTGCTGCTGATCCGCGACAACGTGGAGTGGCTGGAGAAGACGCAAATCGGCAGCGGCAAACGCGACAACCGCGGCCCCGAAGCGTGGTACTCCGGCGCCTGGACGTACCCGTTCGGCCACATCGGCGACGACGCCGACAACTCCAACTCGCAGTTCGCCCTGCTGGCGCTGCACGAAGCCGAGCTGGTGGGCGTCTCGGCCAAGGACGAAACCTGGGAGCGGGCCAAGAAGTACTGGGACAAATGCCAGAACCCCGACGGCTCGTGGGGCTACAAGCGCGGCGACCGTACCGGCACGGGCAGCATGACCTGCGCCGGCCTCACCTCGCTGGTGATCGCGTCGAACCGCGTACACGAAGGCGACGCCCGGGTATCGGGCAACCACATCGAATGCTGCTTGCCCCGCCGCCGCGGCGATGATGATCGCATCGACCGCGGCCTGATCTGGCTGGGGAAGAGCTACTCGGTCGCGCACAACCCCGGCCCGACCGGCATGAACGCGCTCTATTACCTTTACGGCCTGGAGCGGGTGGGGCGGATGACCGCCAAGCGGTTCATTCCCCTCTTCCCCACCCGGCCCGGCCAGCCGACTCGCGCCGACTGGTATCGCGAAGGGGCCGAGCACCTCGTCCGCACCCAAGATCCGCTCGAGGGTCGCTGGATGTCGCGCGGGGTGGGCGAGTCGAATCCGCTGATCGGCACTTCCTTCGCGCTGCTGTTCCTCTCGAAAGGGCGCTGGCCGCTGCTGATGGACAAGCTCGAACACCGCCCCGGCGACGATTGGAACCTGCACCGCAGCGACGTCGCCAATCTGACCGGCTACGTCGAGCACACATGGAAGCGCGACCTGACCTGGCAGGTCTCCGACATCCGCCTGGCCACGGTCGAGGATCTGTTGCAGGCGCCGGTGCTCTATATGTGCGGCAGCCAAGACCCGGTGCCGGAAGGGCTCCAGGTGCGGAAGGATCTGGCGCAAAAGCTCCGCGACTATCTCGATCGCGGTGGGTTCCTCTTTGCCGAGGCGTACTGCGGCGGCGAGCGCGGCGAGGAGTTCGACGGCGGCTTCCGCAAGCTGATGAAGCTGGTCTTCCCCGAGCCCGAGTACAAGCTGCAGTTGCTCGAGCCCGAGCACCCGATCTGGCACGCCGAAGAGGACGTCGACCCCGGCCAGATGCGGCCGCTGCTGGGGGTCGAGTTCGGCTGCCGCACCAGCGTGGTCTATGTTCCACCCGATCCGCCGCGCGACCCGCGGCCGTCGCTCTCCTGCCTCTGGGAGCTTTCACGGCCGGGGCGCGGCGAGAAATACGACCGCCCGGTGCAGGCGCAAATCGACGCCGCCCTGTCGCTGGGCATCAACGTCCTGGCCTACGCCACCAATCGCGAAGTAAAATCGAAAGACTTCTTCTTCCAGCCGACAATGCCCACCGGCCCGCGCGACAAGTTCGATCGCGGGCGGCTGTTCGTCGCCACCCTGCGCCATCCCGGCGGCTGCAACTCCGCTCCGCGGGCGGTAAAGAACCTGATGGAGGCGGCCTCCGCCCAATTGAAGATCCGCGTGCGAGTCCGCGACGAGCTGCTTGCCATCAGCGACCCCGCGCTCTCCGACTATCCGCTGGTCTTCATGCACGGCCGGACGAGCTTCCACTTGACCGATCTGGAACGGCAGCGACTGCGGCGATACATCGAACGGGGCGGGATGCTGCTGGCCGATTCGATCTGCGCCAGCCGGGCGTTCAGCGAATCGTTCCGCCGCGAGATGGCGGTGATCTTCCCCGATCACAAGCTGGAGCGAATTCCGGTAAGCGATCCGCTGCTGAGCAAGACCTACGGCGGATCCGACCTGCGGGTGGTGTCGCGACACGAGCCGCAACAGGCGGCGGCCGGCGGGCATGTCGCGGCCTCGCCGCCCCAGACTGGACCGCCCGAACTCGAAGGCATCAAGTTCGGCGACCGCTGGGGCGTCGTCTTCTCGCCCTACGACCTGAGCTGCGCCCTGGAAAAGCAGGACTCCTTCGGATGCCGCGGCTACGTCCGCGACGATGCCGCGAAGATTGGATTGAACGTCGTGCTCTACGCATTGCAGCAGTAGGAACATGGCAGCGAACAGACAAGAAGCAGAATCGCGCAGAGGCGCGAAGCCGCAAAGATGATGGCTTTGCGGCTTTACGCCTCTGCGTGAGATTCTGCTCTAATGCCGCATTTGTTCTCTGTTTTGCCCTGCTGATTCGTTGCGGCGTGTTGTGGCTGACGCCCGATGCGCTGCAGGACGATCCCGACGGCTACCTGCGGCTGGCCACCAATCTCGTCGACCATCGAACGTTCAGCAGCGGCTACTCGGTACCCACGGCCTATCGTCCGCCGTTGTATTCGCTCGTGCTAACCGGCCCCGTGCTCGTCGGCGCGCACGACCCCGCGATCATGATCATCGCCATGATGATGTTGCACGTCTTGCTGGGCGTGGCGACGGTCTATCTAGTGTTCGTGCTGGCTCGCTGCTGGGGATTGGGACGCACGGCCGCCGCCGTGGCCGCGGTACTGACGGCCTGCGATCCGATTCTGCTGCGTAGTTCGACAGTGGTAATGACCGAGACGCTGGCGACGTTGCTGGCGACGGGCGGCTTGCTCGCGCTCACATGGACGGGGCGAAGGGGGACGATGCTTGCGGCGGCGCCATCCAACAAGTCCGCGCTGCCCAGAAACGCCCCCCGATTGCAATCGGGGGGCTTTGCCCAGCGGCAGCAATTCCCTGGCGATAGCCGGGAGTCAACGACTCCCGGCGGCCGCGAGCGCGAGCGGCGGATCTCCGGGAGTCGTTGACTCCCGGCTATTCTTGCCGCAGATGGCGGCGGGAATCGTGCTCGGCCTGGCCGCACTCTGCCGCCCCGCGTTCCTGCTCTGGGCGATCGCCGCCGGGATAGCACTGTGGTGGCGAAGTTTCCGCAGCACAAAAGGGGACAGTCCCATTTTCGCTGAGGCGAAAATCGGGACAGTCCCCAATAGCCGGGGGCCAACGGCCCGCGGCAGAATCGCCCGCAGCCTTCGCGCGCCCGCGGCATTTTTCCTCGGCACGATCATCGTGCTCAGTCCCTGGGCGATTCGCAATCAGATCCAGTTCGGCCGCCCGATCATCACCACCACGCACGGCGGTTACACGCTCCTTTTGGCAAACAACCCGGACTTCTACGATTGGCTCCGCACGGGCAGTTGGGGCAGCGTGTGGCGGGCCGACCGGTTCAACTATGAATGGGATCTCCGTCGTCCTGGAAACGAACTGGAGGACGATCACCTGGCGTACGCCGAGGCCTGGCAGACGATCTGCCACGAGCCCGGCACCTTTCTCTACGCCTGCGTGGTGCGGGTCGGCCGCTTCTGGTCGCCGCTGCCGCATCGCGTGACGGCCGCTGAGACCCCGTGGGCGGTGCGCCACCTGATCGAACTCGATCTTCGTGCCCGATTCGGCCAACTGCCGCTGCCGCATCGAGTGACGGCCGAGGAGCCCCCGCTCCGCCGCCTCTCGCGCTACGCCGTGGCGTTGTGGTACCTGCCGGAGTTCCTGCTGGCGATACTCGGCCTCTGGTGGTTATGGAAGTGTCCCACAAATCTCCAAATCTCCAAATCTCCAAATCTCCAAATCCCCAAATCCCCAAATCCCGAAATCCCTCGGCCCCCCTCTTCCGCCTGGCATTGGGGTCTGCTGCTGATCGCCTGCCTCATGGCCGGGCACCTGCTCTATTGGACCGACATGCGGATGCGTGCGCCGATCATGCCGGTCGTAGCCATTTTCGCGGCCGCTGGCCTCCCCTGCTGTAGACCGCGACCGTTGAAATAGAAGGTACGCTTGGTCAAGAGGGACTGTCCTTTCGCTGCCGGGCAGCGGCGGTCTATCAGCAAAGCACCAGGAGAGGTGAGATGATCGGGGTGATTTGCACGCGGGATATCGTTTCTCATCCGTTGGTGACGGTGCGGTGCTTCGGCTGGCGGACACTGCTCCGCGCGCTGACGGCCGGACGGCGGCAGACCTTCCTCTCGCTGTTGGGCGACAGCGGCGTGCTCTGCCCGGCCGATCCCGAAGCGACCGCCGTCCTCGACCAGTGCATCGAGCTGGAACTGCGGGCCGAGAATCTCTATCTCTCACTGGCCGAGGCCAACGCCGAGAGGCCGGCCCTGTCGCTGTTCTTCACCACGCTCGCGGCGCAAGAGCAAGCTCACGCCGAACTGCTGCGGCTCTGCGCAGCGGCGTCGAAGCGCAGCGGCTGGCGGCCGCACGTCCTGCTCGCCTGGCGGGATGAGGTGATTCGCCTCGATCAAGAGATGCGCACCGCCGAGAACAGCTTGTCAACAATCGATAACGCCGAGGACGCCCTGCGGCTGGTGATTCAGATCGAGTCGTCGGAGGTCAATGACGTTTTTCCCGAGGCGATGGCTGCCAGCAATTCGGCGTTCGTGAAGAAACTGCGGCCGTTCCAGGAGGCCGTCGAGACGCACCTCAGCTACATCACCTCCCAACTCGCGGTGCTCGCGCCCCACCTGACCTTCGAGAAACAGCCGGAGGAGCCGACCTGCTGCGGCCAATGACGCCTCCGCCCGAAGCGTTGGGCGCACGTCAGTCCCAAACCGTTTAGCCGGCGAGTTTGCTCGCCGCGCGAACTCCGCTCGGCTTCCCGTTTAGCCGCGCCCCACAGGGGGAGCGGTCTTTGTCGCATTCTCCCTGCGACATTATTCACCTGACTCTCCATAGCGCTCGGCGAGCAAGCTCGCCGGGCATTCGAGAGTCAGGTAGACAGTTTCGCGGGGAGAACGCGGGGAAGCCCGCTCCCCTGCGGGTCGCGGCTAAACGAGGGCCCGACATTGTCTTCCTAACGCCCAATAAACCGATTGGAACACGCAGCCGCCGTCACGGCCGCGGCAGTATCGGCCGGGCATCGAGCACCTTGAGGATCCGCGTGGCCAAGTCGCCGAGGTGCGAGCGGGTGTAGGTGTCCAACTGCGTCTTGCCGGCCAGCACCTGTTTCAAGCGGCTCTCCAAGCCGGCCAGTTCCACGGTGGCGACGGTCTGGCAATCGCTCGGGGCGGCAGTGCTGCCCATCGCCAGATCGGCCAGATGCTCGAAGTCGCGCTGCTGCAAGTTGCGGCGGAGGTTGCCGATCGCCGGCTTGCGGTCGTCGAACTTGCCGTCCTTGGTCTTTTCGATGGCGTCGAGTTCGCTGAAGATCGAGCCGGTCAGTCCTTGCAGCAGTTCGGCGGCGGTGAAGGCGTCCTGGCTGCCGGGCGTTTTGGCCTCGGAATCGAGGATTCGCGAAAGCGTGCTTGGCGAAAGCAGCTCTCCGAGCACGTGGTCCTGCATTGCCAGCACGATTTCGTTGAGCGAGAAGTCCGGCCGACCGTGTGCCCGCATTCCCCAGTGGCTCCAGTGCGTCGCGCCGATGTAATCGTAGAGCTTCTCGGGAAGCCGATAGGATTCCGTGCCGAAGACCTGCTGTTCCACGAACGTGAGGGCTTCGCGCTGCTTCTTCGGCTCAACGACGGCCAGCGGCGGTTGGCCGTTGGGGTCGCCCTTGTGGTTGCGGTTCACGTAGATGCCGCCGATCTCGCGGGCCACGAATCCCATCACTCGGTCGTGTTCGTGCACGATGATCGCCAACGCCTTGCGGACGCGGTCGTATCCTTCGCCCGGCTCGACCACGCGGTCGACCAGTCCGGGGAGAATCTGATTGATCAATTCCAACCGCCAGCGGGCGAACTCGATCGGGTCTTTGCTCAGATCGAAGCGATTCACGCTCGGATCGGGCTCGAGCGGGCCGATGTCTTCGTCGGTGGCATAGCGCAGCGCCGGCTCGTTGCAGCGCGAGGCGATCTTCTCCAGCGCCGCCGCTTCGCCGTCGCTGCCGCCGGGCAAAGGCTTGTAGCCGTACTCGATCGCCCAGTAGTCATAGGGGCCGATGCTTCGCATAAAGTAATCGCCCTGCTTTCTACCCTTCGGCGAGATATTGACCGGGATGTAGTCCATCACCGAAGCGGCCAGGCCGATGGTGCGGTTCTGCTCCGCGTCGTTGATTTCGTCCATCGTCAACAGCGTGCTGGCCTTGAAATTGTGCCGCAAGCCGAGGGTGTGCCCGAACTCGTGAGTGGCGACCGACTTCACCCCGTCGACCAGCAGCTTCTCGACTTGCTCCTTGCTCAGCGCCGGGTGGGCGATGCGCAGCGCCAGCGCACCGAAGGCGAACTGCTGTCCCAGCACGTCGCTATCGGTCTCCCGTCCGAAAAACTGACCCGGCACGTCGCGGCTTGAGGCGTCGCCCGGCTTCGCCGCTTTGACGATGCTGCCGAACAGGTCGATGCCGCCGTCCGACTTCTCCAACTGCAATTCCTTCGTCCAGGCTTCGATGAAATCGGCGTCGAAGATGATGTCGGCGTCGAGAATCTGGCCGGTGAGCGGATTGGTCCGCGCCGGTCCCATCGCGAAGCCGGCATTCGCGGTAATCCAGCGGAAGGTGTTGTAGCGGATGTCTTCCGGATCCCAAGTGGCGTCGTCCGGCTGCTGGCGGACTTCGATGGCGTTGGAGAAACCCGCCCGCTCGAATGCCCTGTTCCACTCCAAGATGCCGTCGCGGACCGCGCCGCGGAACTTGTAGGGCACCGTCTTCTCGATCCAGACGACGATCGGGGTGGCCGGCGGCGAGGCCGCCGCCGACGGCTCGGCCTTGCGCAAGTCCCAGCGATTGACGTAGCGCACGAATTGATCTTCGCCGCCGGTCTTCGAGAAGTCCTTGATCACCGTAAGGAAGTAACCGACGCGATCGTCGGCCAGCCGCGGCTGGTAGCCCGTCTCCGGCAGCCGGCTGATCGAATAATGCACGTAGAGCGTCGCCGCGCGGGTGTCGGGCACGGTCTCGATCGGCACCATCCCGCTCGACGCATAGGTGGCCGCCACTTCGATCTCAATGTTCTCCTTGAAAGCCTTGATCTTCGCCCAGGTCGAGCGGTCGGGGGCAAACATGAATCCGCGGATGATTTGGGAAAACTCCGGCAGGTCGCTCATGAACACCGGCGTCAAGTCGACCACGTAATTGCCGGTCGGGCTCATGGTGGCAATCGGCAGACTGAAGAGTATGCTGTCGGTATAGGAGAGGTAGACCGCCTTCTCCTGCGGCGTCCCTCGGCTGGCGCGGAACCGCACGTTGCGGCGGACGACGTGGATGCGGTCTTCGGCCTTGCGGAATTGCCAAACCCAAGTGTCGTCGAAGTGGACGGTCATTCCGCCCAACAACGGCGTCTGGCCGATGCCGCGGGCGATGGCGATGGCGACAATGAAATCCTTGTTCAACTCGGCCGGCGAAATCTCGGCCAACAACCGCGAGTCCTTGTGATGAAGCGTGATCAGCCCCGGCATCGTCTCCGCCTCGCCGATTACCTGGGTATAGGGCGGGTATTTCGGCTTCTTCTCCTGAGCCGGGCCGCCCCATGCCTGCGAAGCAGCGGCAACCGAAATCACGACAGCGGACAGTGCGAATACGAATGGACGGCGATTCATGGCAGAATTCCAATACGGGTGGCGGGGATCGGATTTGTCAATCGCGAGCAAGGAGGTCCTTGCCGGCGTGGTTGGCCATGGGTGGGGGGACGGGGTGCGACGCTAAATATACCCTACCTTGTGCAAACTGCGATGTTTGCCGACGCGGTAGGGGATCATGCCGATTGTCGCTGACCGTTTAGCCGCCGCGTCTTCGCGGCGTCGCATTTATGAGCGGTTCTGCGCCGCGTAGACGCGGCGGCTAAACACCCCCTTTTTTGGCTGCAGGGGATTCCAGCACCCCCTTCTCGCCCCACAGCGGCGTTGTGCTCGCGCCGTTTCAACGCCTAGGTTACCGGGCCCCTTCCTTCCAGCAACGTCAAGAAGGCGTTAGCATAAGGACCATGTCTACTGCTGAGATTTCCACGCCGCGAGCCGAGCCGCAGCCGCTGCCAGACAATTTCGTATCCGTCCAACCGGGGGGTGGACGGTGCTACCAAATCGAACTGGCCTGGGGACGATGGCGGCGGTGGTGGCTTACGCATTTTCGACCCGGCTACGTTCGCCGCATGGCCGCGCTTCGCAAAGGGAGCACGAGCGGGGCGCCGCACGAAATCCTCGATCCCCGCGACCTGAAATTCTGCCGCAACCGCTGCACCTGCTACTGGGAGCCGGCCGACGACCCGTTCCGCTGGCGCGGCCGACTGAGACTGGCCCGCTGGGGACTGCCCGAACTGCAATTGATGGGCTGGCCGCTATTGCTGTTGACGGTGCTGCTCGGCTGCACGCGCTTCTGGCCGCTGGCGATTGTGCCCGGCGTGCCGCTGTGCTTGATCGTCTATTTTTTCCGCGATCCCATGCGAAGGATTCCGGCCGACCCCGGCCTGCTGGTCGCCCCGGCCGACGGCAAAGTCGTCGAGATCACGCGGCTGACGCACGACGATTTCGTCGGCGGCCCGGCCGTTCGCGTCGGTGTATTCCTTTCGATTTTCAACGTACACTTGAATCGGGCCCCGGCCGCCTCGCGGGTGATCGCCCTGCGGTATTCGCCCGGCGCGTTTCTCGACGCCCGCGATCCGCAGTGCGCGATGCGAAACGAGAACACGTGGATCGGCCTGGAGGAGGAGTCGCCGCCGCATCGGCGGATGGTCGTCCGGCAGATTTCCGGCAAGATCGCGCGGCGAATCGTCTGCGACCTTCGCCCGGGCGAATCGCTGGCACGCGGACAGAAGATCGGCATGATCAAGTTCGGCTCGCGCACGGAGTTGATTGTGCCCGATACGGCCGATCTGGAACTGAAAGTCGCCGTTGGGCAGAAGATCAGGGCGGGGACGACGGTGATGGCGAGATACGCGAAGAAATGACGAAGCTCGAATGACGAATGACCAGAGAAGCACGAAATCCGAAATCCGAAGGAGGACCTTGTCTCTCGTTCCCACGCTCTGCGTGGGAACGCCGGGTCGGCGGCGGGCCGCGGCGGTCGGACAGACGCAGAGCGTCGAGGGCCGGAGGTTCCCACGCAGAGCGTGGGAACCAGGATCGAAGATCGCCCTGCCGGCCATCGTCGCTTTGCTGGCGATGCTTGTGCTCTGTTCCAACGTCTGCGGCAAGGATGGCAAAGACGACGGGCTCTATCGCGAAACCTGGCGGCCGCAGTTTCATTTCACGCCCAAGATCGGCTGGATAAACGATCCGAACGGGATGCTGTTCTACAAGGGCGAGTACCACTTGTTCTTCCAATGCGATCCCGACCGCAGAGAGAATCCATGCGGAGTGAAGCTCTGGGGACACGCCGTCAGCTCCGACATGCTCCACTGGACGCAGTTGGCCAACGCCATCCAGCCCGATTCGCGCGGCTCGATCTGGTCGGGATCGGGCGTGGTCGATTGGAACAACACAACCGGCTTTCAGACCGGGGTGGAGAAGCCGCTGGTGTGCATCTACACTTCGGCCGGCGGCCAGGCGCCGGGCTCGGACGGCAAGCCGTTCACGCAGTCGCTGGCCTACAGCAACGACCGCGGCCGAACTTGGACGAAATATGCGAAAAACCCGGTGCTCGGCCACGTGATCGGCGGCAACCGCGATCCGAAAGTGTTCTGGCACGAGCCGAGCAGGCAGTGGATCATGGCGCTGTACCTCGACCAGAGCGATTATGGGCTGTTTGCCTCGCCCGACCTGAAGCGTTGGCGGCGGTTGGCGACGGTGCAGATGCCCGGCTCGGGCGAATGCCCCGATTTCTTCCCGTTGCCGGTCGATGGAAGTCGCGACAAGCAGAAATGGGTGTTCTGGGCCGCCAGCAATCAGTACCGGCTGGGGCGTTTCGACGGCAAGACCTTCACGCCCGAAACCGAGCCGCTGCAGAGTCATTGGGGCAGGAATCGCTACGCCGCGCAGACGTTCTCCGATATTCCGTCGGGCGACGGCCGCAGAATCCAAATCGCCTGGATGGCCGGCGGCCGCTATCCCGACATGCCGTTCAACCAGCAACTGTCGTTCCCCGTCACGCTCGCGCTCCGCACGTTTTCCGACGGCCTCCGGCTGTGCACCTGGCCGGTCAAGGAGATCGATCGGCTGCACGACAAACACCGGCACTGGAAGGGGACGCTGCGGCCGGGCGAAAATCCCTTGGCCGGCGTGCGGGGCGAGTTGTTCGACATTCGGTTGGCCATCGAGCCGGCTTCGGCGGCGGAGATCGGGTTGGATGTCCGCGGCGTTCCGATTCAGTATAATGTCAAGCAACAGATGCTCTCCTGTCTGGGCAGCACGGCCCCGCTGCGGTTGGCCGGCGGCCGGCTCGCGCTGGAAGTGCTCGTCGATCGGACCTCCATCGAGATTTTCGCGGGCGAAGGGCGAGTCAATATGGCGTATTGCTTCCTTCCGGCCGCCGACAACAAGAACCTCGCGATCTACGCCAAGGGCGGTAACGCCCGAGTGCGATCGCTCGATGTGTGGAACCTGAGGTCGATTTGGCCCTGAGCGAGAAATGACGAGGCACGAATGACGAATGGCGAAAGAAGCACGAAATCCGAAGCACAAAATCCGAACGACGAGTTCTTTCGGACTTCGGATTTCGTGCTTCGGATTTCCTTCGTCATTCGGATTTCGGATTTCGTCATTCCCCCTAACCCCTGACCCCCGGCCCCTAGCCGCTCCCATGCGTCCCATCCGCACGATTTCCATCTTTCCGACGTTGTTGACGCTGGGGAACCTGATCTGCGGGTTTTTCGCCATTGTCGTGGCGGCGCGGATCGACAGCCCCTTGAAGACGATGAGCGCCAGCGCCAATATCCTCGCCGACGCCCACGATTTGATGGAGAGCGGCTGGTTGATCTTCCTGGCGATGATTTTTGATGGACTGGATGGTTACGTCGCCCGACTGGCGCGCACGACCAGCGATTTCGGGGCTGAATTGGATAGCCTGTGCGACGTGGTGAGCTTCGGCATTGCCCCCGCTTTTCTGCTGGTGAAGATGTGCCCGCTGTTTACGCTAGGGCACGACCAGGCGGTGTGGATTATTGCGGCGGCGTACGGGGCATGCGCGGCGTTGCGGCTGGCGCGGTTCAACGTCGAGACGACCGACGACGACGAGCACCTGTATTTCAGCGGGCTTCCCAGTCCGGCGGCCGCCGCGGTGATTGCCGGCTTCGCGATCATGTTTTACGGGCTGCGGCACTACCCCGGCCCGCTGAAGGAGGGAATCGACACGTGCCTGCAATACGTGTTGCCTTTCTTCGGCCTGTTGTTAGCATTGTTGATGGTGTCGCGGATTCGCTATCCGCATGTCACCAATCGGGTGTTGCGGGGGCAGCGGAGTTTCGGCCACTTGGTGGGGGTCGTGTTTTTCTTCGTTGCGTTGATGGTTGCCCGCAGCTACGCCATCCCCATCGCCGCCTCGGCCTTCGCCGTTTACGGCCCGCTGCGGCTGGCCTGGGAAAAATGGGTCGAGCATCGCAACCGCGAGGAACCGATTTTTTAGTGGGCGGTCGGCAGTCGGCAGTGAGCGCGACGTTTAGCCGCGCCCCGAAGGGAAGCGCTGAGGCTTGAGGAAGCATCGCAATGTTCTCCGGTATCGTTGAAGCCCTGGGCACAATCGTCGAACTGCGGGACGAGCCGCCCGGCTGCCGGCTGATCGTGCGCGAGCCGCGGATTGCCGCCGAAACGAAGGTCGCCGACAGCATCTCCGTCAACGGCTGCTGCCTGACGGTGATCGACTCCCAGGGCGAGACGTTCGCCTTTCAGGCCGGCCCGGAAACGCTCGCCCGCACCAATCTCGGCGAATTGAAGCCCGGCAGCGCGGTGAATCTCGAACGCGCGCTGGCCGTCGGCGATCGGCTGGGCGGGCATTTTGTCAGCGGGCACATCGACGGCGTAGGCAAACTGCTCCGCCGCGACGACAGCGGCCAATGGTCCACCTTCTGGATCTCCGTCCCCCGCGAACTGGCCGTGCAGATGGCCTCGAAGGGCTCGATCGCCGTTGACGGCGTGAGTCTCACGATCGTCGAGAGCGAGCCGACACAATTCAGCATCGCCTTGATACCCTATACGTTGGCCGTCACCACGCTCGGTCGGCTGCAAGTCGGCGGCCGCGTGAATCTCGAAACCGACATCCTTGCCAAGTACGTGCAGCGGCTGGTCGAGGCAAAGGAGTGGGGAAGGAATGCTGAATGATGAGTGATGAATGATGAATGCACATCATTCGTCAACGCTCGCCTGGCATTCACCCTTGGACATTCGCTCGCCTGCATTCGTCATTCATCATTCCGCATTCATCATTCTCCCATGTCCTCTCCCCGTCAAACTCTCTCCTTCCTCATGCGGCGATTCGAGGAGGCGGGCATTCGGCCGCACCGCGGGCACGGGCAGAACTTCCTGATCGACCTGAATCTGCTTCGCGTCCTGTTTGACGCCGCCGCCCTCGGGCCGGACGACGTGGTGCTGGAAATCGGCACCGGCACCGGCTCGCTTACGGCCCTGCTGGCGCAACAGGCCGCGGCAGTGGTGACCGTCGAAGTCGATCCGCGGATGTTCCAATTGGCGGCCGAGGAGCTGCACCGCTTCGACAACGTCATCATGCTCAAGCTCGATGCGCTCAAGGGGAAGAACCGCATCAACCCGGCGGTGTTGGAGGCCGTTCGCCCGCTGCTGGCCGCCGTGCCCGGCCGGCAACTGAAACTCGTGGCCAATTTGCCCTACAATATCGCCACGCCGGTCCTCGGCAATCTGCTGGCCGAGGAGGCCCCGCCGCGGACGATGACCGCCACGATCCAGAAGGAGTTGGCCGAGCGGATCACCGCCCGGCCGGGCGACAAGGACTACGGGGCGTTGAGCGTGTGGATCCAATCACAGTGCCGGGCGGAAGTCCTGCGGGTCTTGCCGCCGGAGGCCTTCTGGCCGCGGCCGAAGGTCTTGTCGGCGTTCATCCAGTTGACCCTCGACGACGATCGCCGGCGGCGGATTCCCGACCGCAAGTTGTTCCACGACTTTCTCCGCGGCATCTTCCTGCATCGCCGCAAGTTCCTGCGATCGCAACTCCTGCACGCGGCCAAAGGCGAACTGGACAAGCCCGCGGTCGATGCTATTCTGGACGAGTTGGGCCTTGCGGCCTCGACCCGCGCCGAACAACTCGACGTGGAGACGATACTGGCGCTATGCGAGGCGGTGTGGACTTACCACGACTGAAGATCGGAGTTGAGCAATGGAAACTGGATTCAACACGCGAAGTCTGATTCGTATGGCGTTTGCCGCGTCATGGTTGCTCGGCTGTGCCGCGTTGGCCTCGCCGCAGGAATCGTCCGACGTTGTCCATCAACCCTATTTGCTCGACACGGGCCTGATTTCGCGGTCGCTCTCGTTCGAGAATCCCAGCGGTGCGCCGGGCCAGGGCGGACGCGCGGCCAGCAATCTGGGCATAGGGCGGAAGGGGGCGGCCTGGCACGATTTCAAGCCCGGCGAAAGCGTGCAACTCTGCGACCTCGACGGCCCGGGAACCGTCCGCCACCTCTGGATCACCGTTCCCCGCTCGCCCGTGAATCTGCGGAGCATCGTGATCCGCGCCTACTGGGAGGGGCAGAAACACCCGAGCATCGAATGCCCGCTGGGCGATTTCTTCGGCAATCCGCACGGCAAAGTCATGTCCTACCAGTCGGCCGTGCATTCCTGCACCGCCTCGGGCGGGATGAACATTTGGCTGCCGATGCCCTTCGTCAAGCACGCGACTTTGACGGTGACGAACGAGAGCAAAGGGCAATTTCCGCTGTTTTATCAGATGGATTTGACGCTCGGCGACCGCCATCCCGCCGACGTGGGCCGGCTGCACGTCCTCTTCCGCCGCGAAAACCCGACCACGGAGAAGCGGGATTTCGAGTTGCTGCCGCTGCGAAAGAACAAAGGCCGCTACGTCGGCACGGTCATCGGCATGCGCGACCCCACGCGGCGGCAGGCCTGCGAGGGCGAGGTCAAAGTCTACATGGACGGCGATACGCAGTTCCCCACCATCTGCGGCACCGGCACCGAGGATTACGCCGGTCTGGCCTGGGGCATCTCGCAGTTGCACTTTCTCTATCATGGCTGCACTCTGGCGCAAAAGGACTTCTATACCTTCTACCGCTGGCACTTGCCCGATCCCTATAGCTGGCGGAAGGAGGCGCGGATCACGATCCAGCAGATGACCTGGTCGCCGCAGACGCGGTTGCTCGAGGAGACGCACAACGATTGGAGCTGCGCCACGTTCTGGTACGAGCCGACGCCGAGCGCACCGCTGCCGCTGCTGCCCGACCTGAAGGCGCGAACGGCCGATCTCTGGAGAGATTAGAGCGGCGTTAGGATTGGGGAAAGGAGCAGGGGGCACGCGCCGCAGAGGAGGCGGAGGACGCAGAGCAAGAACGGGTGCAGTAATTCCTTGCGGCCAAGATGAGAAATCTGTTTAGCCGCCGCGTCCACGCGGCGCAGAATCGCTCACAACTGCGGCGCCGCGTAGACGCGGCGGCTAAACGGTTCGGAGGTGACCGCCATAACCCGTTGCTGCGCCCGCGGTGCCCTTGCCTTTTCTGCTCTGCGGCAGTAGGATAACGGCAGTCCTCTACCATGTTCGTGCTGCTGATGCGATGTTTTTGGTGAGCCGATAAGTATGCCCGTTGGGCGCCTTAAAACAAAGACTCTGGCCGCGTGTATAGCCGTGGACCGGTTCGTCCGGCCGCGGATCACACAACCCGGAGCCGAGGCCGCCCGCTTAGCACGACGGGCTCTCAAAAAAGCATCACCACGGCATTGCGGTGGAGGACTTTTTCGTTTCGGTCTCGCGTCGGCGATCGCCGCGGGCCGATCGGCTTGAGGAATCATGAGCGACGCCCCCTCCGAACCGCATGGCGAGCTGCCGCCGGAGTTGTCGGCCAAGCGCGACCGCCTGATCGATTTGCTGCGAAGCTACGGCACTTGTGCGGTGGCCTACTCCGGCGGCCTCGATAGCACGGTGCTGGCCAAAGCGGCGCATCTGGCCCTGGGCGACCATGCCGTGGCCGTTACCGGCACCAGCGCCAGCATGGCCGTCGATCAGTTGGACGAGGCGAAGGGAATCGCGCGGAAGATCGGCATCCGCCATGAGATCGTGGCCACCGGCGAGTTGGCCGTCGCCGCTTACTACAGCAACGACGCCGATCGCTGCTACCACTGCAAGAACGAGCTGTTCGCCTGCGTCGAGGAGGTCGCGCAGCGGGCGAACATGGCCGTGATTGTCGAAGGGAGCAACCGCGACGATCTCGACGATTACCGCCCGGGCAATAGGGCGGCGAAGGAGTGGAACGTCCGCAGTCCCCTGGTGCAGTGCGAGCTGACGAAGGCTGAAATCCGGCTGCTGGCCGAGGCGTGGAGACTGTCGCCGGCCGGCAAGCCCGCCACGCCCTGTCTCAGCAGCCGCATCGCCTACGGCGAGCAGATCACCGCCGAGCGGCTCTCGATGGTCGATCGGGCGGAGCAGTTCCTGCGACGGCAGGGATTCCAGCCCGTCCGCGTTCGCTACCACAAGGACGACGTGGCGCGGATCGAGGTCGCCGTCGAGCAGTTGCCGAAGTTCGACGACCATTGGCTTCGCCAGGAAGTGATCGAATGCCTGAAATCGCTGGGCTTCAAGTACATCGCGGTCGATCTGGAGGGTTTTCGCAGCGGCAGCATGAACGCGGTGCTGTTCCAAGGCGGCAAGAAGGGTCCGTGAGTAGCGGCTAACGCTGCAGCGCCATGTTGACCACGGAGGCACGGAGGACACGGAGGGAGGGACGAAGGACGAAAGATGAGGGATGAGAGATAAGAGATGAGGGATAAGAGATGAGGGATAAGAGATGAGGGATGAAGGATGAGGGATAAGAGATGAGGGATGAGAGATGAAGGCAATCACAGATATTCTTCATTCTTCATCCTTCATCCTTCATCCCTCATCCCTCATCCTTCATCTCTTATCTCTCATCCCTCATCCTTCATCCTTCATCCCTCATCCCTCATCCCTTTCCTCCGTGTCCTCCGCGTGTCCTTGGCAAACCTTTCGCTGAGCGTTCGTCTCCCATGCCTCTGCTGATCGACGGCTACAATCTTCTGAACGCGACCGGCATTGTCGGCCGTGGTCCCGGCGCAACGAGTTTGCAGCGCAGCCGGTTGGCGCTGTTGAACTTCCTGGCGGCGGCGATCGATCCGTGCGAACTGCCGCACACCACCGTCGTCTTCGACGCCCACGACGCCCCGCCGGGCCTGCCGCGAGTCGTGCAACACGGGCCGTTGGCGGTTCGCTTCGCCCCAAAAAATCAGACGGCCGACGATGTGATCGCCGAGCTGATTCACGCCGATTCGGCCCCGCGGCGGTTGCTGGTCGTATCGAGCGACCACCAGGTTCAGCGGGCCGCGCGACGCCGGCGGGCGAAAGCGGTCGACAGCGAAATCTGGTACGCGGAACTGCTCCGCGCGCGGCGGCAGCGGGAAGAAGAATCGTCCGACGCCTTGCCGCGGCCGCCCGTTCCGTTGCTTGCGGAAGACGTTGGCTACTGGCTCCGCCAGTTCGGCGGCGAATCGCAATTGACGGATTTCGTGTTGGCGCTCGAGACCAAAACGCCGTCGAAAGCTCAAGCCGAGACCTTGGCAGGGGATCGCTCGGAAGAGCCGCCGTTCGACAACCCCTTCCCGCCCGGCTACGGTGAGGATCTGCTCCGCGATCTCTGAGCGTATTACTCCCCTCTCCCGCCACCGGGAGAGGGGCAGGGGGTGAGGGCGGGCTGCCGTTGCCGACCGGTTTCCAAGCTCCATTCTGCGTCGATTCACCGATTCAACCGGCGGCTATAAGAAACGCTAATGCTGATGTATTAGCGAAACATGGCAATGATGGCCTTTCGGCCGGCTGGAGAACATGCGTAGAATTGGAGTCTTGTTCTCGTGCCAAGCGGGGAGTCGCCCTGACGGCCTCGAAGCCGCCTTAGCCCGCTGACCGAATCAACGAGTCGGGTGGCGACCAATCTAGCCAGGAGTTCGCAACAGAATGTCGAAGAGCAGTGAATCAGTTCGCGTGTTTATGGAACAGTTGGCCGCCAAGAACCCCGGCCAGCCCGAGTTCCTGCAAGCGGTTCAAGAAGTCGCCGAATCGGTCATGCCGACCATCGAAAGCACGCCCGCCTACCGCAAGGCCAAGATCCTCGATCGGATTGTGGAGCCGGAGCGCGTCATCATCTTCCGTGTTCCGTGGGTTGACGACCGCGGCGAAGTCCAGGTGAATCGCGGCTTCCGCATCGAGATGAACAGCGCCATCGGCCCCTACAAGGGCGGTCTGCGCTTCCATCCCACCGTCAATCTCGGCCTGCTGAAGTTCCTTGCCTTCGAGCAGGTCTTCAAGAACAGTCTCACCACGATCATGATGGGCGGCGGCAAGGGCGGCAGCGACTTCGATCCCAAGGGCAAGAGCGACCTTGAGGTCATGCGGTTCTGCCAGTCGTTCATGTCCGAGTTGTTCCGCCACATCGGTCCCGATACCGACGTGCCCGCCGGCGACATCGGCGTCGGCGGCCGCGAGATCGGCTTCCTCTTCGGACAGTACAAGAAGATCGCCAACCGCTTCTGCGGCGTCTTGACCGGCAAGGGGCTTGAATACGGCGGATCGCTGATTCGCCCCGAGGCCACCGGCTATGGGGCCGTCTATTTCGCCGAAGAGATGCTCTCCACCCGTGGCCAGAGCGTTCGCGGCAAGACCGCCTGCGTCTCGGGCTCGGGCAATGTCGCCCAATACACGGTGCAGAAGCTGCTGCAACTCGGCGCCAAGAGCGTGACCCTGTCCGACTCGAACGGCACGATCGTCGATCGCGACGGCATCAACGCCGACAAGCTGGCCTGGGTTATGGACCTCAAAAACGTCCGCCGCGGGCGGATGAGCGAGTATGTCGACAAGTTCAAGGGTTCCCAATTCCTGCCAAACAAGCGGCCCTGGGACATTCCCTGCGATTTGGCCTTCCCCAGCGCCACGCAAAACGAGATCAGCGGCAGTGAAGCCCGCACGCTGGTCAAGAACGGCTGCGTCTGCGTTTCCGAAGGGGCCAATATGCCCACCGAGCCCGAGGGAATCGACGTCTTCTTGGACGCCAAGATTCTCTACGGACCCGGCAAGGCCGCCAACGCCGGCGGCGTGGCCGTCTCCGGTCTGGAAATGGCGCAGAACAGCCAGTTCTACAACTGGCGGCGCGAGGAGGTCGATTCGCGGTTGCAGGGGATCATGCGTTCGATCCACGAGAACTGCGTTAAGTACGGCAAGGACGGCGATTACGTCAACTACGTCCGCGGCGCCAACGTCGCCGGCTTCGTAAAAGTCGCCAACGCGATGCTCGCCCAAGGCGTGGTCTAGCGCCACTGCGCCAGTCGAATGCAGCGATGTTTAGCCGGCGGGCTTGCGGTGCGGGCCATACGCTTCAGACAGATTGGCGAGAGGCGACATCCGTCGCCTCTTGCATTTTCTTGTCAGCCCCATCGTAAGCGTTCGCAGGGTGCGGGTCGCGTGCCGCGTATCAACGACCGGGGAAGGGGCCATGCATTCGTCCGCCAGGCACCCGTGCAACCCGCCGGCCAGCCGCCCGAGCGGCACTGCTAGACAAGCCAGCAGCGGCAGCCGGGCCCGACCTCACTAAGCCGTCTCTGGTTTCCAGGCATTGACTTTGCCAATTTGTGCATATAATTCGGCATCTGCCGCGCGTGGCGGGCAGGAAGCAAGTAGTAGGCGTTAGGGCTGATGGATGCCGTCAACGTATCGCTCGCCTGTCAGGGCCTATTCTAGATTGAAATGCGACTTTTCTAATTTGTGAGGAGCCGTTATGCAGGTTACCCTCATTGGTTGTCCTTTCAAAACTTCTTACGGACCAGCCACCGAATCACTCAAGAAAGCACTTGAAAAGCGGACAGGAAGAGCGGTGGAATGGGTGGCATCCAACTGCGGCTGCGGCGATGACGCCGAACTCAACCGAGATTTCCAGATGGCTGGGTGCAAGTACTTTGAAATGCTCACCATTCCCGGATCTGAGTCGCGAGCACGGTGGAAGAACTGGCTCAAGCTCAGAGCCCGCAAGTTCTTCTATTACTTCCGCGCTCGGAGATACCGAAAACTGTCGGCGGGGGCGGAAGTGGTGCATTTCCAGCAGACCCTCAACGCCTATGGGTCCATCGTGCTGTTTCATTGGTTGAATCTGCCGTCGCGAGCCGCTCGGGTGATCACGATTCTCGAATTCGATCGCGAACAGTTGCAGCGTCCCGACGGCAACAGGAGCTACAACAAGGCCGATGCGATCATCGTGCCGCAAGCCAGCATGAAAGACCAACTTGTCGGTCTTGGCGTCGATCCGAACAAGATTGAGATCGTCGTCTGCGGGACGGATCTCCCGGTTCTGGATGAAAATCAACCGAGGGAGGGAATCGTCTTCTACGGTGGCCATCACCCCTTGAAGGGAAAAGGCCTGCACGCGGTTCTTGAGGCCATGGCGCTGCTGAAAACGCGTCTGGCAGCCAAGGCCCCCAAACTGAAGGTGCATGGCTACTTTAGCCTCGAAGACCTGGCGGCATTGAAGGATTTGGCCGCCCAAGCGGGATTGGAGAACGACGTTCTTGGCACAACCAGATCCCCATGCCGGAAGCGCTGCGCCTGTACCAGTCGTCGCTGCTATGCGTGCTTCCCTTTATGGGAAGTACCGCGGGACTTGCCGCAGCCACCGCCGCGGCGGCGGGATTGCCCGTGATCGCCACGAGGAACGCCGGCATTCCCGAGCACCTCGGAGAAGACGCAGTCTGGATCGACAGCGATAATTCCCAGCAAATCGTGGAGCAAGTCGAAAGGCTCCTAGGTTCCGACCAGCTCCGCCGCGATCTCTCCAATCGCCTCCGCCGCCGGGCGGAACAGGATTTGAACTGGGACGCGGTTGCCCGGAGGACGTTAGAGGTGTACGACCGGGCCTTGCGACGGAACATGAACTGAGTAGACCGGTACAGGGAAGCAGGCGGCACACGCCGTGTGCCGCCGCCTCGCACACGGGGTGTGCGGGCTACTGTGAGCACAAGTCCTATTCGTTCCCACTTAGAATCAAGAGCCAAGGTACAAACCCAGCCGGCAATCATGCCCTCTGTCAAGCGCATCGTCATCACCGGTGTCAGCCGTGGGCTGGGGCGGGCGCTCACGGAGGGCTTCATCGCCCGCCACCATGTCGTGCTCGGCTGTGCCCGCTCGGCCGATGCGATTGCCGAGCTCCGCCGCCACTACGGGCCGCCGCACGCTTTCACGGTCGCCGACGTCAGCCGCGACGAGGACATGCGGGTCTGGGCCGCAGAGGTTCTCTCCGGCGGCCCACCCGACCTGCTAGTGAACAATGCGGCCATGATCAGCCGGAACTCACTGCTCTGGAACGTGCCTGTCGAAGAGTTCTCTCGAATAATCGACGTCAACATCAAGGGAGTAGCCAATGTGTTGCGGCATTTCCTGCCCGCGATGATCGAGCGCGGCCGTGGCGTGGTTGTCAACTTCAGTTCCTGGTCTGGGCGTACCGGGGCGGCACACCTCGCAACCTATTGCGCTACGAAGTGGGCGATCGAGGGCCTGAGCCGCGCACTGGCCAAAGAAGTCCCCAGCGGCCTGGCCGTCGTACCCGTGATCCCCGGCGTCATCAACACAGAAATGCTGCGAAGCTGTTACGGGGCTGACGCGACACACTATCCCGTACCGGAAGCGTGGGCCGAAAAGGCCGTACCGTTCCTGCTCACCCTTGGCGCCAAACACAACGGCAGGCCGATGGAAATGCCGCAGAGGCGTGGTATTCGTGCGTCCGTAGCCTCCATGCGCCGCAAATGGCAGTGCTGGTGCGGCGGCAGTGGACGGTGAGGGAAAACAGCGAAAAAAGCCCCTGCTATCTCGATACCCTGCGATGGTCCACGGAGTGGCATCATCCGCGCGCTTTGCGATGAGTCTCTCGGGAGCCACCACCGCGCGGGTGCCACCGCCGGCTTGTCCGGCAGTGCTGGAGCACGGTTGGGCAAGCCAACCGTGGCACCCGACAGCGCCTCGCCGCTGTCTAGCGCAGCGGGTCATATTCGCTCGGCTGCCGCGCGGCCGCGGACGAGTTGTCGGCGTCGCCGACAGGTTGCGGCAGCTCGGGCCGCACCAGCACGAACATCGCCGTCTCGTTGCGTTCCTCTTTCACGTTCTTGAACGCCGAGCCGATGTACGGAATGGAACTGGCAATGGGCACGCCGCTCTCCGACGTCTCGACATGGACCTGGTTCAGACCGGTGAACGTCAGCGTCTGGCCGTCGCGCAACTCCGCGACGGTGCGAAACTCGCGGACGCGAACGCCGGGGATCGTCTCCTTGCCGACGTGTACGACGTTGGCGCTGTCAAGTTCGCCCGCGCGAAAGTGGACAGAAAGTTGGATCGTGCGCTCGCCGACGATCGTGGACGTGAATTCCAGTTGCGTGCCGTATTGCTCCCAATCGACCGGTGTCTTGCCGTCCTTCTCTGCCTTCGGCAACGGCAGCTTGCCGCCGGCGTTGAACAGCGCTTTGCAGCCGCTTGTGGTCGTAAGGCTCGGCTCGGCGATCACTTTGGCGAGGTTGTCCTTGCGCAGCGTCTCGAAGAACCGCGAAGCCTCGCTGCCGTCGTCGATGACCGAGAAGCCTCCGATGATCGTGTCCTTGGCGGCGTCGGGTGACGGCACCGGCTTCCCCTGCAACTTCGCCAGATTGTAGCCCAGCCGACGCAGCTTCGTCAGCGATACTTCGTACACCTTCAGATGCAGAATGACTTGGGACATTCCGCCGGTGATCTGCCGCAGCCGATTGATCTCGGCTTGCAGGGAATCGATGCGGGCCAGCAGCGCTTCGCGTTCCTGCTGGGCCTTCTGCCGGACTTGGGCCGCCGCCTCCACGTTGCCGGCTTTCTCCAGCGCATCCGCCGCGCGGAGCAGTTGTTTCAGGCGTTCGCCCGAAGTGTCGGGTCGGGCCTCGCTGGTAATCACCACGCGCGGTTGGGCGGATTGGGACTGGGCATAAGCTGTCGCCGGCACGGCAAACAACAGCAACACAAAAATCGTTTTCATGGCAACGCTCCGACCGGTTACCCCACGGCATCAGGGGGACAAGAACATCCAGGGATTTCAAGCGCCGAAGAAGCCGCCGGAATCGGCCGAGCCTTTTACCAACCCGGCGCCGGCGGGTCAATAGCAGCAGGCGGCTTGCGAGAATTTGGGAGTGCTGCGCAAGGCAGCTTGGTCTTACAGCACTTCGTTTAGCCGGCGAGCTTGCGGTTTGTTGATTTAATTCTCGACCGCGCCACTCGAATAGGTGGTTTGCGTTTTGGGGTTGATCGCTTATAGTTGGCGGAGCCCATGACGGCAAGCGGCAGTTGGTTGTTTTGGGAGGGAAACGGGCGATGGAGTATTGGGCGAAGCCTCGGATGGCGCGGGATCAAATTGTTCTTTTCTCCCCGACCTTGGATGCCTCGATCAGCGACGATCATCCCGTCCGCCTGCTGGACGAGATCCTGAAGGGCCTGGACTGGTCGGCGTGGGAGGCGGAGTACGACGGGCAAAAGGGTCAACCGCCGATCCCGCCGTGGGTCATGGCCGGCGTAATCCTCTACGGCTTGATGCGCGGCATCCGCTCCAGCCGCATGCTGGAGTACCTTTGCGGACACAACGTGGACTTCATGTGGTTGGCGGAGGGGCGGGTCATCGACCATACGACCCTCTGCAAGTTCCGCACGCGGTTTCGCGGGCCCTTGAAGGAATTGTTCCGGCAATTGGGGAAACTGTCGTTGCAGATGGGGTTGATCCGCTTGGTCGAGGTGGCCTTTGATGGGACGCGGGTGAAGGCCAATGCCAGCCGCTTGCGGACCTGGACGGCGGAACGGTTGGAGGCCGCCTTGAAAGGAGACGAACAAGGACCGGCGTGGCGGGATGATGGTGAGCCGGCGGGTGTACCGTTGTGCGGACTGTGCGGGCTGCGCGTTGGCGGGAGAGTGCCTGGATCCGAAGGCCAAGCGCGGTCGGACCGTTCAGCGGGACGAGTACGAACCGTTGCGGGAAAAGATGGCCGCGAAAATGCAAACGCCCCAAGGCAAGTCCGTCTACAACCAGCGCATGCACGTTGCGGAGACGCCGTTCGCCGTCATCAAGAGCATTTTGGGCGTGCGGCGATTTTTGCTGCGTGGCTTGGAGAAGGTGCGGACCGAATGGTTGTGGGTATGTACCGCGTACAACATGAGGAAGTTGCTGGCCCACGTGGCGGGACTGCGCGCCGAGTTGGCGAAAATGTTGGCCGAAGCGGCAAGTTAGGCGAGGCAGGAGGATTTGGGCGAACGAAGACTGACGATACGGCCTGTCTGGCTGCCAAATCAGCCATCTGGGGCAATTCAAACCTATAGGCAACGATGCCACCATAATCTCGAAAACCGAAGGAATTCTGAAAAAATCACCGGCAGCCGCCGCGTAGGCCATCGTTGCCGTTCAGTAAATCAACAGACCGCAAGCCCGCCGGCTAAACAGTCTGCCCTTTTTGGCCGCGGCTGACCGCTAACCGCCGTTGCCGCCCGCGTCGAAGGCGCCGACGCACTGCGACCAGTTGCCGAGCAGGTCGACGGCGGTGATGACGTAGCGGTGGGTTCCCGCGGACAGGTGTCGCAATGCGGCGGAGAAGTTCACGCCGGCCGCCGCCGGATAGGGACCGCGGACGTCCAAAACCGGCACGCCGTCAACAGCGAGGCTCGCGCCGCGCACGCCGGCGGAATCCTGTACGTTCCAGGTCATCAGCGCCCGAGAGCGGACCACCACCACGCTGCCGATCGTCGGCCCGATCACGTTGAACGTGCCCGTGTATTGCGACGAATATCCAAGCGGGTCGCTCGCGGTGATGGTGTAATTGTGGATTCCCGCCGCCAAGCCGCCGAACGCGCCGGCGAAGTCCACCCCGCAGGCCGCGCGATAAGGGCCGTAGACGTTGGCAACCATCGCGCCGTCGATGCTGAGCCTGGAACTGGCGACGCCGCCGGCGTCCTGCACGTTCCAGGTCATTAGCGCCTGGGACGGAACGACTATCACGCTGCCGATTGTCGGGCTGGTCGCCGTGAACGTGCCGGTGTACTGCGAGGTGTATCCCAGCGCGTCGGTTGCGGTGATCGAGTAATTGTGGGATCCGGTCGCCAGTTTTCCAAAGACGCCGGCGAAGTTGACGCCCGACGCCGCGTGGTAGGGTCCGTAGATGTGAGAAACCACCGTGCCGTCCACTGTGAGGCTGGCGCTCGTCACGCCCTTGGAATCCTGGGCATTCCAGGTCATCAGCCCCCGCGAAGGCGCCGTCACGACGCTGCCGATGGCCGGCGAGACCGAGGCGAGATCGGGCACCAACAGGTTGGCCACGGGGCTGCCTAAGCCGGTAAACAGGTTATAGCCTCCGGCCGACAGGTCGGTCGAGCGAGGATCGCCCGCGGCCAGCGCGCCCGGCTCGACCGCGGTGATCGAGTGAAAGTCGGCGGAGTTAAGCTGGTAGAGCCGCGGCAAGGTCTGGCTGACGCCGTCGAGCGAGCCCAAGCCGGCCTGGGCACGGAGTTGGTTGGCAATGGCGACAAGCCCGCCCCAAACCGGCGCAGACAGGCTGGTGCCGCCGGTCGCGTCGGGGTCCCAGCCGGTATCCGGGTGAGCGAACGAGTTGTAGACGGCCACGCCCGACTTGGGCGACCCGACGGCGGCCACGTCCGGCGTCTGCCGATAACCCGTCGTGTTGACGCCGTTCTGGTAGACCGGCTCGCTCTCGTAAAGACTGGTTCCGCCCTGCGAATGGTTCCAGGCCGTTTCCGATTGGTAATCGCCGTTGGAGTCCAGCGTCAAGTAGGTGCCGCCGACGGCCACGAAGTTTGGCGACATGGCGGGATACGACGGCGCATAGCCGTCTTTGCCGTCGCCCGACGATCCAAAGAAGGTCACCCCTTGATGGCCGGCGGGAGTGACAAAGTACTGATCCATGTTGGTCTCGTCGGAGTATTCACCCGACGCCCAACTGGACGACACCACCGAAACGCCAGGCAACGAAGCCGCAAAGTACATCGTCTTCGCCGCCGCCTCGTGGCCGCTCGCGCTGGGCTCCACGATGATGATGCTCGCCCCCGGTGCGACGGCGTGAGCCCACTCGACATCCAGGGCGAACTCGTCGCCCGTGGCTCCGGTCTCGACCGGCAGCCGCGGCCCGATGCTGCTCGTGTCGGAGTTATAGGACAGCACGGTGAACGAGGGCGGATCTGGCAGCCCGGTAAGCGCATCGAATTCGGCCAAGTCGCTGGTGCCGAACGATGGGTCGGCGCTGTTGAGGAAGTTCGGATTATCGCCGTCCTCAATTAGCGCGATCGTCTGCCCGGCGCCGCGCAATTGGCCGGAGACCATCGGAATCTGATCGATGCCGTAGGCGTGAATGACCTGTGCGGGCAAGAGGCCGTGGGGCCCCGCCGCGGCGCCGCCGACGGAGAGAAAACAGCGGTCTTCAAGCGTCTCGAACCGCCGCGACCGGCGGCGAGTCGCTTGCTGTGGTGGTCGCGAAGCAAACAGCGTCGAAGCGTAGCGGTAGCTTCTTGTCACGGGCCTACCCCTCTCCCGTTGGAACAATGTCGCCCGCCCGCTCAACTATAGGTCACAATTGCGGCCAATCCGCCGCGGCAGCCCTTTTCCCGCCGGCAAAAACGCCTATGATTCCCACCCTTGGTGGCCTAAGTAGACCGGTACAGGGAAGTGGGCGGCACACTCCGTGTGGGCTGCTAAAAACTCGGCGGGGAGTGCGTTGGTTTTGCACCCCGGATTTGTTCCACGTACTTTTCACTAGCCCAGGCGTTTACGCCTGGGGAGGAGAGGCATCGACAATTCACTTTTCGATAAGCCCCCGTTAGGGGGCGATGGCCGAAGTCAGGCGTTCTATCCGTTGACTCCGCCCCTAAAGGGGCTTTAAGAAAAAAGGAAAAAAATCTTCGCCTCCCTTTCCCAGGCGTAAACGCCTGGGCTAGTGAAAAGGGAAGCATGCAGGAACAAAAACGGCATCGCATCTTGATTCGATAACTTGTCGAATTCACCGTGCTTTTAGCGGCCCACACGCCGTGTGCCGCCGCCGCGCACACGGCGTGTGCGGGCTACTGTGGGCACAAGTTCCTGTTCGTTCCCACTTGGATTCGCCGCGGCCGCCGCTCTTCAGTTCGTCACCGCCGCGGCGTGCGCCGTCAGGCCGGGCACGACGCAGTCGGTCGGCTTGCGGATCGTGTTGTCGTGGGTGAGGATCCTGTCCTTGCCCACGAAGTAACTGTGGAAATCGGCCACAATCAGATTGTACGTGTCCTGCTTGCCGTGCTGATCGACGTTGATCAAAGTGACCGTGCCTTTGAGCGTGTGGAAGCGCATTCCCGGTTGGAGTTGCCGGGCCTTGATCCAGCCTTTGCCCGAGACCCAAAACACGTGCCCGCCGGTCACTTCCAGCGTTTCGTGTTTGGTGCGGAGGCGGAAGATCTGCTTTCCCGGGTTGATGATCGTCTTCAGCACCGGCTTGAGCATCAGTTCGCCCGTTTCGCAATCGCAGGCGAGCACGCGATCGCCGATCTTGATTTTCTCGACCGCCACCGGTCCCAGCTCGGTCCAGACGGGAGTCCCGGCCACTAGACAGGAACAGCTTTGCAGGAGCGGCGCCTTGGCCAGCGTGACCACGGGTTCCCAACTGGCCTGGTAGGTGATCAGGAAGGGCTTGTCCCCCTGTTGCGAGATTTCGTTGTAGTCGTTCCACCAGCTATACCAGTCGTCCGGCGTGGTCGGTTGGCTGTCGCCCGTAGCCACGCTTAGAACCTCGCATAGGCGCGCGTTCACTTTCGACACCGATGCGTTACGGAAGGCGATCACCCCCTCTTCCTCGCGGGCCTTGACCTTGGCTTTCGCTTGCGCGGCGATCATGTCTGCCTGTTGACGCTTCTGGTCTTCCTGCCTCAACCGATCGAGGTTTGGCACTACGGCCGGATTCACCCGCTCGCCGTAGAATTTCACGACTTTCGTCGCACGCAACTCCGAGGTGTACTGACGATCGTAGATCGCCAGTTGACTCTGCTCCGGCCCGTTTTCATAGAGCACGCGGCGCACCACAAAGCTGCCGTCCACCTTATTATAAAGCGCGTAATTCGACCGAATCGGGACGCGCATCGCTGCCAGCAGCAACGGCACGTAATTGTGCGGGGGCTGGTCCTTCAGGGCGTTGGCGGCCGCCGTCCGCACCGGCTTATAGGGCGAGTAAGCGGCCAGCCACGCCAGCGCTTCCCCCGCTTGCGCCGCCTTCATCTCCTTCAACAAATCGACTCCCAACGGCGCATATTCTCCGCCGTTGGCGCAGAAGACCAATTCGATGGCCGGCACCGCGTCGGGAACCTTGATCGCCTGCAATCCCTGGCGGGCCACGTCGCGGGCTTGCGGGTTCGACCTGCCCAATTTCTTCATCGCGTCCTCAAGCGTGGGCGCCCAGCGGGAAAGCGAAGCGACGATGTTGTTGAACTTGGTCCTGGCATCGGCAATCTCCTGCTGGCTGAGCCACGAGCCGCCGACCTTCTGGTATCCGAGTTGCCGCCGCGCTTCCGTTTGTTCCGAATTCAGACTCAACACCCGCGTCCAGTGGGCCCGGGCCTGGTCGTTGAGCTTCCGCCCGGCGCACCAGCGGGCGAGCTGCACCTGCCCGCGTTCGCTGTCCGGCGAGTTCGCGCGGATCGCGCGGTATTCGGCCAGCCGCTTGTCCTTGGCGGCCAGTTCGTGCATCTCCTCCGGCAAGAGCCACTCTCGCCGCTTCAGGTCGTAACTGAAACCGCTCTGCCAATAGGCCGCCTCGTAGGGCGGAGCCATTTCCAGCGCCGGGCGGAGCAATTCCCGCCGGCTGTCGATCGCTTCCCTCGCCTCGCGACGCAGCGTCTCGTCGACGAGTCTCGCGGCCTGTGCCTTTTCGGCCTTGCTGGCCGCCTCGGCCGCTACGGCCCACTGCCAACTTGCGGCGACAACCGCCGCCCAGACTGCCCATCTCGCTCCAGCGATTCCCATACTCGGCTCCTTCTCGGCTAAGAAGTTGTACGATGCGGTTTGGCTGCACCACGACGGCGCAGCCCAATCCGCCGTCTGATCGAAGCAATTTGCGTGCCGACGCCTCCCAGGCTCGTCAAAGCGGCAATTCTTGGGGGCAGCGAGCCAGACAATGAGGTCACTCTGACCGCTAGTGTAGTCAAAACGATCTCCACCGCCAAGTAACCGCTTCGGCCGGGTGCAGTAACGGATTATGGCGGCTACTTCCAAAGCGTTTAGCCGCCGCGTCCACGCGGCGCTGAAACTGGGAGCGATTCTGCGCCGCGTGGAGGCGGCGGCTAAACGGATTTCCCATCTTGACCGCGAAGAGTTACTGCACCCCCTCGCCCTGCTGGACCATCGCGCCGCCCCAGTTCGCCGACGACCGGCGGAGGATAGCGGCCTGTCGGCGAGCCACCCGCAACAGCCCCGCGTTGGGAAGGAGTGCATCGTTCCACTATTGCTGGGGAATTTCCCTTTGCCCGGGACGGCTCCTATAATTCTTGGCCGTTTGGCAAGACTTGGCGGCAGGCGCCGCCGGCTGGACGGTTTGTATTCCAAGAGAGTCGCGTTCGCCGCCCTTGGCCCGCGTACCACGAAGGAGAGTAGACATGTCTCGAAAGTGGCTGTTGGTTCTATCGTTGGCGTTGTTCACATTGCTGCGAGCCGGAAGTCTGTGTGCCGCGCTGAAAGTCGGCGACCAGGCCCCCAAGTTCACCGGCATCGTCGGCACGGACGACAAAAAACACAACCTGTCGGATTACAAGGACTCGAAGCTGTTGGTCTTGGTCTTCACCTGCAATCACTGCCCGGTGGCCAGGGCTTACGAAAAACGCCTCGTCGCCCTGCAACGCGACTACAAGACCCAAGGCGTGCAGGTCGTCGCCGTCAACGTCAACAACATCGAACCCGACCGCCTCGACAAAATGAAGGCGCGGGCAGAACAGCAGAAGTTCAATTTTCCCTACTTGTACGACTCGACCCAGAAAATCGGCCGTCAGTACGGCGCTACCGTCACGCCCCACGTCTTCCTCTTGGACCAGAATCGCAGAATCGTCTACATGGGCGCGGTTGACGATAAGATGAACGCCGATCAGGTCAAGAAGCGGTACCTGCGCAACGCCATTGATGCCGTGCTCGACGGCAAGAAGCCGCCCAAAACCGTGACCAGACAATTCGGTTGCAGCATCAAGTACGAAAAGACGCCAAAGCAATCCGACTGATGCGTCCTTTGAAGAGGTTGGCCCTGTCGCACAGCGCTTGCGCGGCCGCCAGCGGCGCCGCAATGCTGGCGGTCGCGGGCGCCCTGTTGTTCGCCGGCTGCGGCCGCGGCGTTGCGCCGACCACCGCAAAACCCGCCGACCAGATCTTGCTAACCACGATCGACAGCCGCGGGCTGGCCGAGGCGGTTCAGCGGCATCGCGGGAAGGTCGTGCTGGTCGAGTTCTGGGCAACCTGGTGCGTGCCGTGCGTGGAGCTCTTCCCCCACACCGTCGCGCTTCAGCGGCGGTTGGCCGACCGCGGGCTGGCGGTGATCGCCGTGAGCATGGACGACGCGGAGCAGCGCGGGGCGGTCCTCCACTTCTTGCGCGGCCGCCGCGCCGCTTTCGACAACTTCATCAGCAGCTACGGCGTCGGCTCCGAAGGTTTTGACGCCTTCGCCATCAGCGACGGCGCCCTGCCCCACCTGAAACTCTACGACCGCGACGGCCGCGTGCATGCGACATTCGCCAGCGGCGGCCGGGCGCTGGCCCCCGAGAAGATCGAATCGGCGGTCGAAGAACTCCTTAACAAATGATCCGCACCGGGCGGGTCGGCGAGTTCTCGCCGTCAGTCCCCTCTCCCGCCGGGAGAGGGTTAGGGTGAGGGCGAGGCCGCCAACCTCTCGCTTTTCCGCAGTCCGCGCCTTGCGGCCCCTCTCCCAAAGGGAGAGGCGAGATTCTCAGGATTTCCCTTTCGCTCGAGTGGGTAGTGGGTCAACGGTGTGTTGGTCGAGAGCGGCCAACAGAATGCCCCATTCAGATTTTTCCTGCCTTAATGTCGGCGAGGACGTACTGGTCTTCTAACGTTCGGGCTACTGGCAGGTCTTCGGCCTTCATGCCTGTCAACTCTGCAAGGGCGCGACAGTTCTCATCGTGGCTGTAGAAGCAACTGACATTTGCCGCACGGGCTGAAGCGACTATTAGAGCGTCCGCCTTCAGAATATCTCGACTGCTATAGTCCCGGTTCTGTGCGCGCTTCTTGAACTGCGACCAAGTGCTTGCAGCAAGACTAGCCGCATGGAGGTCAAGTGGCGGACAGACGAATCTCTTCTGCAACATTAAAATCAGCCCACCCTTTTCGCCGTCGGGAACAGGGACCAGAAGTTCGGAGATTACGACGGTAGGCAGAACAATCGTATCCTTCCTGTCGGCCGCGCGATAGATCAGGAGCTTTGATCGATCGCGCAGGTCCGGGAAGTCCTTGGACCGTGCGACCGCCTTTGATGGAACGATTTCAGCGTAGATGAGGACCATCGAATCGATGCCAATAATCACGATCTTCACTCCTCAAGGAAGGCAACGGGGTTCCCGATGTTGTCCCATGCTTCGAGGCCCGCGGCGCAACTCCTCCAGCGCTTCACGCGGGTTGCCAAGTCTCGGTTGTGTGAAGTCCCTGATGGTGAAGCGATAGATTCTCCACGTTCGATGAATCCATGTTGCTGTCCCGGTGGCCGCAATCTCTTCATAAAGATGCTGGCCCAACCGTTGTACTAGTTTCCTTCCAGCAACACCGCAATACAGCCCGCGGCGGCGCCCGGGGATGCGCAGCAGACATCGCATACTCGTGGCACCACCAGCCCTTTCCACTCGGCCGATAACGGTGGTTTCCCCCGTGAGGAGGAGCTTTTCGGAAATGCGCTGGTAGGCGTCCATTGCGATAGTAAAGAGCGGTGGCGCTGCTTTCTTCAAGGCAATCTCAATCTGGCAGTTGACAGTTCTTGCCACGTCGCTCAATAGCTCGATCGGGCGCAAGGCCGCAATCAACCCATCATCCTCGATTCCTTCTCCGTTGCCGCATGACAGCAACTTACCCACGCGGGCGAGATTGCTTCTCGCCTCCCTCGGACTACGGGCAACGCAAGTGTATACGGCAGAGCCACTTCGAATTCGTGCCAAACTAATGCTCTTCTCCACGGGAACACGCGGCAAGTCGAAGGGATCTCTTCCGCTCGCAAGGTCTTGGATTGCCGACAAAACGTCGTTGACGGCTCGCAAGGGCATCCGCTCCGGTGCCAACTCTGGCCCGACCAACCGGACCTCGAAAGTCGCCTTGGGATGTACTGTTTGTGACATTCAACCACCCCTCGCCGAAACCTCGTCGGCTGCATGGTGTCTCATAAGGCTATGAACTCGGCAGTCCGCTGCTCTCCGTTTATTAGTCGCTCTCTTTCTTCGCGGCTCGTATCTTAGTGGCGCAGCAGTCCTATAAACTGCCGGAGGGGCCCGCGCCAGCGCGGTATGGGATCGTAGCCCCCTCTCTCCCCTATTTGGCCTTCCTCTTCTGCCTGGTAGCGCCCAATAGGATGTGCCGAACCCACGTTGATAGTTCCATATCAGCCTCATTTGCGGCCTGTTTAATGGCGCTTTTCTGGTCCGATGTGAGCATGACCATCAACGGGCGATCTTTACGCAACTTCGGGTCGATGAAAGGGCGCGCCATGCTGTTAGTATATTGAAAATATCTATATAGTCAATGCTGGTTTCTTCGACCAATAAAGATTAACTTATATCCATATATTATCTATGGACTTACGGCGATAGGAACTCTCTTGACCAAATAGATAATATCTATATACCAACAGCAGCAGTCGGGAGTCATGGGCCCGGCAAAAAACCCCCGGAAGGGACGGCCGCGGCGTGCGGTTGGCGACCTCCCAGGCACTAGGTGCTACTGCTCGCTCGTCCAGAAGTGCCGGGGGCACGGGTGGACAAGCCGCCCGTGGCACCCCGCGTTTCTGCGGTCCGCACCTTGCGGCCCTCACCCCCGGCCCCTCTCCCAAAGGGAGAGGGGAGACTCTCAGGACTTCCCTTTCGCCCAGACCTGCTCCTTGATTCGCCGGATGTGGCCGCGGCCGAGGGCCTTCACCTCGCAACCCAGCTCGAAATAGCGGCGAATCTGTGGGTCGGAGAGAATGCCGTAGCAGTCGATCACCGCCAGCGGCCCGCCGGCCCAGTCGACGATCTGCTCGGGCTTGAGATCGAGATACTGCTCGTGCGGCACGGCCAGGATCAGCGCCTCGACCCGCTCCAGCGCCGCGGCCAGGTCCTTCTGCACCCGCAACTCGGTGAGCCCCTCTTGGTTGCGGAAGAACCGCGCCCACGACTGGCCCGGCGAGGGAAAGACATCCTGCTGCTCCAGTTCCATCCAGTGATCGACGTAGGGATCGTGTACCCGCATCTCCGCGCCCAGCTCGGTCAGTCTGCGGACGACCAATTCCGAGCCGCTGTAGCGGGTGTCGCCGACGCCCTGGCGATAGCTCGCTCCGCAGATCAGCACGTCCGCCCCGGCGATGTAGCGGCCCATGTTCCGCAGGGCGTCGCGGGTGATCTCGGCGACGTGCAAAGCCCGGGTGTCGTTCACGTCGATGGCCGTCGGCGTCATCTTGAAGACCGTCTCGCCGTCCTCGAACCCCAGGATGTGCTTGTAGGCCCAATAGCCCAAGCCGCCGTCTTTCGGCAGGCAATAGCCGCCCACGCCCGGGCCGGGAAAGATGATGTTGCTGTGCGTCGGCCGCATCTTGATCGCCTTAATGACCTTGATCAGATCGACTCCGTTCCGCTCGGCGAACAGGCTCCACTCGTTCATGAACGCCAGGATCATCGCCCGGTAGGAGTTCTCGATGATCTTGGTCGTCTCCGATTCGATCGGGCGATCCATCACCGTCAGCGGGAACTGCTCGGTGTTGAGCACTTCGCGGAGGAACTTCTCGACCCGTGTGCGGGCTGCGGCGTTGCAGCCCGAGCAGACCCGCCAGAAATCGCGGATCGACGAGACGTAATCCCGCCCCGGCATCACCCGCTCGAAACTGTGCGCCAGCAGCGGCTCGCTCTTAATCCCCCGCGCGGCAAAGGCCTTCTTCATGATCGGCCAGGCCACCGATTCCGTCGTGCCCGGGGCCACGGTGGTCTCGATCAGCGTCAGGCAGTGCGGCTGCACCTTCCACCCGATCGTCCGCACCGTCGCCTCGAGCGCGGCCATCTCCGTCTCGCCGCGGCGCATGTCGCCCAGGGCATGCTTGGTGTAATCGCACTGCACGTTGACCACCACGCAATCGGCCAGCGCGAGGCAATCGTTGTTGAAGGTCGCCGTGAGCGTCTTCTTCTGCTTGACGCAGCGGGCGATCATCGGATCGACCTCGGGGTCCTCGGCCTTCACCGGCGACTGGCCGCGATTGACCATCGCGATCTTCCAATAGCTGCGCTCGCCGGGCAGATCGCAGCCGATCACCAACTTGCTCGGTTTGCCCGTCTGCTTATCGACCGTATCCGCAATCACCGCCGCCATCACCGCCCCGACGAAGCCGACGCCCATCACCACCACGATCTCCTTGCCCTCGCCGCGGGCCTGGGTCACAAGCTGCTCGAGCCGGGCCATTTCGGCCGGATAATCGGCCTCGGTCGGAATGGCGAATCGCTCGCCGGCGGGGTTCGTCGAGTATATGCTCATTGCATTCTATCATAATCAAAGCCCGCCGGGCTGCCAAACGCAGACCATCGTCCTGTGCGACAAGGTCCAATGCCAATGTATCCGGCACACGCCGTGTGCGGGAATTTCGGCACACGGCTTGTGCCGGATACGAATTGGCTGCCCTAGAATCTTGCCGCACACCGATCGCTGCTGCCGAGCCGGCGCAGGCAAGAAGAGCCGCCACGGCCGCGGTCGGCTGCGGAAGTGCTTCGATTCCCGCCGCGAGCAACCACTCGCTCTCGCCTATCGTCCGGACGGCGGGTTCAAGGCGTTCCAGGGCGGCAGTTCGACGGGCTCCTCTTGAAACACCTTGAGCACGTCGTTGGGCACGTAGGCCTTTTTGACCACCGCGCCATAGACGTGCTCGTCGAACCACTTGTCGTACATCGTCAGCAGCCCGTCCTTGCCCCGCGCCTTGCCCCAGGAGTTCTCGACCAACCACTTGACCGGCTTGTCGTTTTGAGTGTCGACGCCGATGAAGAGCATATCGTGGTCGGGGGCGCCGCCGCGGGTGTTCAGGCGATCTGCCTTGCTGAGCGTCAGATCGACGCCGTAGATCGAGGCGAAATCGTAGAAGCCCGGCCGCATGATCCCGCTCTCGGTGTCCGTGTCTCGGCCGACGTCGCAGGAGAAGGGCACCGGCTGGTTGTCGATGATCGACTTGGCCGCAATGCTCTTTAGCGCCTCGATCGGCACGTTGATGTAGTGTACTTCGGGCGCACCGACGATGTTCCGCACCCGCCGCATGCGATAGTGCTTTCCGTAGGGGTACGTCGGGTCGTTGACCAGGTAGACGTACTGCGACAGATCGAGCCCGACCCATTCCTTGTAGAAGCTCTGCGGCGTGTACTTCTTCGGCGGGCTGATCTTGCCGTCTCGATTGGCGTAGCGGTAGGTGAACTCGGTGGGCGGCTGGCCGTAGTTCAACACGAGGATGCGGTAGATTTCGACGAGCATTTTCCGCTTTGCCTCGCGCAATTGCGGCAGCGTCTTCTTCTCGGCCGCCATCCGCCGCAGTCGCACCGTGTCGTTGCGGAGCTTCGTCTCCAACGCGCGGTTCATCAGCGGCGTGTTCCCCGAAGGGAACGTCTCGGGCATGACCTCTTTCGGTATCATGCCGTATTTCTCGATCAGCGCGACGGTGAAGACCCACCATCCGCCGTCGTCGATCGGGTCATGGACGAAGAAGTCGTATTCGCGGTCCGAGGGATCGCGATCCCGCAGCTCGATCATCGTCTCCAGAAAGAAATTGGCCTTCTCCAGCTTGTCCCAAAAGGACAGGTAGGCCAAGGAGAACTCGAATCCGTCGAGCTTGTGTTTCTCGATCACGGCCGGGCGAAAGATGTTCGTTGAGGCGAACATCCAGCAGCGCCCGCTCCCCTTCTGGTCGGTGATGCCCTTGGTCGCGATGCGGTGGTTGAACAGGTCGTCGTGGCCGCGAAAAACGTCGCGGTTAATGGCCAGTCGGCGGGCGTCGTTGCCGCTTAGGGCGTTGTAGAGCGCGCGGTTCGCGCCCTCCAGTTTCAGCGATTCGCGCAGGCTGGCGGTGAACTCCGGCCGCAACACGCCGTCGTCGTCGGCCCGCAGCGCCGGCACGCTCGCAGCGAGGAACAACATCGCCAAAATCAGCCAGCTCAAGGCGCGGAATCTCATGGTGTTTCCCCTCCGGTTGTCATGAGGCCGTTATTGTGGAAGTCGATTAGCGTCAAGGGCAGGATGGAAGCTGCGCAAAAAGCCGCACGTACTCCTCACGCTCCGCGTGGGGGACTTCCGCCCCTTTCTTCCCTCACGCGGAGCGTGAGGAGTACGCTCTGCGAAAGCCCTGGAATACTATTGTCATTCGGCGACGACGAAATTGCAACAATCCGGCCGAAGAACCGCAAAGTCCTCGTTCCCACGCTCCGCCTGAGGGTGTCCTGGAATTGCTGCGGCAGAAACAGGCGGCAGGAGGCGTCTCCTGACGCGGATGGCGCCGGTGCGAAGCCCCAATCGGCGACAGGAGTCGCCTCCTACAGTCTTGATTCCAGGACACTCTCACGCTTCGCCTCGGAACGCACTCCCTGGATGACCCCAACTTGCCTCACTCCCAGGCTCCGCGTGGGAACGCACAGCTTGGACGCCTTGGATGATCCCAAGTTCGGCGTTCCTACGCAGCGTGCGGGAACGGGCGTTTCGCAACTTCGCAGTGCGGCTGACAATGCGGCTGCCGTTGTTCGCGGCGTTTCCGTTGCAGCAAGCGAGAACTCCGCGGCGGGAGCGGACAGCGCCACGCCGCCGCTCTCCTCCGCCTTGCTTATCTCGCTCGCAGCCTAACCCAGCGGTGGTAAGGAGGCTGCCATAGGCATTGTCGATTTCTCGGCGCCAACCTTCGTTTCCAGCCGCACGTATTTTGGCACTGGGCCGAGTAACGGCCTGAGATAGTCGATGCAGGCACGGGTGACGAACGTGCCGTCCGGCGTGATGAACTCGTCGGGCATCGGCTTGGCGCCCAGCGCGACTTCAGCCAGCGAGGCGGTGCCGAGCGACCAGCGATACGGATTGCTCGACTCGCGGACAATGCTGACCATCACGCCCGACTTGCCGGCGGCGGCCAATTCGACGGCGCGGCGGCCGCAGGCGTACGCCTCTTCGCCGTCGCCGATGGACAGGCGATCGGCGGCGCACATCTGCAGCGATTCGCAGACCTGGAACTCGCCCCGCCAACCGTAAGCGGCGTTGATCATGCGGTGCAGCACCATCGCCGCGCTCGCCCCGCCCATCGCGCCGAACTCGACGTTGGCGAACTTGTCGGTCGCCTGGGCGGCACTGATCGGCGTGCCGTCGGCATAGCAGACCCCCTCGCCGCAGACGACGCTGCACCAGCCGTAGCGATCGTAGCAGCGTTTTACTTCGGCCAGGAAGCGCTCGCGGTCGAACGGCCGCTCGGGCAGCAGAATAATATGCGGAGCATCGTCCTCCGCCCTTTTGGCCAACGCGCTGGCCGCGGGCAGCCAACCGGCGGAGCGGCCGACCGTCTGGAAAATCACATACTGATCGACCCGCCGCATGTCGCGGGCCAAGATGCCGGCCTGGAGCACCGAGAGGGCGACGTAGCGGGCGGCGCTGCCAAAACCGGGCGTGTGGTCGGTGCAGCACAAATCGTTGTCGACCGTCTTGGGCACGCCCACGCCGGTAAGCTCGTAGCCGTTGCTGCGGCAGAACGCCTCGACGCGGTGGATCGTGTCCATCGTGTCATTGCCGCCGATCAGGAAGAAGTAGCGAATATCGTGTTTGCGGAGCATTTCCAGGATGCGGGCAAAGTCGGCCTGCTGGAGTTTGTGGCGGCAGCTTCCCAGGGCGGAGCTGGGAGTGTGGCGCAAGGCGGCGATCGTCGTGGCCGGCTGGCTGCCCAGGTCGATCACCTCGCCCTGCATGAAACCCTCGATGCCGAACCGCATTCCCAACGTCTTGCCGATGGCCTCGTGATTGCGGCATTCTTCGATGATGCCGCAGAGGCTGGCGTTGATTACGCTGGTCGGTCCGCCGCTCTGACCGATGATCGCGTTGCCGTGAAGCATGAAGTTGATTCCTTGTAAAAAACGTCATTTCTCGTTCCCACGCTCCGCGTGGGAACGTCCCGATTCGACGCTCCGCGTCGCTATGGGCCAAACCGCTCTCCATGATCGCTCGGCGGACGCAGAGCGTCCAATACGTGCGTTCCCACGCGGAGCGTGGGAACGAGGGGGCTCTCCTAGAGTCGTCCTGTCCAAACCAGTAAGTTGTGAAAGAACTGGGCGTACCAGTTGCCGATCTCCACGAAGCCGGCGGCGACCGTCTGTGTGATGCGGCGATTGCCCCAATCGACCAGCCCGCCAACCCAGTGTGGGGCCACGTCGGTGGCCAAAGCCGCAACACGGCCGCGACCGTGCTGACCGACGACCAACAGCGGCGATTCTTCGCCGCGGACGAAATGAAAATCGGCGCCCACCCGTTGCACCGCGAATCGCACCGCTGTAAGCAGCGTTGTCGCATCGGGTTTGGGGGCGATCGCGTTGTAGCCGCCGATGCCGGGCGGCCGGTCCCACGGCAACCCATCAAGAATCGGATGCTCGGTCTTCTTGTTGAGAAGGCACGGCTGAGCCGAATTGCGGCGATCGTCGCTGGTTTGCATTACGACCGGTAGGACCTCGGCCAATGGCGACGTGTGGTATTCACCCAACCGGCCGAAAAAACTCTCCCAGCCGCCGAACATCGCCAGGCCCGCCCCCTGCGCGACGCGCTCGGACAGGTGCGACATTGCCGCCGGGCCGAAAGTCGCCGCGGGATAATCGCTCACCACGTAGAGCGCGTAGGGCGTTGCGGCAAAACTCGCTGGCGGCGGCTCGAGGCTGGGGACGTGATCGAATGCCAGCCCGTAGTGCAGCATGATGCCGGCCAGATACGCGGCCGCGCCCCCGAGGTTGTCGTCGCCGAGGTAACAGATTTTGCCGGGCATCAGGTATTCTTCCTTTCCGAAGGGAACAGTCCCATTTTCGCTAAGGCGAAAATCGGGACAGTCCCCGGTCGAATAGCGGGTGATACTGCTCGGGCCGGTAGAAGTGGAATCCCAACTCGTGCAAATACTCGATCGGCCCGACGTTCCGCTGAATCGCCACGACCAACTCGATTTGGTCCTGGCTGGCGTAGGCCGAGATCGCGTTGAGCTTGGCTTCCAGCATTTTCGGCGTCCCCTCGATGCGGATTTGCGGCGGCTTGGGGAAATCGCAGTAGCAGGCGAACTCGTAGACGGTGGGCACTTCGGCGATCGGCCGGCCAAGCTCGGGCCAGATGTTTCCCTGGGCGTGAAACAGGCTGATCAGCACCTCCTCGTGGACGATCTGGTGGTCGGGGTGCAGGTCGGCGCTGGTGGGCAGGAAGACGCGGGTCGGGCGGATTTGCCGCAGGGCGTGGGTGAAGGCGTTTTGCATCCCGCCGGCCCCCTGGATTTCGGTCGGGGCGCCGATCGTGGTGAAGTGCCGGCCGCGGAAGGCGCTCAGGTTGCAGTCGGGACAGCCGATAAACCGCAGGCGATCGGGCGACAGGCCGAGAATCTGATACGACTTCTCCGCCTCCGCCCGGCGAACCTCGACGATGTCGCGGCGTTGCTCGAAGTCGCAATAGCCCATCCGCCCGTCGGTCACCACGACGGCATGGACGGCGACCCCTTCGGCCAGCCCGGCCTGGAAGGTCAGCCCCGCGCCGATCGCCACATCGTCGTCGTGGGGCGAGACGAACATCCAACACTCGCCCGCCCCCCTCCAGTCGGGAAGCAGTTCGGCGATGTTCGTCGTTGTCAATAGCCGCTCGTTAGTTCGGCGAAGATAGGTAATCTCGGCAGCCACTGAATCGGTTTCTCCTCGGGGGGGCATCGAAATGAAATTGGGGGAACACTAATCGCCGCTAATTACCGCTGATATGCGGGGATCAGCGACGATTAGCGGCAATTAGCGTTCTTTCTCCGGTTCGTGCGTTATAACGGGAGGACCTTGCGCTCCACGGCTGGAACCAATTTACGTTGTGACCGGCGGCATTACAACGGGCCGTCTTTGCTGCCGATGCCGGGAGCGAAGAGGCGGCGAGGTGCCTTTTCCTAAACGACCCAGACTTCCTCGGCAACCGACTTGGCGCACCCAAGGAGCGGCGTTGCCTTCGGGACGCCGCTGTCTGACAAATTCGGCATGGTGGCGTCTTTCGCCTTTTGATAGTCTGCCGGGCTGATTTTCGGGGCAGCGTCCCGCTTTTTTTGTATTCGCCAAGGTCGATTTCCCGCGGCGCCAGCTCACGCGGGCCGTTCCGATGCGACACGCCCGATTATGGATGATCGTGGTTTCGCTGGCGGCATTGCCGTTGTGCGGCTGCCGACTGACCGGCCATGACGGGCCGGCGCCGAAATCGCTGGTCGAATGCCGCCGGCTGTCGCAGCAGGGGGTGGCGGCGCTCGACCGCGGGCAGCAGCAAGACGCCGAGAAACTGCTGGCCAAGGCGGTGGCGGCCTGCCCCGCCGACGCCGAGGCACGGCAGCACTACGCCGAGGCCCTTTGGCGGCGCGGGCGCAGAAAGAGGCGATCGCCCAGTTGGAGGAATCGGGCCGGCTGGCCGGCGACTATCCGGCCGTCTGGTCGCGCCTGGCCGAAATGTACTTGGCCACCGGCCAGTCGGAACTCGCATGGAAGAACGCCGACCGGGCCATCGACATCGATCCGCGGCTGCCGAGCGCCTGGGCGGTCCGCGGCGGCGTCTTCCGCGCCAACGGCCAGTTCGGCGAGGCGCTGACCTGCTATCTTCGCGCGCTGGGATACGCCCCGAAGGACAGGGCGATCCTCAGCGAAGTCGCCACCGTGTATCGCCAAGAGAACCAGCCCGAGCGCTCGCTGCAAACCCTGCAATGCCTGGCCGACACCTACCCGCCCGGCGAGGAGCCGGCCGAGGTCGAGGGTCTCCTCGGAGAGGCGTATGTGGCCTTGGGCCGCTACGACGAGGCGGTCGAGAGCCTTTCGCTGGCGCTGAAACGAGGGACGCCCACGGCCGAGATGTTCTGCCGTCTCGGCGAGGCTCAGTTTTTGGCGGGCAGATCGCTGGAAGCGGCGGCGACGGCCCAGCAAGCCTTGGCCCTCGATCCGCGGCATCCGCCCAGCCTCGCACTGTTGCAGCGCATCCAGATCGCCAAACGCTCGCAGGAAACGATAACGAGATAGGGGTCGGCCGCCGGACTTGTTCGCCGCGGTTGCGCGGGTGGAGGGAGAGGACAGCGATCCCGCGCGGCGGGCAAGCCCGCCGGCTAAACGGCTCTCGTATCTCGGCCGTGGATGGTTGTTCCGCCCGTTGATCCGCTACCATCGTTATATTCGGATGCACTCCGTCCCGACCGCCGCCATCGGCGGCACAGCTTGCATGGTTTTCACCGGATTGCCGTCTTGCGGATCTCAGGCAGCGTGTTCGCAAGCTAGAATTCAGTAGAAGATTTCAGCCATAGGGATCAGTGTGCGCTGCCAAGGAGTCAGGGAATGTCCGAAGTCATGACATCATCAGCCGTGTCCGCGTCTCCGCTGGCGTTTGTCGAGCGTCGCAATCCGGCGGCGGTCGAGCAGATGCCGATTTGCGAGCGGCGGCAATTCGCCAACTCGCACGAGGATCTTTCGCCGGAGGCCGCCGACCTGGCCGGGGCGATCGACTCGTACAAGCTGGCGCACCGTCGCCGCTTCATCACCTTCGAGGAGATGCTGGCGGTGATCAAGTCGCTGGGCTATCACCGCTGATGCGCTGATCCCACGTCACCGCGGCCGTGCGTTTTTGCAGGTCGAGCGTCAACACGATGCGGTCGCCGATTTGGGCGTCGTGCTTGCGGAGGAAGGCCCCCAGGCCCCAGGCGCGGCCGTCTTTGGTGGCCAAGGTGCCGATCGGGAGGCCGTCGGCGTCGAGAAACTCGAACCGCCCGTTGACCATCTCCCGCAACGCCGCCGGGATGGTAATGACGGCGTAGGTGCTGGCCGCTTTCGAGAGCCGATAGCTCAGCCAGACCCGGCCGTCGTCGGTCCAGCCGTGACGATCGAGGACGCGGTGGTTTGAGCGGCTGGCCCGCCGCTGGGCGAGCAGCTCTTGCACCTGTTCACGCGAGACCTCCGCTCCCACCAGTCCATAGATGCTGTGGCCGAACTGCGCGATCACCGGCGACCAGGAGACGAAGGCGTGGAAGCTGAAACGGTTCATGCCCTCGCCGACGCAGAGGTCTTCCATCGTGCCGCGTTCCATGATCGGTCCGCGGGCCTTGAGCATGGCGACCAACTTCGCCTCCACGCCGGTGAGCGAGTTGCGCCAGTCGCGCGGCGGGGCGGAGATGATCTGGCCACCCTCGACGCTGACGCCGGGCAGGCGGCGACAGAACTCCAACAGCACCGCTTCGGGCGGCGGCTCCTTCCAGAGGCGGCGGTTTCGCGCCAGCGCGGTCTGGAGTTGTGCGGCTGTGACCCTGCCGGCCACCGCCAGCACTTTGTCGATTGCCTTCGGCAATCCGTGCGATTGTATCGGCTGCAGGTGAAACCAGCCGGCGGCTTTGTCGAGCCAGGAGAAGCCGTCGATCAGCGGAACCGTTTGCCGCACCAGCCGGGACAGGGCGGCGGCATCCGGCCTGCTGGAACGGCCCGCCGCCTTGCGCCCAACCGCCGGCAATCGGCGGGCGGAGTCGCTCGCCTCCGAGGATGGGTCGGCGTTGCTCGCCTTTCTGGCGGCGGCGATCGCCCGCTGCGTCTGTTCCACCGTGGTCAAGCCGTGGAAGTAGACGTCGCGTTTCGCCACGTCGACGGTGGCCATGACGGTTGTGATCTGATCGGGCAGGACGACGAGCCGCCCCTGCTGGCCGCTGTGGACGTTGACGATCTGAAATGCCACCGAGCGATTGAGCAGGCGGGCGGCGACGGCCACGCTCTCGATCGACATTCCCACCGCCGTCAAGCCCGCCTCGGCCAATTCGGCCTCCAATTGCGCGGCTGAGGAGGGCAAGTGGCCGGCGATCAGCGCCAGGGCCCGGTCCATGGTCGGCGCCGCAATGCCCCCGCTCTTTCCCTTCTTCGTCAGCTTGGCGCAGACCTGGCGGACCCGCTCTCTGGTAATGCCGAAACGGGCACCGACCTCCGTCAGGGTATGTTGCCGGCCGTCCTGCCAACCGTAGTAGCCGATGAGGATATCTCGGTTGCGCGGAAAGGGAGACGAGGCGAAGATGTCGATGAGCTCCTGCTCTAGAGTCATACAGAGCACCCTTTCGAGCCGGAAATCGAGTCAGCGGACGCATTATAGCTCTCGCTGGCCGCGCTGGCAAGCGGCCCTCGGCCGCATACCATTGACCCCCGGCAGCGGGCCGGGTAATTTGACAGGCCATAGTCGGCAGTGGGCAGTCGGCAGTAGGCAGTGGGCAGTGGGCAGTGGGCAGTAGGCAGTAGGCAGTGGGCAGTAGGCAGTCGGCAGTGGGCAGTGGAGAAAACGGGGGAGGACCTAGCGACGGGACCATTCTGGGGTCGTGGACCAGGAAGCTGAGTGCGAAGCCGCAAGCGGCTGCCGATTATGGTGCATGATTCCCCGGCCACTCAGAACCCTCTTCCTTCACTGCCCACTGCCCACTGCCCACTGCCGACTATGAATTGAACCCGAAAGGAACCGAACGATGACTCATGAGGTGACGTTGATTACCGGCGACGGCGTCGGGCCGGAGTTGGCCGCGGCGGCGCGGCGCTGCGTGGATGCGACCGGGGTGAAGATTCAATGGGACGTGCAAGAGGCGGGCGTCGAGGTGATGCAGCGCACCGGCTCGCCGCTGCCCGAGGCAACGATGGAGAGCGTCCGCCGCACCCGCTGCGCCTTGAAGGCCCCGATCACTACACCCGTGGGCACCGGCTTCCGCAGCCTCAACGTCCACATGCGGCAGGCGCTCGGGCTGTTCGCCTGCGTTCGCCCTTGCAAGTATTATCCCGGCGTTCGCACTTTCTTCAGCGATCGGGCGGTCGATCTGGTGATCGTCCGCGAGAACACCGAAGACCTCTATGCCGGCATCGAGTTCGAGGCCGGCCAACCGGCGACCGGCGAGCTGTTCGACTATCTCAACAAGATCTCGCCGCAGCGGCCGATTCGTTCCGGCCGCGCGGAGACGGGCATCTCGATCAAGCCGATCAGCGTATCGGGCACGGAGCGGATCGTTCGCTACGCCTGCGAGTACGCCCGCGAGAACGGCCGCAAGAAGGTAACGGCCGTTCACAAGGCGAACATCATGAAGCACAGCGACGGGCTGTTTCTGGCCACGGCGCGAAGGGTCGCCGAGCAGTTTCCCGACGTCGCCTTCGAGGACCGCATCGTCGACAACATGTGCATGCAGTTGGTGCAGAAGCCGGAACTGTACGACGTGCTGGTGCTGCCGAACCTCTACGGCGACATCGTCAGCGACCTGGCGGCGGGGCTGGTGGGCGGACTGGGCGTCGCCCCCGGGGCGAATATCGGCCCGAGCGGCGCCGTCTTCGAGGCCACCCACGGCAGCGCCCCGAAATACAAAGGCCAGAACAAAGTCAATCCAACGGCACTGATCCTCTCGGCGATGCTCATGCTGCGTTTCCTCAAGGAGACCGACGCCGCCGAGCGGCTGGAACGGGCGGTGGCGGCGGTGATCGCCGAGGGCAAGTACGTGACCTACGACATGAAACCCAACCGCGACGATCCCACCGCGGTCGGCACGAGCGAGATGGCCGAGGCGATTTGCCGGAAATTAGGCTAAGAACCGCTCACGCCACGTTGCCTCATGGCAGCCTGACTGATGGTTTCAATGTCTTCGCCTGGCCAGAGGGCGCGCTGCCATTGGGTATAGTCGAAGGGTTCGCGCTGAATGAGGGCGATGAACTTTTCGGCTTGCACGTCGCCGAGGGCCGCCACCAGGGCGCGGAAACCTGTCGTCTTGATCTCGCTGTCGGTAAACATCATTCTACCTCGATGACGAATTGCGTTGGGTGCATCACCGCGATCTCGGCGAACCCGCGCATTTTCTTGACCACAAGATCATCGGTCGTCAAAAAGTACTCGCATCCGGCAAACATGGCGCAGGCGACGTGCAAGGCGTCTTTCGGGCGCAGACCGCGGTTGGCAATCTCATCGGCGCGCCGCAGAATTTCTGGAGTTTCCTCGACGTCCAGGGCTGCTTCGGACTTCCAGTGGCCAATAGTCTCCCGGCGCTCCTCGAAAGGATTGATTTCGTTCTCAAAGTCGAGCAGGTAGGACCACGCCAATTCGATTCTCTTATCCTTAACGCGTTGCTGCACCTCTAACTTCGCCTCAGATTCAAGACGGATCCGAACCTGCGTCTGGTCGTCAAAAGGCCGGTTGAAACAGCAGTTGTCCAAATACACTCGCATGCAAGACACTTCCCCATTCCGAGCATACCTTGCACAGATGCATTTGACAACCACCCCGATCGCCGCTAGTCCGGTTGGCAGGCAATCGTGTGTATGTTACGATGCCTGCTCCGAAGGATAAGGAGCAACCATGGATCAGCCCTCCATCGGCCCGCAAACCACAACGTCGCAACGCCGTTGGCAGCCGCTTGGCTCGATCGACCGGCGGGTGATCGGCGTATTGGCCGAGAAGGCCAAGACGACGCCCGACGCTTATCCGATGAGCCTCAACGCGGTTTGCACCGGCTGCAACCAGAAGAGCAATCGCGCGCCGCTGGTGCAGTTCGAGCCCAGCGAAGTGGAAGAATCGCTCGATCGGCTCCGCGAACTGGGGGCGGTCGGGTTGGTCGAGGGCTACGGCCGCGTGCAGAAGTATCGCCACTATCTCTACGAATGGCTCGGCGTCGATAAGGTCGAGCTGGCGGTGATGACGGAGCTGCTGCTCCGCGGCGATCAGACCATCGGCGAACTGCGTGGGCGGGCCTCGCGGATGGAGCCGCTGGCCGATCTGGCGGCGCTGCGAACGGTGCTCGACTCGTTGAAAGCGAAAGGGCTGGTGATCGCGCTGACGCCGGAGGGGAGAGGGCACGTCGTCACGCACGCGCTGTACAAGCCGCGCGAGGTGGAATTGCTCAAGGCCAAGTACGCCGCCGGCGGGTGGACTGCTGCGGGGGAGGAGGAGGAGCCCGTGGCAACGGTTTCCGCACCGGCCGCGACAGCGGTCGCCGCGCCGCCGATCTCCCGCCCCGCTGCCAGCGGCAGCCGCGAGAACGCCGACGTGGCCGCCGTGCAGCGCGAAGTGGCCTCGCTGCGGCAGCAAGTCGCCGAACTTCGGCAGGAGTTGGGCGAGTTGCGCGACGCCCAGTCACAGACGGCCGACGAGTTGCAGTCGCTCCGGGAGGCGTTGGGCGGTTAGAACCGATGGCGGCGGAGGGTGGACTCCATCTTGTAAAGCCGCGACCAGTGGTCGCGGCTGTTGAGAACACCCACCGCAGTCCGGTCTGCCGATCCGCGACCACTGGTCGCGGCTTTACATGCACATTTCGCACTGTCGGCGGCCGCGACCGCCCGGCTATTGATCGGCGATGGTGAAGTAGAACGTGGTGCCTTGGCCGACGGTGGAGACCGGCCAGATGCGTCCGCGGTGCCGCTCGACGATCTTCTTGCAGATCGCCAGGCCGATTCCCGTGCCGGGGATTTCGCGGCCGTGCAAGCGGCAAAACGTGCGAAAAATCTGCTCGAAATACTCCTCGGCAATGCCCACGCCGTTGTCTTTGACCGTGAATTGCCAGCCGTCGGCGATTTGCGAAGCGGCGACGAGCACCTTGGGGGGATCCTCGCGGTGGAACTTGATGCCGTTGTCGATGAGGTTCTGGAAGAGCTGGACCAACTGCGTCTGGTCGCCCACCACCGTGGGCATCGTTGCGACTTCGATGCTGGCGGCGCGCTCGCGAATCGAGCCTTCCAGATTGGCCACCGCCTGGGTCAGCACCGCCTGCACGTCAACCGGCTGCGGCGGCCGCGACGACCGGCCGAGGCGGGAATACTCGAGAATGTCCTCGATCAGCCGGTTCATCCGCGCAGCCGCCGCCACAACCTGGGCGATGTAGTCGTGGGCGTTGGCGTCGAGACGATCGCCGTACTCCTCGCAGAGCAACTGGCAATAGCCCGAGACCGTCAGCAGCGGAGAGCGCAGGTCGTGGGCGACGACGGAGGCGAATTCCTCGAGCTCGCGGTTGCTGCGGGCGAGCTCTTCGGTGCGGAGCGCCACCGCCCGCTCCAAGCCCGAGGCGTAGCGATCGACGCGCTCCAGGCAGGCGCGGTGAACGTGCCGCAACAGTTCGCTCTGGTCGTTCAGTTTTTCCAGGTAGGCAAACGCCCCGAGGTTCAGCGCCTCCTTGACCGAATCGTAGGAGCCGAAGCCGGTGTAGATAATCACGCGGATCTGCTCGTCGATCTCGCGGATGTACTCCAGCAGTTGCGTGCCGCTGAGATCGGGAAGTCGGTAATCGACCACCGCCACGTCGAAGCTGCCTTGCTGCACCTGTTCCAACGCTTCGGTGGCCGACCCGCAACCGATGACGTGAAATTCCCCTCGCTGAAGAATCTCGCACAGCAGCCGCAGTTCGCTGTGGTTGTCTTCTACCACCAGCACGTTGAAAAACCGATCGGTTGGCACCGTGGCGACTCCTGGAGAAAAAGGGGACGGGTCCAATTTGTGCGAAGCACCCTCCGGGCCGTGTTCTGGTTCCCACGCTTCGCGTGGGAACCGCCATTTTTCCAACACCCAGCGTCGGGAGGGATGACGCAGAGGGTCGGAGCCAGTGCGTTCCCACGCGGAGCGTGGGAACGAGGGCAACGACGCCCCAAGGTGACACCTTTGCGGCGTTCTGTCCAGAGCGGAATGGAAAATCCGCTTTCCAAATCGATGCGGGTGGGATAGAAAGTAGATATGCTGCTTCACCTGCCAAAATGCGTCGTTGGGCTTGCCGCGATTCTGCTGTCGTGCCTGGTCCCCGCTGCGGCGGGTGCGGCAGGGTTGACCGTGAAACTCGGCAAGCAGCCGGACGTCACCCTGGTCGGGGCGATCCAGCGCTGGGACGAGGACGGCAACCACCGCCGCCTGCCTGATCCGCAGGCGAAGATCGACGCCCCCGCCGTCGATGCCAAGGCGACCGACGCCGGCGGCGGCCGCTGGGTCTTCGCGAAACTCCCGCCGGGCAAGTACGACCTGGTGGTCGTGGCCAAGGGGCGGCGGCGGATCGAAGGATTCCAGTACGTCCCGGTCAAGGAGTTCGATCCCTTCTTCCCGGCAGACGCCGCGGTCGATGCCGATGCCCGGCGCCTGGTCCTCGCCGACATCAAGAAGTCGCCGCACTACGAAAATCGGGTCGAGCCGCTCTATCTCGCCGGCGACCGGCGGGCGATCCGCGTGCTGGTGATGCTGTTGCGCGACAAGCCGACGAGTTATGAAGGGGATCTTCCCGGCGCCGCCACCATCCGCCACGAAGTCTGGCAATACTCGTGGAACTACGGAGGCTGGCAGAAGGAAAGGCGGACCAAGGTGATGGATCGGCTCATCCTCAACCGCGACGAGCTCCGTAAGTGGACCTGGCTCTGGGATGCCAAACTCGGCGGTATCGAAGTGGCCGACAAGCCGCTCGCAATTGAATACGACCTGTCGCGGGCATGGGACCAGAAGAAGCTCAAGGGGTTGTACCCGTATTGAGATCGCCAGAAAAGCACGGGCGTCATGGGCAGATTCCTTCGGCCCATGACGCCCTCGTCGCGCGACGCACGTGGTGCGAGCCGCGGAGGGGACGTCCGCAGCCCGCGGGAAAAAACAACGTTTCTGCCTCGGTTTAACCCCCGCGTCCACGCGGGGCCTTCGCCGCGTGGACGCGGCGGCTAAACGGTTCTGTCGAATTCGCCGCGTGGACGCGGCGGCTAAACGGCTACTTTACTTCCTCCATCTTCACCGGCCGCCGCTCGGCGGCCGAAACCAGCGCGGCCTCCAGCACGCGCTGCGTCTGGTAGGCGTCTTCGAAATCCGGAATCGGCACCGTGGGCGTCTCGCCACCCAGAGCCCGGAGAATGTCGTACGCCTCGTTCGTAAAACCGTGTTCGTAGCCGATGATATGGGCGTCGGGCCACCAGTTGGCCACGTAGGGATGGTCGGCACCGTGGGTGCACATGATCGTGCTCCAGCCCTGCACGCCGCGCGGCAGCGTGGCGTCGTAATACTGCAACTCGTTCATCCGCTCGAAATCGAACTTCAACGCGCCTTTCGTGCCGTTGATCTCGAAACCGTTGCGGTTCTGGTTGCCGGTGGCCTGGCGGGCGGCTTCGAAACTGGCCACCGCCCCGCCGGAGAAGCGGGCGAGGAAAAGCACCGCGTCGTCGACGGTGACCTTGCCCTTTCCGCCGGCGCCTTGCCGGCCGGCCGCGATCCCGCCGGCGGCCACGCCCGTCGGCAGCGTCCGCTCCTTGATGAACGTCTCCGCGATCGCCCCGGCGATTTCCGTGATTTCCTGGCCGGTGACGAAGCGGGTCATGTTGACGATGTGGGCGTTCAGATCGCCGTGGGCGCCGGAGCCGGCCAGCGTCTTGTCGAACCGCCACAAAAGCGGCACCGACTCGTCGGCCCAGTCCTGGAGATAGACGGCCCGTACGTGGCGAATCGTGCCGAGCTTGCCGGCCTTGACCATCTGCTGGGCGAAGGCCACCGCCGGGCAGCGGCGGTAGTTGAACCAGACGAAGGTCTTCACCTTGGCGGCCTTGGCGGCAGCGACCATTTCGCGGGCGTCGGCCAGCGAACCGGCGATCGGCTTCTCGCAGGCGACCGGCTTGCCTGCCGCGATCGCCGCCTTGGCCACCGGGGCGTGCATGTAGTTCGGCGTGACCACGTCGACCAGGCCGATCTCGGGCGAGCGGACCAACTGCTGCCAATCGGTCGAGGCGTTCTGCCAGCCCCAGTTGGCCGCGAACGCGGCGGGGTTTTCCGCCGGCTGGCCGAAGACGGTGTGCATCACCGGCGTAAGCGGCGGTTTGAAGAACTTCGCCACTTGCCCCCAGGCGTTGGAATGCGAGCGCCCCATGAACCCCTGCCCAATCAATGCCACGTTGATCGTCGCCATGAGCCGTCGCCTCCAGAACGGATTTCGGGTTGCACGATGGGAAACGGTTATAAATGGATTTCGCAGTTCTGACAAGGGGGCGGCGGAGAAAAAACAGGGCTGGCAATTCGGCCGGAATCCGGGTAGGATTGAGGGGCGGAAAACCCTTGGAAAGGAGGCCGTTATGAGTCGCTCGATACGCTGCCGCTGGTGGCTCGCCGTCGGGATTGGGGTGTTAATCGGCCTGGCCCTGAGCGGGCTTTGGCCGCACGCCCCGCTCTACGCCGTGGGCACCGACCGCACCGACACCTACGCCATCGCCACCGGCCCGTTGGACACGGAGGTCGAAGCCGTCTACATCCTCGATTTCCTCACCGGCGATCTCAAGGCCGTCGTCTTGGGACAACAGGGCCACAACTGGAGCGCTTACTTCCACGCCAACGTCGCCCAAGATATGCAGATCGACCCGCAGAAGACCCCCAAGTTCATGATGGTCACGGGGGTGGTCGCGCTGCGGCGGGCGGGCGGCAGCCGTTTGCAGCCCAGCAACTCGACCTGCTACGTGGCCGAGGCCACCACCGGGCAGATCGCGGCCTATGTCGTCCCCTGGTCGCCATCGATGTACAGGGCAAACCAACCGCAAAGCGGAGACCTAAAACCCGTCGCGCTGACCCGCTTCCGCCAGCCCGCCGGCGATGCCCCCGTCGCGCCTGGTGTCGGCCCGCGACGAGGACGATAGAATACAACTCCCCTCGCCCGCTTGCGGGAGAGGGGTCGGGGGTGAGGGCGGATCGGCGTCAACAAGGATCCCTTGCGAACATGCAGCTCACGATCAACGGCCAATCCCGCCAAACCGCCGAGAATGCGACCATCGCCGAGCTGCTCGCCGAACTGAAGCTCGGCGGCAAACCGGTGGCGGTCGAAGTCAATCTGGAATTGGTCCCCCGCCAGCGCCACGCCGAGCATCGTCTGGCCGACGGCGACCGGCTGGAGATCGTCACGCTCGTAGGCGGAGGCTGAAAGAAATGTCGGATCCAAACCAAGAACGCTCTTCTGCGCCGGACGAACTGCGAATCGGCGCCCACACGTTTTCCAGCCGGCTGATCGTCGGCACGGGAAAATATGCGAGTTACGAGGGGATGCAGCAGGCGCTCGAGGTCTCCGGCACGCAGTGCATCACCGTGGCCGTCCGTCGCGAGCGGCTGATCGACGCCCAGGGCAAGAACCTGCTGGATTTCATCGACACGCAGCGCTACACGATCCTGCCGAACACCGCCGGCTGCTTCACGGCCGACGACGCCGTGCGCGTGGCCCGCCTGGGACGCGAAATCCTCTCGCAACTGGGCAACCCCGGCGCCGATTGGGTGAAGCTGGAGGTGCTGGGCGACACCCGCACGCTGCTGCCCGATCCGCTGGCCAGCCTTGCCGCGACCGAGAAGCTGGTGGCCGACGGATTTCGCGTGCTGGTCTACACCAGCGACGATCCGGTGGTGGCCAAGCGGCTGAAGCAGGCCGGGGCGACGAGCGTGATGCCCGCCGGCAGCCCGATCGGCTCGGGCCAAGGCGTGTTGAACCCGAACGCGCTGCGGATTTGCCTGGAATACCTCAAGGAGAACGATCCCGACTATCCGGTGATCGTCGATGCGGGGGTGGGCACGGCCAGCGACGTGACCGTGGCGATGGAGCTCGGCACCGACGGCGTGCTGCTGAACACCGGCATCGCCCACGCCAAGGACCCGTTGGGCATGGCCCGCGCCATGCGGCTGGCCTGCCAGTCGGGCCGGCTGGCGTATCTCTCCGGCCGCATCCCCAAGAAACTCTACGCCACCGCCAGCAGCCCGACCGAGGGTGTGATCTCGTTGCGCGGCTGATAGCGGGGCGCTGGTTCAGGGCGCGCTCAATTTGATCGGCGAAAGGCGGCTTTCACCGCAGGGTCGGCAAGGACCACCAGCGCCCAGATGCCGAAGGGCAATCCCAACAGACAGCAGGGCGAGAGGTAGGGGAGCATTCCCAAGATCGCCCCCGCCATCGCCAGGCCGTAGCTTCTAAGTTCCTTCATCCTGATTGCGGCGATCAGCATCACCACTCCGACGGGCAGGCCAATGATGGCGACGGCGAGGTTCAATCCGGCGCCGAAATCGTCGAAGATGACGTGCCCGCCGAACCGCCCTCTCTGAGAAAGGACGAAGGCGATCATGCCGAGGGCCATCGTGTTGCCGATCAGCCCCAGCACCGCGGTGACGATCAGGGCGGTGGCGGGCCCGGCGACGCGCTGCTTGGCGAACGGATCGGCCTGGCCCGGCCCGAGATATGCCGGCGACATCGGCGACTGGTAGGGATTGTCGGATGGCGGCGGCGCATCGGCGGCTGGCCAGGCGAACGGATTGCCTTCGCTCGCGGCGGGCGGCAGCGGGCCCGCCCGCGGCTCGCCCGCAGTCGGAACGGCCATAATCGCCCCGCACTCAGGACACTGCGCCTGTCGCCCCGCCGTCTCGTCGCCGGTGCGCAGCAGCCTCTCGCAATGGGAGCAGCGGAACTCGATCGCCATCAGCACCCCTGTTTCTTGCTTTCGTGCCTCCGCCAACCGACTACCTGAAGACTTCTCGGGAGAGAACGCGTGCAAGTCCCGCCCGGCAGGCGGGACCTACTTGAAGAACGGAATCGACAGCGGATACTTCCACACCTCGCCGTTGTTCGCCTTGATGCCGCCGATGATCGCGAAGACAACCCCGATCAAAATCACAACCGGAACGAGGAACAACCCGACGAACGTGATCGCCAACGCGATGCAGTACAAGAGTTCACTGATAAGCCAGTTGACGACGTTCTTCCCATGCTGGTCGATTCCCGGAAGGTCGGCTTTCTTCATTTGCCAGATGAGGATGGGAACAATCAGGCCGGCCAGGGGAATGATGTAGCCTGCCAACTGCGAGATGTGCAGAATCATCGCCCATTGCCGCGTCTGCTGTTCGACGTCTCCGCCGCCGCCGAACAACGAGTCGAGGCCGCCGCCGGGCGAGGTCAGCAGTTTGGCCTTCGCCTTGGCGAACTCCTCGTCCGAGATTCCGCCGGATTCATGCAGCCGCTGCAACTTCTCCAATTCATCGGCAACGTTCATGGCACGGACTCCTTCAAAAGAGAGTGGTGTGGTCAACTCCGAAACGCCGCTTTTACCGAGCCGTCGCCCAACACGACCAAAGCCCAGATGCCGAACGGCAGACCCAACCAGCAGCACGGCGAAGTACACGGCACAAGGGCCAAGATCGCCGCGGCCATGGCGAAGCTATAGCTTTCGAGTTTCTTCATCCTCATAGCGCCGATGAGGACCAGGATTCCCATTATCATTCCGACAGCTCCGCCGGCTACGCCTGCGCTGCCGCGCAACATCAAGGGGGCCATCAGATGGACCCGGTGTCCCATGATTGGCGCCATACCCATCTGTGCCGAGTTTATGGCGATACCCGCGTGGGAGATTATCCCCAAGATCGCGGTCACGATCAGGGCGGTGGCCGGTCCCGCGACCCGCTGCGCCGCGAAGGCATCGGCCTGCCCGGGCGGGATGTAGGCGGGCGATACGGGCGATTGATAGGGATTCTCGCCGCCCGTCGCGTCGCCGGCCGGCGGCGCGCCGAAGGGGTTGTCGCCCGCCGCGGGAGCAAACAGCGAAGGCCCGCTCGCCGCAGTGGCCTCGGGAACGGTGCTGATCGCCCCGCACTCGGGACACTGGGCCTGCCGGCCGACCGTGCCATCGTCGGTCCGCAACAACTTGCCGCATCGGCTGCAACGGAATTCAATCGCCATCGAATACCTCACAGATTGGACAATGGAGAATATAGCAAACTGCGGTGAGCGAGGAAATGGCAGGGAGGCGGAAGGACGAAGGACGAAATCCGAAGGACGAAATCCGAATTACGAAGGAATGACGAAATCCGAATGAGGAAAACCGAAACGAAGACGGCCTTCTTCTCCCCTCGCTCCCAGGCAGAGCGTGGGAACCAGCGGATTGCGGCCGGCAACACACCGACACGCCGCGATCCCTCCATCCCGGTTATTCCCTATTCGCCGCCGGGCCTTCGACATTGGAGTTTCGGCCTTTTTTCGTCATTCGGATTTCGACATTGGAATTTCGGCCTCCCTTCGTCATTCGGACTTCGTCATTCGGATTTCCCCCTCTGGCTCCGCTCCGCCATCCCCGGTACGCTATGGGAATGTTCTCCCCCAGCGAAATCCTCGGGCCCGGCGGAAGGATCGCGGCCCGGCTGCCGAACTACGAGCACCGCGGCGAGCAGCTCGCGATGGCCGAGGCCGTCGAGCGGGCGATCCGCGAGCAGCATCACCTCATGGTCGAAGCCGGCACCGGCGTCGGCAAGAGTTTCGCCTACCTGGTGCCCGCCATCCTCGCCGCCGGCGGCCAACCGCGGCAGGCGGAAGACGAGCGGGCGATCGAGGAAATGGCAGAGGAGATGGAGCGAAAAGAGGGGGACAGTCCCATTTTGGCTGCGCAAAAATCGGGACAGTCCCCGCGCGAAAATCGGGACAGTCCCCGGCGCAAAATCGGGACAGTCCCCGCGCAAAATCGGGACAGTCCCCGGCGAAAATCGGGACAGTCTCCGTGCCGGGTTGTCGTCTCCACGCACACGATCAGCCTGCAAGAGCAGTTGATGCAGAAGGATTTGCCGCTATTGAACAGCGTCATCCCGGTCGAGTGTTCGGCGGTGCTGGTCAAAGGGCGGGGCAACTATCTGAGTCTCCGCCGCTTGCACAACGCCATGAGCCGGGCCGCGGGGCTGTTCAGCGAGACCGAGGAGTTCGAGCAACTGGATCGGCTGGCGGCCTGGTCGAAGAAGACGGCCGACGGCTCGCTGGCGGACCTCGAGTTTCGCCCGCTGCCGACGGTCTGGGACGAGGTGGCCAGCGATCACGGCAACTGCATGGGCCGGGCCTGCCCGAACCACTACGAATGCTTCTACTACAAAGCCCGACGGCGGATGCAAAACGCGCAGATCCTGGTGGTCAATCACGCCCTGTTCTTCACCGACCTGGCCCTGCGGCGCGAGAACTACGGCATCCTGCCGCCGTACAACGTGGTGATCTTTGACGAGGCGCATCAGATCGAAACGGTCGCCGGCGACCATCTCGGCCTGAGCATCACCAGCGGGCAGATCGAGTTCACGCTGCGGAAACTCTACAACGATCGCACCAATCGCGGGCTGCTGGTCCATCACAAACTCAGCGATGCACAGAAGGAGGTCTGGGAGTGCCGCGAGCGGGCAGCCGATTTCCTCGACGCGCTCTCCCGCTGGCTCGACGAGAGCGGGAAAAAGGGGTCAGAACTATTTTACGCCGAACAGCCGCCTACGGGAGTCCCTTTGCCCGAAAAAAGAGTTCTGACCCCTTTTTCCGGGCGGGTGCGGCGGGCGAACATCGTCGCCAATCCGCTTAGCGAAAAGCTGCTGAAACTTGTGGCCACCCTCCGCCGCCATGCCAGCGACATCAAATCGGCCGAGCAGCGTCAGGACTTCGTCGCCGCGGCCAATCGCCTGGAATCGCTGGCCCACGGCATTCGTGATTGGCTCGACCAGGCGATTCCCGAATCGGTCTATTGGATCGAGCGGAGCATGGGCCGCAACCGCCGTCGGATCACGCTGGCGGCGGCCCCGATCGACGTGGGGCCAGCCCTGCGCGAGCACCTGTTCGCCAAAGTGCCGACGGTTGTGATGACCAGTGCCACGCTGGCCACCGGCGGCGGCAGCCCGTCGTTCGACTTCTTCGCATCGCGGCTCGGCTTAAGCTGTACTCCGCACGATCCGCGTGCGGCTTCGCGCGGTGGACGGGGCGCCGCGGGCACCGGGGAAGAAAATAGTTCTGACCCCTTTTGCCAAGCGGAGACGCTCTGGCTGGGCAGCCCGTTCGACTACCGGCAGCAGGCGGAATTGATCCTGCCGGGCGGGATGCCCGACCCCGGCCAGGACGCCGCCGCGTACGAGCGGGCCACGATCGAGATGATTCGCCGCTACGTCGGCCGCAGCGACGGCCGGGCTTTCGTGCTGTTTACCAGTTACCAGTTGATGAAGCGGGCGGCGGCGGCGTTGGCCGATTGGCTGGCTGAAGAGAAGTTGGCCCTCTACAGCCAGGCCGACGGCCTGCCGCGAAGCCGGATGCTGGAACTGTTCAAGGTCAACCCGCGTTCGGTGCTCTTCGGCGTGGATAGTTTTTGGCAGGGGGTGGACGTGCCGGGCGACGCCTTGCAGAACGTGATCATCACGCGGCTGCCGTTCAGCGTGCCCGACCGCCCGCTGCTGGAGGCCCGTTTGGAGGCGATTCGGCAGGCCGGCGGCAATCCCTTCCGCGATTATCAACTGCCCGAGGCGATCCTGAAGCTCAAGCAGGGTTTCGGCCGCCTGATCCGCACGAAGCGCGACACCGGCACAGTCGTAATTCTCGACCCCCGCGTCCGCAGCAAGCCCTATGGCCGTCTGTTCCTCGCTTCACTCCCCAACTGCCGCCAAACCGTCGAGCCGGCCTGACGGCGAGCGTATAGGAGTCTCACGATTCGCGCGTTGAACGGCCCTTTCTGCGAGATCGCCAATAGGTAACGGCATCCCCGGTTCCCATGATGATCGCGCTGGCGGCGGCCGCACAAAGTGTCGTCCAAGCGCAGGCGGCGATGATCATAGCATCGTCTTTCAGGAGCCCCAGACGGGTGAGGGCACTGAAGCCGCGATAATAGACGGTGATACCAACTTTGGCGGCCATTGAAAAGAACGCCAACAGTGCAAGGCTGCCAAGAAGCAATCCTACCCATTTCCCCGCGACTTTGGCCCCTCGTTTGGCACCTGCCAGGAAAGCCCTGGTCGCCGACGGGTACGTCACCGCCGAGGTAGCGGCGTCGTACTGGCCGCTTGACGGCGACCGGTAGGGGTTCTCGTCGCGTGTTGGCGGTTCTTCGTTCATTGCAGATTGAGCGTGGGAGGCGACCATGGTTGACGCGGTGGCGCCCCCGTCGCCGCGTGGACGCGGCGGCTAAACGGCCCCCGCGACCGCAGTCGCGGGGCGTTTATCCCTCATCCTTCATCCTTCATCATTCATCAATCCACAATCCACAATTCTCAAAGTCCCTTGGCCGCCAACCAGCGTTCCGCATCCAGCGCGGCCATGCAGCCGCTGCCGGCGGCGGTAATGGCCTGGCGATAGTAGTCGTCGGCCACGTCGCCGGCGGCGAAAACGCCCTCCACGCTCGTGTAGGTTCGGGCGGGGGTGGTCCATTTGAGATATTTCTTCTCGGTCAGGGCCAACTTGCCCTTGAGGAAGGCCGTATTGGGCGTGTGGCCGATGGCCAGGAAGACGCCGGTCGCCTCCTGCTGCAAATCGGGTTGGCCGACGGTGCTCGCCAGCCGCACGCCGGTCACGCCCTCTTTGTCGTTGCCGAGGACTTCAGCCAGGCTGCGGTTCCAGAGGATTTCGATCTTGTGGTTGGCTTCGGCCCGTTGCGCCATGATCTTTGACGCCCGCAACTCGTGGCGGCGATGGACCATGTAGACTACGCTGGCGAACTTGGTGAGATAATCGGCCTCCTCGACGGCCGAATCGCCGCCGCCGATCACGATTAGCGGCTTGTTGCGGAATCGCGGCAGCGCCCCGTCGCAGACCGCACAGGCGCTGACGCCGCGATTCTTATAGAATTCTTCCGAGGGCAGGCCGAGGTAATTCGCCCGGGCGCCGGTGGCGACGATCACCGCGTGGGCCTCGTAGCTGTTGCCGTCCGTGGCGGTCAACTTGAAAGGCTGGGCGGAGAAATCGACGTCGGTCACGTCTTCGGTGATGATGCGGGTGCCGAAGTTCGCGGCCTGTTGCCGCATCAGTTCCATCAGTTCCGGCCCGCTGACGCCCTCTTTGCGATGCGGGGCCATGAACTGGCGACGATCCTCGGCCAGCGAATTGGCGAGGTATTCGCTCAGATCGCCGCAGGGAAAGCCGGGATAATTTTCGACTTCGGTCGTGAGGGCCAACTGGCCCAAAGGCAGAGTTCCCGCCAGGCGATTCTCTTCGCTGATCGCCCCTTCGAATAAGAGCGGCTTGAGGGCGGCGCGGGCGGAATAGATGGCGGCTGCCCAGGCGGCGGGGCCGCTGCCGATGATGATGACTTTTTCGGGCATGAGAGACCTTTGGGAAAGCAGGGATGGAACCGACGGTGATCTGCACTCTACTCCCTCGTTCCCACGCTCCGCGTGGGAACGCCCCGGCCAGGAACGCTCTGCGTTCCCACGCGGAGCGTGGGAGCGAGGCGGCCTTCTCGACGGACGTTCCAGCGGAGCGTGGGAACGAGTGTGGACAACGACCGCCGCCATTATAGAACGTTTCGCCCAATCGTCCATCGGGTGCGGTTGCCCAGCCCGCAGGGGCGCATTATGATGGTGATTGCTTGTCGGAGGGTCCGCATGAACTCGCTTTGGCTGGTGATTACGGCGTTGGCGGCATTTCTGGTCGCCTATCGATTCTACGGCGCCTTCCTGGCTGCGAAAGTGGCCGTGCTTAACGACAAGAACGCCACGCCCGCCCACCGGCTCCGCGACGACGTCGATTACCACCCCACGCGGCGGTTGGTGTTGTTCGGCGTCCACTTTGCCGCCATCGCCGGCTCGGGACCGCTGGTTGGGCCGGTGTTGGCGGCGCAATGGGGATACCTGCCCGCGTTTTCCTGGATCGTGGTGGGCTCATGTTTGGCCGGCGGCGTACACGATTTCGTAGTGCTGTTGGCCTCGGTCCGCCAAGACGGCAAATCGCTGCCGCAGTTGGTGCGGAATCTGCTCGGACCGGTGGCCGGGGTGGCCGCCACGCTGGCCACGCTGATCATCATCGTCACCACGTTGGCCGCCACGGGCAAAGTGGTCGTCAACGCGTTGAATGAGAGCGCCTGGGGCATGTTCACGATCGTGGTCACGATCCCCGCCGCGCTTCTGACCGGTTTCTGGATGAACAAGATTCGCCCCGGCCATATCCTCGAAGCCTCGTTGATCGGCGTTGCCCTGGTCGTGCTGGGCGTGATCTTCGGCCAGCAGTTCGACAATTCCGCCTATCGCGGTTGCCTGGTGTTTTCCAAGGAACAGCTCTCGCTGATTCTGCCGATCTACGCGGCAATCGTCTCGATCTTGCCGGTCTGGGTGCTGCTCTGCCCGCGCGATTATCTCAGTTCCTACATGAAGGTGGGCGTGATCAGCATGCTCGGCATCGGCATCCTGGTGGCACAACCGGTGTTGAAGATGCCGGCCCTGACCCCGTTCATTCACGGCGGCGGACCGATCGCCGGCTCGGCACTGCCGTTCGTTTGCATCGTGATCGCCTGCGGGGCGCTTTCCGGCTTTCACGCCCTGATCGCCTCGGGCACGACGCCGAAGATGATCAACAAGGAGAGCGATATCCGCCCGGTCGGCTATGGGGCGATGCTGCTGGAGGGCTTCGTTTCGCTGACGGCCCTGATTGCCGCCTGTTCGCTGGAGCCGGGCGATTACTTCGTGATCAACACCAACGCGGCGAAATACGACAAGTTCATCGCCGCCACGAAGGCGGATCATCACTGGGACTTGCCGCCGCGCGAGTTCGACGAGTTGAAGAAGGAGGCGGGCATCAAGGAAGAGTTGAAGGGCCGCACCGCCGGCGCCGTCACGCTCGCGCTGGGCATGGCCAAGATCCTCGCCAACTTGCCCGGCATGAAGCCGCTGATGGCCTATCTGTACCACTTCGTGGTGATGTTCGAGGCGCTGTTCATCCTCACCTTGCTGGAGACCGGCACCCGCGTCGCCCGCTTCATCCTGCAAGACGTGCTGGCCTCGATCACCGGCAGAGAGACCGCCGCCCACGAAGCGGCTTGGGGGCTGAACATAACGGCCAGCGTCGGCGTCTGCGCGATGTGGGGATATCTGTTGTACCACTTCCCCTTTGAAGGACTGTGGGTCATGAACGGCATCGCCAACCAGTTGTTGGCGGCGATTGGACTGGGCATCGGCACTACTTACTTGCTATTGCACGCACCGAAGCGAATCTACGCCCTTTGCCCGGCGATTCCGTTCATTGCGGTCACGGCGATTGTCTTCACGGCCGGATTCCAGAGTGTATCGTTGTGGTGGCGGCAACAGGCAAGCCTAGCAGTCACCGCCGACGACGCGGCCCTGTTCCGCACGATGGCCGCTTTCATCTGCTTCGTCCTGGCGGTGGGCGCGGTGATCGTTTTCGAGATCGTCAGGCGGTGTGTCGTGCTGCTGGCCAACGGCGCCGTGCAAACCGAAGTGGAGATCGCATAAGCCCGCCGTGTGCCACTGCTTGCAGGCAGAGGGTGTCCGGGAGCTCGGGCTGTAGGAGGCGACTCCTGTCGCCGATGGGGCTCGGCACCGGCTCGGTCGGCGTCAGGAGACGCCTCCTACACACCCTTTCTGTGGCCGCAATTCCCGGACACCGCTCTGCTTGCAAGCAGTGTTGGGCGCAGGTTGGTGCTGCTGCACTGCTTGCGAGCAAGCAGTGGCACACACGCGAGAATAACGCGGGCTACGGCTGCTGCTCGGGCGGAAACAGGTCCGCGAGGGTCGATGGATCGGCCAAGCCTTGAAGGATGGTTTCGACGATCATCGAGTCCTCCAGGTCGAGGTTCTCACACAGGGCGTCTGCATCCCTTTCGCCGGCGAGCACGCGACGAATGGCGGCGACGAGTTTCGTCCAGCCGCGCTGCTCCATCCCTGGCAGCGCCCGCTCCAGTTTCTGACGCTCCTCGGTATCCTGCACGGCCATGATGACGCTGACGATCAACGGCAGACGCCGCCGCAGTTCGTGCCGGGTGCCGGCGAAGTTGCGTTTGGCCTCGCGGGCGAGCCGACGGTGCTCGCGGGCCTCGGCCAGGAGTTCCGCCCTGCGATGGCTATCGGTCGCCGCTTCCGATTCTCGGTCCGCAATAGCGGCGAGGATGTTGTACATCTTCCATATCCCCGCCGCTCCACACTCTATCATCTTCATGATGCCCAGCGCCTCTTCCGCGACCTGCCTCGCCTCCGTCAGCCGACCGGGCTGGGCCTGCAGAAGGTTAGCCAGGTTGCCGAGGCTTGCGGAAAGGCCAACGCGGTCGCCAACTTCGCGTACGACCCCTATCGCCTTCCGGAACCACATCTCTGCCGCGTCCAACTTGCCGGCGCACATGTTGACGATGGCCAACTGGTTCCACGTACCGGCTGCACCCGCCAGGTCCCCGGACGCCTCCTTGATTCGTGCCGCCTCGCGGTAGCGCCGCTCGGCTTCGTCCCATTGCCACGCTTCCTGGAAGGCCATGCCAAGCTGATGCCACGCCACAGCCTCCATCGCCGGTTCGCGCAACTGCTGGAACAGTACGAGCGCGGCTTGGAAGCGGTCGACACCTTCCGGCAGGTTGCCCTCTTGCAGCGCCAATGTACCAATCTGGGCAAGTATCACCCCTTGTTTACGCAGGTCGTCGAGTTCTTCAGCAACCTTCAGCCCGGCCTGATAGCCCTCCCTCGCCTCGGCGTACCTACCCTGGTCCGCGAGAGCCTCGGCCTTGTCCGCCATCCTCGATCCACGAAGGCGTCTCACCTCATCGCTGGGTTTCAGGTCGTCGCAAACGGCAATGGCCTCGTTCGCGTGCTCGATGGCCAGGTCCGGCCGTCCACCCGCCCTGAAGCACCGGCCCAGACGGCCAAGGATCACGGCCCGCTCGTAACTGGGCGATTCACCCAGTTGGTTCAGGATGGTCTGGAAGACCTGCGCCGCCTCGGCCACATGGCCGGCTTCGAGTAGGTGCTCGCCCCGGTCGGACTGGGCCAGAAACCATGCCCGCGACCCAGCCTCACCAGCCGCTGCTTGCGCCTTGACCGATACGCGCTCGGCCTCCTGCTTGAGGCCGAAGTAGCGGAGAAACCAGTTCACGTTGTCGGCGAAATCCGCCGCCTGCGCCATGCCGGTGTCAAGGGCGGCATGAACGGCGTGAAGGAGGTTCGGGAGCTCCCGCCGGGCAATGTCCCGAGCCTCTTGGGGATGCTGGCGGTCGTCTAGTTTGAGTCTGCCAGAGACAGCGTAATAGCGATGGCAATGGGCAGCCCTGAGTTGCTGCTGCTGGGCAGGATCGAGTTGTACCCAGAGGATGGGTGCTCAGCGTCGGATGGAAGCGGATGTACGGCACGCTCACTCGGGGAATGTCTTCCGCCTCGATCACTGCGGCGGCCTCCAACTGCCGGCGCAACTCTGGCCAGAGGTTACCGGCGGGCGCGGGGAGTGCGGCAAGTTGGGTGCCCAGATCAACGACCAGTTTGTTCAGTTGGTCCTCCTCCGGCGACGGCTGGCCCATGGCTTGAGATATCTCGTTCGCCTTGCCGGCCCTGACGTTGGCCAGGATACCCTCGAGCCTCTCTCGTTCGCCCGTGTCGCCCAAGCCGGTGATGACGACCAACTCTCTTTCCAGTGCTCCGCCTTGGAAGACGCCCAAACGCGGGAGCACCTGCCGGGCGGATTCGTCGAGGCGGTCGAGCGAGAGTCTGAGCGACGCCAACAGCCCGGCGGGGGTGTCTTCTGAGACGCCTGCCGCAGGCGAGACGCCTGTGCCGCCTTGCGACAGCAATTGCTCCAACCGCTCACCCAGTTCGGCGGGCCGGCGGGTTTTGAGCTGCTGCGTCAATACGCGGATCGAAAGCGGATGGAACTTGACGCAGTCGAACAACTCGATGATCGCCTCGCGCTTCGGCGGCGGCACCGTGGGCGGAGGGGGGAACTTCATCAAGGCCGCGCACCATTCCAGCGCATCCTCGGGCGATTGCTTGCTGCCCAGGCCGTCGAGCTGGAGGCGGCGATGGACCAGCGTGCCTTCGACGCGGTAGGCGGCGTGATTGAAGTCGGGCCGGCGGGTGGTGCAGAGGACGCGCGAGCCGCCCGCCTCGGACCATCCCACCGCGGCGTCGAGCAGCGCTCGCAGCGATTCGGCCGCCAGGGCTTCGAGATTGTCGAGAATCACCAAGCTGGGCGTCTTGGCCAGTGCGGCCGTCGCGGCGGCGGCGTCAACCAGGCTTTCGCCCAGCACCGAGCCGATCTCGTTTACCGCCACGGCCAAGGCATCGAGACTCTGCACGCGGGAATAATCGACGAAGACGGCGGCCTGGAACTGCCCGGTGCGCAGCAGCCAGCGGCCGGCTTCCAGAGCCAGGGCGGTCTTGCCCTGGCCGCCAAAGCCGGTCAACGTGATGCGGCGCGTGGTGTGGACGGGGTCTGCGAACCAGCGTTCGATCTCCCAGGTCTCCCGCTTGCGGCCGAAGAAGCCGGCTTCGGGCGGCTTGGGGAGATTGTCCCTCTGACCCCTGTCCCCTGTCCCCTGGCCCCTGCCTTCCGACAGCAGCGGTCCATCCGCGCCTTGCTGGTAGAGCGCGGGCAAAAACCAGTCGTAGAGCTTCAGCGGAACGCGCTTCGAGCCACGCTGGACTTCGTACTTTTCCGGGTGATTGGCGAGATATCGGCGGGCGTTGTCCAAAGCCTCGCCGATGCCCTTGTTTCGCGCGAGCTGCTTGTAGAATTCGCCAAAGAGGCGCTCGCGTGGTATGGACGAGGACGGAGTGGGTCATGGCCAGCACCGACGGGATGCCGGTGGCCGTCAGGCGGGCGGCGACGCTGCCCATCGGGCGGTCGGGCTGACCGTCCTTCTTCGCCTCTTCTTTCTCGCCTACAGTCGCGGACTGGCAGGCCGACAGGATGACCAGGGCGACCTTGTGGCGATGGAGATTGGCCCCCAGTTTGTCGGCAGAAACGAGATCGCCCTTGCCATCGGGTTTCTCGAAGAGGAGGTAGCCGGTGTTGGGCGGGCAATCGGGGTCTACGGGCACTTCAATTCTCTTCTCGCGGAGGATTTCTTCCACTTGGGCGATGCGCGCGGTGCGGGCGGCAGCGACTCGGTTTGGCAGATTACCTTCGTGGTCGAATATCCCGTGACCGTCGAAGTGGAGAATGTCCACCGGCGGCTTGCTCTTGTCTTCGAGCCGTTCGAGGAGCGCATCGAGTGTGGGCGGATGGAGGAATTCGCAGGCCACGCGGCCGCGGGCTTCTCGGTCGATGGCATCCAGTACAGCCTGGGAGTCGGCGCGAGGGTCGAGAAAGCCGGCGTCGCTGGGGCGGCTGACGACAAACAACAGGCGTAGCGTGTCTTTGGGCACGACTTTGAACGGCTGGCGACCACCGCTTGCGCCGGCCACGCGACGTCGGATGTTGATCGGCGGCTCTTCGTGAATCAGGAAAGTGCCGTCCTTGGTTGACGGATCGTGAAGCAGTTCCCACGGCAGGGCTAGGATGGCCGGATGCTCGCTGGAGATGGTCAGAAGACGGGCGTCGCCTTCAGCATCCTGAAACGAGTTAAGCAGCCGTTGGGCCGCGCGCTTCGCGAAGATGCTGTCGAAGAGTTTCTTGCCCCAGGTTGACAACAGAGCGGCGATGCGACGGGCTTCACCGTCGTCGGGGTCGCCCAGGGAATGGGCGCCATAGGTCTCGACATACCACTGGATGTCGTCGAGGTCCTTGCCGCTGATGGGATTGGTGAAGTCCAGTTGGCCGGAGCCGTCGTCGTCGGGACCGAGACGAGCGATGACGTGCCCGGCATCCGGGAAGCGCAGGTTCAATTCGGTGGCCATGATTGGTCTTTCCGCAATGGGGCAATCAATGCTCGTTGGATTTTCGCCGCCTTCTAAGGCTTTTCGCTGGCGGCGGTATCTGCCTGGCAGCCTTCGCAGACGGCGTCGATGCCGATCTTGGTGACGACGTTCAAAAGGAACACTGTCGCCGCCACTGCGATAACCGGGATATTGCCGGTCGCGGCGCCGATGCTGGCCAGCGCGGCGAGGGTCATTTTGACGGCGTCTTTGCTTTGCAGGTCTTTCCACTTCTGCCACTGCTCGTGGAGCAGGCCGCCGGGCAGGCAGAGGTCGCGGCGGGCGTGACGCATGTACTTCTGCCAAAAGGTCTCGAACGGCTCGCCGGTTTCGCGCTCGATCACCGCCTGCTGCTCGGCGCGGCAGGCAGTGTGGCCCGCTCAGCCGGGACGGCGGGGCCGAAAACGCCGAACACGCGGACGTTCTCCGTCGGCTCCAATTGGAGCGCGTTGAGTTGGTCATCGACCTGGTGGGCGAGGGCCAGCAATTCCGAGTCTGAAGGAAGATGGGTCGGCACGTTCGGTCCCCTTTCTTACAGGAATCGCAGCGGGCCGACATCGTCCCGATGAGACCGCATTACGGGGCACGAACGAAAATCGGCCTGCCGCAAAAGGAAACGATGTCGGCCATTCTGCCAAAAACCCGCGTATTTGACAATCCGTCCCCCGCCCGAAAGGGTAGATAACGTTGACGAACTGACAAACCCCCCACTTGGCGCGAAGCGTTCGTCCAGAATTCGGGCCGCCGGCCTCCTTGCGATCCTCTCGCTATCGGGGCAGGATGTGCCGTGACCTCACCATCCGATCTGTCACAACACAGCCTGCTTTTTCACGGACGAAACTGGAGGAGCGTCCGGGGCGTTCACCCTGAGTCCGCATTCTCGAATCGACGCCACGACGGCGCCGATCAATACGGCCGCCCGCTCGTGTCCGCGACTCGGCCTGCTGGACAATTGCCGGAATCTCGGTTGGCTGATAGAATCGTAGTTTTCCCGCAACCCGAAAGGGCGAACCCGCATGAACTGGAGACACCTCTTCGCCCGCAAGGACCTGGAGATGCTGCTGGCCGAGATGGCCGGCGAACACCGGCTGCGGCGCGTCTTAGGTCCGGTGTCGCTCACGTCGCTGGGCGTCGGCTGTATCATCGGAGCCGGCATCTTCGTGTTGACCGGCGTGGCGGCGGCCGACTACGGCGGGCCGGCGATTGTGATTTCCTTCGCCGTGGCCGCCCTGGGCTGTACGTTTGCAGCCTTGTGCTACGCCGAATTTGCCGCCATGGCCCCCGTGGCCGGCAGCGTCTATGCCTACGCTTACACCACGCTCGGTGAAATCTTCGCCTGGATCATCGGCTGGGACTTGATTCTCGAGTATTCGATGGGCACCGCGGCCGTGGCTTCCTCGTGGTCCGGCTATTGCAACGAGTTGATCGTATCGGTCGGCAAGCTCTTCACGAAGACTCCCTGGCAAATCCCAAAGCAACTGCTCTTCGACCCCTTCTCGCGCGTTGAGGGGCTTGCCGGTCGCCCTTGGTGCAACCTTCCCTCGGTTTTGGTGATGATCCTGGTGACCTTCATCCTGGTCCGTGGCATCCGCGAGAGTGCCCGAACCAATGCCACGTTGGTGCTCATCAAGGTCGTCGTGGTGTTGTTTGTGATCGCGGTGGGGATCGGCTACGTGCAATCGAGCAACTGGACGGGCATTCCGGTCGAGCAGCGAGTCTTGCCTCAAGAGCGGATCGCATTTGACCTGGTGAAGAAGGAACTTGCCGAACGGGGCGGTGGCGATCCGCCGCCGCAGCGCGTCTCCGCCCTGGCCGGGGAACTGACTTCTCGCTGCCGGCTGGAATGGCTTAGCGGCGAAGTGGAACGATTGAAGGCCGACGGCCGGCTCACTCCGCAGGAGGGTTCCGAACGATTGGCCGCCGCCAAGAAGCAGACTCACGCTACGGCTCTTTCCGACCCGCAGGACGCGGCGATCGTGGAGAAACTGTTGCCGGAGGTCCGCGAGCAGGGGGCGGCCAAGGAGTGCGAATCCTGGGGAGTGCTGGGTTGGATCGGGTTGGATCGCTGGCTGCTGCCGATCGACGATGCCACGCGGTCGCCGTTCATGCCTTACGGCCTGTCGGGAATCATGCTCGGGGCGTCGATTGTGTTCTTCGCCTACATCGGTTTCGACTCGATCTCCACGCACGCCGAGGAAGCCCGCCGGCCGCAGCGGGACGTGCCGATCGGCATTATCACCTCGTTGGTGCTTTGCACGATTTTGTACATGGCCGTGGCGGCGGTGATTACGGGCATGGTTCCCTATCCCAAAATCGACGCGCATGCGCCGATCGCCGTGGCGTTCGGCCAGCGGGCCGAGCAGACCGGCAGCCCGGTGCTCAAAGTGGCCACCGTCTTGATCTCGGCGGGCGGACTGGCAGGCATGACGAGCGTTCTGCTGGTGCTGTTTCTCAGCCAGGCGCGGGTGTTCATGGCCATGGCCCGCGACGGACTCCTCCCCAAGGTCTTCGGCGAGATTCATCCGCGGTTTCGCACGCCGCACGTCGCCACGATGGCCACCGGCGGAGTAATATGCCTAGTGGCGGCGCTGACGCCGATCCAGGAGATCGCCAAAATGGTCAACATCGGCACACTGCTGGCATTCGTCATGGTCTGCGCCGCGGTGATGATTCTTCGCCGGCAGCGTCCCGACGCCGTGCGGCCGTTTCACTGTCCCGCGCTGTGGGTCGTCGGCCCGCTGGGGATCTTCGTCAACGTAGTCCTGATGCTGTTCTTGCCGCCACTGACTTGGCTGCGGCTCTTGGTCTGGCTGCTGGTCGGCCTGGTCATCTACTTCTGCTACAGCCGGCGTCACAGCCATCTGGCGAAGCATCTGCTGCACGAGATTCAAGCTCCGCGCGACGAGAGCATCGACGCCGAGGATGCCGCGGCGGGCGGGAACGGCTGATAGCTCTGGTACGTCGTTCAAGAGGTTTTCGTCGGCGAGAAACGCCCCCCGTTGCAATCGGGGGGCTTTCCTAGGCCGTAGGAATTTCCTGCAAAGTATACAAGAGCAGGGACGCCGGGCGGGGATCAAAAATTGACGGATTCCAGGCCGGGATAATCGCCGACGGCAACGACCTCGATGAGTTGGAAACCGACTTGGAAGAGCCCCCCGCCCATCGGGGCCACGTGCCGGGCCTCGGCCAGGACGAAGACGAACTGGCCCTCGATGCGGAAGCCCAGGATGGCTTGCTCAAACGGGAACGGCCGCTCGCTGACGACCGAGACGCCGCTGCTGGAGAAATCCTTGGTCACGGCGGTAAAGGCTTCGTCGCCTTGCGTTTTCCCTTCGGCCAACGGGATGAGGGCAACGACGACGGCCAGGTTCACCCGTTTGTCGCTGCGCGCGTCTTGGAACTCGGGCACCAGCCCCGGGCAGTTGGCGTTGAGCAGTTTGAGGATGACGCCTCGCACCTTGAAGTCTTTGTTGGGCGAGAAGAGCGGCATGCGGCGACCTCTTGCCTCTTGACAGCGGGCAGGGCCCGTTGCTTGTCAATTCTGGACTACTAATTATAGTGTACCAAATGGGGGGAAAGGGGGGGCGGCGGCGAGTTTTTTTGCCGGCCCGTTGACGCCGCCTTTGCCGTGGTATAATTTTTCCGTTCTGACTACCCCCCGGCCAGCCGCCAGCCCGAGCAGTACAGCGTTCCGATGACATCGCGCAAACTGGTGATCAAGAGCCTCAACCATGAGCCGGTCCCGCGCGTGCCGCGGGATCTCTGGTTCCCCGCCGGCGAGGATTTCTTGCGAGCCGATGAATTGGCGGAAATGAACGTCCGCTATCCGAGCGACATCGTGACGCTCGAGTCCGTCCTCTCGCATGGCAGGCGTTTGCAGGGCAAGCCGGGCAAGGCGGCGGAATCGGCCGATGCCTGGGGATGCGTTTCACACGGCGACGAAGCGGCGGAGGCGAACAGTCCGCCCTTGGCCGACGCCGGGCGGATCGCCTCGTTCCGGCCGCCCGCCGAGCTGTTCGATCACGCTCGTTTCGCCCGGGCCAGCAAGATCTGCGCGACGACCAGCCGGTTTGTACTGGCTTGGTCGGAGGTGCGTCCTTTCGAGCGGGTGCAGTTGCTCCGCGGCCGCGAGGCGGCGCTGGCCGACCTGGCGCGGGGGACGAAGGAGATTCGCAGCCTGCTGGGGATGCTGCACGAGGCGGCGTGCAAGGAGCTCGAGCTGTGGGGGGAGAGCGAAGTCGACGGCGTGGCTTTCCGCGACGATTGGGGCTCGCCCGACGGCCTGCTGGCCGGCGAGGAAGTTTGGCGCGAGTTGTTCCGCCCGATGTACCGCGACTACTGCAAAATCCTGCACGCCAAGGATAAGTTCGTATTTTTTCATTCTGCTGGCGACATTGCCGACGTCTTCGGCGACCTGGTGAAACTCGACGTCGACGCGATCCGCGCAGAATTGCGTTTGATGAAGGTCGAGCGGCTGGCGAAGCGCTATCGCGGCCGGATCACCTTCTGGGGCGAAATCGACCGGCAGCAGCTTCAGAATCCGGGCACGGCCGAGGAGCTCCGCGAGAGCGTGCTCGCCCTGCGCAAGCCGCTCGACTTTGGCCAGGGCGGCGTGATTGCCCAATGCGCCTGGGAGCCGGGGATGCGGCTGCAGATGGTCGCGGCCTTATTCGAACAGTGGCTTGTGCCGCTACCAATGCACGCCTGAGAGTCCTGGGATTAAGACTGTAGGAGGCGACTCCTGTCGCCGATCGGGGCTTCGCACCGGCGCCATCGGCGTCAGGAGACGCCTCCTACAGCCTGTTTCTGCCGCAGCAATTCCAGGACACCCGCGATGCACGCCTGAGAAGTGGTTGGAAAGCGCGGCAACCGTCGCAAAGCGGTCAGCAACCAGCTTTCAGCGGTCAGCCGAGCGTTCATGGACGCGGGGTGGCCCGTCCGATCGCGACGGAATGCGAACGCGGCGATCACCTCAGCGGGATAGCGGAAAGCGGATTGCTGACTGCGCCAGCCGGCACGCCTTTCCAAACACGCCTCACAGCGCTCGGATGCCCGAAAATGCGGCACCCGCGTTATTGCCGCTACGATCGGCAGACTCCAGCCAGCTTCAGCCGCTTTGCCAACAGGCAACTCCTGCCAGAGACATCGCGCGAAGCCCGCGCCGAAGCGGCGATTGGGCGACAAGAAACTGCGGAAAAAGAGCAACTTGCCGGCCGTTTGCGACCCTCCGCCGAGGTCTCGGAAAGACAGGCAAGATGTTTGCGTGTCAGCCCAGATTGTCAGTTCTTTCGTTCTTCACGCCGATTTCTTAGGAATGTATTAGAACGCCTATTTCCTTAAGTCAAGAGGGAGGGTTTATGAAGACGTTTGTGCGATTCGCGATGGCGCTGCTGGCGATCGCCGTGGCGTGCCAAGCTGGGCTCGCGCTTGCTGATGACGGTTATTACTGGACTGCCGGCAACAACCAGACGGTCGCGGCTCCTGTGGCCGACCAGCAAGCCGCCCCGGCCCCGCCGCCGGCGGCCTGCAATTCCTGCAATTCCTGCTGTCCGGCAGCGTGTGGTTGCGAGCAGTGCGGCACAGCCTGCGACGGCTGTTGCTGTCATCTGGGCTGCGAAGGCGAATGCGGCGGCGTCGGCATCGTCGGCTTCGAAGGCCTGGATTCGTTCAAGGGGATCGCCGACGGCAGCTATCCGGGCAATTTCGGCGAGGTTACGGGCGTAAATATCGGTACGCCCATGTGGGGCTTGCAGCAGTACGGGTTCGGCTGGCAGACCGGCGTGAGCTACGGCGTCTACGACTGGGACGGCCGCAGCTCGACGACCAACAATCCCGCCGGCGCCCAGCAGCAACTCTTCGTCACCACCGGCTTCTACCGCAAGGCTCCGTGCAACCAGCGGCTGAGCTTCGGCTTGGTGTACGACTGGATGTTCAATGATGAGTGGGGCGAGTACGGCGCTCATCCCACGCTCGGACAATGGCGTTTCCAGATCGAATATGCCACAAGCGGCGAAAACTCGTTCGGGCTATTCGCCTGCAAGCGCGACCTCTCCGCGCAACAGACGTTCACTGCGGGTCCCTTGACCCCGTTCCCTTTGCCCGTGACGGTCACGAACCGCACGATCAGCCAGCTCGATTTCTTCTGGCACCACAAGTTCTGCTCCGGCGCCGACAGCTACCTATGGTACGGCATTCCCGACCACGGCAGCCTCAACGGCGACGGCAGCGTCGTGGACTGGATCCTCGGCGTCGGTTTCCAAGTGCCCTTGACCGATAGCCTGGCCCTGTACGCCAACGGCGCTTACTTCCATCCCAGCGCCGCGGCAGGCAATGCGGCTGCGGTCGAAAGCGGCTACAACATCAGCATGGGCATCGCCTGGTACTTCGGCGGCGCCAAGACTCATGCGATTTACGGCCACTGCAACGACCCGTATATGCCGGTCGCCAACAACAGCAACTTCCTGGTCGAACAGAACCATCCGTTCTAGGATTTGCCTGGAAGCATAACGGGGGAGGACGCTCCTTTCCGTGTCAACTGCCGGGGCGGCAGCGCAGCGAGCACTGCCGCCCCCGGTGTGTTTTCTTGCCGCCGCTCTTTTGGCGTCCTTGCGCTGTTGACGGCGTCGCATCCCTTCGGCTTGAAGGCGGTCGAAAAATGCCGGCAATTCCTCTGCCTCCCGCAAGCCGCGACGGCCGACAGCGTGCCGAAGCGGATTGACAGCGTAGTCCCGAACCGAGAGGATTATTGAGACTCAGATTGACGACATCGGGAATAGCCGGGAGCCAACGGCTCCCGGATTGTGGCAATTCGACGAGGAGACTCCGAGGGCTGTTAGCTCCCGGCTACCCTCACACGACATTATCCAAGCTGACAGTCAACAAACTCGCTGCCGTCGTCGAGCGGAGGCCAGCAGGCCGATCGCAGCGATGCCGAGCAGGAAGAGCGTTCCGGGCTCGGGCACGGCGATCATGGCATAGCCGCTCAAGCCAGTCGCGGTGAAACTGGCGAAGGTGCCGTCATACGTCAGGTCGGTCGGCGTGTATTCCGTCCACGCGCTGCCGTCGTAGTGCCATAGATCGAGTTCGTCCACCGGATGGCCCGCGCCGACCTTGAACGAGAGATAGGCCGGATTGCTCAGGCTCACCGCGTACCCATCGGCGGAGAACATCCAGCCGCTTAGGATCGCTTCCTTCGGCGACAACTGGCTGCTGAGGCTGTCCAGAAGCGTATCGCTCATGGCCGTAGCAGTAAAGGCGATGTTCGTCGTGCTGCCCGCCGCAACAAAACTCGCGCCGACCTCCCAGTTCGTCCCGCCCGGCCCGTTGTCGTCAACAAGCGCCCGTTGGACGGATGCCAGGTCGAGCGGAATCGGCGAGCCGGAGGGGGCGGTTGCGGCGTGCGAAACGGTGAACGTACGAGTGGTCGTATTCAGCGTGCCGCCGATGGGCTGATAAACGCCGCTGCCGCTCCATGAGCCTCCACTGATCGGCGTATAATTGCCCGTGGCGACATTTGCCGCCGCAACGATGCGGACTGTGCCGTTGTTGCTGAACGAGCTGCCGGGGCTGCCGCTGAGCAGGCTGCCATAGCCGATGTCAATGGCCAAGAGCGACCGGCTGTTGATCGAAATACCTCCCGCCACGATGCCGCCGCCGGTGATCGAGAGCGTTCCGCTGCCGTTATAGCCGACGGTGACATAGCCGCTGCTCCAGGTCGAGCCGACGCCGTCGACGTGGACCAAGCCCGTCGAAGACCAAGCGTAGCCAATGCAGCCGTTGCTGGTGCTGACGCTTCCACCGTCGCAAATCGACAGGGTTCCATTGCCACCGTTGCCGACGTTAAGATAGCCGGTGGTCCAGGCGGAGCCGTTTCCGCTGACCTTGGCGGTGCCGGCCGAACCGACACAATAGCCGACATCGCCGGAGCCCGATTGGACTTTGATTCCGCCTTGAATGGTCAAGGAACCGGCGTTTTTCCAGCCGGCGCCGAGATCGCCGCTGCTGCTGGGGTTGGTGGCCAAATCGAGGTTCACCGCAACATTCTGGCCTGCCTGTTGGAAAGCAAGCGTTTGCGCCAGGCCGTGGCTGGCGTCGAATACCAGGTCGCCGTCGCTTACGATTCCGCGAGTGTTGATCGTGCCAGTGCCCGTCAGTTGGGTCGGGGATACAAAGAGCGATTGAGTCGTCAGCGTTCCGCCGTTCGCGCCGAAAACGATTGCGCCCAGCGAAGTCGCGTTCTTTCCAACATAGGTTGCGCCGGCGACCGAGACGCTGCCGCCGTTGGTGACCGAGAGGGTTCCGCCGCCACTGTTGCCGACATAGAGGTCACCGGTGTCGTTCAGCGTCGAGCCGGCGCCGTCGACCGCGACCGCGCCGTTTGAGTTTCCAAAGACGCCAAGATCGACACCGACGGCGCTGGCGACGCCGCCGTTGACGATCGCGATTGCGCCCCTGCCGCTATTACCGACATAGAGCCCCGCACTGTTTGTCCAACTCGAACCGGCGCCGTCTACTGTGACGGTGCCGACCGCATTGGAAAGGTAGCCGACATAGGTCACACTGCCACCGACGCTCCCATGGTTCGTGATCGACAGCGCCCCCCGGCCGCCATAGCCGACGAAGAGGCTGCCGCTGTTGGTCCAAGTCGAGCCGACGCCGTCTACCGTGACAATGCCCGTCGTGCCGGAGTCTGAGCCGATAGCGCTTCCAGTACTGCTGACAAAGGCTCCATTGGTGATCGAGAGTGTGCCACCGCCTAGATTGCCGATGAAGAAGCTGGTGCCTGCCGCGTTCCAGACCGAGCCGGCGCCATCGACCCTCACCAGGCCCCTTCCGATGTTGCCGCCGCCGGTAATCTTGGCGCCGTTGGCGATCGAGAGCGTTCCGCTGCCGGAGAGGCCGACATTAAAGTTGGCATCAGTCCAAGTGGAGCCCGTGCCGCTGATCGTGACCATGCCCATCGAACCGGAATTCTGGCCGATAGAGCAGTAGCCGCTGGCGCTAGCGCCGTTCGTGACCGAGAGCGTTCCGCTGCCCTCAAGGCCGACATAAAAATCACCGGTACCCTGAAGGCTCGTGCCCAGGACGAGTTTCGAGCCGACGCCATCCACCGTGACCAAGCCGCTCGAGCCGGCGCCGTATCCGATGTACGTGGAAACTGGGAATCCATTGACGCAGCCGCCATTGCTGATCGAGAGGGTTCCGCTGCCGTTAGCGCCAACAATGAGGGGCGCTAGACTACTCAACGTCGAGCCGGCGCCATCGACGGTAATCACGCCGGTCGAGCCAGAACCACATCCGATGCCAACAGCGGCGCTGGCGTTGCCGCCATTGGTGATCGAAAGCGTTCCACTGCCGCTATTGCCGACAAAGAGAGGGCCGGTGGACCAGCTCGAGCCGGGGCCGCTGACGTTCACCAAGCCGGCGGCGGCGCTGCCGGAGCCGATGTAGCCGTTGCCTGAAAGCAACTGGCTGCCGCCGTCAACCGTCAAAGTACCGGAGGCCGTATTTCCGATATAGGCGTCTGTAGAACCCGTCCATGTGCCGGGGTCGGTCGCGGGGCTAATATCGCCCAAGGGGGTGATCGCCGCGCGGGCTGCCGAAAATGGGATTGCAAGCCAGAGAGCCGCCAAGACCGCGAGCGGAAACAAGTGTGAAAACTTCATCTTCTATTCCCTTTCGTGTGCGCTGATTGGGAGGTTGTCCGAAACAGCTTCGAGTTGTTGTAAAACGGATTTCAATCTTCTGAGATAAAACGCCCGAGCTACGGCATCGGAATCCAACGCCGAGGAACAACCCCCGTTTTACTGGAACGCATCGGCACGAGGCCTGCAAACGATCACGAGGACAATACACCGCTTAGGGCCAGAACACCGAAGCGAGCCCGCTGGAGGAGATCTGGCCCGGTGGCAGCCGTGGGGATGCGATGCCAGGCCGTCGCGTTCGTACGGCTGGTGACGGCCAGCAACCCGTCGAAGTACGAGAGCGGCCGTGACCGACGTGACTTGGACCATCACTCAATGCCTTCGCATCAGAGGACGCGGACTTTTGATGGCGTTCAGGGTGACGCATATATTGTGCCCTTCAAGTGGTAGTAGCCATGTAAGTCCTATTGCCATAAATACTTGCGGCGTTTCGTCGGACGAGGGGCTGATTTGGATTCTTAGAAATTGTGTAGTCATTGTGACGAATCCAGGCATCACAATGAGCACGCTCGCCCCGCGTCGACGACGGCGAAGGAATGACCGAAGCCCCACCAAAGAACACAGGACTGGGCGTCAATCGCCGCCAGCTTCCTCGGCGCGGGTGGCATCCAATGCCGCGGGCGGCGCCGGTTCTTGAACCGGCGGGCCGAAGGCCAAAGAGGTAGGGGGAAAGACGTGGATTTCTTCCCTGTTCGCACGATTTCAAGAGTCCCCAAGACCTCCTGCGGCAAGCCGCACCGGTTCAAGAACCGGTGCTACCCGCTACCCGCTTCCCTGTTCGCACGATTTCAAGAGGTCCCAAGACCTCCTGCGGCAAGCCGCACCGGTTCAAGAACCTGATTCTATGAAAGAGCGGTCCTCCTGGTGGTATAAACGATGTGGCAGTGTTTGTACCCATCAAAACCACGACAGGAGGACCATGAGATGTTATACCTTGGAATCGACCAGCACCGCAAGCAGTTGACCGTGAATGTTCGCAACGAGACCGGGGAGGCGGTGCTGCGAAGGCAGGTGTCTACGGAGTGGGAGCGCGTGCGAGCATTTTTTGACGAGTTACGGCGGCAAGCGGAGAGAGAAGGCGGTTTCGTCTCCATCGTCGAGCTTTGCGGATTCAATGATTGGCTGCTGAAGATGTTGAACGAATACGGCTGCCGCGAAACCGTGCTGATCCGGCCGGAGAAACGCTCGAAGCGGAAAACCGACCGCCGCGACGCCCATCAGCTCAGCGGCCTGTTGTGGGTCAATCGCCACCGGCTGCTGGTGGGCGTGAAGGTCGAAGGGGTGCAGCGCATTCAACCGCCCAGCCCGCGGGACGCCGAGGACCGGCAGATTACAGAATTCCGCAAACGCATCGGCCAACTCCGCACGCGGACGATCAACAGGATCAAGGCGCTGCTGCGGAAGCACAACCTCGAACAAGAGCAGCCCGCCAAGGGACTCGATACCAAGCGCACGCGAAAGTGGCTGGCTGAGCTACCGCTCGGCCCGATCGACCGCATGGAAATGGACCTGCTATTGACGCAATGGAAGGTATGGGACGAGCAGATCGAGAGCTTGGAAAAGGAGATTGGGCGGCGGCAAGCCGAAAGCGAGACGGCGCGGGTTGTGGCGACGATTCCCGGCTGCGCGGCCTACGGCAGTCTGGCGTTGGCCGCGCGGATCGGTCCGATCGAGCGATTCCCGCGGCCGGCGAGCTTGGCGAATTACTGGGGCCTGACTCCCAGTTGCCGCAACTCGGGCGAGGCGAGCGACCGGCTCGGTTCGATTACGAAACAGGGCAGTCCCACGGCGCGCTTCATTCTCGGCCAATTGGTCCTGCACGTGTTGCGGCGTGACGCGTGGATGCGGGCATGGTACGGCCGCATCAAACGGCGGCGGGGGTCGAAGATTGCGCGGGTGGCGGTGATGCGCCGCCTGGCGACGGTGATCTGGCACATGCTGAAGAACCAGGAGGCGTACATGGCGGGCGGTCCGCCGCGTCGCAGGCTTGAGGCGGTGGATTTTCGGAGGGATGACAAGGTGTCCAAGGGGACAAGAGAAGGGCCTCCCGCGGGAAGTTCCCGCCGGAGGCCCGCTGCGCCCTTGGCGCACCTTGACCCGGCTATTCCTTGTCGGGTTGCGTCCCCGCAGAGCCCGACTCCGCTTCACCGGGCAGAGATATTGTAAAACGGCGGCGGGGCCAGGAAAAGCGCGGAGATGAAAAGACGGAATGCGGAAAGCGAGGAGGTGGTTGCATCGGCTCTTCTTCACAGGAAGAAGAAGCCCTCGCCTGCAAGGTCAGTTTGAGGTAGCACCTGGACTCGGCGAAAAACCGAGCGTGAACCTGATTGAGACGGCCATGCAGTGCGAGACGGTCGCAGCAGAATACTCGGTGTCAGGTTCCGACCTGGCCGGCCGCCGTAATGGCGGATGGATTCACGAAGGGATGTGTTGGGGTGCAGCCGCGAGCGAAAAGAACGGCTCGACAACCTCGAAAAGGAAGACCGTGAGCCCCATCACATGAAATCCGCAATCCAAAAGCAAAACCAAAAAACATCGCAGAAAAGGCCCTAAAAAGGCTCTTGCGGAGAACGTGTGTCAAAAAACCAGCCGGGAGGCCCTTGACACGAAAGGCTCTTTCAGGGAGGTGCTACCCGCTTCCCTGTTCGCACGATTTCAAAAGTCCCCAAGACCTCCTGCGGCAAGCCGCACCGGTTCAAGAACCTTTCAGGGAGGTGCTACCCGCCTCAAAGAAATCAAACCCCGGATGTGCGGAAAGTGGGTTGCATTCCTGTCTTCTCCGCCTGATACTGATGCCGTTGTCGTATCCCGAAGACGGCTATTGGTTTGCACCGAGGAGGCATTGTCGAACGCACGCGAAAACAACTCAGGAGGACTTGCGGTGAACGCACGTAGCATTCGCAAGCTTTCGGTCGTGATGATATGCGGCGTGTTGCCTGCCATCATGACTTCCACCCTGGCTTATGCCGGAGACCATGCCGTCCGGGTGGAGATCACGCCACAGGCCGTCGTGCTGAGACAAGGAGATCTGTGCCTGCCGGTGAGCCTAAGGTCGCCGCGACTGACGATCGACGGCACGGACGTCGGCGGGGAGACGGCGATCGCGAGTCCGGCGGGCGGGATGGAATCGGGCAAGCCGCTGGAGTGGCGCTTCGCCCCGATCCTCCTCGGCGATGCGAGTCGGCTGGAGGTCAAGCTCTTCGTCGAATGGTCGGCCGATGAGGCGGTTCTGCGAAAGTGGGCGGCCTATCGCCTCGACGCCGCCAAACGCCCAAAACTGGTCAGCCGGATCGTATTGGAGGATCTAGATACAAGGGCCGCCGGGCTCTCTCTGCTCCGCGAGCAACCGATCGATTCCGACGCTTTCCAGAGTCGGCCCGTCTTCCTGAAGGGATTCTTTGCAGGGATCGAGTACCCCGTGGCGCGATCGCGGCTGGACGGCCGCCGTCTGGTTCTCTCGCACCTGCCCGGTCTGAGAATCCAGCCGGGAACTTGGTACGAAACTCGCAGGGCCGTCTACGGCGCCACTCCGCCGGGCGAAGAGCGGCGGGGCTTCACGCGATATATTGACGCCCATCGCCCCGTGCCCAACGCGACTCACCACTTCATCTACAATCCCTACTGGAGCACGCCGACGTTGCCGTCGCAAAGACACATCGACGACATTATGAAGAGTCTCGGCGACAACCTGTACAGACCCTACGGAGTGGCCTTCGATTCCTGCGGCCTGACGGTCTTCACCACCGACCCCAAGAGCATCTGGAAGGTGGATCGAGCGAGGTTTCCGCGCGGGCTGACGGATTTGCAGCGGCTTTGCGGCGGCATCGGCTCGCATCTCGACATCTTCCTTTCGCCCAGCAGCCTGTATCCGCCCGCCCTCGACTACCGCTGGGCACAACGGCAAGGATACGAGACCCGCGAGTTCGGGGCGATCAGGACGCTCTGCCTGGGCGGCCGCCGCTACCAGAGCGAAACGAAGAGGACGATCGTGGACACGGTCTGCCGCTACCGCGCCAGTCACGTCTTTCTCGACGGCTATCTGTTCGACTGCCCGGCGAGCGATCACGGCCACGAGCCGGGCGTCCTGTCGGCGGAACCGATCTGCGACGGCTTGCTCGACATTCTCGCGGCGCTGCGCAAGGCGGCCCCGCAGGTCTGGCTCGCGGCCACCTGCTTCCATTGGAACGCCAGCCCCTGGTGGTGCTTCCACGTCAACTCGGTGCTCGGCTGCTACGGCGACGACGCTCCGTACGGCCGCATCCCCTCGCCGGTGTATCGAGAGAGCTATACCTCGGCCCGCGACTTCTTCAACCTGCAAGGCGCCTACTGGCTGAGCTATCCGATCGCGGCGCAGGAGTCGTTCGGGATCATCGATCAAAGCGACTATCCGCTGCTGAACGACGCGGTTAGCGATATTCTGCGCGGAAACATGGAGCAGCACTGCGCGATCAATCCCGCCTACATGAACGCCCTGCGCTGGCGGCAGTTCGCCCTGCTGCTGAAATGGGCGCGGCGAAACGCCGGAATCCTTCAAAGCACCGAGCCGCTTCTGCCCCGATCCTGGCAGGACGGAAAATGCCCCCGGCTGACCGACGACGCCGTGATGCCGCGAGAACCCTACGGCTACGCGCACTGGTACGATGGTGGCGGCATGGTGATGTTGCGGAACCCCTGGATCGAGCCGCAATCGTACCCGCTCAAGCTGGCCGTCCGTCCGCGCGTTGCCTCCCCGGCGGCGAAATTCTCCGCCGTCAGCATCTATCCGGAGGTCCGCGTTTACGGCACAGCGCTGAAACCGGGCGACACACTGAATGTCCCGCTGGCGCCGTACGAGACTGTTGTCTTGTCGTTCGAGACCACGCGGCCGCCGCCAAGTGTTCCTTCGGTGTCGGAGTCGATCGGCCGGCGGATTGACGTCGCGATCAGCAAGAGCGAAACGAGCCTGGAGAAGTTCAGCGGAGGCGGCGATCCGCTTGGCGTTGATTCCACCTGCATCACGGCGACGGCCGCTTCGGGCATCCGCGTGAATCTGGAGGCGACGGTCGTGTGCAACGCGCCGATGGCCGATATTCTCATTCTCATCGAAGACAGGAACGCACCCATCGACCCGCAATGTCGGCTGCTGGTCAACGGGAAGCACGCGGTGCTGTCGAGCGGCGGCTCGGAGACCGGCTGGGCGGCGAGCACGTTGGGCAAGCGCGAGCACTGGCTGTTCCTCGCCGCGCCGTTGCCGCGGGGCAAGAACCGCGTGAGCCTGGAACTCTTGACTCGCGGCGGCGCTCCCGTGGTATCGGCCTGGGTCTGGGCAAAGAAGGCCGGTTGCGGGCGGAACAACCCCGTCCGCAATTCTCTTCCCCAACCGGAGATCGTCTCGCTCGACGGGACCGCCCTGCTCAAGCCGGTCAACGAGTCGATGGCGGCGAAGACGACAACGGCCGCGGCGCGGCCGAGCGAGCGGATCGACGGCGTGTTTTTGGATGCGATGGACGCCGCCATCGTGCATCCGACGTTGGGCGGATGCGAGAACAACCTCAGCATCGCGAAGACGCCCCTGACAATCGCCGGTCGTCGCTATTGGCGAGGGCTCGGCGTCAACTGTCCCTCGCGAATCACGATTTCGTTGGACGGCAAGTACAGACACTTCCAGGCGTTGACCGGCCTCGACGGCGCGGTCATGAACAACTACATGGACCGATCCGCGGTCGCCTTTGAGGTCTGGGTCGATGGGCAGAAGCGCTGGGATTCCGGCCCGGTAAAGAACGTCGATCCGGCCGAACAGCCCAAGCCCGTGGATGTTGACCTCTCCGGCGCCAAGCGGCTGGAATTGGTCGTGGTCGGCCAAGACGTCAACGGCCACCTCGCCCAGGACTTCGCCGATTGGGTGATGGCCCGGCTGATGAGATAGCGAAGTTGGTTCCTTTGGCGAAACTCTGGCAAGGCGTCAGGGGTTCAATAGCAGGACCACTTCTCGTTCCCACGCTCTGCGTGGGAACGCCGTGTCCGCGACGCTCTGCGTCGTCAGAACCAACGTGAGGGCAAGAGGAGGTTCCCACGCAGAGCGTGGGAACCAGAATGTCCAATGGTCTCCCTTTGGCGTAGAATTGTGCGAAGGAGAATATCCATGCTACGAATCGCAATAGCCCTGCTTGCTTCGATTCTGGCCGTGGCGTTCACCGCCCGTGCCGCTGACTTGCCTGCGCCGACCTCGCGGCCGAACATCATTCTCATCTTCGCCGATGACGTCGGCCTGGGCGACGTGCATTGCAGCGGCGGGACGTTCAGCACGCCGCACATCGACTCATTGGCCGCCGGTGGCATGAGGTTCGAGTACTGCTACTCGACGCCGCTTTGTGGGCCGTCGCGATGCGAAACGCTCACCGGGCGTTATCCCTTCCGCACCGGCTTGATCAGCAATAACAGCAGAAACGCGATCCAGCCCGGCCGCGAAATCATGATCCCCAGCGTGTTGAAGAAGGCCGGCTATGTGACCGCCAGCGTGGGCAAGTGGGGGCAGATGAGCTTCGGCCCAAGCCAGTGGGGCTTCGACGAATATCTCGTCTTTCCCGGCAGCGGCCGCTACTGGCGCAAGCAGACGACCTACTACACCGTCAACGGCGAGCGGCAGGAGCTTCCCGCCAGGCACTACCTGCCCGACATCATGCACCAGTTCCTGGTCGATTTCATCGCCCGGCATAAGCAGCAGCCGTTCTTCATCTACTATCCGATGTCGCACATCCACGGGCCGATCGTGCGCACTCCCGACAGCACGCCGGGAGCCGACCAGGGACGAACTCTACGTGGCCAACATCCAATACATGGACAAGCTCGTCGGCAAGCTGGTCGCGGAACTCGACCGGCAGCACCTGCGCGAGAAGACGCTGCTGCTGTTCACCGGCGACAACGGCACGGCGCAGTTCGGGGCGAAGTTGGCGACGGTCAACGGCCACAGCATCAGCGGCCTGAAGGGGACGATGCTCGAAGGCGGCAGCCGCGTGCCGTTGATCGTCAATTGGCCGGGCGTGACGCCGGCGGGGCGGGTAAATCGCGACCTGACCGACTTCAGCGATTTCTTCGCCACGATCGCCGAGTTGGCCGGGGCCAAACTCCCGCGGGGCGTCGTGCTCGACAGCCACAGCTTCGCTCCGCAAATCCTCGGCAAGCAAGGATCGCCGCGGGAGTGGGTGTACGTCGAACTTCGCGGCGAGTCCTACGTCCGCGGCCCGCGTTTTAAGCTGACGGGCGACGGCAAGTTGTTCGACATGCGCCGATGCGCCGTTCAAGGAGATTCCCGTCGCCGAGAACTCCGCCGATCCAGAGGCCGCGGCCGCACGAAAAACGCTCCAAGCCGTGCTCGACCAGCACAAGGCGGCGCCCTGGACGCCGCCGCGACGACAACGCAACGGTCAGGCATCGATCGCCGCCGCGACCTAAGGGCAGACAGCCACGTTTCGACTGCCTTCCGTTTCCCGTTGGAAGGGAGGATAATGGCCGGAGCACCGCTGATTCTCGCGGAGGGGGCGGAGACTCGATGGACTCATGCACGACGGAATTGCCGCTTCGCGTCAATGGCATCCAGCCGGCCTTCGGCATCGAACTGGGGCAAGCCGGCCCGCGCCGATGAGGGGCGAGCCGATCCCTATCGGCAAGCCAACGTCTCCTATTCGCTGGTTAAGCGGCGGCAGGCGGCCGTAGTCCGCCACACGCTGATCGCGGGCGAGGAACGCCTCCCGCTTGCAATCGGGGGGCTTTGTGGCGCAGAATGACTATCTCATGCCTCGGAGCAGAACCATGCGGACAACACTTTCTTACATCGCGGTCCTGGGAGTTTTGGCCTCCTCGCTTTTCTGGGGAGCACGGTCCGACGCCGCTCCCTTGCAGCACCGCTGGGTTTACGTTGCCACAAACCTGCTGGTGGAGAAGAACGTCAACGATGTGCTGGCGATTCTCGATCGGGCGGCCAAGGCGGGCTACAACGGCGTGGTGCTCAGCGACAGCAAGTTCTGCCGCTGGGACGATCTGCCCGAGCAATATCTGCGAAACGTCCGTCGCGTGCGGCAAGCCTGCCGCGGCGGCAAGCTGGCCTGCATCGCCTGCGTCTGCCCGATCGGCTACGCCAACGATCTGCTCGGCCGCGACCCGAACTTGGCCGAGGGGCTGCCGGTGGTCGAGGCGCGTTTCGTGGCCAACGGCCGCCGGCTGCTGCCGGCCGACGATTCCGCCCGCCTGGTAAACGGCGGCTTCGAGCAGTCGCGCGGCAACGTGCCGGGCGGCTGGGGCTTCGTCGATCAGCCGGGCAAGATCAGCTTCATCGACACCGCCGTAAAGTTCCGCGGCCGCGCGTCGCTACGGATGGAAGATATCGGCCTGCACGATCCGCAAAACGGACACGGCCGCGCCTGCCAGACCATCGCCGTCAAGCCCTTCCATTATTATCACGTCTCGGCGGCGGTGAAGACGCAGGATTTCGAATCGGCCGGAGAGGTGCAGATCGCGGTGTTGGGCAAGGACGGCGCCGGGCTGAACTTCTACAAGCCCCACGTCGAGAAGACCCAGGATTGGAAGCGCATCGACATTACTTTCAACAGCCTGGACTCCGCCGAAGTGAATCTCTACTTGGGCATCTGGGGCGGGCGGCGCGGCAAGATCTGGTGGGACGACGTGCGGCTCGAGCCGGCCGGATTGGTCAACGTCGTTCGCCGCGAGGGGGCGCCGCTACGGGCGACCAGCCCGGATCGACGCATCGTTTATCGCGAAGGGCGCGATTTCCAAGACGCCCGCGATCCCAAGCTCGGCATGATCCCCTGGCCCGGCGGCTTTACCGCCTGGCACGAGCCGCCGCTGATTAGCCTGCCCGCCGGCAGCCGCATCCGCAACGGGCAGACCGTGCTGTTGAGTTACTTCCACACCGCGATTATCTACGAGGATCAGGTGATGTGCTGCATGGCCGAGCCGAAGCTCTACGAGCTGCTGCGCTGGCAGATCGGGCAGGTCCACAAGCATCTTCAGCCCGACGGCTACTTCTTGCAGCACGACGAAATCCGCGTGCAAGGCTGGGACGCCAGTTGCCGCCGCAGCGGCAAGACGCCCGGCGAGCTTCTGGCCGAGAATCTGGCGAAGTGCGTGGAATTGGTCCGCGGCGAGGACGCCGGCAAGCCGATCTACGTCTGGTCCGACATGTTCGATCCGACCCACAATGCGCAAAAGACCGGCCGCTACTATCTGGTCAAAGGCGACGGCCCCTGGTACGGTTCATGGCGCGGGCTGGATAAGAACGTGGTGGTCGTCAATTGGAACTCCGCCGCCGACAAGCGGGTCGAGTCGCTCCGCCACTTCGCCGACCTCGGCAACCGGCAGATTTTGGCCGGCTACTACGACGGTCCGATCGAGGCAATCCGCGGCTGGCTGCGAGACAGCCGGCAGGTCTCGGGAATCATCGGCGTGATGTACACGACCTGGCAGCAGCAGTACCGCGACTTGGAAGCGTTCGCCGCCGAGCTGCGCTCTCGTGATTGAGCAGACGGAAGCGGGGAGAAGCCACAGATGAACAGTAGAGTAGGAGAGGGGCAGCTTCGCTGCCCCTCTCCTACTCTACTGTCTGCGTGGTAAGACAACGATCGGCCGTGAAGACGCCAATCGCTCTTCCATCTCCTCCAGTGCGGCGCCTTTGGTCTCGGGCATAATCAACCAGGCAAAGAAGAACTGCAGCACCATCATGGCGCTGAAGAAGGCGAAGACGCTCAGCGACGGAGTATTTGGCCGCCACGGGAAAGCACTGGGTCACCGCCGCCGCCATCGACCAATGCACCAACGTGCCGAAAGCCTGCCCATTGGCGCGAACGGCGTTGGGGAAGACTTCGGAGATGAAGACGAACATCACCGCCCCCTGCGACATGGCGAAGAAGGCGATCGATCCGACCAGCCCGCCGAGAATCAGCCATTCGTGCCGGTCGGAATGGTTGGCAAACGCGGCGGCGACCAGGGCCAGGCACAGCGCCATGCCCACCGACCCGATCAAGAGCAAGATCCGCCGGCCGAAGCGGTCGATGATGAACATGGCGACGATCGTGAACAGCAGCAGCGTCAGGCCGATGGGGATCGATCGCCATAAAGAATCCTCGGCGGTTGCTCCGGCGGTGCCGATGATCTTGGGGGCATAGTAAAGAATGGCATTGATGCCGGTCAGTTGATTGAACATGGCCATGGCGGCGGCAAGCCCCAGCGGGCGCCAGTAGGGGGCGGAGAACAGCCGCTGCTGCAGGTGGCCCGGCCGATCGGCCAGCGACGCCTGGATCGCCGCCACTTCGCCCGCCGCGTCCTCATCGCCAAGCCTTTCCAGCACGCGGCCCGCCTCGGCCGCGCGGCCGCGCTTGACCAGGTATCGTGGACTCTCGGGCACGGTGAAGATCAGGAAGAAGAACACCGCCGACGGGGCAGCGAGAATGCCCAGCATCCAACGCCACGCCTCCTCGCCGGGAGCACAGCGGGCGATCGCGTAATTCGAGATCAACGCCAGCAGCACGCCCACCACGATGTTCAGTTGGTTGATCATGACCAGCCGACCACGGGCGCGGGGTGGTGAAATCTCGGCGATGTACATCGGCGTGACCATCGACGCCCCGCCGATCGCAAGCCCGGCGACGAAGCGGAAGCAGATGAACTCCCACCAGTCCCGGGCCAGGCCGCAGCCGAGCGACGAAACCACAAAACAGGCCGCCAGGGCGAAGAGCACTCTCTTCCGCCCCACCCAATCCGCCGGCCTGCCGACGGCAAAGGCGCCGACGATCGTGCCGATCATGGCGATCGCCACCGTAAAACCCTGCCAGAACTCGTTCAACTGGAACAGACGCTGCAACGGCGCGTTGGCGCCGGAGATGGCCACCGTGTCGAAACCGAAGAGCAATCCTCCGATTGCCGCCACCAACGCCCCGCAGATCATCACCAGGCGGGAGCGATGAATGGGAACACCGAGTTGAGGAGAAGGCGTGTTGTTCATGAAAACGGCTTCGTATTGGCTGGTTATCGTGTGCCACTGCTTGGAACAAGCAGTGCCCGCGAGCGGAAATGCCATGCGATCGGCACTGCTTCTGCGAAGCAGTGGCACACGGGTTTTCTGGTTCGGTTCAGACGACGCGGGTTGCGCGTTGAATCTCGGCATCGGTGAAGATATCAGATTCATCGCGGCTGCGGGTGGAGAACTCGGAGACCACCGCCCCCTCGTCGCCCGCCTGAAACCAGTGTTTCGTGTCGGGCGCCAGCGTGTACTGATCGCCGGGATTCAGGATGATCTCGTGCCAGACGGAGTAGGTGGTTTCGCGGCCCGCCGGGGTCTTGCAGCGGGGCGATTTCGCCGGCTCGCCTTCGACGTAGAGAAACACGCGGCCGCAACGGCAGCGAAAGGTCTCCTCCTTGCCCGGCTCGCCGCCGATGCTCGGGTGGCGATGTTCCGGGCAGGTCTGCCGCGGCCACATCGCCAGCTCCTTCGCGCAGCAGCGCTGCGTGTTGACGTAAACCAGCACGCCCAGGCCCGTCGCTTCGAACTGTCCCAGGCCGAAATCGGCGATTTCGATCCGCTCGGTCTCGGCCGGCGTCACCACGATATGGGCACGTTGAAACAGTTCACAGGCTTCGCGTTGATAGGCGCGAGTTCTTTGCGACTGATCATGGTTGCTCTCCTCGGACTTAAGGGGACTCAGGTCTCTCCCCTCTCCCTTTGGGAGGGAGAGATTCTCAGAACACGTGCTAAGGTTGCTGCCGCAGGTAGTCGAGCCGGGCCACGCCGGCGGCGCCGATGTAACCGGCGTCGCCGCCGAGACTGGCGAAATCGATCACGGTTTTCGCAGCGGGAACTGGCCGGGCGCGCCGCCGCACCTCCTGGCGGACGCGGTCGAGAAAGCGGCGGCCCAGCGGGCGCTCCGCGCCGCCGAAAGTCATCGCCCCACCCAGCAAAACGGCATCGGGATCAACCACGTGCATCACGTTGACGGTGCCGATGCCCAAGTATCGCGCGGTGTCGAGCACGATCTCCAGCGAGAGCTCGTCGCCTGCCTCCGCCTCTGCGGCGATGAGTTTGGGCGTGAGCTCCTCGCCCGCCGCCAACCGATTCCTGAGCGAGGTCGCGCGGCCGGCGGCGAGCAGTTCTTCGCTGCGCTTGACGACGGCCGTGGCGCTGGCGTAGGCTTCGAGGTGACCGCGCCAGCCGCAGCCGCATAGGCGGGCATCGTCGCGCGAGTCGATGATAACGTGTCCCGCCTCGCCGCCGTGGCTGTGGGCCCCCTGGATCACCATGTCGCCGATAATGATGCCGCAGCCGATGCCCGTGCCCAGTGTGAGCAGCACCATGCTGCCGAACTCGCGGCCCGAGCCCACCCAGAACTCGCCGTAAGCGGCCGCGTTGGCGTCGTTTTCGAAGGTGACCGGCAATCCACAATGGCGGCTCACCCGGTCGCGGATGGGGAAATTGTCCCAGCCGCCGAGATTGATCACCGTGGTCAACATGCCGGAAGGGATGTCCATGCCGCCGGGCGCTCCGAGCCCGACCCGCACCACGGCCTTCGCTTCCAGCCCGGATTGGCCGATGGCCCGATGCACCGCGGCGGCCATGCGTCGGGCGGCGTCTTCCGGGCCGTTCTCGACCTCCGTCGGAATGCTCAGCCAGGAGAGCGTCCGCCCAAGATCATCGACCACGCCGACCTTGATGTTCGTACCGCCCAGGTCGATTCCCGCAAAAAACGGCCCCTGCGCCTTCTTGATCGAGATCAACGAGCGGGTTTCTGGCATGATCGATGGCGCTGGCATGTTTTCTCCTAGTATATCGTGGTAAAATGCCCGAGCAACAGCGGCTTGATGGAAGAATCGCCCATGCCTGCCCGATTCGACAAACTGGGAATTTCCTTCCAGTATCCCGACAACTGGACGCTCGACGATTCCGACGCCCTGTTGGGCCGCAAGTCGGTGACGGTCTACAGTCCCGGCGGGGCGTTTTGGAGCGTGGCCATCCACTCCGGCTCGGCCGACCCCGCCAAGTTGGCCCAGGCCGTCCTCGACACCATGAAAAAGGAATACCCCGGCCTGGAAATCGACGAGGCATTCGAGATGGTCGCCGGCCACGACCTGGTCGGCTACGACGTGGCGTTCTATTATCTCGACCTGATCAACACCGCTCTGATCCGCAGCCTGCGCGTCGGACGGAGCAGCTACACGATCTTCTGCCAGGCCGAGGATCACGAGTTCGACCAACTCCGCCTGGTTTTTCAGGCGATGACGACCAGTCTGGTCAGCGGTCTAAAGGACTTGGGCTATGAGGGGTGGGAGGGGGATGAGGGATGAGAGATGAGAGATGAGAGATGAGAGATGAGGGATGAGAGATGAGGGATGGGGGATTGGGGATTGGGGATTAGGGGCGTTTGTTCGGCGCAGATAGCCGCTTGCGGCTTCGCAATGGACTCAGCAACCAAAGCATGACCACCACTGTTCGCATCCTCGGCATCGATCCCGGTCTGAACATCACCGGCTACGGCGTCTTGGAGAGCGACGGCGGGCGGCTGCGGATCTGCGAGGCGGGAGTGATTCGTGGCAAATCGCGCGGCTCGTTGGCCAATCGGCTCGTCGAAATCCACGACGGCACGGCCGAAGTGATCGCCGGATTGAAGCCGCAGGTGATGGCGATCGAGGAACTCTATTCGCATTACGAGCGGCCGCGCACCGCGATCCTGATGGGCCACGCCCGCGGCGTGATCTGCCTGGCGGCGGCCAAAGCCGGGATTCCGATCAAGCATTACGCCGCCACGCAGATCAAACGCATCCTTACCGGCAACGGCCGGGCGCCGAAGTCGCAGATGCAGCGTGCCATCCAGCGCGAGTTGGCCCTGGCGGCCCCGCCCGAGCCGCCCGATGTGGCCGACGCCCTGGCCGCGGCATTGTGTCACTATTATTTGCGGGACAAACCGGGGGAGAAGTTCCAGAATGCAAAATGAAAAATGCAAAGTGCAAAATGCAAAATGAAGACACTGCTGGTTCCCACGCGGAGCGTGAGAGTGTCCTGGAATTAAGATTGTAGGAGGCGACTGCTGTCGCCGATTGGGGCTTCGCACCGGCGCCATCGGCGTCAGGAGACGCCTCCTACAGCCTGTTTCTGCCGCGGCAATTCCAGGACACCCTCACGCGGAGCGTGGGAACGAGGGCGTTTTTCATTTTGCACTTTGCATTTTTCATTTTGCATTGAATGACCCGTTCCGAGGAGGACGCCGCTTTGATCACGAAAATCACCGGCCAACTGGTCGCCCTGCACGGCGACACTGCCACGCTGAAAATCGACGCCTTCGAGTACGAGGTGCTGATCCCCGAGTTCACCCGGCGGCAGTTGCAGGGCGAACTCGGGCAGCCGGTCAGCCTGCACACGATCGAATACGTCGAGGGCAATCCGATGCAGGGCCGCATGACCCCGCGGCTGATCGGTTTCCTCAGCGAAATCGAGCGGGAGTTCTTCGACCTGTTCTGCTCGGTCGACGGCGTGGGCGTCAAAAAGGCCCTGCGGGCGATGGTCCGCCCGGTCAAGGAGGTCGCCACCGCCATCGAAGAGCAGGACGCCAAAACGCTCTCGGGTCTCCCCGGCATCGGGCCGGCGATGGCCGAGCGGGTGATCGCCAAGCTGCGCCGCAAGGTGCCCAAGTTCGCCCTGATGGCCACCCGCGAGGAGAGGCACGAAGCCGAGGTCGAGCCCGACGTGGTCTCCGCAACCTACGAAGTCCTCCGCAGCCTCGGCCACTCGGAGAGCGAGGCCCGGCGACTCTTGGACGCCGCGCTCGGGTCGAAGAAGAAGTTCAAGGACGTGCAGAGCCTGATCGAAGCGATCTATCAGCAAAACCGCTGAGGGCTCGGCTGCTCTCCCCAACCAACTTCGATTGACGGCATGTGCGTAGACGGTCAAGCGAGGCCGGCCGGACCGCTACAGAATCAGCATCGCGTCGCCGTAGCTGTAGAAGCGGTAGCGCTCACGGATCGCCTCGTCGTAGGCCCGGCGGATCAACTCGTCGCCGCCGAAGGTGCGCACGAGCACCAGCAGCGTCGTTCGTGGCAGATGGAAGTTCGTCAGCAGAGCGTCGATCGCGCGAAACCGATACGGCGGGTGGATGAACAGATCGGTGTAGCCGGAGAAGGGCCGCAGTTGGCCGCCGGCCGAGGCCGTCTCCAGCAGCCGAACCGACGTGGTGCCGACGGCCACCACCCGGCCGCCGCGGCGGCGACAATCGAGAATCCGCTCGACCGACGACGGCTTCACTTCGCCCCATTCGGCGTGCATCTGGTGCTTGGCCAGCGTGTCGGCGGTGATGGGACGAAACGTGCCGGGGCCGACGTGCAGCGTCAGCGCGGAGAGTTCCACTCCCCGCTCGACCAGTTCTTCCAAGAGGGTCGTGGTGAAATGCAGTCCCGCCGTCGGCGCCGCCACCGCGCCGGGCACCTGGGCGTAAACCGTCTGATAGTGCTCGCGATCGCTCTCGACCATCTGCCCTTTGCGGATATACGGCGGCAGCGGCACGCGGCCGACTCGCTCCAACAGCGCGAAGGTGTCTTCCATGCCGCAAGGCCGGGCGATCCAGGTACCGCCGGGCTCTTTCGCCCCCAACTCAAGCTGCACGTCTTCGTCGCCGACAGCGTTCAGCAACGTCACCGTGTCGCCCGGCTTCAGCTTTCCGCGGGTTTTGCAGAGAATCCGCCACAGGCCGTTGGGGCTTGCCTCGAGGAAGAGCCCCTCCCAGTGCCCGCCGGAGTTGCGCCGCCGCCCCACCAGCCGCGCCGGCACCACCCGCGTATCGTTGATTACCAGGCAGTCGTGCGGACGCAGGACGTCGGGCAAGTCGCGAATGTGGCGGTGCTCCAACGACTTGCGGCCGCGATCGACGACCAGCAACCGGGCGTCCGACCGGCAAACGGCCGGCGACTGGGCGATCAACTCCTTCGGCAACTCATAATCGTACCGGTCCAACTCCGACATCGCGCCGCTCCTTGCCCTGCTCCGTCTCACATTGTAGCCTTTACCGGGTAGCTGAAGACAAGTATAAGCCCTCGCCCCGGCCCGTTGCAGGGGGACGGCGGTCGTATCGGGGCTACGATGATGGCGAAGATCAGCGTGGCACTGTGCATCACCGACTTGGACATCGGCGGCGCCGAACGCTGCTTGACCGAGATCGCCGTTCGCATCGACCGCAGCCGCTTCGCTCCGGTGGTCTACTGCCTCGGACCGAGGCCACTGCGAGAAGAGGCGTCCTGCCTGCCGGTGTTGACCGGCGCGGGCATTGAGGTCCACTGTCTCGGCGGACGAGGGATTTGGCAGTTTCCCCTGATCGCCCGGCGTCTCCGGCGGCTGCTGGTCGCCCAAAGACCGCAGGTTATCCAGACGTTTCTGTTCCATGCCAATCTGCTGGGGCGAATCGCCGGGCGGCGGGCTGGCGTGAGGGCCGTCGCCTCGGGCATCCGCGTGGCGGAACATGCGGCGCGATGGCATCTTCGCCTCGATCGCCTCACGCAACGCTGGGTCGATCGTTACGTTTGCGTCAGCCAGGCAGTTGCCGATTTCTCCGCCAAGCGGGGCGGCTTGCCGCGGGAAAAACTGGTCGTGATTCCCAACGGGATCGATCTCGACAAATATCCCGCCGGGCAGCCGGCGGACCTCCGCACTTTCGGCATGGCGACGGGACACCGGGCGGTCACGTTCGTAGGGCGGCTGGAGCGGCAAAAAGGAGTCGATTGGCTGATCGAGACCGCGCCGCAGTGGCTCGGCAAGCTGCCCGATTGCGATTTGCTGTTGGTTGGCGATGGCCCGCTACGGCCATCGTTGCAATCGGCCGCCAGGACCGAAGGAATCGCCGACCGCGTCCATTTCGGCGGCTGGCAGCCCGATGTGCCCGAAATCCTCGCCGCCAGCAGCCTCTTGCTGCTTCCCTCGCTATGGGAAGGGATGCCCAACGTCGTGCTGGAAGCGATGGCCAGCCGCCTGCCGGTCGTCGCCTCCGATGTCGAAGGGGTGCGCGAGTTGCTCGGCCCGAATGCCGCACGGCAAACCGTCGCCCACGGTGATGTTCAAGGCTTCGCCGCCGCGATCGTTGCTTTCATGGCCGACCCCGCCTTGTCAGAGTCGATCGGGCTAGAGAATCGCCGCCGCGCCGAGGAGTCGTTCGGCATCGACCGCATGGTCCGGCTCTATGAAGACCTTTGGGCTTCATTGGCCGCGCCGTACTCCTCACACTCCGTGTGAGGCCACAGAGGGCCGGTTCGAAGTGGTGTTTGGCCGGCAGTTCGCCTCATGCGGAGCATGAGGAGTACCTTCGCCACATACAAGTAATCGTGCTGACAGCAGTGCTGCCAGCACAAGTAATTGTGGCCGTCCGCTGCCGTGTTGCCGGGAAAAAACGGCATTGTACCGCGTCCGCCAAATCGCTATCTTTGGGACCGCGTGGAGAGTCTCGTGGCGCCAGGAGACGATGCGTCGCTAGTCGTTTGTGCGTTCGCTACGCGTGAGAAATCGAGGCTTCGATCCGCGGCCACCGAATCGTCGCTGCACTTCGCCGACGCGACGGCGGAGTCGATTCTCACGGACGGGGAGTGAAGGAGGCCTCTTCGTTGCGAAATGCGTGAGACTTCGGCCCTTGCGGCCGGCGAGTCGATCGCGGACATTCAACCTCATTATGGGCGCACGGACGCGCCCGAGGCTGAGTGTCCCGTCTCTTCCGCGTACACGAATCCCAAGACAATGTCCGAGTCCTCGTCGCTGCACGTGCCGGTGCTGCTGGACCAAGTCGTCCATTGGCTCGAACCCCGGCCGGGCGCGGTGCTGGTTGACGGTACCCTGGGCGGCGGCGGCCACGCCAAGGCGCTGGCGGCCGCCGTCGGCAACGACGGCCTGGTGATCGGCATCGACCGCGATCCGGCCGCGATCGAAGCCGCCGCGGCGAGACTATCGGGCTTGCCGGTGCGGCTGGCACAGGCCAACTTCCGCGACCTGCCCGAGGTGCTCGAACAACTAAGAATTGAAAAAATCGACGGCGTGCTGTTGGACCTGGGTTTGTCGAGCGACCAATTAGCAGATAGGAGTCGCGGATTCAGTTTTTCGGCCGATGGCCCGTTGGATTTGCGCTTCGACCCGACCAGCGGCGAGCCGGCGCGGCGATTGGTCAACCGGCTGAGCGTGGAGCATTTGACCCAACTGCTTTCCAACTACGGAGAGGAGCGATACAGCCCGCGGATTGCCCGGGCGATTGTCGAGCAGCGTCGGCGGCAGCCGATCGAGACCGCCGCCGAGCTGGCCGAACTGGTGCGCGGCTGCGTGCCCACTCCGCCGGGCGGAGCGCGGATCGATCCGGCCACGCGGACATTCCAGGCGCTGCGGATCGCGGTCAACGACGAACTAAAATCGCTGGAGATCGCCCTGCGGCGGATTCCCGACCGCCTGCGGCCGGGGGCGCGAATGGCGATCATCAGTTTCCACTCGCTGGAAGACCGGCGGGTGAAGGAGGCGTTTCGCAGCGACCAGAGACTCAAAGTGCTGACCCGCCGGCCCGTGCGTCCCGATGACAAAGAACTGGCCGACAACCCCCGCTCCCGCAGCGCCAAGTTGCGGGTGGCGGAACGAGTGTAGCGCATGACGTTTAGCCGCGCCCCGAAGGGAAGCGCGTCATTCGGCCAGATCACGCCGTTTAGCCGCGCCCCGAAGGGAAGCGCGTTTTTGCTCAACCAAATCGTTCAGAGGGAAAAAGGGGATAGGTCCAATTTGCCGGAACGGCCCGGAGGGTGCTTCGCACAAATTGGACCTGTCCCCTTTTTCCCACAGCAAGGAGGCTCGAACATGAATCCGCAAGAAAAGGAAAACCGCGGCGATTATCGCGACGAAAAGAACCGCGCCGATGGGCGCGACGAGAAAAACCGCGAGGAGCATCGCAAAGAAAAAGTCGCCAAGCCCTCGCGGTTGGGCAAGGAAGCCAAAATCGGCGTGACGGTGATCCTCCTCTTGCTTGGCGCCTTCGCGGCCGTTGTGGCCGTGAAACTGTCGAAGGGGGATTCCGACGACAAGCAGTTGGCCTGCGCGGAACACGAGGGCGGAAAGCACAAGCCGCTGGCCGCCGAGGACAACCCTCTCTTCAAGGGCATGGGCGAGAAGTCGTTTGCCCATCACCGCACGATCGTACCGCCGGAGAAGACCTCTTCGACCGGCTTGCCGACAAGCGGCGGCGGCTTCGACCGGTGGAAGATGCCGCCCGAGCGGGGCGAGCCGAAGCCTGGGGAGAGCCGCTACGCCGCGCCGACGGCGCCGCCGAGGCTGCCACCGTCGTTCCCGCCCGACCCGCCAAGGTCGGGCCCCGGCAGCCGCTACGACCTGCCCGCCAACACCGCGCTGCCGGGCCTGGGGCCGGAGAACAGGAGCCGCTTCGGCAAGAAGCTGAGCGACTTGCCGGCGCCCCCGCCCCCGCTGCCTGAGGTGAAGAAACATCCGCTCCACGTCGATTCCGTCGCCGCGATGACTACTCGCGAGAGTTTCAATCGCGGCGAGGCGAGCAGTTTTGCCGACGCCGACTCCAGAACACATGCCGGCTATCACGACAGGCCGCATTACGAGCCTTCGGCGGCGCTGATGGCAGCGGAGCCACCCCGCGAGCGGCCCTCCTATGACGGCGGCCGTTCGTACGCCGACTCGTCGCGCTCGCAATATGACGACGAGCTGCCCCGTTCTTCGCCGCTGTACGAGCGCGAAAAGCCGCATCATTTTGACCCGCCCTCGTACGGCGAGCGGGGACTGCGGCACGACGGCAAGTACGAAGTGCAGCCCGGCGAGACCTATTGGACGATCTCGGAAAAACTCTACGGCAGCAGCGGATATTTCAAGGCACTGGCTGAAGAGAATCGCGGCAGGTTCGGCAACGTCAACCGCCTGACGCCGGGTGTGGTGATCCTGGCCCCGCCGGTCGCACAACTTGAACGCGCCTATCCCGAGTTGTGTCCCAAGCCCGGTCGCCGTGAGATGCTGGAGAGCCGCACGATGGCCGTCAGCACGCGCCAATCGTATCGCGGCGGGCGGACGTACACCGTGACCGAAGGCGACACGCTCTTCAACATCGCCCGCTACGAGTTGGGCAAGGCGTCGCGCTGGGTCGAGATCTACGACGTCAACCGCGAAGTGCTGGGCAAAGACTTCAACTACCTCACCCCCGGCATGAAGCTCGTCCTGCCCGACAACGAGAAGACCGAGGTATTGACGCGCAAATCCGACGAGTTGTACCGGTAGTGGATCGCATGAGAACGTGGGGGGTTCCGTTTAGCCGCGACCCGCAGGGGAGCGCGGGCTCCTTTGCGTTTCCCCTGCGACATTACCAACCTGACGGCCGATAGCAGCCGATCCGATCGCGACGCAGTCCCACCACACTCATCGTCGCTCGCGGCTTGCCGCCGGCCGTTGGCCGCCGGCTATTCTCGTCGGGTGGGGCGCCGCCTAGAGCTGGATCGGCGTGGGCGTGAAGCCGACGATGATGAAGGCGAGCGTCAGCCAGCCGAGCACGACCCGCACGATCCCCAGCGGTTCCTGGTCGTCGAGGGTGGGCGGATGAGCCGTCCCTAGCACGAAACGAACCAGCAGCAGCATCGGTATCCACATGCCGAGCGTGCGGATTTTCAGCGCAACGATGATGCAGGCCGCAAGCCACAGCGTTGCGGCGATCCGATTCGCCTTTCTCGGCAGCAGCGAGTAAAGCACGTGTCCGCCGTCGAGTTGCCCGATCGGCATCAAGTTCAACGACGTGATGAACAGCCCGACCCAGCCGGCAAAGGCCATCGGATTGATGTGGAGCATCTCATTGGGAACGGCCGGTGGAAGAAAATGGTCGCCGAGGAAGTCGAACAGCAACGGAGTGCCGTAAGCAAGGTCGGCCTTAAACGGCTGGCCGTTTGACGAACAGCACATTCCGACAACCAGAAAGATCATTGTCGGCACCAGTCCCGCCAATGGCCCAGTGATGCCGATGTCGAAGAGGGCCTTGCGGTGTGGTATCCGCGGCTCCATCACGATGAACGCTCCAAGCGTGCCGAACGGCGAGATTAGCGGGGGAAGGGGTATGAAATGCGGAAAGCTCGCGTAGACTCCATACCGGTAAGCCTGAATGAAGTGCCCCATCTCGTGACAGAGGAGAATCGTCATCACGGGCGCTGCATACTCCAGGCCGCTTAACAGAGCTTCGGCCCACTCCGTCCAGCCCGACCATGGCAGTCCGGTCATCAACATGCCGGTCGCGAACGTGGTCACGCACGTAGCGACGAACAGTATCGCAGGCAGCCACACCCGTCGCCGCCGCGGCCGCACCGGGCGTATCTCACGCCACTGCCATGGCGTGCCCGGCGCCACCTCTTCCACCAACTCCGCCCGGATGATCTCCTGGTTGTCACGGCCATCGTAGTTCATCGAGTCGTCCATCTGCTGCATTCTAACCGCTGGGGCGGGGGAGGCAAGTCGTGACGACGGAGCAGCGGAACGGCGGAGACCAGTGCATTGCTCAAAGAGTCATAGGCGGCGAGAAACGCCCCCCGATTGCAATCGGGGGGCTTTCACAGGCGGCGGGCACTTCTTGAAAACGGCGCCGGCAAGTCGGGCTTGCCGACCTCGGCGGGGCATCGCATACTACGGGCTGTCCAAACAAGAGGAGGACCGAACATGCTCGATCGTTTCTTCCACCTCTCCGAAAACCACACCAACGTCCGCACCGAGGTGCTGGCCGGGCTGACCACCTTCCTGACGATGGCCTATATCATCGTGGTGCAGCCGATGGTGCTGTCCGGCAAGCTGGCCGGCCAGCGGACGGGAATGGACTTCTACGCCGTCACCACCGCCACCTGCATCGCCGCGGCGCTGGCCTCGGCCATCATGGGCCTCTACGGCCGATACCCGATCGCCCAGGCCCCCGGCATGGGCGAGAACTTCTTCTTTGTCTCGCTGGTCGCCGGTTCAACCGCCGTTATGTCCTGGCAGACCGGCCTGGGCGTGGTTTTCTACTCGGGCGTGGTCTTCCTGCTGCTTTCGATGCTGGGCGTGCGCGAGAAATTGATGGAGGCGATCAGCCCCAGCATGCGCAACGGCATCGCCGTGGGCATCGGGCTGTTCATCGTGCTGATCGGCATGAACAATACGCACTTGCTGCTGGAGGACCCGGCCACCGGCTGGAAACTCAACCCACAATTCGCTTCGCCCGACCTGATCGTCTTCTTCGTCGGCCTGCTGGTGACTGCGGCGCTGCACGCCCGCCGCGTCCGCGGCTCGATCATTCTCGGCATCATCGCCGCCACGCTCCTGGCGGTCGGGTTCAAGCTCGGGTTGCCGCTGCTCGGGCAGCATATCGCCGCGATGCCGGTCGTGGCAAAGTCGAAGCTGGTGACAGAATTCACCCTGGCCAGCGGCTGGGTCGCGCCGCCGCCGTCGATCGCGCCGACGCTGCTGCAATTCAATCTGATCTCGCCGCTCTCCTGGAAGATGGCCCCCTTCATCCTGATTTTTCTCTTCATGGTCCTCTTCGACACGTTGGGGACGCTGATCGGCGTGGCCGAGCAGGCCGGGCTGGTCCGCGACAACCGCCTGCCCCGCGCGGCAGGCCCTGATGTCGGACGCCATCGGCACCGTGGCCGGCGCGGCGCTGGGCACCAGCACGGTCACCAGCTTCATCGAGAGCGCCGCGGGCGTCGAGCAGGGCGGGCGGACCGGCTTGACGGCCCTGGTCGCGGCGGTGCTGTTCCTGCTGGCCCTTTTCTTCAGCCCGATCATCAACATGATCGGCAGCTATCCGCCGATCACCGCCCCGGCACTGGTCGTCGTCGGCACGATGATGATGCGGAACGTCACCAAAATCGACTGGGAGAATTACGCCGAAAGCCTGCCCGCGTTCCTGGTGGTGGCGGGCATTCCGTTGTGCTACTCGATCGCCGACGGGCTGGCGCTGGGGTTCATCGCCTATCCGGCGGTGAAACTGCTCTCGGGGCAGGGACGCGACGTGAAATGGCTGATGTACGTGATGGCGGTCGTGCTGGTGGCCTATTTCGTGGCGGTCCGCGTGCAGTCGGCCTAAACGTAAGCTGCCGGGCGGCTGCGGCTGGCTGGTGAACGACGCCCATGCCGCAAACGGGCGGCGAGCGCATGCACCCGCCGGCATAAGGGCGGCGCTGTTCCAGACAGTGACAAACGCCTGCGGTTGCCGTCCTATAACAATGGGAAACGTCGCGGGTATGGTCTGTCTCTGTCGGTTTTTTTGTTTGGGCACTTTCTTCCGGCGACAGTTTCCCAAAACAGTGCTTGTGGGTGGTGCGTTGCGTGCAAAACCTTGGACACACCACCGTCAGGGGAAGTAATATGGAAGAGTTCATGGGCAAGTCTCCTCTTCGGGTCGCAACAACGATGCAATTACCCTTCAGAAAGCGGTCGGGAAATCTAGGGCGAAATCGGAAAAACAACTTGGGGAGGCTGGGCCGGCGCTGCCGGTTCGAGGCCCTCGAATCGCGGCAGTTGCTCTCGATTACGCTGCCGGCGATCTCCAACGTGACGCTGCCGGCGGGAACCACGATGTACATCCCGCTTCAGGGCAGCGCTGCCGGGCAGACGCTGAGCTATGCGGTGACCGCTTCCGACTATTCTCAGGTCACGCCCGTGCTGATGCCGACGACCAACAAGACGCTGGAGTTGGACGTCGACATCAACGGCACCACGGAGAAGATGGACTTCCAGTTGTTCGACAATCTCGCGCCGGCCACGACCGCCGCGATCGAGGCGCTGGTCAACTCCGGGTTCTACAACGGCTTGCAGATCTACCGCAACTCGACGACCAACGGCGTCACCTTCTGCATTCAGGGCGGCAACGACCCGCCCACCGGCGCCATCAAGACCGACGCCGCCAACATAGCCGAGGAGTTCAATCCGAATCTCGAATACACCTCGGCCGGCATGTTGGCCATGGCGCGGCAGAGCAATCCGGGCACGAGCTCGAGCGAGTTCTTCGTCACCGGTGAAACTACCCGTAGCCTCGACTTCAGCTATACGATCTTCGGCATGCAGATCAGCGGCTTCGACGTGTTCAACCAGATCGCGGCCATGGCCGACGAGAACTCGACCGCCGATCCGAACGGCATCGGCTACCTCCAGACGCCGGTGACGATTACGTCCGCCTCGATCATCACCACCAGCCAGACCGGCATGTTGCAGATCAGCGCGCCGGCCGGAGTGACCGGCTCGGCGACGGTTACGGTCACCGCCAGCGACGGCACGGACACGCCGGTGACGCAGACCTTTACCGTCACCATGGCGACCGATTCGAGCTCGAATCCTGCCAATCCGTTCAGTTCGGCGGTCCCCGCGACACCGAGCGGCATTTCGTTCGTTCCATCAGGCAGTAACACCAGTACGACGGCGACGAACTCGAACAACTCCAGCAGCAGCAAGGAGTTGAGTTTCCTGGTTTCCGGCGTGACCAGCGGCGACGTCGTCGAGGTGCTCTGCGACGGCAAGGTCATTGGCCAGGCGACCGCCAGCGGGACGACTGTCACGGTGCCAACCGACGGCTCGACCACCTTGGCCGACGGCCTGCACACCTTCACCGCGATCCAGATCGCCAAGAGCCAGACCGTGAGCGTCACCGAGACCGGCAGTTCGACCGCATTGAACAAGACGGCCGACGTGCCCAGCTTCAATTCGTCCAGTGTGCAGTTGACGGTCGATACCGTTGCGCCGCAGTTTAATTTCCCGCAAGCCAACACCGCGGTGGTGGGCGTCCCCTATACCTGCCAGGTTTCGGTCAGCGACGCGGCCAGCACCGGCATCGTCTATTCCTTGACGGGAACGCCGCCCAGCGGCATGTCGATCAGTTCGAGCACCGGCCTGATCACCTGGACGCCCACAGCGACGGGGACCTTCACGGTGAACGTGCAGGCGGTCGATCCCGCCAGCAACACCTCGACGACGCAGTACTCGGTCAACGTGCTGGCAAGCAACGCCGCTCCGGTTCTTACGGCCGCCTCGCCGTCGTTGGGAACCACAACCTCGGACAAGGCCCTTACGATTGCGCTGAGCGCGTTCATTAACGGCACGAGCGGAACCACGACGCAGATCAGCGACAGCGACACCAGTCCCGCCGCCGTGCTAGGGGGCATCGCCATCACCGGCACGACCGGCAGCGGAACCTGGTCGTACATCCTCAGCGGCACGACCACGCAGGTGGCCATCGGCACGGTCTCGGAGAGCTCGGCCCTGCTGCTCCCCCACGACGCCTCGCTCGTGTATACGCCAGCCAGCGGCACCGCCGAAACCGCAACGATCAAGTATCACGCTTGGGACACCACCGGCGGCGCCAGCACCGGCCGCGTTGACCTCTCCCAGACCAGCGCCACCGGCGGCTCCACCGCCTACAGCACCGCCACCGACACCGCCTCGCTCGCCGTCGTCAATAACAGCTCCATATCCGGCTACGTCTATGTCGGCGAGGGGTATCTCAAGGAGATGGACGGGAAGCACGCGGTGCTTCAGGGCGTCGTCATCACGCTCTCTCTGCAAAACGGCAGCACTTGGACCGCCGTCGCCAAGACGATGACCGACGCCAACGGCTACTACCATTTCGACAAGCTCACGGCAGGGACCTATCAAATCACGGAGACGCAGCCAGGCATCTACCTCGAAGGCAAGGAAACCCTGGGAACAGTCGGCGGCGCCAGCAAGGGCACAGCCGTCGCCAACCAATTCGTGGTTGCCCTGGCGGCCGGCGATAAGGCCACCTGCTACAACTTCGGCGAGCTCGGGGTAAAGGCGCAGTACATCTCCTTGAGCATGTCGCTGGCCTCCTCGCTGCCCGGCGACGGCGGCATCGTGGAACACGACGCCGCTCCCGTCGTCAATCTCTCCGGCTCGTCCGCGCAGAGCAGTTTTACCGCCAAGTACGGGGCGGGCACGACGGCCGTTGCCATCGCCGCCTCCGCCGCCACGGTCAGCGATGCCGACAGTTCCTGCCTCGCCTCGATGACGGCCACGGTCACGAATCTGCAAGACGGCGATTCCGAGCAACTGGACGCGACCGTCACCGGCACCTTGATTACGAAGGCCTATGCCAACGGCGTGCTGACGCTCACCGGCGTTGACACTCTCGCCAATTACCAAACGGTGCTGCGATCGATCGTCTATAGCGATACGACCGCCTCGCCGCTGCTTGGCGATCGCACCATCGACGTCGTTGCCAACGACGGCATCGTGAACAGCAAAGCGGCCACGGCGGTGGTGTCGGTCGTCCAAGGGCCCGGCTGCACCGTCACGCCTGGCGACAACCTGATCAATGCCAGCGAGGCCACCTCGACCAGCTTCAGCATCGTCGGCGCGAAGCTCGGCGCCAGCTTCAATTACACGATCACCAGCGACGGCGGCAGCGGCCAGGTGACCGGCAGCGGAACGATCACCGATTCCACCACGCAAACCGTCAGCGGCGTCAATATCTCGTCGCTACCGAATGGGACGTTGACCTACAGCGTCACGCTCACCGTTGACGGCGTGACCGGCGTGGCGGCCACGGCCACGGCGACCCTCGACAAGACCGCCCCCAGCAACTATACCATCACCGCCAACGACGCCAACGTGGGCACGACCGCGGCGACGGCCACCGGCTTCACCTTCACCGGCGCGGAAACGGACGACACCTACAACTATACGATTACCAGCAGCGGCAGCACCACCGCCTCCTTGACCGGCAGCGGAACCATTACCTCGCCAGATCAGGTGGTCAGCAACATCGACGTCTCGTCTTTGCCTGATGGAACCTTGACCTACACCGTCTACCTCACCGATCCGGCCGGCAACCAGGGAAGCGACGTGACGGCCACCGCCGTGCTCGACCGCGTCGCCCCGGCGGCGTTCACCATTACGCCGACCGACTCCGTGATTAACTCAAGCACGGCAACCTCGACCGGATTCACCGTCACCGGCGGGGAGGAATTCACTATCTACAACTACACCATCACCAGCGACGGCGACGGCGGCGCGACCAGCGTGACAGGAAGCGGCAACCTCTTGTTGTCCACGCAGACCATCAGCGGCATCGACGTCTCCTCGCTGCCCGACGGCACGCTCACCTTCAGTGTCACTCTGACCGACGACGCCGGCAATGTCAGTCCCGCCGCCACCGCCACCGCCACCCTCGACAAAACCGCCCCCAGCGGCTACAGCATCACCGCCAACGATGCCAACGTGGGCACGGCCGCCGCGACGGCCACCGGCTTCACCTTCAGCAACGCGGAAGTCGGCGCGACCTACGCCTATACCATTACCAGCAGCGGCAGCACCACCGCCTCTCTGACCGGCAGCGGAACTATCACTTCGGCGGATCAGGTGGTCAGCAACATCGACGTCTCGTCCTTGCCCGACGGAACCTTGACCTACACTGTGTACCTCACCGATCCCGCCGGCAACCAGGGAAGCAACGTGACGGCCACCGCCGTACTCGATCAAACCGCGCCGGCGGCGTTCACGGTCACACCGAGCGACTCCCTGATCAATTCCAGCGAGGCGGCCTCGACCGGATTCACCATCACCGGCGGCGAAGAATTCACCAAGTACACTTACACCATCACCAGCGACGGCGACGGCAACGCTGCCAGCGTGACGGGAAGCGGCAACCTCGTGTCGACCACGCAGAGCATCAGCAGCATCGACGTCTCCTCGCTGCCCGACGGCACGCTCACCTTCAGCGTCACCTTGACCGACGACGCCGGCAACAGCACTACGGAAACCGCCACGGCGACGCTCGACAAGACGGCGCCGACGGGATACTCGATCCAACTCGGCCAGGATACGATCGACGCCAGCAACGAACACGCGGTGAGCTTCACCTTTGCCAACGCGGAATCCACCGCTGGCACGACCTACAGTTATACTGTCACCAGCAGCGGCGGCGGCAGCCTCTCCGCCGTAACCGGCTCGCTCACCTCGGCCGATCAGCAAGTCAGCGGCATCGATGTCTCGAGTCTGAAGGACGGCACACTCACCTTCAGCGTGTCGGTGATCGACGCGGCCGGAAACGTGGGGACTCCGGTCACGGCCACCGCCGTTCTGGAACGAGGGGCGCCGACCGGCTACACCATCTCCGCCAGTGACAGCCTGATCAACGCCAGCGAGGCCGCCTCGACCGGCTTCACCATCGTCGGCGCTGAAATAGGCGCGAGATACGACTACACCGTGACCAGCAGCAACGGCGGCACGCCCGTCACCGGCTACGGCACCATCACCTCGATGACGCAGCAAATCACCGGCATCGACGTCTCCTCGTTGAACGACGGAACCCTCACCTACAGCGTCACCTTGACCGACACCCTCGGCAACGTCGGAGCGGCCGCGGTTGCCAGCGCGACCCTGGACAAGACCCCGCCGAGCGGCTACTCGATCTCGATCGATCAGCACACGATCGACGCCAGCACGGCGACGGCCGTTAGCTTCACCTTCGCCAACGCGGAGATCGGCGCCACCTATAGCTGCACGATCAGCGGCGGCGGCTCCACGCTGCCCGCGATAACCGGCACGATCACGTCGGCTACGCAACAGGTTACAGGCATAAACGTCTCGTCGCTGCCGGCGGGCGTTTTGACCTTCAGCGTCAGCCTGACCGATCCGGCAGGGAACATCGGCGTCGCAACAACGGACACCGCAACGCTTTCGTAACCTCTCGTCGGTGGGCAGACATTTCTGTCTGCCCTGCCGAGAGCCGCAGATAGGGCAGACAGGAATGTCTGCCCCACCGTGGTGAGAAATGCGGCTCAATACCGATATTCTAGGCCGACGTTCACCCCCTGGGCCCAGAAATCGGTGGTCACCGGCCGGAACACCGGCGCGGCCAGGCCGCTGCCCGGTCCCGGCGGCAATTGCGTCGGATTGATGCTCACGTCGATCAGATCGGCCGACCGCATCACGCTGCTCCAGTAGAGGAACGACCAGCCGACGGTGGCCTTCAACCGGCAAGTGACGTCGTAGCCCAGCGTCAGCCCGAACTCGGGGATCACGGAAAAGTCGTTCCGTTCGTAATAGCCGATGTTCGACGGCAAGGCCAGCACGCCGGCGTCATAGGTTGTCGGTGATCCGCCGCCGGACGGAGGGGTCACGGTCGTGCTGCCGAGGATGGTCGCCCGCGAGCGGGTGTTGCCCACCGCCAGTTTCGTCAGCACTTCGAGCGACCAGCGGCAACAGTGGGTGCGGGCGACGAATCCGATCTCGCCGCCGTTAAACTCGTTGCTGGCGGCGAACAGATCGGATGCGTCGATGGTGGTTCCCGCCGGGATCCCGCCCACCGTCACCAGATAGTTCGACGTTTGGCTGATCGCGACATTCTCGTTGAAGCGGCCGTAGCGATAGCCGACCAACAGATCCAGTTCGCGGTTGCCCTGCCGCAGCAGGCCTTGACGATACAGCACTTCCAGGGAGTTCAACTCGTTGGCCGCGCTGATATTGAGCGAGCCGGTCTGTTCCCCTGGATAGGCGATGATCAACGAGTCCTCCGCCACGGTGTTCACGTTGAAGAAGGGCCGCGCGAGAATCGGGTAGGTGGCGTCCGTCGCGTCGAGCCTGGCGATGCTGTTGCCGAGAAAGAAGTAGTTGATGTCGAGTCCGTTTTCGCGGCAGGGGGTGAACCAGAAGCCAAGCCCAACCCGCGCCGGGGTGCGTCCCGTCATTACCGCCGTCGGCACTAAAGAGGATCTCCGTTCCCGGTTGGCCAATCACGCCCGCTTGAGCCCGCGGTGTCGTCGCCGATTCGCTGGTGGTGGCCAACGCGGGCAGGGAGGAGGATTTGGTCCACCAGTTTAGATACTCGGCATGGAACACCAGTTGTCCGCACGGCTCGATGATCGGCCAGTGGCACCAACTGTTGACGCTGCAGCGGTCGCACGGCTCGTCGCACGGCCCGCAACCGCTGCCGCACGGCCCGCCGCACTCGCTCCCGCAACAGGACGAGCCCGGGCACGGCGGCGGAACCGCCTGCCCCTGGCACGGATGCGCCTGCCACGGCGCCTCTGCCCCCGCCTCAGATTGTGCCGCGGCCGGCGAAGCGACAAGGCCGATGCCGACCGCCAATATCGCGGAGAAAACCATCGCGGAGCGAGCGCCGCGAATCCCGCCGGAATGCCGTATTGCTGACATGGTTGTTGTCCAGACGACCGATGCACCCCCTTGAGGTGGGGCTGTAGATACACTAGACAAGACAGGTAGACCTTAACGCCACGTTTATCGGCATGCCAATTGTTAAACCTTGACGGTTTTTCCGACGCGTCCCCACGTTCTGCTGCCGCAAGCCACTGGCAAGGTCGAGGAACCGCCGGGCAATTGGTGTCAGCACGCGACGTTCTTGTGGAGAGGGGTCTGATCGCTTCCTTGACAGTCCTCCAGTCGCTGAGTCTAATGACGGCTACCAGCAATCCCCCCAAAATAGTGAAATGGCCAGCGCGAGGGGTGACTGTATCGCCTTCAGGCATCCGCCGGCCTGGAGTCCCGTACTGGCTGCTTCCCGGCGAACTTTTGTGGCGCCAGCATCGTCCTTAGGTTATTCAACGTCGGGGGAAGCGGACTCCAATAAGACTGTTCGCGCCGCGAATGATCTGGCAGCCGGGTACGCCTCATATTGTAGGTGCCGCAATGATTTCTCGACTTCTTCGGATTGCGGCGCCGGCGCATCGGCTTCTCTTGCTGGGACTGGTCATCTTGCCGCTCTCGCCGCCGGCCTGGAGAGATGACGCGTCGCCGCCCAAGGCAGCGGCCCCGGAATTGAAGGGCCAGGCCCTGATCCTCGTGGGGCTGCCCGGCGACAAGGAACACGAGAAGCTCTTCGCCGACACCGCCAGGCAATGGCGGCAATGGCTGATCGGGCCGCTCGGCTTCCGCCCGGCCGACGTGCGGGTGCTCTCCGGCGGGCCGCGGAACGGCGTCGCCCAGGGGCCGGCCACTCGCGAGACGATCGAAAAAGAGGCCGCCCGCCTGCGGCAATCGCTTCGGCCGGAAGACCGCCTTTGGGTCTTCTTCCTCGGCCACGCCAACTACGACGGCGAGCACGCCTGGTTCCATCTCCCCGGCCCCGATCTGCGCGAGGACGAAATTGGCAAGCTATTCGCCGGGCTCCCCTGCCGTGAGCAGATCTTCTGGATGACCACGGCCGAGTCGGGCAGGTTCGTCAAAGCCCTTTCGGCCAAGGGGCGAATCGTAATTGCCGCCACCCGCGCGGCCGGCGAAGACAACGAGACCGAATTTCCCCAGGCGCTCTCCGCCGTCGCCGCGCGGCCGCTGGAGGAACTTGACGTCAATCGCGACGGCAAGCTCTCGGTGCTCGAGCTCTACTATCGGATCATCGCCGAAGTGCGGGCGCGCTACGCCGCCGACAAACGCCTGCTCACCGAGCACGCCCAGCTCGATGACAACGGCGACGGCGTAGGCGCCGAGCGGCCGCTGGTGGCCGAGCCGGGCAAGAAGATCGGCCCCGGCGACGACGGCGTTTTCTCGCTCTCCGCCATCTTGCCCTATCGCAGCCCGCCACCGAAGGACGATCGCCGCGAGCTACCGAAGAACTTGAAACCCGAACGCGTAACCGTTCACCAGGCGGAAGGTATCCGGCACACGCCGTGTGCCGTCGTTTCGAGATCTTAGGCCAATATGATCGGCACACGGCGTGTGCCGGATACTTGCCTTGTTGCCTTGTAAATGGTTGCCCAAACGCTGAGACCTCTCATGGAAAAACTGATTGAAGCCACCAAGATTGCAGACCAGGACGCGGCCGCGGCAGTCGCCCGGCTGAAGGAAGCCCGCGACAAACTCCGCGCGGAATTGGCAAAAGTCGTCGTGGGGCAGGACAAAGTCCTCGACGCCCTGCTGGTCGGTTTGCTCTGCCGCGGGCACGTGCTGATGCTCGGCGTGCCGGGCCTGGGCAAGACGCTGATGGCGCGGACCATCGCCCAGACGCTCGATCTCACTTTCCACCGCATCCAGTTCACCCCCGACCTGATGCCCGCCGACATCACCGGCACCGACATCATCGAGGAGGACCCGCAGACGGGCCGGCGAAAGCTGGAGTTCCTGCAAGGGCCGCTGTTCACCAATTTCCTCCTGGCCGACGAGATCAACCGCGCCCCGCCGAAAACGCAATCGGCCCTGCTGCAAGCCATGCAGGAACTGGAGGTCTCAGTCGGCCGACAAACGTACAAACTGCCGCCGCCGTTCTTCGTCGTCGCCACGCAGAATCCGATCGAGCAGGAGGGAACCTATCCGCTCCCCGAGGCGCAGCTCGACCGCTTCATGTTCAACATTCCGGTCAACTACCCCACACCCGAAGAGGAAGCGGCCATCGTCACCAGCACCACCACGAACCGGCAGGCGACGGTCCAGCCGGTCCTCTCGGCCGCCGAGATCATCCAGTTGCAGGAGTTGGTCCGCGGCGTGCCGGTCGCCGACCCGGTCGTGCAATACGCGGTCAACCTGGTCGGCGCCACGCGGCCGGGCTACCAGCCGCAGCCGAGCAAAGACGGCATGCACAAGTACATCCGCTACGGCGGCAGCCCCCGCGCGACGCAATACCTGATCCTCGGCGCCAAAGCCCGCGCGGTCCTCAGCGGCCGATTCCACGTCGATTTCGCCGACGTGCGGGCGGTGGCGGTGCCCGTGCTGCGGCATCGCCTGGTGCTGACCTTCCACGCCCGGGCGGAAAACGTCGATGCCGACGCCCTGGTGGCGCGGTTGGTGCAGAACGTGCCGGAGAAGAGCGGCCTGGTCAAAGCGGCCGTGGTGAAGTAGCCGATGCTGACCCAACCCCTCAAAACCGCGGCCCGGCAACTGGTCGATCCCGAGTTCTTCATCTCACTCGAGGATCTGAGCCTGATTGCGCGCACGGTGGTCGATGGTTTCCTGCACGGCCTGCACCGCAGCCCTTACGTCGGCTTCTCGCTGGAGTTCGCCTCCCATCGGGCGTATCTCAAAGGCGACGACCTGCGGCATCTCAATTGGAAACTCTACGGCCGGCAGGACAAACTCTACATCAAGCAATACGACGCGGAGACGAACCTCGACCTGCATTTGCTGATCGACTGGAGCGGCTCGATGACGACCGATTCGCTGGGCGGAATGACCAAGGTGCGGTATGCCGCCTGCCTCGCCGCGGCCGTCGCCCATCTGGCGCTGATGCAGCACGATGCGGTGGGACTGACGCTCTTCTCGAACGTCATCCAAGAGCACCTGTCGCCGCGGGCGAAATCGAACCAGCTCAACGAAATCCTCAACACGCTGGTCCGCGTGCCGCCGCGGCCGCACGGCGAGTCGGCCCGCATCCTGCACGAGGTGGCCGAGCTGATGCCCCGCCGCGGCTTGGTCGTGCTGGTGAGCGATCTGTTCTACGAGCCCGACGAGTTGTTCTCGGCCCTCGATCACCTCCGCTTCCACGGCCACGACGTTCTGATCTTCCAGATTCTCGACCCGCTGGAGCGCAATCTGCCGGTGGGCGGGGCGATCCGCTTTCGCGAATTGGAGACCGGCGAGAACCTCACGACCCAGGCCGACGAAATTCGCCCGGCCTACCAGGCCGTCATCGAACAGTGGCTGGCCGACCTCGATGACGGCTGCCGGCGGCGCGAGTTGGACCGCGTCCTGATGACCACCGACCAGTCGCTGGTGGGCGTATTGCACAGTTACCTCGCCCGGCGTGCGGGACATTTTTGAGGGGAGAGAGGACAGGGGAGAGAGGACAGGGGAGAGAGGAGAGGGGAGAGAGGAGAGGGGAGAGAAGAAAAGGGCTGGGCACTTCAGTGCCCCGTGAAGTCGGCAGTCGGCAGTAGGCAGTGGAAAGCGGAGACGGAGAACAGTTGATGTTCGGAGTGAGTCTGATTCATGCCGGTTTCCTTGCGGCTGCGGCGGCAGTCTCGATCCCGATCTTGATCCACCTGCTCCTGCGGCCGCACGCCCGGCAAATGCCGATCGGAACGCTGCGATTCCTGCGCCTGGCGATGAAGGAGACCAGGCGGCGGCGGAAGATTCGCCGCTGGCTGCTTCTGGCGATGCGCGTCGCCGCCGTCCTGCTCTTAGCCCTGCTATTCGCCCGGCCCTATCTCGCCGCGGCCGGCAGCGGCGGCGGCCAGGATCGCGAGATCATCGTGTTGGTCGATCAGTCGGGCAGCATGGCGGCAATGTATTCTGGCGAAACCCTGTTCGCTTGCGCCGAAGCGGCCGCGGAGAAGATCCTCGCCGCCGTGCCGCAAGGGGCCAAGGTCCATCTGGGCCATTTCGACGATCGCGGCGTGGTGCCGAGCCCCGAGGCCCGGATCGACTCGCAGCGTCAGCCCGGTTACGCCGGCACCGATTTCGGCCAGGCCCTCTGCTGGGCCCGCGACGTCTTCCTCCGCTCGCCGCGGCAACAGCAGAAGCTCTATCTGCTGACCGACCTTCAGCGCACCGGCCAGCACACGCCCTGCAAGGGTTTCCCGGCGAACGTCGAGGTCGAGGTCATCGAGTTGGGCAAGCCGCTGATGGGCAATCTCGCCGTCGAGAAGGCCGAGGTCGTGCAGCCGACGATCCGCCCGCAAGAGCCGACCGTCGTCACGGCCCATGTGTCGAACGCCGGCGTGCTGCCCGCCCGTGACATTCCAGTGCGGCTCTATTTGCAGGGCGATGGGACGAAACTGGCCGATCAGTCAAAGACGATCTCGATCGCGCCGTCGGCGTCGCAGCAGGTCGAGTTTTCGCTGCTGATCGATCGGCCGGGCTTCTATCAAGGCTTCGTCGAGGTGGCGGCCGACGACGGACTGGCCATCGACAACCGCCGCTGGCTGGCGTTCGAAGCCCGCGGCGCCGATCGCGTCCTGCTGGTCGATGGCGAGCCGGGCAGTTCCGTCTTCGGCAATGAGACGTATTATCTCGAAACCGCCCTGCGGCTGGCCCTGCCCGGCAAAGGCTCGACGCTGACGCCGTACGAGCCGGTGCGTTGGGCGCTGGAATCCGGCTCGCACCTGCCCGACTTGACGTTGTGCAGCGTCGTAGTCCTCTGCAACGTGGCGGAATTGAGCAACGAGGAGTTGGCCCGGCTGCAATCGTACGTGGTCGGCGGCGGGCGGCTGCTGATTTTCACCGGCGGAAAGGTCGCGCCGGCCGGCTACGCGGTGCTCGAACAGGCCGGCCTGCTCCCCGGCGCCGTCGAAGGCACCAGCCCGGCCGGGCTCTTCCGCTTCCAAACCTGGGAAAAGGACCATCCGATCTTTCGCCCCTTCAGCGACCCGCAGCACGGCGACCTCCGCCGCGTGGCGTTCCGAAAAATCACCCGCGTCAAGCCGTCCCCCGACGCCAAAGTCCTGGCGACGGCCTCGGGCGAGCAGCCGCTGCTGCTGGAGAAATCGCTGGGACGGGGAATCGTGCTGCTGTTCGCCTCGGCCGCCGATCGCGACTGGGGCGACTGGCCGCAATCGCGGCTCTACGTGCCGCTGGTGCATCAGATCATCGGCTATCTCACCGATCGCCTGCCGGAAAATCAGCGGGTGCGATCCGAAATCGCCGGGCCCGGGGCCGACAAACCGCCGGGCGTGGCCAGCGAAAACAACGTGCTTGTGGTGCGAAACCTCGATCCGCGGGAATCACGGATCGAACGCTATTCGCAGAAGCAATTCCGCGACGAGTTTCAACTCGGCGCGGTGAAGGTCGGCCAGTTGCCGCGGCAGACGGTCGCGGCGGTCTTGCCCCCCGGCGTCGAACGCCCCAACGAACTTTGGACCTGGCTGATCTGGTTCCTGTTGGCCGTGTTGGCGGTCGAGATGTCGATCGCCAATCGAACCCATGCGTAGAGAACGTGTGAAGGAGACGTGCCATGATTGCAGCGGCGCCGCCACCGAAACAGCCCCCCAGCAGTGCCGAGCTGGCCCGGCGTCAGACGATGTTGGTCGATCGCGTGGAAGATACGCGGCGCCGCTGCCGTCGCTTCTTGCTGCTGCGGGCGGCGACCTGGACAATCCTCGTGGCGCTGATCGTCGCTGGGCTGCTCGCCCTGGCCGATGATCTCTGGGTGCTCAGCCGCACGATCCGCCAGGTGAATTGGCTCTTGGCGGCCATACTGGTTGCGGCGTTGCTCCTCTGGCGAATCGTCCGTGGCCGGCGGAAGGCCATCGATCGCCGCGACACCGCCGCCGAGATCGAAACGACCTTTCCCGACCTTGGCCAGCGGGTCTGTACCACATTGGAGTACGCCGAGCCGACGCCGCAGACGATGCCCGCCTGGCCGTCGTTGGTCAGGGCATTGACCAGCGACACCGAAGAGCGGACCGGCCGGCTCGATTTCATGGAGGTCGTCCCCTGGCGGCGACTGCGTTTGCCGGCGTTCGCCGCGGCGCTGTTGGCCCTGGGCTTTCTTGCGGCAATCGCCATTTCGCCGTCGGCGCGGATCGCCGCCCTGCGGCTGTTCCTCGTTCCGGCGCACTACACGCAGCTTTTGGTCGAGCCCGGCGACCAGTTGCTCAAATTCGGCCACGACGTCACGATCCGCGCGACCATTTCCGGCCGGCCGGTGACCGAGGCAGAATTGCACTGGCGAAAAGCCGGCGGCGAAGAAGCGTGGTGCGACGTTTCGCTCGCCCCCGCGGATTCGCAAGGGACGCCGCTGGTCGGCAAGCTGGAAAAGCCGCTGAAGAACTGCCGCGACAACATGGAATACCGCGTCACCGCCGGCGACGTGGAGAGCGACACCTACCGGCTGACGATCTTGCACCCGCTCTTGCTGCGGAAGATCGAGGCGTCGATCGCGCCGCCGGCTTACACGCGGACGAAGCCCGCGACGACCAGCGAGGGCGATTTCGAGGCGATCGAGGGGTCGGCCGTCCGCTTCCGCTTCGAACTGGATCGGCCGCCGCAGACCGCTTGGCTGCGGATCGTCCCGACCGACAAGGCGGCCAAGCCGCCGCCGCTGCTGGCGATGCGGGTTGACGGCAAGCACTTGCTGGGCACGCTGGAAAACGTCAGCCGGGACATCGACTACGAGATCAACGCCGAGGCCGCCGACGGCATGAAACTGGAGCCGCGCAGCTTCCGCATCAGCGTCCAGCCCGACCGCAAGCCGATGCTCCATTTCGTCAAGCCGGTCGTGGTGATCGAGGCCCTGCCGACCACCGAGGTGACGATGCAGCTTGAGGCCAGCGACGATTTCGGCCTGACCAAGGTGGGAATTGTCTACCAGATCGGCGACGGCCCGAAGGAGACGCTGCGGCTCGACGAAAACCCGCAGCAGCCGGTCTCGTTGACCAGCCTCGCCACGCTTTACCTGGAGAAGCACAAGCTGAACTACCAGGACGCCGTGGTCTATTACGCTTTTGCCGAAGACAATTATCCCGCCGGCCCGCATCGCGTCACCTCCGACCTGCAATTCATCGACATCCGCCCGTACAAGCGGACGTTCGGCCTCGGCAAGCCGCCCGACGGCAAGCCGGGCGAATCGGTCTTCCTCGAAAAGCTCATCAGTAAGCAGCGCACCAATTTGCAGCACACCTTCGTCCAATGCGGCGAAGCCCAGGTTGACCAGCGGATCGCCAAACGCATCGCCAAGGCGGAGGAGAAGCTGGCCAAGCAGACCGAGGGTTTCGCCGAGATGGTGGCCGAGCGATTTGGCCGCATCCCCAGCCTGGACGAGGCCGTCGAATCGATGCGGGCGGCCGTCTCGGAGCTGCAACAGAAGAGCATGAAGCCGGCCTGCGACAAAGAGGAACTGGCCCTGGCCCAATTGATCCAGGCCCGGCAGAACCTCCGTCTGCTTCTGGTCGATCCAAAGAACGGTGGCGACGCCGAGAGACTCGACTATCAGGCCGAGAAGAACCTGCCCGACAAACCGAAGCAGGACAAGGACAAGGACGAGGAAGAGGAGGAAGAAGAAAACCTACAGAAGCAGATTTCCGAGTTGGCGAAGACCGAGCAGGACGCCGCCGACGAGCTCGAAGGCAAGACCGTCCCCAGTTCCGGCAACCGCCAATCGCCCAGCGACAACTCGAAGCCATCTCCTTCGCCGAGCCGGCCATCGCAGAGCGGCAGCCCGTCGCAGGGCAATCCCGCCAAGTTGGCCCAGCGGCAGCAGCAAGCGGCGGAAAAGGCCGCCGAACTGGCGAAGAAGATGCAGTCGGACGAAGCGATGACCGACCTGGCCAAACAGCGGATGACCGACGCCGAACGCTCGATTCGCGGCAGCGCCGATTCGCTCCAACGCGGGGAGAAGGGCGATGCCGGCCAAAAGGCCCGCGACGCCGCCGAACAGTTGGAACGTCTCGCCAAGCAGGTCGGGGCGCTAAAGGCCGCGGAGCTGGCCGCAAAACTCCAGGCCGCCGAGAGCGTCGCCCGCCAGGCCGCCCAGCAGCAACGTGACGCCGAGAAGGGCCAGAACTCTGGCGAAAACGCGAGAGGAGAGGACGAAAACCAGCCTTCCAGCGAGACCGGCGAGGGTGACGGCGGCGGCAATTCCCGCTCCGCCCGTTGGGCCAATCGCCAACGCGCCCGGGCCGAGGACGTTCGCACCGCGGAAGATATCCTGGGCGAGGCGGAAAAAGACGCCAAGCTGACCGATCCCGATCTAGCCCGCGCCCTGGAGAAGGCCGCCGCCGAGAATTCGCCTAAGGAGATTGCCGCCGCAATCGAACGGGCGGCAAAGGCCCTGGCGGCCGGCGAACGCCAGCGGGCCAATCGCGAAATCCGCGACTCGGCCAAACGACTGGAAGCCCTGGCCGATCAGATCGAGGAAGCGCGGCACGGATTGACCGAGCCGAAACTCGAAGCCCTGCTGGATGCGGAAAAGAAGGCGGTCGAATTGCTCAATAAGCTCAAACAGCCCGTCGCCGAAGACCAACGGCCCGAGATCGAGCAGAAGATGGGCGAGCTGCGCCGGGCGCTGGGGCCGCTCCGCGGCATTGATCCCAACCTGGAACGAGAGGCAAACGCACTGGCGGATGCGATCGAAAGCGGGGCCTCGGGCCGAGTGATTTGGGCCCCGATCCGCCAGGGCTACGTCGATCCGCCGGAACTCTATCCGTTGACGATCCAGCGCGTCGCCCGCGCACTCCGCGCCCGCATCCAGGAGTTGATCCTCAAGGACGCGATCCTCGATCAGGACCAGCCGGTGCCCGACCAATACCGCCGCCATGTGGAAGAATATCTACGCACGCTCTCCGAGGACTTGAGATAACACCCGAGGGAAAAAGGGGACAGGTCCAATTTGCCGGAACGGCCCGGAGGGTGCTTTGCACAAATTGGACCTGTCCCCTTTTTCGCCCAACATCATGCCGACGTTGCAATGGTCGCCTCCGTATTCGGCCGCGGTTTACGTTTGCCTACTCGCGGGCTGCCTCGTCTTTTTCTGGCTCGTGCGGCGCTGGGCCACGTCGCCGCTGGCGCGGAGCCCGGTGCTTTTGCTCCTGCGGGCGATCGTGGTCAGCCTGCTGATCCTGATGTTGCTGAATCCCGTCCGCCGTAGCGAAATCCGCTCGCCGCCGCGGCCGGCGGAGATCGTCTTCCTGGTGGATTGCTCGAAGAGCATGGGATTGAACCGGCCGGATAATCGCTTGGAGCAGGTGAAGCAGGCGCTGCGGCAGTGCAACCCGGCGGGGCTCTCCGTGCGGCCGAGCGTCTTCAGCTTCGGCCGTCAGCTTGCGGCGGCCACAAGCGTCGAGGACCTCCGCGCCGATGAGGACGCCACGCTCCTGTTGGACGCCTTGCAGCGGCTTCCCGCGCGGTTCGGCGCCGATCGGCCGGCGGGCGTGGTGATCTTCTCCGATGGGCGAACGACCGAGACGAACGGCTTTCAAGACGCGGCCGAGAGCTATCGCCGGAGCGGCACGCCGCTGCACGTCTTTCCCGTGAGCGACCAGGGCGTGATCGGCGACGTGGTGATTCAAGAGCTCGTGGTGCCGCGGTTCGCCCAGCCGGGCAGCCGCGTCCCGGTGCGCGTGCAGATCGCCGGCTACGGGTTTGCCGGCCACCGGGCGGAAATCCACATCCGCGCCGCGGCCGATCCTCTTGCCCGGCCGCTGGCTTCGCTGCCGGTGACGCTCTCCGGCGCGGCCGAGACCTACGACCTGATGATCGAGCCCGACCAGGCCCCCGGGGGCGACATGCTGCTGGAAATCCCGCCCCTGCCCGGCGAAGCGGTGACCGACAACAATCAGGTGCCGTTTCGCATCGCCTCGCAGGCGAAGAAGCTCCGCGTAATCTACATGGAGGCCACATTGGGCGACGAGTACCATTGGCTCCGCGACGCCCTGGTCGAAGACCCGGTGATCGAGTGCCTGCCGATGGAAGTCAACGCCCAGTACGTGGCGAACCAGCACCTCTATCGCGTCGAAGACCGCAGCCGCGGGTATCCGGAAACCCGCGAGGAGTTGTTCCATTACGACGTGGTGATTTGCAGCGACATCAGCCGGCACGCCTTCACCCAGGAGCAACTCGATTGGACGGTCGAACTGGTGGCTCGCCGCGGCGGCGGGTTCGCCATGGTTGGCGGCAATACCAGCTTCGGCGCCGGCGGATGGGACCTCACGGTTTGGGACCAGTTGATTCCGGTCAAGATGAGCGGCGATCGGCCCAATTCCTTCGGCGAAGGCTACACCGGCGGCACGTTCCAAGTGCTCGTGCCGCCGACGGCCGAGCGGCATCCGATCTGGCGGCTCGCGGAAGATCCGCAGCAAAACGCCGCAATCCTCAGCGCGATGCCTCCGTTCTACGGCACGAATCTGATCGATCGCGTCAAGCCGGGCGCGACCGTGCTGGGGCTGAGCGACCGACCGTTGCCGCGGGCGGGAATCATGCCCGTCTTCGCCTGCCAGCAGTTCGGCCGCGGACGGACTTTCGCCATGACCACCGATACCACCTGTAGTTGGGGCCGCGATTTCGAATCGCAATGGGGCGAAGGCGACAACCGCTACTTCCGCAAGTTCTGGCGAAACGCGGTCAAGTGGCTCGGCGAAAACTCGGTCGGCGCAGCGCAGCGGCTGCGGATCGAAACCGACAAGGTAATCTATCGTCCCGGCCAGCCGATCCAGGTGGTCGCCCACGCCTACGACGACAAGTTGGAGGAGACCGGCAAGTATCGGATTTTCGCCCGGCTGAAGGGGGCGGCCGCCGACCCGGCGTCCGCGCCGCCGACGCTGGAAGAGGCGCCGCTGCTGCCCGGCGGCGGCGAGTTGGCCTATCGCGGCCGGCTCAGCGCCCCGCCGATCGGCGCGCTCGGGAGCCAGTCGCCGGCGGCCTCGTCGCTGCGGAGCATGGTGCTCGAGGTGATCGCCTACGACGGCGATTACATTGCCGGCCGCGGCGAGCTCGACGTGCAGGTTCTCGACGATTCGGCTGAGTTCCGCGATCTTCGCCCCGATCCGCAGCGGCTGGAGGAACTGGCCCAAATCAGCGGCGGCCGCGTGCTGCACGATTCGCGCGAGCTCGGCCGGCTGCTGGCGAGCATCAAGCCGGCAGTGGGCGAAGCGGTCATCGCCCGCCAGCCCGCCTGGGACAATCCCGCCCTCTGGTTCCTGCTGCTCTTGCTGCTGACGGTAGAATGGATGTTCCGCCGCTACCGCGGGCTGGCATGAACTGATCGCTCCCCTGCCGGTCGCGGCTAAACGAAGACGCGATCACGCGTTTCTGACAACAACAGCCACGCCCCGCAGCGGTTTCCGTTCTACACGCGACGTTTAGCCGCGCCCCGCAGGGAAGCGGCCGCCCAGAGCATCATCACGGCGGCAATCAAGAGCAGCGCCGTGCCCGGTTCCGGCACGACCGTCGTGAGCTGTTGATCAGCCGGCAGCATGGCGTCGATCTGATCGATGTAGGCCGGCAGAAAGCCATCGACCGACCACCACGAGCCGTCCGAAGCCTTCGGCGGTCCGCCGTCGAACGGTATCAGACCGCTGGTGCCGTAGGTGCTGAAGTGCTCGCCCAAGATCGCCAGTTTTCCGTTGACGACCGCAAACGACGGCCCACCGGAATCGCCGCCGATCAGATACGTCTCGTCCGGGCCGACGCCGGGCACGTCGTAGTCGTAGAACATTCCCCAGCCGTTCTCACCGCCCTCGGCGTAGGGCTCGACCTTCGAGATCACGTTCCGCCCGACGAGATTCGGGTTGCCGTAGTTGTAGATCGACATGCCCACGTAATCGCTGGTATTCGGCAGAGTGAGCACCGGGTAGTAGGCGATGTGGTCGGAAGCGGGAATCGGTGCGGTCAGCCGCCCGATGCACACATCGGCGGGCTGGCCGTTGTAGGTCGCATAGACGCGAAAACTGGTGTCCACGTTGTAGGTGTGCCCGCCGGAGGCCGTGCTGTTGTCCTCGTAGAAAGTGAGGGTGGGGCTGGAGTTGGCCGACCAGTGATAGGCGGTGATGAAATACTGCGGCGAGATCATCGTCGCCCAAGGCCCGCTCGTCGAAACGCCGGAGAAGTCGAGCCCGTCGCCGATGAACGCTTTGTCGCTGCCCGAATAGAAACGATAGTACCGTTGCGGATCGGGCGTGACGTTGCCCGTGATGTACATGTCGGCCAGCGCGCGCGAGCCGCCGGCCCAAAGCGGCAAGAAGATCACAATACCGCATCTCCACCTCCGGAGGAAAGAGCGGAGACGACGACGCGACAAGCATCCCGCTCTGTCCGGCGTGTCGGGTCTCTTCAAGCAGGCGCGAACGTCCGCTCCGGCGGCGTCCTCACAATTGGCGTTTCTCATGGCTGTGGTCGGGTGGAGAAGGTGACTTCGAGTTGGCGAGTTCCGCCGTCCGTCGATAACCACCAATATAACAAACATCGCCCGCAAAAATACGCAAGAAATGCGGTAAACGTTGATAGTTCGGGAACTGGCTCATTTTTCGGCCCATTTGGGGCGAAAAACGTGCCCGCCCCCCTCCGCCGCGCTGCTCGCTCTCGATCCGAATAGTCCGCTATGGCTCCCACCTTTCTCGGGAAAGCCGTGCAGCAGCACCGTCACCTTTTTTCTTGTAGACCAGAAGCAACGCGCCCGGCTGAGCTTCGATCGAGATCAGCAGACCGGGCTGCATGAGCTCGCGGCCGATCTTTTCCACCGTGCCCGGCGAGTCGAGATCGGTCAAGACGTAGACCGCGTTCGGGTCCAGGGCATGGAGCCGGTAGCGCGCCGCGACATAGGGGCTGTTCGGGCGCCGGAAAGCCTGGATCAGTCCGCCGCCCCAATCGGGCCGGTCGAACTGCCACGCCATCCACACGTCGTCGTCGGTGCTGTGTTGGCCGAGCGGATAGAAATCACCCCAGTAATAATCCGCGACGCTCCGCCATTGGCGAACTAACTGCTTCGCCCGTTCGAAGGGGAACTGCTTGTCGCAGACGTTCCAGTTGCAGGTGAGAAACGGCGCGATGCTGCTGCGGAAACGGTAGACGTTGTCCTGCCAGTTGTGCACGGCGTCGAAATACGGCAGCCAGAGGGCGAAGCCGTAGGTGTGGCATTGGTTTCCCTCCGGGTTGCCCTCGAAATCGGTCCGCAGCAGCGGCACCGCCCGCCGCATGGTCTCCAGATCGTCGCGCCGGCCGCCGCTGGCGCAGGAATCGATCAACATCCCCGGATGGCGTCGCCGCAGCTCGTCCCAGTAGGCGAGATAACCCTCGATGTAATGGTTCTCGGTGATGCCCTGGCGGTCGGCCGCGTCGTTCTCCCGCCAATAATGCAGCGGCGCGAGGTTGAAGTCCGAACGATACAAATCGACGCCCTCACGGGAGATCATCTTGTCGATGTGGTCGGTCAGCCAGCGGACGGCGTCGGGCTTGTCCATCCTCACCAACCCGTCGTCTTTGCCGGCGAAGACCCAATCGGGATGGTTCTTGGCCATCCACGTGCCGCGGTGCGCCCGCTCCACCTCGAACCAGACGATCACCTGCATGCCGTTGGCGTGGCAGCGATCGGAGATCGCCCTGATTCCCTGGGGAAACCGCTTTCGATCGACCTCCCACGTGCCCACGTTCCACCAATCCGTCCCGTCCATCTCATACCATCCGGCGTCCATCCACCAGTAGTCGAACGGCAGTCTCTGTTTGGTGATACGATCGATGAAATCCAGGTCTTTGGCTTCCGTGCAGTGGAAATCGCAGAACTGCACGCTGGCCGCGCTCATTCTCGCCGCCAGCGGCTTGTCGTGGTCCTTGGGGAAATTGTGCGCGAACATCCACCGCCGCCAGACGTTTTGCCCGTGGAGCCAATCGCCTTTATAGAATTGCAGCACGATCAGCGGCGTGCGGATTCGTTCGCCGGGATGGAGAGTCAGATGCGTGAGCTGCTGGCCGGCCAGCACCCGCAAGCCCTGCTTTCCGTCGCGGATGAAGCGCGATTCCCATTGACCGGGCCAGCCGATCGCCAGCAGCATGCCCTGCTTCTCCCGCGGCCGTTCCAAGTTGTAGTAGGGCCACTGGCCGTCGCTGGGGCGACCCCCGCACGGCGCAAGTCGCTTGTCCACGTTCGGCCCGAGCACCGTCCGCTGCGGAGTAAAACTCTCCATGCTGCAACGGTCGCCGACAAGATGATGCAAGACAAACTCACCCCCGTCGCCGCGACGGAACACGCTGTCCAAGGCTTGAACATCGGCCAATATCGGCGCGTCTTTCCCGCCGGTGTTCTGGAAGTAGAGCGTCCACTCCACCGTGGGAAAATCGCGGTATTCGACGCCGATGCACGTCAGCAAGAGTCCCGTCTTCCGGTCGGTGCCGACCAGCATATGTTCCGTCCGCGCCTCGTCCAGCCGGCGGCAGCATCTCCTCCAATTCCAAGAGCCGAGCAGCTCGGACGACGGCCGGCCACCGTAGCTGAAGGAGAAGAAAGGCTCGGCGGCGGTCTCGATATGAGCGGCCGCCCAGCGTCCGGCTTCGGCCATTTCCTCGGCGCTGCCGTAAGAAAGAGAAGGGGACGGAGGCGCAACCACCTGCGGCCAGTGAGCGATCTTCCGGCCTGCCGCTGCTCCAGCCAATCGTCTCACCCCCCCCTTTCCCCCAACGTGCTCTCTGCGAGAGCCAGCGAGGCAATGAACCCAACAAGAACGACCTTCGCAGCGGTGGGCAACAAAGCGGACAGTCGCATAAATGTCTCGTCCGGTGATGCATGTCTAAGGGTCGAGAAAAACCTGGACGCGCCTGCCCATCAGTCTTACTGCGCAAACTCAACGCCCTTTCGCCAAGAAAGGTTGAAAGCACAAAATCACGAAGCGCACCTTCGCTCTTGCGGTTCTCCGTGGCTGTTTCGCGTCTTCGTGCTTTGGTGGCTTGGTGGTTGGAACACGCCACGAATTCTTATTGTACTTTGGATGTGATGTCCTCGGCTCAGCGGTATCTTCGCACGGGTGCAGTAACAGACTATAGCGGTCGCGTCCGGACCGTTTAGCCGGCGAGCTTGCTCGCCGCGCGGGAACGCCGCGCCGCCGCGGCGAGCAAGCGGTCTGTTGATTTACTGAACGGCAACGATGGCCTACGCGGCGGCTGCCGGTGATTTTTTCAGAATTCCTTCGGTTTTCGAGATTATGGTGGCATCGTTGCCTATAGGTTTGAATTGCCCCAGATGGCTGATTTGGCAGCCAGACAGGCCGTATCGTCAGTCTTCGTTCGCCCAAATCCTCCTGCCTCGCCTAACTTGCCGCTTCGGCCAACATTTTCGCCAACTCGGCGCACAGTCCCGCCACGTGGGCCAGCAACTTCCTCATGTTGTACGCGGTACATACCCACAACCATTCGGTCCGCACCTTCTCCAAGCCACGCAGCAAAAATCGCCGCACGCCCAAAATGCTCTTGATGACGGCGAACGGCGTCTCCGCAACGTGCATGCGCTGGTTGTAGACGGACTTGCCTTGCGGCGTTTGCATTTTCGCGGCCATCTTTTCCCGCAACGGTTCGTACTCGTCCCGCTGAACGGTCCGACCGCGCTTGGCCTTCGGATCCAGGCACTCTCCCGCCAACGCGCAGCCCGCACAGTCCGCACAACGGTACACCCGCCGGCTCACCATCATCCCGCCACGCCGGTCCTTGTTCGTCTCCTTTCAAGGCGGCCTCCAACCGTTCCACCGTCCAGGTCCGCAAGCGGCTGGCATTGGCCTTCACCCGCGTCCCATCAAAGGCCACCTCGACCAAGCGGATCAACCCCATCTGCAACGACAGTTTCCCCAATTGCCGGAACAATTCCTTCAAGGGCCCGCGAAACCGCGTGCGGAACTTGCAGAGGGTCGTATGGTCGATGACCCGCCCCTCCGCCAACCACATGAAGTCCACGTTGTGTCCGCAAAGGTACTCCAGCATGCGGCTGGAGCGGATGCCGCGCATCAAGCCGTAGAGGATTACGCCGGCCATGACCCACGGCGGGATCGGCGGTTGACCCTTTTGCCCGTCGTACTCCGCCTCCCACGCCGACCAGTCCAGGCCCTTCAGGATCTCGTCCAGCAGGCGGACGGGATGATCGTCGCTGATCGAGGCATCCAAGGTCGGGGAGAAAAGAACAATTTGATCCCGCGCCATCCGAGGCTTCGCCCAATACTCCATCGCCCGTTTCCCTCCCAAAACAACCAACTGCCGCTTGCCGTCATGGGCTCCGCCAACTATAAGCGATCAACCCCAAAACGCAAACCACCTATTCGAGTGGCGCGGTCGAGAATTAAATCAACAAACCGCTTGCTCGCCGGCTAAACGGTTCGGACCCGACGGCCGTAGTCCGTTACCGCACCCGCCGATCGGCCGCAGTTGCTCGATCGAATTGACTACGGCAGAATCTCATTGGTGGGGCGATTCTCGGCGGCAACGAAGAGAGGGAATCCGATGCAAGCGGAGAACTTCGACCATATTCCTAAGACGCTCAAAGGCCGAACGCCCTATCGGCCATTCACCGTGGCGTTGGTCAATGGCGATCGCTTCGAGGTCGATCATCCCGATGCCCTGGTCGTTCGCGACGGCGTGGCGGTCTACATCGGCGCCGGAGGGATCCCCGTTCTGTTCGATCACGAAGGCGTGGGCCAGTTCATCGGCGACCCGATGCAGCAATCATAGGCGTGACGTCGTGGCAACTCTCGGCGAATTCACAATCGACGAACGCCGCTGGCATCCTCCGCGGAAACGGCGAGGAGTGCGTCGATCGGCTGACGCTGCCCACGCCGCGTCGTTGACGGCATCCAAGATAATCGAAGCGGCTGGAAAAGCCAACCCCGGGGCCGGTTTCCGTTGTCGGCCCGCTCTCGGTTTTCGGTGCCGAGCGGCGGACCTGTCCTCCGCGAGGACGTGCCCGCCAAGGCCCCTAATTCAATTCATAATCAATTGCAATCATGAATTGGACGAACCACCCTTCGGACGCTAAAAACAGTCGCGCCCGCCCCCCTCGTCACCGAGCGGGCCGCCGTACAGCGCGGCGCCAAAGAAGGTCAGCCCGAGGCGTTTTGGGGTTTCGCTGGAACAGATGCCGTTGAATCGGTGGCCCAAACTCTGGCCGGTCAGCAGGGAAGTGAGCAGGACGCCGACCAGGCTCACGGCCGGCATCAGGACCAGGGCCGTCCGCAACCAGAGCGGGTGGGTACGCCATCGCGGGCCAAGTGTGGAGCCGACCGGGATCGAACCGGCAACCTCCTGGTTGCAAACCAGGCGCTCTCCCAACTGAGCTACGACCCCAAGTTAAAACACGCTCTAGTATAGCCTGTCGGCAGAGACGTGAGAAGTGGCCGCCACGGCAGGTTGTACCAATGGATCATGGCGGTCGCTCCCGAACCGTTTAGCCGCCAGAGAATCTCTGCGTCCCCGTAACGGCGGAACCCACGTCTATCGGCCGGCCTTTCCGAGCGCGCGATCGAGGTCGGCGATCACGTCGTCGGGATGTTCGCCGCCGACGCAGAGCCGCACCATGTTGGCGGGAATGTGGGCCAACTCGCGCCCTTCTTGCCCTGTTGCTGGTGGGTAGAGATGGCGGGGATGGTGGCGACGCTCTTAATGCGGCCCAAGTCGGTCGCCCGCCAGATCCGCTGGAGTTTGTCGAACATGCTGCGGGCGGCCTCCGCGCCGCCGCGAACGCAAAACGAGAGCAGATGCCCGTAGCGGTTCACCGGATTGCCATACAGTTCGTCGCACTCGGCGTCAACCAGCCAGAGGTAGCGGCTGGCCAACTCGTGCAGCGGATGGTCGGGCAGGCCGAGATACTGCACGCTCTCGACGGCCGGATGCCCTGCGAGGAACTTGGCCACCCGCATCGTGTTGCGGCTCATCAGATCGACCTTCGACCGCAGCGTGCGCATGTCGTTTAGCGTCATGATCGCCTGCATCGGGTGCAGGTTGGGGCCGTAGTCGCGGTTCGGCAGGTACTTGACGTATGAGGCGAAATCGCTTCGCATCGCCTCGTTGTCGATGTTCGTGGTCAGGTTCTTCCGCGCGATCACCGCGCCGCAGACGCCGAAGCCGCTGGAGCAGAGCGTCTTGGTGGCCGACTGCACCACGATGTCGGCGCCGTGGCGGATCGGCCGCAGCAGGGCCGGCGTGGCGATCGTGCTGTCGCAGATCAGCGGCAGGTTGTGGCTGTGGGCCAGCTTGGCGACGGCCTCGATGTCGAAGAAGCTCTGGCCGGGATTGCTGGGCAGTTCGCCGTAGAGGAATCGCGTATTCCCGTCGATCCTCTCCGCCCATTGGTTCAGGTCGGCGGCGTCCTGGACCCAGCGGCATTCGATGTCGCGTTCCTCCATCAGGCGGACGTTGAACTGCTGGAAGGTGCCGCCGTAACACTGGGCGGTGGCGACGAAGTTCTGCGGCTCGATCCGGTGGTGGGTGCGGCGGACCAGGAAGGGCTGCACGGCGGTCATGATCGCCGCCATCCCCGAGGAGGTCGAGCAGCAGCCCGTTTCGCCGTCGAAGCCGTAGCCCTCCAACAGCGCCAGCGTCCACTCGTAGTAATAGGTCGAGGGGTTGGCGATGCGCGAGTAGCACCAGGTGGGAATCAGATAGGCCAGCGCGGCGGCCATTTCGTCCGAATCGCGGTAGGCCTGCGAGCTGCTCATGAAGATCGGTTCGATGATCGCCCCCTGGTAGTCCTCGATCGCGTCCTGGACGGTGTACAGTCCGTGGACGGCGATCGTGTCGAACTTCCAGCGCTTCACCTCTTCGCGGATGTAGCGGTCGCGATCGGCCAAGTACTTCTTGTTCTTGTCGATATATCGCTGCATTCCCGGGGTAATGTCGATTTGCTCGTTCTGCGGCACGATGGACCTCCTTTTGTTGTCACACTCCTTGTAATCGTTCTCAGGCCGGTAAAGTCGCCTTTCGCTCCGCGAAAGCAGCGCTGCTTTCGCGGAGCGAAAGGCGACTATTCCGCTTTCAGAACCGCGACGTACAAATGAATCTTATCACTCGCCACCAGGCGAATCGACCCGCGACGCTCGACCTCGCCCTCCCATACGCCGTTGTCGGGCGGCGAACGGAGCGGCACGAAGGCGAAGCCGGCATTCGCCGCCTGGAACGACCGGGCCGCTTCCCGCTTCCCGCTGCGCGGGCCTTTCCCTGAAGCAAGCGGCGGCCGCAGCGGGCGAAATCCGACCTCGATGCGCACTACGCCGGTCGGTTTCTTCGCCTTCCAGCGCCAACCCGCCGCGGTGCGCTCGATGCTCGCATCGAGCCGCTCCGGCAGTCTCAGCCGCGTGGCTGGATCGCCGAAGATCGTGTACATCAGCGTCTGATCGCGCCGCAGCTTCGCCTCGTCGATCTGCGGATCGAGTTTTCCTTCCACGTCGCGGAGCATCGACTCAATGAGGATGTTGTGCGATCGCCGGGCCTCGCGTTGGGCATTCAGCCAAAGGGCGCCCAGCCGCCGCTCGCGCCGGCCGAACGCTTTCAACAGACTAACGCCGGAAAAGTAGTTGGGAAGGGGGTGCGATTCGGTCGTGGCGGCGACCGTCGCGACCGGCCCGCCCGGCATCAGCAAGAACTCCTCCGCCTCGCAGGGCGTCGCCTGGCCGAAGTGTCCGGACTCGCACGAGAAGAAGAACAGCGGCGCCGTCGGCGGACCTTTGCTGAGCGTGACCGCGGCATCGGACGCCCTATACCAGACCGCCCCGCTTGCCAATCCCATCGAGAAGAACGCTTGGCGGTTCGCGTGTCCCATCAAAATGCCGGCAATCCCGCCTCGCGTGAGTTGCTCGGTAAACCTGATCGGCTGGTCGGACGGCCAGCCGCAATACGGATCATCGGCGTTGGCGGAGATCAGCCACGGCTGCAACCACGCCGGTCCGTCGCTCTGGAGTGTCATCACGCAGAAACTCGATGCCGCCGCATTGATCGTGGTGTTGTATCCCGACGAACCCAGCCAAATCGCTGCTTGCAGGTCGGCCGGACTCGGCGGCTGCGATTCGTAATCGAGGATCTTCCTGACCACAAGCTCAAGCTGGCGCGGCGTAGCGGCTGGGATTCGGCCCACGGGAACCCGCGGGATCCCATCGCCGTCGAGGTCGCCCCAGGCCATGTCGGAAAGAAATTGCGTCGGCTGGCTACTGCGCCAGCGGTAGAGTTTCAAGAGTTTTGCGGGCAGTCGCGGGTTCTTTGGGTCCGACTCGCCGCGGCCGGCCAACAACAGGAACGCGGGCCGCCGCGGCAGTGCCGCTAGCGCCGCCTCCACCTTCTGGTTCGAGATGACGACCTCGAACCCTTCGCTTCGCCGTTTCTCCGCCAGCGGTTTGAGCGGCGCCGACAATTCAGGTTCGGTCACGGCGAGCCAAATCGGCTTCGGCTCCGCCGCGGGGCAACCGGCGTAGGACACCGGCAAGCCGAGAACCACGGCCAGCGTCAGCACACAGATCGCTCGGTCTCGTATCATGCTTCAGCCCTTTGCTACTGCGGCAGCACGCGCACGGGGACAATGGCGTCGCGGGGGTGGCCTTGGCCGGCCATGTCCGCGTTCCAGACTTCGACCCAGCGGTCCCAGGCGATGGGAACCGCGGCAAAGAGCAGGCGTCCCCGCTCGATGGTGGGCAACCGCCGCCGCGGCAGGCCGCGAACCACCTGCGGGGCCACCCAGGGCGCCTCGCGAAGATCGTAAAGGACCTCCGCGTCTTGCCGCTCGTCGGGCCAGACGATCAAACCGGCGGGCGAGAAGCCGTAGCAAGGGGCCGGCGGCGAAAACTCCGCTTCGATCTGCTGGCGAACCAGGTCGATCCCCACCGCTTTGTAAAGGCCGAGGATCGCCGTAACCAATACCTGCCGCCGCTGCGGCGTCAGGCGGTCGATCCAGGCGGGACCGCGCGTGCCGGCCAGGAGCCAGCCCGACTGCGTATCGATGGCGACGTGCAAGGGCCCGCCCGCCATCTCCGCGGCGGCCAGCGACAACTGCACGGAGTTGGTGGTCAGGCGGATATGTTCGAGCGTGACGGTGGGGGCCTGCCAGCTCTTGCTCTCCTGCAACAATTCGAGGAACTCGCGCTCGACGAAGCGGCGGATCGACAGCTCGACGAGGTGCAGGGCCAGTAGATGCTTGCGGACCGGCCCCCAGTCGCCGCCGGCGCGGGCGCGGCGTTCGGCGAGGCGGAGTTTGGCGTAGCGTTTCGGCACCGTGCCGGAATGGAAGCCGGGCCGAAGCAGGCGGCCCATCGTCTCGCCGTGCAAACCGATCTTCACCGGCCGCAACTGCTGTGGGCGGTTGGCCGCATAGAGCCGCCAGTTCGCCGTCAATTCCCAGACGAGAAAGCCGAATACGCCGGGAATGCACCAGATGACCGCTCCCCCGATGGCGTACGCCTCGATCTTGCCTATTCCCAACCAACCGATCAGGAAGTCCGCCGCCGGTTCATAAGCGGCCAGCAGTAGTTTGTGGCCCACCGTGACGACGGGAAAGTGCTTGATCGGGTTGAACTGCGGTTCGAGCAGCACGTTCACGGCGAAGCGAAGGATGTACGCCACGAAGAACCACAGAGCTCCCAGCAGGCCCTTTACGATCAAGGAGGTTCGGCTCGCGCCGCTGCGGAAACGAAGCCACTCGTCGACGCCGTACATCAGGCGCTCGACGGTCTGCAACAGCCGGCGGAACAGATCGACGATCAGCCAGAACAACCCGGTGATCAGCCGCAGGCCGAATCGCCGCCAGCCTTGCACGATCTCATCGACGACGACCTCTTCGGCCGTCCGTCCTATCCGCGAATTGAGCACCAGGTTGATGGCGAGGTAGGCCGCCGCGCCCGCCTCGAAGGGATAATGCCGCCACCAATTTCCCGGCGTGATGCACCAGACGAGCGCGGTCCACGCCAACGGCTTGACAAGCAGGCGGAGCACGAGCGTAAACAGCCGGCTGCGGAGAAATCGTTGCAGCAACGGGGAGAGCACGATCCACAGGATCGGCTCGACCACCAGCGCTCGAAATACCCGGCATGACGTTTTGAAGAAACTGCCGACACCCTGGCGAAATGCCGTGGAATTGAACAGGCACATCAGAAACAGCCCGAGCGCCAAGATGACGATGCGTTCCGACGGGGGCACGCGCAGTTCCTCGTGCTTTCCACCGGTGATCAGCAGTTCCCAGATTTCGCAGACGCCGACGACCGCCACGAACGCCCCGCCGTAAGGGACAACGGCAAAGCGGGTAAGCAGCCGGCCCCAATTGGTGCCAAATCCCAGCGAGCTCAATCGCTGCATCCAGCGCAGGTAGATTTCGCCGCGGCGGTAGACGCCGTCGAGCGCCAGGGCCAGCTTGCGGTCGGCCCGCAGCAGCGGATCGCCGTGGAGGAAGTCGCGGCCGCCGGCAACATCCGGCAGTTTCAGGTTGTTTCGCGAAATCGCGTCGCGCAAGTCGCCTATCGAGAGGAAGCCGCGTTCGCAGGTCTGATCGAGCAGTTCCTCGACCAGTTTCTTTCGCGCCATGCGCTCGGGCGGGTTTTGCGGCTTCAGGCCGACGTCGTCGAGCGCCGCCGCGATCTTCGGCCGCAGCCGCTGGCGGAGCCGGACTTCGACCCGCACGATCGCGTCGTGGATCAGCCGGGCCAATTGCCGCCGCTGCTCGTCGGAGATCCGCACCACCGTCAATCGCCGGGCGGCGCTGCGGAGGTGCTTCAACATCAGCACGTCTCGCTGGTTGGGCAGACGCCGCTTGATCGGACGCCGCCCCCACGTCAACGCCCATTCCATCAGATCGACCGTGTAAATCTCGCGCTCGTGGTTGACGCACACCTTTTGCAGGTCGTAGAGCAGGCGGGCTTCGACCGTCCAGATGCCGCGCGGCGTCTGGCCGACCAGGGCGAAGAGCGATTCGTGCCAGGGCTGCGAGCTGGCCTGCTCGATCTCCAGCGCCGAGTGCAAGCGGCCGATCAAGTGATCGACGTCCATCCTCACGGCCGAGCGGGCGCGGGCGGCGAACTGCGGCGGGGCGCAGCGCCGGCGCGGGCGTGATAGATCGCCGCGCGAACCAGGTTGCCCACCGCCGCCGGACGCTGCGAGGCGCGCATCAAGGTGCGATACTTGGTTTCCGAGGCAATCTCAGCCTCGGCGGCGGCGACGGCCGAGGACCCCTCTTCGCTGGAAATGCCGCCCCATTGGTCGAGCTTGCTCGAGTCCGGCGGATCGGGGGCGCCGGTGGGTCGCGTCGCGCGAAAGATCGCCTCCGCGTCGACGTCGCGGCCGATCAGCTCATCGACCGCTCCCAAATCCTGCAAAGCCGGAAAGAAGCGCGCCAGGAAACTGGGGGTGAAATGCCGCAGTTCCAGGTACGTTGCCGCGAACTCGATGTAGGTTGACTGGTCGGATCGCGGCGGCAGGAGCATGTCCTCCTGCGCGAGCACCGAGCAGATCTCGTCGAAAGCCGCCTCGCCGATCTCGTGAATCCGCCCGCGCACGACCGCGGGCGTCAACTTCTCCGCCGCTGCCCGCGCATCCAAGGCCGCGTGAATGCGGGCGTGAAACACCAGCCGCCAACAGCGGATCAGCAGGCGGCCGGCGGGCCAATCCAGCAGGTCTTGCGGCCCCGGCCGGGTCAGCAGGAGGACCTGCTTGGGCAAGACAAACCCTTCATCCACGCCCAAGTCGCTGTAGTCGATGATATCGAGAAGCCGCCCCCGCTCGATCAGGTAGCTCTTGCGGTGGGGTACTTTCAGGCCGAAACCGCCCAACCGTCGGTCCCGTTTGATCACCCGCCGCAAGATGCGCGGCAAGACCAGAAACGCTGCCGGATCGGCCGCGCGGACGGCTCGCTGCAATGCTTCCAGCGTCAACGGTTCGCCGGCCGGCTGCGGCGAAAGCGGCTCTCCACGGCGGGGACTGGTCATCATAGATTGGCATTATCCCAAATCGACGGCAGACTGCCAAGGTGACGAGTTGCCCGGGCGCGGTTGCCGTAATCCGTCGCTGCGGCCGCAACTTCGTTCGACCTGGACCCCCCGACCGCCGGTTGCTATGATGTCGCCATGGAATGGGAACCGCTCGTCGCCCTTGCGCTGCTGGTCGGGATCATCTGGGGAGCGGTGGTCTTCGTGCGCGGCGGCCTGCTGGCGGGCGGACTGGTCGTGTTGCTGGCCGGAACCTGCTTCGGTTTCTTCGCCTATCATGCTGCGACCGAGCCGATTCCGCTGACGAGCGATCGCCTTCTCTGGGCGCTGCTGATGGTGCAATTGGTCGTCTGGTGGCGGCAGGGGCTGACCGCGTCGCACCGCATCGGCCGCAGTGAAATCCTGTTGCTGGTCTTCGTCGGCGTGCTGGCGGCGAACGTGGCGCTGAACGATTGGACGGTCGATCGCAACGCGCCGGTCTCGCAGTTGTTCTTCAACTATCTGATGCCGCTAGGAATTTACTGCGTGGGCTGGCAGGCCAGGATGAGCGAGCGCGGCGTGAAGGCGATGTTCGCCCTGCTCGGCGTCTTCGGCGTCTATCTGGCCTTGACGGCGATTGCCGAGCGGGCGATTGCCGGGGGGTGGGAACTGAAATCGCTGGTCTTTCCGCCTTACATTCTTACGTCGAAATACGAGGAGTTTCTCGGCCGGGCCCGCGGTCCATTGTTGAATCCCGCCGCCAACGGCATGCTGCTGGGAACTTGCCTGGCTGCCGGGCTGATGGCCTGGCCGCGGGCGCGGTGCTCGGGCCGGCTCGGCTTGATCGCCTACAGCGGCCTGCTCTGCGTCGCCATCGCCTGCACGATGACGCGCAGCGCCTGGGCGGGCGGGGCATTGGGGCTGTTTCTGCTTGTCCTGCTGACAATGCCGCGACACTATCGTCCCGCGCTGGTGGCGGCCGCCGTGCTCGGCTCGGCGGCGCTGGTTGCAACACAATGGGCCAACCTCGTCGAGTTCAAGCGCGACAAGTACGCCAGCGCGGAAGATACGGCCCTGTCGGCCGACCTTCGCCCCGTGCTGGCCCAGATCGCCTGGGAGATGTTCCGCGACAGGCCGCTGGTCGGCTGCGGGCTGGGGCATTATCTCGTAGAGCATCGCAATTACCTCTCGAATCACAACGTCCCTCTTCCGCTGGAACGCGGACGAGGCATCGTGCAGCACAACACCTGGCTGTCGCTGTTGACCGAGACCGGTCTGATCGGGGCCGCGCTGTTTGCGCTGCTGATGATCGCCTGGCTGGCGACCGCCTGGCGGTTGTGGCGAGCGGACGACGCGCCGCTGTGGATGCGGCAACAGGGACTGCTCTTCCTGGTCCTCGCGGTAAACTACCTTGCCAACGGGATGTTCCAGGACATGACGATCATCCCCATGGTCCACATGATCCTCTTCTTCTTGGCCGGCGTGACCGTGAACCTCGCGACGGAGGCGGCGGAACTGGGCCAGGGGCAGCCCGCCCTCGCGACTGCGGGGGTGCACGGATGACCGCGATTCCGCCGTTGATCGACCAATCGCGGCAGGCGTCCGGCCCTGCCGCCGCATCGCCGCCGCGCTGGCCGTTGATCGAAGTAGCGCGCTGGATCGCCATCTACGCCATCGTCTGGCTGCACACGATCCAGTCCGAAACGCTTAAGCCTTCGAAGGTGCTGACGCGATTTGCGGTGCCGTTCTTCGTCGCAGCCTGCGTGTTTCTGGTGTTTCAAGGCGTGCGGCGCAAGCCGCAGCGCGGGTTCCTCGAATACGCCCGCAGCCGCTTCGTCCGCATCTACCTGCCTTTCCTCGCCTGGAGCGCCGTCTACCTTGCCTTCAAGGCGATCAAGAGCGCGTCGCTGCCGGAGCAGACGAATGAATACCCCAGCGGACTGCATGTTCTTTGGGCGGGCGGGTTCTATCATCTCTGGTTCATGCCGTTTATTCTCGTTGTCAGCCTGGCGGCGTTTGCGTTGGCCAAGGCGGTGTACGGCCGCGAGTGGTCGCGGTGGCCAGTGGCGATTGCGGCATTTGCCGCCGGGCTGGCAATTGGATTGCCCGGTGTCGCCGGTTTGGTTGCGCCGAATTCCGATCCGCTCCAGTACATGCTCGAGGCATTGCCGGCCGCGTTCTGGGGGGCGGCGGTGGGCATGACCTACGACGGCGGACAATCGCGACTGAGGCGGGGCTGCTTGCGATTGCGGCTGGACGTGCTCGCGCTGCTGGGCTGCATGGCCTGGCTCTGGATTTCGGGCCGATCGACGTTGGTCGAGAACCTGGCGGGCATGCTCGTGCTGCTGATCGCCCTGCGTCCGCCGGCCTCTGCGCTGCTTCGCCGCTTCGGCTCCTTGCCGTCGGTCGCCTACGGCATCTACTTCTGCCACCTGCTGCCGATCAAGATCTGTGAATCGCTGGCCACGCGGCGCGGTCTCTCGATGAGCTGGCAGTTGGATTTGACGACCTTCTTCGTCTCCGCCGCCGTGGCGACCTTGCTGGCGTGGCTGCTCTATCGCTCCCGCTGGACGCGATGGCTGGTGGCGTGATCGCTTTGAGGACGCGGCTGGAAATTGTGGTCCCCTCTCCCTTTGGGAGAGGGTCAGGGTGAGGGCTGGGATTAGGGATTGGGGCTGGAGGAGGGCCAAGCATGGAGGATCGCCCGCTACATCTTTCCACCGCCCACTATCCACTATCGACTATCCACTATCCACTACCCACTGACCATCAGCCATGCAGCCCTCACCCCCTGCCCCTCTCCCAAAGGGAGAGGGGAGGTTGTTAGCGCTGGACCGTTGCCGCGCGGGGTTCGAGCACTTGGATCGCCACGTCGTCGAGCCACGCCTCGCCGATGCCGGACATGGCGAAGGTGACGCACATCGGGCCGGTCTGCGGGGCGATGCGGTAGAGGGCGAATTGCCGCCAGCCGTGCGTCTTTCCGATGCGGTCGGCCAGCGCCTCGCCCGAGAGCGAATCGACCACCAGCAGGCCGTCGCTGCTGGCGGTGATCTCGGCGGGGACGTTCGCCCAGCCGTGGATGTAAACGATTTGGCCAGCCTCGACCTGCACCGGCGGGCTGCTGAAGAGGATCGGCGGGTTTTCGATCACCTCGGGCGGATCGTCGGCTTTTGACGGCATGACCGCCAGCCGAACGCCGAACCGCCCGCTGCGGCGGGCTTGCGGGGCCAGATCGACCGCGGTTTGCACACCCGGCGCGGCCTGCAAAATGTACGCGCCAGCCTGCCCGCATCATCGTCTCCAGGTCCTCGAAGTCGCCGCCGTCGATGCGGTTCGGGCCCAAGCGATAGGCGGCCAAGCGGTCGCCGAAACGCCAGTGGCAGGGCAAGGTATCGAAGGTCATAGCGGCGGGACTGCTGACCGGCGAGGCGAGCCCCTTCGGCTGGATTGCCGCCTCCCAATATGCCCGCTCGATCAGCCGCAACGTCTGGCCGGCGCTGGGCGCTGAGGACGGCGCCACCCCAATCGCCGCTGGCAAGCCGCTGGTCGCACTCTTGCAGTTTCTCGCGGACCTGGCCGAACCACGATGCGGCCTGCGCCACGCGGGTGCGCGGGGCCAACTGCCGGTCCAAGGACGACACCGTGTTCAACTTGTGCACGGCCAGGTCGCGCTGCAACTGGGCCTCTCGCTGGGCAAACTGCTTCGAGCAGGCGCGGATCTTGGCGACGATCGACTCATCGTGCGCCAGCAGAATCTGCGCGGCCAGCCCGAACTCGTCGAGCGTGACCGACAATCCGCCGGGAACGCGGAGATGCCGCAGCGGCTCGGCGCCGCGGGGCGTCAGTTCGTAGGCCTCGCAGACCTCGGGGACGCTGGTGGCCAGCAGCGTCACCGCACTGGCGGCCGACTGCGAGGGCACGCACTGCGCCCCGGGCGAAAGCCACAACGGCAGCAGCAGCCGGGCCCGCTCGGTTTGCAGCAGGGCGGCGCTGACTTCCGTCTCCTTGGCCTCCGGCACTCGCTTCTTGGGCGGCGCGTCTCCCCGCAGTTTGTAGAACGATCGGTCCCGGGGAGGCGCGGCGGCAAGCGGCTGCGGCGACGGGGGGACGAACGCTCCGGCCGTGGTGACGTAAATGCCCGCCGCCGCCCAGGGCTCGATCCGCAGCATCTCCAGATTGACCAGTTCGAGCGTCATCGCCCGCTGGCGGGTATCGGGATCGGGCGAATCCAAGGGCGTGTCGGACGTGAAGACCAGGCCGCGGCTGCCCGACGCCACGGCGACGTAGGCCAACAGGCGAATCTGTTCGGGAGCGACCGAGAGCGGCGGGACGTAGCCCGGCTCCATCAGCGAAAGCTGCTGCCGCAGCGCCTCGTTGGGCTGCGTCTGCACCGTCGTCCAGATCGGCATGCCCAGACTGGCCAAGAGCGGCTGCTGGCGGACCCAGGTCGCGTATTTGTCCAGTTCCAGGCTCGTGCCCAAGGGTCGGCGATCGATCAAGAGGATATTGGCGGGCCGGCTGAAGCCGCGCAGGTCGGTGCGCGGGCGGCAGATCAACGGCCGGTTCATGCGGCGATCGGCCGCGTGGATCTGATCGGCCCAACGTTGCGTGGCTTCCAGGTCGGCTTCGGTCAAGTCGCCCAAGTCCCAGGCCAACACGCAATCGAACTGCGGGCCGATGTCGGCGATCGGGGCGATGCCGCCCGATCCGGCCGATGGTCCGAACTGATCGGCCGCCAGGGGCGACGGCCGCGGCGGCGGACAGATCAGCCAAAGACCCAAGCGGCTGGCCTCCCCCAATAGCTCGGGAGCGGGCGGGCGTTGCAGCCAAACGGCGTTGAAACCGATCTGCTTGAGCACCGCCAGCGGCTCGCCGCGATGTTGAATCACCCGCGGAAACCAGGCGCGATCGTCGACCAGCAGCAGCGACTTTTCCAGTCTCACCGTGTGCGGCGGGGCGGAGTCGGCGGACGCCGTCGGCGGGACCGGGGGCAGCCGGACCGGCGCCATCGACCCTTCGGCGGGCGACTCCGCCGAAGCCGGCAGGACGTCATGGTTCGCCGCGGGAGCCTGCCCGCGCTGCGAAGGCACGTGTCCGGCCACTTCCAGGTCGTCGATCCAGACGTTGCTTACGCCCGGCCCGGTGCAAACGTTCAACAGCACGGCGTCCAGATAGGCCTCGCGGTCGTCCACCTGCGGGCCGAGTTGCAGGCGCAAGACGTGGATCTCGCGGGTAAGCAGCCGGGGAATATCGCGAATCTGCAATTGCTGCCAACGGCCGGGGTCGCTGTAGCTGCTGCCGCTGACAATCGCAGTCACCGCCCGGCCGCTGCGGCGATCAACGGTTCGCGGCAACACGATGCGGGCAGCCAATTGTACGCCCGGCCGATCGGCCTTCACCCAGACGCTCGGCGACAACTCTTCGATCACCGCCGGCCGGCCAACGTCGTGGGCGATATAGACGCAGCCGCCCCGTTCCGATTCGAGTTGCAGCCACTCGCAGCCGCTGCCGCTGTGGCTGTCGCTTTGCAACCGCTGCTGCTGGAGGATGCGATAGCGGGTGTCGCCGCCAACGTTGCGCCACGAGGGTTGCGCGGTCTCGAAGCCTTCGTGCCAGACCTGCCCGCACAGCGGCGCAGCCGCCATTACGGCGAGCAGGACGGCGGCGACGATGGTCTTAAGGAATGTTGGCACAGGCGGCTAGTGGTTAGTGGTTAGTGGCCAGTGGCTAGTGGTTGGTGGCTACCGGGCATTTGTCAGCCGGGCGCTGGGGACCACTCCCCGGCTACTAGCCACTAGCCACTGGCCACTCCCCGTGGCGAAAACACAACAGCGGCAGCGTGAGGCTACATCGACGTAAGTGATGCTTGTATCAGGATTTGCGAATAGCATCCAGATCAAACGTGGCGTTTTGTCACGAGCGATTCGGCTGCGAGAGAGGAGGGGAAGGGAGACCAATCGCCGTAAGAGATTGCCGTGCAATATCTTAGGAAGTTCCACGCCAATTTTTGGCAGACTCCGGCACGCCGCGTGCTTTTGTGGTCGAGCACTCACATCCCTGACGGAGACAACCATGAGCCAGCCGACCAGCAGCACCTCGACCAGCCTCAACACCGACGACATTCCCCGCGAAGTGCTCGACCTGGCCGATGCCATTCGCTCCCTGCCGGGCGAGCATCGCCAAGTCCTCGAGCCCTTCCTGACGCGGGTAATCGACAGCAACCGCCGCCGCCGCCGCATCCTGAACCTCGTCCAGGACGCCCTGAGCCAACTGCGGCTGGACATGAAGTACCTGGCATTCGACCTTGAGGCAACCCGCCGCGAGCGCGACGACTTCCGCCAGAAGCTGGAAGGAAAGCCCTAGCTTCCGTCTCTAGAGGGGGTTGTGGGTAGGTTGCCGCCGGAATACCATTGAAAGAGCATTCATACGTTCGTCATACCCACGAATCGGGCGGAAACGGGATCGGCATGGGATACCAGACGGCCGAGCAAGTCGCTCAGCGCGCATTTGATCTGGGATTGCTGGATGAGCGGCAATTACGGGACGTGTGGGGGTCTTTCGGCAGCCACAACGTGTCGGTCGAGAGCTTTCTGCAAACGCTTGTCCGCCGCGAGTTTCTGACAAACTACCAGGTCGAGCGCCTGATGAAAGGCGATCGCACCGGCTTCTTCTTCGGCGACTACCGCGTTCTCTATCTGGTGGGCAGCGGCACGTTTGCGCGGGTCTATCGCGCCGCCCATCGCCGAACCGGGCAGATCGTCGCCGTCAAGGTGCTCCGCAACCGCTACAGCGAAAACCGGGCCCAGGCGAACCTGTTTCTCCGCGAAGGCCGCGTGGGCTGCGTCCTGCGACACCCGAACATCGTCCCCATCTTCGAGGTGGCCTCGGAAGGGAAGAACTTCTTCCTGGTGATGGAGTTCATCGAGGGGCGAAACCTCCGCGAGTTCGTCCGCATCCGCAAGAAGCTCGATCCGCTGGAAGCCACCCAGATGATGATCGGCATCACCGACGGCCTGCGCTACGCCTTCGAGACCGCGCGGCTGATCCACCGCGACCTGAAAATGAGCAACGTGCTGGTCTCCAGCCGCGGTGAGGCGAAGCTGGTCGATTTCGGGCTGGCGTCGATGGATGATACCTTGACCGACGACGCGCTGGCCGATCTGCCCAACACGCGGACGATCGATTACGCGGCCCTGGAACGGGCCACCGGCGTGCGGCGGGACGACGTCCGCAGCGACATCTATTTCCTCGGCTGCATCTATTACAACATGCTCACCGGCCGGCCGCCGCTGGTGGAGACCCGCGACCGGCTGCTGCGGCTGAGCAAGCAGCGGTTTATGGAGGTGGTTCCGGTGCGAAAACTCGATGCGTCGGTGCCGGCCAGCGTCGGTCTTGCCGTCACCAAAGCGATGATGCTCGATCCCGAAGGCCGCTACCAGTCGCCCGCCGCCATGCTGACCGATCTCCGCGCGGCCGCCAAGCGTTTGACCGAGGGCCGCAGCGACGCGGACGAGAACGGCGAAACGGGGGCCGACGGCCAGGCGGCCTCGGCCAGCGTTGACGCACCCTCCACCGGCCGGGCGGTGATGGTCGTCGAGTCGGACGGGCACATGCAGGACATCTTCCGCAAGAGCTTCAAGCACGCCGGATACCGCGTTCTGGTGACCGCCGATCCGGGCAGGGCGGCAGGCCGCTTCCGCCAAGACACCGCCGTGGCCGACTGCGTCCTCTTCTCCGCCCAACAGATCGGCCGCCACGCCCTGGAGATGTTCAACCAAATGGGGGAAGACAAGCGGACCGATGCCGTCCCGGCGATCTTGCTTCTCAACGAGAGCCAAGAACCGTGGAGATCGCAGGCGCAGACCGCCGATCACCGCATCGTGCTCTCCATGCCTCTGACGATGAAGCAGCTTCGCACCAAGGTCGAGCAATTGCTCGTGGTCGAAAGCCGATCGGCCCGGCCCAAGGCCTGAGGAGAAGAGCCGACGAAGTGCGGCTACCGCCCAACCGACCTCGATGGGCAGCCGACCCGTAGGTTATGCTTTAGCATAACACTTTGGGCTTGGACGGTTCTTTAGCCGCGTAGGTTATGCTTTAGCATAACACTTTGGACTTGGACGGTTCTTTAGCATAACGCCCTTGCCCATAACCACTTCCGTTATGCTAAAGCATAACCTACGGTTTCGGCTACGGCGCGTGCTCTTCGTGGTGCTCGACTAGCGGCCAGTACTTGTCGAAGTCGAAATCGGGGCTGTTGTCGAGATCGTGGCAGGTGGTGCACTGCTCCTTCTTCGACCGCTCCTTAGTGATGCGGACCGCCTGACGGTACTTCGCCTGCAAGTTCTTATCGTTGCCCAGTTCGGCGTCGCAATGCTTCTCGCCCGGCCCGTGGCAATCTTCGCAGCCGACGTCCTTCAGCCGCGGGGTCTTCTCCAGGCTCTCGAAGCCGCCTTCGTAGGGGAAGAACTTCGCCGGGTCCCAGCCGACGACGTGGCAACTGACGCACTCGGGATCGTAGTTCCGCGGCGGAACCAGTTCTTCCAGCGTCTTGTAGGCGTGGGCGTGACCGCTCTTCTTCCAGATCTTGTACGATTCCTCGTGACACGCCTGGCACTTCAGCGAGCCGACGTAGCGGCCGTTCCGTTCGGCCAGCGGGGCGGGCGATGGCCGCAGGCCCAACTGGGCGAAACCCAGCAGCTTCAATTGGTCCTGAAAACCGGCCATCAGCCGTTCCATCTCGACCGGAATGCGATGCTGCCGACCGGTCGTGAAATCGAAGCGCGAATCCAGCAACACCCGCTGGTAACGGACCTTCAGCGGCGGGCCATCGTACAACCCGAGCACGATCACGCTCATTCCCTTGTGGCCGACCGTAATCAACAGCGTCCGCGTTCCCGGAATCTGTCGCGCGTCGTGCGGCGGCAATTCCGAAAAGTCCGAACTTTCGGCCGCCACCACCGCGTTGAACTCGGGAAAGCGTTTGGCCAGATCGATCGCTTCCGCCTCGGTGGCATTGGCCAATAGCACCAGGTAGTCGGAGTCCTGCTTCAACTGCGGCACAATCTTGCTCAGCGCCGCTTCCGCCGGGCAGGTCTTGATGTTGTCGGGATCGTTGACCCCTTTTCGGTACTCGTTCCCCAGGATGGCGGTCACGCCGATCCGCAGGCCGCCGGCCTTGATGATGCGGCTGGTCTGGGTGATGTTCTGATCGAAGCCGAACAGACCGACGTTGGCCGAGACGAAGATGCTCGGCTTGCCGTTCACATCGGCGGCGACCGAGACCAGGTCGGCGGCGGGGAGGCGGAGGTCATCGGGGCCAAAACCGACCGCCGCGTAGCCCATCTTCTCTTTGCTCTCGACCAGAGTGCGGAACTTGATCTCGGCCTCGCGGCCGAAGCCTTTGGCCAGATCGCCGACGTCCAACGGCACCAGCGGCCAGCCTCGCTCGCGCAGTTCCTGGAAGAAGGCGTAGCGGCGGCCCATGCCGCCGGTCATCCGCTCCATTCCCGCGCAGCCGCAGGGCTCGATATAGCCCCGTTCCATGCCGGTGATGGCGATGACGGCCTTCGGTTTGTTCGGTTTTTCCCAATCGACAAAGTAGCGGCCGTTCTGCTCGATCGGATCGAACGGTTTGCGGGGGACCTTCGTCAATCGAGTCGGCGGAGTCTGCGAAGGGGCGGCGGTCTGAACTGCCGGCAAGTCCCGCAGCTCGGCCACCTTGCCCGCCACACTCGCCGGCTTGGCAAGCGGCGGCAGATCGTCCGCCGCAGGCGGCAGCCGCGGCGGCGGCTCGCTGGGGGGCAACACCGGCGGTTGCTGAAACTCCGCAACCGGCGGCTTCATTGCCGTAATCGACTGCGCGGCCGACGTCTTCGTTTCCGGAGGCGCTCGTCTCCGTCACGCTGGACTTTTCAACCGAGGAGGGACACCCCAACCCTGAGGCCAGCAGCGCGACCATCACGCCCGCCGCCAACGGCGGAAGAAAACGACGAACCGACATGGTACATCCTGTAGCGAAAGACCTTCTCTTCATTCGCAGACGACAACCGGCACCGTGACTGTTGCCGGGGCGACTTGCGTGATTTTCGTTTCTGACTGGCCGTCGTCGGTGTTCGACGATCCTGCGGCCGGCTCTCCTTCGTCGGGCTTTGGGTTCCAGCGGGCCCCATTGATCCGCAACATGGCCACGCCCACGCCCAGCGCGATGCCCAAGGCGATGATCAGGAGAATTGCTCAGCACCTTTTTCATCGACGAAACTCTCTTGCACCCTGCCACGGTAATCCGGCCGGCTCGCGCTTCTGGCCACACGAAAAATCGGAGGGCGGCACGCCGCTCTTCCCAAGGCCGCCGCCGGGACGACGGGTCACGTCCGGCACCGCTTCCATGAAACAGTAGCATACTGCCGCGAAGAATTGCGACTAGTGGTCCGCCAAATCAGGAATGACAGGCTTGTGTTAAGGTGGGGCAGACATTCTTGTCTGCCCTGGGCAGGCAAGAATGCCTGCCCCACCTGTCAACTCGAGCTTGGCGGACCACTAGCCTAGTCTACCGAAATTATACCGCTCGTGCCACCGCAGCGCGGAGGAGCGTAGACCGAGGTCACCCGCCGCGCTTCAGACGCTCCCGCAACCGCTCGCGCAGCTCGGACGGGAGTTTCTTGTCTAGATGGGGGGTAATTTGGTCCAGCCGCAGGGCGATGTCAGCCTCGCGGGCGAAAGCTGCTCGATCGGCGGCGGCAAAATATGCCTCGGCCAGTTTCGCGTGACAGAGTGCGCTATTTGGGTAGAGCTGCACGGCCTGGCCGTACGCTGCTATCGCCGAGCGGAGGGCATCGCCGGCGACGTTTCTTCCGGCCCGGCTTCCCAGGGCGAATACGCTGAATTCCCAGTCGCCGACGACCATCCATAGATCGGCCGAATTGGGCGCCCGTTGCAACGCCTCGTCTTTGGCCCGCGTGAAGCGGTCGAGCGCCGCCCTATCGGGCTGCTGTAGGTAGGCTTCGAGTTCGGCGGCGGCCAACTGCTGCCAGGGCTCGGCCGAGAGCGGGTCGGCCGCGGCGGCCGCCTGCAAATGTGCCACCGCCCGATCGGGGTGACGCTCGGCGAGTTGCAGTTCGGCTTGGCAAGAGAGCACCGGTTCGTAGGCCGTGGCGTAGCAAGCGACGGCGAGGGTTAGCAGTGCGGTCAAGCCTGCCCATGCCGCGGCGGCGGGCAGAAGGCGCAGCGGTCGCCCTTCGAGCCCCAAAGCCAACAGGAGCCAGAACGTCGCCGCGACGCCGGGCATCGCGATGCCCCCGGCCGCCGACAGGGACACCAGGATCGCCACCGCCGCCACACCCGGCAGCCATCGCGGCAACTCGCCTGCCCGAATCCAGCCGAGCATCGCCGCGACGGTCGCCGCCGCCAACGGCAGGCCGATCGCCACGGCCGCGAGGCTCGACGGCGTTGTGCTCAGCATTCCCAGCGGCACGGACAGGAGAAACCCCAACATGCCGCCGCCGAGAATGTGCAGCCAGCCATCGGGCGAGGGATTGGGGATTGGGGATTGGGGATTGGCGGAGGGCTGAGGGCGGAGGGCGGAGGGCGGAAGGCGGAGGGCGGAAGGGTGAGGGCGGAGGGCGGAGGGCGGAAGGCGGAGGGCGGAGGGTGGAAGGGTTTCTCCCTCTCCCCTCTCCTCTCTCCTCTCCCCCCTCATCACTGCCGACTGCCGACTGCCGACTGCCGACCGGCCCCTGGCCCCTGGCCCCTTACCTCTGACCCCTGCGACAAAAAACCCCAACACCGCAAGAAACGCCAAAGCCGCGGGCGTACCGGCGGTGGCCCAGACTTCCAGCAGGAAATTGTGCGGATCGGCGATCTCTTCGCTGGCCTCGGGCAGCTTGTACCGGGTGTAGACCTCCTGGAAGTTGCCCGGCCCGCAGCCGAGCCAGGGGCGGGCGGCGATCATGTCGAGCGTCGATCGCCAGTATTGCAGGCGATAGCCGAACGATTTTTCCGCCCGGCCGAGCACGGCCGGCCCCTTGATCGCCACCGCGGCCGCGAGAATCAGCGCGGCGACGCCGGCCGCTACGGCGGGCAGTTTCCAGGGGACTGTCCCGATTTTCGCGCCAGCGAAAATGGGATTGTCCCCCTCCCTTTTCTTACGGTCGCGGCCCAATATCCAAGCCAGCAGTATTCCCACGCAGCCGCCGGCATATCCGCTGCGGCTGTTGGTCAATATCAGACATGCGGCGATCGGAATCAGACACACGCACATCGCCGCCAACCGCTTGCGATTTCGCAGCGAACTGCCAACCACCCCCACCAACATCACCGCCCACGGCGCCAGCAGCGCGGCCAGTGAATTCGTCAGCACGAACGTGGCCGTCGGCTGCCGATTGGCCAGCCGATCCTCGAACGCCTTCCGCCCGGGCGAATTGGGGGCATACCAGAGGCCGTCCTCGCGCAGGGCTCGGTCGGGGTCAGCTTCGTATCGCGCCTGCCTCGCCGGCATTTCGTAGGCGACTTGATACAGTCCGTAGGCCGAAATGCCGACGGCCAGGGCGACCATCACCGTCGCCACCGCGCGGCGCTTGCGCGGCGTGACGATGAACTGTCGGGCGAGGAAGAAGCACGTCGCCAGCCCGATCCACTCCCAGAGCATGTTCACCGCCGGCCGCGGCGTTCCATACTTCAGCGCCCAGAGTGAAGAAACGGTCGTGCAGACCACCAACAGCAACACGGCGGCGTCGGTCCAACCGCAGCGCAGGGCGAACTTCCGCCGGCCGATGGCCCCCAAAAGCCAGAACACGCCCAGGGCGAGCCACAACATCACGACCGGCAGCCCGTCGCCCTCCGTCGCCGCTTCGCTCGGGAACAGCGGCCGAGCCACCAGCAGGGCGGTCATGCCGCAGAGCAGCCACGGTCGCAAGCGATCTGCACAAAACTCGGCAGAGACCGCTTGCGGTTTCGCACCATGCGAAGCCGCAAGCGGCCCGCCGCACTGTTCGCGATTCACCTTGTGCTTGCGTCGCGTCATGCCCAGGTCCGCCGCGGGCCGTTGGGTCCCGGCTATTCTTGTTCTGCCGCTTCATCCATTCTACCGCCTGCGCCGGCCGACGGTCTCAAGGATGGCCACGAGCGTCAGCGTGCAGGCGACCATCAGCAGGACGACGACCGCCCCGAAGCGATCGACCTCGCGCAGCAGCAGCGCGCCCAGGCCGCAGGTGGCGGTGGCCAGATAGATCGTCAGCACGGCGCGGGGCTTGCTCAATCCGAGCTCGACCAGGCGGTGCGAGAAGTGGCTTTTGTCGCCCACGAACGGGCTGCGGCCGCTGCGCAGGCGGATCAACACGACCGTGGCCGTGTCGTACAACGGGATCGCCAGCACGCACAACGGTCCGAGAATCGCGTGTTTCGGCAGGTTGCCGCCGGCGAACGTCGCCGTCAACGTAGCCATTGCGATCAGATAGCCGACCAGGTAGCTGCCCGCATCGCCCATAAACAGCCGGGCGGGCGAGCGGTTGTGCCAGAGGAATCCCAGCAGCGAGCCGACGATTACCAGCAGGAAGCCGGCGACGAAGAGTTGCGGCTGGTTGTTGTCGGGCCGCGGGGTCAGCAAGGTCATGGCGGCCAGCATCGCCGCGGCAATCGTCGCCACCCCCGCCGACAGGCCGTCCATGTTGTCGAGCATATTGAAGGAGTTGACCAGCCCGACGATCCAAACCACGCTGAGGATGCCGGTGATCCAGGGCATGTTGAGCCAGTCGAGAAACAGACTCATCCGCCAGCCGAGCGAGACCAACACGATCGCCACCGCCGTTTGCACGCCCAGCCGCAGCCGCCAATCGAGCCCGCGGCGATCATCGGCCAGGCCCAGCAGCATCAGCACGGTGCCGCCGGCGAGCAGTTCCCAGAGCCTGCCCGATTGGTGCAGCAGGCCCGACACATGTGTGCTCACAAACGTCGGCAACGGCACGCCCGCCACGCCCCTGACCTCTGGCCCCTGATCCCTAGCCCCTAGCCCCTGTCCCCTGACCTCTGCCCGCTGATCCCTGGTCCCGGGCCCCTTCTCGGCAATTCCCCACAGTGCCGCCTGCCCCACGGCCAGTGGCAACACGATGCCCAGCCAAATCGCCAATCCGCCGCTGGTGGGCATGGGCGTGGAGTGGACCTTGCGATGTCCCGGCCGATCGACCAATCCCCAGCGCGGCCCCAGCCGCCGCACGGCGAACGCCGCCGCCCAGCAGACGACCATGCTCGGGATTGTGCAGGCGAGAATAAAGAACAACATGAAAGACCTCGCGATGAAGGGGAGAGGGGAGAGAGGAGAGAGGAGAGGGACAAACGCGGGACGCCAGGACCGTTGCGGCAGTTGTTTCTATCCGAAAACCGTTTTCTCGCGCCCCGCGTTTCCCTCTCAGTTCTTCTTCCCTCTCCTCTCTCCCCTCTCCTCTCTCCCCTCCTTCAATCCTTCCCGGCACTCGCTAAAGAACCGCTGATAGTCTTCGCGGCGGTAGTCGGGAAAGGTGTACTGGTGATGCTCCCAGCGGCGATGCCTATACTGTAGTGTAACTTCGGCATAGATGCCCTGCGACAAATAGATGCGATGGGCGAAATCCTTGGTAGAAGCCAGCACGAGTTTGCCGAGCGTAAGGTAGCCGGGGTCGAGGTTTAGCGGCCGCGGGGGGACTGTCCCAATTTTCGCGTCGGGGACTGTCCCGATTTTCGCGCGGGGACTGTCCCGATTTTCACGCCAGCGAAAATGGGACTGTCCCCTTTTGCCCGACGCGCAATATCCGCATATTCCTCCTCCCAGCGGTTTGTGGCCAGCTTGACTTCCACCAGCCGCTCGGGGTCGAAGGGACGCTCAAAGGCGAAGAAGACCTTTTTGAGGCCCGTGCCCATCGTGGCGTCGTAGTAGCCGGTCTCGCGGAAGTCGAACCGCACGCTTTCCCGCGCGATCGGCCCCCACGCCTCGATCGCCTTTTGCTTCGCCCAATCGAGCGCCTCGCCATATCGGCTGAACGCGGTCAGCAGAAGGAGGACGGGAGAGTGCGGAGTGGGTTCGCCCATGAGATTACAGACGGCGACGAATACGGATGTTTCGGCGAGAAACGACGGCGAAGGCGTCCTGGATTTCCGGCCCGCGATTTCGCAAAACGACGGAGGTGACGTTGGCCTTTGCCGTCGGCGCCAAGCCAGCCAGACGCAACAGCAACACTCCAGCATGGATGCGGCCTTGACGATAAACCAACTCGCCGAAATCCTTGTCGGCAGTGACGAGTACCGCTCCCTGCTGATTTGCCCGCATCAGTACGACTTCATCAGACACGCCGGGCGCCATTTCGGCAACATAGAGCACGCGATGTCCGTCATGCCGAAGTCTCTCGACAATTTGCCGATCCACGCTTTCATCGGCCAGAAGATTCATTGTGCCGGCTCAACAACTGGATAGACGACGTTGGCATGAAGGGCTTGAGCGGCGAAGTCCAGCGCAGTGCAGACCGCGTCCTTGGTAAGCCGAGGATGGGCTTCGATCAACTGTTCGACCGTTTCGCCTGCGGCAAGCTTCTCCAGGATAAGTTCCACCGTGATGCGGGTTCCCGAGACGACAGCTTTGCCCATCATCACCGAGGGGTCGGATTGAATCAGATGATTTGCCATTTTACACCTCTTTTCCATCAAGTATAGCCGCTATCCGCAGCAGAGGGAAGCGAGACGCCTGTGTTACGGATGCCGTCTGCCCTTGGGCGAGGGCACGGCGACAGGATTTGGCGCAGGAGGGTACCTGATTGCTCCGACGGACAAGCCTGGCATGGCTTGCTGCAGGTCTTTCATGGCCTGGAGAGTCACAAAGGTGTTTGCGAGGGTGACATGCCGCAGTTTCTTGAGCCGCTTCAAGTGGACTAATCCGGCGTCAGTAATCGGTGCTCCTGCAAGATCCAAGTATTCAAGTTCCGAGAGCGGCTCCAAGTAGACCAGGTCGTTGTCGGTTGGCTTGTTCGCACAAGCCGCAAAATCCAACTCGTAGACGTTATCGTTGCCATCATAATTAATTTTGGGGTCGAACGCTCGGAGCTTCATAACGGCTTGATGTTCGGGACTTCTGTAGCGGATGCCGGCAAGACTCGCGGCACATGCCACGACAACCACCAGCAGCAGCATCGTTTGCAGATCGAACTGAAATGGCGGTCGATCGAGATCGCGCCAGGAAATCGCACTGTCTTCGTGCCGCGTCTCGCCCGGCTTGGCCAGCAAAGCACCGTGGTAATCGTAGACAGGCACGAACCGCCCAACGGCCGCCGTGACGGCCGCTTTTCGTTCTGGCCACACTCCGCTTTGCGCGACCGTCAAGCGGTTGAACGCACTGTTGAAGTTTGAGACCACGCCGAAGCTCTTGGGCACCCAGTGGCAGACCTTGATCTGGTTCCAGGGTACGAAATGCAGCCTTCCCGCCGCGATGCGGTCGCCGATCTTGCCGCAAAAGACGCCGCGCTCGCGCACCTCCAGGGCGATATTCCGCGTCAGAGGAATTCCCAGCAGGAGAACCAGCGTGAAGACCCCGGCAATGCCGAACTGGGATGCCAAATTGGAATGGGTGTGCCAGAACATGGCACTAACGATGTTGCCGACCAGCATGAAAGAGAAGTAGGCAAAGAACGCCCAGCGCACTCGCCTGGGCCGAGTGCTCTCGGCCGTACACAAGTGGCCGCCCGCCACTTGCCGCCATCGCACAATCGACTTCCGTCGCCACTGATAAGTCAGCAGCCAAAGGAAGAAGCCGGCCAGCAATGCGCAGACAAGTTCCATCGCGGTGTCCCCTACTTCCTGCCACTCGCCGGCACGTCGGCGGGCGGTGCGGCAACGGGCGGCGCGGACGGCGGCACAAACGGCGGAGGCGGCGAAGGCCACGACACGCGAACCGCCGGCAACGCCCGCTTCAGATCGTCCACGCCCTTCCGCGTGACCTTCGTGCCCGAGAGCGCCATGCGCTTCAGCTTCTTCAGCGGGTACAAGTGTCTCAGCCCGGCGTCGGTGACGGGCGCGCCGTCGAGATCGACGCTCTCAAGATGCTCCAGGCCTTCGAGCGGCGTCAGATCATCGTCGCCGGGCTTGAGCGTACCCGCGCTGAAATCGACCGACGTGACATTGCCACCCATTCCGTAAACGTGGGGATGGAACTGGTCGAACTTCGCCAGCGCTTGCCGTTGCGGTCGGGCGCGGCGATAGTGGATCCCATAGCAACTGGCCGCGCAGCTTACAACGACGGTCAGCAGGAGCAGCGATTGCAGAGTGAACTGGGATTTCCAGCCGTCGATGCTCGCGCTGCCTGACGTTGCGGCAACCGCGGGGGAGGATTTCGGCTCTGCAAGCAGTCTGCCCTTGGAGTCGTAAACCGGCACGAAACGTCCAACAACGGCGGTGACGGCCGCGACTTCGGTGGGCGAAAGGCCGTCGGACTCGAGCGGCAGGTGCTTCGTGTGAAGGTGGTAATCCGGCATCCTGTCATACCAATTGCAGCCGGTGATTTCGTCCCAGGGCGTGAGCGTCAACTCCAGCGGGCAATTCTCGCGAATTTGTTCGCGTCGAATCGCGCCCCGTTCGCGCAGTTCCAGCGGGCGCCTCCCCGAAATGGCGGGAAGGCAGTCTGTATGAGGACAAAGGTGGCTGTTGCCGCGAGGAGGTCGATGGCGAGCGTCCTCTCCGTCGGCGGCGCAGTGAACGACATCACTGTCCAGAGCAGCAGGAAAATGGCAAACCGAAAACGACCCGAACGACGCGATTTTCGTGCCAGGCCACGGGGTGCACGCACCTCGATCAACAACGCTCCTGCCGCTTCACGCGCACGCGCCAGTTGCGAACGATGCCAATGAAGCTGGAACAGCCAAAGGAAGAACCCGGTGAGCAGGCGCAGGTGAGTTCCATGATGTCGCAACCCTCCTGGCCGCCAACGCCGGTCGAGTCGCGCGCCGGCGCGTCGAATTTCAATTCTCCGCCAATTCCTACTGCGCAAACGGATTTGGCAACAGGACGTTTAGCCGGCGGGCTTGCCCGCCGCGCCAATGCAGAGCCCTGCGGCGATTCTCGCGGCGGGCGAGCCCGCCGGCTAAACCACAATCCCCCAATCCTGCGCACCAGAACTACACCACCAGCATAATCACAATCACCAACGCCGCCAGGATGAATTGCAGCACGGCCATCCAGCGCGTGCCGCGGCCGTAGGTCGGCTCGCGCAGGATCGAGCGCACGGCTTCACGCCATTCCTCGCGGGGAACGAAGACGCGAATGAACAGCCGCGGATGGTACGAAAAGAACCAGGTTCCGCAGGGAATCGCCAGGAAACACAAGGCGGCGAACAACGCGAACGGAATCTTGTTATCCACGACCGTCCCCTGCTTGAAGTCCCCGCCGCGCCGCGGCCCTCACCCTGACCCTCTCCCAAAGGGAGAGGGGACCGGCTGTACTCCTCACACTCCGTGTGAGGCGGCTGGGGCACTACCTTCCCCTTGGCCAGTCAACTACTCAACGCAGGAATTGTAGGAGGCGTCTCCCGATGCCGACGTTGCGGGTGCGATCTGAAAAATCGCCACAGATCGGCGACAGGAGTCGCCTCCTACAACTTCTTCCTCACACGGAGTGTGAGGAGTACGTCTACTCGCCGCGCAAGCGGAAGCGGTCGTTGGCGCGGCGCTCCTGGCGAATCCAGTCCGCCAACAGATCGGCGGCGCCGGCCAGGTCGATCTTCTGGGCCTCCTTCTCCCAGCGCCATTTCACTTCGAGCTTGCCCTCCTTCAACCCGCGGTCGCCAATCACTACCCGCAACGGCACGCCGATCAGATCGACGTCCTTGAACTTCACCCCTGCGCGGCAGTCGCGATCGTCCAGGAGCACGTCGATCCCGGCGGCGGCAAGCCGGTCGTGCAACTCGCTGGCGGCGGTCATCGACGCCTCGTCGGGAACCTTCACCGGCACGATCGCCACTTCATACGGGGCCAGCGACACGGGCCAGACAATCCCGTCCTTGTCGTTGCTGGTCTCGACGAGCGCGGCGATGATGCGGTTGACGCCGATGCCGTAGCAGCCCATGATGATCGGCTTGAGCTGCTCGTCGGCGTCGAGAAACTTGGCGTTGAGCGCTTCGGTGTACTTCGTGCCGAGCTTGAAGACGTGGCCGACCTCGATGGCGTGCCGCAGGGCCAGCCGCGAGCTGCACCGCGGACAGGGGTCGCCGCCGACCGCGTTCCGCAGATCGGCGAACAGGTCGGGCTGGAAATCGCGGTGCAGATTGACGCCGACCAGGTGCGTCTCGGCCAGGTTCGCCCCGGTGATGCCGTTGACGACGTACTGGATCTCGCGGTCGGCCAGGATCGGGATCTTCTCCTTCATCCCCACCGGCCCGGCGAAACCGACCGGAGCCCCGGTCACCCGTTCGATCACTTCCGGCGTGGCCAGTTCGAGCGCCGTCGCCTTGCGAGCGCGGCGGATCTTGCCCTCGTTTGCCTCGTGGTCGCCGCGGATCAGCACCGCGATCGGCTGGCCGTCGGCCACGTAAATCAGCGTCTTGATCAGCTTCTGCGGCTTGCATTTCAGGAACGCGCTGACCTGTTCGATCGTGCTCGCTCCCGGCGTGGGCACTTTTGCGAGCGGCTTCTGCTCGGCCTCGGACGGTTTGCAATCGAGCGTGCCGATCTCCGCCTTCTCCTGATTGGCCGCATAGCCGCAGGCGGAGCAGTGCAGCACCGAGTCCTCGCCGTTTGCGGCCGGGATCATGAACTCGTGGCTGGCGTCGCCGCCGATCGGCCCGCTCTCAGCCTCGACCGGCAGGTAGGTCAAACCGCAGCGATCGAAGATATTGCAGTACGCCTTGTACATCTTGTCGTAACTGCGGTGCAGCGACTCGACGTTCGCATCGAAGCTGTAGGCGTCCTTCATCAGGAACTCGCTGGTGCGGAGCACGCCAAACCGCGGCCGCTCCTCGTTGCGGAACTTCGAGGTGATCTGGTAGAGCGTGATCGGCATCTGCCGGTAGCTGTTGATCTGCCGCGAGACCATGTCGGTGATGATCTCCTCGTGCGTCGGGCCGAGGACGACGTGGACTTTTTTGCCGGGGCGATTGAGCGTCAGTTGCACCAGCACGTCGCCGAAGGCCGCCACCCGGCCGGTCTGCTCCCAGAGGTGCCGCGGCGACATCGAGGGCAGGGCCAATTCGACCGCCCCGGCGGCGTCCATCTCCTCGCGCACGATCCGCTCGGCCTTCTTCAGCGCCCGCAGCCCGAGCGGCAGATAGGTGTACGCCCCGGCCATCACCTGGTTGACCAGTCCGGCGCGGAGCATCAGCACGTGGCTGGGGATTTCCGCCCCTTCGGGCGATTCTTTCATCGTTGAGATCAGCGTGCGGGTCCAGAACATAGGAGGGACTAGGGGCTAGGGATCAGGGATCAGAAAAACCGCTTGCGGTTTCGCAAAGAACACCCGCCGCTCGCGGCTTCGCACGAAGCGGTGTTGATTCCATCAAACGAACCATCATTGTAGGGGAATTCTCCGGGCCGGGGAAGGGGAGATGGGGAATAGATGAATGCTGAGTGATGAATGATGAATGATGAATGCCAGTTGAGTTCGGCGTTTATTCATCATTCATCATTCAGCATTCATCCTTTCCTCGCCCCTTGTCGTAAGACTGCCGGTGGCCTACAATCCAAGGCACTTGATCCCCCTTATCCCCCGGAACTGGCCGATGCCACGACGCTATATCAACGAACTGACGCCGCAGGAGCCGATCGACGAGGTGTTTGTCGTCGGCGACAAGCAGCTTCGCCCCAATCGCGCGGGCAATCTGTATTTGCAAGTCGAACTGTCCGACCGCACCGGCTCGGTCACCGCCCGGCTGTGGAACGCCAACGACGCCGTCTACCGCTCGTTCGACAACGGCGACTACCTTCGCGTCAGCGGCACGGCGCAGATGTTCCAAGGGGCGATGCAGGTCATCGCCACCAAGCTGCGTCGCGTCGATCCGGCCGAGGTGGACGAGGCCGATTTCGCGCCGCTGCCGGCCGTCGCCGTCGATCAGCTCGCGCTGCGGCTGGGCGAAATCCTCCGCACGCTCGACGATCCGCCGCTACGAACGCTGGCCGAGTGCTTCCTGATGGACGAGCCCTTCATGGCCAAGCTGACCATGGCTCCGGCGGGCACGAAAAATCATCACGCCTACCACGGCGGGCTGCTGCAACATCTCGTCGCCCTGATGGAGCTCGTGCTGGCCGTGGCCCCGCACTATCCGCAGGTCAATCGCGATCTGCTCCTGATGGGCGCCTTCCTGCACGACCTCGGCAAGACCGACGAGTTGAGCTACGAGCACGGCCTCGGCTACAGCGACGAGGGCCAACTGATCGGCCACCTGGTGATGGCCGTGGAATTGCTCACCGCCAAGGCTGCCGAGGCGGAAAAGCTCTCCGACGAGCCGATTCCCCACGACACCGTGCTGCGGCTGAAGCATCTGATACTCAGCCATCACGGCGAATATGCCTTCGGCAGTCCCAAGCTGCCGATGACGCTCGAAGCCGTCGCCCTCGCCATGCTCGACAACCTCGACGCCAAAATCAACACGTTCTCGACGTTGATGGACGAAGACCCCAACGTCGATAGCCCGTGGACGACGTACAATCCGAATTTGGAACGTAAACTGTATAAGGGGAGAGGGGAGAGAGGAGAGGGGAGAGGGGACGGGGCGGGGGAGAGAGAGGAGAGTTGAGAGGGGTGAAAAGCGAGAAGTCCGCTGCTCCCTGCTGCCGAATCACCATTCTGTTTCCGATTGCCTGGGCAGTAGTCCTGTTTCTGGCGCTTCCTGGCTTTCAGGTGATATTTGCCGGATTCCGAGTCGGGATTTCTGTTATTACGATCCTGGCATTCGTCGTCCTGGCAAGGTCGCTTAGAGGTTGGTATCACGTCCTCGCGCTGCCGGTTTGGCTTTTCCTTGTTCTGGCACTGTATGCAACATGGTCGTTTCCGATCTGGACACAAGCCGAGTGGGAACGCGCGCGACAACAGCGAGAACGCCAGCGAAATGCGGTGACGGACGAACAATCGCCAAACAACACATCATCCTCCCCCAACGGGAGATAAGGATCTATGAAGACACTTGAACAATCGATTCTCGAACTAGTCAATGCTCCCGGCTATCGGCCGGTCAAGCCGCGGAAGATCGCGGAACAACTGAAACTAACCAAGGACGACGCGGTGCTGGTGCGGCGGATGGTGAAGCAACTCGTCCGCCACGGCAAGATCCGCTACGCATCGAACCATCTCGTGCTGCCCGTCGTGGCCGACACGATCGCCACAACGAAGAGCGTCTCCAATAGCCGGGGGCCAACGGCCCGCGGCGGCAGCGGAGTAGATGCCGACACGCCGGCCGCCAAATCGCCTCGCAAATCGACTGCCGGGAAGTCCAACCGCGTGCTGGGCGTTTTTCAGCGGACACAAAAGGGCTTCGGCTTCGTGCGGCTCGATCAAGCCGGCGCCAAGGAGAGAGCGAAGGACATCTACATTCCCGCCGAAGAGTCCGCCGATGCGGCCACCGGCGACGTAGTCCTGGTCGAGATCGGTCGTCAGCGTGGGCGCGAGCTTGGCCCGCGCGGCCGCATCGTCGAAGTCGTCGAGCGGCAGACGCACCAGTTCGTCGGCACCTATCTCGAGTCGGCCGGCGCCGCCTACGTGCGGATCGATGGGGCGATGTTCGCCCGGCCGATCAGCGTGGGCGATCCTGGCGCGAAGAACGCCCAGCCCGACGACAAAGTGGTGGTCGAGATGTTGCGGTTCCCCTCGCCGCTGCACGACGGCGAAGGGGTGATTGCCGAGGTGCTCGGGCCGCGGGGAAAACCGGGCGTCGATACGCTCTCGATCATCCGCGAGTTCGACCTGCCCGACCAATTCGCCGCCGACGCCATCGAGGAGGCGAACCGCCGGGCCGACGACTTCGATGAATCTCTCGGCGATCGCCAGGATTTCACCGCCGAGACGATCGTGACCATCGATCCGGTCGACGCCCGCGACTTTGACGACGCGATTTCGCTCGAGCGGCTGGAGAACGGCCGTTGGCGGCTGGGGGTTCATATTGCCGACGTGTCGCATTTCGTCCGGCCGAAGACGGCGTTGGACCGCGAGGCGCTGGAACGGGCCACGAGCGTCTATCTGCCCGATCGCGTACTGCCGATGCTGCCGGAAGTGATCTCGAACGGCCTGGCCAGCCTTCAGCCGGGCAAGGTCCGCTACACGAAGTCGGCGGTGATGGAGATCGCCGAGGACGGCACGCGGCTTTCGACCGAGCTTTACTCCGCGGCCATCCGCAGCAGCAAGCGGCTGACGTACGAACAGGTGGACGAGTTCCTGGCGGACCGCGAGGGCTCGCGCCGTAAACTCGGCGGCAAGGTGTGCGACCTGCTCGGGCGGATGCATACGCTGGCCATGACGATGCGCCGTCGCCGGCTGAGTCGCGGGGCGCTCGAACTGACCATGCCGGAGGTGAAAGTGGACCTCGACCGCCAGGGCCGGGTCAGCGGGGCGCACGTGGTCGAGAACACCGAGAGCCATCAGATCATCGAGGAGTTCATGCTGGCGGCGAACGAGGCGGTGGCCGAGGCGATTCGCGACCGCGGGCTGCACTTCCTCCGCCGCGTCCACCAATCGCCCAGCCCGCAGAAGCTCGATGCCCTGCGCGAGTTTGTGGCCGAGCTGGGCTACAAGACCGGCAGCCTGCAAGGCCGCTTCGAGTTGCAGAAGTTGCTGGATGCCTCGATGGGCAAGCCCGAGCAGCACGCCGTGCATTTCGCCGTGCTGCGTTCGATGCAGCGGGCCATCTATAGCCCGATGGAAGAGGGCCATTACGCCCTGGCCAGCGAGTGCTATTGCCACTTCACCTCGCCGATCCGCCGCTATCCCGATTTGACGGTCCATCGACTGGTCGATGCGATGCTGACGAAGTCGAAGCCGCGTGGAAAAGGGGTCAGGCCCCATTTGTGCGAAGCACCCTTCGGGCCGTTCCGGCAAATGGGGCCTGACCCCTTTTCCACGAAGCCGCGAAACGACTACGACGAGCTAGTCGTTCTGGCCCGCCACTGTTCGGATTGCGAGCAGCGGGCCGAAGCGGCCGAACGCGATTTGACCAAGCTCAAGCTGCTGGCCTATCTCAGCACCCGCATCGGTGAAGAGATGGAGGTGGTGGTAACCGGAGTGGAGAGTTACGGGCTGTTTGTCCAAGGCGTGCAACTGCCGGCGGAAGGGCTGATCCGCGTCGAGACCTTGCGCGACGACCACTACTACTTCGACCGCACCTCGCGCACGCTCAGCGGCCATCGCGCCGGCAACAGTTATCGCCTCGGCGATCTGCTGCGGGTGGCGGTCGCCCGCGTCGATCTCGACCGCCGCGAGATCGACTTCCGCCTGGTGGAAAAGGAGAAGGGGCGGACCGGGGCGCCTGCGAAGAGCGCGAAGAAAGGTCGAAAGGAAAACAGCAAGAAGATCGGCAGAAAGGGCCGCGGACGATCGTGAGCATCTCGTCTGCCGTCTTGACCATGGCCAACAAAAAAGGCCGGCTTTCGCCGGCCTTCTTGTGCGTGTCGCGGTGATCTGCCGCCGTGAGGACCGATTAGGTCCCGGGAACGGGGTTGGCGGCAATGTCGTCTGTCTGAACGTCGCTGGCCGCCGCGTCGTCATCGCGGGTCAAGCACCAGTAGCCACCGGCCGGAGCGAAACGGTAGGCGCCGTCTTGGAGCAGGTAGCGGGCCAGGCCCTGTCCGCCGCCACGATCGAAGCGGATCACCACCTCTCGGTCGAAGCAGACGCTCAGCGCCGGCCGGCAAAACCCGAACGACTCCACCATTGACTGTGTACCGCAGCGCCGAGCGGTTCTCGATTGGGTTGACCAGGCGGATGCAGGCCGCGGGAGCCACGTTGGCGGCGAGGATGTACGGCCGCGGCGGAACAACCACTACCAGCCGAGGCCAGGGATGATAGGGCTTGTACCAGGGTTTCACGGGAGTGGGGTAACCGGGGATCCAGGGGCCCGGTCCGTAGTGCGGGAAGTGCGGGGGGAAGTGCGGGGGAGGGGCCGCCGAGGCCATCGTCGTCCCGTAAGCCGCCAAAGTAACCGCGAACACGCCGAGCAACAGGTTTCGTCTGAGAGCCTTCATGATTTTTCTCCTTTCATTTGGAGGGTTAGGGTGAATTGCTCTCTCTGCTTCTATTACTGGCGTGACACGGTTTGTGACCGGGTTTTTTCCGCTGCTTGAGAGCGTTTCCCCGGAAACCACTGAGATCGCTGGAAAGCGATCGCCGATCAGCCTTCAGCGTTAGGCGGGTGATAAGTGACACTGGTAGTGGGGCGTAAGCGTAACATATTGGCAAAAAAGGCAGTTGCGCGTTTACGGAGGCTGAAGCTGGTCGCTGGCTGCGTTTCTTGCCGATTTATGAGGATAACGGTCGTGGCTGCCGAACGGTGGGCCAATATGTGTCCCAAAGAGCCGTTGACACCACCGCAGACTATGGATATTCAGCTTCGGTTCAGGAGCAATGCCGATGCGCCGAATCCTGGCGATGCTTGCAATCCTGCTTCCGTCTGTCGCTGGGGGTTGCCATTGGCAACCGAATAGCGGCAGCCAAGCAGTCGAGGTCAACCCCTTCGCATGGGGTTCTGGAGGGCAGGTGGTTCGGCCTGCCGACGGCTTCGGTTGCGTCAATGGCGAGCCACTCGACGCTCGCACCCGGCGTAGATCACTGGTTCTCGACGACGAACTGCTGATCAGCCTCGCTCAGGCTGTCGAAGGCCAACTTGGCGATGGTGCCGTCGGCTTTTTCCAATTTGACGTAGCCGTCTTCCACGCCGCGGAACGTCGCTTTGAACAGCGGTTTGCCGGCCTTATCGGTCCAATCGCGCAGCCCGGGGCGGCTGCCGCCGTCGGCCGGCGTCGCCGCCTTGTTGCTTTCGGCATTTTTGCTTTCGGCGGCAGCCGACCGGAGCTTCGGCGGAAGCCGCCGGTCAAACTCCGGTCGCTGTTCGGCCGTCAACAGAGACGCCATTTCGGCCACCAATCTCTTGTCCAACTCGTCAATCTCCTTCTGAGCGGCACTCTTGGCGGCCTTCTGCTCATCGCTAAGCTGCACGGCTCCCTGCAGCGCCAGTTGCAGGTCCCTGCCGGTCTTGCCGGCGGCTCGCGCAGCCTCGATGGCCTTGCGCTGCGCCTGCTTTTGCTCCGGCGTCATCACGTCCATCTGTTGCAGCGGCTCGAACATGAGGGAATCGAACTGCTTCGCCAGGCCTTCCAGTTTGGCCTTTTGCTCTCCGCTGAGAGCGACGCTGCGGAGCACGCCGCTTATCAGCCCGCTGGCCCGCCCGCGATACGGGCTGAACAGGTACGCACTCTGTGCGGGAGTCAGAAATGCCGTGACCTTCCCGCGGAGCTGACGGAGCATGGCGTCAAGTTCTCTGCGGGCGTCGGTCAGGGCCTTTTGCTCCTCGTCGGTCGGGCGTTTGCCGCGGGGCGCATTGGCGTACGCCCTGGTCTGCTGCTTCAACTGGCGGTAGCGGTCGGAGTCCAAACCCTCAACGAGCTGTTCGAGCCGGGTTCGCTGCTGGTTCGACAGGGTGGGTTTGATGTCCGGCCGGCCGGCGATGAGCATGTCCCACAGCCCCAACTCGATGCCCACGTCCGCTGGCTGCTGGGGCTGCTTCTTGCTTGACTGGGCGAGCAGCGCGGGGGCGGCGAGGGCAAACGCCGTCAGCGCCGCCAGTACTCGAATCGCGAACTGAGTCCTCATCGTTTCGGCTCCTTATTTCCGGGCGATAGCGATCTGGATGTTGACATGCGTGCCGCGCGGACAGCATGTCACTTTACTGGATGTTGGCGTGCAACACGATTTTCTCTTCCCGGCCGTCGGGGCCAACCGTCACTCTGGCGAAATTGGCGGGCGCGTAACCGGGCGAGCTGACGCGGACCTGATAATCGCCCGGTCCGAGGTTGGCGGTGAAGCGGCCGCGACTGTCGGTCCGGCCCGTCTTGACGGGGCGGTTGTCGCGGCTGATCTGCACGGAAGCGCCGTTTAGCAGCGTGCTTGCCCCGCCGGCGTTTTGTCCGCTGACGATGACTGTCAGCCTCGGCTGGGCCGTCTGCTGTTTCTGGAGAACGATCGTCTCACGGCCGCGGCCGTTGTCGCTGATTGTGATCGTGCGGCGTCCCGGCTTGTAGCCGTTCAATTGGGCGCCAAGCTCATAACTGCCCGGCCCGGCCGAGACGTTCAGCCGGACGCGGCCGCCGGCGGCGGATCTGCCCTGGGCGAGCCCGCCGCCGTTGTCTTGCCGCCGCAGTTCGACGCTGGCGCCGACCAGCGGTTGCTTTCTATCGTCAATCACGACTACGTCGAGGATCGAGCCGGCCTTGCTCATGAGGAACTTGTGGACAGTCACGCCGGCGGAAGCGATGGTGACATTCGCACGAACCGGCCGATATCCGCGAACTCGGCGCCGGCGACGTACTCGCCCGGCCCGCTGGCGACATTCAAACGGGCTTGGCCATTCGATCTTGTGGCGCCGCGGATCTTCCCGCTCCCATCCGGTTTGGAAATCCAGACGGTCGCCCCGGCCAACGGGGCTTCAGCGGTCACGTCGTCACCGGTCTTGCCGACCACCGTGGCCAGCAGGGCCACGCGCGGCGGCACTCGTCGCTCCAATACGAACCTGTACGTGGTCTCGCCATCCGGGCCGATCGTGATGTCCACCCGGCTCGGTTGATATCCGCGAACTCGGCCCCGGCAAGATACTCGCCCGCTCCTGCGGGAAGATCCATGCGGGCTTGGCCATCCTGTCCGGTCGATCGTTGCTGCTTTGCAGACCCGTCCGGTTTGGAAATCCAGACGGTCGCCCCGGCCAACGGGGCTTCGGCCGACACGTCGTCGCCGGTCTTGCCAACCACCGTGGCCGCGAACGACACATGCCGCTGGACGGGCTTTCGCAGAGAAAGGACGAACTCTTGCCTCGTCTCGCCTCTTGGGCGGATGACGACGTCAACCGGCCCCGGCGACTGGCAGTCCTTCATCCCGGCCTCGGCCTGATACGTGCCCGGCCCGGAGAGCTTGGTTAGGCGGACGCTGCCCTGGTCGTCAGTCTGGCCCTGCGCCGACCAGTCCGATTTCCAGATGCGGACGGTGGCCCCCGGCAGCCGCCGCCGCGGCTCTTCGCCTTGCTGCACGTAGACGATGCCTTGGAACGTCGGATATTGCGGCGGCGGCAACGGCAGCTTGAGGACGAACTCCGCCCGGTTCTCGCCGCTAGGGCGAATGACGACGCGGAGGGTCTGCGAGCCCAGCTTCGACCGGCTGGCGGTGGCCTGGTACCTGCCCGGCCCGGTCTCGACGCTCAATCCCACTTGGCCCTGCCGGTCGGTGGTGCCTTGCACGGGCGAGGCATCGCCCGCCCCGGCGAGCGGCGAGAGCTGAACGGCCGCCCCGGGCAGTGGACGACGGGTGGCCGCGTCGTCGCCCCGTTGTACGAAGACCGCGCCCTGGAACGTCAGCGGGGCGGAACGCTTCTTGAGCACGAACTCGGCGGCATGGTGCTCGTCGCCGCGGACCACCAGGCCCAGCGACTGCGAACTATAGCCGTCCATCTTGGCGGTCACTTGGTAATCTCCCGGCCCAGCGGCGATGTCCACCTGCGCCGCGCCGTCGGCGTCGGTCGTGCCCTGCGTCTCGCCGCCGGCGGCCTGCGGGCGTTTGCCGATCAGAATGCTCGCGCCCTGCAAGGGGCGGCGCGAGGCAGCGTCATCGCCCGTTTGCCCGAACACCCGTCCCTCAAAACTCGGCGATCCCAGCGGCCGTTTCAGCACGAACTCGGCCCGATTCGGACCGCCCTCGCGAACCGTGACGTCGAGGGTCTGCGAACCGAGGCTGGCCATGCTCGCTTCGGCCTGATAGTCGCCGGGCAGCACCAGCAGCCGCGCCCGGCCGTTAGCGCCCGTGGTGCCGGGGGCCCCGGTCGTGCCGCCTTGCCGCAGGCTGACGGTCGCTCCGGCCAGCGGGCGATTCGTCGCTTCGTCGTTGCCGGTCTGCTCGTAAACGATGCCCTCGAACGCCAGCGATTTGGCCTTGATCAGCACAAATTCCGCCGCATGGTGTTCGCTGGGATCACGCACGAGAATGCGGACGCTCTGCGGGCGATAGCCGCTCATGCGGGCAGTGGCCTGATAGTCTCCCAGTCCGCCGGGGATGGTCATCTGCACGCGCCCTTGTTCGTCGCATTGCTCTTGCACCGGGTTGGCCGTGCCGCCCTGGCGGCGAACTTCGACGGCCGCTCGCGGCAAGGGGCGCTTTGTGCTTTCGTCCTCGCCCGTCTGCTGGTAGACCACTCCCTCGAAAGTGACCGGCACATTGATCGGCGACGGCGTGAGCGTCAAATCGACGATCGTATACTTCGTGGCGAAGACGGCCTTGGGGCCGCTGCGGGCGGTCACATAGCCGGGGGCTTCCGCCGTCACCTGGTACGTGCCCGGCCGCAGGTCCTGGGAATATCTGCCCTGGCCGTCGGTGCCCGGCTCGGTCGAGTTCGCTGACGCGTCTGCTGCGGCGATCGTGATCTTCAGCGGCGGCCGCGCGTCGCTGGCCCCTTTCTCGCCGCGGACGCGAACGGTTCCGCGAATCCCCTGGGCGCCGGCGATCGGCGGCGGCAGCTTGCGGGTCAGGATGAAATCATGGGTGGCGGTCTGATCGGCGGGGATGTCGATCGTGGCCGGTTCGGCGGATGGGAAACCGGGGGCGGAGGCCGATGCCCGCCACGTGCTGGCCGCCAGGGTAATCTCGTAATGCCCCGCCGCGTCCCCGCCGGTTTGACGGTCGGCGACGGCCGTGAGCAAGCCGCGGCTGCCGCTGCCGCGGAGCGAAACGGTAGCGCCGGGAATGCCGACCAGCTTTCCGTCGCCGGTTTGTTCGAGCACTCTCCCCTGGAGCTTGCCGATCGGCACGACCGGCGGCGGCGTCGGCTGCTCGTTGGGGTCATTCTTTCCCCTAGTCAGCGAGAAGTTGTAGATGCTGTATCCTTCGGTGAGTTTCAGTTGGATGCCGCGGCCGACGTTCTCATCGCGGAAGCCGGCAGCCCGAACCTTGTAGAGATAGCTGCCGGGGAGAATGTCGATCTTGTAGGCGCCCTCGGCGTCGGAGGTGGCCCGTCCCGCCACCTGGCCGGCCTGGTTCGTCAGCTCGATGGCGGCCCCGGCGACGATGCCGGTGAGTCGCCCTTGCTCGTCGAGCGCGAGGACTTGACCCCGCACGCCCGCTCCGGCGGCAGACAGCGGCCGCGCCATCATGGTCAGAGAGGCCAGCAGCGCGACGACAAAGACCGAACTTCCCAAATGGCGGTTGAGACGGCTACTAGTTTTCATGATCGATCCTCAGTGCATTACCCTCGATTGTCGCTGCCGTGCCATGTGCGGCGGCTAACGCAGCGGGGGATTTTGCTTGTTTGGTACGTTCTTGGGAACTGGCGGACAGGGCGGCGGGACCGGCCTGATCGGCTTCGCCACCGGGGGCGGTCGCTGTGATTGCGTCGCTTGTCCGCCGGGTGCTTTCGAGGGCTTGATGGGTTTCCTGTCTTCTTTCGCCGGCTCGCGATTACCACATACCTCTCTGCCCTTTGCCGGCTTCGTTGACGAATTCGTTTTTCCATCCTTGGGCGGCTTCTTGTCGCCGGCATGATCTCGGTTCTTGTCTGTTTTCGCGTTTCGATCGGACGACGAGTTTCGTTTGTCCGTTTTGTCTCCTCGGCCCTCCAAGCCGTTTTTGACCAACATCACCGTCAGGCGGGCGTTCTTCCTGCTCAAACTGACGCTCTCGCGGCGAGGCTGGTATCCCTGATTTCTGACAATTACTTCATAGTCCCCCCGCGGCAGGACCTGGCTGAGATCACCTGCCGAACAGGTCCTCGACGCTTGGCGAGACTGTCGTGAACCGCCGAGGATCAGGACCGTGGCGCCGGGTATCGGTTTGCGCGACGAGGCATCGACGACACGAATGTCGAGCGATGCCATGTTCGAGGAGCCCGTCGGCAACGGTCTCAGCACGAAGGTAGCATGATTCTTGCCGCTCTCGGTGATGGTCACGACCATATTGCGGACGGCGTAGCCGTCCTTGACGGCCGAGGCTACATAGTCGCCTCCCGCGGGCACCCGCAGCCGCACGCGGCCCCGGCTGTCGGTGGTGTTTACGGAAACTGCGCCGGGGTTGCTAAGCCGCACGGTCGCCCCGCTCAGCGGCGTGTCGGGCTCGGCGCCGCTGCGGGCGACGACCACGGCGACGAAGGTAAGCGTCGCGTTGGGCCGACACTTTCCCGACTGCGAGGACGGCAACGGCGCCGGCGTCTTGAAGATGAAGACTGCGCGGTTTGCCCCGCCGTCGCGGACGGAGACATGGAGGGTCTGCGACCCCAACAGCGGCGGGGAGGCCCTGGCCTGATAGTCACCGGGCCCAAGCAGCAGCCGCGTTCGGCCCTGGGCGTCGGTTGTGCCGGGGGCTGATGCCGCGTCGCCTTGCCGCAATTGCACCGTGACCCCAGCGATCGGACGCCTGGTCGCGGCGTCGTCGGCAACCTGCTGATACACCAAGGCCTGCAAGATCAGAGATTTTCCTCTGCTCTGGCTCAAGACGAACTCGGCGGCGTGGTGCTCGCCGAGTGCGCGGGCCAGGATGCGGACGCTCTGCGGGCGATAGCCGTTCATCCGCGCGGTTGCCCGGTAATCACCCGGTCCGGCTTCGATCGTCATCAGCACTCGTCCCTGCTGGTCGCTTTGGGCTTGTTGCGCCGCGGAATTCGCGCTGCCTTGCGGGCGGATCTCGATCGTCGCTCCCGGCAGCGGCCGCTTGGTCGAACTCGTCGTTTCCCGTCTGCGCGAAGACGACGGCTTCGAAGGTCAACGGCGGCGCGTTGCTGCCGCTGGAGGAGTCAGCGGTTGTAGCCTGTGCACCTTCGCTTGCAGCGGACCCGGCCGCCGGAACCGTCTGTGCCGCCGTCAAGACGGCCAGAGAAGCCAGCAGAGGAGCGGCGCCTTTCAGAAGGCGGCGTGAGAAGAAAATGTCGTTCATGATCGTTCCTCCATTTCACTCCGTGCCCGATGCTCGGGCGGCGCAAGTTCTCTCCTCGCGTCACGGCCGCATCAGACGCACGCCGAACAGCGCCGGCGGAAACTCGTAGTTCGTCGGCGGCGGGCCTTGGAAGTAGACCATCACCTCGTAGAGAATCTGGTATTTCGTGCCCCCGGGCAGGGCGTTGGTGGAGACGTGGTCCTGAAACAGACTCAGTCGCTCCTGGGCCCCGGGGTTCGGCAGGTCCTGCGGACTCGCCGGCGTCCAGGCCGACCAGCCGGTGTTTGCGGCCGTTGGCGCCGTTTTGACGAGGTAATGCCGTGTTTGCATGGTGGCGGTATTCGGCACGCCGGGGCCTCCGCCAAAGCCGGCGTGGCCGAGAATGCGGTAGTCTCCCGGGCCCACGTTTGCCTGAAACTGGAGCATGATCCAGTGTGTGTTGTGATCGGGGCGAATAAAGACGTTCGAGGCGGGGGCGGCGGTGGTGAACGGAATTCCCGCGCTGCTCGGCAGCGGCCCGCCTCTCCAAACCGCCCGGCTTGTGCCCGGCGGCGGCGGCACGGGGCCGGGCGTAAACTGCTGCCAGCCCCCTCCGCCCGACCAGAGATAGCTATGGGGCAGCCAGAACGCTTGCGCGGCCGCCTGCTCGCTGGGCAACGACGAAAACAGCGCCCGGGCGGCGCCGACTCCCGTGTGCGGCGTCAGCGATGAGTTCTTCGGCACCGCCACGACCATCGGGCGAAGATACTGGTGCTGCGGACTGAGCGGCTCGGGCGGAGCATTCGTCAGATGGCCCGTATAACTATGCTGACCGGCGGGAACGGTCTGGCAGAGCGCCATTCCGTTGTTCCAGTCCCATTGCGCCGACGGCAACATCTCCGGCCGCACAACAAACAGATAGACGTAGTAATGGTCGATCTCGCTCTCGTCGCCCCAGACGTTCCACACGATCTTGAATTGATCCTTCGTTCGATAACCGCTGGTGAGCGCGACGCTCTTAATCTGGAACGGTTGGCCCACCGGCGGCGGAGTGGGATCGGGCGGGATGGTCGGCGAAACGTCCGGCGGGATGATTGGCGCACTGTCCGGCGGCAGGACGTCATCGTCGTTCCAATCGTCCGCGTTCGTGCCGTCGTCATTGGCGTCGTAGCCATAATCATCGTCATTGGCCAGGTCGTTCGGGCAGATTTCGTCGATCGGCGACGGCGCGGCGGAATCGTCGCCCGCGATCTCGACCACCGGCGGCGGCGTCTCGCCGGGGAAGTAGGGGTTTTCCGCGGGGTTCTCGACGGGGTTTTCGGCCAGCGAATCGGCCGGTTGTGGCGTTGTTCCCGGCTCCGGCTGCGGCGCCTGCGGGTCGCCGGGCGGCGGCAGCGGCTTGGCGGCCTCGCCGGCCGTATCGAGCCCCAGTCCTTTGCCTGCTTCCCAGAGAAACGTCTCCCGCGCGACCGGCGTGTTGACGACCACGACCCCGTTCTCGTCGGTGTGGGCGGGCGGGATGACACGAATCGCTTTGAGCGAATTGCAATCCAAGGGGTTTCCGTCGCTGTCATAGGCGGCGCGGCCGTCGATCGTCACGAGAATCCGCTCAGGATGCCAGCGGTCGGGCACCTTGCCGCTTGGCCGCTCGGTGCCGAGCATTCCCACGGCCCAGCCCCGCACGTCGGCCGCGGCCAAGGGTCCGGCAGCCAAGTTGACGGAGAATATCTGCGGTCCTCTCGCCGGGGAGAGCGGCTTCTCGGGCGAGCCCAGCAGATACTTGTGCCCGCCGGTCTTAAAATAAACGTAGTTCTTAGTGCCGGCGGCGGGATGGTTGGCGGTAATCAGCACGACCTTCATCGCCTTTGCCGCCGGCGAGGCGGAGTTGTCGCGGCAGGGCGAGTGGAATTCGGAATCCTCGAACCAGGGGGCCGCCCCTTGCAGTTGGGCTTCCAAGCGGGCGTTTTCAAGCATCAGCGGGCGGAGCTCGCTGCGGACCTGTTCCAGGCGTTGTTGGTCGTCGGCCTTCGCCAGTTTTGCGCCGACTAACTTCTTCAACTCGACGAACTCGTTTTTAAGCGGCGTCAGCTTCTTTGTAAGCTCAATGAGTTTTGTCCGGGCGGCGCTCTGGGCTTGTGCGGCCGTCAGACCGATTCCCTTCCGGGCCGCAAAGGTCTTGCCGTTGAGTTGAATCTCGTAGCCGTCCAACACCCAATCGACGCCCCCGCGGCTTGCGAAGCCGACGCGCGAAATATCGGACGCCCGCAACCCGGCCAGGAGTTGCGAACTGGTGTGAAAACGATCCTGCCCCGGATCGGCTTTCAGCGAGAAGGTGAAACTGGCGCTGGAGCCGGCGGGAATCGTGCCCTTCGCGTCCGATTGCTGCGGCACGGCGCCGAACGGCGCCGGCTCATTCTGTTCGCGGCCGACGGGAGTCAGCCAAAATGGAAAACCAAGTCCAAGGTCTAAGGCCACCGGCTCGGTCAGATCGGCGCTGCCGCCGACGCCGATCTTTACGACCAGCGTTTCCACCGGCTCATCGGCTTTCAGGTCAGCCGCCGGCTGGCCCACTCCGCCGCTCGGCCCGCTCTCTGCGACTTTCGTCCCGACTGATGGCCGCCCCACTGGGCCGCTCGGGCCGCCCTCGGCAGCGCCCTTCTGCTCGTTGGAATTGCCTCGTTGGCAACCCGAAGCGCCGAAAATCGAGACCAGACCAACCGTTGCCGCCAAGGCCAAGGCGACGGCACCCCGCGAAGTATGCGAACGGCGCATGAGATTGCTCCTACGTGTTGGAAAGCGACTGGCTATGCTCCTACTACTGAGAAGCCGGCGTTTGTGACCGAGGCCGCGTGATTATTTTGCGACAACGGCGAAACGGTTCGCAAAGAGGAAAAGCCCGGGTGCAACGGTTATCGCGTCGAACGCCGCGATCGACCCACGCGACTATGAGAACCTCCCGGCAAAGGTCTGTCAAGGACCCCTGCCAGCGGGCGCAGCGTATATTCTTGTTCCCACGCTCCGCGTGGGAACGCCTGCCAACTCGACGCGCCGGCGTCGCGGAAAGGTGTAAGGAATCGTGTGGGAAGACCCCGTACCGAAAGTACGTTCCCGCGCAGAGCGTGGGAACGAGGACTTCGCACTTCTCCGACACTTTGCCGGTTTCTGCACCCCTTGAGATAGCGGGTTGGTTCTGCTATAAAGGCGGCAGGATCCGCCAAGACGTTCTCACAAGGGATGCCGCCATGAATGAGGCATCAGCGGGCGATCGCTCGCCGCAAGGCCGTTCGGCTGACCGCGTCGCGGCGGCATCGGCGGAGTATTCGGCCGAGGTGAACACCTATGGCAGCATGGCGGATCTCACGCCTGTCCCGCCCACCGCCCTAAGGATCTGCTGCCCGCACTGCCAGAGCCCGACGATGCTCGGCGCGAATGTCGCGCTGAGCGAGTTTCACTGCTCGGTGTGCGGCAGTCAGGTAAGCCTGGCGACCGCGGACTACCCGCCGTCTTCGCGTTCCGGGGAGGGCGAGATGCCGGCGATCAGCCACTTCGAGCTGATCGAGCGGCTGGGCGCGGGCGGTTTCGGGGTGGTGTGGAAGGCGCGTGACCCCAAACTCGATCGCATGGTCGCGATCAAGTGCCCGCACAAGGCCCGGCTCGATTTGATCGAGACGGAGAAGTTTCTGCGTGAAGCCCGGGCGGCGGCGCAACTCCGACATGCGAACATCGTCAGCGTGCATGAAGTCGGGATCGAGTCCGGCCGTATTTATATCGTCAGCGATTTCATCGAGGGCCTGTCGCTTGACAAGTGGCCGGGCCGGCAGCGGCCGAGTTGCCGGGAAGCGGCGGCATTGTGCATCAAAATCGCCGATGCCCTGCAACACGCCCACGAGCGCGGCGTGATCCACCGCGACTTGAAGCCCAGCAACATCATGATCGATCCGGCCGGCGAGCCGCACATCATGGATTTCGGGCTGGCCAAACGGGCGGCCGACGAGGTGACCATGACCCTCGACGGCCAGGTGCTGGGCACGCCCGCCTACATGTCGCCGGAGCAGGCCCGCGGCTACGCCCACGCCGCCGATTGCCGCACCGACGTCTACAGCCTGGGGGTAATCCTCTTCGAGCTGCTTACCGGCGAGCGGCCCTTCCGCGGCAATGTGCAGATGCTGCTGAAACAGGTCATCGAGGACGATCCGCCCAGCCCGCGAAAACTCAACGGCCAAGTTTCACGCGACCTGGAGACGATCTGCCTGAAGTGCCTGCGAAAGGACCTAGCCGCCCGCTACCAGTCGGCCAGGACGCTCTCGGAAGAATTGCGCCGCTATCTCTCCGGCATGCCGATCGAGGCGCGGCCGGTCGGGGCGGCGGAACGTCTGCGGCGCTGGTGCCGCCGCAATCCGCTGGTGGCCGGTTCCGTCGCCGCAGCGTTCCTGTGCTTGTCGCTCGGGCTGATTGCCGCATCGATCGGTTACATGCGTGCCTCGCGATCGCAGGTCCGCGCCGAAGCGAGCCTGCTGGACGCGCGGCAGGCGGTCGAGGACCTCTTCACCCGCGTGAGCGAGGAGAGGCTGAAGAACGAGCCCGGAAAGCAGCCGCTCCGCAGGGATCTCTTGCAGCTTGCCCGCAAGTACTACGAGCGTTTTCTCGATCGGAGCGAGGGAGACGCGGCCTTGCGCGACGAATTGGCGCTGGCCCACTATCGCATCGGCCGGATTACTGAAGCCATCGAATCGCCGGCCAAGGCAATGCCGTTTTACGAGACGGCGAAGCAGGCCCAGGAAGAACTGGTCGCAAAGACGCCGGAGAACACGGCTCGCCTGAAGGCGCTCGGCGACACGCTTAATGCCATGGGGCAAGCGTTGCACGAGCAGCATCGGCTCGACCAGGCGGCGGCAACCTACGCCGCGGCAATCGAATTGCGCAGCCGGCTTGCAGCCTTAGCCCCCAAGTCCACGGATTTAAGTCGCGCTTTGGCCAACAGTTGGATGAATCTCGGCCTGGTCGAGAAAGACAAGGACGCCAAGCGGGGGCAGGCGCGCGAGTGCATGGAAAAAGCGCAGGCCATCCGCTTGCAATTGCTGCCGGTGGCGGGAAACGACGCAAAGCTCGGCCCAAAGCTCCGCGAGGATGCGGCCATGGGTTACTATAACCTCGGCAATCTGGGTGTGGCGATAAGCGACCTCAAACTGGCCACGACGTCTTTGGACAAGGCACGCGAGATGTTCGCGCAACTCCTCAAGGACGAGCCCGCCGATTTGGATTATGCCTATAAGCTCGCCGTTACGCGGCGGCTGCAGGGCGACGTACTGTCTGCGGCGAAGCGATACGACGGGGCGATCCAAATGTACGCCGAGTCGCGAACGGCGTTGGAGCGGCTGGCCTGGCTAAACCCCTCGGTAACCGATTATCAGGTGGCGCTGGCAGAGGTGTGCCTCACGCTGGCAGAGGCCGAGTTCAATCACGGTGATCGTCAAGAAGCGATGGCCGCATTCGAACAAGCCGAGGCCATCCTGGCGCCGTTGGTTGCCGAGCATGCTGCCAATGCCCGCTATCACCGCGATCTCCTCTTTGCCCTTCGCGCCATCGGGAAGTTCGCTCCCGATCCCGCCAAGCGGCGGAAGGTGTTGCGCACGTTGGAGACGCTCCGGCAGAACCTGGCACGGGCGGCCGACACGCTCCACGACGCCGCCGGTTTGCAGGAGCGAATTGCGAAGACCGAAAAGGCCATCCAAGAACTCCGCGCAGGAAGCCGCCAGGTCGCTCGCGTCTCCTCCTCCGCCTCCTCCAAAAAAGCGATAGAACCGGCAATCTCCCTAAACTCGCTACGGTCCGGCCGCCGATGCAATGATGGGGGTTCATCAGCTCTCACTCGTTCAGGGGGAGGGGGGAGATGCCGCGAACACGTTCTTACCGTGCGTTTTCGCTGGCCGGTGCGACCGTTTTAGGCCTGGCGTGCGTCTTGTCAACTCCTGCCGCGGCGCGGGCGGTCGATGACGACAGCGGCCCCGGACCTGGCATGGCAACCGCCGACGACGGCGCGAACCCCTGGGACTCGTTAGCCCAGGTTGCACCGGGAACCCGGCCTGCCGGCTCCCCCGACTCGACTGCGAAGCCGCGGCCTTCCGCGCCGTCGGCCGACAAACGGCCGGCACCGCCGGAGCCGGCAACGGAGTTGTCAACGAAGGCCGCGGAGTCGGCCTCGCCCTCTTCCAACCAGTTGGCCTCGCTCATGGGCGATCAGAGTGAATCGAGAGGCAGCGAACCGCTGGCCGGCGCTCCCAACATGTTCGGCGATTTCTTCAACAACCTTGGCGGCAGCGTCTTCGCCTTCGGCTCCAGTTTTAACAACGCACGCGCCGATTTGCCGCTGGCTGCCGGCTGCCGCCGCGTCAAGATCGCCGAAGACGACAACGCCTTGCCGCAAGACCGCGTCTTCTTCACCTATAATCATTTCCAGGACGCCCTGCAAGCCGAGTCCAGCTTTGGCGGAGTGGCACCGATCAGCCGCAATTTCTCCGTCGATTGTTACACGATCGGCGTGGAGAAGACCTTTTTCGATCGCTGCTCCTCGATCGAGTTGCGGATGCCGCTGGCCGGACGGACCGACTTTGCCGCGCCGGACTTCGACGTTTCCGGCGGCAACGTCGGCAACCTGGCGCTAATCCTGAAACGAGTGGTCCGCTGCGGTGATACCTTTGCGGCGTCAATCGGACTGGGGATCGACACGCCCACGGGAAGCAACGTCACCGGATTCGCCACGCAGATGTACGGCGTCCTGAAGACCACCACTTTCGTTGTCCACAACGATGCCTTTCACCTGTTGCCGTACGCCGGCTTTGTCAACACGCCAACCGACCGCTTCTTTTGGGAAGGGTTTATCCAGGTCGATATCGACACCAATCCAGACCGCATCGACTATCGCAACAACGCGGGACTTGGCAGGGGAGACCTTAGCGAGCAAAACTTGCTCTATCTCGATTTGGCCGCCGGTTACTGGCTATATCGCAATCCCTGCGCCTGCCGCCTGACGGGCGTCGCCGGCATGCTGGAGTTGCACTACACCACAACCCTGCAAGACGCGGATGTGGTGAGTACGACTACGCCACCGGAACTGACCTTCAGCAATTTTGCCAACCGCGTCAACGTGTTGGATCTGACCGTGGGAATCCACGCCGAACTCGCCAAGTGTACCGTCTGCCGCGTCGGCGCCTCCGTCCCGCTGCGAAGCGGCGACGACCGCTCGTTCAACAGCGAAGTAATGGTGCAACTCGAACGGCGCTTCTGATTCTCGCGGCGACGGCGGATTCGCTCTCGTGGCCCGACGCGATCGGACTGTCGGGCACCACGGTTGGCTTGCCCAACCGTGCTTCGGCACTGCTGGACAAGCCAGCAGTGGCACCCAAGCGGATTCGCGGCGAGCGGCACGTGGGGTGGCTGGCACGCCGCCGCGTTCCCTGCTATACTGCCGACCGGCGACGGGGCGGATGGTTCCACCGGCTCTAATACAGCGTTGGTTCTTTCCGATGGACGAAGAGGTTCTCCAATCTCGGTTGAGCCGGATCTCGACGATGTGGGATCTGTGGGCGCGTTCGCGCCGCTCACCGCCCGATGCCGCCGATGATCGCTGGGTGACCCTGCTGCAACGCTACCAGGGCGTCGTCTATCGCTATTTGTTGGGATCGCTTCGCGACGCGGACGCGGCCGACGAGTTGTTCCAGGAGTTCGCCCTGCGTTGTCTGCAAGGCGCCTTCCGCGGCGCCGACCAGCAGCGCGGGCGGTTCCGCGACTATTTGAAATCGGCCCTCTACCACTTGATCGTTGACCATCAGAAGAAGTGCCGCAAACGGCCCGTGTCGCTCGATCTCGACGCGGTTCAGCCGCAGGCGTCGCCGCTGGGCCCGAACGAGGACGAGCAGCGGTTCCTCGACAGTTGGCGGGAAGAAGCCCTCTCCCGCACCTGGGCGAAGCTGGCGGAGGCCGAACGCCGCGGCGGCCAACCGTACCACACCGTGCTCAAATATCGCGCCGAAAACCCGACCGCCTGCTCGACCACGATGGCCGCAGAAGTCAGTAAACGCTTGCACCCGGAGCGGCCGTTCAGCGAAGCGGGCATCCGCAAGACGCTGCAACGGGCGCGGGCTGAGTTTGCCGATACCCTGATCGCCGACGTGCAAGAGTCCCTGCACAACCCCACGACCGACGAGTTGGAACAAGAGCTGAGCGATTTGGATCTCCTCCCATTCTGCCGTTCGGCGCTCGGCAGGCGCCGCGGTCAGCAGTAAGCCCCCATCGCGCCGACAAGGGCCGGCGACGAAGCAGGATCGGTTATGGATGAAGATCGATCAAAATCGCGACGCGAGGCGGCCGCACGCCAATGGAACGAGCACGCGAACCGCGGCGACGGCAACGAACTCGTCGAGAGCCTCGACCGCGGTTTGACGGTCTTGGCCGATCTGCTCTACTCGCGTCTGCACAAGGACGTGGAAGACAGCGAAGGGCTGGATTCCATGCTGACGCCGATTTCGCCGACCAAGACCCAGTCGCGCGGCCTGCGGGAGATCAACTTGTACCAGGTCGCCGAGTCCGCGGCGCTTGCCCGTAGTGCGAATTACGTGCGGGACGACGGGGCATGGTACGTGCAATGGCTGAGCCGGCTGCGGTTGGCGGACCCGCCGCCGCAGGGCGACGAGAAGGCGCGAATCGAGGGCTATCTGGCGACGAGCGCCGAGCAACGGCGGCTGGCGTTTACCAACGTCTTGGCCCGCGTGGTGCCGGAGTCGCGGCGGGCGCCGTTGGTTCTCTTCTTGTTGACGCCGCTGGCCGTACAGGTGGCCACCGCCTTGGCGTTTGGCGACGATCGGCGGGCGGCCGCGGCGCGGACTCAACAGGCCGTCCACCTGCCGGCCATCGACGACTGCCCGCAGTGCCGGCGGCGGCTGCTGCCCAACGGTGAACAGTGTCCCCATTGCGGCAATCCGCTCTGGGGTTTCCGCTGGCTAACCTGCAGCGAGTAAGCGGCGGCTGTGAATGCCCGTATTCCCCTCTGCCGGGACGCCTGTCTCTTCAATATGCCTCGTGCATCGACTATACTGAGCGGCGCAGTTGCCGCCCGAATGACCTCCTCCCAAAAGGACGATTACATGTTGCACAACGAAAGACGCCGGCTGGCTTGGGTGATGTTGATTGTGGCGTGTGCAGCCTCTGCACGCGGCGATGGCGGCGGGCCGCTGCGGGCGTACCCTGACGTTATGCCCGCGGACGTCAGCTTCGACGCGGTCGTCAAGAGCCAGTCCTTGCCGCTGATGAAATACGTGGTCAACGTCATTGGCGCCAAGGTGCATCCGGAGGAGTTCCACGTGACGTCATCCGGCCAACTAATGGTTCCCTATACGGCGGAGTGGAGCGGCCTGTGCGTGGCGGCACTATTCGCAGCTCACCCCGACTTGGGCAGCGCCGGCGTGCCGACCTTGGCGTTGCCGCCCGCCGACAACGTGAAGTCGCGGCTGGTCGATGGCTACATGCCGGCAGTCATCAACGAGTGGACGGTCGGCGACCTGCGGATTCGCCAGCTTGCCTTCGCGACCTGTCGCGGCAAGTTCGAATCGATCACCGCCCGCGAGCCGCTGGTGGCGCTGGTCCGCTGGTCGCTGACGAACAAGTCGTCGTTGCCTTGCGAGGCGGAGCTGGCGGTGCAGTTCGGTGCGCTGCATCGCGACCTAAGCTGCAAGGCGATCCCCGCGCCGTACTCGCATCGGCTCTCCTTCCAGCCGCCATTTCTTCGGGACGAGGACGGCACAACGGTTGCCTGCCTGTTGGCGAAGGGCGGGGAGGTTTCGTTCAAGCCCATTGCCGCGCAGCAGGGCGACCCGTCGCAGTCGCTGATTTTCAATGCGAAGGAGGAAAATATCGCGCAGCCGACATTTTCCGTGCCAGTCGAGCGGCAGGGGGACGCAATTAAGGTATCACAGTGGTGGTCGCCGGCGGGAGTCGATTTCTACGTCGAGTCTTCAAGAATACACAGCAGTCCCATGGCCGTCGATGTCGAGGTGATCGGGCCGGGCAACGCCGTTAAGCCGCTGGGCAGTCTTTCCCGCACGGGTTTTTCGGCGAAGGAACGGCCGATTGAAGATTACATTGCCCCGGGGCAACATTCGGTAGCCATCCGCTGGAGCGAATTGGCCAAGGCGCTGCCTCAGGGCGCCAGCACGCTTAGGGTGCATTGCTACTATCCGGTCGATGGCCGACGAGCGCCGGTGGGCTCCTGGTCGCCGATCGTCGTCTTGACCCGGTCGGGCAAGACGCCGCGATTCAAGTCGCCCGGGCCCATGTCTCCTGATGAGAACCGGCTGACTACTAGACTGAAACTGGCCCCGGGCGAAACGAAGAGCATCGACCTGGCCGTTCCCTATTTCGCGCTGCCCGAGCAGGCCGCTCCGCGACTCGCGGGTTTGAGTATTGACGATCAACTCGCCAAGTTCCGCGAATACTGGCGGCGCGAACTCAATCGCAACGCGGAGTTCATCGTGCCGGAGAGCCGCATCCGCGACGCCTATCGGGCATGCCTGGCCAGCAACTTCATCCTCATCGACCGCGACCCGAAGACCGGCCTGCTCATGCCGCATCCCGACGCGCTCGGCTATGAGGCCGTTTGGGCGGGCGACGGCAGCGTCTCGATTCAGGCCACCGATCGGATGGGCTATCACCGCGAGGCCGCGGGCATGCTCGACTACTTCCTCGCCCGGCAGGGAAAGGAGAAGCCCGAGGGGGACGTCACATCGGCCGAGGGCTTTTTCTCAGGCGACGTCGATCTGAAATGGATGAACCAGGACGGCTTCGTGCTCTGGGCGTTGGCCGAGCATTATAAGTTGACGCACGACGACGCCTGGCTTCGCCGCGTCGCCCCGCAGATGGTCAAGGGCTGCGATTGGATCATTCGCCAACGGGCGCGGACGAAGGGCACGGCAAACGGCAAGAGACCAAGCAATTACGGCCTGCTGCCCAAGGGACGCCCGTCCGATTTGTACATCTGGGACAATTGGTACTGGACTGATACGTATTCGTACATGGGACTGCGGGAGACCGCCGACGTGCTGGCGGCGATCGGCATGAACCGCGAGGCGGAGCGGCTGGCGGCCGAGGCCGGCGACTACAAAGCGTGCATCGTCGCTGCGCTCGATCGCTCCATGAATCACAAGGTGAAGCCGCCGTTCGTCTCGCCGAGCCCTCAGCTTCGCGGCCCGCCCAGCGTCGATTTCTTCAACACCAACTGGTACTCGATCTCCAGCCCGATCTACATGGTCGAGGCCGGGCTGTTGGACGCCAAGGACGAGAAGGTGGCCGACCTCGAGTATTGGCTGGAGCGCTATGGGCTCTTCAGCGGCCTGCCGGCGTTCGGGGCCAACTCGATCGATCCCTACTACGTCTACAACCAGTCGCTCAGCCAACTGCTCCGCGGCGAACACGCGAAGTTCGTCTGGACGCTCTACAGCCTCTCCGCCTACGCGATGGGCCAGGGGACCTACGCAACCATCGAAGGGCAGAACATCGTGACCGGCTTCAACAGCGACGTCTGGAGCGCCAGCCGCCAGCCGCACATGCACTCGAACAGCCGACTGATCGACATGTTGCGGATCGCCCTGCTGCTGGAGCAGGGCAACACGCTGCACCTGATGGCCGGCGTGCCGCGGGGCTGGCTGGCCGACGGACAACAGATCGAAGTCCGCCGTGCGCCGAGCTGTTTCGGCGAAGTGAATTTCGTTGCCCGATCGCAGTTGGCGGAGGGCAAAATCACTGTGTCGATCGAGCCGCCCAAGTGGCAGGCAGCCAACGTCGTCCTGCACGTTCGCCCACCGAGCAGATACGGCAGGATCAAACAGGTCAGTGTCAACGGGTTGCCGTCGAAGGATTACGATGCCGAATCCGTTCGCCTGCCGCGGTTGAACAAGAAGACGGAGGTGATTTGCACGTTTTAGTTCGCATCTCTCAGCACGGTGGGGCAGACATTCCTGTCTGCTCTTCTATCGCATTCTGCGGGGCAGACAGGAATGTCTGCCCCACCGAGCGCTCTGCGGCCGCCCTCACCCCCGGCCCCTCTCTCGCTTGCGGGAAAGGGGAGTACGTGCTCAATCGCGTTGGCTCGTGCGCATAGCGTTGAGCGCGGAATAGGCGGCCAAGTGGACGGCCATCTGCGGCGACGGCCCGTTCAGCGCGGCTAACACGGGCTTGACCAGCTTGGGCGAATCCCGCCAATACAACCGGCTGAGCACGTGGTGCGCCCCTTCCAGCAATTCCGGCGAGCTGGCTCGGTACGCCAGCGCCGCTCAGCAGCGGCCGCAGCGCCTCGTGCCCGAGGTCGATGAGCGCCTGAGCGGCCACCCAGCGGACGTCCGCCGCGTCATCCTCCAGCGCATCGATCAGCGCCGGCGCCGCCGCGGGATCGCCGATGGCCGCCAGCGTCTTGACCGCCTCCCAGCGAACCCGATGGTCCGGGTCATCGAGCAGCCGGACCAACGGCCCGACCGCCGGCCGCCCCACCGCGATCAGCAACTCGCGGGCGTGCTGGCGATCGCGGGCATCGGTCGCCTTCAGGGCCGCCAGCAAGCCGTGGACATCGGCCACTCCTGCATATTGCACACTGCTCCGGTATTCCGACATCGCCTGCTCCTTTCGGTCGGAACCTCCCTACTGGAATTGTATGCGGCTGCTGCTCCTCGGGACAACAACGCCACGTCGCGCCGCGAACATCCGGGATGCCATTGGCCAGAACCCCCAGCCACCCTATAATGGCCACTTCCAAATCTGTGAGTGACTCACCATGCCGATTCTGCCGACGTTCATGCTGCCGAAGAACATTTTGACCGCCCTGCGGTCGGGTTCGAATCACGTCCAGGCGTCCCCGCTGCTGGCGGAGATGGCCGGCAGCGACGCGGCGCAGATCTTCAAGCGGATGGAGACATCGGAGACCGGCCTGAGCGCGGCCGAGGTCGCCAGCCGCGCGGACTACTACGGCCCGAACATCGTCACCAAGGAGTTGAAGTATCGCCGCCTGCGGATCCTCGGGCACGCCTGCATCAACCCGCTGGTGATTCTGTTGTTGGTGCTGGCGACCGTCTCGTTGTTGACCGGCGACCCGCAATCGGCCACGGTGATGTTCAGCATGGTGGTGTTGGGCGTGGCGCTGCGATTCCTTCAGGAAGCGCGGGCCGACAACGCCGCCGCAAAACTCAAGGCGATGATCAGCGTGACCGCCACCGTGGTCCGCGACGGGCAACCGCGGGAGGTCTCCCTCCGCGAGCTCGTGCCCGGCGACGTCGTGCAGCTTTCGGCGGGCGACATGATCCCGGCCGATCTCCGCATTCTCTCCTCGAAAGACCTGTTCATTGTCCAGTCCAGCCTCACCGGCGAATCGCTGCCGGTCGAGAAGTTCGACAGCAAAGAGGACGCCCCCAAGCCGGTTTTGGAACTGAAAAACATCTGCTTCCTCGGCACCAGCGTGGAAAGCGGTTCGGCCACCGGCGTGATCGTCGAAACCGGCTTCAAGACCTACCTGGGCGGCATGGCGCAGTCGATCGTCGGCCAGCACGTGCAGACCAGTTTCGATCAGGGGGTGACGAAGTTCACCTGGCTGATGATCCGCTTCATGATGGTCATGGTTCCGCTGGTGTTTCTGATCAACGGCGTGACGAAACACGACTGGATGCAGGCGTTCTTCTTCGCCCTGGCGGTGGCGGTGGGGCTCACGCCGGAGATGCTGCCGATGATCGTTTCGGTCTGCCTTTCCCGCGGCGCCATCGCCATGTCGCGGCACAAGGTGATCGTCAAGCGGCTCAATTCGATCCAGAACCTCGGTGCGATGGACGTGCTCTGCACCGACAAGACCGGCACGCTCACGCTCGACCGCGTCATCCTCGAACGGCATTGCGACGTGGTGCGGAATGAAGACGAGGGCGTGCTGGTGCTGGCCTATCTGAACAGCCACTTCCAGACGGGACTCAAAAACGTCCTCGACCGGGCCATTTTGCAATTCGAGGAGATCCACGAGAAATCGGGCGTGCCCAACTACAAGAAGGTCGACGAGATGCCCTTCGATTTCTCGCGGAAGCGGATGTCGGTGGTCGTCGAAACGCCCGAGGGGGTCAACCGCCTGATCTGCAAAGGCGCCACCGAGGCCGTCTTCCAACGCTGCAGCCGCTTCGAACTGGAGGGCAAAATCTATCCGGTCGATCCGCTGCTGATCGCCGACTTGAAAGAGTATTGCGACGACCTAAGCGCCGACGGCTTCCGCGTGCTGGCGATCGCCTACAAGGACGTGGAGCGGCGGGCGGCCTACTCGAAGGAGGACGAGCAGGACTTGATCCTCAAGGGCTACGTCGCCTTCCTCGACCCGCCCAAAGAGACGGCCGCTCCCGCCATCCTGGCGATGCATAATCACGGCGTCGCCGTGAAGGTGTTGACCGGCGACAACGAACTGGTCAGCCGAAAAATCTGCCAGGAGGTGGGGCTGGCGACCGATCAAGTCGTCTTGGGCGGGCAGGTCGAGACGATGTCCGACGCCCAACTGGCCGATGCCGCCGAGAGCGCCACCCTCTTCGCCCGACTCTCGCCGGCCCACAAGCAGCGGGTGATCCGGGCGTTGCAGCAGAAGAAGCACGTCGTCGGCTTCCTGGGCGACGGCATCAACGATTCGCCCGCCCTGCGGACCGCCGACGTCGGCATCTCGGTCGACAGCGCCGTGGACATCGCCAAGGAGGCCGCCGACATCATTCTGCTGGAAAAGAGCCTGATGGTGCTCGACGAGGGCGTGATGGAGGGCCGCAAGGTCTTCGCCAACATCCTCAAGTACGTGCGGATGGGGGCCAGCTCGAACTTCGGCAACATGTTCAGCGTGATCGGGGCCAGCATCTTCGTTCCCTTCCTGCCGATGCTGCCGCTGCAAATCCTCACCAACAATCTGCTCTATGACTTTTCGCAGGTTCCGATTCCCGCCGATGAGGTCGATCCGGAGCAGATTACCAAACCGCGTCCCTGGCAGATGGGCCAGTTGACCCGCTTCATCCTCTTCGTCGGCCCGTGCAGCTCGGTCTTCGATTACACGACGTACCTGATCATGCTGCTGCTGTTCCACTGCTACAACACGCACCTGGTTCCGCCGCCGGAGTTGGCGGCGCGTTTTGCCCAGGTGCACGGCACGAGCGTGAGTTACGCCGCCGCGTTGTTTCAGACCGGCTGGTTCGTCGAGTCGCTGCTGACGCAGACGCTTATCATCCACATCATCCGCACCAACCGCATCCCCTTTTTCCAGAGCCGGGCGAGCTGGCCGCTGATCGTGACCACGGCGGTCATCATGGCGGTGGGTGTGTGGCTGCCCACTTCGCCGATCGGTTCGTGGCTCGGCTTCGTGCCGCTGCCGCCGCTCTACTGGCCACTGCTGCTGCTGACGTTGCTGTGCTACGCGCTGCTGACCCAGGGGGTCAAGACGTGGCTGATTCGCAAAAAGTGGATTTGAGCCGCGTCGTTGCGAAGCTGCAAGGAGTCCACACTACGCGGTGGACTCAACGGTCACAGAGTTTACCACGGAGACACGGAGGGCACGGAGGAAGGGATGAGGGATGCAGGATCAGGGATGAGGGATGAAGGATGAGGGATGAAGGATGAGGAGCTACATGAAATAGGGCATGGCGGGCGGCTGATGCCGATTGAAATACTGTTCTTCTCCTTTAACGGTCCTGCTCCTTCGCTTGGTGGCGACATTTGTCTCTCCGCGCCGCCACCCTCATCCCTCATCTTCTCCTCCGTGTTCTCCGTGTCTCCGTGGTGAACCAATCGCTGTGCTCATTCGACCGTCTGCTTACTCCGGCCGAATCCAGATCGAATCCAGCCCGACCGCGCCCGGCTCGACGCACTCGACTTCGACCTGCCGCGAGCCGGCTTTCACCCGGACGGGCTGGAAGTTCACGTTGAGCACCCGAGGAGCGAAGGCGGAACGCAGCGGGACGTCCTGAGCATTGCCCTCGGTCGTCAGTGGCTTGCCGTCGAGGAGAACTCGGACGACGGCGCCCTTCGGTTGGTGAACGGCGATCAGGTGCAGCGCGACCTTGCCGTCGTGGTCGAAGGGAAGGCTGAATTTCAGCTTCGCCCCCTTCTCCGCCTGCCACTGGGCGACGTGCAGCCGCAACGCCAGCGGCATCGGCTGCCTCTCCAGCCTGCCGGCGCTCGGCGCCATCTTCACGTCGTCGAAGCTCACGTACTTGGCGCCGGTGGCGCCGCCGCGAGCCTCGAAGTTCCGTTTCGGCAACGGCTGAATCTTCAGATCGGCCGGCATCAGGCCGCGGTGATCGTCGATCACGTCGGGCCGGGCGTAGTAATAGGCGATGCGGGCGTAACTCAATCCCGGCGTGGGCGAATGGGCCCAAAGCTCGAGCATCGCCGCCAGCGATCTCTCGAAGGGCACCGCATCGAGCACCTGGAAGCGATGGTTCGAGATGTAGCCGGACGTGTCGGGCCCCGAGTCGAGCGGCTGACCGCAGTAGGGATCGGCGAACAGATCGGGCCGGCTCCAGGAGTAATTGAAGTAGTCTTCGGAGCCGGTGCCGAAGATCGACGGCCGCTTCTCGCCATCGACCAGGAACTTCTCGTCCCCCTCCCCCCACCAGTTGCCGCCGGCGGTGGGCACGCCACTCGGATTCATGATCATGGCGGCGCAGCCCACGAAAGTCCCCTCGCCGATGGCCACGACGTAAGGCAGGTCGATGGCGCCGGCGCCGACGAACAGGTCCGGGTCGATCCGCCACTTGGCGTGGAAGTACATCGAGTCGTTGTCCCATTTCCAGCGGGAGATGCGAATGTGGCCGCGGAGGCCGACCGTCGCGGCGGTGTGATTGACGATTTCCAGCCGCATCGACCGGCGGTAGGGCATGACGAAGCGGCAGGTGAGCGTGCCGTCGGCCGCCACCGTAAACGGCAGACTCGAAAACGGATTGATTCCCGGCCCGGAGCCGAAGAAGTCGCCCAGCGGCGACTCGACCTGTGGGCGCTGCGAGCCGTCGAAGGCAATTCGCAGCAAGCAGCCGCGCAGGGCCTCGCCGAGATGGGCGGCGCTGAGCTTGAGGCTCAACTCGTGCAAGGCCCCGGGGCCACGCCTCTCGGGCGACCACGCCCAGGCGCGGTGGGGCGCGATCCTCGCTGCCAGCGGCTTCGCCGTGATCTCTTCTGGGCTGCGCGGCTGCGTCAGGCCCGCCACGGCGGCGCGGAGCTCCGGCTCGAACCGCTTGAGGTCCTCCTTCGCATCAAAGCTGCGAACGTCGGTCCCGGCGGCATACTTGCGGACCTGGAGATGATAGAAGTGCAACTCGTCCAGGCTGCCTTCCCAGGTGACGCGCAAGCCGCGGGCGAAGAGAATCGGCAGGTAATCGGCGTCCTGCTGGGTGAAGGCGTTCTTGGCGTCAATCTTGATTCCGACCGCCTTGAGGAAATGGGCGGAGCGGCGGGCAAGGAAACCGTAGGCGGGGCCCTGGTAGATCAACGTGCCGTCGGTCGCCGCCGGGTCGTCGCTCTTCGGATCGAGATAGACGCGGAGAATGCCCTCCATTCCCGCCGACCAGCCGCGGACGATCGCGCCGGGGCCGCGACGTCGGCCAGCAAGTAGAGCCCGGGCTTGCCGCCGGCGGGCTGCCGCAGGGTCCTGAGGAAACCGGGGATCGGCTCGCCGCCAAAACCATCGGCGTTCGAGAACCAGCCGGGGGCCTCGGGCGTGGTCGAGCGGCGGTCGTAACTCGAAAACTGAATGTTCCGATAAGCCGGGCTGGGGCGAGAGGCCAGCGCCGCCAGGTCTCGCATTTCGTCCAGCAGCACACCCATATCGACCGTATGCGCCGGCGGCTGATCCGCCCGAGCAGCGGCAACAGCAAGACCAAGAACAAAAATCGTAAACAGGCTCTTCATCGCGATCTCCAGTGGTAGAGTATCTCCGCTATGATCTGACATCCATCACAATTCATGTGCCGGTGGTCTGCGGCTTCGGGGAGGTCGCCGCAGCAGTGCCGACCTTTCCAGAACTGAGGGCCGACGCCAGGTTTGCGGCGGGGCTTGTCGTTCCGCCGGCGAGCAGGCCGGCGGCGACGCTGCAACTCCCTTGCTCGATCTGAGTGAACACGGCGTCGTGAGCCGTCTGCACCGCGATGCTCGGCGATGGGACGCCGGACGTTGAAACGCTCGAACTGCTCGGCTGGCTCGATGCCGAAACCGGCTTTGCCTGCACCGTCAACACAGTTACCGATTGGTTTTGTGCGTCGCAAGTGGTTTGCACGACGGTGGTCGGCGGCGAACTGGCGTTGGGAGGCAGGCCCGGACCTGCGCCCACATAAAGCACCGCGGCGATCGGCGGCGAAGTTTGCGGGGCGACAATCGAGCCCGTCCCCAGCGAAGCGCTCGGCGGCGCCACCGCGACGGCCACTTGAACCGTAGCGGTTGTCGCCGGCTCGGGTGCGGCGGCGGTGGTGGGTGCCGCGGCGCTGGGACTGACCGCTGCCTCCCCCGAACCTGCCGGAGCAGGTGTTGCGCCCCCGCTGCTGAGCAGAGACGAGCTGCCTCCGATAGGAATGGGTGCGACCGGTCCTTGAACTGGAGTGCGCCCCGACGGCAGCGAAGGACCGGAAGTGGGGGAAGGCGTCGGCGGCAGCGGCGGAGCAGGATACTCGTCGAAGACGCTCCGGCCGAAGTTGGCAACCAAGATGTCCCAATCCAGACCGTTGACGGTGCCGTCGCCGTTGGCGTCCCCCTGGGCCCAGGTCTTGCCGGTCCAGACGTTGGCGAACCAGATGGCCTTGTCCAGGCCGTCCACCACGCCGTCGAGATTGAAGTCGCCGGGGATCGGCGGCACATTGCGCCAGGCGGTGCTGCCGCCGACCAACAGCGGATTTCCGGCCAGATCGGTAATGCCCGAGCCGGCCGCGGTCAAGGTGAGCTGGTAGGTGCCCAGCGCCGCGGTGAGGCCGGCGAGGTTGCCGAGGGTCCAGGTTTGCTGATCGGTAGTTGTCAGCGTGGCCGCGCTGAGGGGCTGGCTGATGCCGCCGAGGGTGAATTGCAGATCGGCGAGACTAAAACCGACCACCGGCTCGCTGAATTGGATGGTCAGCGAACTGACCGCGGCGACGCGCAGGCGAGGGTTGCCCGCAGCGACGCTCACCGTGGGGGTGACGGTATCGATCACCAGCTCGCCGCTGGTGGTGTCGCAGCTTATGTGCCCGGCGGAATCGATGGCAGCGGCCCAGACGTTGTAAGTCCCATTCGGCAGCGGCGCGGCGATCTCGCCCTTCGGCAACGTCCAGGTGCCGTCGCCGTTGTTGATTGCCGGGTAGTACGTTCCGGCGACCGCGACCAAGATGGTTGCCGTCGTGCTGTCCACGGTGCCGCTGAGCGCCGGCTGGGTATCGTTCGAGAACAAGGGGTTGACGCCGATGACCGACCAGGGGGCCAACGGGTTGAAAGGCGCCAGAAAGAGACCGCCGATGGGCGTGCCGTTGCTGGGGTTGAAGGTCGTTCCCGGCCGTTGCCAAGCCACCGAGAGGTTGTCGCCGCCGGTGCCGTCCTTTTCCAGAGCTTCGATATAGTACCTCTGCCCGGCCACGAGATAGATCGACGCGGATTGCTGTTGCGGGTAGAGGTTCCAGACGTTGTGGCCGGTGGCGCCGGGCACGTAGGCGATCTCCACCTTGTTGGCCGGATTGCTGTCGGTGGACAGCCATAGCTGGCCATTGTCGTCGCTGGCGATCCAGAAGGTGTAATAGCCGGTGGTCTGCGGGAAGATGTAGCCGCGAATCCGGCCGCCATAGTCGTCCGCCCAGTTGTATGGGGCGTCGAAACTGGTCAGAACCTGGTGGCCGGTGGGATTGTCCGGGTAATTGGGGTTGCTCGTCAGGTCCGAAACGGCCGTGCCGCTGCCGATGTTCAACCAGTAGTCGTAATCGATCTTGCCGGTGTAGCTGACGATGGCGGTCTTCGTGGGAATGGTGACGCCGCCGCTGGTCTTCACGTTGCTGACGGTAAACAAGTGGGAAATGGTGCTCAGCGAGGAGGTGGTCAAGGTCACGCTGAGGTTGTCCGTCGCCAACTGCGCCGAATAGATGGTGACGCCCGTCAAGGAGTAGTTCGCCGCTGTTTCGGCCGAGAGGCGATCGACGGGCTGAGTGAAGGTCACCTGCACGCTGGTCAGATCGGTGGCCACGACCGAAAGCAGACTGGTCGCCATCACGGTGTCGGTCTGGGATCGTGCCCCTTCACAGTTGTCGTAATTGACGGCGGAGACTTGGTACGAGTGCCAACTCTGCGTTCCCAAGCTGGAGTCCGTGTAGCTGGTGGTCGTCGAGGTGGCGTACGCCTTGCCGTCGCGATAGATCACATAGTGGTCGACGCCGCTTTCCGGATCGCTCGCCGGCGACCATGCGAGGCTGATTTGGCCGGCGACGTTGAAGTTCGCCCACAGACTCGCCGGCGTCGTAGGCGGCGTGAAATCGATGCCGCCATAAGGCGACAAGCGAATGCCGGGAATCGGAATCGTGGAATCGCCGTTCTCCCAGCTCCCATCGGGCAGTTGCCAGCGGACGGCCAGATTGTCGTTGCCGCTGCTTTCTTTCTGCAAGGCTTCGACATAATATCGCTGTCCCGCCTGCAAATAAATCTGCGCCGATTTCTGGTACGGATCGCTGCTGTTGTTCCAGTCGCGCGAACCGGTGGCAACCAGCACGTAGGCGATCTTGACCTTGTTCGCCGGATTGTCGTCGGTAGAGAGCCACAATTCGCCGGTGTCGTCGGCGGCAATCCAGAAAGTGTAATAGCCGGTCATCGGCGGGCTGAGATAGCCCTGAATTCTCGTGCCGTAGTCGTCGGCCCAATTCACCGGGGCCTCGAAAGAGGTCAACAGAGTCCTGCCGCTGGGATTGTTGGGGTAGTTGGCGTTGCTGGTCAAATCGGCGACGTTGATGCCGCTGCCGATATTCGCCCAGTATTCGCGCAAGATCGAGCCTGTCCCCTGCGGCGCGTAGCTGAACGAGAACTGCAAGCTGGTGGGCAGCACGTCTCCAGACGCCGTCGTCAAGTGACTCATCGTGACCGTGTAGCCGGCGCCGGTGGTCATTGCCGCAGCGGTTGTCAGCGTGACCAGGGTATTGCCGCGGGACAGGGCTACGGCGGTGAACGTGCCGCCGCCGAGCAGGTAGTTGCTCAAAACGCCCGCCACCGCCGGATCGAGCGCCTCGCTGAAATAGACCGCGACGTGCTGGCTGTCCGGCCAGTCGTAGGAGAGGATGCCGGGCACGCCCGCCGTCAGCGTCGCCGATTGTCCGCTCTCATACCCGTCGCGGTTGACCGCGCTTACCGAGTAGACGTAATTCGTGCCGGTTTGCACGTTCGTGTCGCTGTACGAGGTGGAAGCCGCCGTGTCGATTGCCGAGCCATTGCGGTAAACGACGTAGTGATCGACGTTGCTCTGGCTGTCGGTCGAGGCGGTCCAATTCAGTGTGATCTTGTTTGGACTGATCGTCGCGTGACCGGTAAGATTCGTGGGGACCGTCGGGGCTGAAGTGTCGAGGGGGAGATTGGCCTTTCCGGGGGTGCCGCCCATGTTGCTCGCGCCCCAGTTGGCCACGTCGTTGCCGTAGTCGGCGGTGTGGATGCGGATCAGGGCTGGACCGCTGCCGTCGGGCTCGGTGGGCCACGGGGCCTGCACGCCGTAATTGACGTGGTCAATTTCGTAGGAGGCGACGTAGCCCGGATACGTCGCACCAACCTCGTCGAGACGGACCATCTCGCCGCCGTTGCTCAAGTGCCCCGAATAAACTCCCGCCACGGGAATCTGGTTGGCGGCGACGTGATACCGCAGGTCGAATGCGGCGTAGTCGCTCACCAGCACCACGTATCCGCCGGGGGCCAAGGTGGTCAGGCCGCTCGTGGTCGCAAAGGAGCTCAACGTCGGGCTGCCCAGGATCCGGTCGCTCTGCCCCGTCGCCGTCAATTTGATCGTGTCGGCGATCGTCCAATCGTTGGGGTCGGTGTCGCCGCGGGTGAGGGTGACGGTAGCCGGCCCGTTGAACGCATAGCTGCCCAAATTGACCCAGAACGTCGTTGCCCACCACGTTGGTCTGGTTCTGATCGACGGTGACCGTGGTCGAACCGCCGGCGTAGGTGATCGTGTACTGGGCGTCCTGGTCGAGATTGCTGCGGCGGGTGCCGTTGCCGTCCACCAGGCTGAAATGGGCGTAAACGGTGTAGCTGCCGCTGGACAAACCGGCGGCCGACCAACTGGCGGTGGCCCCCGATTCCAGCGTCCAGGCCTCGCTGCCGGTGCCGTCGGCACACCAGCCGAAAGTGAAGCCGACGCCGTCGCCGAGGTAGAAATTGTTCAATGTCTGCGGCGCGCCCGAGCGATTGTACAATTCGACGTACTCGAAATCGTCCTCGTTCGTAAAGCCAGCCGCCTGTTCGGCCGCGGTCGGAGCGGCGGGATGGTACATCAGTTCGTTGAGGACCACCGGCGCGACGTAGGCGACACTGTTGGCTGCGCCGAAGGTCGGCGTTTGCAGCAGCGAGAAATCGGTCTCGCCGGTCAACTTCGTAATCAGGCCCTGGGAGACGCCCACCGGGGCGTAGTCGATGTTGACGTGCTCGCGGTAGCCGCCCGCCTGACCGGCATAGTTCGAGCTCAGATACAGGTCGCCGCCGAGCGCCGGCAGGGCAAAGGCCACGTGTGCCCCGGGATCGCCCGAGCCCGGACCGTAGTTTTGCGAGTCGCGGACGACAAGATACGCGCCGGCGGCGATCGTCGTGCCGCTGGCGAACTGGTACATCGTCAGATTCGCGCTGCTGTCGCTGAGGAACCAGCCGCCGATGTTGATCGGTTGGCTGGTGGTGTTGTAAAGCTCGACCATGTCGCCGCCGCTGGTGGCGGGATTGGCGAGCACTTCGTTGATGACGACCGAGCCCGGATTGGGGATCGGGTTGGTCTCGTCGCCGCCGGGCGAACCGCCCGGCGCGGTGCTGGCCCGCCAGCCGTCGGCGGAGTTCCAGAGCGAGGTGTCTTGCAGCGGATCGCGGACGGTCAGCGAAAAGCCGTCGCCGTCGGTCTGCTTATACCAGTCGTCACTGTAGGTGAAGTCCTGCACGATGCCGCCCTGGGGAGAATCCAACTCGACTTCCTCCCCCGCGTTATCCAGATGGCCGGTGTACTGGCCGGCGATCAACGAGGTGCTGACGCCGGGATAGCGGATGTGGAACGCCGTCTGATTCGAGACGACCAGGACGCACTGGTTGGCCGCCAGCGAGTAGTTTCCAAAGGTGAATTGCACGCCGTTGTCGAATCTCACTCCCGCCAGTTGCAGCGGGTTGGCGGTGATATTCTTGATCTCGATGTACTCGAAGTCCTCCGCGCTGCTGCCGGTATAGCCGCGGGCGATCTCGTCGGCCGTGGCCGGCAGCGGGTGATACATCATCTCCGTAATGCGGAGCGCCGGCGCCAAATCGACGTAGAAACCGGCGTCGACCAGCGCGCTCCAGGTCCCGCCGGAGTAGACGCGGGCCTTGACTTCGACGCTCTGGGTAAGCGGAATCGAACCGCTGTAGAGGATGGCGTTGGGATTGAGCGCGCCGCCGGGCAGCCGCGGGTCGGAGCCGTCGAGCGTGTAGTAGATCGGCGAGGCCGACGCCGTGATCGTCAGCGTGTCGCCGGCATGGAAGACGCCGCCGTTCTGCGACGAACCGTTGATGGCGTAGCTGGGGGCGTCGACGCTCGGGAACAGGCCCGCGCTCCGCAACTGTTGGATGACGATGCCGGTTCTGGGGGCCAGCCAACTGTTGAGCACGTAACTCTCGTCGTTCGTCCAGTCGGAGGGTTTGTAGAGCGTGCCGCTCACGTCGCCCCAGCGCGCCGATTCGTCGACGATCGCCGACTGGATCTCGTTGGCCAGCGCCTGGTAGCGCTGCTCTGCGGCGGCGGCGGTCAGCGGACCTCCGTTGAAGAGAAACTTCTCCGCCTCATCGGCAAACCGCATGTTAAAGTCAGCGTTGTTCTTCAACACGTTGAGCGTATTGGCGAACCAGCCGCTCCAGTCGCCGGTCGTCATCGAATTGATGCTCGGGCTGTAGGCCCATTGCAGCCCCGCCGACATCTCCGAGTCCCAGGGGAAGAACTTGAAGCCCGTGCTGTCGAGGTCGGTAGGGGAAGTGTCCTCTTCGCGGGCCATGTACCAGTTGTGCACCGGCCAGTCGGTATTGCCGATGTAGATGTTCATCAACATGTAGTCGATGTAGTCGGTCATGTCCATCAGCACCGGGTAGTTCGGATTGCGGGTGCCGTCCGGATTGTTCCCCTGGACCTGTTGGTAGGCGGCCGTGCTGCCGCCCTGGAAATTGAAGTTCATCAACTCGTTGTATGCGGTGGTGTCGCTGCTGTTGACCGCTTCGTCGGCGTCGAAGGCGTCCCAGTTGTTCTTGTCGCCGCCCAGGTAAGCGGCGGCGAAGGAGGTATCGGGCCGCTCGGTGGGATTGTAAACTCCCCAGTAAAGGCCGTTGACGTACAACTGCACGTAGTTGCCGTGACTGGCCGGTTGGCCCATCGCCAGCAGCGTCTCGTCGGCGAATTGGTCGCGAATGTACTGGGCTTCGTTCTGGCCCCAGACCCACGAATCGTTGAAACCGGCGCGAAGCGTCACCGTATCGAACGAATCGGTGGCCCCATCGCCGAACAGCGGGAAATTGAGCTTGGTGGGACCGTAAGGGGCCTTGAAGATGAAGCGGAAGGAGTGTTTTTCATATCCCGGATCACGCCCGACGCCCCCCTGCATCACCAAGGCGGCGTTGATCTGAAACGTCTGCCCGCTGGCCGGATCGAAATACTCCAGCGACGCCGGCACCTCCAGGTTGCTGTTGGTGGCGTTGGAGTAGATGCCGGTGGTCGGATCGAACAGGTTCGACTCGTCGGTGACAATCGACATCGTCGGCAGCGAGAGCAGGTCCTGCACCACCTGGTTCTTATAACTGGCATCGGTAGTAATCCGCGAATCCATCGCGTAGTCGGCCGTCTCCGCGCCCCAACTCGTCGGGAATCCTGCCGGATTGGCCGGTTGGTTGACCACGGCATTGGGAAAGACGTACGTCTCGGTGGAGACTATTCCGGCCGAGCCGCCGAATACCGCCACCGCGCGGACGGTCGCCGTGGTGCTGATCGTGATCGGGCCGCTGTAGAGCGTGCCGTGCGTGGCGCTCGGCGTGGAACTGTCCAGGGTGTAATAGAGGCTGGTGCCGGTGGTCGTGGTGCTGATTGCCAACTGGAACGACTGGTAATAGAACCCGCGTCCCACGCTAAAGGCAACGTCAGGCTGCCAGGTGTCGATCGTGTTCGGCGTGCCGGGGGTGGGAGTGGTGAAGAAATGGTTGCCCAACTGCGTCGAGACGATTTGCGACAGCTCGGGCACCACAAGTATGTCGCCGTCGCTGAGCGAAGACTTCATCACCTGAATCGCCAGCACGTTGCCGGTGGCCATCAGGTGGCCGGTGGTGGAGGGGTTGAGAAACGCCGAGACGTCGAAGGTCTCGAAGGTCGTGGCCTGCACGTCGCTGTTGCGCTCCTCGACCGCCGTGGAAGTCCAGGCGACGCTGGTCGGGGCGTTCCGCCGCGCCACCTCGACGCCGTTCAGGTAGGCCACGAAGCCGTCGTCGTACTCCATCTTCAGCGTCAGCGTCTGCAACGACGCCAGATTGGGCGCGGCGAAGGGGATGCGCACGTACAGGGAGGTGTTGTTGGCGGCTTGCATCGCCGCCCCTACGTTCGTCTTCACGGCGTTGGCGAAGGCGGTACTGGTTCCGCCGCCGGTGAAGGGAGCGCTCTCGACCGACAGGCCGCCGTTGGCCGTGTCGCCGACCAGTTGAAAGCTGGAATCGAAGGCCGATTTTGTCCCGGAAGCGGCAAAAAGCTCCAGTTCCGAGCCGCCGCCGTTCTGGAAATAGGTCAGCGAGAGGTTGTAGTCGCCCGCGGCCGCGAAATTGACGGTGTCGAACGAATCGGCCGGGGCGCGCAGACCGTCGTAGGCGAACGTCTGCCCGTTGACCGTGCAACTGAACCCGTCGTCGCTGCTGACGCCAAAGGTCCAGTTGCCGGCACTGGGGATATGGACGACGCCGGCCACACTGGTCGCGAAGCAATCGTACTCCGTGCCGATTGGCATCCCGGGGAACGGGCGGTCGCTGGACGAGAACTCGCCGCCGCCGCCGGTGTTCTGGTAGTTGATGTAAGGGGCCGTCTCGCTCTGCGACCAGCTCTGATCCGACGTGGTGCTGATTACCGACTGCGCCTGCGCCACGCTGCTGATGCTGCTGAGATTCGACTTGTAATTGGTGACTGCAAAGCCGGGGATCGAACCGAGAGCCCCCAAGCCCGTCACTCCCGAGGACCAACCCGTCGCAGTGAAGCTGGTCTGTGTCCAGCTCGAGCCGAGGCTGCCGCTGGTGGGCACGTAGTAGCTGGCGGTCGCTCCGGCCGCCACCAACTTCGTCTCCGTCACCGCTTGCCCCGTCCCGTAGGAGATGTCCGAAGTCATCGCGGGAAAGGTCGGACTGAACTCCTGAACCACGGTGCCGCTGCTGTCCAATAGCGCCAGGTACTTGCCCGACTTGGAGAGATTAAAACTGGCGTGCAGTTCCTGGGCCGGATCGGTCTGGCTCCATCCCGAGGTGCAGAAAATGACCCGCGACTCGTTCGGGCCGAGACTCATCGAAGGGAAGGTCCAACTGCTGCTGGTGCTGTACCGCAAGGTCCAGCCGGTCAGGTCGACCGCCTGCTGGCTGCTGGGATTGCAGATCTCCAGCCAGTCGGAATGGTTGCCCGAGGAATCGACGATGCCGCTGTCGTTGTTGGCGCAGATTTCGCTGATGATCGGATTGACCGAGAGCAACTGCCGCAGTTCGAGGCTTTCCAGCAGCAGCCGGCGGGAGCGACCGGCCCTTGCCCGAGAATCACCTCGGTGACGGTTTGGCGATTTTGCGATCCAATCCCTAAGCGTGCGGCGAGACTTGCGTGCCATCTGGCCCTCCTAGTGGCGACAACCGGCTGAGGCTGGAGGGGACGAAGCTGCACTACTGGCCAGGCTCGGCCGTGCTCGTGGTCCGGGAGTGCAGGCGAGTCCCCCATGGTATGACGTGCGCAAACACACTCCTTTATAGCAAGCGACCGCGCAATCTGCAACGCATTTGCCAATTCGGCCCTGGCCTTCTGGCGGACGTGATTGCCTTTCTCGCCGCGGCAGTCTACAATCGCGTTTGTATCGTTTCGTTCATTCTCAGGTGCGCGTTGGGTTGGTGGACCATGTGCCCTGGCATCCGCAGATCGGCCACCCGGCATTGCAGAACGACCGCCTTTACGTTGGTCGAACTGCTGGTGGTGATCACGATCATCGGCATCCTCATCGCGCTGTTGCTGCCGGCGGTGCAAGCGGCGCGGGAGGCAGCGCGGCGGACCCAATGCAGTAACAACCTCAAACAACTCGGGTTGGGATGCATTAGTCACGAACACGCCACCGGGCGATTCCCGACCAACGGCTGGGGATGCGGCTGGACCGGCGACGCCGACCGCGGCGACGACTGGCGGCAGCCGGCCGGCTGGATCTACAACGTGCTGCCCTTCATCGAACAGCAAGACCTGCACGACATGGGCGCCGGGCTGAGCGGCGGCGCGAAGAGCAGCGCCAATGGACAACGATTGATCGTCCCGCTCGGCGTCTTGTATTGCCCCACGCGGAGGCCCGCCGCGGTCTACGCGCGGTTTGTCTATCACGGAACGCCAAACACGACCGCCATGCCGGCGGTAACGCGAAACGACTACGTCGCCAACGGCGGAGACTGCTACACCAACGCAACCACGGGCGGTCCGGCCTGGCCGCCGGTTGACGGCTATGCCCAGGCCGGGCCCACTGGCGTCACCGACGTCGAGAATCCGCCCGGACAGATGACCGCCAAGGCGCGGGACACCTTCGCCGCCGTCGCCAAGCTCGCCACCGGCATCGCTTTCTGCGGCAGCATGGTCAAGGTCTCCGACGTGATCGACGGAACGAGCAACACCTGTCTGTTGGGCGAGAAGAACGTCAATCCGGATTACTACGCCACCGGCCAAGACACCGGCGACGACGAGGGGGCCTTCATCGGCGACAACAACGATATCGTCCGCTGGAGTGGGGCGACCGCGACCGACTGCTGGCCGCCGATGCCGGATACACCGGGACTGAATGACTCCAACGGTTTCGGCAGCGCCCATTCCGCCAGCTTCAACGCCGCGCTCTGCGACGGCGCGGTGAAGGCGATCAGTTATACGGTCAACCCGGAGACCTTCCGCCGGCTCTGCAACCGCAAGGACGAACTGCCGGTAAACGCGGAAAACCTCTGACACGGTTTTCAATGTGTCCTGCAAACCGCTTGCGGTTTCGCAATGCAATGACCACGCAGCTTCAATTTGAAATCCGTATGACCTCCGCGCAAATCGCGCATGCTCAGAGCGCGTTTGGAAATTGGTCCCCTCTCCCTTTGGGAGAGGGTTAGGGTGAGGGCGGAGTGTGGCTGACGGTTTGATTCTCCGCTGTTTGCGCCGTGCCGCCCTCACCCCCTGCCCCTCTCCCAAAGGGAGAGGGGAGATTCTCCTCAGAGCGGATCGAGCGGATACGTGCCGGGGCGCTCGCCGGCGCCGATCTGACTGGCCACGATCGCGGCCAGCATCAGCGCCATGCCGAGCATCTGAAGCCCGCCGAGTCGCTCTCCCAGCAATACCCAGCCGAACAGCGCGGCGAAGACCGGCTCGGCCGAGAGAATCAGCGTGGCGGTGATCGCCGGCAGCCGTTGTTGCACGTAGGTCTGAATGGCGAAACAGGCGGCGGTGGCCAGCGCCCCGGTGATCGCCAGATCACGCCACACCGGCAGGCTCGGCCAGCCGAACGGCTCGCTCAGCGGCCAGGCGGCGAAGAAGATCGCCGCGGTCATGCCGGTCTGCGCGAAGGCCAGCGTGAGCGAATGATGCCGCTTGGCGTAGCGATCCAAGAGCGAGATGTGCAGCCCGTAAGCGATCGCCGCGGCCAGCGTGAGCAGATCGCCGACGTTCGGCCGTGCCGGGCCGGCATTGGTGAGCAGATATAACCCCGCCAGACTGACCGCCACCGCCGCCCAGAGTTTCGGCCGTATCGTCACGCCGAACAGCAGCCGGTTGACGATCGGCGCCGCCACCACGAACAGCCCGGTGATTAGTCCGCTGTTGGTCACGCTCGTGTAGCGCAGTCCGAGCGTTTGGCAGAAGTAGCCGGTCGCCAGCGGGATGCCGATGCCCGCGCCGACCAAAAGCGACGAGCGACGGAAATGGCCAGTCGCCGCCGCGCCCAGCAATATCGAACCGATGGCGAAGCGAAGCGCCAGAAAGGCGACGACGCCGTAACGCTGCACCTCCACCGCGTCTTTGACGACGACGAAGGTCCAACCCCAGACGGCCGTGGCCGCCAACAACATGCCGATCAGCCAGAGGCGTCTCACGAGGCAATAGCTCCCCAGAAGTCAGGTGGACGGGTGAGGCATATATTCTCGGACAAGTGGGGCGGACATTCTTGTCTGCCAAGGGCAGGCAGGAATGCCCGCCCCACGATTACGGCTCCCTTCGGATTCGCACGCGGCGGCCCTCGATCGTTACCCGCCCAGTGGCCAAAAGCCGCAGCGCCTCGGGATAGGCCTCGCACTCGGCCTCGAAGACGCGGGCCGCCAGCGTCTCGGGCGTGTCGTCCTCCAAGACCGGCACCGCCCGCTGCAAGATCACCGGGCCGTGGTCGTACTGGTTGTCGGCGAAGTGTACGGTGCAGCCGCTCAGTTTCGCCCCGTATTCCAGCACCGCCTCGTGGACCCGATGCCCATAAAACCCCTCGCCGCAGAACGCCGGCACCAGAGCCGGATGGATATTGACCACGCGGTTGGCGAAATCCGCGGGAATGGTCACTCGCTTGAGAAATCCGGCCATCGCCACCAGATCGACCCGCGCCCGGCGGCAGCGGTCGAAGATCTCGCGGCTGAAATCGTCCTGCGAGGCGAACGCTTTCCGCTCGACGGTAGCCGCTGGAATCCCGGCCTCGGCAGCAAATTGCAGTCCCCGCGCCGTCGGACTGCTGGAGATCGCCAGCCCGATCTCCAGCGGCAGCCTTCCCGCCGCGATCTTGTCAATGAAGTTCCTCAGCGTCGTCCCGCCGCCGGAGATGAGAACAGCGATGCGAAACCGTGCCATGGGCAGAAATCTCTTCGGCTGCTGGGTTGAAGCGGAGACTGACGTTGCGGCGCACGGCCGCCCTCATTCCCCCTTCCAGTATCCCCGAATCAGCCCGTGAATCAAGGCGATCGGGCGGTCATAAACGTCGGCCAGGCCGATTTTCGCGCCGCTGATTACCAGTTGGATGCTTCCGATGGTCTGCGCGGCGGCGGAGGAGACGGCGAAACGTGCCCGGTTGAGAAAGCGAACGTCGAGCAATTCGCCCCAACGCAGGTGCCCTTGGACGTCTCCTTGCTTTAAGGCGATTCCCGTCGGACTGATAACCATCTCGGCGTTCGCCAGAGCACGGTGGATCACGGTCCTTGACCGCTGCTGGAGATAGAGCAGCAGCCAGGCCGCCATGCTCAGAATCGACAGTAGGATGCCGGCGACGAGCCACCCGGTGCGCCTGTTCGCCTCGAACGGCCCCGGCAGGCAGGCACAAACCACGCACCAGAGAATTCCGCACAATAGCAGCGCGGCGGCGCAACTCTGGCCGCGACGAGTCGAAGTGCTGTGGCCGATGATCTTGCGGCGGCCGAAGGTATGGACTTTGTCCGCTCCGAACGTCGCCGCTTCTTTCCTCGCGTGCTCGCTCATTTCGGGGCTAAGTCGGCAAGAGCCGGTCGTCGGCACAAGGGCGAGGAGCGCCCGGTAAACCTGCCGGATCGGTACGTTCAGGGCCGCGGGGATCTCCAGGATGCCGCGCCGGTGCATGACCATCACCGCGCCCGCCCGAAACCGCGGCCAATCGGGATCGACCCCGAAGCCGCCGACCGTCAGCCCTTCAATTTCCGTATAGGAAATCGTCAAGCCGCGGTCCTCGACAACCAGTGAATCGTCTTCCAGCCGGGCACGAAACTCGCGCGGACGTCCAAACCACAACCCAAGAGAAAGCATCGCGGGCGCTAGGGCGAGAATCGCTAGGTGCAAGTTGCCCAGCACCGCCGCGGCCACAAGCAGCGCGGCCGTCGCGAAACCCCAGATGCTTGTTCCCCAAGGAAAACGGTGTATTGAGTATAGTTCCATTTGTTCGAGCCTTCCTATCCTAAACCATTCGTGCCGAGCCCGCCCGAGCATGGATGCTAGAAGTGAGCGAGGTTCAATGCCATGACCACCGCGTTGTGCAGGAAGTGCAGGAATACCGGCAGATAGACGTTCCCGCTTGTCAAGCGGGCATAGCCCAAGAGCAACCCGAGGACAAACAGCACCGGCAGGCTCAGCGGCACGCCCACGTGGGCCGCGGCGAACATCACCGCCGTCACCCACACCACGGCGTTGCCGCCCATCACCGTCCGCAGCCCCCCGAACATCAAGTAACGAAAGAACAACTCCTCGACGATTGCCGGCTGAACGCAGATGGCGAAGATCCAGCCTGCCCAGAGGCCCTTGTTCGCCGCAGCGACGGGATTAGGTGCGACTCCGAACTCGCTGCGCAGAAAATGATGGTACGCAACGTTAATCGCAAGCACGGCCGCCAACATGGGAAGTGCAAGCGTCCATGCCGTCGCCCGGCTCCACAGAGGCCTGGGCGACTCGCGGTATCGCACCCCACACCACGCCCAAGCCGCCACGACCAGCGCCGTATCGATGGCTTCGAGGATGAGGGTGACAGCAAGCGCCATGCCCGCGTCAGCGTGCCGATGGGGAGCAAATGTCGCCGCAGCATAGCGGAGCAGGCCCGCAAGAACCGACACGCCCAGCATCGCGGCATAGATCAGCAGCAGCCGGACAAGAGACTGAGCATCGCTCTTCCACGGCGGCGGCTCCGGCTTGGTCTCCATCGCCAACGGGGCGTCACAATAAGGACAGCGCGGCAGATCGATTGAAACGTCCTTGGCGCATCGCCAACAAGCGAACAGCGACGCTGCCGCGGAAGCGTCCGACGCCATCGTCTCCGCCGCGGGCGCCGCCCTCTGTTCATCGTTCGCGGGATAAGGGGGCGGGCGATCCATGTCGATGCTCCCTAACGAAATCGAGGGCTCGGCTCACCGAGATCGCTGGTAGGCGACGGCCGACTGTATCGACTTCGCCAACGCTACCACCACGATAATCTTGAAGAGCAAACCGCTCAGCAAGGATGCCGGATTGAGAAGGCCGAAAATCGCAACATAGCCAACATACAATACGAGGCCGAGGACGGTCGTAGGAACGGGATGCCTACGCACCAGGGCGCCCAAGACGATGAGCACCGCACCCAAAACGACCTGCCCACCGTAAATCATCTGGCAAAACAGCGTCACCCGGTGTCGGAACTGTTCGACCGAAGCGGGGATTTCCGCCATTCCCCTGGCATGTAGGTCTTGCACTTGCTGCCGGACCAACTGTTCGACCTCGTTATGAGTATTGAAGAAGAAGAAGAGGCCGAAAGCGCCCCAAAGCAGCCCGACAATCACCAGGATATTGCGGGCGGTCTTGAGTTCCTTCAGTCTTATGGATTGTGCAAGGCTGCCCAGGCCGGAAGAGGCGGAAAGACTCTGGCCAAGCGGCGGCAGCTCGGAGGAGGGCTCGACGGACATAGCTTGATCCTGTTGGTTTGAGGAGCGAGGAACCGCGCGACGATACCCCAATTCTCCTCCGTCGCAGACCCAGCGTCAACCCCGCAGCCCCGGCCAGCCGCCTTATCTTGCCACATCGACAAGCAATGTGGCGGAGTATCCCGCCACATCGACGGCAAGCGGCTCGGCATTCGGTAGCGGAGCAAAAGTCATCGCGACGGCCAACGTCTCGCCCTCAATGTAATCGCGGAACTGCTCGATGGCGGCCTTGAGGTCTGGAGATTCCGTCACGATGCCGACGCTGATCCGATCGGTGAACTCGCAGCCCATCTCCTTGCGGCGGTCTTGGATGGTGCGGACCAGCTCGCGGGCGAGGCCCTCGCGGATCAGGTCGGCGGTCAGCTCCGTGGCCAACACGACAACCACGGCGTGGCCCTGGGCGGCGGCCCAGCCCTCCTTGGCCTGCAAGCGGACCTGGATATCCCCGGCGTCGAGCGTCACCGGCCCGTCCTGCAACATCAGCGTGATGCGGCCGGCGGATTCGAGTTGGGCCAACAGCCGGCTGCCGTCGGCCTCGGCCAGCAGTTTTCGCACCGTCGGCAGCCGCTTGCCCAGCTTCGGGCCCAGCCGCTTCAGGTCGGGCAGGACCGTGTAGGTGATGTACTGCTCGGCCTTCTCGATGAACTCGACCCGCTTGACGTTCAATTCGTCGCAAATCAGCGAAGCGTGCTCCTCCAGCCAGCCGCGGTGCGTGGCGTCGGCCAGCACGACCTCGACCCGCGAAAGCGGCTGACGCACCTTGAGCTTCGCCCCCATCCGCGCGCTGCGGCCCAAGGAGACAATCTCGCGGGCCAACGCCATCCGCTCGGAAAGCTCCGCGTCGATCGCCGCCGCATCGCCGGCGGGATAATCGCAGAGGTGGACGCTCTCGACCGGCGACGACGAAGCGCCGTCCCCGGCGCCGCGCGTTCCCTTCGGGGCGCGGCTAAACGGTCATTGGGCGCACTTGGGGCGCGCCCAGACGGTCGAACGCCGCGACGGCGAGATTCTGCCACATTGCCTCGGCCAGAAACGGCACGAAGGGGGCGATCAATTTGCACGTGGTCAGCAGGCACTCGTAGAGCGTCCAGTAGGCGTCGCTCTTATCGGCCGAATCCTCGACCTTGCCGCTGCTCCAAAAACGGTCGCGGCTGCGGCGGACGTACCAATTGCTCAGGGCGTCGACGAACTCGGTCAAACGGGCACAGGCGGCGAAATTGTCGTAGGCGTCCATCCGCTCGACCACCGCCGCCGCCGTGCGATTCAACTCGCTTAAAATCCAGCGGTCCAATTCGCCGCGATCGGACAGAGGGCGATAGCCTTTGGCCCGGGACAGTACATCGGGGCCGAGTTGGGCGGGCGGGACCGGAAAAGGGGGCGGGCCGCATTTGTGCGCAGCACCCTCCGGGCCGTTCCGGCAAATGGGGCCTGTCCCCTTTTCCAGCGCGGCGGCGGGGTCGAAACCGTCGATCTTGGCGTAAATCACGAAGAAACTATACACGTTCCAGAGCCGCAGCAGGAACTCGGGAATGCAGTCCTTGATCGCCTGCTCGCTGTAGCGGATCGAGGTCCACGGCGGCTGATTGGCAAACAGATACCAGCGCAGGGCGTCGGCGCCGTAGAGATCAAAAATCTCGGTCGGCTCGCGGTAGTTCCGCTTGCTCTTCGACATCTTCCCCCCGTCCTCGCCGAGCATCAGCCCCAGCACGATGCAGTTGCGGAAGGGATGGGGGAAAGGAAGGGGAGAGAGGAGAGAGGAGAGGGGGGAGGGGGAAGAACTTGAGACCGGGGATTGAGAATTACTGGCCCCTGGCCCCCGGCCCCTAGTCCCTTCCCTCTCCTCTCTCCCCTCTCCTCTCTCCTCTGCGAACAGCAAGGTGCTGATCGCCAGCAAACTGTAGAACCAGCCGCGGGTCTGATCGAGGGCTTCGCTGATGAAGTCGGCGGGAAACTGGTCGCAGAATTGCTCCGCGGAGCCCGGTTTGTTCGGATATCCCCATTGGGCGAACGGCATCGCCCCGGAGTCGAACCAGCAGTCGATCACCTCGGAGACGCGCCGCATCCGCGCCCCGCGGCCTTCGGCGAATCGTAGGTCACCGCGTCGATGTACGGCTTGTGGACCTTCAGGTCGTCGGGCAGAGCGGGGTTTTCCGCCTTCGCCTTCTCCCAAACCTCGGTGCCGCTGACGCCGGGCTTGGCCAATAGTTCTTCGTAGCTGCCGACGGCCTCGGTGTAGCCGGTCTTCTCGCAGACCCAGATCGGCAGCGGCGTGCCCCAGTAGCGTTCGCGGGAAAGAGCCCAATCGACGTTGGTCTCCAGGAAATTGCCAAAGCGGCCGTCGCGGATATGCTCCGGCAGCCAGTTGATGCGGCTGTTGTTGGCCAGCATCTTCTCCTTGAAGGCGGTGGTGCGAATGAACCAACTCTTCCGCGGATACTGGATCAGCGGGTCCTCTTCCGCTCGCCAGCAGAACGGATAGTCGTGCTTGTATTGCTCCTGGTGGAAGAGCGTGCCTTCGGCCTTCATCTGGCGGATGATGTCGCGGTCGCAGTCCTTGACCCAGCGGCCTTTGTACTCGGGCGTTTCGTCGGTGAACGTGCCGTCGGCGGCTACCGAGCAGATCAGCGGCGGCCCTTCGCCTTCGACGAACCGCGCCTGCTCGGTTTGCAGCAGATCGAAATCGACTTCGCCGAAAGCCGGGGCCTGATGGACGATGCCGGTGCCGGTATCGACGGTGACGAAATCGGCCGTCACGACCCGCCAAGCGATGTGCTGCGGGCCGCCCTCTTTCAATCGCCCCTGTTTGCCCGCCGCAGCGTTGTAATAGAAGCGATAGGGCGGCAGGTAGCGCAGCCCGATCAGGTCCTGGCCCGAAAGCGTCGCTTCGACCGCGAACTTCTTGCCGACTTTGGCCGAGACCGCTTCGACCAAGGCCGAGGCGAGAATCAGCTTTCGCGAGTCGCCTTCGACCGAGACGACCGAGTATTCCAGATCGGGCTTCACGGCGGCGAACTGGTTGCTCGGCAGGGTCCAGGGAGTGGTGGTCCAGACGAGCAGGTCGGCGTCGCGGAGCAGTTCTTGCGAAGCCGCAAGCGGCCCTTCCTCCGCCTCACGCCGCGTGGACGCGGCGGCTAAACGAGAAGATTTCCCCTCTCCCCTCTCCCCTCTCCCCTCTCCCCTCTCCTCGACGAGCGGGAAGCGCACAAAGACGCTCGGATCGCTCACTTCGCGGTAGCCCTGGCCGACTTCGCCGGAACTCAGGGCGGTGCCGCCTTGGGCCCACCACCAGACGATCTTGTGGCCCTGGTAGAGCAGCCCGCGGTCGAACAGCGTCTTCAAGGCCCACCAGACGCTCTCGACGTAGCTCTGGTGGAACGTGACGTAGGCCTCGTCAAGATGAATCCAGAAGCCGAGCCGCTCGGTGAGTTGCTCCCACTGCTGCGTGTAGCGGAAGACGCTCTCGACGCACTTGCGGATGAACGGCTCAATGCCGTAGGCCTCGATCTCCTCCTTCGAGTGGATGCCCAACTCCTTGCAGACCTCGACCTCGACCGGCAGGCCGTGGGTGTCCCAGCCGGCCTTGCGGCGGCAGAGATAGCCGCGCATGGTCTTGTAGCGGGGAAAGAGGTCTTTGATCGCCCGGGTGAGGCAGTGGCCGGGATGGGGCAGGCCGTTGGCCGTCGGCGGGCCTTCATAGAAGACGAAGTTGCCGTTCGGGGCATCGGCCCTGGCGGCCAGCGATTTCTCGTAAACTTCCCGCTCCTTCCAAAATCGCGAGATCGCTTCTTCGAGCTTGGGAAAGGAGACGGGGCTTTCGACGGGTTGGAACATGGCAGCTATCGAACGGGGGATGGCAAGGCAGCAGAAATTACCAGTAAACCACATCCCCACCGGCCGACGCAATGGGGATTGACCGGTTCGGTCCTCAGCGATAGTATACCCCCATCATGGAGGACGAGAAATGAGCATCAGTTCTGAAATCCTGCTGAACCTGCACCGGCTTTCGCCGGAAGATCAGAAGAAGGTGGCGGAATACGTGAAAACGCTGGCGGCGGCAACGCCACGCCGTCCGCGCAAGAGTGCCATGGGAATGTTCGCCGACCGCGGTATCGACATTCCCCCGGAGATGATCGACGAAGCTAGGCGAGAAGCTTGGGCGAATTTCCCCCGCGAGTTCCCAGAGAGTGCCGGGGCATGAATCGCATCCTCGCCGACACTCACGCCTTGCTGTGGTTCCTATTCAACCCGAAGCGACTCTCACACGCGGCCCATTCGGCGTTGACCGCGGCCGAGTCAGACGGCAGAGTCTACGCCTCGATGATTTCCGTTGTTGAAGTCCGATACTTGGTCGAGAAAGGCCGGGTCGCGTCAGAAGCCTATGACGATCTGGTCATGGCCATTCATGACCCCGACATTGCTCTGACGCTCGTGCCAATCGATTTGGACGTATCGTTGACGGTCGAACGGATTCCCCGCGAAATGGTACCCGATCTGCCGGATCGCATTATCGCCGCGACGGCCTTATCGCACAGCCTGCCGCTGGTAACTGCCGACTGTAAGATTCGCGCCTCACGGATTGCAACGATCTGGTAAACGCCAATTGACGGCTACTCCAATCGTAAGATCGTGAACGAATACGGCGGGAAGGTATAGGCGGCCTCGCCGTCTTTCAGGTCGTGCCGCCATTGGCTCTCGCGGGGAGCGATCCGCTGCGGCTCCTCGGGCGGGTTGACGGCGTCCAGCGCGCCCGTTAGCGTGACGACCTTGGCCGTCGGGCTGGTGGGGACGAAACCCTGCAAGTGGATTTCGGCGGGCATCGCCCGGCCTTCGAGATTCACGACCTGAAGCTGAACCGTCTTGCCGTCTGCCGAACGGACGGCCGTCACGTCGAGCGAATTCCGCGGGCTTTTCACCTCGGCCTGAACGCATTCGGGCAGCCGCCAGCGGCAGAGCATCCGGGCCGCGTAGCCTGGCGGCTGCGACCAGACCTGCGAGGGCGACAAGAAGAGCAGTCCCTGGTTCCAGCCGTTATCGTTCTGGCGATACGGCTGCAAGCAGTTGGCCGAGCAGACGATCGGCACGCTGCCCAGCCGCTGGAATTCGTTGATCGCCCGGGCGTTGCCTAAGGCGCGGCCGATGTTGTGGCAGCCGGCGTTCAACTCGAAAACGACGACCTTGGATTTCGCCCCCGGGCAGATTCGTTTCAGCGCCTCGACGAAAGTGGGCACGCCGCCGAGTCCCTGCCAATCCCGCGGCGTGTCGGTGCCGACGTGAACGTCGAACCAGACTTCGCGGTCGTGCCGCTTCGCCAAATCGAGAATCTTCTTGTGCGTTGCCAGCGTATTGACCGCTCCCCCCTCGAACCTGTAGAGATCGACAATCGGCCGCGAGTAGCAGAAGTCGCCGACAACGAGAATGATGTGCGGGTCTTTGGCCCACATCGCTTCGGCCATCGGCCGGAACAGCCGCCAGTAGTTCTCGTCGACGTGCTCCTCGTTGCCCAATTCGACGTATTTTAATCCGTAGGGCTCGGGGTGACCGTCGGCCGCCCGCCGCTTTCCCCAGGGGCTATCCGGCGAGCCGTTGACGTACTCGACGAAGTCGGCCATGTCTTGCGGCGTCTCGCCCATGTTCACGTCGGGGACGCCGAGCATTCCGGCAGCTTCGCAGAAATTGAGGAAGTCGAAGATTCCCCAGGTGTTCGACGAGCAGGGATGCCAAAAGCCGGCATAGGGCGGGCGCTGGTCGCGCGGGCCGATCATCTTCTTCCAGCGATATTCGGGGGCGTTGATCATGCAGCCCCCTTGCCGCAAAACGGTCAGCCCCATCGCGACGAGCCCCTCGCCAACGTCCTTGCGAACCGGCAGCCCCTTGAATCGTCCCCATTGGCCGGGTTGCAAGAGGGCGTAGCCCAGCACCACGCTGCCGGGCTCTTTGAGCTTGACGGCCAGGTGGCCGGACTTGTCGGTTTGCACGGGAGTCAGCTCGAATGGCAGACATTGCCACTCGCCGGGCTCGGCCGTGAACTGCGTCTCCGCGTATGTCCGGCTTCCATCGCAGCTTTCGAGAGCGACGAAGACCGCCGTCGGCTTGTCGGTTTTGCACCACAGCCGGCCTTGGTAGGGCTTTCCCGCTTGGAAGAACATGCCCCAGCGCTTGAGCCCTTTGTTCTCGATGCCGATCTCGCCTTTGCCGCGGACGAAGGTGATCCGCTGGCTCTGCCCGCCGACGAAGGGCCGCCTCTTCTCGAAGGCGAATCGCCCCAGGGCCGTGCCCGTTTGCAGCGGCCGCCACATGCCGCTCAGGTTGTCGTCGCCGGGACAGGGCTCTTGAAAACTCTCGCCAAAGACCATCTGGCTGTCGATGCCGCCATAGACTTCGTGGTTGACGTCTTCGATGCACGCCCCGGTCAAATAGGGCGAAAGCCGGTGCAGCACTTTCGTCGCATCAACTCGGATCACGGCCTCTTCGGCCGACGCCGCGGAAATGGCAAGGAACACCAACAGACTTGCAGTCGCGAGTCGAATCGCCATCAGACGGCCCTCCGATACGGCTATCAGCGGTCAGCTTTCAGCAATCAGCTCATGGTTGGGACGCTGGAAGATGCCGATGATCCCCCATCGGCACATGATCGCTGACTGCTGACAGCCGACACATCGTTTCCAACACGACCCCAAGCCCGTTTGTACCCTGCCGTTCCGCGGGCGGTCCATGAGTTTGACCGTCATTTCTCTTGAGAATCTTTGCTGCCGCAGCGCGCAGCGAAGAACGCCGCCTCGCGCTTCTCACACTGGAACGTCCTCCAGTTGCACGAGAACGGTCTTTCCGACGGCGGCGGCATAACGCATGAGCGTGTTCATGGTGACATTGGGGTCCTCGTCGTTTTCCAGCTTGCTCAACGTGCTGCGATCGATGCCCGAACGAGCCTTCACATCGGCCAGGCTAAGCCCTTGCCGCCGCCGCTCTTCCTTGAGAGTCTTCACCGCGCTTTTCAGCAGGATCCGGGGCTTGGCGGATTTCGCCCAGCGCCGAATTTCGGGCAACTCTTCGGCCACTTGCTCGCGGACCTTCCGATAACGCGCCAGTTCTTCGTCAGTGAGCAGTCGTTTGCGCAGAATTCGCTTTCTCATCGGCCTAATCCTCCAAAACAAACGCAGTGACCGGATATACGGTGTCTTCGCCGACCCGCTCGAATACGACGCAAAGGTATTCGCCGGCCCGCGTGAACCCGAGCGCGACCGGAAGGCCGCTGGAACGGCTTGTGCCCAATTCATGGGCGCCAAACAGCACGTCTTCCGGCGTCAGCCCGTGCTCGGCAATATGACGAACATTCCCGTGCGGATCGTGATCCCAGATCACTTGCTGGATCATCGCGCTCCAATCCCGCTGTTAGATTATATTTCAACAGCCGATGGTTGTCAATGTCCGCGCACCGCTTGCTGAAGGACGGGACCAGCCATGTCTTATTCCGGCGGCGGTTCCCTATGCCCCGGCCTCTTGGGCCAAGACGCCCAGCACGATCTTCCGCAGCTTCGGCTCGGCTTCGTTGGCGGTGGCGATGATCTCTTCGATGTTGGCGGGCTTCAGCGCGTCGGGAAAACGACGTCGGTGACGATCGACAGGCCCAAGACTCTCATTCCGGCGTGAACGGCCGCGATTACCTCGGGCACGGTGGACATGCCGACCACGTCGGCGCCGATGGCGCGGAGGAAACGGTATTCCGCCCGGGTTTCGAGGTTCGGGCCAGTCACGCCGACATATACGCCGCGATGGGCGACGAAGTTCTCCCGCCGGGCGATCTCCAAGGCGCGGCGGATCAGCACCGGGTCGTACGGCCGGGACATGTCGGGAAAGCGCGGGCCGAGCGCGTCGTCGTTCTCGCCCAACAGTGGATTGTCGCCCATCAGGTTGATGTGGTCGTCGATCACGACGATGTCGCCCTGCGCATAGTGCGGATTCATGCCGCCGCAGGCGTTGGAGACGATCAACAGTTCGGCGCCGAGCGCCCGCATCACGCGGACCGGGAAGGTGATCTGCCGCTGGGAATAGCCCTCATAGGCGTGGAAGCGGCCCTCCATTGCCACCACCGGCAATCCTTGCAGCGCACCGCAGACGAGTTGGCCGGCATGACCGACCGAAGTGGATCGCGGGAAGTGAGGGATGGCGGCATAATCGAGGGTTGCCTCGGTTCGGATTTGACCGGCCACGCTGCCGAGGCCCGTGCCCAGGATGATTCCGGCATGGGGTCGGCCGCCCCAGTGGCCGCGGATTACGTCGGTAGCTTCGGCGATCTGGGTGGCTGAGCTCTCGCATGAAATGCGCCTCCGCCGGAAAAAGGGGGGGCAGTGACGGGCGGTTCCAGAATCCTCCGCTGCTCGCTCAAGCCCCCGCATTGCAGCGGGGGGGCGTTTCTCGCGAGCAGATCCCTCGTCGAAGTTGCCCTAGGTGTCGTCTTCCTCAAGGTCCTCCTCCTCAAGATCGTCGTCATCTTCTTCCTCGTCCTCTTCTTCCTCGTCGAAGTCATCCTCGTCGTCGAGGTCGTCGTCAAAGTCTTCCTCGAAATCATCGTCGAAGTCGTCGTCAAAGTCGTCGTCGAAGTCGTCGTCGGGATCGTCCTCCTCCTCCTTGGCGGCAAAGGCGACGCAACCGCCGCACTGCGGAAAACTCTCGCCGATCGGGGCGAGCTCGGGGTCGGTCAATGGCCACCGCAATGGTTCTGCTTCCCGCAACATGGTTCTGTCCTCGCTCGTGGAGATGGCAGGGCTGGTCACCCGTCCAAGAATGTGAACGTCAAATCGGAACGTCGATTCGCCGGCCGCCAAAGACGGCCACGTCGAATTGTGAACCAACATTTGCGGCCTGTCAACCGTTTTTTGCGACCCATTTCCGCTCCACCTTCGATTCTGGTTCCCACGCCCTGCGATTCTGGTTCCCACGCTCTGCGTGGGAACCCGCGACTCCTGCCAATGCTCTGCGCCGAGCTGGGCGACCCCAGAGCGTCGCCGGCAGGTGCGTTCCCAGGCCGAGCGTGGGAACGAGGCTGTGTTTGTGGCCTGTTAGCCATTTTTCGGCCCGTTTCCGCTCTACCCTTTCCGCGGGGCCTTGTGCCGGAACCGCGATTCCGCTAGACTCACGAAAGTTCGGCGTGATGGGGGATCGCAAGACTGTCAAACGCTTGACGGGGCTACGATGCGAGCGCCGGCCCAACGCGCTTTTACGCTCGTCGAATTGCTGGTGGTCATCACGATCATCGGCCTGCTCGTTGCGCTGCTGCTGCCCGCCGTGCAGATGGTGCGGGAGGCGGCGCGGCGGGCGCAATGCTCGAACAACGTCAAGCAGATCGGCCTGGCCTTGCACAACTATCATCAGGGCCTCAACGTCTTTCCACCCGGCTGCATCGTGAGCATGGGAACGGCTCCTAGCTGGCAGCCCTGGCAGGAAGCCAAGGCCGCCGCCGGACAGGGGCTGCACGGCACCGGCTGGCTGTTGCAGGTCTTGCCCTATCTGGAATTGCAGGGCCTCTACGATCGCTGGGACTTCACCACCAACGTGACCGGCAACGCGCAACTGGCGCAATCCGACATCTCCGTCTTCTATTGCCCGACGCGCCGCAACGGCATCCGCAAAGAAGACGAGGAACACCTCGTCGTCTGGTCCTGGAACGGCGGCGGCGCCGATTACGGCGGCTGCCTCGGCGGCGGCAACGGCTGGAAGAATGACACGCACCGCTATTTCGCCGGCGTCACTCGCGGCTACGAATCCGAGCACTGGCAGTATCCGCTCCGCGCGGGAATCTTCCTCCCCAACATCTCGGCCACCCTCGCCGACGTTCGCGACGGCACCACCTGCACGATCATGATCGGCGAACTACAGCGGCTCGTCTCGCCGCCCTCCGGCATTTGCAGCGTCGATGGCTGGGCGGCCGGCGGCGTGGCCACCCTGTTCACCACCAACGACCGCGAGGATTCCGAAGGCACGCCCGGCAAGTACCAGACCGGCGGCATGAACAACCTCTTCTTTGAATCGGCCGGCAGCGACCACACGGGCGGCGCCCACTTCGGCATGGCCGACGGCTCGGTGCATTTCATCGACCAGACCATCGACCCGCTAGTCTACCGCTATTTGGGAAGCATGGCCGACGGCCAGCGGGCGCAATTGCCCTAGCCCAGATGTCTCACCAAAGGACGTAGGTTATGCTTCAGCATAACAAGAAACTGGTTGTTATGCTGAAGCATAACCTACGTATTTGCCGGTCGCGAAACGACCTTCAAGCCATGTCGCGGATCGCCAGTTGCCAGCCGCGATCGACCGGCTGTGCCATCGCGGCCCGCTGCGTGGCTTGCGAGGCTTTCACGTCCACGCGGTATTCGTTGGCCAGCACCGTCCACAGGCAATAGACGCACGTCATCAAGACCGCAATCACACAGCCAAGGAAAACAACGTAAACCGTGTTTGTCCTGCGGCCCAGCCAAAGCATCAGCGGGATGAACGTCAGACCGATGAAATAGACGGCCGTCGAAGTATTCCAGCGCAGCGCCCAGCCGGCCAAGAAGATAACCACCGCCAGACCGAGCACGGCGGCGATCACGAGAAACGGCGTCATGTCGGTCTTCTTTTCGTCGGCAAACAGGTCGACCGGCTTCTTGGTCGGCTTGACCTCTTCAGCCGTTTCGGGCTGCTTCAACTCCTCGGCCCCCTTGTTTCGGTCGATCTGCTCAGGGGCTTTGGGCCCTTCCGCCGCCGCCGGCGCGTCCGCTGGCCGCTCGCCCGAATCGGGGAGATCGTCTTTAGTCTCGTCCACGTCCAACCCTCCAAATTGCGTATCTAGCCGACGCTGTATATCTGCTAGACATTATAATCGCAGTCTTTGCCACCTGCCACCAACCGCGCGCCAAAATCCCTTCGTTACCCGTAGCAACGGGTGGAAACCGGGACGATTTGGCAACTCATTCACGCCGTCCTTGACGGGCTACCGGATGAGATATACAATGTAAATACTTGCGTGGCGGACTGGGACGCTTGAAAGGCGGAGGAGGGCGGCATGAGCAGCGCAAAGAAGTCGCATCTGGTGCGAATCGGAAACTCCCGCGGCGTGCGGATTCCCAAGGTGTGGCTGGAGCAACTGGGGATCAGCGATGAGATCGAAATGGCCGTCCGGGCCGACCAGTTGGTGATTCGCTCGGCGCACCGCCCGCGGCAGGGTTGGGAAGGCAAGTTTCGGGCGATGCGCGAGCGCGGCGACGACCGGCCGATCGAGGAACTGCCCGCTTCCACCTGGGACGAAACCGAGTGGGAGTGGTAATGAACCGCTTTGACGTTTACCTGGTGGCTCTTGATCCCACCCTTGACAGCGAGATCAAAAAAACTCGTCCCTGCCTGATCGTCTCGCCCGACGAAGCCAACCGCCATCTGGCCACTGTGATTGTAGCCCCGATGACGACCAAAGGGCACGATTACCCCACTCGCGTCTCCTGCACTTTTCAGGGAAAGAGCGGGCAAATTGTCCTCGACCAACTGCGCACGGTGGACAAAACCCGTCTGGTGAAACGTCTCGGGCGGATCAATTCGCCTGCTCAAGAATCCGTTCTGGCGACGCTGGCCGAGATGTTCTCGGAATGATTGCGGCGTGCCGCGCCATGTACTTTGCGTCGCCATGCTCATTGCCCACCCGAGCAAGGGAGGGCTGGCTGCCGAGTCCCGTTACCCGCCGGGACCCCACCCACTTTTCCATCGCTGCCCCTCGTCTTACAATGGTTCCTTCACTGGACGGAACCTCGACCAGGACGGCATCCTCATGAGCAAACATATTTTCGTGACCGGCGGCGTGGTTAGCTCGCTCGGCAAAGGGCTCACCAGCGCCTCGATCGGCATGTTGTTGGAGCAGCGCGGCCTGTCGGTCCGCATGCAGAAGCTCGATCCGTATATCAACGTCGATCCGGGCACGATGAGCCCCTACCAGCACGGCGAGGTCTACGTGCTGGACGACGGCAGCGAAACCGACCTCGACCTGGGCCACTACGAACGTTTCACTAACAGCCCGCTGAACCGCGACTCGAATTACACCACCGGCCAGATTTACCTCTCGGTGATCGAGAAGGAGCGCCGCGGCGAGTTCCTCGGCAAGACCGTGCAGGTCATCCCCCACATCACCAACGAGATCAAGGCGGCGTTGGCCAAGCCGGAGGGGCCCGACGTGGACGTGGTCATCAGCGAGATCGGCGGCACGGTGGGCGACATCGAAAGCCAGCCGTTCCTGGAAGCCATCCGCCAGTTCGCCCTCGACGCCGGCAAGGAAAATTGCCTCTACATCCACCTGACGTTGGTCCCCTATTTGAAGGCGGCCGCCGAACTGAAGACCAAGCCGACGCAGCAGTCGGTCGGCCTGCTGCGGCAGATCGGCATTCAGCCCGACATCCTCGTCTGTCGCACCGAGCGGTCGTTGAGCAAGGACGATCGCGCCAAGATCGCCCTGTTCTGCAACGTGCCGGTCGAGGCGGTGATCGAGGAGAAAGACAAGGATTTTTCGGTCTACGAAGTGCCGATGAGCCTGGTCGAGCACGGCATGGACGAACTGATCGTCCGCAAACTGGGGCTGAAGGCCGGGCCGTTGGATCTTGGCAACTGGCGCGACCTGCTGCACCGCCTCCGCAATCCGCAGCACGAAATCACCATCGCCGTCGTCGGCAAGTACGCCGAGCACCGCGACGCCTACAAGTCGATCTACGAGGCGATCGATCACGCGGGCATTTACCATCGCACCCGAGTTCGCGTGCAGCGCATTCACAGCGAGGCCGTCGAGCGCGAAGGGGTCGAGCAACTGCTCGCCGGCGTGAACGGAATCCTCGTGCCCGGCGGCTTCGGCGAACGGGGAATCGAGGGCAAAGTCGATGCCGTCCGCTTCGCCCGGCAACGCGGCATCCCCTTCTTCGGCATTTGCTTGGGAATGCAGTGCGCCGTGGCCGAGTTCGCCCGAAACGTGGTCGGGCTGGAGAAGGCCAATTCGAGCGAGTTCGACCAGGAGACCCGCTATCCGGTGATCTGCCTGCTGGACGAGCAGAAGACGATCACCGACAAAGGGGGAACGATGCGGCTTGGCGCCCAGCCCACGCGGTTGGCTGCCGAGAGCAAGGCGGCCGCCGCCTATGGCACGACCGATATCTCCGAGCGGCATCGGCATCGTTACGAGTTCAACAACGCCTATCGGCAGCAGTTCGCCGACGCGGGGATGCGCTTCGCCGGCACCAGTCCCGACGGCTCGCTGGTCGAGGTCATCGAGCTTCCCGACCATCCCTGGTTTGTCGGCGTGCAGTATCACCCCGAGTTCAAGTCGCAGCCGACGCGGGCTCACCCGCTGTTCGCCGGTTTCGTCGGCGCGGTGCTGGCCCATCACACGCGCAAATGACACCGCAATAATGTGTTGTAGGAGGCGTCTCCTGACGCCGACCGGGCTGTCTGCAAAGCCTTGATGATCGGCGTCAGGAGACGCCTCCTACATCGCTGTTTATCGGAGCGTTTTCCATGAGCGAACCCAACCCCGAGAAGAAACTGGTCATCGACGAGGATTGGAAGAGTCAAGTAGAGGCCGAGAAAGAGGCGGCCAGGCAGGCCGAACAGGCGGGCAAATCGGGCGAACCGTCGGCGGAGGCGCCGGCCGGCCCGCGCCCCCCGTTGCCGCCGGCCGACCTCGCTTTTCTCATCGGCACCTTATACATCCAGGGTGCGATGGCACTCGGACTCTTGCCCAACCCGCTCACGAAGAAGGCCGAGCTTCAACTGGATCAGGCGAAACACGCGATCGACCTGCTGGCGGTCTTGCAGCAGAAGACCGAGGGCAATCGCACGCCGGAAGAGACCAGCGAGCTGGACGCCGTCCTGCACGAATTGCGAATGGCCTATGTCGCCGTGCAACAGGAGCAGAATCCACGCCCGGTCCGGGGAAATGGGGCGGGTGCATCGTGCAACCCAAAGAACACCCATCCCGGGTGACTTGCAGCTCCAGTCGGGTGACACCGCCTTGGTACTGACGTTGGGGACTCCACCGGACCGGGCATGGAAACCTTCGCTCGTGATTTGTACGGTCTATTTCGACAGCCGATCGAAAAGCCGCCGGAACCGCGGCATGCGGACTTCGAGATACGTTAGCCACGCGGCGGGATTCCAGATCTCGACGCAGACCGCCGCCCCGACGATCTGCACTTCTCCGCCGGGCTCGACACCCAAGAACTCGCGAAAACTCTCGGGAATTACCAGCCGTCCGCGGCCGGCCAACTGCACCGGCTGGTGGCGGGTAGAAAGCAGGCGGCCGAAGAGCTGAACCTCGCCGATTCGCTCCCGCAGCTTGCCCGCCTGCATCTTCTGCTTGATCAACTCGACCCCGTCGTCCAGCCGTGCCTGCCAGACCGGGGCGCTCCACAGGCTCAAGCAGCCGGGCCGCTCCTTGGCCAAAATGCAGTCGGGCGAGGCGGCCGCCAGAGTCCCCGCCAATTCGCCGGGGATCGACAGGCGGTACCGCTCGTCGAGGCTGCGGCAGAACTCGCCCAGTAGGAATTCTTCCACGTCGGGCATGGCAATTCGCGGGATGCGCTCCGATTGTCGCGCCGGCGAAAATGCGAGGAGCGTTGTTCTTCCCCAAGGACGCGGGGAGGCGCCGAGTCCATTCTGCCTTCCCGGCGAGACCCGCCCTTCCGTGATCGGGCGGAAGTTGAGGCCGGCATGAATCCGGTTCAACTCGTACAAGCCTAGCTTGTGGGCCAATTTCCCGCAAATCCATTGCCATCGGCCACTCCATTGGGCATATAACCCACGAACTGAATGGCGTGAGTTTAACGGTTGCGCAAATTCTGGCAAGCCCCCCGGCGAAGATTTTGGTGAGAATTCGCCGGATTTGCCCTAAGACCATGCGATGCGATAAGTTACATAAATCGCCGCGAGACTAATTCCTAATTCTCTCGGCGGAATTCGCCCTTGCGGCGTCCTGCGGTTCCGGTTATTCTTCGCCCCCTCCTCATCAGATTCCTTTGGCAAACACGGACGAGACTAGACGAACGAAGCTCACCCGCCGCGACCGCTGTTGGCTGGCGGCGATGGGAGCCGGGCTGCTGGGGTTGCTGGCGGTTGCGGCCGTGCTCCGACCGGACCCGGCGGGACTCGGCACGCATCAGCAGTTGGGGCTTCCACCATGCACCCTCTGGACGTTGTTTCATCGGCCTTGTCCTACGTGTGGAATGACGACTGCTTGGGCTTATCTGATGCGGGGAGCGTGGCTTGAGGCGTGCCGAGCGAATGCGGGCGGGGCGCTGCTGGGAGTGCTGGCGATGGCGGCCACCCCCTGGCTGCTTGGCTCCGCGATTCGCGGCCGCTGGCTGGCCGCCGCGCCCAGTGAGCGGGCGGCGGTCTGGGTTTCCGCGATTGTCTTGCTGGTGACCATGACCGACTGGGCCATCCGCGTGCTGGTCCCGCTGGTCGTACACCTTTAACGACTCCATCAGACACGAGGTGTTGCGATGAATTGTCCCCGGCTCCGACCTGGAATCATTCTGATCGTGACGTTGCTGATCGTGGTGCTGCCGGCCGTCGGCTGCCGAGAGGGCCTGTTCACCGTGGCGTACCTCTTTAAAGGAAACGACATCGACCCCGACTTCGCGGAACTGAAGGGGAAGACGGTGGCGGTGGTCTGTCGCCCCGTGGCCTCGCGACTCTACGCCAACTCGAACGTCGGCCGCGAACTGGCACAGCAGATTTCGCTGCTCCTCCAGGAGAAGGTGCCGAAGATCAAGGTCATCGACCAGCGAAAAATCGCCAAGTGGACCGACGAGAATACCTGGGATGAGTACCCCGAGGTCGCCAAGGCGATGAAGGCCGACATGGTCGTGGGCGTCGATCTGGAGAGTTTCAGTCTGTACCTCGGGCAAACGCTCTATCAGGGCAAGGCCAACGCCTCGATCCACGTCTTCGACTGCAAGAAGAACGGCAAGGAGGTCTTCCACAAGAGCATTCCGCAGTGCATCTATCCGCCGAACGGGGCCATCGCCACGTCGGAGCGGACCGAGCCGGACTTCCGCAACGAGTTCGTCGGCGTGCTGGCAGACCAGATCGCACGCCATTTCTATAGCCATGACCCCTACGCCGACTACGGCCAAGACGCCGCGGCCCTGAAATAGAGCCAGCGGGCCGCCGCCTTTTTGCCGGCCGAACGGTCGCCTTCTTCAGTCGGGCGCAGTAAATCTTTGTGGTCAAAATGGGGACTCTGTTTAGCCGCCGCGTCCACGCGGCGCAGAATTGCTCGTAGCGGCAGCGCCGCGTGGACGCGGCGGCTAAACGGATTCAAGGATAACCGCCATCGTCGGTTACTGCGCCCTCTTCCGTCGCCCTTGATGCGAACCGTCGCGCAGTGTGCTAAACTGACAACGTCTTGGCGAACGATGCGCACGCAGAAAAAACGTCCGCACCGCGGATTGCAGCCCTTGCGGGGGCATCGGGGGGTGAACCGTGCTTGCCAAATTGACTGCGGTCTTCTGTCTTTGTCTTGCGATCCCGCAAGCCAGCGGGGCGGCGACGCTCGTCGATTCGCTCATCTCGCTTGGCGGCCACGATTGGCTGCTTGCTCCCGACGCGAAGAACATCGGCATCGCCGAGAACTGGTTTGACGGTCCGCGGCCGGAAGCCAAGCGGGCGACGGTCCCCGGCCTGATCCAGGACGTGTTTCCCGGATACGCCGGTGCCGCCTGGTACTGGCGCGACCTGCGGATTCCGCCGAATCCGCACGACGACGGCCGTTATCTGCTGCGATTCTGGGACGTGGATTACCTGGCGGACGTGTGGCTCAACGGCACGCACCTCGGCCGGCACGAAGGCGCGCAGGCGAAGTTCGCTTTCGATGCCACCGCCGCCGTCAAGCCGGGCACCGTCAACCGCCTTGCCGTGCGCGTGCTCTCGCCGTTCGATCGGCCGATCGACGGCTTCGTCCGCTGGCAGACTCCGCACGGCGGCTACGCTCCGTTCAACATCGGCGGAATCCTCGACTCCGCCGAGCTTGTCTTGACGCCGTCCGTGCGGATCGACGATCTCTTCGTCCGTGCCGACCCGAAAACCGGAAAGACGCGGATCGAGGCGGAGATCTTCAACGCGGCGAAGAACAAGACCGGCGGCTCGATCGAATTCTCCGTCGCCCCGGCAAGCGGTGGAGAGACGCTCTGCGCGACCACGCTCGAACGCGACTGGGCCCCGGGCGTCAACCGAATCGTCGCCGAGATGCGGCTTGCCAGCCCGCGTCTCTGGCAGCTCAACGATCCGTACCTCTACCGCATGACCGCGCGGCTGTCGGCGGCCGGCTCAACGTCAACCAGCGAAAGCGCGGCGCGCTTCGGTTTTCGCGATTTTCGCTTCGAGAACGGTTACTTTCGGCTGAACGGTCGCCGCGTCTTCTGGCGCAGTGCGCATACCGGCGCCGACGTCCCCGGCAACCTGCGGGTGCCTTATGATCCAGACCTGCTGCGGCGCGATCTCCTCGATCTGAAGGCGATGGGCTTCAACGGCGTCCGCTTCATCTCGACCGTGCCGCGGCGCTTTCAACTCGACTTGTGCGACGAGATTGGATTGATGGTCTACGAAGAGAGCCACGCCTCCTGGATGCTGCAAGACTCGCCGCAGCTTGCCGAGCGAATGGACCGTTCGCTGACCGGTATGATCCTCCGCGACCGAAACCACCCCAGCGTGGTGATGTGGGGACTGCTCAACGAAACGGGCGAGGGAAAGGTCTTTCGCCACGCCGTGGCTGCGCTGCCGCTGCTGCGACGGCTGGACGATTCGCGCCTGGTCGTGCTCGGCAGCGGGCGGTTCGACGCCCCGGGCAATCTCGTCAACGGCCTGGAAATCTGGAAGCCCGACGCCGGCGTGGCCCCCTGCCTGACCCACAATCCGAAACCGTACGCAATCTGCGCCATCACGCTTTGGCGACCCCATGAGGTCGCCATGATCCCCGGCACAGGCGGCGAGTATTCGGTCGCCCGCTGGACCGCGCCCGCCGAGGGCCAATACGCCGTGACCGCGGAATTCCGCGGCAGCGGCACCTTCACCAAGACCAACGTCCACGTTCTGCAATCCGGCCGACCGATCTACCAGGGTTTCATCAACCTGCGGGGACACGGCGACCGTTGTTCGTGCCAAACCCGGCTGCACGTGGCGAAGGGGGAGCCCTTGGATTTCGTCGTCGGCGGACGGACTCCGCCCGGCGGCGACTGGTACATGGTTTGGGATGCCAACACGACGGTTGCGGCCATAATTGCATCGGACAGTGGTAAGCCCCGTGATCTTGCCGCCGATTTCTTAAATTCCCGCAATCCGAACGGCTCGTGGAGTTACGGCTGGCTGGCCGCCGCCGCCGCGCCCGACGCCTCGACCTTCAAGCCCTACGCAAAGTGCCAGACCGAGCGGCGCGATCTTGTCGGCGGGCTGAGCAATCCCGGCTGCGACCGGTGGCAAGACCTCCTGGCCGACACCCATTATTACCCGCGAGTGCCGCACCGCGAGTTGGAGATCGCCCGCCTGCGGACGTTTTCGGGCAACAATCACCATCAGTTCCTCTCCGAATACGGCGTCGGCAGCGCGGTCGATCTCCCCCGCATGTTGCGGCAATACGAACAGAACGGCCTGCAAAACTGCGACGGGGCCAACGATATTCGCGCCCGACTGGCTACGTTCATGGACGCCTGGAACAAGCTGAAGTTGGCCGACACCTTCGCCAGTCCCGAAGACTTCTTCAGGCAATGTGTGGCGAAGGAGGCGGGATTAAAGCGGATGGGCATCAACGCCATTCGCGCGAACCCCAACATCGTCGGCTACGGCATGACCGGCTGCAACGATCCGCTCACCTACGGCGAGGGCTTCATCACGGCATTTCGCGAGTTCAAGCCCGGCGTGGCCGACGCGCTGTTCGACGGCTTCTATCCGCTGCGATGGTCTGCTTTCGTGGAGCCGGTCAGCATCTATCGCGGCGCCAACGTGCGCCTTGAGGCGGTGTTGGCCAATGAGGACGCCGCCCCGCCCGGCCAGTATCCCGCTCGAATCGAAGTCGTCGGGCCCGGCAACCGCACGGTCTTCCGCAGGTCGATCACCGTGACGATTCCGGCCGCGAAAGACGACCGCGAGCCGCCGTTTGCCATTCCCGTCTTCTCTGAAGAAGTGCCCATCGACGGTCCCACCGGAAAATATCGCCTGCTGGCCACGTTCGAGAAGGGCCTTGCCGCCGCCGGCGGAGAGACGGAATTCTACGTGACCGATCCCGCCGACATGCCCGCGGTCGATTGCGACGTGGCCCTCTGGGGCGACGATCCGGAACTGGTCAAGTGGCTGACGGGACACGGCATCAAAGTTCGTCCTTACGAGGGCGCAGTAACCGTTGGCGGCGAGAATGGGCAACTTCATCTTCTATCGGCCGTTTAGCCGCGCCCCGAAGGGAAGCGCTGGTGCGGACCAACACCCTCCGCTGTCCCCAGGAACCGCAAACACCGAAATCCGTTGCTGCGCTGCCCCGCGAACCGGGCGGGCGAAACGCCCGCGCTCCGGCGCGACCACCACGCGACAGGTGATTCTTGTCTCGAACGCACCCAATGGCAAGGGCGACGCCGAAGCATGGCGCGACCTCGTCGCAAGGATCGACGAAGGATCGACGGCGGTCTTCCTTACCTTGGACGTCTTCCAGAAAGCGGACAATCCCCTGGGCTGGCTGCCGCTTGCGGAAAAGGGATCGATGGGAATGGTCAGCGAGTATACCTTCCCCCAGGTGTACCTCAAGGACGAATGGGCGAAGCGGCATCCGTTCTTCGACGGTCTGCCCTGCGGCGGCCTGATGGACTACACCTTCTATCGCGAGATCATTCCCGACTGGCGCTACTGGGGACAAGATCTGCCGGAAGAGGCGGTCGCCGGAGCATTTCGCAATTCTGCGGTGGGCGAGTGTCATTCGGAGTTGATGCTCTCGGTCCACCGCCTCGGGGCCGGCCGCTTCATTCTCAATTCTCTGCGGGTGCGACAGGAATTGGGACGAGACCCCACGGCGGAACGCCTGTTGCGGAACATGCTCCGTTACGCCGCGCGCGATGCGCATCGGGAAAAGGGGTCAGACGGAAAAAGGGGACATTATTGATTGTGGCAAACCGGACGACCAATAATGAGTGATGTCCCCTTTTCCGTCCCTTGCCCTGCAATGGGAAAAGTGAAGATTGCCCAGACGCTTGCTCGAGGAGGCTTGCATCTCGGTACCACTACTGTTGGCAGAATGCTCAAAGGCAAGCCGCGGCACAAGCCGTTTACCACCGAGCCCAAGACGGACGTGGCAGAACGCATTGTCACAGCCAGGTACCCGAACCACGTTTGGCACGTTGACCTCACCACTGTGCCGACCGGCGGCTTCTGGACCAGTTGGCTGCCGTTTGCGCTGCCGCAGTGCTGGCCGTTCGCCCATTGGGTAGCAGTCGTTATTGACCATTTTTCAAGGCGTGTGATGGGGGTCACTGCGTTTGAGAGTCAGCCAAGCTGTCGAGAGGTATGCAGTTTCATGGGCCGCACCATTGCCAAGGCCGGCAGAGCTCCGCGACACGTCGTCTGTGACCGCGGCAAGCAGTTCGACTGCGATGGCTTCCGGCGATGGTGCAAACGAAGGGGCATCAAGCGGCCACGTTATGGCGCGATCGGCCGGCATGGTTCGATCGCCGTTGTGGAGCGAGTGATCCTGACAATCAAGTGCTTGCTCCGCGGCTTGCCGTTTGTACCGTATCGGCGCGAAGCGTTCGTGAAAGAGCTCTTGGCAACCGTCGAATGGTACAACGCGTTTCGCCCACATACTTGGCTTGGCGGCAAGACGCCGAATGAGGTCTACTTCGGGCAGTTTCCCGCCAATCGCAGGCCGCGACTCGAAACCCGGCCCCGATGGCCAAGTGGTTCGCCATGTGCCAAGCCCTGGGCGCTCGTTCGTGGCAGTCCCGGTGCGAAACTGATGTTGGAGGTCAGCTTTCACCGCGGATGCAGGCGCCTGCCCGTCGTCGCGATCAAGCGAGTTGCCTGAGCGATGCAACAGGGCGTTGTTGGCGATCACGCCCTTCGCGCGCGCCGACGGCGTCGATGCAGGCAGGTTCAAGCCAAATTGTCAAAGAACGCTACGATGTTCAATCAATTTCGTGACGGAACACGGTCTTTTCGACCTCGGAATGCCCTCAATGTGCGGTATTCGCTTCTCCGCTTGCTCGGTTGTCAAGACTCGTTGGATCAGGACAGCCAATCGGTGGTGAACCGCTTCGTTCATGGCGAACGTGGCATCAGCTTGGAAACGGCTGCGAAGCTGTGTTCCTACCTCAAGCTGAATCTGAAGCGCTGAAATTCACTTGCTGGGCGAGGCGGGGGAGGGCGGCGAGACGCTGGGGTTGCTTGGCGACTTATTCTGCGGCGTTCTCTTCTCCGCTTCATTGGTTGGCGTGTTCTCCTTGCGCACGACGGCCATGCTGGCCGCGCTGTGCGTCTCTGTGTCAACAATCACCTTGATTTCTTCGAGGTCTCGTGCGGGATCGAGGATTTGTATGGCTCTCTCTGTAAAGGCTTTCCCCCTCTCAATGGCTTGTACAGAAGCAGATACCTCTCTGCCTATGTCCGCGTCTATTACAACAACGTTCCTGACACGGCCGCGAAATCGCTCACCGCTCGTGTCTTCCCGCAGCAGCGAGGCAATCTCCGACAGGGTCATATCCTCCGGTTTTGTCCAAGGGATGTCCGATTCGACCACCTCGACCAAAAATATCGCCTTGCCGTGACTGGGAAGCACCCCGCCTTCCCTCCTGCTACGCCACCACGGCTCATTCCATCGTCCGTCTTTTATTCTCGGGATGGGCCAAAGCCTACTGCCAAGCACGCACAAGTAGCTGGCGTTGCGAGAACCTGCCGCGTAGACCGGACAGGAGTAGTATTGAGAGCACGGCGAGGTTCTCTGATACATCGCGTTATGGGGACTGTCCCAGGGCTCGTCATATTTGTAGTTGACGTAGTCGCCATTGCACTCCATATAGTCAACGGGCCCTATTATCTGGGATCGCCAGCTATGCATTCGCTTGCCGGTGCCATCCATGAAGTACGCGCACGGAAGAAAGGCGCGATCGGGGTCGGCACAAATTCGTTCCATCGGTACGTAAGAGAACCACCTTAGCTTGCGCCGACACTCTCGTTCACGGCCTGTCCACCACAAGTACACGATTCCCAACGACAGGATCGCCACGATGGCAGCGAGCAAAACTAATCCAACGATGCGCCAAGGCAATCGCAGTCTCGGCTGTCGCACAAACGAATATAGGTCTGGTTGGCACATGCTACGTTGCTTCCGGGGACGAGTTCCGCCATCGACAGCATCGATTCGACCACTCTGCTCCGACAGGCCAGCGCTCTTTTCCGTGCGAGTCCTGTCAAAGCCCTATTGGCCTACCGTTGAATGGCGTGAGCGGCAGGTTCCCGCTAACCAACTTCTTCTTGCAGCAGTCGGTTATCGTGCCGTCAGACGGCCAACCCGGCCAAGTCGTGGCAACGCATCCAGGGATAGTTGGAGGCTGATCCTTCTCTGGGCCTCTGCAACCAGCACACTCCCGACCAACTGAATAACCGGGCAAAGCTGCGGCTGCGTAGGCAGGCGTCCATTTCATACCCGGGTCGTAGGTAGGGGCGAACGTCAGGTACCATTCGGCACGGGCGTCACTTAGACACTTAGAGCACGCACAACTTGTTCTTTTCGCAACGATGGCGGGGGTAGTTCCGGTGACACAATACCGAACTCCGCGCAACATTGCATGAATTCGGTATTGTGTCACCGGAACTGTCCACCGGAACTGTCCCACCGGAACTGTCCATGCCCGCATTCTACCGGCCCTTCTCACTCCCAACAAGACGAAAAGTAGAATGTCCCCTTTTGCGCCCCCTTTGCGCCCTGAAGCTACGCATGCACGGGGCGGTTGGCGAGGTGGGCCGATGGCTTCGTTCCGTGGTCCAAGGGTGGTTCAACTACCATGCGGTCCCGGGAAACTTCGGCTGTCTCGATGCGTTTCACACTCAGGTCCAACGTCTCTGGCGTCGCATCCTCCGCAGGAGGAGCCAGAAAGGACGGACCTGGACTTGGGATCGGATTCGCCGTTTGACGTGGCGATGGCTTCCCAATGCCCAGATTCTACATCCTTATCCTGACGAGCGATTGATCGTCACCGACCCAAGGTAAGAGCCGTATGAAGTAATCCTTCACGTACGGATCCGTGCGGGGGGCGCCGGGAAACCGGCGTCCCTACCGCGACACTATCATTCGCTGATCGGAGCAACCCCAAATCAATCCGCCCCTTCTTTCGCACAGTTATTGTTTGTCGCCGCTTAGCGTTTTTTGAATGATCTCGCGGCTTTTCTGGGCGTCGGCGTTGTTCGGATCGAGTTCGAGAATCTTCTCGAAGTCGGCCAGGGCGCTTTCGTAGTCCTTGAGGATGTAGAAGACGTAGCCGCGGTTGGCGTAGGCGGGGACGTACTTCGGGTTGAGGCGGATGGCTTGGGTGTAGTCGGCCACCGCCTCGTCGATTTCGTTCTGCTTGCGATGGGCCAGGCCGCGGTTGTAGTAGACTTCGGGATAGCGCGGATAGAGTTGCAGCGCCTTGTCGTATTCGGCGATGGCCTTGGCAAAGTCGCCGTCTTTGTGCGACTGCGCCCCGCGTTGCGAATGGGTTTGGGCCTCGGCCTTCGCCTGCTGCAACAATCCCTCCAGCCGATCGACAGCCTTTGCGCGGGTCTCGCTCTCCTCGGCTTTTTCCCAGGCTTTGTAAGCGTCGGGCGTTCGCGGGTCGAAGCGGATCACCGCGCGGTAGTCGTCGAGCGCCTTATCGGCATCGTCTTTCGACAGGTAGAGCAGCGCACGGTTGAACAGCGCCTCGGCGAATGCCGGAGCGAGCTTGATCGCCGCGTCGTAATCGGCCAGGGCCTTGTCGAGATCGCCGCGGACGGCGTAAACCCGGCCGCGGAGGAACAGCGCCTCGTGGTCCTCGGGCACCAGCTTGATCGCCTGGTTCAGATCGGTCAGGGCCTTGTCGGGCTCTCGCTTGGCCGTCCAAACCTCGCTGCGCTCGCGATAGGCCTCGCCGAAGTGCGGCTCGACGCGAACGGCCTGATCGAAATCGGCCATGGCCTTGTCAAGCTGCCCCTGCTTGCGATAGACAAAGCCGCGGATGAAGAGCGCCTCGGGCTCCTTCGGCGCGAGTTTCAGCGCCTGGTCGATGTCGGACAGTGCCGACTTGAAATCGCCTTTCATCGCCTGGGCGTTTGCGCGGTCGCACCAACCGGCGAGGCCCTTCGGATTGAGTTCGACGACGTGGCTGTAATCGGAGATGGCGCGGTCCCATTGGCCCATCTCCGCGAACGCCTTGCCGCGGCTGGTGTAGGCGGTCGCGCTCTTCGGCGCCAGGCGGACGGCGAGGTTCAGGTCGGGCATGGCGCCGGCCGGATCGCCGCTGAGCACGCGGACGAAGCCGCGATCGCGATAAGCCTCGGCGTAGGCCGGCCGTAGGCGAATCGCTTCGCTGTAGTCGCTTAGGGCCTTGTCGAACTTGCCTTTCTGAAAATACGCGAAGCCGCGGTTGAAATAGGATCGCGCGGCGCCGGGTGCCAGCCGGATCGCGGTGTCGAGGTCGGTCAGGGCTTTGTCCACGTCGCCTTTCATCACCAGGGCCAGGCCGCGGTCGCAATAGGCGGGGGCGTATTTCGCATCGAGCTCGATCGCCCGGCTCAACAGGGCGACGGCCGCGTCGACCTCGCCTTTCTCGAAGGCCTTGGCGCCTTTGGAATAGGTTTCCGCCGCCGGCGAGCGCTCGGAATCCTGTTCCGCCTGTTCCGGATTGGCCGGCTTGACGCCGGACTTCGCGTCGGCGTCCTCCCCCTTATTTTGCTGTTGCGAGCCGATCGCCGGCTCGAGTTCCGGTCCTTGGGCCGCGACCATTGAAGGAAACACCAGGGCAATTCCCATAACGCCGACGAGTGCGGCAAGCAGGGAACGAAAGAACCTGATAGCATCCATCGCTTTGATCTCCTTGGAATGAGAAACCACCTGGCGGTCAGTCTACCGCTTCTCGCCGGCAGTGCAAAGCCTATTCGGGCGGAGGGGTGCAGCAACACAGGCTATGGCGGTCGCCTTCGACGTGTCGAGTTGGTGAGGCTGCTCGCCGGGGCTGGATAGCGTTCCCGCGCAGCGCGCAAGCTCGCCGGCCAAACAGTCTTCTCATTTCGACGGCAAACGACTACCGCGCCCGGGCAGAGCACCACGGCCAACGGGCGGGGTTGGCGCTTGCGGCCGATACTGCCCGTGGCGGCGACGCTCGCTTATTACTCGCCATCACGTGGGAAAAGAGGCTCGAGAAAAACCGTTGCAGCGGACAAAATGGGATGGTAATATAGAGTTTAACACTTCGGCCGAATTTTCCGCAGCTTGTATAGCGCTCTCTCCGCGGCCAGGCCGCGAATTGACTGGACTCTGACGGGGATTCTGTGATGGGCGGGGCACACAATCGATCGGCGGCTAGGGATGGGAAAGGGGTGTGGCGAGGCATAGCGCGGGCAGCGAAGATCGCTTGCGCCCCAGCCCGTTCGATTGTCATCGCCGTGGGCCTCGTGGTTGGTCTGCTGGCGCCGCAACTGCGTGGCGACACTCACACCGCAGGCGTCCCTCAATTGAGCAGCGATCCGGGAGCGCCCTACACCATCTACCTCGATTTCGCCGGGTTCAACTTCACCGGCAACTGGGGTAATTCAGGGACGCCGGGCGACACGCCGGCGTTCGAGAACGCCAGCGCCAGCGGGACATTCACCAGCACACAGCAGAGCGACATCTCCAAGGTGTGGGCGCGAGTCGCTCAATGCTACACGCCCTTCAACGTCAACGTCACCACGATCGACCCGGCCGTGACCGCCGGCCAGGCCGACACCGATGCCAGCCGCCAAGCCTATTACGACCAGACGGCCAAGATGATGCACACCGTGATCGGCCAGCAACAGAACAGTTGGTGCGGTCCCTATGGCGGCATCTCGTACGTCGGTGTCGATCAGTACTCCTACAGCACGGCCGGCATTAACAATGGCGACGGCGCCGGCTGGAAGACCGATTGGGTCTTCACCGACGGCGTGGGAACCGGCTTGGGTTGCGGGCTAGCCGCCGCCCACGAGAACGGCCACGGCCTGAGCCTTTCGCACCAAAGTGACTACAGCGGGGACACGTACGTCAACGAGTACAGCCTTGGCGACGACAATAGCGGCAACGGCACCTACGCCCCGATCATGGGCGCCGCCTATTACACGCAACGCGGCGCCTGGCGGCTGGGCGACTCGGCCAACGGCAGCTCGAATCATACCCAAAATGACGTCTCCGTCATCTTGAGCAACCAGGGCATCGGCGGATTTGTCAACGACGGCATCGGCCACACTCTGGCCACGGCCACGACCATGCCGTTGTCGGGTACTACAATCAATGCTGCCTTGGCCAAGGGCATCATCACGCCCATCAGCACGACCTCGCCCGCCCCGATCGGCGCGTCGAACTACACCACCGACTTCTTCAAGTTCTATTCCAGCGGCGGAACAATCAGCCTCACGGCTCATGACGGCACGGAGTTTCTCACTACCGGAACGGCGGATCCGGGCGCCATGCTCCGCAGCACGCTGAGCATCCTTAATACTTCGGGAACGGTCATAGCCGCCGCCACGGAGGCGTCCTCGACGCTTTACGAAACCTACTCCGGCACGCTGCCCGCCGGCTACTACTACGCTGAAGTCGCCAGCTACGGCGGCCACACGCAGACGCTCACCGGCGACAACACGACCTACTACTACGACATGGGCTCGTTTTTCCTCACTGGCTCCGGCCTCTCGGTGCCCGAGCCGGGGACGTTGGCGATGTTGCTGGCGGCCGCGGGGCTGGTCATCGTCCATCGCTGCCGCCGGCGGCGAAGCGCGACTCACGCCGTTCGGGGCTGACCGCAAGCGTCCACAGACACGGTTTGTGACGACGGCGTCTGCGTTGTTTTCCCCCGCCGGGTCCCGGCACGCCCCCGCCCTGTCGCCGGTGAGTTATTCCGCTTGGATGGGCCGCGAGGCGCCGTTTTCCCCCCCTTCCACAAGGGCGAATTGCGCGACGCCCACCCGTTCGAGTTGGCCGCGGAATCGCGCCGGAGGAAATGCTACGATTTCATAGTAGTACATCGCGAATAGTCCGCATCGGACAGGAAAACTGGGGGCGAAATCATGTGGAGAGAAGGAGTCGGGAAGGGGTCGGTTCCGGCAGACGGCGCGGAGAGCCGCGGGGGGGCCTTCAAGAGGACCTCCGATGTCCTTGCCCAGCTAAAGCCGAAGCCCGACCGCGGCTTCCGGAAGGCGATCGACGACGCCGTCGCCGCGGTCGAGGCCGAGCGGCGGGCGAAGCGTGCGCGAGAATTGGCGGAGAAGAACCGGCTAGAGACCGCTCGTCAGAAGGCGCTAATGGTCCGCGAGATTATGATTCTCCCCTTGCTGAACGACATGTCCACCGATTTCGCCACGGACGAGAAGAGGGTATTGCCCGATTGGCAGGTTCAGTCCAGCGGCGACGCCGACGTCGTCTATGGAATCGCCTCGACGCCGGCCGTTGACGACGGCGGTCCGAGCAGCTTCACGATCAAGGCCGGGGCATCCGTCACCGAGCAGGGCACCGGCTTGAGTTTCAGCGTCGAATGCTCCTGCATCGACGCCCAGCATCTGGCCAGCGGCAAGACTCGGCAGATCACCGAAAAGACGCAGGCGACGGCGATGGCGAAATTCGACGAGCTGGCCCTCCAGTTGTGGTTTCAGGAGCAACTGAAGGAGTGCGTGAGGTTGTGCGTGCTCACGCGGCTGAGGCAGATCCACCGATCTGACGCCCAGACTGTCGTCCAGCCCGACGCCCAGCGCACCGCCCTGCAATCCCAGGATCTTCGATCTGCCGAGGGCGAAAAAGCTGCTGTTCCTCCCCTAGACATCCAGGCCGCTTCCGCTACACTGGTGGCGACCGGCGGTTGAAAGGACGATTGAAGGGGACTGAGGGTCTGTCGGAAGAAGGCCACGAACAGCGGAACTTCCCTAACCGCGTCTTACAGTCCCCCTCCCTCAGACGTCGGCGGTAGATCCACCACCAGTTCTGTCCATTCAGGATGCAATCATGGAAAAGCGCGTATACAATTTCTCCCCCGGTCCGGCCGTCCTGCCTTTGCCCGTTCTGCAAGAGGCCCAACGCGATCTGCTGGCCCTGCCCGGCACCGGCATCTCGATCCTGGAGATCAGCCACCGCTCGAAGGCCTTTGACAAGATCATCAACGAGGCCGAGGCAAACCTGCGCACGCTGCTGGAGATTCCCGACAACTATCGCGTTCTCTTCATGCAGGGCGGGGCAATCCTCCAGTTCGGCCTGGTGGCGATGAACCTGCTCCGCGGTTCGGGCAAACCGGCCAACTACATCGTCGACGGCACCTGGAGCAAAAAGGCCTCGGAAGAGGCCAAGACGCAGGGGACGGTCAACGTCGCCTGGGACGGCAAGGCCGGCAACTACAACCGCGTGCCCAAGCAGAGCGAGTTGAAGCTCGATCCCAACGCCGTCTACAACTACATCTGCTCGAACGAGACGATCCAGGGCGTACAATGGCCCAAAGAGCCCGAGGTGGGCGATGCGCCGCTGATCTGCGATTGCTCGTCCGACATCCTCTGCCGGCCGATCCCCGTCGAAAAATACGGCATCATCTTCGCCTGCGCCCAGAAGAACGTCGGGCCGGCCGGCGTGACGGTCGTGATTATCCGCGACGATCTGGTCGCGCGCTCTCCCGCCGATCTGCCGTCCTTGGTGAACTACAAAGTCTTCGCCGAGGGCAAGTCGCTATTGAACACGCCCCCGACCTTCGCCATCTACATGGTCAACCTGGTGACGAAGTGGCTGCTGGGCGAGATCGGCGGCCTGGAGAAGATGGCCGAGATCAACCGCAAGAAGGCGGCGATGCTCTACGAGGCGATCGACGGCTCGAACGGCTTCTATCAGGCCCACGCCGACTCGACGAGCCGTTCGATGATGAACATCCCCTTCCGTCTGGCAAACACGGCCCTCGACGAGCCGTTCGTCAAGCAAGCCGCCGAGCGCGGCCTGGTCGAGTTGAAGGGCCATCGTTCCGTCGGCGGCTGCCGCGCCTCGATCTACAACGCCATGCCCGTCGAAGGCGTCAAACTGCTCCGCGACTTCATGCTCGAGTTCGCCCAGAAGAACAAATAAAACGAACGCAGTCGATCAACTGTCAGAAGGGTGGGCGACGCGATGATCGTTCCGCCCTTCATCCCTTTCCTGCCGCCGTGTTGTGCTCATCCGGCCACGGCCAGGGCGTCACATCATCCCCTCCGTCACGTGACAGACGCCGCGGCGCTCTTTGCGGGAGCGCGGCGGGCGACGCGCGCCACCCGATCAAACCCTTGCCAGACAAGACAAAAAGGCGATAATGGGCAATTGGCGGCTTGTTGTCAAACTGAATGGCATTGCTCACGGATGGAAAACAGCGAAATGCCCCGCTCAAACGGTCGAGAGACTGACAGAAGGCGTCTTCTGCAGGTGACTGCCGGCAACGTTCGGCACAATCATGTCTACGTAAACGGACACTATGATTTCTTTCCGCCAGACTGCATTGGCGGGGCAAAGCGATCGACCGACAGCCCGACCATCGATATACAACTCGATGGTCTGAACCGGACGGTTCGGACCGACATCGGGCGCGATGCCAAGACCGGCAGGCCTCGCGGGTTCTTTCGCTCCAGAGGTTGGGTGCGGCAGTTCTTCGAGCGGCACGAGGTCAAGCCAGGCACATTGCTCGCTCTAGAGCGTCTTTCGGAAAGGAGCTATCGCCTCTCGGTTGAATCCCGGGGGCAGGTCGCGTCCTTGACCTGTGCCGAGTTCTTCGCCGGGATTGGGCTCGTTCGTCTGGCACTCGAACGCCAAGGATGGCAAGTCGTCTTTGCCAACGACATTGACCCGAAGAAAGCCGAAATGTACCGCGCCAATTGGCCAAAGGGCGACCACCTTCACGTTGGCGACATTCACGTCCTCCGCGCCGATGACCTGCCGACATGCGATTTGTTCACGGCGTCCTTTCCGTGCAACGACCTTTCAATCGCCGGTCGTTGGGAAGGCCTGCAAGGCAAGGAATCGTCATCGTTTTGGGGGCTGATCCGGCTCCTTCGCGACCTGGGCGATCGCCGCCCGCCGCTGGTCATGCTGGAAAATGTCGTCGGATTCCTGATGAGCCACGGTGGGCGCGATTTGGAAAAGGCGCTGTTGGCGCTCAACGAACTTGACTACGCCGTCAACACGATTATCCTAAATGCCGCTCATTGGGTTCCTCAAAGCCGTTCTCGCTTGTTTGTGCTCGCTCGATGCGATGATGGCTCGGAACGTCGGGCGTGCACTCTCGTCAGCGAAGCGAGGCCGGAATTGCTGACCCACTTCATCAACAGCCATCCGAACATCCGCTGGAGCATTCGAGACGTGCCACCGTTGCCGCCTGCAACCGCCCGGTTGGCGGACATTATCGAGGACTTGCCGGACGGTGGTCCCCGGTGGCGGAGCGAAGAGCGGACCAGTCATCTTGTGCGAGTTGCTTGATGATCCTGGCTCGTAGCGAGCCCGCATACTCCTGGCACCTGCGCATCTCGTCAATTACGGCCTCGCAAAGCGACCAATAGCGTTCCCATTGGTCACGTCCGACAATCGATTCAAAATCTATCCTTGTGGCTGGGCGCCACTGGACGAAGCAATCTAAATTCGCGACCCGCTCGGCGGTGCCGGGAACTCCTCGGCCGGTCGGCGAGAGTTTCGCCCTACCAAGCATCCATTTCCGCCAATCGCTACCACCCTTGCTCTGGTTGCATTTTGCGCACGCTGGAACGAGGTTTGAAATCTCGCTAATGAACCCAGTCGGGCGGCGATTGGCGACCAAGGGTCTGAGGTGGTCCCATTCGGTTGCCCCAGCACCACAATATGCACAGCGCAAGTCTGCTGGGTCCAAGTGTAGAATTTTCAGCGCCTCGTCAATTTCGTTGACCGTCGGCAAAACAGCGGGGATAATGGCGTTGACGAAAGCATTGGTGATGCTTGACTTTCGAGACACCATCGTCTGCACCAAGGGCATCTGAAAGGCCGCCCGTAGCAGGTTGCGACGTCCCTCATCCACCGGAGCGGTCACTCAATCGCCCCTTTCCTGGTACGACGCGCAGGAGACGGCTTTTCCACTGCCTTCGCGATTCGGTCGAAGATGGGGGCCGGGTCGGCACCACACGCCAACACGAACCGACAGAACTCAACAGTGTCAATGCGGCGTTCCCCAGATTCGACCTTGGCGACCCAACTATGCGGAACAACAAGCCGACGAGCTAAGTCGCGTTGGGAAAAGCCAGCGTTTGCCCGGACTTCTCGCAACGCAGCTCTAAGAACGCGGTACTCGGGAGTGTGAACCGATTTTTCCATTGCTCCCATTATCGGGACGTGCTAGAATGCTCCCAAATTAGGAGCGTTTCTAATGCTTACTTTTCCACACAACTGGCAGGAGATTACGTGGGGGGCGATAGCGGTATACGTCTTTAGGCAGGTTATACCACATCCACAAATGGCACATCTGGGGGAGTGCTTAGCTTGGGCGAGTGTTGATCTCACCGCGATGCGCTCTTTTGGACTGGACCGGTTCGAGAAGGAGGTGGCAGTCCTCTCGAGGTCAACATGGCGGATCAATGACTCAGTGTACGCCTACATACAGGCCCTCGACGATGAGGCGACTGCCTCCTGCGATGATCTCGTGAAGAGGGTGCCCGCGGTGGTCGTGCTCGTCCCGCCAAACCACAAGATCGCCTTTCGGAGGGCATTATGCGAGTGCGTGACGGGTAACCGAACCCCCACAGTCCTTTCGCTTGACGAGTTTCTCAACTATCGCATGGTGATGACACCCCACGCCCTCGGTATGCCGACCAACCTCGTCCTCTACATACTGGCAACACGCTACAACGTGCATGCGATGGCGACGCACTCTCGCGAGGCTCTTGAAATTGAGATACCGCGATGCCTCGAAGAAATTGCTGCCCTGTCGTTTGGCGCGAGCGCTCCCGCATCATGGCGGCAGTGAAGTCGAAGGATACGATGCCGGAGATGGTCGTCCGCCGCTTGGTCCATTCTCTCGGATTCCGTTACCGCCTTCACGTTCGCGGTCTTCCTGGCACTCCGGATCTCGTTTTTCCGCGACTACGGAAGGTCATTAACGTGCATGGTTGTTTCTGGCACCTTCACGGTTGTTCCCGGTGCCGCATCCCCTCGTCCAGACGCGCCTACTGGGTCAAGAAGCTGCAGCGCAATGCCGCTCGCGACAAGCGAACGAACGAAGAACTGCGGCGTGACGGCTGGAAGCCCCTTGTGATTTGGGAATGTCAGCTTTCGCCGAAGACGCTCGCTCGGGTTCAGAAGAGGATCGTCGCCTTCCTGATGTCGGAGGGCGGAACAAGATAGGTAGGGCGATCTTCGCGACCTGAACGAGAGGCAGCCCCGCGGTCCCCCCATTCGCCACTCCCCCCTTCGTTCTCCCCTGTGGCAACGACGGCCGGTTGGCACGGGCACCGCTGCAACTCATACCGAACGTGCCGGTTGCGCCTGCCGCAACGGTTTCGAGCGTAATCGCTCTCGGGCAAGCTGCATCGCGGCTCGGCCCTAAGTTGTTCGCCGGACGCGGAGTTCGTCGATACTTAGGCCGAGTAGCTGCATTATGCTCGAAAACCGTAGCCTGAAACGCGATCTGCTGGCGCTGGGGTTGCTGGCCGCCGTGATCTTCTTGGCGGCGGCGCTGTTTACTTACGATCCGGCCGATCCGCCCAACAACCTCGTTTTTCCGCAACACGGCCGGCCGGCCAACGCCTGCGGCCACTGCGGGGCGATCGTCAGCCGCCTGTTGTTCGAGGCGGTCGGCATCGGGGCGTACTATGTGCTGGTCTCGCTGGCGGCAGCCGATATTGTCCTGCTGCTGCGCCGCGAAACGAACTACCTCTGGCTGCGCATGATCGGCTGGCTCGTTTCGCTGGCCGGATTGACCACGCTGGCCGCGTTGGCCGTCCCCTGGCTTTCGCCCGGACCGGTCATCGGCGCGGGCGGATACCTCGGCGTGACCTGCCGCGCGTGAATGCAAACCCGGTTGGCCAACGTCGGCTCCTATATCCTCAGCGCCAGTCTGCTCCTGGGTGGGCTGCTGTTGGCCAGCGATTACGCCCTGGTGCGTCTGCTCGTCTGGATCGTCGCCAAGTTGACGCGAAAGTTCGGCCGCAGCGTAGTACACGTCAGCGCCGCCTGCACCCAGAAGCTCGGCAACCGCCGCTCCGACCTCGACGATTTCGAGGTTGTGGAAAACAGCGGCCAAATGGCCATTCGCCTGTCCGGCAGGCCCGCGGTGGAGGCAGAGGACGACGAGGCGGACGCCGATCACGTCCCGGCCGGCGTGAAGGAGGACAAGCCCGGCGCTGGAAAGGCCCTCGGCGCCCGCGTCGGCATCAGCCGGCCGAAGACCAAGGACAACCGCGAGGTTCTCAAGGAACTGGATCAATCGGTCGCGGCACGAAAGCGGCCGGATTATGAGTTGCCCTCGCTCGATCTGCTGGTTCAGGGCGAGCCGTTCAGCTTCGCGGAACAAGAGAAGGAGGTCCGCCGCAAGGCCCGCATCCTGGAAAAGACCTTCGCCGACTTCGGCTTCAACGTGCGGGTCGTCGAAATCCAAACCGGGCCGGTCATCGCCCAGTTCGAGGTCGAACTGGAGGCCGGCCTGCGATTGAGCAGGATCACCGGCCTGGCCGACGACCTGGCCATCGCCCTGCGGGTGCCGAGCGTGCGAATCGTCGCCCCTTTGCCGGGCAAGAACACCGTCGGCGTGGAAGTGCCGAACCACGAGCGGCAGTTGGTCCATCTCCGCGAGGTGATGGAGGAGGGCGCCGCCCGGGCCCAAAAAATGCGGATTCCCGTCTACCTGGGCAAGGACGTCGCCGGTGCGCCGCTGGTGGTCGATCTTACCACCTTGCCGCACCTGTTGATCGCCGGCCGCACCGGCACGGGCAAGAGCGTCTGCCTCAATTCGATCATCGCCTCGATGCTGATGACCCGGCGGCCCGACGAAGTCCGCATGTTGATGATCGACCCGAAGATGGTCGAGCTCAGCCCGTACAAATGCCTGCCGCATTTGATGCACCCGGTGGTGACCGACATGCGCAAGGCCGAGGCGATCCTCGCCTGGGCGGTCGAGAAGATGGAGGAGCGTTACCACCTGCTGGCCCGCGCCGGCGTGCGGCACATCAGCGTCTACAACCAGTTGGGCGAAGACGAGCTGATGGAGCGGATCCAGCCCGAGGACGAGGAAGAACGGCAGCAGATACCCACGCACATCCCCTACATCGTGATCGTTGCCGACGAGTTGGCCGACCTGATGATGACCGCCGCCAAGGAGGTCGAAGGCCACATCATTCGCCTGGCGCAAAAGAGCCGGGCGGTCGGCATCCATCTTGTCTTGGCCACGCAGAAACCGACGGTCGATGTCATCACCGGCCTGATCAAATCGAACCTGCCCGCGCGGATCGCCTTCCAGGTGGCCAGCCGCACCGACAGCCGCGTGGTCCTCGACGAAATGGGGGCCGACAAGCTGCTGGGCAACGGCGACATGCTCTTTCTCTGGCCCGGCACGAGCACGCTCCTCCGCGGCCAGGGCACTTACCTGAGCGACGATGAGATCACCCGGCTGATCGCCGCAGTGGCCACCGACGAGCCCGAATACGTCAAAGAACTGGTGCAACTCAAAACCACGCTGCCCGACGGCGACAAGAAGAAGTTCAGCGACCGCGACGAATTGTACGAGGCGGCGATCGACATCGTGGTTCGCGAAGGCCGCGGCAGCGTGTCGCTGTTGCAGCGTTCGCTGGGCATCGGCTACGGCCGGGCCGCCCGGCTGATCGACTTCATGGCCGAGGACGGCATCGTCGGCCCCTACAACGGCTCGCAGGCCCGCGAGATCCTGATGACGCTCGAACAATGGGAGCAGCTCACCGGCCAGGCCGGCAGCGCCTCCGCCGCGGAACCGCCGCCACACCCCAGCGGCAGGATCGTCCTCTCCCCCGGCATGGTCCGTAGCGTCAAGCCGGTTGACGATGAGCAGACCGAAGAAAACGGTGAAGAGCCGCCGTTCGATGCCGAAGACTATGAGGAAGAAGATGCCGAAGGCGATGATGCCGACGACGAGCATTATGAAGACGATGATGACGCGGACGGGGATTCAGAGGCCGAAGACTCCTCGGAACGGAGTGAGACAGGCGAGCAGGAAGACGAGCCATCGGCCGTTGCGTCCAAGGACGAGAACGGCCCACCGCACAAGGCCCCCTCGCCTCGCCATTTGAAGTCAAAAAGCGCGTGAGCGTGCGGGCGGCTATTTCGATGGGGGACCCACAACTGTGGGACTCGCGACCACAGGCGCATTCACAGGTTGAATCCAGATCATCAACCCGTTGCTGAGATCCGGGCAACTGAACGCCCCATTCTTCTGTTTCGCCCCGATTCGCTGTCTCAGTAGAATCATGGGCTGATGGGGAGACGCGCTCGTCGGCGGTTGGTTCCACGCTATCCCATCCGTTTCCGTCATCTTCGCTTCCATCGGGCAGACCGGCACGTTGACGCGGATAGACGAACCATCGAGGGCAACCTGGAGCTTCCATCGCCCGTTCGCCGGATCCTTGTAAACGACTGCGGAGACATTCACGTCACCGGAAACCCCCTCCCAATGAGCCCCGTCCTTTGGGACCCCCCTCGCTGGAATTTCGGAGACCGCGCAGAAGACGTTGTGCCTGCCCGGCGGAATATGCACCCGCCATCGCCATTGACCTGGCTCCGGGGTCCAGCGGGTGACGGCGGAAAGCAATTCTGGGTTTTCGACATCGAGGATGCCATATTCTCGCTGGTAAGTCTCCAACTTTGCCTCGGCTCGCCGCAATCGCACGCCGGTGGCAATTAGCGCGACGACCATCGCCGCCAGCAACACGAAGAGCATCAGCCCGCGGAGCGAGAATTGCCACCTCCCAAGTTTCCGCTCAGCAACGACGGTGGCGGCTTGGCGTTCCGACGGCTGAATCGAATCCGATGCGGTGACCACAAGAGTGCAGCGAAAGTTGAGTGTTCTAGCCCGCAGAAACGACGTCCGTCCCTATCTTAACCATCATCCCCCCGGCAGACAACCGACGCGGATAGGCGCGGGAGATCGACAAAACCCTGACGCTGGGGCGGCAGTTGTACAGCGACAGCTTCCAACCGCCGGCCCGCGTTTTCGCGATATCGGGCATTTTCTCCCTGGTTGCCCGCCCGCGGCGCGGCCTAGCCGGGCGGATGGCGGCCCCGCAGCATCTCCTCGCGGCGAATTGCCAGGATCAGAAGCCGGTTCATTTTCAGGGCTTCGACGGTTGCCCTGCCTGTAGGCGTAAGCCCGACAACCCGCGCACCGTCCCAGCCAAAGTGCCTTTCCCATGAATCGACGCGCGGGTTGAAGAGTGCCGCTTCTCTGCCGGTTTGCGGATCCAACGCGGATTGCTTCGCCGCTTTCCGCAACGAACACGAAACGCAGGCCAGCGCCAAGTTCTCTTCGATGGTCGCCCCGCCGCGCGTTGCAGGCACCACGTGGTCGATGTGAAATCGCGCTTCCTGGCCTTCTTGAGACAGCTCGCAATACTCGCAGCGACCGCCTGCTCGTCGGGCGACCAGGCGCTGCAAGTTCGCGGGAATGTCGCTCATGTGGACGCCGTCCAATTCAGGAAGCCGCCCGCTCCGCCCGTAGCCGCAGCACGGACAGCAGGTCCGCCAGGTTCACGAGTCCCTCCGCCTCCTGACGTTCGTCGGCGGAAAGCGGCACGCCCTGATCCTGCTGATCCAGTAGCGAATCCAGCCGATGCTGTACGCCCTCCGGCAAGCGAAACGCCGCCAGATCATCCGGCAATTCCAACTGAAACGCCATCATCTGCGACATGGCACTCTCCGATCGACAAACGCCCAGCCTGACATTCAATTATACCACGCATCGAACGGCACAGAAGTCGCCCCCGACCGCTCAGCATCTAAGCAGTCCGCCGCCGTTCGGAAACGTCGCGGCTGATTCCGACGAGGCCCACGATCTTGCCCTCATCGTTCCGCATGGGTACTTTCGTGGTGAGCACGGTCCGTACAGCGCCGTCCAAAGCGCGGCGCGGCTCGCCCTTGTTCACTAGCGGCTTGCCCGATTGCGACAGTTCCTCTTCGTCGGCCCGGTACTGCGCGGCCAACTCGGGCGGGTAGAAGTCGAAGTCGGTCTTTCCCAGCAGGTCGCCGGGCGCGGCGACGCCCATGATCCGCGCCGTGGCCACGTTGGCGGCGATGAAGCGGCCCGCCGCGTCCTTGACGTAGATGCAGTCGGGCAGATCGTCGATCAGTGTGCGGAGCAGATTGCGGTCGCAGGCCAACGCCTCCTTTTCCCGCTTCTGCGCAGTGACGTCGCGGCAGGTCTCGACGATGTGGCTGACCTCTCCCTTCTCATCGAAGACCGGCGCGGCGTTGATCTCGAAGTACGACTCGCGCCCCTGTTCGTCGCGGCGGGTGTGGATCACGCTCACCGGCGCCTTGCTCTCGATCGTCTGCCGCAAGGGGCACGGATCGCACGCCGCCTCGCCGCTGGCGGCCTTCTGCGGGGCGACCTGGTAGCACGGCGGGCAGGACGAAGCGATGTCGGCCCCGCCGCCGAGAATCCGCGCGGCGCGATTCGCCAGCACGATGCGATAGTCGCGGCCGATGACCAGCATCGCCTCGGGCATGGCGTCGATCACGGTCTGCAAGAAGGCCCGCGACTGCCGAATCGCCTCCTCCATCTGCTTGCGATCGCTGATGTCGGTAATCGCCGTCTTGCAAAACGTCGCCTCACCGCCGATGCCCTCGATGGCCACATCGATCGGCACGCTGCGAAGCTGTACGGTGATCGAGGAGCCGTCGCCCGCCATGAGCCGCAATTCGCAGGTCGCGTCGCGGTGCTCGCCCACGCACCTCCGCACCATCTCCCGGAAGACCGGCGCGTCCTCCTTGATCACGTACTCGCTGAAAGGATAGCCGGTGACCGCCTCGCGCTCCAGATTCAGCAGTTGCGCCCCGGCTAGATTGATCTCTTGCACGAAGCCGTCTTCGTCCAAGGTGACGTACCCCAACGGGGCGAAATCGTAGAGATCGATATAGCGATCGCGGTAGAGTTCCAGGCGGTTTTGCGCCTCCTGCAACTGCTGATTCTTGATCTCCAGTTCGCGGCGCTGCGCGCGCAGCTCTCCCTCGCTGCGTTTCCGATCGATGGCGTAGTGGATCGCCCGGGCGATGGTGGCGGCGTCGCTATGACCCTTCAACAGATAATCCTGCGCCCGCAGCGCACGACCTCGGGCACGATCCGGGCGTCGTCGATGCCGGTGAGCACGACGATCGGCAAGTCCGGCGCGAACTCCGCCAGTCTCTCGATCGTCTCCAGTCCGCGCGAGTCGGGCAGAGTAAGGTCGAGCAGGGCCACGTCGAAGCGGCGTTCGGCCAGCAGCGAATCGGCCTCGGCCAGCGTGGCTGCCGCGGCGGTGACATACTGCCGCGGGTAGCGGCTTTCCAGCTCATCGACCAGCAAGAAGACGTCGCCGGGGTTGTCTTCCACCAGCAACAGCCGCACCTGCCCGTTGCTCCGGTCGCCTTGACTGGGTGTGGCCGCCTGCGATGCCGCCGTCATCAGTTGCTGCCCCTTTCCGCCTGGTAGTTGCCCTCGATCCGATCCTGCCGCATTCTAACTTCATTTTACAGCCGGGCAATGACGCCGCAAACCGCCAACGGTGATAACGACGGCAGCCGATTTGCCTAAGAGGAAAGCGGAGTCGCCGGCAGCAGGTCGTAGGGGCGGCTCTGTCGGCGGACCATCGGGCGGCCTCACGCAAGGCCGGCGTCTGCGAAGCAAACGCCCGTCAGTATCGCCCGCGATAATTCTTGGGCTCGCCCAGCGGCGGCCGCACTGCGGCGGCGGGATTCGACGCCGGAACCAACGGGCCTTTGCATTCTACGAAGATCAGCAGATTGGCGCGGGCCGGCGAGCCGCCGATCGGCAGCGGCAGCCCTTGCACCAGCGGGGCGCCGTCGATCGGGATCGGCAACGCTACCATCCCCAGCCCCACCAGCAGCACCTGATCGACCGGCCAGCGGAAGCGCTCGTGGAAGCGGTAGTGCGACATCTGCGGCGATTCGATCTTCATCCGCTGCCGCGGCGCCGACGGGGTGGGCGCATCGATCATCACCGGAATCATCTTCTCCACCTGGTCGATGTCGCACTTGATCGTGGCGTCGATCATGCGTCGATCGACCGACAACAGCGGGCTGAAATCCAGCGCGAAGCCCTCGTCAACCTGCCCCATCGCCGGCTCGAAACCGGCGGCCGCTGCGACCCGCGCGATCACGTCGCGGACGTACGGCCGCGGCCGCATCGCCGAGACGATCGTCGATTGCCCGTTGTTCACCACCAAGTAGGGCGAGCTGTGTTCGCGATAATCGTTGCGGCGACGGAGTTCGCCCAGCATGATGGCGGCGTTCTCTTTGGGCAGCATCCAGGCGTTGATTCCCGAGGTCCGCACCGGGATGGGCCGCAGCAGGCGCTGGGCCAGTTCCCGCCAACTTGGGCTGTCGAGCGTGACCACTCGCATCGAGAAGGTGTAAGTGGCCGCCTCGCTGTTGACGAAGCGTGCGACGACGTCGGCCACGCGCTGCTGCATTTCGGGAGTGTGATACACCCGCAGGGTGCGGCCGTTGGCGCTGAGAATCGCCAGCGGATCGCCGTGCCAGACTTCGTAGCCCGTGTCGCGGAGAATCCAGTCGATGATCGCCTGCTCGGGCCGCTTGGTCGAGGTGACCCGCGCGGTGTAGGAACTGAGATCGTATTCGCGCCAGACTTGGCCGGCACTGTTCGGCAGCGAGCCGATGGTGACGGCAGGCTCCGAGGGCGGCCGCGTCGCCGGTTCAGTTGCCGAGGTATTCTTCGCTGCCGCGGGAGGAGCGGTTCCGTCGCCCGTCGGCCGCCACGCCGCCGGGACGCCATCATCCGTTCGCCCACCCTGTGGATACGTTCCGGCGACGATCGATGCCGCCGCCGCCAGGAAGATGAGCCTCTTCCCCATGTCCGCCTCCTTGCAAATCGCCCAACACGGCAGTCCCGCGGACGCTGAGCGCAGGTCCGAGGCGGTAGTATAGGAATCCGGCGGTTTTTGGGCAATACTGAAAATCGTGAACTTCGGTCGCGACCGGGCGGCGGAGAGAGAACGGAAGTCGCCCCTCCTGACGCCCAACCGCCATTGCGGTGGTACGATCCGGCACGATTGTCAAAATCGTTAGCGGATTTGTCGGCCGCGGTTGGCCGTGCCGTCGTTTTGTAACCTAACTTTGCATGAGGAGTTTGACTTGTGCGGCGCGACCGCGCCTTTTGTGCCGCCGATAGTCACGTCTCCTAAGTGGGCAGCAGGCATCGGCGACCCATTTCTTGGAGACAACAGTGGACTTCATCAATCACCTCACCCGCATCGACGTCCCGCTGACGACGACCCTGGCGATGCTCGTTACGCTGGCGTATGTCTTCGGCACATTGCAGCGACGCAAAAAAGAGAACAACAACGAGCGGTTGCTGCAACTGCGAAAGGACTTGTCCCGCGCCACCACGGTCGTCAACGAGCTGGGCAATCTGATCTGCACGCTCCGCAACAGCACTGCCAGGCACTATACGCGGCTCAAAGACTTTGAAAGACGGATCGCAAAACTAGGCGCCGATCACGAAGACGATAGTTGGCACGAATTGTGCCGGGAAGTCGAGTCGCTGCTCGAGCCGACGCTCCAACTTGTCAGCGAAATTGCCAACGCCCAAGAGCGGATCCGCTACCAGAGCAATTACCTCACGACCTTCTCCGAAATGCGCACCGATCCGCTCACCGGACTGGGCAATCGCCGCGCCTTGGATCACATGTTGGCGATGCAATTCAGCATCCTAAAGCGTTATGGCACGCCTTTCTCCCTGCTAATCCTCGACATCGACCACTTCAAGGAGCTCAACGACCAGTGCGGCCATCAGCACGGCGATCAGGCGTTATGCGACCTGAAAGATCTGCTCCTGCGGTTCTTGCGGGCCGTCGATTTCCTCGTCCGCTACGGCGGCGACGAGCTCGTGGTAGTGATGCCGCAGACCGATCTTGACGCGGCGGCGGCCGTTGGCCAACGCCTGCGGTCCGAGGTCGAATGGCGCACGCCGATGACCATCAGCATCGGCGTGGCCTCGGCCAGCGGCGGCGACACGGCCGAATCGCTCTTCCGCCGCGCCGACGCCGCGCTTTACCGCGCCAAACACCGAGGGCGCAATCGCACCTGCTGCGATCCTGATGACACGCAGGAGACCGCCTTGCAAAGCGAGAAGGCCGACTTGCCAAGCGAACAAGCCGCCTTATGCTGAGAACTGCCGGCCAGCGCCGCTCTTGCGGCCGCAAGGGTCGTCCGCGGCAGGTCGGTCGTGAGCGTGGGCGTGTTTCGCCCGCTGGGCCTCGCCCGTCATGGGAACGAACTTCACCGACACGATTTCTCGGTGTTGCACGAGCCCCTTGACGTCTTTTTCGATCAGCAGCAGCTTTTGCGAGGCCCCGCCGACCGGAATCACCAGTCGCCCGCCGGGAGCCAGTTCGTCGAGGAGCGGCTGCGGAATATGATCGGGCGCGGCCGCCACGACGATGACGTCGAAAGGCCCCTTTTCCGGCCAGCCGCGATAACCGTCGCCGCAGCGGAAGTGAATATTGCGGTATCCCAGCGGAAGCAGACGCTCTCGGGCGGAATGCGCCAGGGCGGGAACGATCTCGATGGTCTCTACCTCTCGGCAAAGCTCGGCGAGTACCGCCGCCTGATAGCCTGATCCTGTGCCGATGTCCAGCGCCCGCTTCTCGGGCGAGGTCCGCACCAACTCGGTCATCAAGGCGACAATAAAGGGGCGGGAGATCGTCTGCTCGTGGCCGATCTTCAGCGCGGCGTCGCTGTAGGCCTCGGCCCGGCGGTTGGCCGGCACGAAGCGCTCCCGCTGAATTCGCCCCATCGCGGCCAGCACGCGCTCGTCGCTGATGCCGCGACCGCGCAGATCGCGCTCGACCATCTGCCGGCGAGCGCCGACGAATGCCGCGTCTTCCGGCGCTGCCTTTGCAATGCGCGATGCGGCCGCCTGCGTTGTAGCTTCCAACACCCCGGCCGTCGCCATCGCCGCAGCAGCCAGCCACGCGATAACTCGGACTTGGTATGCGCTCATCTTACTTCTACTGTATTGCTCCTCTCACCGTATCGTTGTCACAACGGCCTCTCGACCCGCGGCGTGCCGGAAAACGAGCAGCCTTCTTCTATTGTAATCACGATCCCGGACGCCATGCAAGATTTATTGCTCGCCGCCGGCATCGTCACACGCGCAGGCGCACCGATCAGGTCTGCATCGAGAGGAACAGCGGCACGCCCATCTGCGCGATCTGGTCGTTCTGCTCTTCGATCGAATCGACGTGGTCGTCTTCGTCCTTGAGGATTTGCACCAGCATGTCGCGGGTGGCGTTGTCGCCGACCTGGACCGCCAGGCGGATCGCCTCGTTGTAGAGGCGGACGGCCTGCATTTCCGCTTCCAGATCGAATTGGAGCTGCTTCGGCACGTCGCCGCCGATGCGAATCTGATTCAGCTTGCTGACCGTGGGCGACCCTTCCAGGAAGAGGATGCGGGCGATGAGCTTCTCGGCGTGCCGCATCTCCACAATCGCCCGCTTCTCGACCCGCTCGTGGAGTTTGCCGTAACCCCAGTTGTCGCACATTTCGGCGTGGACCATGTACTGGTTGATCGCCGTCAGTTCCTCGGCCAGCAGGCCGTCGAGAGCCTTTACCAGGTTTTCGTCTCCCTTCACGGAATCTCCTCCTCGGGAAAGAGCCACTGTTTCAGCACGAAGCCCCAATAAGTTTACACAATTAGTCAAGATCGGCAAGTCCCCCGCCATCTGTAGGCCTGGCTTCTCGTCTGTCGCTGCTAAGTGGGAACGAATAGGAACTTGTGCTCACGGTAGCCCGCACACGCCGTGTGCGCGGCGGCGGCACACGGCGTGTGCCGCCTACTTTCCTCTACCGGTCTACTTCGACGCATAACCGCGGACATGAAGAGCAACTCGCAAGCCCCTCGCTGGCTCGGTAGTTCCGAAAGAGACCTGTGGGATTGTCCCTGTAGCTACAGCAGCAGCGTATTTGGCCTTCTTCCCGCCGCGTCAATAGACTGGCTTGCCCTGGTGAGGGCTATCGGCCGCCGGCGTCTTCGGTTGGTCAACGGTCGCATCGGCGGGGCGCAGGGCCCGCACTAGTTCCCTTTGCGAAACGGCGATTGGCCCCGAAACCAATTCCGGCACGTTGTACACCTTCAGGTACGACTCATAAGCTCGCGGGTCTTCCTGTGGAAGGAGGAACGGCTTGGCCGCGCGCCCGTTTGCGTCAATATGGCTGAAGTACAGGTTGCTCAGCAGCGGGACGTCTCGCCGGCTGCTGAACACGATCCAACGCGAGTTGCTCGACCAGCAGTGCCACCCTTCGCTACAGGGGCTATTGCATTCCAACCGCCGATGCCGACCGCTCTTGAGATCCAACAAGTACAAGTCGCTGCTGGCCTGGAAGGGGAAGAAGTTGCCAAAGGAGGCCATGCAGAACAACAAATAGCGGCCATCGGGCGACGGTCGCGGCTCTCCAATGCTCAGGCCCGTCTTGGCCGCCGAAAGAACCGTCTCGGGCTTGCCGAACCGGTTCGTCTTGACGTCGTAGCTGACTCGCATCAGATCGTACATCACCGTCTTGAGCGCCTGCAAACGGGGTGGCATTTCCATGTCGCCCCATAGCGTCTTGGCGCGACAATAGTAGAGCGCTTTGCCGTCGGCCGACCAACAAGGGAAAGCCTCCTGCATGTCGGGATCGGAAATATCGGGCGAACTGGAGACGGCGCCCGTGCGAAGATCGACGATCGCCAACCGCGAATAGATGTCGTAGCCTTCGCGGATTTCCGCGCCCGCCGTATGGAAGAGCTGATTCGTCTTGGTCATCGAGAAGGCGATGATCGAACCGTTCGGATGCCAGGCGATGTAGCTCGGCCTCTTCGGCGCGGCCTTCGATTCCGTCTTCAATTCGACGACTCGCCCGTCGCGAACCACGAACATCCCTCCTTCGAGATGCTGCTTTCCCGCCCCCGCACGAACTTGCAGCGCGAACAGATCGGGACGATGGTTGGCGAAACTGTGGCAGTTCATGCAGCCGCCGCACGACTTGGCCGTCAAGATCGGCGATTCGTCGTAGTTCTCCAAATTGCGTTGAAAGACGCCCATGTCGCAATAGTTGCTGCAAATCGGGCCCAGAACTCTGTAGACTACATGGGAATCGATCTCTTCCCCGGCAATTCCCTCGCTGAAGGGGGCGAAACGGGACCAGTGGCCGCGCTCGTCTTTCGCATAGAGGTCGAACGTGATCCTTCCCCCGCGGTTCTCAGCAAGCAATCGTCGCCAAGGACGCGAAGGGATGATGATCCGCGGATCGTGCGAGCCGACAATGATATCCTCGCCCCCGGCTCCGTGAATCCGTGCGCGATAGTCGACGCCCGCTTCCTCGACCAGGAAATTCAACGGTGCGATGTTCGGTGGAATCACCACGCCGCTGTAATCGGGCCGGATCCGCGGCTGCCGCTGCACAGCCGCACTGTCCAGCGGCAGCTTCCACGCCGTCAGCCAATTCCAGGCCACGGCAGACAGCAGCGCCACCACGGCGGCGGACGCCCAAGACATCCATCTTCGCTGCCGCCTGTTCACTGCCGTCTCCCCGGGCCGTAAAAGAAATAGTAGAAGTAAGACTTGCCCATCTCTCGCGCGACGGCTGCCTCGACCTTCTCGTCGAGTTGTCCGGTTTTCCCGGAAATCGCCAGGAGACGGCCATACGCTTTCATGGTCGGCTCGCTCATCTTGCGATCGCGAAAAAACAGCTCGGAACCAACGACCGTCGCCTCCGCGCGGTGCCTGAAGAGGTAGATGATCGCGGCTTGTTCGTAAAGCGGAGGCGTTTCCGAATATGCCAGACTATCCAAGAAAGGAAACAGCTCGATCACCCCTTGCACATCTCTGTTGCAAAGACGTATCGCCATGAGGTACTCGAAGGCCATTCGATTCTCGGGATTTCGCTTCAAGAGATGGAGGAAGACTCCATCGATATCGACTTTGAACGTCAGCTTGGGGCCAAAACTGCTTGTAGTATAGAGATCGTCCTCCACGATCATAGATGCTCGTGATTGTCGAATCTCGTTATCACCGTTACAATCCGGGTCGTTCGCCAGACGCCGCAGACGCGCAGCGGCCCATCGGCCCCACAGCAGATCGTCGCGCAAAATGTTCAACATGACGCGGGCATCGGCGGTTTGCCGCTTCATCAGCTTAATCGTCGCCAGTTCCTTGAGCGTCTTTCCCATGGGCCGCATCTCGAGCGTCTCGATTGCCACTCGCTCGGCGTCACTAACGCGCCCAAGCTCCACAAGCACGCCGAACGAGTGGTGCGGCAGATTGTCGGCCGAGAGTTGCGGCACAATCATCGCGCCCGTGGAGTGGGAAAGCTGAGGATAGGAGAACATTCGATAGGGCAGACGGGCCGTGTGAAACAGTGCTTGAATGATGTTGTAATCCACGTGCGGCGGATAGACTGCCGCTGGCAGCTTCTCGGCTTTCGCCAGCGCCTCGTCCCATTGCTGATGTTCGACGCAATAATCAATTCCTTCGAGCAGTCTCGCCGCCAATCGAACGAAACGTATCCCGCGATCGCCGCCAACAACAAGACCAGACCTGTCTGGACAACCCAAACGACTGCCATCCCGCGCCAACCGCCGCGGCTCGCCCGGCCATCCCGCCCGAGATTCCCGCCGCCGCTTGCGCCCGACTCCGACGCGGAGTCGCCGACTTTGAGACTGCGGAGCCGTCGCCACAACACCCGCGATGGGGCAAAAACGGTCTTCTGCGACGCGGCATACAACGCGCACAGGGGAAAAAAGAGGTAAAGGGCAATCTCACGCCGATCCAACCGCGTCGGCTGCTGTGCGACGAGAGAGAAGACGTGGAAATTGTACGAGGAAACGTCAACGCGAACACAAACCGCGTCGAGGCCATACTTTACGACAACGGCGACCAGCAGGAACATCGCTCCCGAAAGCCGCTGCCGCCTGGTTATCGCTTCGTGGATCCCCGCGCACGCCGCGAAACAGTAATAGGCCGTTCCCACGACGTAGTACAACGCCACCGAGGTCGCCGCAAACAGCAACCATCGCACCCAAGCCCGGCAGGGCGGCGTCCGGCACCAGACGTTCGCCGCGCCGATCGCCAACGTCAACCCAACTACGGCCGACGTCGGAAAGACGCGAGCGCCGTACAAAGCGACCAACAAGCCCCCCGGAATCACCCATGTGCCGCCCAACTTGCCGCGGCCAAGCACGTTCATTAGCCCGATAGTCGAAACAAAGAGCAGCCATGCCACTCCAGCAATCGCGATCGCTGCCGGCCAACCGAGATAACACGCCTGCACCAGCAGTTTGTCAGCCCATACCATTAGCGATCCCGGCTCGCCAACGAAATCCGTCAAGTAGTGGACATTCCACAGGAAGAGCATGTCGTGCGACTGGAAAATCAGACGCAGATCGACAATAGCCCAGAGATACCAGGCGAGAAGCACGACAAACAGCGCGACACGCGGCGGAAAAACGATCGCTGCGACCGCGCGCAGCGGCCGCGCGCCGCTCAGAACTGACGCGATTGCCGACGCCGCATACGCAGAAACATCGCGACGGGGGCACCGGGCCGAAGCTTTGCGATTTCTTCGCACGATCGTCACTCCGCGTTCACCCCGTTTGCTTCGTGACCAAAATCCTCCGCCAGCTCGCAGAGGCTGCGAGTCGCCGGAACGGAGACAAGCCGTAACTGATCTTCCAGGCGACCGCGAAAGCGCCATTGTAGCCGCCGCTGGCAGGAACTGCAACGCGCGGCAAGAAAGAAGTGGTAGGCAACGATGCTTGCGGAACGGACGTGACAGGGGCGATGAGAAATGCGGCTTGCCGACCCGTGCTGAAAGCACGGGCCTAACCCGAATCATTCATAGGCCCCAGAAAACGCCAAGAGTGCACCACTGCCTGCAAGCAAGCAGTAGCACGCGCACGTGAATAATGCGGGCTAGTACCGTTTGCGGCGGTACCGTCCGTGAAATGCGCGCCGTCTCGCCGTCTCCCTTCGTACGCCTTTCACTGCGCACTACCGAACCGGCGGGGCGGGCCGGGCGGCGGCCGGGCGGGACAGATACCGTTCCGGAGACGCTTGCACCGCCGCAATGCAGTCCTCTCCCGACAGATACAGGGGGAAATCACCGAGATAGAGCTTGACGATCGGCCCCCGCGTGCCGAGCATCTGCCCGGAGACGGGACAGACCCGTTGCCGCATCACGCCGTCGCGATCGGCCGCGGTTAGCAGCACCCTTGCGGCAAACGGCCGGATCTTCTCGGCGGAGAAGACGGGACTGAACGAAACCTTGGGCGATTTGCGGTCGGGCAGGCCGGAGAACTCGAACGTTATCGGAACTTCACGGTCCTGCAATTGCCGCAGGTCGAACTGGGCGAAGACGAAATCCTGCTCGCTCGCCCGCGGCGGCACGGCGGCGTAGCGAAAGGCGATCCGCCGCGGGCTGCTCTCCGCCGGAAGCGTGAGCGACATCTGCACGCGTGCATCGCGGGCGGTCAGCGGCTTCAGCTTCTTGTCGAACAGATAGACCCGCGTTTGCAGCGGCATGTAGACGACTTCGTACTGGATCGTATCGGTTTGCAGGAACTCGCCGCCGTGCGGCGTGAGCACGACCTGCGGGGGCAGCGGCTTCATGCCGCGCGTCGGGTCCGAGGCGGCCGTGTCGCGTCCCCGGCCCCCGCCTCCCCGTCCGCCACCGCCGCGGCCGCCGAATTGGCCCTCCGCCGTGGACGCAAACAGAATCAACCCGCAAGTTGCCAGAATCAGAAACGAGCCTCTGCCCATCGTCGTCCTCCCAATTGGGCCCGTATTCTCCGCAATCACCCCCGTTTGTTGCAAGGTCAGTTTTGCCCATTCCGGTCGCGCCCCGGTCGCGCGTCCAATTGGCGCCCGCGCATTACCGTCAACTGATCGCCAGCCTTGCCTGCCGCGGTAAGCTGAATGCCCGAGTACGATTTATCGGCGGTATTCCAAGCCGATGAAGGCGCCGTTATAGAACACGTCGCCCCCGGTGGCTACGGTAGTCGCGGCACTCAGCAGCGGCGGCGGATTGACGATCGGCTGCTGGGAGGCCAGCGCCACGCCGTCCAACCACAGCAGTTGATAGCCGCCGCGGAGCGACAGCCGCCGGGTCAGCTCGTAGGTCGCCGTGATCGCGATCTCGCCGCAAAAGGCTACGTTGCTGAGCCGAAGCGCCGCTCGCGCCGTGCACAGCCAGTGCGGTCGAATCGTAGGTGAAGGCGTTTTGGGCTATGTCGCCGTAGATGCCCGCCTTGAGGGAAGTATCCAGGCTAAAGCGGCCCCGCCGCAGCAGGACGGCGTCGCCGCCGATCTGGAAGCCTACCATGTGGCTGAAGCCGTCCAATTGCTGGGTGTCATCAAAGCCGCCGGTGGTGGTGAGTTGGCTGACCAGGATCCGATCATCCAGTTGGAGATAGCGGACGCCCGCCAGCACGCTCACGCGGTCGTTCAGGCTGCGGCAGGCGTTAAGCTCGACGTCTTGCAGCCGCGAAGAGTAGCTCAGGTTGCTATTGAGCGGCGGGAAGAAAAGGCCCTGGGATGTCGTGGCGAAGGACACGCCGGCGCCGGCGTTGCTGCTGATCGTCGGCGAGGCGGCGCTCTGCCCGCCCAGGTTGAAATAACGGGCTTCCAGGCCCCAATCGTCGTTCAGTCGCCGCGTGACATCGACCTGCCAGCCCGCTTGCACGGGCAAGTCGAACTGATTGGCGTTGAACTGGGGCCTGACGTTCCCATCGACCAGCAGCGTTTGGCCCGGCAACTGCGAGCGATTGAGAAAAAGGGCGTCAGCCCGCACGGTCCACGTTGGCGGACAGCAGCCCTCGCAACACTCGGGGCCGCAGTTTTCGCAGCAGCCTTGGCCGGAGGCCGCCACCGGCTGCGGGCCGGGGCAAGCGGCGCCGCTCGCGGCGGAGGCCGAATCTCCCGCCAAGGCGGCCCGGCTCATCGCCAGAGCGAGCGACAACGCAAAAAGAACACCAGTCCAACGACGGGCCATGATGACAGCCTCCGTGCCGTGCCTCGTTGACAGATACCTGATATCAGCTTCGGGCACCAAGGGCCGCCGAATCACAAATCACTTCCGCGTCGGCACAGGCAATACGCCGGGAGCGGACGGAATAATCGGCAAACTCGCGCGGGTCCTGAAGGGACCAGACTCGAAAGCCCAGGGCAACGCTCTGCGTAGCGAGGCGACGCCCGAGGTTGTTGAAGGCCCAACGGGCCGTAACCGACGGGGACGAAGCGCCGGCGTTGACCTTAGGGGTGACGGTCCGTTGGACCTTGCATCACCTGAACGCGACCCCACCCGCTTCGGCCATTTGGCCCAGCGCACCATCCGCATGCAGGATGGCCACGTCAAGTCCGACGTCGTCGCCGAGCGCCGCCGCATCCGCACCCCGTGCCGCCGTGTGATGCATCGGAGACCAGGAGGGCTTTTCGATCGACCGTTTAGCCGCGCCCCGAAGGGAAGCGCGGACGCGGATCAACGCCGCCCGCTGTTCGATAGACCCGCCATCGCCGAAATCCGTTACTGCGCCCCGGTTGACAGGGCCGATCGGTTTTCGCTGTAGGAGGCGACTCCTGTCGCCGATTTGTGGCAATTTCGGCTGGGCGGCACCCAAATCGGCGACAGGAGTCGCCTCCTACAATCTCCAAATTGAAAATCTGATCGGCCCTGCCCCGGTTGAGCGTTTCGTTGACAACCATCGTTTCTGGCAATAGAATTGTGCGCGGCGGCGAGGTTTCGGGATCGATCGGGGAATCGGAACGAGCAGGCCGGACCATGACGTATCCGTTGCAGCAGGCCATATCCGCGGTTCGAGCCCTTCCCGAGGCCGATCAGGATATGATCGCCAGTCTCATCATGGCCGAACTCGCCGATGAAGAGCGCTGGAGGAATCGCTTCAACGAGAGCCAGCCGCAATTGGCCAAGTTGGCCGAAAAGGTGCGGGCAGACATCCGAGCCGGCCGCGTGCGCAGCGCGGAAATCGACCAATTGTGAAGTCGCAAATCACGGATGATTTCCCGGATTGCTTCCGTCGGCTTCCCGAGACGGTTCGCGAACAGGCTCGCAAAGCCTATCGGCTTTGGCGTTCCAATCCTCAGCATCCCAGCCTCCATTTCAAGCGCGTCCATTCGACCGAACCGCTCCATTCGGTCCGGGTGAGCCTCGGTTGGCGAGTCGTCGGGCTTCTCGAAAACGACGCGATAACCTGGTCCTGGAGCGGCTCCCACGCCGAATACGACCGCTTGATCGCCAACCTGTAAACACGGAATGCCGCGCGCTTTCGATGTCCCCTTTTTCGTCTCAAAGTTCACGGATGCAGGGAGAAGAAAGCGAGGGAAAAGGGACACTCTGCCGTCTTGGCTATTTTGGCCAAGCGCGTGGTGCAGGTCACGTAGCTGTCCAAGAGGCAGAGTGTCCGCTTATTCCTTCCGTTTCTCGCTCCCGCCGCTGCTGGAGAAATCGCAGCGCTTTCAAGTTCGCCGCCACCTCCTTCGCGCCGCCGCAAACGCACCGAATCCCGCCAGCGCGCCGCCGACAAGCACTAGCGTGCCGGGCTCGGGAGCGACAGTAATCACGTTGGAGATGGCGTACAGCGGCATCATCTCGCTGGAAGCGGCGTCGCCGGCTCCCCCTTCTAGCCAGCTTGCACTGTAGTTGTTCAAGCCGCCGAGGGCCAGACTTGCCGCCGCGCCGTAGATCGGAGTGCTGGTTCCTAGGCCGAAGTGATAATTGGGATAACCCGGAAACGTGGGTTCCCCGGCATACGTACTGCCTGTCCAGGGGCTGAGAAGCGGGTCGTTGTTTGCGGTCCCGTCCTGATCCCAGATAATCGGCGAGGAGTGGACGATGGTGAGCAAAGGAGAGGCCTGGGTTCCCGGCACAACCATTTGCCCGTTCGTATTGTACACGGCGACGGCGGCCCCGAGATTGGCGTTGTCGAACGCGGCGACGGCCTGCGTGGAAGCGATCGCCGTCCAGGTCAGCGAGCGGACAAAGGGCGAAGAACTCTGCTGTGCCTCCTGAGTTACGAACGCGTTGTAGTCGGCAATGTCGGTGCTCGTCGCGTCCCGGCTATCCGCCGTGATGAACACCAGCCGGTATTGCGAACCGGCCGGAAGACCGGTCGGCAATACAACGTCTGCCGAGACGTAGCCGACAGAAGCAAGACTCGCGGCCACAGCCACCGCAGCGGCGATTGTGGCGAAACGGAAACGAAGTAGCGACGACATGATTCTTCTCCTGAGGTTGGGATTCTTGGGGTCAAATAGTAGAGTGAAGGAACGAACGTGACTGGTGGAAGTTCATCGGGCGCGGCGCGAACGCGCGGCCTTCCGTAGGCCGATCAACATGCCGCCCAGCGCGAGCATTAGCAACGACGATGGCTCGGGAACCGCCTGCGGCGGAATGGGCAAACTGAAATCGGAAAACGACGGGGCCTGGTTGAACGTGTATTCGCCGTTCAGACCGGCGTATTTGTCCAGCAGACTTGAGTAGGTCGAGAAGTGGATGGTGTCGGTGGTCATGTCGAATTGCATGAACCGCATCCATCCGGCGCCGCCCGGGGCCGAGTCGATGCCGCCGTCCGGGCCGACGGTGTTGGCCTGATAGTCGGTTAGGATCTGGTAGACCGGGTGGCCGAAGTCGTTGTCGTCAATGCGGATGTTCTCGGCCTTCGAGACACCGTTGACGGGCGTTCCCCACGCATGACCGCAGAGCACCATGAAGATCTGGTCATTGGTGGAGATGAACTTGTTCCAAACGTCTTGCGCCCCGTTCCAGCCGCCGGGCGAATTGACCAGAAGGCTGGCCGGAATCCGTTGGGCGGGAGTCACCAACGGCAAGGTGGAATCGCGGTTTCCCGGAGGGTTGAGGTAGGCATGCGTGGTGACGAACGTCGGCACGCCGGGGTGCGCGTTGATCACACTCTGTGCCCAGGCCAAGGCGCTATCGCCCGCTTCCAATTCGAGCGAGATGTTCATAAACGTCTTCCCACCGGCAGTGAACATCTGGTAGCTGCTGGCGCCGGGATTCACGGCCAGGTTGTCGGAAGCCCCGCCGTACCACGATTTGCCGGCGAAGAACGGCGACGTTGAGCCAAAGTAGTTTCTCCACATCGTCGTGCCCGCCAGCGGGCTGTTGCCGGTGGAATGAGCTTCGTTATCGTAATCGTGGTTGCCGATGGTCATGCCAAAAGGCATGCCGGAGGCGGCCAGGATGCCGATTGAGCTGGCAGCGCGGTTGTACTCGGCCGGACCGCCGTAGATCGGATTTGTGCCGTCGGTGCCGTCGCCGTTTTGCACGATGTCGCCGAGGAACGTTGTGAAAGCGAGGTTCATGCCGGCTTGGTTGTTCACCAGGTAATTCATCTGGCCGTTCAACACGTTGACGGCGGCGGGCTGCGACGCCATGTTGTCGGTGTAATTCTGAGTGTCCGGGATCACGGCGATGGTGAACATGGTGTCACCGCGGGCAACCGCAGCGCCCGCCAGCACCGCTGCCACCGCCGCCACAACCCACCCGCTCCTGACCGAGTTGCGCATTTCTAGCTCCTTTGTAAGTGGAAATCTCTAGACGTTGATCCCCGACGCCAAACGATGATCGCTTGCGCCCTGCGGATCACAAGAACTGGCACCCTGCAGAGTGCGCATTACCCTAGTGCTCCAGCGTTTGCGAATTGCTCAGCGGCACGCGAGTTTTGCAGCAGAATTGCGAGACAAATCGATTGGACAGGGAGTCGAAACGGGGACGCAGCTAGTATTGACAGGATGGGACGCGGCGGACAGATTTGGCTCATGCCAAGAGAAGCGAGAGTCACGCCGGCGGGCTAGTTCATTGCGACTGCCGAAAAACTAGCTGCGTCCCTGTTTCGACCCTGGACCAACGCGGGCAGACCGACGAGGCGATTGTGCATTATCAGCGGGCGGTGGACGCGGACCCGAGCTTCCTCGTCTGCCGCTGTTGCCTTGCCGCGATCTTGGAGCGGCGCGGACGAAGCGACGAGTCGCTCGCCCACTATCGAGCGGCCTTGGAGATCGATCCCGATTTTGCCTTGGGACACGCCGGCTTCGGTGCGGTCTTGGAACGCCGCGGCCAGTTCGACGAGGCGGTGGCTCATTTCCAGAAAGCACTGAAGATCGATCCGCGCTGCGCGCTGGCGCACAACAACTTCGCGGTGGCGTTGGCCCATCGGCGGCGGTTCGACGAGGCTATCGTCCACTTCCGGCAGGCGCTGGAAATCGACCCCAACTATCGCGAAGCGCACGCCAATCTGGAAAAAGCCCTGAGGGCTCGCGGCCAGCAAGCGGCGAAGCGGTGACAATTCCGGCTGTAGGAGGCGACTCCTGTCGCCGATTGGGGCTCCACAGAGGCTCGATCGGCGTCAGGAGACGCCTCCTATACAAGGTTCGTACGGCCGCTGTTCCCGGACACCCGCGGATAGAAGCACAGTGCTACGGCGGCGATCATGCTCGACGGTTCGCCGCGACGGCTCTTGCGATTTGCGCCTCGAAGACCTTCAGCCGCCGCACCTTGCGGACGACGACGCGAACGCCGCCGCGATCGAAGACGTTGCCGCTGCGGAAATGCCCCTGCGTCTGGCCGACAATCCAATCGCTGACGGTCCGCAGGCCGCCTTCGGGAGTAGCCTCGGGCGGGTCGGCGGCCAGGTCGATGCCGGTGAGCTCCTTCAGTCGCCCCAGGCCAAGCCCTCCGCCGACAACCCACGCCCGGCCCGACGGCACCGCGTGGACGGGCAGCCGGTCGTATTCGTCCTGAATCTCGCCGACCAGTTCTTCGAGCACGTCTTCCAGCGTGATCAAGCCCACCACCTTGCCGGCGGCGTCGCGGACCAGGGCGATATGCGTGTGCTCGCGGATGAGGCGTTCCAGGCAGGCGGCCAGCAACACCTCGTCGCGAAGGCTCGGCAGCGGCCGCAGAATCGACCGCAGCGACGGCTCGTGAGGCTGGCTCAACCGCATCAGCGCCACCAGGTCCTTAAAAGTGACGTAACCCAGGATCGATTCCGGATTGCCGGGCCGCTCGGCGACGGGAAATCGCGTGTGCATTTCCAGGTGGGCCGTCACCAGGCAAGCGCTCAGCGAGGCGTTCACGTCCAACATGCTGATGTGTTTGGCCGGGAGCATGATCTCGCTGAGGCGGCGGGTGGAGAACCGCGACGCCCCCAGAATGATCCCTTCCTGCCGTTCGCCGATCAGCCGCGAGGCCCTGGCCGAGGCGGCCTGCGCGCGAAGCTCGAGCAGTTCGATCGCCTCCGACTTGAGGCCCGGGTCCATCCGCGGCCGCCAACGCCGCTCGCTCCAGGCCATCATCGCCATCACGCAGGTCTCGAACACCCACACCGCCGGCCAGACGCTGAAGCAAAACCAGCGCATCATCCGCGAGAGCCGCAGGCAGACCCATTCCTTGTTGCGGAGCGAAAAGACCTTCGGCATCAGCTCGCCCAAGAGGATGGAGAGGAACGTCAATGGAACCACCACGGCGATGATGGCCAGTATCTCGGCCGCCAACTGTGAGAGGCCGAGGTGCGATACCAGGTAGGGCTGAATATCCTCGGCGGCGCCGACGCCCCCGATCGCGGCGGCAATCGCCCCCAGCAAGGTCATCGCCACTTGCGTGGCCGCCAGGCTGGCCTCCATGTTCTGCTTCATGAACAGGGCGGCCCTGGCCCCACGGCGGTTCTCGCGGGCGAGGACTTGCAGCCGGGCGATCGTCACCGCCGCCAACGCGATCTCGTAGCCGGCGAACACCCCGTTCAACAGCACCATCGCCGCCATGACGGCCAGTTCGATCAATCCCACGCCCGCACCCTCCTTGCCACGTTTCTATCAAGGAAACAGGGCGCTGTCGAGTGGATGGAGGGCCACGAGGAGGGGCGAGACCGGAGCGGTGCCTGGCGGACAGAGTGTTTAGCCGGCGAACTTGTTCGCCGCGGATCGGGCCCAAAGAAACGGCGTCGCGAGGCTGCGTCCCTGTTTCGACCCTTGGCGGTGACAAGCAATGACTGCGCGAAAGACGGGGCCGATGGATTTTGCTCCGATCGCCGAATAATAGTTCTGACCCCTTTTTCCCCCCCTTTTCCCCCGGATAGCTGGCCAAACTCTAGGGCCTTCTGCCTCCGACAATTGCACTCTCCAGCCTGCTCACGCCATCCATTGCGTTCTCTGTGGTGTATTCGTTCTCTCCGTGTTCTCGGTGCCTCCGTGGTGAGTTCTACGTTCTCTGAGTTAGGCCTGCGGCGCCAAGCGGCCGTTGTACTTCGTGTCGAGTTGGCCGTTTAGGAGTCTGTACGTGTGTCGGGCGATCGTCAGTTCCTCGTCGGTTCTCATCACGCGGACGGTTACGGGGCTTTGGTCGGTGCTGATCACGGGGGCGTTGGCGTCGTTGCGGGCGGGATCGAGGTGGATGCCCATGAACTCGAGGCCGCTGCATATCCGGCGGCGGATGGCGGGGGCGTTCGTGCCGACGCCGGCTGTGAAGACGAAAGTATCGAGCCCGCCGAGCACCGAGGCCATCGCGGCCACGAATTTTCTCGCCTGATAGCAGTACATTTCGACGGCCTGGGCGGCGTTCGGGTCGGCGGCCTCGCGGCCCAACAGATCGCGCATGTCGGAACTGCTGCCGGAGACGCCGATCAGGCCGGAGCGCTGATTGACCAGGTAATCGATGGTCGAGGGGCTGCGGTTCTTCTCCAGCAGCAGGTAGACGATGATGCCGGGATCGAGGTCGCCGGAGCGGGTGCCCATCATCAGTCCGCCGGCCGGCGTGAGCCCCATCGTGGTGTCGATTCCCACGCCGCTGCGCACGGCGGCCATGCTCGCCCCATTGCCGAGATGGGCGATCAGCACGCGGCCGTTGGTGGCCTGTTCGCCGGCGATCTCCCGCAGACGCGACATGATGTATTCATACGACAGCCCGTGGAATCCGTATCGCAGGACGCCCTCGTTCCAGAGGCTGCGGGGCATGGGGATGCGCTGGGCGACTTCAGGCATGTGGCGGTGGAAGGCGGTGTCGAAACAGGCGACCTGCTTCATGGCGGGAAAGAGCCGGCAAATCGTGTCGATCGCTTTCAACTCGTGCGGCAGGTGCTCGGGGGCGAGACGCACGATTTCGCCGAGCGTTTCGAGCAGTTCGGCCGTGACCAGGTGCGGCTCGGTGTAGGTCGGCCCGCCGTGGACGACGCGATGGCCGACGGCATCGACCGGCCGGCCGGGGAAACGCTGTTCGAGCCAGTCGAGCAACACCTTCAAGGCAACGTCGTGGTCGGGAAATTCACGGTGCTCGTCGACCAGCGTCTTGCCGTCGGCGTCGCGGACATGCCACACGCCGCCGCGCAGCCCGATGCGTTCCAGGCTGCCGGAGAGGACCCGCGTCTCCGCCGGGCCGATGTGATAGAGCGACCATTTCAAGCTGGAAGAGCCGCTGTTGATCGTCAAGACGCGGATCGTGCCGTTCTCGGCCATGGTGATCGGTCTCCCAGGTCTTGTGCAGATTTTTTTCGGCGGTGCTACATCGTCGGAATTGTAGCAGACCTGGGATTCTCGTCCACTGGGGCAGGCGGCCGGGGTGTGCGAATGGACTCTCACCGGGCGCAAACAACCGGGGCGGCAGTGGAACTGCCACCGCAACGTCTTTCAGAGCGCGATGCGAGATGGCGGAACCGCAAGCGGCTGGGGGTGCGAAGCCGCAAGCGGTTTGGATTGCGATACCGCGAACGGCTAGCCGTCGCCGTCGCCGACGGTGGCGGCGATCTTCTCGGCCGCCACGCTGCGATCGACGGCGGCCAACTGCTCGTAGAACTGATAGCGGCTGTTGATGTCCTGCTGGCCGAGATCGAGCAGCCGCGCCGATTCCGCCGGCTTCGAGCGGGCGAGGATGCCGAAGCGGGCCTCCTTCAGGGCGAAGTCCTTGAAGGCGCCCTCCGGCTTCTTGCTCGCCAGCTTGAACGGATGGGCCTGGTCGCGGGGGTCGAAACTATACAGCGGCCAGTAGCCGCAAGCCACGGCGTGCTTCTGAATCTCCATCCCCTGCACCATGTCGATGCCCCAGTTGATGCAGTGCGAGAAGCAGATCAGCAACGAGGTGCCGCGGTACGACTCGGCGGCGCGGATCGTGCGGATGGCGTGCATCGGATTGGCCCCCAGCGAAATCTGGCCGACGAAGACGTTGCCGTACGACATGGCGATCATGCCCAGGTCTTTCTTGCGGCCGGGCTTGCCGCCGGCGGCGAACTTGGCCACCGCGCCGCGGAATGTCGATTTCGAGGCCTGGCCGCCGGTGTTCGAGTAGACCTCGGTGTCGAGCACGAGGATGTTCACGTCGCGGCCCAGCGCGAAGACGTGGTCGAGCCCGCCGAAACCGATGTCGTAGGCCCAGCCGTCGCCGCCGAAGCTCCAGACGCTCTTGCGGATGAGGTAATCGGACGCAGCCAGCAGGGCCTTGGCGTCCGTGCCGCCGATCTTGGCCAGCCGCTTGTTCAGCTCGGCGACGTTGGCCCGCTGCATGGCCAGTTCGGCCTCGGTCTCCTGCTTGTTATCGAGCAAGGCGGCGACCAGTTCGTCGCCCAACTGCCCGGAAAGCCGGCGGAGCAACTCCGCGGCGTAGCCGATCTGCTGATCGATCGCCAGGCGGAAGCCGAGACCGAACTCGGCACAGTCCTCGAACAGCGAGTTCGACCAGGAGGGCCCGCGGCCTTCGCGATTCTGCGAATAGGGCGTGCAGGGGAGATTGCCGCCGTAAATCGACGAGCAGCCGGTGGCGTTGCCGATCAACATGCGGTCGCCGAAGAACTGCGTAAGCAGCTTGATGTAGGGCGTTTCGCCGCAGCCGGCGCAGGCGCCGGAGAACTCGAACAGCGGCTGCAACAATTGCGAGCCCTTGATCGTGTCGGCCTTGACGGTCGAGCGGTCAACGTCGGGCAGCGTGAGGAAGAAATCGAGGTTGGCCCGCTCGGTCTCCTGATGCTGCAAGAGCGGCTCCATGTTGATCGCCTTGTGCTTGACCTGCTCCTTGCCTTTCGCAGGACAAGTGTTGACGCACAGCCCGCAGCCGGTACAGTCGTCGGGGAAGACCTGGATGATGAACTTCTTGCCGGCGAGCTCCTTGCCCTTGTAGTCGGTCGAGCGGAAGCTGGGCGGCGCCCCGGCCAGCAACTCCGCATCGACCGCCTTCATACGGATCGTGGCGTGCGGACAGCCCAGCGCGCACAGCCCGCACTGGATGCAGATCGCCGGATCCCAAATCGGTATGTCCTGGGCGATGCTCCGTTTCTCGTACTGCGTGGTGCCGGTGGGGAAGGTGCCGTCGCAGGGCAGGGCGCTGACGGGCAGGTCGTCGCCGCGGTTGGCGATCATCACCCCGAGCACGTCCTTGACGAACTTCGGGGCATTGGCCGGAACCGGCGGCACCATCTTGATCTTCGAGGTGGCCTGCTGCGGATACTTCACCTCGTACAGGTTGGCCAGCGCGGCGTCCACCGCGGCGTTGTTCTGCTGGATCACCTTTTCGCCGCCTTTCTTGCCGTAGGTCTTTTTGATGGCGTCCTTGATCCGCGCGATGGCCTCCTCGGCCGGAATCACTCCGGCCAACTTGAAGAAGCAGGTCTGCATGATGGTGTTGATCCGCACGCCCATCTGCGCTTCGCGGGCGACGTGGTAGGCGTCGATCACGTAGAACTTCAGTTTCTTGTCGACGATCTGCCGCTGGACTTCGATGGGCAGATGGTCCCAGACCTGGTCGGGCGGATACGGCGTGTTCAGCAAAAAGGCGGCGCCCGGGACGGCCGGTGAGAGCATGTCGATGCGGTCGAGGAACTGCGTCTGGTGGCAGGCGACGAAGTTGGCCTTGTGCACCAGGTACGAGCCCTTGATCGGCCGCGGGCTGAAGCGGACGTGCGAGGTGGTGACTGAGCCGGCCTTGCGCGAGTCGTAGACGAAATAACCCTGGGCGTGCAGCGGCGTGTTCTCGCCGATGATCTTCACCGAGTTGCGGTTGGCGCTCACCGTGCCGTCGCTGCCGAGGCCGAAGAACATCGCCCGGATGACGTCGTCCTTCTCGGTCGAGTAGTTCGGATCGTAATCGACGCTCAGGTTGGTGACGTCATCGACGATGCCGACGACGAACTCCCGCCGCGGCTGCGGCTTGGCCAGTTCGTCGAACACACCGGCGGCCATGGCCGGGGTAAACTCCTTCGACGACAGGCCATAGCGGCCGCCGATCACTTTCGGCAACGGCGGCGCCGTCCCCTCTCCCTCTGGGAGAGGGCCAGGGTGAGGGCGATTTGCCGCGGTTTCGGCAGCCCTCACCCCCTGCCCCTCTCCCAAAGGGAGAGGGGAGAATTTGTTGGCCCAGCACTCGACCAGCGCGGTGATGACGTCTTGATAGAGCGGCTCGCCGGCGGCGCCGGGCTCTTTGGTGCGATCGAGGACGGCGATCCGCTTGGTGGTTTTCGGCAGGGCGGCCACCATCGCGGCCGAGTCCCAGGGGCGATAGAGCCGTACCACTACCATGCCGACCTTCTGCCCCTCCGCGACCAGCTTATCGATCGTCTCCTCGACCACGCCCGCCCCCGAGCCCATGACCACGATCACCCGCTCGGCATCGGCAGCGCCGAAGTAATCGAAGAGGTGATACTGTCGGCCGACGAGCTTGGCGAACTTGTCCATGTGCTTCTGCACGATCGCGGCACAATTGGCGTAATACGGATTGCAAGTTTCACGGGCCTGGAAGAAGACGTTGGGGTTCTGGGCGGTGCCGCGGATGATCGGCCGCTCGGGCGACATCGCCCGGCGTCGATGCGCGGCGACCAGCTCAGGATCGAGCATCGCGCGGGCGTCGTCCTCGCTGATCTGCTCGATCTTATTGACCTCGTGCGAGATGCGAAAACCGTCGTAGTAGTGCAGGAAGGGAACGCGGGCTTCAAGCGTCGCGCGTATGGGCGATCAGGGCGATGTCCTGCGACTCCTGCACCGAGGCCGACGAGATCAGCGCCCAACCGGTCGAGCGGCAGGCCATCACGTCGCTGTGGTCGCCGAAAATCGACAGCGCGTGGGTGGCCACCGTGCGGGCGGTGACGTGGAAAACCGTCGCGGTCAGCTCGCCGGCGATCTTGAACATGTTCGGGATCATCAGCAGCAGGCCCTGCGAGGCGGTGAACGTCGTCGTCAGCGCCCCGGCCTGCAACGAGCCGTGTACCGCGCCGGCCGCCCCCGCTTCGCTCTGCATTTCGATCACGTCGGGCACGGTGCCGAAGATGTTCTTGCGTCCGGCGGCGGCCCAGGCGTCGGTCAGTTCGCCCAAGCCGGAGGAGGGCGTGATCGGATAAATCGCCATGACCTCGTTGCATAGATGGGCGACATTGGCCGTCGCCTCATTGCCGTTGACCGTAACGAAGCGTCTATTTTCCACGGGGGTATCTCCTCATCAAGAAATGAAACTGCTGCTGATATGCCGGTCTCGTGCCCTTGCGAGCCGTGTGGGCCGTAAAGAATCCCATAGCGTACCATGAGGCCGCTTTGGCCGCAATCACCACACCGCAGTGGGGGCAGCGTCGTGTTTAGCCGCCGCGTCCACGCGGCGCGGGCGACGGAGAACCCTCTCGCCCGTCAACGCCGCGTGGACGCGGCGGCTAGACGGCCAATGGCGGAACCCAAAATGCTTATTGTGAGAACTGCCGTTCAGGTTTATCTTGGTATAATACCACGATTCGATCGTCCCGCCCAGTTGCTCCCGCCTTCCGAAATCCTGCGATGGAGAACGTGCCATGAGCATCTGCCCTCTCTGCCTTTTGGTCGTGGCCGTTATTTGGACCGGTTTGATCGCAGCCGCCAGTTGCGCGGCGCCGCGCCACAACCGGCCGAGTTTCAGGAGAGAGACAAGTGGGTCAATGCGCGGCTCGTTGACGGCAATCCGCCGATGTCGTTCGTCTATGACGGCAAGTCCTCCACCGACTTGCTGGCTAAGTGGCCCAAGACGACCGCCGCTAGGAAACTCGAGGGCGGGCGCATCGAGCGCACATCGACCTGGACGGATCCCGCGACCGGTCTAGAGGTGCGATGCGTGTCGGTCGAGTATGCCGAGTTTCCCGTGGTCGAGTGGACTGCATATTTTCGCAACGCCGGCGCCGCCAAGACGCCGTTGTTGGAGCGAATCCAGGCGATCGACGTCGGCATCGATCGGGCGAAGCAGGGGGAATTTGTGCTCCGCGGCGTTCGCGGCGACGATTGCAGCCCCAGCAGCTACCAGCCGTACGAGTGCGTGCTCGGTCCGAACGCCAGCAAGACGATCGCCCCGCCCGGCGGCAGGCCGACGGAGGTCGCCTTTCCCTACTTCAATCTCGCATCGCCCGGCGGCGGCCTGATCATGGCGCTCGGTTGGCCGGGGCAATGGTCGGCCACCTTCGCCCGCGACGCCGCCACCGGCTTGCGGCTGACGGCCGGGCAGCAGTTGACGCATCTCTGCCTGCAACCGGGCGAAGAAATTCGCACGCCGCTTGTGGTCTTGATGTTCTGGAAAGGCAGCGACATTGAACGCTCGCAGAACCTCTGGCGCCGCTGGATGCTCGCCAGCAACATGCCCCGGCCCCAGGGCAAGCCGCTTCGTCCGCAGTTTTGCTTTTGCAGCGGCGGCTTTTTCGAGGGCCTGAAGGTCAGCGAGGCCATCGAGAAGCAATTCTTCGATACTCTGATGAAAGAGGGCGTCAAACTCGATTATTGGTGGATGGATGCCGGCTGGTATCCCTGCAATTCCTGGCCGGAAACCGGCACGTGGGAGGTCGATCGGCAACGATTCCCGCACGGCATCAAGGCGGTGAGCGACTACGTCCACGCGAAGAACACGAAACTCATCGTCTGGTTTGAGCCCGAGCGCGTCACCGGCGGTTCCTGGCTGGCGAGAAACCATCCCGACTGGCTGCTCGGCGGTGCCCTGTTGAATCTGGGCAATCCTGCAGCGCGAAAGTGGCTTACCAACCACGTCGATCATTTGCTGACCGAGCAGGGCATCGACCTCTATCGCCAGGACTTCAATATCGCTCCGCTCGGTTTCTGGCGCGGCAACGAGGCCCCCGACCGCCAGGGAATCACCGAGAATCTGCACGTGCAGGGCTATCTGGCCTATTGGGACGCCTTGCGGCAGCGGCATCCGGGCATGTTGATCGACAGTTGCGCCTCCGGCGGCCGGCGCAACGACGTCGAGACCCTCCGCCGCGCGGTACCTTTGCTGCGGAGCGACTACCAGGCTTTCGACGGGAATCCTGCCACGGCCTTGGGAAATCAGTGCCAGACCTACGGCCTGTCGTCGTGGATTCCCTTTTACGGGCAAGGGGTCTACTACAACCCCAGCCACTTCGTCTACTCGGTGCGCAGCTACATCTGTCCTTCGTTCTGCATTTGCATTGACGTGCGGAAGCCGGGCATCGACTGGGACCAGTATCGCCGCCTGGTCGCCCAGTGGCGGCAGGTGGCCGATTGCCTGCTGGGCGACTACTATCCGCTGACCCCGTACAGCCTGGCGGACGATTGCTGGATGGCCTGGCAGTTCGACCGGCCGGAGCAGGGCGACGGGGTGGTGCAGGTCTTTCGCCGCATGGAAAGCGTCTATGAGTCGGCCCGGCTGAGGCTCCGCGGCCTCGACCCGGCGGCGCGGTACGAGGTCGTCGATCTCGACGTGGGCAAATCGAAGACGCTGTCGGGCAAAGAGCTTCTCGACCGTGGGCTTGCTGTTGAGATCGGCCAACAGCCGGGCAGCGCGCTGATCAAGTACCGCAGGCTGTAGCGGCCTGTTCGCGTCCCATCAGCGACGCCGCGATTTAGTCGCAACACCTTGTCGCATAGCCAGTTGCGTCGCCAAGAAACCGATCTGCCCCTGCCGCCGGGAAATCGCTATACTCCGACCCTCTTCTTGCGGCTTTGGTCGGAGGATTTTTCACATGTCTTTCCCTCGCTGCCTTCTTGCTTCCTTGCTGGTGGGGCTCATCTTTGCGGGGATGTCGATTTCGCCGGCCGTCGGCCAGATGCCTGGCTCGCCGACGATGAACGCACCGCCTCCGCAGCAGATGCCGGCCTACGGCCCGGCCGTGCCCTACCCGTCAACGCAGTATCCTTCCACGCCCTATCCGGCGTCGTACCCATCCACCTCGTATTCCGGCACGTCGCCTGCTACGCCGTATCCCTCCACGTCCGATTTCATGAACTCTTCGCCGCCGTATTCCGGGCCAGCGCAAAGCGGCTTACCCGAGCCCGTCGCGGACCCGCTGCTGTCCGGTGCGTCGGCGGGCGGCAAATCCGCCGCCGCGTCCGGCCCGCTTTACACGCCCTACGGCAGTCCCGAGGCGATGAGCGCTTCGCTGGCGGCCGCGCAGCCCTCGCAAGCCGAGCTCATGCTGGGCAGCGACGAGCCGATGCAGTGGCAGTTGGGGCCCACAGGCTTGATGTACAAGTCGTACCTGGCGGGCGAGCGCGAGCCGCGGATGGCCTCCGAATTGTCGCACGAGCGCACGCACGGCTGGTACTGGCAAGCGACGGTCGGCGGCCGCGTCGGCCTGCTCCGCTACGGCACCGACAACAGCCTCTGGCCGCAAGGCTGGCAGTTGGACGTCGAAGGGGCCGCGTTTCCCCGGCTTGACCTCGAGCACGAAGAAGACCTGACCGATTGCGACTACCGCGGCGGCCTGCTCTCGACGACCCGCCAAGGGCCGATCGAAACCAAGTTCGGCTACTACCACACAAGTTCCCATCTTGGCGACGAATACATCATTCGCTATCCAGACTCGATGACCACGCGGCTCAACTACGTCCGCGATTCGCTGATCGCCGGCGTGGCGGTCTACGCGAATCCGAGTCTGCGTCTTTACGGCGAAGTGGGATGGTGCTTCCACGAGGACGGCGGGGCGCGGCCCTGGGAGTTCCAGTTCGGCGCCGATTTCATCTCGCCCGAGCCGACCGGCATCGGCGGCACGCCTTTCTTCGCCATCAACGGGCATCTCCGCCAGGAGGTCAACTACAGCGGCAACGTAAGCGTGCAGACCGGCTGGGCCTGGCGCGGCCGCGACGGCCACCTGCTCCGCACCGGCATGCAGTATTTCAACGGCCTAAGCGACAACTACCAGTTCTACGATAAGTTCGAGGAGGAGATCGGCTGGGGGCTGTGGTACGATTACTAGCCCGTACCGGAGCGCAGGCCTCTCGTCCGCCGGAACAGGGCGGGCGGGACGCCCGCGCCCCGGGGCGACTACTCCGCATTCGCTTTCGAGAGCAGGTCCTTCCAGTAGTCGCGGGCGCGGCGGTGCCAGCCGAGCACCTCTTTTTGCTGCTCCGGATCGGCGAGTTTGATCTGGCGGGCCCGCTCGTAGACCCAATCGAGGAAGAACTGCACGGCGGTCTTGCTGATCCGCCGCTGGCCGCCGATTTCGACGTAGTAGGGGGCGGTCATGGCGAAACGATACGTCTTGGGCGAATCGGTGACCGCGCGGAGCAGGAACCAGCCGCTGCGGTCGAAATGCACGATTGGTAGCCGGCCGCTTTTCGAGTACTCACTGAACGGAATCGAGTACGCGGTCTGGCCGTCCTTGATGATCTCGAAATAGCTGACCGGCTCGCGGGTGGAGAAGGTCAAGGCGATCTCGAAATCGAGCTTGCCGCCCTGCTCAGCCTCAAAGACATGGCCGGGCAATTCGCCTTCGACCAGCGGTTTCAACAGCGGGCCGTTGGTGATGAACACCCAGCCGGCGCGGAACCCCTGCCACCATTTTTCGTAGTTCATCTCGCCATCGACGTGAACGTACATGCGGTCGTAGCCGACGGGATTGGGCGCGTCGCCCGATCCGCTGCCGGCGCTGGGCGGAATCCGCAGCCCGCATTCGAGCAACTGGAAGTAGATGTGCTCGGACCATTGGGCGTTGCCGAACGGATCGGGGAAACGGATCTGGTCGCGGGGCCGCCCCCCTTTTTCGCTGCTGATGACCGCGTCGCGGCACATCTGCCCGTTGGCGACCTGGACTGAATCGACCTGCCCGGCGGCAACCAGCATCGGCAAGTCCCACCAGTAGGGCCGGCTGACATCGACCCACAGCCCCGGCTTCCCCGACTGTCTCTCCTGCTTGCGGGCATCGACGAGCAACTTCACCAATGGCGGATACTCGCCGTCGCCGGCGGGCAGTTTCAGCGGGGCGGGCAGATTCAACAGGAGCAGTTCCGTCCCTGCCCGCGCGGCGGCGCCCGCCATCTGGTCGTAGTAGCGATTGCCGTCGAATCGCACCAGCGGCGTTCTCGGCGGGCGGTTCCCCCAGAGCGTCTTGCCGTTTCGCCAGGTGACGACTTCGGCCACGTGCAGGTCGTCGGCCTGCATGGCCAATTCGATCTCGCGCACCGGCCGCCGCACGTCCAGATCGCCCGACCACCAGCCGTCGGCGGCCATGTCGGTGAATCGCTGCAACTCGACCGTCTTGCGGTCGTCGGCAAAGACCTTGATCGTGAAATGGCCGGTCCAGTCGAGATACTCCGGCCCGCGCTCGATCAGGAACGTGTACTCGCCCAGCGGCAGCTTCAGCAGCAACTTGCCGGGCAGGGCGAAATGGTCGTGCCAGAAGGGGACTTTGGCCGGCCGGAAGGGCGACTTTTTCGGCCCGATCAGGTGCATTCGGCAGGCGACCGGTTTGCCGGTCTGCTTATCGACCACCGTCAGTTCGAACTGCCCGGTCGCCGCCGACGCCGGCCGAGCGACGGCGGCCGCAATGCCGAAGCCCAGCAATAATCGCCGGAGGATATGAGATGTGGCGAGCATAGTCAATGAAATCATAGCTTGAATTGACCTGCGCCGCGTCCCCACCGGCCTTGTGCCGGTGGAACGAGTGACTGGCCGCTAGAGCCGGGAGCGCCCACCCACCACGTCCCCACCGGCCTTGTGCCGGTGGAACGGATGATTGGCCGGTAGGGCTTGTGCTTCGGAAGCAGCGCCGTCAGACTGAGGCGATGCCATTGCGCGATCTCACGCCGATCTACACGGTTGACAACTGCAAAGTGGCGTACCAACTGAATTGGTCGCTGGCGGTGTTTTGGCGCGAAGCGCTGCCGACGGCAAATTGGCTGCCCGAATTGCAGGCAGCGACGGAACCGGACGGAGTGCGTGTGCTCGAACACCGGTTTCTCAAGCCGGGCGTGAGCCAGTTCCTGTTGAGCAGCCGGCCAGACGTGTCGCCGGAGCGAGTGGTGCGGTCGGTCAAAGGGCGACTGCAGTATCTCGTGCGAGTGGATCGCCCAAAGGCGTTTCGCCGGAACTTCGGGCTGCGGAGTCTCGGGTCGGCGAGCCGCGAGGTCGTCGAACAGTACGTGGGCTCGCAGACCAACCATCATCCGCTGGCCGATCGCCGGGTGGAAGAGATTATTTGTGGTCTTCAGATCAATAACCCGCGGGCCGATCTCTCGGAACCAAGGCAAAGCGGGCACGCCCTATATTGGTACGCCTTGCACGTCTGCTTCGTCCACGAAGGGCGATGCCCGGAGCTTCGCACCGCGGCGCTTCAGGCCATGCGCAAGATGATCCTTCGAGCCGCACAGAAGAAGAGGCACGCGCTGTCGCGGGCAGGAATCCTGGCGGACCACATTCACCTCGCGCTGGGCTGTAATCCACACGAATCACCCGCCGACGTCGCGCTATCCTACATGAACAATCTCGCCTACGTCTGCGGCTGCAAACGCCTCTTCTCGTTTGGATTCTACGTCGGTACGTTCGGAGAGTATGATTTGGGCGCCGCGCGGCCTTAGCGGCCAATCACTCGCTCCACCGGCACAAGGCCGGTGGGGACCCGGCCGCGAGAGGCACGGCACTTAGCGGCCAATCACTCGCTCCACCGGCACAAGGCCGGTGGGGACCCAGCCGCGAGAGGCACGGCACTTAGCGGCCAATCACTCGCTCCACCGGCACAAGGCCGGTGGGGACGCGGCCGGGAGAGGCACGGCACTTAGCGGCCAATCACTCGCTCCACCGGCACAAGGCCGGTGGGGACGCGGCCGGGAGAGGCACGGCACTTAGCGGCCAATCACTCGCTCCACTGGCACAAGGCCGGTGGGGACCCGGCCGCGAGAGGCACGGCACTTAGCGGCCAATCACTCGCCCCACCGGCACAAGGCCGGTGGGGACGCACTCAACCCTGCCTCGTCCTTGCTCGCGCGTCTTGCAGCCGGCTTGCTGAAAACCCCCTTTAGGCCCTACAATAAGCCCGCAGCGACCGCGTTATAGGATCGGTCGAAATCGAAGGATGAAAGAGCGGCGACGATGGCAGAAGACTACTACAGCGTTCTGGGGGTTCCCAAAAACGCCTCGCAGGCCGAGATCCAGAAGGCGTACCGCGACCTGGCCCGCAAATATCACCCCGACATGAACCCCGGCGACAAGACTGCCAAGAAAAAATTCCAGAAAGTGCAAGCCGCCTTCGACGTGCTGAACAATCCCGAAAAGCGGGAGATGTACGACCGCTACGGCAGCTCGTTCGAAACGATGGGCCCTGGGGGCGAGCCGCCGGGGGCGCGGACATGGAGTTGGTCGAGCGGGGCGGGCGGCCCGGGAGGCGGGCCCGGCGAATTCCGCGCCGAGGACATCGACTTAAACCAGTTCCTCGGCGAGCGTTTCGGCCAGGAGGGGCCGGCGGGGCTGGGCGATCTCTTTGGCCAGTTCCGCCGTGCCGCCGGCAAGTTCCGCAAGCCCGCCGCCGGCCAGCAACGCAGCGGCGACCTGGTCCAGGAAATCCAGATCCCCTTTGCCACGTCGATCACCGGCGGCGAGGTGCAATTGACGGTCGAGCGTCCTTCCGGCAAGAGCGAGACGCTGGCGGTGAAGATTCCGCCGGGCATCGAGGACGGCAAGAAGATCCGCATTCGCGGCCACGGCCAGCCCGCCCCGCGCGGCGGCACGCCCGGCGACATCCTGTTGACCGTCCGCGTGCAGCCGCATCCCTATTTTCACCGTCGCGGGAACCAGCTCTGCGTCCGCGTTCCGGTCACGCTCGGCGAGGCCGCCGCCGGGGCCAAGATCGATGTGCCCACGCCAAAGGAGACCGTGACGCTCAGCGTCCCGCCGGGAACCTCCAGCGGCGCGAAGCTCCGCGTGAAAGGGCACGGAGTGGCCCCGAAAAACGGCCCGCCCGGCGATCTGCTGGCCGAAATCCAGATCGTGCTGCCCAAGCAACTCGACGAGTCCGACCGCAAGGCCATCCAACAAATCGACGAGCATTACCGCCAAAACCCGCGCAGCGACCTGCGATGGCAATAGCCGGCGGTCAGCGGCCCGTCGCCGCCACAGACTCCCCTTCGGCGGAGAACTGCCGCATGTTGACGGCCACGGCCTGCGGCGACGCGTTGGCGTAGCAATAGCGGCACAAATGGGGACAAGTATCGTATTGGCCGATGTCCTTGCTGCCGATGCAGCCGCACGCTTTGCGCTGGCCTTTGTCTTTCAGAGCGTCTTGATCGAGCCGTCGATCGGCACGCGACTCCGAATCGAGCCCGAAGGCGCGCTGCAACTCGGGATCGTTGCCGGAGATTCTCAGCAGTAACTCGCCGTCGATGCAGCGATTGTGGCCGATGCCGTAGCCCGCCAGATCGACCGTTTCGGCACAGGTGCAAGCCGATATCTTCCATTTGGCCAACAAGCGGGAAAGCCCTGCGGCGAAGGCGTGCATCACCGACTGGTCGAAATCGCGAAATCGTACGCCCGCCGCTTCGAGGTTTTTCCTCACCTTCGCGTAGCCCGTCACATCGGCAAAGCCGAAGACCAGCTTTTCGGTGAAGGGCTGGAGCTCCCGCCCGATCCGCTCCACTTTCGCCAACAGATCATCGACCGTAAGCGTGTCGGTCAGAAGCAGCGGATCGTACCGCCAAATGACGCGGTGCTTTCCCAGCATTTGCGAAAGCCGCTTGAAGGTGGCCAGTCGCTCGGCCAGCGGCGGCACGTGCGGCTCCAATCCCTCGGCCTCGTAGTCGTTCAGCGTGAACTGGAAATAATAGGCCAGCCCGCGGCGATCCAATTCCGGCAGCAGCGGCAGGATCGGGGCGGCGTTTTTCGTCCAGAACACGAACGCCCGCGCCCGCTCGAAGCTCACGTAGACCGTCCGCCCGTTGAAGGGATTCAACCACTTGCAGAATCCCGCGTCGAGGCGGCGCTTGAGCCAGCGGACATGAAAGGCGGGAATGTCGGTGGCGCGGCTCGCCGAGATAATCTGCGGCGCGATGGCCCGCTGCGGGCCGGCGATCGTTTCCACGCTGACAATCGGCCATTTCATTCGCAGGGACTCGGGTTAGTGCGGCCCACGAAATGTTCATCTCGCTTCTAAAGCCCCCCGATTGCAATCGGGGGGCGTTTCCCGCCGACAAGAACTCTCTGAACGATCTACTATGCCCTCAAGCGACGGCTACCGGCAATCTCCCGCCGCCGCTTGCGGATGCGATCGAGGTCGATCGGAAAAACGCCGTATTCGTGAACGCTGCGATACATCGTCTCGGCATTGGCAAGCGGCACGAGATTATGCACCTCGCTCGATGAGCCGATGAAACTCTTCCTCTGCGGGCCCAGCCGCTCGATCAGTTCCAGCGTCTCGTCCTCCACGTCGAAGACGTTTCCCCGCGGCAGCGTCACCGAACAACAGACGTTGCCGAAGAGGAACTTGTTTGGGTACTTTCGCCGAATCTCGAATATGTCGTTGCAGCCGTTGCGCTCGATCGGGTGCAGTCCGTCGGCATCCAACTCGTCCAAGATAATGGGCAGCGCCGGCCCGTAACGGCCGTCGCTGTGGAAGATGAACTTGAACCCCTCGGCGCGAAGCGGCTCCAGAATCCGCCGCCACTGCGGCAGGGTGTTGCTCCGCAGCCAGGCGGGGCTGATAATTGGGCCGGTGCGGTGGCAGATGTCTTCGCCCATGAAAAACAGCGGCGACGTTGAGAACTCCGTATACGCCCGGGCGATGCAGGTCGAAAGCTGAGTCATGCAATCGACGATGTGCGCAATCAGTTCGGGGGCATCGGAGACGACCGTCATGAACAGTTCCATGTCGGTATAGATGTAGGCGTCCGAAAGCGGCCCCTCCACTCCTTGCACCCAGGCCAGATCGTTCGCATCGACAACCTGCTTGATCTGCGCCAAGAACGGCTTGAACCAGGCGGCGACCTCCTCGTAAATCGGCGGCCGCGGCAAGTGCTGCTCCAGTCCGCCGAGATCGTGAAACGGCCGCTTCGAGATCCAGCCGGTGCCGCCGGCCTGCGAGACTTCCCAGCCGCCGGGATCGACGCCGAGAAAACGAACCCAACTGGCGACCTTGGCGTTCAGCCACGGGTGAGCCGGATCGTAAATCCCGCGGGTCATGTCCAGCCCCGCCCGTTTGACCGCTCGCACGTTCAGATCGAGCAACTCGCTGAAACTGTACGATCGCGCCGGATCGTAGCCGCCGTAGCGAACCAGAATCTCATCGTGGTCGATGTAATCCCAGGTCATCAAGCGATCGACGCTCTCGCCGGAAAGAGTTCGGCAAAGTCGTTCGTAGTTTGTCATGGTTGTCGCGCTGGCGCTGCTAATCGACCAGCTCCCTTTCGATTTGCTCCAACGACTTCCCCTTCGTTTCCGGCAGTTTAAACCAGATAAACAGCAGGCCAGCCAGGCAGATGGCGGAGAAGATCCAAAAGGCGCGGGCCATGCCCAGTTGTTTTGTGATGAATGGGAAAGACTGTCCCACGCTGTAACAGCCGAACCAGAGCGCGAACACCGAAACCGAGACAGCGGCGCCGCGGATGCGGTTGGGAAAAATCTCGGAAATCACGACCCAAGTCACCGGCGCCAACGTCAAGGCGTAGCAGGCGATAATCGCGATGATCAGCGACTTCAGGAAGATCCCCTGGATTCCGTTGTAGTAGCAGGCGGCGATCGCACAATGCAGGACCATCAAGCTTGCCGCTCCCAGCAGCATTAGCGGCCTGCGCCCGATAATGTCGACCGTGTAGATGGCCACGATAGTGGCGATCAGGCAGGCGGCGCCGGTGGTCACGATGCTCGCCATCAGTTGGTCGATGCCATAGCCCGCCGAACCGAACACCTTGTCGGCATAGTAGAACATCACGTTCATACCGCACCATTGCTGGAAGACGGCCAACACCACGCCGACCAGCAGCACCTTCCGCATTCTCGGTTCGAGCAACTCGCGGAAATCGACCTTCTCGACTTCGTTGACCAGCGTCGTTTCGATCTCGTCGATCGTCCGCCGGGCATAGGTGGGGCCGCCGACGCGGCCGAGGATACTCTCCGCCAGCGCGGGCTTGCCGTTCTTTGCCAGCCAGCGGGGACTCTCCGGCACCAAGAACATCAAGAGCAAGAACAGCAGCGAGGGGACGGCCGTCAGGCCGAACATCCACCGCCAACCCATCCGCCCGTTCCACGAATCGTAGATCTCCCACCATTCCGCCTTGTCGGCGAGCGATTTCATGTCCTCGACGGCGTTGTTGGGAGCGTCGCGCGAATCGGACGATGCAGGCGACGTTTCATAGAACGAGGCGGATTCGCGCTCCGCCTCCCTGACCGCTTCCTTATCGGACAAGTCCAGCTTGGGGAATCGCTCCTGCAGAATGTGGCCGCGGGCCTCGATCGCCCGCAGGTCCGCCGCCCGCGCCTCTCGTATCTGCCGCTCGGGCTTTCTTGCCTGGAAATTGCGGGCGTGCGATTTCAGGTTTTCGGCCTTCGCCAGCACCGCCTGCGGCGTCATGGCCCTTTGCGGAAATCTCTCTTGCGCCGCGACCTGCCAATTGACGATCTGCGCCAACAACGAGCCGATGACGATGGTCAGTTGATTGACCGAGACTAACCGGCCGCGGATCGCGGAGGGGGCGACTTCGGCGATGTACATCGGCGAGAGATTCGAGGCCAGCCCGATGGCCACGCCGCCGGCAATCCGCCAGACGACAAGAGTCGTCAGCGTGTTCGCCATTCCGGTTCCAATCGAGGTGACCGTGAAGAGGAAGGCGGCCAGGATCAGCAGCCGTTTGCGGCCAAAACGATCGCTCAGCCCGCCGGAAATCATGGCCCCCACCAAGCAACCGATGAACGCGCAGCTAACCACCCAACCACTAAGGTTCTCGGACGTGATGTTGAAGAACTTCTCGTAGAACGGCTTGGCCCCGCCGACGACGATGAAATCCCAACCGAACAACAACCCGCCCATCGCAGCCACGAGCGAGATGCCCCAGATGAACGGCATGTTGAAGTTGTCCATGCCATTCGCGTGATTTCCGCCGGCGGCGGGTTTCGCATCAAGGCGGGGTTGCATGAGCGGATCTCTCTAACGTCTATGTCGGGCGGAACTCGGCAAAAGTCTCCAGCATCGCGCGGCAATTCTCCAGCGGCCAATCGGGGGCCAACTCGCCGCGCTGGATCAGCCCGCCGCGGGGAGAAGCGAAAACCCCGACGATCTCGCGGATGTGCCGCCTGACTTCATCCGGCGAGCCGAAGGGCATGACGTGCTGCCGGCCGGGGTCGGAACAAATACAAATTCGCCCCGCCAACTTCTCCTCCAAGAGCGCACGCGGCAGGATGCTGTGTTGGATGTTCAACACGTTCACACCCAGCTCGATCAGGTCGTCCCAGAAAGCGGCGGTGTTGCCGCAGGAGTGGAAGAAGATGTGCCGGCCGGCGTCTTGCAGCGGCTGGAACATGCGGCGGTAGCGCGGTTTGAAGAACTCCCGCCAACGCCGCGGACTGACCAGCGGACCGGTCTGCGTCCCCCAATCATCGCCGAAGAAGACGCCGTCGACGCCCAGGACAATGTAGTTGTGGATCATGGCCAGATTTCGCTCGACAATGCGGTCGGCCAACTCGTGCAGCCGCGGCTCGTCGTCGGCGATGTCCATCAGCAGGTTCTTCGTGCCGCGGAGAAACTGCATCCGCTCGAAAAGATCGAACCAACCGTACAGCGCGTACCAATCGCGGTCCGCCGGCAGCGGTCCGGCAGCAAACAGATCGGGGCGAAAGGCCTCGTTAAAATGCTTCGAGGCGGCCGGCGGCGGGAACTCATAATCGGCCAGTCGCGCCCAGTCGGCCAGCGGCGGGCGGACCACCTCGCCCGCCGACCAGCCCACGGCCCGCCGCCAGACGCATCCCCATTCGTCGCTGTATTCCTCGAATCCCGTCAGCCGCGGCGGAGGGGGCGGAATGAAGAACTCGCGGTCGCCAAAGTCGTCGGGATATAGCCGCCAAAGATCAAATGCCGCCTCGCCGTGCCGCCATAGCGCACCGGGGAAAGCGGCGTGCAGAAACGGCACGCCATCGGGCGATTGGAATTCGATCGCGGCAATCACTCGCTCGCGCGGCGTCATGGTCCGTGACCCCTCCGCTAAGGCGGCGCAACTTCTTGGGTTGCCGCATTCCGTGCTGTAGGAGGCGACTGCTGTCGCCGATATTGTGTATCTTCTCCCGCCAATCGGCGACAGGAGTCGCCTCCTACAACACCGTAGCCTACCACAGAATGATATTGATTGTCAGCAAACCGAGCAGCACGAGAACCGCCCAGAGCCCCGGCCGCTGATACCAGGGACACGGCCCTTCGTCGGGCACTTTGGTGAGCCCCATCACCAGGTCCTTTAATTCCGCTTCCGCCCGTGGTTGGGTGACGAAGCTCAAGCCCACCGCCACGACCACCGCCAGCAAAAAGCTCCACAGCGCAAGGTACATGTAAACGCCGATCGGCTGCGCCTTCCACGAGCGGGCGAGCAAATCGTTGTGCAACTTGTTGAATGACGCGGGGTCGAAGCACTGCGTCACATCCTGCGCGCTCACCTTGACCCCCGGTTGCAAGACCACCGGAATCCCCTCGACGCCGAAATAATCGGCTTCGCCCGAGCCGGCCAGTTTCACCTCGGGCGCCTGCACCTTGACAGCCGCCATCGGCTCGTCACTGACGTGGGCCGATTTCGAGACCAGCCGCGCGGTCTTCAGCCGCCTCTGCTTCGCATCGGGATGCGCCGTTTCGAGCTGCTTCTGCTCCGCGTCGAAGAACGAGACCGACAACTCGACCGCCGAACCACTGATCGTCATCTCGCCGGAGACAAACGGCTGTTTCCCGCCCTCAGGCGTGAAGGGGACGTTCAACAGGTTGACTTTCCCTTTTTCGACGACAACTCTCTGGATTTGCCGCTGCTCGGTCGCCTTCCCGCTGGCGTCCTTCTCCCCTTTCACGCTGATTTCCCGCAGACTCACCACGTCCCCCTTCTCCAGCACGACCTGCGGCACGGGGCGATGACCGTCCGGGAAAGAATGCACGTAAGCATACATGCCGACGGCCGAAACGATGCCGATTAAGAAGCCCCAGAACGCGCCGGTCGGGGTGCAGCGTTTCCAGGTCATGCCGAGAATCACCACTGCGAACAGTGGAATGAGGAAGAACATCCCGAGCGCCTGGAAGAACTCGAGCACGTTGGAGAAATAGAAGAGCGCATAGGCCGTGCCGATCGAAATCAGCACGCCCACCAGCGCGCACGCCCGGCCCATGATCAAGTAGTGGCGATCGCTGGCGCTTCGGTTGATTAGTGGCCTGTAAACGTCGTAAGTCCAGACGGTGGCGAAGGCGCTGACGTTGCCGGCCATGCCCGACATGAACCCCGCGATCATCGCCGTCACCCCCAACCCGAGCAGCCCCGGCCCGAGGTATTTTCCCATCAGCAGCGGCAGCACGTCGTTGTACGTGTGCAGCGTGATGTCTGCGCGGACGTCGTTCTGCGGCACCAGCACCATTGGTGTCTGGTCGGAGTTCACTAGCACCGCCATTCCGAGCAGGCCGGGCAGAATGACGATGAACGGGATGCACATCTTCACCACCGCGCCGATGAGCGTGCCGTTCTGCGCGGAGCGGAGATTCCGCGCCACGATCACCCGCTGCACTTGCAGGAAGTCGGTACACCAGTAGGAGAAGCCCGAAACGCCGAAACCAAAGACCAACGCAATCCAATCGGCGCCCATCGGATTGTCGAACGAGCCCATGTTCCGCCAGAGGCAGGTGAAGCACTGATTTTGGAACTCCGGGTGGATGGCGTGCATGTTGTGCTGGATCGTCTGCGTCAATTTGGTCCAGCCGCCGGCGCCGATCAGCCCCAGGATCGGAACCAGCAGGATCCCCAACCAGATCAGGAAGAACTGCAATACTTCGTTGAATACCGCGGAAATCAAGCCGCCGAGGGTCACGTAGACCGCCACGGTGAGCGAAGCGACCCAGATGCTTACATTCATATCCCAGTGCAGCAGCAGGTGCAGGATCCTCGCCATGCAGAACATGCCGGCCCCGCTGACCAAGACCGTCATGAGGGTGAAGGACGTGCCCGCCACCATGCTGCTGCGGCCGTCGAAGCGCAGCTTCAAGTAGCCCGGCACGGAATGCGTGCGGCAGATGTAGTAGAACGGCATCATCACGACCGCGAGGAAGATGATCGCCGGCACCGCGTTGAACCAGTAGGAATGGGCCGCCAGCAGGCCGTATTGATAGGTCTGCGCCGACCAGCCCATCGTCTCCAGGGCGCTGAGGTTGGCCGAGATGAAACTCAAGCCGGCGATCCAGGCGGTCATCTTCCGCCCGGCCATGAAGAAGTCCTCGCCTGTGCCGGCGAAGCGCTTCAGGTAGAAACCGATCCCCAACACGACGGCGAAGTACAGCGCGATGATCAGCCAGTCCACCGCGCTGAGCACCAGCAACTGCTTGGGCATACCAACGGCGAACAGACCCATGTCCTGCATGATGACCTCGGCATGAGAGGGGGGCGTTGCTGATGCGGCGCCGATCATCTCGCCGCAGCCCATTCGGGTGGTTGGCGGTCGCCGATTGTTGCAACCGGTTGCACATTATTATGCAACGCCCGGCACATGTCAAGCCGTTGGGAAACGCCCGGGCGGTAACGCCTCGGGGCGGTCCCCCCGCCGTTTAGCCGTCGCGCCCACGCGGCGCCACGATTGCTGGCGATTCCGCGCCGAGTGGACGCGGCGGCTAAACGTCCGCTTAAGTGCAAAACCCTTGACATTCGTTTCGCCGCGCGGCAAAATCGACGTTATCGGGCTTATACAACCGGTTTCATTGACGGAAGCGCTCCCGTGGCAGGTGCAGTCCCAACACTCGGTGACGTGGCCAATCTGGCCGGCGTGAGCAAATCGACCGCCTCGCGGATCCTCTCGATCTCCGGCGGAGGGAAGAAGATCCCCTACGCCCCCGAAACGAAGAGCAAGGTCCGCGCCGCCGCCGCCAAGCTCGGATATAAACCGAGCAAGCTCGCCCGCGGTTTGACCTTGGCTAAGACCGGTATCATCGGCCTGGTGGTGCCCTCGCTGACCGACAGTTTCTTCCCGATCGTCACCAGCGCCATCGAGACCCATCTGGCCGAGGCCGGCTACAGCGTCATCCTGGCGAACACCAACGCCGACTCCAAGACGGAGCGCCACCGCGTCGAAGACCTTCTCTCCTGGCAGGTCGACGGCCTGATTATCGCCCCCGCGCAAGAGACCGGCGACGCCGGCCTGTTCTGGGAACTATGGCAGCGGAAAATCCCCTTCGTGCTGATCGATCGCACCTTCCCGGAAACACCCTTCTTCAGCGTCAGCACCCAGGACGAGGTCGGCGCCGGCTTGGTCGTCGAGCACCTGTTCGCGGCGGGGCGACGGCGAATCGCGCGGGTCGGCGGTCCCTTGGCGGTTTCGACCAATCGCCTGCGGCACGCCGGCTACACCGCCGCGCTGATTCGCCACGGCATTTTGCCGAAGGATGAGTACGCCCTGGACGTGTCGCCTTCGGAAGAGGGGGGGTATCGGGCGCTCGTCAAGATGCTGGCCCTCGATCCACGGCCCGACGCCGTCTTCTGCTTCAGCGATAACGTCGCCATCGGCGTCATGGAGGCCTGTAACGCCCACGGCATCCGCGTGCCGGGAGAGATCGCCGTGGCCGGATACGCCGACTTGCCGCAATCGCGGCTGCTGAAGGTCTCGCTGACCACAGTCCAGCAGCCGCGGCCGCTGCTGGGGCTGCACGCTGCCAAAATGCTCTTATCCTGCCTGGAAGAACGCGGCCGGCCGGAGCCGATCCAATTGCCCGTCGAACTGATGGTTCGCGAATCCACCGTCGGCAAGACCGCCTTGCCGAGCACCAAGGAAGAGACGTTGTATGCGTAGCCGGCCGCTAACGATCCTCGTTTTCCTCGGCGTGGCGGGTGCTCTATTGCCCCGATCGGCCGCGGGCGCAACCGCGGATCGCGGCGTGGCGCAGCCGTTCGAGTTGACGCAGGTGCGCTTGCTCGACGGGCCATTCTTGCAGGCTCGGCAAGGGGACGAACGCTACTTGTCGAGCCTCGATCTCGACCGGCAATTGCACGTCTTCCGCCTCACCGCCGGCCTACCGACGAAGGCCGCCCCGCTGGGCGGCTGGGAATCGCCAAACCACATGGCCCGCGGCGAGTTCTTCGGCCATTCGCTCTCCGCCCGGGCGATGCTCTACGCCGCCACCGGCGATGACCGCTGGAAGCGGCAACTCGACTATCTCGTCGCCGAACTGGCCAAGTGCCAGCGGGCCCTCGGCAACAGCGGCTATCTGCACGCCGAGCCCGAGAGCATTTTTGATCGCCTCGAAGCCGGCGATCACGTCGAAGGCATCTACTACACCGTCCACAAACTGCTGGCCGGCCTGCTCGACACGTACGTTTACTGCGGAAATCGGCAGGCCCTGGAAATCGCCGAGAAGCTGGCCGGCTGGGTCGACGCCCGCTCGCGACGCCTCTCGCCCGAGCATTGGCAGCGGATTCTCGACGTGGAATTCGGCGGCATGAACGAGGCCCTTTACAACCTCTACGCGATCACGCACAACCCCCGCGATCTCGAAGTCGCCCGGCGTTTCGACCACGAGAAGATCTACCGTCCTCTGGCCGAGGGCCGCGACGCCCTGACCGGTCTGCACGCCAACACGACAATCCCGAAGATCATCGGCGCCGCCCGGGCCTACGAAGTCACCGGCGACCGGCGGTTCCGCACAATCGCCGAGGTCTTCTGGCGTCAAGTCGCCGGGCATCGCTCCTACGCGACCGGCGGCACCAGCAACCACGAACATTGGCGAACCGGCCCCGGCCGCCTCGCCGGCGAGTTGAGCAACGAGACGCAGGAGTGCTGCTGCACTTACAACATGCTCAAGCTCACGCGGCACGTCTTCGCCTGGACGGGCGACCCGCGCGTGGCTGATTTCTACGAGCGCGGGCTGTTCAACAGCATCCTCGGCACGATAAATCCCGGGACGGGGACGACGACGTACTTCGTGCCGCTGGCCGGCGGATATTGGCGCACCTTCGCATCGCCGCTGGATTCGTTCTGGTGCTGCTGCGGCACCGGCGTCGAGTCGTTCGCCAAGCTAAGCGACAGCATCTACTTCCACGATCGCGATTCGCTCTGGGTCAATCTGTTCATCGCCTCGGAGTTGAATTGGGCGGAGAAAGGTCTGGTAGTCCGGCAGGAGACCCGATTCCCCGAGCAGCAGGAAACGACGCTGCGGTTCTCGGCCAAACGGCCGGTCGAGTTGACGCTGCGGCTGCGAGTCCCCTCCTGGGCCGCGCGTGGCGTTACGTTGCGATTGAACGACACGCCGCTCGACGCAGCCGCCGCGCCGGGCAGCTACGCGGAGATTCGCCGCACCTGGCAGGACGGCGACCGCCTTTCGCTGCAAATGCCGATGAGTTTGCACTTGGAGACGCTGCCGGGCGACGAGAGCACGGCGGCGGTCTTGTATGGCCCGATCGTCCTGGCCGGCTGCCTGGGCGATCTATCGCCGCAGAAACTTCACAACCACAACACGGCCCCGGACGGTCCGCCGGCGGCGGTTCCCTCGCTTTCGCTCGACCGCGACAACCTCGCGGCCTCGATCGTCCCCGCGGGCAGGCCGTTGGAGTTTCGAGTCAAAGCGCACAACGCCGACGTCGCGCTCGTGCCGTTCTATTCGCTGGTCGGGAAACGCTACGCCGTGTACTGGAAACTGACCACACAAAGAAGGACTGGTTCTCCCGCGCGTTGAGAACGACGCGACGGGCAATCATCACATAAACGGAACAACAGTGTTTAGCCGGCGAGCTTGCTCGCCGTGTTGGCGTGACGCGCGGCGAGCAAGCTCGCCGGCTAAACGCGAATTGGGGACAGAAGACTATCATGTTGCCACGAGAGCGCGTGCTGGCTGCGATCAACCACCAACAGCCCGACCGCGTGCCGGTCGATCTTTGGGCGGAGGAGCCGGTCTGGGAGCGGCTGCTTCACGATCTGAACGTTGACAGCCGCGACGCTCTGTTGGAGCGGCTGGACGTTGACGTGCGCTACGTCTCGCCGGTCTATCCCGCGGACGTGATCCGCGACGGGGTGAAGCAGAACATGTGGGGCGAGCGCTGGATGATGGCCAACACCCCCTGGGGCCGCGACTGGGAACACATCGCCGGCGCCTTGGCCAATGCGTCGAGCCTGGGCGAGATCGAGGCATTCCCTTGGCCCTGCTGCGATCAGGTCGATTATTCCGGGCTGGCCGCGCAGTGCGACAAGTACACCGGCTATGCGATCGCCTACGGAAACGCCGACATTTTCGAGCGGCCGGCCCTGGTCCGCGGCTGGGAGAACTTCCTCTGCGACACCTCGCTGAATCCCGAGTGGGTCGATTTCATGCTGGAGAAGTTCCTCGATTTCTTCGTCGAGGATTTCAACCGCTGCCTGGAGGCGACCCGCGGACGGATCGACATCTTCTGGGCGCTCACGGACCTGGGCACGCAGGCGGGCCTGCTGCAAAGCCGCAAGATGTTCCAGCGCTTCATCGCCCCACCGATCAAGACGCTGGCCGAACAATCGCACTGCAACGGCGTGAAGTTCATGTTCCACTCTTGCGGCTCGGTGCGGGAATTGATCCCGGACTTGATCGACCTGGGCCTGGACATTCTCAACCCGATTCAGCCGGCGGCGGCGGCGATGGAGCCCGAGGGGCTCAAACGCGATTTCGGCGGTCGGCTCTGTTTCCACGGCGGGATCGATATCCAGTATCTGCTGCCGCTGGAAACGGCCCAGGCGGTTCGCAACGAGGTGCGGCGGCGGGTGAAAATCCTCGGCCGCGACGGCGGCTACATCCTCGCCCCCTCCCACAACCTCCAACTCGACATTCCCACGCAGAATGTCCTGGCGATGTACGATACGGCGTTGAGGGCTTTATGACGCATGGTTCCCGTTTCACTAAAGCGCGTGCGCTTTCCTCGGAGGCGGACATGACTGGCAAATCGGCCAGATCCGGCTTTACGTTGGTCGAGTTGCTCGTAGTGATTACGATCATCGGCATCTTGATCGCGCTTCTGCTGCCGGCGGTGCAGGCGGCGCGGGAGGCGGCACGGCGGGTGACGTGCCAAAACCACCTCAAGCAACTCGCGCTCGGCTGCCTGTCGCACGAACAGGCCATCGGCCGGCTGCCGACTAACGGCTGGGGGTTCCGCTGGACCGGCGACGCCGACCGCGGCAACAACTGGCGGCAGCCGGGTTGCTGGCTCTACAACGTCCTGCCCTATATCGAGCAGCAGCCGCTGCACGACCTCGGCATGGGATACGCCTGGAACGACCCCGTGAAGTTGGCCGCGAACACGCAACGCATGACGACCGCCCTGGACGTGTTTTACTGTCCGACGCGGCGGCCGGCAACGCTCCTGCCATACGACATCAACGGCCTTACCACGCTGAATGCTACGCTGACGCAGGGGCAGCCGGTGGGGCATCATGACTACGCTGCCAACGGCGGTACGAATTACTCGGTGCTGTGGTGGGGCAGTTTCGGCGGCGGCGGCGAAGAGGGCCCGGCCACCCCGGATGTAATCGACAACCCACCCGGACAGATGACGGCAACCGGAAAAGCGGCATTCACCTACGCGGCGCAAGTCTCCAACGGCGTCATCCACTGCATGAGCATGATACGCGTCGCCGACGTCACCGATGGAGCGAGCTCCACCTACCTGATTGGCGAAAAATATGTCGATCCCGATTGTTATGCAACAGCCGCCGACAAGGGAGACAGCGGCGATGCTTTCCAGGGCGACAACGAGGACAATGTGCGCTGGGGCAGAGCGGACGACCAGGCCCTTTGGCCTCGACCCGACACGCCTGGCCTCGAGATCAACAATGAGGGCCCCTTCGGCAGCGCCCATGCCGATGGGTTTGGGATGGCACTCTGTGATGGAGCCGTGCAGTTCGTCAGCTACAACATCGATCTCAAGACGTACGAGTACATGTGCAACCGCAGCGACGGAGCGGTTGTCGACGCCAGCAAGGTCCAATAGGACAACTTCGAAGGATAACACCGCCGGCCGTTGCAGGCCGGTGCTCAGAGTTTTACGAAGCAGGATGTTCCCATCGGGGAAGCAACGGCAAGCCCGAGCAAAGGGGGCAAACATGAGACACGCAGCGGACAAGAACGGGTTTACCTTGGTAGAACTGTTGGTGGTGATTACGATCATCGGCATCTTGATCGCGCTCTTGCTGCCGGCGGTGCAAGCTGCCCGCGAGGCGGCCAGAAGGGCGCAGTGCTCGAACAATCTGAAGCAGCTCGGTGTGGCGATGCTGCTGCACGAGCAGCACAACAAGTTCTTTCCGACCAACGGCTGGGGCTGGTATTGGGTGGGCGACCCCGACCGCGGCTTCGGCAAGCAGCAGCCGGGAAGCTGGGTCTTCTCGATCCTCCCCTACATCGAACAACAGCAGTTACACGACCTTGGCAGCGACGGCCAGGCGAACGAATGGCCGCCCTCGGCAGCCAAGCTCGCCGGCGCCGCCCAGTGCGAGCAGACGCCCTTGTCGGTGATGAATTGCCCCTCGCGGCGTCCGTGCATGGCGTTTGCCATGGCGCTCTGGCCCGGCAGCTCCAGCTACTTTCAGGCCTATAACGCCGGAACGACCAGCGTGCTGGCGCGCACCGATTACAACGTCTGTGCCGGCGATCAATTCTATGGATACACATGGTACGGACCGCAGACCATTCCGGCCGCGCTCAGCCTGGCCCCCAGTGGATGGCCGGACACCACTCTCGACACCGGCATTTCTTACCTCCGCAGCGAGGTGGCGGTCTCCTGGGTCACCGACGGGCTGAGCAATACCTACATGGTCGGCGAGAAGTACCTCTGCCCCGACTATTATTACAACGGCAACGATTGGGCCGACAACGAGTCGATGTACGCCGCCGACGACAACGACACCGCCCGCACCACCTACTTCGACGGCAAGAATGCCGATCACACCCCCATGCAGGACACGCCCGGCTACATGGACATCGTTCGCTTCGGCAGCGCCCACGCCAACAGTTTCAACATGTGCATGTGCGACGGCTCGGTCCGCTCGATTGGCTATACGATCGACCCCGAGACCCACCGCCGCTTGGGCAATCGTCAGGATGGCCTGCCCATCGACCCGCAAAGGATTCCTCAATAGCCTTGCGGCTGATAGAATCGGCAGCAACAAGTTCGACAACTCTCAGACGGAGCCAACGTGACAATCCTCTGCATCGGACAAGCGGTCGCGGACATCGTGGTCCGTTCGGTCGACGGGCTGCCGGTTCCCGGCCGCACCGAAGCGGTCGAGGAGTTGCAGCTTCTCAGCGGCGGTTGCGCGGCGAACACCGCCGCGGTGCTGGCTAAGCTCGGCGCCGATGTGCGGCTTACGGCCCTGATCGGCCGCGATACCCTCGGCGACGCGCTGTTGGCCGATCTGCAAGCGGCGGGCGTGCGGCTCGACGCCGTGCTCCGCCAACTCGAAGCCCCCACCTCCGCGGCGATCGTGCTCGTGGCCGGCTCGGGCCAGCGGTCGTTTTTCTATCGCACCGGCGGCAACGAACGCCTGGCCAACCAGCACGTCAGCGACGCCGTGCTGAAGGCGGCCAAGATCGTCCACGTCGGCGGCGCCATGAAACTCTTGAATCTTGATCTGGCCGAATTGATGGGCCGGGCGAAATCGCTCGGCTGCATCACCTCGCTGGACACCGACTGGGACATCAACGGCCAGTGGATGAAGAAACTCGACGGCGCACTTCGCTCGATCGACTACCTGATGACCAACGATGAAGAGGCACAGATGCTTACGGGAAAGCGTGACCCGCGGCAGGCAGCGGCGGAATTGCTCCGCTGCGGGCCGAAGGCGGTGGCGCTGAAGCGCGGCGAGCGCGGCGCGATGTTGGCCAGCAGCGCGGGCATTGCCGAGTTTCCCGCCTGCCGCGTCGACGTGCTCGACACCACCTGCGCCGGCGATTCCTTCGCGGCAGGCTTCCTGTTGGGGATCAGCCGCGGCTTGCCCCTGGAGCAATCCGTCCGCTTGGGCAACGCCGCCGGCGGACTCTGCACGACGCAGATCAGCCACCGCGGAATCACCCGGCTGGAGGACGTGGAGAAATTGGCCGCCACGGTATAAAAGGCGTGGCAAGTTTAGGCGGCGGGCTTGCCCGCCGCGCGAGGCTCGCTGCCGTGCCGCGGCGGGCAAGCCCGCCGGCTAAACGCTGTCATGAGAACTGATATTCGGAGAAGGAACAACGGATGACCCCGCGAGAACGAGTATCGGCGGTCGTGGCCCGGCGGCGGCCCGATCGGTTGCCGCGCGAATTCAAATTGACGCCCGGCCTGCTGGAGTCTTTTCGCCAGCAGCACGGCGATACGGACCCGGCCGAGTGTTTTTCACTGGAGGTCCGCGACGTCTTTTTCAAGCCGCCAGCGACGCTGCCCGATTTCAGCCCCTATTATCCCGAGGGCGTGCCGCGGCTCTGGAATCCGCCCGGCTGGGAAGTGGGCGAATGGGGCGTGGGCGTCAAGCCCGGCTCGATGCACCACTTCATCCACATCGAGCATCCGATGAAGCGGCTGAAGACCCTCGACGAACTGGAACGCTACCCCTTCCCCGACCTCACCCCGCCCGAGCGGCACCAGCACCTCGACGCCGAAGTCCGCGGGCTGCACGACCGCGATCTGTTCGTTATCGGTTTCATGGAGTGGACGATCTTCGAGATCGCCTGGCACATGCGCGGGATGGAGGAACTGTTCAGCGATCTCGCCTTCAATCCGCCGTTTGCCGAGTATCTGCTCGACCGCATCACCGAGATTCGCTGTTTCCAGGCGCGGCGTCATGCCGCCGCGGGCGTCGACCTGTTGAAGATCGGCGACGACATGGGCACGCAGATCGCGATGTTCATCAGTCCGCAGATGTACCGCCAGTGGTTCAAGCCGCGACACGCCGCGGTGATCCGCGCGGCCCGCGAAGTGTGCCCCGACCTGCCGGTCTGCTACCACAGCGACGGCAAGTGCATGGCGATCATTCCCGACCTGATCGAGATCGGCGTGACCGTGCTCAACCCGGTGCAGCCGGAATGCCTCGACCTGGCCGAAGTGAAGAAGCGGTTCGGCGATCGGCTGGCGTTCTGGGGCGGAGTGGGAACGCAGACCACAATGCCCTTCGCCACCGCGGACGCCGTTTATCGCAAGGTGCAAGAGACGATCGGCGTTCTCGGCCCCGCCGGCTATTTCCCCTGCCCGACGCACGTGCTGGAGCCCGAGGTCCCCTGGCCAAACATCCTCGCCTATCTCCGCGCCGTGGAGGAGTATCGTTAGGCAATTCGCAAGGTCGTGCACGCCCCGCCGCCCGTTTAGCCGCGCCCCGAAGGGAAGCGCTGACCCGACAACGACATTTCTTACTACCCTTTACAACCCAATCCATTTCGAGAGCGATTTTCATGATTGCCACCAGCATGGGCAAGCGATTGCGTATGAGACGGGTCTTCCGTAACGGGAAGGCCCTCGTGCTCCCCTTCGATCATCCGATCTACTTCGGCCCCCAGCCCGGCACCGAGAATCCGGGCGAACTGGTGGCCCTGGCCCGGCAGCATGGCGCGACCGCCGTTTTGCTGACCGCCGGGGCGCTGCGCAAAGGGCTCGACGAAGTCGGCGACCTGGGAATCATTCTGCGGATCGACACCACGCTTTCGCACATGGGCGGGCCCGACACGATCATGCACCTGCTGCACAACGCCGAGCAGGCCGCCGCCCTTGGGGCCGACATGGTCGTGCTGAACTGCTACGTCGGCATCGGCGATGCTCAGATTGAAGCTGCCCTGCTGAAGAAGCTCGCCGGCGTCTCGGCGGAGTGCGAGCGGATCGGCATGCCCTTGTGTGGCGAGATCATTCCCCGCGTCTCCTACGCCGATCCCACCCAGACAATGCCGACCTCCGCCGACCTGGCCTTCGCCATCCGTCTCGGCCTGGAGTACGGCTGCGACGTGGTCAAGACCGTCTACAACGGCGATCCGGCCGGATACGCGGCGGCGGTGGCTTCCGGCCATCTGCCGGTGATTATGGCGGGCGGCCCAAAAACTTCCGGCGAAGAGTCATTCTTCCGCCAGGTCCACGAGGCCCTCAGCCACGGCGCCAGCGGCGTGGCCATCGGCCGCCGCGTCTGGGGTAGCGATCAGCCCGCCACCGTCTTGAAGGCGATCCACGCAATGGTCTTTGACAACGCCACGATCGAGGACGCCCTGCGAATCCGGCAGGGATGAGCGTAATGCGGATCGCGGATCAGCAAGGACGTGCGACTGCCGCGTCTGGCCTCCGCAGATTCCCAGGAATCTAAGCCACGCTCGGCCCCCGCGTCCGGGCCGCTTGCGGGTTCGCAGTCGCCCTCGCCAACGAGTTGCACGGCCAACCCCGTGGCGCCCTCCAACCGCGCAACTACGGATTGGAATTCGCATCGAGGGGGCCTCCGCGAGTCGGTTACATTGTCAAAAAACCTTACCGCCTTTTCAGGTGGTTCACCTATCACATTGCCGGCATTTGCGGCCTCTTTCGCGATAGTTTGCCCAGGTCGCTCCTGCCGTAAGGTCACCGGCAGACGTTGCCACGCGAACGGCGTGTGCTTGGCTTTGCGGCTTCTAGCGGATGGTCGGCCGTCGCCGTGTTGATTTTTTTTGACATCGGAAGAAGACTGAGGTACCATTCGAGCAGGTCGGGAAGTCGGACCCACTTCCCGGCCTGCTCGCCGCTGACTGTAACCCGACGTGTTGCCGCAAGGCCGCAAGCGTCTTTTTCGACATATCATTGGAAGAAACGCCGGCGAGTTGCGACAACGAAACTCAGCAACGACGGACGACATCATGATGCTATGGGTCCATTCTGTTCGGCTCCGCGCCGCTTTCATTGTACTTGCGGTACTTCTCGCGGGGCCCGCGCTGGCGCAGCTCCCCACGACCATCACCATCTCGGATCCGCAAGGCGAGTTGGCCAACGTCCTGCGTCGCGGTCAGCAGTTGGAGTCGCAGCGGCGTTGGGGCGAAGCCCTGGCGCATTACGAAGACGCCGTGCGGCAGCATCCCAAGGACCTTTCACTGCAACAGCGCTTCGACAGCGCCCGGCTGCACTATGACCTCGACCGCCGCTACGCCGATCGCAGCTTCTGCGAGTCGGTCCGGCGGCTGCCGTTGGCCGCGGCCCTGAATCTCTATAGCCAGGTGCTACTGAAAATCGAATCGCATTACGTCGATCTTCCCCGCTGGAGCGAACTGGTCAACCGCGGCGCGTCCGACGTTGCGATGGCGCTGGGCGAGCCGCGTTTCGTCGAGCGCAACGTCCCACAGGCCAATCGGTCCGCAGTCGATGCATTCCGCGACGAATTGCCGCGGATGATCGCCGCGCGAGACATCAAGAGCCGCGATGACGCCCGCGAGGCCGTGGCGGCGGCGGCCCGGCTCGCCGAGCAACGCCTCGGCATCGCCCCGACCGCGGTCGTGCTCGAATGCCTCTGCGGCGCCACCAACGCGCTCGATCCCTATTCCGCCTACCTCACCCCCGACCAACTCAACGAAGTCTATGCCCAGATCGAAGGCAACTTCGTCGGGCTGGGCGTAGAACTGAAAGCCAAAGACGGCGGACTGACGATCGTGCGGGTCATCTCCGGCAGTCCCGCCGAAGAAGGCGGCGTGCGGCCGGGCGATCGAATCCTGGCCGTCGACGGCCAGGCCACCGCGAAACTCTCCACCGATCAGGCCGCCAACCTCTTGCAGGGCCCCGAAGGCAGCACGGTGGCGTTGACTTTGGCCGCGGCCGGCCAAGCGCCACGGCAGTTGAGCATCCGCCGCCGGGTCGTCGAGGTGCCAAGCGTTGACCAGATAAGCATTATCGATCCCGAGTTCGGTGTCGGCTACTTCAAGCTCACCTGCTTCGAAAAGACAACCGCCCGCGATCTCGACGCCGCCTTGTGGAAACTGCACCGCGACGGCATGAAGAGCCTGGTGGTCGACGTCCGCGGTAATCCCGGCGGGCTGCTGGTCTCGGCCGTCGAAGTCGTCGATCGCTTCGTCGATCGCGGCATCATCGTCTCCACCCGCGGCCGCATCGCCCAGGAGGACTATACCTATTCGGCCCATGAACAGGGCAAGTGGCGGGTGCCGCTGGTGGTGCTGATCGATCAGGACAGCGCCAGTGCGGCCGAGATTTTCGCCGGGGCGATCCGCGATCACCACCGCGGCACGTTGGTCGGCGTGCGGAGCTTCGGCAAGGGCTCGGTGCAGGGGATCTTCCCCCTGGACGGCTCGAACGCCGGCATGAGACTGACCACCGCCAAGTTCTATTCGCCCAACGGCAGCCCGTTCAGCGGCATCGGCGTCGAGCCCGACGTTGTCGTTCCGTTGGCCGCGCAGCAGAACCACGTCGTCGCCAGGCCGATCAACGGCGAGCTCCCGCTAACCGAAGACGCCCCTTTGGCCCGGGCAAAGAAGATCGCCCGCGACGCAAGCCAGACGCTGCAAGCGGCACGGAACTAAAGGCCGTCGGTTGTGGCCTTTCTCACGAGCGATGAAATCAGGGGGGCAGTTGCGCTGTCGGCGTTTTCCCTTGCTCCTCCGCTGGCGCAAGAACCTGCCCCTCCTTGTGGGAATGGTCGCAGCCATCTATACTGACAGAGATCGACTTTGAGCCGCTGATAGTCTGGCGGCCTGCCACCCCCGATTTCGCAGCATTCCCAATGGACGACGATTTATTGGTCGAGAATATCCGCCTGAGCGAACTGGTCCTAATCGTGAACCAGAACCAGCCGTTCTTTCTTGAATTCGAAGCGTTTCTCAAGGCCAGGGGTTACGAAAGGGTTCATTCGTTCATTATTGAGCCGTCGAGCGAAAAAGCACAAGAGATTTTGACACAGTACTTTGAGGTGCCATTTTCAAACCCAATGTTGGACGGCATCGGACGTCCATTCGACGCCAGCAAAGCCAAATGGTACTTCATGGCGTGGCTTTTTCGGGACGCTCCGGCGCAACGACTGGAGCCGTTGCTTCGGGCCGTGCAAGGTGAGAATAGGACGGAGCGAAAGATCGCCCTGTTGAACAAGATCAGGGAGTTTGTCGCCCCGTTGTTTCCTCGGCCTGAGAACTGGACTTGGCCGGTACTTTCGGAAGTCATGTTGGCACGCCTTGAGGGGAGTCGCAGATCGCTACGAGGGAATCAGTTCGAGAAAACGGCCAGGAGGATCTTGGAGAAAATCATCGCGAAATACGGCCTTGCCGTAACGATCACGAACAGGGAGGTTAGGCTGCTTGACGAAAGCTATGACATCGAAATCGTGGGCGCAAAGGGCAAGATTCTAATGCCCGTGAAGACACGAGAAACGATGGGCGGCGGACACGCTTTGCTTTTCACACGAGATATCCACAAGTCCATTTCCGTCGCCCGAGCCAACGGATACGAGTGCTTACCGATTATTATCGCCGAATCGTGGAGCGGGGATCTTTCATCGCTTCCATGCAAATTCTGCATTCACATCCCGTTGAACCCAAACTTGGTCGACAGGATCACACCAATCCTTGAGAAGGAGCTCGAACGACACCTCGCTGTCTTGGCATCGATTAACTAAACAGCGGCACTTGTTCCCTGGTTGCACGGCAGACGGCGATTTCCACGTACTTAGGATTCAATTCGATACCGAAATAGCACCTGCCTAGGCGTCTGGCAACTGCGGCAACGGTGCCTGTTCCCAGGAATGGGTCCAAGACCAGCCCACCAGTAGGACAGCCCGCCAGAATACAAGGCTCGATTAACTTTTCGGGGAAGACTGCGAAGTGGGCGTCACGATTCTTCCCTAGTGGCACGCTCCACACGGTGCGCTTGTTTCTGCCGGCAGGATGGAAAGCCTGATCCCATCTGCCGTCGTGTAAGTTAGAGTCCCCTTCGTTTTTTCCTTGCTCGGGTGTACCATTCCGTTTTCCGAAGTGGTTCCTCCCGCCTCGCATGCGGCTCTTGTCAGTGAAGGTTATGTGCGGCTCTCGGATTGCATCGGCGTCGTAGTAATAGTCGGAGTTCTTTGTGAACAGGAAGATGTACTCGTGATCAACGGTTGGGCGATTCTTGACCGAGTGCGGCATCGCATTGGTCTTGTGCCAAATGATGTCCGATCGGAGAATCCAACCCTGGTTGACCAGACCAAATGCGATTTGCCACGGAAGGCCAAGGAGACGTCCATCCAAAAACTTGTCGCCTATGTTCAACCAAAGACTGCCTTGTTCTGCCAGGACTCGCTTACATTCGGCAAACACTTCTAGAAGACGACGAGTATAGTCGGGGACGGAGTTCTCATTTCCAATTTGAAGGGCGTGTCCATAGTCACGCTGTCTGTAGTACGGCGGACTCGTCACAACGCAATCAACGAGGTTTGCCGGAAGATCGTGAAGCACTTCGAGTGCGTCACCGCAAACGATTTTATCGGATAGCATTTCGTTCATCTCTGAAATCCTTTTCTACTGTCGTGTCATCGTCTCCGAGCAGGCTCGGCGGGACATTCTTCGTGAGTATCTGCACCACTAGGTCTTGAATGGACTTGTCTTCGGCCGCCGCAAGAAGTCTCAATGCACGGTGCAGCCGCGCTGGTACTCGGATGTGAATCTGCCGGTGTGGGTCCGCCATGATTGTACCTCAGCTTCTAATGTACCCGCGGTAGGTGTGCTGTCAAGAGGGGCTCAGAATTCTGATCGGGCCACCGCCAGAATCTGCTCCGCCGCCACCTCGCCGCCGTGGATGCAGTCGGGCAGGCCGACGGCGCGGTAGGCGTCGTCCGCCGGGGTGAGCGCGGCATCAAAACTCGTCAAACGCGATCTGGTTTTTGTCGACCCCCAGACCCACCAGCATAGTCAAGCAAGTGCGGACCATCGCCGGCGGACCACAGAGATAATAGTCAATATCGCTGGCGGCGGGATGCTTCGCAAGGTAGTGTTCCCGCACGACTTCGTGAATCATGCCGGTGTACGATCGCCAGTTGTCGCCGGGCTGCGGCGCGGAGAGCGCCAGACGAAAACTGAAATTGGAGAACTGCCGGGCCAGCCGCTCGAAATAGTCCTGATAAAAACTCTCTTGCAGAGAGCGGGCGCCATACCAATAACTGACGCGGCGGCGGGTCTCTTGCGTCTCAAACAAGTGAGCCAGATGCGAACGCAGCGGCGCCATGCCCGAGCCGCCGCCGATGTACACCATCTCGCGCTCGCCCGGCCTGATGTGGAACGCGCCGAAGGGACCGACGGCCGTCAGCTTGTCGCCGGGCTTCAGCCGGTGCAGATAGGTCGAGCCGGCGCCCGCACTACAGTTTCGACCGGGGGGCGGCGTGCTGACGCGGACGTTGAAGCGAAGCTGCCGATCGAGGCGCGGCTCACTGGCCATCGAATAGTCGCGGCGAATCAGCAATCGGTTGCTGGCATGAAAACCGAAAACGCCTTGAGCTTTCCAGATCTCCGCAAACGGTGCGCTGACGACGATCTCAGCGAACGATATTTCGCCATAAGCGGGAATGTCGAATTGCAGGTAGTCGCCCGGCTGGTAATCCAATCGCGGCGAACCCGGCTCAGATTCGAGAACAAGCTCCTTGATGAACGTGGCGACGTTCTCGTTGCTCACCACGCGGAAGGTGTGCGTCCTCTGCAAGGCGGCCGCTTTGTCCTCGGTCGCGGCCAGGTCGATGAAGATCTTGCCGTCGTGCTCGCGGGTCCTGTACGTCTTCAGGGCAACGCAGGCCGGCGGACGCCGCGGCGAACCATCGGTAACGTCGAACCGCCCGTTGTGCTTGGCGCACTCGATGAGTCTGCCGCAGACAAAGCCGTCGGCCAGATGGGCATTGCTGTGCGTGCAGAGCCCATCGCTGGCGTAGAGTTGCCCCTCCGCGGTGCGATAGACGGCGTATGTCCTGTTCTCGTGATCGAAGCGGAGAACGTCCTCGCAACGCAAGAACTTGGAGTCGCAGATCTCGATCCAGCCGCCGAGCGGCCGGCCTTTCGCGGTGAAGATGCGCCGCACGTCCGCGGCGGCGGAAAGCGTCGGCGTCGGCAATTCGCGCCGGATGAAGTAGGTCGGGTCTCTCCACTGCCGGAAGACGGCCGGTACGATCTCGCGCCATGCCTCCCAAAGACCCGCATAGGGCCTCGGCATGTCGGCTTTCACCAGTTCGTGCAGCCGGCCGAGACTGTAGTAGGGCACCATCGGGAACATATGGTGCTCGACGTGGTAGTTCATCTCCCAATACAAGTAACGATTGAGGGCGTTCATGTAGATCGTTCGGCTGTTGAGCCGATGGTCCAACACGTTCTCCGCCAGCCCGGTGTGCTGCGTCTGCCCATAGAGGAACTGCAGCCAACTGCCGTAGAAAGCGGGCAGACCGATAAACATCAACGGCAGAATGCTGCCGGTGCAGACAGCCAACCCGACAACGCCCGCGTAGATCGCCACGTAAACGCGGGCCCTGCGGATGACCTTGCCGTACTCCGACTCCGGAAGGAAAGTCTTCTCCTCCGCCGTAAGCCGGCCAGTGCAATGCAGCAGCACAAGGCGGAAGAAAACAAACGTCGTATTGACGCCGAACAGTCGCAAGCCGAGGGCGAGCCAATGCGGCGGCCTGGTGACGGCGATCTCCGGATCGCGCCCGACGATGATCGTATCGCTGTGGTGCCGCGCGTGACTCCAGCGCCAGCGGGTCGATTCGCGCAACACCATAAATGAGGCTATTTCGTAGAGCACGTTGTTCATCCAGTCCGTCTTAAACGCCGTGCCATGACCGGACTCGTGCCAGCGCGAATCCGACGTTGAGGCATAGAGGGCTCCGTACACCAGGAAGGGGAGAATCGCCCAGCAGCCGCCCCAAAACACATAGCCGCAGACACCCGAACCGAAAATCAGCCCGAACCATAGCAGCGTGTCGCGCAGCGCCGGGCCGTCGCGGCGTTCGAGCAACTCGCCCATCGCCTCTTTCGACACGGGCGACGCGTACCACGTCGCCTCGGCTAGGCCGTTTTCAATCGCCCGCACCGTGTCTTTGCCGATCAGGCTGTAGTCGCTCAGTTCACTTGCGCTCATGGAATTGGATCGGGGAAGAGGATCACCCAGGCCGTCAGACAAATCGGACACCTTATTGTAGTGCGTCGTCAAGAGCGCGGCCAATCGGTTGGCCGCGGCTGGTTTCGTTGACCGTCAGAAAGGCAATGCCGCGGCTTCGTTTAGCCGCGCCCCGCAGGGGAGCGCTCCTCTGGCTCTCCGCCGCCGCGCCAGGCCAGAATCCGTTCGGCCGCCAGCTCGCCACCGTGGATGCAGTCGGGCAGGCCGACGCCGTGGTAGGCGTTGCCGGCCAAGGCGAGATGCGGCAATGCGGCCACGCGGCTTTCGATCCGCGCCACCAACTCCTTGTGGCCGACGTAATACTGCGGCATCGTGCCCGGCCAGCGGGCGATGTTGCGGTAACAGGGCTCGCCGCGAATTCGCAGCAGGCGGCCCAGCTCGCCCAGCACCAGCGGCCTCAGTTCCTCGTCGCTCATGGCGGCGATCTCCGGCCGACGCGCCCCGCCCACGAATACGCGGAGCAGCGTCTTTCCCGCGGGGGCCCGGTGGGCGTACTTGCGGCTGCTGAAACTGACGGCCAGGATCGGACTCCGCTCGACCGCCGGCACCACCGCCCCCATGCCGTCCAGCGGATGGCCGATCTCTTCCGAGCAGTATCCCAACGAGACGATCGCCGTGCCGGAATGCTCGATCGACGCCAGGTTGGCGGCCAAGGCCGCATCGAGCGGTTTCAACAGAGCCGCAGAGACCGGTGAAGGGGTGGCGAGTATCAGGCCGTCGAACGAGAGGGGGAGAGAAGGAGAGGGGGAGAGGGGGAGATCCGCCGCTTGCGAACTTACCGCTTGCGGTTTCGCGCTCGCCTCTCGCCGTGCGGCACGTAGCGGCCAAGCGATCTTCAGCCGTTACCTGCCACTGTTGGCTGCGTCGCTCGACGCGCGTCACCGTGGTATTCAGCCGCACGGCGCCTGCGGGCAGCCTTGCGGCGATCGCATCGACGAGGCTCGACAGGCCATCGCGCAGCGTGACGAACATACTGTACCGGGCGCCGCTCTCTTCTTGTGGTGCGGCCGTCCCGGCTGCCGCCCCAGCCGAGATGCCCGCACCACGGCTGGCTCTTCGCCGATCTTTCATTTGATGCCGCATCGCGCGGATCAGACTACCGAAATCGCGTTCCATCTCGCGAAATCGCGGCAGCGTGGCCAGCACGCTCAGCTTCTCCAAATCGGCGGCATAGACCGCGCTGACCAACGGTTCTACCAGCCGCTCGAACGCCTCGCGGCCCAGACGGCGGCGGACGAAATCGGCCATGCTCTCGTCGGCCTCATCGCCTCGCGGCGGGATGAAGTATTCCAGCCCCGCCCGCAGTTTGCCCAGCGGACTCAACAGCGGCGTGACCGCCAGCGGCCAAAGCCGCGTGGGGGCCATCATCAGGAATCCGTCCGGCAGCCGGTGCAGCCGCCCGTGATAGACCACGAACGTGCGCCGCCAGGTTGGGTCCGTGCCGATGAGTTGCTCGCTCAGCCCCAGCCGCTTGCAGAGATTCAGTCCCCAGGGGATGGTGGTGATGAAGTTGTCGGCGCTCTGTTCGACCTGAAACCCCTCCTCATGCACCGTCGAAACAACGCCGCCCAGCCGCGGACCCGCCTCGAAAAGCGTCAGCTCGCAGTGTGGATCGAGTTCCACCAGCCGATGCGCCGCCGCCATACCCGCGATGCCACCGCCAATGATTGCGACGCGCCGGCGAATGGATTCCGTGAGAGCCATGAAGGTGATTTTAGAGGCGGGGTGCGAAACCGCAAGCGGCTTCGCCGCGCGGCTACAGCCAAAGGTGCAGCCGCCCATCGAGCATGTCGGGCAGGGCCTTGGCGACGCACTCGCGAATCTGCGCGGAATGGTATCGCGTGCTGAAGTGGCTGGCGATGACCAGTTCGTTGCGGAACTTGTCGCGCCGCTCCAACAGATCGTCGAGGTGCATGTGACCGAACTTGTGAATCTTGTCCTTGCGATGCCGCGGCGAGACGAAGGTCAGTTCCATGATGAGCACTTCGGCCGCGAACATAGCAGGGCAGGCGTCGAGCCCGCCCGGCGAACTGTCGCCCAGATACGCCAAACGCGGAATCCGCACCTCGTTGGTTACCTCCGTTCCGCCCAGCCGCAGGTCGCGAATCTGATGGCCTTCCAGCCCTTGGTACTCCGGCTTGAGCTTGCGGCGCCGCTCCCAGACGACGAAGCCCACCGACGGGACGGTGTGCGTCGTGGCCGATACGGTCACGACCTGCTCGCGCGAAAGCTCGATCTCCTCGCCGGGCCTGGCGGGCAAGAGTTGGCAGGGCAGCCGGCCGCGGTCCATGCGGCTGAGCAACCGCAGCACCCGCCCCATCGGCTCGATCGCCGCCTCGGGCAGATAAATCACCGGCGGCTCCATCTTCATCATCCGCCGCCGCGCCACGTACACCGGCAACGCGATCAGGTGGTCCATGTGCGTGTGCGAGACGAACCAGGTCGGCGTGCCCATGAACGACCACGGTTGCGCCCCGAGGTCGAAGCCCAGGTTCATCTCCGGCACGCGCCAATACGTCTGCACCGCCGCGCGGGAGTAGCCCTCGATCGTGATGTTCTTGTGGACCAGCGTTTTGACGGGAAGATTATTAATCATCGCGCGGTGGGACGGGGAATTGCTCTATTGTCGGTCGCCGGAACACTTGCCTCGCCTTTTCTGAATGACCGCGATGACCGGCCAGAAGATAACGAAGTATTGAAGAAAACTGATGCCCCCAATGACGACGGCGTCGGCATTGCCTTTAAGATGAAAGTGCTCCGAGATATAGATCCCCGGCGCATGGAGGATGAGAATGATGAAGCCAAGTAGATCTCGCTTCTCGCCACCGATATGTACGAATCCCGTAAGAACCGCCATCAACGCCCCCTCGACGATTGCTGCGGCAAGAAGTGCGATGAACGCCGACTTCCATGCTTTCATGCCGTCATCCTCCGGCCCCGGCATGTTCGTACTCGTCCACGTCCGACAAATCAAGCGGCCCGTCGCAGCCGAGGTTCGGCAGGATCCAAATCTCGCCGAACAGCGCGTTCTGCTCGAGGCGAATGCGGTGATGGTGTACTAGCTCCAGGATGGCCAAGAAGACCCCGACCATCGTCGAGCGGTGCATGTCCGGCTCGAAGAGGTCGCCAAGCGAAAGTTGGCCCGCTTCGATCAGCCGGGCGTGGATGCGGTTCATGTGGACGTGGATGGGAGTGTCGTCGTAGACGATGCTCGCCGGCCGGGCGGCGTCGCTCTCGCGCATGATCCGCCCAAATGCGCTGACCAGGTCCCAGAGCTCGACCTCCTGGATCGGCTCGCCGGCCACGTCGCGCTCGCGCCGCGGCAGGTCGCTGGAAAGCCGCGGGTAGCGCTGCTGCCAACTGCGGCTGCGCTCCTCCAGGATGCTGGCGGCGTCACGATATCTCTTGTATTCCAGCAGACGGCGAACAAGCTCCTGCCGCGGATCGTCAAGCTCGCCCTCCACTTCGTCGCATCGCGGCAAGACCTGTTGCGACTTGATCTCGATCAGCAGGCTCGCCACGTCGAGAAAATCCCCCACGGCGTTGACGTTGAGCTGCTCGATCACCGCCAGGTAGTCGAGATACTGGTCGGTGATGGCCGCGATGGGAATATCGACGATCTCCACCTTGTGCTTCCGCACCAGGTAGAGCAGCAGGTCCAGCGGACCGCGGAAGATGTTCAGGTCAACGCGAAAGTCGATCACGGTCTGGTCGGCAAAACGGTTCTGGGTCGACAGGTAGGGGGACGGAGGAGGTTGTGAGGAAGGCGGCTCGCAGAATGGAAATCGTTTTTCCGACAACCTCCTCCGTCCCCTTCAGACTGACAGCAGGGTCGGAATCCTCTAGTCTACCCGTGGACGTTGCCCACGGCGAGGGGCCAAGGCGGGCGGTATTTCTTGCCTTGGCGCAAGAATCCCCCCAACCCCTACCTTCAATTTCGACCGCCGCCGCCCTCCGACTTGAAGAGCACTGCCTCGACCGCCTTTTTGCCGTGTTGCCCATCCTCTTCTGCTGGTATACTCCTCGTTCGGCCTAGACTTCGCTCAGCCGTAGGTTATGCTTTAGCATAACGGAAGGCTTTGCGGGCAATGGTGTTATGCTGAAGCATAACCTACGCATGGTCTGCCAATCGCTTCCGGTGGGTGGTGAGTATGTCGCACGAGCAGCTCTGGGCACCCTGGCGTCTGGGATACATCCTCGGCGAAAAGGGGACCGTCGAGCCCTGCAATCCCGACGAATTGCTTTCCGGGGCCGATCCGACCTGTTTTTTTTGCCAGGCGATGCCCGAGGGAGACGACCGCCAGCGGTTGGTCGTCGATCGGGGGCAGCACACCATCACGTTATTGAACCGCTTCCCATACAACAACGGCCACCTGCTGATCGCGCCGAATCGCCACGCGGCCCGTCTCGATGGGCTGAGCGAGGCGGCCCAGTTGGAGTCTCACAAACGCTCGCCCGCATGGTGGCGTTGCTGGAGAAGACGATGCAGCCACAGGGTTTCAACATCGGCTTGAATCTCGGTCGCGCGGCCGGCGCGGGCGTGCCCGGCCATCTCCATTGGCACATCGTTCCCCGCTGGATCGGCGACACGAACTTCATGGCTACGGTGGCCAGCGTGAGTACAATTCCGCAAGCGCTCGAAGCCGCCTGGGAATTGCTGACGACGGAATTGGGAAAGCGGTAGGAGGGACAGTCGGCGGCACGTTGCGAAACCGCAAGCGGTTTGATTCATTGTCGTTATTCATCATTCATCACTCATCACTCATCATTCATCATTCCCCTGATCCCTGACCCCTCCGTATGCACGAAGCCCCGTCCGAAATCGAACCGATTCTCCATGACGCCCCCTTCACGATCGAAGTGGCCGAGCGGGTGCGGCGCCTGCCGCCGTATCTGTTCGCCGAGATCAACAAGCTGATGTACGAGAAGCGTCGGGCGGGAGGGGACGTGATCGACCTGGGGATGGGCAATCCCACCGATCCGCCGCAAGAGCTGGTGATCGAGAAGCTGGCGGAGGCCGCCCGCGACCCGAAGAACCACGGTTACGCTCCCGCCCAAGGCATTTTGGGCCTGCGCCGCGAAGTGGCGGCGAAGTATTTCAAGCAGCACGGCGTGCGGCTTGATCCGCAGCGGGAAGTGATCGTCTGCCTCGGGTCGAAAGAGGGTTTCAGCCACCTCTGCCTCGCCCTGGTCGGCCCCGGCGACACGGCCATCGTTCCCGCGCCCAGCTATCCCGCCCATCTCTACGCGGTGGCAATGGCGGCCGCCAACGCCATCCTGCTGGAAGTGGCGGACAGCCAGAAGCTGCTGGCCAATATCGACTACACCTGCCGTCACCTGGTGCCGCGTCCGAAGCTGGTGATCGTCAATTTCCCCCACAACCCGACGACCGCCACGGTCGAGCCCGATTTCTACGTGGAAGTGGTCAAGTTGGCCAAACGCTACGGCTTCATGGTCGTAAGCGATCTTGCCTATGCCGATGTGACGTTCGACGGCTACAAGACGCCGAGTTTCCTGGCCGCCCCCGGCGCCCGCGACGTTGGCGTCGAGCTGACCACGATGAGCAAGGGCTACAACATGGCCGGTTGGCGGGTCGGCTTTGCGGCGGGCAATGCTGAGATGCTTCGGGCACTATCGACGATCAAGGGCTACTACGATTACGGCATGTTCCGCCCGATCCAGATCGCCGCGATTCTCGCCCTGCGGCACAGCGACGCCGCGGTCGAGGCCCAGGCCGCCGCCTACCAGCGTCGCCGCGACGTGCTCTGCGAAGGGCTGGAGCGCATCGGCTGGCCGGTCGAACGCCCCAAGGCGAGCATGTTTGTCTGGGCCAAGATCCCCGCGGCCTGGGCGGCGGAAATGACCTCGTTCCAGTTCGCCATGAAGCTCTTGAAGGAGGGCGACGTGGTGGTCAGCCCCGGCGCAGGCTTCGGCCCCGCCGGCGAGGGCTACCTCCGCCTGGCGCTGGTCGAGAACGAGAACCGCCTCCGCCAGGCGGTCCGCCAGATCGGCAAGTGCTTAGCGGACTGACACCTTCTCACACCGTTGCGCCGTCGCTGCCGCCGGCGCCCACCCCGACCGGCTGCGGCTCATGCGGCAGCTCGCCGACCGAGCCGTGGAAGTAGAACTGCTTCTTGTCGCCCACCTCCTTGACCTCGATGGTGATCGTGTCCATGCCCTGGAACTCGCCCTTGAGCAGTTCTTCGGAGAGCGGGTCTTCGATGAAGTTCTCGATTGCGCGGCGGAGCGGCCGGGCGCCGAAATCGAGGTTGCTGCCGCGCTTGACCAGCAGTTTCTTCGCCTCGGGCGTGAGCACCAGCTTCAGCCCGCGCTCGGAGAGCCGCTCGCGGACCTTGCCCAACTCCATCTCGACCACGTCGGCCAGATCCTCGTTGGTGAGGTGGCGGAAGACAATCACGTCGTCCATGCGCCCCAGGAACTCGGGCCGGAACACCTTCTCGATTTGCTCCTGCACGCGGGTCTTCATGCTCTCATACGAGGCGTCGTCGTCGGGCTTCTGGAAACCGAAGGCCGCCTCGTTCTTGATCGCCTCGGCCCCGGCGTTCGTGGTCATAATCAGGATCGCGTTGCGGAAATCGACGTTGCGCCCGAAACTGTCGGTCAACCGGCCCTCTTCCATGATCTGCAACAACATATTGTAGACATCGGGATGGGCCTTCTCGATCTCGTCCAAGAGCACGACGGCGTACGGCCGGCGGCGGATTTTTTCGGTCAACTGCCCGCCCTCCTCATAGCCGACGTAGCCCGGCGGGGCGCCGATCAGCCGGCTGACGTTGTGCTTTTCCATGTACTCGCTCATGTCGATCTGGATCAGCGCGTCGGCGTCGCCAAACATGAACTCGGCCAGCGCCTTCGCCAGCAGCGTCTTGCCCACGCCGGTCGGCCCGGCGAAGATGAAGCAGCCGGTGGGCCGTCGCGGGTCCTTCAGGCCGCTGCGGCTGCGGCGGACCGCCTTGCTGATCGACTTGATCGCCTCGTCCTGGCTGACCACGCGCTTGTGCAATTCCTCCTCCATCTTCATCAAGCGCATCGAGTCTTCGAGCGTCATCCGCGTCAGCGGCACGCCCGTGATCTTCGAGACCACCTCGGCGATCACCTCCTCGTCGACCACGCCGTCGGTCTCGCGCGATTTCTCCCGCCAATCGTGGGTGATAAGCTGTTTCTTCTTCTTCAGCTTGTCGGCCTGATCGCGCAGGGCGGCCGCCTTCTCGAAATCCTGATTGGCCACCGCCTCCTCCTTCTCCTTGTTCAGCTTCTCGACCTCTTCGTCGATCTCCTTCAGGTCGGGCGGGCGGGTCATCGACTTCAAGTGGACCCGCGCGCGGCCTCGTCGATCACGTCGATCGCCTTGTCGGGCAGGCAGCGGCCGGTGATGTAGCGGCTCGATAGCTCGACGGCCGCGCTGACGGCGTCGTTGGTGATCCGCACGTGGTGGTGCTGCTCGTAACGATCGCGCAGCCCCTTGAGAATATCGACGGCCTCGGCCTTGGTTGACGGCTCGACCATCACCACCTGAAAGCGGCGATCGAGCGCGCTATCCTTCTCGATGTACTTGCGGTACTCGTCCAGCGTGGTGGCGCCGATGCACTGGATTTCGCCGCGCGACAGGGCGGGCTTCAACACGTTGCTGGCGTCGATGGCCCCTTCGGCCCCGCCGGCGCCGACCAGCGTGTGCAGCTCGTCGATGAACAGGATCGTGTTCTTCGCCCGGCGGACTTCGTTCATCACCGCCTTGATGCGTTCCTCGAACTGGCCGCGGTATTTCGTGCCGGCCACCATCATCGCCAGGTCCAACACCACGATGCGGCGATCCAGCAGCAACTCCGGCACGTTCCCCTCGACCACCCGCTGCGCGAATCCTTCGACGATCGCGGTCTTGCCCACGCCAGCCTCGCCCAGCAAGACCGGATTGTTCTTCGTCCGCCGGCCAAGGATTTGCATCGTTCGCTCGATCTCCTTCTCGCGGCCGATCACCGGGTCGAGCTTGCCTTGCCGGGCCAACTCGGTCAGATCGCGGCCGAAACTGTCCAGCGCCGGGGTCTTCGACTTGCCCGCCCGCGGCGCGGACTCGCCGCCGCCGGGAGCCCCGGGCAGACCGCCGGGCCGCTCCGAACCCTCGGCCCCTTCCATGCCGTGGCCCAGCAGGTTCAAGACCTCCTCGCGGACCTCCTCCAGTTTCAGACCCAGGTTCATCAGCACTTGGGCGGCGACGCCCTCCTGCTCGCGGAGCAAGCCCAAGAGGATGTGCTCGGTGCCGACGTAGTTGTGGTTGAGGTTGCGGGCCTCTTCCATCGAGTATTCGATGACCTTCTTCGCCCGCGGCGTCTGCGGCAGCTTGCCCATCGTGACCATGTCGGGCCCGCTCTGCACCAACTTCTCCACCTCCAGGCGGATCTTGCGCAGATCGACGTCGAGGTTCTTCAGCACGTTGGCGGCTACTCCGCTCCCCTCCTTGATCAACCCCAGCAGTATATGCTCCGTGCCGATGTATTCATGGTTGAACCGCTGGGCCTCCTGGTTCGCCAGTTGCATTACTTTTCGGCGCGGTCGGTGAATCGCTCGTACATTTATCTTCTCCGCGGTCGTTATCGTTTTGGCAGCCGGCAGGTAACAGTAGTCGCCTTTTGCTCCGCGAAAGTCGCGTGCTTTCGCGGAGCGAAAGGCGACTCCGCGACGGTTGGCGATCCGCCGGGCTTTCGCACCTTCATTCTACTCGTTTCCTACAACTTCGACGATCAAAAAATCACCGGACTCATGCCGCCGACGCCGTCTCGCTCTTCGCCTCGGCCAGCAGACTCCGCTCCGCCCGAATCTCCTCCTGCCACTTCTCGCCGCCCTCAAAGCACTCCAACGTATCGAGATGCTGCGTCGCTTCGTCGAACCGCTTGGCCCTCCGCAGCAACGTCGCCAGCATCAGCCGGGCGTCGAGGTCGCGGGCGTTTCGCCGCAACAGGTCATCGAGAATCTGTTCCGCCTGATAATTGTCGCCTTTCAAGTAGTGATCCAGCGCCTGCGGGAAGGAATCCTCCTCCGGCTCAGGGCTGGCGACCACCGCTTGACGGCGACATCGCCCGGCCGACCAAATCGCCGCCGCGATCCACGCCGCGGCCAACGCCGGCCACAATATATTACGTGTGCCGCTGCCGATCAGTTCCGTCCAACCGAAGCTGACCAGCAGCGCCAAGTCCAAGACTGCCGCGGCGGCCAGCGCCACCGCCAAGCCCGTCCATTCCCCATACAGCCAAATCTGGGGAAGCCCAGGCCATAGGTAGCACCACCACGGCATCCTGCGCATAACCAAACTCCCTTTCGGCCAACGAATTGTAACTTCCAAAACAGGGCGAATCAAGGCAACAACCCAAGCCCCATAAGTCGTTCACAATTCTTGTCTTAGCCGACTTCGAGCCCTCGCCCTCGCGCTTCGCTCGTTTAGCCGCGCCCCGAAGCCCTTCGCCCTCCTAGTTTAGCCGCGCCCCGGAGGGAAGGGCTGACGCGGGTAACCCCCCTTCGCCATCCCAAGGAACCGCAAGCCCCCGAAAACCCACCATTGCACCCGCCGCGACCTGGGATTGCGAGCGGGTTGCCGATTTGCCACACTGGACAATATGCGATTCAGTTTCACCGCTGCCAGCGAACGAGCCCTCGCCGTTGCTTCCGATTGGTGCAGTCGCACCGGTCGCGAGGAGTTGGATCCGCAGTCGCTACTGGTGGGGTTGCTCTCCGAGCCGGAGTGCCGGGCGGCCGTCATGCTCCAAAAGCACGGCATCGACTTCACGGCCGTTTGTCAAAAATGGCCGACACTCGCGCCCCCTCCCAAAACCTCGACCGCCTCCCCCAGCCGAATCCCGCTTTCTCCCGAAGTCGAAGATTCCCTCCAGCTCGCCTGCGTGCGGCTCGACTTTCTCCCGCGGCGGCCGGAATTGGCGACCGAACATCTCTTGCTCGGCTTGGTTTTGGCCGATCACGAGGCGGCCGCCTGGCTGCGGCAGCAGGGGCTCGACCCCGACGCCGTCGAAGCGGAGATCCGTGGCCTCTATGGATACACGTTGCCGGGCGCGTTCGACGAAGAGGTAACGGCTGCAGCCAGTCCGGCAGGCCCAATCACTTCCGCTGGCCCTCCTGCCGCTCCGACGCAAACCGATGTTCTCCGCGTGTTGGACGCCGCCGCCAATCGCGGTCGCGAGGGGTTGCGGGTGATCGAGGATTACGTCCGCTTCGTGTTGGACGATCCGCATTTGACCGGACTGTGCAAACAACTGCGCCACGACCTGACCACCGCCCTATCGCCGCTTTCCGCCGACAACCGCATGGCCGCCCGCGAAACGCAGGCGGATGTCGGAACAACCTTGACGAGCCCCTCCGAACAGCGCCGCGACGACATGACCGGCGTCGTGCGGGCCAATTTCGCCCGCTTGCAGGAATCGCTCCGCAGCTTGGAAGAATTTGGCAAACTGCGGGTTGGTGGGGCAGACATTGGTTGGGGTGGCAGTTGTACTGCCACCCCTGGGGCGACAGTCCAACTGTCGCCCCAACTGACATCGCCGCAACAAACCGAAATCGCGGCGTCGATCAAGCAACTTCGCTATCGCGTCTACACGCTCGAACGGGCGGTGGAAATCGCCCGCGGCAGCATCGACCGGCTCGCGGCTGTTCGGCTTTACGTGCTCATCGACGGCGGCGAGTCGCCCGAGGCGTTCGAGCGGCTGGTCCGCTCGTTGATCGACGCCGGCGTCCATGCGATCCAACTCCGCGACAAGCGGCTGGCCGATCGCGATCTTCTTGGCCGCGCCCGGCTGCTCCGCGAGTTGTGCGGGAAAGGGGACAGTCCCATTGTCGCTGACCGGAAAACTGGGACAGCCCCCACGCGGGTGCTCTGCATCATCAACGACCGCCCCGACCTGGCGGCCCTGGCCCGTGCCGACGGCGTTCACATCGGTCAAGAAGAGGTTTCGGTGAAGGACGCCCGGCGGATCGTCGGGCCGGGGTCGCTGGTGGGCGTTTCCACCCACACGATCGAGCAGGCCCGGGCGGCGGTGCTCGATGGGGCCAATTACATCGGCGTCGGCCCCACGTTCGCGTCCGAGACCAAGTCGTTCGATCATTTTCCCGGTCTCGAGCTGCTCCGGGCCGTGGCCGCCGAAATCCGTCTGCCCGCCTTCGCCATCGGCGGCATCAACGCCGAGAACCTAGCCGCCGCTCTCTCCACCGGCCTCTCTCGCATCGCCGCCAGTGCCGCGATCACGTCCGCCCCCGATCCCGCCGAAGCCGCGCGGCAGTTGCTCGCCGCGTTGGGAACGTAGTGGTCCGCCAAATCAGGAATGACAGGTTTGTGTTATGGTGGGGCAGACATTCTTGTCTGCCCTGGGCAGGCAAGAATGCCTGCCCCACCTGTCAACTAGAGCTTGGTGGGCCAGTAGGATCGCTTGCAACTCGGCGTTTCAAGGCGAAGGTTTTGCACCGTTGGGGTTTTGCACCGATGCGAGTTTTGCGCCATATCTCTTATTTGCGGTCTTTCCGCGTCGGCGGTGCAGAACGTAAGCCCTTGGAGGTTTGTACGTTACGGCGACGGAAGCCAGCACGTCTCCAGGGGGGGTCTCCAAACCGTGGTGCAAAACCCTCCCTTGGCGCGTCGGGATGGAGAGGTTGGAGAAGCGGGGACGATAGATTATCAAACAGCAGCGGGACGTCGTGACGACGCTCTACCTGTACATGCGTTCCTATAGCACGGCGGAGTGGCCGATTCAAGAGAAGTTCCTGTGCCAGTGTTGGTTGAGAGAGCGCCGGCCAATTCTCTGGCTGGCAATTGGCCACCCCCTCCCCTATAATGGCGGCTTCATGGAGGTTGCTGTAATATGCCCATCGAAGCCAAACCGCTGTTTCGCCCCGACGTTCTCCGCTCGCATCTCGCCGGTTTCGAGTTGCCGGCCCATGTTGATGAGCTGCGCCCCAAATTGAAGCGACTGGGCCGACCTGCTGGCGTCGGGCAAGGCCAACGCGTTTAAGGAACAGGAAATCCTGCCGGACTTCCTGACCGACTTCTTTTGCGAGCTGCTCGGCTATACCCGCCCGGCGGACGGCGGCCCACGCTACACCCTTTCCCGCGAGAAGTACGTCGAGGTGGAGGGCGAGTTTGCCGACGCCGTTCTGGGCGACTTCGGCACCGGAACCGACAAGTTCATCGTCGCCCTGGAGGGCAAGGGGCCGAAAGACCCGCTGGACCGGCCGTTTGCAGGCCGGCGGATGTCGGCCGTCGATCAAGGCTACCGCTACGCCATCAACCTGCCCTGCGATTGGATCATCGTTACGTCGATCCGGCAGACGCGGCTTTACTACAAGGGAGCGGACCAGCAGACCTACGAACGGTTCGATACCGAACAGCTTGCCGAGAGTGACGCACAGCTGAAGCGGTTTGTCTTCCTGCTGGGCGCGGCGCGGGTGGTTCCCGAAACCGGCCGGTGCCATTTCTATGAGTTGCTGGCCGAATCGGAGAAGGTCGGCAAGGAACTGACCAAGGAGTTTTACCTGCGTTATGCCGACATGCGGCAAGACGCCTTCCAGCGGCTTTGCCGCGACAACCCCGACGTGCCCCGGCACGACGTGCTGAGTTGTACGCAGAAGCTGCTCGACCGGGTGCTGTTCTCCGCCTTCTGCGAGGATCGCGGGTTGCTCCCCACGCGAAACGATCCGCAAGGCGTATGAACACCGCGACCCGTACCACCCGCGTCCGATCTGGGACAACTTCCGCGGGCTGTTCCAGGCGATCAATCGGGGCAACGCGGCCTTGGGCATCCACGCCTACAACGGCGGGCTGTTCGCCGATGATCCGATCCTGGACCGCCTGAAGGTGTCCGATGAAGTCTGCGCCTACTTCCGCGAGTTGGGCGATTACGACTACCGCCCGGCGCACCAAGCGGCGGCCTACGCCCCGGCGGCCGGCAACAGCAGCCTGATCGACGTTGACATTCTGGGGCACATTTTCGAGCAGTCGATCACCGACCTGGAGAAGCTGCGCAACGAGTTGGAAGGGGTTCGTGGCGCAGACGTCCCGCCTGCCGCGTCCGAAGCAGGCGGGAGGCCTGCACCACAAAACCACAAGAGCCGTCGCAAGGAGGAAGGGGCGTTCTACACCCCGGCGTTCATCACCCGCTACATCATCGAACAGGCGTTAGGCGGGGTGCTGCGGGACCGATTCGAGCGACTCCGACAATCCCACCAAGAGGCGGCAAAGGGCGCGGCACGAGCCGCGCTTGCCGATCCGTCCGTCTACGATTTGGACAAGCTGAAGAAACCCGAGCGGGCTGCCCTGGTTCGATTCTGGGAGGCGTGGCAAGACGAATTGAAGACGATCCGGCTGCTGGACCCGGCCTGCGGCAGCGGGGCGTTTCTTATCCAAGCCTTCGACCAGTTGCACGCCGCCTATCAGGAGTCCAACGATCGGCTTGAGGAGTTGCGCGGGCATCGCACCCTATTCGACCTCGACAAGCGGATTCTGGAGAACAACCTCTACGGCGTTGACCTCAACGAAGAGGCCATCGAAATCTGCCGGCTCAGCCTTTGGATCAAGACGGCCGAGCGCGGGAAGGTATTGACCAGTCTTGACCACACGATCCGCGTGGGCAACAGCATCATCGCGCGATCCAGCCGTCCACCCGAAAGCGTTCGACTGGCAAGCAGCGTTCCCGGAAGTTTTTGCAAAGGGCGGGTTTGACGTGGTGGTTGCCAACCCGCCTTACGTCCGGCAGGAGTTGCTCTCTCCGATCAAGCCCTATCTGGAATCGGCCTACCGCGCCTATCACGGCATGGCCGATCTCTACGTCTACTTCTACGAACTGGGCCTCCGGCTGCTGAAGCCCGGCGGGCTTCTGTCTTACGTCGTCACGAACAAGTGGATGAAGTCCGGCTACGCGGAGCCGTTGCGAAGGTTCTTTCAAGATGAAGCGTGGATTGAGTCGGTGGTTGACTTCGGGCACGCGAAGCAGATATTCGAGGAAGTGGACGTATTCCCGTCGATCATCGTCGCCCGTCGCCCGACCGATGCGCCCAAGCCCGACACCGCGCGGCTTTGCACGATCCCCCGCGAGCAACTCCGCATCGACGATCTTAGCCGGCAGATAGAACGGGAAGGCGTGGAATTGCCGCTATCGCAGCTTGGGGCCGATGGCTGGCAGCTTGAACCGGGAGGTGTAAACGATCTACTCGCGAAGATTCGGGCAAAAGGCATACCGCTTGCCGAGTTCGCCGGCGTGAAGCCCCGCCGCGGGATTCTGACGGGATACAACGAAGCCTTCCTGATTGACACGGCAACGCGCAACGGGCTTGTTGCGAGCGACCCGAGTTGTAGCGAGATTATTAGGCGGTATGTTCGCGGACAAGACATTGACAGGTGGGCTTCTGATTGGGCAGGGCTGTGGATGATCGCCTTGAAATCGAGCGGCGATCGCTCATGGCCGTGGTCGGACACCGGCGATACGGCGGAAGCCGTCTTTCGGAAGACTTTCCCCAGCATCTACGCTCGATTCAAGCCAATGGAGGACGCCTTGCGCGAGCGGCAAGACAAGGGCCGACACTGGTGGGAACTACGGTCATGTGCCTACTGGGATGAGTTTGAGAGGTCGAAGGTTATGTATCAGGAAATTCAGTTCCACCCTGGTTACGCGCTGGACGTGGCCGGTCAATACGGGAACAACAAGACCTTCTTCCTTGCTTCCCATGATCCGTATCTTCTGGCGGTCCTCAATTCTCCGCTCATGTGGTGGCACAACTGGCGATACCTGCCGCACATGAAAGACGAAGCCCTGTCGCCCGTCGCCTTTCTCATGGACCCCCTGCCCATCGCGCGCCCGAGCGATTCGATTCGAAGCAAGGTGGAAGCAGCCGTCAATCGTGTTATCGACATTGCGCGCCAACAACGCGAGACGCGGCGAACTTTGCTTGATTGGCTTCGGGTGGAATACGACATCGCAAAGCCGACCACGAAGGTGCAATCGCTCACTGACTTGGACTGCGACAGGTTCGTGGCAGAAGTCAGAAAGGTTCGCGGGAAGAAGAAGCCGTTGTCGGCGACCGCGCTGGCAAACCTCCGGAACGAGTACGCCCGATCCATCGAACCCGCCCGCGCCATTGCCGTCGAGGCCCTGATCCTGGACAACCAGATCAGCACCCTTGTGAACGATGCCTACGGCCTGACGCCTGAAGAAGTCGCCCTAATTTGGCAAACCGCCCCACCGAGGATGCCGATTGCCGCACCGGCTTGAACACCGTATTGCGATCTGAGAGAATAGGCCGGCGTCGTGGAGCGTACGATTTACGCTTACAACACCAACCGGGGGAAATGGAGAGGGTGCCATGTCAGCCACAATGCGAGCCCGGCCAACAAAGAAACAAGCGGTGCTTGATTACGTAGGCGAGAACCCGAAAGCTGTCAACGCGGACGTAGCGAAGGCATTGGGTGAGCGGGGGATTGCAGTCTCAGCGCATTTTGTTGCAGGTATAAAGCGCACGGCGAAGAGGGGGAGGGCTGCCAAGCCGCGCGGGGAGGACAAGAAGGCGGCAGAGGCAACGGCGAAACGGAAATCCCTACAAAGGCCGTATCCGCAAAAGACCTTGGGGGAAGCGCTCAGCGATACCACAGAACATCAAGGACAAGAATCATGGTAACCCATGGGCGACGACCGATCTTCTGCACGCCTGCGGATACAAGAATCTCCGTACCACGAACTTCGTCTCGTTGACCGCCGCGGCGCGAGATTACGGGTTGACGGCTGGGACAAACACGACAGACAACATTGAGCTTGCTCCATTGGGCCGGGAAATCGTCTATGCCGACAATCCAGAGACCGAACGGAAGAACAAGATCAAGGCTTTTCTCGGGATAGACATTTTCAAGAGGGTCTATGAGTACTACGGTGGCAAGTTCCCGGAAGAACGGCAATATGTTAGTAACGTCTTGCAGAAGAACTTCAATTTGGACCCCGAGTTGCATGAGGAATTCATCGCGTTGTTCCAAGCCAACTGTAAGGACTTGGGAATCGAATCTGGGTTGGATGGGGCTTCGCTCGAAGCTGATAAGGGCGAGAAGCAGAGTGGCGAGATTCGCGTGGTCGGTCAGGCGCAGGGGAAATTCGACCGGATCGCGTTTGTGATCCTTCCTTTCACGGAGCGGAAGAAGGAAAGGCCGGAAGGTTTTTTTGGGGAGTTACTGAACAAGCTTATCACACCGGCTGGCAACAAAGCTGGGTTTGCGATCAAGACGGCGGAAATCCAGGGCAGCGACGTTATTCAGTCAACTATTATCAAGCAGTTGCTCGAAGCGCAGCTTGTGATTGCGGACTTGACGGACCACAACCCGAATGTGCTTTTCGAACTGGGAATACGTATTGCCAAGGATCTTCCGGTTGCTCTCATTCGTGCTGAGGGGACTGAGAGTATTTTCGATGTGGATGGCATGATGCGAGTCCTCCCGTACTGCCCGCACCTTTGGACTTCGACCATTGACCGCGACTTGCCGAGACTGTCTCAGCACATTAAGGCGACGTGGGACAATCGTACAACGGATCGAACGTACATGCAGATCCTCACCGGGGCCCAAGTAGCGGCCAGTTGACGGGCGCCGCCAAACCGGTCGCGTTTACGCCGGGTTGGGGGAATTGCGATTTTTCGGCGATTGTCAGGTCCGTTTACGGACCTCCTGCGACGCGGGGAGGAGGACGCCCGTGAACGGGCGTGACAGGGGATGGGGCGTGAGGAAGCGAGTTGGCGCTGCTCGACCCGGCGTGAACGCCGGGCCTAAGACCGCCTGCGGCGGAAAGGGCCGTGAACGGCCCTGATGGCGGCGCGACAGGTTGCGGCACAACGGGTTATGGTCTCGGGCGTTCGGCGGCTCCGCTGGCGGGGAAAGGACCTGGCCGCGATTGTCGCCTTTCGCTCTGCGAAAGTGGCGCTGCTTTCGCAGAGCGAAAGGCGACAATTGCGGCATGCGTCCCTATTTGCTCACCGTCAACTTCCCCAGCGGATACCAGCCGTCTTCTCCGCGGCCTTTGATTGCTAAACGCACTACGGGCTTCTCGCTCTGATCGACGATGGCGAGGGAAACGGTGTACTGGCCGGCGGGCATGTCGGCGGGGAGGGAGAGCGTGTCGGCGGCGGTGTTTACTTCGCCCGGCGGCAGGTCGGGCGGATTGCGGAAGAACTCGGGGGTGAAGAGATCGAGCGAACCGGGAAGCCAGTGGTTCACCGTCGTCTTGCCGATGAGGATTCTCGTGTAGCCTGAAGGGGACAGTCCCATTTTCGCTGCGGGCGGTAAAGGCGACAGTCCCATTTGTTCCGACGCGAAAATTGGGACAGTCCCCCGAGCGGAAAAGGCGAGCGGCAAAGGGGACAGTCCCATTTGTGCCGACGCGAAAATTGGGACAGTCCCCCGAGCGGAAAAGGCGAGCGGCAAAGGGGACAGTCCCATTTGTGCCGAGACAAAAATTGGGACAGTCCCCGCGAAAACTGGGACAGTCCCCGGGTGCTGCTGAGGCGATAGGCGAGGCGATAGGGGCGATAGCAGGGGGCGGAGCCGGTGTTCTGCCATTTGCTGGATAGCTGGAAACGGCCGCCCGCTTTTACGGTGGCCGGATATTTCAGCTCCTTCAGCACGAGCCGATAGCCGAGGCGGCGGAGAAAACGCTCGATCTCGGGGCGAACTTCCGGCCCTTCCGGCAACGGGGCGGACTTGTTGTTGAGATACGAGGCGTGCAGGGCCAGGGCGTAGTTGAAAATGTATCGCAGCGGCCAGCCTTCGTTGACCCACTTGCGCATGTCCCAGCACGATTCCCAGGCGACCGGGGCCGTCTTCCAGGCGTCGAGGCAGTGGGCCTGTTGGAGCCAGGAGGGATAGCCCTGCCGCATGTGGCACCAGCCGCGCGAGAAGCCGCCGAGGTCGCCGAGGCAATCAGCCCGCCAGCCGGCGCCGTGGTGCGTGGCGTAGGCCAGACACTCGCCGCCGTTGACGAGCATCAACAGCGGCGTCCGCTTGAAGGCATCGAGATAGGCGCGGACCACCTTCATGCGGCTCTCCATGCTCGGCAGCAGCGAATGGCCGTTGCTGGTAAGATGCCACTCGCCGAACCAGCCGATCGAGCCGAGATCGACGTGGTCGAGATCGGGATGCCCGTCGTATTGTTTGCCCAGACGGCGGATAAAGTCGAGATGCCGCTCCAACACGATCGGATCGTCGAAGTCGGGAATGGAGACGGGCGGGTTGCGGTTGTAACGGGCCTGAAGTTCCCGGCCGCCGACCTCGCGGAGCCAGGCCGGATGCGTCGGTTGGCCGGCGTGGGTGGAGCAGCAGCTTATGCGGAAAGCGAGCCGCTGGCCGGAGTCGTGGGCCTGCCTAAGCGCGTAGTCGAGCACCTCGGTGTTGAGTTTGCCCGGCTGCGGCTCGACGGCGGCCCAGCCCCAGCGGTCGTAACAGACGGTCGAGGGGATCCAATCCGGCAGCGATTTGTCGAGTTTCGCCGGCCGGCCGAAGGTCTCCCAGCCCATGCCCGGATTGGCGAGGATTTCGTTGGTCTCCTCGGGCGTGACCACGTTGTTTGGCTCGGCGGCCGCGAGCGGCGACGGCAACAGCGCCAACGCCGACAAAATGAGGATTGCTGTCCGTTTCATCGGTCCACTCGGGGGAAAATCGACCGCTGTCATTGTAGTCGGCCGAAGGACACGAGAGAAGCGGCGCGAGCGGCAGGGCAGGGCCGATCAGTTATTCAATTTGCGTGGCACGGGCATCCTGCCCGTGGCCGAAAGACACGGGCAAGATGCCCGTGGCCGAAAAACACGGGCAAGATGCCCGTGGCCGAAAGACACGGGCAAGATGCCCGTGCCACGTCAAACATCGTTGCCCGATCCGGCGCGGCGAACGGTGAAACAAAGAGGCCCGACCTTCAAGAGGAAAGCCGGGCCCTGGGGGGGAAACGAATGTGCATGTATGTTATCGTCGCCTCGCCGCAAAATTCCTTGGAATCTTCGCCGCGCGGTCAGAAGCGTTAGATCGCGCCTTTGCCGTGCCACCGGCTCCCGGCGGCACAAACCGAAATCTCTGCCCCGCCGGCTTACCTGCTGATCGGCGGCATGAACTTCCTGCTCGGCCACGTACTGGTTGTAACGTTTGACATTGATCTATGGATTTGTGCGAGAATCACTCCGCCGGCACAATCTCCACGATCCGGCCGCGGCGGTGGAACGTCAGGCCGGTCGATCGCAGAAGCTGGCGGAGAAGCTCGTCGACCGTGGCGTTCTCGATATGCAGCGAGACGCGCTGGTCGAGAGAAATGCCCGCCGCCGCGATCGCCTGCTCGTCGATCCGCAAGTCGAAACCGAGCCGGTTGGCCAGTTGCTTCAATACCGGGCCCAGCGGTTTCTCTTTCACCGAGAGTCTGTCGATATGCGTCTCTTCCGGGGAGGCAGGCGCTGCGGCCGGCTGGGCCGTCGCCGTATGCATCGGTCTGGGCGGGGTGCGCGATCCGGCAACGCCCGCCCGCCGCATCGCCGCGGAGAATGGCACGAGCTCGAGCCGCCGGCCGCCGTCGCCGATCTTCAGGGCGAGATCGAACTGCACCGCGATCAGGGCCAGCCGATTCGTTAGCGGCATGGCGGGCAGGTCGGCGGCCGCCCAAAGATCGTGAGGCATGAGATCCAAACCCCTAATCTCCAATCCCGCCCCGTGGGCCAGATCGCCGAGCAACTCCCGCGGCGTGGCCAGGTCGTCCCAAGCGAGCCGCTCCGCTGCGTGCCACTTGCGCCGCGCCGCTGGCGGCAAACGGTGAACGCTCTTCTCCAGCCCGGCCGCGATCGGGAGCAGATTCCCGGCTGCCGCGGCAGGGCCCAGGTAGACGACCGGCCCCAAGCAGGCCACGTCCAAATCGCGGCTGCGCGCGATGGCTTGCAGCGCGGCTTCCAACGGCACATCCCGCAGCGAGATGTTGAGTTTCTGAGTGGGATCGACCCGTCGATCGATCAAGATCGCCACCTTTCGCGCGCGGGAGAGGCCCTCGATCGCCGGCCGCAAGGGGTTCTCGGCCCAGAGGATTCTGACCGGCTCGGCCAGTTGCTGCCGGAAGGCGTTGCCCGTGGCCCAATTGCCGCGGTTCTGCGCGAAGGCAGCGCCGCCTGGTGCCAGGGCGCAGGCGACGATGAGCGTCGCCAGTCTGCCGAGCGATTTGCCTGCCGCCGTGAACTGTCCCATTATCGCTATTCTACCCTACGCCGGAGCGTCGCTGCCAGCAGCCGGGCCGCTCTCGGCAACCGGCGTGGGGGCGGGCTCCTCCTCCGAGGCGTCGGCATCAAGGAAGACTTCGTCCGTTTCCGCGGCATTGATGTCGCGGCGAAGTTGGAAGTAGACGGCGACCGCGGCACTCCAAAAATAGCTGAATAAGTAGCCGACCGCGAGTATCTTCACGCAGCCCGCCCAAAACCGGATCATTCTGGCGCCGAACTGGCCGATGCCGCTCAATTGGTTGCTGCCGGAGAGGATGGCGTCAATCTGGTCATGGCCGCAGCCCCATCCGGCCGCCCAATAGCCCAGCCACACGACGCCCGCGGCAAACTCGCGGACCAGAATCCAGCCGAGCCAGCCGATCACGGCGGCCACGACCACGTAGAATAGATATCGCAAAGGCCGCTGGAAGACATAGGCGTAAGTGCGGCTCAGGGCGTCGAAGCTATCGGTCCCTTCGACGCTGATGGCCGCCCACATCAATGGCCAGCCGAAGAGCAGGCCCAGCAGCAGCACCGCCATCAGGAACCCGGCCACGAGCACCAGCGGCCAGAGTATCCCGCCCAGCACCAGCCCCAGGTTCGATCGCATGATCAGACCGAGGATGAAGATCAGGATGGTCGCCAGCGCCACTCCGCACACCGGCAGCAGCGGGGCGGAGAAATAGGAGGGCCATTTCCGACTGGCAAAGCGCAAGGCCGCGGCCACGCCGATCTGCTCGTCGGCCGCCAACTTCACCGCGGCAGTGCGGCAGATGGCCGCCCCGAAAAACGCCCAAACCGCCGCGCCCCACAAGCCGCACAGAATCACGCAGACGATCGAACGCAGCGAGAAGGCCGTTTGGCTCAGTCCATTCGTCGCCGGCGCCGACAGCAGCAACCAACAGCGGCGAACCGGACCGACCGGTATTCCCGGTTCCGCCGATAACTGGGCGACAATGGAAACCGGCGCCCGTTGCTTCTCCGCTACGTCCGGCAACGCCACGCCCGACGCACGTGAACTCGGGCCGCTCGCCGCCTGCTTCGCCGCCACGTTGCCCGCCTGCGGCAGATAGCTGCGTTCGGGCAAAAAGTCGAGAACCCCCGGCCGATTCGGCACCTGCCGGGCAAGCTCCGACCACGGGTTTACCGTGTACGGATGGACCCAGCCGGTGACCTGGGCATCCACGTCCGTCGGCGTCGCGGTCGTCGGATCGGTACCGAAGATCAGGCCGATCACGCCCCAGACAACCACCGTCAACAGGATCCCCACCGCACCGAGAACCAGGGCGCGGGCGGCAATCGCCAAGCGAAACGCGCGAACGATGCCCAGCCACGGAAACAACTCAAACCACGACACCGCACGGATTGTAGGGCTGTTGCTTTCGGCCATGTCAAAAATCCCCCAAGGAAAGGTGCTTCGGAGCAGCCGGTTTCCGGGCATTATACGATTGCCGGTCGCCAACGCAATAGAAGCGCCCGTCTACTCCGGAGAACTGCAAAGTCCTCGTTCCCACGCTCTGCGTGGGAACGCACGCGTTGCTTGGCCCCAGCTTGACGTTCCCACGCGGAGCGTGGGAACGAGAGTTTCGCGACTTTGCAGTTCTCCTGCCCGCCTATTCCGCCGCCTCGATCGTGGCCTTCATCGACCCCTTGCAGCCCGCCACCAACTCGTCCTTGCCGTAAGCGTGGATCTGATCGCGCTTCAGTTCGGCGTGCTCCAGCGTCGTGGTGAGCACGATCACCCGCCCCTGCGTATCCACCTCCTTGGCCAGGATAAACCCCTTTTCGGCAGGGTATCCGAAAAGGCTCAGCAGCATCAGGATTACGTACTCGTACGTGTGGTCCTCGTCGTTCCAAAGTACAACGTGGTACGGGGGCTGCCGCTTCGTCTCCTCTTCCGTCCGTTCGCGCGGCCGGGCGGCAACCTCTTCGACCGTTACCGTGGCGACAGCTTGCTCGGACATGGCTTCCTCCAATAGCCGAAACGGCTCCGACCTATTATATTGGCATCTTCAACGCTTTCCAACCAACTCCCCCCGCAAGAACCATGACCGCCATCGACCAATACCTGCAAACCCACGCCGCACGCTTCGAGGAGGAGTTGTGCGATCTGCTCCGGATTCCCAGCATCAGCGCCGCTCCCGCCCACCGCGGCGACATGCAGCGGGCGGCCCAGTGGCTGGCCGACCAGTTCCGCCGCCTGCATTTTGCCACTGAAATCATCCCCACCGCCGGCCATCCGCTGGTTTACGCCGAGTCGCCCAAGGTGCCCGGTGCCCCGACCGCCCTGGTCTACGGCCATTACGACGTGCAGCCGCCCGAGCCGCTGGAAAAATGGACGACGCCCCCGTTCGAGCCCGCCCGCCGCGACGGCAACCTCTTCGCCCGCGGCGCCACCGACGACAAGGGCCAATTGTTCACCCACCTCAAGAGCGCCGAGGCCTGGATCACCGTCGAGGGCCGCCTGCCGCTGAACCTCAAGTTCTTGATCGAGGGCGAAGAGGAGGTCGGCAGCATGGCGCTCGAAAAATATCTCGAAGAGCACGCCGAACGGCTCGCCTGCGATTGCATCGTCATCAGCGACAGCTGCCAGTTCGCCCCCGATATGCCGGCGATCACCTACGGCCTGCGCGGCATCACCTATTGCGAACTTCGGCTGACCGGCCCCGACCGCGACCTGCATTCCGGCTCGTTCGGCGGCTCGGTCACCAATCCGATCAACGCGCTGACGAAAATCCTCGCCCAACTGAGCGACGACCAGGGCCGCGTGATGATCCCCGGCTTCTACGACGACGTCGTGCCGCTTACAGATCGCGAGCGGAAGGAGATGGCGGCCCTGCCCTTCGACCAGCGCGAGTTCTTCGAGAGCATCGGCGTCAGCGGCGCGGTCGGCGAGGCCGGCTACACCTCGCTGGAACGCCGCTGGGCCCGGCCGACCTTCGATCTGTGCGGCATCTCGGGCGGATACGAGGGCGAAGGCTCGAAAACCGTGCTCCCCTCGACCGCCTTTGCCAAGCTCAGCTTCCGCCTGGTCCCCAATCAAGACCCGGCCAAGATCGACGCCGGGCTGCGGCAGCGCATCGCGGACCTCTGCCCGCCCGGCATTAAGGCCGAGTTGCTCGGCCTGCACAGCGCCCCCGGGGTGCTGGTGCCGTTGGACAGTCCCTACATCGAGGCCGCCGCCCGCGCCATCCAGCACGCCTTCGGCCGTCGTCCCGTCTTCACCCGCGAGGGCGGTTCGATCCCGATCGTCACCGCCTTCCACCAGCAACTCCACGCCGACGCCCTATTGCTCGGCTGGGGCCAGGAAGACGACAACTGCCACAGCCCCGACGAGAAGTTCTCGCTGGCCGACTTCCACCGCGGCATCAAAGCCAGCGCGAAGTTGTGGGAAGAGCTGGCGAAATGACGAGAGGGGAGAGAGGAGAGAGGAGAGGGAAGCGGACAGTTGCAAAACGAAGCTCACAATCTACCTCGCTCTCCACCCTCCACTATCCACTGCCCACTGCCGACTGCCCACTACCCCTAGCCCCTAGCCCCTAGCCCTTAGCCCTTAGCCCCCAGCCCCCAGCCCCTCCCTCCCATGCTCGATCGCAAATTCATCGTCGAAAACGCCGACCTCGTCGCCCAGAACTGCGCCAACCGCGGCGTGAAGGTCGACGTCCACTGCTTCGTCCAATTGGAACAGACCCGCCGGCTGATCCAGATGGACGTTGAGGAACACAACCGCAAGGCAAACGAAGTCTCGAAGTCGATCGGCAAGGCCAAGACTCCCGCCGAGCGCGAGGCCCGCAAGGAGGAGGGCCGGCTGCTGCGGGAGAAGACGCAAGAGCTCCAGGTGAAGCTCGACGAACTGACGGTCGAGCTGGAGACGCTGCACCGGCAGATTCCGAACCTCTCGCATCCCGACGCCCCGATCGGCGTGGACGACAAATCGAACCTCGAATTGTTCCGCGGCAAGACGCCGCTGCCCAGCTTCTCGTTCAAGCCGTTGGATCACGTCCAGCTCGCCGAGAAGCTCGATCTGGTGGATTTCGAGGGCGGGGCCAACGTCGCCGGCCACGGGTTTTACTTCCTCAAAAACGAGGCGGTGCTGCTCGAATTGGCCTTGCAGCGTTACGCCGTCGAGACGCTCGCCGCCGAGGGCTTTGTGCCGGTCAGCACCCCCGATCTGGCCCGCAACGACATCCTGACCGGCATCGGCTTCAATCCCCGCGGGCCGGAGACGCAAATCTACAGCATCGAGAACAGCGACTTAAGCCTGGTGGCCACGGCCGAGATCACGCTGGGGGGCATGTTGGCCGGGCAGATTCTCGACGCCGAATCGCTGCCGCGGAAGTATTGCGGCATCAGCCATTGTTTCCGCACCGAGGCCGGCGCCCACGGCCGGGCCACCCGCGGGCTGTACCGCGTGCATCAGTTCACCAAGATCGAGATGTTCGCCTTCACGTTGCCCGACCAGAGCGACGCGATGCTCGACCAGCTTCGCGGCCTGGAATGTCGCCTGTTCGACGGCCTGGGCATTCCGTACCGCGTGGTCGATACGGCCACCGGCGATCTCGGCGGCCCGGCCTATCGCAAGTTCGACCTAGAAGCCTGGATGCCCGGCCGCGGAGAGGCCGGCGAGTTCGGCGAAGTCACCAGCACCAGCAATTGCACCGACTACCAAGCCCGGCGGCTGAACGTCCGCTACAAGATCCCGGGAGAGAAAGGCACCCATTTCGTCCACACCCTAAACGGCACCGCCATCGCCGTCAGCCGGGCGCTGATTGCGATTCTTGAGAACTATCAGCAGGCGGACGGGTCGATTGTGGTTCCCGAAGTGTTGTCGCCGTGGGTGGAAAGGGAGCGAATTGCACGAGCGTAGGGTCACCGTCGTTGCCTTAGAGGAAGAAACGCGAACACCGGTACGTAATGCGCGGGGAGAGAAATCAGAGATGCGCCGTTTTTCGTTCTAGACTTCCGAACACCACCACCCCATTGTTCGCCAAGGGTAGGATCGCATGGCCCCTCCCCAACTGGCCACACTTTACGCGGAATTGACTGCTTCTGCGTTCGACTTCGTGCCCCGGGGTGAACGTCACTTGGACGACGTTTACCGAGCGGTCCAAGATCGCTATCCTGACCTTTGCGACGACAATGTGTTGTGCAAACAGTTTTGCGGTAACTCGACCAACAATGGACCGGAATGGCAGCACCGGGTGCGGGCAGCGCTTAATGCGATGAAATCCAAGGGGCCGATAACGAAGAGCCGGTATAACCACTGGACCTTCGCTTCCAGCCCGTATGGAGAACGCGTTCAGCACCTGGAGCAATCGCGGATCGCACTTGCACAAGAGGGCTACTTTGATCCTGGGAACATCGAAGACGAACGAAAGAGGACGCTACGGGAGATTGCACAACGACAGGGGCAACCTGAGTTTCGACGTGATCTTTTGATTGCCTATGGCCATCGATGTTGCATCACCGGCTGCAATGCCGTGGATGCCCTGGAAGCATCCCACATCGTGCCCTACTGTGGGCCGAAATCGAACCATGTCACCAATGGTTTGTTGCTACGATCCGACATTCATACGCTGTTTGATCTTGACTTGATTGGAATCAACCCGAAAACGTTGAAAGTTGCCGTCGCGGCTCGGCTACAGCGGACCTGTTACGGGGCATTGAGTGGCCAAGAGTTGCGAGCTCCGCGCGCTGCAGGATCAAGGCCCAGTTTAGAGAGCCTGCGACTACGGTGGAAGAGATTCGGCGAATAGTGGCCGGGCGGAGTAGTTGAATAGGACGACAAACATGCTTGAAGTCAGCCCCGAAAAACTACTGAACTTTGCCAAGACCTTGGAAGGACAGGAACTGCAGACTCTTCACCACAAGAAAGCCTTTACCGTTGAAGTCGAGGGAGACCATTTTTACTTCTTCCCCAAGTCCACGCGCGTACGCCGACTGCACGACGGCAAGTACCTCCAAGCGGTCTGCGACAAGTTTTCTGAAAAGAAGTCCTACCACCCCAGCGATTACGGTGATTTGACCTATAACGCATCGTATATCCTGGCAATCATTCGTCGGTACGTAGATAGTGGCTGCTCCAGGAGAACCTAAAAGACGTGCAACGGCTTCTTCAGACCTTTTGGAAAAGCAAAAAGGGGAAAAGTAAAGAGGGGTCGGCAGTCGAATGGCACTTGAACTTCTGTAAGTGCTTTGCGATTCACGGCTTGTAGTTTCGCCGAGGTTCGCGCAGGTGTTTGTAGGGTTTCGGTCGTCGTTTTCGCAGACGAGGCTCGAAGCGGTCGGGCCGATCGCCGACGTTGTGTGTGGCCACGGCCGTCAACAACGCCTCGCACCACGCTTCGCTGGAGACCTTCGACAAGAGAATCGGCAGGAACTGGCCGAGCGTTTGTAACGTTCCCTTGAAGCTGATCTCCCACGGGGATTGTCCCGACTGGAAAGCAGCCGCCGCCATCACGCCGCGAATCAGATTGTATCCGAGCAAGTGCGTGTAGAACTCGTTGCGAACACGCTCCGGTGTCTTGCAGCGGAGATGATCCATTTGCAGAACGATCTTCAGGCTCCGCAGATACAACTCCGCCTGCCATCTTCGCCGATAGAGCAAGGCGATCTCTTCGGGCGGATATGCTTCGGCATCCAGCAGCGTTGTCACTACCACCAGCGATTGCGTGCGAAAGCCCTTCTGCGAGACACGAATGCGGACCTCTCGCAATGTCAGTTCGATAGGCAATGTGGCGTACTGTTCGACCGACATCCATTTCGGCCGCTGCGGCCGCGTCCAGACAATCAAGTGGTCGTCCTTGCCCAGCCGTTCGCCGCTGCGAAAGTCCGTGCGACGATGTTGATGCTTGCGGACGACCAGGTCGATGCCACGTTGCAGCGGCAAGGCGATGTCGCTCCAACCGCTGAAATAGCGGTCCGCGAGAATAATGTCGCCCTCCTCGAGAGCGTCGTAGAGCGTGCGAAACAGACTGTTTTCGCCGGTTTGTTTGCCATGATACTTTCCGATCGCCGCTTCCAGCACCGTGCCCAGCGAGAGGGAGAAGATCACCAGGATTCGGGCGATGGGAAAGCCGCAGCCGGGTTTCTGCGTCTTTTGCTGCGGATAGGCAGCTTGGTTCTCCTCGGTGTCGGGCATGGTGAGGGTGGAACCGTCCACGACGCGAACCTTGCGTCCATGCCAGAGCCAGGTCTGCGGCGATTCGTCCTCGATCTCCCTGCCCGTCTCTCTCACCAAGCCATGCAAGGCTTCTTCCGGCAGACCGCCGCGGGCCGTGCAATACGCCCCGGTATCGGCCGAACATGGTTTCAGGCCGCAAGCCAGCCGCCACGCGATCAACCGAGCCACGGCATCGCGACAAGAATGGTCGGGGCTGAGGCACTGTGAGAGAAACACCCATACCGTTACCGTAGGCGTGTAGATCCAACCTTGCCAAAGCCATCTTGCGGCGCCGAAGGCTTTTTCGATACGATCTTGGGGAAGCAATGCGGCGAAGTACAAGTCGCCGTGCCGACGCGCGTCTGCCACCGCGGCGCGAAAAGAATGAACCATCTTTGGCCTCCTTGCCATGAAGGGACTGGTTTGAACAACCCCTTGTGACAAGCGAGGCCTTTTCTGTCCATATCATCTTCGCGTACAATCACTTACAGAAGTTCAAGTGCCATTCGGGTCGGCAGTCTTTTCCGTCTTCAGGGTCGTTCACGACCCTTTTCGCGCAGCGGTAATCGGCCCGGCGTTCACGCCGGGTTGGCGGGGCCGCGGCGCTGCGACGTTGTCAGGCCCGTTCTACGGGCCTCCTGCTCGGGTCGGCCGGCGAACGCCGTCAATCGTGCCGTGGCAGAATTGGTGCGCGACCGCGGGTCCCGAAGGGACCAGACTCGACAGCCCAGGGCAGCGCCCTGGGTAGCGAGCCGACGCCCGAGATTGTCGAAGGCCCAACGGGCCGTAACGGATTGGGGGAAGCATCGGCGCTGTCGTTAGCGGTGACGGTCCGTTGGACCTTGCCCTTATTCGCGACGCGACCCCGCTTCCCAGGGCGTTGCCCTGGGCTATCGAGTCGAGCCCGTTCGGGGCGGCGCTGCGATGTGCGTTGACGCCGGGTTGGGGAGACGCCCGTTTCGCAAATTGTCAGGCCCGTTCCACGGGCCTCCTGCTCGGGGGCGTGCCGGTCGGAACATAACGCAGTTGGCCAGTTGTTCGCAGCATGGTAGAATAGATATATGATCGATTTTGGAACTGGTCCGAGCGTTGAACAATCGAATCCGTGGCTTCGCGATCAGGCGAAGCGGGTGGAACGAATTTTGGATGTCGTCGAGCGCAACAGCGTTATCGAGGGCTTGCCTCCATTCTCCGAGGAGTTAAGACGGCAGTTGCGCGAAGAACTCAAGGACGACTCTTCGCCCGCACCAACGCCTCGCTGACGATTTCGACCATCAGTTCGTACCGTCGTCCAAAAGCCGCTTTGGCCGCGTTGACATACCGTTGCTGGCCCTGCGTAGTCTGATCATAAACTAACAGCGGCCGTCCCGTCTGTGCGGCGAGCAGGTCGGTGGCGAGCTTGATGGTTCTCGCATTGCCCTCGCGAAACGGGTGTATGACCAGAAGCTCTCCCTGGATCTTGCCGACCGCCGAGCAGAAATCACCGTCATCGCGAAGGGTTTCGGCCGGATGGCAGGCCAACACGTCGGCCTCAAAGGCGAGCATGTTCTGCTCTAGAAAATCAGGGGCGGGCCAAGTCGTGCCCGGCTTGCGGATCCACACCGTCCGCCAATTCCCCGCCCACTCGTACAATTCGCCGAAGATGCAGGCGTGTATGTGCCGTAAGAGCTCGCAGGTCAACCGCGTGTCCGTGCGCACTTCCGTTAGCAGCAAACGGTACGCCCTTGCAAGGGCCTGCTCCTCGACGGTCTGAAGAGCAGCAAGATCGCTTATGCCCAGGTTATTCCGCAGCACAGTCTGGGCGGCGTCGACGTACTCCGCCTCGACATTGCCGGATACGTCGTAGCGGTCGCGGTGTTCTTCGTGCTTCTTCCCCATGCCGTCAATATAGAACGGAGCCGGCGAGCCCACCAGTCCCATCCGATGTGCCGGCGGCAGGATCCCGTCAGACGGAGCGTCTCCACGGTCGTTCACGACCGTTTCCGCCCGGTGGTACAGGCCTGGCGTTTACGCCGGGTTGGGAAGACGCCGGTTTCCCGAATTGTCAGGCCCGTTCCACGGGCCTCGTGCTCGGGCCGGGCGGCGGACGACGCCAATCCCGCCGGGCAGAATTCGTCCCCGACCGCGGGTCCCGAAGGGACCAGACTCGACAGCCCAGGGCAACGCCCTGGGTAGCGAGCCGACGCCCGAGGTTGTCTAAGGCCCAACGGGCCGTAACGGATGGGGGGAAGCATCGGTGTTGCCGTTAACGGTGACGGTCCGTTGGACCTTGCCTTATTCGCGACGCGACCCCGCTTCCCAGGGCAACGCCCTGGGTAGCGAGCCGACGCCCGAGGTTGTCTAAGGCCCAACGGGCCGTAACGGATTGGGGGAAGCATGGGCGTTGTCATTAACGGTGACGGTCCGTTGGACCTTGCATCGTTGTGGACGCGACCCCGCTTCCCAGGGCGTTGCCCTGGGTAGCGAGCCGACGCCCGAGGTTGTCTAAGGCCCAACGGGCCGTAACGGATGGGGGGAGGCATGGGCGTTGTCATTAACGGTGACGGTCCGTTGGACCTTGCATCGTTGTGGACGCGACCCCGCTTCCCAGGGCGTTGCCCTGGGCTGTCGAGCCGAGCCCCTTCGGGGCGGCGCTGCAATGGGCATCCACGCGAGGCCGCAGCACTGCGATCCTGCCAGGCCCGTTTCAGATGCCTCGTGCCCCTGCCTTCCGCGTCCGGGGCCAAGAACCTCCCTTGAAACCGCGCCCCTGGCCTGCTATAAACTGTGCGCGTGTATATCAGCAGGAAGACCGTCATGGCCGAAGAATTCATCAGCGAAGCGATTCGACCCGTCGCCGGAACGATGAGCACCAGCCGCATGGCCGCCGGCGGCCCGGGACTGCCGCGGCAGTTCGAGTGGCGATCGCAGGTGGTGACGATCGTCCGCGTGCTCAGCGCCTGGGGCGAGACCGGCCCTTGCCACCACGGCAGCGACGAGTGCTACGTGCGAAAACATTGGTTCGAGGTAGTGACCGATTCCGGCGCGACGATGAAGATCTACTTTGAACGCCAACCGCGATCGGCGAAGCAGCGGAAAGCCCGCTGGTGGCTCTTCAGCATCGACAGCGGCCCGGCGGCCACGTGACGGCGTTGGTCCCTCTCCCTTTGGGAGAGGTTAGGGTAAGGGCGGAGCTCGGCAGGTTGCTCGGTTTTCCGCACGCCCTGCCGCGAAGCCCTCACCCCCAGCCCCTCTCCCAAAGGGAGAGGGGAGATTAGCGGCACAGGCTCTCAGAACTCCACGTCCGCCCCGTCGAACACCGGCCCTTCGACGCACGTTCGCCGGTAGTCCCAGCCGCCCGCGCGGTCGCGGATCTTCTTGACGCAACTGAAGCAGATGCCAATGCCGCAGGCCATCGGGCTTTCCAGCGACACTTGGCAAGGGACGCCAAGCTGCCCGGCGATCTTGACCGTCGCCTCCATCATTGCCTCCGGCCCGCAACAGACGATGCGGCAAGGGAAGGGCGAGCGTTCGACGATCGGTTGGATCAGATGCGTGACGAAGCCGGGATGGCCCATCGAGCCGTCCTCGGTGCTCAGTTGCACCTCGACGCCGGCGCGGCGGAAGTCGTCGACGCCGGCCAGACAATCGCTGCTGCGGACGCCGTAGCAGAGCGTTACCCGTTTCGCCCGCGGAACCTGCCGCGGCGGATCGCCGTAGACGTGCTGGCCGAGATGCTCCCGGGCCAAGGCCAAAAGCGGCGTCTGCCCGATGCCGCCGGCGACCATCAGCAAGTGTTCGGCCGGCGTGGGCGGAAACCCATTGCCCAGCGGGCCCCAGACCTCAAGCCGCGAGCCCGGCGGAAGCTCGGCCAGCAAGCGCGTCATCTTGCCGACCACCAGGTAAACCACGTCGATCGAATGCGTCCGGCCCGCCACGTCGGGCAGAACGTCGTACAGCGCCAGCGGCCGGCCCAAGAGCGGATCGTTGCAGTCGGCCAATCGCAGCATGAGGAACTGCCCCGGCACGATCCGCCGGGCGATCTCCGGACAAGCAAACCGCAGCCGATACGTATCCTGTGCCAGGCGGACGTTCTCCGCGATGGTTATTGGGCCATACCAGGCGTTGTCGGCGTGACAAGGGGAGGACATCGGGGCGGAGGGGTCAGGGGTCAGGGAGGAATGACGAAGCACGAAGGACGAAGGACGAAGGAAATCCGAAGCACGAAATCCGAAGTCCGAAAGGGTTCGTCATTCGGATTTCGTGCTTTGGATTTCGGATTTTCTTCGTGCTTCGTCATTCCCCCACCGCTCCCTCATGCCGCAGCGCCGCGACCTCCTCGGCGGTCAGCCGCCGCACGCCGCCGCTGGGCAGCGAGCCGAGGCGCACGGGCCCGACGGCGATCCGAGTGAGCCGCAACACCTTGTGGCCGACGCGGGCCAACAGCCGACGAATCTCGCGGTTCTTGCCCTCGCGCAATACCATCTCCAAGACCGTGCTCTCCTTGTGATGCGACTTAATCTCCATTCGCTCGGCCCGCGCAAAGCCCTCGGCGAGATGGATGCCCTGTTCGAGCTTCTTGAGCACGTCATGGGTGGGATTGCCGGCCACGATGACGCGATAGGTTTTGCTCACGCCGTAGCGCGGATGCGTCAGGCGGTTGGCCAGGTCGCCGTCGTTGGTCACCAGGATCAGCCCTTCGCTGTGCAGATCGAGCCGGCCGATGGTGAACAGCCGGGCGTTGCGGGCGGCGACCAGATCGACGACGCGAGTCCGGCCGGCGGGGTCGCGGTTGGTGCAGAGCACGCCCGAGGGCTTGTTGACGGCGAAGTATTCCAGCCGGACCGTGTGCAGCACGACGCCGTTGACGCGGATCGTCTGCTTTGCCGGATCGACCCGCGTGCCAAGTTCGGTGACTGGGCGGCGATCGATCTCGACGCGGCCGACGGTGATCAGTTCCTCGCACTGCCGTCGGCTGCCCAGGCCCGCGGCCGCCAGCACTTTTTGCAGCCGCTGCGGTCCCGCGGGCGGGGACTGGCGCGATCGCCGTGCCGACGCAGCGGGGACTTTTCCCTTTGACACCGCCAAATTGCGGCGTTTCCGACGAGCGGCAGGGGGGCGTTTCGGCGGATAGGGGCGCGGCGAAGACATGGATCCCATCATACCTAAACCGCCGCCGGACGGACAGGAGGTGTCTTATGGTCCGCCAAGCTCCAGTTGACAGGTGGGGCAGGCATTCTTGCCTGCCGAGGGCAGACAAGAATGTCTGCCCCACCATAACATAATCCTGCCATTCCGGATTTGGCGAGCCATTAGCTGCTACTCCCGCCCTGTTGTTCCCCAGCGAGTGGCGTTGGTGACCGGGTCGATATGCCAGCGGGACTGGGAGGGTTCGGCAATCGGGTCTTGATAATCCCGCGGGCGAACCGTCGACAGGTCGGCCGCGCCGACGCTCTCAGGGAAAGGATCGTATCGCAGGGCCCGCTTTTGTTGGACGGCGGCCGAGCAGGGGTGCGACAAGCTGGGCATCGACGTGTGGGCGCAGCCGGCGAACAGGCCGAAAATCGTCAGTCCCGCCGCCAGCCGCCATTTTCCTCCCATGGCAATCTCCTTCGCTGTCCTTGTGGGGGCGGCGATTGTACTTACGCCGTATAATTGGGGAAAGAGTAATCTGAGCAGCGGCGGCACCGAGAGGGCATCGCCAGACTGCCGATATCATCCAAACTACGCACTTACAGGAATTGGGCGTGCAAGGAGCTTGAATATGCCGCCATTGCCTCCCGATGAGCCGCCAGCGCCTGGGACCATGAAGGGCCGCATTGTGCGGGCTGCGCTCGCCGTGGCGATTGTCGTTCTGGTTGCGGCGGGCTATTGGGCGGCGGTCACGTGGCTGATGCCGCCGCCGAACCTGCCCAAGCCTGAGACTCACGGGGGCGTGGGTCAGATGCTCCCCTTCCTGGAGTTGCAGCCCTTGACCGGTGATGTTTCGGCGGTCTCATTGGCGGACATCCGCGATCACGTGACGCTGCTGAACTTCTGGGGCACCTGGTGTCCGCCGTGCCGCAGCGAACTGCCCCATATAGCCGAACTTCGCCAGCGTTTCGCCGGCCGCGCGGCCTTTCGTCTGCTGGCCGTCTCCTGTCCGCCCGGCGGGCAAGCCGACGACGTGCAATCGCTCGAAGAAGGCACGGCCGCGCTATTGAAGCGGCTCGGGCTCGACCTGCCCACCTACTCCGACCCGGATGATGCAACCCAGTCCGCCCTCGGTCAACTCATTGATCTGCAAGGCTATCCGACCACCGTCCTGCTCGACCGCCTAGGGGTCATCCGCGCCGTCTGGGTCGGCTATCGCCCCGGCGTTGAAACCGAAATGGAGCGATACATCAGCATGCTCCTCGACGAAGACGGTAAGCCATTGGAAGAGCAACACGGAGACACGGAGAACACGGAGGGAAAAAGACACGCCAAATGACCGACCAAGTTTCTCTAGAGTTCCAATATAGGCCAAGCCGGGTCAAAGCCACAGGGTTGTTTTTGTTGGTTTGTCTTGGAGCATGCTTCCTCATTTGCGTTGCGCTGTTTGCGGATATTCCGCCAAAGATGGTTTGCGGGATCCAATTAAATGCCGCTCAAACAAGAGTCGTGTTGTTGGCGATAGCGTCGCTTTCGCCGATCTCGATTGCGGTGATGTTTCTATTTGTTATCTGTAGCTTTCGACAAGAAAGTCGCGTCGTATTCGATGTTGGTTCCGTTACGCTGCCGAAGGTCAACTGGCTTGGGATTCCGGACAAGACGATCGCGCTTTCTTTTGAACAAGTTGTCTCCGTCGAGAAACGACGATTTGTGGGCAAGGTATTGATGCTGCGAATCGTTCACCGATCTGGCAGGATTGCCCTTTTCAGCAACATGTTCCAGACGCGGCGAGATTTTGAAATAGTGGCTGAGATTCTGTCGAGGCTTGCGGCGTCTCAAGAGGGTGAGCCTTCGGCAGATTCTCCGGACTGAAGATGCGTCGGAACTGTCATGGCCCTCTCTTCGCCGCCCACACGGCCAACTCCTCGCGGAATATCTTCGCGTTGTCTGGCGGTTCTCGGCATTTGACCTTGGTGCGGTTGCAGTGCGGTCCGCCGCTCCTTTCTAATGGCCGCAGTTCCCCACTGGTATGGTTCCAATCGGTTCAGAGGAGACCATCGCCTGCCCTAATCGCTGTGCCGACCTGCCTGGAACATTACAACTGTCCACTAGACTGCGGAACAGCGGTCCAAGTTCTTGCACGACAGTTAGTTAAGATACATCCTCGGGGCGGCGGCTGGCGATTCTGACAGTAGAGTTTGACTCGAACTGACATGATGCTAATAATTCGAGCAAATCAATAGCCCGGCCGGTTGCGACTACTTTGCCGTCGCACGAATCGCCGTGCGGGGGATGGACGAGATACGTGGCGTTCTTGTGACGATCGATTTGGAATCGGTGGGCCTTCGCGGCTTTGAATAGGTGGAGACGCTGGCGTTCGCCCAAAGGGGCTGCCGCGCTCTTGGCCGGCAGCCGATACACGGCTGACGACGGCGTAGAGTCGCTACAGTTTGCAGTCGGCAGATTCATCTGCAAGCTGCCGGAAAGTCCCGCGTTCTGGCAATGCGATCGGTCTGCGCGCGCTCGCAAATCATTGAACAAACGAAAACCGCATTCAGGCGGGAAGGAGGTGGATCCATCCAGCGAATCCATGCGTCAAAGGCAGTTCGACCTGCCTTCGCTGTCTCTTCGGAACGAGAGGTAGGCGGAGTGCGCGGTGTTTGGGAGTGTTTTGTGACGCAACAGTTACCGGCGGCGCCAGTCGCAGTCTGATCGGCCCGCCCCAAGTTGAAGGAAAACGAGAAATGAAGACCTTGGTAACAATGATCCTATTGGTGGGAGTTTCGATGCTTCTAGCGGCGCCAGCGCACGCCGATTGGAACGTGGGCGATCCGGCCAAGTACGTGCAGTTGCCGGACCTAAGCACGTCCCTGCCTGGGGCGATCACGGGGATGGACGTTAACGCCACCTGGATGAATCCCAGCACCGTGGTGCCCCCCGCCCCCGTTTATCCCTTTGTGAAAGTCGTGGCCGACGACTTCCCCTGCACGACCACGGGGCCGATCACCGACATCCACATCTGGGGTTCCTGGCTCAACGACGTTGTCAATCCCAATACCACGTTTCACTTGAGCATCCATGCCGACGTGCCCGCCAACTCAGCCACCGGCACGTACAGTTATCCGGGGAGCGTGCTGTGGCAGCAGGATTTCACCCCCGGCAATTACCAGGCAAGGCTCTATGCATCGGCCAACGAGTTGTTCTACGATCCCAACACGAATTCGATCCTTGGCCGCGACACACAGGCGTGGCAGTATAACTTCGCGATACCGGCGGCGACGGCCTTTACGCAGCTAGGGACCGCAGCCAATCCGATGGTGTACTGGCTGGACGTGCAGGCGATAGTGCCCGGTCAAGAGGTGTTCGGCTGGAAGACGTCTGATCCCGTGCTGAGTCCCCACTTTGGCGATGACGCGGTGTACGCCGACACGACCCTTCCCCTTTCCATGGGAGGGTTACTTTACGGCCCAGCCCCCTCACCGGTGTTCTGGCAGAGCATGGTCTATCCCGTCGGTCATCCGTATGCCGGACAGAGTTTCGACCAAGCCTTCGTCATCACCACCACGGTCCCAGAACCGGGCACGCTCGTCTTGGTCGGGTGCGGGCTCGCGGGCCTGCTCTGCTACGCTTGGCGAAAACGGAGGCAAGGTCCGATGTTGAACGGATGACGAACAACGTGGCAAACCACGTTGCGCTCCGGCATCCACGGTTTTTTTCCGAAAGAGAGGTTGGCAAAACGGCGTACCGAGTTGGTTGTTTGGCGGCCAAAACGGTCGGCGGCATCAGCCACAATTCGCACGACAAGCAAGAACAGTCATGGAAACTGCTGAAAGTCGCAAACTATTCGTTCTTCCCACGATAGCGCGCGGTGTCGTGCGCCAAACCATTGTCGGATTCCTAAGGAGTAAAGACATGAACCCTCGCACGAAAATCATCCTTGCCTGCGCAAGCCTGCTGCTCGCGATCACCACCTCCACGCCGTCAGCGATGGCTACGAACCTGCTGGTGGATCCCGAATTTGACGGGATACCGCCCCTCAACACCTTCGGACCCGTCTTCGGCCCTCCCTTCATCACCGGCCAGTGGGGCGCCGAAAATGGCGCCATCGTGGGCGTCGACGGCGGCGTCACGCCACTGACGGCACGGACAATGCTCGCCGAGTACGCGCCCGGCACCTCATCGTACACGCAGACTCTCCAGGTCACTGACGTTTCCGCTGACCCCGCATTGTCCACGTACACCTTGGGCGCCTATTTCGACGCTGACCAGAACCTGACCGCGGCCCACGCCTACGTCAATATCAGCTTCTACGATTCGTCCTATTCGTTGCTGGGCGGACCTCCGTCTTCGGGTTTGATCCTAGACAACAACCCCGCGACGTGGGAACAGATCTCGCTTACGGCAACCGAACCCTTGAATACCAAATATATCGTCTCTCAGGTCATGTACGATAACTCTACGCTCGCGAGCAGTAGCGGCGCCGTTTATGCCGGCTACGTCGATAGCGCGTCGCTGACCCGCGTGCCTGAGCCGACGACCGTCATCCTCCTGGGCTTGGGCGGCTTCGGCCTTCTCGCCTGGACGTGGCGACGAAGCCGCAAAGCGGTCTAAAGCGGATGCCGGATTGCGCACGACCTACCCGCGTCGGTTCCGACGTGGGTCTTTTGCGCGAATGCACGGATTTCGACCGAAACGCCGGGCAGAACGATGTTGCTATAGGATGGGGTGGCAGGGCTGCTTTGCTGCGTCCGGCGACAGACGCAAACCCGCATGTTGGACGTTGCATGGTAGACGTGGCGGCACGCTACGTTGCCATCGGGCGCCTTTGGTCCCGGCACAGACCTACAGCTTGCTCGCCGCCCACACGGCCAGTTTTTCGCGGAAGATTTTGGCGTTGTGGCGGATATCGACTGGGAAACGGGGATGTAGCAGGAACTCGGTGATTCGGGCTGTCAGCGGATTTGCGGCGGCGAGTTGGCGAATTTCGGCGAGCAATGCTTCGCGTTGCTTTGCGGTTCTCGGCATTTGTCCTTGGTGCGGTTCCAGAATAATCACCGGGCGTTGCCGGCTGGCGGGGCCGGTGCCGACCAGGGCGCTGCGGCGGATGGCCGGGTGCTGGTTGAAGATCGCTTCGCAGCAGATCGGATACATCGGGCCATCGGCCGTCAGCACACGATGGGCCACGCGGCCGCAAAACCAGAAGCGGTCGCGGTCGTCCAGGTAGCCGCTGTCGCCGATGCGGTGCCAGACCGCCGCGCCGTCGGCGATCTTCGACAGGGCGTTCCCTTGCGTCCGCGTGGCGTAGGCCCGGGTGACTTGCGGGCCGCTGACGATCAACTCGCCGATCGAACCGGGCGGCAACTCCTCGACCTCTTCGATCGAGCGGATTGGGCCATCGACGATGCGAATCACTTTCCAGCGGATGTCGCGGAACCGCCGCCCAACGCAGACGCCGCCGCCCTGCCGCGTTCGCGCCGCCGTGCCCATCCGGTCATCACAGTGGGGCAGACATTCCTGTCTGCCAGGAGAAATGTCGCCAGTCTGGCAGACAGGAATGTCTGCCCCACCGACAGGAATGTCTGCCCCACCGACAGGAATGTTTGCCCCACCGACAGGAATGTCTGCCCCACCGACAGGAATGTCTGCCCCACCGAAGGGAATTCCGCCCTGGCAGACAGGAATGTCTGCCCCACCGGAAAACCCGAGGACTTCGCTGGCGGAATTGGAGGCTACCGGCAGCGACTCGGTCGCGCCGTAGGGCGTGTGGACTTCGCCCTCGGGGTGGATGCAGGCCTTCATACGGCGGAGCACCTCGGCCGGAATCGGCGCCCCGGCCGAGAGCACGCGGCGGATCGTCGGCAGCCGCAGGCCGTGCGATTCGCAGTATCGGCCGACGCGATCCCAAATCGCCGGTGAGCCAAACGCCTGCGTCGCCCGCCAATCGTTGGCCGCCTCGATGATTTTCAGCGGATCGACCCGCGCCGGCCGCGAAGGGTCCATGTCGGGAATCACCGCGGTTACGCCCAATGCACAGTTGAACAGCCCGAACAGCGGGAAGCAGGGCAGATCGATCTCACCGGGCTGAATGCCGTAGAACTCGCGAATCTGATCCACTTGGGCGTCGAAATTGCGGTGCGAATAGAGCACACCCTTCGGCGGCCCGGTGCTGCCCGTGGTGAAGATGATAGCGGCCGGATCGTCGGGGGAAGCAGAGGAATTGGGGATTGGGGATTGGGGATTGGACGAAGGTGGAGGGTGGAGGGCGGAAGGCGGAGGGCGGAAGGCGGAGGGCGGAGGGCGGAAGGCGGAGGGCGGAGGGCGGAGGGCGGAGGGCGGGACGGGGCCTTCCTCTCCCCTCTCCCCTCTCCCCTCTCCCCTCTCTACTGCCAACTGCCCACTGCCCGCTGCCGACTGCCCGCTGCCGACTGCCCGCAACTGCTCCAACGTAATCCCATCCCAAAACCACCGCCGGCCGACGGTCACGTTGAAGCGGGCCTTGGGAAATCGCCGCCGCAAGAGCCAGCGAACCGCCTGGACGACGGGAATGGCGATGAATCCCTCCGGCTCGGCCTCGGCCAGGCAGCCGATCAGGTTGCGGCGGCCCATACCGGGGTCGATCAGAATCGCCACCGCCCCCGACTTGAACAGCCCGAAAACCAGCGAGATGAAGTCGATGCCCGGCCGAACCAGCAGGGCCAGCCGCGTACCGGGCGTCACCCCGATCGCGTGCAGTCCGCGGGCGATCCGCCCGCTGTCGTCGTCAAGCTGGCGGAAGCTCACCTGCCAGTAGCGCCGCTTGCCATGGGCGTCGTAGTCGAGCGGTTCGACCACGGCCACCGCGTCGGGCATCGAATCGGCCACCAGCGAAAGCCGCCGGCCAACATTCATCGTCGCATCCATATTCTTTCCATGATGGCCGGCAGACCGGGGCTGTGCAATGGCCCTCGTGTCCAGTATAGCGACACTGTTGACGGCCCCTCGGAAGGCTGTAGACTATACGACAGACGTGATAGAGGGTGGAGGCAAATCGGATTATGCCGGAAATCAGCCGATTCTTTGGCATTGTAGTTGCCATGTTCTACAATGAACATAATCCGCCGCACTTTCACGCCCGGTACGGAAAGGACCAAGCCGCGATTGAAATAAGGACGCTTCGAGTCCTCGAAGGTAGGCGCCGTCGCGTGCCCTTGGAATGGTGATGGAATGGGCGTCGGACCATCAGGAAGAACTGCTGCAAGGTTGGGAACAAGCCCGACGAGGAGGATCGCCGGACAGGATTGAACCGCTGTGAATGGGTAATTTGTGCCATGATTCACGATGTCGTCTTAGCCAGATACTGCGGCGAGTACAAGATCGAGGTCTCTTTTGACGACGGGAAACGCGGCGTCGTCGATTTCGCGAAGTACATCGACCAGGGCGGCGTCTTTGAGCGTCTGCAAGACGTCAATCTCTTCCGGCAGTTCCACGTTAACGAAGAGCTTGGCGTGCTGACATGGCAGGGAGGCATCGACATCGCTCCCGAAACGCTCTACGCCGACGCGACCGGCACAGCGCTGCCGGACTGGATGGAATTCGAGGGAGCATCTCCGCCGCTGCGGGCTCAATGATGAATCTCTCGTTGCTGAGCCTACTAGGAATCGCGGTCGGCCTGGCGATGGACGCCTTTGCGGTGTCGATCGCCGCCGGGCTGGCGGTCGCCTCGGTCACACCGCGGCACATCTTTCGCGTCAGCTTCCACTTCGGGCTGTTCCAGTTCATCATGCCGGTCATCGGCTGGCTGGCGGGCGGGCAATTGACGGCCTATTTCGGCGAGTACAACCGCTGGGCGGCGTTCGCGTTGCTGGCCTACGTCGGCGGCAGGATGCTGTGGGAGGCCCACCGCGAGAAACAGGCCGACAGCGACCGCGATCCCACCCGGGGTCTGACGCTGGTAACCCTGTCGATCGCCACGAGCCTCGATGCTCTGGCGGTGGGGGTGAGCATGGCGCTGCTGGGCGTTTCGATCTGGATTCCGTCCGTGGTGATTGGGATCATCACCGCCGCACTATCGGCGATCGGCATCACGTTTGGCGGCCGCATCGGCCCACGCTGGGAGCGTTGGGCCGAAGCCGCCGGCGGAATCGTGCTGCTCGCCATAGGCGTGAAGGTTCTCTGCCTGGGATAGCGGCTTTGGCCGCAGCGGTGCCCCCCTGTTGGCCGGTGGCCAAATGCGCGATTCGCGCTTCCCCGCTTCCCGCTGGGGCGCGGCTAAACTGGCCGTAATTGTCAGTCCCCCGGGGCGGACAACCAGTTTGTCGGCCTGCGACTGAAAAAGTGAATAAAATGTATATTGACTTTTGGTTTATCAATCATAAAATGAATCGAATGACGATTTAATATAGCGATGAAGTGGTGAACGATGACACCCTCGACCGCCTCGCAGCCGATGCAAAAGACCTGGCTCGACTACCTCAGCGACGATGATCTGGCGTTCGTCAAGCGGTTCGTCTTGGCGTCCGGATCGCTCAAGGAGTTGGCCCAAGTCTATGGGATCAGTTACCCCACCGTCCGGCTGCGGCTGGACCGGCTAATCGCCAAAATCCAGGTGGTGGAGGACCAGCAGGTCACGTCGCCTTTCGAGAAGCTCCTGCGGGGGCAATATGCCGACGGAAAAATTGACCTCGACACGCTCAAGCGGCTGCTGACCGCACATCGCGAAGAACTGGAGAAAGGCCATGAAACTTAGCATCGCAGGCATGATCGTCTTTTTGGCGGGCGTCTCCGCGGTACCGGCTCCGGGAGCGGCCGCCACGTCCTTGCCAGCAAGGGAGGCGGCCGGGACGGCAGAACAGAACCGCCCAGAGAGAGCGATTCCAGCGGGCCGGCCGGTATCGAGTTGGTGGAGCGATCGGGACGCGGGTTGGATTGGCGGCATCGGCGGCAGCATCATCGGATCGCTGGCTGCGCTGATCGGCGTGCTCGGCGGCTTGGGCAAGGCCCGACGTTTTGTCGTCGCGCTAACAACAACTCTTATCGCAGTCGGCACGCTAGGCCTGATTGTCGGCCTGATCGCCTTGACGCTTGGCCAACCCTACGCGGTTTGGTACCCGTTGCTGCTCGGCGGGATCATTCTCACCGCGGTATGCGGGGGAAATCTGCCGGTTCTTCTCCGCCGCTACCGCCAGGACGAGCTTCGCAAGATGGCGGCGATGGACGCGAGATAATCGCAACGCCGCGGCACCCCCTTTGACGAGTCGCCTCCCATCGCGTACAAAGAGACGTGTGGGTCGAACGTCACGACCTCCGACGAGAGGTCCCTGCAATGGGGGCCTGTGAACCTGGTCAGGGACGAAAGTCAGCAGCCATAAACGGTAACCTCCAGGTGCAGTGGACCTCTCGTCGGGGGGCGTGACAGGAAGGGATTGGGGATTAGGGATTGGAGCATTAGGTTCCAGGCTTACTAATCCCCAATCCCTAATCCCTAATCCCTTTATGTCCTTAGACGCCATAAGCAACTCTGAAGCTGAACCCTCCCCAGGCTCCGCGCAAGCCTTACGTCGTCGTTGCCCGGCGGTATCGGCCGAAGACATTCGACGAGTTGATCGGCCAGGAACACGTTGCGCAGGCGTTGGAAAACGCGATCGCCACGAATCGCGTCGGCCATGCGTATCTGTTCACCGGGGCGCGGGGGGTCGGCAAGACCTCGGCAGCGCGAATCCTGGCCAAGGCGCTCAACTGCGAGCACGGCCCGACGCCCAGGCCTTGCAACCAGTGCGACATCTGCCAGAGCATCAGCAGCGGCGAGGACGTCGATGTGCTGGAGATCGACGGCGCCAGCAACCGCGGCATCGACGAAATCCGCCAGTTGCGGCAGAACGCGGGCGTGCGCCCCAGCCGATCGCGGTTCAAGATTTACATCATCGACGAAGTCCACATGCTCACCCGCGAGGCCTTCAACGCGCTGCTGAAGACGCTGGAAGAGCCGCCGGAGCACGTGAAGTTCATTTTCTGCACCACCGAGCCGACGAAAATCCCGATCACGATTCTCTCGCGGTGCCAGCGGTTCGATTTTGCCGGCATCTTGACGCGCTCGATCCGCCAACGACTCGAACAGATCGTGGCGGCCGAGGGGGTCGAGGCCGACGCAGAAGCCCTCGAGGTCATCGCCCGGCGGGCGGCGGGCTCGATGCGCGACAGCCAATCGCTCTTGGAGCAATTGTTGGCTTTTGCGCCCGGCAAAATCACCCTGGCTGATGTCCACGGGATGCTGGGCACGGCGGGCGAGGAGCGGTTGGCGGAGTTGATCGGCCACGTGATCGAGCGAAATGCCGCCGGGACGCTGGCCGATCTCGACGCGGCGCTGGCCGCCGGCGTTGACGTTGCCCAGTTTATCGAGCAGATCTTCGGCTGCCTGCGCGATTGCATGCTGGCGACGGTCGGCTGCTCGAAAGAGGCGTTTCTCTACACGTCGCCCTCCGGGGCTGACGGAATCGCCGCGGCTGGCAAGCAGTTGGGTCTGGACACGCTGCTGGCAGTCATGCAGATTCTCGATCAGACACTCTACCGAATGCGATACAGTACGCAGGGCCGCATCCTCGCCGAGCTTGCCCTGGTGCGAATCTGCGAGTTGGAGGACTTGGACGATCTCGCCGAGACGATTGCACAACTGCGGTCGAGCGTGCCGGTCGAGACGAACGCCCCTACTCCATCGGCTATAAAAAAAAAGTATGACCCCGCCGTAGGAAGCATGGTTGGGGGCGCGGATCTCTCGCCCGCAACGCGGAGGGCGGGCGCCGCGCCGGCGGCTGAGAGCGCCGGCGTCCCGCCCGCATCTGAGAGCGCGGGCGTCCCGCCGGCATTCAGCGGGCAAGATGCCCGCGCTCCGGATCGGGCGCAGCCGACGATGGAACTTACCGCCGAGAATGCGGTGGAAGTTTGGAACCGGGCGCTGGCGACTTTATCGGGAATGGTGGTCGACCAGGCCAGGCATTTCGATTCGGTAGCAATTCTTGCGCCAAACCGGCTGGTCATTCGTTTCAAGCCGGTATATGATTTCTCGAAAGGCTTTTGCGAGCGGCCCGAGCAAGCGGCTCGCTTCGAGCAGGGCTTGCGTGAACTGACCGGGCGGCCGATTCAGGTGGAGTTTGCCCTGACGGCGGAGGAGTCGGCCGAAACGTCGTCGGCGGCGGCACCGGCCATTTCGCCCCACCAACGGCGGCTGGAAGCGATGCAGAACCCGTTGGTCCGTCGGGCGGCCGAGCTGTTCGGAGCCCAGGTTATTGATGTCGCCGATCCGCCGCGGATGGAGTAAACTACTGTGTTCAAAGGACTTGGGAACATCGGTGCGCTGCTGAAACAGGCCCAGCAACTCGGCGGCCAGATGGGCCAGCTTACCGAGGAAATGCGGAGACGTTGCGTTGCCGGCTCGGCCGGCGGCGGAATGGTCGAAATTGAGGTCAACGGACTGATGGAGGTCCTCCGCTGCCACATCGACCCGCAATTGGTCGCCCAAAACGACCCGGAATTGCTCGAAGACCTTGTTATGGCCGCCGTCAATCAAGCTATCAGCAAGGGAAAGGAGATGCACGCCGAGTCGCTTCGGAGCCTGACCGGCGGTCTGCCCCTGCCCAGCGGCTTCCGCGAGGCCCTGGAGAAGTTCGCCGGAACTGAAGAGGAAGAGAGTGGCTAGTGGTCAGTGGCCGGTGGCCAGAGATCGGGGGCACTAACCACTGGCCACTGACCACTATCCATGCCCGAACTTACGCAATCCGTCGCTCAACTGGTCAACGAGTTTGCCAAGCTGCCCGGAATCGGCAAGAAGTCGGCCGAGCGGTTGGCGTATCATATTCTGCGCGTTCATCGCAACGAGGCGATGGCGCTGGCCGATGCCATCCGCAGTGTGAAAGACAACGTCCAGCACTGCCGCAAGTGCTATAATTTAGCGGAAGGAGAGTTGTGCGCGATATGTACCGACCCCAGCCGGCAGCAGGATGTTTTGTGTGTGGTCGAGCAGCCGCGCGACTTGATGGCGCTGGAGCAGTCGGGCGTGTACCGCGGGCTGTACCACGTGCTGCTCGGCAGGATCGCCCCGTTGGATGGCGTCGGGCCCGAGCAATTGACGATCGACGCCTTGGTTCGCCGCGTGCGCGAGGGGGGCTTGAAAGAGATCATTATGGCGACCAACCCAACGGTGGAAGGAGACGGCACCGCGTTGCACATCTCCAATTTGTTGGCCGGTTTGCCAATCCATATCACCCGTTTGGCCCGCGGAATCACGACTGGCAGCGTGTTGGAGTTTGCCAATAAGGAGATTCTCGCCGACGCGATGACGGGGAGGCAGGAGTTTTGAGAAAGTAGGCAGTCGGCAGTGGGCAGTAGGCAGTGGGCAGTCGGCAGTCGGCAGTGGAGCGTGCGAAGCCGCAAGCGGCTTGATTCGTCATTGGCATTCATCCTTCGTCCTTCGTCATTCGTCATTCGTCCTTCGTCATTTTTCTGACCCCCGGCCTCCAGCCCCTAGCCCCTAGCCTCTGACCCGCGCCCCATCCCATGCGACTTTCCCTCGGCCAAGACCTCCGAATGGTGCAGAAGCAGGTGCTCGCACCGCGGATGATCCAATCGATGGAGATTCTGCAACTGTCGATCCTCGCTTTGCAGGAGAAGATCGAGCAAGAGATGGAGGAGAACCCGATCCTGGAGCTGCGGGAGGAAGAGCCGGAAGCCGAGGCGGAGCCGGCGGCGGCCGAGGCTGAGGAGCGCAAGGCCGACTCGCCCACCGAGGAAGAACGCGAGCTGGTGATCGACGAAGCCCACGCGAACGAGGGCGACTTCGAGCGGCTGCTGAAGATGGACGAAGAGTGGCCCGACCATTTCGAGGAGCGCTCGCACGGCTCGCGCGGCGAGATCGAGGAGGCCGGCGAGCGGAAGACCGACGCGATGGCCAACATGGTCGCCCGGCCGCAGTCGCTCCAGGACTATCTGCACGATCAGTTGGGCTGGTTCGACGTCGAGCCCGACCTGCGGACGATGGCCGATCGCATCATCTACAACCTCGACACCAACGGCTATTTGCAAGGCCGGCTGGAAGACCTGCTCGGGCCCAACGGCGACGAGGAGCAACTGGCCTTGGCCCAGCGGGCATTGGCCCTGGTGCAGAAGCTCGACCCCCGCGGCGTCGGCGCCCGCGACCTGCGCGAGTGCCTGCTGCTGCAATTGACGCCGGGGATGCCCTATTACGAACAACTGCGGACGCTGGTTGCAAATCACTTGGAGGAGCTCGAGCACAACCGCCTGCCGGTGATCGCCCGCAAGACCGGCTACTCGATCGAGTTGATCCAGACGGTGCTTGGCGAACTGCGAAAGCTGAACCCCAAGCCGGGGGCAGATTTCAACAACATCGCCGTCCCGCCGGTGACGCCCGACGTTTTCGTCGAGCTCGACGAGAACGGGAAATACCGCGTGCGGCTTGAAGAAGGGGACACTCCCAGTCTGTTCATCAGCCCCTACTATCGCCGGCTTTTCCAGGACCCGGCCACCAGCGAGGAGACCCGCGAGTACATCAAACGCAAGATCAACTCGGCCCAATGGCTGATTGATTCGATCGAGCAGCGCCGCAACACGCTCTTGAAGGTCGCCCGGGCGATCGTCGATTACCAGAAGCACTTCCTCGACAAAGGGCCGGAGGCGATCGAGCCGCTGAAAATGCAGCAGATCGCCGACACGGTCGGGGTACACGTCACCACGGTCAGCCGGGCGGTCGATGAAAAATGGATTCAGACGCCGCGGGGGATCTTCCCGCTGAGGCGTTTCTTTTGCGGCGGCACCACCAGCGCCGACGGCGAAGAGGTGGCCTGGGATACCGTGCGGCTGAAATTGCAGGAGATCGTCGACAACGAAGACAAGCAGCGCCCCTGGAGCGACGACCAACTCGTCCAGCAATTGGCCGCCCACGGCATCACCGTTGCCCGGCGAACGGTGACGAAATACCGCAAGGCGATGGGCATTCTCAGTTCCCGCCAGCGCCGCGACTGGGGCGGCGAAAAGAAGTTGCCGCAAACGGCCGAAGAGTAGCGGAAGCCGCAGAACAGCTTTCCCCCTGCTTACTGGAGTTGCTTCGGCGGCAGGTCTTCCGGCTTCAAGCGGAACTCTGTCTTTGGATCGGGAGCGTCGTTCCGCCGCACGCGGATGCCGGCCTCTCCGGGCAGGGAACACTTGCTTTCGCAGATTCCACAGCCGACGCACAAATCACGGTCGACGTACGGCTGCTGAATCTCGATTTCCTCGCCGTCTTTATCTTTGATAGTAACCGTCTTGACGATCTTGATCGCCTTATCGGCCACCGGACACATCTCCTCGCAAACGATGCAAGGGGTCTGGGTGGCCCATGGCAGGCAGCGCGAGTGATCGAAATAGGCCTTGCCCGTCGGACGAGCGTGCTTCTCCTCGACGGTCAACCGGGGAATTGCGCCCGTGGGGCAGACTTGACCGCAGAGCGTGCAATTCAGTTCGCAGAAGCTCTTTTCGGGGAGGATACGCAAATCCAATCGCGGCGAAAACAGTCCTTCGACGCCGGCTTGGAAAGCGGTTGGTTGGAGCACGTTCGTCTGGCAGACCTTCATGCACTCGCCGCAGCGGATGCAGAGCGCGAGGAACTCCTTCTCGTCGGCCGCTCCCGGCGGGCGGAGCAGAAATGGATCGACCGGCGTCGGGCGGGCGAGCCGAACCGCCGCTCTCACCCCTGGGATGCCCACCCCCGCCGCAATTCCCACCAACAGCCCGCGCCGCGACAGATCGACCGGCCGCGGCCGACGGGCTGCGCTCTTCCGCCGCCACGTATCCCAACGAAAGCGGAAACTGACAATGCCTTTGGGACAGCTATCGAGACAATCCATGCAAAGGTTGCAGGCTTCGGGGGAATAGCCGCTGTTTCCCACCGCGGTGGGGCAGACATTCTTGTCTGTCTCGTGAGATGCGGCGGATGAGGCAGACAAGAATGTCTGCTCCACTGGGTCAATTGCCCCCATGCGGCAACGGGCGGCGCAATCGCCGCACGACTTGCAGACCACGGTCGGCGATCGCTTCAGCAACGACCAACGGCCCAACAGCCCGAACATCGCCCCCGCCGGGCATAGATACCGGCACCAGAATCGCCGTCCCACAAGCTCCAGTGCGAAGATCGTCGCCACGATCGCCGCCGAGACGCCAGCCAGATGGAACGTCATCGCGTTGAACGGTAGCAGGTGTTTCTTCACGAACGCGTGAACGCTGCCGGCAGCCTCGCCGTTTCCGATCCAGCCGAAGCCCGCCTCGACGCCGCGGTGGAGCGTCGGATCGACGCAGCAGGTCAGCCCGCGGACGAGCAACGAGAAGGGATCGACGAGCCCGACCAGCGGAAAGGTAAAAACGGCGGCCAATAGTACGGCGATCAGCAGAAGGTAGCGGACCGCACGTCCGGCACTGCTCGGCCGCCCGCGGGCCGTTGGACCCCGGCTACTGTGAGGTTCCGCTGTAGGAGGCGACTCCTGTCGCCGATCTTCACATCTCCGTCGGCGACAGGAGCCGCCTCCCGCAATTGCATTGGTGCGGCGCGCTATCGGCCTCAAGATCCGGTGAAACCCGTCCAGCAGCGTCCCCAGCGGACAGACCCAGCCGCAGAAGAAACGGCCGAAGACGAGGGTAAGCGCCAGGACGACTGCCGCTGGCCAGAAGGCCGCCAACAACTCCCGCCCGGCCAGCATCGCCGCCGTGCCCAGCAGCGGATCGAGGCGGAAGAAGGTGTTTTCGCCGCCCGCAAGATAATCGGCACCGCTGTACTCCGTGCGGCGGAACAACCAGAGGAATGCCACCAGCGCGGCCAATTGCGCCGCGCGTCGCCACCAGCGCCAGGGTATCCACAGAGGAGGTCGCATGGTCTTTGCCGTACTCCTCACGCTCCGCGTGAGGTCTGCGGCGATTTGCCTCACGTTCATCGGGGCGGCAGTTCGACTGCCACCCCAATAGCGAGACCGACTCGCGGGCCGGCTACGCCTTGACAATCTTCTCCGTTGGGGTGGCAGTTAAACTGCCACCCCAACAGCGAGCATGGCGGCCCGCTTACACCTTGACGATCTTCACTTTCGCGAGGTCCATTTCTCCCAATCCCATCCTCGCGGCCGCCACGGTGGGTTTGATGTCGGAGGGCTTTAGCCCGAACAGCGTGGTGGCGTAGGCGTCGGTGGCCACGGTGTCGGTCGAAGCGATCAGGGTGTCGAGGACCTTCACGTCCTTGAGGTTTCCGCCGCTTGGCCCGTTGCGGAGCAAAATGCGAGTGGCGTCGATGATCGTCAGCTTCGGGCGGATCACCAGGTTCAGATCGGCGAGCCGTTGGGCGATGCCTTTGTGGATTTCGCCGCGGTTGCCGCCCAGCACGCCCATGACGTTCTTCAAACCGAGCGTCAGTCGCGAGAGGACGTGGTGTTTGGCGATCGGAATGTTGATGTAGCAGTCGCACTCCGCTTCCAGCGCGTCCTTGTAGAACTCGAATTCGTGGATCGACTTGGCCTTCTCGATCTTGACCGGCACGTATCGGCTCTCGTCGGGAAAGAGGCATTGCGCCCGGCTGTCGCCGATCGACTCGACGGCGGCCTGGATGCCGCTCTGGCTGTAGCAGTGCCGCTGCTCGTTGCAGGTGCGATCGAAGACAAGCACCCGCTTCGCCCCGGCGGCCAGACATTGCTCGACCACCGTCTTGACCACGTCGGGGTGGGTGTTGGCGGCCTGCTCGGGCGTGCGGGCCCAACCGATGTTCGGCTTGACGACGACGCGGTCGCCGCTGTGGACGAAGGCGGCGATGCCCCCGAGCGGTTTCAACACCGCGCTGACCAACTCGCCGTAATCCTTCCCCTTCGCCAACGACAGCAGCGGCTTGTTCCGCGGCCTCTCCTCTGCGGCCAGAACCGAGGCGACGTTGAACACCGGCGCGGCCAACAGGGTGCCCGCGGACCATGCGGTTACTTGTTCGATAAACTCCCTGCGGTCCATTATGAGTCTCCTGGGACAAAAGGAACGTTCCGCCGCCACGCTGACGGAACGGCAAGGTGGGATGTCTCGTCACGCCCCGCAAGCCGCCGGGCGTCCCCCATGACGCAACTTCTCCCATTTTCGTCGCCGAGGCGGCGTCGTGTCAAGCAAAGTGCGCGGAAGCACCGGCCATTGACAATTCGTCATAACGGGGAACAATAAGCTCGCAAGAGGGGATGCGACATGGTTTCGCCCTGGAGAACCGCCGGACGACTGGCCGCTCTGCGGTTTCTCGCGCCGCGCTGGCGGCCGGCGGGCTTCGTGGCCATCGGCATCACCACCGGATTGGGGCTGTTCGTCGTGCATATCTCGCGGGCGACCTCCTACTTGAGCGACGCCCCCGAGACGTGCATGAACTGCCACGTGATGACTACGCAATACGTCACTTGGCAGCATAGCAGCCACGCGACCGTCGCCACCTGCAACGATTGCCACGTGCCGCACGCTTCACTGGCTGCGCAGTACGGGTTCAAGGCCAAGGACGGGCTCTGGCACGCCACCGTGTTTACCATGCGTTGGGAGCCGGAGGTGATTCGGCTCTCGCCGGCCGCGATTCCGGTCGTCGAGGGCAATTGCCGCCGCTGCCACGCCGCGGTGGTCGCCGACGTGGCACAAGCCGCGCATCAGCCCGGCGACTTGCGCTGCTGGGACTGCCACCGCGAGACGCCGCACGGCTCGATCCGCAGCCTCTCGGCCACGCCCGGCGTCTTCCAGCCGCGTTTGCCGGGAGTGCCGCAGCCGAGCCAGCAACCGACGATCGGCGGAAGACCGATAAGGTGAGCAAGAGAGAAGGAGCCACAGATAAACACGGATGAACACGGAGATCTGAATGTCCTGGTGGATCTGTGTCCATCTGCGTTCATCCGTGGCTTTCCGTCAAATCGTTTTCGAGGATTCACTTATGAGTAACGGTTCTTCCAGTTCCCGTCCCTCGCCCGCATGGCGGGGTTGGGCTTTGATGATCGCGGCCGCGGCGGCGACTTTCCTGTTGGGGCTCTTGGCGGCCTCCATTCTCGAGCGCCGCCAAGAGGCCGCCGCCGTGCTGCCGGTGCCGGTCAAAATCGGCCAATGGGAAACCGACAGTGCCAAGTGGGGCGAAGACTATCCACGCGAGTACGAATCCTACAAGCGAATGGCCGACTCGACCACGCACACGAAATACGGCGGGGCCGACCAACGCGACTATCTGAAGGCGACGCCCGCCAACGTGATTCTCTTCGCCGGTTATGGTTTCTCGAAGGACTACAAGCAGGCGCGCGGGCATGTCTACTCGGTGAAAGACGTGACGAGCACGCCCCGCGTCAACACGACGACGCCAGCCACTTGTTTCACCTGCAAGAGCCCCGACGTGCCGCGGATGATGCACGAGTTGGGCGGGCCGGAGAAGTTCTACGCCCTGAAGTTTGCTGACCTGAAGACCGAGATCACCCATCCAATCGGCTGCCTGGATTGCCACGAGCCGAACACGATGAAGCTCCGCGTCACCCGACCGGCACTCCGCGAAGCGTTCGCCCGGCAGGGCAAGGACATCGACAAGGCCACGCACCAGGAGATGCGCACGCTGGTCTGCGCCCAGTGCCACGTCGAGTATTATTTCAAGCACGAGGGCAACTATCTCACCTTCCCCTGGGACAAGGGGACGACGCCGGAGCAGATGGAGCAGTATTTCGACCAGGCCGATTTCGCCGACTTCACCAACGCCATAAGCGGGGCGAAGATGGTCAAGATGCGCCATCCCGACTACGAAGTCTATGCCACCGGCGTTCACGCCTATCGCAACATCGCCTGCGCCGACTGCCACATGCCCTATCGCAGCGAAGGCGGCGTGAAGTTCACCGATCACCACCTGCAAAGTCCGCTGTTGAATATCGCCAATTCGTGCGCCGTCTGCCATCGCTGGAGCGAGGCGGAGATTCGCCGCCGGGTGGAGAGCGGACAGGACAAGATCCATGAGGCTCGGCAGTGGACCGAGAGCATGATCGCCCGGGCGCATTTCGACATCGCCGCCGCCAAGCAATCGGGCGCGGGCGACGCCGAGTTGGCTGGCGTGCGCAGACTCGTGCGCCACGCCCAATTGCGCTGGGATTACGTCGCCGCCAACAACGGCATGGGCTTTCACTCGCCGCTAGAATGTGAGCGGATCCTCGCCTCCGCGTTGGACCTTGCCGGCCAATGCCGCATCGAGTGCGCCCGCATTCTCGCCAAGCACGGCGTCACCAGGCCGATCGAGTATCCGGATTTCAGCACAAAAGAGAAAGCGCAAACGCTGATCAAGCAGTTCGTCGACAGCAAGCCACCGAGGCTGCTGTAATTAGCCGCGCGGTCTCGCGGCTCGCGGTTTCGTGGCGGATTTCTTGCCCTTGGCGGAAAGGCGGGACAGTTCAAGCACCAGCCGCAGCGCCTCATTGACGGCGGAATCGGTGGGGAACGCCTTGGCAACCTCCGGTTCCAGCAGCACGAGGTTCGTTCCCTCGCGGAATCGCGCCGCGTACTTGCCTCGTACGCCACTCTTCAGCAGTTGGCCAAGGTCGTACTCTGGCCGTAGATCATCAGCCATTTCGTCTCTTGATTTCGTCTTCATACGACATCAATAATATCCGTCACCCCATCCTCGCGTCAAGGTGAGCGGGTGCCTATAATGGCGGTATGCGATGGCAAGCTGAATGCTTGTCGCACGGCGGCAATGTCTGAATAGGGCACACCGCAATGGGTTTTGCGGGCGAGTGTATCTTCCGGCTACTCGCGGTTCTGGCCATGACCTTCATCGGGCTGTGGTCCGTTTGGGCCGGCCTCGGGCGGACGCACTGGTTCGTGCGAATGTCTGTCCTGTTGGGCTGGATTTCGCTCGTCGTGGTCATTCCGGCCTACGAACTCCTGGTCCTGTTTCTGGTCCAAGCCGCTGTGACGATCGCTGTCCTTTCAGCGTGGCGGGCGTGGCGCGTGCCCGCTGGGGCGAATGAGCCGGCGTGCGGCGGACCAGCGCACTGTCGCTGGCAATTCTCGATCCGCGATCTCTTGCTGCTGATGGTGCTGGCGGCGTGGCTCTCGGCGATGTTGGCGCGAGCGCCCGCGCAGGTGTGGACGGATTTCTCGGCGGGTTGGCAGTATTGGTTGCTGCCGGCCGTTATTGCGGGCGGCCTCGCACCAGCGGGAGCCTGGATCGCATTGAGCAAACGCCGCTGGTGGCTGCGATTGCCCGCCGCGTGTCTGCTGTTTCCATCCCTGCTGTTGGTCGTTTGGCTCCTGCTGGCGAAAGCGGCCGGACTCATTCAGGCCAGCGCCGCCCAGAGATCTTGGAGGCGTTGGGCATCCCGGGCCGCTCTGGCGTTGGTCAGTCTGTTGATAACGCTGCCGCTTGCGGCAGTCTACTGGCGCCTGGCCACGCCGCTGCCGATACCGCAAACCACCTTGCCCAATCCTAACGGCTATGACGACCTGGTTGCGGCCGGGAAGATGCTCCAAAACGTCGCCGTGCCGTACATCGGCCCCACCCCTCACCCGGTACTGAAAATCGCGACACACGCACAAATGAAGGCGTTCGTGGCTCAATACGCCCACGTCTTTGACGCCGTCTCGGCCGGACTTGCCAAACCTTGCCAAGTGCCGGTCGTCTGGGATGACCCACATAGCAAGTGGTTCTGCTCGACCCTGGACAATTCCAACCACTTTCGTCAGCTTGCCAGAGCCCTGTCCGTCAAAGCGAAGGATGCGGAACTCGATCGGCGGATCGACGACGCCGTGGCCGCAAATATGGACACGATACGGCTGGGAAGGGCCTGCTCGCACGGCGGGTTAATAATGCAGTGGTTCGTTGGTGAGTGTTTCGACGGAATGGGGCGAGAGGGAATCTCTGAACTGAGACAATCACTCTGCAAGAAGCAGTGCATGGCGCTCATCACTGCGTTGATGGATCCGATGCTTCGGGAAACATCCGTAGAGGAGTTCTCCGAGCGGGACACAATCTGGCGCGACAACGCATACGGCTGGATGGCGCGGCTCATATATGCGATACAAGCGGTTACTGGCGAGGATGATGTAATGTGGCGGCAGGTGAAGGCCGACATCCAGGGCAGCGGAATGCCGGATACCCTGCGAGAAGCCGAAATACAGGCGCGCGACCGCGACTCAGCGGAGATGTGGCTGTTGATCTGCGACCTTGCCATCAGGGCGTACCGGTTCGACCGCGGCCGCAACCCGGCGAAACTGGCCGACCTTGTGCCCGACTATCTATCGGCGCTGCCGAACGATCCGTTTAGCGGCGGCCAATTCGTTTACCGCCTTACGCCCGAGGGTTATCTCCTTTACAGCGTCGGCGTCAACGGTGTAGACGATGGCGGCAGGCCGGCGGGGCTCGCTGGATTAGCAGAAGATGGCGACATCCTGCTCGACGATCCGCCCACGCCGCAGTCCGTTCCTACCCCAACATCTCCCTGAACTGCCCGAACAGATAATTGCTGTCGTGCGGGCCGGCGGAGGCTTCCGGGTGATACTGCACGCAGAACGCCGGGTGCTTGCGGTGGCGGAGGCCCTCGATCGTTTGGTCGTTGAGGTTGACGTGGGTCACTTCGAGGTCGTCGGGCAGCGAGTCCTCCTGGACGGCGAAGCCGTGGTTTTGCGTGGTGATCTCGACCTGGCCGGTGGCGCGGTTCATCACCGGCTGGTTGGCGCCGCGGTGGCCGAACTTGAGCTTGTAGGTCTTCGCCCCGCAGGCCAGGGCGAGCAGTTGATGGCCCAGGCAGATGCCGAAGATCGGCCGCTTGCCCAACAGGCCGCGAATCGTCTCCTGGGCGTAGACCAATGGATCGGGGTCGCCGGGGCCGTTCGAGAGAAACACGCCGTCGGGCTCGCGAGCGAGCACTTCCTCGGCCGTGGCCGTGCCGGGCAGGATCGTCACGCGGCAGCCCGTGCTGAACAGGTGCCGGGCGATGTTCCACTTCATGCCGTAATCGAGAGCGACAATCTGCGGCGAATCGGCCGTCGGTGCGGGATACTCGATCTCCTGCAACTTCGCCCAGCGGCTGAGCGCCTGCGTCCATTCGATCGGCGCCTCGGGAATCACCTCGCGCACGAGATCGCGGCCGACCAGGCCTGGGCTCTCTTTGCGCGGGCGACCAGCCGGGCGTCATCGAGATCGACCGAGGAGAGCACGCTCTTCATCGCCCCGCGGGTTCGCAGCCGGCGGACCAGCGCCCGGGTGTCTATCCCTTCCATGCCGACGATGCCCCAGTGCTTGAGGTATCCGTCGAGATCGCCTTCGGCGCGGAAGTTGCTCACCCGGCGGCTGCGCTCGCGGACGATAAAGCCGGCCAAGTGCGGCTTGCGGCTCTCGACGTCCTCCGAGTTCACGCCGTAGTTGCCGATCTCGGTGTAGGTCATGGTCACGATCTGGCCGCGGTAGCTCGGGTCGGTCAGGATCTCCTGATAGCCGGTCATCGAGGTGTTGAAACAGACTTCGCCGTCGACTTCGCCGTCGGCGCCGAAAGATGTTCCCGTGAAGACCGTTCCGTCTTCCAGGGCGAGTTTTGCAGGTTTGAGCATGGGGGGTACCTAAAGTCCGGCAACGATTCGACCCGATAGAGTCACTAATGGCTGTGGGTCTCTGGGTTGACAATCTTCACCGACTGCACAACCCAGGCAGCCTCAAGTGAGGGTCTTGTACCGGCGAGCAAGCACCCTCATTTTTTGTGCGCATTGGAGGTTACGCACTCCTCCCATTGTAACGCGGGTTAGGCGGTTCGACCAGGGACCGGGAGAATGACGAAGCTCGAATGACGAATGGCGAAAGAAGCACGAAATCCGAATGCCCGTAGGGTTTTGGGGCTGAGATTTCGTCATTCGGATTTCCTTCGTCCTTTGTCATTCGAGCTTCGCCATTCCCCCACGGCGAGAGGGGCGGGTCATCCGTGCGAGCGCTCCATGCCGAACGGCAGCTTCATCTGGGCGTCGCGAGCGCACTCGGGATCGAGCTCCTTGAACAACAGGCTCGGTTGGATGTCGGTGTTGTGCTGGTACTTGTCGCTCTGGTAGGCGGTGAAGTCGCCGTGGATGTCGTGGTAGAAGATCTGGCAGATGGCCACGCCGGCGTAGATCCGCACCGGCTGGACGGCGAACATCTCCAGCGTCCAATAGCCGCAGAAGCCGACGTCGCCGAATCCGGCCGTCACGTGCACGAACAGCCCCAGCCGCCCGATCGACGAGCGGCCTTCGATCATCGGCACGAAGCCGTGCGTCTCGGTGCGCTCGACGGTGCGGCCGAGATAGAGTTGATTGGGTTGCAGCACCAGCCCCTCGCGCGGAATGCCCATGCGGCGGACGCGGTTCGCCTTTCGCATGTCGAGTACGACCTCCTCATATACCATTAACTCGTTGTGCAAAGTGAGGTTGTAGCTGTTGGGGTTCAGCCGCGACTCGTCGAACGGGTCGATGACGATGCTGTTGCCCAACTGGCGTTTGATTTCCCGGCCGGAGAGAACCATCGTTGACCACTTCAGCGTGGTGTCGTTGCAGCGACTTCCCAATCCTGAATGCGCAGGCCGGGGATTCGGCCAAACTCGCTAACGTCATGCGGACCAGTCCTGTTGTTGCAGAGGCAGGTCCGGCGGTTCTTCCAGTCCTAGACCGGCACAAGACCCGTAAGTTCGCTGAACGAACTCGTGCCAATCTGACGGCTCCGAGGCGGATGGTGGCGTCGGCAGGGGCTGGATAGTGACCATCACGCGCCTTCGAGCATCCGGAACACCCAATGGAATCCGCAGCTCCAGCACGCCATCTGCTCCCACTTCAGATTCCACTTGCACACATTTCATGTTCTTTATCCTCCTCCTGCTCCTCCAAGCGTATTCTACCACGGACTTCCGCTCTTGCCCATCGTTGGTCGGCGCCGGGTCGCCTGCAAGACGCTCTTTGCCGGTGGCGCCATCCGTCGCACTAGCGATCCTCCGCAACTCCGATCTTCGGGCAAAGTGAGTCCAGCGGACACTCCGGGCATTTTGGATTTCGCGCGGTGCAGCAGCGGCGGCCGTGCAGGATTAGCTCGTGGCTGAGCACAATCCAGTCCTTTTCGGCGAATTGCGCCATGAGGTCGCGCTCGATTTTGGCGGGATCCTTCTCGGCGGTCAGCCCCAGGCGGCGCGAGATTCGCGCGACGTGCGTATCGACGACCACGCCGACGGCGATTCCGTAGGCGGTGCCCAGCACCACGTTGGCGGTCTTCCGTCCCACGCCCGGCAGTTGCACGAGGCTCTCCATGTCCTTTGGTACTTTGTCATCGTACTTCTCCAGCAGGGTTCTGCAACATTCACGGATGCTCTTGGCTTTATTGCGAAAGAAGCCGGTGCTCTGAATGTCCCGCTCCAATTGCTCTTGGTCGGTTTTGGCGTAATCGGCCGCGGTTGGGTACTTGCGAAAGAGCGTCTTCGTGACCTGGTTGACGCGAACGTCGGTGCACTGGGCGGAGAGAATCGTGGCCACCAGTAATTCTACCGGCGAGCGGAAGTCGAGCGAGCAGCGGGCTTCGGGATACGCGGCGGCCAGTCGCTGGGCGATCTTGGCGGCGTGGCGTTTCGCGGCGGTGTCGGTCATGGGCGGACCTCGTCGGAAAACGGCAATTCTGTGCCGGCGGCCCGGCAACTGTCAAGTACGGCCAACGGCAGGGGAGACGGCGCTGCGGATCGCTTCCCTGCGGGGCGCGGCTAAACGTCAGGAGGGCAACGTTCAAGACGGTGCGGTGCAAGAATTGGCCTTCGCCCAGCCGGATGTCTATAATCAATCAGAAGGAGATGGGCCGTGTCGGCATTCGATGAGTCGTTGTTCTTGCCGGGCGAGTTTCTGGGAAAGGTGCGAGTTTTTCCGCTGCCGGATGTGGTCCTATTCCCGCACGTGATGCAGCCGTTGCGAATCGTCGAAGCGCGGTACCGGGAGTTGTTGGAAGATGCCTTAAGCGGCGATGGACTGATCGCGGTAGCGGCCTTGGCCCCAGGCTGGGAAAAAGACAACGCGGGGCGGCCGGTGCTCTACCCGATCGCCTGCCTCGGGCGGGTCACCGCGCACCGCCGGCTGTCCGACGGCGCCTACAACGTGTTGCTGCTGGGATTGCGGCGGGTGCGGCTGCTGAAGGAGTTGCCCAGCTTCCGGCAGTTTCGCGAGGCGGAAGCCGAATTGTGCGAGGACACGTATCCCGCGCGCTCTTCGACCAGAAGAAAGGCCGTGCGAAAGAAACTCCGTAACGCCATCATCAAGGTCCTGCCTGCGCTGCCCGAAGCTCAGGAGCAACTCGACCAACTGCTGGGAAACGAGATTCCCTTGGGAATGCTCACCGACGTGATGGGGTACATTCTCGACATCGACACGGCGGGGAAGCTATCGCTGCTGGGCGAAACCAACGTGCTCCGCCGGGCGGAGTTGCTGCTGAAGCACCTATCGGAGGCGGCTGCGGAGCCACCCCCCGCCGCGGTCCCCGCTTTTTCCTTTCCGCCCGCGTTCAGCGCGAACTAGGCGGCGGCTTGACGCTGGGGAAGCGAGTCCTTATCATGGATCAGTCTGCTTGCTCGCGGGGAGGTGCTGCAAAGGTGTCCGCAATGGTCGATGCACGCGAACGTGTTAATGGCACTCTGGCTTTGGAGGCCGATGACGACGCTCCGCCGTCGGCCACACCGGTCGATCGCGTGCGGATCGAGCGTGCGGTGCGGGAGATTCTGTTAGCCGTCGGCGAGGATCCCGACCGCGAGGGGCTGCGCGAGACGCCCACCCGCGTCGCCCGCATGTACGGCGAGTTGTTTGCCGGCTTGCACCAAGACCCGCGCCGGCACCTGCGGAAGTTCTTCAGCGAAGTCTGCGACGAGGTCGTGTTGGTGCGCGACATCAGTTTCAACAGCATGTGCGAGCACCACATGCTGCCGTTCATTGGCAGCGCCCACGTGGCTTACCTGCCGGGCGACCGCGTGATCGGGCTGAGCAAGCTGGCGCGAGTCGTGGAGGAGGTGGCCAGGCGGCCGCAAGTGCAGGAGCGCATGACCGAGCAGATCGCCAATCTGCTGGTCGACGAACTGCACGCGAAGGGGGTGGGCGTGGTGATCGAAGCGGTGCATACCTGCATGACCATCCGCGGCGTTCGCAAGCCGGGCTCGGTCTGCGTCACTTCGGCCATGAAGGGTTGCTTCCGCACGAAATCCTCCACGCGGGCAGAACTAATGACATTGATATACGGAGAACGGCGGTAGCGGACCGGCCGCCGGGTGCCACGGTTGGCTTGCCCAACCGTGCTTCCGCACCGCCGGACAAGCCGGCAGACCCGTAGGTTATGCTTTAGCATAACAAGAGGCGGGCTGTTATGCTGAAGCATAACCTACGCGACTGCCGGTTGTGAAACGGCTTCTTAGCGGCGGATCGCTTTGTCGCGGACCTTTCACGAGCGGCGGCCGCCACACCAGTCCGCTGCGAAAGGGGGCGCCATGCCGACACTCGACCAACAGCGCAAGCGCATTCAGGACGATATCCGCGGGCTGGTGGCCGGGGATGTGCGGTGCGACGACGTCTTCCTCCAGCTTTTCGCCAGCGACGCGAGCATTTATGAGATCAAGCCGCTGGGCGTCGTCCGGCCGCGCTCGGCCGCCGACGTGGCCGCCTGCGTGCGCTATGCCGCCGAGAGGCACATTCCCATCCACGCCCGCGGCGCCGGTACCGGGCTGGCGGGCGAGTCGCTGGGGTCGGGGCTGATCCTCGACTTCTCCGCGCACCTCCGCCGCGTGATCCGTCTCGATCCCCAGCGCGTGCGCGTGCAGCCGGGCGTGGTTTACGAGCGGCTGAACGAGAGCTTGCGGCCGCTGGGCCGCTTGCTTGGACCGGACCCCGCCAGCGGCCAGGTTACTACGGTCGGAAGCATGATCGCCATCGACGCCGCCGGCAGCCGCTGGCTCAGGTACGGCTCGATGCGGCGGCACGTAGAGAGCCTTCAGGTCGTGTTGGCCGACGGCGAAATTCTGGAAATCGGCCGCGAGGAGTTGGCCGGCGGCCTGAGCACCAGTACCATTCCGCGGAAACGGGACTTGGTGAACCGGCTGGCCGCACTGTTGAGCGAGAACGCCGAACTGATCCGCCGGCACCAACCGAACACTCCGCAGAACCATTGCGGCTACGACCTGGTCGACATTCTCGCCGATGGTCACATCGATCTCGCCCGGCTGCTGGTCGGCTCGGAGGGGACTTTGGCGCTGATTACCGAGGCGACGCTGAGGACCGAGCCGCTGCCGAAGCACCGCGGGGTCGCCGTAATTTTATTTGACAGCGTGGAGAAGGCCGCCCGCGCCGTGCCCGACGTGGTGGCCAGCAGCCCGTCGGCCTGCGACTTGATGGACCGCCGGCACCTGAGTCTCGCCCGGGCGGCCGAGCCGCGTTTCGATCCCTTGATCCCGTTGGAGACCGAGGCCGCGCTGCTGGTCGAGCAGGACGGCGAGGAACCGTTGGAGGTCCGCGAACGGTTGCACCGGCTGGTCAACGAGTTGTGGCAGCAGAAGCGGATGGCCTTCGGCGCGCGGCAGGCGTTCGAAGATGCCGACACGGAATTGTTCTGGCGTCTGATCGGCAAGGTGCAGCCGGCCCTGTATCGAACGTCGGGGCCGAACCGCCCGCTGCCGATCGTCGAAGACATGGTGGTTTCGCCCGGCCTGCTCCCCGATTTCCTGGTGCGAATGCAGAACGTGCTGAAGCGCAACCAAGTAACCGCGGCGCTCTATTGCCACGCCGGGCAGGGACAGCTTCACGTCCAGCCGTTCCTTGAGCTCGCCGGGCCCGAAGACGTGCAGCGAATGCGGCGATTGGCCGGAGAATTGTACGAGGAAGTATTCGCCCTGGGCGGCAGCATCGGCGGCGAACACGCCTGCGGCCTGAGCCGAACCGCGTTCGTTCGTCGGCAAGCCGGCCCGCTGTTCGACCTGTTCCGCGAGGTGAAGCGCGTCTTCGATCCCGCCAACGTTTTTAATCCGCAGAAAATCATTAGTGACGGCGAGGACCTGAGCGCGGGTTACATCCGGCCGTCGCTGCGGGTGACCAGCCCGGCGAAGACCGTCGTGTCGCCTTCGCCTGCCGCGGCCGCAGCCGATCCCGCCGCGCCGCCGGCCCTCCCGTCCGCTGCGCGGTTGACCGCAGAGGAGACAACGCCCGAACTGCGGGACCTTACCGAGCTGCAATTGAATTGGGAGCCGTCGCGGGTCAGCGACGCCGTGCTGGCCTGCAACCGCTGCGGCGAGTGCCGCACGCAAACGGCGAAACTCCGCATGTGCCCGATCTTCCGCTTCATGCCCAGCGAGGAGGCGGCGCCGCGAGCGAAGGCCAACCTGCTCCGCGGCGTGCTGACCGGCGAGCTCGAACTGGGCGTGCTCACCAGCGACGAGTTCAAGGCAATCGCCGATCTCTGCGTGCATTGCCATTCCTGCCGGCTCGAGTGTCCGGCGGCGGTGGACATTCCACGGCTGGCGCGGGAGAGCAAGGCGGCCTACGTCGCCGTCAACGGCATCTCGCCCGCCCAGTGGACGATGACTCGGCTCGATCTGTTCGGCGCGCTCGGCGGGCTGATCGCCCCGGCGGTCAACTGGGCGCTGGCCAACCGGCAAATGCGCTGGCTGTTGGAAAAGACGTTGGGAGTTGCCCAGGGCAGAAAGCTGCCGCGGGTGGCCTCGCGGAGTTTCTTGCGCCGCGCCGCCCGCCGCCGGCTCACCCGTTCCGCTCGCCGCGGCGGGCAAAAAGTGCTCTACTTCGTCGACGTCTACGCCAACTACTTCGACCCGCAACTTGCCGAGGCGCTGGTTGCCGTCCTGGAACACAACGGCATCAACGTCTACGTCCATCCCGATCAGAGGCAGGCGGCGATGGCATCGATCGCCTGCGGCGCGATCGATCACGCGCGGAAGATGGCCAAACACAACGTCGCCATCCTCGCCGAAGCGGTGCGGCAGGGCTATCACGTCATCGCCAGCGAGCCGGCCGCGGCCCTGTGCTTGACGCACGAATACCCGCAGTTGATCGACGACGATGACGCCCGGCTGGTCGCCGCCCATAGCAGCGAAGCCGGCGGCTTCCTCTGGAAAATGCACACCCTCGGCCAGTTGCAGCTCGATTTCAAGCCGCTGAACCTCACCGTCGGCTATCATTCCCCCTGTCTCCTGCGGGCGCTGCAAACCGGCTCGCCCGGCGAAAACCTGCTCGGACTGATTCCCGGGCTGCGCTTGCAGCACGTCGAGGCGGGATGCTCGGGCATGGCCGGCACGTTCGGACTGCTGCACCAGAACTATCGCAGCAGCCTGCGGGCAGGCCTGAAACTGATCTCCCGCCTCCGCGGTCCCGATATCCAAGCCGGCGTCACCGAGTGCAGCGCCTGCAAAATGCAAATGGAGCAGGGCACCACCAAACCGACCGTCCATCCCATCAAACTGCTGGCCCTCTCCTACGGGCTGATGCCCGAAATCGGACGGCTGCTGAATTCACCCGGCCGGGAACTGATCGTCACATGAGTGGGGACTGTCCCAATTTTCGCGTCAGCGAAAATGGGATTGTCCCCTTCCCCGAAGCTGAAAAACCCCTACAGTCCCCATGAGCGACCCTTGGTATCAGCAAGGCCTGAAGTTCCACTGCCTCGGCTGCGGCGATTGCTGCACCGGAGAGCCCGGCTACGTTTGGGTCACCAAGGCGGAAATCGCCGCATTGGCCGCAGCGCTCGCTCTGCCGGTCGAAGAGTTCGAGCGGCAATTCGTCCGATCGGTGGGCGTGCGGAAGAGCCTGCTGGAACGGGCCAACGGCGACTGCGCGCTATTCGACGGCGAGACCCGCCAATGCCGCGTTTATAGCGCCCGCCCGCGGCAATGCCGCACTTGGCCCTTCTGGCCCTCGAACCTCTCTTCGCTGGCGGCCTGGGAGATGACCGCCGAGCGTTGTCCCGGCTGCAACCGCGGGCGGCGAGTCCCTTTGGGACGGATTCTTGCTCAGATGGAGATGGTGCGAGCCTGACCTTGCCGCTTATAGAGATTGCACAATCTAGCTGGAGTTTTCCGCTTGGACGGCCGATAAGAGAGCCTGCCTGAGATGGCCGCGATGTCGCTGCGCCCTCTCGATGCCAGAAAGACCGCTGGCAGCGGAGTCGCTGAACGACAACTGCTTGCTGGGCAACGACTTACGGACATTTCAGCATACGCCCGACGGGGCCGGTTGCGTAAGTTCTTTGGAAATATGCAGTTACAGTCAGAGATCCGGTTAGCGTACGGCTGACCGAGGTTGCCGCAGCAAGCCTCAACCGTCGCGGCAGGCGGAGAGTTGGGCGTATTGCTCTTGACACTAGTCGTTATCACGCCTACACTTGGAGCAGGTTGCAGAGGCGAAATCCACAAGAAAAAGCGACAACCGCCTGCGACGACCCTCCGCATAGGAGAACTGTGGCGTGACCAAGAAAGAGATTGTTCGGACAATTTCTGAAGAGATCGGCCTGACGCAGTTGCAGACGAAGGAGATCGTGCAGAAGACCTTCGACGCGATTGTCGAGGCGCTGGTGGCGGAGCGGCGAATCGAGCTCCGCAACTTTGGCGTCTTCGAGGTCAAGCGTCGTGCCCCCCGCAAGGCCCGGAATCCCCGCACCGGCGACAAGGTGTTCGTCCCCGAGAAGTTCGTGGTCACGTTCAAGCCAGGCAAGGAGATGGAGGAGCGAGTCAGGGAGTTAGAGCGTCAAGCGGCCGTCGCGGCGCGGGTCGCCCGCAGCAAGACGGCTGCCAAAGAGGGGCCGCCCGATCACGTGGCCGAACCACTTGGCGCAGCAGCAACTTACGGCGCCGGCCCTCAAGAACACTAGTCGCGTTTCTTTTCTCATCAACAACTTATCGTCGGGGCAGCAGGGTCGCCTCGCTGCCTCCCCGCGGGTGGTAGCGAAGCTCCCATTCCGCGAAAAACCACGGTTGTAGACTCCAAGCGAAGTTCCGCGGCGCGGCGGCTTTGTTACCGCCGGCGCTCGAATCTCGCTGGCAGTCGGACACCGGGCGCGGTTCGTAGCTTTTCCAGGAAAAACAACATACGTACGTTGTCGTTTCACGGAGGAATGTCCGATGCGTAACTTGTTATTGGCGTTGGCCTGCGGAATGATGGTCAGCACCACTGCCGGCTGTCTGCTTCCGGCCTATTCGGCCGATCCGGGACGTCGTGCTCAAGAGCTGGTTTACACTTCAGAAGGGCTGCGCATGTTCCTAGATGAATGGGAGCGGGTCTGGTTCCTCGACCAGCCTGATCACACGTCCCCCTATAGGACGCACGGCGGCATTATCTGATGCCTTGAACACGGTCTGGCAGCGTTCGTAGTACCACCGTTGGACGGTATCGGCCGGCCGAAGCCGGAAGTACGAACCGCGGCTCGCCGTAGGGCAAATTGACACCCGCGGGGCGGAATCGCTACACTGGCGATTTGGCCCCGAGGGGGTTGGTCCATCATTCGTGCGCCCTGCCTGCCCATCCTATGCCTGCGACTTCGGTCGGCGTCCATCTTGAAGTTCGACTGGGCCGTCTTCGCCTGGCCAACCCGATTATGGTTGCCTCTGGCACCTTCGGCTACGGGCGGGAGATGGCCGGGTGGGTCGATCTTTCGCGGCTGGGGGCGATCCTGCCCAAGACGATCACCGAGCAACCCCGGCCAGGCAATCCGCCCCCGCGCACCGTGGAAACCACCGGCGGAATGCTCAACTCGATCGGGCTCGACAATGACGGCGTCGAAGCGTTCGTCCAAAAGCAGTTGCCCTACCTGGCCTCGCTCGGCACGGCCGTGATCGTCAGCATCGCCGGAAAGAGCCGCGACGAGTTCGTTCGCTTGGCCGGCCGGCTCGATGCGGCCGCGGGCATCAGTGCTCTCGAATTGAACCTCTCCTGCCCCAATGTCAGCGGCGGGGTCGATTTTGGCACCAGTGCGGCGATGTGCGAGCGCGTGGTTCGCGGCGTGCGCGAGGGCTGCCGCTACCCGATCTTGGCAAAACTGACGCCCAACGTGACGAGCATCGTCGAGATCGCCCAGGCGGCCGAGGCGGGCGGGGCCGATGCGCTCTCGCTGGTCAACACCTGCCTCGGCATGGCGGTTCGCTGGCGCGAGCGCCGACCGGTGCTGGGCAACGTGCTCGGCGGCCTGAGCGGACCGGCCATCAAGCCGATCGCGCTGCGGATTGTTTACCAAGTGGCCCGGGCGGTCGAAATCCCCCTGGTCGGCATCGGCGGCATCGCCACGATCGACGACGTGATGGAATTCCTCGTGACCGGCGCCGCCGCGGTCCAGATCGGCACGGCGAACTTCTATAATCCCAAGGTTTCGATACAAATCCTCGATGCGTTGCCCGCCGCCCTGGCCGAACTCGGCGCCACGTCGGTGGCGGAAGTGGTGGGAACGATTGGAAAATGATGAATGATGAATGCTGAATGATGAATGCCAGCCGGATCTTGGTTTTTGGGTAATTCATCACTCATCATTCATCACTCATCATTCATCACTCATCATTCATCATTCATCACTCATCACTCATCATTCATCATTCATCATTTCCCTGACCCCTAGCCCCCAACCCCCAGCCCCTTCCCATGCGTGTACTCTCCGGCATCCAACCGACAGGACGATTCCATTGGGGCAACTATTTCGGCGCGATCCGGCAGTATATCGACCTGCAAGGCGATCGCGAGAACGCCTTCTATTTCTTGGCAAACCTGCACGCCCTGACGACAGTCCGCGATCGGGCCACCCTGGCTCAGAACACGCTCGACGCCGCGCTCGACCTGCTGGCCCTTGGGCTCGATCCCGAGCGGGCGACGCTGTTCGTGCAGTCCGACGTGCCCGAGGTCTGCGAGCTTTGCTGGCTACTGATGACCGGCGCGCCGATGGGGCTACTCGAGCGCTGCCACGCCTACAAGGACAAGAAGGCGAAGGGGCTGCCGGCCGACGCGGGGCTTTTCACCTATCCGGTGCTGATGGCGGCCGACATCCTGATGTACGATTCCGACGTGGTGCCGGTCGGCGAGGATCAGGTGCAGCACATCGAGGTCTGCCGCGACCTGGCGGCCAGCTTCAATCATCTTTTCGGCGAGACCTTCGTGATGCCCAACTCGAAGGTGCTCGACGCTTCCGCCCGCGTGCCCGGCACGGACGGCGAGAAGATGTCGAAGAGCTACGGCAACACGCTCGACGTGTTCGAGAATCCGAAGGTGCTGCGGAAGCAGATTATGAGGATCGTGACCGACTCGCGGCCGATGGAGCAGCCGAAGGAGCCGGGCACCGACCACCTCTTCCAGCTCTACGCGCTATTCGCGGACGACGCCCGGCGCGAAGCGATGGCCGCCAAGTATCGGCAGGGCGGGTTCGGCTATGGCGAAGTCAAAAAGGCGTTGGCCGATTTGGCGGTCGATTACTTCGCCCCGGCCCGCCAACGCCGCGCCGAGTTGGAATCGCAGCCCGAGCGCGTTCGTCAAATCCTCGCCGCCGGCGCCGCCACCGCCCGCAAGAAAGCCGCCGAAGTCCTGCTCCGCGCCCAGCGGGCGTGCGGGGTCAAGTAGGACGAAGTGTTCTGTGGCGCAGCCCGCCACGGTGGAACAGGTTGGCGGGACGGGGGCGGTGGCCAATCGACATGGGTAAGCCCTCGCGGGCTGTCCCTGTCGCACCGCGTCTCCGTCATTAAAGGATGTCTGCTGTCGGCGGTTTCCCCGCTGAGTAATGTGATGCGGCATCCCAGGAATCACCACCCGCGGCAGGCGAGCCATGAGCGTGAATCCAACAGAACCCTCTCTCGGCGTCAATAGTTATGTATCGCGTCCCCGGAACTCCCCCGCTCTTTGGCACCGCGATCAAGTGGACGTGATTCGGCATCAGGCAATAGCTCCAAATCTCGACGCCCTGCTCGCGGCACCACTCGGCCATCAACTCCAAATAGGCTTCGTAGTCGTCATCGCCAAAGAACGTCTGTTGTCGGCGGTTGCCGCGCTGCGTTAGATGGTGCGGAAAACCAGGAATCACCAACCGTGCCAGCCTTGCCATCCCCCGAGATTACCAATTGCCTGACTTCTTGTCAATAGTTCAGTATTGTGTCCCCGGAACCCCCCCCCGGAACCCCCCCGGAACCCCTGTCCCCGGAACCCCCGGAACCTGTCCCGGAACCTAGTATTGTGTCCCCGGAACCTGTCCCCGGAACCACCCGGAACCATGTCCCCGGAACCATGTCCCCCGAACCCTTGTGTCCCGAACCCAGTATTGTGTCCCCCGAACCCCCACCTCAAGCTGAATCTGAAGCGCTAATCACTTGCTGGGCGAGGCGGAGGAGGGCGGCGAGGGAGAGTTGTGGAGGTGGTCAGTTGGCGTTTGTGGTTCTGGGGAGTGGTTTCCGGTCCCCAGGGCGTCAGAAATCGGAGGCAAGCCGATTCTCTGGCGGTGCTTCGACCGATCGAGTGCAGTCTTGAGGCGGTTCCTCTCCCACCAGTTCTTCAACGGCTCTGGGTCTGGTCGTCGGCCATTTCTGCCGCTCCAATACTCGTCCACAGGCAGACCAATCTCGGCTCAGCGCGTCATATATGGATACAAAATCAATCGCTTCATTGGTGCTTGCCCGCAACAGTGTCGGAACTGCCGGATCGCCCATGTACGCTAATGCACGAGCCGCATGTAGGACGGGAATCCGGTCTTCGGAGGATGTCGGCCCGGTCCAAGTGAACTTCTTGTCCAGGAGCTTCTCCACATAATACTCCACGGATTCAACCCTGACCGGTCTTGGGGTAGCCACGTTTTCTGCACGCACTATTCTATCCTGAGAGACATTTCTTTCACGGCCGCATCCTACCGCCAATAACACCACCCACGCTACGAAACAACGCGCAACGAAACAAGGGCTGAGCCGATGCGTCCGCGAAAAGACGGGAACACTGACCGAAAAACGCGCTTTTTCGACTAGCATCGCCGCTTCTTTCTGTTACAGCGCCTTAATGATAACATCCCTGCCGTGGTCTTTTCCATCGCGGATGCCGAGGTTGTCTGATTCGCAAGAGTGTTCTCTCCGAATACAGTTCTCCTCGGCAATGAGGAGATAAAGGGGACAGGCGCATATATTGGGAAAGTTGCAGGCACTAGGCAATGCGATGATCTTCTTTGCGGGGTCGGCCACGAGGGCGCAGCGTTGAGTGCAACCCGAGCTGTTTCGCTGTCTGATCGATCCAGCCGGTCTGACCGTACGGACTTCCACGCTGAAGACAGCGGCGAATGGCCTCGAGTTCCGCTTCGGTCTGCGGCAAGTTGACGTGCTCCGCCCAGTCGGGCGGTTGCGGCAACGGCCAAGTGCCCAGCAGCGGCCCGCGGGCAGCCCGCACTCGTTGATGCAGACTTCCCCATCGCCAGTCTTCCGCGCGCGCGACGAGTCCGGCCCGCAACGGGTTTCGCTCGACGTAGCGCACGACGGCATAGAAATGTTCGTCGCTTTCGATCGGAAACGACTTGAAGCGGCCTTGATACAGGTGTCCGTAGCCGACGCGGAGTTTCGCTCGTTGCCAGCGTTGCGTGTGCATATTGGCCATGCGCTGCATGAACTTCGAGAGATCGCCGTCGCGCTGCGGCCAGAGGACGAAGTGCCAATGGTTTGGCAGCCAGCAGTAGGCGCAAATGCGAATCGGCGCAACGCGCAGCGTCTCTTCGACCACGCGATGAAAGGCGGCGTAGTCGCTTTCGGCCCGAAAGATCTGCATTCGCCCCACGCCACGGTTGAGGACGTGAAACAACATCCCTGCGGGTGCAACTCTCGCGATTCGAGGCATGGCCACAACATTACCAATACCTCCCATCTTTGTCAATATATGCGCCTGTCCCCTTTATTTCTGACGATGCGCGAACTGAGCAGCACGACCGTTTGCTTCCGTGCGGGATGGACGACCGTGTACGACAAGAGGTTGGGATTCTGAATCCAGCCTAACAGCGACAGCGGGCCCGGCAGGAAACTCAGCACGTTCAAGGTACGATGTGTGCGTTGCTCGACCTCCGCTCGGGGACGATCGCACATCGCCAGCATCGTGCCGTCTTGCATGACTACGTTGGTGGAGACCTGACACGTGTTTATCTGCGGAATGCCGGCGGCGTCGAGGTGGCCGGTGGTTCGGCTTGCTTGGACTTCCAGGCGGATCTTCCCATCCGCCGCGACGAACGGCCGCACGTGCAATTCCGTGCCGATAAGAATCGGCTTGTAGGTTGCCGTGGTCACGCCGCCTTTGGAGGTCACCTCCTGATAGGGCAGATGCTGGCCAATTTGCACGTCGCCCGACTGCTTGTCAAGGATCATTAGCCGCGGACAGGCGAGGATTCTCGGTTCGCCCATCGACTCCAGGCTCCGCAGGGCATCGCGGACGCTGCCGTTGAAGAAAGCGAAGGACTTGAGGCCGTCGATCTTCCCTGCGACAGCTCGGGCCGGCTTGCCATCCGTGAGAACCGCCGCCGGGTTGAATCCGCGTCGCGCGTTCAGTGCAGCCTGCTCGATGGTTCCGGGCTGCGTTGCCGTTCCGCCGAGCCGAGCCAGGTTCACGCCCGCGTCGGAAGTCCCCGGTTTCAGCGCAAGTTCGACGATCGTGGCCTCGACCACGACGAACACAGGCGAATCGGTCTTGGCGGTCTTGTGTTCCGCGCCGCTCGGCGGAAGCGGCAGTGGCGGGCGTTCCTGAGCGGCGCCGGCGCTCGCGTGCCACTCTCCGCACGCCGCGGCACGCGCGCACGGGGCGTCCGGGGTTGCCGCTTGACGCTCAGAACCGGCGGCGGTTGCGGCGGACGCGGCCTGAAGGACCATGAGAAGAAAGAGCGGGATCGCCAAGCGACATGCGACACATCTCATAATGACGCTCCGGTTTGAGAAGCGGGCCGAAAAGGGCAGAGGACGAAGGTGGGAATCGTAGGAAATCGCTCCGGGGCCGTCAAGAGCGTCGGCGAAGGCGGGGGTATTTAGCTGTTTTACGCAGCTTGCGTCTCTTTGTCGTCCGCCGCGGGGCGTTCGAGAATGTGGCCGTCGGCGCTGACGTCCTCGAAACGAACGGAGACCTGTTTGGTGACGCCCGATTCCTGCATCGTCACGCCATAAAGCGTGTTCGCACAGGCCATCGTCCGCTTCGAGTGAGTGACGATGATGAACTGCGTCCAGGTCAAGAAGTTCTGGAGCACTTGGGTGAAGCGGTCGATGTTGGCCTCGTCCAAGGCGGCATCGACTTCGTCGAGCACGCAGAAGGGACTGGGACGGCTGCGGAAAATCGCCAACAGCAGGGCCACGCACGCCAACGTTTTTTCGCCGCCGCTTAAGAGCGAAATGCTCCGCAGTTCCTTGCCCGGCGGCTGGGCGACGATCTCGATGCCGCTGTCGAGAATATCGACGTTTTCCTCCAGCACCAGGTCGGCCTGGCCGCCGCCGAAGAGATCGCGGATGAGCGTCTGGAAATGCCCGCGAATGGTCTCCAGCGTCTCGGAAAACAACCGCCGGCTGTCGGCATTGATTCGCTCGATGATCTTCTCCAGCGAGGTCTTGGCCGACGAGAGATCGGCGTGCTGATCGGAGAGGGTTTTGTAGCGGGCTTCGAGCTGTTCGAGCTCTTCGAGGGCTTCGAGGTTGACGTTGCCGAGGTTGTTGATTTTCTGCCGCAATTCCTCGATTTCCTGCTGCACCTCCTCGCGGCGATGCTGCTCCTCGTCGTTGGGCGGCTGCTCCAATTCGGACAACTCGATGCCGTAATCCTCGCGGAGACGGTCGACCATGCCGCTGCGTTCGTGGCGGACCTCGTTGGCGGCCAGTTCCGCGGCGTGCATCTTCTCTTCCAGCTTGCGGATCTGGCCGCAGACCAGTTGCAGCCGCTCGGCCAGGGCGCCGCGATTTTGTTGCAGCGCCTCGCGGCGGTTCACCAGCCCGACGGTCTGCGCGGCAAAGGTCTCCTTGCGGAGGTAGAGGTCGGCGATTTCAGCCTCGGCGCGGAGGATGCTCCAACGTGAGGCGTCGAGGCGCTGCGTACACTGGGCCAGATGCTCGCGGGCCTCTTCGATCGCCCGCTGCCGTTCTTCGCGATTCTCCTCGAACTGCCGCATCCGCGCGGAAATTGCGCAACCGCTCCTCGCTCTTCGCCAGTTCGACCTTGATCTCCGTGGTCTCGCGGTCGGCCGCCAAGCGGCGATCCTCCAGCCCGTTGATTCGCCGGCCGATCTCGTCGGCGTTCGCCTCCAACTCGGCCAGCGCCGCGTCGATCTCTTCCCGCTTTTGGCGGGCCTGGTCCAAGAGTTGGAACGCGGCGTCGTGCTGCTGCCGGGCATCGTCCAGTTCACGGTCGAGCAGCACGCGCTGCTGGTCCGATTGGCTGCGGCGTTCTTCGGCGGCTGCGATGGCCAAACGGTTCTCCGCGAGCGCATCGACGATGCGGCGGTGCTCGGCCGAGCGGCGATCGACCGTGCGCTGGCCGGCGTCGGTCTCGGCGTTGAGCTTTGCCAGGGCGGTTTGCGCCGCGGCAATTGCCGTCTCCAGTTCCGCCAGTTGCGCCTGCAGCGCCCGCAATTGACTCCGCCGCGAAATCAGGCCGGCGGCCACGCTGTGCGGCCCAACGGTGAGTGTCCCGTCCGGTTCGAGCAGATCGCCGGCAAGCGTGACGTAGGTGAGGCCTGCGCCGCCGCCGGCGGCCAGCGAGAGGGCCAGGGCGAGGGTTTCGACAAACCATGTCCGCCCCAGCAGCCGCTCGGCCAGCGGGGCAAACTCGGGCGTGGTCTGTACAAATCGATCCGCCCGCCCAAGAACGCCCGCGGCACCGTTAAGATCGGGAGTCGACGCCGCGGGATCGTCGCTGTGACTTGCGAAAAGCCCGCGGCGCCGGCTAAAGCCCCCCCATTGCAATGGGGGGGCGTTTCTCAGCGCTCCAGAGGTGGCGCCGGACCGTCAAGCCAGACGAAGCCGACGCGGCCGGCCAGCCGGTTTGGTTGGCTGCGGAGATAATCGAGAAGGGCTTCGCTGCGCTGGGCGATGACGTGTTGCGCGGTTTGGCCCAGGGCGATCTCCAGCAAGGGGGCGATCTCGACGCTCACCTGGAATACGTCGGCCACCAGCCCGCGAACGCCGCGAAAGACGTGGTCGGCCGGATCGGCGGCCCGCTGCAACACCTCCTTCACGCCGTCGCTAATGCCGTCGTGCCGCTGCACCAGTTCGTCGAGCACGGCCGCGCGTTCGGCGGCGCCGCTGCGGCGTTCGCGCATCTCCGCAAGTTCCTTCTGCCGGACGAGGTACTGCTCCTGCAACCCGGCCAGCCGGCTCGTTGCCGCCGAGAGCGATTGCGTCTCCTCTTCCACGCGGCGGGTCGATTGCTCGCGGAAGCGCCGCAGTTCATCGAGCTGTCGTTGCAGGGCGAGCAGGGCGCCATCCAACTCCGCCATGCGCAGTTCGCAGCGCTGTCGCGCGGCGGCGGCGGCGGCCACCTGGCTTTCCAACGCGCTGGTCTCGTTGCCCAGCGACGCGGCCAGCCGCATCTGTTGCAGATAGGTTGCGCGGCGCTGCTCGCTCTCACCGCGAAGCTGATCCAGGGCGGCCATCACCTCGGTCAGCCCCCGCTCGGCCTCGACCAATCGCCGGGCGATCTCGCGCTGGCTGGTCTCGGCCTCTCCGAGCGAATCGGTGGTGTCGCGCAACTGCTGCCGAAGATCGCCGGCTTTGGCGCTCATGCCGACCAACTGGCGGCGATAGCGGGCGGCTTCTTGTTCCAGGTCGAGGCCGCGGGCCCGCTCGTGCTCGATGGCGGCTTCGGCGGACGCGATTCGCTCGCGGTTGGCGGCGCTTTGTGCCTCGGCCTGGCGGATCTCCTCCTGGATCTGCTCCAGGCCATGATCGAGGTCTAGCAGTCGGGCGTCACAGTTGGCGGCGTCGGCGGCCGCGGCGCTGCGCTCGTCGCCCAACGACCGCAGACTGCTCTCGAAGGCACCGAGCCGCTCGGTGAGGCGTTTCCAATCGACCTGGCCGACTTGCGTTCGCAGCTCCTGGAGGCGGTTGGTGTGCTCCTTGTATCGCCGCGCCTTGCCAGCCTGAGCACGGACGGTGCGGAGCCGGCTCTCGACCTCATCGACGATGTCGGTAAGCCGCAGGAGGTTCTGCTCGACGTGTTCCAGCCGGCGGAGGGCCTCGACTTTCCGCACTCTGAAGCGGCTGATGCCGGCCGCCTCTTCGAAAATCAGGCGGCGATCGCGGGGCGACGATTGCAGCAGGCCGTTGACCTTGCCCTGCTCAATCACGCTGTATGCCTGGGTGCCCATGCCCGTGCCGGCGAGCAGGTCGCGGATGTCGCGCAGGCGGGCGGGATTGTGGTTGATCAGGTACTCGCCCTCGCCGCTGCGGTAGACGCGGCGGGTGATATGCACCTCGGGGGCGTCGAGGGCCAAGAGCCGCTTCGAGTTGTCGAGGGTCAGGGTGATTTCGGCGGCATTCAGGGCCCGCCGGCTGGCCGAGCCGTTGAAGATCACGTCGGCCATTTCGCGGCCGCGGAGGCTCTTGACGCTCTGCTCTCCCAGCACCCACTTGATCGCGTTGACGATGTTCGACTTGCCCGAGCCGTTTGGCCCCACCACCACCGTCACGCCCTGCGGAAACTCGAACCGCGTGCGGTCGGCGAAACTCTTGAAACCGGCGATTTCCAGGGCCTTGAGCATGGGGGGAAGGACAAATGATGAATGATGAATGATGAATGATGAATGTCGAACGACAAGCGGCGAACAATCAGTGGCGTCTGGTGCGTGCTTGGGGGCGCTTTGCTCGCCGTCCGCGATCATCACGAAGCACTCGTCATTCATCACTCATCATTCATAATTCCGCATTCTCCTCTCAACCTCCAAACATTTTAGCAAAGAACCCCTTCTTCGGCTTGGTTTTCGACGTGGAATCGGGGTCGGGCGAGGGGTCGGCGGCGGCATCTCCCCCTGCCGGGGAGGCACCGCTGGTCTTCTGGTAAAACAGGTCCGGGGAGGGACTGCCCGGCGCGGCCTTGACGATCCGTTCGCCCGCGTCGTCGCCCTCCTTCTTGCTGCCGTCCTTCTTGGCGTCGTCCTTCTTGGCGTCGGCCGCATCGTCTTCGACGACGCGGTCGTACGCACGGCCCGCCTCCGGCAGGGCATCGACCTCGAAGCGCGAGGCGAGCGCGCCGGAGTCCTTGGCCTCTTGCAGGAACTGCACGACATCGGGATAAGCTCCGCCCAATTCGACCACCGCGCGGATCACCTCGTCGAGCCGCGCGGAGACGGTCCGTTTCTGGTCGGAACCGTCCGTCGCGAACTTGCTCACCGTGATCTGGTCGCCGGCTTGGCTGGTGACCATGATGTCGTTGCCGGCATTGACGGCCAAGGGAGTGAGCAACTCTTGCCGCGGCCCGAACAGGACGACTTCGGCCAGCCGGTTGCGGGTGACGTGAACCATCGGTTGGCCGCTGACGTTCGAGCACGTGGTAGTGGAAGTCGTCGCCGAGCAGTTCGCCTTTTACCTGCGGATCGTTCTTATTCATCGTCCACAGGCGCGGAACGCCCCGTAACGGGTCTCGGCGCTGGGCGCCGACAACAGGTCGCGAAGCCGATCGGCGGCAGCGAACTCCTGCATGGCGCTCAGCGCGGTGAGCGCGAAGACGCGGAACGCCGGCTGGTCGCGGGCGATCTGCCCGAGCGGCTCGGCCGCCTCGCGGCGGTCGAGATACGCCAGCGCCTCGGCGCAGTAGAAGCGGACTTCGACGTCGTTCGACTTGACCCCCTTCAACAGCGCGTCGCCGCCGTCCGGGCCGAGGGCCTCGAGTTGCAGCGCCGCCTCGGCCGAGGTCGCAGGATCGAGCAATTCGGTCTGGAGCTTGGCCAGCCGGACCGTCCGTTCGGGGGCCGTTTCCGTGATCGGCAAGGAGCGGACGACCTGGACGTATCGGGCGACGTTGTCTTTATAGCGGGGATGGACCTTCAACTCGATGTATTCGTCGTTGATCGCCTTGGCCATGCCGTCCTTGTGGCCGTCCTGGAAGACGTGGAATCGCCTGTTGATGGCGTTGGCGATGCGCGAGCTGTTGCGCACGTCCTTATGCTCCGGCGAGAGCACCAGCCCCAGCGGCCGCGATTTCAAGCAGACGCCGCCGCCGAGGATGCGGCCGCGGCACATCGAGATGCGATCGGTTTTGGGATTGGCCTTGGGATCGACCATGACCGGCCCCTTGGCGATGGCGAGCTGCTCTCCCTTGTGAACCTGATTGCCCAGCGCGGCGGTCTCGGTCAACCAGGTTTGCAGCAAGTATCCGCCGCGGAGGCTGGTGGTTTCGCTTTGCGAAGGGACGCGGACCTCGATGTCGAAGTGGTCCCCCTTCTGAATGCCCGGCCGCAGAATGCCCTGGATCCACACCAGCGACACATTGCCGGACGCCAAGAGTCCATTGGGATTGGCAACGTCCCGTTTCTTCATCTCTTCCAGCAGGGCGTCGCGTTCGTTCGAAGGCGTCGGATCGCTGCCGGTGTGGTGCAGGCCGGTGACCAGCCCGACTGTTTCGACGTGGGCCAACTGCACATTGGTGGCCGAGGCGAAGTCGCTGATCAGCTTGGCATGCGTGTTCTCGGGCGGTGCCGCTTCGGGGCTTTGCGACCGCATCGTCAGCCCGTTCCACCAGGAGCACCCGCTAAGACCGACCGCGGCTAGGCCGCACGCAAACAGCAGGAGATATCGACGTTTCATGCTTCCTTGCACTCCGTCGTGAAGGAGAAGAGGTTACGATGAGAAGAGGACGCGCCGGCATCCCGCCGGCCGCTGGAGGAGCGAAGCGGACGCGGAGAATAGGGGTTTCCGCGGGCTGGGTCAAGAGAGCCGAGGAAAGATGGAGCAGCAGGCGACGGGAAATGAAGATCGGTATGGGAAACACCACAAGCAGTTGACAAAGAGTACAGAATAGTGTACATTACTGTGCAGTATCGCTGCGGAGCATAAATCATGAAGACGGTGACATTTACGCAGTTCCGAAAGAACGCCTCGGAATTGCTCTCCGAAGTGGAGAAAGGAAGCACACTTCTCGTGCTTCGACATGGCAAACCGATCGCGGAAATCTCTCCCCCCTCCCACCAGAAGGGTGGCAATCCGTCGTGGAAGCGGCCGGGATTACGGCTGATCGCCAAGGGAGCAGGCTTGGCCGCCGCCATCCTCGAGGATCGCAGGCATGAAGACGTTCCTTGACAGTTCGGCGTTTGCGAAGCGGTACGTCGAGGAGCCTGGCAGCGACGCGGTCGACGCGATCTGCCTTGACGCCACGGAACTCGCCTTGAGCGTCATCTGTGTCCCGGAGGTTTTCTCCGCCTTGAATCGCCGTCTGCGCGAGCGGAAGCTCACGCCACAACAATACAACGAGGCAAAGAACCGGCTGTTGGGGGAAGTGGACGATGCGGTCATTATCAATCTCACGTCGCCGGTGATCGCCACATGCGTCGCGATCCTGGAGGCCAATCCGATTCGCGCGATGGATGCCTTGCACATCGCCTGTGCGCTCCAGTGGGAGGCCGAGTTGTTTGTGTCGGCCGACGAACTGCAAGTCGCTGCGGCAGAGAAGGCCGGCCTGCACGCAAGATTTGTTACGAAACAGGTATAACGTCAGACCTTCGCCATCACGGCGGGTCGTAGCCGCCGGGGTTCCAGGGGTTGCAGCGGCAGATCCGCCAGACGCCCCGCAGTGCCCCAACAATCGCCCCGTGTTTCCGCACCGATTCAATGAAGTAGACACTGCAACTGGGATGGAATCGGCACCCCCATCCAAGTATTGGACTGCCTACGCCAAGCAGGGGGCTGACCAATATCTGGTAGACGCGGACCAGCCCGATCAAGAGCAGCGCCGGGGTCTTCGATATCGCCCGTAGTAATCGCCAAGATCGCTTCATTCGCGGATACTCTTCGACAGCGCTGCAACGACGACCCATGAATCTATCGTAGCACCTTGTTTTCCAGCCGTTCGGCCAGCCGCGGCAACGATTCCATTAGCGCCGGCAGCGTCGGCTCGACGCCGGCGCGAGGGATGACGACCAGGTCGATTCCGGCCGGCAGTCGCGGGCGAGTCAGCCGGAAGGCGTCGCGAAGCAGGCGTTTCCAGCGGTTGCGAACCACCGCCCCGCCCAGCTTGCGAGAGACGGACAATCCCAAGCGCGGATATGCCAGGTCGTTGCGGTGGGCGAAAATGAGGATCCGCGCGTCGGCGGCGCTTGTTCGCTGACGAAACGCCCGTTGAAAATCGGCGGCCCGCCGGATGCGGTAGTGCGGGAGGAATCGCTGATCGGTCACGCTGCCCTGCCAGGTAGGAACGAATAGGGACTTGTGCTCACCGTAGCCCGCACACGCCGTGTGCGCGGCGGCGGCACACGGCGTGTGCCGCCTACTTTCCTATGCCGGTCTACTTAGATTCGATGAACGAGGGCGCCACTCGGCTTTACTTCGCGCTGTTTTCGTTGCGCTTCTTGCTGTCGCTCTTCTTGGTCTCCGGCTTCTTCGCCGGCGGCGTTTTGTCCTTTTTCGGCTTCTCTTCGTCTGCCGACCAGGTACCGCCGAACTCCTTCTGATGCACGTCAATCACGTCTTGGAGGATGAACGGTTCGGGCAGGCTCTTGTTGTCCTGGGCGAGAACGTGGCGGTAGCGGCGGATCATGTCGATCAGGTCCTCATTGGTGGTCTGATCGGTAAGGTACTCGCGGTGCGTGTCGAGCACTTTTCGCCAAGCCTGGAGCCCCGCGCGGTAATAACTCATTGCGTCAACCTGATCGCCGTCGGCGTAGGCGCGATCTCCCTTGTAGATCAACTCGCGGGCGGTGCGGAGGTCTTTGCCCTGTTCCGTTTTGGCGTGTTGCTTCCAATAGTTGAAGTTCACGGTGCTGCGGTAACGGTTGGTGTAGGTGGCGAGCTGTTCGTGCTCCCACGCCTCCTTGGCGAGCTTCTTGGCGGCGTCGCGGCGCTCGGGGCCGCCCGGCATTCGGCGGGCGACCTCGTCGTGTCCGACCTTGATCGCCTCCTCCGCCTGCGCGGCCAGCTCGTTCTGCTTCGCCGTCCGCTGCGCCGCGGGGGTATCGAGGGCCAGGCGCTGAGCGGCGGGCAGGGCGGCTTTCTTCTCCGCCGCGATCTTCTCGCGCAGGCCGGGCTGCATCTTCTCCAGTTCGGCAACCTTCTGCTTGGCGCTCTCGCCTTCGGCCTCCTCATCGTTCAGATGCAGGATAATCGGCTCGTCGGAGCCCTCCCAGCGGAACGAACTGGGGATATTCTCGGTGCCGTAGTGGTGCCACTCGTCCGAGGCGTCGGCCCAGGCTTTCTTCGCCATTTCGCCGAAGATGCCGTCCTTCTCCATCGCCTCGGCGTAGTTCATCTGGCACATCGGAGCGCTGGAACGATAGATCAGCGGGCTTTGGCCCATCGATGGCGTCTTCAACTCATCGATCATCTCGACCGCTTCGCCGTACCAGCCCTTGCCGATCAGCCAGTTGTCGGGGCGGCCGCGGTAATCGAAGCAGCCGTCGCGGATTTCCGGCGGCAACGAATCGCGGTAATCGGTGTCGTCGGCCAAGAGGCGGCGGTACTGCTTGACTTCGTCCGCCTTGCCGATCTTCTGCGAGACCATGCGGCCCATCTCCCAGAGCAGCCGCGGCTGCTTCTTGTTGTGCTTGATCCCCTCGTCCAGGAACTTGAAGCCTTTGATTACCCAACGGTAGCGCTCGTGGTAGTCGTCGAATTCGACGGAGATGTTGTAGGAGAGGTTCCAGGCCTGGTTGGTCCAGATGCTAAGGAAATTGGGCTGCACCTTGGTGATCTGGTTGAGCGTGGCGCCGAAGTTCGTCCAGTCCTTGGTCATTTTATAATCGGTGGCCTTCTCCCAGAGGATAATGGCGGCGATGCCGCGCATTCCCACGGTGGCCAGGCGGATGGTGACGCCGCTGGGGTCGATCTCGCCGAGTTGCGATTCGCTCAGGCCGTAGTGATGCCGCATCTGCGCCAGCTTGCCGCCCGGATTGCCCTGCTCTCCGCGGGCGGAGCGCGTGGCCGGATGACTCAGCCAGTAGAGCGGGATCAACAGCACGCCGATCGCCACCATGTAAATGAGTTTGCGGGTAAAGGAGCGACTCATAAAGCACCTTGGGCTTGCGAAACCGCAAGCGGTTGTCCGGGCATTGCGAAACCGCAAGCGTTTTTCAATCAGCAATCAACAATCAACAATCCCACCTTACTTTGCCACCTCGCGGTTCTTCAGACACAAATACGCGACCACGAACACCGGCAGCAGGAAAGCCAACGTCCGGCAGGTGTAGATCAGCGCCAGGTCGCCGGGGATGTTGAACCCGCTGGCGACGCGATCGGAGAAGTTGAAGCCCTTGAAGTCGGGCAGTACCCTCGACAGCACCCACAGGCCGACCTCCGCCACTTGATCGAGGACCCGCACCACGGTGGTCTGCAAACCGGGTTCCAACTGCGAGGTCATGTTCTCCTGGGTAACCAGACGGCGGAGCGACTCGAAGGGTCCGCCGCCGTAGGTCTGTTGCGTGGAGAGACGATACATGAAGTCGAGGAAGAACCCGCCGGTCAGCACGCCGGCCGTGGCCAGCAACGCCACCGGTCCGCTCAAGAACGTGCTGAACATCACCCCGATCGCAATCACCATCAGCGATTGCAGCCAGATGCAGAAGTAGCCTTTGACGAAGTTCCACCAGAAGGGGGCATCGCCGGCGCGAAGATACATATCGCCCTGGGCAGCCCCGAAATTCTGCGCCGACTCAGCGCATTTCAGCCAGACCTCCACCCTGCCGTTGTTGACCAGGTCTTGGAACAGATCGAGTGGCTTTCCCTCGCGGGTTTGCAGTTTTCGCGGGATGAGGTGTACGTCCACGTCGTATTTTTTGGCCACGAAGGGGAGCTCGGCCGATGCCACGCCGGTCTTCGGATTCCGGATCTTCAGCGTGCCGCGTATCCCTTTCTCGATATCTCCCTTATAGGTACGGAAGACCTCAAGGGTCATCTCGATCGGCAGCCCCTTGGGGAAGCGCTCCGGGGTGACGCCGTCGAACGTCCAGATCGCGCGGGCTAGGCTCCCGCCCGGGATGAAGCTGCGGTAAGTCCATTCGTCGCCGACGTTGATGCCTCTCTCGGCCTGCTGCCCGTCGCGATCCAAAAAGCGGAGTTTGCCATAGACCGGCACGCGGGCGACCAGCAGACCCTCGACCGGCCCCAGCTCGTATGTCGTCTCGTTGCCGTCCTTGTGGATCGTCAGCGAGTGCCAGTGCCGTTGCTCCATTTCCACGCGCCCCTTGCCCGACGGGCTGATCGTCACTGTATGTCGATGGCCGTGAACGCGGCTGGTGCGGCCTTGCAGTCCGGCGGACGTGCCGCCCACGCCCCCTTTGATCGGCTCCAGATCGGCGGCCGTCAACTGATGGGTATGGGCGAGGTTGCGCTGGACGAACACGTAGCTGATCAGCCCTATCACCACCAGCAGCAACGTGGTCACCGCGGTGAATCCGAGGATTCGTCCCAGCACCACTTCGCTCGCCCGCACCGGCTTGGTCACCACCGTGTAGATCGTGTGGTTCTTGATGTCGGCCGGAAGGCTCTGCGAACTGAGAAACAACGCCAGCAGCAACACCAGATAGCTTGTGGCGGTAAGCACGAAATTGAGATACAGCCGGGCGGGATCGACGCTCTCGGGGTCGAGGTACCAGCCGGCGAACAACAGCAGCACGATGAAAACGCCGAACACCACCACCACCCGGCGGCGAATCGACTCCTGAATCGACAGCCGGGCCAACGCCCAGGTGCGCCGCGGCGAGAGGCGGACGACGTTCGACCACCGCGCTGTGCAGCACTTGCCAGGTGATTCGCGTCGCCGCCACCGGCCCGCGCATGATCGCCGTCAGCAGCCAGCCAACGACCGTCACCCCCAGCGCCACGCACGCCACCACCGCCAGCCATTCCACCACGGCCGTGGGCAGCCATTCCAAAAACGTAATCAGTTCTTTTGGGTCAACAACCATGAGAATTAGTGGTCAGTGGCCAGTGGCCAGTGGTCAGTGGCTAGTGGTTGGTGGTTAGTGGCTAGTGGTAAGTGGATCATGGTCGTCGGCTGGCAAACGGAGAGGAGACTCGTGAAGTCATTACCGGTCACTCATTCTGGTCGCTGGCCACTGACCACTGGCCACTGATCACTGGCCACTGGCCACTAATTCTCCGACACGCCGCGGACGCGGCGGCCGGGGTGCTCTTGGCTTTCGTGAATGATCTTCAAGAATAGCTCTTCCAACGTATTGGTGGGATTGTCCATGTTCAACACGTGGCCGTTGTTGCGCTCGATCGCCAGGCGCACCTCTTCCTGAGCGACGGCGCTGAGGCCGGCCACGCGGATTTCGGTGACGTTGCGAACCTTCAACAGGCTGTCGACCCGGCCCATCTCCTTCAATTCGCCCTGGTAGAGGATGGCGATGCGGTCACAGACGTCCTGCACGTCGGCCAAGAGGTGGCTGCACATCAGAATCGTCTTCCCCTCTTCCCGCAGCTTGATGATCAGGTCTTTCATCTCGCGGGTGCCGATCGGATCCAGTCCGGTGGTCGGCTCGTCGAGCACAATTAACTCGGGATCGTTAATCAGCGCTTGGGCCAGACCGATGCGGCGGGTCATGCCCTTGCTGTATTCCTTCAACTGCCGCCGCTTGGCCCATTGCAGCCCGACCATCTCGATCAGGTCGGCCACCCGCTGTCGGCGGACCGCCCGCGGCATGTTGAAAAGCCGGCCGTAGAAATCGAGCGTCTCTTCGGCGTTGAGAAACTTGTAGAGGTACGATTCCTCCGGCAGGTAGCCGATACGCTCGTTCTTCGTCACCTCCGTGGCGTCGCGGCCGAAGACCAGGGCTTGGCCGTTGGTGGGGAACAGCAGGCCGAGAATCAACTTGATCGTAGTAGTCTTGCCCGATCCGTTCGGCCCGAGCAGGCCGAAGATTTCTCCCCGGCGAACCTCTAAATCGAGTGCCTTGAGGGCCCGCACCTTCTGTCGCCCCCAAAAATCGCGATAGACCTTGGTCAGATTCCGGGTTTCAATAATTACTTCTGGCTGCATGAAAGACCTCGGAGGGCCGTGTCGCTCGATAGCGCGATGTATTTGCCATACGCACCGGGCGCAATAAAGGTTCAGGGGCAACGGGGACGGAGGAGGGCGCCGCCTCAGACTCGCACAAGACGGACGACGTCTCCCCGGCAACCTCCTCCGTCCCCTTCAACAGGGCCTGAATTATCTACTATAAAACGCGCCTGCCAAGCTTGCAAGCCACAACAACCGTAAAAATGAGGGGAATCTCGCCGCCGCCCGCCTTTCCCCCTGCGCCGACACGCAGCCGCCAATCCACTAGAATGAGAGCACAGCGGCGCGTTTATCGGCGATAAAGTGCCGGTCAGACCAAATGCCTCGCGACCGCGGTCGCGGGGAGAGAACCAGAACGTTCCTTTCATGTCTCCATGCCCTGACTCTTCAGCCCGCCGTGATGCCGCCACGCGTTTTCTCGCCGGGCGGATCGACTACGAACGAGCGCAGTCGATGCCGCACTCGAAAGAGGCGATGAAACTGGATCGCATGAGGGAACTGTTAGCACGCCTCGGAAATCCGCAAGAAGCGCTGCCGATTGTCCACGTTGCCGGCACCAAAGGCAAGGGCTCGACCGCGGCCATGATCGCCACCGTGCTCTCCGCTTCCGGCTATCGCACCGGGCTGTTCACCTCGCCCCATCTCGACCGCGTCGAGGAGCGAATCGCCGTCGACCGCCGCCCCTGTTCCCCCGACGAACTGGCCGACCTGGTCGAGCAAGTCCGCCCGGCAGTCGAAGCGATGGACCAAGCCGCCATCTCCCCTCTCCCACTGGGAGAAGGGACGGAGATGAGGGCGGAACAGGGGAGAGTGGCTAGTGGCCAGTGGCTAGTGGCCAGTGGCCAGTCGGCAGTGGGCAGTAAGCACCCGTCGAAGGGTGGAGAGTGGAGAGTGGAGAGTGGACAGGGAGAAGCCGGTCTGCCCTCCGCCCTCCGCCAATCTCCAAATCTCCAAATCTCAAATCTCCAAATCTCCAAATCTCCAAATCTCCAAATCCCCCAATCTCCAAATCCCCAAATCCCCAAATCCCCAACTTCCCTCGGCCCTACCTTCTTCGAAATCGTCACCGCGATGGCGTTCGACCATTTCCGCCGCTCGGGCGTCGATGTGGCTGTGCTGGAGGTCGGACTGGGAGGCCGGCTCGACTCGACCAACGTCTGCTCGCCCTGCGTGACGATCATCACCAGCATCAGCTTCGATCACACCAAACAGTTGGGCGACACCTTGGCCGCCATCGCCGCCGAGAAGGCCGGCATCATCAAGCCGGGCGTGCCGGTCATAAGCGGCGTCGACGCGGACGAGCCGCGGGAGGTGATTCGCCGCATCGCCCGGCAGAACGCCGCCCCGCTCGTCGAATTGGGCGTCGATTTCCGCTTCGAGTATCACCCCCCGCAACACCTCGAGGCAGGCGGCGTCGCCGGCACGATTCGACTTCCACGATGTAAAGCCGCGACCAGTGGTCGCGGACCTAGTCGCGGGATCCGCCGCAACCCGTCACCACGATCTTACATCCGTTGAACTCGGCCTGGTGGGTCGCCATCAAGCCGCCAATGCCGCGGTGGCGCTGGCGGCGCTGGAAGAGCTGCGGCGAAGCGGCTGGACGATTCCCGAAACGGCCATTCGCCGCGGACTGGCCGAGATCGCTTGGCCGGCCCGGGTGGAAGTCGTCTCGCGGCGGCCGACGGTTGTGCTGGACGCCGCCCACAACGTCGCCTCGATCGCTGCGCTGGTCGAAGTGCTCGATGAGAGTTTCTCGGCCAACCGGAGGCTGCTGATGTTCGCCACCACCCAAGAAAAAGACCATCGCGGCATGTTGCAGCAATTGCTCGGCCGTTTCGACCACGTGATCCTCACCCGCTACTCGAACAACCCGCGTAGCGTCGCGCCGGAAGAACTCTTGGAGTTGGCAAGGCAAGTCTCCCCTCTCCCTTTGGGAGAGGGGCCGGGGGTGAGGGCGGCAACGGGGGTGAGGGCAACAGTCGAGATCGCCGCCACGCCCGCCGAAGCCTGGGCCGCCGCTCGCCGCATCGCAAAGCCCGATGACCTGATCTGCATCACCGGGTCGTTTTTCCTCGCGTCCGAAATACGTCCCCGCATCGCCGCGTGCATGTCTCCGAGTCTATAGAAGGCGATTCACGTTTCCGCCGAATTGCGAAGTGCAGTCGAAGAGATGTCCGCGCGAAAAACCCCCGGCGGCACCTCGCGGCAGATCGCGCGAAGCTGATCGGACAGGTCAAGATCAGACAGGCGAACGAATCCGGCGCCGAGAGTGCGGCCAAAGACCAGGAAGCGGCAGCCGCGGGCCGCAATCCGTTCGCTTGCCCGCTGTGCGGCCAATGGATCGCCGCCGTAATATCGCGGATCGGCGATGCGACGTAGCGTATCCGTTCCGACAATGAACGTCGCCCCGGCAAACAGCCGCGATTTCTCCTCAAACGTGGCCGCGCGGCTTAGCAGTACCGGCCGATCGGCGGGGAATTGCCCAAGCCGGCGCTCGATCTCGATATAGTCCAAGGGCGGCTTGTTGACGTTCAGGATCGAGATTTCCGCGGCCGGGGGTTGCCCCAGAATCTCTCCGGCGATTTGCATCATGCGGCGATGGCCGTCGTGCAGCGGGTTGAATGCGCCCGGCATGATTGCCCGCGGCGACTCGCCTGCTGGACCGACACGAACCGTCTCGGTCTGCCCCAACAGCAAGTCTTGCCAAGCCGCCGAGGCGTGCACTCGCGACTCTTCAAGTTGCTCGCCTTCAAGCAAATCGAGGGAAAGCCGCTCAGAGACCCCGCAGGCGTCGGCCACGACGTTCAGTAGCAGCCGGCCAGCCAGCCGCTCCTCCTCCGCCCGGCTGCGGCGGTCCTTCTGCAACTGTATGTGCCACGCCGCTGTCGCTGAGACGGTTTGCAGGGCGATGTGGATGCGGTGCGGGCCGCGCTTCGGCCGATCACTGGCAAGGCTGGCCGTGCAGGAGACGCCGGCTAAAGCAGGGGGGATTTGGGGGGTTGGGGATTTGGGGATTTCGGGATTTGGAGATTGGTGGATTTGGGGATTTGGGGATGGGGGGGAGGACGGAGGGGGGAAGGCGTAATGCGGAAGGGGTTCTCCACTCTCCACTCTCCACTCTCCACCCTCCGCCGCCGACTGCCCACTGCCGACTGCCCACTGCCGACTGCCCACCGCCCACTGGCCGCTGACCACAGCTTCTACTGGGCACTGAAGTGCCCAGCCCCCGGCCGAGTGTTCGTTGCTCCCGGGCCCCTGGCCCCCGACCCCTGTCCCCTCCTCGTACTGCCGGGCACGAAGAAAAGCCACCATCGCCATCGCTCGGCCGGTGGCGGCCGAACAGAGGCCGTCAGGCAGGCTTCCGAGCCAGGCGGTCATGGCCGCGGGGGAATAGGGGACGACGGCCTCGAAGAGCGTTCGCGAGGCCCCAGGCACTTCGAGCAGGTCGGCGATGGCCCGGCTACCCCCCCCGGCGATGGACAGCACGATCCGCGTGGGCGAATCGTGGATTTGCCCGATCAGTTGCTCGACTGAAAGCAGCTTCATACCACCAAATAGTGTAGCCTCCGCCGACGCGCGGGAAAAGGCGGGAGAAAATCCAATATCCGCGGCAAGGCGGCGAAACACTCTTCAGGTTTCGGTATTTCTTGCTTTCCAGATGGAGGTTCTTGATCATGATCAAGAAAGTGCTGATTGTCGGTGGTGGTGCGGCCTTGCTGGGCCTGGTTTTTGTGGGGCGCGACGCGATGAGCTATCTTCGCACGTCGGCCGGCTACGTCAGCGACGCCGTCCAGGAGGCGGTGCCGATCGAGTTTCAGGTCGATCGCGCGCGGGGCATGATCCAAGACCTCCTGCCCGAGGTGCGGCGGAACATGCACGTGATCGCCAAGGAGGAGGTCGAGGTGCAGCGGCTCGACGAGCAGATCGGAGAGACCCGCTCGCGGCTGGCCAAGGAGAAGGAGCAGCTCTTGCGGCTAAAGAACGATCTGGCGACCGGCAAGGGCGAATACGTTTATGCGGGCCGCACCTACACGGCCGATGACGTTCGCACCGATCTGGCCGCCCGCTTCAACCGCTACAAGACCGGCGAGGCGACGCTGGTCAGTCTGACGGACATTCGCAACGCGCGGCAAAAGAGCCTGACGGCCGCCCAGCACAAGCTGGAAGGGATGCTGGCGTCGAAGCGGCAGTTGCAGGTCGAGGTCGAGAATCTCGAAGCGCGCTGCCAGATGATCGCCGCCGCCAAAACCACCAGCAACTACCAGTTCGATGAAAGCCGCCTGGGCCGCGTCAAAGAGTTGGTGTCGAACCTGCGCAACCGCCTCGAAGTGACCGAGAAACTGGTCAACGCCGAGGTTCAATTCCACGATGAAATCCCACTGGACAAGACGACGCCGGAGAACATCGTCGAGCAGGTGAGCGAGCATTTTTCGCCAAAAACACCGGCGACGCCGGCCACGGCATTGGCGAAGAAATAACCGTAGCGAATGACGAAATCCGAAGGACGAATGACGAAGGAAGTCCGAATGACAAATGACAAATGACCGGCCGTTCGAGGTTCGTGCTTCTTTCGTCATTCGTCATTCGAGCTTCGTCATTTTCCCCGCACCCTCCCCGTGCTATCATGTTTTCATCACTCGACACTTTCCTGGGACACGGCGCCATGCATCGCGACGTGAGAAACTGCGAGCGGTTCATGCTGTGGGTCGACTCCGTCGGGGGTTATTGGGTCTGCCTGGGCGACAAGGTGACGCTGGGCCGGCCGGACACCCAAGGGACGGCCGACGTGCCGATCCTGGGCGATCTGTCGAGCCGGCACGCCTGCATCCTCCGCGACGGCGAGGGATATCTGATCGAGGCATGGCGCGAGGTGCGCGTGAACGGCCGGATCGTGCAGGAGATCGGCTGGCTGGGCGACGGGGCGCGGCTGCAATTGGGGGGCACGGTGCGGCTGCTGTTTCGCCGGCCGCACCCGTTGTGCGCGACGGCACGATTGGATTTTACCAGCCGGCACCGCACGCAGCCGTTGGCCGATTCGGTTTTGCTGTTGGCCGACGCTTGTGTGCTGGGCCCGCGGCCGCACAGCCACGTTTTCTGCCGCGACTGGACGCACGAAGTGATCCTTTATCGCCGCGGGCAGGAACTATATTGCCGCAGCGATAGCCCCTTTAAGATCGACGGCGCCAAGTGCCGCGGAGAACGCCAAATCAGCAAGAATTCCCGCATCGAGGGCGATGGGTTTTCGTTCAACTTGGAGGAGATTACGTTACAATAGAGTAGGTTGGTTCCCTCTCCCACCGGGAGAGGGCGAGGGTGAGGGTGGGGCGGCAGCTCTTTCGACATCACGATTCGCGAGGCCCTCACCCCCGGCCCCTCTCCCAAAGGGAGAGGGGAGGCCGTGAGTTCCATCCCAACCGTAGGTGGCAACCTTGGAACCGTCTGACCAAAACACGCTGCCGCATCGCCCCGCTTCGCCGGCGCCGGAGAAATCGCCGGGCGGCCGCTTCATCTACGCCAGCGGCGCCCGCCCCTTGGGCGGCTACACGATCAAGCGCGGCGTCGGCCAAGGGGGTTTCGGCGAGATCTACTACGCCACCAGCGACGCCGGCAAGGACGTGGCGCTGAAGCTGATCCGCCGCAACCTCGACGTCGAACTCCGCGGCATCCGCCAATGCCTCAACCTGAAGCACCCCAACCTGCTCGACCTGTACGACATCCGCCAGGACCAGCAGGGCGACACGTGGGTGGTGATGGAATACGTGGCCGACCCGAGCATGGAGACCGTGCTGGCCGATCACCCTGCCGGCCTGCCGCCGCAAGAGGCGCTGCTGTGGATTCACGGCATCGGCGCGGGCGTGGCCTATCTGCACGATCGCGGCATCGTCCACCGCGACCTGAAACCCGGCAACATCTTCCGCGACGAAGGCGTGGTGAAGGTCGGCGACTACGGGCTGTCGAAGTTCATCTCGTGCAGCCGCCGCAGCGGACATACCGAAAGCGTCGGCACCGTCCACTACATGGCGCCCGAGGTGGCCAACGGCCGCTACGGCAAGGAGCTCGACGTCTACGCGATGGGCGTGATTCTCTACGAGTTGCTCACCGGCCGCGTGCCCTTCGAGGGCGAGAGCATCGGTGAAGTGCTGATGAAGCACCTCACGGCCAAGCCCGACGTTTCGATGATCGCCGAGCCGTATCGCAGCATTATTGCCCGCGCCCTGGAAAAAGACCCGGCATTGCGGTATCCGTCGGCGGGCAAGATGATGGCCGCCCTGCCTGGTTGCCCGAACATGCCGTCGCTGCACAGCGAATCTGCCAACGGCGTCGCTGCCGCTGTCGCTCCACCTGGTTGGACAGGCGGCTCGGGTGCCAGCGGTGGCGCCACCGCGCCGGTTGCCGACGCTGGCCGGAGATGTGCAATAGGAGCTGCCGAGCCCGTCCGCGAGGAGCCGCTCCTGCGCGACCTGCGCCGCAAACTGCGGAAAGTCCGCGACAATTTCGGAAAACAGACGCCCATCGTCCAGGTGCTGCTAATTCTACTTGTTGTAATTGTCACTTTGCACACCTGGCCGCTGCTGATGCCGTTGGCGATTGTGCTGGGCGCAACGTACGGCGTGTACTGGCTGGCGTGGAAAGTCACCAGCGGCAGCGAGCCGCAAACGATTCGCGACCAGCAGGCATCCGCCGCGTCGGGTGCCGCGGCTGGCTTGCCCAGCAGTGGCGAAGCACGGGTGGACAAGCCACCCGTGGCGCTCAACGCACCAGGCCCGCCGCCGTCGTCGCCGTTCATTCCCGGCTCGAGCGTCCGCCGCTACGGCGAAAAGCCGCTGCCGGCGTTGATCCTCAAGCCGCCGCGGGAACGACTGGCCGATCTGCTCCGCTCGTTGTTGACCGGCGCGCTGGCGGCGACCGTGATGTGTGTCGTCGTGGTGCTGGTGGGCAGCTACGGCAGCGACGCCTTGAACGCACCCAGGCCCGAGCAATTCGCCTGGCTGCTGCTGGCGAGTCTGGCGGGCACTTGGGCGGTGCTGATCGCAGCGAAGTTCTGGGAGGGCGTCCGCGGCGACGCGATGCTCCGCCGCTTCGTGCTGATGGTCGTCGGCCTGGGCATCGGCGCGGCGATGTTCGCCGCGGCCGAGACGCTCATGGTGAAACTGCCCGCCGCCGTGGCGTATTCGCGACTTGCCGACATCAAATCGCCGCCGAGCTTCTACGCCATCGACGGCCGGCCGCAGATGATGGCCTACATGGCCTGCTTCGGCACGCTCTTCCTCGTGCTCCGCTGGTGGCTGCAAGCCGATCCGCTGCGGCGGACGAGATTGAGCGTTTTCAGCGTATTTGTCAGCATTGTCCTGGCGTCGCTCGTTGCCGAACTCTGGCAATTCCCCCAGCCGTGGCTCCCCATGGTCGCCGGCGCGATGTCCGTGGCCGTGCAGTTGGCCAGCCCGTACGAACGGGCGAATCGGCGAAAGCGAGGGTAAGCGGATCATGACCATCAATCACGTTACCGCCGTGCCGGAACCGTCCACGATCGGCTTGCTCCTGGCGCTCTTCGCGCTGGCATGGCTGGTCGCTTGCGTCGTCTTGCTGTCAAAATCCAGGACGCGCGTGGCGGGCATCGTCGTGTTGACGGCCCCGCTGGCGCTGGTCGTGGCCGCGGCGTTTTGGTGGTTTTACGCGGGCTTCTCCGTTGCACCGCAGCGGGATTGGCAGCCACATCAGGTGACGCGAACCGGGATCCACCTGGAGGCGGATCCCGGCGTCCGCGGAGACATGGCCAGTGGGCCGGCGCCGACTATCGAATCCGATGAGTCAATTGTATTCGGCGAGAGCGACTCCGCATTTGCAAAAGCAGCTACTCCGAGGAGCGATATGATTGTCTTCATCCTGTTGGCCGTCCTGTTGCTCGGCGGTCTGATCGTCATCGTGGGGCTGCTCGCTTTTCCCAAGACGCGGGTGGCGGGAATCGCGCTTCTGGCAATTGGCGTGCCGGCCGTCCTGGTGCTCGCGGGACTCGGGATGTTCTTCACCCGCTATGAGTCCATGCAGACGCCGGCCCGGATCTCGATCAGTCGCGGCAATGCTCGCACAATAGTCGGGCGGGATGCAGTGAAACCCGGGTCGCGGCTTCCCGACACGGGCATCCCTGTTGACACCGCGGAAAAGGACCAGCCGAAATCCACAAAACCTAGCCCCAAGCCGCCCGTCGCGGCGGGCGCCGCGGCGATGAAACCGGCGGCGGCAAATGAAAAGAGACTCCCGTCGCCGATGACAGGCGCTGCCACTTTGCCCGCGTCCACCCCGGCGAACAATCCGCCCGCTTGGATCAACCAGCCGCCGCAAATGCTCGGCGACACCTATCAGACGACAATTGTCGTCGGCCCCTACGCCACCCCGCAGGAGTGTGAAGACGAGCTGCCCGGTGAATTGCACAAGGCGGCGAATCGCTACGTGGCAACCTACGTGGGCCGCCCCGCCGGCGCCCAGCTCGTCGCGCTGCCCTACGAGTTTCTCCGCAACGAGGTCGTCAAGGACAAATGGGAAGAGATCGGGCCGTCCTCGGTCGGGCCGATGACCCGGCTCTACGTGCTGCTGCAATTCGATCGAAAGGCGAGGGAGCAGATACTGGAGGAATACCGGCGGGGCGTCGTCGCCGGTCGCCTGTGGATAGCCGGCGGCGGCTTGGCGGCGGTGTTGTGGCTCTTGGCGGTGACGTATGGCTACCTGCGAATCGACTTGAAGACCAGCGGGAAGCGTCGCCGCCGCTTGCGATTTGCCGCAATTCTGGCCATACTAGGACCAGTGGCCGTCGCCCTGTTGGCGACGGTTGTAAAGTGAGGGGCTAGAGGCTAGGGGCTAGGGGCTGGGAGCAAGCGAAGATCGCAATCCTGACCCGACCCCTGACCCCTAGCCCCTGCCCCTAGCCCCTAGTCCCTAGCCCCTATGGCCGAAGCCGACGCCTTGCTGACTCGCCGCATCCGCGCAGGGGATACCGACGCGTGGTACGAGTTGATTGCGCGGTTCGAAGGGCGGCTGCTGGCATTCGTGGAAAGTCGCACGCACCATCGCTCGGCGGCCGAGGACCTGGTGCAAGAGACGTTCATCGGTTTCCTGACGAGCCTGCCGAACTTCGACGGCCAGCGGCCGTTGGAAGGATATCTGTTTTCGATCGCCGCCCACAAGCTGATCGATTATTTGCGGCGGGAAGGCCGGCGGCCGATGCTGCCGCTGGTTCCGCCCAGCAGCGCGGCGAGCAGTTGGGAGCCGGCCGGCGCCGCCCGGCACGCCAGCAGCATCGCGCGGAGCGGCGAGCGACACCACTTGGAGGAAGCGGCCTTGGCGGCCGCGCTGGCCAAGCAGATCGAGCATTTCCGCCAGCGCGGCCAGTGGGAGCGGCTCGAGTGCGTCGAACTGCTGTTCGTCCGCGGCTGGTCGAATAAGACCGTGGCCTCGCGGCTGGGCGTGAGCGAGCAGACGGTCGCCAATTACAAGTTCGAGTTCATCGCCGCCCTGCGGACCGCCGTCCGTTCGCAGCGCTTGCCGCAGGCGGTTTTTCCGGAGTTGTACGAATAAAGTCGGCAGTCGGCAGTGGGCAGTCGGCAGTTGATAGTGGGTAGTGGGTGGAGAATGAGAACTTACTGAGTACGGTTAGTTCCAACAAACACCGCTGGCAGACCGCCCACTGCCGACTGCCCACTGCCGACTGCCTACTGCCCACTGCCCACTGCCCACTGCCTACTGCCTACTGCCGACTGCCCACTATTTTCCATGTTCACCCCAACCGACCTCGAAGCATACCTGGACGAAGCGTTGCCGCCGGAGGAGATGGCGCGGATCGAGAAGGCAGCGCGGGAAGACGCGGCGCTGGCGCGGAGCCTGGCCTCGATCCATACCCGGCGGGGCGAGGGCATCCATACCCTGGGCGAAATCTGGCGCGGGCGGCGGCTGAGCTGTCCGACGCGGCACGAGTTGGGCACTTGGCTGCTGGGCACAATCGAGCCCGAGTTAGCCCGCTATATCGCCTTCCACGTCGAGGTGGTCGGCTGCCGCTACTGCCAGGCGAATCTCGCTGACCTGCGGGCGCAGCAGAACGTCGCCGATCAGGCCGTCGCCACCCGCCGCCACAAGTACTTCCAATCGAGTGCCGGCTATCTCAAGGCGGAAGGCGGAGGGCGGAGGGATGAAGGCGGAGGGCGGAAGGCGGAGGGGGGAGCGCGGAAATAAGGGGAATCAGCCGTAACCCGAGCGTCCCGCCAGCCGCTTGCGGTTTCGCAACGCGCAGAGGCAACGCTGCCTCCCGCTACTCTTTACGCTCCGCGTGAAGCCCCTTTCCTCTTGCGGAGCAAGACGAGCACATCCCGCGTCGCTCACTGCGGCCGCACCGTTACTCCGCCAGCGACGGCCTTCGCCAGTTCCGCCAACCCGACGTTGCCGACATTCTGCTCGATGTCTGACGGCACCCTCCACACGAGCATGATCGAGTAGCCGGCTTCGTCGTGCGTGTACATGTCGATAATGGCGTCAATCGTCCGGAAAGACTCGTGTCCGGCCTGGTCTCGATAGTAGAACTCCTGTTTCGGCAGAGTCATGCGCATTGTTTGCCACTTGCTTTCTTTGCCTTCGGAGGTCGTCACCTGCAAATCAGTTGGTTGGCCCGGGCCTCCCGGCGGCTTGCCGATGCCCGCCGGCAGTTGAGCGGCGAGGCTCCCGCCCGGCATTTTCGCCTTTTCGACCACCATCACTTGGCAGTAGAAAGGGATCTGACCATGTGCGCCGTCCTCGACAAATCCCTCGTATGTCTTCTGTTGCAGGCCAGGTATCGGGATGGGTATGGCCTGGGACCTCTTGGGATCCACTCCTGCGGGGACGGCCGAGAGACAGGTGGCCATGCGGATTGAGACGCGCGTGCCCTGCAAATCCCCCGCCGGCCCGAGCAGGTCGGTTGCGGGCGCGCCGCCGCCACCGCCGCCGTGGTGCCCGCCAATCCGCGATTCGTACTCTCCCGTTCCGCACCCCAGACAGAGACTCAACAGAAGAACGCCCGGCAAGAATTGCTTGTGCATTGTGGACCTCGCTGCGTGGTTTACGTTCGATTTTCTATTGTAGTTCTCGCCGCTGCGTCCCGCAAGAATCGACGCTACTGAGAATGCAGTATCGGATTATGGCGGTTAAGCCCGAACCGTTTAGCCGGCGAGCTTGCTCGCCGCTCGGGAGCGCCGCGCAACCGCGGCGAGCAAGCTCGCCGGCTAAACAGTTCTCCCGTTTTTTCGATCACAAACAAGTACGCTGCGGGCAGCCGCCCGTCTATAGCCGCGTGCTTGGCGGAGCGTTTTTCGACGGCCCCGCCTTCCTCAAAGCCTCCAGCACCTTGCCCTCGGTCAGCAAGTCGGTCAGCACGACCGGCTGGCCGTCGGACGATGCGGCGGGCCAGATGGCCAAGACGGGGATTGAATTGCAGCCGAGTTCGTTCAGGGTCTTCTTGAGCGCCGGCGACTTGTCGGTCCAATCGGCCAAGAGCGGCTCCACGCCGTTGGCCGTCACCAACTCCAGAACGGCATCGCGTTCGATCGCCAGCTTCGAGTTGAGCTTGCAGTTGGGACACCAGTTGGCGGTGAAATCGACCATCACCGTCTTCCCCTTCGCCCTGGCTTCCGCAAGTGCCCCGGGCGAGAACGGTTTCCAGGGGATCTTGGGCGTCTGCATCAGCACGGTAAACGCGAAGACCCCGACCAATCCCGCCACGATCGCCCCGCCGCACCACGCCACCGTTCGGGCCGTCGGCTGCGTCAGCGGCGTGCGGCCTACCCACCAACAGGCGAACCACAGGCCGACCAGAAACGTCAGTGTCGGAATCACATAAGCCGATTTCAACAGGCCGATCAGATACACGACTGTTGCCAGCAGCAGAAAGGCCATCAACTGCTTGAGCGTGTCCATCCACGCCCCCGGTTTCGGCAAGAATCGGATCAACGCCGGGAAGGCGCCGATGATCAAGTACGGCGAAGCCATGCCCAGCCCGATCGCGCCGAAAATGCCGTAGGCCACGTGCGGCGGTTGCTTGGTCACGTAACCGAAGACTGGTCCCAGGAATGGTCCGCTACACGGGGTCGCGAGGATCGTCGTGAAGACGCCCTTGCAGAAGGCGCCGACGGGGCCCTCCTCGTTTTGTAGATCGCTCGCCCGACCGCTGCCGACAAAACCCGGGATGGGGATCTCCCAGACGCCCAGAAAACTCAACGCCATCACGAACACGAGCGCCGTCATCGTGATCTTGAAAGTATTGTCGGTGAATTGTTCGCCCCAGGCCAATCCAAAGATCGTGGCCAGAATCGCCAGTACCATGAAGACGGCGATCAGCCCGATCGAATACCAGACGTTGAGCATGAAGATGCGTCCGCGGCTTTCTCCCGCCTGCTGCACGAAGGCAAGGACCTTCAACCCAATGACCGGCAGGACGCACGGCATCAGGTTTAGGATCAGTCCGCCGACGAAAGCGGAGACCAGTTGCAGCAGGAACAGATGCGGATCGAAAGCCGTCGCGCTCTTTTCGCCTTCCGGCGGGTGCGCGGTGTCGATGGCTGAACCGCCGGCGGTCGTAATGCCGTTCGCCGTTGTGCCCACCGACTTCACCACGTTGTCGTCCGGCACAGTCACGCCTCCCCCCAACGCCGCCGTAAAGGCCACGTCCGTCGGCGGCAGGCAACTGCTGAGCGTCGCAGGCGCCGAAGTAGATCATTCCGGGAATTCTCAGCGTCGCCGGATCGACGCCGGCGGCCAGGTCGATCGGCGCGTACCACGTGACCGTGCCGACGTGCTGTTCGATCGCCAGATCGCCGTAGGCGTCGGGCTCCTTTTTTCGCTCGGGCGCCACGGTCGGTTGGAACGGCCCCGCCAGGCGAACTCCCGCCGGCAGTTTGGCGTCGATCTTCGTTACCGTCGGATTGCCCTCTGCGCTGGTCGGCTGGGTAATCGAGTAGATATGCCAGCCGGGGGCAATGGTGGCGGTGACAAACAGCCGCCCCGGCTTGCCGCCCGCCGTAGCGGTGAACTGGGCTTCGACCGTCACCGGGTTCTTGACGGCATTGGCGGCCGGCGGCCCCTTTCCCAAATCCGCTCCGGGAAGATCGCTGCTCAGGTCGCCCCCCGGCGGCGGAGCCTGCGCGAACGAGGGCACTGCCAGCGACAGGAAGAACGCGACCAACAATGCTGTCGTCACTCGATAGCGGAAATATTCCATAAACGTGAGAATCCTGGGACGATGCGGATCTTGCGGCGTCCGCCGACGCTTGCTCGCTCGAGCATGGCGCGGCGACCACTGTGCCCTCTTCGGGCGACCACAGACGAATTTTACTCGATCCGGCCAGCGGCAACAACCGCCGGGGGCGGTGACTCTTCCCCGCGTTGGGTTGGCTGTCAGACCGCTCTGTGATAGAATTTCCGCGATGCGACGGTTGCCGCCAACTGCCCGATTTGCCGAACGCCTGGTTGAGATCACGCCCGCATGAGCCGCAATCGGAAGAGAGGCAGCTTGCCGGAGGACCGCAATCGACGGCCGGGGAACAGGGCCGCTCGGTCGCACCTTCCGGTGGATGCCGTGGCGGGTTCCGGCGTTGTGGCCATTGCGCGGCCTGCCCGCGAACCTTACGCCGCGGCGGCCGTCTGCGCGTTTCTCGTGCTGGCGGTCGCGGTCGTCTTTGCCCAGACCGCCAATTTCGGCTTCGTCAATTACGACGACGACCAATACGTTTATGAGAACCGGCACGTGCAGAATGGGCTGACGGCCGATGGCGTGGCCTGGGCCTTTACGAGCTGCCACGCCTCGAACTGGCACCCGTTGACCTGGCTTTCCCACATGGTCGATTGCGAACTCTACGGATCGGACGCCGGCGGCCATCACTTGAGCAACGTCGCGCTGCACGCGCTCTCCGCCGTCGTGCTCTTCTTGGTCCTCTGGCGGATGACGCGCGATTTGTGGCCCAGCGCGCTGGTGGCGGCGGTATTCGCCGTTCATCCGTTGCGGGTGGAGTCGGTCGCCTGGATCGCCGAGCGAAAAGACGTTCTCAGCGGGCTCTTCTTCATGCTCACCCTCTGGGCCTATCTCGCTTACGTCCGCCGCCCCTTCTCGCTGCCGCGATATTGCCTGGTGATCGTGCTGTTCGCGCTCGGTCTAATGTCAAAGCCGATGCTGGTGACGATGCCGTTCGTGCTCCTGCTGTTGGACTATTGGCCGCTGGGACGCCTGCGAGGCGGTAATGCCGACAAACCGCTTGCGGTTTCGCGGCGTCCGATTGTCGAGAAGGTCCCGCTGCTGTTGCTGGCGGCGGCTTCGTGCCTTGTCACGATGCTGAGCTCAGCAGCACGCGGTGGTAACGCTCGACGAGCTCTCGCTGCCGTCGCGTTTCGCGGCCGCGGTGGTCTCGTACGCAACATATCTGGGCCAGTTCTTCTGGCCGACGAATCTGGCCGCGTTCTATCCGCATCCCGCCGCCCGTCTGCCGATCGGGGAAGCCGCCGCCGCGCTGCTGCTGTTGACCGCGATTTCCGCGGCGGTCATCATCCGGCGGCGGCCGAATCCGTATCTGTTCGTCGGCTGGTTCTGGTTCTTGGGGATGCTCGTGCCGGTCATCGGCCTGGTGCAGGTCGGCCTGCAAGTGATGGCCGATCGTTACGGTTACTTGCCGCAGATCGGCTTGGCCATCGCTCTGGCTTGGAGCGCAGCCGCCGCAGACCGGGAGTTTCTCTCCGCTGGGAAATTGCCAAGCTATCGTCCTTGGACGTGGGGCATCGTATCAGGATTGGTGCTGGCGGGGCTGATGGCATGTGCGTGGCGGCAGACCTCGTTCTGGCGAGACAGCGAAACCCTCTGGACTCGCGCGGTCCGCTGCACTACCGACAACGACGTCGCCCATTTCAATCTCGCCGCCGAGTTGATGAAGCAACAACGTTACAGTGACGCGATCGAACACTATCTGGAGACCGTGCGAATCCGTCCCGCCTATCCCCACGCCCAGTGCAATCTCGCCTTCGCGCTAAACCGCCAAGGACAAACGCAGGAGGCGATTGCCCATTATTACCAGGCCATCAAATACGATCCGGGGGATCGCTACGCACTCGGCAATTTGGCCTCACTGCGAGCGACCTCGCCGCAAGCCGCGATTCGCAACGGCGTCGAAGCGGTGGAACTCGCCCAGCGAGCCTTTCGCCTGTCCAACGGCCGCGAACCGGGCATCACCGCCACGCTTGCCGCGGCCTACGCGGAAGCCGGCCGTTTCCCCGACGCCATCCGCGCCGCCCGCCAAGCCATCGCCCAGGCGAAACAGCAGAACAACCGCGCGCTCGTGAAAGATGCAGAGGCCCAACTGCGCCTCTACATAGCCGGAAAGCCATATCGCCGGCCGCTGCCAAGCGCGAGGCGACCCGACGCCCGATAGAATGACGCTGAATGGCGGCCGGTCGGCCACGGTCTAGGAGTAGTATCGCTGAAACTGGTGGAGAGATCCCGCAAGTAGCAAGACAGTGGCCATCACCGGATTGGCGAGCGGTGCGGTTCGTGCCAGAATGTGAGAATGAGAAGAGGAAGAGAACGAGGGCCGGAAAACTCCGAGTGAAGAGGTGAAACGTGCCGAAGGTAATCCGCGTCGCCGCCTTGAGCGGCCATCGGCTTCATGTGGAATTCGACGACGGGACGGCAGGCGAGATTGAAATGGCCGACCGGCTCTTCGGCCCCGTCTTCGAGCCGTTGCACGATCCGAACGAGTTCGCCAAAGTGTTCGTCGATGAGTTTGGCGCGATTGCATGGCCCTGTGGCGCCAACTTGGCGCCCGACGCAATCCACCGCCGCTTGAGGGCTGCGATGTCGGTCTAACGGCCGTAGGCGTGCGCCAATCGCGCCGGAGGAAGAAAAAGTGCGGATTGGCGTGCGATCAAAGACCGCATCGTTGTATGAGGGTATCCAGTAACTTGGCGGCGTAGCGCGATGCGCGTCGGACCTTCATGGGATCCAATTGCCCCAAGATCTCGAACGAGTGCCCCGATTTGTCGTACTCTCCCTTGGTTCTGCTGTTTCGCGTTGCCATCCGAAGCGATTGGAAAACGCTTTCTTTCGGTATCGCCTCAATATCTTGATTCGCCGGCAGTGGATTCGACGCAAAACCTTGCCCAAAGAACCGGGCAAGCAGATCTCGATCCGCAATGAACCATGCCTCCATACACTGTACCATCAAGTGGCAGTGTTCGTCGCGAGAATTGGCCGGGGGTCGCCAGTGGTCGCGGGTTGTCACATGGTCCCATGGTTCTTGGGACACGACACCTTCGCTGTCAACAAGGAGCATCGGAAAGTCATCATGGCCGGCGCTGGCAAGAGCCGTGCAATAACTCTCGAATGCGTCATTTCGGCTGCCACATGCCACAACGGCGGGCATTCGGCCGGAAAGCCCGTGCGCTCGAAAAATTGCGAAAAGCCGTGACGGCAGCGCGTCCGCAACGCTTGCCCGTCTCCGCCGCCTTCGACGTAGATTTTGACTTTCACCAGCGGTTTCCCCCGATTTCGCCGCGCCGCCACAGTTGGCCGAGGGAGTACTTCTTGAGCCATTCGGCCAGAGCCGGTTGTTCCAACCGCCGCATGGTCGTTTCCCCGTCCTGTTTTTCGCAGACGATCACGTCTTCCGGCGACGCCGAAAGACTATCGACCAGCACCTCCGAATGGGTCGTTACGATAAGCTGCGTCCGCGTCGAAGCCTCTTTCAATAGTTCGCCGATGCCTACCAGCGCGTCGGGATGTAACCCCAACTCCGGTTCCTCGATGCACATCAACGGCGGCGGCGATGGATGACACAGCAAAACCAAGAGGCACAGGTAACGCAGCGTTCCATCCGAGAGCCGGGTGGCAGGGATGCTGAAACGGCCCTCGTGGAGAAAGACCTGAACGGTTCCGCCTTCGATGCTCACATCGAAGTCCTGGACCTCCGGATAGAGCTTCGCCAGCATCTCCAGCAGTTTGGACTTTGCCGAGATGTCGCGCCGAAGCCGGTTCAGCATGAGCCCGAGGTTCGAACAGTCCTCTTCAAGGAAATCATTGCGTTGGTCAGCCTTTTGCGGTTGTCGTGGAGGTGTGTAGCGGCCAAACGACCATTCGCGATAGATGCGAATGCGGTCGTATTGTTCGCCGAGATAAGTGATTTCGGGGTACTGATCCGGGTCTTTCCGCAGCGAGAGGATGGATTTTTCGGGGGCCACTCTTTCCCCAGAAACCCTGCGTTCCTCACCACTTACCATCAGTATAGGGTGCCCGCCTTGAAACCAATAATAAAAACGCGGCGCATCGTCGCCCGCGTACGATGACTCATTCTCAATTTGCTCATCGACCAACTCGAAACGTTGGTTGGTCTGAGTAAAATCAAGAATGTGCCGCAACGGCATAGTCCCCGCGGGATTGTCAACTACAACTTCCAAATGAGCTGTGGGGTTCCGATCGCCCTTCCAGAGCCAATCGCCTATCCCGCCGCCGTCACGGACCGGTGAAGCCAGTACCTGTGGCGCCGACTGTAACAGGCCGATAGCCTCGATGAAGTTCGATTTGCCTGACCCGTTCGGACCGATGAGGACGTTGAGCGGACGCAGGGGCAGGATCAAACCGTTCGGACCGAACGACAACAGGTTCTTAATCTGGATTTTGCGAAGCAGCATGAACGGTTGCCCTCCGATCGAGAAATGCCCCGCCTCCTACTCCTCTTCCTCTTCCTTCATGTGCGCCTTCGCCACGATCTCCTGCACTACGTTGCCCGGCACGATGTCGTAGTGGCTTAGCTCCATCGTATAACTGCCGCGGCCGCCGGTGATGCTCGATAGGCTGCGGGCGTAGGTGGTCACCTCGGCCAGGGGGACTTCGGCGATCACCGTTTGCAGATCGCCGCCGGCGGAGTCCATGCTCAAGACGCGCCCGCGGCGGCCCGACATGTCGCTGTTGATGTCGCCGACGTTTGCCGTCGGGACCGTCACCTCGATCCGCACGATCGGCTCCAACAACGACGGCTTCGCCTGCTGGAAGACGTTGCGGAAGACCATCGAGCCGGCGGTCTTGAACGCCTGCTCCGAGCTATCGACCGGATGGTGCTTGCCGAAGTGGACCTCGACGCAGACGTTCTGCACCTTGTAGCCGGCGATCACGCCGCGCTCGAGCCGGTCGCGGAAGCCCTTCTCCACCGCCGGCAGGAAGTTGCTGGGGATCGTGCCGCCGACGACGGAATCGATCCAGAGGAAGTTGTTCTCCTCGTCGTAGTGGGTTTCTTTCATCGACGGGAAGCGGGCTTTGGTGGCCCATTCCTCGACGTTGACCCCCTTCGGCATGGGGAACATGCGGATGTGGACCTCGCCGAACTGGCCGCGGCCGCCGGTCTGCTTCTTGTGGCGATACATCCCCTCGGCGTTGGCCATGATCGTCTCGCGGTAGGGGATCTTCGGCTCGCGGGTCTCGATCTCCACCTTGTCGCGGCGTTTGAGCCGCTCGCGGAGGATTTGCAGGTGCAATTCGCTCATGCCGGTGATGACCATCTCCTTGGTTTGCGCGTCGAGATCGCGGCGGAAGGTCGAGTCCTCCTCGCAGAGCTTCTGCAACGCGCCGGAGAGCTTGCCTTCGTCGCCGCGGCTCTTCGGACTGGCCGCCAGTCCGACCATTGGCGTGGGGAAGGGGATCGGCGGCAGCGTGAGCTCGCCCAGCGACGAGCCGGTGTGCAGATCCTCGATCTTCGCCACCGCCGCGATCCCGCCGGGAGCGATTTCGTCGATCGCCGTGGTCTCGTCCGCCTGAACGCTGAAAAGCGTGCTGAGTTTCACCGGCTTCCGCACGCCGACCACCGGCACGCTGGCGTCTTTCTTCAGCGTGCCCGAAAAAACGCGGATGAAACTGAGTTTCTGCACGAAGGGGTCGATGCGGGTCTTGAAGACCTGGGCGACCAGCGGGCCGGCCGGATCGGCCTTGATCTCGACCTCTTCGCCGGCGGCGTTCTTGCCCGTTCGCGGCAGGGCGTCCGGCGGCAGAGCGCAAAGCCCCAAAGCCTCGATCAACTCCGCCAGCCCCGCGCCCGTTTTGCTTGAAACGCAGACCATCGGCACCAGCGAGCCCTGGGCCACGGCGCGAACGATCAGCCGCGAAATCTCTTCATCCGTCGGCGGCGTGCCCTCGAAATACCGCTCCATCACCGCCTCGTCGACCTCGATGATCGTCTCCAGCAGCGACTCGCCGATCTCGTTGGGATCGATCAGGGCGCCGGCGGCGTCGGCGGGCGGCTTGAGCGTGTTGGCCACGCCGCGGAAGTCGGCCCCATGTCCCAGCGGCACATTCAACAGCACGCAGCTCTTGCCGAAAAGCTCCTGGATGTTCTCGACCAGGGTGGGAAAGTCGATGTTGTCGGCGTCCATGCGGTTGATGACGATCATCCGCCCCAGGCCGGCTTTCTTGGCTTCGGCGAAGACGCGGCGGGTGTTGACTTCGATGCCCGACTGGGCGTTGATCACGATCGCCGCGGTATCGACCCCGCGCATCGCCCCGATCGCCTGGCCGATGAAATCGGGGTAGCCCGGCGTGTCGATCATCGAGAAGTGCTTGCCGCCGTGGTCGCACTGCACCACCGTCGCCTCGATCGTGTATTTGTGCTGCTTCTCCTCCTCGTCGAAGTCGCAGATGCTCGTGCCGTCATCGACGCTGGCGTTGCGGCTGACCGCGGCGGTGGTGGTGAGGATCTTGTCGACCAGCGTGGTCTTGCCGGCCGAGCCGTGTCCGCAGAATACGACGTTGCGAATTTGATCGACGGAGTACTTGGGCATGAGAAGTGTCCTTGGGGAAATGTGTTCGGCGTCCGGCTCGCGGTCTGGCCCCCGTTCTGGTTCCCACGCTCTGCGTGGGAACCCATTGCCGGCGACGCTCCGCGTCCGATGGAGCGGCGCCAGCGCCGCGAGCCGGGCGTTCCCACGCGGAGCATGGGAACGAGGGTCGTTATATGTTCTGGTTCCCACGCTCCGCGTGGGAACGAGGGTCGTGATGTTGTCTATCCTACACTGTGCCCGCGGCGGCGAGCGCCTCGGGCAGGGTTAATGTCCCTTCGTACAAAGCCCGGCCGATGATGCAGCCGGCCATCGGCACGGCGGCCAGCCGGGCAACGTCGCTAAGGGTCGTCACGCCGCCGGAGGCCACCACCGGCCATTCGACGGCGGCCCGCATCGCGGCCATTTCCGCCACGTTCGGCCCCGCCATCATCCCGTCACGGGCGATATCCGTATAAATAATTGCCGCCAGCGGCTCGCCGGCAAACCGCCCGGCCAATTCCGTCGCCGCTACGTCGCTGGTCGATTGCCAGCCATCGCTGGCGACCCGTCCGCCGCGGGCGTCGATCCCCAAAACCAGCCGGCCGGGAAACTCCCGGCACATGCGGCGAAACCAATCCGGCTCGCGCAGGGCCAACGTGCCGATCACCAGCCGGGCGAGGCCCAGTTCGAGCAGGTCGCGGACCGACTCCTCGCTGCGTATGCCGCCGCCAAGTTCGCAGGGGACAGGAACCGCCGCGACGATCGCGCGGACGCTCGGCAGATTCGCCGGTCGCCCTTCCCGCGCCCCGTCGAGATCGACCAGATGCAGGCATTTCGCCCCCAGATCGACCCAGTGGCGGGCCGTGGCGGCCGGATCGTCGCCGAACACCGTCTCCTGGCGATAATCGCCCTGTCGAAGGCGTACGCACTTACCCCCCCGCAGGTCGATCGCCGGCCATATCTCCACGCGACTGCTGCTCCTGCCCGTTCGCCGGGCAAAACGGCAAAACATGAAATATGACACACATGCTGCGGTCGTGCAAGCGGTGGCGGAAGGAGCCGAGGCCTTGCAAGGCGAGGTTGAAGGATGGGGGGAAGGATAAGGGATGAGAGATGAGAGATGAGAGATGAAGGATGGGGGGCAAGGATAAGAGATGAGGGATAAGAGATGAGAGATGAGGGATGGGGGGCCAAGATAAGAGATGAGGGACAGGGGACAAGAGGGCAAATGGGATTCATCCCTCATCCCTCATCCTTCATCCCTCATCCCTCATCCTTCATCCCTCATCCTTCATCCGTCACGGGTTCGCCAGCCGCAGCCGCATCGGCAACGGGCCGGCGTTGAGAATGTCGGCCAGATCGGCGACGTCTTGCTTTGTGAAGACACCGGTGATCTGCCCGTGGTCGGAGACCACGCTGCGGATTGACGGAGCCGACTGCAATTGGCCGTCGAGGATGATGCCGAGCCGGAAATCGTGCTTGCCGGCCAGCTTGGCGAGGCGTTTCGCGCCGTCGGGTCTCATGGAGAACTCCACGCATGGGTCTCCCGATGAATCGACGCCGGCCTTCGCCGCTGCGAGATGCTTGTTGGCAATGTTGTACGGATCGTCCAACACGAGGACTTGCGTGATTTCTTCCTCGTCCTTTTCGACGGTTCGCCGGGCAATGCGGCTACCGGTGAACTGCCGCGAGTTGCCTGCCTTGACAGGCGCCCACCAGGCCAAACGCTTTCCCGTGGAATCGAACAGCTCCGACTTCTTCGGGTCTTTCATCGCACGCTCGATAGTGTTGTCGCGAGGGTTGGCCAGGATGCGGAACTCGAGGTTGCCGGGGCGGAGCAACAACCGCTCGACCCGCTGCCGGGCGGCATCGTCCCGGCTGAAGAGCGCAACTTGGATTTCCAGTCTCCCGTTGGCAAACAAATTCCCATTGACACGCGCGACCTTCTGCGGGCCGGAGTTGACGCGGCGATCGACTGCATGGATCAGGTCGGTCAATTCCTGTCTCCACGCTCTTAACGATTCGGCCAACTGCTGTTTGCGTGCCCCAGGTCGCGCCGAGCCGGGCTCGGCCTCGTAGGTCAGCACGATCCCTTGCCATTTCCGCGGTTGCTCCGGTTTGTCTTCCGTAGTAGGCTTCCTCGGTGCGGCCTTCTTCGCGGCGGCCTTGCCCGCTTCGGATTGTGCCTGGGAGGAGAGCATGAACTTCATCGACTCCATCCCAGCGAGGCCTCTTACGTCCATTGCTGCGAGGTCTCGATCGAGTTTCGCTTTTGTGACCTCCTCCGCCGACGCCATGCCTTGGCGGTATTGCGCTTGCAGGACATCGAAAATCCCCTTTGTGTACTGGGCTCTTGCGTTGGCGGCTTCGAGCAGACTGCCGTGCAACTCGGCCTCCGCTAGATCGCGGGCGAGACCTGTCCTCAACACCTCCAAGACGGTCGTTTGGCCACTCTTGAATCTGGTTTCCGCCAATTGCAACTGTCGCTCGGCCGATTCGAGCTTCAGCCGGGCGGCTGCGGCATCGTGGCTCCCTGCGGGGGCGACCAGCCTTTCAGTCCCCGGCCGTTTGCTCGCGGTCTCCGCTCCCACCGCGTCATCGCCCGGGCGCGGCATGTCGAGCCAGGCGATTCGGTAGGACTGGGGCAAATGGAGAGCCTCGCGGGCCTCGATCAGCGCCTCCCTGCAAACGTCGCGGGCTTCGGCGATACTCACCCCCGCGGCGGGATCGGCGGTGATTTCCACCATCGGATACATGTCGTAGCGGTCGAGGACGCCAGAATATGCGCAGGTTCGTCAACTTCTTGCTCGCGCGAAGGCGCTCGCCGAACTCTTTGGCCAGTTCCCTGACTTTGTCTGGTTCGTCGCCACAGACGCCGTAGTCAATAGCGGGGCTGCCCGGCGCGCGTGTCGCAATCTCCCAGCCTGGCTCCTTGCTGACCTTGATGCCGGAGCCCCTGACCGCATCGGGCAACATCGGCGTAGCGAGGTTCACACGGCTCTGTACCAGCACGCGGACCACGTCTAGATCGACGCTGGGGCTAAACGTAATTTGCAGGAGGTACGTCCCGTTGCTGCTCGAACGAGACCATATATGCGCCATGCCTTCCACGCCATTGATTTGCTGTTCGATGGGGGCGGCCACCGTGTCGCTGACCACCTCGGCCGAAGCGCCGGGATAGGTCGCCTCGACGGCAATGGTCGGGAGCAGGGTCCGCGACGCCGGCCGCTGTACCACGAACAGCGCGTAGCCGAGCAGCGGCAGCAGCACGACCAGGGCGACGGCGATTTTGCCGGCGGCCGACCTCCAGGCGACGATGCCGAGGATCAAGGCGGCCGCTTCGACGCCCAGCGAGGCAACCATTGCCAACGCGACGTTCGCTCCAGCCAGGGCCAGACCAAGGAGCGGTCCGGCCAGGGCCAGCGCCAGGGCGACGATGCCCAGCGGCGCGGCTGGCGGTTTTTGCGACTCGCCGGGCGTCCCCGCTGCGCCGTGAACGACCGGTTCGGCGAATCTCTTCCGCCGGAACGCCTCTCGCACGTCGCGCTGGCTTAGCACGACCAGTGCCCAAATGCCGATGGGCAGGCCGATCAGGCACAGTGGCGAAATCATGGCCAACATGCTCGCAACGACGGCCAGGCCGTACGCCCGCAGCCGCATCATCTTCGTCGCTGCGAAAATCACGAGACCGCTCAAGAGGGAAATCACCAGTACGTGGACGATGGCAAACTGTATATTAGCCAACGGCCCCGATTGAGCCGAGCGGAAGGTCGGCGGCGCGAGACCGCCGGCGACGTAAAGGTCCGACAACAACCAAAGGATCGGCACGATCAAACTGAGAATGCCCACAACTCGCAGGCCGATGGCAGGGCCTTGCACCTGTCGGCGTGCCTGTTCGATGGCGTCGTCATTCGCAGCGGGCGGCGGGGTCGAAATCGTGGAAGTCGGGCGATGAGCCCCTCCGTCGTACTCCGGGAGTTGGTCCAACGGCATGGCGAATCCGCGCAGGATCCGGATCGCCATCACGAAGCAGATCGCAACGAATCCAATCAGGGGCGGCAAAACCGCAATGAAAGGACGCACCTGCACACCCGGCGCCTGATTCGCCAACTCGACGACGACCGCCATAAATATGCCCGCAATTACAACGGCGAACAGCCCTCTCGCACTCCGCATCGCCAGCGCGGGCCAATTGACGACCCGTTGGCCGTTGCGGCGGACGACCAGCGGCGGCCAAAAGCGGGATCGCAACGATCGCCACCGATCCTGGGACGGTTTGGCGTCGACCGCCGGGCTAGCCACGATCGTCTCGACTTCCGTCTTGATCTGGCTGGCTTGCTGATAGCGGAGGTTCGGCTCCTTTTCCAATGCCCGCAGCACGACGTCGTCGAGCCGCACGTCGATCTGCACCTTCTTCGACGGCGGGGCGAAGCGGCCAATCGGCAGTTCACCGGTGAGCATCTGATAGAAGACCACGCCCAATGAATAGATGTCCGCCCGATGATCGACCTGCTGTGGATGTTCGATCTGCTCGGGGGCCATGTAGTGCGGCGTGCCCATCACCTGGCCGACGGCGGTCAAAGTGGCGGGACGGCCAGGTTCGTCCGCACTTGGGCGCCGCGTGGACGCGGCGGCTAAACGGTCAGACTCGGAGTCCTCTCCCCTCTCCTCTCTCCCCTCTCCTCTCCCCTCCTTCCTCATCAGTTTCGCCAAACCGAAATCGGCGATCTTCACCTGGCCGTTCTTGTCCAGCAGGATGTTCTCCGGCTTGATGTCGCGGTGGACGACACCATGCTCGTGGGCGTATTGCAGGGCGTCGCAGATTTGCGGCACGATGGCCAAAGCTTGCTCGGGCGAGAGTTTCTGCGTGTCGAGGAGCCGCCGCAGGTTGACGCCGTCGACGTACTCCATGATGAAGTAGTAGAGGCCGCCCTCGGGCGAGCGAGGGCCCTCACCCTTGCCCTCTCCCGGAGGGAAAGGGGAGCAGGATTCTTGCGAAACCGCAAGCGGCTCTTGGGAAGCCGCACGCGGTTCTCCCTCTCCCCTCTCCTCTCTCCTCTCTCCCCTTGCCGCGGTTGACCCGAAGTCGTGTACGGCGACGATGTGCGGATGGCTGAGCATGGCCAGCGCCCGGGCCTCGCGGTTAAAACGTTCGGCGAAGGCGGGGTCGCGGCCGATCTGGGGCGAGAGGATTTTCAGGGCCACCAGCCGGTCGAGCCGCTTCTGCCGGGCCTTGTAGACCATGCCCATGCCGCCGCGGCCGATCAGTTCCAGAATCTCCAGATCGGGGAAATCGGCCGCCAACTCGGCCGGGGTGGGGGGCGGGCAATCGGATGGCCCCGCGGTCGCACCACCGCTGGCGAACGTGTTCGTCTCCAGTCCGCGCTTCATCAGGCAGCCGGGGCAAAGCCCCAGCGGGGCGTCGGTCGTCAGTTCCGCCCCACACTCGCCACAGCGGTTCGCTTCGCTCATTGGCGGTCTCCCTTCAACTGTTACAGAAGCAAACCGCGAAAAAAGTTACATGGATACCGCCCTGACGGCCCAAGAACCGCCCATTGGGATTATAACAGACGGCGCGGGGCGGCCGGAAGTTCGTCAGCGAGTCGAAGGGGACAGCCCCATTTTCGCTGCCACGAAAATCGGGACAGTCCCCGTCAGCAGGGCCACGGGAAAATCGGCGAGCGCATCAGCCAAGACGATGCGGGAGTCGGCCGCGGGACAATCCCGGCCCGTAAAGATGTTTTTGAGCGTCGCCGGCCAGTTGCCGTCGAGAACGATCCGCGTGTCGGCCCAGACCGACGGTCCCAACGGCGGCGGCGGCAGCGAGTCCGTCGCCGGCGTCAACTGGGCGATCAAACGCGGCGCCACCGCAACGGCGATCTTCGCTGCCGCCTCCGGCGATGCAGGCAGCCGCCGGGCAAACGCACAAACGTGTGCCGCCTTTTCTCCCTCGACTTGCAACGGCACGTATTCGCCGTGGTGGAAAAGCGCGGCGTGCTGCCGGCGAAACTGAAGAGCCCGCCAGGTGACCAGCAGCTTGATCTGCGGGTCGCGGGGATTGCGGGCAAGCTCGCCGGCCAGCGAGAGCAGGTAGCGGTCGTTGCGCCCGACGTCTTTGCGAAGCCGCGCGAGCATTTTTCGCCGCAGAGCATAGTCGACCGGCCGGCGGCTATCCGGATCGACGAGGCTGAAATCCCAGATTTCCTGGCCTTGATAGAAATCGGGCACGCCCGGCGAGCAGAGTTTCAGCAGGAGTTGCGAGAGGGCGTTGTACAGGCCCCAGTTGACGACCTGCTGGTGAAACTGGCGGAAGAGCGGAAGGAATCGGTTTTTCGGACGGGGGTCGAGCGCCGCGGTCACGAACTGCTTGACGGCGTCGTCGTACTCGGCATTAGGGTTGATCCAACTCGTATGGACCTTCGCCTCGTGGGTGGCCTTCTCCATGTAGGCGATCATCCGCGCGGTCAACTGGGGCAACTCCTTCGCGTCGTCGCCGGGCGGCCACACGCCCAGCAGGCTCTGATAGAAGAGGTACTCGTCGTTGCGGCTCGGCGCCGGCTGGCCGTCCGCCTCGCGGCGATGCCGCCGGTTCAGCCGCGCCCAGCGGTTGACTGCTTTGCGCCATACGCGCGGGATCTCCGAGAGCACGTTGATCCGCGCGCGGACGTCCTCGCTCCGCTTCGTATCGTGCGTGGTGCTGGCGGTGAGTGACTGCGGCCAATCCGCCTGCCGCGCGAGGTTGTGACGATGGAAATCGGCGGGCGAGGCGGGGCCGCGCGAGGGATCGCCGCCCACCTCGTTCAGCGACAACAGCGGGATGTAGCGGTAAAAGGCGGTGTCCTCGATCCCCTTGGCCATCACCGGGCTGGTGACCTGCTGGAAACGTCCCACGAACAGGTCGCGCTCGTGCCGCCCGGCCTCGTCCAGATCGGGGGGGGCCTGCAAGAGCAGCACGTCGCGGATGAAGTCGAACACCGCGGCGTCGATGGCGGCGTTGCGGCGCTTCGCCTGGGCCACCGCCCGGCAGACAATCTGCCGGTCCTGTTCGGAAACCTCGCCGCGGTGGATGTAGGTGCGATAGATCGGAAAACAGGCGAGGATTTCGCGGAGCGCCGTCCGCAGGGCGTTGAGCGTGAAATCGCGCGAGCCGCGATGCCGCTCCGAAATGCGATTGAGCCGATGCGCCAGCAACTGCAAGTCGCTCGACATGGCGGTGTGGAAGATCAGCAGCTTCGACTGGTGGGCAACCTCGCGAAAATCGAGGTATTGATCGACGAAGCGGTTATAAAGCGTCATCAATTCGCGGAGTCCCGTCGCATCGACGAACAGCCCATTCACCGAGCTGATGAAATCGTAGCCGGTCGTGCCCGCCGTCAACCATTGCCTCGGCAGGTTCTCCTCGCCGCCGAGGATTTTCTCGACCACGACGTAGAGTGGCAGTGGGGCGCGGTCGGCGAAGCTCATCGCGGTGACGCGGGCGAGGAAGCCGGGCTCGATCTCCTCCCAAGGCGGCGGGCTTCCGGCGGGAACGGACGCGGAAGTGCTGGCGGGGCGCTCCCCTTCGGCGGTCATGGGAGCAGAGGGTCCCCGCGACCGCAGTCGCGGGGCGTTGCCCGATGCCGCCTGTCCGTGCACGGCTTTTCCAATCGCCAACAGGTATTCCTTCTGCAATCGTCGCAGGTACTCCGCCGGCTCGTACAGCCCGTCGATATGATCGACCCGCACTCCATTCACATCGCCGCGGGCGAGCAACTCGAACAGCAAAGCGTGACTTTGGGCGAAGACCTGGGGCAATTCCATGCAGACGGCCGCCAGTTCGTTGATGTCGAAGAAACGGCGATAATTGATCTCGTCGTCGGCCGCCTTCCAGTGCGAGAGGCGGTAGACCTGGGCGTCGAGCAGTCTGTCGAGGTTGTCGAAGCTGTGCGCGTCGCCGGGCGTGCCGTTGAGCTCCCGCAGGCTTCGCCGCAGGTGCTCGGCGACGGCCGGGGCGCGATCGACCAGCGCGTGCAGCCGCCGCTTGACGACCTCCTTCTCCCGTTGCCGCTCGGCCACGCCCGCCGGCTCGGTCGTGGTGCATTCGGGCAGATGCTCGATGGCCGTGATGATGCTCTGCCATTCGAGCAACTCCTCGGAGTCGGGCGGCAACGCCTGCTTGAGCGCGTCTAGCCCCTGCGTGAGGATCTCGCGGTAGCTGCGCGGCTCGACCGGCAAGAGCGATTGGTAAACCCGCAGGAAGAACGCCCCGTCGCGGTATTCGAGCTTCAGTTCGCCCGCTTCGAGCACCTGGCCATATTGACCGCCGAGAATCGGCAGCAGCACGCGGTTTTGCAGCTCTTCCTTGATCGGATGCCAATCGATGTCGAAGAACGCGGCGTGGGGCGAGGCGGGGCCGTTCTCCAACACGTCGGTCCACCACAGGTTCTCGGCGGGGGCCGCGCTCATGTGGTTCGAGACCGTGTCGAGGATCTGGCCCATGCCGTGCCGGTGCAGGGCTTCGACCATCGCCCGATAATCGTCGGCGTCGCCCAACTCGGGGTCGAGTTGCCCATAATCGACGACCGCATAGCCGTGCGTGCTGCCGCTGCGGACCTTCTGGCAGGGCGAGGCGTAGAGGTGGCTCACGCCGAGATCGGCCAGGTAAGCGGCAATGCCGGCCGCATTGCGGAAAGTCATTCGTTCGTGCTGGAACTGAACGCGGTAGGTCGCTGTCGGGCGGCAAAGGCGATCGCCGACGATTTGTGCTACCGACTGCGCAAGCCACTCCGCCCAAGCGTTCAGATCGCTCATGGCTCTTCTCCACCGCTGCCGAAGATCAGCAATTCATAGGGCAACAACGTCGCCTCTCCCTTTGGGGAAGGGCCGGGAGGATTTGGGGATTTCGGGATTTGGGGATTTGGGGATTTGGAGATTTGGGGATTTTGAGATTTGAGATTTGCAGATGTGAGATTTGCAGATTTGAGATTTGCAGATTCGAGATTTGGAGATTCGAGATTTGGAGATGTGAGATTTGCAGATTCGAGATTTGGAGATTCGAGATTTGCAGATGTGAGATTTTCGATTTCTGCCCCCTGCCCCCTGCCCCCTGACCCCCTATGCCCGGCCCCGCTCTCGACGGGAGGGGGAAGACCGGCGCGATCGCCGCCGTATCTGGCGTCTTCGGTGCTCAGCAAGACCAGGGTGTCGCAGGCGCTCACGCCGCTCTTCAACGCCCCGCGATTGCAATCGGGGGGCGTTTCTTCGCATGGAGAATCGCTCCTTTGCGCCGCTCGCGTTTCGACGAGTGCCACCGCGGCCAGCGGTATGGGGCTCGCCGTGAGATTTGCCACGGCCAACACGCTCTGCTCGCCGCCGCGGCGGAGCAGCAGCACAGGCAAATCGCCTTGCTCCGCGCCCGACACGTTGAGCATCCGGGCTGCCGTCTGCCGGCGATCGCGCAGCGCCGGCCAGCGCCGCCGCGCGGCCAACAAGTCCTGATACAGCCGTCGAAGTTGCGCCTGCGGCGAGCCTGCCGGCCATGACCAGGCTAGCTTGGCGGCGTTGAACGTCTCCGGGCTGTGCGGATCGGGAATATCCACTCCCCAACGGAACATGAGCGCAGCGAACTCTTCTCGCCGCCCCCGTCTCACCGCTTCGATCAGCGCGGGATCGTCGAACGACGAGAAGAACGCAAACGGGTTGCGTTCGCCGTATTCTTCCCCCATAAAAAGCAGCGGCACGCAGGGCGAAAGCAGGAGCAGAGCAGTCGCCAGTCGCTGCGCGGCAGGCGGCACCAGCGAAATCAGCCGCTCGCCCAGGGCGCGGTTGCCGATCTGATCGTGGTTCTGCACGCAGACGACAAACCGCGTCCGCTCGATGTCCTCCGCGCGCGTGCCGTGGCGGCGGCGGCGATAGGGGCTGTAGCAACCATCGTAAACAAAGACGTCGCTTAGGGCTTTGGCCACCTGCCGCGGCGATCTGAAATCCGCGTAATACCCGTCGTGCTCGCCGGTCAACAGCGCGTGAACGCTGTGGTGAAAATCATCGCTCCAAACGCCGTCCAATCCGTAGCCGCCCCGTTCCGGCGGAGCGACCAGCCGAACGTCGTTCTGATCGGTTTCGGCGATCACGTAGACGGGGCGCGTCGTGCCGCCAAGGGGGACAGTCCCATTTTCGCTGCCGCGAAAATCGGGACAGTCCCCGCTGCCGCAAAAATCGGGACAGTCCCCGCGGGCGACCTCCGCTTGCACGGCGGCCTGGATGTCGGCCAGGATGTGCCGCGGGCTGAAGTCGTAGATCGTCTGCACGGCGTCGAGCCGCAGCCCGTCGAGATGAAAATCGCGGACCCAACCGCAGGCATTGTCGATGAAGAACTGCCGCACGGCGTCGCTGTCGGGTCCGTCGTAATTGATGGCCTTGCCCCAGGGGGTGTGGTAGTGCGGCGTGAAATACGGCCCGAAGCGCTCGAAGTAGTTTCCCTCGGGGCCAAGATGGTTGTAGACCACGTCGAGAATCACCGCCAGGCCGTGCTGATGGGCGGCATCGACCAGCCGTTGCAGCCCCCGCGGCCCGCCGTAACTGTTCTGGGCGGCGCAAGGATAGACGCCGTCGTAACCCCAGCCGCGCTCGCCGGGGAATTGGGCGATCGGCATCAGCTCGATCGCCGTAATGCCCAACTCCGCCAGTGCGGGCAATCGCGGCACGGCGGCATCGAATGTCCCTTCCGGCGTAAACGTGCCGACGTGCAATTCGTAAATCACGAGATCTTCGCGGGCCACTCCCCGCCACGCGGCATCCGACCAGGCGTACGACTGCGGAGAGAACAGTGCCGAAGGCCGATGCACGCCCTCGGGCTGCCAGCGCGAGGCCGGGTCGGGATACTCCCCACCGTCGGCCAGGCGATAGAGATATCGCATCCCTTCGGCGGCCTGCGGCTCGCGGTGCACGAAATAGCCGCCGGGCTGGGCGGTCATCGCGATTTCCCGCCGCTTTTCCGCGGGCGAAGTGACCAGCCATGCCTTGGCCGACGAGGGCGCCCAGATCCGCCAGACGACACTCCCATCGGATTGCCGCAAAGCCCCTTGCGGAAGATGGATTGCGTCCCCCTGCATGTCGCGGCCCTCGGCCTATTGACGCGTGCCCATACAATTATCTCCGCGGCGACACTACGAGCAAGAGAAGGCAATTTGGAATCGCCGGGGATGTACACACCCGAGTCCTTCTGCGTGATGGATTGCAGCCTGGTGCGCCAAGCCACCGGACGGGTCTGCTCGAACCTCCGCGAGTTATTGGAGGCGATCCGTAGCGTACCGGACGCAGTCCTCGAGCATCACATGATGCGCTGCGTCTTGGAGGATCATTTCGAGTTGTACGAATTCCCCAACGACCTGGCACGCTGGTGCTGGACGGTCCTGCGGGACAATGTCCTCGGCGAGGCGTTGGCGCTGATCGATCCGTATCGGCTCCTCGCCGCGGGGGCGTTGCGCATGGCCCTGGTCAACGTGATCGAAGACCGCTTGTGGGGTCTGGAGCGCGTCCCCTGGTGCCATCCCGGCTTGGAGCTTCATTTGATCGAATCGCGTCTGATCGCCTACGACACCGGCGAGCGGATCGCCACGCCCGCCGCCTTGGCCGACGCCATCGAACGCATGTCGCGGCGTTCGCTCTTTTACCACGTTCACGACGCCCGGCGGCGCACCGGCGGGCAATCGGACGATTTTTCCACCTGGCTGGAACAGGCCGGCGCCGAAACGTCGCTGGTTGTGATGTTGCGGGCGATCGACTTCTATTCGCTGAATTTGAGCCAACTGCGGCAGACGCTCTTGGACACTTTTCGGCATTACGCCGCCGAAGCGCCGCCCATCGCGAGGACCGCCCCATGAGGCTGTTGGACCGGTACGAAGAGGCTGTCGGCCACTACGAGGTGGAACGCCTCCGCCGGCTGGCGGGCCACCTGGCGGGCAAGCGGATCGTGCATGTCAACTCGACCCGCAGCGGCGGCGGCGTGGCGGAAATCCTCGGCTGGATGGTGCCGCTGATGCAGGAGTTGGGCCTGCAAGCGCGATGGGAAGTCATCAACGGGCCGCCCGACTTCTACCGTGTCACCAAGGCCTTCCACAACGGCCTGCAAGGCCTGCCGGTCACGCTGCGCAAGAGCGATTTCGACCTGCACTACGAGGTCAATCGCGAGAATGCCCAGCGGCTGAACCTGGAGGCCGACATCGTCTTTGTACACGACCCGCAGCCGATCTACCTGCCGCAGTTTACGCCGCCGGGGCAGGTGAAACGCTGGGTGTGGCGCTGCCACATCGACGCCTCGCGTCCCAACCGCAGCATCTGGAAGCACCTGGAAGCGGCGATCCCCCATTACGCCGCGGCGATCTTCTCGATGCCGGCCTTCGCCCGGCCGCTGCCCTGCCCGATGTTTATTATCCCGCCTTCGATCGATCCGCTCTCCGACAAGAACTGCGCGATCCCCGAGGCGGAACGGCTGGAGACGCTCGCGGGTTTGGGCATCGATCCCGAACGGCTGCTGTTGGTGCAGGTCTCGCGTTTCGACCGCTTCAAGGACCCGCTGGGCGTGATCGAGGCGTTTCGGCTGATCGAGCCCTATTATCCGGGCTTGCAGTTGGCGCTGGCCGGCGGACCGGCCGACGACGATCCCGAGGGGGCCGAGGTGCTCCGCGACGTGCTCGATCGGGCCGGCGGCGACGAGAAGGTAAAGGTGCTGATGCTGCCGCCCGACGCCCACCGTACCATCAACGCCTTGCAGCGCTCGGCGACCGTGGTGCTGCAAAAATCGCTCCGCGAGGGCTTCGGGCTGACGGTGACCGAGGCGCTCTGGAAGGGCAGGCCGGTGATCGGCGGCGCCTGCGGCGGCATCACCTTGCAGGTGCACGACTACCAGACCGGCTTCTTGGTCTATTCCCCCGCCGGCGCCGCCTATCGGATCCGCTACCTGCTGCGATATCCCGACAAACGCCAGCGGATGGGCCAGACTGGCCACGAGTTTGTCCGCGAGCACTTTCTCTTGACCCGCAACCTCCGCGATTACCTCACCATGCTGCTTTGCCTCGATCACCCCGATCCGCAGACCATCGTGGTCTAAACGTCGCGAGCGGGCGCATTGGTTCTTTGTGGTCAAGATGGCAAGACCGTTTAGCCGCCGCGTCCACGCGGCGCAGAATCGCCCGCAGTCGCCGCGCCGCGTGGACGCGGCGGCTAAACGGATCGGCGGCGACTGCCTAATCTCTTCCGGCAGGCTCGCGAATGCGCCCTGATATTTGCCGCCGCCGGCGCGGTATTATGGAGGCATGGGGGACGAACGCCAGGATATCGACTTCGTGCTGCGCCAATGGCCCTTCCAGCCGGGAGTGATCGCCGCCCGGCTGATCCGCGGCGGCGACGGACGCGAGTTGATCCAGATGCGGGTCGAGATGGGCCTGCTGCAGATGGAGACCAGCGGCCGGCCCGACGGCGAGCATCCCGGCGGCGTCGATACCTGCCTCGACTGGCTGCGGGAGTTGGGCCGCGCGCAGGGGAAGGCGTTTGCATTGAACGAAGAGCAGTGCATGGAGATCGACCGCGAGTTCGCCCAGTTTTATCACCGCCGCATTTGCTACTTGGCGCTGCGGCAGTTCGCCCGGGCGATCGCCGACGCCGACTACACGCTGAAATTGATGGACTTCGTGGCGAGGCACTCCCCCAACCCGCAATGGACGCTTTCGCACGAGCAATACCGCCCTTTCGTGCTCTTCCATCGCGTCCAGGCGGCGGCGATGCTGGCTCTGGAGCAGCACGGCCCCGAGAAGGCCATCGAGACGATCAACCGCGGCCTCGGGCAGATGCAGGCGGTGTTCGCCAAATTCGGAGCGGAGGAGCAGTTCGACGGCGACGAATTGGTAGGGCAACTGGCGGCGATGCAGGAGGCCCTGCGCAAGGAATATCGCGTCGGCAAGACGTTGGCCGAGCAGCTCGCCGATGCCGTGGCGGCCGAAGAGTACGAGCGCGCCGCCCGGCTCCGCGACGAAATCGCCCGACAGCAGCGGAAGATGCCGTAAGCCGCTTCTTCTCGTTACGACGCTCCGCGTCGCAACGCATTGGCCGACCGCTCCGCGGTCGCGGTTGGCATGATTTGGTCCAGACAACGGACGTAGATCGTTCGGCGGGGTGCGTGCGCACGCGGAGCCTGGGAACGAGCGGTGGCGTCCCTACGCCGTCTTGCCCAACGATTCGGCCTGGTTGAGCTTGTTGTAGAGCGTTTTCACGCTAACGCCCAGTTCTTCGGCCGCTTTGGGCTTGTTGCCGTGATGGCGGTCGAGCGCCTCGCGAATCGCCTGCATTTCCAAATCGCGGAGATTGAGCACCTCGGCAGGCCGCAGCAGGAGTGTCGCCGCTGGCGGGGCGGCAAAGCGGCGCGGCAGGTGCTCCGGACGGATCGGCGGCGAATCGCAGAGGATCAGGGCGTGTTCGACCACGTTGGCCAGCTCGCGGACGTTGCCCGGCCAGGTGTGCCCCCTGAGCATCTGCAACGCCTCGGGTGCAAACAGCTCGTCGCCGCCGCGAGTGGGCCTGCCGAATCGCGCCGCCAGGCGACGCACCAACAACGGTATGTCCTCGACCCGCTCGCGCAGCGGCGGCAGCGGAATCTCGAAGGTGTTGATGCGGAACCAAAGATCCTCGCGGAAATCGGCGGCGGCGACCATTTGCGGCAGGTCGCGATTGGTGGCGCAGATCACGCGGACGTTGCAGCGGAACGGCTCGTTGTCGCCCACGCGGCGAACCTCGCCGCTCTCCAAAAAACGCAGCAGCTTAGCCTGCATCGTCTTGGGCAGCTCGCCGATTTCGTCGAGGAAAAGGCTGCCGCCGTTGGCGACTTGCAGCAGCCCGGTGCGGTGTTCGTCGGCCCCGGTGAACGCCCCTTTGCGATGGCCGAACAGCTCGCTCTCGATCAAGTTTTCGGGCAGGGCGCCGCAGTTGATCGGCACCAGCGGCATTTCCGCCCGGCAACTCTGCTGGTGCACGGCGCGGGCGACGATCTCCTTGCCCGTGCCCGTCTCGCCCAGAATCAGCACGGTCGAATCGGTCTTGGCCACTTTGGCGATCAGGCGGCGAACCTGCTCCATCGCCGGCGATTGGCCGATCAGGTCGGGCGAACCCTCGATGCGTTCCAGCCGCTGCTTCAGCGCCCGGTACTTGTTGGTCAGTTCGCGTTTTTCGGCCACGCGGCGGAGCAGCGATTCCAGATCGACCAGCTTGCAGGGCTTGGTGAGATAATCGAACGCCCCGTGCCGCAGTGCCGCCACGGCCGTCTCCAGCGACGACTTGCCGGTGAGCACGATCGCCTCGGTGTCGGGCGAAAGCTGCTTCGCCCGCGCGATCACCTCGATGCCGTTGCAACCGGGCATGTCGAGATCGACCAGGATGCAGTCGTAGGTATTGCGATCGAGCGCGGCGAGGGCGGTGGTGCCGTCCGGACAGACGGTCGCCTCGTGGCCCATCCGCGGCAACTCGATGCGCATCAGCTCCTGCAACGACTTCTCGTCGTCGGCAAACAACAGCTTCAGGCGGTTATGCGGCTTGGCGGCGATGGTCGGGCTCCTTTGCAGCGATGCAAGACAGCGGCAGGCGGACGCGGAAGGTCGAGCCGCGGCCGGGGCCGTCGCTGGCGGCTTCGATGTCGCCCCCCAGATCGGCAACGATGCGGTAGGTGATCGACAACCCCAAGCCGATCCCCTGCCCGCCGCGGCGGCGGGTAAAAAACGGCTCGAAGAGATGTTCAAGCGTGCCGGCGTCCATGCCGCAGCCGTTGTCAGCGACGGTGAGCACGGTGTTATTCCCCCGGGCGCTGAGTTCGACGCGGACCGTGCCGCCGTCGTCGAGGCTGTCGAGCGCGTTGGTCAACAGGTTCAGCACGACCTGCTTGATTTCCTGCGGATTGACCTCCGCCGTGACCGGCTCACGCGGGGCGAACTCGATCCGCCGCCGCTGGTACTTGCCCATGTGGCCGAGCATCTCGATCACTCCCCGCACCAATTCGCCCAACTCGGTCCGTTCGCGCCGGCCCGGGCCGATGCGGGAGAAGTCCAGCAACTTCTCGGTGATCCCCTTACAGCGGAAGGCCTCGGTCTGGATCATCCGCAGGTAATTGGCGGCGACCGCCTGCTCGGGATCGGTCTGGTCGAGAATCTCGCGAAAGCGGTTCTCCAGCGATTCGGCGCACATGGCGATCGAGGCCAGGGGATTGTTGATCTCGTGGGCCACGCCCGCGGCCAGGAAGCCGACGCTGGCCAACTGCTCGCTCCGCACCACCTGCTTGGTGCGGACCTGCACCTGGTGGTCCAGGTCGTCGCGAATCTCCTGGAACCGCGCGGTCATGTCGTTCATCGCCTTGGCCAACTCGGCCATCTCGTCGCCGGTGTCGAGGCGGATGCGATAGTTGAACTCGCCGGCCGCCACGCAACGCGACCCGGCAATCAGAATCCTCAGCGGACGGAAGACCCAGCGGTACGACAACCGCATAAACAGCAGGAAGATCAAGGCCGCCGACACCGCCGCCGCCCATTCGCTCACGATCAGCGCGGCGTACTTTCCCCGCACCTCGTCGGAGAAGCCGGCGAGTTTCGTGTGCAAGTGGCTGGGCAGTTCCTCGGCGAGCCGTTGCAGCTTCGCAAGCTCTCCATCGAGCCGATCGACACCGAGATTGTCGAGCATCCAGTCTTCGTCGCGGTTGGCTTTGCGGATATCCCTGAGCTGGGCTTCGATCTTGCGAACGGTCTCCTCCTCGCGTTCGTGATCGGAGATGCTCGCGTCGGCCCGCGCCTCGTTGGCCAATTGGTTCCGGTATCGCGCCAGCGTCTGATCGACCTGGTCGAGTTGTGAGCAGAACTGCTCGCGGATCGGTTGCATCGTCGCCGGATCGCGGCGGTTGTCCAAAAACGTGTTCAGCCGTGGGCCGCGGAGCTCGCCGATGGTGATTCGCAGATCGCTGACGTGCCGGCTAAGTTCGGCCGCCAGCGGCAGCTCGGTCACTCGCCAGCTCAGGCTGTTGACCAGGTTGCGATAGGCGTAGGTGGCCACGAGGCTCGTGCTCGACAGGATCGAGACGACCAGAACCAGCAAACCGAGCCCGAGCAGCAGTTTTCGGCGAATTGGCCACGTCGATAGCACCGGCGACCTCCTTGTCGCGCGAGAGGAAGAGGGCGGGAGTGTAGCAGAAGCCGCCGCGCCGGGACAAGGGGAGTCGGAGGGCTGCCCGCTGGCAAAACGGGTAAGAAGGGGAATATGCGGGCAGGGTCGTCCCGAATCAATGCCCTCACCCTCGTTCCCACGCTCCGCGTGGGAACGTCGGATTGCGGATCATCCGCAGCGTGCGTTCCCACGCAGAGCGTGGGAACGAGGACTTTGCAGTTTGCCTGACCGGATCGCGGCGTATAGTTGCGTATGCCGCTGTTTGAGACCGTGACCGACTTCGCCGGCGGGCTGGAAACGCTGCGGCGGCGACGCTATGGGGTCATCGAGGTCGCCGACCGCCGATTTCGCCGCATCGTGCTTCGGCCGTTTCCGAAGGTCGTCTCAGCCCCGGGAATCCTGCTGTTTGGCCAATGGCATCACCGACATCATCGCGGAGACAGCGTCCGCCTCTACTACAACCAGCCGAGGCGGTTCTCCAACTTCCTCGTGCTAAAGTACATCGAGTCGGGCCGCGACACCAGCCTGGGCACACTCAGCCGGGCGCTGGCGGTCCTGGACGAGATTGCCCGGCGGAAACGGAGCGACGCCCTGCTGTGCGACGTGGCGAACTGGCGGATCACGACGAAGCTGCTGGCCCGCGGAGGTTGGACGCCGCACTGCCCCACGCGGCTTCACCGGCATTTCATCAAGCGGTTCTACGGCAGCTATCCCGGCCCGCCGGCATGGTTGGCAGCAGCTACCGAAATGCGTTAAGAATCAACCGCCAGCCGCCGAGCATTGCTGCCATCAAGAACAGGCAGACGAGCAGGGCCAGCGGCACGATCCATCCCAGGGCGAAGGTCGCCGCGGTGTACGCCCAAATCTCAGCCCAAGCTACGATCACAACCAACGCCGCCAGACACAAGAAGGGACCGTAGGGGATTTCGCGATCGCGGAACAAGATCAGCCGCAGCACGCCGATCGCCAGGCCGGCAAACGGGGCGAGGAAGAAGATAATCAGCGCGGGCTGCCAGCCGAGGAAGGCGCCGATCATCGCCATCAGCGTCACGTCGCCGAATCCCATCGCCTCGCGGCGCAGCACGGCGGCGCCAATTACCCGGACGGCCCAGACCAATCCGCCGCCGGCGGCCATGCCGACCAAGGCGCTGAGCAGTGCTTTCCAGTTCAGTCCGCCGCAGAACCATGTCGCCGCTAAGAACAAGGCGCCGATCACGCCCATCGCAAGGATGCGGCGTGTGCTCGCCATGCGGCGCAAGCGGGCGCAGCAGAGTTGCGTCGCCCGACGCCAGCCATGACGTGAATACCATGATCGCGGCAAAATAGCCGCGCACCACGCCCACCAACAGCCAAGCGCCACAAGCAGCGAGACAATGCTCGGAGCGCCGTCGAGAACGCTGGGCCATTCGTTCGGGGATGTCAAGTTCAGACAATCCCACGGCGCTGCCAACGCCAGCCGGGGAAGACTGTCGGGCAGGAGCGATCTTGGCGCCACCGCGGCCACGACCAATCCAACCAGCGTGCCGACGATTGTGATCTCATCAGGGATCGTCTTCTCGTCAACGTCGATCATCGACGCCGCCAACATCAAGGCGATCAGGATCACATGCGAAGCAAAGGCGGCGTGCAGTAGCGGCTGCCAAAATGGAGCATTCGGCACGAGAAGTTGGAAGGGCAGAAGGCCCTTTTGGCAGACTTCCCACCAATACAGCCACGCCAAGCCGACGCCGAGGAACGTCTCCAGCAGCATCGGCCGAATCCAGAAGCCGGTCCCGTGCAGGGCCGCCTCGCGCCGCAACCCCAGCCAGCCGATGACCGGCAGCCGATCCGAGAACCGTCGCGGCGGGGCCGATGGATCGGGCGGCGACCAGGGACCGATCGCACGCCGGTTCCACGCCAGCCGATAGGTCGCCCAATTCGCCGCGGCGCCAAGGCACACTCCGAGCACGAACACTACCACAAGGCGGGCCTGCATCGGGATGGCGAGGATCGCGTTCATCGGTGAGGACAACGGTGCGGGCCAAGGGCCAAAGAGCGACGACAAGAATGCAAAGTGCAAAATGGAAAATGCAAAATGCAAAATGGAGCGTAGTATCCCAGTGCTCGTGATCGAGAATCAGTCGTCTCACATTTTGCATTTTTCATTTTGCACTTTGCATTTCTTCAGAATCTCCTCAACGAGCGATTCCGGCGTTCTTCCTTCGGTATCGACCGTCCAGTCGGCCGACTGGCGATAAACCGGCTCGCGTTGCTTGAGCAGGGTGACGATCTCTTCCAAGGGGGGTGCAGCGGTCAGGTTCGGCCGCCGAACGTTCGTCGTGGCATCGGCGGCCATGCGGGCCAGTATCGTCTCAGGCCGGGCGGTGAGCCAGACGACCTTTCCCGCCGCGCGCATCGCCCGACGGCTTTCCGGCCGCAGCGGCGCCCCGCCGCCGGCCGCCAAGACCAGCCGATCGCGGCGGCACAGCTCGGCAATCACCTCGGCCTCCAAATCGCGAAAGGCCGGTTCCCCCTCCTCGGCGAGGATCCGCGCGATCGACTTGCCCGCTCGACGCTCGATCTCCACGTCGGCGTCGATCCAATCCCAGTCCAGCCGCTCGGCCAGCAGCCGGGCGAGCGTGGTTTTGCCGACGGCGCGGTAGCCGATGAGGGTGAGGATCATGGGAGGGGCTAGGGGCTAGGGACTGGGGGCTGGGGGCTGGGGGCTAGGGGCTAGGGACTGGGGATTCCGGATTAGGGATCGGCGGGTTTGGTTCGGAGTCGTCGGGCGGTTGAGCGTTGAGGCCTTACTGCCCGCTCAAGGCTGCGATCAGTTGCGCACGAGGCCAGTTGAGACCTCCCGCTGGCGCGTCATCTCTCACAACCAGCGTACTGAACCGGTTATCCAACGACAAGGGGCGACCGTACGAGGGTCGCCCCGGCAAGACTCCAATGCAATCCTCTACTCTGACCCCTAGCCCCTAGTCCCTAGCCCCTAGTCCCTAGCCCCTAGCCCCCAGCTCCTGACCCCTGACCCCTAGCCCCCAGTCCCTCGCCCCTAGCCCCTAGCCCCCAGCCCCCAGTCGCCGGATTCGGGCTGCTGCGAAAAATCGCCATCCATTCCCAGCCGGGTGCGCAATTCGTCGAACTGCTGGGCGTAGACGTTGCTGGAGGAATGCACGTGCTCCGCCTCGGTGACGAAGCGAATCTGCTCGTCGCAGCCGATGCCGCGCTGGTCGAGTACCTTCTCGAACTCCTTCAACTCGTCGCCGTAAACGATCAGCAGCTTGTGCTCGTCGAACTGGATTTCGTGCGGCACGTCGGGATTGAGCACCGCCAGCCCGGTGCAGCCGTCGTTTAGCAGCAAGTCTTCGTATTCCCAGAGAACGCTCTTGAGGACCGGCAGATCGATGTGCTCGCGGTAGAGATCGGTATGCCCCTTGCTGTGTCGGTTGTGGCTGGTTTCCAGCACCACGTTAACGGTGAAGCCCAAGGGGTCGAGCAGCTCCATGAAGGCCTCGAAGAGATGCTCTTTCGAGACGGCCGCCATCAAGACGGGAACGCTGTTGTGATTCTGTTCGTCGCGGTAATAGTCGTGCCGAAATCCCTGGGCGGGCACCACCTGGAGATCGTAGGATGGCCGGATGGCTTCGGTCAGCGCGAAATTGCCGTAGCGCGAAACCTTGAGGTGCGATTCCAACTCGGCTTCAGTGAGCTTCTCGAAGCTGCTGGCGCCGGCCGGCATTTCGCCTTCGCGGAACACGTTGCGGAAGAATCGTTGCAGAAAACCCATCGATGCTCTCAATCTGGCGGCTAACAGGGAGGGTTTGGGTACGGTCCGTCCGTAGTTGGAACGCTTCCTACCCAAACCTAGGTCACTCTTGGTTGCGAATCCGTGGTTGCCTTCCGGCTAAGCGTCGTTCAGCCGTCCCCAGTGTGGCAAAGCTGGAACAATCCTCACACCCCCCAAAAACGTCAAACCGCGTGGTCCGCGAAACCTCCCACGGCAAGTGATTCCGTTGCAGTTGTGCAACGTCGTTGCGGCAGTCCGGCACGGGGTCATGGTTGTTGGCGGCATTCCAACCCGGCGGCCCGGGTCGTTCTCGGCAGGGCAATTACGTTAGTCTAGCACTCGAAAACTTGCGAGGCGGCTGCGAGAGTGGCTTGGCTCAAAAAACCCTCCGGCCTGCCTGTATTTCGCATCGCAGGGCCAAGAGTTGCCGGTCGGGGAGAATTTGCATTCGGTGTGTCCGACGGCGCCAGAGAGACCGTTTAGCCGCCGCGTCCACGCGGCGCTGGGGCTGCGGGCGAGTCTGCGCCGCGTAGACGCGGCGGCTAAACGGCGCGATCGCGACCGCCATAATCTGTTACTGCGCCGGGCGCTGCTTCCCCGCTCATCGTTCTCGCGTTAAACTCCTGCCATGAGCGATTACATCCAGGTTGTCACCACCACCGAGCATCGCGAAGACGCCGAGCGGATCGCCCGAACGCTGGTCGAGGAACGATTGGCGGCCTGCGCACAAGTGGCTGGGCCGGTCGCCAGCACTTATCGCTGGCGGGGGAAGATCGAGACCGCCGAGGAATGGCAGTGCTGGGCTAAGAGCCGCCGCGATCTCTACGCCCGGGTCGAAGAGGCGATCCGTCGGCTCCATCCCTACGAAGTTCCGGAAATCCTGGCAATGCCGATTGCTGCCGGCAGCGCAGAATATCTGGCTTGGTTGGAGGCGGAGACAAGAGGGAATGGCGAATGACGAAATCCGAATGACGAAGGAAGCACGAAGAACCAAGATCCGAATGACGAAATTCTCGGCCCATTCGTCATTTGGGCTTCGTCATTCGCGCTTCCTCATTCGGGCTTCGTCATTCGTCATTTACGTCATCGCCCGCCAGGGGGCAAAAACAAATAACGCCCCGCCGGCAATCAGGGCAAACCCCAGCAGATAGTTCCACTTCAGCGGCTCTCGCAGGTAGAGGATCGAGAAGCCGCAGAAGACCGTGAGCGTAATGACTTCCTGGATAGTCTTCAGTTGCGCGGTGGTGATGCCGGCGTTGCTGCCGATGCGATTGGCGGGCACCTGGAAGCAATACTCGAAGAAGGCAATCAGCCAGCTAATCAAGACCACTAGCCAGAGGGCCGCCTGCTTGTGCCGCAGGTGGCCATACCAGGCAAAGGTCATGAAGATGTTGGAAATGGTCAGCAGCGCGACCGTGACGATCCACATCATTCCTCAATCACTTCCTTGACGATCTGTACGAAATGGGGGCTCTTTTGCGACTCGCTCAGATCGGCGGCCTTCTTGTCGGCCTCCTTCCGCTGGCTGTACTCGAACAGCGCCATGCGCCGCATTGACTGATTGAAAACACCCCAGAACGCCTTGAGCCGGACCTCCTTGACCACCTTGGCGCGGCTCTTGCGTTTGGCGGGGGCCTTCTTCACGGCCGTCTTCGGCTGTGCCGCCGCAGCACGCTCCGCCGTCTCGTTCTCCTCACGCAACTCTTTGCGATTTAGTATTTTACGGGCCATGTTTCTTCCTCGGTCCAGGTCGAAGTCTGTCAATTCGGCCCATTTTACCCGATCTGCCGCGTGGCTGCCAGAGCAACAGCAGGTCCGGACGTGCCAACGCCCGTTGTCACCGCAGGGCGACTCACCTATACTGCCGAAACATGGCGAGCCGCTTCGGACCACGAGGAGACGACATGCAGGAGGACAACCGATCGCTGACGCGAGGCCAATGGCTGGTGCTGGCGGCGGCGTTTCTGGGCTGGATGTTCGACGGCGTCGAAATCGGCCTGTTTCCCTTGGTCGGCCGCACCGCTCTGCAAGACCTCCTGCGGGTAACGGACGAGCAGCAGGTGATGGCCTGGATGAGCCGAATCACCGCCTGCTTCCTGGTTGGGGCGGCCATCGGCGGCGTCTCGCTCGGCTGGCTCGGCGACAAGATCGGCCGAGTCCGCGCCATGGTCGCGTGCATGTTGACCTATTCGATCTTCACCGGCTTGTGCTACTTCGTGGCGGCACCTTGGCAGATGGGGGCGTGCATCTTCCTCGCCGCGCTGGGAATGGGGGGAGAGTGGTCGCTGGCCGTCGCCCTGGTGGTCGAGTGCTGGCCCGAGCGGCATCGCCCCAAACTGGCCGGCATCATCGGCGCGGCCTGCAACGTCGGCCTTCTGTTCATCGCGCTTGTGGCGTTCACGCGGCAGGTAACCCTGACCGACTGGCGCTGGCTGATGCTGGTCGGCGCAAGCCCCGCCGTGCTGGCCCTCTTGATCCTCGCGTTCGTACCGGAGTCGGAGCGTTGGAAGGCCGCCGTGAAAAAAGGAGGCAGAAGTCCGATTATCGCGATTTTCCAGCCGGGAGTCCTGAGCAAAACCGTCTTCGCCGCGATCCTCTCCGGCATTCCGCTGATCGGCACCTGGGCGGCCGTCTCGGCGTACATTCCCACCTGGGTCGACGACATGAACCAGGCGCAGGAAGCACGGAAACAGTTGACCGCCGAGGACCTGGCAAAATACGAGGCGATCAAGGTTCGCGAAGAGAGACGAGCCTTACTGAAGAAGTTGTTGACCGATCAACAGTGGAGCGAGGTGAGATCGCTGACGGCGAAGAGCAAGGCCGCGGCGCAGATTCTTATGGGCGTCGGCGCGATTATCGGCTGTCTGGCGGCGTCGGTCGTCGGCGGCAAGTTTCGACGCAGGCCCGTCTACTTCGGCCTCTGCCTGCTTTCGTTCCTTTCGGCCAGCTACCTTTTCCGATGCCTGACGGAGTTCAACGCCTGGTTCCTCTTTGTGGTATTTGTCGTCGGCGGCATAACGGCGGCGTTTTACGGCTGGCTGCCGCTTTACTTGCCGGAACTGTTCCCCACGCGGATACGAGCGACGGGCCAAGGGCTCTCCTTCAACTTCGGCCGCATCCTGGCCGCCGTCGGAACGCTCTGCCTGGGGCAGTTTTTTGGACTCTTCGGCGGCGACTATGGTCAGGCGATGGGCGCCGTCGCGCTGGTCTACATGCTGGGAATGGTGGTGATCTGGTTCGCGCCCGAAACTTACGGAAGACCGCTGCCGGATTGATGGGAGAGCCGCTATGAGCTGCTGTCACCGTTGCCTGCCGCTGGCTGTGGCCCTCGTGGTCGCGGGAATTATGCTGTTCGTCCCGACAGGCTGCGGCCGCAATAAGCCGGCAACGCAGCCGGCTGCAACGGGCTACCCCGATCGCGGGCCGAGTCGCCGCGGCGCGGAGCAGAGCCGCGACTCCACCCCCGAGATGCCGTGGAAAAACCTCTTCGACGGCAAGACGCTGGCCGGCTGGAAAGCACCGCAATTCGGCGGCGAAGGCAAGGTCTACGTCGAGAACGGGACGATCGTCATGGAGATCGGCAGCAACATGACCGGCGTCGCCTGGACCGGTAAAGTGCTTCGCAACAACTACGAGCTCTCGCTGGAAGGCATGAAACTCGAAGGCAACGATTTCTTTTGCACCACGACCTTCCCGGTCGGCGGCGATCCCTGCTCGCTGGTCGTCGGCGGCTGGGGCGGCGGCGTCGTCGGCCTGTCGAACGTCGATTTCCACGACGCCTCGAACAACCCGACCATGAAAATCCTCTGGTTCAAGGAGAACAAATGGTACCACGTGCGAATCCGTGTGACCGATGCGGCCATCGAGGCCTGGATCGACGGCCGGCAGTTGGTGAATCAGCCGCGGAAAGGGCACAAGTTCGGCATCCGCAGCGAATGTGACCTCTGCCGTCCTCTCGGTATTTGCACCTGGGCCACCAAAGGCGCCGTACGCAACGTCAGGATGCGGTCGCTAAGCACGGGAAAGAAGGAAGGCAGTCGGCGGTAGGCAGTCGGCAGTCGGCAGTAGGGCTGGGCACTTTAGTGCCCAGTCGAGGCAGTCGGCGTTGAAGAGTGGAGAGTGAAGGGTGGAGAGTAAAGAGTGGCGCACCTTTTCCGCCCTCCTCCGTCTATCAACTGGCAATCACCAATCATCAATCAACAATTGCCCGCTCCATGCGTTCCATCGCTATCATGAACCAGAAGGGCGGGGTCGGCAAGACGACCACCGCGGTGAACCTCAGCGCCGCGCTGGCCGCCACCGGGCAGCGGGTCTGCCTGGTTGACCTTGATCCGCAGGCCCACGCCACGCTGCATTTCGGCGTCGAGCCCGATCCCGATCAGGTCTCGATCTACCAGGTGCTGACCGGCAAGACGCGCGTCGGCGAAGTCTGCCGGCCGGTGGCCGACAACCTCTGGTTGGTCCCGTCGAGTCTCGACCTGGCGGCGGCGGAGTTGGAGCTGGTCAGCGTAATCGGTCGGGAAGCGATCCTCCGCGACAAGCTCCGCGACGATCCGCCGCCGGTCGACTACCTGTTTGTCGATTGCCCTCCTTCGCTGGGAATCCTCACGCTCAACGCCTTGGCCGCGGTCAGCGAAGTCTTCATTCCGTTGCAGCCCCATTTCTTCGCGCTGCACGGCCTGAGCAAGTTGCTGGAGACGATCGATCTGGTGGCCGAGCGGCTCAACGGGCAGTTGAAGCTCTCCGGCGTGATCCTCTGCATGTACGACGGCAGCACACGGCTGGCGGTCGAGGTCGGCCACGACGTTGACGAGTTTTTTCGCAAGGCCCGCGGACAACTGACCCCCTGGGCCGACGCCCAGACCTTCCAGACGCGGATTCGCCGCAACGTGCGGCTGGCCGAGGCGCCGAGCTTCGGCAAGTCGATCTTCCAGTACGCCCCCGACTCTCACGGCGCCGAGGACTACAAGCGGCTGGCGGAAGAGATTGCCCGCGAGCCGTCAGCCGGGAGCTGACAATACATCGCCAAAGTGCCAACATCTCCCGCGGGACGATCGTAAACCGGCGCCCACTTTAAGAGCCACTACCTCCCGGCTGTTGAAGTCCTTCGACGGCCGCAGAGCCGCCTCATTTCCCGCCGCCTCCGCGAACGGGAGCTCTCACAGGATCGTCACGTCTTATCGTGGTTGTCTATTCCGCTGCGCGAAGCCCTAGCGGTCGCGGAGAAATGCCGCATTGTGGTTGAATGCACAGGTTCAACAGAGGCGAGGGTAACGCCGGTTGTCGCGTCGCTCCCTTCGGAAAAAGCCTGCCGGACCACGGTTTCCTCGAACCTGCCGACAGCCGCGCGACGATCCCTGTAACGAGTATTACGGATTGAGCAATTCGCCAGGAAAGGAGTCTAATATGCAACGTCTTGGCATTGCGTGGTTTGTGTCTTTCGCGTTATGTGGGGCTTCGAGCGCTTGGGCGCAGTATGGGATGTACGGATCGCCCGACGTTCTGCCGGTACAACAGTATCCGGCCCAGCCGGCGGCGTGGACAGCGCCGGCGGAGCAGCCGGTACTGTCGCAGCCGATTCCCGCTCCGGTGCCTAATCCAGCCGTTGTCGGCCAGCCGCCGCGCGGCTACGTGCCGCCGCAAGGAAGCGGCATGATGAACCAGATGATCGCCGAACAAGGCAGTAGCTGCGGCTGTGGCGGCTGCGGCGACGGGGCCTGCGGCCAAGATGCCTGCGGCGGTCCCTGCTGCGACCGGCCTTGGTATGCTTCGCTCTCGGCGCTGACGTTGACTCGCAGTCCCGGACGGCGATTGTGGACCAGCAGCGAGCGATTCCCGAACGAAGCCATTCAACTGGGGAACAGCGATTTTCCGATGGCCTGGTCGTGGGGAGGAGAGGTTCAGCTTGGCCGGCGCTTCTGCTGCGACTGCACTCCTTACGCCATCGAAGCGACATTCTGGACCACCACCGCGTTTACCGGCTCGGAAACGAGCACCTCCACCTTGGGAACGGGGACGCTCATCGGCACGCCTTTGGAGATGAATTACCTTCAATACGTCTTTCCCGATCAGACGGTTCTGGCTTCCGACGTTTTCGGCAACGCGCTGAGCAGCACCGTCTCGCGGCGCGACGAATTCTACAACCTGGAAATCAACTTGATCCGCGAGAAGATGGCGTGGTGCTGCGAATCAAACTGGGAGATCGGTTGGTCGCTGGGCATACGCTACTTCCGCTTCGAGGAGTCGCTGAGCGTCGGCGTCTGCACTCCGCTTTACGGCGGTTTGGACGCCTATTTCAAGAATACGGTCACCAACAACTTGATCGGTCCGCAAATCGGCTTCGATCTGGCCTATAAACTGGGCTGCAACTGCCGCCTGTTCGTCTCGCCGAAATTCGGCATCTACGGCAATTGGGTCGACAGCAGTTTCGCGGGGCAGGCCTGCGAGGGAAGCGGCGCGTATGTGGATGCCAGCAACACCGTTGCGGGCTATCCTAATTTCCCGGCGCACGGCGCCAATGCCGGCGTCGCTTTCCTGACACAAGTTGACCTCGGCCTCGATTGGCAATTCACGCGAAACTGGAGTGCGAAGATAGGCTACCGCGTGCTGGCCATCACCGGCATGGGCCTGGCGGACGACGAGTTTCCGCAGTATCTGACCGACACGCCGGAGATGCAGAACCCGCAGCACAACAGCAGCCTGGTACTGCACGGCGCGTTCTTGGGCTTGACGTACAACTTCTAAGGAGAGCAGTGCAGGAAGGTAGGCGGCACACGCCGTGTGCCGCCGCCCCGCACACGGCGTGTGCGGGATACGTTCCCGCTTAGAGTGACTTTCGAGAAGCTGTTGCCGTTCTGCGCACGCCCCCTCATCGCCGTGAGGGGGCGTGTTTTTTGTTGCATCGTGTCGGACTACTGGTAGGCGGACATGACCGCATCCAGGGCCTTGCTATTGTCATTGCCCGTGCTTGGCTTCGTGCGCGTCAAGCTGCTGAGATCGTAGAGCCAATCCACCTTGGCGGAATTCGAGAGGGCGGCGAAGGCGGCGGCGCTGGCAGAGGCGGCGTTCGAGGCGGCATTTGAGGCGGCGGACGACACCTTGGTGAACGAACCGCCGTAGTACGAGTTGTTGCCAGCCTTGTCGGTGGCGCGGATCACGTAAGTGTGGGTGCCGGCCGCTGAGCGAACTGAATCCGCAATAGTAATTGGCGCCGACGTTGGCGGCGAATGGTCCGCCGATGCCCGACACCACCGCGCCGTCGATCGTCAGGCCGATGCTGGCCACGGCTGCCGCAGTAGCGGCGGCGTTCCAGGTGATCACGCTCTTTGCCAGCGACACGGCCACGCTGCTGATCGTCGGTCCCGGGCCGACAACCGGAGCGTCGAGGTGGAAGCTGCCGTTATACGTCCTCATGTTGCCGGCCTTGTCGGTGGCGCTGATGGTGTAATTATGGTCGCCGACCGAGAGCGAGCCCATCACGCCCGCGTAAATCTGCCCCGAACTGGCCGCGTAAGGTCCGTAGATCCTCGCCGCCGGGAGATTGTCGATTGTCAGAGCGACACGGCTGATGGCGGAGGAGGAATCGGCGGCGTTCCAAGTGATGACCCCCTTGGCCGCCGAGACGGCCACGCCGCTGATCGTCGGTCCCGGCCCGGCGATGGGAGTGTCGAGGTGGAAGCTGCCGTTGTAGGTGCTTACGTTGCCGAGCTTGTCGTGGGCGGTGATGACGTAGCTGTAGTCGCCGGCGGCCAGCGAGCCCATCACCCCCGCATAATTCTGGCCCGAAGCGGCGCTGTAGGGGCCGTAGACCTTCGACGCCGGGAGAGAACCGATCGTCAGAGCGACGCTGCCGATGCCGGAGGGATCGGCGGCGTTCCAAGTGATGACCCCCTTGGCCGCCGACACCGACACGCCGCTGATCGTCGGGCCGTTGGTGTCGGGCGGCGGCACTGTGAAGCTGCCCGGCAAGGTCGTCGATTGGCCGGACTTGTCGGTGGCCGTGATCACGTAAGCGTGGCTGCCGGCCGTGAGGTTGCCGTACGACGCCGAGAAGTAGTAGCCGGAGGTGGCGGCGTAGGGGCCGCCGACCTTCAACGTCGTAGTGCTGTCGATCTTGACCGAGGTGGCCGAGAAGCCGGCGGGGGCGACCACGTTCCAAGTGATGATCTTCTGCACCGCGGAAGTCGCTACGCCGCTGATCGTCGGGGCGGGGAGAGACGCGACGGTGATCGAGCCGTTGAAGCTTGAAGAATGACCGGCCTTGTCGGTGGCGGTGATCGTGTAGTTGTGGGTACCTCCGCTGAGCGAGCCGAAAGAGGCTGAGTAATTCACCCCGGACGTGGCTTGATAAGGACCGCTGACGGTAATCGTCTTGTTGTCGATCTTCAACGTGCAGCCGGACATGCCGGCGGCGTCGTAGGCGTTCCAAGTGATCACTCCCTTGGTCTGCGAGACAGCCACCTGGCTGATCGTCGGGCCGGAGGCGGTTACCGGGTCGGGAGCGATGATCCGCGACATGACTTGCAGGTCATTGACCAGCTTGTTCGTCGTGGTGTCGACGTAGCTCTCCGGGTTCGTCCAGACGGTCACGATTCTGCTGTCGTCGCGGGAAACGGAGACGGCGGGAGTGAGTTGGTCGCCGGCGACCGTGGCATTGATGCGGAACTCGCCCAGCGCGCCGCCGGTCGTGCCCCGGTAGTCGCTGCCGTCGGCGTTGTACATCCGGGCGAAGATCCCATAGTCGTAGGTGGGTTTGCTCGCGGTGGTGTTGTCTTGCCCAAAGGCCGACCAAACGATCGTGAACCTGCCGTCGGCGGCCATACTGACATCGGGAGTGATTTGCCAATTCACCGTCGTTTGGTTGACGAGGAACTCCGAGCTGTCCTTGGCCGCGCCCGCGGCAGTGTAGCGGCGGGCATAAACGCCGTAGCCGCTGCCGTCCTGACCGAAGCTCTGCCAGGCGACAACGTAATCGCCGGCGGAGTCCATCGCCACGGCCGGGTTGATCTGCTCGTTGGTGGTGTAGGTATTCACGGCGGTCTGGCCGCCGAGCTTGGCTCCGCTCGCGTTAAAGCGCTGGCTGTAAATACCGTGGGCGCTCCCGTCCGCAGCCTGCCAGACCACGACGAAGTCGCCGGAATCGTCGCAGGCGATCGCCGACTCCTCTTGGCGGCCGGTTATCGTGGTGTTTACCTGAATTTCGTCGGTCAGCGCCGCGCCTTGGACGCTAAACCGCCGGGCGTAGATGCCGCCGTCCGGATCGCGCGAATCGTTGCTGGTCCAACTGACGACGAAGTCGCCAATCGCGTCCATGGCTACGGCCGGCTCCGACTGATCGCCGGTAACAATCTTGTTCACCAGGAAGGCATCGCCGACGGGGGTGCCGCTGGCGTCGAAGATTTGGGCGTAGATGCCGTAATCGTCCGCAGCGCCGTAACCTTCCCAGACAACCACGAAGTCGCCAAAGGAATCCATCGCGACCGCGGGGTTTATCTGCAATCCGTTGGAATTGTAAACGGTCTTGCCGTTGACTGTGGTCTTCGTATGGGCGTTGATCGTGTACTCGGTGCCCAGGGCCTGGCCGTTCTTGTTGTACCGTTGGAAAACGATGTCGCTGCCGGCGACAAGGTTGCCGTTGTTGTCGGTGACGATCTCGTTGTACTCGTCCGTCGCCCAAACCACCACATAGTCTCCGCTGGCGTCCGTGGCCACATCGGGATTGACGCCATCCGTCAGCAAGGTGTGGTTTGTATTGACGGTGATATCGTTCGTGTTAGTGGCGGGAGGGCCGGGAGGAGTGGGGTAATACGGGCCCGTCGTGCCGGTGGAAATGGAAAACGCCAGCGTGTAGTTGCCGCTGCCGGGCGTGCCTATGCCTTTGCCGTCCAATTTGTTGCCGGAGAGGTCGGTCACCACGTCGCTAAGCGTGAGCACGTAGTCGCCCACGTCCAGCGGCTGATTGCCTGCCGTGGTGGAGTTGCCGTCGAAGGTGAGGACCGCTTCGTAGTGCCCGCTCGGGGCCGAGGTCAGCCCGAGGGCGTTAGCTTCACTTAAGCCGTATTGCACGGTGACGATGCCGCCGGGTAGAGTGTTGCCGTTGAGGCTCAACGACCAGTTCTTGGCGTTTTGCACCAGAGACTGGGAGACCGCTTTGCTGAAGGTCACGATGAAGTAAGAGGCCTTCGTCCCGATCGTACTGTTATCGACGACTACACCGACGTTCTTGTTCGGATCGACGCTCTTAACCCCGGTCACCGTCGGTCCGGCATTGTCGCTGGCCTTGGCGAAACGTTGGAAGAAGACGCCCTGGCTGTCGCCCGTTCCGTTGCCGCTCCAGGCGACCACGGCGTCGCCGGTGCCGTCCAACGAAACACTGGGGTAGCGCTGGTCGCCGGCGGTGGTCGAATTGACCAGAACCTCGCCGGTCATTTCGCCGTTGGGCCCATAGATCGGGTTCGTGCCGACCATCAGGTTCGTGCCGACGCCCCAGACTGGCTCGGGATACGTGTAAGTGCCCGCATCAATGTCAATATCGGCATAGTTGACGGCGGCGGTGTTGGCGTACCAGCGGGCGTAAACGTCGTAGTTCCCGCCGTCGGGGGCGCTTTCCCAGGTGACGACGAAGTCGCCGGCGGCGTCCATCGCCACCGAGGCGTTTTGCTGGTTGCCCGCGGTGGTTTGGTTGACTTGGAAAACGTTGCTGGCAACCACGCCGCCCTTGGTGTAGCGTCGGGCGAAAACGCCGTTTTCCCCGCCGTAGCTGGCGCCGAACTTGCCGCTGCCGCCGTCGTGTCCGTAGCTCTGCCAGGTGACGACGAAGTCGCCGTTGGCATCCATCGCCACCGACGAATGGCTCTGGTCGCCGGTCTCGTTGTCTTGGCCGATGGGCGTGGGATCGAAGACGTCGTCGACATTGACAAGGAACTCGTACGAGTTGTTTTGGATATGGTCGTAGCTGACCGTGTAGCCGAGATCAGCAAACTGCGCGACCGTCAGGGGCATCATCGGGTCGGGAACGCCGGGAGTGCTGAATCCGGTCATCATCTGGGTGGTGAATATCGAATAACGCCAGTGGGCGCCGGCCGTGCCCGCACCGCCGGTATTCTCCAAGGGCACACCCGACGCAGTCGCCGGATCCATGCCGAGCACTTTCATGCCGGGTATCAGCATCTGGTTGTACGCGGCGACGGCGTTCTTGCCGACGAATTCCGGATCGGCCGTGCCGAGGCCGGTCACCAGGTTCAATTGCTGCCAAATGGTGCCATAGCCCAGGCAATGCGCCATTTCATGGGTCATCACGTCCAGAAGCGTGCCATCGGCCAACTGCCACTGCATGTCCGTAATATCCAGTTGCACCTTGGCGTGGTAGGGGATGTACGAGCCGGGGAGGCCTGTATTGGGCCGGAACAGGTCCGGCCCGCCCAGGCCGAGTACGCCGCCGTACCCGTCGATGGCGACTCCGCTCAGGTCGATCTCGATGCCGCTGGTGGCCGTGCCGTCGGGAAGAGTCTCGACGGGCAGCGCGCCGACAATCACGTCCTCCCAACGCTGGGCTGCCTCGTAGGCCATCGCTATCTCTTGGGCCGTCAAGCCGCTAAGATTCACCAGCGTAATGTGGAAAGCGGAAGTGGTCGGAGCCGGGAGTGAGAGCGTTTTGGCGTAGATGTTCCCTTCCGTGGGCGAATCGTTTGTAGCGTTGTAGCCGATCTCGACCAGCGGATCGCTATCGGCGGATCTCGGTTGACCGTAGGAGGTCCAGGTGATGACGGCGTCGCCGTTGTTGGACATGGCCACGGCGGGATACATCTGGTTGCCGGCGGTCGTGTCGTTCACCTGGAGCTCGCCGCTGTTGCCTTCGGTCTCCGTCGCCGTGGTGACCGCGGTGACCGCGGAACCGGTCTTGACCACGACGTTGGCGGAGTCGACCCACATCAGCGGCAAATCCCTGTCGGCGTCGGTACCGGTGAAATTGATTTCGAGAGTCCGGACTCCCAGGGCAGTCACGGTGCAGTCGGCGCCGATGGCGGCCAGCTTGGCCTGCACGTCGGCGGCGACCGCGTAGGCGTTGCCGCCATAGCTGATGGCTTGGGTCACGAGGTCGGGCGTGGCCGGATTGTTGTCGGCGTCCCAACTGATCTTGAACGTGCCCGTGAAGGCGCTGTCGAAGGCCATCACCTGCACCTCGCTGGTGCCGCCGATGGCTGCGCCGGTGATATCGAAGCGGCGGGCATAGATGCCGTAACCGTCGCCGTCCTGGCCGAGGCTCTGCCAGGTGATGGTGGAGTCGCCGCTGGCGTCCATCGCCACCTTGGCGGCGTTCTGCACGCTTGCGGTGTAAGAGTTGACCTCGAAGGCGCTCTTGATGACCCTGCCCATCGAATCGTAGAGCGCGGCGTAGACATCCCAGCTCGGTGCTCACATTGTATACCGACCAGGTGGCCATGAAATCGCCCCCGGCGTCGCAGGCGACCGAAATGTCGGTGGCCGTTGGGTCGGACGAGAGGCGGATGGTCCGCGCCAGGGCGACCTTGGTGGTGCGCGTGCCGTCGTTGGCGATGGTTACCGTCTGGGTGTACATGTTGACCCACACGCCGGCGTAGGCGGCGTTGGTGTCGGTCCAAACGATGACGTAATCGCCAGATGCGTCGGAGGCCGTCGCGTCGGAGTTCGTGTTGATGCTCACGTTGTAGGCGTATTCGTTGCCCGTCGGGTCGTTCCCGTTGACCAGCGTTTCGCTGCCCGTTGACGCACGAATAGCAATCGTGGGCGAAGTGATTCCGCCGTTGGGGTTCGTGCCGGTGCCCTGCAACGGGTTGCCCGCCAGGTCGCGAATGCCGTTCTTGACGACGATCGTGTACAAGCCGTTGGTAAGCGGCTGTGCGCCTGCCAAGGCATTGTTGCCGTCGAAGATCAACACGACTTCGTACTTGTCCGTCTGCCCGATGGTGATGCCGTATTGGCTCCGCAGCGTGCTGCTGAGATTGTAGGCCGTATCGCGGCCGGTGTAGTAAGCGGCGGTAATGCCGCCGGTAACCTGGACGCCGTCCTGCATCAGCGAATAGTTGGCGATGTTCGTCGCCGTGGCGGGGTCGAGCGGCTTGTCGAAGTAGATAATGGCGGCGTAGAGCTGCGTCGTGACCGTGTTGTTGGCGCCGACCGCGCTTCCATCAGGCAACGCGAAACCGGTCACGATGGGTCCGGCGGTGCTGGTGGGGTCCTGGTAGGTCTTGAACCAGACGCCCTGGCTGTCCCCGCTGCCCTGGCCCGACCAGACGACGACGTAGTTGCCGTCGGGAGTCATGGCCACGGACGGATAGGATTGGTCGCCGGCAATCATGGAGTTCGCGCGGAATTCCGTGCAGGTGGCGGGAGTGCTGGTGTAGCCGTCCAGCGTCGCGTGGAAGGTGCGGACCCAGATGCCCTGCGTGTCGTTGCCGGTGTACTTCGTCGGATCGTTGTTGTTGCCCAGCGGCATTGCGCCGTTGCCGTCCCAGGTGATGACGAAGTCGCCGTCGGCGTCCATCGAGACCGACGGGTGCAACTGGTCGCCGCCGTAGGCTTCCGACTGCTCCAGCGAATAAGTGCCGTCGCCGGTAGTGACAACCTGGTTGGCCTGGCAATCCACGGCGGTCTGCGGGGTGCCGTTGGGATCGAACACGCGGTAGTAGATGCCGTAGCTGTCGGGGACATCGGGAGAGGCGATCACGTCGTTGTCCTGATAGGCAACCCAGGTGATGACGAATTGGCCCGCCTTGTTCATCGCCACCTGCGAGTCGAAGCCGCGGAATGGGATCGCGGGGAGGCGGTGGTCCGGCAGCGCCTCCGCGTCGGCGATGAACTTGTCACTGCCGACATCGACCCTAAACTCGGTGGCGGTCATCGGGAAGGTCCCCGTAACATGATCCCAGGTGAATTCGCGGGCCGCGATGAGGCTATCGGTGGCGGTCCCGTTTGTCTGCGATACTGGCAGCGTCCACGTCACCACGATGACATTGGTATCGCTCATCCCCACCGAGGGGTTGACTCCCTTGGGGAAGGCGGCCGGAACGTTGACGTAGTTCATGTCGATGGGACTGGTGTTGACCTGGAACTCGCCGCTGGCCCTGCTGCCGTCGCTGTTGAAGACCTGGCCCTTGACGTTGTTGAAATAGCTGAACTTCTGCGCCATCGCTGGCCCAGACGATGGTGAAATCGCCGAAGCTGTCCATGGCCACCGAGGGCTGGGTCTGATCGTTGGCGAAGTTGGTGTTCACGCGGAACTCGTTGGTGCCGACCGGGACGCCCATCGAGTTGTACATCTGGGCGTAAATGCCCGAGCTTCCGTCGGGGTCTTGTCCGGCGCTGGTCCAGGCGACGACGAAGTCGCCGTCGCCGTCCATGGCCACCGAGGGCTGGGTTTGATCGGTGGTCTTGTCGTAGTTGGACTTGGTAACCAGCATTTCCGCGGATCTGGGCGTGCCGTCGGCGTTGTAGAGCCGCACGTAGACGTCCGCCTGGCCGTTGCTGTAGCCGACCCAGGCGACCACGTAATCGCCGGCGTCGTCGGTGGCGACGCAGCGGTCGGCGCCCTTGGTGGTCTGCACATCGTCGGTGGTTTGGTTGACGCTGTCGTCCGGAAGTTGCACGGTGAACGTCAGCGAGAAGACGCCGAGCGCGTAGCCGTCGTAATCTCCGTCCAGTCTGTTGCCGAACTGATCCTTGACGCTGTCGCTGAGCGAGAGAACGTACTGCCCGCTGGCCAGGGCTTGATTGCCCGGGCTGGTCACGTTGCTGTCGAAGGTGACCACCGCCTCGTACTTGCCGCTGGCCGTGGGGCTCAATCCGAGGATGTAGGCTTCGTTCAAGCCGTACTGCACGTTGACGATGGTGTTGGGCTGCGCGACTCCGTCTTGGGACAAGGTCCAGTTGGCCAGATTCAGAATGCTGTTGGTTCCCTGGCGCCGCCGGTGGTGGAGACGTTCTCGCCCAGCGTGACCACGAATTTCGTCACGGGGGTGGTGCCGCTAATGGTGTCACCGTTGCGGAGCTGGTTGATGTTGCCGGTGTTGCCGTCGATGTAATCCACGTCGGTGACAGTGGGTGGGGCGTCGTCGGTCACCTTGACGAAGCGTTGGTAGAAGACGCCCTGGCTGGCCGTCTGCCCTTGGCCGCTCCAGACGATGATGAAGTCGCCGGTGTCGTCCATGCCGACGCTGGGATAGCGTTGATCGCCGGCGGTGGTCGAGTTGACCAGGAACTCGCCGCCGTTTTCGCCGTTGAAGCCGTACAGCGGGTTGGTGGCCACCGGAATGAACGGCGGGAGATTCAGGAGGTTGTTGTTCTGCCAGATGTTCTGCTGGTATTCGGCGGTTGCGGTCGAGACGTAGCGGCGGGCATAGATGTCGTAGCCCCCGCCCGAGTTGCTTTCCCATGTGACCACGAAGTCGCCGTCGGCGTCCATCGCCACGTGGGCATCCTGCTGATTGCCGGCGGTGGTTTGATTGACCTGGAAGCTGGCGCTCTTGGCCGAGGCGTTGGCCGAGAATCGCTTCGCGAAGACGCCGTTATTGCCGGAATAGCTGGGGCCATACTGTCCGCTGCCGCCGTCGTGGCCGTAGCTCGTCCAGACGATGGTGTAGTCGCCGTCGGCGTCCATCGCCACCGAGGAATGGCCCTGGTTGCCGGTTTGGTTGTCGATGACCAGCAGATTGAGGGTGTTGGGATCCAAGCCGACATCGTTGCTGTTGACGAGGAACTCCTGGCGTCGAGTTGGCGATGGTGGCGGTGATCCAGGCCACATGCGGCGAGACGCTGATGAAGCCGTCGATCTCGCCGAAGGTCGAGTCGATCTTCGGCGCATTGATATCGACCGGGCTCGACATCCCGAAGTCGCAGGTGGCCGCGATCTTGCCGTCGATAAAAGCCGGGCCGCCCGAATCGCCCTGAGCGGTGATTGACTCGTTGATACCCAGCCCGAGATCGGGCAGGTTGAACATGGCCGCAAACGCGTCCTGGGCCGGCGAGCCGGAATCAGCATCGGAGAGCAAGATGTCGGAGGAGACGTAATCGCCCTCATACGCGCCGAGAAGGGTGCCGTCGACCTCGAAGACGTTCTCGCCGAAGTGCTTGATGTCTTTGTAGTTGTCTTCGGAGCCTTGGCTCAACAAGCCGATCATGCCGTAACCGACGGACGTGTAAACCTGGTTCATTGCGTCCGTGCCCGTATACAGTTCATAACCTGTCACGCCTTCGGGAACATCGGCGAGCTCGACCAAGGCCTTGTCGCCGCCATCATTCAGATTGCCGTCATAGGTGGGATTGACCACGATCTTCGTGACCTTCTCTCCGATGCGGCCGTTGGGCGTATCGAACCAGACCACAAAGTCGTCGGGCTGGTAGGGGATATTCGAATTCTCGTAACACACCACGTGCCCGGCCGTGAGCACCCAGTTGGTGCCCTCCAACAACGAACCAGAACCGTAGGCAACGCCCACCCCATTTTCATACTCCTCGACCTTTACGACGCCCTCGTAGTTCGAGGAGCTTACATCATGGTTGTCCGGCGAATCGACCGTCGTGCAGTATGGTTCGAGGCCGGGATCAGGATTCTCCACCGTATTTGGCGGAACGGGCGTCGGCAGGGGCGCCGGCGAATCGGTCCAGGAGAGCCAGTAATTGTTGTAATTCTTGGCGTAGATATTGCCGTCGGTGGGGTTATCGCCGTCCTGGCCGTAAGAAGTCCAGGTGATGACAAACGAGCCGTCGTCCGCCATGGCCACGTCGGGATACATCTGGTCGCCGGCCAGCGTGTCGTTGACGGTGAACTCGCCGGACTGGCCGTCGGTAATCAGCGCGATCGTGACCGCCGTCGAGGCGTTTCCCGTGGTGGCATGCACGTCGCCGGGCAAAACATAGAGCAACGACACGTCACGGCAACTGTCTCTGCCCACGAACGTGACCACCAGCTTGGTGGCGCTGGTGGCCGTGACGACCACGTCGGCGCCGATGGCCTCCAGGGCCGCCTGCACGTCGGCGGCGGCGTTGAAGGCGCCCTGCTGCTGGAAGCTGATCGCGCTGGTCACCTTGTCGGGCGTGTTGGGGTTGTTGTCGTCGTCCCAACGAATCGCGAAGGTGCCGCTAAAGGCGGTGTCGAAGGTAATCGACTGCTCTTCATCGGTGCCCGCCATCACGCTGCCGCTGTACGCGTAGCGTCTGGCCTCGATGTCATAACCGGTGCTGCTGGTGATCGACGTTCTGCTTTCCCAGGTGATGACGAAGTCGCCGAGGAGGTCCATGGCCACCGAGGGGGCCCGCTGCGTGCCCAAGATGGTGGCATTCACCATGAACGTGCTGCTGTGAACGTTGCCGTTGGCGTAGAAGGTCTCGGCGTACACGTCCCAGTCGTTCGAGGCGAAGCCCGCTGTGTTGTAGCCCGCCCAGGTGACGACGAAATCGCCGTCCTTGTCGATGGCGATCGCGGCGTCCGTCGCGGTCGTGTCCGTGCTCACCAGGAACTGCTTGACCAGCGCGAACGACGTGGATTGGGTGTTGTCGGCGTTGCGGGTGGTGGTCTGGTCGTAGATTCCGGCCCAGACGCCGTTGATGCCGGTCCAGACCGCCACGGAGTCGCCCTTGGCGTCGGAAGCGACCGCCTTGGCCGAGTTGTAGGACAGCGTCCCGCTGGGGCTGATCGTCGATTCCGTGCCGGTTGGCGCGAGCACGGAAAGCACGAGCGGAACGGTCGCGCCGTTGGCAGCGATGCCCGTGCTCCTGAGCGGGTTGCCGTCCACATCGCGGACGCCGTTGCTCACGATAATCTGGTAGCTGCCCGTGACCAGCGGCGAATTGAAGATCAAAACGACCTCGTACTTGTTCGTCGGGCTGGCGGAGAGGGTCACGCCGGGGTACTTGCTGGCGATGTCGGCGAGCACACTTGGATCGGTTGCCGTGTCGACGCCGACGTAGTAGGCCTTGGCCAGCGCGCCGTTCACCTGGACGCCGTTGCACAAGAGCGAATAGTTGTTCAGATTCGTGGCCGTGGTCGGGTCGAGCGCTTCGTCGAAGGTGAGGATAACGGCCTGAAGCGCCTTCGTCACCGAGTTGTTGCTTGCGACCTTAGTTCCGTCGGGCAGCAGGGCGCCGGTCACCATCGGGCCAGCCGTGTCGGTGGGTTCGTTGTAGCGGCGGAAGAAAATGCCGTTCTGATCGCCGATGCCGTTGCCGCTCCAGACCACCACGGTGTCGCCGTCGGGAGTCATGGCGATACAGGGGAAGACCTGGGCGCCGGCCGAAGTCATATTCACCCGCGTCTGCGGGCCGACGGCTTCATACTCGGGTGTGATGTTGGTGTTGCTCTGCGAGTTTCCGGGGCGGAAACTGCGGATAAAGACGCCTTCCGAGTCGAGGTCGCTGTCCAAGGCGGGATTGGTGGGATCCAACGGGTCGGGGGCGGCGCCGTTGCCGTCCCACGCCACCTTGTAGTCGCCGTCCGCGTCGATGGCGATCGTCGGATTCACCTGGTCGCCGGCGAATGGCGCCGACATTGCCGTCGTGGCGATAGGATCGTTGATCACCAGGTTTGCCTGCTCCTCCGCGGCGTCCATATTGTTGTCGGCCGAGCCGTCGGCATTGAAGCGGCGGAGGTAGATGCCGTAGCTGTCGGCACCCGCAGCGCCGACGTCGTTGTCCTGGAACGCTTCCCAAACCACAATGAAATTGCCGGAGGCGTCCATGGCCAGTTCGGCGTTGCGTGCGGTATGATCGTAGGCGGTTCCGCCTTGGGCGGACACTTGAGGCGTGGCCGAGGGGTCTGCCGCAAAGAACGGATTGCCGAAGTCCAACTGGACTTCCGTGTTGCTGCCGAGGATGGTCTGCGGCACGCCCAGACCGTTAAAGCGCCGGCCCATGATTACCGTGTCGGTAATGATGCCGTTCTGTTGCGAGGTCACGGCGTCCCAGGTGACCACGATGCTGTCGTCGGCCACGCCGAACGAGGCGCCGTCGCTCATGGCCACCGCCGGATGTACTTCATTGGAGCTGGGTGGGACGTGAGCTCCGGCAATAAGCGTCGTCGTTCCGGCCAGATTCATCGAATTGACGCGGAACTCGCCGCTGGCCTTCGATCCGTCGTTGTTATAGACCTGGGCGTGGATGTCGTTGAAGTAGCTGAACGCCTGCCCCTCGGTGGCCCAGACGATGACGAAATTGCCGTAGCTGTCCATGGCCACGGCGGGCGTCGCCTGATTGTTGGTGTAGTTGCTGTTGACGCGGAACTCGCTGCCGACCTTCATCCCCATCGAATTGAAGCGTTGGGCATAGATGCCCCAGCTTCCGTCGGGGTCTTCGCCTTGGCTCTCCCAGACGACGACGAAATCGCCGTCGGCATCCATCGCAATGCTGGCGTAGTTCTGATCTCCCTTGGTGTAAGTGTTGACCAGGATTTCGGCGGTTTCGGTCACTGCGGCCGACTTGGCGTGGGCCGTGGCGGCGGTGGCGTCGCGGCCGCGAATAACGCTGGCCTGATTGCCGCTGATGCTCTGCACCAGCATGTGTTCGCCGTTGACGACGAGCGTGGCGCCCGGCGTCAGGCCCGCAACCGAGGCAAGCGTCACCGTGGTCGCGGTGGAGGTCAATGCCGCGGCAAGCGTCGAGGCATAAGTCCCGGTCAAGGAATTGTTGTTACGGTCGTAGAGCCGCACGTACACGTCGGCATCGGTTGCTGCGTTCGGATCGTAGTTGGGATTGGTGCTGCCGTCCGGCAAAGTGGGGCGGAAATCGCCGCCCTGGCCATAGCTCGTCCAAACCACGCCAAAATCGCCGCTGTGGTCCATGGCGACCGAGCGCGTGGTCGTCTCTTGGGCCGTTCCCGTCCCCAAAGTGGCCGAGAAATCCTGCTGGTATTCGGGCTCGGTGTCGACGCGGTTCTCCGCCCCCGTTTGCGGCGAGGTGCTGACGGTGAAGTCAATGCTGTACCCCTGCTGGCTCGATGAGTTTGTAGTGCCCGGCGATCCGTCAAAATCGCCGTCCAGCGCGTTGCCCGAGTAGGTGTTGGTCTTCGAGTCGTAATTGCGGGCGGTGTCCCAAATGCTGTCGTGAACGACCAGAGTGTAGCTGCCGGAGGCCAGTGAGGCGGGTCCACCCGAGAGCCCGCTGCCGTTGATCGTCACCACCGCCGTCCATTTGTGGGTGGCGGGATCGAGACCGAACGCGATGCCGGAAATCGCGCCGGTGATGTCGCTCCCCAGGCGGTAGAGCGACCAATTCTCCGGGTTCAGCACGCTGTGCGCCCAGAGGGTGGGATCGACCAGCAGCGCGACCGCGGTGTTGGCCAAATGCGACACTTTCGCGGTGCTGTTGGCGCCGCGGGTGACCGTCCACGTCGTGCCGGACGTGTTGGTGACGATCATCTGTTCATTACCGATGACAATCGTGAAGTACGTGGAGGTGACGCCGTTGGTGGCGGTTGGGAATCCGGCGGCAGAGGCGACCTGAATCGTGGTGGCGCTGGCGCTGATGTTCGCCGACAGCGCCGTCTGCGGATTGGCCTGGGCATCCAGTTGCTCGTCGAATTCGACGGCGATTTGGGTGAGCCCGGTGTTGGGCACCAGCCCGGCGCCGCCCTCCAGCACGCGGTCGAACTGGCCCGAAACCGTGGCGTCCGGCGTGAGCACGTCGGTCACGAGCGGCCCGACCGTATCGGCGACGGGGGCAGTGACCGATCCCACGAATTTGTAGACAGTGGTGCTGTTGCTGGTGCTGCCGGGCCCGGTCCAAACGACGACCATGTTCCCCGAACTGTCACAGCCCACCGAGGAGAGCCACTGGTTGCCGGCGGTATCCTGGTTGACGCGGGTTTCACCGCCGACGGCCTGCCCGTTCACGTTATAGCGTTGATAGAAGACGCCGGAGGAGTCGCTCTGGTTCGTCTGGGTTCCATTTCCGCTCCACGTAATCACGTAGCTGCCGTTGTAGGCCATCGCGATCGAGGGGTATCCCTGATCGCCGGCGACGGTGGTGTTGACCTTAGTCTCGACGCCGGCCTTTGCCACCTGAATCAAGATGTTCCAGTCTTGCAGGTATTGGGTGTCGTAAGTGATTATGCCCGTAAACGGGTTCCTTCTGCCTCCCTCGTGGTCCGTGATCTCCAAGGTCCACACGCCGTAGGCGTCCTGGCCGGCGAACTCCGCCAGGGTGCCGTTCTGCGGTCTGAACGCTCCAGTGAACGGCGGGGCCCCGGCAACGATGCTTAGCGGAGCGGCGTCGTCGAAAACCGTATTGGCGAAGTTGGGGGCGGTTGCCGTGTCGGCCAGGCCCGGCGGCACGCGGTCGGCCAAGATGATCGAGGTGACGGTGCCGTCGGCATTCGTCCTGAAAAGCCGGATGGTTAGATCGTTGTCGTGCTGCGTTGTAATGTCCAACTCCACGGTCAGACTCTGGATCGTCTCGTGATCGTTGATGGTAATCGTCGAGTCCGTGACGCTGTTGGTCTGATCGGGAATTGTCTGCGTGTTGAGGTTGGAGTAGACCTTCGGCGTCGGCGTGTCGACGTAGAAGGAACGGCTGTGCACGCCCCAGCCGCCGCCGCTCTGATCGGAACTCTGCCAGGTCACCACGTAGTCGGTGCCGCCGAGGTTCATGGCCACGTCGGGGTAGATTTGGCTGCCCGCGGTGGTCGAGTTGACGACAATCTCCGTCCGCGGCGCTACTTGCGGCGGATTCGCGTTGGGGTCGATGTGAGGCGAGCCGTCGGCGTTGAACACCCGCGAGATGATGTTGTCGGAAACCACGCTTTGCGAGCTCTCCCAGACGATGACGAACATGCCGTTGTCGGCCAGCGACACGCTGGAATCCTGCTGATTGCCGGCGGTGGTGGTGTTCACCTGGAACTCGGGGGCCAAAGGCGCTCCAAACGAATCGTAGCGGCGGGCATAGACGCCCCAGCCGTCCCCCATTTGTCCGTTGTCCTCTTGCCCGTAGCTCGACCAGGTGACGATGAAGTCGCCGAAGGTGTCCATTGCCACGCTCGACCACTCCTGGTTGTTCGCCGTGTAGGTGTTGATGCGGAAAGAGCCGTCCGCATTGGTGCCGCTGGTGGTTTGGGCCACGCCCATCGAGTTGTAGCGGCAGCCGTAGATATCGGCGTTTCCCGTGGCGTCAAACTGCGTCCAGGTAACCACGAAGTCGCCGTCGCCGTCGCAGGCTACCGTGGCATAACGCTGAATCACGCCTTGGGCCACCGTCGGCGTAACCGGAACCGCCAGGCCGGAGATCCAGACGCCCGACAGATGCGACGCGGCCGTCGTGTTGTCCGCACCACGGACAACCGTCCAAGTCGTGGTGCCGAAACCGCCGGTGACCAACATGTGCTCGTTGTCGACGACGATGATGAAAGAGCGACGTCAAGGTGGAGGCGACGTTGACGTGAATCGTGGTGTCGGAAGCCGAGATATTGGCCGTCAGCTTCGTGTTGGACTGCACCATGTAGACGCGATCCAGACCCGTCGCCGGGTCGCTGGCCGTAAACACGACGACGTGACGGCCGTCTCCGTCGACCGCTACGGCCCGCGGCGACTCGGCATACGTGTGGCCGTTCGAGCCCGAATTGCCACCGCTCTGCCCGACTCCCGGGTCCAGGTCCAGTTGGCTGTCGACGACGACACTGAACTGCTGCGAGAAATCGGCGCCGGCCGGTTGGAAGCCGTTGTGGCCCAGACCGTTGGCGTTGGCCGAAGCGTCGACCAAACCGCTCCGCCCCGACGGATTGGCAGTGTTGGCCGCCACCGGCGTTCGGGCCACGAGCGTGTACGTGCCGTCGTCAAGGCCATCGGCTCCGGCAAACGTAAGCACGGCCTCGAAGTGGTTGGTCGGCACCGGGCTGAGATCGGCAAACGTGCCGTAATCGGTCGGATCGATCGCCGCCATAGCGGCCAAATGCGACGCCTCGTTCATGCCGTATTCAATGTTGACGATCCCGCCGGGCACCGCGACGCCGTTTTTCATCAGCACGTAGTTCTGGATGTTCGTCACGCTGTCGAGGATATGCATGATGCTCTGCGGCACCGCCTGGCCGGGATGGTTCAAGACCCAGGCGTTGTACTGTGTTATGGCGCCCTGCAAAGTCGCGTCGTCGTAAACGAGCATGTCCTCGTCGAACGAGACCACCATGTGCTGCATGCCGTTGGTCACATTGATTTCCGCGCTCGGGTCGACGTCGGTGCCGTCGAGCTCGGTGACGCCCTGGGTCGGATAGATGGTCGCGGTGGCCGGTGCGTTCAGGTTGGCCACTTGCGGCCCGGCGGTGTCGGAGCTTTCGCTAAACTGGCGGAAGTAGATGTTCTGGTTGGCCGCGCCGCCCGAGGAATCGGTGTTGTCCTGCGTCCAGGCGATCACGTAGCTGCCGTCGGGCGTCATGGCGATCGACGCATCGTGCTGCGGCGTGCCGGCGCTGGCGTTGGTCTCCGTGCCAAACTGCGGATCCAAGCCCAGATCCGCCAACGTGTCTGCCGGCTCCATCCCCGATAAGAAGTTGCCGGGCAATCCAGCGACTTGCCCATAGACCGCCAGCGGCTCGGCGGCCGTGCCGAGGTCCACCGTGAAGACGTACGTCCCCGGATCGCCATCCGCGATCGTGAAGCTGCAAATCGCGTAGGGATAGAGTTGGGTGGTGCCGTTCATAAGGCTCTGGAATGCCGCCTGGATCAATGCGGCAGTAGCGTTGAGATTGGTGGAGTCGAAATTCGCAACTCCGACGCTCGACACTGTGGTGGGGTCCACCTGAACTTGCACCGAGACTGTGCCCGTCTGCTGAGTCGGGTCCGTCGTCTGGACGGCCACGAGGATTTTGTTGTCCGCCGTCGCCAGTCCATCCCAGGGATACGGCGGACTGGAGATGGTGACCGGCGTATCGTGAACCTCGCCGAGGAAGGAGATCTCGAAGATCCAGTTCGCGTCGGCGTCGAGGCCCTGCGTCTGCAAGCCGAGGTAACTCAACAAGCTCCAATACGTTCCCTGCATCGCGCTGATCGTCGCAGCCAGGACAGGTTCATTCGCCTGCCCTTGGAACCCTGCGTCTTGGACTGTCGGCGCGACGACGCCCTGAAAGTCGAGGGCGAAGACGTAGGAGGCCGCCTGTTGGGCGGCAGGCACCTGGAGCGTCACGTTCGCATTCTTAAGGTGGGCCGCCGCGGTCGTGCCGTCTACGCCCCTGGTGACCGTCCACGTCGTCGTGCCGTAGCCTCCAGTCACCAACAAGTGCTCACTGTCGATGATGACCATGAACGGGCCAGTGTTCGGGAAGTTGGCGGCCGTTTGCTGATCGACATTAATCGTGGTGGCAGCGGCAGTAATGTTCGCGGTCAGGAACGTCGCGGCAGGCACTTCGGTTTGAGCGGGCAACGGCTCGAAGGCGCAGGTGGCCGTTAGATACCCGGCTGTCCGCAGCTCGGTCTGGATGTCTGTCGCGACCTGATTGAGGCTGTTGATGTCCGTGGGATCGAAGTAGATCGGGTTGGTGACAATGTCCACCGGGGGATTGGCGTAGATGTCAACGAGCTCCAACTCGAACCAACCGCTCTGGGATGCCGAATTCGTCTGCGATGCCGAAACCGTCGGCGTGATGGTGAGATGGACGACACTGCTCTGCCCGCGGGCGTAGGCTTCAGTGCCCGGAGACAACTGCGTGGTGTCCCCTCCAGAGGCGTCCGGGTTGAGCAGGCGAACGGTGACCGGCCCCGCCCATTGCCCGCCGTTGGCAGGCGTGGGCCAGTTGATCCCTAACTCGTTGACGCAGGCATTCAGCGCGTTTTGGATGGCCGTTGCAGTGTCGCCCGGGTTGACAACTGGGGGAGTTGTGGGAGTAGCGGGGTAGTACACCGGGTTGATGGTGATATCTTGATAAGCGCCGGTGTTCTGGTTCGTGACGCGGACGGTGAAGTTCCCCGACGAGGCATCCTTAAGGATCTCGAGCAGGTCTCGCTGGTTGTTGCCGTCGCGCTGGCTGTTGACGACGTTGTCGCTGGAAAGTATGTTCAACTGGCCCAAGGTCGGATCGGCGTCGTACTGCGAATACATAATGCCGTTCGCCTCGCCGCGCGAGTACGCCACCACCTGAGTCAAAATGTTGTCGAGCCGTCCAAGCTGTGAATCGGTGAGCCCGAAGTTCGCCTTGGCGTCGATGAGTACTTCTTCGATCACGCTGTCGTCGTCGCCGCTGTTGCCCAAGACACCCAGCGGGATCCCGAAAGCCAAGTCGGGATCGTCGTTGACCAGGTCGGTGTTTTCCGTCTGATAGAGCAGGCTATAGTACAAGTTCAGGGCCAGGCCGGGATTCTGCGTCTCGGCGACGTCGGGCCCGAAACCCTCGTAAGTCGTGGTCAGATCGCCGTCGGCGTCCAAGATCACCTGGCCGTTGTCCTGGGTGTTGGGCCAGTCGGTCTTGGTTGTCGGGTCGAAACCGATGTATGCGCCGCCGGTGCTCAGCGAGCTGTTGGCACGTGTGTCGGTGCGGATAACGGAGAGGGTCACGTTGTCGGTGGCCAGGCTGTACTCGCGGAAATAGACGCCGGTAGAGAGATAACTGCCCGCGGACGGATAATAGATATTGTCGTTGTCGATCCCTTCCGACCAACTGATCACGAAGTCGTGGCCCGGCCGGACCGCAGTATCGCTGGTCAGGTCCTCGTCGAAGGACGCCGTCGGGGTAGGCGATACGGAGCCGGTGGTCACGACCAGCCATTGCGGCACCAGGACGTTGCCTTGGGCATCGTACACTTTCGCTTGCACGTCGTTGCCCGTCCCGTTGTTGCGGGCCCACGTCACGAGCCACAGACCGTCCTGGCTCATGGCCACGTACGGATCGTAGTGCTCGTCGGTGTCCTCCGTGTTGACCATCACCTGGTCGCCGATCATCCGCCCGTCGTGCGTGAACTGCTGGGCGAACACGCTGTTGAAGAAGCTGACCGGCTGCGCGGAAGAAGCCCAGGCAATCACGAAATTGCCGGTTTCATCCATAGCGACGGCCGGTTCCCCCTGGGGATTCGCCGTGTCCGTGTTTACGCGGAATGTGTAAAAATCGTCCGAGACCTGGATATCGGCGGGCAAGAGATCGTTGTAGGGAATTGGGGTCACCACCGGCCGCACGCCCTTCAGCAACGTATCCGGAATCCCGTCGTTGTTCGTGTCGACCTCAATCCCCGACGGCACCGAGGCGGTGACTCCCGTCAGAGTTCCCACGCCGGCGGCTTGCGTCAACAGCGGCACCGCCAGCGCCGAATACCACGTTATGTGATAAACGTTGCTTTGTGCTGCATCAGCCGTGACGGTCACTGTGTCCGAGGGATACGACGCGGCAAGTGCGGCTTGCAGGTTAAGCGCCGACGTGGCCGGATCCGATGAATCGAAAGTGATCAGGCTGGTGGTCCCCTTCGCCGTGACCAACTCATAGGTGCCGGAAGTGGCCGATGAGGAAAAAGTAATGTCCTGGTACTGTAGATCGCCAATCGGGTCGTACATCCGCGCGAAGACGTTGGTGACGCTGCCCGGGCTCGCCAAGTCCGAGACCTCGGCGGCCCATGTGATCACGAAGCTGCCGTCGGCGTCCATTGCCACCGCCGGCCCCGAACATTGATCAGGCTGGTACTCGAACTCGTTGTACGGCACTTCCGGGTTGACGCGGAACTCGTCGCTCGGCTGCTGCAAAATGCTCGCGTCCAGATCGCCTGCTGGAATCGCCACCGAGTTCGCCATCGGCCGCGTCGCATCCGTCACGCTGGTGAGCACTAGCTGCGGCTGCACCTGGTCGCCGGCCGCACCGGTAAACGTAATATCGAAGGTCAGCGTTCCGGTCGGGTCAGCGGTCGTCTGCACCGACACCACCGAAACCTGCACATACGTGCTCTGCTCTTCCGCCCCTTCCGGCATGTTGGCCTCCATCACCGGCGAGATCAGACTGGTGGTGGTGGTCGCCAGGAATGCCTGCTGGATGGCGGCCGCGGTCAGCGCGGGATTGGTCGGCGAAACCGGGATGTTCGAAATCGTAACCGGTTCACTGGTGATGCTGGTTGCCGCCGCCGGCAGGAAGCCTGAACTCCACGACTGATCGACGGGCATGAGCCGCGACTGTATTTGCGGCACGCCGCCTACCTCTGAGGCGGCACCGTAGTCGATGCTGTAATGGTCCGGGTCGGCCGCCGAGACCGTCACGTCGGTCAAAGCCAAATAGGCCATGTAGGAATCGTAGTCGGCGCTGCCCGCGGCGGGCGGAGTGTTGCTGTGAGTCGAGAGATAATTGGCGACGTAATTCAAGCCGAGGTTGCGGATGGCGTCTTGAATTTGCGCGGAGTTGTCCAGGTAGATCAGCGTCTGACCGACGGCGAGCGTCCCCTGGCTCGTGCCGCCCGTCCCCCGCGCGACGTTCAAGGTCCATAGTCCGGTGTTTCGATTATAGGAATCGCTGGTCACCAGGATGTGCTCGTTTCCCGCCTCGATCGAGAATGGGGCCGTAAATGCGTTGAGGTCGTTGGCCGCGTTGGGATCCGTGCGCACGGTCAGCACCGTGCCGGTTGAGTCGATGCTGGCGATGGCGCCGTCCCAGAGCGGAGGAGATTGCGCCCACTGCGGGGTCTCGATGTACGCCTGGGCACCTGCGGCGTGCGACGTTGCCGTGGTGCCGACCGCAGCCCGCGTGACCGTCAGTTGATTGGTGGCCGCGTTGATGCCGGTCACCACCATCCGCTCGCTTCCCACGAAGATCGAGAAGGGGAGCGAGAAGCCTTCCAGCCCGGCCACCGAATGCACGCTGATGGTCGTGGCGGTCTTGCTGACGTTGGTGGTAAGGGTGTCGGACCAGACGGGGGCGGACTGCGAAAGATAATTGCCCTCGATGAAGTTGATCGCAGACGTGACTTCGCTGGAATCGCGGACATTGTCGCCGTTGGCGTCCAACCAGAGCGAAAACGATCCCGCAATGGGCGCCTGGTAGTTGGCGCCCGCCAAGGTGGGAGTGGCCTGGCTGAAAGTGATCTGTTCGACGGCGTCGCCGCCATAGGTCAGCGAAAAATGCCCGTACTTGCCCGAGCCGGCGGCGTTCAGCACGCCGGCGGGGAGCGTGAGCCGCTGCACCGAATCGGTGTAGTAGCGGGCATAGACGTTGCTGCCCTGCTCCGCGCTGCCGGTAGCCGGGTCATAGACCTGATTGCCGTTGGCGTCGAGAATCGGCTCCGTGCGCGTCCAGGTCACGACGAAGTCGCCGCTGTGGTTGCCGGCAATTGATTGCGCCGCCAACGTGGATTGCGAAGTGGAGATGCCCTGGTTGACCTGGGTATCGCTGGGCAGCACGGGAGAGACCGACAAGAGCGTCCGCTCTTCCAAGGCGTCGATCATCAGACGCCGCGGCTTGCGCTCCTTTTGGCTGCGCCCCTCGCCGGGGACAAAGGCGCTCCAAAGCCGCTCCCAGGCGGACGCCAGCTTGGCAACCTTACGCGTTTTCGGCTTTCGCAACAGAGACATGGATACCATCCCCTCTTCCAGGATTCTCCTCTCGCTGGGGCGGCAGTTGAACTGCCGCCCCAACCAGAAAGAAATCGACGAGTCTTTGATTTTTCCAGGGTTATTCGCTCTTCACACAACCATTCACTTCACGCCGGCAGGATTATCCGCCGGCCAACACACTCGACGCTTCGCTGGTCGCAAGCCCCGGCGCTACCGGGGCCGTCTCCCGAATCTCGCTGCTGGGGCGGAGCCAGAAGCTGGAATCGGGATTGGTCATCGCCTGGCGCACGGCCGGCTTCTCCAGATTGAGAATCATCGGCCGCACCGCGCCGGGCAGAAATTGCACGTCGTAGAGCTCCTCGCAGCCGGCGGTGAACTCGAAGAAGCCCGCCTCCCGGCCGCTGCGAACCTCGACCACCGCAATGCCGCACAACAGCTTCTCGCAGCGCTGTTGCACCGGCAATCCGCCGAAGATGTGCCGCTCGCGAATTCTCGACAGTCCCACCAGCGCATAAGGACCGCAAAAACAGAGCCCGCGCAAATAACCGGACAGGCGGCACACCACCTGCGGGCGGCCGTCACGCGGATCGACCACGAGCAGCTCGCCCGTGCCGGAATTGAGCAGCCAGAGCCTGCCGTCGTGCCAGCGGGGCGAATGCGGCATCGCCAATCCGTCCAGGATCGTCTCGCCGCTCTCGACGTTGATCAACACCCCGCCGGTCGCCTTCTGCTCGCGCCATGCGCCCGCCGCGTTGGTGGTTCCCAGCGCGGTGACGTAGCGTGGCCGCCCGTCGCGCACCGCGAAGCCGTTCAGATGGCAGCGGTCTTCCGGCACCAGATCGCTGACGAACGACGGTTTCCAGACCGGCAAGAAACTGAAATCGTAGCTGAGCTTCGCCAGGCAGGAGAATCGCGTGGCGGCTCAGCCAGATTTCATCGCCCAAGATCGCCACGTCGTGCGTGTTCAGATCGCCCGTGTGATAGGTCGCGCGCGGCAAGTAAAGGGCATCGTAACGACCGGGCTGCTCCTCGAGAAAATCGCCCGCCAGCAAGGGGGCGTTCGCCAGAACCGTAACGTCATGTCGGGTGGCCAAAGCCAGTCGATTCTCCGACGCCGCCAGCCCGAGCGGCTTGTCGAATTGACGCATCAGCAGGGTCGCTTGCCGGCCGTCCCAGCCGATCATCGCCACCTTGCCGGCCTGGTACGTCGAGACCGCCACCGAACCTGCGGCTTGCGCGAGCCAAGTCAAGAAACCCGATGTCGCCGAACACGCGACGACGGCGGGATCGTTCAAGGCGGCCTGACTTCCCATGCGTCCGAATCGGTCACGCGGAATCTTGTGTCTACAACGCCACCTTGCCTAGCTATTGCACACAGTCCGCACGACCCCTTTATTTAACTCGATGTCCGCGGTTCTGTCAACAGTCTTGGCGCAGTTCAAGGCCAGTTTGGCCAATTAGCGCCTTACGTGTGCCGATAACGTCAGCCTGCTGGTCCCAGTCTGCGCAGGCCGCACCACTTGATCCATAATGATTGCGGTGCGTTCTGGTGTCAAGGAGAATGCAGCCGCGGGGGACATGCCCCCCTCTATTGGCCGGCGCTGATCGAGCCGAGTTTGTCGAGACGGCACCGCTGTCTTTGGCCGCCCGTTGCACGACCGAAGGCCAGCAGGTAGGAAACGGTCGGCCATCGGCCTTCAGCAAATCAGCGTTCGACCACGGGCTTTTTCAGTAACCGCCTCGTCCCCGTCTTGCCCCATGATAGAATGTCGTGGCCCGTGCCGAGATCACCCGGCTGACCGCTGACCACGCTCCGAGATAAGCAGAAGGCGGCCAAGGGGTGCGGCCGTCTTCAGTGCACCCCCATGTTGCGGGATTTATCGGCCACATCTCCCCCTCTTGAGGCCTAGCTTTCTCGGTTTTTTCGTTAAGCTTTGCCTTTCTTACTCAACTGACGCGACCGTCACGTCCGATACTATCGTCACGATGAGAATGTAGCCCCTCCCTATCGGATGGCGGGGGATACGTCCGTACTGGGCGCAGATAAGGTGGACCAAAGCTATGCCGTTCAACCGCACGAGTTCATTGGTGGCCATCGGACTCCTTGTTTGTCTCTTGGCAACGCCGAGTCTTGGCCAGGGGCCTTTGGGTTTCCAGGTATTTGCCCCGGCAGATGTAAGCACGTACGGAGGGCTCCCGGAACTGAACGAAGGGTATTTCTTCCAATACGACATCCTGTATTGGTCGATCTCCGCCCCCAAGGTCGCGCTGATTGGGGCTCCCGGCTCGCGGTTGGTCAATTATGGCCGGGATGACAGCAGGGACGTGCGTCTTGAGACAAGTACTTTGGACACGTCGCTGCTTAATAGCCAGTTCAGCGTCGGCAACCGCATCGAGTTCGGCCGCATCGAAGATCGCAACGGCTGGTTTGTCAGCATCTATCAACAGCGCGACCAAACGCAGGCCTTCGAGGCCCCGCACGCCGACGTCCTCTTCAACGACCCGGCGTTCGGTCCTCACGGAGAGTCCTTGTTGCAGGGCAACGTCAACAGCGACTCTACCACCAACCCTCCGTATTCTCCACCTGTATTCAGGAACTTGCCGACCTTCTTCAACAACGTGTTGGTCGAGAACGCCCTGGACACGTGGGGTGTGGAGGCAAACTACCTGCATCGCTTTCTGACCTGCCATAACGGCGGAACGTTCGAGTTGTTCCTGGGGGCGCGGTACTACGAGTTCAACGACAACTTCAACGTTAACACGGAGGTGGATCCAAATGCCTTGACTCAGGTTACCGCCGTCACAGGAAACACCCGTCCCGCGGCCACGAACGTCCCCTCGTTCCTGGCTGGAAGTTATTGGGACACCACGGCTGAGAACCACATCGTTGGTCCGCAGATCGGATTGCGGTGGTTCAAGAAGCAGGGCCGCTGGAGTTTTTCGACCGAAGGACGGTTCATGGCCGGCTTGAACTGCCAGAATCTGTCGCAGACCGTCGATTTTGGCCCGAGTTTGAACCCGGGGCCCAGGACCGTGGTCACAATCGTCAACCCCAACCCACCAATCCAGTATCAGTATAACTATGTCTATCAGCCGTTCCAGCCGGTGACGCTCTCTCACGTCACCGCAACTTACCTCGATTACGAGAGGGTGTTTTCGCCCATGCTTGAATTGCGGCTAGAGGCGAAGTATCAGATCACCCGCTCCATCGAGTTTAAGGCGGGCTGGACGGGGTGGTGGGTTGACAACATCGCCCGGGCCAACAACATCATCGACTACAAAGTCGGCACGGCCAACGGCGAAGAGCCCTTGGGCATCGACACCTCCGGCAACCGCCAAGGTCTTTTCGTCAACGGCGTGACCATCGGCTTCACCGTAAACCGGTAGCCGCCGACCACACTCGCACCGGACGACAAACCACATGGCCACGCAAGGCGTGGCCATGTGCGTTTCTTGAACAATCCTGCGGCGCGGATACTCTCCGGGTCGAAATGCACTTGGAAGGCCGCATCGGCGACCAGCGGTCAGCTTTCAGCAATCAGCTATTAGTTGTCAGCCTTTAGCAGGCGTTGGGCGATGACCGCCTTTGGCTGCGAAATTCAGTCGTAACACGACGGAAGCGGGCGGCCATGTTCCCGAAAAGGCGAAAGCTGACCGCTGGAAGCTGGTAGCTCAAAGGTGATAGCTGAACGCTGATAGCTGAACGCTGACCGCTTGCCGCTCGCCGACGATCTACATCCCCCCCGGCGCGAGATCCCGTGCTATACTACCGCAGAGGAATCTCACATGAGACGCATCCCGCGCATCGTCGTTTCTCTGCTGGCAATCCTGCTCCTCTCCCGCCCCGGACCTCTTCCGGCGAAGGTGGCGGAAAAGAGCTGCTCTTGCCGCGCGGCGCTCGAGTCGATTACGGCCGACCATCTGGGACGGTACGTTGGCCATCTGGCGGCGCCGGCGCTGGAGGGGCGGGAGGCAGGCACTCGCGGCGGCAAGGCGGCCGGCGACTACCTTGCTGAACACTATAAGCGGCTGCATCTCCGCGGCGGCGGCGACGACGGCGGCTTCTTCCAGCCCTTCGACCCGGACTTCCGCAACGTCCTGGCCCTACTCCCCGGCAGCGATGCGAAACTCCGCGATCAGGTAATTATCGTTTGCGCCCACTACGATCACATCGGCTACGGCGGCCGCGGCCTGAGCCTCGACGCCTACGGCGAGGTCCATCCCGGCGCCGACGACAACGCCAGCGGAACCTCCGCCGTGCTCGAATTGGCCCACGCCATGACAATCCTCTCCGAGCCGCCGAAACGCTCGATCCTCTTCGCCAACTGGGACGCGGAGGAGAAGGGCCTGTTGGGCTCGAAGCACTGGGCCGCCCATCCGACGCTGCCGCTCGATCGCGTGGTGGCCGGGCTGAACCTCGACATGGTCGGCCGGCTCCGCGACAATCACCTGATCCTCTACGGCACGCGAAGCGGCTACGGTTGGCGGCGGTTGCTGAGCTGCCACAATCACGCCGGCTTCAAGATCGACTTTCCCTGGGAACTGAAGGCCAACGCCGATCATTATCCGCTCTTCCAGCAGAATATTCCCGTGCTCTTATTCCACACCGGCATGCACGACAACTACCACCGCGCCAGCGATCTGGCAAAGTTCATCAACACCCAGGGGATGCGGGAAGTCACCAGGATGCTCTTCAGCCTCGTCTACGACTTGGCCAACGAACCGGCAACGCCGGCGTTTCGCGCGGCGGCGCGAGAAGAGACCCCTGAGGCGGAAAGGGAGTTTCGCGAGTACAGCGAAAAACCGGCCGATCGGCTCGGGGTCGGCTGGATCGAAGACGCCGCGCTCGCCGGCGGGGTCGTCCTCTCCTCGGTTGCAGCCGGTTCGCCGGCGGAGCGGGCGGGGCTGCGACAGGGTGATCGCATCGTACGCCTCGACGGCAGGCAGATCCGCAGCGATGACGACTTCTACGGCGCGGTCTCGGCGGCGGCCAATCCGGTAACGATGACCGTAAAACGTCCGGGCGAGAAAAAACCGTTGACGCTGACGGCGACACTGTCCGGCGATCCACTCCGCTGGGGTATGATGTGGCGGGTAGATGATGCCGAGCCGGGCACAGTCATCCTCACCCACGTGGTTCGCGGCTCCGCGGCCGCCAGGGCCGGATTGGCCGCCGGCGACCGCATCTACCGGGTCGGCGGCCACGATTTCGCCGATGAGTCCGCCTTCGTCCGCCTGACAAAGGCCCCCGCCGACTCGCTGCCGCTTCTGGTCGAGCGCCACGGCCGCCTGCGGAATGTGACTCTTCAGTCCCGCCAAACCGAGCCGCTACGGCGGGCCGCATAAGTGATCGGCAGTCCTTGCGATCAAAATGGGAACGCAGTTTAGCCGCCGCGTCCACGCGGCGCAGAATCGCTTACAGATCCGGTGCCGCGAGCACGCGGCGGCTACACGGTTTGGAGGCGACCGCCATTATCGGTTGCTGCACCCGCGCGAGGGGCCCTATTGTATTCCGGAAGCAAACTTAATATCATACTATATTATCCAACTCGTCCATGAATAAGCCTTGGCAAGGCCCCTTTGCCGGCCCATGAAGACGAAGACGCTTGCAGTTGTCGCCGCGGTCGCCGCGCTGGGCGCGCAACCCTCGAAGGCCGTTGCGCCCACACCCGACGAAATGGCCGCGGCGATCATTACCTACAAGAAGAAGTCCTGATTCAATCCGGAAAGTGGAGAACGATCATGGGGATGGAAACCGTTTTGGGGATTTTGCTGGTGGTCGTCGGCGGGCTGATTATGGGCGCGGCGCCTGGCCCATGAAACTCATGCGCACCTTCCAGTTCGAGCACTGGTGGTTCTTGGCGATGCTGTTCGGCTTGGTGCTCGGTCCGTGGGGTATTACGTTGGTCGCGTTTCCCAACTTCTTCGCGGTGTTGCGCGAGCCGGAAGTTCAGCGCGGATTGCTGATTGCCAATTGCCTGGCGCTGTGTTGGGGGGTCGCCAACATCCTTTGCGGGCTCTGTTACGTGCGGATCGGCATCGCGCTGACGCAGGCGATTCTCACCGGGCTGGGCGTTTCGGTCGGCGTGTTGACGCCGATGATCTTCAAGGGCTCCGGCGCGTTCAAGAACGCTCCCGGCGTTCTTTCGCCCGCCGGCCTCACCATTCTTGGCGGCGTTGCGGTCATGTTGGTTGCCGTCGTCTTGGCTTCGCTGGCAGGGTTTGGCCGCGATCGCCAACGCAAGAAGCTCCAGGATACTTCCGGCAGCTTCCTGGGCGGGCTGATTATGACCGTGATCGCCGGAATCACTTCCGCCGGTCTATGGTTGGCCTTCATCTACTGCCAAGGACCAATCCAGAGCCGCGTCAGCATCGTCAACGCTGGTGAAAAGATCGACGTGAGCGTGGCCGCCGACGAGGCGCTCTGCCAGAAGTTCCGCGTCGGTGAAAACGGCAAGCTCGTCTTCAACGACGGCAATGGAGTCGAGCCGGCGAAGATGAGCGACAAGAAGAAGGAGGCTGCAAGCAAGAAGATCGCCAAGGCTCTCAGCGGCCGGTATCTGGTCGCCGCCGATGGATCGATCTCGCTCGACGACGCCGAGAAGAACGCCGTCGCCGTCCGCGGCGTCGAGCCGGTGAAAGTGGCGAAACTCAACGCCCATGACGCTGCCGACCGAGTCGCGGCCGCGATCGGGCTGTACCAGGGACCGACGGCGGAGAGGAAAGTCTCCGTAGCAACCATGAGCGTGCTGAGCATCTTGCCGGTCTGGGCTGCCGGAGCATTCAGCGGCGCCATGCTGAATCTGCTTTATCCGATGTTCCTCCTGACCAAACGCCGCACCTGGGGCGTTCTCTTGGGGAACTGGAAGGAAGTCGGCCTGGCGGTGATCATGGGAATCCAATTCCTGCTGGCATTGATCCTGCCGGGAAAAGGAATGGTGCTGCTCGGAGCGCTTGGCGCCTCGATTGGCGTAGGCATTCAACAGGCCATGCAGATGGCCGGCGGCCAAGGAACGGGCTTCATCAGCGGCGAGTGGCGCGGCATCGAGGGCAAACCGCGACGACAGATGTACGCCTCCATCGCGATGTTGGTTCTCGCCTCGGCAATCATGGCAATCAGCGAACGACTCAAATAACGGCGGCTTGGCCGTCCCGCAACTCTCTCCTATAACATAACATGAGGAGCAACGATTCGTGGCAAAGCATAAAGTGGCGGTGACCGACTTCGGAATTGAGGAAATCGACATTGAAAAAGGGATTTTGGAGCCGCTGGGGTGTGAGCTCGTCGGACCGCTCCGCCTGCCGGACAGCAAGAACCAACAGAAGCTCATCGACCTGGTGAAGGACGCCGATTACGTCATTACGCAGTTCTCCCCCGTGACCGCGGCGGTCGTGCAAGCGATGCAAAAAAGCAAGATCATCGTCCGCTACGGCATCGGCGTTAACAACGTCGATCTGAAAGTCGCCGCGTCGAAGAACATCCCCGTCTGCAACGTGCCCGACTATTGCATCGACGAAGTGGCCGACAGCGCGATGGCCATGATCCTCGACCTGGCCCGCAAAATCTCGGCCCATGCGTATCGCATCCGCTCGGGCAAATGGGAACTGGCCGTGCCGTTGCGACAAGTGTCCGTCCTCAACGCAATGACCATCGGCATCGTCGGATTCGGGCGGATCGGCCGTGCGGTGGCGGCGCGGCTGAAACCGTTCCGTGCGAAAGTGCTGGTCTTCGATCCGATCGTCAACGCCGCGGCCATCCAGGCCGAGGGTTGCACGCCGGCGGCGCTAGACCAGTTGCTGCGATCGAGCGACCTGGTGACGCTGCACTGCCCGAGCAACGAGAAGACCAAGCAGATGATGAATGCCGCGACCTTCGCCAAGATGAAGCAGGGGGCGATGCTGGTCAATACCTCGCGCGGCACGTTGGTACAGACCGACGATCTCGCCGCCGCGCTCGAAAGCGGCCGGATCTCCGCGGCGGCGCTGGACGTGACCGACCCCGAGCCGATCAACATGGACAACCCGTTGGTGAAGATGGACAATGTCATCATTAACCCGCACATCGCCTCGGTCAGCCCCGTCGCGGTCACCAGGCTGCGGACCAGCGTGGCCAATATCGTCGCGATGGCGATCAAGGGAGAGAGGTTGCCCAACGTCGTCAACGGCGTGAAACAGTGACCGTTCCGCCGGAAAAGATACAACTCTCTTTGTGAATCAACCGAAGAACTCGACCATGAATAGAGCCGCGAACATCGAACCTGCCCCCAGCGTGATTTCCCTGAGCCAGCCCGATCGGGCGGAATTGCTCCGCCTCTATCACACGCTCGTCCTGATTCGCCGTAGCGAACTGACCACGCAGATCATGTATCGGAACCGGGAGCTGCCCGGCTTCGCCCACCTCTACATTGGCCAAGAGGCGGTCGCCACCGGCGTGATGGCCCACCTGCGGCGGGACGACTGGATCACCAGCACGCATCGCGGCCACGGCCACGCCCTGGCGAAGGGCGTCCCGCCCAGAATGCTGCTGGCCGAATTGGCCGGCAAATCGACCGGCTGCAACGGCGGTCGCGGCGGCACGATGCACTTATATATGCCCTCGGTCGGCCTGTTCGGCACCAACGGCCTGGTGGCCGGCGGAATCCCCGCCGCCGTCGGCCTGGCCATCAGCGCCAAGACCCGCGGCACCGACCAGGTCACCGTCTGCTTCTTCGGCGACGGCGCCAGCAACCACGGCGCGTTCCACGAGTCGTTGAATTTCGCCGGCGCTCAAGAGGCCCCGATGGTCTTCGTCTGCGAAAACAATCTCTACGCCACCGCCACGCCGCTCTACATGGCCACCAAGAACACGAACATCGCCAGCAAGTCGGCCTCGTATGGGTTCCCCGGCGTGCGCGTTGACGGCAACGACGTGCTGGCGGTCTGGAAAGTGGCGAAGGAGGCGGTCGAACGCGCCCGCGCCGGCGAGGGGCCCACGCTGATCGAGGCCATGACCTATCGCCAGGTCGGCCATCAGGAGGGCGATCCGGTCATCGGCTGGTGCCGCACGCAAGAGGAATGGGACGAGTGGTTCCAACGCGATCCGATTCCAAACTACCGCAGATTCCTGCTCGACTCGGGCAATGCCTTGGAAGCCGACTTGAAGGCGATCGAAGACGAAGTGGACGAAGTGATCCGCGATGCGGCCGACTTCGCGCGGAAGTCGCCGGCCCCCGATCCCGCCACCGCCATGCTGCACGTCTGGGCCGATCCGATCAATCCGCCGCTCGAATACCTCGAGCCCTCGGCCAACGGCCGCGCGACGGTCGTGCAGGGTTGGATGGACGCCGTCCGCGACGGCATCGCCGAGGAGATGCGGCGCGATCCGCACATTATCTATTTCGGCGAAGGCACCGGCGACCGCGGCGGCTCGTACGGGCACACGAAAAACCTGTTCAAGGAGTTCGGCGGCGGGCGGATGATCGACACGCCCATCTGCGAGCTCGGTTTCACCGGCGCCTCGATCGGCGCCGCGGCCACCGGCTGCCGGGCGGTCGCCGACCTGATGCTGGCCGACTTCCTCTTCGAGGCCGGCGGCCAGATCGTGCTGCAAGCCTCGAAGCTCCGCTACATGAGCAACGGCCAAGCCTCGGCGCCGATGGTCATCCGCGCCGGCGGCGGCGCGGTCAAGAATGCCGGCCCGCATCACAGCGGCTCGTACTATCCGGTCTGGGCGCATTGCCCCGGGCTGATCGTCGTCGTTCCCTCGAACCCCGCCGACGCCAAGGGCCTGATGAAGACCGCCCTGCGGGCGGGCGACCCGGTGGTCTTTCTCGAACAGAAATCGCTCCTGGCAAGCAAGGGCCCCGTGCCGACGGGCGAATACTACGTCCCCTTCGGCCAGGCGAAGGTGGTCCGCGAGGGAACTGACCTGACGATCGTCTCCTGCGGCCTGTGGCTGCAACGGTCAGCGGCGGCGGCCGAGCAGTTGGCTGCCCAGGGGATTTCGGCCGAAGTGATCGACCTGCGGACGATCGTGCCCTTGGATACCGCCACGATTCTGACGAGCGTGAAGAAGACCGGCCGGCTGCTGGTGGTCGACGAGGCGTACGCCATGTGCGGCGTCGGGGCCGAAATCGCCGCGATCGTCATGGAGGAGGCGTTCGATGAGTTGGACGCCCCGGTCGGCCGGCTGCACACCGAGCCGGTCGCGCACCCGTTCGCCCCGACGCTGGAAGACGCGGTCACGGCAAGTCCCGAGAAGATCGTGGCGGCGGCAAAGGCGGTAATCGAAGGCCGCCCACCGCATCAGCGTCGCCCCGCGGGATTCGCGCCGAAGGCCATCGTCCCGCCGCCGGTTGCGGTTCCCGCGGTCGAAACGCCGCCGGCAGCGTCCGCGGCAGCGCCGGCGGCAGGCCAGCCGACCGCCACGGCGCCTGCCAAACCGGCGGTCAGCGGCGGCGTGCCCGTCGTCATGCCGAACATGGACCTGATTATCACCGAAGCGACGATCGTCGGCTGGTTCAAGAACGTCGGCGAGCGGGTCGGCAAGGGGGAAGCGTTGTTGGAGATCGAGACCGACAAGGCGGTCACCTCGATCGAATCGCCCGCCGACGGCGTGCTCGCCGAAATCCTGGCCGACAAGGGCGCCGTCGTTCCGCTGGGCCAACAACTGGGGACCATCACGCCATGAAGACGAATCCACGAATTGCGGCTTCCCCCCGCGCTCGGCGAGCGATGCGGCAACGCGGCGTCGATGCAACGAGCATCAAAGGCACCGGCCCCAACGGCCGCATCGTCGAGGCCGACGTTCTCCGCGCGGCCGGGGACTGTCCCGATTTTCGTGTCAACGAAAATGGGACTGTCCCCTTTGACTCGCCAACCGCAAGCAAGACGACGCCCGTCGGCACGATTTCGTCGATGCGGCGGGCCGTGGCGGCCAAGGTGGCGGAGAGTTTTGCCACCGTCCCCCACTTCTATCTCCGCAGCGAAGTCGATATGACGCTGTTGGTGCAATTGCGTGCGCAGAATCTCGCCGCGATCGAGAAGAGTTGCGGCGTGCGGCCCACTCTGACCGACTTCCTGCTCCGCGCGATGGCCCTGGCCCTGCGCGATTGCCCCCAGGCCAACCGGATATGGCAGAACGACGCCATCGTGCAATTGCCCACGATCGACGTGGGCCTAGTCGTTCAGTGCGGCGACGGCCTGATGGTGCCCGTGATCCAAAATGCCCACCGGCTTGGCCTGATGGAGATGGCCCGGCAGCGGGCGAAGCTGACGGAGATGGTCCGCTCGGGCCGAACTTCCGCCGAGCTGTTTCACGGCGGCGCCACCTCGCTAACGAACCTCGGCCGCCGCCGCGTCAACCAATTCGCCGCGATCATCTCGCCGCCGCAGAGCAGCATGTTGGCCGTCGGCCGGCTGGCCGAGCGGCCGGCGGTGCACGAGGGCCGGCTCTGCGTTCGGCAAACGATGAACCTGACCCTCTCGATCGATCACCGTGTGATGGACGGCGTTCCGGCGGCCGAGTTCCTCGATCGCATCACCGAATTGCTCGAGACGCCGTTGCTTCTGCTTTGCGACATCTGCTGAGCCCGACCTCGGGCCGGAGCGACTTTCATTCCAACCGGGAGAGCAAGAACTATGAGCAAAGACGGCAGACTACTGGGAAAGAAGGCGTTGGTAACCGGCTCGGGCACGGGCATCGGCCGCGAGGTGGCGCTGGAGTTCGCCCGGCAAGGGGCCGACGTCGTCCTGCACTACGCCCATGCGGTACAAGGCGCCGAGTCGGCGGTGGCCGAGATCCAGGCGATGGGCCGCAAGGCCGCCGTGTTCAAGGCCGATTTCGACCGCGTCGACGAGGTCTTGAAATTGGCGGACCAGGCGATCGGCTTCCTCGGCCGCGTCGATTGCCTGATCAACAACTCCGGCATCACCTTCAATCGCCCCTTCGGCCGCGTCACCCTCGAACAGTTCGACCGGCTCTATCACGTCAACGTGCGGGCGCAGTTCTTCCTGACCCAACGGATCGCCGAGGAGATGTTAAAGCACGGCGGCGGCACGGTGGTCAACGTCACCTCGATCCACGGCGTCTCCGGCGCCCCGGAGCACACGGTTTACGCCGGCACGAAAGGGGCGATCATCGCTTATACCCGCACTCTGGGCATCGAGCTGGCTCATAAGGGCATTCGCGTCAACGCCATTGCCCCCGGTTGCGTGCCGGTGGAGAACTATGCGAAGGTCATGGGCGGATACGACGCCGCGGCCACCGCCGAGTGGGCCAAGAACGCCATTCCCGTCGGACACGTGGGCACGCCGTTGGATATCGGCCGGCTCGCCGTTTTCCTCTGCAGCGACGACGCCGAGTTCATCGTCGGCCAGACGATCGTCGCCGACGGCGGCACGACTTCGCTGATGTCGTTGATCTCCGACTTCCGCAACGAATCGTCGGCCCGTTTCGGCATCGGTTATCTTCCCGGCGTGTGAGCGTCTATGGGCAGCTTGGTCCCCTCTCCCTTTGGGAGAGGGTCAGGGTGAGGGCGGAGTGTGGCGACGTGCTCGATTTGTGCGGTCCCTTCCATCAAGCCCTCACCCCCGGGCCCTCTTCCAAAGGGAGAGGGGAGATCCTCAAGAGGCGTTTCGAGGCGCGAGAGCGGTCTGGGGCGAAGGGAGCGACATGACCACGGCGTTGGGTTTCTTGGCGGTCGCCGCCAGCGGCATTCTGGTCGGCGCCGGCAATTGGCCGTACAAAGCGATGCGCACCTACCGCGTCGAGCATTGGATGCTGGGCGGCACGCTGATCGGAATGGTCGTCATCCCATGGACGGTCATTCTCTGGGGTTGCCCCAACGCCTTCGCGTGCCTTGGCAACGTCCCCACCGCCGATCTGGTCCGAAGCAACGCCTTCGCCGTCGCTTGGGGTATTTCCACCGTGTTGTCCTGCTTCTGTTACGTTCGAATCGGCATCGGGCTTACCATCGCGCTGCTGGTGGGACTGGCCATCCCCGTGGGCACTCTCACCACCTTGGTATTCAAGGGCTCGGGGCTGTTTCAGGACGCGCCCGCCTTGGGTTCCCATGCCGGACTCACCATTCTCGGAAGCGTTTTGCTGATGATCGTCGGGGTCGTCTTGGCTGCCCTGGCGGGCTTCGGCCGCGAGCAGCAACAGAAGAAGATCAGGCCCGCCACCGGCAGTTTCACCGGCGGACTGGTGATGATGGTCATCTCCGGACTGCTGGTCGGGTGCATGAACTTCTCCTTCGTCTATAGCCAGGATTCCATACTCGGAAATCTGAGCCTCATTCGGCCCGGCGATTCCATCGCGGTCACACTTGCCGCCGATAACGCCGAACGGATCAACGGCACGTTTTCCGTGGATGCCGAAGGGGCCGTCAGCTTGCCGCCCCTGGGACGCCTGCCGCTAAACGGCGCCAGCGCCTGGCACGCCGCCCGTCAGATCGAACGCCGCTACGCGGCGACGCAAGCGGCCGGGTCGGTCCGCGCCACGTGGAAACGGGCAGCATCTCCGCCGCAGTCGGCGCTTGCGTCGTACCGCTTCTCGGCGGCACCGCCGTATCCTGCCTTTGTGCCGTCTTCCTCTTGTTCAGAAATCGGTCCTGGGGTTCTTTCGTGTGCGGCGGCTGGGATCCGGCCCTTCTGATTCTCATGGGGACGACCGGGGCGCTGTCGGTCTTCCTTTGGGGAAAAGGCACGCTGATGCTCGGCGCTGTCGGCGCGTCGATCGGCTGGGGCATCTCGCAGGCCACGAAAGTCATCGGCAGCACCGGCCTGGCCTACGTCAGCGGCGAGTGGCGCGGCGTCCGCGGAAAGCCGCTCGTGCAGATGCGCTTGGCCGTCGCGATTCTGATCGTCGCCGCGCTCATCATGGCCTACGGCAAGGCGCTGGCGGACCGTTAGCTCTGGAGCATTTACCATGAACATGAACTTGAACGGCAAGACTGCAATCGTCACCGGCGCCGCCCGCGGCATCGGCCGCGCCATCTCCGAAAAACTGATCGCCGAAGGGGCCACGGTGGTCCTCTCCGACATCCTCCGCGAACAGGGCGAAGAGACGGCGCGGGGCCTCGGGCCCGCTGCCAGCTTCGTCCCCTGCGACATCAGCGACCGCCGCCAAGTCGCCGCGCTCGTCGACGCCGCGGTCGAGCGTTTCGGCCGGCTCGACGTGATCGTCAACAACGCCGGAATCAACACCGGGCTCGATCGCGAGCGGGTCAACATCGACCAGTTTCTCGGCGAAACCTGGCACCGCATCCTCAATGTCGATCTCAGCGGCACGTTCTACTGCTGCCGTGCCGCCGCGGCCCAGATGGTCAAGCAGCAGTCGGGCTCGATCGTCAACATCTCGTCGGTCGCCGGCGTGGTGGCGCTGCGGCTGCAAATCGCCTTCGTGGCGGCCAAGGCCGCGATCATCCGCTTGACCGAGGCCATGGCCTGCGAGATCGGCCCGCAGCGCGTCCGCGTCAACGCCATCTCGCCCGGCTCCATCGACGTCACCCCAGGCCAACTGTCGGAAGTCCCGGAAGAACGGGGCGGCTACGCCAATCGCGCCGGAGTATCGCCTCGTTCATCCCGCAACGTCGCCTGGGCAGGCCGAGCGAGATCGCCGACGCCGTGGTCTTCCTCGCCTCCGACGCCGCCACTTACGTGAACGGCCACAACCTCGTCGTCGACGGCGGCTGGACCTGCGGCTTCAATCGGGATTGGTAGATCGCCTGATATTGGCGATGCCGCTTCGCGTCGGGGCGATGGGGCGGGCTGAGATGCACCCACTCTCGGGCCACGTCTTGCAGCTCGCCGCCGCGGAGCGTCGCCTCGGCCAGCATGGCCGCGCCCAGGCTCGTCGGCTCGAGACAGATCGTCGCCGCCGTCGCCGCCCCGAGCACGTCGGCCTTGATTTGCAGCCAAAGGTCGCTGCGGGCCGCGCCGCCGGCGCAGCGGATCGCGGGCGGCGTCGTCCCGCCGCAAACGGCCGCCACTTGCTCCCACAGCGCCACCGCCACCGCCTCCATGATGCAACGAACCGCATGGCCGGTCGTGTGTTGCGGCGTCAGTCCGGCAAAGACCTCCTCCGGCTCGCTAAGCCCCGCCGACGTTCTAAGCCGCAAGCCGCCGGCCCCCGGTTCGATCAACATGAGCAATCGCAATACGAATAGCCGGGAGCCAATGGCTCGCGGCTGACAGGCGCCCGGGCACGCACGTTGCGCGAGCCGTTGGCTCCCGGCTATTTCGACTCACAAACTCACCCGCCTTGCAGTGCCCAGTTCTCCTGCCGCAGCATCTCCAGCGTCACGCTGACCAGCATCATCCCGGATTCAGGACTGGCGAAGAGCGAGTTCAGCCCCTCGTACCAGCTCTTTCGCATCGCCTCTTCGCTAACAAGGTAACCTTGCAACTCGCCGCGAGAAGCGATCTTCTTTCTTTCACCCGGCCACGAAGTTATATTGGATAGAATGACGGCGATTCTGGGGATTTCCGCGTTTTATCACGACTCGGCCGCGGCGGTTGTCGTCGACGGCCGCATCGTCGCCGCCGCGCAGGAAGAGCGGTTTACGCGGATCAAGCACGACAGCCAGTTTCCCGTCCGCGCGATCGAGTATTGCCTCAAAGAGGCGGGGCTGGAGGCGGCGGAGCTCGATTACGTGGGCTTCTACGACAAGCCGCTGCTGAAGTTCGAGCGGCTCTTGGAGACGTATCTGGCCTTTGCCCCGGCGGGCTTTCGCTCGTTCTGCCTGGCGATGCCGGTCTGGCTTGGGCAGAAGCTGCACCTGCCGCGCGAGATTCGCAAGGGGCTGGGAGGCCAATGTCGCCGCCGCTGCATCTATACCGAGCACCACGAGTCGCACGCCGCCAGCGCGTTCTTTCCCTCGCCCTTCGACGAGGCGGCGATACTGACGCTCGACGGCGTGGGCGAGTGGGCCACCGCCAGCCTCGGACAAGGCCGCGGGAACCGCATAACCCTCTTCTCCGAGCTTCGCTTTCCGCATTCGCTCGGCCTGCTCTACTCGGCGTTCACCTATTTCTGCGGCTTCCGCGTCAATTCGGGCGAGTACAAGCTGATGGGCCTGGCGCCCTACGGCGAGCCGGTCTATGCCGACGCGATCCGCGAGAAGCTGATCGATCTGAAGCCGGACGGCTCATTCCGCATGGACATGTCGTATTTCTATTATTGCCAGGGATTGGTGATGACCTCGCCGAAGTTCGCGCGGCTCTTCGGCGGGCCGCCGCGGCGGGCCGAAGGGCCGCTGACGCAGCGGGAAATGGATATGGCCGCCTCGATCCAGCAGGTGACCGAGGAGATCATGCTCCGCGCCGCGCGACACCTGCACGCGCGAACCGGCATGAAGAACCTCTGCCTGGCCGGCGGCGTCGCCCTGAACTGCGTGGGCAACGGCCGCATCCTCCGCGAAGGACCCTTCGAGCGGATCTGGATCCAACCGGCTGCCGGCGACGCCGGCGGCGCCCTGGGCACGGCGCTTTTCATCTGGCACCAACTGTTGGACAACCCCCGCACGCCGGAGCGCGGCGACTCGCAACGGGGCTCGCTGCTGGGCCCACAGTTTAGCGACGAGGAGATTCGCCGCTCGCTCGATGCTCTCGGCGGCAAGTATCAGTTTCTGGAAAGCGACGCGGAATTGTGCGATCACGTGGCCGATCTGATTGCCGCGCAGAAAGTGGTCGGTTGGGTCCAAGGGCGGATGGAGTTTGGGCCGAGGGCCTTGGGGGGGCGGAGCATTCTCGGCGACGCCCGCAGTTCCCAGATGCAGACGCTGATGAACGTGAAGATCAAGTTCCGCGAGTCGTTCCGGCCGTTCGCCCCGATCGTGCTCCGCGAGCGGGGGGGCGAGTTCTTCGACTTGCCCGCCGGCCAGGAGAGCCCCTACATGCTGCTGGTCGCCCCGGTGGCCCAGCAGCAGCGGATCGCGGCCGACGCGGCGTCGCTCCGCGGCCTGGAGAAGCTCAAGGCGATCCGCAGCACGATTCCGGCCGTTACCCACGTCGATTACTCGGCCAGGCTCCAGACGGTTGACCCCGAGCGGCACGGCAGGCTCTATCGGCTATTGAAGGCCTTCGAGGCAAAGACCGGCTGCCCGGTGATGATCAACACCAGTTTCAACGTGCGTGGCGAGCCGATCGTCTGCGGCCCCGAGGATGCCTACCGCTGTTTCATGGCCACAAATATGGACGTGCTGGTCTTGGAGCGATTCGTGTTGCTCAAACAGCAGCAGCCGCACGCCGAAGAGCACGGAATCGGCGACTATTTGACGCGATTTGCCCCCGACTGAGCCTGACGGGAGGGCTCTCGATGATCCGCATTGAACGCGATCCCAGCCGCCGGCAACTGGCCGTCTTCGGACTGGCGTGGCTTGTCTTTCTTGGCATCCTCGGGGCGATTTCGTGGGAGAAAAGCGGCGCGCGGACCGAGGCCATAATGCTCTGGGCTGTCGCAATCGCGGTTCCGGCGATCGGCCTGGTTTTTCCCCGTTTTCTGCGGCTCGTTTTCTTAGGCATGTCTTACGCGACCTTCCCGATCGGTTGGGGGGCTTCACATCTCATCCTGGCTTTGCTATATTATGGGGTAATCACGCCCATCGGGCTCATCCGTCGATTCAGCAACAACGATCCGATGGGGCGACGTTTTGACCGCGGTGTCGAGACTTATTGGACGCCGCGCGAAACAGAGGAAGGCACCGAACGGTACTTCAAGCAGTTCTAGTCCTTGTCCTTGCGACTTGAGAAAGGAACGATGCTGATGAAGCGCAAGGGGGCGGTGCATATCAAGAACGGGCCGAAGAACGACTTCCAAAAGCAAGCCGAGCAGGCGGCGCCGGGCATCCTCTGGGAGTTCCTCGACTTCGTGCTGCACGATAAGAAGTGGTGGATGATCCCGATCGTGGTCTCGTTGCTGATCCTCGGGCTCCTGGTCGTTCTGATGGCCAACGCCGGCGGCGTGGCCCCGTTCATCTACACGCTGTTCTGATTTGCCCGTAACGTCAGGCTGTCGATCTGCGACCGCGCGATGCTATCCGGCACGCGCCTTGTGCCGCCGCTGGCCGTTCTTTAACGGCCTGCTGAATCGACGAACGGCACACGGCGTGTGCCTGATACCTTCCGAGCCTTAGACGCCCACCTCAGGCTCGGCTCTGCGTGCTAGACTTCTTATCATGGAGCCGATGTTTCAACAGTTGGGGATCTCGCTGTTGTTGGGCCTGCTGGTCGGGCTGCAACGGGAACACGTCGCCAACGGCTTCGCCGGTATGCGGACCTTCCCGCTGATTACCGTGCTCGGCACCCTCTCGGCCATGCTCGCCACGCAGATGCACGCCGCTTGGATCGTCGCCGCCGGAATGCTGGGGGTGGTGGCTTTTGCCGTCGTGGGACATCTGATTCAGCCCCGCGGGGAAAAGGGGACAGGTCCAATTTGCCAGAATGGCCCTCCGGGTGCTGCGCACAAATTGGACCAGTCCCCTTTTCCCCTTCCCGCCGGCTCGCATCCCGGCATCACCACCGACGTGGCCATGCTGCTGATGTTCGCCGTCGGCGCGTTTCTGGCGGTCGGCGACATGTCGGTGGCGGTCGCCGTCGGCGGCGGCGTGGCGGTACTGCTGCAATTCAAACCCGAGCTGCACAAGCTCGCGGAAAAACTCGGCGACGAGGACTTGCGGGCGATCATGCAATTCGTGCTGATCACCTGCATCATCCTGCCGGTGCTGCCGAATCAGAAGTACGGTCCCGGCAGCTTCCTCCAGCTTCGCCATCCGTTGCCGGGACTGGATGTACTCAATCCGCGCGAGATCTGGCTGATGGTGGTGCTGATCGTCGGGCTGAGCCTGGGGGGCTACATCAGTTACAAGTTTTTCGGCCGCAACGCGGGCATCCTGTTGGGCGGCGTTCTCGGCGGGGCCATCTCGAGCACCGCGACCACGGTCAGTTACGCCCGCGGAACCCGGCGTGACCCGCTCCGCCTGAGGACGACCGCGATCATCATCATGATCGCCTCGACGGTGATGTACGTTCGCGTCTTGCTGGCGGTGGCGATCGTCTCGTCGTGGGAGTTCTTGCAGACGCTCTTGGCGCCGCTGGCGGTCCTGATGTTTTTGACGATGCTGCCCGCACTGGCGCTCTGGTGGCGGGCGCGGGGCGAATCACCGCAGATGCCCGAGCACGAGAACCCGACGCAACTGAAATCCGCCCTGGTCTTCGCCGCGATGTACGCGGTCGTCCTTCTGGCGTTGGCAGTAGCGCAGAACTTCTGGCACGGCCGGGGAGTATACGCCGTGGCGTTTTGCTCCGGGCTGACCGAGATGGACGCGGTGACGCTCTCGACGGCGCGGCTCTCGGCCAGCGATCCGCTGGTGGCCACCGACGGCTGGCGAATCATCGTGGTGGCGGCGCTGGCCAATCTGCTGTCGAAGGCCGGGATCGCCGGCCTGTTGGGCGGCGGCCGTCTGTTGGCCCGCATCGCCCTGCTCTTCGCCATTCCCGTCGCCGGCGGCATCGTGATGCTGCTGCTGTAGCCGGCGTTGTGCCCGGTGGGGCAGACATTCCTGTCTGCCGAATTCGCCGCTGTTGCTCATGACAGACAGGAATGTCTGCCCCACCGAGGCTATCCTACACCAGATCGATCTTCCCTCGTTCCCACGCTCCGCGTGGGAACGCTCCGGTCCGCGACGCTCTGCGTCGCTTGGCTTGACGCAGAGCGTCGGGGAAGCATGGGGTTCCCACGCAGAGCGTGGGAACCAGGATGGACCTCTACACCAGATCGATCCTCATCGTCTGCTTGTTGAACTTGGCCACCTTGCCCGAGCGGTGCGAGAGGATGCCCATGTTCAACGGGGCTTGCACGCGGACGGCGATGTCGATCGGACTGTAGGGCTTCTGCCGGCTGTGGACGCAATCCAACAGGTTCGACCAGAGTTTGGCCGTGTCGCCCGCGCCCTGCCAGGGGAACATGAACTCCTTGGGGCTCTCGTTGGTCCGTCTGTCGGCGGGCACGACGCGAATGCCCTTGCCCATGTGCTCGACGTCGCCGAACTTGATCACGCCGTTGGTGCCGCGGATGATCGTGTCGACGGGCGTAAAGTTGCTCAGCGAGTTCATCAGCACCACGCTCGGCCCGCTGGCGTAGTCGGCGATGATGTTGCACTGGTCGGGCACCTCGCGGTTGTATTGGAACGTGCCGCCGCCCCCCAAAACCCGCTCGGGATAGTCCAATTCCAGGATGCAGAAGACCGGCGTGAAGACGTGAACCAGCAGATCGGTCGCCGGACCGCCGGCGTAGTCCCAGTAGAGCCGCCACTGGAAGAACCGCGAGACGTCGAAGGGCCGCTTCGGGGCGTCGCCGAGGAACTTCTCCCAGTCGAGATCTGGCCCCGGTTTGGCGTTCGCATCGGGAATCACCATCCGCTCGCCCCAGTCGCCGCGGCGAAAATAGCCGGCCTGCACCTGCACCACCTTGCCGATTACGCCCTCCTTCAACAGCTTGCGGACTTTGGCGTAGGCGTCGTCGGCGACGTACTGCGTGCCCACCTGCACGATCCGCTGGTGCTTCTCCGCCTCTTCGCCGACCTGCCGGGCAAGGTCCATCTGCGACCAGTGCGTCAGCGGCTTCTCGCAGTAGACGTCCTTGCCGGCGCGGATCGCGTCGATCGCCAACGGGGCGTGATGCCGGTCGGGCGCGGCGATGCAAACCACGTCAACCCGCGGGTCGGCTCAGCAACTCCTTGTGGTCGCGGTAGATCTTGCCGCCGGTTCGCTGCGCGGCGAACTCGACCCGCGGCCGATAGATATCACAGACGGCCACCGGCTCGCAGCGGCCCTGGGCCTTCATCGCCAGCACGCAATCGATGTGCGCCTGGCAGCGGCTGCCGGTGCCGATAAATCCGACGCCGATCCGCCCGTTGGCGCCCTTTGCCCCTTCATCGGCGACGGCGAATCTCGGCTGAAAGACGCTCGCCGCCGCCGCGGTGGCGGCAGTGGCGGCAGTAGTGCGGAGGAAATCACGGCGATTGGTCGCCTGCGATGTAGCGGAAGAGTTCTGGTTCATGGCGGGATTCCTTGGTGGGATGGAGATGGTAGGTCTTTTCCTCGTTCCCACGCTCTGCGTGGGAACGCACGCGATTGGGCGCTCTGCGTCCTGGTCTCTGCTTTCACGCTGGGACGCGGAGCGTCGCTGCAACGCGTTACGACGCGGAGCGTCGTAACGAGGGGGGGCTTGTTCTATTCGATCTTCTTGTCGCCCGACAATTTCAGCCAACGCTGGTAGAGCTTCTCGACGGTCTTCTTCTCGACCGCCCCATCCCACACGGCGACGGCGTAACGGAGATCGAGCGGTTTGCCGGCTTTGATCGTAATCGGCTCTTTCCAGACGTTGCACGTGGCCGAAAGGTAGGCGAACGGCGTGCTCATTGTGAACATGCGGGCGGGATGGCGAAGGTTCTGCGGATGATCGAAGATGGCGACGGTCACCGGTTTGCCGTCAGCTTTGGCCGTGTAGGCGCACCAGCGGACGGGCGTCACCCGTTCGTCGCCGCGGACGATCTCACCCGGTTTGTCGTCGGCGTTGAAAAATCGCCCGCCGCGGTCCATCGACGTAAGGAACCGCATTCCCAGGCCGAAGTAGTGAGCGCCGGAGAGGACTACGGCTTTGCTGCCCGGCGGCGTCTCCAATTGGGAACGCCATTCGATCAACGAAGCGCCGAAACTCGGCCCGTCAACAATAGCCTGACCGAGTGCGCATACTTCGCGGTGCTCGACCAACAGCAGCTTGTTCGATGGAGACGTCCAATCGAGATCCTCTACCGCTCCAGTGTATCGACACCAATGGCCGTCGGGGTAGAGCACCGATCGGTCGCGCGTCGTCAGCGAGCGTTCCTTCTGCTTTCCGGATTGCGGCTCCTCGCTCCAAAAATCCACGCCATCGGCGGAGGTGGCGAACATCAGGCCGTGATGGTGTTTGTGATCGTGCGGCGAATCGCGGAGCACCTGCACGCCGCCCGGCGAGAAAAGTTGGTCCATATATGGCTTCATCGGCACGTCGGCATGGCGGTAACGAAAGACCGGCCGATCGCCGCGCGAGACGGAGACGGTGGTCGTGCTCTCGGCGATCTTGATGTCGGCGGCGACCGCGATTTCAGTGCCGACGACCGCCATCGCGGCAACGATGGCAATGAGAGGCAAAGCTCTTAGCAATCGTTCGGGCATTTTGCGGGTTCCCTCGATGAACTTGCGAAACGGGATGTCGTTCGACATGACGCGGCCCAGCCGGGCGGAGAGCGAGCCAAGGCTCTTCCGCCCTTTACTATACCAGTTTTGGCGGCGGTTTCACACTCACGTCGGCCCCAATCGTGCAGCGACGGATTTCGGCGTTTGCGGTTCCTTGAGACCGCGGAGGGCGTTGGTGCGCATCAGCGCTTCCCTTCGGGGCGCGGCTAAACGGCCGCTAGAAAGAGAAGGTCGCCCGTTCTCTGCCACCAACAATTACTGCGACCGGCGCAAGCGACGCGGGGAACTAGTGCCCGGCGGGGCGTGACTTCCCGCTGGTTTCCGACAATTCACCGCGATTTTGCGGATTGGGCGAGAATCTGCTTGGTGCGGAAAGAGTCAGCTCGTATAGTGGGCGAAAGAGGAACGCCCAGCGTTGCACGGCGTTGCGTAATCACGGTCACGGGGACAGCTACCTAGCCAGAGGGGGCTTATCTTCGCCAGGCCGGACGAAGGCCCATTTTCGCGCTAGAGCAAGGCGGCGAAGGCCGCGGCGGCACTGGCACGCCCGCCGGCCGAGTGCTATGATAAAGGGCTCGGGTTCTAACACACCATCAGGTTCTATTGAGGGAGTCATCGAGATGTCCGACTATTCGGAACTCTACAACGCGATTCTCACGGGGAACGCGAAGAAGGCCGGGGAAGTGACCAAAGCGGCGCTGGCCGATAAGGCCGATCCGAGCGAACTGGTGCAGAAGTACATGATTCCGGCGATGGACGAAGTCGGCAAGCGTTTCGAGTGCAACGAGTACTTCGTGCCCGAGTTGCTGATCGCCGCCCGCGCCATGAAGACTTCGCTGGAAATGATCACGCCCCTGCTGGCGGCGGCAGGTGCCGAGCCGGTCGGCCACGTGGTGATCGGCACCGTCCAGGGCGATCTGCACGACATCGGCAAGAACCTCGTGGCCTCGATGCTCGAAGGCGGCGGATTCAAGGTGACGGACCTGGGAGTGGACGTTCCGGCCGAGCGTTTCGTCGAGGTCGCCCGCCAGCGCGACGGCACGATTGTGGCACTCTCCGCCTTGTTGACCACGACGATGACGATGATGAAGAACGTCATTTCGGCGTTGGAGAAGGCCGGCATCCGCAACAAGACCAAGGTGATGATCGGCGGCGCTCCGATCACCCAGCAATTCGCCGACGAAATCGGCGCCGACGGCTTCAGCGACAACGCCAGCACGGCCGTGGCGCTGGCCCGGAAATTAGTGTAGTGTCTCGTGACTTACTCGCCGTATTATGAGTAATCTAGGGCAAATGGGTGCCACTGCTGGCTTGTCCAGCAGTGCCCCTCGCCGCTCCGCACTGCTGGACAAGCCAGCAGTGGCACCCCACCGGCTACCACTTTGATTCCCTCCAATCAAAACCTGACCTACCGCGACATCCTTTCGTCGGGCCAGTTCTTCTACGGCGCCGAGGTGGTGACTACCCGCGGCCTGGAGCCCGTCGATTCGCCGGGCAACCTGGCCTCGTTCGCCAGGGACCTGCTGGCCGATCCGCGGATCGGCTGGATTTCGGTCACCGACAATCCCGGCGGCGGTCCGATGCTGCCGCCCGACTGGCTCGCCGGGCTGGTGGCCGAGCACCGCGCCCGCGTCGTCCTGCACCTGACCTGCAAGGACATGAACCGCAACGGCATCGAGGCCGCGGCTTGGCGCTACGCCTCCGAGGGCTTCAACAATATCCTGGCCATCACCGGCGACTATCCGACCGGCGGCTACGGCGGCCGGGCCGAACCGGTCTTCGACTTCGATTCGATCAACCTGATCCACCTGCTCCGCTCGATGAACGACGGCCTGGCCGTGCTGGGGCGCACCGGCAAGCCCGAGGTGCTGCCGAAAACCGATTTCTTCATCGGCTGCGTCGTCTCGCCGTTCAAGCGGCACGAGCGGGAACTGCTGCCGCAGTATTTCAAGCTCGTCCGCAAGATCGGCGTCGGCGCCCAATGGGTGATTCCGCAGCTCGGCTACGACATGCGGAAGTTCCACGAGGTGAAGCTGTTTCTCGACGCCCGCGGCATCAAAGTGCCGATCGTCGGAAACGTCTATCTGTTGACCAAGGGCGTAGCCAAGCTCTTCAACAGCGGCAAGCTGGCCGGCTGCGTGGTCAGCAACGAGTTGCTGCGGAAGATCGAGGGCTATGCCGCCGGGCCCGACAAGGGCAAGAAGTTCTGCCAGGAGTTGGCCGCCAAGCAGTTGGCGATCTTCAAGGGGCTCGGTTTCGCCGCCGGCTACTTGGGCGGCATCCACAAGGCCGACGGCTTCGGACCGATCATCGAACTGGCCGAAAGCTACGGCCCGGAGGATTGGAAGGAGTTCCTCAAGGAGATCCAATTCTCGCAGCCGGACGAGTTCTTTCTGTTCGACCACGAGCGATTCACCGGCCTGAGCGACGCCAGCCGCATCAACCGCCAATATCTCTCCTCGCTGCGGAGTCCGCCGAAGTCGAAGGAGGTGAACCTGAACTACAAGCTCTCGCGCTGGGTACACAAGATGGCGTTTACCCGCGACCAGAAGCTCTATCCGCTGCTCCGTTGGTTCTACCGCCGCTGGGACAAGAAGCCGGGCTTCTTAAGCCGCATGGCCTACCGCGTCGAGAAAGCCTCGAAGCTGGCGATGTACGGCTGCAAGGACTGCGGCGATTGCAGTCTGCCCGACTGCGCCTATCTCTGCCCGAAATCCGCCTGCTCGAAGTCGCAGCGCAACGGTCCCTGCGGCGGGTCGGACAAGGGCCGCTGCGAATTGGACGACAAGGAGTGCATCTGGGCCCGCATCTACGAGCGGCTGAAGGTCTACGGCGAATCGGAAAAAATGCTCGATCGCCCGGTGACGATCTACAATGCCACGCTGAAGGACACGTCGTCCTGGGCCAATACGTTCCTCGACCGCGATCACAACGCCGAGAAGAAGACAGAGCCATGAGCCGGGCCCTCGCCTTGTTTGTTCTGCTGGCCGCGTTGGCCTGTCTGGCATGTGTCGCTGCCGCCCGCGGCGCCCCGGCGGGTGTCGAAGGGGACGGGCACGGCATTGCTATCCGGGCGTTCATTCCGTCATTGGAGACGGACAACCCGACGATCAACGAGGCGTTTCGGATCGCGATCGGCGATCTGCTGGGCAATATATCGGCCTACAAACATGGAACAGGCGTGTTTTCGCCTCCCAAGAAGCCCCTGATTCTCGCCGGCCTTCAATACGACACTCCTTGGACCCGCGATGCAGCCATCAATGCCTGGAACGGGGCTTCGCTGATCGTGCCGGAGGTGTCGCGCGATACGCTCTATTCGGTTGTTGAGCCGAGCGGCATCAGCGGGCTCCAGATCGGCGGTCAATACTGGGACGCCATGATCTGGACGACCGGCGCATGGAACCATTACCTTTACACGGGCGATAAGGAGTTTCTCCCCGGGGCGCTCGAAGCGACACACTGCTCGCTTGCCCGTTTTGAGCAACAAGAATTTGACGAGGAAACAGGGCTCTTTCGCGGTCCCGGCTGGAGCGACGGCGTGGCCGGCTATCCCGATGCGTACGCCGACGCCGGCGGCTCGTCGAGCATCCTCGATTGGCCGAAACACAATTCCAATAAAGTCTCCAAACCGGGTTATGGAATCCCGATGATGGCCCTGTCAACCAACTGCATCTACTACAACGCCTACGTGACCGCCGAAAAGATGAAGGCGGCGTTGAGCCCCGCCCCCATCGCCTCCCTCAATTTCCATTGGGATTTGAAGGCGGCGAATCTGAAGAAGGCCATCAACAAGCACTTCTGGAACGAAGAAAAAGGCTGCTATCGTTACTTGGTTGGGCCGTTGGGCAAATGCGATCATCAAGAAGGGCTCGGATCAGCCTACGCCATCTTGTTCGGCATTGCCGACGCCCGGCAGACCGAGGCGATCTTCAAGAACCAACACGTCACGCCGGCCGGCATCCCCTGCGGCTGGCCCAATTTCAAACGCTACGAGAGTAAAGACGGCAAATCCTTCGGCCGGCACATCGGCACCGTCTGGCCGCAAATCCAGGGTTTCTGGGCCGAAGCCGCCGCGCGGGCAGGCAAGACAGAGGTCTTCGGCCACGAGTTGCTCAATCTCGCCGCCCACGCGGTCCGCGATCGCCAGTTCGCCGAAATCTATCACCCGTTGACCGGCGAAATCTACGGCGGCTTGCAAGAAAACGGCGGCCGCATCGTGCTCTGGAACGCCACCTCGCGGCAGACGTGGTCGGCGACCGCGTTCATCCGCATGGTCTTGATGGGCCTGGCCGGAATGCGTTTCGACACCGACGGCGTTCGCTTTCAGCCCGTCCTGCCAAAGGGTGTCAGCAAATTCCGTCTCTGCAACATTCGCTACCGGAAGATGACGCTCGACGTAACCGTCCAAGGCAACGGCGCAAAGGTACAGCGGTGCCTCATCAGTGGGAAGGACGCCAAGGAGCGTTTCCTGCCGGCTGATGCCGAGGGCCGCAAGGTCGTGACGATCACCCTCGGCAATTCGTAGAACACATTCAGAACGATACACAACCAGCAGGAGATTTATAATATGGCACTGCCAGGTCTGACGATTATCGGCGAGACGATCAACGATTCGGTGCCGTCGACGAAGAAACTGTTCGACGCCGGCGATATTCCGGGCATTTTGGAGATCGCCAAGATGCAGGACGAGAAGGGGGCGGCATACATCGACGTGAACGTCGGCCCGCGGCCGGCCGAGTTCATGGCCCAAATGGTCGCGAAAATCCAGGGCGTGACCGCCAAGCCGCTCTCGATCGACACGCCCGACCCGGCCATCGCCGAAGCCGGCCTGAAGGCCTACAACCTCGCCCGCGCCGGCGGCAAGCGGCCGATCCTCAACTCCGTCAGCGCCCTGCGGGCCGGCATGTTTGATCTCTACAAGATACAGCCCTATCGGCCGATCCTGCTGGTGTCGGAGAACCTGGTCGGCGGCCGCTCGAAACCGTGCCACACTGCCCAGGAGACCTTCGAGGCGGCCCACCAGTTGGTCAAGACGTTTTTGACTCGCTGCCCCGGCGCCACGAACGGCGACTACATCATCGACCCCGGAATCGCCCCGATCGGCAGCGATTCGGAAGGGAACATCCACCGGCTGATCGCGGCAATGGAACTGATCCGCGCCGATCGGACGTTTGCCGGCTTCCATGCGTCGGTGGGCTTGAGCAACTTCACGGTGATGCTGCCGCCGAAGCGGCCCGACGGCTCGCCGGTCAAAGGGGCGCTGGAAAGCGCTTTCCTCACCAAAGCGATGCCGCTGGGATTGGACATGGTGATCGGCTCGGTGAAGCGGAATTACGAGAAGCTGGCCCCCGACCATCCCGCCATGGTTTGCCTCGAAGAGTGCTTGAAACTGAAGGGATTCGACGTGCTTTTGCGCGTGCGGGAATTCTATACTACTTAGGCGGCGGCCGCGCGTCGCTGCGAAGCCGCAAGCGGCCACGCTGCGAAACCGCAAGCGGTTTCTCTTGCGGACTGCCGCGACTGGGCACTGAAGTGCCCAGCCCTACTGCCCACTGCCCACTGCCCACTGCCTACTGCCCACTGCTTACTGCCCACTACACACTACCGATGTCCAACACCGTCACGACTCTGCCCCCCGACATTGAAATTGCCCGCCGCGCCAAGGTGCTGCCGATCGAGCAGATCGCGGCCAAATTGAAGATCGGCGATGAAGACCTGGAACACTACGGCAAGGACAAGGCCAAGATCTCGCTCGATCTGTATCGCCGGTTGGCCGGCAAGCCGACGGGCAAGCTGATCCTGGTGACGGCCATCACCCCCACGCCCGCCGGCGAGGGCAAAACCACCACCAGCATCGGCCTGTGCGACGGGCTGAACCGCATCGGCAAGCAGACGACCGTCTGTCTCCGCGAGCCGTCGCTGGGCCCGTGCTTCGGCATGAAGGGTGGGGCCGCCGGCGGCGGCTATTCGCAGGTCGTGCCGATGGAGGACATCAATCTCCACTTCACCGGCGACTTCCACGCCATCGAGTTGGCGCACAACCTGCTGGCGGCGATGCTGGACAACCACATCCACCACGGCAACGCGTTGGGGATCGACCCGCGGCGGATCGTCTGGCGGCGCGTGGTCGATATGAACGACCGCGCCCTGCGCGACATCATCGTGGGGCTCGGCGGGGTGAACAACTCCGTGCCGCACGAGTCGGGCTACGACATCACCGTCGCTTCGGAAGTGATGGCTGTCTTCTGCCTCTCCGAGTCGCTCCAGGAGATGAAGCAGCGCTTCGGCCGCATCATCGTCGGCTACACCCGCGAGCGGAAGCCGATCACCGCCGCCGATCTGAAGGCCCACGGGGCGATGACCGCGCTGATGAAGCACGCCATCAAGCCGAACCTGGTGCAGACGCTGGAGAACAACCCGGCGCTGATCCACGGCGGCCCTTTCGCGAACATCGCCCACGGCTGCAACAGCATTCTGGCCACAAAGCTCTCGATGTGGCTCTCCGAATACACCGTGACCGAGGCCGGTTTCGGCGCCGATCTGGGGGCGGAGAAGTTCTTCGACATCAAGTGCCGCAAGGCCGGCATCAGGCCCAACGCGGTGGTGATCGTCGCCACCGTCCGCGCGCTGAAGCTCCACGGCAACGTGCCGCTAAAGGACCTGGGCAAGCCGAACGTCGAGGCCCTGGACAAGGGCGTAGAAAACCTGAAGAAGCACATCGAGAACGTTCACCGCTTCGGCCTGCCGGTAGTCGTGGCCATCAACCACTTCGCCGGCGACACGCCCGAGGAGATCCAGTTCATCAAGGACAAGTGCGCCTACCTCTCGGTGAAAATCGTCACCGCCAACCACTGGGCCGAAGGGGGTGCCGGCGCCGAGGAACTGGCCCGCGCCGTGGTCGACGTGGTCGAGAACACCAAGACCGACTTCTCGCTGCTCTATCCCGACACCTGCACGCTCTGGCAGAAAGTGGGCATCGTCTGCCGCGAAATCTACGGGGCCACCGACGTGCTGGCCGACAAGAAGCTCCGCGACAAGTTCCATCAACTGCAAGAGTCGGGCTTCGGCCACCTGCCGGTCTGCATGGCCAAGACGCAGTATTCGCTTTCGACCGATCCGCTCCTGGTTGGCCGTCCGAAGAATTTCGACGTTCCGCTCCGCGACGTGATGGTCGCCGCCGGCGCCGGCTTCGTCGTCGTCCTGACCGGCGACATCATGACGATGCCCGGCTTGCCTAAAGTCCCCGCCGCCGAAACGATCGACATCGACGAGAAAGAGCAGATCGTGGGGCTGTTCTGATCCGCGGGGAAAAAGGGGACAGGTCCAATTTGCCGGAACGGCCCGGAGGGTGCTTCGCACAAATTGGACCTGTCCCCTTTTTCCATGTCTAGACGGCCGCCTTTACCTGGGATTGCGAAGTCCCAAGCAACCCGCCAACGGTCAGAGAACACTGTTCCTCAAGCCCGCCAAACACCGCATCATGGGCGGCTTGCAGCATAACGGCAGGCAACATGACGCTCTTTTGAAGCGGAGCGACCACCGTCTTGATCGCAGGTCCGGAGGTGGGCGGTGGGGTGGGCGGTGGGGTGGGCGGGGATGTCGGAGCAGGCACCGGAGGCGCCGGCGGAGGAGCATATTCCTTGAAGATGCTCCGGCCGAAATTGGCTACCAAGATGTCCCAATCCAGACCGTTGACGATGCCGTCGCCGTTGGCGTCCCCCTGGGCCCAGGTCTTGCCCGTCCAGACGTTGGCGAACCAGAATGGCCTTGTCGAGGCTGTCCACCACGCCATCGAGATTGAAGTCGCCGGGGATCGGCGGCACATTCCGCCAGGTAGTGCTGCCGCCGACCAACAGCGGATTTCCGGCCAGGTCGGCAATCCCCGAGCCCACCGCGGTCAACGTGAGTTGGTAGGCGCCAACTGCGGAAGTGATGCCGGTAAGGTTGCCGAGGGTCCAGGTCCACTGATTGGAGGTGGTCAGCGTCGCCCCGTTCAAGGGCTGGCTGATGCCGCCGAGGGTGAGTTGCAGGTCGGCGAGATTGAAGCCGACGACCGGCTCGTTGAATTGGATGGTGATCGAACTGACGGGAGTCACCCGCAGGTTGGGGCTGACGGCGGTGATGCTGGCGGTCGGCGAGGTGGTGTCGATCACCAGTTCGCCCGCGGTCGCGTCGAAAGCCGAGTTTCCCAGGGAATCGGTGGCGACGGCCAGCACGTCGTAGGTTCCGGCCGCGAGCGCAGAGACGATCTCGCCCTTCGGCAGCGTCCAGGTGCCGTCGCCGTTGTTGATCGCCGCATAGTAGGTTCCGGCCACCCTGACCGCGATCGTTACGTTGGGATCGCTCACCGCGCCGCTCAGCGCCGGAGTCGTGTCGTTGGTATCGAGGTGATTCACCCCGATGCTGAACGAGAGCGGCGTGAAGACGGTCGGAGTGTAGGGAGCGAGATACTGGCCGGCGATCGGCGAGCCGCTGCTGGTGTTGAAGGTCGTATGCGGCAGTTGCCAAGCCACCGAGAGGTTGTCGCCGCCGGTGCCCTCTTTTTGCAGGGCCTCGATATAGTACTTCTGTCCCGCGACCAGATAAATCGGCGCGGATCGCTGCTGCGTGTATACGTTCCACTGATCGTGGCCCGTCCATGCCGGCACGGAAGCGATCTCGGCCTTGTTGGCCGGATCGCCATTGGTCGAGAGCCAGAGCTCGCCGTTGTCGTCGCTGGAAATCCAGAACGTGTAGTAGCCGGTGGTCGGCGGAAGGACGTAGCCGCTGATCCGGCCGCCGTAGTCGTCCGCCCAGTCGTACGGGGCGTCGAAACTCGTCAGGCTTTCATGGCCGCTGGGACTGTTCGGATAAGCGGCGTTGCCGGTCAGATCGGAAACCGCCGTGCCGCCGCCGATATTCAGCCAGTAGTCGTAGCCGATCGTTCCTGCAAACGCGCACGAAACGGTCTGGGTGGCTAAGGTACCGCCGGAGCGAGTTTGCACGTTGCTGATCGTCAGCGCGTGGCTCGCGGTCCCCAACGACGAAGTGGTCAAGGTCACAGTGCAACTGTCTGCCTCGAGATGCGCCGCACTGATGGTGACGCCCGCACTGGAATAATTGGCGAGCGTCTGGGCGGAGACCGGATCGACCGGCTCGGAGAATTTCACCCGCAGAACGGTAAAGTCGGCCGCCTGGACGGAGACGATGCCGGCGGTGATGACGCTGTCGGCCAGCGACTGCAATCCTTCGAAGCCGCCGTAATTCACCGCAGAGATTTGATAAGAGTGCCGGGGTTGGGCGGTCACGTTGTCCGCGTCGGTGAAACTGGTGGTCGTCGACGTGCCAATCTGCTGCCCGTCGCGGTAAATCACGTAATGATCGACGCCGCTCTCCGGATCGACGGCCGGCGACCAGGTCAAGTTGACTTGATTGCCGCTGAAGGTCGCCCGCACGCTGGTGGGGGCGACGGGCGGAGTCACGTCCATCCCTCCATACGGCGACAGGCGAATGCCGGGAATCGGGATCGTCGAATCGTTGTTCTCCCAGGTTCCTCCCGGCAACTCCCAGCGGACCGCTAGATTGTCGCCGCCGCCCCCTTCCTTCTGCAACGCTTCGACATAATATCGCTGTCCCGCCTGCAAGTAGATCTGCGCCGATTGCTGCGTCGGGTTGCTGCTGTTGGCCCAGTCGCGCGAGCCCGTCCAGGAGGTTACGTAGGCGATCTTGACCTTGTTGGCCGGATTGTCGTCTGTCGAGAGCCACAATTCACCGTTGTCGTCGCTGGCGATCCAGAAGGTGTAATAGCCGGTCACCGGCGGGCTGAGATATCCGCGAATTCTCGTGCCGTAGGCATCGGCCCAATTCGTCGGGGCCTCGAACGAGGTCAACAGATCGCGGCCGCTGGGGTTGTTCGGGTAATTGGCGTTGCTGGTCAGATCGGTCACCGCGGTGCCGTAGCCGATATTCGTCCAGTATTCGCGGAGAATGCCCCCTGTCCCCTGCGGCGCATAACTGAACGTGAACTGCAAGCTGCTGGGCAACGCGTTTCCCGATGCGGTGGTCAGATGATTCATGGTGACCGTGTAGCCCGTGCCGGTGGTCATCGCCGCACTGGCGGTCAGCGTGACCAACGTGTTGCCCCGCGACAGCGCGACGCTGGTGAACGTGCCACCGGTGAGCACGTAGTTGCCCAGCACCCCCGCCGTCGCCGAATCGAGCGGTTCACTGAAATAGATCTCGATGTGCTTGTTGTCCGGCCAATCTTCGGAAACGATGCCGGGCACGGCCAGCGTCAGCGCCGCCGATTGTCCGCTCTCGTACCCGTCGCGGTTGACCGCGCTTATCTGGTACGAATAACTGGTGGCCACCACCACGCCCGTGTCGCTGTAAGAGGCCGCGGTCGAGGTGCCAATCACCGTACCGTTCCGGTAAACGACATAGTGATCGACGCTGCTCTGGCTGTCGGTCGAAGCCGTCCACGTCAGCGTAATCGCGGCGGGGCTTTGCACCGTGTGGCCGACCAGATTCGTCGGAATCGTCGGGGCCGACGTATCAATCGGGATGTTGGCCGCGCCCGGGGTTCCCCCGTTATTGCTCGCGCCCCAGTTGGCGACGTCGTTGCCGTAGTCGGCGGTGTGGATGCGGATCAGGGCCGGACCGCTGCCGTCGGGCTGCGTGGGCCAGGGGGCCTCCGCGCCGTAATTGACGTGGTCGATCTCGTAGGAGGCGACATAGCCCGGATACGTCGCACCGACCTCGTCGAGCCGCACCATCTCGCCGCCGTTGTTCAAGTGGCCCGAATAAACTCCCGCCACCGGAATCTGGTTGGCGGCGACGTGATAGCGCTGGTCGAAAGCGGCATAGTTGCTCACCAGCACCACGTACGCGCCCGGCGCCAGCGTCGTCAGGCCAGTGCCCATCGAGAACGAATTGAAAGTCGGGCTGCCCACGATTACGTCGCTCTTGCCCGTCGCCGAGAATTTCACCGAGTCGGCGATCGTCCAATCGTTGGGGTCGGTGTCGCCGCGGGTGAGGGTGACGGTAGCCGGCCCGTTGAACGCATAGCTGCCCAGATTGACCCAGAACGTCGTTGCCCACCACGTTGGTCTGGTTCTGATCGACGGCGACCGTGGTCGAACCGCCGGCGTAGGTGATCGTGTACTGGGCGTCCTGGTCGAGATTGCTGCGGCGGGTGCCATTGCCGTCCACCAGGCTGAAATGGGCGTAAACGGCGTAGCTGCCGCTGGACAAACCGGCGGCCGACCAACTGGCGGTGGCCCCCGATTCCAGCGTCCAGGCCTCGCTGCCGGTGCCGTCGGCATACCAGCCGAAAGTGAAGCCGACGCCGTCGTCGAGGCAGAAGTTGCTGAGCGTCTGCGGCGAGGCCGAGCGGTTGTACAATTCGACGTACTCGAAATCGTCCTCGTTCGTAAAGCCAGCCGCCTGTTCGGCCGCGGTCGGAGCGGCGGGATGGTACATCATTTCGTTGATGACCACCGGGGCGACGTAGGCCACGCTGTTGGCCGCGCCGAAGGTCGGCGTTTGCAGCAGCGAGAAATCGGTTTCGCCGGTCGACTTGGTGATCAGGCCCTGGGAGACGCCCACCGGGGCGTAATCGATGTTGACGTGCTCGCGGTAGCCGCCGGCCTGACCGGCATAGTTCGAGCTCAGATACAGGTCGCCGCCGAGCACGGGCAGGGCAAAGGCCACGTGCGAACCGGGATCGCCCGAGCCCGGACCGTAGTTTTGCGAGTCGCGGACGACAAGATACGCGCCGGCGGCAATCGTCGTGCCGCCGGCAAACTGGTACATCGTCAGATTCGCGCTGCTGTCGCTGAGGAACCAGCCGCCGATGTTGATTGGCTGGCTGGTGGTGTTGTAAAGTTCAACCATGTCGCCGCCGCTGGTGGCGGGATTGGCGAGCACTTCGTTGATGACGACCGAGCCCGGATTGGGGATCGGGTTGGTCTCGTCGCCGCCGGGCGAACCGCCCGGCGCGGTGCTGGCCCGCCAGCCGTCGGCCGAGTTCCAGAGCGAGGTGTCTTGCAGCGGATCGCGGACGGTCAGCGAAAAGCCGTCGCCGTCGGTCTGCTTGTACCAGCCGTCACTGTAGGTGAAATCGAGCACGATGCCGCCGTTGGGGGCGTCCAGTTCGACTTCCTCCCCCGCGTTATCCAGATGGCCGGTGTACTGGCCGGCGATCAACGACGTGCTGACGCTGGGATAGCGGATATGGAACGCCGTCTGATTGGAGACGACCAGAGTATATTGGTTCGGCGCAAGAGTCATGCTGGGGAAGGTGAAGCTGACGCCGTTGTCGAAACGCAGTCCCGCCAGCGGCAGCGCGGCGGCGCCGATGTTCTTGATCTCGATGTACTCGAAATCTTCGGCGCTGCTGCCGGTATAGCCGCGGGCGATCTCGTCGGCCGTCGCCGCGGTGGGATGATACATCATCTCCGTAATGCGGATCGAAGGGGCGAGGTTTACGTAGAAACCGGCGTCGAGCAGGGCACTCCAGGTTCCGCCGGAGAAAACGCGGGCCTTGACCTCGACGCCTTGCGTGAGCGTGATCGCACCACTGTAGAGGAGGGCGTTCGGATTGAGCGCGCCGCCGGGCAGCCGCGGGTCGGAGCCGTCGAGCGTGTAGTAAATCGGCGACGCCGAGGCGGTGATCGTCAGCGTGTCGCCCGGCGTGAACACGCCGCCGATTTCGGTCTTGCCGTTGACGCTGTACGTGGGCGCATCGACGCTCGGGTAGAGCGAGTTGGCCCGCAGTTGCTGGATCACGTTGCTGGTCCGCTGCGAGAGCCAGGTGTTGAGCACGTAACTCTCATCGTTTGTCCAGTCGGAGGGCTTGTAGAGCGTGCCGCTGACGTCGCCCCAACGCGCCGACTCGTCGACGATCGCCGCCTGCACTTCGTCGCCTAATGCCTTGTAGCGCGCTTGGGTCACGGCCGTGGTCAGCGCGCCGCCGTTGAAGAGGAACTTCTGCGCCTCATCGGCAAACCGCATGCGGAAATCGGCGTTGTTCTCCAGTGTGTTGAACGTGGTGGCAATCCAGCCGCTCCAGTTGCCGCCGGTCATCACGTTGATGTTCGGGTCGTAAGACCACTGCAAGCCCACCGACATCTCTGAATCCCAGGGGAACAACTTGAAGCCGGTACTGTCGAGATCAGTGGAAGACGTGTCCTCCTCGCGGGCCATGTACCAGTTGTGGTAAGGCCAATCGGTATTGCCGATGTAGATGTTCATCAACATGTAGTCGATGTAGTTTTTCATGTCCAGCAGGACCGGGTAGCTCGGATTGCGGGTGCCGTCGGGGTTGTTCCCCTGAACCTGCTGGTAGGCGGCGGTGGTGCCGCCTTGGAAATTGAAGTTCATCAACTCGTTGTATTCAGTGGTATCGCTGCTGTTGACCGTCTGGTCGGCATCGAAGGCGTCCCAGTTGTTCTTGTCGCCGCCGAGGTAAGCCGCGGCGAAGGAGGTATCGGGCCGCTCGGTGGGATTGTAAACTCCCCAGTAAAGGCCGTTGACGTACAACTGCACGTAGTTGCCGTGACTGGCCGGCTGGCCCATCGCCAGCAGCGTCTCGTCGGCGAACTGATCGCGAATGTACTGGGCTTCGTTCTGGCCCCAGACCCAAGCGTCGTTGAAGTTGGCGCGGAGGGTCACGGTGTCGAACGAATCGGTAGCCCCGTCGCCGAACAGCGGGAAGTCGAGCTTGCTCGGGCCGTAAGGCGCCTTGAAGACGAAACGAAACGAATGCTTCTCGTATCCGACGTCGCGGCCCACGCCCCCTTGCATCCGCAGGGACGCGTTGATCTGGAACGACTCGCCTGTCGTGGGATCGAAGTATTCCAGCGACGCCGGCACTTCCAGGTTGCTGTTGGTGGCGTTGGAGTAGATGCCGGTGGTCGGATCGAACAGGTTCGACTCGTCGGTGACGATCGACATCGTCGGCAGCGAGAGCAGGTCCTGCACCACCTGGTTCTTATAACTGGGATCGGTGGTGATCTGCGTATCCATGGCATAGTCGGCCGTTTCCGCGCCCCACGTCGTGGGGAAGCCGGCGGGGTTGGCCGGCTGGTTGACCACGTTGTCGGGGAAAATGTAGGTTTCGGTCGAAACCACGCCGGCCGAACCGCTAATGACCGACACCGCGCGGACTGTAGCCGTGGTGCTGATCGTGATCGGCCCGCTGTACAGTGTGCCGTGCGTGGCGCTCGGCGTGGAACTGTCCAGGGTGTAATAGATGCTGGCGCCGGTGGTCGTGGTGCTGATCGTCAACTGGAAAGGCTGGTAGAAGAACCCGTGCGCGACGCCAAAAGCGACGTCGGGCTGCCAGGTGTCGATCGTGTTCGGCGTGCCGGGGGTAGGAGTGGTGAAGAAATGATTGCCCAACTGTGTCGAGACGATTTGCGACAGCTCGGGCACCACGAGCATGTCGTTGTCGCTAAGCGACGGCGTCAGCACCTGAATCGCCAGCACGTTGCCGGTGGCGGTGAGGTGGCCGGTGGTGGCCGAGTTGAGAAACGCCGAGACGTCGAAAGTCTCGAAGGTCGTGGCCTGCACGTCGCTCGTGCGCTCTTCGACCGCCGTGGAATTCCAGGTGATGCTGCTCGGGGCGTTTCGCCGCGCCACCTCGACGCCGTTCAAATAGGCCACGAAGCCGTCGTCGTACTGCATCTTCAGCGTCAGGCTCTGCAACGACGCCAGGTTAGGAGCGTCGAAGGGGATGCGGACGTACAACGAGGTGTTGTTCGCCGCCTGCATGGCGGCTTGCACGTTCGTCTTTACCGAGCTGACGAAGAGCGAGCTGGTTCCGGCGCCGGTGAAGGGGATGCTCTCGACCGAGAGGCCGCCATTGGCCGTGTCGCCCACCAGCCGGAACGTGGAATCGAAGGCCGATTTCGTCCCGGAGGCGGCGAAAAGCTCCAGGTCGGAACCGCCGCCATTCTCGAAATACACGAGCGAAACGTCGTAATCGCCGGCGGCTGAGAAACTGACCGTCCCGAACGAATCGCCCGGAGCGCGCAGGCCGTCATAGGCGAACGTCTGCCCGTTGACCGTGCAACTGAAGCCGTCGTCGCTGTTGACGCCGAAGGTCCAACTGCCGGCGCTGGGAATATGGACGCGGCCGGTGACACTGGTCACGAAGCAGTCGTAATCCGTGCCGATTGGCATCCCAGGGAACGGGCGGTCGCTGGACGAGAACTCGCCGCCGCCGCCGGTGTTCATGTAGTTGATGTAAGGGGCCGTCTCACTGGCTGTCCAACTCTGGTTCGACGCGGTGTTGATTACCGACTGCGCCTGCGCTACGCTGCTGATGCTGCTGAGATTCGACTTGTAATTGGTGACTGCAAAGCCGGGAACCTGACTCACATATCCCAGGCCGGTGACTCCCGAGGACCAACCCGTCGGAGTGAAGCTGGTCTGTGTCCAGCTCGAGCCGAGGCTGCCGCTGGTGGGCACGTAGTAGCTGGCCGTCGCTCCCGCCGCCACCAACTTCGTCTCCGTCACCGCTTGCCCCGTCCCGTAAGAGACGTCCGTACCCAGCGCGGGAAACGTGGGACTGAACTCCTGGACCACAGTGCCGCTGCTGTCCAATAGCGCCAGGTACTTGCCCGACTTGGAGAGATTAAAATTGGCGTGCAGCTCCTGGGCCGGATCGGTCTGGCTCAGGCCCGAAGTGCAGAAGACGACCCGCGACTCGTTCGGGCCGAGCGTCATCGCCGGGAAGGTCCAGGTCTTCGCGCTGCTGCCGGTGTCATACTGCAATTTGTAGCCGGTCAGGTCGATCGCCTGCTGGCTGCTGGGATTGCAGATCTCCAGCCAGTCGGAATGGTTGCCGGAAGAATCGACGATGCCGGCGCCGTTGTCGGCCAGGATTTCGCTGATGATCGGATTGACCGAGAGCAACTGCCGCAGTTCGAGGCTTTCCAGCAGCAGCCGGCGGGAGCGACCGGCCCTTGCCCGAGAATCACCGCGGTGACGGTTTGGCGATTTTGCGATCCAATCCTTGAGCGTGCGGCGAGACTTGCGTGCCATTTGGCCCTCCTGGACGCGACCATCTGCTGAAGCGGAGGGGGAGAGGACGGCGCACAAAAAGCCCTTGCCGCCTTCTCACACCCAAGACAACCGGGGGGAGTATCTCGGTCCGGCAAGGGATCTTCCGACGACGAACTGGCCCCAACGATTACATGACCGATGCCCTTTTTATAGCAGGCGGCCAGATAATCCGCAACATTTTCCTAACAGAAGGAACTCGCGCAGACGGTATTGGAGCAGCGGCTGGTGGGAAAAACGTCCTCTGCTCGACCCCATTCGCTCGAATGAGGGAGGAGGCCCGCCGCCATGTTGATGGCGACGCGCTATTCGATTCCCAGGTGCCGCTGCATCTCTTCCAGCGAGACCCTCTTCGTCTCCGGCAGGAACTTCCACACCAGCACCAATTGCAGCAGCATCATCGCCGCGTAAAAGAGAAATGGGGCGCCCTTCGAGTAGTCGGCAATCAAAGGGAACGCGAAAGTCAGCAGGGCGCACCAGGTCCAGTGCGTGCAACTGCCCAGCGCCTGCCCGCGGGCGCGAACGCGATTGGGGAAGATCTCGCTGATGAAGACCCAGATGACCGCCCCCGACGAAAAAGCGAAGAAGGCGATAAAGCCGATCAGACTCCCGAGTACGGTCCAGCCGATTGCCCGCTCGTAGGAATGCGACAACGCGCCCGCCGTGATCTTATCGCTCATCCAGAAGGCCCAGGCGGTCACCGACAAGCAGACGGTCAAGCCGGCTGCTCCCGTGATCAGCAGTCTTCGCCGGCCGAAATGGTCGATGACCGACATGCCGACCAGCGTAAAGGTGAGGTTCGTCAGACCGATGATGACCGACTGCGCCAGCGCGCTGGTTTGGCCCGCTCCGGCCATGAGGAAGATGTGCTTGCTGTAATACAGGATGGTGTTGATGCCCGAAAGCTGGTTGAAAGTCGCCACCATAAAGGCCAGCAAGATCGGGCTAAGGTACTTGCGCTGGAAGAACGGCTCGTCGGCCGAAACGGTCTCCTCGTGCAGCGACTCGACGATCTCCTGCATGACGCTCTCGGCATTCTCGTTGCCTAGTCGCCGCAACACACCGAGGGCTTCGTCGCGGCGATGGCGTTTGACCAGCCAGCGCGGACTTTCGGGAATCGGCTGAATCAGCAGCAGGAAGATCGCGGAGGGAACGGCCACCATGCCGAACATCCATCGCCAAACGTCCACGTTGTTCGGCATCCAAGCGGCGATAGCGTAATTGGAAAAGTAGGCCACGACCAGGCCCGCCACGATGTTCAATTGATTGACCGCCACCAGCCGCCCGCGAATATCGGCCGGCGAAATCTCGGCGATGTACAAGGGAGCGACGACCGAAGCCCCGCCGATCGCCAAACCGCCGATAAAGCGGAAGGCCAGCAGCGCCGGCCAACTCCACGCCAAGCCGCACCCCAAGGCGGAGACGAAATAGAGCACGGCCAGCCAGATCAGAACCGCTTTGCGCCCGAGTCGCTCCGCGGGCTTGCCTGCCACCAACGAGCCGACAATCGTGCCGATCGGCGCGCTGGACACTGTCAGGCCGAGCATGATAGAACTGCTCGTCACGTGGAAACACCTTGCCAGCGTGTCGATGAGGGGCGACGTGGCGGGGGCATCGAAATGGAAATAGCTCTTCAGCATGTCGGTCGTGCCCGAAATCACGACCGTGTCGAAGCCGAACAAGAAGCCGGCCACCGCCGCCACCAGCGTGCTTCCGAGCAAATAGAACTTCAGTTTCATGGCGATTCCGCTCCTCCGCGGGCCGATGTCGCTGCACTTTCCGGTTCCCACGCTCCGCATGGGAACCGCCGCCTTTTTGACGCTCTGCGTCGGGACGGGCGACGCAGAGCGCCGAGGACAATGCGTTCCCACGCGGAACGTGGGAACGAGAGACTCCGGATAGCGGCTATTCCTTGACGCTAAACTTATGCACCGTCTTGTGCGTATACGTCTCGCCGGGTTTCAAGACCACCGTGGGGAACGACGGCTTGTTGGGCGAGTCGGGGAAATGCTGCGTCTCCAGGCAGAAGCCGTAATGCTTGGTGAACTTCTTGCCGCCGCGCTGCTGCGTGCCGTCGAGGAAATTGCCCGAGTAAAACTGGATGCCGGGCTCGCTGGTGTAGATCTCCATCACCCGGCCGCTCTTCGGCTCGTAGACGGTCGCGGCCAGCGAAAGCGATTTCTCCTCGCCCGGCTTCTTGTTCAGCACGTAGCAATGGTCGTAGCCCCCCTCGACTTTGGCGATCCGCGAGCCGATCGCCGCCGGCTTGCTGAAATCCATCGGTGTGCCCTTGAGATTCTTGAGCTCGCCGGTCGGGATCAGCCCCTTGTTGACGGGCAGATAGAAATCGGCGTTGAGCGTCAAGTCATGGCCCAACACGTCGTCGGCCGCCCCGGTCAGGTTCCAGTAGGTGTGGTTGGTCAGGTTGACGATCGTCGGCTTATCGGTTGTCGCCTCGTATTCCATCTTGAGTTCGTTGTCGTTCGTCAGGCTGTAGGTCACCTTGGCATTGAGCTTGCCGGGATATCCCTCGTCGCCGTCGGGACTTTCGTGGGTGAAAACGACGCCGACGGAATCGGCCGTCTTGACCGGCTTGGCGTCCCAGACGTATTTGTCGAAGCCTTTCTTGCCGCCGTGCAGATGGTTGAGGGGGTGGTTGCCGGGGTCGTTGACCGCCAGCGTGTACGGTTTGCCGTCGAGGGTAAACTTGCCCTTGGCGATGCGGTTGGCATAGCGGCCCACCGTCGATCCGAAGAAGGGATGCCCCTTCAGGTATTCGTCGAGATTGTCGAGCGAAAGCGTGACGTTGTCGGCCTTTCCGTTGCGGTCGGGAGTTTCGACCGAGATGATCGTCGCCCCGTAGGTCATAATCTTGACGCGGAGCCCCTTGTCATTACTCAACGTGTAGAGATCGACGTCGACGCCGTCGCTCGTCTTGCCAAACGACTCCTTGTGAACATTCATGCTCGCCTCGCTGGATTTGGATGCATCGGTGGAAGGGGAATGCGGTGCGGGCACGGCCGGCTTCTCCTGCCGCCCCTGCCGGCCGCAACCCGCGGAAGGAAGCAGCGCCGTCGCGCCGAGCGCCATTGCCGCTACAAGACCGAAGAACGCTTTCATCGAGAGACTCCTGAAGAAACGGACGAAGAAGCAGAAACGCGATGGACCGCCGCCGCCAGCAGTCGCCGCCACCGCTTCCCAAAGCGAGGTTGCGACGTAGTTCTACCCGTTTGCCGCGCGGCGCGTCCATGAGATTGATCGTCTTTCCGGTTGAGATTCTTTGTTACGGGCGCCCACGCGGCCTGAGGCAGGGCGCGCGTGGGTGTATTATAGCACGATCGCGAGGAATGGAAGGGCTGACCCGCCGGCAACGCCACAGTAACGGCTTATGGCGGTTACCTCCGATCTGTTTAGCCGCCGCGTCCACGCGGCGTTGCCGTCGCGAGCGGTTCTGCGCCGCGTGGACGCGGCGGCTAAACAGAAGCCCCGTTTTTTTGACCGCAAAGGACTACCGCGCCTGCCGGAGGCGCCGCATGGCTCGAAATCCGCGGGTGGCGCTGATCGTGGAAATGTCGGGGATTCACGGGCGGCAAATCCTGCAAGGGATCGCCCGCTACCTCCGCTCGCACAAGCCCTGGTCGATCTTCCTGGAACAACGCGAGCTCCGCGCCCCGCCGCCGCCGTGACTCTTGCGGCATCACTGGGACGGGCGGTTGCAGAGACTGTAAAGCCGCGACCAGTGGTCACGGTCGCAGAGAATATCGACCGGACTCCGCTCTCCCGGTCCGCGACCAATGGTCGCGGCTTTACAACACAAGCGCATCCTCGGCTCGCGGGAAACTCATCGAAGTCCAGCAATCGACTAATGCTGCGGCAACAATCGGCCGGTATCCTCGTTCGCAGCGCGCCCTACCGGTTTAGCGACCCTTCACCTTCAGCAAGGCAGCGTTATGAGAGCCCCTCGAATTGCGACCGCACTAACGGCTCTCGCCGCCGTTCTCTTGGCTTGCCTGCCTGCCCGGGCCGCAACCTACACGTGGACCGGCGACAGCGGGTTGTCCAATTCCTGGTATTCGCCGGGCAACTGGGGGGGCGTCGCCCCGACCAACGAGCCTGCCAGCGACTACTTCTTCACGGCGGCGGGATGGAATCCGACGCAAACGACGATCGCCATCGACGGCAGATACCAGTCGGTGGACGTCGACACGCTCACGTTCGACCAGTACGCCACCACGCCGCTTACGATCCAGATCGGGGCCACCAACGATCTGTTTCTGGACCCGTTAACCAGCGGGGCCACGGCGATTTCCGTGGCCGCTAGCGGCGTCACCCAGACCATCGCCGGCAGCGGATGGGTCCAATTGGGGCAGGACCAGCAATGGGCCGTGGATGGCACGTTGCAGATCAGCGCCGTCATTTGGAGCGACACCGAGATCCCCTCTCCCGGCTTTGCAAAGAGCGGCGTGGGCACGCTGATTCTCAGCGGCGCCAACTCGTTCGGCGGGCCGATCACCGTCACGCAAGGAGTTCTAAGCGTCGCTTCAATCGCCAACCAGGGACAACCCTGTAATCTTGGCCGAGGCACTCTTACGCTCGACGGCGGCGCTTTGGACTACACGGGAGCGAGCGGGACGACAAGCCGTGGATTTGTGCTCGGCACGGGCGGCGGCACGATTGCCGTGCAAAACGCGGCGGCGTCGCTCGCTTTCGGCGGCACGATCACCGGCGACCAACAGGGCGGACTGACCAAGGGCGGCCCCGGCACGCTGATTCTCAGCGGCAGCAACTCGTTCGCCGGGCCGGTGACCGTGCAACAGGGCGTGCTGAGCATATCGAACATTGCCGCCACCCAGACGCAGCCCTGCAATCTCGGCGAGGGCGCCCTCACCTTGAACGGCGGCACGCTCGCATACAGCGGCGCGAGCGTCTCCACGAGCCGCGGATTCGCCCTCGGCACGGGCGGCGGCACGATTAGCGTGCAAAACGCCGCCGCCTCGCTGGCCTTCGCCGGCACGATCACCGGCGGTCAACAGGGCGGACTGACCAAGAGCGGCGCGGGCACGCTCACACTCTCTGCGGCCAACAGCTACGGCGGCTTGACCACCGTCGCCGGCGGAACGCTTGAACTCCTTGGGACCAGCCTCACAGTGCCGCGGGCGTGGAACCCCGTGCTGAACCTCGGCGGCGCCGACCTCGAGGGCGGCGGCCGACTGGTGTTCGACTATGCGGGCGGGAGCGACCCGGCTGCTACGATCGAATCCCTGCTCAAGGCGAGCTTCGACCACGGACGCTGGGACACCGGCCAGTTTCGCTGTTCGACGGCGGTTGCCGATGGGTTGACGTTGGGTTGGCTCGATAATCCTGCGGCACAGACGTTCACCGTGATGGCCACCCGCCCCGGCGATTTCAATCTCGATGGCGTGGTAGACGGCAAGGACCGCGACATCTGGGCTGCGAATGTCTGGACCGGAGCAACTTGGGGGCAAGGCGACGCCAACTACGACGGCGTGGTGAACGGACTGGATCGTGACCTGTGGTTCGCGAACGCCTCGCTGCCGCCGGTTGGTGGCGATCTTCCTATGGGCCCGGCCGGCGGGGGAGCGTCGGCGCCCGAGCCGCGAACGATTACACTGCTTGCCGTGGCGGTTTTCCTGGCGGCGGCGGCAGGCGCCTGCGGTGGCGGCGGGGTTGCTCGATTTTGCCCGCCCCCCGTCTTCGGCCGCCGTCGGCACGGTTTTACGTTGATTGAGTTGCTCGTGGTCATCACGGTCATCGGCGTGCTGATGGCGTTGCTGCTCCCGGCGGTGCAGGCCGCGCGCGAGGCTGGGCGGCGCTGCGCGTGTTCGAACAACGTCAAGCAGATCGGCCTGGCAGTCATCAGCTTCGAAACGGCTCGCAAGAAGTTGCCCAGCGGCGGCGAAGGGACCGACTGGGTCACCCGATCCTCGAAGTTCTCCACGCAATCGTTGTTCACTCATCTTCTGCCGTTTCTCGAACATTCGGACATCTATGATTCGATGGACCTGACCAGGAGCTACCGCGACGCGAGCGCCCCGCAGAACATCGCCGCCGCCAAGCACACGATCAGCGCTTTCATTTGCCCGAGCAATCCGTTCTCGCAGCAGGCGGATCCGGCTGGCTTTGGCCCGTTGGACTATTTCGCCACCGCCTGGACCGACATCGACCCGGTCACGGGCTACCGCAATCGCGCGGCCCGCGCGGAGGGGGCGCTGGTGACCGCCGACGGCAGCAACAATCCCATCGACGGCACCGTGGACGGAACCGCATCGACCGGCGTCAGACTATCGACGGTCGTGGACGGGGCGAGCAACACGCTTGCGGTGGTTGAAGACGCCGGCCGGATCAGTCCCGCCGCCATCGACGTCCCCTACTACACCCCCTCCGCCTTCTACGACACATTCACCGGCACGCTCAGCGCCGGCGACGACACCGGCGGGATGAGGGCCGCCTGGCGCTGGGCCGACCCCGACGCCGGCGGCAGCGGGATTTCCGGTCCCGCCAATGCCCGGGGCTTCCTTAACGCCCAGGGCAATTATGTCGGCCCGGTCATCAACGCCAACAGCTCCCCGATCGGCGGCGTTCCCACGGCCGCTCACGTCGATACCGGCGGAAACACGAAGGGGCTCTATCCGATCGGCGAGAAAGGCTGCCCCTGGACCACGCAGAACTGCGGGGCCAACGACGAACCTTTCGCCTTTCATCCCGGCGGCTGCCACGCCGCGATGCTCGACGGCAGCGTCCACTTCTTGAACGAGTCGCTCGATCCGCTCACGCTGCGAAGGCTCGTCACCCGCGCCGAAGGCTTGCCGGTCGATGTTGAGTTCTGACCTAGCAGCCCGTTGAAAAAGGCCCGCAGGTGGTATGTGCTCAGCATCGAAATCCTCGGGAAAAACGCAGCGAGCAATGCTGGCAAATCGACTTTTTCAACAGGCTGCTAGGCCGGCTTCTGGGGTCTGAATCGCGCGGGTTGCCGGCGTCAGAACGGGAAAACCGTTTAGCCGGCGAGCTTGCGGTCTGTTGATTTACTGAACGGCAACGATGGCCTACGCGGCGGCTGCCGGTGATTTTTTCAGAATTCCTTCGGTTTTCGAGATTATGGTGGCATCGTTGCCTATCGGGTCGAGTTGCCCCAAATGGCTGAATCGGCAGCCAGGTGGGCCGTTTTGCCAATTGCCCTCATGGCCACCGCCAACGATAAGCAATCAACCCCAAAACGCAAACCACCTATTCGAGTGGCGCGGTCGAGAATTAAATCAACAAACCGCAAGCCCGCCGGCTGAACGGTTTGGACGCTACCACCGCCAAAACGCGGACTTGAAATTGGGCCAGCGAATCTGCTATGACAGAAAGGCGGAAGGCGGGAGGCGGAACGGGAAGGCGATGGCGGAACGGGGAGCGCCGAGATCAGAGCAATCAGCCGAAACCCGTCGTGCCCTCCCTCAGCAGGCAGGGGTTTTGCACCAGGGCCTCACAATGGGTGGAAAGGACTTGACGTGCTTGTCCTTGTCGCAAGCCATTGACTTGGAGGGGCTTCTGCAATCGGCGCTTGCGGGATGGAGAATAGCAAAATGGAAAGGGTGGTGCAGAAACTCGCGCGGTGCGAAATGCTTCCGGCGCTCGACTATCTTGGAGACTCCTCAGAATTCCATACAATGAGAGCAATTCGTTGCGAAGCCGCAAGCGGCTTTCGTGCCAATCCCCAATCGCTAATCCCCAATCCCTAGTTCCTAGCCCCCAGCCCCCAGCCCCCTCTTCCCCGTGCCAAACCTCCTGATCCAAAACGGCCGCGTGATCGATCCGTCGCAAGCGATGGATCGTGTGACCAACTTGCTGATCGCCGACGGCCGCATCGCTGCCTACGACGCGACGCCGACCGGAGAGGAGACCGTGATCGACGCGGCCGGCAAGATCGTCTCGCCCGGCCTGATCGACATGCACGTCCATCTCCGCGAGCCAGGCTTCGAGGAGGACGAGACGATCGAGACCGGCACGGCCGCGGCGCTGGCCGGCGGCTTCACCTCGATCGCCTGCATGCCCAATACCGACCCGCCGATCGACACCCAGGGGGCCGTCGATTTCGCCCGCGAGCGGGCCGAACGCGCCGGCAACTGCAATGTCTTCGTCGTCGCCTGCGTCAGCAAGAACCGCGAGGGCAAGGAGTTGGCCGAGATCGGCCAGTTGGTCGAGGCCGGCGCAGTCGCCTTCACCGACGACGGCAACCCCGTCGACGACGCCGAACTGATGCGGCGGGCCTTCGAGTATTGCCTGATGTTCGACAAGCCGGTCCTCAACCACACCGAGGTCCGCGAGCTGACGCAGCACGGCGTAATGCACGAGGGCCTGGTCTCGATGGTTCTCGGCCTGGCGGGAATGCCGGCAGCCGCCGAGGACGTGATGACCGCCCGCGACATCGCCCTGGCCGAGGCCACCGGCGGGCGGCTGCACATCATGCACGTCTCGACCAGCAACAGCGTCGACGCGCTGCGGCGGGCCAAGAGCCGCGGCGTCCGCGTGACCGCCGAGGCCACGCCGCACCACTTCACCTTGACCGACGAATGCCTGCGGAGCTTCGACGCAAACTGCAAGATGAACCCGCCGCTGCGCGGCCGCGAGCACGTCGAGGCGGTGATCGCCGGCCTGGCCGACGGCACGATCGACGCGATCGCCAGCGATCACGCCCCCCACGCCCGCGAAAAGAAGATGCAGGAGCTGGATCAGGCTCCCTTCGGCATCGTCGGGTTGGAAACGTCGCTCGGGCTGGTCATCACGCAGTTGATCGAGCCCGGCCATCTCGATTGGCCCGCCGCGATTCGCAAGATGTCGCTGAACCCGGCGAAGATCCTCGGCGTCAATAAGGGCACTCTCCAGATCGGCGCCGACGCCGACGTGACGATCATCGACCCGAAGGTCCGCTGGACGGTCGATCCGTCGAAGTTCCGCTCGAAAAGCACGAACACGCCGTTTGCCGGCCGGGAATTGGTCGGCCGGGCGGAAGCGGTGATTGTCGGCGGAAAGATCAGGTTTGACAGAACTCGGCCCTGAGGCATATACTTGTGGCCGTTCGCGTGTCGACCGGCAACGGTTCAGCGGGCGGACGCAGAGGGGGACGGACGAGGTTTTCGCCCACAGTCTTGGCGGCGAGGAACACGTGTTGCGAAAACGTCCTTCGTCCCCTCTTTCCAGCCCGCGATCGGTTGCGTCTCCTCCCATGTCGAAAGGTGTCAAATGGACGAGGATCGGAACGCCTCCGCTCCAGACGCTTCTCCGCTTGTGCCGGCGGCGGCTCGCGACGATCAACCGCCGCCGCGGAGCGCTGAAGGGGCGGCTGATGCCGGCGCCGATATGCAGAAGTTCCTGCGCTCGCGCCAGACGGTTGACGACTTCAAGAGCAGCGATCTGACCGCCGAGTTGCGAAACTTGATGCGCTGGCTCTACACGAACAACCCCTTCTACGTGGTCAGCGCGGTTCTCGTGCTTTACGGGTTGCGGATCTCGTTCAATGCGAGTGGCGCGGGTTTCGAGAGCGGCGCACTGATGGTCTGCCTGGCGGCTTACACGGCCTTGCTGGCCGTCGCAGCCTGGTTCCTGATCCGCTACGGCAACTTGTGGGAAGACGTGCGGACCCTGCTCTTGCTCGTGGTCTTGATGCTGCTGGCCACGTCGGCCAGTTTCGACGAGCCGCTGGAGTTGACCGTGGAGAATCCGGGCGGGAGCATCCCGCTGCTGTTCTACGGCGCGATGGCTTTTGCCATCGTGGTATGCGAGGCGCTGCTGCGCGGAATTGGCCTGCGATTGGCGGCGGGGTTTCGCCTGCCTTTTTACGCGATCTTGGCGACCTTCTACCTTTACCCCGCGATCCTGATCCAGTGGATGCGCAATCCGTGGTCCGCGGGCATCAATTGGGGGCTCTTCTGCTTTTCGACGGTCATGGGGGGCCTCTTCCTGACGCTCTTGCCGGCGATTCGCCGCGGGCCAGATTACGTCAGCAGCAACGGCAGCCCCTGGAAATGGCCTTGGTATCCCTGGATTCTGTTCGGCGTGCTCGGATTCGGCGTATGTGTGCGGGCCTACTACCTCTGCTTCACGCTGCACGGCGTGGTGGGCTTCCAGTCGATCTTCGGGCTCTACTTCCTCGTCCCCTTCTTGTTCGCCGCGAATGTTCTTCTGCTTGAGGCGGGCCTCGTCTCCCGGCGGAAAGGCGTGATTCGATCGGCGCTGCTCCTTCCCATTGGGCTCGTGGCGCTGGCCATGACGGCTTCTCCGGCGGATGCCGCCGATCTCGGGTTCCTGTCGTTGTTTCGCAGCACGTTGCAGATGTCCCCGCTTCTGTTGGTCATGTCGGCGGTCACCGCTTTCTACTTCGTGGCGTGGTTGAGGCGAGTAGCCGATGCCTGCCTGGCCGTCGCCTTGGCCTTGATCGCGATCTCCTTCTGTGGTCCAGATACGTTCAACCCGAGTACATCCGTCGATCCGCTTGGCCTGCCGATCTTCGCGGCTGGAGGCTTGTTTCTCATTGTCGGCGTGCTGCGACGGAACGCGATCGACTGCTTGCTCGGCGCCTGGTGTGCGGTGGCGGCGGTGTGGCTCGATTTCCATGACACCGTGTTGGGCGCCTATCATGGGGCCATCCCCATGCATTTGCTGCTTGCCAGCATTCTGGTCGTCGGCGCCGTCTTTCGCGATGCCCGCGGGCGGTGGGTCCAAAACCTGGGTGCCGCCACGATTCTCCTCTTCGCCCTGACTGCCGCCAATTTCGCCTACCGCCGCCCTGCCGAGCTGCCGAACGCCGTGCTGGCGATCTACCCGCCCTCGGCGGCGGTTGTGGCGGTCGTCTACGGTTTTCTGGTCAAGAACCGCTGGTACTACACCGGCGCGATCGGCAGCCTGTTCGGCTGGTCGGCAGGAACGGGGGTGAGCGTCTACCGCTACGTCCGAAATGCGGTCGTCGGCCTGAATTACATCGTCCTGGGAGCGGTCTTCTTCCTTGTGGCGATTGCGGTGAGCCTGTCGAAGATCGGGCTCTTGCAGCGGCTCTTGTTGCGCGGGCGAAAGAAGGACTAAGCCCTTCGGCCGCCATCCTCACGGTTTCCGCCGGCACGATCCTCATGGTCGGCAGAACCGCTCGAATGCGGAATCTCCCCCGTCGCGCAACCGTTTGCGCAACCGGACACTTTTCGCAATCCGCCAGGTTTTTCTAAGCGGTTTTTTGGTGACTTTTGTCAACTGCGATGTATTCTCTCTACATTGACAGACAAACAAATCTCAGTGTTCCAAATAGTGGAGAGAAGAGACGTGGTTGGCGACAAAAAATCTGCGGCGCGTGGCATGAAGACAAAGCAGACCACAACGGCGAAGAAGCCGGCGACCAGGGAACACCTCGGCCCGGCGCCGCGGGGCCCGGTAACCGTCGATCGCCGCGAAAACCGCATGGACCGCCGCCGGAGCGGAGATCGCCGTGTCCACCAGATTCCCGTCGCCGTCGACCGCCGCCTCGGCGAGCGGCGGGCGAAGGTGAGCCGTCGCCGTCAGATCGATCCGACGACCTGCGAGCGCGACTACACGCCCGAGGAGGTCGAATTCATGAGCGCCATGGACAACTACAAGCGCCGCAGCGGGCGGATGTTCCCCACCTGCAGCGAAGTGCTCGAAGTCGTCCGCTCGCTTGGCTATGTCAAGCAGGCGCAAACCGAGCCCGTCGTCCTGCCGACGTTGAATGTCTCGGCCACGCCGATCGAGGCGGCGCTGATCGTCAGCTCGTGAGTGCCGCGCTGACCGCGCGTCTCACTGGGTAGGTCCCGCCTGCCGGGCGGGACTTGCATGCGTCCTCTCCCGGGAAGTCCCGCCCGGCAGGCGGGACCCACTGGACGGATTGCAGCCGCGGCGGTCGGACATCGGCTAACCCTTCCCCTCGCCCGGCACGGGGAACTGGCGGCACAGCTCGGCCACCTGGCCGCGAATCCGACCGCGGAGCGATTCGTCTTCCGGCGCGCGAAGCACCTCGAGAATCCAGCCGCCGATGCGGCGCAGCTCGTCGCGGCCCATGCCGCGGGTGGTAAGCGCCGGCGTGCCGATTCGCACGCCCGACGGATCGACCGGCTTCCGCTGGTCGAAGGGGATCATGTTCTTGTTGATCGTGATGCCGCACTTCTCCAGCGCCTGCTCGGCCGTGCGGCCGGTGGTGCCCAGCGGGGTGACGTTGGCCAGTATCAGGTGGTTGTCGGTGCCGCCGCTGACGAGTTTCACGCCGCCCGCCAAAAGCGTCTCGGCCAGCGTCTTGGCGTTCTCGACTACCTGCTGGATGTACTTCTTGTATGCCGGCGTGAGCGCCTCGCCGAAACAGACGGCCTTGCCGGCGATGACGTGCATCAGCGGCCCGCCCTGAATGCCGGGGAAGACCGCCTTGTCGATCTCCTTCTGGTACGCTTCTTTGCAGAGAATCAGTCCGCCGCGCGGACCGCGGAGCGTTTTGTGCGTGGTCGAGGTCACATAATCGGCCACCGGCACCGGGTCGTCGTGCAGCCCCGTCGCCACCAGCCCGGCGTAATGGGCCATATCGACCATCAGCTTCGCGCCAACCTCGCGGGCGATCTCGGCGAACTTGGCGTGCGGAATCTCGCGCGGATAGGCGCTGGCCCCCGCCACGATCATCTTCGGCCGATGTTCGCGGGCCGACGCGGCGATCTGGTCGAAGTCGATCCGATGGTTGTCCGCCCGCACGCCGTAGCTGAAGAAATGATAGAGCTTGCCGGAAATGTTCAACTTCATGCCATGCGTCAGATGGCCGCCGTGGGCCAGGTCGAGCCCCAGCACCACGTCGCCCGGTTGCAGCGTCGAGAAGTAGACGGCGGTGTTGGCCTGGGCGCCGGAATGCGGCTGGACGTTGACGTGATCGGCCCCGAAGATCTGCTTGGCGCGGTTTCGGGCGAGGTCTTCGGCCACATCGACGAACTCGCAGCCGCCGTAGTAGCGATGGCCGGGATAGCCTTCGGCGTATTTATTCGTGAGCACGCTCCCCATCGCCTGCATGACGGCGGGGCTGGTGTAATTTTCCGAGGCGATCATTTCCAGGCCGTTCCGTTGCCGCTCGATTTCGCCGGCGATGGCGGCCCAAACTTGCGGGTCTTGGCGTTCGACGTAATTCATTTACAGTGCCTTAAAGACAGAATGACAAGGGGACAGACGCCCCATTGAGAGGTGGTGTTCTGACCGCTACGCTTCGGATTGGTATAATTGTTCCGCGGTTGGGAGTCAAGCGTGGCGGAGAGACGCGCAGCGCCGATCAGTTTTTCAGTTTGGGGCGCTCGTTGGGGTGGCAGTTGCACTGCCACCCTGGACGACGCCGCCAATTCAGGGGTGGCAGTACAACTGCCACCCCAACGCCACCGAAAACTGATCGGCCCCGGAGAGACACAGTCGATCGGGAGTTTCTTCGCCGGCTTCCCCACGTGATCATGTGGGATCGAAAACCGTTTCTCTTCGATGTATGGGAAGAACCCGCGGCAGCGGCTATTCGTTGGGAACGAAGTGGCCTTGGAAGCGGCAGGTCACGCCGGCCGGCAGCGAGGCGGAAACGGAAAGTTCGACGGGCCGCGGGTTGGCGAAACGGGGAACGGCGATCCGCCAAGCCTGCCAGCAACTTGGATATGTTCCCTTGCCCAACACAGGCTGGCAGGGTACAGGCCGGCCGGCCAATTTCGCTTCGCCGCTGAAATGCGTGCCGATATCGCCGAAATAGGCCGGCTCGTTCCCTTTCTTAAGCTCCGCGGCAACAACAAACGTGCCGCCGTGGTCGGTGGCGGGCATCTCGGCTATGATCGCGAATCGCTGGGCATCCTTGGCGATGGGTCGCGGAAGCGGCGGCTTCGCGGCGGTCACGGAAATGCGGAAACGGCCGATCGTATGGTCGGCCGGGCCGTTGCGGTAGCCTTGATCGAGCGTGAAGGTCAACCTGCCGCCGCCGGCCAGATCAAGGGGCTTCTCGATTTCAAACACGGCCGTCTGCGATTCTCCCTCGCGCGGATCGATCGACCATGCCGTCTTCGCGTCGCCGTCGATGGCGGCCGCGACCGGCCAACCGCCGAAACCCGTCTGCGAGAAACTGGCGGAGGGGTTGTGCAGTCGCACCGGCTGCGATTGTGTCGGATTGTCGCGCGGCGCGGCGGCCAGGCGGAATTCGCTCAGCGCGAAATTGCCGTTGATGGCACGGCCCGGACCGCGGGAAGGCAACCGCGGATCGTCGAGGACTTCCAGGCGGATTCCGGTGATACCGCTGAGATTGGTGTTGGCGGCGACCACGTACGTGTCGGGCGCAGGGTTCTTGCCACTGGCGAGGATCGAGCCGTCGGGCTGCTTTGTCAAGGTTGCCCCGCCCTTCGAGACGGCACTGGAAGGCCGCAGCACCGTCCAAATCGCGGAATCCTGCGCTGCCCGCCGATTCAGATCGTCGATCTTCAAATCGACGCTGCGGCTCGCTTCGGCAAACGCGACGGGAATCGGCCGCTCGGTAAACGACCGACCGAGCGACGGCCGTTCGCCCGTGGGAACGACTTCGAGGAGCACGACCTCGAACGGCTTGAGCATGATGGCGGCCCGGGCTGCAAAACTCGCCGCATCGCCCGTCAGACGCGCAGGCTCGGGATACCAGCGGTACAGGTCCCAGCGCTTTCCATCCGGCAGACCCCATGCGGAGTTCAATTCAAGCGGCAGCGATCGATCCTGCCACGTGCAGTTGTCCAGGGCCAAGAAAGCGCGGCGGCCGTCGGTGCAACAGTATCCGTAGGGCTCGTCGTTGCTGGGGTTCCCCAGGATGAAATGCGGATTTTCGAAACACTTTGGCTCTGCCCGTAGCAGGGCGATAAAGTCGGCCAACTGCTTCCATTCCGGCGGCGAGAGCCAGTCGTTGTCGGCCCAGATTTGCGCCATCAGGCTGCCGCGGCAGAGATCCATCACAAGACCTTCCTGCCATCGCTCCTTGCCGATCGAGCTGTTCCACGCCCAATTGGATAACCAGATTCCCAGCGAGTCTTTTCCGAGCGCCGGCACGTCGCAGGCGTGCCGCTGGGCCTGGTCGAGCTTCTGCGTGACGCTGTCGCGGGCGTAGGGGGCCGGCTGCGACGAGGGGCTGGCCGCCTCGATGCCAATGCCCGAGTCGAACAGCGTGTCGCCGTGCAACAGCCACCAGGGCGAACGGTAGCCCCAGTAGAGAATCAGAAAGGCCTCGGGACATTCGCGGTCCAAGTCGTGCAGGAACTCGATCACCGAGTTCTCGATCGCCTCGCTGGAATACAGGCCGGGCAAGTGGTCGTGGTGAGGATTGTTGCAGAGGGTGTGCAGGTTGTCGAATTTCAGTTCGCGCACGCCGTTGTGGCGAATCTGATAGAGGAACCCTTCGCGGTAGAGCGTCTTGATCGGCTCGCTGGCACGGCAGAACCAACTGGGATTGTCGCTCACCGATGGTTGGGCGGCGGGGTTTTGGCCGATGCTCCAACCCCCTTCCCAGGTGTTCGAGCTGTCGATCCACAAACCCGGCCTGGTGCCGAGCGCGTCGAGGATCGGCTTGATGTTGGCAATGCCCTGGGGGAACTTCGCCGGGTTCCAGCGTTTCAGGTCGCCGGCCGGATCGACCCAGAAATGGATGTTGCAGAAGTCGAAGCGGCAGCCGGTCGCTTTCTGGCTCTCCGCCAGCAACCGTAGGCTGTGCAATTCGAACTCGTCCGAATTGAACCAACTGCCGTGGGCGCCCGACGGCCAGGAGCCGAAATTGTCGAAGATCGCGTAGGGCCGATCGTGGCCGCGAACGACGCGGCGCATGCGGCTGCGGACGTGGGCGACGAACGTCTTCCGCGCGGCATCTTTCCCGCCGACGCCGTAGACCGCCTCCATGCAATCGAACTTCGCGCCCGGCACCAGCTTGATGCCGGGATATTGCCGCAGACTGACGGCCCCGTCCTTGGCCGTCGCCCAGCCGGCCGGATGTGCCAAACTCATGAAGTACTCGCGGTCGAGATAGACAGGAAAGCCCTGTTCGCGATCAACGAGTTTGGCGTCGGTCGGATAAGAGCCGAGGCGGACATTGAGCAGTTGAAGCTGTTTCTGCCCGGTGTTGGAGATCTCGGCGAACTTGTGCAGCACCGGTTCTTTGTTATTCCAACGGTAAGTAACACGGGCTGAAAGGTCGGTATCCTTGGCGGTCAAGCGCAGCTCAACCTCCGCTTGGGAGCCGTTGTTCCGCGATTTCGCTGAGAAGGAATCTGTTTGCCATCGGGGCGTCTGATGCGGCCCATCGAGCGGCCCGAGGTCCACGTCCAATTCCGAACCTTGGCCGAGCGAGATGGTCTTGCCCGTCAGCCGATTCTTCCACGCGACGGCATGAAGGCCGTCGGAAGTGTCGAGAGTGAAGAGGAAAAATGGGGAATGGAGTTCCAGCCGCGATCCCGCCTGGACGACGCAGCTGCCGGACTCCGCGGCAAACGCCGCCGACGAGAGCAACAACGGCACAAGCGCCAGGACAACACGGCAAAACGCGAAGGAGTGCATTCTCATGGTAGGTTGCTGTAGGAAGGTACAGACAGCCTAAACGATGAGTCGCGGCGACGCAATACTTCGTCTGTCTGCCGGCGACTAGACAGGTCGCAGGGTAATCGCACTGCGGCGTTCAGCCGACATCTACGTTCACGTAGTGCTGCCAGATGCCGTGGAGATTGCACTTGAGCGTCACGACCAACGAGACCTTCCTTCCCCTCAGGTCTTCACCTAATACGACGGCGAATCTCGTTTCCGGCTTGAGATAACCATGGGAGCGGAAGATGAGCATGCCCGCCGGTTGGTTTCCGATGCCCAGTTGCGCGTATTCGATCCAGTGCCGCGGGCCCATCGGGTGCGGGGTCTTGCCGATCACCACACCGACGTCAAACGGCTCGCCGGCTTTAACTGTCTTGGGGGCGGCGATGACCGGAACGTGCAGTTTCTCCAAGGCAGTCTCATTCTCGGGGTTCTTCAGCCGATTGATTCCCTCCCAAAGGCGTTCGTCCACCTGGACCGGGAAATGCTCGCGCGCGAAGCCCTCGCCGCCAGCCAAAACGAACGAGCCCGCGCCAAGAGCGGCCGCCTTCAGCAGATCTCTTCTTTTCATACAACTCATACCGTTTCTCCCCGTTCAAGTTGTTTGGTTCGGGCCCACGAAGACGTCAATCGCAGGAAGTGTAGACGGGACATGTCGAGAGACAACCCCCCGCAACACCAGGTCAGCAAAATACTGGGCCGGGTTAAGATATCCCGTCCCCGTGAACTCCCTGACGCTTTCAGCTACAATCGGGATTCCTGTTTTTGACACCGCGTGTTAACGCGACGGACCGAAGCGAGAGTCGAATCGATGAACGTTGATCCCCCTTCTGCCGCGCCCGTTCCGCATCCTTATGACGCTCTGCTGTTGGTCTCATTCGGCGGTCCCGAGGGGCCGGACAACGTGATGCCGTTTCTGGAGAACGTTGTCCGCGGCAAAGACGTGCACCATGAGCGGTTGTTGGAGGTCGCCCGGCACTACGAGTTGTTCGACGGTGTAAGTCCGCTCAACGGCCAGAACCGTGCGCTGTTGGCGGCGATCGTTGCCGAGCTGAACGCCCACGGGCCGCGGCTGCCGGTCTACTGGGGCAACCGCAACTGGCATCCGATGCTCGATGAGGCCGTTGGCCAAATGGCCGAAGACGGCGTCGCACGGGCCTTGGCGTTTGTCACCTCGCCGTTCGGCTCCTATCCCGGCTGCCGGCAATATCTCGACGACATCGAGATCGCGCGGCAGACAGTTGGGGCTGCCGCGCCGAAGATCGACAAACTGCGGCTCTTCTACAATCACCCCGGCTTCATCCAGGCGACGGCCGAACGATTGGCAGCGGCGTGGAATGAAATCTCGCCCGGGCGGCGGCCGGACACGGTCCTGCTTTTTGCTGCGCACAGCATTCCCGTTGCTTTGGCCGAACGCTCGCCGTACGAACAGCAGTTGCGAGAAGCGTGCCGGCTCGTGGCTGAAGCGGTCTCGGAGTCACATCCGTTCGGCGTCATGTGGGATGTGGTCTTCCAGAGCCGCGGCGGGCCGCAGTCGCAGCCCTGGCTGGGGCCGGACATCGGCGATCGCATCCGCCAGTTGCCGGCGGAGGGGATCCAAGACATCGTCGTCGCGCCGATCGGCTTCTTGGCGGAGAACATGGAGGTCGTCTATGACCTCGACGTGGAAGTCGCCAGCCTATGCGACGAGTTGGGCATCAACATGGTCCGCGCCGATGTGCTGGGCAATCATCCCCGCTTTGTTCAGATGATCCGCGAACTGGTCATCGAGCGGCTCGATCCCGCGGCGCCCCGGTTGGCGATGGGCTATGATGGCCCTTGGCCGGATCAGTGCCCCGCCGACTGCTGCCGGCCCAGCTAACGTCTACCGGAGCGCGGGCGTCTCGCCCCTCTTGCCAAGCCCGAGGGCCGTGACCGCATTGGCCGTTCAGCCACGCAGAGGGCGAGTCAAGCGTCCGAACTCGCATCAGCGCAACATATTATAGATTAAACACTTGCGAACAAACACCTCCCTCGGTATTGACACTAGATATTGATATGATATCATATCGATATTGCAGCTTCGGCGTCTGTCACATTTTTTGCGGGGAGGCGAAAGCCATGAGTCAAGAAAGAGCGGTGCCTACGTTGAATGGTTGGGTGATGCTGTGTGTGGAGATTGTCATCTTCTGCGGCGGCGGGGCGCTGCTCTGGCTGTTCATTCACGCGGCAATCGAGGCGGACCGCATGAAGACCGAGCCCAACTTCTGGCTGCTGGTTGGCAGCGTCCTGGCAATCGCCTTGGGCGCATTCTTGTGCGGAGGCCATTTCACTCTTCAGCCGAACGAGGGGCGCGTGCTAATTCTCTTCGGCTCGTACCGCGGCACAGTGCGGCTGCCCGGTTGGCATTGGACCAACCCGCTGAATACGAAGAAGCGGATTTCGCTGCGGTCAAGAAACCTCAACGGCGAGAAGCTCAAAGTCAACGACAAGCGCGGAAACCCGATCGAAATCGCCGCGGTGATCGTTTGGCGGGTACAAGACACCGCCCAGGCCAGTTTCGACGTGGAGAATTACGACACTTACGTCCACATCCAGAGCGAGTCGGCCGTGCGGCACTTGGCGAGTTCCTACGCCTACGATCACGGCGAGGAGCACGAGTTAACGCTTCGCAGCAGCGTTGACGAAGTCTGTGTCGCCTTGCAGAAGGAACTTCAGGATCGAACGGCCAAGGCAGGCGTTGTCGTCGAGGAGGCCCGCCTGACCCATCTGGCCTACGCCCCGGAGATCGCCGGCGTGATGCTCCGCCGCCAGCAGGCCGAGGCCATCATCGACGCCCGCCAAAAAATCGTCCACGGGGCGGTCAGCATGGTGAAAATGGCCTTACACGACCTGGCCGAGCAGGGCGTGGTCCAACTCGACGAGGAACGCAAGGCGACGATGGTCAGCAATCTCCTGGTCGTCTTGTGCGGCGAAAAGGACGCACAGCCGATCGTCAACGCGGGGACGCTTTACACATAGGGGGCGAGAGTCGTTCGATCAACGTACGAGAAGTGTGGCCATGAGCCCAACCGATACATCATCCACTACCGCGAGTGTCCCTCCACCTGCTTTGCTGCGCCTCATGAAATTGATGGTCGTGGCAGGTCTGACTTCTTTCACCTTGATGTGGCTGGGATTCGGTCTGTTTGCTTTCTTCATGATTCACAATTGGGGCATTGAGTACGACCGGAAGATAGAGATGATCAAACGCCGCGAGGTGAAGCCGATCACCCTGAACATCACGGGTCTCAGCGAGAAAAAGCGAAACGGCGGCTGGGACGTAGTGATCGGAAAGGGCGGAAAGCCAGTCGCCTGGCGGTCAGGGAACAACGTCACCGGCGTGCACGTGGGCGACGCCGTGACCGCATATCAATTCGGCGACGAGTATCTGATTCCGCGGTTCGACCGCGGCGGGCATCACTGGGGCAAATGGGGCTTTCTCGGCTTCGGATTCCTGCCGCTGACCATCCTCGGTGGCGTCCTGCTGTTCCGGTGGTTGCGGAGGCGAGAATAGAGGCCGATTCAGCCGTCATGATGCAGAGACGTCCCTGTCGCAGCGGTTCGATCTGGAGAGGAGCATTATGCCGAAGGCGTTTTCACAATCCTCGATGACGTTCGATCACGTCCCCGCGGATGCGGAGCTTACCGCTCTGCTGGGCGACGGACGCGGCGGTCCGATCGTGGCGGTCGAAACCGACGGCCTGCTCACGGTCCGCCTTATGCAGCTTCGCATGAAATACATCGTGCCGTGGATGATCTTCACCATGGCGGCGATAACAGGCATGACGTATTATATGGAACATGGAAAACTGGACGGTTTAGTGGTGGCAATCTTGTTGATGGGCTGGTTGATCGCCCTGCCGGCCTTCTTAGCGATTTCAGCCTTTCTCAGCCGTTCGATCGCCAAGGCGGGAGATTACTTCAAGGTCGATCTGTCGCGGCGCACGTTGGAATTGTGCCGCGCGGGCCGGACGGTCCAGGGCAGCGAGATTCTCGCCATCGTCCTGCTAAGCCGCTGGTACCGCATGAACTACATCGACGGAAAAGGCCCGTGGCTCAGAATCTTCCAGACGGGCATTCTGTTCCGCGCCGGGCGACCGGGTGGACGTCTATCCGCTGCTCTACGAGACAACCGAGAACACGCCGGCGTACAAGAGATCCAAGTGGGCGGATCGGCTGACAAGCATCTTTCCGGCGCCGCTGCGGCGAATCGAGCTGAGCAAATCGGAAAGCCAGGCATTGAACGACTGTTAGAAACTTCCCAGCACCACGCCGCGGCCGCCGGCCGCGCCGAATCGCATGAAATCACGCAAGCCATTCCTGCTCCGCATCAGTCCGGCGCTCTACGAGGCGCTCGAAGCGCTGGCGCAGCAGGAAATGCGCAGCGTCAATGGGCAGATCGAGTTCCTGTTGAAGGAGGCGGTGCGGCAACGCGGGCGCAAGTTTGTCGAGGAGACGGCCGAATCGCGCGACGAGAGCCTATCCACGTCAGAATGAAAGGGTCATATCGTGAAGATCGCAAGTTTGTGGTTGCTCGTGGTTGTGCTGGGTTGTGGCTGGGCGGCCGCCGCAGAGACGCGGGAAACGCCGCAAGGCAAGGATATCGCGCCGGCGGCGGGCCGGTTTGTCGATCAGATGGCCAACGGCGAATTCTCCGCCGCCGTCAAAGACTTCGACGCCACCATGAAGGGCCTGGTGTCGCCAGAGAAACTTAAACAGATTTGGGAACCGCTGGTCGCCCAGGTGGGCCCGCTGAAAGCCCGATTGAGTACGCGGACCGAGCGTGTGGGACAGTACGATTGTGTCTTCGTCACCTGCCAATTCGAGAAGACCAAGCTCGACGTGAAGGTGGTTTTCAATCGCTCGCAGCAGATCAGCGGCCTGTTCTTTGTGCCGACCAAGTCCGCCGCCAAGTACCGGCCTCCTTCCTACGTAAACCCCAGCGCGTTCGTGGAACGGGAAGTGCAGATCGGCAAGGGGGAATGGGCACTGCCGGGCACGCTGACGATGCCGCTGGGCGACGGGCCCTTTCCGGCCGTCGTCCTGGTACACGGCTCCGGGCCGAACGACCGCGACGAGACGATCGGGCCCAATAAGCCTTTCCGCGATCTGGCCTGGGGCCTTGCGTCGCGCGGCATCGCCGTCTTGCGCTATGAAAAACGCACGAAACAGCACGGCGCCAAGCTCGCAACTTTCAAGGGTGATTTCACGGTCAAGCAGGAGACGATCGACGATGCAGTGGCCGCGGCGACGCTGCTGCGGCACACGGAGAAGATCGCATCGGACAAGGTGTTCGTGCTCGGCCACAGCTTGGGCGGGATGCTTGTGCCGCGGATCGCGGCGCAAGACCCCGCGATTGCCGGATTCATCATCGCGGCCGGAACCGTCAGACCGCTGGAGGAGGTCATCCTCGCGCAATTGAAGTACATTTTCAGCTTGCAGGGAGACATCTCCGCGCACGACAAGGAGACGTTGCGGAAAGTCGAGTCGGAATTGGCGCGGGTGAAAGCCCTGGAGCGCTCGCCGAACGCCGCCTCCACCGAGCTGCTTCTCGGCGCCACCGCCTCCTACTGGCTCGACCTAAATCGTCACCCCACCGCGAAGACTGCCCGCGGCCTGAAGCAACCGGTGCTGGTCATCCAGGGCGGCCGCGACTATCAGGCCACGGTCGAGGATTTCCAAGGCTGGCGCGATGCGCTCTCCGCGCACAAGAACGCCGAGTTCAAGCTCTACCCAGAATTGAACCATCTTTTTATCGAAGGTAAAGGAAAGAGCACGCCAGGCGAATACGAAAACGCCGGCCACGTCGCCGAGACGGTAATCAAGGACGTGGCAGCGTGGATCAAGCAACAGAAGTTGTGACGTTTCGGCAGCGGGAAGGGGACGGAGGAGGTTTTCGCACCATCGGTTATTGGTGCTGCAAGATCTTCCGGCGGAAACCTCCTCCGTCCCCCTGCTTTTGCGTGCCATGAAATTCTCGGTGCCCAGGAGCGGACGATGGAATACCACAACAGCGAGCACGTGTCGCGCGAGGCCAGCGCGGCGGCCAAGCGAATCGTTGATTCCGACGATTTCCATCTTTCCCCGTTCCCATTTTTCCTTCTTACACCGGGGAATTCGCGTCATAGGGCCGAAATACCGTAGCGGGAAGATCAGCAGAAGCCCCCGATTCTGGCATCGCCATTCGCAACTCCGGCGACGAACTTGTCCTGGTGGAACTCCTGCCGCGAATCTGCTAAACTGGTGTATGAACCGCCCACGGCCACGGGCGTTCCCGTTTTACGGCCCTGCCTTCCCTACCCTCCGTTTCGCAAAGGAAAGAAATGATGTGCAAATCGACGATGTCGGCAATCGTCTGGAAGCGGCTTCTGGCCGCCACATTTTGCGTGGGTTGCTGGCTTGGCTTGATCTTGGCGGCCGCTGCCTCGGACGTGGGCAACCGCTTGGAAAAAGGCTTCCTCTCGCCGCCCGCCTCGGCCCGGCCGCATACCTGGTTCCACTGGATGAACGGCAACGTAACCAAGGCGGGGATCACCGCCGATCTGGAAGCGATGCAGCGGGTGGGCATCGGCGGCTTCCAGGTCTTCAATCCCCTCGAGGGCATTCCCGACGGGCCGGCGCCGTATATGAGCCCGCAATGGCTCGACATGATGAAGTTTGCCGCATCGGAGGCCGATCGGCTCGGGCTGGAAATGTGTTTCCACAACTGCGCCGGCTGGTCGAGCAGCGGCGGGCCGTGGATCAAGCCCGCGCAGGCGATGCAGACCATCGTATGGACCGAGAAGCGGGTGAAAGGCCCGTCACATTTCGACGCCGATCTGCGACAGCCGCACGCCAACTGCGGCTACTACCACGATATCGCCGTTGTGGCGTTCCCCACGCCATCCGAAAGGGTCCGCATCGAGGGGCTGCCGCCCAAGACGCTCTCGCAGCAACAATATGAATACGGGCTGCAACCGGCCACGAAGAACGTGCCCGCGACTGCGGTCGTGCCACGCGAGCGGGTGGTCGTGGTCACGACCGGGCAGCTTGGGCCCAATGGTCACGTGAAGTGGAGCGTGCCAGAGGGACAATGGACCATCCTTCGCTTCGGCCACACGCCGACCGGCGCACAGAACGCCCCGGCGCCGGTGGCCGGCCGCGGACTGGAGTGCGACAAACTGAGCCGCGACGGGGTCGAGGCCCATTGGGCCGGCGGCATCATCCCGATCCTCAACCACGTCGGCCCGTTGGTGGGCAAGTCGCTGGTCAACTGCCTGATCGACAGTTACGAAGTGGGCGACAACAACTGGACGCCCAAGTTCCGCGACGAGTTTATCCGTCGCCGCGGCTACGATCCGATTCCCTTCCTGCCGACGCTGGCCGGCCGCTACGTCGGCAGCGGCGAGCTGACCGAGCGGTTCCTCTGGGATTTCCGCCGCACGCTCTGCGATCTGTTTGCCGAGAACTACTACAACCGCTTCGCCGAGTTGTGCCACGAGCATGGCCTGAAGTTTTCGGTCGAGCCTTACGACGGCCCGTTCGAGTGCCCGCAGGTTGGAGCCAAGGCCGACATCATCATGGGCGAATTCTGGGCCACGACCAACCTGAATGCCATCGGCGCGGTCAATACGGTCAAGCTGGCGGCGACGGTCGCCAACACGCACGGCATTCCGATCGTCGGCGCCGAGTCGTTCACCGGTTCGCCCGGCCCGTATAGCAACTGGCTCGGGCATCCCGGCATGTTGAAGCCGGAGGGGGACGCGATGTGGTGTCTGGGCCTGAACCGCTTCATTTTCCACACCTACGCCCATCAGCCCTGGCTCGACAAACTGCCCGGCATGACGATGGGCCAATGGGGCACGCATTTCAGCCGCACGAACACCTGGTGGGAACTGTCGAAGCCGTGGATGCAGTACATCGCCCGTTCGCAGTTCCTGCTGCAACAGGGCCATACCGTGGCCGACGTGCTCTTCTTCTCCGGTGAAGCCGCTCCGAACGGCGGCGTCTATCGCCCGGACTTGAAGGCGAAGGGCTATGATTATGATGTTGTCGGCACTGATCTGGTCATGAAGCTCACGGTCAAGGACGGCAAAGTCTGCACGCCCGCCGGCGGCAGCTACCGTCTGCTCGTGCTGCCCGACACCGATTGGATGACGCCGGAATTGACAAAGAAGGTTGCCGAGCTAGTCGAAGCCGGCGCGACCGTCTTGGGCCCGAAGCCGAAGCACTCGCCGAGCCTGGTCAATTATCCGGCCTGCGACGCGGAAGTGCAGAAAATCGCCGACGCGGTGTGGCCGGCAGAGGCGGGTGAACGAAAAGTGGGCAGCGGCACGATCATCACCGGCTGGCCGATTGTAAAGGTCTTCGAGCGCCGCCGGGTGAGGAAAGATTTCTCCGCTGGCTATACGTGTTTTGGCCAGCAAACCCACAAGCACGAGTTGAATTTCATTCATCGCGTCGTGAATGGTGTAGACATCTACTTTGTAGCCAACCCATGGAGAACCGAACAAACGGCACGCTGCGAATTTCCCATCGCGGGTCGCGAGCCGGAGCTGTGGGACGCGGAGAGCGGCACGATAGGCCCCGCTTCGACCTGGTTCGGGCACAAGTCGGGCGGAACATGCGTCACATTGACGCTGGGACCAGCCCAGTCGTTGTTCGTCGTCTTCCGCCACGCGCCCAAGGCATCGCGGGAGTTTCAGTGCGTCGAGGTCGCTGCTCCGGCCGACAGCGCCTCACGGAGGATCCCTGAGTTGGCAATCCGCCACGCGGTTTACGGCGACCTGAAGCACCCGAACGGCGGAACAGTTGACGTTACTGCAAAACTGGATGAGCGCATAAGAGACGGCGAACTGGAGGCTGGCGCGAGCAACGACCTGGCAGGCGATCCGGCGTACAACGTCGTCAAGCAGTTACGCATTCAATTACGTCCTCGACGGCGTTCGCCGCTCGGTTACAGTCCCCGAAGGGCAAGTGTTGAGGTTGCCCCCAGAGGAAGCGCGGCAAGCCCTCCCAGCCCCCCGTTCCTCGGTGGAGGGTGGCAACCGTTGGTTGACAGTCGCGGAATCAGGCACCTACGAATTGTGGGGAATACTGAACAGCGACCAGTCCGCCGGCACCGCCAGCATGTCGGTTGCCGGTTTTCCGAAGCCTGCCGACGTGATCGGCTCCTGGGACGTGACCTTCCAAGCGGGCCGCGGGGCGCCGGCGAAGGCGACGTTTGAGAAACTGATCTCTTGGCCGGAGTCGAAGGACAAGGGGATCAAGTATTTCTCGGGCACGGCGGCGTATCGCAAGACGATCAACATTCCCGCCGAGCGCTTTGGCGAGAATCGCTCGCTGCTGCTCGATCTGGGCAGCGTCCGCGAAATCGCTGAAGTGCGCATCAACGGCCAGGACTTGGGCATCCTCTGGAAAGCCCCGTTCCGCGCGGACATCACCAAGGCTGCCAAGCGGGGCGATAATGAGTTGGAGGTCCGCGTGACGAACCTCTGGCCGAATCGGCTGATCGGCGACGAGCAGTATCCCGACGACTGCCAATGGGACGGCATCCACTTGAAGCAATGGCCCGAGTGGATGGTGAAAGGTCAGCCGCGGCCGGTCAAGGAGCGGCTCACGTTCACGACCTGGAAGCACTGGCACAAAGACTCGCCGCTTCAGCCCTCCGGCCTGTTGGGCCCGGTGAAACTGCTGACGCTGCAAAAAGTGGCCGTGCCATAACGGCGCCGATGTACTCCTCACACTCCGTGTGAGGTAAACTGTACTCTTCACGCTCCGCGTGAGGCGAACCTGGCTGACGTTGTCGGGCGGACCCGAAGTTGAATCAATGGGTACTCTTCCTCACACGGAGTGTGAGGAGTACATTGATTACTTCACCTCGAATTTCGCCCGCAGCTTGATGAACTCGTCCTCGGCGGCGGGGCCGACCATCAGCTCGATTGTGCCCGGCTCGACCACGCGCTGCATCGCCACGTTCCAGACGGCCATCTCGCGGGCCGGAATCGAGAACTTCAGCCGCCGCGTTTCGCCGGGCTGCAAGTCGACCTTGCGGAAACGAATCAGACGCTTCAGCGGCGTCACGACCGAGGTGAAATCCTCGTGGTAGTAGACCTGGGCGACTTCGCGCCCTTCGCGCGTGCCCGCGTTCTTCACGTTGAAGCTGAAACGGACCGCGTCGGCCGGGCCGATCGTCGGCGTTTCGATTTTCAGGTCGGAATACGCGAAATTGGTATAGCTTAGCCCGTAGCCGAACGACCAGAGCGGGGCCGAGCTCGAGCCGATGTAGTTGCCGCGGCCTTGCGGGAGATAATCGTACGTCGTGGGCACGTGGCCGACGCTCTGCACGACCGAGACCGGCAGCCGCCCGCTGGGATTGACGCGGCCGAAGAGGATTTCGGCGATCGCCGTGCCGCCTTCTTCGCCGGGATAGAAGGCGCTCAAGATCGCGGGAATGTTCTGCTTCATCCAGGGCTCGCTGGCCGGCCGGCCTTGCACCATGACCACGATCGTCGGCTTGCCCACCGCCGCGACCGCCTTGACCAGGTCGTCCTGCACGCCGGGCGTCATTAGCTCGAAGCGATCAAAGGCCTCGCCGGCGGTGGCGAGCTGCACGATGCGCGGATCGGTCTCGCCGGTGCCGGCGCCGACGCCGGTCGAGCTGGTATCGCCGATCACGACGATCGCCACGTCGCTCTGCTTAGCGGCGGCGACCGCCTCGGCGAAACCGGCGGTGCTGCCGTCGAGAAAATCGCAGCCCCGGGTGTAGCGAACGGCGACGCCCGAGCCCTTCAGCAGATTGCGGATACCGCCCAACACTGTAACGCCGCTGGAATTGTCCTTCGAGGCCGAATAGTCGCCATACTCGACCTGATTCGCGTTCGGCCCGATCACCGCGACGGATTTCAGCTTGGCGGCGTCAAGCGGCAGCAGCTTGTTCTCGTTTTTCAACAGAATCACCGACTCCTCGGCCATCCGACGCGCCAGGGCGACGTGCTGGGGTGTGTGGATCAGCTTCGGCAGTTCTTCGGGCGTCGGGAAGGTACGCTTTCCGTCGAAAAGCCCGAGCACGAACTTCAGCCGCAAGATCCGCGAGCAGGCGAGATCCACGTATTTTTCGGCGATCCGGCCCTGCCGCACCATTTCCACTAGATGCGGAAATCCGTAGCCGCCGGCGGCTTCCAGATCAACACCGGCCTTGAGGGCCAACATTCCCGCCTCGGCCGCCGAGCGGGCGACATGCTGCGAGTGTTCGAGCAGATAGACGCCGCCCCAATCGCAATAGATGTAGCCCGGGAAGCCCCATTCGTCGCGGAGCACAGTGGTCAGCGCCCAGCGGTTGGCGTGCGACGGGATGCCGTCGGTCGAGTTGTACGAGGCCATGACGGAAGTGAGGTGTCCCTCTTTGATGGCGGCCTCGTGCGGCATGAAGTAGAGCGAACGCAGCTCGCGCTCGCCGACGCTGCACGCCGCGGTATTCAAGCCGGCCGACGGCGTCGAAGAGCCGCAGGTCCAATAGGCGACCGTGGCGATGCGATCCGGCGGGATGCCCTGCCAGGCGTTTTCGCCCTGGATGCCGCGGACGAACGCCACGCACAGCCGCGACGACAAATAGGGGCACTCGCCATAGGTCTCTTCGACGCGGCCCCAGCGCGGGTCGCGGGCCAGTTCGAGGCCCGGGCCCATGCCGTGCGAGAGGCCCAGCGCCGCCGCTTCCTGGCCGATGGCCGCCGCCATTTCCTGGACCAGTTCGGAATTCCACGTGGCCGCCTGGGCGATGAATTGCGGGAAGACGGTGGTATCGAGCGACAGCACGCCGTGCATCGTGCAATGCAGGTTGATCATCGGCACGCCCAGCCGCGTGCGCTTCAAGCCGTACTCGTGTACCGCCTTGCTCAGCCGCAGGGTATCGCGGGCGTGAACGCCGATGGGGGAGAAGACCGCCCCGTAGCTCGTTCCTCTGAACGCCGCGTCGAGTTCCTTCTCGCCGATCGTTTTCTTGGCAAAATCAGCGGCATTGGCGTCGCAGCCGAAGATCGGGAACTGCTGGAGTTGCGTCACCTTCTCTTCGAGCGTCATCCGGCCGAGCAGATCCTTGATCCGCTGCTCAACGGGAACGCTCGGATCGCGAAACGGCTCCTCGGCCGACCACGCGGCCGTGGCCAGCAAGAGATTCAGCCCCGCGAGACATCCGATCCAGGCAAGAAATTGATGCGACATTGGTGAGTCCCTCGTTTATCAGCCGTCGGGAGAGTGGAGTAATACGTTTATCAGCCGCTGGGACGGCGGCTTGCGGCGGGATTTGGGCCGACGTACCGTCGGCCGCTAAACAACCGTCGCATTATCGACCCGAACGTCAACAGCGGCGCTCGCGCATCCAATAGGCTTCGATCTCTTCGAGCGAACGCCCTTTCGTCTCCGGCACCCACATCCACACCAGCGCCACCAGCACGGCGCAAAACGCCGCGTAGAGATAGAAGGGATAGCCGTGGTGGAATCGTGCAATCAAGTAGGGATCTTCGTCCATCATCGGGAACGTCTGCGAAACGACGAAATTGGCCGTCCAGAGGGCAAACGTGGCCAACGCCATCGCGCGGCCGCGAACCCTGTTGGGGAATATTTCCGAGAGGATAACCCAGACGACGGGCCCGACCGACAATGAAAACGCGGCGATGTACCCGAGGATGCAGAGCAGCATCCACCCCGCCGCGAAGTGCCACTGCGAAGCGGCCCCCATGGCCGCCAGCGAGATCCCCATGCCGGTTGCACCGACAATCATCAGCGGTTTACGGCCGAGACGATCGACCGTCCAGATTGCGATCAACGTAAAGGAGAGCATGACTGCGCCGACGACAACCTGTTGCAGGAGGGCGGCATTCGTCTCGGACCCGACTTGCTTGAATATCTCCGGACCGTAGTAGAGGAAGACATTGATGCCGGTTATCTGCTGGAGAACGGCCAGAGCGACGCCGATTGCCAGTACGAAACCCATCCGGGGCGCGAAGACGCTCAACCACTCCACGGCTTCCTCCGCGACGGTGGCTTCGATGGCTTGCGACTCGGCTGCGGCAAACGCCGAGCCACCGATGCGAGTCAGGACTTGGCGCGCGGCGAGCAGATTGCGTCGCTCGATCAGCCATCGCGGGCTCTCGGGTACAGTCGTCAGCAATAGCAGAAAGAGCAGCGAAGGCGCCACTCCCGCTGCGAACATCCATCGCCAACCGATAGCCTCATTCCACGACGCATCGCCTCCGAACGCGATGAAGTAATTGACAAAGTACGTTATCACCATGCCCGTGGCGATCGCAAACTGATTAACCGACACCAATCGTCCGCGAATCCGAGCCGGCGAAATCTCCGCGATATACATTGGCGAGGCCATCGACGCGACTCCCACGCCGACGCCGCCGATAACGCGGAAGACGACGAAGAGCCAGAGCGAATTGGCCAGCGCCGTGCCCACAGCGGAGGCGAGAAACAGGAAGCCCGAGAATACCAAGGTCTTCCTTCGGCCGAAGAAATCGCTAAACAGTCCGGCCAGCGAGACGCCGATGACACAGCCGAGCAGGGCGCTTGAAGCCGCCCAACCCTTCATGCCCGCGCTTAGCTCGAAGTGTTTTTGTAGAAACCCGATGGCGTCGGAGATTACCGCCGTATCGTAGCCGAAAAGCAGCCCGCCCAGCGCGGCGATCAGACATACGCGGAAGACGAACATCCTGGTTTTTCCTTCTGCGGGCAGGTTGGACAGCTTGCGTCAAGCCGGAAGCCGCTGCCGGATCGCGACCGAGTGAAGCCCGGCGGCCGCTACGCCGATCCGCCGCCGTTACTTTCGTTGCGCCCAGCATAGCAGGAGAGAATCGGGCATTCAAGCATCGTCTGAAGAGGAGAAGACGCCGCCAGCGCGTTGGGATGCCACGCCGTCTCTTGCGTCACAGACCAACAGCGTCGCAGACCGCCCAACGGCCGCCGGCAAGGCGGCTTTCGTTTGCCGGGAACGCCAGGCTGCCGTGCCGGCGCTCGCTGCCACTACCCTGCGGGCAGACGGGCTTCGTACGCCAGGCTGCGCAAGAAGGTCCGCGAGTCCATGTAAGCCTGCGGCGGAACGCTGGCGACGAAGCTCTTCAGTTCGCTTGTCATCTCATCGATCGTACGCACGGCGAGCAGGTAATCCTCGGCGCCGAGGACGCCACGATAGGCTCGCGCGGCGAAGATCTTCTCCAGGATCGCCCTCTTTCTGGCGAAATCAGCCGAAGTCAGCAGCGTCGGCCAACGCAACTGGCCGGTCGCTGAGTCAAGTTGCAGGTTGCTCAGCGGCTTGGGGGCCTCGATCTGCGCGTAGCGGGTGAAGTTGGCGGGATTGCCGCGCTCCCGCTTGGCGGCTGCCTCGCGATGCTCGCGATTGATGTCGCGGGTTTCGAGATAGGTGACTACCCAAAGCCGGTAGTTCTCGATTTCATGCTGTCTGGCGGTGCTCCAGTTGACGGCCGCCGCCGAGTTTGCCAAATTGCGTTCGCCCACCGAGCGGATTACGTCGGCCAGTCCGCGGAGGTACGCCCCCGCGACCGTCGCGCCGGCGTAGCCGCCGTACCAGAACGGACTTGCGACTCCGCCGCCATAGAAAAGCGTTGGACTGATCGTCGACGCCTGGTTTTTGGCTGAAGACATTCCGTTTCCATCCGCCGCAAACGTCGGCGACCGAGCAGACAGGCTTACAACCACTGCTCCTGCCAGCACCAGATGACCGATGGTTCTCATGGTCGTGCTCCTTAACTTCTGAAAGAACCTTGCCTCAGATGAATTAGACGGAGCGGCACCGGTCACGGCCACCCCCTTAGCGGCGCAAAGGCTCAGCCGCCGTCTTTCCTATCTTCTCCTGCGTATGACTGCGGGCCGAAGCCAGGGCGAGTGGGTGTAGCCCGGCACGAGGCGAGGTTCTCGGCCTTCAGGTTTTCGACTACGCATAGGGGGTTGGTCATAGGCAGATCGCTGTCGTCCGCGGTGAGCGCGGCTTGTCGGCTTTGCGCCGCCGCCTCACCGTCCAGCCGCGACAGCCAGGAGGGCCGCTTCCGTCCATTATCATCAAGATGTACCCCACAGACGCGGGGGTATAACGCCTGGAAATCGAGCGTCATTCTCCGCATGCGGGTGCGAATACTGTCATTATGTTCAGTCGCACTATTGACGGGGATATGGCAGAATGGACATGTGGGATTTTGGCTGCGTATCTGTTGCCGTCGTCTTTCCATAGGAGTCTGGACCATGCACGGCCGCGTTCGTTCCCTCGATCGGATCCTCTTGACCTTTCTGGCCGTGGCCGGCAGCGTGTTGTTGTCACCACGGAGCCTCTACGCCGATAGTTTCAACTGGCAAAGCGTCAACGGGCTGAACTGGGAGACGCCGGTCGAGAGCCAGTTTGGCGGGACCTGCTGGGATTTCTCCGCCTGCGGCACGCTGGAGGCAAAGTACAAGCTCACCCGCAATGATACTTCGTTCGATGACGACGTTTCCGAGCAGGAGGTCTGTTGGGAACAGTACATGGGCAGCACCGGCGGCGGCTGGGGCCCCAACGTTTTGAGCTATTTCACCACGCACGGCGTCGTTTCGGCAACCGAATGCCCTTATGTATCTTCAAGCCCCGATACCGGCGTTGCTCCCTATTGGCCGTTGAACACCGGCTGGCAGAGCCGCGCCTGGAAGACCACCGCCAACCTGAACGATTTCGTCGGCGGCGTCGGCACCGCTACCATCGCCACGATGAAGAGCTACCTGAAAACCACCGGTCCGTTGGAAGTCGGCATCTGGGCTTCCAACGATTTGTACACCTCGGTGGCGGACATGAAAGCGAATTACCGGGCGCCGAATTCGTCAACTCTTGACCACGAGGTGTCGCTGGTCGGTTATGTGGACGACGCCACCTGCCCTACCGGCGGATACTGGATCATCAAGAATAGTTGGGGATATTCAGACAATACCATCGGCGACTATGGAAACAACGGCTATTACATCATTCCTTACGGCAACATTGAAGTCCACAGCGACATCAGCGCGATCACCGGCGCGGCGTACTACACCGGTGCGATGGCCACGGTCACCTGGGGCGGGGGGACGGGAACGTGGAGCAAAGGCGGGGGGAATTGGTCGGGAAGCGACCAGTATGGCAACGCGCTGCCAAGCTACGCCTGGGAGAACAAAGAGACCGCCGCCACCTTCAACACCGTCGGCGGCAGCATGACGATTAACGGAACCGTGATCGCCCACGGGATTACGATCAGTTCCGGGGCGACCGGTTATGTCTTCAACGGCGTCAACAACGGCGCTTTGACGGTCACTGCCGGCGGCATCCAGGCCCATGAAGACGTGACCTTCAACGTGCCGGTCTGGATCGGCGGGCCGCAATCCTGGACTGTCGCCGGCGGAAAGACGCTCACCGTCAACGGCGCACTGCACACGATCATCAGTGATCTGACTTTCAACGGGGCGGGCAATACGCTGATTGCCGGGGCGATCGACGGCGGCGGGGTGATGAATACGGTCGGCGGGGCGACGCCGGGCGGACTGATCCAGGCCGGGGCGGGAACGCTCACGCTCTCGGGCAATTCCAGTTTCGCCGGCAACATCACCGTCAACAGCGGGGCGGGGCCGTTGAACCTCGCCTCGACCAGCGGCGCGGCGGCGTATAGCGGCGGACTGTTCGGCGGCGGAGCGATCAACATCACCGCCGGCACAGTTTCGCTGGGAGGACCGGCGGCGAGTTTCAGCGGCACGCTCAACATCCTGCCGGCCTGCACGCTGCAGTTCATTCCGGCGGCCGGCATCGTCAACAGCTTCAACGCGGTGATCGGCGGCGGCGGCTCGCTGGCCCACAACGGCGCGGGCACCACGATCCTCGCGGCCGCGAACAGCTACGGCGGCAGCACCAGCCTCAGCAACGGTGCCTTGCAGGCCAACATCGGGGCGGGCATCCCCGCCGCCTCCTTCCTCTCGCTCGACGGCGGCGTGCTGCAAAGCAACGGCAGCGGCACGGTCAATTTCGTCCGCAGCCTGGGCGCCTCCGGGGCGACCTTCCAATGGACGGCCAATGGCGGCGGCTTCTCCGCCGGCGGCGGGCCGATGGTCGTCAACGTCGGCGGCCATTCCACCCCCGACACGCTCAGTTGGGGCACCACCGTCGGCAGCCAGATTGTGGGAACCTTGAAGTTCGGCTCGACCAGCGCCGCGGCGGCGACTACTTTCCGCAACTCCATTGATCTGGGCAGCGTCGATCGCACGATTCAGGTCGACGACAACCCGAATACCGACAGCGACTATGCGGAGATCACCGGCGCCATCTCCGGATCGGGCGGGATCGTCAAGAGCGGGGCGGGCGTGCTGAAATTGTCGGGTTCCAACAGCTACAGCGGCACCGTGACCATAAGCGGCGGCGCCTTGCAGGCGGGGATCAACGGCGGCACGGGAATCCCCTCGAACAACTTCCTGCTGCTTAACGGCGGCGTGCTGCAAATCCTCGACGCCACCAGCTTCACCCGCAGCCTCGGCAGCAGCGGGGCGACTTTCCAATGGGGACTCGGCGGCGGCGGGTTCTCGGCCGGATCCAATCCGCTTTCGGTCAACGTCGGCGGGCAGACCACGCCCACCACGTTGGTCTGGGGCTCCAGCGCGGGCGACGTGGGGTCGAAGATCGTAGGCCCCCTGATGTTGAATGTCTCTACGGCCGGCGGTTCGCTCACTTTCCAGAACGGCATCGATCTGGCCGGCGGGGCGCGGGCGATCGTGGCGGGGGGCAACACCGTCTATCTCAACAGCGCAATCAGCGACAGCGTCGGCGGCGCCTCGCTGACCAAATCGGGTGCGGGCGTGCTCTGCATCGGCGGCTCGGCGCCGAACACTTATTCGGGCGCGACCACGCTCTCCGGCGGCGACGTCTACCTGAATAAGTCCTCGGTCTCCGGCTACGCCATTCCCGGCGACCTGGTGCTCAGCGGGACCGCGCAGATGTGGGTCACTTTGCAGGGAGACAACCAGATCGCGCCCACCTCGACGTGGAGTTTCACTGGCAGCGGCAATTGGCAGGAGATTCAGCTTTGCGGCCACAACCAGACGGTGACGGGCCTGGCCTGCTCGACCGGCCAAGGCGCGGTGGAGAACACCTGGGGCGGATCGGGTTACGCCGCCGTGACGCTTTCCGTCAACGCCGCCAGCGGCACGCTGAGCTTCAACGGCGGGCTGCGCGACACGGTGGGTGGGAGTTGCGGCGGCTTGGGGCTCACGAAAAGCGGCGCGGGAGTGCAGATCCTCTCCGGCGGCAACATCAGTTATAGCGGCTCGACCACGATTAGCGGCGGCACGTTGGTGCTACAGGACGTGAGCAATTTCGCCTCCGCCGCGATCGTCAACAACGCCGCGCTGGAGCTGGACGCGATCAGCGGCTCCTTCGCCCTGGGCAGCCCGATCAGCGGCTCCGGCTCGGTGAACATCAAGGGCAGCAATCAATTGCGGATCAGCGGCGGCAACAGCTACACGGGGGCGACGACGATCTCGGCGGGCACGGTCACCTTGGCGAGCACCGCCGGTTATGCGATTCCCGGCAACTGCAGCCTCTCCGGCGGCAACACCTACGTCATCGTCGGCAACTCGAATCAGCAGTTTTCTCCCAATTCCGTCATCACCTTCTCCAGCAACCCGCACCTGGAGGTCTACGGCAACAACGTGACCGCCGCCGGCATTTCCGGCCCCGGCATCGTCGAGAACACCGAGTCGGATACGGGGATCGCCAGCGGCACGCTCACGGTCAACAGTCCCGCCGGCAGCTCCTCCTCTTATAGCGGCTACTTGCGGAACACCAACAACGGCAGCGGCTCGCTGACGCTCGTCAAAAGCGGCGCCGGCACGCTGACGCTCAGCGGCAGCAACGTCGGCAGCTACACCGGCGGGCTGGTGGTGAACAACGGCACGCTCGATTGCAGCACCAGCAGCAGCACGGCCTTGCCGAACTGCAATTACGCCATCAATGGCGGCGTGTTCAAGATCTACAGCAGTAAATCGCAGTCGATCAAGGCCTTCCAACTCACCGGCGGCTCACTGAGCGGCGGCACCTTGACCGGCACCAGCGCCTACGATCTCGAGGCTGGCACGCTGAGCGTCGCCCTGGGCGGCAGCGTCGGCTTCAACAAGACCACACCGGGGTCGGTCACCTTCACCAAGTCGCTGCCCAACGGCCCCTACACGATTTCCGCCGGCACGTTGAACTTCGGCAGCCTGTCGAAGACGATGTCGGCCGGTTCGTTGACGATGAGCGGCGGCACGCTAAGCGGCAGCGGCACGCTGACCGCCGCCAGCGGCTACAACTTCAACATCCAAGCCGGCACGATCAACATGATCCTCGGCGGCGGCAGCACGATCGGCCTGTTGAAGAGCGGTCCGGGCACGGCGGTGCTCCTGGCCGTCAACAAGTACGGCGGCACGACCACCATCAACGGCGGCACGCTGCAACTGGGCAGCGGCAGCACGAACGGTGCCGCCGGCTCGCTGACCAACATCACCGTCAACTCCGGCGGCATGTTGCAACTGGGCGACGGCGGCACCGGCGGCTCAATCTCCTCCGGCACCGTCACCGTCAACCCCGGCGGGACCTTCGAGGTGAATCATTCCGACGCGCTGGTGTTTGGCACAGGTTACACCTTCGTCGGCAGCGGCACCTTGGCTAAGGACGGCAGCGGCACGCTCACCATGCCCCCCAGCAGCACCTTCAACGGCAGCCTGATAGTCAACAACGGACTGCTCGATTACAGCGGCTGCACCGGCACGTTCCCCAGCGGCAACTTCACCGTAAACGGCGGCACGCTCGCCTTCGGCACGCTCACCCACGCGATGGGCGGCGGCAGCGTGCTCACCCTGGCCGGCGGCACGATTAGCGGCAGCGGCACGCTCACCGCTACCTCGACTTACCAGCTCCAGGCCGGGGCGGTCAACATCAACCTCGGCGGCAGCGTCGGCGTGAACAAGACGGGCCCGGGCACGGCCACGCTGTTGCAGAACCTGCCCGGCGGAAATTACTCGATCGCCGCCGGCACGCTGAACCTGGGCAGCTTCTCGCAGTCGATTAGCGGATTGTCCATTACCGGCGGCACGCTCACCGGCAGCGGCACGCTCACGAGCAGCAGCGACTACGACGTGCAAGGCGGCGTGGTCGACGTGGTTCTGGGCGGCAACTCGGTGGGCGTACACAAGAGCGGGCCGGGCACCGCCATGCTCACTCGCGGCAACACCTTCGGCGGCTCGACAACGATTTCCGGCGGCGCGTTGCAGGCCGATTTCGGCGCCGCCATTCCCGCCAGCGGCTTTCTGATCCTTGACGGCGGCGTGCTGGAGACCCTCTCCGGCGGCACCTTCACCCGCGGCTTCGGCAGCGGCGGCAGCAACTCGTTCGAGATGACCGCCAACGGCGGCGGCTTCTCCACCGCCGGCGGCCCCTGCGCGGTCAACGTCGGCGGCAACGCCGCCACGCTCACCTGGGGCAGCGACGTCGGCGCGGGTCTGGTCGGCACGCTGAAACTCTGCTCGCCAACCTGCACCAACTCGGTGACCGTCTTGAACCCGATCGATCTCGGCGGCGGCGCCCGCACGATCGAGGTCGACGCCAATCCGAGTTCGACGGCCGGCTACGCCGTGCTGGCCGGGGCCATCAGCGATTCCTACGGCAACGGCTCGCTCACCAAGACCGGGGCGGGCACGCTCTACATCGCCGGCTCCGACGACAATACCTATTACGGCCCGACCACGATCGTGGGCACGGTGATCTTGGCCAAGACCGGCGGGGCCATCGCCATCCCCTACAACCTCACCTTGAGCGAGATCGGCGACGGCAGCAACACGATCTTGCAGCTTAACGGCGACAACCAGATCGACCCTTCGGCCACGCTCACCTTCAGCGCGTTGACGGCCAGCGCACGGTTGGAATTGAACGGCCACGTGCAGACCGTGGCCGGCTTAAGCGGCAACAGCCACGCCGTGATCGAGGGGCTCTTCGACAATAGCGGCCTGAACAGCGACAGCACGCTGACGGTCAACAACTCCACGGATTGCAGCTTTGCCGGCGTAATCCGCGACAGCGCCCAGGGCAACGGCACGGGCAAGCTGAACCTGGTCAAGAGCGGGGCGGGCAGCCTGCTGCTAAGCGGCACCGCCAGCTACAGCGGCTTGACGACCGTCAACGGCGGCACGCTCTCGCTGATCGGCTCGAGCTTCTCTTCTTCCGGCGTGAACATCGGCGCGGACGGCACCTTGTACTTCAACCGCGCTGAGCGGTTATCTGGGCTACGCCAATCCGATCAGCGGCGCCGGCACGCTGCAAATCAGCCAAGGCGTACACAGCCTGCACCTGGGCACGGGCTACAACACCGCGCTTGCCGGCTTTGCCGGGACCGTGAAACTGCTTAGCGGCGGCGTCTATCTGCACAGCAGCAACGCCGTCGGCAGCGGCGGCCTGAATCTCAGCAGCGGCGCGGTCTGCGACTTGGACAGTTCCAGCAGCACCAGCTTCAGCAATCCGATCACCTTAAACGGCATCGGCGGCGCGGTGGACGGTTCTTACCGGCCGGCGATCTACGGCGACGGCAGCGGCGCGGCCTACACGCTTTCCGGGCAGATCACCCTGGCGGCCAGCAGCGACGTGGGCAACTCGGAGAACAACAGCCCGCTGCTGCTTGGCGGCAAGATCACAGGCCCCGGCGGGCTGGTGATTGGCAAGCCGGGGACGGTGCAGGTCACGCAATACGGGGCGGTGACCCTGGCCGGCGCCAGCAGCAACGATTACAGCGGCGCCACCACGGTCAACCGCGGCACGCTCTACTTGCAGAAGACCGCCGGGGCGATCGCCATCCCCGGCAACGTCACGATCTCCGCCTCGGGCAGCGGCACCCAGGGCAACACCTACCTGATCCTCGAGGGCAGCGATCAGATCGCCTCGACGGCCACGCTCAGCTTCGCCCCGGTGCTGGCCATGAACTCCTATTTCGAGTTGTTGGGCAACCAGCAGACGCTGGCCGGCATCAGCGACGGCCTCGGCCACGGGATCATCGAGAACGCCGAGCAGGAGACGGGCATCAATACCGGCGGCACGCTGACGATCAACAACACCGCCAACTACAGCTACAACGGCGCCATCCGCAACGGCGACTTCGCCGCCAACGGGGCGAGCACCGGTCTGTTGGCGTTGGTCAAGAGCGGGCCGGGCACGCTGACGCTTAGCGGCGGCAGTTGCAGCAACTACACCGGTGGCTTGACGGTCAACGCCGGCACGCTCGATTACAGCGGCGCGACGGTGCTGCCGGGCACGCCGACGGCCTATCCGAGCGGTCCCACCGGTCCGACCTCGCCGGCGGTGATCGCGCCCTGTCCGTACACGATCAACGGCGGGGTGCTGAACATTGGCGGGCTCTCCGCCTCGATCGGTCCGCTGCGGATCAGCGGCGGCACGCTGACCGGCACGGGCACGTTGCTGAGCAACAGCAGTTACAACGTCCGCGGCGGGCGGATCGACGCCAATCTCTCCGGCGGCTCGATCGGTCTGAGCAAGTCGAGTTCGACCACCGCGGTGCTCTGCGGCACGAACTCCTACAGCGGCCGCACCACGGTCGCCGGCGGCACGCTGGAGCTTGGCGCCGCCGCGCAGAACTGCGTCTTGAGCTTAGGCGGCGCGGACATCCAATCCGGCTCGCTGGTGTTTGACTACGTCGGCGGCGCCGATCCGGTGGCGACGATCACCAACCTGCTGAAGGCCAGTTGCGACGGCGGTCGTTGGGACATAGGCCAGTTCGAAGACACGACCGCGGCGCTGACGGGGTTGACGTTGGGGATGCTGGACAACACCGCGGCGCACCAGGTGACGGTGATGGCCACGTATCCGGGCGACTTCAATCTCGACGGCAAGGTGGACAGCCAGGATTTGGCGATCTTTTATGCGAACGCCTTCACGGGCACGACGTGGCAGCAGGGCGACGCCAACGGCGACGGGGTCGTCAACGGTCTGGACCGCGATTTATGGTATTCGCACGTCGGCCTGCCGCCGTTAGCCGCCGCGTCGCCCGCCGCCAATCTCGCCGCCGTCCCCGAGCCGGCCACGCTCTCCCTCTTGTCCGCCGCGCTGCTGTTGCTGTTGGCTTACGCCCGGAAGAAGCGGAATCTCGATCTTCTTGCCCCGCCAAGTCAACCCAACGCTGGGTGTGACGGCCTCGGACTTCCGTGACGCAGGCAAGCGGGAAGAGGTGGTCAGCGTCGTCGGGCGGTAGGGACAGAGTGCGACGGGGTGCGCCGCATTGTCGGCACGTCCGGCCGTATGCACCGCGGCGGTGACGCGGTCGCTGAGTCTGTTGAGCAACATGATGCTGGAGGCAGCTTTGTTCGCCGCGCCGCCCGCTACAGGCCCATCAAGAAAGATCGTGGTTCCGGCCAGGTCCGCCAGCGCCAACGCCTTCCGCTGCGCGGCGGCGTTGCAGCGGCGGACGTCGGAGAAGACGGCGAGTATCCGCGACTGATAGGCGCCGACGGCGGCGGTCTGGGCGTCGGCGTCCTCGTCAACTGCTTCGAGCATTTCCGCTTTCAACGCCAGCAGCGACTTGGGCGCCTTTTCTTTCAGACGCCACGCCGCCTTGTAGAGGGTCAGCAGCCGGTCCATCCCCGCAAACCGCCAGAAATTCGCCGCGGCGGGTCTGGTCAGATCGGGCGGCAGACGGCGGCGGTCGTCGATCCAGGGGGTGATCAGCGGATAGCCGCCGCGGCCGATGATCGCCATCTGCCGGCTCAGCAGTCGCTGCCGCTGAGCGGCGGTGATCGGCACTGCCGCGGTGAACCGCCGGATCGTGCCGCGGCGGCCGGTCCGCACCGTCACCTCCAGTTTCCGCTGCTTGATGCGAATGGTAACGCCATAGCGAAATCCGTCGGTCTTGGCCGCGTCTTGGAGTTGCGGCGGCAGGGCGATTTCGCTCCTGGCGATCCCGAACTCGTTGCCGTCGATCAGCAGAGCCCGCCCTTCGACGAGGACCACCTGGCAGAGCGAGCGGCCGTTGACGCCCAACCCGAAACCGCCCCAACAGCCGAGGCCGCGGGAGAAGTCGATGACGTAGCCGACCGTGGGCTCCGCCACGCCCTGCTGCGGCGGCGCGACGATCGGCGGCCGAGACTCGGCAGGGTAATCCATCCGCAGCGGATCGTAAGCGAGCCACTCCTGCGGGGCATAGTTCAGATCGGTCTGCGACCAATACTTGGTGTCCGAGGGGAAGCCGTAGGCCAACAGGGCGTTGCCCTCCTGTTCCCAGCCCCAATCGACGAAGTGAAAGGAGTTGCGGGTCTGCCGGATCCACCGCGTCCAGTCGGCGCTGAGTTTGTCGAGCGGCCCGAAGACGTCCGCCATCAGCCGCGCGTTCGATTCTCGATTGAGACGCCCGGCGTAATATTCGTCGCGCCAGACGCACCATTTCAACCAGCGATCGGGATCGCGCCAGAGGAATTGCTGATAGACGACCCCTGTGCCGCCGCCGGCGCTCCAGAGCGAATCGGCAGCCTTCGGCAGGGGGACGAAATTCTTCCGCAGGGCCGCCAATCCGACGTCGGTCCAGTTATTGGTGGGCGCCTTGTCGAAGCATATTACCGTTAGTTGCTTCTTGGCCGGATCGTAGACGTGCTGCTCGCCGCTGTAGGTGAAATCCTCGGAGCCGCCGGTGCCGTAGACGATCATTTGCAGCATGTGCAGGTTCTCGTGGATCACCAACGCGCGCTGATGGTAGAGCAGCGTTCCGCTCGGGTAGTTGTAGGCGGAGCGGTTGTTGCAGATGGTGATGCCGCCGCCGTAGCCGCCGGCCGTGCCCATGCCGACGTCGCTCTTCATCGCCTCGATCATCTGGCCGCCGCTTTGAGCACAGACGAAATACATTCGCGTATCCGGGTCTGGTGGCTCGGCTCCCACCAGGGCGACCCAGTGCGGATAGGCAAGCTCGGCGACTTCCAGGATCATCTTCGAGTAGTTTTCGTCGCGGCTCGACTTTAGCGCGTAATGCTGGCTGACGTAGAACTGGAAGCCGGGCGTATTGTGGATTTGTCGGCCGGCGTACGTCCTGGGAATCTGCTGGCCCACCTTGACGATCTTGATGTCCACCGCAGTGGAGGTAGGACCGCTGACGACGATCTTCGCCGGCGTGGCCGACGGCGGGGGGATTTCGCCGCGCGACACGGCGGCGAAAAACAGGAGAACCCAGGGTGACAATAAGCAGCGCGGCATAGCAAGCATGGACGGACTTGGCGGGATCGTTACGTCACTGCGGACATCTCGTTCAAGGAACAAGCCGGACCGTACCTTCAACCGTCGAGCCGGATCGCAGCGGACGGCGCGGAACGACATACTCGCTGAAGAACGGCGGCAGGCCTTCATTCGCGTAATCGGCAACGAGCAATCGAACGCAATCGCCATCCACCCAGGCGCGGACATGCTGAGTGCCGTCGGAGAGCACGCGCACGCCGTTGCCGTCGGCCGATAACAGCGCGGCCTCGATGACGTTCATCTTCGTCGAGCGGAAATCGTTCGAGCCGTATCGGTTGGCGTCTTGGCTCCAACTCCACTTCGGTTCCATCCGCGGCCCTGCGAAACCGCAAAGGGGCACGTTCTTCGCAAAGGCTTCGGCGGTCCCCTCCGCGCGGCCAATGTGATCGTCGGGATAGGCGCTCCAGTAGGCTTTTCGCCGCCAGGAGAGCGTGCGGCAGTTGCCGGGCAGCGTGAACACCAAGCCGATCTGCCGCGGATCGCACCTGCCCTTCTCGGTCACGGTGAAACGATAATGGATCGAGACTACCCCCGTCTTGGCAAACACCATTTCGTAGAATCCTTTTGCCTCGGCGTATTCACCCTCGACGCGGACCTTGACGCCGGAATCGATGGCCCGAGCGGTTACCGAGGTCGCCTGCCAATCGTGGCAGGGGCTCGACGAGAAGGGAATCTCTCGCTCCGCGCCGCTCATTTGCATGCCGCCGCATTGGTCGTCGTTGGCGGGCAGCAAGAGCAGTTCTGGCCCGGCAATCAGCGACCTCTTGCCGACCTTGCGGTACGCTATGAGTGTTCCGTCGTAGTTGGCGACGCCGAACGTGCGGTGGCCAACGCTAATAACGTATCCCCCGCTTCCCTCGGCCAAGCCAACCTCACCGGATGCCGTCGCGGCAATCGTGGGCGCGACGCGAGGATCGACGCCGATCGCTATCTGCCAGACGTCTTCAAGGAAACCGCGCGGGCTGATAGCGCGGACTTCCAGCAGCTTGCCGGTGACATCGCCATTGGGGAGCGGGATTTCCAGCATTGCTTTGCCGCCCGGCGGCGCCGCGGACGTGACTTGGCCCGAATGCTTCCCGAGTCTCCATTCGAATCGCACTTCCTTAAGATCGCTGAAGTCGTGGCGGTTTTCGACTTCCAGCCGCAGGGGCTTGCCGGCTGGGGGAAGCGGCACGCAGGCAGTGTCGATCCGCAACGGGGAGTACGCCTTCTTCACGTGCCAGAATTCCGGTTTCCGCCGCCGCCAACCATCGATCGGCCCCCAGGCGCCGTAGCCGACAGTCTCGCCGTCGGGCAGGAAGAAGGTGTCGTCAATGGCCGCCCAAATCGAGCCGCCAAGGCAGCCCGGCGCCGCTCGCATTTTGCCCCACATCAACTCCAGGCCTTGTCCCCAAAGGTCGCGCAGGCCGGGATCGGTCGCCAGCTCGCGGCGGTTGTAGGATTCCAGGTGGCAATACTCGCCGAAATGGACGGGCCGCGATTCGCTTGCGCAATGCGCCGGCCCGCCCAGCCCGGGATAATGGATTACCGCGATGGGCATTTGCCGCGAGCCGCCGTTGTTGTAGCCGTCCCAGCATTGGTCGTGGAACGTGCAGGGGCGAGTGGCGTCGACCTTCTGGATCGCCCGATGCACGCGGGCGAACAACGGGCTCCAGGCCGACTCGTTCGCCATCGATCGCATGATGACCGACGGATGATTGAAGCACCCCTGCACCGTCTCCAGATTGGCTTGCAGGAGCCGCTGCAAGACGGCCGCGCTCGACGGCGCACCCTTGAAGCTGTCGCTCGCGCCGTGTCCCACCCAGCATAGCGGGGCTTCCAGTTCGACGAACATGCCAAGCCGATCGCACTGTTCGAGGAACTCTTCGGCCGGCGGGTAATGGGAGGTGCGGATGAAGTTGCAGTTCGCCTCGCGGAAGATCTCGGCGTCCCGCTTCCAGAGCGGCGGGGTGAGCGACCGGCCCAGCAGCGGATGCACCTCATGCCGGCAGACGCCGTGCAGCTTGATCGGCACGCCATTGACAAAAAGCTGGTTGCCGCGCACGTCGATCTGGCGAAATCCGAAAGTCTCCTCGACGATCTCTTCGCCGTCGGCGGAGCTTCTTAATCTGACCACGAGTTTATAAAGCCGCGGATGCTCGTTGTCCCATTGTGATGGGTTCGTAACCGCGATACGGACGGTTTCAGCCAGGCTCTTGCCGGAGGCCAAGCCGCTCCAATCGACCGTAACCGGCCCGGCCGACACGGGCAGGGAGTTCTCCAGCGGAACAATCGCCAGCGTTGCCGAACCTGAGGCGGTGCGCGAGGACTGGTTGCGAATCGCCAGCCGTGCGGTGAGCACGGCGTTGCGAAACGCTTTGTCGAACGTAGTCTCGATCTTGAGGTCGGAGAGATGAACGTCGGGCACTGCGAAAAGCTGCACTTTGCGGCTGATGCCGCCCAGGGAATGGCTGGCGTATTGCGAGCCGCAGCAGAGCTTGTCGAGCAGCGACTCCGACTGCACGCTCACCGCCAGCGTGTTGGCGCCCTGCCGGATCGGCCCGGTGACGTCGAACTCGAAGGGGACGAAACCGCCCTCATGCCGCCCGACCTCCACGCCGTTGATCCACGCCCGACAGAGACTGTAAACCGCGGAAAAACGGAGCTTGAAGCGTTGTCCGGCGGGTTTCTCCGCCAACTTGAAGCGGCAAACGTACGCGGCGGGCGTGCCCGGCTTGACCTGGAAACCCTGCATGGCCCATTCGCCGGGAACGGCAATCTCCGCCCAACTGTTCTGCGGAGGTGACCGTTGAAACCCCGCGGGCGCCACGGAAGAGAACTTCCATTTCCCGTCGAGCCCAAAGGCAGGCGTCACCGGGCGCGGCGTCAACTCTGGCAACCGCGCCTCCGGCAGAGCGATCTCCTGCAGCAGCGAGGGGTCGGTCGAGAGCAATTCGATTCCCGAGACCACGGCGTTAGGACCGCGGACGTTCTCGATGGCCACACTTAGCGTGCCGGAAGTGTATGCCGTCGCCGGCACGTCGGCCTCGCGGTCAACCACTTGGCCGGCATCCAGCACAATGGAACTCAGAAGCACGACGTCAGCCGCCTTCACCCGCTCTTCTCGCTGGCCATCGGAGAAGAAACGCAGCTTCACCCTGTAGGCAGCGTGCGGATTCAGTCCGGCATAGTCGAATTCCACCCGCTGACCGAAGGCGGCCGAGCGCGCGTCGTCATCGGCCTTGCCCGGGTTCTGGAAACGCCAGTCGGAGCCGGAAACCAGGTGCGGCTCCTTGTCTGCCGCGCCGGCGTCGTCATAAGCCACCCGCTGCCATTTGGCGGCGCCTGCCGCCGCCGGCAGGATGCTCGCAGTTATCAGCAGCGGCGGCAACCATCGAAGAATGCAATTACGCACGATGCCATCGTCTCTTCTGCGCGGTTTCGGAATCGTCGCGATTTCCACTTATTATTGCCGCAAGAAGGGCGCATTGCAATCAATGTGGTGCAGCGACGGATTTCGGGTAGTGGGTCAGTCTGAAATGCGCTTTTTGTATGGCCCCCGTTTGCCGGGTATGTCGAGGGGCAGCAGGTCCACCATTTCCTCAATGCTCCACTTGTGGTCGGCAATCTTGGCTTTGATGGCCGGCGTAGAATGGAGCGTTTGATGGATTCTGACGAAGTTGTGGTAGAAGAAGGTCAAGGCCAGACTGTAGTAGAGCATTTCGGCCTTCTTGGAAAAAGCGTTGGTCAAGCGGGTAAATCGCCGATTTTGCATTCTGATATTGAGGTTCTGCCGCTCCATGTAGCTGGTCGAAACGTGGGCGGGATCGGGGTTGCCGGCTATGACCTTCCTCTTTGTGCCGTTGCACTTGGCCGGGCTGTAGCGGGTGTCCGGTGAATCGCCAGACTTTCCGTAGAGCTTTTGTAGCATCGCATAGTCGATTTCCCCAAACGTGTCGGCCACGGCGGCCAGATAGGTTCCGTTGGCGTCGGTCGTCAGTTGGACGCGATTGGCGAGCCGCCTCTGAACATCCACCATAAAAGCCTTGGCGGTCACCGCATCCCGATCTCCGAGCTTCCAAGCGATCATCAGTTTCGTGTCGGCATCCAGGGCCGTCCAAGTCCACATAGAGCCGACGCCCGGCGCTCCCCGCATGTGGTCCGGGAGATTCTTGTCCTTGGCGTAGCAGAATGACCAAATCTCATCGCACTGGACCCGCTGGGCCTTCACGTTGCGGACCACGTTGTTGTGGTACTGCATGACCGCTTTGCCCAGTTCGCGCGTGAGCTTCTGAATGGTGTTCTTGGAGATACCCGTAATCCGGGTGGTGGCTCGGATGGAACAGCCGTCAACCAGGCATCGGACGACGGCACAACGCTTTTCGTGGGTTAGTGTGTTCATGCCTCTATTATATGCTTGAGCGGTCAAGCTGTCAATACATAAAATTATTCGATTCGGATAATCGAGTAATTGACATTATCGCCGTGTTCCGATAAGATGCAAGGCGTGAGATTGAAACACAGGAGGAGCCAATAATGGAAACGACACACACCCCCTGTCCGGGTGACTTTATACGAAAAGAGTTAGAAGGCCGGGGCTGGACTCAACTGGACTTGGCGCGGATTCTCGACCGAACGCCAGCAAATGTAAACGAAATCATTCAGGGTAAGCGGGCAGTTTTGCCAGATACGGCGTTGGCGCTCGGCGAGGCATTTGGGACCGAGGCAGAAGTCTGGATGAGCAGGGAGTCTGCCTATCGTCTCTCTCTTGCGGGACCACCAACTGATGATGTCCGTCGTCGGGCTCGGCTGTATGGCTTGGCTCCAGTCAAAGAAATGGAGAAACGGGGGTGGATTCGCAAAGCGGATGACGCTGATGCGCTTGAAAATGAACTGAAGACGTTCTTTGCCGTTCCCACGCTTGATGAGGCAAGTCTACAGACGACTGCCGTCCTGCGCGCTACGCAAAATAATCAGCCCTTGACGCTTGGGCAGCGGGCGTGGTGTTGTCGCGTTCGGCAGTTGGCACGAGCAAGCCTTGCCGCAGATTTTCGGCAAGAACGCCTGGACGCCTGCAAGCGTGAATTGAGGAAGATCGCGGCCTATCCCCAGGAATCGTACAAGATTTCAGAAGTCCTCGGGCGTTACGGCATACGTTTTGTGGTTGTTGAGCCTCTTCCATCAACGAAGGTCGATGGAGTGGCGACCTGGCTCGACGGTTCTACTCCGGTCATCGGGATGTCGTTGCGATATGATCGGGTCGATTCGTTGTGGCACACTCTCTGCCATGAACTGTCACATATCCTGCACCGAGATGAATCGCCGCTTGATAGCGACCTCACAGACCAAATGGAGTCTGTAACTGTTGTCAAGTCAGAGATGGAGCGTCGTGCTGACGACGAGGCCGCAAGCACTCTCGTTCCGCCTGACGAGCTGCAATCGTTCATTCTTAGAGTCGGTCCATTGTATTCCAAGGAGAGGATAATTCAGTTTGCCCACCGGATGAAGATTCATCCAGGAATAATCGTCGGTCAGCTACAACATCGGCAGGAGATTGGTTACCAAGCCAACCGCGAGATGCTCTCACGAATCCGTGAAGTCGTAATTTCAGCCGCCCTAACGGACGGATGGGGACATACGTTAGAACACAGGAGTATCACATGATTCCCAATCCACAAAGGCCACGCCCACTTTCCGCCTACACAAAGCATCTTCTTGGCATCGTAGACAAGTACATTAAGAGGTTCTAACAAAACTCCAGTACACGGTTCCAACATATCATGGCACAACCGATGATTAGGAACGCATCGTGAATATCCGGCCGTTTCTCATAACGCACCCGCAAGCGACGCCAGTTGAACAGCCAATCGAAGCAGGCTTCAACGACGTAGCGGAATGTGCCCAGGCCGCTTCCATGTTCGGTGTTGCGATGGGCAACCAGCGGCCTGATATGTCGCTTCCGCAACGGCTTGCGAATTTTGGCTTCCGCATCGTAGGCTCGATCGGCGAGCAACTCATCGGGACGCTTGCGCGGTGCGCCGCGAGCTTGCTTGATCGGTGGAACTGCATCGACCAAAGGAATGGCCATCTCCGAATCGTGGCAATTCGCGCCGGTGTGGGCAATGGCCAGAGGCGTGCCGGCGCCGTCCACCATCAGATGACGCTTCGAGCCATTCTTGCCTCGATCCGTGGGATTTGGGCCCGTTTTTGCCCCCCAAAAAGCGCTCGCACGGAGCAACTGTCGATCGCGGATGTTGACCAGTCGATTTGCTCTGCCAATCCCAATTCGTCCAAGAGTAGCTTCCATATCTTCTTCCAGACACCAGCCAGGTGCCAGTCGCGGAGTCGTCGCCAGCACGTCATGCCGCATCCGCAGCCCAACTCCTGCGGAAGATATTCCCACGGACAACCGGTTTTCAACACGAAGAGAATCCCCGTGAGCGCCGCACGATCGGAAACTCGCGGCCGGCCTCCTTTCGGTTTGTGGCGTTCGCGCGGCAGCAAAGGCTTGATTCGCTCCCAAAGCGCATCGGGCAGCAGTGGCTTGGCCATGATGTCCTCCTTGACAGGTTGGTTGGCTGACCAGGTTAGCCCGAGAATTTAGCAACATTGCACAGATCAGGAAATACGAGTTTTGTTAGAACCTCTTAATTCTCGACCGCGCCACTCGAATAGGTGGTTTGCGTTTTGGGGTTGATCGCTTATAGTTGGCGGAGCCCATGACGGCAAGCGGCAGTTGGTTGTTTTGGGAGGGAAACGGGCTATGGAGTATTGGGCGAAGCCTCGGATGGCGCGGGATCAAATTGTTCTTTTCTCCCCGACCTTGGATGCCTCGATCAGCGACGATCATCCCGTCCGCCTGCTGGACGAGATCCTGAAGGGCCTGGACTGGTCGGCGTGGGAGGCGGAGTACGACGGGCAAAAGGGTCAACCGCCGATCCCGCCGTGGGTCATGGCCGGCGTAATCCTCTACGGCTTGATGCGCGGCATCCGCTCCAGCCGCATGCTGGAGTACCTTTGCGGACACAACGTGGACTTCATGTGGTTGGCGGAGGGGCGGGTCATCGACCATACGACCCTCTGCAAGTTCCGCACGCGGTTTCGCGGGCCCTTGAAGGAATTGTTCCGGCAATTGGGGAAACTGTCGTTGCAGATGGGGTTGATCCGCTTGGTCGAGGTGGCCTTTGATGGGACGCGGGTGAAGGCCAATGCCAGCCGCTTGCGGACCTGGACGGCGGAACGATTGGAGGCCGCCTTGAAAGGAGACGAACAAGGACCGGCGTGGCGGGATGATGGTGAGCCGGCGGGTGTACCGTTGTGCGGACTGTGCGGGCTGCGCGTTGGCGGGAGAGTGCCTGGATCCGAAGGCCAAGCGCGGTCGGACCGTTCAGCGGGACGAGTACGAACCGTTGCGGGAAAAGATGGCCGCGAAAATGCAAACGCCCCAAGGCAAGTCCGTCTACAACCAGCGCATGCACGTTGCGGAGACGCCGTTCGCCGTCATCAAGAGCATTTTGGGCGTGCGGCGATTTTTGCTGCGTGGCTTGGAGAAGGTGCGGACCGAATGGTTGTGGGTATGTACCGCGTACAACATGAGGAAGTTGCTGGCCCACGTGGCGGGACTGCGCGCCGAGTTGGCGAAAATGTTGGCCGAAGCGGCAAGTTAGGCGAGGCAGGAGGATTTGGGCGAACGAAGACTGACGATACGGCCTGTCTGGCTGCCAAATCAGCCATCCGGGGCAATTCAAACCTATAGGCAACGATGCCACCATAATCTCGAAAACCGAAGGAATTCTGAAAAAATCACCGGCAGCCGCCGCGTAGGCCATCGTTGCCGTTCAGTAAATCAACAGACCGCTTGCTCGCCGGCTAAACACTCTGTCCGCCAGGCACCGCTCCGGTCTCGCCCCTCCTCGTGGCCCTCCATCCACTCGACAGCGCCCTGTTTCCTTGATAGAAACGTGGCAAGGAGGGTGCGGGCGTGGGATTGATCGAACTGGCCGTCATGGCGGCGATGGTGCTGTTGAACGGGGTGTTCGCCGGCTACGAGATCGCGTTGGCGGCGGTGACGATCGCCCGGCTGCAAGTCCTCGCCCGCGAGAACCGCCGTGGGGCCAGGGCCGCCCTGTTCATGAAGCAGAACATGGAGGCCAGCCTGGCGGCCACGCAAGTGGCGATGACCTTGCTGGGGGCGATTGCCGCCGCGATCGGGGGCGTCGGCGCCGCCGAGGATATTCAGCCCTACCTGGTATCGCACCTCGGCCTCTCACAGTTGGCGGCCGAGATACTGGCCATCATCGCCGTGGTGGTTCCATTGACGTTCCTCTCCATCCTCTTGGGCGAGCTGATGCCGAAGGTCTTTTCGCTCCGCAACAAGGAATGGGTCTGCCTGCGGCTCTCGCGGATGATGCGCTGGTTTTGCTTCAGCGTCTGGCCGGCGGTGTGGGTGTTCGAGACCTGCGTGATGGCGATGATGGCCTGGAGCGAGCGGCGTTGGCGGCCGCGGATGGACCCGGGCCTCAAGTCGGAGGCGATCGAACTGCTCGAGCTTCGCGCGCAGGCCGCCTCGGCCAGGGCCTCGCGGCTGATCGGCGAACGGCAGGAAGGGATCATTCTGGGGGCGTCGCGGTTCTCCACCCGCCGCCTCAGCGAGATCATGCTCCCGGCCAAACACATCAGCATGTTGGACGTGAACGCCTCGCTGAGCGCTTGCCTGGTGACGGCCCACCTGGAAATGCACACGCGATTTCCCGTCGCCGAGCGGCCCGGCAATCCGGAATCGATCCTGGGTTACGTCACTTTTAAGGACCTGGTGGCGCTGATGCGGTTGAGCCAGCCTCACGAGCCGTCGCTGCGGTCGATTCTGCGGCCGCTGCCGAGCCTTCGCGACGAGGTGTTGCTGGCCGCCTGCCTGGAACGCCTCATCCGCGAGCACACGCATATCGCCCTGGTCCGCGACGCCGCCGGCAAGGTGGTGGGCTTGATCACGCTGGAAGACGTGCTCGAAGAACTGGTCGGCGAGATTCAGGACGAATACGACCGGCTGCCCGTCCACGCGGTGCCGTCGGGCCGGGCGTGGGTTGTCGGCGGAGGGCTTGGCCTGGGGCGACTGAAGGAGCTCACCGGCATCGACCTGGCCGCCGACCCGCCCGAGGCTACTCCCGAAGGCGGCCTGCGGACCGTCAGCGATTGGATTGTCGGCCAGACGCAGGGGCATTTCCGCAGCGGCGACGTCTTCGATCGCGGCGGCGTTCGCGTCGTCGTCCGCAAGGTGCGGCGGCTGAAGGTCTTCGAGGCGCAAATCGCAAGAGCCGTCGCGGCGAACCGTCGAGCATGATCGCCGCCGTAGCACTGTGCTTCTATCCGCGGGTGTCCGGGAACAGCGGCCGTACGAACCTTGTATAGGAGGCGTCTCCTGACGCCGATCGAGCCTCTGTGGAGCCCCAATCGGCGACAGGAGTCGCCTCCTACAGCCGGAATTGTCACCGCTTCGCCGCTTGCTGGCCGCGAGCCCTCAGGGCTTTTTCCAGATTGGCGTGCGCTTCGCGATAGTTGGGGTCGATTTCCAGCGCCTGCCGGAAGTGGACGATAGCCTCGTCGAACCGCCGCCGATGGGCCAACGCCACCGCGAAGTTGTTGTGCGCCAGCGCACGCGCGGATTGATCTTCAGTGCTTTCTGGAAATGAGCCACCGCCTCGTCGAACTGGCCGCGGCGTTCCAAGACCGCACCGAAGCCGGCGTGTCCCAAGGCAAAATCGGGATCGATCTCCAAGGCCGCTCGATAGTGGGCGAGCGACTCGTCGCTTCGTCCGCGCCGCTCCAAGATCGCGGCAAGGCAACAGCGGCAGACGAGGAAGCTCGGGTCCGCGTCCACCGCCCGCTGATAATGCACAATCGCCTCGTCGGTCTGCCCGCGTCGGTCCAGAATCAGAGCGAGGTCGTAGTTGGCCATCACCAGCCCTGGATCGACCTCCAGCACCTTGCGAAAAGCATCCACCGCCTCGTCGAGCTTTCCGCAGTTTCTTGCCGCGCAACCGCGCAGCATGTTCACTTCGGGATCGCGCGGAAGCTGTTGCGCGGCGATGCGGACCTGTTCCAGCGCCGTCTTGGGGCGGCCGCTTGCCAGCGCCAACTTGATCAGGTGCAGGCGGGAGAGACAGTCGTCGGGGGTTTTGTCGAAGGCCGCCTGGCACGCCTGATATGCCGCATCCAGGGCTGTCGGCGTGTTGGCGAGACCACCGAGTTCTTTCCCCCGCTTTCGCAGCAGCGCCGTGCGGTCGGCATGATCCAACTGTTTGTTGAACGGCGGCCGCGCCGACGTCTCGGCAATGAGACCCGCCATTTGCTGCTCGTCCCAGGGAGTCAAGGCCAACGCCTCGGCGCATTCCTGCCTGGAGAGGATTGGGCCCTGTTTTCGCGAGCCGGCCAAGGCGGGCAGCGCCGCTTCCACCTCTTGCAACAAGGCCCGCGCCAGCAGATAATTTCCGTCGAAGTTGAAATGAACGTGCTCGTAGAACAGGCCCTCACCGGGGATGCCACCGATGCACAGATCGCTCTTGGCCAGCGATTGCTCCGCGTTGACCAGGCGGACGCCCGCGGTTTTTTGTTCCGCCGCCACCTCGCGGACAATCGTATTGATGGTGGAGTCGGCGCGAAACCGCAAGACGTCGGCATCTCGCGCCGCGCGAACTGTTGGGCGGCGTCCGCCGATCGCCCCAGCGCGGCAAGACATCGCCCGCGGCGGAAGGCCAGTTCGGCGAAATGTCTGTCGATCTTCGCCGCCGCCTCGTACTTGGCGGTCGCTTCCTGCCGCTTGCCCTGGTTCTCCAGATCGATGCCTTGCTTGTAGAGCGCCTCCCATCTTGCCAGCTCTTGCGGCGATAGGCCTGAACCGTGTGCCGAAGCAAACGGCGGGCAATCCTTGAGGTTCACCGCCACGGTGGAGACAACCACCGCCGCCCCGGCGCCCCGGCCGATGCGGCAAATATCGCCGAGATTCCGCCGGAAATTGTCATAAACCGCCCGCAGACGCGGATCGTCGGCCGCAATCCGATGGCCCATGAACATCTCCAAGCCCTTCCATTGCGGCGGAGCGTCTCCGCGCGACCCGCAGCGAGCAATCACGTCGCCCAGCAGTTGTCCGATCCGCGTCGATTTCAACCAGATGCTGCCGCGTATGAGGCTCAGGCTCGGCAACGATTGCTGAAAGACGGTGCCTGGTCCGTAGGGCCCCACCACCTCGTTGTTGCCCATGTAGACGACAAACAGGTCGGGTTGGCGGGCCGTGCAGTCGCGGGCGATCTCACGCACCACGTGCGAGTTGATCGCCGTCATCGCGGCGTTGACCACCTCGAACTTCACCTCGGGATAACGCTCACGGAGCAGCACTTCCAGTATCCGGCCAACGCTGAACGACCAGTTGGGAACGCCCTGCGCCGCCGACTCGCCAAGCACGAAGATGCGAAGCGTGCCGGCGGCCTTCGCCGACAGCAGACACGGCACGGGGGCGCGAGCAAGCGCGTGGGGGAAGAATCGCCAGCCGAATTGCAGATTGCCCCGATAGAACCCTTTGGCGTCGGGACCAACCAAGAAGCCCGTCGGATAACCGTAGCCCCCCAGCCGCAATCCAACTTCCAATAGAACGAAAAAAAGCAACAGCGAAACGACGGCAGCCGTCAGCCGGAACAGCCACCTCCGCCGACGGGTTAGCGGCGGCCGCGGCCGCACAGGATCCCCTGCCTTCCGCGGCGCGTCGCTCCGCGGATTCGCGGCCGACGACGGTCTTTGTCTTCGCTTACGACCCGACATGCGACCCCACCCTGCGACGAGGGGCAAGATAAGTGCCGACCAGAAGACTGATTCTAGACTGCCGGCAAGGGGGCCGCAATAGTAGACGAACATACAGTACGACCTTCTCGCCGATCAACGGACGTTGGCGGTCATCGAACGACACGATATAATCGACGTCACCACGCATCGCGGATTCCTGGCAAACCCTGACTCCTCTCGCTCGGCGAGAGGGAAGCGGCGGCGCTAATCGCTTCGCGCGGAGCGTAAAGAACACGTTCTGTCATCAGTTCTACGGAAGCAAAGCTGGTCGCATGGCAACCGCAAACCAAATCGACGAGGCGTGTCCCGACGAAATTCGCAACTGGCTCGGGTTGGCCGTCGAGGCCGAGGCTTCCGACCTTCACCTCGTGCCGGGCTATCCGCCGACGCTGCGGGTTCACGGCCGACTGCGGCAGTTGGACTCGGCGCAGTTGGCTCCCGACGCCCTCCGCGACCTGCTGGCGGGGCTCTGCCCGGCTTACGCGCTGGGCCGCTTCCGCGCCGCCCACAACGTCGATTTCTCGCTGGAACTGGCGATTGGCGGCCGGGCGGAGCGATTCCGTGTCAACTACTTTCTCAGCGGCGAGCAGATGGGGGCCTGTTTCCGCCTCATTCCCGCCGTCATCCCCGACTTCCAGTGGGCCGGCTTTCCCCAAGACCTCGCCCAACAACTTGCCCACTATCGCAACGGACTGGTGCTGATCTGCGGCGTGGTCGGCTCGGGCAAGTCGACCAGCCTGGCGATGCTCATCAACCAGTTGAATCAGGAGGGGGGCTATCGCATCATCACCGTCGAGGAGCCCGTGGAGTATCTTTTTCCCAAGACGCCGGTCTCGCTGGTCACGCAGCGCGAGGTCGGCCGCGACGTGCACACCTTCGCCGACGGCCTGAAATATGCTCTGCGGCAAGACCCCGACGTGATTCTCGCCGGCGAGATCCGCGACCGCGATACCGCGCAGATGGCGCTCGAGCGCCGCCGAGACCGGCCACCTCGTCCTCTCGACCCTGCACACCCGCGACGCCAAGGGGGCCGTCTCCCGCTACGCCGACCTCTTCCCCCAGAGCACCCAGCAGGAGGTCCGCTCGCAGCTCGCGATGAGCCTCCGCGCCGTGGTCAGTCAGCATCTGCTGCCCAACGTGCGCAAGGAAGAAAAACGCGTCTTGGCGCTGGAGATCATGTTCAACAATCCGGCCATCGCCGCGGCGATCCGCTTCGGCAAATTGGAATCGATCGACACCGTGATTCTCACCAGCCGCGCCGAAGGCATGCGCACCCTCGACGAATCGATCAAGCGGCTGCTGAAGGAGGGCCGCATCTCGCGAAAAACCGCCGAGCGGTTCGCCAGCCCCGGTAGCAAACTCTCCTAGTTGCGGCGTAGCGCAGTGGTTCTTCGCAGTTAAGATGGGAAGGCTGTTTAGCCGCCGCGTCCACGCGGCGCAAAACTGCCCGCCGGCGCAGCGCCGCGTGGACGCGGCGGCTAAACGGTTCCGAGGCCACCGCGATCATCCGTTGCTGCGCCTGCAGCATAACTGGGGCTGGAGCCGAATCGGCCAAGAAGGTATAATCCCCTCAGCGTTGGGCAAACCAATACTCTGGTCAAGGGAGGGTTTTCTCATGGCGGAGGTCGAAGTCGGCAAGGTCTTGCATTACTTCAGCAAGGCAAGCGTGGTGGCGATCCAAGTCGCCCAGAATGTGCTCCGCGTCGGCGACACAATCCACATCAAAGGCCATACCAGCGACTTCACTCAGAAGATCGACTCGATGCAGATCGACAACCAGGCCGTCGCGGAGGCCGCGGCCGGGCAAACCATCGGCATGCGGGTGAAGGAGCACGCCCGGGAACACGACGTGGTTTACAAAGTCGAGTAACTGTACTGCGCAGGATTACGAGGATTTTCGTTTAGCCGGCGGGCTTGCCCGCCGCGAGAATCGCCGCAAGGCACTGCCTTCGCGCGACGGGCAAGCCCGCCGGCTAAACGTCCCGTTGCCGAATCCGCTAGAAATCATACAACTCCTTACCGTATGGCGGGGTGTGGCCGTTGCTTCCATTGATCTTGCCCAGTGGAAGCAGCAGCCCAGGCGAGGCTCTTTGCCAGGATTGTCGGTAGCGTCTGCTCACGGTTTTCTCCTGTCGTCGCGTTTCGCTGCGCTTTGCCCTTTCCCCGCCTGAAATAGTCGTGCCGGGGGGAGCTTCTCGCCCCCAGCACTTGCGGAAATCGACGGCCGCAGCATATAATAAGTAACATGTCGGGTGATAGGGGGAAGCTCCCCGGCCGCGTGACGGGCAAAACGACAATTTCGCGATTCGTGATTGTCGGCGCGGCGGAACCAGCCCCTATTCTTGTCACGAGGAGTGTCGTCATGGAAATTCGGCGGTTGCCTTTTCGTTATTTCTCGTTGATCACGCTGATCGGTGTCGCCTTGGCTCTTGGGGCAGCGTCTTCGGCCAGGGCACAGATCGCTCCGAGCATCGATGAGATGGGAAAGAAGATCGAGCCGTCGGTTGTCACGGTGAAAACCGAGTCGGGCTTGGGAAGCGGTTTCGTCGTGGACCCAAGCGGTCTGGTGATGACCAACTACCACGTCATCGAAGGCGCGAAGAAGGCGGTCGTGGAGTTCCCCTCCGACAGGGACAAGAAGCTCTACCGCGTCGAAGGCTTCATGGCGATTCTTATCAACCGCGACCTGGCTCTTATCAAGATCAATGCCGGCAATAAGAAGCTGGTTGCGCTGAAGGTCGCCGATAAACTGCCCACCCGCGGCGACTGGGTGGCTACCTTCGGCTCACCGCTGGGCCTGGCCCTGACTGCCGCCGACGGCAAAATCTCGGCAATTCGCGGCGGCTCCGAACTGGTCGACATGACGAAGCGCGGCCCAACCAGCATCTACGAGGAATTGGGTTATGATCCGAACTCGACCTGGTTGCAGCACACCGCCCCGATTTCGCACGGCAATAGCGGCGGTCCGCTTGTCAACGCCCGCGCAGAAGTCGTCGGCATCAACACCTGGACGCTGCCCGAAGGGCAGAACCTGAACTTCGCCATATCCTCGCCGCACATCTGCGCCTTCATCGCCGCCGCTCCCAAGAGCGTGCAGTCGCTGGCCAACTTGCCGGCGCCCGCGAACATCGCCCAACCGCGCCCGACATGGGCGACCCGGTGGCGACCATGAATATCTGGACGCAATTGAACCAGGCGAAGAACGCGCTGCAAGCGAAGCTCGATGACTCCGAGAAGAAGCTCGACCAGATTCCCACCCTCGATCCGCGCAGCCTGGCGCGGCTGCAAAACGTCCGCAACAAAAGGGTGGCCAAGATCTTCAAACAGATCTCCAAGGACTACGCCGACCACGCCGCCAAAGTCAAGTCGCTGAAAAACGAGAATGCCGATGCCGATCTGATTCGACAGGTTCTCACCGAGGGCAATGCCGCCGAGAAGATAAGCACGTTCTATTCGGAACTGGCCACAGCGGCGTTGGAAGGCGGTTCGCGCGAAGCGGAAATAGCCATCAACGAACTGAAAGCACACCTCGCCGATCTGCGCACGAAGTACGACCTGCTGCGAACCAACTTGAGCCGCCGATACGGAAAGCACTTTCCTACCCTGCAAGACACTGCCATCGACACCCCGCCGACCGACACGGCCGCAACCAAGCCGGCTGGACACGACGGCACGCCGGCCGCCTCCGCCCGCGCGGCGATGCGCACCTGGACTGCTCGCAACGGCAAGTATCGCATCAGGGCCAAGTTTCTCGGCATGGAAGACGGCAAGGTGAAGCTGGAAAAAGCCGACGGCGACGTCATTCGCGTCTCGCCAAGCGCACTAAGCCAAGAAGACCGCCGGTTCATCGGCGAAGAATAGCAGCCTTCGTCGGAGAATCTCAAGTCCCCCAATCCCTGGCGTAGCGAAAATCGCGATCCATTGTGCGGTGCGAGAGCTTGGCGATCACCGGCATCCGCCGCTTGTAGTGATTGCGGCGAATCATCGTGGTCACGCGATCGACGAACTCCGCCGCAAAGCCGGCCTGCAACAGTTCCGCCCGCCGCCAGCGGCGATCGACCAAGAGCACCAACAGCCGATCGACCTCGGTATACGAGAAACCCAGCTCGCCCGCGTCGGTCTGCCCGACCCATAGATCGCCGGTCGGCTCTTTCGCCAGTATCCGCTCGGGCACGCCCAGGTATGCGGCCAGATCGTAGAGCTGCGTCTTGTAGAGATCGCCGATCGGGTTGATGGCCGAGGCCATGTCGCCGAACTGCGTGCCGTAGCCTAAGAGCAATTCGCTCTTGTTGCTCGTTCCCGCCACCAGCCCGCCAAACGCCGCACTCTGGTCGTAAAGCACCGTCATCCGCTCGCGGGCGCACTTGTTCGCCAGCCGAAGCTGCGAGGCGTCGGGGAACTGCGCGAAATAGGCGTCGATCTGGGCAGCAATCGGCACGTTGACCGTGCGCACGCCCAGCCGCTCGATCACCGCCTGGCTGTCGCGGCGGGTGGCTTCGCTCGACGTTTTGTAGGGCATGGTCACGGCCAGCACGTTCTCGGCCCCAAGCGCGCAGGCGCAAAGGAAGGTGACCACGCTCGAATCGATCCCTCCCGAGAGTCCCACCACGACCCGTTGGAAACCCGCCCGCTGAATTTCCGCGGCGATGAAGCGGCGGAGAATCTGCGTGACCAGTTCGGGATTGATCCTCAGCAGGTTTTCGCTCAATTCACTGCCCATAACGCCGCCGCTTGATGCGATGGAACTCCTCGATGGTCAACAGCAACCGTTCGTCGCGAGCCAGCGGGCTGACGAGCCGCTGCCGCCGCAGCTCGCCCGGATCGAACTCGGCCAACGCCAGCGCCGGATCGAGCATCGCGGCCTGGGCGATGGTGCGGCCGTCGGGGCCGACCGCCATGCTCCCGCCCCAGAAGCAGAGCCCGTCCTCGAATCCCACCCGGTTCACAACCATCACCGCCGCGCCGAGCATCTGGGCCAACGCCGTGGCAAGCTGCTCGTACGTCTCCGCGATGCGGACCTTCGGTCCATCCACTCCCCGCGCCGGCGAATTGGCGACGCACAGCAGCAGATCGACCTCTTCGGCCTGCATGATCGCGGCGGCCGAAAGATGCCAAAAATCCTCGCAGATCAGAATTCCGACGCGGCCGAACCGCGCGGTGTCGAACGCCATGATGCGGCGGCCGGCCGCAAAGTACCGCTGCTCGTCGAACAGCCCGTAGGTCGGCAGATAGACCTTGCGGTGGACGTGGACTACCCGCCCACCCTCGGCCCAGAGCGCCGCGTTGTAGAAGCGATGGTGCGGCGACTCTTCGATGAAGCCGACGACCAGCGACATTGCCCCGGCGGCGTCGATCAACTGCCGGATTTCCGGCCCGGCCGGCGAGATCGCCAGATCGGGCACCATGTCGCGGACGAAGTAGCCGCTTAGCGACAGCTCGGGAAACACGACCACGTCGGCCCGCTCGCGGCGGGCGGCTTCGATCTGCTCCAGGTGCAAGCCGAGATTATAGGACACGTCGCCCAGCTTCGGCGCGATCTGGGCCATCGCCACTCGCAACGCGGCATGCCCGCTCGCAGCCGATGCTTCATCCGCCCTAAGCGACATCTATTTTGATTCTCCCGCGGTCTTGATGCCCAATTCGCGGAGTTGTTTGGCATCGACCCGCCCGGGTGCGCCGGTCATCAAGTCGGTTGCCCGCTGCGTCTTCGGGAAGGCGATCACGTCGCGGATGTTGTCCAGGCCGCCGAAGAGCATCACCAGCCGGTCGATGCCCAGCGCAATTCCGCCGTGCGGCGGGGCGCCGAATTGCAAGGCGTCCAAGAGAAAGCCGAATCGCTCGCGCGCGGTCGGCTCGTCGATGCCCAGCAGCCGGAACACCTCCTGCTGCAACTTCTGGTCGTGGATACGGATCGTGCCGCCCCCCGCTTCATAACCGTTGATTACCAGGTCGTACGCCTGCGCCCGGCACTTCTGCGGATCGCTGCGAAGCAACTCGCGGTCTTGCGGCCGCGGCGACGTAAACGGATGGTGCATCGCCGTCCAGCAGTCCTCTTCCATGTCGCGTGCGAACATCGGGAATTCGACGATCCAGGAGAAGTTCATGGTCGCAGGATTGTAGAGCCGCAGCTCCGCCCCCAGCCGCTTTCGCAGGGCATACAGCGTCTTGCACGTCGCCTCGAACTTGTCGGCGGCAATCAACAGCAAGTCGCCCGGGGCAGCGTCCATGCGTTGGCCGATGCGGGCCAGCAACTCGGGGTCGAAATTCTTGGCGATCGGAGAGGCCAACCGGCCGTCCCCCTCGACCTTGAACCACGCCAGCCCCTTCGCGCCGAAATTCTCGACCACGAAAGCCGTCAGTTCGTCAATTCCCTTGCGCGAATAGCGATCGGCCGCCCCCTTGGCGTTGATGCCGCGCACTCGGCCGCCCGCATCAGCGACGCCGCGGAACACCTGAAACTCCGACTCCTTCGCCAAATCCGTAATCTCGACGAGCTCCATCCCAAACCGCAGATCGGGAGCGTCGTGGCCGAACCGTTCCATCGCCTCGTCGTACGTCATCCGCGGCAGCGGCAGCGGCGCCTCCAGCCCAAGGATTTCCTTCGCCAGCCGCGCGATCAGCCCCTCGATCACTCCCATGATGTCATCGGCGGTGATGAACGACATCTCCAGATCGAGTTGCGTGAACTCCGGCTGCCGATCCGCCCGCAAGTCCTCGTCGCGGAAGCAGCGGGCCACCTGCACGTAGCGGTCGTATCCGGCCACCATCAGAATCTGTTTGTAAAGCTGCGGCGACTGCGGCAGGGCGTAAAACGTCCCCGGCTGAATCCGGCTCGGCACCAGGTAGTCGCGCGCCCCCTCCGGCGTGCTCCGCCCGAGCATCGGCGTTTCCACGTCGACAAACCCCAGCGAGTCGCAGTAATCGCGCATGATCTTGATCATGCGATTCCGCAACAACATCGTCCGCTGCATTTCCGGCCGGCGAAGATCGATGTAGCGGTGTTTCAGGCGGAGATCTTCGCCGGGCAGCTCCTTCGCGGTTGGCTGAAACGGCGGTGTAAGGCTGCGGTTAAGTATTTCGACGTACGACGCCCGAAGCTCGATCTCGCCGGTGCTCAGCTTGGGATTGACGGTTCCCTCGGGCCGCGGAGCCACCTTGCCTCGCACCAACGCCACAAACTCCGACCGCAACGATTTTGCCGCCTGAAGCGTCTCTTCGCCCGCCTCCGGGGCAAAAACAACCTGCGTCTTGCCGTAGCGGTCGCGCAGATCAACAAACAACACGCCGCTATGGTCGCGGTAAGTGTCGACCCAGCCGCAAAGCGTGACCTGGTTGCCGACGTGCTCCAAACCCAATTCACCACACGTGTGAGTTCGTAACAATTCACTATCCCCACTGAAGATGGCCATGCGGAAGGACACCGTCGCATAATTCTACTTCCCAACAGCGGCCGTGCAAAGGTCGCTGGGTCAATAGTGCGACCGCTGCGGAACGATCGCCGGGGCGGCAGTTGCGCTGCCGCCCCAGTGTGACAAGCAACCGAGATGGCAGCCCATCTGCCATCCCGATGCGACGGCCTGCATCTATCCGCGCCGCTTGCGGGCGTAAGCCAACAGCAACAGTAGCGCGGCGGACAAGAGGGAGAGCGTGGCCGGCTCGGGGACGGCGGTGAGATTGGCGGCGGGCGACGCGGCGGCTAACGGCGGCAGGCCGAGGTGCGAAGACCACAAGTCGCGATCCAGACCGTTGACTACCCCGTCGCCGTTGGCATCGCCCTGCTGCCACGTCGTGCCCGTGAAGGCGTTCGCATAAAAGATCGCCAAATCCTGGCTGTCCACCTTGCCGTCGAGATTGAAGTCGCCCGGATACGTGGCCATCACCGTCACCTGGTGCGTCGCGGTGTTGTCCACCATCCCCAGCGTCAGACCCGTCACCGCCGCGGTCGTGTCCTCGAACTGGCCCACGTCCCAACGACCGCCGTCGCAACTGGCCTTCAGCAGGTTGGTGATCGTCGCCACCGGATCGGCGCCGCCGACGTAGTCGAAGACGATCGAGCCGGATTGGATGTCCGCGCCGCCTAAGCTCAAAACGCAGTTCTGCGCGGCGGCGCCCAACTCCAGCGTGCCGCCGGCAACCGTGGTTCGCCCGTCGTAGGAATTCAGGCCGCCCAGCACCGCCGTCGCCGGGCTCGACTTGCTCAGGCCGATAGCGCTGCCCGCCAGGCTGGCATCCACCCGGCCGCCGCGAACGTCGTAGGCCGCGTTGCTGTTGAGCGTGCCGCTGCCGCTGAGGGTGCCGCCGTTGATGCGAAACGCCCCGATCGACGCCGACAGCCCGCCAATGTTCAGCACCCCGCCGTTGATCGTGTACGGGCAGGGCGTCATCGCGGCCGGCGAGGTCGGACCGGTGGGACCGGTCGGATAGGCCACCGGCGTGCCCGGCAGCGTCGTGGCCCCGCTGTAATCCAGCGTGCCGGCGTTGACCGTCAGACCGCCGCTGTAGTCGCCGCAATACGAGCCGCTGAGCGTCAGTTTGCCGGGACCGCTTTTCACCAACGCCAAAAGACCGGTGCTGGCGGCGTTGGCGGCAAGGTCGCCGTTGCGGATGTGACCGCTGTACGTGCAGTCCGTGCTGTTATCGATCGTCAGCGTGCAGTTGCTGTTGATGCCGCTCTCCTGTTCGCAGTTTTCGATGACGCTGCGGCCCACATTGTCGCTCAGCCCGGCCAACGTCTGGTCGTTCCCCAGCAATTCAAAATACGAGCGGCAGGTGAACACCTCGCTGAAATTCATCACCGCCGTGGGGGCGATCTGGTTGCTCGCCTTCAGGATCAAGTACGTATTCCACCAGGGAGCGCCGGCCGTCCCGCCGGAGTTGATCGTCAGGTTGCCGGGAATGGCGACCGCCCCGCCCGTCTTTTGCAGATAGACCACGCCGCGGTTGATCGTGGTGTTGCCGCCGTAAGTGTTGCTGGTCGAGCCGGCGATGGTGATCGAGCCGGCCAGGTTGGTCAAGGCCGGCGTGCTGTTCTCGACGACCAGTCCGCCGGGCCCGCTGATCTGCCCGCTGAGCGTCAGCATGCCGTTGTTAATGCTGTTGCCCACGTCGCTGGTGGCCGCCAGCGTGATCGGTCCGCTAAAGGTGTAGACCCCGCCGCTGCCGTCGCCGTAAAGCGCCGGCCGCACCACCCCGTCCGCCGTGCCGCCCAGGCCGTTGAGCGTGATCGGTGCGGTGAAGGTGGTGCTGGCCGACGTGGCCATGACGTAACTGGCGCCGCTGCCGATGTTCACCGCTCCGCTGCCCAGACCGTTGACGCTGCTCAGGCAAGCCGCGCCGCTGGCGATGCTCACCGTCCCGGCAAAGCCGGTCAGCAGGGTCTTGCCACCCGTGCCCAGGCTACAGCTATGCGCCCCTTGATAGATCTGCACCATCCCCGAGCCGCTGATCGGGCCGGCGGGGCCCACAAAACCACTGGGATTGTTGAGATACAAAGTGCCGCCGGCGCCGACGCTCACCGCGCTGGTCGAACCGAGCGAGCCGGTCACTTGCAGCGTGCCGCCGCTAATGGTCGTCGAGCCGGTGTAGGTATTCGTGCCGCCAAGGGTCAAGCTGCCCGCGCCGCTCTTGACCAGATTCACCTTGCCGGTGCCGCTCCCCTGCAAGCTGTCGCGGATCGTGCCCAGGAACGTGCAATCGGCGGCGTTGTTGACCGTCAGCGTGCTGTCACTGTTCAGCCCGGTGTTGTTCAACAGTCCTTCGATCACCGCGTTGGCGTCGCCGCTTAAGCCGGAGAGCGTCTGCGTATGGCCGTTCAAGTCCAGACGCGAGCCGCCCAGCGGCGCGTTGAACGTCAAGAAGCACGACGAGGCAAGCTCGTTGTCGCCGTTGAGTTGCAGGACCGAAGCGGCGCCGTAGCCCGTCTCCACCAGCGTCACGTTGCCGGGCAGCGCCAAGGCCCCGCCGGTCTTCGCCGCCACCAACGTCCCCTGGATCGTAACCGAGCCGCTAAAGCTGTTGGACGACGAGCCCTGCAAATAGAGCGTGCCCGCGCCCGTCTTCATCAGCAGACCGCCGCCCAGCGAGTCGCTGATCGCTCCCGCCAGCGCCGCATAGTCCGCGGTCGAACTGGGATTGTCGGCCACGTTGACGGTCCGCACACCGCCGTTAAGATCGATCGGATTGAGGAAGGTCACGGAATTGGTCCAGCGGGTCGAGCCGAAGCGGAGCGTACCGACGATCTGCGTGCCCGTGCTGGTCCCCCAGGCGAGCGTCGCACTGTTGCCGCCGACGTTGACCGTCAGCGGATTGGTGGTGGTGGAGAAACCGCCGCCGTTGCTGGTGAAGCGGAAGCTGCCGCCGCTACTGCCGAGACTGCGGCTGAACGTCCCGCCCGAGACCGTCTCGTACACGCCGCCTTCCAAACTGAGGAAGCTATTGGCGGGCAAGTTCTCCTGCAAGACGCCGCCGCTGATGGTGGTGTTGCCGTTGTAGTTGTTGCTGCTGGAGGTCAGGCACAACTCGCCATTTCCGGTCTTGATCAGCCCGGCAGTGCCCGTGCTGTTGAACACCGCCCCCTGCATCACCGTGTAGTCGGCGGCCGAGGCCGGGTTGTCGTTGACGTTGATGGTGCGGTCCGCGCCGTTGAGATTCACCGGATTGCGGAGGATGGTGACGTTCTGCGAGCTGCTCGAACCGAAATCGAGCGTGCCGATGATGTTCGTGCCCGCGGTGCTTCCCCAGGTGAGCGTGCCGGCGGTGGAACTGCCGCCGACATTGACCGTCAACGAGCCGGCCCCCGCCGAAAACCCGCCGCCGCTGCCGGTCCACTCGAACTTGTTCGAGCCCGAAGCGGCCAGGCCGCGGCTGAAGGTGCCGGCGGCGCTGCTGTTGGGCTGATAGACGCCGCCGTTGAGGATCAGGAAGCTGCTGGGCATACTGAACTGCAACACGCCGCCGTCGATCGAGGTCGGCCCGCTATAGCTGGCGCTGCCCGAGACGATCAGTGTTCCCTGATCCGTCTTGTGCAGTGTGCCGCTGCCCGTGCCGCTGATCGAGCCGGTCCAGGTTCGCGTCTGCCCGGCCGGCGTGCTCAAGTACAATCCGCCCGAGGAGTTGTTGACCAGGCTGACGGGAACCGTGCCGCTGCCGCTGATGTAGAAGTTTCCCGCGCCCGTAAGCGTGATGCTCCCCGGCACCGCCCCGTTGGCATTGAGCACCCCGCCGCCGTCCAGCGCGCCGCTGGTATAGAAGTTGCCGGCGGCGTTGATCGTCAGATTGCTGATGATCGTGTGCAGGTCGCCGATCGTGAGGCTCTTGCCGCTGTCGATCGTCCAGGTCTGCGGGGCGCCGATCCAGACCGGCACGTTGAAGGCCACGCTCTCATGGGCGGTGATGCCGCCGGCGGTGACCGTCAGCGCGGCGTTATTGACGCCGTTAAAGACATAGCCGGTCGCCCCGGAACTGATCGTAATCCCGTGGGCGATCACGGTTCCGTTAATTGTCATGCTGCCGCCAACGGTGTTGAAGGTGGCGGCGGTCTCTTGGTTTTGCCAGTTGTAGGCGGGAAGCGCGTTGCCATACTGGTCGCTGCCCGACCAATTCCCCCCGCCGCTGACCCAAGTGCCCGTCCCCCCGCCCCAAGTGACCGTGGCCATCGCGCCGGTGTAGTAGACGCCGCCGTTGATGGCGCTGATGTCGTTGTGGTTTTCGAGGTCGCCGTAGGGAATGAATCCGTAGCCGTTTACGCCCCACCCCGTATCCCAGCTATTCTTGATGATCCAGTATCCGCCGCTGGGAACTTTCGAGTCGTCGCAGTAGCCGACCAGCGATACCTCGTGATCCTCGCCCGACACCGGTCCGCGGTAATTCGCCTCCAAGTCCGCCACCGAGGCGTACAGATCGTTGGTCAACAGGAGTCCAACCTCCATCGGCCCGTACTCCTTCAGATAGGTCTTCATCGTGGCGGTGATATTCGTACAGTTGTTCCAGTTCGAGGTGCTCTTCCAGGCGCGGTTCTGCCAGCCGGTGTTCAACGGCCAATAGGGAGCAACGCCGGTATCGGGGCTTGAAGATACGTAGGGGCATTCGGTTGCGGAAACGACGCCGTGGGTTGTGAAATATGTCAAAACGGCAGTGCCCCAGCCGCCGCCCGTGGTGCCCATGTACTGTTCCCAACAGACCTCCTGTTCGGACACATCATCGTTGAATGAGGCATCGTTGCGGGTGAGCTTGTACTTCGCCTCAAGCGTGGCGCAAGCGGAGAAATCCCAGCAGGTCCCGCCAAACTGGCTCTCGACCGGCGTCGCCCAGTTCAGCCCATTGACGCTCTGCCAGTCGAAGCTGTCTGCCAACGCGCTCTGCGACGACAGGCTCACCCCCATCGCCAAAAGTGCAGCAGTCAATGAAGTTCGATACATGAATGTCACGCAACCTCGCATCGTTGTTACTCCATTCCGAACAGAACAGGTGATGAAGGAAAACAGCAGCGGCTTTTCGCCAGGATCGTCGCACAACACTAACGATGACCGATGAAACGATGACGGCGCCGGCTTCGACGGGGTCGCCATTGTCTCGGACGTGCCGTACGTCACCCCGAGATGTGAAGACTTCCCCTCCAATTCGTACTCGCCGTTGCCCGTTCAAGTCGCTAAAACGTCCAGTCGCACGCACGAACTCCCCCGCGGGATCCCTCGCTAAACTGAGAAAAAGACAGCCCCAACAATGCAGCCGTTTCACCGCGGCGTGTTCCGAAACGACGGCATGGACCGACTCGAAACATCGTTCCGAACGACTCGTGGGAAGCCGTGGGTCGGGAGGTAATCGACGGCATGCTGCATGAAGGATGCCTGCGCAGCCACCGCCTCAATTCAGTCGAAAGACGCTCCCCCAACATTACAGAGCCGGTGCCCTCAATCTCCAATTTATGTATCTGCGACATTTCTGTCAATAGCTTTGGCAGATCATTGGCCAGGGCGGGCGCAGGAACGGGTTTGCAGTGCCGAGGGGGATCGTTTAAGCTGGCGGGCGGGATTCTGGAGCATGAGGTCATCATAAGTACAAGGAGAACCACGACATGGCGAGCAAGGAGGCTCGGGAGCGGAGATTGAAGGAAATTCAGGAGATTGCGGCAGGCTGGGGAAAAATCATCGCGCAGGAGGCGTTTCCCAACGGTCCTGGCATGGATGTGAGTCTGGCCGACATGGAGGAGTTGGCGATGGCGGCCTCTCGGGCATTGGTTAAAGGAACCGTGGAGGCGATGACCGGTTCTCAAGGTGAGCAGTTCGGCCAAGAGGCGTCGTGTCCGGTTTGCGGGAAGATGTGTTCTCTGAAAACCGTGCCTCGTTCGATGGTGGTCCGTGGCGGCGACGCCACACTCAATGAACCCGTAGGACACTGTTCGAGGTGCCGCAGGGATTTTTTTCCCGCAGCGGCCGGTGTTGAAGATTGACGGCCACGGATACAGTTCGAGCATTTTGCATCGCATCTTGCACTTGGCCGGCGTAACCAGTTCCTTCGACGTGGCGGAAGTGGCGTTGAAGGTGGTGGGCGAGATCACGATTTCGGATCGCCAGATCAACAAGTTGATTTGCGAGGTTGGCGCGGAGATGGCTGCGGATCGGGACGTTCGCACGCGTCGGTATGTCGAACAACCCTTGCCACGGCAGCCGACGGTTGCGGAAGCGCCGCCGGATTTGGCGGCGGTGTTTGGCGATGGCGGGCGGATGCGGACGCGCGAGCCCGATCGGGGGCGGGGCGTTCACCAGCCGCACTGGCGCGAGACGAAGAACGCGGCCTTTCATCGGATGCAAAGCCGCTCGTTCGCCGCAGACCCGCAAGCGGAGTTGCCCGACTGTTTTTGCAATCGAGCGTATGTGGAAAAGCTGGTAAACGGCCTGAAATGTCTGAAAAACGAGGTTGTTGCGGAGGGGACGGATGTGGAGCCATTGCCGGCGACAGGCGGTGAAACCGTGGCGGCGCCGCTTCAGCAATCGCCGCCGTGGCAACCGACGACGGTGTTTCGCACGTGTCTCAGTTCGTTGGCTGGCAGCAATGAGTTTGGCGCAATGATGGCGGCGGAAGCTGACAAGCGAGGTTTCTTCGCCGCGCAAAAACGGGCGTTCGTCGGTGACGGCTTGGGCTACAATTGGAGCATCCATCGACGTTGGTTTTCGCAGTTCGTTCCGATTGTGGATTTCGTTCACGCGGTGGAATACGTGTACACCGCCGCCAAAGCGATTCACGGCGACGCCGAACCGCGTTGGCGGCAATACTTGGTGTGGGCGAACGCTTGTTGGCAAGGCCGGGTGGACGATGTGATTGCAGAGTTGCAGCGATGGCAATCGCAGCACGGACCGCTGCCGCAAGAGTCGGACATTCCCGAAACCGATCCCCGCAAGATCGTTCATGCCACCATCCGCTACCTGACCAACAACCGCAGCCGAATGGACTACCCTGGCTACCGGCGCTCGGGATTGCCCGTGACAAGTTCGTTGGCCGAGTCGCTTGTCAAACAGGTCAGTAAGCGAGTGAAGGGGACAGAAAAATTCTGGAATGACGGCCCGTCAGGCGAAGCGATCCTGCAAATCCGAGCGGCCGTAATCTCCGATGGCGACCAACTTCAGAAATGGATTCGCCATCGCCCAGTCTCTCCGTTTTCGCCAAGATGCCGTCAAACTCCCCAGGCCAATAGCGCGTAAGGAATTACCGACGTGTTCCTGCGCCCGGCCAGGGCAAGAAATCGGAGCGTCCCGCTACAGTCGTGGCGTAGTATCTTCCCCATCGGAAGACTTATTTTTGACAAGGCGGGCAGCCCCGAAGTCATTTGCCTGCCAACGCCGGCAACGCCTTCGCTTCATCGGCGCTCGTCTATCGAAGCGAAAATCGACTGTGCTTGGCGGCCGCTTTTCAGTGGTGATTTCTCCTCGGCAGAGACTATCTTCGTTTTCCGCGGGCGTAGGCGAGCAACCCCAACAGGGCGACCGCCAGCAACGCCAGCGTGGCCGGCTCGGGGACGGCGGTGAGATTGGCGGCGGGCGACGCGGCGGCTAACGGCGGCAGGCCGAGGTGCGAAGACCACAAGTCGCGATCCAGACCGTTGACTACCCCGTCGCCGTTGGCATCGCCCTGCTGCCACGTCGTGCCCGTGAAGGCGTTCGCATAAAAGATCGCCAAATCCTGGCTGTCCACCTTGCCGTCGAGATTGAAGTCGCCCGGATACGTGGCCATCACCGTCACCTGGTGCGTCGCGGTGTTGTCCACCATCCCCAGCGTCAGACCCGTCACCGCCGCGGTCGTGTCCTCGAACTGGCCCACGTCCCAACGACCGCCGTCGCAACTGGCCTTCAGCAGGTTGGTGATCGTCGCCACCGGATCGGCGCCGCCGACGTAGTCGAAGACGATCGAGCCGGATTGGATGTCCGCGCCGCCTAAGCTCAAAACGCAGTTCTGCGCGGCGGCGCCCAACTCCAGCGTGCCGCCGGCAACCGTGGTTCGCCCGTCGTAGGAATTCAGGCCGCCCAGCACCGCCGTCGCCGGGCTCGACTTGCTCAGGCCGATAGCGCTGCCCGCCAGGCTGGCATCCACCCGGCCGCCGCGAACGTCGTAGGCCGCGTTGCTGTTGAGCGTGCCGCTGCCGCTGAGGGTGCCGCCGTTGATGCGAAACGCCCCGATCGACGCCGACAGCCCGCCAATGTTCAGCACCCCGCCGTTGATCGTGTACGGGCAGGGCGTCATCGCGGCCGGCGAGGTCGGACCGGTGGGACCGGTCGGATAGGCCACCGGCGTGCCCGGCAGCGTCGTGGCCCCGCTGTAATCCAGCGTGCCGGCGTTGACCGTCAGACCGCCGCTGTAGTCGCCGCAATACGAGCCGCTGAGCGTCAGTTTGCCGGGACCGCTTTTCACCAACGCCAAAAGACCGGTGCTGGCGGCGTTGGCGGCAAGGTCGCCGTTGCGGATGTGACCGCTGTACGTGCAGTCCGTGCTGTTATCGATCGTCAGCGTGCAGTTGCTGTTGATGCCGCTCTCCTGTTCGCAGTTTTCGATGACGCTGCGGCCCACATTGTCGCTCAGCCCGGCCAACGTCTGGTCGTTCCCCAGCAATTCAAAATACGAGCGGCAGGTGAACACCTCGCTGAAATTCATCACCGCCGTGGGGGCGATCTGGTTGCTCGCCTTCAGGATCAAGTACGTATTCCACCAGGGAGCGCCGGCCGTCCCGCCGGAGTTGATCGTCAGGTTGCCGGGAATGGCGACCGCCCCGCCCGTCTTTTGCAGATAGACCACGCCGCGGTTGATCGTGGTGTTGCCGCCGTAAGTGTTGCTGGTCGAGCCGGCGATGGTGATCGAGCCGGCCAGGTTGGTCAAGGCCGGCGTGCTGTTCTCGACGACCAGTCCGCCGGGCCCGCTGATCTGCCCGCTGAGCGTCAGCATGCCGTTGTTAATGCTGTTGCCCACGTCGCTGGTGGCCGCCAGCGTGATCGGTCCGCTAAAGGTGTAGACCCCGCCGCTGCCGTCGCCGTAAAGCGCCGGCCGCACCACCCCGTCCGCCGTGCCGCCCAGGCCGTTGAGCGTGATCGGTGCGGTGAAGGTGGTGCTGGCCGACGTGGCCATGACGTAACTGGCGCCGCTGCCGATGTTCACCGCTCCGCTGCCCAGACCGTTGACGCTGCTCAGGCAAGCCGCGCCGCTGGCGATGCTCACCGTCCCGGCAAAGCCGGTCAGCAGGGTCTTGCCACCCGTGCCCAGGCTACAGCTATGCGCCCCTTGATAGATCTGCACCATCCCCGAGCCGCTGATCGGGCCGGCGGGGCCCACAAAACCACTGGGATTGTTGAGATACAAAGTGCCGCCGGCGCCGACGCTCACCGCGCTGGTCGAACCGAGCGAGCCGGTCACTTGCAGCGTGCCGCCGCTAATGGTCGTCGAGCCGGTGTAGGTATTCGTGCCGCCAAGGGTCAAGCTGCCCGCGCCGCTCTTGACCAGATTCACCTTGCCGGTGCCGCTCCCCTGCAAGCTGTCGCGGATCGTGCCCAGGAACGTGCAATCGGCGGCGTTGTTGACCGTCAGCGTGCTGTCACTGTTCAGCCCGGTGTTGTTCAACAGTCCTTCGATCACCGCGTTGGCGTCGCCGCTTAAGCCGGAGAGCGTCTGCGTATGGCCGTTCAAGTCCAGACGCGAGCCGCCCAGCGGCGCGTTGAACGTCAAGAAGCACGACGAGGCAAGCTCGTTGTCGCCGTTGAGTTGCAGGACCGAAGCGGCGCCGTAGCCCGTCTCCACCAGCGTCACGTTGCCGGGCAGCGCCAAGGCCCCGCCGGTCTTCGCCGCCACCAACGTCCCCTGGATCGTAACCGAGCCGCTAAAGCTGTTGGACGACGAGCCCTGCAAATAGAGCGTGCCCGCGCCCGTCTTCATCAGCAGACCGCCGCCCAGCGAGTCGCTGATCGCTCCCGCCAGCGCCGCATAGTCCGCGGTCGAACTGGGATTGTCGGCCACGTCGACGGTCCGCACACCGCCGTTAAGATCGATCGGATTGAGGAAGGTCACGGAATTGGTCCAGCGGGTCGAGCCGAAGCGGAGCGTACCGACGATCTGCGTGCCCGTGCTGGTCCCCCAGGCGAGCGTCGCACTGTTGCCGCCGACGTTGACCGTCAGCGGATTGGTGGTGGTGGAGAAACCGCCGCCGTTGCTGGTGAAGCGGAAGCTGCCGCCGCTACTGCCGAGACTGCGGCTGAACGTCCCGCCCGAGACCGTCTCGTACACGCCGCCTTCCAAACTGAGGAAGCTATTGGCGGGCAAGTTCTCCTGCAAGACGCCGCCGCTGATGGTGGTGTTGCCGTTGTAGTTGTTGCTGCTGGAGGTCAGGCACAACTCGCCATTTCCGGTCTTGATCAGCCCGGCAGTGCCCGTGCTGTTGAACACCGCCCCCTGCATCACCGTGTAGTCGGCGGCCGAGGCCGGGTTGTCGTTGACGTTGATGGTGCGGTCCGCGCCGTTGAGATTCACCGGATTGCGGAGGATGGTGACGTTCTGCGAGCTGCTCGAACCGAAATCGAGCGTGCCGATGATGTTCGTGCCCGCGGTGCTTCCCCAGGTGAGCGTGCCGGCGGTGGAACTGCCGCCGACATTGACCGTCAACGAGCCGGCCCCCGCCGAAAACCCGCCGCCGCTGCCGGTCCACTCGAACTTGTTCGAGCCCGAAGCGGCCAGGCCGCGGCTGAAGGTGCCGGCGGCGCTGCTGTTGGGCTGATAGACGCCGCCGTTGAGGATCAGGAAGCTGCTGGGCATACTGAACTGCAACACGCCGCCGTCGATCGAGGTCGGCCCGCTATAGCTGGCGCTGCCCGAGACGATCAGTGTTCCCTGATCCGTCTTGTGCAGTGTGCCGCTGCCCGTGCCGCTGATCGAGCCGGTCCAGGTTCGCGTCTGCCCGGCCGGCGTGCTCAAGTACAATCCGCCCGAGGAGTTGTTGACCAGGCTGACGGGAACCGTGCTGCTGCCGCTGATGTAGAAGTTTCCCGCGCCCGTAAGCGTGATGCTCCCCGGCGTGGCCCCGTTGGCATTGAGCACCCCGCCGCCGTCCAGCGCGCCGCTGGTATAGAAGTTGCCGGCGGCGTTGATCGTCAGATTGCTGATGATCGTGTGCAGGTCGCCGACGGTCAGGCTCTTGCCGCTGTCGATCGTCCAGGTCTGCGGGGCGCCGATCCAGACCGGCAGGTTGAAGGCCACGCTCTCATGGGCGGTGATCCCGCCGGCGGTGACCGTCAAGGCGCCGTTATTGACGCCGTTAAAGACATAGCCGGTCGCCCCGGAACTGATCGTAATCCCGTGGGCGATCACGGTTCCGTTAATTGTCATGCTGCCGCCAACGGTGTTGAAGGTGGCGGCGGTCTCTTGGTTTTGCCAGTTGTAGGCGGGAAGCGCGTTGCCATACTGGTCGCTGCCCGACCAATTCCCCCCGCCTTTGCTCCACGTTCCCGTCCCCCCGCCCCAGGTGACCGTGGCCATCGCACCGGTGTAATAGACGGGTGCCGAATAGGCTTGCGTGCTGGAATGATTCTCGACGTCACCGTAAGGAATGTAGCCATAACCGCTGCTGCCCCATCCGGTATCCCAGCTATTCTTGATGATCCAATATCCGCCCGAGGGAACTGTGGCAGTGCCACAATCGACATAACCGACGATCGAGACGGCATGATCGACGCCCGACGTGGGTCCGCGGTAGTTGGCTATCAGATCGGCGACGGAGGAGTACAGATCGTTGGTTGAGAGAATACCCGTTAACAGCGGGCCTTGCGATTTCAGCGCGGCCTTGATCCCAGCCGTGGTCGACAGGACGAACGGCGTGGAACCTGTAGTGCTGATCCAGGCGCGGCTCTGCCAGCCATCGTTCAAGGGCCAGTAGGGGGCGACACCCACATCGGGGCTTGAAGATACGTAAGGGCATTCGGTTTCGGAGACCACGCCGTGGGAGACGCAGTAGGCCATTGCGGCGACCCCGCTGCCGCCGTTGGTGCTACCCAGATCAGGATTCGTCTCCCAGCAGAGTTGTTCCTCGGACAGATCGGGGATAAATGAGGGGTCGTTGCGGGTGAGCATGTATTTTGCCTCGAAGGTGCCCACGGCGGCGAAATCCCAGCACGTCCCGCCGAACTGGCTCTTGACCGTCGAATTCCAGTTCAGCCCATTGACGCTCTGCCAGCAAAAACTGTCGGCCAACGCGCCGGGCGACGACAGAGATACGCCCATCGCCAAAAGTGCAACAATCGACGAAATCCGACGGAAGAATGCCACGTGACCTTGCATGAGTATTACTCCATAACGTGAAATCATACGCGAAATGCTCCCGCAGAGCCCCCACGCCGAGCGGAAAAAAACAGCCCCGCAACGCGGCAATCCATCTGTTGCATATTCCGAAACGACATCATAGAGCGATCCGGAGAATTGTTCTGGACGACTTGTACGGAGGCGGGCGCCGGAAAGCTGTCAACGGCGCGCTCCACGAGAGATTCCCGCCTCAAGCCAGTCGAAAGGTGCTTCCCCAACATTACAGAGCCGGTACCCTTATTCTTCAACCTATATGCGGATGGGATTTCTGTCAATATCCCGTGGTTGCAGTAACGGATTATGGCGATGGCGTCCGAGGCGTTTCGCCGGCGAGTTTGCTCGCGGGGGCTGCATGGCGTTCCCGCGCGGCGAGCTTGCGGTTTGTTGATTTAATTCTCGACCGCGCCACTCGAATAGGTGGTTTGCGTTTTGGGGTTGATCGCTTATAGTTGGCGGAGCCCATGACGGCAAGCGGCAGTTGGTTGTTTTGGGAGGGAAACGGGCGATGGAGTATTGGGCGAAGCCTCGGATGGCGCGGGATCAAATTGTTCTTTTCTCCCCGACCTTGGATGCCTCGATCAGCGACGATCATCCCGTCCGCCTGCTGGACGAGATCCTGAAGGGCCTGGACTGGTCGGCGTGGGAGGCGGAGTACGACGGGCAAAAGGGTCAACCGCCGATCCCGCCGTGGGTCATGGCCGGCGTAATCCTCTACGGCTTGATGCGCGGCATCCGCTCCAGCCGCATGCTGGAGTACCTTTGCGGACACAACGTGGACTTCATGTGGTTGGCGGAGGGGCGGGTCATCGACCATACGACCCTCTGCAAGTTCCGCACGCGGTTTCGCGGGCCCTTGAAGGAATTGTTCCGGCAATTGGGGAAACTGTCGTTGCAGATGGGGTTGATCCGCTTGGTCGAGGTGGCCTTTGATGGGACGCGGGTGAAGGCCAATGCCAGCCGCTTGCGGACCTGGACGGCGGAACGGTTGGAGGCCGCCTTGAAAGGAGACGAACAAGGACCAGCGTGGCGGGATGATGGTGAGCCGGCGGGTGTACCGTTGTGCGGACTGTGCGGGCTGCGCGTTGGCGGGAGAGTGCCTGGATCCGAAGGCCAAGCGCGGTCGGACCGTTCAGCGGGACGAGTACGAACCGTTGCGGGAAAAGATGGCCGCGAAAATGCAAACGCCGCAAGGCAAGTCCGTCTACAACCAGCGCATGCACGTTGCGGAGACGCCGTTCGCCGTCATCAAGAGCATTTTGGGCGTGCGGCGATTTTTGCTGCGTGGCTTGGAGAAGGTGCGGACCGAATGGTTGTGGGCATGTACCGCGTACAACATGAGGAAGTTGCTGGCCCACGTGGCGGGACTGTGCGCCGAGTTGGCGAAAATGTTGGCCGAAGCGGCAAGTTAGGCGAGGCAGGAGGATTTGGGCGAACGAAGACTGACGATACGGCCTGTCTGGCTGCCAAATCAGCCATCTGGGGCAATTCAAACCTATAGGCAACGATGCCACCATAATCTCGAAAACCGAAGGAATTCTGAAAAATCACCGGCAGCCGCCGCGTAGGCCATCGTTGCCGTTCAGTAAATCAACAGACCGCAATCTCGCCGGCTAAACGTCGTACCGCGGCGCTTTCCTCGGGAGTTCCGCCAAGAATGGAAGAACGCAGGGTGGGACGCCGATTGTCTCACCCTGTTTCGCTTTGCTGCGGTGGCAGGAGCGAACTACTTCTTCGGACTGGCAGTCGCAGGCAACGGCTGGGCATTGGGCACTGGCGGCGGCGTGTCGGCGTCGCGGACGGAGAGATCGGCGTAAATCACGCGGTACTTCTTCGCGTCCTTCGGGCGATACCAGAAGATCGACTTTGCGGCCGCGCCGAGTTTGACTCCTTTTCCGGCATAGTGGGCGTCGGCTTGCGGCGGAAGTTGCAGGGTGAACACGAAGCCGCGGTTCAATTTGAAGATCGCCGCCATCATTTCCCTCTGTTGCTGCGGGCTCTGTTCTTGCCCCTTCTTCAAGCCCAGCATCGGCCCGAGCTTCTGCACGAAAATCATCGTGGACGGCGTGTCAAATGCATTGGGGAAATTGCCGCCGGTCATTTCGGCGTATTGGCGCAGCGACGCCGTCAGATCGCTCTCGGTCGGCGGTGCAACGTTGACCGGAACGTTGACCAGCGTGTAGCCGGGCGGCGTTTGGGTGTCGAAAAGCGACTGGTCCACCGGCACGTCAAACTGAAAATCGGTCCAAGTGGTCACCGTTTTCGGAATCAACTTGATTGTCGACTCGACTCGGATGGGCAACGCCGTCTTTGCGTCGCCCCAAATGGTCAGCACTTGGGCAGGGCTGGTGAAGCGGTAGCCGACGGCCTGCCGCCCGTCGATCTTCTTTTCCCCGAGCGATTCGCGTTTGGCATCGGGGTTCTTCTCGGCCTCGATCACTTGCGACCGCAATTGGGCAACGGGGTTCATCTGCTGACCCTCTTTCGGCATGTTGACGAAACTGAAGACCGTCACCCGCTTGCTCTTGGGATCCATGCCGACGATCTTCCCCTTAGCAAAATCGACAATGTTGACCGCCCCGCCCGCCATGTCCTGGCGGATGTGGTTCGGGGCGAGGAACGTCACGCGAAGCGATTGCGACGGTTGTCCTTCCACTTGAATTTCCATCTTGAATTTGGCGGTCTTCGCATCGCAAAGCGGCCGGATGAGGTCGGCGAAGGCCGGCGTTGCGCCGCCCGCGTGGAACCAAAAGGCGACGCCGGTGGTTACGAGAAGGAAAACGACCGCCGCGGCAACGCGGGAAACAGGGGAACGCATGATCCACCTCCACTTGGTTAGAGAACGGACAGGCAATACGGGACGCGCGGTTTCCGTCGGCACGGGACGCAGAACCTCGGCCATTCGTTGCCGGAGTCGTTCGTTGAAATCAGCAGCGACCTGTCCGGCATTCTCTGCCCGCACAGCCGCCAGGGCGGACGATAAGCCATCGACGGCGGCCGCCAACTCCGCGTCCTCGGCAATCCTCTGTTGCAGGGCGGCGCGGCGGGCGTCATTCAACTCGCCGAAAACAAAGTCCAGCAGTTCGTCATTTGATACATTGTTATTGCACATCGCTACGACTCCCTGACCGGGCGAGCCGCGCCTCGATCTTCCGCAAACCGTAGAGCAATCGTGATTTGACGGTGCCCACCGGACAGCCGACCACCGCGGCGACCTCCGGCACGGTCAGGCCGCCGAGCACTTTCAGAGCCACGACGCGGCGTTGTTCTTCAGGCAGGCAGTCTAACAAGACCTCCGCGCGGGTTTGGCTTTCGCGGCGTGCGGCCGCTTCGAGCGGATCGACGTTCGACGACGGACAGCGGTCGAGCACGTTCGCCGAGCTCGCGTCGTCGGCCGCGGCGGCGTCGGTTTCCAGCGTCAGCCGTTGCCGGCCTGCGGTTCGCAGATAGTCGGTGGCGCAATTGTCGGCGATCGTGAACAACCACGTCGAAACGCTTGCCTCGGTCGAGTAGCCGTTTTTGATGGCCGCGCGAAACAGCCGCAGAAATGTCTCCTGCACGAGGTCTTCCGCCCGTTGATGGTCGGGCACGCGATGGCCAAGGTAACTCATCAGCCGCTCTTTATAGCGATCAACCAGTAGGTCAAACCGCGCCAGGTCGCCGCGGGCGATCTCCGCTAAAATCTCAACGTCCTCGGCACGTGCCGACGAAGTCTCGCCGGCCGGCTCCGCTTCCGGCACGTTGCTTGGATTCGCGGTCATTCTTCCTCTCGAACAAGCCCAACCCTTATACGACGGGGGGGCGAAAAACGATTCATTCGCCTGGAAAGACAGCATCGTAGCAGCCGGGCGTTCCAGTCGCGAGGACTACGAGAAGGCGATCTCCGCAGATTGCGGCAGAAGAAAGAGGGGAGCACCAGCAAAATGGAGGGGGCGGGGGAAATCGCCCAAAAACGGACGTTTCCCCCGCCCCATATTTCCGCGAACGGCTACTTGCGCGGATTCGCGTTGTTCGGCACGGGCTGGGCGTTGGGCACTCTCGGCGGCGCGTCGGCATCGCGCACCGACAGATCGGCGTAAATCACGCGGTACTTCTTCGCGTCTTTCGGGCGGTACCAGAAGATCGGCTTGTCGGCCGCTCCGAGCTTGACGCTTTTGCCCGCGTAGTGCGCATCGGCATCCGTCGGCAGCATCAACGCGAAGGTCAGACCTCGCTGAAGCTTGATCTGGGCTTCCGCCATCTTCTGCATCGGCACTTTCATCAGCTTCTGCATCAGCTTCTGCTTCTCGGCTTCCGACATCTTCTGCATCTCTTGCCGATTCGGCTTCTCCGCTTTCCCCGGCATGAACTTCTTCATGGCAATTTGAATCATCGTCTGCATGTCGAGCGAATCCGGGAAGGCGCCGCCGCTCAGTTTGCTGTATTCGCGGAACGTTTCGATCAGATCCGCCTCTTCCGCCGGGGAGGTGTCGATCTTCATGCGCTGTACCGTATAGCCAGCCGGCGGATCGGTGCTGAACAGCGACTCGTCCATAGGCACATTGAACGCGAAATCGCTCATCGTCGTCTTCGCGCCGCCGAACATCGCCATGGTCATTTCGGCGCGGACCGGCTCGCCGGTTTTCGGATCGCCCCACAAGCTCACCACCATGCCTCGGCTGGCGATACGGTATCCAACGACTCGACGCCCGTCGATGTCCTTCTCACCGAGCGGCTCCCGTTTGACGTCCGGTTTGTCGCGGGCATCGAGCAACAGCGAACGCAAATAGCCTAAGGGGTCCTTCTCTTTGGGAATCTTATCTTTGGGCATGTTGACGAAAGTGAGGACCACGGCCTGTTTCACCGCGGGCGTCAGGGTGAGACTCTTGCCTTGACCCCAATCAAAGATCATTATCATCTTGGACCTGTCCGGCATCTCCGTCTCTTGACGCGACCGCGCGGCATCCAACATCATTACCTCGGCCGTTGTCGTCAGCGCGCGGCCCTTCATTTCCATTTCGGTGGTCACCTTGAACTTGGCGGTCTTCGCCTCGAGAATGGGGGCAATGAAGTCGGCGAAGGCGTAGGTTGCGCCGCCTCCGTGGAACAACAAGGCGACTCCGGCGATGGCGAGAACGAAAACGACGGTCGCCGCAACGCGGGAAACTGGGGAACGCATGATCCACCTCCAACCGTTTAGGGAACGGGAAAGCACCGTGGGATGAATCATCTCCGCCCTCACGCCAACGACGCGCCGCTGCGACTGGTCGGCAGCGACCGCCGACATCACACGCGCGACGATGGCCGCCGCCGTGTCGTCCGCCGGCAATCGTGCTTGGGCAAGCGCACCGCACAATTCCGCCAGGTGTCGAAAACGCTCGCGGCAGCCGGAACACGTCTCGATGTGCCGGCGAACTTCTCGCTGTTCGTCGGGCGATAGGCAACCGGCCGCAGCCAGGCTGATTCGCTCGGCCCGAAGTTCGCAGGGGTGGTGGAGATCATTCATGGCCTATTCTCCCTTGTTTCCCCGGGCGAAGCGAAAAGGTTCACCGCGAGATTCATTTGCCGCAGTTTCTCCAAGGCGTGATGCAATCGTGACTTCACCGTGCCGAGCGGACAGTCCAGGGCCGCCGCAATCTCGTCCAACTTCGCCGCGGCGAAGAAACGCAGCTCGACGACCGTGCGGTGTTCTTCCGGCAAGTTGGCCACCGCCTGCCGCACCCGTCGTGCGTCTTCCGATGCTTCCGCGAAGCGATCGGGCGACCGCTCCACGCTCTGCTCGTGATTGCGAAGATCGGTTTCGGAAAGGGCAACAGCGTTCGAGCGCCGCCGCCCTTTCAAAAACCGGTGCCGCAGAATGCCGTACAGCCAGGTCGAGAAGCGGCAGCGGCCGTCGAAACGCGACAACGATCGCCATGCCTCGATCAGCGTCTCCTGCGCGATGTCTTCCGCCCAGTGAGCATCCCGGCACAGTGTCAGCGCACAGCGCCACAGGGTAGCGGCGTGCAGTTCGGCCAGTTGCCGAAAAGCGGCCGCTTCGCCGCCCTGGGCGCGGGCGATCAACATGCGTTCGTCGTCCTCGTGAGTATTCACCGTTCCCGTGATTCCCGAGTTTTCGACAAAAGGTTCACCGGCCACGGTTCCGCTCGGTCTGGGGCTCCTAACGGACCAAGAGCGCTATCTCGGAAGCCTCCCGGATGAGATCAGGCCCCCGGTCACTCCACTTGTCGCCAGCGTCACCCCCATCAAGAGCGAAGTGCGACCCCAGAGAGCGATAGAATTGCCGCAGGAGGGAGAAGTGGAGTCCCGAGGGTTTGCACCTCGATCTTCAGGCCGAAACCTGCTGTCTTCCTTAGACGAGAACCCCCAAAGTCTAAGGGCTATTAGAATCACCGCCGCCGCAGAAGTCAATCGGCAAGGGCCAATCAGTTATTCAAGTTGGGTAACGACGTTTGACGTGGCACGCAATGCCATTTCCAGTTTACTGTGTTATGCCGCTTGTAACTGTTGTTGAATCTTGACTTTCTGTTCTTCTGTCAGCCGCAGCAAGACCGGCGGGTGTGGCGCCGTGTGAGCTTTGCGACGCGGCCATTCCCGCTTCTGTTTCGGGCTGGTACGCACACGCCGTTCGCGTTGCGCTCGGGCAATCCTTTCACGAAATGGCTTGGATTCCCTACGGCCTAACATGTCACGACGCACCTCCAGCAACACCCCCCGTGGGCTGCACATTATCGGGAGGCTGTCTTTCGGCGGTGCCGGCATCGCCAACGCGCCTTGACAAAGCAATAACTGCGTTGCGATCATCGAAGCCTCTGCCTCGCGATGCACTAGCCGTAGCGTCCGACTCATCAACGCCACTTTCTTCAAGGTTCGCTTGTAGGTTCTGAAAAATCCCTCGTTTTCCCACCTCCAACGATAACAAGTTCCCGCCATCTCCAAGGATAGCTGCTTCGCATCTTCCACGTTCGTAAACAGCCAGACGTCCACCTTATGACGGCAACTGTGAATCCGCAGCAATCGGCCGCGAATCGGCGGCTTGCCGTCCTCCTGCTGGCTCTTCGGCCAATAATAGACAATCCCTTCGCGGAACTCCTCCAACAGTTCCTGGGTTTCGCTGTAAAAGGTGGCCTTGGAGGACATGCGGATGAGAAAGGACACGTTCGCCAAGATCATGGTCGCGGCCACGTTGTAGCCCACATATCCCGCGTCGGCCACCACCAACGCCGCCGCTGGCAGCCAACGCAGCATGTACATGAGGTGACTTCGTTCGCTGGCTTTGCCCCCCTTCCCCAATCGCCAGCAAAAGGGAATGCCCAAGGTAAGATGCACGATCGAGGTGTTCCAGATCGTCGGTGACGAATCCTCTTTGCCGCCGCTTCCCAAGCGTTGCTCCAGTTCCTCGGTGCGGGGACACGTCTGCCGCGTGCCATCACAGCCAAAGGGGATGAAGTTTCCCACTTTCCACTGATTGCCGAAAATGACTTCCATCCGTGCGCGCAGGGCCGCCGCCAACGCCCGCAGGATGGGCATGGGAAGTTTGGCGATGGCCTTTTCAAAGCCGGAAAAGTGCTGGCCCGGCCGTTTTCGTTTTGGACAACTGGCGACATAGAACATTCTGGCGGCTTCAAACTTTTCCGGGAGGCTGTCGCCACAGCAATAGGTCGTCAGGATGATGATGTAAAGCAAAGGATGCAAGTCCCAACGCGGGCATTTCCTGCGTTTTGAAGCATTTCGGACTTGCTTGAAAACTTCCGGCGTGAGAAACTCTCGCATCGAGCCGATCAACGATTTCGCCCGCCGTCGTTGGCGGGCCCGCTTCCTTGCGTTGGCCATTTGCCGTTCCTTCCATGATGGGGTTTGGTGTTGTGACCCCCTATCATTGCTGGAACGGCTTTTTCATGCGCGGTCAATTCACCGCCATTTTCCCAAAGCACATTTTCAACGCAACCCTCGACCTCGCAAAAGATTACATCAAAACCGCTTCCAATCAAGCCTTGGCATTGCGTGGCACGGGCATCTTGCCCGTGTTTTTCGGCCACGGGCAGGATGCCCGTGCCACCTAGATAGGAAAACTGATCGGCCCTGGTCAATCGGCGACCTGCCTGCGAATCCTCGGCGTCGGCGCCTGCTTCGATTTCACCACCGCTCTCCTGAGCAGTGCAAGCGACAAAGCACTCGTACCGGTAGAGAGAACAACGCTCGCCACCAGCGCCGCCAGGACCGGAATAACCACCATCGTCATGCTTACGGCCATCACACCCCCCCTACGGCGGAGAATTCAGCCTCTTTCCGTATCCCGATTCTACCTAGAAACGGCTCGGCGAAGCAACTGAAATCCGTCGAGAACGCTGCGCAATCCTGCTACAGCGTCGCCAGGAACTCGGCGATCGCGGCCGTTACCGCGGCGGGGTTCTCCATCGGCGACATGTGGCCGGCGGCAGGAATCTCGACGAAGCGGGCACGCGGAATCGCCGCGGCAATCCCGCGCATCTCCGCCGGCGGAGAGATCGTGTCTTCCTGGCCGACGACGACCAGCGTCGGGCAGCGAATTCCACCGAGCGAGGCGGTCATGTCAGGCCGCTGGGCCATCCCCAGCGCGGCGGCGGCAATGCCCTGGGGGCAATTGGCCATGATCACCCGCCGCAACTCCTCGACCAGCCCCGGCCGCTCTTGCCGCGTCGTCTCGCAGACCAGCCGCGGCAGCATCGTCTCGGCCACGAAGGCCGGCCCCTCTTTGAGTACCCGCTCGGCCATCGTACGGCGGCCGGCCGCGGCCTCCGCCGTGTCGGCGGTCGAGCGGGTGTCGCAAAGCGCCAGCCCCCGCAACCGCTCGGCATACTTCCGCTGGAATTGCAGCGCGATGTATCCGCCCATCGACAGCCCGCAATACACCGCCGGCTCGCGAACCTCGAGCGCATCCAATAGCGCGGCCAGATCGTCGGCAAACTGTTCCATCGTGAACGGAACCACGGGCGTCCCGCCCGTGCTCCGGATGAGGCTGCGGCCGAAGCCGCGAAGATCCGGGGCGATCACGCGATAATCGGACGATAGCGCTTCGATCTGAGCGGTCCACATCGTGTGGTCCAGCGGAAAACCGTGTACAAAGAGCACCGGCCGCCCCTGGCCGCGATCGACGCAGTGGAGTTCGGTTCCGCGAACAGAAAACGACTTCATGTCACTTCCTCCATCATGCTTACCACGGAGACCCGGAGGAGGGATGAAGGATGAAGGATGAGGGATGAGAGATGAAGATCACAGCGCGGAAAGACGAACGTCATCGCCAACGAGAATAACGACTGATGAAAAACGAAACCTCATTCCCGCCAGTCCCGTTTCACGCAGCCCTACATCCCTCCTCCTGCATCCTTCATCCCTCATCCTTCATCCCTCATCCTTCATCCTCGCCTCCGTGTCTCCGTGGTGGACATGTCGCTTTAGTGCTAAGCGGCTGTCCAAGAATAAGTCCCCTCTTCGTCATTCTGAGCGCAGCGAAGAATCTCGTCGGTCCCCCGGAGATTCTTCGCTGCGCTCAGAATGACGGTTGCAGGAAACTCCAAAGTTATTCTTGGACAGCCGCTAACCGACGTGCTGTGTTACATCGCCCTTCTTCTTTTTCTTCTGTTCCCCAAGTTTCTTGCGGAAGACGGCCAGCTTCTTGAGAATCAGGCCGGAATGCGGATCGAGCTGCGCCGCCTTGGTCTGGTACTTAATGGCGTTTTCGTAGTCGCCTTTGCCGAAATAGACGTGGGCGAGCGTGTCGTAATAGCCGCCCTCTTCGGGCTGCAACTCCAGCGACTTCTGCGAGCATCGCAGGGCCTCGTCGAAGTCGCCTTCGGTGTTGCCTACCAGCCAGGCGTATTGGTTGTACATCGAGGGGCTTTCGGGATCGAGCGCGATCTCGGCGTGCAGTTTCTCCGCGGTCTTCTCGACCAGATCGACGATCTTCTTGTGGTACGCGGCCGTCGCGCCCGGCAGGTGGTAACAGGCGATCAGCACGTCGATGTCCTCGGGATTCACTTCCAGGGCCTTGTCGAGGTATTCGCGCTGCTTGGCGACGTTGTTCTTCGCCTCCCAATGACAGGCGTGGAAATAGGGGAGCCGCGAGCGAACGTCGCGGAGTTCGCGGCCGGGGAGCATGGCTTCGGTCACTTTGCCGGCGTCGATGACGTGGACGAGTTTTTCCAGCACTGCGGCGGCGTCGAGATCTTGCCCTTGCTCGTGCAGCATCTCGGAGAGCTGGAGCCGCGACACGATCGCCAGTTCGTCCTCTTCGCCGGCTTGAGACATTACGTGTTCGTACTCGCGGCGCGCCCAGTCGAACAGGCCGCGATCGTGGAGTTGCTGCGCCACTCCCCAATGTTGCACCAGATCGTCCTCCTGTTTGCCGGGGTGCAGTTGCAGCGCGCAGGGCCGTCTGCTCCGCCCGCTGCTTCTCGCCGCGCTCCGCGCAGGCCTGGGCCAGCGTGTAGAGCAGCACTGGCTCGGCGGCGAACCGCGGCCCAAGCCGCTCGCTCAGCCGATCGACCACCTTCCACGCCTTCTGGTCGATCAACCAGGCGAGCAGGTCGGCCACGGAATTGGAGTCGCTCGGCTCCAACTCGGCGAGTTGGCCGATCGCCGCGGTCGCCTGCTCGTTCTTGCCGAGCTTCTGCAGCCAGGCCACCTGGAAGCGGATCAGTCGGGCCACGATCTCGGGGCTCGATTCCTCGGGCGTCTGCCGCAGCACGGCCGTCTCGGCGGCGACGAGTCTTCGCCACTTCGCCATTGCGGCCTGCGGGTCGGCGGCCAGCCGCGCCCAAGTCAAGAGCCAAACGCCGCCGGGGCGTTGGCAGCCCTGCAAGCTTTTGCGAATGACCTCGCCGGCGGCGGGAGAGGGCGAAGCGGCGCCCTTGCCACGAAACAACAGCGCCGTGGCCGCGGCCTTCGAGAGCTGCGACGACTTCTCGAACCGCACCAAGCGGCACAACGCGGCAACGCCCTTGGCCTCGGGCAGGCCGGCCAGCATCTGCATCCGCACCTCGCGCGTGCGCGCGTCGAGATTATCGTAATCGCGGAGGCATTTCTTGACCTCGGCCGGATCGCTCGCCACGGTCCATTCGATCCGCATCAGCCGCAGCAGATAGCGGGCGCGAGCGGCGACCTCGGGATCGTCGTCGCTGCTGGCCGCCTCGAGGGCTTCGACCGCAGCCAGCCCCGAATGGGCCAATTCATCCTGCGCCCGCTGCCGCACGTAGTAGTCTTTGTCGCCCAACTGGCGGATGAGTCGGGCGATCTGCTCGGGGGAAGCGGGCTGCGCCGCCGCCCCGGCAGCGGGCTTCGCCTCTTCCACGCCCGCCGCCGCGTGGCCCGCCAGCCATGCCGCAATACCCAACGCCAGTCCAAAAGCCCCGACGGTCCGCAACGTGAATCTGCTCATACCGTCAGAATATCAGAAAACACGCGGCGGATAAAGCGATGCCTGGCAGTCCCACACCGTCAAACGATGGAGTTTAGCCGGCGCGCTTGCACGCCGCGGAAAAGCACACGTTTTCCCAAATTGACGGCGTGCAAGCACGCCGGCTAAACGTAGCTAATCCCACGCTCCAACTCCCTCAGACGCCTAGGGTATCCAGACGCGATAGGGCCGCCAGGGGAAGAATGGTCTGCGAACGACCACTCCCGGCCCGTACCAGACGGTCGCGGGCACGACCGGCGAGTAGGCGACGTAAGGATACGCCACCGGCATGCCGCAGGAATAGCAGGGCGTCGGATAGGCGTAGACCGGGGGAGAATAGGCGTAGACCGGGGTGGGATAGTAGGCGGTCGTCGGCCACCCACAACACTGCCCGTAGGCGGTCGTACCCAGCAACAGAACCACGGCGACTGCGGCAAAGATGCTCTTCATCGGAATCCTCCTCTAGATGGGCTTCGACAAGACCGGATCACGTCGCGATTCCGCGCACGCTGACCGACGTTAAAATATAGGTCAGAAAAGCCGGATGGGCAAACGCATTGGCTCGGGCGGGGCGAAAAATCGGCATGCAAACGGCCGCGGTTCTACACCGGCCCAAAATCCTCGCGGCGGGCCAGCAGCAGCCAGAGGAAGAACGGGCCGCCCAACAGGGCCGTGATGATGCCCACCGGTAATTCCGTCGGCGGCATCACCACCCGCGACGCCGTGTCGCAAATCACCAAGAACGCCCCGCCGAACAACCACGCCGCCGGATAGAGCCGGCGATGATCGGGACCGACGATCAAGCGGCAGATGTGCGGCGCCATCAGCCCCACGAAACCGATCGGCCCGCACAGCGCCACCACCGCCCCGACCATCAACGACACGCTCAGAAACAGCAACAGTTTCGTGCGGTTGACGTTCACGCCGCGGCTGAAGGCGAACTCCTCGCCGGTCGCCAGCAGATTCAACTCGTGCAGCAGATACCAGACGATCAGACAGCCGGAAACCACGAAAGGAAACACGCCCCAGAAATCGCGGAACTGCACGATCGCCTCGAATCCGCCCATCGTCCAGCGGAGCATGCGGACCGACTTGCTCAGGTCGGTCATGTATTGCAGGAAGAGGATCAGGCTGGAAAAGAAGAAGCAGATCGCCACGCCGGCCAGCAGCATCGTGCCGGCCGACGAGCCGTGCCGGCTGCGGGCGGTCAACAGGTAGACCAAGGCGATCGAGAGCACCGCCCCGGCGAAGGCCGCCAACGACACGCCCGAGAGCCCCATGAAGGCGAAGCTCCAGCCGAACTGAATCGCCACGGACGCGCCCAGCGCGGCCCCGCTGGAAACGCCCAGCGTGTAAGGCGTGGCCAGCGGGTTGCGGAACATCGCCTGGAAGACCATGCCGCTGGTCGATAGCGCGGTCCCGGCCAGAAACGCCATCAGCACCCGCGGTATCCGCAGTTTCCAGAGCACGTCGGCCTTGGCGTAATCGTCCACCTGGCCCCACAGAGCGCTGAAGGGGATGCGCTCGATGCCCCAGAACGGCGCCCAGGCCAGCGCCAGCGCCGCCATGCCCGCGAAAACCCCGAGCTTCCAGCCGAAAGCTATTTCATTTTTTGTTGTGAGGTCGCTCGCCACTTGGCCAGCTCCTTGTCCTGTTCCGGCGTCATTCGCGGCACGATCATCGGGAGGCCCGAGGTGGGATGATCGACCAGAAGCAGCGACGCCCCATAGACCCGTTCGAGCACGTCCGGCTTCATAATCAGGTCGGGCGTGCCGTAAAACGCCAGCTCGCCGCCGCGCAGCGCGATGATCCGATCGCTCTCCAACACGGCGTGATTCAGATCGTGCGTGACCGCCACCACCGTCACGTCGAACTCCTTGTTGGCCAACGCCACCAGCGAGAGGATGTCGGCCTGGTGGTGATAATCGAGGAAGGTCGTCGGCTCGTCCAGCAGCCAGATGTGGGCTCCCTGGGCCAACGCCGCCGCGATGTAGACCTTCTGCCGCTCGCCGCTGCTAAGCGTGTCCATGCGGCGATTGGCGAAGGCGGTGGTGCCCGTGCCGACCATCGCCTCGCGCACCAACTTGCGGTCGCTTGAGCGAATCGTGGCGAAGGGGCTCATGTACGGATAGCGGCACATCAGCAGGAACTGCTCGGCCGTGAAGGGCATGGCGCGGCTGTCGGCCTGCGGCACGTAGGCCATCAGCTTGGCCAGCTCCGATTGCTTCCAATCCCGCCAGGAGATCGCGCAGACGTTGAGTTCGCCCGAGACGTTACCGACGATCATGCGGTCGAAGGCCTTCAGCAGCGTCGTCTTGCCCGCCCCATTCGGGCCGACGATCGAGACGTACTCGCCGCGGCGAATCTGGAACGAGACGTCGCGGAGGATCGGCTTGCCCCCGATGCGGCACGAGAACTTGCGGGCTTCGAGCACGATGTTAGTGTTCAGGTTGCGCATGGTTCCAGTCCACTTCGGGATGAAGCCGCCGGGCCAGGTCCTCGACAAGCCGGATAAATCGCGGCCCCGGGACGCTGGCGTAATCCTGATCGAAGATCATTACGCGGCCATTCTTGACGGCCGCCACCCCATTTGCATCGCTCCAATCCTCCAACAGTTTTCGCCGGCCGAGCCGCCGCACGGTCTCGCCCGGCACCAAGTCGATAATGACATCGGGGTTGAGACTCAGAATGCCCTCGGTCGAAACGATCGGATAGCGGGCGCCGCGGCGCGAGTAGGCGTTCTTGCCGCCGGCCCAGTCGATCATCGTATCGATGTAATTGTCGTCGGCGGCGACGTACAGATCGGCGAGATGGCCGCAGCCGAAAGTGCGATCGAGCGCGAAGAGCACGCGCGGACGCGAGAGGCTCCGCGTCTGCCGGCGGATGCGATCGACCCGCTCTTGCAAGTCGCGGGCCATCCATCGCCCTTCCGGCCCTCGGCCGCACTTGCCGCCGATGACGCGGACCGACTCGATCACCCCTTCGATCGTCTGTTGGTTCACGGCGAGCGTCTCGATGCGGAGCTTCTCGAAGTTCGGCATCGCCGCCGCCTGCTCCTCCAGCATCACCACCAGGTCGGGCTTCAGGGCCACGATGGCTTCGAGGTTCGGATCGTAGTAGCCGCCGACGTTTCCGGTCTTCTGGACCTGCTCGACCTCCGGCGGATAGTGGCAGTCTCGCGACACGCCCACCACGCGATCACCAAGCCCCAGGGCGTAAAGGATTTCCGTAAGGCTTGGGGCCATCGAGACGATCCGCTCGCAGTGCCAGCGGGGGGAAGCCACAGGTTTGATTGGCGTGTCGATGCCTCGCTGCGCCGCGTGGCTGCCGGCGAAGGCGAGGAGAACTGCCGCGATCAACGTAAACCGGTACTTCATGAAATTTCAGCTTAGACGCCGGCTGGGGGCGGGTCAATCGACTTGAATAATGAGCGGCGGCCCAGTTCTACCTGTTGTCGTGTTGACACTTGCGCAGTCAATCTGACTGCGCTTCAGGAGGGTGCCCGACGGTTCGCTAACGTGATCCTGAACGTCATATCCTATTGAAAAATATAGAGTTATGAGTCATTCCTCTCCCAATTGGCACGCCCCATGCGGAATGGACAAACAGAACACGAATTTCCCCCAAATCTGAAAGGAATCGAGCCATGAGACGAGTTGCACTTGCTTTGACGGTGTTGGGAATCCTCTGCGTGGCCGCGGGCCAAGCCCAGGCATACGGTCCCTATTACCACCAGTACCATCACGCCCATTACGCGCCGGTATTTGTCCATCCGCGCGTCTACGTTGCGCCGCGGCTGGTGGTTCCGGTGGTGCCGGCGGTGGTCTATCCGCAGCCGGCCTGCTATCCGCAGCCGGCTTGCTATCCGCCGGTTTACACCTACCCGTATGTCACTCCGGCGCCCACCTGGGGCTTGTACTATCGAAGCCGTGGGCTCTCGCTGGGGATCGGCTGGTAAGCCGGCCGGTCGGCGGGTATCCTGGAGTCCCTGGGGCGGTCGCCGCTTTGGCCCCGCCCCTGCCTGTTTGTGGATTCCAGGGAAGCCCAATCATGCAAATCGTGACCGTTCTGGGGAGTCCCCGACGCCGCGGCAACACCGCCAAGGTTCTGGGGTGGGTTGAAGAGCAACTCCGCGCCGATCGCCACCAAGTTGATAGCATCAACATCCTCGACTACAACGTCGGCGGCTGCCGCGAGTGCCTCATTTGCAAGAAAGGGGGCACGCAAAAACTCTGCGCCCTCGATGACGACGCCATCGGACTGTTCGAGCGGATGGCCAAGTCGGACCTCGTGCTCTTCGCCGCCCCCGTCTTCTGCTGGGGATTTCCGGCCCAGATCAAGGCGCTGATCGACCGCACCTATTGCCTGATGGACTTCGAGGGACCGCGCACTGATCTGCCGCGGCTCGCCGGCAAGGAGATCGCGCTGCTGCTGACGGCCGGCGGCGAACGGGTTGACAATGCCGATCTCGTCTTTCGCGGATTCCATCAGATGGTTCGCCTGTTGCGTGCCCATCTGGCCGGCACGTGGTTGGTGCCCAACTGTAGCGAGCCCGAGGCCTTGGGCGACGACGTGCGGCGACATGCCGTGGACTTCGCCCGAACGCTCGCCGCCAAGATCGCTTCTTAGAACCAAGGAACTGGTTATGACTGACGACAATATCACCCCGACCGCCTCCACCGACTTCATCCGCGAGATCATCCGCGAGGACAATCGCAGCGGCAAGCACGACGGCCGCGTGCATACCCGCTTTCCCCCCGAGCCGAACGGCTATCTGCACATCGGCCACGCCAAGTCGATCTGCCTGAACTTCGGCATCGCCCGCGAGTTCGGCGGCCTGTGCAACCTGCGATTCGACGACACCAATCCCAGCAAGGAGGACGTCGAATACGTCGATTCGATCATGGAGGACGTCCGCTGGCTCGGCTTCGACTGGGACGATCGCCTCTATTACGCTTCCGACTACTTCCAGCAGATATACGAGTGGGCTGTCCAACTCATCAAGGCGGGCAAGGCGTACGTCTGCGACCTTAGCGCCGACGAAGTCCGCGAAACCCGCGGAACGCTAACCGCGCCAGGCACCAATAGCCCTTACCGCGATCGCTCGATCGAAGACAACCTCGACCTGTTCGAACGGATGAAGACCGGCGAGTTCCCCGACGGCTCGAAGACCCTGCGGGCGAAGATCGACATGGCCTCGCCCAACTTGAACATGCGCGACCCGGTGATGTACCGCATCCTGCGGGCCACGCACCATCGCAGCGGCGACCAATGGTGCATCTATCCGACCTACGACTTCACCCACGGCCAGTCCGACTCGATCGAGCGGATCACGCACTCGATCTGTACGCTGGAGTTCGAGAACCACCGCCCGCTGTACGATTGGTACGTCCGCGAGTTGGGCATCTTCGCCCCGCAGCAGATCGAATTCGCCCGGCTCAATCTGACCTACACGGTGATGAGCAAGCGCTTCCTGCTGCAACTGGTCAAGGACGGCAAGGTCAGCGGCTGGGACGACCCGCGGATGCCGACGATCTGCGGCCTGCGCCGCCGCGGCTACACGCCCGAGGCCATCCGCGATTTCTGCGGCACCATCGGCGTCTCCAAGGTCGATAGCGTGGTCAATATCGCCCTGCTGGAGCATTGCCTGCGGGCGGACCTGAACAAGCGGGCGCCGCGGGTGATGGGCGTTCTCCGGCCGCTGAAGGTCGTTATCGACAACTATCCCGAAGGCCAGGTCGAAGAGATGGACGCGGTGAACAATCCCGAGGACGCGAGCATGGGCACGCGCAAGGTGCCCTTCTCGCGGGAAATCTACATCGAGCAGGACGACTTCCGCGAGATTCCGCCCAAGAAATACCATCGTCTCTGCCCCGGCCAGGAGGTGCGGCTGCGCTATGCGTATCTGGTGCGTTGCACGAGCATCAAGAAAGACCCCAAAAGCGGCGAAGTCGTCGAAGTCCACTGCAGCTACGATCCGGCCACCCGCGGCGGCAACACCCCTGACGGCCGCAAGGTGAAGGGGACGATCCATTGGGTGTCGATCGCCCACGCCCTGCCGATCGAGGCCCGGCTCTACGACCACCTGTTCACCAAGCCGAATCCCTACGACGTGCCCGCGGGCCAGGACTTCATCATCAACATGAACCCGAACTCACTCCAGCGGATCGACGGTTTCGTCGAGCCGAGCCTGAAGGGCGCAGCCCCCGGCAGCCGCGTGCAGTTCGAGCGGCTCGGTTACTTCTGCGTCGATCCGGATTCCACGCCGCAGAAGCTCGTCTTCAACCGCACCGTGTCGCTGGTCGATACCTGGGCGAAGATCGAGAAGAAGGGATGAGGAGGGATTTGGGGATTTGGGGATTTGGGGATTTCGGGATTTCGGGATTTGGAGATTTGGAGATTTTGGGGATTTGGGGATTTGGTGATTGACACCGCTCGGGGGTCGGGTTTCCGTTTAGCCGCGCCCCGAAGGGAAGCGCGGTCAGTGCGGCATTTCGCTGCCGCTTCGTTCGCCGGAATTTCGCTGCTACTTCTTCCGGTGGCTGGCGGTTCGCTCGTCACGAGTTGCCACGCACAATCCCCGGCGTCCCAGCCCTCGCATCGCCCAACGCCGCCGAAGTGGATTCGCGGCGGACCGGACCGCGCTCGGCCGTGCTGGGGAATTGCCGGCGGGCTGCTCTTCGGCATCCACCCCGGCGGCGGTAAAGCGGACGGCGAGCCGCGCGGGCTGATACGCATCTACTCGCCGGTCGCGGACATGGACGGCTGGTATTACGGCGGCCGAAAAGTCACCCAGTACTGGCGCAAACCGAAGGGGACTTTCGGCGAGGATTTGCAGGCGGCGGTCAACGCCCGCTGCTACTACTGGGCGTCGCAACTGCCGATTCCCGGCGGTCCGGCCTTCGAGAACTTCGAAATCCGCGAGCGTTTCCGCGACGGTCAATCGCAGCGATTCGGCGTGACGCCGAAGGTGCCGGCCGAACTCGGATTGCCGGCGGCACCGAAACGACACTGATATATGCGGAATTGCCCTCAATAAAACACCCGCAGCCTGTTCAGAATCTGCTGGAACTCGAACAGATACGGCTGCGCAACCTCGGCGCTGGCGGCAATCACCAGCAGATCGTGCGAGAAGGTCGAGGTGTTGTACCAGTTAAAACTGCCTTCGAGCACGAGGTAATCGTCGATGATGCAGTATTTCGGGTGCAGCGGGCAATAGGGCACGCGGTGGTCGGTCAGTCCGTAGGTCAACGCCACCGGGATCCCGCCGCGGCGGAGGTTGAGTACGGCGGGTTGCAGCGGCCGCTCCAGCTCCTCCTTCATCGTGTATGCCCTGCCCGGGTCGCCGGGATGGGCCATGTGCCCGTTGACGACCAGGTGTACGTCCACGCCCCGCCGCTTGGCCTGGAGCAGCGCGTTGACCACGCTGTCCTGATACTCGCCGCGCAGTTCGTTGATCAAGAACAGGCAGGGCCTGATCGACCGCCGCGCCCGGTGGATGGCGGAGATGATGGCCTGGTGAGGGCGGTAGCACTTGCCGTTTGGCAGCATCTGCCGGCCGAAGGTGTACAGCAAATTGAAGGGGCTGAGCGGATCGACGACGTAGGGTTGAATCACGCCGCCGCGGATGCTCTGGAAGACATTGTCCAACAGCCGGCAGACGCCGCGTGAATGGAAGGTCATGCCCGATTCCCAGTTCGCCCACCAGCGGTCGAAGGCAACATTGAACGAGCCGAGGATGCAATCTTCCTCGCCGAAGATGATGAACTTGGCGTGCATGTCCGTGGCAACTTCCACCGACGGCTCTCTGGCCATGCAGAAAACGCCGGTCAATTCCAGCGGCGCACGTTTCAGCCGGGCGTAATTCTCGCTGTGGGTCATGGTCGTCTTCCGCCAATCGACCAGGCACTGCACCTCGACCCCCTCACTGCTGGCGTGGAGCAGATGGTTGGTGAAATCGCCGTCGTCGATGCAATCGACGCAGGCCTTGATCGTCTGCGACGATTCGGGACGCTCCCGCTTCCGCCGGATCAGTTCGTCGATTTGCCGGTGAATATAGGCTTTGGGATGATAAGGATGCTGCGGCGTGCCCTTGGTGAACTTGGGAACCAGTTGCAGCGACTCGAAGTGGGCGTTGTACCAATCGACGTCGCGTTGCAGCAGCCCGGCGTCCAGCTCCTTTGTGCGATAGCGATTCGGCGTGGCCCACTGCCGCGTAATCGCCCGCTGCTGCCGGCAATCAGCCTCGAAGTGACAGCCGTCCATGAAGATGTACTCGTACTGCGAGGGAAACGAGCGGCCGCGGTAGTGGACGACGTAGGCGCACTTGACGCACACGATCCGCCCCAGCTTCGAGGAGAAGGGCAGCAGATAGAAGTCGCGGGTGACCCGCTTGTGACTGTTCCACTGCACTTCGTAGGGATCGGTGCCGCTGATGAACTGTTCCCGCGTCCCGTCGCTGCGATAGACTTTGAGAATCGCCTTCAGGTTGATCTCGGCTCCCCAGAACACCTGAAAGCGGATTCTGCCCCAGCGCAGCGAGAAGGGCTCGCCCAGGTCGTTCGGGCGAACAAAACTGCCGCTCAATTCGCCATCGATCGGAACAGCGACTTCCTCGGCATACTCCATTACATCCCCCTTCGCCGTGATCGCGAACATCACTCGCCGCACAGGGGATTCCGGGGCAGGCATTGCGTCGAGCGCCGAAAAACTAATCATTGCGGGATTCCTCGACGGAAGAATCGGCGAAACTCATGGTTCCGGCATCAGCAGATCGATGAGCCTTGCCCTACTACCGCTGGGGCAAGACTATCCGCGCCGCCCCTCCTGCCAGCGGCCCCGCAAGACAACTCGCCTGCAACGGGCTATACTGCACCTGTCGCGTGCGAGCGAGACCATGAGCCCCATCGAACTGCTCTACGCCAAGAACACGACCAGTGGGCACGGCAGAACTGCCCAGCAAGAGTTGGCGTTCGTGCTCTTGGTCCAGAATCTGGCGTACGACAAGGACGTCGCGGTGATCTGGGCCGGAGAAGACGGCGTGCGGCGGACGCTCAAGGCCGAATATGTCCGCCCCGCCGGCTGGGATACTGAAGTCTGGCAGGCCCGCGCGCTGTTTGCGCGGACGACGGCCGAGTCGCTGCCCGGCAACGTCCGCTTCAACCTGCACTACCGCGTCGCCGGCCGCGAGTTTTGCAATCCCAGCGACCACCGCCCTTACACGATCGACGCCGACGCCGGCATACGCATCGGCGGCGAATGTCCGCTGCTGAACCTCGATTTCCAAGACCTCCTGTACACCGGCCAGCAATACTATCCGGTGGCGATCGCCGCGCATCAGGACCTTCAGCCGGAAGAGGTCTCGATCCGCTGGACGACGAATCACTGGCAGACGTTCACCGACACGCCCGCCTTCCTCTGGCGAAAGCACTGGCATCATTCGATCGACGGCGGCGCCCGCAATCCCAACCAGTACGGCTGCGCCGTCTGGATCAGCCAATTGCACTTGGGCGACGCCTACCGCGTCGAGTACACCCTGTTCTGCCGCAGCAAAGGCCGCGAGTATTGGGACAATAATTGGGGCAGGAACTACCTGGCCCGCCGCGATCGCCTGAAGATCATGACGCTCAACCTGCACTGCTATCAGGAAGATCGCCAGGAGGAGAAGTTCGCGCGGATCGCCAAAGTCATTCAGGAACTCCACGTTAACGTGGTCTGTCTGCAAGAGGTCGGCGAGCTCTGGAACGAAGGCCGCGGCGACTGGAATTCCAACGCCGCCAAGCTGATTCGCGACCGCCTGGGCGAATCCTTTTGGCTCTGCACCGATTGGAGCCATTTCGGCTTCGCTCGATACCGCGAGGGGACCGCCATCCTCAGCCGCCACCCGTTCCTCGCGCGAGATTCCAAGTACGTCTCGGCGACGCAGAACGTCTACGACATCCACGCGCACAAGGTGGTCATGGCCCAGATCGACGTGCCCTATTTCGGCCTGCTCAACGTCTTTTCGGTCCACCTGAGCTGGTGGCAAAACGGGTTCCGCGAACAGTTCGAGAACCTGCACCGCTGGGCCGAGAGCAAACGGACGCCGGACGTCGCCGCCACGCTGCTCTGCGGCGATTTCAACAACGCCGCCAATTCGCAGGGCTACGCGCTGTTGAGCCGCGAGTACGACGACCAGTTCTTCAAGGCCAACGCCCAGCAGATCGACCGCGCCGAGGACCGTCGCATCGATTATCTTCTCGTGAAAAAGGGGGCGGCCTTAGAGGTGCAGTCGGCTTGTCGGCTCTTCACCCGCGACGATTATGGCCCCGTCTCCGATCACGAGGGCTATTGCGCCGAGTTCGAGCCGTCGAAGTAAGCCGCCGCTCTTGTTTAGCCGCGCCCCGCAGGGAAGCGCGCGCAGCGGATCCCTCTATCATTGCCGCTGCTGTTGCTGCACTGCGTTGTTCAGCGATCGCTGGTTCATCTCCCCCTGCTGCGGCGGATAGATGATCGACGGCCGGCGGCGTGGAGTGGGCTTTGCTTGGTTCCTGTCCGCAAATTGCACGCCGTAATGCACCAACGTATCGTCGATGCTCACGCCGTCCCCGAGCAGGTCGCCGTGGCGGGTGCTGATGCCGGCGCCCGAGCCGGCGGTGGTCGCGCGTTGACTGCCGCTGCGGCAGAGCAGCTCGAAGAAATCGATCGTCGCCCGATTGTCGCTCGTGCCGCCGCGGGCGGAGTTCGAGTCGCGGAGAATCACGTAATCCACCACATAGGAATCGAGCAATTTGGGCAGCAGCTCTCGCGCCAGTTCTTCGCTGCCGAATAGCTCCGCACCCAACGCCCGGCCGTTGCCGACAAAGATGAAACCGACCGTGCCGCTGGGGATTTCGGGAACGATCCGCCGCCGCGCCTCCTCCAGTCTGCGGCGGACATGTACGGAGTTCAGCGCCTTCTCCAGGCTGCCGGTCGAGTTCTCCGCCCGCAGCGAGGCATTATTGCGGGCCACCTCCGACCAGACCTTGCCCTGGTCGGCGCCGCCGCGGACTTTCCCCTGAATCGACTGCGGCAGCATGACCTTGCTCCCGCCCGAGAACTTCTCTTCGCCCGACCAGCGATGGGCCTCGACGCAAAAAACGTCCACGTCGATCGACTGGCCGGGGGACAACACCAGGTCGTGCCGGATGGTGCGGGTCTGCATGCCGCCGGCGATCACTTCGCCGGTCATGATCAGCACGTTCTCGTCGCGGCTCTTGTTCCCCACGCGCACCACCGGCACGTTCCCGCCGGCCTGCTCGCCCACCTCGAGGATGCCCCGCGAAATGGCCTTGTCCAGCGTCAACCAGCGGCCGCGAAGCAGCGGCTCGTCGTTGACCAGAATTGGATAGACCGACAACTGCCGATAGACGATCGGCTCGGCGATTTCCACGCCGTCGAGATACTTGGCCAGCTCGGCGACGTGCTTCTGCGTCGAGGGCCGCTGCCCCCAGGCCCACGTCGCCAGCACCCCACATCCGATGCAGGCGGCGGCGGCCAATACCGCCACTCGCCTCGTTACGCTCGCATTGCTCCGATCAACTGACTTCTTCATGGCTTCTCTCTCCCATACAACCAGGACATTGGACAACACGTTTCTTTCGACGTTCTCGGGTCGGCAGAAGTTCCATCTCCCCGCCCTCCCGCTTACCCGCGCCCCCGCTTACCCGCGCCCCCGTTTAGCCGCGCCCCCGTTTAGCCGCGCCCCGAAGGGAAGCGCGCACACCGCTCACAGAACGCCGCGCTTGCCTCCCGGTGGGCACCGTGACTATTCTAACCAAGATAGGGGAGCAGAAGATGGCGGCGTCGGTAACTCGTTTGTAACAACGCCCGATCAGCGCCTGCCGCCGATCAACAGGACTCCCGCGGCAAGCAGATTCAAGCCGGCGGTGGCGAAGCAGACGACAAAAACCCCCAGCAACGGGATCAACAACGTGCTGACCAGCAGCGCGCCCAGGGCCGCGCCGACGTAGTCGGCCGTGTAGAGCCGGCCGGAGGTGGCGGCGGGCCCGCAAAAATCGAGCTTCGCCGCCAGCGGGAACTGCATGCCCACCAAGACCGCCAACGTCAGCGTCAGCAGCGGAATCGCGAGCCGTCCGGCTTCCAGCCAGCCGAGCCGCTCGACGCCCTTAAGTCCCAGCAGCGCCAGCGGCAGCAGGGCGGCAAAGGCCGCAATCGCCGCCGCCAAGAAAGCCAGATGACGCCGCTGCCAGCCAGTCCGCCCGCGGCCGACCAGCATCGCGCCAATCACCAGTCCGACCATGAACATCGTGACGATCAGGCCCACTTGATAATAGAGCGATCCGAACAGGACCTGGAAGGCCAGCAACAGCACCACTTCCAGCGCCGAGGCGGCAAATCCGCCGCAGAACACCGCCAGCGGAACCGGCCGCAATCGCACGAGATACGCAAGCAGAAGAACCACCAACCCCGCCTCGAACAGTCCGCACCGCACCTCGAATTGCCGCATCCAGTAGCGAAGATGGCAGTAATAGAGGATCGGGCTGAAATCGCGGTTCAACGACGATTCCCCGGCGACGGCCCGCCGCATGTCGGCCATGCGATCGGCGGTGAGCATTCCCTTCAGGTAGCTGCGATTGACCAGCAGCGTCTTGACGCCCGCCCGCTCGATGCGTCCGGCCACGTCGGCCGTCAGTGCGCCGTCGGAGGCGAGAAAGAAAACGCGGCTGCCGGGCAGAATCAGCACGTTCGGGAACTCCGCCTGCAACGTGTGGGCGGCAATGCCAATCAGCCGGGCAAGCTCCGGACTCATGTAATTCTCGTAGCCGCCCAGCGAAAACGAGAGCACGCCCTCCGGCGCGAGAACGCGGCGGACCTCGGCGAAGAACTCGCGGGTGTAGAAGCGGTTCAGTTGCGAGGTCGAGGGGTCGGGCACGTTGACGATCGCCACGTCGTAGCGGCGCTCGCTGCGACGCACGTAGAGCCGGCCGTCCGAGTTGATCACGTGAATCCGCGGGTCGGCCAACGCCTCGGGCAAATATCGCCGGGCCGCGGCGAGAACCAACGGATCGAGCTCGACGTAATCCACCGCTTCGACCGGATACTTCAGGATCTCCCTCGCCGTGCCCGAAACGCCGCCGGAGATCAGCAGCACTCGCCTGGCGGCCGGCCGCTGCGCCATCGCGAAATGCACGCTCTCCTCGATCTGTTCCGTGTTGCGCGTGGAGAACAATGGCACGCCGTTGCCGATGAAGTTCAGTTGGCCGGCCGCTTCCGTCGTCACCAGGCTGCCGTAGGGGGATTCGCCCTGGAAGACGACGTTCTGTCCGGCATATTCCAGCCGCCGCGAGATTCCGTCGAGATCGAGCGAGGCCGCAACACCGACGGTCGCCGCCAGGCCGGCGATCGCCGCGGCGGCGAAACGTCGTCGTCCCATGGTCAGTGACAAGATCGCGGCCGCCAACAGATTCAGGCCGCCGGCGACGTAAAGCATGCCGAAATGACCGAGCAGACCAGCGAAGACCACCAAGAAAGCGATTCCGCCCAGCACGTTCCCCAGGTTATCGAGCAAATAGACCCTGCCGATTTCCGCGGCGTCGGAACTGCGCGATTCCGGCTTGGGAAACGAGGTGGCGGCGATCTGACAGGCTACGGTCAAGGCATAGCCCGTCACCAGGCAATACGGCGCCAGCAGCGCGAAGCAGCTCGCCACGGTCTCGGTCATTCCGACGTCCGCGCCGGCCAGGAAGACCACGTTCCGCAGCCAGCGGAGCAGAAAGACGTCGGCGATCGGCAACAGGGCGATCGACAGTTGGGCGGTCAGGAAAACCGCGATCGGCCGGCGCAGCCGCGACGCCGTTTTGCCCAGCGTCGAACCGATGCCGGTCAACAGCATCCAGTTGCCCAGGACAACGCCGAAGACCAACTCGTTTCCCGAAAAGACGCCTACAAATTCCCGCATCAGCGTCAATTGCGTCAGAAACGCCGACAGGCCGAGGCAGCAGACGGCAAACGAGAAAGCGGATTTGCGGGCCGCGAAACGCGGGGACGGCGGCGGAGTATCGGGACTTGTCGTGGCCATGCAACGTTATGAACATCCCTTCTTTCTGGTACCCACGCTCCGCGTGGGTACCCGCTGCTTCCGGCGCTGCACATCGAATCGACCCACGCAGGATGCCACATCCGAGTCGTTCCCACGCGGAGCGTGGGAACGAGGGTCAAGAGTCGCCTTTGCGTTCCCGGCTATCTCTTCGGTGAATCGCGATCTTCGTGAAACGCCTCGACTTGATAGGTCCTTACCGTCGCGTCGGGCGACATCCAGGCGTCGGGCGGCAGGCCGGCCTTCTGCGACAGTTCGCGAAGAAACCTGCGTTTGTCCGGCAGTTGCTCCCACACCTGCGGCAGGTAGGTGGCCGTGCTGCCGTTGATGCTCAACACGACACCGTCGATTCCCGGCCGCAACTTCTCCAACAAGTCTCGCGGCGAACTGAACGCCAACGGTTCCGGCAGCGTGAGCACGCTGATTTCGATGGCGATCTTGTCCACTTCGTCCGGCCGCACCGGATCGAATCGCGGGTCTTCGATCGCCGCGGCTTTCGCCCGGGAAATCACCGCCTGGTAGAGCGATTCCTCCGGCCGGAGACTGCCGATGCAGCCGCGCAGCACACCGTTGCGGGTGAGCGTAACGAAGCACGCCCGGCGCTCATGGAACTTCGCCGGCGCCGCCCGGTCGTCGCTCGGGGCTTCGCCGCCGGTCGCCGCGGCCATGACGCTCTTTCGCGCCAGCCGCAAAAGCATCTGCCGCTCTTCCGGCGTGAATTGCACAGCGGCACTAACTGGCGTCGGCTTTCTGGCTTCGCGGCTGGTGAAGGCGATGGCCGCGTAACCGACGACCCTGGACTTGTCGCCGGTCGTGTCGCCGCTGTTGCGATAATCCAACAGATGGGCCTTCCAACCCTTCTGCTTCGCAATCTCGATCAGCGTCACTATCCCGGCGTGGCCGCAGGCGTCTTCGTCGTCGATCAAGTCGTCCCGCAAATCGCAAATCGCCTTGACGGTGTGCGTGTCCTGGGCCTTCGCCTCATCGTAGGGATGGTAGTGGCTCAAATCGCTGCTGGCCACGAGCAGCGTGTCATCGTCGAGAAACGGCAGGAGCTTCTTCGCCACCCGCTTCGGATCGACCTCGCCGAAAATCACCGGCACGATGCTGAAGTCGTGCAGCGTGCATTGCAGCATCGGCAACTGGACTTCCAACGAATGTTCCCACGTATCGGGCACGTCCCGACCGGTCGGCGGTCCCCCCGACCCATAGTTGACCGAATCCGGCTGAGATGTAAAGGGCTTGATCTTCGCCATCGCCGCGGCCTTCGGCGAAATCGGGATCAGCCCCAGCGGCGTGCGAAACGCATCGACCGCCGAAACGAAGGCGCCGCTGAAGAGCGCGTGGTGGCTGGGACCGAGCAGAATCACGGTCGAAAAATGCTCGCCCCGCAGCAATTTGTAGCTGTAGGCCGCGATCGGGGCGGAGTATTCGTAGCCCGCGTGCGGACACACCAGCGCGCGGAGGTTCTTCAGCGGCCGTGGCGTTGCCTTGGCCAGCAGCCGCTCGATGTCGCGCTTCAGGACGCGCTCATCGCTGGGATAGAAGGCGCCCGCGACGGCCGGCTCGCGGACCTTCTCAAACTTCTTGGCCGCCGCGGCGGACGCAGGGTGGGACGGCTCGCTCTCGGCGGGCGCGGCGCCGCAGCCGGCGACCGCCAGCAACGCCGCCGCAAGGAGGAACCGGTGGAAAAGACGTTTCATGGCAAGTGCCTCCCCAAAATGGGCCGCGGCCGCCGGGTTTCACAGGTGCAGGCCGCGACCTCGATTGTATCCCCCGCGCCGCCCGACCTGCAAGATCGGCACTTCTCGCAGAATCATTGAAGTTCCGGCGGGACAACGCCGATAACGCCGTTCAACTGTCCTCGCGCAAGGACGCCTGAGGTCATGGCGAACGCCGCTCGTCGCAAAGCCGCTGTTTTCTTGAAGACGCTGCCGCAGCCGCAGGCCGCCGCTCTGCTGGCAAAGCTATCACCCCAAGAAGCCGCCGCAATCGCCGGCGAAATGGCCGCAATCGGTCACATCGGCCACGAGGAGGAGGACGCGGTGATCCGCGAGTTTGCCGCGGCCGGCGGCTTTCGAGCTGACGACCGCCGCTCGGTCGAGGCGTCGCCGTTTGCGTTTCTCCACAGCCTCGACGCCCAACAACTCTTGGCGTTGATCGGCGACGAGCACCCGCAGACAATCGCGCTTGTGCTCTCCGGCCTGCCGCCCCGGCAGGCGGCCGAAGTGCTCGCCGCCTTGCCGCCGCGGCAGCAGGCGTCGGTAATCAGCCGCATTGCAGCCGCCGAGCCGCCGAGCCGGGAGATCGTCGCGGAGGTCGCCGCCGCCGTTCGACACCGCCTGAACGGACCGGCACGGGCGCCGATCGCCAAGGGGCTAAGCCGAGTGGCGAAAATGTTCGGGGCCATGCGCCCGGCCGCCGAGCGAAAACTGCTGGAAGGCATCGCCCAGGCCGATCCCGCCTTGCTCCAGAAAATTCGCCGCGCAATGTTCGGCGCCGACGTGGCCGCCTGCGCCGAAGGAGACGCAATCGCCGCGCCGTGCTAGTCGTCACGCCCTCCGCGCCTTCGCCCGCTCATCGTCGAACGCCATCGGCGGCGTGCCGAAGACGACGATCTCCAGCTCTTGACCCGGATCGACTTCCAGCGCATGCGACACGCCGGTGGGAATCACGACCACGCTGCCGGGCCGCAGGCGGTGAGGCTCTCCATTGAGCCGCACCGTGCCCTCGCCGGAAACGATGTAGTAGATCTCATCGTAGCCCGTATGATAAAATGGCGGCAGGCTGCCGGTCGTAGCCACGCTCACGTTGGCCACGCCGCCCTCGCCGCCGTTGACGATGCGTTGCATCCGCCCGAACGGCCAATCGGCCACGGGCGTCTCGTCGCGCTGGCGGACCAGCGGTTGTTTCTCGTGGATCATCGGGCGCCCTCCTTTCTCACCTTGGTTCTCTGCGGTATTCTACAGGGAAAACTCGGCGACGCAACGCCCACAACCGCTCGGCGCGAGAAGATCGAATGAACGCCACTCCCATGATGAGGCAGTATGAAGAGGCGAAACGGGCCTGTCCCGATGCGCTCTTGCTGTTTCGCATGGGCGACTTCTACGAGATGTTCCACGACGACGCCAAGACGGCCGCCCGCGTGCTGAATCTCGCGCTGACCAGCCGCGAGAAAGGCGAGAACGCGGTGCCGATGGCCGGCTTTCCGCACCACCAGTTGCAGAGCTACCTAGCCAAACTGATCGCCGCCGGCATCCGTGCGGCGGTCTGCGATCAGGTCGAAGATCCGAAATTGGCTAAGGGGCTGGTGCGCCGCGAGGTGACGCGGATCGTCACCCCCGGCACCGTGACCGACGACGCCCTGTTGGATCCGCGCGAGAGCAATTTCCTGGCCGCGGTGGCGGGGGGCGATCCGGCGGGCATGGCGTGGGTCGAGCTCTCCACCGGCCGCTTCGTCGCTGCGGGCTTTCCCGCCCGGCAATTGCCCGACCAGTTGGCGCGAATCTCGCCGGCCGAGTGCCTGTTGAGCGACGACGGCCCGCCGTTGCCGCCGCACCTGAACGATCGCATGATGGTCACCCGCCGCCCCGCATGGGCCTTTTCGCAGCAGACGGCGCGACAGGTGTTGGCCAAGCACTTTGGCACCGTTGGGCTCGACGGTTTCGGTTTCGCCGACGGGCCGGCCGACGCCCAGGCGATCCGCGCCGCCGGCGCCGTGCTCGATTATCTCACCGAGACGCAAAAAAGCTCGCTCGATCATATCGACCGCCTGCTGCCATACCGCAGCCTGGGGACGCTGGAGATCGACGAGTCGAGCCGCCGCAGCCTGGAGATCAGCCGCACGATTCGCGACGGCCGCCGCGAGGGCTCGTTGCTCTGGGTGCTCGATCGCACCGTCACGGCGATGGGCTCGCGAATGCTTGCCGATTGGGTGGCCAATCCGCTTACCGAGCTGCCGGCGATCCACGCCCGGCTCGACGCGGTCGAGGAGTTGGTCGGCAACCAGCCGTTGTGCGGCGACCTGCATGAATCGCTGCGGCGGATCTACGACGTCGAGCGGCTCTTGGCCCGCGTGGCCACCGCACGAACCAACCCCCGCGATTTGAGCTTCCTGGGCCGCACGCTGCGAATGCTGCCGGCAATCAAGGCGAAATTGACCGGCCGGCGAAGCGGCTTGCTGGCGAAGCTCGAAGGGACGATCGATCTCTGCCCCGACCTGCGGGCGACGCTCGACGCGGCATTGGCCGACGAGTGCCCTTTGGCCAGCGGCGAAGGGGGCTTCATCCGCGAGGGCTTCAGCGCCGAACTGGACGCCCTGCGCGAGTTGGCCCACGGCGGCAAGCAATGGATCGCCCGCTACCAGACCCAGGAGATCGAGCGGACCGGCATCCCGTCGCTGAAGGTCGGCTTCAACAAGGTTTTTGGCTATTACATCGAGATCAGCAACACCCACCGCGAAAAAATCCCGGCCGATTACATCCGCAAGCAGACTGTCAAAAATGCCGAGCGTTACATCACGCCGGAGTTGAAGGAATACGAAGAGAAGGTGCTGACGGCCGACGAGAAGGCCAAGGAACTGGAATATCGCCTGTTTCTCGATCTGCGGAACGTTGTGGCGGCCGATCGGCGGCGGATGCAAACGACGGCCGCGGCCCTGGCCGAGATCGACGTATTGGTCTCGCTGGCCGAGTTGGCGCGGCAGCGGAACTACTGCCGGCCGCAGGTTGTCGAGGAGCCGGTGCTGCGGATCATCGACGGCCGGCACCCGGTGCTGGACGTTGTCGAGCCGGAAGGGAAGTTCGTTCCTAACGACACGCTGGCGGGCCTGAAAACCGCTTGCGGCTTCGCAACAAACCAGGAAGAGAGCAATTCTTGCGAAACCGCAAGCGGTTTCGTGTTGTTGATTACCGGCCCGAACATGGCGGGCAAGAGCACCTATATCCGCCAGGTGGCGCTGTTGACGCTTCTGGCGCAGATCGGCAGCTTCGTGCCGGCCCGCGAAGCCACCATCGGAATTGCCGACCGCATCTTCGCCCGCGTCGGCGCCAGCGACGAACTAACCCGCGGGCAGAGCACCTTTATGGTCGAAATGACCGAGACGGCGCGGATCCTCAACACCGCCACGCCGCGGAGCCTGGTAATCCTCGACGAGATCGGCCGCGGCACCAGCACCTACGACGGCATGTCGCTGGCGTGGTCGGTCGTCGAGCATCTGCACGAGCACGTCGGCTGCCGCACGCTCTTCGCCACGCACTACCACGAGCTCACAGATTTGGAGAAATCGCTGCCCGGCGTGAAGAACCTGAACGTCGCCGTGCGCGAGTGGCAGGACGACGTGGTCTTTCTGCACAAGATCGTCGAGGGGGCGGCCGACAAGAGCTACGGCATCCACGTCGCCCGGCTGGCGGGCGTGCCGCGGGCGGTGATCGAGCGGTCCAAGGACATCCTGGCCCAATTGGAAGAGGAGCATCTCGACGCCTCCGGCCGGGCGAAGATCGCTCGCCCGCCGAAACAGACGAAAGGGACGCACCTCCAGCTCACGCTGTTCGGCGCGGCCGATCATCCGCTGCTGGACGAACTTCGCCGCCTCGATCTCGACAACGTCACTCCCATGCAAGCGATGCAACTGCTGCTGCGGTGGCAGGAGGAGCTGGGCAGGGAGGGACAAAATGCAAAATGAAAAATGCAAAGTGCAAAATGCAAAATCACCTGGTTCCCACGCTTCGCGTGGGAACCAGGAGGGCTCTATCTGGGCTTTCATTTTGCACTTTGCACTTTGCATTTTTCATTTTGCATTCGTTAACCTGACCCACTGTCTTCTATCCCCCGACCATGTTAAGCACCCCTGATTTGCCTCATTTATCCGCCATCCAACCCGATGCCTGGGCGCTCGATCCAGCGGTTACGTTCCTCAATCACGGCTCGTTCGGGGCCTGCCCGCGGGTTGTGCTCGAACGGCAGCGCGAACTGCGGCTGGAAATGGAGCGCGAGCCGGTCGATTTCCTCGTGCGGAAGATGCCGGCGCTGGTCGACGAGTCGCGCAATTCGCTGGCGCGGCTGATCGGGGCCGACGCGGCCGACGTTGTTTTCGTGCAGAACGCCACCGCGGGCGTCAACAGCGTCGTCCGCTCGCTCGATTTTCACCCCGGCAACGAGATCCTCGTCACCACCCACGACTACAACGCCTGCCGCAACGTGATTCGCTACGTCGCCGGCCGCACGGGCGCGGCGGTGGTGCAGGCCGATCTGCCGCTGCCGATCCGCTCGCCGCAACAGGTGATCAACGGGATTTTGGAGCGGGTCAGCCCGCGGACGCGGCTGGCGATGATCGACCACATCACCAGCCCGACGGCGCTGGTCCTTCCCATCGAGGAGATCGTCCGCGAGCTGGACCGCCGCGGCATCGATACGCTCGTCGACGGCGCCCACGGCCCGGCGATGGTCCCGCTGAACCTCGCTCGTCTCGGCGCGGCGTATTACACCGGCAATTGTCACAAGTGGCTCTGCGCCCCCAAGGCCGTGGGATTCCTGCACGTTCGCCGCGACCGCCAGCAGGGCGTCCGTAAGGGGACGGAGGAGGTTGTCGAAGAAGCCCTGCAAAATGGACAGCGTTTTGGCGACAACCTCCTCCGTCCCCCTCGCGCTGCCGGCGGTTGCCTTGGTATTCAGCCGACGATCATCAGCCACGGCTGGAACAAGCCGCGGCCGGGCTATTCGCCGTTCCAAGACGGCTTCGATTGGCCGGGCACGCTCGATCCGACCCCCTGGATGTGCGTCGGCGACTGCATTCGCTTCCTCGACGGCCTGCTGCCGGGCGGATTGCAGGCCCTGATGCGCCGCAACCACGAGTTGGCGATCGCCGCACAGCGGATTCTCTGCCAACGGCTGGGGCTCCTGCCGGTCGGCATCGAGTCGATGCTCGGCTCGATGGCGGCAGTGCACCTGCCCGACAACCCGGCGGCCTTTGACGCGCAGGGAGAGCCGCAGCCCATCGAAGAGTGGCGGCTGAACAACGAGTTGTTCGCCGAGTTCAAGATCGAGGCTCCTGCGTATTTCTGGCCCGCCGCCCCCAGGACGCTCCTCCGCGTCTGCGCACGCCTACAACCATCCGGCCCAATACGAGCGACTCGCCGACGCGCTTATAGCAAAGGGAACAGTGCGAGCGACATAACCGCGGCAAGTCATTCTTCTATTCTGCTTTTTTGACAAAACCGGCTTCGGCCCAATCGCCGTGATCGCAGTCGATGCCGTCGCCGCTGCTGAGGGCCAGCAGGCGAATCGCTCGGCTTCCGGCGGGGAGGGGCAGATCGACATAAGTGTAATCGCCGGGCCGCATCACAAAGGTGCTAAAGACGGGCCGTCCGTCGAGTTGGATTTCGAAAACGACCGTGCCCTGGTGATATTGTCGCATGGCGTCGTCGACTCCAATCACGGCCACGAAGCGGGCGTACTGCGGCTTGATGGCGTAGGCCAACTCGGAGTCTGCGGCGACGCCGATGCCGTGTTTGTAGCTTTTCCCGCCCAGGCTCAATGGGTTGTCGCCGATCGAGCGGTCTTTGCGCGGATGGCCGCCCCAACCGACCGTGGCCGTTAGCGGAGTAAGATCGCCCAAGGGGACGTCGGGCTTGGGCGGTTTCGGCCCGCGGCGGCGGAACTCCACGAGCGTCGGCAGGCTGGCGGCCCCCGGCACGAACCGCACCGCCCGCACACGCACCGAGCGTTCGATTTGCATCGGACCCACATACCGCGGCGAATCCTCGCGCGGCTCTGTGCCGTCGAGCGTATAACGGATCGACGCGCCCGCCACAGGTCGTGGCGAGTTGAGAACGACCTCCAGGCGATCGTCGAAATAGCCGCCGGCGGGCAAAATCTGCGGCGCTGCCGGCGGCACTTTCACGTACTCGCGCTCGAGCGTGGTCCCGATCTGCTGCGTCCCGTGGAAAGCGGCCGCTCGCACCACGGTAGTCTTGCGCAGTTCAATCGGGGCGGAATAGAGCGGCGACTGGGCGGTCGGCTCGCCGCCGTCGAGCGTGTAGTGCAGCCCGGCGCCGGCCAGCGTCGAGCCCAGTTCGACCTTCGCCAAATCGTAGAAGTAAGCGGTGCGCGGTTCCATCCAGGTATGCTGCAACAGCAACATCGCGCAGCCGCATTTCAAGGGCACGGCAATCCGCAGCGTGCCCTCCTCTTCGGCAACTGCCACGGTGCTTGCACGCGCCTCGCCCGGTTGAAGCACTTCGGCGCGAAAGCCCTGTTGCCCCGGCAGCCGCGGCAAACCTCGCAGGATTACTTCCGCCGTCGGCTCACCTCCGCCGAAGGTGACGGGAACCACGTAGCCGCCGGGAACCTCGAATACGTTGGCCAGCGCCTTGTCGCCGTCCACGCGGACGACGTGCGGCAGCAACAGCCAGCGCTTGCCGCGGAGCGCATCCAACAGCGGGCCATAGTCGAGGTAATGCTGCTCGATCTCGGGATCCGGCAGAAGCGTATGGTCGTTGCCCGGCAACGGCACGGTCAGGAACGCTCCCATGTGGAGATGTCGCTGGAAGTAGCCATCGGGGTCTTTGCGGACGTTCTCTGCCACGGATGTCCACTCCATCACCGGTTTGTCGATGGCCACCAGCCCGCTGAGATTGACGCTGCACGGCTGATCGCCCACTTCGTCGTAGATGCCGTCGAAATGACGGAGCAGATCGAGCCGACAGCAGAGCGGATTGGCGTAAATCACCTTGCCGGCGTTGTGCATCAGCGGTCCGAGCCGGTTCATCGCCGAGTGCCAGGAGACGACGAGCGCGCGGGCCGGCTTGCCGTTGAGCCAGGTTACGCCGTCGTCGCGTAGCCGGTTGTAACGCCAGGTCCAGTCCAAGCGGTCGATGCAGATGCCGGAGCTTTCCGGGATGCGGTCAATATGGCGTTTCGCTTGTTCGAGAAGGTGCTGCTGGTAGACCTTCTCACCGGGATCCATGGCGACGCCCCCTTCCCACGTCGTATCCATCGGCTTGCCGTCGCCGCCCGGCAGGATTGCATCGCGCATCGCGTAGAAGAGGAAATCGTCGGAGGTCCTCCATAAATCGGCGTCACGGGCGGCCTTTCGCGGCGGCGGCGGATAGTGGGCGTAGTTGCCGCACTCCGTGATATTGAAGTAATTCAGCACGAAGAAGCCCATCCGCCGCATCGCCTGCGAGTGCGCCCGCATCTTGGCGATCGACGTCTTCTGACGCTTGAAGTCGGTCCACTCCTCGCTATCCGACGTGACCGGCGGAATGAACATGCCCATGTAGGGGAAATCGAAACTGGCTTTCCAATTGACGCGGAAGGCCATCTGCATCAGCCGCTCGGGCTCATGGATCTCGGCATGGCTCGAATACGCCCCGCAGCCGGCCATCTGCGCCACGGCCGGATTCGGCGGATCGAAATACGCCGGACAGCGCCGGGCCATCCACCCCAGCCCGCTCCGCCAGTCGGCCGGATGCGCGACCAGATCCAACGCGAAACGCACGGCATTCTTGCCGCTGATGCGGTGATTCGCCCGGCGAAATGTCAGGCCGCCGTCGCCGTCGGTCTCCATCTTCAGGTCGAGAATCAGGTCCTCGGGCGAGAGGACTACGCTCAGTCCCACGTCCTGCTTCGCATCCAAGACGCAAGCCAACGGGACAGAGAAGGCGTTTCTGTCCTTTTCCGGATACCTGCCGCCGTAGAAGAAGAGTCGCTTCGACCAGGGGGCCGGCCGCAGCGGATCGCTCCAGCCGTCGCCTGCCGGTCGGCGGTCGCCCCAGGTGGTCCAGAAGCGAGTCTGCTCCGCGTCGCCGCAGTGCAGCCGCGTCTCCAGCGGCGTGCTCCACGGCGCTGCGTCGCCCCGAACCTCGCACTCCCAGCGAATGCTGTCTTTCTTCGGCAGAAACCGCTCCACCACCAGGGCTCGCCGCTGCGTCTTGTCTTGAACGAACGTCTTCGTGAACTGCACGCCGCCGGCGGGAAGCCGCGCCGCGCGGACCTCCGGTTCTTGGCGGCAGCCCGCCAGCGTCGTTTCCGCCGTCCACGGCCGCTCGGCGGCGTCGCCGGCAAACTTCAACGACTCGATTCTGCCGTCCGCGGAAAGACCGACGCGGAGATTCGCCGATTCAACGTCAAACCCCTGCGATTCGGCGGCAGAAGCCACTCGCCCGCTAGCGGCGAGAACGAGAGTACAAGTCGCTGAGCACGCCTCGGAGGAGATTCCTGCCACGTGGGAAAGCCCCCCGATTGCAATCGGGGGGCGTTTCTGCTCGGCGAGGGCTTCTTGATCGGCGTACCAGCAGTGGAACAAGGCGCTTCATCGCGGTCCCTCAAGGCGGGATGCCGGTGGGAAGGGGGGTGGCAGCCTGTCGCGATGATTATACCAGCAAGATGGCACAACTGGTAGAATGAACGCCGTCGTGTTCTTTCGCCAGCGTCTCTCCTGCCATTGCGATCGGGGGTCAAAACTATTATGGATCGCCGCAACTTTCTCCTGGGTTCCGCCGCGGTTTTGGGATTGGGGGCCACTTCCGCCGCCGCGCAGTCGTCCGCACAGCCCGCCGCCGACAAGCCGGCTTCGGGCCGAGGCAATCTCATCGGCGTCTCCACCTACTCTTTCTGGCATTTTGAAGAGAAGCTCGTCGAGGTGGAAGACTGCATCATTGCGGCCGGCGAGATGGGCTTCGACGCCGTCGAAGTCCTCGAACAACAGATGCACAGCAAGCAGCCGGCTTACCTCCGCCGGCTGAAACGCCGGGCGTTTCTCAGCGGTCTGTCGCTGTGCAGCCTCTCCACCCATCAGAGCTTCATGTCGCCGCAGCCGGAGAAGCGCAAAGCGGGCATCGACACTACGATCGCCAGCGCCGAGATCGCCTACGCCCTCGGCATTCCCAACGTGCGCATCAACACCGGCCACTGGGGCACCGCCAAGGATTTTGACGAGCTGATGAAGAACCGCGGCATCGAAGCGCCCCTGCCGGGCTACAGCGATGAAGACGCCTTTCCCTGGGTGATCGACTGCATCGAGAAATGCCTGCCGGCAGCCGAGAAATGCGGCGTCGTTCTCAGCCTGGAAAACCACTGGGGCCTTGCCCGCACGCCGGCCGGCCTGCTGCGAATCGTCGATGCGATCAAGTCGCCCTGGCTGGGCGTGACGCTCGACACCGGCAATTTCCTCGAAGACCCGTACGACAAACTCGCGGCGATCGCGCCGCGGGCGACGCACGTCCACGCCAAGACCTACTACGGCGGCGGCGTCTGGTACACGCTCGACCTGGACTACGACCGCATCGCCGCGATCCTCCGCAAGGTGAACTACCGCGGCTTTATCTCGCTCGAATACGAAGGCAAGGAAGACGCCAAGACCGCCGTGCCGAAGAGCCTGGTGGTGTTGCGCAAAGCCTTCGACCGCGTCTAGCGAGCCGGTTGCGGGAGCGGGCCGGACTTATATTGCTCCGCTTTTTTCTGAAACAGCTCCAGCCATCCCAACGTCATCGCATCCGCGATCGTCTTCGGCGGCCGGTATTCGTCCGGGGTTTTGCCCCAATAGAACCCGATCCAACCTGTGGCGGTCTTCTTCGACCGGTCCAGGAATCGCTCGAACTCCGGCAGTGTACATCTCAGCGGGAAGGACTCTTCGATGACCACCGGCTTTCCCACGGCAAACTTCGACAGCGTGTCGAGTGCGGCCGCCACCTTGCCGGTTTCGGGATAGAGATGAACGCAGAGAAAATCGAGGTCGCCAACGATCTTGCCCGGCACAAACCCGGACGAAAGCCCCGGGCGATCCAGGCTCCAATCGACCAGCCCGACGGTAATCAGGTGGCGGCGATCATGCTTGTGAATCGCCACCGACAGCCGCTGAATCCACTGACGAGCGATGTCGGGGCGGGAGCGTCCGGCTTGCGAGAGAGTGATGAACTGCACAAAACAGCTTCCCGCAAAATCCGGCCCCAGCCAATCCCCAGCTTTCCGATCGCCCGCGGGCACGACCGGCTCGTTCATCAGATCGTAACAGAAAACGGCCGGACTGCGGGCGCTGACGGTCGGCGACCGCCGCCCAGAATCTGGCCTGTGCCGCCCAGCGATCCTCCTCGCTCAGGCGGTCATACCACTTCGGCACATCTTTCTTGTGGTAACCGCCGAGGCCGGTCACGTCGAGATACAGGCCCGTCTTCTCCGCCAACCCGACCAGACGTGCGTATTGCTTCAGGGCCGCCTCGTTCGGCTCCTTCGGCCCTTTCATGAACTTCGCAAATTGAAGATGGACGCGCACGATGTTTGCCCCAAGCTTCTTCATTTCGCGGAAATCCCGCTCGACCTTGGGCCACTCCCCTTCCCAATAATCCTCAAGCAGGCGGCCGCGTCGGTCGTGGTCGTAGTTGAATCCCCAAGGGACGAACGGTCGCCGGGACTTCTCCGGTACGAAGCCTCGCCCGTCTGCGGAAACCCGCACCCATTCCATTTGCCCGGCCGCGGCCTCATTGGCAAGAAGGAAGGTGAGAAGCCAGAGAAGCGGCCGAAGCAGACCCCTGCCGTGCCGACGCAGAAAGCAGACCTTTTCCGGGGCCCCGTCAGTCGCCATTTGATCGTCACCGTTCAGCAGAGGCAAAACGCCTGTTGCCGCCCGTGAATGAGCCGGCAGCGTCCGCCGGAGAATAGGACGTCTTCTTCGATGCCGAAGCGGAAGTTCTCTTTGCCCCATTCGGGCACGCGCTTTTCGACGGAGAGTTCCATGGTGAAGGCGGTGTTGTCACGGAGCGCGACGTCGCCACGCCCTTCGCAACGCTCCTGCTCCCACGGCAGCCCGATCAGCGGGCCGGGCTGGTGCAGGAACTGGCCGAGCGAATGGGAATAGACCTTCGGCGCGGGGATGTTCTCCCGCCGGGCGCGGGCCAGTATGTTCGCCAGCAGTTGGTTGCCCGTCAGGCCGGCGCGAAACTCACTCATAAACACGTCTTGCAGCCGATGGGCGTCGGCCAGCAGTTCGTGGGCGAACGCCGGCGCATCGGTTTCGCCCGGCCGCAGCAGATAGAGCCACTGCTGATGATCGCTACAGAGCCGCAGGTAGCGAATGCCCACGTCGCAGCGGACGAAATCGCCGGGGCGAAGCAGGGGATCGTCGGGTCCGAACTGGGCCGTCGCCGCGTCGCTGCGATAACGAAAGAAGAACGGCCGAAACGAAACCGGCAGCCCCAAATCGCTGCACCGCTGCCAGTAATGCCAAACCAGATCGTCCAACGTCGTCACGCCCGGCACGACCACCGCGCGGCTGTACGTTTCGGCGATCAGGCCCTTCGCCACCTCGGCCACGTGCTCGTAAAGCTCGATTTCGTCGTCCGAAAGCACGCTCGCCCAATGAACGACCATCTCCTCGGCCGAATCGAGCCGTTGGGCGTAGGGCGGCGGCAGCGTTTCGACAAGTTGCTGGTAGAGGTTGTAGGTCAAGCCGCCGGCGGCCCATTGGATGCGGCCGATGTTGACGCCGATTCGCTTTGGGTTGCGCTCGGCGACGATCTGCCGCAACATGGCCCATTGCTCGGGGTGGTTCTTGCCTTGCCAGGGCGTGGCGTAGAGGCCCTGCATGTCCGTCATCGAGAGATTGAGTCGCTCGACCCCCTGCTGCGGGCCGCGGTCGAAGAAGACGAGGATTTGTAGGATCGGCCGCCAGGGGTCCATCGGGCAAAACGTGTCGTGGATCGGATCCCAGTTGTCCTCCTGGCAGATCACCAGCCACATATCGAAGCCGCTCTCGCGCATCGCCGCCGGCAGCACCGTCTCCAGCCGCCGCTTCAACACCCGATGGATCACCTCGCTCCGCTGCCGCAGCGGCAGAACTTGGGGGCAAGGACACGCGGAATCGAGGGAAGAACAGGAAGCGGCAAGCATTGAAACGGCTCCGAAGAACTTCGGCCTCGGCGAAACAACCCGAGAACAGTTCGGCAATTCGGTTTGAGAGATTGTCAGGATACGAGAATGGCCGGCGGCGTGCAACCGCCGGACGCTGGGTGGCACCGGTTCTTGAACCGGTGGGCCGAAGGCCAAGGAGGTGCCGAAAGAAAACTGCATCTCCTTGGTCATTCGCACGACCTTACGGGGCGTCCAAGACCTCTCGCGGCAACGCCGCACCGGTTCAAGAACCTGATTCTATGAAAGAGCGGTCCTCCTGGTGGTATAAACGATGTGGCAGTGTTTGTACCCATCAAAACCACGACAGGAGGACCATGAGATGTTATACCTTGGAATCGACCAGCACCGCAAGCAGTTGACCGTGAATGTTCGCAACGAGACCGGGGAGGCGGTGCTGCGAAGGCAGGTGTCTACGGAGTGGGAGCGCGTGCGAGCATTTTTTGACGAGTTACGGCGGCAAGCGGAGAGAGAAGGCGGTTTCGTCTCCATCGTCGAGCTTTGCGGATTCAATGATTGGCTGCTGAAGATGTTGAACGAATACGGCTGCCGCGAAACCGTGCTGATCCGGCCGGAGAAACGCTCGAAGCGGAAAACCGACCGCCGCGACGCCCATCAGCTCAGCGGCCTGTTGTGGGTCAATCGCCACCGGCTGCTGGTGGGCGTGAAGGTCGAAGGGGTGCAGCGCATTCAACCGCCCAGCCCGCGGGACGCCGAGGACCGGCAGATTACAGAATTCCGCAAACGCATCGGCCAACTCCGCACGCGGACGATCAACAGGATCAAGGCGCTGCTGCGGAAGCACAACCTCGAACAAGAGCAGCCCGCCAAGGGACTCGATACCAAGCGCACGCGAAAGTGGCTGGCTGAGCTACCGCTCGGCCCGATCGACCGCATGGAAATGGACCTGCTATTGACGCAATGGAAGGTATGGGACGAGCAGATCGAGAGCTTGGAAAAGGAGATTGGGCGGCGGCAAGCCGAAAGCGAGACGGCGCGGGTTGTGGCGACGATTCCCGGCTGCGCGGCCTACGGCAGTCTGGCGTTGGCCGCGCGGATCGGTCCGATCGAGCGATTCCCGCGGCCGGCGAGCTTGGCGAATTACTGGGGCCTGACTCCCAGTTGCCGCAACTCGGGCGAGGCGAGCGACCGGCTCGGTTCGATTACGAAACAGGGCAGTCCCACGGCGCGCTTCATTCTCGGCCAATTGGTCCTGCACGTGTTGCGGCGTGACGCGTGGATGCGGGCATGGTACGGCCGCATCAAACGGCGGCGGGGGTCGAAGATTGCGCGGGTGGCGGTGATGCGCCGCCTGGCGACGGTGATCTGGCACATGCTGAAGAACCAGGAGGCGTACATGGCGGGCGGTCCGCCGCGTCGCAGGCTTGAGGCGGTGGATTTTCGGAGGGATGACAAGGTGTCCAAGGGGACAAGAGAAGGGCCTCCCGCGGGAAGTTCCCGCCGGAGGCCCGCTGCGCCCTTGGCGCACCTTGACCCGGCTATTCCTTGTCGGGTTGCGTCCCCGCAGAGCCCGACTCCGCTTCACCGGGCAGAGATATTGTAAAACGGCGGCGGGGCCAGGAAAAGCGCGGAGATGAAAAGACGGAATGCGGAAAGCGAGGAGGTGGTTGCATCGGCTCTTCTTCACAGGAAGAAGAAGCCCTCGCCTGCAAGGTCAGTTTGAGGTAGCACCTGGACTCGGCGAAAAACCGAGCGTGAACCTGATTGAGACGGCCATGCAGTGCGAGACGGTCGCAGCAGAATACTCGGTGTCAGGTTCCGACCTGGCCGGCCGCCGTAATGGCGGATGGATTCACGAAGGGATGTGTTGGGGTGCAGCCGCGAGCGAAAAGAACGGCTCGACAACCTCGAAAAGGAAGACCGTGAGCCCCATCCCATGAAATCCGCAATCCAAAAGCAAAACCAAAAAACATCGCAGAAAAGGCCCTAAAAAGGCTCTTGCGGAGAACGTGTGTCAAAAAACCAGCCGGGAGGCCCTTGACACGAAAGGCTCTTTCAGGGAGGTGCTACCCGCCGCCGCCGGGCTCGCGGCCTTTACTACGAACGGGTAAACACGCCCGCCCCAGCCAAAGGTTGCGCAGCCCTCCCATCTGGGCATGTTCTTCGGCAGTGGCCAAAGAATTACGCAGCTATTACACAGCGCATACACAGCCGCCATTCAGAACTGGGCGACAACACGTATACTTATAAGCTTGCTAGACAGTAAGAGAGGTCATCTTGGAGCCCCGCAGCAGTGAAGATCAACTCGACACCCGCTAAACTCTCCCATCCTCAATCGCCCACGCACCCGGCCGGCTCGCAGGCCCGCGTGCTGCTGACCAGCGTCTTCGGCCCTTACGGCCAGGACGACCAGTACGGCAGCCGGCGCATGAACCCGATGGAACTTTATCATAACCAGGTGACCCGCACGCAGGGGGCGTTCTCGCTGCGGATGTTCCATCGCAGTTGGGGCCTGATGCTGATTCAGGCGAACATCGAAGCCCCCTGCACGCTCTTGGATTTTCCCACGCTCGACCGTTTCACCGAGGAGCTTCGCACCCGCCAGTACGACGTGATCGGCATCTCATCGATCATTCCGAACATGGCGAAGGTCAAGAAGATGTGCGAGCTGGTGCGGCAGTACCAGCCGGGGGCGACGATCGTCATCGGCGGGCACATCGCCAACGTGCCCGACCTGATCGAGCGGGTCGATGCCGATCACGTGGTTCGCGGCGAGGGCGTCCGCTGGTTCCGCGGCTTCCTCGGCGAGGACGAAAATCGCCCGCTGCGGCATCCGATGATTACCTCCGGTTTCGGCACGCGGAACCTCGGCGTCAACCCGAAGGAAAACGTCAAGGACGTCGCCGCCACGGTCATTCCGTCGGTCGGCTGCCCGCTGGGCTGCAACTTCTGCTCGACCTCGGCCATGTTCGGCGGCAAGGGGCACTCGGTCAATTTCTATCAGACCGGCGACGAACTGTTCCACGTCATGTGCCAGATCGAGAAGCAGCAGGGCGTCTGCTCGTTCTTCATGATGGACGAGAACTTCCTGTTCCATCGCAAACGGGCCCTGCGGCTGTTGGAATTGATCGAAGCCAACGACAAGGCCTGGTCGTTGGACGTCTTCAGCTCGGCCAACGTGCTCCGCTCCTACACCATCGACCAACTCATCCGCCTGGGCATCTCCTGGGTGTGGATGGGCATCGAAGGGAAGAACAGCCAATACACGAAACTCTCCGGCATCGACACCTTCGAGCTGGTCCGCGAGTTGCAATCGAACGGCATCCGCGTGCTCGGCTCGACGATCATCGGCCTGGAGGACCACACGCCGGAGAACATCGACGAAGCGATCGAGTACGCCGCCCGGCACGACACCGATTTCCACCAGTTCATGCTCTACACGCCGATCCCCGGCACGCCGCTGCACGCCGAGTTGACGGCCAAGGGGCTGATGAAGGACGAGAGCGAGTTCGACGTCGCCGACATCCACGGCCAGGCGATCCTCAACTACCGCCACCCGCACCTGAACGACCAGCAGACCGCCGAGTTCATGCTTCGCGCGTTCAACCGCGACTTGGAACTGAACGGGCCGAGCACCACGCGGATCGTTCGCACGACGTTGGCCGGCTGGCGGCGGCACAAGAACCACCCCGATCCGCGCATCCGCCGCCGCTACGCCTGGGAAGTCCGCGAACTGGGCACCACGTTTTCGCTGCTGGTCGGCGCGGCGAAGCTCTACTACCGCGACAAGCCGGCGATGCACGCCAAGATGTCGGCGCTGTTGAAGGAATTGCACGCCGAGTTCGGCTGGAAGTCGCGGCTGTTTTCGGCGCTGGGCAGCCGCTGGCTGCTGGGGCAAATTCACAAGGAAGAGAAGCAGTTGGCCAAGGGTTTCCCCTACGAGCCGCCGACGTTCTATGATCGCAACGCCGCGGTAACCGATCTGCCGCAGGCGAAACTATGCCGCTGGGCCGAGCCGCTGCCGCCGCCGGCCGCCCAACTGCCGTTGGTTCCCGCCAAGCCCGCCCGAAAACGCGAGTTGGTCGGGGCGTAATCTCCAGGCGCAGGGTGGGTCAAGCGAAGCGCAGCCCCACCGAGGAAAACCGTGACTCCTGGTGGGACTGCGCTTCGCTTGACGCTTCTTTCGCCAGCACGAATTCGGCGGCCGATCAATGTCGCTGGGCCGCTCAGACGCAGCGCAGGTGCTCGCGATGGATGAAGGCCAGTGCGGCCAATAGCTGCGGGCTGTCCCTACGGTCGTCGATTTGCAGGAGCCATGTGTTGTGCGTCTCGAGGCGGACGAGGACCTTGTCGCCCCTCACGTTCCAACCCTTGAAATAGACGGTGAACAGGGGCATGTGGAAGATCCATCTTTCGCCCGAGCTGAAATCCAGACGATACCGGTTCAAGAGGACGCTTCGCTGGCTTATCGCACAGATCGGCCGGCCGACCTAAGCGTTCACGGCCTGGGGAACCAGGGGGACGGAGGTGGTTTTCGCATGATCGGCTTTCGCCATTGCGATATCCTTCCTCGAAAACCACCTCCGTCCCCTTCACGCCGAGAAGCAGTCGTGTCACCTGGGCACGATTGCCAACAAATTCGCCAGCGGCGTGGTCAGCGGGATTGCGCATTCGGGGCCGATGATGTCGATGCCGGCGGAGATGGCGGCGTCGCGGTCGGCGGCGATTTCGGCGGGCGTCGCGCGGAGGAGTTTGTAATTGCTGATTCCGCCCATCAGCGCCAGCCGTGGGCCGGCCAGACGGCGGACTGCGGCGGGGTCGCCGCTCTTTGTGTCCCAGTGGAAGCCGGCCAGGCCGGTCTTTGCGATCATGCCAATGCGGTCGGCGGTGTTGCCGCAGATATGGAGAATCACCGGGGCGTGGATCTCTTCGGCCAGCCGGCGGTGCAACGGCATGAGGAACTCTTCGTACATTCGCGGGCCGCAGAGGTCGCGGGTGGCGTGGTCGGCCAGGAGAATGCAGTCGGCGCCCGCGTCGATCTGGGCCGTCGCGAATTGAATGGTGACCGGCAACAGCCGCTCGATGATTTGCCGCGTTCGATCGGGATCGTCGAGCGCGCCGATCAAGAACCGCTCGACGCCGAAGTAATGGTACGCCTGCGTCCAACTGCCGAAGACCTTGCCGCAAACGGCTGCATCATCGCCCAAACGCTTTTTCAGCAACGAGATCGCGCGGAGTGGCACGGCACAACCGGGTTGAGTCAAGAGATCGGGCGAAATGCGAATCTGGTCGGGGTCGCGGAAGATCGGTTTGCCGCTTTCGGGCATGGCGTCGGAAGAACCCCAATTCACGTTGCAGCCCATCGCCGCCGCTTCGTGGCAGACAGAAAACAACGGCATGACCACGTCGAAACCCAACAGTGTGTGGCCCGCCATCGCCAGGGCGGCCATTTTTTCGGCGTCGAGATGGGCCTCGGGAAACCAGGCCCCGGTTTGCTCCATCAAGTCGCGGCAGGCGATCGACGTGCCGGTTCCATAAACGACGGTGCGTGTGCTGCCCGTTCGGTCGATGGCGGCGAGGAAGCGATTTCGGCTCATCTTCGGTGAAGGAATGCGGTCCAGGAAAGGCACGAAGATCACGAAGCCGGGGCAGACAAGAATGCCTACCTAGCCAGTTGGAAAAAGAACTTGTCCCAACGGGGGCGCAGGCGGCCGCTACCTGCTCTTCTTCACCAGCGCTCTTCCCGACGCCACTTTGGCTTTGAACTTCGGTTTGGGCGGGGGCTTGTGACTTTCGCCGTTGCCTTCGCGATTTCGTCGGCTGCGCTCGGTCGAGAGCACCTGACGCAGCAGCGCGGAGAGATCGTCGTAGGGATAATCGCACGGGGGGCCGGGCGTGTACTGATAGGCGGCGTGCTGGATCTTTCGCGGCAGCGAGAGCAACGTCGAGGAGACGGTGCCGAACTCGTTGCCCAGCACCACCACGCCGCGGCGGCCCTCGCTGTCGGGCTTTCGCGAAAATGCCCGGCTGGCCACGGCCAGGAACGCGACGGCGGAATCCAAGTTTTGCAGGGTCAACATGCGGCGGACGAACTGATGCCGCTCATCCTTCGGGTCGTCGACGTCGCCGCCGGTGAGCACGTGCAGGCCCGGCGAAAGCTCGACAATTTCGATCTTGTCGCCGCCATGAACCACGGCGGCGTAGCGGCCGTCGCCACAGATGTAGTTGGCGCCGGCGTAGCTGCCCTTGGCCAACTCTTTGGCGGCATGGGCGGCCGCCTCCCTGGCACTGCGGAGTTGGAGCAATTCGCGACACAACAGTCCGCGCGAACGCGGCTCGGCCGGCGGGCTGGTCTTGCGACGATTCGCTACCGCGCAGAACAGGCCGTTCTGGTTGACCCCCAACCACGTTCCACCCGCCCGGCGATCGATCCCGCAAACCACCCGCGGCGACCCGGATTGGATCTTGGGGTATTGCGTGGGCCGGTCAAAACGCTCTTCGCGATTGGCGGCGACCAAAATGGGGGTGCCGCGGGCAACGCGGTACAGGATGGCCAGCGTACACATATTTCCTCCGCACGAATCGACCTCTAATCATATAAACATACCGAATCGTCAGCCTTCCTTGCACCCCTCAGGTGGGCCATTTTCCACGCATTTTTCCTGCCGTTCCCCGGCCGGAGCGGGGCCTCCCGCCCGCAGAGGCGGCGTCGGCGGCCGCCCCGCCGGCAGAGATATCCGGGGCGCGGGCGTCTCGCCCGCCTTGAGAGATGCGGGCGAGACGCCCGCGCTCCGGTTTTAGAACTCACCAAATTACTGTGACGTGGTTCCCAACGCGCCGGCATAGAAAACCGCCAGCCAGACGGTCTTTTCGGTCGTGCTGGTCCAGGCGACCCGATGCCGCCGGTGGGCGGGAATATTCAGATATGAGCCGCGCTCGAGCACCACCGGCTCGGCCTCTCCTTCGAACTCGATCGCGGCCCGCCCTTCGAGAACGACAACCCATTCGTGCCCGTCCTGATCGTACCAGAAGTCCTCGGGCGACCGCTGCCCCTGGGAGACAATCCGCTCGATGCGGATGCCGTTGTCGCGGCAGAGCACGGTCACCAGTTCTTCCGCAAGCTGCGGCGGAATGCCGGCAAAGAGGTTCTCGCAGGGCATGGCGACGTCACGCCTCCATCTTGTATGAGGTGATTCCGCCGGAGATGTTGCGGACCTTGAAGCCGTGCTGTTCCAGCAGGCGGGCGGCGTGGTAGGAGGTCTGGCCGACGACGCAGTGAACCCAGATTTCGCGGTCGCGGGGCAACTCGCCCAAGCGGGCGCGAAGCTCGCCGAAGGGGATGCGAATCGTGCCGGGAATCGCCTCGGCAGCAACGGCCGTCGCCGGGCGAACGTCGAGCGTCAGCGGGCCCTCGCCCGACGCTTGCCGCCGCTTCCACTCGGACCATTGGCCCACGCGCACGTCGCCGCGCAAGATATTCGCCGCCACGAAGCCGGCCAGGTTCACCGGGTCTTTGGCGCTGCCGTATTGCGGGGCATAGCACAATTCGGCCTCTTCCAGGTCAAAGACGGTGGCCTTCATCTGGATGGCGGTGGCCAACACGTCGATCCGCTTTTCGACGCCCGCCCGGCCGATCGCCTGCGCCCCGAGCACGCGGCCGGAGTCGGGCGAGAAGAGCAGTTTCAGCGAAATCCGCTCGGCCCCGGGATAGTACGAAGCGTGGTGCGGGGAGTGAATGTACGATTTCTCGAAGGCGATGCCGGCGGCGCGAAGCGATTTCTCGCTCTCGCCGGTCATGGCGAAGGTCAGATCGAAGACGCCGACGACGGCCGTCGCCTGCGCGCCGCGGAAATGGGCGTCGCGGCCGCAAATCACGTCGGCGGCGATCCGCCCCTGCCGGTTGGCCGGCCCCGCCAGCGGCACCAGCGCCGGCCGGCCGGTGACGAAGTTGCGGACCTCGACCGCGTCGCCCACGGCGAAAATGTGCGGGTCGCTGGTCCGCATCTGATCGTCAACATGGATGCCGCCGGTTGGGCCGATCTCCAGGCCCGCCTGGCGGGCGAGTTTCGTGTCCGGCCGCACCCCCATGCCCAGAACCACCAGGTCGGCGGTGAATCGCTCGTCGTGCTGGGCCACCACCGTGATCGTCTCCCGCGGCCCCGGCTCGAAGGCGCTCACCGCGTTGCCCAAGCGAAGATCAACCCCCTGCCGCCGCAGCTCCTCGTGCAGCGGCTCGACCATCTCCGCATCGGCCGGCAGCATCACCTGATTGGCCAACTCCAGCAGCGCGACGGAGATGCCGCGGCGGCTGAGATTTTCGGCCATTTCCAGGCCGATGTAGCCCCCGCCGACCACCACCGCGCGAGCGACACGGCGGTGGTCGATCCAGGCGTGGATGCTATCGACGTCGTCCATGTTTCGCACGGCAAAGATTCCGGGCAGGTCGATGCCGGGCAGCGGCGGCCGCAGCGGCTCGGCCCCGGGGGCGAGCACCAGGGCGTCGTACCGCTCGACCGCGACGGCCCCGGTGGCGACGTTGTGTACCTCGATCGTCTGGTTTTGGCGATTGATGTTGCGGACTTCGTGCCGCGTGCGGACCTCGACATTGAAGAAGTCGCGGAATCGCTCGGGCGTGGCCACCAGCAGGCGTTTGCGGTCGCTGATGGCGCCGCCGATGTAGTAAGGCAGGCCGCAGTTGGCGAAGGAGACGTCGCCGCTCCGCTCGAAGATGTAGATTTCCGCCCGTTCGTCCATGCGTCGCAGCCGCGCCGCGCACGACGCCCCCCCGGCCACGCCGCCGACGATCAGCACACGTTTGCTTCCCATGATTGGATGACCTTCCACACGACCTGAGCCCCTGTTCTCGCCGCACCCGCTATTGTATGCCCGCAAAGCCAGAATGGTAAGGGAATGCGGCGGCTACAGAGTGTGAGATTGAGAGTGTAGGCAATAGCCGGGAGCCAACGGCTCCCGGAACACGGGTAATTCGGCCGAAACCTGCCGGGAGCTGTTAGCTCCCGGCTATTCTCGCACGACATTTTCAACATAAGACTCAATGAACGACGCGGGGGGCCGTCGATCCCGCGGCGTCGAGCACCTTGACCGCAGCCGGCCGCCGGTGGACAATACAGCGTTTCTTACCTGCCGCGAGTGACGCGTTATGCAAGCCAGTCCGCGAGTGCCCGATGCCGCCGGCCGTTTTGGAGCGTTCGGCGGCCGCTACGTGCCCGAAACCCTGACCCACGCGCTCGACGAGTTGATCGTCGAGTATGGAAAGGCGGCAGCCGATCCGTCGTTTCACGCGGAGTTGGCCGAACTGTATATGCGCTATGTGGGCCGTCCGTCGCCGTTGTACCATGCCCGGCGGTTGAGCGAAAAATGCGGCGGGGCGCAAATCTACTTGAAACGCGAGGACCTGAACCACACCGGCGCCCACAAAATCAACAACACGCTCGGCCAGGGGCTGCTGACCCGGCGGATGGGCAAGCGGCGGGTGATCGCCGAGACCGGGGCGGGCCAGCACGGCGTGGCCACCGCCACCGCCTGCGCCCTGTTCGGGCTGCAATGCGTGGTCTACATGGGCGAGGAGGACGTGCGGCGGCAGCGGCCCAACGTCTTCAGCATGAAACTGCTCGGCGCCGAGGTCCGCCCCGTCGCCAGCGGCTCGCGCACGTTGCGCGACGCCACCAACGAGGCCTTCCGCGACTGGATGAGCTCGGTCGAGACGACGCATTATTGCCTCGGCTCGGTGGTCGGCCCGCACCCGTTTCCGCGGATCGTGCGCGATTTTCAGTCGATCATCGGCCGCGAGACCCGCCGGCAGTGTCTCGACCAGCTCGGCCGCCTGCCCGACGTGATCGTGGCCTGTGTCGGCGGGGGGAGCAATGCCGCGGGGATGTTCTATCCGTTCATCGCCGACCAGCGCGTGGCCCTGGTGGGTGTCGAGGCGGGCGGGCGATCGGATAAGCCCGGCGATCATGCCGCCACGCTGTGTCTTGGCCGTCCCGGCGTGCTGCACGGCAGTTTCAGCTACGTCTTGCAGGACGAGGACGGGCAGACGAGCGACGTTCACAGCATTTCCGCAGGATTGGACTATCCCGGCACCGGCCCGGAGCACAGTTATTGGAAGGAGACGGGCCGGGCCAGCTACACCAGCGCCCGCGACGTCGAGGCCCTTGATGCCTTCGACCTGCTCGCGCGGCTGGAGGGGATTCTGCCGGCGTTGGAGAGTTCCCACGCCCTGGCCGAGGCGATCGAGCTCGCCTCGCGGCGCAGCGCCGAGGAGGTTATCGTGGTCTGTCTCTCCGGCCGCGGCGACAAGGACGCCGCCGAGATCGCCCGGCTCCGCGGCGTGGAGTTTTGACAAAGACGGAGTTGCCCAGCGGAGACATGCGAAACCGCAAGCGGCTGTCATTCATCATTCATCACTCATCATTCATCATTTCCCGATGTCCGCCATCGACGCGATTTTCCAGCAGCTTCGTTCCGCCGGCCGCAAGGCGTTTATGCCGTTTGTGACTGCCGGCGATCCCGATTTGGATTTCACCGCGGCGGTTATTCGCCGGCTGGCCGCGTGCGGTTGCAGCCTGGTCGAGTTGGGCATTCCCTACAGCGACTCGGTGGCCGACGGGCCGGTGATTCAGGCATCGTACACCCGGGCGCTGGGCCGGCATGTGAAACTGGCCGACATTTTAGCGATGATCGAGCGTGTGAGCGGCGGCGAATATCCTTTCGCGGCCGACGGCCCGTCGGCCGCTAAACGCTCCGCTGCTTTCCCGCCGCTGGTGACGATGGTCAGTTACTCGATCGTTTTTCGCCACGGGTTGGAGCGATACGTGGGCGACGCGAAGCGGGCGGGGGCGGCCGGGGCGATCGTGCCCGACTTGCCCGTCGAAGAGGCCGGCCCATTGGCCGACATCTGCCGCCGCGAGGACTTCTCGCTCATCCAGCTCATTACGCCCACGACGCCGCAGGAGCGGGCGCTGCGGATTGCCGAGCGGACGACCGGTTTCATCTATTATGTCTCGATCACCGGCATCACCGGCGAGCGGACCGCGCTGCCGCCGGAGATCATCGACAACGTCGGCTGGCTCCGCGGGCAGACGCCGCTGCCGATCTGCATCGGCTTCGGCATCAGCCGCCCGGAACAGGTCCGCACGCTCTTGCCGGTGGCCGACGGTCTGATTGTCGGCTCGGCCATCGTCCGCCGCATCGCCGAAGCGGCCAGCAGGCCGCGGGAGTGGGTGCTCGACGAAATCGGCGACTACGCCGCGGAATTGCTGGCGGCGATGGAGCGGTAGGCCAAGCACCGGCAAACCTGTTTGCTTTGGCTCTTGGCGGCCCGGCTGTCAGGGTCGGCTTCGCCGTGGTATACTTACTTGTCTGTTCGAGCGAGGCGACTGGCAGCCAGGCGCGGAGAGCAATGGCGGCGAGTATTCACATTCCGAGAGAAATGCTTGACGATCTATGTCGGCGCCGCCGCATACGAAAGCTCTCGTTGTTTGGATCGGTCTTGCGCAGCGACTTTGGGCCGCAGAGTGACGTTGACATCCTGGTCGAATTCGAGCCAGGAGCCGTGATAGGGTACTTTGAACTCGCGGATATCGAGGCGGAATTGTCTCGATTGCTGGGGCGGAGAGCCGATGTCCGCACTCCCGCCGAGCTCAGTCGTTATTTCCGCGACGAGGTCGTCGCGGCGGCGGAGACGCAATATGTATCCGGATGATTCCACGCGACTCCGCCACATGCTCGACGCCGCGCGTGAGGCGTTGCAGTTCACAAAAGGGAAAGAGCGCGCCGATTTCGACAAGGATCGGCAACTTGTGTTGGCGGTGTTGAAGTCCATCGAGATCGTCGGCGAGGCGGCGGCCGCGATTGGGCCGGCGACAACGTCGCGTTGGCCGAGAATCCCCTGGCAACAAATCCGCGGTATGCGAAACCGACTGATCCACGGTTACTATGAAGTCGATCTTAACGTCGTGTGGGATACGGTGACACACGACTTGAAGCCGCTCGTGGCTGCCCTGGAAGAGACTCTCTCGGCCGAATAGGATTGCCGCTCCTCGGTTGGAGCCCACTCGATCTCCACGCGCTCGAACCGTTCGACCTGGCGCTAATCTCGCCCGGGCGTTCGCGCCGCCTCTTTTCGCAGTCGCGGCGCCAGCGACGCCAACCCGCTTAAGGCTGCGGCGATAGTCGAGATCTGCAGTCCCACGGCGATCGATTGGGTGAGCGTGTGGCCGAGGGCCACGCCGGTGGTGAGCACGGCGCCGGAAATGCCGACGCCGAGCACGATGCCGACGTTGCGGGCGGTGGCCAACATGCCGGCGGCGATCCCCTGGCGATACACCGGGGCCGAGCCCATCAACGCGCTGTTGTTGGGGCTGATGAAAACGCCCGTGCCCAGCCCAACGATGCAAAACGCGATCGCCAGATAGACCAGAGACGTGTGCGGAGCGATACCGTGCAATAGAAACGTGCCGCAGCCGAGAATCAACATGCCGATGGCCGAAGGCAGGGTCGAATGGGTGCGGTCGGAGATCGTGCCGCTCACGGGCGCGGCGATCGCCATGACCAACGGCTGCAACGATAGCAGCAGGCCGGTGTGCAACATGCTCAGCCCGTGCTCCTGGTGCAGATAGAACGGCATGGCGAAGTTGATGCCCGCCATGCAGATGTAGTTCAACACCGCGGCAGCCACCGAGGCCGAAAAGACCGGATGGCGAAACAGGGAGAGATCGAGCATCGGGGATTGTGCCCGCATTTCGAAGCGGAGAAACACGGCCAGCAGCGCGACGCTGGCAGCAACCAGCGCCGCGATCGGCCACGACGCCCAACCCCAGCCGTGCCCCTGGTTGAGCGCCAAGAGCAGAGCCGCCAATCCGGCCATGAACAGCGTCGCACCCAAGCGGTCGAATCGCTCGCCGCTGTCTCGCCGGGGAGCCGCGGGAATGCACCGCGCGGCGGCCAGCAACGCCACCGCGCCGATCGGAACATTGATGTAGAACACCGCCCGCCAACCGAAGATCAATTCGGCCAGCCAGCCGCCCAACGCTGGCCCGAACGCCAATCCCAGGTACGTCATCGTCGCCTGCAAGCCGAGCGCCTGGCCGCGCTGGTTCGCGGGAAACTGCAACGTCAGAATCGCCGGGGCGCTGGCGAAGAGCATCGCCGCGCCGATCGCCTGAAGGCCGCGGAAAGCGATCAGCGTGCCGATGCCGGGCGACATGCCGCACAGCGCCGAACCGATCACGAACAGCCAGAACCCCGACAGATAGACGCGGCGGTGTCCCCACAGATCGCCCGCCCGGCCGAATGAAAGCAATAGCACGCTGACGGCCAGCAGATAGATCGTGACCGTCCACTGAACCGCGGCAAGATGGCATTCGAACCGCTTTTCGATAACGGGCAAAATCGTGTTGACGATGCTGCCGTCGAGCGCCGCCATGAAGCTGCCGATGCCGACCGACAGCAATACCCACCATTTACGATCCATAGGAATTGGGGGCTAGGGGCTGGGGACTAGGGGCCAGAGGTCAGGGGCCAGAGGTCAGGGATTCGGGTGATTCGAGAACACGGGGAACGTCGAGCGAATCGCGTCAACCCAATCTCGCTCCCCAGTCCCTAGCCCCCAGCCTCTAGCCCCTCTTCAATACTCCCGCGGCCAGACTTTCGCCTGCACGCGGCTGGGCAGGCCTTGAATCCGCAAGAAACCCTCGGCGTCGGTCTGGTTGTAGGAGCCGCCGCCCTCCATCGTGGCGATGCCTTCGTCGTAGAGGCTGTTCGGGCTGCTGCGGCCGTCGACGATGATGTTGCCTTTGTAGAGGTTTAGGCTCACCTCGCCGTTGACCGGCTGCTGGGCCGCGCGAATGAATGCCATCAGGGCGTCCATCTTGGCGTGATACCAGAAGCCGTAATAGACCATCTCGGCGACCTCCGGGGCGAGCCGGTCGCGGAGATGTGTCAAATCGCGGTCGAGGGTCAATTGCTCGACCACGCGATGGGCGGCGTAGAGAACCGTCATGCCCGGGGCTTCATAGACGCCGCGGCTCTTCATGCCGACGAAGCGGTTCTCGACCATGTCGATCTGGCCGACGCCGTTGCGGCCGCCGATCTGGTTGAGCGCCGAGACGATCTCGAACGCGCCCATCCGCTTGCCGCCGACGCTCACCGGCACGCCGGCCTCGAAGCCGATTTTGACGTTCTCGATCTTGTCCGGCGCCTGCTGCGGCGTGACGGTCATGCCGAACTCAACCAAATCGGCCCCATTGACCGCCATGTCCTCCAATTTGCCCGCCTCGTAGCTGATGTGCAGGCAGTTCTCGTCGGAGCTGTAGGGCTTGGCGACCGACGGCTTGACCGGGATGTTCTTCCGCCGGCAATAGTCGATCATCGCGGTCCGGCCGGGGAAGGTCTGGCGGAACCGCTCGGTCCGCCAGGGGGCGATGATTTTGACGTTCGGATCGAGCGCCTCGGCCGCCAACTGGAAGCGGCACTGGTCATTCCCCTTGCCGGTTGCCCCGTGGACGAAGTACTCGGCCCCGACTTCGTGGGCCACTTGCAGGCAAATCTTCGAGATCAGCGGCCGGGCGATCGACGTGCCCAGCAGGTACATGCCCTCGTACTTCGCCTGCCACTGGAGCACGGGAAAGGCGAAATCGCGGCAGAGTTCTTCCCGTGCGTCGACGATCCGTGCCGAGCGGGCCCCGATCTTGCGGGCCTTCGCCATGATCGCCTCGCGATCTTCGCAGGGCTGGCCCAGATCGACGTAGACCGCATGGACTTCAAAACCTTCGTCCATCAGCCAGCCGACAAGCACCGAGGTATCCAATCCGCCAGAGTACGCCAGAACACAGGATTTCATGGGAATTGTCGATTGTTGAGTGCTGATTGCCGATCGCAGGCCGCGCCCCTCGCCGCCATCGCCACGAATTCCATATTCTGATGGATCGAGGCAGCCGGGGCAAGACCGTGCTGATGCCGATGGTGCTCGAACCCCCTTGAAAAACCCGGCTTTGGGGGTACACTGACGGCATTGTCGCTAGTAAAGTAAGTGGAGCAACCCGCTTGAAAACTATGAAGGACACCCGAATGTTAAGCAACGCTCTTCCAGATCATCCGAAGGCAAGAAGTATCTCCCCGCCGGTTGCGGCCGCTGTTGCGGCCTTGGTCTTGCTGCTTACTGCCGCCCAGGGCATTTGTGAAGACGGACTTGGATACACCGACACGCCGCGGCTGCCCAATTCACCGTGGCGGGTGCATGATCGCAATCGGCCGCAGCCGCCGATGGTTGCCCCGGGCGATGCCGTGCAGCGGCCCGTGCCGCCGCCTGGCGATGCTCTTGTGCTCTTCGACGGCAAGGACCTTTCGCAATGGGACGGGGGCAATCCGCAGGGGATCGAAAACGGGACGATCAACATTCTCAAGACAGGCGAAATCCGGACAAAACGCCATTTCGGCGACTGCCAGCTTCACGTCGAATGGGCCACGCCCAAGAAGCCGGAAAACAACATGATCTGGGGCAATAGCGGCGTCTTCATGCTCGGCAAGTACGAGCTGCAAATCATCGAATCGCACGACAGCCGAATCTACGCCGACGGCATCGCCGGGGCCGTCTACGGCCAGACGCCGCCGCTGGTCAACGCGTCGCGGAAGCCGGGTGAGTGGCAATCGTACGATATCGTCTTCACCGCGCCGAAATTCGACGGCGATAAGCTCGTCAAGCCGGCCTACTTCACCATCTTTTGGAACGGTGTGCTCGTGCAAGATCACACCGCGTCGCTGGGGCCGACTCGGCATAGGGAAGTGGCCGTGTACGATTGGCGCGAGACGACCGGGCCGATTCTGCTGCAACTGCACGGTTCGGCGGTGCGCTTCCGCAATATCTGGGTGCGCAACCTCGCGCACGAACCAACGCAGATGAAGAAGTAGCTTTGGTCCGGCGAGGAAGGACCGCCTCGCTACGTCCGGGGACCTGTTTCGCCGCTGCCCCGGCCGACTTGGTCGCTTGTGATCGCCTCCTGCCGGAGTTATGCTGTCGTCCCGACAGATGAAAGGGACGATCATGAAAGCACTTCGTTGGTTGGCGACGTTGTTCTGCGGATTGGTCCTGATTTCCACACAGGCGGGCTCGCAATCTCGCGGCGACGGCGCTCCTCTGACCGCAAGCGTGGGCGGCGACCAGCCCGATGTCCCCTACGGCGTGGGCGATTGGCCGGAGTCACTGGGGAACCACCGTGCCGTCGCGCGAGTCGAGAAGAAGGTGGATGCCGTTTGGGTTCATCTCCCTTGGCGACGCCGTGATGAAGGTCCCGAAAAGAAAGAGATCACAATCATCGACGCGGCCAGTAACCAGCGGGTGAAGAACTGCCTGCGGGTGCGGATCGACGCCGAGTCGGGCGACCTGCTCTTCCAGCCGCCCGCCCCGGGCACGTACTACGTCTATTACATGCCCTTTCGCACTGAGGGCGAGTGGTATTTCCCCCGGACCGTCTATCTGCTGCCGACCGACACGGCCGATGCCGCCTGGAAAGCCGCCTGCGCACCGCTTGTCCGGCAAATCCAAGGCGGCAAGACCGCCGGCCTGGCCCGAGCGAAAGTTGTGCAGTTTCAGGCGATCAACGAGTTCCATCGCTTCGATCCGATGGAAGTGCCGGCCAGCGCCGCCGAAATGCAGAGACTGTTGGCCGAGCATCGCGGCGAGCCCTACCTGGTCTTTCCCGAAGATCGCCGCCGGCCGATCCGCATGACCGACGCCCTGCCGCTCCGCTGGATCCGATCGGGGCCGCGGAGTTCGTTGCACGGCGAAGCGTGCCGTGGAGAGTACTACGTGTTTCAACTGGGCGTCTACGCGGCGATGCAGGATGCGATCGACATTCGCTGCGGCATGAAACCGTTTCATGGTGCAACGCCCGGGGCGGGGCTCGGCGAGATCACCTCTTTCAATACAGCGGGCAAGGACTGGCTGGGACGCCCGTTCGTGAAACGTGTCTCAGTCGGCCGGGGACGCGTTCAGCCGCTCTGGTTCGGCGTGCAGGTGCCGCGCGACGCGGCGGCGGGTGAATATCGGACGACGGTCACGCTGCAACCGCAGGGGCTCGCGGCGACGCAAATCGAGGTCGTGCTCTTGGTCACTGGCCGCGTGCTCGACGACGCCGGCGACGGCGATCTCTGGCGTTACTCCCGGCTGCGCTGGCTCAATTCGACGATCGGGCTGGACGATGAGGCCGATCCGCCGTATCTGCCGCTGACCGGTTCCGACTGCACACTGCACTTGCTGGGCCGCAGTCTGCGATTCGACGCGACCGGCCTGCCGGCGAGCATCCAGAGCACGTTCGGCCGATCGCTCGATCGCGTCGATGCCCCGGCGCAGGAGATTCTGGCGGCCCCGATTCGCTTTGTCGTTGAAACGCCCGACGGCACGAAGCAATTCGCCGGCGGCGATGCGAAGATCACCAGCCAAGAGAGCGGCGCGGTGAGCTGGGAATCGACCAGCCAGGCAGGCCCGTTTACGCTCCGCTGCCGGGCCAAGCTCGAATGCGACGGTTATGTCAACTTCCGCCTGACGCTCGGCGGCGGCAACCTCAAGGAAGCGGCGACGCTAAGCGACATTCGCCTGGAAATCCCGTTGCGCCGCGAGATCGCCACGTACATGATGGGCCTGGGCCGCAAGGGAGGATACCGCCCGGCAAAATGGGATTGGAAATGGGACGTGCGGCGTGCCAACAACCAGTTCTGGATCGGCGAGGTCAACGCCGGCCTGGGGGGCAAGTTCAAGCACGTCGAAGACCGCTGGGATTATTTCAATCTGCGGGCCTCGGGCGTTTACGAGGACTGGGGCAACGGCGGGCTGGGCGGCTGCCGGCTCCGCGAGACCTCGCCCGATCGCGTCGTGCTGGCGGCTTTCACCGGCCCGAAGAGACTCAAGCCGGGTGCGGAGTTGCACTTCAACTTCGGATTGGCCGTTACGCCGTTCCACTGCATCGATCCGGCGCATTGGAGTTGGCGTCATCAGCATCCGCTGCCGTGGGATCCCTTTCCCAAAATCGAGGAGGTCGTCCGCAACGGCGCCCGCATTCTGACCGTTCACCAGGGGGCAAACGGACTGAACCCGCACATCAATTATCCCTTCGTCGCCGTTGAGCCGATGAAGCGTCTCGCCCGGCAGGCCCACGCCGACAATGTCAAGCTGAAAATCTACTACACCATTCGCGAATTGTCGAACTACACCGCCGAAATCTGGGCGCTGCGGAGCCTCGGCGATGAAGTCTACGTCAACGGGCCGGACTTCCACCTGGCCGACCAACTCGACAAGGCGAAAAAGGCGAGAACGCCGGCCGACGCCAACCGGCCGACCGGCTCCTCCTGGCTGATCGAGCATCTTCGCAGCGATTACGTCCCCGCCTGGCACCAGCCGCTTAGCAACGGCCATTGCGACGCCGCCATCGCCACCCAAGGGCTGAGCCGCTGGCACAACTACTACCTCGAAGGCCTGGCGTGGTTGATCCGCAATGTCGGCATCGACGGGCTCTACCTCGACGGCGCGGGCTTCGACCGCGAGATCATCAAACGCATCCGCAAGGTGATGGACCGCGCCAAGCCGGGCTGCCTAATCGACTTCCACGAAGGCAACAGCTTTGCCGAGGAATACGGTTGGAACAACCCCGCCTGCTGCCACCTGGAATTGCTGCCGTACATCAACAGCCTCTGGTTCGGCGAGGGGTTCAACTACAACGAGTCGCCCGACTATTGGCTTGTGGAGATGTCGGGCATTCCCTACGGCCTGACGGGCGAGATGCTGCAAGACGGCGGCAACCGCTGGCGTGGCATGATCTACGGCATGACCACGCGGCTCGGCTGGTCCGGCGACCCGCGGCCGATTTGGAAACTCTGGGACGCCTTCGGCATAAGCCAATCGCAGATGATTGGCTATTGGGACACAGCCTGTCCGGTGAAGACCGGCCGCCGCGATATCCTCGCCACTGCGTATGTTCGCTCGGGTAAGACGCTCGTGGCCGTGGCCAGTTGGGCTCCCAAGCGGGAGTCGCTCAGACTTCAGATCGATTGGAAGGCCCTGGGGCTCGATCCGGCCAAGGCGACATGTACGGCCCCAGAGATCAAGGATTTCCAACCCGCCGCGAAGTTCGCCCCCTCCGCCGAAATACCCGTCGAGCCGGGCCGCGGTTGGCTGCTGATTTTGCGGGAAGAAGCCAGGGGTCACTGATTTCTTGAGCGGCCCGCCGAGGCCGGTCGATCGGCATTGCGGCGAGCGAAGATCGCGGCGCCCAGCCAGATCACGCCCCCCAAGTACAGGAAGTTCCGCAGCGCCAGCACCGCGTAACCTAAGGACGAAGGCGCCAACGGATCCGCGGGATTTGCCGGAATCAGGCCGCAGGATATCGGCGTGCCACCGTGGGTGCGTGGATCACAGAGGTAATGATAGGGGAAGATCCAGGTTGTCAGTCCGGCCGCCGCGATCAAGAACCCGGCCAGCATCCAGGCCGACTTGGGTTTCTCGGGCAGCAGTTCGACTCCGGCCAACAGCAGCAGCGGAATCGACCAGACGAAATACTGCGGCGAGAGGACATTCAAGAAGATCACGCAACCTCCGAGCGTGTAACATGCCAGTCCAAGGGCCTCCGCCCGACCGAGCCGCGATCCGCGGAAGACGGCCCAAATGCCCGCGGTGCAGAGGAAGGCGGAGGTTGCGATGGTCGAGAGTATCTTCATCGCCGTCGCCAAAGGGCCGAAGACGCAATACGCCCCGTCGGCCTTGCTGAGCGAAATCGAGATCGGCCAGCCGCAGAACGAGCCGAGCCACATCAGGGTCGAGTAGAGCGATTCGACCTGGATTCCGCGACCGGCGTGATGCGAGAAGAGATCGAAGACGTGCCGACCCGAAATCGCGTACTGAATCGCGAACGGTCCGCCCATTCCCAAGGCCAAGCCGGCAAGGCCCGCGGCGAGCCGCTTCTGGCGGCGGAAAAAGGGGACAGGCACCTTTTGTGCGAAGCACCCGGAGGGCCGTTCCGGCAAAAGGTGCCTGTCCCCTTTTTCCGCCCGATCCGGATTGTGCCACTCCGCCAGTAGCAGGAAAGGGACCGCGATCAGCGGCATGAGTTTGTAGGAGAACCCGAGTCCGAAGAAGCAGAACGCCGCCGCCGACCATGCCGGGCCCGCCCGCCGCGGCTCCAGCGTCTGCGTCCAGGCGTAGATTCCCAACATCGAGAACAGGAGCGTTCCTTCGTCGAGATGCTCGTAGAGCACGTGGCCGAGGATCGTGGTCGCCACGACGTAGGTCACGGCCGCCCAGCCCGCCGACTGCGGCCGACGCTTGCGTACGATCGCCAGGAACAGTGCGAACGCCGCCACGTCGCAAAGGGCCATTTCCAAGCGGTACGTTTGCAGATAATCGCGCATGATCGAGGCGTTGACGCCGGAATGAGGAGTCGGAGTCACGCGGCGGTCGTCGAACAGTCGGGGAACGCACATGCCCCACCAGGCAATCGGCGGATATTCGACGGTGAAGTCGCGATAGGGCTCTTGGTGGCGATCGATCGCCCGCGACGAGTACTCGAAGTAGAGCGTCACATCGGTGATTGGCGGACGCATCACGAAGGCAACGTAGCAGCGGGCGAGGACAAACAACACGATCGCCGCCGCGAACAGCCGCGCAGACGTCTTGCCCATCGGAAGCGCCGGCGGGCGTTTTGCCGCATCGAGTCTCGCTTGTACCTTCGCAGGTCTGGTCACGGTCGCGTCTTCCCCAAGCCCATGATAACGCGCCGGCGTGAGAGGCGCAAGAGCGGAGCCGCTTCCGGGTGGGGTGACGGATTATGGCGGTCGTCTCCGAAGCGTTTAGCCGCCGCATCCACGCGGCGGCTAAACGGTTTTCCCCTCTTGGCCGTTACAACTGCTTTGCCCGCCGCTATTCGAACAGGCCGTGCAGGAACCATTTCCCATCGCGGAGTCGGCGGAAGAGCCAGAAGCGGCCGGCGGCGGCGGTTTCGACGCAGAAATAGTCGCGGCCCACCGCACGGCCGCGCCACCAGCCGGTTTCGATCCGCTCCGGCCCCCAACTGCACGCGACCTCATGCTCGCAGCCGTCAAACTGAAACCGCAGCGGCGGCCCGGCGGGGGCGATCGCCGTTACCGCCGTCGCCAGCGGACGCGGCAACAACCGCAACGGCCGCGGCGGCAATTCGGACGGACAGTTGAAATTGTAGGAGGCGACTCCCGTCGCCGATTTGTGGTCGTTGCACTGACGTATCGGCGTCGGGAGACGCCTCCTACAATCTGTTGGCATGCGTCGCCGGCCGACCAACGGGTCGTAATGCCAGGAGAGTTCCGGCTGGGCCTCGGACCGGAGCCGCACGCCCGCCACTGCCCGGCCGCCCAGTCGGCTACAGAGCCGCTCGACCAGTGCGGCCAGGCGGGAAAAGGGGACAGGCACCTTTTGCCGGAACGGCCCTCCGGGTGCTTCGCACAGAAGGTGCCTGTCCCCTTTTCCTACGCCGTCCAGATCGAAGAGCATCGCCTGTTTCCGCGGCTCCAACGGCGCGCTTAGCGTCGCCGTCGCCTCGATCGCCGTCAGCGGCGAGCCGATCCGCAGCCGCTCCAACTGAAGCTGAACCAGATCGAACAGGCGTTTTGCATCGGCCGTCGGCTGAAACAGACCGACGGACAAGGAGCATCCGGCACACGCCGTGTGCCGTTGTGCGTTTGTTTGCGAGGTCTCCTCAATTTGCTCGACGGCACACGGCGTGTGCCGGATACATTGATTGTTGTCTTCGAGAAACAGCCGGCAGTCGAGCCGCAGGGCGCCGCGGCCGCAGCGGGCCAACATCGCCGCCACCCGGGCAATCAGCCACTCGACCGCCGCGGCAATCGTCTCCCGCCGCGCAGTCGGATGCTCGGCCGACCAGGCCGCCTCGAACCGCGGCGGCAGCGGGCAGGCCGGCACGGGCTCGTCCAATCGCCCAAACATCTGGTCCAACCGCTGCAACAGCAGCGGCCCGAACCGCGATAAAAACTCCTCGCGCGGCAGCGCCTCCAATTGGCCGATGCGAACAAGACCCAATTCGTGGAGCAGCCGCACGGTCTCCGGCGGCAGGCGCAGGGCCTCAATGGGCAGAGGATGGAGGAAGGCGAAAGATTGCAAAATGCAAAATGAAAAATGCAAAGTGCAAAATGCAAAATGACTCCGATTCTGGTTCCCACGCTCTGCGTGGGAACCCCGCCATTTCGGCGCTCTGCACTGAACCGCCCGACATGGGGCATTGTTCTCAGGGCGTTCCCACGCGGAGCGCAAGAACGAGGAGGCGTTCATTTTGCACTTTGCATTTTGCATTTTGCAATTTTCATTCTGGCTTTTACAATAATGCACCGCGGCCCAGGCCGCCCCGAGCGTATCCGCCACCGCCAAGCGAACCGCGTAACCAAGCCGGGCGAGATCGCGGACGACCGCCTCGGCCAGCGCCGCTTCGCCGCCGAAGAGATGGGCCAGGCCGGTGATGTCGAGAAAAACACTGCGGCAATCGGCCGGATCGAAACCCACAATCGGGCTGAAGCAGCCGCAACACTCGACGATCTGCAACCGGCGATCTTCAAGTGGCGAACCGCCGTCGCCGTCGCTCCAGTGAATACAGGCGATACGTCTCATCGTCGAGCTCCACTTCGATGCCGCGGTCGGCGCTGCCGCCGCGGCAGCGCAGCAACACAATCCTCAACAGCCGCTTGCGGCAGGGGGTGTGGGCCGACGTTCCGTCGGCCGCTAAACGACCTCGCATGTTGGAGTTTCGCGGCGATGCGGCGAGCGGCAACGGTTCAACCGCAAGCCGCACGTCCGCCCAGGAGGGTTCGCCGCGAGCGGTTTCCGGGCGGAGCAGCATCGCCAGGCAGCCGCCCTCTTCGGCGGCCAATTGCCAACGGCGGAAAGTTCGGTCGTCGAGCCGATCGGGCCGGGCCAGCGCCGCGGCCACGGCCTGCGAGCGCAATGCCTGGTCGATGGCCCAGTGGTTGTCGGCCGCGGTATCGGCATGGATTACCAGGAGTTGCTCGGGCTCGATTCCCAATCGCACGGCGGCGGGAGGGCAAAACTCGCGGTGGTGGTCGAAGACGGCCAGCATTCCACCGTCGCGGCAAGCGTGCTTGGCCGCCAACAGAGCCAGCGTACACGCCCCGCCGCCCGCGGGCGAGAGCCACTCGACCAGCGTACCGCGACAAAAGCCCCCGTGGGGAAGCAGGGCATCCAGCGCCGCACAGCCGCTGGAGACCGGCTGGCCGCCGCGGCGCCGCCCGCCGCTTTCCAGCCCGGCGATCTGCCGCCGCAGATTTTCCAGGCTAATTGTGGATTCCCGCTCTCCCGCCACCTCACACACCTCCGTAGATACTGTACAAATGTATCATAGTTTTGTCAATAAGAAATATCGGCGAAAAAGCGGGGCGAAAAACAGCCAAAAAACCTTACCCAACCGCCACGCCAGGGGGGCACGCCGCAAGAACTGCCGCCGTTTCCCCAAGCGACACATCGACAACGTCGCGTCCCATTTAGCGACGTTGGAACTTTTTCCTCACCGAGATCGTCGCAATCACAGGCAGTCTCCTGGAATGGCAATCCGCACTCGGGCGGGGTACAATTGGCCGTCCAACCAGGAGGAACAATATGACCCGAAGCAGAATTGCCAACAGCATCGTCCCCATTTTCATCGCCACCGCTATCGTCTCCAACATGCAGGCGTCGCAAGCCGCGACTCCGATCGCCCTGGTGCCGAAACCGCTGCGCCTCGAGCGCACGCCGGGCGAGTTCGTGCTGAGCGGCGACACTGTTATCCTCGCCGACAAGGACGTGCCCGACGCGGCGGCCGTCGGCAAACTGCTGGCCGAACGAATCCGTCGCGCTACCGGCTTTCCAATGGCGGTAAAGCCCTATGACGGCACTCGGGCCTCTCGCGGCGCGATTGTGCTGACGAACAAGATGAGGAAAGACGCCGCCGCGCTCGGCCGCGAAGGTTATACGCTGGTGGCGACGCCCGAACGGGTGACGATTGCCGCCGGCGGCGGGGCGGGCTTGTTCTACGGCACGCAGACGCTGCTGCAACTCCTGCCGCCGCAGATCTTCGCAGCGGCCAAGATCGAAACGGGCGTCGCGTGGACGCTGCCGGCCGTGCAGATCGAAGACAAGCCGCGATTCGGTTGGCGCGGGCTGCTGCTGGACGTGGCACGCCACTTCTTCAACAAGCGCGAGATCGAGAACTTCATCGACCTGATGGCCGAGCACAAGCTGAACATGCTGCAATTGCACCTGACCGACAACGAGGGCTGGCGGATCGAGATCAAGCGCTATCCGCTGCTTACGGCCAAGAGCGCCTGGCGGACCGAGGATCCGTTTTTGGGCACGAAGTACCCGGCGGGAAAACCCTATGGCGGCTTCTTCACGCAGCAGGAGATGCGCGAGATCGTCGCTTACGCGAAGGCGCGATATGTCAACGTAGTGCCGGAGATCGAAATGCCCGCCCACGCCGGCGGCGCCCTGGCGGCCTATCCCGAGCTAAGCTGCACGGGCAAGCCGCTGGGCGAGTTCTGTCCGGGCAACGAGGCCACGTACGAGTTTCTCGAAGGCGTACTCACCGAGGTTTTGCAGGTCTTCCCCAGCAAGTACATCCACATCGGCGGCGACGAGGCGTCGAAAAGCTCTTGGAAGACGTGCCCAAAGTGCCAGTCGCGGATGAAGCGTGAAGGACTTGAGAACGAAGAGCAGTTGCAGAGCTACTTCATCCGCCGCATCGAGAGATTTCTCAACGCCCACGGCCGCGTGCTGGTCGGCTGGGACGAGATTCTCGAAGGCGGCGTGGCCCCCAACGCGGTGGTGATGAGTTGGCGTGGCATCGCGGGGGGCGTGACTGCCGCCAACGCCGGCCACGACGTGGTCATGACCCCGACGACGAACTGTTACTTCGATTATGCGCAGGAGGCGGCCGGCGAGCCGGGCACCTGGGGCGACAGCGTGATTTCGCTCCGCCGCGTCTACGCCTTCGATCCCATCCCCAGAGCGCTCAGCGGCAAGAGCGGCGCGCATGTCCTCGGCGGCGGCGGCAATCTCTGGACGGAGGTTATCCCGAACTATGCCCGGGCACAATACATGACCTATCCCCGCGCCTGCGCCTTGGCCGAGGCGACGTGGAGCGTCGCGAAATCGCGGGACTGGCGCGATTTTTGCCGCCGGCTGGAAGCGCATCTTCGGCGGCTGAAGATGCAACAGGTGAACTATCGGCAACCGAAACGGGAGGAATTGCGATGAAAGCGGCTTTCTGCTTCTGCCTGTCGTCTCTTTTCGGGATCATGGCGACAGTCTTCTTGCCGTGTACCGCCCGAGCGGACGAGCCGGGCGAGATCGCAGAAACGAGGAAGCAGATGAGCGAATCGCTGCAACAGGGGAACTACAAAGACGCTTACGAGGGCTTCCACAAACTGATTCTCGATCCGCGGAACGACGGCGGCGAGGTGGGCGGCGATCTGCGTGCCGCGGTCAACTGCCTGGAACATCTCGGTCGCATCGCCGAGATCGACGCCCTGATCGAGGAGGCCGTCAAGCTGCACACGTCGAACTGGCGGCTGCTGGCCGCGGCCGCCGACCAGTACATGAACGTTCCGCATCCTGGCTTTATTATTGCCGGCAAGTTCGAGCGCGGCGGACACCGCGGCGGCGGCAATCCGGTCAACGCGGGCGAGCGCGATCGCGTCCGCGCCCTGCAATTGATGGTCGAGGCGATGCCCTTGGCCATGAAGGACGAGGAACACGCCGACGTGGGCGGGTTTCTACAATCGCTGGCCGGCATATTGCTGAACAACCGCAGCTACAACGAGGCCTGGCGGCTACAATCCCTGACCGATTTGAAGACGCTGCCCGACTACGAACCAGGTTGGGGATGGGGTTGGGGGTACGGTCGGCAGGCGGTTGGCGCCCCGGTGGACGCCGACGGCCATCCCGTCTTCTATAACGTGCCCAAGAGCTTCCAGTCGGCCGGCAACGACGGCGAGCGCTGGCGGTGGTGTCTGCGGCAGGCGGTCGAGATGAATCCGCAATTGCTCAATTCGCTGCGGATGCAGCGGGCCGATCTTCTGCGGAGTCAATTCGGCGTCGAAACGCTGGCCCGGTGGGGATGGCACTTCGGCCGCATGGCGACCGACGATACGAAGGAGGAGGAAAGCGGCATCTACGCATTGAACACGCTCAAGGAGAGCGAGACGATCGCCCGGCTCGCCACGGGCGTCAAGCGATTCGATCTGCCCGACGAGTTCAACTACATCAAGATCTACCAGCGGATCGCCGCCGAGCCGCAGACCGGCCGCGCGACCGAGGCGTTGCAGCGTTTGGCCGAGGCTTTCGAAAACCGGCGGCAGTATCCGCGTGCGGCCGCGTATCTGTGGCAGGCCATCGCCGATTACCCGAACGACGGCGACGTCGGCATTTGGCGAGGCAAGCTCGATCAAATTGTCGGCAACTGGGGCCGATTCGAGCCGACGCAATCGCAGGCGGCTGGCCGCGCGCCGACGCTCAACTATCGCTTCCGCAACGGCGATCACGTCGATTTTACCGCCCGGCAGATCGACGTGAAGAAGCTGCTGGACGACGTGAAGGATTTCCTGAAGTCGAGTCCGCCGAATCTCGACTGGCGGAAGATCAACATCGGCAACATCGGCTATCGGCTGGTCGACGAGAAGGAGGAGAAATACTTCGGCGCGGAGGTTGCGCGGTGGCAGATGCCGCTGCGGCCGCGGGCGAAGCATTTCGACCGGCTGGCGGCGGTCCATCCGCCGCTTTCCACGCCGGGCGCGTATCTGGTCACCGCCACGATGCAGGGCGGAAACACCTCGAAGATCATCGTCTGGATCGACGACACGGCGATCGTGAAGAAGACGCTTTCGGGCAAGGCATATTACTTCGTCGCCGACGCCGCCAGCGGCAAGCCGATCGCCCACGCGAACGTCGAGTTCTTCGGCTGGCGGCAGCAGTATCACGAAAACCCGCCGAAGTATGACGTGTACACGAAGCACTTCGCCGAATCGACCGACGCCGACGGCCAGGTCATCACCGACGCGGAGCGGCAGCCGACGAACTACCAATGGCTCATCACCGCCACGACCGACGAGGGCCGCTTCGCTTATCTCGGCTTCACCGGCGTCTGGTATCCCGCCTGGTACGATGCCGAGTACAACGCCACAAAGGTCTATACGATCACCGACCGCCCGGTCTATCGTCCCGACCAGAAGGTGAGGTACAAGTTCTGGATCCGGCACGCCAAGTACGACATGGAGGACGGGACGCAGTTCGCCAATCGGCAGTTCACGATCGAGGTCTACAATCCGAAGCGAGAGAAGGTCGCAACGATCGTGAAGATGACTGATGCTTACGGCGGGATCGAGGGAGAATACGCTATCCCGGCCGATGCTACGTTGGGCGTCTACCAACTCTACGTGCTCGGATACGGCGGCGGCAGCTTCCGCGTCGAGGAGTACAAGAAGCCGGAGTTCGAAGTGATGGTCGACGCGCCGCAGCGGCCGGTCATGCTCGGCGAGAAGATCACGGCGACGATCAAGGCGAAATACTACTTCGGCTCGCCGGTCACCAAGGCCAAGGTAAAGTACAAGGTCAACCGCAGCAGCTACAGCGAGCGCTGGTATCCGCTCGGCCCCTGGGATTGGCTCTACGGCCCGGGCTATTGGTGGTTTGCCTACGATGACGCCTGGTACCCCGGCTGGAACGACTGGGGCTATAGGCGGCCGCTGCCGTTCTGGTGGCCGCACCGGGCCGAGCCGCCCGAGCTGGTCGCCGACCAAGAGGTCGAGATCGGTCCCGATGGCACGCTGAAAGTCGAGATCGACACCGGCGTGGCCAAGGCGATCCATCCCGACGAGGATCAGAGCTACGAGATTACGGCCGAAGTGGTCGACGCCTCGCGGCGGACGATCGTTGGCAGCGGCACGGTGCTTGTCGCCCGCAAACCGTTTTCGGTCTGCGCCTGGCTTGATCGCGGCTACTACAATGTCGGCGACGCGATCCACGCCCATTTCTCCGCCCGCACGCTCGACGGCAGGCCGGTCGAGGGCAAAGGGGAAGTCACGCTGTTGAAGATCAGCTACAAGGACGGCAAGCCCGTGGAGACGCCGGTTCAGACCTGGCCGCTTAGCACTAACGCCGAAGGCACGTCTCAGCAACAGATGACGGCCTCCCAAGCGGGCCAGTACCGCATTTCGTACAAACTCACGGACGAGTCCTCCCCTCTCCCTTTGGGAGAGGGGCCGGGGGTGAGGGCGGCAGGCAGTGGTCAGTGGTCAGTGGCCAGTGGCCAGAGCACAGCCGGTAGTGGGCAGTCGGCAGCTGGCAGTGGGCAGGAGGCAGTGGGTAATCTTCCGCCCTCCTCCAATCCCCAATCCCCAATCCCTAATCCCTCCTCCGCCGCCAGCCCTCACCCTAACCCTCTCCCAAAGGGAGAGGGGACCGGCGGCCACACCATCGAAGGCGGCTGCCTGTTTACGGTTATCGGCGAGGGCTTTGACAGCTCGCAATTCCGCTTCAACCACGTCGAACTGATTCCCGATCGCAAGACTTACGCCCCCGGCGACACGGTGAAGCTGCAAATCAACACCGACCGCGCCGGCGGCACGGTGCTGTTGTTCCTGCGGCCGACAGGCGGCGTCTATTTGCCGCCGACGGTGCTGTGGCTCGACGGCAAGAGCACGGTGGTCGATATCGGCGTGGTGCAGAAGGACATGCCGAACTTCTTCGTCGAGGCCGACACCGTGGCCGACGGCCGGCTCTACACCGAGGCGAAGGAGATCGTCGTCCCGCCGGAAAAACGAATTCTCAACGTCGAGATTCAGCCGAGCAAAATGGCCTACAAGCCGGGCGAAAAGGCCAAAGTCAACGTGAAGCTGACCGACCTGGCCGGCCGGCCGTTCGTCGGCTCGACGGTGGTGGCGATCTATGACAAATCGGTTGAGTACATCTCCGGCGGCAGCAACGTGCCGGACATCAAGGAGTTCTTCTGGAAGTGGCGCCGCTCCCACAATCCACAGAGCGAGACGAGCCTGGAACGCTGGTTCTACAACCTCGTTCCGCCGGGAAAGGTGGGGATGAGCAATCTCGGCGTCTTCGGCGGTAGCCCGGCCGAGGAGATGACCGGCGGCGGGGCCGACAAGGCGGAACTGGAAGAGGCGCCAGGAGGAGACATGGCCCTGCCTGCGCCGGCAGGCGCCGCGGGCGGCGGGGGCGGCATGATGATCGGCGGCCGCGGAGCCCCGCCGGCGCCGCGAATGGCGGTTCCTTTGTCCGGGGCAGTGGTTGGGAAGGGCGGCGCCCACTTCGCCCATGCCGCCGCGACGCCGCTGGTCCAGCCGACCATCCGCACGAAGTTCGCCGACACCGCCTTCTGGGTCGGCAGTCTCACGACCGCCGCCGACGGCACGGCCGAGGTCTCGCTCGACATGCCCGAGAACCTGACGACGTGGCGGATCAAGGTCTGGGGCATGGGCCAGGGCACCCGCGTCGGCCAAGAACAGACCGACGTCGTCACCCGCAAGGATCTCATCATTCGCATGGAGGCCCCGCGATTCTTCGTCCAAACCGACGAAGTCGTGCTCTCGGCAGTCGTGCATAACTATTTGAAAACGAAAAAGAGCGTCGAAGTGGCACTGGATTTCGGCGGCAATCTGACCGCCGGTGTGGGCAGCGATTTATCCCATTTAGTCGCCGCCCTCAGGGTGTCGCGGGCGCCGCTGGCAATGCTCGACGAGGCTAAATCGACGCAAACTGTCGAAATCGCTCCCGACGGCGAAGCCCGCGTCGATTGGCGCGTCAAGGTTCTCGACGAGGGCGAGGCCGTTATCCGCATGAAGGCACTCACCGACGAGGAATCGGATGCGATGGAGCAGCGATTCCCCTGCTACATCCACGGCATGTCGAAGATGGATTCGTGCTGCGGCGTCATCTCCCCTCTCCCGCCGGGAGAGGGGCAGGGGGTGAGGGCCGGCACGGTCACCATCGACGTGCCCGAGAAGCGGCGGCCCAAGGACTCGCGGCTCGAAGTCCGCTTCTCGCCGACGCTGGCCGAGGCAATGGTCGATGCGTTGCCCTACATGGTCGATTATCCCTACGGCTGCACCGAGCAGACGTTGAATCGTTTCCTGCCGACGGTGATCACGCAGAAGATTCTGCTCGACATGCACCTCGACCTGAAGGAGATCGAGAAGAAGCAGACCAACCTTAACGCCCAAGAGATCGGCAACGAGGCGGAACGGGCGAGGCAATGGCAGCATTTGAAGGCGGACGGCCCTCACCCTAACCCTCTCCCAAAGGGAGAGGGGACCGGGGTAAACCCGGTCTTCGATATAGATGAGGTGCAGCGGATGGTCAAAGACGGCGTCGAGCGGCTCACCGAGATGCAGTGCTCCGACGGCGGCTGGGGCTGGTTCTCCGGCTGGGGCGAGCATTCGATGCCGCACACGGCCGCGGTCGTCGTCCACGGCCTGCAAATTGCCAAGCAGAACGACGTGGCGTTGGCACCGGGCGTTCTCGATCGCGGCGTCGCCTGGCTGAAAAGCTACCAGAACGAGCAGATCGAACTGCTCAAAAACGCGGCAATCGACAAGAAGCCCGAGGGGCTGCGGTGGAAGGAGTCGGCCGATAGCCTCGATGCCTTCGTCTACATGGTGCTGGTTGACGCCGGCGTGAAAAACGCCGAGATGCTCGATTTCCTCTACCGCGACCGCACGAAGCTGGGCGTCTACGGCATGACGATGTACGGCATCGCGCTCGACAAACAGGGCGAGCACGACAAGCTGGCGATGCTGCTGCGGAACATCGGCCAGTACGTCCAGCAGGATGACGAGAACCAGACGGCGTGGCTCAACATGCCTGCCGACTGCTGGTGGTATTGGTACGGCAGCGAATGTGAGGCCGAGGCCTATTACCTCAAGCTGCTGGCCCGCACCGATCCGCACGGCGAGCTTGCCCGGCGGCTGGTGAAGTACTTGCTGAACAACCGCAAGAACGCCACCTACTGGAACTCGACCCGTGACACGGCGTTGTGCATCGAGGCGATGGCCGATTTTATTCGTGCCAGCGGCGAGAACCGCCCGAACATGACCGTCGAAATCTACTACGACGGCAAGTTGCAACGCGCGGTCGAGATCACGCCCCAGGTGCTCTTCCAGTTCGACAACAAGTTCGTGCTCGAAGGCGACGGCATCGCGGCGGGCAAGCACACCGTCGAACTCCGCAAGAACGGCGCCGGACCGCTCTACTACAACACCTATCTGACCACCTTCACGCTGGAGGACTTCATTCCGCGGTCGAAATCGGTCGAGATCAAAGTCGCCCGCAAGTACTACAAGCTGCTGAAGGCTGACAAGTCGATCCACGCCAGAGGCTCGCGCGGGCAGGCGGTCGAGGAGAAGGTCGAGAAGTACCAGCGGCAGGAGTTGCCGAATCTCTCGACCGTCCGCAGCGGCGACCTGGTGGAGATCGAGCTGGAGATCGCCAGCAAGAACGACTACGAGTACCTCGTCTTTGAGGACATGAAGCCTGCCGGTTTCGAGCCGGTCGATCTGCGGAGCGGTTACACGGGCAACGACCTGGGGGCCTACGTCGAGTTCCGCGACAACCGCGTCGTCTTCTTCGCCCGCACGTTGGCCCGGGGCAAACACAGCGTTTCGTACCGGATGCGGGCGGAGATTCCCGGCCGATTCAGCGCATTGCCGACCCGCGCCGCCGCCATGTACGCCCCGGAATTGAAGGCCAACTCCGACGAATTGAAGATCGGCGTGAAGGATTAGCAAAGCCGCTTGCGGCAACGAGCTGCGCTGCGAAACTGTAAGCGGCTTGGCAACAACCGCATCGAGTTACAAACTCGTTACCTTTTGATCGCAGCAACCGCGATAGAATAGCGGGCAAATCACCATCCCGAAATTCCAAGACAAGGAGTGCGACGATGCGAACGGCACTTGCGGCAAGACTGGCGGTATTGCTCGGTGTATCGTGCATGGTCCCGGCCGCGCTGGGCAACGGCGGGCCCTTCGTGGTGAAGTACCCCAACGGCGATCCGGCGGCGAAGGGTGTCGTCGCACGGCTCGATCCCACATTGAAGCCGGGCCGCGAGACGCGGCTGCGGGTCGTCAAGGAAGATCTCTCGATCCAATTCCTTCCCGAACAGCAGTGGAAAGGGGACAAGCGGCGTCTGCCGCCGCTGACGGCCGTGACCGCCGCCTACACCATCGAGAACCCGACCGACCAGCAGGTGCAAGTCGATTTCGGCTTCCCCATCCTTCGCGGCATCTACCTGCGGTACGGTATGGTGCCCTATCCTGACGTCGGCGTCTGCATTGACAAGGAGCGGGTGTATCCAACCGTGATCTCGAACTCCTCGATTTACGGGATCATCCGCCGCAACGCCGCGGAAGTGATCGAGCACGGCATCGCCGCCGACCCGGAGTTGGTCCCGCTCGTGGCCGAGGTCCGTGGCGCCTGGATCATGCCCAAGCCGGCAGGAAAGGGGCCGAACGCCAACAAGCCCTCTGGCGGCGGGTTCAGCGCGGATTTGGACATACCTTTCACGCAGCCTGGTTTCGCGCCTCGCAACAAGCTGGAGCGCCACCCCACGAGCGACTATCCGGCAGCCCGCGAGAACCTCCGCAGCTACCTGACCGACAAGTTCCAATGGAACGGCCGCGACGCCGCCCTGCTGGTCGAGTATGCGAGTCTCGACTTCGGCTACGACGCGCAAAACGATCCTCGCGATCTCTGGGATACGAAATGGATGATGGATCCGAGCGAACTGGCGAAGGTGAAGAAGGCCTATCTCGGCCCGCTGGCGGCGATTGGCGAGCAGAAGGCGACGCAGTTGTTCGCCCAGCTTGCCTCGCGTTTCGATAAGACGGCCGGCTCGACGTACGAGGCGATTTTCGCGGCCTGGGGTGGCGACGTCCGCGAGCGGTCGCTCGATCTGACCAGCGGCCGGCTGCGCCTGCGCGAGATCACGGTACCCGCGGCATCTGCCGGCAATCGGCTGGAGGCCGACCTGCGGCTGACCGCCGATCCGACCGTTTACGCCCGCGTCGATTATCTCGATCCGAACGCCAGTCTCACCAAAGAGGAGAAGGCGTCGTGCCAGGCGATCTTGCAGGAGTTGCCGGTTGTTTTCACCTTTGCGCCGATGAATCTGCTTTACTACCAGGCCAAGTTCCCGGCCCATGGTACCCGCGTGGTCAAAGTGAGCTATCGGCAGTACGCTTTTGCCGACACCCGCGGCATGGGCAGCTACCAGTTGGCGTACGTGCTGCACCCGGCCACGCTCTGGAGAGACTTTGGACCGATCCACCTGACGCTCAGCGTGCCCGAGGGCGTAGCCTGCCGCGGTTCCGTGGCCCTCGAACCGGCGGGAAGCAAGGAAGAAAGTTGGGGTGGAGACCTGACCGACACCGATAACGACAACGCTGTGCCGCACCTGCAAGCCACAGCGATGAAGTACCGCGCGAATCTCTACAGGACAATCCTCGACAAGCCGGAGCAGAAGCAAGGCGAGTTGTTTGTCGCCCTCGACAAAGCGGCGTGGGACAGGGCGTTCTCGCCGGCGAAACAAAAGCCCGCCGCCCAGCAGCGGCCGCTGGCGCAGACGAGCCGACGTTGATCCTATAAGCCGCTTGCGGTTTCGCAGCGCCGCACAACCGGCGTTTCGGCGAACAAACCGCGGCGTTCATCCGGCCATGACCGTCGAGCGTGTGTATGAGTACGAACGATTTTCGCACCGACCGCCGCGAGTTTCTGCAAACCGCGGCCAAGGGCGTCACCGCCGCGGCCGTAGGGACTTGGCCGGTCCATCGTCTCCTGGCCGCCGGCGCCGCCGCTTTGCTGCCGTCGCTGGGCGAGCGACGGCTGATCGTGGTGCTCTTCGGCGGCGGCACGCGATCGAGCGAGTCGATCGCCGATCCCGAGCACCGCTACGTTCCGCGGCTGTGGAAGCAACTGGTTCCGCGGGGGACGCTGTTTACGAACATGCGGGTCGAGCACCGCGTGGTCCACACCAACTGCAACGCCTCGATCAAGACCGGCCATTGGGAATACGACGACCTCGACTGGTCGAGGCCGCCGCAACACCCGACGATCTTCGAGATTGTCCGCAAAGAGCGCGGTCTGCCCGACACCGCGGCCTGGACGTTCGTCTATGCCTCGATCCTCGCCCAGACCGGCCGCAGCCGGGCCGACGGCTACGGGCCGCGGTTTGCCGCCAACGTGGTCGAGCCGCCGACGATTTCCCGCGCCGCGGCCGAGGAGATGGAGCGGCGGATGGCGGCCGCCCGCGCCGCGGGCTCGCCCGAGGCCGAGCGAGACGCGGCGGCCCAATGCGCCCATCTGGCCCGCAGCACCAGCCGAATCGCCGCGGATGGGCTGCAATCGCCCGCCGCCCGCGCGTGGTTGGGCGAGCGCTACCGCGCGTGGCGCGGCGCCGAGGGGACGACCAGTCACGATGCCTTCCTGGCGGACTGCGCCTGCGATTGCATGAAGCGGTTCTCGCCGCAGGTGATGAGCGTCGATTTCGGCGAGATCGACTGCGCCCATTACGGCTCGTGGTCGCGTTACGTCGAGGCGATCCGGCGGACCGATGAACTCACCTGGCAACTCTGGCAAACGTCGCAATCGCTCGCGGGCTATCATAACAGAACGCTAATGCTCGTACTTCCCGACCACGGCCGCCAGTTGGACGGTCCCGGCAGCGACGGTTTTATCCATCACAGCGATTTCTACACGAATCGGGGGGCGGACGAGGGCTGCCGCCGCGTGTGGATGCTGGCGATTGGGCCTGGCATGGCCGGTGGGGCGAAAATCGACCGGCCGACGCCGATCACCGCCGTCGCCGCCAGCGGGCTGCAATGGCTCGGACTCCGCCCTTCGCCGGGTGCTGCCCCGCCCTGTTTGCCATGACGGCGCCGCCGCTGGCGCCAGGATCTTGACGGCGACGGCGAGCCCGCGTAGCATAGAACGTGGCGGTTTGTGCCGCGGGGACCGAATATGCTTGGTTGGAGGAAGAATCGTTGGCTTTCGTTGGCGGTGGCCGCCGGCTACGCGCTGACCATCACCACGGCGTCGCTGTTCCACAACCACGGCGTCCACGACGGCGTGCGATGTTGTCATGGGCACTCGCTGGCCGACGCGGCGTCGAAGAACTGCGGCGGCGAGCCGGCCAAATCGCCGGCGCATGGTAGTGCTCCCAAGACTCCGGCCCAATGCCCTTCGGATGGTGGCCGCTGCTCGGTCTGCCAGTTTCTCGGCCAGAAGCCCGCACCGACGGTTGCGGTGCCGGTCGTAGTCTGCGGCACGCTGGTGCAAGAGGTCTTCTCTTCACCACCGGCAATCGCCGTCGTCCGCGCCTTCTCGGCCTGGCAAAGCCGTGCGCCTCCCTGCGCGTAATCTCCTTTTCGTTAGCCCTGGTTCTTTCTCGGCTCTTCGTGCGCGCCCTTTGCGCCAAAAGCTCCGGGCGTTGCGCGGGCGGCCGTTCACCTCTGCTTGGAGATAACGCGATGCTTGCGCCACGTGTCAGTGTCCCGAAACCTCGAATATTCTGCGCTGGGGAAAAAAACAGCCGGCGGGCAACGGCCGCCGGAGAACCGCCCAATCCGCTCAGCGGGCCGTTGGCCCCCGGCTATTTCGATTCGATTCCCTGGACGATGGAGAAGCGTCGTCCGCGTTCCGCGTTTACGTTGGTCGAGCTTCTGGTGGTGATTACGATCATCGGCGTCTTGATCGCCCTGCTGCTGCCGGCAGTGCAGATGGCCCGCGAGGCCGCGCGGCGGATGCAGTGCGGCAACAATCTCAAGCAGATCGGAGTGGCCCTGCACAACTACCACGAGGCGATCGGGACGTTTCCGGCAGGCTACATTTCGGCGGTCGGCAGCGGCGGCCCCGCCGACGACCGGGGACCGGGTTGGGGCTGGGCGGCGATGATGCTGCCGTATATCGAACAGCCCGGCCTGCACGACCAGATCCAGTTCGACAAGGACATTACCGACCCGGTCAATGCCGTGCCGCGGGCGACCATTCTGTCCGTGTTCCTCTGCCCTTCGGACGGCGGCGACAAGACCTTCACCACCGCCGGCAGCAATCCCGTGCTGGTGGCCCACAGCAACTATGTGGGCATCTTCGGCAATCCGGAGATCACCGTCGATCCGGGCTTTCTTCTGCCGGCATCGACCAATCCCGAGCGCAGCCTGCTGCACCGGGGCATGTTCTTCCGCAACAGCGGCGTGCGGATGGCCGAGGTGAGCGACGGCAGCAGCCATACCCTTTTCGTCGGCGAGCGAAACAGCGAACTGGCCTATGCGACGTGGACGGGATCGGTGACAGGCGCCATCGTGCCGCCGAAGCCGGGGAGTCCGTATGGTGCGGAGGGCGCCCCGGTTCTGATCTTGGGTCATACCGGCGACAGTAGCGACAACCCGCCGCACACCCCCAACAGTCCAGTCAACCACGTTGACGATTTTTGGAGCAATCACCCCTACGGTGCCAATTTCCTCTTCGTTCGACGGCTCGGTGCACCAGATCAACGATACGATCGATCCGGCGACCTATTGGGCGTTGGGCACGAAGGCGGGCAACGAACCGATTGACGGCAGCAAGATCCCGGACTAAGTAGACCGGTACAGGAAAGTAGGCGGCACACGGCGTGTGCGGGCTACTGTGAGCACAAGTTCCTATTCGTTCCCACTTAGAGCGGCAGACCCCGGCGGGGCTATTTTAGCGGCGGCGGCGCGCGGTCGGCCATGCGCGTGCCAGTTTCGACCGTCGGCGGAGAGGGGCTGGCGGGGACGCCTTCGCCGCTGGCGGCCGGCGGGGAAATGTCCCGCTGCAAAGCAGAGATGCGCGAAGCCACGTACGGCTGCCGGCTGTCGTGGCTGAGCGACCGCTGGTAGTTGGCCAACGCTTGGGCCTTGTCGCCGGCGTCGTCGCGCATCTTGGCCAGGGCCGTCAGCGCCCGGGCGTCGTCGGGCTGGGCCTCGATCGCCTCGTACAGACAGTTTTGCGCCGCTTGGCGGTTGCCGAACTCGTCGTACAGCCGGGCCAACTCGACCTTGGCCTCGCCCGATTTCGGCTCGCGGTCGGCCCAGCCCTGAACGAGCCGGAAAGCGGCATCCTTGTCGCCCCGCTCGGACAGCAGCACGGCCAGCCCGCGATAGCATTCGGTGTGGTTGGGGTTTCGGTCGAGGCAGTCGTTGTAGTACTTCTCGGCCAGTTTCAGGTCGGCGTCGCAGTGGTTCTGGCGGCCCAGACGATGATAGACGGCGGCCTGATTGTAGTAGCCGTCGCCGTCGCGCGGATTACTATAGGTCGCCTCTTGAAAGTCGCGCAGCGCGTCGTCGTAGCGGGCTTGCTGGTAGAGGCGAACGCCCGAGGCGTTTTGCTGCTGCGACATGAACTCGCCGCAGCCAGTCGTCGCCAGCAGGGCAACGGCCAGCGTCAGCCAGCCCACGCCGAAGAGCATGTCGGCAGATCGCAAACGGATTAGACGAATCGATGCGCCCACGGCCTTCTCGCCTCGCCTGATAGGAGGAGGCGGAAGGATAGTCGGGGACCGCCAGGGCTGCAAGAGCGGTTTCTTGGAGATTCTCGACATCCTTGCAAGGCGGCCAGCTACCAGCCATCAGCCGTAGGTTATGCTTTAGCATAACGGAAGACGCTGTGTGCAAGCGTGTTATGCTGAAGCATAACCTACGGCTGATGGCTGAAAAGTGATAGCTTACGGCTGCGCAAAGGCAACCGGCACACCCTAAGCTGCGCCGCTTGCCTTCTTGAACTCCGCTCGATAGACCACCTCGTTTGCCAGTCTGACCCGTCGCTCGAAATTGGTCCGGTAGGCCATGTCGTCTTCGGCCGGTGTTTCGGGCACCGGCAGCGGGCCCAACAGGGTCGTTTGCGATGCCAGCAGTGCCAGCGAGGTCTGATAGTACTCTTCGACGTCGGTCCAGAAATGGAGCGAGCCGCCGGGGAGCAGCGTCCGCTGGATGTCGCCGAGGAACGACTCGCGCATCACCCGTCGCCGCCGATGCCGCTTCTTCCACCACGGGTCGGGAAAATAGACGTGTACCGCCGCCAGCGAATCGTCGGGAATCAGCTCATGGAAGGCCCGCAGAGCATCGCCGTGGACGATCAGTGCGTTCGTCAGGCCGGCCTTGACCAGCCCTGCCGCCGCGAAGGCCGCGTATTTCCCGGCCACCTCGATCCCCAGAAAACAGACCTTCGGCCTGGCTGCCGCGGCGTTCCGCAGGAAGAGTCCCTTGCCCGATCCGACTTCGATCTCCAGCGCCGCGGTTCGGCCGAAGAGCGTCTCGGCCGTGCAGGGACGAGGCAGTTGTTCGACCGTTTTCAGATGCGCGGTCAGATTGATTGCCGGATCGATCTTACGTAAAGCGCGGCGTCCCATCGGCGGTTCCCCGGTGTTCGTTATGCTAACCCATACTTCACCACGGTGGGGCAGACATTCCTGTCTGCCGCGAAAGATCGCAAGCATCGGGCAGACAGGAATGTCTGCCCCACCGAGACGTGCTGTTGATCGTTTCCCGCGTGTTGAGTGGATACGACCTAAAGCATAACCCGAGCGATGCCGCTTAGGGAAGCGGATGGACCGGCTGGCCGCCGACGCCTTCGGGCGCGGGAATCGGCTCGGGGCCTGGGGGTGGGCCGGCCGCGGGGCCGAGAACGGTCGGGCCGCGGACGCTGCCGGGCGACAGTTGCGGCGCGGTGCCAGTGGTGGCGTGAACTCCCCGCCGCAGTGTTTCGCCCCGCGCGAGCAACTGTTCCGTGGGAACGAGGACCTGCGGACGCAACTGGTAGTCCAACGTCCGCTGGTCGTGGATTTGGCCGGGAACGCAGTTCTCGCTGAAGAAATCCAGCGGCGTGTACTCGTACCACGGCGTCGGAATCGGCTGCATCACCGTCAGTGTCTCGAAGCCGTCTTTGACCAGTTGGATCTTTCGCGTGCCGTAGTAGGTGAAGTTCACCGCGCAGGGAGTAGTGCCGATCGGGTAATCATCGACGTACAGCAGCGCACCGGGCGGGTTGGTCCGAACCATCAGCCGCCGCTGCACACATCCGCTCTGGCTGGCGCACAACATGAGCGCCAGCAAGGCCCAGCCGATCAGATTTCGGCCAATGCTATGTATGCCGCGACGAGTTTCCACCATCGGGAGAGAACGCCTTCCAGAGGAGCCCAAGAGAAAATGGCGGCAAAGTGTAGCCGCTCGGCCGTAATGCGGCTAGAGCGATTTCGCTGGCAATATAGGAAGGCGCGGGGCGATGGGGGAGGCAGGAAAACGGCTGAAAGCTGATCGCTGGCCGTTATCCGCCGCCCTGTGAACGTCAGGCCGTTCGTCAGCGGCATGGCGGGTTCTTCTCGTAGGCGGCGGGACGTGACTGGATTTTGCGAAGCCGCTCGAACGTCGAACTTCGGTTTGCGGTTGTAGAAATACAGACCGTTGTTCTCCTGCTCAACGTCGGTCAGTTGCGTGTAGCAATAGCCGCAGACGTGCGGATTGTCCAGCATCGCCCGGGTCAGCCCTTGGAATCGGGCGTAAAACGCCTCGATATCCTTGGGCGTCGAACCCCAGCCGAAACCGCCCTTCTGGATGCTCCAACCGATGCCGCCAAATTCGCTGAGGAAGAAGGGAACGGGACATTTCAGGTGCGACGCCCCGCGATACTGCGGCGCCAACACTCCCGACTTGAACGCGTCCGCCCAGGTCGCGCGGAACTTGGCCGGATTCTCCTCGTAATCGTGGGCGTCCAACACGTCGGGATTCGGCAGGCCGTGATAGTAGCCGCTCGAATCGATGATCGGCCGCGAGGGGTCGATCGCACGGGTGACGTTGACGATGGTGTTCTGCAGCGGCCCGGATTCGTCTCCCGTCTCATTGAAAGGACACCAGCCGATAACGGCCGGATGGTTGCGGTCGCGGCGGACGATCTCCGTCCATTCGTCGATTACCGGCAGGTTCATGGCGGCTTCGCGGTAGCGGTGCAGGCCCCAGTTGGGGAATTCGCCCCAGACCAGATAGCCGAGCTTGTCGGCCCAGTAGAGATAGCGCGGCTCAAACACCTTCTGATGCAGCCGCGCCCCGTTGAAACCGGCAGCCTGCGACAATTTGATGTCGCCCCGCAACGCCGCGTCGCTCGGCGCGGTCCAAATCCCCTCGGGGTAGAAGCCCTGATCGAGCACCGTCCGCAGGAAGACCGGCTTGCCGTTGATCAGTATCGCCCCGCCGTGGACCGTCACCTCGCGCAGTCCAAAATACGAACGGACCTGGTCGACCGGCCGGCCGTTGCGGAACAGGGCGAGTTTCAGATCGTAGAGAAATGGGTCCTCGATCGACCACAATCGCTTGTGTGCGAGATTCAACACCAGCCGGTTGTTGCGCCAGTCGGCGGGACACTCGGCCGATGCCACCTGCTTGCCATTGGCCAGCGCAACCGCCTTCAGTGTCAAGCCTTCGCAGGGGCCATCGACTTCGGCTTGCAAGATCACCCGCGACTGCTTGGTGTCCGGCTCGATCCGCAGGTCACTGACGAACGCCGATCCGACGCCTTCGAGCCAAACCGTCTGCCAGATGCCGGTGGTGCGGGTGTAGACGCAGCCCTGGCTCTCGGGCGTCTGCGCCTGCTTGCCGCAAGGCTGAAGTCCGCTGCGGGTGTCGTCGAAGGCGTGGATGACGACGGTGTTCGCGCCCGGCTTCAGCAGATCAGTGATGTCGCAACAGAACGCGGCGCTGCCGCCGGTGTGCCGCCCCGCCTCCCGGCCGTCGATCCACATAGTGGTCCTCCAATCGCTGGCGCCGACGTGCAGCCGCACGCGATCGGACTTCCAGCCGGCCGGCTTCTCGAACGTCCGCCGATACCAGACGTTCTTGATGAACCCTCGGCGGCCCAGGCCCGAGAGCTTGCTCTCGCGGCAGAAGGGAACGACGATTTTGTCGGGATAGGCCTTGTCCGAGAGCCAGGAGGTGTCCTTCGTGTTGTCGGTTTCCGCAAACTCCCATGTGCCGTTCAGGTTGAGCCATTCGGCCCGCTGCATTTGCGGCAGCGGATGTTCCGGCCGCGGTGTGGTCGCCGCCGTGCCGCCGCTGGCGACAAGTGGTGTGACTATCAGGGCGAAAAGGCAAGCCGCGACCATTCGATGAACCGGTTTCATGGTATGGCTCCAGAGGAAGGCGAAGGCGGGAGTTGGGGGAGGAAAGGGCCGGTTGCCCAGCCGCGCAGTGTACCTAATTGGGAACCCTCGTGCAACCACTTGTCGCACTGCGGCCGAGCTCAGCGGGCGGCGCGAGGGGCGAGCAGGCGCGGACGGCCGAGCCATTGGGAACATGCTCGGCAGATGCCCGCGGCGTCCAATCCCAAATCGGCCAACAGCTCGCTGCGGCTGCCGTGTTCGATGTAGCGATCGGGGATGCCCAGGCGGCGAACGTGTCCGGCGTCGATGCCGGCTTCGGCGGCCGCTTCGAGCACCGCGCTGCCGAAACCGCCCATCAACATCCCCTCCTCGACCGTGACGACCAGCGGCAATTGGCGGATCGCGCGGAGGATCGTGGCGGTGTCCAAGGGTTTGACGAAGCGGGCGTTTACGACGCCGAAGTCGATGCCTTCGGCCGCCAACCGCTTGGCCGCTTCGTTGCAGGCCCCTAGCAGCGTCCCGCACGCGATGAACATCCCGTCGCCGCCCCAGTGGAGCACTTCGGCGCAACCCAGCTCGATCGGCGCGATCGGCCGGGAAATCGCTTCGGCGGCCGTCTTGGGATAACGAATCGCCACCGGGCCGTCGTGGTGCAGCGCCCAGTCGATCATCGCCGCCGCGTCAGCGGCATCGCCGGGGGCCATCACTGTCAAGTTCGGCATCGGCCTGAGATAGGTCAGATCGAAGACGCCGTGATGCGTCGGGCCGTCGGGGCCCACCAGGCCGGCACGGTCGAGCAACAGCGTGACCGGCAGGTTTTGCAGCGACACCTCCTGGAATATCTGATCGTAGCTCCGCTGCAGGAAGGTGCTGTAGATGGCGATGATCGGGCGGAGGCCGGTCTTCGCCAGCCCGGCGGCGAAGGCTACCGCGTGCGACTCGCAGATGCCCACGTCGAAGAAGCGGTCTGGGAATTCCTCGCGCACCGGTTCGAACATCGTCCCCTGACACATGGCGGCGGTGATCGCCACGACCCGCTTGTCGGCCCGCATCTGCTCGAGCACCGCGTCGCGGATCAATTCGGTGTACGGTGGGCGGCTCGAAGCCTTTTTCAGCCGCACGATCGAGCCGTTCTCGCGCTGGAATGGGGCGGGGGCATGGAAGGTGGTGGGGTCTTCGGCGGCCGGCTCGAACCCGTGCCCCTTCTCCGTCACCACGTGCAGCAGCACCGGCCCGGCCACTTGCCGCACCATCTTGAGATACTTCTGCAACTGCCGCACGTTGTGGCCATCGACCGGTCCGATGTAGCGAAAGCCCAGGTCCTCGAAAATCATCCCGCCGAGCAGGCCGGCCTTCAACGCGTCTTTCACCTGGCTGAGAAACCGCTCGACCGGCTCGCCGATCACCGGCGTGCGGGTGAGCAGCTTCTGCACCTCGACTTTCAAGCCGGTGTAGAAGTGAGCGGTGCGGAGGTGATCGAGCGATTCGGCCAGTCCGCCCACCCGCGGGCAGATCGACATCTTGTTGTCGTTGAGGATGACGATCAGGTTTTTTTTGAGGCCGCCGGCGTTGTTCATCGCCTCGAAGATCGTGCCGCAGGAGAAGGCCCCGTCGCCCACGACGGCCACGACGTGTCGCCCCTCCTCGGGCCGGAGCAGGTCGTCGCCGCAGCGCATTCCCAGCGCGGCGCCGACGCTGCAACCGGCGTGACCGGTGATGAACAGGTCGTAGATGCTCTCGACCGGGTTGGGGTAGCCCATCAGGCCACCCTTGCTCCGCATCGTGAGGAACTCGTCGTAGCGGCCGGTCACCATTTTGTGGGCGTAGACCTGGTGGCCGGTGTCCCAGATCAGGCGGTCGCGGCTGAAATCGAAGGTGGTGTGCAGGGCGAGCGTCAACTCGACCACGCCCAAGTTCGAGGCGAAATGGGCGGTGCGCGTCGCCGCCAATCGGCAGAGCGCCTCGCGCATCTCGGCCGCCAACCGCGTGAGCTCCTGATGGGAGAGCCGTTTGAGGTCTGCCGGCGAGTTGATAGTTGAAAGCAGCTTGTCCATCAACGATTCCTTTCCAGGACGAAATGGGCCACCGCCCGAAGCCCGTCGGCATCCTCCCCGAAGTGCTTCAGCGCCTCGCTCGCTTCCGAGATCAATTCTCGGGCATGTTGAGCACTTCGGTCAAGACCGAGGAGCCCTGGAAAGGTGAGCTTTCCGCGTTGGGCGTCCTTGCCGACCCGTTTTCCCGTTGCAGCCTCACTACTCTGTACGTCCAACAGGTCGTCAATGATCTGAAAAGCCAGTCCGAGGCGTTGGCCGAAGGCGTCCAGGGCCGCAAGTTGCTGCGGATTGGCCCCGGCGATCATGGCCCCCATTCGGAGGGAAACGAGGATCATCGCCCCCGTCTTGCGGCGGTGGATGGATTCGAGGCGGAGGAAGGCAGGAGACGAGGAGAGGGGGAGAGGGGGAGAGGGGGAGACGAGGAGAGAGGGAGAGAGCGAGACGGCAAAGGACGAGAACGCTCCACAGGCACTGTTTGTCTGCGTCTCCCCATCTCCCACTCTCCCACTCTCCCCCTCTCCTCGTCTTTCTGCTTCCGCGGCGACATCATCCGCCTGTCCCCCGACCATGCCGCACGGGCCGGCGGCTTTGGCCAGCGCGGCACAACAGGCGGCGGCCAGGGCGGGCGGCTTCACCCCGTCGGCCAGCGTCTCGAAGGCCAGCGTCAACAGGGCATCGCCCGCCAGGATCGCGGTGGCTTCGTCGAACGCCCTGTGGCACGTCGGTCGGCCGCGGCGGAGATCATCGTCGTCCATCGCCGGCAGATCGTCGTGGATCAGTGAGTACGCATGGATCATTTCGACCGCGCAAGCGGCGGGCATGGCCGCCTGGATGTCGCCGCCGCACGCCTTCGCAGCCAGCAGCACCAGCAGCGGTCGCAACCGCTTGCCGGGCGCCAGCAGGCTATAACGCATCGCCTCGCGGAGCCGCGCGGGGCAGTCGTCGCCCAACTCCGCCAGGGCATCTAGCGCCGCATCGACTTGTGGGCCAAGCTGCTTGGCAATTTCGGTAAAGGGGCAAGACGGTGATGCTGCCATGAATTAGCGCGGGTGAAGGCCCATAAAACTCCAACGTTGCTATAGGCCAAGGAATAGCTGCTTTTCGTGGTCCTTCGGCATCCGGGCAACCGCTTCCAAACGGCTGGGGTCGAATGTCTTCTTAGCTGCCTTGACGACTTTTTCCAAATCGGCAAAGCGGATGAAGTTCCAGTGGGTGTTTCTGATGGTCTCCGCGAGGACTGGCTCTTGCAGTTTTCGGAACAGAAATTGTTCCCGCTCCTCGGGAATCACGATGAATCTCTTGGGATGGAGTTGCTCGGGAATGTTCGAGCCTCGGATGATGGCTTCGGAAATGCCCGTTGTGCTTTCAACCTCGAATTCGAATCGGATTCTGCCGTCTTCGAGCCACAAGACATTGATCTGTTTGATCCTGTCGAGACTCACGCCGTCCTGAGGAACGCGTCGAAACACGGGAATAGAATCGCACATTTCGGACAGCAGTTTGTCGTTTACGCGATACTTTTGCTCCTGCAAGCCAATCCACACTTTATACCCGGCTTTCTTTCCCAGCTCGGCGAGGTGGCGGATCATCAGGTTGTGGACGCTTTCCCTTTGCTCCTCCCTTAATCCCGGTTTGAGCATCCAATGGCCGTCCGACGTTTTTGCCGCGTATTCCGCCAACATCGAAGCGATGTCCTCGGTATCGGGCGTCAGCGCATTGGGAAACTGGATGAAAACTTCCTGCAACACGTCGTCAAACGATACCTTAACCTTTTTGTCTAGGACGTGAAGGACGACTTTTTCGACTCGGTCGGCAAGCGATGGCGTGGAGAAATTTGTAAAATCCCGACCTTTCAGCCACCATATCTTGCCGGCCCTCTTGCCCTTCGCACCCTTCACGTCAATCAACTCAAATTCCTTGCCAACGTGGTCTTTGAGGACATCTTCGATGTTTCGAGCGCCGACCGGAACGTTTCTGCCGCCTTTCAGGTCGACCATGATGCCGTTCAAGATGCGTTGGTAGATGGTCGGCTCTCCGCGCTCCTCGATGATCTCCTTGGCGGCCCAAACTACTTCGCGCTCATAGGTCTCCTTGTCGATTTCCTGCTCCGACCGACGTTTCTCGGACTCAGGCTTCCTGAAACGGATGTAGTAATCGCCAACCGCCGAGCCATAAGGTTGGAGTAGGCCCTTGGCCGATGGCCGCGCAGGCGGTTGGTAAACGATTTTCTCCAGTTCAAACCCGCCGAGAACCACCGCTTTGATGATCGAATTCCATACCGCGATCTCGGTGCTGTGGAACGTCACGGTTAGGTATCGATTCGGCTTCAGCGCCCGATACATCTCACGGAAGGCTGACCTGAGCATTTTGTGGTAGTAGTCGAAATCCTTCTTTTGCTGACTGTTGATGGTGATCTCCTCCGTGTAATCCAAATCAAGATTGAGCCAGGATGCCCAAAGCGTGCTCAACTCGAAATACTGGACCGCTCCGCCGTAGGGCGGGTCGGTGAAAATGTAATCGACGGAGTTCGGAGGGAGGATTTTGGCCAGTTCCAGGACGTTGGCCGTTTCAAGCAGGATGTTTGCGCCGTCAACGAGATCCGCCAGACTCTTTGCCTTCTTGTAGGACTTGATTTGCCCAGCGGCGTCCGCCTTGCCCTTAAGCACACCCTGCTTTCCGAGTACCGCGCTCTCGAACAGCATCCAAACGTTGGATTCCATGTACCTTGGAGGCGTCCAATAGCTCTGAAGCGCCCAGAAGGAAGTAGCGCTCAGCGCGCTCCAGTGGCCCTTGCCCCCCTCCTTGGCCACGGGGCACATTTTGCTCGCCAAATGAACCATCGAAGTAAACGCGAATTCAAAGACGCCGCGCAGCTTCTTGCTCTCTATCTTCTCGATCTCGTTGAAGATGGCGGATAAGGCGTAGAGATTCTTCCTCGTGAACAAGTCGGAGATCGCTTCCTTGCCTTCTCGCTTCATGAACTTGTCGCCGTTATAGGCCAATTCGGTCTTTGGATACCACTTCGGCCTTAATCTCTCAATTCGACGAAGCAACTCGACGTCCCTTTGCGTTGGCGCGGCGGCGTACTTGTGGCACTCCGGACAGCGACAGCGCATCTCCACCGGCGCGTTTTGTTCGCGGTCCCAGATTGTTGCCAACACAAGCGACGTTTGCCCGCATTCTGGACATTTCGTTTCGTACAGGTCGTTGATCTTGCCCTTTAATCTGCTCTCTATTCTCCCGAACTCCTCCTCGATCTCCCCAGAGTCCACTTGGCTGAGAGTGTTTTCGATCAGAAAGGCAGACATGGGATTCAGGTCCACGGAAATGGCTTTTCGCCCCGCCTTGATCGCCTCCATAGCGGTAACGCCGGACCCGCCGAAGGGATCGAGAACGATGTCGCCCGGCCGCGAGTATCGTTGGATGTATTGCGAAACCACGTTGTGCGGTTTCCTCGCCCAGTACTTATGGATGAGATACATGGGCGTGTGAGGCTGGGCAATGATCGCGTAGTCAATATGCTGAACCTCGGTTGTTCGGCCCTTCTTGTGACCTGTTTTTCCCATTTCCGGTCTCGCCCTGTCGGAATCGGCAGTTATGACAAACTCATCCCTCGATTCTCGCGCCGCGGACAATCTGGCGCGGTTCGGCATCCCCAGTTTACGCTCCCCGTTACGGCTCGTCTACATCCATATCGCCGAACAGGGGGTCCATCGCGGCGACATCGGGGCGCATTGACGGGGCCGACCGCCGGCGGCTGCGGCGTTTGCCGGGCTCGGCTTGCTCGATCGTGGCGGTGCCGTCGAAGGGCTGCGTGATCGGGTTTCCCTCGGCATCGACGCCGCTTAGCAGTTCGATTCGCCGCTCCGCCCGTTGCAGCAATTCGTAGGACTGCCGCAGCAGCTTGATTCCCTCTTCGTAGCGTTCGAGCGACTCGCTGAGCCCGATGTTTCCATCTTCCAGCAAATGGACGATTTCTTCCAGTCGCTGGAGTGCATCCTCGAAGCGAAGGCCATCGGACGGCGGATCGGGAGGGACGGTCGTTGCCATAGGAACATCTCTCAGACGCGATTTGTGGAGGAATTCCCCGCAGCGTGCAGTATATCAAATACGGAGCTGAGCGTCATGGGCCGCGCGAGCATCGGTTGTTATGACGTTAGCGGATACCACATCTGTGCCGCGCGATTGGTTTGCGTAATCTGCGGGGGCGAAACGAGGTTGCGGCAAGCGGGCCGGGGCGGCGCCGATTCTCAATAACATGAGCCTCAATAAGACCCTTCTCTATGCCGGCGGGGCGCTGCTGGCCGTCAGCACCTCGATCTCACTGTGTACGGTCACGGATGTCATGTCGGATATCCGCAAGCATTGGCTTTCCGGACCGAAGCCGGCGACCAACGCGCTGGCGACGAACATTCCGAACGTGGCCAGCGACGGCACGGCGGTGTTTCCGCCGGCGTCCGCGGGCCCGAACGCGGCACCGCGCGACAGGATGCCGCTGCCCAGTCTGGCCGAAGTGCTGCGGTTCGACGTGACGGTCGAATGGGTCTTGCAGCGCTGGCCGCGAGTGACCACCGGTCTGCCGCAGGTGCAATTGCAGGGCTATCGCGTGCCGTTGGTCAGCGGCACGCAGATCAGCGACGTGGCCGGCTCGCTGACTTACTATTTCAACGCCCATCAGCAGGTGCAGCGAATCACGCTTCGCGGCGCCACGGGCGACCCGACCGCCCTGGTGAACCTGCTGGCCAACCGTTATCACTTCGCCCGCCGGTTGACCAACGATCCGGGCATCATTCTCTACGAGGCTGTTGACCCAGACAATCGGCTGATCGGTACGCTGAAGATCCGCTCGGCGGCGGTGGTGAGTGTCAGCCAGCCCTACTCGCGGTTCCAACTCGATCTGGCGGTGGAGCGGGCAGAGTAAAGGTGGGCAGTGGGCAGTCGGCAGTCGGCAGTCGGCAGTAGCGGAGAACGCCGTCCCCCCTCGCGTCTCATTGCCGATGGAAGGAGTCTACCAACCCCTGCCGCAGACGGCCAACTTCTGATGCCAAGGAGAGGACTTTCTCGCAATCCTGCTCGTTGATGTACCCGAGTCGCTGCGCGATGATAGTCTGTGTTTCCACTTCGCGTCGCGACCCGTTCGCAATCGACAGGAATCGCGAGAAGTCGGCGGTGGAGTTTCGGCCTTCACCCTCGGCGATGTTGGACGGTATGGACACCGCCGCTCTTCTCATCTGGCTGCGTAAGCCATACAACTCGTCCTGAGGAAACTGCCTGCTAATTCGGTAAACGACTTCCACGAGGTCCATCGCCTTCTGCCAAAGAACGAGGTCGCGGTAGTTGCGTACTGCCATATCCATCCGCCCTAATTTCCGTCCCCTTCCACCAAACTCACTGCCGACTGCCGACTGCCGACTGCCCACTAGCCTCACGCCGCGCCGTCCGCCTTCGGCTTCGGCCTCGTCTCCGGCGTGGGCGGCTCGTATTCGAATTCCCGCCAAACCATGGGGCGGCGCAAGTAGGGCTCGATCCGCAGCACGACTTCGCCGTTCTGAAAGATGCGAACCGTGCCGTTGCTCTGGCTGACCGTCACCGCCACAGCGTTAGTTGCGCGGCTGATGGCGGCGGCGGCCCAGTGGCGGGCGCCGAGCCCCTTCGAGAGCGTCACGTCGGCGGCCGAGCAATCCAGATACCGGCACGCCGCTTCCACCACGCCCTCGGACGAAACCACGATTGCCCCGTCCATCTGCGCGATCTCTTTGATCCCCTCGCGCACGCGGGGGTCGTCCAGGTTGCGCTCCTTGCGGCTGTAGCCGCGGACGGGATCGAAACCGGTAGGCCGGCTCGAGGCCAGAACTTTCCGCGAATCGCCGACCACGAACAGAGTGCCTACCGGCTTCCCCTCGCGTCCCTCGCGGCCGATTTCGACGGCCAGATCGACCACGACTTTCAGCGTATCCAACGGCACGCGGGTCTCCAATTGGCGGAGGTCGCGGCCGGTGAGTCGGTTGAGGTGCTCGTCGAGGTTGATGACGCTGAGCGAATCGACCGTGGCGGCGTCGAAGCCGCTATAGAGGGCCACCACACTCGAACCTGCGGTGAGAATGTCGTCGGCCACGGCCTCCAACAGCGATTGGGTCAGCCGCTCGTAGACGGGGCTATCGGGCATGTCGAGCCGCACCGTCTCCAGGCCCGCCTCCTTCGCCCCGGCAAGCTCGTCCGACGTGTTCGAGGCCACCACCACCTTCGCTCTGCCGGTCATGCCCTTAACCCGCGACCACTCGGCCGGCCCCTCCAGCAACAACAGAATCGCCTCCGCTTCCGCCGATTCCGCCATCTGCCGAGCCACGCCCAGCAGCTTCTTAAACTGTTCTGTGAAACGTATCGGCTGCACGGGTTCGCCGCCTTTTCGCCGGTTGACGCGCCACCAAGCCGGGCCGATCGGCAGTCGGCCGATGTGAGGGTCGCAGATCCGCAGGGCGACCGGCGCGATCGGAACTGCCTCTATACTACGGACTTGTGCGATCTGAGGCAACGGCAACGCGGACATGATTCAAGAGGTTATTCGATGGTGTGGCGTCAATATAAGTTTCGGTCGCGATCAGCCAGCGAGGAGCCGGGTCGGCGTTGCTGCTTGACGTATTGCTGCCAGCGTTCGACGTTCTCGCCAAAATCCTTGCCCGTGGCCTGCCGCAACGACAAGACTGCTCGATATTGCATGGCCGGATCGGTGTCGCTTAGGGCGTCGCCCAACGGGGCCAGCGCCGCAGGGTTCTTCGTCTCGCCCAGCGCCGTGGCGGCGACCATCCGCACGTCGGCATCGACGTTGCTCCGCAGCGTTTCGGCCAGCAGATTGACAGCTTGGATCTCGTTTCGCTTGCCCCACGCCTCGCACGCCGCCATGCGGATGCGGGCTTCGGGGTCGCTCAGGGCCGCCTTCAGGATGGCGTCCGCCGCCGGCCCGGGATAATGGCCCAGCGTGCGGACGATCTCCAGCCGAATTAACGGGTCCTTCTCCGTGCGGATCGCGGCCGCCAGTTGTTCGGAAATCTGCTGCCGCTCGGCCGGCGACATGCTATTGGCGGTCTCCGCTTGCTTCCACAGTTGTGCGATCCGATCGCGCGGGGCCACCACGCCGGGCATCGTATCCGAAGGCGGCCCCTGGAAGGGCACCCAGGACGGCAAATCAAAGTCGGCGCAGCCCCCGGCCGTCATTGCCGCCAACCCGCAGAGCATCAGCACGAATCGTCGGCCGTTAGCACCAATCATAGGTGGAATACCGCCGTGGCATGGGCCCGGACAATGTCGATTACGTCAACCAGAAAAGGATCGCGGACTATAGCATCGACCCCAAGAGCCGCCAAGATGAATCGAACGTGAAATCATGCTAAAGTAGGTTGTTTGGGAGGGGTGGCGAGCGGATGGTGTCATCACCCCTTTCATCTCGGCAATGAAACGCTGTAACAGCCGGGAGTTAACAACTCCCGGCGGCTGTGGGATTCCGCTCTGACTGGCCGCGAGCTGTTAACTCCCGGTTGGCGCCAAGCCGAGCGCCGGCAAATCCGCTTGTTGAGCGGCAACGCCGTAGCTACTCTGTACTTCGTACTCAGTACTGTGGATTCTCACTGCCGTGAACGCCCGAACCCTCACCCTTGTCCTGAACACGCTCCGCCTGGCCGCGGCGGTCTGCGCGGTGAGCGTGCCGCTGGGGACGCTGCTGGCGTGGCTGCTGGTTCGCACCGATCTGCTCGGGCGGCGGCTGTGGCTGGCGTCGCTGGGGCTGATGCTCTTCGTGCCGCTCTATCTTCAGGCGGCGGCATGGCAGGCGGGCTTTGGGTTGCAGGGCTGGTACCCGCTGGCCGGCTTCGGCCCGACGCTGTTGGATGGCTGGCGGGGAGCAATCTGGATCCATGCCGCGGCCGCCTTGCCCTGGGTCGTGCTGATCGTCGGCCTCGGGCTGGCCAACGTCGAGCGGGAACTCGAAGAATTGGCCTTGCTCGATGCCTCGCCGCGGCAGGTCTTCTGGCACGTCACGCTGCCGGCCGCGCTGCCGGCCGTCGGCGTCGCCGTGCTCTGGACCGCACTTGCCGCGGCGGGCGAAATGACCGTCACCGATCTGTTCCGCATTCGCACCTACGCCGAAGAGGTGTACACGCAGATGGCGGGCTCTGCGGCGGAGGAGACGCCGCTCGGGCTGCTGCCCGGCATGGCGCTGACGGCGGTGCTGGTCGCGGCCGGTATGGCGGTCTGCCGCGGCGTCGCGCCGGGCCGTCGGCCGCTCAGCCTGCGATCGCCCCGCTGGGTCTTTCGGCTTGGTCGCTGGCGGCTACCGGCCAGCATGGCGACGGCGGCGCTGTTCGCCCTGCTCGTGGGGCTGCCGCTGGGCAGCCTGGTGTACAAAGCGGGTGTGATCGTTTCGCAGACCGACACCGGGCTGGTCCGAGGGTTCTCGGCGACGAAATGTATCGAGATGATCGCCACGGCGCCTGCGCGGCACTCGCGGGAGTTCGGCTGGTCGCTGCTAATCTGCCCACTATCGGCCGCGGCGGCGGTGCTGGCAGCAATCCCGCTGGCATGGCTCGCGCGGCGCGGCGGGTGGCGAGCGCTGCCGGCGCTGCTGACGGCCGCGGCGGCGTTGGCGGTGCCGGGGCCGCTGCTGGGATTGGCCATCATCAAGCTGCTCAACCAGGCGGAACTCCCGTGGCTTCTCTGGCTCTACGATCGCTCGATTCTGGCCCCGTTTCTGGCCTTATCCGTGCGGGCGTTGCCGGCGGCGATCTTCGTCCTCTGGCACGCCCTGCACAGTGTTCCCAACGAGTTGCTCGATCTGGCGGCAGTTGACGGCGCCGGTCCGCTGGCGAGGCTCTGCCTCGTCGCCCTGCCGATGCGTTGGCCCGCCGTCGCCCTGGCGCTTCTCATCTCGCTGGCGCTCACGCTCGGCGATCTGGCGGCGAGCATCCTGGTCGTGCCGCCGGGCGTAGAAACCCTCTCGATCCACATCTTCGGCCTGCTGCATTACGGCGTCGAGGACCAAGTGGCCGGGATCTGCCTGGCGATGATCGGCCTGTTCGCTGTCGTCGCGGCCGCGGTGTGGACTATAATTGGTGGGGTCAGGGAGCGGGGGCTAGGGACTAGGGACTAGGGACTAGGGGCTAGGGACTAGGGGCTGGGGATTGGGGGTTGGGGGCTAGGGACTAGGGACCGGGGGCTGGGGACTAGGGGTTGGGGGCTAGGGGCTAGGGATCAGAGATCAGGGGACAGGGATTAGGGACGAGGGATCGGAAATGATACAGCTTGAGAACCACTGGCACCGCTCGGCAAGAACCGCCGATTTCGGCCGCACCTCATCTCTCATCCTTCATCCCTCATCTCTCATCCCTCATCCTTCATCCTTCATCCCTAATCCTCTCATCGCGGCCTTGTGCATCATCTTCTGCCTGGCTTCCGCCGTGCCGGCTTTGGCCGTCGATCAGGTGACGCTGCGGCGCGGCGGCAAGACGATCGAAGTGACGGGCCGCGTCTTGATCCATGCCAAGGACGGCGGGCTGCTGCTGCTGGGGCAGGACGGCACAATTTGGGCAATCCCGCCCGAGGAACAAGTTGAACATACCGCCGACAAGCAGCCCTTCCAACCGCTTGGCCGCGATGAATTGGCCAAGCGGGTCCTGGCCGAACTACCGCGCGGCTTCCGCGCGCATTCGACCGCGCACTACCTGATCTTCTACAACACCTCGCCGGCCTACGCCCAGTGGTGCGGCTCGTTGTTCGAGCGGCTCTACCTGGCATTTCTCAATTTCTGGTCGCGGAGGGGTTTTGATTTGCACGCCCCCGAGTTTCCGCTGGTGGCCGTCGTCTTCGCCGACAGGCAATCGTACCTCGATTTCACCCGGCCGGAATTGGGCAACGCGGGTGAGACGATCATCGGTTACTACGCCCTATTGAGCAACCGCATGACGATGTACGATCTGACGGGCGTCGAGTCGGAAGGCCGCGGCGGGCGCGGGCGCACGGCGGCCCAGATCAACCAGGTGCTCGCCCGGCCAGCGGCGCTGCAAACTGTGGCCACGATCGTGCACGAGGCGACGCACCAGATCGCCTTCAACTGCGGGCTGCACACGCGGCTGAGCGATTGCCCGCGGTGGTTCAGCGAAGGGATCGCCGAGTACTTCGAGACGCCCGACCTGCACAGCGCCAAGGGCTGGAAGAACGTCGGTGCGGTAAACCAGACGCGACTGGAGGGTTTCCTGCATTACGCCGCCGCGCGGCCGGCCAATTCGCTGGAGAGGCTGTTGCGCGACGACGCCCGCTTCAGCGACGCCAAGCGCAGCCTCGACGCCTACGCCGAGTCTTGGGCCTTGACCTACTTTCTGCTGCACAAGCATCCGAAGCAGTACGTCACCTATCTGGCGATGCTCTCGAAGAAGAAGCCGCTCCTGCGCGACGCCCCGGAAAAGCGCCTCGACGAGTTCCGCCAGGCCTTCGGCGACCTGAAACCACTCGACGCCGAGTTCCAACGCTACATCGAGCGGCTGCTGTGAGGTTTGTTGAGAATGGGTAGCCCCGGATCTTGAACCGGTGGGCGAACGCCCAAGGAGGGTAGCACCGGTTCTTGAACCGGTGGCCGAGCGCCCAAGGAGGGTAGCCCCGGTTCTTGAACCGGTGGGCGAAGGCCCAAGAGGTCATTCGCGAGGCACGACTGTTGCGTCGTCACCTCTTGCGGCAAAGCCGCCCCGGTTCGAGAACCGGGGCTACCCGCCACATCGTTTATACCACCAGGAGGACCGCTCTTTCATAGAATCAGGTTCTTGAACCGGTGGGCGAAGGCCCAAGAGGTCATTCGCGAGGCACGACTGTTGCGTCGTCACCTCTTGCGGCAAAGCCGCCCCGGTTCGAGAACCGGGGCTACCCGCTACCCGCTGGAGTTCTCAGTCCTGGCCTCGGTCGGGCGAGGGCGGGAGCGGCAAGAAAAGACGAGAGGGCGGCACCGGGGCCGCCCTCTTGCGGCTTCGCCGCCCCTGTCCGTTATGCTGAAGCATAGCCTACGGCTACTTCTTGTTGGGAGCGGGCGTCGAGGGCTGGTTGCCAGTGCTTGACTGGAACCCCCCTCCTCCCGGCTTGGGTTTGACCTTGGGTTCGGTCTGGCCGCCGCCGCAGCCGATGACGAACATGCCAATTGCGGCGATCATAGCAAATGCAAGAAGACGCTTCATCGCAATACCCTTTCTAAGAAAATCAACCTCGCCGCGACGCCGGCGGGAACGTCTCCAGCCGCGGGGCAAGGGTTGTCATTCTACACTGATGCGCCGTCGTTGACCATTATTCCCTCCAGAGGGTAGCACCGGTTCTTGAACCGGTGGGCGAACGCCCAAGAGGTAATTCGCGAGGCATGACCATTGCGTCGTCACCTCTTGCGGCAAAGCCGCCCCGGTTCGAGAACCGGGGCTACCCGCTTGCGGCAAAGCCGCCCCGGTTCGAGAACCGGGGCTACCCGCTGGCTGCCGGCGCCGCGCGGCGGCGGCAAGAAAAGAAAAAGGGGCGGCATTGGGGCCGCCCCCGTTGGTTTGCGATACCGAGCCGCCGATCGGCCGAATTAGTGAATGATGAGCGAGGTGTCGATGACTACGTTATCGGCCATGCTGCCCAGCAGGCAGAAGACTCGTGGATCCATCGTGTCGGAGAAGAACTGCACCGAGCCATCGGCCATACCGAAGTTACATCCCTTCGGATGCATGCTGCCGGGCGAGCCGTAATAGTAGTTGTTCATCATCATGCCGCCGGATGTGACAGGCTGGGAGTTATACATGCCGCTCGCGTCCCGTTCCCAGGTAGCCATGACCGTCGTGGTGAACAAGGTCGGGTTGCCGCCGATCGCCCATCCGTCTTTGGAGAGAAGGAGGGCCTGCAGGGTGCCGTTCGTGCCCATGTTGTAGAGCCGCTGAAGCTCGCCGGTGGCGATCGTATTGGAGAGGCCATCGCTGACCTCGGCCATGGTCGTGCTGACGTTGGCCCGGCCGAAGATGCCGCAGCGTAGGGGCGGCGGGTCGTTGGCATTAGAGGTGAAGGGTAGAGGATAGTAGGGGGAGTTTTGCATATACGAGCCGGCGTTAGGAGCCATGGTGTGGTTGGTGTTTTCGTTCACATGTGCGAAGCGGCCAGCGCATCCGCCGTAATCGTTGCCGCCGCCCGACCAACTCGTCGGGATGCCGGTATCAATGCCGGGGCGAAGCTGGGTTCGCCGGCTGGGGCAATAAAACGCCTTGATCTCCGTCTGGGCCAACAGTAGATTGCTTACGCCGCTTATGGTTCCAGAGCAGCCAACGTTGTTCTGAAACTGCCATTTCATGAAAATGGGCTCTTCCTCCATGAACGGCAGAAGCTGAAAGAGGAAACTGGTGCCATGCATACCGCCCTTGGCGACGTTCCCCGTTGCCTCTCCCCAGGTGTCGTAACCGGTGGCGGTAATGTAAGTGTCGGAGCCCCCGGCCGTGCCCATGATCACCGGCGGCGGGAAGACGCTGCCGTGCGCCGAGGCGTAATTGTGCAACGCCACGCCGATCTGCTTCAGGTTGCTGGTGCAGGCAGCGCGATTGGCGGCCTCGCGGGCCGCTTGCACGGCCGGCAGCAACAGCGCAATCAAAATGCCGATGATGGTGATGACCACCAACAGCTCCACCAAAGTGAATCCTCCGCGCGAACCCCTTCTGTGAGACATCAGCGTTTCTCCTCATTTATAATTCCGAGTTACCCCGCGTGCCGCGTACGATGGCGGCCAGACAACTCTATTATCATCATCTTAACAGAATCCGCAACAGCCCTTTATGGGGGGTTGGTGTTTTTTGGGGGCCAGGAACTAGGGGCTAGGGACTGGAGGCTAGGGGCTGGGGGCTAGTGGTCAGTGGCCGGTGGTCAGTGCGAGCGTCAGGGCCGATCGGTTTTCGCTGTAGGAGGCGACTCCTGTCGCCGATTTGTGGCAATTTCGGCTGGGCGGCACCCAAATCGGCGACAGGAGTCGCCTCCTACAATCTCCAAATTGAAAAACTGATCGGCCCTGGTGCGAGCGTGGAGAGAGTTGCGAGAGTCTCGTCAATTTGCAAATCTCAAATCTCCAAATCTCCAAATCTCAGATTTCAAGTCTCAAGTCTCCAAATATCGGTCCCCTGGCCTCTGAGCTAAAGGCCCCAGCCCCTAGCCCCTTGTCCCTAGCCCCCGGTCCCCTGGTACCCGGGGCGGCAGTTTCTTACTATGAAGACATGGAAACCACCTTCGTAGCGGACCGGCCCGAGCTATCGCGTATCCCGGCGGGCAGGTTCTCTTTGGCCGCGTTCTGTCTGGGACTGGCCGCGGGGCCGATCGCGGGACTGATTTGGGCCTGGCTGGCCGAAGAGGCCCAGTCCTATGTGGCCCCGTTGGTCCTTTTCCCTCTGGTTGTCGGCGTTCTTGCCGGCTTGACGATCGTGGCCACGGCCCGGTTCGCCCAGATGGGCCATCGCCCCACGATCGTGCTGTCGGCGGCGCTGGCGGCCGGCGTGGCGGTCGTCGGACAGCATTACTTCCGCTATCTCTCCTTCGTCTCGCACTATTCGCCCGCTGGAGTGGACACAAGTACACTGAAAGGGGACGAGCCGATTCTGGCCGGTGCGAAGACTGAGACAGTCGCCGCACAGGTCGCCGCGAGGGAGAGGGGGACAGTCCCATTTTCGTTGACACGAAAATCGGGACAGTCCCCGGCACGAAAATCGGGACAGTCCCCGGCGGGCCAGGACCTTTCGGCGCTGGCCCGCGAGTTGGCCCCGAGCTTCGGCGAATACCTGCGCGGCCAGGCGGATCGCGGCCGGCCGCTGCTGGGCGACTATGTGGCCAAGGGCTGGGCGGCGTGGCTGAGTTGGGCCGTCGACGCGCTGCTGACCGCGGCGGCGGCAGTGGCGGTGACGATCCCCGCCTTCCGCGTTCCCTACTGCAATCGCTGCGGAACGTGGTACCGCACCGTTCGCAACGGCAAGATCGACGCGCCGACCGCGCGGCGGCTGGCCGATACATGCGGCGTCGAAGAAATCGCCGGCCTTCGTTCGCCTCGCTATCGGCTCTCGTGCTGCCATAGCGGCTGCGGTCCGACGTATTGTGAATTGTCGTGGGAAGAGTCCAACGGGGCGGTCGATCTCGTGCGGCTGTGGCTCGACGCGGAGAAACGCGGCCAGGTGACGGCGATCCTCGATGAATTGGGAGAGGGGATGGGGGATGGGGGCTAGGGGCTGGGGGACAGAGATGGAGGGATGAAGGATGAGGGATGAGGGATGAAGGATGAGGGATGAGGGATGAGGGATGAGGGATGAAGGATGAAGGATGAAGGACGAGAGATTAGCGATAAATGAAAAAAGACCGCGGACAACGGAACGCCACCCATTCTCCACTTTCTACTGCCGACTGCCGACTGCCTACTGCCCACTGCCCACTGCCCACTGCCGACTGCCTACTGCCCACTGCCGACTGCCGACTTTACTGGGCACTGAAGTGCCCAGCCCTGCATCCGCCCCTGACCCCTAGCCCCTAGCCCCACCATGTCCAACATCATCGGCATCGGCACCGACATCACGGAATGCCTGCGGATCGCGCGGATGATCGAGCGGCACGGCGAGTTGTTCATCGATCGCGTCTACACGCCCGAGGAGATCAGGTACTGCCAGAGCCGAAAGCAATCGACACAACACTTCACCGGCCGCTGGGCGGCGAAGGAGGCGATCCTGAAGGCGATTGGCACCGGCTGGGCGAAAGGCATCTCCTGGCGCGACATGGAAGTGCGGAACGAACCGGGCGGACGACCGGTCGTCGCGGTGCGAGGGGGAGTGAAGGACGTGATCGAACGGCTCGGCGTGGCCGAAATCCACGTCACCATTTCCCACTGCCGCACGCACGCCACCGCCACGGCCATCGTGGTGGGGCGAGAGAAGAAGGCATGAGACGAGGTTTCACGTAATGCCCGCTCCCGCTTGGTTGAACAGCCTGCTGATGAAAGCCGCGCGGCGCGAGCCGGTCGAGCGGACGCCGGTCTGGCTGATGCGTCAGGCGGGCCGCTATCTGCCCGAATATCGCGAGTTACGGCGAACCACTCCTTTTCTCGGTCTCTGCAAGAACCCCGACCTGGCGGCGGAGATCGCGGTCAATACGGTCGAGCGGCTGGGGGTCGACGCCGCCATCCTCTTCTCCGACCTGCTGCTGATCCTCGAGCCGATGGGCATCCGGCTCGAATATCCGCAGGGCGAAGGGCCCGTGCTGCACAATCCGGTCCGCACCGCCGCCGACGTTGATCGCCTGCTGGAGTTGGAGACGATCGAGCCGCTTGAGTTCGTGGTGGAGGCGGTGCGGCGGACGCGGGCGGCCCTGCCCGAGAGCCTGCCGCTGATCGGTTTCGCCGGGGCGCCGTTCACCTTGGCGGCCTACGCGATCGAAGGCGGATCGAGCCGCGACTATCGGCAGGCGAAGGTACTAATGTCCACCGACACCGGCGTCTGGGACGCGCTGATGGGCCGGCTGGCCCGCTCGGTCACGCTCTACTTGAACGCCCAGATCGACGCCGGGGCGGGCCTGCTGCAATTGTTCGACAGTTGGGCGGGCTGTCTGGGGCCGGACGACTACCGTCGCTACGTGCTGCCGCACACCCGCTCGGTGATCGAGTCGCTGCGGCCCGGTGTGCCGGTGATTCACTTCGCCACGGGCAATCCGGCGTTGTTGCCGCTGCTGAGCGAAGCGTTCGGCAAGAAGCGGCACGACGCGGTCGTGGGGGTCGATTGGCGCATCCGCCTGGACGACGCCTGGCGGGCGATCGGCCCGGAACGGGCGATCCAGGGCAATCTCGATCCCGCCGCGCTGTTGGCCGAGCCGGTCGAAATCCGCCGCCGCGTCCGCGAGATCCTGCACCAGGCCGGCGGACGCCCCGGGCACATCTTCAACCTCGGCCACGGCGTCCTGCCGCAGACGCCGCCGGAACACGTCGTCGCCCTGGTCGAGGCGGTTCACGAATTAAGTGGACGATAAGGGCCTCGGTTGCCGAGCGTTCTCCTGAGTGGACCGGTACGGGAAAGTAGGCGGCACACGCCGTGTGCCGCCTGCTCGCACACCGCGTGTGCGGGCTACCGTGAGCACAAGTTTCTATTCGTTCCCACTTTGCGACCCCAAAGTCGCGCTCCGCGATGGTATAATGGGACTTGCCGGGGACAATCATCGGCGAGAGTTCGGGCTGCCGAAACAACGGAGGAACTTCAATGAGATCGGCAAGCGCGACTGGCACTGGCAGCGTTCCAATCGGGGGCGCTTGGTTTCGCGGCTTCCTTTGCCTGCTTGTCTGTTTGGCGGCGACGTTGCAACTCTGGGCGGCGGATCGCTATGGCAGCCATACCGCCGCCGAGTTTGCCAAACACGTGCGGGAGTTGAAAAAGAAGCTGCCGAGCGATGATTTCACGATCGTCGTCTCGCCGCCGTTCGTGGTGATCGGTGACGACGAGCCGGCCGAGGTGCGCCGCCGGGCGAAGGAGACGGTGCAATGGGCGGTGGAGAAGCTCAAGGCCGCCTACTTCCCCAAGGACCCGGTCGACATTCTCGATATTTGGCTCTTCAAAGACAAGGAGAGCTACGAGGAGAACGTCGAGAAGCTCTTCCACACCAAACCGGATACTCCCTACGGATACTTTTCGGAGTCGGACAAGGCCTTGGTGATGAACATCGCCACCGGCGGCGGCACGCTGGTGCATGAGATCGTGCATCCCTTCGTGGCGGCCAATTTTCCGGAATGCCCGGCCTGGTTCAACGAGGGGCTCGGCTCGCTCTACGAGGCAAGCGACGAGCGCGACGGCCGAATCGTCGGCGGCACCAATTGGCGTCTGCCCGGCTTGCAGCAGGCGATTCGCAAGAAGCGGCTGCCGTCGTTTCGGACGCTCTGCTCGACCACGAGCGACGAGTTCTACGAGAAGGATCGCGGCACGAATTACGCCCAAGCCCGATACCTGCTCTATTATTTGCAGCAGCAGGGGTTATTGCGGAAGTACTATCACCGCTTTCATGCGAACTGCAAGAAAGACCCGACCGGCTACGCCACGCTCCAGGAAGTCCTCGGCCGAAAGGACATGGCCGGGTTTCAGCGGCAGTGGGAGGCCTACGTGCTGAAATTGCGATTTCGAGAATGAACGCCGTCATCCAGTAGGCCAGCCCGCATTTCTCGCCACGGTGGGGCAGAGATTCCTGTCTGCCTTTTTTTCCGCATTGTGCAGGGCAGACAGGAATGTCTGCCCCACCGATCCCGAGCAGACTCAGCTCTTCTTGCGCCGCAGCGACCGATAGGCGACGAACATCAAGCCCGCCGTCAACAAGCCGACCAGCGTCGCCGGCTCCGGAACGGGGCTGGGCAATTCGCCTTGCCACCAGTTGCTGCTGCTCGGCGCCAGAACCGTCGCGGGCGCCCACGTCGGGCCGTAAGGACTGGTGAAGATCAACATCTCACTGTGCTGGCCCGGATCCAACAGCGCCGAGGACTTGAACGCCCAAACGGCCGAGGTGGGAGGCGCGCCGATCAGCCCCACTTGGAACGTGGGAGCGACGCCATCGCCCGCGTAGAGCGGTCCCGTGTTGACGTACTGGCAATTGGCCGCGTCGGTGACGCCGACCAGCCCGACCGACAACTTGCGGATCGAATCGGTGCTGGTGGGACTTGAACTATCGTAGAGCTGATAGCGATAGACGTACTGCGTCCCATGGCTGGGGTCTTCGCCGGGAAACGACAAATCGAACTGGCCGGGAGCATAGACGGCGTAGTCGATGCTGCCGTCAACGTTGTTGCCGTTGGATTCGGCGAACTGAATCGGGTCGGTGCCGTACCATCCCTGAATCGCATTCAGCTTATCTGCGGAAACCAGATCGGCACGCGACGGGATCGGCCAGAGCGCGGCGAGAGCCAACGCTGCCAGGACCAGAAGTACTCCGCCGAACCACCCGCTCTTCTTGTCATAGATCGCCATAATGCACGCTCCGCCGCACAACGGGACAAAGAACAATGACCTTAACGCACGCGCCTCCCGAAAGGCGGCTCTCCCACCAAGAGCCGCGTTTCACAATCCGTTCCAGCGTAGATTCTCGATGTTGCTTTCCTGTTGGAGTCGAATATCTTGCACGGACAGAAGGTCCAGGGCTAACGGCGAGAAAAACGTCGTATCGCCGCGATAAGCCCCAAGCCCACCAGGGCCAACGCCAACGTGGTCGGTTCGGGAACGATGTTCCCGTTGCCGGTCCCGGGAGCCGGCAGCAAATCGAGCCTGCCGGTCGTTCCGCCGTCCGTGATGGTGCCGGTTGACGTGCTCATGGGGGCTTTCGGGCTGGTGAAGACCAAGCCTGCGCTCGTATGGTTGCCTCCCTCGTTCGGACCGTTGATGCCATCGAAGGCCCAGTCGACCCAACCTCCTTGCCCCGAGACGAAATCAATGCCCGCCGGAAGATCTCCGTCAACTTGGCCGGGCGAAACAAACGAACTGATATTGCCCACCACTTCATCCACCGAGAAGTTAAAATCCGAAACTGACACAGTCCCGGTACTCACGATCTGGTAGACGTAGGTGTATTGGTCCGACGGTGGAGTATAGCCGGAGCCGGCGTACGGGAATTGACCCGGCGCGTAAACGATCCAATCAACGTCTCCCGCCAAGCCGGAAGTAGTGTTGGAAAAATGAGAAACGCCGTCCCAGGTCACCCCGGTGCCGTCCGTATAAGGAGTGCCGTAGCCGAGTACCCCTGCGAACGCCGCCACCGCAAAGAAATTGAGTGCGAAGAATAGTGCCAAAGGCGCAGTTACTCGCTTGCTCATGAACGCACCCCCCTGATTCAGGAGAACAGACTCTGATGAAGAAAGTAAAGTGTCCTTAGCTTGAAATCGCAAACACTCCTCAAGGGCGTGCTGGATTGCAAAGGGTTGTCATTCGCCCCCCGCAAAAGACCGCATTCTATCTGGGGGGTCCCACCAAAAAGCCGATTCTATCAGTTCTTAGTTGAATGTCAATCACCTAAACCGGGAAAAATAGAAAATAGATGGCGATTACATGGTATACTTTTTCCCCACGCCCAACCGCCGTCGAGTCCTGATCCTCAAGACCATCGGTGATTCCGCCCTCGATTGGTTTTACTGCGCAAGATTGATGGAAGTAACGGCCACAACTCGCTCCACAGCAACGGGAATTGCGTACCTGTGAAGAAATTCGACAGCACGGCGTTTAGCCGGCGGGCTTGCCCGCCGCGCTCAATGCGGAGTCTTGCGGCACTTCTCGCGGCGGGCAAGCCCGCCGGCTAAACGAAATTCCCCTCAATCGTCCCAGGTGGCACGGTCGGCCGCGCCGTCCAATCCGAGCCTGCCGTCAGGCTTCTCCTGCCGACACGATGACCTCTGCCAGTCGCCGCCGGATCTCCTCCAACTGATCCTCGTCCCGGACTTTGTGATTCTGCCGGTCGGCAACGTAGAAGACGTTGACGACCTGGTCCAGAAACGTGCCGATCTTCGCCCGAGCCACGGAAAGCTCCAGGTCGAACAGTGTCCGAGTGACGGCGTAGAGCAGTCCCGGTCGGTCGTGGGTGAAGACGTCGATGATCGTCAAATCGGTTGACGTGCTGTTGTCGATCTGCACCCGCGTCGGCACGCCGGGAACGCGCAGGCGGCGGTCGCTGCGCGCCTGCCAAATGCGGCGGAAGGTCGGCGGCTCGCTGCCGGGATTTTCGAGCGATTCGACCAAAGACTGTTCGATCTGACCGAGCCGCTCCGGCGGCGGCTCGCCGGCAAAATCGGGATCGTAGACCCAAAAACGGTCGAGCACCAACCCGTCGGGCAACGTGTGGATTTGCGCGGAGCGGATTTGCAGGCCGAGGCTGCTCAGCCCGCCGGTAAGCCGGTGGAAGATGCCGGCAACGACCTTCTCCGACGTGGCAATCGTGCATTGAACTACCGCCGTCTCAGGCTGGTATCGTGCCCTGGCTAAGACGCGGGGATTCCTCCCTTGCGGCGGAATTGCGGCCGTCTCGCCCGCGCTCCAGCCGAGATCGTGCAGCATCCGCAGATCGGCGGCGGCTTGCGGCGGCGGCGTGGCGCTGAAATAGGCGGCGGACAGGGCGTGGAGGTGCGCGGCGAACCAGGGCTCATCCGCCGGGGGCCAAGCCACTTGCGAACCTCCTCCCGCCGCTCGACGAGTACGTCGCCAATTGTGGTTTCCGGGCTGTCGCCGGCGAGATGTTGCATGGTGCGGTGGTAGAGGTCGGTCACCACCTCGGTCTTCCAGCCGTCCCACACGTCGGGCCCGACCGCCCCCAGGTCGGCTGCGGTCAGCACGTAGAGCATTTGCAGCAATTCGGGCGAGCCCACCTGCACGGCAAGCTGAATGGCCAGTTGTTGGTCGGCCGTGTCGCGGCGAAAGGCCAGGTGGTTTAAGAGCATGTGTTTGTGGACGAGGAACCGCAGCGACTCGGCTTCGTGGGGCGGAAGTCCCAGCCGGGCGGCCGCGTCGGCGGCGATTTGCAGCCCCGCCTCGCGATGATCCTCCAGCCGCCCCTTGCCGAGATCGTGAAGCAACAACGCCAAATGCAGCAGGTGCTTCTGCGCAATCGACCGGTAAACCCGGCCGACTGGTCCCTGATCGGCGGCAAGCTCCGTGGCAAACTCCACCGCCCGCAGACAATGCTCATCGACCGTGTATTTGTGATACTGATTGAATTGCAGCAGTCCGCGGGCGTGCTCGAACTCGGGGATGAACCGTTCCAGCAGGCCGGCGGCGTGCATGTCCCGTAGCAACGGCGCCAGCCGAGCGGGATGGGCCAACAGCGAGAGAAAATGGCGGCAGGCCTCGGCCGACGGCGGCTGGGGGGGAGTCGCGCGGCCTGGTGGCGGATCGCCTCCCAGGTCGAGGCGGCAACCGGCACATCGTAGAGATTCGCCAAGTCGACCAGCCGCATAATGGCCGTCAGGTTGCCGTGCAGCATCCGCAGGCCACCGCCGCTGGCCAGCAAGCCCGCCGGGCCCACGTGAACGCCGTCCTCCACACGATGGCCGAAGGTGATCGTCACCAGCCGCTCCTTCCGGCCGCTTGACTGGGCGTTGGCCGCAAACCGGGCGGCAATGTGGCTCACGGCGTCGCTGTGGCGAAAGTGATCGCGCATGAACTGCTCGACCGGCAGCAGGCCGGCCGCCGGCTGATAACCGCGCAATTCGGCGATCCGCAGTTGCTCGGCCCGATCCAGCACGTCGGCGGCGTGCCCGGCGTGGAAATGCATCTCGTTGCGCAGCCGCAACAGGAACTCTGCCGCGGCGCAAAGCGCGGTTACGTCTTCTTCGTGCAGCTTGCCCAGCAGGTGCAACCGGTCGAGATCAGCGGTTCCGTATCGGACCAGAGCGAGCCAGCGGATCAGTTGCACGTCGCGCAGGCCGCCGCGCGATCGCTTCACGTTCGGCTCCAGGAGGAAGACGGTCTCGCCGTAGCGGAGCCGCTCCTGGCGACGGTCCTTTTCGATTCCCGCCATCAGCCACCGCGCGCGGCGGCGGGCTTGCCGCAGGAGACGGTCCTTGTAGGCGGCGAAGAGCGGCTGGCTGCCGCCCAACAGACGCGATTCGACCAGCGACGTGCAGATCATCGGCTCGTTGCAGGCCATGCGGCAGGCCTGCTCGGGCGTCCGCACGCTGTGGCCGACGATCAGCCCGGCGTCGAAAACGTCGCGCAGCAGCCGCTCGGCCAGCGGCGCGACGCGGCCGCCCAAGCCGGGAGCGTGCAGGATCATCAGATCGACGTCGCTGTACGGGGCGACGTTGCGCCGCCCGTAGCCGGCATGGGCTACCAGCGCGATCTCCGGCCATAGCCCGTTCGGCCCCGCCTCACCCAGATCGGCCAATGCCGCCTCGGTCAAACCGAGCAGCACCTCGTCGCGCAGGTCGCTAATGGCCGCGCAAAGCTCGACCCCGGCACAACCCTCCACATGCCGCCGCCGAAACGCCGCCTCCCCTTCGGCAAGTCGTTCCTTGGCGGCCAGCACGTTAGGGCGAAGAGAGGTCATCGGGCGAAAGTCCATTTGAGAATCACATTCTACTGCATAGCACGCAAGCGGTAACGTGCAAATCGTTGCGGGACAGGACCACGAAAGCCGGGCGGCCGAGAGCGCCGTGGAACCGCCGCCGCAGCACGCTCTAGGAGGCGTCTCCTAACGCAGGTGGCACCAATACCGCCACACAATCGGCGACAGGGGGCGCCTCCTACAGCCCGAGTCTCACGGCGGTCTCAGGGCCCGTTGGAGATGATTGCTGGCCCGGCAGACCGCGCAAACCACCCAAAGCTCCAAGGCGAACACTTGGCCATGCAGCCATAGAGTTATTTCCTGGAATTCCTTGTGTTTCAGTGTCAGTATCGGGCCTGTTGAGGTGTATAGGTACGTGGAAGCTGAGGTGGCCATGGGAATCCGGTTCAGAGCAGGGGCCGTTTAGACAAAAGAGGCAGCCGAGGAAAGCGGTTTACAAGAGCAGACTTCATCCTATTTTCAAAGGAGGCCAAGTATGGGTAAGTTTGTTGCTGCAATAGCGGTTGTGCTGTTTCTTGTCGTGGCCAGCCCGGGCTTTAGCGCGGTCGTTTACCCGGAGCATCCGCAACAAAACGACCCGATTCTGCTGGACTACTGGTCTGCCGGATACCCCGGTGGGGTGAACGGCGACAATGATGGCGGCCCGTTTTACGCGGAGTTGACCACCAAGGGTGAAGCTTGGAAGACTTTCTGCGTTGAGGCGGATCATCACGTCGAGTATTTCTATCCCCATTCGTCGTTCCCAGATCCAATCTACAGTTACAAGGTGGGCAGTGTTTCGTCTGACACCGCGACCCTGACACAGAACTTCGTGACCGACGCCGCGAAGTTCCTCTATTACTGGGCAGTCACTGACCCAGCGGTCTTGGGGGGGCTCTACACCCCAGGCGATTCCGTTTCGGAGAGCGCTATGCAGCTCGCCATTTGGCACGGAGTCCAGAACCCTACCGACCCTGCTACGCCGTTGGACACCCCGTGGAATCCGCTGGCGCCGGCATCGGGTGGGACAAAGTTGGAGGCAGAGGAGGCTCTTGCTGCGAGGTTGTTCAGCCTCGCCCCGCAATCGTGGGACTATGCCTACTGCGTTGGTGTGGTCAACCCAGTGATGACAGCTGATGGGAGTAGCGGCCAAAGCATGTTGTATGTTGCGGCTGACGTGCCCGAGCCGACGACTGTAATCGTGTGGTCGGTTCTCGGCGTCGCGGGAGCCATAGCCTTGCGTCGGCGTCGCTAGCCCTCTGGGGGCGGGCGGCGATTCAGCCGACGATCGAAAGCAGATCGCAGAAGTAAGCGGCAATCGCTGACCGGGTAGCGCCGTTTACCGGTTGGCATGACAGATCAACAGGGCCGTTGCGGTTTCCGCATCGGCCTTGCCTGTTTCTGTGTCAGTTATGGGGCACAAGAAAAGGAAGGGCCGTCCACGTTAGCGTGGGCGGCCCTTTTCCTTCACAAAAAGAGCCTCCGGGGTGAGCAAGAGAAGTTGTGGTGGATGTCTCTCGCTGCGTCCCCCGGAGGTGCGGGGAGCAACTGTTTCTTTCCGTCGCGATTAGTCGGATTGCACCTGGATCACCACGAAGCGGCTCCCTTCGTCCGTGCGAACCAGCAGCAATATTCCCTTGGTCAACGGCCGGTTGGCCAGCATCCTACGAAAGTCTTGCACCGTCTTGACCGGCTGGCGATCCACTTCGGAGATCACCATTCCGGTGGTCAACCCAGCCAGATCGGCCGGGCTGCCGGAGCGGACATTGGTGATGACTACACCCTGCTGGGCTTCGATGCCCAGTTGTTGGGCCACCTCCGGCGTCAGGTCTTCAGCCTGGATCCCGAGCTTCTGAAAGCGGGAGGGCTCGGCCATGCCGGGGCCGCGATGACTCGCCCGGGCGACACTGAAGTTGGTCGGTCGCTCGGCGCAAACGACGTTGATCGTCAGCGGCTTTCCGTTTCGCAGGATGGCGAGCGGCTCGGTGCTGTCGGCCTTGCACATCTCCACCATTCTCTGCAACTGCGCGGGACCGGTGACGGCCTTGCCCGCGAAATCGAGGATCAGGTCGCCGACCTTCACCCCGGCCTTGGCTGCGGGCGAGCGGGGCTGCACCTGCGTGACCACCACGCCCTTGTCGGCCTTGACGTTGAACTGCTCGGCCAGCGACGGGGTAAGCGGCTGGATCATCACGCCGAGGTAGGCGCGATGGACCGTGCCGTACTTGACCAACTCTTCGCCGACCCACTTGGCGAGGTTAATCGGGATGGCGAATCCCACGCCCTGGTACCCGCCGTTGTTCGAGGAGATCGCGGTGTTGATTCCGATCACCTCGCCGTCGAGGTTGACCAGCGGCCCGCCGCTATTGCCGGGATTGATCGCGGCATCGGTCTGGATGTAATCTTCACGGTTGACGCCGATTCCGCGTCCGGTGGCGCTGACGATGCCGGCAGTGACCGTGCCTTGCAGCCCGAACGGCTCGCCGAGGGCCAGCACCCAATCACCAACCTGCATGGCGCTGCTGTCGCCGAGCTTGGCGACGGGCAGGGGTTTTTTGCTCTTGATGTGAATCAAGGCCAGATCGCTGGTCGGATCGGTCTTGATGTCGAACCCCTTGAACTCCCGGCCATCGGCCAGTCGCACCATGATTTGTCCGCCGCCGCTGACGACGTGGTTGTTGGTGAGGATCACGCCGCTGGGATCGACGATGACTCCCGAACCGACGGCCATTCCACCGTGCTCGGGCGTTTCCGGCGACGAGCCGCGCGGAAGCTCATTAAAGAACCGCCGCAAATCGGGATTGTTCTTGAACAGATCTCCGAACGGCATCTGCTGGGAGCCAAAGGGCATCTCCTCCTCGTCGGCCTTCGGCGCCTGCTTCTGCTCTGTAGTGGCTTTGGCTTCCGCGGGCATGTTCATCACCATCACCACCGAGGGCAAGGCGCGATTCGCCGCATTGTGAAAAGCCTTCGATAGCTCGTTGGCAAAACTGACGGCATGTTGCGATATATGGTCCGGACCGCCGTGGCCGGCTGCGGTCGCAGACGCGCCCTCGGAATACCATGCCGTCGGCTTACTTTGGGTAGCGTTGTGATTATCTGTAACGCCGTACACTGCGGCGCCGGCGGCTAACGTGCCCAACGCAACCAGCACGAGAAGCGCGCCGAGCCAAGCCCGCCCACGAACCTTGGGCAATTTTGTCTCCATGACCTTTCTCCCCTTCGAGAATTCCGCTGGAAAACTGGAAACCGGCGGCCCCGCAGGCCAGGACGTCCCCGCCTTCATCAAGAGGCCTCCTTGGCGATAGTTGCCCATCGACAGCCGATCTTGCGGAAAAGGAATCGCCCTTAGGCCCACGGACGGCGTTGCCTGCGCCTCGCTTGGGGTGGCAAAGCAGCACTGCTTGCAAGCAAGCAGCGGCACACGGTTGGCGTCTTCTGGGGTCCGGGCTATTGAAGCTTGTGGTAGACAAACAGCGCCGCGCCGGGTTTTTGGGTGACCTTGGCTTGCAGCCCCGAACTCATCAGCGTTGCGCCGGTTAGCTTCTCGATTTTGCCGTCGTCCAAGTTCTCGACTGCGTAAGTTGCGTTCGCATCGAGCCCTTGGAGCCTCAGCGGCAAAGCGGCGTCTTTGGCATCCTCACGACGGAACGCTTGCACGGCACCGCCGCCCTGTTCGGGGTCGTCGTATTGCCAGGCAATCCAGGCGGTCTTTTCCAGGCTGTACGGCGTCAACGGGTAAAAGTCGCCGAGCAGATACGGCTCGACTTGGTGAAACTCGGCGATCATGCGGCGGAGCAGGGGGTAATCAAGGTCTTTCCTTCGCGTGTCCCAGCCGACGCGCGAGGCGGGAAAGATCGTGCTGCGGAACCAATATAACGTCGGTTCTATTGTGCCCGAGCCGTGGTAGGGCATCCAGAACGACAGTCCGTAGGTATGACACTGTTGGCTGGTGGGCGATTGGAAGAAATCGCTCCGCAGCAGGGGGACCGCGCGCGCAACGTCTCCAGGTCGTTGCGGCGTCCGCCGCTGGCGCAAGAATTGATCCAGAGGCCGGGATTGCGGCGGACCAATTCATCCCAGTAGGCCAAATAACCGCTGGCGTGCTTGTTTTCCGTAATGCCCTGACGGTCGGCGGCATCCGCGCCGCGCCAATAGCCGAGCGGGTCGATGTTGAAGTCCTGCCGATAGACGTTGACCCCTTCGCTTTTGATGAGGCTGTCGATGCGTTCGACGATCCATTGCCAGGCGTCGCGGTTGCCGAGGTTCACCAGTCCGCCGTTCTTGCCGCCGAGAATCCACTCGGGGTGCTTTTCTGAGAGCCACGTGCCCGGGCCGGCCCGCTCCGGCTCGAACCAGAGGACAAACTTCATTCCGTTGGCGTGGGCGCGATCCGAGACTTCGCGGATTCCCTTGGGAAAGCGCTGCCGATCGACTTGCCAGGTTCCGGCGTCTGTCCACCAGTTGTGCTTGCTGGGGTACCAACCCGCGTCGATAAAATAGAAGCCCAAGGGGATTTTCTCGCGGAGATAGCCGTTGAGGATCGCCATTTCCGTGTCCGCGCGGGGATGGAGATCGTTGCTCCAGCAGGCGCCGTAATGCGTGGGCACGAGCTTGCCGCCGGGCCGCGGAATGTTGTGGGCGACCATCCACCGCCGCCAGAGGTTTTGCCCGCGAATCCAGTCGCCGTGGTAGAACTGCAGCGCCACCAGCGGCGATCGCGCCTCCTCGCCCGGATGCAGCTTGAAGTGGGTAAGCTCTTGCCCGGCGCGAATCCGCAAGGTTTTGTCGCCGTCGCGCTCGAATCGCGCCGCCCACTGACCTGGCCATCCCAAGGCGACGATGAGCCCCTCGCCCTCAGTCGCGAAGTTCCAGTAAGGGGCGGCGCCGTTCGTGGGCCGGCCGCCCAGAGGGGCAAAACCCTTCACGGCCTTTCGGGCCCAGCCGCTCGGTTAGCGGCTGGAAACTGTCGGCGGCGCAGGTGTCCCCCTTGATGTAATGCAGGGCAAACTCGCCATCGCCCGAGCGGACCAGCGCGGCGTCGATCGCCTGCACGTCGGCGATGATCGGCGTGTCGGCGGTGCCGCCGTTCTTGAAATGCAGCGTCCATTCGACCGCGGGGAAGTCGCGGTACTCGACGCCGATGCAGCGCACGATCAAACCAGTCTTGCGATCGGTAAAGGTGACCGTGCGTTCGGTCCGTTTGTCGTCCAGCTCTCGCGTCACCCGGGTGGCCTCCCAGTTTCTCAGCAGTTCGGCCGATGGCTTGCCGCCGTAGGTGAAGGAGAAGGACTGCGAAACGTTGTGTGACCTAGGAGCCGGCTCGAAGTGAATCGCTGTCCATTGCCACGCTTCCTCGAGTTCGGCCGAAGTTGGCAGGACAGCCTGAGCAAACCGGGGCGACAAGAAACAGCACAGGGCCACGACGAGGGCGGGTAGAAGGCTCCTTTTCATGGCAATTCTCCAGAAAGGTACTTCTCTCCAGAAAGGTACTTCCGATTGGGTTGATCGCAGCAGGCGGGGAGCGACGGCATGTCGATGACTGCATGAGGCGTAAACGGCAGCCATCTGCAAGGCGGGAGGGGCAAGGCAGCGCAGGTCGGCGCCGGTTCCCCGACGGCAATCATCATATCATAGTGTCGTGAAACGTGGCAAGCGGCCGACGGTGCGCGGCACAGTAACCAGTTATGGCGATCGCGTCCGAACCGTTTAGCCGGCGAGCTTGCGGTCTGTTGATTTACTGAACGGCAACGATGGCCTACGCGGCGGCTGCCGGTGATTTTTTCAGAATTCCTTCGGTTTTCGAGATTATGGTGGCATCGTTGCCTATAGGTTTGAATTGCCCCAGATGGCTGATTTGGCAGCCAGACAGGCCGTATCGTCAGTCTTCGTTCGCCCAAATCCTCCTGCCTCGCCTAACTTGCCGCTTCGGCCAACATTTTCGCCAACTCGGCGCGCAGTCCCGCCACGTGGGCCAGCAACTTCCTCATGTTGTACGCGGTACATGCCCACAACCATTCGGTCCGCACCTTCTCCAAGCCACGCAGCAAAAATCGCCGCACGCCCAAAATGCTCTTGATGACGGCGAACGGCGTCTCCGCAACGTGCATGCGCTGGTTGTAGACGGACTTGCCTTGGGGCGTTTGCATTTTCGCGGCCATCTTTTCCCGCAACGGTTCGTACTCGTCCCGCTGAACGGTCCGACCGCGCTTGGCCTTCGGATCCAGGCACTCTCCCGCCAACGCGCAGCCCGCACAGTCCGCACAACGGTACACCCGCCGGCTCACCATCATCCCGCCACGCCGGTCCTTGTTCGTCTCCTTTCAAGGCGGCCTCCAACCGTTCCGCCGTCCAGGTCCGCAAGCGGCTGGCATTGGCCTTCACCCGCGTCCCATCAAAGGCCACCTCGACCAAGCGGATCAACCCCATCTGCAACGACAGTTTCCCCAATTGCCGGAACAATTCCTTCAAGGGCCCGCGAAACCGGGTGCGGAACTTGCAGAGGGTCGTATGGTCGATGACCCGCCCCTCCGCCAACCACATGAAGTCCACGTTGTGTCCGCAAAGGTACTCCAGCATGCGGCTGGAGCGGATGCCGCGCATCAAGCCGTAGAGGATTACGCCGGCCATGACCCACGGCGGGATCGGCGGTTGACCCTTTTGCCCGTCGTACTCCGCCTCCCACGCCGACCAGTCCAGGCCCTTCAGGATCTCGTCCAGCAGGCGGACGGGATGATCGTCGCTGATCGAGGCATCCAAGGTCGGGGAGAAAAGAACAATTTGATCCCGCGCCATCCGAGGCTTCGCCCAATACTCCATCGCCCGTTTCCCTCCCAAAACAACCAACTGCCGCTTGCCGTCATGGGCTCCGCCAACTATAAGCGATCAACCCCAAAACGCAAACCACCTATTCGAGTGGCGCGGTCGAGAATTAAATCAACAAACCGCTTGCTCGCCGCGGATCGGGCGGAAGGACGCCACCGCTGCGCGGCGGGCAAGCCCGCCGGCTAAACGGCCCCGCGGCGGGCGGGACGCCCGCGATTGGGATTGGCGCCCTATTGCACCGTTTGATTCCGCACACGGTCGAGAAGTTGGTGGAGCCAGTAGTCGTATTGCGGGTCGCCGTTGCGAAAGGCGAAGACGGCGTCGGGCAACGGTCGCCCTTGCCGGTTGCTGGAATGGACGCGAACCAGGACCGTCTCCTCGTCCCGGCGTTCTACGTCCCAAGAACTGAGTTCCGTCGCGAGCATGAAGCGAATTGGCGGGTGGGGTGATTCGGGGGCTGAATGCGGCCGCATTTTGCCCGGAAACCTCACCCAATTCTAGGCCAATTTCCCGCAACTCTTCCGCCCAGCCGCCAACCCTGCCTTGAAACAACATAAGCCATTCAGCGACAAGGCGTTATGCCGGGAAATCAGCGATCGGCAGGCCATCGGCTCAGGTCGCGCGGCCGACGGGGACGGCTCACTGCGATTCCATCGCCAGCAGTCGGCGCTTCATCGACGTTCCGCCCGGGGCAGAGAAGGAGCCGACGCGGCCGCCGGAATGGACCACCCGATGGCATGGGACCAGGAGAGGGGTTTTGTTGGCGGCCATGCAGTTTCCCGCCGCTCGGGCCGCACGGGGCGAACCGGCCTTCGCCGCCAACTCGCCGTAGCTGATCGTGGCGCCGTAAGGGATCAACCGGCACTGCTCCAGCACCCGCCGCTGAAAATCACCGACGGGCCCGAAATCGACCTGGATGTCGCCCAACGAGTCGGGAACGCCCGCCGCGTACGCCTGCAAGCGGCGAATCAGCTGTTTGCCGTCTTTTCCAGGTTTTGCCGCCTTCAACGTTTTGCTCTCCAATGCCCGCTTGGCTGCGGCAGGCGACGGGTGACCAAATGAAAGCTGCTTGACTGCGGCGTCCGCGACCACCGCCGCCATCCATCCCAAGTCGCTGGGAAAAACCAAGAGTGTGTCCATCGCTTCGCTCGCTTGCTGCGGGGTTCGAATCATAATCCTATTCTACCGCGACCGGGACGCCTTTGACCAGGAGGATTGGCAGAGCCCGAACACCCTCGTTCCCACGCTCTGCGTGGGAACGATAAATCCTGGACCATCCGAGGCGTGCGTTCCCACGCAGAGCGTGGGAACGAGAGCACGAGGATTGTCACCGGGACGCCTTTGACAGGCCGTGGCGACTAACCCTATACTTTGGGGTGAAAGGTTATCCAACATGAGTCATTATGCGTCCCTCTGCGACGACTTCTACGTCAACATGAATCTCGGCACGGAGATGGAACTGCCGGCCAATCGGGAGACGGTGCTGCATTTTTTCGAGCGCATCCAGAAGACCTACCCCACCATGCGCAACTTCTACTGCCGCGAGCGCGGCGATTTCATCCTCGAAGAGGACAAAGACCAGGGGGCCTATCGCTGGTGTACGATCGAACCTCGCCGGGTCTGCTCGGGCCAGGTCAACCCGGACAGCATTGATGCGGCGATGGAGCAGCATAAGCTGGTCCTGGAGTTGGTCCCCTACATGCTCTCGGTCAGCCCGTTGGACTGCGAGGCGCTCGATCTGTTGTTCGGCTTCGATTTCACCTACCGCGGCAACCACAATCAACTGATGGCCGAGGTGCTCGGCGTGGGGCCGTCGATGGAGCCGATTCTGGAAGTGCCCGGGGCGACGGTGATCAACTACGAGCCCTCGGTGACAATCGCGGTCGATGCCGAGTGTCGCCAGCAGCTTCGCATCAGCATCGAAACCCGCACCAACGCCTACCAGGTTCGCATCGGCGAGTATCCCGAAGAGCAACTGAGCGTGTACGTCACCGCCCGGCAGTACGGCAGCCTCGACCCCGACAAGACGTTCGTGGAGACGCTCGATCGGCTGCGGCAGTTGTGCCACGAGACCATCGACAACCACGTGGCCGAGCACATTTTGCGGCCTTTGGGCCGGGCGATCTCGATCCGCTAGCAGTCCGCCAAATCAAGAGATGACAGGTCTGTATTGTGGTGGGGCAGGCATTCTTGCCTGCCCAGGGCAGACAGGAATGTCTGCCCCACCTGACGCGCTGCCTATTTGCGAATCGTCAGGCCGCAGCCGGTGAAGAAACCGTCCGCCGCCGGGCTCAGGCCGACTCCCGCCCGCCAGTCCAACTGGAAGTTCGGCGTAACCAGATAGGTGAAGCCGGCGTCGTAATAGTGTTGCGGGCGGTTGTCGTCTGCATCGCGGCGGAAGAAGGCGAACCATTCGTTGAACATGTGCAGCTTCTCGGTCAATTCGTACTCGACCGAGGCGGACTGAAAGAAGAGCGAGAAGTGGTCGCCCGATTCGGCCGTCCACCAGTTGCCCGTGCTGCAATTGAGCGAGAGCTTCTTGGTAAACTCCCAACTGTAAAGGTAGTCGATCCGCGGATCGGCCTGCCAACTGCTGAGGAAAGTCGCGCCGACGGGGGCGGAGACGGAGACGATCACCGCCGTCTGCGGACGCCATTTGTCCTGCTTGCTGATGGCATACTTGAAGCCGAAGTCCATGTCGGTGCTGCCGGATTGGCTCACGACGCGGCCGGAATTGCGATCCGTGTAGCGATCGAACACGATCCCCTCGTCCCAGGCAACGCGCAGTTCCAGACGCTCGGCGAGGCCGTAGCGGACGAGCAACTCCGGCAGGTCGTGGGCGTCGTGAGTCGGGTCGCCGCCGATGCCCTGTGTGAAGGTGTAGCCGCTCTCGATTTGCAGCCGCCGGTATCCAACCGTGGTGCTGGAGTCGGTAAAGTCAGGGCGATCGCTCTCCAAGGGTTCTTCCTTATTCTCTTCCTCCTCGTCTTTCTTCTCCTTGTCGTTCTGCTCTCCCTCGTTCTCCTTGTTGCCCTGATCCTTCGCCTCTGCGTTGTCGTTTTTTTCCGCTTTTTCGCTTTTGTCTTCCTTCTTTGGCCACGTCAGCAATCTGTGCAACAGGGAGCCTCGCTGGCAGACGGCTGGCTGGCTGGCAGGAAGCGAGTTGTCGTCATCGGCCGCACTGGCTGCCACGGCCGTTAACGCCAGGAAAGCAACCGCTGTCCAGCAGGAGAAACACAGGGCAACGCGGAGGGAAGTGGGGCGCATAGTAGGCCTATCGGCCATTTCCGCGGGCGTCAATAAGATAACAGCGGGACCGCCGGCTCATTTTCCCCTGAGCAGCAGCACGGGCACGTCGACGCTGTGCTGGACCGGGCTGGCGGTGCTTCCCAGAAACAGATCGGCCACGCCGCGGTGTCCGTGCGTGCCCATCGCCACCAGGTCGCAGCCTTTTTCCTGGATGTGTTTGACGATTTCCCGCACCGGTTCCCCGTAGGCGAGTTCGGTTTCGGCGGAGACGCCGGCGCCGTCGAACTCGTGTTTGATCTTGTCCAGATAGGCGCGGCCCTTTTCCACCTCTTCGCCGCCGGCTTCGGCGCCGTGCCATTGGGCGGCGGCGCTCGTGGCTACGTGGAACAGCACGACGTGGCTGCGCAGCACCCCGGCGAGCTGCTTGACGTGCTCGATAATCACCCGATCCGTCGCCGTGCCGTCCAGGGGCATGAGAATCTTTTTGTACATCACTGCCTCCCACCATGAAAAACTCGTCCGCCTTTGCGATTATCCGCCGACAATGACCTTCCAGGCGTCGCGAAACGCATCGGGCAGGCCATACAGGTCCATCACCGTAATCAACGCCGCGCTGCCCCAGCCGACCGCCAACAGGAACCAGCCGTTTTTCCACATTCCCATCCGTTTTCGCGAAGAGGTGAAGTGCAGCAGTGGAAACATGGCGAAGGGAAGTTGCAGAGCGAGCACGACCTGGCTGAGCACCAACAGGTCGTTGACGCTGCCGTCGCCGCGCAGGCCCACAATGACGATTGCCGGCAGGATCGCCAGGGTGCGGGTAATCAGCCGCCGCATCCAGGGGGCCAACCGCCAGCGCATGAAGCCCTCCATCACCACCTGCCCGGCCAGCGTGCCGGTAATCGTGCTGCTCTGGCCGCTGGCCAGCAGGGCCACGGCAAACAGGGTGCTCGCCGCCACCGTGCCCAACAGCGGAGCGAGCGTCAGGTAGGCCATGCGGATCCAGTCGCTGTCCGCGTTGAGCTTGCTCCCGGCGACCACCGCGAAGCCGTCGGCAAGGGCTTTGGGTGTGTGCAACGGTCCGTAGAACACCATTGCCGCCAACACCAGGATCGCGGCGTTGATGAAGAAGGCGATGGTCAGGGCCACGGCCGAGTCGAGGGTGTTGAATCGCAGGGCCCGCCGCACCGATCGGTCGTCGCGCTCCAGTTTGCGGGTTTGCACCAGGGCCGAGTGCAAGTACAAATTGTGCGGCATCACCGTTGCCCCGATGATGCCGATGGCTACGACGACCATTTCCGCGTTGCGAAAGCTGGGAGAGAAGAGCGCCTTGCCCATCTCGGCGAAGCTCGGCTGGGTCTGGGGGAGCACGAAGATCTCGATGAAGAAGCAGACGGCGATGGTCGCCACGAACAGGGCCACCACCGCTTCGATCGTCCGCATTCCGAAGCGTTGCAACGCCAACAGCAGCAGCACGTCCAGCGCGGTTATCAAGATCGCCCAGAATAGCGGGATGTGGAACAGCAGATTCAGGGCGACGGCGCTGCCGAGCACTTCGGCCAGGTCGCAGGCGCCGATGGCGACCTCTCCCAACAGCCAGTTCGGCCAGCGCGTCCAGCGCGGATACCAATCGCGGCAGCACTGGGCGAGATCCTTGCCCGTCACCACCCCCAGCCTTGCCGAAATTACTTGCAGAAACATGGCCATCAGGCTGGCCAAGCCGACCACCCACAAAAGGCCGTAGCGGAATTGGGCGCCGGCTTGCAGGTCGGTTCCCCAGTTGCCGGGGTCCATGTAGCCGACGCTCACCAGCATGGCGGGCCCGACAAAAGCGCGAATCTGCCGCCAGAAACCGGCGTGCGGGGCGGGCAAGGGGACGCTGCCATGCACCCCCTCCAGCGAGACATGCTCGCCAGGGCGGACTTCGCTCGTTCCCGTCGTTTTGCCGGAATCGGCCCGTTTCACTGGGTAGCCTCCTGTGGCCGAGATTGGCTTATCACCCCCCTGTTTTCCGACGTCGGCGCACCAATTCGACTTTACTATAGCCGACAACCGCCGCCCGTCCAACCGGGCGCTCATCCCCAGGGCCGATCAGTTTTCCAATCTATGTGGCACGGGCATCCTGCCCGTGGCCGAAAAACACGGGCAGGATGCCCGTGCCACGTCAAACATCGTTACCCAACTTGAATAACTGATTGGCCCTTATCCCAATCCCGCTTCCGAAAACTCGCCGGCAATGGTATGGTTGCTGGGATGTCAAACCCTGATTCAGGAGTTCAGCGGCCATGCACTATCCCTGGTGGTATGTCCCATACATTACGGCGCCGATGCTGATCGCCGTGATTTCGGTGGTACACGTTCTCGTGTCCCACTACGCTGTCGGCGGCGGGCTGTTCCTGGCTGTCGAGGTCGGCTATGCCCGCCGCAGCCGCGACGGCGAGTACCTCAGTTACCTCCGCGGCCACGCCCGTTTCTTCGTCCTGCTGACTGTGGTTTTCGGGGCGATCACGGGGGTGGGCATCTGGTGGACGATCGGGCTCAGCTCGCCGCTGGCCACGGAAGTGCTCATCCGCACCTTCGTCTTCGGCTGGGCCACCGAATGGGTCTTCTTCGTGCTCGAGCTGGTCTCGGCCTTCATCTTCCTCTACTACTGGGATCGGCTGCCCGAAAAAACCCATGTGCTCATCGGCCGGATCTACGCGCTGGCCGCCTGGATCAGCCTGGTGCTGATAACCGGCATCACGGCCTTCATGCTCAACTCGGGCAATTGGGCGTTTCAGCGCGAATCGCACAATTTCTGGGCGGCGTTTTTTAATCCGCAGTTCCTGCCGCAGACGATCGCCCGAACCGGCGGGGCGCTGCTATTAAGCTCGCTCTACGTCTACTTGCACGCCTCGCTGAAGGCGCGCAACGCGCGGCTGCGCGACATGATCGCGTCGCGTTCGGCGCGGCCGGCGATGCTCGGGGCGATCCTGGTCACCATCGGCGGCATCGGCTGGTACGCCTTGCTGCCGGATACGGCCGCGGCGACGCTCGCCTCGGCGGCGGTGCTCAACGTGCTGATGGCGTTGATCTTCGCGCTGACCGCGGTGGTCTTCGTGCTGCTTTACGTGGGGCCCTATCGCAATCCCGGCTGGCTTTCGCCGGGCTTCGCCGGCTCGTTGTGTCTGTTCGGCATCGCCGCCTTCGCCACCGGCGAGTTCATCCGCGAGGCCGTGCGAAAGCCGTTCGTCGTCGACGGCGTGGTGCTGGGCAACCACGTCTTCCCCAGCCAAGTGCCGAAACTGCGAAGCCGCGGCTATCTCGAAGGGGGCGCATGGACCAAAACCTACGTGCAACAGAATTATCCCCAGGTCGTCGGCGACCGCTCGTTGGCGGGCCACGATTCTGACAGCCCGTTGAAAAAGGGTGCAGTCGCGGAGCCACAGTTGCCCGGCGGCCCACAAATCGCCCACGGCACGTCGCTGGCGCACGCGGGGAGCATCGAGGACCAGCGCCTGCGCAAGCTGCCCTCTCTCGACCGCGAAGTCTTGGGCAGAGTGCTATTCCTTTATCACTGCAACGACTGCCACGCCGGTCGAGTCGGCTATTCCGCCCTCGGGCCGCTCTTGCAGGGCCGGCCGCGAAGCGCGATCCTCGACCGCATTAAACATCTCGACGAAATCTACTTCATGCCCCCCTGGTGCGGCACGGATGAGGAGGCGGAAATGCTGACCGATTACCTCATGAGGATCAGCCCGCGGCAGCCGCCGGGCAAGCGTCCCTGGGCAGACAACGCCGCCAGCGGGGACTGTCCCGATTTTCGCGGCGCAGTCCGCGAAAATGGGACTGTCCCCCTCGCGGCGGAAGGGGACAGGCACATTTTTCGACCCAAGATGGGTCGAAAAATGAGCCAGTCCCCGACCTATGAAGGAGGTGCGCCATGATCGATCCGAAGATGCTCATCGACCCGACGCAAGCCGGAATGCCCGCCCCGATCTGGTTCGTGCAGTTCTTCAAGGCCCTCGGCTTCACCTTGCACATGGTGCCGATGAACCTCTGGTACGCCGGCCTATTGATCGCGCTGCTGCTGCATCTCCGCGGCAGCGAACCGGGGCGACGTTTCGCCGGCCGGCTGCTGCAACAGATGCCGATCATCGTCGCCTTCGGCATCAACTTCGGCATCGTCCCGCTCTTGTTCGTGCAACTGGCTTACTACAAGGTCTTCTATCCGGCCACGATCCTGATGGCCTGCTTCTGGTTGGGCATCATCGTGCTGCTGATCCCGGCCTATTACGGCGTTTATGCCTACGCACTGGGACTTCGCACCGTGACGACCGCCTTGCCGCTTCGAGCGAACTCGCGCCGCGGAGAAACGCCCCCTCATAGCAATGGGGGGGCTTTGGGAGATCGCGAGAGATCTCCGATGGCGGCGCTCGCCCCCTGGCGCAGGGCGGCCGGCTGGATCGCGGCGATCCTCTTTATCTCGATCGGCTTCATCTTCGCCAACGGCCTGAGCCTGATGGAGCACGTGCGGCGTTGGCTTGATCTGTGGAATGCCCACAGCACCGCCGCCGCGGCGACGGGCACGGCCTTGAACGTCGGCGATCCGATCTTTCTGCCCCGCTGGCTGCTGATGTTCGGGCTGGCGCTGGGCACTACGGCGGTTTGGGTGCTGGTCGATGCGGTTTTCCTCACCCGCGGCACGACCGATGAGGCCTACCAGCGCTGGGCGTGGCGATTCGCCCGGCGGCTCTACACGGTCGGAATGCTCTGGGCCGCGGCCGCGGGGTGGTGGTACGTCTTCCACGCCTGGCCCACCAATCTCCGCGACACCATGTTTCAATGGCCGATGGTCCTATTGACGGTCGCTACCGCCGTCGCCCCCGGGTTGCCTTGGCTGCTGATGATGACCGCCGGTCTCTGTTCGGCAAAGCGGGCGACTGTAGCGGCGATCGCCTTCTCTCAATTCGGCGTCCTGGCCGTCAACGCCGTCAGCCGCCAGATCGTGCAGAACATCAACCTCAAGCCCTTCCTCGACGTCTCGGCCCAGCCGACCGACGTCCAATGGAGTCCGCTGGCGATGTTCCTGATCGTTTTCGTCGTCGGCCTGCTCGTCGTTGGCTGGATGATCGCGCAGGTCATCAAGTGCAAACCAAATATCCACTGACGCTTGCCGAATAACCTCTGAGCAGATGCGAGGCAACGCGACATTGACAACCCGCCGCAGCTGCGCGACAATGGGCGTGTGCAACCGAAGAGAGACATCCCAAGTGAACCCCGCATTCATCTTCATTCTATTCGCCGCGGTTGCCCTGGCCATTTTCATCGTCGCGCTGGTGGGAGCGGTGCGGCGGAGGAAGGCGCTGGCGGCATGGGCGGCGGCGCGCGGCTTCGAGTTCTCGCCGCATCGCGACGGCGGGTTCTCCGATCGCTACTCCTTCTTCGACTGCTTCAACCAAGGACACGATCGCTACGCCGACAACGTCGCACATGGGCAAATCGGCGGCCAGAAAGTCTGCGCCTTCGACTACCATTACACGACCGGGAGCGGCAAGGACGAGAGCACTCACCTGTTTTCGGGCGTTATCGTGACCACGAACCTGCCGCTTCGGCCGCTGTGGATCCGGCACCAGACGGTTTTTGACCGCGTCGGGGCGCTGGTCGGGCTACAGCGCATCGAGTTCGAGTCCGCGGAGTTCAACCGGGAGTTTCACGTCACCTCGCCCGATCGCCGCTGGGCCTTCGACGTGCTGCCGCAGAGCACGATGGAGTTCCTGCTCGATTCGCCGAAGTTCATTATCGAAATGCAGGTTTGCCAGATCCTCGCCTATCGCGAGAACTTGGTCCAACCCCGTGACCTTGACGCGGCCATTGAAGTATTAGAGGGGATTCTCCGCCGTCTGCCGGCGTCGTTGGTGCAAGAGCTACAAGGAACCGCTCAATGATCTTCGCAGTTGTTCTGTCGGCGATTCCCGTGCTGGCGCTCCTGATCTTGGCCCTGATCTACAACTCGCTGGTTCAGGCGCGGAACCACTGCGACGAGGCGTGGGCGGACATCGACGCGGAGTTGAAGCGCCGCTACGACCTGATTCCGAATCTTGTCCGCACCGTGCAGGGCTACGCAAAGCACGAGCGGGAAGTGCTCGAGGGGGTGAGCCAGGCCCGCGCCGCGGCGATGGCCAACAACGGTTCGCCCGCCTCGCAGGCCCGCGACGAGAACCAGTTGATCCGCGGCCTGCGGCAACTGCTGGCGGTGGCCGAGAGCTACCCCGACCTGAAGGCGAACCAGAACTTCTTGGCCTTGCAGACGGAGCTTGCCAACACCGAGGACCGCATCCAGCGCTCGCGGCGCTTCTACAACGCCAACGTCCGCGATTATGAGAACCGTCGGCAGGTGTTTCCGTCGAATCTCGTCGCCGGCGCCTTCAATTTCCCGCCGCGGGAGTTCTTCGAGATCGAAGACGCCTCCGAGCGCGAGGCCCCGGCGGTGCAGTCGGTTTAGAGCAGCGTGAAGTAGTTTCTTGCGGCCGCGTCGATGGCCTGGTTGCTGATTTCCAACGGCAATTCCAGCACGTTGCAGTAAGTGCAAATCTGGTGCAACAAATCGCCGGGCTGGCAGTACCGCATTTCTCGTCCGCAGCTCTTGTAGTATTTCTCGACCAGGTAATCGACGGGGCCGTCTTGATGGGCAATTCCCCACTCGTTGGCGATCTTTTTCAAGAGTGCGCGAAACTCGTCCTCCGAGGGATTCGGCACGTCGATCTTGTAGGGAATTCTCCGCAGGAATGCCTCGTCGACCAGAGCCTTTGGCTCAAGATTCGTGGAGAATACCACCAACTGGTCTATGGGAAACTCGAACTTGCGTCCATTTCTAAGGCTGAGTATGTCAAATCGCTGGGCCAACGGCACAATCCAGCGATTCAGGATGTCTGTGGGAGTCACGCGCTGTCGGCCAAAGTCGTCAATGACCAACACTCCACAGTTGCTTTTCAGTTGGATGGGCGCCTCGCTGATGCCGGTGGTCGAGTCGGTGCGGACCTCGAAGCTGTCGAGCGTCAACTCCCCGCCCACAACCATTGTGGGGCGGGAAATTCGTATCCAACGTTCATCGATGCCGGGTGCGCTGCGATGCTCCTCAGGCGTCAAGGGCTGGGCGACGTGGTTGCTGGGATCGTACAGCCGCATGATCGACCCGCCCACATTCAGGGCGCGCGGAATCCACACCGTCTCGCCGAACGCGCGGGCCAGCCGTGAAGCCATCAGCGTCTTTCCGTTGCCCGGGGCGCCGAACAAGAACAGGCCGAGCCCCGAGTTCACAGCCTGAGCGAGCCGAACGGCCATTTCCGGCGGCACGGAAAGGTCGCTGAGCACCCGCTGAATATCGCGCACCTTTGGATTTCGTTTGCGGACCGACTGTGCTTGCACGCTAGTAATATAGTCCTTCACGGCGACAGGGATGGCGCCGAAATACGTGCAGTGTTCCCAGCAGCGCCGCGCCCGTTCGCTTCCCAACTCCGTAAGCTCGTAAAGATAGTCTCCGCCCGCCCCCGCCTGCTTATAGACCACCAGCCGCTCTTCCTTCAGTCGCCGAAGGAGATCGAGGATAAGCGAGAGCGGAAGCCGAATGTGCTTGGCGATTTCGCAACCAAGGTGTGGGCCGCTGTTCAACAGGAACTTCAAGATGATCGACTCAACGTCCGTGTTGCGTATGCCCAGCTTCGGCAGAGAAGCCGGCGCCAGCGGCAGAAACGCGCCGTTCGCGTTGTGAGTTGCTCCCGCCGAGGACGGCGGAGTCTTGGGCGGCTCAGTTTGCTGATCCCGCGGCGGGGCGAGTTGCCCCGTTATCGCAGCCGATCTGCTGGCCGGCGCCTCTTTAGCGTAGCCGAGCCTGTCGTCTTCGTCTTCCCCAAACACTCCGCAGCGATCCTCGAGGATGTCCAGCAAGCGCTTACGGAATGCTGTCAGTTCCTCGGCGTAGGGTAAATCGGCAACTGGCATGACCTGAACTCTCCTGTGCTGGTGAGGACTGGGACAGTGCTCGGCGGGTTTCCTGACTCAATACCCTACCGCAAGGGAAAATGACGCCTCACAAGTGTAGGTCACGGCTGAGGATGCTCTCGGACGCGGCATCTGTTTCGCCGGCGTCCCGACGGTTTATGACCTATATTAAAAATAGAGGGGTGTGAAAGGGGGCGTGGGGGGAGCAGATCCCATGGCTGCCATTAGCCGCGGACTATCTCATCGCAGCGGGTCAAGCCGCAGAGGAACGGCGACGGTGGAACTTGCCATCTGCCTGCCGCTGCTGGTGATTGTCGCACTGGGGTCGATCGAGGCCACCAACGCGATCTTTCTCAAGGAGCACCTGACGGCCGCAGCCTATGAAGGGGCGCGGAAGGCGACCACCGTCGGGCAGACCAGCACCACGGCCACGACGGCGGCCCAGGCGGTGTTGACACAGTTCTCCGTCGCCGGCGGCACGATCACCGTCACGCCAGCCGTCGCCGGCACGACCTCGAGTGGCACGCAAGTAACCGTGACCGTCACGGCGCCCTTGGGCTCCAACTCCTGCACCAGCGCGTTCATCGTCGGCAAAGTCGTTTCCAACGTCGCGGCAACGGTCGTGATGGAGCATCAGTAGGAGAAGAGCCATGTGCGGAGAGCCTCAATCTAGTGCATTGCTCGAGAGGTTCTTGCCGGCGAGAAACGCCCCCCGATTGCAATCGGGGGGCTTTCCCACGCGGCAGGAATTTGTCGGAAGCCGTTCCAGAGGTCGCCGCCGCGATCACCCGCGGAAGGGAGCGATGCTCGTCTTCGTAACCGTAGCGCTGGTCATTCTCTTCATATCGGCGATCTTCTCGGTGGATATCGCCTATATGCTCCTGGTCCGCGAGCAACTGCACGTGGCCACCGATGCGGCGGCAAAGGCGGCCGTAACGGCGCTGGCCCAGGGCAGCAGCACCACGCAGGCAACCACGGTCGCGGTTAACTACGCCGCGCAGAACCGCGTCGGCGGCAGCGGTCTGACGCTCGCCAGCGGCAACGTCGCTTTCGGCAGGGTGCTATACACCGATACCGGGGCTTGGACGTTCAGTTCGGGCGGCACGCCGCTGATCGCGGCCCAGGTGACCGGAAGCGTATCGGCGCCGCTGTTCTTCGCGCCATCCTGGGAACGAAGAAGTTTTACACCGACAACACTTCCACTTCCGCGTTCGTGCGAAATAAATGGTGCCTGGTGCTCGATCGCTCCGGATCGATGTGTTTCGATATGTCGGGCAACGATTGGTACTTTCCCGATCCCACCGCCAAACCGCCGGGCAGCACGAGCCTCTACCTGTACGGCTACGTGACGGCCGACAGGAAAAATGAGAACTACTACCCCGCATATCCCTGGCCTACTAACTCCCCTCCCAAGCCGGCGTGGCCTCATACCTACCCGCCCGACCCGACTTACAGCCGGTACGGCAATCTCTACGCGGGGGCCAACGCCTTTCTAACCGCTCTTGCCGCTTCGCCCGGCGGAACGGCGTCGAACGAGGTGGGCATGGTCACCTTCGGCACCTCCGCCACTACAGATTGCTCATTCACTTCCGATTACAGCGGGATCACGACCAAACTCGGCAATTACTTGAACAATGACATCTGGGTTAGTGGGATCGCCAATGCCGGCACAAATCTGTCGGATGGTCTGACAAAGGCCCTCACCATGTTCACCAACGACGCCAAAACCGACAAGACCATATGGAACAAGATCATCATCGTCTTCTCGGACGGCGTGTGGAACGACGGTACCGATCCCGTCAACTCCGGATCTCCTACCCTAGTCTCGCAGATCAGCAGCGCCAACATCACCATCTTCACCGTCGGTCTGTTGCAGCAGTCGAACAACACAACGATGCAAGATCTCGCCACCAAGACCGGAGGGCAGTTCTACTACGTAACTACCAGCAACGACTTGCTGAGCACGTTCCAGAAACTGGCGCAGACCATTCCCATCATTCTCACTCAATGACGAAAAGACCGCCCAGTTTGCAGCGGGCAATGCCATGAACGCATCGAAAGACAAAGCCGATCGCAGTCGAATGGCGGCAGATCGCCGCGGCGTGTCGGCGATTGAATTCGCGCTGACCGCGCCGATCTTCTTCCTGATTCTCTTCGGCGCGCTGGAGATCAGCCGTTACAACATGATCCTGCAATCCACGAACCAGGCGGCGTTCGAGGCGGCACGCGCCTGCATCGTGCCCGGGGCGACCGCCTCGAATGGTCAGACCGCCGGCAACACCATCTTGCAGGCCGCCGGGCTGGCCGGCGGCACGGTGACCATCAACCCCAGCACCATCGCGAACACCACCAGTCAGGTCACGGCCACCGTCACCGTGCCGGTCTCCCGCAACCTCTGGACGTCGGCCATCTTCTGCAAGGGCACCGCAACCACAAAGAGTTGCACGCTGACGTCCGACTGGCTCGACTCATCGAATTGATGGATTTGGGACTTGGCCGCCGCCCTTGTCTTGCATTTTGATTCCCTTGGGCCAATACTACATTCAAGATGCAAGATCAGGGATGGAAGCCGGCGCAGCGCCCCGAAAGCGACCATGACCGCCACGCCCCGAGTTGTCCTCTTGATGCACCCCTTCGCCGGCTACGACCGCGGGCTGTTGGAGGGCATCGCCCGCTACGCGCAGCTCCACGGCCCTTGGGTCTTCTGCCTTGCCGGCGAACATCGCGGCATACCGATGCCCGAAACGGACAGCACCAATGACAAGCTATTTCCGGTAGAGAGGGTCCGCTGGCGCGCTTACGGTGAGTCTTTTTCCCTTCGCCGTCTGGACCCCGCGGGGATCATCGCCCGGATTCAGACGCCGGCCATCGCCCGAGCGCTGTTGTCGTCCGGCCTGCCGCTGATCGCAGTGGATCTGGACGAGAAGCAGCTTGCCGCGCATCATCCGCTCTCGAAAATTTCGGAAATCCGCGCCAATTCGGAGCACGCCGGCCGCGTCGCCGCGGAGCATCTCATCGATCGCGGTTTCACTCGTTTCGCCTTTTGCGGATACGAGGGCCGGCTCTGGTCGCGGCGGCGGCTGCAAGGATTCTCCCAGCGCCTTGAGGAAGCCGGGCGGTCCTGCTGCGTCTACGAACCGCCGCATCGCCGCCGCATCCTCCCCTGGGACCGCGAGCAACCATCGGTAAGCGCCTGGTTACGGTCGCTGGCCAAGCCGGTGGGAGTGATGGCCTGCAACGACATCCGCGGTCGGCAGGTGATCGAAGCCTGTCTTGAGGCGGGGCTCCGCGTGCCGGACGACGTGGCCGTGCTCGGCGTCGATGAGGATCGGCTGTTGTGTGAATTGGCCAATCCGCCCATGTCGAGCGTCGTTCTCAATTTGGAGCGGGCGGGCTATCAGGCCGCCGAGCTGCTCGACGGGCTGATGGCCGGCCACGTAAAGCGGCCGCAACGAATTCCGGTCGAGGCCCTCTGGGTCATCCCGCGGCGATCGACCGATGTGGTGGCGATCGAAGACCGACACGTGGCGGCGGCGGTGCGCTTCATTCGCGACCGCTGCCGCGAGTCGATTACCGTCAGCGACGTGGTGGCCGAGTCGCAGATCTCCCGCCGCGGCCTGGAAATCCGCTTCCAGCACGTGCTCGGCCGCTCGATCCGCCAGCAGATCCAACAGGCCCGGCTCGCCTGGAGCAAGCGGCTGTTGGTGGAGACGAATCTCTCGGCCGAAAAGATCGCGCGGGCCTGCGGCTTCAGCAGCCTCAGCTACATGAGCAGCGTCTTCCATCGCGAGCTCGGCACGACGCTCACCGACTACCGCCGACAGTTGTGCAACCCGTAGCGGCCGCTGAAAGAGGCTTCCGCTCCCTGGGAGCCCCCAAGATCGCCACTCGATGACGTTTCTTGGCCGAAATCATGGTATCATGGGCGTCATGCCGAACGTCACGATGGAAAACCTGGGCAAGACCTATCCCGCCGGCATCCGCGCAGTCGACGGCCTCGATCTGACTATCGCTGACGGCGAGTTCCTGGTACTCGTCGGCCCGTCAGGTTCGGGAAAGAGCACGATTTTGCGGCTGATCGCCGGCTTGGAGCAAATCGGCGACGGGACCATCCGCATCGGCGATCGGCTCGTCAACGGTCTGTCGCCGCGGCAGCGCGACGTGGCGATGGTCTTCCAGAACTACGCGATGTATCCGAACAAGAGCGTACGCGGCAACGTCGCCTTCGGCCTGCGCCGCCGCGGGGTGGCCAAGGCCGAAATCGCCCGCCGCGTCGCTTGGGCGGCGGAATTGCTCGGCTTCGCGGAGCTGCTCGACCGCAAACCGCACTGCCTCTCCGGCGGCCAGCGGCAGCGGGTGGCGCTGGCCCGGGCGCTGGTGCGGCGCCCCAAGGTCTTTCTCTTCGATGAGCCGCTCTCGAATCTCGACGCCAAGCTGCGGGCCGAGACCCGCGCCGAGTTGAAGCGGCTGCACCGCCGCTTGGGCGTCACCACGATCTACGTGACCCACGATCAGGAAGAGGCGATGACGCTGGGCGACCGCATCGCCGTGCTCCGCGCCGGCCGATTGCAGCAATGCGGCACGCCGACGGACGTCTACGGGCAGCCCGCCAACCGTTTCGTCGCCGGCTTCATCGGCACGCCCTCGATGAACTTCATCGAGGGCTGCTTGTCCGCAGACGGCGGCCAAATCTGGTTCGGGTCGCCGACGGTGCGAGTGCCGATCAGCAGGAGAGTGGCCGGGAGCCAACAGCTCCCGGAACCGGCGTCCATTGCTGGCTGCCCTCCGGGAGCCGTTGGCTCCCGGCTATTACCCGACGAACTTGACGACTCGACGTGTGGCAGCAAGGTCGTCTTGGGAATCCGTCCCGAGCACCTCCGCCTGCAACCGGCGTTGGCCAGTACCGGCCAGGCCGCATGGACCGTCACCGGCACGGTCGAGGTCGTCGAGCCGCTGGGGAGCATGATGGACCTGCACGTAGCAATCGCGGGCGGCCAACGCCTCGTCTGCCGCGTCTCCGCGGAGCCGATCGAATGTGACAGCGAGTTGACCCTGTACGTCGATGTATCGAAGGCGCATCTGTTTGCGGCAGACGATGTCGAGCGGGCAACCGTTCACGGCGGGGGAGACCAGGGGGACGGAGGAGGTTTTCGCCGGAAAATGTCGTCATGATGAAGGCCGCTCGTGCGAAAACCACCTCCGTCCCCTTCGCGGCGTGCGCGGTTACCTCCTGTTCTCGCTCCTCCTTTTTTCACCCGGCTTTTTTTCGTCGGCGGGCGTGCCGAGCAGGCGGTCGATGCGAAATCGCAGGCTGGAAGCCTCGCCCAGGCCGGGCCCCATCTGGTCGCCGCTGGCCTGAACGTGATCTCCCGGCCGCACCAGGGTGAGAAGTGCTTGTGGGCCGATCAGCTCGACCGCGATGTCCGCCTCCCGTGCGACCGCAACCCGCAATTTGGTTTGCTGAAAGAAGACGTTGTTTGGCGCCTGAACGAGCAGTTCTCCCTTATTTGCCGAGAGGATTATGCCGCCGACGACAAAGGAGTCGACATCTTTGCAGGCGGCCTCCTTCGCCGCGTGCTTTTTCGATTTGGCGGCGGATGCGGCGGCGTCGGGCGAGGTCGTGCGGGATCTTATGGTCTGCGGCTCGCCCTCCGGCCATCCCACCTCTGCTGTTTCGAGCCGTTCTCCAAAACTGGCCTTCTCCAGATCAGCGAAGCCCAAGTCCGGCCGGATGCCCAACGGACGTTTCTTGTCGGGGAGGAAGACCGTCAATCGGCGAACCTCCTCGACGGTCGTGCCGCGGCGCGTGTCCAACTTGGCGAAGAAGATGATGGTCTGCCCGCAGGCTAGAAATGCCGGCACGGCCTTGCCGCTGACGCTGATCTTGACTTTGGGCTTCGGCCGCAAGATCCAAGTGTAGCCCGCGCCGGTCGTCAGCATCAGCGCGTTGTCGGTGACACGATCCAGCGTTCCACTCAGCTCGAACTGACCCAGTCTTGGCGGATTTTTCGAAGTGCGGCGACCGCGCTGCGGCCACGCCGGTTCAGCCGCCAGCAAGATGAGGAGAACGGCGATGCACAGCCTGCGAAATGGGAACACGTTCATTCCTTTGGTTCCGGTGGCCGTCGAGTCATCACAACCGTCATTCGTCCCAATTATTGTAACATACTCGCGAACTCGGCGTACATTTCGCTTCTAAGCGACTGTCTGCGGTCAGGATCGAGGGACCGTTTAGCCGCCGCGTCCACGCGGCGCAGAATCGCCCTCAGATGCAGCGCCGCGTGGACGCGGCGGCTAAACAGGTCGGAGACCACCGCCATAATCAGCTGCCGCGCCCCCACCTCAAGGCAACTTGACCACTGCGGAGAAAAGCGAAACAATGGAGAGTATGGTGGATCCCTCAAGGGAATTTCTGAACGAATCCTCGCTGCCACTTCGCCGCAAGGGGCCGCCCGAGCGGAGGCGACGGTCGTTCCGGTCGTCCACGCTCGCGACGGGGCTGATGGTGCTGGTCGCGGCTTGGAGCGAGGCAGCGCCGGCCCCCGCAGTCCTCGCCGCGCCTCCACGGAGCGCGGGAACCCTCGCCCAGAAACCGAAGCCGGATGCCGACGACGACGTGCTGGTCAACTTGTATCAGAAACATATCATTCTGAAGCCAACCAGCTATCCCGCCATCCGTCACGCCTTTGCCCGCCGTTTTGAGAACGAGCACCGCGACGCCATCCGCAGCGCCTTCGGCGAAGAACCGAGCGAGTTTCACAAGTGGTTGGACAAACACGCCGACATCAAGGAAGAGTTCTATATCGCCATCGACCCGGCGCACGACGACCTCGACAGGGCGCTCGAGTTGTTTCGCGCGATTTACGATCGCTTCCCGCAACAACTTGGCGATTATGCGAGCCTGGCCATTGCCGTTTCGGTGGTCTGGGATCGAGAGGAGGGGGCGATTCACGGCAGCCCGGTCGACTCGGCCGTTCCTCCCGCCCCCAGTTTCCAATTGGACGGCCTCGGCAATTTCCAGTACTACGTCGAGAGTCCGCCAGCCATCAACAACCGCGTTCGCTGCCTGCCCTGGGAGTTCCTGGTCTTCGTCGTGAATCACCGCACCACGCTCCCCGAGCGCAAATGGGCGCAGTTGATGTATCTGCCCAATCAGACCATGATCGGCAATTGTTACGGGCAGGTGCCTTACGACGGTGACACGTTGAAAGGTGAGCTGGCCAAGATCGCGGGAAAGGTGTACCACCTGCCCAACTTGTACTACTACGGCGGCGTCTGCCGGCATCAGGCCGATTACGCCGCCCGCGTGGCCAAGTCGCTGGGTGTGCCGGCCTTCGCCGCCGGCGCGGCGACGAACCTCGGCGAAGGTCACGCCTGGGTGATGTGGACGGAACTCGGACCGGTCACCCGCACCGGCTTCCATTTCTCGCTCGAATCCTGCGGCCGCTACGGCGACAAGTTCTACGTCGGGGGCCTTTCCGATCCGCACACCGGCCTGCCCACGACCCATCGCCAGGTCGAGCTGCGGCTGCACACCGTCGCCCACGACCCGCTGGCGAAGCGACAGGCCGATCTGGTGATGCAGGCCTATCCCGTCCTGCGTGAAAAGCTGGCATTGGACCTGCCGCAACAATTGAGCTTCCTCGGCCGAATCGCAAAGCTCTGTCCCGGCAACGAGGACGTCTGGAAGACATTGGCCAGGTTGTCGCGCGAGGGGCGAATCACCAAGGCCCATCATAAGATCATGGAGAAGGTCCTGGATGTTCTATTCCTCACGTTTCGCAACTGTCCCGATTTCACCTGGGACCTGTTCGACGACATGGTTTTCTTCGAAGACCGTCCCCTGCGAAAAGCCGATCTGTACGCCCGACTGGGTGGCATGTACGAGCAGGCGAAACGCGTCAACCTTTCGTGTAAGGCCCGCCTGAAACAGGCCGAAATCCTCGCCAGCAGCGGCCAGCCCAAAGAAGCCGCGGCAAGTCTCGCCGCGACAATCCTGCTCTTCCCCGATGAAGGGCGTTACGTCCCGCAGTTGCTCGACAAGCTCGAGGACCTTTGCCGGGGCAGCAAGACGGGCCAGCAGCAGTTAGTCCTCTTCTACCGCCAGTTCCTGCCTAAGATCCCCAAGAACGATGGAAAGAACGAGTACGGCGTGGCCATGTTCAAGCGAGCGACCGAGTGTTTTCACAACGCCGGCCAGGAGCAACTCGCCCAAGCCTGTCGGATGCAGTTGAAGCTGATGCAAGAGCGCGACCCGACCAAGAGGAAGGACGGCCGCCCGCTGCCCGCCGTGATTGGCGACGGCCTCCCCTGACCCCGTTTCATCGCGACGCGAAGGGAACCGCTTTCGGACAAAAGAGTGAGGACACGGGCAGAAAAGGGGGACAGAAAAAGGGGACACCCATAACCGCCGCGGGGCCAAGGCTGCGAATTTCGGTTTTCACGAACCCAAGCAGTCCGCCCAATATCAGTAATTTCCCCTTTTCACTTCTGGAGCCAACGCCGCGAACTGCGATTGAAAGTCCTCACGCACAACGTCATGATTCTGTTACGTGTCGAGGTTTTCTACACAGCCTTCCCGCAGCGAGCGTCAGCGCTCCGAGACCGAGCAGAACGAATGTCGAAGGTTCCGGCACTGAGTAAGGCTTCGAATAATCGAAGCCGGATCCCGAGGTAATTGACCAGTCCGTGATCAGATTGCCATCTGCATCGGTCACACTGTCGATGCCACCCCAGGCCAGGGTGTGTCCGTAACCAACAATTCCGCTGCTACTGGCAGTTAGCGTGCCCGAAGTGCCCACATCGGTTGTAACACTCGCGGTTAGGTTAGCCTCCAAGAAATACGGCAAGCCCACCTCGATCGTAAGAGTAACAGGAATCGTAAGTGGTGCTGGATGCAGATAATCTTCGTTCTGAATCGAGTTAATAGTGGTACCCGAATCAGCTACTAGCAACTGAGTACTTTGATATGCGTGGGCATCACCGAAAGCGCTTCCCCAAGCAGTCAAAATCGCAGTGGCCTCCGTGGTCGTTTGGAACGGGTTAGGATTCGTCGCGAAGGTGCCGATGGCGCCAGTGATATCCCAATGGGCCTGTACGGTGACGAATGACCCCGTAGGTCCGCTCAAAGTTGTGAAATAGACGTTGTCATACATGCCGGCAAGCGCGCTCAGCCACCGTGCTGCCACCCCCTGGCCCATAGACATAATTTTCCGCGTCAGCATAAACCGCAAGCCGACCGGCGCCCGCCGATGCATTGGCTTGTCCTTGCCCAGAAACAGTCCCTAGATCGTTCGTAATATTGCCCGTATCAACGATGATGTAATCTGGGTCGCTTAGCTGGTCGATAGTTTTGCCGAAAGGCTGGTTGCTCACGCCGAGCCCCGGGTCCGTGAGTTGCCCATTTACGGCCGCCTCGGCATAAAAGGCAGCTCCGCGGACGTTTTGAGCCAGTGTGAAATAGATACCTAATGCAATAGGAACGACGACCATGGAACAGAGCAAACGAGCCATATCGCTTTTCCTTTCGAAAGAACGAACGGGTGTAACCGCTGAGACAATCCGCACTAAGATGCTAGGCGTCGAGCCACGATTTCCAAGGCCGATTCTTGTTGGAATTCAGAAATTCAGCATTTTGCCCAGGCGGTAATAGTGGTCAATCCTAGCCGTGCGATGGATGCGGCCAATTCCAGGCCGCTTAAAGCGAACTGGCCAAACGCGGCGAGACGGACGAACGGAACCATAACGTTGACCGCCTGCCCGCGTTTACCGTGGACACTTTGCGATCGCACGGCTGCCCTCTATGGAGATGGCAAGTCTTGACGCCGAGGGTGGAATGCTCGCGGGCGGCGCGGATGGCCTGCCTCGCATCAATCGAATGTCTTTAGTTGACATCTATGTCAATCCACCGTAGAATCTCAGCATGGCCACGGTTGTATTAACTCCCGTAGCGGCGGACGGACTTGAGCAACTGAGCAATCCCATTCACAGCCGGGTGCTCAAGCTGTTCGTAAAGCTTGAACACTGGCCCCGCGTGAGCGGAGCGAAGCCGCTACGTGGCGGACTGGCCGGCCGTTATCGCTTGCGGACGGGCGAGTACCGGGTTCAATTCCGGGTAGTCGGGGAAGTTGTGATTGTGGAGAAGATCGGGCACCGTGACGGCTTTTATGGAGAGTAGAACGATGATTGCACAGACAATTCTGTTGGAAGGCAAGCCCTACGTGGTCTTGCCGCGGGAGGAATATGACCGGCTGAGCACTTTGGCCAAGGCGGGAGAACTGCCTCCGCTTCCCGAGCCGGACGAGGAAGGCAACTACCCGGCGGTGGAGTACGCCCGCGCCAGTTTGGCACGGAAGATCATCCGCGATCGCGTGACGGCTGGATTGAGCCAACGTGAACTGGCGCTAAGGGCTGGAGTGCGAGTCGAAACGCTCTGCCGGATTGAAACCGGCAAGCATATTCCCAGCGTGCCGACCATCGAGAAGATCGACCGGGCGTTGAAGCAGTACGCCAAATCGAAGAGCAAGGGTCGCGGCCAGTGATAGGCGGCCACGCGGCTGCCTACTTCACGGGAATCGCTGGGTTTGGTAGGGTGATGCTATCGAAGGTCCGCTTTGGCCAAAGCGACGGCACACGGCGTGCCGGCTGCGTTATTGCTTGGAGAAGAGGCGAGCGGCCGAGTATCTCGCTGTTTGCCAGGGAGAAGATCGCTATGCAAGAACTGATGTATTTGGAGCAGCTTTTGGGACGGGGCAACTCGGTGTGGATGTCGGTGGCGCTGCTGATTGGATTCTTGCTGGTCTTGATTTTCCGCCCGAACACGATTCACCATCCGATTCTGTTTCGCGCGGCTTGCTGGCTGTTGGCGCTTGCGGTGGTGGTTCCGCCTTGCTTGTCGCTCTTGCTGAGCCTGGGTTCGCCGGGCGGTTACCCTGGGAGGATGAGTCAGAGTTTCGAGTTGTCTTTCTTCATGGCATGTGTGAACTTGACGGGGCCGTTGCTGCAAGGGGGGTGCATCATCTGCGGTTTGACGGCGTTAATACCCCCGCTCGGTCGGCGCTGGGAGCCGAGCGGGCCGGCCAAGCACCCACTTGAAGAATTATGATCGAGCGCGAAGAGCTGTACCGGCGACGATGCGTTCGCAAGGTCATCGAGGTTGTGGATGCCGTTGCCGGTTACTGGCGGGCGCAATCGCCGATCATCCTCGTCGACGAAACCACGGCGGGCTTGCTGCTGCTGGCGAGTTGGCTGCGATGCGAGAGGGATTTTCTCTTCCAATGCCTGGAAGAAATGGGAGTGGGCATTGCCGATTTTCGCCGGCGGATCGACGACGCGCTAAACCAGTGGAAGATCTCGAAGGACGATCGGCACGACGGGCGGCTTGCGGCTTACGATGGTCCGCTGTTTCTGCGCGAGCTGACCTTGGAGTGGCTGGATCGTGCGGCGGAAGAAGCCCAGCGGCTGCGGCAGGATTACTTGGGGGTGGAGCACTTGCTGCTGGCGTTTCTGCGTCCCGAGGGGTCGCGTCTGGCTGTGCTGCTATCGGATTGCGGCATTGATCGCGAACGTCTGACCGAAGCGGTTCTCGCTGCGCTGCGTCGCGGGCGGCCGAGCCATCGCGAGCCGGGCGACGAGTCTGCGGCACGCGGAGCGATCGAGAACATCGCGGCGGCGACTCCGCTGGACGCCTATGCCCCGGTGGGAATGCCGAAGCGCTTCAGCATCGCGATCATGATGGCTTGGATCACGCTGTTTGCGATGGCGTTTTCGGTGCTGAAGGGGGTTGACGCTCCGCCTGGGGTGTTTGGCAGCGTTACGATTCTGATGCTGGGGATCGGCGTCGCGCAGATGTGGTTGTTCGGCGGCAAGAAGCCGCGGCTGGCGTCCGTCGTGGCCGGGGCGGTCGTGCTGTGTGTCGAGGTTGCCGGCCTAAATATTCTGACAGGCTGCTTCAGCGTCGAAAGGTCGAGCATCGTACTGCGGGTCGTCACCTCGATCGTGCTGATCATCCCGTGTGTTCCCTTGGGGGCATTCTTCGGTTACCTCCTTGGCGGTCTGACTGCCGGAATCGTGCTGACGCTGAACTATCTGGAGAACAGAAAAGGCGGCGGATCGGCGGCGGAGATCGAATCGGACGGCGTTGGCAACGGGAAGTGAAAGGGGGGCGGAAGCGTTGCGGCGCGTGCGAGCGCTTCCCTGCGGGGCGCGGCTAAACGCAGGGAAGCGGGTAGCGGGTAGCACCGGTTCTTGAACCGGTGCGGCTTGCGGGAAGAGGTTCTGGGGGCTATTGGAATCATGCAAATAACGGAGAAATCCAAGTTCTCTCGATACCTCTTTGGCCTTCGGCCCACCGGTTCAAGAACCGGTGCCACCCTACGCCGGTTAACGGCGTAGGGTGCCACCCGCGGGGCGCGGCTAAACGGCGGTGAGCGCTTCCCTGCGGGGCGCGGCTAATCGGTGGGAAGGGGCTTGTTTGGCGGTGGCGTTTGGGGCGGCTTGGCGGCGCGGAAAGCGGCGATGACCTTGCGGCCGAGGGGGAGGAGGAACTGCGGATTGAGGCGATGCAGACGCCAGATCATGCGGGCGTAGCGGGGAAAGACGATGGCGGGCTTGTTCTTCGCTACGCCGACGAGGATGATCTTCGCGGCGGCTTCGGCGCTGAGCGTCTTGAAAGGGGGGCGGTGCTGGAGGCGGTCCTTGTCGGCCTGCACCACGCGGCTGGCGCTGAAGATTTCGGTTTCGACGTAGCCGGGGCAAACCACGTTCACCTTCACGCCGTAGGCCTCGGCCTCGACCCGCAGCGAGTAGGAGAGGGTGACGATCGCCGCCTTGACCGCGGCGTAGGGGGTGTTGGCGGGATAGCCGATCAGTCCGGCCAGGGAGGCGAGGTTGACGATCTGGCCGGAGCGCTGGCGGGCCATGATCGGATAGGCGGCGTGGATGCCGTGCAGCGTGCCCAACAGATTCACGTCGATGACTTGCCGCCAGTCGTCGAGTTGCAGGTCGAGGACCTCGCCGACGGTGGTCATTCCGGCGTTGTTGAAGAGGAGGTCGAGTCGGCCGTGGCGGCGGCAGACCTCGTCGACGACGGCTTGGACGGCGGCCGCGTCGGTGACATCGAGCTTCATCGCTTCGGCCGAATCGCCCTGGCGGGCCAGTGCGTCGGCGATTTCGCCGGCCAATTCCGCGCGGCGGCCGGTAAAGACGACGTGGGCTCCGGCGCGGGAGAGCGACTCGCCCAGGGCGCGGCCGATCCCGGAAGTCGCCCCGGTGATGAGCACGATCTTGCGACGGTAATATCTGGCAAACGGAGTTTCCATCCTGGGGACCTCGGAATCCTGGATCGGGCGTTGTTACGAAGGAGTAGCGACGCCGCCATCTTCTGCCCCCGTATCTTAGCCAAAATCGCCGCGGTGTCCACGGGAGGGTGGGCCGGGCGAGCCGTGAGGGGTTTGGCGCCTTGCCATCTACGGGGAGCGAATAGGCGTCGCGCGGCGGGGCGCATCGCTGGTATGCTCCAAGAAAAGCGCGCCAGGGCGATTATCAGAGGTTATCCGATTCGATAGACTTGGGATTTGACGGGGTTAACCCGGACGATCGCTTCGCGGCGCGGGCAGAACGCGGGGCTGGGAGATCAGGGGGACAAAGGAGGTTTTTGCGGAAACCTCACAATCAGGGAGACCGCTCGTGCGAAAACCACCTCCGTCCCCTTCGCGCCGCCTGAACGGTCGCCACAGTGGACACTATTACCTGCTGAAACTCGCCCGGCTGAGCGGTTGGTTGTTGTTGCCGTTGGTGCTAATATACATAGGGACGGGATTTGCGCTGTGCGGCAAGCTGGGATTCAGCAGTTGGATGGATCTGCAAACGGCGTTGGCGATCCATCAGGTTTTCGACTGGCCGCTGGTGGCGCTCTTCCTGGTTCATGCCGGCATCACCTCGTATTTCGCCATGCGGAGATGGGGATGGATCAAGAATCGCGGCCGACGCTGCCCGCCGGACACTCGCGGCGCGAGGCGTTGAAATACGGTCTGGCCGGCCTGGCGTGTGCGGCCTGCGGGGCGTCGGGGGTCTACTATATCGCCCGACGGGTGCGGTCGGCGGCGGCGGCCGAGGTCTTCAAGCAGGACGCGCCCAGCGGGGCGCTATGGGACCAATGGCGGAAGCAGGGCTGGGCCCGCGAGGCCCGCCACTACTTGAAACTCGGCCGCAACATCCAGTGCAAGCTCTGCCCGAACGAGTGCATCCTCGAACCGGAGGACCGCGGTCATTGCCGCGACCGCGTCTACAAGGAGGGCAAGCTCTACACGCTCGCCTACGCCAATCCGTGCGCGGTGAAGGTCGATCCGGTCGAGAAGAAGCCGCTGTTCCACTTCCTGCCCGACAGCACGGCGTTCTCGTTGGCCACGGCCGGCTGCGGACTGCGCTGCTTGAACTGCCAGAACTGGGACATTTCGCAGTCGAAGCCCGAGGAGACGAAGGACCCGCGGGGCGAGCCGCTGCGGCTGACGCTCGCGCGGCTGGAGAAGTCGGGCGGCGGCGATCTGGCGCATCTGACCCTGCTGCCCGAGGACGTGGCCGCGCTGGCCGAGTATTCCCAGTCTCCTTCGATCGCTTACACCTATTCCGAGCCGATCGTCTGGTTCGAGTACATGCTCGACACGGCGAAGGCCGCCCGGGCGAAGAAGATCAGGAACTGCTGGATCACCTGCGGGTCGATCCAGGCCGAGCCGTTGGCCGAACTGTGCCCTTGGATCGACGCCGCTAACGTGAACTTGAAGAGTTTCAACGCGGAGATTTACCGCGACTTGAACACCGGCCGATTGGAGCCGGTGCTGGACACGCTGCGGACGCTAAAGCGCGAGGGGGTCTGGTTCGAGGTCACGAATCTCATCGTTCCAACGTACACCGACAAACCGGAGATGATCCGGCGGATGTGCGATTGGCTGCTGTCGAACCTCGGGCCGGACTATCCGCTGCATTTTTCGCGTTTTCATCCCGACTACAAGTTGACGCACCTGCCGCCGACGCCGGTCGATACCCTGCTGCAAGCCCGCGACGTCGCCCGCTCGGCCGGGTTGCATTACGTCTACGTGGGGAACTGTCCCGAGATCGCCGACGGCGGGACGACGTTCTGCCCCGAGTGCAAGCGGGCGATCGTGCGCCGCCAGACGTTCAGCGTGCTTTCGAACGACATCCGCGGGGCGCATGCCGCTGGTGCAAGACGCGGATTCCCGGCGTCTGGGCGTGAAGGCTCGGCCGTTTAGCTGCCGCGTCCTCGCGGCGCTGCGACCGGGGGCGATTCTGCGCCGCGTGGACGCGGCGGCTAAACGGTTTGGAAGCGACCGCCGAAAGCCGTTACTGCGCCGAATCCCGCTTTCACCGGTTGCCCATCCGCCGCGGCACGCATATTATAAGGAGCGATTATTGTCGGCTCTTTGTCGCGGCGGGGAGGACGCGAGCTTTCCCTGGAGAATAGCATATGTCCGCCAAGGACGACGGGCGAGGCAATCCGGCCAGCTTGCGGCGAGGCCAGTTGGTCGGCGTCCGCAGTCTGGGCGAGATCCTCGCCACCCTCGACGCCGACGGCAAGCTGGAGGGGATGCCCTTCATGCCGGAAATGGTCCCTTTTTGCGGCAAGACGTTTCGCGTCTTTCGCCGCGCCGAGCGGACCTGCGTCGAGACCTTCGGCATGAGGAGCATGAACAGCGCCGTCTTTCTCGACGGGCTGCGCTGCGACGGCTCGGCCCACGGCGGCTGCCAGCGGGGGTGTCTTTTCTTCTGGAAGGAAGCGTGGTTGCAGCCGGCGCGAGAGTCGGCAGTTAGCAGTGGGCAGTCGGCAGTAACGAGGGGAGAGAGGAGAGAGGAGAGAGGAGAGGGAGAAGCCCTTCCGACCTCCGCCCTCCGCCCCTCGCCTCTTTCCAATCAACAGTCAACAATCGACAATCAACGATCCTCCGCCAATCCCCAATCCCTTCCCCGGCAGCAGGCAGTGGGCAGTCCGCAGTCGCAACCGAGCCGCCGTACTGCCGACTGCCGACTGCCGACTGCCGACTCCTTACTGCCGACGATGAAGGGGGACCGCTTCTGCTGCCAATCGACGGAATTAGGCGGCGGCAGTAGCGATCTTCCGCCCGGCAAACTGCGGCACTTCCTGCACGACATACGAATCGGCGAGATGAGCCCGGGGCGTTTCGCCTATCTTGCCTGCCGGGCTTTGCTCAACCGCGGCTCGCGACTTCTGCGCGGCCGTCCTTTCTACCGCATCCGCGGCGAGCAGAGGAAGACCTCCAGCGCGGGCCTCAACCTCCAGGCCGGCGAACTGGTCGAAATCAAGAGCCTTGCGGAGATTGAGGCCACGCTCGACGCGCTGGGCCGCAACCGCGGGTTGTCGTTCGAGTCCGAAATGGCGTTGCACTGTGGCCGCCGCTACCGCGTGGCCACCCCGCTGCACACGATCATCTCGGAAGAGACCGGGAAACTCGTGCGGCTCAGCGACACCGTCATCCTCGAAGGGCTCGTCTGCCGCGGCATTTGCACGCTGAACTGCCCCCGCGCAAACTACTTCTTCTGGCGCGACGCCTGGCTGAGGCGGGTCGAGGGCTAAGAGGATTGTTGATTGCTGACAGCGGCCCTGTCCTCAGTGTGCCCCGCGGCCGTTGATGACTGCCCAGGGCGTGCGGAGCAGCAGGGCGAGATCGGTGAGCAGGTTTTGGTGCTTGATGTACCAAAGGTCCATCTGCATCCACTGGCTGAAACCGACGTCGCTGCGTCCGCTGACCTGCCACAGACATGTCAGGCCGGGCTTCACGGCCAGCCGCTTTCGCTGTAGCGGCGTGTACTGGAGAACCTCGTGGAACAGCGGCGGCCGCGGCCCAATCAGCGACATGTCGCCGCGGAGCACGTTGAACAACTGCGGCAGCTCGTCGATGCTGGCCCTGCGCAAAAGCCTGCCGATGGGCGTGATCCGCGGGTCGCGGCGATTCTTAAACACCGGTCCCTCCTGCTCGTTTTTTACCAGCGGCCGCAGCTTTTCGGCATTGAGGACCATGGTGCGGAACTTGTAGAGGCGAAACGGCCGGCCGAGAAATCCCAGCCGCTCCTGCGCGAACAGCGGTCGCCCGCGGGTGGTAACGGCCAGAAGCACGAACGCGGCCAGCAACAGCGGAGAGACAAGCGCCAGAATCGCCAGCGCTGCGGTCACGTCGAAGAACCGCTTGGCGATCAGGTAGCTCGGCGATCGGTTGCCGGCCGGGGCGATGTGCCACGGGCCGCCGGACGCGGGCTGCTCGCGGTCGGCTATGACGAGGCGATGTCGCCGTGCGGCCGGCTCCCGATCGATCGCCGGAAAACGCAGATCCGCGAAACGTCTTGGCTCGTGTCTTGATGGTGTACGGAGAGCGCCAAACGAAGGCGATCGCGATCGCCGCGGTCGCTTCGCTACAGAGTTTCTTACGTTCATGGTTCATTCCTTCTCTATCTACTTCTCCCAGTCCACTTCGTTCACATGGTGTCCGTATGCCTGTCATCCGGTGTCGCGTTCAGCGAGCACCTCCGTTGCGGCAGTGCGCTTCGCGATGATTCGCTCACCGTTGGTGCGACGAGGCGGCCACTGACCGCGTTCGGCGCGTTGCCGCGGCGGCGGCAAGGCGGCATCCTCGCGCCGTCTGATCGGCGCCGTCAGCACGACCACTCCGAGCCCGGCGAGGATGCTGGCCAGTCCGCCGCCAAACGCGATCATGGTCCGGCTGGGGCTTACCGGCCGCAGTCCGCCGTCGGGCGAATCGACGCGGCTGAGGAGGCTGCTGCTGGTGGCCGCCGTGCAGGCCGCGCGGGCCTCGGCCAGCTTGCGTTGCGATTCCTCGGCCAGCGTGCGGCGCTGCTCGACCTGGGCGACGAGGTTCGAGTATTCGGCGCGGATGTCGGTGAGCCGGACGAGCCGGCGGTCGAGTTCCACGACCTGCTTGTCCAGGGATGCGCGGCGGGTGGCCTGCAACTCGACCGCGGCCGAGACTCCCTGGATCGCGGTGGACAGTTCCTCACGGATGCCCTCGCGAATGTTCCTCTCCTCGCGGCGGAGCGCGAGCATGTCGGGATGCTCCTCCGAGAACTTGCTGGCGGCGGCGAACGAGCGGAGTCGCGATTCGCTCAATCCCTGGATCAGGCGGGCCAGGCCGGGATGGCAGTCGATCAATTCCTTGGGCGCGGCGAGCAGGAGCAGCGGGTTCGCTTGGGCTTTCCGCAACATGCCCAACAGCGCGGTCTGCTGCGCCTGCTCCTGGCGGCAGCGGCTCAACTCGTCCAAACCGCTGCTCAAGGCGTGGTAGATGGGCACTTCGCCGACCGGCGACTGGTGCAACATGCGGAGCGCGACCAGATCGACGCCGGCCTGCTTTTCCACTTCCGTCAATCGCCGCGTCGCCTGGGCTAGATTGGCCTCGGTCAGCGCCACCGACGCTTTCAATTCCGATATCGCATTTTCATTCATCGCGGCCCTGAGCCGGCCGAAGGCCTTGGCGAGCTCGTCGTAGATCGCGTCGGTCAAGCGGATTGCCCGGTCGCGGTCGCGGTCCTTGACCTTGAGGTAGAAGACGGCCGTTTTTCCGAATTCCGCGCCCTTGGGCGGAGCCAGGCTGACCTCGCGGCGGAGCTCGACGATCGCCTCCTCGGACGGCCAGTTCGGGCTGGCGGCGTTCGCATCCGGTCCCACCCGCCGCAACGAGTCCCGTAACAGCGAGCGGCCGGCGACGATCTCCTGGAGAACCTCCTGCGTGTTCTTCACGTCCTCGCCTTCCCGGGCGCGGGCCGCCACGTCGAAGCGGGCCGTGGCGTCGTCGCGAACGATGATCGCTTGCGAAGCCAGCCACGAGGGCGGCGGGAAGACCGCGCAGGCCGCGGTCAGCCCCAGCACGACGATCACCGTCGCGGCGCAGCGCCGCCGGCAGCGCCACACCGTCTGGGCAGTATCGGAAAAGGCGACGTCGCGACGCTGAAGCGAGTACATGTTCTCCTCCTTTGCCGTGGGCCGGGACGCGAGCGTCTCCGCTTCGGATTCCTGCGGCAGACCTCTGCTAAGCTGGATTTCACGACCAATTTGGTGAATTATTCGGCGAGGCCTCGCTGACGCAAAATGCGATCTGGTGGAACTCTGGTGGAAGATCGCACAGTGCGAATTCGCGAAATGTCTGCGAGCCGGCGGGGGCGAGATTCGCTAAGAGATTTGGCTGAATTGCCGCCAGGGATAGTCCCGTAGCCGTGCTCAGCGTTTCCCTTAGTCCATCCGTCCGCGGGCGCTGCGAGCAGGAGAGTTTACTGCCTCCAAGTGGCCGCTGCGGAGGCCGGCGACGGTCCCTCTTTCCTCGGTTTTTCGCGGGGAAAACGCGGCTCGGCGTCGGCCGCAGCGACGATTCGCACGTCGCATTGCCGGGTCGCTTTGTCACCCGTTCTTGGCCGAGGAGCCGTTTGCCGGTTTCGCCGCCGAAGCCGGCCGAACGCAGGCCGGACGATTGCTTTCCGGCGGCGGATGGATAACCTGATTGCAGCGGCGAGAATGGTCTCGGCGCGGGGGCAATCGCATGGCAGGGAGGTGGTCATGATTGGAGCAGGAGAGAAGATGGGAGAGTGGTCCTCCCGGCAGGTCGAGGCCCCGTCCGCTTTGCGCGGCGGCGGCCAGCGGAGACGAGACGGGGCGACGGGCGACAAGGAGGTGTCGCTGCAATTGGGCACCGGGCTGTTGCTCCTGCTGGAATCGTCGGCCTACGCGCGGGTGTTGGACGAGGATCCGTGGGAGTTTTCCTTGGAATGGCCCGAGCTTCGTCGAGTGGGAGTCAGTTGCAGCGAAGGCCGCTGGTTGATCCGCAGAGGCCTCGTCGATCATGCGTACGAGGTGACGTCGCTGGAGGACCGACGGCGGCGATTCCTGGCCAGTTCGAACCTGCGTTTGGCGGCGCAGAGTTGCCTGGTGCTTACGGACGCGGGGCGGGCAATGGCGCAGCGGGTCGCCGAGTGGTCGGACGCCGACGTCGCTTGTATGTCGCAGCGGCATTTTGCGGCGCAAGCGGGCCCCGTCGCGCGGCATGAGGTCGCCGCGGCCACGCCGCAATCGCCCACCTGGGACGGCCAGCGGCGGCAGCTTCGACTGGGCTCGCGGATCGTGAAGGAATTCAAAGTTCCGGCCATGAATCAGGGGATTGTGCTGGCCGTGTTCGAGGAGGAGCGCTGGCCGCCGCGAATCGACGACCCGCTGCCGTGGAACAACGACATCGACCCGCGACGCCGGCTGCACGACACGATCAACTCGTTGAACCGCCGGCAGCGGCACCGCCTGATCCACTTCAGCGCCGACGGCCTCGCCCAAGGCATCCGCTGGGAACTGATCGGCGGCGGCGTCTAAGTCTCATTTGACGTCGGGGTGGTCGGATGGACGCTGCGAAGGGGTGACTTTCATCGTCACTTCGGCGACGGAGAGGCAGCCGGTTCCGCCCCATAGTCCGACTTCAACGCTGGCCAGGCGGGCGGCGGGGGGCACCTTGATTCGCCTGTTCTTCCTGGTCCAATCGAAACTGCCGGACCATTGTCCGACGGGATGGCGGCCGATGTTGCGGCGATTGGCGTTGAAAAACACGACCGCCACGGAGGGCCGTTGCTCGGGCAGCGAACCCGGCTGCAAGTCTCTGCCGCGGATTAGCAGCGACATTTCGATTTCCTCGATCCGCCGGCCGTTGACACCCACCGCCTGGAAGGCTTGCGCCGCCCGACCCGGCGAGTCATTGCGAAAACAGAGGCAGCGGCCGGCGGGCGTCCGCCCGGTTGTCTCGACTTTGCCCTGGCGGATGTAGTACCAGCCGACCGGCTGATCGCCCAGGACGCGCTGGAAATCGCCGTTGACGAGTTCGGGCCGGTCGGGATCGGCCTGCACCACCCGTTCCGCTTCGGCGCGGCCCATCATCGGCACGAAGTAGGTGGGCTGCAACGGCTGCGATTTGAGAGCGCCCTTGACTTTCTTGAACAGGTAAAAGGTCTGCTGGTAGCGTTCGCCCAGCGGGACCACCAGGCGGCCGCCTTCCCGAAGCTGCTCGACGAGCGGCTTGGGAACGTGCTCTGGCGAACAGGTGACGATGATCTTGTCGAACGGCGCATGCTCGGGCCAGCCCTGATAGCCGTCGCCGATCTTCGTCTCCACATTTTTGTAGCCCAAGCGGCGGAGCGTCTGCGCTGCCTTCTTTCCGAGCGGCTCGACGATCTCGATCGAGTAGACCTTCGATACCAGTTGGCTTAGCACGGCGGCCTGATATCCGCTGCCGGTGCCGATCTCCAGAACATCGTCCGTCGGTTGCGGCTGTAATTGCTCGGTCATGTAAGCGACCGTAAAGGGCGAAGAGATGGTCTGTCGCTCGCCGATGGGAAGTCCGATATCCAGGTAAGCATAGCGCCGCATCGAGGCCGCAACGAACTCATGCCGCGGCACAGTGCGCATCGCCTCGCAGACCCGGGCGTCTTTCACGCCGGCGGCGACAATCTCGTGTTCGACCATGTGGGCGCGGGCTTCGGCCCAGGGATCGCGGCTCTGCCCCCGCGCAGCGGCCGCCGCCAGCAGAACGGCGAGCATCGCGGCTGCAAACGAACATGGCGAGGGAAAAAGGGGACAGGTCCAATTTGTGCGAAGCACCCTCCGGGCCGTTCCGGCAAATTGGACCTGTCCCCTTTTTCCCGTCCCTTGTTGACGCGGCGGCAGTTTGGCGCGAGTGGCAGAACGCATTGATGCGGAGTCCCTCGAACACTTCGGCGGCGGGGAAAAAGGGGACAGGTCCAGTTTGTGCGAAGCACCCTCCGGGCCGTTCCGGCGAATTGAACCTGTCCCCTTTTTCCCTCTATTGTGTTTCGCCGCAGGCCGAAGAGCAAGTCAGCGAGCTTGCCCAGGGGTGCTGCCTTGCCCCGAGAGCTGGAACTTGACAGTGATCTGTCCGCTGTCGCCGGTCAGTTCATCCCAGGCGCTGCGGCAGCGAAGATAGAGATCGCCATCGGCCTGCAATTGCAGCGAGCCTTTGGCCCCCAGCTCGAACTCGCCGCCGAGTTGGCCGTCCTTCATCAGCACGCCGACCAGGCGACCATTGCGCTTGCCGTCGCCGTCGGCGTCGATGGACGCCGACCTGCCCGCGATTTGCCAGCCGCCCGAGGCGAGGTATTCGTACTTTGTTCCCGCACGGACGCTCAGACCGCTGGGCTGCCATCCGCGGCCGGCGGCGACCAGCGCCTTGTGGACGCGGCGGGCATCGAGACAGGCGAACCTCCTTTTCCAGTCCCAGGCACAAAGGTCCACCCGGTAACCGCGGCTGATGTGCCGAAGGAAAAAGGAATACTCAAAGAACAGTTCCCGGTCGTTTGCCGCGAAAGTCTGCTCGAAACTGACTCGCTTGCCCTCCAAGAGTCCCTGGCCGAGTTGGCGAAAGCGGCGCGAGTAGTTGGGATTGGAGTAGAGGAAATGGCACAGGGCCCAGCGCGAGGCGTAATTCTGCCAGCAATCGCCGCTCACCTGGGCGGGCGAAAGGACGGCGGCGAGCGAGGTGGGCGGGTTGTTGCGGAGAAATTCGATCTCGCGGGAATCGGCGTGGACGCCCGCGTGCCCTCCGTTCCAATAGTGGCCCATTTCCGCCATGCCTTCGGCATACCAGACCGGCCCGGCGCGGCCAAAAGTCTGGTGGCAATAGGCGTGCAGCACTTCGTGGCGAATGACTTCCGGCCGGGCGGAGGAATAAACCACCGCTTTGACCTTATCGCGACCCTTGCAGCGGGGGTATACCAGGGTCATGCCGCCGACCGTCTTGATGGCGCGGACACCATCAGGCGCGAGGTCCGCGCCGGGGTACTTGTCCGGATTGCGGATGACGTTGCACTCGATCACGCCGCGCAACGGCTGGCCCCAATACGCGCAGAACCGCGCGAGCATCGCCTCCAACGGTGCGGCAAGGCCATCGGCCTCGCTGCCTGAAAGATCGGTGTGGATCAGGAAATGGCGGGAATGAACGTCGTGGACCGCACAGGGCTGGGCCGGGCATTTGCCCGGCTTTTCAGCATTTTGCCCACACGCCGCCTGCGCGCCGCACGCCGTCGTGAAGGCGAAAAACCCGACGAAGAAGAGCCCAAGTCCTACCGAGTTGCGTGTGCAAAGCAGGTTCATCAACTTCCTCTTGGTCAGCCGGCGGCGGCACTCAACCAGGAGGGGACTGCCACGCGATAACTCGGAAGATCGACCAGCCATTAGTGTAATCACGAACCGACAAAATAGCAAGTCGAGATCGATCGTTGCGCGCCGTTCGACCTTGCGTCGCCGACCGATCCGGCGGTAATATCTATTACTGATGTGCCAAACGCTTTTCCATATTCCCGCCACCTGGTTCGGCTATCCAGCATTCGGATTTGGCCTGTTGTTCTGGCTTTGGGCGGTGGCGAGCGTCGTCACGCTGGTGGTACTGGTGCGACGACAGGGCTTCAATGCCGACACCTGGGGCTATGTGCCCATCCTGCTGCTGGTCGGCGCGATCATCGTTTGGGTGTTGCCGGCGATCTGTGAGCGCTCGCGAAGCGGCACGCCGACCGGGCTGCCCATCCGCGGTTACGGCATGATGAACTTGCTGGCCGTCGTCGCCGGCACAATGCTGGCCGCGCGGCGGGCCAAGCGGGTCGGGCTGAATCCCGATCTGATCTTCACACTGATCTTTTGGCTGCTGATACCGGGCATCGTCGGCGCCAGGGCGTTCTACGTCATCGAATACTGGAAGCGCGACTTCTGGCCCGCCTACGCCGGCGAAGGCGGAAGCCTCGCCGCGCTGGTGCGAAACGTCATCAACCTGACGCAGGGCGGGCTGGTCGTCTACGGAGCGCTCGCCGCGGGTCTGCTGGGGATGTTGCTGTTCGTTCGCAGGCACCGGCTGCCGTTCTTGGCCGTGGCCGATCTAATGGCCCCGTCGATGCTGCTGGGATTGGCCATCGGGCGGGTGGGCTGCCTGCTGAACGGCTGCTGCTTCGGCGGCGTATGCGACCACGTTTGGGCGCTTCAGTTCCCCGCCAGTTCGCCGGTGTATCACGCCCAGGCCGAGCGCGGGCAGATGTACGGATTCGACGTGGGCGCGGACGAGGACGCCAAGCCGTGCCTGGTGCTGAAGGTTGCCGCCGATTCGCGGGCCGCTCGCGCCGGACTGAAGCAAGGAGAGCGGCTGCTGGCGATCAACGGATACCGCATCGACACGGTGGCCGACGCCCACGCCGCGATCCTGAAAGCCCTTGGCGACGGCGAGCCGTTGATCGTCGAGGCGGCGAACCGCCCGTCGATGACGGTGCAGGCCATCAACCCTCCGCCGCAGCGCAGTCTGCCGGTGCAACCGTCGCAGCCGCTGAGCTCGATCGACGCGCTGCTGTTGTGTCTGCTGTTGCTGGCCTACGACCCGTTCCACCGCCGCGACGGCGAGTTGTTTGCGCTGATGATCTCCATCTATCCGATCACGCGATTTCTGATCGAGGGGCTGCGTTCGGACGAGGCGACGAAGTTCGGCACCGCGATGAGCATCGGGCAGTGCGTCAGCCTGCTGGCGCTGGTCTGCGCCGTCGCCCTGTGGCAGTACATTCTCCGCCAGCCGAAAGGGCTGGCGTTTTCTCAGCGCAACTGCCAGAGCGGTTCGCTCTGCAGGTGAATATTGTTCACCTGCAGCCAGTGATAGTACGGGGCGCGATCAGAGACGCGAAACTGCCGCGTCAGCCCCACGCTGAGAATCACCCCGGGCGAATCGACGATCCGCTGGGCGGCGGCGCGAACCCGGGCCGCATCGGGCGTGGCGTGGTCGTCGCCGAACAGCCGCAGGTCGGTCACGCCGGCGTCGGCCTGCAACTGGCCGTCGTCGAGCTTCACGCGGATGCGCTGCCTGCCACCGGCGACGGTCTCCAGGTACAACAGCGGCGGCGCGGCGGGACGAACGAGTCCCAGCAACGTCGTTCCTCCGCCCGGATCGATCACCCAGCGGCCGCGGCCGACTTCGTGCAGCGTCGGGCCGAAAATCTCGCGCAGGCTCGCACGCCGCAACTCTTCCAGCAGGCCCCAGAACTCGTGGGCCGCCGCCAGCCGCTCGGCCCTTGCCCGGGCGGGGACGAAGACGTGATCCTCGACGTGGGGCGCGACCGGCGCCGCCCGCGGCGACCCGAGATCGACGATCGTCGCCATATCGAATGGCCCAGCATAGCGGGCCAGCAGGTAGAACGGCAGCGGATCGTTGGCCAGCATCGGGCGAACGTGCCGCCGCGTCTGTAGGTCCACCCCCGCCACGCAGATGTGCCCGCCGTGCATTCGCGTCAGGTGGTTGATGAGGATTCGCATGGAAGGAGGGGCTAGGGGCTGGGGACTAGGGGCTAGGGGCAGAGGTCAGCGTGAGGAATCAGGGCGGTAGAGGTGATTGATCTGGTTTACAACATCTCCGGCTTTTGATCCGGCCTTTGACCCCCAGCCCCTAGCCCCGAGCCCCCAGCCCCCAGCCCCTTCACAAGTGGACCACTCTCACGTCTCCCCATTTGCCGGCGAGATACTCGGCGGCCAGGCGGCGATGGCAATGCTCGGGGGTGGGCTCGCTGCACAAGAGCACGGTGGGCAGGTCGAACAGGCGACGATCGACGGCCGTTTCCGCCGCCCGTTGGATCAGCAGATCGACGTAGCGCGTCTCATATTCTTCCCAGGTGATCCGCTTTTTCTTGTAGGCGTCGAGGATTTCTTCCGTCGGCGCCAGGGCCGCTTCGTGATGATAGTCGGCGTTGCAGAGCTCGCGGAGGAAGAACTGGAGGTCGTCGCGCTTGGCGAAGGCCGCCAACTGCGAGGTGTTGTTCAGCCGCACGTCGATCAGCCGCCCGATTCCGGCCCTGCGGAGGGTTCCGAAGAACTCGGCGGCGCTCTTCTGGGTAAAACCGATTGTGTAGATTTCCATTGGCCGGGCTCGTCGGTTTCAAAGAGGTTCAGTTGGCCCCTGGTTTTGCGGAAGTTCTCCGCGGCGGCCAGTTCGGCCTCGGTTTGCGTGCGGCCGTCGCCGCGGAGATGGATGACCTGCACGCCGCGGTCCTGCAACACGCGGCCGACCAACAAGCGGCGATGGCAGTCGGTCGGATCCTCCTCGCCGCAGAGAATCGCGGTGCGGGCCCGTGCCAGGCGATCCAGCAGCCGCTCGATCCCTTGGCGGAAGCCGGGTGACTGGGCCACAGCGGCATACAAGACGTGGCCCCGGTCATCGTAGAAGCGCGGATCTTCGACGCGCCCACCCAGCAGGTCGCCGAGGTACAAGTATTGAATCTTCCGCTGCTGGAGGGCGGGATGGATCGCCTCGCGATTGAACTGCGAGGCATAGCGCGAATAGGGACTCGATCGCACGTCGATCAACAGATCGATCCGCTGGCTGGTCAGCAGGTCGAGGAACGCCGGTAGCGGATGGTTGGAATGGCCGATCGTCCAGATCGTCGGCGGCCCTGGCGAGGCGTCCTGCATTGTCGGCTCAGAAGGTGTTTCGCAACCGGTAGGTTATGCTTCAGCATAACAAGAAGCGAGCTTCAGCATAACAAGAAGCAGGTTGTTATGCTGAAGCATAACCTACCTGCCTACCTGTCTGCCGCTTGTGACGCAGCCTCAGCGCACGCAGGCGATAGCAGCCGTTTCACGCCGCTCTACTCTTCGTCCTCCTCTTCCTCCTCTTCCTCTTCGTCCTCATCTTCATCCCAGTCTTCGTCCTCGTCTTCGTCCCAGTCCTCGTCCTCCCACTCGTCCTCTTCGTCCCAATCGTCGTCTTCGTCCTCTTCTTCATCGAGGTCTTCGTCGTCTTCGACCTCTTCCCAAGGCTCATCCTCGAGATCGTCGTCTTCCTCCTCCTCCTCCTCCTCATCATCGTCGAGGTCTTCGTCCTCGAAGTCTTCTTCCGCACCGAGGTTTTCTTCTTCGTCGTCCTCTTCGTAATCTCCGTCGTCCTCTTCCTGGCCGCGGGGGGCGAGGACGACTTGGCCGGTTGACGAGTCATTGCGTCGCGGGCGGGCTGTGGGGGTGAGAGGTTGTGGGGCAACGCCGGGTCGAGTCTTGGGGGTGAGGGTTTTCACGTTCTCCTCCTCTGCCGCTATTTGAGACGGGGTAGATTGGTTCAAAATATCTGAATCAGAACGGTTCTGGATATCGCCAGGTGTTGGCATCGGCTCGCGGGCTCGCAAAACATCAGCCCTGGGGAGCTCATCGAGATGTCGCAGTCCGAAAACTCGCAGGAATTGTCTTGTAGTGCCGTAGAGGAACGGTCGGCCGAGCTGCTCGGATCGCCCGGCGATTCGCACCAGGTCGCGTTCGATCAGTTGCCGCAGGACTTCGCCCGACTGTACTCCGCGGATGGCTTCGATTTCCGCCCTCAAAACCGGTTGCCGATAGGCGACCACGGCCAGGGTTTCCATGGCAGGTGGTGAAAGGCGGATTTCCGGCGACGCGGGGCAGAGCTGCCGTAGCCAGGGGGCGAACTTCGCCCGCGTCATCAATTGAAATCCGCCCGCCACCTCCTCGATGCGAAACGCATTCCCCTGAGCATCGTATCGCCGGTTCAAGGCTCGGACTAGTGTACGTGCTTTTGTTCCGTCCGCCAAGCCTGCCAACTCGGCTAGTCTTCGGCTGGTTTGGGGGTAGCGGGAAAGAAAAAGCATAGCTTCCACGCGGGCGAGGCGATCATCCGGCCGTTTGACCCCCCCGTTTTGGTGTATTTCGGCGGTGGCGGCACGGGTGTGGACAGGCAGCTTCGGGCCGGTCAAGGCCGCGGGACCTGTCCCATACGCAAGGGGGGAGTGGTAGCATACCGCCACACTCCGCAATTGCCGTCCCAGACTAGCCGATCGCTTCCGCATAGACGTAAGCCTATGCGCACGGTGGGGCTGTTGGCAAGTGGGGAGAAGAGCGGGCAGTCGGCAGTGGGCAGTAGGCAGTGGGCAGTGGACAGTGGGCGGTGGCCCGTTCGTCTTGTCGTTCTTGCGGCGCTGCGATGATTTCCCACGATTGGCGAGCGCCATCCGCAACTCAGGCCCGGTCAGCGGCTGCCGGATTACTCTTCATCTTGCGACCACCAACTACCCATCGCCCTCGGTCCCATCCATCGCCCAGTATCCACCATCCACTAATCACTGCCGACCGCCCACTGCCGACTGCCGACTGCCGACCGCCCACTGCCGACTGCCTACTGCCCACTGCCCACTGCCGACTGCCTACTGCCCACTGCCGACTGCCGACTGCCTACTGCCCACTATCCCCCGCAGCGTAGACCTCCGCGCCAGGATTCGACCTCTTGCAGGACTTCCTGCATCGCCCGGAGCGGATTGTGGTGGGTCGCCTCGAAGCAGTGGACGTAATCGGCGTCGCCGGCCACGGCCATTTTGCAGAAGAAGCGGTACAATTGTTGGTCGTTTCCCCACGACTCCAGCACGTAGTACGTGGCCCCCAGCCTTTTCAGACGCGCCTGAATCTCGCCGCAGTCCGATGGGATCGGCGCCGGGCGGGCAGCCGGGGCCCGAGCGATCGGCAGCGCGGGCGCGAGAAGCGGGGTGGAGGGAGACTCGGTTGGCAGGCTCTGCGAAGCCGATCGCGGAGCGGCTCCGCTCGACGGCGTGTCGGGCGACGCCGATGCGAGGTTCAGGATTGCCGGGCAGTGAAAGTTCTGAAACTTCTTGACAATCCCCGACCACGACGCGCCCCATATTGCCAACACCGGGATTGCCACCGAGCAGGCCAACATCAGGAACGCCCGAAACGCAGTTGCCGACCGATGCATGAGTAATGACGCCTCCACAAGCAGCGTTGCTAAACGTACTCTTCACGCCCCGCGTGAAGCGAAGCGTCTGTATTCTTCATTCTTCACGCTGCGCGTGAAGCAAAGTGTCTGTACTCTTCACGCTCCGCGTGAAGCGAAGCGACTAACGTGTCCCCCTAGCGGAGCGAACGGGACCGCCTGCGCAAAACGACATCCCGGTTCGTTCTAAGGGAACGCGGGATGATAGCAGCAATCGGGCGGCTGCGGCAACGGCAGTTTTTGAGCGGTCGATCGTCGGGTAGAATTGCAGAGATGGAAACAATCTACTTGGACCATAACGCCACGACACCGACCCGGCCGGAAGTGGTAGAAGCGATGGCCGACTGCGGCTTGGCGGCTTATGCCAACCCGGCCAGTCAGCATCGGCCGGGGCAGCAGGCCCGGCGGACGCTGGAGGAAGCTCGGGAAGCTATCGCCGAAATTCTCGATGCCGACTTGGCCCCGCCGCGACGCGACCGGCTCATCTTCACCAGCGGCGGCACCGAGGCCAATAACCTGGCGGTGCTGGGGATCGCGCGGCGCACGCGGCGCGCAGTGCGTCGCGCCGCGGAGAAACGCCCCCCCATTGCAATGGGGGGGCTTTGCAGAGCGGTCACGACTCAACGGAGAAGGTACAATGGGTGGCGGCCGGTCGCATCATCATCTCCGCCGCCGAACATCAGAGCGTGATCGAACCGGCCGAGCACCTCTTGGAACAGGGCTGGCGACTGGACACTTTGGGCCTGACGGCCGAGGGCGTCGTTCGTCTCGATCAGTTGCGACGGCTGCTGGAAGGCGAAGGAAGTTGGGGTGGCACTCATGCCGGTTGGGATGGCAGTTGCACTGCCACCCCCGCTTCCTCAGAAGGAGCGGGAGTACAACTCCCGCACCAACGTCCGCCGCAGTTGGTCAGCGTGCAGTTGGGCAATCACGAAACCGGCGTGTTGCAGCCGATCGCTGAATTGGCGGCGATCTGCAACCAAGCGGGCGTGCCGCTGCATACCGACGCCGTGCAGGTTGCGGGCAAGTTGCCGGTGAGTTTCCGCAGGCTGGGCGTGGCGGCGATGAGCATCTCGGCCCACAAGTTCCAAGGTCCGCCGGGCATCGGCGCCCTGCTGCTGCGCGACGGCGTTCCGTTGGCGCCGCTGCTGTTCGGCGGTCATCAGCAAGAGGGGCTGCGTCCGGGCACCGAGCCGGTGGCGTTGGCGATCGGCATGGCCACCGCTTTGGAACTCTGGCGGAAAGAGCAAAACGAGTACGCTCGGCGACTGACGGCACTGCGCGATCGTTTCGAGCGTGGACTTCGCGTTGCTCTGCCCGACATCATTGTTCACGGCGCATCTTTCCCATTAGAACCGGTGGGGCAAACGTTCTTGTCTGCCAGCGCCGGGTCTGCCACCTCGCTTGTTCCTGGGCAGACAGGAATGTCTGCCCCACCCGATCCACGCTCCGGGGATGGCAGTGCAACTGCCATCCCAACATCTCATAAGACTTTGGCCGAGCGACTTCCGCAGACGAGCAACGTCGCTTTTCCCGGCCATGACGGCGAGATGCTGCGGATGGCGTTGGACCTTGCGGGCGTGGCCTGTTCGGTCGGCGCGGCCTGTTCGAGCGGTTCGACGGAGCTTTCGCCCACGCTTCGGGCAATGGGCCTGCCCAACGACTTAGTGAAATCCTCTCTTCGTTTCAGTTTCGGCGCCACGACCACCGAAGCCGAGATCGACGAAGCCGTCCGCCGCATCGCCCACGTCTGCGGCGAGCTTGAGTAAGGAAGCGCGCTGCCCCCTCTTCGGAACTGGTTCTCCACCTTTTGGGCGGAAATCGTTGACATCTGTGTAGGGGTTGTTAAACTAGAGGGCGCAACTGCGGTGTCGCTCTTTCTGCGGTGCTGCGATGATTGTGCCCGCCCTTTCTCGGAGACGAAAATGAGCCGCTTTTTCGCGACGTGCTTAGCACCATCGACGAGATGGGTACGATTTTGGTTCGCCCTGCTGGCCGTGTTCTTTCTGGCCAGTTCTGTTTCATCAGCCCGCGCGGATATTACGACAATCGGCGATGTCTCTCCGTCAAACCCAGCTACTTGGCAACTTTTTACGGAGTGCTACGTTGGGAATAGCGCCTCCGGCACTCTGACAGTTGACAGCGGCAGCCATCTGATTTCCGGGTCAACGTACATCGGCAACGGAGTCGGCTCAACGGGCATGGTGGCGGTGAAGGGGGGCGGCTCGACGTGGTACGACGATAGTTACCTTTTCGTCGGTACCTATTCCGGCAACGGCGCTCTCAGTATCACCGGAGGAGCCAGCGTTAGGTGCTCCTATGGCTACCTCGGCTGTGCTGACGGCTCGGTTGCCTTAGTAAACGTGGACGGCGCCACCTCGCAATGGAACACCAGCAGCGCGGTCGAGGTCGGCACGGGCAGCGGCGTCGCGGCTCTGAACGTCACGGGCGGCGGAAGCGTGTCCGCAACAAGAATGTATATCACCAGCCAATCTCGGGTGTCGGTTGACGTCGGAAATGGCAGCGAGGTCTCCATTCTCGAAGACATCTATAGCAGCGACAGGATGATACTAAACAGCGGTACGGTCCGCATCCTTGCCGGGGCGAGCGTTGCGGCAGACGGAACCGAATACTCGCCCATCTCCGCCAAAACATGGAGTGGCGATGGGTGCTATCAGGCCGTCGGTGGAACGTGGGATGCAACCGGCCACACATTTACTGCATCAAGCGTCACCGCAGGCTCGTCCAACGTGCCGGTGTCGCTCGACCGCCACGTCGTCCAACGCACATTGATCCGAGACAATGGAACCGGCGGAACCAACTGGAAACTGGCGCGAGTTTCCCGGCAGCAGGAACGACCGCCGACATGACCTTCATGGCCACGGCTGCTGGCGGCGGGATTCTCGACGGTTTGATGGCGTCAGCCGGCAACGACCAGAGGGTTTTGGATGCCTGGACCTTCTCGACATCCGGCTACACTGTTGACACAGACAATCCAATCTATTTCTCGCTCAACGTTGGTCCCGGCTATTCGACGAACGACCTGAACCTCTGGAGCTACAGCGACGGGGCTTGGTCCGCCTACACTCCGACCGACCTTACATACGACGGAACCTATGCCAGCTTCACCGCCACCGGCCTGAGTGGCTACGCCGCGACGGCCGTGCCCGAGGCCGGCACGCTGGCGCTGCTCGTTATCGGAGCCTTTGGGTTGCTTGCATACGCCGGTTGGAAGCGTCGCAGCTGAGCGGCGTCGCCCCACCTCTTTCCCCTGCGTAACACCCCTCATTTGTTTGCCGGCCACTTGACCGCCGCCCGGCCGCGTTGCTAGACTGGTGTGTTTGGAAATTTCGGGCTCTTGTTGGTCGAGGGTGGTCCCGTGGCTGTGACTTGTGTGATCGGGCTTCAGTGGGGCGACGAGGCGAAGGGCAAAATCGTCGACCTGCTGACCGAACAAAACGACATCGTCGTCCGCTATCAAGGCGGGGCCAACGCCGGGCATACCGTCGTCCGCGAGGGGCAGACGTTCAAGCTCTCGTTGGTGCCCAGCGGCATCTTTCGGCCCGAGGTGCAGTGCGTCATCGCCGCCGGCGTGGTGCTCAATCCCGCCAGTTTTCTCGACGAGATCGACGGACTGACGCGCCGCGGCGTCACGGTCGGCAAGAACCTCATTATTAGCGATCGGGCGCATGTCATTTTTCCTTGGCATTTCGAGGAGGACCGCCTGCTCGATCAATGCGGCGGCGGCGAGGCGATCGGAACCACGATGCGAGGCATTGGCCCCTGCTACCGCGACAAGGTCGGCCGCTCGTTGGCGATTCGCCTGGGCGACATGTATCGGCCGGAGTTTCGCGGGCGGATTGAGCAGATTGTGCCGGTGAAGAACCAGCTTTTCGCGGCTCTTGGTGAAAAAACGGGGACAGGCGCCGCGGCGGAGCCAGTGCCCGTTTCTTCGGGCGTGAACCTCGACGCCCAGCAGATCTTCAATCAATACCACGCCTTCGCCCAGCGGCTGGCGCCCTATGTGGCCGACACGACCGCCTACCTGCTCGACGCGGCCGAAGCCGGCCAGCGCATGTTGTTCGAGGGGGCGCAGGGCTCGCTGTTGGATATCGATCACGGCACCTTCCCCTTCGTCACCAGCAGCAATAGTTCCGGGGTGGGCGTGTCGGCGGGCTCGGGCGTGCCGGGGCGATACATCAGCAAGGTTATCGGGGTGCTGAAGGCATACAACACGCGGGTCGGCGGCGGCCCGTTTCCCACCGAGCAGCGGAACGAAATCGGCGAGCAGATTCGCGACCGCGGCAATGAATACGGCACGGTCACGCGGCGGCCGCGGCGTTGCGGCTGGTTCGACGCGGTGGCCGCCCGCTACGCCGCCCGACTCGGCGGCATCGATACGCTGGCGGTGATGTTGCTGGACGTGCTCAGTGCCCTGCCGGAACTGAAAATCTGCACGGCCTACGAGTTGGACGGCCGGCGGACGACCGATTTTCCCAGCCATGTGGACGATTTGCGCCGGGTGACGCCGGTGTACGAGACCCTGCCCGGCTGGCAGCAAGAGATTGGCGAGGTCGCCCGGCTCGACGAGCTGCCGGCCGACGCGAGAAGGTACGTCGATCGGATTGAGGCGTTGTTGCGCCGGCCCGCGGAAATTGTTTCCGTGGGGCCGGATCGGCGGCAGACGATATTTGCGAAGTGAGGGATTAGGGATTGGGGATTAGGGATTGGCGGTCAGCAGATCAGGCACGTGTTTCTTCTGCCTCCAATCCCTAATCCCTAATCCCTAATCCCTAATGCCATGCCCAACGAACCCCTTGACATCCCGCGTGCCCGACTTCCCCGCCATATCGCCGTGATTATGGACGGCAACGGGCGGTGGGCGCGGCAGCGGAGGCTGCCGCGGGTCGAGGGGCACCGCGCCGGGGTAAACAGCGTTCGCCGCGTGACCGAGGAGTGTGCCCGGCTGGGCATCGAGCAGTTGACGCTTTATTGCCTGTCGAGCGAGAACTGGAAGCGGCCGGCCGAAGAGCTCGACTTCCTGCTGCAACTGTTGCAGCAATACCTGGTCGAGGAGCGGCCGCGGATCATGGAGCACAACATCCAGGTGCGCTGGATCGGCCGCCGCGGCGGTCTGCCCGAGGGGGCGGTGCAAGGGCTGGATGAAACCGTGCGGCTTAGCGCCGCCAACACCGGCCTGCGCGTCTGTTTGGCGATCAACTACGGCGGCCGAGCGGAACTGGTGGATGCCGTCCGCGACATTGTCGGCGACGTCCGCCGCAATCAGCTCGATGCGGCGGCCATCGACGAGCAGACTATCTCCGCGCATCTTTACACGGCGGGCCTGCCCGACCCCGACCTGCTGATCCGCACGGCTGGCGAGATGCGGGTGAGCAATTTCCTACTCTGGCAGATCAGCTACGCCGAGATTTGGGTGACCGAGGTTTATTGGCCCGACTTCGACGAGCAGCAACTCCACGCCGCGTTGCGGAGTTACGCCGCCCGCGATCGCCGCTTCGGCGGACTGAACAGCTAATGGATGTCCTGCCTTTCGCCGAGCTGCCGAGACTTGATGCTTCACAGCCCCGCCGCGCACACTTGGTTGGAATCGCCGGCAATGGGATGCGGGCGTTGGCTGACGTGCTGGTCGGCTGGGGTTGGACCATAAGCGGCTCAGATCTGAACGTCGCGGGACTTTTCCGCTCTAGCACGCCCCCCAAGACATGCCTGCCACTTGCGAGAGCCCCCCGATTGCAATCGGGGGGCGTTTCTCGCCGACAAGGACTTTTCGAGCAATGTACCATCAGCGCAGCAGCCGCGAGCTGCCCGCGAGAATGTGCGCTCTCCTGGCGTCGGCAAGTCTTCCAGGGCCATGCCGCGGAGCATCTCTCGCCGGATACTGACGTGGTTGTTTATAGCGACGCGGTGCCGCCGGCGAATCCCGAATTGCGCCGCGCCGCCGCACTCGGCATCCCGACGCTGAGCTACTTCCAAATGCTCGGGCGGCTTGGCAGCGGCCGCCGCAGCGTGGCTGTGGCCGGAACCCACGGGAAATCGACCGTCACCGCCATGCTCGCCCATCTGCTGATTTGTGCCGGCCTCGACCCAACCGTCGTCTGCGGCGCCACGCCCATCGGCACCAGCTCGGGCGGCCGCGCCGGGGGAGGGGGGCTAGGGGCTAGGGGCTGGGGGCTGGGGGCTGGGGGGCAGTCGGCAGTGGAGAGTGGAGAGTGGAGAGTGGAGAGTGGTGAGAACAAGTTATTTCCGCCTTCCGCCAATCTCCAAATCTCCAAATCTCCCAATGCCCCAATCCCGAAATCCCCCAATCCCCAAATCCCCAAATCCCCCAATCCCCTCTTGATCGTCGAGGCCTGCGAATATCGATCCAACTTCCTCCATCTTCGCCCCTGGCAGGCCGCCATCACCGGCATCGAGCTAGACCATTTCGACTGCTACGATTCGCTCGGGCAGCTTGAGGCGGCCTTTCGTCGTTTCGCCGAGTTGATCCCCGACGAGGGTTTGCTCATCGCGCGGCACGATTGCGAATCGACGCGGCGGGTGGCGGCGGGGCTGAAGTGCCGCGTCGAGTCGTTCGGATTTCTACCTGAAGCCGATTGGTCGGTCGCCTTCCGCAGCGCGGGCGTCCCGCCCGCCTTGAGGAACTCGCACGAAACGCCGGTTTTTGAGAATGCGGGCGAGAGGCCCGCGCTCTGGTTGGAGAAAACGTGGTTCGAGATACGTCGGTTCGGCCGCCCGTTTTGCGAGGTCGAATTGCCGATGCCGGGGCGGCACAACGTGTTGAACGCGCTGGCTGCCGCGGCGTTGGCGTATGCCGGCGGACTGTCGCCCCAGCAGATTTCGGCGGGTTTGGGCAGCTTTCCCGGGTTGCATCGGCGGCTGGAATTGTTGGGCCAATGGCGCGGGGTAGCGTTGGTGGACGACTATGCGCACCACCCGACGGAAGTGACCGCCGCCTTGGCGGCAGTCCGCCGCATGGCCACCGGCGCCAGGTTGTGGTGCGTGTTTCAGCCGCATCAGGCGTCGCGGACGGCCCGGCTGCTCGACCAATTCGCCGCCAGCCTGCAAAATGCCGACAAACTACTGGTGGCCGATATTTTTCGGCGCGCGAGGGCGATCCCCGGCCGGGGGAGGTCACCGCGGCCGACCTCGCCCGCCGGGCCGCCGAACTCGGCGTCGATGTTTTGCCGGCCCACTCCCCCCGCGAGATCGTCGAAACGTTGGAAATCCAGTTGGCCCCCGGCGACGTATTGGTTACTCTAGGGGCTGGAGATACATGGAAATTGCGGCCGGGAGAAGAGAATGACGGGAGAATGACGAAGCACGAATGACGAAGGACGAAGGAATGACGAAGCACGAAGGACGAAGGACGAAGCCCGAATGACGAAGCACGAAGGAATGACGAATGACGAAGGAAGGACGAATGGCGAAATCCGAATGTCGAAAGACGACGTTCTCTTTCGTCATTCAGACTTCGTCATTTGTCGTTCGGATTTCGTCATTCGTCATTCGTCATTCGGATTTCGTCATTATCTCTTGAGGGTTTCCTATGCCTCTAATGTCCGGTTTTGAGACGATTGTCCGCCAGAGCGAACCGCTGGCGATGCACACCTGGTTTCAGTTGGGGGGGCCGGCCGAGTACTTCGCCGAGCCGGAGTCACTCGACCAATTGACCGGGCTAGTGCGGCGGTGTTACGAGGAGGAGGTCGAGGTGCGGTTGCTGGGCCAGGGGTCGAACGTTCTGGTGCGCGACGAGGGCGTGCCAGGGCTGGTGGTCCATCTCTCCGCGCCGGCATTCTGCGATATTCGCATCGAAGGCGGCTCGATCGCCGTCGGCGGCGGGGCACTGTTGGGACGGGTGGTGACCACCACCGTGCATCGCGGGTTGGCGGGCCTGGAGACGCTGATCGGCATTCCCGGCACGGTCGGCGGGGCCCTGCACGGCAACGCCGGCGCTCAGGGCGGCAATATCGGCCAATGGACCTTCCAGGCCACGGTGCTGACTGCCGCCGGCGACGTTGCCGAGCGCAGCGGCGACGATCTGGTCTTCAATTATCGGCAGAGCAGCCTCGACGAGCTGGCGATTCTCGAAGCCCGCTGCGAGTTGGAGGAGGACGATCCCCGCCAGCTTGCCCAGCGGATGCAAAAACACTGGATCGTGAAGAAGGCCTCGCAACCGATGGGCCACCAGAGTGCCGGCTGCGTCTTCCGCAACCCCCGCGGCGTGGGCGCCGGCAAACTGATCGACGACGCCGGCCTGAAGGGTACTCGCATCGGCGGCGCCGTGATCAGCGACCGCCACGCCAACTTCATCATCGCCGAGCCCGAATGCACCAGCCAGGACGTGCTGCGGCTGATCGAGTTGGTCCGCGGCCAGGTCCGCGATCGGATGGGGGTCGAATTGGAATTGGAACTGGAAATCTGGTGATCGTGACCCGCCTATGCCCGCAGCGAAGAAGCAACAATCCTCGTTTCCCGCCGCGCACGTTCTGTCCTGGGTATTCGGCTCGGGCCGCATCGTGACCGTGCTCTTGCTGATTATGGCGCTGTTCGCTGGCGGGGCGTGGTATGCGTGGATCAAGTTGAAGGACCGCATCCTGGCCGCACCGGAATATCAACTCGGCCCGGAACAGGTCGAAGTCACGCCACAGCCGTCGTGGATTCCGCAAAGCGACGTCCGCGCCGAGGTTTTTCGTAGTCCGACGCTTGACGGCCGGCTCTCGTTGATGGACGACGACCTCGCGCGACGAATCGCCGACGCTTTCGCCCGCCATCCCTGGGTGGCCAAAGTCGGCTCAGTCACGAAGAAGTACGGCGGGGTGAAGGTCGAGGTCGTCTATCGCAAGCCGGTGTGCATGGTCCAAGTGCCTGGCGGCGGGGTGCCGGTTGATGCCGAGGCGGTGCTGCTGCCCACCGAGGCCGGCGATTTCACCCCGACCGAAGCCGCTCGCTATCCGAAACTATGGGGAGTCGATCGCGGACCGATCGGTTCCGCGGGAGCGCGTTGGAACGACGCCCGAGTGATCGGCGGGGCGGAGATCGCCGCCGCCTTGGACGAGAAGTGGGAGCCGATGCGGCTGGAGCACATCGAACCCTCCGCCGCCGACACGGCCGGCTCCAGTCCGAGCGACGTTGGCCGAACCGCGGAACCGATCTTCACGTTGGTCACCCGCCGCGGCTCGCGGATCACCTGGGGATACGCTCCCGGCGCCAACGCGGTCGGGGAACTCTCGGCGGCGGAAAAAGTCGCGCGGCTACAGCACTACTTCGAGACGAAAGACTCGCTCGACGGCCCCGAGGGCAAACCGCAGCAGTTGAACATCCGCGACTTGCCCGCGGCGGTTCATCCGTAGCACGGTAGCGTTCTTATCACGAAAGCACGAAAGTGCGAAGACACGAAGTCGGCCGTTTAGCCGCGCCCCGAGGGGAAGCGCTGTTGCGGACCAGCGCCCTCCGCCGTCCCAAGGAACCACAAGTCCGGAAATCGGTCACTGCGTCCACAGGATGGGGACGATAAGCCAGAAGAACGCCCCGCCTTTCGTGATTTCGGACTTTCGCGGTTTCGTGATGGAGGTCGTTGACGATGCGGGGTAGAATCGGGTCATGCGAAAGGTCATCACCTTCTCGGAACGCTACCGACCCGCTATTTGGACGGCGCTGGCCTCCACATTGCTCCTCGCGATCATCGGTGGCCCGCCCATGGACATGGGAGGCCCGGCACCCTTGCTGGCGAGCATCACGGTCTTCTGGGGCACCGTTGTCGTGATTATGTGCCGGAGGCCGCAGAACCCGACATCGCTGGACTTGGCCCTGATCCGCTGGGCATTCCTGCCGTTGGTCATCGGCTTCCAATTTGCCATCCATTTCGTGTGGCACTGGCGCGGATTGGTGTGATCATGCGAAAGAGCGTCACCGTCTCAGAACGATACTCGCCTGCGTTGGTGTCAGCGCTGGTCTATACGGTGATTGCCGGGATCCTCGGCACCTTGATTCTCCTCGTGGAAGAGCCGCAGTTGATGCTGACAAGTCTCGGGATTTTCTGGGGCACTGCTGTAATGATAATTTGTCGGAGACCGCAGAACCCGACGGCCCTCGACTTGGCCGTCATCCGCTGGGGTTGCCTGCCGTTTGTCATCGGCTGCCACGTGGCCGCCGGTTTCCTTTGGCACTGGCGCGGATTGATGTGACCGCCGCAGAGCGGCGGCCGTGCGGGCGATCGTCTATCCCGGCTGGTCCAGGTAGCCGGCGCGAAGCACGTGGTATTCGCCGTTTGTGGTGTCGAGGTCGTGGACGTTGAAGTTCGTGTCGATGTCGAAGCCGTCGTAGCGGACGGCGAAGTTCAACGAGGCGGAGCCGGTCTTCTCGTCGCTGCGAATGCGATGGAATACGCCCCGCGGCCAGACCAACATCGCCGCGCCCTCGTAGACGACCGCTCCGCCGTGGCGAATCCGATGCGGCTCAACGTCGAAACTCTTGACCCGGCCGTGCGCCTTCGTGTAGATGTCGACAAAGCGCGTGCCGTGCAGGACGATGAGATTGTCGTCCTGATGCGGGTGCATGTACCAGGGGCGAGCCACGTCGCCGACCGGGCCCGGCGAAACCGCCCCGCCGTCGTGCAAGACGCGATCGATCCCGTCGATGTGTGGCAGCACCTCGGTCGGCACCAGGTCGAACGACACGCCCGGCGTGCGGCGGAGCACGCGCAGCGGGATGATGCGATACAATCCCGCAACTTCCCGAAAGACGAGCTTCTCGGGTTTCATGCTTTGGCCTCGCGCTTTCTCTTGAAATCTCGGATGGGGACGGAATCGCATCATATTATTCTCCGGTGGGCAACACGAACACCTGCTTTCAGCGGGCGGCCCCCAGGTTGCGGGGTTGCTTTTGCCCACAAAAGCTCCAAAATCGGTCGGCCGGCCGAGTGACCCCCCTTCTCGCAACACGAGTGAGGCAGTCAATAGAGTGTTCGGTGGGGCAGACATTCTTGTCTGCCTGATCCGCGGCAGTCTGCAAGGCAGACAGGAATGTCTGCCCCACCGTCGGTCCGGTCGAGGTGCCGGGAAGAACATCACAGTGGAGGATTCAATCGTGGAGACATTGGAAGCGATCCGCACGCGCTGCAGCATTCGCAAGTACGAAGATCGGTCCGTGCCCGAGGAGCTGGTGCAGAAGCTGCTGGCGGCGGCGATGAATGCCCCAAGTGCCCGCAACCAGCAGCCGTGGCAATTCGTGGTGATCGACGATCGGCGGATGTTGGCCGATGTGGCCGAGATCAATCCGAACGCGCAGATGGCCCGCCGTGCCCCGCTGGGCATCATGGTCTGCGGCGACCTCTCGCTGGAGAAGTCGCCCGGCTATTGGGTGGTCGATTGCGCGGCGGCAGTCGAAAACCTGCTATTGGCAGCCCATGCCCTCGGGCTAGGCGCGGTCTGGACGGGTGTCTTTCCGCGTGAAGAGCGTATGGACGGGCTGCGGGGTCTGGTGCGCCTTCCCGAGAACGTCATCGCCCATAGCCTCGTTGTCGTCGGCTATCCCGCCGAGCAGGCTTCGCCACACGATCACTTCCGCCAGGATCGCGTGCATCGCAACGGGTGGTGAGGGGAGAGGGGAGAGGAGAGAGAGAAGAGGGGAGAGGGGAAAGTCCGAGACGTCATCTATTCTCCCCACGACCCTTTATCGACGAAATGACTTTATACTGGTATCTATGCGGCGGCGGGTACCACCACATGGCCTTTCGAATTTGCCGTTCCCTCTCCCCTCTCCTCTCTCCCCTGTTTTTTTTCTGTTGGCACGCCGTTAGCATATAGAACAAGCCAGTTGGTTTCCTGGGGCGAACCGGGATTGGGGCCGGCTGAGAGAGGTGTGGCAGGGGCCGTGGCAGAGAAGAGGTTTGCGTGAGAGGGGCGAACTGAGAGAGACAGCGTTTGGCGTGTGAATGCAATCGTCTGAACGTCTTAATTAGAAACAGGTTACCTATCCCCGAGGAAACGGAGAACTCAGAGGCACCCCCCGACGGATCGGAAGCCCCCGCTTCCGATAACACATGGCGAGCTGACAGTCGATCGCCCGAACCGCTGTCAGCTCGCCTGTTTTATTTTGCTACAGCAAAATTGAACACTCTATCGCCAAATTGAACAGGCCGATCTCCTGCCCTTTCTGCGAAGGCCACGCTTGGCCTAGTGCCCGGACCGGCCTGACTCGCCAGATTGCTGGGGTCGCACTAGTGGTCCGCCAAGCTCTAGTTGACAGGTGGGGCAGGCATTCTTGCCTGCCCAGGGCAGACAAGAATGTCTGCCCCACCATAACACAAACCTGTCATTCCTGATTTGGCGAACCACTAGTGCAACTGTCACCCTAACGGAACACGTCCTTTCAGTCGGTTGAGGCGACAGGATGCCGCCTCGTTGGTAATTGCGTCAGGGCATCTGTAATTTAGACAGCGTGCCACCGACAAAATAGCCGGGGGGTGACTGTGCTCTAAGTCAAGTAGACTTGCGTGAGCTTGGGAAAAAAGGGGACAGGTCCAATCTGTGAGCGAAGCACCCTCGGGGCCGTTCCGGCAGATGGACCTGTCCCCTTTTCCACCGTTGGGAAAGAGAGAGGCTGCATCTCCCGCGCGGAAATGGGTGGATGTCGCAGCCGGGAGATGCAGCCGGTGAGTTAATCTCTTTTCTAAGTCGGTTTGCTATCGACTGTCAAGGGGTGGCGCTAACGGGTGGTCTATCAGCACCAGAATCGCGCCAACAGGACTTTTGCGATGCCCGTTGCGAGTCTGCGCTTCACACGCCAAACTCTCAGGAAAGACGTGCTTGAAAGACCGTCGGCAGAGCACCAGCGATCAGCTCTCCGCGGTCGGTCGGGCGATTATGGACGCGGGTCGTTTTTCATCCCCGGAACGATGACAGCACGGCATTGACGAAGTCGGGAAGCTGAAAGCCGGCTACTGACGGATAGGTTCAGGACACGCCCTGCTTGGTTGCCCCGCTGTTGTCGAGCGACGGGGGTCGGTGTCCACGCCTTTGATGAAATACTCTCCCCCCCGGCGGTGGAAATCTGTTGACATAATCGTTACGGTTACCTAAGTTGGTAGTTGATTTTTCCTGCGCATGGGAAGGCGGCGGGCTTCTTCAGGGCACATCTGAACGGCAGTTGGAACTGCCGGTTGACGGGGGGTTTAGGGGACGTTCTACATATCCTGGAATAGGGAGCGGGGTCATGGCAAGGTCGGGTCTGACAGGTCGTAGTGCGGTCGCGAAAACGGTTCGATCCAGTCGTCGAAAGCACGGCGACTCAGTTCGATCAGCACATCACCGCAGTCTGCGAATCGAGCAGTTTGAGGAGCGGGCCCTGTTGAGTATCGGCGCTTGGATGCCGCTCGGGCCGGCCCCAATCGACTATGGGCAAACGGAAAACGTCGCTCCGAAGAGTCCGACGGGCGCCTATCTGAACGAAGTGGTCGGCGCCGTGCAAGCGGTCGTCGCTCATCCGACCAATCCCGACGTTCTCTACATCGGAACCGTCAACGGCGGCATCTGGCGCACGACCAACGCCACCGCCGCGAGTCCCACCTGGACGCCGCTGACCGACAACGCCAAGTCGCTTTCGATCGGCGCGCTGGCGCTGGACTCGAACGACCCGAACGGGATGACGCTGGTTGCCGGCGAGGGGCGGTCGAGTGCCTCCAGTCGCACCGGCGGCGCCCTCGATGGGCTGCTCTATTCCGATGACGGCGGCGCCACCTGGACGCCACTCGACGGCGGCGGCACGCTGGTCGGCAAGGACTGCTCGGGCATCACCCTGAACGGCAAGACCATCGTCGTTTCCGTCAACAATGCGCAGACGGGCAGCTACGCCAACGTCGGCATTTTCCGCAGCACCGACGGCGGAAAGACCTTCAGCCAGATCTCCAACGGAAACGGCACCCTTCACGGCCTGCCGGAGGGCATCACCTACGACTTGGTCGCCGATCCGGTCAATCCCAACATTCTCTATACGGCCGTCGTCGGCGCCGACAATTTTGGCGGCGCCAACGGAATCTACAAATCGACCAACACCGGGTCAACCTGGACCAAGGTCAGTTCGCTGGCGTTGGACGGCTATCTCTACAGTAGCGGCACTACCGTCACCCATAATGTGCAGATCAGTGTCGGGCGGTCGAACCAGGTTTACGTCGGAATCGTCAATCAAGACTCGGCCAATGCGGGCGAGGACAAGCTTGCCGCCGTCTTCCGTTCGGGCAACGGCGGCGGTTCGTGGACGATGATGGATCTGCCGAAGACTGTCGACGCCGGGGTGACGCACGGGATCGAGTTGGACCAGGATCCGTTCCCGGCCGGCGATCCCTTGGCCACTTTGCCCAGCGGTCAAGGGTCGATTGGCTTCTCGATTGTCGCCGATCCGAACAACGTGAATCTCGTTTACGTCGGCGGCGGCACACAACCGGTGGTCGGCCCGACCTCGCAGATCGGCGTCACCAACGCCTGCGGGCGTCTGTTCCGCGGCGACGCCTCGAAGATTACCGGATCGCAATGGGTTCACCTCACCGACTCGAAGACGATGGGCCCTGCCGGCGGCGGCACCGCCAGCAGTTCGTCGCCGCACGCCGATTCGCGCGAGATGATCTTCGACGCGTCCGGAAGGCTGATCGAAGTCGACGACGGCGGCGTCTACTACCGCAGCAGCCCGCAAAACAACAGCGGCGATTGGTTTTCGCTCAACGGCAACCTGGCGGTGAGCGAAGTTCAGAACGTCGCCTACGACTCGATCTCGAACGTGGCGCTGGCAAGTACCCAAAACGTCGGCGTTTCCGAAGAGACCGCCGCCGGCGGCACGACGTGGAACGAGGTGAGCCAAGGTTACGGAGGCGACATGGCCGTCGATGACGTGAGCCTGGCCTCGCAGAACGAATCGTACCGGTATACCAGCACTGAGTACTTGCAGAATTTCGAACGACGGACGGTTGACGCCAACAACAACGTGATCGCCACGACGAAGCCAAAGCTGGTGGTCAACGGCACCGGCGGCAACACTTTCGGCAAGGTGGACGGCGGCCAGTTGGTCACCCCGGTGGCGCTGAACGTCGTCAATCCGAGCCGGATGATCATCGGCGGCAGCACTTCGTTGTTTGAGTCGTACGATGGCGGCGCCACCTTGACGGATCTGAACGCCCTCGGCAACGCGACCGCAGTGGTTTACGGCGGTTATCGTGAGGCCACGCCGTATGCCGACGTGATTTGGGCCATCTCCAACAGCGGCGTCTACCTGCGAATCAACACGGCCAATCCGATTGCCCAGACAAACTACCCCGGCGGCACGCCCCGCGACATCGCCGTGGACTCGGCCGATTGGGAACAGGCTTACGTCATCGACGACACTCGCGTCTGGTATACGGCCAATGCGGGCCAGACCTGGACCAACATCACCGGCAATTACAGCGCCGCGGCCGGTCTCCGCACGATCGAGTTCATCGCCAGCGGCCAGACCGGTGCCATCCTCGTCGGCGGCGCCCAGGGCATTTATGGGTCGCGGGCCGACGATTTGGGCAACTGGTACAAGTACAGCACCGCGTTGCCGAACGTTCCGGTCTACGATCTCGACTACAATGCTCAGAACAACGTGCTGGTGGTGGGAACCCTCGGCCGCGGCGTCTGGGAGTTTCAGGATATCCGCACCGAGATCTTCTCCAGTTTGAACCTGCTGACGGTCAGCACCAATACGAACCAGTACCAGGCAAACCTGGCGGCGCCCACGATTACCGTGGCCCCGCAGCAATTGACGCTGGACTTCAATGACGGCCAGGTCATCGACCCAGCCACGTTGGCCGGCATCCAAATCACGCGATCGGGAGGCGACGGCACGTTCTATGACCCGGTCTCGAACCCTTATGACACCAACGACGTCGTGGTCACGCCGGGGTGGATAGGCATCGGTGACAAGCCCAACGAGGTGATCATCCGCTTTGCCAACAGTCTGCCCGCCGATTCCTATCGCCTGACGATCGTCGGCCAGGGACTCGACGGCACGAGCGACCCGTACTATGGTCCTGACGGCAAGCTCGTGCCGCCGCTTACGACCACCGCCGGCATTTCCGTGGGGTACCATGAGGTCACTTCCGGCGGCCAGTCGTATTGGGACGGAACCAATTTTGTCTGGGGCTTTACGCTGGCGCTGCCTCCGCAAGTGAGCGCCGTGGTTCCGCAACCGGTGACGCGCAACGCCGACGGCACGCTGGCGCAGGCCCGCAACGAGATCAACGTCTACTTCAACGATAAGATGGACGCCGCGTCGGCGCAGACTCTCGACTTCTACGGCCTGATTCTGACCAAGAACACGGCCGACACCTCCGACGACGTGGTAGTCCATCCGACGGCGGCGGTGTACAGCGAGACGACCGGGTCGGGCGGATCGACGGTTTATATGGTTGCCTTGACCTTTGGCAAGGATGCCAACGGCAATCCTATTACCGATCTGGCTCAGATCGGCACGGGCGCTTTCCGGCTGCGGGTGGGCAACGAATATCAACCGATCGTCACCACCGACCGCACCGACATTTCCCCCAATGACGACATCGACTCGACATTGCAGGGCGCGACCGAACTGGGCAATTATGCCGACTACCCGCCCTCCAGTCCGCTCGATCCGTCCGCGCCGCAATCTTGGGTGGTTTCGGGCGATATTGGGGACCGCCCCTACGATTTGGAGTGGCCGGGCGGGCAGGACACGCCCGGCTCGCGCAGCTTGCCGACCGGCGCGACCGACGTCGCCAGCGAGAGCCACGTTGTTTACGGCGCCGGCGACGTCGGTCCCGAAGGCGATATTCCGACCGTCTACTACAATTTCCAGGACATCTACGGCTACGTTGGCAACACGCCGATGCACAACCTGATTACGGCTGTGCAGGAGCAGCGCGTTCGCAACGTCTTCTCCTTGTTCACTCAGTACATGGGCGTGCAATTCGTCGAGACGGCCGACCAGGGGGTCACGATTGCCACGGGCGACGTTCGCGTCTTCGGTCCCAATACGCCTCCCACCGGCGCGGCAGGGATGGAGGCTGGCGGCACCGACGATGGCCTGGTGGTCATCAACAACTATTACAACTGGGGCAACTGCCTGTTCGGCGGCGCCTACATGAGCACGGTGATGCATGAGATCATGCATTCGCTCGGCTTGATGCACAGTTACGACGAGGCCGGAGATGAGATCATGGGCGCCAACCCGGACTTCGACTCGACTTCGGAGGCGTCTTTCCCCGACAACGGCGACATCGACAGCGGTCAGTATCTCTTCCGCCTGGACAGCATGGACATCGACATGTACAAGTTCGAGGTCGGCGCGGGCGGCGGCGATTTCAGCGCCGAGACGATCGCCCAGCGCATGGCCAACGCCAGTCTCTTGAATACGGAATTGATCCTGTTCGACGCCAACGGGAACGTGGTCGCGCGGAACGACGACTATTACGGCCACGACTCGCTCATTTCGCTGCACCTGGACGAGGGGACGTACTACATCGGCGTCAGCGCCAGCGGCAACGACCAGTACAATCCGAACGTCGCCGACAGCGGCATCGGCGGCACCACCGAGGGCGCCTACCAGTTGCGGCTGAACTTGCAGCCCGCGGTCGCCGCGCAACTGGTCAACGCCCAATCGATCGCGCTGGACGGCGACGCCGACGGGCAGCCCGGCGGCCAGTACAACTACTGGTTCAACGTCGCGCCGGCCAGCCAGACCTTGTTCGTCAACAAAGCTGCCGCCGGGACGACCGCCAACGGAACTCTGGCCCATCCGTATAAAAACATCTCCGACGCGACGAAAGCGGCCGCGCAGAACGACATCGTGCGGATCGTCGGCAACAACACCGCCAACGACGACCAGGGAGACGGCATCCTAGTCGATCCCGCGCACTTGCCCACCGACGGCCAGACGTTTTCGATCTCTGACGGAAGCGTCACCTACAGCTTCGAATTCGACAGCAACGGCGTGTGGCACAGCGCCAACCGGCGGATCCAGTTCAAGTCCACCGACAGCGCCGCGACGATCGCAGGCGACATCTATAGCGCCATCAATTCGGTCAGTTGGATTCCGGACGGGCTGAGCACGCTGAAGCCGAGCAGGACATACGGCGGCCTCGACGCCACGCCCACGATAAGCGGCGACACGATCTACGTGGACGGGCCAAACGTGACAATCAACCTCGGCACCGGCAACTTGAAGTCGACGCTGCAGGACAACATGGCGTACGAGATCGGAACGGACACCTCGGGCAAGGCGCTGGCCGACGGAAGTTCGTTGGACGTGCCGAAGGGCGTGACCGTGATCTTCGACGCCGGCGCGGTCGTCAAGCTCCGCAACGCCAACATCTACGTGGGCAGTTCCAGCCAGAACGTCGATCACAGCCTTGGTTCCGTGCAGGTGCTCGGTATTCCCGACGAAAGCGTCTATTTCACCTCGTACTGGGATGCGCACGTCGGCACGCACAGTTACACGACCCAGGCCCCGCCGGCCGCGGCCGCCGGCGATTGGGGCGGACTGGTCTTCAACAACGCGTACGACTACCAAGAAGGCCGCACCGTCCTGGAAACCGCGGGCATTTTCCTGGATTACGTCAGCAACGCCAACATGAGTTACGGCGGCGGCAAGATCAACGTCAACGGCGTCGTGGACACCTACGACCCGATCCACATGATCGAGGCCCGGCCGACCGTCTCGTTCACCACGATCACCCGCAGCGCCGACGCCGCGATGTCGGCCGATCCCAACAGCCTGGAAGAATCCGAATTCCACGATTCGTTGGACGGCAGCCTTCCGGGCGGCACGGACTACTATACGAACGATTACACCCGCGTCGGCCCCGACTTGCGCAGCAACACGCTGACGGGCAACAGCATGAATGCGCTGTACCTGCGGGTGGTCACCAACGCCGGCCAATCGCGGGAGACCCTCGACGTGCAGGCGAGGTTCGATGACGTTGGCACGGTGCTGGCGATTCCCGAAGACCTTCAGATGCAGAACGGCAGCGGCGAGGCACGCTTGGTTGCCGGGACGAGCCCGTTGCTGCCTGCCGGCGCGAATGCGATTTCCGTGCCCAACGTCTCGCAATTCAGCGACGGCCAGTACTTCGTTCTCAGCGACGGCACGACCAGCCTTCGATTCGAGTTCGACGTCAACGGCGACGGAGTCGCTCTCGGTGCTGTGCCCATCAACGTGAATCCCTATTTCGATTCCAGTGCCGCCGTGGCCCAGCGTATCGCCAGGGCGATCAACAACCTGGTCAAGAACGGATACCCGGCCTTGAACATCTCGGCGACCGCCGTGGGGAGCCTCGTCGATTTGAGCGGCCCGGTGATCAGCGTCAACGGCCTTACGACCATCGAAGCACAGTTGGCTGGCCGCTTGAGGATCGATCCCGGCGCCGTGGTGAAATTGTGGGGCGCGAGCATCGAAGTCGGGATGGAGAGCCTGTTGATCGCCGAAGGCGACGCCGGCTCTCCGGTGATCTTCACCTCGCTGCGTGACGACACCTACGGCACCGGCGGCACGTTCGACACGAACGGTGACGGCGGAGCGACGGCGCCGGCGGCCGGCGACTGGGGCGGACTGTATTTCGGCGGCACCTCGCAAGGCAGCATCGACCAGGCCCAAATCGCCTATGCGGGCGGAAAGGTCGCCATCGAGGGAACTTTCGCCCAGTTCGCTCCCGTCGATATTCGGCAGGCCACGGTCCGCATTACCAACACTCTGTTCCACGACAACGAGGCGGTGGCGACGGGCGACGATCGCAACGGTCGCGGCAGCATCTCGGAACCGGGCGTGATCTACGTCCGCTTCGCCCAACCGGTCATCGCCGACAACGTATTCGCGGACAACCAGGGAGCCGTCATCTCCGTCAACGTCAATTCGCTCAATTCGCTGAGTATTCCCGATTGGGGACGCAGCACCGGCCCGGTGGACGTTCTCAGCCAATATGCCGGCAATTTCGGCCCGCTGGTTCGAGGCAACAAGCTGGCGAACAACAGCATCAACGGCATGATCGTCCGCGGCGGAACGCTGACGACCGAGGGAATTTGGGACGACACCGACATTGTGCACGTCGTCTACGATCAGATCGTCGTGCCCAACCTGGACACTTACGGCGGCTTGCGGTTGCAGAGCAGCACCACGGCCAGCCTCGTCGTCAAGTTCGGCAGCGCGAGTGCCGGCTTCACCGCCGCCGGTGAGTTGTTGGAAGTTACCGATCGCGTCGGCGGGACGGTGCAGGTGCTCGGCCAGCCGGGCCATCCGGTTGTGCTTACCTCGCTTAGCGACGACACTGTCGGCGCCGGCACCGATCCAACCACCGGCAATGTGGTGACCGATACCAACAACGACGGTTTCAACTCGGCTCCCAATCCGGGCGATTGGCAGGGCATCACGCTGGACCAGTTCAGCAACGACAGCAACGTCGCCGTTGCCGTCGAAGCGGAACCGGCAACCGGTTCGCAGGACGTAAACGGCACGGTCGATACCGCCCAGCCGCTCGGCGCTTTGGCGACCACCACCCAGGGAGGCGATGACGTCTTGCGGCTGGGTTTCGAAGTCCACGGCTCCATCGCTTCGGATCGCGCCGACGACGCCGACGTCTACAGTTTCCAGGCAACCGCCGGCACCGAGGTCTGGATCGCCGTGGATCGCACCAGCTTTTCGCTCGATTCGGTGGTGCAACTGATCGACGCCGACGGAAACGTGATCGCCACTTCCGACAATTGGCGGGAGGAAATCGGCACGGCAACCACGTTGGACAGCAGCGACTGGGCCTACCAGGACCTCTACAGCACGAATCCGCGCGACGCGGGGCTGCACCTGGTGCTGCCCGGTCCGGCAGGACAACAGCGGACTTACTATGTCCGCGTCAGCAGCGGGTTGGCGGACGGCTTGCACGTGCAGGACAACTATCCGTTGCTGCAAATCAACGGCAGCGTCGCCGTCGGCGACACGTTCACGGTCACGGGGAGCAGTGGTCCGGTCACATTTGAATTCACGACGACGGGCCGCGTGGCCGTCAACAATATCGCGGTGCTGATTCCCAGCGGTGCAACCGTCCAGGACGCGGTGGACGCGGCGATTACCGCCATTGACAACACGAAGTCCGGCGTCGCAGCCTTCGACGTTGGCGACGGACGGATCGCCTTGCTGAACGCTTCGGCCGTCTCGGTGGTCAGCCCGGCAATTAGCGTATTGAACGATTCACCGGTGATCGCTTTCGGCAGCATTGTCAACGATGGCGACGTGCTGACGTTCACCTACTCCGGCGCCACTTGGAATTTCGAGTTCGACAGCGACGGCAACGTTGCGGCGGGCAACATCCCGATCGCCTTCACGCCCGGCGAATTGATCGCCGACATCCAGGCCGCCGCCATTACAGCGATCAATGCCGCGATGGGCGGCGACCAGGCCGTCAGCGCCGGCGATGGGAAAATGATGCTCATCGGCGCCAGCAACGTCTCGATGCAGGGACTGCGGACCAGCGGCGAGTATCAGTTGCAGATCCGCCTCCAGCCGGTCTACGACCATCCGGGCTCGACGGTGCAGTACGCCGACATCCGTTACGCCACCAACGGCATCAATACCAACGGTCTGCCGGACGACTCGCCGCTCACGAGCGACGTGACCGAAACCGAAAGCGTCAGCGGAACGAACGATTCCGAGGCCAACGCGCAAGCGGTCGGCAATCTGCTCCAGTCCGCCGACGGCTCGATCACCCTTACCGGCAGCCTGAATGACAACGGCACGCAGCGCGACGTGGACTGGTACAGTTTCACCGTTGACTACGGCAATACGATCGAACGGATTACCGGGCTGACCACCAAGGGGTCCGCCTATCCGGTCGTTTTCGACATGGACTACGCCGACGGCTTGGTGCGTCCGGACACCTCGCTGTGGATCTTCGACGACCAGGGGCATTTGGTCCTCGATGGAACAAACTCGGCGTTGGCCGACGATCAGCCCACCCCCGGCGGCGGCACGGCTACTTCCAATTTGAGCGCCGGCTCGGTGGGACCCAATGATCCGTACATCGGACCGGTCTATCTGCTCGAAGGGCACAGGTACTACGTCGCCATAACCTCCTACGACGTTACGCCCAGCGTCATAGCCTCCGTTAACAATGGGCCGCAAATCATGCCGTCGATCCGGCTGGAGCCCGTCGATTCGGTGCAGCGCGTGGCCGAGGACAACATCGGCAGCGAAGGGGATTCGGGCAGCACTCCGCAAACCACGCTGTTTCCTTATGACACCGACCCGACAGCGACGACGGCTCAGAAGGTCCAGAGCCTGGGCGTGTCGGCGGTCCCTTACAATTTTAGCGACGTGGTCTTGTACGTGCTCAACGACGGCAGCCTGGAGACGGTGGATCCCTTCACCGGGGCCGTCGAGACGACTTTGGGGGACCCGAACGGCACGACAGGCGCCACGGTCGGCGATCTGGCGATGGTCCCGGGAACGAACTATGACGGTACTGCCGGTACCGGTAGCGGTACTCTCTACACCATTACCCGCGGCTCGACCACCGCCACCGACCAGAACGCTGCCGCCGGCGTGCTCTGCACGATAGATCCGGGGGTAGGGACTGCCACGGCCCAACAGTCGGACGGCATTATCACCTATCGTAATTCGCGGGCAGCGGGCGCTCCAACCCTAGAGATCGCCGGCGATAATACCCCGGCAGGTCCCCCCCCCGACGATAAGGGCGGCGTCGAAATGGAAGCGATGGCCTACAACGGCAGTTGGTACGTGATCGGGAATGCGGACGACTACACGGCCAGCGCGGCGGCAAAGACCTACACTGAGGCGCCCTACGAAGGCAATCTGCTCTACGTGTTGTCGCCCGCCGGCGTCGCGCAGGAAGTCAGCGGCGAAGACGGCAAGGAGCGGTTGACCACGAACGTGATCCCGCTGGCCTCGTTGACAACCGACGATGTTACCGGTCATAACGCCGCTTTCATTGGCAACATCACGGGCATGTCGTTCCTCAACGGCAACCTCTATGCCGTCACCGACACCGGCCAGGTCTACCAGATCCTCAACTACAGCAACCCGGGATTCACGCCGGTGGCTGCTACCGCTACGGCCGGTGCCACCATCGCGCCGGTTGACATGACCGTCAAACCCACTCCACCGACTCCACCGTCGTTGCATTGGATCGGCACGATCCAGACGGACGGCACTTCGCCGGCGAACGTCGCCTTTGCCGGCCTGACGGTTGGTCCGCCGGACATCAGCGAGGGGACAGACTCCAGCGGCAACCCGATTAAACCGTACGCGAACCTGCTTTTTGGCATCTCGGGCACCGGCGACCTTTACGCTTTGGGCCTGACCGTTAATTCATCGACGAACCAGGCCACCGCCGTGGCCAAGCAGGGCATCTTCCTGGATTCCGCCACGCACGTCACGATTCCCAATCTAACCACCGTCTCTGGCCTGGCCTTTTCGTCCCTGGATACGAATCTCTGGCATGCGACAACCGACACCACCGCCGGTCATGCCACCTATCCGGCATACGATGGTAGCCGAGTGCAGACAGTTCCTACGGATTCGACGAAGAACCTGGTTTATGCTTTCAACAACGGCACCGACACTACCACCAACAGCGGAAACTACGATGTGCCCGGCGGCGCTTACGGCTCGCTGATCACGCAGCCGTTCAGCCTGGTCGGCTATTCCGCCGCCGACGTGCCGACGCTCTATTTCGACTATCTGCTCGCCGGTGGATCCGCGGCCAACTACGACACCGCCCGCGTCTTCGCGTCGGCCGACGGAGTGACCTGGCACCTGCTCGGCGCCACCTTGAGCAATCCCAACGGCGATTTGCCCAGCACCGTGGACGGCACCGGGACTGCGCAGTGGGAGCAGTTCCGCCTTGCTCCGCCGGCTATCCCGGAACAATACAATGCCAATCTGGACGTGTACACCTGGTCGCTTGGCGACTTTGTCGGCCAGAGCAGCGTCCGCCTGCGGTTCGACTTCAGTTCCGCCGGCGACATGCACGTCGGCGATACGGGCAACCCCGAGGAGACGGTCGGCGCGTACCTCGGCGCGCTCCCCGGCGAGCAGCTCTCGGACGGGGACACCTTCACCGTCACCGATGCGACCGGCATAAACGACGTCACGTTCGAGTTCGACATGGGCGTGGAGCTCGATTTGCCGGACGTGGCCGGCGACGCCATCGCCGACGGCGACACCTTCAGCATCTACAACGCGTCGCGCACGCTGTTGAAGCGGTTTGAATTCGACGATGACGGCCAGCTCAGCAATGCGGCAAACGTGGCCATTCCCTTCACCGTCAACGACACTACGGCCGAAGTGGCCAGCGAGATCACCGCCGCGGTCAACGCCCAGAATCTCACCTACACCCTGAACGGCGCGACCGTCTCGATTGTCGCCGACCCGTATCAAGGCCGGGTGATGCTCAACGGGGCCTACTCGGTCACCGTGAACAGCCGGACGATCACGAAGTCGCCTGGGGGCGGCGGCGGCGGCAACGTCGGCTACGGCACCACCCGCAATGGCGACGTGAGGGTGCCGATTACCTCGCTGATGACGGCCGACCAGGTGGCGGAGGCGATGGCAGCCGCGCTGCAAGCGCAGTTCGCGGGCAAGACTGTCAACCTGGACAGTACGACCGGTCCGATCGTCACGCCCTCGTTCAAGGTCGATGATACCAACGGCGACGCGATGGTCCGCATGGTGGGCCATACCGTGGTCGATCCCGGACCGTTGCCCTATGCCAATAGCCTGGATGGCGACCACGGCGTCCACCAAGACGGCGGCCCGGACCAGTTTACGGACGTCTCCGACCAGTATACCACCGCCGTTCGCGGCCAAGACAACAACCACCTCGGCTTCTCCATCGACAACGTGATCATCGGCTTCGCCGAACGGGGTGAAATGGTCACGAATGCCCCGGTGAATACCAGCTTCAACACGCCGGCGGCAGGGACAACCGTGCTGACCAGCGGCCCCTACCAGCTTCAGATCCGCGAGTCGAGCCAATATGGCACCTGGACGCCCGATGTCCCTGCCAACGTACCCCCGCTGACGCTGAATCGTTCCTTCGACGTGAACGACCGCCTCAGCGACAGTTACACGCTGATTGCGCCCGCCGCCGTGGACCTGCAGCAAGGCAGCACGTTCACGGTCAGTGACGGAGTCCACAGCGTGACGTTCCAGTTCATCGATCCGTCCTACGCGGGCGGCGATCCAAACGACGTGCCGGTAGACATCTCGTACTGGTACACCGCGGAGGACGTGGCCGGCGCCATCGTGACGGCCATCAACGGCGCGGAGAGCAAGGGGCTGCTGAACGTCACCGCCTCGGTGGTGACGGACAGCGACGGAAACCCCATCGGCGACCACGTCAACCTCTTCGGCGCCACCCACGTCGTCACCCCGGAACCGCTCTCGTACGGCGAAGGGGGGCGCGCAGCGACTTTGGTGCACAGCGATCAGGCTGACGATTTCCACGGCAACTTGTCCGCTCCCGTGGGCGCGGGCGACACGCCCAACGCCAGCGACACCACCTACTACGTTTGGAACCAGTGGGGCGGCACGACGTACTATGACAATCCTGCGGTTCTGCACTATTATCTTGACGCCGAGAAGACGCCACCGGGCGACAACGACGACGAGATGTGTTGGGCGGCGTCGGCCAGCAACGTCCTCACCTGGACTGGCTGGGGCAACGTCAGCGCGATTTCCGACCAGAGCGACCAGTACGAAGCCGACGAGATCTTCCAGTACTTCCAGGACCACTGGACCGACGACGGCAGTTGGCCGACCGACGCTTGGAGTTGGTGGTTCGATGGAAACAATCCCGATACGGGTACGGGAGCGGCCGAAGTGACCGCCGCCGGCGGCGATTTCTTCGGCAACCTCGATATCGCCGATTACGTGCAGATCGAGACCGACGCGACCAAGGCAATGCCGGCGATTGACGAGTTCTTCCACAACGGCGACGGGATTGCCATCGACATCTACAGCGACAATCCCAACTATCCGCTGGCCCACGCCATAACTTGCTGGGGCTTCACCTACAACTCCGCGCTAAAGCCGACCGATCCGGGCTATTACACCGGCGTGTACGTGACCGATTCCGACGATCAGGAATTGAACGCCAATCCGCGCCAGGATCCCAACACGCTGCAATACTACGCGGTCCAGTGGGATAGTACCAACAACTGCTGGACGATGGTGAATTACGGGGCAGCCGACGGCTATCCCCAGGGCGCGGTCTACATCGGCGAGGTGGATGGGTTGGAAAAGAGAATGGGAGTCCAAGCCAAGCAGTACAGCGATTTCGGCGATGCGAACCAGGTGCACAAGCAGGGCGAAGTGATCCTGGCGTCGAATCGCATCACCTACTCCGCCAACTACGGCATCGTGGTCGCTTCCGCCAGCGGCGAGGGGTACATTATTCCCGGCTCCACCGACCAGTGGGGCGCCATCCCCTTGTCGAGCCCTGGCCCCACCGCGCCGCTGCGTGAAATCAACACCCAGCACCAGGTGCCCGGCGTCGTGATCGAGGACAACGTGATCGCCTACGGCGGCAACGGCGGCATCGACCTTAGCGGTCCCGCGGCTACCGACCATTCGGCCTCAGCCGGCGCGGTTCCGTTCGCCCGCATCGTCAACAACACGCTCTACGGTCAGGTCGGTGACCAGGGTGTCGGCATCAACGTCGGCGTCAACGCCAGCCCGACAATTCTGAACAACCTCGTGGTCGGCTTCCGTACCGGCGTCCAAGTGGACGCCACGTCCAACACAACGGTCATCGGCGCAACGTACTACGCCAACAACGGGACCAATATCACCGGCGCCACGGACACGTATTTCTCGCAGGACCTCACTGGCCAGCCGCTGTTTGTCGATGCAGCCGACGGGAATTTCTGTCCCGCGGCCGGCTCGCGGATCATCGACAGCTCGCTCGACACCTTGGTCGATCGGATCAATATGACCGAAGTCCGCGATCCGCTGGGAATTCCGCAGTCGCCGATTCTCGCCCCTGACTATGACATTTTCGGCCAGTATCGCATGGACGACCCCAACATGTCGCCGCCGTCGGGCATGGGACTTGCGGTCTATAAGGACCGTGGGGCGATCGAACGCGTTGACAACGAGGGGCCCAGCGCCGCGATGGTCGACCCTCTGGACAACGGCGTCAACGATCTGAATCCGGCCGACAACGACGTGACCGTTGCCATGCTCGGCGCAGTCAACGTCGGGGTCTTCACAATCCAACTGAACGACAACGGCCTCGGAGTTGACCCGGCCACGGTTACCGCGGCCAACGTCCAAGTGTATGAGGACGGGTCCGAACTGACCAACGGCCTGGACTATTTCTTCAGCTACGATCCGGCGAAACAGCAGATCGCAGTCGAGTCGGCCGCCGGCATGTGGGAGGGCGGCCACACCTATTCCATCGTCCTATCGAGCGGCATTCGCGATAGGGCCGGCAACGTCATCCAGCCGAACCGCACGGATGGAACGACCACTTTCAACGTCATCCTGGGCGAATTCGACTTCGGCGATGCGCCGATGTACACTGACGCCGCTCACACCATCAGCGCCACCACGCTGCCGGACGGAGCCAGGAACTTGATCGTTCCCGGCTTGCACCTGGGCGAGACAGTTACCGCCGAACCGGACGCAATTCCGAACAGTACGGCCACGTCGGACTCGGGCGACGACGGCGTGGTGTTCGCCAATGGATTGGTTATCGGCGATTCGACGACTCCCAACATGATCACGGTCACCGTGTCGCTGCCGGTCGGAGAAGACCAGGCAGTCCTCGACGCCTGGATCGATTGGGACGCGAACGGGGTCTGGGACCCCAGCGACAAACTGACGTTCGAGGATGCCACGGGCAATCCCCTCCCCGTCGCTTTCCCCGGTGGCGGCGTAATCGTCCATAGCGGCGTAAACACACTGTATTTCCATCAGGACGCGAACTTGAGCATTGGCGACACATTCGCCACGTATGCCCGATTCCGCCTTAGCAGCACGGGGCTCTTGTCGGATGGCAAGCCGATGCAGCCGACCGGTGAGGCCAGTGACGGCGAGGTGGAAGACTACCAGGTTACGGTCGTTCCCTGCCTGACCGACTGGGGCGACGCCCCCGATCCGTACCCGACCGCGTACAGCCGCATCGCGACGGATCCGCAGACCGGCCTGCCCGCCCCCGACCTGTGTCTCGGCACCACGGTCACCGCGGAAGTAACGCCGCTAACCAACGCCACCGCCACGGCCGACGCGGACGACGGCTTTGATTTCAGCAACACTCCTTTGATCGCCGGACAGAATGCGTCCGTCAGTTTCAACGTTACCAACACCACCGGCCAGGACGCCTACCTGAGCGCCTGGGTCGATTGGAACCAAGACGGCGTCTGGGATAGTTCGGAGGAGATCTTCAACGGTTCCGTCGTGCCCGGCGCCAACACCTTGACCTTCAGCATTCCCGCCGACGCCGCGGTCGGCGCCACCTTCGCTCGTTTTCGCCTGAGCACGGCGGCAAATCTCTCGCCCGATGGCAGCGGCACAACCGCGTCCGACGCGATCGACGGCGAGGTCGAAGACTACCAGGTTTCGATCCTTCCTCAGCGCGGCGCCATCCAGGGTCATGTCTGGAGCGACCTTAACAACAACGGCGTCCACGACACCAGCAATCCGGACGAACCCGGCCTGGCGGGCTGGACCGTTTACATCGACGCCGACAACAGCGGCACGCTCAGCAGCGGCGATCCCCAGACGACAACCGCCGCCGACGGCTCGTACGCCTTCGCCGATCTTGCCCCCGGCACTTACACCCTCCGCGAAGTGCTTCAGAGCGGCTGGGCACAGGTCCCCGCCAACGCCTCCTATACCCTAACCGTCGCGCCGGGCGGGCTGGTCGACAGCGGCGCCGATTTCTTCGACCATGACGTTACGCCGCCGCGGATCATCGACGTGGCCGACGTGACGCCCGACCCGCGGAACCTGCCGGTTTCGCAGGTCAGCGTGGCGCTCTCGGAGCCGATTGATCTCTCCACCTTCACTTATCAAGACCTGACGCTCACTCTCAACGGCACGGCAGTGACGCTTACCGACGCCGTTACCGTGAACCTCGTATCGGACACGACGTACGCCATTAGCGGCCTCGATGCTTTCACCGCTGCCGACGGGACGTACGTTTTGACGGTCAATGCCGGCGGAATCCATGATTTGTCCGGCAATGCCGGCGTTGGTTCCGCCTCCGACACGTGGGTCATGGATACGGTCGGTCCAACCGCAAACATAGTGGCGGTAGTACCGAATCCGCGCAACGCGCCGGTGGCCTCGGTTGACGTCGCGTTCTCCGAAGCGATCAACCCGGCGTCGTTTGCCTACGACGACCTGACGCTCACCTGCGGCGGCTCGCCGGTTGCACTCAGCAGCGCCGTTACCATCAGCCTGGTGTCGGGCACGACTTATCGCATCAGCGGACTTGCGGCGTTTACCGGCGTGGACGGCGACTACGCCTTGACGGTTGGTCTTGCCGGCATTCAGGACGTTGCCGGCAATGCCGGTTCCGGCTCGCCTTCCGCCAGTTGGACCATGGACACCGTGCCGCCAACCGTAAACAACATGTCCGCGGTGACGCCCAATCCGCGGAACACGCCGGTTTCGTCGGTCCAAGTCGCGCTGTCGGAGACGATCGACCTCTCGACCTTCAACTACCAGGACGTGACGCTCACCCGCAACGGCACGGCAGTGCCGCTTACGAGCGCCGTCACGGTGAGCCTGGCGTCGGGCACAACCTACAGCATCGGCGGTCTGGGCAGCTTCACCGCCGCCGAGGGAAGCTACGTGCTGACGGTCAACGGGGCCGGCATCAAGGATCCGGCCGGCAACAGCGGCACGGGAACGGCTTCCGACAGTTGGACCGTGGACTTGACGGGGCCGACGGTCTTGGGCGTGTTCGACGTGACGCCCAACCCGCGCAATCAGCCGGTGTCGCAAGTCAACGTGCAGTTCTCCGAGGCCGTCGACTTGTTGACGCTCACCTACCAAGACCTGACCCTCACCCGCAACGGCGCGACAGTGCCGCTTACGAGCGCCGTCAGCGTGAGCCTCGTGTCGAGCACAATCTATGCGATCAACGGGCTAAGCGGATTCACCGCCGTCGACGGAACGTACGTTCTGACGGTGAATGCCGCCGGAGTCAAAGACCTCGTCGGCAACGCCGGCGTCGGTTCCGCGTCGGAGAGTTGGATAATGGACACCACTGCACCGACGCTCCTCTGGATTTCTGCCGCTTCGTCCAGCCCCACGAATTCCACCACAGTGGCCTTCGTAGTCACTTTCAGCGAGGCCGTCGCCGGCGTCGATCCCAGCGATTTCGTCGTTAGTGCCTCCTCCGGTCTGATCGGGACATCCGCGCCGTTTGTCACCGGCAGCGGTGCGTCGTACACGGTCACGGTCGGCACCGGCTCCGGAGACGGCACGTTGGGATTGAACTTGCTCAGCAATGGTTCGATCCATGATTTGGCGGGCAACGCGTGGGCCGGGCCGAGCGCACTGGGCCCGGTGTATACGATTGACAAGACCGCGCCGACGGTCGTATCGAGCGCGCTGGCAGGAGCAAGCCCGACAAATGCGAGCTCGGTCGTCTTCAATGTGACTTTCAGCGAGGCGGTCTCGGGGGTCGATATTAGCGATTTTGCCATCGCCACCACCGGGCTGATCGCGCCGTCGTTGTCGAGCGTTGTCGGCAGCGGCAGCACCTATACCGTCACCGCCAGCACCGGCAGCGGCGACGGAACGATCCAGCTCCTCGTGATCGACGACAACTCGATCCAGGATGCCGCCGGCAACATGTTGGGCGGCCCGGGCGCTCACGACGGCGACTTCCTCAGCGGCGATACGTACACGATCGACCGCAGTCACCCAACCAGTATCTCGTTGTCCAACGCTCGTGTTTCCGAGGACGTTGCCGCGGGCACGCCCGTCGGTGTTTTCAGCAGCACCGGCCCGCACCCCGGTCCCTACACCTACGCACTGGTTTCCGGCGGCGGTGATTCCGACAACGCCTCCTTCACGATTGTCGGCGATTTGTTGAAGACGAACGCCGTGTTCAACTTCGCGACAAAGAGCAGCTATAGTATCCGCGTCCGCACGACCGACTCGAGCGGCTACTCCCTCGAAAAAACTCTCACCATTTCGGTCGTCTCCGAAGCCGACACCGTCGCGATCGGCGACTTCGTCTGGAACGATCGCAACGCCAACGGTCTGCAAGACGCCGGCGAACCCGGGGTTAGCGGGGTCGTGGTCGAGCTGTTCTGCTCGCCCAGCGGCGTCGCCGGCGGCGTTGACGATTACTCGCTCGGCCAGGTCACAACCGACAGCAGCGGCCATTATCGTTTCGACCACCTCCTTCCGCACGCCGCCGACGCGCCCGATTTGCTCTACTACCTAGTCTTCCGCACTCCGGCCGGCTACACGTTCACGAAGACCAATGTCGGCGGCGACGATACCGTCGATAGCGACGCCGGCGCGACCGGCGTCAGCGGCGTGTTCAATCTCGCGGACTTCCCCAGCGTCGCCCAGAAGAACAGCTTCGATGCCGGACTGGTCGGCGGGCCGGCATACGACTTTTCGCTCCGCGCCGGCTCGACCGGCGACGATTCGGGCGCGGCGGTCGCCGCCGATTCGGCGGGCAACGTATATGTTGTCGGGACCTTCCACGGCACGGTTGATTTCGATCCCGGGGTCGGCGTCTGCAATTTGACCAGCGCCGGCGGCAGCGACGTCTTTATTGCCAAGTACTCGCCCGACGGAGGCCTCTTCTGGGCGCGTCGCGGCGGCGGCGCAAGCGACGATTCCGCTGGCGGCATCGCCGTGGGACCCGATGGCAGTGTCTACGTATCGGGCGACTTTGTCGGCACGGCGGACTTCCCCAGCGATTCCGCCGACGTCAGCTTGACCTCCGCCGGCGGCAGAGACGGATTCATCCTGAAGCTCACTCCCAACGGATCTGTGGTTTGGGGCCGCGGCATGGGCGGCAGCGGTGACGACGCGGCCAGTTCCCTCGCCGTCGCTTCCGACGGGAGCATCTACGCGACCGGCAGCTTCCAGGGCAACGCCAGCTTCGGAACTCATCCATTGTCCGCCGTCGGACCTATCGACGCCTTTGTCACCAAGCTGGATGCCAGTGGCAACGATCTCTGGGCCGCGCGGATGGGCGGAATCAATTCAGCCCAGGGGAACACCGTCGGCACGGGAATCGCTACTTCCCCGGACGGCGGCGTCTACGTTATCGGCAGCTTCCACGGCGTCGCCAGCTTTGGAACGTTGACCCTCACCTGCGCCGGCACCACCGACGTCTTCCTAGCGAAACTCGATTCCTCCTCCGGCAGCTTCCTCTGGGCCGACCGGATGGGCCACAACGGCGGCACTTACTTCGGCGCCGTCTCCGTGGCCGCCGACGGCAATGTCTATGTGACCGGCAACTTCTGCGGGATCGCCGACTTCGGCTCGACCAATCTCGACAGCCAGGGGTACTATCGCATCTTCGTCTCCAAGCTCAATCCCTCCGGCGGCTTCGTCTGGGCCCGCGCCGTCGGCGGGACCGGTTGGGATGTGCCCGGCGGGATTTTCGCGGCCCCGGACGGCACTGTCTACGTGGACGGCAGCTTTGCGGGCACTGCCGACTTCGATCCTTCCGCCACTGCGTCCTATACGCTGAGAAGTGAGGGACAGAACGACATCTTTCTCTTGAATTTGACCGCCGCCGGCAGTTTTGTCTCGGCCGAGCAGATGGGCGGCAGCGGCGACGATCTCGCCACCGGCGTTGCCGTCGCCGCCAATGGCAACGTCTATACGACGGGATACTTCGAAGGCACAGCCGACTTGGATCCGGGGCTGAACAGCACCTACCTGCTTACCAGCGCCGGCGGAGAAGACCTGTTCGTCTCCAAGGACGGCGTCGATCCGGGTTCGTTGGGTGTTACGGTCAACCAGGCTTCTGCCCAGGCCGATCCGGCGGCCGTCGCGCCGATTGTCTTCCGCGTAGTGTTCACTTCGTCGGTGCAGGATTTCACCGCGGGCGACGTTATCCTAGGCGGCACCGCCCCGGGGACGCTCGCCGCCAGCGTAACGATGGTTGGAACTGACGGCACAACCTACGACGTCTCGGTTACAGGAATGACCGGCAGCGGCAGCGTGACCGCGGCCCTTGCCGCAGGAAAGGTTCACGATGAGCTCGGACAAAGCAACACCGCCTCCACGAGCGCCGACAACGTTGTCACTTTTAACGGCGTGGTCAAGCCGACGGTCGGCAGTGTGACGGTCTGCGAGGCCGCCAATCCGACCAGCGGCGTCCTCGAATCGAACGCCGCGCTGATGTTCACCTGGTCGGCGAGGGGCCCAAATCCCCTTTCCCAGCAGACTGTGAAAGTCGATGGCAAGCTGGTTGCTTCAACCAGCAGCAAGCAAATCGGCGGGCCTTACAGCGGCCAGTACTATTACGGCCAAATCGGCACGTGGACGGCCGGCATCCACACCTATGCGATCACGGCAACCGACTCGAAAGGTCTCAGTTATACCTACACGGGCTCCTTCGATACGGTGGGGCCGGTTGTGCCGGCGGTCACCGGCGTCGTGGTGGCGGAAGCCGCCGCACCTAGAGACGGTATACTCCAATCCAATGAAAACCTGGAGATAACCTGGGCGGCAACAAGCGGCAGCGGCATCGCCCGCCAAAACGTCAGCGTCGATGGAAAGGCCCTCACGACAATCTACGGCCCCTATAGTGGGAAGTACTACGTTTCCGTGATCGGGACGCGGTCGGCCGGCGCCCACAACTACGTGATTACGGCAACCGACAAGAACGGCCTCAGCTTCAGTCAGTCGGGTGCCTTCACGGTGGTTGCCTCGGCGGCGACAACCCCGGCCATCTCCGCCGTGGTAGTTGCCGAAGCGGCGGCGCCGAGAAACGGCATCCTCGATTCGAGCGAGAAACTCCAGATCACCTGGGCGGCGACCAGCAGCAACCACATCGCCTCGCAGACCGTGACGGTTGACGGCCGCGCCATCGCGGCTTTGGCCGGTCCCTTTAGCGGCCGCTACTACTCCGACCAGATTGGAGCGTGGTCGGCCGGCACGCACACGTACGCGATCACGGCGACCGACGCAAACGGCATCAGCTCGACCAGCTCGGGCACGTTCACTGCCGTGGCGTCGAATACCGCGCCGCTGACGGTCGGTAGCGTCGTGGCGGCCGAGGCCACCGCGCCGAAGAACGGAATTCTGGAATCGGCAGATACTCTGATGATCACGTGGGCCGCATCCGGTTCCGCCAAGATCACCTCGCAATCCATGACCATCGACGGTCGCACCGTTTCGCCGATCTACGGGCCTTACGGCGGCCTCTATTATTCCTGCAAAATTGGGGCTTGGTCGTCAGGCGCGCACAACTACGTCATCACCGCCGCCAATGCACAGGGCTTCAGCCTCAATGTTTCGGGGACGTTTACCATCGCTACGGCATTGACGGTCGATGCGAAACTGGCGCCGCAAGCCCCGGCCAACGCGCTGACCAGCGCTGAACTCACTCCTATCGCCGCGGCGGCGATTCAACGACTGGAAGGCCAACTGGGCAGCCAAGTCGAGATGGCGATGGCCGGCGTGAGCGTCAAAGTCGCGAATCTGCCGGCCGGGGTGCTGGGTGAAACCTCGGGCAACACCATCTGGATTGACGACGATGCGGCCGGTTACGGCTGGTTCGTCGATCCTACGCCCGCCGACGATTTGGAGTTTGCCGATGTCCTTGGCCCCTACGCACGTGCCGCCACCAGCGGGAGTGCCGCCGCCGATCGAGCCGACTTGCTCACGGCCGTGATGCACGAGATGGGACATGTGCTGGGCTATGGCCATTCCAACTCCCTAGACCTGATGTATCCAACGCTGCCGCTGGGCGTTAGGCGACTGCTAGACTAACAGGCCGTTCATCGGGAAAGACGCAGCCGGTCACCGTCTCGGTAAGAACACGATCACGAATCGTCCGTGTCACATCTCCTGCGACGGCAGCAGACCGGGCGGCATGAAGACGTTGTAGGCAGAGCTCTCGATCAGGCGGCGGGCCTTTTCGATGTCGGGCGAAAAGTAACGGTCCTTGTCATAAAACGGAACCTCGCGACGCAGCAGTGCGCGGGCCTCTTCCAGCCGAGGAGACGTCTTCAGCGGTGCGCGGAAGTCGAGACCTTGGCAGGCGGCCAGGTGCTCCACGGCCAGAATGCCGGCCGTGTTGGCGGCCATGTCGCCCAGCCGCCGCGCGGCGAAGGTGGCCATCGAAACGTGATCCTCCTGGTTGGCCGAGGTGGGCAGGCTATCGACCGAGGCGGGGTGCGCCAGACTCTTGTTTTCGCTGGCCAGCGCGGCGGCGGTCACCTGGGCGATCATGAAGCCCGAATTGAGCCCCCCGTTTTCGACCAGAAACGGCGGCAGCTTCGAGAGGTTCGTGTCGATCAGCATGGCGATGCGGCGTTCCGAAAGTGCGCCAATCTCGGCGATCGCCAAGGCCAGGTTGTCGGCGGCGAAGGCCACCGGCTGGGCGTGGAAATTGCCGCCCGAATAAATCGCGTCCAAATCGGCAAAGACCAGGGGATTGTCGGACACCGCGTCGGCTTCGGCGATCAGGCTGTCGGCCGAGTTGCGAATCTGCGTCAGGCAGGCGCCCATCACCTGCGGCTGGCAACGCAAGGAGTAGGGGTCCTGGACTTTTTCGCACGGTTGGTGCGAGCGGCCGATCTCGCTCGAATCGCCCAGCAGATGGCGGAAGGCCGCCGCGGCGGCGATTTGGCCGGCGTGCCCGCGCACGACGTGCAGCGGCTCGCAGAAGGGCACGCGGCTGGCCAGCGCGGCCTCGACCGAGAGCGCCCCGGCCACCGTGGCCGCCGCGTAGAGGTCCTCGGCCAGGAAAAGCCCTTCGAGGCAGAGGGCGGTCGAGGCCTGCGTGCCGTTCAACAGCGCCAAACCCTCTTTCGGCGCCAGGCCGAGCGGCCGCAAGCCGGCAATTTTGAGCCCTTCGGCCCCGCTGAGGCGCCGGCCGCGATGGAACACCTCGCCCTCGCCCAGCAGCGGCAGGCTCATGTGGGCCAACGGGGCCAGATCGCCCGACGCCCCGCAAGAGCCCTTCTCGGGAATGCACGGATAGACCTCGCAGTTCAACAGCCGCACCAGCGATTCGATCAGCAAACGGCGGACGCCCGAATAGCCGAGCGCCAGGCTATTGATCTTCAGCACCAGGAGCAGCCGCACCAGCGGCTCGCTCATCGGCCGGCCCACCCCCGCGGCGTGCGAAAGCACGAGGCTGCGTTGCAGCAGGGCCAACTCCTCCGGCGGAATCAGATGGCTGGCCAGCAGACCGAAGCCGGTATTGACGCCGTAAACGATCCGCCCCTCGGCGATGACGCGCGTCACGATCTCCGCGGCCGCGTCGATTTTCGCAAAGCACTGCGGCGCAAGCGCCATTTCGACCGGCTCGCGCGATACGCGCCGCAAGTCTGAAAGGGTGAGCGTTCCGGGATTGAGTGTGAGTTTCATGACTTCAATCGTTCAGCATGGGCAAATCGAGCTTGTTTTCGCGGGCGGATCGGATGGCCACCTCATATCCGGCGTCGGCGTGGCGCATCACTCCCGTTGCGGGATCGTTGTGCAGTACGCGGGCCAGGCGGCGGGCGGCCGCCGCGCTGCCGTCGGCCACGATCACCACGCCGGCATGTTGGCTGAATCCCATTCCCACGCCGCCGCCGTGGTGAAAACTAACCCAGGTAGCGCCGCTGACTGCGTTCAACAGCGCGTTCAACAACGGCCAATCGGAAACGGCGTCCGAGCCGTCCTGCATCGCTTCCGTCTCGCGATTCGGACTGGCGACCGAGCCGGAATCGAGATGGTCGCGGCCGATCACGATCGGCGCTTCCAACTCGCCGCGGGCCACCATCTCATTGAACGCCAGCCCCAGCCGCGCGCGGTCCGCGAGCCCGACCCAGCAAATCCGGGCCGGCAGCCCCTGGAACCGAATCCGCCGGGCCGCCATGTCGAGCCAGTGGTGCAGGTGCGAATCGCCGGGCATCAGCTCCTTGACTTTTGCGTCGGTCTTGTAGATGTCGTCCGGATTGCCCGAGAGGGCCACCCAGCGAAACGGGCCGACGCCCTCGCAGAAGAGCGGACGGATGTAGGCCGGCACGAAGCCGGGGAAACGGAAGGCGTCGGCGACGCCCTCCTCTTTCGCCACCTGCCGGATATTATTGCCGTAGTCGAAGGTGGGCACGCCGCGGGCGTGCAGATCGAGCATCGCCCGAACATGGACGGCGATCGACCGCCGCGCGGCCGCGATCACCGCCGCCGGGTCTTCGCTGCGCATCCGCCGGGCTTGCTCCAACGTCCAGCCGGCGGGCAGATAACCGTTCAGCGGATCGTGGGCGCTCGTCTGATCGGTCAGCAGATCGGGCCGAATGCCGCGGCGGACGATCTCCGGCAGCACTTCGGCGCAATTGCCCAGCAGCCCGACCGAGACCGCCTGCTTTTCGCGGCAGGCCTGTTCGATCCAAGCGAGGGCTTCGTTGAGCGACTGGCTTGAGCGGTCGAGATAGCCGGTTTGCAGTCGCCGCGCGATCCGCATTGGGTCACATTCGACGGCCAGCATCGACGCCCCGGCCATGGTTGCGGCCAGCGGCTGCGCCCCGCCCATCCCGCCCAAGCCACCGGTGAGAATCCACCGCCCGGCAAGATCGCCGCCGAAGTGTTTCCTAGCGGCCGAGACGAATGTCTCATAGGTGCCCTGCACGATGCCTTGCGAGCCGATGTAAATCCACGAGCCGGCCGTCATCTGGCCGAACATTATGAGGCCGCGGCGATCGAGCTCGTTGAAATGCTCCCAGGTGGCCCAGTGCGGCACGAGGTTCGAGTTGGCCAGCAATACCCGCGGCGCGTCGGGGTGCGTGGGAAAGACCCCCACCGGCTTGCCCGACTGAACCAGCAGCGTCTGGTCATCATTGAGCCGCCGCAGCACTTCGACCAGCGTGTCGTAGCACGGCCAGTCGCGTGCCGCCCGGCCAATGCCGCCGTAGACCACCAGGTCCTCCGGCCGCTCGGCCACCTCGGGGTCAAGATTGTTCATCAACATCCGCAGGGCGGCTTCGGTCAACCAACTCTTGGCCGTCCGCCGGCTGCCCCGCGGCGCGCGGATAACTCGCGTAGGATCGTGGCGGTTGGAAGTGGGCATGGATGACGTACTCCAAAGGGAGATCGCTGCGCCAATGAGAGTTTATCTTTGGCTCGACGCGTTAACAACGGCTATCTTCGCCGCGGAAGACCCGCTGTGTCGGCCGGGACATGCCGAACTGGCAGACCAATTCGGCCGGTTCTTCGATGTCCCAGACGAGGAAATCGGCCTGTTTGCCGACGGTCAAGGTTCCGACGCGGTCGGCCATGCCCAGGGCCTGTGCTGCCGCTCGCGTGACGCCGGCGAGCGCCTCTTCGGGCGTCAGGCCGAAGAGCGTAGCGGCCATGTTGAGCATCAGCCGCAGCGAGGCCAACGGCGACGTGCCGGGGTTCAGGTCGCTGGCCACCGCCATCGGCACACCGGCCGCGCGGAGCAGTTCGACCGGCGGCCGGCGGGTTTCGCGGAGAAAGTAGGATGCCCCCGGCAGCAGCACGGCCACCGTGCCCGACCGGGCGATCGCCCGTACCCCTTCCTCATCGACGTGCTCGATATGATCGACCGACAGCGCGTGGAACTCGGCCGCGAGCCGGGCGGCACCCAGGTTGGAAAGTTGCTCGGCGTGGGCCTTCACCGGCAAGCCGAGCCGCGCGGCCGCCTCGAAAACCCGCCGGCACTGCGGCGGCGAGAAGGCGATCCCCTCGCAGAATACGTCCACCGCGTCGGCCAGTCGCTCCGCGGCCGCCGCGGGGAGAATCTGATCGCAAACGCAAGAGATATACTCGTCGCCGCGGCCGGCGTATTCGTCGGGCACCGCATGCGCGGCAAGCAGCGTCGTGGACACGTTGACCGGAAGGTGTTCCGCCAAGCGACGGGCAGCGCGGAGCATTTTGAGCTCATGCTCCAGCGACAGCCCGTAGCCCGCCTTGATCTCGACCGTCGTCACCCCTTCGGCTGCCAGGGCGGATAGCCGCGGCAACGCCGCCTCGACCAATTGCGATTCACTGAGAACACGGGTGGCACGAACCGTGGAGAGAATTCCGCCGCCTTGCCGGGCAATCTCGGCGTAGGAAACGCCGGAAAGCCGCGCGGCAATCTCACCCACGCGATTGCCGCCGTACAGCAGATGCGTATGGCAGTCGATCAGTCCCGGCGTGATCCACGCGCCGCCCACGTCGATCATTTCGCACTGGGGACTGGTGGGACAGACATTCCTGTCTGTCTCCGGCAGACAAGAATGTCTGCCCCACTGGCCACTTGGTTCGCGTTGCGTCAGGACATTGGCAGCCGGCGCAATGACGACAATCATGCCATCGCGCACGCCGATGGCGCATTGCGTGCGCGCCCCGTAAGCGGCCGGCACTGCGGCGTCCATGGTCGCCAGCCTGGCATTGAGCCAGATACGGTCGCAAACGGGAAATACGGCAGCCTGCATGGCGGTCATCGTCTTGTGCGTACGCAACACTCGCACTACAGCGCGGCATCGACGCGGCTCTCGTTCTCTTGCAGCAGTTTCTTGGCTCGATCGAGCAGTTCGGCGCATTGCCGCCGCATGTCGCCGGCGAATGCCTCGTCTTTGACACCCTTGAGATTGATCAGGACGTTCCAGATTCCGCCTCGAACGCCCGCGAACGCAATCGCGCAGCCGACGGCCGCATCGCTCAGCGACGCCCGCAGCCCCTCGGCGGCCGCGTCGTTGGCCACTTGCATCGCCTCCAGGCTGTTGACGGCCGTCTGATAGGGAACGTCGATGGCCTCTCGCAGCCCGGCCCGCATTTGCTCCTCGCGGAGTTGTTTTTCGGCGGGCGTGCCGCTGGGCAATCGCAGGGCGGCGAGATAGGCGTTGAAGGCTGCGGTGTCTCGATCGACCGCCTCGGCCAAGGCGTCTTTGAGTCGCTGGGCCTTCTCGGCAATGGCGAGAAGTCGCTTGGCCTTCTCGGCGTCTTGAGTCTTGTGGTAGGTGATGTTGGCGACCATCGAGGCCAGCGCGGCGGCCAACGCTCCGGCCAATGCGGCGATCGAGCCGCCGCCCGGCGCGGGCGTGTCGCGTGAGACCTTGTTGACGAAATCCGCCAGGCGCATGTTGATCAGCGATTTTTCCGAGCGTTTCGGCATACCGATCACTTTCTTCGAGATCTCGAAAGGCCCCACGTCATTGAGGCCCATCGAGTAGATGGCGGTCTCCAGTATATCGGCCGCCGGCACGTGTGGCGAGCGGCCCTGCCGGCCGAGATAGAACTTCCCGGCTTCCAGCATGGCCGCGTACGGGACGACGCCGACGATTTCGCTGCCCGTGACGACCAGGCCCCGCTCGCCGGCCAGTTGGCGGGCGCGTTCGAGCACCAAATGCGGCGGCGCGACGCGATAGTTCGTCAAGTTGATCGAGACCTGTGCCCGGCGATATTCCTCGGCATACCAGCCGATCGCCTTGCAGCACTTGAAGATGCCGGCGCGGCGGACCTTCTGGCCGATCACCTTGGGGTAGTCGGGCAGGACGGCGGCGGCCAGTTGCGGCAGGTCATACTCGTGGACCGATCGGCAGTGCTGCTCCGTCTCTTCGAGAGTTCTTCCCACGAAAGGGCAGTTGCCGCAAGGATAATGTCCCTCTTGGTAGAGCAGCGGTTCGCCCTTGATGTAATACGGCGAGGCGGTGGGCGTGCGGGCGACCCGCCCGCGCTCGCGGAGCTCGAAAGCGATGTCGGTTGCCGCGGCGCGGTCGGACGTATTGAGCGTGATATTGTAGGCGATCAAGAACTCGCGGGCGCCGATAATCGTGGCGCCGCTGGCGGGATTGAAGGCGGCCGGGCCGCAATCGGGCTTCCAGGCGGGGTCTTTGATTCTCTCCGCCAGCCCTTCGTATTCGCCTTTGCGCACCTCCTCCAGATTCTTGCGGCGCGGATCGGACGCGGCCGCCTCGTAGAAATAGACGCTGATGCCCAACTCCTCGCCGACGCGCCGCCCAAGCCGCCGCGCCAGTTCCGCGCAGTCGTTCAGGCTGACGCCTTCGACGGGCACGAACGGGCAGACGTCGGCGGCGCCCAGCCGCGGATGGGAGCCGCGGTGTCCGCGCATGTCGATCACTTCCACCGCCTTGGCAATCGCCTGGAAAGCCGCCTCGACCGCCGCTTCGGGGCCGCCGACAAACGTCACTACCGTGCGGTTGGTGTCCGTTCGTGACGACACGTCCAACAGCGTTGCGCCGGCCACCGCCTTGATGGAATCGATGATCGCCCTGATCTTGACCTCGTCGCGGCCTTCGGAGAAGTTCGGAACGCACTCGACAATTTGCGCCGTCATCGGAGTTCCACGCAGGACGTTGTGCGAGAGCATGGGATTCCAAGACTGGCTATCTTAGCGACTATCAGCCGTTGCACAAGCGTTGCATAGGCGTTTCGGCGGTCTGCCCGCGAAAAAGCGGGCAAATTCGCTCGATTTTCCCACGACAAACTGGCCGGCCGCTTTCCGTTCGGTTAGAGTGGTATTGACGATCGTCGCCCGGCCAGACCCACGAAGGCGGGCGTGCGGAAACCATGTCTTGGCAGTTGTTGCGAGGGACGAAATGATGATGGCAGGCCGGTGTTTCGCCGTATTGGCGGCTATGTGCGTTGTGTCGGGAGTGCAGGCCGAGCAGCCGGAGAACCTGGCGCTTAAGGCGATTTCGGCGACGGCGTCGTCGTGCCGGCCGGAGTTTCCGCCGAAAGGCGCGATCGACGGCGATGCGAACACCAGTTTCAGCGTGGCCCTGGGGGCGTCGAAGGACCAGTGGTTCAAGATCGAGTGGGCCGGTCCGCAGAAGATCGGCGGACTGGCGTTCACCCAGCCCGACCGCTACACGCTCTCGATGAACGTCGAAGCCCTGAAAGACGGCAAGTGGGTCCGCGTGGCGCATGCGGGGCCGCCGGGCGCGGAGTTGGGGGTCAATTTCTGCATCACGTTCGAGCCGATCACGACCACGGCGATTCGCCTGGTGAACATCGACAGCACCAACGTCGGCGGCGCGGCCTACTATGAAGTCGAGGTCTATTCGGACCCGAAGGCCGCGCTGCGGATGGCGAACCGCATCGATGTCGCCGCCGCCGGCGATGCGACCGGGAGAATGGTCGGAACGGTTTCGACCAACAACGGCCGCCGCGGCGTTGTGGGGGCGTCGGTAGTCGTCAGCGGTACGTCGCCGCTCGGCCCCTGGAAGCGGGAAACCGTTACCAAGGCAAACGGCCTGTGGGTCGTCGATCTGCCGCTGAATCCGAGCGGCGCGATCGCGGTGGAAGCGACTCAAGGCGAGCAGAGCGGCCAGTTGACGCTGGATGCGATGGACGTTGCCCAGCGGCTTACGCCGCGGCCGAGCGAAGGGCGTCTGAGCCTCGAAGGCCGATGGGATTTCCTGCCCGACCCGCCGGACGCTTTCCAGGACAGAGCGGGCCAGTTGGCGTGGAAGCCGATCAAGGTGCCTGCCAATTATGAGATGGAAGGCTTCAGGACAAAGACCGACACGGCCGCTTATCACAAGATCGTGACGATTCCGCCCGAGTGGGCCGGCAAGCGCATCCGCCTGCGGGCGGAGGCGATCTACAGCTCGTGCGAGGTGTGGTTGAACGGCAATCGCGTCGGCAGCCACGACGGCGGGGCGACGCCGTTGGAACTCGATTTGTCGGACGCCGCCAAGCCCGGCGAAGCCAACGATTTGTGCATTCGCGTCAATGCAAGATCGAAGGCGTCGCTGATCGACAACATGAGTGTCTATGCCTACATGGAAATCGCCGGGATATGGCGGCCCATCGAGTTGTTCTGCGTTGAGCCGACGCACGTCGCCCGGCTCACCTACGCGACCACGTTCGACAAGCAGTACAAAGACGCCGAACTGGCCGTTGATGTAAAGGTCGTCAATGAGCAGGCCAAGGCGGCCGAGGCGAAGCTGGCGCTGGCGGTGCTGGATCCGGCCGGCAGGATGGTGAAACTCGACGGCCTCGATACGGACGTCTCGCTTGGTCCGTGGCAAGCCAAGGCGGTGTCGCTGAAAGCGCACGTGGGGCAGCCCTTGCAGTGGAACGCGGAATTGCCGCGGCTCTACACGCTCGTCGCCAGGCTGGATTCGGCCGGGCAAGAGCCGGCGGCGCTGCAAGAGCCGTTGGGTTTTCGCCAGGTGCAGATCAAGGGCCGCGAGTTTACGATTAACGGCAAGCCGGTGCGGCTGTTCGGGGCCTGCCTGCACGCGGCCGATCCGCTGATGGGCCGCGCAATCAGCGTCGAGCGCGTCAAACAGGATCTGGAATTGATGAAGGGGGCGAACCTCAACGCCATCCGCACGTCGCACTACCCGCCGCATCCGATGACGCCGGTGCTGGCCGACAAGATCGGGCTGTACATCGAGGACGAAGGACCGTCGTGCTGGGGCAACGGCAACGAGGATCTGCGAAACGCCCCGCTCTACGTCGGCATCGTGTCGCAGTACGTCGAGCGCGACCGCAACCATCCCTCGGTCGTCTACTGGTCGACCTGCAACGAGAGCAATTACGGAATCATCTTCCAACTTGCCCATCGCTATGTGAAGCGGCTGGAGCCGACCCGACCGGTCGGCGGAAGCTACGCGCCGCTGGAAATGGACAACGACATCTACGTGCTGCATCACCCCACCAACACGCATTTGGACATCGAACGCACGAAGAACCTGCCCAAGCCGGTTTTTTACGACGAGTGCCTGACGGTGTTCCACGGCTGGGGCGACCTCGCCTATTCGCTGGAGATCGATCCGGGCATGCACGACTACTGGGAGACGGGCGTGCTGGGAATCCGCCGGCAGGAGATGGCTTACGAAAACCAGGTCGGCACAATGCACTGGGCATGGGTGGACGACGCCTTCGCCATCCCCGGGCGAGGAATCGATTGCTGGCGACGCGGCGCTCCGCCGATCCGCTACAGCGAGTCGGTCTACAAGCTGCCGGGACGCGGCTATCAGGGCGATACCGTGTGGGGAGTCGTGGACGGCTGGCGCAGGCCGCGACCCGAGTGGTGGCTAATGAAGAAGATCTACACGCCGGTGATGATCGAAGAGAAACCGCTGAAACTCCCCCCGGCAGGAGATCCGATCTCAGTCCCGCTGGAGAACATGAACTGGTTCGCGAACCTCAACGCCTACGAGTGCCGCTGGAAGATCGGCGGGCAAGCGGGCGTGGCGAAGGCGGACGTGCCGCCGTCCAGCAAGGGCGTGCTGCAAATTCCCGTCGCGGCGAAAGTCACCGCCGATGACACGCTCTCGCTCGACTGGTACGACGAGACGAATCGCCTGGTCGATGCCTACAAATTGCGATTTCAGGCGCACAAGCAACCCGACTGGTCGCTGGGCAAGGCCGCGGCGATCGCCGAGGAGAACGGACGCTATCTCTCCGGCGCAAACGCGGTGTATCTGAAAGGCAATCGCTGCGAAGTCGCGATGGACAGGAACGTCCGGCGGGCTAATGTGGGCGTTGAAAGACAACGAGCAGGTGCTCAGCAGCGGACCGAAGCTGCACGTTCTCAACGGCGAACGGCCGACCGCCGACGATCCGCCGGGATGGAGGCTCAAGAGCGAATCGCACGGAGCGGGAGTGATCGACTGGAACGGCACGTTCGGCCGCGACTATGAGGGCGGCTACCGCGTCCGCATGGACGAGGCGGGCCGAATCGAGGTGGCTTATGAGTTCAAGTACAAAGGCCGGGAAATCTACGCTCGCGAGGTCGGATTGCAGTGGGAACTTCCGCTGGCGTTCGACCGACTCGATTGGGACCGGGCCGCGGAGCATTCCGTCTATCCCGCCGACCACATCGGCCGACCGACCGGTACGGCGCTGGCCCACTGGCCCGTTCCGCAGACGACGCCGCCCGGCAATCGGCCTTTCGGCCTGGACGACCACCCTTGGGGATGCAACGATTTCCGCAGCGCCAAGCGAAACGTCTATTGGGCGTCGTTGACCAACAAGCTCGGTCAAGGCGTCAAGGTGATTTCGGACGGTGCGCAGACCGTCCGTTGCACGTTGGGCGTCCACGGCGTCAGCTTGAAGGTGCTCGACTTCTACGGCGGCAGCGGCGGCCGAAACCAGTGGTCGGTGCTCGGTTTCCACTACGGCCCCGGCAGGCGAATCAAGACGGGCGACGTGCTTAGGGGCAGCGTGCGTTTGCAGTTGTTAGGAACCACTACGCCGCGATGATCCGCGAACGTGTAGCCAGCGGATTTTGGGGGAAAAAGGGACAGGTCCAATTTGCCGGAACGGCCCGGAGGGTGCTTCGCACGGATTGCACCTGCCCCCTTTCTCCCACTTCTTGCCGAGATCACGCAAGTCTATTCAGAGGTTCTTCGGATCGACAGGGACGCCGTCCTTGCGATTGCCCAGGTTCTTATGGATGGTCAAGTCGATCGTATAGCTCATCTGCTGCACGGATGCGTCGCAGAAGGCCATCTGGAAGCAGGTAGCGTGCGCGCTGCCGAACAGCGCGCGTGCGCCGTTGCCGGGCGTGTCGGGCATCGGCGCGAGCAGCGGGCTTCCCTCGCTGAAGCCGGTCCATCGCGCGATGTCCTCATTGTCGCCCCCCATCGCCGACTCGTTGTCGCCCAAGTCCTGTCCGGTCGTGTACCAATCGGGGTTGACGTACTTTTCGCCCAGCATGTAAGTGTTGCTTGCCCCGTCGGTCACGTCGGCCATCTTGACCATGCTGCCGGTGTATGACACGCCGGTGGCCACCGAGGAAATGGCAACGAACGTTCCCCGGCCGTTGCTGGTCATCTGTCCTGGGGGATTCTCGACCTGCGTCGGATTGGCGGGACCGGTGGCGGAATCGCCGTAGGACGGACTCCAATAGGGCTGGGTGTAGTAGTCGCCGCCATTGATGGCGTAGTCGCTCTTCACCACAAGCAAAGCGGCGTTCGCGTTGGCTAAGGTCAACCACGTCGGGTAGACGAGGGGGGATCGCCGCGTGGGACAATAGAGTCCGCCGACCGGAGTGACCAGTCGCTGCGTGTTCGCCGTTTTGCGGTTCTGGTCATCCCACGATCCCATTCCCGTGCCCTGGTCGTGCAGGACTTGCTGGTCGATAAAGGGAAGGACGTTGAAGATCCATCCGCCCGGCTGCCGCCAATCGGTTCCGCGGTCGGCGTCGCCGGTCCAGCCGTATCCCCAGCCGTCGGTCGGAAACCGGCCGGTGAGGTTCTCATGGCCGAGGCAAGCCAACGCGAGCTGCTTGAGATTGTTGCAGCATTGCATTTTGCGGGCGGCTTCGCGGGCGGCCTGCACAGCCGGCAGCAGCAGTGCGATCAGAATACCGATGATCGTAATGACTACCAGCAACTCGACCAACGTAAAACCAAACGCTCGTGCCCCGCGCTTCATGCCATTGCCTCCCCTCGCTGCTTTCCTGCCGCAGAAGTGATTATAGCAGGATTTGCTGTTTCTTGCCCGATCTTCCCATTACGGCCGGCCTGCAACCGATCCGGGCTCGCTCCGCCCATTCATTAGAGGTATGGACCGTCAGTCCGAGCTGCCGTAACGATTGAACCAGGCACGATCGGAGAACGGGAATCGATCGCGCTGCACGCCCGGCTCGACGGGCACGCCGACGGGCAGCACGATGCGGACCTGGCGGTCGGCGGGAATGTCGAGCAGGCGGCCGATGCGAGCGGCGCGGCCTTCCGCCCGCACCACGCCGTCGAGCCAAACGCTGGCGTAGCCCAAAGCGGTGATCGCCAGCAGCATGTTCTCGACCGCGGCGGCGCAATCCTCGGCGGCGAACGAGAGATTGGAGTAGACCGGCCGCGGATCGGCCACGCAGACGATCATCGCCTTGGCGGTCAGGCAGAAGGGCTTCTCCAGAATCTCGGCGATCTGGCGGACGAGTTTCGCGTCGTTGACGATCGCGAACGACACGACCTGGGCGTTGCAGGCCGAGGGGGCCTGAATGCCCGCCTGCACGATCTTCGCCAAGTCCGCCCGCGGCACGGGCGAATCGCCAAATTCACCGCGGTAACTGTAACGACTGGCAATGGCGTCAAAGAGCTTCATGCTATTTCTTCTCCGCCGGCCTGCAGTACGACAGCGCCAGCAGGGCGTAGCCGGTCACCAGCGCCGGGTCGCCTTCCATCCAGCGGGAAGCCGTGTTGACCCACGAGCCGTCGGGCCGCTGCCGCTTGACCAACTCGGCGACCAACTCTCGGCGCCAATCGTGTTTCTGGCCGGCGGCATCAGTCACTTCCTTCATGCCGGCGGCATCCAGTGATTTGGCGGCGGTGTGGTAATAGTAATACAGGCCGGAAGGGCCCATGCCGGGGTTCGCCGTTAGGTCGTAATGCTTCTCGATCCATCTGGTCGCGGCCTTCACGCGGGGATCATCGCGGCCGACGCCGGCGTAGATCATGCTCTTCAAGCCGGCGTAGGTCATCGAGCCGTAGCTGCGCAGGCCGCCGTTGGGCGTCTTGCCGGCCGCACTCTCGCCGCCGGCGGCGGCGGTATAGTAGAAACCGCCGTCCGGATTCTTCGCCGCGAAGGGGAGCGTGTTATTGGCGCTCTCGAAGTTCTGGCAGCGGGAGACGAAGATCAGCGCCTTCTTCATCGCTTCGTCGTTGGGCCCCGCGCCGGCGGCCTTCAGCGCGTCGATCAGAAACTGCGTGTTCGACAGGTCGGGCCGCATGTGCCTGCCGTAGCCGGCGCCGCCGTAGGCGGGACTCGATTTGTCCTGCCCCTGCGCCTCGCCCCATTGATTCGCCTTGAGGAACTTTTCGGCGTTCTTAATCAGCGCGTCGTAACGGCCGTTGCGATTCGCGTCCACAAAGCACATCAGCGCCAACGAGGTTTCGTAGTTGCGAACGCCGCTCTTCTGCGGGGAGACCGCGCCGTCGGGCTGCACAAAACTTTCCAGATACTCCAGGCTCTTGGCCAGCAGCGGGTCGGCGGGCGAACGGCCGACGCGCAACAGGGCCTCGGTTACTACCGCGGTCACCCCCGGGCCGGCGTTGCCGCCGACATTGCCGCCAAACGAGCCGTTCGGCCCCTGCGCGTTCTGCAAGAACGCGACGGCACGATCGACCGACTTGGAATAAACGTCGGCGGTCGAAACCGCTTGATCGGCGGCCAGTGCAACGCCCGCCAACGCGAGAATCAATGCCAAACCGCACGCAACAGATCTTCCCGCCATCTTCACTCTCCTTTACGACAGGACAGCCAGTATTTCGTCCTCGCTCATCACCAGCAGCTCTTCGCCGTTCACCTTGACTTCGGCGCCGGCGTAACTGTTGAACAACACGCGATCGCCCTCTTGCACCTGATGCCGGACGCGGGCGCCGTCGGGCAGAAGGCGGCCGTCGCCCAGCGACAATACCCGGCCTTGTCGCGGCTTCTCCCGCGCGGCGTCGGGCAGGACGATGCCGCCGGCGGTCTTCTCCTCCTCCGCCAGCCGCTTGACGACCACGTTGGCTCCGATAGGCACGATCTTCATGGGCGATCAGTCCTTGTTCAACAATCGGTCCGGACAGAGTATTCTTGCACGCTCCTGCCCATCGTGCAAGGGACCCGCCATCAGAGGTCAGGGCCGATCAGTTTTCGCTGTAGGAGGCGACTCCTGTCGCCGATTTGCCGCGGTTTCGGCCGGGCGGCACTCCAAATCGGCGACAGGAGTCGCCTCCTACAATCCCCAAACTGAACAACTGAGCGGCCCCGCCATCAGAGGTGTGGGCGGATTGGGCGGCGGCGGTTTACCGGGCGTAGCCAGGCCTAACTTGCCGCTTCCCTGCGGGGCGCGGCTAAACGGGGAACCAAGCTTCAGGGCTCGATTCTCGTCCCCAACACCTCCAGCAACTTGCGAATCCACTCGGGATGCGCCGGCCAGGCGGCGGCGGTGACCAGCGGGCCGTCGGCCACGGCGTTGGTGTACGTGGCATTCACGTCGATCCAACGCCCGCCGGAACGCACCACCTCGGGCTTCACCGCCGGATAGGCCATGCAGCACTTGCCGTCGAGCACCCCCGCGGCGGCCAGGATTTGCGGGCCGTGGCAGAGCGAGGCGATCGGCTTGCCGGTCACGGCGAAATGCCGCACGATCTGCAAGACGCGATCGTTTAGCCGCAGATACTCGGGCGCCCGGCCGCCGGGGATCACCAGGGCGTCGTACTCGGCGGGATCGACGGCGTCGAAGTCGGCGGTCAGGGCGAAGTTGTGTCCCGGTTTTTCGCTGTAGGTCTGGTCGCCTTCGAAGTCGTGCACGGCGGTGCGGACGGTTTGGCCCGCCCGCTTGTCCGGGCAGACCGCGTTGACGCGATGTCCGACCATCAAGAGCATCTGGAAGGGGACCATCGCCTCGTAGTCTTCGACGAAATCGCCGACCAGCATCAGGATTCGCTTGCTCGCCATGATTCGGCCTACTCTTCCTCTTCCCCCTTCATGGCCCGCGACGCGTCGTACTGTTCGGGGCGGGCGCGTTCGCGGCGGTTGCTCGATCGGCAGACGAAGAGCATTCCCAACCCGACGCCGAGAATCACTAGACCATACGCCATCACGTAGGTCATGCTGTTGATGCTTGGGGCGGGGGCGGGGGCGGGCCTGCCGGGCTGAGCCGCGGCGACGCCGCAGACCGCCAACCAACCGACCATCGCAAGAACCGCCGTTCGTCCCGCCCGCCAAAATCGTCGCAGCGCTGCCATGATCTCGCTCCCGTCTTGAGGATTGATCTATTGTACCCTCATTTTCCGATGCAATAAAGCGTCTTTCTGCCGCGAACGTAGATTCGCCCTGCGGAGATGGCCGGCGAGGCGATGGTCTCGGCGTTCAACTGGTTTTCGGCCAGCCGCCGCAAGCGGGACGAGGCGGCGATCACGGTGGTGAGCCCCTTGGTGTTGAGGAAATAGACGCTGCCGTCGGCCACCACCGGCGAGGCCCGATATTCCCCCTTCAGCCGCTGCTTCCATTGCACGCGGCCGGTCTCGGCGCTAAGGCAGCGGGCGATGCCGTCGTTGGTGACGAAGAAGACCGATTGCTTCCACACCACCGGCGTCGAGCAATCGGGTGTGCCTTGGCTGAAATGCCAGAGCACGTCCTCGCGCGTTCGCCGGCCGTCGCCGCGGGGGCGGACCGCCAACATCGGCTTCCCCATCCCCTGGGTAGCGAAGATCATGCCCTCGCCGGCAACCGGCCCGGTGATCGTGCGGCAACCGATCAGCCCGGGCAACTGCCAGAAGACCTCGCCCGTTGCCGGGTCGTAGGCGTCGAGCATCTGCCCGCCGAGCACGACCAACTCCAGCCGGCTGCCGTTGTGCCAGAGGATCGGCGTAATGTAGGAATCGCAGTCCTCGCGTTTGGCCGAGGTCCTCCGCACCATCTTCCAACGCTCGTTGCCGTTGCGGAGATCGTGGGCAACCACGTAGCTGGGCGAGGGCTTGCCCGGCAGATCGGCGCACGAATCCTGGATGCAGATCGAGACCACCAAATCGCCGCAGAGCACGGGGCTATTGGCGTGTCCCCACCAGACCGTGTAGTCGCCGTAGTCCTTCTGCAAATTGTGATGCCAGAGGCGGTTGCCGTCGAAATCGTAGGCCGCCAGTTCGCCGTTGCCGAAGTGAACGACGACGCGGCGGCCGTCGGTCACCGGCGAGGGGCTGGCGAAGTTGTGTGACCGCTCGAAGAACTGATGCCGCCGCTGCTCGTCCGTCTTGCCCAGCACCGGCTGGTGCGGGCAAGCCCCGGCGCCGACCTGGCGGGTCCAGAGGAGTTTGCCTGTCTCTTTGTCGATCTTCAGCAGCAGTAGCTTGTTGTTGTTGACCTGCGTGGTCAGGAAGATGTAGTTCTCCCAGATCGCCGGCGTGCTGTCGCCCCACTCGGGCAGCGGCAGCCGCCAGCGGACGCCCGTCGATTCGTTCCAAACGATGGGCAGATCGGTCTCGCGGCTGGTGCCGTCGCCGTCCGGCCCGCGCCACTGCGGCCAATTCTCGGCCCGCGCCCATGATCCGCTCGCCGCAACCGCGCAGAGGACCAGCAGCAGGCAGAAGCGCGCTCTCGTTCCCACGCTCCGCGTGGGAACGCCCCGCTCGCGACGCTCCGCGCCGCCATGCGCGGGACGGAACGTTGACAAGGTGTGGTTCCCACGCGGAGCGTGGGAACCAGAACCAGAACGGAGTTTAGCCGGCGAACTTCTTCGCCGCGTGCAAGGGGGGATCGATGGCATTGGCGTGCAGCGGGCAGGTGGGACGCGATTCACTTGCTTCCATTATACTTCGCGGTCGGCTTGGCGATCAACAACGCCATTTCCAGCGCCTGCTCGTAGTTCAGCCGGGGGTCAACGTCGCTGCGATAGGCGCGGCCCAGGTCCGCTTCGCACAATCCGCAGGCACCGCCGATGCACTCGGTAACGTCTTCGCCGGTCAACTCGAAATGCACGCCGCCCAACAACGAACCCAGCCGCCGGTGAATCTCGAAAGCGGCGCTAAGTTCGCCGAGGATGTCATCGAAGTTGCGGGTCTTCACGCCGTTGTGCGTCAACAAGGTGTTGCCGTGCATTGGGTCGCAGCACCAGAGCACGGTCTGCCCGCCACGCCGCACCGCCTCGACCAGCGGCGGCAAACACGCTTCGATCTGGGCGACGCCGAAGCGATGGATCAGCGTCAATCGACCGGGCTCGTTCGCGGGATTCAGCACGTGGATCAGCTCGCTCAATTCCGCGGGCGTCATCGTCGGGCCTACCTTGACCCCGATCGGATTGGCGATGCCGCGAAAATACTCGGCGTGCGCGCCGCCGGCCGCTCGGGTGCGGTCGCCGAGCCAGGGGAAATGCGTGGAGAGGTTGTACCATTTGCCGTCGCCCGGCGCCTGCCGGGTTTGCGCCTGCTCGTAGTCGAGATGCAACCCCTCGTGGCTGGCGAAGAACTCGACGCGGTTCAATTCACCCAACGCCGTGCCCGCCACGGTCTCCATGAAGCGGATCGAATTGCCGACGGCCTCGACGATGGCCAGGTAGTCGCGCGACTGGACGGCGTGCTGCACGAAGTCGATGTCCCACAATTCGGGATGGCGCAGGTCGGCGAAACCGCCGTTGACCAGCCCGCGGATGTAGTTCAACGTCATCGCCGCGCGTTCGTAGCCGCGCAACAGCAGCCGCGGATCGGGCTGCCGGGCCTCGGCCGTGAACGCGGCATGATTCACCAGGTCGCCGCGATAGCTGGGCAGCGTCACGCCGTCGCGGGTCTCGGTCGGCGCCGAGCGCGGCTTGGCGTATTGGCCGGCGAATCGCCCCACGCGAATCACCCGCTGATTGCGGCCGAAGATGAGGATCAGGCTCATCTTCAGCAGGATTTTCAGCTTGGCGGAGATCGTGGCGGGGCGGCAGTCGTCGAAGCGCTCGCCGCAGTCGCCCCCTTGCAAGAGGAACCGTCGGCCCTGCTGCGCCTCGGCCAATTGCGACTTGAGCGCATCGACTTCCCAACTGGTCACCAGCGGCGGCAGCTCGGCCAATTCGGCCAGCGTCTGCCGCAGCAGATCGGGATCGGGATACTCGACGCCCTGCGCCAGCGGCTTCGTCTGCCAGGAGGTAGGAGACCAGTCGGTTGCCATGACACCAGCATAGTGAATGCCCGCGGTGGCGTCAAATGCCGCCTCACATCAGAATCTGGCTGAGGAACTGGCGGGTGCGCGGCATCTGTGGGGCGTCGAGCACTTGGCGGGGCGGGCCGTCCTCGATGATCTTGCCGTCGGCCAAGACCACGATCCGATCGGCGGCGCGGCGGGCGAAGCCCATCTCGTGCGTCACCAGAATCAACGTCAAACCGTCGCGCTGGAGCGATTCCAGCACGGAGAGGACTTCGCTTTTCAACTCCGGGTCGAGTGCGCTGGTGATTTCGTCGCACAATAGCCCGCGCGGCTCCATCGCCATTGCTCGGGCGATGGCCACCCGCTGTTTCTGGCCGCCGGAAAGCTCCTGCGGATAGGCCGCGGCATGGTCGGCCAGACCGACGCGATCCAGCAGCCGCATGGCCCGTTCGGCGGCCGCCGATTTGGCGAGCCTAAGCACGCAGCGCGGCGCCTCCATCACGTTTTCCAGCGCGGTCAAGTGCGGGAACAACTGGAAATCCTGGAAGATCATGCCGAACAGCCGCCGCACCTCGCGAGTCTTGCTGCAAGCGTGGTGGCTGCGGTTGGGCAAGAGCGTGTGCGAACCGATGCGGATTTCGCCGGCGTCGAAGGTGTTCAACCCGTTGATCGACCGCAAGAGCGTCGATTTGCCCGCGCCGCTGGGGCCGATCAGCGCCACGGTCTGGCCGGCGTCGATCGTCAGACTGACGTCGTCGAGCACCAGCCGCGGACCGAAGCGCTTGGTGAGGTGGTCGATGACAACTTGCATTTCGCCCTTCATCGCCCCTTCCCCCAACGTCGTTCCAGATATCGCGACAGGTATCCGAGCGGCACGGACATCATCAGGTAGAGCACGGCGGTCGCGAAGCCGATCTCCAGATATTTCAGGCTCGATTTGGCGAGAATCTGGTATTCCTTGGTCAATTCCTCGACGGCGATGATGCTCACCAGGCTAGTGTCCTTGAACAGGGCGACCATATCGTTGGTCGACGGCGGAAGGATGACGCGGATCGCCTGCGGCAGGATGATGCGGTGGAAGATGTGCAGCCGGCTCATTCCCAGCGACGCGCCGGCCTCCCATTGACCGACGGGGATCGAGGCGATGCCCGCCCGATAGATTTCGGCCTGGTAGGCGGCGTAGTTCAGCCCGAAGCCGAGGATCGCCGCCGCCATCGGTCCCAGCCGCAAATCGATCGGGAACCACGGGTAGGGCTCGACGATCACCGGCAGGCCGTAGTAGAGGAAGAACAGCAGCAATAGCACGGGAATGCCGCGGAAGAACTCGACGTAAACCACGGCCGCCACCCGCAGCGGCGGCGGACCGTACAGCCGCATCAACGCAATCGGCAGCCCGAGCAGCATCGCCACGAACATGCTGACGAACGTCAATTCGACGGTGACCACCGCCCCGCGCAGCAGCAGGGGGAAATAGTAGGTGAAGCCACACTGGCGAGCCGCGTCGGCGAGATAGTCCTCCGCGATCTTCTTTTCCAGCAGCCGCTGTTGATCGTCGTTCCAGATCTCCCACTTTTCGTAGATGCGGCGCAACTGGCCGCTCTTGGCCAGACGATCCAATGCGGCGTCGAACTGCGCGGCCAGTTCCTCGCGATCCTTGCGAAAGGCGATCGCGTATCCGCCGGGATTCCGCGGCGGGCCGACGAACTTCAGCTTTGGCCTCGGCTTGGCGATATACGTGGCGATCGGCCAGTCGAGAAACACGGCGTCGATCCGGCCGAGTTCCAGATCGACGTAGGGTTCGACCTGATTGCCGTAGACCTTCTTCCTGGCGCCCAGTTGATCGAGCAGCCGCTCGGCGGCCGTGTCTTCGAGCGTGCCTACTACGCCGCCGATCTTCTTGCACGATTCGAGCGACTTGAAGCGTCTTTCCTCGGCGCGGGCGACCAATTGCAGCGTGTAAATGTAGTACGGCCGGGTCAGCCGCAGCGCCTTGACGCGATCGGGGGTAATCTCGAAGCCGTTCATGGCGAAGTCGATGTCGCCGCGGCGCAGGCCGGCCGCCAGATTCTTGAAGTCGTACTGAACGAAGACGATCCGCCGGCCGAGCTCCTTTTCCAGCGCCGCTGCCAGATCGACCTCGAAGCCCTCGTAACCGTCCGGGTTCTTCGGATCTTTGCAGATATAGGGTGCCCCGCCCTCGCTATCCGCCCCCCAACGCAGCGGCGGCAATTCACTCTTGTCCGCCGCGGCCGGCGCATCACCGCGGGCGACCGACAAGCAGCTTAGCAGCAGCAGAATGCAGAGCGCGAATCGTGTCATCACTGTGAGAGCTGATGGAAATGACGGAGCCAGCGGGATGGACTTCAGTGTAAGAAGGGAAAAAGGAAAAGGGGGAAAAGGGAAAGACGGATGGTGATCAACGTGAGACCAACTTTCACAACGCTCCATTCCCCTTTTCCCCCTTTCCCCTTTTTCCTTCTTACACCAACGGTCTCACCCCCTGCGACCGTCAATCTCCAAATCTCCAAATCAACCAATCTCCAAATCCGAACGGCCCTCACCCTGACCCTCTCCCAAGTGGAGAGGGGACTGCGCTTCTTCTTACGCCAAAACCTCTTTGCTCGCTCCTCCGGGCAATTCGCGAACGTACCGCGGCATCGCGTAGCCCGGCAGGCGGGCGCGGAGTTCGGCCATCAATGCGACGCCGGCGGCGATGGGGACCTCGAAATGGGCCGCCCCGGCCACCGCATCCAGTTGATGCAAGTAATAGGGCATTACTCGCAGATCGACAAGCCGTTCGCACAATTCGGCCAGCACGTCGGCCCGATCGTTGATGCCCCGCAGCAAGACCGACTGGTTCAACAGCGGGATGCCGGCGTTGACGATTCGCCCAAAGGCGTCGGCCACGTCGCCGTCGATTTCGGCGGGATGATTCACCTGCACCACCACTATGGTCGAGAGTCGGCAGCCGCGAATGCAGCCGATCAATTCGTCCGTCACTCGCTCGGGAATCATCACCGGCATCCGCGTATGAATCCGCAGCCGACGAAGGTGCGGAATTTGCGACAACTCCTCCACTAGCTCGGCCAATTCGCTATCGGCCAACATCAATGGGTCGCCGCCGCTGAGGATTACCTCACGGACCGAGCGATCCGCAGCGATCGTCTTCACGGTGGCCCCCGGCCCCTGGCCCCCAGCCTCTAGCCCCGCAGTAAGAGGGGATTCCAGCCGCTGCGACCCCTTCAGAAAGTGCCGCCGGAAGCAGTACCGACAATGGACGGCACATGCTTTACCTGCTACCATCAAGATTCGGCCCTGATACTTCCGAAGCAAGCCGGGGGCGCACATCGCGTCGGTTTCTTCGAGCGGATCGGTCCGATAGCCCGCCGCGGCCGCCAGTTCGGCCGCCCGGGGCAGAACCTGCAGCAACAGGGGATCAGTCGGGTCGCCGGGACGGATACGGGCAAGGAATGGCCGCGGAACCAAAAGCGGCAGATCGCCGACCGCTTGTTCCGCCTCGACCGCCAGCGATGGATCGAGCCCCAGCAGGCGGCACAGTTCGCCGGGGCTGTGAATGCCCTCGGCCAGGACCGGCCGCCAGTCGGCTCGGTCGGGTGATGCGGTGTGCGGTTCATCATCGAGAGTGCATGTTGCCATTAGGGCAAATGGTACCACAATCAGAGTCTTACAGAAAGCGAAGCGAGAAAGACAGTCGTGGCCAGCTACAACACCAGCGAGTTCCGCAAGGGATTGAAGGTCCAAATCGACGGCGATCCCTATATTATGATCGTGTGTGATTTCGTCAAACCGGGCAAAGGCCAGGCGCTCTACAAGTGCAAGCTGCGGAACCTGCTCCGCGGCACTGTGCTCGACCGCACCTACAAAAGCGGCGACAGCATCGACGCCGCCGAGATCGACGAAATTCAGGCCCAGTTCCTTTATCGCCAGCAGGACCATTTCGTCTTCATGGACAACGCCACCTACGAGCAATACGACCTGAGTGCCGAGCAGGTGGACGACGCCTGGAGGTACCTCAAGGAGGGCATGGTGTGCAGCATCGTCTTGCACAACGGCCAGCCGATCAGCATGACGCCGCCGAATCACGTCGTCCTGAAGGTCGAGTATTGCGAGCCCGGCGCCCGCGGCAATACCGCCACGAACGTCACCAAGCCCTGCAAGGTCGAGACCGGCGCCGAGTTCGGCTGCCCCTTTTTCGTCAACATCGGCGATCTGATAAAGATCGACACCCGCACGGGCGAATATCTGGAACGAGTGAAAGAGTAACGACGACGGCCAAGGGCTGGGCACTTCAGTGCCCGGCAGAGCTACCCCGTGGAACCCGCCCGGCGAAACCGCTCGCGGTTTTGCAGCCCCCGCGATTTCAGCGATTCGCCGGCCCATGAGTAACGATTTTCGTCCCACCGCCGATTGGGAACATTTGCGTTTGCGTGCGGCGATGCTCCGTCGCTTGCGGGAGTTCTTCGACTTGCGCGGGTTTCTCGAAGTCGAAACGCCGATCCTCTCGGCCGATACGGTCGTTGATCGGCATCTCGATCCGTTCTGGACAGAGGTCAGGGATCAGGGGTCAGAGGTCAGGGACCAGGGGTCAGCACCGCAAGATCTCAAATCTTCACATTTCAAATCTTCAAATTTCAAATCTCCAAATTTCAAATCTCCAAGTCTCCAAATCCCCAAATCTCCAAATCCACTCTGGCTACAAACCTCGCCTGAGTTCGCTATGAAGCGGCTCTTGGCCGCCGGGGCGGGGCGAATCTACCAGGTCGCTCGCGTCTTCCGCCGCGATGAACTGGGCCCGCTGCACAACCCCGAGTTCACGCTGGTCGAATGGTATCAGCCCGGTGAAGGGCTCGACGAAGGAATGCGGCTGACGAGCGATCTGTGCGAGGGATTGTTGGCTGCGGGCCGAAGGCCCGGCGATTCGCCCAGCCCAGGGCGGCGCCCTGGGAAAGGGGAGGCGTCTGGTTCTCATGCCGGCCCAACGGGCCAACGACTCTCCGAGGTCGCCACGTCAGCAACCGAACGGGTCACGTACGGTGCAGCGTTCACCCGTTACGTCGGCATCGATCCGCACACCGCCGACGGCGAACAACTGGCGGCGGTCGCCGCAAAACTGGGCGTCGCATCGCCGGCAAGCCTTTCGACCGCAGACCGCGACGGCTGGCTCGATCTGTTGCTGGTCGAACGAGTCCAGCCGCACTTGGGCCAAGAGCGGCCGACGCTGCTTTACGACTACCCGGCCAGCCAGGCGGCGTTGGCCCGCATCCGACATGACCGAGGCAAGCCGCCGGTGGCGGAACGATTCGAGCTTTACATCGCGGGCGTCGAAATCGCCAACGGCTACCACGAACTGCTCGATCCGGCCGAACTGCGGGCGCGGAACGCGCGGGCAAATGCCCAGCGGCTTTCCGACGGCAAGCCGCCGCTGCCCGAGGAGAGCCGGCTCTTGGCGGCAATGGAGCACGGCCTGCCGCCGTCAGTCGGCGTCGCCTTGGGTTTCGACCGCCTGGTGATGGCCGCCCTCGGCGCGAAAACCATCGCCGAGGTGATAGCGTTTCCGTTCGATCGGGCGTAGAATGGGGCTTCCCTATTGTGAAGTGAGGTGGGAATTGAGCTTAGCATTGGCGGAGCAGCTACGTCGCCTTTCGCTCCGCGAAAGCAGCGCAACTTTCGCAGAGCGAAAGGCGACTATGCGACGGTTGGTTCGCCGATCCTGAGCGCAAGATGGAGCGGCTTATGCCCAATGCATTTGATCCTTATCGAGAAGCGTTGGTGATCGAGCAGGAGACCGTCTGGCCCGGCGACCTGGCCGGGGCGCCGGCGGGCGAAGCGGAGCGGCGGCGGATCGAACATCGCCTGCACGCTGATCCCGCCAAAGCCGCCGAATTGGAATACGTCCGCCTGCACGCCGGCTTCCTTCGCAGGATCATGGTCACGGCGGCGGATATCGGCTGATTGGGGAGTATTCTGTGAACGATTCGCCGCAGACCATCCGCGTCAACCTCGCCGAGCGAAGCTACGACATCGCCATCGCCGCCGGCAATCTGGCCGATGCGGGGCGATTCCTTGCCCAACGGGCGAAGGTGAAGCACGTCGTGCTGATCACCGACGACAACGTGCAGAAGCCCCACGCCATGCAGGTGGCCGAGAGCATCGGCCTGGAGGAGATCGAGGTCGATGTGATCTGCGTCGAGCCGGGCGAGGAGAGCAAGTCGATCGAGATGGCCGAAGGGCTCTGGCAGGGATTGCTCGACCTCGGGGCCGATCGCAAGACGGTGGTGGCGGCCGTCGGCGGCGGCGTGATCGGCGACCTGGCCGGCTTCGTCGCCGCCACCTTCGCCCGCGGGTTGCGGTTCCTCCAGGTGCCCACCTCGCTGCTGGCCCAGGTCGATAGTTCCGTCGGCGGCAAGGTGGGCATCAATCTGCCGGAAGCGAAGAACATGGTCGGCGCGTTCTTCCAGCCGCTGGGCGTGCTGATCGACACCGCCACGCTGGCCACGCTGCCGCCGCGCGAGTTCCGCGCCGGCCTGGGCGAGGTGGTCAAGTATGGCGTGATCCTCGACGCGGAGTTGTTCGATGATCTCGAAGACAATGCCGCCGCGCTGCTCGCGCACGATCGCGAGGTCTTGGCCCATGTCATCGCCCGCTGCTGCCGCCTGAAGGCCGACATCGTCGAGCAGGACGAGTACGAGCAGAGCGGCCTGCGGGCAATTCTCAATTTCGGCCACACGTTTGGACACGCTTTCGAGGCGCTTTCCTGGGGGAGTGGGCAGTCGGCCGTCGGCAGTGGGCAGTCGGCAGTGGAGAGTGGAAAAGGGGAGAGAGGAGAGAGGAGAGGGGAGAGGGGAGAGAATGATGAATGCGGAATGATGAATGATGAATTACACAAGCGGTCCCAGGCCATTGGTCGTTCATCATTCATCATTCATCATTCATCATTGTCCCCGCCTTCCGCCCTCCCCCCCCGCCGATCCCCAATCGCCGATCCCCAATCCCTGCTTTGCTGCACGGCGAAGCGGTCGCCATCGGCATGGTCTGCGCCGCCCGGCTGGCCAAACGGCTTGGCCGCGTCGATGCGGCGTTCACCGGCCGGCTTCGTTCGCTGCTGGAGACCTTCGGCCTGCCGCTCGATCCGCCGGCGTTCGATCCGCAACAAGTCCTCGACGCGATGACGCACGATAAGAAAGTGCAATTCGGCCAACTCTCCTTCGTCCTGCCAAGCCGCATGGGCCAAGTGGAATTGGTCCACAACGTCGCCGAAGAAGACATCCTTGACGTGCTAAAAAACAACAACGAATGACCTGACCGCAGAGGACGCGGAGGACGCAGAGGCAAGAATGAAGGAAACGCGGCGATTTCGTTCAGAATTGTCGTCTCTTTGCGGACTATGTTTTTCTTTGTCCTTGTCTCTGCGTCTTCAACGTCCTCTGCGGTGAGCTTTCAGGATGCCCCTCATGAGCGACTCGGCGCAGATTAACGACTTGATCGACACGCTTCGTCTGTCGTTGGTCTACGGCGTGGGGCCGAAAACTCGCAAGGCGCTGCTGGAGCGGTTCGGCACGGCCCGCGCGGTGCTGGCGGCGGCGATGAGCGACTTGCGCGAAGTGAAGGGCGTAGGGGCGAAACTGGCGCATGCCATTGCCGCTGCCGACCAGATCGACGCCGAAGGCGAGATCGCGCTGTGCCGCCAGCACGGCATCGAGATTCTCGCCGAGTCAGACGCCGACTATCCCCGCCCGCTCCGCGAAATTCACGATCCGCCTGGCGTGCTGTTCGTTCGCGGCCAATTGAAGCCGAATGACGCCCTGGCCGTCGCGATCGTCGGCACGCGGCACGGCTCGCAATACGGCCTGCGGCAGGCGGAGCGGCTGGCCGGCGGGCTGGCCCGGGCCGGATTGACGATCATCAGCGGACTGGCCCGCGGGATCGACGCCGCCGCCCATCGCGGGGCGCTGGCGGCCGGCGGGCGGACGATCGCCGTGCTGGCCAGCGGCGTGTTGAACATCTATCCGCCCGAACACGACAAACTGGCCGAGGAGGTCGTCGCCCGCGGAGCGCTGGTGAGCGAAGCGCCGCCACACGCGGAACCGCTGGCCGGCGCCTTCCCGCAGCGAAACCGCATCATCAGCGGCCTGTCGCTGGGCGTGATCGTAGTCGAGGCGGCCGACCGCAGCGGCGCGCTGATCACCGCGCGGCACGCGATGGAGCAGGGCCGCGAGGTCTTCGCCGTGCCGGGCAATGTCGATAGCCGAACATCCCGCGGCTGCCACCAGTTGATCCGTGACGGCGCCCGCTTGGTCGAATCGGCCGACGACGTGCTGGAAGAACTCGGCCCGCTGGTGGAGGCCGCCCCGCGCGACGATGGCCGCGTGATCCATCATCCGGCCGAACTGCTCTTGAACGAATTGGAGGAGCAAGTGCTCGCGGCGATCGGCAGCGAGGCCACCACGATCGATTGCGTTGTTTCCGACAGCGGATTGCCGGTCGCCCAGGTGCTCTCGACGCTCAGTGTCTTGGAGATGCGCCGCCTGATCCGCCGGCTCAGCGGCACGACGGTCATTCGCCCGTGAGGCTGCGATGTACTCCTCACGCTCCGCGTGAGTTCGCGCGTAACGTACTCCTCACGCTCCGCGTGAGGCAGTGCATGAGCAGAGATTGTCTGCTGGTTACCTCACGCGGAGCGTGAGGAGTACGGGAGGGTTGGCGTCCTCAATGCGGGGCCAGCAGCGTGAATGGAGAGCAGGGAATATTCCGTAGTACCCAGTAGAGCAGAATCACGGCCAGCAGCGTCCAAATCCAAGAGGCGGGAATGAACTTTCCCGGCAGCGGCTTTCGCCCAATGAACTGCAAGCCGAGCGAGAGCATCCCGTATGCCAGCGGCGGCAGCAAGACGACGGCCAGCGGATTCAGCCGCATCGCCGCCAGCACGTTGCCGTGCAGCAGTTGATGCAGCGCCCGCCCGCTGCCACAGCCGGGACAGTGAAGCCCGGTGACCGCGTGGAACGGGCAAAGCGGATAGAAGCCCGATCGGGCGGGATCAAAAACATAGAGACAGACCCCGCCCGCACACGCCGCCACCGCCGCGGCGATCACCGCGCCCCAGCGAAGCCAACGCCGACGCTCGCCACGACCGCCAGTCTGATCGCCCATTAGGATCAACGAACAAAGGGATGCGGACCGCCGTGAGTCGCGGAGGAGATGGCCGCAAACATCCCGATGGCGTAGACGATGAAGCAGACCACGTTGATCGCCAATCCAATCCCGAAAGCGAGCCAGCACCACATCTTCGCCTGCTTGGATGTTTGCATTGCCCCAGCGTAGTCGCCGGCGGCGAGCTTGCCGTTTACCTGGGCGGCGAAGACGATCGCCACGATACCAAACGGGAGGCAGCAGAAGATCGTCGTCAGAATCGCCTGAACGAGATAATTCGGCACATAGGCCGGAGCGTTGGGATTGGGCATTGGATCAACCATGTTAGACTCCCTTGGGAAACGGGGACGTTGTGTTCTCAGGAGCGACGGCAGAACGACACAGCCGCCATGATAACAGGGGACGGGCGGTTCGACAATCCCGACCCGAGCCTTTATACTACGCCCATGTACCGCAGCCTTCGACAGTGCGTTGACGATCTGGAATCGACCGGGCAATTGCTCCGCATCGACGCGCCGGTGGACGCCAACCTGGAAGCGGCGGAAATCCAGCGGCGGCTGTTCCGCGCCGGCGGACCGGCCCTGCTGATGACGAACGTGGTCGGCTGCCGCTTCCCCATGCTCTGCAACCTCTTCGGCACCCTCGCCCGCACACGCTATCTCTTCCGCGATTCGCTCGATCGGCTCGAACGGCTGGTCGCGCTGCAGATCGATCCGGCCGACGTGATGCGGCGACCGCGGCTCTACTTGAAAACGCCCTGGTCGGCCCTGCTCACCCGCCCCCGCCGAGTCCGTTGCGGTCCGGTGCTCGACTGCGAAACCACGATCGATCAACTGCCGCAGTTGAAGTCCTGGCCCGACGACGGTGGGGCGTACATCACGTTGCCGCAAGTCTACACGGAAGCCCCTGACGCCCCGGGCTTCCAGCGGAGCAACCTGGGGATGTACCGCGTGCAACTCTTCGGCGGCCAGTACGAGCCGAATCGCGAGGTCGGCCTGCACTATCAAATCCATCGCGGCATCGCCGCGCATCACGCCTCGGCCATACGGCGCGGCGAGCGGCTGCGGGTGAACGTCTTCGTCGGCGGGCCGCCGGCAATGACCGTCGCCGCGGTCATGCCGCTGCCCGAGGGAATGAGCGAACTGACCATCGCCGGCGTACTGGGGCGACGCCGCGTGCCGATGATATGCCGCGGGGACTGTCCCGATTTTGCGCCAGCGAAAATGGGACTGTCCCCTTTGCCCCCACGAGCCCCCTGCCGATCTACGCCGACGCCGACTTTTGCATCACCGGCTACCTTGACCCCGAGCGGCTGAAGCCCGAGGGCCCGTTCGGCGATCACCTGGGCTACTACAGCCTTGCCCACGACTTCCCGGTGATGCGGGTCGAGCACGTCTACCATCGCCGCGACGCGATCTGGCCGTTTACGGTCGTGGGCCGGCCGCCGCAGGAAGATTCGGTGTTCGGCCAACTGATTCACGAGCTGGCGGGACCGGCGATCCTCGCCCATGTCCCCGGCATCCAGGCGATTCATGCGGTCGATGCCGCCGGCGTGCATCCGCTGCTGCTGGCCATCGGCAGCGAACGCTATGTGCCCTACGACCCGCGCCGCCCGCGCGAGTTGCTCACGCTGGCCAACGCCCTGCTAGGCTTCGGGCAGGTGTCGCTGGCGAAATACCTTTGGATTGTCGCCGGCGAGGACAATCCGCGGCTCGACGTCCGCAACGTCGCCGATTTTCTGCGGCACGCCCTGGAAAGGGTCGATTGGCGGCGGGATCTGCATTTTCAGACTTGCACCACGCTCGACACTCTCGACTACAGCAGCGGCCGGCTGGGCGAAGGCTCGAAGCTGGTGATCGCGGCGGCCGGTCCGGCAATGCGAACTTTGCCCACCACGCCGTACGATCGGCTCGTGTTGCCCGAAGAGTTGGGATTCCGTCGCCCCCGCGTGGTCTTGCCCGGTGTGCTCGTGGTCGAGGGGCCGCAATACACGGGGACTGGTCCATTTTTCGGCGAGAAGGTGATTTCCGCGGGCGAGCGGTCGGCCGAAAACATGGACCTGTCCCCTTCCGCAGCGCCAAGAACGCCCGACTCCGCGGTTGCTCGCTTCTGCGAGCATTTCGACCGCCGCGACGCGATCAACGAATTCCCGCTGATTGTGGTCGTCGACCAGAGCGATTTTGCCGCCGCCTCGCTGGAGAACTTCCTCTGGACGACGTTTACCCGCAGCGATCCGGCGTCGGACGTTTACGGCATCGAGCCGTTCGTGGCCGACAAGCATTGGGGCTGCCACGGGTCGCTGATGATCGACGCCCGCGCGAAGCCGCACCACGCCCCGCCGCTGATCGAAGACCCCGCCGTCACCCGCCGCGTCGATGCGCTGGCCGCGCCCGGCGGGCCGCTGCACGGGGTGGTAGGAGAATGATGAATGATGAATGATGAGTGATGAATGATGAGTGATGAATGAAAGCCGCTTGCGGTTTTGCAGCGGACTTGCCACTCACATTCCCGCGGTTCCCCAGCTTGCCCCGACAGGTCTTTTCGCTTCGGCAAAGACGGCAAAATCGGTAGAGTTCGCTCAGTTCCTCGACCGATGCTAACAATACGATGTGGTGCAAAATGTGCCGCCAGGATGTGCCTGCGCTGCCGTCGGGCGAAGGGCCGACGCGCTGCTGTCCCCGTTGCGGGGAGACCGTCGGTCCCGAACCGCAACCGGGGGACTGTCCCGATTTTCGTGTCAACGAAAATGGGACTGTCCCCTTTGACACGGTCAAAGGCAACAGCCCCGCTTTTCGCGCCGGCGAAAACGAAACCGCCCCTTGCGACGCCATGAGCAGACTGCCGACCTATGACGGCTGGGAATGCGACGAGGAGCTTCAGCACATCGGCCGCATGCTGCACGCGGGCAACGCAGCAGAGAGCGACTCGGAGGCGATCGGCCGGCGGCAAGCGGCGAGGTTCGATCTACCACAGGATGGTCCGCCGGCTCGGCACGGCAGCGAATCGGGAAAACGGGGACAGGCACCTTTTGTGCGAAGCACCCGAAGGGCCGTTCCGGCAAAAGGTGCCTGTCCCCGTTTTCCCCGTCGCGGCACAATCCCCGGTCTGCTGACGTCGTTCGTCTTCACGCTCGGGCTGGCCAGTTCCGCTTGCGGCGGTATTCTGCTGGGTTGGTCGCTGGCCGGCGGCGGGCAGCAGTTTTGGAACGTCGGTCTGCCGGTGGCGCTGGTCGGTCAGATCGCTCTGCTGGCCGGATTGGTGTTGCAGGTCGATCGCCTCTGGCACGACAACCGCGCGGCCGCCTCGAAGCTCGACGACGTCGGCCAACAGATCCATAAGTTGAAGACCACGACGATGTTGCTCGGCGCGCGGCATGAGCCCGCCTCGGCCACGTTCTACACGCATCTGGCCCGCGGCGCCGGTCCGCAGCTTCTGCTTGCCGATCTGAAGGGCCAACTCGATCTGCTGGCGATGAAGATCGCCGAGGACACATAACGCGCGGCGTTGTCGGTGCGGTAATCGTCCAGGGTGACGATGGGAGGACCGTTTAGCCGCCGCGTCCATGCGGCGCAGAATCGCCGACGACGGTCGTCATCGCTCGCCGCTTCCCTGCGGGGCGCGGCTAAACGAATTCGTTCACTATCCCACTCCGGCGCGCGGGCAAACGGTGCTGAACCCGGTTTCTTCGGCATATTGGATTATTTGGATGGAATTGCTAGAATAGCGGTATACGAAATCCTGCCATTTGCCTTGATCGGCGATCGTCGCCGATCTCGACTGTGCTCCACCCCCAAAGCAACACGCCCGTGCGAACCGCCATCGCCTATCTTGTGAGCCTGTTGTGCCACGGGGCGGTGCTGATCCCGTTGGCGCACATCTCCGGTTGGTCGGCGACGCCGCCGCGATACTCGATGCAGCGCGGTGGTGCGGCCTCGCCGTCGCTGCGGGCATCGCTGGCCGCCCCGGGCAATGCCGAGGATCTGGACGAGACGCAGGCCGCGATTTCCGCCCTGCCGCCCGCCGCCGAGTTGGCACAAGAGACGTTGCCGCTGCCGGAACCGAAATTGACGGTTCTGCCGGAAAGCAAGGTGTTGGCGCGGGTTGCTTTCCCGGCAGCGACGCGCCCCGCTGACACGGCAGCTCTCAAGAGACACGTTGCTGCGATATCTCCGCGCTTTGACCTAACGGCAGTTGCACCGCCGCACGCAGCGAGCCGAGACGATCGGACGACTGCCACGGCAACGTCGGCCACAAGCACCGCCTCAACATCGGTCGGGATGAAAACTGGACAAGCCGGCCATGCCGCGCGGCCGCAGCCGAACCGGAATGCAGCTTCTTCTGGGCGAGGTTCTACGGGTAGCGATGCATTCTCGTCGGCGGGATCGGCGGGCAACCGCGGCGGGGGCCGGGCCGATCAAGCGCCGAGTCCCATCGCCGCCAACCCCGTTCCGCCCTATCCGCCCGATGCCTTGGCCCACGGCATCGAAGGGCTGGTGCTGCTGCGCGTGCGGATCGGGGCCGACGGCAGCGTGGAAGAAGCGAGCGTGCGGCAATCGAGCGGGACGCCGTCGCTGGACGAGTCGGCCCTTTCGACCGTGCTTCACCGCTGGCACTTCGAGCCTGCCACCCGTTGCGGCGTGGCCGTCTCCTACGAGGCGCTGCTGCCGATCCGCTTCACTATCCGCGCCGGCTGAGGCTCCCGCCGCTTGCAGCTTCACTGTGCTCTTTCCGCGGGGGAACTCCCCTTGACCGCCATGATGTTACGGAGTATCATTTCGCTATATGGCGAAATGACGTTACAGGAGGAGATCTCGATGCGCGACCTGATGGCGGTGCTCAAGGCCCTGGCTGATGAAAACCGGGTGCGGGCGCTGATGGCGCTTCGGCCGGGAGAACTCTGCGTCTGCCAGATCGTCGAGTTGCTCGGTCTGGCCCCCTCGACGGTCTCGAAGCACATGGCGATCCTCAAGCAGGCCCGGCTGGTCGAAAGCCGCAAGCAGGAGCGGTGGATGTTCTACCGTCTTGCCAGGCGGCCGGCGCCGGTCGAGGCCCGCGAGTTGGCGACGGCGGTTTCCAGGCTTTTCGCCCGCACCCCGCAAGCGGCGGAGGACGCCAAACGCCTGAAAATGGTGGTGAAGATGGACCGCGACGAACTCTGCCGGAGGCAAAACCGATGCTGAAGATCCTCTTCCTCTGCACGGGCAATTCCTGCCGCAGCCAGATGGCGGAAGGCTGGGCGCGACATCTTAAGGGTGATCGGATCGTAGCGTATTCAGCCGGGATTGAGACCCACGGGCTAAATCCGGATGCCGTCCGAGTCATGGCCGAGGCGGGTGTGGACATTTCCGGCCAGCGGTCGAAGCGTGTCAGCGAGTTCGACGGCGTCGAGTTTGACTATGTGGTGACAGTCTGCGAGCACGCCCATGAGTCGTGTCCGGTGTTTCCTGGAAAGGCGCAAGTGATCCACGCGGGATTCGACGACCCACCTCGTCTGGCGGCGGGTGCCACAACAGAAGATGAGCGGTTGGCCCCCTATCGCCGGGTGTGCGACGAAATTCGGGCGTTCGTGGAAACGTTGCCCAATTCCCTTTCCTCATTCAATATCACCGACGCTAGGAGAGACAAATGACCAGAGGACCGAGCGGCAGATTATCATTTTTGGATCGCTATCTCACCCTTTGGATATTCCTGGCGATGGCGGTAGGCGTTGGGTTAGGACGGTTTGCGCCTGGCGTGGCGGGGTTAATCGACAGCTTCAAGATGGATGAGACGACAAGCCTCCCCATCGCGCTCGGACTCATTCTGATGATGTACCCACCACTGGCAAAGGTACGATACGAGGAATTGGGCGACGTGTTCCGCGACTGGAAAGTGCTTGGCCTGTCGCTGGTCCAGAACTGGGTGATCGGACCGATTCTGATGTTTGTTCTCGCCATCGTCTTCCTCCGCGCCTATCCCGACTACATGGTCGGTCTGATAATGATCGGGCTGGCACGGTGCATCGCAATGGTGATCGTTTGGAACGATTTGGCGAAGGGTGATTCGGAATACTGTGCCGGCTTGGTCGCGTTCAATAGCATCTTTCAGGTGTTGTTCTACAGCCTTTTCGCTTGGCTGTTCATCAAGGTGATACCGCCGATGCTCGGCATCCAGCTTGGCGACATCGACCTCTCGAAAATCACCATTGCCAGCATCGCGAGAAGCGTCTTCATCTACCTGGGCATTCCCTTCATCGCCGGGATGCTTACCCGGCTGGTCTTGCTAACATCGAAGGGGAAGGCATGGTACGAAACGAAGTTCATCCCCCGAATCAGCCCCATCACACTCGTGGCGCTGCTGTTCACGATTGTCGTGATGTTCAGTTTGCAGGGCAAGAAAATCATCGAGCAGCCGCTCGATGTCGTGATTATTGCCGTACCGCTGCTGATCTATTTCCTTGTTATGTTCCTTGTCAGTTTTGTCATGGGTCGGGTCGTTGGTGCCAGCTACGGCAAAACGGCCACGCTATCCTTCACTGCCGCCAGCAACAATTTCGAGTTGGCCATCGCGGTAGCCGCCGCCGTATTCGGGATCGAGTCTGGCGCTGCCCTGGCGGCTGTAATCGGCCCGCTGGTCGAAGTGCCCGTGATGATCGGATTGGTGAGCGTGTCACTCTATTTCAAACGGCGGTACTTTGCTGGAGCTTCCGCTATTCGTTCAACGTCTTCTTGATGTCTTCAAATTCCGCCTTACTGATTTCGCCCTTGGCGAAGCGACGCTTAGCTGTGTCGAGAGGAGACTCGATTGCCCGCTGATCGTCTTGGAAAGACCAGGGCATTCGCATCCATCCGCAACATATCCGGCCGCAGAAGAACATTCCGGCGAGACATAGAACCACAAAGAGCAAAGGTATTATCCAAAACCATCCCGTCCAGAAAGGGCACCACCCGGGCCACTGCGCGAGTATGCACATGTTCTTTACTCCTCCGCGCATCGAGCAATTTCGCCCTAGCGCCAATAGGAAACGAGAAAAGTCTTGGCAGCCGTGGCTGGCATCACCCACTCCTACATGATTATTGTGGTCGCGTCGAGCGTTGGCAAGAGGCCCTGCATCCCCTCCACCGCCCCCTGCGGGAACATAGGTAGTCTAGGCAAGGATGAATGCGGCTTGACATACGATGGCCATTTGGCTAATCTACCAAATACGCTAACACCGATGAAAGACTCAGATGGACGCCAAGAGCCGAGCCAAGTATGAAGCCCGTGCCAAGATCATCAAGGCAATGGCACATCCTACGCGACTGTTCATCGTAGACGAGTTGGGACGAAGCGGCGAGCGGTGCGTCTGCGAACTGACGGAGATGGTCGGCGCTGACATGTCCACCATATCACGGCACTTAGCGATGCTCAAGAACGCCGGCATCATCGAAGACGAGAAGCGCGGCCAGCAAGTTTACTACAGCTTGCGGGTGCAGTGCATAACGAGCTTCTTCGAGTGCGTCGAGTCGGTGATGAAGTGCAACGCCAAGGAGCATCAACGCTTGCTGGTGTCATAGGAGTTGACCAAGCGAGCGGTTTTTTTGGCCTGCAGAGTTGGCGACTTTGCCAAATGGCAACATACGGCTGCAAACCGCCGGACGCGGAGTAATCTCGTGGCGGCCACTGAAAAGGAGTAACCAACATGTTGATTCAAGTGCTGGGAACCGGATGCACGAGGTGCAAGACGCTGTACGAGATGGTCCAGAAGGCGGTTCAGGAAACCGGCGTGGACGCCCTGGTCGAGAAGGTCGAGGACATCCAGACGATCCTGGCCTTCGAGATTCTGATGACGCCCGGACTGGTCATCAACGGCGAAGTGAAGACGGCGGGGCGGCTGCCCAGCGCGGAGGAAATCAAGAGGCTGATCGTTGAAGGCAAGGCAGCCTGACCCACGACAAGACGAGAGGAAACAGACATGGACCAGAATCTTCCGGGACTGATCATGTGCGTTTGCACGGGCAAGTGTGCGGGGTTCTCCAAGATGGACATTTGGGACTTCATCAACCGGGTCCGCGTGGAACTGCCGGTCGAGTACGGCTTCATCCACCCGCAGTTGTGCGAGGAGGACGGCGACCGCTTTTTGGCCGACATGCTCAAAGGCAAACGCAAGATGATCGTGGCCGGCTGTGCGCCAAATATGCAGAGGAAGATGTTCCGCGACGCTTTCGCCGCCGCCGGAATGGACATCGCCACCGACCTGGTGGCGATCGACATCCGCGACACGACCACGGACGAAGCGGTGGAGAAGATTTCAGCGGCGTTGAATGGCATGGAGGAGAAACGGCCGTGAGCGAGAGCACATTCATGGGCGTGCCGCGGCAGCGGATTCCCTGGTTTCCGACGATCGACTACCAGAAGTGCAACTACTGCCTGGAGTGCGACAAGTTCTGTCCGCACCAGGTGTTCGAGCGCCGCGAGTCGGAAGAGCGGAGACTCGTGGTGGCCAACCCGAACAACTGCGTGGTGTTTTGCCGCGCCTGCGGCAAGACCTGCGGTCCCGATGCGCTCGCCTTTCCCGACAAACCGGCGATCGTGGCCATGATTAAGGCCATCCGCGAGGAGGCAAAGAGCACGCCATGAAGTACGCCATTCTGCCGTGCAATGGTCTCGACAAGGCGGCCGGCCCAGTCGCGCGGGAAGCGGCGTTGTGGCTCGTGTCGCACGCGGACGGCGAGTTGGTCTGTCCGGTGCTGCTGAACAATTCACCGGATCGGTATGCACGCGTGCTCGGCAAACTGCCGCTGTTGGTCATCGACGGCTGCGCGACCCAGTGCGCCACGAAGCTGGCAAATCGCTTGGGAATGAAGATCACACGGAAGCTCCGGGTGGCGGAAGAAGTAAAACGGATCGGTGCGACCCTCGGCAAATCGCTCACGCTCGGGCAGGATGAATTGAGACTTGCCGGCGAGATTGCCGCAGCCGTTGTCGAAGGAGTTTTCAAAAAGCCAAGCTCAACGGGAAGAACACAGGGGGATTTCGTTCCGCCGCAAGGTCACATTGAGGTCGCGCAGGACAAATTCTTGTTCAAGATTCCCTCGACAGGCTTCTTCTTCAACGAGAACGACGTTTGGGCGCAGGTCGACGCCGGTGGCAGCCGGCGCGGATCGGCATCTCCGATTTCGCGCAGCAGCAGTTGACGGACATCAGTTTCGTCGGCTTGCCGGCGGTTGGCGCCGCGGTGGAGCAATTTGGGGACGTTGGCTACGTGGAAAGCGCGAAAGCCACGCTGGAATTGGTGTCTCCCGTGTCTGGCCGCGTGGTCGCCGTTAATTCGGCATTGTCCGATGCACCGGAAACAATCAACCAAGACGCATACGGAAAAGGGTGGATTGCAGAACTGGAATTACGGAACTTCTCCGCCGACCGTGAACTGCTGATCGACGGTCCCGCCTACGCTGAAATCATCACGAAGAAGGCTGGCGAGTATGCGTAGGCAATCGAACCAAGCATTGTTGTTAAGCAGAGGAAAGGGTAGATTTCAATGGCCGACAGTGGTCAACTAGAAAAGGTGCTGGTGATCCCGTGCAGCGGGATCGGCAAAGTGCATGGGCTGATTAGCCGCGAGGCGGTCTACCGCGTCACCGACAAGCTGTTGGCTGGGAAAGCGGACACTGTTTGTCTGGCCCTGCTGGTCACGGGCGACGCCGGGACCAGGCAGAAGGTCCAGCAGGCCCCCTGCATCACCTTGGACGGATGCCCAAAGCTTTGTGCCATGAAAAACGTCGAGCTATCGGGCGGGAAGGTCGCCAAGGGGATACGGGTCTACGACGCGATGAAATGCCACCGCGGCGCGAACTTCGGCACCGCGACTGCGCTGAGCGATGAGGGCTGGACCGTGGTGGGAGAATTGGCGGCCGAAGTCGCCGAAGCTACGAAACAAGAAGATAGGACGTGAGGGATCGGTCATGGGAGAAGCGTTCTCGAAAGTCGGCATTATTTCCTGTAGCGGCGAAGAGATTCCCGAGGGCACCATTGCAAGGCAAGCAGTCCGCCGGGTGTTGGAAGCCCTCCGCCCGCAAGAGACCGTGACTTTGTGTCTCCCGCTCTTTCTGGCCGGCGAGGAGGGCGAACGCCGCTTTGCCCGCGAGCATCCCACCATCACTGTGGACGGCTGCTCGAAGCTCTGCGCCAAACGCGGAACGGAGAAATATAGTGGAGAGGTAAACACGTCCCTGGTGGTCAGCGACATTTTGGGCGATCGGGCGAAGGGCTGCCACCGTTCGATCCGTGACGCCGACAAGGCCGACGAAGAAGCGGTATGGCTCCTTGCTGAACGCATTGCATCCGAAGTCGATGCTCTGGCCGGTGCAAAAGTCCAGGAGGAATCAAGCAATGCAGCGGCCAGTGACGGAGCCTGTTGTGCTTGCAGCAGACCATCGCAGGAAGGAAGACTGGAAATCGAGGGAAAGCCGGTCGTCATCGCCGCTCTGCCGTTGATCTTCCGACAGCTTCAGAAAAAAGGTGTGCATCCGGGCAGCGACTGTGCGGACACGTTGCTGCAAAGCGTGAAGATTTACCACGCCGTCGAGCCAGACCAGGAAGCGGGATACAGAGACGCGCTGGTCGCGGCATATCGAACCTACTGTGGCCAAAACCGCAGTTGACAGCAGTGCGGGTGTCTTCTGTTCGATGCGGGGTCGGCGACATTCAAAGACCGTACTAGAGGCTAAACAGATGGAATCGGCAAGACGGGTTGAAGCGGTGTATGACGGCTTTCAGCATTGCACGGCAAGGCAGCTCGACGGGAGGAGGTCGGTTGTCATGTACGCCCCCGCGTCGTGCGGCGGCAGCAGCAGCGGCGAAGAGTTTGCACCGGACGAACTGGTCGCCGCAGGGCTGGCAGGATGCACGCTCCTGAGCATGCAAATTGGCCTGCTTTCCCAGCAGCGGGAAATCGACCTGATCGGTGCGAGCGTTCAGGCGACCGTGCGGATGGCCTGCGGCTGCTCGCAGCGTGTCGCCGGCGTCGAGGTTGAGGTGCGGTTGCCGCGGGCGTTGGCTGCCGATGACCGCCGCGCGGTGGAAGAGGCGGCTAAGTGGTGCCCGCTGACCGCCAGTTTTCACCCGGATATTCCAATATCGGTGGAATTCAAATATCCCGAGTCGTAATCAGAGAGACGCTCTGATGAGACTTTGTTGCCAGGGTAATCGGCGTTGACGCAGATAGAAGGAGTGTCGGCATGGAACTCAAGAATGCGGTCGCTGTCTGTTTGATTTCACTCTTTTCGGCAACGATCGTCGTTTTGATCGCGCGATCGCTCGATTCACAAGCCGCATCGCAACTCCAGCCGCAATTGACGAGCATTGCGGAGGAGCTTCGTGCCCTGCGCAAGCAGGGTGGAAGCGCGATCGCGGCGGACGCCTCGGCCACTTCCGACAACGTCAACGATGGTCTGATCGTCTACTATTTCCACAGCACTGCGCGGTGCCCCACTTGCCGCTCGATCGAGGCCCAGGCCGACGAGGCGGTGAAGACCTATTTTGCCCCTCAACTGGAAAAGGGAGAGGTGATTTGGAAAATCGCCAACTACGAGCAGGCCGCGGCGAAACCGCTGGCAGAGACGTTCAAGATCACAATGCCGGTTGTCGTCCTGGTTAGGATGAAAGACGGCCAGATCGAGAAGTGGAACCGCTTGGACAAGGTCTGGGCGCTGGTAGGCGACAAGCCGGCCTTTGCGAAATATATGCGGGAGCAGATCGAGCAAATGCTTCCGCCCGAGAAGAAGGCGGAGGCGACGAAGCACGTGGGGCCGCCGCCGGTAATCCCAGTTCCGAACGCCGCCGACGCTCCCGCCAAGGACGCGCCGGCGATCCCGATTCCGTAACAGTAACTTAGCTTGTTTTTCGACTGTCCCCGAGGAGATCGACGTTATGAGACGCGTTGTCACCGCTATTGCTATTGTTGGCGTTGTGCTTTCTATGTGCGTCATGTCGCAAGTGCTTTTGGCGGGCGACTCGGCTACGAAGGCCGATGCTGCGGCGACAAAGGCCAAGGCCGCCAAGACCAGAACCGCTACGCCCGCCGATCGCGTGGTCGTGATGTACTTCCATCGCACCGTCCGCTGCCCGACGTGCCGCCGCATGGGAAGCTACTCGGAGGAGGCCGTGGTGGAAGGCTTTGCGAAGCAGATCAAGCGAGGCGCCGTTCAGTTCTACTACGTTGACTTCCAAGACGAGAGGAATGCGGCATTGACGAACGGCTATCAGGTTGGCGGCCCGACGCTGATCGTTGCCCAGGTCGTGGGTAACAAAGTCAAGCATTACAAGAACCTGACCGAGATTTGGGCGAAGAACAGCGACAAGGACGAGTTTCTGAAATATGTACGCGATAATGTCGTCGCCTATCAGAAGGCGATGCCCAAGACCGCGATGAAGCGAAAGGCTGAAGAAACGTCGTCGAAGACAAAGTGATGTTGAACGAATCAAATATCGTGGCCCGCCGGCCGGCATAATCTGAGAGAGATTATGCCCGGCGGCGGCCAGTGCTGCGCACGGACAGTGGGCTGCCGCCGATCGCGGCGGCTGCATTTCGACAGGAGAGAGCCGATGGTTGCCTATTCACTCTATGCCGCGGCCGCCACCTATCTGGGGATATTGACGGCGATCAGTCCTTGTCCGCTGGCGACGAACATCGCCGCCATCTCCTACGTCGGGCGGAAGGTGGGCAGTCCCCGCGCGGTGATGACGGCCGGGCTTCTCTACACGCTCGGGCGGTGTCTGCTCTATGTTGGCCTGGCCGTGCTGTTGGCAGAGACGGCCTTGTCCAGCGACGCCGTCTCGCGGTTTCTGCAAAACTACATGCACCTGGCACTGGGCCCAATCTTCTTGCTCCTCGGAATGTTCCTCGTCGGGCTAATCACATCGAGCATGGGTGGGGCCGTGATGACGGAGGGAATGAAGAAGCGGATCGACGCCCTGGGCATCTGGGGCGCACTCGTGTTGGGTGTGCTCTTCGCGGTGGCCTTCTGCCCGTTCTCCGCCATGCTCTACTTCGGACTGATCGCGCTGATCCTCGGCGCCGAATCGGGCGCGATCACCGCCCAACTGGCGAACATCGGCCTGGTCCTTCCCAGGGCGTCGCTGGCCGGCAGCACGATCGTCTTGCCTTGCCTCTACGGCATTGCCACCGCGTTGCCGGTGATACTCGTGGCCTTCCTCTTAGCGTACAGCGCCAAGTCCATCGGCAAAGCGTACAATGTAATCTCGAAGGTCGAGTGGTGGGCGCGGCAGATCACCGGCTGGGTCTTCGTGCTCGGCGGCGTCTATTTCTCGCTAAAGTACGTCTTCGACCTCGGCTAACGGCAGTCCATGCTCACGACGGACTTTGTGGGCCGCGCGACATTTCCCAGTCAGCCCATCCTTCCCAGCCACCCTCGAAGTGGACCTGTCAAGAGAACCGGCAAAGTGGATCGAACTTCTGTATACGCGCATCCGAATATATGTTACATATACGTCTAATCGAATATAATGAGGTTTTCGTCCGCATTGCTATCGGAGAATTCGAGAAGATGAGGCTGCCCTACCTGACAATTGCCATTCTGATCGCTGCCGCCGTTGCCGCGGCCCAAGACCGCGCCGCAGCGGCGCCCTCCTCTGCCACCCGCTCCTCCGCCGTCAACGTCAGCCCAGCCCAGGCGGCTATCGACCGGGCTGCCGCGGCCAACAGATATATCTTCCTCTTCTTCTGGAAGGGGAAGGGCCCGCCCACCGAGAAGGCGTGGGCTGCCTTTCAGTCTGCGATGGCGAAACTGGCCGATACGGCCCAGGCGGTCTCGGTCCGCATCACCGATCCGGCCGAGAAGAAGTTGGTCGATAAGTATGGGGTAAGCCACGGCCCGATGCCGCTTGTGCTGGCCGTCGCCCCGTGCGGCGCAATCACCAAGGCATTCGCGAGGACCTTCGACGAAAAGGAACTCCGTACCGCGTTTGTTAGCCCTTGCACGCGGCCGCATGTATGCTATATTCGGCTCTCCGCATGTATGGCGGAGGTGGATATTCCATTTCAGGAGAAACAAAAATGTTGAGAAGAGCAAGTACGACTCGCCTGGCGATTGAACTGTCACTGGCCCTGATGCTGGGGCTCGCAGGAACCACCGCCGCTTGGGCCGATCCGCCGGCGAACGGGTCTGAAGCGACCGCCAGCCGCGCGACCAAGGCCCTGAAGGAGGCGGCCAAGAACAATAAGTACCTATTCATCTTCTTCTTCGACAACCCCGAGGACATGCAGACCCGCACGATGTACACCGTGCTGAAGAGGGCGGCGGAGAAGATGAAGGATCGGGCGGATTACGTGGGGATCAACATCAACGATCCCAGCGAGAAGTCGATCATCGAACAGTTCCGCGCCCGCGGTGCGCCGATGCCTGTCGTGCTGGCGGTCGCTCCCACCGGGGCCCCCACCAAGGCGTTCCCGAAGGAATTTGATTACGCCAAGCTTCAAGAGGCGTTCGTCAGCCCCTGCGCCGCCAAGTGCATGAAGGCCATCTGGGACCGACACTCGATCCTGCTGTGCGTCCAGAACCACAAGACGAAAGAAAACCAGGAAGCCCTCGACGGCGCAAAGGAGTTTAGGAACGACCCGAAGTACACCAAGGGAATCGACATTATCATGGTGGACCCTACCGACAAGGCGGAGCAGCATTTCCTCACGGATCTGGAGGTCGATCCGCGCACGCCGACGGCAGTCACGCTGCTGGTGATGCCGCCCGGAGCTCCGGTCGCCCGCTTCGCGGGGGCGTTGACCAAAGAGGCGATCGAAGACGCGGTCAACAAGGCGAAATCGAGCTGCGGCCCCGGTTGCAGTTGCCATCATTAGTGTGTTGTTTCACATAGATCGTAGTTTGTGAACGAAGAACAGAAACAGGTGGGGCAGACATTCCTGTCTGCCCCTGGGTGTTCCCTCTTACCTGGTTCCCGGGCAGACAGGAATGTCTGCCCCACCTACCGCCAGTTCATAAGCTAACCCAGTTACGAGACACTGCACCAGCAGTAGGAGATCGGTATCATGCGGTTACGAACGCTCGTGCTCCGCGAAATCTTCGAGCGGAAGAGCCAACTGCTCACCAGTTTCGTGGCGATTCTGCTGGGAATCACGGTGATCGTGTCGATCAAGAACATCACCCACTACTCCGAGGGCGCGGTGGCCCGGGAAATGGACTCGCTGGGGGCCAACGTGTTGGTGCTGCCCAAGTCGGCCACCTTGCAGGAATACTACCGAGCCGACCTGCAAAGCGAGACGATTCCCGAGGAATACGTCGCGCAACTGGCGATGGCGAATCTCGAGGGAATCGACAACGTCTCGCCCAAACTCTCCGTGCCCGTGCAATTGCAGGGGAGGCAGTTTACGCTGACGGGCATTCTGCCGGCCAACGAGTTCCAGGCGAAAATGGCCTGGGGCGGCGCCGGGATCAAGTCGCGGCCGATCGGCTGCGGCGCCTCGGTCGGCATGATGGAATCGAACGACAAGAAGACGCTCAGCCGCAAGAAGATCATCTCCACGCTCGAAGAGGACGAAGTCCTTGTCGGCTCGGAAGTCGCCGGCATTCTCAAAATCAAAGAGAACGACTCGCTGGTGGTGCTGGACAAGAAGTTCAGTGTGATCGCCGTTTTGCCGGAGACCGGCACCGTGGACGATTCCCGCATTTTCGCCCATCTGCACACGGTTCAGGACTTGACCAAGAAAGGGGCGGTCATCAACGCCATCGAAATCATCGTCTGCTGCAAGGCGATTTCGCGGGGCGTGCTCGACAAGGTCGATAAGCTCCTACCCGAAGCCAAAGTGACCACCGTTGCGCAAATCGTCAAGTCGCAACAAAACATCAATCGCATGATGTCGAATCTGTCGCTGATGTTCCTGGTGATTATCGTCTTTGTGGGCGGGGCGAGCATTGCCAACTACATGTACGCCAACGTCTTCGAGCGGCGGCGGGAAATCGGCACGCTGATGGCCCTGGGGGCCGACTCGCGGCTGGTCTTGCGGGTGTTCTTGTTGAAGGCCCTGCTGCTGGGAGCCGCTGGCGGAATCGGCGGCTACGTGCTCGGCTCGGTTATCGCTTTCGTGCTCGGCCCGGAGTTGGCCGGCATGCGCGTCTGGCCGATGTGGGAGTTGGCGATTGCGGCGATCGTCATTTCGACGGGCCTGACGCTGGTGGCCAGCTATTTCCCCGCCCGCCGCGCCGCCAAACTTGACCCTTGTGCCACATTTCAGGAGGTCTAATCGTTACGGAAAAGGGGACAGGTACAATTTGCCGGAACGGCCCGACCAGCCTCCGGTCGGTGCCCGGCGCTCCGCACAAATTGTACCGGTCCCCTTTTTCCCCAGGAGATTGAATCCATGTTGAGAATGGAAAACGTCAGCAAAGCCTATCGGCATCGCGGCCAAACCGTGACGGCGCTCGAGAACGCCACCGTCCACATCCCCCGCGGCGATTTCGTCTCGGTCGTCGGTCCCAGCGGCAGCGGCAAGAGCACCTTGCTGTTGATGCTCGGCGGGATGCTCTCCCCCAGCGCCGGCCGCGTGCTGTTGGAAGACGAGTCGGTCTACGACTTGCACCCCAACGATCGAGCGCGGTTGCGGCGGCAGAAGGTCGGATTCGTGTTTCAGACCTTCAATCTGGTTCCTTACCTTTCGGCGCTGGAGAACGTCCAAGTTCCGCTGTTTCTCGCCAAGGTGGAAACAGACGCCCAACGGCAACGTGCCGCCGCCCTGTTGGACAGGGTGGGGCTCAGCGACCGGCTTTATCACAAGCCGTGTGAGTTGAGCGTCGGCCAGCAGCAGCGGGTCGCCTTGGCGCGAATGTTGGCCAACGATCCCGCCGTCATTCTCGCCGACGAGCCGACCGGCAATCTCGATCCCGAAACCAGCGAGCAGATCATCGGTTTCTTGGCCGAGTTCAACGCCGAGGGCCGCACGATCGTGATGGTGACGCACGACCCCCGCGCCGCGAAGCGAGCCAAGCGAACCCTGCGGCTGAAGAACGGTGCAATCGCCAACGGCGACGCGGCGGCCCGGGCCGATGAGGCCGTATAAGTGGGCGTTGCTGCGGCGCTGTTGGGGTGGCAAATTGGGTCGTTCCCTGGTACAAAGAGGATTGTTGGTTGTACCTTCGAGATGGCGGCAAGAAAATGAAGAAGTTACTGACAGCCCCCCAGCCCGTCAGCACGGCCGATTCGATGTTCCGCGCGTTTTCCGACCGCACGCGGCTGCGGATTTTGCACGTGCTGCAAGGCGGGGAGCTCTGCGTCGGCGACATCGTGGAAATCCTCCAGGCCCCGCAGCCGCGCATTTCCCGGCACTTGGCCTACTTGCGGGCGGCGAAACTGGTTGTCGTCCGCAAGTCGGGCCTATGGAGCCACTACCGCCTCGCCCCCGCGAAGACGCCGTTCCACAAAAAACTGCTCGAATGTTTGGCCAAGTGTTTCGTCGAGGTGCCGGAACTCCAGGCCGACGCGGCGCGGGCCACCAAAATCCGCAGATCGGGCGGCTGTTGCCCAGGGTTCTAATCCACAACCTGCATTCGTCAAGGAGTCGATGGACATGGCTGAGAACATCCAGGAGGTGGTCCGCTCGAAATACGCTGCGGTGGCCAAGAGCGGCCTGTCGAGCGGCCACTCCGGCGTGCGGTCCGTCGCCGAGGCGTTCGGCTACATGCCGCAGCAACTGGCCTCGATTCCGGCCGAGGCGAACATGGGCCTTTCCTGCGGTAACCCCACCGCATTCGCCAGCCTGAAACCCGGCGAGACCGTGGTCGATCTCGGTTGCGGCGGAGGGCTCGACGTCTTCCTGGCAGCCGCCCGCGTTGCGCCCGCCGGCAAGGCGATCGGCATCGACATGACCGCCGAAATGCTGCAATTGGCGCGGTCCAACGCCGCCAAGGCCGACGGCGGCAGGCCGATCAAGAACGTCGAGTTCCATCAGGCAATGATCGACAAACTTCCGCTGCCCGACGCATCGGTCGATTGCGTCATCAGCAACTGCGTGATCAATCTGGCCCCGGACAAGCCGGCCGTCTTCCGCGAGATCGTGCGCGTCTTGAAACCCGGCGGCCGGCTGGCGGTAAGCGATATCGCCCTGAAGAAGCCGCTGCCCGCCGAGATTGCCGGCGATCTGACGGCCTATGTCGGCTGCGTCGCCGGCGCGATTCCTATCGAGCAATATCGCGAGCAACTCATGGCGGCCGGTTTTGCGCACGTCGAGGTGGTCGACACGGGGAAAGACCTGAATGCCTACGTAAAGGTCGAGAATCAATCGGCCTGCTGTTCCCCGGCGATGGGATCGTCGCTGCCGCTGGCTTCATCGAGTTGTTGCCCGTCGGCTCCGCCCGCCAACAGCGATCTGCACCGGCGGTTCACCGACTTGCTGCGGCGTCACAACGTGAACGACTTCGCCGCCAGCGTCCGTGTTTACGCGGTGAAACCGACATAGCCAGTGTACGATTGCTGGAAGGGCGTTCCGTGTGGTCGCGCAAACCGCTCGGTGCAGGCGCCGGGTCGCCGCAGTCGTCCGCCTGGACGTCGGAGTCCATTATTCTCGAGATACATTTGGTAGGCGATTGACGGTCGTTCCCCTTTGCGGTAGAATCATAACATGATTCGAGCGTATGAAGAGATCGTCGATTTTATCGCGTCCGGAACGACGCCCGTGGGGGTGGCCCACTTCGAAGCGTCTGCGGAAACGAAGGCTCGCGTTGCCGACTTGATCGAGCGAGAGAAGACCGCCGGCCTCAGCGCCGAGGAGACTTCCGAACTCGATTACTTCTTAAAGATGGAACACCTGATGCGGCTGGCCAAGGCTCGCGCTCGAACGTTCTGTCCCAATGAGTAGCTATATCAGTGCAGACTTGCGTCGCCTGGTGGCCTCGCGCGCCGCGACTTGTGCGAATACTGCTTGATTCACGAAGACGACACGTACTTGGGTTGTCAAATTGACCACGTGATCAGCGAGAAGCACGGCGGCCCGACCGACGCTGACAACCTCGCTTACGCTTGCACCTTGTGCAACCGGGCAAAGGGCAGCGACATTGGCTCGATTGCCTCGTCTACCGGAGAACTGGCGCGGCTTTTCAACCCGCGCACGGACCGCTGGGCCGATCACTTCGCGTTGGTGAGGACGACCATCCAGCCGCGCTCACCGATTGGCGAGGCTACGGTCAGAACTCTCGCGATGAACGATGCTGAGCGCATTTTAGAGCGAGAGGCGCTCAACCGAATCGGCAGATATCCTCCCAAGGCGGTCTTGAGAGTGTTAGGCGGGAACATCGGCTCCTGACACCGCGTCTCTTGCACACCCTCGTCCCCTTTCCGGCGAACCGCATCATGGCAAATCGACGAGACTTTTTCAAAGCGACCAGTTTGGCCTCCCTGGGGTTTGGCGGCAGTGCCGCCCTGCAAGGATATGCCGCTGATTCGGTCAGCCGACCACCCCGCAAACAGCGGTTCAACATGTCGGGCTTCGCTGCGGCGAAAATCGAAAAAGTGCGGATCGGCATCATCGGACTGGGCAATCGCGGCCCAAGCCACTTGGAAACGATGCGGCACATCGAAGGCGTGGAGATTCGCGCCCTGTGCGACCTGCGGCCGGCACGCACGCGCGCCGCCAACAAACGCCTGGAAGGCAGCGTGCATCGCCCCACGCTCTACGCGGGCAACAAGGACGCGTGGAGGAAACTCTGCGAGCAGGGGGACGTCGATCTGGTGATCGTCACCACGCCCTACTACATGCACGCGGAGATGGCCGTCTATGCGATGCAGCACGGCAAGCACGTCGCCAGCGAGGTTCCGGCCGCGGCCACGATCGAGGAGTGCTGGCGACTGGTCGAGACGGCCGAGCAGACGCGGCGGCACTGCATGATGCTGGAAAACTACGCCTACGGTTTCTTCCAACTGTTGACGCTGAACATGGCCCGCCGCGGGTTCTTTGGGGAGATCGTCCACGGCGACTGCGCCTACAACACCAGCAAGATGGGGAACAACTTCTCCAAGAGCCTGTATTGGGACATGTGGTGGCTGCGGCGCTACGGCTCGCACCACGGCAACATCTACCCGACGCACGGCCTGGGACCGATCTGCCAGATCATGAACGTCAATCGCGGCGACCGCTTCGATTACCTGGTGTCGATGGAGAGCGACGACTTCATGATGCGGGCAAAGGCTCGGGAGCTGGCGGCAAGGGACGATTTCTTCAAGTCCTTCGCCGAGAAGACCTACCGCGGCAACATGAGCACCACGATCATCCGCACGGTCAAGGGGCGGACGATCATGTTGCAGCACGACGCCACCTCGCCGCAGGGACCGCATACGGTGATCCACGGCATCAGCGGCACCAAGGGGATGGCCCTGGAGTATCCCCATCCGCCGCGAATCTCGAAGGGCTTAAGCGGCTGGGTCGCGCCGAAGAAATACAACGCCCTGGTCAGGGAGTATACGCCGACGATCCTGCGGCGGATGGGCGAGCTGACGAAGAAGTTCGGCGGCCACGGCGGCGGCGACCTGCTGGAGTGCTGGCGCCTGATAGACTGCCTGCGGAACGGCCTGCCGTTGGACCAGGACGTCTACGACGCCGCGGCCTGGAGTTCGATCGTGCCGCTGAGCGAATGGTCGGTGCTGCACCGCTCCAATTCGATCGAAGTGCCCGACTTCACCGCCGGGGCCTGGAAGAGCAATCGTCCGAACATGGAGATCATGCTCACGCAGGGCGGAACGACGCGGGTGCTGGCTGCCAGCACTCAGCGGTGAGCTTCCACCCGTTGGGGTGGCAGTTCAACTGCCACCCCAACCCAAGTACCGCGTAACCCAAGACGCCGCGGTCAGAAAGACGGCAAACCGCTCACTGTATCTTGCGTTCGTCTTTGTTGTTTCCCTTCGATGGCGACTGGCTTCCGCCGCGCTGTGCGGGCGGGTTCGGCGGGGGGACGTTGCGTTGCTGTGTGCTCGGCCCCTTGTTTCCGCCGCCGCCCTGCGATTGGCGCTGCTGAATTGTCTGCGGTATTCTCTTTTCCGTGGTTTCTAGCGGTTTTCGCTCTTCCATCGATTTCGGCGGGGGCTTTCGTTCGGTCACGCCCGTCGGCCCGGTTCCTTTCGTCGTTCCCTGGTTTTGGATCACCGGCTTGCGGGCTTCCCTGGGGATGGTCTCCGATCGCCGCTCGGACGAAGAGGGTGGGTAAATCGGCTTCATTGTCTGGCGGAGATTCTGCCCCGTCTGGCCGAGGCTGCGCTGGTTGATCGTGCGGGCCACTTGCGGGAAGCGGAGCGTTTGCGGCGTCTTCGCGGCGGTGGCCGCATTCAGTCGCGCTGTTCCTCCGTGGCCGAGCGTATTCGTCGCCGTTTTCTCCATCGTTGCCCGCTCGCGTTCGAATTGCCGCATCAAGCCGGCATTCTGCTGGAAATTCGTCCGCTGTTGCGAGGGGACCGCGGCAAGACGCACTGGAGAACGCGGATTCTTACTCAGGTCTTGCAGCGTGCTGGCCAGTCCCAGGAATTGCCGATTGGCTCGATTGCCCGGCGAGGCGGCGACTTGTTGCATCGCCGCCCAGGTGTGCGGCAAGCGCTGCTCGGGATGGGCCCGATAGTAGACGTAGGAACTCCTCAGGTTCCCCAGCCAGCGCGGATTGCTGCTGGCGTTTCGCCAGACGTAAAACGAGAAGAGCGGATCGTAGCTGTAGCCGCGATGGCTGCCGACCGCGAACCAGGGGTAGATCCCCAGTCTGTCGTAGTTGGCGGCGTAGTAATCGCCAAAATAGTATTGGCTGCAATCGGGCCGCACGAACAGATAGGAGGTCAGCAGCCCACTGTCGAGCACCACCGAGGGAGAGAACGTATAGCCGACCCGGTTGTAAATCGGCCTGGTAAACGCCACCGGGGCGAACAACAGACCGCGGCGGTCAAGCGTGTAATCCCAATAGCCGTTGCACAAGACCCAGCCCCGCGGGCTCCAGCAATAGGAGGCGGCCGTCCAGACCCAACCAGGCTGCGCCGCCGCCCAGTAGCCCGGCCGCCAGACGTAACGCGTGTCCACCCAACTCCAGCAGCCCGGTATCCAAACCTCGTTCTGCGACGGCTGCTCGCTCGTCGGGCCTTGTTCCAACGAAGCCGGCGGTTCGGGATAGTAGACGGCGCTCTCCGTAGTTACGGGCGCCCAGAATCCTGGCACCCAACTGTATCCGCCGTTGACCGCGGTCCAATAGCCGGCGACCCAGCGTTCGTTCGGTGGCGGCACGCGCCACACGCCGCTGACCCAGTCGAAGTCCTTTCGGCCGTCGTCCCACGCCCAGTAACCGCCGATCCAAGTCGTGTTTTCATCGGCCGGCTTCTGATCGGGCGGGATTTCCTCGATCGCCTCCGGCGGCTTCTTGGGAACCACCAATTGGCTGACTGCGCCGGTACTGACCGGCTGCGCGTATGCTTCGTGAATCGGCCCGCGCATCATCACTTCCGTACCGGCAACGTCGCCGCTAGCGGCATTCGAGGCGGCGAGGCCGGTACTGCTCGGCGGCGGCGGCGGCACGTTCGCATCATCGCTGCCGGCGGCCGCACTCGCCAGCAGCGCGGCCGCTGCCGCCATCGTCACCAGAAACAGACCCAACTCGATACCGTACTTTCTCATGACCTCAACTCCTTGGAAAACCGGTGCCTCCCCGCCCAGCGCGGTGCGCAGGCTTATGATATCCGGAAACCGGAGAATTATCTGGACGGCCTGGCAAAAAGACAATTACCGCCCAAGGTAGTGCGCAAGCAGAAGCCGGCGGTAGGAAGTTCACTGAACCTGCCCCCTCTTCCCTGCCGCCGGCGACTCGCCTCTCAAGAACACTCCCGCCGGAAGCGTCAGTAGCGGTAGGAATAATAGTACGGCCGCGCCGCTTGATAGTAGTAGCCGTTCGGAGCGTAGTAGCTCGAATACGGATACGTGTAATAGCCGTTGTAGTACGGCTGGTAGCTATAATACGGCCGGTACGAGTAGCTGTAATACGGGTACGTGTAACTGTAGCCGTAGTACGGATAGTACGAGTAGCCGTAGGAGCCGGGATAACTATAGGTGTACCACTGCACCGGGGTCACCACCAAATTGCTATCCGTCGAAGACGTCACACTGGGAATCGTGGCAGCGCTTGTAGAAACTCCCTGCTCAAAGGCAAACGCCGTGCCGAGAGCCAGCAGGCCTGCAAAGACCACGCTCAATACCGCCCATCGCATAACACACCTCCTCTCGCGGCCGGAGCCGCAAAAAGAATCACTTTCCTGGTTGTAGAGCATCGGAGGCCGACGGCTGTGCCGACGGCCGCCGAACCGAATCGTCTCCTGCGGGCGCGGGGTTGCCGCCGCCCGGTTGTCGTCCATTTCTCTGACCGCCGGCCGGAGGTTTCGTTGCCGCGCGGTTGTCATCTTCCGCCGAATCTCGCAATCGCTTGGCCCCTTCGTGCAACGCCTGGCCGGCCTTATCGAGGGCTTTGCCGCCGGCCTTCTCGGCCTGCAACGCGGCTGCCTCCGCTTTCTCTTTCAGTGCCTTCTTGTCGATCGTAATGACCGACTGGTCCTTCGTATCTTGAAATCGCAGAACGCCCGTCGCGGCCAGCACGACGCCCACCACAATGGCGATCACCACCAGTACGGTAATCAGGCGAGCCATGGCAATCCTCCTGTGCTGCTTACGGGGACGCGACTTCCTCTCCCGCCAATATCTGGATAAGCTGCGTGGGGTCAACCGGTTTGGCCAGGACGCGATCTGCCCCCGCTTGCACAGCATGGTGTACGGTCTCAACGTCGGCGGCGCCCGTCATGAAGATATGCCGCGCGTCGGGCTGGGCCTGATGTATGAGCCGGCACATTTCCGCCCCGTCCAATCCTGGCCGCCGATAATCAAAGACGACGGCGTCATACGCGTTGCTGCGGGCAAGCTGCAAGGCCTTCGAGCCGATCCAGGCCTGATCCGTTCGCCAGTCCTTTGCTGAGAGAATCTTCGCCAAATATCCGCATGTCTCCTCATCATCCGCGACGACGAGGATGTTGATCGTTGCAGTCATAATTGAATCTCCAGCAGTAACGCTGCCCTCCCGGTCCAGGCGCGGGCAAGCAGGACACTTAGCCGCGGCGAACGAATAACCAACAGGTCTTCGCCGCAGGCGGCAAAGCACATGGCCTGGATTTCGCGGCTGGACGCTCTCGTCTGCCCTAGTCTGTTTCTCGCCCTGCGCTCCGCCTCTAATAAACTCTTATGCAGCCGCTCCCCGCGGGGCAAGGCACCCGGAAGTATCAGGGCAGACAGCGGTCGGAGCGAAGAATGCACGAATAAGACGGCTTCTTCATTGTCGACCGTGCGGCGAGTGGGATGGGCTTCACATGGCGTTTCCGCGCGGCTCGTCTTTCGCTCGAAGCTCCTCCGGATGCGAAAGAACCATGTCAAGCTTGCGTTGCGCCTCGGCGTAGCAGGAGCGAATTGCCAGCGCGCGCCGATACTCGGCCTCGGCCTCGGCCAACCGCCCGCGAAGCACAAGGACATTGCCGACGTTGTAATGGGCCTCGGCATAGTCGGGATCGAGCGACAGGGCCCAGCGGTATTCCGCCATCGCGTCGTCCAGGCGATGGCAGCGGACGAAGGCCTCGCCGAGGTTGAGATGAGCCAATTTGCAACTCGGCCTGAGCCGGATCGCTGTGGCGTAGCAGCCCATCGCCTCGTCGAGCCGGCGGTCCTTCCCCAAGAACTCACCGAGATTGAGATAGGCCATCCAACAATCGGGGTTCCGCTCGATCGTCGTGCGATAGAGCTGTTCGATGTCGGAGTACATGCAGCACTGGGCCCAGGTTCGCGTCGCCAGCACGGTCAGCAGCACGCCGCAGAGACAGTAGGCCGGCCAGCGTCCCCAGAAACCCCAACGGCCCAGCAGCAGCGCCACCCCGGCCGATGCCAGTACGATGATCCCCAGGCTGGCCAGGTATTGGAAGTGGTCGGCCACGAACGAGAAGATGAACGGATAGATATTGCAGAAACCCAAGGCAGGAAAAAGAGTACCGACGAAAAACAACGCCGCCGCCAATGGCGCCCGCACGCGACGCCGCAATGCCCAAAGCCCCGCCAACAGCAGCAGCGCCGCGGCGGGGAAGGCGTATTGCCACCACACCGTTTGACTGATGTTCCAGCGCGGATAGATGAAAATCAGGTCGCTGGGCCAAACGAGCTTACCCAGGTAGAACCAGATCGCCCGACCGGCGATCAGGCAGCGCTCGATCGTGGTGAAATTGAACTCCGCCCCCTCGGCGCCGCCGAGCTTTCGCTCCACCAACGCGGTGCAAACACCGGCGATCGCGGCGAGAGCGAAGAAGGGCACCAGCGGCAGTACGTCGCGCCGCCACGACAATCGCCCCCGTTGCCACCAGAAGACCACCAGCAACGCCGCCGGCAGCGTCGCCACGACCGTCTTGCTCAACAGCCCGAGCACGAACAGCCCCAGGGCAAGCGAGTACAGAATCTTCTTGCGGTTCTGGTCGAAGTGAAGATAGACCAAAGCGGCGGAGAGATAGAACACGGCCGACAGCGTGTTCTTCAGCTCCGAAATCCAGGCGACCGATTCGACCTCGACCGGGTGCAGCGCGAAGATCGCCGCCGCCAGATACGCCCCGGGCACTCGCAGCCGCCGCAGAACCGCCGCCGCCAGCAACGCCGCCGCAACGTGCAGAGCGATATTCACCAGGTGGTATCCGAGCGTCGCATCGCCCCAGAGCCGGTACTCCAGCCAGAACGCGCTGTGCACCAGCGGGTAGTACTGCTGCGTGGCCTTCAGGTCCCACCAGATGCGGCCCAGTCCGTTCCACGATTGCAGTTCGGGGCGGAGGACATGGGCGTCGTCGTCCCAAATGAAGCCCCCATGCCAAGCCGGCTGGTAGGCCAGGAAAACGACTGCCGCCAGGGCAAGCGCGGCCAGCCAGCCCTTCGCGCGCACAGGGCGGCCGCTGACGAGGAAGGAGCCGCTTGCCCGCCCGACGCCAGCAGCGCTCCTTCGCTTGCCGGTCGGTTGGTCTGCGCGGTTTGGCGTCGTTCTTGCTGCTCGCTTCATCCGCCGGGCGTTCGCTCCGCGTCGATTCGCATGTTATTCGATTCCTGGCAGCCAATTTGCATTGTCGGCAATGGCTGCCCGGGCGTCAACGCGGCTCAAGAAAAGCAACAGTCCGGGCGACCCATCGACGGGCCGACGCCGGACTGTTTCCCCCCCTGGGAATACGCATGGCAATCATGGAGGCCGGTTGACTCATCATCGGCCTTTTGCCGCCGGTCACTTTGGGAAAGTTTGCCGCCCGCGCGGATGGTCGCGGCGGAGCGGGTGGTGATGACCGCGACGTTTAGCCGGCGAACTTGTTCGCCGCACGTCCACCGCGGGGGCGCACAGTTGTACTGCCGCCCCGCGCTCCATCCGCCGTTTAGCCGCGCCCCGAAGGGAAGCGATGAGGTGCGGGGACGCCGCTCCCTCACCCAAGGGTTTGCAAATTCCGGAACCTATTACTGCAACTACTGCCGCGCCTGATAATGATGCGGGTCGAAGCGGGGGCACAACGCGTGACGCAAGTCATCTCCTACAGCCGGAGCTTCGGTAGACCCTCATCGGATTCTCACGCGGTGCTGCCAAAGCGACAACCGTGATGCAACTGCCGTAGGAAGCGACCCTCAAAACTCATCCCAGATTGCCTTCACATCCCCTCTTAACATTCCTCGCCGATTCGGCTAATAAAATGTAGCGATTGGGCCGATTTTGAGGGTGCTTCGGCTCTCCGTACGCGCGCTGGCATAAGCGCCGGCGGCAGCCGTCGCCTACTCGGCACAATGCCGCACCAGGAAAGGTCCGATCGGCGATGAACAAACCGACTCAATATGTCCACTCCGTCACCCGCTCGCCATTGTGGTGGGGCGTCTTGGGGTCCGTCGCGTTTTATGGCGTGCTGCGAACGATCCCGCCCAATGCCCCCGGCATGAAGGACTTTGTCCTCCGTTACTTTACCCACCATCCGGTCGAGTACATGGAGACGGTGTTGTTTTCCGTCGGGCTGGCGGCGCTAGTGGTCAAGATGTTCGATGTCGCGGCGCAGCGGGCGGGGCTGCGGAGGTCGCCGCTCGGAGCAAGACCGGAAGAGCGGCAGTCGGCCGAGGAGGCCGAAGAACTGCTGGCGGCGCTCGATGAGCTTCCCGGCCGTCGCCAGTGCGAATACTACGTCGGCCGGCTGCATGCGGCCCTTAAACACGTCGAGCGGCACGACTCGGCCGAGAAGCTCGACGACGAACTGAAATACCTCGCCGACCTGGACGCCGGCCGGCTACACGTCAGCTACGGCCTGTTCCGCGTCATCGTCTGGGCGATCCCGATCCTCGGTTTCCTGGGCACGGTAATCGGCATCACGATGGCGCTGAACAGCGTCGATCTGCGGGCGCCCGACAAGTCGATGCTGCAAGTGCTCAACGGGCTGGGGCTGAAGTTCGACACGACGGCCCTGGCCTTGGCGATGTCGATGGTCTTGATGTTCATCCACTTCTACGTGGAAGGCGCGGAGACGCAGTTGTTGGAGGAGGTCGATGATCGCGTGCTGGACGATCTGTCGGGCCGATTCGCGGTTGCGGCCGCGAGCCCCGTCGCCGGCGACGGCCAGTTGTTCGCCGTTCGCCGCGTGGCCGAGGCAATGGCGCAGGCGACCGATTCGTTGGTCCAGCGGCAGGCCGAGCTTTGGCGGTCATCGGTCGATTCGGCGGCCGAGCACTGGGCGAAGATGTCGGAGACCGCGGCCGGACAGGTTCATAATGCCTTGGCTGCCGCCACCGGTGAATTAGGCCGGCAGACGGAAGTGCTCGAGCGGGCGGTCGAGGCCGCCGGTGAAATCACCGGGCTGGAAGACGCGCTGAACCGCAACCTCACCACCCTGGCCGGCGCCAAGCACTTTGAGCAGACCGTGCTCAGCCTGGCGGCGGCGGTCAACATGCTCAGCGCTCGCCTGAGCGAAGCGCCGAACGCTCCCGTCCGTCTGGAAACCACGCGCCGATCCGCCCACGCGGCATGAACATCACACTGCGACCTCAACGCCGACTCGCCACTCGCTCGGGGCCGGGGATTTCGCTGTTCCCGTTCCTGGCGGTATTGATCTGCACGATGGGCGCGTTGGTGCCGCTTTTGCTGGCGATGATGCACACCGCCCGGGTCCAGGCTGAGGCCGACGCTCGGGCCCGTGCGACCGCGGCCGCCGCCAAGCATAACGCCGAGTTGCAGATCCAGCGCGAAGACGTGCAGTGGCGAATCGAGCAGCTTACGAAATCCCGCACGCGGGGTGAGTCGGAGTTGTCCGACGCGCGGCTCGAACTGGGCCACATCGAAGACCACGCGCGGCGGCTCCGCGGCCAACTCGAACAATACAAGAACACCGTCGCCGAGTTGGAGAAGATCGAACGCGCCGACCGCCAACGGAGCGGCCAGACGCAGGGGGAGTTGCAGCAACTCCGCCAGCAGATCGACGTGGCCCGGCAGCAGGTCGAGCAGGCCCGCAAAGAGGCCGCCGCCCGCCCGCGCTCGTTCGCCGTCGTCCCTTACGAAGGCCCGAACACGACCCGCCGCCGGCCGATCTATCTCGAATGCCTGGCCGATGCCGTGATCATTCAGCCCGAGGGAATCCGCCTGACCGACAAGGATTTTGACGGGCCGATGGGGCCCGGCAATCCGTTGGCGGCTGCATTGCGGGCGGCACGCGAGCATCTGCTCGCCCAACGCGAGTTCGATCCGCAGGCGGGTGAGCCCTATCCGCTGCTGTTGGTCCGGCCGGAAGGCATCATGGCGTATTATGCCGCCCGCGAGGCGATGAAGTCGTGGGGATGCGATTTCGGTTACGAGTTGATTGGCGACGATTGGAAACTCGCGTATCCGTCGCCCGACCCGCGGTTGACCGGCGTCGTCGAACAGGCCATTGCTTCGGCGCGAGTCAGCCAAGAGCGGCTGATCGCGGCCGCCCCGCGCGAGTACCCGTCGCATAGAAAAGCGACCTACCGGGCGTCGTCGAACGGCGGAGTTGTCAGCGACAGCGGGGCGGGTGACGATGACACTGGCTACCGTCCCGCCCGGGCCGCCGGCGCGGTCGGGCAGAGTCGGAGCGGCTACGGCGGCGGCGGAGACGGTTATGGCAGTTCGGGCGGCAGTCCCGACAACGGCGGATATGGGAGTTCCGGCGCTGGCGGCTACGGCGGAAATGCCGGCTCATCCAACACCGGTCACAACCCTTACGCGGCGCTCCCCGAACACCCGGGAACCGCGGTTCCAGGGACCGGCGGCGGCGTTCCTTCCGGCAACGCTGCGCCCGACGTTGGCCCAGCCCTTGCGTCTCCCAGCGCCGGTTATGCCGGCGGCGGCGGCGCCGGCGGATGGACCGGGAACGGCGGCAACGGATCCGGCAGTGGAAGCGGCGGAGGAGGCGGCAGCGGAACCGGCAGCGGAATGTCGGCCAGCGGCAGGGACGCTCGACTCAATCCGATACGCGGCGGCGGTGGAAGCGGCAACGGGACTGCCCCCAACCCATACGTCACCATACCGCAAGGTGCAGAAGCCTCAGGGACCGGCAGCGGCGGCCCCTCCGGCCCATACCAACGCTCCAACGGCCCGCAGAACAACGGTTCGGCCGTCGAGCGGCCCGAGGGCTACGTCGTTGGCCAGCCTGCCCGGGAGTCATCTGCGCCGGTGGCCGCCAATCCGCAGCAGCAACAATACGACGGGGCCCCGCGCGTGCTGCGGCCGGGCGAATGGGAGCCGACGCCCGAGCCGCCGCCGAAACTCGACGACAAGAAAGACGATGACGACAAGTTCGGCGAAAAAAAACACCACAAACCGCCGCGGAGCCTTGCCGAGCAGCGCGGCGAAGATTGGGGACTGCGCGATGCCGGCCGCGGCGTCGGCGTCACCCGGCCAATTCGCATCGAATGCTACGCCGACCGGCTGGTGGTCGTTGCCGATCGCAACCCGGCCGACAGCAAGATGATTCGCCTCGGCCCGCGCACCGCCTCCTCGATCGATGCGTTCATTTCGGCGATTTGGGGACACATCGAAAGTTGGGGCATCGCTGGCCGCGGCATGTACTGGCGGCCCGTATTGCAGGTCCGGGTCGCCCCCGGCGGCGAAGATCGCTTCGTCGATCTGGCGGCTTTGCTCGACGGCAGCGGATTGACGGTGAAAAGGAGGTAATAGAAATAATGATGAATGCAGAATGATGAATGATGAATTGCCGGCCCCAAGCGGCCGCGGCAAGAAAGCCTGACGTTCATCACTCATCATTCATCATTCATCAATCATCATTCATCAATCATCATTCCAATGTCCCGACCCATTCCACAACACGGCGAACCGGTCAACGGCGATTCCTTCTTGGACATCGTGGCCAGCGTGGTGAGCATCATGATTATCATGGTGGTGATGGTGGGAATGAGGATTAAGAACGCCCCGGTCACGGTTGCGATCCCCACCGATTCCGCCACGAAGGAATTGGCGGGCGAACTGGCCACTGAGCGATCGCTCCGCGGCGACATCTGCAACGTGGTCGAGGAGACGCAGCATGTGCAACAGGAGCTTGCCCACCGCGGGCTGCAACGCGACGTGCTGGCGACGATGGTCTCCGCGGTGGAACACGAGATTCAGGACCATCGGCAGCGGCTCGACGGCGCCAAACGGGCCAGCTTCGATTTCGGCCGCGGGCTGTCGGAAGCGAAGTTCCAACTCGACCAACTCCACCAGCAGCAGCAACAGGCGATCCTCGCCCCGGCGGCCCCGGTGGTCATCGAGAGTTACCCCACGCCGATTAGCCGCACGGTGGATGGCCCCGAGGCCCACTTGTTGGTCTCCAACGGCCGCGTCGTTTTCGTTCCTTTGCAAGCGTTGTTGGAGGAGTTCCACTCGCAGGCGAGACGGCGGGCTCAGGAGCTATTCGGCCAGACTAGCGAGACGGAACTGACGGACACGATCGGGCCGATCGAGGGCTTTCGGTTTCGCTATACGCTGGAGCGGCATGATACATCGCTCGATGAGATGCGAGCGACCGGCCGCGGCGGCAGGTCCGTCGGGCTGCGAGAATGGACGCTCATCCCCGATTCGGACGGCCTGGGCGAGCCCTGGCGGTTGGCGCTCGATCAGGGTTCCGAGTTCCGTGAGAAACTGGCCCAGATTCTCCCCGGCCGCACCACAATCACCATCTGGGTCTACCCCGACGGTTTCGATGCTTTCCGCGAAATCCGCAAGGAGCTGTACCGCCAGCACTACATGATCGCCGCCCGCCCTTTGCCCACAGGCAGGCCAATCACGGGGTCGCCGGAGGGAAGTAAATCAGCGGCGGAGTAGCTTGTGACGCCGAAGCCCGTATAATGGGGCGGGCAAGCCATAAGCCGAATGCGCGAGCCAGCAATGGAAAGCATCACCTTTTCGATCGACGAGGGTGTATTTGCGAGAGCAAGCGAGTGGGCCCAAGCCCGTGGCACTACCGTCGAGGCCCTTGTCCTCGACTATTTGGCACAGATGCGTGGCGCGGCGGAGTTCGAGGGTGCCGACGAGTCCCAGAAGGGGGACGCCACGGACACCCTTGGAAACGGCGGTCAGTGAAGACGTCGGGTAGGGATTACGTCCGACGACTCGCAACGTTGCCGGCCGCCGTTCTGTTTGACGCCGACGCTATGCCGATTATTGAGGCGCGGGCCACTCTGGAATCTCGATCACCTCGATTTCGTAAGCCTTGCACTGTTCGCGAACTCGCGAGGAAATCGAGCGGGCGGCGAGCGCGGTCCGCACCTCTGACACCCGCCACTCACAAAAATAAGCGATCATCGCTCGGTACTTCATGCATTGTAGCGGCCCCGCAACTTCTCCATCGTCACAGTCCACCTCCACTTCGACCGTTACTGGGCGACCGTTCGCATCCTGCAACAAGATGTCTATCCGGTCGCCGGTGGCGAAGGGGTATTCGATTTCGAGCGTACAAAGGCCCTCCTCGCCAAAGGCCACCTCGGGATTCGCTGCGATGTATTCCTTCAGTGACTTGTGGGTCGGTCCTTCGCCTCCCTCGAAGTGGCCGACTGACCTCTTACGCTTCAAAGTGGTCTCTATGCTTCTCTGAGACGTGACAAACGCGGAATGGATCGCTTCGTACTCCTCTTGAGAAAGCCGCTTCACTCCCGAGTGCTTGTCGCCGAACCCTTTGAAGGGGTATTTCTCGCTGTAGCCGAGTATCCTCGCCAGATCCCGCCTTGGTATGAAGCCATTTCTGTTTATGACCCGCGCGTCCGCCTTGAACCTCCACCAAGCTTTGGTGCCATCAGCGTAGTGGTCATAACCGCTTTCCTCCAATTCAGCCGGTGCGGCGGTGATCTCGGCTGAGCGCGATGACGCCTTCCATATCGCGCTGGCGACCCAGCAGGTATTTTGCCCCGCCTGCCGTTCTCTTGATTACTTTCTTGCCGGATTTCGACTCGTAGATGAAAAGCATGTCCGCCGGCTGCATGTCTCCCAGGACCGCCTCTTTGCCGTCTTGGACCCAGGCACCGGTGTTTGAAAGCCTCTCCTCCCCGACGCGTGGTGGCCAGTGGGTGGTGAGCCAGTAATTCATCGTGCCCTCCGGAAATGGTTGTTTAGATATGGGGTATTCATAACGTTCTCGTGGCCGAGTTCCCCGGTGTCGGCGCAATACTGCTCCTTCGATCGTCCGTCGGCGGGTTCCTCAGCGTCAGGGCCCCGCGCAGCGGCTGGACTCCTCCAAGGTCGATCCGGTAGCTCGTTCGCCGTGGTTTTCCATCGGCACGACGGTCACGCGGCCGTTGTTCTCGAGGATGGCGAATCGCACGTCGGTTTCTCGGGCACATCCTTCTGCGCGAAGGGCGGCTTTCAACTCGTGAATCGTCATCTTGACGCTGCGCAGCGCGTCGTAGCGGATTTGGCCGTCGTGGATCAGCACCAACGGCCGTCCTTCGATCAGGCTTTCCAGCCGCTTGCTGCGGTAGGTGGCCCAGCCGACGATCCAGTTCAGCCCAACGAGCGTCGTGGCCGAGATCAGTCCGCCGGTGAGACTGTTGTCGCCGCCGTTCATCGAGTTTTGCACGGCGTTGCTCAGCACCAGCAGCAGCACGAGGTCGAAGGGGGACAACTGGCCGACCTGCCGCTTGCCAGTCAGCCGCAGGATGACGATCAGGAAGGCATAGACGACGACCGCTCGCACCACGAAATGCCACCAGTATGGAAGCCCGATCTCCCACATCGCTTATTCCTCCAAATGAGTAGCTTCTCTCCGATTGGCCTTGGTTGGGTGCCGTTTATGCTTGCAGCCCCGCCCGCCGAACTGCTCCTTGCCCTAAAACGGGCGCGGGGAGTTCTGCAAGAGTCCCTCGGGGATCTTCCCATCGACCAAAACGTCTTCGGCGTTGTCGAAGACAATCGCCGGCCGGGCGTCCGGCCGTTGCGGCACAAGCTGGACGTTCAGCAACCGCAGTCCCTTCACGTGACGGCAGTAGAGTCCGTAGGCCGGCAGCTTGCCGAACATCGCGCATTCAGGATAGGCGTGTTCATTTTCTGCGATTTTCCGCCGGGCATCTTCGGCAGTACCGCCGCCTTCAAACTGGCAGCGGAAATTGCTCAGCGTGACGTTCTCGATCCGATGGCCGGGGATGCCGGCAATTGCGCAGCCGATCTTCGACGCATCGCTGGCCACGATATTGCTGAGGATGACGTTGCGAAAAGTGCCGATCGGCGGCTTCGGGGCGCCGTTCGTATACGGCCGCGCCCGGTTGCCAAGCCGCAAGAAGACGGGCGAGAGATATCCGTCGATGGTAACGTTGGAAATCGTCACGCGATCGAGGTCTCCGCCGTCGACGATCTCCAGGGCGATGCCCGCCAAGCCACGCTGTCGGCGGCGCGGCTTGCGGATGGCGCAATTGGCGACCGTCAGGTTCTTGCATCCGCCGGTGCTCTCGGTGCCCATCTTCAAGGCATTGCAGAGGCTGCTCAAGATACAGTTGCTAATGGTCACGTTCTCGTTCGATCGCGGGCTGGTGGCCTTCAGGCAGATCGCGTCGTCGTCGGAGTCGATCACGCAATCGGAGACCTGGAAATCGTGGCAGCCGTCGATGTCCAGGCCGTCGTTGTTGGCGTTGACGTGGTTGGAGACGCGTACTGCCCGTATCCTGACGCGATCGCACGCCAAGTAGTGTTGCATCCACATCGCCGAGTTGCGCAACTGGACGTCCTCGACGAGCACATCGCGGCACCCGACCAGACGGATCGCGTAGGGGCGACATTGGTAGCCGTTGCCGCGGAGGCGGAATTGGCCGCCTTGGCCATCGATGGTTCCCCGGCCGCGGATCGCCACGTTGCGAAGGTCCTCGCCGGCGATCAGGCTCCGGTTCACGTAGGCGTCGGTGTAGGAACGGGTTTTGGGTACGTTCTCGGGATAGTCCTTAAGGTCGGCGCTACCCAAGAGCGTGCTGCCTGCCGCCAGGTAGAGAGTGACGTTGTCCATCAGAAAGAGCGTGCCGGAGAGCCATTTGCCCGGCGGAAGCAGTACCGTTCCGCCCCCGGAATTGCTGCAACGGTCGATGGCCGCTTGGATGGCCGAGGTGCAGAGGGTCTTGCCGTCGGGCACGGCCCCCAGATCGCGGACGTTGACGGCCGGTTCTTGGGCAGCGAGCGGCACGATGATGAACAGCCAAACGGATGCGGCCAATACGAGCAATTTCATCAGTATCACCTGTTTCCATCGTCGGTCAGAACGTCCACTGCCGCTTGCTGGCCGGATGCGTTATCTGAAGTTGCGGCCGCGGTTCGCCGGGGAGGAGTTGGAAGGTCAGGCCGACCGTTCGGCTTTCGAGCACATCCGGGGCCGCCAGCGTGGATTGGCCGATTTTGGTCAGTTGGCCGTTCTCGTGGCGATAGAATTCCATTGACCATGGGTCGCGATCAATTACCAGCAGTTCGACGACGCCGATGCTGCTATAGCGCGGAATCTTCCAGCCGATGCGCTCGCCAGGGTTGATGATCTCGATCAAAAAGTCAGCCGCACCCTGCCAATGCGTGCCACAGTCGATCGCTCGTCCCTTGGTAAGAAAAACGGCTACATCCGGCTCACAGTAGTTCTTCTCCCATCCTTCGGCCAGATCGCTAAGATTCACGCCGGGAAACACTTCGCCGAGTCCCGTACGTCCCACGACATTCGTCAGTGCGAAATTGAACTCTCCCACCAACTCTTGATGCTCGTTATCCGGCAGCGGCATGATGACAGAGACTCCATCCCACACTTCGTCATACTGACTGCCATCGAAACGTGATCGCTCGGCCAGCAGTTGTTTTTCCATGTCTGGATCGAGCACCGAGATGGCCATCACACGCTCCCTTTCTTTCCCTTTTCCCCCTTTTTCCTTTTCCCTTTCTTTCGCGCTCCATTATCACCTACGGTTGGGGGCCCTACAACCCAGGACGCCCGCCTTTTCAGCGCCCCCCTCGACGGATATGATAGTGCATTCGGTCGTAAACATCTGCGACGGGACGTACCTCAGCCCGTCGGCTACACGAACAGAAATCATGAAAACCGACGAACTTCGCGAGAAATACCTTGCCTTTTTCGAGTCGAAGGGCTGCACCCGGCGGCCCAGCGACGTACTGGTGCCGCGCTGGGATCCTTCGGTGCTGTTCACCCCCGCCGGCATGAACCAGTTCAAGGACCATTTCCTCGGCCGCACCCGGCTCGATTTCACCCGGGCGACGACCTGCCAAAAATGCCTCCGCACCGGCGACATCGACAACGTCGGCCGCACCGCTTACCACCACACCTTCTTCGAGATGCTGGGCAACTTCAGTTTCGGCGACTATTTCAAGCGCGACGCGATCCGCTGGGCGTGGGAGTTCCTGACCCATAAGAAGTGGCTGCACCTGCCGGCGGAAAAGCTCTCGGCCACGATCTACCTCGACGACGACGAGGCGGCCGGGATTTGGCTCGACGAGGTGCGGCTGCCGCCCGAGCGGCTGCAACGCCTGGGCGAGGACGAGAACTTCTGGCCGGCCAACGCCCCCAGCCAGGGCCCCGACGGCGTCTGCGGCCCGTGCAGCGAAATCTACTTCCAGACCCCCTTCGGACAGGTCGAAATCTGGAACCTGGTCTTCACCCAATTCAACCGCGTCGGCGACCCGCCGAACAACCTGCGGCCCTTGCCCAGCAAAAACATCGACACCGGCATGGGCTTGGAACGGACCGCCGCCGTGCTACAAGGCGTCGAGACCAACTTCCACATCGACATCCTCCGACCGCTGGTCGAAGCGGCGGGTGAGGTCTGCGGCGTGCTCTATAACCCCACCGACGAAAACGGCCGCCGCTTGCGGCGGATCGCCGATCATTTGCGCGCCTGCGCGTTTGCCATTCACGAAAACGTCTATCCCGGCAACAAGAAACAGGGCTACGTCATCCGCCGGCTGCTCCGCCGCGCGGTCCTCGACGGCCATCAGAATGGGCGTGCGCGAGCCGTTTTTGCACAAACTGGTGGGCACTGTCGCCGAGTTGATGAAAAATCCCTATCCCGAACTTAGCGAAACCGTGCCGGCGGTGGCCGGCGTGATCGAGAAGGAAGAGGCCAATTTCCTCGGTACGCTCGACAGCGGCCTGGATCGCATCGAACGCATCTTCGGCGAGATGAAGTCACAGCATCGCGGCATCGTCTCCGGGGCCGAGGCGGCCGATATGTTCCAAACCCACGGCTTCCCGCCCGAGTTGTTCGAGACGTTGGCCGCCGAACGCAACCTCGCCTTCGATTGGAAGGGCTTCCGCGAGGAGATGGAGAAGCACGGCATCGAGTCGGGCGGCGGCCAGAAGGTCGAACTGTTCCGCCACGATCCGCTGGAAGGACTGAAAAAGGCCCTGCACGGCAGCCGCTTCCTCGGCTACGACGCCCTCGAAGTGGCCGACGCCAAAGTCGTCGGGATCATCGCCAACGATCAGCTCTGTGATCACATCGACGAAGTGGACCACGAGCAGCCGATCGTGGTTGTGCTCGACAAAACCCCGTTTTACGGCGAGATGGGTGGCCAGGTCGGCGACCGCGGCGAGATCTTCGCCCCCGGTTTCCACTTCGAGGTGATCGACGCGCAGATCGACGGCGGCTTCACCCTGCATAAAGGTCACCTCCGCGAAGGCCGCATCCAACTGGGCGCCACCGTCGCCGCCCGGGTCGATCTCGAACGCCGCCAAGGCATCAGCCGGGCGCACACCGCCACGCACCTGCTGCACCACGCCCTGCAAAAGCACCTCGGCTCGCACGCTCTGCAGCAGGGCTCGAAGGTCGATTACGATTGGCTGCGATTCGACTTCGCCAATCTGTCGGCCGTGAGCGAAGAGCAACTGATCCAGATCGAGAACGAGGTGAATGACAAGATTTTGGCCGGTGAGCCCGTCGGCCACGTGGAAATGCCGCTCAACGAAGCCCGCAACACCGGGGCGACGATGCTCTTCGGCGAGAAATACTGCGACGTGGTCCGCGTCGTCTCGGTCGGCGATTTCAGCAAGGAACTCTGCGGCGGCACGCACCTGAGCAACAGTTCGCTGGTGGGCATCTTCAAGATCATCAGCGAAGAGAGCGTGGCGGCCGGCACGCGGCGCATCACTGCCCTGACCGGCCGCGGCGCAATGGAGAGCATCCGCAAAGTGCAGGCGATCGTCCGCCAGGCGGCCAGTTGGCTGAAGGTTCCCCCCGACGAACTGCCCGACCGCGTCGAAGCGCTCGGCAAGGAGTTGCGGCAACTGCGAAAGCAGGCGGCCGCGGGACCGCGAGGCGGGCTGTCGGTCGATCAACTGATCGCCGCCGCGGCCACCGTCGGCGGCGTGAAGATCGTGATCGCCGAAGTGTCCGGCGGACCGAATGAGTTGCGGCAGACGATCGACCAGCTTCGCCGCAAGGCCGCGCCGGTGGCCGTGCTGCTGGCCAATCGCCAGGAAGAAGAGAAGAAGGTGACGCTGATCGCCGGCTTGAGTCGCGACCTGGTCGAGCGCGGGCTCGACGCGGTGGCGTGGGTCAAAGCGGCGGCGGCGGTGGTCGAAGGCGGCGGCGGCGGCCGGCCCGACATGGCTCAAGCCGGCGGCAAGCTGCCGCAAGAGCTTCCCGCCGCACTGGAGGCCGCCCGCGTGGAAATCGAGAAGATGCTCGGAAGCTGACCTCGCGCTGGGAAAACAAGCGATAATAGCCGGCGGTCAACGACCGCCGGTGAAGTGCGACTAAAATAACATCAAAATTCCGCCGGCACCTCGTTCGGTGAGAAATCGACAGCCAACCATCCCGCCGGCCTCGCCCATCTTAACAAGCCGGATCGCCTCTATCGGCAATTGCAGCCACAGGTTTCGTAGGATGGAATAACCTCGATGCTGCGCGTATCATAATCATCGGGAATCTTTGCAGGATGGTCCTGCGTGAATGGGATACGCTTGTCTCTAGATTGACGATGGAGGTGTGTCGATGAGAAAGCTGGGATTGTTGATGCTCCTTCTGTGCGTCGCTGGGTTTCTGGCAGGCTGCACCCGGGCGCCAAGCAAGCCGGAGAGGACGAAGCCTGTCGTGACGCCGTCTGACGCAGAAAAGGCGGAAGCCAAGAAGGCCGAGGAAGCCAAGAAGGCTGAAGCCGCCAAGGCCGAGGAAGCCAAGGCGGAAGAAGCCAAGGCGGAAGAAGCCAAGGCGGAAGAAGCCAAGAAGGCGGAAGCGGCCAAGGCAGAAGAAGCCAAGAAGGCTGAGGCGGCCAAGGCCGAAGAGGCCAAAAAGGCTGAACAGGCCAAGGCCGAAGAAGCCAAGAAGGAAGAAGCCAAGAAGGAAGAGGCCAAGAAGGAAGAGGCCAAGGCGGAAGAGGCCAAGGCGGAAGAGGCCAAGAAAGCCGACGAAGCGAAAAAGGCCGCCGACCAGAAGAAATCGGACGAGAAGAAGTAACTGCCCGCAGATCGAACTCGTTGTCGCGCAGTCTACCGCGACAGTGCAATGCCGCTTGTTTCAACGCCGAGCGGTCGTTGCGTTGTCGCGGTTCTCATTAGCCCGCAGAAGACGCCGCCGATTAGGGCAGTATCTTACGCCGCCCTTTGTCGCCGCCAAGCGTAGAGCAAAAGGCTGGCCGCTGCGGCCAACAGCAGCGAGATCGTGCCGGGCTCGGGCACCGTCGCGCTCGCCCCGACACGAAAGCCTACGATCGTGCCTGAGGCGGTCGGGCCAATATCGTAGCCGGAGGCATGATCGTTCAAGGCCCCGCCGGGATGGTCCCAATCGCCGCCGCGCGTCGTGTAGGTCCCATCGGTGACGGTCGTTTCCGTCCACTGGTTGACGTTGCCCCCTTGGTCGAGCGTTCCGTAGGGGCTAAGCGACGCCGCAAAAGCGCCGACCGGCGTCAGTTCGTTGACCACGTCGGTCGAGCAGGTTGCGCAGGTGTAGTAGTTGGCGCCGTTGGTGGTGGTCGAGGAGAGCGTGTTGCCCGGCATGGTATCGCTCATCGTGGGGTACGACCAATAACCGGCATCGGTCCCGCCCCCCTTGTAATACGCTGCTTTGTACCACTCGTTTAGCGTGGGAAGGAAGTAGGCGGCGCCGAGATTGCGCTTGACCTGCAACAAGCTGTTGTCATCGTTGATGCCGTTGAGGCTGTAGGCGCCGGTCTCGGTCGAGCCGGACACTTCGCCCGGAGTTCCCGGCTGGAAATGGGGCTGGCCATTTTGCAGCCAATTCACGAAGCGGGCGGCATCGGCCCAGGTGACGTCGAAGATCGGACAATTTGCCGCCTGAAGGTCAGTGCCGCCGACCGTGTAGTTGTAACTGCCAGGGCTGCCGCCGCGGGCAATGTTGATGCGTGAAATGTAGGGCCCGCTTTGGTTGTTCTGGCTGGTGACGCCCACCGCCAGGCTGCTGTTGTAGAGGCCGTAGGTGTCGGTTTTCGCCACGGCATTGAGAAACTCGCAGTACTGCCCGACCGTCACGTCGCAGGTGCCCATCTGGTAATTGTGATCGACCGATCCGTAACCGTTGGCTGGGTCCGCCGCGTTATTCGCATCGCCGACGGGCACGAAGGTGAGGCTCGTCAGTCCGTCCTGCATGTTGAACACGTCGGCCCGCGCCGCCGCCACCGATAACGCAACAACCATCGCCGCCCCGCAACAAACGAATTGTCTGCGCACTCTCATCTCGCTCGTGCCTCCTCAAAGCTGTGTCCCGTAAGGCAGGCGCATCGTCCGCCCTGCTCGCCGCGTCCCGCGCAGCGTGCAAGAATGTCTACCCCGCCGCGGTAAGAAACTGTTCCGTCGTGGCAAGAAACGCCACCTCTCGTCATCCTACCTATCTTCTGCAACCGTCACAATGCCCTTTGTGGGCCGGATAGGATGGGGCGTTTTGCGGTAGGGGGCCGCACGACAAGACACGTTGACCGCGGCGAATTTACCCCGAGGCACCGTTCAGCCGGCAGAGCTGCACGTCGGCGTGGTGACACGGATTCGGATCATTTCGGTGATGTCAACGAAATGATCCGCTTTACGGTGGAGGCATGTCGCATACTGCGAACCGCGTGCAGTCCGAGTCCATCTGAATCCAAAGAGCGCTTCCCGCACGCCCGACGCACCGCGCCCTGACGAGCCATCACCTAGGGAAGAGCCCTCCAGACCAGCGCCGACGCAACCAGCAAGCCAGCCCCCGCCGCAAGCGCGACCAGGGCCTCCCACATCGAAATCCTGTGACCCTTCAGAATTGCATTCCATCGCGCGTCCCACGCAAAACACTTTGCCCCCAAGATTAGAAGCAGCAAACCTCCGGCTCCAAAACCTGTCGAGAGTATGATCAGAAGGAACGTCCAGGAGACGCTTCGGCGACAACACAGAGCAAGAACGACTCCGACCGACAACATTGCAAATCCGTAGATACGCGGACAGCGCTTGTAACACTTTTCCAGAATCGGGTGCATCTTATGCCTCCGCGCGAATCTGCATCACTGAAACGCGTGTTCCTCGCCGGGAAACTTTCCCGCGCGGACTTCGTCGCGGTAGCGGCCGACGGCATCGATCGTCGCCTTCTTCAGATCGGCGTAGGCCTTCACGTGCCGCGGCACGTGGCCGGGGTTCAATCCGAGCAGATCGTGCAGCACGAGCACCTGGCCGTCGCAATCGGGTCCGGCGCCGATGCCGATGGTGGGAATCCGCACCGAGGCGGTGATCCGCGCGGCGGTGGCGGCGGGAATGCACTCCAACACGACGGCGAACGCCCCGGAAATCTCGGCCGCCTGGGCGTCGGCCAGCAGTTGCCGCTCGTCGCGCTGCACGCGGTAGCCGCCGAGTTGGTGAATGCTCTGCGGCCGCAGTCCGCAATGGGCCATCACCGGGATGCCGGCCGAAACCAGCGCGGAAATCACCTCGGCCTGTTCGACGCCCCCTTCCAGCTTCACCGCCTGGCAGCGCGTCTCTTTGAGGATGCGGCCGGCGCTTTCGATGGCCCGGTACGTCCCCAGATGGAAGCTGGGGAACGGCATATCGACCACGACCAGGGCGTGCCGCACGGCCCGGCCCACCATCTCGGCGTGGTAGATCATCTCCTCCAGCGTCACCGGCAGGGTCGTGCCGTGCCCCTGCACGACCATCGAAAGGCTGTCGCCGACCAGAATTCCCTCGATGCCGGCCGCATCGACCAGACCGGCCAGGGCGTAGTCGTAGGCGGTGAGCATGCTGATCTTGTGGCCTGCCGCCTTCATAGCGGTGAATTGGGGAACGGTAATCTGTTGCGGATCGTTCATGGCGATGAAACAAATGGAGAAATCCTCGGTGCGGAATCGGCTTTTTCCCATTCTAAACAGTGCAGCCCGGCGGCAACAGTCCGGCGGGAGGGCGAACGGTGGGTTGTCCCCCCAAGCGATATATTTCCGGGACTTGCAGCCGATTGCTCGGCGGGCGTTTTGCATTGCGTCCGTCTTTCGACTAGAATAACTCTGTGCAACGACGTTGCCGGGGGGTATGTTGACAAATACGGCTGCGGCTGGCGAGTCGGTTGGCCGATCAACCTGATCCTGTGTTGGGAGAAGAGGAATCGCCGGCAGTGCCCTTGCAAGGAGCTTCCCCGTGTCACGCTATCTTTTTCTCGCTGCCAGCATGGCGCTCTGCCTGCCGGCGTGGCTTCAGGCCCAAATGGTCCCCATGAACCCGCACCGTTCCGCGTTGATGGGACGACAACAAGGCGGGGTGCAACCGGTGGAGTTCACCGGCACGATCCAGGGCGTCGGTCGCGAAGGGATCGTCGTCTCCAACGGAAACAACCAGGTGTGGAGGGTCGCGATCGTGCGCCAGTCGAAGTGGCAGGTCGGCACCAAGGTGCAAGTCACCGGCAGTGCGGCCACTGACAGCCTGCGATCGAATATGATCGTCGAGCTTAGCGCGGACATCGACAACCGCAACAGAATCCAGGGAAAGATCGACTCTCTGACGATCACCTCATTGACGCGGGATAAACAGGCGGGGGTCTTTTCCGACAGCGGTCTCGGCGGCAACGATCTCGACAAGTCGGCCAAGCGGGGGCACAGCGGAAAGGCCGGCCGCGCGCAGATCGTCGGCCACTGCCGCATTGTCGGCCGGCTGGTCGTCAATCGCGACAAGTCGCTCTCGGTCCAACCGGGCCGCGGCGCGGCGCTGTCGTTCGAGCTGGGCGACCAGCCCAGGATCGCCGTCGACATGGCCGATCTGAGTCTCGCCCGCCCCGGTCAAGAGGTCTCCGTAAAAGGAATCGCCGCGGCGCGTCAGACCAACCCGCGTCAGGCGAACATGGTGCAGGCCACCGACGTTACGATCAAACTGCCCGACGTCCCGGATGCCGACAAGGCGGAGAAGGCTGACAACGCCGACAAGAAAGAGCGGCCCGCCAAGCCCCCGGCCAAGAAGGCGGCAAAGGCCGCGCAGAAAGACAAGGACGACGGACTGCCGGAACCGGGGACAGAGCCGGCCCCCGAGAAGTGACGATCGCCTTCATCACCGGGTTGGGGTGGCAGTTGCACTGCCACCCCATGATTGGTTCGCGAAGTCGGACTCGTCGCGCGCCCGAACACGTTGGGGTGGCAGTTGCACTGCCACCCCTTGATTGGCTCACGGACGCCGACTGTGCGCTCGCCCGAACACGTTGGGGCGGCACTTGCACTGCCACCCCCATTTCTCCGCCGCTCGGCGAGCCTTACGATGGATTGCGCTGGTCTGAGTTGGATTGTCTTTCATCCTCATAGGGATGTTCTTTCACCGTCCTAGCGGCTACGGTAAAGGCGCAACAAATGGACGTACAGCAATTCTTCGGCGAGTTCCAGGATCGTCTCGCCCCAAACCTCGACACGTACGAACAGGCAGTCTATCTGTATATCTTCAGACATAGCCGATTGATCGGCCTCGACGAAGTCCTTATTGGCTTCAATTCGGCGAGGCAGAAGATGGCTTTCGGTGTTGGAGAGAAGGGAAAACCGATGAGTGAGGGCACGTGTTACAAAAAGGTCCAATCCCTCGAATCAAAACAGTGTCCGAAGTTGCTCGGCACTGAACGAAGTGGAACTCGTATTCGTTTGAGTTTGCCGAGTGAGATTCCCGGGTTAGTGGAGGCTGCTGTCGAGTGTGCGCCGATCTCGGTCGAAGAAATGGATTTCTTCGATGTACGCGAGAATCGCATGTTGATTCTTGAACGCGAGAAACACCATTGCTTCTACTGCCTGCGGGACGTCAACAAGTCCAACTACGTTATCGAGCACGTAGCGTCAAGACCCGAAGGGAACAACAGCTACCGAAATCTCGTGGCGGCCTGCCGACAGTGTAACAACCGAAAAAACGACGTTCCGGCCGATGAGTTTCTACGCGGTCTTTACCGTGATGGCTTTCTTGAGGCGGCAGAATTGCAGGAGCGTCTGTCTCAATTGGACAGACTTCGGCGTGGTGAACTCAAACCCGAGATTCCTGCGTAAGCCCCTTCCAGAGTGGCAGTGCAACTGCCACCCCAACATCCCCAACCGCGCTCAGCGCAAATCCATAATATCCGTTGGTGGATACGTCGGTTCTCGCAAGAGATACGCTCGGGCACTGGAATATGGCCACTCCTCGGCCTTGCCGACCAGTCCCGCCTTTACAGGATTATTGTGGATGTATTCGATCTTCTGCCGAGCGAAATCGCCGTCGTAGATCGCCTCAGGGTGCGAACCCTCTTGCCAGACCTGGTGGTCGGACCCTCGCCCACTGCGAAAAGTCGTCCTGGCGGCGGCGAAGGCGCGCAAATACTTGTCGTGGGCTTGCCTGGTGGCCTCGCGGGAAATGGCTCGCGATGTGTGACGCTTGAGGTCGCGCAGCACGTCCGAGATATTCACACCGCCGTGCGGCCAAAGAACTGTGTGCAAGTGCGTTGACATCACCACAAAAGCATTTAGCTTGACAGCTTTATTCTCGCGCAGGTATGCGAGGCTGTCGAGAATGATCTTGCGATACGCCTGGTCCTCAAACAACGGGAGCCAATCGACAACCGAGCATGTAATGAAGTAGGCGTAGTTGGCGTCGTGGGTTGCGCGATAGGAGCGTGGCATTGTTAGGCGGCCCCAGGGGTGGCGGTACAACTGCCACCCCAACATAGTAAGCAAAACGGCGGTTGCTCACCAGCGCTCTTCCGGCCGGTGGAGAATCTCGTTGAGAACGACCGCCTGGCGAATCGACTCGGGATTGACCAGCAGATCGGTCAAACCGGTGGCGAAGGTGGCGGGAATGTCGAGAAGCGATTGCTCGCTGACTTCCACGGGCCCGACGGCCGCGGGCGCGGCCGCCGCTTCGCCCGGCAGCAACTCCAGATTGCTGACGTAGTGGTCGAAGACCTGGTGCAAGTGCTGATCGATCTCGCCGACGGCCTGGGTCACTTCGCTGCCGAGTTGGCCGGTGCGCTTGCCAAACTCCTGCGTGTCGAGATCGCGCTCGACGTCTTTGGCAATCCTCGCGCCGACCGGCTCCGTGGAAACCACTTGAGCCTGCACCGGTTTCTCGACCTGCGGACGAAGCTGCGGTTGCGGAGAGCGGCGAATCGACCCGGCGTTCGCCTGCGGGCGGGGCCTGGCCGCGGCACGCCGCATGAACTCCTCGATTTCGTTGGCGGCATTCGCATTGGCCAGATTCGCGTTGGCGGCGGGCGGCGGCGCGGGACGTTGCCCCATCGCCGCCGGCGGCTTCCCCTTCTGCACCATCGCAATGAACTTCCCAATCCCCACGAGAATGCCAAAGACGACGATGATGACAAGCTTGACCAGCTCGGCATCGTTGGCGGCCAGTAATGGGGCGAAGGCGTTCATCCCGTGTTGCTCGTCTTCCTGCCCGTCGCAGTCATGCCGGCCTTGGCGATCGACGAACGCATGTCGGTGTCGGCCTGGATGTTGCGGAGTTTGTAGTAATCCATCAGCCCGAGCTTGCCCGACTGGAAGGCGTGGGCGATGGCCTTGGGCACCTCCGCCTCGGCTTCCAGCACCTTGGCGCGATTCTGCTCGATCTGGGCGATCATCTCCTGCTCCTCGGCGACCGCCATCGCGCGGCGACCCTCGGCGTTCGCCCGCGCGACCCGCGTGTCGGCCTCGGCCTGGTCGGCCTGCAAGCGGGCGCCAATGTTCTCGCCCACGTTGACGTCAGCGATATCGATCGACACGATTTCAAACGCGGTTTGGGCATCCAATCGGCGGGCCAGCACGGTTTTCGAGATGCGGTCGGGATTCTCCAGCACCTGCAAGTGCGACGTTGCCGAGCCGATGGCGCTGACGATCCCTTCGCCCACCCGGGCGATGATCGTCTCTTCCGTGGCGCCGCCGATCAACTGCCGCAGGTTCGCACGCACAGTGACCCTGGCTCGGACCTTTAATTGTATGCCGTTCTGGGCCACACCGTCCAACGAGTCCTTGCCGGCGCCGCGGCCGGGGCAGTCGATCACCTTCGGATTGACGCTGGTTTGCACGGCCTCCAAGACGTTGCGGCCGGCCAGGTCGATGGCGGTGGCCAGTTTGAAATCGAGCTCGACCAGCTTAGCCTTGGCAGCGGCGATCAGGGCGCGGATCACCAAGGGGACATTGCCGCCGGCGAGGTAGTGAGCTTCGAGGGCCTTCGAGGTGACCCCCTGCTCGCGGCCGATCCCCGCCTGCACCGCCATGATCTTGCTGCGGACGATCACCGTCGGATTGACCTTGCGGAAGGTCATGCCCAGCAAATCCCAGATGCCGATGCCCGCGCCGGTGGTGACCGATTGAATCCAGAGACGGAAATACCGCGCGAAGATCGCCAGAAAAACCAGCCCGAGAAACAGGCCGACCACAATGCCGATAATGACCAGCACCTGCCAGGTCTCCGCGGGGATTTGAGCGATAAGCAACATGGAGGACTCCGCGACAGTGATAAGGGCTTATTGTCTTCTGCCCCTTAACATCGCCCCGCCGCTTGCCGCTGTCAAGCCGGGGAGGTATCGAGGTGCAGCAGCGGATCACGGCGGTTGCGTCCCGAACCGTTTAGCCGCCGCGTCCACGCGGCGCAGAATCGCCCGCAGCAGCAGCCGCGCGGCATGGACGCGGCGGCTAAACGGTCTTCTTATCTTGACCGCAAACGGCTGGCTACTGCGGGGGGGCTCGAAGGGATCCTCGTACGTCCGCTGCAAGGGATCGGGAGGCGGGGGGGGTGGTTCATCGTCGGCGACCGGACGGACCACCAGTGAGTGACCACGCACTTGCACGACACGGACTGTCTGCCCCACTTCGACCGGCATGCTCTCACTCACCGCGTCGAGCGTGCGGCCGTCGAGCGTAATCACTCCGCTTAGCAGCAACTTGCTCTTCGCCTTGCCCGTGCGGCCAATGAATGCCTTAAGAAGCTCCTTGTCGGGATTGTCGGGCAGGACGTCTTCGCTCTTGGGGGCGACCAGCAGGACACGTCGCCCCATCGCGGTCTTCGGCCAGTATTGCAGGGCAAAGACGACGACCGTCGGCAGCCCCAGGGCAACGCCGGCAAAGACGAGTGCCCCGACCAGGGGACTCTGGTAGAAACCCATCACGATGGCCGCAATCAGAGCGGCAGCCGAGAGGAATGCCAGCACGCCGGCCGAGGGGAAGAAGACCTCGAGCAGCGCCAGCCCGATTCCGAGCATCAAGAGCAAGATGGCGCCGATCCAGGGTTCCATAACAGCGTCAGGAAAAACGTTGCACTCGGAATAACCGCCAACAGCGGCCGCTATTACCCCTTCTCCGGGGCGGGCAACCGCAGTGGTATAATCCATCATAGGATAGCTGTTGACAACCACTTATGCAAGATTCCACCAGCAGCGGAAACGTTCTCATGGCCATGAAGACGCCTGACCCTCGCGACGAGCCCGAGGCAGTAGCGGGTGGGGCCTGCATCGACTGGTCCAGGGCTCTGGCCGAGCACGGGCGTTGGCTGCGAACGGTGATCGGCGCCCGGTTGGGCGAACCGCAAGCGGTCGAAGAGGTGATGCAGGAGGTGTCGCTGGCGGCGGTTCGGCAACGGGCCCCGCTGAACGATCCGGAAAAAGTGGCCCCGTGGCTCTATCGTTTGGCGGTGCGGCAGGCGTTGCTGTACCGCCGTAAGCAAGGGCGGCGGCGGAAAATGGTGGACAACTACGCCCAACGTTTCCGTCCCACCGAAGCCGACAACCGCCAGGCCGACCCGTTGGGTTGGCTGCTGGCCGAGGAACGGCGAACGCAAGTACGACTGGCAATGTCGCGTCTGCCCAGGCGAGACGCGGAAATCCTGATGTTGAAATACAGCGAAAACTGGAGCTACCACACCCTGGTCGAGCACCTCGGCATCAGCCATAGCGCCGTCGAGGCCCGCCTCCACCGGGCTCGGCAGCGATTGCGAACCGAGTTGGCGGCGCTCGACGTGGTGAGCGAAGGAATTCGAGACTGAAGCCACTTGCGGCTTCGCAACGAAAAGACAACAAACCGCTGAAAGAACCGGTTGTTCGTCCCGGCTTTACGGAGCACGGCCATGAGCATCGACGACACGCACCTCGATCGTCTGGTCGATGACGAACTGAGTGAGGAAGAGCGGCGGGAACTGCTCGGCGAACTCGACGAGGAGCCGGGCGGCTGGCGACGCTGCGCCCTCGCCTTCCTGGAAGCTCAATGCTGGAGACAAGTTTTCGGCGAGATGCCTAGCGTGCGCGACTCGCTCCGCGCCATCCTGCAACCCGCCACGCGGGATGCGGGGGGACGCCCGCGCTGCGCGGCGAAACGCCGACGCTGGATAAGCAGACGGCCGCGCCGCGGCGAGCGGTTTGGCTCGGCCGGGCGAAGGTCCTCTCGGCAATGGCGGCCAGCTTTCTGGCAGCGATGTGGCTCGGAAACGTCGCACAGCACGCCTGGGTTGCCCACTGGCGGACTCCCGGCGGGCCGAACCTGGTTGCGCTCGCGCCCAACGACCAGGGAATATCCCCGTTGCCGACGCCGGACGATCGCGGAAGCAGGCTAGTGAGCTTGCCTTTGCAGGCTGGCGGCGGATCGAGCCCGTGGCGGGTGGTGACAGTCTCTTCGTCATCGGACGGACAACAACCGCGGTCCGCGATCGAGGTGCCCGCCGTCGAACGTGCGAACATCGACGAGCAATGGTTGCGGAGTGTGCCGCCGGCGATTCCCGAGAACGTTTTGCAGGCGCTGGCTCGCACGGGCCACCAGATCGAGCAGCAGCGCGAGTTCGTGCCGGTGCCGCTGAAGGACGGCCGCCAATTGATCGTGCCGGTCGATCGGGTCAAAGTGCACTACGTCGGAAACGGACCATACTAGACAACCCGCTGGTTCCCGCGCGGAGCGTGGGAACCAGTTCCCCGCTTGTTCCCATGCTCCGCGTGGGAACGCCGCAGGTGGTTTCCATCCAGCCAGAAGTTTGAGATTTCCCCTTTCGATATCTTTGGTGAAAAGGAGTGGTTCCATGTCGAAGAGTCATTGGTTGCTCGCCGCCGCGGCGACAATATCTTTGGCCGCGCCGGCGATGTCGCAACAAACGGCGGCCTCGGCGCAGGCGAACGGCGGCACGCTTCGCATTGAGGCCCAGCCCGGGTTTCAGGTTCGAGTCAACGGCCCAAACGTCACGTTCGGCCCGATGGGACAACCTGGCTCGCTCGCTGTGAGCGGCGGACCCCAAACGCGGGAATTCCAGCCCCGAGATTACTGGCTGGGAGTCCACACGATGGCGGTGCCGCCGGCGCTGCGAGCGCATGTGAAGCTGCCTGAGAAGCAAGGATTGCTCGTGATGCTGGTCGCCAAGGACAGCCCGGCGGCGAAGGCGGGCATCGCGCAGTACGACATTCTGCTTCGCGCCGGCGGCAAGCCGCTTGCCGACGCTCCCGACCTGTTGGCGGTGGTCGAGGCGGCGAAGGCGACGAAGCTGAAGATCGATCTGATTCACGCCGGCAAGCCGAAAACGATCGAGGTGACGCCGGCCAAGTGGCCTGCCGCCGCGGGCGCGTCTGCGCAAATGCCCGAGCCGGCCGATTGGAACACGATCGAAGATTGGCTGAAGAACACCTTTCCGGGCCAAGGGGCCGCCGCTCACCAGCCTTCCGCCCAGTTCCGCATCTTCCACCCCGGCGCGATCGTTCCCAACAACGTGCTCGCCGCCAAGCCGCTGCCGACGAACATGAGCGTCAGCGTCAGCAAGGAGGGCAACCAGCCGGCGAAGATTTCGGTGCAACGCGGCAATGACAAGTGGGAACTGACCGAAAAAGACATTGATAAGCTGCCGGCCGACGTTCGGCCGTTCGTCGAGCAGATGCTCGGCCGTGGCATGGTCGGCGTCGTCGGCGGAATGGTCACGCCGGGGATGTCGAGTGGGTTCTCGACCGGTGGTGGCACGTTTCAGTTCTCCTCGCCTCCCGTGGCAGTGCCACAACCGCCGGCCGTTCCCGACAACGTCGATCAACAGATGATTGAAAGGCGATTCGAGGAGATGAACCGCCGCATGGACCAACTCTTCAAGATGATGGAGGAGCTTACGGAGGGGCATCAGCAGCACGCCGCCCCGCCGCATCAAGAGAAAAAGTAGCCTGTTGGGGCGGCCGTTCAACTGCCGCCCCAACCCCCAGAAAAAGCAGCAACTTGTCGCTGCCTGCCTCCGCAGTTCCCCACTGCGGTTTTGATGAGGGGCGGCGTCGGCCCCCGACCGGCGCCGCCCCTCAGTGCATTTCTTGGTGAAGCAGAGATGAAAGATGAGAGATGGCGACGAGGGACAGGTCTTATCGACGATAGCCGGCGGCCAACGGCCGGCGGCGAATCGCCAGTTGAACTGGAGCCGAGCGGCTCGGAACATTGCCCGCACTTCACCGGCGGCCGTTGGCCGCCGGCTATTGCCGTTCGTCTTCTTGTCCCGGACAGACGCTACCAGATCGACGGCCAGCTCTTTTCCGATTCCGGACAGCCGAACGCCCGCAGAAACTGGGGATAACCGGCGACCGAGCCGAGCACGCGCCAACGGGGCGGACTGTGAACGTCGCCGGCCAGGTGCAGCCGCAGCCACTGGGGACGCACGTTCGTCCGCCAACTCTGCCCGAAGGCGATGAAGAACCGCTGGTCGGGCGTGAAGCCGTCGATCGCCGGCTGCCGCTTGCTTTTTGCGGCCAGCTTGAAGGCGTCGTAGGCGATCCGCAATCCGCCGATGTCGGCGATGTTTTCGCCGAGGGTCTGCTGACCGTTGAGGTAGCGGCCGGGGAGCACTTCGTAGCCGTCGTACTGCCGCGCGACGAACTTCGCCCGCTGCTCGAATCGCTTGGCGTCGGCGGCGGTCCACCAGTCCTTGAGATTGCCGCGGGCGTCGTATTGCCGCCCCTGATCGTCGAAGCCGTGCGTCATTTCGTGGCCGATCGTGGCGCCGATCGCCCCGTAATTTACGGCGTCGTCGGCCTTGTGGTCGAAGAACGGCGGTTGCAGAATGCCGGCGGGAAAACACATCTCGTTCAACGTCGGCTCGTAGTAAGCGTTGTTCGTCTGCGGGGTCATCTCCCAGTCGGTGCGGTCGACGGGCTTGCCGAGCTTGTTCAACTCCCGCTGGAATTCAAACGCGTCGGTCGCCAGCGCGTTGAGCACGTAGGGCTGCCGCGAAATCTCGAGCTTGCTGTAATCACGCCACTTGTCGGGATAGCCGATCTTGCTCTGCATCGTGTCGAGTTTCTTGTAAGCCTCGGCCTTGGTTTTCTCGCTCATCCAGTTGGCCGCGCGGATGCGCTCGCGCAAGGCTTCCTTGACGAAGCCGACCATCGCCAGGGCGCGGGCTTTGGCGGCGGGGCTGAATGCCCGCTGCACGTAGAGCCGGCCCAAGTCCTGCCCGATGGCGGCGTCCACGGCGGCCAGCACCCGCTTCCAGCGCGGCCGCAACTCCGTCGTGCCCGAGAGCCGCTTCCCATAGAAGGCAAAATGCTCGTCCACAAAGGGCTTGCTGAGATAGTCGGCCGTCTCGCACAACAGATGCCAGCGCAGATAGTCGCGCCACACGTCGAGCGGCTCGGAGGCGAGCAGGCCGCTTACAGCCGTGAGAAACTCCGGCTGGCGAACCAACAGCGCGGTCTCGCTCGACGGCACTGCGATCACGGCGAAATAGCGGTTCCAGTCGATATCGGTGAAGCTTGGCGAGCGCGGTCCGCGTGAACTTGTTGTAGTTCTTCTCGGGGTCACGTAGCTCGACCAGCGTGCGGGACGCCTTGGCCAGCTTGGTCTCGAAGGCCATGATCGAATTGGCGGCGGCCTGGGCCTTTGCCGGCGGATCGCCGGCCAGTTCGAGCATCCGGGCGATGTGCGCCACGTAGGCGGTGCGGATCTCCTCGGAGTCTTTTCCCGCGCGAAAGTAGTAGTCGCGCTCCGGCAGCCCCAGCCCGCCCTGGCTAAAACCTGCGATCATGGCCGTGGCGTTCTTGTCGTCGATCTGCACGTCGAAATGGAAGCCGACGTTCAGCCCCTTGGCCTGCAAGAAGGCGATGATCGTAACCAGCTCCCTGGAAGTGGCAAGCGTCTCGATGCGCTTCAGCAGGGGTGCAATCGGCTGCAGGCGTTCGCGGTCGATCGCCGCCTCGTCCATGCCGGAGGCGTAGAAATCGCCGACGCGCTGCACCACGCTCCCCTTGGGCGCCCCGGCCCGAGCCGATTCCTCGAGAATGGCCTTCAAGATCGCGAAATTGCGTTCGTCGATCTCCTGGTTCACGCCGTAGGCGGCGTACTCGGCCGGGATCGGCACTTTGTTGAAGGCGCCGTTGGCGTAGTCGTAGAGATTCTCGCAAGGCGAAACACTGGGATCCATGTATGATCGATCCAGGCCGAGAATCGGCTTAGCCGCATCGGCCGCTGTCGTCGCGGTCTCCTCGGCACGTGCCGCGCCGACCGCGGCGACCAGGATTGCCGCCAGCACGAAAAACCAGGAACGAGTTGATACAGATCTCTGTAGCGTTGCCATTGCTTACTCCTCGCACACGGTCACAGCAGGCTTTCCAATAATAGCCGCATTTTTCGCATCTCGGTGAGTTGGTCCACGCCGGGCATTACCTGCAAATCGACACAGAGCGCTCGATCGTAGTGGACCTTGTTCAATTGATTTACCAGCCGGCCGTATTCGATTTCGCCCTGACCGATGCAGACCTGCAACTGGTCCTTGGTGGTGTCGCGAAGCCGCACATGATAGACGTGTTTCATCACCGGCTGGTAGCTCACGCCGGTATGCGGGCCGTAGATGTAATGGCTGGGGTCGAGCGTGATGCCCAGGCCTTTGACGTTATCGCACAGGACCGCGGCGGTGTCGGGATTCTCGGTCATGCGGCCCACCTCGGTCAGCAGGCCGACCCTGACCCCTTCACGCGAGGCCAGCGCCACCATTGTGCGCAATCGCTCCACTTCGGCATTGAAGGGGGTACCCAGCTCGGCCGATCGCACGGTGATCGTCACCACCTTGATCGCCTTTGCCAAGCGGCAGCACGCGGCGAACTGCTGGTAGTACTCGGGCTCGGGCGCCTCGATCTCGACGCTCAGCGCGACGGTCGTCAGCCGGTGGGTCTGGCGGCAGAGGGCCACGACCCCTTCCGGATCGGCCAGGACCTGCGAGGGCTTCAGGTGGCCGTCGGTCTCGTGGACCATGATCTCGACGGCGGTGTATTCCAAATCGACCAACTGGGCCAAGGCGGCGTCCAGCGGCAAATGAGCAAAGCAACGGCTAGAAGCGGCAACAAACACGCGACGACTCCTTTCTGTTTCTGCGTCGCAATGACCTCTCTAAGTGCCTCCCAGCTTACCCTGCCGCGCCCTCTTCTGGCAACACCAGCCGCGATAATTGTCTGCGGTCAAGGTGGGAAGACTGTTTGGCCGCCGTGTCCACGTGGCGCAGATCACCCGCGGTTGCAGCGCCGCGTGGCCGCGGCGGCTAAACGTCTCGGAGTTGCATTGCGGTGGCGGCGAGAGGGGGTAAAATGAAGAGGTTGTCTTGGCAATCGCTGAGCGGCCGGCGGATTCCCAATCGGACGAAAACGCGGCGCGGCTCGGTTTCACTGTTGATAAGAAAGGACTCTGGCAATGGACCAGACCCCTCCGTCCGACGGCTTCCCCCTTCCTCCCGTCCAAGCACAGGTCGTTCCCCAGGCGTCCGCCGTCCGCCCTCCGCGGAAATCGCGGTTCTTCGCCCGCCTGTTCATGACGCTCCTGGTCTTCCTTTTCCTGGGCTCGCTGGCGCTCAATCTGTTGTTGCTTGTCGCAGTCGGATTGACGGGCCTTGCCTCCGCCGAGGACGAAGGTCGGGTGAGAGAAAATTCGTCGCCATGAATCGCGACGGCACGGACAAAGTGGCCATCCTCTCGATCGAGGGGACGATCCTCAGCGGCGAAGGCTTCTTCAAACAGCAGATCGACCATGCCCGCAAGGATATCGCCGACGGAAACTTGAAGGCGATCGTGCTCCGCGTCAACTCGCCCGGCGGCACGATTTCGGGCAGCGATTACATGCTCCATCACCTGCGGAGACTGGTGCAGGATTCGAAAAAGGCCAAGATTCCGGTCGTTGTGAGCATGGGCGGGATCGCGGCCAGCGGGGGCTATTACGTCTCGATGTGCGTTGGCGACGCCCCGGACACAATCTTCGCCGAGCCGACAACCTGGACTGGTTCGATCGGCGTCATTATTCCTCATTACAACGTGGCTGATCTGATGGAAAAATGGGGCATCCAAGAGGACGCCGTCGCCAGCCACCGGCTGAAAGGCATGGGCAGCTTGACCCGCAAAATGACTCCCGAGGAACGCAAGATCTTCCAACAGTTGGTCGACGAGGGCTTCGCGCGATTCAAAGAGGTCGTTATGCAAGGGCGTCCGTCATTTCGCAACGACCCCGCCGCGTTGGACAGGTTGGCTACCGGCCAGGTCTACACCGCCGATCAGGCGCTGAAGAACGGCCTGATCGACCGAATCGGCTTCGTTGAGGACGCGGTTGATCGGGCGATCCATTTGGCCCGGCTCGATCCCACAAACGTGAAAGTGGTCAAGTACAAAGCAGAGCCGCGGTTGGCGGATATTCTCCTCGGCCAAAGCCGCGCCCAGCCATCGTTCGATCTGGTGGCGTTCTTAGATTCTGCCACCCCCCGCGCCTACTATCTTTGCACATGGCTCCCCGCTGCGGCTGGCAGCGCGAAGTAGCAGCGGGAAGAAGACGGTTTACGCAAAGGCGCGAAGGCTGCGAGCACATCGCTTCCGAGAACGTGCTTGGCAAGATGCGCTGACCGCCCCGGCCGACCGGACCGACTTCGCTCTCTTTCCAATGTCCCGGCATCGATCTTAAAGTTTCACGGCCACGCTGACGATAACGGTTGCAGCGATTGTATCGGTCACAAGGATTTTGTGTGTAAGGCCAACTTGGCGTTCTAGGCAATCTGGATGTTTTAGATGGAGGTCGCCCATGAAGGGCTCGTTCAGCTACCAGAACCCGCTACGGATGTTACTGCTCGCTCTCGGCCTAGTGGCCGGCGTGGGGCTAACGGGGTGCCAGAGCGACTTCGGCGGCCAGACGTTGCCCAGTCCGTACTACATCTCGGACGACGTGCAGTATTTCCCGCCGGGGGCGGAGTTCAAGCTCAGCAAGGAAGCCGCTGCCATGAAGGCGTACAACGACGATCAGGCAATGCAGGCGGCCAGGCGATAAGTTGTTCCAAGATACGCCGAACGCCGGCCGGTAATCCGTGTTGGGGCAGCTTGGCTTGCTGAGACATGGTGATCCGACCGCGTTGTGGGGGGGACGGCGCCTCGCGTTGCTGGCGTCCCGGGTGCGGATCGCCGCGGTTGCGGCGCCCCCTGGACGTCAGCAGCGCGAGGAGTTTTTTTATCGGCCATCCCCATGCTCGACTTTGCCCTCTCTCCGGCCGCTTCCCAGTGGATTCACATGGTGCTGGTCTGGGTCGGCTTCGGCACGCTTGTCGGGCTGTTGGCCACACTGATTTTTCCCTTCCGCCGCCCGCTGGGGCCGTTTTTCGCCGTGGCAGCGGGCATCGTCGGCAGCACCATCGGTTTGTTAGGGCTCGGTTGGGTCGTTCCGGACCGCGAACTGGATCCCATCAGCCCCCTGGGCTTCCTCGCCGCCACGGTCGGCGCCTTCGTCCTGCTGCTGTTCTACCGCATCGGCGTCGCACTGTTCGGAAAGCGTCAGCGCGGCGCCGAGAGACCGTAGCGGCTTGCCGCTGACAGCGCGGTGCAGTAGGATGTCACCGTGGTTTCTTGGTAGGACAGTCCGCATTGGCCGGCAGCCGGGTGGAACGAGATGTCTGACGAACCGACCGATCTGATTGCGCGATTACAGCAGAACATCTCCAGTGTGGTGCTGGGCAAGGCCGACACGGTGCGGCTGGTGGTCGTGGCCCTGCTGGCGGGCGAACACGTGCTGTTGGAGGACGTTCCCGGGGTGGGCAAGACGCTGGTGGGCAAGGCCATCGCCCGCAGTCTGGCCGGCGTCTTCCATCGCATCCAGTTCACGCCCGACCTGCTGCCGGCCGACATCACCGGCAGCAGCCTCTACAACAACCAGACGCACGAGTTCACCTTCAGCCCCGGCCCGATCTTCGCCAACGTGGTCCTGGCCGACGAGATCAACCGCGCCACCCCCCGCACGCAGAGTGCGCTGTTGGAGTCGATGAGCGAGCGGCAGGTGTCGGCCGACGGCCAGACGCACCCGCTCCCCCGCCCGTTCATGGTGATCGCCACGCAAAACCCGGTCGAATTCGAGGGCACGTATCCGCTGCCCGAAAGCCAGTTGGACCGCTTCCTGCTCCGCATTCCGCTGGGCTATCCAAAGCGCGACGTTGAGTTGGAAGTGCTCACCAGCCATCGCGAAGGCGAACCGGTCGATTCGCTTGCCCCGGCGCTCGACTGCGAGCAGGTCTCCGCGTTGCAGGCGACGGTGCGGCAGGTGACGATCGAGGATTCGATCAACCGGTACGTGCTCGATATCGTCGAAGCCACGCGGCGCTGCGACGAGTTGCACGTCGGCGTGAGCACCCGCGGGGCGTTGGCCCTCTACCGCGCAGCCCAGGCGGCGGCGCTGGTCGCCGGCCGGCGGTTCGCCGTGCCCGACGACGTCAAGCAGCTCACCGTCCCGGTGCTCGCCCACCGCGTCATTCCGAAGGGCTATCTCCACGGCGGCGACCGCGAGGCGATCGAATCGCTCATCGAGCGGCTGGTTGACGGAGTACCGGTGCCGGGCTGAGCGCTTCGGCTGGCTGTCGAACGAAGTGCAGTCTGTCACAATAGCCGCGGGCCGTTGGCCCCCGGCTATTATGACAACGGTGTCCCGACCTTTGATTGGGCGTTACTCGACGCATTGGCGCGGTCATGACCCCTGTATCGCCAGACAACTCGCCGCCCGCCCGCAGCCGCTGGCAATTCAGCCTCCGCCAGATGTTCGCCGCGATCACGGCCACCGCAATTCTGCTCGGCTGGGCCGCATGGGACAGATGGGCCAACAGCCATGCCGTCGCTTGTCTCTTGATTGCCGTCCTAGCTGCGATCTTCTCGAAAGCGGCGAGGCGAGTGCTGATTGGGGCGTGCCTTGCAGCGTTGGTGATATGGCTGACGGGGACATTGGGCCACCTGACGGAGATACACTTGGGGTTGTATTTCGGCATTGACCGCGCCCGTCTGCGTGCTCTCGGCGCAGGCATCCTGCCCATCCTGGGTTCTGCGGTTTTCTTGCGAGCGATTTGTGGCATCCGAGGTTGGACCCTGCTTTGCTCGCTACTCCTCGTCGAGTTCCTCGTAGCCGCAATGATTCTCGACTTGGCTGGGCACTCGTGGCGAGGTTCCATGCCGTTCGATGTCCTGAAATTCAACTGTGCGGGCCAACGCGATCAAGTCCGGGTAGAGTGGACTCAGCAGGTATTGGAGAGCCACTTTCTCATGCAGGGATGGTACATCGCCGCGCCCTGGCTGCTGGGAATCGGCGTTGGCGAAGTGATCGTGCGCCGCCGAAAACCTAGCGGCGGCAAACGGCAGGGGGTATAATGCAGCGCGGTACAGAGTCGAGACTCGCCCTTCGGCCAGCGCATCATGTTCCGCCACCAAACCACCATTTGCCGCGAGGGGCTCTATTTTCTGGCGATTATCGCGCTGGTCTTCGGCGGCGCGATGATTAAAGAGGTCAATCTGCTGCTGATTCTGGCCGGAATGCTGCTCGGGCCGTTCCTGCTGAACTGGCGGGCGGTAAAAGCGAATCTGCGCGGGCTGAAAGTCGAGCGGAACTTGCCGCTGCGGATTTGTGCCGGCGACGTGCTCTCGGTCGATCTGAATCTGACGAACACGCGGAAGAGGCTGAGCAGTTGGGCGGTCGTCGTCGAGGATCAGATTCAGCGGGAATCGCTGAACGCCCGCGGAAATCACCGCCGCCCGGCGGTGCTGCGGCCCGCCGTGTTATTCCCCTACGCCCCCGCCGGCCAGACGCGCAAGGGACTCTATCGCGGCCGGTTGGTCGAACGTGGCCGCTACCGCCTGGGGCCGTTTCGGGCCTCCACACGGTTCCCCTTCGGCCTGTTTTCGCGGACGATCACGTTGGGCGAGCCGGAGACACTCGTCGTGCTGCCGCGATTGGGCCGGTTGACGCAGGGTTGGGAGGCGCGGCGGCGGCAGGCATTGGCCGGCAGCGATCGCCGCCGCCAACAGCCCGGGGCCGAAGGCGATTTCTACGGCGTCCGCGAGTGGCGCAGCGGCGACGGCCGGCGGCTGATCCATTGGCGGAGTTCCGCCCGGGCGGGCAAGCTCGTCGTCCGCCAACTCGAACGCCCGCGAAGCCGCGACGTTGCGGTGGTGCTCGACCTCTGGCAGCCTGAACCCCACCTGTCAGAACACGCAGAGAACGTGGAACTGGCGGTCAGTTTCGCCGCCACGGTGATCGCCGATCTGTGCCGCAAGGGCGGGAGCAACATCTACTTGGGAATCGCCAACGGCAAGCCGGAATGCACGGGCGGCCCAGCCTCCTCGGCGACACTGCAACGACTGATGGAGCAACTCGCCCTGAGCGAAGCCCAGCCTGACACTTCGCTTCCCGCGTTGCTGGCGGCAACGTTGCGGCAGGTCACGCCCGGCACCGAAGTCGTGCTGCTGAGTACCCGCGCGGTCGATCTGACCGACGCAGTGCAGTTCCGCGAAGTACTGTCCGATGCGGTGATGCGCGATCGCGTCCGGCGGATCCTCTGCATCGACACGGCAAGCGACCGGCTGGCGGAGTTTTTTAGCGCGGAGTGAGGCGGAGTGACGTGAAGGACGAAATCAAATCCGAAATCCGAAGAACGGAATCTGAAATCCGAAGAACGAAATCCGAAATCCGAATGACGAAGGAAGTCCGAATGACGAATGACGAACGGAGGCTGCAGAAGCGACCCAATCCCACGACACGTCGTGTGTCCTTCGGATTTCGGATTTCGGATTTCCTTCGTCATTCGTCATTCGAGCTTCGTCATTCTCCCTAGCCCCTAGCCCCTTCCATGTACCTCGAACGTCTGCTACAGATCAACATGGCCACGCTGGCGGCGCTGGGGGCGCTGCTGCTGGGCATGGGGCAGCGGGACGAGGGGCCGCCGCTTTTGGTGATTGTGGCCGCTGCCGCCTCCGTCTGGCTCACCGACGTCACCGGCCGAATTCGCATCGGCCGCTGGTGGGCTAACGCGCTAATGCTCGCCGGCGCCGTCGTCTCGCTCCACAATCTGTATCCGCCGCAAAGCGAGATGGAGACCATCGGGTTGTCATGGTTCCTAATTTACCTGCAAGTCATTCTGCTGTTTCAGGAGAAGGACCAGTGGAAGTACTGGCTGCTGGTCATGATCAGCCTGCTGGAAGTGATGATGGCGACGCTTTTCAGCCAAGGCATCTGGTTCGGGATGCTGATTGTCGTCTACATGCTGGTCGGCTTCTCGGCGATGACGTTGTTGATTCTCTATCGGCAGTGGACGCTGTTCGCGGCGGGGAAACGAAGCGGAGAGCGAAGCGGGCGAGACGCCCGCGCTCCGGCAGACACCCGCGCGGCGGGAGAAACCCGCACGGCGGAACCGAAGATCGTCTCGCGTTGGCCGTTGGCGGCGCAGCAGGCGGAGTTCACCAGCGTGCCCGGCGGCAGCAGCCACGCCGGCGTGGGCCGCGACCTGGTCGCCCGGCTGAGCCGCATGGGCCTCAACACGATGGCGCTGACGTTTATCGTCTTCTTTGCGGTCCCGCGTTTTGGGCAGGTCAACTTGCGCGGCTCGTTGGCCAAGCCGCAACCCCTGGTCGGCTTCAACGACAAGGTCATGCTCGGTGAATTGGGCAAAATCATCGAGAGCCGCGAAGCGGTGATGAAGGTGCAATTCCTCAAGGGGGCCAGCGGCAACGACCCCCTGCCGCCCCTGCACGGCGACCTCTACCTGCAAGGCGCCTACCTCATGCGCTACAAACACGGCCAGTGGAGCGTCGGACACCCAAACCGCAATCTGGGCGAAGGAAGCGAGCCGTTGCAGCGCGAGCACGCCCTGCCGAAGTTCGGCGTCGTTCGGCAGCAGACCAAGATCGAGGGGACCGATCGCGACGAATTGTTCTATGTCTCGCCCTACATCTCCGTCGAGCGGATGAGCACCACCGTTACCGTCGATCATCTCTTGGAACGGCTAGAGCGCTCGGTGCATCACCCTTCGCAGCCGTTGTCCTACACCTTGGCCACCACGGCGATCACCGGTGGCGAGCAGTCGCCGTTGACGCCGGCTTCATGGGACGATCTGCCCTATCCGGGGGTGGTCGCCGTGCCCCGCGGCGATCTGCCCCAGCTCGTAAGACTGGCGCAAAAGTGGATCGATCAGTCGCGGTTGCGGAAGGAGGACATCCGTGGCCGAGCGGAGTGCCTCAGGCGAAAACTGGCCGGCTCGGGAGAGTTCCAGTATAGCCTCTCCGGCGTCGAGCGCGATCCGAGGCTCGATCCGATCGAGGATTTCGTCGGCGAGCATAAGCAGGGGCATTGCGAATACTTCGCCACGGCGCTGGCGCTGATGCTCCGCAGCCAGGGGATTCGGGCGCGGCTGGTCTGCGGCTTCAAATGCGACCACGACGACTGGAACTCCGCCGGCGGTTATTACCAGGTTCGCCAGTGGCACGCCCACGCCTGGGTCGAGGCGTTCCTGCCCGGCAGCCAGGTTCCCGATAAGGAGAAGCACGGGAAGGACTATTGGAAGCACTGGTATCCGGCGAGGGACGAGCATTACGACAATGAACGCTGCTGGGAGACGGGCGCATGGATGCGGCTCGATCCCACCCCGGCCGGCTTCGCCGCCGAGAGAGAAGATTGGCTTACGCCGGTGCGCAAGGGGCTCGATTGGCTCGACGGCGCCTGGTCGAAATACGTCGTCGAGCTCGACTGCCAGACGCAGCGCGAGGCGATCTACCAGCCGATCGCCGATGCGGCCCGCTGGTTGTGGAGCGAGGTGGTCAGTTCGCCGGTCTGGCAGTTGTTCGACTCCTTCAGCGTCGCGCTCTATCTCGATCATCTCAACCGCGAGGTCCGTTGGGCACTGTTGACGGTGATGGCGATCAGCGTCATGGCGGTGATGGCGTGGCTCGGCTTGCTCGGCCTGCGCATCGGCCGTCGCCTGGCGGAACGTTGGAGAGGCAATCACAACCGGCGCGGCGGTCGCCGCGGCGTCGAGATCGTCTTTTACCGACGTTTCGAGAATCTGATGGCACGGCGGGGATTGGTTCGGGCCGCGGCACAAACGCAACGCGAATTTGCGGCCGTTGCCGGCGTTCGGCTGGCTTCGCTGACGGGGGAAAACCGCTTGGCCGCCCTCCCCGCCATGATCGCCGACGCCTTCTACCGCGTCCGTTTCGGGCAGATGCCCCTGGACAATCTCCAGAGCCGGGCAGTAGAACAAGCATTGGACGAAATCGCGGCCGTCGGCAAGAGGACCGCTCCTGAAAAGCCGCGACCAGTGGTCGCGGAAGTGTGATGCCATGAAAATCGGACTTGTCGGCTATCAGGGCTCGGGCAAGAGCACGCTGTTCCATTGGTTGACGGGCGTGGCGCCCGATCCGGCGTTGGCCCATACCGGCCAAAGCGCGATGGCGCCGATTCCCGACGCCCGCTTCGAGCCGCTGGTGAAAATCTATCATCCCAAGAAGGTCACGCACGCCGCCATCGAGCTGGTCGATACGCCGGGGCTCAGCCGCAAGCACGAGGGCAACGCCGCCCGGCTGGCGATGATCCGCGAGGCCGGCTGCCTGGTGTTCGTCGTCGCCGCCTTCGACAAGACCGACCCGCTGGCCGATTTCCGCTCGTTCGACGAGGACCTGGTGCTGGCCGACATGGAGATCGTCACCAGCCGCATCGCGCGGGTCGAAGAGCAGCTCAAAAAGCCGCTCCCGCGGCCCGAGCACCTGGCATTGGAGCACGAGCACGCCACGCTGAAGATCGTGCTGGCGGCGATGGAGTCGGGCAGGCCGCTGCGCGAGTCGCACATGACCGACGAGCAGCAGAAGGTGACCCGCGCCTTCCGCCTGCTGAGCGAGAAGCCGCGGCTGGTGATCGTCAACACGGCCGACGACGAATCGCAGCCCGAGCGGTTCACCGCGCTCTCGACGGCGGAAATGCCGGTGCTGGCCGTGCCGGCGGGGTTGGAGTTGGAACTGGCGAAGATGAGCCCCAAGGACCGGGCCGAGTTTGTCGCCGAGATGGCCATCACCACCACCGACCACGACCATCTGATCCGCACGCTCCTAACGGCCTCGCGGCAGACCACCTTCTTCACCGCCGGCGAGCCCGAGGTCCGCACCTGGCTGCTGCGTGAAGGGGGCACGGCCCTGGAAGCCGCCGACGGCATCCACACCGATCTCGCCCGCGGCTTCATCCGCGCCGAAGTGATGACCGTGGCCGACCTCGTTCGCCTGGGCAGCGAGCGCGAAGTCAAAGCCCGCCACCTTATGCGGCAAGAGCCGAAAGATTACGTCGTCAAGGACGACGATATTCTGCTGATCAGGTTCAGCGTGTAAATCGTGGATTATCACTAGCGGGTTCAACAGGAATGCTTGCGATGCGCAGAAAACTCGACCCAATCCTCCCCGGTGAGGTCTTGTGGAAGGAGTTCATGGAGCCGCTGGGACTCAGCCAAAACAAGCTGGCCCGCGACATCGACGTGCCGGTCACTCGCATCAGCGACATCATTCACGGCCGGCGTGGAATCACCGCCGATTCGGCCTTGCGGCTGGCCGTCTATTTCGGTACTACTCCGGAATTCTGGTTCAATTTGCAGACACGATATGAGCTCAAAGTGTCGCGGCGAGATATTCTACCCGAGATCGAAAAGAACGTTCGGCCGCTTGCGACCCAATGTCCCGTTGTCTCGTGAAATCGTCGCCTGAATGATTCCGTCGGCGAGGATGACGACATTCTGCTGATTCGCTTCAGCGTGTGAATCACAGCCAGAGCAGGAAGTTGTGCATGGCGTGCGCCACGCAGATGGGCCAGAGGCGTCGGGTCAGGCAAAACGCGATCCCGTAGATGATGCCGGTGCCGGTGATAACGATCGTCGCGGCGACTCCTTCGTAAAGGTGGTACGTGCCGAATAAGAGAGCTGCGAGGAGCACAGCGAGCCATGTCGAGCGCAGGAGACGCTCGAATCTCGGTATGAGGTATCCGCGGTAGATCAACTCCTGTTGAAGGCCGCTTGCGATACAAGCAACAAAGAGCAAGGAGTAGTCGAAAACCCCTTGGGGAACCACATGCGATCCGCTTAGGTGAGGGTGTGGCAATCTCAAGATAAACAATGGCATTGCCGATGCAGCGAATTGCCGGAACGCCCTGCAACAGAACCAAATGACGCAGGCAAGCACGGGGTCGACCACCCACCGCGGACGAACAATCCCGAACAACGACCAGTCGTCCCTCGCCAATACGATGATCGCGAAAAGGGGCATCGCAATTTGCGCCGCCAATATTGTCCTGTAGAGTGCCTCGTGGAAAGGAGAGTACTCCACCAGCCTGCCCGAGTTGACTGCGCCGAGAGCGTGGTACAACGCGGGCAAATACGCCAGACAGAGGACCGCCGAGACTTCAAACCAGAGTTCTAGGGTTGTTCGTTCGACGGGAGCGAGGTCCTTTGGCGGTACGGCGTCGGGCTCGGCTGGCGGCACCCCCGACTTATCAGGAACATCCACGTAACGGCCGCATTCGGGACAGGTCTCGACGCGCCCGGCACTGTCGGCGGGAAATACGATCAGCTTACCGCACTCTTGGCAGGGGAAGGTGATCTTCTCTTCCGGCGGGCTTGCCATGATGATGTTTCCCGATGAGACGACGGCCCTTTGTTCTTGCCCTCGCGGCCCGAGGTTCCACAGCTCAAAGCCTATGCGGTGATCGACCGGCCGTCAACAGGCCCGATGCTACCCCAGCGCTGAACCGAGCAAGCGCATTCCCTGGTAGAGGATGGCGGCGATGCCGATCAGCGCCAGGATCGTTTTGATCTGGTCGGTGCTCGAATTCGTGGCCGGATTCGTGGCAGTGGGGCCGGCGAGGGAACAGGTTTGCGCCGGCTCGGCGGAACCACGTTCGGCCGTGGTTGACTTGGCGTTGCGAACTGCCGGGAACGTGGACACCGGCGAAAGCGAGGGCACCGGCGCGAGCGGCACGGCGGCGACGGCGGTTGGCTGTGGGAGATCAACGCGATCGCTGCCGGCGGGACGCTCACTGGCCAGGCCGACGGGCATAACTGCCGGCTGCATGGTGCCGCTCTGCCGCGCTTGGTCGGCCAGCATCACCCGATGCGAAAGCGTGCGGAAATCGCCTTCGACCGAGGCGACGAACCCGCGGAGCCGGCCGCAATAGCTGCCGGTGGTGCTGCCGAAGGCGGTGCCGAACAACACGCCGGCCAACTCGCCGCGGCTGTTGAGGATCGGCCCGCCCGAGTCGCCGTTGCGGGCGGGGGCCGACAGTTCGACCATCTCGGCCGGATTGTTGCCGCCGGGCGAGACGTAGTCGGTGCAGCGCCCCGTCACCGCCCGATACGACCCGCTGCCGTAGCCGATGATCGTCAGTGGATCGCCCGGCCGCGGCGCTTGTGTGGCCAGCGGGATCGGTTGCACGCTGGGCCGGCGGATGGCCAATGCCGCCAGGTCCCAGTCCTGATCGACCCGCAGCAGCACGCCGCGCGAGCAGAAGCCGTCGGGAAAGTGGATGACGATCGGCCCGGCGGCGTCGCGGACCACATGCCAGTTCGTCAGCACCAACCCCGAAGTCTCATCGACGGCCACCAGCGAGCCGGAGCCGTAGGAGACGCCGTCGCTCTCGGGCGACACCACCCGCACCACCGCCGGATGCGGCGCCGCGAAGGCAGAGGCCGCGTTTGTGTAAGGGTTGGCCCAGGCGGTCGAAGCGGCAAGAGTCGCAAAGACAACGCAGCACGTCAGAGTTGCGCGGTGCAACAAAGCGGTACGCTGCGAAGGGAAACAACAAGAATAGCCGGGGGCCAACGGCCCGCGGCACGCGTCGCCGCGAATTCCGGGGGGCGAGGGCGATGCGTGGACAAACTCACCACGGAGACGCGGAGCACACGGAGGGCGAAGGAAATGAACCACGGATAAACAGGGATAGACACGGATGTCGGTGCAGAACCTCTCTTCCTCCCACTTGCTTCGGCGGGCGGCGGAACGGCGGTTCATCGCTTTTCCATCGGTAGATAGTCTGTCGCGGTCGGCCCGGTGTAGATTTGCCGCGGGCGCTGGATTTTCGTGGTCGGATCGTCGTGCTGCTCCTTCCACTGGGCGATCCAGCCCGGCAGCCGGCCGATGGCGAAACAGACGGTGAACATGTTGGTGGGGATGCCCATCGCGCGAAGCAGGATACCGCTGTAGAAATCGACGTTCGGGTAGAGTTGGCGATCGATGAAGTAGGGATCGGCCAGGGCGATCTCTTCGAGTTTGCGGGCGATGCTCAACAGCGGGTCTTGCCGTTTGATCTGGGCAAACACCCGATCGCAGGCCTCCTTGAGAATCTTCGCCCGCGGGTCGTAATTGCGATAGACCCGATGGCCGAAGCCGAACAGCCGGAAGGGGTTGGTCTTGTCCTTGGCGTGCCGCAGGCAGTCTTCGGGCGAGAGTCCGCCGCGGTGGATGCGGTCGAGCATCTCCATTACCTCGACGTTCGCCCCGCCGTGCAGCGGCCCCCACAACGCGCAGACCGCGGCCGCACAGGAGGCGAACAGGTTGGCCTTCGCCGAGCCGACGATCCGCACCGTCGAGGAGCTGCAATTCTGCTCGTGGTCGCCGTGCAAGATGAACAACAGATTCAGGGCATCCTCGACTTCCCGCGTGACGATGTACTGCTTGTACGGCAGCGAGAACATCATGTGCAGGAAATTGGCGCAGTAGCGGAGGTGCGGGTCGGGATAGATGAACGGCAGCCCGAGCGAGCGGCGGTACGAAAACGCCGCGATCGTGCGGACCTTGCTGATCAGCCGCGCCGCCACCTCCTCCAACGAGCCTTCGCCCTCCAAGGCGATGAACTCCTGGTGGTAGCAGGCCAGGTTGCTCAACGTGGCCGAGAGAATGGCCATCGGCGGGGCGCCGGGCGGAATATGATTGAACTGGTGTTTCACGCCCTCGTGCAACAGTTCATGCGCGGTGAGCAGTTCGCTGAACCGCTTCAGTTCGTCGTGCCGCGGCAGCCGGCCGAAGATCAGCATCCAGGCGGCCTCGACGAAGTTCGGCTTGGTGGTGAACTGCTCGATGGGCATTCCACGATAGCGGAGCACGCCCTTCTCGCCGTCGATAAAGGTGATGGTGCTGCGGCAGACGCTGGTATTGCCCAGCGAGGGGTCGTAGGTCGTCACTCCTGCCTGCTCGCGGAGCCTGGTAATGTCGATCGCCCGTTCCCCCTCGCTGCCGGTGAGGATCGGCAGTTCGATTTGCTTGTCGCCGACGGTGAGGATTGCTTTGTCGTTCATTGTTTTTCTCCACCCGTGCAAGTGCACAGTTTCGGAGTGTATATCATAGTGCAAGCGCCGCGGGTTGCAAGCGGGGCTGGCCCGCTTGTGGGGGGCGAGAATTTCTCGGGTGGGACTGTGCAGAATTTTGTATCAAAGGGCACCTATCACAAGTCCCGCCCGGCAGGCGGGACCTACCTTGGTTGTCTTACTCGCGGCGAGCGGCCAGGATCGCTTGCAGTCGCGCCTTGGGCGAGGCGGGGATCGCGCGTTTCTTCTTTCGCAGCGCGGAGGCGAGGTTGCCCGAGGGATAGAAGCGGAGTTGGCGGGTGCGGGGGAGTCGCCGATTGATCGGATGAAGGTGTGCGAGGCGACGACGCAGGGGGCTGGTCCGCCAACCGCGGACCTCGAAACCTTGCAGTCGCAGGCCGAAGGGACGGAGTTGCGCGTTGAGCCTGGCCTTCTGCACGCGCAGGGCGGCGGAGACGCGGCGGCGGAGGCGGTCGAGGGCACGGCAGCGGCGGAAGGGGCTTTGCAAAAGCGCGAGTTTCCGGCGGACTTCGTGGACGAGGTTGTTCGGCTTATCTTCGCGGCCGAGATAGATCGAGGCTTGGCGGCCGCAGTCGCGGTAGGCGAGACGGAAGTAGGGGCCATAGGTTCGCGCTCCGCGTCGCCGCCAGGTGGGCACGACGCTTCCCTGCCGGGCGAAGATGTCGGGGCGAGCGGCGAGGAGGGCAAGGGCGGGATGGGAGTGTTGGTCAACGGGTTCTCGGCGTTCCAATTTACACCTCTCGCGGCGAGCTTTGGCGGTGTTGCTGGGGGATCACGAAAACGCGAAAGAGCGAAAGCACGAAAAGGAGAAGCGCGGGAGCGGGCGCGAACTCGCGAATGGTCTCGGGTTTCCGCCGTGTCTCTTTCGTGTCTTCGCTCTTTCGCGCTTTCGTGACGAACTGTTCATGGAACTTCTTCGGACGTCTCGACGGGAAAGGAGAGCGACGGGGCAAGGCGGGCGGGGGCGGTCGGCGGCAGTTCGCAGCCCTCACCCCCGGCCCCTCTCCCGCAAACGGGCGAGGGGAGAAGTTGGCCCTCACCCCCGGCCCCTCTCCCCGAAGCAGGCGAGGGGAGAAGTTGGCCCTCACCCCCGGCCCCTCTCCCGTAAACGGGCGAGGGGAGAAGTTGGCCCTCACCCCCGACCCCTCTCCCAATGGGCGACGGGAGGAGTGGCGGGGCGTTGAGGGTGTCGGTCACCAGGCGGAGTTTGACGAGCAGTTCGGCGGTCTGGCATTTGGCGGTGATGAGATTCAGATGGCGGGCGATCATGGCGTCGGGATCGTTCAGGGTGGCGGCCAGCGAGAGCGGGTCGGCGGTGGCCACCGCCATGCGGACGTGGTCGCAGACTTCCAGCCAAATAAGATGGACGAGCGTCAGGCCGAGCGAGCGTTCGAGTTCGCCGGGGGCGTCGAGGACGAATTTGCGATAGGCCGGGGCGAGAACGCGAGGGACCGCGTCGCGGATTTCCCGGGGCAGTCCGTCCCAGTAATCGCCCGAGGGGAGCCAGTAGGGGAGATCGGGACCGTGTTGGGAGGTCGCCGGCGGCGGAGGCGGCTTCTTCTTGGGGCGTTTTCTTTTTGGCATAGCGGGCAGGAAGGCCGCGAGCGGCTGGTTGGGCGTCTTGTGAGTTTATACAGGCGTTCAGTATAGTAGCGAAAGCGGCAGGGGATGTCCAGAGAAAGAACTGGGCCAGGGGGAGGCTTTTTCGGAACTACGAAAGAGACCCCGAGGCACGGAAGGCGTGCATCGCCTTCCACGGTTCGTGCTGTGCGATCTGTGGCTTTGATTTCGGGCGCGTTTACGGGGAATTGCTGCATGGGTTCATCCATGTACACCACCTAAGGTCGTTGGCCACGATAAAAGGCGCCTATCGCGTTAATCCGAAAGACGATCTTCGGCCCGTGTGTCCAAACTGTCACGCGGTGATTCATCGACGACGGGAGCCGTATAAAATAGAGGAAGTGCAATCGCTATTGCGCCGCCGTAACCGAAGGGCGTGAGAAATCGGGGGCGAGGGAGAAACGGGTTGCGGCCCGTTGGGCCTTGCGGGGGTGTTGGGGGAATCGTTACCCAGGGCGGCGCTGCGCTTGCCCTGGGCTGTCGAGTTTGGCCCCTTCGGGGCGGAAACGGTAAGAACAGCCACGGGCCTTCGGGGCGGAAACGGTGAGAACAGCCACGGGCCTTCGGGGCGGAAACGGTAAGAACAGCCACGGGTCTTCGGGGCGGAAACGGTAAGAACAGTCACGGCCCTCACCCCCGGCCCCTCTCCCGTCGGACGGGCGAGGGGAGTTAGGCGAACCGCCGCACCATCACCGCCGCGGCGTGGCAGTAAAATCGATGCGGCTGGCGAGCAACAACCAGGTTCCGGACATCTCCGCCGCATTGGCCAGGAGGGGGACATTCCAATCCCCTTCGATCTCAAGGCCCACGAGCGTAAGTCTGCTTTTCACGTGTCAAAGAGCGGCCGAAGTGGCGTTGGTGCTGGCCGTGGGCTGACTTGGGTGGCCTGCCAACTTCTCATACAAGTATTCTGGGGCCAGATCAGCGTCGTTTTCCCAAGCCAACGTGTGGAGAGTGTCAGAGACAACAAATCGTTGGAACCGTTGAACGTCTTTCAGCGGCTCAAACATCGGACCCCAGAGCGCGTCGGAGAGATCGACAATGCCGGATTGGCCGTTATTGAACTCGACCCAGATTCGATACCCGTCCCGATACTCAGCGCGAACGACTTCCAACATAACGTCTACTCCAACGGAGGAATCCGGTGCAGTTGCGCGTGCCGTTCAGCGAGTCTCCTATTCTCCATCAACTCATCCTTGTAAATTGTATACCAATCAAGGACGGCGTGCAGCGCCCGACGAGGGAATTTGCCTTCAACCACACCGGTGTTGATTTCCACGGTAATTCGATATTCCCCGTATTCAGCGTGGAAATGCGGTGGACGGTGATCGTCGTACAAAATGTAGATCACGATGCCGAGAAAACGGCAGACTTCTGGCATTCAGCTTCTCCTGGCCGGAAATGTGTATGCTCCCATTACCCGAACCGCCGCACCATCACTGCGGCGGCTTGGCCTTGCGGGGTGACGTTGAGGTTGATAAAACTGGGGCCGGGGCGGGCGTCGCCGTTGCGAACGGCGGCGACCGGACATTCGGGGTCGGGGGTTGCGTAGTTGAGGACCGGGAAGAGGCGGTCGTGCTGGAACGCCAGCAGGCTGGCGATCAACTCTACTAGCCCGCTGCCGGCGCCCAAGTTGCCGAAATAGCTCTTCGCCGCGACCACCGGCAGCGGCGTCGCGCGGGAGGCGAAGGCTTCTTGAATCGCGCGGGCTTCGTCGGCGTCGCTGCTGCGGGTGCTCAGGCCGTGGGCGTGCAGGTGGCCGACGTCATTTGGGTTGGCCCCCGCATTGCACAAAACCGCGTGCAGAACGTTAGCCATCGCTCGATCGCGCTGGGCGACCAGCCGGCGGCCGGCGACCGAACTGGTGGCGGCGGCGACGACTTCGCCGTAGATCGTAGCGCCGCGGGCTTGGGCGGTCGAGAGCTCTTCGAGCACCACCGCGCCCGCCCCTTCACCGAGGACCGCGCCGCGGCGGTCGCGGTCGAAGGGGCGACTGGCGGCCGCCGGATCGCCGTTGCCGAGGTAGACCTCCTCTTGCTGCACGGCGTGGAGCATCTTCATCGGGTGCAGCCGCGTGCCGGTGGCGCCGACCAGCATCATCTCGGCGCTGCCGCGGAGGATGATCTGATAAGCCTCGCCCAGGGCCGCATTGGCCGCCGCCTCGCGGAGCGTCAGCGAATTGTTCGGGCCGCGGAAGTCGTTGTAGATCGCCAAGTGGCTGGCCGGCATGTTCGGCAGGTATTTCAACAGCCACAGCGGCGACATCTTCGCTCAGCCCCTCGTGGCCCCAGCGCGAGAAGTGGAACCGCCGCTCGCCGTCGAGGCATTGCACGATCCCTTCGGAGAACTCCTCGGGGACCGAGAGCATGTAGTCGGCGCCGAAGGAGATGCCGACGCGCTCGGGGTCGAGGCTGCCGGGCTTCCAAGCGGCGTCGGCCAGGGCCAACTGGGCCACGGCCACCCCCATCTGGCACTCGCGGCACATTACCTTCAGCCCCTTGCGGATCGCTTTCCTCGTCTCCTTGTCCAGCGGGCCGAAGTTGTCGATCTCTCCGGTAAACTGGCCGGCGGCGGCGCCAACCGAGACCGGGAAGAGACATGCGGGCTTGGCAACGTCAAGGGGCACCGGTCCCTTGTCAACGGCGGGAGAATCGGGAGAGTCCCCGGGCGGCGGTGAAAGCACGGCGACGCCGCTGTGGCCGCTTGAAAGTCCGTCCCAGAGGGCCTCCTTGCTGCTTCCCAACGGAGAAATAGCCCCAACGCCCGTAATCACGACTCGTCGCGCGGTTTGCGTCATGCACTCACCAGTGTAGCGGTCAGCGGTCGATTCTCAGCGATCAGAAGCGATTGCTACAGATTGCCGGCGGCCCGTTTGCCGGAGGAAGGCCACGTCAAGGACCGCCCATTTTAACAGGTCGGGCTGCCCGAGTCGAGGGCGAAGAGATTACGACGAGGGGCCAGCCAATTGTAGGAGGCGTCTCCTGACGCCGATCTTGCGGTCACAGGTTGCACGCCGCCGCGATCGGCGACAGGAGTCGCCTCTTACAGCAAGAACTCATCGGTCGCTGTCAATGAGATTTTCTTCGACGACACGTTTCACGCGGTGACATCCCAGGTTGCCCATTTTATCTGGACGTGAATCCCGCAAGAACCGTGCAATCTGCCTCATCCGGCTGCCGATAGGTGAAACATGTGCTGAGAAGCGCGCCTCGCCGGGGATTTGGCCGGACTTCAGGGGAGCGCAGATCGAGCCATCGGACTTTTGGGAGCCAGCAACATGCAGATCAAGGTTTACGTTCCGAAGGTGATCGAGATTCCCAGCGAATATCTGCCCGCATTGGCCAAACGCGCCGCCGACAGCCTGGGCAACCGGGCCCACGACGTCTCGGCCACGCGGGGGCACCTGGTCCGTCAGGCGGTGCAAGACGGGCTGCTCCGCGAGTTCGATCCGCTGATCGGTGAAGACGGCACGGTCGATCTGGTCTGCGACCCCGGCACCGAAATCCCGCTGGAGTTCGAGAACCGCACGCTCAGTCTCGCCGAATTGCTCGATTCGCTGCAACACAGCCGCAACCTGTCGGACGTGAGAACGTCGGACAAGGCTGCTTAGTGGTGGCAGCGGCAGAAGCTCCCCGCCGCGGTCAGCCGGCCTGCCAGGAATTCGTTGACCGCCTGCTCGGGCGTCATCTCTTCCTGGAGGACAAAGGGCTGGATGCCCCTTTGTCTTAGATCTTCGGCGGCCCGCCAACCCATGCCGTAGCAGAGCACGACCTGGCAATCGCCCAGCGCCTCGACGATCGGCCCGTGGCCGTGATGGTGCTCGTGCGGTTGTGCCGGGTCGCACTCGCCGCGAGCGTGGGCGGTGAAAGTGTTTTCGCGCGACGACTGGCCCGTGATCCGCTTATCCTCGGTCTCGAAGATCAGGAAGCAGCGGCTGCGGCCAAAATGGTGGGAAATGCCAACTCCGTCTTCGGAAGCGACAGCGATCTTCATTCACAGGTCTCCTTGTTTTCGAACCGGGAAGCAGGCCGGACCTCACGGCGTCCGAGGCCGCGCCGGCCCGTACCACCGCCGCCGGGACCGTTACGGAGCCGCCGGCAACATCCATTTTGCCCCCTTCGACCGACCGCCGAGCCTTCTGCCGAGGCCGATTGCCCCACGCCGGCCTCTGCCGCGCGGTGCAGGGCGTGGCCGTGGCACGCTGGACATTCGGCCGGCCGGCCCGTTCCAAACGGAACCTCCCAGACGTGTCCGCAGCCGGCACACTGAAACGCTCGCTTTTCCGCCATCTTGACCTCTCCTCCTTCAATTCGCAGCGCCAGCCCCTCGACGAGGGCCTGGGCCACTTTCTTTCGCGCCGTCTCGACAATGCGGCCGAAGGTTTGGCGCGAAACGCCCATTCGGTCCGCGGCCTGTTCTTGATAGAGAGCCTGATAGTCGGCCAGCCGCAGGGCTTCCAATTCATCGACGGCGAGGATGACCTCGCGCAACGCGCACGCCGGGATTCCCGCCGGCTTGAAGAGCGAGGATCCGGGCAAGGCAGCAACACAGCGACAGCGCTTCGGTCGCGGCATGGAACAGCCTCCACAACTTCAATTATGAGCATACGCTCATAACTTGTCAAGCTGGATTTCAGGCGGATTGCGAGAATCCGCCGCGATCGTGCGGTCCTTGACGGCTTCGCCCTGCGGCGACAAGATAAGCCGGTGGGGACGGCGCTTTTTTTCAGGGAGAATGCGATGGCGACAGTGCAACCCGGCAAGACGCGGATCGGTTGGATCGGCACCGGCGTGATGGGGGCGAGCATGTGCGGACGGCTACTGGAGGCCGGTTTCGCCGCCACGGTCTTCAACCGCACGCGAGCGAAAACCGAGCCGCTGCTGGCGGCCGGCGCGGCATGGGCCGAAAGCCCCAAGGCCGTCGCCGAGGCGGCCGACGTGATCTTCACCATCGTCGGCTATCCGGCCGACGTGCGGCAGGTGATCCTTGGCCCCGGCGGCGTGCTGGAAGGCTGCCGGCCAGGTAAAATCATCGTGGATATGACCACGAGCGAGCCGTCGCTGGCGATCGAGATTGCCGCGGCGGCGGCGAAAGTGGGCGTTCGTTCGCTGGATGCTCCTGTCTCCGGCGGCGACGTTGGCGCCCGCGAGGGGCGGCTGTCGATCATGATCGGCGGCGATGCCGAGGCCGTCGAGTCGCTGCGGCCCTGCTGGGCGGCGATGGGCAAGACCTTCGTTCGCCAGGGCGGGCCCGGCGCCGGGCAGCACACGAAGATGGCCAACCAAATCCTGATCGCCAGCAACATGGTCGGCGTCTGCGAGGGGCTGCTCTACGCCTACAAAGCGGGCCTCGATCTGGAAACGGTGATGCAATCGGTGGCCAGCGGCGGGGCGGGGAGTTGGTCGCTGGCGAATCTCGGCCCGCGGATCATCGCCAACAACTTTGCCCCCGGTTTCTTCGTCGAGCATTTCGTCAAAGACCTGGGCATCGCGTTGGCCGAAGCCCGGCGTTTGGGCCTCTGCCTGCCCGGGCTGGCGTTGGCCAACCAGTTGTATCTCTCGCTGATCGCCCACGGCCACGCCCGCGACGGCACGCAAGCGTTGCAACTTGCGCTGGCGGAGATGGCAAATGTGGATTGGACAGCGAGAGAATGAGATGCTCGATTGCCTTGGCACACGTTTTGAGCCATAATTGATGCAGTGATCGATCACCTTTACTGTCTTGGCAGGAGGAGACCGAGGAATGTCTCAGGCGTCAACCGAAATGGCTCGTCCTCCCTCCAATCCCGACCGGCGGTACGCCGCGGCCGCCCTGCTGCTGGAAAAATGGATGCTGGAAGACAGCGGTTACGACGATCGCGTCTGGCCGAAGCTCGAAGAGGAACTGAACCGCGGCGGCATGCAGTGCCGTGATGCCGATGAACTTGGTGCTTGACACGGGCATTCTGGCGCAGTTGTGTCGTCCTCACAGGATGAAATCGAGAAGGCGGAACGAGGTATTGATGGCACTGCGTCGCTGTTCCATCTTCCTGGCGGTCGGATTTCTCGGCCTTCTGCCGGCCGGCTGCGGCGATACGTCGAGTTCGGAGTCGGGACAGCTCTCTTTTCGCGAGCAGGTCGCGCGGCGCAGCGGGAGAGCGACCCGGAATCGCGGGCGAAGGAGCTGATCCGCATCGGCTGCGAACAGGGGAAGGTGCAAGACATCGGCGGGGCGGAAGAGACGCTGCGGCTGGCGTGGAGAGATTGCGGCGATGTCACCGAGCCGGCGGCGAGGGCGAGCGTACTGGTTGTGATGGCGAAAGCTCAAGCCGCGATCGGCAATCGCGCGGAGGCGAAGCGGGCCGCCGACGAAGCGCTTAACGCGGTCGGGAAAATCGAGGCGGCCGAGACGCAGGCCAGCAGCTTGGCGCTGGTGGCGCAGGCTCAGGCCGCCGCGAACGATGTCTCAGCGGCGGCCGCCGCGTTGAAGTCGGCCGAAGCGGTCGCCGGCAGGATCGCCGACCCGATCGACAAGAGCACCTCGCTCTGTGCCATTGCCGTCGCATTCGAGCGGACCGACAAGCCGGCCGAGCGCGACCGCGTGCTCGGGCTCGCCTTGAAAGCGGCCAACTCGATCGATGACGCCCGCAAACGCAGCCTCGCCGAGGCCAGCGTGGCGGCAAGCCAAAGCCAATGCGGCCAGCACGACGCCGCGCTGCGGACTTTCGACGTGGCATTGGCGTCGGCCGGCAAGATCCGCGCGCCCGACTCGCGGGCGTACGCCCTGGCCGACGTGGCGAAGCTGCTGGCCAAGGCCGGCTTTCGCGGCAAGGCCCGGCAGGCGCTCGACCAGGCCGAGGCGGCTGCCAACAAAATCTCCAAGGCCGATATTCAGGCCCAGACGCTGTATTACGTGCAGTCGCTGATGGATAAGGTCCGTCGAGGGGAATGACGAAATCCGAAATCCGAAATCCGAAGGACAAAGCCCTTTTGTATCGGACCTTCGGATTTCGGATTTCGAGCTTCGGATTTCGACCTTCGGACTTCTTCCCTTCTCTACAGCAGGTGTCTCGCCTTGATCTCCAGGTAGCGGTTAATCAAGGGCGCGGTCATGTCTTCGGGAAAGACATCGAGCATCAGCACGCCTTTTCGCCGCAAATCGACGAGGGCCTGATGCCGCCAGGCAAGGATGTCGGCGGCGGCGGCCGTGCGCCAGAACTGCTCCTCGCCGCCGTCGGTGTCGGCGGCATCGAACATGCGGCGGTCGCGCAATAGCACGCCCAGCGGCAAGTGCCGGCCGACCAAGTTCGTCAGGTAGCGGTCGATCTGATCGGTGTTCACTTGGTCGATGACGTTCGTGACGAGCACGACCAACGACCGTTTGCGGCAGTGGGCGCCGAGGTAGCGGAAGGCCTCGTCGTAGCGCGATTCGGTCAGGTGGGGGAAGCGGTCGAAGGTGGCGTGCAGCAGGCGGTTCATCTGGTTCATGCCGCCGCAGGGCGGGACGAACCCGTGAATCTCGTCGGAGAAGGTGATCATGCCGACGCTGTCGCCCTGCCGCAGGGCCACGTAGCCGAGCATCAGCGCGGCGTTGATCGAGTGATCGAGCAGACTGAGGCCGGCCGCCTGGTTGGTCATCATCCGGCCGCAGTCGATCATGAAGATGATCCGCTGGCTCTGGCTGACCTGGAAATCCTTGACGGTGAGTTTTCGCCGCCGCGCGGTCGCCCGCCAGTCGATGTGTCGGTAGTTGTCGTCGATGTTGTAATCGCGGAGCCGCTCGAAATCGTGGTCCTGGCCGATTTTTCGCGCCCGCCGCACGCCCAGCAGGCTCAGGCGGTTGGTGCGGGCGAGCAGGGCGTATTGCGAGAGCTGCTGCATGTCGGGATAGACGTGGATCGCGGTCTCGGCGGGGTAATCGATGAGATACTGCCAGAAGCCGAGCCGGCTGCGGGCGCGGACGTGGACGCTCTCGATGGCGAACGCCCCGCGGCGGCTCGGTTGCAGCACGTAGTTCATTGTCGAACGGCTGTTGGGCAGCAGGGCGAGCGAGAATTCGGCCGGGCGGGGATCGAGTTGTTGCGGCACGTCATCGCGGACCTCGACCGCGAGCCTTCGCCGCGAGTGATTCAGCAGCAGCAGCGAGACGCGGTGGTTTTTCCGCAGCGAGGCGATCCGCCCGGCGTGGCGCTCGACGGAGAGCCACTTTCGCCGCGGCAGGGTGAGCAGGTCGGCCAGGGCCAAGAGCAGCAAGACGCCGTCGATGCCCACCACGAGCCACGCCATTTCCACCGCGGCGAGAACCGCGCAGGCCGCCACGGCCGGGAGGATGGCCGCATAGACCAGCCGCGGCCGCGGATAGACGCGCAGACCCCAAGCCAGCCCCGCCAACGGCAAGGCAATCGCCAGGAGTTTCAGCAGCACCAGGGCCAGCGGGGTCAAGTGTCAAGTCCCTCTAGCAGAGTCCTCGTTCGTCTGTTGGGGTGGCAGTTGAACTGCCACCCCAACGAGCACCGGGGGGTAAGTTCGCCACTGTTGGGGTGGCAGTTGAACTGCCACCCCAACGCGGGCCAACGGGGTCACAGCCGCGGCACCTCCACGGATTGAATCACTTCGCCCAACAGTTCATCGACCGTGTGCCCCTCGACCTCCGCCTCGGCCGAGAGGATGACGCGGTGGCGGAGCACGGGCAGGGCCAGTTCGACGACGTCGTCGGGCACGGCGTAATCGCGGCCGCGAAAAGCCGCCAGCGTCCGCGCCCCTTGCATCAGGGCGATGCCCGCCCGCGGCGACGCGCCCAGGTGGAACTGCGGCCAGTCGCGGGTCGCCCGCACCAGCGAATTGATGTAGCCCAACAGCTTCGGATCGACGGTCACCTGGCTGTTCCGCTCGGTGGTGGCGACGATCTCCGCGGGATTGGTCACGGTTTGCAGCTCGCCCAGCCGGCTGTCCAACTCGATCTGCGTGCTGTGCATCTCCAGCACATTGGCCTCCTCCTCGGCGTTCGGATAGCTGATGACCAGTTTGAGCATGAAGCGGTCCAACTGGGCCTCGGGCAGGTTGTAGGTCCCTTCCGACTCGATCGGGTTTTGCGTGGCCATCACCAGGAACGGCCGCTCGACCTTGTAGGTGGTTCCCTCGATCGTGACGCGATGCTCCTGCATGACTTCCAACAGGGCGGCGTGCGTCTTGGCCGGCGAGCGGTTGATTTCGTCGGCCAGCAGCAGTTGCGTGAAGACCGGGCCGGGGCGGAAGCGAAACTCCTGCGTCTTCATGTCGAAGATCGGCGAGCCGGTGATGTCGGAGGGCATCAGGTCGGCGGTGAATTGGATGCGGCCGAAGCGGCAGCCCAACACCTGCCCGAGCGCGCGGACGAAGAGCGTCTTGCCCAGCCCGGGCACGCTTTCGATCAGCACGTGCCCGTTGGAGAAGAGCGCCACCAGCGTGCCCGACACCAATTCGTCCTGGCCGACGTAGATTTTGCGAATCTGGGTGGTGATGCGGTCGAAGAGATCTTTGTTCATGGATTGGTCCTTACTTGTCTCGTTCCGTCCTCTGTCGGTAGTTGAGTATTCTCTCCATCGCGTAGGCGCGGTCGCGGGAGCGTTGGAGTAGATCGGCCAGGGCGTTGACGTGCCGGGCGAAATCGGAGTCGCTGGTGGTTTCGGTTTTCTTCGCGCGGCCGAAGATCGGCCAGCGGCAGAAGCAGAAGATAATGCCCACGGCGGCCAGGTGCAGCAGGATCCAGTTGGTGGGCGGGCGGTTGAAGACCTCCCAACTATTGACGCCCTCGGCCGTCGGATCCTTGTCGCGGATGGGCGGCCCGCCGGGGTTACTCTCCAGAAACACCACGGTCTTGCGGGGCGAGCCGACGGCCTCGATCAGCTTGCCCGCCAGCTTGCGGTGCTCGTGATTGACCAGCGGCAGATTCAGCAGGAACGAGCCGTTGGCGACGACGATCAACTGGCTCTCTTCGTACGGGCGGCGGCTCACCAGCACGTCCTTGCCCGAGCGGAGCAGCACCTCGGCCGCGGCGGGCGGCGTGATGCGGCTGCGCAACTGGATGTCGGTCTTCGCGGCGTCGATGCCGTCGAGCCACGCCGCATCGCCTGCGAGCTTCTTCACCCGGCGAAGCGACGGCGAGCTGTCGATGGCAAACCAGCCGCAGTTTTCCGATTTCGGCAGACTGCCGCGTTCGACGGCGAAGCTGCTTTGGGCGCCCGCCAGTTCCTCTTCGATCAGTTCCCGCTGCTCCTTGGGGGCGCCGGGCAAGACGTGTTGCCAGTACCAGGGCGCGGCGTCGAAGTCGCGGCCGACGTAAATCAGCGTGCGGCCCGGCCTGGCCGTCATCCAGCCGTTCAACCAGTGGCGGACTTTCTCCTTGGGCGGCTTGAAATCGTCGGGAAACCAGACGATGCAATCGGCCTTCTCCTGCAATCGCGGCGAAAGCACCGACCAGGAGGAGACGCGGTGCCCGGCCTGCTCGAACATCTCGCCCAGGACGGCCGTGCCGTTGACGCTGCGCTTCGCTCCCAGCCCTTCCCGCTGCCCGTAGATCGTGTCGATGCCGCGGGAACAACCGGCAAGGAGGACAAGCAGGAGGAGAGGGGAGAGGGGAGAGAGGAGAGGAGAGAGGGTAGAGTGAATAGTGGATAGTGGATGGTGGATAGTGGATGGTGCGGAGGAGTGGTTTAGCCGCGCGTCGTTTAACCGCGCCCCGCAGGGAAGCGCGTCGTTTAGCCGCGCCCCGCAGGGAAGCGGAGCCGTCAGTTTGGCCGCCGCGTCCACGCGGCGCAAAGCGGGAGCGCACGCATTACCGCCACGCAATGCCGGCGCGTTCGATGCACGTTCGCCACGTTCGTTCTTGTTCGTTCTCACTGATCTCTCACGCCGCGTGGACGCGGCGGCTAAACGGAACAAAGCGCTTCCCTTCGGGGCGCGGCTAAACGACTCCACTCTCCACTCTCCACTCTCCACTCTCCACTCTCCACTCTCCACTACCCACTATCCACCAACCGATCAAACTCCTCCAACCGCGACCAGCACGCCTCGAACGCCGGACGTTGCAGTGCGTGATGGCCGAAAAAGACGTTTTCGAACATGAGCGTCGTCTGCTCGACCAGTCCCCCCAGCGCCGGCCAGGGGCGGATTTCCCGCAGGTATTGATAGTTGGTCTTTCCGCGGGCGAGGTGGATCCGCCCGTGCTTGTCGAGTTGCAGCAATTCGTGGCTAAATAGGAAGATGATGGCGCGGGCGTAATCCCCTTGTTGCCGGCAGCGCTCGGCCTCGGCCAACAGGTCGAGCCGCCGGGCGCCGACGGGCAGCGGGAGCGATTCGACGCGATCGGCCCCGCCGGCCGGTTCGGCTTCGTTGCCGCCCGCCTTGCGGCCCTCTCGCTGCCAGAGGGCGCGAACGACAAAGTGGACCACCGCGGCCACCAACACCACCACCAGCGTCCAGCCGAGAACCTGCAGCAGCGAGCCGAGCGAAGGGCTCCACTCCCATCCATGCCACGGCTTCGGCACGTCCACGCGGCGGACGGAGTCGGCCTTGGCGTCGTACCAGGGGTAGCCGAACCAATGGTCGAGTGCGTTGCGGCCGCTGGTCACCGGATCGCTCATGTGAGTTGCCTCGCCATTCTGGCCGCCTCGGCGCGCATCATCAACTCGACCTCCCAGCCTTCATTGCGAATCCGCAGATCAAGATAGCCCAAGAACCGCGCCACCGTAAAGTAGCCGACCACCATCCATAGGGCGAGCGGAAAGTAGAGCGTGTAGGTGAGCCCCTCGAATTTCCATTCGCTCACCAACACGCCGGCCAGCCCTTGCATGCTGAGCCAGAACGACGCGAACAGCAAGCCGCCGAAGGCCACCGCGCCCAGCCAGCGGGCGAACAGGTCGCCGATGCTGCCGCCGTGCAGGGCCATGCTGCGGCGGAAGGTGGTCATCTGTCCGCGGCGACGACGCCGCAGCGGATTGCGCTCCAGCAGGATCACCTCGTTCATATACGGCCAGACCGCGAACGGCACGAACCAGGTGATCACCGGCGCGATCAGCAGCCCGCGGAGCACCACCTGGAACCAGAGCAACTGCGGCAGCCCGCGAAAAAAACCGCCCAGCAGGCTCCGCGGCCGCGGCCGCTCCTGGAACACCGCCTCGCCCAGGTACAACGTGGCCAAGGCGGTTGCCAGCGGCATTTCGAACAGCACCAGTATCAACGTCCACCACATGTATCCGAACGGGGCGGCCTCGTCCAAATCGGGCTCGGCGATCCCGCCGAGCAACCAGGCGTTCAGCAGCATGAAGGGCACGACGCCCGCGGCCAGCGCGAGCAGCAGCGGCCAGGCGTAGACGCGGCTGAGCCGCAGCGCCAGATCGAGCACGTCGAGCCAGCCGCGCTCGCGGATCACGATCTGATTGCGATCAAGCTGCATGGCGATCCCCTCCGCGTTCTCCCCGGCCGAGCACAAAGAAGTAGACGACCAGCAGAGCGCACGAGAGGATCCCCACGGCCGCCTTGACGGCGTAGGGCAGCGAGGAGGGCGAAACGAAGCCCTCGATTCCCGCGGCCAGGGCGAACAGCACCAGCGCCGTCCAGACCGTGGACATCGCCTCCTTGCCCGCGCGGTGGAGCGACTCGATTCGCGTCAGGCCGTGCGTCCAGACGACCGAAAACCCCAGCCGCATCCCCGCCGCGGCGCAGAGCACCACCGCCGTCAACTCGAAAGGGCCGTGGGCCGTGACGAAGTGGAAGAAGTTCTCATAGTGCGGCGATTTCGCCATGAAACCGAAGACGGTGCCGAGGATAATGGCGTTGAAGATCGTTTCGTAGAGGCCGCCGATTCCCAAAAACAGGCCGAAGGCGAAACATTGCAGCCCGATGCCGCAATTGTTGAAGATGTAGAATCCGCCCATGGCGCTGCCCAACTGTCCCCCCTCTACGAGACCGCGCTCGGCTGGCTTCGAGAAGTTGTCTTCCAGTTGCATCAGCGTCTCTTTGGGGAGCACGTGCTCGGCGAACTCGGGCGTGACGAACGCCAGCACGGCCGTCAGCAGGAAGAGCCCCCAGAAGACGCCTGCCGCCAGCCAGAGGCAGCGGTCGGCCCGCAGGCGTTGCGGCACGGCCACGAACATCTCGCGGAACCAACCGCGGAAGGTGAGTGCCTCGCCGCGGTAGAGCTGGTTGTGCGCCCGGCCGACGAGCTGGTGCAGGTACTCGATCGTGGCGGGTGGGAGCTGGTAGGCGTCGGCCAGGGCCAGATCGGCGCAGGCCGAGCGGTAAAGGGCCGAGAACCGCAGCACGTCGGCCGCCGGCATCCGCTTCCGCCACCAGTGGTTCGTCCGCTCGCAGAGCTGTTCCAGCTCGCGCCACTGAGTGCGCCGCGATTCGAGCAGATCGGCGACTTTCATTGTTCAAACTCCAGTGCGAAACCGCAAGCGGTTTCTCAACCAGTCCCCAGACTTTTTCTCACCCGCCGCCTCTCTCCCAAACCGACGGAGGCGACATCTTCACCATTCTGTTCCCATTTTTCCCGTCTTTCGCGATCTCCGTGTCCGTGGCTGCGCGGTTTCCTCCCACAACGCTCGCCCTGGCAAACGCCGCGGCCGGGGTTGCCGCTGCCCCAAACGGCGAATCGCCCCGCGGCGGCTCGGCAGTGCGATCGGCGATGAACGCACGGCGATACAGCCCGCAAAGCAGCACGTCGAGATCGATGCCGGGCGGAAGCTGGAACTTCTGCCGCAGCGGCTCGCCGATGTGCCGGGCGATCTCGATCCGCCGCCCCCAGGGGAACAACTGCCGCCGCTGGACGTAGGCCGCCAGCACCCGCCCGAGCGAGCGGCTCGGCTGGAAGGTGGGCGGAATCGCCGCGGCGGCGCGGATCGCCTCCGGCTCGTTGATCCGCACCACGCCGCGCAGGAATCGCTGCTCCTCGACCACGACCATCGTGCCGGACGGCAAGTCGCCGAGCCGCTGGAAGCGGTCGTTCAGCGCCGCGGCCACCAGCCCGACGAGATACAGTCCGCCCGGCTGGGCGTCGACGACGCGGAGGATATTCCGCAAGATGGCCTGAAAGGGCGTGATCGGCAGCCCCTCGGTCGAGACAACCCGAAGGCCCATCAGCCGTTTGCCGGGCGTTTGCCCGTTCCAAAGGGCCTCGAACAGCCCGAAGTAGAACCAGGAGAGGACGAACCAGAGGACCGCCGCCCCACCGAATCCGACGCCGGCCGCCCCGATCGAGCCGAACGCCACCATCGCCGCGATCGTACAGACAGCGCCGATCAGGGCGCGAAAAATCACATCGAGCAGAAACGCGGGCAGGCGACGAAACGGCCCGGCAACGCGATACTGGAAGGCGATGTTCTCGGGCGTAACGATCTCAATGCACGTGTCAATCCGCCCCCCTGTTGCGTCAGCCATACTCCCCATTATTCGCCACGGCCGGGCGTGTCGCAAGAGGCGAGGAGCGAAGAACAGGCGGGCCCATGTTGCAGACTCTCGTTCCCACGCTCTGCGTGGGAACGCACGCCTCGGCTGGTTCCGATTTGACGTTCCCACGCCGAGCGTGGGAACGAGAGTTTTTAGGACTTTGCAGGCATCCTGTGCTGCTTTCCCCCCGAATTGACCGCACCGGCCAGTGGCTTATAATGAGAGGAAGGAAAAGTGCCATGGACAACACGAAGTCAGCCGGCGTTTTGCGTTGCGGTCGGTCATTTCTGGTCGCCAGCAATCGATGGCTGGCGATATGCGCTCTGTTCGTCGCGGCGGTAGGCCTGTTTGCCGCGCCGGCAGCGGCTCGGGACGAGCCGAAAACAGCCCGGCAGATCGGCCGGTTTATCCAAGTGGCGCTGCCGATCACCGACCAGACCGCCAAGTACGTCCGCCAAGTGGTCGGCCGCGCGATCGAGAGGGCAAAGAAGGAGAACGCGCGGCTGACGTTGGTCTTCGAGTTCCGCGCCGAAGGGGCCGAAGGATGCCGGCCGGGGGAGCGATTTCAGCCAGTCCTATAGCCTGGCCAACTACCTTTCCAGCGACGAACTGAACGGCGTCCGCACCGTGGCCTATCTGCCCAATCCGGTCGAGGGACATGCGGTGCTGCCGGTGATCGCCTGCCAGGAGATCATCATGGCCAAGGACGCCTCGCTCGGGGCGGCGGGCATCGACGAAAAGACGATTTCGCCCACGATGCGCAGCGCCTATTCCGAGATCGCCGCCCGGCGCTGGACGGTGCCGATGGTCGTTGCCTTGGGAATGCTCGACCCGGCTCTGGAGGTGTTGCAGGTCAAGACGGATGAGCACGACTTGAAGTACGTCACGCCCGACGAACTCGAAGCGCTGAAGAAGAAGCACACGACCGAGCCGCCGGTGGTGGTGAAGCGGGCGGGCGAGCAGGGGGTGTTCTCCAGCGACGAAGCCCGCCGCTGGGGATTGGCCAGCTATCTGGCCGCCGACCGCCGCGATCTGGTCAAGGCGTTGGGACTGCCGCCGGCGGCGATCGAGGACGATCCGTCGTTGGAGGGCGGATGGCGGGCGGTCCGCGTCGATCTGAAAGGCCCGCTGCTGGCCGACACCGTGGAAAAGGCGGAACACATGATCGAGGAGCAGGTCCGCCAGGAGCAGATCAACTTCATCTGCCTGTGGATCGACAGCCCCGGCGGCTCGGCGGTCGATGCCATGAAGTTGGCGAACTTCCTCGCTGACCTGAACCCCAGCAACGTCCGCACCGTGGCCTACATTCCCAGCCAGGCCCTCTCCGACGCCGCGATTGTCGCCCTGGCCTGCGACCAGGTCGTCGTCCATCCGGGCAGCGTGTTGGGCGGGTCGGGAGCGCACGAGCTGAGCCCCGACGAAGTCCAAGACACGGTGAAAGTGATCCGCGGACTGGCGGCCCGCAAAGGACGCTCCTGGTCGCTTATGGCGGCGATGATCGATCCGCATCTCGATGTCTATCGCGCCACGCGAATGGGCGACGTCGAGTACTTCTGCGACGAAGAGCGCCGCGAGCAGTTGGAGCCGGGCAAGTGGACGATGGGCGAGCCCGTCACCCTGCCAAACAAGCCGTTGCGGCTCGACGGAACCAAGGCGGCGGAGTACCACCTGGCCAACTACGTCGTCGACAATTTCGCCCAATTCAAGCAGTGCTACGGGCTGGAGAACGATCCGACGCTGGTCGAGCCCGGTTGGGCCTCGGTGTTGATCGACGCGCTGGCTTCGCCGGGCGTGGCGGTGCTGCTGCTGGTGATCGGCGGCACGGCGCTTTACTTCGAATTGCACGCCCCGGGCGTCGGCATCGGCTTCTTCGTGGCGCTGGTCTGCTTCCTATTGTTCTTCTGGAGCCGCTACCTGGGCCACACCGCCGGCTGGCTCGAAGCAGTGCTGTTCGTCGCCGGCGTCGCTTGCCTGTTGCTGGAAATCTTCGTCATTCCCGGCTTTGGCATCTTCGGCTTGGGCGGCGGGGCGATGATCCTCGCCTCGATCGTGCTGGCCAGCCAGACCTCGAAGTCCTTCATACCGCAAAACGACTATCAGCGCCACGAGCTTTTCACCTCGCTGTTGACGGTGGCCGCCGCCTGTTTCGGCATGATCGCCATCGCGGTGATGCTGCGGCAACGCCTTCCCCGCTCGCGGTTGTTCGGCCACTTGATGCTCGAACCGCCCGAGGGCGAAGAGGCCGAAATCATCAGCCGCCGCGAGGCCCTGGTCAATTTCCACGACCTGCTGGGAACGCGGGGCACGACCACCACGCAACTGACCCCCTGCGGCAAGGCCCGCTTCGACGACCTGTTGGTCGATGTCATCGCCGACGGCGAAGTGATCGACCGCGGCACGGAGATCGAAGTCGTCGAGGTCCGCGGCAGCCGCGTGCTGGTGCGGAGAGTGGAGGAGGATGAGGGGCTAGGGACTAGGGGCTAGGGGCTAGGGGCTAGGGGCTGGGGGCTAGGGGCTGGGGGCTAGGGGCTAGGGGCTAGGGGCTAGGGGCTAGGGATTGGGGATTAGGGATTAGGGATTGGAAGAACGCCCCGCGACTGCGGTCGCGGGGAGCGCTCTCTAACCGCTTGTGGTTTCGCAAAGACGCGCTTCTTTTCTTGACGCACGAGAATCGACTTTCCGACGCACAACAACGGGCCGCTGATGTCCCACAACCCCTTGTCATGGATCGACGACGAGCTGCTGGCGTTGGAGCGGCAGCACTTGCGCAGACGGCCGGTGACTCGCGATGGACCGCAAACGGCGCGGCTGTCGATCGACGGCCGCGAGCTGATCAACTTCGGCTCGAACGATTATCTCGGGCTGGCCGCCGATCCGCGTCTGGCCCGGGCCGTCGTCGAGGCCATCGCCACGGGAGGCTGGGGGAGCGGGGCCAGTCCACTGGTGACCGGCCGAGCCGCCCTGCATCGCCGGTTGGAAGAACGCCTGGCGGCCTTCGAGGGGACGGAAGCGGCGCTGCTTTTCACCTCGGGCTTCGCCGCCAACGCCGGCGCGATCGCCGCCTTGGTCGGGCCGGGCGACGTCGTTTATTGCGACCGCAAGAATCACGCCAGCCTGTTCGACGGCTGCCGCCTGTCGCGGGCCGACGTCCGCGTCTATCCCCACTGCGATTGCCGGCGATTGGCCGAGTTGCTCGAGCAATCGAAGAAGTACCGCCGACGCTTGATCGTCACCGACAGCCTCTTCAGCATGGACGGCGACCTGGCGCCGCTCGTGCAATTGGCCGATTTGGCCGAGCGATTCGATGCGATGCTGATGGTCGATGAGGCCCACGCCACCGGCGTCTTCGGCCGGCATGGCCGCGGCGTGGCTGAACATCTCGGGGACTGTCCCGATTTTCGCGTCGGCGAAAATGGGACTGTCTCCTTCGCCACGTCAACGATCGAAAGCCGCGTTCACGTGCGGATTGGCACGCTGAGCAAGGCGCTTGGCAGCGTGGGCGGATTCGTTGCCGGCAGCGAGCAACTTGTGGAGTGGCTGGTGAATCGCGCCCGGCCGTATGTCTTTTCCACCGCCGCTCCCGCCGCCACGTCGGCCGCCGCCATCGCCGCCCTCGAAATCGTGGAGCAGGAGCCGCAGCGGCGGCAGTCGCTCTTGGCCCGGGCGGAGACATTGCGAGCCGAGCTTGCCACCCGCGGTTGGAACACCGGCGCGTCGGTCAGCCAGATCATTCCCCTCATCGTCGGCGATCCCGAGCGCGCGGTCGAGTTGTCGCGGCGATTGCGCGAGCAGGGTTTCTTTGTCCCCGCCATTCGCCCGCCCACGGTGCCGGAGGGCGAAGCCTGTTTGCGCGTAAGCTTGACCGCGGGGCATACGGAGGAGATGGTCAGAATGCTGACCCGGAATCTCGAAGCAATAAACTCCAAGTAGCCGCAGGAGGAACTGCAAGTGGACGCCGGTGGGGCTGGCATCGGTGTTTCGCGAGTGGCTTTGCGATTGACAGGATCAAAGTGCCGGCGGATACTTGAGTAGGAGGTTTACCAATGGCGAATACTTACACAGCGATTACGAAGCACGATGGCAATTGGTGGATCGGTTGGATTGAAGAGCTTCCCGGGGTCAACTGCCAAGAGAAAACCCGCGAAGAACTTATGGAAAGTCTGCGGGTAACGCTGCGAGAGGCCCTGGAGTTCAACCGGGAAGAGGCGATCCGGGCGGCAGTTCCCGATTACACCGAAGAACCGCTGATCGTATGAAGCGCACCGAACTCCTCCAACACCTCCGCGAGCATGCGTGCGCTTTTGTGCGCGAGGGCGGCCGTCACTCCTGGTGGTCCAATCCAGCGAAGAACAAGCGATCTGCTGTCCCGAGACACACTGAAATCCACGATCAACTGGCACGGAAGATTTGCAGAGATTTGGGAGTTCCTTTTGTGAAGTAGCGACGGCGCGGTGCTGTGGGGGGAACGACGTGTTCCTGTGTGAGTGGATTTTATAGACCGGTTTATCGACGCGAGGTGCGCGGTGACCATGTGGCCGTTTCGTTCAAAACAGCCTAAGCGGCTGTCCAAGAATAAGTCCCCTCTTCGTCATTCTGAGCGCAGCGAAGAATCTCGCCGGTCCCCCGGAGATTCTTCGCTGCGCTCAGAATGACGGTTGCAGGAAACTCCAAAGTTATTCTTGGACAGCCGCTAAGTTCCAAGATGCGGCGATGGCCGACCTCGCGCACATGTTTGTGTCTTACCCTCTCGACCCGATGCCGCGCGAGGACCGCTTGAACGCTGCGCAGGTGGATTTCAGCTTGGCCAGCCTAGGCATGGTCGATCAGCATCTTGAAGCGGTGCGAAGTGAAAGACTCGAAGGGGAGTTACTCGTCAAGTTTGTTCTTCGTTGTGGCGCATACGTTGGTGAGGTCATACGGGCGCATTCGCGGCGGTCGAGACCGTGGCATTGGCTCGACTACGACACGGCGCTAGGCATAGATTCGCGGCTCGCTTCGTTTGGCAAGTCGCTCGGAACGGCGGCAGTCCTTTGGGATGGCGAAGATGGCTTTTGCTTTCCGCTCGCGAAAGTCGGAAAGTACCTGCAAAATGGTTCTGAGGATAGTGTGAAGTTCTTTGCGCAGGTGGTTCTCGCGCCGCCGCCTGGCGGCGCGTGATCAGCAGCCTTGGTCTTTCTTGGAGAATTCCGCCACTGTCTTCGCGCAGGCATGTGCGAAAAACCAGTTATGACATCACTTCCAGTGAGAGTGACAGCCATCCTCGGCACCTATCGCAAAGGCGGAGTGATCGACTCGGCGGTCGAGGAGATCCTTGCCGCGGCGCGGGAGGCCGGGGCGGAAACGAAGAAGATCTACCTCATCGACCAACACATCGAGTTCTGCACCAACTGCCGCGTCTGCACGCAGCAAGCGGGAGACAGCCGCGGGCAGTGCCTCTTGCAGGACGACATTAAGGAGCTGCTCGACGAGCTGGAGAGCTCCGACTCGATCGTGCTGGCCTCGCCGATGAACTTCTGGACGGTCACGGCCGTGATGAAACGTTTTATCGAGCGGCTGATCTGCTACGCCTACTGGCCGTGGGGGAAGGCGGGGCCGAAGCTGCGCAAGCGGCGGAAGACGAAACGGGCCGTGGTTGTCGCCTCCTCTGCCGCCCCGTCGCTCGTGGCTCGGCTGATGACGCGGATGGTCGGCCTGATGAAGAGCTGCGCCAAGCTGCTGGGGGCAAAGACGGTGGACGTGTTGTTCATCGGTCTGGTCGCCGCCGAGCAAAAGCCCGACATCGGCGCCTGCGCCCGCAACAGGGCCCGGCGGCTGGGGAGGAAATTGGCTTCTCGCTATGCCCCGCCGGCATGATCCACAGTCGCCGCGAAACGTGATATACTTGTGTGTCAGGAACGAGTATTCGCGGAGAGAGCAATGACCATTGGCCAGTTGCGGAAGCGGGCGAAGGAACGGCTGGATTCACTGCCGGCGGCAAAGGTCCGAGTGGCTGTCGAATTCTTGGATTATCTCGATTCCGCCGCGAGTCGGGACGCCACAGCCGAATTGCTGAGAGTACCGGGGTTGCTCGAGGATGTCGAGAGCGCCTCTAAACTCATTAAGAACGGACGGACCAAGGATTGGCGAAAGGTCCGGAACGATGTATAGGGTCGTTCTTCTCTGACTCTTATGTGGCAGCACGAATCGGAAGACGGCACGCGGGTGATCTGCGATCTTTGCCCGCGGCACTGCGCGCTTAGGCCGGGCGATCGCGGCTTCTGCTTCGTCCGCGAGAACCGCGACGGGCGAGTCGTCTCGACCACCTACGGACGCAGCACCGGCTTCTGCGTCGATCCGATCGAGAAGAAACCGCTCAACCAGTTCTATCCGGGCACGCCGGTGCTCTCCTTCGGCACGCCGGGCTGCAACCTGGGTTGTAAGTTCTGCCAGAACTGGACCATGTCGCGGAGCCGCGACGTCGAGGCGGCCTGCGAAGAGGCGTCGCCCGAGGCGATCGCCGACGCGGCCGCGCGGCTCCACTGCCGCAGCGTCGCCTTCACCTACAACGACCCGATCATCTGGGCGGAATACGCCATCGACACGGCCAAGGCGTGTCATGCAGTCGGCGGGGGGGGAAGCGGTGAAGGGGACAGTCCCATTTTCGCTGGCGCAAAATCGGGACAGTCCCCGCTGGCGCGAAAATTGGGACAGTCCCCGCTGGCGCGAAAATCGGGACAGTCCCCGGCGGCGTCAAAACCGTGGCGGTTACCTCCGGCTATATCAGCGACACCGCCCGGGCGGCGTTCTACGAGCCGATGGACGCCGCCAACGTCGACTTGAAAGGCTTCACCGACGAGTTCTATCGCGATTATTGCGCCGGCCATTTGCAGCCGGTGCTCGATACGCTCCGCTGGCTGGTCCACGAGACTCAGACCTGGGTGGAGATCACCAACCTGATCATTCCCGGGGCCAACGACTCGCCGGCCGAGATCGAGCGGATGTGCCGCTGGATCGCTGCGGAGCTTCGTCCCGACGTGCCGCTGCATTTTTCGGCCTTTCATCCCGATTTCAAGGTGACCGACCGCGGGCCGACGCCGCCGATCGTGCTCCAGCAGGCTTACGACATCGCCCGGGCCGCCGGCTTGCACTACGTCTACACCGGCAACGTCTACGACCCCGAGCACCAGCACACGTATTGTCCCGGCTGCGGCCGAGCGATCATCCGCCGCGACGGCTACACGCTTTCCAGTTTCGAGATCAAGGGCGGCCGTTGCGTTCATTGCCAAACGCCGATTGCCGGGCGATTCGACGACGCGGCAGGCACGTGGGGCGGCCGGCGGATGCCGGTTCGCATTCAAGGCCACTGATTTCCAGAGAAACATGTACTCCTCACGCTCCGCGTGAGGCATGGGAGCGGCGAGTTGCTTCACACGGAGTGTGAAGAGTACGGCTTCACACGGAGTGTGAAGAGTACGTTGTATCAACATTGAAGTGAGGGACCTGTTATGGATAATCCGTCGCCCGAATCGCCGCGAACGCCCAGTCCTGCGCGGCGGCCAGAGTTTACGAAGGAACAAGAGGCGAGGCTGCTGCTGGCGGCGTGCCGGCGAGTGACGGCGGCGGTGCGGCGGCAGCGGGCGGAATCGACCGGCCGGCTGCTGGGCGAACTGGCAGCGACCAGCGTCTACGGCGCGTTCGTGACCTTGCGGCGGGAGGGGCGGCTGCGGTCGTGCTGCGGGCATCTTGGGCCGGCGGTGACGCTAAGCGATGCGTTGGACCATGCCGCCGACCGCGCGGCGACCGACGACCCGCGGTTTCCGCCCATCGCCCGCTCCGAACTCGACCAGCTCGACGTCGACGTCTGGGTGCTGTGGGGACCCGAGCCGGTGGCCGCCCGCGGCGAAGACCGCGTCGCCGCGGTAGTGATCGGCAAGCACGGCCTGTTGATCGAGCGCGGCTACAACCGCGGATTGTTGCTGCCGGGCGTGGCGGTCGATCACGGCTTCGACGCCAAGACCTTCCTGCAACAGGTCTGCCTGAAGGCGGGATTGCCCACCGACGCCTGGAAACGCGAGGACACCTCGCTGATGACCTTCGAGGGGCAGGCGATTCACGGGCGGATGGCCGATGTTTGCCTGGCGAGTGCGGAAGACGACGTGCGGCCGGCGGCCGTGGCCGGCAGGTTCTATCCCGGCACGCCGCGCGAAATCGAGAGCGAACTGGACGAGTTGTTCGCGTCGGTTCCGTCGTCGCCGCCGCAGCCGTGGGCGGGGGCGCTGGCGCCGCACGCCGGCTGGGTTTATTCGGGCAGACTCGCCGCCACGGTCTTCAGCCGCATCGCCATTCCCGAATGTGTGATCGTGCTCTGCCCGAAACATCGGGCGGGGGGCGCGCGTTGGGCGGTGGCGCCGCAACGGCGCTGGCTCTTCCCCGGCGGCGAGCTGGCCTCCGATCCCGAACTGGCCGCGCGGCTGGCCGACGGCGTCGAGGGGCTGGAACTCGACGCGGAATCGCATCGCGAGGAACACGCCATCGAGGTGCAGTTGCCGCTTTTGGCGCGGCTGGCCCCGAAGGTCCGCGTGGTGGGGATTACGGTGGGCGACTCTTCGCTGCCCGAGTTGCTGCGGTTGGGGGTGGCGATGTCGATGGTGCTCCGCGACATGCCGCAGCGGCCGTTGCTGCTGGTCTCCAGCGACATGAATCACTTCGCCGACGTCGCCACCACCGAGCGTCTGGACGGCCTCGCGCTCCGCGCCATCGCCGCCCGCGATCCCGAGTTGCTCTACGAAACGGTGCGGCAGAATCGGATCAGCATGTGCGGCATGGCGCCGTGCGTAGCGGCGATGGAAGCGCTGCGCTGGCTGGGTTCGTTGAATCGTTGCGAAGCGGTCGGACGGGCCACCAGCGCCGACGCCGGCGGCCCGGTGGATCGCGTCGTCGGGTACGCGGGGATGCTGTTTGCTTAGGCGGGGCGCGGCCTACTTGCGAACCAGCCAGGGGGTGAACATCCGCTTGACGCGGTTGACGACGGCCGAGGGGGGCGAAGAGTCGTGTTCCGTCGCCATCAGGTACGAACGGAAACTGATGAGCAGCTCGCGGGCGTGTGCGATTACCTCGCTCTGGCGGCGGTTGCGGGTTTGCCGCGTGCTGACCGTGACTTTGATCTTCGTCCGCGTCGGGCCGACCTCGCTGGCGGGGGGCTCTTCCTCCATTTGCACGTCGAGGCAGAGCATGGCGGGACGATCGGTCAGGCGGCGAATCCGCCCGGGCCGCCGGTCGCTGATCTCCATTTGCACCTGGTTGCCGTTGACGGTGATGATCCGCGCTTGGTGATCGGCCACGAAGCCGCGGAGCTTTTCCACGGCCATCTTCACCGGCACGGGGGTGACCAGATGCTGCTCGAAAAGGTTGTTGGAGCGGCCGGGTTTGAACATGCGGGAACCGGCCCGCGTCACTTCCGCCTCACTGCCGATGCCCGTGCCAAGCTGGATTACGGTGTTGCGGCCGGCAGCCTTGGCCATCAACAACGCGCGGTCGGCGCGGCGGAGCATCGTTTCCGGGGTGTCGCCGGGCTGGACCTCGGTCACGCCGATGCTGACCGTCACCGCGCGGCCGCCCAGCCGCGGTTGCGAAAGCCGGCCGAGCGACTTGCAGACCTGTCTGGCCCGGCGGGCGGCGGAGGCGTTGTCGCAATCGGCGCAGAGGACGACGAACTCTTCGCCGCCGTAACGCGCCACCAGGTCGCCCGGCCGGCAGGAGCTCTTCAGCAGCGAAGCCAGGCTCTTGATCACGTCGTCGCCCGCCTGGTGGCCGTAGTTGTCGTTGACCAGCTTAAAGCGGTCGAGGTCGCACATCAGCAGGCTGCACGGCACTTGTTGCTGCTGATGCGTGGCCACGAACATGGCGTGCACGCGATCGAATTCCGCCCGATTGGCCACCTGGGTCAACGGGTCTTTCGTGGCCTTCTCGTGCAGGTTCTGGCAGCGCTGCTCCAACGACGTCTCCGAGGAGGCGTCGTGGAAGACCAGGACGGCGCCGTGGGTTACGCCCTTCTGATCGATGACCGGGATGGCGTGGGCGTCGACGGCGACCGGCTGCTGCCGCCGGCCGAGAACCGTCAACCGCCGCAGCGATTGCACGCCGCAGCGGATGGCGGTGCGCGCCGGGCATTCGCTTTCGTTCACCGGGCCGCCTTTCTCGTCGCACAGGCCCAGCAAGAGCGGGTGCCACAACTGGCCGCGAATGCTCGCCCCGGAAATGCCGGTCAGCCGCTCCGCCCCCGGGTTCCACAAGCGGATGCGGCTGGCGGCGTCGATGAACATCACCGCGTCGTACATCGTCTCCAGCAGCCGGCCCTGGAAGATCGCATCGACGCCGGGCTCGATCGCCGGCGCGGCGTCGCCGTTGAACTCCCAGGGAGAATTGACCGACGTCGATGCCAGCAATCGCAGCCAGCGGCTGGCCGCCTCGCCGCGGAGCGCGGTCTGGTCGTGTCGGCAGAATTCATCGAACTGCACCACCAACTGCGGGTCGAATTGCCTGCCCGAACAGTCGAACAACTCGGCCATCGCCCGCTCGTGCGAGAAGGCGGGACGGTAGACGTGGTCGGTGGTCATGGCGTCGAAGGCCTCGGCCACGGCGATCATCCTGGCGCCGCGCGGCAGCCGCGGACCGGCGGCGGCAAAACCCCCATGGCTGCCGTCGTACCAGGCCGGTACGTTCTCCACGATCTGCAGCACCCGCTGCGATGCACAACTTCGACGGAGGATGCCCAGGCTCATCTTCCGCGATCGGGCCATGACCGCCGCCTCGTTGTCGTTGAGCGTCTGCGGCTTCAGCAAGATGTCGTCGGGCGCGCCGATCACGCCCACGTCGTGCAGCAGCGCGGCGATTTCGATGTCGTCGCGCTCGTCGTCGGGCAGAGCCATTTGCACCGCCCAGCCCGAACAGCAGAGCGCCACCCGCAACGCATGACCGGCGACGGCCGCATTCTTGCACTCCAAGGCGGCAAACAGGCCGGCCGCAACCCCCAAACGCGCCTGCACCAGCCGTTGATCGATTGACTCGCCGAACAGCGGCGGCAGCACCTCGCTGGCAACCGTCATCATCTCCAATTCCCTCAACAGGGCATGGAGCTCGGTCATCCAGCGTTCGGCCGATTCCGGCGCAGTTGGAATCTCCGCAGAGGGGAGTGTTCTTGGTTCAAGGGGGGTTTCCGGGGTGTTGCTCACGGGTGCTGCCGTCAAAGGAATGGGACTGGTTCCGGCGCCACGTGCTTGCAGCAGCGCATCCAGACGCCGCTGGCACCAACCACGGGCCGGCCATTGAAAAGGTAGTTTACGTATAGACTTGGGTCAAAATCGGGGGGGAACCCCATTGGGCTACCGACGGCCGAGTCGAATTTGTGTGCCGATCAAAGAATACACAATCAGGGCGGTTTGGGAGGATTGTCACTGCCGTAGTGGAGTTGCCGGCCGTGACGTGCCGAAGACTGGAGTGTGACCGTGCCTGTGATCGCGCCCTCCCACTGACGACCGACGTTACCGTGCCGCTTGAAGCCTCCAGTTCGTTCCGTCGTAGCGGCCTGCGCGACGACCGCCGTCGTCGCTTATTGGCCGACGACCTCTCCGAGACCGACGACGCCTCGCCGTGTCGCACTTGGCCCGAGGACGGCGGTTCCCGGTGCGGCTCGGACTACTATGGAAACGCCGAGTTTCTCGAGCGGCAGTGGCGGCTGCTCGATCTTGTTCCCAGCCGACTGGTGGTGTTGATGCCATTGCTGTTGGCTGCCGCCGCAATCGTCGCCGGGCTTGAGGCGATCTATGCCTGGATGGTCGGGCGGGCGGCGACCGGCGCCGCGCTTGCCCCGGCGCTTGACATCGCCGCGAAAGGCAGCCTCGCCTGTTGGTTTTCGTCGCTCATGCTGCTGGCGGGGTCGGTGACAGCCTTGCTGGTATATGCTGTCCGCCGACACCGCACCGACGACTACCCCGGCCGATATCGAATCTGGCTCTGGGCGGCGGGCTGTTGGTTTCTGCTGGCCACCGATCAGGCCGCCAGCCTCCGCCAGTGGTTCAGCGAAGCGATGATCGGCTGGATGGGCACCACGCTGTGGCGCGACGGCGCCCTCTGGTGGGTAGCGGTTTATGTCCTGCTGCTCGGGGCCATCGGTTCGCGGCTGCTGCTGGACATGCGGCCGAGCCGGCTTTCGATTGCCGCCCTGACGACTGCCATGCTCGCCTACGGGCTGGCGATAGCCTGTCATCTCGGCTGGCAGCCGATCGGCACTGCCGTGGGTGAGGTGATGTTCCGCGCGGGCAGCGAAATGGCCGGCCAGTTGATGCTCTTGGCCGCGATGGGGCTGCACGCCCGCTACGTTCTCCGCGACGCCCAAGGGCTGGTGCTCCATCCCGAGCCGCGACACCGCGACGAGCCCAACGAGGATAAAGCGAAGCAGACGGAGACGGCGAAAGCACGACCGGCCGACGGCGACCGCTGGCGTGCGATCGACCCGCCCCATCCCGCTCCGCCGCCGACGTACCAGCGTCCCGTTCCGCAACCTGCCGCGGCGCCGCTAGCCAAACCTGTCGCCACGTCCATCTCCACTCCGTCTCCGTTGAATCGCAAACTGACCAAGACCGAGCGCAAGGCCCTGAAAGAGCGTCTGCTCCGCGAGCGCGCGGATCGCGAAAAGCGAAAGTGGTGAAAGGGATTGTTGATTGGTGGCTAGGGGCTAGGGGCTAGGGGCCAGCGATTGCGTGTTGACGGCGGCTAATCAGCAATGAACGGTCACTGGCCACTGGCCACTCGCCACTCGCCACTAGCCGCTGATTGCCCCTCGCTGACGGATGCGTTATGATCTGCAATCAGCAATCAACAATCAGCAATCGACAATTACATGGTCCGCACCCGCTTCGCTCCCAGTCCCACCGGCTACCTGCACATCGGCGGGGTACGCACGGCGCTGTTCAATTGGCTCTTCGCCCGGCAACACGGCGGGAAGTTTATCCTGCGGATCGACGACACCGATCAGCAGCGGAACGTGGAAGAGGCGTTGCAACCGATCCTCGACGGTTTGCAGTGGCTCGGCATTGACTGGGACGAAGGTCCGCGGGTCGGCGGACCGTTCGCTCCCTATTATCAGTCGCAGCGGTTGGATCGCTACCAGGCGGCGGTGCAGAAGCTGTTGGCCGGCGGCCACGCCTACTACGACTACGCCACCACCGCGGAGACGCAGGCCGAGCGGACGGCCGCCGAGCAAGAGAAGCGGCAGTTCCGCTACAGCCGCCGCTTCATGGCCGCGACCCCGGCCGATCGGGCGCGGTTCGAGGCCGAAGGCCGGCAGGCGGTGGTGCGGCTTATGATGCCGCAAGAGGGGACGCTGCTGTTGGACGACGTGGTCCGCGGCCGGGTCGAGTTCGATTGGGCCCGCGAACAGGATCACGTCGTGCAGCGGGCCGACGGCACCTGCCTCTATCACCTGGCCAACGTGGTCAACGATTACGATCTGCAAATCACGCACGTGATTCGCGCCGAGGAGCATCTGTCGAACACGCCGCGGCAGGTGTTCATGCTCGAAGCCCTCGGCTATCCGCGGCCGATCTACGCCCATTTGCCCTTCGTGGCCGAGCCGGGCAGCAAGAACAAACTGAGCAAGCGCAAGCTCGACAAGTATCTGAAAAATCGCGATTTCGCCCAGCTTGTCGAGCACGGCCGCAAGATCGCCGAGGCCATCGGCCACGCGGCGGACGCCGACAGTTTTAATCCGGTGATCGTCGATTTCTATCGCACCGTCGGCTACCTGCCCGAGGCAATCGTCAATTACATGGCGCTGTTGGGTTGGTCGTTGGACGACAAGACCGAGCATTTTTCCACACAGGAGTTGATCGAGAAGTTCTCGCTGGAGCGGGTGGTAAAATCACCGGCCAGTTTTGATCCCCGTAAACTACAGGCGTTCGAGGATTGGCATTTTCAGCAGCTTCCACCGCAGCGGAAGGTAGAACTGGTCGTGCCGTTCCTGGAAAAGACCGACTCGGTTGCGACGCCGATTACCGCCGAGCAGCGGCAGGTCGTGGAGAAGGTCATCGCCGCCGCCGGCGATCGTATCAAAGTGGCCGGCGACATTTTGGCGTTCGACGATTTCTTCCGCAGCGACGATCAACTGACCTACGACGAGCCGTCGTTCGACAAGCACATCCGCAAGGCCGACGCCGTCGCGCTCTTGGCCAAATTCCGCGATCGCCTCGCCGTAGTCGAGCCGTTCGACGTTCCATCGCTCGAAGCGATGATGCAGCAGTTCATCGCCGCTGAAGGAATCAAGATCAATCAGGTCATCCACGCCGTCCGCGTTGCGGTCACCGGCAAATCTGTCGGACTCGGGCTGTTCGACACGCTGAGCGATTCTCGGGCGACAGCGGGTTGTGCGACGGATCGAGTTAACGCTGCTGCGAGCCTGACGGGGAATTGCGGCAATCGCGTGGAATGCTACAATTCTGTCATGGAAAGCAAGTACGAAATCATCGTCCGCTGGGGCGACGAGGACGGGGCATATATCGCTGAGGTCCCCGTGTTGCCGGGGTGCATGGCCGATGGAAAGACTCGCCAAGAAGCCGTGGCGAATGTCGAACGGGTGATACAGGAGTGGATTGCAACGGCAAAGAGCCTTGGACGAGCGATACCAAGTGAGGAATCAAGGAAGCGAACCGACCAACATCGAAAACCGGGGATCGCGGTCGGCAAGTTGACGATTATTTCGGATGACGACACGCACCTGTCTGATTTTCGCGACTACATGCCGAAGGACGAGTAGCGACTCTGTTTACGATATAGGGTCTGATCCGCCGCTTGCCCCTTGCGAAGCGACGTCGCTCGGCGAAACCACCAACCGCTCATTACCTGCCTCGGCGCGGCGGGCGGGCGCTTCCAGCGATGACATGCGTCGATGTGTCAAGACGACGGGGAGCAAAGCCGTCACGGCGTCGGCATAGCCGGCGGCTGCGGGAGGCGGGTGGTGGGGGTGGCGGGGGGCAGCGGAACGACCTCGGCCGGTGGCGGAGCGGGCTGCTGCGGCGCAGCGGCCGGCGGCGGCGGCACGGGGGCGCAGCGAATCTGCCAGCCGCCGCCGATCGCCCGGTAAACCAGGATCAGATTCTGCGCGACGGCGCCCCGCGCCACCGCCAATTGGTCCTCCTGCTGCGTCAGGAGCTGCTCGACGTTCAGCACGCGATTGAAGTCGGTCTGCCCCTCTTTGTATTGCAGCCGCACCAGGTCGAGCGATTGCGTGGCGGCCTCGGCGCTGGTGGCCAGGTATTTTACCGCCTGCTGCGCCTTCAAGAAGCCGATCAGCGCATTTTCGACCTCGGCGTTGGCTTGCAGCACTATGTTCTGATAGTTCAAGACCAGTTGCTGGAATCGCGCCTCTTGCACGCGAACGTTATTGACCAGCCGGCCGTAGTTCAAGATGTTCCAGTTGAAGGCCGGGCCGACGTTGCCGGCGAAGGAGCGCGGATCGAACAGATCGCTGAAGTTGGCCGAATCGAAGTAGATCGAGCCGCTGATCGAGAAATGCGGATAGAGTTCGGACTCGGCGATGCCGATCAGCGCGCTCTGCTCGGCCGCCTGCCGCTCGGCGCGGCGGATGTCGGGCCGGCGGCGGAGCAAGTCGGCGGGGATGCCGATGGCCACGCAGGGCGGCGCCAGCGGAATCGTCCGCGTTCCCAACTGCGCCTCGATGTCGCGCGGCGGCATGCCCATCAGAATGCAAAGCTGGTTGGCCGCCTGCCGCCGGGCCGCTTCCAGGGGCGGAATGATGGCTTGGGTCTGCGACAGGTTCGATTGGCCTTGGGTCACGTCGAGCCGCGTCGTCGCCCCGTTGCGGTATTTGAAATCGGCCAGGCCCAGGCTCTTCTGCTGATCTTCGACGTTCTTCCGCGCGTATTCCAAGCGCTGCTCGGCAGTCCGGAGGTTCGTATACTGCTGGGCGACTTCGGCCAAGAGCAGGACCAGCACGTCGTCGTAATTGGCCACGCTGGCGTCGAGATGGGCGTCGGCCGCCTCGATCGCGCGGCGGAAGCGGCCCCAGAAATCGAGTTCCCAGGCGAGGCTGGTGCCCAACGTCCATTCGTCGTAGTTAAATGACGGCAGCACCGAGTTGGGGGCGTTCTTGCTCAAGTTCGTGCGCATGTAATCGCCATAGGCCTGCTGCGATTGTGGGAAGAGATTTCCCACCGCGATGGCCTGCTGCGCGGGCTTCGAGGATGCGGTAGCCCGCCATCCGCAACGAGAGATTCTGGCGATAGGCGGTCTGCACCAGACAGTCGAGCACCGGGTCGTTGAACGTCCGCCACCACGCCAGATCGCACGGCTGCTGGCTGCTCAGGTTCGGATCGCGATCGTCGATCCAGTGATCGGCCACCGGGCCGCAGGGCGGACAGTAGTTCGGGCCGACCTTAAAGCCGTTGTGTACGTAATCGCTCAGACTGGTGCAGCCGCTCAGCAGGCTGATTAGAAGCACCGCTGCGGCAGCCAACCGCGGCCGGGCACTCGTTGCCACGCTCCGCGTGGGAACGCCCCGGTTGGAATCGCGAAGTGCCGCCGTGTCGCCTCGCGGCTTGGGCGGGTTCCCACGCGGAGCGTGGGAACCAGAAACAGCCAGCCAGCCTCTCGGTATTCGTCTGCTCACCACATACCCCTCTCTGTCGCTGCGGCAAAAGCGACACGACCGCCACAATCCTTGTTTTCGTCCTTTCGCGACTTATGGGCAGACTCTTGTTTACCGCGCCGATCGTACTTTTCGCTTTCTTCCTACTCTTCGTAAAACTCACGCGAAGAACCCTTCTGCGGGGTGGGTTTTCGGCGATTTCTTGCCGCCTGATGCCAGAAAAGAGAGCCGCGGGTCTTGACGAAGGTGAGGAATATGTTACTATGGAATCAAATCTAATAAATCAAACATAGAGAGGGTCCGCCGATGGCTCGTCCGCCCGCCAAAGAGCTTACCGAACGCGAATTGGAAGTGATGCACGTCTGCTGGAAGGTCGGGCTGGCGACCGCCGCGGAGATCCGCGAGCAGTTGGCGGCGACCGGCCGCGACCTGGCCTATACGACCGTGGCCACGCTGATCCGCATCCTTACGGACAAGGGCTTCCTCGAACAGACCAACGGCGAGCGGCCGTTCCAATACCGGCCGCTGCGGAGCTATGAGGACGTATCGCGGAGCATGTTGGGCGATATCGTCGAGCGCGTCTTCCGCGGCTCGCGCGAGCAGTTGCTGGTTCGGCTGCTGGAAGAGCGCAGGCTGACCGCCAAAGAACGGGCCACGCTCGAATCGCTCGTACAGAAACTGCCCAAGAACCTTTGACAAGAGATGTACTCCTCTCGCTCCGCGAGAGGAACGTGAGGCGCGACTTCGAGCGGGGATTACATTCAACGGAGCCCCGAATTGCTTCACGCGGAGCGTGAAGAGTACAGGAAGAGTACAGAACGTGTCGGTCAGAACGCAGCGGGGAGAAGAGCGGCCATGAATGCCATCGGAATCGCGCTGGTATGGTGCATCGTGCAGATCACGCTGCTGGGCATATTGGCCGGTGGGCTTTATCTGCTCGTGCGGCGATTGCGCCCGGCCGCCGCGGCGCCGGTGGTTTGCAGCAGCCTGGCGGTGGTCGTGCTTCTGTCGGTCTTCGCATTCAGCCCTTGGCCGCGATGGGCAATCAGCGACGTGCCGCCGTCGCCTCATGCCCTCGCATTGGCCAATTCTCCGATCATGACGGCGGGCGCGGCGGAGGCAAGGGAGACGGAGGAGACTGTCGGAAAGACGGAAACGATTTCCAGGGCTTCGTCCCGACGACCTCCTTCGTCTTCTCCGGCGGCGTCGCCAACGGCGGAGAAGCGGGGCGAGCGGCAGCCGGCCAAGCCGGTCGCGGCCGCCCGCGCGGCACGGCCTCGGCCGTCGAATACCGCGAGTCTGTGGCAAGCGCTGATGGCAGGGCTTTCCGACGTCGGCGCCGATGACGCCTGGCGCTGGCCGGCGGTTGTGGCAGTTGCGGTGTTTGCGGCAATGGTCTGCGGTCTCAGCTGGCTTGTGCTCGGCGTGGCGGCGATGCGCTGGCAGCGGCGCCGCAGCCGGGCGGTGTCGGATGCCGAGTTGTCCGAGTTGATCGACGTGCTGCGGGCGGAGCTGGGCTGCCTGCGGGCGGTCGAGGTTCGCGAGTCGGCCGACTTGGTCACGGCCGCCACGCTCGGCTGGCGGCGGCCCGTGGTGTTGCTGCCGGCCGATTGGCGCAGTTGGACGCCCGAGCAGCGCCGGGCGGTCTTGGCCCACGAGATCGTGCACGCCCGCAGCCAGGACTCGGTGGCGCTTCTGTTCGGGCAACTTGGCTTGATGCTGCACTGTTACCACCCGCTGTTGCACTGGCTGATGGGCCGTTTGCGACTGGAGCAGGAGTTGGCGGCCGACGCCGCGGCGGCGAGCGTCTCCGGCGGTCCGCGGCAGTATTTGTTGACGATCGCCGAGATTGCCTTGTTGACGCAGGACCGCCGCCTCTCCTGGCCGACGCGCAGTTTTCTTCCCACGCGAACCACTTTTCTGCGGAGGATCGCCACGCTTCGCGGCAGCCCGCTGCGTTTCGATCGCGTTTCGCCGTTCGGGCGCCTGGCGGCCGTCGGCACGGTCTTGCTGCTGGGGGTGTTGGTCGCCGGTCTGCGCGGGCCCGGGCAATCGTCGCAGGCATTTGCCGTCGAAAAGCCGATCGCGGCAGCCGGCCCGCGGGAGACGAAGCCGTCGCTTAGACCCGAGAAGGTGCAAGCTAGCAGTTGGGGCGGCAGTTGTACTGCCGCCCCGCTGCGGGAAACGGGGGGTGGCAGTGCAACTGCCACCCCATCGTCCCTGGATCAGAAGGTGCCAGCGTCGCGGCCGTCGGTCGCCACGCCGCTGGCCGCGGCTGATGCGAAGCTGGAATACGGCTGCAAGAAAGGGGAGAAGTACTACTACAAGGTGAAGATTGCGGCGACGCTGCCCGAGGAGGACCTCACCGACGAGGGAGTGCTGAGCTATGAGGCGCTCGATTCGAGCGACGCACAGTTTACGCTGCGGTGCATCGCGAATTTGCACTGCGCGTCGAAACCCAAGGCCGAGGCCGCGCCCGGTATGATTGGGCTGCCTTTTGGGCGTCCGCGGGGTATGTTCGGCCCGCCGCACATCCCACCTCCACCCGGTTTCTTCGGCCGCGGCGCGCCGGTCCGGCCGCGCGAGACGACCTTCGATCGCCAGGGCAAGATCATCCGCCGCGGCGAGAGCCCCTGGCTCCCCTTGCTGCTGGGAACCGAAGTCGAGTTGGTCGTCCACCAGTTCCCCGGCGAGGCCAAGCCAACCTGGACCATCGAGCGCGAACTGGGGGTCATTGAGCGCAGCGAAGCCTCGGGGCCACCGTTCTTCGGACCGTTCGCACGCGACAGCGAAACCAATCGCGGCGCCAAAGAACGCATCGACTACACGGTCGCAGGCCAAGACCAGGATACGGTTCGCATCGGCAAGAAGTATTCGCTTCGCACACTTCCCGAACAGGGCGTAATCCATATCGACATGTCGGGCAACGGGGAGTTGATATTTGACCGCCGACTCCGCGTGGTTCGATCGGAAAAGACGAGATACGAGATCCACGTGAACGAATCCAACGTCGCCGTCAACATCCCGATGACGCTGGACTACGGGCTAATGACCGACGATGAGACGGCTGCGCAGCGGAAGCTGGAAGAGGAAGCGGCGGCGAAACTGAAGGCCCAGATCGCCGCCCGGGCCGAGGCCGACAAGCCGCGGCCGCTGGCGGCCGGCGAGCGGGAATCGCTGCTGCGGGATCTCCGCTCGCGGGATGAGCAGCGCGTGCAGGCGGCCGCCCGGCGACTGAGCAAGGTGATCCCGGGCGAGAATCCGACCGAGTTCTCGCGACCGCTCTGCGCGGCCTACAAGAACAAGAACGAGTGGACGCAGGCGGCGGTGATGGCCGCGCTGCGGGTCTGGGCCGGCCCGGACGCCGAAAAGACGGTGATCGAGGGGAGCCGGCACGCGAGCTTCATGGTTCGCGGCGAGGCGATCCCGGCGTTGGCCAAGTTCAAGACCGCCGCCGCCGCCGAGGCCGCCGCCGCCCAGGCAGTCCACAACCAGAGGGAAGCGGAAGCGGCGATGAAGGCGATGGGTCCCGTCGCCGAGCCGGCGGTGATCGCCATGCTGGAAGACTCCGACTTCTGGGTTCGCCGCACCGCGGCCAACGTGCTGGCCGAGATCGGCGGCAAGCAGGCCCTGGCGGCGCTGACGCGTGAAGCCCGCGAGCACCCGCACGAAGTACGCGAAGTGGAGACCGCCATCGTCGCTATCGAAAAACGCCTGCTCGAATCAGCGGACGCCGCTGCGGCCAAAGATCGCTCCAATCCAGAAGAGGACCGCGCCGAGCCAAAACAGCCAGGGGGCGCCGCGATGCGAACCTGGCACGCCGCCGTCGGCTCCTTCACCGTCGAGGCGATCTTCGTCGAGCTGAGATCGGGCAAAGTCACCCTAAAAAGGGCCAACGGCCACACGATTAGAATCCCGTTAGAAAAGCTGTCGAAGACCGATCAGGACTACGCCAAGCAGCAAGCCAAGACGCTGGAGAAGTTGGAGAACCCGTTTCAAGACTGATGATTCCCAGTTTGTCTCCGCCGTTTAGCCGCGCCCCGAAGGGAAGCGCTGGTGCGGACTGGCGCCCTCCTCGGTTCCCCTGGTTTCCCGGGCCGTGAGCGCGTACCGGCCGCCCTGTCGCTTTGTCGCGCGGTATTGTATCATTGGGACGTGCAATTCCTTTTACCAGCGGCCTGAGCCGCCAAGTGACACTTTCCAATAGCTGAGGAGGATTACGGCCATGCGAGCGGAACGTCCAGTACTCCTGCTGCGTTATGCTTTTTGTCTGGCGGTCGGCTTGTTGCTGGGCTCGTCCGCACTTCAATTTGCCGCCCCCGGCCAGACCAGTGCGCGGCGAGCCTCGATCCCTTACACCATGCGCGAGAGGCTGGGGGCAAATCTCTATATGCAGACGGCGGCGGAGTATCGCGCCTGTTGTTTGCAAACGTATCATTTGGCCCAGTTGCGGTTGGCTGCATTGATGGCCGCAAAGCCGGCCAGGCCCGCGGTGGTGATGGACCTGGATGAGACGGTGTTGGATAACTCGGCGTATGAGTCGTATCTGTACGAAAGCGGCCGGGAGAACAGCCAGGAGCGGTGGTTGGCTTACGAACGCGACTATCCCGATCGGGTGGCGCTGGTGCCCGGGGCAAAACCGTTCATCGAAAAGGCCGAGGCGCTGGGAGCGACGCTGGTCTATATTTCCAACCGCGCCGAGAAGTATCGCGCGGCCACGATCCAAGCGCTGCGGCACGTCGGCATCAACGTCGATTGCATCGAGGACCGCCTGTACCTGAGGACCGACACGCCGAACAAGGCGCCACGCCGCGAAGCGGTTGCGGCCAAGTACAACGTGTTGCTGTACTTCGGCGACAACCTGCGCGATTTCTCCGAGCAGTTTGCGGCGATGAAGCTCACCGGCAACGAAGGCGCCAGCGGCTACCGCAAGGCGATTCAGAGCCGGCTGGAGCGGGTCGACACCGCCGCGTTCCACTTTGGAGAGAGTTGGTTCATTTTGCCCAATCCCGTTTATGGCGAATGGGAAAGTCTCATCGGCGACGACCCGCTAGGACGGCTTCGTCCGTCGGGAATGAAGTAGGCGCTTGGCAACGGCTGACGAAAGAGAGGTGCTAGAGCGTGCTTACAAAGTGGTCCCCTCTCCCTTTGGGAGAGAGTTAGGGTGAGGGTAGAGTGCGGCTGACGGCTTGACTTTCCGCGGTCCGCGCCGTGCGGCCCTCACCCCCTGCCCCTCTCCCAAAGGGAGAGGGGAGATTTTCAAGACGCGTCTCCAAGACATTCGTATTGCACGAGGAACATGAAGAACGCCGTATGGAAGCTGTGCTGGATCGGGTTGTTCGCCGCCGTCGCCGGCTGCAACGTCAACTTGACGCCGGAGCCGGAGAAGACGCACCGGGCGATCGCCTCGGCCGCCAACGAGCTGGCCGACGCCTTGCAGGGCATTCGCGACGCCGATTCCGCCCGTGCCGCCACGGAAAACGTGGATGGCAAGTTCGCCGCGCTCTGCGAGCTGGTGGGCCAACTGCCCGCCGCCGGCCGCGACCAACCGCAGCAAGAGGACGCCGGCGACGCCAAATCGGCCGCCGAAGCGATCCAATTGATGAACAGCGCCGTCTGCCGACTCCGCAACGAAGCCGAGCGGCTGGAGGACGTTCCGGGGCTTCCGCTGGATTTCTGGAAGGCCTTCGACAGCCGCGCGTTCGATTTCGCCCTGAAAGCCTACGAGGCCACGCCGCCTGCGCAATCGGCGACGGTCGCCGAGCCGCAGCAGTTCACGCGGAACGCGAAGAACCTGCTCGAACGGGTCGGCTATGAGCAGATGGTCAAGGTCGATTTCGTGAAGATGAGGCTCGATCTGGCCGGCAAGGCCTGCGAGCGGCTGCAGAAACTCGCGCCGACGGCCATGCTCTACGAAATCACATCGCAAGAGGGGCTGAACGTGGTGCTCGGCCCGGTCGGCGATTTTCGCGCGTTTGCCGCGGGCATCGATTTTGGCGACGTGCTCTTGCAGAACGAGACGAAGCGGCTGCTGAAGATCAGAATCCACCCGCTAGTGCTCGGCGCCGCGCGGAAACGATCGAGGAGGAGAGGGAACTTGCCAGGAAGGAGAACGAAGAGCGCGTCCGCAAGTCCCGGCAGGAGGCCGAAGAGCGCATGGCCCGCGACCGCGCCGAGGCCGAAAAGCGGGTGGCCGAGCGAGAGAAAGACGAAGAGGGAGGCGATCCGAACGACCCGGCCTATTACGATCGCCTGGCGGAGTTGCTCGCTTCCGACAACTACTTGAAGCGCGACAAGGCCATCGCCGTCCTGTTGCGAACCTCCCCCGCCCAAGTCACGGCGGAGCAGAAAAAGAAGATCGCCCGGGCCTTTAAGGAATTGTTGGAAGACGATCGCGGCTTCCACCGCGAGCAGGCGATCAAGGGACTGGTGATCTGGGCGGGCAAGTACGCCGGACCGATCCTGCTGACGATGCTCGACCAGTCGCGGCCGATCGAGGTCGAGCACGTCATCAAAGCGCTGGGCGACATCAAGTACGCCAAGGCGGCCCCCACCCTGGCGACGAAATTGGGCGATTTCTTTGTCGGCAAACTCGCGGCCCAAGCCTTGCGGCAGATGGGCGAAGAGGCCGAAGACGCCGTGTTGCTCGTCGCCCCGACGCAGGATCCCAACGTCTGTCTCGCCGCCGTCCAGGTGCTGGGCGATTGCGGCACCGTCAAGAGCCTTCCCCTGCTCCGCAAGGGAGCAACCAGCCGCAACTGGAAGGTCCGCGACGCCAGCAAAGAGGCGATCCGCAAAATCCTGGCGCGAAAGAACGCGGCCAAGAGCGACGACAGTTAGCCGCCGCGTTTCGCCGGCTTAGCGGCGGTCTTGCGTTTCGAGATGTCGATATAGGCGTACTTGCCGCCGTTTTGTCCGGCCAGAGCGGCGAGGAAACTCCTGGCCGCCGGCTTCGGTCCCGGTCCGAACTCGACGGTGTTGATGATGATGCCCGCCGCCAGGCGGCGAATCTTCGCCAGTTGCCCGGGCGAGAGCTTCGGATCGTCGGCGTCGGTCAAGAAGAAGATCACGTCCGGCCGCAAGCGGATGGCCACGCGCAGGGCGCTCTCGTGGTCGGTGCCGCCGTCGGCCGCGATCTTGTCGAGAAAGCGGACCGCCCGCTGCTTGTTCTCGTCGGTGGCGAAGGCCAGCCGGCCGGGCGTGCCGGTCGGATTGAACACCACCGGCCGCTCGTTGTAGAAGACGATCTGAAACTGATGGACGCGGTCGAGCCGTTGGAAGCTGCGGATCAGCTCGGCCTTGGCGAGCTGCAACGATTTTCGCCCCTCGCCGCCCATGCTGCCCGAGCGGTCGATGACGTAGACGAACTTGTAGCCCTCGCCGACGATTCCGAAGAGGCTCGTGCCGCCGCGGTCCCCTTCCGGCGGCGTCGGCGTGAAGCCCAGCCCTTCGAGCTGTTTTCCCGGCGGCGGCTGGGCGGGCGGTTTTTTCGCCGCAGGGTCTTTCGCCGCGGCGATCGAGCCGATCGCCAGCAACAGGAGGAGGATGCCGATCGCGCCGATCCTCGCTCCCGCGCAGAACCTGAGGGCATGCGGGAGTTTCGACTGTAGGAGGCGACTCCTGTCGCCGATTGCGGCTCCACATCGGCTCGATCGGCGTCTGGAGACGCCTCCTACAGCCCGCCTGCAATCGCCCTGCATCCTACGCTTGCTCTCGCTCCAGTGGACGCGGAGCGTCGGCAATCGCGGGTTCCCACGCAGAGCGTGGGAACCAGGTGCAAATCTCCTCATGGTCCCCTCTCCTCCCGCCGCTCGGGCTGGCGGCCTTGGAGCGCGATCGCGCGATCGAGCAGAACGCGGTAGCGGGCGACGGTGTCGGGACCGTTGAGCTTGGGGCTGAGGACCAGCGCCGCCTTGAGCACCTGCTCGGCCTTCAGCGCCCGATCGGCGGCGACCGCCTTGTCCGCGCTCTTCTCCGCCTCGCGCACCAGGCAGGCGGCCACGCGATACATCACTTCGTAATACTCGGGCGGCTTGGGGCGAAGGGCTTGCAGCTTCGTCCGCAGCATCACCCAGTGGGAGACCGACTCGTCGAAGCGCGTGGGGTCCTTTTCCGCCAGGCCCTCCAAGATGTAGCCCTTCTCCATCAGCGGTTCCAAGTTGTGCGGATAATCGTGGATCAGGTCGTCAACCTGCTTGAGCGCTTCGGTGAAACTGCCCTGCTTGCGGAGCAGCCCGATGGATTGGGCGCGGATGCGGCTGATGGCCCCGGCGGCGGCTTTGGCGAAGCTGGGGTCGGTTTTGTAGCGCTCGATGATCTTCTGATACTCGCGGCTCGCCCCGTCGGTCATGCCGACGGCGCTGAGCGTGTCGCCGCTGAAGACCATCGCCGCCAGCGACAGTTCTTGTCGCCCGGCCAGCTTGGCGACGAACGTGCCCAGCAGCTTCTCCAACGACGCCAGCCGCGTCTTGGCGGCGTCGCACTCGACCGCCTTGGCCGGATCGCCTTGCAGTTCGGTCACGGCCGCGAGCGCCTTCTTCCGCTCGGAGTCCAACAGCCGGGCGAACTGCGTCAGCACGGCATTGACCTGGGGCGTGTCGGGGCCAAGTTCGAGCAGCAGGCCGCTGGTGTCGGCGGCCTTGTCGAGTTGGCCCACGGCCGAGTATGCGCGGGCGGCGCCAAGGAAGGTGCGGATCGTCGCCTCGTCGAGCGTTTTGGGTTTTGCGGCCTTGACGGCATCGACCAGCGGCCGATAGAGCGCGGCGGCCTCGCGCATCTCGCCGCCTTCTGCGCGGATCTCGGCCAGGAGGAGCTGCGCCTCGGCGAAATGTTCCGGCAGCGGATGGCCCGGCTCGATCCCCTTGTCGAAGATCGCCAGCGCGGTCTGCAATCGCCGGATCGCCTGGCCGCGGTCGGCCAGCATCCGTTGGCGGTTGCGGTCCTTCTCGGGCTTCCTCTTCTCCATTCCATACAGAGCGGCGTAGTCCTGGCCCGCGCGGTACATCGCCAGCGGATAGCGATCCGACTTCGGGTTGACCCGCTCGAAGATGTCGATCGCCTCGCGGATTTGGCCGACGACCAGTTTGGCCTGGGCGCGGGCCATGCGGGCGTCGTCGGCCTCGGGGCGGTCGGGCCAGTTCTTCTCGGTGAACTCGGCCACGGCGGTCAGCTTCGCCAGCGCCGCCGGTTTCTTGTCGGCGGGGGTGTGGACGTAGAGATTCAGCGCCGCCGCCACCGCCAGCGCCGCCGCCTCCGCCGCGGCGTTACTCTCCTTGCGCACGATCTTCTTTTGCGGATCCGCGAAGACGATGGCCCCGACCGCGTCGATGCACTCGCTCAGCTTTCCCTGCTGGAACAGGTCGCAGGCGAGATTATAGCGGGCGCGGGCCAGGGCCTCTTCCACCGCCTTGATCGCCGTCGGCTCGTTGCGCCGCTGCTGGCGGGCGATTTCCAGGGCCTTCAGGTAGGCATCGCGGGCGCGGACCCACTGCGACGCCGTCATTGCCGCGTCGGCCAACGCCACCGCCTCGTCGAAGGTGTGGACGTCGACGTCCGATCTGCCCTCCGCTTTCAGCAGATCGAGCCGCAGCACGATGGCGTCGCGCTGGTACGGACTGTGGATTTTCTCCATTTCAATCAGGATTTGCAGCGCCTCGGAGGTGCGACGCGATCGCTCGATGCCGCTGGCCTTGTCGGCCGCCGCCAGCTTGGCCTTGGCCAGCTCCAAGGCGACGCCCTGGTAGCCGTCGGTCTGCCGCAGGCGGCGATACTGCTCCAGCCAGGTTTTGGCCTCCGACTGAAACTGTTGCGGGTTCTGCTTGGCGACAACCAGCAGGCGGAAGTACTGCGTCTGGGCGAAAAGCGGCTCCAGCCCGGTCGGCGCCGTGCGATCGGTCGGATCGGGAGCGCTGGCCAACACCTCGTCGTAGATATCGACCGCCAGTTGATCGTCGCCCAGCTCCTCGGCGGTTTTGCCGTGCCAGAGGTGGGCGTAGAGGCCGGCGGTTTGGCCGCCGCCGGTGCGGTTTTGCTGAAAGATGTCGTCGAACGCCTGGGCGGCCTTGTGCAGCGCGGCGGTCTGCTCGGCGCTCTTTGCCGCATAAGTCTGGGCGGTGCAATAGTCGATCCAGGCGAGTTGGAACTCGGCGTCGCGCAAGGCGGCTTCGGCCTCCTGCCGCGCCTCGACCACTTCGGCCCGCTCCACCCGCCGGCTCGACGGCTTCGTGCGCGGGGCCAATTGCTTCAGCCGGGCTCGAAACCTCACCGCCGCCCGCTGGAACTTCTCCCGCGCCTCGGCGAGGCTGGTCCGCGCATCGGTCAGCATCTTCTCACGCTCGGGGGCGTTCTTGCCCTTGAGGGCCGCGGCCGAGTGGATCAACTCTTGCGCTTGCTTCAGCAGGAAGTCGCCCCACTCGGCCAAGGCGTTGGCCGCGGCGGGATGCTTTGGTTTCTCCTTGAGGAACTTCGCCAGATGCCGGTGCGATTCGGCCATCAGCCGCTCGCGCTCGCGAACGTCGAAGGCGTCGGCCGCGGCGGCCCGCAGGCTCTTCGACATCTCCAAGTCCCAAACCTCGCGAATCTCCGCCGGCAGAGCGGGCCGCTTGGCCAGCAGATCGAGATACTCGGCGGCCATGTCGCCGTAGCCGCCGCGTTGCAGGGCATGGACGAACCGCAGCGGCTCTTCCCGCGCCCACGCCCCGCCGCCGCAAATCGCCGCGGCGGCAGAGAGCAAGATCATCAGCGTCGGGGCAAGGGGCTTTTTCATCGGTTGGGCGCAAAACGCAATGGCCTGTGGCTGGGAGTTCGTCTGCGTGAACGCAGCGGGACCATCTGCTGACGTTCCTTTTCACTAGCCCAGGCGTTCACGCCTGGGGAGAGAGTGCTCATCTCGCGGAAACCGGTTGCCGCCCCTGAAGGGGCTAGAAAAAAAGACGGGGGGCCGGCCTCTTAACCACAGGCGTAAACGCCTGGGCTAGTGAAAAGGCACGTCAGCCAACGTCTTCCTCACTTCTGTCCCTTTGTGAAACCACAACAATCGACCTCTCGACGGCGATCACTTCTTACTCTTTGGCGGCGGCTTAACGGCGTCTGGCTTGGCGGCGGGCGGCGGAGCGTTGCCCGCCTCCTCGTCCAGCTTGTACAACGGCAGGTAGCGGTAGTAGATTTCCAGCGTCAGGGCGGAGAGGCTGGTCACCATCAGCCGGCCGCCGACGTCGCCCCACATGTCGTTGGTCGGCTTGTGCGGGTCCCAACTGCCGGTGGCGCAGCCCTCCTTGCACTGTGTGTGGATCAGGATGTGCCGCATCTTGCGGTTCCAGACGTCCCAGTCGGGGCCCAACTGGTTGTGCATCACCTGCGTGGCGTAGTACCAATAATAGACGTTGCGGGCGCCGGTGTCGGGCAGGGACTTCATCAGATAGGCCGTGCCCTCGAGCAGCGCCGGGTCGTTGCGCGGCGCGTGCATGTATTCGAGGCAGAGCAGGCCGATGGCGGTCACCGCCCGATGCGCGTTGTCGTTCTTGATGACTTCCCCTTCGTGGATCACGATGCCGTCGCAGAAGGTGTTGCCGGGCAGGTAAGAGAAACGGCCGGGGCCGTGTCCCTCGAAGACCACCGCCTTGAGGAACTTTCTCACGTTCTCCAAGGCGTTGGGGGTGACGGTGAGATACGCCATCTGGCCGCTTTTGAGCGCCATGATCTGCCAGCCGCTGACCGACAGATCGCCCGGTTGCGTCGGCTGGTAGCGCCAGCCGCCGTCGCGCTGGTTCTGCGCCTCCATGATGAAGTTCAAGGCGGTCTGGGCGGCCCGCTTGATCTCCCTGGAGTTGCTCATTCCATAACATTCGCACAGCGCGATGGCGGCCAGGCCCTGGTCATACATGTCGCCGCCGATGCGCAGGTCGCCGTTGACCTTCTCGTTGCTGATTAGGAAGCGGATTCCCGCGGCGACGGTGTTCTTGTAGTGGCCTTTCGACTCGTGCGTCTGCCCGGCGCCGAGGAAAGGCAACAGCGCCAAGGCGGTGGCGGCGGCCGAGCGGTCGCCGGCCTTGCCCGGTCCGCTGCAAGTGGCGTCCTTGCAGCGGCTCTTGTAGCCGCTTAAGCTCCAACTGCCGTCGGAAAGCTGGTGGCGTGCCAACCAGTTCAGCGCGGCCAACACGGCCAGTTCCGATTGCTTGGTGCCGCCGCCGCTGGCGAGCATGGCCTTGCGGCTGCCGCTGCCGCGTCCGCCGAAGCCCGAGCCGCCGCCGCCGGCGCCGCTGTGCGTGCCGGTGCCGACGCCGACGCCGACGCCGCCTTTGCCCTTGACGCTTGGGCCCGCGCCGATGTCCTGGATGTCGAAGCCGCCCAAGCCGCCCAGGTTGGCCTGCTTGCTATCCGCAGGCGTTCCGCCGCCGCGGTGCTCGAAATGCTCGCTCTCGTCGTTGAACTCGGCCGCTTGCGCCAGTTGGGCGGGCTTTTCCAAGCTGAGGTCGTCGGTGTTCAATTGCGTCGGATCTTCCGGTGCCTCGCCGAGGTCGAAGCGCTCGATTTTCTCGGCGCGATCGCCAGCGGTTCGACCTTCGCCTCCTCAAACGACGGGGCTTCGCCGGCGACCTTCTCGATCGCCTTGCCCCCCAACAACGCCAGCGAGCAGACCAGGATGATGTGAAAGACGAAACTGCACAGCCACCAGGGCCCCTCTTCGAGGAACCAAGTGCGCATCCGCCCGAAAATGCCCCGGCGCCGCGGCGGCGACTCTTCAGCCGACGATTCCGCGGCCGCGGCGGCCGGCGACGCGGGTGGCAGTGTCGGCGGCAATGCCGGCGGCACGCTGCCGGTGTTCGGCTCGCCAATCGGCCCTGCCTTTGCCTCTTCCGCCATTGCCGCTGCACTCCGTCGAAGTTCCGCTACCCTTATGATCGACCGAACCACTCCCCCCGTCAAGGGCCATCCGGTCGCCGCTCAGCCGCGTCGCGGGCGGCAATTCAACTGAATTATACCCTGCGGCCCCGCCGCCTGCCGCTTGCGGCTTCGCACGATCCGCCGTTACGCATGGCTTGCCGCCAGCGCGCGAATCGCCGCCTCGGCCTCCTGGAATTCGCTCCGCTGGGGCGCCTCGGCGCCGCGGCGGAGATCGGCCAGCAGATCGCCGAGCAGCTCGCGTTCGAGCCAGTCGGCGAGCCAGGCGGCACGCTGTTGGGTGTAGCGGGATTGCAATCGCCCGAAGAGCCGGCCGGCCGCCTGGCGGACGCCCTCGCTGGTGGTGCTGACCAGGGCCTCGCCGCCGCCGGTGATGCCGCCGGTGATGGCCGCTTCGGTGGCCAGATGCCCTGCGGCGTGTGCCGCGGCCTGCCCGGCAATATCGCCCGCAAAATGCAGGCCGGTGAAAAACAACGCCACGGTGATCGCCGGTCGGGCCAGCGCCGCCGCGTGGTCGAGCGATTGCAGGAATCGCACGGCGCGGGGATTGGCGTCGCGCCAGGCGTTCAATTCGCCGCGCAAGAACTCGCGATAATGTTCATCGACCGCCGGGAGGCTCTCGTGGGCCGCCTGCACCCGTTCGAGCAGCGTGGCGCGGGCCCGGCCGCCCAACAGCCGCAGCAATCGCGGCCGGAGCGTCTCGTTGCCCACCGCGGCCAGCCGGTTCAACTCGTCCAACAGCTTTTCGACGGCCAGCACGATCGCCGCCCGCTCCTGCCGCTGAAAGACGGCCAGCGGATTGGATTGCGGTCCCGTCATCGTGTCCCAAGCGGCGCGGATCGGCCAGGTCACGCCGCGGCCGATCACGCGGTAGAAGCCGTGAATCCTCCGCGACCACTCCTGTCGCGAGGCGTCCCACCAATCGCGGATTTCGTCGACCAACACGCCGACCGGCAGCGAGGGCCAACCGACGCGGGCCATCTCGGTGGCCGACAGCGCCTTGGCCGCCGCCGCGAACTCGTCGGCCGTCTGGCGGATCGAATCCAAGTAGGCCGGCGCGCCGCGGGCGGGATCGAGCACCCGCCGCATCGCCCCGCGAAACGTGCGAACCTTGATCGTGTCGAAACGCAGCGAAGCCAGATCGGCGCGGAGGTCGCTCTCGCGCGGGGGGCTGGCCGCTTGAGGGCTGGCCGCTTGAGCGGCCGGTGGTACGAAGCGGTCGCCGTGATTGGGGGATTTGGAGATTTGGAGATTTGGAGATTTGGAGATTGGCGGAGGGGGGAGGGCGGAGGGCGGGAGCGTTCTTTTCTCTCTACTCTCCACTCTCCACTCTCCACTCTCCACTGCGGACTGCCGACTGCGGACTGCCGACTGCCCACTCTCCCCAGCCCCCAGCCCCCAGCCCCTAGCCCCTCCCACCTCGATCCCATAGAACTTCATCCGCAACTCTTCGGCGGCGCGGCGATCGTAGGGGATGACGTAGGCCGACTCCGGGGTGGCGCCGGTCTGCTGGCAGAACGTCTCCAGCCACAGCGGCCAATACGGGGCGTCGGCGTCGAGCTCGCACTGGTTGAAGACGACGATGATCGGCTTGTCGGCCTCGACGGCGGCGCGAAAGAACTGCTTCACCGCGGCGTCGTTGTACTTCTGCTGCGTCAAGACGGCGACCAGCACGTCGGCCGCCTGGCGAATCGCGCGGGCGCGATGCCAATTTACCGCGGCGTCGGAATCGACGTCGGGGGCGTCCAAGAGCAGCAGGTTCGGCGGCATCGTCGGCCCCACCCGCCAGAAGAGCCGGTCTTCGGGCGACTCGCCCAGCGGATCGTCGGCCGATTGCCAGATGCGAAGTTGGAAGGGCTCGAACAGCCGCGCTAGCAGGGCCGCGTCGGCCAGCGGCGGCGGCACGAGGCACACCGGGTGTTTCGTGCCGGCGGCCAGCGGGCTGGCGGCGCTGGCCACTTCGCCGGCCAACTGATTGAAGATCGACGATTTGCCGATGTTCGTGCCGCCGACGATCGCCACGACCAAGAGCGGCGGCATATCGAGCTGCGCCAGGAGCTTGTTTCGCAGCAGATCGAACCACTCCTGGCCCGCCGGCGGCGCTACACCCGCCGCGGCCGCCAGCGGCTCGATCGCCCCGATCGCCCGATCGAGCCGTCGCACGTCGGCGGCGAAGGATTGGTAAGTCTGCATCTCCGAATCACGCCACGATCTTCTCTAGCGCGGCAACCAGCGGCGGAAGGTCGTCAACAACGGTATTCCACAGCGAATCGAGATTGATGTCAAAGTATGCGTGAATCAGGCGATTTCGCATCGAGACGATGTCGGTCCAGGGGATTGCCGGCAGTTCGGATCGCCCCGCCGGCGAAACCTTCGACGCCGCTTCGCCGATGATCTCGATGCAGCGAACCAGGCAGTGCACCAACATGCGATTTTGATCGAGATCGGATCGCTTCTTTCCAGCGACGTACGAGCGGGCTTCGATGGCCGAATCGAGCATGTGGCGGAGCCTGACGGCGTCATTGGCGATCATACAACACCTCGGCGGTGCGGACGACCTCGTCGCGGAAGTAGCGACTCAAGTCTTCGGGCGTGCGAAGGTCGGCCTTCCACCCGAGGATCTGCGAAAGCTCGCGCTCGATCCGCGCAAGCCGAATCAAGCCGGCGGTGTGACCTGCTTCGAACTCCACCAACACGTCCACGTCGCTATCGCGGTGAAAATCCGCGCGCAAAACCGAGCCGAACAACGCCAGACGGCGGATGTAGTGCCGCCGAGAGAAATCGGCGATGGCGGCGCGATCGACGGCGATGGCAGTTGGCATAGGCTCTACCTTTATCGTCTCCCCACAATATACCATACGTAACACCGCCGCAGGCAGTCACGCTGTTTTCCCTGCTTACTCTGGTCCCGCCAACACCACCGCCACCGCTTGTCCGTACGGCGAATGACTCAACACCAGTGCGGTGGGGTGATCGAGCGGCCGCGGCCGGCCGTGAACCACGTTGATCGGACACTGCGGGTCGGGATGCTCGTAATTCAACGTGTGCGGCACGAGCTTGTGTTGAAACGCGAGAACGCCGACCGCCGTCTCCAACGCCCCCGACGCCGCTCCCGCATATCCGCAATTGCTCTTCGGCGCCGTGACCGGCACGTCGCCCAGGGCGCAGTAGATCGCCTGGGCTTCGAGCCGATCGTCGTCGATCCTGCTCGTGCCGTGGGCGACGACGCAACCCAACTCCTCGGGTGTCAGGCCGGCATCGCGGATCGCGCCCACAATCGCCCGGCGAATCGCGCCGTCGCGGCGTTGGTTGCCGCTCTCCGGGTGGGAAGAGCGAATGACGTTGGGCTCGAATGCGGCGGCGCAGCCGAGCAGGCGGGCGAGGATCGGCGCCCCGCGGGCTTGGGCATGAGCCAGCGGCTCGACGATCAGCGCCGCCGCCCCCTCGGCATTGACCACGCCGTCACGCTCGGCGTCGAAGGGCCGCGAGGCCGCGGCCGGATCGCCGCCGCGGCGCGAGACCCGCCCCGCTTCGCCGCGGGCCCAGATGACCGGGTGCAGCCCCACGTCGACCGCGCCGGTAATGATGGCATCCGCCTGGCCGCGTTCCAAGACCCGCGCCGCCTCGATCAACGCCGACAGGCTCGATACGTCCCCCATCGTGATCGAGTTGTTCGGTCCGCGGGCGTCCTGGCCGATGCCGATATGGCAGGCCGGCATGTTGGGTAGATATTTCAGCATCCAAAGCGGGAACAACTCGGCCATCGCCGACGGCCCCCAACGGCCGAAGTCGAATTGGCCGTCGACGAGACAACTTCGATACGTACCCACCAACTCGTCCAGCTCGCCGGGGATGATGGCGGCGCCGAAGATCACGCCCAGCCGCTCCGGGTCGATCGGCCGCTCGCGCAGGCCGGCGTCGATGCAGGCCAGATCGGCGGCGGCGAACGCCAGTTGGATGTCGCGGCTCATCACCTTCAGGCTCTTTCGCGGCCGGACGTATTGTTTGGCGTCGAAGTCGGCCACCTCGCCGCCGATCGGCGCGAACGGCGAGCGACCGTCGAACGCCGCCAGCCGGCGGATGCCGCTACGACCGGCGCAGAGCGCAGCCCAGAACGGCTCCTTCCCGATGCCGATGGGACTGACTACACCCACGCCGGTGATAACGATGTCTCGTCTCAGGGCCATGTGTTCGAGAAGCGTGACGCAGGGGGGACTGGAAAGTGCTTCATACTAGCGGGGTGCAATCGCGGCGGCAAGCCCGCCCCAAGATGGGGGACAAGCCAAGGGCCGACGCGCCGCGGCGCGATGCCGTACTTCGCGCGGCTTGCGGTTCTCGGGTATGCTAGTGGATTAGTGACTCGCCTGCCAATCCTCGTTGGGCGTTTTGTCTTTCGGTTCGGCGCGGGCGAGGTTTGATCGGTCTGCTTTGTTGCGGAGGTGTGGCCGTGCGACGCTGGTTGGCGGTGGTGTTTTTTTCGCTGGCGGCTATGGTTATCGCGGGCTGTTCCGACGATTCGGGGGCGAGTTCGCAGCCGAAGGGGGGCTCGCCGCTGGCTCGCCCGCTTCCGCCGCCTCCGCCGCCTTCGTCACCTCCGAATGATGCCGGCGCTAGTGGATCACCCGCGAAACAAGCGGTGGCGACGCCTCCGCCAGCCACCCAGCCGTCGATGCCGGTACCCTCATCGCCGCCGCCCGCCGCCCCCTCCGCGTCGCCCAGCGCATCGCCCGGCCCATCGACGACCGTGAGCCAGCAGTCGATCCAACTTGCCACCGGCGTCGCTCTCGCACAAACCCTTCCTGAGCCGGGAACGGTCATGTCGTTCAGCGTCGACTACGAGTTCGCGCAGGGCCAGCCGAACACCGCCGGCTACATTTGGGTCATCGAACGAGCCCGCGGCGCCGCGGCGAAATTGCCGGTCAAGCTTGCCGCGAAGGGGAATTTGCAGATCGTAATGACTACTACCAACTGGAGGCCCGAGGAGGGACCGTTCCATTCCCACATCGAAGATCGGCAAGGCAATCGCGTGTCGGAATCGATCGAGATGTTCCAGCCGGGCACCTGAATGGCGGTTTGCCACCCGGCCGGCGGGTGCGGCCCGCCCGCGTCGCCTCGTCGGGCGGTTTGGGATATGATTGTTTCATGCCTGAGTACGCAACACAGCCCGGCGTCGTCCGGGCGAATGATCCGACCGTAGAATCGGTTTTGCCGTCAGGGTCGCACCCCGGGTTGACGAGGGCGTCGGCGCCAATCGGCGAGATCGGGCGGCCGGGCGTCGCGCTGATCGAAGGCAGCGCGCCGGAACTCGCCCACGAGATCCAGACGCTGCTGCGGTCGCGGCTGCGGGTGGCGGCGTTGGTGTTGTTCTTCGCCTTCGCCACTTTCCTGGTGCTGCACTACCTTCGCGTCGACATCGCCGAACCGGAGCATATCTTCCTGTTCTGCTTCCACCTGCTGGCGACGATCGTCTTGGGCGGGGTGGGCATCAGCCTCTGCCGCCGCGGCCCGGTGCCCGGCTGGTGGCTGCGGGCGTCGGAATGGCTCGTCTTCGGCCTGCCGGCGGTCTTCTTTGCGGCGATGCAGTACTCGATCACGTTGGCGACCTGCCGACGCGGCGTGCTCGAGTTCCCTCATGGCTTGTGGCTGGTCCTGATCTACACCTACGCCCTGTTCATTCCCAACACGGTTCGCCGAGCGGCCGTCGCAGTCGGGCTGATGTCGCTGATGTCGCTCGGCCTGTTGTTCGGCATGATCTGGAGCGATCCGCAGGTGCGAGCGGCCGTGCCGGCGGAGCAGGTGGTCGGGTTGGTGCTGATGTTCTGCGTCGCCAGCGGCAGCAGCGTCGTGGGCGTGGGGCTGATCGGCTCGTTGCGGCGGGCGGTCTTCGTCGCTCGGCAATTCGGGCAGTATCAACTGACGCGCCGCATCGGCGCCGGCGGGATGGGCGAAGTCTACCTGGCCGAGCATCAACTGCTCAAACGCCCCTGTGTGGTGAAGCTGATTCGCCCCGACCGGGCCGGCGATCCCAGGAATCTCGCCCGCTTCCAGCGCGAGGTCCGCGCCACCGCCAAGCTGTCGCACTGGAACACGGTTGAGATTTTCGACTACGGCCGCACCGCCGACGGCACCTTCTACTACGTGATGGAGTTCCTGCCCGGCATGAGTCTGGGCGAGATCATCGAGCGGTTCGGGCCGATGCCGGCTGAGCGCGTGATCTACCTGTTGCGTCAAGCCTGTGACGCCCTGGCCGAGGCCCACGGAGTCGGCTTGGTCCATCGCGACATCAAGCCGGGCAATATCTTCGCCGCCATACGCGGCGGCGTCTACGACGTGACGAAACTGCTCGACTTCGGCCTGGTCAAGCCGCTGATGGAAGAGGAACCGATCCATCTGACGGCCGAAGGGACGATCACCGGCTCGCCGCTGTTCATGTCGCCCGAGCAGGCCCTGGGCGAGGCGAATCCCGACGGGCGGAGCGACATCTATTCCCTCGGCGCGGTCGGCTACTATCTGCTCACCGGCCGGCCGCCCTTCGAGGGCGATACGCCGTTGAAGGTGATTTTCGCCCATGCCCACGATGCGGTGGTCCCGCCGACCAGCCTCCGCCCCGAAATTCCCGCCGATCTGGAACAGGTGGTCCTGCGTTGCCTGGAAAAGAACCCGGCGGACCGATTCCAGACGGCGGCCGAGCTCGGCGAGGCGTTGGCGGCCTGCACGTCGGCCGGTTTGTGGACCCGCGAACAGGCCACCCGATGGTGGCAAGATTACGAGCGGGAGACCACAATCGCCGAGGTCAAACAGGAATGAGCGGCAACTGCCTGCGGTCAAAGAGTGTTTAGCCGCCGCGTCCACGCGGCGCAGAATCGCCCGAAGCCCCAGCGCCGCGTGGACGCGGCGGCTAAACGGTTCGGAGCCGACCGCCGCAACCGGCGCCGGTCGCGACCGACACCATTGCATTTCGATCGCGGGTCGATTCTAATTCAGCAAGAGGGACCGGCACCGGTCCCGACCATCCGTTTCCCGCCCTGCCTGGGGTTCCTTCCGCCTCTTTCTGACCGGAGTTTCCCGCAGTCGAACCAGCAAAGGAGTATTGTCATGCCTCGACGTTGGCTGTTTTTCGCAGTTGCCGTAGTCACCTTGTGTGCGTTGGTTGCGGCCGCCCGCGCCGAACAGACGCTGAGTTACACCGATCTGGTCGGCCGCATGACCGATCTCGCGCGGCTCTCCACGCTGCCGGCGGCGGGCGAGCACTGCGCCCAGGCGTCGAGTTACGACCGCGCCAGCAAGTATGACGAGAAGACGGGCAAGTACATCGACTGGGGCGCCAACGGCGACGGCGGCGGCATCATCCGCAAAGAGGGCGAGCGGTCGGTAGTCGCCGAGATCGAGGGGCCGGGCTGCATCTGGCGGATCTGGTCGGCCGCACCCCGCAAAGGCCGCGTCGCCATTTACCTCGACGGCCAGGAGACGCCCGCCGTCGATCTGCCCTTCGAGAATTACTTCTCCGGCGACACTCCGCCGTTCAACTATCCGATGCTCTCCTACAATCTGGCCAAGGTCGGCTGCCAGGGCCAGGACCTCTTCGTGCCCATTCCCTTCCAGAAGTCGTGCAAGATCGTGGCCGACCCGAACTGGGGCGACTACTACCACTTCACCTACGCGACTTATCCGAAGGACACGAAGCTGCCCACCTTCAGCAACGAGCTGGTGTCGCAGCCGGAGAACGCGGCCGCCCTGCAAAAAGTCAACGATTTCTTCAAGGACCACCTCGGCGAAGACCCCGCCGGCAAGCGCGACGGCGAGGAGACGCTGACGAAGAACGTGACCGTCGGCCCCGGCGAGACGGCCGTGATCGCCAGGCTCGACGGTCCGCGGGCGATCACCGCCCTGAAGGCCAAACTGTCGTTCGCCGATCGCAAGGATCAGATGACCGGTTTGCGGAAACTCGCCCTGCGCATCACTTGGGACGGCCAGGACAAGCCGGCCGTCTGGTGTCCGCTGGGCGATTTTTTCGGCACCGCCCCGGGCGAGAACCTCTACAAGACCCTGATGACCGGCATGACCAAGGACGGCTATTACTCCAACTGGTACATGCCGTTCGGCAAGAGCGCCGTGGTCGAACTGGTCAACGAGGACAAGGTCGCGCGCACCGCCGATTTCGATGTGGTGCATGCGCCGCTGGGCCGCGACTTCGACGGCCTGGGCTATTTTCACTGCAAGTGGCACCGCGACACGTTCAAGCTGCCGAAGGACCGCTGGCCCGATTGGGTCATGCTCCGCACGCAAGGCAAGGGCCGGTTCTGCGGCGTGATGTTGCACGTCTGGAATCCGCGCGGCGGCTGGTGGGGCGAAGGCGACGAGAAGTTCTTCGTTGACGGCGAAAAATTCCCCTCCACCTTCGGCACCGGCTCGGAAGACTATTTCGGCTACGCCTGGTGCGATCCGCATCTGTTCCAGAAGCCCTATCACGCCCAGACCATGACGCAAAACAACAAAGGGCACCAGTCGGTGCTGCGATGGCACATCGTCGACAACAATCCGTTCCAGACCGGCTTCGAGGGCTGCATCGAGAAGTACGATCACCCCGGCCCGAGCGTCCGCTACGCCAACACCGTGTTTTGGTACCTCTCGCCCGACGGCGTCGATCCGTACGAGCCGGTGCCGGCTGCCGACCGCGACGGCTATTACGACATCCCGCGGATTGTCGTCAACCACGTCCGTCTGATCGAGGCCAGCGGCGGATCGGCCGACCCGCAGGACCTCTCCGGTTACACTACGGGAAAATGGCTGAACAAGAAGCAGATCTGGTGGACCGGCGCCAAGCCCGGCGACAAGCTGAAGGTCGGCTTCCGGGTCAAAAAAGCAGGCAAGCAGCAGGTCAGCCTCTCGTTGACCATGGCCCGCGACTACGGCATCGTGCAGTTCTCTCTCGACGGCGAGAAGGTCGGCCAGCCGGTCGATCTTTATAACGATCCCGACGTGGTCTCGACGACCCTCTCGTTGGGCGAGCATGAATTGACCGCCGGCGATCACACGCTCACGGTGGAAATCGTCGGCGCGAACGAGAAGGCGGTGAAGAGCTACATGTTCGGCATCGCCTCGGTGGCCTGCGAGCCGGCGAAGTAGCCGGCGGCTGATCTTTGGTTCTGGTTCCCACGCTCCGCGTGGGAACCGCTACCTTTCCGACGCTCTGCGTCGGCAGCGGCGACGCAGAGCGTCGGGACCAGTGCGTTCCCACGCAGAGCATGGGAACGAGGCAAAACGAGGCAACGCCCCGCGACTGCGGTCGCGGGGGCAAGGACGGAAGAATAACGATCTTTCGAGAGGAGACCAATCCCATGGTGCGGAAGTGCAAATGCGCGGGCGGATGTTGCGGGCCGCAAACGGATGGCGTGAATCGCCGCGACTTCTTAACGGTGATCGGCGCCGGCGCTGCTACGGCGGCGGCAGGCGGGCCGGCGTTGGCTGATCTGCTGCAATCGCAGACCTCGCCCGAAGAACTCGCCCGCTGGAAAAAAGCCCTCATGGAGCCGGCCTCCGTCAGGGTCTACAAATCCGGCGTGAATGACGACGCGCGGATGCACTTAGGCGGCATCGGCACCGGCAACATCGAGATCGGCTGCGACGGCCAATTCACCCGCTGGCAACTCTTCAACACCCTGAGCGACGGCTACGTCCCGCTGATGTTGGCCGTCAAGACGGGCGACGTAGCCCGGCTGCTCCAGACCGCCGGCGGGCCCGACTTGCCGCGGATCAAGCAGATCGAGATGATCGGCGAGTATCCGATCGCCACGCTGAAGTACGTCGACGCCGACTTGCCGGTGAAGTTGGAGCTTTCGGCCTTCACGCCCTTCGCCCCGCTGGATAGCCGTTTCTCCTCGATCCCGTTGGCCGCGCTGGTGTTTCGCGTGCAAAATCCGACGGACACGAAGCAGACGGTTTCGCTGGCGGCGCTGATGCAGAATCCCGTCGGCTACGACGCCCTGGGGGCGGCCAGCGACGGGGTGAAGCACGACAAGTACGGCGGCAACGTCAACGAACCGCTCCGCGAAGGCAAGGCCGTCGGCCTGAACATGCGGGCCGAGCCGGGAAAAGCCCCGACGCTCGACAAAACGGTGAACATCTACATGGCCGAGAACCTCGCCCCGCTCGGACAAATGGCCGACGAATGCCCGAAGAACCTCACCCTGTCGGTCATGGAGAACAACCAGCCGCCCGCGCCGAACGCCGAGGGAACGGGAGACGTGATCTGGTTCGAGGAGCCCGCCATCGACACCTCCGAGGCGACGCTGGCGGCAGCGAAGAAGGCGGTCGAGGCCGGCGCCACGCTGGTCTTCTCGGGCAGGTCGCTGCCGCTGTTGGCCTTGTACGCCGGCAGCCGCGGCACGCCCGCCCGCCGCCGCCCCAACGTCGTCTTCGAGGATTTCGAGCACGGCTACGACAAGTGGAAGGTCGAGGGGGATGCCTTCGGTCGCGAGCCCGCCAAAGGCACTTTCCCCAATCAGCAACCGGTCACCGGCTTCAAGGGCAAGGGGCTGGCCAACTCCTATATCGGCGACGACAACGCCACTGGAAAACTCATCAGCCAGCCGTTTACGATCAAGCGGAACTACATCCGCTTCCTCATCGGCGGCGGCGCCCACCGAAGGACGCAGATTCGCCTGATCGTCGCCGGCAAGGTCGTTCGCGCGTCGAGCGGGCACAACGAGGAGCGGCTTCGGCCCGAGCCCTGGGACGTCCGCGAGTTTGCCGGCGAGAAGGCCCACATCGAGATCGTCGACGAACAGAAGGGCCCCTGGGGGCACATCAACATCGACCAGATCGAGTTCTGCGACACGGCGTTGAGCCCCGGGCTGGTGAAACTGCTCGACGAGCTCCTGCCCATTCGCTTCAGCGCGATCAAACCGGGCGGGGCGCACGGCAAAGTGACGTTCGAGGACTTGCAGCCGGATGCGCGGGCGAAGTCGAGGACGCTCGCCACCGGCCAGGACGCCTTCACCATGCCGCTGGGCAAAGGACGAGTCGCCGTAGTGGCGGGCGCGATTCTCGATCCCCGCCGAATCGGATCGGCCGACGTGCGTCACCGCGCGTATGAAGCCCTCTGCGAATTGGCCGGCGCGACCTACACGCCGCCCGAGGGCATTTCGTCGTCGGCCTGCGGCTTCGGCACGCTGGCGTTGGCCGCGTTGGCCGGCGACGTGACGGTGCTGCCCGCCTACGAAGATTGGAACGATGCCTGGGAGCAGTTCAAGGCCAAGGGAGCGTTCCAGCCGTTCGATGAGGCCAAGGCGAATGCGCCGACTGCCGCGGGCAAGACCATCAACGGCGCCGTGGCCGCGACCGTCGAAGTGCCCGCCGGCGGCAGCGTCGAAGTCCCCTTCCTGTTGGCGTGGCGCTATCCAAACAAATATAGTGCACCGCCCGCCAATAACTGCGGCCTGCCGGTGACGATGATGGGCTGCTACTACGCCACGCTTTGGCCCGACGCCAAGGCGGTCGCAGCCGACGCCGCCGCCAATTTTGCGACGCTCCGCGGGCGGACCGAGTCGTTCCGCAAGACCTTCTACGACAGCACGCTCCCCTATTGGCTCTTGGACTGCATCACCTCGCAGGCGGCCACGATTCGCCACATCGGCGTGGTCTTCCAGATCGCCAACGGCGAGCCCTACGGCTGGGAAGGCTCGAACGGCTGCTGCCAGCCGACCTGCACGCACGTCTGGGGTTACGAGCAGACGCTCTCGCACCTCTTCCCCGATCTCGAACGCGGGATGCGGCGGATCGACTTCCTATGTCAGCAGAATCCCGACGGCGGCGTGAACAACCGCACCGCGCTTCCCACGCCGGGTCATCCGACGTGCGAGCATCCCTTTGTCGACGGCCATTCGAGCTGCATCCTGAAGGCCTACCGCGAGGCGCTCAATTCGCCCGACGATTCGTTCTTCAAGCAGTACTGGCCGCACGTGAAGCGGGCGGTCGAATACCTGATCGCCCGCGACGCCGCCGGCGGCCAGCCCGACGGGGTGCTGGAGGACGTGCAGTGGAACACCTATGATGAAGCCCTGCACGGGGTGACCACGTTCATGTCGGGCTACTATCTGGCCGCCCTTCGCGCCGGCGAGGAGTGGGCCAAGCGGATGGGCGACGCCAAGACCGCCGATCGCTTCCATGAAATCTTCCTCAAAGGCCAGGAGAACCTGGTGAAACGCTGCTGGAACGGCGAGTATTTCCAGCAGGACTTGCCCAACTACATGCAGATGCCGGGCGAAGTCGGCCCGGGCTGCATGTGCGACCAGCTCATCGGCCAGTGGTGGGCGCATCAACTCGGACTGGGCTACATCCTGCCCAAGGAAAAGGTGCAATCCGCCCTGCGCTCGATCTTCAAGTACAACTGGCGGACCGACCTGATCGGCTTCCATCAATCGCCGCGGGTCTTCTGCGCAGAGACCGACAAGGGAATGCTGATCGTCACCTGGCCGAAGGGCGGCCGCCCGCCGCACGTCATGCTTTATTCCGACGAAGTCTGGACCGGCACCGAATATCAGGTCGCCGGGCACATGATTTACGAAGGGCTGATCGAGGACGCCTACGCGATCATCAAGGGCGCCCGCGACCGCTACGACGGCATCCCCAAGCCTCAGCTCGGACGGAACCCCTGGAACGAAATCGAGTGCGGCGGCCACTACGCCCGGGCGATGTCGAGTTGGTCGCTTTTCACCGGCCTGTCGGGCTTCGCCTACGACGGCCCGAACAAGTCGATGCGATTCACCCCGCGGGTCACGCCCAAGCACTTCAAGTCGTTCTTTGCCGCGGCGGAGGGCTGGGGCTCGCTGCTCCAGACCCGCGGCGAGGGCAAACAGGGCAACGAGATTCACGTCGTCGAAGGCCAACTCGTTGTAAACGAGATCCGCCTGGCGCCGCCGGCCGGCTTGAAGCAAGTCGTCCTCGGCGGCGACCCGGTCGGGCAAACCACCGCCACCGTGACCGCGGAGCCCGACGGCGTGCTGGTCAAGTTCGACCAGCCGATCGTCGTCAAAGCCGGCCAGACGCTGACGGTCGTACTTTATTGACGTTCGCGCTGCATACGGCGTCGTAGCACCACTTCGAGACAAAAGGACGAGAGCAATAGCCGGGAGTCAACGACTCCCGGCGGAGTGACGCACTGTGAGCCCATCTCGCTCGCAGTTCAACAGACTCCCGCCGCCCGCGAATGCCCCCCGATTGCAATCGGGGGGCGTTTCTTACCGACGAGACCGTTTTGCGCGATGCGTTAACGTCGCGCAGCGTCTTGCTTTCCTCCCGCTCCGGGCTGGCTCGTCACCTGCACGGCGAACACCGAGTCGATGCCCTGGGCCGGCACGCTCGCCAGCACGACGTACTGCTTCTGCGGCAGGGCAAGGGTGATGGTCGTCGAGATGTCGGAGAGCGGCAGCGGCGCACCCACCCCGGCCTTGACGGCAATCTGCAAGGTCAGCGTCCCGTCGCCCTGTTCCACGAGGATGCCGGAGGCGGAAAAGTCGGCTTCGTGGTCGTGGTCGCCAAAGCTGGGAAGACCGCTGACGTGGAACGAACTGCCTAGGTTGGTTCGGACCGCGATTTGACCGATTTGGCGAAGTTCCCTGATCCCCGTCCGCGACAGTTCGGCGATGACTTCCTTCAGGTCGTCGGCCGGTGCGGCGCCGTGGCCGTCGTTAGCCAACCATAGAATTCGCACCTCGTAATTGGCCGAGGGCTTGGGACGTTCTCTGCTTGCCTCGACGTTAAGCCTGGTCAAGACCGCCTCGGCAATGGCAAGCGCGTCGCGCGATCCCGATGCGACAAGAGATCGCGTTCGCTCGTCGACGGCGAGAGCGACGTGCGCGTTTTTCGGCAGGAGCGTGGCAAGCAAATGTGCCGCCTGCCCCGGCTCTGCATACACCAACGTGAATATCTTGATCTGCGTTTCCGGCTCCACTGCGGGGGTTGGCACGTCGAGGTTCTTGAGCACGTTTTCCACCTTGGCGTGTGTTTCCCGCGAGCCAAACACGATCAGGCCGTTGCTCTTGGGATCGACGACTAGCCTGAGTCCCTTTTCACCGGCCAGAATGGTTGTTAGCACCGCATGGGCAGTTTTTGGATCGGCGTAGTGGAGCCGGTACACAATGACCAGGCTTTCCCCATCCGGTTGGCGGAACTTCGGCGCCTTGTCAACGGCCGACTCGGCCGCGGCAGGCTTTGGATGCGGCGATTTTTCCTCAGCGGCCACCGACACCCGCAGCCATCCAACGGTTAGCACCCCCACAACGGCCAACGTAGCGACCGGATACGCCAGTGTTCTTCGATTCATGTCTGATTCGCTCCTGTGAAAAAAGACGGAAAACGGTGACAGTATTCGGCACACGCCGTGTGGGCCGCTAAAAGCACGGTGAATTCGACCAGTTATCGACCCAAGATGCTACGCCGTTTTTTTTCCTGCGTGCTTTCCTTATCACTAGCCCAGGCGTTTACGCCTGGGGAAGCGGGGCGGAGATTTCTTCCTTTTTTCTTAAGCCCCTTTAGGGGCGCAGTGAACGGATAGAACGCCTGACTTCGGCCATCGCCCCCTAAAGGGGGCTTATCGAAAAGTGAATTGTTGATGCCTCTCCTCCCCAGGCGTAAACGCCTGGGCTAGTGAAAAGTACGTGGAACAAATCCGGGGTGCAAAACCAACGCACTCCTCGCCAAGTTTTTAGCAGCCCACACGCCGTACGCCCTTCTCATGGCGACGGCTTTGCGCCATCGCCCGCGATCTTCACGGTCGGGTAGATACGGACCACGGTTACGTTCGGGCTGTGGCTCTCAACGGGCACGAGGATCGCCGAGGACGGGTTGACCAACGTCACGCGTGCAACAGCGGCCACTTGCGGTTTCGCAGCGATCGGTTCCGGCATTTTCGGCGAGCGGTCAATCGCCACCGGCGTCCGATCGGCCGGCCGACCGTCACCTTTCGGAGAGAAGACCGTCGGCGCTCGCCAAATCGCCAGCGCCGCGACAATCCCCGCCGCTGTAAGCGCACATGCCCAGCCGATCCGCCTCCGCCGCAGCCGGCGAATCCCGCGATCGATGCGATCCGTCAAGACAACGGGAATCGGCTCGACTGCCGCCGCCCCATCGGCCAGCAGCCCGTCGATCCGCCGCTGCACGGCGCATTGCTCTCGGCACGTGGGGCAATCGGCCAGATGGGCCTGAAACTCGGCGGCCTCCTCCGGCGCGAGCCAACCGCACAGGTATTCATCAATTTGATTACATCGCGGATCGGTCATCGGCACTCCCCTCACCGCGGCAGACGCCGCAGTCGATTTCTCGAAATTGCCGTCGCAGTCGTTTTCTCGCTTCGCACAGACTGGCCTTGGCCGCGTTTACGCCGATCCCCAACACCCCGGCAATCTCGTCCAAACTGAGCCCTTCGCAGGCGTGCAGGTGCAGCACCTCGCGCTGCCGCGGCGGCAGCGAATCGACCGCCGCCAGCACGCGCCGCACGTCCTCGCGAGCGATCGACTCCTGCTCGCCGGCCACGGCCAAGCCCGCTTCGTCCTCCGGCAACAATTCGATCGCCGCCGGCCGCCGGGCCTTGCGCCGCAGCCGGTCGGTCCAGAGGTTTCTGGCAATCGTAAACAGCCACACCCGCGCGGCCTTCGCGTCCCGCAGCCGGTCTTTATGCCGCCACGCCCGCAGAAACGTGTCCTGGGCAAGGTCTTCGGCCTCTTGACGGCTTCCGGTCAACCGCAACGCGAACCGGTAGACGTGCGGCAAGTGCTCATCCACGGGACGTGTCCCAACCTGTGATCACCGACAAATCGGGCTCAAAACCGCACGGGGCTCTTGTATGTAAGACGCCGCCAATGCCGCGAAGTCAAAGAAATTCCGCCAAACCCGCTCTATTCTCGCCCCGTTTAGCCGCGCCCCGAAGGGAAGCGCTCCGAGAGCCCCTGCCCCCCCGCTACGCATGGTCCAACGATAGCGACCCATGCCGCAGCATAGTATAATACGGTGTTTGCTGTCTTAGAACGTCGCTTCCCCGTTTGACCGTTATCCCAATGACCTCCACCACTCCGATCCCCCGCACGATGTTCCAGAAGATCTGGGACGACCACGTCGTTCGCGCCGCGGCGGGGGAACAGACGATCCTCTACATCGATCTCCATCTGGTCCACGAGGTGACCAGCCCGCAGGCGTTCGAGGGGCTGCGGCTGGCCGGCCGCAAAGTCCGCCGGCCCGAGCGAACGCTGGCCACCATCGACCATAACGTGCCCACCACCGATCGCAGCCTGCCGATTGTCGATGCGATCTCGAAGAAGCAGATCGACACGCTGCGGCAGAACTGCCGCCAATTCGGCATTCGGCTCTACGACATCGACGACGATCGAAACGGCATCGTTCACGTCATCGGGCCCGAGTTGGGCTACACCCAGCCGGGCATGACGATCGTCTGCGGCGACAGCCACACCGCCACGCACGGGGCCTTCGGCGCTTTGGCGTTCGGCGTCGGCACGAGCGAGGTCGAGCACGTGCTGGCCACGCAGACGCTCTTGCAGCACAAACCCAAGACGCTGGAAATCCGCATCGACGGCCGGCTGCCCGGCGGAGTGGGTGCCAAGGACCTGATCCTCTATCTGATCGGGCGGATCTCCACCAGCGGCGGCGTCGGCTATTGCATCGAGTACGCCGGCGAGACGATTCGCGGCCTGAGCATGGAGGAGCGGATGACCGTCTGCAACATGTCGATCGAGGCCGGCGCCCGGGCGGGGTTGGTCGCGCCCGACCAGACGACATTCGATTACCTCCGCGGCCGGCCGTTCGCGCCGCAGGATTTCGACGCCGCCGTCGAGCGCTGGCGGAAGTTGCCGACCGACGCCGGGGCGAAATTCGACTGCACCGCAACGTTCGACGCCAGTGTGATTCAGCCGCAGGTCACATGGGGAACGACGCCGGCCCAAGTGACCGACGTTGGCGGCCGCGTCCCCGATCCGGCGGAGTTCGCCGATCCGGCCGAGCGAAAACTGGCGGCCGCCGCGCTCGAATACATGGGCCTGAAATCGGGCACGGCAATCACCGCGATCCCCATCGACTGCGTCTTTATCGGCTCCTGCACCAACGGACGAATCGAGGACTTGCGGGCCGCCGCGGCGGTGATTCGCGGCCGCCGCGTGGCCAAGGGCGTTCGCGGCCTGGTTGTGCCCGGCAGCGGCACAGTCAAACGGCAGGCCGAGACCGAAGGGCTCGACAAGATATTTCGCGCCGCCGGGCTGGAATGGCGCGAGCCGGGTTGCAGCATGTGCCTGGCGATGAATCCCGACATCCTCTCGCCGGGCGAGCGATGCGCCGCTACGAGCAATCGCAACTTCGAGGGCCGCCAGGGCAAAGGCGGCCGCACGCACTTGGTCTCCCCCGCCATGGCCGCCGCCGCCGCCGTCGCGGGACGGTTTGTTGATGTGCGGGAGATGTAGTGGGCGGTGGGCAGTGGGCAGTGGGCAGTGCGAAACCGCAAGCGGTTTTTCGGTCTCAAATCTCAAATCTCAAATCCCAAATCTCAAATCCCAAATCTCCATGTCCCCCTTCACCACCCACACCGGACTGGTTCTTCCGTTGGACCGCTCGGACGTCAATACCGACGACATCATTCCGAAGCAGTTCCTCAAGCGGATCGAGCGGACCGGCTTCGGCGAGTTCCTCTTCTTCGATTGGCGCTATCGCAACGACGGCACGGCAAACCCCGAGTTCATTCTCAATCGGCCGGAGTATGCCGGGGCGAGCATTCTCTTGGCGCGGCGGAACTTCGGCTGCGGATCGAGCCGCGAGCACGCCCCTTGGGCGCTGGAGAACTACGGGTTTCGCGCGATCATCGCCTCGAGCTTCGCCGACATCTTTTACAACAACTGTTTCAAGAACGGCCTATTGCCGATCCGGCTCGACGAAGCGGCGGTTGACGATCTGTTCGCCCGTTGTGCCGCCCGCCGCGGCTACGAGCTGACCGTCGATCTGGAGAAATGCGTCATCAGCGACGCCCAGGGACTCTCCCAGCCGTTCCAGCTTGATCCCTTCCGTCGCCGCTGCCTGCTCGAAGGGCTCGACGACGTCGGCCTGACGCTCCAGCACGAGCCGGCGATCGCCGCCTACGAGCGCTCGCGCGCTGCGCTCTACCGGTTCGCCAAGTCCTAGAGGGCAGGTGGGGCAGACATTCCTGTCTGCCGTGAGAGCCATCGAACATCGGGCAGACAAGAATGTCTGCCCCACCGTGGTAAGATGTGTGCGAGTCTGCCTGCCACCATCGGCGACTCGACCTGCCTCCCACAACGGGGCCTTGTATGTCGGCCGGCGTACGCGGACAATGGTAGATAGAGAAGATGCGAAGAGATTGCCAGATGTGCCGGCGAGACGGTCGTTTTTTTCGCTCTTGACCGCATATTCCGCCCGCCTGGGCCGTTGACAGAAGGGGCGGGTCCCAGAAAGAATGCTGAGGAGAGCACTGGCAGAAGCACCTATGCGATTCTATACGTTCGTACTGAAGAATGTCATCCGCCGCCGCATGCGGTCCAGCCTGACGATCATCGGGGTGGCGGTGGCGGTGGGGGCGGTGGTGGCCCTGATCGGCATCTCCGACAGCTCCGAGCGATCGTTCCTCGACATCTACCGGCACGAGAAGGTGGCCATCGTGGTGCAGCAGAAGGGCGCCAAGCAGCGGCTCACCAGCGTGCTGGACCAGAAACTGGGGGAGCGGATCGCCAAAATCCCCGGCGTCACGGCGGCCCTGCCCGGCTTGGTCGATTTTACCGCGATCGAAGAACTAGACACCTCGGTGGTGGTCAACGGCTGGGTGCCCGATTCGCCGCTGATGGCAAACCTCGAACTCCTGCCCGGCGGCCGTTATCTCCAGCAGGGCGACGTTCATTGCGTTCTCATGGGTGAGAAACTGGCCATCGCCCTCGGCAAGCGCGTCGGCGACAAAGTCTCGCTGTTCGACGGCAAGTACACGGTCGTCGGCATTATCCGCAGTTCGAATCCCTACGAGAATGGCATGGTGGTGACGCTCTTGCCCGACTTGCAGAAGTACATGGGCCACAAAGGGCAAGTCAGCGGCTTCGCCGTGATGGTCGAGCATCCCCGCGATCAGGCCGAGATTCAACGGATCTGCAAGGCAATCGGCGCCCTCGGAACGAATATCCTGGCGCAGGATGCGCTGGAATCGGTCAAAAACACCACCGAAATCCGCTTCATCGGCGCGGTCTCCTGGCTCACTTCGGCCATCGCCATCATCATCGGCGTGGTCGGCGTGCTGAACACGATGATCATGTCGGTGGCCGAGCGAACCCGCGAAATCGGCATCCTGCGGGCGATCGGTTGGAAGAAACTGCGGATCGTGCGAATGATCATCGTCGAATCGGTCCTGCTGAGCCTCTGCGGCGGCGTGCTGGGCGCGGTGTCGGCGATCGGCGTTACCAACCTCTTGGGCCGGCTTCCCGCCATCTCCGGCCTGATCGACCCCGAGGTCGGCGGCGGCGTGGTTCTCTTCGGCGTGCTCAGCGCGCTGTTCATCGGAATCGTCGGCGCCATTTACCCGGCCTACCGGGGCGCGCGACTCCTGCCGACGGAGGCCCTCCGCCATGAGTAGCAGCCGCAGTTCATTCCTCTTCCGCACCGAGCACCTCTCGAAGCTCTATCCCGACGGGCAGGTCCACGCCGTCGACGACGTGAGCATCAACATCCGCCGCGGCGAGTACGTGGCGATTATGGGCCCCAGCGGCAGCGGCAAATCGACGCTGTTGAACCTGCTCGGCGCCTTGGACCATCCCACCTCCGGCGAGGTCTATTTCGACGGCCAGGCCCTTTCCAAAGTCCGCGATCTCGACCGCATCCGCTCGCAGAAGTTCGGCTTCGTCTTCCAGTCGTTCCACCTGCTGCCGATCTTAACGGCGATCGAGAACGTGCAGGTGCCGATGTTCGAAGGGTCGCTCTCCGCTTCGGCCCGCACGCGCAAGGCCGCGGAGTTGCTGGAACTGGTCGGCATGGGCCACCGCGCCCGTCACCTGCCGCTGAAGCTCTCGGTCGGCGAGCGGCAGCGGGTGGCCATTGCCCGCTCGCTGGCCAACGACCCCGCCGCCCTGCTGGCCGACGAGCCGACGGGCAACCTCGACTCGCACTCGGCCGAGGGGGTCTTCGCGCTTTTTGCCCACCTGCATCAGGAACAGGGAATGACGATCGTGCTGATCACGCACGACGAGAGCTTCGGCCAGTTGGCCCAGCGTACGATCCGCATGCAGGACGGCCACGTCAAGTCCGACGTCGTCGCCGAGCACCGCCGCATCCGCACGCCCCTGCCGCCGTTTGCGGTGTGAAGCCCACTGTCGCGTTTTCCAGAGAATCTCGTGCGTTCTTAGTATGGCGGGTCGCTCTGGCCGGTGTATACTGGACACTGTATCCGTGTGGGGAAGGCGGCCCAATGCGAAGGGTTCAAGGAGGGGCCCGCAAGGAGTTTTGCCCATGGACACTTCTCACTCATGCGATGGCGATGTCAGGAGCCGAGGAGAAGTCCGGCGTGTCGTTGGCACAAGCGGCGCCCGCGGTCGAGCCGACCACAACTCCTCCCGCCCTCCACAGCCCGCGTTCACCTTAGTAGAGCTGTTGGTCGTGGTCACGATCATCGGTATTCTAATCGCCTTGCTGCTGCCGGCGGTGCAAGCGGCGCGGGAGGCGGCGCGGCTGGCGCAGTGCAGCAACAACCTCAAGCAGATCGGCATCGGCTGCCTCAGCCACGAGTCGGCCCACAAGTTCTTTCCTGCCGGCGGCTGGGACTGGATGGCGCAGGCCGACCCGAAATACGGCTACCATTGGCTCCAGCCCGGCGGCTGGGTCTACAACGTCCTGCCCTTCGTCGAACTGGAGGCAGTCCACGATATGTCGCTGGGAGCAACCGGCGCAGAGCATGACGCCGCCATCGAGCGGATGAAGCTCACCTGGCCGTCGTTGTTCAAATGCCCCAGCCAACTCCGCCCGCCGCGCAACCCGGCCGATCCCTATTCCAACGACTACGCCAAGACCGACTACGCCGGCAACGGCGGCGAAGTGTTTGCCGCGAACAACATCGGCGACCCCGGTCTGGTCGCCAACGATGCAAACTACAACATGCTGGTTCTCAAGGGAAAAAGCTACTTCGTGCCTTGGATTCAGTTGAGCAACGGCATCTTCTATAACGTGAGCGAGACGACGGTCGGCGACATCTCGGACGGAACCAGCAACACCTATCTTGCCGGCGAGAAGTACGTCTATCCCGACAACTCGCCGACCGACTGGGGCGAAAGCTGGAACATGTACGTCGGCTACGACGACGACAACTGCCGCTGGGTGGGAAACAGCGACGACGTGCTCACCTGCGACTTCGTGCCGCGGCAAGAGCTATACGGTTATTACATGCTTCGCTGGCACATGTTCGGCAGCGCGCACGACGCGGGCTGCAACTTCGTCATGTGCGACGGCTCCGTCCACCTGATCAGCTACATGATCGACGCCGAGGTTCACCGCCGGCTGGGCAACCGCATGGACGGCCTGGCCATCGACGGCCGGCAGCTCTGATTCGCCCGTCACCAGGCAGGAGGTTTCTTCAGCTATGTTCCTTCGCGGGATGATCGCCTTCGTTTTGGCTGCCGCGGTGTTGCTGGACTCCGGCTGTTCGCGCAGACTTCAGCGCGTCCAACCGCCGTCGATCAACGCCTCCTCCGCGGCCGCCAAGGCCATCGAGATGTACGACGCCGACAAGAACGGCACGATTAGCGGGGCCGAACTCGACAGGTGTCCGGGCCTGAAGGCCGCGGCAGCCAAAATCGACGCCGGCGGCGAAGGAAAAATCACCGCCGAGATGATCGCCGCCCGCATCCAACAGTGGCAGCAACAGGGGATCGGCCGGATGCAGCTCTACTGCACCGTCTTGCGGAACGGCAAGCCGCTGGCGGGCGCCGAGGTCAAATTCGTGCCCGAGAGCTTCCTCGGCGACGACATCAAGACCGCCTCGGGCAAGACGAACAGTCGCGGCCGCGCCGCTCTCAGCGTCCCAACCACCAGTCGCGCCGACCCGCCCGGTGTGGCCCTGGGCCTCTACCGCGTCGAGATCACCAAGCCCGGCGACAACATCCCAGCGAAGTACAACTCCGCCACGATCCTCGGCCAAGAAGTCGCCGTGGATACGCCCGGCATTCGCGACGGCATTGTCTTCAACCTGCAATACTGAACAGCAGGCAGGCACGAAGCGTCGCACAGGGCAGACAGGTTGGCCATCGGTATTCCGGGGGCAAGAGAGGCCAAAGGGAAGACCGCAAATCGTGCCGCGGCTATGGAAGCCGGCAAACAGGCGGTTATCATCGCCGTACCGAAACGAGGAGGCGGCTACCGTATGCCAGAGATTCCTGTGACCTCGTTCGCACATCGTACGCTACGAAACCTGTCCAGATATCGGTCCTGCGACGAGAAAACCGCCCAACCGGGGTGTGATTTACGCGGACTTCAACTACATGGTGACGAAAGGTTGATCGGCGTCTATGAGAATGTGCCGGGCAGCACAGAGTCGTGCGTGGCATTCACTCAATCAGGGATCTATGTCCATCGCCGTACAGGCTGGGAGTCGATCAAGTTCAAGGACATGGTAGGTTTTCACTTTGAGAGTTCTCCCACCGTGGACTCGCTATCGATAGAATGTGCAGGGGGCGGCTTAGCTCAAGTTCCTATTTTGGGCGGTGACCTGACGACTGGCGCTAGGGACGTTGCGATCGTGACACAGTTCTTGATGCGCGTGTGTAAGAGATACTGAGAGGAGAGTAGGGGGGAGCGAGGGGGACACCCATAACCGCCGCTGAGTCAAGACGCTAGCGCCACTGCCCCAAAATCAGAAAATGGGGTTTGCGACCGCAATTCCACGGTTCCGCCGACCAATCGGGAGCGGGTGTACTTCCCCGCCTGGTATGGCTCCCAACGGCAGGTGACGCGGGACACGAACTGCCGGAGGACTTCCCGCAGGACGGCTGGGTCAGAGTCGTTGAGTCGCTCTCCCATATTCCACAGGCCGTCGGCTATCTGTTCGGCTTCTGTGTCCAGGTCCGTGGGATCGGTAAACCGGCTGGCTTGGGCCAACTCTGCTTTCACGCGGTCCCGCTCCGTCTTGGTGAGGGTCAATTCCTCGACCAGTTCCGCCGCGTCGGTCGTGCGGATTGCCTTGACCAGCCGAGAGACTTGCCGGTCCAGATCAGCCGCCCGTTTCTCCAGCCGCGCCACGTCGGTGGTCGTGGTCTTCACCTCTGCCGCCAACTGCCGCTTGATCTCGTCAACCAGAACACCACGGCCGGGACCAAAGAAGACCTCTTGCAGCTTGTGGACGATCCACCGCAACACCCTATTAGCGTCGATGGCATTGCGCCCGCAGGTGGTGTTGTGGCGGCAGTCCCGGCCATAACCGGCATAGGTGGCGCACACATATTGCTGATACCGATAAACCTGTTCGCCCGTTCGATCGTTCGTCCGCAGGGAGTTGCCGCACATCGGCTTGCCGCAGTGTTCGCAGACGATCAAACCCGTGAGCGGGTAATCGAAATGGCGGGTGCGGTGTGAAGGCTTGCGTTCCCTCTCTGCCAGCTTCGCTTGCACGCGGGTGAACAGCTTTGGATCAATGATGCCCTCATGTGCCTCCTCGACCTCGATCATATCCTCCTTGGGCTTCCGTCGCGGATTCGTGCCGTTTCCACCAGCAGCCACGATGTCTTCACCTTGGGCACTATGGTACTTGCCCCACGCTTTTGCACCCCACTGAACCGTGCCCACATAGGCGGCGGTCCTGAGCATTCGGCCCACATTGTGGTGTGTCCAGCCCTTGCCCGATGGACTTGGATAACCCTTGGTTTCCAGTTCGCGGGCAAGGTCTCGGACGCCAAGGTCCGCATCGGCGAAACGATTGAAGGCAAACTGCACGGCGTCAATCTTCGCCTGATCGGTAGATGGTAGAAGACGGACCCGGTGTCCTGCTTGCCGAATATACTCGCCGGGTTGGAGCCGGCGCACGAGATTCCCATGTTCGTCAAACAAGCCCCGGTCCATCGCAAAGACTGCCAGTCCTCCGTTATGGCCCCCGGCCTTGGCATTGGCGATCCGACCCCGAAGCGTCTTCGCTGACATTTCGATCAGGAAGTCGTTGCTGGCCTTCTGATTGATGAACAGCAGCAGTTGCTTGGCGAAGTCTTCGAGGTCGATGGAGCCTTCGCAACAGGTGTGCAGTCCCACGCCTGCCTTGCGAAGTTGGTTGTAGAACACGATGGCGTCCATCGAATCTTGCCGGCTGAGGCGATTCGTATGCCACGCCAGCACGACCTTGAACTTACCGGCCTTCGCGGCGCTCAAGAGCGCAGCCAAGCCGGGGCGGGCATCGGTGCTGCTGTCGCCGGTGATTGCTTCATCGGTAAACCACTCGACTACTTGGCAGCCTTCACGGGCGGCAAGTTTGGTGATTTCCGACCGCTGCTCAGCAGGGGACTTGTCTTGCTGCCGACCGGACATTCGGATGTAGGCCGCCGCCGGAATCTTCGCCTTACTGACCATGCTGCAAATCTCCCGTCACGGGGAACATTTCAAGGGCGTTGCACTCCTCCAGCATTATCGGCGGCCCCTCATTTGTCAAGTTCCGGCGCGCAACGTCGATCAGCAGCCGGGCCAGGGCTGGAACCACGTTGCCCGGTGGGGCAGCCGTGTCGATCAGAAAGACAGGGGTAATATCGGGGATGGCTTGCATTGGTGGCGCAGCATGGGCCAACAGCTAAATCAGCAATCGCGGCTCAAGTCAGAGCGCATCGAGC
>CAWDLR010000001.1:0-511820 GCA_963803125.1 uncultured Planctomycetaceae bacterium | reverse complement strand
AACGAGCCGATGCCTGTGCATTTGCCTCGATGCAACCCCGGCTGGGAATGCCGTCGCCCACGGCAATCACCGCGCGCCATTTGGCAAATCGGGCACCCATGTGAGAGTATTCAGCCAGGCGGTCGCGCAATCCGTCCAGACCTTCGGTTATTTTCTCACCGGGATGACCTGCCATGTCCTTGGCACCGGCGTCAACCTTGATGCCGGGAATGATGCCAGCATCGGTGATGACTTTTACAAAGGAAGTGCCGTCTTTCTTCTGCTGGCGGATCGTCTCGTCGCAGAGGATCGCGCCACTAATGCTCTCGCCGAGACCGGGCGTCGTCACAATCAATTCCCTATAGGCGCGCCGGGCCTCCTCGGTCTGGGGAATCCCCAACTTGGCAAATCGCTTGTTACAAGTTGGATTGCTTTCATCCATCGCCAGCAGGCCCTTGTCGCCGGCAACCAGCTTCTTCGCGGTATCTATAAGCTCTTGAGCGTTCATTTGGGGTTGCCCCATTTCCAGTTGCGGATTTCCGGTAAGTCCTCGCCGTGCTCATCGATGTAATGCTTGTGCTCAATGAGCTTGTCCTGCATTTGCTGCTTCAAATAGGCACCCTTGGAACCCAAATGTGGCAGGCGATCGATCACATCTTGCACTAGGTGGAACCGGTCCAGGTCATTCTGTACCCTCATGTCGAAGGCCGTCGTGATGGTGCCCTCTTCTTTGTAGCCCCGGACGTGCAGGTTGCAGTTGGTCCGGCGGTAGGTCAGCCGGTGGATCAGCCAGGGGTATCCATGAAAGCCGAAGATGATGTGCTTGTCTTTGGTGAAAAGCGAATCGTAGTCCGTTTCGCTCAACCCGTGCGGGTGCTCGCTTGCAGACTGTAGCTTCATCAAATCGACAACATTTACCACCCGGATTTTCAGATCGGGCAGATGCTGGCGAAGAATCAAAACGGCGGCCAGAATCTCCAGCGTGGGCGTGTCGCCACAACAAGCCATCACCACGTCCGGTTCGGCCCCTTGGTCGTTGCTGGCCCATTGCCAGATGCCAATCCCTTCCGTGCAATGCACAACCGCCTCGTCCATGTTGAGCCACTGCGGAAGGGCGTGCTTGCCTGCTACCACCACGTTGACATAATGCCGGCTGCGTAGGCAGTGATCAAAAACCGACAACAGGCAGTTCGCATCGGGCGGTAGGTAAACGCGCACGATATCAGCCTTCTTATTGATCACGTGGTCGATGAAACCGGGATCCTGGTGGGTGAAGCCGTTGTGATCCTGCTGCCAGACGTGGGAGGCGAGCAGATAGTTCAGCGAGGCGATTTTCCGACGCCAGGGCAGTTCCAATGTCACCTTCAGCCATTTGGCGTGCTGGCTGAACATCGAATCAACGATGCGAATGAACGCCTCGTAGCTGTTAAACAGCCCGTGCCGCCCGGTCAGCAGATATCCTTCCAACCAACCCTCGCACTGGTGCTCGCTGAGCATTGAGTCCAACACACGTCCGGCGGGCGCGAGGAATTCATCATTTTTTACTTCCAAGGCGTCCCACTGACGGTTGGTGACTTCAAAAACCGCGCCCAAGAGATTTGAGAGCGTCTCATCGGGACCGAAGATGCGGAAATTGCGCTGATCCTGATTCAGTTTGGCCACGTCACGCAAGAACTTACCCAGCACGAGCGTATCTTGGCCGTCAACGGCACCGGGCGAAGGCACATTCACCGCGTGGACGTGGAAGTCCGGCATTCGTAGGTCTCGCAACAGAACTCCGCCATTGGCGTGCGGATTGGCGCCCATCCGCCGGTCGCCCTTCGGCGCTAACTCGGCCAATTCCGGCATGAGTCGGCCATTCTCATCGAACAACTCCTCGGCCTTGTAGCTCTTCATCCAGCTTTCGAGCTGTTTGACATGATCGGGATGATCGGAATCCACCAGGAGCGGCACCTGGTGCGCTCGGAACGTGCCTTCAACTTGCAGACCATCGACGACTTTCGGTCCGGTCCAGCCCTTGGGCGACCTCAGGACGATCATTGGCCAGCGGGGCCGAGTTGTGTCGTTCTTGTTCCGGGCATTGCTCTGGATTTGCCGAATGTCCTCGATGGCCTTTTCTAAGGTCGCGGCCATGAGTTGATGCATCTCTTCCGGCACATCACCTTCCACAAAGTGAGGCGTCCAGCCGCAGCCCAGCAGGAATTGCTCCAATTCCTCATGCTCGATGCGGGCCAGAACGGTCGGGTTGCTGATCTTGTAGCCATTGAGGTGCAGGATCGGCATCACGGCTCCGTCGGTAATTGGGTTGAGCAACTTGTTGGACTGCCATGCGGTTGCCAAGGGGCCGGTTTCCGCTTCACCGTCGCCGACGACGCACGCGACGATCAGCTCGGGATTATCGAATGCGGCTCCGAAGGCATGGCTGAGCGAATAGCCCAGCTCGCCACCTTCGTGAATCGACCCCGGCGTCGTCGGCGCGACATGGCTGGAAATCCCGCCGGGAAACGAGAACTGCTTGAACAGTTTCTTGAGCCCGGCTTCGTCCTGCGTGACGTTCGGATAAACTTCACTCCACGTGCCTTCGAGATAGATGTTGCCCACAATCGCCGGGCCGCCGTGACCGGGACCGGCGATGTAGAACATATCCAGATCATACTTGTTGATGACCCGGTTCAAATGCACATAGATGAAATTCTGGCCCGGCGTCGTGCCCCAGTGTCCGACGACCAACGGCTTCACATGCGACAGTTTCAGCGGCTCCTTTAGCAGCGGATTGTCGTAAAGATAAATCTGGCCAACGGAAAGGTAGTTGGCGGCACGCCAGTAGGCGTTCATCTTCCGCAGCAAATCGGGCGACAACGGCTTGTCCGCCTTGTTCATCTTCTCCGTTTCCACGGCGATCTTCCGCTTGACCCCATTCTTCACCTCCATAGAAGTGCTCCTTTCAGACGCCTGCTTGATTTTCATAAACATGCTCCTTTTCCATTGTAAGACCCAAGACAAGGCAGACCGTGCTGGCGATCATCCATTCCTCGTCCGTATGAATGACGCGGACAGCAACCCGGCTTGCATTTGTGGAAATCACGCCTCGACTGGTGGCATTTCGCTTTTCTTCGAGCTCGATTCCAAGGAATCCCAGCCCATCGCAAATCCGGGTGCGGATGGTAGGCGCATTCTCTCCGATGCCGCCAGCAAACACCAACGTGTCCAGTCCGCCCAACGCCGCCGCGAATGCACCGATCCATTTCTTAACTTGGTAGCAAAACATCGCGACCGCTTCTGCCGCCCGCACGTCCTGTGTTTCACAGTCGAGCAAGTCACGCATGTCGGAACTGGTCTCCGAGATGCCAAGCAGCCCTGACTGAAAATTGACCATTTCATTGAATTGCTTCGCGCTCATTGTTTCGGTGCGCGCCAGATACCAAACCAGTCCGGGATCGAGATCGCCGGAGCGTGTACTCATCGGCACACCGGCGGTCGGCGTGAAACTCATGCTTGTGTCCACCGGCTTGCCGTGATGCACTGCCGCCAGGCTCGCGCCATTCCCGAGGTGGGCGAGGATGATCCGGCCTTGGGCCGCTTCCGTTCCGGCCAGGCGGGCCAGTTCTCCCATCAGGAAGGCATACGACAGCCCGTGAAATCCGTACCGCCGCACGCCCTGCGCCTCGTACCGGCGCGGAATTGGCAACAACTGGGCCACACGCGGCAAGTCATGGTGAAAGGCCGTGTCAAAGCACGCCACCTGTGGCAGTTCAGGAAACCGGCGATGAAACGCTTCGGTCAACTGGATCTCTTCCGGCAGGTGTTCCGGATCGAATGGTTTGAGTTGGCGCAACTCCTCGACCATTTCCTTAGTGATCAACGCCGGGTCATGGTACTTCGGTCCGCCATGCACCACGCGATGTCCCACCGCAGTCAATGCGTCACGTCCGATGCGTTGTTCGATCCAATCCATCAGAGCGCCCACCGCTACCGTGTGGTCCGGTGCCGTCACCGGCCGCGAAAAGTCGTCCGCCTGATTCATGCCTTTCACCCGCAAGGTGGCCTCTGGCAGTCCAATCCGCTCAATCCCGCCCTCCAAAATCCTTCGGAGCGAGTCACCGGCCTCGAACAGCGCGAACTTGATGCTCGACGAGCCGCCATTGATCGTCAAGATGCGTGCGTTAGCTGATTTCATGGATGACTCCTGCATCAGTTTGCAATCCGAACGAAGCCAGCGTCTCGCACGTGGACTGGTAATCCGTGTGACGGATGCCGCGAATCCCCAGACCTTCCGCGACCTGGACGAACAGCGGCTGGTCATCGATATAGACGACCTGTTCGGCTGGCACCTGGGCGATGTCCAGCGCAAGGCGAAAGATGTCCACGTCGGGTTTGCGGAAGTGGACAAAGCAGGAGGAAATAAAGAAATCCACGAATTCACCCAGCTTGAATGTTTGAATCCGATGCGAATTCAGTTCGCGGGCTTCGTTATTGACCACGGCGATCCTCAATTCGTGCTGCGTCTTGAGTGTGCGGACAAGCTCGATCATTTCAGGATGAGGTTGCGACTGCGCGAACATGAATTCTCGAAACCGATCCCGTGTGAACGGTCGCTCCTCATAGAAAACCGTCCGGCTCAGGTATTCCTCCAACGTAAGTTTGCCGACTTCGTAGGTATCAAAGGTCAGGTGATGTCGGTCTTCCATCTCTTCCAGATTCAGATCAAAGGTCTTCGCGGCCAACGCACGGGATTGATGGCCCCACCCGTTGGTAAGCAATACGCCACCGACATCCAGAAACAGGCAAGTGATTGAAGCGGCTTTCTTCATCGTGTTTGTTTTCTTGGATCGATTCCTTATTCCCAGGTGCCACAAGTCTCGGCGACAGCATCAGTGCGCATGGCGACCCTATTGTGAAAAGATAAGCACGCTGTAGGGCCCGATTGAAACCGTCGCATGACAGGGAAGGCCATCGCAGGCGCCGGACTTCGCGGTTACGTCTGTGCTGGGATGATTTCCGAAGTCGTCGTTGTAGCCCTGCCAGTCACTGTTGAATCGGAGCTTCCAGGGGCCCGCGGCCGGAAAGCCGATGACGTAGCCGTCCTGCGCGTCGTGCAGGAAGTTTGCGACGACTACCACGTCGTCTGCCGGTCCCCCCTTGTCCCAGCGATGGAAAGCGATAACCTTGCGTGGCTCGTACAGATGACAAACCTGGGCGTATTGGCCACAGAGGCCGTGTGTGCAGCCGTCGAGGTTCCGCCGCAAACGGATGAGGTCGTGGTAGAGCCGCACGATGCCATGAAACTCTTTCCGTTCCTTCCAGTCGTCGGGGACGGTGTCGCAGAACCATCCACCTTCGAGGAACTCCTGCCCTTGGAACAGCATGGGGATGCCCGGGGCCGTAAAGACCAGCGCCGCGGCCAACGTCGATCGTTTTCGTGCGTACCAGCCTTTGGGGTCGTGCGGGCTGATTTCTTGCGGCACGCGTGCCCGGCCGTTAGCCACTTCGTCGTGTGATTCCGTGTAGATGACCCGGTCGAAGGCGTCGTCATCGTAGCGAAAGCAGATGGCGTCGCGGATGGCGGCCAAAGATCGCTGCTCGTCGAGTAGCGTGATCACGGCTTGGCGAATGGGATGCACGAACATGGCGTCCCATTGCGATTCAAACCCGGCACCGCCGGCGCCCACGTCCTTAGTGAGCCACTTGTTGTTTTGAAGATCCTCGGCGATCGTGATTCGGCCCGGGTGTCTCCGCGCGATCTCGCTGTTGATCCATTGGAGCAGGCTCCACCCATCGGGTAGGTTCTGATCGTTCGAACCATTGATGCTGCGAATAAATTCGGTGCAGTCGAAGCGGAGGCCGTCAACGTGGTATTCCTCCAGCCACATCAGGGCATTATCAAGCAGGTACTGACGGACCTCGCCGCGTCCGTAATCGGGGCGGGTTTGTCCCCACGGCGTGTTGGCACGGTCGTCGTTGTAGAAGTAGATTCCGCCGTGATTGTCCTCGGACCAGCCGTCGAACTGCCAAAGATCGAGGTCGCTGGGGCCCAGGTGGTTGTAAACAACGTCCAGGATCACGGCAATGCCCTCCTGATGAGCGCGCTTGACGAACCGTTTGAAAGCCAACGGGCCTCCGTAGACGGTCTCCACCGAAAATATCTGTGCGGGGTTGTAGCCCCACGACCGCTCACCCGCAAACTCGCCCACCGGCATGACCTCGATCGCATTGACGCCGAGGTCTTTCAAATATCCCAGACGCGCCGACACAGTGGAGAACTTGCCTGGATGATTCACGTCCGCCTGATCGTTGAACGTGCCCACATGAAGCTCATAGATGACAAGCTCATTTCGCGGTGCAAGATGAAAGTCATCTCCTTGCCAGTCGAAGCTCACATCGTGAACGAGGGCGTTGCCGACTGAACTGGTAACCTCACGGGCATAGGGATCAATTCGCTTGAACTCCCCCTTGGGCGTGGTCAGGAGGAACCGATATTGATCGCCCGCGTGAGCCTCGGCCACGTTGGCGTACCAGTAGCCGTTCTCCTCGCCTTGCATAGGATGCTTGGTGCCGTCCCAGTCATTGAATGATCCGATGACGGAGACTTTTTGCGCATGGGGTGCCCACACCCGGAAGGCAACTCCGTGAGCGCCCAGGGTCGATCCCATACCTTTGATTTTCGCTTCATTGACCATGGTCGGTTCCTCCACGACAGGTTTCATAACACCGATTTGACTGCTGCGTCTTGTGTTCAGCCGCTGCGAGTGCTTCATCGCTGCCACAGGAGTCGTGCGTTTTCCAGGGGGAACCGCAACGCATTCATGGTGCCGCAACACGCGGGCCGTGTAGTCCGTCGGCGGGCGAACCGCAGACACCGCCGCGGTATAAACGTAGCCGCCACTGAATGGCCTCGGGCTGGTTCTCTTCCTTCAGGTTTTGTCATAAAGCGGACTCATTTTTGGTTTCGGGATTTGCCTCATCGGCAGCGATTCTGGTCAATGTGCCGATTTGGAGTGGTCGTCGGGTGTGCCTGTCCCTTCGGACGTGTCGTTCGCGGCGGATGCGCCGCCCTCAACCGGCTTTCCGCCGGAAAACTCCATCTTCTCCAGAAGACTTTTTAGAACAAGATTGTCAGTGGCCCCCGAAATCTCGCTAACAGGCACGTGTATGGTTTGAGTACCGAACCACGGTCGTTTCAGCTTCAAATCGTCTAATGTTTCTCGGTTGAGCTTGACTTCCAAGCTCTGCAACTGCCACGTTTCAACGTCGGCAAACATGTTGGTGATAACACCAATCTCACGTCCATGCTGGCCGATGACTTTCATCCCCATCAGACTTATTACATTCGATTGATTCATTTGCAGTTCCTCGCAAATAGGGTTAAGGTCAGTGTTTCTCACGACATTTAGAACCTGTGGATCGCCGTAGCCAAAGTCAATCGTTTTGCAGCCAGCCCCGCGCAACACCCCCACCAGATGGTCCTTTAACGCAAAACCTCCGTGGTTGGCAGCGATCCCAATGCATTTTGGCATTGTCGGCGATACGGCTGGGCAATCAGACACTGTTTCTCTCCAGCAAGGCTATCGTTCGTGTGCATTCTCTAAACAAAAAAAGCCGACGTGGTGGAACACCCGAAGGTATTCGACCACGTCGGCTTACTCGTCAACAAGCCACCCGCGTAAGCGAGTTGCTCTTCATCTAGTCATCCGACGACACCCCCAATTATTGTAGGACGATGAGGGGTGGCTGCAAGGGGCTATGTCGTAAGCTGTTGATGTTTATACGGTTGAGTCGCCTGGACAGTATTGAGCCTCCATTCGTTCCAGCCCAGCATTGCCGCGGCAACCAGCAGCGGCAGCCAGTAGTAGATCACCCGGAACACCAGAAGTGCCGCCACAACTGCCGGCCCACACTCCTTCGGCAGGAACGCGACGATCAACACGTCAAAGACGCCATAACCGCCGGGCACGTGGCTAAGCACTGCCGCCACAAACGCCAGCATGAAGACCCCTAATACCCGCACGTAGCCGCCCTCCACGGGCGGCAACAGGGTGTACAAGATGAAAGCGGCAACCAGTAGGTCACCGCAGGCAATCACGATCTGGTACAGGGTCAGTCGCAGCGGCGGCAGTGGAACCCGCCAGTGAAAGAACCGCAGCGGCCGACGATAGTGCAGGGCATCGAGTGCCACGTATCCCAGCACGATCAGCAGCAGCGCCACGCCCACCCAGAAAGTGTGGGCGAAGGGCAGCTTCAAGTGACTCAGCCCCGAGGGAATCGAAAACGGGGCGACGACGAATACAACGCCCGCCAGCGCGAAAACCCCGAACCAAAAGGTCAGCCCAAGGATCACCAACAGTTTGACGATTTTCAGCAGTGGCACGCCCCAGGCTGAATATAGCCGGTAGCGAATCGACGTCCCGAACAGCGTGGCCCCGAAGTTGTAGCTGAACGCATAGCCGGCAAACGACGCCAGGGCGATTTTCCGCAAGGGTAGGCTCTTTTCACCTACCCAGCGAACCGCGAGCCAATCATAGCCGATCAGGATCACGTAGTTCAGCACGGTCAGCAGCGACGCGGCCACGATGTGCCAGGTGGGCATGGCGGCAATCGCTTCACGAATTTGCCCGAAGGTGTACTCCTTCAGCCGATCGTAGAGCAGCCAAGCGGCGACCAGGAAGACCAGTAGCACCAGCAGTCGTCCAAAGTGGCTGGCAAGTCGGTTCATGGCAGGAACGATTCGGTATGGCAGCAGCGATTCGGCACCTGTTTTCGATTTACCATGTCACGTTGGCATGGCGGTAGGCATGGCCCGGCCCAGGCGGCAGATAACACCGCGCTGGTATTCGTTCAGAATATGGATGCAACTCAACAGGTACAAAGCAGCCCGTGCCAGGAGGATCCCGAGACCAATTATAGTATCGATCATCCACCTGACTTGAACCTCCAAGAATGATCTCTCTGAATAAGCCGACATTGCAGGATATTCTCATCCAGCGATGCGATAGCGCCAACATAATCCGGCCCAGTAAGTGAATCATCTCAGGTCTCCTTCCTCAAGACAGCCGAACACAGAAAATCATTTCTTCTGTTCCTGACTCTACACTCCGACGGCGGCCGGTTCGGCATGAACGGTTGCTATCTCCGCCCGATTCTGATGCAGGAGATCCTTGGCCCGTTCCACCTCGTCGGCGGTTCCGTGAGCAACCAGGAGAAGTTTGCCGTTCTTCACCGCAGTCTCGTATTGCAGGACGCTGTTCTTCGGAATCCCGATGCTGTACAGTCCCGCGCCGAGGGCGCTGAAGCCCGCCAACCACGGCGGCCTCTTCGAGCGCCCCGACAATCCACGCGACGAGCGGCCCCGCCACGAGCAACTGACCAATGCCGGGCACCCAGAAGAATGCGGAGCCGAACAGCAGCCCCCAGAAGCCGCCCCAGAACGCGCCCAGTTTTCCCCAGTACATCATACGGTCGCCGGTGTTGTAATACCCGACGACATGCTCATCCGTGTGGTAATCCTTGCCGACGATTGACAGCTTCTTCATGTCGAAGCCGTCCTTCTGAAGTTCGCGAACAGCGTCCTCAGCTTGGTTGTGAGATGCAAAAACAGCGACAACGGAGTTTTTCTTGGACATGATTAGGTTCCTCACTGGGTATCAGGTGGAGTTTGGACAAAGACTGGCACAAAAAAAGCCGACGTGGCGGAACACCCACAGGTATTCGACCACGTCGGCTTACTCGCTAACGAGCCCCTCGGCACGGCCGGGGTGCTCTCTATCTAGTCATCCGACAATTGCTGGAGAGTCGAGATCAAGTGTGCCGACTCCCCAAGCCCTCTTCATTGTACGTCGCGATGGGGCAAAGGCAATAGGACCGTTTCCTTTGGCGTCCTGGACCGTGGCCTAATGCGGGCCCGCCTTGGCCTCTTTGGCAGCCAAATATCTTCATGCTGTTACGTTTCAGGGTGGCCATCAACGGAGCGATCCCACTCACTTATTCGTCGATGAGGCAGGTGGGGGCGTTTTTGCCGTACCTCCCCCCAGTCCGAAGCGCTCGTTATCCGAGACAACGTAAACGAGCATCGCCGCCAGCATCAGACCAACCACCAACCAAAGTCGCCAATCGTGATGCAATTTCCTGCGTGACGACCTCTGGTGAGGGCCATGTTCGTGTTCCATTCGCATGAGAGCCTCGCTATCTTGAAATATTGCCTGATGAGTTAGCACCGGTGTCCAGCAAACATTCGATTGCGAACTTCATCAGGTGGGCGTGGGGCTCCAGAACGCCGACCTCGATGCTGCCGTTGAGTGCTTACCATGGCAAGGACCATCCTAAACGCTACACATTTGCTTTCGCATGTTGTGTATCTCCTTCGATCACAACCTCCAGGCGGTTGTTGATCTCCTCAGCGCTGTCCAGTCGGCGGATCATTTCCTGAGCGACCTGCTTCAAGTAGAAGCTCGATACGCGTCCCCTCAGCGTGAGGACACCTTCATGGAAATCGCACGAAACGAAATGCAATTCGTGGTAGCCCGACTCTCGCAGTCGGGACTGCGCCTCCGCCTGAACCACCTGTCTCTCATTTGAGATACCGAGCTTCTGTTCCTCGATTGGGAGCAATCGCACTCCTCCATGATTTTCCGACATGATACGTCTCCCTAGGCGGATCTGTACATCAAATGCTCAAGTGTTTTCGCCTGAATCAACGGCGTCGAAATACTCGGCGCCAAAACGGAAGCGGAGAGCTTCTAACGCGGAGAGCCACCGCTCTTCGTTTGGAAAAGCGAAACAGCAGTTATGGACCTCGATGCCGCCGTAATGGACCGCGGCACGGCACAGATCCCAGGCATCCTCGCGGGCCGTCTGGGAGACCTTCAGATGGATGCAGTAGCGGCCCACTCTCGAACGAGAGGCTGAGCGCATCTCGCTCAACTGTCGAGGCAATCATCGGATACCCTCCTCTATCAATGTTCGTCTCATACTTTTTTCTGACGGCCGTTGCCAGTCTTCCGCACCTCGTAGTAGCCCGATGGCGGGTTCCATGCCAATTCGGTCCAGCAGATCCTCTTTGCGAAGGGGCTTCGAGAAGCAATTGCACGGTGCCACTCCGGTTCGCGCAGAGAGCGTATCCGCGGGCACATCTCCGATGACGAGAATGAGCGGCTTCCTGCGGACGGGCAGGCCGTCGTTCAATCGTGCGATCACTCCGTCGCCGCCACCCCAGGGGATCTCCAAGGCTATCACGAGTACGTCCGCTTCCAGAGCCACGACTTCGGCCAGACATTCAAGGCCGTTACTGGCGGATGCCACCAGGAAGCCGCTGTCGAAAAAGAAACGTCGGAGTTCTCCACGGCGGCGCACATCGTTGTCGGCGATAAGCAGTATTGGAACTGCTACGCTTGGATCGGGCGTTTCCATTGGATTCCCCCTTTGGTTCGCAACCGCGCCGCACCAACGAAATAAAAAAGCCGACGTGGCGGAACACCCGAAGGTGTTCGACCACGTCGGCTTACTCTTCAACAAACCCCCCGGCAACGCCGGGTTGTTTTTCATCTAGTCATCCGACAAACTCCTATTATAACGCATGGAATGGACAATGCAACGGCCTCTTGACCGGCACCCCTCGATTGCCTGAAACCTGTTCCGCTGTGCGCCCAGCGAGAAATCAGTGAAAGAGTTTGACCAATCTTCATGGTCAGCCATACAATCATGGGGTCTGGGAGGCCTATTGTCCACCACCATCCGTTTCAGCAGGAGGAACTGCCATGCGACTGGTCTTTGGCCTGCTGCTCTTTTCCCTGGGGGTCACCATGGTCCACGAGGCGTCCGCCGAGCAGATAAAGCCGTCCAACCAAACCGGCATCACCCAAGGCGACAACCAGTTCGCCGTGGAGTTGTGCGCCCAGTTGGACCGGGAGCAGCCGGGCAAGAACCTCTTCTTTTCGCCCACCAGCATCTCGCTGGCGCTGGCCATGACGGCGGCGGGGGCTCGCGGGCCAACCCAGTCCGAGATGGTCAAGGTGTTGCATCTCGACGCGGACCTGACACAGGCCCACGCCCATTATCATCAGTTGCTGGAAAAATGGAACGCGGTAGGCGAAAAGCGGGCCTACCAACTTCGCGTGGCCAATCGACTGTGGGGGCAGAAGGGCTACCCGATCCACCCGGAGTTTCTCGCCCTGACACACGAGCAGTACGGGGCCGAGATGCTGCTTGTGGATTTTGCCCAGGCGGAGGCTGCCAGCCGGGAGATCAACCAGTGGGTGGAGCAGCAGACCAACGGCAAGATCAACAACCTCATCCCACCGGCATCACTCAATGCCCTAACCCGGCTGGTGCTGACCAACGCGGTCTATTTCAAGGGGGATTGGGCTCAGCCGTTTGACAAACTGAACACGCGGGAGGAGGACTTTACGGTGTCGGCCCAGGCGAAGGTGAAAGTGCCGCTGATGCACCAGCAGACGAAGATGGGCTACGCGGAGGAGGAAACATTTCAGGTGCTGGAGATGCCGTATGCGGGCCGGGATTTGTCGATGGTCGTGCTGTTGCCGAAGAAGTTCGACGGGTTGCCGACCTTGGAGAAGGCGATCACGGTTGACAAGCTCGGCTCACTGATGTCGAGGCTACGCGTTCGTAAGGTCATCACTTACCTGCCCAAGTTCAAGCTGGAGGCTTCGTTCAGCCTGAACCCGACGCTGGAAACGATGGGGATGAAGCGAGCGTTTTCCCGAACCGCCGATTTCTCGGGCATTAGCACCGCAGAAAACCTCTACATCTCTGCCGTGCTTCACAAGGCGTACGTGGACGTTAATGAGGAGGGAACGGAGGCTGCCGCTGCTACAGGTGTAATGGTGGGAGCAATGGCAGCACGTCGCCCAGAGCCTGTTCCGGTATTCCGCGCCGATCACCCCTTCCTGTTCTTGATCCGTGACACAAAGGCCGGGAACATCCTGTTCATGGGACGCTTGACCAACCCATCTAAGTGATGGGACACGATGCCCGGGGCAGGTCTGTGCTACACGAATTCCACTTTTTGGGTGATTGGAAGTCGCGGCGCAACGTCATCAACATCCGCGGGGCGATGTTGCTGTATAAGCTCAGCCGGTGCGTGCGTTATCAGTGGCCTGAGCGGTGGAAAGTATAACCCGCTGCTCCGCCGGAAGCTCGGGTAAGACATCCCGCCCATTTGCGCCGAAGCGACGAGTACAGGCTTGATTTTTGAACGATATCGCTCACAAGAAATCCACGAGGTTCGAACTCAAGCCAGCGCCACGACCATTTTGCCCACGTTCTGCCCTTGAAAGAGACCGAGGAAAGCGCCTACCGCATTGTCGATTCCTTTCACTACTGTTTCCTTGTTCCGCAGTTTGCCAGCTCGGAAATAGCCCCCCACTTCCTTTTCGAACTCGGCTTGGCGATCTAGCCAATCGCGAACAATAAAGCCTTTCATCGTCAGCCGTTTGGTAATCATGTTAAAGAGGTTAGAAGGACCGGGAGATGGCTTTTCCTCGTTGTAGCCGGAGATGCCGCCGCAGGCGATAATCCGACCGTGGACTCGCAACGCCGAAATTGCCGATTCGAGCGTTTTGCCTCCTACATTATCGAAATAGACATCGATCCCGTCCGGCGCCTCCAAATTCAGTTGATCGAGTACCGGACCGTTTTTGTAATTGAAAGCGATATCGAATCCGCATTCTTCTCGCAGAAACATGACCTTCTCCATGGAGCCGGCTGATCCGATGACATGGCACCCTCGCAATTTCGCGAGTTGCCCGGCCACACTGCCGACAGCGCCGGCGGCTCCCGAAATATAGACGACGTCGCCGGCTTTGACGTCCACCAGATTCAATCCAACCCAGGCGGTCATGCCCGTCATGCCCAACGCGCCAAGAAACACCGAGAGCGGCTGAAGGTCGCGGCTGACCGAATGCAACTCTTTCGGCAAAGCTATGAAGTATTCCCGCCAACCGAAGTTGGAAGTGACGACATCGCCCGGCTTGAGCTCCTCGGCACGCGACTCGATGACCTCGCCAACTGCGCCGCCGTCGAGCGGTTTGCCTAGCTCGAACGGCGGAACATACGATTGTCCATCGTTCATACGACCGCGCATGTAAGGGTCCACCGAGATGAAGAGGTTACGAACCAACACCTCCTCGTATTGCAGCGGCTCCAGTTTGATCTGCGCCAAGGAAAAGTTGGCCGCAGTAGGCATCCCATTGGGGCGAGAGGCCAGCCGAATCTCGCGACTTACTATCTTGGCCATCATTGTTTCCTAGTCTCGTTAGCAGACAATCATGCTCCAGCCGTTTCTCACGAATTACGGTTGAACGGCCGGGGTTTCAGCCGCTTTTGGTTGCGGCTGTTCCGAAGTATGAGCCGCTCGCGGCTTTGGCACGACACTAGTGTCCGGTTGCGGAGGCTCTAAGTTCTTCGGCGGCGTATGGTCACGGTCAATATTGACGTCGGGCTTTGTTGCGATCGGAGAACCGCGAAGCGGCGCTCTGGTCGGCGTGAATTCTTTGCTGTGCGTTCCGGCTGGAATGCCGCTTTCGGCTTCCTGTCTTTGCCGCTGTTCGCGGAAACGTTGAACGTCCTGAGCCTGTTGAGCGAGCCTTTGTTGCTCCGCGGCGTCTATCTGCTGGAATTGCACCGCATTCTCTCTCCTCGCCCCAAGATTGCCGAGGAACGCTGCAATCCTGGGGAGTCCTACTCTCGCAGTAGCATCACTCGCGTCCTGCAATCCCTGGCCCGCCAATGTGCGTGGGGGTCGGGCATCCTCGTGGTCGCGGCGGTTGTCGAAGTCCGCTTGTTGGCGACGTTCCCATTCGATGTCAGCCCGATGCTGCCATCGTTCATGCGCATAAATCGGATCGTAGCCGTAGCGCCCGGTGTTGACTGAAAACCAGGGGTAGTATCCTCTGCCGCGATAGTCGGCGGCGTAGTAGTCGCCGAAATAGTAGTGCTGGTATCGCGGCCGCAGAAAGAGATGATTGGCGAACACATCCAGGTCGATCACCGTCGTCGGCGAGTAGGAAAAACCTCGCCGCCCATACACGTCCGCATTAAAATACACGGGCGCGAACAAGACGCCGCGCCGGCCGACGGAGTAATCCCAGTAGCCGTTGACGAAGACGTAACCGCGGGTGCCCAAATGTAATGGGCGGGAATCCAAACCCAATTCGGCTGCACGGTCGCCCAAAAACCGGGTCGCCAGGCATAGCGATTGTTTTGCCAAACCCAACAACCGGGCAACCATGTTTGGTCGGCTGAAGTTGCGGCAATGCGAGGACCGCTTTCGACACTCGCGGGCGGTTGCGGTAAATACTCAACCTCGGTCGCCTTGGCATCGGCCCAATAGCCGGAAGTCCATTGAACGCCTCGCGCGGACTTCCCCCAATAACCTGGCACCCACTGGCGACCGGGCGGCAGGGCACGCCAGACACCGCTGACCCAAAGAAAGTCGTTCCGCTCGTCATCCCAACTCCAATAGCCGGGAATCCATGCGACGTTGGTTCCTGCCGGTCGCTGAGTCGGCGGCACTTCTTCAATGGCGGCCGGCGGCGTCTTCGACGCTACGACGCCCGGCTCGGGATTGTAAGTCACGGTTTCCGCGAATGCCTCGTGAACCGGCCCACGCGTTAGCACTTGCACGCCTTTTTCGGCATTTGCCTGGACCGGCGGCGAGGGTGTTGGCGGCGGTGCGGATACCACTTTGTTCAAGCCGAAGCCAAGACCTAGAACTAGCAGTGTGCTGACCACGCACCATTGGTAGACATCACGTACGTTCATACAAGTTTTCCTTTGTGAAAGCGAGTTCATTCTTTAACTGTGCCCACCGAAGGCGCGCTCTTATTCGAGGAACTGTGGCGCAGTACCATTGCCTTGGCGCCAACGGCATTGTCGCGGAGGCCTCCATTGCGAAGTTTTTCAAGCAAGTGCGGTCACGCTTTGCGCCCCCGACGGTTCTGGCGGAAAGGCCGCGTCGTTCAGTCGCTCGCGAATCTCCGCGGCATCGAACCTGACTAGATCCTTGTCGATCGTCGCCTTGAGATGCTTGGCGGTCTGCTTGGCCAATGTCCCGTGCAACATTCCGAGAAAGTGCGGTGGGGCTGCCAATACGAGTGCATCGAATGCATTCGTGCCGAGGGCCTCTGCCAGGTGATGGGCAAGCAGTTCGGCAAATCGCTCGGCCGAGGCCTCCTTGGGCCACGTATGGGGTTCCATCGAGGTTCGACGCGCCCCCGGTCCTTTACTCTGCTGCATGCGGCCTGGAGGGGCCGACGGACTGATGTCCTCCGATAGCTTCCGGCCTTCCGGATGCTCGAACACCTTTAGCAGCGTCCAGTCGTCCTCCCGCTTCTCGGCGGAAAACAACTTCGCTCGGCTCGTGTCGCTTACCAAGATCCAAGTGGCCACGGTATGGTCTCCTCTCCTCGGCATGGGCCGGAGGTATGCCGGCAAATCTTGCGATCTGCCGGCATTACCTCTCAGGTCGTTGCTCACAATGAAACTGCCAGGTTGTTTTCGACACTAGTTACGCCAGGAGCATTCCACGCGGCTGATCGGGCCTCGTCTTTCTCATCCCAAGAGCGGACCGTGCCGGCAAGGGTTACCCTACCGCCATCGGCCGACACTCTGATGTTCTCGGCGTCGATCTCGGCGTTCCGCTTGAGAGCCTTCTCGATCGCATCCTTGACCGCCGTCGGCTGGACGCTCGGCTTGAGGGTGATGTTGTTGGAAATGCCTTTGACCCCAGGCAGATACCTCACGCAGTCCTGAGCGGAGTTGCGTTCGTATCCCCACGTAACGCTGCCAGTAAGCGTCACCCAGCCATTCTCAACGGTTGCATGGACCTGCTTCGGCACCCACACATGCAACCGGAGAGAATTCACGACGGCTTCGGCGATATCCGAATCTTTGCGTTCGTAGATCCCGATGGGATGAACTTCCATCTCCTCGGCGATCGCCTTGACGCCCTCTACACGTTGAGCCGCCCGTTCGGCAGCGCACTTTTCGGCGTAATGCGGAACCGTGCCACTCAACGTCACGACCCCATTATGCGTAGCGACGTTGATGTCGCTCGCAGTCACGGTCGGTTCCCATCGCAATTCCTCCAGCACGTCATTCTTCAGTTGTGCATCCGTCTTCATTTCAAAACCTTTCATCGCCAAAGGCGAAAACAAAGCCGACGTGATCCAACACCGAAAGGTGTTCAATCACGTCGGCTTACTCGTTATCGAGCCCCCCGGCACGGCCGGGTTGCCCTCTATCTAGTCATCCGACAATTTCGCTGGAGAGTCACGATCAAGTATGCCGCGACTCTTCCACTGCTACAATCGCAGGCCGCCGGTCGCGAAGAACACTGGAACTGCGTCCGCCACGTAACGCCGGATTCCCTCGCATCACGACCATGATCCTCAGACCGCTGACTTGACCTCAAACTCGGCGTCGATAGCATCTTCCTCGCCGTCACTAGGAGTCGTAGCATCGGGCTGGCCATTCGGTCGATGCTTCGCCCCGTTACCGTTCCCGGCATGAGCAGTCGCGGCCTCAGGTTGGGCATTGGCGGAGGCGTAGAGTGTTTGGCTCAACGCGTGCGAAGCTTGCTCCAACTGATGGATTGCCGCCTTGAGGGTTTCGACGTTGTCGCCTTTCGCCGCCGAACGGGTCTGCTCGATGGCCTTGGTCACGGCTTCCTTGTCGGGGGCACGGAGCTTGGCATCCTGTTCTTGGAGGAGCTTCTCAAGCTGCCAGATCATCGTGTCGGCCTGGTTCCGTAGTTCCGCTAGCTGCCGCTTCTGCTTGTCCTCCTCGGCATGCACGTCGGCATCGTGACGACGGCGCTCGATCTCTTCTTTCGACAGGCCGGCGCTCTGCTCGATTCGCACTTTCTGTTCCTTGCCCGTGCCCAGATCCTTAGCCGAGACCTGGAGAATGCCGTTGGCGTCGATGTCGAATTTGACTTCGATCTGCGGCGTACCTCGCGGTGCCGGTGGGAGCCCCTCCAGGTTGAACTGGCCGAGCAGGCGATTGTCGGCCGCCATCTGCCGCTCGCCTTGGTAGACCTTCACGGTCACCGCCGTCTGATTGGCCTCGGCCGTGCTGAAGACCTGTTTCTGCTCGGTGGGAATCGTCGCATTGCGATCGACCAGCTTGGTCATGATACCGCCCAGAGTCTCGATGCCCAGGGACAAAGGTGTCACGTCCAAGAGCAGCACGTCTTTGACTTCTCCAGCCAACACACCACCCTGGATTGCCGCGCCGATGGCCACAACCTCGTCCGGATTGACGCCCTTGTGTGGCTCTTTGCCAAACATGGTTCGCACAAGTTCCTGGACTTTTGGAATCCGCGTCGAGCCGCCCACCAGAATCACTTCATCGATTTCATTGACGTTGAAATGCGCGTCTTTCATCGCCTGGTTGACCGGCCCGCGGCAGCGTTCAATCAAGTGATCGACCAACTGCTCGAACTTTGACCGCGTTAGCGCCAATTGCAGGTGCTTCGGACCGGTTGCGTTAGCTGTGATGAACGGCAGGTTGATGTTGGTCGATTGGGCGGAACTCAGTTCCATCTTGGCCTTTTCGCAGGCCTCCTGGAGGCGTTGCAGGGCCATCGGATCCTTTCGCAGATCGATGCCGTGCTCCCGTTTGAACTCGTCGGCGGCGTAGTCGAGCAGGACGCGGTCGAAGTCGTCGCCGCCCAGGTGCGTGTCGCCATTGGTGCTGAGGACGTGAAACACACCGTCGGCAACATCGAGGACCGAGACGTCGAAGGTTCCGCCGCCCAGGTCAAAGACGACGATCTTCTCGGTTGTTTTCCGCTCCAACCCATAGGCCAACGAAGCTGCGGTCGGCTCGTTGATAATGCGCATGACTTCCAGGCCGGCAATCTGTCCGGCATCCTTGGTCGCCTGGCGCTGAGCGTCATTGAAATAGGCCGGGACAGTGATGACCGCCTTGTTGACCTTGTGGCCCAGGTAGGCCTCCGCAGTCTCTTTGAGTTTCCGCAATATCAACGCGGAGATTTCCGGAGGTGTGTACTGACGCGTGTCGATTTGAACCTTGACGTACTCCTCCGGTCCCCCAACGACCTTGTACGGAACGATCTTCTCTTCGGAGGCCACTTCGCTGTGCCGGCGGCCCATGAACCGTTTGATCGAGAAGATGGTCCGCTGGGAATTTGTGATGGCTTGTCGTTTGGCCAGCTCGCCCACAAGCGTTTCGCCCTTGTCGGTAAAGGCCACGACGCTGGGTGTCAGTCGATTTCCCTCTTGATTTGGAATAATCTTGGCTTCGTTTCCCTCCATCACAGCCACCGCCGAGTAAGTTGTCCCCAAGTCGATCCCGATGATCTTTTCTCCCTCAGCCATTTGATTATGCTCCTATGTTTGGTGGTAAGCGATCGTATTTAGCAGGTTGTTCCCAAATCACGCTGGCACGGTGAGGCCTTTCCCGGCGGTCGAATTCACTTCTCGGGATGGTGATGTTCCGCACGCTGTCGTGCTGCGTCTTGATGCTCGGCTTCATTGTGCCGGATGATTTTCCGGGCTTGGTCAGCGTCTCTCAGCCGCACGAGAACGCCTATTTCGAGGACGTCCGACAGTCCAGCTTGGCCTTCTCCATCCAATTGGCAAGAGATGCCCTGACCCTGAAGGACCGTTTTGATGACTTCCGCTTCAAATGGATTATTGACCGTGTAGACGGTCACGGGTTCATCGGCTTCCAAGGCTTCCATTTTGCTTGATCCTTTTCTCGTTTCAGGTGGTGCGACACAACTGGGAGTGTCATTTTTGTGGTTGTCGTCATTAGGGACGTTGTAAGGACTGCGATGCAGCCTTTCATGTTCGGAAGTTTGAGTTCGGTCAGGAACGTCCCCAGACGAATTGGGGCTTCGTAAGTTTGCGGTAGTACAGATCTAGCCTAACCAAGAACAAAAAAAGCCGACGTGGCGAAACACCCAAAGGCATTTGACCACGTCGGCTTACTCACTAACGAGCCCCTCGGCACAGCCGAGTTGCTCTTCATCTAGTCATCCGACAACTTCGTTGGAGAGCCGCGACAAAATACTACGCAACCCCCCAATCACTGTAATTGTACGCCGCCAAGGAGCAAAGGCAACAAACCAATCCGATATTCACGGTTCTCTCCTCACTCGCACGGAACTCACCCCGATGCGACGAGGAATCGACACCACGGGACGGATCGCCGAACCCGAGGTTCAGGGTGACTCATGCACTGGCGTGGCTCAGGGTGCCAGGGCCGGTTGGCAGGCCTGCGGCTTTTTACTGCCGCACGCAACCGCCGGTGGAGCCGCTTCAGTTGTGATTTTTGCGGACTTGGTTTCCGCCACGGCTGTCTTGATCGTAACTTTCACGGCATCCTCCATCGGATCTTTGAAGGGCACCTCGATGCGGAGCAGTCCGTGCTCGTAGACCGCTTCGGCCTTGTCTGGTTTCACTGGCCAAGCTAAAGCCAGCGCAGCAACATATTCGATGTCCCTTGCTGGCGCTGTCAGGTGGATGCTGTCTCCCAGGATCTTGACATCAATGGTATCCGTGGGCGCTCCCGGGATGGAGAATTCCACCACGAGCTTGCGCGTTTCCCCGTCAGCATAGGCTACTGTATCGGGAGCGAGCTTGATACGATTTTCCGACATTTTGACACCTTCCTATTGGGTAAGAAACCAAAAAAGCCGACGTGGCGGAACACCCGGAGGTATTCGACCACGTCGGCTTACTCACTAATGAGCCCCCCGGCACGTCCAGGTTGCTCCTTATTTTGACTGTATCCGTTTTGAGAACGCCGTAACTTCTTTCAGAGCTTATGGTAACGCCAACACCGAGAATCACCGTGGTTTCTGCACTGTTTGCCTGTTCTTGGCGGGATTCCCCGCAATCTCCGAGGAATACCACCGCCAGCATCCCGGTCGGTACGGGAATCAGCACGTTCCGAGCCATTCGGTGCTCAGCATCGACAACACGTTGATAGGTTTTCAGTTACGTCAATTCAAAGCACGGATACAGTCAAATTATCTAGTCATCCGACAACTACACTGAAAGGCTGCGATCAAGTGTGCCGCGAGTCTTCCACCGCTACAATCGTACGCCGCTGGGCGGGGAATACAATAGGACTTCTGCCGTTCCTCCCCATTTGGTACTATGTATTACATGGATCGCCGTGGAACATCTGATCGCTCGTGCTTGTCAATCAAGAGGACTTTCGCTTGAATAACCCTCCGGAAGATGGGGTTGCCATGAAAACCCAGGGAGAAATCGAAGCCGCCATTTGTGAAGGCGTTAGTCGCTTTGAGCAGGACTACATGGGCCGGGGACCGAAGGACATTCACGCCCACCTGCTCGGCGATCTCCTCGTGGTTCGCCTTCAAGGCGTATTGACCGCCGCTGAACAGCATCTGGTCAAATCGCTTTCGGCCGAGAAGGGGCGGGATCTGCTGAAACAAGTGCGGACCCATCTGATCGAAACTGCCCGTCCGGTCATGGAAGCGATGGTTGAGGAGATTACCGGCGTCGATGTGTTGACCCTGCACCATGACATCAGCACGGCAACCGGCGAGGAGGTTGTTCTCTTCACCCTTGTCGAGTCGCCAATTCTCCGTGACGGCAAGAAGAAATAGCTGGGCCGATTCAGGTTGCATCGTGTACTGTGGTCTGACAACAGCACCTATCAGACAACGGACAAGACCCCGCTTGTCATCCTTCTTCCAGTAAGGTAGAATTAAATCACTGAGACGAGTGCCCCCAAACGAGATAAGTCGCTCCAATCAGGATGGAAGTCGGATGACGAGATGAAGGGCAAGTCGCTGCGGCGGCAGGCCAGTCGAATAGTAAGCCGACGTGGTTGAATGCTTCAAGGGCGTTCAACCACGTCGGCTTTTTTTGTTGAATGTGGTAAGCGTGCCAGGGGCGACCGAGGATTCGCAGGCTTGGAAAGCGGAAGTGAATTCAGCAAAGGAATAGACCATGCGCGGAAAACGGCAACCCATCCCGAAAGTGCCAACCAACATTGCCGGGCTGGACGAGATACTGGAGGGCGGACTCCCCCAAGGCCGGACCACGGTCGTCAGTGGCGGGCCAGGCTCCGGAAAGACCGTGCTGGGCCTCGAATTCCTTTGCCGCGGGGCAATGGCGGGTGAACCCGGCGTGTTCATTACCTTTGAAGAAAGAGCCGATGCCATCCGCCTGAACGCGCAAGCGATGGGCTGGGACTTGGCATCCCTGGAGAAGGCCGGCAAAATGGCCATCATCGAGGCCCGTTTGCCCGGTGAAGAAATCGTCGCCGGCGATTTCGACATTCAGGGTATGCTGGCGATCGCGGGCGGGCACATAAAGAGGATCGGTGCTCAGCGGATTGTGATGGATGCGCTCGACGTCCTGCTGCGGATTTACGACGACTCGAAACGCGAACACAACGAATTGTCCAGGCTCCACGATTGGTTGACCGATCAGGGACTGACGAGCGTTCTTTCGGTGAAGACTCACCGCGACAACAGTCGGGAGTCTCAATATGAGTTCCTCGATTTCATGGCCGACTGCGTGATCCAGCTCGACCATCGCGTAGTGGGGCAGGTGGCGACGCGCCGACTGCGGGTGATCAAGTATCGTGGCTCCGGATTTGGGACCAATGAGTATCCCTACGTTTTTGGCGAACACGGCATCGTCCTCTTTCCGCTGACCACAACGGAACTGACCCATCAGCCGCTGGGGCCAAAGGTCTCCACGGGATTGGATGGACTGGACCTGATGTTGGATGGCGGCTTCCGCCGCGCATCCTGCATTCTCATCTCAGGCAACAGCGGCACGGGCAAGACCACGCTGGCGAGCACGCTCGCGCGGGCTGCCTGCCTGCGCGGCGAAAGGGTGTTGTACCTGAATTTCGAGGAATCCAAGGAGGCGATGATCAGCGGAATGCTTAGCCCCGGGATCGACCTTCGGCCATCTCTTCGCGACAAAAGACTGCTGATCCAAACCTCAATGCCCGAGAGCACAGGCTCCGATAATCATCTCAATCGCGTCATGGAAACGATGGATACCTTCAAGCCGGACCACCTAATCCTCGACGCGGTCTCCGCATGTGTGCGTATGGGGTCCAAACAAGCTGCTTTTGATTTCATGATGCGGCTGATAAGCGTGGTCAAGGAACGAGGCGTTACCAGCATCCTGACCAACCAAATCGGCAGCCGGGAAGGTGACGATGAGGAACTCAGCGGCATCGGCTTCTCCTCCGTGGTCGACGCGGTCGTGCAACTACGTTTTGTCGACGCCGACCAAGAGATTAACCGACAGATGCTGGTCGTCAAGTCCCGGGGCTCGGCGCATTCCAATCGCCGCCAGTCGTACGTCATTACGGATCGAGGCATCGAGTTCCCCGACACCCCGCAGCGGCCTCCGGTTCTGCCAGGGAAAGCCGGCCGGAAGGACGGTGGAAAATGAGCAAAACGTCCCAAGCCAAGCCCGCCGCGAAAAAGGGCCCGCGAGGCCATTACTTGCTCCGGCTGTACATGGCAGGCAACGGGCCGAATTCCCAAAAAGCGCTGGCCAACCTTCGCAGCCTGTGCCAAGAGCACCTGGAGGGTCGTTTCACCATTGAAACAGTGGATGTGGTGCAAGACTTTCAAGCAGCGGTCAAGGACAACATCTTGGTCACCCCGGCGTTGATCCTCGTCGCTCCTCTTCCCAGGGTGACAGTCCTGGGCAACCTCAGCGATTTGCCGAAGGTTCTCGCTGCACTACGCCTGTCGGGGCGCAACCATGAGTAAAACCAAACCAACCTATCAGGAACTCGAAAAGCGGTTGGCCGCGGCGGGGGCCATTGCCGAGGCTCTGAAAAACCATGAAGTAGATGCAGTCGTTGGCGAGGAGAAGATCGCCGTCTTGCTGCTCCGGGAAGTCGAAGAGACGCTACGGATAAGCGACGCGGGTTTTCGTGCCATATTCGAGCTTACCGGCATCGGCATGATCCAGGCCGATACTCCCGATTTCCGCTTCACCCGAGTCAACCGAAAGTTCTGCGAAATTGTGGGGTATTCAGCCGAAGAATTGCTGACCAAGAGCTACATCGGCCTTACTGATCCTCAAGACCGCCAGCGAGACATGAGCACACTTACGCAGGTGCTCCGCGGCAAGACCGACACATGGTTCATCGAGAAACGTTGTGTCCGCAAAGACGGAAGTGTCGTCCGGGTTGGTGTCCACGGCGCCGTCCTGCGCGATGATTCTGGCCGAGCCGTCAGGATCGTGGCTATGATTGGCGACCTCACGGCGAGCGAACAGACCGAGCACAAGCGGCACGATGCCGGGTCCACCGCAAAAAAGGACAAGCCGATGGGACGCAAGAAGAAGGTGGCGGTTAAGAAGGCCGCCGGTGCGAAGTCATCCGACAAACCACGGCTCAAGAAGCAGTAACCAAGACTGCCTTCTGGTCCTAGGGTACGGAGTGTCGCCCCTGCCACCCGGCGACTGCAAACTGGTGCCTCGGAGAGATTTCGATGAAGACGTCAGGAGAAATCGAAGCCGCTATCTGCCGGGGGATGAGCCGCTTTGCGCAAGAGTGCATGGGCCGCGGCCCGAAAGACGTTCACGCCCATCTGATCGGCGATCTGCTTGTGGTCCGGCTCCAAGGGGTTCTGACCGCGGCCGAACAGCATTTGCTCAAGTCGCTTCAGGCTGAGAAGGGGCGGGATCTCCTGAAACAAGTGAGAACCCAGTTGATCGAAACGGCCCGCCCCATCATGGAAGCAATGGTCGAGGAGATCACCGGCGTCAAGGTCTTGACCTTGCACCACGACATCAGCACCGCTACCGGCGAGGAGGTGGTCCTCTTCACTCTTGCCGAGACGCCACTTCTCCGCGACGCAAAGAAGAAGTAGTCTTTCGAGGCGGGCTAAGGCGTCGAAATATCCGGCTGGTTTCAAAGGGTTTTGAAGCCAACGTGTGCCTCGCAAACGTGGGGGCTTGGACTCTGGGCTGAGGCCAGAATCACAAGCATCGAACCTGCCGAATCACTTGCAGCCTGTCTTGATTCATCACCGAGCTATAGGAGGCTCCAACTCAATGGAAACAACATGGCTCTGGTCTTTCCTCGGTTTCTTGAGTGTCCCTCTATTCGTGGCCATGAACGGCATCTTCGTGGCGACCGAGTTCGCGCTGGTGGCGATTCGCAAGACCCGCGTCGAGGAGATGGTGCATCACGGCCAGAAGGGCGCCAAAAGCGTTGAATCGGCGTTGGCCAACCTCGACCGCTCGATTGCCGCCACCCAATTGGGAATTACTCTGGCCAGCCTTGCCTTGGGCTGGGCCGGAGAACCGGCGCTTGCCCACCTCTTTAGGCCCTTGTTCGACTTCCTTCCCGCGACTTGGCAAGGAGCCGTGGCTCACTCCTTAGTGTGCTTCCGGCAGGCGTGTATGAATCATTCTGAGCAGTATGGTATCGTGGGCTGTCAGTTCACAAGCTTGTGGAGGACAGCCGATGGATGCGACGCGGGGAGGCGACCTTCCGCCGAAGCTGGAAGGCGCTCGGCGGCGGTTTGAACGTTGGCGAGAGACGCGCAAGGGTCATGCGCGCATTCCTGATTCCCTTTGGGCCTCAGCCGCGCGGATGGCCAAGCAGTATGGGATTTCTCGAACCGCTCACACACTGCGGCTCAATTCTGATGCACTGAAGAAGCGCCTCCGGCTCAAGGCAGTTGTCAGCTCTGACGGAGGACTGGCGGGAGACAGTGCGCAGTTCGTGGAGCTTGCTGCCGTTTCGCCGCGAGGTTTCTCGGAATGCCTTCTGGAGTGGGAGGACGCTGAGGGAGCGAAGATGCGGATTCGCCTCCAGGGTGTGGGAATGCCCGACCTGGCGGCGCTCAGCCGCAGTTTCTGGAATCGCCAGGCATGATTCAGATCACGCCGCAGATGCGGATTATGGTGGCCGTCGCGCCCGTCGATTTTCGCTGCGGGATCGACGGCTTGGCACGGCTGTGCAAAGACCTGCTGAAGCACGATCCATTCAACGGCTGGGTGTTCGTCTTTCGCAACCGGTCGGCGAAGGCGCTGAAGATTCTCGTTTTTGACGGCCAGGGCTTTTGGCTTTGCCACAAGCGGCTCTCCAGCGGCAAGTTCGGCTGGTGGCCGCATGGCACGGCGACGGCCAAGACGCTGGCCGCGCACCAGTTGCACGTGCTTCTCTCGGCCGGCAACCCTGAAGCCACGCAGGCGGCGCCGGTGTGGCGTCCGGTCGGGCCGGCGGCCTGATGCGACTCACCCCCTTCTGACACGGCGGAATCGCATCAAAGCGATCTTTATCTCTTCCAGGTTACTATGCTATGGTTGCGGCCCGTGCCGGCGCCTGCGGAGTTCTCCGCGGGCGCTGACGTGTTGGCCGCCGGCAGGTGCGGGTATGATGATGCCCAAGCAACCACCGATCATCGAGTTGGACATGAGCGAACTGGAAGATGTCTTGCGGCGCGCCGAGGCGAAACTCGACGAGAAGGACTACTCCCTGCTGAAGGCGCTGGCCGAATCCTACGCCTATCTGAGCGACGTGGTGGGCAGCAAGAATGCGAGCATTTCCCGGCTGCGGAAGCTGTTGTTCGGGGCGAAAAGCGAGAAGACGGCGGCCGTGGTCGATGGCGGCAAGGAAGCGGAGGCTCGGCCGTCACAGGAGAGCTGTGCGAACTCTTTGCAGGAGCGCGGTGCGGAAGGCAACGTGGAGACCGGCTCCGCCAATCCTCGCCCTGGGCATGGCCGCAACGGCGCGGACGACTACGTCGGAGCCGAGAAGATCGCGGTGCCGCACGAATCCTTGCGGCCGGGCGATTCCTGCCCGGAGTGCCGGAAGGGCACAGTCTACGAGACGGGTCGCCCCGGGGTGCTGGTGCGGATCGTCGGCCAAGTGCCCGTGCAGGCCAAGGTCTACGAGTTGCAGAAGCTGCGTTGCAACCTCTGCGGCAAGATCTTCACTGCCCGGGGCCGGAAGGAGTGGGCGAAGAGAAGTACGATGCCACGTCCGGCAGCATGATCGCCTTGCTGAAGTACGGCAGCGGGATGCCTTTCAACCGCATGGAACGGCTGGAGGGGAATGTGGGCATTCCCTTGCCAGCCTCGACGCAGTGGGACATTGTCTGTGACCAGGCGAGTCGCGCCGAGCCGGTGTTCGACGAGTTGATCCGGCAAGCGGCCCAGGGCGACGTGTTGTACAACGACGACACGACGGTGAAGATCCTGGAGTTGATGGAGTCTCGTGCCCGCCAAGAGGCATTGGTTGAAGGCGTCGCCGATCGCTCGGCCGGGGTTTTGGCGTCCAAGGCCACGGACCGCAAAGGCATGTACACGTCGGGGATTGTGTCTGCCGGGGAGCACAGGATCGCCTTGTTCCTCAGCGGGCGGCAGCACGCCGGGGAGAATCTGAAGGACGTGCTGCTCCGGCGGGCGGTGGAGTTGCCGCCGCCGATCCAGATGTGCGATGCTCTGTCACGGAACCTGCCTCGTGAGCTGAAGACGATCGTTGCCAACTGCCTGGCCCATGGGCGGCGGCAGTTCGTTGATGTGGCCAAGGAGTTCCCTGAGGAGTGCCGTCACGTGCTGGAAGCCCTCAAGGTGATTTACCACAACGACGCGCTGGCCCGCGAGCGAAATCTCTCGCCGCAGACGCGGCTGGAGTTCCATCAGGCCGAAAGCGGCCCGACGATGGAGGAACTTCGCGTCTGGCTTCTCCGCCAGTTCGAGCAGCGTCTGGTTGAGCCGAATTCGGGGCTCGGCGGGGCGATCGCCTACTTGCTCAAGCATTGGGAAAAGTTGACGCTCTTCCTCCGTGTGCCAGCAGCGCCGTTGGACAACAATGTGTGTGAACGGGCGTTGAAGAAGGCGATTCTCCATCGCAAGAACGCCCTGTTCTACAAGACTTCCCGCGGGGCTCACGTCGGCGACCTATTCATGAGCCTGATCTACACGTGTGAACTGGGCGGAGTCAATCCGTTCGATTATCTCACGGCCCTGGAGCGGCACGCTGGGGAATTGTCGGCGAAGGCGAAAGACTGGATGCCTTGGAATTATCACGAGATGCTGGAGGAGAGGAGAGATGCCAAAGCGCCGTCCGAAAAAGATTGTCTACAAGGCCGACGTTGCCGAACGATTGCGCAAGGCGTTGTCGAAACGCAGGAAGGGCGAATTGATTGATACGCTGCTGGAGTTGGCCGGAGACGATCGCGGTATCCTACGGCGACTTGACGTGCGATTCGAACTGGAAGCCTCGCTTCAAGAACTTGTGGGCCTGACGCGTCAAGCGATCGCCGATGCGACCGACTTCGACGAGCGGGAAATCAACTACAATTTCGACTACGACTACGCAGCCTACGAGGAAGTGAAACGCAACCTGGGCCGCTTGATCGGTCTAGGGCAACTGCGGCTGGCGATGGAACTTTCGTTGGAACTGATGGAGCAAGGAAGTTACCAAGTCGAAATGAGCGACGAGGGCTTGATGACGGACGACGTTGAGGAGTGCTTGCAGGTGGTCGTCAAGGCCCTCGGGAAAAGCGATTTGCCGCCCACGGACATCGTCGCCTGGTGCAAAGCGATGGTCAAGCGTGACCGAGTCGGATTCATCTGCGATCAGGAACTTCAGGCGTTGCGGGACCAGTACGAGGCGTCGGGTTCGTAATTCCGCTGCCCCACCGCCCGCCAGCACGGCTGTCACCAGTTCCCGACCGCGGCCGATCAGCCGCGGAAAAGGTTTTGCACGCTTGCCGGAAGGACACCCTCTTTAGGCCCTTGTTCGACTTCCTTCCCGCGACTTGGCAAGGAGCCGTGGCTCACTCCTTAGCGTCCGTGATCGCCTTTCTCCTCATCACCTTCATGCACGTCGTCTTCGGCGAGCTTATTCCAAAGACCATCGCATTGCAAAAGCCCGATGGCATCGCTCTCTGGGTCGCCGCGCCGCTGAATGTGTTCGCCAATGTCGGATGGCCAGTGATCCGTGCCATGAACGGCACGGGTAACGCGGTCCTCCGAGCCTTGGGCTTTCAACCTGCCAGCGGTCGAGAAATGGTCCATTCGATCGAGGAGCTATCACTTCTGATCGAAGACACTGAAGAAGCGGGAATTCTTGGCGAGACCCAGGCCGAAGTCGTGCAGCAAGCCTTTCGCCTGTCCGGGAAAAAGGTTCGTGATTGCATGGTTCCGCGCGACAAGATGGCGATGCTGGAAGTGACCGCTTCGCCAGAGAACGTGTTGGAGGCGGTGCGGCTTGGGGCTCACACGCGGATGCCCGTCTACAAGGGTGAGTTGGACAACGTCGTGGGAATTGTCAACACCAAGGATCTATTTTACCTTTTCAGCTTGCGGGGAGTGGTCGTTCTGGATGATGCCCTCTATCCGGCCCGCTTCTTGAGGCCCGACGACGACGTGGCCGTGGCGCTGCAAGTGTTTCTCAAGGCTCACCGTCCTATGGCTCTGGTGCGTGAGGCAGACGGGAGGATTCTGGGACTCATCACACTGGAGGATATCCTTGAAGAGATTGTGGGCGAGATCGAAGACGAACACGATCCACAGCCTCTTAAACGCCTGCTCCATGCCGCGCGAGGAGAGACCAAGCCGGGAGAGCCAGCACCTAAGCAGCCGCCCGTGGGCAATTGCTGACTCACGGTATGCCCGCCCTGGAATCGGGCCCGAAGGGAAGCTACGATCCTCGACAAACCCCAGAGCGGGATGCAGCAATACCGTTTGACGGCAAAAGGTACGGCAACAAGGCCGACCATAGAATGCGGACAGTCGGCTGGCGGGAATTCAAAGGCTCAGAGCATACTCGCTTGCTCAAGCTCCACGGCGCGGAAATGGGGGCGAGCGCTTGTCTCGTAGCCAAGAGGTCGCAGGGCTACCACGAAATTACCACGAAACCCCTTGATTTACCACGAAATCTTGCTAGATTTCGTCATGGTTTGCAATGGTTTGCAAGACCTCGCCACTTTGGCGTAAATCACGAAATCGCCGGACCTTAGATACGATTTTCTGGTTGGGGTCGGTCCAGATTCGGGACCAAGAGGCCGGAGGTTCAAATCCTCTCGCCCCGACTTTGAGTCGAAGTCAATACAGCAAAACGACTTACGAAACGGCCGCTACGGCGGCCGTAGTCGTTTCTTGGGCGAATAGCGCTCGGTGGTTTGCCAAGAGGTCACTGGCGGCTTACGGCACTATCGAGCGACGTAGTGTTTGGCGACGATAACGGGAATCGCACAGTAAATGTCGTGCCTTCTCCGACTAGGCTCGTCACGTCAATTCTCCCGCCGTGACTATGAACGACTTCCTGGCAGATCGCCAAGCCTAGGCCGATGCCGCCGTTGCTCGTTCTCGCCTTGTCCCCGCGATAGAATCGTTCAAAGATCCTCGGTAGATCATCTGTTGCGATGCCGAGCCCAGTGTCGGAAATCGTCAGAGTGGCGTTTCCGTCCTCGGAGGCGAGACACAGCCGCACTTTACCTCCCTCGCGATTGTAGGTGATAGCGTTGTTTAGGAGGTTGGTGAGAACCTGACCGAGCCGTTCTGCATCGCCGACTACTTGTACGTTCTGCAAGTCGCTTTTCAACTCGACTTGCTTCTGATCGGCGAGGGGCTTCAATAAGGTCATGGCATTCTCAACCACTTGCCGCAGGTCAACCGGTTCGCGGCGGAGTTCCAATTGCCCTGCATCGACACGAGCCAATGTCAACAATCCCTCCACAAGCGCCTCCATGCGTTTTGCTGCTCGCTGGCAAGCTGCAAGGGCTTCACGGTACTCCTCGGGAGATCGCTGTTTGGCCAAGGCCAGTTCCGTTTGCGCCAGAACAATGGTGGTTGGTGTTCGCAATTCATGCGAGGCGTCGGCGGTGAAGCGGGCCTGCCTATCAAAAGATGCTCGCAGCCGCTCAAACATGCGGTTCAGCACGTGCGCCAATCGGCCAAGCTCCGTCTTGGTCTTCGATTCGTCAATACGCTCTGAGAGGTTCGATGCGGATATTCGCTCAGCCGTGCCACCAATCTGTTCAATGGGCACCAGAATACGGCGAGAGAGAAACCAGGCCCATGTAACTCCCAAAGCAATGATGCCAAATCCTGTCCCCAGCAGCCACCAGAACAGTCGCGCCAACTCGTTCCGCTCTCTGCCGATCTGCCGGCCTACGAGAATCTGCGAACCGTCAGGTCCGCGGACGATCACTTCACGAAACGGTCCTCGATTCCGTTCATAGAATGGACGGTCTCCCTCGGTCGGAGGAACCTCCGGGCAGGGTTCAATGTCGGCAGGGGCAGTGGGGGAAGCCATCTGTTCTCGACTGTTTGCGTCCCAGACAACGAGATAGGGCGCGTCCGCGGACGCCATGCCGAACCGATAGCGATAGGCTTCGGGAATCTTCGCCCGGGTCAATCCTGTTTGTTGCAGTTGTGCAGCAACGACCTGGGCTGCTCCCAACAAATCGGCATCTACCCGTTCGAGTGTTGCATGCCGAACCTGAAGAAACAGAGTGGTTCCGAATCCAACAACGACAGCCACGAGGATCACGGCCTGCCAAACCAGCAAGTTCCAGCGTATGGACCTAAACATCGATCAAGTACCCGTGGCCGCGCCGGGTGACGATAAAATCAGCCCCCAGCTTTTTTCGTAAATTGGAGACATGAACATCGAGCAGATTCGAGAGTGAGTCCTCGTTCTCATCGAAGAGATGATCGTAGAGCATCGTGCGAGTTACGACCTTTCCTCGGTGCAGGGCCAGAAATTCGATCAACGCATACTCGCGAGGCGTCAGATTGATTGATTCGCCTTGCTTAGTGACGTTGCGGGTTGCCATGTCAATCTTCACGTCGCCGATTTCGAGCGCCGAGGCGACCTGGCCTGCCGAACGGCGAACAATCGCTCGTATTCGCGCCAGTAGTTCAAGTCGCGCAAACGGCTTCACTAGGTAGTCGTCGGCCCCTGTATCGAGTCCTTGCACTCGATCCGGCAACGCATCTCGGGCCGTCAAGATCAGCACCGGTGTGTTCTTCTTCTGCCGTAGCCGCCTTAGCAACTCCACGCCATTGAGCTTAGGCAACATCAGGTCCAGGACGACAGCGTCATAGTCTCTGTGAACCGCCTTGAAGAGACCATCTTGGCCGTCAGCGGCGGTATCGACGGCATAGCCTTCCTCTTGGAAGGTTTGCTCCAATACCCGCAACAGATCGAGTTCATCTTCGACGACCAGCAATCGCACGGCAGTCTTCTCCCGGAAACAGTATAACAAATTCGCGTTTTTCTTCTCAGGGGTTCAATTTGGCACGCTGCGCACTAGACGAACATAGTTGAAGATGCGGATGACGTCGCCTTGGGGACCGCGGCCGTGCGGGAAGTCGCGCGGGTCGCCAGTCTTTGGGTCGCTCCGCTGGGAGCCGGCACCGTGAACATCAGCGTAGCGATAACCGGCGGCTCTTGAATCCGGTGGGCCAAAATCGGGAGGGCCACCAAACGGCGGTGCTCCCGGTCGCGGACCCTCTGGCCCCATGCCGCCAGGCCCACCCGGCGGCGGCCCACCAGGACCGAAGCCGCCGCGGCCCGGACGGCCGCCGTGTCCTGGCATCCCGGTCGGCCAACCGGCGGCGCGACCGAACGCGACGTAGACCGCGTTACCACCTGCAACAATTGACGCATGGGTCGTGCCGCTCCAATAGAATGGGTAGTCGGCCTTGCCGATTTCATTGGTAATCGCTGTGCATTGAAAGAGCGGATCGATGGCCGGCGAGCCCGTGGTGTCGGGAGACCGCGTGTAGTCCACAATGCTCTGCAGCTCCTTGGCATTTGGGAGACGCCAGTCGCTGTGGTCGAGGTACTTCTCGGCGTTTTTGGCCTGCACCCACGCCAGTGCAGCTTGCCAGTTCATTCCCTTACCGCTGTCGATCTTTGACCACATCAGACCCGTGGCACGATCAGTGATGGTGCCGTCGCCATTGTCATGGAAGTCGTTCTTGCCATACTGCGGGTTGCCGCGGACGCATTGCACGAAGAACGTCTTCTCCATGCGGCCGCCCGGCATGAGCAAGTCGTAGCCTTTGATCCGGCCATCGGCGAAGTTGACGCCAAAGAGCTTGGCATATCCTCGGAATGACTTGCCGACGTACTTGGTACTCGACGCGTATTGCGAGTCGATGATGCGTTCGCCGGTCGCATCGCCATACGCGAACTGGAAAAAGTGTGTGTTGATAAATGGCTTCAGGCGGCCACTTTTCACAGCGGGACCGCTCGGATCGACGCCGCTGAACACGATTAGCGAATAGAGTTCCTTGATCGCCGGGAGCCGCCAGTCGCCAAAACCGCCGAACTTCGCGGCGTTAAGCCTATCCGGCAGCTTTTTGGCCTGGGTCAAGGTCAGCTTGTCTCTGCTCGTGAGCGCGCCGTCGCCGTTAACGTCCGGGCTGCGCTGCCAGGTCAGGCCGGTGACGTTGTCGTGGACGGTCAAGCCGTCGGAGCTAAGCGTGTAGGATGGAGGAACACTCCGACACTGGGCGTCCTGTCCATAAAATGGCTGGCCGGGCTTGGGAGGCGCGATCTCCCCGCGATTGTCGTAGCAGTTCGATTGTCCCGTACCTACGATCGTGTAGGGTTGCGCTGCCTGTAGGCCGGCGGCGAATAGGGCACCCACAATTGCAAATAGAACCTGTTTCATGTTACGTCCTCAAGGCGTTGGCTCTAATGTGGTCGCACGCCGCGTCGTTCCCCGCGAGGTGGCCGAAATGACATGGCGGTCAGCGACCTCTCCATTCTGATGCTCTTTCGTCTCAATCGGTTGGAGCCGAGATCGAACGTATTCCACGGTGGCCTTATCGGGAGCCACCACTACCCGCACGTGCCCTGAATTGCCGAGGAACACACCTCGTTTGTATCCATAGTTTTCCAGATCACGAATGCGGTCATTCCCGGCGAAGCTCGGCTGCGAAACCATCAGGTAGACGATTCCATCAAGTTCCTGTCGCGCGTAGAAATTGTCGTGTGCCTTGAAGACGGCCGCAACATGGTTGCGCACGAGCAATTGGTGAACAGGTACATCCCATCCAGGGCGGTGTTCCTTGAAACCATCGCTGCCATCCCTGTTCTTGCCGCCCCATTCGTTAAACGCTGCGACTTCAACACCCCCTCGCGCCGCTTGGTCGCCACAAAGGAGGTTGTGGATGACAACGAACTTGAACGTTGCCCGACTTCTCGCAAGCGTTTGCTCAAGCCACCGATACTGCGGCAAGCCGAGCGACCATGCCCAGCCATCGCCTCCGCCACCACGTTGCCGCGTCGAATACCGAAACGGATCGAGCACAACAAACAACGCATCGCCCCATTGCCAGGCATAGTAATCCTGTGGAAGGCCACAGTGGGGTTTCGGAGCGTTGTCACCGGTGTAGAAGCTGTCAGGAACAGGATTGGGAAAGTAACGTGTTCGCATCATGCACGCCCATACCGCCAAGCAGTCGCTGGAACCGTCGTCATATCGCGGGTTCTCGCCGTCATGGGTGCTTAAGGCAAGGAAGATCGGCGTGGAACTTCCGATCTGCCCAAGATAATAGCGTTGAGCCAGATACTGCTTGGCTGCCTCGTCACGGCCAGCGTGCTTGTCGGTCATGAATAGGTTGCCGAGATCGATATGGAAATCGGGCTTGTCAGCACGGATGTTGGTCAGTGCTTGGAGATACACGTCCGGGCTTGTATGCTCGTCGAGGTGCGAGTCGGCAGTCATGGTGAAGGTGAACGTGCTGCCCGGAGAACGCGCCGTATGAAAGGAGTATTCAGGGCTGCTATCGAAACGCTTCGCTCCAGTGCTGCGCCAATGAAACCGATAGTAGTAGCGGCTGTTCGCCTGCAAACCATCGATAACCAATTCGACTGGCACTCCCTTCTTGAACCGCTGCAATGGCGTTTCCGTTGCGTAGGTTCCCGAGTGCGTCCCGTAGGCGACATAGCCTTCTGAATCCTCATACACCAGGACACTCAAGGTGATGAAATTGGTCTCCGGACGAGCGAGTATCAGATCATACGGGTGGGCCGGAACAGCAACGTTGAAATGGCTGACCGTCCGTTGGACACGATGTCCACGGGCCGTCGCCGGCTTTTCAGGATCGGCCGACGCACCGATGCCAGGCGAAAAGAGGCCCCACAACAACGAAAGGCAGATCGCCGCCCTAACGACGTATGTTTTTCGCCTTGATGGTATAGTTATAGGCAACCTCGCCGGTCTTTCTCTGGTCGCTTTCGTCTTTCGGTAAGTAGCACCGCACATAATCAACCCTCACCTGTTCTGGTGAAACGGTAACTCGTAAGTGTCCTGAGTTGGGCAACGTCACGCCTGACCGATAACGATCTTGGTTATAGGTGACATAGCCCTGGTCGGCCGGCATGGGTACTTCTTGATAGACAACCCCATCTCGTTCCTGCTTTGCGAAGAGATGGTCGTGTCCCTGGAAGAAGATCGTTACGCCGTGTTTGGCCATCAGTTGGTGAATTGGCAATTCCCAGCCGGGCCGCTTTTCGCCAAACTCCCAATCACCCCGTCTGTCTCGGCCGCCCCATTCGTAAAGGTCCGACTCCTCGATGCCGCCGCGGCCTGTGCCGAGAACGTGGTGAGCGAATACGAACTTGTATTTGGCTTTGCTCTGTTCAAGCGTTTGTTTGAACCAGCGGTATTGCTGGTCTCCGAGCGTGATCCCCCACCAGTCGCGATCCCCGTGACCGCCACGTGCCTTCTTTCCGCCGCCTTTCTCGTTAAGCCCGTTGTCTACTAATGCAGGCGAGTGCCAGTAACAATCCAAGACCACGAAAAGTGCATCGCCCCATGTCCAGGCATAGTAGTTTCTCAGCGGACCAATGGCTTTCAACGGCTGGGCATCGCCGCTGTAGAAACCATCGGGAGCCGGCATGGGGTAATACAGGTTCCGAGCGTTCTGAGCCCAAACGGCCACATCGTGACGAACGTCCGACTGGTTGAAGTTGAACAGCGATGCCTGTTCGTGATTCCCATTGACCAGAAACAGCGACGCTGATTGGGCGATTAGCCCAAGGAAAGGACGTTGCAGGGCATAGCGATCGGCTACCGTATCGGCATTTATTGATCGTAGTGTGTCCACACTGAAGTCGTCGCCCATGCAAACATAGAAATCAGGATGTCCGGCTGTCGCGTTAAGCAATGTGCGGGTATACAATTCCGGGTCGTTCATTTGCGGACGTTCAGGGTGGGAATCGCCTTGAACTCCAAACGTGAAGGTGCTGCCGACGGCTCGCTGGGTCTGGAAGCGGCAGTTCGACCTCGTCTTGAATGCCTTCTCACCCGGCTTACGGTAGTGTAGCCGGTAGAAGTATTTAGCGTTTGGCTGAAGGCTGTCAAAGGTCAGTTCCACCGGCTTGCCCGCGGGGAGAGTGAGCACGTCGGTTTTGCAATCATAAACGCCCAATGCCGCCCCAGATTCGGCGTATGCCTCCAAGGTGTCCTTGGCCAAGGCGCTCAGCGTAACCGATCGGTCGCTGGAACGCCCAAGCACCAGCGACAACGCCCCAAATTCCGCCAGCTCTGCGGGAAGCAGGTATTCATCGCGTTCTCTTCTTCCATGATCCCCTTTGCCGCCACGATTGCGTTTGCCTCGCCCCTCCTCCTGCGCCACCACAGGCGTGGCCAACGCCGTGATCGCGGACGCAAGCACTCCGAGGAAGTTTCGACGGGTTAGGAAGCTCATGCGACGCACCTTCCGTATTTTTGGGCAATCGCTTGACTATCCGCTATTCATGACCATTTTCCGGTTGTCTTGCCTGGATGACATTTGGAAATTCTACCACACGGGATCACCCCTCGTGTGGATGCCCAATCGAGGCTGGATACGGGGCCATCAGAAAAAACACTCACCGCACGCCGAAGAGGAAGTCCGTATCTTCGATCTTCGGAGTCCTGATCGGCGTCGAATACAGGAATGGTCCTTTCGGATCCGACGGATTTGACGTTCGCATCTTGGCCAGCGTTGTTTTTTGCTCGGCCGTCAGCGATTGGCCGACCTTGGCGAAGGCCGTGGCATAGAGATACGACATCTCGCCGTCTAACTCGCCGTAGCGTCGCGACATTGAGAGTACCTTATCTTGGTCGGCAGACTCTCCTCGTTGGAATCGCCGCAATTCGGTGGCAATCTCTCGGCGAATCTTGACGATCTCGGCGAGATCTCGGCGTTGAAGATCCGGAAGGTCCGTGATGTGTTTCCGCTGGGACTCAGTTAGCGTCGCCACAAACGCCTCGCCGCTGTCACCGGTGAGCGTCGTGCTGATCGAATAGTTCTTCTTGCCCATCGCCGGGGCGGTTTTCATGCCAAAACCGCCGAAGTACATCCCGTGCCGCTCGGGGCAGAAGTAGGTGTCGGCATCTAACGAGCCTGCGTACCAGGCGAACATTTCGCTGGCATAGGTCATCACGGCGACATTGACTTCATGCGACATGCTCCGTTTGTCAAGTTGTTCGGGCAGATCCGGCCAGGTTCTGCTATCGCCGAACTTCAACTTGGCCAAGGCACTTTTCTGCTCGGCAGTCAAGCCACAGAGAATGCCGCCCATAACTCTTGCCCGGTTGAACGTCAATCGTCCGTCGAGTTCATAGAGTCTGGCCGAATACTGGATCACTGCGTTGCGGTCCAAGCCGTTGCTGCCGGCGGGCAAATCGCCTTCCAGATTTCTACGGAACGCCTTAATCAGCGGCAGTCGCATCTCGGCAAATCGCCGAATATCGCTCTGCTGTTGTTTCGCTAGAGTCAGCAACTGCGACTTCTGATCGCTGTTTAGAATGGCCAGCATGTTGAAGGCGATTCGCGTCAGGAAGGACGTGTTGTGCCCGCCGCCTTTGGCGTCGATGTCTCGCATATACTGAAAGCCAAAGTAGTCGGAGACCTTGCCGGGCGGCAGAAAAGTATCCATGCCAAAATCGCCCGTAAGGAACGCCAAGCCGTCGAAAGCAATCGTGTGGAGCTGCGCGATCCGAAGTGGCTTGCTCAAGCGAGTATCGCTTCCCTTGCTCCCGTTCATTCGGACGACGATCTCTTGCTTCGGATCTACCTCTTGGACTAGGACCGTCATCTTCACGGTGCGCTGGGCGACTTTGGTCGTCAGCTTCGTCGTTGGAATCGCCTTGCTCCCGCGGCTTCTGGTTATCCTGGCCGATTCCGGGTGGCGGGTGATCGACCTGGATGGTCTTGCCGGATGTCTCATTCTTGATTGTCGCGGCATGGACTTCCGACTCACCTGCGTTTACCCAGCCTTCGACGGTGATCCGGTCTTTGGCGGAAACAACCCTGCTCAGCTTCGCGCCGGCGTTCGGTGGGAACCGCACTTCCGTTCCATCATCAAGTTCAAAAGCGTCTGCATCGCCGTCGCGATTGCTGTGAACCGATTTGACGATGCCCGTGACCGTTGATGCCTTCTCGGCTTTTGGTGACGGCCTACTGCCCTCCCGACGCGGAGGACGTTCACTTTCGCCGGCCGTTGGTCCTTCCGGCCGCTCGGGTGGCTCTCCCTGAGCACACCCACCCATCAGAACAATAATCCCGCATACCATAGTGACCGTCCGTAACCGCTGTCGCATTTTCATTCTCCTTTTTTTCTCGTCCAATGCCGTGCCGCCATGACCAACTGCTCCTGGTGACGCTACAACAATCATAGCGAAGGCAACCTTAACAGAAGATGAAGAACACGGGAATTCCATGAGAATTCTCCGCAGGCTGGCAAATGGAGGCCGTTTTCAAGCAGCTACGAGGACTCCACTGCGGGTGGCAAGTCCGTGCCGTCGCTATGGAGAAGCTTCTCGCACGTCTCGCGAGTAAACGACCCGCAATTCCGCGCTAGCGAGACTCTCGTCAAACCAGGAACGCGACTGAGCGCGAGCGTTACCCGCGAGACCGGCAATGATAGTGTGAAAAAGGATCGTCTTTAGGAACCATCCGCGCATAGAATGTCCCCCCATCCCCTACCCCTCTTATCGGATATCTTTGACAGAGAAGTGAGTTCCAGCACGCCCCTTCCGAACAGCACCATCAACCTACGTCGCCCGTTAGCTAAGTGGGCGACTTGCCAAGTATAAGAATTGGTTAGATTCTCGGACCACTGAATTGCCCTCTTCGGATGCGTTTCCTCGATTCTGCCCCAGCCTCATCAAACGCATGGGTCTGCAGCACGTACAGACAGCGTCATCAATGGGTGGTTGAACGGGATAGCCGCAAAACGACTGAGTTAGTGGTATGCCAAGGCGGCCATTGATGTGCTCGGTGGTCGGGACGACTGGTCTAAATAAGTCCGCTTCGCCTTACACCCGGCTCATGTGTCGTCGTTTCGCTACCGCCCCTTCCTCTTAGACCGCGACCTATCGTACCGGGGATCAGACCTAAGATAGTGGTCCAGATCTTCGGGAACCTAAAGTGGACACCATTATCAAGGCCACTGTTTGTTAGCACTCTCCTGGACTACAATCAGAAATAGATTCAGATATCTACCTTTGCCTTCCCCGCCGCTACCAAAAGCAGAGATCGTTATGAAAGGGCTCCTCGTCCCGTCTGTCTGTGTCGTTTTGCTCTTGAATTTTCAACTTCCGGCGCAGGATACAGCACTCATTCCGCCTTCCGTACGAGAGGCATCGCCCGCCGCAGTTCCATCGCTCGACGAACTGGCTGCCGATTGGATGGACGCCAAGACGCTCCGCAGCCGGCCCGCGGTTTACAATTTTTGGGGCGGAATCAAGACCACCGGCAACCTCGCGGCTTTTGACTGCTTGGCCTTTCCGCCCTATTCTCAGGGCGGCTGGTTCGGCGAGGCTACGGTGGACGGCAAACCGGTCGCCGCCGAGCAATCAAGATGGTATCCCTACCAAGTCAAGCGCCGAGCGGTCCAGGACGGCGTGACGCTGAAATCGAGCATTCGCCTGCCCTTTGAACAACAAGGGGTTCTCACTCGCCTTGTAATCTGCAATGCCACTGCGGAACCTAGGAAACTGACGCTTGGGCTCACGTTCCACGGCAAGGTACGCCGTTTCGCAGAAGCCTCGTGGAATACTTGGAACTGTCCGCGTCCGCTCGACGATCGTTTTGTGGCGTCGGCAGCAGCCGACCGTCAGTCGCTCGTTGTGGCCGACAAGTCGAGCCCCGCGGCCATCGCCTTTGCCTTCGTCCAGACGCCGGACCAGCTTCGTGTTGCGGGAGAGCGAGCAGTGGCCGAGTGGAACCTCAATCTCGCACCCGGTGCCACGCTCACGATCGAATATGCCGCCGCCGTTGACAAGGACGCACCAACCGCTACGGATTTTGCAAGGCACTGGGTGAAGGCGTTCGAGCAGGGGTTTGTCGAGGCCAAGCGGCGCTGGGAAGAACGTTGGCAGGCCGTCTTTACGCCCGGCAACAAGCATTTTTCCGGGCACCTGCCCACGCTGCTCACGGGTGATACAAAGATCCGCCGCGTCTATTACGAGGGCGCGCTGGCGTCGCAATTGATGTGTCGCACCAACTTGCCGGTCAGCAAACGTGTTTTCATCACCGTTGGCCCGGAGTGGGCGCCGACCCTGACGTACTTCTGGGACGCGGAACTGTGGGCTCATGCGTGGGCCATGTTGGAGCCGGTTACCATGAAGGAACAGCTCGCCAAATGGCTGGCGATGGATATTCACCAGTGTTACGCGCTGGACTACATGTCTGGCAAAGGCGCTGGTCCCTGGTACGCCGCGAACGATTGGGCGGTGTTCCGCTGCGTGGAGGCTTACCTGGACGTGACGGGCGACCAGAAGTTTCTCCAGCAAACGGTTTCCGGAAAGACCGTCCTTGAGCACTTGGTGCGTCTCGCTACCGCGTATGAGCAATTAACGCCCAAGGACGGACTGGCGAACTATGGCGAGAACGCTAACCTTCTCGAATGTGCGCCGGCCTACATCCACCGTATTCCTTCGCTGAATGCGGCGAATGTCTATATGCTTCATCGGGCCGCGGAATATCTCGACGCGGCCGATCAGAAGGCCCGCGCTGCCGACTTGCGCACGCGGGCCGAGAAGGTTCGTGCCGCGGTGCTTGCGCTCTACTCGCCCGGCGAAGGCACTTGGAACGCACTGCACCTTGATGGCACGAGGGTTCCTCTTCGCCATTGTCTCGATTACATCGTGATCGGCCAAGCGCTGGAGAACGAACTTTCGGCGAAGATGAAGCAGGAAATGAACGCGTTCGTGGAGAACGAACTCCTCACCCGCACGTGGATGCGCGCTATGAGTCTAAAAGATCCCGCTGCCGCAATCTCCGATCGTGCCGACCACGGTCCCATGGGCAGCTACGACGGCTGGCCGCCGATGACGATGGACGTCCTATGCCGGTTCGGCAATTTTGAGAGGGCAGTCGAGTTCGTGCGAAGCACGGAGGCGGTCACACACGAAGGTCCCTTCGCCCAGGCGCACGAATTCCTCGGTCCCGACAACCGCGGCCAAGATCCGCTGGTCCGCATCGCGTATCCGGGCGGCGATTCCAACGAAGTGTGCGGGGCGGCTTTCGTGGAGACGATCATTGGTTCGTTCTTTGGCTATCGGCCCGATCGCTCCGGCAACGACCTCCCTCTGCTTGCGTCCAAGACCCCGCGTGGCTTCAGCGGCGAACTGCTTCATGTGCCGTACCATCATGGTACACTCTATACCATTCTAAGCGACGTGGATGGCGTTCATGCAAGAAAGGAAAGCAGTCCCCGAAGCGAATGAATTCGTCCAACTAAGGGCGATGCAGCGATCCTCCTGAGACTGTGGCGGAAAATAGCGAGTTACATGGAGTGCGACGGCTTGCCGCCGTACTCCAAAACCTGAGTTCGGGATAAACATGGGCCAAGAAAAGAGGTATTCTCACCAGGTCGTTATTGGCAAGGACGCCAAACTGGAGAGAATACCATGGATTGGGAAACGTTGTTTTGTGAGGTGGACGATTTCTGTCGGATGGCCGAGCCTCTTTGGCAGCAGCGGATGTTGACCACTGGCCTGCGTCGCCGCCGACGCGCCGGGCGGCTGATTTCCAGCGAGATAATGACGATTATCATCGCCTTCCACCGCAGCGACTTCCGAACGTTCGCGCCACGAAGAAGAGAGTTGCCAGCCATAGAAAACCCATTGGGGCGCTAGACACGGAGCCGGGACGCCCTGGTAAAATGAATAGGCGCGTAAGCCTGGATCGGCGCCAGGCTCAATGTAACTGGGAACTGTCAGCGAAAGACGCCGTCCACATTCTTCCTCTCCGAAACGGAAACAACATCTTGGACCAACTCATGATCAAGCAAATGATGATAGCAGGGCTGCTGATATTGCTTGGCGGCAGGACGATGATGGCGGGGGATGATCTGGCCAAGGGGTTCATTAGCCCGCCCGATTCGGCAAGACCGTGGACGTACGGCTTCTTTCTCAATGGGAACATCACGCGTGAAGGAATCACCGCGGACCTGGAGGCGATGAAACGCGTCGGCATCGGCGGCATGACGATCATGGAAGTGAATATGGGAACACCCAAGGGGCCCGTGGCGTTCGGCAGTCCACAGTGGCGGAAGATGCTCAAGCATCTGTGCAGCGAGGCGGCCCGGCTTGGACTGCAAGTTAACATGCACAACACGGCCAGTTGGTGCGGCAGCGGCGGCCCCTGGATTACTCCACAACTCTCGATGCAGAAGGTCGTCTTCTCCGAAACGTCGGTGCAAGGTCCGGGCCAGCGCGAAATCGCTCTGCCGCAGCCCGAGGCCGTCGCCGGCTTTTACTGCGACATCGCCGTGCTCGCGATTCCGGCCACGCCGACGAAAGTGGTCGCCCACAATCAGGTCGTCAACTTGACGGCCAATTCCAAGGAGGGCCGTCTGACGTGGAATGTTCCCAAAGGCTCGTGGGTAGTGCTTCGCTTCGGTCACACGTTGACCGGTGCCGACAATCCGTGGGCGCCTCCAGCCGGCCGCGGCTTGGAGTGCGACAAACTCAGCAAAGAAGCCCTCGACGTGCATTTCGACAACTTCATGGCCAAGCTCATCACCGACGTCGGCCCGCTGGTACCGAAGACATTGCTTTCGACGCATATCGACAGTTGGGAAGTCGGCGGTCAGAACTGGACGCCACGATTCCGCGAGGAATTCCAGCGGCTGCGCGGTTACGATCCGCTGCCGCTGCTGCCTATTCTTGCCGGCCGCGTACTGGACGATCACGAGGTGACCGCTCGCTTTGAGAACGACATGCGACAGACGGTTTCCGATCTGGGCGTGAGGAACTACGCTGGGCATCTCCGCGAACTTGCCCACCGCCACGGACTGCGGCTCTCGATCGAGGCTTATGACGGAACCCCGCTTAACGAGATGGCCTACGGAGGGCAGGCCGACGACCCCATGTGCGAATTCTGGAGCCTAGGTTACGGCTACTACGGCTGGCCTTGGGGAGGCAACACGTATTATAGTTGCATGGAAATGAGCAGCGCGGCTCACACGTACGGCAGACGCATCGTTCCGGCTGAGGCATTTACCGCCATGGGCAGCGAGCGATACCAACTCTATCCCGGCAGCAAATTGAAGACGCTCGGCGATTGGGCGTTTTGCGAAGGCATCAACCGGATGGTGTTTCACCGCTACGCCTTCCAGCCCTGGCCGGACCGTCGCCCCGGTATGTCAATGGGGCCGTTCGGTTTGCATTATGAACGAACGGAGACTTGGTGGGAAATGTCGAAGGCATGGCACGAGTACCTGGCGCGTTGCCAATATCTTTTGCAGCAAGGACTGTGTGTCGCCGATGTGTGCTACCTTGAGAGCGATGCCTATGAGCAGCGATTCGCGCCACCAGTGGCGCGAGTCGGCGATCCGCCCGACCGCCCGCTGTATAACTTCGACGGCTGCACGCCCGAAGTCTTGCTCACGCGCATGTCGGTCAAAGACGGCCGCATCGTGCTGCCCGATGGCATGAGCTACCGCGTGCTGGTGATTCCTAAGAATCGCATCCTCTCGCCGCGCAGCCTCGCGAAGATCAGAGATTTGGTCGCCGCCGGGGCCACCGTGATCGGCGCGCCGCCGGTGAAGTCGCCAGGCCTGACCAATTATCCCAACGCAGACGCCGAAGTGAAACGCCTCGTTGGCGAGATGTGGGGCGATTGCGACGGCGAAACTGTGGTCGAACGCGCGTATGGCAAGGGCCGCGTGTTCTGGGGCAAATCGGTCGAGGAGGCCCTCAGTAGGTTGGGCGTTTCGGCCGACTTCGCCCAACAGGGCACGGCCTTTGGCAATGCCTTGCGTTACATTCACCGAAAAGTCGATGGCACCGAGATATACTTCGTCGCCAACAAGACCGAAGTCCCCATCGAGACGCTCTGTGCGTTTCGCGTGCCGGGATTGCGCCCGGAACTCTGGTGGCCGCAGACCGGACGGATCGAGCGTCCGGCGGTGTACGATGTTGATTCCAACAGCGTCCGTCTGCCGCTGAAGATCGGCCCGGCCGATTCGGTGTTCGTGGTGTTCCGCCAAGACGTTAAGGCGAACCTCGACCAGATTGTCTCGGTTGTCGGTCAGGGTGAATCTCGATTGTCGGCGGCGGGAAATCCAAATGGCAGCGAAAGCGGCAGCTACGTTAATACGTTTAGCATGGTTGCTTGGGTAAAGCCCACGGCGGATATTGCCTTGCCAAGCCAGTCAACTTCGGGAACTTCGGGCGTTACCGACAACCGCAACGACGTGATCTATCCGCCCCCCGCCCACGATGTCTTCGGATGGAGCTATGCCGGCGCTGGCTTATCGGTGGGACGAAACGGCGCATGCGTCTATGAGCATGGCGCCGACTATTTCGCGGCGCCGTTGGTTTATGCCGGGCCGATCACGGACTGGACTCACGTCGCCGTGGTTTATCAAAACGGAATCGCGAGCCTGTTCTTGAATGGAAAATTGGTGCAGACAGGTCTCAAAGGCCGGATGCAAGTGCATTCCGGCATCGGCGTGAGTCATGCCCGGGGCTTGCCGCCGCCGTTTCGCGGCGAAATCGTCGGCCTGACGCAGTTCCCGAGTGCCTTGGACGCGGCCGGGATTCGGCGGCAGATGCAGTCCTCGTCGCCCGAGAAGCTCGCTCAGCGATTTGAACCGCGTCCTCTCCATTTCTCACGAAGGCGGAGGATACGCGATCCTGGCATCGCAAGGCGGTCGCTACGTGCTGACCAGGGCGGACGGCAAAATGCGCAACGTCGTTGTTCCCTCGCCGCCCAAGCCGCTGGCGATCGAAGGCTCATGGGAAGTGAGCTTCACGCCGAATTGGGGAGTGCCGCCGAAAGTCGTGCTCAACAAGCTCATCTCATGGAGCGAACACGCCGATCCGGGCGTAAAATATTACTCCGGCACGGCGACGTATCGCATCAACTTCAGCGTGCCGGTAGACATGGTCGCCAAGCAGTGTCAGTTGTGGCTCGATCTCGGCAAGGTCGAGGTCATGGCCGACGTTACCCTCAATGGAACGAACGTCGGCATTCTGTGGAAGTCCCCTTATCGCGCGGAAGTCACGTCGGCCATGCAAGCGGGCGCGAACACCCTGGAGGTCAAGGTGGCCAACCTCTGGATCAACCGCATGATCGGTGACGAGGAACTGCCCGAGGACAGCGACCGCGTTTGGGGTGGCGAGCTCACTGATGGCACGCTCAAATCGTGGCCAAAGTGGTTGGAGGAAGGCAAGCCTAGCCCCACCGGTCGGTTGACTTTCACTACGCATCGACAATGGAAAAAAGGTGAACCGCTGCGACCTTCCGGCCTGCTGGGGCCGGTGATGCTTCGGGCAGTGGAACAGATAGAGGTGAAGTAGCATTACTTGGTGGAAGATGAAGGGTAAGCCACTTGGCTCCGATGGCCCATTATGAACAGACCGATTGCTTGCCACTGAGGTGGAATGCCCAAACTTGTCGCAACGAAAGCCGGGCGGGCAAAACGACGACAAGGAAGCGGAGGCCGCACAACACCGGTGCGGGTCGGCTCAAACAGCTCGACCTCTTGGCACGTAGCCAAGAGGTCGCTGGGCTACCACGAAATTACCACGAAACCCCTTGATTTACCACGAAATCTTGCTAGATTTCGTCATGGTTTGCAACGGTTTGCAAGACCTCGCCACTTTGGCGCAAACCACGAAATAGCCGGACCTTAGATATGATTTTCTGGTAGGGGTCGGTCCAGATTCGGGACCAAGAGGCCGGAGGTTCAAATCCTCTCGCCCCGACTTGCAGCAGAAGTCGATATGGCAAAACGACTTAAGAAACGGCCGCTACGGCGGCCGGTGCTGTTTCTTGGGCATGGAGCGCTCGGTGCCGTGCCAAACGGTCGCTGGCAGGCATCGGCAATGGAATGATCGGTTGGTACCGTGCCAAGAGGTGATGTTGTTAATTGCGTTCGGGTTGACCACTTCGCTCTCAGCCAATACCAACGGCTCTCGCTGACATGGGGTGCATAATCTTCTCACGGCGACTCGATTGTCTCAGCCGTGGCTGCCTGGCAGAGTTGCTTGGCATATTTGAAGTAGGTCGAGCGGCCTCCACCGCCTCCTTCTCGAAATGCGTTCACTCGTTCCAGTTCTGACTTGAACTCCGGATCGGCCTTGAGCTGTGCAACAAGAAGCAACCGCCCAGAGAGGAACCGGCCAAGTATGGTCCGCTTCCAATTCATTTTCGCCTTCTTCAATTCGAGAGCCAGCAAGTACGTTCGGAGAGAGTGGGCGGTGATGAGATGCAGATGCTCGGAAATGAAGTTGAACACTTCCTGATCACGGAACCATATTGCCGCTTGGCGGTGAATTTCAATCGGGGGCGGATCAAATACAATCATGTGGCCTCGATCTTCCAGGGCGGCAACATCCGCATTCATCGTTGACCACTGATTAGCAATAATCGCCACTGGACTCGATGTCGTGAATGTCCTTGGGATTGCTCGCCGCTCCAGGTACTGAGGATCAGAGTACCAGCCAAGCAAACGTGAAGGTTCAGATTGGCATAGCTGCTTGAGCAGCCGAATGCCGTTAGCGTCCCGATATAAGGCATCGACATCATCGAGAACGATTGGCTTGTCCTGATGCTTGAAGGCGGCACAGTACACTCCGAACGCGGTTGCATTCCCGTTAACCCACGCAGCCCGACCAGCCACTGCACTGCGCATGGCCCGGCTCTTTCCCGTGCCTGCCGGTCCGACCACCATGAGAAAACGCAAATGGCCACCAGCGAACGCTTGCATGAAGGAGTCAAGCTCCTCATAACGTCTGACAACAACCGCATTGTGCGGGATGCGTTGCGGCTTGGCCATGAGCCGATTCTCCTATTTTATCCTGTGGCCTGGATAACGCGGGCATTGCTCGACACCTCCGCAATGCCAGTACAAATGGCCATAGAGTCCCCCTAAATAGACGGGTATCGCGCAATGGCGACTTGGCCATCAGTTGCTCCTAATCCAACACCACCTCGCCCCACTCTGTACCATGCTCAGCCAAAAAAACCGCGGACTTCCGGACTCCACGGCAATCGAGTTCAATTCGGCTTGCCATTGGCGTTCATAGGATCGAAACCCGCATACGCCAAAGCCTTAGACCAGCTCTTGAACCATGTCCGCCCCGCGCAGAACAAGGTACGGTCATCGCGGATTACGGCATTACCACAAAGGGGCAATCCCAGTGCATGGCGTTGGAGAATGGCCTTTCGGACCCGCTCCTTGCTCCACCTGCCGTCAGTCCCCTTCTTCTGAGCAGACACCCTTTTCCCGATGTAATGTGCCGGCACCAGGCCAGCAGCGGCGAGGGCCTCCTGCCAGGAACCGAATTCCCGGATCGCTGCCGACTTAAGGGTGTATGGGCGTACCGTGGTGCTGCCCAAAGCATCACCGCGCAGGGCGCGCAAGAGAATTGCTTCGATAATTCGGCCTCGATCCCAGCGTGGATCACGACAGATCGATTCGGGGTTGATTTCCGCGGCAATCAGAGCTTGGCACCAGGAGCCGAAGGTGAAGCATGCTGCGCGATACAGTCCGCTATCGTATTGATTTACAGCCACTTGCCGCAATGAGTATCGCCGTCGGCACAGCTCGCGTAAGCGGGCGATGATCTTGGCCCTATTCCACTCTCTCCGTCGCTCGACCGTGGCGGCATTGATGCCGGCCCCCCGCAGCGCATTCCGCCACGAGCCGAAGTGACGGAACGCCCCCGAGTAGAGTCGTTTTGAGTCCTCCTTGACGGCCTCACAATTCAAGGGAAGGCATTCTCGCTCGCGCTGGAGAATTGCTCGAATCACGGCTTCGCGATTCCGAAATGAGGATGTCGTCATGCGGCCACCTGTCCCCCGGCGTTTGTGATGATCTCCTGGAAAGTAGCCAGAATTTCCGGATGGGAGTCCCGGAGGTATGCCGCGATGCGTTCGTTGGTCACGAGTAGTCGTGTGTAGATCACCAGCTTCAAAAGATTGATCGAGTATTGCCGATACAGGGTGGTGTAGAAGTCGTGCTTTTCCTCGGCGTCGGCCAGCTTCTTGAGCAAGTCCGACCGGCGCTGCTCGCTACGAGCCCAAGGATTCTTTAGGCCCTTGCGGTTCTTGGCGCGGGCGTGTTGCGGGGTCTTGAGAACTAGGCTACGTGCAAAGGGCACGGTGTAGTCCTTGTAGTTCTCCATGGCCTTGAGGATCTCCTCCTGTCGCTTGGGCGTAACGTAAGCCAGTTCCACGACGCATGCCCTCTTGATCAACCCGGCGTCAAAAGCGGCGGCGACGCTTGGGTGCAATTGCTTCAAAAGAGCGGCGTTTAGCCGGTGCGAAATGTGTGTGATTCCCAAAGCGGTGGCGATCGTCTTCTCGTCGAGCTCGTCGAGCGATTTCTTGATCATCCTGCCTTCCTGAAGCGGCGATAGGCGGCTCACCATGCGATTGCTGGTGAAGGACTCTTTCTCACTGGCGAAGATGCACGGAACCGTCTCTACTCCCAACTCCAGGAGAATGCGGTAGCGCTGATACCCATTCAGGATGACATAGTAGTCATTCTCTGGAAAAACCAGCAACGGCTCAATGAGACCGACGGCAAGAATGCTTGCCCGTATTCGTGCGTACTCTCGTTTGCTGATCTTGCGCTCGTGTCGAGGCCGGAGGAGCACCAACGGAATGTCGCGACCTTGAATGATCATGGCTGAAACTCCAATTGCTGAAATGTCATGCTTCGTAACTGAAATTCCCTACCAATTCAGGGCGGTCCTTCACCTTCTCTTCTGTAGCGAGCTTCACGAAGGCATCGTCGTGCCAGAGCGTATTGATCGCCGTCAGCAGCATCAGGAAACGATTCTCCTTCGATTCCGCTTCGCGAACGAACGAGTCCTTGGCCTTGGTGAGGTCGGCGATGTCCTTCTTGAGCACCGTTACGGTCATGCCGGAACGATTCTTCTTGCCATCGGACCGCGATGTCCGCTCCAGCCTGGCGCCGATGATCCGCCGGGCCCGGGCGAAGTTGTGACAATTCACGATCCCTTGGTCGAAGGCATCCATGAGGACGTTTTGAATGTTCGCATCGTCACTCTGCGCAACCATGATGGCGAAAGAGATGGAAAACACGCCTTGCTCAACTCCTTGGATGAGGCGATCTTCACCCTTCTCGACGAGGCCAATGTACTGTTGCACGTATTCAGGGCTGCGGCAGCAGATCCTACTGATTCGGCTGTAATCCCATCCTTCGTCGTGCAGTTCCTTCATTTCACGGGCAAACTGCATGGTGCCCGGCCGGCTCCTGGCGAGGTTTTCGATGAGAGACTGCAGGTACGCTTCCTTTCGCGTACAGGTCACGACTTCCGCCACGATCTCTGATTTTCCCAATCGCTGATGGGCGATCAGGCGGCCCTCACCGCAGATTAGTTCATAGAAGCCCGTCTTTTCAAGGAACTTGTCGTTGACACGGATCGGCATGAGCATGCCGTTGTTCTCGATGCTCTGCACGTTCATCTGAAACTGTTCCTCGTCTCGATTACGAGAGTTCGGAACCTTGATTCTATCGATGGGAATCATGAGGTAGCGTCGATCTTTCATGGCCAAGATGTTTGGGATTTCCATGGTTGTCCTTTCACGATAGCAGTTGCGCGATAATCGCCAGGCCGTTGTGGCCGTACATCTCCAAACGGGACTGCGACGTACTGAATAAACGAATCCACTGATCCTGGACGAGCAGCCGCGGCAAGGCCAAATAGCCGAGGATCTGCGGCTGCGCACCGTCGGACAGGGGAACGCCGAGAGTGATGTCGATGATTTCCCGCGGATCCGGCCGAAAGAACCAGTAGTGTGCAAGCCCATAGGGCATTGGTACAGAGGGCTGAATGAGAACGGTGAGCTTTTCATCGATGACCAGGAAATCGTCATAGACGACGACCTGCCTGACAATGGCTTCGATATGCTCGCTAACCTGGCTTCCGGCTGTCGCACGAACGTTGTCAAACAGCCGTTGAAATGCCATATCCATTGACCCAAAATGTTTCAAGTACGTCGAGGGCGATGGCATGTCGGAAGCGGCGCGAACTAAGGACGGTCGTATCACACCGTGTAACTGAAAAAGCGTTTCCAGCTTCTCCAACATGCGCTCGGGGGTATGGAACCTCGCCCGCTCTGCGAAAACCTCCTGCGCACGGGCGAAGATCTCAGGCTCAATCATGTGCTCGAAAGAGTCGGGCGTGCGAATCCACTTTTCCTTGGGGTTCGGACGGGAAGGTGTCTTGAGCTTTTGCGTCGTGCGATTGTAGACCATCGTCCCCGCAAAACGCTCGTCGATGAGGATATCGCGAACCTTGGTGCCATCCCAAGTGCTTCCTCCCGGTGAGGGAATACCGTCGCGGTTGAGCCCTTCAGCAACAGCCTGCTCATGACGGCCATCTGTCGCGAACTCGTGAAAGATCCGTCGGACAACAGCGACTTCACGTTCGTCACCCAAGGCCAGCGTAACACGCTGATTCTGAATGCTCTTCCGTTCCCCCGGTTCGAGAATTTGGACGGGTTGGCGGGCCTCATTGAGCAAGAGACGGCGAAACCCGTAACGAGGCTTTCCGCCCGCCCAATAACCTTGCTGGGCAATCTTGACGCAACCGCGGAACACCTTGTCGCTTAGCTCGCGGCTGTATTGCGCGGCACGGAATCGCTCAAACTGGATATAGACCGGATAGAGCGGATCACCTTCTCGCGGCTTGCCGAGCGTCGTATAGATGACTTCTTTGCCGTATTTTCGGCACTCCGCGCTGTATTGTGCGGAAAGGTCGATGTCCTGGAACCGCCCCCAACGACTGACATCGAGACAGAGAATGTACTGGAAGTCGATCCGCTTTTTCACCCAGTTCTCCATCATGTCCTGAAAACTCGGCCGACCTTCGGTCGTCAGCCCGGACCTGCCGGGATCCATGAATTCGTGGATGATCTCGACTCCGTTGCTTTGGGCCCAGGCTCGCACTTGGTCTTGCTGAATTGCGATCGAGTTCTCCTGGCGATCCTGTGCGGAATGTCGGTAGTACGCGACAGCGCGAAACGCGAGAGTCGCTTGTTGAACATCCTTGTTGTGACGTTCCCACCATTTTTCCATGTTTGTGCTCTCAGTTGAGTTGTTTGCCATGCCCATGGATTTATAGTAACCTCGGGTCGTGACACCGCTGTTGCATACCCGGTGAAGCCGTTTCCCTTTTTCTTCCGACAGTCCGAGACCAATGGACTTATGCTCACGACGCAGTGACCTGTGGAACGAACGTCGGCGGGTCAACCAGACCAGTGAGGCCGGCGCAACGTTGCTGAATCATTCACGACAAAGATGAACCTAGACCCTGACTCGTGTAGGGATGATGAAATCTTCCTTGGCAAGGCCATCGGCCGGTTCACTCACAAGAAGACGCAGGGGGCCCCTGAGCTGAGAACAGAGCCACACAAGTTGCTCGACAGGCAATCAGAATAGATCGGCGTTGCTCCGAAACGTACTTGCGCGACGCCGGGGTGAAGTCGGCACCGAGGGGCTCCGGCCGCCGCCGTGCGTTCGTACCCAGGGCAGTCACCCAGTGAAATAGCGAAGTGTGTGCCACAATAGTGAAGCTCAGCGTTGTTTCGCTATGGCAATGCTGCGCAGCCTTGTCCGCAGGCCCTTGTGCGTAGAAGATCGGCAGATTGGCAGCACACATGCCTTTCCGGTAGCTGGTGGCTGCGTTACTGACGTACTTGGCGGTGCGCTCGGTTATCTGCGGCAAGGTATATGCTTTGTGCGGGCAGGCGAACGGCGGGTAGTCTGTGAAGGTCTTCCGGCATTGAGGGCATCGCCACCGCGAGAGAAGAGCTGCGACCTTACAGACGTAAGGACCAACCAACACGAGGAATCTGCGGGCACGAGTGCCATGAAAAGCAAATGAAGTGTGGCTGCTTGCTACGTCCAAGCCACAGTGGCAGCAGACGGTCGTCACACAGGGGCTGGTTCGTTTCCTGATATGTTCGGAATGGCCGTTGATCAATAGGATCAACTCTTGCCCATCCACAAAGTTCTGTCTGTCCATGATGGATGTTGCGTTCGGTGGGTCGCCAGACCATCTTCAATAGTAGCCTTTTCCATGAGGAGCCGTGACGCATGTGAATTGCAGGTTGGCTGCCACACCCATGTCGTACAATGGCTCATCGGAAGCAGATTCCCAACACAGTCTCATCCGCACGAAACCGGGAGAGTTCTCCGCGGATGGGATCTTGCCTTTTTTCTGCCAAACTGTCTAATAACGTGCAAATACCCACGATTCTGCTGAACGGAGCCGTGGTGGAAAACGTGAAAGGATTTGGGAGTGAACCTCAAGGAACTCAAGACGATCGTTGCCAAGGGCGAGTCTGACCGGGTGGAGTTCAAGCAGTCCACGGGCCAGAGGACTGACGCCGCCAAGGCCGTTTGCGCACTTGCCAACGGCCTCGGTGGCTTCGTGCTGTTCGGCGTCCGTGACAAGGGCGAGATCGTCGGCCAGCAAGTTGCCACCAGCACACTGGAGGACGTGGCCAACGAACTGCGCCGCATCGAACCACCGGTCTTCCCCGATATCGAGACTGTCTCCTTAAAGGGCGGCAACTCGGTGATCGCCCTACGCGTGCCCGGTGGCGGTGGCCCGTATACTTATGACGGTCGCCCGTACCAGCGCCACGGCCCAACCACGCGCGTGATGCCCCACGGCGTCTACGAGCAGCGGGTTATGGAGAAGCTGCACGCAACCAGTCGCTGGGAGAACCAGCCTGTTCCCAGCGGCGTGACCAGCGCCGATCTGGACGAGGACGAGATTCAACTCACGGTGGACAACGCCGTGGACCTCGGCCGCTTGGAGCCGCTCAAGCGGCGGACCACGAAGGCGATTCTCACGGGCCTGGGGCTGATCGTAGAGGGTAAGCTGATTAACGCGGCCGTGGCCCTGTACGGCAAGACCCAGCGGTTGCAGTCGCTCTACCCCCAGTGCGCCATCCGCTTGGCTCGGTTCCGCGGCAAGGACCGGCTGGGTGACTTTGTTGACAACCGACAGTATTGGGGACATGCCTTCGCTTTGCTGCGCCGTGCGGAGACGTTTCTGCTAGACCATGTTCCCATTGCGGGCCGTGTGGTCTCGGGCCGAATGAAGCGAGAGGACCGGCCGCTATATCCGCCGCGCGCAACCCGCGAGGTCGTGGCCAACGCCCTCTGCCACCGCGACTACACCATTCCTGGCGGTGCAGTCAGCGTGGCCATGTATGACGACCATTTGGAGATTATCAACACGGGCACGTTGCACTTCGACATCACGCCAGAGAAGTTGGCACAACCGCACCAATCTCAGCCTTGGAACCCGATCATTGCCAATGTGTTCTACCGCGCCGGAATCATCGAGCAGTGGGGCACGGGCACGCTGAAGGTCATCGACTGGTGCGGAGACAACGCCAATCCCGCCCCGATCTGGAAGGAGCAAAGCGGTTCGGTGGTCGTAATATTCCGTCCGGCACCTGGATTCGAGCAGGCAGTTCGACAAGTCACCCCCGAAGTCACCCCCGAAGTCACCCCCGAAGTCGCAAAGATACTCCCCCTGTGTGCCGCTCCGAACTCGAAGCGAGAATTGCAGCTGAGCAGCAGGCATCCGGGACGAGAAGTATTTTCGGGAGGCGTACCTTCGGCCCGCTCTGGAAGCAGGGCTGCTGGAACGAACCATCCCGGAGAAGCCGCAGAGCAGCAAACAGCGATATCGATTGACAGCAAAAGGGCACGAATGGGTACGGCAACAAGGCCAATCATAGGGGGTGGGCGGTTGGCTGGCGAGAGGTCAGAGGTTCCGAGCCTGCTCGCTTGCTCACGCTCCACGGTGCGGAAATGGAGGCGAGCGCTTGTCACGTAGCCAAGAGGTCGCTGATCTACCACGAAATTACCACGAAACCCCTTGATTTACCACGAAATCTTGCTAGATTTCGTCATGGTTTGCAACGGTTTGCAAGACCTCGCCACTTTGGCGCAAACCACGAAATTGCTGGACCTTAGATACGATTTTCGGGTAGGGGCAGGTCCCTTTTCGGGACCAAGAGGTCGCTGGTTCAAATCCAGTCGCCCCGACTCGGTTGGACAAAAAGCCCTTCGGCGAGAATGTCGAAGGGCTTTCTCCATATAGGGCAAAGACTTACGTCGTCGAGCCGAAAGTTCAAACAGACGATTTCGAGGATTCGGCGTTTCGCGGCGTAGTCAGCCATAAGCCATTTCTCCATAAGGCTTTGCGAAAGTTCAAACGTAAACATTCGCCCAACCCGTCCTTGGCGGGGTCAATTGCGGGAAATTGATCTGGCTTGAAGGCGGGATATTGGGTAATGCGTGGCCTTCATGAACGCCACGCTCTTGGATCCCCCTCCGACGATTTTCGCTCCCGATCACGGATCGGAACTCGCCGCGTTAGTCCACGAGCTGCGGCAAGAGGTCGCAGACCTACGCCGAGAAGTCGTCGACCTGCGGCAACAGGTCGGCTATTGGCGGACGATGCATGCTCGGGCGGTGGAAAAGGGGGAGAAACTTCAGCGGGAAATCGACCTGCTTCGCGGCGAAAACCGACAACTGAAAGATCGGCTCTACGGCACCAAGTCGGAAAAACACGACGGCTCCGAGCAATCTTTCGCTCTCGACGATTTGAAGGCCGCCGAGACAAAGCCCAAGCGGCGGCGCGGACAGCAACCACAAGCTCCCGGCCCGCGTCGGCGGGACTATTCGCATCTGCCGGTGGTCGAGGAGGCCGTGGCAGAATTGGCCGACAAGAAACTTCGCGTGCCTTGTCGGAAGACGCTGGAAAGTCTGCTCGAGCACTGGCCTGGGCTGATTCGCTTCGTGACGGATGCGAAACTTCCGATGGACAACAATGCTTCGGAGCGTGTCATCCGCGGTCCAGCGATGGGGCGAAAGAACTACTACGGTTCGGGCTCGCTATGGAGCGTCTGCTTGACGGCCGCGATGTTCTCGATGGTGGCGACGCTCAAGCGTTGGGACTTGAATCCGCGACGTTGGTTGGCATGGTACTTGCAGAGTTGTGCGGCCGCCGGCGGCAAACCGCCCGCTGAGATCGAGAGTTTTCTGCCTTGGAACCTACCGGCCCAGCGTCGCCAGGAGTTGGCGAGCCGTCCGGGCTCTGCCTCCCAGCCTGACACTTCCTGACGGTTCTTCCCTCCGATAGCGTCCCCGCGATCCAGTTCACTCGCATTTCACCCCGCCCATCAACCACCCCGATTTGACGGGTTGGGCGAATATTTACAGGAAATCGAATCAAAGGTCGGATGATTTTGTGACTTACGCCAAAGTGGCGAGGCATTTCAGACCACTGCAAACCATGACGAAATCTGGCAGCATTTCGTGGTAAATTAAGGGGGTTCGTGGCAATCTTGTGGTAGGCTCGCGACCTCTTGGCAGCGTGCCAAAAGGCTGCATTCTTTTAGCCTATCGTCCGGCAGCTCTGGCACCAATTCTGCGATGCCTACAGTTTCCTCGTCGTCCTTCTGATCCTCCCGAACTGCTGGACGAATTTGGACCTTCCAGTTCAAGCACAGGTGATCTCAGTGTTTGCTCATAACCTCTGGTACGGAAAACAGGGGTAGGTCACGATCTCGGAATCCTAATCATGGACGATTCCAGTTCGCCACGCGGGTGTCAGGTTGTTTGCATATCATCTTGTGCAACGCGATCTGCCACGATGGCTTCTCCTTCCGCCGCAGTTCGTGCCATGTTGGTTTGCACAATCACGGGCGACGTGTTGGCATAGCAGTAGCGGCACAAATGCGGGCACGTGTTGTACTGGCCGATGCCCGCCTCCTTTTCATCAGGTAAGCCGAGAATACACCAATTTGCGATCCAGATCAAATGCTCGCGGGTCACTTATGTGTTGTTCTTGAGACGCCCCTGTCTTATCAGTCGCGGTGGTGTGCCCGGATAGACTCCATCAGTTGCCGGTGGCAGGGATCAGTATTGACGGCATAGTAAGTCGGGCACATCTTGAGGTACAATGGGCTCGGTCGGGGCTGCCGCCAAGAAGCACAAACTCGTCGAGATGACGGAGGTGGGGATGAGCATTCGCTTCAGGCTGACAATCGCCGCGATAGCGGTCATTCTGGTGGCCAATTCGCTGCTGTCCTTCCTCGCTCTCCAGTACCTAGGAAGCGTGTGGATGGGAGAGGTGCAGACACGCGTGCGGCGAAATCTGAATGCAGCGAGGGCGGGCTACCAGAGCCACTTGGACGTAATATCTGCATTCCTGCGAGCCACAGCCCGCGCGCGCACGCTCACCGCTACCGTTGCACGAAACGACCGGTCGGCCCTGGAAGCGAGATTGCGCGACCTTGGCGCGTCGAAAACGATGGACTTTGTCGGATTGACGGATGCCAAAGGAAAGGTGATCTGCCGGTCGGGAAGCCCACGGTGGGGGGACGACCTCTCATCCGACCCGTTGGTGGCCAGAGTGTTGCGCGAGCACCGAGCGGAGCAGGGAACGGTTGTGTTTTCCCTTAAGCGGTTGATGGCGGAAGGGCCCGACCTGGCCGCTCGCGCCGCCGTCCGCGTCATCCCAACCGAGGCCGCCCGTCCCACCACCGACCTTGTTCGCACCGACGGTATGGTGATCGCCGTAGCCGTGCCGGTGTTCGATGAGCAGGGTCAGATGCAAGCGATCTTCTACGGCGGCGACCTGCTCAATCAGCGCTATGAGATCGTGGACTCGATCAAACAGCAGGTATTTCGAGACGAGACCTACAAGGGCAGGGAAATCGGCACGGTAACCCTTTTTCTAAGCGACTTGCGGATCTCGACGAACGTCAAGCAAGAAGATGGCTCGCGCGCGGTCGGCACACAATTGAGCAGTTCCGTCTGCGACGCCGTGTTGGAGCGCGGCGAGACGTGGGCTGCTCCGGCATTCGTGGTCAACGATTGGTACATCACGGCGTATGAACCGATCCGCGACCCAGGGGGAAAGGTTGTTGGCGCGCTCTATGTGGGCCTTCTACAAGCTCCGTTCACGCATCAACTCAGGGTCGTTAGCGCGGTGTTCTTAGCGATTGTGGGCGGAGCAACTCTGGCCAACCTAATACTGCTCCTATTGGTCCACGAACGCGTCCTACGTCCCATTCGCTTCGTGGTGAAGATGGCGCAAAAAGTGATTGGCGGTGATTTGACGGCGAGGGTGGGCATCCAGCCGCCCGGCGAGATGGGTGTGCTCTGCCGTGCTGTGGACAGCATGGCCCACGCGGTCGATGAGCGCGACCAACTGCTCAGAGACGCCACGCGGCAGCAAATCCGTCGCAGCGAACAATTAGCTGCCGTGGGCCGCTTGGCAGCGGGCGTTGCCCATGAGATCAATAATCCCTTGACTGGCGTGTTAGTTTTCGCCGACCTCATGCGCAGCAAAGAGAATATGGACGCCCAGGACCGTGAGGACTTGGAGGTCATCATGCGCGAGACGAAACGGGCGAGAGGAATCGTCCGCGGGCTCCTGGATTACGCCCGCGAGACTCCTTCCGTCAAGACGCACTTGAACGTAAACGATGTAGTCCGACAAACAACACAACTATTGGGTAAGCGCGAGGCATTTCAGAACGTCAACATCGTAGAGGTTCTGGCCGAGAACCTCCCATCGGTCAATGGCGACCGGAACCAACTTCAACAGGTTCTGATGAACCTGTCGCTAAACGCCTGCGAAGCCATGTCCGATGGAGGCTCGCTCATGATCGAAACATTCCACAAAGACAACCACGTTGTGATTGAAGTAATCGACACGGGGTGCGGCATCAAGCCGGAACACCTCGAAACTATCTTCGAGCCGTTTTTCACGACCAAGCCGGTGGGCAAGGGAACAGGGTTGGGGCTGAGCGTCAGCAGCGGCATCGTTCAACAACACGGCGGAACCTTGGAAGTGCAGAGTGTGCCGAGCAAAGGAACCACGTTCACTATCACCCTGCCCGCGGTTCCGCTGCCCGCCGCTTGATCCTTGTGCCCCACTGGTGTATGTTCTCATGTATTGAGAGCCAAGAAGGCAATAAGACGCCGTTTCGTCGATGAACAGTTCTGCGGCAGGGGATTCGGCGGCGAGAGTATGAACGGTCGCGTACCGAGAGAACTCAGCATGTAGTCCATTAGGTTGTGCCTGACGCGAGGGGGCGATGTCGTTGAAGCTCCTGCTGATTGCCGGCGATTGTACCAGTGGCCACAGTTGCCAGCGGGTACTTTTTCATGCCGGCTATGAGGTGCATTGTTGCGCTGACCCTACAACTGGTCTTCAGGCGGCGATGGGGGGCGGTTTTGACGTGATTATCGTCTGCCGGGCTACGCAGACGCTGGACGCGCCGGAGATTCTCCGCAAGATCAAAGAGGCTAGACTGTCGGCGCGCATGGTGGTGCTCAGCCGCAACGGTAGCGTGGAGGCCGCCGTGGCAGCGATGAAGGAAGGGGCCGCCGACTACCTGGAGAACGCCTGCTCGTCTGATGCTTTGCCGAGGATCCTCCGCGGCTTCGAACCATCTGAGATCGAGTTGGACGGACTCGAAGGCGTCAACTCGGACGGGCTACCGAGGTTCGAGGGGATGCTGGGGCGATGTCTCGCCATGCGGGAGGTGTTCGAGCTGATCAAACGCATCGCAGCCACGGACAGCACCGTGCTTATAGGCGGCGAGAGCGGCAGCGGTAAGGAGATGGTTGCCCGTGCGATCCATCGGCACAGCCGCCGCCGCGATTTCCCCCTAATGGCGTGCGATTGCACCGCGCTAGCGCCGACACTCTTGGAGAGCGAATTGTTCGGACACGTCAAGGGCTCATTCTCCGGAGCGATCGCCACGAAGATGGGATTATTTGAGGTCGCTCACCAAGGTACACTTTTTCTTGATGAAGTGGGCAATTTGAGCCAAGAGACGCAAGGCAAGTTGTTGCGTGTCCTGGAGACGCGCCACGTACGCAAAGTGGGCGACACAGCGGAACACGAGGTTGATATTCGGCTGATCGCCACAAGCAATCGCAGTTTGGCGGAAATGGTCAAAGCAGGAGCGTTCCGCGCCGATCTCTACTATCGCTTGAATGTCGTGCCCATCTTGCTGCCGCCGCTACGCGAACGGACCGGAGACATCCCCTTGTTGGCAAATGCCTTCTTGGAGCAGTTCTCGCGTCAAATGGGCGTGAAGATAGTGGGATTCTCGAACGAAGCCATGCGGCAGTTGGAAGTCTATTCATGGCCGGGCAATGTCCGCGAACTGCGGAACATTGTCGAGCGCGTGGCCGTGCTCTACGGTGGCGCTCTGATCGAAGTGTCCTGCCTGCCTTGGGAGATTCGCGAGGCCAAGCCCGCCTCTTCGACGGTCGAGACACCTGCAACCTGGAACGAATTCAAGCGGCAAAAGCGACAGATCGTCGAAGATTTGGAGCGGCGGTTTCTGTTGGCTGCTTTGGATCGTTGCGGGCAGAACATCACCCGGGCCGCAGAGAGCGTTGGCATGCAGCGAACGAACTTTCACGCCCTCCTCAAGAGTCACGGGCTAAAGCCTGAAACTCGGGCTGGCAATTGACGCCGCTTCGCCTGTGTATGGTTTCTCGTACAATGTATGGCCTCCCATACACCTTCAGAGACTTATCTCTTGTTCATTTTGCCTGACTTGCCAACTGGCGTCTGGTCACGACCAGGCATCGCGATGTGCGTTTCTTGATTGCTGGCAAGGAGTTGTGTCTGTCCCACCTGCTCTCCGTGGTGCAAAGCAGACGATCCTACCGATGCCGCAAACGAACTGGCACGCCGCTTGCTAAACGCATGCCGGTCTTGCGTCAGAGGGCGGCGTGCCAAATCTGGGGAACCGCGGAGGATTTCCACAAACGCCTGCCCGAGCCAGTCTTTCCCACGTCTTGAATAGGGAGCAACCTATGGCAGACGATCGCACTCTGCTTGTGGTAGACGACGAAGAAGTCGTGTGCCAAGCCTGCCGGCGAATCTTCTCTCGGCAGGGATTCCAGGTCGAAGTCAACACGGATGCCCGGCAGGGCCTCGTATGCGCGACCGAGAAGGATTACTCGATTATTCTCTTGGACATCAAGATGCCAAATATGGATGGAATCGAGTTCTTGGAGAAGCTGCGCGAGAAGAAGCCTGACGTTCCGGTGTTGATTATTACGGGTTATCCCAGTATTCCCAATGCGTCGGCGGCGATGCGTCTGGGGGCGTGCGACTACGTCACGAAACCATTCACGTCCGAAGAGATCACTTGGGCCGTGCAACGAGTGCTGAGCACGAGCCAAATGGCAAATGGCCAGTGCGAGACTCCTCAGGTGGACGGTGAAGCCGCGTCGGCCGAACTAGATGTCGCGCCGTTGTTCTGGGACGAATCTTGGATGATGCTGGGCGACGACGGGACGGCTGGCGTGGGGGCGGTGCTCCCGGGCCTTCGTGGAGCATCGATCACTGCAGTCCGGTTGCCTCGCATCGGCGAAGTCGTCTATCAGGGTTTGCCGCTTGCCGGCGTGACAACGTCCGCTAGACCGATGCTGATCGTCCCTTCGCCGGTATCTGGGGTGGTCATGGAAGTAAACCAAACGATGTTGGGACACCGCCCTGGGCTCTTGGCGAGCGATCCATTTGGCGAGGGGTGGATTGCCTACATCTGCACCACGCGACACGAGGAGACAACAAACTGCAAGCCGCGCCAGATACTGTTGGTCAATGCCAATACATCGTCTGCCGAAGATCAGGTACAGAAACTTGCGGCGCTGGGCTGCCAAATCGAACAGGTCTCCGAGCGTGATGCTTTGTTGGCCGCCTTGGCACATGGGGACGGCCGACCAGTTTTTCTGGACGCCACGTCCCTGGGCGAGTCGGGTCCGGGGTTGGTGGAACAAGTCAACCGGCGTGCCCCGCGTGCGCGCGTGGTAGTCATGGGAGCGCCCGGCGGTGCAGGAGAAAGCGCCTATCGAAAGCACAAGATTTTCTACTATACCGTCGAGCCGTTTTCTGACAACGAGATTGCCGACATCCTGGCGGCAGTGTTTCAGACCCGCGAAGCCGAGCCACCCGGAGTGCAACGCAAGAAAGGGCCGCCAGAACCCATTAGCGGGATTTCGATCACCAACCGCAATCTCCACAAAGTGCATTTGTTGGCTGGCCCGGGGCTCCTCTGGGGCAACGAAGGCTTGGGAGCGCAGTTGGGCAAAAAGTTGCTGGCGAAGATGTTTCCGGTGGTGGTTACGCCCGGTGAAGCCTTCCTCACGCCGGCCAACATTTTGAAGACAGCGGCGGCCTGCGATCGAGTCATGGTGTTGCTGGCCCGCGACAGCGGCCTGCTGCCCGGCAGTCTGGCGCGGGACACCAAGCCAGAATTCGACGTGGATCCGGGGGATGCGACAGGCAAGGTGACAATTTTGGCGGTCCAGCCAGACCCGCTGGGGGGCTTTGCCTCGCTGGACGCGCGCACGATCACCGCCCTGGCGGACCATATTCTATGGGATATGGCCTCTTACTAGGGAGCGGCCATGAGACTCCCACCCCAAGGTGCCCGCTGGCTGGTTACGCTCCGTTTTGGGGCGACTGCGGTCGTCTTCCTAGCGACGACTGTTGCCTGGGCGCTGGGAGTTCTTGTCAATCCGTTGCCGCTGTACTTGGTCGGCTGCGTCCTGCTCAGCGTACAACCTGCTTTTCAAGCTCAGCCAAAGTGATTGGGCAATTACGCAGCAGGGAGTGGAACGAAACGTCTTCCTCCAAATTCTCTTCGATCTGGTGGCGCTTGCGGCACTCTTGTATTTCGCTGATCTCCCACGGAATCCGTTCGTGTTCTATTTCGTCTTTCACATGATCATCGCTGGCATGTATCTTCGTGGCCACCTGCCCTACGTCGTGGCCGCTGTTGCCGCGCTGCTGGTGGGTGGGCTGCTGCTGTTGGAATGGCTGGAGTGGATTCCCCGCTTTGCGATGCATTTCCACGGAGAACCGGCGGAGCCGCCGCCCATCAACGGGCTGTACGCACTGGCGCTGTTTGCGGCGATCGGGAGCACGCTGTGGATCGCCATTTACTTTACCACGGCAATTCGCCGATACGTTAACCGGGCCCATGCGGAACTCCGCCAGAAGGAGAAATTGCTGGGGATCGGTCAATTGGTGGCCGGGATCTCGCATCAGATCGCCAATCCGCTGGACGGCGCAGAACTGCCTGCGGAAGATCGGTGACGCGGTGCGCGACGACCCTCAGGCGACCGAATACGTGCAGATGATGGTGTCGGCCCTAGAGCGAATCGAGCGGACGGCTAAGCGAGTGCAGTCGTTCGCGCTGCCCAAAGGCATTACGCTACAAGCTACCGATGTCAACGCGGTGGTGGAAGCAACATTGCCGCTCTTGGAGACCGCCGGCCACCGGAACGTGCAGATTCGCACCGAGTTGGCGCGAGTGCCGATGGTCCAAGGTGATCTCTACACGCTTCAAGAGGTTCTTTTCAACCTCTGTACAAATGCTTTGGCCGCCATGCCCCACGGGGGGACGCTGACTTTGCGCACCTACCCGTTGGGGGACCGCGACGACGACCAGATGAACTCGGTGGCTGTGGAGGTGGCCGATACGGGCGTGGGCATTCCGCGCGTCAACCTGGAGAAAATCTTCGAGCCCTTCTTCACCACCCGGAGCGAGAGCGGCGGCACGGGGTTGGGCCTGGGGCTATGCCGCATGTTGATCAGCGAAATGGGCGGACGAATTGAAGTCCGCAGCAACCTCCAGCAAGGAACCGTCTTTTCAGTCGTCCTGAATCCCGTCGAAACCGTTCGTTGGGGCAGCAGTTCAACTGCCGCCCCAACCCGTGAACATTAGCGGTCCATACGCCATGAAAATCCTTGTGGCCGACGACGAAAAAATGAAAAGGATCACACTGGCCCAGGACCTGGCGGCCCAAGGTCATGAAGTGGTCACTGCGTGCGACGGCGCCGAAGCCTTGGAGAAACTCGCGGCCGGCGGGTTCGATGTGGTGGTGACCGATCTGAAGATGCCAAATGTCGATGGTATTGAACTCCTCCAGCGCATCAAACAGGATGGCGTTGCCCAGGTGGAAGTGATCATCATGACTGCCTACGGCAGCATCCCCTTGGCAGTTGAGGCGGGCAAGCTCGGGGCCTTCGATTTCTTAACAAAGCCCTTCTGCAACGAAGACATCTTCCCGCTGTTGGCCCGCATTGAATCCTGCGCGGCGGGGCACAGCCGAACCCGCTCCCGAGCCGATTGAAACCACCATCGGCAATATCGACCGAACCGTGGTGGGCCAATCGCCGGCCATCCAAGGCGTTCGACGACTGATCGAAATCTGCGCCCGCTCCGATGCCAACGTGCTGTTGTGCGGCGAGACGGGTGTCGGAAAGGATCTGATCGCCTCGACCATCCACCGCAACTCCCACCGCCGCGCAAGTCCCTTCATCAAAGTCGGATGCAACTTGTTTCCTAGCCAGTTGATTGAAAGCGAACTCTACGGCCACGAAAAAGGTTCCTTCACCGGTGCGGAACAGCGCCGACTAGGCCGCTTCGAGTTAGCTGAAGGCGGCACGCTTTACTTGGACGACGTGGACGATATTCCGCTGGAACAACAGAGCAAGCTCCTCCGCGCCATCGAGGAAAAGGTGTTCGAGCGCGTCGGCGCAACTGCGGTGATTCGAGCGAACGTACGATTCATCGCCTCCACCAAGCGAGACCTATTGCAGAAGATCTCCGCCGGCACCTTCCGCCAGGATCTCTACTATCGCCTGGATGTCTTGCGGGTGAACATCCCGCCGCTATGGGAGCGGCGCGAGGATATTTCCCCGCTGGCCGAGCATCTCCTGAAGCGGATCAGCAAAGAAGGCGCCACGCGGCTGGAACCATCGGCGATCGAAGTGCTCCGACAGCACGACTGGCCGGGCAACGTCCGCGAATTGGCCCATGTGCTCCAGCGAGTCTACTTGGTCGGAGGTGGAGCGATCACTGCGAGCCTGCTGCTCAGCGAACTCCATGCAGCAGCACAGAAGCGGAAGGTTCTGTCCGGTCCGTTCCACGAGACCATCGACAAGACGGAGCGGGAGTTGTTGCAGGGCGCCCTACAAGACGCCGGCGGGAACAAGTCGGCCGCGGCGGCCGCTCTCGGAATGAAGCTCTCCACCTTTCGTGACAAACTGGTGAAACACGGATTGGTGTGACGTGCCGGGTTTCCGCAACCCGTTGGCGGAAATCCGCAACTGACCTCGAAGTCCACAGTGGCACAATACGGCCAATGCGATGCAAGTCTCTATGGCGCGGCATCTTTAGTCGAAAAACCACATTGCCGAGGTGTATGGCACAGTCATTGCTAAAAGTGGGGCGGCCGGCCGGATGCGGGAGATGCCCCAAAACGGTGTAGTGGCCGCAACCAAAGCCCCCGATAGCATTCGCGGGGCGTTTGTGGTGCTGAACACGCCACAGATGTTCGGGAGGAAAACCATGAGCGCGATCGAGGGCAACACAGGCGCGAAACTACTGGAACAGCTTGGCAAGTCGGGCTACGGCAAGCCGCCCCTGGGTTGCATGCAGTGCGGACTGTGTGCGGCCAGTTGTCCTCTGGGTTCTGCGATGGAGTTCCCCCCGCGAAAATTGCTGCTCCAAGCGGCCGCGGGAAACCTGGACAAGCTGTTGGCCAGCCCGTCGCTCTGGATGTGTGTGGCCTGCTACGCCTGCTCGAAACGCTGCCCCCGAGGGATCGAATTGACCGAGGCCCTTTGGCCGGCCCTAAGGGATACGGCCATGCAACGGGGATTCCAGCCGCCCGCCGAACTGCAAGAGACATTTCAGAACGTGTTCAAGTACGGCAATGTGTTGGGCAAGTCTCCCCGTCAACGCCTGGACTGGGCAAAGAACCTGGACGTCCGGGTGCTTGATCTCAGCCGCGAGTCTCGACCGGTCAACGTCCTCTGGCTGGTCGGCTGCTACCCGTCGTACTATCCCAGGAACCAAGTGGTTGCCCGAGCCTTCGCCCGAATCATGACCGAGTTAGGCATTGCCTGGGGCATCCTCGGAACCAAAGAGAAAGCGGTCGGAGAGTGCGACCGCATGTTCGGCGAGGAGGGGCTGTTCGAAACCCTGGTCGAGGACAACCGCAAACTCTTCGACAAGTATGATTTCGGCAAGCTGGTGGTGTTGGATCCGCACGCTTACCGGGCATTGCAGAGCTTTTATCCGCGCTTCGGCGCTTGGTACCCGGTGCAACACTACACCATGTTTCTGGCCGAGTATCTGGAACAATTGCGGCCGCTGATGGTCAAGCCGGTCGAGGCCGTGGTGGCGTATCACGACAACTGTTGCGTGGGCCGGCGTTGCGGGTGCTACGATCCGCCCCGATCGCTGTTGGGACTGATTCCCGGTGTGAAACTGGTGGAGATGGCCCGTAACCGCGACGACTCGCTCTGTTGTGGAGGCGGGGGAGGCGGAATGTGGCTCGATGCGCACATCGTTGCCCACGGTGGCCAGCGTCTCTCCGACCAGCGCATCCAACAGGCCGCCGACTCCGGCGCAGACACGCTGGCCGTGTCTTGCCCTTACGAACTGTCGCGGTTTGAGGACGCAGCCAAAGTCACGGGGCTGGAGGGACGAATCAAGGTCCGTGACATTATCGAGTTGTTGGCCGAATCGATGGACTTGGGCGAAAGGAGCATTGCATGAACACGGTTGTGGTGATCCGCCAGGTTCCCGACTTGATCGAGCCGCTGGAGGTCGCCCCATCCGGCACGGAGCTTGATCTAAGCGCTGCGTCTTTCATCCTCAATGAATCCGACGACCACGCCTTGGAACAAGCGCTCCTGCTGAAGGAGGCCCACGGCGGGAGCGTCACCGTGGTGGCGACAGACTTTGGTGACGTGGACAACACGCTATACACGGCGGCAGCCAAGGGAGCCGACCGGATCATGAAGATCTCGCAAGATGGCGTACCTCCGCCATCGCGAGTCTCCGCGGCCCGCTACGCCGAGGCCATTCGGCCGCTGGGGGCCGACCTGGTGCTTGTCGGCGTGCAAGCTCACAACGAACTTGACGGCGGCGTAGCGCCGTTTCTGGCCGCAGCCTTGGGAATGCCCTATGTGGGCGTGGTTCGGGGTGTTGCGGTCGGCTCCAAAGCAGGCACAGTCGTCACCTGCAAGGAATTCCCCGGCGCGGTCATGGCCCGGATGAACGTTAAGCTTCCGACGGTGCTGGGAGTTCTCGGTGCCGACCAGCCCCCGCGCTACGTTCCCGTAAGCCGCATTCGGGCAGCTATGAAGTCCGCGCAATTTGAAGAATCGGCGCCAGCGACGCCATCTGCCCAGCCCCTGATATCGGTCCGCCGGCTCTATCCGCCCGTCTCGGGAAGCCGGGCCGAGATGCTGACCGGCTCGGAGTCGGAGATTGCAGGCCGAATTGTTGACATTCTCGCCGAGAAAGGACTGGTGAAATGATGGCAAAAGACGTTCTCGTTCTTGCTGAAACTTACGGCGGCACTTTGTCTGAAGTGACATTCGAGTTGCTGAGCGGCTGCTCGGTCGCTTGTGGCGGCAATGGGGGGGCAGGTATTGGTGCTGGTTCCAGGTTCCAACGGTGCCACGCATCTACCGGCCCTCGGCGCAGCAGACCGGATCGTCGTTGTCGATGATCCGCAATTGGCCGATTACTCGCCGGAACCCTATCTGACCGCGCTGCAAGAGGTGACCGTCAAGGAGCAGCCGCGAGCCGTGCTGCTAGGTGCCACGTCAATCGGTTGGGATCTGGCTCCGTTGCTCGCGGCGCAGATCAACGCTCCGCTGGTGACCGGCTGCAGGGAGTTTCAGGTCACTGACGATGGAATTAAGGTCACCGCATCTTTCTGCGGTGGTAAGATGATGGCGAAAAGCTGTGTGAAGCGGGCGCCGGCGGTCTTTATGCTGTTGCCTGGCAGTTTTCGCCCCACCGCCCAGCCGGGACAGGCGAAACTGGAGGAGTTCAAGCTATCGCATCCGCTTGAGCCCGGTGCAATTCGCTTCGCGGAGTGGCTCTTGCCCAAGGCCGGGGACGTTGACATCACACAGCAGAGCATCCTCGTTTCCGTCGGTCGTGGAATTCAACAGAAGGACAATCTGGAGTTGGCAGAGAACCTGGCGCAAGTCCTTGGCGGCGCGGTGTCGGCTTCCCGGCCGGTAGTCGATCAGGGCTGGTTGCCCTCGACACGGCAGGTTGGCAAGTCGGGCATGACGGTCAAACCGAAACTGTATCTTGCGTTGGGGATCAGCGGTGCGCCGGAACATCAGGAGGGCATGAAGGGGGCCGACCTGATCATCGCCATCAACACCGATCCCAAGGCGCCCATTTTCGACATTGCCCACTACGGTGCGGAACTCGACGTATTGGATCTGTTGCCCGCATTGACGGAGGCCATCGCGGCCAGAAGAGGGTAGAGTCATGGATTATGCTCGGCCCATTATGTGGAACGTACCGCACTGGGCGGAAATCACGCTCTACCTGATGATTCCGCTGGTTTTGGCGGGTTTTGTGGCCGGCGTAGTCTGGCGCGTACGGAAATGGTTCTTGGGCCAGGCTGAGCCTGGGGTCGAAAACGTCGGCCAACTGTTTTGGGCCGCGGTTCAGCCGCGCCGCCTGATGGAATGGACGCGGACGGCATTGTTCCAGAGCCGGCTTTCACCCGACCTGTTCGCCCTGCTCATGCACTGGGCGATCTTCTGGGGCATGGCCGTGTTGTTTCTTGGCACTGCGCTCGCAACCATTGATCAGGACTTCATGAATCTGCCGCTGGACTTCCAAATCCTCCACGGCAAGTTCTATTGCTTGTTCAAGTTGGCTCTGGACGTCTTCGGCGTCGTGCTGATCTTGGGGTTAGGAACGGCCGCCTACCGTCGCTACTTGGTCCGTCCGAAGCGATTGCAGGCGACGCAAAAGAATGTGAGTCTGTGGGATGGCTTTCCGTTTCTCGGCTTGCTCCTGCTGATCGCCGTCACAGGGTTCGTTATCGAAGGGTTGCGGGTTGCCGAGGGGTTCCACATCGAGACCCAGGTGGCCGCCGCTGACGGCCTGGAGGCCAAAGCCCGCGTTCTCAACGAAATGGGACTCCGTGAGCATTTCCATCACTTAGGCAGTGAGCGCCAAGACGTTCAACTCAACCGCATCGCTCGGGGTGGGCCGGTCTTTCCCGCCGCAATTTGGGCGCCGGTGGGCTATGGATTGGCCAAAGCGTTTGCGCCGCTGCCGGTCGATTCGATCCGCCTTGCGCATCGGCTCGCTTGGTGCCTGCACGCCTTGTTGGCCTTCGGGCTGATCGTATGCATTCCACTAACGAAGGCGTTCCACTTGATTTCTTCGCCGGCAAACATGCTCTTGCGGGGCGAGTCTCCCCCGGGCCGACTCCCGGTCGTCATGGAATCGGGAGTCCGCACCGTGCGCGACTACACCTGGCGTCAACTCCTCCAAGTGGACGCCTGTACTTGGTGCGGCAAGTGCCAAGAAGTTTGTCCGGGGTACAACTGCGGTTTTCCGCTCTCGCCGCGTGATCTGGTCCAGGCGGTGGATTCGCAGCTCTTGCGGACGCCAGCCAAGGCCAACGGCGAAACACCCAGCCTCCACGGCTCGCGCATTCAGCCCGAGGAACTCTGGGCATGTTGCTCGTGCCGCGCGTGCGAGGAAATCTGCCCGGTCTTCGTCCAACATCCGCGCCTGATTGTCGACCTACGCCGGCATCTGGTAGACCAGGGCCAAGTGGACGAAGGGCTCCAAGACACCCTGATGAACTTCCAGCGCTACGGCAATTCCTTCGGCCAGTCGCCCCGCAAACGCCCAGACTGGACAAAACCGCTGGACTTCAAATTCAAAGACGCCCGCAAGGAAGAGGTCGAGTATCTATGGTTCGTCGGCGACTATGCCTCATATGACCAGCGGGCCCAAGAGGTCACTCGTACCCTTGCCCGAGTGCTCCATCACGCCGGTTTAGACGTGGGGCTGCTGATGGAGAAGGAGCAGAACGCCGGCAACGACGTGAGACGGATCGGTGAGGAAGGCCTCTTCTCCATGCTGCGCGAGAAAAACTCGAAAGAACTGGCCTGCGCGAGGTTCCGCAAGCTGTTGACCTCCGACCCGCATACCTACAACACTCTGAAGAACGAATACCGGGACGGCCCTTACCCTAGCCCTATCCCAGAGGGAGAAGGGATGCTGGATAGCAGCAAGCCGGTGCTCCATTACACGGAACTGCTGGAGGAGTTGCTCTGCCAGGGGACTTTGAAGATCAGCCGCAAACTGACCTACGTCGTCACGTATCACGATCCGTGCTATCTGGGACGGTTTAACGGCGTGTACGAACCGCCACGGCGAGTGCTGCGGGCCTTGGGCATCAGACTAATCGAGATGCCAAGGCACGGGCCCAATAGTTTCTGCTGCGGCGCCGGCGGGGGACGTATCTGGATGAAGGACACGCCGAACATCGAGGAGCGGCCCGCCGAGAACCGCATCAAGGAAGCACTTGCCTTGCCCGGGGTACAGTGCCTAGTGGTTGCCTGCCCCAAAGATCTCGTCATGTTCCAGGATGCGGCGAAAACGGTTGGGGCCGAAGGGCGGCTGCGCGTGGTTGACTTAAGTGAGTTGGTCTACGAATCCTTGGGAATATCGCTGGAATCGCCAACGGGAGTCGCGGAGTCTATGGCATGATTACATTCTGACGACACGCTACGGATCGGAGTTTACGTCTGCCACTGCGGCAGCAACATCGCCGGCACAATCGATGTCGAGGCATTGACGGAGTTTGCCAAGGGGTTGCCCCACGTTGCCCTGGCGCGGAACTACAAGTATATGTGTGCCGACCCCGGCCAGGAATTGGTCAAACGGGACATCGTCGAGTTCGGGTTAAACCGGATCGTGGTGGCCGCCTGCTCGCCAAACCTCCATGAACCCACCTTTCGCCGGGCCGCTGAAGATGCTGGTCTTAACCGTTTCCTGGTGCAGATCGCCAACATCCGCGAGCAGGTGGCCTGGGTCACCGAGGACAACCAAGAGGCGCTGGAGAAGGCCGAAGCCCACGTGGCGGCGGCCGTTCGCCGCGTGGCACAGCACGAGCCTTTGCAGCGGCAGTTCGTGCGGATTGTTCCCAGAGCAATGGTCGTGGGCGGCGGCATCGCCGGCATTCAGGCCGCCTTGACCCTCGCCGACGCCGGCCGAGAAGTGATCCTGGTCGAGCGCGAGCCGTCGATCGGTGGCCACATGGCGATGTTCGACAAGACCTTTCCCACCCTTGACTGCGCTGCCTGCATTCTGACGCCCAAGATGACCTCCGTTAAGCTCCACCCGAACATCAAAATGCTCACCTATTCGACCGTGGAGTCGGTCGAGGGGTCGGTGGGCAATTTTCGGGTGAAGGTTCGTCGGAAGCCGCGATATATCGACGAAAACCTCTGCGTTGGCTGCATGCAGTGCATCGACAACTGTGTCTTTACGCAGGCCAAGTTTTCCAACGCCTTCGATCAAGGTCTGGGCAAGCGGAAGCCGATTTGGATCCCCTTCCCACAGGCCGTGCCGCCGGTCCCGGTGGTCGATCCCGAAGTCTGCCTCCAGATCGCCCGCGGCAAGTGCAAGCAGGGCTGCGTCGAAGCCTGCGGCGAGCGAAACGCCTTCCGCTTCGACCAGCAGGAGCAAATCGCGGAGTATGAGGTGGGGACGATCATCGTGGCCACCGGTTTCCAGGCATTCGATCCCTCGGTCATCCCCTACTACGGATACGGCAAGTATCCGAACGTATATACGAGCCTGGAGGTCGAGCGACTGTTGAACGCCGGCGGACCGACCAGCGGCAAGCTCGTGCTGCGCGACGGCTCGACGCCGAAGCGAGTCGGCATCGTCCATTGTGTTGGCAGCCGCGACGCCAACTATCATCCTTATTGCTCGCGGGTGTGCTGCATGTATGCCCTGAAGCTCGCCCATCTCGTCCACGAAAAGACCGATGCCGAGGTCATTAACTGCTATATCGACATTCGCGCCGGGCAAGGGTTTCGAGGAGTTCTATAACCGTGTCGAGAACGAAGGGGTGCAGTTCATACGCGGCAAGGTGGCCGACATCACGCCGGTCGCCGGACAAGGCACGACGGCCGAGGGTGGCTTGGTCATGCAGGTGGACGACACGCTGCTGGGCACGATCCGCCAGATCAACGTTGACATGGTGATTCTGGCCGTGGCGTTGGAGCCGCGGGCCGACGCGAACGACGTTCGCCGCACGTTCGGCATCTCTTGTTCCGCCGAGGGCTTCTTCCTGGAAAAGCATCCGAAACTTGCGCCGGTCAACACGGCCAACGATGGCGTGCTGGTGGCCGGGGCCTGCCAGGGCGCCAAGGACATCCCCGACACGGTTGCCCAGGCCGACGCTGCGGCCGCGAAGGCCCTGGTCCTGATCGACTCCGGCCAGATCGAGTTGGAGCCGAACACGGCTTGGGTCGACGAAGACATGTGCTCCGGCTGCAAGACGTGCATCCTGTTGTGTCCGTACCAGGCGATTCGGGCCGACGAGGAGCGGAAGATCGCCGTGATCGACCCGGCGCTGTGCAAGGGCTGCGGCACCTGCGTGGCCGCGTGTCCTTCGGCGCCGCCAAACAACACCTGTTCGCCGAGGATCAAGTCGGCGAAGAGCTGGAAGGATTGATGAATTATGTCTGAGCAGACTTTCAAACCGAAAATCGTCGCCTTTCTCTGCAACTGGTGCAGCTACACGGCGTCCGATCTGGCCGGCACGTCGCGAATCAAGTACTCGCCCCGAGTAAGGATCATTCGCGTGATGTGCAGCGGGCGGGTTGACCCGAGTTTCGTACTCAGGGCCTATGCCCTGGGAGCCGACGGCGTGCTCATGGCCGGCTGTCACCCCGGCGATTGCCATTACATCGAACAGAACTACAAGACCATGCGACGCCATGCCATGCTCCGCTACTTCCTGGAGCAGATGGGGATCGAGCCCGACCGGCTGCGACTCGTCTGGGCGTCGGCGGCCGAAGGGCAATACCTGGCCGAGTCCATCGACCAATTCGTGGCGGACGTGCAAAAACTGGGACCGCTGAAATGGTCCGACGTTTGGCAGGATGACAACCGGCGCGAAAAGGCTTTCGAGGAAATTGCCGCGGAACACGCGGAGGCGTTGGAGATCCAAGCATGAACGGCGAGCCAAAGGGAAAACTGGCCCTCTATTGGGCCGCGTCGTGCGGCGGCTGCGAGATCGCCGTCTTGGCGATCAACGAAAAAATCCTCGACGTGGACGCCTTGTTTGACATCGTCTTCTGGCCGGTGGCCATCGACGCCAAGGTTCACGACGTGGAAAAGATGGTTGACGGGAGCATCGACGTCTGTCTGTTCAACGGGGGCATTCGAACCAGCGAGCAGGAGTACATGGCCCGCCTGCTGCGGAGAAAGTCCAAGGTGCTCGTGGCGTTTGGCTCCTGCGCGTCTGAGGGGTGCATCCCCGGTCTGGCCAATGCCACCAATCGACGCGGAATCTTCGAGACTGTCTACCACCAGACGCCATCGACCGAGAACCCCGACCGCATCGAGCCACAACCCAAGACCGCGATGGCCGAGGGGACGCTGCACCTGCCGGTGTTCTACGATACGCTGCGAACCCTCGATCAAACCGTGCCGGTGGATTACTATCTGCCCGGCTGTCCGCCCGAGGCCGACCGAATTTGGGACGCGATCACAGTTATCGTTGGCAACACGCTGCCGCCGAAGGGGTCGGTGATCGGCGCTGAAACCACGGTTTGCCAGGAGTGCCCGCGGAAGAGGAACGAGAAGAAGATCAAGAAGTTCTATCGCACTTGGGAAATCATCCCGGACGAAGAGACATGCCTGTTGGAGCAAGGTCTGGTTTGCTGCGGGATCGCCACCCGCGCGGGCTGCGGGGCCCGTTGCCCACAGGTGGCTTCGCCCTGTATCGGCTGTTATGGCCCCAACGAGGGCATACACGATCACGGTGCCCGCATGATGGCCGCTCTGTCGTCGACAATCGACTCGAACGATCCCGAGGAGATTGACCGCATCATCCGCGACGGCATCCCGGATCCCGTCGGGACTTTTTATCGTTTTGGGCTGGCCGCCAGCCACCTGCGCCGCGCGAAGCCCGGCAACGGCGCCTCGGCCAAGCAATGACGATCATCACGTTTAGCGGCCGACGGCATGTCGGCCCGGAGCTTGGACTATGAAACGCATTTCCATCGACCCGATCACCCGCCTGGAAGGACACGGCAAGATCGACATTTTCCTGGACGATCAGGGGGATGTGGCCAACGTGTACTTGCAGATTCCTGAACTGCGCGGATTCGAGCGGTTCTGCGTCGGTCGGCCGGCGGAAGATATGCCCAACCTTACGGCGCGCATCTGCGGCGTCTGTCCCGAGGCCCATCACATGGCAGCCACCAAGGCGTTGGACGCGGTGTTCCATGTCGATCCGCCGCCGACGGCCAAGAGGCTTCGCGAGTTGTTCTACAGCATTTTCTACGCTACGGACCACACGACGCATTTCTATGCCCTGGCCGGTCCGGATTTTGTGATGGGCCCGACCGCCCCGGTCGCCGAGCGGAACATCCTGGGCGTTGTTCACAAGGTCGGCATGGAAATTGCCGGCAAGGTGCTCAAGATGCGCCGCGACGGACATCATTTGATCGAAATGATCGGTGGCCGCAAGGTGCATCCCAACTGGGGCCTGCCCGGCGGGGTCAGCCACGGCATCAACGAAGAGCAGCGACGCGAGATCGAGCAGCTCGGCCTCGATGCTGTCGAGTTCGCGAAGTTCTCGCTCAAGCTGTTCGGGGACGTCGTGCTCGGCAGTAGCGATTACCTAAAGCTCATCACGGGCGACATCTATGTTCATCGCACCTACAACATGGGAACGGTCGATGAGCACGACTGCGTGAACTTCTACGACGGCAAAATCCGCGTCACGGGACCGGACGGCAAGGAACACGCGAAATATCCGGCGGCCGACTATCAGCAGTACGTTGCAGAGCGGGTCGAGCCTTGGAGTTATCTCAAGTTTCCCTACTTAAAGAAGGTGGGCTGGAAGGGACTTGTCGACGGCGCGGACTCCGGCGTGTACAAGGCCACCCCGCTATCGCGCCTGAACGCCGCCGAGGGCATGGCCACCAATCTCGCGCAAGTCGAGTACGAGAAGTTCTACGATACCCTGGGCGGCAAGCCGGTCCATCATACCCTCGCTACGCACTGGGCACGGCTGATAGAACTGCTGTACGCGGCCGAACGTTGGGTCGAACTGGCCAGAGATCCAGAAATCACCGGCAAGGACTATCGGGCGCTGCCGACCGAGAAGCCCACCCAGGGCGTTGGCTGTGTCGAAGCCCCGCGCGGCACGTTGACACACCACTACACGACCGATGAGCGCGGCATTCTCACCAAGGTGAATTTGATCGTCGGCACCACCAACAACAACGCACCCATCTCGATGTCGATCAAGCGGGCCGCCCAAGCCTTGATCAGCAAAGGAAAAGTGGTTACCGAAGGGCTGCTGAACATGGTGGAAATGGCCTTTCGCGCCTACGACCCCTGCTTCGGCTGCGCGACCCACAGCCTTCCGGGCCAAATGCCATTGGAGATAACGATCCGCGGTCCTGAGGGCGAGGTCCGCCAAAGGCTCTCTCAACAGGCGGACTAATACAAGCGTCAAGCTTGCAGCCGTCATCGACTGCCGCTCCGAGTGCAAGCACCGGTACAGACCAACGAAAGCGTCAATCGCAATTCGCCGTATGGACGTACCTCACGGGTGTGCTACGTCACCTTCCCGCAATCGACCCTGCCTGTCACTGGGCGCTTCAAAACCAGCCACCGGGAGGCGCTTCAAAACCAGCCAGTTGTGTTTATGCCTTTGTAACTGATCGTTCGTTGGTTTGACAAGTGCCTCTCTATTCCGCAGATGGGGATTCTGCGGACTCCCGCCGGGACCGCTTCGCTTCCTTCTCCTTCGAGGGCTGATCGTTCTCAGCAGGTTGTCCATCCTTGCCACCCTGATTGCGGAGCCGGTAACTGCGACCGGTGATCGTGATGATCTCGGCGTGGTGCAGGAAACGGTCGAGGATCGCCGTGGCCGAGGGGATGTCGCCGATCAGTTTTCCCCAATCCTCCAAGGGTCGGTTGCTGGTCATCATCGTCGAACGGGTCTCGTAACGCCGCATGACGATCTCGAACAGATACTCGCCGCTCCGCTTCGGCAACTGCTTCATGCCCATGTCATCGACGATCAACAGGTCCGGCTTCAGATACTTCCCCAGCACCCGCTCTTCGCCGCCGAAGGCTTCATCGTGTAAGAAGTCCCGCACCACGTCGAAGATCGAGCGGTAGAGAACCACGAAGCCCATCTTGATCGCCTGGTAGCCCAACGCCTGCACCAAGAAAGATTTCCCGACGCCGGGAGGCCCCATCCACAGCACGTCCCGACTCTCCCGGATGAACCGGCAGCAGGCCAGGTCGTAAATCTGCTTCTTCTTGATCGAGGGGTTGAAGCTGAAATCGAAATCCTCCAAAGGCTTCAACTCACGGAACCCCGCCGCCTTCACCCGGCGGTCGATCAACCGCTCTTGACGCACGGTCAGTTCATCCTGGAGAATCAACTCCAAGAACTCCGTATGGCTGAGGTTATGGCTGGCTGCCTCTTGCACTCGCACTTCCAAGGTTTGGGAAAGGCCCGAGAGCCGCAGCTTTCTCAGAGCCGACAACAACGATTCATTCATTGCAAGGACTCCTGCTTTGTGGAAAGGGAAGGACTACGGTAGATCACACTCTGAGAACCTGGCGTCCACGGCCGGTCGAACGACGTGGCCACCAGCTTCCCATAGTCGCTTAAGGAACGAATGATCGGATGCTCGTCGAGGAAGGCGAACGTCTCTTGTTCGGGGGCATCTCGTTTGAGCAGTTGCCGGATCGTCCGCAGCCGGTAGGCGCCGTGGGAGAACGCCACTTCACAGGCCCGCTCGATCGCCCCGGCATCGTGGCGGTGGGCTAGGCTCAACAGCCCCTGTAAAACCCGCACGCCCTCGATTCCACGGGTTTGAAGCATGTTTTCTGCCCAACGGGCGGCGTGTTCGCCGATCATCCGGGCACGGCACAACAGATACGTTGCTCCACGCTCGACGCCGCTGCGCTTCTCCGAGGCGATGTGCTTGTCCTGGGTGCTGAATCGCCCTGGTTCCTGTCGTGGGTGAAGGGCGATCTGTTCCATCCGTCCGTTGAAGATGCGCACCAGCCGCAAGTTCCATCGCACCCAGAGCGTGCGGCCAAGATACTCCGGCGGCACCGAGTAGTACGCCTTGGCCACTTCGACATGTCCGTCCCGATGCACCACCCGCTGTCCCTCGTGGAAAAACTGGAACCGCTCCAATGGCAACGGTTGCAAGGCCCGACGTTCCACTTCTTGAAAGAGCTTGCCGACCTGCTTGCGAATCGTGCCGTGGATGCGGGTGTCGGCCACGCCGGCTTCCCACTGCGTCAAATGATCGTTCTCTCCCTCCAAGCTCGTGAAGCGGTGCCCTTTCAACCCGTTGTCCTGAACGTAACCAACGCCACTTTCGATCTTGCCCTTGTGTCGTGGCGTTCGTGGCTTCGTGGGCAAGATTGTCACGCCATAGTGTTCGCAGAAGGATTGAATCTTTGGCGTCAGTTCGGGATCGTACCAGTCGGGATGTTTGACCGCCGCCTTGAGGTTGTCGATCACTAGCACCTTGGGGACGCCGCCAAAATGCCAGAAAGCATTCTCAATCGAGCGAATGAAGTCTTCCGTGGTCTGGCGATAGACCGCCTCGCTGTATCCCTTGCGGCTGTAGCTCAATACGATCCGAAAGACGTGCGTTCGTCGTCGCTTGCCCGTTGGCAAGTCAATCCATGTCGCCGGTGCCGAAATCGACTTGGGCCTCTTCGCCGGCCTCGCACTCCATCCGGCGAAACGGAAGTGGGTGTGTCCCTCGCAACTTGGCTACGAACCGACGCACGCTATGATATTCGTGGTCGAACCCTTCGGCCCGCAAGTCCTGATAGATTCGTTGGCCCGAAAGCCCCTGCTCCAGCTTCTCCAGGATCACTTTCCGATACGGCTCACAGGCGCTGCGGCAGCCTTCCTTCTCCAAGGAAATTGTGGCCGTCGAAGCCTCGATTCCGACCGCCAAGTCGGGGGGCGATTCGGCTGGGACAGATGTGTCAGAAACCGGCTCCGAGCCGAGGGGCGCTTTGGCTGGTTTTGACTCGGAGCCGAGAGGCGCTTCTGGCTGGTTTTGAATTGGCCGGTGGTACGCCTGGCAGGGGGACGTTTGGCAAGCGTTAATCCCCTTCTCCTCGATGGCCCCCCCAGCCTGCACGGAGCTTTCCAGACCTTCCGTGGCTTGGTCGCCGGCCACATCGGAGCCGATGGGCGCTTTGGCTGGTTTTGGAACGCAACCGCTTGCTCGGATGTACTTTGCGACCGTCTCCCGGTCAACATGCAACTCCCGAGCAATCCGCCGTTGCCGCCAGCCCTGTTCGTGTAAATGTAAGATCGCCTGAATATCCGCCATCGTGAGCAGGTTTGCCATGTAGAACCTCCAGTCTTGTGAAAACTGGAAATCCTACAGACAAACCCCTCCTTCTCAGGATGGCTGGTTTTCAAGCGCCCATTACTGGCTGGTTTTCAGCGCCCACTGACAGTCTCAAATCCTCTTGGCCGGCACCAACACGATCACCACCAGCCGCATCACTGGGCATGATCCGGCGGTCTTGGATCGACACTATGCCAATGTCGCCGAGGGCCTTCGGCCGGCAATGGAAGCTCGACGCCGATACAACGATGAGCGGGAGGCAGGCTGATATCACTCGGGATGCCACCAGCACACTCGGAACGTCGCAAATAGTCCCTTCAATCCTCTGACTCGAACAGATGATTCGCTAATACGTCGATCTGCTCGCGTGCAATCCGCACATCATCTCCACCCAAAGCCTGCCGTGCAAGGTCTCCAATTGTCTCGCACAGTCGCTGTCGTTTTTCTGTCATCGGCCAAGGGATTGGAAATCGTCGAACATCCGACAGCCGTAGAACTTGACGACCACATCCCATATATGGGGTTGTCAGGCGAATGAATCGCCAGAAGATGCTGCTGTTGAGAATGCCCAAGAGGTAGTGAGGGTCGATCTTGGAAGCGTCCGGGACGATCACCACGACGCTATTGTGACAGACGATAGTCGGATTGTCGATGAGAGTGAAACCCGCGGGGGAAGATATTTTGCTGCTGACGAGCCTGGGGCTGCTTTGAAAGAGATCAGGCACCTTGCGCCACGCCGCATACCAAGGCATGTTGTCCTTCGTCAGGCGTTCAGCAAGGCGTGGGCGGTGATTCACCAAGTATTGATAAGCGTGCGGAAAGTTCGTTTTCAGATCGTCTTCCAGCAGCACGCGACCAGCCGAATCATACGTGAAGATACACAAATCGTGTGATTCGGGAGTCTGATAGCCTTTGATATACCGGCCCCGAATGATCGTGCGACTTACGTCTCCTTCCAGCCGATAAGTCTTGCCATCAACCCGTGATCGGCCGAAGACCACTCGCTTGAAGGTCCGTCCCACCTCCCGCATCAAAAAGACGTCGTCAGCGCCCGTGCTCAGTCCCTGGCCGATGCCGACGAGAAACTGCTCAAGAGGGCGACCCATGAAGCGAATATGTGCCAGCCACGCGGCATCATCGTCGGGAAGCAGGTGCCAATCCGGCCAGTCAAAGGCATGGTTTGGCATATCGTGCGCCACTATATCAGAAGCCGATCCTATGTTACCATGAAACAGACTATTCAACTTTGCCCGTATGCTCCCAACGCCTTTAATGAACACATGGCGGGAAGCTTGATGGCGATCAGCCCTTTTCGCCAATGACAACATGGCGATCTGGGTGACTGCTTCGGGATAGACCTCCTTATCCTCGAATTCGACAATCTCGACAACCCGACTTTGCTGTGCAATGATTCGGCGTATCTTGTCACCACCAAGCGTACGAACGAAAGAATTCGAGACGCTGAAACCAAGGTGTCCCCCGTCCACGAGTATATCCAAAGCTTTCTCAATGAACAGCATGTAGAGATCAAACTGCCCGTGCCGTGCCGATCGGAATTGCTGTCGATACCTTGACATCTGCTCTCGTTGACTCTTGTACAATTCACGAAGTCGTACAAACGGTGGGCCACCAACAATTGCATCGACGTGTCCGTGTGGTGAATCAGGCTCTACGTCAAGGAAGCTCTGGCAAACGATGTTCCTTCGTAAGTCTGGCAGAACGAGGGCATACTGCTGCGAAACTTGTTGGAAATTTATGACGGACGCCTCCCACACGGCGAGCAGCAGGAGTCTGATCGTCCATGCTATGGCCCTCTCGTCAATGTCGATTCCGAGAAACATCCTGCCCAGCACATCAAAACGTTCCTGAAGCCAGGAATCCTTAGAAACGTCAACATCACCGACATGATTATTTAGCCACTGAAGCACGTACCGTAGGGCCGCGATCAGAAACGCACCGCAGCCACAAGACGGATCAAGAATCCGCAGCCCCTTGATTTCATCAATTGATCGCCCTGCAAATACCCGATCCAAGACGGTGTTGACGAGATAGTCAACGACCGGGGCCGGCGTGTAATGAATACCCCTTTCGTAGCGGCGGGACGTATCGTTGCCGAGAGGATTTGCGACACACAGTTGATGAAAATCCCCAAACAACGAAAGCGAGAGTGGACGGTCACGGAAAACCAGCCAAAGTGCATTCGCGATACGCTTTTCCCAGTCCGACGCCATAACGGCAATGGGTATGGATGCGTCCACGGGAACCCACGCGGGATCGAATACTGACCGAAGGACCGGACAATGGAAGGATGCCTGGATTGCCACAAAGAGGTTTCGTGAGGTTGCTGTGCGAGAGCCAACACAATACTCCCCAAGCCTCGGAACGCCCGCCTCTTGCCATCGTCTGACGTAACATAGCAGGAGATTTGTCCCCAAGAGATGATCGACCAACCGGGCAATGTCTACCGGTTGCGTATCGCCACAATCCTCTCGAACCCAACAATTAAACAGCGATACGCGCCAGCGATGTAAATACTCCCAAAATTTCCTTATCTGAGACGGAGCGGGAACCCATCCCGGATCGAGCAGGCGCGGCATATCCTGAAGGCTGTTGGAATCGAGGATCATTTCTTACCGAGTCCTCACAGCACGCAGTTACATCGTCCTATGTTCTTCTGCAAGTCAAGCGACGTGAACATCGCTTCGTCTTCCAAACACAGGCCGATCTCCAAATCGGGTCGGATCTGCCGGATACACTCGATCAAATGCCGGTAAACGTCTTCGCGTGTGGAACGATTGAAACGTAGTCGCCCATCCTCTGACTTGGCTGGTCCGCGATCAAGCAGCGATGATATAGCGTTCTCCTTGCCAAGTTTCCGTTCCATCAGTCGTTGGGCTTGCGGGTAGGAGCAAATCGAGCCGAGCGTAATTCGTGCTAAGGGAACCGATTCGAGCAGGGTTGTCAGGAAACGGCTGTAAACGGTCGGCCAATCAGCCACAGGAATGATCGGCATCAACACGGCTCGCACCGGATAGCTTGCGTTGGCGCACTGTCGCATGGCGTCAATCCGAGCCACGACCTCGGGCGTGTTTATCTCGAAATCGCGCACAACCTCGGGCGAGTTGACCGTCCAAGAGAGAATAGTATGCCCAGCGTGATCGAGGTCGAGCAGGTTCTCGACATTGGCACTCTTGGTCAAAATGACCATGCGTGCAAAAGAATGCCGTGCAAAAAACGGGATCATTTTGCGGGCGTAGCCAGTCAAAGGCTCCAGAGCGAGTCCGTCTTGCAGTTTTCCAAGATAAAACGGCGTGGGCTTGCCAAGTTGGTTTGCTGTGCGGTCTACCTCCCGAAGGATTTCCTCCAGATTCAGAAAAATCTTCACAGTCGGCGAGAACCAGACTCCCGGTGTGCCGGCCAGATAACAATAGTGACAGCCGTAGGGGCAGAAGCCATAGGGTGAAAAATGCCAATAGTTCGGGCAGGAATTGCCATCCTCTTCGCTAAAACGCACGGCGCTGCGATGTTCGCCGAGAACGAGAGTGCGTTTTCCACGTTCGTGCAGTCGCAATGGATCGGCCGTTCCCAGATCAACTCGGTTGTGCGGCGTCTCAAACGCTTCAACGATTTCCGCATCTGGCAAAACCGCACAAATCCTCTCGGTCAATCGCCGATGGGCTTCTGTCCGATTGCTTCCTTTCGCCAGCACAATTCGGGAAGGCCGAAACAACGCCACGGGTTGTGGCAAATAGTCCTCCCTGTATTCCTCTCCGAACATGTGAATGCCTTTCCCATCACACCAACATTGCGCACAATTCTATCACCGGACGGACTGACTCTACAATAACGAATCGTCCGGCTCATTCAAGGCGTGTGAGCGTCTTGATTGTGGGTGGAAAATCGTGTACACCAGCCACTTCGCAAGGAGGTTTACCTATTTTCCACCGAATCAAGGAGGGGTGAGTTATGGACGACTTGCCAACGGCGGCGGTGTGTGAGCCGAGTCAATCGGCAGAAGTTGAACGGGTTATTGCACTTGTGATGAAGGCCATTGAAGGCGACGTGCGCAGGATCGCCGAAGCGATGGTCCTCAAGCGCGACGACCAGTTGTTGGGGCCAGGCGAGTTTGATCTTCGCAATAAGGTGCTGGGGATGGCTCGTCACATGCTTGAGGCAACGGTCAACGACCGTAAAAAAGGGGGTATCAAGGTTCCAGCACGATCTGTCCGCAGTGCGGCGAAAACGCCCGCTTCGTCGAGTGGCGGAACAAGACGTTCGTGAGTTTGTTTGGCGAAGTCACCATCCGGTTCGCCTACTATCACTGCAAGCATTGCGGAAAGGGATGGCGGCCGTGGTGCGACAAGTTGCGGTTGAGTAACGGGGCGTTGACGCCAGCCGCCGACGAAATCGCGGCGCTGGCTGGCGTGTTGGGCAGCTTCGCCGACGGCGCCGAACGAGTGTTGTGGAAGATGGCCGGTTTGCAAATGAGCGAATCGACGGTGGAGCGCACCACCGAGGCGGCAGGCGAGCGCGTTCGCCAACAACTTCGCGGGGGACAATCACTTAGTCTAACGCGCGACTGGCAGTGGCAGCGCGACGCCCGCGGACAACGTTGCGCCTACGTCAGTCTCGACGCCACGGGCGTGCGTCAACAAGATTCCGGCGGCCACCACGCAGAGGGCCGGATGGCTTACGTAGGCATGGTCTACAATCCACAAAGCGAACACGATTCCAAGCGGCCGCCGCCGCGCCAAATACGCTATTTATCAGGCTTTTTCGAGCTTGACGACCTCGGACGGCAACTTCATCGCGAGGCGTTGGAGGTCGGCTGGGCCAACGCCGATCAACACATCGCGCTCAGCGACGGAGGATCGGGCTTGGAGCCGTTTTTCAAGCGGTTCTTTCCCAAGGCCGTTTGCATTCTCGACTTCTTTCATGCCAAGGAATATCTCGTGGAATTGAGCCAGGCGCTGTATGGCGAAGACGAGTCGGGGCGACAAGCATGGCTCGACGATATGTGCCATCGTTTGAAACACGAAGGCGGTCCGACGGTGCGACGATGTTTGCAGGAATTGGACCTTGGCGCAGCCTCGACGGCGCTTTGGGAAGAGCATCGCCAAGTGGTGCAATACTATCGCAATCACGAGCACCGCATGGACTACCCGACCTACGTCCGCAACGGTTGGCAGATTGGTTCGGGCCCGGTGGAGTCGGCCTGCAAGACGGTCGTGGGCAACCGGCTGAAGGGTGGTGGAATGCGTTGGAGTGAGGATGGAGCGGACGCCGTTTGTCACCTCCGCGCCCTCTACCTCAGCGAGTCCGTCTGTTGGGAATCCTTCTGGAATCCTCCCCCCAACTGACGCCACCCACAAACTTGACGCTCACACCTCCGAGAGTAGGATGGCTTTTCACGTCACACCGCGACCACCGTACTGTTGGCGTTCGATTCCAGCGCGGCGGTAAAGAGGCGATGCGAGAGGGCGGTTTCCTTAGGCGTGACGCAGCCGGCCAGTCGCGCCACGGGCCGGCGATGAACCAACTCGTGGAGAAATGCCGCCCACATCTGCAAGACGGCGTCGGAAAAGCCGACCTCGAAGACGGTCCCGGTGATCGTCTTGAAGGCCGTTTCCTGGCCCATGTCGATCCGCCCCCAGACCTGCTCCCCGCCGGCGTAATCGAGCAGTTCCAGCCGCTTGGGGTTCTTTGTCGAGAACCTCGCCGAGCGGCGCGTGCCGAGCACCTCCAAACACCAGGTGTCTTTCTCGCCGGGGGCAATCCGCTGGGTCTTCAACGTCATCGGGAAGACGTTGCCGGCGCCGGGATCGAGTGCGTCGCACAACAGCGTGGCGTTGTCCCACGTATCGCACGGGACAATGCCCCCACGGCCGTCCGGTCGCTCGCGGACGATGTTTGAGAGCACCGCGCGGACAGACCGCGGAATCCAACCGGCACGAAAAGGCACATGGCAAACGTGCATTCCCAAATCGCCCATGCAGCCGTATTGACCGTTGAACTCGACCGTCCGCTTCCAATTCACCGGTTTCTGGGGATCGAGGTCGCTGGAGTGCAGAAAAGCGGCGCTCACCTCGATGATTCGCCCGAACGCCGCCTGCTCGATCATTCGTCCGATGCGCTGCACGGCGGGAAAGAACGGGAACTCCGAGGAGCATCGCACGAATACTCCCGGGTGTCCGGCAATGGCCGCCAAAATGGCGTCGTTGGCGGCCCGATCGATGCCGAACGGCTTTTCACCCATCAAGTGCTTTCCGGCCGCGATGGCCGCACAATAGACCTCGCGGTGCAGATGATGGGGGACGGCGACGTACACGGCTTCGACCGCGGCATTGTCCAGCAATTCGCGGTAATGCTCGGTCGCCTGCCGGATCGACGAAAAATGTTCGGTGTACCACCGCATGGCATCGGCATTCCGATCGCAGACCGCCACAATCTCGGGTCGCGCGTCGATCTCCGTCAGATGGCACCATCGCGCCGCGGCGCTGGCAAACTCCCGCCCCATCAAACCGCAGCCGACAATTCCAAAGCGAATGGTCCGCATAATGTTTGTCTTTGTTGCACCCACCACGCGATCGCAGTCGCGGGGCGTTAAGCTACCCATACCCGAGTTCTCTTTCCGTCTCCCCAATCGCCTCGTCGATCATATCCAGTCCCTTCAGTAGCGTGTCGTCGTCCATGACGATGGCGGGACTCATCCTCAAGATATGGCCGGCGGGAATCCAGGCCAAGCCCTTGCGGAATGCTTTCTGATAGACCAACTCGCCCGCCTGGTCGAACGGCGTTTTTTCCGCCCGGCTCTTGACCAGTTCGATCCCCATCAGGCAGCCCTTGGCCCGCACATCGCCCACAATCGGATGTTCGACTTTCATTCGCTCCATGCGCCTTTGCGCGAGTTCGCCCAGGTGTTGGGCGTGTTCCAGGAGGTTCTCCTCCTCGATGACTTCGGTCGAGGCCAGCGCCGCCGCGCAGGCCATCGGGTTGCCGCCGTAGCTGCTGGAGGCTGAGATTTTCTCGAAACTCTCCTTATGCGGCTCACGAACCGCGACGCAAGTCACCGGAAACCCGTTGCCGAACCCCTTGCCCAGCGTGACCACGTCGGGCACGACGCCCCAATGCTCCATGCACAGCCACTTGCCGGTGCGGCCCCAACTGGTCAACACTTCGTCGGCCATCAATAGCAGTTTCCTCCGGTCGCAGAGATCGCGGAGCCTGGGGAAGAAATCGTCGGGCGGCATAATGGTACCAGCCCAGCCTTGGATCGGCTCGAGCACGAAGCCGGCCACGTCGCCCACCGTGCCCTTGTCGATGTATTCGTCGTAGAAGGCGATGTAGCGGTCGGTGGCGATCGTCCCGTCGGGCTTCGACCAAAGCGGGCGATAGGCGTCGGGGCGGGGAAGCATGTGGGCGCCCGGCATCCGAACGCGGCCGTAGACCTGCGAGCGGATGTGCGCCAGTGAAACCGCGCCGTAGGTCTTGCCGTGAAAGTCGTTGAAGCAACTGAGCATCTCGTTCCGGCCGGTGGCGGCGCGGAGCACGCGCATTCCCGACTCGACCGCCGCCGTGCCGGAGTCGTAGAATTGGAAACCGCTCAAATCGCCCGGCAGCACCTCGACCAGTTTCTCCACCAAGAGCGTCTTCACGCGAGTGGTAAAGTCGTGGGCGTTCATCAATTGATGGGCGTATCGGGCAATCGCCTCGCTCACCTTCGGATGGCAGTGACCCAGCGTCGTCACATAAATGCCCGAGGAAAAGTCAATGTAGCGATTCCCGTCCACATCCACCAGCACACAGCCGTTGCCCGACTCGAAGGCCACCGGAAACAACTTCACCTGGCTGCTCAGCCCCTTGAAATGCTTGGTGCAGCGGCTGTGGTACTCCTTCGACACCGGTCCCGGCGGCGGCACAACGATTCGCGGACAAGCGGATAAATTCACTTTGGCCCAATTCAAAGAGGAAAAGCGATTGGCGGACACGAGCGGAACTTTCCCTTTCGGTGAATATGGTAGATTCTGTTCTATCGCGTTCATTGTAAACATCTTTCAATGGACCGTCAAGCGATCGAATTCCTGGGCGGGATCGATCAGTCTTCGTTGCAGGAGGCGATTCCTGTCGCCGATTTGACGGCTTCACGCAAAACGCCGCAGCCAAGCCATGATCCGCGGGTCTTCAAAGCGGTTGTCACTGACTTCGCACGGCATCGACAGCTCCAGCAACAGCGAGTTGCCGTCGCCTTCAAAGCTGTGGATGCGGCCGGGCGGAACCGGCAGCACTTCTCCCGGCCGCAACGTAAGGGACCGGCCGTCGATCTGCACCTTCAGGCAGCCGCGCAGCACGAAAAACGTCTCGTGTTTTGTGCCATGCGAATGTGCCGGGCATTGCTGGCCGTCGAACACGAACAAGTACTTGCCGCAATAGCCGGCCTGCTGTTCGTTGGCGATCCAGAACTCGATCAGCCCGACGCGGTCAAACTCGCCGAGGCCGAAATCGAGCACCAACGGTTCGACCGGCGGGGCGGCCAACTCCCAGGCGTCCATCTGTCGGCGGAAAGCGGCCAAAGCGTTTTCCGCCCTCGGCCCCGAAACTGAAATGCGCAGCCCTTTGTCTAGTTCGTCCATTTGTCCCTGGTCCCTTCGGGTTGAATGAGTCGCGCGATCTTGCGGCAGAACTGGATGTCGCCGTCGGGCGGCACCTGATCGGCCACGCCGACGATAAACGGTTGCCGGCCCCAGCAGTCGATAAGGCGGAGCACGTGGGATTTCCTCGCACAGTTCGCCCACCGGCGTGCGGAAGCGGCGGACGGTCTTGTTGCCTTCCTTTGCATGATTGAATTCGACGCGGCCGTTGTAGCGAGGTTCGGCGACCCAAAACTTCTCGTAGTAAGTAATAGGGAAGGATGCCCAGGTCTTGGTGAAGCCGCAAGTAGCCCTCTTCCGTGCCCCAGGCCGGATCGGCGCGGCCAGCCTGCTGTTGGCCGGCGATCCAATAGGTAATGTCGGCGGTCCAGACGATCCGGTCGGGCCCCCCTCCGTCGAGCAATTTTAGAAAGGCTTCCAGCATGTCAGTCTTTGGGGGCGACGATCACTCGCGCCCCCGTCTTCCTCAAAGCAACCAGCATCGAACGGTCTGCCGCGGCGTCGGTCACCAGTCCGCCCCAGTCCTGGAGTCGTCCAAATCGCCACAGGGCCGTCCGACCCAGTTTCGAGCTGTCGGCGACGACAAACACGCGGGCGGCGGAAGCCGCCATTTTCGTCAACATGCGGGCGATTTCCGGGGAATCCTGGTAGACCGCACCTCGCCGGTCGACGCCGCAAGCCCCGATAAAGGCCACGTCGGCCCGCAACGATTCCAGGTTCGTTTCCGTCAAGGGGCCGGCCAGGTCCGGAGCCGACGGACGGACGTAGCCGCCCAACAGCAAGACCTCGATATGGCGATCGTATTGCAGTTGGGCGGCGATGGGCAACGACGTGGTGATCACCGTCAACCGCTGCTTTTCACGCAACCGTTTGGCAAGTTCCAACGTCGTCGTGCCCGAGTCGAGCATCACCGACTGGCCGTCTTCGATCCGGGCGGCGGCGGCGACAGCGATTTGTTGCTTGGCGGCTTCGTGCTCCCGAACGCGATGAAGAAAGTCAAACTCGAAGCTGACCCTCTCGGCCATGGTTGCCCCACCGTGGGTGCGGATGACCTTGCCGCGCTCGGCCAGCGCGTGCAGGTCGCGCCGAATGGTCATGCCGCTGACGCCGAACCGTTTGACCAGGGCGTCGATGGAGCATTCACCCTGTTTGGCAATCCACTTGCAGATTTGATCTTGGCGCGTTGTGAGGCTCATTGACAGTCCGATCCAATGTGGTAAGATATGTTCATTCTGAACATTGAGTTCTCCTTTGTCAAGAGAACGTTTGCATGGCCCGATGTCTTGTTGCCGGCGCCGCCATCAGCGACATTACGCCCCAGGAACCGCAATTCCTGTTCGGCTATCCGCATGTCTGCCGCTACAGCACAGGGGTTCACGACCCGCTGCTCAGTTCGGCCCTGTTTCTCTCCGACGGTGATCGTCGGCTCTTGTTTTCGGCCAACGACGTCATCTTCATCGGCCGCGAGACGGCCCAGCGCGTCCGCCGGCGAATCGAGGAGCAGACCGGCATCCCGGCGGCCAACGTCATGGTCACCGCGACGCACACCCATAGCGGCCCGATCACCGCGGACATGCTCAGCAACGAACTGGACCAGGCGGTTCCCAAGGCTAATCCGCGATATATCGAATACATGGAGAACGGCATTGTGGATGCGGCGGTTCGCGCTTGCCGCGCCGCCCGGCCGGCCACAATTGGAATGGCCTTGGCGGACGGTTCGGGCGTCGGCACGCATCGCCACGAAGTGTGTGGACTATCGGACCCGCAAGTGCCCGTGCTGGCGGTGCGCGACGCCGGGGACGGAGTGTTTCTGGCGGTGATGCTGGTTTGCTCGATGCACCCGACGGTGTTGCACGAGGATTCGACCCTTGTGAGCGGAGACTTTCCCGCGATGACTCGCCGCTGGCTGCAACGGCACGTCGTCGGCGAGAATTGTCCTGTGCTCCATCACACCGGACCGTGTGGAAATCAAAGCCCGCGGCACGTGACCGCGGCAAATACCTTCGAGGAAGCCACGCGGCTGGGAGAACTCTTGGGCCGATCCGTGGCCGAGGCCATCGCGTCGATCAACTACACTGCCGAGATTACGCTCGACTGCGCCAGCGCGATGGTGCAACTGCCCGTCCGGCGTCAGCCGTTGCCAGGCGAGGCCCAAGCGGCGTTGGATCGGGCGCACGAGAAGCTGGAAATGCTCCGACGTCGGGGGGCGGCCCGGACTGAGACGCGCACCGCCGAGTGCGACTGGTTCGGCGCCGAAGAATCGCTGGCCTTGTCGCGCGCGGCTGCGGACGGACGGCTCGATCGCGTGGTTGCCTCGGTGATGCCAGTCGAGGTCATGCTCGCGCAGATCGGCCCTTGGGCGCTGGTGGGCTGGCCGGGTGAGGCTTTTGTCGAGTTCTCGCTGATGGTGAAGACCCGGTGCCCAAACTGCTTCGTCATTAGCCTGGCCAACGGCGAGTTGCAGGGCTACCTGACGACCGAACAAGCGGTGCGCGAAGGTTGGTATGAAGCGATGAATTCGCTCTTTTCCAGTCCCGATGCAGGGATGCTGCTCGTCGACGAGACGCTGAAACTCTTGGGGCATGCTCCGCTGGAATGACCGACGGCGGGAAAACGGAAAATGACGAAAATCCTCGCAATTGATCTTGGCACCACCTTCTTCAAGCTCACGTTGTTCGATCGCACCGGTCGGTTGTGCGAAAGTCATCGGATCGCTCCGGCGGTTGTTAGACCGAAGACCGGGTGGATGGAACTTCCCGCCGCCGCGATGGAAGAGGCGATCGCCGGGGGAATTCGGGAGTTGGGCAATCGCCCCGGCGGTGGGTTGGCCGACGTGGAAGCCGTCACGTTTGCCACGCAAACCAACAGTTTCGTGCTGTTGGGCGAAGACGGTCGGCCGCTGACGCCCGTCATTCTGTGGCCGGACGCTCGCGGCGCGGAACTGGAAGCGGAGCTTCAGGAACAATATGCGGCTGCCGAGGCCGGCGCGATTACCGGCGTCCCGCAATTGGGCTGCCAGTTCATGGTGGCCAAACTGCTTTGGCTGCGGCAACACCGCCCGGAAATCTGGCGTCGGATGGATCGCATCGCCCTGATGAGCGACTATCTGACGTTGCTCCTGACCGGCGAGCACGTCACCGAGGCGGGCGCCGCGGGCCTGACCGGGCTGGTCGACATCCACCGTTGCCGATGGTCGACCGAGATCCTCGCTCGGTTTGGGTTGGGCGAGCGCCGCCTGTCGGCAATCGCACGCGCGGGGACCGACCTCGGGCCGATCCGCCCATCGGCCGCCGATCGTTTTGGACTGCCGAGATCGTGCCGGTTCATCGTCGGCTGTCTGGATCAATACGCCGGAGCCATCGGCGTGGGGAACGTCGAGCCGGGAATGATCTCGGAGACCACCGGGACGGCGTTGGCCACGGTTCGCTGTGCCGATCGGTTCTCCGAGCGGCTTGGCCCCGCCGTGTTTCAGGGGCCTGCCTTTCGCAAAGGACTCTATTGGCGGATGGCCTTCGGCGACGTCTCGGCGAACTACTTGCAGTGGTATCGGGACCAATTGTCGGACCAACCGGAGTTTGAACGGTTGACGGCTTTGGCCGAACCCATCGAGCCTGGGGCGGCGGGTCTGCGGCTGAGAACTGGCGCCGGGTTGACCGTCGTGGAAAAGGTTTTTGATGGTCTGACGAGCCGGCATGGCGCGGCCATCTGGTTCGTTGCATCCTGGAGGCGGTGGCCGGGGCGTTGGCCGATCAGGCGACAGTCCTCGGCGAGGGTTCGCTGCCTGCTGAAATCCGTTGCGCCGGCGGCGCCGCCCGTAGCGACCTATGGCTGCAAATCAAGGCCGACGTGTTGGGTGCAGCCACGGCCGCCACGGCCTGTTGCGAGCCGACGAGTTTGGGTGCGGCCGTCCTGGCCCATGCGGCGATCGGTGGATCTGACGTGCAGACGACTGCTCGGCAATGGGTGCAGATGAAGCCGCCTCACCGCCCCGATCCGCAGCGTCACCGACAATACCAAGCATTGCGTCTCAACCCGATCACCTCGCCCTGAACTTGCGTGGGAGATTCTTTCAGATGACGAAACCGACAGACGCAAACCGCCGCACCATAGCTCCTGAAGAAGCCAGCCGCGTTTATCTGTACTCGATTGTGCTGGTGGCGGCCGTGGGCGGATTCCTCTTCGGATATGATATTTCCTTGATCTCCGGTGCGATGCTGACCCTGAAAGAGGTGTTTCATCTGACGGACAGGGACTTCTGGTACGGGGCCATGACGGGTAGTGCGATTCTCGGCTGCCCCTTCGGTCTGCTGGGTGGCGTTTGGCTGGCCGACAAGCTCGGCAGAAAACGGACCCTGATCTTTGCGGCTCTCTTGTTCATGGTGTCGGCGCTGGCCTGCGCGGCATCCGGCGAAACCAGCATTATCCCGTTGTTCGTCTGGCGCGTGGTGGGCGGCATGGGCGTCGGCTTGGCCTCGGCCGTATCGCCGATGTATATTGCGGAGATCGCTCCGGCCCGTTTGCGCGGGCGGCTGGTCGTGGTAAACCAGTTGGCAATCGTCATCGGACTGTCGATGTCGGTGTTCGTGACGTACCTGCTTTCTGACGGCGGACATTGGCGTTGGATGTTCGCCTCGCAAGTCCTACCCGTCGCCTGCCTGATGATCGGCGTGGCCTTCGTGCCCGAAAGTCCGCGGTGGTTGGCCATGGTGGACCGGTTGAAGGAGGCCCTCGGTGTCCTGACGAAGATCAACGGCCGTGCCAGGGCCGAAGCGGAGTTGCAGGAAATCCAGGAGGAGTTGGGCGAGGAGACCGGTAGTTTTGAGGAATTGCTTCGGCCCGGAGTGCGGATGGCGCTGATCATCGGAGTCGTGCTGATGGTGATCTCGCAAATCAACGGCGTCAACATGATCCTGCTTTTCACGCCCACGCTGTTCGTCAAGGCCGGGATTACCAACAATCCCAACGCCATCCTCAACAGCGTCTACATTTGCAGTTGGATCACGCTTTGCACCGTGATCGCGTTCTGGCTCACCCGCACCTTCAGCCGCCGTTCACTGCTGATCTGCGGCCTGATCGGCATGGGCGTCGGGCACTTGCTCATGTTCTTAAGCTACAGCTTTCATTGGGGCACCGTAATGACTCTGTTTGCGATGCTCGTGCCCACGGGCGCCTTCACCTTGACCCTGGCGCCGTTGAGTTGGGTGGTTCTTTCGGAAATCTTTCCGAATCGCGTCCGCGGCAAGGCCATGTCCGTGGCCACGGGCGCGATGTTCACTTGCTCCTTCATCACCGTGTACCTGTTCCCCTGGATTTTAGGGCAGTTTGAAGAGTTCTTCGGACACCCCGGCGGCGCGTTTCTGATCTTCCTTGGCATCTGCATGGCCGGTTCCTGCTTCATCTGGCTGACGGTTCCCGAGACGAAAGACAAGACCTTGGAAGAGATCGGCGAGTTGTGGCTGCACAAGGAGCGGGCGTGACTTCAGCGGGCTGCCGCCACACCGCCTCGCGACAGGGCCCAAAATGATGTCGTCCCGAAAGCAAGGCACTGACTTGGGTTTCGGCGAAAAGGAGCGAAGCAGCTTGCCACCTTCCAGTGGTGAGCACAGAAGCTGATATTCAAAGCGGAGAACGCTACGCCGCTGGTGGCACAGAACACGGGGCAGGGCTCGATCATCTGCCTGTGTCTGAACTCACGCTGCTCGCCGTTCATAGTGCTTCAATAGCCCGCCCAGCGATTCGTTGCAGACGACGTCTTCCGAACGGAACTCATGGATTGGAGCATCGCCACAACCGAAAGCGGTCGTAAGACTTGCCTGGGGGGCAAGATCGACAACGTGAACCGGCACGCTGGCCCGGCTGAGCAGCACGGCCAGTGCCGCGGTGGTGGTCGTCTTGGCAGTTCCTCCTGCCTGGACAAGCTTGGACATTTCGATTCACGGCCAAAGATATGAAGCGGAGGGATTTCGAGAACGGGTGAACTCCAAGAGCAGCCCCCCTGTAGATGAATGCCATCCCAAGAACCAGTTTTCGGACACCTTTCAGCGGCTTTATGATGAGAAAGGGGATTTTCATGAGTGGCGAGGATACCAGGATTCCATACGACCCTTCGGGAAGGTCTTTGAGCTGGTACGACATGTCCTTTGGATTGCAGACTGTCTGATACCAGATGCCCAGATCATAGCCCTGTTTGCCTTTGCCGAATGCGTTTACATATAGGGCGGAACTGGCCTCACGAAGCGAGGAGAAACCGGAAGACACCGTTCCAACGATTTCGCCGGTATTCTCCGGTGGCTTCAATGGCTTTAGCACTACCGTGTCGGCGTGTACTTCATGCCTCAATCCGACCCCGCATTACCTTGATTTGCCCCGAATTTTGCCCAGGGCTTCTCGAGCGGATCTTTGAACTCGCTCTTGTCTGTCCTTGAGCAGTTCGGTCAGAGCGGGAACTGCCGACTTCGCATCGGGTCCAAGCTTGCCCAACTCTTCGGCCGCAGTCCACCGCGCGCCGCAATAGGGGTGGTTGAGCAACTCAATCAGGGCCGAGACGGCAAACGGGTTTTCCGCCGGATCCAGTTTCATCAAAGCCACGGCGGTGTCCAGGCGATGACACCAATTTCCATGCTCGTGAATCTCGCCAAGCAATTGCTTGATGGTGGGAACAGCCTCTTTGACTGTGGAAGCTCCCAGCGCGTCGGGGCCAATTTCGCCAAGGACTCCGGTGGCCCGCGCTCGTTGTCCCAGGTCGCCTTTCAGCTTTTCCATTAGAACGGGCACGATTTTCGTCTTCAGTTTCGGGTCAAGCCGCAGCAGAACTCTCATCGTCCGTTCCCACACTTGGGCACAACTATCATTAAGCAACTTGAGCAATTCCGGAACGGCTGCCTTTGCCGCCGTGGGACTGATGCTTTCCAAGGCCTCGGCAATGTTCGCCCTTACCGCGCAGGCCGGATCGTGGATCATCGCCGTCAACGCCGGCAGGGCTGCCTTTGCCTCGGGACCAATTTGTCCTAAATCCCAAACAGCCATCCAGCGAATGGTGGAATCCTTATCCTTGAGCAATTCTATCAGAATGGGAACTCCGACTGGTCGCGACTCGGGACTCATAAACATCAGGGCCTTGACAGCAGCGCTCCGCACCCCTGAGTCCTTGTCGCTGAGCAGTTCCTTCAGTATTGGTATCACCGCGGAAACATCGACAACTTTGTAGTATCCGCCAGGATCGTCTTTCGTTTTTTTATCGCCGGGGAAGCCGTAGGCCAAATAAGCCACGGAGAATGCTGCCCCGCGCCGCACGTTCGCATTTTCATCCTTCAGCAAATCCACGAGCGCCACAGGAATTGTGGTTTTGGATCCGATAATGTGCCGCAAATCCTGACCGGTTGACGGAGCCATCGGCGAACGCGACTCCTTTTCCCGCTTGAGCATTTCGATTAGTGCGGGAACGGCGGGCTTGCCTTCACTCCCCATCTCATCAAGTGCCGAGGCGGCAGCCTCGGCGACTTCCATGTCCTCGTCCTTGAGCAATTCGATCAGTGCCGGTATTGCCTCCGGCAAGGCATCCCGCAATGCCAAGCGGGCTTCTTGATTTACGGCATCGTCGTCGCTTTTCGTCAAGACCGCCCATTGGCGGAGCGTCTTGTCGCGAAAAGTCGCCGTCTTGCTCCGCAAATCACCCTTCGGTCCATCGGCCGGCTTGTCCGCCTTTGCCGACGGTTCCGGCTCTGCCCGGACGGCATGAACCGATGCGATAGGCAAAGCCACGGCGAATAAAGCCGCCGCCAACACGCCCATACTCCAACGATTGACTCGGATCATCACTCGTCTCCTTCCGTCCAAAAGGTCGGCAATGCGGTCTTCCAGCTTCCAAGGGCAATGGAACAGCCGGATCGCCATGGGATTTTGAGACACGCTTATCAGGGACTGAGACAATTCCAACAATGCCCGCGCATAGCGGGGAGCATGCTCGCGGCGGAGGACGTAATTGTCGCAGACTTCCTCTCGCGAGCGGGCTAGTCGGTGATTCAAGAGATGGACCAACGGATGTGGCCAGAACAGAATTACGGCAATTTGCTGCAAAAGCCCGACAACATGATGCCGGCAGACAGCGTGGGCGCATTCATGGACCAGGACATCGACCAATTCCGGCCCGCGCAGAGTTTGCAGGATGTCTTCAGGCAGGATCACCAACGGACGAAATAGCCCGACCATAATCGGCTGGTCCAAGCCGGCCGATATAGCCATCAGCGGCAGCCGGTCGGTCCCCAACGCTTGACGAACCTGGCCCAACAGTCCCGCCGCCGCTTCGCAGTCGAGCGGCTCGGCCTCGCGCTGCAATGCCGCAATCAGCCACAACCCGTAACACCATCGGGCCAAGAGCCATGCCATCCTTAGCAGCCAGCCCAACAGTGCCGCCCCTCCCAAAGCCCGGAGAATGTCGGCCAACGAAAGCGACCACGGTTTTTCCGGCGGAAGACTGAACGCGACGTTCTCCGCCTTGCGATGCGTGCCAAGCTTAGCAGCCCCTGGCGCCGGGGTTTCGTCGAAGCCGAATTCCGGAATCGGAATGCTCGGAATGCTTTCGGGAACCGATGGCCGAGCGGTTGGCGCAGATGCTCGTAGCGTCGCTAGTGTAACGCCGGTCGCCCGCGTGGCCCAAGCCAGTAGCGGACTGGCCAACGTGCAGACGAGCGCAACCAAGTAGATACTATGGCGCCAGGCGGCGTTCCAGCGTCCGCCCAGCCGCGCGACAAACCAAGCCGCAAGAATGACGACCGTGATTTGAACGAGCACGTTGGCGATGAGAAAAACCACAGCGTCGCCGGGATACATTTGCATGAGTACGTTCATCGCCCTCCCTCCCGGTTCTCGATTTCCACTTTTTCGAGCATCGCCTTGATTCGCTCGACCTCCTCGGCCGAAAGGCGGCCGCCTTCCAGAAGCGTCAGCACCAAGCCTTCCGCCGAACCCTGAAAAGCCGCGTCGACGAGTTGATGGACCATGCGCGGCAGGACTTTTTCGCGGGGATGCGTGGCCGAGTAGAGGAAAGTTCCCCCAATGACTCGATGCCGCAACCAACCCTTCTCTTCCAGACGTGTAACCATCGTAGAAACCGTGTTCCGCGACAGAGAACGGCGTTTGGCCAGGGCCTTCCAGATCTTTCCCACGGTTGCATTGCCCTCGTCCCAGACAATGTTGAGGATTTCCAACTGGGCCTCGGACAACGGCGGCGGTTCTGTTTTTGGCATACGTCACCTCCTTCATTCGTGCGCCTACAAGTGTCATTATACCAACGTCTGTAGGCGCGTCAATGGGTTTTTGCGCTTTTATTCGGAAATTCTTTTCCGCCCCTTCTTTTTGAGGAAATTTCACCTCATCGGCGCCCGCCTGGCCAATATGGGCCGCAGCACGATCGGGATGGGCTGGCCGCTCTGCGAGTCGGTCACCAGAACAGCGGCGGAACGCGGGCATTCTGGCAAGCGTCATTGCAGCCGATCTGCAGGAATTTCACGCCGGCATTGGCCAGGAGCGTCGGCATGACGCACGAGTGGACCGGCACGTCGGTCATCTTTGCCGCGATCGGGAGCAGTCGGCCGCACTTCCTCGCGATTTCCGACGAGAAACCCAGCCCGCGCACTAGATCCAGATCGAATGATTCCGTGTGCAACGATCCGGGCAGTGCGTGGACCGCCAATGACCCATCCCGTAACGACCGGATAATCTTCTCCCGCCGGTCGGGATCCTGCTGCGGACTGAGGATATGCTTCATCGGCCAGCCGGCCACTGTCCAGGCAAAACGTTTTTCCGGCGGCTCCTTTCTGTCGGCCTCGATGTTCCGCAGCGCGTTGTCCATCATCTCGGTGCGGTATCGCTTGAGCACGTTTTCCACCCGGTCGGTGTAGCCGAGATCGAAATGCGTCTTGAAAACGACCCACACGTTTTCAACCGAGGGCTTCGTCTCGGCCCGCAAAGGCGGGATCGCTGCCAAAACAAGAACAGCTGCTGTCAGCGACAAGGCAAACAATCGCAATGGGTGGGTGGTCATAGCTATCCACTCTTCTTTTGATAGGTAATCAACGCCGCTGCGGGTTTGCCGGGCAGGGTCACGGTCAGGCCGCTCGACATGAGTTCTTTTCCGCTCGTGGAAGCGGCATCCTTCACTTCATAGGTCGCCTCGGGGTCGAGTCCATGCAGACGAAGCTGCAGGGAATCTTTGACGCACCCAGGGCGACGGAACGCCTGCACGACTCCCTAGCCGACCTCGGGCCGATCGAATTGCCAGGCCATCCAGGCGTCGGCGGCGCGACTGTACGGTGTCAGGGGATAGTAGTCGCCAAGAAAGTCCGGCGCCACCTGCCGCAATTGGTCAAGGTGGCGCCGAAGACTTGCATAGTCCCGATCTTTGTTGCGAAGATCAGTGAATCGCCAGCCATAGGAATCGAACCTGTGACCTTCGGTTCCGTAGGTTGCAACTTCTTTCCGTAATCGTCATGTCTAATCAACCATGCCCGTAGGGCGTGGTCGATTAGTAGACAAATCCCGCGTCCACCAAATCGACATTGTCCCTGTCAATGCCATCGCCGCTATCCTCTACGACGATTCGCACCAACGACCTTTGCGTTGCGCCATCGAGCCGAGCGTCGATGTTCCACAGGCCATATCTGCCTGTCAACACCGGTGTTTGGCGCAAGAGCTTTTTGTCGAGGTAAACCTTCATACAGGCGGTCCCGCCACCTTCTGCCGCATCGTCGATGCCCACACGGCAGACGAACCGCCTACTGTGCGGTTTCAGGCGGAACACCACTTCGCCATTGGCATGCATTCCGACACCGTGGGTGAATGTTTTGCCCAGCACTTTCAGCGGCCGGCCGTGGCAGTTCACGTTGCGCCAGGTCTTTACGCCCTCAGCCTGCCAGCCTGTCTTGAACAATAACGGTTCCAGGGCGTCGAGATAGACATCCGGTTTGGGCGGCAGCGGCAGGCTTGTCTGGAATTCGGCTGAGGCCGTCGTTCCCATGAGTTTGCCGCCGCGCACTCGGCGCGCCTTGAACATGGTAGTTTTCCCCGCCGGAAGCACGATTGGCCCGCTATACGTCATAGAGTTTGGATGGGGCTCGCTGCCATCAAGAGTGTAGACAACTCGCTCACAGGTCCCCAGGGCTTCGACCGTGACCGGTGCCTCGAAGTCTTTCCGGACCATCGCCACCACCGTGGGCTGCATGGGAATCTTGAGCACCCAGGCGTGCTGGCAGGGCCTCGCTTTCTCATCCTGAAGAGCATCGGGCAGCAGGATGGTCAGACCCTGTCCATCCTGTTTCCATGTGAGCGGCTCGCCGACGCCGAGCATGCTAATCTTCGCATCATTTTCGTGCGCAGCCCTTTGAGGGTCAGGCTCTTGCCGGGCCATTGTTTGCAGATGGCGTAAGCGAACTTCGCATCTTTGCCGCGGGTGTAGTTGACATTGCCCTCCTGGTAAGGAGGCAAAACGCGCGTGGCGTAGATGGCTTCGCCGTTGACCTCTAGCCACGCGCCCAACGCCCTTAGACGTTGCAGGATGTTGTCGGGATAAACGCCCGACGCCTTGGGACCACCAATAATGGCCAGATTGCCATTATGACTCACAACGTCGATCAACCGGTGGATCAACCGGGCCGGCGGACCGAGCGACTCGTCGTTGTCTTCGTAGTCGTAGGCAAACGATCGGCCGATGCCCTGGCACTCTTCCCAGGGGTGATGCAAGGATTGCGCGTCGGTGCGGTTGTATTCACTGATGAAGTAATCGCCGTGCTTCGTCCGCAGTCCCCGGCCGAAACGGTCGTTCACCAGAACTTCTTTGTGTCCGGCGGTCTTGTTGTAGAAGTAGGCCACCAACTCGCGACTGCGCAGCGTTTCTGGCGACGTGGTCCAATCGCCATCCATCCACAGGCCGTCGGGGTCGAAACGGTCGATCATCTCCTTGACCAAGGGGGCCATGTAATGGTCGTAGTAGTTTCGCACCGGGATGTTGCCGGACACCCGCCCGCGGCCCTCGGCTGTTAACGGTCGTACGCCGGCAGAGACCCCGAGGTCCCAGAAACGGTAGCAAGGCGCATCGTTCGCATCCAGCATGGCGGTGGCGTATTCCTCATAGGTGAAGTACACGATCGCCTTGAGCCCCTTTTTCCTTGCTGCCGCCATCAGCGGGGAAAGAAGATCACGCTTCGGGCCCATCTGGACAAAGTTGCGCTTCGTCCACCGCGAATCCCACCAGGCGACGCCGTCATGATGTTTCGACATCGTGATGAGGTATCGAACGCCCGACTCCTTAAAAAGTGTGGCCAGGGCCTCCGGGTCGTAGCTCTCCGCGCGGAAAAGCGTGAAAAAGTTGTCAAATTGAAAATCACTTCCCCAGTACTTGGCGTGGTGCGCGATGTGGCTGGTCTGGCTGTACATCAAGCAACCATACATATCCGGATACAGCGCGCGGCTGCTCCGTGTCTGATCCCATACGTCCCACGCGGGCACAGAATGCAGTCCCCAATTCAACATGATGCCCAGCTTCGCGTCCTGGAACCACTCGGGTGCCTGATGCCTGTCGAGCGATTCCCATGTCGGCTTCCAAGGACCTTTCTCATTGACGGATTGAATCTCCTTCAGTTCCCTTGCCGCCCTCTTCATCTGATTGGCCGAAAACCTCTCCATCAACTGCTCTGTCGAATACTCGAATTGCAGCGGCTTGAAATCCGCTGGTCGCTTTGGCGGAATCGCGGAGGGCCGCTCCCCAGAGCGGATTGTGCTTGCGGCTGTAAGAATCAGCGTCCATGTTGCAAGACTGACAACAATCTTATGATTCATGAATTGCGCTTTTTCGTTGGGGTTCCGTAGTGCTTCGTGGCGTCTTTCCTCAAGACGGTAATCCCGGTTCGGCGATCACTGCAACCAGGCAGGATGGCGGGCGGCAGGCAAGCAGGCCGACACTTCTCGAACCACCTCAGTATAACAAGTCTGAGGCGGCGAGGTGACGCATACGCCGCACGGAACCTACAACACCAATACCCTCAAGCCCCTTACGCGGAAAACCGGGGGCAAGTCGAAAGGTTACGCTGAACTATGAGATCGCGTTTCACGCCAATCAGGGCATTTGCACTCCTGGCCATTGTGGTTTGGTTAGTCGGCGCGGGTGTGTGCCAGGGGGAGGAGAAAGCCCCATTGCCGCCGAGCTTGGAACAGGGCGGCATTTGGCGATCGGAGCCGCCGGCCGGTTGCCCCTTCGCTCCCTCGAAAACGCTCACGAATCTGCGATTCACCGGGCGCCGGGCCGCCTGTTGCAGCGCCGATACGTGGCATCCTTCCTGGGCTTCGGACGGCAAGATGTACTCGCTCTGGACCGACGGCGGCGTCAACAAGCTCAAGTCCGATTCGAACGGCCCGGAGGCTACAACCGGCAATGCCACAATCCTGGGCGATGACCCGATGAAGCTTCAGGTTGTCGACGAGGCCCTGTACGAGAGCAGTCCGCTTCCCTACGGCGGTCGATATCCTTGCGGAAACCTGGTCTACAACGGCGTCTGGTACTACGGCACGTATTGCTCTGGGGCCAGCCGCACCGAATTCTGGTGGTAGCAGGGTGAGCGTTCACCGCCGGGGGGACCAGGGGGACGGAGGGGGGTTTCGCTGGAAGACCTCGCAATCAGGGAACCGCTCATGCGAAAACCACCCCCGTCCCCCTCGTGCCGCCTGATGGCCGTTTCATGCCGCGGCGACTTTGCGGTCCCCCTCGCCCATGTGCGTTGGAACGGCGGGCGAGCAATGGTCGTTGTGGCCGACAGCGACACAGTCCGCGACGCCCACCTGCGCCCGCAAATTCCGCTTGCCGAAATCGGCCTGGCAAACCACGGTCGCTATCGCGTGACGACCCTTTGGCCTGCCGCTCCCGCGAAGGCGTATTCCGCCGGCGAATTAGCGGCGATTGCCGTCGTCGTCCCCCGCGACAAGACGCCCGGCGGCGGGCTGCGGGTGTTGAAGATCGAGGCGGAGGAATGAAGCGGAGGAGAAGAGGGACGCACGCCGATCGATGGAAAGCCCCTTATCGAAGGCGTACGTCTTACTGCGGTTCTTCCACTTCGCCGTAGAGGTTCATTTTTCGCTTCAGCGTCACCCGATGCAGCCCGAGTTCCTTGGCGGCGGCGAGGAATTGGCCGCGATGACGCTGGAGAACGGTTTGCAGCAAGGGCGGCTCGACCAACCGCAACAGACGCTCGTGCAAGTCGCCGGATTGCGAGGGCTGATCGAGTTGACGGCGAGCCCAGTCGCGGATCATCGCCGCCAGCATCGCCTCGCGAGTTTGACCGACGTCCGTTCCCGGCGGCGTCGGCGGTGGCAGATGCTCGGGCAGGATCGCCCCGCCGCGGGCCAAAATCATGGCGTGCTCGATCGCGTTTCGCAATTCCCTCACGTTGCCGTACCACTGCCGCCCCTCCAGCGCAGCGAGCGTCTCCTCGGCCAGCGGCGGTCGCGGGCAGCCGTTCTTCACCGAAAGCACGTCGAGGAAGTGCTCGGTCAGTTCGGCGACGTCGCTCCGCCGTTCGCGCAGCGGCGGAATCTCGACCTCGAACGTGATCAGCCGGAAGAACAGGTCTTCGCGGAACTTGCCCTGCACCACCCGCTCGTGCAGATTGCGATGCGTGGCCGAGATCACGCGGAAATCACTCCGCACGGGGCGATTGCCCCCGACCGGCAGAATCTCGCCGTATTCCAGCACGCGGAGCAACTTCACCTGGATCGGCAGCGGGATGTCGGCCACCTCGTCGAAGAAGAGCGTGCCACCGTCGGCCTGTTCCAGCAGGCCCTTGCGGGCCTGCTCGGCCCCGGTGAACGCCCCGCGGACGTGGCCGAACAACTCGCTCTCGGCCAGCGAAGGGCTCAGCGAAGCGACGTTGACCGGCACGAACGGCCCGTCGCAACGGCGGCTGTACTGGTGGATCGCGCGGGCGACCAGCTCCTTGCCCGTGCCGCTTTCACCGCGGATATGCACGCAGGCCTCGGTCGGAGCGACGACGGCGATTCGCTTAAAAACCTCTTGAATCGCCGGCGACGAGCCGACCATTCGCGGCGTCCGCTCGGCAGCGGCAGGTTCGGATGCCGGCGGCGCGGAGCGATCGGGCGTTTTCAGCGCCCGTTCGATCGCACGCTGCGCCACGTTGAGCTCGAACGGCTTGAGCAGATACTCGAACGCCCCGTTGCGCACGGCCTCGACCGCGGTGGCCAGGTCGCCGTAGGCGGTGATGATGATGATCGGCACCGGCCCGCATAGCTCGCGGAACTGCCACATCGCCGAGAGTCCGTCGATTCCCGGCAGCCGCACGTCGAGCACGATGGCGTCGGGCTTTTGCGATCGCGCCGCCTGAAACGCCTGTTCCGCCGACGGCGCCACCGCCGCCGTGTGCCCCAGGCTCTGCACCAATTTGCTCAAGCCCCAGCAGATGCTCTGCTCGTCATCGACGATTAGGATGTGTGCCATGTCTCACCGCAGAAAATGCAAAATGCAAAATGAAAAATGCAAAGTGCAAAATGCAAGTCAAAATCAGAACGCATCGGATGCAATGTTCAAGGGTTCATCCCTCATTTTGCACTTTGCATTTTTCATTTTGCATTCTGCTGTCCCAATTCACGGAACCGGCCGCAGTAACGGATTGTGGCGATTGGTGTCCCTTGGGGTAGTAGGCGTTGGTTGCCGTCAGTGCTTCCCTTCGGGGCGCGGCTAAACACGCTACACAACCTCCGACGCCAGCGGAAACTCGAAAACAAAACTCGTCATCTCCCCTTCGCGCCGCCAATACAGCCGGCCGCGGTGACGCTCGGCGATCTGCTGGGCGACGAACAGGCCGAGGCCGAAACCGTCGGGCTTGGTGGTTACGAACGAGTGGAACAACTGATCGTGGACCGCAGGGGCGGGGCCGGGGCCCGTGTCGCGGACTCGGATCGAGCCACGGTCGGCCGACTCGCGGACAATGTCGATCAGAACGCGCGGCGAAGCGAACGCGCCGGTGACGGCGGCATCGACCGCGTTGAGAATCAGGTTGGTCAGGAGTTGGCGGAGTGCTTCCGGATCCCCCTCCAGTTCGATCGGTTCCGCCGGATCGGACAGTTGCAGATCGACTCCGGCGTGGACACACGACGGCCGCACCAGGCCGAGCACCTCCTCGACCAGCGCCGCCGCGGCGACGCGCTGGCGGACCGTCGCAGCGGGTTGGCCGAAGGAGAGGAACTGCCGCAGGTACGATTCCATCAGCCGCAGTTGCCGCAGGGCCACGTCGAGCGATTCGTCGCTCGGGCCGTGCGGGCAGTCGCGGCGGTGCAGCTCGATCGCCATTCGCCCGCCCGTGGCCGCGTTGCGGAGTTGATGGGCCATCGACGCCCCGAGTTGGCCCAGGGTCCGCAGCCGCTCGTTGTGGCGGACCTGCCGCTGGTGGTCGGCCAATTGGGCCGTCATGCGATTGATCGACTCGGCCAGGTCGCGGAGCTCGTCGTTCCGCCGGGCGACGGCCATCGGGGTGAAATCGCCCTGGGCGATGGTGGCCGTCTGCGCCACCAGCCTGCGGATCGGCCGGGCAAAACGCCGGGCAAGCCAGGTGGCAACCGCCAGCGCGATTACCGCCGCCAGCAAACCCGCCAAGAGCGCCGGATACACCGCCTGCCGGATGCGCGAGGCCAACTTTTCTTCGGGATAGAGGATGAAGAGCGTGGCCGGCTCGGTGGTATACGCTCGGGCCGGCAGGTTGACGAAATCGACCAGGTAGTTGCTGTCGCCCAAGGAGATCGCCATGTATTCGATGCCGTCGTTGTTTCGCCGCGACTTGGCGATGCGGGCCAGATCGTGCAGCCACGCATTTTCCATCGTCAAGGTGCTGTCGCGCAGCTTGCCATCGGGGGTCAGCAGCACGAACTCGGCGCCGGAGAGCCCACGGACCTGACCGAGCACCTGGCGAGTCTTGGGAAAGTCGGACTTGCCCATCGTCTCCACCTTGCGGCGCAGGTCCTCGCTCTGCTCGCTGCGCACCCGCAGCACGATCGAATAGGCGGTGATGGCGGTCGCCAAGGCGGTGGCCAGCAACACGACCGCCACCATCGGGATCAGCAATTGCAGATGGATGGGCCAGCGCATCCGCAAGGGCCGGGTCGCTTCAGCGGGCGAGCTTGATTTTTCGGGGGAGGCAGCCATCGCAATTGTGCTGCAAACAACGGGCTGAGTGTCGCATGAATCGACACGGATGTCACGCGCATCGACACTGGGATTATTGTAGTCGCCTAGGCTCATTAACGCAACTCTTTATGCTGCAAAGAAATAGTTCATTCGGCCCGACTGCGGGAATGTTGGCACGCAAACTGCATACCCTGGGGCGGCGTTACCTCGCGCCGATCCGCATTGCCGGCACGCTCGGCGATGCTTGGGACACGGTTGTACGAGTCGATCGTGTCGCCCGCCGGGGGCCCGTGGCTCGCAGCTTATACGGAAAGCCTGCCATGCTATCGCTGAGTCATTGGGCCCCCGGCTATTTGACCCGCCGTTTGCACCTCTATCGAAAGGACTCGAATATGAACCGCTCGATTTACGCGATTCTGCTTATCGTCTTCTTCGCATCTGCCGCCTGCGCCGCTGCGGACGAGACAAGGATGGCGAAAGAGTCGACGGCAACGCTCTACCAGACGATCACCGAGCGGGCGATCCAGTTCCTGGCGCTGCAACAGGGCGAAGATGGGGCCATCAGTTCGCGGCTGGGCATCGGGCCAACGGCCCTGGCCACGTTGGGCCTGTTGCGAAGTGGACGGAGCGTCTCCGATCCGCAAGTGGCCAAGGGCTTGAAGTACTTGGAAGAGTACGTGCAGGAGAGCGGCGGCATCCACGTGCCGGGCGGACGCATCCCGGTCTACGAGACCTGCATCGCCATGATGTGCTTCAAGGAGGCCAACCGCGACGGGCGGTACGACAAGATGCTCAAGGACGCCGATCGATTCATTCGCGAAGGCCAGATCGACGAGACGAAGGGGAAGCAGAAGGCCGACGTCTCCTACGGCGGCATCGGTTACGGCGGCCGCTCGCGGCCCGACCTGTCGAACACCGCCTATTTGATCGATGCCCTGAAAGCGTCGGGGGCAAAGCCCGACGACCCCGCCCTGCAAAAGGCGCTGGCGTTCGTCTCGCGCTGCCAGAACCTGGAGAGCGCGCACAACACCACGAAGTTCGCCGCCAAGGTGAACGACGGCGGGTTCTTCTATACGCCCGTGCTCGACAAGGCCGCCGCCGAGCGCGAGACCATTAACGGCGGCCTGCGGAGCTACGGCTCGATGACCTATTCCGGCCTGAAGAGCATGATCTACGCCGGCTTGACGAAGAACGACCCGCGGGTCAAAGCGGCCGTGCAGTGGATTCGCAAGAATTACGACCTGAAGCACAATCCGGGCATGGGCGAAAAAGGACTCTACTATTATTACCACACCTTCGCCAAGGCGTTAGACGCGCTGGGAATCGACGAGTTGGAGGACGCGCAGGGGGTAAAGCACGATTGGCGGCGCGACCTGATCGATGAGCTTGCCCGGCGTCAGAAGCCCGACGGTTCCTGGGTGAATGCCGACAACATGTGGATGGAAGGCGACCCAAACCTATCGACGGCGTTTGCATTAGTCGCACTATCGTATTGCCGGCCAGTCGCCGAAAAGCACGAGGCAAAGTGAGGGCGAAGACGCTGTCACGGCAGCCAATTTCGTACAACGGAATTCACCCCGTTCCTACGGATTGAAATCCGCCCCGCGAAGAAACACGCTTAAAGGCAAGGAGGAGGAACACGGCATGAGTGGTACACGTTCGAGGGCCAGGCCAACCGCATTTACTTTGGTCGAGTTGCTGGTCGTCATCACGATCATCGGCATTCTCATCGCCTTGTTGCTGCCGGCGGTGCAGGCCGCGCGCGAGGCGGCCAATCGCGTGCGCTGCGCCAACAATCTTAAGCAGCTTGGGTTGGCGATGCACAACTACGAGAGCGCAACCGGCTACCTGCCCAACGCCGGCTGGCCGGGCACGGCTTACCCGAACGATTACTCGCCGCTGGCGAAGTTGCTGCCGTTTTGCGAACAAGAGGGCCTTCAGAATCTGATCGATTTTTCGATCCAGATGGGCCATCCGGGCAAGAACGATCTGCCGACCTCCTTGTGGCCCGTGGCGGCCACCGTGGTGCCGATATTCTTATGCCCCAGCGACGGCGAGCAACCGCTGCACCAGAGCAAGTTGCCTTCCGGCACGATGATCCCCGTCGCCGGCAGCAATTATGCGATGAACCAGGGGAGCGGAATGGACGGTTCGTTTCATCCGGGCATGGGAACGGCCGACGGCCTGTGTTGGGTCGGTGCAACCGTGGTGCTGGCCGATCTCAGGGACGGCACCAGCCAAACCATCGCCTTTACCGAGTCGCTGCGCGGACCGGGCGACACGTTGTCGGCCAACAGTTCGCCGGACTTGCAGGTCTATCGGCGCAGGCGCAGGCGACGGTGGCGACGGCGCAGGCCGTGGAAGCCAACGGGCTGAGCGGTCTAACCGGCGTCAGCGGCTGGGACGGCACGCGGTTGTCGTATTGGCTGCGCGGCTGCTCTCCCACCGGCCCGGTGATGAACGGCCGCTTCATGCCGAACAGTCCGATTCCCGACATCACCAGCGGCTCAGCGAAGATCACCGGCCCGCGCAGCCGTCACCCCGGCGGCGTGAACGCCTCGTTTTGCGACGGCAGCGTGCAGTTTCTCGTCGATTCGATCGACGCCAGAACGTGGCACGCCCTTTGGACCAAAGCCGGCAACGAAGTGATTTCCGGCAGCGCATGGTAACCATTACCCCTCGTTCCCACGCTCCGCGTGGGAACGGATCGCGTGCGACGCTCGGCGTCGCTTGGTTCGACGCAAGAGCGTCGAGAACATCTGGTTCCCACGCGGAGCGTGGGAACCAGAACTAAAGGAGCATCGAGTGAACGAAGCGATCAACCGAACGCCGCCGCCGCTGTGCGTCGAGCACTTGACGAAGCGGTTTCGGCAGGGCAATGCCGTCGTGGAAGCCTTGAAAGACGTCTCGCTTAGCATCGCCCGCGGCCAGTTCGTCGCCGTGATGGGGGCGAGCGGATCGGGCAAGAGCACGCTGCTGCACGTCATGGCCGGACTGACGCGGCCCGACCAAGGGCAGGTGACGATCGCCGGACAACCGCTGGCGGCGCTGTCGGATTATCAGCTTACGCTCTTCCGCCGCCGGCACATCGGGCTGGTCTTCCAGGCGTTCAATCTGATCCCGACGCTCTCCGCCCGCGACAATGTCTTGCTGCCGCTGTTGGCCGCCGGCCGCGGCCACCTCGGCGACGGCCCGTTGGACGAACTGCTGATCCGCCTGAGTTTGGCCGAACGCCAGCGGCATCGTCCCGATGCCTTAAGCGGCGGCGAGCAGCAGCGCGTGGCCATCGCTCGCGCAATCATCGGCGATCCGTCGATTATCCTGGCCGACGAGCCGACCGGCAGCCTCGACTCGGTGACCGGCCAGAGCATCTGCCAGCTCCTGCGGGGGCTTTGCAGGGAGCAGGGCCGCACGATCGTGGTGGTGACGCACGAACCGGCGGTCGCGGTCTGGGCCGAGCGGATCGTGGTGCTCAAGGACGGTCGGGTGCTGACCGAGTTTCCCACCGAGCAATTCCGCGACGTTCATCACCTGGCGGCCCATTATCAGCACGTGGTCAACGCCGCGCCGGCGGCGGAGGTGCTGCGATGAGCGTCGCCTCAAAACTGGCCTTTTCCTATGCCCTGCGGCATCCGGCGCGGATGCTGTTAACCTCGCTGGCGATGATCGCCTCGGCCTGCATCGTAGTTTGGGTCGTTAGCGGTTACGACGCGCTGCGGTCGCAGTTCGGCGAACAGGCGGCGGAGTATCTGGGCCGATACGACTTCTTTATCGTGCCCGAGGATCCGAAAGACCCGTCGGTCGATGCCGCTCTGGTTGCGGCGCTACGGAAGGACGCGGCGGTGGCCGAGGCCGAGCCGGTCGCGCAGGTGCAAATTGCGCGGCTGATGAATCCCAACGCCGGCCCCGACGACGTGCCCGGCGGACCAGGTGGGCGTGGTCCCGGCGGACCAGGAGGACGAAGACGCGGCGGGCCGGGCGGCGGAGGATTTCGCAGCGGCCCCGGCGGACGACCAGGCGAGGGTTCAGGGTTCGGGGGTCAGGGTTCAGGATCTTCAAATCTGAAATCCTCAGATCTCAAATCCTCAAATCTGAAATCTCCAAATCTCCAAATCTCCAAATCTCCAAATCTCTCCGGCCCTCACCCTAACCCTCTCCCAAAGGGAGAGGGGACCGGACGGGGTGCCTCCGGTCGTCCCGGCGCTCCCGGCCGTCCCCCGTTCCCTTTCGGCTTCGGCACGCCGCCGACGTTGGTCGGCACCGACGCCGCGGAGCCGCCGTATCCGATGGCTGAAGGCCGCTGGATCGATCCGGCGCGCGACGGCAGCGTGACGTTGGCGACGAGCAAATCAGGGAAGACGCAGCATCGCGGCGCGGTGATCGGCAAGAGCGTGGCCGAGCAGACGAAGTTGAAACCGGGCGACGAAGCGCTGGTGATCTACGGCACGAAGGAATATCGCATCGAGATCGTCGGCATCATCGCCGAGGGCCCCCCGCAGATGATGATGGGACGTACGATGCGTCCGCCGGGATCCAGCGCCCCGCGCACCGGCGTGGAAGCCGGGCCGGCCTCCGCCGCCATTTACGTCCCCTTGGCCCTGGCACAACACTTCAGCCGCGATAAAGCCAGGATCAACCTGATCGACGTGCGGTTGAAGCCGGAAGCGAAATCGCGGCCGGCCGAGTTTCGCAAGCGCTCGGAAACCCGCATCGCCGGCGTGCGGCCGGCGGCTTCGATCCTCGGAGCGGAGGACATCAAGGCGGGCATCGAAGAGGGAATGATGGCCGCCCGCTCGAAACAAGAGGCCTGGGCCGCCACGGGACTCTCGCTCTTGGCCGCGCTGTTCATCATCTTCACCACGCTGAGCATGGGCGTGGCCGAGCGAATCCGCCAGTTCGCCATTCTTCGTGCCGTCGGCCTGACGCGCGGGCAAGTCGCCCGGGTCATCGCCGTCGAAGCCGTGATCCTCGCGCTGATCGGCTGGGGCGGCGGATTGCTGGCCGGCTGGGGACTCTTGGCCGTCGTCAGCCATTATCGCTCCGATCTGTTCAGCCGCGGGGCATCGCTGGGAACCGCCTGCGTCGTCTTCACCGGCCTAAGCGCGCTGGGCGGCGCGTTGGCGGCGTCGATCCTGCCGGCATGGCGGGCCACCAGCGTCGAGCCGCTGGAAGCGATGTCGCTGCGGCATTCGACGCGGCCCAATCTCCGCCGCGTCGCCCTGCTGACCATCGCCGGCTTGGCGCTGATCGCGATCAACCCGGTTCTCGTCTACGCGGCTCCGGCGTCGATGTCCAGCGACAAACTCTACTACATCTACATGGCCGTCGGCTGCACCACGATGGCAATCGGCTTTCTGTTGTTGACGCCGGCGGTGATTCTTGTGGTCGAGGCGGTTCTCGGGCCGCTGGTCGCTCGAGTGCTTGGGCTCGAACCGCGGCTGCTGCGTTCGCAATTGAGCAGCAATCTGTGGCGCACCCTCGGCACCACGGCGGCATTGACGGTCGGCTTGGGGCTGTTCGTGGCGATGCAGATCTGGGGCTATTCGATGCTCGAACCGTTCAAGCCGGGCGACTGGGTGCCCGACATGCTCGTCTGCTTCCCGCGCGGCGGCCTGCCCGATGCGGAGATCGAAGCCGTGCGGCGGATCGACGGCGTGTTGCCCGACCGCTGCATCCCGCTGGCGGTCGAACAGCCGAAACTGGCCTCCGACATCACCGGCAGCGAACGGCGCAACTCGGTCATCAGCCAGAACAACGTCATCATGATCGGCCTCGATCCACAGAAGGCATTTGGCGGTTCCGAGCCGCTGCTGCGGGCTCGTTTCGTCGAAGGCAACGCGGCCGAGGCGGTCGCCAAGCTGAAGGCGGGTCGGAATTGCATCGTGCCCGACCATTTCCTCCGCGCCACGAAGCTGAAATTGGGCGATCGGTTTTCGATGGTCCCGCCGGAGTCGCCGTCGAAGCGGGTCGAGTATACGATCGTCGCCGCGGTGTCGCTGCCGGGCTGGCACTGGATGACCAAGTTCTCCGGTCTGCGGCGACGCGAGGGGCGCTCGGCGGCGATGGTTTTTGCCGATTTCGACGCGGTCCGCCGCGATTTCGAGGTGCATCAGATCAACTTCTTTTGGATGGACGTCAATCAGGAGTTCGGCCGCCAGAATCTTGAAGAGGTGCAGGAGGCGGAGGCGAAAAAAGCGGCCGCCCCGCGCGATGCGACCTTCGCCGGGGGCCCGATGGCCACGCCGCTGGTGATCGACGCCAAGCGGGCGGCGGTGATGAAAATCGGCGAGGCCTTGCAGCCGATCGCCGATCGCAACAGCGGCGACAAACAGCCGGTCAACGGCCAAGGGCAATGGCCCGTGGGCGCCACGATGTTCGGCCAGTCGGTGCGGGTGAGCACGCCCGACGAAGTTCACGCCCGCATCGTCGCCCGGGCGTCCGGCATGATTTGGGCCTCGTGCTACCTGCCGCTGATCACGCTGCTGGTCACGTCGCTGGGGGTGGTCAATACGGTGATGGCGTCGGTGCGTGCGCGGCGCTGGGAGTTCGGCGTGCTCCGCTCGCAAGGCGTCACGCGCTCGGGCCTGTTCCGCATGATCCTGGCCGAAGGGCTTTTGATCGGGCTGATCACCTGCCTGTTGAGTCTCACCTTCGGCGTCGTCTCCGGCTGGTGCGGCACGGGCATTTCGCAGTACGTTAGTTTCTTCGGCGGCCTGGCCCCGCCGCTGGTGATTCCTTGGCCGGAACTGTTGATCGGCTTCGGCATGGCGCTGGGGCTCTGTCTGCTGGCGGCGTTGTGGCCGGCGATCTCGACGGGCCGCACCGAGCCGCTGAAGCTGTTGCAGGCAGGCCGCGCCGCTTTATAATATGTAAGAGATTTGGGTCCGCCGGACAGAGAGGCTGGAATTGATGCCGCGAAGCGAATTGCCTTCTGGTTCCCACACTCGGCGTGGGAACCGTCACTCTCTCGTTGTTCCACGTCAAGGCGGGCGACCCGGCGCGCCGCCGACGCGGGGCGTTCCCACGCGGAGCGTGGGAACGAGTGAAACGCGGAGCGTGGGAACGAGGGAGTGCCGCCCCGCCTTTACTCTCGTGGAACTGCTGGTCGTCGTGGCGATCATTGGCATTCTCGTGGCGATGTTGTTGCCGGCGGTGCAGGCGGCACGCGAGGCGGCGCGGCAATTGCGCTGCAAGAACAACCTCAAGCAACTGGCGCTGGCCTGCCACAACTACGAAAGCGCCATGAGCGGGCTGCCGCTTCTGTATTCGTCGTCGAGCCAGTTGGGTTGGATCACGCAGATTCTCCCCTATTTCGAGCAGCAGGCCGCCTACGACCAATACGACATTACGCTGCCCTGGTTCGATGCCGCCAACGCGGCGGTTTCGGCCGAGCGGCTGCCGGTGCTGGAGTGCCCAACAAGTCCCGTGGATCACGTTTATGCGGGCGCGGACGCGGCGTTTGCCGGGGTGAGTCCTCACGCGATGACGACTTTTACCGTGGCCACGACCGACTATTTTGCGATTTCCGGGGCATCCTCGGCGACGACGGTGAAAGCTCCCAGCACGATTCCGGCCGGCTACTTCGCGGCCTACCCGAACACGCCTTCCCAGATCGATCTGTCCGGCGTGTTCGGGGCTCAGAGCAGCACGTCCAGTTGCCACCATTTGATCGAAACGACCGACGGGCTGTCGCATACGATGATGATCGGCGAGATGTCGGGCCGGCCCTGGCTGTTTTTGGCAGGCGGCCAACAGATCCCGCGTGCGGGCTTTCCTTCCTACGTTTCTATCGGATCCACCAACGGCGACATGGCGCTGAATTACGGCTGGGGCGCCTGGGTCCACAACAACAACTTCACCATGGGCACCTGGAGCCGCGACGGCTCGATGCAGGGGGGCGAAGCCGCCATCAATTGCAGCAATTACCGCGGCATGTTCAGTTTTCATTCCAACGGGGCCTGCGCCGCTTTCGCCGACGGCTCGGTACACATGCTCGCTGCGCAGATGTCGCCGGCCATCTTCTTCGCCCTGGTGACGGCGCGGGCCGGCGAGATTGTTGATAGCAACGCCGTCGTCGATTGACGATATGTCCGCAACGGACGTGGCCTGAGTATAACGAAAAACGGACCGCACAACGCAGATGAATCGGACGGTGCAGTTCCTATTGTTGGCGTTTGCGGTCGGGCTTTTGCTCGAAATGGCCTCGTGCCGGCGAAACGATCGGCCCGTGTTTCCTGCGACCGGGAAGGTGCTCTACAAAGGGAAACCGGCCGAAGGGGCGCGGGTGACGTTCGTCTCGTTGAGCGAAAAAGACGCAAAAAGGCCGCGGCCGGGCGGCGAAGTCGGTCCCGACGGCACGTTCCGCCTGAGCACCTACGCCTCTTACGACGGCGCCCCGCCGGGACGTTACGCCGTGCTGGTCGTTTACCCCTCGGCGGCCAAGCAAGTCGACGGCGAGAACGCCGGGCCCGACCTGCTCGGCGGCCGCTACGCCGATCCCAAGACTACGCCGCTGCGAGCGGAAATCAAGGAGGGGACGAACGAACTGGAACCGTTCGACGTCCGTTAGCCCACTCCACCCAAAACCAATTCGATTCCTTTTAGACACCACGTAGAGGTAACAATGTCTCAGTTCCATTTCTGTCGGCGAATGTTGGCGGCGTTGTTCCTGGTCATCGCCGTTATTGCGATCTTTGTCCTTCCTGCGCTGGCCGAGCCGGCTGCTACCCAGCCGCCCGAAAAAGCGAGGACGGCGGAGAGAGAGCGTCCTTCCGAAAAGCCCGTGCTGGCCGCCAATACCGTGGTTCGGGCCGACGTGCCTTACGGCAAAGACAAGCTGCAGCGGCTCGACGTATACGCCCCCCGCGACGCCAAGGATGCGCCGATCGTGGTCTTCTTCCATCGCGGCGAATGGAGCAAAGGCGACAAGAGCGAAGCGGCCTACAAGCCGAAGTTCCTAAACGACAACGGCGTCATTTTCGTCAGCGCCAATTATCGCCTGTCGCCGGCCGTTAAGCATCCGGCCCACATCAACGACGTAGCCTCCGCGGTCCGCTGGGTTTATGACCATGCCGCGGAGTTCGGCGGTTCGCGCGACAAGATCGTGGTGATGGGCCATTCCGCCGGCTGCCACCTGGTGACGCTCTTGGCCCTCGATCCGCGCTATCTGGCCGAGGTCAAATTGCGCCCCGGCGATCTTCGCGGCGTGGTGGCCTGGAGCGGCGGGGCCTACGATCTGGTGGCCAAGGTGAAGGCGGGCGGCATGTATGGCCCCTACATCAAGAGCGCCTTCGGCGATTCCGAGGCGGCCTGGCGCAACGCTTCCCCGGTGGCCCACGTCGGCGACGCCAAGCCGCTGCCCCGCTTCTTGTTCATCTCGGTCGTCGATCGCGGCAAAACCGACTCGAAACTGGCCGCCGAGAATCTCGCCCGGTTGATCCGAGACGCGGGAGGCAAGGCGCAGACCAAGTTGATCGAAGGCCGCACGCACATGACCGTCAACGCACTGCTCGGCGCTCCCGGCGATAAGACCGGCGGGGTGCTGCTCGATTTTGTGCGCGAGGTGACGCGCTGAGTTCACGGCTGCGGATGTGCCAGCATCTCCTCCAGCACTTCGGCCGCGTCGCGGACGAAGCGGGGGCACACCGTGGTGAAAAGCTGTTTTTTTCGGGCCAGTTCGTGGCCTTCGGGCGTGCTGATGTCCACGCCTAAGAGCCCCTTGCAGGTCAGCGAGGCATTGCGGGCGTTGAAACGGTCGGCAAACTCCCGGATGCGGGCGTAAATCCGCTCCTTCGCCGCCTGGTCCGGCGAGTTGCGGCCGTATCGCAGGCCCAGGACCATAAACGCCCCGGTCACCGCTCCGCAGGTCCGCCCCAATCGCCCCATGCCGCCGCCAAAACCGGCCGCAATCTTCAGCGCGATCTCCTCCTCCAATCCGAGCGGCTCGGCGTAGGCGGAAATGATCGCTTGCGAACAGTTGAAACCTTCGGCAAAACGGCGAACGGCACGCTCAACATGACTCATGGTCTATCGGCTCCGCAGATTGCTGGGATCAAGGTGGTGTTAGCTTGCCGGCTGGTATCGTTCTAATCTGGCGCGATCGACTTCGACGCCCAGCCCGTGCGATTGCGGCACCTGCATCATGCCGTCGGCGACGTCGAGAGACTCGGTCAGCAGCGAGTCGCGAAGCTGGCGGGAGGCGATTTCGTTGCTGGCGGAGAAGGCGGGAATGGCGGCAGCCAAGTGCAGCATGGCGGCGGCGGCGATCCCCAATGAGGTCTTGCCGCCGAGCACCGGCACCACGCCGGCGGCGACGGCCACCGCGGCACACGCCCGCGCCGGCACGATTCCCCCGACTTGCTCCAGGTCGATCACCACGAACGGCGCCGCGTTGAAGCGCACGGCGGTCAGCACGTCGCCCGTCCCGCGGATCGATCGCCACGTGGCCAGCGGCACGCTCGTCTGGCGGCCCAACGAGGCCAGAGCGTGCAACTCGGGAGCGGCCAGCGGATCGAGGAAGAATTGCAGGTCCTGGAAATCGAGGCCGGCGCAGAGGTCGCGGGCGGCCTCGATGTCGAACTGCCGTTGGCCGTCGAGCCGCAGCTCGACGCGATCGCCCAGCATCTCGCGGACGGCCGCCACGTTTTTCAGGTCTTCGTCCGGCCGCCCGCTGCCGACAATGGTCTGCGTGTGAAAGCCCTGGTCGGCCAGTTCCCGCGAGACGTGGGCGATGTTCTTCGGGTGGCAGCCGGCCAGGCGGATTGCGACCGGGACGCGGCGCCGATAGCATCCGCCCAGCAGATTGCACAACGGCTGCCGCAACACTCGCGCGAGTAAATCCCAGACGGCCATTTCGATCGCCGATCGCAGGGGCGGGGGAGAGAGGGCGTCGAGGGTGTGCAACTCCTCGATGTCGAAGACGCTGCGGCCGGCCAGTACCGCCAGCAGTGCCTCGCGCCGCGGGGCAAGTTCGCCGATCCGCCAGCCCAGCGACGATTCCCCCCAACCCTCCAATCCCGACGCGGTCGCAAGCCGCACCAGCAGCGATCGCGTCGTGATGTGCGACTCGTGCTGCGGCACCGCCGCCAAAAAAAGCTCCAGATCGTGGATTTTCATGGGCAGTCTCCGCTAGAGTTTCGGCAAGGCGAACCGCAACTTCTCCTCGCAGACCACACGGGTTTCGACCGTGGCGCCGAAACGATCCTGCAACAGGCTCACGCATCGCTGCACGAGGGCCTCCGGAGGCGCTCGCTCCGGCGGTGACCAACACCGTCTCGTCGCCGGAACGGAAAAAGGGGACAGTCCTCATTTGTGCGAAGCACCCTCCGGGCCCTGCGGGCAAATGGGGACTGTCCCCTTTTTCCGGGCTCCTGAACCAGGCGAGGTCGATGTCGCCCGGGCCGTCGATCAGATGCGTCGCCGCACCGCAGGCGCGGGCCAACTCCGCCAGCCGCTGGCTGTTCGAGCTATTCTGGCTGCCGACGACCAGCACCACGTCGGCTCCGGTGGCGAGTTGCCGCACCGCCTCCTGACGGTTCTGCGTGGCGTAGCAGATGTCGTTCCGCGCCGGGCCGATGATTTGCGGCAATTTCTGCCGCAGCCGCTCGATGATCTCCGTGGCATCATCAACGGAGAGCGTCGTCTGCGTAAGATAGGCCACCTTGGATGGGTCGGGCACTTCCAGCGAGTCAACATCGGTTGTTTTTTGCACCAAGCGGATCGCCTGCGGCGCCTCGCCCATCGTGCCGATCACCTCGTCGTGCCCCGCGTGCCCGATCAACAGGATCGTGTATCCTTGCCGGGCGAGGCGTATCGCTTCGAGATGGACCTTGGTTACCAGCGGGCAGGTCACGTCGAGGGTCTGCAAACGCCGCGCGGCCGCCTGTTTTCGGATTTCCGGCGGCACGCCATGCGCGGAATAGAGCAGATGCTCCCCCTCGGGCACTTCCGCCAGATCGTTCACGAAGATGACCCCCCGCCGCCGGAAAAAATCGACTACCCATTTATTGTGGACGATCTCATGGTAGACGTACAGCGGCGTGCCGTAGGCGGCGACGGCCAATTCCAGGGTCGTGGTCGCCATGTTCACGCCCGCGCAGAATCCTCGTGGCTCGGCCGAAATGATCCGCATGGTTCCCTCACTCGCTCAAATACATCATAATGGGGGAAGCGGCGCGGCGGTAGGGGACGGGGAATGATGATTGTTGAATGTTGAACGATGAATGATGAATGCTGAATGACGAGTTGGTAGCCGCTTGCGGTTTCGCAACAACGCACTGCCGAACAAACGCATGTTCTCCCAGGACCTCAGTCGTTTTGGTCCGGACGCGACCCTCCCGCCGCCGACGCCGGACGAGAGCCGGCGATACTGCCGGCGGCTGGCCGCGCGGCACTATGAGAACTTCACCGTCGCCAGCCGGCTGCTGCCGCGGCGGCTGCGGCAGCACGTCTGCAACATCTACGCTTACTGCCGCTGGGCCGACGATCTGGCCGATGAAACCGGCGATCCCGGTGGCAGTCTCGCGCTGCTGGAATGGTGGGAAGACCTGTTGCATCGATGCTATCAGCGCCAGGCGACCCATCCCGTTTTCATTGCTCTATCGGAAACCATTCGCGAGTTCGAAATTCCGATCAATCCGTTTCTGCATCTTCTGGCGGCCTTTCGCCAAGATCAGCGGGTGACGCGATACGAAACGAAGGATCAATTGCTGGACTATTGTCGCCATTCGGCCAATCCGGTGGGGCGGCTGGTGCTTTATCTCGGCCGATGCCACCTGCCCGAGCAAACGCTGCTGTCCGATATGGTCTGCACCGGACTGCAACTGGCCAACTTCTGCCAGGACGTCCCCCGCGACTGGGACCGCGGCCGCATCTATCTGCCGCAGGCCGATTGCCGGCGATTCGGCTACAACGAGGCATGTTTCGCCCGGCGGGAGTGCAACGAGGCATTTTGCCAACTGTTGGCGGCCCGGGTGGACCACGCCGAGTGTTTGCTCCGGCGGCCTGGCTCGCGATTGGCCACGAAGATGCCCCGCGGGTTGCGGCTGCCGGTGGCGTTGTTCGCCGCCGGCGGTTTGGCTACGCTGGAAGCGATCCGCCGACAGCGATTCAACGTCTGGACCCAGCGACCGACGGTCTCGCGCTCCGAAAAACTCCGCTTGCTGCTCGGTTGTTGGTGGAAGCTGCGTTTCGATGCGCGTGGAATGGCGGCGGGTAAATGAGGTCACAATAGCCGGGGGCCAACGGCCCGCATTACCGCACATAAATCGCTCGGTTCGACATGGTGAATAGTCTTGCTTCCGCGAACTTGTGAAACGACAGATAAACTGCTGACGGAACGCGCCTTTCAATTCCTATCGTCATGACCCCTTCCCGCGATGCCCTCGAAACGAGCTACACCTTCTGCCGGCGGTTGAGCCGTCGGGCGGGCTCGAATTTCTACGCAGGCTTCCTGTTGCTGCCCAAAAGAAAGCGATGCGCCATGCAGGCCCTCTATGCTTTCATGCGCTGCACCGACGATTTGGCCGACGAAGAAGCGGTCAGGGGTCAGGGGGCAGGGACCGGGGAACAGTGGGCAGTCGGCAGTGGGCAGTCGGCAGTGGAGAGTGGAGAGTGGAGAGCGGAGAGCGGAGAGGGAGGACCATTTCCGCCATCCGTTCTTCGTCCTCCGCCGTCGTTCAATCAACCATCAACACTCGACAATCAACAATCCTCCGCTCTCCGCTCTCCGCCCTCCGCCTTTCCCAAATCTCCAAATCTCCAAATCTCCAAATCTCCAAATCAGCCTGCCCTTCGCAGCGAAGCGATCGCGGCGTGGCGATTGGCCCTACAGCAAGCACTCGCTCCTTTCGATCAACAATCAACGATCGACAATCAACAATCCTCCGCCCTCTTCCCCGCCCTTGCCGATGCCGTCCGCCGCTTTCGCATTCCCCACGAACACCTTCTGGCGGTGATCGACGGCGTGGAGATGGACCTGACGCCGCGGCGTTACGAGACGTTCGACGAATTAGAGCATTACTGCCAACGGGTGGCGTCGGCCGTCGGTCTGGCGTGCATCCACATCTGGGGCTTTCGCGGGCCGGAGGCGTTCGAGCCGGCTCGGCAGGCGGGCGTCGCCCTGCAACTGACGAACATCCTCCGCGACCTCCACGAAGACGCCGCCGCCGGCCGGGTCTATTTGCCGCTGGCCGATTTGCGCCGCTGCGGCTACTCCGAAGAGGAACTGCTGGCCGGGACAGCCAACGACGCCTTTTTCGAGCTGATGCGATACGAAATCGATCGGGCGAAGCAATTCTACCGCGCCGCCGCCGGGCTGCGTGATTGGCTCGAACCGGATGGACAGCGAATCTTTGGCCTGATGGCTGCAACCTATCGCCGGCTGCTCGAGCAGATCGAGCGTCGTCCCGCCGACGTGTTGCGGCGGCGAGTTCGTGTTGGCCGGCTGGCCAGACTGCGGCTATTCCTGCGTTGGATGCTCTTTTCGCGATGAATGACGTGACTCAGACAATCGCGGATAAACGCCCGCATATCGCAATCGTCGGCGGAGGGCTTGCCGGCCTGTCCGCGGCCGTTGCCGCCGTCGAGCGGGGTTGCCGTGTCGAGCTGTTCGAGCGAAGCAAAACGCTCGGCGGCCGCGCCGGCTCGTTCGTCGATCCACAAACCGGCGAGACGCTCGATTACTGTCAGCACGTGGCGATGGGCTGTTGCAGCGAGTTCCTCGATCTTTGCCGCCGCACCGGCATCGACGACTGCTTCGATCGCAGCAATACGCTGCACTTCATTGCCCCCGACGGCCGCCGGCACGATTTTGTCCCCAGCCGCCGGCTGCCGGCGCCGTTGCACCTGCTGCCCGGGCTGCTGCGGCTCTCGCATTTGTCGTGGCGCGAGCGCTGGGGCATCGTCCGCACGCTGCGGAAGCTGGTGCGAGAAGACGCCGGGGATGCCCTCTCGCTGCACGAAGACACGGGCGACAATAGCCGGGGGCCAACGGCCCGCGGCAGCGCCGCCGACAAGCACCGGGAGCTGTTAGCTCCCGGCTGCTCACGTGAAGAGACGACAGAGACCATCGGCGCGTGGCTCCGCCGCCAGGGGCAATCCGACCGGGCGATCGAGCGATTTTGGTCGGTCGTGCTGGTGAGCGCCCTGGGCGAAACGGTCGATCGGGCGTCGCTGGCTGCCGCCCGCAAGGTCTTTCGCGACGGGTTTTGGGCGTCGCGCGGGGCAAGCGTGCTGGTGCTGCCGCGGCGACCGCTGGTCGAGATCCTCCACGACCGCCTCGGCAAGTGGCTTGCCGATCGCGGCGTTGTGTTGCATCTCGACACGCCGGTCCGCCGCATCGACGGCGACGGCCGCCGCGCCGGCGAGTTGACCTCCGCCGGCGGCGAACGATATACGTTCGATTCTCTGATCGTCGCCGTTTCGTGGCACGGCATTCGCTCGCTGCTGGCCGAGAACCTGCTGTCGCAGATGCCCGCCCTGGCCGAGATCGAGCGGATCGAGCCGGCGGCGATCACGGCGATTCATCTCTGGTATGACCGCCCGATTACGTGCCTGCCGCACGCGGTCTTCTGCGGCCGGCTGAGTCAGTGGTTGTTCGCAAAACCCTCCTCCCAAGGGCGACACTGCTACTATCAAGTTGTCGTCAGTGCATCGCATCGGCTGCCGCCGCGGACGAACGACCGGTGGCTGGCCGATGTCCGCAGCGAATTGGAATCGGTCTGGCCGGCGGCGCGGGAAGCGAAGCTGCTTTACGGCCGGGCGGTGACGCTGCCGGCGGCGGTCTTCTCCATGACGCCGCAGGCCGAGCGATTTCGTCCTCCGCAGCCAACGCCGCTGGAGAACGTCTGTCTGGCGGGCGATTGGACAGCGACGGGTTGGCCCGCTACGATGGAAGGCGCCGTCCGCAGCGGCCGGCAGGCGGTGGAATCGCTGCTGGCCGGGGAGACAAGTCAGTCGCCTCTCGCTTTGGGAAAGAGCTAGGGTGAAGGGCGGATGGATTTGGGGATTTGGAGATTTGGAGCTTTGGAGATTTGAAATCACTGCCCCTAGCCCCTAGCCCCTAGCCCCTAGCCCCTAGCCCCTAGCCCCTAGCCCCTAGCCCCCAGCCCCTAGCCCCTAGCCCCCAGCCCCCAGCCCCTCGCCCATGAAAATCGTCTATCTTGCAGCAGGGGCGGGAGATATGTACTGTGGCAGTTGCCTGCACGGCAACACGCTGGCCGCCGCTCTGCTGGCCGCGGGCCAGGATTGCACGCTGCTGCCGATGTACTCGCCGTTGCGGACCGACGAGCAGCACGTCGGCAGCCAACGGATCGCCTTCGGCGGCATCAACGTCTACTTGCAACAGCACTCGGCGATCTTCCGCCACACGCCCTGGGCATTCGACCAGCTTCTCGACAGTCCTGGCCTGCTGCGTTGGGCCACCGGCCGCAGCACCGCCGTGCGGCCCGAGCAGCTTGGGCCACTGACGGTCTCCATGCTCGAAGGCGAGCAGGGCCGGCAGCGAAAGGAGGTCGAGAAGCTCGTCCGCCGGCTTGCCGATCTCCAGCCCGATGTGGTGCATCTGAACAACGTCATGCTCGTCGGGGTCGCGCGGGAAATCATCCGCCGGCTCGGCGCCCCGGTCGTATGCAGCTTGACCGGCGAGGACGTGTTCTTAGAGCGGCTGCCGGATCCGTATCACGGCCAGGCGTTGACGTTGCTCGGCCAACGGGCGGGCGAACTGGCGGCGCTGGTGGCGATGAATCGCTACTATGCCGACTTCATGGCCGGCTACCTTCGCCTGCCGCGCGAGCGAATCCGCGTCATCCCGCCGGGGCTGAATCTGACGGGAATGAGCGAAAGTCCCCTCTCCCTTTGGGAGAGGGCTAGGGTGAGGGCTGCCGCGGAGAGCGGGACAGAACCCGCAGCGCCCTCACCCCCGGCCCCTCTCCCAAAGGGAGAGGGGAGACGCGGCACAGAAATCGGTTACCTCGCCCGCGTCTGTCCTGACAAGGGACTGCATCAACTGGCCGACGCTCTGAAACTTCTGGCGGCCGACGGCGACGTGCCGCTTGTCCGCCTACGGGCGGCGGGTTATCTGGATGCCGCCGATCGACCCTACTTGGCCGAAATCGAGCGGCGAATGGCCGCCGCCAGCCTGGCCAACCGATTCCAATACGTCGGCGAGCTCGATCACGCCGCAAAGATCGCCTTCCTGCAATCGCTCGATCTATTCTGCCTGCCGACGGTCTATCGCGAGAGCAAGGGGCTCTCGGTTTTCGAGGCCTGGGCCAACGGCGTGCCTGCGGTGCTGCCGGCGCACGGGGCGTTTCCCGAGATGATCGCCGACACCGGCGGCGGCGTCTTGTGCCCGCCGGGCGATCCGGCCGCGCTGGCGGCGGCGCTGAAGCGAATGGCCCTCGACCCTGCTTTTGCCGCCGCGTGCGGCTGCCGGGCTCAACAGGTCGTCCGCGCAGTATAATTCAGAAGTAATGGCCGGCAGAATGATCGAATTGTACGAAGAGGTCCTCGGCCCGGAAAACCGCTTGCGGCTTCGCCCGAAGGGCTAACCACCGCCCCCATGTCCTTGCTTCGCATCGAACACGTCGCCAAGCACTATCCCACCCGTAACGGGCCGCTGCCGGTACTCCGCGACGTGTCGCTGCAATTGGATCGCGGCGAGAATGTGGCGATCATCGGCCCCAGCGGCTCGGGCAAGAGCACGCTGTTGAGCATCATCGGCGGCTTGGAGCCGCCCAGCGGCGGCCGCGTCGTGCTCGACGAGCAAGACCCGGCCAAGCTCGCCGAGCCCGCGTTGGCCGCCTTCCGCAATCGCAAGATCGGCTTCGTTTTTCAGGACCATCACCTGCTGCCGCAGTGTTCGCTGCTGGAGAACGTGCTCACGCCGACGGTCGCCGGCGGCCGCACGTCGCCCGAGCAGGTCGAACGGGCGCGGATGCTGTTGGATCACGTCGGCTTGGGCGACCGGCTCGATCATCGTCCCGCCGAGCTTTCCGGCGGCGAGCGGCAGCGGGCGGCGCTGGCCCGGGCGATGATCTGCACGCCGCTTCTGGTCCTGGCCGACGAGCCGACGGGCAATCTCGACCGCAGCACCGCCGCCCGCGTCGCCGAGTTGTTGCTGGAGTTGCAACAGCAGGAGCAGACCATGTTGATTGTCGTCACCCATAGCCAACCGCTGGCGGGGCTGATGGGCCGGCGGCTGGAGTTGAATGACGGAAGCCTTGAGGAAATGACGAAATCCGAATGACGAATGACGAAGGAAATCCGAAGCACGAAATCCGAAGTCCGGAAGGGCTCGTCACCTGGATTTCGCGCTTCGGATTTCGTGCTTCGGATTTCGGATTTCGGATTTCGTGCTTCCTTCCTCATTCGTCATTCGGATTTCGTCATTCGCATCGTATGTCGCCTTTTCGCCTTGCCCTCGCCTCGCTCCTCTACCACCGCCGCTCGAACTTCGCCGTGGCCTGCGGCGTGGCGGTGTGCACCGCGGTGCTGACCGGGGCGCTGCTGGTGGGCGATTCGATGCGCGGAAGCCTGCGGCGATTGACGCTCGACCGGCTGGGGCGAATCGACCAGGCTTTAGTCTCCGACCATTTCTTCCGCGCCGCGCTGGCCGACGAGATCAGCGGTGGGGCAGACATTCCTGTCTGCCCTGCAACGGGAGAAGGAAAACACAGCAGTGGGCAGGGTGGCAGACAAGAATGTCTGCCCCACCGACCTGCTGCGAGTGTGCCGTACCCGTTGGCCGCACCGGCGATCCTGCTGCAAGTCACTCTGGAAGCCGCCGATGCGCAGCCGCCGCGGCGCGCGAACCGCGTGCAACTGATCGGCTGCGACGAGTGGTTCTGGCAGTTGGGCGACGGGCGGCCGCGACAATTGCCGGGCCCGCGTGACATCGTGCTCAACCGGGCGGCGGCCGGGCGGCTCGGGCTGCGCGTGGGCGACGCCGTGTTGCTCCACCTGCCCGCCATCACGGCGATTCCCCGCGACAGCGCGCTGGGGAAAAAGCGGGAGACCGTCCACACGCAGCGGGTGACGGTGAGCGAGATCATCGCCGACGGCGGCCTGGGCGGCTTCAGCCTTCGCCCCACGCAACGTCCGCCACAGAATGCGTTCGTTTCGCTCGATTGGCTCTCCCAGCGGCTCGATCAACGAGGAAAAGCCAACGCCATCTTCGCGGCCGGTGCGAGCCGCGGGCCGTTGGCCCCCGGCTATTCGGATTATGAATTGCGGGTCGAGCTCGTGCCGTTGGGGTATTGGAATATCACTTTGGCAAGAATGCTGCTCGATTCGGCCAGCGAGCGGGAACTCTTGAAGGGGCTGCGAGCGATCCCGGCCGCCCGCCTCGACGTGCAACCGGCGATGACCTATTTGGCCAACACGTTGGCTTGTAACGGCCGCGAAGTGCCCTATTCTACGATCACGGCCATCGATTTCGCCGACCGCCCGCCGCTGGGGCCGTTTCGCTCGATCGACGGCAAGCCGCTGCCGCCGCTGGGGCCGAACGAAATTGCCTTGAACTCCTGGGCCGCCGATCGGTTGCACGCCCATCTGGGCGACAAGGTGCGATTGACCTATTTCGAGCCGGAGAGTCTCGACGGAGAGGTGCGTGAGAAGACGGTCTCGCTGCGGTTGGCGGCGATAGTGCAACTGGCCGGCGCGGCGGCCAATCGCGGGCTGGTGCCGTCGATCAAGGGCATGACCGACGAGTTGACGATGGCCAATTGGGATCCGCCGTTTCCCTTCGATGCCAGTCGCATTCACGCCGCCGACGAAGAGTACTGGAATCACTACGGTCCGACGCCAAAAGCGTTCGTATCGCTGGCAAACGGCCGCCGTCTCTGGGCCAGTCGCTTCGGAGCAACCACCTCGCTCCGCGTCGCATTCCAACCAATAAGGGCTGGGCACTTTAGTGCCCAGTCGAGCGCCCAATCAACCAGCAAACCCCCTGCGCTATTAGACGACCTGCGCCGCGAGCTGCACGATCATCTCGATCCCGCCGCACTGGGCTTCGCCTTTCAGCCGATCCGCCAACAGCAATTGGCCGCTTCCGAAGGGGCCACTCCCTTCGGCGTCCTCTTTCTCTGCTTCAGCTTCTTCATCGTCGCCGCTGCCGTGATGCTGATTTCCCTGCTCTTCCGGCTGGGGATCGATCAGCGGACCGTCGAGATCGGAACGCTGCTTGCCGTCGGATTCCGCCAAAGGCAGGTGCGGCGTCTGCTGTTGGGCGAAGGGCTCGCGGTGGCCGCCGCCGGCAGCCTGCTGGGCATCGCGGGCGGGATCGGCTACGCCGCGCTGATGCTGCTGGGGTTGCAAACCTGCTGGCTGGCCGCGATAGCGACACCTTTCCTGCGGCTCTACCTCACGCCGGCAAGCCTCGCAATCGGCGCCGCCAGCGGCATCCTCGTGGCCGGCTGCACGATCTGGCTGTCGCTGCGAAGGGTCGCTCGCTCGTCGCCGCGAGGGTTGCTACAGGGGCTAGGGGCTAGGGGCCAGGGGCTGGGGGTCAGGGATCAGGGGTCAGGGGTCAGGGGCTGCAAATCTCCAAATCTCCAAATCTCCAAATCTCCAAATCTCCAAATCCCAAAATCCCTAAATCCTCGTCCCTGGCAAACCCTTCCGATCGAAATCTCTCTCGGCGTGCTCGCCGTGGCGCCGACGGCGGCGCTGCTGTGTTTCCACTTGCGAGAGCAGTTGCAGACCGGCATGTTTTTCGCCGCGGCGGCGACGGCCCTGGCGTCGCTGTTGGCGCTGGTCGGGCTGCGGCTGCGGGCGGGCATCAATAGGCAAGCGGTTGCCGCCGGCCGCGGAAATCTGCGGCGGATGGCCCTGCGCAATGCCGCGCGAAATCCCGGTCGCAGCACGCTTACGATCGGCCTGGTGGCCGCGGCGTCGTTCGTCATCGTATCGATGGATGCCTTTCGTGCGGATCCGACGCAGCAAACGCCCACGCTCGATTCGGGCAACGGCGGGTTCGCCCTGCTGGCCGAGAGCGATCAGCCGATCCTGCAAGACCTCGCTTCGCCGGATGGGCAAACGGCCCTCGGTTTCTCGGCCAGCAACCGGCAACTGCTGGCCGGCAGCCAGGTCTTCTCCTTGCGGCTCCAAGGCGGCGAGGATGCCAGTTGCTTGAATCTCTATCGGCCGCGGCAGCCGCGAGTGCTCGGCCTTCCACGCCAGTTCATCGATCGCGGCGGGTTCGCCTGGGCCGACAAACCGCGCGATTGTCCGAACCCCTGGACGCTGCTCGACGAGGTGGAAAAGGGGACAGGCGCCTTTTGCCGGAACGGCCCTTCGGGTGCTTCGCACAAAAGGTGCCTGTCCCCTTTTCCTCCTCCTGTGCCGGTCGTTCTGGAGAAGAACACGGCGAACTACGCGCTCAATTTGTGGGGCGGACTGGGCGAGACGTTCGAGATTCGCGACGGTCGCGGCAATCCCGTTCGCTTGCGAGTCGTCGCCCTGTTGGACGACAGCGTCTTCCAAGGGAATCTGCTGCTGGGCGAGTCGGCCTTTCTGCGGCTCTTCCCCGACGCTGCCGGTCATCGCTTCTTCCTCGTCGCGACTCCGCTCGGGCGAACGGCGGCGGTGAAGCGGGCGTTGCAAGAGAATCTCGGCGAGTACGGCTTCTCGGCGGAGACCACCGGCCGGCGGCTGGCCGATCTGCTCGCCGTGCAGAACACGTATCTCTCGACGTTTCAGAGTCTGGGCGGACTGGGGCTCTTGCTGGGCACGTTCGGGCTGGCGGCGGTGCAACTGCGAAACGTCTTCGAGCGCCGCGGCGAGCTGGCGCTGTTGCGAGCGGTCGGTTTCCGCCGCGGCACGTTGGCTTGGCTGGTCCTGCTGGAACACGCGGCGCTGCTCGTGGCCGGTTTGGGCGTCGGCACGTTGGCGGCAGTGCTGGCCGTGTTGCCGCATCTGCTCCATCGCGGTGCGGCGGTGCCCTGGCTCTCGCTGGCCGCTACATTGCTGGCCGTGCTGGTTGTGGGTCTGGCCGCAGGTCTTCTCGCTGTGCGAGCGGCAGTGCGCGCGCCGCTGCTGGCGGCGCTACGCGAAGAGCGGGCGTAGGAGATTTCAAATTTCAGATTTCAAATTTCGGATTTCGGATTTCAGGCTGCCCCGCTACCGTTTGAGTTTCGCCGCAACGGCGCGGATGAACTCCGGCGTGGTGCCGCAGCAGCCGCCGATCAGCGCCGCGCCGGCTTCGAGCAGTTGCGGCACGAACGAGGCGAACTCCTCCGCGGTCTGTCGGTAGATGGTCTTGCCGTCGATCATCTCGGGCAGCCCGGCGTTGGGCTTGATCCAGATGGGCCGGTCGCTGGCGGCGTGCAGGCGGCGGCAAATCTCGATCATGCCGGCGATTCCCTGGCCGCAATTGCTGCCGATCACGTCGGCGCCGGCGGCGGCGAGCTGCTCGGCGGCCTGCTCGGGCGTGACGCCCATCATGGTGCGGTCCTTCTTCGCTCCCGAGCCGAAGGTCATGCAGGCGACCACCGGCAGACCCGTGGCGTGTGCGGCGGCGGCGGCCAACGCGGCCTCGGACAGGTCGGACATCGTCTCGATGGCGATGCCGTCGGCGCCGGCCGCGGCCACGGTCTGCGCCTGCTCGGCGTACGCGGCCGTCAAGTCGGCTTCGCTCACCTGTCCCATCACCAGCATCAGGCCGCTGGGGCCGAACGAAGCGAAGACCTTCGCCCCACCGCCGGCCGCGCGCCGCGCGAGCTCGACGCCGGCGCGGTTGATTTCGGCCCTCTTTTCGGCCAACCCGTGCCGGGCGAGAGCAAGGCGGTTGGCGCTGAACGTGTTCGTGAGAACCACTCGGCTGCCGGCCTCGACGTAACTGCGGGCAACCTGCTCGACCTTTTCAGGTTCTGCGAGATTCCAAGCGTCGGGGCAAGCGCCGACGGGCAGCCCGAGCTGCTGGAGTTGCGTGCCCAAGCCGCCGTCGAGCACGACCGGTCCGGCGGACGTCAGTTCTGCAATGATCGGGTGCATGAAGGACTCCATTCTCGCGTGGTAGTATACGACATTCTAAACAAAGTCGCGTGAAGGTGGAACCGGCCAGGGGGACTGCGAAGTCCCGAGACTCTCGTTCCCACGCTCTGCGTGGGAACGTCAAAGCTCGGGATCGTCCAGGCGTGCGTTCCCACGCAGAGCGTGGGAACGAGGAACCGTGTCGGCTGAGAGTGGAACGGGTGGCGAAGGCCCTTGACACCCCCCACTCTCGGGCGTACCATTCCTTCGGCTTTTAGCTGGCAGGAGCGCGTCCGATGGCCATTGCCGCCAACCTGGGTTTCCCTCGCATCGGCGCGCCGGCAACTGAAGCGGGCGGTCGAGGAATACTGGGCGGGAACCCTCGACCCGGAAGAGCTCGCCGCCGCCGCGGCCGAACTGCGGCGACAACACTGGCAGTTGCAGCAATCCTTGGGCATCGAGCACGTCCCCTGCAACGATTTCTCGCTCTACGATCACGTGCTCGATACGGCGGTGATGCTCGGGGCGGTGCCGAAACGGTTCGCATGGTCGGGCGCGGCGGTCGATCTGACCACGTATTTCAGCATGGCGCAGGGCGCCGACGAGCTGCACCCTTTGCACATCATCAAGTGGTTCGACAGCAACTATCACTTCGTGGTGCCCGAGTTCGAGCCGGGCATGAAGTTCCGACTCGCCTCGACCAAGCCGGTCGATGAGTTTCGTGAAGCGGCCGCCCTGGGCATCCGCACGCGGCCGGTGCTGCTGGGGCCGCTAACCTTCCTGCTGCTGGGAAAGAGCAAAACGCCGAAGCTGAAGCTGCTCCGCCTGCTCGACGCCATCCTGCCGCTGTACGAAGAGGTGCTCTGGCAACTCGCCCACGTCGGGGCGGATTGGGTGCAGATCGACGAGCCGGTGTTGGCTCTCGATCTGCCGCACGAAGCGCTGGACGTGCTCGAATCGGCGTGCGCGGGGCTGAGCGCGGCGTCCGATCAACTTCGCATCTGCCTGACGACCTACTTTGCCGGGCTGGGTGACAACTTGCCGGCCGCGCTGCGGCTGCCGGTGGCCGCCGTACATCTCGATCTGGTTCGCGCTCCCGAGCAGTTGGATCGGGCGCTGGAGGCCGCGCCGCCGGGCTTGACGCTCTCGCTGGGCGTCGTCGACGGCCGCAACGTGTGGCGGAACGATCTGGAACGATCGCTCGATCTGCTCGATCGGGCGGCGACCCGGCTCGGCCCCGAGCGGATCATGGTCGCTCCCTCCTGCTCGCTGCTGCACTGCCCGATCGATCTGGACGACGAACCGGCGCTCGATCCCGAGTTGAAGGGTTGGATGGCTTTTGCCAAGCAGAAGTTGCAGGAGGTGTCGCTTCTGACGCAGGCCCTCAACCGCGGCCGGGCGGCGGTGAGCGAGCAATTGGCCGCAAGCCGGGCTGCCCGCGAGCGCCGCGCCGCTTCGCCGCGGCTGCACGATCCGGCGGTGCGGCAGCGCGCCGCCGCGGTCAACAGGGAGATGCTCAGCCGGCAGCGTCCGCTCGTCGAGCGCCGCGAGGCCCAGCAGCGCCGCTTGTCTCTGCCGCTGCTCCCCACGACGACCATCGGCTCCTTCCCCCAGACCCGCGAGGTCCGCCGCGCCCGCGCCGCGCTGAAGGCCGGCCAATGGCCGCAAGAAACGCTACGAGAACTTCTGCAAAAAGGAGATCGAGCGGACGATTCGCTTTCAGGAAGAGATCGGGCTGGACGTGCTGGTTCACGGCGAATTCGAGCGGGCTGACATGGTCGAGTACTTCGGCGAGCAGCTCGAGGGCTTCGCGCGAACGGCCAACGGTTGGGTGCAAAGTCACGGGGCACTGTGCGTCAAGCCGCCGGTCCTTTTCGGCGACGTGTCCCGCCCGCGGCCGATGACGGTTCGCTGGAGCCAGCACGCCCAATCGCTCACCGCGCGGCCGATGAAGGGGATGCTCACCGGGCCGGTCACGATCCTGCAATGGTCGTTTGTCCGCGACGACCAGCCGCGGCGCGAGACCGCGCTGCAAATCGCGCTGTGCGTCCGCGACGAGGCGGTCGATCTGGAGGCGGCGGGCATCCGTCTGATCCAGATCGACGAGCCGGCGCTGCGCGAGGGGCTGCCCCTGCACCGCGCCGACTGGCCCGTGTACCTGCAATGGGCGGTGGACGCCTTCCGCCTGGCCTCGGGCGGCGTGCGCGACGAGACGCAAATCCACACCCATCTCTGCTATTCGCAATTCGGCGACGTCATCGACGCCATCACCGCGCTCGATGCCGACGTGTACTCGATCGAGGCCTCGCGTTCCGACATGGCGCTGTTGGAGTCCTTCGTACACTTCAAGAAGCCGATCCAGATCGGGCCGGGCGTGTACGACGTTCACAGTCCGCGCGTGCCGGAGACCGAGGAGATCATGGGCCGATTGCAGCGGGCACTCCGCGTGATTCCGGCCGAACGATTGTGGGTGAATCCCGACTGCGGCCTGAAGACCCGCGGCTGGCGCGAGGTGCAAGCGTCGCTGCGGAACATGGTCGAAGCGGCGAAGAGCCTGCGGCGGTCGGTGGGACGGAGTTCTTGACGCAGCCCCCGTTTCGGCATAGAATTGCCCGTGAACCCCGGCTGGCGACGGATTAGAATATGGACGCGGCGATCGTAATCCACGGTGTCCTTTCGGAGCGGCAGTTCGTTGCCGACGAACCACTGCCCGACGTGGAGGGTCCGGCTGAGTTGATCGTCTATCCAAAGGACGCGGCCAAGCCGGTCTTGCCCGGCAAGTCGATGTTTGAGTTCTTTGGAAAGGCTCCGCAATTGCGATCGGCGGAGGACATTGACGCCCAGGTCCGCGAGGAACGTGACGCCTGGGGGGATCGATGATCTACGCGGACTCGGGCATTCTGATTCGGTTGATCGAGGGAGCCGATCGGTTGCGGCTGCCGCTGGAATCTCGTCTGAGCGGCCTGCGCTCGCATGGCAAGGCTCTTGTCACGTCGCGACTGAGGAATGCCGCTGCAGACCGATGCGAGAGAAGAACGACTACGTGTTGAGTCTGTACGACGGCTTTTTCGACACGCAAGAAGTCGTGTTGAAAGAGATTGATGGAGCGGTGATCGAGCAGGCAATGCACCTGCGGGCAGCTTTCGGTTTGAAGACGGCCGACGCCATCCACGCCGCCACGGCGCTCCTGGCCAGCGTTGCCGAGTTCTGGACGACCGACCGCGATTTTTTGCGGTGTGCGGACCTGGACATTCAGTTGTTCGACGCCGTATGAGCGGACTGGACGCCGCGCAAGAGTCTGTTGCAACCGTCTGTAGATCGAGGCGCAACCATGACTGCGGCCCTTTTCATCGGGGTCGTGACACACATCTATTGGCCGCCGCCGCGGTGCCGCTCGCTACGCTGAAGCGGGTATATTGACACGCCCGCCACCTTTTCGGTATATTGAGGGCCTGCCATAGAGGAGTAAATCATGAAACGTCTTTTGGCGGCCTTCCTGATTCTTTTCCTGTTGGGTTCCATCGCCCAGGCCGCTTCCAGAATGTGGAAAAGCAGCAACGGCCGCTTCTCGGTCGAGGCCGAACTGTTGGACTTTAAGGACGGCAAGGCCGAATTGCGGAAGAAGGACGGCACGATAATCGACGTGCCGCTGGCCTCGTTGTGCGAGGAGGACCGGCGGTACGTGAAGAGCCAATTCCCCGGCGTCGAAGAGGAGAAACTCGCTCCCGGCGCCGAATCTCGCGAGTGGAAGAGCAAGAACGGCAAGTTCAGCACCGTCGCCGAGTTCCTCGGTTGCGAAGGCGATAAGGTCCGACTGCGGAAACTCGACGGCATCGAACTGTTGATCAAGAAGACGCTGCTTAGCGGCGAAGACCAGCGTTGGATTGCCGACGAACTCCGCCGCCAGCGCGAGGAGGAGGAGAAGGAGGGCAAGTCGGGCGGCAAGGCCGAGGAGGGAGTTGCCGGCAAGATCGACGAGAGCGAGATCGCGATGAAACTGGTGCGGCTTGATCTGCCCAAGCCGACCCGCCGCGGCCGAACGATCACGGTCACCCCGGCGACTTCCTATTTTCTCAGCCAGGTTACTCCGCAACTGTTCTACGTGAACCTCGGCAAAGACGAAGACTCGCGGGACGCCGAGTTCCATCGCGTCGTCAAGCACGAGCCGTCGTATTCGTCCGCGACGCCGATCCGCGGCGTCGCGCATTTCGCGGGACAGGAGTACGGTTTCGCCTTCGACTCGGTTGGCGGCAGGTCGCCAGGCTACAATCGCCTCTATTTCGATCTTAACGGCAACGGCGATCTGACCGACGATCGGCCGATCGCGGCGATCACCGCAACCGCGTCGCAGTCGCAGTTCCCTCGCGTCAATATCGCGCTGGAAGCCAAGGGACAATCAATCGAATACTCGTTCCTGCCGAGCGTGCTCTGCCAGCAGAGCGGCGGCAACAACGCTGCCACCGTCACCTTCTACGCCGCGGCCTACCGCGAAGGTTGCATCACCCAGGGCAGCAGTCGCATCAGGCTGGTGCTCTTGGACCGCAACAGCAACGGGCTGTTCGACGACATCGCTTCGTTTCGGCCCGACGGAACCGCCGCCGACGGCGATCTGCTGTTGATCAACCCCAACCCCAACAAGTCGCGTTATGCCGGTGATCTGGGGAACGACCGCAACTTTGTAAACAAGACCGTCTGCATCGGCAGGGAATTCTATCGCATGGAAGTCTCGCCGTCGGGCGATTCGTTGAAGCTCAAGCCGGCGGACTTTCCCATGGGCTGCGTCGTCAATTCGAGCCCATCCTACCGCGCCACGCTCTTTTGTCCGAATTACGGCGTCGTGGCGATCAGCGGATCGAAGGACCAGAAGATTTCCTTGCCCGAAGGAACCTGGAAGGTCCTCTCCTACTCCGTGCAGGCGGGGGCGAGAACGCTGCTGACGGCCAGCTTCGCGGGCAAATCGCCGGAGACGGCAGTCAAGAAGGGAGAGACGGCGAAACTTCCCTTCGGACCGCCGTGGCGGGCGAGCGTCAGCCTGGCACGCGGACAGGGAAACAACGTGTCGCTCTGGCTGACGATCCTCGGCACCGGCGGCGAACGTTGCACAGACCTCTGGGTGAAAGGGGCCCGGCCGCCAAAACCGCAGTTCGTCGTCAAGGACAAGGACGACAAGATCGTTTACAAGGGCAACTTCGAGTATGGTTGAGGTTTCACCTGCCGGCACTTGTGGCAAGTGCCCTCCGAGATCCACGGCGAGTATAAGGTGTACGTGCGGCTGATCACCGACCCCTTCCCCACCGACAACAGTCAGCCGAGCACGGTCACGCTCTGAGGAGACAGCAGTGCGAGTCCTGGGCATTTCCGGCAGTCCGCGCCGCGGCGGCAACACCGATATCCTCATTCATGCGGCCCTCGACGTGCTGGCCGCAGAGGGTTTCGAGGTCGAGTTCCTTTCGCTGGCCGACCGGCCGGTGAAGCCCTGCATGGCCTGCGCGGGCTGCTTCAAGGCCGACGAAATCCGCTGCGTGCAGGAAGACCCGGCGTTCGAGGGCATGGTCGAGAAGTTCGCCGCCGCCGACGGCATCCTCGTCGGCTCGCCGGTCTATTTCGGCTCGGCCACGCCGCAGACGATGGCCCTGCTCGACCGCGTCGGTTACGTCGCCCGGCGGCATCCCGAGCTTTTGCGCCACAAGGTTGGCGCGGCGATCGTCGTCGCCCGCCGGGCGGGTCAGAACTTCACCTTCGCTCAGCTCAACTACTTCTTCCTCATCTCGCAGATGATCGTCCCCGGCTCGACCTACTGGAACGTCGCCTTCGGCCGCGAAAAAGGCGAGGTCAACAACGACGCCGAAGGCATGCAGACCGTCCGCACGTTGGCCGAGAACATGGCGTGGCTGATGAAGAAGCTTGCTGCTGGCGGCCGTCGGGTTGTGAACGGCAATGAGCCGTGAACTCGACTATATCGACCACGAAAGCGCGAAAGAAGTCGAGTAGGAGGGGGGCAGGCTTAGCTGCCGCCCCTCCTACTCGACTGATTCCCCTGTGTCGTATTTCGCGCTAGTCACTCCGCCTTCTCCGGCACCTTCTCCAGCAATTCTAGCAACACCCGATCGGGCTCGATCCCCTCGGCCTGGGCCTCGAAGTTCAAGAGAATCCGATGCCGTAGCGCCGGCAGATAGACGCGGCGGACGTCCTCGAAGCTGACGTTGTATCGACCGTCCAAAAGGGCGCGGACTTTCGAGGCCAGCGCCATCGCCTGCGCCGCCCGGGGACTGACGCCCCAGCGGATGTACTGGTTGGTAATCGCCGCCGCGAAAGGCCCCTGCGGATGCGTGGCCAGCGTCAGCCGCACGATGTAATCCCGCACGTGGTCGGCCAGAATCACTTCGCGGACCAACTCTTGCCAGCGGAGAATCTCCGGGCCGTCCATCACCTTGACCGGCTCGATCATCTCGCCGCGGGTGGTTCGCTCGACAATCGACGCCAGTTCCGCCCGATCGGAATAGCCGACCATCAGCTTGAAGAAGAAGCGGTCCAGTTGGGCCTCGGGCAACGGGTAGGTGCCCTCCTGTTCGATCGGGTTTTGCGTGGCCATCACGAAAAACGGCTGCACCAGTTGGTATCGCTTGCCGGCGACGGTCACCGAGCCTTCCTGCATCGTTTCCAGCATCGCCGATTGGGTCTTGGGCGTGGCGCGGTTGATTTCGTCGGCCAGGCAGATTTGCGTGAAGATCGGCCCGCGCTGGAACTCGAAAAACCGCTTGCCATCGTCGGTTTCCATCACCATGTTCGTGCCGAGGATGTCGGCCGGCATCAGGTCGGGCGTGAATTGGATGCGGTTGAACTCCAGGCTCAGCGTCTTGGCCAGCGTGCGCACCAGCAGCGTCTTTCCCAAGCCCGGCACGCCCTCCAGCAGGCAATGCCCACCAACGAAAAGGCAAGTCAACACCCCGTGGACGATGTCGTCATGTCCGACGATTACCCGCCCGATCTGCTCGCGCACGGCCGTATATCGATCGACGAACTCGCGGGCACGGCGTTCCATGGTTTCAGCGATGCTCATGTGGAATCCTTCGGTAATGTGGTCGTTCTGATTTGTTAGTGAGCTGCCGGTTTTCTGTTTAGCCGACGCTATTTCTTCTCCCTCTCGTCCCAGACCTTCTTCTTCGCCTTCAACAATCGCTCCGTATAACTCTCCGCTTGCGGTTTCGCCGAATCGCCCAACGATGGGGCGGTGGAAGGGGACTTTTTCGGCTCGCCGAGCGGCTTGGCGGCGTCTTCCAGCAGCGTGGCGTCCAGCGGCGTTTCCGGCGGCGGCTCGAAGCGGGTGGCGGCTCGCAGTTGATCGATGTGGTCGGAAACCTCGGCCTTGCGGCTCTGCAAACGCTGCATGAACTCGGGGGCGGCCACCTTCGGCTGCCGCCGCAAGACCCAATCCCGCGCCCGGCCCGCCAGCGGCGGAATCCAATCGAAACGCACGTGTACGCGGCGGCAAAACACGTCGACAAACAAGGTGCAGCAGGCCGCCAGCAGAAAATAATGCCAGGCGTCCTGGTTGCTCGTGGCCTTGGGCAGGTCGTGGCGGAAGGGATCGACCTTCGGCAGCGGATCGCTCTTCTTGAAATCGTCGGGCAGGTCGATCGCCTTGCCGGCCGGCCCCTCCTTGGGCACGATCGCGGCGAGTTGCTGCATGAGCGCGTCGTTCGGCTCGCGCTCGCGGAACTCGTCGGAATACGGCACCGTCACGCCGGCGCAGCGGAGCCTGGCCGGTGCCAGGATTGAGCGTGAGGAAGTAGCTGCCGGCGTCGCGGGCGGGAAACGAGCCGACGTAGCGGCCCGGCGAAGTCTGCTCGATTCGCAACGGGATCGGCTTCATGTCGGGCCCGACCGCGGTGGCGTTCATGCTCAAGAAGTTGAGAAACTCGTCGTTCTTGTCCAGGGCGTTGACGACGACGCGGACCTGGCCGTCGGCGATGTCGGTGGCCACGGTGAACTTGCCCGAGCCGCCCACCGGCCGCATCGACCAGCGGATCATCTGGCCGAAGAACTTGTCGTAGATCGGCTCGGCGGTCCAGTCGCTGGTCCAGCGGCAGCCGGCGTCGCTGGTGAAGGCCACCGCCTTGCCCAAGCCGTACGTCCAGCCGGCCAGCACGGTGTTGTTCTCCTCGCCGGCGGGCTCGGGCGAGGTCAGCAGGGTCTCGACCAGCGGGCTTCCCTCCTTCTTTGTCGTCAGCACGTATCCCTTGATTGCCGGCAGCGGGCCGTCGATGCCGCTGAGGATCTCGTGGAAGGGCATCTTGACCAGTGGCCGCACCGGATGTTTGTCCCAGACCAGCGGTCGGGCCACGCGGCGGGCCTCGCGCTGGAAGATCCGCGGCAGCGCTCTGGGATCGTTCACCTTCCAATACTTGCCACCTGTTGCTTGCGCAATGCTCGAAAGCCGCCCGCTCTCGGCCGGGCCATGCGCCGCGACCGCCACCGTCGAAACGGTCACGTTCATCGCCTTCAACGCCGACATCGTGCGAAAGGACGGATCGGAGGGATCGCCGTCGCTGATGATGATCAGATGCTTGACGGCGGCGTCGGGGAGTTTTCTAAAGCCCTGCTCGGCCAGAGCCATCGAGGGGTCGAACTGCGGCATGTCGCCGGGGGTCATACGATCGAGCCGGGCGAGCATCGCGTCGCGGTTGCCGCCGACCATCAACAGCCCGTGCCCCCAGAGCCACTGTTCCGTGCCGCTCCAGTGGATGATGCCGCAGTAATCTTGCGGCCCGAGGGCCTTGATCGCCTCGCGGGCGATCACCTTCTGCCAACCATTGCCGTCGGGAATCTCGCTGGCGTGCATGATCATCGCCAGCGCCCGCGCGGCACGACCTTGGCGCTCTTGATTTGGAAGTCGATCGGCATCGCCTTTTCGATTTCGGTGTCGGTCCAGCCGCCGGCGCCGAAGCTGTTGGGCCCGCCGAGCATCACCAGGCCCGCCCCCATCTGCTGCGTGTTCCGCGCCAACATGGCGATCTGGGCGTCGCTGAACTGCTCGCGCGGCACGTTGGCCAGCAGCACGGTGTCGTAGGGCTGCAACTCGGCCAGCGAGGTGAAGCTCTGGCTGCTCGATTGCACTTCGACCTCGAGCCCCTGCTGCCGCAGCCGCTCGACCAGCACGGCGAACTCGCCCGGATGCTCGGGGTCTTCGATCAAGAGCACCTGCCCCTTGCCCTGGATGTGGGTGAACGCGGTGGCGCGGTTGTTCTGCGGCATGGCGTCGTCCTCTTTGCGGTCGGGGACGAAGCGGGCCTCGTAGGTGTAGAAGTTGGGCGCGTCGATCTTCTGCCGGATGGTAAACACCTTCTTGCCCGGCGGCAAGACCACCGCCTGTTCGCTTAAGACGTCGCTACGGCCGCCGGCGATGCGCAAGAGGATCAGCCGGCCGGGGACTTCGCCCTTGTCCTTGGCCGTGGCCTGGGCGGTGTTGGTGATGACGACACGGAGATCGAAGGGCTCGCCGCGGCGGACGTCGGGCGGAATCGCCACCCGCTCGACGATGATCTCGGCCCGTGCGCGGTAGTGGATCGGGACCACGTCGCTTCCCACCCCCGCCGCCGCCAACGCCTGGGCCTGCTCCGCCGCGTTGCCGAGGTTCTGATTGCCGTCGCTTACCAGCACGATCCGCTTGGCGGCGTCCTCGGGAAAGATCGCCTGGGCCAGTTTCATCGCCGCGGCCAGATTCGTATATTCGGGATCGACGACGCTCTCGATCACCTGGGCGATCTGCACGTCGTCGTCGAAGGGCGGAATCTCGATGGCGGCGTCGCGGCCGAAGACCACCACCCCCGCGCGGTCCCTGCCCTTGCGGCGCTGGCGGATGTCGGCGTTGATGTAATCGATCAGCGCCTGGCGGCGTTCGGCGGGGATGCTGAACGACTGATCGAGCAGGTAAACGACGGTAAGCCGATCGCTGGTCTGCACGATTTGCACTTCGGCCAGGGCGAGGATCAGCAGCGCGGCGACCGCCGCCCGCAGCAACAGCGCCACCCATCGCCGCCATCGCCCCAGCGCCGCCAGCCGCCGATAGCTCGCCGCCAGCAGCACTGGCACGAGCGCCAGAAGCAGCAGATAGCCGGGCGATGCGAAGGATAGGTGGTAGTGGAACATTGGAACTACATCCTCACCACCTGCACCCGATGATTCCCCGTATCAAGCACGTAGATCGTCCCGCGGCTGTCGCGCACCAGCGCCCAAGGGTTGTTGAACTGTCCCTCGTCGCGGCCTTCGCTGCCGAAACACCCCAACGGGCGACCGTCGCGGGTGAACTTCTGCACGCGGTGGTTGCCGAACTCGCAGACGTAGATCGTATCGTCGTCGCCCAGGGCCAGATCGTAGGGATAGTACATTTCGCCGGGCCCGCTGCCCTGCTTTCCCCATACCTTCAGTAGCTTGCCCTCGGTGTCGAAGACTTGGATGCGGTGATTGCAGGCGTCGGTCACCCAGATGTGGTCGTGGGCGTCAACGGCCATTTTCTGCGGTCGGATGAACTGGCCGGGCTCGCTGCCGTGCCCGCCCCACTGGCGAATGAACTTGCCCTCGGGCGTGAACTTCTGGATGCGGTCGAAGTCGCCATACTCCGAGACGTAGAAATTGCCGGCCGAATCGTGGGCCACCGAAGTGACCAGGCCGAACTGTCCGGGTTTCTCCCCTTTCTGGCCGCCGAAGATGTGCAGCAGCTTGCCCTCGGGCGAGTAGACCAGCACGCGGAAGTAATGCGTGTCGGCCACCCAGACGCGGCCGTCGGGACCGATCGACATGCCGGTCGGGCGGCCGATCTTGTGGTCGGGCGTGTGCCAGCCGCGGAGGAAGTTGCCCTCGGTGTCGAAGACCTGGATGCGGGCGGTCATATCGACGATGTAAAGATGGTCTTGGCGGTCGATAGCCATCGCCCGCGGTTTTTGCAGTCGGCCGTCGGAGATGCCATGTCGGCCCCAAACCGCCTTCAGCCGCCCGATGGAAACCCCGTCGCGGCTGCAACCGCCGGCCACAGCCAGCGCGGCAACGAGAATCAGGCGAAAGGCTCGTTGTGGAGGGCTGTAGAACATGGTGCACGAGATGCGGCAGTTGTCGGCCCGGCGATGCCCTCAGCCTACCCGGTTTGCGAGGTCGATACCAGATGGCGGATGGGCTCCGAACCGTTTAGCCGCCGCGTCTACGCGGCGCAGAGCAACCCGCAGTCGCGGCGCCGCGTAGACGCGGCGGCTAAACGGTTTTCCCATCCCGACCGCCACACAATCACCGCGCTTCGCGGGCGGCAGAGCCTCCCTCCCCTCCGATTCTCGGGTTGACGGCTGGGCGCAACGGCCGATAGAATAAGATATTACGACGATTGCGGTGGACGTCCGAACGAGTTGGGCTGAAGTATGCCGCCAGCGGTCATTGACCTGCAAAATGCAGAGGATTGGCGCAACGTCGTGCACAGCGCCGTGCAAACGCTGGCGGAGGGGGGCGTGGCGGCGCTACCTACCGAGACGGTCTACGGCCTGGCGGCCAGCGCGCTGGACGAAGAGGCGGTCGGCCGGCTGCTGGCGATGAAGGGGCGGACGGAGACCAAGCCGCTGACGCTGGCGATCAAGAGCGCCGACGAGGCCCGCGACTATGCCCCCGACCTCTGCCCGATGGGCCGGCGGCTGGCGCGGCGCTGCTGGCCGGGGCCGGTCACACTGGTCGTCGATGATTCCCATCCCGAGAGCCTCGTGCATCAGTTGCCGCCGCGCGTCCAACAAGCGGTCTCGCCGCAACAGTCGATCGGCCTGCGTGTGCCCGGCCATCCGATGATCTTGGCCGTGTTGCGAATGCTGGCCGGCCCGCTGACGCTGACCAGCGCCAATCGTTCCGGCATGCCCGAGGCCGTAAGCGCCAAGCAGATTGTCAACGTCTTCGGCGAGCACGTCGATCTGGTGATCGACGACGGGCCGTGCCGCTTCGGCCAGCCGTCGTCGGTCGTCCGCGTGGCCGGCGGGCGATACGAAATCCTGCGGGCGGGAGTCGTGCCCGAGCGGACATTGCAGCGGCTCTCCAGCCTGCTGATTCTGTTTGTCTGCACGGGCAACACCTGCCGCAGCCCGATGGCCGCTCTGCTCTGCCGGCAGATGCTGGCCGAGCGGCTCGGCTGCGCGATCGACGAGTTGGAAGACCGCGGCGTGATGGTGATGTCGGCGGGCATCGCGGCCGAGGAGGGGGGCAGGGCGACGGAGGAGGCGGTCGAGGTCATGTCCGAAGGCGGCCTCGATCTTCGCCTGCACGAGACCCAGCCGCTCAGCGAGCCGCTGGCCCGCCACGCCGACGTGATCTACGCCATGACCCGCTCGCACCGCGAGGCGATCGTCTCACAGTGGCCCGCCGCCGCCGAACGCACCGAACTCCTCGCGGCCGACGGCAGCGACATCTGCGATCCCATCGGCGGGCCGGTCGAACGCTATCGCAGTTGCGCCCAGAGACTCCGCGGCGAGTTGAAAACCAGGATCAACCAGTTGGAGCTATGACCATGCGCGTTGCCATCGGAGCCGACCATCGCGGTTATCCCATTCGCCTGAAGCTCGTCGATCTGGTGCGGAAGTTGGGGCATGAAGTGATCGACGTCGGCTCGTTTTCGCCCGACGCCGTCGATTATCCGGACATCGCCGCCGAGGTGGCCCACAAGGTTAGCCGCGGCGAGGTCGATCGCGGCATCCTGGTATGCGGCACCGGCCTGGGCATGTGCATCGCGGCCAACAAGGTGCGCGGCGTTCGCGCCGCCCCCTGCCACGACGACATCACCGCGGAAATGAGCCGCCGCCACAACGACTCGAACATCCTCTGCCTCTCGGCCGACATGCTGGGCGAACGGCTGATCGACCGCATGGTCGAGATCTGGCTGAACACGCCCTTCGAGGGCGGCCGCCACGCCCGCCGCGTCGACAAAATCATGGAACTCGAACGCGAAGTCGAAGCGGGACAACAGGCGAAGTAAGGCGACTCATGCATAATGAGTCAGCGAGTGTCGCCTGCCTTCAGCGCGCGATCGCCAGCACCGTAAGCAGTGCGATCCACGCCGCTTCCAATGCAATCGCAGCGATCAACAATCGGCGGCGCGACGCGAGAATCGCGGCCGGCGAAAGCTTGGCAGGAACGGCGGTTTGTTGCGAAGGGCGATTGCGGCGGGACATGCGAAGCAGTGGTCAGTGGTTAGTGGATAGTGGATAGTGGATAGTGGATGGTGGATAGTGGATGGTGGATAGTGGATGGTGGATAGTGGATGGTGGATAGTGGATAGTGGATGGTGGATAGTGGATGGTGGCGGGGGAGCGGTTCAGGAATCGAGGCGTTCTTCGTCTTAAGTCTGGCCACTGACCACTAGCCACTGGCCACTATTCCCTATTCCGGCGGCGTGATCTTAAACTGCTGCTTGAAGGCGACGTCGAAATCGTAGAGGTTGTCGAAATCGACCTGCGTGTCGCGGGGCGTCTTCCGCATCTGCCCGATGCGGATCAGGTTGAAGACGATCTCGCCGAAGTCGCTCGTGCCGTGGATGCCCCAACTGTTCAACACCGTCTTGGCCATGTAGCCGTACTGCTCGAGCGCGTAGCGGCGGATGGCCTCGCACAGCTCCTGGCCGCTGACGTGGTGCTGCGGGCCGGGCGGATCCTCGCTCTCCGCTGCCGGCTCAGTCGGGCTCTCCGCCCCCATCTGCAACACCGTCTGCGCGAAGTTCAACGCTTCAAACAGAAAGGCATAGGCCTCGAACGTGTAACGCCGGTCCTTTTCCAGAAGTTGAGCGAGGGGATGAGAAGGATTGAGCATGGGTCGCAGATTTCAGATTTCAGATTTCAGATTGGCGATGGTTGATTGCTGAGTGCCGGCCGCCGCCTTGCCTATTCGTCGCCTGTGGCCGCGGTTTCGTCATTTGTCATTCGAACTTCGTCATTTTCCTTGGGCGTTTCGCCTTGGGCGGAGGGCGGGGCGTGTTCGTAGTTCTCGTATTCATAACGCAGGCAGCACTTCAGCCGCCCGCAGCGGCCGGAGATCTTGGTGGGATCGAGCGTGGCCTTCTGCAACTTCGCCATCCGCATCGAGACCGGCGGCATCTGCACCAGGTGGGTGTTGCAGCAGACGGGGCAGCCGCAGTCGCCGTAGTCGGCCAGCAGCTTGGCCTCGTCGCGGACTCCGATCTGCCGCATCTCGATGCGGGTCTGGAACTCGCCGGCCAACGCCCGGACCAATTCGCGGAAATCGACCCGCGTCTCGGCCAGGTAGTAGACCACGATCCGCTCGCCGCCGAAGATGTGCTCAACGTCAACCAACTGCATTTTGAGCCCCAGCCGGTCGATGTTCTTCTGGCAGACGTCGAACTCCTGCCGGGCCTGCTGCCGCAGGCGGGTAAGTTCGTGGCGGTCTTCGGGCGTCGTCTCGCGGAGAATCTGCCCGCCGGTCGAGTCTTTGGTCTCGCCGTTGGTCGCGGGGGTCGCATCGCAGAGCACCTCGCCGATCTCCAGGCCGCGGTCGGTCCGTACGATCACTTGCATGCCGCGGCGGCATTCCCGGCCGGCGGCGGCCGAAAACGCCCCCAGCAGCCGCATCGCTCCGTAGCGCACCACGTAGTCAGCCATGTTCGCTGGTCCCCGGTTCCACTTTACAGTGTATCGGAGACCGCCGGCATCGCAAAGAGCGAGTTTCCTACCTGGACCGTATCCGGCACACGCCGCGTGCCGTTGTGGGCTCTACCCAGAGTCACCCCCGTCTGCCACGCGGCACACGGCGCGTGCCGGATACTACACCTCCAGGGGTAATCCGGCCGCCCTCTTCTCATGGGCAATCGATCACTTCGAGTCGTTTTGCTTCTTCGCCCGCTGACTGGCCACGTAGGCCATCATCAGCATGAAGATGCCGAAGGCCAACAGAACGCAACCCCAGGCGAGGTTCACGTTGATTTTGAAGGAATGCACCACATAGATCGCCCGGTCCGTATACCAGGAAACGATGCCAAAGACCACCAGGATGACTCCGAGGATGGTGAACATCAGGCCGATGGGAATGCGGATGTCGAGCATGGTCATATCTTTCTTACCAGAAGATGATGTTCAAGACGATGGTAATCACCACCATGATCACGGCCAGGGCTTCGGGCTTGGCGAACCAGCGGAGATGGTCGTCGCCCGAGAAACGGTCGGTCAGCGAGTAGACCAATCCGCGTAGTTCGTCGTCGGTCTTCTTCCGCTCCGTCAGCAGCGAGATCGCGATGGTGATGGTGAAACAGGTAGTCCAGGAGTAGATGGCCATCCAGAAGTTCTGGGCCATTTCGCTGCCGTAAGTGTGGGTTGCCGTGATCCAGTGGCCTGTAGGACCGGTCAAAGCGGTATGCAGCGTCGACGCGCAGATGCCGGCCAAGAGGCCGAAGAACGCGCCGTGCCCGGTCGTCCGCTTCCAGAACATGCCCAACAAGAACGTGGCGAACAGCGGCGCATTGACGAAGCCAAACACCAACTGGATGAACTCCATGATGTTGTTGAAGCGCGCAGCGACGTACGCGGTCCCGATACTCACGAGGATGCCGAAGACCGTGGCCATCCGTCCCATCCAGAGGTAATGCGTGTCGCTGCGTTTCGGGGCGATGTAGCTCTGGTAGATGTCGTAGGTCCAAACGGTGTTGAAGGCGGTGACGTTGCCGGCCATGCCCGACATGAACGAGGCCATCAGCGCCGTCAGTCCCAGCCCCAAGAGACCGGTGGGAAAGTACTGCACGAGCATCATGGGGATGGCCATGTCGTAATCGAGTTCGATTTTGCCCTTCTCGGACTTGTAGCGATACACGGTCTTTGACTTGCCGTCGACGGTTATCGTATCCCGTTCCACCTTGGGTGGAATCAGGCCGAGGGTGGGCGGCGGCAGTCTTGACTTCATGATTGCACCGGCTACTGGCGCCGCGGCAGGCGGAAATACTTCTTTGTGCGGCTGAGCCACCAAGGCAATCATCCCGGGGACGATCACAATGGCGGGAATGAGAATTTTGGGGATCGTAGCAAGCACCGGCGTGCGTCGCGCGGCCGACATCGACTCGGCCGCCATCGCCCGTTGCACCACCAGGAAGTCGGTGCACCAATAGCCGAACGCCAACACGAATCCCAGTCCGACCACCATCCCGAACCACTCCAGGTGCATTGGATTCTGGGCCGGATTTCCCGTGTTCGCCCAAACGCTGGTCCATGCGTCAGCCGGATAGTGCTGCGACACGGCATACTTGGCCAGTTGAGCCTTCAGCCCCGTCCATCCGCCCACCTCGTACAGCCCTAGACACACCAACGGCAGGAAGCCCAGTGAAATGAGGAAGAACTGGAGTACCTCGTTGTAGATGGCCGAGGTCAGCCCACCGAGGGTCAGATAGACCAACACGACCGCCGCCGACACGAAGAGGCTGACGTTGAAATCCCAGCCCAGCAGCAGTTGCATCATCTTTGCCAGCACGTACATCGACATACCCGACTGAAATACCGTCATCACGGCGAAGGAGATGGCGTTCAGCCCGCGGGTCTTCTCGTCGAATCGGAGCTTCAGGTATTCCGGCACGGAGCGGGCTTTCGAGCCGTAATAGAACGGCATCATGAACACGCCCACGAAAACCATCGCCGCCACGGCCCCGAGCCAGTAGAAATTGCAGGTCATCATGCCGTACTTGGCGCCCGACGCCCCCATGCCGATCACTTCCAGCGCGCCGAGGTTGGCTGAAACGAAGGCCAATGCTGCGATCCACGCCGGAATCGAGCGGCCCGAAAGAAAGAAGTCGGTGCTCGTCTTCATGAACCGCTTCAGGGCGAAACCGATGCCCAACACAAACAACGTGTAGACGATGAGGATGGTGTAGTCGATAGGTCCGAGCATGATGGAACCCTGATCCAGCGGTATTCGTGCGTGAAGGGGTTTCGGCAGCGGCGCGAGAGCGCACCCGCCCATTATGGCATGGATCGCCGCCGCCGCAAGTGGGCTGGGACGTTTCCGCTGTCGCCCGCTCGGCTTGATGGCGTCAAAATAGCCGGGAGTCAACGACTCCCGGAATGTGCGTGGTCTTGCGGCCGCCCACCGGGAGTCGTTGACTCCCGGCTATTCCGCTCCGGAGCGGCTTACCGCCCTTCGGTGACGCCCTTCCATTTATCCGTGCGGAAAGGCGATGCCGGCAGGCCCGCCTTGTTGGCCAGGTTGGGCGTGGCGTCGTCGCGCCAGGCGAAACGCACCGCCGCGGGCTGCGGCACCTTGTCGCTTTGCGCGACGATCGAATCGCCGTCGATCGTGGCCACGGCCGGCACGAACTTCTGGTCGGCCCCGGCGATGGTGAAGTCGCCGAGCGGCTTGCCGTCACGGCTCACGAGACCGCCGCCGAGGTGCTCGAACTGGAGGCGGATCTTGTCGCCTTCGACCGCCATCGACCTGTAGATCGGGCCGGAATAGACGAGCTTGCGGCCGTAGACCTTGGCCAATGCCCAGAGGGCCAACCGCTTGCCCACGTCCTGCTTGTCCGTCGGATGGATGTTGTTCAGGTCGCCGGCGATGTCGGTGGTCACTGCCATGCCGGAGTTGGGCGTCGATTTCAGCGTCAGCAGTTGCGCCTCCCACAATTCGGGACAACATGCGGGGTTGGCGCCGCCGTTGTGATAATTGAACGGGGCGAGCTGCACGAAGAGGAAGGGGAAATCGCCCTCGCCCCAGTCGGCACGCCAGTTGGCGATCATCGCCGGAAAGAGCGTGCGATAGCGGTAGGCCGCGCCGACGTTGGCCTCGCCCTGATACCAGATCGCGCCGCGAATGGCATACGGGATCAACGGGGCGATCATGCCGTTGTAGAGGCAGGACGCTTCGCCCTGGGCCAGCGGCTTCAGGACGGGATTGGCCTCCAGGGCCTTGCGGCTCGTCCAGAACTCGGCCGGCGTGCCGCCCCAGGAGGTGTGGATCAGGCCGATCGGCACCTTCAGTTCTTTGTACAATTTCCGCCCGAAGAAGTAGGCGGTGGCCGAGAATCCACCCCAGCCGCCGTTGCCCACGACCTGCGGCGAGCAGGGCGCCCAGCGGCCCTTCACGTCGTTGGCCGGCTGCGCGGCCTTGACCTTCTCGACCGTGAACAGGCGGATGTTCGGGTATTTCGCAGCGGCGATCTCCTTGGCGGCGTTGTTGCACCCGCCCACGCCCATCTCCATATTCGACTGGCCCGAGCAGACCCAGACCTCGCCGACCAGGATGTTCTTCAAGGTGATCTTGCTGCCGGACGAACCTTCGATGGTCATGGTGAGCGGTTGGCCGACGGCCAATTTGTCGAGCGTGACCTTCCAGCGGCCGTCTTCGCCGGCCGTGGCCTTCTGTTCCTGGCCGGCCACGGTCACGGTAACCTCTTCACCTTTGTCGGCCCAACCCCAGATCGGCACGGGCTGGCTGCGCTGCAAGACCATGTCATCGCCGATCACCGCCGGCAGCTTCACCGCCGCCTGGGCGGCCGTAACCGCAAGAACTACCAGAATACAAACTGCAAGCACCCGCACGAAGTTTCTGGATAACATGCTGAACTCCTGAATTGATGACCAACAACGGATCGAACGCGGTTGTCGCTTATCGGCACGGAGGAGCGCTCCTGCGTGCAAAACCGCAAGCGGTTTTCTCTCGTTTCTTGTGAAGCCGCGAGCGGCTTCTACTCTTTAATCCCTTTCTTCCCCTCGCCGCGCTGGATGATCTCCCATGCTTCGGCGGCGGTCTCGGCATAGTCGATCAGCTTAAGGTCCGCATCGTCGATCGCCCCCTGGTCGGCCAGGAACTGGAAGTTGACCGCGTGTTGCCAATACTCGCGGCCGAACAGCACGATCGGAATCGCCTGCATGCGTCCGGTCTGGCGGAGGGTCAGGGCGTCGAACAGTTCGTCGAAGGTGCCGAAGCCGCCGGGAAACGCCACCAGGGCCTTCGCCCGCAGCAGAAAGTGCAACTTCCGCATGGCGAAATAGTGAAATTGGAAGCACAACTCGGGCGTGATGTACGCATTGGGCCGCTGCTCGTGCGGCAGGCGGATGTTCAGACCCACCGACTTGGCCCCGACGTCATAGGCGCCGCGGTTGGCCGCCTCCATGATGCCCGGCCCGCCGCCGGTGACCATCACATTCTCGCCGTGCAGCGCCAGTTCCTTCGATTCGCTCGCGACCAGGCGGGCGAACTCGCGGGCGGCATCGTAGTAGTGGCTCCGTGCCAACAGGTTCTTCGCCTGCATCACCATCCGCTTCTTCTGCGCGTCGCCCGGGGTTGCCGCCAAATCGCGCTCCGCCTGGTCGAGCCGGCGCTCCGCCTCCGATCGCTCGACCATCCGCGTGCTGCCGAAGACGACGATCGTCGAGCGGATGCCGTTATCGCGCAGATACAATTCCGGCTTGAGAAGCTCCAGCTCGATCCGCGCGGCCCGCATCTCCGGCCGCAACATAAAATCAACGTCCTTGTACGCGACGCGATAGCTGGGCGACTCGAGGATTTTCGCTAGATTCGCGGCGGGATCAGAGGGCATAATCGGCTTCGGCTTGAGGCGGGCCCCCGAATTCTACCATACCCTGCTGCCGAAACAAGCATACTCACGGAACCAAAAGCCACGCGAGCGTAGCGATTAGCAGCCACACGCTCGGGGGGACGTGAATCCGCGGCTCGCCGCGGCGGGGAAACAACAACAAAACGTAAATGGCAACACTCACCAGCGCCACCGCGGCCAGCGCCAGCCAACCCAACAATGGTCCGGCACAAATCAGACCGGCAGACAGACCGGCAGTGGGCGATGCGACGTCGGAGGCGTCTCGCCCCGGCATCTTCGGCCACGCCAGGAGAAGAAGCCAAGTGGCCCCGCCCGCAACCACGCCCGCCGCCAACCCCAGCCAAACGTTCAGCCGGTCGGTCGGCCACATCAGCGGCACGACAATGCCCACAATCAGCGCCGGCAGAAACAGCCGTAGCGGCGGGCTGTTCCCATCGACCTCGATCAACGCCGAACACAACAGCGTGCAGATCAATACCAAATGGCACGGATACGCGGCCGCCAGCGGATTCTCGACCGCCGCCAACGCGGCAAACATCGCCGCCGCAAACGCCTCGACCAACGGATAGCGCAGCGAAATCCGGCAGCGGCAGTGCCGGCAACGCCCACCGAGCATGATCCAGCCAAAGACCGGCACGTTGTCGAACCAGCGGATCGGCTCCTTGCACGTTGGGCAATGCGAAGGCGGCGAAACCAGACTTAGCCCGTTCGGCAAGCGATACACCACGACATTCAAAAAACTCCCCACCGCCCCGCCGAACGCGGCCGCAAACAGCACGATGATCCAATGAGCAGCATCCAGCGGCATGAGGACGTTCAGATTTCAGATTTTGGATTTCAAATTTCAGATTTCGGACTTCGGATTTCCTTCCCGCCGCCCCTAAAACCTCAGCATCTTCTTATACTCTTCCATTCGCCGATCGAGGTCCTCGCGTTTGATCTGCCGCAGGCGGTCGAGGCTGAAATCCTCGACGGTGAAACTGGCGGTCAGCGTGCCGTAGGCCAGGGCGGTTTTCAGCGTTTTCGGGTCGAAGCTGCCGCGTTCGGCCAGGTAGCCCATCATCCCGCCGGCGAAACTATCGCCCGCCCCGGTCGGATCGACGACCCGCGGCGTGGGATAGGCCGGCAGCACGTAGGTTTCGTGCTGGCCGAAGAACATCGCCCCATGCTCCCCCTTCTTCAGCACGACGAAGCTCGGGCCCATCTCGCGGATCGCGCCGCCGGCGCGAACCAAGTTGTCGTCGCCCGTCAACAGCCGAGCCTCGCTGTCGTTAATCACCAGCCCATCGATCCGTTGCAACAATTGCCGCAGTTCGTCGGGCTCGGTGCGGATGTAATGGTCCATCGTGTCGGCCACGGTCAGCGACGCCCCCGGGCACTGATCGAGCACCTTCATCTGCAACGCCGGCGAGCCGTTGGCCAGGAAGAGAAACTTCGCCCGGCGATAGGTCTCGGGCAGGACCGGATTGAAGCCCGCCAGCACGTTCAGTTGCAGCTCGAGCGTCTCGCGGTCGTTCATATTCGCCAGGTATTTTCCCCGCCAGCGGAAGGTCTTTCCGCCCGGCACGACTTGCAGGGCGGCGGTGTCGATGCCGCGGGCCCGCAGCATGGCCGTATTCTCCGCCGGCCAATCCTCCCCCACCACGCTCGCCAGCCGCACGCTGGTAAAGAAGCTGGCCGCATAGGAGAAGAAGACCGCCGACCCGCCCAGCACGTTTTCGCGATTTTCGCTGGGCGTTTCCACGCTGTCCAACGCTACGGAACCGACGACGCATAGGGGCATGAAGCAGACTCCTTCCCGCTGACAGGCAGACCAACGACTTGCCGTCAGCAATGTACCAGCCGGACGGCTCCGCATCAAGATCGCCAGAACAACGTGCGTGACCAGCGTTCCGGCCTTAAGTCGGGGCGCGGCTGGCGTTTGGCCGGGCTTGACGCCATCGGCCGGTCAGAACGCAACGTGTTCCGTCCGGGCGATTATTTCCTCCTGGAGTTCCGTGGCCAGGTCGCAGAAGTAATCGCTGTAGCCCGCCACGCGAACGATCAGGTCACGGTAGCTTTGCGGCGCGGCCTGTGCCTTGCGCAGCGTCTCCGCGCGCACGACGTTGAACTGCAGGTGATGGCCGTCCATTTTGAAGTAACTCCGCACGAGGTGCGCCCACTTGTCGATGCCATCTTCGCCGGCAAAGAGGTCGGGCGTGAATTTCATGTTCAGCAAGGTGCCGCCCGTCTTCACATGGTCCAATTTGGCCGCCGACTTGATGACGGCCGTCGGCCCGCGACGGTCGGCGCCCTGCACGGGCGAGATGCCCTCCGACACCGGCAAGCCCGCCTTGCGTCCGTCCGGCGTCGCGCCCGTCACCGAGCCGAAATAGACGTGGCAGGTGGTGGGGAGCATTTCCACGCAGTAGCGCCCGCCCTTGGTGTTCGGCTGCCCGTCGATTTCCTGGAAGCAGGCCTCGAACACGCGCTGCATGATCTCGTCGGCGTAATCATCATCGTTGCCGTATTTGTGGGCGTGATTCACTAGCCGCAAGCGGAGCGGCTCCTCGCCGGCGAAATCCCGGTCGAGAATCTCCACCAACCGCTCGGGGCTGATCGCGCGCTGCTCGAAAACCACTTCCTTCAGGGCCGCCAGCGAATCGGTGATGCTCCCCAGCCCCACCATTTGGATGAATGTGTTGTTGTAGCGTGCCCCGCCGGCGTTATAGTCGCGCCCTTTCTTAATGCAATCGTCGATGAGCACCGAGAGGAACGGCGCGGGCATCTGCTCGGCGTACATCCGTTCGATCAACTGGTTGCCGCGGAGTTTGATGTCCAGGAAGTGGTGCAATTGCCGGCGGTAGGCGGCGGACAGATCCTCGAACGAGCCGAACTCCCGCGGCATTCCGCTCTCACACCCGATGTGTTCGCCCGTACGCGGATCGCGGCCGTTGTGGAACGTGATTTCCAGCACTTTAACGAGGTTGAAGTAGCCGGTGAGAATGTAGGCTTCTTTCCCGAAAGCGCCCACTTCCACGCAACCGCTGCACCCTCCTTCGCGAGCGTCTTCGAGCGTCTTGCCCTGACGCAACTGCTCCTGCACGACCGCATCGGCGTTGAAGATCGAAGGGAAGCCATAGCCCTTGCTGATCACGCGCAGGGCGTGCTTCAGCAACGCTTCGGGAGTCTTGCAGGAAAGCTGGATATTTGTGCTCGGCTGCAAGAGGTGCATTTCATCGACGATCTCCAGCAGCATGTGGGAGATTTCGTTGGCGCCTTGAGATCCGTCGGAGAGCAGGCCGCCGATGTTGATGTTGGCGAAATCCGTGTAGGTGCCGCTTTCGGCCGCAGTCACTCCGACCTTCGGCGGCGCGGGATGGTTGTTGAACTTGACGAAGAACGCCTCCAGCAATTCCCGCGCACGTTGCGGCGTGAGCGTGCCATCGGCGAGCCCCCGCCGGTAGAATGGCAGCAGGTGTTGGTCGAGATGGCCGGGATTGAACGAGTCCCAGCCGTTGAGCTCCGTTATCACCGCCAAGTGGCAGAACCAATAATATTGCAGGGCCTCGCGGAAGTCGCGCGGGACCTGGGCCGGCACGTGGCGGCAGACCTCGGCAATCCTCTCCAGTTCCGTCTTGCGCTCCGGCCGGGTCTCGCGCGACGCCTGCTGCCTCGCCAGGTCCGCGTGGCGATTGGCGAAGAGAATCACCGCATCGCAGGCGATGTCCATGGCCCTGAGCGCCTCGCGCTTGGAGTATGCCTCCGCATCGCCGCGGAAATCCAGGGCCGCTATTGCCGCCGCGATCTCCCGCTTGAAGTCCAGCATTCCCTTGCGGTAGATCTTGCCGTCCAACACAGTGTGCCCCGGCGCACGCTGCTCCATGAACTCGGTGAATATCCCCGCGCCGTAGGCGGCGTGCCACTCGGCCGGCAGTTCCTGGAACATCCGGTCGCGCATCGAGCGGCCGCGCCAATAGGGGATGATCTTCTCGGCGTAGGCCGCGAGGCACTCTTCGTCCACGGCATAGTTCGTCTTCGGCCGCGAACTGAGGATCCGCAGGTCCTCCAGGCTGTGGCAGGTAAGTTCCGGGAACGTGGGGGCGGCCTTGGGACGCGGCCCACGCTCGCCGACAATCAGCTCGTCGGCCCCAAGGTACAGCGATTTGTGCTCGCAAAGGTGCAGGAAAGCCCGGGCACGCATCACCGGCGTGGAGTACCTGCCTGCCTGGGCCTGATAGAACTCGGTCATCAGCAGCGCCGCGCTGCGGCGAAATCGAAGGCCTTGCATCCAGGCTTTCTTGGCGGAGTTGGCTGGTTCGTGCATTCACGGGTTATCCTCCAATCCGAGTGGGCAGACCGCCGTCGCGGAGACGTGCGCACGCACGTTCCATGAACTCCGCGGAAGGCGGCCGGACGTCGCTCAACTCATACGATATCCCGAGCCGCCGAAACTTGTGCTTGGCAGTCTGATGATAAGGGAGCAGGTTGATTTGACGGACCGCGGGCAATCCGGCGGCCAAGCCCTTCAGGGCCTCCAGATCTTCTTCGCCGTCGTTCAGACCTGGAATCACCGGAATCCGCAGCCAGACGTTGTTGTGTACGGGCTGCAGCGCGCGCAAGTTGTCGAGGATTAACGCATTGGAGACGCCCGTCAACCGCGTGTGCTTTGCGTCGTCGAGCATCTTGAGATCGTAGAGAATCAGATCTGCCCGGGCGGCCATCGCCAGGACCTGCTCCGCGGCGGCAAAGCCGCACGTATCCACTGCCGTGTGGATTCCCTCTGCAGCGCAGGCGGTCAAAAGGCTACCAAGGAACTGCGGTTGAGCCAGCGGCTCGCCGCCCGAAAAAGTGACCCCGCCTTGTGAATCATCATAGAAGATCGTGTCGCGGCGAATCTCGTCGAGCACCTCGCCGACGGTCATCTGTCGGCCCACCATCTGCCGCGCGGCGGACGGGCAGGCCTTCACACAAGCGCCGCATAGCCGACAAACCGCCCCCGGCTGCTGATCGAACGCGATCGAATCGCTCGCCAGCTGGTTCGGGCAGACACTGGCGCACCGCCCGCAGCGGATGCAGCGGCTCTCGACCACCATAATCTCCGGCCGCGACGCCCGGCTCTCCGGATTGTGGCACCACAGGCAGTTCAGCGGGCAGCCCTTCAGAAAGACCGTCGTTCGGATCCCCGGGCCGTCATGCAGCGAGAAACGCTGGATATGGGCGACTACTCCGCTGTGCATGTCTGGCATGATCTGGAGCCTCCCATATAAGCTCTGCTCGGATAGCTCCCAGCGGCAGCTTAGTCTTCATTTTACCGAGGTGGCTTGCCGCGTTCCAGCCGGCTTGCGGACTCCTTGTCCAGAAGGTGATCCCGCGGGTGGCACGAGCCATCCTGCAAAGTACGAAACGCTGTTCATGGCCGACGAGAGGAGCGACAATCGCAATTTGTCGCAAGCTTCCCTCTTGATTCGGCTGCTACGAGAACGCCCCCCGATCGCAATCAGGAGGCGTTCTCGGCGCCGCGAAGTTCGTGAAGCCAGGTCTAGAACTCCTCTTCCTCATGTTTCGGCTGAGGCTTGGCTTTGTGCTCGCCCTGGTGGAGCAGACTTCCACCCTGGCAAGGCATCGGATGAGCGTGCCTGCTATGATGCTCCGCCCACTTGTTGGCTGCCTTTTCGAGTGCCGTCCAAACGTCGGCCGCCGAGGCGGTCCAACGGATGTTGACCTTGGCGCCGTCGTTGGTCGCTTTCAGACCGTCGATCAATTTCATGGCCAGCGGATCCGAGCTGCGGTGCAGCAGCACCAGCGCCCGAAATCCATCTACGACCTGCTTGACTTGCTCGGCGGGCTCCGGCGACTTCATTACCAGGCGGGCCCGGTAGAACGACCGCCCGTTGCTCTCGCCCAGGGCGACGCGAAACGACTCCGTCTTCTGCAACACCGGGCAGCGCATGCTTGGGTCGATCGCCGAGGCGCGGGCAATAAAGATCGATCCCGGCAAGATGCGGCCCGCCAACGGCGATCCGCTGCCGCTGATTCCCGCCGACTTGCCGTCAAGGACGTTGAGTGCCGCCTTAACGACCTCGGGGCTGCCGCCGAGCAACAGCACGTCCGGCTTATAGAAGGTCCCAACCGCCGTGTGCGGGCCATGCTTTCCACACTTGGCGGTCCACTGGTGCAGTTCATAGGAACCGTAGTGCAGAACCTTGTGGTCGGGGGCGATGGCGACCAGCGCCAGCAAAAGATGCGGATTCACCTTGGCGTGACAGATCATCACGCCATGCTGTTTGTCGGTGTCGCGTCCGTAGACCGTGACGCCATGAATGTCCTTCCTCAGGTCGGTGCCCAGCAGCGCCGCCACCAGGTCCAATTTCGCCTTGGCATTTGGGTGCATCTCGGTGCACTTGTGGTATGCCTTCTGCACGACGGTCGATGCGTACAATGCGTCCACGTCAAAGTGGATCACCCATTTTGCGTCGGCCGCAACGTGCGTTAGATCCAACGGTTCTGCCCGCCCCACGGCGGCAATTCCCAGGACAACGGCCAGTGCAACTCCCAAGACTCTCATCGCGCACCTCGCTCTTGTTAGGGGGACGAAATAAAGGCGATAATGATTATACACGGCGAACAGCGTTTTGGTTACAAGCCGGGTTCAAAAGCATGGCTGTCGGGGAAGTGCGGTGGCAGTCAGCCTCTTGGGAATTGCCGCGGCGACAAGGATCTCGCTTTGTCCTCCGATCTCGATCCGGGCATCGGCGACTATTGGAATCGGGAGCCTGCCTGAGATTCGGCAGGCGATCAACGAGGCGGAGATCAGCGGGCCGACTGGGGTTTCGCACAGCTTGGTGAATATGGAGGAGTTGTCGCTCGGGGACCAACCGAGCGGCGTTCAGAGGCGAAGTGCGGAATAATCGGTCGGGACCTCCAGAACCGCCGAATCGCCACTTGATTGACGGTGACGGCGAAGGTCACTATACTGTGGGACTGATTTTGTGCGGAAGCCGGTTACCCTTGATGGCTGATTCCTTTGCAGTACGCTTGCAAGGAGGATTGCCCTACTTGCAAAGGAGTTTGGCCGTTGCGAGAATTCAGAGAACTGCACGCGTGGATGGAAACGATCCGCGATCGTTTCTCCTGCGTCGATAGCCTTCCCGAGCCGACGTTCACCCGCGCCGGCCGGAGGTTGGTCTCGTTCAGCACCAACAACTATCTCGGTCTGGCGACGAGTCCGCGCCTGATTCGAGCCGCGCGGCATGGCTTGGAGAAGTATGGCGTGGGCAATTGCGAGTCGCGTTTGCTCGGCGGCGACCTGGCGATCTACCGCGATTTGGAAGCGAAGCTCGCCGCGCTCAAGGGCAAAGACGCGGCAATGCTCTTTGCCACGGGCTACCTGACGAACCTCGGCGTGTTGTCGACGCTGCCTGCCTCGGCGGTAACCGCTCGATTCTATGGCTTTCGCTCCCAAAGGCGTTATCGCTACGCCTACTTTACGGATGAATTCAATCACCTCAGCATTCGCGAAGGCATCCGCATGTCGGGCGTCGAGAAGGCCACGTATCGCCACTGCGACATGGACCATCTCGAAGGCCAACTCAAGAACAGCGACGCCACCACCAAGATCATTGTCACCGACGGCGTTTTCAGCCAGGACGGCGACATTGCCCCGTTGCCGGAAATGCTCGATCTGGCCGATCGCTACGATGCCATGCTCTACGTTGACGATGCGCACGGCACGGGCTTGCTCGGCCCCACCGGCGCCGGCACCACCGAGTACTTCGGCTTGGAGAGCCCTCGTTTGATTTGCATGGGCACGCTCAGCAAAGCTTATGGCGCGATTGGCGGCTTCATCGCTGCGGAAAGCTGGGTTGTCGAGGTTCTGCGGCTCACCTGCGGCGCGTACGGATTCACCTCGACCTTGCCTCCCGATCAGGCGTTCGCCGTGTCCGAGGCTATCGACATGGTCCGCGACGAACCGCAGCGGCGCGAGCGGCTCTGGGCCAACCAACGCTACTTCATCCGGGCGATGGACGACCTCGGCTTCCGGCTGTTGTCTCGGACGACACCGATTGTCCCGGTGTGGATCGGCGACGAAACCGATTGCCTGCAAGTCTCCCGGCGTTTGGATGAGGCCGGTTTTCACGTCGACGCCATCGTCTTTCCGGCCGTGCCCAGGAATCAAAGCCGGCTGCGGTTCAGCATGAACAGCAACCACACGAAGCAGCAAATCGACCGGCTGGCAGGCGTGATGGGCGAACTCGGCGGTTCGCTAACGGCCGATGGCATTGACGCACGAACCTCGAGGTTTCTTGCCGGCGTTGTCGCGGCGATCGAGGACGAAGAGTTGTCGGAAATCGTGTGATCGCGATAGGAAGACGGAACCGCTGGGATGACCCACAGTGCTGCCCGCCGCCGCGCTCTTCCCGCGGCCATTTGCTTTCGGCGCCCGAACGATTTGGTATAATGGAGCCGGCGAAAGGGGCACACCATGCGCGGACGTCGGATTTCCGGGATCAATGCCGCCGGTCTTGTGGCCGCGGCGTTACTGCTCGGCGTGACTGCCGCGCCGACCGTTTCCGCCAAGGATTGGTCGCAATGGTGCGGCTCCGACGGAAAGAACATGGTCTCGCAGGAACATGGGCTTCCCGCCTCTTTCTCGCCTGGGCGAAAACGGGGCAACGGGACCATCGACCTGTCCACGGCCGTTAATGTGAAGTGGGGCGTGAATCTCGGCGATGCCTTCTATTCCACGCCGACCGTGGTCGGCGGACGGCTGTACCTCGGCGGCCTGGACGACAGAAATGGGACCTTCACCTGCCTGGATGCCGCTACCGGCCGACGGCTGTGGCAATTGAGGGCCCCGCCGCGCGACGTGCCGCACCGCATCGACGGCTTCTCGATCGGCATCAGCGACATGCCGCAGGATATCGGGGTGTGCTCGACGACGGCGGTCGAAGCCGGACGGGTCTACTTCGTCTCGAACCGCTTCGAGGTGATTTGTCTCGATGCCGCCGGCTCGAAGACCAACCCCGGCGAAGCCCGCGTGCTCTGGACGTTCGACATGTGGAAGAGGCTGGGCGTCTTTCCCTGCGACGTGGCGAACGGTTCGCCGCTGATCGTCGGCGATCTGCTCTACGTACCCACCTCCAACGGCGTCGACCGCAACACCTTCGGCGATCCGGCGAGCGAGAAGCACCGCAAGATACCGGCGCCCGCTGCGCCGAGTCTGATCGCGCTCGACAAACGCGACGGCCGGCTCGTGGCGACCGACGACACGCCGATCATGCGCCACATTTTGCACGGCCAGTGGTCCGCGCCCTCGCTGGCCGTGGTCGCTGGGCGAAAACTGGTCATCTTCGGCGGCGGCGACGGCATTTGCTATGCCTTCGATGCCCTGGCGTCGGTCCCTGAAAAACCTGTGCGTCTGAAAACCGTCTGGTCGTGCGACTGCATTCCCCCGGAGTATAAATCGACCGGCGGTCGCGAGCCGATCGATTACTATTGCCTCGGCGACAAACGGGTGCGGGGCACCTTGAACAAGAACGACGGCAAGTTCGTCGGCCGCAGCGAGATTATCGCCACGCCGGTCTTTGTGAACGATCGCGTCTACATCGCCATCGGCCGCGATCCCGCCCACGGTCGCGGCCGCGGCGCCTTGCACTGCATCGATCCGCGGCCACGGCGACATCACCGCCACCGGCAAGTTGTGGACGTACCAGGGCCTCGACCGCACGCTCTCGACCGTCTCGGTGGCCGAGGGGCTGCTCTACATCTGCAACGTCGGCGGCCGGCTGCACTGCCTCGACGCTTCCACCGGCAAATGCCACTGGGTCCACGCGACGAAGTCCGAAGTGTGGGGATCGACCCTCGTGGCCGACGGCAAGGTCTACATGCCGACGTCCCGCGGCCTATGGGTGCTGGCGGCCGGCAAAACGCTGAAGGTCCTCAGCCGAATCCCCCTCGGCGCCAAGGTCTACTCCTCGCCGGTCGTCGCCAACGGTACGATGTATGTAGCCACCAGCGCCGGTTGGCTGTGGGCGGTGAGAAAACCGTGAGGCAGTGCCTTGTTGGGAATCCCTAATCCGTCTTGACGACCGCCATGTTTGCTGACTTCGCCGATGCTTATGACGCGATGATCGACTGGCCGAAGCGGCTGGCCCACGAGGCGCCGTTCTACCGCCGGCTTTTCCAGCGGCTCGGCGCCGCCAGCCTGCTCGACGCCGCCTGCGGCACCGGCCAGCACGCGGCGATGTTCCACTCCTGGGGGCTGCGGGTCGAAGCGGCCGACATCAGCCCGGCCATGATCGAACGCGCCAAGGCCAAGTACGGCCAGCCGCCCGGCGTGCGGTGGACGGTGCGCGGATTCGACCAGCCGGTCGCCGCCGCATCAAAGGGGACAGTCCCATTTTCGCTGGCGCGAAAATCGGGACAGTCCCCCGACGAGCGGTTCGACGTGGCGATCTGCGTCGGCAACTCGTTGGCGCTGGCCCCCGACATGGCGACGGTCGAACGGTCGATCCGCCAGATGCTGGCGGCGGTCCGCGACGGCGGCGCGATCGTCGTGCAGGTCTTGAACCTCTGGCGTCTCGCCGACGGCCCCTGTCAGTGGCAGAAATGCCGCCGCGCCGCTTTACCCAGCGATTCCCTCATCCTCAAGGGCGTTCATCGCAGCGGCAACCGCGGATACGTCGATCTGATCGTGACCGATCTCTTCGGCGAGCCTGCCATCCGCAGCGAATCGACGCCGTTTCTCGGCCTCGATGCCGCCGATTTGGATCGCATGGCCAAGGCCGCCGGCGCAACGAAGATCGCCATCTTCGGTGGTTATCAAGATCAACCCTACGAGCGGCAGCAGAGCGTGGATTTGGTGGTGATCCTGGAAAAGGCGACTCCTTGAGACGTCGGCCGCTCAACAGGTCAAGAAAGAAGGGCCACGAGCGTGGAATACGTGATGCCTCTCGCAAAATTGGTGGTGCTCCCGGTCACCTGGGTCTCTCTCCTTTGGACGCTGGGGCCGCTCGATCGCGCCGCCAAGAATCGGCGGTATCCCATCCAGTTCTGGCTGGCCGACTTATTCTGCCTCTTTGTGTTGATCCAACTTCCCGTTGGTCTCGCCCATTGGACTCTGCAAGACGTGCCGCGCGATCAAATCGCGACGTTCGATGTCGTACTCGGCGCGATCAACACCGTGCTCTGGTGGTTTTGCGTGCGCACGCTCTCGCGCGGGAATCCACGTGGTTTGGCAGCGTTGCTTCGTGCTCATCGTAGTGATGCCGGGCTCGTACGTCGGCAGTATCACCGCGGTGTTTCTTCCGGTCGCGGCGGTCGGTTTCTTCGGCGAGAACCACCCCGCTGCCGCCGCCTTGCTGCTGGTTGCTGAAGCGGCCTTGCTGTCGGTCCTCTACGGCTTCGCCCGTTTCACGAGAGCGATCACCGCCGCAAGCAGACGCAAGGACATCGCTATTGAAGCGATAATTCTACCCCGGAATGAAAGAGAGCGGACGGGCAGCGAAGAGAATTGAGCGGCGTCTGCCGTCACTTGCGTGGTGCGACGATCACAGATCGTTCAGCAGATCCTCGAACGGGTCCTCGCTCGGTTGCTTTGCCGGCTTCTCTTTTGCGGACGGCTTGGCGGGCGGTTCGTCGTCGAGCAGCTCGAAGTCGGGCGATTCGCCCCAGGCGACCGTTGCTTCGCCCTCGCGATGGACCTCTTCGGCCGGTACGATGGCGGGCAATTTGCTCCGATCGCCCTTGTAGTCGTACTTCGCCTGAAAGGTCAGCGGGCCGACCGTAAACTCGGCGTCGGGCAGCAGCGGCGCCTGCCTGATCCGCTGGCCGTCGATCCACGTCCCGTTGAGCGATCGCAGATCGCGGATCATCAGTAGGCCGTCCGTCTCGAACAGCTCCGCGTGCCGGCGGCTGACCATCGGGTGGGCGACGGTCAGCGTGGCTTCCTTGCTGCGGCCGATCACCGTCGGCAGATTCAGCGCGACCGCCCCCTTCGACGCCTTGCCACCGACAACGATCAGCTTGGCATCCATCAGCGGCTCCGGGGCAGTAGAACTCGTGGCGGAATGGGAAGGTCGTGCAATCGGCGGGCTTGTTGTCGGCTCAATCTTACCCCCTTATGGTAATCACGCGGCCCACGCGAAACAACCACCGGATCGCTCTGGCGCGTTGCTGCCGTGGCTCCGCAAGCGGGACTCCGTAGACTCCGTAGGTTATGCTTTAGCATAACATTTATGCAAGCAACATCCTTGTGCAAGCGACATCCCTTTAGCATAACATTTATGCAAGCAACATCCTTGTGCAAGCGACATCCCCTGTTATGCTAAAGCATAACCTACGGTCTGCCGTTGCTGGGCAAGCGAGCGAACGGCGAGGCAACAACTCTCCAGCGGGGTCTACTTCCCATCAGCTTGCCCATTTTGCCCCTCTGTTGCCAAACTGCCCTTGAATGCTATCCCCAACGGTCTATAATTTCGGGACTCGGCTTGGAAGAACCGCGAGCAAGCGTGTGCGGGTGTAGCTCAGTTGGTAGAGCACGACGTTGCCAACGTCGTTGTCGTGGGTTCGAACCCCATCACCCGCTCTTTGGCGGCCCGCGGGAAGAGCCGGAATATTCCCGTAAGCCGATGGTTCCGTCGATGGTGGGCGGTCGATTTCCGCCGCTCCTCTACACCCTGGCGCGATTATGCCTGACACCGAGAACAACGAACTCTCCCCCGCCGAAGCAAATCCCAACGAGACCGCCGTCGCGGAAGAGGAGAAGGCGCCGCCGCTTACGTTGGAAGTGAAGGTCGACGCCCGCGGCACCTGCGAGCGGCACGTCACCGTGACGATTTCGCGCGAGGACATTGACCGCTACTTCGACAAGGAGTTCAACGAGTTGATGCCGAAGGCGCACGTGCCCGGTTTTCGTCCCGGCCACGCCCCGCGGAAGCTGGTCGAGAACCGCTTTCGCAAAGACATCGCCGAGCGGGTCAAGGGCGAGTTGGTGATGGCCTGCCTGGCGCAGGTCAACGAGGAGCAGAAGCTCTCGGCGATCAGCGAGCCCGATTTCGACTTTGAGGCGATCGACCTGCCCGACGAAGGCCCGTTGACCTTCGAGTTCGACGTTGAGGTGCGGCCGGAGTTCGAGGTGCCGCAGTGGCGCGGGCTGAAGATCGAGAAGCCGGTGCGCGAGTTCAACGTCGCCGACGTGAACGACGCGCTGCAAAACGTGCTGGCCCGCCGCGGGCGGCTGGTGCCGTTCGACGGGCCGGCCTCCAGCGGCGATTACGTCACCTGCAATCTCACGTTCACTTACGGCGATCAGACGCTTGCCAGCGCCGAAGAAGAGGTGATCCGCATCCGCCCGACGCTGAGTTTCCGCGACGGCAACATCGCGCATTTCGACAAGCTGATGGAGGGCGTTCGCGCCGGCGAAACGCGGCAAGGCGAGGCGGAACTGAGCAACGACGCCCCGAACGAGGTGCTCCGCGGCCAGCGGGTAACGGCGATCTTCCAAGTGCTCGAAGTCAAGAAGCTGGAAGTGCCCGAGCTGACCCCCGAGTTGCTCGACGAGTTGGGCGGCTTCAGCAACGAGGGCGACCTTAAGGACGCGATCAGCGAGCAGCTCGGCCGGCAGTTGGAATACGAGCAGCACCGCCGCGCCCGCGAGCAGATCACCGCGGCCTTGACCGTGGCGGCCAACTGGGAGTTGCCGCAAGGTCTGTTGCAGCGGCAGGCCCGCCGCGAGTTGCAGCGGGCGGTGCTCGAATTGCAGCGGAGCGGCTTCAACGACGACGAAATCCGCGCCCACGAAAACGCCCTGCGGCAAAACAGCATGGCCTCCACCGCCCGCGCCCTGAAGGAACATTTCATCCTCGAACGCATCGCCGAGGACGAAGAGATCGACGTCAGCGAGCAGGACTACGAAGACGAAATCCGCCTGATCGCCGAGCAGACCGAGGACTCGCCCCGCCGCGTGCGGGCAAGGCTGGAGAAGTCGGGCTCGATGGACGTGCTCCGCAACCAGATCATCGAGCGCAAGGTGATCGATCGCATCCTGGCCCAGGCCACTTTCAGAGAGGTGCCCTACAAGTTGCAGCGCTCCGATGAGACCGCCGTCGATCGCGCCGCCGGCGGCGGCGAGCAAGCCGACATCCCCGAGGCGAAATACGACGAGGGCGAAGAGGTGCCCGAGGCCCGGAAAGAAGGGCTGGAGGAGAGGGGAGAGGAAAGGGGAGAGAGGAGAGGGGAGAGGGAATAGTAATTGCTGAATGTCGATTGCTGGTTGAGACGAACGACTCCGCTACTGCCTACTAGCCACTGACCACTATCCACTGACCACTATCCACTACCCACTATCCCCTCGTGATGAAGGATCATCCATGAGCGACTTCTCGCGGCCACGGATCGTCAGCCCCTTCGCCTCGTCGGCCTATCGCGACTACCAGCGCCAGCGGCAGTTGACGTTGGGCGATCTGCTGCTGGAAAACCGCATCATTCTGCTGCAGGGCGAGATCCACGACGGCAACGCCAACGAGCTGGTGATGAAGCTGCTCTACTTGCAGAGCGAGAACCGGCGGAAGGACATTCATTTCTACATCAACTCGCCGGGCGGCAGCGTCAGCGCCACGCTGGCGATCTACGACACGATGCAGATTCTCAGTTGCCCGGTGGCCACCTATTGCGTCGGCCTGGCGGCCAGCGGCGGCGCGGTCCTGCTGGCCGGCGGGGCCAAGAGCAAACGCTTCGCCCTGCCGCATGCCAACGTGATGATCCACCAGCCCTTCGGCCAGGTCGGCGGCCAGGTCTCCGACATCGAAATCCAGGCCAAGGAAATCCTGCACACCCGCGAGGTCCTCAACCAGATTCTCGCCACCCACACCGGTCAGCCGATCGAGCGCATCACCAAGGACACCGACCGCGATTTCTACATGACCGCCCAGCAGGCCAAGGAATACGGCGTCGTCGACGACATCCTCACCAAACAAGCGATGGAGAAAGAAGAGGACAGCGAGAAGTGACCTTAATTCCCTACGTCATCGAAAAGAGCGGCCGCGAAGAGCGGGCGATGGACATCTATAGCCGCCTGCTGAAGGACCGCATCGTCTTCATCGGCGCCCAGATCACCGACGAAATGGCCAACGCCGTCGTCGCCCAACTGCTCTTCCTGCAGTCGGACGACGCCAAGTCGGACATCCACATGTACATCAACTCGCCGGGCGGCAGCGTCACGGCGGGGCTGGCGATTTACGATACGATGCAGTTCGTCAACTGCCCCGTGGCCACGTATTGCGTGGGGCAGGCGGCTTCGATGGGAGCGGTGTTGCTGGCCGCCGGGGCCCCCGGCAAACGCAAGGCCCTGCCCAACGCCCGCATCCTAATCCACCAGCCCCTGGCCGGCGCCGAGGGCTCGGCCGAGGACATCCTCATCCACGCCAAGGAGTTTCTCAAGGTCAAGGAACGGCTCAACCGCATCCTCTTGAAGCACACCGGCCACCCCTTGGAGAAGATCGAGGAGGACACCGACCGCGACCGCTTCATGTCGGCCGAGGAGGCGTTGGAATACGGTTTGATCGATCACGTCATCGAGCGGGCAGGACAGGCGTGAGGGGCTAGGGATTAGGGATTGGGGATTAGGGATTGGAGGAACGCCCTGCGACTGCGGTCGCGGGGGTGGGCGTTTATTGACAGTCAGAATGGCATGGCGGGCGTCGTTTAGCCGCGACCCGCAGGGGAGCGGGCTCGCGCGAGGTCGCCCGGCCCCGTAAGATGCGTTAAACATGGGTTGGCGGCAACACGGTCAAGGATGATCGTGCCGGCGTAAAAAAGCGCCGGGCCGCCATAATGCAAGGAAGCGATACCATGAAATCTTGGCAGCTTGCCGTCTTGGGCCTGGCGCCGCTGTTGATCGCCGGGTGCCGCTCCGATCCGGCCATCCCGGTCCTGGAACGGGAACTCTACTTCAAACAGCAGGAAATCAACCGGTTGAAGTGGCAGATCGAGGACATGCAGGAGGGGAACTGCGGCCCCGAACAGAGCATTGTCCGCGACCGTTGCGGCGAGGAGCGCGAGCTGGAACCCCGGTCGTACCGCAACCGCCGCGGACCGGCCGGCGGCAGACCGATGGAGATGGAACCAGAGGCGCCAACTCCTATGGTGCCGCCCGGCAACTCCAACCCGGTGTTGCCCGGACCGGTCGGCGAGGGCCCGATGCTGGAAGGCAGCGGCGATCGCTTCTCGCTGCACCCCGCCCGCGTCACCACGGTCTCGGCCCAGTCGGCCGTGCCGTTCCGACCGATGGGCGACAGCCGGCGGGTGGCGGCGGTCACCATCGATCCGGCGATCACCGGCGGCATCGGCTCGGGCGACGCCTCGGGCGACCGCGGCCTGCTGGTCGTGGTGCAGCCGCGCGACGCCCACGGCCGCATGGTTGACGCCCCGGCCGAGGTCCACGTCACCGCCTTCGATCCCACGCTCCAGGGCGAAGCCGCCCGCATCGGCCGCTGGGATTTCTCCCCGGCCGAGACCGCCTCGCTCTTCTGCCGCACCGTCAACGGCGGCGCGATCCACCTGGCGATGGGCTGGTCCGAGCGCCCGCCGACGCACAGGAATCTGCAAGTCTACGTGCGCTACGTGACCGCCGACGGCCGGCGGCTGGACGCCAACCAGGCGGTGGAGATCGCGTTGCCCGGCCAGCGCACCGCCCGCTGGACGCCCGCCGAGCGGCCGATGGCCGAGGAGCGGCCCGTCCGCGCCGAGCCGCCCGTCGAGCGCGAATCGGCGTCCGACTCCTGGCGTCTCAGCGATATGCCGAGGGAACGGCGATCCGAGCCGCCCCCGTACATCGCCTCGCGCACCCCCGACCCCGGCCCCGACCGCCCGGTCTGGTCGCCCGAGCGGCGATAGCGCGGCGTTTCTATTGCCTCAAGAGCGAAATGCTGTAACAGCCGGGAGCTAACATCTCCCGGCAGGCGTGGGATCTACGGTCGCTTCGCCGGGAGCTGTTAGCTCCCGGCTACTGTCAAGGCAGCGTTATCCGCCCGAGACGGCATCAACCACACGCGACATAATCTATATGTGCCGTCGCGAAAACTGCCATTGGGGCGATTGTCGGTTTCCTGCTACAATTTCCGGCGTCTCCCGCCCCGCAGCGTGGTATGCTGCGCGCCTGAGAAGGATCGAGGGATGGCATGGATGCAATCAAATCCCAATCTGCACCACCCCCCCGTAAACGCCGCTGGCTCCAATTCAGCCTGCGCTCGCTGATGCTCTTCGTGCTCTGCTGCTCGCTCGCATGCAGTTGGTTTGCGGCACGAGCGGCGAAACAGCGCGAGGCGGTTCGTGCACTTCGCAGCATCGATGGCTGCTACGTGCGCTACGATTGCGACATCGCCCAGTTTGACCCGGATACCAACGACGTCACTCCCGCGCCGCAACAGACATGGGTCGAGAGCATGTTGGACAGCGACTTCATCCATCGAGCCCTTTCGGCGCAAGTTCCAGTCACCCGGCTCACCGAGGCGGCGCCGCACCTTGCGAGGCTCCCGCATCTTGAGACGGTAGTCATCGCAAAGAAACCTGGTGAGGACGACCGTGCAGCCGTGGAGAAGCTTCAGCGGGATCTACCCGACGTAGGAGTGTGCGTAGTCGAGTTCGATTCCACGCCTGACGCAGCCGAGGACGCTGCGTTCATCGCCGTCAACGCCGAGGGTCTGCGGATCGGTGACTTCTATTGGACCCGCGATACCACCGAGGTCGCCGCTATGGCCGCCTCTTGGGTTGGACTTTTTATCGCCTTCCGGGGAACCTGAATTACATTACATCGTAAGGAACCAATTGATGCAGGCACGTTTAATCGGGTACGCACTGGCAACGACAATCGCGATGGCGGCTGCCGCAATGGCGCAGCAGCAGTATCCGCCGTCGGGCGACTATCCGCCGCCGAACGACTATCCGCCGGCGGGGCAGAACGTGCAGCCGGGACAGGCGGAGCAGTATCCGCAACCCGCGAACACGGCCACCCAATCGGGGCGATTCGATAAGTCGGGGCTGCCGCTTCGGCCGCAGACGCCGACGTTGGTGGCACGCGGCGGCCAGCCTGGTCAGCAACCCGTGCGGCCGATCGAGCCGCCCTTCACGCTGACGCCGCAACAACAGGCGGAAGTTGCGCGGGTCCTAGTCTGGTGGGAGCAACGGAATCTCAAGGTAAAAACCTTCGATGCCCGATTCAAGCGATGGACTTACGACACCGTCTTCGGACCGCCCGACGGCGCGAAGTTCGTCGATCTCGGCGAGATCAGGTATGCCGCGCCGGACAAAGGACTGTTCCGCGTCGATGCGACCGAGAAGAACCGCCAACCGGTGCCCATCGAAGAGACGCGGGCCGAAGATTGGAAATGCGACGGCAAAGCGATCATCGAGTACAACCACGTCAAGAAGCTCATGACCGTACACAAGTTGCCGCCGGAGAGGCAGGGCAAGGGCATCGCCGACGGCCCCTTGCCGTTTTTGTTCGGCTCGACCGCCGATTCGCTCAAGCAGCGGTACTTCATCCGCATCGTCACCCCCCGCGACGTGCAGGACCAGATCTGGCTGCAAGCCTATCCGCGATGGCAGCAGGACGCCGCCAACTTCCATCACGCCGAACTGATCATCACCAGCAAAATGGAGCCCTACGCCCTGAACCTTATCCAACCGAACGGGAAAGACAAGCTCGCCTACGTTTTTTACGATGTCGTCATCAACGACCCGCTGCGGATGTTCCGCGGCAACCCCTTCCGCGCTAACACGCCGTCCGGCTGGAAGTCGCTCGTCGAGGAGCCGGCCAGCGCTCAGGTCCGCCGCCCGCTCAGCGACGGCCGGCGCTAGCGCGGGGAATTGGTCCCCTCTCCCTTTGGGAGAGGGTTAGGGTGAGGGCAGAGCGGGGAGACGGTTCCATTTGCCCTTGTCTCCGCCGTGCGGCCCTCACCCCCGGCCCCTCTCCCAAAGGAGAGGGGAGGTTCAACGAGGAGGATCGACTATGCGACGCATCTGCTGGCCGCTCGTTCTCTTGCTGCTGACCGCATCTTGCACCTCGGTGCCGCCGAACCGCAAGATGCCGCCGCCGTTTATGCTGACGGCCGACGAGCAGAAGAATGTCGATTGCCTGCTGGCCCGCTGGGAACAGTGGAACGCCGGCGTAAAGACGTTCGATTGCCGCTTCAAACGCTGGACGTACGACACCGTCTTCGGCCCGCCGGACCAGCCGAAATGGGTCGATCTCGGCGAAATCAAGTATGCCGCCCCCGATCACGCGCTCTACCGCATTGACAAGACCGAGAACAACGGCAAGGAAGTTCCGATCGAATTCTGTCGCGCCGAACAGTGGATCAGCGATGGCAAAGCACTAAGCGAATGGAGTCGCGCTGCGCGGCAGGTCACCGAATACAAACTGGCGCCGGGCGGTGGGGGAGCCGTGGCGTTGGATGGCCCACTGACGCTTGGACCTTTTGTGGTTATGGGCGGGAAAGCCGAAGGTCTCAAAGAGCAGTATTACCTCCGCGAAGTCACCCCGCCAGGCGGTCCGCACGATCGGATATGCCTTGAAGCGTATCCACGTACGGGCCTGCTTGCCGCCAGCGTGCATCACCTTCAGATCATCCTCCGCGCGTCGGACATGTCGCCGTATGCGCTGAGGATCGTGCAGCCAAACGGCAGAGATCACATCGTCTACCAGTTCTACGACATGGCGGTCAACAAGCCGCTAACGCCCGGCGACCCGTTCCATCCGCCGATTCCCAAAGGTTGGCGGAAGGAGATCGTGGAACTGCCGCTAGATCCGCCGGCAAAACGGCCATCGCTGCACGACGATACGCCGCGGCAAAAGTGATTCCGTGTTCCCCTCGCCTCTGCACTTCTGGACAGGCGATCTCGACATTCATTACAATGTCGGTGTGCTGCCCGCGCGGATCATCGGGCATTGCGACGCATGGGCAGGATTCGACCCGTGGGGTCGCCGGAGAATAGCCCGGCGATTCATCGCCGGGTGGGAGAGCGAGAGAACCCCCATGCGTCCCGTAGTCCCGTAGGGACGATTGAAGCGTGATCTGTCTTCCCATCCGGCCGTCCCTCCGGGACTTGCGCCTTGATGTTCACCAACCTGCTTCCCGGCAGTGAACTGCCGGGCTATTATCGAAGATCCCTGCGGGATAGAGACGAAAAGTCCCTTTGGGACAGGTGTGAGGAAACTCCGATGTCGCTCGACGAATACCCCTTTTCTCCTTACGGCGCCGCGTCCGTCGCTCCCTCGCCGGTCAACCGCATGATGGCCTCGTTCGCCGTCGATTTCCGCGACGGCTACGACATCAATCTCGGCGTGGGCTACGTCAACGAGCAGACGATCCCGCGGAATCTGATCGGCGAGGCGCTGGCCGCGGTCATTCAAGACCCCGCGACCTACCGCGCGGCCTTCAACTACGGCAGCCCGGAGGGCTCGGCCAATTGCATCGCGTCGATTCGGCGGTTCCTCGTCAAAGAGGCAGTCGGCGGGCTGGGCCGCGAAGTCCTCGACCGCAACCGCATCATCCTCGGCGTCAGCGGCGTGACCAGCCTGTTGGAAGGGATCGCCCGCGTGTTGGAGCCGGGCGTCGTGGTCACCACCGACCCGCAATACTACATCTACTGCAATTTCCTCGAACGCAGCGGCTGTACGATCCTGCCGATTCCCGAAGACGGCGAGGGCATCTGCACAGATGGCTTGCAGCGCCGCATCGAAGCCCTCGACCGGCCGGTCAGTTTCTTCTACATCGTCACGGTCAACAATCCGACGTGCAGCATCCTCTCGAACCGGCGGCGGCAGGACTTGTTGGAAATCGTCCACCGCGTCGGCCGGGCGACTGGCCGCAACATCCCCATCTTCTTCGACACCGCCTACGAACTGTTGATTCACGATCCGGCGGTCGAGCGGCCGCAGTCGGCCCTGCTGCACGATCGCCACGGCGTCGCCTACGAACTCGGCTCGCTCTCGAAAATCCTCGCCCCCGGCCTGCGCATTGGCTACATGATCGGGCCGGATACGCCCTTTCTGCGGGCGATGGTGCAGCGGACCAACGACATGGGCTTCAGCGCCGCGGTGATGAACCAGGAGATCGCCAGTTATCTGCTCGACCATCACGCCGCCGAGCAGGTGCGGACCGTCAATGCCGGATATCGCCAAAAGGCCCAAAAGACCCGCGAGTGGATCGCCCGCTACCTCGGGCCGCACCTGGAAGACTGCACCGGCGGCAGTGCCGGCTTCTATTACTACCTGACGTTCAAGAATTGCCGCACCGAGGAGGGCTCGGCGTTTTTCAACTATCTCGCCCGCACCACGGGCAACCGCAGCATCGACGGCGACGGCCCGCAGAAGAATCGTCGCGTCGTCTACATCCCCGGCGCCTTCTGCGTTCATCCCCACGGCGATTTGGCCGAAAAAGGGAATCGGCAGTTGCGAATATCTTACGGCTTCGAGGAGCTTGACAGAATCGAGCAGGGGATCTGGCTGATGGGCGAGGGGGTCGAATATGGATGTCAGAGGTGATTAGCGCTACGGAGAACCGCAACAATGGGTGACCTTCTTTGACAGTGTCACAATCGCAGGGCGGCGTGCCAAACGCCTCGTAACATGCGCAAATCGCGAGCAGTCCGAATCGTATTGACTGTTGCCGTCGCCCTTGGTGTTGCTTGGGCCGGATGGATCTGGCTGCTTCGGCCGTGGATCGTTGAGTATGGCGTGGCGATTCACCAGAGAAACGTCACGAAGGAACTGGCGAAGTGGGGCGACGAGGAAAGCAGGATAACCGATGACGCCTCGGCAGTGCGGGCTGCAGAAATGGTCGATTACATAAGCCGCTACTACGTTCCCGGTCCCGGTTATCGTGGACCGGCCGACGTGGAGGCGGCTTTGCAGGCACAACGCCGGAGGAGCATTGATCAGATCGTCGTTTCTCTGGAGCGCTACACCGGCTTGAAGTTCGGCGCCAGCCCGGATCGTTGGGCAGAATGGGCGAAGAAGCGAAAGGAGACCATGCGCCCACAGTGACGACCTTTATAGGTCCATCAGAATCCGCAGCCGCAGGGCGACGGCTTCCATCGTGGGCGGCGAGACCGTTCCCATGCGTTTTCCCAAGCGCTCGACCGCTACGGAACGGACGTCCTCGCATTTGACGAAACTCGACTTGCGCAGTCCGCCCTCCGGTGGTTGCACGGCCACGTGCGATCGCACGCCTTTGGCTTTTGTCGTCACTGGCAACACGATTACCAGCCCCGCCGGGCCGGCGTTGAACACGTCGTCGGAGACCACCAGGGCCGGCCGTCTGCCGGCTTGTTCGTGTCCGCGGGTGGGATCGAAGTCGATCATCCAGATTTCGCCGCGAAGGGCGGTGGCCATATTCACTCCCCCTTGAGGTCGTCGGCCAGCGTTGCGTCCCAAGCGGCGCGTTCCGCTTGCTCCGCGGCCCAGGCGCCGCGGTCTGCTCGCAGGGCGGCGAAATCGGCGTTGAGCCCCTCCAGGAACCTCTGCCGCTGATACGCTTCCACCGCCTTGGCCAGCACCTCGATCATCGGCTCGCCGGTTTCCGCGACGGCTGCTTTGAGCTTCGCGTAAGTTTCCGCGTCAATCTTCACAGTAGTCCCAGCCATCTCGTCGGTCTCCCAGCGGGTCAACTATCTAGTATACCGTAGAGTACTCCACTAAGTCAACTCTCGATGATCGGCAGGCGCGACCGCCGATTCGCGATTGTGGCCGGGTGCAACGGTAGAATTGACAGGCGTATGCCTGACGGCGAGAATGTGGTAGGTTTGCCCGGTGTGCCCGGTGTTCTTATATCGAACGCCGTCCTCGATGGCGCCGTATTGTGGCGATGTCGCAAGTCAGTCGAGACGAAGGAGGGTCGTAACGTGTTCGCCATTCGCAACTGTAGACCCGCGTTGTTCGCAGCCCGGCTTTGCGTCGGATTCTTGATGCTGCTAGTGATGACGGCTGCCACACGGCGAGCCGGTGGGGCCGATGGCGATAAGCCCAAACTGACGCCCGGACAGGTTGCCGCCTACGAGCGGCTTCGCGGCCGGTTTTCGCTCGAAGGCGTGGCGAGGGACCATTACGAAGTAACCTACGAGGACGTTTTGGGGCTGTGCCAGCCGCTGACCCAGCGAATGGCGCTTCAGGCGAAAAACCATCCTGGCATCGTATTCCTGCACCCCGATCTCTCGCTGACGCTGGGCAACGAGGGCGCGTCGTATGCGATCGGATTTGCGCTGGGAACGCCGCCGCAGTTGCCGAGGATCGCCGCGCCCGCCGAATCGCTGCACAAGGGCTATCAGCCGATCGTCACGAGCCGCTGGGCCGTCGGCGACCTCGCCGTCGAGCAGATCGCCTTCTGCGACTTGCCAGCCGACGACGCCGTGCTTACAGGAGCGGAGAAACAGGACCTGATCGTCCGCGTTTTGGTGACCAACAAGGGAGATGCGCCGGCGACAAGCGTCTTGGCGATCTTGCCCGGCATTGCCCACGGCAGCCAACTCGACGGCCTGGGCTATGGCCCCTACTCTGCGCCGGTCGCGCGTTGGCAGCAGAAGGAGGTGCAAACCAACGGGGCACTGAGCATGAAGGTCGAGGCCGCGCCCGGCGCGATCTTCGTCAACGGCAAGCTGTTGCTCGTCTATCACGCCGACGCGGCGACGCCGGCGAAGTTCGAGCCGAGCCTCGACGTTCGCGACGGCAATTCGCAGCGGTCTTTCCGCGCCACCAACGCCTTGTGTTTCGATCTGCGGCTGCGGCCGAAGGAGACGCGGCGGATCGACTTCGTCGTGGCCGGCACGTCGGCGCTCGATCCCAAGTCGGAGCAGGCGCGTCTGGCGGCGGTGAGCTTCGAGGGAGCGCTTCGCCGGGCCGAGGCCCGTTGGGATCGCGTGCTGGCTGGGGGAATGAAGCTGACCACGCCCGAACCGCGGCTGAACGACATGTACAAGCAGATGGTGCTGTCCACGGTATCGAACCTGATCAAGAATCCGGGCACGACCTGGACGACGCCCGAGCATTGCCCGATGTTGCCCAACGCGATTTGGCCCTGGGAGTTTTCCGCCGCGGCGTATGCCCTGGATTCGCTGGGCTATTCCAAGGACGTTCGGCCCTGCTTGCAGTATTTTGTCGAGCATCAGTCGGGCGTTGGCCGCTTGGGCCAGGAGATCGCGCCCGACGGCGAGGTGAGCTCCTGCGTGGGCGCTTTCACCGGTTACGTGCGCTGGATGAACGAAACCGGATCGGTCCTTTCGATCTTCGCCGACCATTACCGCTACTCGCGCGACGCCGAGTGGCTGAAAGCCAATCGTCCCGCCATCCTGGCCGCATGGAAGTGGATCCAAAAGCAGCGCAGCCGCACCAGGCTGCGGGACGACAAGGGGGCGCGCGTTGATTACTACGGCCTGCTGCCGAAGGGACGGGTTCACGATTGGCTGGGCTATCGCTTTCATTTCGCCTTCACTGACGGATACACGTACAAGGGGATGGCGGAAATGGCCGCGGCATTCCGCGAGACCGGTCTGCCCGAGGCTGCGCAGTTTGCCGCCGACGCCGAGGATTATCGCCAGTGCATCCTCGACGTTGTCCACCGCGTCGCATTCACCGATCCGGACACCGGCTTGCTTTTCATCCCCAACACGGTCTTCTTCCGCCCGCGAAAAGGGCGACATCCCCGAGCGCGGCGGGGCCTGGGCTTCCGACGGGCCGCGATCGCTGTTCGACAGCGGCGTGCTCAATCCCGTCGCCGACACCAAGTATTGGGAACCGATGCTGGCGTTGCTCCAGCGTCGCATGGGCACCCTCGGCGGTTTGATGCTCCACTTCCGCGCCGATCAGGACGACGCCGAGCAATGGACCATCCAGAAGGACTCGCCCTTCTGGTACTGCAATTTCGTCGAGTTGGGCTACTATCGCGACCTGGTGGCCCGCGGCGAATTGGAAAAGGCATTATTGGTCTTCTATACGAACCTCGCCTACGGCGCCTCGCCCGATCTTTATCAGACCGTCGAGCGCGTCAACGTGCTCGACTCGAATTACGCGCCCTTGCAGCCCAATTCGTCGGCCAACGGCCGCATTCTCGCGGCGATGCGGCGGATGGTGATCGACGAGCAGGACGAGGCCCAGGGAGTGCTGTGGCTGTTGCGGGCCTGCCCACGGCGCTGGTTCGCGGCGGGAAAGTCGCTGTCGGCCGTCGATGCCCCGACGCTCTTCGGCAAGATGGCCGTCAAGACGACCGCCACCGGCGACGCCCTAGTCATCGACGTCGATTCGCCGGCAGTGCGGCCGCTCAAGGAACTGCGCGTTGCCTTGCGCCACCCAAGCCGTCGCAAGCCCAGCCAAGTCACGGTCAACGGGAAAGCCGTCGCCGTGGACGGTGAATTGCTGACAATCGCCAATCCCTCCGGGCATCTGCGGATCGTTGCCAGCTACCCGCCGTATCTCACCACGGTGGGGCAGACATTCTTGTCTGCCCCGTAGCAGGCGGCAGATTGGGCAGACAAAAATGTCTGCCCCACCGAGCGCTTTGTTGACGGTTTTGCCCGTGTGGGTGAGAAATGCGGACTGGCGCAGCGGGTCAAGACAACGCCGCGCCGCACGTCTTCTTCACGCCCAGTTGGTAGAGCGTCGTGCACTTCGTGACGCGGGAGGCGTAGGAGGGGACCTTATTGATGTAGACGATCTGAACCGCTATTACTCCCGCGTCCGTGTGCAGTTCGACTTCTCCGCCGACCTCGAGTCCATCGAGACGATCGGTCAGCACCGCCAGCCCGCTCTCCGATTCGTCGATCAGCGCCGCCGGCAGGATTTTGTCGCCGACCTTCAACTCACAGGGCTGGTGCTCCGGCAGAACGGGAATGCGGCACGACTCGCGATCGTCCCGCTCCGTCTCCGCAACGATTGCGGCGGCCGGCGACGTTCCGACCGGCGGCGCTTGAGAACCGCCAAAGTCATGTCCTGGCTGAGCAGTCGGGTTCATCATGCCGTCGCGATTCTCGCCCCAATTCGGCACGCCGCTCGTTGGTGGCATTGCCGCCATGTTAGCCTACGTCGCGGGGGGGAATTGTCAAAAAGCCTCGGCCATTGCCCCACTTTGCCGACCCCAACGCGGCTGGTTCCGTCGTCGCGGCCCTCTCGTTGATGCGGCCGGCGAGGGCTGGAACCGCCGGGTGGGCTTTCCTGGATTCGTGAAATATGGGAATCTGTTGGTTTACGGTGCCGCCATGCCAATTCCCACTCGCGACGAACTCGTCAGCCGCTATCTCGACCAGCTCCCCTTTACGCCCTACCCGGTACAGGAGGAGGCGCTGTTGGCGTGGTTCGTGGCCGAGCAGGGGGTGATGGTCTGCACGCCGACCGGCACGGGCAAGACGCTGATCGCCGAGGCGGCGTTGTTCGAGGCCCTGCACACCGGCACGATCGCCTACTACACCACGCCGCTTATCGCGCTGTGCGAGCAGAAGTTCCGCGAGATGCAATCGGCGGCGGTCAAATGGGGATTCTTTCCCGACGATGTCGGCCTGGTGACCGGCAACCGCCGCGAAAATCCCAACGCCCGGGTGCTGGTGGTCGTGGCCGAAATCCTGCTGAACCGGCTGCTGCACGGCGGGAAGGGGGACACCCTTCACGTGCCGGGCGGAAAAGGGGACAGCCCCCATTTGCCGGAACGGCCCGAAGGGTGCTGCGCACAAAAGGGGATAGTCCCCTTTTCCGCCGACCCTTTCGCCGCGGCCTTTGACTTCAACCGCGTCGGCGCGGTGGTGATGGATGAGTTCCACAGCTTCAACGATCCCGAGCGCGGCATCGTCTGGGAATTGACGCTCGGCCTGCTGCCCGAGCACGTCCGCACGCTGCTGCTCTCGGCCACGGTGGGCAATGCGGTCGAGTTCCTGCATTGGCTTCGCACCTGCAACAACCGCAAACTCGATTTGGTCGCCGGCGGCGATCGCCGCGTGCCGCTGCGGTTCCATTGGGTCGGCGACATGCTCTTAACGGAGCAGCTCGAAGCGATGGCCCAAGGCGACGACGCGGCCCGCATGACGCCGGCGTTGGTCTTCTGCTTCAACCGCGAGGAGTGCTGGACCGTAGCCGAGCAACTCAAGGGCAAACAGGTGCTCGGCGACGGTCAGCAGAAGCGGCTGGCCACCGAGCTGGAGCGGTTCGATTGGTCGGAAGGGGCGGGGCCGAAACTCAAGCAACTGCTGCTCCGCGGCGTCGGCGTGCATCACGCCGGCGTGCTGCCGAAATATCGCCGTGTGGTCGAAGAACTGTTCCAGCGAAAACTGCTCTCGATAACGACCTGCACCGAAACGCTTTCGGCGGGCATCAATCTGCCGGCCCGCTCGGTGGTCGTGCCGAGCATCATGAAAGGGCCGCCGGACAAGAAGAAGCTGCTCGATGCGAGCACGGCCCACCAGATTTTCGGCCGCGCCGGCCGCCCGCAGTTCGACAAGGAGGGACACGTCTACGTGCTGGCCCACGAAGACGACGTGAGGATCGCCCGCTGGCGGGAGAAGTACGACCAGATTCCCGAGGACACGAAAGACCCCGGGCTGATGAAGGCCAAAAAGGCGCTCAAAAAGAAGATGCCGACGCGGCGTTCTGGCGAGCAGTATTGGAACGAGGCCCAGTTCAACAAGCTCTGCATCGCCCCGCCGGGCAATCTCTACAGCCGCGGCCCGCTGCCCTGGCGGCTGCTGGCCTACATGCTCGACGCCTCGGCGGAGGTCGAGATCATCCGCCGGCTGGTGGCCAAGCGGCTGATGGACCCCGGCCGCATCGAAGCCGGCCAGCGGCAGCTCGATCAGGCCCTCGTCACGCTCTGGCACGCCGGCTACGTGAGGCTCGAACCGCAGCCGCCAAGCGAGGCCGAACGGGCCGCGATGCAAGCGGTGGCGGCCGAGCAGAAGGCCAAAGCGGCCGCGCGGCTCGATTTCAGCTTCGGTTTCGCCGAGAAGCCAAAGCCCACGGCCAACGAGCCGCCGCCCTATCGCCCGATCTTCGCTCATCCGACCGAGAACATGGGCAAGCTGCTCCTGTTTCGCGGCGTCAATCCGCTTTACGCCGTGTTTCTGATCAACCAGTTGGGCATCGCCGACCGCAACGAGCGGATTCAGGCGATGGAGAGCGTTTTGGAGTTGCCGGGGTCGGTCGGCCATTTTGTCCGCGTGCCGCGACAGGACGAGATGCCGCCGGGGCCGTTGGCCACGCTGCGGCTCGACGCCCAACTCTTGCAACTTGGCCTGGCCACGCCCGACGAGCTTTCGGCCACCGCCCGCGAAGAGGAGACGCAAGAGGACCGCGACCGCCGCCGCCTGGAGGACGATGGCCAGCGGCGTTGGGTGTTGACGCTGGCCGAAAAACTCCGCCGCCTGTTCGACTACGATTACGCGGGCGTCCGCGACCTGCGGACTTCGCCGGTCTGGGCGGTAGGCGAACTGCTCCAGTTCGGCGGCGATTTCAACAAGTACGTCACCAGCAAGAGCCTGCAAAAGCAAGAGGGCCTCGTCTTCCGCCACGCCCTGCGGCTGATCCTCTTGATCGCCGAGTTCATGCAGTTGACGCCGCCCGATGTAGGCGAAGCGGAGTGGCGGGGCGAACTAGGCGACATCTCTGCGAAGCTGACCGAAAGCTGCCGCCGCGTCGATCCCGACAGCACCGACAAGGTGTTGGAGGAGGTCGAGCAGGAGACGGCCGAATAAGCGGCGGCAAGAGATTCTCCCCTTGCCCTTTGGGAGAGCGGCAAGGGCTGAGGCCGGCGGGCAGTGGCTAGTGGCTAGTGGCCAGTGGCCAGTGGCCAGCCGCTGGCTATCAGCCGCTGCCGGACGGCCGAAAGCTGATCGCCGAGGGCTGAAGGCTGAAGGCCGATTGTATGTGTTCTCTGTCGCAACGTCGGGCGGGAGCAGGCGATTCAGGGCGACGAAAGGACGGCCAATAAACTGGCTTGAGGCAAGGAGTTGCGGCTGGTAGAATTCGAGCGGCTTCGAGAATGGCGTTTCTTGCGATGCGACATTTGACTTTCGTGGCGTGTGCGTAAGATGAGGTGAGGCAACGATTACGGACGAATTCTGCGAGCGGGACGTGCGACGGATTTGTCTGGAAGTTAACGCGATGGAGTTGCGCTGCGGCGAGTTTCGGATGAGAGCGATGCAACCGATTGGCATCCGAGTAGTTGCGGCGATCGCCACACTGAGCGTCGCAGCGGTAAGTCCGAAGTAACGCCAGGTTGATTAACGCTAGGACCCCACGTTAATTAACCCGGGGCGCGGCGTTAATTGTGACCGCGTGGAATGATCGTTGCGGGAACCCGCCCGTTTCCCGCCGTGTGGCTGAGGAAACGTGGTTGGCCAACCAAACGGCACTGCTGGCATGCCAGCAGCGGCAGCCGCGCGAAAGACGTTCAATAATCAGTGATGTCCCCTTTGTGCGTCGTGATAAGGTTGACGTTTTCAGCGGGTGCAATTCCCGCCCGGCAACGAGTCGCTGCGGTCGGTAGCAATCGGAGCGACAGTGGAGGCAACGAAACTGCCGAAGCCTTCGATGGAAAGGGTTGCCTTGGGCAACTCCGCGAGCAGGCAGGCCGTAACGCGAGTGAACGCCGAGCAGGCCTCGAAACATTCAATGTGGGAGCCGATCCGACAAAGGAAGCGGAAAAGGGGACATCACTGATTTTGGCAAACCAGGCAAGACACTATGAGTGCCTTCCTTGCGATGGCCTTGGCAGGGGCGGAATTTGCGCGATAATACCGTTCGGCGTCTGACCATCCTCGCTTTCTCGGGAGCGCCTTTATGCCCGTTCCATTCACCTGCCCTCACTGCGGGCATCAGACGTTGGTTCACGATCAGTACGTCGGCCAAAGCGGGCCGTGTGCCGGGTGCGGGCAGATGGTGACCGTGCCGCGGCCGGGCGCGCCGCCGCCGGCGTTTCGGCCGTTGGGAGAAGACCCCGGCATCAGGCTGCTGCTTCCGGTCGGGCGGTCGCTGTGGGCGATTGCCGCCGGTTACGCCGGGCTGTTCGCCGTGCTTTTCTTTCCCGCCCCGATCGCGCTGATCTTGGGAATTGTCGCGATCATCGACATCAAGCGGCATCCCGACCGGCATGGCATGGGCAGAGCCATCTTCGGGCTGGTGATGGGCGCGATCTTCACGCTGGTGCTGCTCTTCTTCCTCGTTATGGGAGCGCTGAGCGGGTTCGGATAGGCCGGGGCAAAGGGGACAGTCCCATTTTCGTTGACACGAAAATCGGGACAGTCCCCAGCCGCGCATCACCGCTCGATTTGTTCGCCGGATCGGCCCTGTTGGCGGGCCACGTGTGCCGATGACGGCTGCCGTGCGGCGGCCTGCTTTTGCGGCATTTCGGCGGCCAGTTCGATAAAGCGGTTGCGAACCTCGGGCTGAACGTGCGCCAGTCGCGAGCCAAGCCGCTGCACCCCGCGACTGTTCACCTCGGCCGTGTAGGAGAGGCTGCCGAGAAAGCCCAGCGTGGTAATGAAGTTGTTGTCGACCGTCTTGCCCAGTAGCGGTGAAATCGTCTTGGTGACGATCTCCGCCGCGGTTTGCTCGATGCTGAGAAAGACGTCCATGCGGCTGGTGATGTAGTAGCGGCCGTTCGTCTCGCGAATGCAGCCGTTCTTGAGCACCAGCACGCCGCGGCCCCTTACGGCGCGGTTCAGCACCGGCCCCCGATAGACCCCCTCGCCGTAGATGACGTGGGTATCGTGGCTCTGGTAGATGAAGCGCATCGTGGCCGACGCTCCTCCGTTCTCGCTGATGCGGAATGCACCGTCCTCGGCTTCCCACAATTTCAACTGGCTGACCTTGAGCAGCTCCCAGATGTTGACGACCACGTCCGGATGACGGATGAGGAAGGCGTAGAACTCCGGGTCGCAATCGACCACGCGGGTCGGCAGCCGCCGGAAGAGGCTGGTGTTCGACAACACCCGCTGCACTTCGGCGCGAGCGTCGGGTGCGAGCTTGTCGAAAGGAATCGAGCGGATGGCGTCGCGGCGGGCAGCATCGCTGGTAGTGGCTTCCAGGGCGCTCGATCGGGCAAGGATCGGAATCAACGGCGGAGCGGCGACGGCCGACGGAAGTTCGCCGGCCACCAGTCCCAGCGTCACCGCGATGCCCACGGCCACGGTGGGCAGTCTGCGGAATCGCCAGCGGCAGAGGCCGCGATCCGACATCAATTCCGGTTTTCCCATATTCACCCCCCCAACAGCGCCCGCCACATTCTGCATCTTGCCCCAATGACGGCGCAAAATTAGACCGTCTTGGTAGACGCTCCTGGTTATTCGGCTTGGGAAGGCCCGGCGGCGCAGTCAAAATTTGCGGGAATGCTGTCGTCCGCCGGCTTGCGAAAAGCGGAGCGCCGGCCGCGTTTCGTGGCGTTTGTTGACGGCGCCTCGGCGTTCAATGTCCGTGCCCAGGTCATACAACCCCCAATTTGGGCTAAATGCACAAGATAGCTGCCCGGTCGCGTCGATAAATCTGGTAGACGACCCAATCGCGTATATCCCAACCGAGACAGACTTCGATGTTAACCACCGAGCAACCTGACCTGCTGATTCGGAAACTGATCGAAAAACTGAGCGACGCCGACCCGATCACGCGCCGCAACGCCGCCGGGGCCTTGCGTTTGCAGGGGTTCCGTGCCGTGGCGGCGATTCCCGCAATTTCGCTGCTACTCGATGATCAAGACCTGCGCGTGCGGCGTGAAGCGGAGCGGGCGATCGACGATCTAAACGCGGCGGCAGCCTGAGTAGTCCGACACAATTAGCTGCGGGGCGCCACGGTTGGCTTGCCCAACCGTGCTTCGGCACTGCTGGGCGAGCCAGCAGCGGTGCCCAATTCGACAAGTAAGAAGCGCCGGACCGCTGAGGGCAGCACTTCAGAGTCGTCAGGCATCATTCTGGCGCGGGCCTGTGGGGTTCCTCTTATCGCGCAAATTTCTCCGGCAGGGCTTGCATCCGCGCTGTGATCCGCTAGCCTGAGTGGTTTTGGCGGATCGATCTCTGCGCGGGGTCAGCCGCCAAGAGACCGTTAATCCGCGATTTCTTGCTCGATCCCCTGGAAGTGCCGCTATGCAAATGATGAAAGCGTTGGTGAAGAAGGAGGCCCGCGAGGGCCTGTGGCTCGATGAAGTCCCCGTGCCCGAGATTGGGATCAACGACGTTCTGATCGAAATACTGCGAACGGGCATCTGCGGCACCGACGTCCACATCTACAACTGGGACGCCTGGTCGCAGAAGACCATTCCCGTCCCCTTGGTCGTGGGGCACGAGTTTGTCGGCCGCATTGTCGCGGTGGGCAGCAATGTCAAGGACTTCCGCGTCGGCCATATCGTCAGCGGCGAGGGGCATGTGGTTTGCGGCCGCTGCCGAAACTGCCTGGCCGGCCGGCGGCACCTCTGCAAGGAGACGAAGGGCGTCGGCGTGAATCGGCCCGGGGCGTTCGCCGAGTATCTCTCGCTGCCGATGACCAACGTCTGGCTGCTCGACAAGGCGGTGTCGCACGACGTGGCCGCCATCTTCGATCCGCTGGGAAACGCGGTGCATACGGCATTGCAGTTTCCCGTCTTGGGCGAGGACGTTTTGATCACCGGGGCCGGCCCGATCGGCATCATGGCCGCCGCCGTGGTCCGTCACGCCGGCGCCCGCCATGTGGTCATCACCGACGTGAACCCCTATCGGCTGGAACTGGCCAAGAAGATGAAGCCGACGCTGGCCCTCGACGTTCGCCACACCAACATCGCCGACGCGCAGAAGCAACTCGGCATGAAGGAGGGTTTTGACGTCGGCCTGGAGATGTCGGGCAACTCGGCCGCGTTCCGCGACATGCTGGCCAACATGTGTCACGGCGGCAAGGTCGCCATGCTCGGCATCCCCACCGCCGAAATGGCCATCGACTGGACCACCGTCGTCTTCAACATGCTCACCATCAAAGGCATCTACGGCCGCGAAATGTACGAAACCTGGTACATGATGACCGTGATGATCCAAAGCGGACTGGACATCGATCCGGTCATCACCCATCGCTATCACTACACCGACTTCCAAAAAGGCTTCGACGCAATGCGCTCCGGCAATTCGGGCAAGGTCGTGTTGACCTGGAAGGAAGAGTAGCGGTGCAATAGGCGGGAGCCCAAGAACCTGAGTTCGGGATAAGAACGCGGGCAACAATAGCCGGCGGGCAACGCCCCGCCGGTGAGGTGTCGGCAAAATCAATAGGCGGTCAGCTTCCGCCGGCCAGCATCCCGCAGGCGGCGGCGATATCGGCGCCGCCGCTGTACCGTCGCCCGACCGGCACGCCAAGTCGCGCCGTGAGTGCATCGCGGAAGATTCGCAACTGCTCGGCCGAGGGCGGCTTCAGCCGGCCGGTCGGATCGTTCACGGCGATCAGGTCGAGCTTGATCGGCAGGTCGCCGACAAGTTCGGCGAGCATCTCGGCGTCCTCCGGCCTGGTGTTGACGCCGGCGATCATCGTCCAGGCGATCACGATCCGCCGGCCGGTGGCTGCGTGGTATTCCCGCATCGCTGCCAGCAGCTCGGGCGTGGGATACGCCGCTTCGACGGGCATCATTTCGCGGCGTTGCTGCGGATCGGCGAAGTTCAACGATACCACCAGCCGATAGATGTGCCCTTCGGCCGTGAAGCGTCGGATGCCGGGCACGACGCCGACGGTCGAGATCGTGATCGCCTTGCCGCCGATGGCCATGCCGCACGATTCGGTCAGGACTCTCGCCGCTTGCACCACGCGGTCGTAGTTCAACAGCGGCTCGCCCATTCCCATGAAGACCACGCCGCGGACCGGATGCGGCGAGTCGTCGCGGATTTTGATGACCTGATCGACGATCTCCCACGCGACCAAATCGCGGCGGAAGCCCATTTGTCCGGTGGCGCAGAACTTGCACCCCATCGCGCAGCCCGCTTGCGAACTGACGCAGACGACGTACTTCCGATCCTCCGGCCGATGCAGCAACGGAATCCGCACGGCCTCGAACGCCTCCGGGCCGTCGCCGGCGAAAACGTACTTTGCAAAGCCGTCGCGCGGCGAAACCTGCTTGTCTAGCAGCGTCAAGTTCGGGATCGTCGTATTCTCCCGCACCCGCTGCAACAATGCGGCGGCAATCCCTTCGTTGTCCGCAGGGAGCACCCCGCGTCGAACCGCGGCCGCATGAATCCGCCTCGCCTGCCGCAGCGTCACGCCCAGCGCCGCAAGGCCCGCGTGCAATTGGTCGGCGGTGAGTTCTTTGAGATTGAGATTCACGGTTTTATACGGCGGAAGGTGGGAGAGTAACTGTGTCTGGGCCGGTGCACTCGCTCATGCCATCGTTGCTCCGAAGGAGCGCTGTTCGCCCAGCCCGGGGCACTGCCCTGGGACGGTTTTCTACGAGGGGAAACTCGCAATCGGCCCAACGGGCCAACCCTTCGCCGAACGGTTGGCCCGTTGGGCCGATATGCGGATGCGACGGCTTCGGTTCCTCAGGGCGTTGCCCTGGGCTGGGCGAGCGTCTGGACCTTCGGTCCAGGAGCCCGTCGCCGACCAACCGTGCCGGGCCTCCCAGTCGTTCTGTCTTTCATGCGCTTTTCACCCATTGTACAATGGACGCGGCGCATAGGGAGGGCGCGGACCAGGTGAGTGCAAGAGCCACGAGAGCCTTCTACGAGAACGGCTGCATCTGCATTCGTCTTGAGGACGAACGCGAAATCCGTTTTCCGGTCTCGAAGAACCGCCGCTTGCGGAACGCCACGCCGGAGCAACTCGGCAACATCGACCTAATCTGCGACGGCACCGGCCTGCACTGGCTGAACCTCGATGAAGACTTGTCCGTCCTCGGCATCATCGAAGGGCGGTGCGGAATGCCGTGACGGAGAGGCAGAGAGGCAGGAAAATAGTTCTGACCCCTTTTCCACCGATGAAGACTTGTCCGTCCTCGGCATCATCGAAGGGCGGTGCGGAATGCCGTGACGGAGAGGCAGAGAGGCAGGAAAATAGTTCTGACCCCTTTTCCACCCATCACGTTGCGGCGGTCTTGGTTGAAGGGATGCAAGCGACAACGGCAGTAGCGATGCTTGCGAGCCACAACCAATAACCCACTCCATACCCAGTTATTCTTTGATAATGTCCGCTTTCGTCGGCCAGTATCTCGTTATGCAGGAGAAAACTCAGCGAAAGACAAAGTGAGGTAATTCCGCAACCGATTGCGGCCCGTCGCAACGAAGGGCTGAAGCTGAATACCCACGTCAGAAGCAATGCCGGATTCGCCAGCCATGCCATTGCAGCGGAAGTGGGATGACAAAGTTCCAGCCAGCCGAACAGCAAGCACAACAGTCCTATGCCTGGCTTGCGATCCGCCCCGCCATAGTAAGCGTCCTGCGGCAAGCTCGCCGCAAACAGAACGACACTTGCAGCCACGAGTAAGCTGCGGAGGAGATTGCGGTTCGAATGTCTTGTGTTCCACATTGAATTGGCATGGGGTTTGTGGAGGGTCATTGAGAGGGCCGCCGGCATTGTTACTTTGGACTTTACCGGTGCTAAAGTCACTTATCCAAAATGGCGTCATTTTGCCGTGAATACAACGTCGTGTTCTTGCTCCGGCGAAAAATGGGGGGCGGAACTGTTTTCGTTTCAGCGCTCTCCCTAAACGCGAACTTCTGCTTCGTCCCTGTCCTGGCTGGCGTATGTCGTGCGAATCGAGGCAGCCGCCTCGGCCAAGAACTCATCCACTTGTTGCGGCGCTCGGCCGACGAACTGCATTGGTTCGGTGGCGGCGGCGAGATCGACTTTGGCGAATGAGGGATCGGCGGCGAGGCGAGCGAGGAGATCGTTTTGGCCGCCTTGCTCTTTGACTACCGCGGCGGCGGCTTGACTGTGACGGCGGATGCGCTCGTGCAGGTCTTGACGATCGCCGCCGGCGGCCACTGCGGCCATGAGGATGTTCTCGGTGGCCATGAAGGGCAACTCGGCCTGCAAGTGGGCCGCAATCACCTTCGGATAGACGACCAACCCCGAGGCGACGTTCTGGCAGAGGATCAGCACCGCGTCGGTGGCCAAGAAGGCCTGCGGGAGCGTCAAGCGGCGATTGGCGCTGTCGTCCAACGTGCGTTCGAGCCATTGGACCGAGGCGGTCTGCGCGGCGCTCGATTCCAGGCTCATTACGAATCGGGCCAGCGAGCAGATCCGCTCGCTCCGCATCGGGTTCCGCTTGTAGGCCATCGCCGACGAGCCGATTTGATCCTTCTCGAACGGCTCCTCGACCTCCTTGCGACTGGCCAGCAGCCGCAGATCGGTGGCCATTTTGTGGCGCTCTGGGCGACGCCGGAGAGATTGCCGAGGACGTAGGAGTCGATCTTCCGCGAATAGGTCTGCCCGCTGACGGCGTAGGCGGCATCGAAGCCGATCTTGCGGCAGATCAGTTCTTCGAGCCGCCGAACCTTGGCATGGTCGCCGTGGAATAGTTCGAGGAAACTCGCCTGCGTGCCGGTCGTGCCCTTGTTGCCCAGGGCTTTGAGGCCGGCGATGCGATGCTCGATCTCGGCCAGGTCCATCGCGAAATCGTAGGCCCAGAGACACGCCCGCTTGCCGACGGTCGTCGGCTGGGCGGGTTGCAGATGGGTGAAGCCGAGGCAGGGCAGATCGCGGTATTTGACGGCAAAGGCGGCCAGCGAGTCGATCACCGCCGCCACCCGGCGGGCGACCATCTGCAAGCCCTCGCGCAGCAGCAGCAGGTCCGTGTTGTCGGTCACGTAACAGCTTGTGGCGCCCAGGTGGATAATCGGCCGGGCGTCGGGACAGAGGTCGCCGTAAGCATGGACGTGAGCCATCACGTCGTGCCGCAGTTTTCGCTCGTAGCGGTCGGCGGCGTCGAAATCGATGTCGTCGACGTGAGCGCGGAGTTGTTCGATCTGTTGCGGGGTGATCGGCAGCCCCAGTTCCGCCTCGGCTTCGGCCAGCGCGACCCAAAGCCGCCGCCAGGTGCTGAACTTCCGCTGCGGGCTCCACAATGCGCTCATCTCGGGCGAGGCGTAACGGGAAATCAGGGGATTGTCGTATTGGAGGGGATTGTCGGGCATGGGACGGGCTGTGGGCGTTGATCCAGTGTCAGAGCGTTTGGGTTGTCCAATAGTTGTCCAATAGCCGGGGCCAACGGCCCGCGGTGGTTGCGATGCCGAGATATTACCGCAATCATACCGGCCCGGAGGGCCGTTCGACAATAGCCCGGCGATTCATCGCCGGGTGTGGGGGCGCCGGCCCCCGGCATTCGTCCCGTAGGGACGATGGAACGGCGGAAGCCCCGACGGGGTCAACCGTCCCTACGGGACGGAAATGGAAAACCTCCTCATTCTCCCGGCGATGAATCGCCGGGCTATTGTCGATCGTCCCTACGGGACGGAAGGCTCATACGGTGGCGAACGATGTGCGGACGGGTCATCCCCAAACGTACCGTTCGTCGTATTCGATGCCGTGTTTCTTGAGAAAGAGACGGAATTCCTCCTGGAACGTCGTCTTCCTGTGATGTTCGGCCTGCGACCGAATGTAGCTGACTGTAGCATTGATCTGTGAGACGCCGACGCTGAAGGCACCGTAACCCTCCTGCCAGGCAAACCATCGGTATTCCGGAAACGTGTCATGCACCCACTTCGATGACGCGCCTTTGACAAGTTGAAGCGCCTTGGCGATCGGCGTGACCGCTGGCAGCGAGAGGAGGAGGTGGGCATGGTCCTCAACTCCGCCAATGGCCAGCGCCTTGAAGCCCTGCTCGCGCGCGATCCCTCCCATAAAGGGCCAGAGTCGCTCCTGGAGGCTCGGCGTAATCGTTCTTCGCCTGCCCTTGGTGCTGAATGCGCAATGGAATAAGGCGCTCACGTACGTATGAGACAAGATATCTCTCCTTCTTGCCTTGCCACGCGTTGGGCAAATATCGGAGGGATCGCCATTTCAACCCTCTGGGAGAGAGTCGGTCGCGTCGCACGGGGGGTTATTCTACCTCGGGCGCGAGAGGCGATCAACGGGCTGGATCGCACAAAAATGGTTGCAGGATCGCGATTTGTCTGCTACGATGCGGTTTCCTGCCCGACTGTGCCCGTTCGCACCGCCGATTATCACGTCCCGCCTCAATAAGGAGAATCGCTATGGCAAGCACGCACGAGCATACACACGATTGTTCCCAGCACTGCGGTTGTTGCGCCTCGATGGATCGCCGCGATTTCATGTCTACTGTGGGGCTGGCTTCGCTGGCGGCGCCGGGGATGTTCAGTCTGACCTCGGCGGCGATGGGCGGCGAGCCGGCGGCCAACGCCAAGCCCCGCATCCGGGCCGTGTTTCTCCGCCCGGATAGCGACCGCGGCGATTGGATGAGCTGGCCGGGCGTGACCTACGACAACAAGGGCGGCCAGGCCCTGTTCACCAAGATCATGAGCGAGGCCGCCGACAAGCTGGGCGTGAATCTCGAAGTGACCGACGCCCCGCTGACCGACGTGGCGGCGATTAGCAAACTGCTGGCCGAGTGCAAAAAGAATCCGCCCGACGGCGTGATCGTCAACGTGATGGAGTTGGGCCCGCGGGAGTATTGGCCGCTGGCCAACAAGTTCGTGGCCGAGCGGGGCAGCCTTCCCACGATTGTTTTCAGCCAAATGGGCACCGCCTTTACGGGCCACTTGCAGGAGGAGCGGAAGGCGAAGAAGTGCTTTACCGCCTCGACGCAGGACGCCGGCTGGCTGGCGACGGCCGTGAAGCTGCTGCACGCGATCTGGGCCATGAAAACGACGCGGATCTGCATTATCAACGGCGACAGGACGCACGATCAGCGGCTCGACGTGATCGGAACCACGCTGCACTATGTCCCGCTGGAACGCTGGATCGAGGAGTTGGCCAAGGTCGGTACGACGGCCGAAGTGAAGGCGTTGGCCGACGAGTTTACGCAGGCGGCGACGAAGATCGTCGAGCCGAAGCCGGCCGACATCATTAACGCGGCGAAGACCTACGTCGTGGCCAAGCGAATCATGGCGGCGGAGAATTGCAACGGGATTTCGCTGAATTGCCTGGGGCTGATCGGTGCCCACCGCATTCCCTGCCCGCCGTGCATGGCCTGGCAGCGGTTGAACAACGAAGGGAGCGTGGGCACTTGCGAGTGCGACTGGAACGCGGCGATTTCGCTGCGGCTGTGTGCCCTATTGACCGGCCGGCCGGGCTTCATGCAAGACCCCGCCCCCAACACGGTCAACAACACCTTGATGGGCGCGCACTGCACCTCGGCCAGCAAACTCCGCGGCTTCGATCAGCCCGCCGTGCCGGTGATCCTCCGCAGCCACACCGAGTCGAACATGGGCGTCTCGCCGCAGGTCATCTGGCCGGTCGGCGAGCAGGTCACGGTGATGAAGTTCGACGGGCCGGGCAGGATCATCCTGGGCACGGGCAAGATCGCGGCGAACATCGATACGCCCCCGTGCGGCGGCTGCCGAACCTCGATCGAGGCGGAGATGGACAACATCGGCGACTCGCGCGACTGCAAGGGGTTCCACCAACTGTTCATCCTCGGCAGGCACGAGCGTCTGTTCAAAGCCTACTGCCAGTTGGCTGGCGTCGAGGTCGTGCCGATTTAGAGTCAATCTACATCACCGCGAAGTAATTCTCCACCGCGCGGTCGAAATACTCGTCGGTCATTTCGGCCGGGAGGTTGTGGTACTTGCAGTAATTGACGACTTGCAGCAAGAGATCGCGGGGATGGCAGAATCGCAGCGGGCGGCCGGCGGCCTTGAAATGCCGCTCGAGCAAGTGGTCGATCGGCTCGCGGCGATAGGCGACGCCGAGCTTTTCGCCCATCAACTCGAACAGGCGGCGGAATTCGTCCTCGCTCGGGTCGATCACTTCGATCTTGTAGGGAATGCGCCGCAGAAAGGCCTCGTCGACCAGTTCACGCGGCTCCAGGTTCGTGGAGAAGACCACGAGCTGGTCGAAGGGGACCTGGATCTTCTTGCCGTTGGACAGATTGAGAAAATCGCAGCGCTTTTCCAGCGGCACGATCCAGCGGTTCAACAATTCGTCGATCCGCATGCGCTGCCGGCCGAAGTCGTCGATCACCAGCGTGCCGCAGTTGCTCTTCAATTGCAGCGGGGCCTCGCTGATGCCGGTGGAGAGATTGATGCTCACGTCGAGTTGCGACATGGTCAGTTCGCCGCCGGCGACGATCGTGGGGCGGCGGATGCGGACCCAACGTTTGTCGCACTTGCGTGAATCCAACAGGCCGGCCGCCTGTTCCAGCGGCACTTCCTCGTGGTTCATCGGATCGAAGAGGCGGAGGATTTCGCCGTCGATGCCGATGGCGCGGGGCACCCAAATCTCGCGGCCGAAGGCGGCGGTGATCCGCTCGGCGATGCTGCTCTTGCCGTTGCCTGGCGGTCCGAAGAGGAACAGCCCGCGGCCCGAATTGATCGCCGGCCCGAGCCGGTCGAGCAACTGCGTGCCCAGCAGCAGGCCGTCGAAGGCGCGGCGGAGATCCTCGTCGCTGGGGTGCTGGCCGGTCAGAGATTGGGCCCGGACGCTGGCGATGTAGTCCTTCAGCGCGACGGCGCCGCGCCGAAGTAGGTGCAATGCTGCGCCAGCCGCCGCGCCCGCTCGCGGCCCAGATCGGTCAACTGGTAGACGAAATCGTTCATCGCCGCCGAGCCGCGATGCACCACCAACTGGCCGTATTTCATTTCGCTCAGCAACTGGCCGACCGGCACGAAGGGGAGCTTGATCTGCTCGGCGATATCGCGTCCGCTGGCGTCGCCGCGGGCCAAGAGGAACTTCAGGATCAGCGCCTCGACTTCACTGTCGGTCAGCCCGGCGGCGGCGAACGAGTCGGGCTCGATCGGCATGAACGCCTCTCGAGCGCGCGGCTCGGCGGAGCCCTCGCCACGACCGCCGTTCGATCCGGTCAATACGGCAATCCGTTCGATCGCGGCGGCCAAGGCGGCGTCGGCGGCCGGCGACGGCCGAGGCGCCGGTTGCGGTGGATGGGGACGATTGAATCATGGCGCGTAAGGTGGCGTTGTCGATCAAGTCTAGCTTGCCAGTGGGGTACCACGCAGAATCGCGGTGTGAAATGTGCCGGATGTTCGGAGAGAAGAAAATGTGAGCGTTGTGGCGGTTGTTTTGCTTGCGAGGGAGCGGAATCGACGGGCAGCGCCGATCAGTTTTCGAATCTAGGTGGCACGCAATGCCAAGGCTTGATTGGAAGCGGTTTTGATGTAATCTTTTGCGAGGTCGAGGGTTGCGTTGAAAATGTGCTTTGGGAAAATGGCGGTGAATTGACCGCGCATGAAAAAGCCGTTCCAGCAATGATAGGGGGTCACAACACCAAACCCCATCATGGAAGGAACGGCAAATGGCCAACGCAAGGAAGCGGGCCCGCCAACGACGGCGGGCGAAATCGTTGATCGGCTCGATGCGAGAGTTTCTCACGCCGGAAGTTTTCAAGCAAGTCCGAAATGCTTCAAAACGCAGGAAATGCCCGCGTTGGGACTTGCATCCTTTGCTTTACATCATCATCCTGACGACCTATTGCTGTGGCGACAGCCTCCCGGAAAAGTTTGAAGCCGCCAGAATGTTCTATGTCGCCAGTTGTCCAAAACGAAAACGGCCGGGCCAGCACTTTTCCGGCTTTGAAAAGGCCATCGCCAAACTTCCCATGCCCATCCTGCGGGCGTTGGCGGCGGCCCTGCGCACGGATGGAAGTCATTTTCGGCAATCAGTGGAAAGTGGGAAACTTCATCCCCTTTGGCTGTGATGGCACGCGGCAGACGTGTCCCCGCACCGAGGAACTGGAGCAACGCTTGGGAAGCGGCGGCAAAGAGGATTCGTCACCGACGATCTGGAACACCTCGATCGTGCATCTTACCTTGGGCATTCCCTTTTGCTGGCGATTGGGGAAGGGGGGCAAAGCCAGCGAACGAAGTCACCTCATGTACATGCTGCGTTGGCTGCCAGCGGCGGCGTTGGTGGTGGCCGACGCGGGATATGTGGGCTACAACGTGGCCGCGACCATGATCTTGGCGAACGTGTCCTTTCTCATCCGCATGTCCTCCAAGGCCACCTTTTACAGCGAAACCCAGGAACTGTTGGAGGAGTTCCGCGAAGGGATTGTCTATTATTGGCCGAAGAGCCAGCAGGAGGACGGCAAGCCGCCGATTCGCGGCCGATTGCTGCGGATTCACAGTTGCCGTCATAAGGTGGACGTTCTGGCTGTTTACGAACGTGGAAGATGCGAAGCAGCTATCCTTGGAGATGGCGGGAACTTGTTATCGTTGGAGGTGGGAAAACGAGGGATTTTTCAGAACCTACAAGCGAACCTTGAAGAAAGTGGCGTTGATGAGTCGGACGCTACGGCTAGTGCATCGCGAGGCAGAGGCTTCGATGATCGCAACGCAGTTATTGCTTTGTCAAGGCGCGTTGGCGATGCCGGCACCGCCGAAAGACAGCCTCCCGATAATGTGCAGCCCACGGGGGGTGTTGCTGGAGGTGCGTCGTGACATGTTAGGCCGTAGGGAATCCAAGCCATTTCGTGAAAGGATTGCCCGAGCGCAACGCGAACGGCGTGTGCGTACCAGCCCGAAACAGAAGCGGGAATGGCCGCGTCGCAAAGCTCACACGGCACCACACCCGCCGGTCTTGCTGCGGCTGACAGAAGAACAGAAAGTCAAGATTCAACAACAGTTACAAGCGGCATAACACAGTAAACTGGAAATGGCATTGGGTGGCACGCAATGCCAAGGCTTGATTGGAAGCGGTTTTGATGTAATCTTTTGCGAGGTCGAGGGTTGCGTTGAAAATGTGCTTTGGGAAAATGGCGGTGAATTGACCGCGCATGAAAAAGCCGTTCCAGCAATGATAGGGGGTCACAACACCAAACCCCATCATGGAAGGAACGGCAAATGGCCAACGCAAGGAAGCGGGCCCGCCAACGACGGCGGGCGAAATCGTTGATCGGCTCGATGCGAGAGTTTCTCACGCCGGAAGTTTTCAAGCAAGTCCGAAATGCTTCAAAACGCAGGAAATGCCCGCGTTGGGACTTGCATCCTTTGCTTTACATCATCATCCTGACGACCTATTGCTGTGGCGACAGCCTCCCGGAAAAGTTTGAAGCCGCCAGAATGTTCTATGTCGCCAGTTGTCCAAAACGAAAACGGCCGGGCCAGCACTTTTCCGGCTTTGAAAAGGCCATCGCCAAACTTCCCATGCCCATCCTGCGGGCGTTGGCGGCGGCCCTGCGCACGGATGGAAGTCATTTTCGGCAATCAGTGGAAAGTGGGAAACTTCATCCCCTTTGGCTGTGATGGCACGCGGCAGACGTGTCCCCGCACCGAGGAACTGGAGCAACGCTTGGGAAGCGGCGGCAAAGAGGATTCGTCACCGACGATCTGGAACACCTCGATCGTGCATCTTACCTTGGGCATTCCCTTTTGCTGGCGATTGGGGAAGGGGGGCAAAGCCAGCGAACGAAGTCACCTCATGTACATGCTGCGTTGGCTGCCAGCGGCGGCGTTGGTGGTGGCCGACGCGGGATATGTGGGCTACAACGTGGCCGCGACCATGATCTTGGCGAACGTGTCCTTTCTCATCCGCATGTCCTCCAAGGCCACCTTTTACAGCGAAACCCAGGAACTGTTGGAGGAGTTCCGCGAAGGGATTGTCTATTATTGGCCGAAGAGCCAGCAGGAGGACGGCAAGCCGCCGATTCGCGGCCGATTGCTGCGGATTCACAGTTGCCGTCATAAGGTGGACGTTCTGGCTGTTTACGAACGTGGAAGATGCGAAGCAGCTATCCTTGGAGATGGCGGGAACTTGTTATCGTTGGAGGTGGGAAAACGAGGGATTTTTCAGAACCTACAAGCGAACCTTGAAGAAAGTGGCGTTGATGAGTCGGACGCTACGGCTAGTGCATCGCGAGGCAGAGGCTTCGATGATCGCAACGCAGTTATTGCTTTGTCAAGGCGCGTTGGCGATGCCGGCACCGCCGAAAGACAGCCTCCCGATAATGTGCAGCCCACGGGGGGTGTTGCTGGAGGTGCGTCGTGACATGTTAGGCCGTAGGGAATCCAAGCCATTTCGTGAAAGGATTGCCCGAGCGCAACGCGAACGGCGTGTGCGTACCAGCCCGAAACAGAAGCGGGAATGGCCGCGTCGCAAAGCTCACACGGCGCCACACCCGCCGGTCTTGCTGCGGCTGACAGAAGAACAGAAAGTCAAGATTCAACAACAGTTACAAGCGGCATAACACAGTAAACTGGAAATGGCATTGGGTGGCACGGGCATCCTGCCCGTGGCTGAAAAACACGGGCAAGATGCCCGTGCCACGTCAAATATCGTTACCCAACTTGAATAACTGATTGGCCCTTTCGACGGGCAGCGCGTCCTTCCCAGCGGCGGCCGCGGGAATATAATGAACCGTTTACGACTGCCAGCGGGGACTCGGACGATGCAAGAACCAGGGAAGCCGGAAGGGGGCGAGAGAATCCGCCTGGGGGCGGTAACGTATCTCAACACTCGGCCGCTGATCGTCGCGCTGGCCGAGTTGGACCCCCGGCTGGATTTGGTCACCGATTATCCAAGCCGGCTGGCCGACGCCCTGGCGGCCGGCGAGCTCGACGTGGCGACGATCCCTTCGATCGAATACGCTCGCCACGGCGAGTTTTCGATTGTTTCCGACGCCTGCATTGCCTGCGACGGCCCGGTGCGGAGCGTGAAGCTCTATGGCCGAGTTCCGGTCGAGGACATTCAGACGCTCGCTTTGGACGTTGGCTCACGGACCAGCGCCGTACTGGCCCGAATCCTGCTGAAGGAGCGGTTCGGCGTCGCGCCGAAATTGCGGTCGCTGCCCATCGGGGTCGATCTGGGCGACATGCCGGCCGACGCGGTGCTGGTGATCGGCGATCGTGGCATGGCGCCGGTCAACGGGCCCTTCGAGTTCGTGTGGGACTTGGGCGAGGAGTGGTCGCGGTGGACGGGTTTGCCGTTTGTCTTTTCGTTCTGGGTTGCCCGGCCGGGGGTTGATCTGCGCGGCGTTGCGGGCACGCTGGCTGCCGCCCGCGACATCGGCTTGACTCGTTTGGCGGAGATCGCCCGCCGCGAGGCGCCGCTGATCGGCATTCCCGCCGAGGACTGCCTTTCCTATCTGCGCGATCATCTCGAATTTCGGCTCGGCCGGCGGCAGCAGCAAGGCCTGGAACGCTTTTTCGCCCTGGCCGCCAAGCTCAAACTGGCGGCGGCGGACGTGAAACTCAGATTCTACCGGGACTGAGAACACGCGGAGCCCTTCGCCCACATTACGCATGGCAACGACCATCGATAGAATCCTCGATCGAGCGGTCGGCGGCGAACGCTTGAGCGTCGACGAGGGGCTCGCGCTGTTGCAGTTGCACGACCTGCCGGCGCTCGGCCAGGCGGCCGACAGGGTGACGCGGCGCCTGCACCCCGAGCCGTTTCGCACCTACAACGTCGATCGCAACATCAACTACACCAACGTCTGCACCAGCGGCTGCCGTTTCTGCGCCTTCTCGCGCCGTGCCGGCGAGGCCGACGCCTATGTGATCTCGCGCGAGCAGTTGCGGCGGAAGATCGAAGAGACGATCGCCCTGGGCGGCAACCAGATTCTCTTGCAGGGCGGCCTGCATCCCGGGTTGAAAATCGCGTGGTATGAGGAACTTCTCAGCGACATCTGCGGGGCTTTTCCCCGGATCAACGTTCACGGCTTCAGTCCGCCGGAGATCGATCACATCGCTACGCTTTCGGGGCTGTCGATTGAGTGCGTGCTGGAAAGACTGAAGCGGGCAGGCCTCGGCTCGCTGCCCGGCGGTGGGGCGGAAATCCTCGTCGATCGCGTCCGCCGCCAGGTCAGCCCCTGCAAGACCTCGGCAGACCGCTGGCTGGAGATCTGCCGCGCGTGGCACGCCCTGGGCGGACGCGGCTCGGCCACGATGATGTTCGGCCACGTCGAAACCCTCGCCGAGCGGATAGAACACTTGGATCGATTGCGCCGATTGCAGGACCAGACCCACGGTTTCACCGCTTTCATCTGCTGGACGTTTCAGCCGGGCAATACCGCGCTGGCCAGAGTGCCCAAGGCGGGAGCGTTCGAGTATCTCAAGACGCTGGCCGTCAGCCGGCTCTTCCTCGACAACTTCGCCAACCTCCAGGCGAGCTGGGTGACGCAGGGGCTGGCGGTGGGCCAACTCGCCTTGCGCTTCGGGGCCAACGATTTCGGCAGCGTGATGATCGAGGAGAACGTGGTGGCGGCGGCCGGCACGACTTTTCGGGCTACGGAAGCTGAGATATGCGGGCGGATTATGACCGCCGGTTTCTCCCCTCGTAAGAGGAATGTGTTCTATCAACTCGTTGATGATTTGCCCGAGTTGGCGGGGTTTTCGGATGAATTTTCGGCCGCCGCTGATTAAGATGAATGAACCGCTCTTACTGATCTTCAAGTTGCACCATGATCCACGTCCGCGATTTAACGAAGCACTACGGCGATCTGCGGCGTGGGCAGATCGTGGCGTTGGGGGGGATCAGTTTTCACGCCCGGCCTGGCCAGGTCTACGGCCTGTTGGGCCCCAACGGCGCCGGCAAGACCACGATCTTGCGGATTCTCAGCACCGTGCTCCGTCCCAGCGGCGGCTCGGCCAGGGTGGATGGCTTCGACGTGGTCGCCCACGCCGCGGAAGTCCGCCGCCGCATCGGCTTCATGTCGGCCAACACCGCCGTCTACGACCGCATGACCGGCTGGGAGATGGTCGAGTACTTCGGCCGGCTGCACGGCATCCCGGCGGATGAGCTCCGCGATCGCATGGAATCGCTCTTCGATCGCCTGAAGATGAACGACACCCGCGACGTGCTGGGAGCGAAGATGTTGACGGGAATGAAACAGAAGGTGTCGGTGGCCCGCACGCTGGTTCACGACCCGCCGGTGCTGATTTTCGACGAGGCCACGGCGGGGCTCGACGTGCTGGTCGCCCGGGCGCTGTTGAACACCGTCGCCGAGCTGCGCGATCGCGGCAAGTGCATCGTCTTCTCCACCCATATCATGCGCGAGGCGGAAAGACTGTGCGACCGCGTGGCCATCCTGCACCGCGGCAGCATCCTGGCCGAAGGGACGTTGGCGGAGATCCGCCAGCGGCACGGGCAGGATGATCTTGAAGAACTTTTCTTCCAACTGATTTCGCAACACGACGCAGGGGACTGTCCCAATTTTCGTTTCAACGAAAATGGGACTGTCCCCCTTGACGCTTCCAGCAACCTGGCGCCGGCACGATGAGAGTCTCCAACGTCAAGTGGGTTTTGCTCAAGGAGGTTCGCGATCAACTGCGCGACCGGCGCACGCTGTTTATGATCGCGGTGCTGCCGCTTCTGCTCTATCCGCTGCTGGGAATGAGCTTGCTCCAGATCGCGCAGTTCGTGCAGAAGCAGACGGCGCGCGTGCTGGTGATCGGGGCGGAGAATCTAAGAGCCTGTCCGGTGACCACGCCAGGTTGGGGTGGCAGTTGTACTGGCACCCCCGTATCTCCGGCGACTCCAGGGGTGGCAGTGCAACTGCCACCCCAACGAGTGGCGCTGTTCGACAAGGGAGGGTTCATCGACGATTGCCGCAGCGCCAAGTTGCTGGAGTTGCATTTCGGCTTGCCCGGCGGCCGGCGAGGAACGGATGACGCGCGGGCCGAGGCTCGCGCCCTGGTGCAATCGGGCGAATACGATGCGGCGCTCTACTTCCCGGTGGATTTCGCGGCTCGGCTTGACGCTTTCCACAGGGCGATCCGACATCGCGCCGACGCCGGCCGGCTGGCCGAGACGACGCTGCAAGGCGATCCGCCGTTGGAAGCCCCTAATCCCGATATCCTTCACAATACCACCAGCGACAGATCGCACATCGCCTACGTGCGGCTGTGCGATGTGCTGGAGCGCTGGACCCAGCGGATCCGAGACGACAATCTCCGCCGCAGCGGCCTCTCGATTGCGGCGATGCGGCCGTTCTCGATCAGCTCGTCCGACGTCGCTAACGTGAAATGCCGCAGCGGCGCGATGTGGTCGAAAATCCTGCCGATCCTGATGCTGCTCTGGGCGCTGACCGGCGCGTTCTACCCTGCCGTCGATCTTTGCGCCGGCGAGAAGGAACGCGGCACGTTGGAGACGCTGCTGAGCAGCCCCGCCGCCCGCAGCGAGATCGTGTTGGGCAAACTGCTGACCGTGATGTTGTTCAGCATTGCCACTGCGGTATTGAACCTGGCGAGCATGGGCATTACGGCCCAGTTGGTGGTGGGACGCATGCCGGGCTTCGGGCTGCCGCCGCTGACGGCGGTGCTGGTGATGGGGCTGGTGTTGCTGCCGGTGGCCGCGTTCTTCAGCGCGTTGTGCCTGGCGCTGGCGGCGTTCGCCCGCAGCACCAAAGAAGGGCAGTGCTATTTGATGCCGCTCTTGATGCTGACGATGCCGCTGGTGATTCTGCCGATGGCCCCCGGCGTGGAACTGAACGTGGGGAACAGCCTGATTCCCGTGACCGGAATCGTGCTGCTGTTGCGGAGCGTATTGGAGGGAGACTATTGGCAGGCTGCCCAGTATTCGCCGATCGTGACGGCGGTCACCCTGGCGGCGTGCTGGATGGCGATTCGCTGGGCGGTCGAGCAGTTCAACTGCGAAGCGGTCTTGTTCCGCGAGAGCGAGCGTTGGGGTTTACGGCTATGGGCGCGGCGGTTGTTGCGCGAGCGCCGACCCACGCCGTCGGCCGCCGCCGCGTTCTGCTGCGGCGCGCTGATCCTCATGCTTCAGTTAGTGGTGAGTTGCTCGTTGACGGCCCCGGTCAACATCGAGGCGCTTGCCCGCACGTTCCTGGTGCCGCAGTTGCTGGTGATCGTGCCGCCGATGCTGCTGATGACGCTAATCTTCGCCCGCAGTCCGCGCGAGACGTTGCTGCTCCGGCGGCCGCGGTCGTGGCTGGCCATTCCCGCGGCGGCGCTGCTGGCGGTGGTCTTGCACCCGACGGCGAACCTGCTGCAAGAGCTGGTGCAGCGGCTTTACCCGGTGAGCGAGGAGATGCTGCCGCAGCTTATGCAGATCCAGAGGGCGCTGCGGGCGCCAATCTCTGGGTCCTGCTGCTGCTGATTGCGGCGGTGCCGGCGGCCTGCGAAGAACTGGCCTTCCGCGGGTTCATTCTCTCCGGTTTCCGCCGGCTGGGAGGCAAGCGGCGGGCGATCGTCTATAGCGCGATCCTCTTCGGCATAGCCCACGGCATCCTGCAACAATCGCTGATCGCCACGCTGGTCGGCGTCGTGCTGGGATACCTGGCGGTGCAGGGCGGCAGCATCCTGCCGTGCATGGCGTTCCACCTCTGCCACAACGGCCTGACGATCGTTAACAGCCGGATCACCCCCGACCTGCTTCCCGATTGGCCGCTGCTGCGGGCCTTCGCCGTTCCCAGCGAGGAGATCGGATGCACGTTTACCTGGCCGACTGTCGTCGCCGGCGTGCTGGCGGCCTACTTGCTGCTGGCGTGGTTCGGCCGGCTCGAGGGCGGAGCGACGCGGCAGGAGCCGTTGCCGCTGGGCGACGATGCGGCGACGTTCGGCGTCGTTGCGCGGCTGCGAAACGATGCGGTGTAAACGCCGTCGCGAAACCGCGAGCGGTTTGAGGTATGCAAACGACCCTTCGCGCCCGGTACATGTTTCCCGTCGAGGGCGATCCGATTCCCGGCGGAGCGGTGAGCATTGAAGGGGAGCGAATCGTCGCTTGTGGTGCAGGCGTCTCGCCTGCCGCCCACGCGATCCGCGACCTGGGCAACGTCGCCATCCTGCCGGGGCTGGTCAACGCCCACGTGCATCTCGATTTCAGCGACCTGCCGGCGCCGCTGGGACATCGCGGCATCGGATTTGCCGACTGGCTTCGTCGCGTCATGGCGTGCAGGCAACAGCCGGGGCGACCTGATCGCAAGCCGGTAGCCCTGGGGCTCGACGAGAGTCTTCGCAACGGACTCACGGCCCTTGGCGACATCGTCCAGCCCGGCCAGCCGCTTGCGGCTTCGCCGATCGAGGTTACGGCGTTCTTGGAACTGATCGCTCCCACCGCCGATCGCGTCGCCGCCGCCGTGGAACTCGCCGTGTCGCACCTTCGGCCGACCGCTGGGGCGGCAGCGCAGCAGGTGGGGCAGACATTCTTGTCTGCCCAGGACAGCGCGACGTCATCGGCAGACAAGAATGTCTGCCCCACCGTGGGCAACGTCGGGCTAAGCCCCCACGCCCCTTACAGCGTTCATCCCAATCTGCTCGCGGCAGTCGTTGAGCTTTCGCGGCGGCATGAGATTCCCGTGGCCATGCACGTGGCCGAGTCGTCCGAGGAATTGCAATTGTTGCAGGATGGCGGCGGCCCGCTACGGCGTTTTTTGGAAGAGCGGGGAGCATGGGACGCAACGGCCATTCCTCGCGGCGCGAGACCGTTGGACTATCTGCAGCTTCTCGCCCGCAGCCATCGTGCCCTGGTCATCCACGGCAATTATCTGGACGATGAGGAGATTTCGCTGTTGGCCGCGACCGCGGAGCGGATGAGCGTGGTCTATTGTCCGCGAACGCACGATTGGTTTGCCCATCGCGATTACCCGTTGGAAAAGCTGTTGGCGGCGGGAGCGACGGTTGCCCTGGGCACCGACGGCCGCGGCTCGTCGCCCGACTTAAGCTTGCTGGGCGAAATGCGCGTCGCCGCGCGAAGGCACCCCGGCGTCCCGCTCGCCGCGATCCTGCGAATGGCCACGCTCCAGGGCGCTCGTGCCTTTGGGCGGGAAACGGAAATCGGCTCCCTGGCTGCCGGGAAGCGGGCCGACCTGGCGATCGTGGCCCTGCCCGACCGCTCGGCCGACGATCCGCACGAGTTGCTTCTCGATCCGTTGGCGTCGGTTGTCGGCTGTTACTGCCGTGGCGTGGAGGTGTATCGTCGATGATGCCCGGCCTACCAAACGATTCCTGGTTCCTTACCGGCCCAACGGCCTCGGGCAAGTCGGCGGTGGGCTTGGAGTTGGCGCAGCGGATCGGGGCCGAGATCGTTTCGCTCGATTCGATCGCGCTGTATCGCGGGATGGACATCGGCACGGCGAAACCCAGCGCGGAAGATCGCCGCGCAGTTCCGCACCATCTGATCGACGTGCTCGATCCTCACGAAGAGTTCAGCTTGGCCCAATACATCGAGGCCGCCGGCCGGGTCGTCGCGGAAATCGCCGGCCGCGGACGGCAGGCGCTCTTCGTCGGCGGCACGCCGCTTTACTTGAAGGGACTGCTGCGGGGCGTTTTCCGGGGGCCGGCGGCCGATTGGGAGCTGCGCCGCCGATTGGCCGATGAGGAGCGGCAACATGGCAGCGGCCGGCTGCACGAGCGTCTGGCCGCGATCGATCCCGTCGCCGCCGCCCGGCTGCACGTGAACGACACCCGCCGCATCATCCGCGCGATCGAGGTTTTCGAGAAGACCGGCCGGCCGATCAGCCAGTTGCAGCGGCAGTTCGAGATCGCCCGCCCGGCCGAGGAGTGCCGAGTTTTCGTGCTCGATTGGCCGCGAGACGGGCTTTACGCTCGCATCGACCGCCGCGTCGAGCAGATGTTTTCTGCCGGATTGGTGGATGAGGTGCGGCGGCTCCTGGGCGACGCGCGGCCGTTGGGCCGAACCGCCCACCAGGCCGTCGGCTATCGCGAGGTGATCGAGCACCTGCAAGGCCGCCGAAACTTGGCCGAAACCATCGAGCTGGTCCGCCGCCACACCCGCCAACTCGCCAAGCGGCAATGCACCTGGTTTCGCAGTCTGAGCGAGTGCCGCTTCGTCACGGTTGCCGGCCAACTCGATGCTGTAAAGACGGCGAGACAAATCACCTCGGAGGCCGGTTCGTAGGCGAGCAACCGCGGCGAACCAATCGGGATTGACATCGCTCCACCGTTGCTCGCTGCACCGCCGCATTAGACGAATTGCGGAATCTTCAGCAACTCGCCGTCTTTCAGCGCCGACTGGTGGGCGACGACGCCGGCGACGGTCATGTTCAGGGCCGCGATGACGTCGACCAGCGGCTTGCGGTCTTCGAGGATCGCGGTAACGAACTCATTCATGAGATGCCCGTGCGAGCCGCCGTGACCCCCGGGGGCCACGCTCGGGGGCAGCGGCGGACAAGCCAGATCGGGCAGGTTCTTCTCCAGCCCGTCGTAGACCATTCCGGACATCGAGCCGCGCTGGCCGCGCACCCGGCCGATTTCGCCGTTGAGGCCGGGCGTGTCAAAACTTTCCGCCATTCGCGCCATCCCGCCTTCGCTGGTTCGCAGCAACGCGATCTCGCTCGCGAACGGATTCTTGTAGGCGTTGTTCTGCGGCTGGTACTTCTTGAGCCTGCTCCTCATGCCGATGCAGGAGACTTCGAGGAAACTACCGCCGCTGACTCCGACGTAATAGGCGTTGGCGTGCGTCGGATACCACTGCGGCGGGCAGCCCCGTCGCCATTGGCGATACGACGGCAGCCCGGTCGGCATGTAGTGGTAGTATTCGCCTTCGGAATAAACGAGTTTGCCGAAGCCGCCGGCGCGGTAGATCTGCCGCATCGCGTGGCAGTCCTCGCGGAAGCAGGAGGTCTCGAACATCATGTACTTCCGCCCGCTCGATTTCACTGCTTCGAGGAGTTTGTGGGCGTCTTCGATCGAGCCGAACACTGCCGGCACGGCGGTGACCACGTGCTTGCCGTGCTTCAACACGTCGATGCAGTGCCGGGCGTGGCTGGGGGCGTCGGTCGCCACGAACACCGCCTCGATCGCGTCGTCCTTGACCAACTCTTCCAGCGAAGGATACGTCTTCCCGCAGCGGCAGTCGCGGGCCAGCCCGCTGCACCGGTCGGGAAACAGGTCGCTGACGGCCGTCACGGTAACGTTCGGATGGTCCTGAAAGCCGAAGGCCGAGCCGAACTGGCAGGCTCCATAACCGACGATTCCCACGCGGATTTTCCGATCCGACACCGGCTGCCAAACGCCCTTGGGCCGCTCGGCCGACTTGACGCCCGATTCGCCGAGGATTTTCGCGTCCGGCTTCTGCCCGGCCGCCCCATTCAGCATTCCGCCCGCCGCCATCGCCCCCAGCGAACCCAGAGCGGCATTGCGGAGAAACGATCGGCGTGAATCGAACTGTGACATGGCAGGCTCCTTCGATCGCGAGTGCAGCGTGCGGCGGGTACTTGACACAGGAAAACGCCCCCCAATTGTAACCGGGGGGTGGGACGGCGGTAAAGACGCTGCGTGGAAGAAGGAGGAGGAAAGGGGCCGGTGACCGTCATTACGTCCATCGGAGGTGTATCGGTTCGTGAGGCCTTTTCCCTACCGGCCAAGATGCGTCGGTCGAGGGTAACGCCTCCACGGTGCCTGCGCTACTTGACTGATTGGCCCGACTATTACGAGAATGGTGCCGATCCGGTCTTCCTGATTTGTGCAAGTGAGAGATCGGTGCACCAATGACGCGACTTACAACAAGGCCGCTGTCTCGGCTGCTGCTCTTTGCGGCGGCTCCCACCGGTGTTTCTTCTGACGTTGGGTTGCGATAGGGCTGAAGGAACGAGGAGGCGGTCGAATGAGGGCGAAGGGCGACCAGCCGCGGATGGCAATGGTTCTCAAACCGCTCTACCCCCTCGCCTCACGCGGGGCCTGAGGAGTACGACTGCGTCCTGGTTCTGCTAGACCCCCTAGACCTTTGCCACCGTCTGTACTTCGGCGAGGATTTCGCTCTCGATTTCGGCGGGGGTGAGCTTCTCGGGCGGCGGCAGTTCGACGCCGTGAAGGACCGGTTCCGCCAACTGCGGCTCGTTGGCGTCGGCGGTGTTGGCGGCCAGCGCTTCGAGATAGCCCTTCAGCCATTGCACCGTCTCGTCGATCGTGTCGGCTTGTAGCAGCACGAGCTCGCCGGCCTGGGCGGAAGACAACGTCGCTTCGGCCGCCTCGTTGGCGCCGACGACTTCGAGGACCTCCTTGACGCGCGTGGCCGAGGCCAGACCCTTGCGCAGCAGGCCCATGATCTCGCCGTCGGCCCGGCCGCGACGATAGTGATCCTCGTAGAGAATGACGCGGTCGAAGGCGGCGCCGAGCAACTCGCCCTGGCGGATGATGTCAATGTCGCGGCGGTCGCCGGCGGTCGAATACAGGCACGTGCGGCGAGTGTGCGGGAAAGTGCTGAGGGCTTGGATCACCGCCGTAAGCGAGTGGACGTTGTGGCCGTAATCGACCACGACCGTCGTCCCCTCGATCTCCAGCACGTTGAAGCGGCCCGGCACCTTGTCGATGTCGGCGGCGATCGATTCGGCCCGGGCGCGGATCAGCTCCTTGGGCAAACCGAGCGACCAGGCGGCGGCGATCGAGGCCAGCGTGTTCTCGACTTGGAAGGCGATCTGGCCGCCGCGGGTAAGCGGGACCTTAGCGAGCGAGACGATCGGCTCTTCGCGGTCGCCTTCGGCCAGCACGACCTGGCCGTCACGGACGAAGATCGCCCGGCCGCCCACGCCGCGGTGGCGGACGACCACGGGATGACTCGGATCGATGGCGAAGAAGACCACGTCGCCGGGGCAGTGGGCCGCCATCTCCACGACCAGCGGATCGGCGGCATTGAGCACGGCGTAACCGTCGGGGGCCACCGCTTCGACGATGCAGCGTTTCACCTTGGCCAGGTCCTCGGGCGTGTTGACGTCGGAGATACCCAGGTGGTCGCCGTCGCCGATATTGGTCACCACGGCCACGTCGCAGTAGTCGAAAGCCAGACCCTCGCGGAGGATTCCGCCGCGGGCGGTCTCGAACACGGCCATATCGACCGAAGGATTCATGAGGATGCTGCGTGCGCTCTGCGGCCCGCTGCAATCGCCGCTGTCGATGCGGCGGTCGTTGACGTAAATGCCGTCGGTGCAGGTCATGCCCACGGTCTTGCCCGTGCCGCGGAGCACGTGGGCGATGAAACGGGTGGTGGTTGTCTTGCCGTTGACGCCGGTGACGGCGACGATGGGAATTCGGCCCATTTCGCCGTGGGGGAAGAGAATCTCGGCGATCGCTTCGCCCACCGGCCGCGAGATGCCGACCGACGGCTCGAGGTGCATCCGCAGGCCCGGGGCGGCGTTGACTTCGACGACGATGCCGCCCTGTTCGCTTAGCGGTCGGGAGATGTCTTGGGCCACCACGTCGATTCCGGCGATGTCGAGGCCCACGATCTTGGCGGCATCGACCGCGCTGGCCGCCACGGCGGGATGCACCCGCTCGGTCACGTCGATCGCCGTGCCGCCGGTGCTCAGGTTCGCATTGCGGCGAATCAGCACCGTCGCGCCGGCCGGCGGAATCGACTCCGGCGCGTAGCCCTGATCGGCCAACACGGCCAGGGCCACCGCGTCGAGCTTGATTTTGCTAAGTACCGTAGCGTGATGTTCGGCGCGGCGCGGGTCGGCGTTCACCTGCTCGACCAACTCAACGATGGTGTGGATGCCGTCGCCCAGCACCTGGGCGGGCTCGCGGCGGGCGGCGGCGACCACGCGGTCGCCCACGACCAGCAGGCGATAATCATGGCCGGGGGCGAACTTCTCGACCAAAATATGCTCGCTCTCTTGCCGGGCCGCGTCAAAGGCGCGAACCATCTGCTCGCGCGTCGTCAGGTTGGTGGCCACGCCGCGGCCCTGGTTTCCGTCTTGCGGCTTGACGACCACCGGCACGCCGATTTCGCAGGCGGCCTGCCAGGCGTCTTCCGCGTCCTTGACCGGCCGGCCATAGGAGGTTTGCACCCCGATGGCGCGGAGCATCGTGCGGGTCATCTCTTTGTCTTGTGCGATCGCTTCGGCGATGGCCCCGGTGCGATCGGTCTCGGCGGCCTGGATGCGGCGCTGTTTGCGGCCGTGGCCGAAAAGCACCAGGCTCTCGTTGTTCAGCCGCCGATAGGGAACTCCCCGCGCCGTGACGGCCTCGACGATCGCGCGGGTGCTCGGGCCGAGACAGACTTCGTGGGCAAGGCCTCGCAGCCGCTCGATTTCCGCGGCAACGTTGAAGGGGCGATCGTAGATGGCCGCCATCAACAACTCGCGGGCCACCGCAAGACACTCGCGCCCAGCGCCTCGTCGGCGTACTCGATGATCACGCGATAGACGCCGGTCTCCGAAGTCTCGCGGGCCTTGCCGAAACCGACGTCGGTGCCGGCCAGAGTTTGCAGTTCCAGGGTCACGTGTTCGAGGATGTGGCCCAGGTAGGTGCCGGTCCGCAGGCGTTGAAAGAAGCCGCCGCGGACGCCGACGCTGCAACGATGCTCGATCATCGTGGGCATCCAACTCATCAACCGATCGTTGAATCCGGGAAAATCGTTCGAGGGCTTGTCCAACTCGCCAAGGTCAACCCACGCCTCCAAGACTGGAAAATTCGCCCAAATACTCGGTCCCCAAAGCGCCAAAACCTTGCGCAATTCCATAGCCGTGACTCGCTGAATGACCTTGCAGGTGTCGCTGTGAAGCGGAGTGGTTCGCGGTATCCTAGAACGATCTACGCGGCCAACAATCAAAAGGTTGTATCGGCAGCCTTTTTCCAAGCCGATAACAACGGGGAAATCGTTAATGAGCGCATCTCCTCTGTGTTTGGCCAAAGGTAGTACATCTTCACGTTTGGGTTCCAAACCGCGCCGCAGTGCTCTGGGAATGTGGAAAACCGCATGTGGCGGCCCACACAAACAGCCCTCTTTACCCCCGTTTACCGCAGAAGGCACTCTCGGCGCAGACTTCGAGCGGGAAACAATCGTATGAGGGAATAAAGTGTGGGCATCAGCAGGGAGCATCCCCGATGTCAGCGCGTCGGCCGCGACGGAAACGCCACGGCACGGCCAACGCAATTTACCCATTCTAGACAGCAGGGCTGCCTGAGGGCAACAGGCCGGCACGGTTTTTCAGCAGAATTGCGGGAGAGCAGGGCGGCAAATCGTTGTTCCGTACCGGACGAAGCAGTCGATAAGTGGTATATATACTAACCCCAATAATGGGGTTCATGGCCATGTTTAGCCGGCGAGCTGGCTCGCCGCGAGGGAACGCCACGCGACCGCGGCGAGCCAGCTTGCCGGCTAAACAGCTCGGCAGCGATCGCCTAATCCGTTGCTGCATCCGGCGCATAGGCCGGCGTTCCGTTGGCCCCTTCGATCGTGGTAGAATGACCTTCTTGCCGGAGGGCCGCCTGCAACGACGGCCAATTCCATAGCCATCGCTTCGGGGAAAGACTTGAACGCAACCAACGGCTCCTGGGAACACCTTCCCGACGATTTGCGGCAAGCGGCCGAGACGCACTTGGCGGGTGAATCCCCCCTGGCCTGGTTTGAACTCGACCTCGATACCCGCTTGCACTACGCGCGAGGTCTGCTGGTTTTGACCGCTGTTCGGTTGCTCGATATCGGGCCGCTCGAGGCGGGCGACGATGGCTCGCCCCTGGCTGCCGCGGCTGCGGCGTTCCGCTCCTGGCCGTTGGATGCCACGTCGGCCCTGCGGGTAAAGGACCAAAACAGCGCCGGCCGGCTGGAGCTGCTCGGCCCCAGCGGGCTGTTGTGCCACTGGCGCTACACGATCGGCCGTTCGCCGCTGGCCCATCGGCTGGCCAATCGTTTCCAGCGTCTTCACGAGGGCGAGCTGTCGGGCGGCGACGAGATCGGCGAGGCCCCGACCACCGTCTGCCCAAGTTGCGGGGCGATTTTGGCGGCCGGCCAAATCAAATGCCCGGATTGCGGATCGATCGGCGATAAGCCGGCAATCGGTGCGCTCTATCGGCTGTCGGAATTCGCCAAGCCGCACAAGTGGGTGGTGCTGTTCGGGTTCCTGCTGATGGTGGCCAGTTCGAGTGCGGCCTTGGCGCCGCCTTACTTCACAAGGTCGTTAATCAACAATGTGCTGAAGCCGGCCGAGAATCATCCGGGCAGCGTTTCGTTCAATCTCGTGTGGTTATTCTTGAGTGCGTTTGTCGGGCGCCTCCCTATTAGCGTGGCTTCTGATGTGGGGACGAACCTATGTCATGGCTTGGGTAAGCGAGCGAATCACCACCGACCTGCGCGATCGAACCTACGGACACATGCAGAGCCTCTCGCTCGAATTCTTCGGCGGCAAGCGGACCGGCGATCTGATTTCTCGAATCAGCACCGACAGCGATCGGATTTGCTACTTCCTTTCCGTCTACCTGCTCGATTTCGCCAACAACGTGTTGATGTTGATTCTGATTGCAGTAATCCTCTCTTGCCTCGACGCCAGGCTGACCCTGGCGACGTTGCTTCCGCTGCCGGTGATTGCGTTTCTGGTGCATCGGGTGCGAAGTCGCATGCGGCGAGGTTTTGCGTTGGGCACCCGCGCTTGGGGTGAAATGACAAGCGTGTTGGCCGATACGATTCCCGGCATCCGCGTCGTCAAAGCGTTCGCGCAGGAGCATCGTGAAATCGATCGGTTCTGCGCGACGAACAACCGCGTGTTTGTGGCCAATTGTCGCGTGAACAAGCTTTGGGCGTTTTTCGAGCCGGTTGTAAGCCTTCTGACCGCGCTCGGACTGGCGGTCGTTTGGGGATATGGCTCCTGGCGGCTGTTTCAGACCGACATTGAGTTCGGCGATTTGTATCTGTTTATCGCGTACATCAGCACTTTTTACGCCCGCATGGACTCAATGAGCCGCATGGTGGCGGCGGTGCAACGCGCCGGCGCCAGCGCCAACGCATTTTCGCCATTCTCGATCGCGTCCCCAGCGTCGCCGAGCCGGTGAATCCCGTGCATCCCGGGCGACTGAAGGGGGAAGTCGAGTTCCACGACGTTGAGTTCCACTATGGGACCCGCCCCATCCTGAAGAAAATGAACCTTGCCGTCCGGCCGGGCGAGATGATCGGGCTGGTCGGGCCGAGCGGGGCGGGCAAGACCACGATCGTCAACCTCGTCTGCCGCTTCTACGACGTCGCCGAAGGGGCGATCACGGTCGACGGCGCCGACATCCGCTCCTTCCCGATCGAGGAATACCGCCGCAACATCGGCATCGTGCTGCAAGAGCCGTTCTTGTTCTACGGCACGATCGCCGAGAACGTCGCCTACGGCCGGCCGGACGCCACGTGCGCAGATCATCGCCGCCGCCCGCGCCGCCCGCGCCCACGAGTTCATCCTCCGCCTGCCCGACGGCTACGATTCGCTGGTCGGCGAGCGGGGACAGTTCCTTTCCGGCGGCGAGCGGCAGCGAATCAGCATCGCCCGGGCGCTGCTGATCGACCCGAGCATCCTGATTCTGGACGAAGCCACCTCGTCGGTCGATACCGAGACCGAGCGCGAGATTCAATTGGCGTTGGAGAACCTGGTGCAGGGACGAACCACGATCGCCATCGCCCACCGCCTGAGCACGCTTCGCCGCGCCGACCGCCTGGTCGTAGTCGAGCGCGGTCTGATTACCGAGGTCGGCCCGCACGACGAACTGCTCCGCCGCGGCGGCATGTATGCCCGCCTCCATCACGCCCAGTCCGAGATGCGCGAAGGGGCGATCAAAGAACGATGATTGATGAATGATGAATGCTGAGAGATGAGGGATGAGAGATGAATGGAGCGGGTGTTTTGTTTAGCCGCCGCGTCCACACGGCGAGAAGCGAGTCTTGAGGTCTTCCACTGCGACCCTGCGAAACCGCAAGCGGTTTCACTATCCACTATCCACTGCGCACTGCCGACTCCGCACCATGACCACTGCCACTGCAATACTCGCCGATTTCACGCTTGAATACGACGCCTGGGGCCAACTCGTATTGACCTGCGGCGACGGCCGTCGCTTCGTGGGAGTCGAGCCCGTTCGCGCGTTCCCTATCTCACAGCCTCAAGGCTTATTGTCGATTTGCGACGCCGAGGGGCACGAACTGACGTGCATCGAAGAGCCAAGCGTGCTGCGGCCTGAGGTTCGCCGCATGTTCGAAGAGGAGCTGGGCCGGCGCGAGTTCGTGCCGATCGTGCGGCGGATCAAGCGCGTGCTGGCCGACAGCGACCCGTCGGAGTGGCGGATCGAGACCGATCGCGGTCCGACGACCTTCTTGATGGAAGACAGCGACAACGACGTGCGGCGGCTTGGCCCCAACCGGATTCTGCTGGTCGACACGCACGGCATCCGCTACCTGATTCCGGACGCCAGCCGCCTCGACGCCGCCAGCCGCCGCATCTTGGAGCGGTACTTGTAGGATTGTTGATTATCGATTGCTGGTCGCTGAATGGCAGCCGCTTGCGGTTTCGCAGCCGCGTTACGCCAGCCAATCATCCGACGCCAAGAGCGTTTCGATGGGCAGGTCGAAGATGGAATCGACCACGTCCAGTTGGTCGCCAATCTCCGCGGCGTCGCCGCGATCCTCGCTTGAGGAGCGTCCGAGGCGGCGATCGAGCATCATCAGCGACGGTTCCGGCTCGTAGTGAGCGTCGGCAATCCCCAGTCCGGCGAAAGCCCCGTCGTGGAGCATCGCTGCCACGGCATCGGCGGGAGCGACGGCAACGGCCGAGGCGATCAATGAAGCCTCAGACCGGCTGCCCTGCTCGCGAGCCAGCCACGCCATCGCCAGATCGGTCAGCCGCAGCGCGGCATCGGCCGACGACTTGGCGCCGCCGGCGACAACGTTGGGCGCTACGGAGTTCTCAACGGCGCGGATCGCCGAAGTGCTGCCGGCAGCAGCGGCGGCGGCGGCCGGCGACTGGGCCTGGTAGAGCAGGGCCGGATTGGCGTAGTAGTCGGGGCTGAGCTTGGCAACCAACGTGCTGCCGCCGATGCTGCCCCCCAGCGGTAAAGCGCGCCGTTGGGCAAGAGGAAATACAAGAGGTTGCCGTTGCCCAAAAGGTATTTTTCGCCGGCCCCGCGGCCATTGGTGTAGTAACTCCCGTTGGCGTAAGTGTGCAAACCGAGCTGCTGATCGAGGTTGTAGGCCGTTTGGGCGTAGGGATCGGCGACCGTGAACGTCTCCGCGTCGGATTTCACGCCGTCGCTGACGCGAACTTGGACGCAGAGCACGTCGGTAAAGCCCGGCTGTCGCGTGACGGTCAGCGTCGTGCCGGAGATGCTGGCAACGACGCTCGCGCTGCTGATCGACGTGAGCGAAGGCGTTTGCGCGTTGTACAGCAGGCCGGGATTGGCATAATACGCCGGACTTAGCGTATCGACCAGCGTGCTGCCGGCAATGCTGCCGCCCCAGCGGTAAAGCCCGCCGTCGGGCAGCAAAAAATACAAAGTGTTGCCGTTGCCCAACAGGTATTTCTCGTTGGCCCCGCGGCCATTGATGTAGAAGCTGCCATTGGGGTAGGTGTGCAGGCCGAGTTGCTGATCGAGCGTATAAGCCTCCGCCGCCAGCCGATCCGTCGTCATCACCTGAACCGAATAGCTCAGGCCGTCGCCGTCGGCGTCCGTAGCGTGCAACGGGATCGTCAGCGTCGTCTGCGAATACGGCAGCGTCTGGTTGCCGATCGGGGCAAGCACGGGCGCCGCGTCTTGTCCGGCCGCGGTGAGCGTGTACGTGCCCACGCTGCTGCCGTAGCCGCGGACGACGACATAGTAAGTCCCGCCGGTGGGCGCGGTCCAGGTGATTTGCGAGCCGCCACCCGATCCGTAATCGTCGTTGAAAGCCAACTGCGCGGCCCCGCTCTTATCGTAGAGATAGAGCACGGAGTCGGGAAGCGTGCCCAATCCGACGGTGAAAACGTAGGTCTTGCCGGCGACCGCCTGAAACTTGAACCAATCGACGTCGCCGACCGACTCGATCGTTCCGCTGGTCGAGCTGGGCAGTCCGATCGCCGCAGCCGCAGCGGCGCTGTTGCCGTAATCGTCGGACGGGATGATCGTCAACGTCGCTGCCGCGCAGGCGCTCCACGTCCCCCTGTTGTCCTCCGCTCTTGCCAGAATGCTGTGCGCCCGGCACTCCAGCCGCTGGTGCCGATCGTGATTGATGCCTGGCCGGCGGTGATCGAAGAGGTCGATCCGAGCACGCTGTCGCCGCTGTCGTATTGGCCGTCGTTGTTGGCGTCGAGGATGAAGGAGACACTGCTGAGCGTGCCGCTGGAATCGCTGATTCCGCCGGCGGAAAGCGTCACGGCCCCGCCCACGTTGACGGCGCCCGGCGAGGCCAGCAGCGATCCGACCACCGGTCCCTTCGAGACCTGCACCCCGAGCAGTTCGAGCGTGTTGTAAGCGTCGAGTACGCCGCCGCTGGCGACTTTGCCTTTGAGCGCGGCAACCTTATCGACGCCGTTTAGAATGGCGTTGCGGACTTGGGCCACCGTGGCGTTGGGATCGGCGGCCCAGGCCAGCGCCGCCACTCCCGAGACGAACGGCGTGGCCATGCTCGTGCCCGAATAGATCGCGTAGCGGTTGCCGGGGACGGTGCTGTAGATCGAGACACCCGGCGCGGCAACGTTGACGCTGGTGGCGCCGTAGCAACTGAAGCTCGCCAAGCTCTTGTTCTGATCGACGGCGGCGACGGAGATCACGTTGGGGTCGGTGTAGCTGGCCGGATACTGCGGGGTGGCGTCGTTGTTGGTGGCGCTGTTGCCTGCGGCGGCGACGAAGAGGATGCCGGCGTCGCCGGCAGCGCGAATGGCGGTGTCCATCGCGGCGCTGTATTGGCCGCCGCCCCAACTGTTGTTGATCACGCGGACGTTGACGTGATATTGCGTCCGCATCATCGTGACGTAGTTGATGGCACGGATCGCGTCGGAGAGGTAGCCGCTGCCGTCGCTGTCCAGGAATTTCAGGTCCATCAACGAGACGGACCAGTTGACGCCGGCCACGCCCTGGCCGTTGTTGCCCACCGCCCCGATCGTGCCGGAGACGTGCGTGCCGTGGCTGTTGTCGTCCATCGCGTCGCCGGTGTTGTCGACGAAGTTGTAGCCGTGCACGTCGTCGACGAAGCCGTCGCCGTCATCGTCCTTGCCGTTGCCGGCAACTTCATTGGGGTTCGTCCAGATATTCGCCGCCAGGTCGCAATGGGTGTAGTCGATGCCCGTGTCGAGCACGGCCACCACCACGCTTTGACTTCCGGTAGTGAGATTCCAGGCGTCGGGGGCGTCGATGGCGCTCATGCCCCAGAGCTGGCTGTATTGCGGATCGCTGGGGATCGACTTGACCTGATCGACCGCGTCGCGTTCGAAGCTGGCCACCTTGCCGTCGGAAGCCAACCAACTCTCGACCGACGCCAGCGAGGCCCCGGAACTGCGGGCCAGCACCATGCCGGTCATGCCCAGCCCCTCGAGCACCTGGAACTGAACGCCGCCGCCGGCCAAGAGGCTTGCCGTCTGCGCCACCGAGGCGACGCCGCACAGCGAGGCGGTGTCGAACTGTACGATCCAGTCGTAGACATTTTGCCCGGCGAAGGTCGATGTGGCCGTCGGCGCGGCCGCGGAGCCCGTGCTCTCGATCGTCCAATCGGCCACTCCGGCGTGGGCCGCGACAGCAGTGCTCAGCAACGCTCTGAAACCAGGCCGACGAGACCAGCGATGCTGCCCCGGCGGCGTCCATCAAGTGACGCGGCTCGAGCGTCTCGATCCGCAACCTGCGCTGGAAAACGCGGGGCCTATCCTCCGCGACTTCGTCAAATAACCAGTCTTGACTGGTCAAGAACTTGGCGATCTCCTTCGGCATCCGACGAATGCCGGAGAAGGGTATATTGGGTCCATGACCATGCATGGCGGATACCGTAATCCCGATCTAGCGAGCACATCGCCGAATGACGAGAAGCTCTGGTGACAAGACTCTTGTGAAAAGACGAATCGCCGAAAAAGCGATCACAAGGGAAGTCTGTGTCAAAAGGCTCCCGCGGTCAAACGATGCGGCAAAAAATCATCACGGCGCAGCCGGGTGTCGCTATTCTTCCCCCGGCGTTGGCTTTTAGCAACCCCCCAAGTCCCTACGAATAGAACGGAGGCAACTGGGAAAAGGTTCAGGTGTTTGCCGGTTCACCTTGCGAAGCCCGTTGACCCGCATTCCTCACGACACGGGCAAAACGGTCAACAAAACGTTCGGTGGGGCAGACATTCCTGTCTGCCCTGCAGGATGCAGCAATTAGGGCAGACAAGAATGTCTGCCCCACCGTCGTGAGAGATGCGGGCTATGCCCAGGGCAGGCCCGCCCAAATCCGTTCGGCGAGAGTCTGCTGCGGCGGCGGTGCCTCGGCCAGGTGGCGGCACGCCAATCGGGCCAGGACGGCGACTTCGCGGGGCGAACAGAGAAAGTGAACGGCGCCCGCCTCGCGCATCAGCCACTGGTAGTCGGCCCGGGCACGATCGGCCACCACCGCCAGCCGCGCCCGCGGAAACTGGCGCGGCTGCCGTGCCAACAGCCGCAGCAATCCGCCCACGTTCGCGCCCAGTTCGATCACGGCAAAGGAGGCGGGATTCGCAACCAGCTCGTCGCGGCAGTCGGCCAGCGTGCGCGTCTCCCAAACCCGCACTCCCGCCTCCGCCAGTTCGCGCCGCAGGGCGACAGCCCACCGCCCGCGACGCTCGCAGACAATCAGTTTGGCGGCAGATGAGATCTCGTACGCGGACGTCACGGCAAAATCCCCATTGGCGCAAGCATCATTGCGAAACCGCAAGCGGTTTCCATTCATCATTCATCATTCATCACTCATCATTCCCCAGTCATTCCAACCCCAATTGCATCATGCGGCGATAGAGCCGCGGGCGGGTGACGCCCAGCAGCCTCGCCGCTTTCGCCTTGTTTCCCTTGGCCCGCGCCAGCGCCCGGCGAATCAACTCGCGCTCCACCCGGCCGAGATACTCGTCCAACACAATGCTCTCTTCACTTCGCCGCGGCTGGGCGGCGGCCTGCTCGGCCAGGTGCAGCCGATCGGGCAGGTCTTTCACCTCGATCTCCGCGCCCGTGGCCCGCTGGTGCGCCTCGGCGACAACGTCGCTTAGCTCGTCGAGATTGCCCGGCCAGGCGTAGGCGTCGAGTCGATCGAGCGCCGCCGGCGAGAAACCGCCGATCTGCCGCGATCCGGTCGCGTTCTGCTCTTCCAGGAACATCTGGGCCAGAAGCGGCAGATCGTCGCGCCGCCGCGTCAACGGCGGCAACTCGATCGTTATCGTGCTCAGCAGTGCGGCCAGTTCCGGATGGAAGGCGCCCCGCCGCGCCAGATCCAGCAGCGGCTCGGCGGCCGTGGCCAGCAGACGCCCTTGTACCGGCTGCCGCGCGAAGACGTTGGCCAGCCGCGCCTGGACTTCGGCCGGAAGTTCGTCGATGCGATGGAACAAGAGGCTGCGCGAGGCCGCTTGCTCGCCCCGCGCCGCTGCGCGAGCGATCGCCGCGCCCGCCGCCTCGAGCAGATCGCCGCCCAGCAACGAGCAATCCAGCGGCGTCAACTCCGACGAGAAAAGACCGACAAGGGTCTCGCCGCGATCCTGCTCGGACTGCGGCGGAAAAAGACTCCCGACCCCTTTTTCGCCGTAGTGGATGGCGGCGGCGAGGTGGCGGCGGCCGCTGCCCGGCGGTCCGACCAACAGCACGCTCTCGCGGCTCGCGGCGGCCAATTCGACCTGCCGCCGCGCCAGCCGCATCGCCGGCCCCTGGCCGATGAGCCGATCGGCACGAAACCGGGCGGCGGCCTCCTGGCGAAATCGCCGCAGCGCCTCGTGCAGGGTAATCGAGTCGGTTTGACGGGGTTCGGAAGCCCGGTCGGCGGTCGAATCGGGCCCGCAATCGCTCGCTTCCAGGATGGCGAGTACTCCCACCGCCTCCTCCCCCGCGGCGGCGATGGGGAGAAAACGCCCGCGGCGCTCTACCGACGCCCCGTTCTCGTTCACACGGGCGACGGTGGCGGTGGAGATTTCTCCAGCGAGACTTGCCGGCGGCGGGCAGAGCGCGGCGGCAACGGCATCCGGTCCGGCGACCGCGAGACTCGAATGATAAGCGCAGCGGCGGCCCAAGAGCCCTTCTGCCGCCTCGCCGAGCCACGACTGACACGCCCGATTCAGGAAAACGATCGTCAAGTCATCATCCACTACGTAGATTGGCTCGTTTGCCTCGTTCAGCAGTCTTGCCAACTCGGTAGCACGGATGCACAGCGTGGCCATGGGGAAAAACGCAACCTTCTGGTAGGTTTTTTCGCAAATGCGAAGCTAATCGAAGTGACGGTGACAGCTAGTTGTCACCGGTATGCTTAATAATAACATGGGTGCAGGTGGGGCAGCAGAGGCTGCGAGTTAAAGCAACCTCTTGGGTAGCCGCCATTCCAGGTTTTGGGGCAGGCTGGAGTGGCGGCTTTTTCTTTCCGCTGGCCTCCAGCTTTGCGCGAAGGTCCACCGCCTCTCCTTTGCCCACCGCTTCCACTCGGCCCGCCAGCGGCCCAGGATGCAGCCCGACGCCCACCAGCAGCAGGGCACATGTCACGGCGGCCCACGACGCCCCCGCTCCACCCTGGGCGCGAGGCGTCGCCAGCGGAGTGCGGAAGTACATGGCGGCGACGATCCGCAGGTAGTAGGCCGCGGCCACGGCGGCGTTCAGCACGCCGACGACGGCGGCGGCGACGAACCACCATCGCATCCCGGCGTAGCCACTGGCGGCAGGATCGACGGAAAGTGCCCCGCCAAACACGAAGAACTTCCCCCAGAAACCGGCCAGCGGCGGAATGCCCGTCAAGCTGAACAAGCACACCGCCAGCACGGCGGCCGCTGCCGGCTTCGTGCTCCCCAAGCCGGCCAGCTCGTCCACGCCGTCGAGGCTGCGGTCGGGCCGCCCCAAGTGCTCGAAGGCCGCAAAGACCCCGATCGTCGCCACGGAGTACGTCGCCAAGTAGAACGCCACGGCCGCGATGCCGTTCCAAGCGGTTGCCCCGCCGACAGTGGCCAGTGCCACCGCCAGGGCCAGCAACATGTAACCGGCGTTGGCGATCGACGAATAGGCCATCAGCCGGCGAAGATCATCCTGCCAGAGCGCCATACAGTTGCCGAAGGTCATCGTGAGCATCGAAACTCCCAGCACGATCTGCCACGTGTACGGCGCCGCATGGGGCATGGCCTCCACTAGGATTCGCGTCAGCACCAGAAAGCCCGCCGCCTTGGGCACAACCGACAACAGGGCCGCATTCGTGTGCGTTGTTCCTTGATAGACGTTGGGGGCATAGAAATGGAACGGCACGGCGGTGATGCGGAACGAGAGGCCGCCGAAGACCAGGGCCAGTGCCAGTTTCGAGAAGACCGCGAAGCCCTGCGGCAGCGTGCTTGTCCCAGCGACGGCCTCGCGCAATGCGGCCAGCTCGGTCGAGCCGGCGATGCCATAGAGAAAACTGAAACCGTACAAGAGAATCGCCGAACTGAGCACGCTGAGAAAGAAGTACTTTGCCGTCGCTTCCTGCGACGCCGCGTCACGCCGCCCGAGATAGAGCAGCACATAGGTGGGAATCGAGATCAGCTCGAGCGCAACAAACAATAAGACCAAATCGCCGGCGACGCCGACCAACATCAACCCCGCGACGACCAGCAGCAGCGAACCGACTCGCTCCGTCCCGGTTTCCGACTTCTCCTCCGCTGCCAGCAAGAGGAGCAGGCCGCCGACGCCGAGGGCGAGCCATCGTGCCAGCCAGGCTAACTGGTCGAAGTGCAGTGGCGGCGACGCATCGGCCGCCACGGGCCCATGCTGCCACCACAGGAAAACGGCCGCGGCGGCGATCGCGCCCCCCGCCAGCCAGCGCCACACCTTCCGCCCGGGAAAAAACGCCCCGCCCAGATAGATCGCCGCCGCGGCGACGATCAGCACCATCTCGGGCAGCAGCAGGGATAACGTGGCGGCGGTCATGGAAGTGACGAATGAGGAATGATGAATGATGAATGATGAGTGATGAATGATGAATGATGAGTGATGAATGATGAAGGATGAGTGATGAATGATGAAGGATGAGTGATGAATGATGAAGGATGAGGGATGAGGGATGAAACGGTAGCGTGGTCGCTCTTCTCACTCTCCACTCTCCACTCTCGACTCTCCACTCGTCGCCCTCTTCTCTCTCCCCTCTCCTCTCTCCTCTCTCCTCTCTCCCCTCTCCCCTCTCCCCTCTCCCCTTCCTCCTCCACCGCCAGCATCGCCGGCCGCATCAGATTATCGAGCGTGCCTCCCATTTGATCGAGGAAGAAGCGGGGCTGCACGCCGATCCAGATAATCGCCGCCGCCAGCGGCGCCAGGCAAAACACTTCCCGCGGCGAGAGATCGCGCACGGGCTCTGCCTCCCTTCTTCCGCTGTGTTGCTGCGGCGAGCCGAAGAACACCCGCCGATACATCCAGAGCATGTACCAGGCTCCCAGAATCACGCCGCCGAGGCTCAAAACGGCGATGGTGCGCAGTTGGGCGGCGTGGGCGGCCGCGACCGTGGCCCAGCCGCGTTGGAATACGCCCAACAGCAGCGGAAACTCGCCGGCGAACCCGGCCGTCAAGGGCAGGGCGATGCTCGACAACGCAAAGAGCATCGCGAAGCAGGCCAGCCGCGGCATGCGGCGGGCCAGGTCACCAAGTTCGTCAATCCGGCGGGTGTGGAATCGTTCATAGATCATGCCGACCACGGCGAACAGGCCGCCGGTGGCCAGCCCGTGACTGACCATTTGCAACACGCTCGCCTGCACGCTCAACCGCTCGAGCGCGAAGAGTCCCAACATGCAGAAGCCCAGATGGCTGACGCTGGAGTAGGCCACCAGCCGCTTGACGTCACTTTGGGCCAACGCCACCAGCGCCCCGTAGAGGACGCCGGCCAGCGAAATCCATAGGAGCCAGGGCATGAGCACGGCGGCGGCCTCGGGCAGCATCGGCAGGTTGAACCGCGCGAAGCCGTACGTCCCAACTTTCAGCAACACGCCGGCGAGGATCACGCTCCCGGCCGTCGGTGCCTCGACGTGGGCCAGCGGCAGCCAGGTGTGCAGCGGAAACAGCGGCGTCTTGACGGCAAAGCCCGCAAAAAGCGCCAGGAAGATGCCGATTTGCAGCCAGAGCGCCATCGGATGGCCGCGCAATGCGGCGGCCCGCAGCGACTCGGTCAGATCGGCGATAGAAAACGTCAGCGACCGCATCGCCGGGTCGGCGTCGGAGTTGTAATAGCACCAGAGCACGATGGCCAACAGGCCGAGAAAGGTCAAGAGGCTGCCGGCCAATGTGAAAAGGAAGAACTTCACCGCCGCCTGGCGGCGCTGTTGGCCGCCCCACAGACCGATCAGAAAGAACAACGGGATCAACGTGAATTCGAAGAAGATATAGAAGAGGATCACGTCGCGGGCGACGAAGACGCCCAGCATCCCCGTCTCCAGGACCAACAGCAGCCGATAATAGAGCGACGCCCGTTGGTCAATCGCCTGCCAGCCGACCAGTACGGCGACCACCATCAGCAGCGACGTCAAAGCGAACAGCCACAGGCTCAAACCGTCGATGCCGATACTGAAATAGATGTCGATGCCCGAATGGCCCAATTGCAGCCACGGGGCGTCGGTCTCGGCGGCGGACGCGGTCTGCTGGGCCGCGTGCGGATACCTTGCCACCAGGTCGGCGGTAAGCCCCAGCACCACCAGCGTCACCACCAGTGTGCCGACGCGCATCCAGTGTCGGCTGCCGTGCAACAGCAAGGCGGCCGCCGCGGGGAGAAACAGGATGACGCGGAGCAATTCGGACATGACGACAATAATCAACCGGACTCTGTATCTGATTACGGTTTTACATCAGCAGAATTCCCAATAGTGCCAACAGCCCCAGCGCCATCGCCAAGGCGTAGAACTGCAACGCGCCGCCTTGCAACGGGCGGAAGGCGGCGCCCACGATCGCGGGCAGCCGGCCGCAGAAGTTGACCAGCGCGTCGATGACGTATCGGTCGAACCAGGCCGCCAGCCGCGCGACGCCCAACAGAGGCTGCACGATCAACAGTGAGTAGATCGGATCGAAAAAGAACTTGCCGTACGAGAGGCTGTACAGCCCGAAGATGTTCGTAAAGGCCGCCAGTCTGGCCGCCTTCTTCTCGCTGCCCAAATACACGATTGCCGCCGCCGCGATTCCCAGGATCGTGATCGCCGAACTGACGATGGCGATGCCCCAGTGTTGCGGCGCCGAGGCGGCACGGCGGCCCAGTTCGGCCGGCGGATGAGGCAGACCGGCCAACGAGGGCGTCGCGGCAAGAAACCTGACAAACCCGTGCTTCCACTCGAAATACGCCCCGACCACCGCCGCCCCGAACGCCAGCACCACCAGCGGCGCGGTCATCGTGCCCGGCGATTCCTGGGCGTGTCGCCGTGCCTCGGCTGGAAGACGCTCAGGACCGTGAAACACGCGAAACAGGGGGCGAAACATGTAGAAGTCGATCAGCAGAACGCCAAAGAAGGTCGAGAGCAGCAGCCAACCGTAGATTCCGCCTTCGCCGCCGTGACCGGCCCGCTCGGCCACCGCCGCCAGAATCGCGTCCTTGCTCCAGAAACCCGCCAACGGAAAAACCCCGGCGATCGACAGACAGCCGACCAGGAAGGTCCAATAGGTGACCGGCAAGCGGCGTCGCAGCCCGCCGAGACGGCGAATGTCGATTACGCCCCCGGCGGCGTGCATCACGCTGCCGGCGGCGAGAAACAGCAGGGCCTTGAAGAAGGCATGGGTCACGAGATGGAACATGCCGGCCGTCACGCCCGCCAACGTGCCGACCCCCAGCGCCACGAACATGTAGCCCAGATGGCTGATCGTCGAGTAGGCGAGAATGCGTTTCAGGTCGGTCTGCGTGATGGCGATGATCGCACCCATTAGCGCCGTCAGTCCGCCGATGGCCGCCACGGCGTATTGGGCGTCGGGCGATTGTGCGAACAGCGGGCTGCATCGGGCGACCATATACACCCCCGCTGTCACCATTGTCGCCGCGTGAATCAGGGCGCTCACGGGCGTGGGACCCTCCATTGCGTCGGGCAGCCAGACGTGCAGCGGAAACTGGGCGCTTTTGCCGCACGCCCCCACCAGCAACAACAGGCAGATCGCGGTCGCCCGCCAGTCGCCGGCCAGCCCGCCCGCCGCGGCAAACACGCGATCGAACTCGAGCGTGCCAAAGGTCGTCCAGATCAGGAAAATCCCCAGGGCGAAACCGACGTCGCCGACGCGGTTGACCAGGAAGGCCTTCATGCCTGCCGCCGCCGCCGCCGGCCGTTCGAACCAGAAGCCGATCAGCAGATAGCTGCACAAGCCGACCAGTTCCCAGCCGATGTAGAGCAGGATGAAATTGCTCGCCGAGACCAACAGCGTCATCGAGAAGACAAACAGGCTCACGTAGGCGAAGAATCGCCAATAGCCAGCGTCGCCGTGCATGTAGCCGATCGAGTAGATCGCCACCAGCGAAGAAATGCAGGTGACCACCGCCAGCATCACGGCGGTGAGCGGGTCGGCCTGCAACGCGATTTCAATGCGGAAGTCAGCCGAGCCGGTCGGCGGCGCGCCGACGTGGGGCGCCTTCGGCATGGCGTCGGAGACATTGTACCAGTTCCAGAGCGTGACCGCCACAGGTCCGCGAGTCTCCTTCGGCCCTTCGATTCGCTTCTGCACCTCGAACAATAGTGCGACGCTGGCGAGAAAACTCAACAACAACGCTGCGACAGCGGGCCAGTGGCTCCGTTCACGCAATGCCCGCCTGCCGAGCACGGCCGTCAGAATCGCTGCCGCCAAGGGCAGGGCGGGAATCAGGATCAGGAGTGTTCTGGCGTCAAACATGAAACAACAGGCGTCAAAACCAACCGTTTAGCCGGCGAACTCGTTCGCCGCGGTGCCGGCCGCGTACGGCGGCACTCCGCGGCGTGCAAGCACGCCGGCTAAACGACGTACTCCACATTGATTTCGCTCGGTCTGGTCGGTCAACAATCAACAATCCCCCTAAACTCGTGGCCGATACTCGGTGTCTTCCCGCGGTATCTCCGGCGCGACGCCGGCCGGCGCCAGGTGGGGCAAGGGCTCCAGCGGCGCGGAGGGCGGCTCGGGCGGCGGCTGCTCGCGGAATCCCGGCTGGTTGGCCTCGCGCAGGTCGCGCCATTGCGAGACGTTAAGGTCGCCGCGAAGCCGAAACAGCATCAGCACCAGCGCCAACGCGATCGCCGCCTCGCAGGCCGCCACGGCGATGATGAACAGCACCAGCGTCTGCCCGCCAAAATCGTTGCGAAAGCGGCTCCAGGCCGCCAGACTCAACGACACCCCCTGCAACATGATCTCGGCGGAGAGGAACATGACGATCATGTTCCGCCGGCTGACGAAGCCGATCAGGCCGACGCCGAACAACACGGCGCCGACCAGCAGGCAATTGTGCAGCAATGCAAGTTCGTGTGACATGTCGGGGATAAAATGCTCAGTGGTTCTTTGCGAAACCGCAAGCGGCTTTCGAATCGTTATTCGCCGATCTCCTGCTTTCGCCGACAATCACGGCGGCGCCGACCAGGGCGATCAACAACAGAACTCCCGCCACCTCCACGGCGATCAGGTGGTGGCCGAATATCTCCTCACCGAGGCGGCCCACGTGTCGCGGCGCGAGAACGTTGGCGGCCATTGCCTCTTCGGAAGGGGGACGGAGGTAGTTTTCGCTGCCGATCTTTCCCAATTGCTTGGCGTCGTGGCGAAAACTTCCTCCGTCGCCTTTGGCCTGCGAGAGTGCCCCGCCGATGCCGATCGACAGCACGCCGACGAGGATCATACCCATCGCCGTCGAGAGCGACGCCTCCCAACTCACGCGGTCATAGGGCGCTCTGCCCTCGGGCTGGGCCAACATCAGCACGAAGAGGAACGTCACCAGGATCGCCCCGGCATAGACCACGACCGTGGCCACCGCGAGGAACTGGGCGCCGATGAAGAACAGCAGCCCGGCGACCCCCAGCAACGACATGCCGAACCAGATCGCACAGTAGACCGGGTTGCGACAGGTGATCGCGCCGACGGCCGAAATCACCGTGGCCGCCACCAAGATCAGGAAGATGCCGTCGGCCATCCCACGGCCCAGCGACGGGAGCTGCACGCGCCAAGCCCAACGGCGATCGCCCCCAATACCCAGCCGACCGCCCGGCCCCGTGCGCCGCCGCGCGGCAACATCAGCCACAGCGACGCGGCCGCAAGCAAAACGGCGACGGCTGGGAGCGGGATGGAAGGGAGATCGGGCATGGAAGGGATTGGGGCTGGGGGCTAGGGGTAGGAGGTGACTAACGGAATAAGGGGAGGTATTGTCGGGCCGATACAGATTACTGCGTTACTGCTGCCAGCACCACGTCGCCACGCCACCTCTACTCTTTAATGTCTGGCCCTTGATCCCTCGCCGCCAGCCCCTAGTCCCCAGCCCCTAGCCCCTCCTACTCCGCATCGGTTCGGCGTCCTTGGTTCGATCGTAAACGCTCAGCAATTTCTCTTTGTCGAAAATCATTTCCTCGCGGCTCTTGCCGGAGAGGTCGTAGAGGCTCGTCAGTTCGATGGCGTCGACCGGGCAAGCCTCTTCGCACATTCCGCAGAAAATACAGCGCAATTCGTCGATTGTGAAGGACTGCGGGTATTTTTCGCGATCGGGCCAGGGGCTTTCGGCGGCGAGAATGTCGATGCAATGGGCGGGGCAGGCGGTGGCGCAGAGAAAACAGGCAACGCATTTCACCCGCCCCTGCTCGTCCCGGTTCAACCGGTGTACGCCGCGATAGAACAGCGGATCGGGAAGCTCATGACGCGCCTCGGGCGATTGCACCGTCCGCTTGCGGCGAAAAAAATGCCGCAGCGTCGTGCTGAGCCCTTGCAGGAACAAGAGCAGATACGATCGGCCCAATAGCCCCAATCGCGGCTCTTTCACCCAGGTGATTTTCTGATCGTCGGGCTTCATTGATGTTGAATAAGTGAGTGGTGTTTACAACGCCTTGCCGTTGGATCCCATACCGCAACGACCAGCCACGAGAGCAGCAAGACCGGCCAGCCGACCACCGCCATGCCCCACGCATCGGGCAGCTTCAATAGCCGCGCCGCACCTGCGCCGAACTCCATCCAACCGGCCACAACCACAAAATTCACCAGCCCGCAGGGGATCATCACCTTCCAGGCCATCTCCATGAGTTGGTCGAAACGGAACCGCGGCCAGCTCCAACGGGCGAACATGAAAAACAAGATAACGGCCATCACTTTCGCCAGCAGCACGATCACCCGCAGCAGCACCTCGATCCAGCCCGTAGCCTCGCCCGCGCCGGTCAGACCCCAGAAGTGCCAGCCGCCCAAAAAGAGGATCACGATCAGCAGCGAGGCCAAGATCATGTGCAGGAACTCGGCGACCATGTACAGCATCATTTTGACGCCGGAATACTCGGTGTGGTAGCCGCCAACCAGCTCCTGCTCGGCCTCGGGCAGGTCGAAGGGGAGCCGCGCCGCCTCGGCGAACCCGGCCACGCAAAAGACGACGAAGCCCAGCGGTTGGGTCAACACATTCCAAACGCCGCTACTGGCTTGTTGGTCGATGATCGCGTCGAGCCGCAGCGAACCGCTTATGGCCACGACGCCGAGAATGCCCAGCCCGAGCGGCAGCTCGTAGGAGATCAGTTGGGCGCTGCTCCGCATGCCGCCTAAGAAGCTGTACTTGTCGTTGCTTGCCCAGCCGCCCAGCACGACGCCGTAGACGGCAATGCTGCCGACCGCGAAGACGTAGATCATGCCGACGTTGATGTCCGGTGCGACCTCGAGGCTCACCGGGGCCGTCACGCCCCACGAACTGGGAAAGGCCGTGGGCGGGATCGCGCTGCCGAAAGGGACGACGGCGAAGGCGGCCACCGCGGCGACGAAGATCGAAATCGGGGCCACGACGAACAACACTCGATCGACGCGGCTGGGCGTAACCTGCTGCTTGAACAGGAGTTTCACCCCGTCGGCCAGCGGCTGCCCCAGCCCGAACATGCGGACCTTCGTCAGCGGAATCCCCACGCGGTTCGGCCCGAGCCGATCCTGCACCCAGGCGGCGATCCAGCGCTCGACCAGCACCAGATATGCCGCGGCAGTCATTAGACCGGCCACCAGCACCGCGATCTTCAGCAGTGGTTCCAACACAAGGGACATCATGATCTGGCGAACATTATTGCATGATTCGCCGGTTGAGCAATAGCGCGATGGGTCGGTGGGGCAGACATTCCTGTCTGCCCAATTCGCCGCATTCTGCGGGGCAGACAGGAATGTCTGCCCCACCGTGGTGAGAAATGCGCGTTACCGGCGTTCCACGCTACCGGAGAGGAAGGTCTCGACTCCGCCGGGCGTCTGCAATACGATTGCCCCGTCGGCGGCGATACCCCGGCAAACTCCGCTCAGTTTGCGGCCGCTCCATGTCAGCGTGAGAGGCTGGCCGCGTTGCAGGCAGAGCGAATCCGCCCGGGCGGCAACCTCCTTCGGGGCTTCGCGCAGTTGCGAGAACAGACGATCCAATCGCCGCAACAGGTCGATCAGCACGCCGGTTCGATCATGCTCGCGGCCCGAAAGATCGCGGAGCGTGACTATGGTCTTCTGTAACTCGGCCGGCGCGTCGGCCGACGTGTTGTTGACGTTCAGGCCGATGCCGATCACGTGTCGTCGATCGGGGAGCACCTCCACGAGGATGCCGGACAGTTTGCGGTCGTCCGTCAGGTGGTCTTCCGACTGGTGGGGCAGACATTCTTGTCTGCCGCGATGTGCCAGCTCTTCTCGGCAGACAGGAATGTCTGCCCCACCCTGAAATTGGCCAAAGCGGACATACACGTCGTTGGGCCAATGGATGCCGAGCTGGTGCGTCGGCAAGAGCGGGGCGACAGCTTCGACCACGGCCACGGCCGCCGCCAACGCCACCAACGGCGAGCGGCCCTCGCCGGCCCCCACGTTGTTTCCATCGAGCAGCAGACTAAAAGTCAACGCGCCGGGAGAACTCCACCATTGATTGCCACCGCGACCTCGGCCGGCGGTCTGCTGGTCGGCCACAACCAGCAGCGGCAGCTCGATTGCCCCCCGCGTCGCGCACTGGGCCGCGCGATCGTTGGTCGAAGCAAGCGTGGCGTGGTGCTCAATTCGGCCGATGGAGGTCTCACGCATCACTCGGACAGCGTCAATCGTTCGACATCATGCGCCCTCCGCCGTCTGCTGTTAGCCGTGTCTTACCCAAGCACCCTAACCGTAACCCATCTTCCGCAAGTCCTCTTCAGTCAGCCCGTGATGGTGTGCCAGTTCGTGCAGGATCGTAATGCGGATCTGTTTGCGCAGATTTTCCGTCGTAATCCGGCCTCTGCGATCGGCGGCCACGGCGAGGATGCCTTCGCGGTAGATGGTCACCACGTCGGGCAGGGTGCCGGAATGCCACACGCTCTTCTGCCCGATCGGAATGCCGGTGTACAGGCCGCAGAGATCGTCGATGTACTTGACGCCGGTGCGATCCATCACTTCGTCCGAAGGATAATCCTCGACGTGCAGCGGCACCCGTTCGATCAGCTCATGGACCAGCGGCGGCAGGCGTTCGAGCACCCATTCGAAATGTTCGTCAAAACGGCGTCGCTGTTGAGGAGTCACCGGGTCAGCTCCGATTGGATTCGGCTGCCGCAATTTGCGACTCCCATAATAGTGGTTACACCACGGTGACGAAATGGCCACGCCGTGAGCGTTCCCCTCATTTTTCGGCATTTCCGCGGTTTCCCACTTGACAACTTGGCATTGGGATGTGCTACAATGCCGCTTCCTTGGACCTTCCCCTCGTTTGGTGTGCTTGAATGTCCCATTTCACCATTACCCGGCACTCCCATGAACGAACTGAACCTGACCCAAATCAAGGATACGACAGCCAATCCCGCGCCGCTCGGCCTGCTTGGATTCGGTATGACGACCGTGTTGCTCAACCTGTGCAACGCAGGCTGCTTTGAACTGAACAGCATGATTCTGGCAATGGGGATATGTTACGGCGGCCTCGCGCAAGTCATCGCCGGCAGCATGGAATGGAAGAAGGGCAACACCTTTGCCGCCACCGCCTTCATTTCCTACGGACTGTTCTGGCTCTCGTTTGTGACCTTGGTGATCCTGCCAAAGTCTGGCTGGGCCGCGGTGCCCGATGAAACAGCCAAGGCCGCCTACCTGGCCATGTGGGGAATCTTCACCGCCGTCATGTTCGTAGGCACCTTGCGGCTCAATCGCGCATTGCAGGTCGTGTTTGGCACGCTGGCGATTCTGTTCTTTCTGCTGGCCATCGGCGATTACACCAAGGCCAGCGCCGGCTTCAAACACTTCACCGGCTACGAAGGAATCTTCTGCGGCTTCTCCGCAGTCTACACCGGATTGGCGCAAGTGCTGAACGAAGTCTTTGGCAAAGTCGTGCTGCCGCTCGGCGCGAAAGCGATCGTTGCACCGCTACGCGAAAGGGCTCTCGAAGCAGCCGCCGGTTCATTTGATGAGTGAACCGGCAGCCATTGCGGGACGAGCGATGGTGGAGACGCCGCCGTTGGGCGTGATGAGAAAACAGGAAAACGCCTGAGCCGGCACCGATAGCGGCATTAGAACCTTCGCACCCCCCATCGGTCGATACCTCGCCGGTTGCTTCCGGGTGGTATAGTCACTATGATGCTGGCTGATCGTGCGCCGCTCTGTAGGCCGCTGCTGGAGTTGGCGCGATGAGGAAACGCCCCCGGACTGCGGTCGCGGGAGGCGATCTTGCGGAGGATCTCGTACCATGACGACCCGTTTCCGATTGTTTTCAATACTGTCCACCCTGCTGGTTTTCCTGACAACCGGCTACAACTCGCCGCTGCGAGCCCAGGGGCCGGTGCAGATCGAGGCCGTCGCCGGCGAGCCGTACGGCGTGGGGCGAATCGTCCTCGACGTGCCCGATCAGATGCTGCCCGATCCGCTGGGGGCCGAAGGCATCGGGCTGAGCGAGCGAAACGGCCGCATCTTCTATCCGGCCGTCGAGAGTCCCGTTTTCGGCAGACTGGTGCGGCAGTTCCTCAACAACAATTCTCCGCTCACCACCGGCGGCCCGGTCCGCGAGCAGGTGGGCGGGATACTTCGCGGAATCCTCGACCGGCCGCCGCGGACCACCGTCTATTTCCTCTTCCGCGGCAACGAGCCGCTGCAAGCGACCTTGCAACTGCGACGACCGCTGGAACTGACAATCAACCCGGTCCCGCAGGGCACAGCCGTCCCGCAATTCGGCCGCCGGCTGCTCCGCGGCGGTCCGCTCGGCTACAGCCGCCTGTTGGAACTCTGGTGGCAGCAATACGCAAAGACGCCCGGCCTGCTCCAGTCGAAGCCCGACTACCCGCCCTTGGTCGATACCTATCTGACGGCAACGCTCGGCCGGCGGTTCAATCTGCCGCTGCCCAGGGGGCGGCAGATGCCCTCGGGCCAATCGACACTCAGCAAGGAGATCGGCTTCAACCTCGGCACCGAGTCGCTGCGGATGGCGATGATGCAGGACCGCATCCTCGGGCTGAACAACCTGAACGAGCCGGCCGATCAGCCGCTGCCCGAACCTTTCAGCCAGCCGGAGATGCAACTTCCCCCGCCGCCAGCCGACGTGAAGATCGAGCCGATCGCCATGCGGGTGCCGGCTGAGTGCTATTACGTCCGCTTCGGCAGCTTCACCAATTTCCTCTGGCTGCAAGACACGCTGGCCAAGTGGGGCGGCGACGCCCAGAACCTGATCGCCCTGCGCGGCCTGGACCGCGGCATGAATCGGCACATCGAAAAGGAGCTGGTGCTGCGGCAGACGATCCTCTCGCGGATGCTGGGACCCACGGTCGTCGCCGACGTGGCGATTATCGGCACCGACACCTTCTTCCGCGAAGGGGCCTGCTACGGCATCCTCTTCCACGCCCGCAACAACCTGGCGCTTTCCACCAGCCTGAGGCAGCAGCGGCAAGAGCGGATCAACGCCGGCGGAGTGAAGGAGAAGAAGGTCACGATCGACGGCCAGTCGGTCCCCTATCTCTTCTCGCCCGACGGCTCGGTTCGCTCCTATTATGTTACCAGCGGCGATTTCCATTTCGTCACCACCTCGCGGGCCCTGGCCGCCCGATTCCTGGCTACGGCCTCGGGCAAGGGCTCGCTGGGGGCGTCGCCGGAGTTCCGCCACGCCCGCACGGTCATGCCCCTCAGCCGCGAAGACACGATCTGGCTCTACGCCTCCGATGCCTTCTTCCGCAACATCACCTCGCCGCAGTATCGCGTCGAGATGGCGCGGCGATTGCAGGCGGTCGCTGACATCGATCTGGTGCAACTGGCCCGGCTGGCCGCAGGGAGCGAAGGCAAGCCGGCCGACACGATCGAACAGCTCAAATCGGCCGGCGCCCTGCCGCCGGACTTCGGGCCGCTGCCCGACGGCAGCCGCATCGTGCTCAATGGGACGGACGTCCACGACGACCACCGCGGCTGGCGCGGGGCGTTCATGCCGATCCTCGATATGCCGGTCGGCAATATTACTCATGCAGAGGCGGCGGAATACAACCACTTTGCCGAGTATTGTCATGAAAACTGGGGTCGCATGGACCCGATCATCGCCGGCTTGAAGCGGACCGCGCTCTCGGGCAACCGCGAGCAGGTGGTGATCGACGTCTTGATGAGCCCCTTCGCGCCGCAACATTTCGCGATGTTGAATCAACAGCTTGGTCCCGCCGACCAGCAGCAATTCGCCCCCATCGCCGGCAATGCCGCCACGCTGGAGGTGGTGATGAACTACGGCCGGCTCTTCGCTGGGCTTTGCGACACCACGCCGCCCGGCGGAGGCCGGCCCGGTGGTTTGCCGGTTCCCCCGCCGCCCGCGCCGGGTCCAGCGCCCACTCCCGCGGCGCCGCCCGCTCCCGCGCCGCCGCCCACGCCCGAAGTCGTGCCGCCGCCGCCGGCTTCTCCGACCTCGGGCGTTGCGGCAATTCCCACCGCGCTTGCCGCCTTCGGCGATCCGGCTGGTTCCGAGCCGCCCTTGGAGCCGATTCCCGCCGAGCCGCTTGAACCGATTCCCAGCGCAGATTCCGGCGGATCAGCTCCCGGCAGCGGCGGTTTTCTCTCGCAATTCACCGGCCTGGGCCGAATCCGCGATCTATTGGTCGGTTACGTCGGCTCGACCGGCGAGCTTGGACCGCTGTCGCTGCTGAACATCGGGATGCCGCCACCGGATGCTGCCGGTTATGCCGTCTCGCGATTGGGCGGTTGCCGCCGGCAGTACAACGGACTGACCGTCTTCTCCTTCCATCGCGAAGTGCTCGACACAGTCGTGCCGCAGCTTCACTACCAACAGGCCGCCCGCCCGGCGCAGATCCGGGCGAAGATCGGCGACCCGCTCAAGACCAGCATCGAGCCGCTCTTGAACGACCTCGGCTACGCGCAAACGCGCGAGACCTCCTTGGGCAACCTGCGGCTGCTGCACGCCTTGAACCAGCAACTCCGCGTGCCGCCGGCCGCCTGCCGCGACACGGCCGAGAAGCTCCTCGATGCGAAGCTGATCTGCCCGCTGGGAGGCAAGTACGTCTTGCAGCAGACCGACGGCGGCGTCCAGCAATGGATATCGACCGCCCTGCAATCGGCCCCGCCGCCCAGCGGCGGATTGCTGAAGTACCATGCTCCGGCAGGTTACCTCTCGCCCCCGCTGAGTTGGTTCCGCGGCCTCGACCTTGACGCCACGATAGCTCCCAAGGCCGTCTCCGCCCACGCCGAGATCATCATGCAGATGCCGACGCCGAAATGACTTTTCTATGGGCCGTTTAGCCGCGCCCGAAAGGGAAGCGCCGATCCGGACCGCCCCGCTCCGCCTTCCCAGGAAACCGCAAAGCTCGAAATCCGTCAGCCAGCCCGACTGATCGGATTGCCGAAGGCGGCCGGTCGGAATAATGTAAGGTAGGGGCCGCGCTGCGCTTATAACGTCGAGAGTCGATCGATGAGCCGAAAGAGGCAAAGGAACCGCAACGCAAACGTCCCGCGTTTCGCTAACCCGTCGCGGGTCGCGGTTGACCGCGATCCGTTCGCTCACGCCTCCCTTGTCGTCGCCGGCCTGCTCTTGGCGGCGGTCTTCCTGATCTTCGGCCAAACGATCGGGCACGGGTTTCTCATTTTCGACGATCAGACGTACGTTCAGGAGAATCCGCAATTGACCGAAGGCACGCTGACCGAGCGAATCGTGTGTGCCTTCACGACCAATCGCGCGGCAAACTGGCATCCGCTCACCTGGCTTTCCCATCTGCTCGATGCCGAGTTCTACGGCGTGCAGAAGCAAAACGCCGGCGGACATCATTGCACCAACGTCCTCTTACACGCCGCTTCCGCGATGCTGCTGTTCTTGGCACTGCGGCGAATGACCGGCGACTTTTGGCCGAGTGCGCTGGCGGCGGCCCTGTTCGCCGTGCATCCGCTGCGGGTGGAATCGGTGGCGTGGGTGGCCGAACGCAAAGACGTCCTCAGCGGGCTGTTCTTCATGTTGACGCTCTGGGCCTACGCGGGCTACGTTTCACATCCGTTTTCGTTGGCCCGCTATCTCGCCATCGCGGCGTCTCTTGCGTTGGGGTTGATGGCGAAGCCGACACTGGTGACGCTGCCGCTGGTGCTGTTGCTGCTCGATTACTGGCCGCTGCGGCGTCTGCAGCGAGGACCGCTGTCTGGTGGGGCAGACATTCCTGTCTGCCCGATGTCCGTCATTTCTGGCGGCAGACAGGAATGTCTGCCCCACCGTAGCGGCAAGTGTGAGCCGACCAAGCCCGCCGGCACCGCGCCCGCCGTTGGCCGTCTGATCGTCGAGAAGATTCCGCTGTTCCTTCTGGCGGCCGGCTCCTGCGTGGTCACATACCTCGTGCAGCGTGTCGGCATCGATGCCTTTGTCAGCGTCGCTTGGCCGTGGAGGATCGGCAACGCCGCCGTGTCCTACGTCGCCTACCTGATGCAATTCTTCTGCCCGGTCAATCTCGCGGTCATCTATCCGCATCCCGGCCAGGACGTGGCAATCGGGAAGATCGCCGCGGCAGTTGCCGTGTTGCTGGCGATCACCGCCGGCGTCGTAATCCTCCACCGCCGATCCCCCTATCTTCTCACCGGCTGGCTGTGGTATCTGGGAATGCTGGTGCCGATGATCGGCCTGGTGCAAGTCGGCTGGCAAGCCCGCGCCGACCGCTATACCTACTTGCCGCAGATCGGCCTGTGCATCATGGTGGCCTGGGGCATCCGCCAAGCCGCCGTTTCCCGCGTTGCTCGCCGTTGGGCGCTGGTCGGGGCATTGGCGGCGCTGGCCGTCTTGACGGGACTCGCCTACCGGCAGACCACATTCTGGCGCGACGACAGAACCTTGTGGGAGCACGCCCTCGATTGCACCGAAGACAACTTCGCCGCCCATCTTCACTTGGGAACGGCGCTGAACGCCAACGGGGCTTTTCCCGCGGCAGTAGCGCAATATCAGGCGGCCGAGCGACTCGCGCACGCCAAGCCCTGGAAGTGCTCGGCGAGGGACGCCGCCGCAATCGCCACCAACCTCGGATCGCTGTTCTTGAAGACCGGTCACCTCGACGACGCCCTCGCCCACTACCGGCAGGCTCTGAAGATCGATCCAATGACGGCCGACAATCACGTCAATCTGGCCGCGGTTCTGAAAGAACAAGGCCGTCTCGACGAAGCCATTTCGCAGTGCAAGACGGCGTTGGAGATCGATCCACACAACGCGAGAGCCTACAACAATCTCGGCGCGGCGTTGGAAGCCCAAGGACGACTGGTCGCGGCAATGTCGTACTACGAAAAGGCCGTCGAACTCCGCACGGATTACGCAGACGCCAGGCGCAATCTCGCCGCGATCGTACGGCCAGCGCACGAAACCCCGGCAGCCGTCGTCCGCTGGCGCGACTGGATCGACTTGCGGCCAAGAGACTACGTCATGATCGACAACGCCGCCTGGTTCTTGGCGACCAGCGATGACGCTTCGCTGCGCAACGGCGCGGATGCCATCAAACTGGCGCGGCGAGCAATCGAGTTGGTCGGCCCGCGCGAACCGACCACTCTCTCCACGCTGGCGGCCGCCTACGCCGAAGCCGGGCGGTTCGCCGAGGCCGTCGAGACGGCCCAACAGGCCGTGACCCTCGCCCGGCAACAGGGCAAGTTCGACCTGGTGAAATCGATCGAGGAGAAACTGCCGCTGTACAAGTCGCACAAACCCTATCACCAGCCGCCGCCCGCGCCGCATTGACACTCCGGCCGAGAGGGGGTATGTAGAAGGTAGAGGCCGGGTCCTTTCCACGCATCCCCCCTATATGAAGCACCTGCTGGCGGGCACTCTGATTCCAGGCGCTTTGGCGGTCGTCGGCATCGTGGCCGTGCTGCTCTGGACGGCGGTTGGCCCGATGAATCGGCTTGAGGCCCGCGTGCCGGGGCTCGACCGGCCGAGATCCGGCGAGCGCGAAGTCCCGGTGAAGCCGCTGGTGGGCACGCTGACCACGTTCAATCATGCGGCCCCCAATCTGCCGGGGGTGTGGCCGCGGTTTCGCGGCGAGCATTTCGACGGCATTGCCGCGGCGGCCGAGCCGCTCGCCCGGCAATGGCCGCCGGCCGGCCCGCGGGTGCTTTGGTCGATCGAACTGGGCGAAGGACACGCGGGGGCGGCGGTCCGCGACGGCCGCGTTTACGTGCTCGATTACGACCGCGCCGCCTCGACCGACGTGCTGCGATGCCTCTCGCTGGCCGACGGCCGCGACCTGTGGCGATTCAGTTATCCCATCGGCGTGAAGCGAAACCACGGCATGTCGCGGACTGTCCCGGCCGTGACCGATAAGTTCGTCGTCACGATCGGCCCCAAGTGCGACATCGCCTGCCTCGACTCGGCGACGGGTCGCGAGTATTGGCTGTTGGACATGGTCCGCCGCTTCGGCGCCACCGTGCCGCAGTGGTACGCCGGCCAGTGTCCGCTTATCGACCGCGACCGTGCTATCCTCGCCCCCGGCGGCGGCGCGCTGCTGGTGGCGATCGACTGCCGCTCCGGCCAGGTCGTCTGGCAGAGCCCCAACCCGCGCGGCTGGACGATGACCCATTCGTCGATCATGCCGATGGAGTTCGCCGGCAAGCGGATGTACGTCTATTGCGGCAAGGGGGGCGTGGCCGGCGTCTCGGCCGAGGACGGCTCGCTCCTCTGGGACACCAGCGATTGGAAAATCAGCATCGCCACCGTCCCTTCGCCGGTGATCCTGCCCGGCGGCCGAATCTTCCTCTCGGGCGGATACAACGCCGGGGCAATGCTGCTGCAACTTGAGGATCGCGCCGGCCGGATCGCGGCCAAGACGCTCCGCCGCATCGCCGCCGCCACGTTCGGCTCGACCCAGCACACGCCGATCTTCTACGATGGCCATCTGTTTGGCGTCCGCGAGAAGGACAAGGAGTTGGTCTGCCTCGACGCCGATGGCCGCGTCGTTTGGAACAGCGGGCCGCAGCACCGCTTCGGTATCGGCCCATATATGGTCGCCGACGGCCTGATTTTCGTGATGAACGACAGCGGACGCTTGACGCTCGTCGAAGCGACGCCCGCCGGCTACCGCCAGTTGGCCGAGTCGCAGGTGTTCGACGACGGCAATGATTCCTGGGGCCCAATGGCGCTGGTCGGCAGCCGCTTGATTGTTCGCGACCTGACCCGCATGAAGTGTTTGGACGTGTCAAGCGGGAGATGATAGAGATAGTCGAGGTGGAGATGATGCTCGCACAAACCGTTTAGCCGCGCCCCGAAGGAAAGCGGCCGCCGCGCCAACGCGGCATTCACCCCGCCACAGAACGCCGGAACGCCGAGAACCCAAATGGAAACCAAAACCCACAACCCGATCATCGCCACGACGATCGGCATTGTCATCGCCGTCGCGATCTGCGTCGGCGTGGCCGCGGTAATGCGGATCAACCCGACGGGCGAAGAGGGCAACAAACTGTCCAAGGCGTTCGACTACAGCCTCGAACAATACGCGAAGATCGATCCTGCCCTGATCCGCTACGAGCAGAAAGCGCTGATTCCGCTCGACATGACCGAGCCGCAGGGGGTGGCCGTCGGCCTTAGTGACGAGATTTTCGTGGCCGGCGACAAGGCGATCGACGTGCTCGATGAAAATGGGAAGAAACTGCGAACCATCAGGCTGGAACAAGAGCCGTATTGCCTCGCGGTCGCCAAGGCCGATCACCCTTCGCCCGGCCCGCTCTACGTCGGCATGAAGGACCACGTCGAGTTGTACGCCGCCGACGGCCGGCGGCAGTCTGCCTGGCCGGCGGCCGGCAAACGCTCGGTGCTGACCTCCATCGCCGTCGGCGACGAGGACGTCTTTGTGGCCGACGCCGGCTCGCTGGTGGTGTGGCACTACGACCGCAACGGCAAATTGCTCGGCGAGATCGGCCGACACGATCCGTCGCGGAACATTCCCGGCTTCGTCGTGCCCAGCCCGTATTTCGACGTGGCCATCGCTCCCGACGGCCTGCTGCGGGTGGCGAACCCCGGCATGCACCAGGTCGAAGCCTTCACCTTCGACGGCCAACTGGAAGTCTCCTGGGGCAAACGCGGCATGGGCATCGACGCCCTCTGCGGCTGCTGCAATCCCTCGAACATCGCCATTCTCAGCGACGGGCGGATCGTGACCGCCGAAAAGGGGCTGCCGCGGGTGAAGGTCCATAGTCCCACCGGCGAGTTCGAGTGCGTCGTCGTCGGCCCAAGCGTGCTGGCCCCCGACCCGTCGATGTTGACCGAGTGCTGCGACGAGCACACGCTGCATCCGGTCGACCTGGCCGTTGACAGCCGCGATCGCATCCTCGTGCTCGATCCGCTCGCCCGCGCGCTACGGATTTTCACCCGCAAACCAGATACAATAAAAGCGGAGTCGCGACGATGAAGTCTGGTTCCCACGCTCCGCGTGGGAACCCCTCCGCTCGGCGCTCCGCGTCGGGAAGGGTGACACAGAGCGTCGCCTACGGGACGTTCCCACGCGGAGCGTGGGAACGAGAAGGAAAACTGGGGGCTGGAATATGAACGCCGAAAATCCAAAACGCGATCGCCGCACGTTCCTGGGCGACGCCCTGCGGGTTGCCGGAGCACTGGGCATCGGCGGGGCGGTCGCCTCGCTGGCGGCACGAAAGGGGCGGGCGGATAAGCTCGTCTGGCAGCTCGACCCGGCGAAGTGCATCTCCTGCGGCAACTGCGCCACCTATTGCGTCATGGATCAGTCGGCCGTCAAGTGCGTCCACAACTTCGGCATGTGCGGCTATTGCGATCTCTGCACCGGTTACTTCCATCCCGAGCCGATCGCGCTCACTTCCGCCGCCGAAAACCAGCTTTGCCCCACCGGCGCGATCAAGCGGGCCTACGTCGAAGACCCGTATTTCGAGTACACCATCGACGAGCGGCTCTGCATCGGCTGCGGCAAGTGCGTCAAAGGCTGCAACGCCTTCGGCAACGGTTCGCTACAATTGCAGGTGCGGCACGACCGCTGCCAGAACTGCAACGAGTGCGCCATCGCCGCCGCCTGCCCTTCGCAGGCCTTCAGCCGCGTCCCGGCCGATGAGCCGTACTTGCTGAAGGAGCATCTAGGGGCAGGGGCCAGGGACCAGGGGCTAGGGGCTAGGGGTCAGGGGCCAGCGGCTAGGGGCCAGCGGCTAGGGGCTAGGGATGAGGGATCAGAGATTTCAAATTCTCAAATTCTCAAATCTCCAAATCTCCAAATCTCCAAATCCCCAAATCTCCAAATCTCCAAATCCCCAAATCCCCAAATCCCCCAATCCCCCAATCCCCTTCTCTCTAATTCTCTCCCGAACGCCGCCGCGCCGGCTTCTTCCCGACCGGAGAACGCCTGATGCGCCGGTCGTGGCTTTTCATCATCACTAGTCTGGGTCTGCTGCCGCTGCTGGCGTCGGCGGCGATCGCGGTCGAGCGTTTTCCGCCGCCCGACTTTTCCGATCACGCCCTGCCGTCAATTACGACTCCGCCGCCGCGGCTGGAAGTGTGGGAATACGTCGATCTGGCGGTGCTGGCCGTCGGGCTGGGACTGGCTTCGTGGCTGGCGGTCGTGAAGCACTCGCGGCGGGGGCTGTTTGCCCTCGGCCTGGCGTCGCTGGTTTGGCTGGGCTTTGTCCGCCAGGGCTGCATTTGCCCGATCGGGGCGATCCAAAACGTCACGCTTGCCCTGTTCGATTCCCGCTATGCGATTCCCTGGACGGCCGCCGCCGTGTTCGCCCTGCCGTTACTGTTTACGCTCTTCTTCGGTCGGACTTTCTGCGCCGCCGTCTGCCCGTTGGGGGCGATGCAGGAACTGGTCGCCGTCCGCCCGATCAATGTGCCGCGGTGGCTCGACCAGGCCCTCGGCCTGATGGCCTACATCTATCTTGGCGCCGGCGTGACCTTCGCCGCCACCGGCACCGCCTTTGTCATCTGCCGCTACGATCCCTTCGTCGGCCTCTTCCGCCGCAGTGCCAGCATTAACATGCTCGTGCTAGGCGGCTGCTTCCTGGTCGGCGGCATCTTCGTCGGCCGCCCCTACTGCCGATACCTTTGCCCCTACGGCGCGATTCTCGGGCTGCTGTCGAAGGCGTCGAAATGGCACGCGAAGATCCCGCCCGACGATTGCATCCAATGCCGGCTGTGCGAAGACGCCTGTCCTTACGGCGCCATCCGCGAGCCGACCGCAGCCCAACCGACGGCCGAGCGGCGGCGCGGGCGGCGACGCCTGGCGTTGCTGCTGGTCGCGTGCCCCCTGCTGGTTGCGGCCGGCTTCTGGCTCGGCCGGCAATTGGAAACGCCGCTGGCCCGGGTGCATCCGATCGTCCGCCAGGCCGAGCGCGTCTATCAGGAGCAGGCCGGCGAGGTACAGGGGACGACCGACACCAGCGACGCCTTTCGCAACACCGGCCGCCCGGCCGACGAGCTCTACGCCGAGGCCACCCGGCTGCGTGCGGCGTTTCGCCGGGCGGGCGGATGGTTCGGCGCTTGGGTCGGGCTGGTCGTCGGCGTCAAGCTGATCTATCTCTCGCTTCGCCGCCGCCGGGCCGATTATCAACCCGATCGGGCCACATGCGTCTCCTGCGGCCGATGTTTCTGGTACTGCCCCTGCGAGCACGCCCTGCACAAATTGCCGGAGATAACGAATTCTCCCTCGTTCCCACGCTCTGCGCGGGAACGCACTGCCGAGGAGGCTCCGCGTCCGCCGGCTTGACGCAGAGCGTCGAAGACGCGGCTTCCCACGCGGAGCGTGGGAACCAGGATATGGATGACAATGAACGCAAGCGACAAGAACACCGCCGCCTATCTGCTTGCCACGCGAATCGCGGCCGTGGCGGCCGTGGTTGCCATCGTCGTCTCCGCGCTGCTTGCCTACGATTACTTCCAACGGCTGCGGAAGGACCCGCTCGATTCGCCGGCGTACCAGGCCCTGACCGACGCGCTCGAACAGCATCGGAACGACGAATCTCTCAAGGACCAAGTCCGCACGCTCGATCTGCAACTGCGGCGCGAGTATTTTCGCCAGCGGGCGTTCACCAACGTGGGCGCCGCCCTGCTGACGGTCGCGGTGCTCACGTTCCTCCTGTCGGCAAGAATCGCCGCGACGCTCCGCCGCCGAATGCCGTCGCCGGGTATCCAACTCGGCCCTCCGGATCAGGAAGCGGCCTGGACTACCGCCGCCCGCTGGGCGGTCGCCGCGACGTGCGCCGCGGTGGTTCTCGCCGCCGTCCTGCTGACCCTTACCGTCAAGTCGCCGCTGCCGCGAGACGTCGCGGAAGGGGGGCCGTCCCGAGGCGCTTCGCAGACGGCGCAATCGACCCATGAGGCCCCTCGATCGCAATCGGGGGGTGAGACCAATGGGCGAGCCGATCTGCGCTCACCCGCCAATCGCGAGCCACCGCCGAACGAGGAGGAGTTCGCCAAGGCGTGGCCGCGATTCCGTGGACCCGCCGGCCTCGGCATCTCCGCCTACGGCAACGTGCCCGACGCTTGGGACGCCGCGAAGGGGAAGGGCATCCTCTGGAAAACGCCGGTGCCGTTGCCGGGCAACAATTCGCCGGTTGTCTGGGGCAAGCGCGTCTTTCTCTCGGGCGCCGACGAGCGTCGCCGCGAGGTCTACTGTTTCGATGCCGACGGCGGCAAGTTGTTGTGGCGCGAGAACGTGGCCGGCACGCCGCAGAGCAACGCCCGGCCGGCGAGAGTCAACGACGACACCGGCTACGCCGCCCCCACCGTCGCCACCGACGGCCGCCGCGTCTTCGCCATCTTCGCCAACGGCGATCTGGCCGCCTTCGACGTCGCCGGCGCGCCCGCTTGGGCGAAGAGCCTCGGCCCCTTGCAAAACAGCTACGGCCACGCCTCTTCGCTTCTGACCTACAAGAACCTGCTGCTCGTGCAACTCGATCAAGGCGATTCCGATAAGCCGCGCTCGAAACTGCTTGCGTTCGACACGGCCAGCGGCGACATCGCCTGGCAGGCCAGTCGTCCCGTGCCCAACTCCTGGTCCTCGCCGATCGTGGTCCGGGTCGGCGGCCGCGACCAGATCGTCGCATCCGCGACGCCGTGGGTCATCGGATACGATCTCGCCGACGGCGCGGAGGTCTGGCGGGCGAAATGCCTCGGACCCGACATCGGCCCGTCGCCGGTCTTCGCCGATGGCCGCGTCTTCGTGGCCAACGAAAACGCTTCGCTCTCGGCCATTCGCGCCGACGGCCACGGCGACGTGACTGCCACGCACATCGCGTGGAAGGGCAAAGACGGGATGCCCGACACGTGCAGCCCGCTGGCCACCGCCGAGTTCGTGTTCCTGCTCAGCTCCGACGGGACGCTTACCTGCTATGATGCCGCGAAGGGGGGCGTGCTCTGGTCCGAGGAATTCGACGAGCAATGCGCCGCCTCGCCGAGCATCGTCGGCAAGCGGCTCTACATCATCGCCCGAAGCGGCAAGGCCTGGATCGTCGAGCCCGGCCGCGACAAGTGCCGCCGCGTCGGCCAATGCAACCTGGGCGAAGAGTGCGTCACCAGCCCCGCCTTCCAGGACGGACGAATCTACCTTCGCGGAAAAGAGCACATCTTCTGCATCGGCAAACTGTAGGAGGCGACTCCTGTCGCCGATCATCAGGTCACCACATCATCGACACCCCACAAACTACCGGCGGCGACGGGAGTCGCCTCCTACAGATCCCACAAGAATGTCGCAACTCGATCTCACTTTCGTCGACCAGTGCGTCGCCCGGCTCGGCGGCGGCCAGGAGGCCGTGATCCCGATCCTCCAGGCGATCCAGACGCACTACCGCTACGTGCCCGACGAGGCGATTGATCGCGTTTGCCGGCTCACCGAGATCACCCCCGCGGCGATTGTCGGCGTCTCGACCTTCTACAACCGGTTCCGCCATCGCCCCGTCGGACGGCACGTCATCCACATCTGCCACGGCACGGCCTGCCACGTGAAGGGGGCCGAGGTGATCCACGACGCTTTTCAACGGCGGCTGAAAATCGGCAGCGGCGGCGACACCGATCCCGACGGGCTGTTTACGATCGAAAAAGTCGCCTGCCTCGGCTGCTGCACGCTGGCCCCGGTTGTGCAGATCGACGGCGTCACTTACGGCCGGCTCGCCCCGACGATGGTCGGCGACGTGATCGAGGACTTCTTGCAGCAGCAGAAGAGCGGCACGGCCAAGCGGCCCGCGACGCCGATCGTTCTCGGTAAAGACGTGGGCGAGATTCGCGTGGGGCTCGGCTCGTGCTGCGTCGCCCAGGGAAGCGGCCGCGTTTATCGGGCGATCGAAGATGCACTGGCCGAGAGCGGCGCGGCGGCCGTGGTGAAGCGGGTCGGCTGCGTCGGCATGTGTCACCAGACGCCGCTGGTGGAAATCTCGACGCCCTCGGCCGCCGGCGAAAAGCGGCTCTTCGCCAAGGTCAGTGCCGACGATGCGGCCGAGATCGTGCTGGCCCATTTCAAGCCGCGCGGAGCGTTACGCCGCATCAGCCGAACGGTCTCCCGCTGGCTCGATCGGCTGCTGACCGATGAAGCCGGCGATCCGTTGGCCCGGCATGCCATCGACGCCCGTGATGGGCCGGTTTGCGCTTTTCTCGGGCCGCAGCAGCACCTGGCCACCGAGCACTGCGGCCAACTCGATCCGCTCGATCTGGACGAGTACCTGCGGCACGACGGCTTCACGGCCCTCCGCCGCTGCCTCGAACAATTCACGCCGCCGCAGATCGTCGAGCAGATGCAGGCCAGCGGGCTGCGCGGCCGCGGCGGGGCTGGCTTTCCTACCGGCCTGAAATGGGCGCGAGTCCGCGCTGCCAAGGGCGAAACGAAATACGTCGTCTGCAACGGCGACGAAGGCGATCCCGGCGCGTTCATGGACCGTATGTTGTTGGAGTCGTTCCCCTACCGCATCGTCGAGGGCATGAGCATCGCCGCCCGAGCGGTCGGCGCCCGCGAAGGGCTCTTCTACATCCGCGCCGAATATCCGCTGGCCGTCGAGCGCATCGGGGCCGCGATCGAACGCTGTCGCGAGCGCGGGCTGTTGGGCAAAGCCATCATGGGCAGCGACTTCGACCTTGAGTTGGCGGTCAAGGAGGGGGCGGGGGCCTTCGTCTGCGGCGAAGAGACCGCGCTGTTGGCTTCGATCGAAGGTCGCCGCGGAATGCCGCGTCTCCGCCCGCCGTTCCCCGCCGACGCCGGACTCTGGGGTAAACCGACGTTGGTCAACAACGTCGAAACCTTCGCCATGACCCCCTGGATTCTCCGTCGCGGCGCCGAGGCTTTCTCGCGCATCGGCACCCCGCGGAGTCCGGGCACCAAGGTCTTCGCCCTGGCCGGAAAGGTCCGCCGCGGCGGCCTGATCGAGGTGCCGATGGGAATCACGCTGCGACAAATCGTCGAGGAGATCGGCGGCGGCGTGGCCGAGGCGGGATGTCCCGGGATCGCCCGAGCCCGCTCGACCGTGCGGCGGCTGAAAGCGGTGCAGATCGGCGGGCCATCGGGCGGGTGCGTGCCTGCGGAATTGGCCGACACGGCCGTCGATTACGACGCCCTGGCCCACGTCGGGGCCATCATGGGTTCCGGCGGGCTGGTCGTGCTGGACGACGCCGACTGCATGGTCGATATCGCCCGCTACTTCCTCCGCTTCACCCAGGACCAGTCGTGCGGCAAGTGTACGCTCTGCCGCGTCGGCACGCGGCGGATGCTCGACGTGCTCGACCGCATCTGCGAGGGCCGCGGCCAGCCGGCCGATCTCGACGACCTCGAACGCTTGGCCCTGACGGTGCAAGCTGGAAGCGTCTGCGGGCTGGGCCGCACTGCTCCCAACCCGGTGCTTTCCACCCTGCGTTATTTCCGCGAGGAATACGAAGCCCACATCGCCGGCCGCTGCCCGGCGGGCCGCTGCAAGTCGTTGGTCCACTACCGCGTGACCGACGAGTGCATCGGCTGCACGCTCTGCGCCCAGCACTGCCCCGCCGACGCGATCCCGTTGACCCCGTACGCGGTTCACAACATCGACCAGGAGAAATGCACACGATGCGACACGTGCCGACAGATTTGCCCGGAAGGGGCAGTTGTGGTGGAGTAAAAGGGAATGATGAATTATGAATGATGAGTGATGAATACAGGAAATGGCAATGGTCCATCATTCATCATTCATCATTCATCATTCATCATTCATCATTATGCCCAGACTGACCATCGACCATCGCCACGTGGAAGTGCCCGAAGGGGCTACGGTGCTCGCTGCTGCGCGGGCGTTGGGCATCGACATCCCTGCGCTCTGCCAGCGCGAAGGATGCACGGCCTCGACCTCCTGCCTCGCGTGCCTGGTGCGGATCGGCGACAGCGAGCGGCTGGTGCCTTCGTGCGCCACGCGGGCGGTCGAGGGGATGCGGGTCGAGAGCGAGACGGAAGCGGTCCGCGCGGCGCGACGGACTTCGCTGGAACTGCTGCTGAGCGATCACCTCGGCGATTGCATGGCCCCCTGCCAACTCGGCTGTCCCGCACAGATGGACATTCCCACCATGCTCCGCCAGATCGCCGCCGGGCAATTCCGCGAGGCGATCGCCACGGTGAAACGCGACATCGCGTTGCCGGCGGTGTTGGGGCGAGTCTGCCCGGCGCCTTGCGAAAAGACCTGCCGCCGCGGCGATCTCGACGCCCCGGTAGCAATCTGCCTCTTGAAACGACTGGTGGCGGATGTCGATCTCGCCTCATCCGAACCGTACTTGCCGCCATGCGAGCCCACGAGCGGTCGGCGGGTGGCAATCATCGGCGGCGGTCCGACCGGCCTCTCGGCCGCATACTACCTCGCCCAATCCGGCCACGCCTGCGAGGTTTTCGACGAAAACGCTCGCCTCGGCGGGCGACTGCTGCGGGAAACGAGCGAAGCCGAGTTGCCCCGTAGCGTGATCAACGCCGAGGCAGCGGCAATCGAACGCCTGGGAGTTGTCTTGCATTGCGACGCGCCGATTGCACCCGGGGCCGGCTTGAGCGATCTGAGAAAACGATTCGACGCCGTGCTTCTGGCGTGCGGCGCCGCTGCGCACGAGCAGGCATCGGCATGGGGACTCCCGCTCGGGCAACGGGGCATTCGGGCAACGCCACGCACGCGTGAAACCGCCAAGCCCGGCGTCTTTGCCGCCGGCGGCGCGGTCCGCGGCAAGACGATGGTCGTCCGCAGCGTAGCCGACGGCAAGGAAGCGGCGGTCGCCATCGACCAATTCCTGCGCGGCGAGAAGCCGACCGGCCAGGCCGTGCCGCTAAACGTGAAGATCGGGCGGATGCGCGGCGACGAGTTACTGCGGTTCGCCGCCGCAGCGGCCTCCGCCCTGCGAGAGCAGCCGGCTCTCGGATTGGCCACCGGCTTCAGTCACACGGAAGGCGTCGGGCAAGCCGCTCGCTGCCTGCACTGCGACTGCCGCGGCGCCGTCTCCTGCAAACTCCGCAAATACGCCGCCGAGTACGGAGCCAACCCGCGACGATTCAAGGCCGAACGGCGGGTGTTCCAACAAGATGACCGCCACCCCGAAGTGATCTACGAGCCGGGCAAATGCATCGACTGCGGCTTGTGCATCCAAATCGCCACCGCGGCGGGCGAGCCGCTGGGGCTGACGTTCGTCGGCCGCGGATTCGATGTCCGCGTGGCCGTGCCGCTTGATCGCTCGTTGGCCGAAGGCCTCGCCAAAGCCGCCGCCCAGTGCGTCGCCGCCTGCCCCACTGCCGCCCTGGCGTGGAAGTCGATGTAGCCGCTCAATCCCGCCGGGGCGGCAGGCCGACTCGAATGGAAGGGTCTTGCTTGCCGTGGGAGACCGCTTTTCCGACCGCGCGCGACAGCTCGCTGAAGTCCGAACTCTTGCTGACGCACGCCGAGGCGTACTGGGCACGGCGGTCGCTTAGGCACATTTCTTCATTGCCCGTGTAGAGAATGATCGGCAGCGTCGCATTGAGGCCGCTGATCTCTTCGGCCGTCTCCAAGCCGTCCTTCTGCGGCATGCGGATGTCGAGGATGGCCACGTCTGGATTCTCGGCTTCGACCACTCCGACCGCCGCGTCGCCGTCCTCGGCAAGCACTACGCGATACCCCTCATCTTCGAGAATCTGACGGCAAAGCTCGCGCGACGCCTCGTCGTCGTCGACATAGAGAACCGTTTTCATGACCAAAACCTCACAGCAGAAATTGCCGCCCACCTCCTCTATTGATTGTACAAACGGAACCCGGAGAAGCAACGAGAATCCGATTGCGCATGGCCGATCCGTCCTTTTGCGCGGCAGTTGTATTAACACGTCTGCGGGAGCGGGCCGGAGCGCGAGCGTCTCGCCCGCATCGTCATGGGCGGGCGAGACGCCCGCGCTCCGGAATGCCGGCGGACAAGGATAGCGGACGGCAGTCCTTCTCCGCCCCAACCGACCGCCACCCGTGCGTCTACTGGTTGACATGCACGACTTTGGCCGGCGGGAAGCCGTTGAACCAGGTGGACGAAGCGCGGCTATAGGCGCCGATGTTGCGGCTGTAGACGTAGTCGCCCAGATCGAGGTCGGGCAACTCCTCGGCCAATGAGATCGTGTCGAGCGCGTCGCAAGTGGGACCGAAGACCGAGCAGATTTCGGTCGGTCCCTGCTTCAATGCCGTGAGGTGGTATTGGCAGTGGTCGAAAATGATGCCGGAATAGGTGTGGTAGACGCCGTCGTCGAGGTAATAGCATCGCTTGCCGTCGCGCCGGGCCTTGCCGATCACCTTGGCGATCGCCGTGCCAGCGGTGGCCACCAGGAAGCGGCCCGGCTCGGCCAGGATCTCCAGGTTCTTCGGGAAGAGCCTGTCCAGTTCGGCGTTGATCCGCCGGGCGAGCTTCTCGAAGGGTTGCACCTGGGCATCATAAGGGGCGGGAAAACCGCCGCCGATGTCGATCAGCGTCAAGTGAAAGCCGCGAGCGGCTGCTTCGCGATAGACGCCCGCCGCCAGGTTCAGAGCCTGCACGTAGTTCTCGAAGTTGGTCGTCTGGCTGCCGACGTGGAAGCTGAGTCCCTCGACCACCAGCCCCGCCTGGTGGGCCGCCTCGATCAATTGCACCGCCTCGCCCGAGGACGCGCCGAACTTCGACGACAGCTCGACCATCGCGCCGGTGTTGGGAACGCTCAGCCGCAACGCCAACCCCGCCTGCGGGGCGTACTTGCGAATCTTGCCGATCTCCTCGAAATTGTCGTAAGTCACCAGCGGCTTGTACTGGTCGAGATCGCGGAGCGTTTCGTTCGCCTTGATCGGATTGGCGTAGATGATTTTGTCCCAGATCCAATCCTGCCGCTCCTTCGGCGGCAAGTCCTTGATGTACTGGTAGACGATCTCGAACTCCGGCATCGAGGCCACGTCGAAGCTGGCCCCGGCCTCATACAGCGTCCGCACGATCGCCGCATCGGGATTGGCCTTCACCGCGTAGTACGCCTGCACCCGCGGCAGTTGCTTCTTGAACTCCGCGTAGCTCCGGCGGATCTCCGCGTGATCGACCACGAACAGCGGCGTGCCATACTCGGCGATGAGATGTTCGATTTCGGGCTCTTGAAGCATCCGTCAATCTCCGTCCGTCACCAAGAAATTCTTAAACTGCCAAGGGTCGGACGGGTCGATGTTGGGCTGGTGATAGCCGTGGAAATTGTTGACGTAGTTCTTCAGCGGCGTCCAATCGGAAGCGATCGAAAGCGACTCGCCCAGATAGGGCCGGGCGATGTCGAGAATGTAATCGTGCGGCAGATCGTCGGGCACGCACACGCCGCGGCCGGGATTCTCCACCATCCACGTCGCCGCCGCCACCGCCGAAATCGCCACCTGCATCGTCGTGGCGTTCTGATGCGGCACCAGCCGCCGCGATTCCTCGATGCTTAGAACGCTGCCGGTCCACCAGGAATTGTAGGCGTGGCCCATCAACAGCGCGCCAAGGATGTCGGCCCCGTCGATGATCTCGTCGCGCATGATGCGGTGCTTCGGCTGCAAGGCGTAGTCGCGGCCGCGCAGCTCCTCCAGCGAGACAAGCGCAGAATCACACGGGCAATAGGCATAATGCACCGTTGGCCGGTAGACCGGCTTGCCGTCTTCCCATACCGTCAGGTGGTCGGAAATCGTGAACGCCTCGCCGTGGCGGATGATCAGTCCGCGAACGCAGTAGTGCGGCACCCAGGAGACGACCCAGGTGTTGATCCCCATCCGCGCCAGGCAGATCTGATTTCGCGGTCCCTCCGCGTGCTCGAAGGTCCCGGCCGGAAGCTCTTTCTCGTGCGTTCCCCAGCCCATTTCGGCCGTGGTCGTCCCCTCTTCGCGAAAACCCTCGATGCTCCAGGTATTGACGAACTCATCGACCTGCTTCGGCTTGTCGGTGATCTGCGTGTCGCGCTCGCTGCAATGGATCACCTTCACGCCCAGTTTCATCGCCAGGCGATTGAAGGCGCGATCGGCCAGCAACTGGCGAATCTCCTCGGCGTCGCAGCTTTGCAGCTTGCCGTCGGCCAGCAGACGTTCGGCGATGTCGGTCAATCCCTGCTTGGTCCAGTGCGAGATCAAGCCCGGGTTTGCTCCGTGTTCCAGCACGGCGGTCGGCCCGCGTTCGGGCCAGGCGGCGATCATGCGGCGGATGTTCATGTGCCGCCAATAGAGCGTCCGCTCGGTCGGGTGCTTCCTCTTCGCGCCGGCGTAAGGGTCCCAAACTTCGACTGAGGTGTTCACATAAAGCACGCCGTTGTCGTGACACCATTGCAGGATTTCGCAGCAGTCGATGTTCCACGCCAGGTCGACCAACAAATCGCCGGCGGAAAGGTGCTTGGCCAGCTCCGCCCCCAGGTTCTTTCGCGTGATTCGCCGGCGGACGAAACGGATTCCCTGGGCGGTCCAGGGCTTCAGCCGCTCGCGGTGATCTTCGAAATCAAGGACCGTGACTTTGGCCGGCGCGACGCGGAAGTGCTTGAAAAACAGCGGCAGCGCACACTGCGCCACCGCGCCGTAGCCCAAGAACAGCACCCGTCCGGCGAACTCGATCATCGGCAACCCCTCCCAGACCCCTAGACGAATTCCCGATCGGTCAGCCGCTCGTAGGCCTCGACGTACTTGTGCCGCGTCTTCGCCACCACGTCGTCGGGCAAGGCCGGCGGCGGACTGTTCTTGTCCCAATCCGTCGTCGACAGCCAGTCGCGGACAAACTGCTTGTCAAACGAGGGCTGCCCCCGGCCGGGCGCGTACTGGGCGGCCGGCCAAAAGCGGGAACTGTCGGGCGTAAGCACCTCGTCGATCAGCAGCAACTCGTTGCCCACCCGGCCAAACTCGAACTTCGTGTCGGCGATGATGATCCCGCGGTGCCGGGCGTATTCCGCGCCCCGCTCGAAGATCCGCAAGCTCCGCCGCCGCAACTCGTCGGCCAGATCGCGACCGACGATGTCTGCCATTTGCTCGAACGAGATGTTCTCGTCGTGGCCCGCGGCCGCCTTCGTCGCCGGCGTGAAGATCGGCTCGGGCAGGCGGGCGCTCTCGGTCAGTCCGGCAGGCAGCCTGACGCCGCAGACCATGCCATTCTGCTGATACTCCTTCCAGCCCGAGCCAGCCAGATAGCCGCGGACGACGCATTCGATCGGCACGACCTCCGTCTTGCGGCAGAGGGTCGAGCGGCCCGCCAGCAGGCTGCGATCGACGTCCGAGGGCAGCTCCATCTGCTCGACGTTCGTGGTGATCAGATGGTTCGGCTCGGCGAGCAAGCGGAACCAGAAGGCGGCGATCTGGGTCAACACCCGCCCTTTGTCGGGGATGACGGTCGGCAGCACCCAGTCGAAGGCGCTGATCCGGTCCGTGCTGACCAGCAGCAGGCGATCGCCCAAATCGTAAACGTCGCGCACCTTGCCGCGGTGGACCGCCAACCCCGGCAGGGATGTCTCTCGAACAGGAGTATTGGCCATAGCGTCTGGGGGTAAAGCAGCGTTGGGAGAATAATTCGCCAAATATACCGACCTGCGAACGGTTTGACCAGCGGGCCAATTTCTCGGCCGGCATAACTGCAAGAGTCCTCGTTCCCAGGCTCTGCGTGCGAACGCCCGTTTCTCGCGTGCCCACGCTCCACGTGGGAACGCCCGCCTTGGATGATCCCGAGTTCAACGTTCCCAGGCAGAGCGTGGGAACGAGGGTTTCCGGGCAGAGCAGTCCTGCCGATCCCTTCGGCCGTCGGCCCAGTGCTCTCCCCCTCATCGCCGCTGGCCCCCACGCCCATCGGCCGGCGATTCACGACAGGGCTTGACTGCCGTGCCAGAGCAAGTAGACTTAAGTTTCTGACCGGCAGAAGCGCACTGACGAGCCTCCTTAGCTCAATTGGTCAGAGCATCTGACTCTTAATCAGAGGGTTGTAGGTTCAAGTCCTACAGGGGGCACTTGGCGGCTTCGCCGCGTCTTGTCGGCCGCTGTCGGCACGCGCCGCAAGCCTTGGGCTTCCAAGGCTTTGTGCGTTTCTTGGGACGATTGGCGAGAATCGGCGGACAATGGCTGCGCCTGTTTCTGCGCCGCACTTGCCCAGTTTGTGCGCCGCGGCCGCCGTCCACCATTCGAGTGCCAGCCACCTGAGGGAGGCCGGCGGTGCGGGCGGAATCTCCATCCCCATTCCGTGCTTGCGGGAAGTGCTCGGGGTATTGCGGGTCCGCTCGTAGACGTCGCAGAGATTCAATCTCCGCGCAGCGCCCTCGGCCGCCCCTCCCCTCGCTACTGGGCACTCAGCAATCATCATTCATCAATCATCATTCAGTTCCCCCCTCTCCAGAGCCAATTTGCCAAATTCCACGACAAACCAGTTGAAAAAGCCGCTGGGGGTGCTATCTTGACCGAAAGGTGGATGCGGTATCGGAGGATGGCGTCGCAGAGGTACCTTCCGCGATGGAGCCGAGGGCCAACGGCTTGCGAAGGTCTCCTGCCATCGTCCGACGGCCGTGACCGCCTCAATAAGGCAAGCGGCTTTTCTTCTAACAGGAGGTGGCTCGCAGACGCGGCGGTCCCGTACGGCCGCGGAGCGAGAAACGCCGAAGCGCCGTCAATTGCCCTCGACCGACCGTCCATTCGTCCAGGGGTGGCCGTTGCTGGAGACCGTCCCCCTCACGACGCCCATCGCCGCCATTCGTCGGTCCAGTTGACTGCATTCTCTATCTCGCAGTAGATTCTCCGGCCAATCTCGCCCCCCGAATCGCGATCCCGTCGCGGCGTAGCGGCAGCCCAGCACAGGGCCACCGCACGTCCTTGGTTTCCTGCGTCGGTTTTTGTCATTTCCCTTTTTTCACGACGGAGGTAGCAATGATTCGGTACTTACAAGCGTGCGCCGCCAAAGCGGCGCGATCAGCCTCGTTTTGGCTGGCAGTCCTCGCAACCCTCTCCTTCGCCGGGCCAACCAGCGCCGCGCCGACATCACCTCGGTCGGCAACGTCTCGCCTCCCAACCCGTCCACGTGGGATAGTTCCACGTATGCTGACGTCGGAAGCACCGCTGGCGGCACCGTCACGGTCGGCGGCGGCAGCAGCCTTCTCTCCGGTGGGTGTACGATAGGACCCGGCACGAACGAAACGGGCGTTGTAAACGTCACCGACAGCGGTTCTTCATGGACTATCACCGGTGCGTACGGTGGCGCATTCCAAGTTGGCGACTTTGGCAGCGGGACACTATCGATCACCAATGGCGGCAGTGTCAGTACCTATTGGACCTATATGGGATGGTACCCCGGTTCAAACGGTACGGTCATCGTAGATGGTCCCGGGTCGAGTTTCACTAACACTCGCTCGCTCGTCGTCGGTGACGCCGGCAATGGAACCCTCTCGATTACTAATGGCGGCAGCGTTTCGGTCGCCGGCACGACCTACCTCGGCGGCGCGCCTGGGTCCTCTGGCACAATCGATTTCGGCGCCAACGGCGGCACGCTAACAACCAATGCGCTCTTCGGTACACAGGTATCTGGCACCGGCACGATCAACGCTCATGGTCTCGTTAGCGACTGGAACGTCGTTCTGGATTCGACCTACGCCTCGCAGAAGACAATTACGATTCAACAGCCCGGTAAGGCGATCACGGTCAATCTCGACCTAACCACGAATCCCAGCGATCTGGGCGCTGGATGGACTGGCGCCGGTTCGTTGACCATCAAGGATGGTATCACGGTCAGCTCGGCGGGCGGCTACCTTGGCTACAACAGCGGCTCGACAGGGATAGCGTTGGTGACCGGCAGCGGCTCAACGTGGGCCACCGGCACGGGCCAGTTCTTTGTCGGCAACGGCGGTAGCGGCACCCTCTTGATCACCAACGGCGGTAGGGTCAACAACAACGGCTATAATTCTTCGGTCGCCGTGATTGGCCAAGGGCCCGGTTCAAGGGGCGTCGTCACCGTAGATGGCCCCGGCTCGACATGGACCGGCAACGGTTCTCTCTTGATCGGTAACAGTGGCAGCGGAACGCTTTCGATTATCAACGGAGCCAGTATCTCCGTCAGTGGCACAACCTTCGTGGGCAGCGTCCCGGGCTCTAGCGGCGAAATTGACTTTGGCGCCAACGGCGGCACGCTGACAACCCACGCGCTCTTCGGGACGCAAGTCTCGGGCACCGGCACGATCAACACACATGGGCTCATCACCGACATGGACACTGTGTTAGGTTCGACCTACGCCCTACAGAACGCGGTTGCGATCCAAAAGCCGGGCACGAACGTGACAGTCAATCTCGATTTGACCACCGGGAAAGACGCCATCGGCGCAGGATGGACAGGCGCCGGCACCATGACCATTCGAGACGGAATAACAGTCGGCTCATATGGAGGATACGTCGGCTACAACAGCGGCTCGACAGGCGTGGCGCTGGTGACCGGCACCGGTTCAGCGTGGGTGGTCAATCCGAATTATGGTTCGCTCTCGCCTCTTATAATCGGCAACAGCGGCAGCGGCACACTGTCAATCATGGGCGGGGGCAGCGTCACCTATGTGTCTGGCGCCCACTCCTCCGTCGGCGACAGCCTCGGCTCAACCGGTGTGGTTAACGTAGACGGTCCCGGTTCGTATTTTTCCCTCAACACTCCTTATTACTGTGTGGGTAACGGCGGCAGGGGCACCCTCTCAATCACGAACGGTGGCGGCGTAAGCGGCGGCCCAGCCTACGTCGGTAACTCCCCCGGGTTGACAGGCAGCGCCAAAGTCGATGGTGTCGGTTCGAATTGGAGGATTAGTCAGGGGAGTGGCAGCGCCTCGCTCGTGATCGGCAACAGTGGCAGCGGAACGCTCTCAATCAGCAACGGTGCCTCCGTCACCAGCGGTCGTGCCTACGTCGGTGAGAGTCCGAATTCGACCGGACTTGTGGCGGTTGACGGAAATGGCTCTGTCTGGAACTGTCCGGCCTTGTTCGTCGCAGATAGTGGCAGCGGTACCCTCACCATCACCAATGGCGGAACCGCAAACGCGAGCGGCTCCTTCGGGTGGGGTGCCATCGGCAACAGCCCCTCCTCGACGGGCTTGGTCAACGTAAGGGGGCCTGGGTCGAAGTTGATCGTAGGCGGCGCCGGCTATTACTTCTACGTGGGCAACAGTGGCAGCGGAACCCTCACGATCTCGAATGGGGGCAGCGTGGGTGGTGCCACCGTCCCATCGGCCACCATCGGTTCGAACACCAACCAGCCGCCGAGCGAGGTCATGGTAGATGGTGCCGGCTCTGTGTGGAGCGGCACCACCTTCCTCTACGTTGACAGGGGATCGCTCGTCGTCAAGAACGGCGGCAGCGTCAGCCTGAGCACGACGGGTGCCATCTACGTTGACAACTTCACCGGGGCGCCGCTCTCCATAGTTGGTGGCGGGACACTGACGGCAGGCCGTGCAGTAACGTCCAGCCCTTCCGTTCTTAGCATTGACGTCGGGCGCGGCAGCTTGCTGAGCGCGGGTACTCTCACCAGGAACAACGGCATTCTTCGTCTGCTTGCCGCGGCAGGTGTCCCAGCGGATGGCAGATCCTACTCGCCGATCTCTGCCGGGGGGACGTGGGCCGACATCCCCTACTCCCAACCTATCGGCGGAACCTGGAATTCGGCCGCCCATACGTTCACGGCCTCTAGTGTCGCCAATGGCACCGCCAGCCTGCCGCTTTCGCTCGATCTGAAACTCGTCCAGCGCGCACTGGTCAACGACAATGGTCCTGGCGGAACTGGCTGGACGGTCGGCGCGAGCTTTCCCGCGGCGGGAAGCACGACGAACATGACGTTCACTGCCACGCCCATGAACCAGACGATCCTTGACGTTTTGCGAGGCGAACTGCCGGCGGGCGAATCGATCCTGAGCGGCTGGTCGTTCTCGACGACCGGGTTCACCGCAACTTCCAGCAATCCCGTCTATCTCTCCTTCCAAGTCGGATCGGGACAAACGTCGGAGGACTTGGACGTTTGGCACTACGACGGCAGCGCGTGGACGCAGTACTCGGCGTTGGATTTGACCTACGACGGCAACTACGCCAGTTTCACGGCCAGCGGGCTGAGCGGCTATGCGATGGTGGCCGTTCCCGAACCCGCCACCCTCGCCCTGTTGCTCGCTGGTGCAATTGGCTTACTCGGTGGCGCGCGGGTGCAACTGCTGGCTTGCCCAGCAGTGCTGCCCGCCGCTGGACGGCGCGGTTTCACGAGGGCCGAGCGCCCGAGTCACGTTCCGCCGAGCACTGCTGGACAAGCCGGCAGCGGCACCCGCGCGAGTCTCCGGTAAACGCGTAATCTTCTGGTTCGATTCTCGTTTGTTGTTTTTCTTGGTCCTGTCTTGAGAAGGAGAATGAGCGATGAAACGCCTCACGGCTTTGAGCGTGTGCGTCGTGCTGACGATGGTGGCTAACGCCGGTGCGACAATCGTCCTCCCTGTTACCGTCACCGCTGGCGGCATCGGTCTGGTGGCCACGCTGGACACCACGAGTGCTCCGGGTTACTGCGTGGTTGACGTCTTCGTGACGAGCCTTCCGAAGGGCGAAACGGGCCTCCAGATCGCCCAAGGAGAGTTCGACGCCATCGGCGGGACGTTCTATGTAGCCAATAAACCCGCCACCTCCGCCACCTTCCAGTATGACACTACGTGGATCGGCATGGACGCGGGCGGCACGCCGCCGTATACGGCGGTGAATTTCAGCGACGCATTAGGCGCCGCTGTGTGGGCCCGTGACGGCGGCACCACCCACAACACCTCCATGATTCTGGGTTCCTGGAACGACAGCGGTGTCGCCGGCGATGCTATCACTGCGGGGACGAACGTGGATCCCGCCGGCGGCCCTACCAACAGGGACGGCTGGGCCAAGAACCTGCTCGCGCAACTCGTCGTCACCGACACCACCACAGGGATCCGCGGCAATTTCAGCCGGGCTGATCCGCGTGAGGTCAACGGTTTCGGCTATTCGCCTACGGGGGATGGGATTACCACCCAGTTCGTCATCGGCGGGCCCGAGCCGTCTACGCTCGCCCTTATGGGCTTTGGTCTGTTCGCGCTCCTGGCCTACGCTTGGCGACAGCAGCGGACGGCGCCTCCTTGATTACGGCGTGCAGGCTGTTACAATGCTGTTTGTCGCGACCATCCGCACGGCAGGTGTGGCGATTTGCGGCCGACGATCGTCCGAAACGGGCCGATCGAAACGAGATTCCCCCCTGCGCGCCCTCCCGCGGCATCGCGGGCCCGCCTGCTTTCCAACGCAACGTCGGCTGCAAATGTTGTCTGTCCGGATAGCCGCCACGTTTTCCCCGCCCGGGCGGCAAGAGCGAATGGAGGACATCGAATGAGCCATTCTCGCAAGCAGCGAAGGGTTTGCGGCTTCACCCTGGTCGAGCTACTGGTCGTGATCGCGATCATCGGAATCCTCATTGCGTTGCTGATGCCGGCCGTGCAAGCGGCGCGCGAGGCGGCGCGAGGGATGCAGTGCGGCAATAACCTCAAACAACTGGCGCTGGCCGCTTGCAACCATGAAGCACACCTGGGCTACTATCCGGCCGGCGGCTGGGGCTCGAACTTGCCCAAAAACTACGACCTGATCGGCAACCCGGACTACGGCGTCGATTGGCATCAACCCAGCGGATGGTTCTACAACCTCTTGCCGTTCATCGAGGCGCAAGGGCTGCACGACGTTGAGTCGGGCAAGAGCGGCCAGGGCAGAGTTGACGCCGCCGACCAGTTGGTCGCCACTACCTTCAACTTCGTCAACTGTCCCAGCCGGCGGGCGGCGGCCCCGCTGAACAATGCCAACACCGGCGAGCGGCAGGCGCAGGCCGACTACGCCGGCAACGGCGGCGAGTTGTTTTGGGGATTCGTCGCCAGCGGCGGCGGCAGCAACAACAGCAGCATGACCGGTCCGGTCGATTACGCGGCGGGAACCGTCAACCCCGGCCGTGCCGGCTGGTTCGACGCCATGCAGAGATCGAACGGCGTCTTCTATGGCACCAGCCAAACCACGGCCGCCGACATCAGCGACGGCACGAGCAACACCTATCTCTTCGCCGAAAAATACCTGAACTCCAACAACTACACCACCAATACCGACGCCGGCGACGACCAGAACATGTACACCGGCTACCAGGACGACATTATCCGCTGGACGGGCCCGGGCAACGATCCCGCCTACGCGCCGCGGCAGGACCAGCCGGCCGACGGCGTCTACGTTTTCGGCAGCGCCCATAGCGGCGGATTCCACGTCGCCATGTGCGACGGATCGGTCCACACGATCGCTTATAGCATCGATTTAGAGACGCACCGCCGCCTGGGCAACCGCCACGACAACCAGCCGATCGACGGCAGCAAGTTCTGAGAATTGCCCGTCGCCCTGTACTCCTCTCACTCCGTGAGAGGGAAGGGCTGCTTCTCTCGTTCCGCAAGAGGGAAGCGGCTGGGAAAGGAGAACGGCACCGCCGGTCGCTTCACGCGGAGCGTGAAGAGTACGTTTACACGAACGTCTTTCGTCGTGCTGAGCTCATCGGGCCGTTTATCGATGCGTTCGACTTGGGTGGGGGAGAGGAATCGCGGCCCGCCGGCGGCGAGGCTATGGGCGAGGATGCGGCAGGTTTTGACGAGCATCTGCGTGATGTTGAGCACTTCCTGGGCCGTGCTGCCCAGCGCGATCGCGCCGTGATTCTCCATCAAGAGCACTTTCGGCGTGCGCTGGTGGTGATCGAGGAACTCGCCGATGGCCTGCTGCGTCGCCAGCGCCAGCGGCAGGCCGGGATCGGCATAGGGCACGTAGGCCATTGCGGGGCCAAGGACGACGATCTGATCGGGAAAGAGCGCACCGGAGAAGAGTTCGCGGCTGTGCTGCCCGCTCAACAGGCCGACGGCGATCGAGGGATGCGTGTGACCGACAAACTGCACGCCCTGCTGTTGCAGGCAGAGGGCGTGGAGGAATGTCTCGATCGAAGGCAGCCGCTGGCCTTCGGCGGTGGCCGTCTTGAGTAGTTCCTTCAGGGCCGTGTCGTTCAGCGGGCGGCCGTCCAGCGCCGCCAGGATCGGCGCGAACCGCACGCGGACGAAACCGTCGCGACCGGCCCTGCCAAGCTGCACGCCCGAGGCCTTTACCCAAAACGTGTCGGCGTCGGCGCGGGTCGACGTGTTTCCTTCGCCGAGGATCGCCAGATCCCGGTCGGGCAAGCCCAACTCGGCCGACATCTCAACCAGTTCGTCCAATAGGTCCTTCATGCGCACCTCCAGTTCGGGCATTGCCAATTGCCGCCTTGGTCACGGAAGGTAGTCTAATCTCGGCCAAACCTTAGCGAAAGGGACCGGAGAGCCGCAGTAACGGATTTCGGCGTTGTGGTTCTTTGGGGCAACGGAGGACGTTGGCCCAGATCGGCGCTTCCCTTCGGGGCGCGGCTAAACGGCCGATGGAGAAGGGACATGCCGATTTTGAGCGGCAACAGTCAATACGCCCGATCGGAGCGTTCTTGTGGAACGCAGCCCGGCGCGATATTCTGATCCTCAGCGCAATCCCCGACTCCTGACCTCTGACCTCTTTCTTTGCATGACCATTGTCGTTACCGGAGCCTACGGGCAACTGGGCGGAGAACTATGCCGGCAACTCGGCGCCGCGGCGACCGGGCTGGACGTTGACAGGCTCGATCTTACCGACGGTCGGGCGACGATCGAGCGACTCACGGCGATCAAGCCCCAGGCCGTCATCAACTGCGCTGCCTACACCGCCGTCGACAAGGCCGAGAGCGAACCGGAGACATGCCGGGCGGTCAATGTCGAAGCGGTCGAACACCTGGTTCGGGCGTGCGGGCGGCTGGATTGCCCGTTGGTGCAGATCAGCACCGATTACGTTTTCGGCGCGGTGCGGCCGTCGCCGCGGCCCTGGCGCGAGGACGATCCTTGCGAGCCGCAAGGCGTCTATGCGCGGACGAAACTCGAAGGCGAGTGGGCGGCCGCCAAACTGCGAAAACACCTGATCGTTCGCACCTGCGGACTATACGCTCGCCCCTCCGACCCGCGGGCGGTGAACTTCGTCAAGACGATGCTGCGTCTGGGCAGGCAGCGGCGGGAACTGCGGATCGTCGACGACCAGCACTGCACGCCGACGTTCGTCCCCCACTTGGCCCGGGCGATCCTGTTCTTGCTCGGCCACAACGGCGACCCGGCGCCCTGGAAAACCTATCACGTCACCAACACCGGCAAAGCAACGTGGTGCGAATTCGCCGCCGAGATCTTTCGTCAGGCGGGAATGAAGGTCGCAATCCGCCCGATCACTACGGCCGAGTACGGCGCGGCGGCGGCCCGACCGTCCTACAGCGTGCTCGACACCTCGGCCTATCATCGGCTCGGAGGGCCGACGATGCCGGATTGGAAGGCAGCGCTGGCGGAGTACTTTGCCGAGTGGAGGGGGTTGCGGAATCAAGAATGAAAAATGCAAAATGCAAAGTGCAAAATGCAAAATCGGCTTCTGGTTCCCACGCTCCGCGTGGGAACCAAGCCTTCCGACGTTTGTGTCCAGTCGGGCAGCGCGAGGCGGCGGCGGGAGCGTTCCCACGCAGAGCGTGGGAACGAGGGGGTGAACCACTATCCACCATCCACTGACCACTAGCCACTAACCCCTCCCCATGCCTACCGCGAAAGTAGCCCTGATCACCGGCAGCGGAAAACACCGCATCGGCAACGTCGTGGCGATGGCGCTCGCCCAACGGGGATACGACATCGCGGTCCATTATCACCACTCGGCCGATGAGACCCGAGAGACGATTGCGGAGATCGAACGGAAGGGGGTGCGGGCGGCGGCGTTTCGGGCCGATGTGGCCAATGAGAACGACGTTGCTCGACTGTTCGATGAAACGCTGGCGGCCTTCGGGCGGCTCGACGTGCTGGTCGCTGCCGCCGGCGTGTGGCAGCCCAAGCCGCTCGAAGAGGTGACGGCCGAGGACGTCCGCCGGCAGTTCGCCGTCAACACGCTCGGCACGTTCCTCTGTTGCCAGCGCGCCGGGCTGATTATGGTCAAGCAACCGGAAGGGGGCGCGATCGTCACCCTCGGCGATTGGGCCACCGCCCGGCCATATCGGGATTACGCCGCCTATTTCGTCAGCAAAGGGGCGGTGCCGACGCTCAGCCGCGCGTTGGCCGTCGAACTGGGGCAGCGCAATCAGTTTGTGCGGGTCAACTGCATCGAGCCCGGCCCGGTGATGGTGCCCGAAAACCTCTCCGAGCACGAGGTGCAGGGCTCGATCGCCGGCACGCTCTTGCAACGTTTAGGCCGGCCGGAGAATATCGCCCAGGCGGTGGTTTTCCTGGTCGAGAACGATTACATTACCGGTATCTGCCTGCCGGTGGACGGCGGGCGGACGATCGCCTCGACCTGACGACGATTCTCGCAAAAGAACGCGGCGAGCAAGCTCGCTGGCTAAACGCTGACGGACACCACATCATGCTGAATCTCCATCGTGTTTTCACGTTTCTCTTGCTGGCTGCGATCTTCCTCTTGGCGGCCGTTGCGGCGACTTCCTCCGCCGACGACGCGACTGTGTCGGTCCCCGTTAAGAAACTGCCGGTGATCCTCGATACCGACATCGGCGACGACATGGACGACACCTGGGCGCTGGTCATGCTGTTGAAAAGCCCGCAATTCGACGTGAAGCTCATCACGACCACTTGCGGGAAGAGCGTCTACCGCGCGAAGATCATCGCCAAGTTGCTCACCGTGGCCGGCCGCACGGACATTCCGATCGGCATGGGCGCCGGCGGCAGCGACGGCGACGGCGGCCAGCAGCCGTGGGTGAAGGACTTCGATTTGGCTCACTACAAGGGCAAAGTCCATAAGGACGGCGTGGCGGCGATGATCGACACGATCGATGCCGCTGCCTCGCCGGTCACGATCATCTCCATCGGCCCGTCCCACACGGTCGCGGCAGCCCTCGGACGTCAGCCGGGCATCGCGGCGAAGGCCCGTTTCGTCGGAATGCAGGGGAGCGTCCGCAAGGGCTACGATGGCGGCCGGCCCTGCTCCGAATGGAACATCAAGGCGGACGTCCCCGCTGCCCAAAAAGCCCTCTCCGCCCCCTGGCGGCAAGCGATTATCACGCCGCTCGACACCTGCGGATTGATCAGACTTTCCGGTAGACGATTCCAACAGTTGACCGTCAGCAAGGATCCGCTGGTGAAAGCTCTCATCGAAAGCTATCGCATTTGGGCGAAGGACGAGAAAGTCGTGGCCAGCAGCATCCTCTTCGACACGGTCGCGGTTTATCTCGCCCTGCCCGGCCCGAAGCCACTGCTGAAAATGGAGGAGCTTCGCATCAAGGTAACCGACGACGGCATGACGGCGATCGATGCGGCAGGAGCGAAAATGGCGGTGGCGACCGAGTGGAAGGACTTGGACGGTTACCGCGATCTACTGGTCAAGATTCTTCTGTCGCGTTGACGTTCGCGACATCGCCTGGCCCGAGAAAATCAATCCCGGAGGATGTGATGAGAACGCTGTGGGTAAGTGCGTTGGTCATCGTTTGCACCGCAGCCGACGCAAGTGGCGATGCGGTGAAATCGCTTCGCCTGGTCCTTCCGCCGCAGCCGCCCGTGGTGGTCGAGAACATCGCCCGCGTCCTCATTCGCCAGGTCGAGAATCGCTGCGACGCCAAAGTCGTTCGCCAAGGCGACGCCCCGTTGGCGGTGGAGTTGGCGATCGAAAGCGGCATCGGCCGCGAGGGATTCAGAATTGCGGATGGGGCGAATGGGGCGATCCGCATCACCGGCAATGACGCCCGGGGACTGCTCTACGGCGTGGGCAAGTTCCTGCACAGCGCGGCCTATGGCAACGACGGTTTCACGCCCGGCTCGTGGCGAGGCGCTTCCGTTCCGAAGATGCCCGTGCGGGGAATCTACTTTGCAACCCATTTCCACAACTACTACCAGGTCGCTCCGGCCGAAGAGGTGCAGCGGTATATCGAAGATCTGTCGCTCTGGGGGCCGAACAGTTTCTTGGTGTGGTTCGGCATGGAAGAGTTCAATGGGATCAACGATGCGAAGGCCCAGGTGATGCTCGAACGGCTGCGCGCCCTGTTGAAGATCGTCAAGGACTTGGGGCTCAATGCCAGCCTGGGCTGCATCTGCAACGAAGGGTATGCGAATAGCCCCGTGAGCCTTCGTGCTGATGACAGCACAGTGAACCACCCGGGATATCACGCCGATGTGACAGGGGGCAATCGCATCACCAACCTTGGTCCAGAGCTATGTCCCAGCAAACCCGGCGTCACGGAAATGGAACTGGGCTACTGCAAAGAGAAGTTCGATGCATTCAAAGACATTGGCTTGGACTACTGGTGCATCTGGCCTTACGACAGCGGTGGCTGCACCTGCTCGAAATGCGCGCCTTGGGGCGCCAATGCCTATCTGCGTATGGCGGAGCCTGTGGCACGCGCGTACCGCCGCGCCTTCTGCAATGGGAAAGTGATATTGTCGACTTGGTACTTCGACCGCTGGGCCGTCGGAGAATGGGACGGGATCACGGCCAAGTTCAAGGCGAAGAAGCCCGACTGGGTGGACTACATCTTGGCCGACAATTTCGAGGATTACCCTCGCTATCCGTTGGACAAGGGCGTCCCGGGAGGTTTGCCGCTCCTGAACTTCCCCGACATCAGCATGTACGGGCAATATCCGTGGGGCGGATACGGCGCCAACCCGCATCCCGGGCGGCTGCAAAAACGCTGGGACGAGACGAAGCGGAAACTCTCCGGCGGTTTTCCGTATTCCGAAGGAATCTACGAAGACCTCAACAAGGTGATCTGCACGCGGCTCTATTGGGAGCCTGATCGGCCGGCAATCGAGACCGTCAGGGACTACGCCGCGTTTGAATTCTCACCCGAAGTGGCCGACGACGTGACGACGGTCGTCAAGCTCTTTGAAGAGAACCACTTTCGCAACAAGATCGGCCGGAGCGCGGTCGCGGCCTGCGAGTTGGTCGAGCGGATTGACGCCAAGCTGACGCCGCGGGCCCGCAGCGGCTGGCGGTGGCGGCTTTTCTGCATTCGCGCGGCCATCGACCGCGAGATGTACCGCAACACGCAAGGCCGGGGCCGTGAGAAGGTCTTCCGCCAAGCCTACGAAGAACTGATGAGAATCTCCCGCGCCGACGGCGCGATGCCGATGCTGCGGCCGACACTGATCCCTGCCATCACCGGCCGTTAGCTTCCTGCCGCAGCGATTTCGCAGGCAGTGCTGGACTAGCTCGAAGACAACGGCGTCCGCCACCGCAGGCCGGGAAAACGGCTGAAGTCGCGGTCGGTAGTGATCCATTCGCTTCCCGATTCTATCGCGAGGGCGGCCAGATAAGCGTCCGCCACGAGATTGCCGCGTGCTCCGCTGGTCCGGCAAAGCTCGGTGAAGATGGTCCAATGCCTGGCGCCGGGAGTGATCGGAGTGAACATGCGGCTCTCGCGCAGTCTTTCCACAAAGCCCAGCGCCTCCGTGATGAGAGTAGGCACAGTGAACACTCGCGGGTGGGTGACAACTCTCAAGAACCCGCTAAACACCAAATCGGAAATGCCAAAGGGGTGGTCGCCGCTGACCAGTTCCTGTAGCCAAGAAGCGTAGTCGGCATGCCGGGGGGCGTCTTTGCGGAACGCATAGACCAGGACATTGACGTCAATAAGTTGCATCGATTCCGTCCATGATGTCCATCAGTTCGGCCGTGCAGTCGAGGTTCACGCCAGGCCTCAACCCGCCCTTTCCCGAGGAGGGAAGACGAATCTTGCGTTGTTTGCGGCGGTCGTTTTTCGGCGCCAGGGCCAGTCGCAGGGAGTCCTCGATGACGGCCGTCAGCGTGCGGCCGCTTTTCACCGCGGCTTCCTTGGCCTGGGCCAGCAGGTCGTCGCTTAGTCGGATCGTGGTCCTCATACATCAAAGCATACAACTGATGCATCAATATGTCAACCCCCCGCGGAGCATCACCGTGTCGCTGGGGTGGAAGTCGGGCGTGTCGCTGCTGTACTTGATGCGGCGGCCGAAGACGTAGCCGATCTCAAAGCGCGAACTCAGCCCGCCCGCGATCCGCCGTTCAATGCCGAGAACCAGGCGGTAATCGCTGATGACGACCTGATCGTTGCTGCCGTCCGTGCGGCGGATCGCCCAGGCGTCGCCGTTGAACTCGGCGGCGACGTAGCCCCAGTCCTGCACCGCGTCGCCACTCGGTGCGGTCCAATAAATGCGATGGGAAATCCTCGGGTGCGGGAAGATCAGGTCGAACTTCACCTCGGGCGTCGGCGTCCAGACCACGCCGCCGATCGGAATCATCTCGACGTCGGGGCGATCGAGATAGGCGGCCCCGGCGACGAGTTTCGTCGTCTGGTTCCAAGTCCACGCCGCCGCGCCGTGCCCCTGCAAGCGAAACGCCTTACCGCTCTCCTGATCGAAGTCGCTGAACACGCCGGGCGTGATCGCCAGATCGAGGCCCAGCGTCGGCGTGACCTGCGAAAGCCAGCGAAAATCGAGGTAGCTCTGATACAACCGCGGCGGCAGATCGGCGTACTTCGGCCCTTGCAGGAAATCGACGGCAAAGCCGGGCGTAAGCACCAGCGGCGAGTTGATCGTCGGACAAGGCAGCGCGAAGATGCCCTGCAATTGCAGATTGTCGTCGCCCATGCCGTTGCTGCCGCCGGGGGCGAGCCAGGTGGCGTCGAACAGCGCCTTCTGGAAAAATCCGTTCCGCACGCCCGGCGGAAGCCGCGGCTCGGCCGGCTGCGGCGTGGCCGGGGCCACGTCGCCGTCGCCCGGCGACTGCAGAATCTGCGCCGACGAGTTGGGATGCGAAACAAGCTGTCCCGGCGGCCCCTGCTCCTCCGGCACCACTGCCGGCAGGCGGATGACATCTTGAGCAATCAAGCTGGAAGGAGTAATCAGAAAAATGATGAATGATGAATGATGAATGATGAATGCCAGCAGTAACAGTCGGAGCCTGCTATTCATCATTCATCATTCATCATTCATCATTCTTAATACGCCAGCCCTGCGGCGACGTAGACCGTATTGTTGGGGTAGTAGCCGCTGGGCAGATTGTCGGCGTAGATCAGTTGGCGCGAGCAGGACAAACCGACCTCGAAATGCCCGTCGAGTTGCCGCGGCGTCTTGAACTCCAGGCCGACGGCGATGCGAATGTCGTTGTAGTCAAACAGGGTGTAGGTGCCGTCGGCGGGATGCTGCCAGGGGGCGGCCGGAGGGGTCATGTAGCCGGTGTCGCGCTTGATCATCCAGGTGCCGCCGCCATAATCGCCTCTAGCGTAGAGCCACCACTCGGTACAGCCCCAGGTCGTCAGCCGCATGCCGATCTTCGGATTGGGGAAGAGGATGTCAAAATAGACGTCGGGATTGGGCGTCCAGACGAGTCCGCCGGCGGGCAGGATCTTCACCTCGACGCGATCGAGATACCAGACGCCCGCCTTCAACGTCATGTGCGGCGAGAGCTTCAGCACCACCATCCCCTTGCCCATGAAGCGGATGCTGTCGCTGGTCACGCGATTGAAATCGCTGTAGATGCCGGTGCGGAAATTCAACTCCGCTCCAAAGACGTCGGAAATCTGCGGGTTCCAGCCGAAATCGAGATAAGCGTCGTAGGTCTGCGGCGGCAGGTCGGCCGGGGCGGGGTCGGCGGGCGCCGCCGGCAGCACCGACACCGGCCCGTTCCAGTAATGCACCGCGAATCCCGGCGACACCAAAATCGGCGTCTGAATGTTGAACAACGGAAAGGCGAAGGTCACGTTCAGATCGGCGTCGTTAATCCCCAACTCCTTGGCGGTCGCGGTGGGATTGCCCGCAAACCAATCGTAGTTGAAATTGATCTGCTGGATGAACTTCTGCATGGCCACCACGCTGATTCCCGGCGATGACTGGAAGCAAGGGTCTTGCTGCATCAAGGCGCTGGGCGTATTCCCGGGCGGGGCGTAAGGATCAAAGGTGCCCGGCGTCGGAGCCGTTCCGCAGGGCGGCGCTGGCGCGGCCGGCGCGACGCCCAAGCCCGGCGGAGGCGTGTAGATCGCCCCCGGCGCAGCAGCCGGAGCAGCAACAGACGGCGCGCCAGGCGGTGGCGGCGCGACAACCACCGGAGCGACTGGAGGGGCGGCCGTCATCGGCGCGGGGGATGTAAACGCCGGTGCTGCGGCAGGCGCTAAAGGGGACGCCGAGGGGGTGGAATACACTGACGGGGGTGACGTGGTGGGCGGGGCAACATAAGGCGACGGCGGCGGCGTCATCGTCCCCGCCGTGCCCGATGGAGCCGCGCCCGGCGTCGAATCGACCGGTGTGGCAAACTGCATGCGTTGAGCCGAGGCGGGCGTCGATGCCGCGGCCCACGCCACGGCAATCAGGCCGCACAGGAGTCTTGCGGTTTTCACCTGATTCCCCTTTTTTCCTGGGGGATCCCCCAGCGAATCGGTAGACGAGAACGTGCTCAATACCAAGCAACGCCACCCGGGTCAAGATCGGTTCGGCGGGGCCGCGAGCCGCCGAGCCGCGAGCCTGGGGCCGAGGTCCCAACCTGAGTCGGGACAAGAAACAAGCGGCAATAGCCGGCGGGCAACGCCCCGCCGGTGAAGTGCTGGCAATACCAACATCTTTCCGATCTTCGCTCCCTTGACTATTCGCGTCGCTCCAATCCCCTCGCGATTCACCGGCGGGGCGTTGCCCGCCGGCTATCGCTGACAAGGTGCTGAGCGAGGGCGAGACGCTTGGTTCCGGGCAGGGAATTCGGTATAACGGGGATTCCTTCCCCTTTCAGCCCACCCCAAGGCCGCGTTTTCGGCCGTTCTTTCAGGAGAACGATCATGTGGAAACCATCTGTTTTGCCAGCAGTGATCTTCGTGCTTGGGATTGCCGCAGCAGCCCCGGCCGCCGAGAAGATGGAGAAGGGCAAACGGCCCGTCCGTTGGAATGTACTCGAAATGGGGGCCATCGCCGACGGCGCCGCCGATTGCACCGCCGCTTTTCAGCGGGCGCTTGACGCGGCCGGGCGGGCGGGCGGGGGGATCGTCGAGACGCCGGCGGGCCACTACCGCATTGATGGAACGCTCGTCGTTCCGCGCGGAGTAACGTTGCAGGGCGTCTACCGCGTTCCGCCCACGCCGCATGTCGCAACCGAAAAGCCGGATGGCACTCTGCTCCAGGCATACGCCGGGCGAGGCAGCGAGAAGGGCCCGCCTTTCATCCGCTTGGCCGGCGACAACGCGGCGATCGCCGGACTGGTGATCGTCTATCCGCAGTGGCGGCAGAGCGACGTGCCGCCGGTCGCCTATCCGCCCTGCGTGGCGTCGCACGATACGAATAACGTCGGCATCACCGAGTGCTGTCTCCTCAATCCTTACGAGGCGATTCGCCTGGTGCGGGCCGCCCGGCACCTGGTGCGAAACGTCACCGGCTACCCGAGCAAAGGCGGCATCTACGTCGATGAGTGCTACGACATCGGCCACGTCGAGAACGTCCACTTCTGGCCGTTTGGCGTCAGCTACCAGCCCGACAATCCGTACTGCAAATGGGTCAACACGCAGGGCGTGGCTTTCGAGTTTGCGCGGACCGACTGGCATTACGTGCTGAACACTTTCTGCTTCGGTTATGGCGTCGGGTACAAGTTCTCCGAGTCGAAGGCGGGCAGCGCCAACGGCAATTTCCTCGGCCTGGGGGCCGATTCATGCCGCCGCGCGGTGCTGGTCGAGCAGGCCCAGCCGCCGGGACTGCTGATTACCAACGGCGAGTTCGTCGGCCGCTGGGGGAGCGACGATTCGGTCTGCGTCGAGATCGGCCGCAACGTGCAGGGCAAAGTGAGCCTGGTCAACTGCTCGTGCTGGGGACCAATCGACCGCTGCGTCTGGATGCGGAGCCGTTTTAGCCAGCTTACGGCCAGCGCCTGCAACTTCGTCGATTGGGACAATCACGGACGGGGCTCGCCGGCAATTCGCTTGGACGCCGGCAAGGCGATCGTGCAGGGCTGCACCTTCGGCAGAAAAGGGACGCACGTCGAGGTCCGCGGCGCGGTAAAATCGGCGATATTGACGGGCAATCAGGCGGAAGGCGGATTTCTGACCGATAACAGAGCAGGCGGCGCGACGCAGATGTTCGCCAACGAACCGCCCGATGCCGGAAAGAAGAAACAGCCATGACCGAGCCGACCGCAACGCAGGAGGAGCCGCAAACCAGCGGCGAATACCAGTTCGGGCTCCAGGCGTTCCTCTGCGGCCTGTTGTTCGGGCTGGGCATTGATCTGGCCAGCCGCTTCGAGAAATGGACATCCATCGCGAGGCACTTCTTCGCGCTCGGGCTGGTGCTGCTGGCGATCGGCGGCCACTGGTTGGCGATTCGGGTGTTTCACGGGATTTGAACGCCGCCTGTGGCAACTACTTGGACGGCGCGGGGGCGGCGGGAGTGGCCGGGGGCGGCGAGGGGGCCACCTTCGCCCGATCGCCGGCCGAGCCGCCAGCTTGTAAAGCTACGGGCGGGGGACCATTGTCGAGCCGCAGCACAAACAACACTTTCTGCCGCGGGGCCGCCTGGCCGCCCGACCGCGGCGCTAAATCGCGGCCGTGTCTCTGTATGCCCTCCCCTTCCGCCGCGACGCGCTGCTGCTGTGCCGGCACGATTCGTTGGGCCTGGATGCCGCCTCTCGTTTGCGATTTGGTCGCGGCGGCGGGGGCGTAATCGCGTCCCATGGCGACCGAGCTTTCCCGCTTAGCAGCCGGTTGAAGAGGCCCGTTTGCGGTTGTTTGGGTGCCACTGCTGGCTTGTCCAGCAGTGTTTTCGCGGGTATTTCCGGCCGCACCGCTGGACAAGCCAGTTGTGGCGCCCTTTTTCAACGGCCTGTTAGGAGATGCCGCTGCGTTGGGAGATTGCCCGGCGAAATTCCTATTCGGCTGTTGGCTGCCGCCGCCTTCCGACTTGGCAGGTTGTCTGCCCGAGGTCTCGATCTCCTTGTCATTGCGGCCGCCGGCCGATGACGCATCCCCCTTCGGCAACGCCGTGACGGCGTGATCCACCGCAGCGACCTCAGCCGGCTTCGCCGGGACCATAGCGGGCGATTCCCGTTCCCGGGCGATCTGTAATTGCCCTTCCTGCTTATAGGCGCCGGCCGCCAGCACGCTCTTCATCGTCAGCGCTTCATGCGGCTTGGCATAGCGGAGGAAAAACTCCTGAGACGCCTTATCCTGGGGCGATTTGACTGAGACGGAGACGAACAGCTTGGGCTGGGCCGCCAAGCCGTCCAGCGTTGCCCTGACTTGCTCTGGGGCAGCTTCGACGTAGACCAACTCGACATTGCCCGCTACCGCTTCCCGCCGCACGACGTTGCCGGCGGGCAAGTACTTCGGCGGCTTCTCTTCGGGAACGGCCTTGGCTTCGTCGGCAAAGCCGAGGGCTTCACCCTGCTTAGGATGTTGCCCTCCATACTCGACGTGGCGGCGCGACGCAATGCCATTCTGCAGGAGCACTCGATCGAACGCCTTCTCCTTCGTCGCCGCGGGAGTGACGTTGCAGAAGACCAGCAGCACATCGGGGCGGATCGCGGCGACGCCGTCTGCGTCGTACCAGTTCCGCAAGCTGCTCGGGCCGCTCATTCCGCCGAAGCCGGCGGCCTTGCCCACGGCTGCGGCCAGCTTTTCTTGGTCGCCCGGCGGCGGTGGTGGCGTCGATCCGGGCGGAAGCACTCTGGCTGGGGCGGCCAAGGTACCGAGGTTATACGCCTTCTCCGACGGCGGCGATCCGGCAACCTCAGCTTTGTCGCCGAATTTCCAGGTCTCCATCCCTTTCGCCGGTCTTGTCGCGCTGGCAGACCTTTGCAGGTCTTGCTTCACTTTGGCGGTCCGATCTTCGACCACAGGTGCTAAGCTCCTCGCTGCCCTCTGTTGCGAGAGGCGACTTGCATTCGCCTCGTGCGCGGCCTGAATCGTGGCCGGCGGCAGCGGCTTTTCCATCGCGTTTGTCGCCGCCTTATCCGATTCGTCCAGTTTTGCCGCCACCCGCCTGTGGTTCGTGTTGGCCGGCGGGGCGTTTTGCTGCTGCTCGTGGAGGACGATCATCACGGCGACGGCCGCGGTAAGCCCCAGCCAAATCAGCGAGCGGCGGTTAATGAATCGCTGGAAGAAGGCCCGCGAAAGCGGCACGGCCGCCTCGTCGCCGGGCTCGTCTTCGGTCAGCATCCGCCGTTCGGCCACGCGCAACACTTGCGGGCTTATGTCTTCACCGAGTTTCTCTTGCGGCAACGATTGCAGCGCCGCGCTGACCGCCCGCAACTCGTCGAGCAACTGCCGCGCAGCCGGACTGGCGGCCAGGAGCGCTCGGCCTCGGCCTGCTCGTCGGCGGTCAGTTCGCCGTCGAGGTAGGCGCTCAACAGTTCGTCCTGCGGCAAATTGTTCATGGTTTCAATGTTGTACGCTTTAAACGGGCAGGCCGGCGGCTGCACAAAGGCAGGCTAAGTGGGCGGTGAACCGCCCACCCCTCTGCGCCGCGCAGACCCGCGGCCGCACGTGAATCCCGATTTTCAGATTTCCCCGATCTGGCAATCCCCGATTTTTCCATCCCCGATCTCAGCATCCCCGATCTCAGCATTCCCGATTCAGTCGCGAATTCCCTCCCCGGCCAGCATCTCCTTGAGCTGATCGCGCAGGTGCATGCGGGCGCGGTGCAGGCGGCTGCGCACGGTGCCGATGGGCAGATCGAGCACCTCCGCGATCGTTTCGTAGCAGCAGCCGTCGATCTCGCGCAACACCAACACGATCCGATACTCCTCCGGCATTTGTCCGATCGCGTGCCGCACCTGGCGGCAGCGTTCTTTTCGTTCCAGGCTTTCGGCCGGCTCATCTTCGTCGTCCGCCGGTTCCACGTTGCCGCTCTCCTTGGCGCGGTTGACCGAGAGGGTCGGCCGCCGCTTGCGTCGGCTGGTCATCGCCGCGTTGAAGGCGATGCGGTACAACCAGGTGTAGAACGCGCTGTGGCGGCGGAACGACTCCAGCTTGAGGAAGGCCTGCACGAACGCCTCCTGCACGATGTCGCGGGCATCCTCGGCATGGCCGACCACGTGGAAGACGGTGTTGTACAGCCGGTCCTGGTACTTCAGGACCAGTTGCCCGAACGCTTCCGAATGGCCGCCGAGGGCCTGTTCGATCAGTTGGGCGTCGTCGCTCACAGGGGTCACACTACCAGTGGGACGCGGAACAGTGGCCGAAAGTTCCCGCCGGAGTTCCGGTAGCCGGCGCTCTTAATCTTGCCGTTTCGGGGGGAAGGTGTCAACCCCCAGTTCACTCCGTTACAATTCCGTGACGGGAATACCCGCCAACGGAGGTGTTCGTCTCGCCGTTTAGCCGACGAACTTGTTCGCCGTGCCAGCGGTCGAAATCGCGGTTTCTCACGGCGTGCAAGCACGCCGGCTAAACGGCTTGGCTCGGCTTGTCCAGGTAACAGAGCACCTCTTGCGTCATCGCGCTGGCGTGCAGCTTCAGCGTTGCGCCGTCGCGGGGCATGTCGATCACGCGCACGACCTCGGCCCAGCGGCCGTCGCCGGGCAGCAGTTCGCCCAGCCGGTTCGGCGTCTGCTCGAAGAACTGGTAGTTCCACGAGTTTCCCTTGCGGCCGGGAAACAGCGCCAGGTAGAGAATGTCCATCTCCACCAGGTCGTTGAAGAAATGCGTTCCCAAGGAGACGTTGGGCACGAGGTCATCGCGCATGGCGACGATCTCGCAGAGCACGGTGGCGGTGTCAATCTCGGCGAAGGAGACCGGCACGCCCAGCGAGGGCGTCGTGGTGCCCCAGCGGCCCGGGCCGATGAGCATGATCTGCTTGGGCGGCTTCGCTTCGTCGCGGTGCAGCAGCCGCCCGATCAACCGGGCCACGCTGTAACGGTCGCGCAACGGGAGCTGCCCGTAGACCGACGGCGCCACGTAGACCAGGCGATCGATGCGTTTGACGCGGCTCTTGCCGATTACCGCGCCGTGGGCTTCGAGGATGCAGTCCTTGCGATCGAGCGACGCGGGCAGCTCGACGGTCCCGCCGTCGGTGCCCACTTGCAGCGGCCGGCACTGCAACAGATTGATCTTGTAGCGATCGACTGCGGGAAAATTCGCGGTGAACTCGATATCGACCGGGTAGTCGTAGGCCTGCTGGAGCAGACGGAGCATCTCGCGCATGTCGCCGACGAAGGGGGTCTTCGAGAGCAACTCGTCGAAGGTGAGGACCAAGTTGGGATTGCTCGGAGTTTCGCTGCCCTCCTCGCCGCCCGAGGTGTCGCTCTCGTCGCTGGAGGCGAAAACGTGCAGCGGCAGGCCGGGGGCGGAGCGGGCCACGTCGACGAAATCGCGCGAGACCAGGTGGTTCGCCTCCAAGTCGATCAGATCGACCTTGCGCTGGCTGAACTGGCGGACGCAATCGAGGTCGCCCTCGGGGCGGCGGTCGGGGGCGTTTAAGGCGACGATCCGCGTGTAGTCATCGTCCGAGCGATCGACCGCCCGCGTACCCAGCCCGAACACCAGCCGCACCACGCCGGCCGCGGGATCGATGGACTCGCTCCAGACGTAGGGATTGCGCGACAGCCCGACGCCGGCGATCTGCGGGAAGAAAAGCGTGTCGTAGCAGGCCCCCGAGACCCGCTGCACCAGCAGCGACATCTGTTCGTCGCGGTCGAGCAGTCCGCGCTGGGCGCGGTAGTGCAGGGCCTTTTCGCTCATCGTGCTGGCGTAGATCGTCTTGACGGCGGAGAGGAAATCCTGCAAACGCTTCGCGTGCGGCCCCTGGTTGGCACAGAAGACGCTTTCGTACTTGCCCGAAAAGGCGTTGCCGTAGGCGTCTTCCAGCAGGCTGCTGGAACGCACGATGATCGGCGACTGCCCGAAATAATCGAGCATCTCCGCGAACTCATCGACGAGGTACTGCGGGAACTGTCCCGCCAGAACGAGTCGCTGGGCCTCCTCGACGCCGTCGAGAAACGTGGCCGGATCGCGCTGCTTCTGCCGCAGCCACCAGCAGCCGTTCTCGACCATAAACGAGCAGAAGACGTTCGAGCCGATGAAGAACGAGTCATGGGCTTCGAGCCGGTCGTCCCAGCGGGGATTCGAGCGTTTCAGGATCGCGCGAGCCAGCAGCATGCCCACCGCCTTGCCGCCGATCAGCCCCGAGCCGATCATGCGTTTCCAGATTTCCACCACGTCGGAGATCGAGAAGTAGCGCTCGATCAGCGGAGCGACGCGCTCGTCGCGCGAGATCACCATCCGCAGCAGTTCGGGGAGCAATTGCCGCGCGGCGTCCGGGGGGAGCTTGCCGCGGCGGACTTTGTCGGCGACCTCCTCGGCGCGGAAGAAGGTCCGCGTCCACTTGCCCGGCCGCAGCCGCACCGACTCCAGCCCTGCCCAGGGGCGCGACGTGAGCACCTCGGCCGTGGTCGAACTCTCCATCACCGGCAGGAAGCGGTCGCCTTCCCAGCGGTGCAGCATGTGCATCGTCGAGGAGAAGCGATGCTCGACTTTCGTCGGATGGATATAGAACTGCCCGCGATCGCGGAATACGTCGATGAGAATTTGCGTGGTTTCGGTGATCGGGCCGGACGCGTGGAAACTGTGCCGGTGGCGGATCAGCGGAAAATAGGCCAGCGATTGGCACTCGCAAACGGTGGGACAAGTGAGCATGAAGAAATTGCCGAGCATGCGATCGCTGAACCAGAACGTCCACCAGGCTGGAGAGGCTGTCGAAGACGAAATACGTCTCGGGGCCCGCCGCTTGAATCACGCGGTGAACCTCGGTCACGAACGGCTCGAACTCGCAACCGCCGGCAAGCCGGTGGATTTCGGCCCCGAGCGAATCGGGCACGAGCGGCTCGTGCTCGGCGAAGCGGAAATAGACGAGCTTCTTGCCCTCGGCCGCCGCCGCTCGGCAAAATGCTTCGGCAAACGGGATGAAATCGGCCAACGATTCCACCTGCCAGACGAAATTGTCGCCCGGCATCACCCCGCGCAACACGCGGTCCAATCCCCGCAATCCGGTGCTCAATTGATGGTCGATCATAGGATGACTTCTGGCTCCCACGCTCTGCGTGGGAACCCTCCTCGCTCCCAGCGCTCCGCGTTGATGCAGGCGACGCGGAGCGTCGCAGCCTGTGCATTCCCACGCGGAGCGTGGGAACGCGAGTAATGGTTCATTGTCCGTTCTTTCGGCCGGCGATTCAATCCTTCAACTGGAACAGCCGCGCCAGCGCGTCCAACAGCCCGCGGGGCACGCCGTGCCGCGACTCGTCGCGGAGCGATTCCAGCGGCGGGTGCAAGAGCTTGTTCACCAGCCGGTCGAACGAGCGGCGAATCTCCGCGCGGGCGTGCTCGTCGAGTTCTGGCAGCTTGTGCAAGAGCCGCTGCAATTCATCCTCCTTCGGCTTCTGCCAGCCCTGCCGCAGCCGCTCGATCACCGGGCCGACGGCGTGACGCCGCATCTCGGCCATGAAACGGATCGTCTCCCGCTCGACGACGTGCAGCGCCGCGGGCAATTCGCGATCGCGCGCCGCCCGATTCCGATCGCAGACCGCCTGCAAATCGTCGATCGAATAGAGATACACGTTGGGCCGATCGCCGATTGCGGGCTCGAAGTCGCGGGGCACGGCCAAGTCCAGAATCAGCAGCGGCCGCTCGAACCGCGACGCCTCGACCGCGGCGAATCGCTCCGCCGTGACCACCGGCTCGCTGGCGGCGGTCATGCTGACCACCAGATCGGCCGCGGCCAGCGATGCGGCAAGATTGTCCCACGCCGCGGCCTCGCCATTCCAACGACGCGCCAACTCTGCCGCCCGCTCGAAATGCCGATTGACGACCGTCACCCGCCGGACGCCCTCGTCGCAGAGGTAGCGCACGCATTCCTCGGCCATTTCGCCCGCCCCCAGCACCAGGGCGTGCTTGTCGTCGAAGCGCTCGAAAACCTGCCGGGCGAAATCGGCGACCGCCACGCTGGGAATGCTGACCCGGCGCTGGTGGATGGTCGTCTCTTTGGCCACGCGGTGCGCGACGCGCAGGGCCGCCTGGAAGGCCGCGTGCAGCAGCGGCCCGGTCGTGTCCTGCTCGGTGGCCGTCTGATACGCCTCTTTCACCTGGGCGAGGATCTGCGTTTCGCCCAGCACCATGCTGTCGAGGCTCGACGCCACGCTGAACAGGTGCTGCACCGCCGCATCGTCGCTGTATTGGTAGAGATGCGCGGCAACCTCGGCCGGATCGAGGCCGTGGAAGCGGGCCAGGAACCCGGTGATCTGGTCGAGCCCCGGCTCCGTCTCCTGCTCGGTGGCGGCGTAAATCTCCACGCGATTGCAAGTCGAGAGGATCACCGCCTCGACGCCGCGAAACACCCGCCGCCAATGATCGAGCGCTTCCCGCAGTTGCTCCTGCGAGAACGCCAGCCGCTCGCGCAGGGCAATCGAGGTGCCGTGATGGCTACAACCGACCACGCGGGCTAACATGGCCGGCCTCCTGGGGAAATGATGAATGATGAATGAGGAATGAGGAATGAGGAATGAGGAATGATGAATGATGAATGATGAATGATGAATGATGAGGGATGAAGGATGAGGGATGAGGGATGAGGGATGAAGGCGGTTGCCTGTAATTCATCATTCATCATTCGGCATTCAGCATTTCTCTTCTCCCTTCCCCAATGCCGGCTGTTCATGAACAGGCCGGCGGACAACATGATGACCAGAAAGATGAAGCTGGCGACCGTGAGATAGGCGACTTTGCGGCCTTTTCGCGCGGGGCGGTAGACGGCGATCGCCACCACCGCTCCCAGCAGCCAAAGAAACATCAGCCAGGTGCTCAGCACGACCGGATCGTTCCAGCGTAGGCGTGCCGCTTCCTCGCCGCGGTTAATCAGATTCAGGATCATGCCCGACAAAACGCCGACGCCGAGCATCACCATCGAGGCGACGATTGCGTGGCTGTTGGCCGTTTCCAGCCATTCCAGGCTAGGCAGCCGCAGACGGCCGCCGGGTAGGCGTTTGTGCTTCAGCCGCCGCGATTGGCCGAGGTACATCAGGCCCGCCATGAATCCGACGAGCACGGCGACAACCGCCAGCATGATCGAGACGCCGTGGATCGCCCCCCAGACTTTCGACGCCGGCTCGCGTGCCAGCGGCTCGGTCGGCGCCAAAACGTGGCCGCGCCGATCAGCCCCAGGGCCAGCGGCAGCAGGAACAGCCCAAAAGGAACCTTCGGACGCAAAACCGCCAGGCACAAATAGACGACCACCAGCGCCCATGCCGCCACGAGGTACCAATCTTTTTCGCTTGACAGCGGCGCCCCGGTTGCGTTCACGGCCCGATAATAGAGGAAAGCGGTGTGCGCCACCAACCCCGCCGCGGCGAATCCAAGCATGATCGCCCCGCGCACGCCGCTGCGAAACAGCAGCCGCGAGATTTCCAGCGCCCACGCGATCGCGTAGCTGGAAGCGAAACAAATAGTGCTTACGCCGGAGAGCATGGAACTGGCTATGGCCTGCGGCAATTACGCGCACAACAACTTCCTTAACGGCTCGATCAAGCCGGGCAGATCGTTCCGAATCGTATCCCAGAGAATCTCGGGATCCACGCCAAAATAGTCGTGGACCAGCCGGTTGCGCATTCCGCGCATTAGCTTCCACGCGATCTCGGGATGCGCGTCGACTATTTCGTCGGGGATATGAGCGGTAGCCTCGCCGATGATGACAATATCGAGAGTAACCGCCTTAAGCGTTTTCGGGTCGCTACGGAACTGCTCGAAGCCCATCGATCGCGTGAATTCCTCGATCTCCGCGATCGCGTCGAGTATGTCTTCAATCCGCTCGGTCCATAATCTAGGCGACATGAACGCACTCCTGAAGAACTCGGTCTCGAAGCCGTGGTTTGAGGCTGCCCGTCGTGCCGAGGTCCACCCGGCATCCGAGCAGTTTTTCCAAGTGCTCCTGAAGCTCGCCTAGGCCGAAATAGCCCGTCGGACGATTGAATTCGACCAAGAGGTCCACGTCGCTTTGTTCGTCTGCCTCGCCGCGAGCCACCGAGCCGAACAACGAGAGCGATTTCACGCCGAATCGACCGCGCAGCTCGTCTTCGTGGACAGCCAGAATCGCGATCACCGCGTCTCGTTCCATGGCATCACTTCTCCAGCCCGTATTCATTGAGCTTCTTATGCAGCGTGTTGCGGTTGATGCCGAGGCGCTCGGCGGCTTTGATCTGCACGTTGTCGCAGGCGGCCATGACCTGCACGATCAACTCACGCTCGACGCGGTTGACCACGGCGGCATAGAGGTTCTCGGCCGACGTGCCGGCGGCTTCGATGCCCTGCTGCACCAATTCCGAGGCGAGCGTCTCCACGTCGGCGGTCCGCAGGCGGCCGATGCGGCGGGGGCGACCGCCCAAAACGGCCTCGGGCAACAGGTCGCGGGTCAACTCGTCGCCGGGGGCCAAGACCACCGCCCGCTCGATGTAATTCTGCAATTCCCGCACGTTGCCCGGCCAGGAGTAATCCTGCAACGCCTGCATGGCGGCGGCCTCGACGTGGGGGACGTGCCGGTAGTTCTCTTCGTTATAGATCTTCAGGAAATGGCCGACCAACGCGGGAATGTCCTCGCGCCGCTCGCGCAGCGGCGGCAGGTAGATCGTCACGACGTTCAGCCGATAGTAAAGATCCTCGCGGAAGCGGCCCGCCTCGGTCTCTTCCATCAGGTCGCGGTTGCTGGCGGCGATCACGCGGGTGTCGACGCGGATCGTCTGCGTGTCGCCGACGCGCTCGAACTCGTGCTCCTGCAAGACGCGGAGCAGCTTGACCTGGAGCTTCGGGCTGGTCGAGTTCACTTCGTCGAGAAAAACGGTGCCGGTGTGGGCAGCCTCGAAGCGGCCGGTGCGGTTGTCGATCGCGCCGGTGAACGCCCCGCGGACGTGACCAAACAGTTCGCTTTCCAGCAGGTTTTCGGCCAGCGCCCCGCAGTTGACGCGGATGAACGGGCCGCTCCCTCGCGGGCTGAGCCGGTGAATCGCCTTGGCGATCAGTTCCTTGCCGGTGCCCGTCTCGCCCAATAGCAGCACCGAGGCGTTCGACTTGGCGACTTGCCGCGTGAGCCGATAGACCTGCTCCATCGCCGCTCCCGAGCCGATCAGCCCCGGGATCGGCGGCCCGGTTTCGTTCGGATCGGCGTTCGACGCGAGGCGGAGCATGGCGGGGGATTTCAGATTGCAGATTTGAGATTGCAGATTTGAGATTGGAGATTGCAGATTTGAGGTTTTAGATTTGAGCTCTTAGATCTGAGATCTTAGATTTGAGATCTTATATTTGGAGCCAAACAAACCGCTTGCGGTTTCGCAACACACCGCTCTTTTATCCGTCTTCGCTCTCGTCTCTCCCCTCTCCCCTACTTCTTCGGCACGCCGACTTCCAGACAATCGAGGATCAGCCCCAGCACGTGCTGCGTGGGGCGATCCAGCTTTTCGCTCTCGTTGTAACGCTGATATTGTTGGCGAATCTCGGCGGTCGTCAACAGGATGCCATGCTGCCGGGTGTTTTGGCAAAACGCCTTGGCGGCCGCTTGACGCAACGGCAAGGGGGAGGTGAAGCGGCTGGCGACGTCGACCAACGTCTCTTGGCTCTCGGCCGAATTGATCTCCGCCAGCACGCCAACCGCCTTGATGGCCAGTCGCGGATCGTGGACCGCGGCAATGACGTACTTCTGCACGCTCCGCAGGTCGTAGAGGTTGGCCGACGACCGGGCCAGCTCGGCCAGTAGGTCGAGCGCCTGGGCCGCTTGCCGCTGGCGAGCCGCGAAGCCGACGAATTCCCGCGGCGCCAATGTGCCCAACTGCTCCAGTTGCCAGCGGAACGCGGCATCATCGTGCGGCCGCGAAAACGCCCTCGCGAGCGGATCGGTCGTGGCGAGACGTTCGGCCTCTTGCAAATGACCCTCCCGGGCGATCAGCCCCACGCGGAGCGACGCCGTTCGCGCGTCGTGCCGCAACTGCTGCAAGAGAATCCCGATGGCGGGACGATCGATCGTCACGTCGATCAACGCCAACTCGTAGTCGGGCGATTGGGCGGCGCGAAACACCAACTCCCTGCCGTTGGTGAAGGTGTCGGTGACGAATCCCGCCCCGACGAGCCTTCCCGCCAACTCGCGGGCCTCCATCAGGCTCGGCGCGGCGACCAGCGCATGGCGCGAGCCGCTGCTGGCGGCAAAGAAGCCGAGCCCCGGCAGCACGCAACTCGACCCGGCGAAGGGCCTGAGCGGTTGCAGCCGCACAACGGCCTGCAGAGCGGCCATGCGCACGCGGCGATCGGGAGATTGCAGGGCCAACGCCAGCGGCCCCGGGCCGGTGCCCTGATAGAGCAACTGGTTAGCGGCGCCAATTTGGCCGAGCAACCTGGCGGCCGCCGCTGCCGCCGCGGGACGATTGCAGCCCATCGCATATCTCAGCGTCTCCTCGATCGCCCTGACGCCGAACCGCGCGGCCTCGACCGCCGCCGGGCTCTTCTCGTCTAGCGGCCGGTCCAGACCATTTTCGTGTGCCGCCTGTTCGAGCATGGTGGCCAGATAGAGCAGGCGGGCCGAGGGATTGTCGGGTGCCAGGGCCAGTGCGTCGCGAGCCCGGGCGGCGGCAACCGCGCGAGCCACGTCGCCCATCGTGCCGAGGCGGGCGGCGCATTGCCGCGCGGCCGCGTCCCAGCGCCACAACTTCAGCTTTTCAGCGGCGGCTGCCCCGTCCTCGACGGCGGCGTGCGGCTCGAAGTAGTCCCGAGCCTCTTGCAGCAGCAGCTTGACGGCGGCGGCGCGACTCGGAAGCGTTGCCCCAAGTTGCCCGAGAGCGGCGACTGCGGCCTCGCGCGTGGCCGGATCGCTGCGTTCGGAGAGGGCGGGCCGCAGCAAGCAGGGGGCTACTCTGGCGTCCCCCGCGGCGCCGAGCGTTCGAATCGCTTCGACCGCGGCTTTCGCGTCGGCCTGCTCGACGATTGTCACCAGCGGCGGCAGCGCCGCGCGGCCAAGCTCGGCCAACACCGCCCGCACGTTGTCGTGCTCGGCGGCGCGGGCCGGATCGGTCAACACGGCAATCAAGGGGGCGATCGCCGCTTCGCGCGCCTCCTGCAAACCGGCAAGTGCCTGAAAGCGCTTCTCGGCCGAGGGGTCTTGCAGTTGTTTGATCAGGGCCGCGATCCGCTGGCTGTCTTCCAGCCGCGCCTTCAGTGCAGCCAGCACGGCGTCGCCAAGCCGCTTGGCCTCGGGCTGCAACTCCGGCCGGTAGCGCATGTCGAGGAACGCCGACGTACCGACCTGCTGGCCGAGATCGGCCAATTGCTGCGGATTGAGCCCGGCGTCGAGAACCTTCTTCAAGAAGCCCTTCGCCAGGTCCGGGCGATCAAAATCGAAGAGCGCCGTCGCCGCCCGCATACATTCTTCCGGCGTCGTCGGCTTGGATTCGAGAATCGTCGCCACGGCCGGGTCCTCGGGCGGAGTCGTCTCCGCGAGGATCTTGTCGAGATTCGTCGTCTTACCTTCCTTTGCCGCCGCTCCCTCAGCTTTGGGTGGTTTGGTCTTTGGGGCCTGCGCCGTCGCGGAACTCGCACACGCCAGCGCCGCAACACAGAGGGCAACGATCAGCTTATGGACGGACCGTAAGCGGCCAACGGGAACGGGGGCATTTTGTGGGATCAGATTGCTCATGGTTCGCGAGGTATCTCTTCATTTTCTTCTGTTCAACAACTCCATCTTCAACAACTCTCTCCAACGCCGAACCTGCTCCTTGACCTGCTCAGGCCCGGTCGATCCGAAACTCCGCATGGCGGCCACGGCCTTCTCGGGGCCGAGCACGTCGTAGACGCTCGCATCGAGACTGGGGTCGGCCTCGTGAAAATCGTCGAGCGACAGGTCGGCCAGCCGCACGCCGCGATCGAGCGCCTTGCGCACCAGGCGGCCGACCAGCCCGTGGGCGGTCCGCTGCGGCACGCCGCGGCGAATCAGGTACTCCATCAATGTCGCCGCGTCGAGGTGTCCGCGGTCGAGCCGCGCGGCGATCACCTCGCGGTTCAGCTTCATTCCGGCAACGAGCGGTGCCGCCAGCTCCAGCGACGCGGAGACGGTATCGTACGAGTCGAACAGCGGCGGCTTGTCTTCCTGGAGATCGCGGTTGTAGGCCAACGGCAGCCCGCGGACGAGAACCAGCAGCGTTTGCAGATTGCCGATCACCCGGGCCGTCTTGCCGCGGATCAACTCCAGCACGTCGGGGTTGATCTTCTGCGGCATGATCGACGACCCGGTGCAGAACTCCTGCGGCAGTTTGACAAAGCTGAACTCGTCGGTCGACCAGAGGATCCACTCAGCGGCCCAACCGCTGAGGTGCTCGGCCACCAGTGTCAGGACAAAAGCAAACTCGACGACGAAGTCGCGGTCGCTCACGGCGTCGAGGCTGTTGGCGGCAACCTCATCGAACCCGAGCCGCGCGGCGACGGCGTCGCGGTCGATCGGCAGGCTCGTGCCCGCCAGGGCCGCGGCCCCCAGCGGCAGCACATTCACTCGGCGGCAGCACTCGGCCAGCCGCAGCCGGTCGCGCTGAAATTTCTCGCAGTAGGCCAGCCAGTAGTGCGGCGCCAGGACAGGTTGCGCCCGCTGCAAGTGGGTATAGCCGGGCAGGACAACGTCGGCGTCGCCTTCGCACCGGTCAACCAGCGCCCGCTGTAGGGCCGTCAGACGCTCGTCGATTTGATCGATCGCCCAGCGGACCCAGAGCCGCATGTCGGTGGCCACCTGATCGTTTCGGCTGCGGGCGGTGTGTAGTTTTCGGCCCGCGTCGCCGAGCCGGTCGGTCAGCGCCCGCTCGACGTGCATGTGGATATCTTCCAGTTCGGTGCGGAAGGGAAACCGTCCCTGCTCAATTTCGAGGCGGATCTCCTGGAGTGCGTGCTCAATTTGGCGGCATTCGTCCAACGTCAGCAGGCCGACCTTCGCCAGCATCTGGGCGTGGGCGATCGAGCCGTCAATGTCGTGCGCATGGAGCCGTCGGTCGAAGCTCACGCTTTCGGTGAACTCCTCGACGCGGCGGTCGGTCGCCTGCTCGAACACGCCCCCCCACGCTTTTTCGACCACGCCAGGACTCCTCAATACTGCCTAAGAAATCATCAGCAAGTGTACCACACTTCGGCCGAGGGCGGCAGCAGGGAGGGCTTGCCGCACCGGGGCCGATCAGTCTTCGTCGCCGCTGGGGTGGCCGTTGGACTGCCACCTCTAACTTGGCACCGTTCTTCGGGGGGTGGCAGTGCAACAGACGCCCCAACCGGCGTCCCATTTTGGAAAACTGATTGGTCCTGCTTACCGCGCGGGGAAGGTGAGATTTCTGTGTCCCCGTCTTCTGGTGGGTACTCCGCCTCGTTCTTGTAGGAACCGCTAAGGGTGCCTAGAATGACGATTGTCCAGCCGAGGCAGGGAGATTCCAGTTCCCAGAGAGCAATCATGGCATCTGTAGCCCCGAGCGTCATTTTCGAGGACCAAATCGAGGTGCCGCTCGCTTTGCACTCGTTGGCAGACTTCCGCCGCTGGGCATTGTCCGACGAGTTTCCGGACACCGGCCGAATCGACTTTATCGGAGGAAGGATCGAGGTAGACATGGCGCCGGAAGACTTCTTTTCGCATGGTGGTGCCAAGACAGAGATCGCCTATGTGTTGACGCACCGCATAAAACAGTCTCGACTTGGCTTCCTTCGAATTGATAAGACGCGAGTTTCAAGCCCCGACGGTGATTTATCGGCTGAACCGGACATAGCGGTGATTTCTCACGAGACCTTGGCGTCGGGCCGTGCCCGCCTTATCCCGAAGGCGGGCCGCGAAATCGACCGCTACATCGAAGTGGAGGGGATGGCAGACCTGGTCGTCGAAATCGTCAGCGACTCCTCCGTGAAGAAAGATACGCGGCGGTTGCCTCCAGCCTATTTCCAGGCCGGCGTGGCGGAATACTGGTTGGTCGACGCCCGCCGCCATCCTCCCGTCTTGCTCATTCATCACCGTGGCCCGAACGGATTTGAGCCGGTTGCCGCGGACGCCGACGGCTTTCAGTCCTCCGCCGTTCTCGGTCGTCGCTATCGCCTGGACTCCACGCGAGATTCCAAAGGCAACTGGGAATTCGATCTGCGCGAAGAAGCGTAGAGGCGGCAGGCAGTTCGCCGGCGATTCCCGATGCGACCGCCCGGGAGTTGATCTACTTCTGTGAATTGTCCTTCATTTCGTTCCGATATTGAATCGGATTCGACAACACGGTTCCGACCAGGTACTTGTCGCAGTCGTCTCCGGCGGGAACTCCGAAAACCAAAGCCCAGCGGCCACATTTCTTGCTATCTTGTCGCTCAAACACATCATCTGTTGTGGTGAGTCCACTCATAGGAAGTGAAATCGCAAAGGACTCTCCTGGCTTGAGCGTGATCGTCTTGGTCTTTTTCCATTCGGGATCTAGTTGTGAATTGAAGATGTACTGAGTGAATGGCGGATTCCAAAGACTCGCTCGCAGCAATGGCAGGCGGCTATCCGGCTATCCTAATCGCCGTGCGGCCTCTTGAACAGAGCCGATCGCCATGCTAACATCAAGGGAATTTGCACGGCGGCCATCCCCCAACGGGCGGGGATCGCCGCGGCTTTGCTCCCGCCGATCGCGCCAAGGAAGTCCTCACTGTGCCACGCCGCAACGATATTAAGAAAATCCTGCTGATCGGTTCGGGGCCGATCATTATCGGGCAGGCCTGCGAGTTCGATTACTCGGGCACGCAGGCGTGCAAGGCCCTGCGCGAAGAAGGCTACTCGGTCGTCCTGGTCAACTCGAATCCGGCCACGATCATGACCGACCCGGAGATGGCCGACCGGACGTACATCGAGCCCCTGACTTGGGAGATGGTGGCCAAGGTAATCGAGCGGGAGCGGCCCGACGCCCTGCTGCCGACGCTCGGCGGCCAGACCGGCCTGAATCTGGCGATGGACCTTTACCGCCACGGCGTGCTGGAGAAGTTCGGCGTCGAGATGATCGGCGCCAATGCCGCGGTGATCGCCAAGGCGGAGTCGCGCGACCAGTTCAAGGCGGCGATGGAGCGCTGCGGGCTGGAAGTGCCGCTCGGACAAACGGTGGGCAGCCTGCGCGAAGCCCGGCAAGTGGTGCAGCAAATTGGCCTGCCCTGCGTCGTTCGCCCCAGCTTCACCCTGGGCGGCACCGGCTCGAGCATCGCCTACAACCGCGACGAGTTCGACGGCCTGGTGCAGCGCGGGCTCGATCTCTCGCCCATCCACCAGGTCCTGCTCGAAGAATCGGTGATCGGTTGGAAAGAGTTCGAGATGGAGGTGATGCGCGACAAGGACGACAATTGCGTCATCATCTGCTCGATCGAGAACTTCGACCCGATGGGCGTGCACACCGGCGACTCGATCACGGTCGCCCCCGCGCAGACGCTTACCGACAAGGAATACCAGCGGATGCGCGACGCCTCGATCGCGGTGATGCGCGAGATCGGCGTCGAGACCGGCGGCTCGAACATCCAGTTTGCCATCGACCCGAAGACCGGGCGGATGGTGGTGATCGAGATGAACCCGCGGGTGAGCCGCTCCAGCGCGCTGGCCTCGAAGGCCACCGGGTTTCCGATCGCCAAGATCGCCGCCAAGCTGGCCGTGGGCTATCGGCTGCACGAATTGCCCAACGACATCACCCGCGAGACGATGGCCTGTTTCGAGCCGACGATCGACTACGTGGTCACCAAGGTGCCGCGGTTCGCCTTCGAGAAGTTTCCCGAGGCCGATCCGCGTCTGACCACACAGATGAAGAGCGTGGGCGAAACGATGGCCATCGGGCGGACGTTCAAGGAGTCGTTCCAAAAGGCGCTCCGCGGGCTGGAGGTCGGCAGCTTCGGTTTCGGCTGCGACGGCAAAGACCTGTGGGGCACGCCCGAGCAGCCCTCGATCCAGGAGGTCCGCTCCTGCCTGGCCACCCCCTGCGAGCAGCGCGTCTGGTGCCTGCGCTACGCGATCAAGTACGGCATGTCGATCGAGGAGATCCACGAGATCACCGGCATCGATCCGTGGTTTCTGGAGAATCTGCAAGAAATCGTCGAGATGGAGAACCACCTGCATGGGCTGGGGAGCGTCGAAAAGTGCGACGACGCCACGCTCCGCCGCGCAAAGCGCTACGGCTTCTCCGATCGCCAGTTGGCCACGATCTGGAACATGACCGAAATGGACGTCCGCCGCGAGCGGAAGCGGCGGGCCATCGTGCCGGTGTTCAAGTCGGTCGATACCTGCGCCGCCGAATTCGAGGCCTACACGCCGTATTACTATTCGACCTACGAAGACGAGGACGAGACGCCGCGAAAACAGCCCGGCCGCAAGCGGATCATGATCCTCGGCGGCGGCCCGAACCGCATCGGCCAAGGGATCGAGTTCGACTACTGCTGCTGTCACGCCAGCTTCGCCCTGCGCGAATTGGGCATCGAGTCGATCATGGTCAACTCGAATCCCGAGACGGTCTCGACCGACTACGACACCTCCGACCTGTTGTTCTTCGAGCCGCTGACGACCGAGGACGTGCTGAACATCTGCGACCGCGTCGAGCCCGACGGCGTGATCGTGCAGTTCGGCGGACAGACGCCGCTGAACCTCGCCCGCGGGCTGAGCAACGCCGGCGTGCCGATCATCGGCACGAGCGTCGATACGATCGAGGACGCCGAGGACCGCGAGAAGTTCCGCAACATTTTGAATCGGCTGCGACTGAAGCAGCCGGCCAGCGGCATCGCCCGCAACATGGCCCAAGCGCGGAACCAGGTCACTCAAGTCGGATATCCCGCGCTGGTGCGGCCGAGCTACGTGCTCGGCGGCCGGGCGATGGAGATCTGCTACGACGCCGCGCAGTTCGAGCGATTCGTCGCCGCGGCTTTCCTGGTTTCGCAGGGCCAGCCGGTCTTGATCGATCGCTTCCTCGAAGACGCCACCGAAGTGGACGTTGACGCCATCGCCGACGGCCGGCAGGTCATTGTCGCCGGCATCATGGAGCACATCGAGGAGGCCGGCGTACACTCGGGCGATTCGGCCTGCGCCATCCCCCCCTTCGCCCTGTCGCCGGCGGTGGTCGAAGAGATCCGCCAGGCCACCTGCGCGTTGGCCACGCGGTTGAGGGTCAAGGGGCTGATGAACATCCAGTACGCCGTGAAACGCGAGGAGGGACAGTCGAACGTCTACGTGCTCGAGGTCAACCCGCGGGCGAGCCGCACCGTGCCGTTCGTGTCGAAGGCGATCGGAATGCCGCTGGCCAAGGTGGCGGCCAAGGTGATGGCGGGCGTATCGCTCGCCGAGCAGGGCTATTTCGACGCGCCCGTCCCCCGGCAGCACTCGGTCAAGGAGGCGGTCTTCCCCTTCGCCAAGTTCGCCGGCATCGACATCGTCTTGGGCCCGGAAATGAAATCGACCGGCGAGGTGATGGGCGTCAGCGACACGTTTCCCATCGCCTTCGCCAAGAGCCAGATCGCCGCGGGGACCGTGCTTCCCCGCAGCGGCAAGGTTTTTATCAGCGTCACCAACCGCTCGAAGGAGCACGTGGCCGATCTCGCCCGCCGGCTGGAGCAGATGGGCTTTGATCTGTTGGCCACCAAGGGGACGGCGGTGCGGCTGGAGGAGGCGGGCATTCGCGTGCAGACGCTGATGAAGATCCAGGAGGGGCACCCCAACGTCATCGATTACATGATCGACGGCAATCTGCAACTGGTCATCAATACCCCCAGCGGCAAAGGGGCGCGGACCGACGAAGGACGCATCCGCGCCGCCGCCGTCTCGCACGGCATCTCCTGCATCACCACGCTCGAAGGCGCCAAGGCCGCCGTCGGCGCGATGGAAGCGCTCCGCACGAAAGAGATGACCGTCCAGGCCGTACAAGACCGCTTCCCGGCCGCGCTGCCCGTCGCGGCCGGCTCTTGAACGCTCTGTGGAGATTCAGAAGGGCCTCTCCTGCGGCAGTTTCCTGCCACAAGCCTCCTTTGCCCGGTAAGAGAGCCAGCAGATAACGAGGACTGGCCATGAGCCACGTCCACCCGACATTAACTTGTCGATTCTTCCAAAACTGGTATCGTGTCCCCCGATGTCAGCCCTGGCGATGCCATTATAGTGGTGCTACGTTGCGACACGAGTGGGGGTTGGGGGCAGGTCAATTGCGAGGTAGAGTTTGAGGGCTGTATTCCCGTTTCTAAGTGCAAAGGGTTGTTTTATGCCAGAGCACAAACGGATCAAGCCGGAAATCGGCAAATGGTATGTCTCCGATATCGGACCGACCAAACGACGGTCTTTAGAGACCAAAGTCAAGCCCGACAGATCCGGCGGTCGCAGCCACCGTATTCTCTCTGGGTCGTTCGAGACCGAGGCTGAGGCTGAACAGGCGGCTGCAAAGTTAGAAAAAGTGCCGGGCCTCAAAGATCGGACCCATATATGGCAGGCGATGGAGAATGAATGATGATGCACAACAAAGACCATCGCGCCCCGAGTGGTAAGTTGGAACTATCCTATGCCCACAGCGAATCAGGTAACGAGCATCGAGACGAATACGAGATGGCTAGGCTTCTGGTAGAAAATGGTCAGATCGTGCTTGAAGAATCAGTGCGGTCTACGAATGTCTATGATCTCAGCGACAGCACCAGAAAACAGCGGTATGCGATTTCCGTTGACAGCTTGATTGACTTGATTAAGAAGAATGGGGACGAGGTTCCGTAGTTCGCTCGCAGGGGAGTTCAAATGCAGACTCGCTAGTCGGTATAATGTAGAGCGCAGTATGTAGCGAACAACTCGTCCACAGGGAGGATGGCTTGGCCTGGTTCGGCCATGTCCACCCCCTGCAAGATTTCCCCTAACGTCTCGTTGGTCCCATCTTTCGCAAGGATGTTCTGGACGACGCAGGCTTTATTTGCGATGTCCGTCTGTGTTGTGTGGTACTTCGTTGCCAGCCGTGTGAGCAGATTGTTTACGGCGCGTTCGTACTCTGGGTTGTCGCTATGGCGATCGACCCTTGCGACCTTGTTTGCTACGGTAGTGGTATCGACAGCGGGAGACGAGGACTGCTGCGATGTCGAGACGCCGGAGCATAGGAAGAAGAGGACTAGAAAGACGCCGGCACCACCGAGCACAAATCCAACGCTCACCTGTTCGGCTTTCTGCTTTATCGCCTTCTGTGTCGCTACTACCTCGCGCGTGAGCGGGAAGCCGCAGCTTGGGCAGGAACTGGCGGCTTCACTAACCGGCTTTCGGCACGCAGGACAGTTGATGAGGGAGGTCGGTTGTGGTCCGGTGCATTTGGAAGACGGAGCTCGCGATGGTGTGGCTCTCAGGCAGCCGCGAGCCAGGTTATCATCTAGATCGCTGGCATTGATGCTTTCCTCCCGTCTCTCTCTCTGCTCCCGCTTGGCCTTCATTGACTCAATGTGCAGCACCTTGACGCCGATTTCTGCGGCTGAGCTTCTTCGCCATTGCGGTGGTCGGAGCTTCCCAGTTTGGGATTTCAACGCGCCGGTGGGTGCTAACCTCTTCGCCGATAATGCGGTACAGCATGGCTACCTCCCCTCCACTATAACTCTACGTCATTATTGTGTGGAGTCGGAACGGGGACGCAGCTAGTTGTGACAAAGGTGGAAGCGGAAAAAGGGAGTCGAAACTGGGACGCAGCTAGTTGTGACGGGGCGGGGAGGCGGAAAAAGGCGGGAGGCGCGCTTACTGACGAGCCGAGCCAGCGTGGGAGCCTCTCGTGCCGCCCCCACACTCCCCGCTCCGCCCATGCACGCGCGGCATCATCTGATCCGCCCCGGCCGCGCGAAGCGACCTTATCAGTCCGGGAGTGACTGGGGATCGAGCGGGCGATAGAGCTTGCTGACCCAGGCGGGATCGTCGGCTCTGGCCTCGATGGACTTGCCCTCTTGCCGCACCCAGACGATCATCTCGCCCGCCGCGCGATGGTCCCAGGCGTAGTAGGGGACTGCGGTGAGCTTGCGGCCGTCGGCGGTGGTGGCAGTGATGATTGTCACGCCGCCCAACAGGTCCTTGCGATGCTCGACGGCGAACTTCGGATCGCGGGCCAGCACGATGTCCTTGGCGTGGCCGCCGTTGTCGACCGCCTCGAAACAGTAGACGATCGGCCCGCGCTGAATCGCCACGCGGCCGCGATCGGCCGACACGCGGGGATTGGCCTCGATGCGTTCGACCGGCATCGGCATCGTCAACTCGACCACGTCGCCCGACTGCCACTGGTGCCGCACCATCGCGTAGCCTTGCTGCATGTCGAGCGGGGCGACGGCGTTGCCATTGATGGTGATCTTGGGGTCGCGGCACCAGCCGGGGATGCGCAGGGCGACGGTGAATCGGCCCGGCGTGTTCGGATCGACCGTCAGCCGCACGGTTCCGTCCCAGGGATAGCGGGTCTCTTGCGTGAGCGTGACGGTGTTGTAGCCGACGGGGATTTTCGCCGATCCGGCCACGTACAGATTCACGTAGGCGCCCAGCTTGCCGGCCGCGTAGGCGTAGCCGGGCAGCGAGGCGAGGAAGCGGGCGACGTTCGGCGGGCAGCAGGCGCAGTCGAAGAAGGGCTCGCGGTGGTGGCGGCCGTCGCTGGCCAGCGGATTGACGTAGAAGTATTTGCGCCCATCGAGGCTCACGCCGGAAAGGATGCCGTTGTAGGCCACCCGCTCGACGACGTCGGCGTACTGGGCATCGGCGTGCAGCAGATTGAGCCGATGGGCCCAGAGGGCCAGGCCGACGGCGGCGCAGGTCTCGCAATAGGCCGTGTCGTTGGGCAGCTCGTAGCGCTTGCCAAAGGCCTCGCCTTCGGAGCGGGCGCCGATGCCGCCGGTAATGTACATCTTTCGCTGCGTGACGTCCTGCCAGAGCCGTTGCATGGCGTCGATCAACTGCTGGTCGCCGTAGATGGCGGCCACGTCGGCGGTGCCGCAGTAGAGATACATCGCGCGGACCGCGTGGCCGACGATCTCGCTCTGCTGCCGCACGGGCAGGTGGTCTTGATGGTACTCGCCCCAGATCTCGCGTTTCGACTTGTCGCCGCGGGTGTCGATGAAATACTTCGCCAAGGCCGCGTATTTCTCCTGGCCGGTCACCTGGGCGACCTTGACCAGGGCCAACTCGATCTCCTCGTGGCCGGGCACGCCCTGCCGCTTCGTCGGGCCAAAGACGCCGTCGATGAAGTCGGCGTACTTGATCGCCACGTCCAACAGCGTGCGTTTGCCGGTGGCGCGGAAGTGGGCTACGGCCGCCTCGATCAAGTGGCCGCAGCAATACAGCTCGTGCATGTAGCGGAGGTTCGTCAGGCGTTTGCCCGGCTCGGCCAGGGTGAAGTAAGTGTTCAGATATCCGTCGGGCTGCTGGGCGGCGGCGATCTTGGCGATGATCTCATCGACCGTCTTGTCCAGGGCCGGATCGGGATGGGCGGCCAGGGAATAGGAAGCGGCTTCCAGCACCTTGTAGAGATCGGAATCGTTGAAGACCAGCCCCCGGAACTTGCCCTGCTTCTTCGCGGCGTTGGCGAAGTTGTCGATCCGCCCGGTCTTGCGGCACCACTCGATGTTGTGCGGCAGCGAGGCGGTGCGGTTGGTCTCGATTCGCGGCGTCCAAAACTCGTCGGCCAGCGTCACATCGGTAAACGGCACGGCGGAGAGCAGGCGATGCTTCGGCCCTTCCTCGGCGACGGCAGCGGCGGAAATCAGCAGGAAAAACGGCGTAAGCAGCAATGGGCGAATCATCGCAGGGATTCCTTTGTGTTGGGGTGGCGGGAGGTCAACACAGCAGTGGGCAACCACCGCAGTCAACGGCGGTTATCGCGGCAGGATAAGTGCAGCATACCCGACGGAACGCCTGATTGCAATCAGGCGGAACAACCGGGCGCCTACGAACCGCCTATAGGTTCGTGCTGTGGGTAGCACCGGTTCATGAAGCGATGCAGCGTTGCCACAAGAGGCTTTGCGACTTCCTCAACCTCATGGCAATGGCAAAAGGAATCGAGTTCCCTTCAGCGCCTCTTTGGCCTTCGGCCCCCCGATTCAAGAACCGGGGCCACCCGCGATAGCCAAGTTATCGAGACCGCCCCGCGTCTCTGAAGGGTGTCGTCCGCATTCTTCAGCAACGACGCAAAAGATGATTTGGCGTGCGTAGTCGCCCAGAGCCTTCTGAAGTGGCTTCGGCATACGCGTATAGGATTCGTTCCCCGCGTCTCCAAGTTTTGTCCACGGCCTATGATTTGCGACGTTCCAGTAGGGGTATACATAGTCCGCCCACAGGTGAACCGTCCAACACAGGTAGAGCTCATCGCGCGCTATGCTCGCGACTGCCGCGCCCTGTTCGCGTTGCCGACCGAGCACCGCTTGTACTTCCCCGAAGAACTGAGCGAAAGCCTCATTGTTGAGCCGGAATCGTGCCAGAACACCTTTTACCCACCCTTTGCACGCTTCCGGGTCTGGGTCTTTACCTATCTGGCGGTTCTTGTTGATTACCGTAATCCTCTCGTATTCTTCGCTTAGGACCCCAGGGTTTTCGTGCTTGTCGTGCCAGTCCCCGATTCCATCAAGCGGGCACTTACGACACTTACCATTCCAGATGCGACAGTGGTAAGGACAGTCTCTAGAGCGAGGGAAACGAATAATCGGTTGACAGGTCGCCCAATGTCCAACGTCGTAGTTCCCGTATGTCGGCATGTGACCCTCTCCACGGCTCAGGCGGATGTGGTCGGTTGGAATAAAGACCCCGGCCCCCCTTATTCCTCCTCAGAGCGTGTCAACGGTGCGTTCGACGATCAGAATTTCGTGCTGTTCGAACTCGGTTTTCAACCACTCCTTGACCTGGGCGAGGAACGGTCGGGCGTCTTCGGCAGCGGGGGCAATCACGCGGTAAACCACGATTTCGTCTCGATAGGTCACGTCCGCCATCTGCCAGAGGCCTTTGTTTGGCTGCGGAAAGAAGGTCAACCCTTGAAAGCGGTCGAGCAATCGCTGCTGCAACTGCTGAAATTTCTCCGCCGCGACCGGCCTCCCGTCGTTGAAATAGAGCGGCACGAAGATATCATACTCTTTCACCGGAGGCCGCTCCCTCGAAGTCAGGCGCGTTTGATTCGCGGCTAAGCGTCAAGAAGCTGATGGCCGCCTTGCGCAGTTCCGCCACGGCCTCCTCATTGAGCACGTAGGTGCGGTTTGGCAGGATGGTCCCGGGCGAGTGGCGCAAGAGGATGGGCAGCGCCCTCGCCTCCTCCGGCCTGGTGAACTGGGTCACGATTTTCATGTCGGCAACCTCCACGCAAGGACAACACTCTTAACTCTTACTTCTATCACTACCACGGCATGACGTCAACTGGCTAGTTCTGCCGGGCTGGGAGAATTCGGCCCCCTTTTCTTCCCGGCTATGCCGGGCCGGCTTCGTCCAGTTCGTAGCGGCGGATTTTGCGGTCGAGCGTCGAGCGCTCGATGCCGAGGATGCCGGCCGTCTTGCTCTTGTTCCAACCGGTGTGATTCAGAGTGTCGAAGATGTGGCGGCGCTCGACGTCGTCCAGCGAAATCGGCTGGAATTTCCCCGGGCCGTAGGGCGCCTCGGTGTCGCCGGCGGTGGCCAGCTTGGTCAACAACAGGTCGTCGGCGTCGATCTCCTGGCCGCGGCAGAGCACGACCGCCCGCTCGATCACGTTCTTCAGTTCGCGGACGTTTCCCGGCCAGAGGTATTTCTGCAATTGCTCCTTGGCGGCCGGGGTGAAACCCTTGAGCTTTCGCCCGGTCTCGGCGTTGAACTTCTGCAGGAAGTAGTCGCTCAGCAAGGCGATGTCTTCCTGGCGTTTGCGCAAGCCGGGGACGACGATCTCCAGGACGCGGAGGCGGAAGTAGAGGTCGCGGCGGAAGTGTCCTTCCGCCACGTCGCGTTCCAGGTCGCGGTTGGTGGCGGCGATGACGCGGACGTTGACCTTGACCGGTTTGCTGCCGCCGACGCGCTCGAAGGGATGCCCCTCGAGCACGCGGAGGAACTTGGCTTGCAGCCCGGGGCTCATCTCGCCGATCTCGTCGAGCATCAGCGTGCCCTTGTGGGCGGCCTCGAACTTGCCGATCTTCCGCTCGGTGGCGCCGGTAAACGCCCCGCGCTCGTGGCCGAACAATTCGCTCGCCAGCAGGTCGGCGGAGAGGGCCGCGCAATTCAGGCAGACGAAAACGTTGTCGTGCCGCGGGCTGTTGTCGTGGACGGCGCGGGCGACGAGCTCCTTTCCCACCCCGCTCTCGCCGCGGATCAACACGGTGGCGTTGCTGGCCGCCGCGCGAGAAATATCTTCGGTCACCTGCCGGATCGCCGCGCTGCGGCCGATGATTTCGCTGCGGATGCCCAGCCGCTCGCGGAGTCGACGTTCTCGCTTCGCACCCGCGTCAGATTCTCGGCCAACTCCTGGCGGCGGCGGATGTTCTCGATCGCCACGGCCACCGTGTCGGCCACCGCGAGGGTGAACTCGAGGTCGTCGGGATCGGGCACGACGGTGCGGTCGGTCGAATAGAGATGGATCAGGCCGAATACCTGGTTGCCGCGGCGGACCGGCGCGCAAATGACGCTGGTGGCCAGGATTTCGCCGTGGCTGTCGCGCGTGCCCAGCGTGCTGTCGTTGACGACGTTGCGGGCCAGGACCGCTTCGCCTTCGCGCATGACGGTGGTGGCGAGGAAATGGGAAACGCGATGGTAATGATGCGCGGTGGAACTGCGCGAGGCGATGATCTCCAGGTCTTCGCCGCGCGGCTCGCCCGCCGCGTTGGCCGTCAGCAGAAGCAGGGCGCCGGCGTCGCTCTGCGTCCCATCGGCCAGACCGGCCAGCGCCAGCTCGGCCATCGCGGCGACGTTGGCCGCCTTGGCCAACTCGAAGGCCAGGCGGCAGAGCTTCGCCGCGGCGCGGCCGATCTTCGAGACGCCGTTCTCCTCCTGCTCGCCGGGGGCAAGGAGTTTGGTCTTGCCGCGACGGTGCGTGATCGTCGTCGGCTCGCAGGCCGCCAGCACGTTCGCATCGTCCTCCGCCGGCGTCGGCGGGGCCTCGGGCGACAGCCGCCGGATCACCGAACTGGCGTCGCTCGACGAAATGAATGCATCGGAGAGTTTGTGAACGAAGACGAGCTGAGTGTGGCCGATGCGGACGATCTGCCCGGGCTTCAACAGCCAATCGCCGCGAACCATGTCGCTGCCGACCATCGTGCCGTTGCGGCTGTCCAGGTCGCGGAGCATCCACTGCCCACTCGACATGAACACTTCGGCGTGATTTCGGCTGCAGCGCTCGTCCTTCAGCACAATCTGGCTAGTCGGAGCGCGGCCGACGGTGACCGATTGCCCCGGCACCAGTCGAAAGACGTCGCTCCATTTCGAGCCCTCACGAATCACCAGATAGGCCAATTGCGACACAGCCTTGCCCTCGCCGTGTGTGTAGCAAAATCGCACACTTTACTTAGCTTAACTCGACTGGTAGGGGGGATGCAAGGGCTGAGGTGGGCAAGAACGCGACATCCGTCATCTGGAACCGGTCCAAAGAGGGGGAACTACGTATCCTGGTTGTCAGGTATCGGGTCGCCGCAGGCGGTATCGCGCCAGCGCGAAGGCCGATATGCCATTGCCGGCAAGACAACGGAATTGCCGTCGTCGGCCACGCCCGAAGCGATCGGTTTGCTTGCTTTTTCCGCAGCGGCGGACTAACTTATCTATGTAACCGAGGTCACCAGAATAGAGGCCGCCCGATCCCTGCGCTCGCCGGCGGGGGCGGGTTGTCGTCCGCCATTTCCAGGAGTCCGCCCATGTTGTACCGCGCTTCTGCGGCCAGGTGTCGCTACTGCTACGTTCTCGCGTTGGCTGTCGCCTGCACGATCGTCCTCATGTCGCCGCGATCCAGCCACGCACAAGTCATCCAGAGTGCGGTCGGCGGCGTGTCGATCGACGCCGACGGCTTGTTGGCCAAGGCCACGCTCGTCAACATGGACAAGCTCAGCGCCTATTATCGCCAAAACCTGGAGCGGATTCCCGCCGATCTGAACGGCGCCGTGCCGATGCGAAAGGTCTCGCTGCGGCGATTGGAAGCGGCGATCGACGCCTGTGCCGCGAGCAACACGCCCCTGCCCGACGCGATCAAGTACCTCGCCGGTTTGCAGCACATTCGTTACATCTTCGTCTATCCCGAGCAGAAGGACATCGTCTTGGTCGGGCCGGGCGAAGGGTGGAAGGTTGACGAACACGGGAATGTCGTCGGGGTGACCACGGGCCGGCCGGTGATGTTGCTCGATGACTTATTGATGGCGCTTCGCACGGCGAAGGACGCGGCGCAAGGCGGCATCACCTGCTCGATCAATCCGACGAAAGAGGGCCTGGCGCGGATGAACCAGTTGCGTTTCCCGGCCGGCTCCGATCCGACGGCGGTCGGCGAGGCGCGTGAGAAGGCTCTGGGGATGCAAGACATCAGCCTGCACGGCGTGCCCGAGACGAGCCATTTCGCCCGCGTGCTGGTGGCGGCCGACTATCGCATGAAGCGGATTTCGATGGCGTTGGATCCTTCGCCGCTCCGCGATTTGCCGAGTTACTTGGGAATGTTGCGGGGCAGGGCGACGATTTGCCCGCGGTTCTGGCTGGAGCCGAAGTTCGACGCGCTGTTGTGCGACGCCAACGGTCTGGCGTTCGAACTGTGCGGGTCGAGCGTCAAGGCGATGACCGAGGAGGACTTCATCACCGCCAGCGGCAGCATTCAGCACACGAGCAAAGCCAGCCCCGCGGCGAAGCGCTGGGCCGACATGATGACCGACAAGTATCCCGAGTTGGCCGTGGCCGACCCGATCTTCGGCCAGTTGCAGAACTGCATGGAATTGGCCATCGTAGGAGCGATCGTGGTCAAGGATCGCTTGCCGGAGAAGGCGGGCTACGATCTGCCCACGCTTTTTAGTGCGCGGGCAGTGAAGGCCGACATGTTCAACGCCCCCAAGCAGGTGCCGTCGGTCGCCAGCGTTCGCGGCCGGCTGGTCGCGGTCTCCGGCGGCGTGGCCATCAACTCCTGGGCCTACGCCGACAAGGTCAAGACCGACGAAAAAGTGGCGGCCGTCCGCACGAAAGCGGCCTTCGGGAAGACCGGCGGCTGGTGGCAGAATTAGCCCGATTACTTCGCCCCTTTCTGTTTCTCCTTCACCTTTTGGTGCTCGAAGACGAGGGGAACGCTCTCGACTTGCACAAAGCCGCTGGAATGCGGCACGGGCACTTCGTCGGGCACCTTTCGGCCGCGGCGGAGCGCGTGGCTCAGCCAGCCGCTTTGCGCGTCGTCGCGCTCGCGGGCGAGGTGCTGGCCGCGGAGCTTCTCTTGGAGCCGCATGATCCCTTCCAGCAGCGCTTCCGGCCGCGGCGGGCAGCCCGGAATGTACACATCGACCGGCACAATCAGGTCCACGCCGCGAACCACGTGATAGCCGTGCTCGAAGTAGGGGCCGCCGGCCGTGGCACACGCCCCCATCGCGATCACGTAACGCGGTTCGGCCATCTGCTCGTAGAGGCGGCGAAGGCGACTGGCCATCTTGTGGCTCACCGTGCCGGCCACGATCATCAGATCGGATTGCCGCGGGCTGGGCCGAAATGCCCCCGCCCCGAAACGATCGAGGTCGTAGCGGCTGGCCCCGGCCGCCATCATCTCGATCGCGCAGCAGGCCAGCCCAAAGGTCATCGGCCAGAGGCTGCCTTGGCGGGCCCAATTGATCGACTGCTCCAGCGTGGTCAGTACCACTCCCTCTTCAAAACGTCCTTCGATCCAGGGTTGCGTCATGTCACGGTTCCTTGTGCAAGCTGGACAGTATAGCCGAGCGAAGGTCCGCTGAAAACGGGGAGAGGGTGGAGAGTGGAGAGTGGAGAGCGGAGAATGGAGTGGGGAGAGGGGAGAGGGCTGGGCACTTTAGTGCCCAGTGGGAGAGGGCACGGCCCCCGATACGCTTCACCGAAGCGAGGCCCACTCTTGGCACTGAAGTTTCCCGCCGCTCTCCTCTCTCCCCCACCGCGCAAAAAAACGGCCCCCGGATTCCGCCTTTTCCGGGGGCCTAACCGCCGTTGATTCACGGACGCGTCACAAGATGGTTAGGCAACCACCTTGACGTTCTCGCGCGCGGGCCCTTCGGTCCGCGGCCTTCCTCGAATTCGACCTTCTGGCCTTCGCGCAATTCCTCGATCGTGACGCCATCCAACGCGGAGTGGTGGAAGAACAACTCCCCACGCTCCCCTTGAATGAAGCCAAAACCCTTGTCCATGATCAACTTCTTGATCGTACCCTGCGGCATGTTTGCCACTCCTCGAAAAAGCAGAAACGTAAAGCACGAAATGGTTGAGCGGCGCCGTTCAACATTCCCCTTCCCTGAACGACTCGTCCCAACCGAGACGCATGAGGGGAGCAAATCAACCGCAATCGAAGAGCCGCATCGAAACAACGCCGCTTCCGCGAAACGCAGTGTGACCCGGCCGGACTCTCGGAAGGAGTTGAAACCCCGGCCACCGCCACCCCATTCAATGGGTAGTATATCACGCCGGCAAGGGCGAGGAGAAGAGCCCCCGGCAATTTTCCGCCAATTCCGCAAGTGCGGCGGCTTCCCCGCTGCGCCGAGCCGATCTACTGCCACAGTCCTTCCGCCATCCACACCGCCAGTGGAACAAAAATCATCAGCGGCGCCCATGCCGCCAACGGGGCATAGGTAAAAATCCAGTAGGAGTTTTCGCCCAGGTTCTGCATCCCCATCACTACCGCCGTAAATCCCGTCGTGACCACCATGCATATCCCCATTGCGACAAAGATGTTGCGGTTCTCGCGCGTCACCACCAGCGGCAGCCCCAGCAGCAGCAGCGTCATGTCCAACAGCGGCTGGACGATGCGGGCATGGATCGCCACCCGCTCCTTCGCACCGTAGTCGAGGCTCTGGTTGCGCAGCCCGCGGATCAGCTCGGCGGTCGAGGACAATTGCGTCAGGCTCTTCCCGCAGGTCAACTGGTCGAAATCGACCGCGCTTACCAAGAAACACTCGTCGGGCTTCAGCCAAGGCGTGTCGCGCGGGGTGAGGAGCACCGGCTGGCCATCGAGCGACAACGACGATTGCTCCGCGATATTTCTCGGGCGGTGGACGCCTTGGAACAGGTATCCGCCGGGGCGGTCGCCCCGCGGCGATTTGCGCGGGGCTTGGTAGTAAGCGTTGTCGGCGATCAGGTCGAAGCCATAGCGGGAGAGCGGCGGCGGCAAGCGAAAACGGGGTTCTTCGATCCGCTGCTGATCGGCGAAGCTGTTCTTGCCGCCCAGCAGCACGTTCGTCCGGCCGTCGTAGCGCGAGCCCATTCCTTGCGGTTTGCGGCCGCCCGGGTCTTTGGAGCCGAGCGACAACTCGTGACGAAAACGCGGCATAATCAGTTCACGATTGGCCGTCAAGATCAGGCTCACCACGCCCACGGCCACGATGATCGGCAGCAGCACGCGGACGCGCGAGATTCCGGCCGCCATCAGCGCCGTCATCTCGTTGTTCCGCTGGATCCAGGAGACGGTGAACATCGCTGAAACCAGCGCCAGCAGTCCGCCGACGCGATCGAACAGCCCGATCGTCTGGAACATGTAGAAGTTGGCGATAAACCGCGTCACGTTGCCGGTGAGCTTGCCCGCTTCGACAAACTCGTCCAGATTCGTGAACAGATCGAAAACGACCACAATGCCCACGAAGCTCAAGAAGCAGATCAGGAACGTCTGCACGAACTGCCGCAGCAAGTAGCGGTCGATGATTCGCATCTGGTTTCCGATCCCGGTTGCCGCATGGTCGCCTTTCGCTCCGCGAAAGCAGCGGTCAGATCACGCCACTTTCGCGGAGCGAAAGGCGACAGTCACTTCTTCGCCAGGGTTATCGGGTATACCCCAACTTCTTCGCTTGGGCAAAATCCGCCGCGGCCTTCGATGTCTCAGCCCTCGCCTCGTACGCCAAGCCGCGGTTGTAATACGCCTGGATAAGTTTCGGGTTCAAACGAATGGCCCGTGTGTAGTCAGAGATGGCGTTATCCAAGCAAGCGTCCTTGTTGTCGGCGGCCCACGGAGTTGACCTTTTCGAGAGAGGTGCGGTTGCGCCGCTGCTACTCCCGGCCTTATCTTGATCGCGGTTGGGAAAGCCGAGCGAACCGGAGAACGGATGGCCGCTGAGCCATTTCTGCGGGCGCGGCAGCGGCGTCGACGCGTTTCGCCGCTTTCATCTGGTACGCCCATGCTCGATAGCAATACGCCTCGGCATCCTTTGCGCGAGCCGAGTGACCTCGCTGCAATCGGCGATGAGACTGTCGAAGTCGGCCTTCTGGATGTAGAGCCATGCGCGGGCGCGATGGCAGCCGACCAAGTCATCGGCGTCGAGACGGATCGCCTCGGTGTAGTCGGCGATCGCGCTGTCGTAGTCGCCCTTCTTACAATAGGCGCATCCGCGGATGCTGTAGGCACGGGTGAATTTCGGATCAATGCGGAGCGCCTGGCTGGCGTTCGCAACCATGTTGTCGGGACTACCGTAAGGAACGGCCGTAGCGCAGGAACGCTGGATCGCGTCGAGGATCACCTTCCCGTACCCGCGGCCCCCGCCCTCGCAGACAGCATCGAACAATACCGGCACAGACGCGACCGCGGGCTGGTCGCGGTTCTGCCGCAGGCCGCCTACCCAATTGCGAAACGGCACGGCGGCGTTTCCGGGCAGAATCGCGCCGAGCGATTGGATGTCGCTATCGTCGGCATCGCGGAGAAACTCGGCGACGCGCTGGAAGAACTGTCCGCTCGGACAATTCGGATCGAGAAGAGCGGCGTAATCGTTGCGAAAATCCGAAAGCGAGAGCCGTTCGAGTCCGCGAGTCGCCATCAAATCGCCGATGTTGGGATTGCATTTTGCAGTTGCCATGCTGGCGGCGAGGAGACAGATCGGCCCGCTCTTGTCCGACCTGTAAGCCCGCTTCGTATCGGCGACGGCCGCGTCGCCGTAGCCTCGGAACATCACGACCGCGTCTCGACCCACCGCGTCGGGCCAACTGCCGGGAACGAACGCCAGGCGGGCGGCGGCACAAAGGAAGGTGGTAATACGGGCGGTTTCCGAATTCGCTTCCTCCACCGCTGCCGGGGGCGCGGCGGCGCGCGGAATGCAAAAACTGTCGCTCTCCCCGCTCGAATTATCGCCCTCGCCGCCAAAATACGTGACCGCCACTCTGTCGAAGGGCTCGCACACGTGCTTATCCAGCATCCGCCGCACGACGCGGCGAAACCTCTTGTCATCCGTCTGGGTAAGCCACTGCCAAACCGGGTCATAATCGAGCGCGAATCCCAACAAGGAGCTAAGGGGACGCTGAAGAACGTAGGCATTGGGGGTTCTGGCGGTAGCGACATGAACGGCGTCGAGGCGGCGTCGGAACTCGCCCGAAACCACGGAGAACCGCAGCACTGTGTGGGATTCGTGCGGCGACGACTTTACGGTCTGCTTGTTCTTGTTTGATGTTGTCTCTTCCGATTTCTCTTCGACGGGATTCTCGAGAACAGCGTCGAGCGGTCTTCCCGACGGCGCGTCGAGACGCAACAGGCCCCGCGCATTGGCCAGGGTCAGCACATCGTGTTCAACCGTGCATTTTGTCTCCCGCCAATGCACCATATCGAGGAAACAGACGGGATCGAGGGACAGGATCAGGTCCAACGGCAGTGTCCATTGCGAGCGTTCCGATTTAATACCAAAGCCAAACGACAGTTTGCCTCTTCCCCCCACTTTTTCCTCGTTGGCGTCGTCGTCCAGTCGGATCGCAACGCAGCCCACCAATTGCCCATTTGCCGGCCGCCCGGCCAGTCTTCGCTTGCCCAGCAGATCGTAGAATCCCACCTCTGCCGGCGATGCAACGATCGCGAATTCGGCGGGTTTCTGCTGCGGCGCGCTGTTGCACTTGATGGTGGCAAACATGCCATTGCCGGGCGAGAACACGGCACGCAACGAACCTTCGGCGGCGTCGCACTGGCAAACGAGGTCGCCTCCCCAGCGGTCCGAATTGACCAGCCAGTCGCGGCACTTGAGCAGAATCGCTTCTTCGGGCGTAAGCGGCTTGCCGAGCGGCGGCGCGCCGTGCAGTTCGCTCACGTTGATCGACAAGACCGCCCCATCGGCCGGAGTGGCCGGACGGATCAGCGTCACCTGTGACTTGATGAAACGCCCGGAACGCCATAATCTCTCTTGGATGGCGGCCAACTGGTCGCGAGTGGCGGGCAGTCCGGTGCGGAACCCGATGCACTTCAGGATTTCCTGCCGGGAGTTGGCCTCGTTGCCGGTAATCATCACGCTGGCGAACTCGCTTCGCGGACCTTCCTTGGAAATATCGATCACCAGATCGGCCTTCTTCGTCGCCGGATTGACAACGACATCGACGGAAAACCGCGCACGGAAGAAACCCAAGTCCCCCAGGGCGTTGAACGCGTCCCCGTGGAGTTTCCAATCGTTCGCCGACGCCGGAAAGGCGGCGGGTTTTCCTGGCGACCAGACCGGATCGCTCAATTCGACGTTGTTCCCGTTGCGATCGACCCAGCAGGTCCCGCTTTGTCCGCGTCCTTCGCGCGGCGATCGCGGCAGGGCATTCCCGGGCGGATACGGTTGCGTGAGCCGGGCAATTAGTTGGGCCAGCGGAATTGCCTTGTTTCCGCGAACGCGGATTTCGCCGGCCAGATAACGCGGCCCCTCCTTCACCCGCACGACGATCGCGCGGGCCTTCATATCTGCACTCGCCTTGACCTGAACGTCCGGAAAGCCGCTGTTGCGATAGCCGGTGCGAACCAGCCGTTCGGTTGCAGCCACGCAGCCGTACAGCGGCCCGTCCGGATCGGCTGCCAATAGGAACTCGGCACTGACAGACAGCTCCCGCCGAATCTTATTGGGCGAGAACGTCTTCGCGCCTTCGATTACAACGCGCTCGGGATTGCCGAAATCGCCGACCGGCGTCGCGTCTCCCCGAGCGATTGCGATCTCGATGAAGCAGGCGACGAAGCAGAGACAAGAAATCAGTCGCATTTTGGACCTCCGTGTCCAGGGCCGCCATCGGTGAGCCACGGGCCGCGCAAGCGGCCGTTGGCGGCATTCCAGTGCCCAGCATTTTACGACGATTCGCCGGGGCCGGGCAACGCCAATTGCCGCGCTTTTGGTGGGAACGGCGGGCCAATACCGCCTTCGTTTTAGGGGAACCGGGCGGGGCAGCACGGCCTTCGCCACAGCGGAAACGCCGCGACGAACGTGAAGTGTTATGCCCGCCCCAGTCCCAACGGCCACGCGCGGGGCAATCTGGGCGGTTCAGTCAAGATGAATCAGCGGCCCGCGGGGCGATCCTCCTCATAGTGATACTGGCTCATCGGACTTGTCCGGTAGTCTTGCACTCGATCGCCGGACTGCACGTCCAGGCGGGAGAGCGAAAATGCGTCGGGCGCGACCGGCTGGTTGATCCGGTTCTCGACAAACGTCACTTTCCGCGTCTCGTCGCGATTTCCTGGATCGTGCACCGTTTCGCTCCACGTCTTCGGCAGCCAGACGCCATCGCACAACTCGTACGTCCAGCCGTAATGCCAGGTCGATTTCTCGTGGATCGTCTCGTAACTGACCGGATTGCAGCCCTGGCTGAGATCGACGGTATATCGCTGCGTCACGGATATCGTCTTCATGCCGCCCTCCACGAAATCGCCGCTCATGTCGAGCGTCACCAGATCGCCCTGGCGAACCACCTTGATCCGTTCAATGCCCGCTTGATCGAGCATTCCGAGATAGCCGGAGATATCCCGGGCCACGTCGTGGCGCGGCGTGTCGAGGTAGTAGAGCGGGTTGAAATCGTAGAGCTGCGGGTGCAGTTCCCTCAGCGCGTTCTGTTGCGAATAGATCCTCAGCACCAAGGGCCGTTTGGCGGGATCGCCCGGCGAGCCGTACTGTCCGAGCCGCCACAGTCCTTTCGGCGTGATCATGCCGTTAAGGATCTGCGGCATATGTTGCGGCTGTTCGTGCCCTTGCGTGAAGCGAGACCACTTCTCCAGCGTGTCGTTCCAGCGGAGCGATTTCCGCGAACGATCGAACACGAAACGGATCGCGGCCACGTGAGAATCGCCATAGCCCGTGCGGGGATAGTCGGCTCGCGCTTCGAGCCGGGCGAGCCCCTGCCACGTCTTGATCTTCTCCTTGTTCTGCCGGTAGGTCTGCACCACGTAACGCATCAGATCGAAGTTCTCGCGCAGCGTGCCGACGCTCTTGACGCCGGCCGCTTGCGGAGCGGGCGGCGGCACCGACTCGAACGAGATCTTGTGCGGCGTCTTCGCGGCCAGCGGCACGTCGCCCAAATCGAGCGGCGCGTCGCTCACGCCGCCGGGAATCTCGGGCACGGTGAAATCGCGGCCTTCGTAACAGAGAAGCTCCGGACGTTCCCAGGGAAGCGTGTCTTCTTTCACGGCGACGTAGACCTCCAGTTGGTACCGACCGGGCAGCACATCTTCAATCCGCATCGTGCCGTCGGCGATAGTCGTTGCAGGCTGGGGACAGCCCGATTGCTGCTGCATCTTCTTCTGCCACGCTTGTCCCGCCGCCGATTGCTGCCACGTTCTCATCCAGGCGCGGACGGCGTCCGGCCCATGGTCGCGGACGCTCTTGGGCGGCGATGCGGGCTCCGGCATCTTCGGCCGTATGCAGATGCTGACCGACGACCAGTTCGCCGCGGGCGGCTTGCCCTCCGGCCACCGCAGTCGGCCGACGACGGGCCGCCCCGCCCCGCCAAGTGTGACGTGAACCGTCTGACCTGCCGGCAGGTTCACGATCTTCTGACAGTCGCGCGGGTCGCCCCTGTCGCCGGTCAGCAACCGCACGAGCCACCTTCCCGGTTTCATCCGCGGAAGGACGAATTCTCCCTTGGCGCTGGTTCGCGCGTCCTCGCGGAAGTTGAGGAATCCCCATTTCGCTTCATACGGGCCGCAGGCGGACACGTCGAGCTTCGCATTGGCCAGCGGTTTCGTGCCGCGGCGCACGCTTCCTTCCAGCCGCGCCCAGGCCGTCAACTTGATCTCCGGCTTGGCGGCCAGTTCCTCGCTCGTGGTCTTTGCGAAGCCGCGATCGTGGAGCACGATCAACAGGAACTGGCTGTCTTGCGGCGGAATCGCCAATTGTCCATCACTTCCCGTTTTCAGATACGCTTTCGTAGGGTCATACATCTCCCGATATGCGAATTGGCCGTTCTGAACGAAGGTGGCCATGTGGTAGAACTTGCCCGGCGTCACGGGGCAAAGACACGCCTCGGCGTTGGCGGCCGGCTGGCCGTCGGGCAGGCGCACCGCGACGCTGAGAACCTTGCCCTTGGTCAAAGCGAAGTCGCACCTTACGGCCCCTTCGTCGTTCTTGAACGCTCGCGAGGTGGCCGGCCGGTATCCTGCCGCCTCGATGCGCACATACTGGCCGCGAGCCGGCTGATTGATGAGGACCTTGTACCGGCCCTCCTTGCCGTCAGTTACGTTCCATCTCTGCCAGCAGATTGTATCGTTAACCGCCGAGCCGTCGGCCGAGTCGGCAAGGCAGCCCCAGACCGCGCGAAAAAACGGGATCGGCTGCTTCGTTTTGGCGTCGACAACTCGGCCCGTGACGGTCAAAGCCGGGTAGAGAGCCACCACGTGCTCCTTCTCGCCGGCGGTCACGAAGAGCAGCGGCGTTCCCATGTACCCGTCTTTCGAAATCCGCATTCCGACGGCGTCCGCCGGTGCCCACGCCCAACTCCATCGTCCTTCCGCGTCGGTTCGGTCGGCGATTCCAAGGCCCACAAGTGTGCGGTGCGTGCGCCAGGTATCGGTCGACATGAAGACGCCCGGAATCGGATGGTTGTCCTTATCGACCACCCGCACTCGCAGCAGATGGCCCTTTTCCAGGTGGAAATCGACGGGCTCCATCGCCCCCTGCACGTTCAGGTTGCGAAGCGCGGGGGCCAGGCCGGGCGAAATCACCGTGACGACGGTGCCCCCGCGAGCAAGACTTCCGAGGCGATAACGACCCTCCTTGTCGGTGCGCACCGGCGGCGGGCGATCGAAACCGATTTGCTCTCCTTGTGTCACTGCCGCCCCGGCCACCGGCTTGCCGTCCGGTCCCGTCACCGTGCCGGTAATCACGATACCGCGTTTCATGACGAGAACCGACGTCCGATTTTCGATCCGGGTTCGCTCGGCAAGCGGTACCTCGGTATCCACGCTATAGAGAACAAATTCGGGATGCGAGAGCCGGATCGCCATTTGGGTGATTCCGCCGGGCACGTGATCGACATGCCAGCGGCCGTCGGCGTCGGTCGCAAAGTCGCGATCCCAGAGTTCCATCGCGACGCCGCTCTTCTCGTAATCGTCCGTGGTGATGCCCAGCCGCACCATCACGCCTTGAATCGGCTTGTCCTGCTCGTCGCGGATCACCCCGCCGATGGTGCGGCCGTTTTTGAAGGTGAAGGTGAACTCAGCCGGTCTCGGTTCGCGTCCGTCCTGGTTGGCCCAGCATCGTCGCAGCGGAACAAACCCCTCGACGCTGGCGAACAATCGCGTCCAGCCGGCATCCGGCGGCGGAACCGCCAGATCGGCTTCGCCCGCGGAATCGGTGACCGCGTTGAGCGTCTTCCCCTGCCAGACGGCACGGAGTTTCGCCCCGGCAATCGGCTTGCCTGCCTCATCGACAACGCGAACCTTCAGCGGCCCCGCTTTGCCGGCGGCGGTGGTCTTCGTTGCTTCACTGAGACTGGCGACGCCCGCGGCCGCAAGGGCTCCCCCTGACTTGAGAGTAATCGACCTGGCGGTAATCGCGGCGCGGGAGGTCTCGACCTTCACCGATGCTCCCGGTATCGGTTTGCCGTCGCCGCCGACGGCGCTGATGCGCATCGAATCGTCCTTCGGCGGCAAGATATCGTTGCTGTGCGGCGATTTCGTTGGGTCTTCGACAGCCTTCCCGCCGACTTTGGCCGCAAGCACGACCGGCCGGTCTGCCGGCGGCGCGGCCAGCGCGAATTGCAGCGCGCCCAGTGTCGCCAACACCAGAAACGCCGCCGCTGCGACACCGACAACCCGCCGGCGGCGCAGCGGCGCGTGAAAGACACGTTCCTTGAGCGCGCCGAGCCGGCGGCCGACGGCCGAAGTGCGGGCCATCGCAATCCCGGCCTCGGGAAGCGCCGCGCGAGCATCGACGGCAACGCGGGCGAGCGTGCGGCAATAGTCGGCAACGTTCCCTACCAGATTCGCCGAAACGGCGTCGCAGACCAATTCGCAGGCCGCCAGATGAGCCCGCCGCATCCGCCACGCCAGCGGATGGAACCAAAGCAGGGTGGCAAGCAGTTGCAGCAGGGCGTTCCAAGAGACGTCGCATGCGCGGACGTGCATCAATTCATGGGCGAAAATGCCGGGCAAGTCCTTGCTGTACGACGGCTCGCCCATCCGCGCGGGCAATAGCAACAGCGGATGGCGAAACCCGCAGAGAAACGGCGATTCGATCTCGGCCGACTGCCGAATCTCGACCGCCCGGCGACATCCGACCGCCTCGGCGACGCGCCCGGCCGCGCGACGAACGTCCTGGCCGGCCGGCGACGCCCGCCGCGCCATGGCCAACACCCGCCGATAGCCCAAGATCAGGCGAAGGCCGAGAATCGCGACTCCGGCGAGCCAAATGCTCAAAAGCAGCGTTGGCCAGGCGATGTGCGAAGATTGCGATGTTGCCGACGCGATTTTCCGCGGCGGCGGCGGCGGCGGCGCCGCACGCTCTGCAACCGCTGGCCCTGCCGGTCTGGTCTGCTCATTGGCCGGCACGCCGCCCGCGGGCCGGACATCGGGGAAGCGGTCGCGCACGGCGATCGGCGGGAAGCCGTTCGGAGATTCCCCGATCGACATTCGATCGGGGGCGACGGGGGATGGTAACGGCGTTTCGCTAAAGACGGGAGCGGCCACGGCCGCTGTTGCCGGCGGTCTTTCCATGCGAATTTCAAGGGCCGGGAACAAGCACGTGATGATGGGCAGCGAGATCAGCCCCAGGGCCGCCACCCGCCAGACGAACACCCGCCAGCGCGGATTGAACCGCGCCATCGCCAACGAGGCGCACCAGGCGGCGGCCAGGATCGCCGTCGCCTTCAGCAGCAAGAGCACCGAGGTCGGCGCCTCCGCCAGGGACTGCAATCCGGCAGGAACCGCAAATGAGGGATTCATCGCTTCGTTCTCCTTGGGGAATCCGACGGTTGTTCGGACGCCGGTAACCGTTCACGCGTCGTGAGGGGGACAGTCCCATTTTCGCGGACTGCGCCGCGAAAATCGGGACAGTCCCCGTCGTCTTGGGCCAGGCGTTGCAGATTCAGCAGTTCTTCCGGCGAGAGTTTTTCCTTGGCCAGCAGGTGGCAGAGCAGCGCCTCGCTCGATCCGCCGCAAAACGTGTTGACCAACTCGCCGAGCATGCTGCGGAAGGTCGACTCGCGCTTCGTTTTCGGGCGGTAGTAGAAGGCCCTGCCCTTGTTCCGCCGCAGGAGGTGCCCCTTCTCGACCAGGATCGTCAAATACGACCGCAGCGCGGCATTCTTGATCGGGCGGGAAAAGCGTTTCTGGATTTCCGCCGGCTTCAGTTCGCCCTGCTCCCAGAGAATTCGCATCACTTCCAGTTCACCGGCGGTAAATCGCGACATGCAGGCCCTCCTTCACGATAGGGTTATGACTATGCAGAGTATTCTGCACATTTATCGTCGCTTGTCAAGAGGGACATGCAGAGAATTCTGCATATTGTCGCTCGACGCGGCTTGGCGACACAATCAGCGCGGCGTCCGTAAGTTGGTTCCCTCTCCCTTGGGGAGAGGGTTAGGGTGAGGGCAGAGCGCGGCGAGTTGCCTGATTGTCCGCAATCCGTGCCACGAAGCCCTCACCCCCCGCCCCTCTCCCAAAGGGAGAGGGGAGAAATGGGTCAGTGCGTCACAGCGAAGACCAGCACGTTCGTGCCGATTCGCAGGGCCGAGTCGTCTTTCAGACCGTAACTGTAAGCGTGGGGAAATTGCTCCCAGCCGTTGCCGAGATCGAAGCGACTGTAGATCACCGCCAGCCGGCCGTCGAGTGTGATCCCTTCGAGCTCCGGCGAACTCATGGCGCCGAAATCCTCGCGCACCCGCGGCGTGTAATCGACCTGCTTGATGTCGTAGTGGCAATGATAGAGCGGATGATCGGCCGCAAGGCGTTCGAGCCGCGCGCCGGGCAGGGCCTTGGCGATCTCGCGGCGGAAAGAGGCGTCGAACGCCAGCCGGCCGCAACAGGCGTCGGCCAGCAGCAGCCCGCCCGCCTTCAAGTAGCGCCCAGCGCGGCCGCCTCCTCCGCGGTCCAGAGGAAATCGCGGTGGCCGGTCATGTACAAGAGCGGATAGGTCGCCGCCTTGGCATCCTTGAGGCTGACGTTCTCGCGCTTGAACTTCACCCCCAGCGTCGAGTTGTCGCGGGCGAACTTCAGCAGATTGTGGACCGCCGACGGATCGGGATCCCAGTCGCCCTGGTGCATCAACTGGGCGAAGACGAAATCGTCGCGGCTCGGGGCCGTCGCCTCCTGATAGACTTTCGTGGTGCTCAGGAAGCGGCCGAGTTGGAAGGTGCCGAGGACATAGGTGATCAGGTTCGCGCCGACCTGGCGGGCCTCCTCGATCACCACGCGGGTGCCGCGGGGATGCTCGTGACCGTCCCAGCCGCAAGTCAAATCGCGCGGCGAAAAAATCACGCCCGCGCGGCAGCCAAAATCGATCCCTTCCAGACAGGGCGGCTCGCGGAAAGTCGAGCCGTCGCCCCGCTTGTACGTCAGGTCGCCGAGCTTGTAGTACGAGGAGTAGACCGGCTCGTCGGGCAGCATCTTGTGCAGCGGCCGGTTGGGGAACATCAGTTCGATTTCGTGGCGGAACGCGTCGGCGAAATTCTTCCAGCCGCAGCAGGCATCGGCCAGGATCGTTCCGCCGTCCATGACGAAGCGGGCCAGCTTCGCCCGCAACTCGTCGGTCAGTGCGAACTTGTTGTGCCCGGCCAACAGCAGCACCGGCAGCTCGCGCGGATCGAAGGAGAAATGGGCGAAATCGACTTCGACCGCCCGGTAGTTGATCCCCAGCTTGCCCGCGGTCCAGGAGAGCAGCGTGATCACGTCGGCCGGATCGGTCATCCAGTCGCGGTATTGAACGCGCTTGCCGTCCTTCGTCATCCAGCGGGTATTGCCCAGCGCGGCTTTACCAACCAAGGCGGGCGGACTGGGCGGCCGCTTCTTCTCGCTCCGCCGCAGCGGCGTGGCGGGCAGGGGCAACGGCGGAAACGACTCGCCGCCGGTCTGATGCTGCGGCTTGGCCTGCGGCGGCGGGCCGCAATCGACTGGCCCGCTGTCCCCTTCGTCGGCCCAACAGAACGCCGGCAGGCCCACGCCCGCTTCGATGCCGCCGCCGATGGCCGTCGCCAGCCCCAGGCGTTCGAGAAACCGCCGCCGCGAAACATCGCCGTCACATTCGCCGTGATCACAAGACCTACCCATTGGCCTGCTCCTTCCAGTTCTCTCGGATTGTCGAGCGGCCGTTGCGGTTGCGCCGAGACGCTCGCGCGAGGGGGCAAACCGACGGCTTCAACGCCGTTCATTGTAGTCTTTCGCATCGGACAATACTACAACCAATCTTCGGGGATGGTCGTCTGCCAACCGCCGTCGCGACACAGTACAATGGAGAGAAGAAGCGACGAGATGTCCCATAGCCGGGAGTCAACGACTCCCGGAGTGCACATCGCACGACGCGTGCTCGCCGGGAGATGTTAGCTCCCGGCTGTTGTAACGATGAGAAGGTCGATCACTCTTGTCCCAGTGGCTCGACTGCCATGTGCAATTCGCGGATTCGATTTGTTGTACGGTGCGTGGCGATTGCTGCGTTGATGATAGTCTCGGCCGCGGTCGTTTTCGGCGCTGAGCCGCCCGCGCTGAATCCCTTCGGTCCGCCGGCCTCACAGGGCGAACCGCAGCGCGACGACGCCGTGCCCGGCTGCCTGGAACTCTCCGACGGCTCGTTCCATCCGGGAATGATCTACCTGACTCGCGACATGCGGCTGAAGATCTATGACCAACGGCTGCAACGGCAGCGGGAGGTGCCCTTGCAGGCGGCCAAACGGATCGAGTGTATCGTCAAGAGGGAATGGCTCGAAAAGGAGTGGAAGTTCAAGGAGACCACCAGCGACGAGAAGATTTTCACCGGCCGCAGCTATCCCGCCCGCGAGTACACGCACACCATCACCCTCCGCGACGGCCGCACGATCACCGGTCCATTGGCGGCGATCGTGTATGTTCGCCTTTCGCCCGAGCAGGATTCCCAGCGGTTTCTGCTGAACAAACGCAACAAGGGCGAAGTGGGAAAGCCGCTCAACTCGTTGGTTTATGTCAAGCGGATCAAGTTCGGCGACGAGGCGCTTGAGGAGGGGAAGAAGAAGTTGAAAGCGGCAGAGCGCCGCGGTGCGAAACCGCAAGCGGGACGTGCGAAACCGCAAGCAGCGCCAGTGGGCGGTGAACCGCCCACCCCTCGTCCCATATCCCCACCTTCTGATCCCTGACCCCCGACCCCTTACCCCCAGCCCCTAGTCCCCAGCCCCTTCTCATGTCCCTCACCCTCGCCCAAGGTCAGAGCGTCGCGACGATGCTGGCGGTTGCCGCCGCGGTGATCTTGCTGGCGGGGGCATTTTATCGCCGGGCGTTCGGGGCGTTGCCGCATCAGCAGTTCTGGACGCTGTTGGGCCTGCGGGCGGCGGCGATCCTGCTGGTGGTAACGCTCCTATTTCGGCCGGTGCTCAGCTATCAAGACTCGCCGCTGGAGCGGCCGGCGTTGATCTTCCTGCTCGACACCTCGGCCTCGATGAGCATCGCCGACGACGCCGCGGGCACACCGCGTTTCGACCAGGCACGTGAGAGGTTGTCGAGATGGTGCGAGAAACTCAAGGGCGACTTCCGTCTGCGGCTGATCGCCTTTGCCGAGCAGGCCGACACGCTCGAAGGTCCGCAAAGTCTGCCCAGCCTGAAGCCGACCGGCAGCGCCACCTCATTTTCGCGGGCCTTGTCGGCGGCGTCGCGGCAGTTCGCCCCCAACGAAGTCGCCGCCGTCGTGTTGCTCTCCGACGGCATCGACAATTTCGCCGGCAATCCGATCGAGGCCGCACGGAAAACCGGCATGACGGTCCACACGATCGGCGTCGGCGCGAGCCTGCGCGACAATCCCTCCTACCGCGACATTCAGGTGACCGGGATCGATTGCCCCGACCACATGCTGCTGAACAACATCGCCAAAGTGACCGGTTCGATCGACGCCGTCGGGCTCGGCGGCCGCGTGATCCAGCCGATCCTGGAAGAGGACGGCAAGCAGGTCGCCCAGGCCGAGTTGACCCTCGACGACGCGGAGGGCTCGCAGCAGGTCAGCTTCGAGTTTCGTCCGGCCGTCAAGGGCCGCCACACCTACACCGTTCGCGTCGAGCCGGTCGAAGGCGAGAAGATCGTCGAGAACAACCAGCGCTCGGCCGTGGCGACGGTAAGCGAGGCGGGCATCCACGTCTTGTATCTCGAAGGTACCTTGCGGCCGGAGTACGGGGCCCTGGTTAATCGTTTTCTGGCCAAGGACCCCGATCTGGAGTTCTGCGCGCTGGTGCAGACCAGGCCGAACGTCTTCCTGCGGCGGACGAACATGAGCGATCTGCGGTTGGCGGCCATCCCCAAGGATCAGGCGACGATCGACCGCTTCGACGTCTTCATCTTCGGCGACATCGACAGCTCGTATTTTCGCCCCGAGCAACAGCGGATGTTCCTCAAACGCATCCGCGCGGGGGCGGGGGCGATCATGCTCGGCGGCTATCACAGCCTGGGGCCCGGCGGCTACGCCGACAGCCCGCTGGGCGAAATCCTGCCGCTGAAACTGGGCGGCCACGACATCGGGCAGTACACCGACTCGTTTCTGCCGCTGTTGACGCCCGACGGCGCGCACCATCCGATCTTCGCCAACATCGCCGGCTTCTTCCCTACGCGGCAAGGCGACGCGAAACAGCCGGGATTGCCGCCGCTGGACGGTTGCACGCGGATCGAAGCGGCCCGGCCGGGCGCCACCGTGCTGGCGACGCTGCCGACCGGTAGCGGCGAGATGCCGGTGCTGGCGGTGCAGCCGGTCGATCGCGGCCGCACGGCGGTGTTCGCGGCCGACACCACACGGAATTGGCAGCAGGGCCCGCGGGCCCGCGGCCAGGATTCGCCCTTCCTGCGATTCTGGGGGCAGATGGTCCGCTGGCTGGCCGGCCGCGCCGAGAACCTCGCCGCCCAGGCCGGCATCGACGCCAGCGCCGACAAGACCGTGTACGAGCCCGGCGAAACGATCCATCTGGCGGCGGTCGTTCGCAACCGCGACGGCCAGGGGGCCGAAGGGGCCAAGGTCGAGGCCATCGTCAAAGGGCCGCTCGCAGACACCGATCACGTCAGCCTCTCCGCGGTTCCGGGGCCAAGCGGGCATTACGCCGGCGTCCTCGAGCCGCGATTGGCCGGCCGCTACGACGTGGCGATCGAGGCCCGGCTCGGCGAGTTGACCTTAATCGCCGAGAAGTTGTCGGTCGAGGTCGGCCGGCCGAATCTCGAATTCGAGCGGCTCGATCTCGACGAGAAGATGCTCTCCGCAGTCGCCGCCGCCACCGGCGGCCGCTACGTCCCGCTCTCCGCGGCCGACCATTTCATCGGTCAACTCGGCCGCGGAAAGCATAAGAAGACCGTGATCGTCGAGACCCAACTCTACTGGCCCCCGGCCGTGTGGATTTTGTTCGTGGCGATCGTCACCGTGGAATGGACATTAAGAAGGAGATACCAACTCCGCTGAAGAACACGCCCAGCACATAGGTGATTAGAACAACTCTCGCAACAAAAGGTCGCACACAAGGATAAGAACACTGATTTCCACTGATCGCCACTAATAGAAACTCGCTGATTAGCGTTAATCAGTGGAGATTAGTGTTCCGCTCTTCTTCCTTTCCATCGGATTCCCATGCAAACCGGCTACCGATTCCTGGAACCTGAAGCGCTGGCCCGAGTGAAGAACCTCTCGGTGGTCGCTCGCGGCGTGGTCGAGGGGTTCATTAGCGGGCTGCATTCGAGCCCTTTCAAGGGTTTTAGCGTCGAGTTCGCCGAGCACCGTGAATACACCGCCGGCGACGATCCGCGGCATCTCGACTACCGCATGTTGGGCCGCACCGATCGGCTCTACGTCAAGCAGTACGAGGAAGAGACGAACATGCGCGTGCAGATCCTGCTGGACACCAGCGGATCGATGGGCTACAGCCGCGGCGGCACGTTCAGCAAACTCCAGTACGGCTGCTACCTGACGGCGGTGCTCTCGTATTTGATGACCCGTCAGCAGGATTCGGTGGGCCTGACCGCCTTCGACACGGAGATCCGCCTGGACATGCCCGCCCGCAGTTCGCCGCGGCACTTCAACGAGATGATGCAGCGGCTCGAAGCCGTCGCCCCGGGCGGCGAAACTAGAATCGGCGCGACGCTGCACGAATTGGCCAATCGCTTCAAACGCCGCTGCCTGATCGTGTTGGTCAGCGACTTGTACGACGAGCCGGGCGAGGTGATTCGCGCGCTGCACCACTTCCGCCATCGCCGCCATGAGGTAATCCTGTTTCACGTGCTCGACAGGGCCGAGATCGAGTTCCCCTTCCGCGAAACGGTCGCGTTCCATGATCTTGAAACCAACGAGCGGATTCAGATCGACCCGGCCTACGTTCGCGGCGAGTATCTCGCCCAGATCGAGGCATTCTTGCAGAACTATCGTCGGGCGTGCGCCGAGGCGCAGATCGACTACGTGCTGGCCGACACGACGACGCCCTACGATTTCATGCTGACGAAATACATCGCCAAGCGGAGCCACGCATGACGTTCGCCGCGCCGTTGTTCCTGATTGCCGCCCTGGCCGCCGCGATTCCGCTGCTGATGCACCTGATGAATCGCCAGCGGGCGAAGCAATTGCCGTTTTCGACGCTGCGGTTCTTGAAGATCAGCGCCCAGAAGACGCGGCGGCGGAAACGGATCCACGACGTGCTGCTGATGGCAATCCGCATGGCCGTCTTGCTGCTGATCGCCGCCGGCCTGGCGAAGCCGACCGTGACCACCTTCGGCGCCTGTGGGGCAACGCCGGCACCGCCGCGGTCATCGTGCTGGACAATTCGATGAGCATGGGCATGATCGACGGCGATCGCCCGCGCTTCGAGACCGCCAGCGCCGCGGCCGGACAAATCCTCGATCAACTTGGCGAAGGCGACCAGGCGGCGCTGCTGCCGACCTGCGGTCCTGCGTTCCCCGACGCCGGCCGACTCGCCCGCACGCAGGATCCCATCCGCCAGATGCTCGGCCAATGCCGCGTCAGTTACGAGCGCGCCGATCTGGCGCTCTGTCTGCAACGAGCCCGCGATCTGTTGGCTAAATCCGACGCCCCAAACAAACAGATTTACGTCCTGACCGACATGCAGCGCGTCGCATGGGAGGGGCTGGGCACTTCAGTGCCCAGCGGAAAGACCGAAGAGAGGGGGAGAGGGGGAGAAGGGGAGAAGGGGAGACAAGGAGACAATGAGACAAGCGGAGTCTCCCAATCTCCTCGTCTTCCCCTCTCCCCCTCTCCCCCTCTTCCCATTATCCTCGTCAACTGCAACCGCTCCCCCAAGCCGAACGTCGCCGTGCAGCAACTCGACCTCGCGGCGGCCCTGCCCGTGACCGGCCTGCCGATGAAGGCCACCGCCTCGCTGCTGAACACTTCGACCGTCGCCCAACAACGGGTGGCGGAATTGTTGATCGACGGCGTGCGGCAGTCGGTTAGTCCCGAGTTGAACCTGCCGCCGCTGGGGCGAGTGAAGCACGAGTTCGCGTTCACGCTCAATCGCGGCGGGCTGCACCGCAGCGAGGTGCGGCTGGTCGGCGAGGACGGCTCGAAATACGACGATCGCCGCTTCTTCGCCCTGGAGGTTGACCAGGGCGTTTCCGTCGCCGTGGTCAAGCCGCGGCAGCACGAGATCCCCTATCTCGACGACGCATATTACCTGGAAAAAGCCCTCGCCTCCGGCAGCGGCAGCGGGGCCATCGTCGCCACGCCGCTTCTGGCCGATGAGCTGACGAAGCGGCCGCTGGAGAAGTTCAAGGTGTTGTTCTGCGTGAATCTGCCGGCGCTCGATGCCCCGGCCGCCGATCGGCTTGCGGCTTATGTGGCCGGCGGCGGGAGGGTGGTCTGGATTTGCGGCGACAACGTCCACCCGGACGCCTACAACGCCATGAACCAGCAGACCGGCGGCCAACTCCTGCCGGCCACACTCTTGGACGTCCGCACGCCCAACCCCCACGGCAACCGCGATAGCTGGCACGTCGGCTTTCTCGACAAGAAGCATCCGGCGCTTGCGCGGCTGGTCGAGCCGGCGTCGCTGTACGAGTCGGTGCTGATCTACAAGCACATCCGCCTGTCCGCCGACAGCGGCGCTTGGGTCATGGCCCGGCTCGACGACTCCGAGCCGCTCCTGGTGCAGCGGAATGTGGGCCGGGGACTCGTGCTAATGCTCGGCACGAGCGTGCAGGTGAACTGGTCGAATCTGCCGCTGCGGACCATCTTCCTGCCGCTGGTCACGCAGTTGACGTTCGATCTGGCCGACGTCGCCCAGACGCACGCCAGCGCGATCGCCGGCCAGCCGCTGCCGTTCAATACCGTGGCTCGACCATCCTTGGCCGAGCAGCCCGACGCAGCGGCCAACGGCCCACCGGCGGAGATCGAAGTCGTCCCGCCCGGCGGCGGCACCCTGCGGCTCGGCGCGAGCGACAAAGACGGCAAGTCCGCCACGACGTTCCACTACGCCGACACTCACGAGATCGGCATCTATGTGCTGCGGCAACTCGGCGTCTCGCCGCCGCGGCAAGTCGCCTACTCGGTGAACTTCGATCCCGACGAGGCCGACCCGGCGGCGATCGCGCCGGCCGAGCTTGAAGAACAACTCGGCGGCCCGCCGCTGATTGTCGCGGAGAACCCCAACGACCTCTCCGCCACCTTCGCGCGGCTCCGCGAAGGAAAGAGCCTGTGGAGCGTCTTCCTCACCGCCGTGCTCATCGCCCTGGTGTTCGAGACGTTCTTGTCGAACCGTTTCAGCCCGAAGCAGGAGGATGCGGAGATTACTCGATCCGGTCGGAAATAGAGCGGCCGCAGCGCGGAGGAGTTTGTCTCGACGTTGCGGCGATGGGATTGCCATCGCTTGGATTCTGTGCAATAATCCCGGTGTGGAAAGGAAGTGCCGTATGGACGGCGATCTCGCGGGATTACTACGGGCGAAGCGAGCCGATATTCTCATTCTCGCCGAACGGCACGGAGCGTCGAATGTCCGCATTTTCGGCTCGGTTGCCCGCGGCGACGCCTCGTCCGATAGCGACGTTGATGTGTTGGTCGATTTACAGCCCGGCCGAAGTCTCTTCGATCTTGGGGCTTTTCTGGAAGAGTTGAAGGCGCTGCTCGGTTGTCGCGTTGACGTTGTTACCGAAAAGGGACTGCGGGCTCGCATCCGAAATCGCGTGCTGCAAGAGGCGATTCCGCTATGAGAAGCGATCGAGAACGCCTCTTGGATATCCTTGAAGCGATCCAGAGGATCGAGCGGCGTTCTCCCGCTGACAAGCAGTCCTTGGCGGCCGACGAATCCAGGTAATCCCGTCTATTACGTCTCCGGCGGCGTGAAAGTGGCCGGAAGCGGCGATTCTGCCGTGCGCGGTGGCGCAGCTGGCTGCGGTCGCGATGGCTGCCGCGGCTTCGCCGACAATTTCTCGCCGTAGTTCGGCTCGGGCACGCTCTCCAACAGCTTTCCGATCACCTGATCGACGTCGATCCCTTCGGCGTCGGCGTTGAAATTGGTGAAAAGGCGATGCCGCAAGACGGGATAGGCCATCTTGCGGACGTTGTCGGCCTCGACGGCAAAGCGGCCGTGCAGGATCGCCCGGGCCTTTGCCCCGAGGATCATGTACTGCGCCGCCCGCGGACCGGCCCCCCAAGCCAGCCAGTTCTTCACGAAATCGGGGCTCGCCGCCTCCTTGGGCCGCGTCGCCCGCGCCAGATCGACCGCGTAATCGACGACGTGCTGGCTGGTGGGCACCTGGCGGACGAGCTTCTGAATCCAGAGGATGTCCTGGCCGTGCAATACCGGGCTGATCTTCTGCCGCGCGCTTTGCGTCGTGGCCATCACGATCTCACGCTCCTCGTCGCGGGTCGGATAGCCGATGTTGATCGACAACATGAAGCGATCCAACTGCGCCTCGGGCAGCGGATAGGTCCCCTCCTGTTCGATCGGATTCTGCGTGGCCATGACGAAGAAGGGCGGATCGAGCCTGTAGGTGTTGCCCGCCACGGTCACTTCGTGCTCCTGCATCGCCTGGAGCAGGGCGGCCTGGGTCTTGGGTGGCGTGCGATTGATTTCGTCGGCCAGGAGAATGTTCGAGAAGACCGGCCCGCGGACGAAACGGAAACTGCGCTTGCCCGTGGCCGGGTCCTGGTCGATGATCTCCGTGCCGGTGATGTCGCTGGGCATCAGGTCGGGGGTGAACTGGATGCGGGTGAACTTCAGATGCAGGGCCTGCGCCAGCGTCGAAACGGTGAGCGTCTTCGCCAGCCCCGGCACGCCGATCGTCAGGCAATGTCCGCGGGCGAAGGTGCAGATCAGCATCTGCTCGATCATCTGCTCCTGCCCGATGATCGCTTTGTGCACTTCGCCGACGAGGGTCTCGCGGGCTTGGGCAACCCGGCGAACCGCCTCTTCGGGACTCATTGGGGGGGTGGCCGCCGACATGAGAACGCTCCCACAACTTGATCCTTCCATCCGCGTCCGTCTCCTTATACATTAGTTGATGGGGGAGATGCGATCAATGGTCTCCTGCGGAGCCGCGGCCAGCGCTTCCCTTTCGGGCGCGGCTAAACGGGCGGCGGGAACCGTCGCGGTGGTTCCCGTTTGCCGCTTTCACACTGGCAGAATGATGCGACGTGCTTTGATTGTTGCCGCGTGTGCGATCACTGTCGCCGTCACTGCGCGCGGTGCTCGGGCCGAGTCATTCCGCATTGCCGGCGCCGAACTGAACGCCGTCCGCCCGGTAGACGTTCCCGAGGGCGAGCACTACACGATCGTCGTCGTGGAGTTCCTTCACCAGGGCGAGATTCGCCCCGACGGCCGCAACGTCGTTGTTGCCGCGCGAAACAAGGAGCTTGTGCCCTTTCGGATTCTGCAGCTCGGCCCGGGCGATTTCTGCCGGCTGGCGTTCCAGACGATCGAGGGGCGCTTGCAGTACAACATCTTCTACGGCGGCGAGCCGCCGCGCGAGGCCTCGCGCCCTTGGACCTGCGAGGACGGCCTGCTCTTGGAGACGCGGCAGTTCCAGCCCTGTGATTTCGACGATCGCGGTTCGCTGCGCAAGGCCTTCGACGCCGCCAAACCGATCGGCGCCGATTACGTGCAAACCGTCTTCCACGGCTTCAACCCCTTCAGCTTGAAGCAAGGGCCCTTTCTCAGCCGCTACACCGGCGTACTCGATTTGTCGAAGCAGGGCGTCTTCGGCTTCATCACCTCCAGCCAGGATTGCAGCTTCTTGTCGATCGACGACAAGCTGGTCGTCGCCGCGCCGGGCTATCACGGCCCGATGTGGCTGGCGCTGCCCGGCAGCAGGCACGACGTGCAGCTTGCGGCCGGCCGGCACGCGTTCCAATACGACCATGCCGCGGCCGGGCCGTTTGCGATCATGGACGCCCTCTGGGAGACCGGCCCGACGACGCCGAATCCGATCCACCCCGCCTTGATTCCGCCGGGCGTGTTTCATTGCGGCCGCGTCGGCCACCTGGCGGCGGGCAACGTCTCGCTGCGGACCATCCGCTACGTGCCCGATTTCGCCGCCAAAATCATCGGCGAGGTGCCGCTGCCCGACGACGACCTGCCGCTGGTCGGCGTCGCGCTTCGCGACGATTCGCCGCGATCGCTGGCGACGCAAGGGAAACTCCAATGGGATTTCGGCGACGGACAGACGAGCGACAAGCCCAAGGTGGACCACGTCTATCTGCGACCGGGAACGTACGCGGTGAAACTCAGCATCCGCCGCGGCGGCAAACCGTTGGAAACGACCAACCGCATCTACGTCGATCGCCCCCTGCCCCCCTATCCTGCCCGGCCGCACACGTTGGACCAGTATCTGAAGATCGTGCAGTCGTACGATCCAAGAGCGCTCGATGCGGCGTCGCTGCGGCAAATGGTGCTCCTGCTGGAAGCAAAGGCGTCGTCCCTGGCCGACGAGAGCAAGGTTGCCGCGCGGGTGGCGGAGTTGATCGAGGACGATCCGAATCTGCGGCCGGGGGTGGAACGGGCCGATTCACGCGAAGATCGCGTCGCGGCCGCCGGGTTCTTGTCCGAGTCAGATCAATACTTCACTCGGGCGGTGGACGTAGGCAAGGCGGCCTTCGTCGGCGAATCGGCCGCCAAGGACGACGCCGATCTGTTGAAGTTGGCCGAACTGATCGGCCCGCTGGCCCGCGATCGGCTGGGCAATGCGCGCCTCGCCGGCCAGATTTGGCGCGGGGCCGCCCAGCGCATCGCCGCCGGCGACGCCAAGGCGGAGTGCGAGATCGCCGCCGCCGACGTGGCTTTGAACGATCTTGTCAAAGTCGCCGCGGCGAAGTCGCTGCTCGATGCGGCAGCGAAGCACCTTTCCGCGCAGTCGGGCGCCGTGGCCGCCGAGTTGCACCGCGTCTGGGGCGACTACTGCGCCGCCAGCGGCGACGGCAAGTCGGCCCGCAGGCATTATATCGAGGCGGCAGAGGTCGGCGGCTCACCGCTGGGCTGGGTCGAGCGGACTGCCGCGCTCGGCGCTCACGCCCGATCGGCCGAGGAGTTTCTCAAGGCCCACAAGCACTTTCGCGCGGTCGAGGAGCTGCGCGCCTGGCAGCGGCAGTTTCCGACCGAAAAGCTCGACGGCTATTGGACGCTGCTGTTCGCCCGCTATTGGGCCGGCCGCGGCAAATACCTACAAGCGATCGCCCAGGCCGAGCAATTGCAGGCCGTCAATTCCGATTCGCCCTACATCGACCAACTGTTGTATCTCGCCGCCGACTGCGAGATGCGGCTGGGCCGAAAAGACCGCGCCACCGCCACGCTGTGTTCCTTGCTGAGAGATTATCCCGGCAGCCCGCTGGCGCCCAAGGTGAGGAAGCAGGTCGAGATGCTGGAAGCGGAGAAGACGCGATAGCGATTCTCAGCATCCCGCGGGCCGCGACTCAATTGATGGTGATGTTGCAGGTTGGGGGCAACGCCCGTTGGAGCCTGATCAGACCGTCAATGGTCACCTTGGTGCGGGCCAACTGAAGCAGTCTCAGCCGCCGCAACCCTGCGAGGTGAACCAGCCCAGCGTCGGTGATCTTGGTGTTGGAAAGATCGAGGGTTTCGAGTTCCGTCAGCCCGCGGAGATGCGTCAGCCCCTCGTCGCCGATCTCGGTGCAGGAGAGATCGAGCGACACCAGCCGGCGCAAGGGTTCGAGAGACGCCATTCCGGCATCGGTGACCTTCGTCCTGCGCAGGCCCAGCGAACTGAGGCGAGTCAGGCCTCGCAGGCTGGCCAATCCCGCGTCGGAGACCCTTGTGGTGGTGAGATTCAGTTCCACCAGTTGGCTCATCGCGGCAACGTGCTTCAGCCCGGCATCTGTGATCTGGGTCCTTTCCAGGCGGAGGGTCTGGAGTCTGCTGAACTTGCGAAGCTGCGCCAGTTCGGCGTCGCTGATTTGGCTGTTGGCGCAGTTGAGGCCGACGGAAATGACGTCGGCGAAGAGGCTGTCGCCGACCACGTTTCGAAACCACGCCGGGTAGGGCGGGGCCTGGTAGCCGAAGGAACCGGGCTCATCGTCGTAATCGACCCAGCCGCCGGCCCTGCGAACCATCTCCACGACCTCCTGCTGCCTGCGGACCTGCTGCATCTCGGTCGTCAGCCAACTGAAAGGAACGGCGACGGCCAGCACGAGCAACAGCAACGTGCGGAGGCTGTACTGGAATCGCCAACGCAGGAGCCCGGCGACGATCAGCAGGGCCAACAGCAGCAACAGCGTCAGCCCGGCGGCCTCCAGGCCGATCATCACCGTTTGCCCCTTGTGACGATTAAAAGCGAACCAGCGGAACCGCTCGGACAAGAGCAGAAACCCCTCCACCGCCAGCAGTCCGACGACGATGTGGCCCGGTGTGGGGTGATACCAGCGGCGGTCGGGATTCGGCGTGGTCAATGGGCAACTCCCTTTTCTATCGCCTGTTCAGCCGCGCCCCGAAGGGAATCGCCGTTGCGGACCGCAGCCCTCCCCTGTCCCAAGGGAACGCAAGGCCATTCTGTAGATATTCTACTACTTCTGCGGCCCGCGGCGATAGCGTCAACAAATCGAGAACCGCGGCAGTCGTCCCTGCTCGAATCTACTCGAACTGACTTCGGCCGACGATCGTCAGGCGACACTTCGCGAGGTAGCGGCCGTTTTCATCAACCGCCCTGCTGTAGATCGCCCTATAACCGCTATCCACCGCCACGGCCACCGATGCTCCCAAGAGGTCTTTGACCGTCGCGTTGTAGAGTGCGCGGTAGTCGATCTTCCTGCCGCCGGCCAGAAGATTTTGCGCGTCGGAGCGGACGCAGTAGCGAACGCCGCCGTCGTCCAGTTCGGCTTCCTCGGCCGCAAGCCATTGTTTGTCTTTTGCGGCCGCCGCAGCGCCATCCAGGACCAGGCGCGGTGGCATTTGTCGGCCCGTTTTGTCAAAAAAAGTGCCCGGCGTGGAAACCCGGTACGGCATCCGCACGCCGCAGAATCGCCCGGTAGCAATGACCTCGGCGATCTGCTCGGCCGACGTTCCCGGCGGCGGCACGATCTCCGCCGCGTACTCGATCTCAAGCGGCACACCGGACTTAACGCAGGCCGAGCGGCGAATCCGCCAACTGCCGCCGGGGCCGGTCTTCCACGTCCAGGCGAGCCGCACGCCGGACGACACGCGCTCGACGCCGACCAACTCGGGCGTGCCGTCGCTCTGAAAACTCCTGCCGCCCAACGTGAATTCATCGGCAACGGAAGCGACGGTCTCGAACCGGTGCGGATCACCGCCGCTATACGCCCAGATCAGTTCGCAACCATGTTGCAGCCGGAATTGGGCCAGGATTGCCGGCCCGCGATAGATGACGACGCTCCGTGCAGGGGCCGGCGGCGCGCCGTCGAGCTTTACCCTGCCCTGGGCAAGCGGCGTCGGCCCCTGGCCGTTGTCGAGAACCACCCGCAGCGGCAGATCGAAATGCACATCGACCCGATCGCCGACAAGCCAACGCCGGGTCAAGACGACGTAGCCCCGATCGGGCCGGACCTCCTGCGTCTGCCCGTTGATCTCCACGCCGCGAAGGCTGGCCCAACCGGGAACGCGGACCTTGAGAGCGAATTGGTCGATCCGCTTCGGCGCGACAGAAATCCGCACGTCCCCCGATTTCGGAATCCTCGCCTCGGTGGCAACGGCGACAGTGCCTTTGCCGATTGGAAGCTCCGCCCGGGAAGGCATGAAGCCGTTGATGTAGACCACGCCGGGCGAAGAGGCATAGAGGTGCCGGGCGGTTTCGTACAACGCCTTCGCGCCCCACCAGGTGCAGCAGTACCACATGTGCGGCCCGCGGACGCCGATGTGCGGATCGTCGTAGCCGCTGAAATTGCCGTCAAACCACTGATGAAACCGCAGGCCGTTGTAATACAGTTCCTCCGCGCGGTCGAAGAATCGTCCCTCGCCGCTGAGGTCACCCAGGTGCAGGCTCAACATGATCTCGTCGGCCGTGCAGCAGCATTCGTCAGTGGCGAACGTATGTTCCGCCTCGGGCGAGGTCCATTCCGAGACGCAGCCATTCGCCCAGGTGCAGGCTTCGTAGACCCGATCGCAGGCGGCCACGGCGTCGTCGAGGTAGCTGCGATCGGCGGTGTAGGCGTAGAGCCAGGGAAAGCCGCGCACGGTGGTCAAGCAGGAGTGCATGTGCTCGACGGAGTCTTTCGCCTTTTCGCCGCGGAACATCCAGCGGATGCCGCCGCCGCCGCGGTTGAGTTCGGCGATCTTCCGGGCCACTCGCAGGGCCTTGGGGTCTTTCGTCCGCCAGGCGTACGTGATGAGCCCTTCGAGGGCGCCGAAGCGGCCGTTGCCACCCCAAGAGCCGACGTTGATTTTGCCAGAGACCATGCGGTCTTCCCAATCGACGATGCGGCTGGCGGCCTGCAAAGCCCGCCGGTCGCCGCCGCTATGTTCGTAATAGGCGAGCATCGCCTGGAGGAGAGTCCCCTCTTCCCAGGAGCAGGCCAGCCGCGGTTTGCCCGCCCCGCCGGTGAAGGCACCCGCCAGCGGGCCGCTCTTCTCCTGCCGCGCCAAGAGGGCCTCGAAGGGGACCTGCAAGTCGAGGTCGATCTTCAACAGTCGCGAGAACATGCAGTAGACTTCGAGCGCCCGGGCGGAGGTGTCGAAACCGGCGTCGGCCAGGAAGCCCGCCACCCGCTTCTGATCGCGGCCGGCGAATCCCCAGCGATCGAGCACCGTGCGAATGCGATCGCGGAGTTCCCCTTGTATTTCGAGATTGAGTGGATCGACCGGCTGCGGTCGGGCGGGCTCGATTCCCAGCGCCGCCGGCCGCAGCGGCAACATCCGCCGCAGCCGCGCCTCGGGCAAGGGCGGAAAGTCCACATGTCCCCGCCACCCCCGCTCTGCCGCGGCCGAATCGAACCGACAAAGCGGCGTGACCGTACACTCGCCGCGGGCGAGCTTCTCCGCGTCCACTTTATCGCGATCCTCGGCAGCGAAAAGCCAAACGATGTTCATCAGTCCCGTTGCTCCGCCCTCGTCCGTCACGTGCGAACAGGAGACCTGCAAGAATCCATCGCCGTTGCGATCGGCGGCTTCGTAGAGCCGCACGAACGGCCGCTGTCCGGCGGTATCGAGCTGATCGACCTTGCGGCCGTCGATCAGCACCTCTTGCAGTCGCTTGCCCGGCGGCGTATTTGGATCGAAGTACCCGATCGCCACCAGATACTTGCCCGAGGGATGTACCTGGAATTGAAAGGCGGCGGCCGTGCCTGACTTCGAGCCGGTCCAGCCGTACAATCCCTGGGCGAACGCGGGATCAAAACCCTGCGGCGGCGTCCCCGCCGCGCCCCAGAATCCCGTCGCCGGGATCGCCCGGTAGGGGGCTGTCGCGATTTTCGTGCCAACGAAAATGGGACTGTCCCCCTTGACGCGGGCCGTTTGCCCGCGGTCCGGCGGCGTCAGGCGAATGCGAAAGAGCCTGTTGCGATCGCAGGTCAATGGGCCGTCCTTCACTTCAAGCTCGGCGGCCTGGATGGCGGATCGCCGGCCCACCAGCGGCTGAATGCCCGCCCGCGGCGGCACGTCGCGCATGCCCGGCTCGACCAGATAGAAGATGTAGGCGCGATCGCCGCAGACGACGACGTCGCAGTGTTTGCCCACGCTGGCGTCATCGTTCCGCCAGCCGGGCTTGTCGAGGATTTTGCCCTGGTACGTCCAGTCTTCGAGATTCTCGGAACGGTAAACGTCCAGCCCGCAGTTCGGATCCTTGATCATCCAGTAGTGGCCGCGGTAGCGGAAGACTTTCGGGCCCTCGCCGTAGAGTCTTGACACGCCCGGGGCCGCGACGGCGTGCCAACTGTGAAGGTCGCGGCTGCCGACGACCCGCGTCTCGCTTTCGTGCCGCTCGTCCTTGAACCACATCCACCATTGGCCGTCCGGGCGGCGACAGAGCGTCGGATCGATGCAATAGTCGGAGCTGACCGGCACGCGCTGCTCGAACTTCCACGTGGAAAGGTCGTCAGAGGAATAATGAACAATGTGCCGCTCGCCGCTGAAGTCGCGGTGCGTCGCGGCCGCACCCGGCACGAAGGTGACGAAGAGATGATAGCGGCCGGCGTCGTCGCGGATGCAATCGGGGGCCCAAAACGATCCTTCGGGGTTGGGGTGTTCGAGTTTGAGCCGGCCCTGATAAACCCAGGTCATCCCCTCGTCACGCGACTCGGCCACGCCGACCTCGGTTCCGTGTCCCCATTCGACGCCCGGCAAATTGAGCCGCGCCCGCCGCTGCGTGTAGAACATCGACCAGACCCGCTTCGGCGCGTTCCACACCACGACCGGATCGGCCGCGCCGTCGTAAACCGGATCGCGGTACAATGGCGCCGGCGCCGCCGCCGCGATTGCGGCGGGGTCGGGCAAGGTCTGGGGCGTTGCCGCGCCGACCGCCGGCAAAAGGGCGGCAGCCGTCCACGCGAGGACCGCAATTGCTTGAACTCGACGCATGGGAGCCTCGTCGCGTGGGCGGGAGAAACGGAAGGAGCTTCAATGGGTGGAATCAACACGGGCGGGACACAAAGGGGATTGCAACGGAACGAGAGCCATTGTAGCACTCAGTCCCCGCGCGCGTCCACCCGCCGTCGTGACGGCGCAGGGCCGATCAGTTTTTCAATTTGGAGATTGTAGGAGGCGACTCCTGTCGCCGATTTGGGTGCCGCCCAGCCGAAATTGCCACAAATCGGCGACTGGAGGTGCCTCCTACAGCGAAAACCGATCGGCCCTGCGTGACAGCGGCCAGCCGCCGCGCGCTTCCCTACGGGGCGCGGCTAAACACGGTAGGGCCGCGGCCAAACGCCGTGCTCATGCCAACTCGGCCAACACGTACGGGCCCTTGGGTATCACGGCGATCGTGGCGGCGGGACCGTATTCGGCCAAGCAGTCGGCCACGGCCGCTTCGACGCTGGCGGCGGGCTCGACGAACAGCCGGCGGAGCGTCTCCGGCGGCAGGCCGTCGCTGACCACCCTCACCTTTGCTTGCCGCTTCGCTTTGGCCAACTCCTCGAGCTGCCACTGATCCATCATGAAGTAGCTCTTGGCGAGAATCCGCTCCATGAATCCATCAAGCGTCGGGTTTTCGTTGAAGATCCGCCGGAACTCCGGGCTGCCGATTCCTTCGCTCAAGCCGGCCGCCAGAATGATCGTTCCGCCCGGCTTGACGATCGGGGCGGCGGTCACAATGCCCTTGATCGATTGGTAGAACGTTGTATCCAGCGGATAGCCGGCCCCGCTGGTGACGACAATATCGGCCGGCTCGGGAATCGTGGCCAGCACCGGGCCGCGGGCGAAGGCGACCCCTTCGCGAAATGCCGCCACCATATCGCCGGCCACGACGCGAAGAATGCGGCGCTGGGCGTCGATCACCACGTTGACGATGAAGTCACAGCCGGCCATGCGGGCAATGGCCGTGTTCTCTTCGTGAACCGGATTGCCCTCCAGGCAGCCGTTGCGGGCGTTGGTGTGCTCGAGGAAGTCCGGGCCGTGCCACACCCGCACGGTATCGAGCGCGGCCAGTCCGGGGCAGATCAACTTCCGTCCGCCGGAAAAGCCGGCCATGAAATGCGGCTCGATCAGTCCGGTGGTGATCTTCAGATCGGCATTGACGTACCGGGAGTCGATCCAGACCGGTGTGCCCCGTTTGGATTGGCCCAAGTACGTGTGCTCGTCGCGCTGCTGGCCGTGGTGGTTCTCGACGCGGTAGTTCTCGGCCACGTGTCCGCCAACCATCTCGACCAGTTCGTCGCCGAGGTTTGGGCGGTGCAGGCCGGTGGCCACGAGGATCAGAATCTCGTTGCGGGGGATGCCGGCCGCTTCCAGCGTCTCCAGAATCGGCGGCAGCAGCACCGCGTTGGGGACCGGCCGGGTCACGTCGCAGATGGCCACGCAGGCATTGCGGCGGCCGCGGGCCAACTCGCCGAGCGGCGGCGTCCCCGTCGGCCGCATCAAAGACTGCCGCACCGCTGCCTCCGCATCAGCCAGCGGCGCCGCCGGCCGATATTGCAGGCAGCCGACGACGTTGCGGTCGGGCAGTTCGACTTCCAAGCCCGCCCGATCGTATTCGAGATGAACTCTCATGCCGGCGTCTTGCCTAGACGGGATTGTCGGGGAGCCGCCGCGTGCCCAGGGGGAGCATGGCGTTCATCAGATCGTCGGCCGAGGTGTCGCTGTTGCCCAAGACGTTGCCGATCTCGTGCATCACGGCGGTCAATAGATCGGCACGCTGGTCAGCCGCGGTGCCGGCGGGGGCCGACAGCGAGGACGTGCCCGCAACCGCCGCGAACTCGGCGTCGTCGCCCGGCGTCGGATCGACGAACCAGCCATAGCCGGCCGCGTCGTCGTCGATCCAAATCGTGTTCTGCCATTTCTCGACCAGTATTCCAGGGGCCAGATTGGCGACTTTGAAGTCGATGCCGCTTAGGGCGCCCGCGACCTGGCTGCTGCCCGGCGCGGTCCATCGCGCCTCCGCCGCCGCCACGATCGGGGCGAGTTGCACATCGGTGAGCAAGCCGGCCGTTCCCGTCGCGGCCGTCGCAGCATCGACGGTCAGCGCCGCGGGCACCGTGAAGGTGGCCGTTAGGACCTCGCTACCGTTGCCGTGATCCACGCTAATCGTAATCGTGTGCTGACCGGCCGCAAAGCCGCCAATGTCGCAGCGGTAATTGCCGTTGCCATTGCCGTCGCCGGCAATCGGCGCGATACCCCGACCATCGACAGTCACGCTTTGCACGGGGTACGTATTGTCGTTCGGCAAGCTCCAGGTGACGGCCAGCGGCTCGTTCACCTCAGGGATGCCGTTGCTTGAAGTGCCGTCCTCGATGAGCGCGACGTTGGTTAGATTGTCCAGGCAAAGAGTGCCGTTCACTTGGACAACCGACGTGCTGCCGGTGAGCGTGAGTGTCGGGCTATCGAGTGGGATCGCCATCTCGCCGCCGGTGGCGCTGCCGGCGAGCGTCAACGTGGCGACGTTGACGGGCGTGTTCGTACCGATCGTGCCGCCAGTGTAGACCACGCAGCCGCTAGTCACGCTGCCGCTGGTGGTCCCGGCGTTGCCGTCGATGACGAGCGATCCCTGACCGAGGCTGAGCATGCCCAGTTTGATGGTCGTCGTGCCGGCGGTGGTGGCCGCCAACGTGCCGCCGATGTTGAACGTCCCGCCGTCGCCGACAAACTGCAAAGTTCCCGGCGCGACGACGCTGATCGTGCCGCTGGCGCTCGAGGAATCGCCGAGCGAATCGGTGGTTGTGATTTTGTAGGTGTGGTCGCCGGCCGGCCAACCGCCGATCTGGCAGTAATAATATTGTCCGCCGAAGGGACCGCCGACCGGCGTGATCCTCGTTCCGTCGATCGAGAGGACCTGCGAGACGATGTGATACGGGCTCGTCGCCGACCAAGTGATCAGGAGCGGCTCGTTCGCTTCAAAGACGCCGTCCTTTGTCGTGCCGGCCTCGGCGACGACGACGTTGGCGATCGTCGGCGCCGCGGGGGCGACGACGACAAACGTGCCGCTGGTGCTGGAACTGACCCCCTTCGCGTCGGTCGCCGTGATCTTGTAATTATGGCTGCCGACGCCGTACTTTCCGATCTGGGCCAAATAGAACCGCCCGCCGTAAGGACCGCCAATCGGCGCGATCATCGAGCCGTCGACTTGCAGACTTACCGCGGCGACGTGGTTCGGGCTGGTGGCCGCCCAGGTGATCAGCAGCGAGTCGCTCGAGTCGAGAATGCCGTTCTTCGGCGTCGAGGCCTCGGCGACGACCACGTCGGCGATCGTGGGCGCGACCACCGGGGCCTGCACGACGCTGAAGGTGCCGTTGACGCTGGACTCGTTGCCTTGCGAGTCGGTGGAGGTGATGACGTACCTGTGCGAACCGGCCGCCCAGGTTCCAATCGGGCAGGAATAGAACATGCCGCTGTAAGGACCGGCAATCGGCGCGATCAGCGTGCCGTCGATCGTCAACGTCTGCGAAACGATGCGCAACGGGCTGGTGGCAGCCCAGGTGACGACGAGCGGTTCATCGCTTTGGAAAATGCCGTTCCTCGGGCCGGCGGCCTCGGCCACGACCACGCTGCTGATGCTCGGCCCCGCGGCGGCGACAACCGCAAAGGTCCCGGCGTAGCTGGAGGTGTTCCCGTTCGCATCGGTGACGGTGATCTTGTAGGTGTGGGTGCCGGCGATGCGGATCCCGATCTGACTCGAATAGTACAATCCGCTGTAAGGACCATTGATCGGCGAACCCAGCGAGCCGTCGATCTCCAGGGTTTGCGTGGCGATGTGGTTGGCGGCGGTGGCTTGCCAGGTGATCACGAGTTTCTCGCCGGTTTCCAGCAGTCCGTTTCGCGGCGCGGCGGCCTCGGCCACAACGACCTTGGAAATGACGGGGTCCTGCGCGGAGGCCGAGACGTCGAACGAGCCGCTGTAGGTGCCGCTGCACCGCGCATCGGTCGCCCGGATGGTGAAGACATGGTGGCCGGCCGCGAGCGTTCCGATCGGGCAGGAGTAATACACTCCGCTGTAAGGGCCGCCGATCGCCGAGAACGGGCGGCCATCGACGGTCACGACCTGCCCTGCGATCGCCCCGTACTGGCTGGACGCCACCCAGGTGATTTGCAGCGGATCGCTGCTGTCGAGCACGCCGTTCTTGACCGGACCGGCCTCGGCCACGACGACACTGGCGATCGCCGGCGGGGTCCAGTAGGTGACGACGTTATTGGTGCTTGTCGATGCGAGGTTTACATTGCCCGCCCCGTCGACGGCGACGCTGGCGGGAATTGCGGCAGTGACGGTGCCGTCGCCGGTCATGCCGCTAACGGCCACGTTGTAGATCGCGCCCGAACCGGTCACGGTGGCCGTTAGCGCTCCCGGCGCGGTGCCGCCCAGCGTGACGTCGCTGCCGGTGAAGCCGGTCACCGGCTTGCTGAAGACGACCGAGAAGTTGATCGGCGAAGTAGACGTTGGCCTGGTCTGGTCCCCCGCATAGTTGATCGTAACGGCGGGTTGGACGAAATCGGTCATGTTGAACAGCACGCTGTTGTCGCTGCTGGTCGAGGTGACGTTCGCGTTGCCCGAAAAATCGTGAACCACGCCGGCGGTAATGCTGGCGGTCACCGTTCCATTCCCGGTCATGCCGCTGACGGTGACGTCGTAATCCATGCCGTAGGGATCGCTGGAGGCAATAGTCGCGGTGGTGGCGCCGGCCGTGCCGCCGATGGTGATGTCGCTGGCCGAGAAATCCGCCACCGGCTCGCTGAAGACTACGTCGAAGTGAATGCTGGTGTCGTGGGTCGGATCGCTCTGGTTTGAAGACTGGTTAATGGTCACCGTCGGTGCGGTGGTATCCGGCAGGTTCAGCATCACCTCGGCGACGTTGTACATCACCATGCTCGGCGGCTGGGGGCCGTGGTAGTTGCAGATGATATCCGTCGATCCGTTTCCGTCGAAATCTCCGGTAACGGCGCTCACCGCGCCGGGGCAAGCGATGATCGGTTCGCCTGCGGTGAAATGGCCTTGACCGTCGTTCAGAAAAAGCCGCGGCGCGGGCTGAACCGGAATGGACGATGAACCGAGCACAATCGCGTCCAGGCTGCCGTCGCCGTTTACGTCGGCCAGAGTGATCTTGCAACTGGCGAAACCGACCCCGCTGTCGTAAAACGTGTGGTCGGCGGCCTGCAGCCAGACCTCTGCCGGGATGTTGCCGCCGATCACCCCATTATCTTCGCCGACAATCGCGTCGGTCAGACCATCGCCATTCAGATCGCCAAGGACGACCGACGTGGCATCAAGCCCGGACGCGCCAATCAATTGCCCGCTATTGGAGAAGTTGCCTTGGCCGTCATTCAGCCATATTTCGGCTCTGCCATTGTCGCCAGTGTTGTCCTGCCCCGTAACGAGCAGATCCAAGACTCCGTCGCCGTTGAGGTCGGCCAACGTCATGTGCGAATTGGCGGTGGTGGCGATCGTCTGCGAACTTTCAGTAAAATGGCCGGTGCCGTCGTTGAGCCAAAGCGATTGGCCGACGGCATCCAGCGAGCCATCGCCGTTCACGTCGCCCAGCGAAACACCGGAGCCAACATCAATGGACTGATTTGTGTCGGTGAAATGCCCCGTGCCGTCGTTCAACAGCACGGTCGAGCCGAAGAAGAGGTCGAGATAGCCGTCGCCGTTGAGATCGCCGGCCACGACGCTGCCGGTTGTGCTGCCGAGGTTCTGGCCGCTATTGGTGAAGTGGCCGGTGCCGTCGTTCAGCCACAGTTCGCAAGAGCTCGTGGCGAGGTCGCGAACGACGACGTCCAACTTCCCGTCGCCGTTGAAGTCGCCGGTGGCAACGACGTAGTTGCCAGACTGGCCGCCCGTCCAATTTTGGCCGTTAGCGACGAAGTGCGCATAGCCCGCGGACGCGGCGGGGGCAAGCGGCGTGGCCACGCTCAAGAGATTCCGATCTTCCAGCGGCTCCATGCGGAGCGACCTCACGCGGGAACCTTGGTGGGACAGCCCGCCCAGTCTCCGCTTGCTGACGTTTGCAGACTCGTTCGAGCGATATGCCTTGCTGGACGAAGAGCCGCGACGAAAGAACAGCATCGGAAGCACTCCTCTTTCTGAAGATGGGACGAACTGAAGAGCAAACACCGTGCCCAGCCGATGTCTGGAGCGGGCGCTGACCCCGGTGGGCGGCCGTTCTCAACCCCTATTATCAGTGTAAGTGGCAACGATGTCAACCAGCGGGGGGGGCTTCGCTACTAGGAATAATCGGAACTTCACACGGTCTTCCTACGACATTTCGCGAAAGAAGCCAAAGCGCTGGTCCCTCCGATCATCGGGATCACTAACTGCTTGTATCCCTTACAGATGCGCCGCAAGACGCGGGACGGCTCTCGCCGGGCGATGCCTGCGGAACCCGGGAAGCGCGAAAGAGCGACCCGTCCGGCGCCGCACCGCCGCGCCGCGGGCGTGGCAACTGGGACGTGGCAAACCACTGATGCCGAAGACGGTTGCGAAGGTGTTGCCAAATGGCCCAGCGGTTGAACAAAACGCAACACCATGGTGCCGTACCGCATCATGCCGGACGTCACGACGACATCACGTCCAACAGGTCGTCGGAGGCCCAGTCGCGGCGGCTGTTGTCGATCTCGCGCATCACCGCCGCCAGTGACTCGCCGCGTCCGGTTCCGGCGCCGCCGAATTAAACGCCGAATTGCCCATTTTCACAATATCAAACCGCACTTTGCAAAACTTCAGTGATAAGTCCGGTTGCTCATCTGATTCCGCGATTGAGCCTGTCTCCCTTTTTCCTTCGGATTCTGACCATCAAATCCATGGCCGATCGCGTTTCGTCTTGGCCAATGCCTCCTTGGCGATCTGCACGTCTTCGGCGATCTGAAAATCGAACATGCCGGCCAGGACGAAATCGGCGCCGCTGGCGAAGGCGTAAGGGAATGCGTCGCTAGGCGGGATCGCGCCGGCGGCCATCACCTTGAAGGCGATCCAGGGCTTCTTGACCGATTTCATGATCGCCACGACCTCCTCGGCATTATGACACCAGGAATTGTCGTAACTGCCGAACTCGGCCGTTTCGCCGGGCTTCTGCGCGGTGGGGTAATCGCTAGTGTGCAGCGTCTTCTGGTAGAAATCGACGTCGAGTTTGTGCTTCTCCGCCGCGACGATCACCGCTGGTGTGTGGGCGGCGATGCCGATGGGCAGGCCCGTGCGCCGCATCTGCTCTAGCGTCCGCTTTATCAGCTCGATGTTCTTCTGCCGCACCAGGCCGTCGGCGGCGACGCCCCAAATGTAAAGCGCGTCGGCCCCGTCGCGGGCGGCCCGATGGATGTTCTCGAACGGATTGGCCGACATCGGCGTGGCGTAGACCGCCATGATCCACTTGATCTTGCCGCCGCGGCGGCGATAGTCCTTCACGATCTTATTGGCCGCCTCCTGCTCGATGTGCATGTTGATCGAGTTGATGCCGTGTTTCTCGGCCAGCGCCAAGGTCTCCAGAATCTTCTCGTCGGTGTTGTAGCGGCACATCAACTGCGACACGTACCGCAGATCGCGGGAATGGGCGCAGCCATTGAGGAGATTGCCGCCGAGCATAAGCCGGCTGAGTTCCAACTTACCGATCCTGCCGGTCCACGTTGCCGCCGGCGGCGCAGAAGGAGCGCGCGGCACCGATGTGGTGTCAGCCGCTTGAAGCAGGCCGGCGCCGACGACGGCTCCAGCCGAGGCCAAAACCGACTCGGCCACAAAATCGCGTCGCGTGATTTCGCGTGGCATGGCGACGGTCCCCTTTTGTTGAGTGTGCTAACTGCGCGTCCAAGAACGACCCTGGAGTTTTCTGGCGGTCGCCCTCACCCCCGGCCCCTCTCCCGCTTGCGGGAGAGGGGAGTGACGGCTATGGCTGGCGTTGTGCCGCCCATTGTTTTTGCAGCGACATGCCGAGGGCCTCTTCCGCCTCCGGCAGCCGACCGGCGCGCTGACAGATCATGCTCATTGCCATGTAGCTGAACGAGTCGTCCGGTTCTAATTCACAGACCTTCTTGGCCTGCTCGATCGCCTCGTCGTGGCGGCCCATCTTGCCGTAGAAGACGCTCAGCGCGGAATAGGCGAGGGCGTAGTCGGGCTGGTCGGCGGCGAGGGCCTCCAAGCGGCCGACCGCCTCCTCCAGCTTCCCCTGCTGCTGCAATTCGATCGCCTCGTCATACCGCTGTTCGACGGTCGCCATGTGACACCGACTTCGAGATTGGTGGAACGGCTGAGACGTTCAGTCTAACGGAAGGCGGTGGGGAGGAAAAGCAGGGGAAGAATGATGAAGGATGAGGGATGAGAGATGAAGGATGGGGGGTGAGAGATGAAGGCTAAGAAACCGGGGTTCTGCGTGGGAGTAGGGACGGCGAGGAGCATACCCGCCATACGACTGGTTTAATCTGGTGAAATCGGGAAAGGCGTTATCGTCGGCAGGTTGTATCTAACGGGCGAGTTTTCGGCAACCGATAGAGCTTAACAGGTTTTGCAGCGCGTAAACGCTTCTGATTTCCCATCTTAGCCCTTCCACGAGGTGTCTTCCGTGAGCGTTCACCCATCGGCGATTGTCAGTGCCGCCGCCCAAGTCGGTCCGGATGTGCAGATCGGTCCGTTTTGTATCGTCGAGTCGGGTGCAGTGGTTGGTCGCGGGTGTATCTTGGAAAACCGCGTGACCGTCAAGCGAGGGACAACCCTTGGGACGCACAACCGCGTCCTGGAAGGCACGATTCTCGGCGGGCTGCCGCAGCACGTCCACATTCCCGAGAACCCCGGCCGTGTGCTAATCGGCTCGGACAACGTCATTCGCGAAAATGTGACCGTCCACCGCGCCCTGGCCCCCGAGCATACAACCACGATCGGCGACAAATGCCTGTTGATGGTCGGCAGCCACGTCGCCCACGATTGCCGCTTGGGCAACAACGTGATAATGGCCAACAATGCGATGTTGGCCGGCCACGTCGTCGTCGGCGATCGGGCGTACATTTCCGGGGCCGCCGGCGTGCATCAGTTCTGCCGCATCGGCTCGTTTGCGATGGTCGGCGGGCAGGCCCATCTGGTGCAGGACGTTCCCCCCTACGTGACAATCGACGGCTTGAGTAGCTTGGTCGTCGGCCTGAACAAGATCGGTCTGCGGCGGGCGGGCTATGACCAGGCGGCCATCCAACAGTTGATGGCGGCCTATCGGGTGATCTATCGTAGCGGCCTGCGCTGGGTCGACATCCTCGAACAGCTCCGCACCCGCTTCCCCATGGGTCCCGCCGCGCTGTTCTACGAATTCCTCTCCACTACCGCCCGCGGCATCGTCTCCGAGCGTCGCGCCCCTCCCGGCGCCACCATCAAGCTCCGCGAGACCGTCGAAGCCGAGCCGGAAGAGCAAGTGCGGATGAAGTTCGGGTAGTGGGGACATTCCGGAGCGCGGGCGTCTCGCCCGCAACCCACACGGGGCGGCCTTGGGGTGCAGCAGCAGTTCTTTGCGGTCAAAACGGGAAATCTGTTTAGCCGGCGCGTCCACGCGGCGCAGAATCGCTCGCAACGGCAGCGCCGCGTGGACGCGGCGGCTAAACGAGTTTAACGGTAATCGCCACAATCCGTTACCGCGCCCCACCTCTTGGCATTCCGCCCGCTTCTTGTTAATCTGCTGGTTTATCCTTGGGAAAAAGGGGACAGGTCCAATTTGTGCGAAGCACCCTCTGGGCCGTTCCGGCCAATTGGACCTGTCCCCTTTTTCCCTGCCCATCGACAGCAACGAGGATTCGAGCATGAAAGTCCTGATCGTAGACAGATTATCTCCCGACACCGTCACCGAATTGGAAAAACTCGGCCTCGCGGTCGAGGTCCGCAGCGATCTGAACGCCGATAACCTGCCGACGGCAGTGGCTGACGTGGGCATCCTGGTGGTCCGCTCGACCAAGGTAACCGCCAAGACAATCGACGCCGCCCCGCAACTGGCACTGATTATCCGTGCCGGGGCCGGGGTCGATACGATCGATCTCGCCCATGCCAGCGCGAAGGGGATCTTCGTGGCCAACTGTCCGGGCAAAAACACCCTGGCGGTGGCCGAGTTGGCCATTGGGCTGATGATCGCCGCCGACCGGCGGATCGTCGACGCCAGCATGGCCCTGCGCAGCGGGCAGTGGAAGAAAAAGGAGTTCGGCAAATCGCGGGGCCTGGCCGGCCGCACGCTGGGCATCATTGGCTTCGGCGCCATCGGACGGGCCGTGTGGCAACGCGCCACGGCACTGGGGATGAAGACCGTCACCTGGTCGCCGCTTGACCTGACGGCCGAACAGGCCGCGGAACTTGGCGTGGGCTACCTGAACTCGATCGAAGACGTGGCGAAGGTGGCGGACGTGGTGACGATCCACTGCGCACTGACGCCCGAGACGAAGCACCTGGTCGGCAAGAAGTTTTTCGACGCGATCAATCCGGGCACGATCCTGATCAACACCTCGCGCGGGCCGCTGGTCGACACGACGGCGTTGCGGACGGCGATCGCCGAGAAGAAAATCCGCGTCGGCATGGACGTTTTCGAGGGCGAGCCGACCGGCGGCGAAGCTGCTTTCGCCGACAAGGAACTGGCCGCCCTGGTCACCTGCACGCCGCACATCGGCGCCTCGACCGACCAGGCCGCCGACGCCATCGCCGCCGAGACGGTGCGGATCGTGAAGGTCTTTCTCGAAACCGGCCGCCCCGCCGGCACCGTCAACCTCGCCACGGGCTCGAAAGCCTCGCATCGCCTGGTCGTGAAGTGCTCGAATCAAGTCGGTGTCTTGGCCGGCATTCTCGACGGGCTCCGCGACGGCGGCGTCAGCGTCGAAAGCATCGAGAGCACCGTCTTCGCCGGCGGCAAGGTCGCCACGTTCTCGCTGCTGTTGGACAAATGCCCGGGCCACGATTTCGTACATGCCCTGCAGAAAAAGGAGAGCATTCTCGGTGTGTCGGCGAACGCTTGCAGGTAGGCAGGAGTCGAATCGTTTAGCCGGCGAGCAAGCGGTTTGTTGATTTAATTCTCGACCGCGCCACTCGAATAGGTGGTTTGCGTTTTGGGGTTGATCGCTTATAGTTGGCGGAGCCCATGACGGCAAGCGGCGGGTGGTTGTTTTGGGAGGGAAACGGGCGATGGAGTATTGGGCGAAGCCTCGGATGGCGCGGGATCAAATTGTTCTTTTCTCCCCGACCTTGGATGCCTCGATCAGCGACGATCATCCCGTCCGCCTGCTGGACGAGATCCTGAAGGGCCTGGACTGGTCGGCGTGGGAGGCGGAGTACGACGGGCAAAAGGGTCAACCGCCGATCCCGCCGTGGGTCATGGCCGGCGTAATCCTCTACGGCTTGATGCGCGGCATCCGCTCCAGCCGCATGCTGGAGTACCTTTGCGGACACAACGTGGACTTCATGTGGTTGGCGGAGGGGCGGGTCATCGACCATACGACCCTCTGCAAGTTCCGCACGCGGTTTCGCGGGCCCTTGAAGGAATTGTTCCGGCAATTGGGGAAACTGTCGTTGCAGATGGGGTTGATCCGCTTGGTCGAGGTGGCCTTTGATGGGACGCGGGTGAAGGCCAATGCCAGCCGCTTGCGGACCTGGACGGCGGAACGGTTGGAGGCCGCCTTGAAAGGAGACGAACAAGGACCGGCGTGGCGGGATGATGGTGAGCCGGCGGGTGTACCGTTGTGCGGACTGTGCGGGCTGCGCGTTGGCGGGAGAGTGCCTGGATCCGAAGGCCAAGCGCGGTCGGACCGTTCAGCGGGACGAGTACGAACCGTTGCGGGAAAAGATGGCCGCGAAAATGCAAACGCCCCAAGGCAAGTCCGTCTACAACCAGCGCATGCACGTTGCGGAGACGCCGTTCGCCGTCATCAAGAGCATTTTGGGCGTGCGGCGATTTTTGCTGCGTGGCTTGGAGAAGGTGCGGACCGAATGGTTGTGGGTATGTACCGCGTACAACATGAGGAAGTTGCTGGCCCACGTGGCGGGACTGCGCGCCGAGTTGGCGAAAATGTTGGCCGAAGCGGCAAGTTAGGCGAGGCAGGAGGATTTGGGCGAACGAAGACTGACGATACGGCCTGTCTGGCTGCCAAATCAGCCATCTGGGGCAATTCAAACCTATAGGCAACGATGCCACCATAATCTCGAAAACCGAAGGAATTCTGAAAAAATCACCGGCAGCCGCCGCGTAGGCCATCGTTGCCGTTCAGTAAATCAACAGACCGCAAGCCCGCCGGCTAAACAGTCTTCCCATTTTGAGCAAAAACAGTTACTGCGCCCGATTCCATTTCCTGGCAGCCTCACAAGTCGGCGGAGCGGAAGTCGCACCTTCCCTCCTCCGCGGGCGGGATTTTGACACGCTGGTCGGCAAGAACATCACTTGGCTGCCGACGTCGGCAACGCCTTCGCTTCGTCGGCGCTGATCTGCTGGACATGCAGATCGGCGTAGATGACGCGGAATTGCTTGGAGCCGCTGGGCCGGTACCAGAAGATCGGCCGATTGGGCGTCCCCAACTTCACGCCGCCGCCGGCGTAGTGCGCCTCGTTCTCGGGCTTCAGCGACAGGTAGAAGAGCAGGCCCTGCATGTACTTCTGTTCGAGCGCGAGGGTGGAAAAAAGGACTTCCGCCGCCTGTTCCTCGCTGCTTCCCGCAATCGCGTCGATATCGGGCTCGGCCGAGGCTTGCAACGCCTCGATGACTTCTCGATTGATGCCCAGTTCGAGCGGGAACATGCCGTTTCGCTGCTCGGCCACCGCGCGGAGCGTCTGAATCAGCCCATCCTCCGCGGGCACCGCCACGCCCATCTTCAGCGTGAGGTAGCCGGCCGGCGGTTTCAGGCTGAACAGCGCGGAATCCAACGGTACGTCATAGCGGAAGTTGTCTAACACGCCTTGGGTCTTCATCGCCGGCATATCCAGTTCGATGCGGATCGGCCTGGCCGTATGCAGATCGGCCCAGAGGGTCATGTTGCCCATCGAACACTGCGCAAAAAGCCGACCGCCGCCCTGCCGCCAATCTCCTTCTTGCCCTGCGGAACCACCTTGCCCAAGCCGCTGTGGCCCTCGCGCACAAGGCACCGCATCATCTCGAACATGGCGGCCATCGGGTTGTCAATCTGGTCCTTGATCTTCTCGCTGTCGACGATTACGGCCACTTTCGGCGCGGGCAGCAGCACCAAACCCTTCGCCGTCTTGTAATCGGCGACGATCACCATCTCTCCGTAACGGTCTTCCTTGCGGGCGCCCTCGATCCGCTGCCGCGACGGGAAGAGGTAAGACCCCTTCGCCCTCATGGTGATCGTCGTGTCCGGGCTGGCCATGTCCATAGTCACGTCGAACGTCGCGCTCTGGAGATGCTCGAGCACAAAGGCGACGTTGGCGAAGGCGATGTTCGTCGAGCCCTCCTTCACCACCAAGGAGACGAAAACCGCCGCCGCCGCAAGAAGCGACGCGGCAACCGCGGCCTTCGCGATGCGGCGAATTCGCCGGCCTGTCCGCTCAGCCTTCTCCCGGACGGAAAGCGGAACGATATGCATTTCCGAACCCGCATCCAACACGCGGCGGACCGCCTCCGCCGGCGGCCCCGGCGGAACCGGCTGGCGGCGCAGCGCCTCCGCGGCACGGTCGAGCAAATCGCCGCCAGCTCCGCTTCGTTGCTCTTCCACCTGGACGCTCCTTAGCGTGGTGACTCCGGCCTGCGCTTCAGGCTCTGCGTGACGCAATTCCTCGCTGCGCCCCCTTCTCGGTGCGAAGGGAGCACGTCTAATCTCCGTCCCCTGTTCCGCTATCGACCGAACTTAAGAGCTCTCTTAACCGATGCCGGGCGCGGTGCAGGATAACGCCCACGGCATTGGCCGTCATCCCCAGCCGCTCGCCGATCTGTTGGTAGCTTAGATTCTCCAGGCAATTGAGGCAAAACACCGTTGCCTGGTCTTGCGACAAGTGGGGCAGCGCCGCCCGCAAGCGTTCGGCCAATTCGCTGGCTTCAGCTTCTGCCGCCGGGCTCGCCTCACGGCTAACGGCCTCGTCCGAATTGACCCCCCGGTCCATCCGGCCGCGTCGCCGACAGCGAACCCGCAACAGGTCGATCGCCCGAACCGTCGCCAAATGCCGCAACAGCGCCGACCAGTCGGCCACCGGCTCCCTCCGCGAGATCTTGACCGCTTCCAGAAAGGTCTCCTGAAAGCAGTCCGCCGCGTCTTCGCCGTTGCCGACTAATCGAAAGGCCGTCGCCCACACCAGGCCGCCATGTTGCTCGACAATCCTCTTCCAATCCGTCACTGACAGTCGCCTGTGCGAAATCGCACATCATCAGAGTAGTCGATACCGCCCTTGGGTGTATTACAGGCGATTTTCTCGCGGCTTGCAAGTCCCCTCTACGTCGGGGCATCCGAGCGGCTTCGCGCCGACAGCGAAGAGCACGCGGTCGGGGAGTTTCGCAACACCCTTTCAGAATCCAGTCGGGGGGTGCGTGTTTCGGCTGCTGCGAAGTGTTTCATCCCAATGAGTTTCGACGGAAGAAGAGTAAAGGTGTCAGAACTGCTTTCGCACCTGCGCCGCCCGAAACGGACTTGACAATCGTTCGCAAATATGCGAACATATGCTAGGAGGGATGGATGCCGCAGACGCGAGTTGTGCTGTATCAGGATGAAGACGGCAGCGTTCCGCTTTTGAAATGGCTCGATCGGCTGCACGACAGGGCGAGAACAAGACTCTTGCTGCAGATCGAGCGGGCCGAAGGCCCCGCCGCTCGCCCAGTCCAGGGCAACGCCCTGGGGAACGGTGGCATGGCGAGTGAGGCTGGCGGCCCGTTGGGCCGACACGCGACTGTCGTGCTCTCGGTTCCCAGGGCGTTGCCCTGGACTGGGCGAATTGTGCTCCTTCGGAGCGGTCACGGGAAATCGAATTGGCCATTCGTCGTAAAGTTCGATACGAGGCCCATCCCGAGACTCACACGTATGGCGAGGTGTAGAATGTCGAAGAAGAATGGCAAGACACAGAAGCGAACTACCGACGCGGCAAGCATCCTGCACCGGCGGTATTTTGCGGGCAAGGCCGACAAGTTGGCTATCCTCGAAGAAGAGCGAGCTAATACGGCAGTTGCCCGGCAGATATGCGATCTTCGCGAGAAGGCTGGTCTGTCGCAGCGGGAGTTGGCTCGATTGGTTGGCACCACGGCGTCGGTAATTTGCCGGCTGGAAGACGCCGACTACGAAGGCCACTCGCTGGCCATGCTCCGCCGCATCGCCGCCGCCCTCCATAAACGCGTGGAAATTCGCTTCGTCGCCTCACGGCATGGCCTTCGATCAGCCTGACAAGCACGGGGTAGGGGCCCGCAGGGCTTGTGCAAGATAGCCGAAGGTTGCCGCGGGAGCGGCTCCCTTGGGTTCGAGGGTTTGTCGCCTTTCGCTCCGCGAAAGTGGCGTGAACTGATCGCTGCTTTCGCGGAGCGAAAGGCGACAAAAGACAGGCAAACCTCATCGGGGTTTCGTCGCCGGGCCGCCACATTACGCAACGCCTTCGGCGTAAATGTGGCGATCGATCGCCGTTACCCGGGGTAGCCGCTTACGCGGCAACCCCTGGCTGTCGTAGGCAATCCCTTCGGGATAAGATGGATTGCGGCGGACGCGGAATGCGGCTTTCCATCTTGTCAGCGGGAACGAGAACGAGTAGCTTGACCGGATCGTGCTGTGTCCGGCCGGGCTTGTTTTCGCGGAAAGTCGCATCATGCTGAGTTTCGAGGACGTGCCCCAGGTTCGTCGATACGTCGCCGAGCGGGGGATCGAGTTTATCTCGTTCTACGTGTCCGACATCGACGGGCGATTCCGCAACGTCACCATTCCCGCCGAAAACTTCACGGAAAAGACCGCGAGCGAAGGCATCGGCATCGACGCCTCGAGCCTGGGCTTCGCCACGGTCGACCATTCGGACATGTTGATCAAGCCCGATCTGCGTTTCGCCTTCCTTGATCCCGTCGAGCCGGACGCCAAGGTGCTCTACTTTCTCTGCGACATCCTGGACATCGGCACCGAGGCGAACTTCAATCAGGACTTGCGGCACATCGTCTGCAAGGCGGTGGCGGCGCTGCGGGAGGAGGGCGTGGCCGACGAGGTCCGCATCGGGCTGGAGCTGGAGTTCTACGTGCTCGACGAGTTGTACAGCACGATGACCACGCGGGAGACGTTGTATCGGGTGGAGAGCGGCGAGTTGGCCAGCCCGCCCGGCGGCGCGGAATTGTACCGCATCTACAGCAACCGCGGCTATTTCCGCTCGCAGCCGAACGACCATCACTTCGCCCTGCGGAACGAGATCTGCGCGGCCTTCAAGCGGATCGGGCTCGAGGTGAAGTACCACCACCACGAGGTCGGCAGTTCGCAATATGAGATCGAGTTCAAGTTCCTGCCGGTGGAGTTCATGGCCGACGCCACCACGCTGGCCAAGCACATCTGTCACCGCGTGGCCCGCAAACATGGGAAGATCATCACCTTCATTCCCAAGCTGATTCCCGGCGAGGCGGGCAGCGGCATGCACGTTCACCAATTCCTCTTAAAGGGCGGTCAGAACGTCTTCAACGACGAGAAGGGGATTTGCAAGCTCAGCCCGCTGGCCCTGCATTACATTGGCGGGCTGCTCTCGCATCCGGGCTCGTTGGTAGCGCTGACGAACCCGACGACGAACTCCTATCGGCGGCTGATTCCCGGTTTCGAGGCGCCGGTGAAGGCGGTGTTCGCCGAGGGCAACCGCTCGGCGGCGATCCGCGTTCCCGGCTACGTCAAAGACCCGCAGGAGCGGCGACTCGAGTTCCGCACCATCGACGCCACCTGCAACCCTTACATGGCCTATGCGGCGATGATTATGGCCGGGCTGGACGGCGTGCGCCGCAAGATCGACCCCGTGGCGGCAGGTTTCGGGCCGTACGAGAGCAATCTTTACGATCTGCCGCAAGAGAAGCTCGATCAGATCAAGTCGTTCCCTGCCAACTTGGAGACCGCGCTGGAGGCCCTCCGCGGCGACCGGAGTTACCTGACCCATCGCGGCGTCTTTCCCGAGCATCTGCTCGACAAGTTCATCGCCACCAAGATGAAGGACATCGCCGACATGCAGCGGGTTCCGCATCCGTGGGAAATTGCGCGGTATTACGACATTCTGACGCACCGACGACCGATCACGGGGCTGTCTTCTTCGGGCTTGGCGAGGCTATAATGAAATGAAAGGGTGCGCGTAAAGCCGCTCGTTCGCCGCGAAGGAGGCCGATGATGGAGATCATGACGATGGGCAAAGTGAGCGTTTCCGCCCGCATCGAAAACCTGCAAGACGTTTATGAAGCCGAAAAAGGGGTTCGCGCGGCGGTGGACGTTCGCGCGGTGGACGTTGCCGACGCGCTGGTCGATACAGGGGCCACGATGCTCTCCATTCCCCGCCGCCTGATCGCACAATTGGGACTGACCCGCCGCCGCACTCGGACGGCGCGGACCGCGGCGGGCGTTATCTCGTTTGGCATCTACGGGGCCGTTCGCTTGATCGTCCAGGGGCGCGACTGCATCGTCGAAGCGGCCGAGATTCCCGACGAATGTCCGGTGCTGATCGGCCAGATTCCGCTGGAGGGGCTGGACTTCGTCGTCGATCCCGCCGGCCAACGTCTGACCGGCAATCCCGACCACGGCGGCGAGCAGATGATCGACATGTTCTGACGCACGTCGAGGCGGCCGGATGGGACGACGAGGAAAGAGAGAACGATCGGGGGAAGGCCGCGGCGAGAGAAGCGAAGCGTCAGCGGGGACAGCTCCGTTTTCGCTGGTGCGAAGACCGGGACAGTCCGCTTTGCCGCAGCCACGAGTTCCGAGCCGCTCCCCCACGCTCGCCATCTGCGGCCTCCTGCTGCTGGCGGTCATTGCCGTCTATGGGCAGACGGCGTGGTTCGATTTTCTCAACTACGACGACGGCACGTATGTGGCCGACAACGCGGCGATCCGGCAGGGTTTTAGCTGGAAGGGCATCGCCTGGAGTTTCACGGCGTTCGACGGCGCCAATTGGCACCCGGTCACGTGGCTCTCGCACATGCTCGACTGCCGACTTTTCGGCCTGCGCGGCGGCTGGCACCACGCGGTGAACGTCATGCTGCACGCGGCCAACAGCATCCTGCTGTTTGTGCTGCTTCTGCGGATGACGGCGGCGACGTGGCGGAGCGCCGCGGTGGCGGCGCTATTTGCTCTGCACCCGCTGCACGTCGAATCGGTGGCTTGGGTGGCGGAGCGAAAGGACGTGCTGAGCACGCTATTCGCCATGCTCGCGATGCTGGCGCACGTCCGCTACGTTGCCCGGCCGTCGCCCGTGCGGTATCTAGCGGTCGTTGTACCGTTCGTGCTGGGGCTGATGTCGAAGCCGATGCTGGTGACGCTCCCCTTCGTGCTGCTGTTATTGGACTATTGGCCGCTGGGACGATGGCAGGGCCAATCAGTTCCTGAAGGGCAGAAGTGTAGGGTGGGTCGAGCGGAGCGAGCCCCACCATCTTCCGGAAATTCTCCTGGAAATTCATGGTGGGGCTCGCTCCGCTTGACCCACCCTACGGTTCCGCAGGGTTCGGGATTGGCCGGCCGAACGGCTTTTTGGCTGGTGATCGAGAAGGTCCCGTTGCTGCTTCTGGCGGCCGGTTCGTGCGTCGTCACTTGCATCGCCCAGCAGAGCAAAGGGGCGATGGCGATGCTGAGCGAGCAGATCTCCTTGCCCATGCGACTGGCCAATGCCCTGGTGTCGTACGTCGCGTATCTCGGCAAGATGGTCTGGCCCGAGCGGCTGATGATCTTCTATCCGTTTCCAACGGAACGGCCCTGGTGGCAAGCGGCATTGGCGGCGGCGTTCTTGATTGCGGTGACGGGCGCTGCGGTTTGGTGGTGGCGGAAGCGGCCCTATCTGGCGGTTGGCTGGTTTTGGTATCTGGGCACGCTCGTGCCCGTGATCGGTTTGGTGCAGGTGGGGGCGCAGGCGATGGCCGACCGATACACGTACATTCCGCTGATCGGGATATTCATCGCGGTTGTCTGGGGCATCGGCGAACTGGCGGGTAGTTCCGAGCGTTTCCCGCGGCGAGAAACGCCCCCCGATTGCAATCGGGGGGCTTTGCAGGGCGGCGAGAATCGGCACGGGATCATCTTCCCGGCAATTCTAGCCGCTGGTGTGCTCGCGGCTTGCATGATCCTCTCGGCTCGGCAAGTCGCGCATTGGGCCGATAGCGAGGCACTCTTCACTTACGTCCTGCGCGTCTCGCCGGAGAATGCGGTGGGGCATTGCAACTTGGGCGATGAATTGCTGCGGCAGGGGCGCTACGCCGAAGCCGAGAAGCATTATCGGGAACTTGCCCGGATCGAACCGAAGGCGCGGGCGTACGCCCAGTTGAGGTGGGGTCAAACGCTCGCCAAGCGCGATCGGCCCGCCGAGGCGGTATCCCATTTCCGCGAGGCGGTGCGGCTCGATCCCGACATGGCCGTCGCGCACTTCGACCTGGCGATGGCGCTGGTCGGCGTGGGCAAGCCTCAGGAGGTCATCGAACACTTGTACGCGGCGGACCGGCTTGCCCCGGATAAGCCCGAGGTTCTCAAGAACCTGGCTTGGGCGCTGACGCACTGTCCGGATCGCAAGCTTCGCGACGCCGCCAAGGGCGTGGAACTGGCGGAACGGGCCGTAAAGCTCTCGGATCGCCAAGAGCCGGGCTACCTTGCGACGCTCGCCGTTGCCTATGCCGAAGCCGGGCGGCCTTCGGAGGCCCTGCAAGTCGCCGAAGAGGCGATTGCCCTGGCCGCCGTTCAGAAGAAAGCCGCTCCGGCGGACGCGCTGCGAGTGCGGAGGGAACTCCGCCAGGCTGGTAGCTCGCGCCGCACAATGCCGCGATCTTTGCCCGATTCCGCCCGGCCTTAGTTCTATTGCGCAGGATCAGAGGGCTTTCGCCACGAAAGGTCGAAGGTACGAAATCACGAAGGACCTTCTTTTCTTGTGGTCTTCTGTCGCTGTTTCGTGTTTTCGCACTTTCGCGATCTCGTGGTTGAGAGACGAAGGAGCCGCTTGCCAGGCCGCGGAGAACTGAGGCACGGCAAACCGGCGGCACACCAATATCGGGGCTGTCGCGACGAATAGCCTCTGAGCGAACGGCAGGCCGCCGCAGTGGTGTGGGCTATATTCCCCCGGCAGACGAATGCTATAATGGACGCCAAACCGTGGGCCGTTCGTCTCCAAGGAGAGCACTATGAGCGGAGGATACTATGCGGCGGTGGTAAACGCGGTCAAGGCCTGCGGGACGCTAGTGCGCGTCGAGCCGGAGGAGTTCCTCAAGATCCTCGGCTTTCAGGAAAATCCGCTCGTCGTCAGGTCTGTGGGAGGGCTGTTCGCGGTCTCCTTCAAGTATCTGACCACTTATCGCGGACTGGCGTTCCACTGCAAGAGTCAGACGGAACTGCGGCTGCCGGCGGAAGCGGAACTGATCAATGCCACCAAGTTTTCAATGCCGGACCTCTAAACGCAGGTTACCTCTATGAAAAGAACATTTGCGATTGTTGCCGTCGTGATTTTGGGGATCGTTGTGAGCTTCCACGGCCGGACGCTGCAAGCGGCGCCGCCAGCCGCGGAGAAGCCGGCCAAGCCGCCTGCCTGTCGCGTGGCGGTCGATCCGCGGGTGGAGCTGATGTGCGTTATCTTCCGCCTGGCGGGCCACCGCGAGTACAACCTTGGGACGATGAGCGGCTATAACGACGACGTAACGAAGGCGTTTGGCCCCTTCGTCGATCACGCGGTGATCAAGCTCGTCCGCAAGCTGCGGGCCACGCGGGGAATCAGTTACGATGCGCCGATGTCGATGGCGGCGCTGCTGCCCCAGCCGGGCAAGATGAAAGACGAAGCGTTTCTGACGCCCTGGCCGAAGACCCTCGATTCGCGGTGGACCAACGACAACGCGCGGGAGTTCGCCGTTGCGCTGCGGCACTTCGTCAAGGACGCCTCGTTCCAGGAGTTCGTCGATAAACACCGGGAACTGTACAAGCAGACCGAGTCCGGGCTGCGGACGCTGTTGGACAAGCAGGCACACCTGGAATGGTTCGGCGGCTTTTTCGGTGATCGGCCGGGGGCGTCTTTTGTCGTCGTTCCCGCTTTGCTCAACGGGCCCTGCAACTACGGCACCCGCCGGAAGATGGCCGACGGCCGCGAGGAACTTTACTGCATTCTCGGCGTCTGGTACGCCGACGATGAGGGCCAGGCCAAGTTCAGCGGCGATCAGGTCTCCACGATCGTGCATGAATTCTGCCACTCCTACGCCAACCCGATCATCGAGCGCCACGCGGCCGAGCTGCAGGCGGCGGGCGAGAAGATCTTCCCGGCCGTCGCCAAGCAGATGAGCGCCCAGGCCTACGGCAATTGGCGGACGATGTTCTACGAATCGCTGGTGCGGGCGTGCGTGCTCCGCTATACCCGGCACTACGACGGCGCTGCCGCGGCGTGGCTGGCGACCCAGAACGAACGTGCCAGGGGCTTCCTCTGGATGGCAGGCTTGTCGGATCTGTTGGGCCAGTACGAGGCGGATCGTGAAAAGTATCCGACGCTCGACGCCTTTTCGCCGCGGCTGGTGGCCTTCTTCGACGATTATGCGAAGAAACGGGCGGCCAAAGAGAGCGCGAACGACAAGGCGCCGAAGATCGTCTCGATGACGCCGGCAAACGGAGCGACGGACGTTGATCCGGCCTTGCGGACGATCCGCGTCGTCTTCGATCGGCCGATGGTCAACGCCTGGTCGATGTGCGGCGGCGGACCCGATTTTCCCCAGATCGTAGGAAAGCCGTCCTACGACAAGAAGCACACGACGTGGACGGTCCACGTAAAGCTCAAGCCGGAGTGGGAATACCGTTTCTCGCTGAACGCCGCCTCCTACCGCGGTTTCCAGAGCGCGGAAGGCGTGCCGCTGGAGCCGGTCGAAGTGACGTTCGCGACGGGGAAAGCCAAGTCGCGCTGAAGTCAAACGGATAGCATGCGAAAGGAGAGAACATGGCGTTCAAGTGTCCATACTGCAATTACGAGGGGGTTCCCCACGTGACCAAGCAGGTTTCGGCCACGGGCTGGTTGTTGTTTGTGCTCCTGCTGTTTGTGTGCTTTCCGCTCTGTTGGCTCCCGTTTGTGGGTGACGGCTGCAAGGAGGAACTGAAGAGGTGTCCCGCGTGTGGATGCAGAACGGTATGAGGAACGGCGTAAAGCGATTCGCCGTCGTCGCGTTCCTCGGGTACGTAACCTGGAACGCCGCCTGGCTGCTGCGCGGCCACGTTCCACCGTCGATATGGGTCTATTGCACCGGCTTGCCCTGCCCGACCAGCGGCGTCTGCCGAAGCCTGCTGGCTTTCTCTCGCGGCGATTTTGCCGCGGCTTTCTTTTTCAACACATTCACTCTTCTTTATCTCTTGCTGGTCTGCCTGTCCGCAATTGTGCTGCTGAGGCAGTCTCTTCGCCGCTGCGAACTCGCCCTGCCGCCCCTGCTGGCGCGTGCCTGGTGTTTCGCACTCTGCGCCGGCTGGGCGGCGAAGTTCGTGGTGGGGAGAGAATACTGGTAGTCGAAGCTGTTTCGCAACCAGTGAACAGGTAGGTTATGCTTCAGCATAACAACCTGCTTCTTGTTATGCTGAAGCATAACCTACTGACTGGTAACGGTCGCCGCCGCCGCCGGAGACCACACCACCCCTTCGCGCCTGCGCGATTTTGCTGGCGGACGCCGCCGCGGCGGGGTATATTGTCTCAACGGCTCGTAAGAAAAAACCACGCCGCGATTGGTGCGGGAAGAACCATTGAGGAGCAGTATGATGACAAGAATTCGCATTTCCGCAATCGTCGTGACCCTGGTGCTTGGATGGGCGACAGCCGCAGTTGCGCAGGCGGCGACTTCGCCCGCGGGAGTGAAAGTCCTCCGCGATCTGCAATACGTCGTAGGGGGACACGAGCGCAACCGGCTCGATCTCTATCTGCCGGAAAAGGCCGAGGGGCGGCTGCCGGTGGTGGTCTGGATTCACGGCGGGGCGTGGATGGCCGGCAGCAAGGACGGTTGCCCGGCCGTGCCGTTCGTCTCTCACGGCTGCGCGGTGGCGAGCATCAACTACCGCCTGAGCCAACACGCCATCTTTCCCGCCCAAATCGAGGACTGCAAAGCCGCCATCCGCTGGCTGCGGGCCAATGCCGACAAATATCATCTCGATCCTGAGCACATCGGCGTCTGGGGGGCGTCGGCCGGCGGCCATCTGGTCGCGCTGCTAGGCACGACGGCGGGGGTGAAGGAACTGGAGGGACACGGCGGCAATCTCGACCAATCGAGCCGCGTGCAGTGCGTGCTCGACTGGTTCGGGCCAACGGATTTGACCTCAATGGGCAAAGAGGGCGATCCGGCCGGTTCGCCGGTGGCTCTGCTGATTGGCGGCCCGGCGCAGAAGAACAGGGAGAAGGCCCTCAGGGCCAGCCCGCTGACGTACGTCAATAAGAATGCCGCCCCGTTTCTGATCATGCACGGCGACAAGGACAACCTCGTGCCGCTCAGGCAGAGCGAACTGCTGGCCGACGCCCTGAAAAAGGCCGGCGTCGAGGTCACGCTGCAAGTGGTCAAGGACAACGGCCACGGCGGGCCGGGCTTCGTCAGCCCCGAGAACGTGCGACTGATCGCGGCCTTCTTCACCAAGCATCTTCGTCCGCCGCAAAAGGAGCAGAAGCCACGGGCGCTGTCGAAGTACGTCCGGCCGCTGGTCGGCACGCAGGGCGAGGGCAATACGTATCCCGGCCCGACCGCGCCGTTCGGAATGGTGCAGCCGGGGCCCGACACCAACGGGCAGAAGTTCTGCGGCTACGACCATACCGATCCGCTGCTGCACGGCTTCAGCATGACGCACTTAAGCGGCACCGGCTGGTGGGACTTGGGCGATTTTCTCTTCATGCCCGGCACCGGCGAGGCGAAATTCGACCCCGGCAAGGCCGATAAGCCCCGCTCCGGCTATCAGTCGGCCATCTCGCACGACGAAGAGACGGCGGCGGCGGGCTACTACAAGATCAAGCTGCGGGATTACAACACCTGGGTCGAGCTGACCGCCTCCGAGCGGGCGGCAATGATGCGAATCACCTTTCCCGAGAGCAAGAAGTCGTGGATTCTCACCGATCTGAAGCACGTGCTGCACTGGGATACCGTCTGGTCGCACGCGAGGATCGAGGACAATTCGACGATTACCGGCTTCCATCTGCTGCACGGCTGGGCGAAGGAGCGCTACCTGTACTTCGCCGCCCGCTATTCCCGGCCGTTCGATCGCTGCCGGATCATCAGCGACGGCAAGCCGGTCGTGTACGCCGGCGACCGCTTCCGCACGCGATCGGAGATCGAAGGTGGGGCGGTCCGCTTCCAGAGTTGCTTGGAGGCGGCGGGACCGAATCTGCGCGTTCTGGCCGAGTACAACACCAAGAAGGACGAGGTGATTCTGGTGAAGATCGCCGTCTCGGCCGTCAGCGCCGAGAACGCCCTGAAAAACCTCGACGCCGATCTGCCCCATTGGGATTTCGACCGCGTGCGGGCGGAAACCTGCGAGAAATGGGACCGCGAACTGAGCAAGATCCAGATCGAGGGCACGCAAGAGGAAAAGGAGACCTTCTACACCGCCATGTACCACGCCTTCACCACGCCGAATCTCTACGAGGACGTGACCGGCGAGTATCGCGGGCTAGACCAGAACATCCACCAGGCGGCGGGCTTCCACAATTACACCATCTTCTCGCTCTGGGACACTTTCCGCGCGGCCCATCCGCTCTATGCCCTGATCCAGGCCGATCGCGACGCCGACATGATCAACTCGATGCTGGCCCATTACGATCAGAGCACCGACCACCTGCTGCCGATCTGGTCGTTGCAGGCGAACGAGACCTGGTGCATGATCGGCTATCACGCCGTGCCGGTGATCGTCGATGCGTATTTCAAAGGAGTCAAGGGTTTTGACGCCGCCCGGGCGTACGAGGCGATCAAAACCACGGCCACCAATCCCGACTACGACAGCCTGCCGGACTACGACCGCCTGGGCTGGGTGCCGTGCGATTGGGAGAGCGAGTCGGTCTCGAAGACGCAGGAATACGGCTATGACGATTGGTGCATCGCGCAGATGGCCCATGCACTTGGCAAAACGGCCGACTATGAACATTTCATGCGGCGGGCCGGCAGTTACAAGAACATCTTCGATCCCTCGGTCAAGTTCATGCGCGGCAAGGACCACAACGGCCATTGGCGGACGCCTTTTGATCCGAACGCCCACGTCGATATCACCGAGGGCACCAGTTGGCAATACTCCTGGTACGTCCCGCAAGACGTGCCCGGCCTAATCGCCCTGCACGGCGGCAACGAGAACTTCACCAAAAAGCTCGATCAGCTCTTCGGCGTCGGCAAACCGCGGAATATCCGCGACGAGGAGCTATATGGCGTGATCGGCCATTACTGGCACGGCAACGAGCCGAGTCACCATATCATCTATCTCTATTGCTACGCCGGGCAGAACTGGAAGGCGGCCGAGCGGCTCCGCCAAGTCGTCGAGCATCAATATGGCAACCAGCCCGGCTCGCTAAGCGGCAACGACGACTGCGGCCAAATGTCGGCCTGGTACATCTTCACCGCGTTGGGCTTCTACCCCGTCTGCCCCGGCAGCGATTACTACGTCATCGGCACTCCAATGCTGAAGAAGGCCGAAATGCATTTCTCCAACGGAAAGACGTTCACCACCATCGCCGAGAATCTCTCCGAGAAGAACATCTACATCCAGTCGGTCAAGCTGAACGGCAAAGACTGGACGCGGCCGTTCTTGCCGTATAGCGAAATAAAGGACGGTGGGACGATAATCTACACGATGGGACCGAAGCCAAACAGGGAGTGGGGTAAAGGAACACTGATTTCCACTAATTAGTTTCTGTTGCGGAAAGCCTTCTGTCGCCTTTCGCTCCGCGAAAGTAGCGATCAATCCCCGCTACTTTCGCGGAGCGAAAGGCGACAATCCGGCTAACCTGCTCTCTCCGCAACAGAAACTGATTAACGCTAATCAAAGAGGGTGTTCTCTCGGCGATTAGTGTGAATTAGCGGCGATTAGTGTTCCTCCTGTCTGAAAGGAAGATGAGGATGTATAAGGAGGAGGGGTATAAAGTGATGGGAGCGGCGTTTGAGGTTTATAATCAGTTGGGCTACGGGATGGCAGAGGAAATCTATCAGCAGAGTTTCGAGATTGAGCTCGGCTTCCGCGGCATTCCGTTCCAATCGAAACGGCAATTGACAGTGTTCTACAAGGACAATCAGTTGGAAACGCACTACGTTCCCGATCTGTTCGCATTCAACGCCATCGTGATCGAATTGAAAGCCGTCGCGGGCCTCAACTCCGACCACGAAGCCCAGTTGTTCAACTATATGAGGATCGCCCGACAACCCGTGGGCTACCTGATCAACTTCGGCCACAGAGGCGAGTTGCAATGGAAACGGTTCATCGTCTCCGACCTGCATGGAGAAGAACGGAAGGAACGCTAATCTCCACTAATCTACGCTGATCGAAGAACGTCGCTCAACCTCATTCTAATCAGCGTTAATCAGTGGCGATTAGTGTTCCTTCTTCTCCCTATTCCGCCGTCATCGCCACCAACTCGTGGCAGACCGACTCGAAGTGGCTGGCGGTGAGCATCTTCTGCTCTTCGGCGTAACCGACCAGCAGGGCGAGATCGCAGAGGCGGTTGATGCGGCGGGGGACGCCGCCGGTGAGTTCTTGCAGCGTGGCCAGGGCGTCGGGCTCGACGATCGATCGCGGCGAGCCGGCCACCCGCAGGCGATGTTCGACGTAGGCCGCCGTCTCCGCTTCGTTGAACGCCCGCAGCAGACATTTCACGCCGAAGCGTTCCTCCCATTGCGGGATGCGATTGACGGTGGTAAGGATCGAAGTTTGGCCCACCAGCAGGATCGTGAGCGCGGGCTGGCCGTTCGGCTCGAAGTTCAGCAGCAGCCGCAGCGATTCCATTGTGTGCGGCCCTTCAAGGAGTTGCGCTTCATCGACGACGACGACCGCATGTTGCCCTTTGGCGGCGTTGGCGGTGAGGAATCGCTCGATGCGGCGGACGCTGGTCTGCACGTCGGGGGTTTCGCTCGGCTGGCCCGGCCCCTCCAGTTCATCGGCGAGGTAGGCCAACAGATCGGCGGAGGACATTTGCGGGAAGACCAGGTGTACGAAGGGCGTGGACTGCGCGGTCAATATGCCGCGGAGCATGGTCGTAAGCAGCGTCTTGCCCATCCCTGAGGGCCCGGCCAATAACGCCGCCCCGCGGCGATTCTCGATGGTGTATCGCAGCTTCAGCAAGGCCGCCTGGTGCGATTCGGCCGGATAGTAGAAGCGTGGATCGGCGGCGTTCTCGAACGGTTTTTGCGTCAGGCGCCAGTAGGTCTCGTACATAGGTCGATGATCCTTACGAAGCCACGAAGTTTTCGATGAGTCCGGCCAGGGGGACGCCCGCGGCGGTCAACTGCTCTTCGACGTTGGCCAGGCGGGCCTCGGAGGTGATCCGCGGATTGTGAACCAACAACACGCCGTCGATCTTGCCGCCGACCGTTTGCCCAAAGTAGTCGCCGAGCGATTCGGTGTTTTCCAGCGGCCCCAGATCGACGAGCACCATTTCGTAATGGCCCTTGAGGATGTCGAGGCTGGGGGCCAACCGCGAACAATCGCCGCGGGCCTGCTCGTCCTTGGGCTCGCGGATCGCCGAGAGGGCCAGGTTGTTGGCGGCCGCTTCGATGACAGCATTGGCCAGGAACGTCGCGTCGTGGTCGGGGGTTTCGTTCCAACCGGATTGCATCTCCACGCCAAGGCGTTTGGCCAGCCGGGGCCGGGCGAGGTCGGCGTTGACCAGCACCAGTTTGACGCCGCGTTCGGCCAGCCGCCGGGCGGCACAGAGCAGCAACGTGGTGGCGCCTTCGCCGCGGCAGCAGGCAGCCATCGCCAGCACCTTCTGCCCGCGGGCATTCGCCGCCAGCAGGGCATCGGCCAGGCGATCAAACTCCTCGGCCGCGCGAGCCATCAGCCGCCGGCAGACCCGCGGCCAGGTGAAGCGTTCCACCTGCCAGGCCGGCTTGAACGCCGGCGGGGCGGGCGATTCCGCGCTGGGCGGAAGCTGCGGGAACGACGACAAATGGGCGACGGGCAATGGGTGATTGTCGATTGCCGATTGTTGATTGTTGATTGCTGATTGCTGTTCGCCGACCGCTGACTGCTCATCGCTGACTGCCGCTTCCTGATCGCTGGCTTCAGCCGCGAAGGCCGGATCGACCAGGCCGACGGACTCCGCCAGTACGATCGGCTGGGCGAAACTGAGGGGCTCGGCCATGCCCACCGACGTTTGGCACCAGTCGGCCGACCAGGGTCCGCCGGCGGCGGCGACCGCCGGGCTCCAGGAGGTGTCGGCGGTGGGGGCTTGGGCTTTTTCAGGACTTGCCGGACGAAGCGGCGGACGCTCCAACGTCGCCAGCACGTCGCGGAATACGTCGGAGATCTGCGGCGGGCCACCGGCTGCGGCGGCGGCGACAGCGGACGGCTGGGCTTCGGCTTTCGCCGCGGCGGTGCCGCAGGGGGCGGTCTCTTGTTCGTCGAGGCGAGGGCGGGAGCGGTCGCCCGTCGACTGCCGCGGCGGAATCACGGGCGGCATCCCCTGCTGCGAAAATGCGCGGATAAATGCTTGGTCAAGTGCGGTCATGGCGATTCCTAACGCTTGGGCCCCTCGATCGTCCCGTCGAACTGTGCCGCGGGAGGCTCTCCCGGCCGGTGGCCACGGGCGTTGGCTTCATACTCGGGGGAGCGAGCCGCTGCTGCTTGATTTGCATTTGCCGTCGGCGACTCGCCCGGTCTCTGCGGCGGCTGGCCCGCGTCAGCGGGCGGTGCCCATAGCGACGACGACGTCGTGGCGACGGTTTGGGGCGGAATAGCGGGTCTGGCCTCACGAGGTACTTGGGGGGGCATGAGTGATCCAGCAACAGTCGGGGGTGGCGGCGGCTCGCGCTGGGCGGCTACCGCCAATGGCGGGGCTGCCAGCGGCGGGGGTTGATCGGAAGTTGCGGAAACCTGTGCCACCGAATAGCTTCCGCCGCTTTCGGCCACCGCTCCGGTTTGCACAGAGGCGTTCGTCGTCGCGGATTGCCCGGGCTTGGGTTGCCACGAGGAGAGAGCATTCTGCGGCTGTTGTCGGGTCGCCTGTCGGCGATTTCGGGCCAAGGCAAAACGGCAAAACCGCGCCTACCAGCAGGAGCACGGTCACACAGGCCAACAACTTGATCGACATCGCCTGGTCAATCCAACGGCCGTTCGATCCCCATAGGCTTCGGCCCGGCCCCTCCTCTGCCTGTGACGGAGACTGCGGCAGGTCGCTGACGTCGGGAAAGCGGGCGAGCACGGCTGGCCCCGTTCGCGGTCGATTCATTGCTCTGCACCCCTTTTCTGGCTATCGTGTCTTTTCGCGGCGCGCGGTGAGCGTCTGTGGGCGAGTATTCCGAATAAGGTATCGGCTTCGATTGCGTCGATCTTGAGCAATAGCAGAAGTTTGCGGATTGGATAAAATGGGTGGTGTGAGTGGCGGCATAGGAGCGTTTGACAGCCAGGCCCCAGCCCTCTATACTGCATCACAATGCTGAAAGCAGGACCAATCATCGCCGCACCGAGCGGCGGAGGGAGTCAACGATGACCCAGATCGAGTCTGCTCGGGCGGGGCAAATGACGCCCCAAATCGAGGCGGTCGCGGCGGCTGAGCAACTCGACGTCAAAATCGTCCGCCGCGAGGTGGCCGAAGGGCGGATGGTGATCCCGGCCAATAAGGCCCATCTGGCAAAGAACTTGGCGCCCATCGGCATCGGCATCGCCGCACGCACCAAGATCAACGCCAACATCGGCAAGTCGGCCGTTTCGAGCGATTCCGCCTGCGAGGTCGAGAAGATGCTGGCGGCCGTCCGCTTCGGGGCGGATACGGTCATGGACCTCTCGACCGGCGAGCAGATCGACCTGGTCCGCGGCCGAATCATCGAGGCGGCGGCCGCGCCGGTCGGCACGGTTCCGATTTACCAAGTGGCCCAACAGATCGACGAGATTGTCGATATGCGGCCGGAGGATTTTTTGGGCGTGGTCGAGCAGCAGGCGCGGCAAGGGGTCGATTACATGACAATCCACGCCGCCACGCTCCGCGAGCACCTGCCGCTGTGCCAACGCCGCCTGACGGGCATCGTCAGCCGCGGCGGCTCGCTGGTGGCGAAGTGGATGACCGCCCACGGTGAAGAGAACCCGTTCTTCACCCATTTCGACGACCTCTGCGACATCATGCACAATTATGACGTGACCTGGAGCATCGGCGACGGCTTGCGGCCGGGCTCGATCGCCGACGCCAGCGACGAGGCGCAGTTCGCCGAACTGAAGGTGATGGGCGAACTTGGCCGCCGCGCCCGGCAGCAAAACTGCCAGGTGATGATCGAGGGACCGGGGCACATTCCGATGGACCAGATCGAGCGGAACATCCGCCTGGAACAGCAGTGGTGCGACGCGGCCCCGTTCTACGTGCTCGGGCCGATCGTGACCGACGTTGCCCCCGGTTACGACCACATCACCAGCGCGATCGGCGCGGCGATGGCGGCGTGGTACGGGGCGGCGATGCTCTGCTACGTCACGCCGAAGGAGCATCTGGGGCTGCCCAATCTGGAAGACGTTCGGCAGGGTGTGGTCGCCTACAAGATCGCCGCCCATGCCGCCGACCTTGCCCGGCACCGCGTCGGCGCGGCAGCGGGACGACGCCTTGAGCCGCGCCCGCTTCGCTTTTGACTGGCCCGAGCAATTCCGCCTCGCGCTCGACCCGGAGACCGCGCGGCGAATGCACGACGAATCGCTGCCGGCCGAGGACGATAAGAAATCCCATTATTGCAGCATGTGTGGCCCGAAGTTCTGCTCGATGAAAACGACCGAAGAGTTGCGGCGGATGACGAAAGAGAAGGCGGGGGCCTGAGCCTCGCTGCGAAGGACCATAATGCGGATTAGCATTGGAGTTCAACCGCTCTTGAGGGCTGAAGAGCGTGGCACGAACGAGGCGGAGATTAAGGACGTCCTGCTTACCGGATTCTCGATTCCCGCCAAGTATGGTAAAATAGGGAAGGCAAAGGTCTACGAATTCGACCGTTCGCGGCACGGCAAGCATTATAAGCAGAAACGTGTCGAGGTGTTTTATCTGGTCGAGGGCGACGAGCTTATCACGGTCACCGCATACGTTTTCTATGGAGTGTGGGAGTAGTCAAATGCAGATTCACTATGATGTCGCGACCGATTTGCTCTACCTGCGGTTCGATGACCGTCGGCAAGAAGTCGTCAACAAGCGCGTCGCGGAAGACGTTGTTTTGGACGTGGGTGACGGCGACAAAATAGTTGGAATTGAAATTCTCGACGCCTCGACGCATCTCGATCTCGGCAAGGTGTTGCCGGTGGAACACTCGGCCGCGGTATAGTGGGAGCGACTGCGGTGCTGATCGGGAATGAGAGTCTGGTAGGAGATATTCGCATGCACAATGAATTCACCGCGATCATCGAACGAGATGGCAACTGGTTCGTGGCCTATTGTCCCGAAGTGCCGGGGGCCAACGGCCAAGGAAGAACCAAGGCTGCCTGTCTGAAAAGCCTCGCGCAAGCAATTCACCTGATTTTCGAGGATCGCGAAGAGGACCTTTAGGAACCCATCGGCCGACGAGATTGAACGGAGCTTCGCAGTTTCTTCCTGTGCCCGCCCACGCCAATCAAAGAGGAGTCGCGCTTATGCGTTGCATCGGCATCGTTGCAGTCATGTTGCTCGTCGTCGCTTCGGCTTATGCCAAAGAGGAGAAGAACGCCGCCCTCTCCAAAGAAGAAGCCAAGGAGGGGTTCGTGAGCCTCTTCGATGGCAAGACGCTCAACGGCTGGCAGGGGGACGTGAAGGGCTACGCCGTCGAGAACGGCACGATCGTCTGCAAGGGCATCAATCTTTACACCGCCAAGCGGTACGCCAATTTCATCTTCCGTTTCGAGTTCAAACTGCCGCCGGCGGGAAACAACGGCGTCGGCATCCGCACGCCCTTGAAAGGCGACGCCGCTTACGTCGGCATGGAGATCCAGATCCTCGACGACGGCGATCCGGTCTATAAAAATCTCCACCCCTACCAGGCCCACGGCTCGATCTACGGCGTGGTGCCGGCCAAGCGCGGCGCCCTGAAGCCTGTTGGCCAGTGGAACCAGGAGGAGATCATCGCCGACGGCAGCCATATCAAGGTAACCGTCAATGGCCGTATGATCGTCGACGCCGACATCAGCAAGATCGACAAGACGGTCGATCACCAAAAGCATCCCGGGCTGCACAATCGCAAGGGCTACATCGGCTGGCTCGGGCACGGCGATCCGGTGGCCTTCCGCCACGTCCGCGTCAAGACGCTGCCCTAGGACGGGCGATTTCGCCGCTCGCGCGACGAAGGGCTGGGCACTTCAGTGCCCAGTCAACGCGGCAGGCGAGTGATCTCATCGAGCCTGAAGCAGCCGCGCCAACTTCCGCCCTGTGCTGCTCAGCGGGCACTTCTCCAATTCCGCCGGCCGCAGCCAGCGGGTTTCCAACTTGGTTGCAGCGAGTTTGCCGTTGGAGAGAAACTCCGCTTCGTAGCATTCCAGCGTAATGCGGAATCGCGTGACGCCGTGGGTAAGCGTTTTGATCTGCCGGCCGGGCGCAATCACCACGCCGGTCAGCGCCAGCACATTCTCGGCCAATTCGCGGCGAATGTCGAGTGGAGGGCTGGAGTGGATCGGGAATCGAGGAAAATCCCAGAGGCGGGCGAATCGGCCTGCTTCCGGCCAGCGCAGCAGCAACACCCGCCCGCGACGGCGGACGATCACTGCCGCCTGCCGCACCGCTTCGGTGACCGGCTTCGCTGTCGGACGCGGAATCTGCGATTGCCGACCCTGCTGGCTGGCACGGCATAACGCAGCGACGGGACACTGCTGACAGCGGGGCGCTCGATGTGTACAGACTTCGCTGCCAAGCTCCATCAGCGCCTGGTTCATGCGGCCCGAGCCACGCCGCGGCAATACGACCTCGGCCATTGTCCACAGAAGTTGCTGTCCTTCGCTCGATCGCGGATCGCCGTCGTAGGCCAAAAGCCGGCTGAACAACCGCAGCGTGTTGGCCTCAAGGATCGGCTCGCGGGCGTCGAAGGCGATCGAGAGAATTGCGCCGGCGGTGTAACGGCCGATGCCGGGCAGACAGCGGACGATCGCGGGATCAGTTGGAAAGGCGCCGCCATGCTGGGCCGCGATGATTCTTGCCGTCTGGTGAAGTTGCCGGGCGCGGCGATAGTAACCCAGTCCTTCCCATAGGCGTAGAACTTCATCTTCGTCGGCCGCGGCGAGGGCTGCGATCGTCGGAAACGCCGCCAGAAAGCGGTCGAAGTAGCCGACGACCGTCTTCACCTGGGTCTGTTGCAGCATGATCTCGCTTACCCAGATGGGATACGGATCGCGGTCTCGCCGCCAGGGCAGGTCTCGCGCGGAGCGATCGAACCACGTCAATAACCGGCGGCGGAGCGAGCGTCGCCAGGATGGATCGGAGACTGGAAGGGAACAGGGCGATGTCATTGGCGGGACGCGGAAGAATGCAAAATGAAAAATGCAAAGTGCAACATGCAAATTGCAGACTGACATTTTGAGTCTGTAGCATCATTACCGGGTTCGACAACAAGAAAAAGCCCTCGTTCCCACGCTCCGCGTGGGAACGCACTGGTCCCGACGCTCTGCGTCGCCCGTCCCGGCGGAGAGCGTCGGAAAGACAGCGGTTCCCACGCGGAGCGTGGGAACCAGAACCCGGTAATGATGCTACAGACGCGACATTTTGCACTTTTCATTTTGCACTTTTCATTTTGCACTTTTCATTTTGCACTTTTCATTTTGCACTTTTCATTTTGCACTTTTCATTTTGCACTTTTCATTTTGCACTTTTCATTTTGCACTTTTCATTTTGCACTTTTCATTTTGCACTTTTCATTTTGCACTTTTCATTTTGCACTTTTCATTTTGCACTTTTCATTTTGCACTTTTCATTTTGCACTTTTCATTTTGCACTTTTCATTTTGCACTTTTCATTTTGCACTTTTCATTTTGCACTTTTCATTTTGCACTTTTCATTTTGCATTATACTCCGATCACACGCCTCGCAAACCATCTCGGTCGTGATGCTCTCCATGTAAATCGCCGGCGCGGTGCGGCGGGCGCGGGCGGAACCCTCGAAGAACATCCTTTGCAGGGCGATGTGCTGCGGACCGTAAGGCCCATGCCGAGATGCCGGCCAGGGGCCGTAGAGACCGACGCACGGCGTTCCGACCGCCGCCGCCAGGTGCAGCGGGCCGGTGTCGGCGCCGATAAACAATCTCGCCCGCCGGGCAATCGCCGCTAACTGGGGAAGCGTCGTCGCGGGAGCGAGGCGGGCGGTCGGACCGGCGGCGCCGGCGATCTGCTCGGCCATCGTCCGCTCGGTCTGGCCGGCCCAAACGACCAATGTCGGCAGATGCCGGGCCTCGCCCAATTGGCGTGCGACGGCGGCGTAGCGATCGGAGGGCCAGAGTTTTGACGGCCAGCCCGCTCCGGGATTGATGATGGCAAACCCGGCAGCAAGGTCCAACTGGGCGATCGTCGCTTCGGCGGCGGCGCGATCCGCCTCGTGTTCCGGCACTTGGAATCGAACCGCGGGCGATTCAATCCCCAGCGGCCGCAGCAATTCCAGGTAGCAATCGACAACGTGGGTCGCCTTGGGATCGACGCGCTGGTTGTTGAGCCATCTGCTCAGCTCGCGGCCGCCGGGATTACCGAAGCCGATCCGCCGCTTCGCCCCCGAGAGCCACGCGAGGATGGCCGACTTTGTCAAGCTCTGAACGTCGATCGTAGTCTCGAATTGCAGATCGCGGAGACGACGGCGCAATCGCCACACGCCTCGCGGCGACTTGAGCCAACCCCGCGGCAATTCGATCAGTTCATCCAGTGCTTCGTGGCCGCGCAGCAGCGCCGCCGCCCGCGATTCGACCGCCCAGGCGAGAAATCCCTCGGGAAAGCGCTGGCGGAGGGCACAGGCGACCGGCATGGTCTGGACGGCGTCGCCGATCGCGCTGAGACGGACGATCAAGATGCGGGGTGTTTTCATCGGCCGGCATTATAGCGGATCGAGCATAAATTGTAACGGCTGGTAGCCCGAGGGGGACGGAGGAGGTTGTCGGGGAACGTTTTCCATTTCGTGGAACTCTGTTTTGACAACCTCCTCCGTCCCCTTCCGGCCTGACAGATCCGCGGCGGCGGCGTACAATGGACCTTATGCCCTCAGTTCGCAATTCGGCATCCACGAAGCCACTGCCGATGACTGCGGCGGAAGTCTCCGCGCGGGTGGGACGCTGTCGATGTAGTTTTCGTCACCGGCGACGCCTACGTCGATCATCCGAGCTTCGCCATGGCGCTGTTGGGGCGGGTGTTGGAGGACGCGGGGTTTCGCGTCGCCATTTTGAGCCAGCCCGACTGGCACTGCTGTGACGCATGGCGGACGTTCGGCCGGCCGCGGCTCTGCTTTGCCGTCAGCGCCGGCAACATGGACTCGATGTTGAACCGCTACACCGCCAATCGCAAGGTCCGCAACGACGACGCCTACAGCCCCGGCGGCGAGATCGGCCGGCGGCCGGACCGGGCCACGTCGGCCTATTGCCAGCGGGCGCGCGAGGCGTACAAGGGGGTGCCGATCATCGCCGGCGGCGTCGAGGCCAGCCTGCGGCGGTTGGCGCATTACGACTATTGGAGCGATAAGGTCCGCCGCTCGATCCTGCTGGACGCCAAGCCCGATCTGCTCGTCTTCGGCATGGGCGAGCGGCCGCTTGTGGAGATCGTGCGGCGGCTGGCCGCCGGGGAAGCGGTTCGCCAGTTGCGCGACATCCGCGGCGTGGCCTATCGGCTGGGAGCGGGCGAGGTAAATGATGAATGCGGAATGATGAATGATGAATGCAAAGGCAGCCAATCCGGTTCCGCGGATAATTCTTCCATTCATCATTCATCATTCATCATTCATCACTGCGTGACCCTTCCGAGCTTCGACGCAGTCTCCCACGACAAGGCCGCTTTCGCCGCGATGACGCGGATGATCCACGAAGAGACGAATCCGTACAACGCCCGGGCGCTGGTACAACGTCACGGGCGGGAGGCGGTGGTGGTCAATCCGCCGGCGTGGCCGCTGTCGCAGGGGGAGATCGACCGGATTTATGGGCTGCCGTTCACGCGGCGGCCGCACCCGAGCTATGGCCGGCGGAGGATTCCGGCCTTTGAGGTGGTGAGGGATTCAATCCAGATTATGCGGGGCTGCTTCGGCGGCTGCGCGTTCTGCTCGATCACGGTCCACGAGGGCCGCATCATCCAGAGCCGCAGCGAGGCCTCGATCCTGGCCGAAATCGAGCGGATGGGCCGGGAGCCCGATTTCTCGGGCACGGTGAGCGATCTCGGCGGGCCGACGGCCAATATGTACGCGATGAATTGCTCGCAGCCCGAGGCGCGGGAGAAATGCCGCCGGCAGAGCTGCCTTCACCCGGCGATCTGTCCGCGGCTGGCGACCGATCATGGGCCGCTGTTGCACTTGCTCGACGCCGCCAGACGGCAGCCCGGAGTGAAGCAGGCGCTGGTGGCGTCGGGCATCCGCATGGACCTGGCCGTGCAGTGCCCCGAGTTCATTCGCCAGGTCGCCCGGCATCACACCGGCGGGCTGTTGAAGGTCGCGCCGGAGCACGTTGCTGCCGAGGTTTTGCGGCGGATGCACAAGCCGGCGATCGACTCGTTCGAGGCGTTTGCCCGGCAGTTTCAAGAGGAGGCCGCCGCGGCGGGAAAGACGGAATTCCTCGTGCCGTATTTCATCGCCGGCCACCCGGGCTGCGATCTGCCGGCGATGATCGAGTTGGCGTTGTACCTGAAGCGAAACGGCCTGAAGCCCGACAAGGTGCAGGACTTCATCCCCGGTCCGATGGACGTCGCCACGTGCATGTACTACACGGGCCTCGATCCGATGACGGGCGAATCGGTCCATGTTCCCCGCGGCGCCCGCGAGCGGCGGCTGCAACGGGCGCTGCTGCAATTCTTCAAGCCGGAGAATTACGCCGACGTCCGCGAGGCGTTGGCAGCGGCCGACCGCCTCGACCTGGTCGGCGACGGTCCCGAGTGCCTGATCCCATCGCGGCCGCCGAAGATCGCGGCGGGCGAGAAGAAATCGACCCGCCGAGGACAACAGACGCCCACAGCCGGCTATCGGCCGCATCGAAAGACGGCGAAGCGGAGGAAGTAGTGGATTTCAAGCAGATCGACAAACGTGAGAGATTGGCCAGAGAGTGTGCGAAGCTCGATCCGGAAGAGGAAAAGGCCTTTGCGGAAGAAGGGATGATCGATACGGCTGCCCCGCCGCCTTATGATTGTGACGACTACGAGCTTCTCGATTTCGGCGATAGCCGGCGGCTGGAGCGGTTCGGCGAAATCGTGCTCGATCGGCCCTGCCCGGCGGCGGAGACATTCGCGCGAGCCTTTCCCGATTCTTGGATGCGAGCCGACGCACGTTTCGAAGGGCGCGACGAAGTGCGGGGAGAGTGGATCGATCGGCGCGAGCTGCCCGAGCGATGGATCGTTACACATGGCCGGTTGCGCTTCGAGTTGAAGCGGACCGAGTTTGGTCATTTGGGGCTCTTTCCCGAGCAGGTGGAGAACTGGGATTGGATCGCGCAACGTCTGTCCCCTCTCCCTTTGGGAGAGGGTAAGGGTGAGGGCGACTCGGCGGCTGTACAGGCGCGAGAGAGTAATGACGATCGCCAATCCAGCGGCCCTCACCCCCTGCCCCTCTCCCAAAGGGAGAGGGGAGACGCGCCGAAAGTCCTCAATCTCTTCGCCTACACTGGCGGGAGCACGTTGGCGGCGGCGGCGACCGGGACGGAAGTGGTTCACGTCGATGCGGCAAAAAACGTTGTCGCTTGGGCCCGCCGAAACGCCGTACTATCCGGCCTCGCCGATGCGCCGATCCGCTGGATCGCCGAAGACGCCCTGAACTTCGCCAAGCGAGAGTTGAAACGCGGCCGCCGCTACGATGCCGTGATCCTCGACCCACCGAGCTACGGCCACGGCCCGCGCGGCGAGGTCTGGCGGCTCTCCAAACACTTGCCGCGGCTGCTCGCCCTCTGCGCGGAGTTGACCGACGGCCGGCCGCGGTTCATGCTGTTGACCTGCCACACGCCGGGCTATGACGCGGAGTTGCTCGGGCAAATGGTGATCGAGCAATTCGGCGGCCGCCAGACGATTGTTGCACAACCCTTGATGATCGAAGCAAGCGACGGGCGGCGATTGCCGAGCGGAGTTGTCGTGCGTTGCGAAACCGCGAGCGGTTTGTTGCTATGTCAATGATTACCAGTCTGCAAAATCCGCGGGTGAAGGACACCCTGCGGCTGCGCGACCGTCGGCACCGGGAAAAGCAGGGGCAAATTCTCATCAACGGCGCCCGTGAGCTGCGCCGCGCGATCGCCGCGGGCGTGAAACTGCGGGAGGTCTTCGTTTGCGAGCCGCTTTGCCACAGCGAGGACGCTCGGTACTTACTGGCAAGTTGGGGTGGCAGTTTAACTGCCACGCCAACAACGCCGCATGGCGGCGGCGAAGTCTGGCACGTCAGCGAAACCGTGTTCCAGCGGCTGGCATTCGGCCAGCGGGCGGAAGGCGTGGTGGCCGTCGCGGAGATGCCGCGGCCGACGCTGGCAAGGCTGAATTGGGGCGAGAGTTCAGCGAGTTGGGCTGGCAGTTTGACTGCCACCCCAACGGAGAGCACTGCTTGCAAGCAAGCAGTGGCACACGAGGTTGAGCGGTGCCGGCTGATTGCCGTGCTGGAGGGCGTGGAGAAGCCGGGCAACGTGGGAGCGGTGCTGCGGAGCGCGGACGCCGTCGGGGTGTCGGCCGTCATCGTCGCCGATGGGCGGACCGATCTGTACAACCCCAATGCCATCCGCGCCAGCCTGGGGACGATCTTCACCGTGCCGGTGTGCGAAGCCTCAAGCGGCGAGGCTTTGGCATGGCTGCGCGAGCGGCAATTCCAGATCCTCGCGGCCCGGGTCGATGGTTCGGTGGGCTACACGCAGGTCGATTACCGCCGCCCGACGGCGATCGTGCTTGGCGGCGAGGCCCCGGGGCTCTCGCCGGTCTGGAAGGGTAGTGATATAACGGCCGTTCGCTTGCCGATGCTGGGCACGGCCGACAGCTTGAACGTCTCGGTGACCGCCGCCGTCCTCTTCTACGAGGCGCTGCGGCAGCGAAACCCTACAGCGTGATCCCGAGTGGGGCAGGCATAAATGTCTGCCCCACCCCTCCACACCCTACAGCGTGCTGAGCTTCGAGAACTGGATCGAGTTGATCATGGGGAACACGCCGTAGATGCCGCGGGTGAAGACCAGCTCGATGATGTCATCGGCCACCAGGAGCTTGCCCTTCGGCACGATGATCACGTCGGAATCGTCGATCCAGATTTCGCCGCGTGGGCAGGGCTGGTGGCCCAGCAGCGCCCCTTCGAGGTTGATCAGCGTGGCCAGCAGCCGCCAATCGTCGCCGCGGCGGAAGACCACGATCTGCCGCAGGTTGGCGCCGACCCGCCAACTGCCGGCCATGGCGATCGACTGCAAGGCGGTAGTCGGGCCGGTCAACTCGAAGCGGCCGGGGGTGTTCACCTCGCCCAACACGTAGACGTAGCGCGGCGCCCGCTGGGTGAGGATCGGAATAATCTGGATGCCGTTGACGATCTGCCGGTAAGCCTCGTTCACTTCCATTTGAAGCTCGGTGAGCGTCAGTCCTTGGGCTTGGACCGAGCCGATGGCGGGCAGCGAGACGCTCCCTTCGGGTGTGACACGGACCGATTGACTCTGGCCGCCGATGCCCGCCCGGCGATCGATCGTATTCCGCAGGTCGTCGAGTTTCGTGTTGACCTTCAGCGGCGTGACGGTAATCGCCGGGTTCTTGTAGTACTTCTTGTAGGCCTCTTCCAGGGCGTCGCGGAGTTGCGGGACGGTGCGGCCGGTAGCATGGACCTGGCCCAACAATCGCAGCGTGATCGTGCCGTCGGGTTGAATCAGCAGGTCGCGGTTGATCTCGTGGTCGGTGAACGATTCGACCTGGACCTCGTCGCCCACGTTGAGGCGGTAGGGAGTCGCCGTCTCTTCCCGCGTCAGCCGATAGGTCATCTCGATCTGATCGTCGACGCGGAGGCGGTAGTCGGGGACGTGGGCCAGGCGGGCGTGGCCGACGTACTCGCCCTGGGCGTACGCCTGCCACTGGATCGCCCGCATCTTCTCCCAGCGGATGCCGCGAGGGCAGGCGGCGCAATCCACGCCGCAGATGTCATAAGGGGCGGCGGGCCCGAGTGCCTGGCACAACAGAATTTCGTGTCGCTCCTCCGGGGGAATTGAAGCAACGCGCGTTGATTGGTGATCGGCATGGCGAGGCCCCGCCGGAGTGGCTCCACCCGTTGGAGCGACCTTTTGCTGAGTATCCAAACCCGCAAACCACGTCGCCGTAGCCAGCACTAGCAGCGACGCCAATGTAAAAGCCCAACCGAGCAACCGGTTCTTGGCGGCCGGCCCGGCATGGACGTTGTCGTGGCAATAGTTCGATCTCATGGCTCTACGGCTTCCCTCAACGTTGGTATCCAGGCAAGCCCCATGACATTCGTTCGGCGGCCGTCGGGGGTTGCGTCGGCTTCGCCCCAGCCGGAACCGGCGGCAGTCGACGAGGTGCCGCCGATGCTTCCGCGGTCTGACCCGTGGGAGTGGGGAAGGTGGTCGGCACACTCGGCCCGCTCGTCGCGGCGGCGGCGAACGTCTGCGGATCGACCCATTGAACCGCACTGTAAGCCATCCCCTGCAGGGCCCTTCGCCGCGCGGCCTCGGCCTGCTGCAGCGCGATCGCCTGCCGATCGGCTCGTCGGGCCAGCGCCGCCTGATCCAGTTGGCCGTAGACGACCGCGAGGTTGTGCCACGTGGCCGACTGCGGAGAGAGCGAGAGACTGTATTCGAGCATGCGGCGGGCATCGCCGCAGTTGCCGCACCGCGCCAGCATCACGCCGAGATCATTGGCCGCCATGAAGTTCTGCGGGTACACCAGGATTGCAGCCTGGAAGAAGACCATCGCCTTCGGCTCGGCCGCGGGCAAGGGACCGCCCTTCTGCTGGGCCATCGCCTCGTGCAGTTTGCCCAAGGCGTGCAGGGCCATCGAACCGGCCACTTCGTGACCCGCCGCCGCGGCAAACTGTTCCTGGGCAAAGGTGAAATAGCACCTCAACGCCGTGAGCGGGGTCAGGTTGGCGGTCTCACTCTTCAATACCGGCGTTGCGTGGCTGGCGAGAATACGGGGCAGGTCGATGCCGGCCTCCAACCGCGAGCCGTTGGGCAGAAAGTCGTCGGCTTCCTTCATCGCGGTCAATGCGGCGGCCAGCGCCCGGCCGTGAGCGTCGGTTTTCTCTTCGCTGTCCAATCCTTCGGCGACCAGCTTCAGCGCGGCGAGAAACTCCGACCTGGCGGCGAAGCGGGCCCCTCGTCCCGCCAACTCGAAGCCGTGCCGGGTCTGCCGGTCGGCTTGTTGGGCAATTCGCTCCAACTGCTCGGAACGCTCGCCCTCGGCCGCGGCGATCACAAGCGGCGACGCCAGCTCCAGCGGCGCCGGCGTCGGTGGTCCATCGGATTTGACGCCGCCGGCGGCAGAGCCGGTCCGGACACCAGTCTCGCGATCGCACCACGCATTGCTCGACAAACCGGCAGGGCGGTTCAGCCTCCCGGCCGCGTTCGCTTCCGGCGCGAGAAGCAAGGGTGTCTGCGAGGGAGCCGGGAGTGAAAGTGTTTCTGGCGGCGAAGCCGCTAGCGCAGGATCCTTTCCGCTCTCGTCGGCTGCCGTGGCTAGGCCGGCCGGCGCGGCGATGGCCAACGCCGCTGCCGCTATCCCCCACGATACAATCCGCAGAATACGATCCATCGCTTTTTCGTGCCTAGATCGGTTAATTGCTACAGTCAGCCCTCCGGTCCGTGAGGGCTGCTCCTACAACAACCGTTCGGCCGGATTTTTCGACTGCGCTAAGCAAAACCCGCTGGTGACGACGACAACGGCGGAGAGCCGCCCGAACAGTCGTCACAGGCGTTGCCCTCCGCACAAAGAGGCCGCAGAATCAGGCATCTCGTCTGCGGTCAGGACGGGAAGAGTGTTTAGCCACCGCGTCCACGCGGCGTAGAATCGCCCGCAATTGCAGCGCCGCGTGGACGCGGCGGCTAAACAGTTCGAAGCTGCAGCCCGCTTGACCTGTTGGCGGTCTTGCCGTTACGCTAGGCGGATGCTGTTGTTCAAGAAGAAGTTCCTGCCGGCCATTCGTGCCGGCCAAAAGACGCAGACGATCCGCCTGTGGAAGCATAGGCGGATGCGTGCCGGCCAGCGCAGCTATATCCCCGGCGTGGGGCCGATCCGCGTGACGCTGGTCGAGGAGGTGGACCTGGAGCGGCTCAGCGACGCCGACGCCCGCCCCGACGGCTTCGCCAGCGCCGACCAGTTGCGGTTGGAGATCGCCCGGCTTTACCCCCGACAGTTGGCCGCCGGCTATCGGGCGTACCGGATCGTGTTCGAAGTGGCGCGGGAACCGTCAAAGCCCGATCATCTTCTCTAACGACTGGGCAAGGTTCAACAGCGAGCGGGCGACCTGCTCGGGATCGTGGGCGATGGCCAGCCCTATGCCCGCGAGACAAAGCAGGCCTGCGAGGAACAGGCCGAGACCGCGCGGGTTGCGGGAGGCCTCTTCGCGAGCCAGCGCCGCGCGGAGGCCTGTCTCCAGCCGCCGCCAACCGGCATGGTTCTGATTGCCGCCGGCCGAAATCAGCGAGACGCTCCCAAGGGCGGCGAAGTGGTCCATGTACAACTGCACGCCCAATCCCGGAATCGCCAGGCTATCGCCCGCCCAACGCGCGTCGCCGAACTGTCCGACCACGTCGGCCAGGAGCGGGCGCAATTTGTCGGCCGAGATATTGTAGATCACCAGCCGCGGCCGCAGCAGCAGCAGCCACAACACCACGCACATCACGTACAGCGCCACCAACAGCAGCCACACATAAGAGCCGAGCTTCACCGCGCTGTCGAACGGAAAGAACAACTCCATCGGGCCGACCACGATCATTCCTGAGACGGCCAGCGCCAGCGCCGCGGCGTCGCGAACGCCCGAAACCAAGAGCGAACGCCGCGAGAGATTCACCGCGCCCAACAGCAAGAGGTACATCGCTACCGGCCCGAGGGCCAGGCAGAGACGAAAAGGGTCTATCAATGGAAGCCTCCCCGAACGATCCAGCAGAACCTCATTTTACCCGCTGGCGGAGGCTGGGGCTAGATGAGGGAGGGATTGGGAATAGTGGATAGTGGATGGTCTGCCACAAAAGCGATTAGAGTTTCGAACCATCCACTACCCACTATCCACTATCCACTACCCACTACCCACTGCCCGCTATCCACTACTTTCGCGCCGCGTACCGCTCAGGATTCCTGTTGAATTCGTCCCGCGTGGCAGCGTTGCAGAACATGTACAGGCGATTGTCGTAGACGGCGCAGTAGGCCGTCTTGCCGGGGACGTTGCTGTGCTGGCTGAGCGAGAGTACGGCGTCATTGCCGCCATTGACGGGGGCAAAGCGATCTGGATCGGCGAGGAATTGCCGCCTTTGCTCCGGCCCGGCAAGGCGATAGATCCATCCGCGGTGAACGACGGTCCAGCGCAGATCGCCCAATACCCAGCATCCTTTTTCGCTAAGTTCCACGGGACAATAGCCGCCCAGCGCCACCGCGGGAAGGGCCGTGCGATCGACATCTGCCGGTTTTGGCGCCGATGCAGCGAAGGCGTAAGCGGCCGGTTCGACGGCGGCGGCCGGCTCGGCGCTCACCGCGATGGAGTCAGCCCGCGGAGCAGACGGCTGGACGGCGTTTCGTTCGGACTGCGCAGTACAGGCCGATGCAACCGCCGCGTCAGTTCGTGTCGCGGCGATTGGCGCAAGTGGCTGGTCGCTTCGTGGCCGCTCCCATCGCCTGGCAGCCGCGACGTTCGCCGGTCGAGTCGGATATGCGGTCGTCATATCGGTCGAGTTTCCCAGCTTCGGGCCGGTATCCCAAATCGAGTTTCTTGGCGATCCTTCAAATCGCTTGGGTGTGTCGGCCGTCGGAGGGTTCGCCGGAGGGACAGCCGGAGGCGTCGTCGATGGCGTGGCCGGCGGCACGGCCGGCGGTACTGAGTTTGAGGGTTTGCCGGGTTCCAACTCGGGCAAGTCGGGCAGGCCACCTTCTGGCTTGGCGGGGCTCGGAATGCTTCCCGGCCCGCCGGGCGCTGACGGACTCTGTGTTCCTGGCATCGGTACAACACTGGGGCCGCCCGGTGGCAAGATGCTCTCTTCATGGGCCGGAGGCTGTTGCTGCGGCTGCGGTCCTTGCGGCTGCTGCGGCTGGGGCGACGGCTGCCCCGGCATTGCGGCCTTCGGCGGCGGCACGATACGACGCCCCTCCGGTGTCGTCAGCACCTCCCGACCCGGTGCAAGCGGGTTGATCTCACTCAGCGAGACTTCGCCAGGCCAGCGGCGCCAGCACGTCTCAAAATAGCCCCAGTGCAGCACATTCGGCACGCAACTGCACGGGCCGGGAAGCGGATACTCAAGCCGCGGTTGTTGCGCCCAACTCGCCCCGCAGAGCCACAGCGCTAACGCGATCGCTCCGCCAAGGATCATTGTCCCGCGCCATTGCCAACGTCTCATAGAACTGCATCCTTTGCTGTTGATTCTCGCTAGAATCGAGTTCGGTTGTAATCGCGGCCGAGGGTTTCCCAACTGCGGGCGCTGGAGGTGGCCAGCGAGGCGATGCCCAAGAGCCGCTCGACCGGGGCGGTGATCTTGTCCAGCCAAGTGTTGGCCGCAATCATGCTGTCGCAGGCCACGAAGACCCGATCGCCCGGCATGATCTGGTAGTTCGTCGCCGCCGAGGCCCCCTTGGTGATCGCCTCGTAATCGACCGGCAGGATCTGCTCGCAGCCGAAACCGCCCGGCGCCGGCCGCGCCACCCAGACCGTCGTGCTGGAGACCTGCGAGAGGCCATTGACCGCGCTTAAGGCGTCGAGCACCGTGTCGTTGCCGGTGATCGGCACGCGGCGGATGTTGTCGCCGATGCCTCCCCCCTCGGAAATCACGTAAAAGACCTTGCTGTTGAATTGCCGCACCTCGACCGCGGCTTCGGGCGAGTCGAAAAATTGCGAAAGCAGCTTGTTCAACTCGATGCGAATCTGCGTGATCGTCTTGCCGGCCACGTGCAGCGTGCCGTACTGCCGCAGGTTGATCGTGCCGTCGGGTCCGACCATGTACTCGCCGCTGACCGGGGCGGTGCCGGCGGTGCGGGCCAACTGCACCGAGACCTCGGGCTTGGCCAGGATCTGCCGCAAGCGGGCATTGATCGCGGCGGCGGCCTCCTCGACGGTCATGCCCGCCACGTGTACCCGCCCGTAGGCCGGCCCGAGCGTGACGATCCCCTCGCCTTCGACCAGGAAGAAGCCGTCAATCGGCTGATCCAACAGGGTGTTGATCGCGCGGATTTGCAGCACGTCGTAGATGTCGATGCGGTAGGGGGGCAGCGGCACCATTTTCAACATGTTGACCATGAGGATGTCGGGCGGCTCGACTTTGTATTCGGGCAGCGAGACCATGCACAATTCCCGTGCCGGCTGCAACTCGGGCGGGACGGGCCGTTGCAAGGCCGCCGCCTGGTAGAAGTTGACGGCATGACAGCCCGAAAGCCCGGCGATCGCCAGCACCAGCAGCAGCCGTGAGAGCGGAGAGCGAAGGGGCATGATCGGCATCGGTCTGTTAAGCTAGGTAGTTTTCGTCGTTCGCGCAGCCCGCCCGCAAACTTTCTTCAGTCAGCGCCGTCAGAATAATCGGCAAAGTCCAGCCCAGACTTCGAGAATTCTCGCCCCAAAAGAACTGCGAAGTCCTCGTTCCAGCGCTCTGCGTGCGAGCGCATGCCACGGATTGCCCTCGTTCCTACGCTCTGCGTTGGAACGTTTGGCTTCGTAATCCCGAGTCTGGCGTTCCCACGCAGAGCGTGAGGCTGTCCGGGAATTGCCGCCGCAGAAAAAGCCTGTAGGAGGCGTCTCCTGACGCCGATGGCGCCGTTGCGGAGCCACAATCGGCGACAGGAGTCGCCTCCTACAGTCCGAATTCCAGGACACCCTCACGCAGAGCGTGGGAACGAGAGTAACGGGAGTTTGGGGAGTTTGTAGTCCCCTGAGTCTCGCCCTCAGGAGACAGCGTGCTATAATTGGGAGTGTTTTTTTCCAGAGAGGCAATTCTTTCTTGCGAATTGAGAGGAGTATTCCGTGGCAAAGACATTCGATAGGCCCGAAGAGGACACCCCCCCCGCGTTGGAAACGAGCGGCGAGCCTGCGGGCCAGGCCGCCGCGCCGCCCCCGCAACGGGTGCAGGTGGAAATCGACGATTCCAAGGTAATCGCTCTGTACGCCAACTTCTGCCGGGTCACCGGCACGCCTGAGGAATTGATCATTGATTTCGGTCTGAATCCGCAGCCCTTCGGAATGCCCACGCATCCGATCCCGGTCACGCAGCGGATCATCACGAACTTCTACACCGCCAAACGAATGCTGCACGCCCTCAGTCTGACCATCCAGCGCCACGAAGCCACCTTCGGCGTGCTGGAGACGGACGTGCAGAAGCGGGTCCGCGCCGGTGCGCCGGGACAACCGGCTCGCGGCTAGGCTGACGCGCGAACACGACGAAGGCTCACCGCGGAGGATGCCGAGGACGCCGAGAGACGTTCGCAAGTCTTTCGGGCGTCCGCGGCGTCTTCCGCGGTGAGTCGTTTCTTGCGATCATCCTTTCGGGTTCACGATCCGCCCGAGGAACAGGATGCTGCCGCTGCGGTTGTCGCGGATGAGGAAGAGGAACGGATGATCGGCGCGGAAGGTCTGGATTTTCTGCGGCCTGGGGGCGGCCATGGCCATCATGATCCCGGTGGCGGCCGCCGCTTCGGTGCCCGATTCCTTCACGTTGACGAACGCCTTGTGAATCACCGCCGAAAAGAAGACGTCGTGCCGGCCGGTCATGCCGGAGAAATCGGCGTCGCGCGAGAAGGCCTGTGACATGCCCATTGATTCCAGCGTCTTGTCCAGGCGAAAGCCCGCGGAGATCTTGAACTTCGGCAAGAAGACTTTAACCGTCTGCACCGTCAATCCCGATGTCCATGCTTTCAGGGTTTCAAGCGAGAGCCCCTTTTCGACGCCGGCCAACCCGTCCACCTCGTTGGGCAGAAACACCAACATCGACAGGTTTCGGCGGAGGTAGGGCAGTTCGAGGATTTGCAGGCCGTCGGCGGTCCCGTAGGCGAACATCGCCTGCTGCTGCATCATCGGCACGGTCACACGCTCCTGCGGCGCGAGCGAGAAGGGGGCGTCGTGCGTCGCGCTGACGGCGAATTTCAACTGCCAGTCGCCCTTGAAATAGATGGCGTTGGTCAACACCAGCGTCGTGGTTGGGCCGAGCATGGCGGGGGCGATCAGGTCCTTGATCTTCTTGGCCGTCTTCTCTTCCACCCAGTTGTTGATCGTTCGCGCCGCTTCGACGTTTTGCGCAAAGTCGAGTTGGGCCAGTTCGGCGCCGAAATCGTCGCGGGTTACTTGCAGGAACGCCGGCAGGAAGCTGTAGCCGGTTCGTCCCCAGAGGCGGTTGGCGATGCTAAGCTGGTAGCCCTCCTTCTTCACGTCGCCGTGAAGTCTGGCGGCCAGAGCGGAAAACGCAGGAGGGAGTTCGTCTTGCGGCAGGGTGAAATGGAGCACGTCGGCCATTTCCGCGGCGGTCTTGCCTTTGGCGCCGGCGTAGGCCATCGCCAAGGCCGTCGAGACACTGTACGGCGAGAAGAAGATGTTTCCCTTGTTCTCCGCGCCGAGTTTGGCATAGAGCCCGAGCGCAAAGGCGTTGTTGCCCTGAACGAGCGTCTCGACCTGTTTGCCCGATTCTGCCCCGCGGGAAGCGGCGGGGCCCAGCGCGACAATAACGGCGGCCGCAACCGCCGCCAACGCCATTACCAACACGATCTTCGTAGACACAGGGCCCTCCTTCGACTTCGAGACAATTGTTAGACTTCATTGGCGGCGGAAAAGTTCCCTCTTGCCCAGGCAACGTGATGAAACTGCCCCTAGAGGGACTTCCGCCTCGGCAATTATACGTGCATCCGGCCACTGCCACCAGCGGTTGGGACTACGGACCGATCACCGGCTGCTCGACGCAGCGGCAAGTCGTCACCGGTACCAGGATGCGCTCCTGGTAGGGGACCATCACGGTATACCGTTCGGGCTGCTGTTCCGTCACCGGCCGCATGACCGTGATCTGCCGCGTCCGCGTCCGCTCTTCCGGCACCTCGACCACGTACGATTCTTGGCGGAACTTCTTTTCCGGCTGGAACTCGTAGAACGAGACGGTGTCAACCCGCGACTCGGGCTTGAACTGGGTCACCGGATATTGGACCTTAACCTGCTCGGAAACCGGTTTCCAGCAGGTGACGCAGGTACTGCAGGTTGCACAAGGGTTGCCGCACGTGTTGCAGGGAGCGGCGACGGCGGGAGGGTCGCCCGCGGGCGGGACCTGCGCCGCGGTAGGGGGTGGAGGCGGGACTGGACTCGGCGCGACGGGCGCGACCGACGGCGTCGGGGTCGGCGAACAGCCGCAAGGCGCCACCCGCTGCTCTTGCACGGGTACCAGCCGCGTCACGGTCTGCACGGCCTGCCGCACGTTGACCGCGGACGTCATGCTCGTGGTCCGCAACTCGATGTCGCCGTAAACCGGGTGATTGATGGTATCGACCACCGTTCGCGTCCGCTTCTGCGGCACCAGCACCGTGTAATACTCCGGAACGTTTTCAGTGCTCGGCACGTCGCGATAGACGGTCACCATTCGCTCGCGGGTTTCCGGACGATAGCGGGTGACGTACCGCGCCTGATACTCGGTGACCATTTTCGGCACCACAACCGTGCAGGTCGCCGGAGGGCATGGCGGCGCGCACGGGTTGCGTGCGTCGCACGAGTTGCAGGGGTCGCACGTCCCGCACTCCTGGCCTGGCGAGCGGCCCGACCAGGCGACAAGCATCAGAGGCAGCCACAGCAAGGCATAGAATCTCATTGCTCGGTTATTCATCGCACTATCTCCGGTTGAGTGGTTCCTTGCGGAGCAGAAATGCCGCTGGCCGGCTGAGGCCACGGCCCGATGCCGATTGGCGGCGTCGGCAGCCGTCGGGCGACCTCCATGCCTGCGGGCGGAGCGGCCGCTTGCAGCAGCGGACGGTGGCTGCTGACGACCTCAACGCCGTCTTTCGCCAGCAGGGCCGTAGCCGCCACGTCGTTGGGCTCGATCACCGACGCGATGGCCAGTTGGGCATGGGCCGCCTCGGCCTTGCCCAAGACCAGTTGCTCGTAGCCGAGCAGAAAATGGGCGTCGGCCGACGAGGGATTGTCACGTACAAATTCCTCCAAGCTGTGGAGTTGCCGGCTGAACCGCGGCGTCGCGTAACTGTAGTAAGCGAAAAGCGTGCGCCAGTCTATCGCCGGCCGCATGGCGATCGCGGTGCGGGCTTCGGCCGCCGCGCCGCGGAAATCGCCCTGGGCAAAGAGAATCTGCGCCAACAGCGCGTGCGTCCGCGCGTGCGGCGCATTCCGCAGCGAATTCGTCGCCCACATTAGCGCCGCGTCGTAATCCCCCTTCTTGAAAGTGCTGTCCGCCAACGAATAACGGTCATCGGCGAATAGCTGCCGCATGGGGTCGCTGTCTATCGGCCATCCCCAGGCGCCCGCCACGGTCGTTGGTCCGTAGCTATAGGCGGCGGCCTCGGCCTCGCCAAGCTGTCCGCGGCCGCTCTGTTTGAACAGCACGACCTCCTGCTGCGCTCTGGCCGTTGCCTGCGGATCGAGCGCCAGGAAGTGGTTGTAATCGATCTGGGCCTGCACGCGGTCTCCCAGCCCGACCAGCGTCAACGCCCGCTGTCGATAGCCTTCGGCGTATTGCGGCGCAATTGCCAGCGCCCGATTGTACAGTTCCATTGCTTTTGAGAAGTTCCCTTGCTCCCGCAGCGCGGCGCCCCGCGCATCAGGTCTTCCACCCGCAGGTCCGGCACGCTGCGGCTGGCCGAATAGGCCAACGGCGCGCCGGTCCACGGCGAGACCATGCTCGTCGTCGAGGGACTGTTCCCGAGGGAATTCGCGTTCGCGTTGGAAGCCGTCGCCCCGGCCGCCGGCCGCTCTTGGGCAACCGCGGCCGCGGACGCCGGCTGTTCGCCCGCGGCTACCGCGGGAAGCAACGCCAGCGAAAAACACAAAATGCAAGCGTAAGTGATCCAGTTCCTGCCCATAACAATCGCCTTTGTCTTGATACTCGCGTGGTCGCCCTCGTGCCACCGACGAATTCTATACGCGGCGAGAACAAAGAGAACACTGTATCCGCGAAAGAGGAGCGTAAGGCGGGCAAATGGGCCATCGCCGCTGCCCCGATCTTGCGGTGTACCGGCCGTTCAGCAAACCTCTTACGCTTTATTGTGCATGGCCGACGCCGGCAATCCGCCAACGCCGCGTTTAGCCGGCGGGCTTGCCCGCCGTGAAAATGTGTCACGAGGCAATACTCGGGACGCGGCGGGCAAGCCCGCCGGCTAAACGATGGATCCGTCAACCACCTGCCCCACTGAGCTGTCAGCGGCCGACGGAGAAGCGGACTCTTCCAAATCGATCGCCAGAAGCAACTGGAAGACGCCGCTGGGGACTTGCCGCATCCAAGCGACGGACGCGCGAATCGCGCCAGCGGCGGCGACGCGGTAATCGTCGCGCCCGGTAATCACGTGCAAGCGCAACAACAGCATAGCCGCCAAGCCGTTGCCGCTGGGGGTGGGATTGTCGAGAAAGTCTTTGCGGCGAACGATAAGCGGCTCGTGGTCCGCCGCCGTATAGAAGAAGCCGCCATGCTCGTGGTCGGCGAACTGGCTGAGGATCGTCTCGGCCACGGCAGTTGCCTGGTCGAGCCGTGGGGAGGGGGACAGTCCCATTTTCGCTGACACGAAAATCGGGACAGTCCCCGACGAGGCGCCGGTTTCATGCAGCGCGAGCAGCGCGTTCCCCAGGGCGGCATAATCGTCGAGATAGGCATCGCACTTCGCCCGGCCGTTGCGCCAATAATGCAGCAGACGGCCGTCGTCGCGGCGGAGATGATCCCAGAGGAAATCGGCCGCCCGGTCGGCCGCCGCCGTGTAGCGAGGCTCGCCGAGAGCCGCACCCGCTAGGGCCAGCGCGTCGATGGCCAGCGCGTTCCAGCCGACCAGCACTTTTTCATCGCGGCCGGGGCGAACGCGCTTTGCGCGGGCCGCCAGCAATTGCCGCCGCGCTTCCGCGAGCGTGGCTGCCAACTGGGCCGAGTCGCACTCCAGCAGTCTCGCGTCCACTTCCAGCGGCCGCCGCAAATTGAGGATGTTTCGCCCCTCGTAATTCCCCTGCTCGGTCACGTCACAAATGCGGCAGAACAGCTCGGCGGAGGTTAAAGGGGACAGTCCCATTTTCGCCGAGGCGAAAATCGGGACAGTCCCCTGCAATACCGCTTCAATCTCCGCCGGCGTCCAGAGATAGAACTTGCCCTCTTCCCCTTCGCTGTCGGCGTCCTCGCCGCTGTAGAATCCGCCTTGCGGGTCGGTCATGTCGCGGAGCAGATAGTCGAGCGTTCGCCGAACGACATCAGCGTACTCCGCGCGGCCGGTCGCCTGCCAGGCCTCCAAGTAGCAGGCGGCCAGCAGGGCGTTGTCGTAGAGCATCTTCTCGAAATGGGGCACGAGCCAATGCTGGTCGACGCAATAGCGATGGAAGCCGCCGCCGAGATGGTCGAAGATGCCGCCGGCGGCCATGCGGTCGAGCGTCGTGGTGACCATCCCGAGCAGTCCGTCGTCGCGCGAGCGGCGCCAGCGTCGCAGCAACCAGCGGAGCGCGAGCGGCTGGGGAAACTTCGGCGCCCCACCGAACCCGCCACACTGCTCGTCGAACGATCGCCGCAGTATCGCTTCGGCCTCCTGCATCGCCTCGTCCACGATCTCCGCAGGGGCGACAGCGCCGGCCGCCGCTTCTCCGGTCATATCCGGCGAGTGCCGTGGGCCCGCGTCGATTCGCCGCAGTTCCTCCGTGATCTTGTGGGCCTGTTCGACCAGCTCCGGTCGGTGATCCCGCCAAGCCTCGATCACGGCCGATAGCACCTGATCGAATCCCGGCATGCCGTCACGCGAGTGTGCAGGCCAGTACGTGCCACCGAAAAACGGCTCGCCCTCGGGCGTGAGGAACACCGACAGCGGCCAGCCGCCGCGGCCGGTCAGCATCTGCACCGCGCCCATGTAGATCTGGTCCAGGTCGAAACGCTCCTCGCGATCGACCTTGATGCTGACGAGATGTTCATTCAACAGCCCCGCAATCTCGGCGTTTTCAAACGCATCATGGGCCATCACGTGGCACCAATGGCACGAGGCGTAACCGATCGAGAGGAAGATCGGCTTCTGCTCCCTTCGCGCCAGGGCCAACGCCTCGGCGTTCCAGGGCCGCCAGTCCACGGGATTCCCCGCGTGCTGAAGCAGATAAGGGCTCAATTCGTTGGCAAGACGGTTCGACATGATGTACTCGGCACACGCCGTGTGCCGTTGCCGCGTTGTTGACGTAAAGGACCCGCAAATCCCGACCGCGGCACACGGCGTGTGCCGGATACGTCCTCTTCCCGAAAAAGTCGGTCGCCAGCAGATTCTACGCAGTTCGCGGCGCGGAGAACAGCAGAATCGCGAAGGCTGTTTAGCCGCCGCGTCCACGCGGCGCCGAATCGCCCGCGGTTGCAGCGCCGCGTGGACGCGGCGGCTAAACGGTGCTACAACCCCTTGCCGCCACGCGGTTTTTGCAGTGAAATGAAGGAGAGATCCGATTCGTGTTTACCCTTGGCCGGTTGAAGGAGTCGCCGATGAAGCGAAACGCCGCTGAAACTGCATGGTTAGCCCTTGTTACGGTTATGCTGGGGCTGGCGGGCTGCTCGCAATCGCCTGCCGCTCCTCCCAGTCCGTCGCCCGCGAGAGCAACCGCTGAGGCTCTCAAGCCGAACGAAAAACGGGACTCCTGGGACATCTTCCTTCTCCAGGGCGCTCGCGTCGGATACGATCATACGACGGCGCGGGGCGTCGGTTCCGGCGGGGCGGTTTTGCGCAGCGAAAACCTCAGCCGTCTCGTCCTGCGCCGCGGCGCGGAGATCGGCCGGCAGGAGGTCCGCGTGGCAACGCTGGAAAAGCCCAGCGGCGAGTTGCTGAGTTTCGAGGGCGAAATCAGCATGGGCTCGACGCCGATCCGCATCAGCGGCCGGGTCAACGGCGATCGCCTCTGCATCGAGACGACCGGTGAAGGAACAGCGGCAACGAAAACCTCGCTCCCCTGGTCGGCCGACGATCGCGGGCCATTTGCCGTGGAGCAGTCGCTGCTGCGCAAGCCGATGCAGCCCGGCGAGCACCGCAAAATCAAGACGTTCGCCGTCGAACTTCAGCAACTGACCGCGGTCGAATTGACGGCCAAGGATTACGAGCCCTGTAAGCTGCGGACCGGCCCGCACAACCTGCTGCGGATCGAAACCGTCACCCGGCTCCCCAACAATCAGTCGATCGAGCAGACGTTGTGGGCGGATCGCACGGGTGAAATCCTCAAGAGCCGCTCGCCGATCCTCGGCGGGCTGGAGACCTACCGCGTCTCGAAGGCCGAGGCCTTGGAGAAGACCGACGCCGCCGCCTTGGATCTATTGCCCAGCATGATGGTCAAGGTCGAGCCGCCGCTGGCCAACGCCCATCGGACTAAAGAGGTCAAGTATCGGGTACATCTCGACGGGAGCGACCCGACCAGCGTCTTTGCCGCCGGCCCGACGCAGGCGATCAAGTCGATCGACGCCAACACCGCCGAGATCACCGTCTACGCGATCCGGCCGGGCCAAAGCGACGGCAACCGCAACGCCCCCGCCGATCCGCCCACGGCCGACGATCTGCGGCCCAACGTCTGGGTTCAGAGCGACGACCCGCTGATCGTGGCCGATGCGAAGAAGGCGGCGGGCGACGAGAAGGACCCGTGGCGAACGGCGGTGGCGCTGGAGCGATTTGTCAACCGCGAGGTGACGAAGAAGGATTTCAGTCAGGTATTCGCTTCGGCGGCCGAGGTGGCGCGGTCGCGCGAGGGCGACTGCACCGAGCACGCCGTCTTCCTGATGGCGCTCTGTCGCGCCCGCGGCATCCCCGCCCGGGCGGCCTTCGGACTGGTCTACCTGCCCGGGCCGAACGCGTTCTTCTACCACATGTGGACGGAAGCCTACATCGAGAAGCGCTGGATTCCGATCGACGGCACGCTGGCCCAAGGCGGCATCGGCGCCGGTCACCTGAAGATCGCCCAGAGCGATCTGAAGGACGCTACCGCCTCCACCGCGTTTCTGCCGGTCGTGCAGATACTGGGGCGGTTGAGCATCAAGGTCGTCGACGCGAAATGAGCGCGGCCGCCGTTCCCCCCGGTATGGCGATTGCGCGCGATCCCGTCAGACGTTGTGCAAGGCGTCCGCCGCGGGCTTCGCTTCCGGCGTGGTCTCGTGCAGCTCTTGCTTGCAGTGGGGGCAAATCTCGCCGCACCGCCGCCAACGGCCGACCATGTAGCCCAACGTGGTTGCCGCCGCCAGCAGCACCGGGAGTGGGACTTGGATGCTCCGCCAGTCGAAATTCATCATGCTCTCCTCCATTCCGCCCCAAAAACTTCGCCGACCTGAACCCCCGCGAAAAAAACCAGCAACGGCGAGCAATCGTCCGCTCAATTGTAGCTCACGAAATCGCCGCGGCGGTCGTCGAGGCACCGCCGCATCTCTCCGATCGATCGCACCGGTTCATTCGTCGCATTCGGAATCGCCGGACCTGCCGGAAAAGCCGGCTGCGCCAATTGGTTGTGCTCGTTGACCACCGCGATTCACGCCGGTAAACTGGAATTGATTCACATCCCGTATTTTCCCCGCCTCGGCCTGTTCGCTAGGAGACGTCGCCATGTTGTGCCGTGTAGGATTGTCGGTTTGCCTCTTGTGCGGTCTGATGTTGGGAAGCGTGGAGGCGGCGTGCGCTCCGCCCGCGGCCATCGTCTGCGATGCTTCCGCTTCCGCGTCCGAGAGATTGGCGGCAAAGGAGGTGCGGCGCTACATTTACCTTCGAACCGGCAAGCTGCTGCCGATTGTCACCTCTGGCGATCAGGCCCCGGCCGGTTCGCTGATCTCGATCAACACGCGTGATCGGCTCTTGCAGTCCGGGGTTTCAGCCGACGCCGAGATGGCCAAGCTGCTGGCGAAGGTCAAGCCGCTGGCGCCGCAACAATTCCTGCTGGCGACGGTCGATCATGGCGACCGGAGCGTGCTTGTGGTCGTCGGCGGCGATCCGATCGGCACGCTCTATGGGGCGTATCGTTTGGCGGAGCGTCTTGGGGTGCGATTCTACCTGCACGGCGACGTGTTGCCCGACGCCAAGGTCCCGCTGGAGCTGCCGCGGTTGAACGAGACGGGCAAGCCGCTTTTCGATCTCCGCGGCATTCAGCCCTTCCACGATTTTCCCGAGGGGCCCGACTGGTGGAGCCGCGACACCTACAAGGCCGTCATCGGCCAACTGCCGAAAATGGGGATGAACTTCCTCGGCATGCACACCTATCCCGAAAGCGGCGTGGGGCCCGAGCCGCTGGTCTGGATCGGCCCGCCCGGCGAGCTTGCCGCCGACGGCCACATCAAGGCCAGCTATCCCGCCCGGCATTACACCACCGTCGGCTCGAACGGCTCGTGGGGCAGCCAGTCGGTGAAGACCAGCGATTACGTCTTTGGGGCCGCGGAGATGTTCGACCGCGACAACTACGGCGCCGACTACATGCGCGACGCCCCGGCGTGGAGCTTCGGCACGAAAGAGCCGGCGAAGCTGATGTCGCCCGAGCAGTGCAACGCCCTGTTCACCCGCATGGGCGACATGCTGAACGACGTGTTCGGCTTGGCGCGGCGGCTGGGCGTCAAAACCTGCATCGGAACGGAAGTGCCGCTGACGATTCCCACGCCGGTGAAGGAGCGTTTACAGGCGGCCGGCAAGAACCCGGCCGATCCGGCGGTCTTGCAGGAAGTCTACGAGGGGATGTTCCAGCGGATCGCCAAAACTCATCCGCTGGATTACTACTGGATGTGGACCGACGAAAACTGGACATGGAGCCCGGTGACGCAAAAGCAGATCGACGCGGTGACGGGCGATTTTCGGGCGGCGATCGCGGCAGCCAAGAAGGTAAAGGCCTCGTTCACGCTGGCCACCTGCGGCTGGGTGCTCGGTCCGCCGCAAAGCCCGGCGCTGTTCGACCGGCTGCTGCCGAAGGAGATGCCGATGGCCTGCATAAGCCGGCAGGTCGGCAACACGCCGGTCGAAGTGGGATTCGCGAAGATCAAAGGGCGGCCGAAATGGGCGATTCCCTGGATGGAAGACGATCCCGGCCTGACGATGCCGCAGCCCTGGGCCGGCCGCATGCGCCGCGACGCCGCCGACGCCCTGCGCTACGGCTGCACCGGCCTGATGGGCATCCACTGGCGCACCCGCATCCTCTCGCCCAACGTCTCCGCCCTGGCCAAGGCCGCCTGGGACCAGAGCGGTTGGAACAAGGAGTTGCAGGACGTGGGCAAACCGCTGCCCAGGTGGCCCGAGGGGGTCGAAGGGGGCGAGCTGGCCCAATTCCCCCAGAGCCGTTTCGCCGCCGCCGACCATAACACGATCTACCAGACCGTGCGTTACAACCTGAGGGCCTACCATATCGACGTCCCCAACGGCACGTACAACGTGACGCTGAAGCTGGCCGAGCCCTTCTATGCCGAAAAGGGCCGGCGGGTGTTCGGGGCGGCCGTGCAGGGCAAGACGCTCTTCGAGCACCTCGACATGTTCGCCGCCGTCGGCAAAGATCACCCGATCGACAAGACGGCCAATGGCGTCCGCGTGACCGACGGCCGGTTGACGATCGAGTTTATCGCCGAAACCGAGTTCCCTTGCATCGCCGGGATTGTGATCGAAGGCAAAACGGCCGCTGCGGATGGCTCTCCGGCCAAATCGTACTCGCGCAAGATCAACTGCGGCGGGTCGGTGTTCCAGGATTACCAGGCCGATCTGCCGCCGACCGGGCCGCCGGCCAAGCCGCGCTATCTGCCCGTCGATGATTTCTACGCCGATTGGGCGCGGGCGGAGTTTGGCGCGAAGGCAACCGCCCCCGCCGCCGCGCTCTTCAGCCGCCTCGATTGCCACCTGCCGCGGCCGGCCGATTGGGTCACCGGCCCCGGCAGCATCGCCCCCGATCCTCGACAGGTGCGACAGCAGTACGCCTTCGTCGACGAGATGGAGGCCCTGCGGCCGTTGGTCGAGGGGCCGAACAATCTGGAACGTTACCAGTATTGGCTCAACAACTTCCGCTATCTCCGCGCGATCGCCAAAGTGCGCTGCGTTTGGGCCAGCTACAATGCCGCGATGGAGAAGGTCAGGGCAGAGAAAGATCCGGCCGCGCAGCAGCGGCTCGCCCGCGACTTGGCCCTGCCGATCCGCAAGCAACTGGTGGCCGCCTTCGGCGAACTGCACCGCTATCTGCTGGCCACGGTCAGTAATACCGGCGAAATGGGCAATGTCTGCAACTGGCAACAGCAGACGATGCCGAATCTGCTCATCGCCCCCGGCGTGGAACTGGCCAAGCTGCTGGGCGGCCAGTTGCCGGCCGACGCGATGCCGTCGAAGCAATACGCCGGCCCGCCGCGGCTGTTCGTTCGTGAGGTTCGCACGGCCATCGCCGCCGGCGAGACATTGAAACTGACCGTGATCGTGCTCGGCCCGAAGCCCGAGTCGCCGACGCTGTACTGGCGGCCGCTGGGCTCGGGCAGCTTCGCTTCGGTGCCGCTGGAGCATGTCGCCCGCGGGGTCTACAGCGTCACGCTCCCGGCCGACGCCGCCAAGGACGATTTCGAGTATTATATTCAAGTAGCGGTCGGCGGCCGGACGCTTCAGTTCCCGCCCGGCGGGACCGATCTGCCGCAGACCGTAGTGGTGGAATGATTCTCCCCTCTCCCTTTGGGAGAGGGGCAGGGGGTGAGGGCCGCACGACAAGAGCATGCCTTCGCCGAAAGCGCTCCCAATGAGAGAAGGCACCATACGCAATCCGCCCTCACCCTGACCCTCTCCCAAAGGGAGAGGGGACCATGAGAGACCCTCTGCCCAACGGAGAGGGGACCATGCCATGCCTCGTCGCAACCTGCTCATCCTGTTTCTCACGGCGCTGGTGGCGGCGCTCTGCCGCGAGCGGGTGCAGAACCACTACGTCCGCGTGCTCGACGGCGCCATGAACACGATCGAGAACCGCGCCCTCGATCCGGTCGGCGACAAGAAGCTTTTCGAAGGGGCCATGTACGGGATGCTCAGCCAATTCGACGAGAATACCACCTACCTCCCGCCCAAATACTTCACGGCGCTCAACGAGGCCCTCGATCTTCAGTTCGGCGGAGTGGGCATGGCGGTGACCGTCGATGGCAAGACCAAGCAACTGGTGGTCGGCTATCCGGTGGCCAATTCGCCGGCGGCGCGGGCCGGCATCCTCGTCGGCGACAAGATCCTGCGGATCGGAGAGACCAGCACCCGCGGAATGTCGCTCCAGGAGGCCTCTTTGCTGCTGCGGGGCAAGCCGCATACGACCGTCACGCTCTCCGTGCTCCACCCCGGCGCCGCGAAACCGGTGGAAATCTCCCTGGTCCGCGAGGAGGTCCAAGAGCAATCGGTGCTGGGCGACACCTGCAACGCCGACGGCTCATGGAACTATCTGCTCGCGGGGCACGACGGCATCGGCTACCTGCGCGTCCTCTGCTTTTCGGAGCATACCGCGGGCGAACTGCGCAAGGCGATCCGCTGGCTGAAGGCCCGCGGCATGCGCGGGCTGGTGCTCGACTTGCGCGACGATCCCGGCGGCTATCTGCCCGCCGCGGTGGCGGTTTGCAACCTGTTCATCAAGCAGGGTGAAATCGTCACCACTCGCGGCCGCGGCGGGGCCATCTGCGACAGCTACCACGCCGACGGCGAGGCCCCCTTCGCCGATTTTCCCATCGCCGTGCTGGTCAACCAGGACACCGCCAGCGCCGCCGAGATCACGGCCGCCTGCCTGCAAGACCACCACCGCGCGGCGATCGTCGGCCAGCGGACCTACGGCAAGGGGACCGTGCAGGACCTGATCGACCTGGAGCCGGGCTGCGGCGGCATGAAGCTTACCACCAAGAGCTACTGGCGGCCCAGCGGCAAGGACATTCGCCGCCCGCCCCACGCCACCGCCAAAGACGATTGGGGCGTCTCGCCCGACGCGGGCTGCAAAGTGGCGCTCAGCCAGAAGCAACTTGAGCAGTGGCAGATGTGGCGGATCGCCCGCGACCTGCACCAGCCGCCCCCCGACGAGCCCGACAAGAAAGACGCCAAGCCCTTCGTCGATCGCCAATTGCAGCGGGCGGTCGAATGCGTTGACAAGGAAGCGGCAGGGCGGAAAACGCCCAGGCCGTGAACCGCGCCGCCGCCGTCTCATCGTTACCCCTTGCCGTCCCGGCTGCTCAGACGGCTCATCGCTGTCGAGACAATCAGCCATACGGCGCATCCGACGGCCACGAGGATCGCCACGCGATCGAACAGCGGGAGATCCTGCAATCGGCCGTAGGTGCCCAGGTCGTCCACCACGGCGACGCCATCAAGGGTCAGGCGGTCGTCAAGGTAAATGAGTCCGAGCACCATGCCTGTCGTCGTTATCAGGCAGAACATATCGCCGAGCGAGAATTGCAGTTTCTTCCAGCGTCTTCCTCTTTCCAGTCTTAAGACGACGGTGCCGGTCGCGGCAACGAGGACAAGGGACAGGAACACATCACACACAGCACCACGCCAGCTATCGAGGCGAAACGAGGTCCATCGCGAGGGGATGATCTGCCGGAGCAACGGCGGCCCCGCCTTGACGACGTTGTAAGGCGGGTTGACGTCGTACTTCCACAGTTCCTCGTGTTCTCCGAAGGGGGTCGGCCAGCCGTGGCGGAAGTAGTAGTGGTAGGAATAGTCGTCGGGTCTTCCTTCCGGGTTCCCGCCCTCATCGTCGTACGATATATATCCGCAGAAGCGGTAATAGCCATAGAGGCCGATGATGTTCATGTGCGCAAATGCGATCGCAACCAGCAGGCACGCGAGCAGCGTGACCAGAAGCGCCCTCTGAAAGCCGCGTTTTGCGATCGTCGAATCCGGGATCATGGCAGTTGCATCGGCCGTCCGGTGTCCTTCGAGTTTTGTCTGGGATAGCGATACAGGTCACTTGTAAGTTCCCGTCACAACTTGACGGTGTGCAGCGCCAGCGGGGTCAGTGCCAAGAGAATCCACGCGACGATCTTGAGCATTATGCCGGGTGTCGCCGTGTTCAACCGCCAGCCGCTCGTGTACTGGCCAAGTTCGTCGCCATACCAGATCACGACCAACGGAAAAAGCATGTAGGCGATTGCCGGGTAGATCATGTCCCACGGTTGCAGCCATACGGCGAAGATGCAGAAAGCTGCCGCCACGACCAGCGATATCCATCGAGCAGTGTCCATCGTCGCAACTCCTGAAGAAATGGGAGCGGATCAGCGAGACCCTTTTGTGCGACTGCCTTTGGCCTCTAACAAGTAGGTGAATTCGACCAGTCATCGAACTGAGAATGGTACGCCTCTTTCCTGTATGCTCTCCTTTTCACTAGCCCAGGCGTTTACGCCTGGGAAAGGAGAGGGAAGATTTTCTCCCTTTTTTCTTAAGCCCCTTTAGGGGCGAAGTGAGCGGATGGATTCCCCAACTTCAGCCGTCGCCCCCTGAAGGGGGCTCATCAAAAAGTGAATCGTTGACACCTCCCTTTTCCCAGGCGTAAACGCCTGGGCTAGTGAAAAGTACGCGGAACAGATCCGGGGTGCAAAACCACGCAGTCGTCGCCAAGCCTTTAGTAACCCGCTTTCTGTCTGCCTTCAGTTCCATCGTACCCGCAGGCATCCCAACCACTGGTATTCCTTTTCGATGATCGTCTGGCCGAGGCTGTTCGGGGCGGCGGCGCGGAGGATCAGGCCGGCCATCAGCGGCTGGCCCTTGAGCCTGAACGCCCCGGCCACCGACGACCAGGGCGTCCCCTTGCCGCCGTCGCCCGGCAGTTTGGCGTTGGCGAAGAACAGATGGGCGAAACCGCGGGCGCTCACCTGGCTCGGCCAGCGGCGAACAAACGGACGGTGCAACGCCGCCATCTTGTCCAATCCGGGAATGATCGCCTCGATCAGCCCCGGAATCTGCTCGTCCGGCGGCAGATCGCTCACCCGGCCCACCGGCGCCAGCACGATCGCCGCCAGCCGCACCGGCAGATTGTAAAGTTCCAAGACCGGCGGCCCGGGCGGCGGACCGCCGTCGCCCAGTTCGGTGATCGAAATCCTCAGATCGGGCCTCAGCGCAACCGGCGGCCGACGCCGACGCCGAACTAGTCGCCACACGATCCACAGCACCACGATCACGCCCGCGGCCAGCAGCACGTAGTGCAGGCCGTTGCCGAGAAAGTGGTGGAACAGATCCGTCAGTTTGTCCAGAAGAGATTGCGGCATGGGCTTCCTCGTTGGAGACTGCCGACACTGGATTCCTCACGTTTCCCCCCAAAGCAATCAGGGGGAACATCTTACTCCTTCCCCTCCCGCGGAGTCTCCGCTTTTACGCCGTCTTTAGCGACCGCCTCACCTTGTCGAGCAACTCGCGGGTTTCGTGGCAGTCGCACCAGTGGTTGACGTACTCCCAATCGATTCGATCACCTTGGACGGCGATTACGTTCTCCACGTCCTCGATGTCCTTGCGACGGCCGGCGGTGCGCAACCAGCGGATTTTCGAGATGATGACGTCCTCGACGGTGGGGATGAAAACATTGCCCCGGGGAATTTGCTCGCGCCGTCGCCGCGCAAAGCGCTCGCGGTCATGCGGATCGTCGCTTAGCAGGAACAGTTCGATCGTAAAGGGATCGTCGTCGAGGCGGAGAACGTAGCGTGTCGTGGCCGTAACGGTCTCGAACGTCATTTGCGGGTCGAGCCGGAACGGCGGGCCGAGGCGCTGGGCGAGGGCAGTGACATCGCCGGGCTGTAGCTGGGCGACGATGTCGGCGTCTTGCGTTGATCGCGGAACTCCATACACATTCGTGGCAAACGACCCAACGAGCATGTAGGGGATATGCTGGGCGTCCAGGGCGCTGACGACGGCGATCATGGCTTCATCGCTCTGCACCGCTTACGCTCCTTCGATTCTCCAGCCGCCGCGCCAGAGCCAGCCGCTCGCGGAGGATTTCTTGGGCCCGTTGTTCGTCGGCCTCGGGAAACTGCGAACGGATGCCGGCGAGCATGAGCTGGCAGGAGCGGTCGAAAAGCCGGGGGCCGGCCAACAATTTCTCTTCCAGCGACATCTGTCGCGCCCGCTCGACGCGATCGCGGCGGATCGCATCGGCGAGTTGCTTCGTTGGTTGCACGCTAGACGCCCTCCAACGGGGTTCTTCGACTCCGCGGATGTAATTCTGCCACGGCCTTGATTCACGTCGCTTGTAGCGAGCGGCGGACGTGGTCCAGCAATTCTCGCGTATCGTGGCGGTCGCACCAGGAATTGATGTAGTCCCAGTCGATCCAATTGCCCTGGACGGCGATGACGTCGCGGGCGTCGTCTACGTCCTTGCGGCGGCGGCCGGCGTGCGACCAGCGGAGCTTGGTGACGATCACGTCCTCGGCGGTCGGAATCGAGACGTCGCGGTCGAGAATCCGCCGGCGGCAACGGCGGGCAAAACGCTGCTGGTCGTGGGCGTCTTCGCTCAGCAAAAACAGCTCGACCACGAACGTGCCCTCGATAAGCCGCAGCAGGTAACGCCGCGGCGTGGTCACGCTCTCGAACGACATCTGCCGATCGGCTTGAAACACGTCCTCCAGCCGATCCAACAGCGACGAGATCATCTCGGGCGTCGCCTGCACGACGAAATCGGCGTCTTGCGTGGAACGCGCGATGCCGTAATAGCTGGCCGAGAGCGAGCCGACCAGCATGTAAGGGACGTGCAGAGCGTCGAAGGCGTCGATCACCGCGGCGGTGGCTTCTTGGGCGATCATCCGCGGTCCTCCAAGCGTCGGCCGAGAGCGAGCCGCTGGCGGAGGATCTCCTGCACGCGCAGCTCGTCGGCCTCGGGAAACTGGCCGCGAATGCCGTCGGCCATGATCTTGCTGGTGAAGTCGAAGAGCTGCAAGCTGGCCAGCACTTTTTCCGCAGGCGGCAGACGCCGCGCGCGTTCGACGCGCTCGTGGTAGTTTTCGTCGGGGAATTCTCTGCTCGGTTGCATGGCGAACGCCGTGGGTTGCCGAGGTTCAGGCTGCTGCGTCATTCTCGGAGCGTGTCTTGCAAATCTCCCCTCTCCCTTTGGGAGAGGGGCAGGGGGTGAGGGCTGCGTGCCGCAAACAGCGGAGAATATTGCAGTTTTCGGAACGTTGCCCTCACCCTAACCCTCTCCCAAAGGGAGAGGGGACCAATTTCCAAACAGGTTTTCACGGGCGGCGTCGGCCGCGGCCGCCGCGTTTGTCGCGGGTGCCACGACCGCCGCGGTCCTGGCGCGAACCGCCGCTACCGCCGCCGCCGGGATGTTTGGAGCGGGCCTCCATGTTCTTTGCGATTACCAGGCCGACGGCTTCCTCCCAGGTGGGAATGCCGCGGAAGCTCGCCCTGGCCGGCCGCTCGCCCTGCTCCGATTCCGCTTCGTCGAAATCCTCCTCTTCAGGTTCGGCGCCGCCGGGATGGAATGAACCTTCGTCGGCGGGCGCTGCGGGACGAGACCGCGCTGCTTCGGCGACGATGGTCTCGGCGGCGGACTCGTCGACGGGGATTTCGGGGGCAACGGCGGGCCTCGGTTCGTCGCCGGGCCGCTTCTTCTTGCCGCGGCGCGAGCGGCGGTGTTTCCCGCGGCGTTCGCCCGGTTCGGCCGGTTGCGTCTTCACGTCTTCGACGCCGATCCCTTCGGCGGCGACAATGGTGGAGACGGCGGCCGCTTCGTCTGCGGAAACGGTCGGCGCCGGGGCTTCGGCCGCTGCGGCCGCCGGCTCGTGCGATTCCTCGCGCCGCGACTCCTTGTCCGAGCGGCGGCGGCGATGCCGCTTTCGCGGGTGTCTTTCTACCGGCTCATCTGTTTCGGCAGCCGGCGTCGCGGCCGCGGTCGGCTCGGTCGGCTCGGACGGCTCAAGCAGATCGAACGGCTCCTCGAAATCGAAACGTTCGTCGAAGAAGTTGGGCGATTCCTCGGCAGTTTGCGGGGGCGGAACGTCGCGGCGCTCCGGTTTGTCCGTGGCCGGGGAGCGGGTGGAAGTGGGGGGCGGCGTCGCGACAGTCGGCCGCGTGGCCGGCTTCGGCGGCGGCGCCAGGCCAAGGTCACTGGCCAGCGAGTCCCAGTCGGTTGACGGCGACGAAGAGGGCCGCGGCGCCGACCGCGGTTTGGGCGAGGGGAGCGGTTGGGAAACGGGGGGCGGCGGGGGCGCCGCAGCCTCCGGCTCTGGCAGATCTACCCCTAAATCGGATGCCAGGGAGTCCCAATGATTCGACGAATTCGGATCGGCCATGTTCGTGGATCGGTCGGTTAAGACAATTGTAATACCTGGCGCGTTGCGGCCAGAGTCATCGGCGGGCGGTAACTCAAAGAGTATAGAGCCTTTTCGAGGGGTTGGGAAGGACAACTGCGACCTGCCGATGGAATGTAATCGCATTGATTCATGCGTCATCATTATGACTACATCTTCATCATTGCGGTGGACGCGCTAGTGTAGTGTCTCACACAGATCGTGCTTTATGAACAAGAGACAGAAACAGGTGGGGCAGACATTCCTGTCTGCCCTAGATGTTCCCACTTGCCTGGTTCCTGGGCAGACAGGAATGTCTGCCCCACCTGTCGCCATTTTATAAGTTAACCCAATTACGAGACACTACACTAGAGGCCAGTGGTTGAGAGAGCCGCAAGGGCCGGTGACGCGCTTTCACGCGGTGGTTTTCCCGTGCTTCTCGCAAGTCGTGGAGGGATTGGCGAGAAGGCGGTGGCGGCTTGGCCCCCGCTCGGCACGAAGATTGCAAAGCTGCTTGGCGGACATCGAAAGAGCGATCGTCATTTTCTGAGGGAACCAGTTATGAACGAGCGAACTTGGCAGCGGCGGTGCGGGATTGGTCTTGGAGGGGTGGTCATGACGGCCCTTGTCGCGGCGGTGGCGTGCGCGAGCCCGCCGAATGACGCCAGGCGGTCAGGCGGAGACAACCAGGCGTCGCGCGGGTCGAGCCGCGAGGTTCCGCCGCCCGCCACGAATCGGCAAGTCGAGCGGCAGGCGCCGCCGCAATCTCGACGGCAGTCCGACGGCCCATCCGGCGCGTCGGGACCGTCGGGAAGCTCTCGCGGCGGTTTCAGCCGGCAGGACAACGCAGTCCCGGCGAGCCGCGCCGCAAGCCACAGTGATTCGACATGGTCGGGCGGCAATGGCGGGACGCGGCAGGCGCAGGAGCCATCGGGCGGAGGAAGGAGCCGGAGCGATGCCGTCAATCGGTCGAGCGGCTCGGGCGATAAAGGCGCCGCCGCCAATCGTGCAGCCGGCAGTCGCGAGTCGTCGGGAAGCGTTGGCCGGCGCCAGCGGGCGAACGGGGCGGGCGACACAAAAAGCCGAAATGGAGCTTCGCCCGAATCGTCGGCAGCCATCAACGACGTTCGCCGGCGGCTGGGAGGATCGAAGAATCCGAGAGACGCTCAAATGCAGCAGGATCGCCTTGTGCTCGACAATGCCGCGAACCGCAAGACGCAGGTGAACGTATTTCAGCAGCGTCTCAACTCGGGCGATCTCAACCGCCTGACTTCCGGCAAAACGGCCAGGAAACTGCAACTTTCCGATCAGTATCGCCTGTATCAAAAAGGCGACGTGGCCCGCCGGATGAACTTGCAGAACAGCGGCGTCCGCTCGGGGGCGTATCGGGGCGTAATCAGCCCGAGCTATCGCCAGCAATGTATGAGATGTTACTACTGGGGACCGTCGCTGTTCGCCGGGCTCTGCTGGTATCCGATCTGGAGTCCCTGGGTGGAATGGTCGTGGTATTGCCACTGCCGGCCGTATTGGGACCCGCGTCCGCTCTGCTGTCGGCCGATGTTCTGTCGCCCCTGCCGGCCGTGGATCTACTGGAACACGCCGCTGTGGGCGCCGTTGCCGGAGGCCGCCTGCGGCACGTGGGTCGACCTGCCGCCGCTCGAACTGGTTCCCGACTCCGATCTGCAACTGTTGGCGGTGCGGTTTGTCGATCCGGGTCATCCCCAAGAGCGATTGGGGCCGCGCTATCGCGTTTGGTTTCGCAACAACGGCAGCCTGCCGATCACCCGGCCGTTCAGCGTGATGTTGTTCGCGGGCAACGATGCCAGGCTGGCCGCCTATGCCCCGCAGGCCGGCGTGCAGGTGACGGGCATCGGCGCCGGCGGCGTACAGAGCGTTGATATTCGGCTGCCGGTCGAAGTCTATGCGATCGGCCGCGACATGCGGGGCAATCCGGTTCCGTTCAGCGTGTTGCAGGTGCTGGTCAACGCCAATCGAGAAGTCGCCGAGATGGATTATGCCAACAATGGGGCGACCCTGGCGCGGGCGGCAATCCTGCCGGTCGATCCCGCGTCGTTCGAGTTGCAGCCGACCGTCGCTACGCCCGGCGAAGAGGTCCTGCTGGCCGGCGAAGGGCTCGGTCCCCAGCCGGGCCGAGTCCTGATTCAGATCAACGGGCGGGAGATGGACGGTGAAATCCTCGGTTGGTACGACCTGGGCGTTCGCTGGACCGTGCCGCACCTGGCCCTGGCCCAGCAGGTTGACGCCGATGTGGTCCTCATTCGCGGCGACGGCGCCGCGGCCAACCCGGTGAAAATGACCCTGATCCCGTGAACCGTGGCCAACCACGCACGCCGAGGGGGAAATGGGGTTGTCGCCGGAAGTATTGTGAGCTATGCTTCCACTAGCCGAAGGAAGCGGGGTACGGCAAACCACTCTGATAGCTGGTATGACGCTACCCTCGATCATGTCCTTCGCACCGTTTCTCGCTGTGGCAAAAGGGGCTCGGCGATGGAAGGGTTGGGAAATGGAGACAGTAGCGGTCAGGAGTTTTGGCACAAAAATCGACGGACGGCCGTTCGACCGGGCGACGATTGAAGCGGTGTGGATGAAAGGCAAACCCGAGGGGCACTACGCGGGGTTCCGAAAAGACGTTTGCAACGCTTCGATGCACTTGTCAGCATACGGTGCTACCAAGCAGTGGGGATGGGAGATCGATCACATCAAGCCGGTCCGCCTCGGCGGAACCGATGATCTGGAAAACCTCCAGCCCCTGCATTGGGAAAACAACCGGCACAAAGCGGACAACTGGCCGGATTGGTCCTGCCAAGTGGTTTCCTGAGCGACTATCGCGCCCGCGACCCCTGCCACGTGCCGCGGCGGCGGAACTCCGCCTCGACCGCCGCTTGGGCCGCCGCCTTGTCGAGACACCATTGCGGCCCGATCAGGTAGTCGCGCGGCGCGTCGCCCGAGAGACGCTCGATCACGAAGCGCTCGGGCAACTCCTCCAGGAAATCGACCAGCCAGCCGACGTACTCGTCCAATTCAGGCAGGCGGATTCTACCGGCGGCCACCTCCTCGGCCAAGGCGGTGTTTCTCACCGCGTAGAGGTTGTGTGGCTTGATGGAGTGCAGATCCAGACCCGCGATGGTCCGAGCGGTCGCCAGCATATCGTCTGGCGATTCGCCGGGCAGGCCGAGGATCACGTGGACGCCGATGTTCAGCTTGCGCTCTCGCGTGCGGCGATAGGCATCGAGGAAGGCGTCGAAATGATGGCCGCGGCCCAGCCGGTCGAGCGTGCGATCGTGAATGCTTTGCAGCCCATATTCGATCACCAGCCACGTCCGCTCGGCCAGGCTGGCCAACAGGTCGAGCACCTCTTCGCCGGCGCAGTCGGGACGGGTGCCGACGATCATGCCGACCACCTGCGGATGCGAAATGGCCTGCTCAAAGGCCGCACGCAGCCGGTCGATGGGGCCGTAGGTATTCGCGCCCGGCTGGAAGTAGGCGAGGAAGCGCTCGGCGCGATGGCGACGGGCGACGCGGCGAATCCCCTCGTCGAGCTGGTCGGCGACTCGCGGCAGATGAAGGCGGCGAGCCGGGCTGAAACTTTCGGGATCGCAGAAGACACAACCCAAGCTGGCCAGCGTGCCGTCGCGGTTCGGGCAGGTGCAGCCGGCATCGAGGCTTACCTTCCAAACCCTGCCGCCGAACTTCTTGGCGTGGAAGAAGTTGAGGCTATGGTACGAGAGGCCGGCCAAGCGCCAGTCGGCGGGCGGGGCAGCGGGCAACCTGCGGTGGGTTGACGTAACTTCCATCGGTGACTAGACTAAGAGTGGGTTCTTATTCATCATATCCCGTTGGCGGGACACCACAAGAGGCGTCGATCATGTATGGCGAGCTCATCCCCGTCGGGGGAGGAGACCCTATTCCACTCTTGAAGAAGAGTCTGTTGGTTGGGCGACGGGAGAGTTGCGACATCGTGTTGCGGTTTTCCAATGTCTCCGCCCACCATTGTCAACTGACGGTCAACGCCGGCTATTGGCACGTCCGCGATCTCCAGAGCCGCAACGGCGTGAAGGTCAACGGCGTGCGGGTGACCGACAAGCGAGTCGACCCGGGCGACATCCTCTCGGTTGCCAAGCACAAATACGAGGTGCATTACTCGCCGATAGACCTGGGCGCCGTGGGACCGCCGCCGCCCGACGTGACCGAGATCGACTTCTTCAGCAAGTCGCTCTTGGAGCGCGCCGGCTTGGAGCAGCGGAAGATCAAGCCGCCGAAAGGCCCACCCGAGCCGGACGAGGGGACCCGCTACGACATCACCAACGACGAGCCGGGGCAAATCCGCTTTCGCAATCGTCCCCTGTAGATGGGAAAAAAGAAGAAGATCCGTGCCGAGTTCCGCAAGAATCGGGCCGCTCGCACCCGCCCGACCGACTGGACGCGGCAATATCGGCAGCATGGATTCGAGGACGAGACCCCGCCGTCGGGAGAGCGGGTCAGCGGCAAGGGGGAGTTGATTCGCCGCCGCACCGTCTGCGGCGAGCAGATCGAGGCGCAGCAGGAGCCCGGCTTCGACGTGCATTTCGACGTGGACGCCAGCGTCTGCCGCCCAGGGCGGGTCTTGGGCGTCTTTGGCCTAATCAGCAAGGTCGAAGACGAAAGCGGCGCCGTCTATCAGTGCGCCACCCGCCGGCTGCTGAAGACGCTGGCGACCGATCAGCGGCACGTGGTGGCCGCCGGCGACCGCGTGCTCTTTCGCCCCGTCGAAAACAGCGATCCGAAAGAGGGCCTGATCGAGCGGGTCGAGCCGCGCCGCGGCTGCATCTGCCGGGCGGTCCGCGGGCGACAGCAAATCCTCGTGGCCAACGTCGATCAATTGGCCATCGTCTCCAGCGCCGTCGAGCCGCGGCTGAAACCGCACCTGATCGACCGCTTGCTGGTCGCCGCCGAGAAAGGGGGCGTGCGCCCCGTAATCTGCATCAACAAGGTCGATCTGGTCGATCCCGCCGGATTGCAGCCGCTGGTGGGCGTCTACGCCCAGATGGGCTACGATGTGCTTCTGCTAAGCGCCGTAAGCGGTTTCGGAGTCGAGCGGCTGCATCGCGCATTGGCTGGCCGGGCGAACGTCATCGTCGGCCAAAGCGGCGTGGGAAAGTCCTCGCTGCTAAACCGCATCGATCCCTCGCTCCAGCTCGACGTGGGGCCGGTGAGCGAGGAAAACGAGAAGGGAAAGCACACGACCTCCACGGCCCGGCTGTTGCCGCTGGCCGGCGGCGGCTACGTCGTTGATACGCCCGGCGTGCGGCAGTTCCAGCTCTGGGACGTGACCGCCGAGGAGGTGGGCGGATTCTTTCGCGACGTCCGCCCTTACGTGAGCCTATGCTCCTTCCCCGACTGCACCCACACCCACGAAGACGGCTGCGCGGTAAAGAACGCCGTGGCCGACGGCCGCCTGGACGAACGCCGCTACGAGAGCTACTGTCATTTGTTCGCGGGAGACATGGTTTGAGCTATGGTGTGATTTGAAGACAAGTCCTTTTGGCGGGATGGCAAAGCCCATTGGGTCGCCATGATTCCTCCGTTCAACGAGAATGGATGTTTGCCGCCGGGAATCCACAAGGCTTCCTTGGAGGAGATTGCCGAGCGATTCGGTTGGCAATCGGAGTCGCGCGTTGCCCAAATGGACTCCGTGCGGTGGCTTCTTGATTTGGCGCAACGCGCTGGAGTCAAACGGTTGGTTCTCAACGGGAGCTTCGTTACAGCGGTTCCTGAACCGAACGACGTTGACTGCGTGTTGCTGATCGGTCTTGACTTCCCTAAGGACGCGGTGGCCCGGTTGGAGTTGAGGGTCGGATTGCCGTTCCTGGAAATCCAAGTGGTCGATCAGGTTGATTTTGATCGGTTAACGGAGATATTCTTCGCCACCGATCGCAACCTCTCGGCGAAAGGGATGGTTGAGGTGCTGTTATGAGAATGTTAACGCAACGCGAGTACGAGGTGACGCAGGAAAAACTGGCTGATCTTCAACGTTGGTATGCGGAAGCGCAGGAACGACAATCGGAGAATTCTTACGTGAAGGAACTGACCCTGCGGTCGCTCGGTCGCCTTATCAAGCAACTCAAGGAGGAGATAATATGGTATGAATGCCACAACGGACTTCGCAAGAGCGGTAGCCCCACTGCGCCATCGATACCGAATCCCGGAGAAACATCCTCGCCGTGTACGAACTGAGCCGCACTGACAGTGTTGTCAGCGAATCCGCCGTCCTGGTCGGGGTGTTTCTGCCGAATCGGGAAGTGCCGGGGGCGCCGCTGGAGGAGTTGGAGGGGCTGGCCGAGACGGCGGGCGTGCGCGTGGTCGGCCGGCTTACGCAGCGGCGCGAGGCCCCCGATACTACGACGTATCTGGGGAAGGGCAAGGTGGACGAGCTGAAGTCGTTGGCCGCCGCCAAAGACGCCGATCTGGTCGTCTTCGACAACGACCTTAGTCCCGGACAAACCCGCAACCTGGAAAACGCGGTCGGCCTAAAGGTGCTCGATCGCACCGAGCTGATTCTCGACATCTTCGCCAGCCGGGCGCAGACCGCCCAAGCGCGATTGGCCGTCGAATTGGCGCAGTTGGAATACTCGATGCCGCGGCTGAAACGGATGTGGACGCACCTGTCACGGCAGAAGAAGGGCGTCGGACTGCGCGGGCCGGGCGAAACGCAATTGGAAGAGGACCGCCGGTTGGTCGAGAACAAGATCAAGGACTTGCGGCGGCAGTTGCAGGCCATCGAGCGGCGCAAGCAGCGCGAAGTGGCCGCGCGGCGCGAGCTGATGACCGTCTCGCTGGTCGGCTACACCAACGCCGGCAAGAGCACGCTGCTGAACGTGCTCACCGGGGCGGACGTCTTCGTGCAAGACGCGCTGTTCGCCACGTTGGACACCCGCACCCGCCGCTGGCAGTTGCCGGGCTGGGGGCCGGTGCTGCTGAGCGACACCGTCGGATTCATCCGCGACTTGCCGCACCATCTGATCGAGAGTTTCAAGGCGACGCTGGAGGAGGCGCGGCAGGCCGACCTGCTGCTGCACGTGGCCGACGCCGCCAATCCGGCGGTCTACGACCAGATTGCCGCGGCCTACAACGTGCTGGAAGAGATCGGCATCGAGGAGAAGGATACGCTGCTGGTGGTCAACAAGGTGGACGCCCTGCCCGACCGCATCCGCCTCGAAGGGCTGCTGGGCCGCTATCCCAATGCCGTGCCGATCAGCGCGCAGACGGGCTTTGGGCTGGTGAATCTCGCGGCGGCGGTGAGCGACGCGCTGAGCCGCCACTTCCTCGACGTTGACGTTGAGTTGGGCGTCGAGAACGGGCGGGCGATGGCCTACCTGGCCGCCCACGGCGAGGTCCTCTCGAAGCAGTTCCACGACAGCAGCGTGACGGTCCACTGCCGCATGCCCAAGGAGCACCTCGACCGCATCCACCATGACCTGATCGCCGTCCGTCCGCACGCCCATCAGCCACTGGCGGCTTCGCAGGAGACCAGTACACCATGAAACGCGATCTTCGCGACCGCCGGGCGATCGTCACCGGGGCGTCGAGCGGCATCGGCCGGGCGCTGGCGGGGGAACTGGCGCGGCAGGGCGTGGGTCTTGTGATCACCGCCCGGCGGGAAGAGCGCTTGCGGCAGTTGGTCACGGAAATCACCGCTGCGAAACCGCAAGCGGTTGTCGAGATCGTGGCGGGCGACATCACCGATCCGGCCACGCGGCAGCGGGCGCTCGACGCGGCACAGGCGAAACTCGGCGGGCTCGACATCCTGGTGAACAACGCCGGCGTCGGCGCGATGGGACTCTTCGTCGATGCCGCTGCCCAACGGGCACGAAGGGTGATGGAGACCAACTTCTTCTCGTTGGTCGAGATGACCCGGCTCGCCTTGCCGGCACTCAGGCAGGGTGTTCGCCCGATCGTGGTGAACGTCAGTTCGATCCTCGGCCATCGCGGCGTGCCCTACAGCAGCGAATACAGCGCCAGCAAGTTCGCCGTGCAGGGCTTCAGCGAGTCGATCCGCGCCGAGTTCACCAAACTGGGAATCGACGTCTTAGTGGTGAGCCCCGGCACGACCGAGACGGAGTTCTTTGAGCGGGTGATCGACAGCACCGCAGAGCCGAAATGGCCGGAGCACAAGCCGGTCAGCGCGGCGGAGGTCGCCCGGCAGATCGTCGTCGCCATTCGCCGGGGGCGACACGAGATCATCCCGTACCGTTGGGGCCGCGTGCTCTGTTGGCTCAACCGCCTCTCGCCGCGGCTGGTCGATGGGCTGATGGCCCGGTACGTGTGAAGCGGGAGCGCGAGATTTCACTTCGCCTCGTCCGCCTTCGCCTTGCCTTTCAGCTTGCCGATTTCTTCCTTGACCTCCTCTTTCGCCTTCTTGAGGTCGGTCTTCATCTTGTTCCTGTCCACCGACACGCTGATGTTGGTCTTGCCGTCGGCGTCGGGGGCGGGGTTCCGCGAAATCGTGAACCATCCTTGCCAGAAGCCGATTATCACCAGACAGATCACAAGCACTACTGCCAGTTTCAGCAACAAACCCATAACGCTCTCCCTACTGTTGGGGAAGTCGGTCTTATCGCTCAGGCGAACAGCATACACGCAACAGCGGGCACACCGGAACACCAGTTTCCCGCGGAAATTGGGCGGTCCCGCTGGCAGGGCGAAGGAATTGCGTGCGGTCAGCACGGCGATACCGTTTAGCCGTCGCGTCCACGCGGCGCTGCAATTGCAGGCAATCTGCGCCGCGTGGACGCGGCGGCTAAACGGTTCGGAAGCGACCACCTCTACGGTGTCCCTCGCCGCCGCTGTTGCCAGCAGCCCGCCATTGTTGGAGAATGGCTGATGCCGCCGTCTTGCCCGGCCTGCATTCCAACCCTCACTCTGGAGGCAGCAACGTGTCGCGATTCAAACCAAAACTCTCTACCGTGGCGTTACTGATGTTCGTCGGCGGTCTGGCGACGATTGCCGCGACTCTTGCCGCGGCCGGGCCGCTGGAGACCAAGTTGACCATCGTCAATGTCGGCTCGCATTGCGATTGGTCCTGGGTCCACACCCGCGCCTGGCACGAGAATCGCTACGCCGACATGATCCACGAGTATCTGCTGCTGATGCGGGCGAACCCGAAGTTCGTTTGGCAGTTGGAGACCGTCAACGAGCAACTTCAGCCGTTTCTCGCCAAGGCCGCGCGGCAATGGCCGGGGCTGATCGACGAGTTCTGGCAGCGGGTGCGGGAAGGGCGAATCGAAGTTGTCTGCGGCTACAGCAATCCGCGGCTGAGCGAAATCTATCCCGAGCTTTTCGTCCGCAACCTGGTCTTGGGCAAGGAGTATTTCCGCCGCGGTGTCCCCACGATCCGCCAGCCGGTCCTGGAAGTGCCCGACCTGATGTGCGGCACTTCCCAGGTGCCGCAAATCCTCAAGTTGGCCGACTACCGCTACTTCATGTTCACCCGTCCGGTCGGCCAGCAGGCGGTCTTCTGGCGGCGAGGGCTCGACGGCACGCGGATTCTCTGCTGCAAGGACGTCTACGGCTATCCCGAGCTTCAGGGGAAGCCGGGCGCGGCCTTCCCCGGCATCAACGCCCTGCCCGTGTGGCGTTACGCCATCGGTTGCGACGACATGCTGCCCACGCCGGCGACCCTCGCCGAGGCGACCGCGGGCGACCCGCAGAAGCGCGTGCTGGCCGGCATGCTCCGCTTCTTCCAGGAGTGCGAGAAGTACTCCGATCGGATCAGCGAGCTTTCCGGCCCGTTGGATAGCTGCAATTACTACACCGCCGCCGGTCTGCACGGCAGCACCAACATCCACACCCAGCACAACCAGAACGAGGACCTGCTGCTGTCGCTGGAGAAGGCCCAAGCGATGGCGGCCATGCTCGGCCGTTCGTTCCTCTGTGAGCCCGTCGACGAGTTGTGGCAAGACGCCCTCTCGTCGAGCGGCCATGCGATCGAGTGGTGCTGGAAGGAGGACTACGCCGAACGCATGGCCAAGGGCCGGCACACGCGGGAAAGGGCCCGCCGCTTCCTCGAGGAGGCACTGGCGGCAATCGCCAGCGGCATTCCGCTGTCTTCCCAGCGCGGGTCGCCGCTGCTGGTGTTCAACTTCCACGCGTGGCCCACAAGCGGGCCGGTCGAATTCGCGCTCGATGACGGCCTCGAAGGGCTGACCCTGAGCGACAGCAACGGCCATGACGTCCCGCTCCAACTTATGGCGGAAGACTCCGAGGGCGGTTTCCGCGCGGCTTTCATTGCCGCGGACGTGCCGGCGTGCGGATTCAAGACGTTTTACCTCCGCCGCGAGAAAAACGGCGGCCTGCAATGGGACATGGCCGGAAACCCCGCACCGCAAAGCAGCGGCGAGGCCCCGGCCATCGAAAACGAATTCTACCGGGTCAGCCTGCGTTCCGACGGACGGCTGGAAACGTTCGACAAGGGCCGCGGCGCGGTGCTCGGCGCCCCGCAGACCGGCGGCTTTGGCGACCTGGCCGTTTACGACATGCCCTCCTCGGGCGACACCTGGCTGCACGTCGGCCCGCCCGGCAAACGCCGCGATTGGCGGCCGGCGATCGATCGCTGCCGAACGGCGCAGGGCCCCGTCCTCGCGACGCTCTCGGTTCCCGGAACGATCGGCGGCCACGCCGTCACTCGCGAGGTCCGCCTGTGGCATGGCAGCCGGCGAATCGAATTCGGCATCGGCCTGAACACGACCCAGCCGGACAACGGCATCTTCTGCATCCGCTTCCCCATCGGTATCTCGGGCAACGTGGCGGCGGGAATCCCCTTCGGGGTCGAGTCGCGCGATCATCTCGCGCGGGAGCCGTTCCGCGGCGAGAGTTTTTGCACCGGCTTTCCCGAAGGCTACGACGCCACCCGCTGGACCGACGTCTCGTCGGCCGACTTCGGCTACACCTTCATCTGTCCGCCCGGCATGCACAGCGGCTATGCCTTCAAACGCGGCGATCGGACGATCGAGTTCATTCTCGATCGCTTCATGCCGATGCCGAAGGACGCCTTCGGCCGGGCGGCGGCGTCGATCGATGGCCGCGGGCGACATCAGTGGTGGTGCGCCCTGCTGCCGCACGCGGGAACGTGGGCCGACGCCAAATCCTACCGCCACGCGTTGGAAGAGCACGTGCCGCTGGTGGCATGGTCGCCCGGGCGCGGACTTGGCCGCGGCGGCGCCTCATCGCTGCCAGAGATCGATCGGCCCGATCGCCCCGGCCCGGATGCTCCGCTGCCCGAGGGCCTTCGCCCACACGCCGCCGAGTCGCTGGTCGAGGTGTCGCCCGCCAATGTCGTGCTCTCGGCGATGCGGCTGGCGCAGCCCGCCAAACCGGGCGACGCGCCGCCGCTGGAATTGCGTCTCTACGAATCGGCGGGAAAGGCGGCCGACGTCGTCGTCCGGCTCTATCGCCCGGCGGCTTCGGCGGTCGAGACAAATCTCCTCGGCGAGCCGATTGCCGACGCCAAGCGGCCGCAGGTCGTCGGCCATGAGGTCCGCTTCCACCTGGAGCCGTGGAAGATCGTCACTTTGCGGCTTAGCGAGCGCCGACCCCCAGAACCGAACCGGAGGACCACGCCGTGAGAATTCCTGCCACAGCCTGCTTGTTCGCGCTTATCGCGTCCACCGCGATCGCCCAGGCGGAACCGCAAGGTATGTACTTTGCCAAGAAGGCGTACCAGCCCGCGTCGCTGCCGAAATTCGGCGCCGTCAAAAACAAACTGCCGGCGCCGATTTTCGACGAGAACCCGCTCTGGCTGAAGATGTACTGGAAGTCGTGGGAGTTGGCCTTCCGCAACTTCCACGAGCCGGCCGCCGGCTCGGGCTACGTCTCGCAATTCATCGACGCCGCGTTCAACCAGAATATCTTCCAGTGGGACACCTGCTTTATGACGATGTTCTGCAATTACGCCTACCCGCTGGTCCCCGGAATCGGCTCGCTCGACAATTTCTACTGCAAGCAGTACGCAGACGGCGAAATCCCGCGGGAGATCGACCGCACCACCGGCGTCTGCTTCGTGGCGTGGCTGAATCCGCAGAAGAGATCGCTCTTCAGCGTGGGCGGCTGGGGCGGGGAATGGGGCAGGGGCGCGGCCGTGGTCTATCGCCACCGTAACCCGCCCAAAACGCCCCCGCACGTCACGCTCGACGCGCTCGACCATCCGATCTTCTCCTGGGCCGAGATGGAACACTGCCGCGTCACCGGCGACCGGGCACGGATCGCGCTGGTCTACGAGCCGCTGAAACGCTACCGCGACGCGCTCGACACCTACATCCGCCAGGGCAATGGCCTCTACATCACCGATTGGGCCAGCATGGACAATTCGCAGCGCAATCCGTATCTCGCCCGCGGCGGCTGCGGCATCGATATTTCCAGCGAAATGGTGATGTTCGACCGCGATCTGGCCGCGATGGCCGAGATGCTCGGCAAGACCGACGAGTCGCGGGCGTTCCGCAAGGCTGCCGAGGCAACTGCCGCGCTCATCAACAAGCTGATGTGGGACCCAGAGCGGAAGTTCTATTTCGATCTCACCCTGGAAGGCCGACGGGCGCCGGTCAAGACGGTCGCCGGCTTCTGGCCGCTCTTGGCCGGCGTGCCCAGCGACCAACAGGCCAAATACCTCGTTGCCCAACTGCAAAACGCGAAGACCTTCGCCCGGCTGCACCGCGTGCCGACCGTCGCCGCCGACGAGCCCGGTTTCAGCCCCAATGGAAACTACTGGCGCGGCTCGGTCTGGGCGCCGACCGATACGATGGTGATTCGCGGCCTGGAGCGCTACGGCTATCACGATCTGGCCCGCGCCGTCGCGCTAAACCACCTGGCGAACATCGGCAAAGTGTTCGAGCGCACCGGCACGGTCTGGGAGAACTACGCCCCGGACAAGATCGAGCCGGGCCAACCGGCGGCCCGCGATTTCGTGGGCTGGAGCGGCATCGGCCCGATCCTCTATCTGCTCGAGTTCGGCATCGGCCTGAAACCCGATGCACCTGCCAATCGCCTCACCTGGAATCTGACATCGGCCAAGCCCTGCGGCTGCGAGCGCTTCCGCTTTGCCGGCCACACGGTGACGCTGAAGGCCGCGCCGTCGGCCGGCCCTTCGCCAATCTGGCGGATCACCGCCGAATCGGACGGCCCGTTCGATCTGATCGTAACACGCGGCGATCGAGGTGCGCTCTTTGAGGTGGAGAAAGGGGCAAACACCTTCACGCTCGAATAGCAACCGGTTTAGCCGGCGAGCTCGGTCGCCGTGCAGCCGTTGGGGCGGCTGTGCAGCTGCCACCCCATCGTTTCTGGGATCGCTGGGCGGCCGCGGCGAGCAATCTCGCCGGCTAAACAACCCCCGGGAAACTGCCAAAATGCCTTACTGCGTCCCCGTCGGAGTCGCTTGACAACTCGAAGCGGCAACCTACGCTATTTCGAGGGGAACATGCGGCCGTTTGCGGCGGTAGCGATTCCTGGGAATCTGTGAGGAGAATCATGCGGATCGTTGCCAAACACCTTCACCGTCTGCGAGGGATCACACTTGTCGAATTGTTGTTGGCGCTGGCGGCTATGATGATCATCTCGGGCCTGGCCTGGAAAGGGGCGACGGGAATCATCAACAATTGCACGAATTCCCGCGTCATGGCGGAGCTCGGCACACTCGACCAGGCGCTGACCGATTTTGCCGTGGCCTTCGGCGACTACCCACCCGACTTCCACGATCCGGTGCTAACCTGGAAGTTCCTCAAGGCGCGATTCCCCCGATGTTCGCCCACGAAATACCCGGACATGTGCAACCAGGGCCCGGCCTCGGCGTTGTACTTCTGGCTGGCGGGGCCCGATGGGCAAGGATATAGCACCAATCCCGCCGATCCGTTCGGCAAGGGCAAGACGCGAATCGGCCCGTTCTACAGGTTCAGACCGGAACAGTTGAAGCGCGTGGACGCGGTGATGCAATACTTTCCGCCCCGCGGCATCGACGGTTCGCCTTACGTCTATTTCCGTCCGGGGTCGAAGGGCTACGACGGCCATCCCGGCTGGGGCGCCGCCCATCCGTATCGAAGCTCGAAGGACGGCGAGTGGATCAACCCGAAGACCTATCAGATTCTCAGTCCCGGCAACGACGGCACGTACGGTCGCGGTTTCCATTATCCCGGCGGCAGCGATTACGACGACGCCAATCTCGACGACATGGCCAACTTCACCCGCGGCGACACGATGGGCCAGGCGAAGCCGAAACTCCCCTAGTCACGGCGATTCGAAGCGGTAGTGGCCAGACTCGACGGCGAACACTGCTGTGCCCGGTTCCGCCCGCAAGAGCTTCACGCCGGCGGATTGGCCGGCGGGCTTGCTGTTCTCGGTGACGGCTGCCGCGTCTCTGGTCGGCAGGAACACCTCGGCCATCGTGTTCGGCGGAATCTCGACCTGCAACTCGAATCGCCCGTCGGCCGTCTTCCACTCGCTTACGATCGGACCCCGGATCGAATCGTAGCGGGCCTTGACCCAGGTGAGCCCGTCGCAGGGGCGCGGGCGGATGATGAAGTGCTTCCAGCCGGGCGGGGCATCGTCGGGATTGAGGCCGGCCAATTCGCGCCACACCCATTCGCCCACCGCGCCGAACGCCCCGTGGTTGAACGAGTTCATGCCCGCGTCTTGAAAGCCGCGGCCTTTGACATAGCCGTCCCATCGCTCCCAGATCGTCGTGGCGCCCATCTCGACCATGTGACCCCACGAAGGCGCCGTCCACAGATTCAGTATCCGCCATGCCTCGTCGTGCCGGCCGTTGCGCGTCAGTTCGAGCATCATGCGGTGCGTCGTCTGAATGCCGGTGGATGGGTGGTTCTTGTAGCGCTTGATCGCCTCCACCAGGTGCTCCGTCGCCTTCCGGCGCGTCGAATCGTCGAGCAGGTTGAAGTGCAGGGCCAGGGCGTAGCCGGCCTGGGTATTCCCCTTGATGCGGCCGTCGCCATCGACATACGTCCGGCAAAAGGCCGCCTTGATGCCGTCGAACAACTTGGCGTAGTTGTCGGCATCGTCGCTTCGCCCGAGCACGACCGCCATTTTCGCCACGATTTCCGTCGAATGGGCGAAGAAAGCCGTGGCGAACACCTCGTTCGGCACCGCGCTGATGCCGCGCGGGTAGCCTGCCAGCATCCCGCAGACGCCACGTGTACGGGAGGTGTACGTGCGGGTGGAGGTTCGGGGCTTTCGCGTCAAGGAACTTGTGGTCGTGACCACGTTGACCGATGGGCAGCGCTAGCGGAAAGGAGGTGCGGTCGGCAGAAATCACTCCGCGGGTCCGGTCGTCCGCCTGGCGATTCGTTGCCATCCGCAGGCGGTGCGCTGCCGCTGTGCGCCGGTTGGCGGGCGGTAAACCATGTGTGCCAGCCGCTCCCGGTTATCGGCCTTCGCACCGCGTCCGCCCTGGCACCGTTGCCTGATGCCCAGCCCTGGCGACTTCGCCACCCGCTCTTTCTCCTTGCCGGTCAATGCGTTACACTCAGCGACAGTGCCATTCAGTTCTGACCCCTTTGTCGTCTGCCTGTCTCTTGTCGCCTTTCGCTCCGCGAAAGCAGCGGTCAGTTCACGCCACTTTCGCGGAGCGAAAGGCGACAAATCCTCGAGCCCAAGGGAGCCACTCCCGCGGCGACCTTCGGCTATCTTGCACAAGCCCTGCGAGCCCCTGCCCCGTGCTTCTCAGGCTGATCGAAGGCCGTGCCGTGACGAGACGAAGCGGATCCCCACTCGCTTGTGGAGCGCTGCGGCGATGCGGCGGAGCATGGCCAGCGAATGCCCTTCGTAGTCGGCGTCTTCCAGCCGGCAAATCACCGACGCCGTGGTGCCAACCAATCGAGGCAACTCCCGCTGCGACAGACCAGCCTTCTCGCGAAGATCGAATATCTGCCGGCCAATCGCCGCGTTGGCTCGCTCCTCTTCGAGAATAGCCAACTTGTCGGCCTTGCCCGCAAAATGCCGCCGGTGAAGGACACTCGCCGCATCGGTCGTTCGTTTTTCAGTTTTGCCGTTCTTTTTGAGTCTGTAGCATCATTACCGGGCTCGACAACAAGAAAAAGCCCTCGTTCCCACGCTCCGCGTGGGAACGCACTGGTCCCGACGCTCTGCGTCGCCCGTCCCGGCGGAGAGCGTCGGAAAGACAGCGGTTCCCACGCGGAGCGTGGGAACCAGAACCCGGTAATGGTGCTACAGACGCTTCTTTTTCGACATTTCAGACCTCGCCGTACGTGTGAGTCTCGGGATCGGCCTCGAATCGAGCCTTTCGACGAATGGCCAATTCGATTTCTCGTGACCGCTCCGAAGGACGCAATTCGCCCAGCCCAGGGCAACGCCCTGGGAACCGAGAGCACGACAGTCGCGTGTCGGCCCAACGGGCCAACGATTCGGCGAACCGTTGGCCCGTTGGGCCGCCAGCCTCACTCGCCACGCCACCGTTCCCCAGGGCGTTGCCCCGGGCTGGGCGAGCGGCGGGACCTCCGGCCCCTCGATCCGCAGCAAGATTCTTGCTCTCGCCCTATCGTGCAGCCGACCGAGCCATTTCAAAAACCGTAACGCTGCCGTCCTCATCCTGATACAGCACAACTCGTGTCTGCGGCATCCATCCCTCCCAGGATATGTTCGCATATTTGCGAACGATTGTCGAGTCCGATTCGGATTGCTCCGATCCGAAAATAGTTCTGACCCCTTTGTCCGCCCAGGATATGTTCGCATATTTGCGAACGATTGTCGAGTCCGATTCGGGTTGCTCCGATCCGAAAATAGTTCTGACCCCTTTGTCCGCCCCGCCCATTGCTCGCCTAGGAGGGGGAAGGGCCGGAAAAGTAGAATGTCCCCTTTTGTTCTTCAGACCTCGCCGTACGTGTGAGTCTCGGGATCGGCCTCGAATCGAGCCTTTCGATGAATGGCCAATTCGATTTCTCGTGACCGCTCCGAAGGAGCGCAATTCGCCCAGCCCAGGGCAACGCCCTGGGAACCGAGAGCACGACAGTCGCGTGTCGGCCCAACGGGCCGACGATTCGGCGAACCGTTGGCCCGTCGGGCCGCCAGCCTCACTCGCCACGCCACCGTTCCCCAGGGCGTTGCCCCGGGCTGGGCGAGCGGCGGGGCCTCCGGCCCCTCGATCCGCAGCAAGATTCTTGTTCTCCCCCTATCGTGCAGCCGACCGAGCCATTTCAAAAGAGGAACGCTGCCGTTTTCATCCCGGTACGACACGACGCGGATTTGCGGCATCCATCCCTCCGGGGTATGTTCGCATATGTGCGAACGATTGCCAGGTGTTTTCAGCGGTCGTTTGGAGTTGAAAAATCATTCTGACCCCTTATTCGACCTTCATTGGATGATCGCCTCATCGCTCGGCTAGGAGGGGACGGGTCGGAAAAGTAGAATGTCCCCTTTTTGTTCCCAGCCGTTTCCTGGCCTTTCTCAGTCCATTGGCGCGTCGGAGGCACACGCTTCGGCAAGCCGAAAATCACCCGCGAGTAAATCGTTAACCAATCGAAAGACACCAACACACGTCTCGCCGGCTGATGTGACCGCAACCTTGACAAGATATCTCCCTTTCGGCATTCGCCATTGCGGGTTCCGCCAAACGGGGTCGGAGAAGTAGTTGGCGTTCGACCACCCGTAGCACTCGTTCTCGTCGTCAAATCGAGCAGCGACGTTCAGCACCCGACTTTCCCCGGAATGGACGTCCACGCTCTGCATGTTGCAGGCCACTGGGTAGTCAATCGTGCCGGTTTGATTGCCGATTTCGAATCATGGCTGGCACGGGTTCTGGCGTTCCCTGCCATCGGATGTTCATCGACCTTCCAAAAGTATTTTGGCCATCGAGATGGTGAAAGGTAATAATGCCATGGCATTGGATGGCGGCGTTTCTCGACATCCATCTGGCAATCCAGGGAGGTGGTGCGTTGTGGAGTTCCAAGTTGACGAACCTCGCCCTGCGAGCCGGCGCTGCTCGACCGGCATAGTCGGCGTCAACCGGCACGGAGAGCTTCAGCGTGATTCTTGGTCGACGCATGTTCTCGATAAGGATGGCCGTACCGACCGTTATCAACCCACCGAAAACCACACCGAGAAGGCTCCACCACATTCTGAATTCCTCCAACACGCAGTAGTCTGTCTCCGAGTACACCCCGTATGTCTTCACTTAACTAATCCCCCCGCCCTTCCGCCAACTCGATCGCCTTCAACAACCCCCGCGCCTTATTCAGCGTCTCGTTCCATTCATTCTGCGGCACGCTGTCGGCGACGAGTCCGGCACCGGCTTGGACGTAGATGGTGTCGTCGTGGATGACGATGGTGCGCAGGGCGATGCAGGTGTCCATGTTGCCGGCGAAATCGACGTAGCCGACGGCACCGCCGTAGGGGCCGCGACGACAGGGCTCCAACTCGTCGATGATCTCCATCGCCCGAACCTTCGGCGCGCCGGAGACCGTGCCGGCGGGCAGACAGACTTGCAGGGCGTCGAAGGCGCTGCGGCCGGGGGCCAAGCGGCCGCTGACGTTCGAGGTGATGTGCATCACGTGGCTGTAACGCTCGATCGTCATCACGTCGCTCACTTCGACCGAGCGGAAATCGGCGACGCGGCCGACGTCGTTGCGGCCCAGATCGACCAGCATCACGTGCTCCGCCCGCTCCTTCGGATCGGCCAGCAACTCCTCGGCCAGCCGGCGGTCCTCCTCCTCGGTCTTGCCGCGGGGGCGGGTGCCGGCCAAGGGGCGAACGGTCACGCGGCCATCGACCACGCGGACCATCACCTCCGGCGAACTGCCGACCAGCGTGACGCTCGGCGTGCGGACGTAGAACATGAACGGGCTGGGGTTCACCACCCGCAGCGTGCGGTAAATCTCGAAGGGATGCGTGCGGAGCGGCATTTTCAGCCGCTGGCTCAGCACGACCTGAAAAATGTCGCCGGCGCGGATATATTCGACGCACTTGCGGACCGCCGCCTCGAAGTCGGCCTTGGCAAAGTTCGATTCGTAGGGCAGCGAGACGTTGCCGCTGGTGCGGATGTCGAACGGCTGGAGATTGTCCTGCGTCGAGAGTTTTTCGACCAGCCGATCGACGCGGCGGCAGGCGGATTGGTAGGCTTGGGCCACAAGAGGGACAGTCCCATTTTCTCTGGCGAGAAAACTGGGACAGTCCCTGTCGAGCCGGGCCATCGCCACGACCACGATCGCCTTGGTAACATTGTCAAAAACGACCATCTGGTCGTAGAAGGCGAAGGCCAGGTCGGGCACCTGCCGATCGTCGGGCGGGGCGTTCGGCAGACGTTCGTTGTAGCGGACGGTGTCGTAGCCGGCGTATCCGACCGCGCCGCTGCAAAACGGCGGCAACTCGGCAAGATGCACCGCGCGGACCGCCTCGACCCGGCGGCGGAGTTCTTCCAAGGGGTTTTCGCACTCGAACTGTCGGGTGACCAGCGTCGGCGTTCCGCCGGCCGAGACGCCGCTGTAGGCGTTGGTCGCCACGCGACGGCCGTAGGCCTCGATCTCGAAAAACGGATCGACGGCCAGGAAACTGTAGCGGCCGACCTTTTCGCCGCCGACGACGCTCTCGAAGAGGCAGGCGCAGCGGCCGGCGTCGATCTTGTGGAAAGCCGAAACCGGGGTGAGCGAATCGCCGACCAGCCGGCGATAGACCGGCACCAGCCCGGCGCCGGCGGCGAGGCGCTGGAAGGATTCGAAATCGGGCGAGTGGGCGGCGTTGGTTGTCATTGACGTGAGGGAGCGATACTACTAGCTTAGCGTGCTAATCGGATGGCGACAATTAGCGGCGGGCGGGAGGTTTCCGGCGATTCGATCGCTTCCCTGCGGGGCGCGGCTAAACATGGGCGGCGGTTGTCACGCCTGTTTCCCTGCGGGGCGCGGCTAAACGACACATGGGGTGGCAGTTGTACTGCCACCCCAACAGGACGCGGCCCAACGTGGGCGGGGCGCGGACAAACGGCTACTGGCGACGCAATGCGCTTGCCACCGCCTGTCAAGATGGGTTATCCTTGACATGAGGGGGGTGGCTGATAGAATCGTTAAGGAAGAGGGGAGAGGCGACGCAACGATGAAGTGCCAGCAGTGCGACAAGCAGGCGACGTTCCACATCACGGAACTGACCGGGGGCAAACCGCAGGAATTGCACCTCTGCGAAGACCATGCCCGGCAGTATCTTACGGCCTCGTCGAACGAGCCGACGCCGGTGGCCACGATGGCGGCGGCGTTGGCGCAGCAGATGGCGATCGGGCAGACGGCCGAGGAGTTGGCCAACTTGGATCAGCAGGCCTGCCCGGTCTGCGGCATCACCTTCTACGAGTTCCGCAGCCAGGGCCGGCTGGGCTGCCCCCACGATTACGTCTGCTTCGAGCGACAGTTGCAGCCGCTGATCATCAACATTCACGGCGAGTTGGAGCACGTCGGCAAGCGGCCGCGGCACAACGGCGGCAGCGAAGGCCGCACGCAGTTGATCCGCCTCCGCCGCGAGATGAAAGAGGCGATCGACGAGGAGCACTACGAACGGGCCAGCGAATTGCGGGACGAAATCCAACGCATCGAGAGCGAGGGGAGTTGACGCCGTGCAACTGGACGACCTGACCAACCGTAGCGGCGAGTGGCTGCGAGGCGAAGGCCCCGAGTCCGACATCGTTATCAGCAGCCGCGTGCGGCTGGCGCGGAACCTGGCCGATTTCCCCTTCATCAATCGCGCCACCGCGCAGGACCTCGCCCGCATCGAGAAGATCCTGCACGAGCGGGTCGAGCGGGTGGCGGCGGAGAACGAATTGCTCTATGTCGATCTGTCGAAATTGGAAAAAGTCGATCGCCAGTTCCTCGTCGAGCGGCACCTGATCAGCCGCGAGCACGCCGAGGGGCAGACCGCCCGCGCCGTGGCCATCGACTGCCGCGAGAAGTTCAGCCTGATGGTCAACGAAGAGGACCACCTGCGGATCCAGGTGATGCAGAGCGGGCTGGATCTCAACAGCGTCTGGGAGCAGGTCAACCGCATCGACGACCTGATCGAGGAGAAGGTGGCCTACGCCTTCCACGAGAAACTGGGCTACCTGACCGCCTGCCCCACCAACGTCGGCACCGGCATGCGAGTGAGCGTGATGCTGCACCTGCCGGCCCTGGTGATTACCCGCCAGATCGACAAGGTCTTTCGCAGCCTGCAGAAGATCAGCCTGGCGGTCCGCGGCCTCTACGGCGAAGGCTCGCAGGCGATGGGCGATTTCTACCAGATCAGCAACCAAATTACCTTGGGCCGCGCCGAGTCGGAGTTGATCCGACAGGTGAGTGACATCGTACCGGTGATTATCGACTACGAGCGTCAGGCCCGCGAGTTTCTGGTGAAGGAGAGCCACGAGAACCTGCACGACCGCGTCAGCCGCGCCTACGGCATTCTGCGGACGGCGCAGACAATCAGTTCCGAGGAGACGATGCACCTGCTTTCAAGCGTGCGGATGGGGGTGAACCTCGGGCTGATCCGCGAGTTGAACATCCCGGCCGTCAACGAACTGTTCATCCGCACGCAGCCGGCCCACCTGCAAAAGCTCACCGGCGGCGAGATGGACACCACCGACCGCAACATCGAGCGGGCCCGCTATCTGCGGCGGTATCTCAACAAAGAGAACGGCAACGGCGGCGGGGCGGAACATAACTGAGGCCAAGACAGCAGACCGCACGCCGCTCCGTCGCTGCGAACTGTTGCACAACCAGCAAACGCGTAGGTTATGCTTCAGCATAACAGCCTGGTTCTTGTTATGCTGAAGCATAACCTACGGGTCGTGAAACGGCATCTAAGCCGCTTGCGGTTTCGCGGTCGCGATCGATACCGTAATTAACGCTGCAACTGATCCGGCAGATGCAGGCGGGCGGTCGGTAGAACTGCTTCGCCGCCGGGCGGTACCGCCTCGGGGACCGGCAAGTGATGCAGCAGCCAATCGGCCTGGCGGCAGGCCGGCACCTGCACGACGCTCTCGGGCACGAGCGCCTGCACCAGCGCCGCCACAGGCTGCGAACCCCGCGGCGGCTCGCCCAAGAGCCGGTTGCGGCCGTCGCTGAGGATCGTGCCCGGCTCGGCCGTAGTGCATAGGCCGCGAAGCCGCAGACCATTGGCATCCAGCACGATCGACATCGCCAACTCCTCATACGGCACGCGGTCGCCCGGCGGAATCGGCGCGGGGCCGAGCACGAGCCCCAATCGCTCGTTGGCGGCCACAAGCAGCGAACGGCTGATCTTGCCGCCCTCGGCGGCAATCACTCCGCAGCACTCCTCCAGCCGGCCGCGGTGGAAACGGGACGATGCGATCGTCGCCCGGCCGACGCCGCTAAGCCGATGCGGGAAATGCTCGCTAATCAAACTGCCCAGGTCCAATTCGGCCAACTGCCCGGCGACCTCCCCTTCCCAACCGTCCGGCGTCTCGCTGGCCCAGACCAGCCCGTGAAAGCGGCAATGCGGCCCGAGCGATTTGAGTTCATCGACCACCAGAGCGAGCACGCTGCACGGCAATTCGCCGTCGCCGGTCGATAGCTCGAAGCGGCTGGCGGGCGGCGAGACCTCGCGGTTGCGGACCATGCGCATCCACGCCGGCTCCTGCGTCTTGACGCCGGCCAGGCAGAAGTCGATCTGCGCACTGCTGCGGCCGGGCAGCGTCTCCAACAGAGCGGCCACATCGCTCATCGTCTGCGATCGCCCCTCGGCCTGCAAGGTGACGGCGTCGGCCGAGATTTGCGCATTGGCGAGCAAGCGGTCGGGCGGATTCTCCAGCAGCCGCTGCAACCATCGCCATGCCGCGCCGATCTGCGACATTTCAACCTCCGGCTGCGAGGCGATCACGCAAAGCGTCGGTCGAATCTGTCCCTGCGAGTCGGCGCGCCGCCGCCAGGCGACCTCCAAGCAACGGCTGCGGAGCATCGTCTGCCCGGTCTCCGGATCGGCCAATTCGATGCCGTCATAGAGCACGACGCCGGGCCGCAGATGGCGAACCGCTTCAAGCTTGACGGCCAGTCCCAATTGCCGCCCCAGCGCATCCGCCTCCGCCCGCACGCAGCCTGGCAGATGCCGCTCGACGCACCAGCCGGCCGTCAACAATAGCGGAAGCAGTCCGGCCAACACAAAGGCCGCCAGGGCGATCCGTCGCCGGGTTTTGTCGTGGAGTTGGAACATCCTTGTTCACTAAGAAGAGGAACGAACCACGGAGACACGGAGGGCACGGAGATAAGAGGACAGATAAGAGGACAAAGGGTCAGATCAGTTTACACGTCGAATGATACCATCTTTCAATACAGGCACATTGAAGTTGATGAGAAGGCCAACGGGCTTCTGACTCAACTTCAGGTACGTTATCAATTGAGCTTCATGCAGGGGGAGGATCTGTTCTACGGCCTTGAGTTCGAGGATTACCGTGTCTTCAACGACAACGTCCATTTGGTAACCGCAATCGAGTTTAACTTTCTTGTACTGGACCGGCAAAGAAACCTGCCTCTGAAACACCATTCCACGAACACTCAACTCATAGCAGAGGCATTCCTCGTAGGCCGACTCCATCAATCCCGGCCCAGTTGTTTATGCACGTCAATGGCCGCGCCGATAATTGCCTCCGTCAGTTCTTCATATTTCAGTTTGCTCATCTTCCCCCGCTGTATTCTCTCGGTGTCCTCCGTGTCTCTGTGGTGGGTTCTCCTGTCCTGCCAGATGCTCCCTCGCCATCTGATGGAACAGCTTCCACCGCCCCTGCATCTCCACCAAACTATCGCCGCCGAATTTATCGACCATCGCCCGCGCAATCTCGAAGGCTACTACGTTTTCGACCACGCAGCTTGCCGCCGGGACTGCGCAGACGTCGCTGCGTTCGTACGAGGCCGACTCGGGCTGCTTGGTTTCCAGCCGCACCGACTCCAACGGCTGGGCGAGCGTATTGATCGGTTTCATTGCGGCGCGGAGCACGATCGGCTGGGCGTTCGACATGCCGGCTTCGAGTCCGCCGGCATTGTTCGTCGGACGGACGAATCCCAGCGAAGTAGTATCGACTAGGGCCGGGTCGTAGCGGATCGGGTCGTGGACTTCAGAGCCCGGGCGGCGGGTGGCCTGAAAACCCAGCCCGATTTCGACCCCCTTGATTGCCTGAATCGACATCACGGCTTGGGCAAGTCGGCCGCTGAGTTTGCGATCCCATTGCGTGTGCGAGCCAAGGCCGAAGGGGACGCCCTCGGCGCGGCATTCGATCAGCCCGCCGAGCGTGTCGCCTTGTTCGCGGGTGCGATCGATCAGGGCCTTGATGTGGGCGTCTTGGTTGGGATCGAGGGTGTAGAGTTCGCTCTGATCGCGGAGTAACCGCTGCTGTTCGAGCGTTCCCGGGTTGGCGGCGACGTTGATCGGCCCGATGCCGGTCACATAGGCGAAGACCTCGATGCCGAAATGGGCGAGCAACTGCTTGGCCAGGCCGCCGGCCCCGATCCGCGCGGTGGTCTCGCGGGCGCTGGCCCGTTCCAAGACGCCGCGGATCGAACCGAGGTACTTGATCGAGCCGTTCAGGTCGCCGTGTCCCGGCCGCGGACAGGCGAGATCCTCCATCCGCTCGATCTTGTAGTCGTTGTTGCGGACCAGCAGGGAGATCGGGCTGCCGATCGTCGTGCCGTGCCAGAGGCCGCTGAGGATTTCGACATGGTCCGCTTCGAGCTGCTGCCGACCGCCGCGGCCGTATCCCTTCTGCCGGCGGCGCAGCTCGGCGTCGATTGGCTCGGCGCGGATTTCGACCCCGGCGGGAAAGCCGTTGACCAGCGTCAGCAGTGCTTTGCCGTGCGACTCGCCGGCGGTATGGTAGTGCAACATGTTGCCGATTCTACCCAAACCTCCCTAGTGGGGATAGAGCGGTTCCTCTTGCGGAAAACGAGTTTTCGCGTTAATAGCGTCTATTCTCGTCATAGAACGTCCGCGGTGGGCCAACCGGCCGAGGGTAAAACTGCCCACAATGCCCACGCCTCGCATTTCTACATCACCGCGTCGAAGACTGGGGTTAGCCGCCCGTTGTCGCGGCCCGATTCTGGCAGTTGCGCTCCTCTCCGGCTGCCAGGCCATTCCGGAACCGCCGCCAGCGACACCGGCAGCACCTCAGCGGGCAGCGCCGCAAGAGGCGATGTTCCCCACGCTGACGCTCAACCCCGATCTGCTCAGGCCGCTGGTTCCTACGAACGACCGCGACTGGACCCCGGAACAAGCGAAACTGGCCGTGGCCGATTTCGATGGCGACAAAGTGACCGTCCGCAATATCCGCGATTGCCGCTGGCGGAGCGAGGGCGACTTCAGCCTGTCCTATTACGATCGGACCTTTGACCTTGCCGACCTCGCCTCGGTGGATTTCATCGTCGTGCCGTTCAATGACATGCCGAGCCTGGGCCACACCATGCTCAGTTTCGGCTTCTTGGATGGCGAGCACCTGGCGGTGTCGGTGGAAATCCGCAAGGAGCGCGGCCAGAAGTTCAGCGCCGTCGGGGGATTTTTTCGCCAATACGAACTGATCTACGTCGTGGCCAGCGAGCGCGACGTGATTCAGAAGCGGGTCACCTGCGACCGCTCGGACGTCTATCTCTACCGCTCGACGGCCACGCCCGAGCAGGCGCGGGAACTGTTCGCCGACGTGATGCGCCGCGTCAACAAATTGGCCGGTTCACCGGAGTTCTACGACACGTTGACGAACAACTGCACGACCAACATCCGCAATCACGTGAATCATCTCAAGCCCCGCGAGGTGCCCTACGACTATCGAGTGCTGCTGCCGGGACTGTCCGATGAACTGGCCTACGATCTGGGGTTGATCGAGCACCACGGGTCGTTCGCCGAGACGCGGCTTCGCGCGCGGGTGAATTACCTAGCCTACCTGCACCGCAACGATCCGCTCTTCTCCGAAGCGATACGGCGGTAGCAGATTCCGCGCGACCGCCACATTCCGCCTTGCGGCAAATTCCCCCCCGTGGCCCCCTGCCCGGCGTAATTGACTTGCGCCGCGAAAAGGGTATCATGCTAGTAGAGATGGGTAGAATAAGATACCCCCCTTGACCTCGGCGAGGCTGGAATGGAGGAGCAGACGCGGAACCACGATGATGCGCGGCTGCGGGGCGAGAATCGCCTGCCTGGATGGGAGTGGAGTCGTCTGTTGCTGAGCCTGGTCGTCGCCCTGCTGGGCGTCGTTCTTTCTCTCGTGTTTTCCTGGCTGCTCAGCGAATCAGGAACAACGCCTGGCCGAGGCCCAGTTCCGCTACGATGCGGCCCGCCGCGTCGACCTGATCCAGCGGGCGGTGACGGAGCAGTTGAACGATGTCAACATGCTGGCGGTCTACTACGCCGGTTCCGAGTTGGTTGAGCGCCACGAGTTTCACACGTTTGCGACGAAGCTTCTCGACAAACACTCGGGAATCGCGGCCGTCGGCTGGGCGCCGCACATTCTGGCCGGCCAACGCCAAGCCCAAGAGCAGTTCGTCCGCAGCGAAGGAATAACCAATTACCGGATTAGTGAACGAGACCAACAGGGCGGCTTCGTCCCCGCTCGGCCCAGGGCCGAGTATTGGCCGATCCTCTTCATCGAGCCCGCCAGTCAGAACCGACGGTTCTTCGGTTTCGACATCAGCTCGAATCCGACGTATCGCGAAGCCTTGCAACGGACCACGGCGACCGGTCGCCCGACTGCCGGCCTGTGCGACCGCATAGAAACGGACGGCGCGGGGCATCCGCTGGTATACGTAGTGATGCCCGCGCAGGACGAGACTTCGGAACACGTCAAACGCCCAGCCGACCAGCCCGCCCCCGCGGGTTTCGTCTTCGGATTGTTCGACATCAGGGCCATCGTCGAGTCGGCGCTGGAGTTGACGCCGGTAATCGGCATCGACGTGTCGATCGCCTCTCCATCCAATTGGGGCGGCAAGAGCTATAGCTATAGCTTCCGGCGGCCCGCTCGCCTCCGCAGCCGTCCGGGGTCGACGATCGCCGATCGCACCCCGGCCGACATCCGATTTCCAAGCGAGCTTTTGGTTGCCGACGGCCGCTGGCAGATTGTTTGCACTCCGATAGAGAGTTACTTGGCGCGATACCGCACCTGGGGACCGGCCGCGATTTTTCTTTGCGGCCTGTCGATCACCGCTCTGTTGGTCGCGTATCTCTGGTCGCTGAGCGGACGCACGGCTCGCATCGAGAGGACGGTTGCCCAGCGCACGCGCGAACTGCGCGAAAGCGAGCAGCGATTTCGGCGGCTGGTTGACAATGCCGGCGATACGATCATCCTCCACGCCCGCGCAGACACGAGAATTCTGGACGTCAACCAGCGCGCCTGCGAGAGCCTTGGCTATACGCGCGAAGAGCTACTGTCGATGACGATTGCCGACGTTGATCCGGACTTCATTCCCAAGAAGCTGGCGCGATACGCGGATCTTCCCCTGGAAGAATACCCGGTGAGCTTCGAGGGTGTCCACCGCCGCAAGGATGGCGCCACCAATCCGGTGGAAATCCGGCTGACTGCTTTGGAGTCCGGCGGGCAACGGGTCATGCTCGGTGTCGCTCGCGACATCACCGAGCGCAGGCGGCTCGAGCAGAAGTTGCGGGAGGAGGAACAGAAGCTTAGCGCCATTTTCAATCAGTCTTTCCAGTTCATCGGCTTATTGACGCCCGACGGCACGCTGGTCGAGGCGAACCAATCCTCCCTGGAGTTTGCCGGCGTCGCCGCGGCCGCCGTGCTCAATATGCCGTTTTGGGAGACGCCCTGGTGGTCCCACTCGCCGGCGTTGCAGCAACGGCTGCGGCAAGCCGTGAAACGAGCGGCTCAGGGAGAGTTCGTCCGCATGGAAACGACGCACCGCGCCGCAAACGGCGAACTCCACTGGATCGATTTCTCGCTCAAGCCGGTCAAAGACGAAAGCGGCAAGGTGGTCTTCCTGATTCCCGAAGGACGCGACGTCACCGAACACAAGCAGGCGGAAGAAGCGCTCAACGCCGAGCGGCGGCTGCTGCAAACCATGCTCAACATGCACGAGCGGGAACGAAAACTCGTCGCCTACGAAATCCACGACGGCCTGGCCCAACAATTGGTCGGCGCGGTCTATAAATTCCAATCGGTCGAGCCGCTCCGCGACCGCGATCCCGAGGCGGCGGCGGAGATGTTCGACGAGGCCCTCCGCCTGTTGCGCGAGGCGATGGCCGAAGCCCGCCGCCTGATCAGCGGCCTCCGCCCGCCCGTCCTGGAAGAGTCGGGCGTGGTCGATGCCCTCGACTATCTCATCGCCGAGCAGCGGCAGCGGGGCGGCCCGCAGATCGAGTTCGTCTATCCCGACCCGTTCGAGCGGCTCGCCCCGCCGCTGGAGAGCGCGCTGTTCCGCATTGTGCAGGAATGCCTGACCAATGCCTGCCGCTACAGTCAGAGCGAGAAGATCCGCGTCGAACTGGCACGCAGCGGCGACCGCGTGCAAGTCGAAGTCCGCGATTGCGGCATCGGCTTCGATCCCGCCCAGGTCGGCTCCGGCCATTACGGCTTGCAGGGAATCCGCCAGCGGGCCGAAGTCCTCGGCGGCACTGCCGACATCGATGCCGCCCCGGGCCGGGGAACCCGGGTCCGCGTCGATCTGCCGCTGTTGCCCCGCGTTCGACAACGGCGCCGCAAGAACCGCCGAAAACGCCGAGCGAAAAGCCGATGGCGGCGGGTAGCTCAAGTCGCCGACGCCGCCACCCGTTCGATGATCTTCCGCGGCGTGCCGATGTCGAGAACGTGCAGCCGGCCGAGGTACGGAGCGGCTTCAGGAGCGGAGAAACCAACCTTCGCCGCGACGAACGTGCAGGTCTCGGCGGCACGGATCGTGTGCCGCGCCGGTCGGCCGGTGTCGCAGTCCAAACCGCTGGGCAGGTCGATCGCCAATCTTGCCGCGGCGGTCGCATTGAGCCGGTCGATCACCGCATCCAACGGCGGACGCGGCTCGCCCCGCGCCCCCGTCCCCAGCAGCCCATCGACGATCCACGCCGCTCCTTCCAATAGCCGCGACAGCCGCGCTGCGTCATGCGCGTCGCCAAAGACCTCGATCGGCACGTTGCTCTTGGCGAGAATGCGATAATTTGCGGCGGCGTCGCCGCTCAACTCCTCCGGCTTGCACCAGAGCAGAACGCGGACGCGATGGCCGCGGAGGTCAAGATGCCGGGCGACCACAAAACCGTCGCCGGCGTTGTTCCCCCGCCCGCAGCAGATCGCCACCGGCCCGGCAATGCCCAATCGGCAGAGCACGTCGGCCACGCCGCGGCCGGCGTTCTCCATCAACACCAGCCCCGAGAAGCCGAACTCCTCGACGGCAATCCGATCGACCTGCCGCGATTGCTCGCGGGTGAAAACGACAGATGGCATGGAAGCGTATCCGGCACACGCCGTGTGCCGTTTGGATTTCCGTGGATGTAACCGCTCGCGCGGCGCGAGGGGACGGAGGTGGTTTTCGCATGAGCGGTTTCCCTCATTGCGGGGTCTTCCGGCGAAAACCTCCTCCGTCCCCCTGGCATCCCAGGCTGCGAACGCCTAGCCGTAGTTATTTCCGTGCCCGCTCCACGGCACACGGCGTGTGCCGGATACCTGCCGCTATTCTAGCAAACGCGGCAAGCGGATATAATAGGGCGCACCCTTGAGGACGATGCAATGCCGATTTATGAATATGCCTGTTTGGACTGCGGGAAGGAGTTCGAGGAGTTGGTCCGCGGCGACGAGAAGCCCGCCTGCCCGTCGTGCGGCCGAAAGCGGCTCGAACGCCGCATGAGCGCCTCCGCCGGCCACGTCGCCGGCGGCGGTTCGCCGGCCTGTCCCGCTCGCGACGTCTGCGGCTCATCCCACTGCTGCGGCCCCAACTGCGGCCTGCACGGCTAACGGCTGCATTGTAACCCGGCTTTTTGGATCGTAACGATGCTCTCCGACACCCACCCCGACGCCGAGCGCGTGCAAATCGAACTGCTGCGGCGGACTAGTCCCGCGCAGCGCCTTCGCATGACCGTCAATTTCACCGCCGCACTCGTCGATTCCTCTCGCCGCACAATCGCGGCGCAGAATCCTGGCCTGAGCCCGCGCGAGCTGTCGCTGCGATGCGTGCAGTTGTACTACGGTAAAGCGTTGGCCGAACGGCTGCGAAACTACCTGCCGACTATTCCGGAGGAAGAACATGCTGTCGGGTGAAATCGTCGCGGCGGTCGCGCCGATCGTGGCCGAGTTTGAGCGACTGGGGGTTCCCTATTATCTCGGCGGCTCGGTGGTCAGTTCGATGCAGGGCGTTCCCCGCGCGACGCTTGACGTGGACATGGTCGCCGACTTGGCCGCGAAGCACGCTGAGCCGCTGGTCGCCACCCTGAAGACGGAGTACTATATCGACCGCAACATGATCCTCGACGCCATTGCGCGTCGCTCCTGCTTCAACCTCATTCATCTGCCCACCTCATTCAAGGTGGATGTCTTCGTTGTCAGGAATCGGCCTTACGACCGGGTGGCCCTTGAGCGCGCCGGCAGGCTGGAAGGCGACCCCGAGGCGCCCGCACCGCGTTTCCTTCTCGCGTCGCCGGAGGATACGGTCCTTGCCAAGCTCGAGTGGTTTCGTCTCGGCGATGAAGTGTCCGAACGGCAGTGGCGCGACGTGACCGGGGTTATCAAGGTGAACTTCGCTTCGCTCGACCGGCAGTATCTCGATCGCTGGGCCGGCGAACTGGGGGTTGCGGACCTACTGGCCCGGGCGTGGAACGAAGCGGAAAGTGCCCTCTCGTGAATGCCGACCAACCGCAGGCCGAAGCGTATCGTTGCCCCGGCGAGCAGCATCCGATTTCGCCGGCGGTGCATCTCGGGCGGTTGGCGGCGTTCTATCCGGCCTGCCGCCAATGCCCGCGGCGGGAAGAGACCGGCACGCTCTCGCCCCGCCGCGTCGCCCAACTGGCCGAAACCAGCCACCGCGGCTGGCCGCGATCGCTCTTCCATGAAGAAGGGGCCGGCGGAGTTTATCTCAACGACCTGAGCCCCGCCGCCGCAAAGCAGATCGCCGCCGCGTTCGCCGCGGTGGTCCTCGATGCGAAACCGCAAGCGGTTTCTGAAGGCGACCATCTCCAGATCTCCAAATCTCCAAATCTCCAAATCCCGAAATCCCCCAATCCCCAAATCCCACGCCCCTTCATACTCCTCGCCGGCGACGGCCGCCCCCTGACCGCCGAACTGCTGGCGGCCACCGCCGAAGGGCTCCGCGCGACCGGCTGCAACGTCGTCGACGTTGGCCCTTCCACCGCCCCCTGCCTGGCCTTCGCCGTCGGCCATCTGCAAGCCGCCGGCGGCCTTCTGGTGGGAAATCCGAGCGAGGATTCGCACACGGCAGGCATGAAGTTCTGGGACGCAGGGCCGCGGCCGCTCTCCGGGGACTGTCCCGATTTTCGCGCCAGCGAAAATGGGACTGTCCCCTTCGCACCGGGCGCAGGAGTGTCGCTCGAATCCGTCATCGAACGCTATCAAGCCGGCCCCGTGCCGCCCGCCCGCCGCCACGGCCAACTGTGCCACTACGAAGCCGACCGGCCCTACTTGGCCCAAATTGCGGAATACTATCACGCTTTGCGGCCGCTGCGGATACTCGTCAATTCGGCGTCGCGGCCTACCCTCGATTTCCTGCAAAAACTCGCCGCCACGGTCGCCTGCGAGGTCATTCCAAGCCGCAGCACGCGGGCCGAACTGCCGCGGCAGATTCTCGCCGATGCCGCCCACTTCGCCGCCTGCATCGACGGCGACGGCGAGGCCTGCCGCATATTCGACGAGCAAGGCCGCCCAGTCCCGCCCGAGCGGCTCTTGCTGCTGCTGGCGGCAACGGCCGGGCTTGCTCGCATTGTAGGAGGCGACTCCTGTCGCCGAACGGCCGGCTTTCCAAAGCCCCTCGATTGCAATCGGGTGGCGTTTCCGGCCAGCGGGAATTTCTTGGGGAACGCGCCAACGGGGGCGGTCGTGCTGGAAGCGGACACTCCGCCGCCAGTGGCCGATCGGCTCGAATCGCTCGGCATTCGCGTCGCCCACAGCAGCCCGCGCCGCGCCGACATGGCCGCCGCCATGCTGACTCATGCCGCCAAGTTCGGCGGCGGGCCAAGCGGTCGATTCTGGCACGCCGAAGCCGGCCGGCCATTGTGCGATGCCCTGATGACCGTCACCCAACTCCTTGTCGCGCTAAGCCACGGCGACGCCCCGCTCTCGCAAGTCCTCGACCTCCACGCCCCAATCGGGTAGAATGCCGGTTCTGCGTTTCGTCATTCGTCATTCGTCATTCGTCATTCGGATTTCCCCATGTCCCACTGGCTCGCCGACCGCACCCGCTTGTTCGATTCCTCCGGCATCCGCAAGGCCTTCGATCTGGGGGCGAAACTCAAAGACCCGATCAATCTCTCGATCGGGCAGCCCGATTTCGACGTGCCCGAGCCGGTCCGCCGGGCGGCGATCGAGGCCATCGAAAGCCGCAAGAACGGCTACGCCCTGACGCAGGGCATGCCCGTCTTGCGCGATAAACTGCAAGCTCAAATCCAGCAGCAGTACGGCCACGCCGACCGCGAGGTGTTTGTGAGCAGCGGCACCAGCGGCGGGCTGATGCTGGCCCTGCTCTCGCTGGTCAATCCCGGCGAGGAGGTGATCGTCTTCGATCCCTATTTCGTGATGTACGATTCGCTCTCGAAGGTGGTCGGCGGGCAGGCGGTATACTTCGACACCTATCCGGATTTCCGCATCGATCTCGATCGCCTGGCCGACACGATCACCCCGCGCACCAAGGCGATCATCTTCAACAGCCCCAACAATCCCACCGGAGTGGTGCCCGACGAGGCGTCGGTCCGCGGGCTGGCCGAATTGGCGGCGCGGCGGAACGTCGTCATCATTAGCGACGAGATTTATCGCGGATTCTGCTACGACGCGCCGTTCGTTTCGCCGGCGAAGTACAATCCCGACACGCTGGTGATCGACGGTTTCGGCAAGACCTACGGCATGCCCGGCTGGCGGCTCGGTTTCGCCCACGGGCCGTCGGCGATCATCCACGAGATGATCAAGTTGCAGCAGTACAGTTTCATCTGCGCCCGCAGCCGATGCAATGGGCCGGGGCGGTGGCGATGGAGATCGACATGACCCCGCAGATCGACGCCTACCGCCGCAAGCGCGACATACTCGTCGCCGGTCTGGCCGACGATTACGAAATGGTTACGCCCGGCGGGGCGTTTTACGCCTTCCCCAAAGCCCCCTGGGGCACCGCCAGCGATTTCGTCCTGCGGGCTATCGAAAAGCACAAACTCCTACTCGTCCCCGGCAACGTCTTCAGCCGCCACGACACCCATTTCCGCATCTCCTATGCCGTGCCCGACGCCGCGATCGAACGCGGCATCGAGGCGCTGCGGAAACTGGCTCACGATCGAAGTTGAGATCAGAGATCAGGGATCAGAGGTTAGGGATCAGGCGTACGTTTAGCCGCGCCCCGAAGGGAAGCGATCGAAGATCAACGGCGCGGGTTACTCGGGACAATCGCCGATTTTTCTAACAGCAACGAGAGAACCAGCACCCCCCCAGTCCCTGTACTGAGGACGTGACAGGTTGACGATCGGCCCGATACCATCCGTGCAGAAACAAATCCTCGAAACTCCCCGCCTCCTCCTCCGCGAGATGTCGCTCGACGATCTCGACTTCGTCGCGGCGATGCTGGCTGATCCGGAGGTGATGCGCGACTATCCGAAGTGCTACTCGCGCGATGAGGCGGCGGTGTGGATCGGGCGGCAGATGCGACGATATGAGCGGCATGGGCATGGGCTGTGGCTGGCGGTCGAAAAGGCGACCGGCGAGCCGGTGGGGCAGGTCGGGCTGCTCATCCAGCGGGTGCATGGGACCGAGGAGAAGGAGGTGGCGTATCTGATCCACCGCCCCTTCTGGCGGCGGGGGTTCGCCACCGAAGCCGCCGCGGCCGCCCGCGATTACGCCTTCGACGCGCTCGGCCGGCAACGCGTCGTCGCGCTAATCCGCCCGGAAAACCAGCCGTCGATCGGCGTGGCGCGGAGGCTTGGCCTCAAAGAAGAGCCCGGCCGCGTGCAGCACAGCGGCTTCGAGCATATTGTCTTTTCTACCGGAAGGGACCACAGATGAACACGGATGGCCACAGATAAACGGGGGCAGGCTGATACCGGCAACTTCAGCGATTGTAAGACTTCAGCCGAATGAAGTGGTCGCTTTAGGCGGTGCGAAGGGGAGGGAGGCGGTTTTCGCCGGAAGACCTCGCAAGGCGTGAGACCTCTCGTGCGGAAACCACCTCCGCCCCCCTGCTTCCCGGCCTGCAAACGCTTAGTCCGCGCTCAGATCCGGTCCAGCGTGTCGACCCACCGCGCCAACTCCGCCAACTCCGCGGCATTCAGATCGCGCGGCGCGGTACCCAACTTCTTCACCACGACGGGGAACTTCATCTCGCGCAGCCTGGTGACGGCCGATGTGATCGCCGCGGCCAACAGCGACTTGGCGGACGAGGCCACGTAAACGGCCAGACGCCGCAGAGGCTCGTTCTCCGGCAACGGCGTGATGGGCACCGCTTCCACAGCCGCCACGGCGCGGATCGACTCGCGATGGTTGAACGCCGACGAGAACGCCAGCGATCCGCCGCTCTCATAGCCGCAAACCACGATGCGCGTCGGATCGACGTGGTATTTGGCGGCGACGTGCGTTAGCAGCCGATCGACAAGCGCCGCGTCGGTCGGCGTCCAACCCGCCGGATTGGTCGACTTCGGCGCGACCAGGATCAAGCCGTAGCGGTCGCAGAGCGGCTTCCAGCGCGGCAGCAGTTCTCTCCGCTCGAATCCGCCGCGGCCGTGAAGCCAGACCACGACGCCCAGGGCTGCCGCCGGCGTGTCGGGTGCGTAGCCGAGAACCTCGTTGGGATACTCGGGCGTCTTCAGCGACACCACTTCCCCGCGTACTGCGGCCGCCTCGCCCTCTTGGCGCACTTCGCCGGCAGGCGGCAGGTCGCTGGGCGGCAACAACTCGGGAAGCGACGCCAGTGCGATCTTCAGTTTCCGCTGCGATTGTCCCCGCCTCACCTCGATCTTGGCGGTCGCCCCCCGCTCCAGCGCGCCGATTCTCCGGATCATGTCGATTCGTCCGGCGATCGGCTTTCCGTCCAAGGAAACCAGCGTATCGCCTGCGGCGATCCCCGCGGCGGCGGCCGGGCTCTTCGCATAGACGTAGCGAACGGTCACGCCCTTGCCTTCGCCCGTGCGCGGGAAGGACGCCGAGAAAGCCGTGCTGGAAGGGCTCGAGCTTCTCGGCCAAGGTGATCTCGCGCTGTAACCGCTGTTTGCCGCGGAGGACCGTCAGTCGCATTTTATCGCCGGCGTAGCGGCGGCCGATCGCGGTCTTCATCTCGACCCCGCGGGTGATCGGCCGGCCGTCGATCTCTATGATCTCGTCGCCGGCCTTGATGCCGACCGCGGCGGCGGGGCTTTTCGGATGGCACGTCCCCACAACCGCCGAGCCGACATAGAGGTTGTCGCCCTTCAAGTGGATGCCGGCGACGCCGGGATGCAGGTCTTCGCCCTTTTCCAGCCGCGGCAGAATCTGGCGGATGTGCTGCATGGGAATGGCGAAACCGATTCCCGAGTCGTACCATTCCATGCCGGCCACGCCGCCGGCGGCCTCCGGCGAAAGCGGCACGAGGATGCCCATCACGCGGCCGCGAATATCGACCAGTGGACCGCCGTAATTGTTGGGCGAGACAGCGGCGTCGGTTTGCAGGGCCTTGCCCCAAATCCGCTCGACCGCACTGAGAATCCCGACGGCCATGTTGGGCTGCTCGCTCTCGAAGGTCCGCCCGACCGCGATCGCCCACTGGCCGACGCGCATCTGGCGCTGCGGGGCGATCTCGCACACCGGCAGCGGCTTGTCCGAGTCGATCTTCAGCAGCACGATCATCCGCGAGTGATCGCTGGCCACCAGCTTGGCCGCCTTGCGTCGCCCGTCGGCCAGCCGCACCAGGATCGACGCCGGCTTGTTGACGAAGTTGAAGGCGCTGGAGATGATGTAACCGCGCGGATCGACCGCCAGTCCCGTCGTCGGGCCGGTTCCAAAAAGCGTGCCTTCGACCTTCTCCTCGCCGCCGACGGTCTCGATCTGCACGACCGCGGGCGCCACGCGGTTGACGGCGGCCCGGAAGGCGGCCTGCTCCTGGGCGTCGGCATTGTCCGCGCCCCGCACTGCCGTCGCATGGAGCAGCGACGCCAGCAGCAAGCTCAAGAGCATCCTCGTTCCCACGCTCCGCGTGGGAACGCCACGGCTAGAGAAACGCGACCTCGCCGAGAATGGACGCAGAGCGTCCGAGCCGGCGTTCCCACGCAGAGCGTGGGAACGAGGGAGAGCGTGCTCACGAATCATCGCCTTCATGGCCGCTCCTTTTTCGCAGGATTGACGCCGCGCGGAGGCCGCAGGGTGATTTGCAGCAACTCTTCGCCGCGGAGGAGCGTCAGCTTCACCTCGTCCTCGTAGTCGATGTATTCCAACTCCGATCGCAGCGACTTGCACGACTGAATTAGATGGTCGCACGAGAGCACGATCAGATCGTCGGGGCGGAGCCCGGCCTTGGCGGCGGGCGAACCGGGTCGCACCCGATCGACAAACGGCGGCGTCCGCTCCAGCACGTCGGGCACCAGCACGATGCCGAGCAAGCCCAGATCGGTCGACCGGCGCGGCTTCCTCTCTGCCTGGGGATCGCGCTGGGCCACGAACTTGCCGGCGCGAATCTCCTCGACGGAGCGGCGGAGTTCGTCGATGGGCACGGCGTAGTTCAACCAGGTGTTGTTCAGCGAGTTGCGCAGCTCTTTGCCGAGGATGCCGATCAGCTCGCCGCGGCGGGAGACCAGCGCCCCGCCGGCGGCACCGGGGTTGTTGGTGGTCACGTCGAGCACGTAGACCGGGCCGCGGTAGGGCGTCTCGAACACGCCCCGCCGCGCCTCCAGCCGCGCGACAACCGAGATCGTTCCGCGCTGCACGCTCACCGGCTCGTCGCCCACGGCGACGCCGAAGAGGTTGCTCAGCGCCATGATCCTCTCGCCCTCCGCCGCTTTCACCGCTGCGTGCAGGTCGAAGCAGGAGAGCTCGGCGGCGGCGATCTTCAGCACCGCGATCTCCAGCCGCGGATCGGCCCCCACCAGCTTCGCCTCGAAGCGGCGGCCGTCGGCCAGAACCGCCGTGATGTAATCGGTGTCGAGCACGTAGCTGTAGGCGGTGAGGATATATCCGTCGGGCGAAATCAGGATTCCGCTCTGATAGGCCTCCATGCCGCGATAGCCGCCGGCCCCATAAACCTTGACGATCTTCGACTGCGCCCGGTCGATCGTCTCCGAAAGCGATGCGGACGCGGCGGAAGGAAGAAAGAGCGAAAGAAGGACGAGGAAACAGCAACTCAGCCAGCCCGCTCGGGAACATCCCTTTTGAGGTGAAATCGCACGCCGTTCACTTCGCATCCTTCCGCCCCCTTTCGCGCTTCTCCACCTTGAACTCGTCGATCTTGAACAGGGCGTAGGGCCTGTCGCCGAAATGGACGGCGATGCGGCCGGGGACTACGCGGCCGCCGTGTTGTCGGAAGTCGGAGAAATAGACCTCGCACGGGTCGCAGTTTTCATCGGGAAACAGCTCGATCGCCAGCAGATCTCCCTCGCCGGGATCGAAGTAGAACCGGCAATCGACCGCTTTGTGCGTGCCGCTGAGCACGTCGGCCAGGCCGGCGTGGCCGAGCAGGGGGCGGCGCCGGCGTAGCGGATTTCGCCGAAGCGCGGCAGCCCTGCGGTGGCGAGTCTGCGCCAGAGGTAGAGGGCGGCGAACAGCCCGCCGCTGTCGGGCGGGGCCAGCGAGGCGGCCAGATTCTCACCCGCCGCCCAGCGCTGTTCGCCCGCGGGGAGCGTCAAGGAGATCCCTTCGTCGCTGATTTGCAGGCGGAAGCGGCCTTTTTCCCAGGGGCCTGCCAGCGTCCACGCGCCGCCGCCAAGTTTCGCCCGCGCATTCCACGCCTTCCAAACCCGTTGTTGGTTCAACGTGTTGTAGTAGTAATTGGCGAAGCCGGGCTTCTCGACGAAGTGCTTCTTGACCACCTCGGGAAGGGGCAATTCGAGCGGCGGCGGGGGTTGCGGCCTCTTCGCCCGCTGCTTGCCATCCTTGCCGGGAGGCGTAGGCTTCGGCGGTTTCTTCTCCTTCTTGCCGGGCTCGGGAATCGGCAGCGGCTGGTTGGGAGCCCGGCCACCGGCCATCTCGATCAGTTCGCCCTCGTTGTGCGCCGGGGCAAGACGGACGAGCACGTCGAATTGTCTGCCTTCGTGGCGGTAGCTAAGCGGCACGCGCCAGCCCTGCGGCAGCGTGCCCAGCATGTTCTTGAATGCGTTAGTGGTCGAAATCGATCGCCCGGCGAAACTGACGATCTCGTCGTCGCGGCGAAGCCCGCGGCGGTAAGCGTCGGAAGTCTCGTAGATTTCGCTGACGACGGGCCGGCCGCCTTCGTCGCTGGCGACCTGGGCGCCGAGCGTGGCGTGATCGGCGATTCGTCCGCCGCGCAGCGCGGCCAGGAAGTTCTTGATCTGGTTGATCGAGATGGCGTATCCGGCGCCGACGTTCACGCGACCGCGTTTTTCGAAGGAGCCGCGGCCGTTGATGCCGATCAGTCGCCCCTCGGCGTCGAACAGCGGCCCGCCCGAGTTGCCCGGATTGATCGCGGCGTCGGTCTGCAAGCAGTCGGTGTATTCCAGCGTCTGCCGACTGTCGGCCGGCGTCTGCCAGCGATGCACGCCGGAGATGATCCCGTAGGTGACGGTGGGTTGGAAATCGGTGGCCAGCAGGAAGGGGTTGCCCATGGCAAAGACCCAGTCGCCCACGCGAGTCTTATCGGTGTTGCCCAACTCGGCGTAGGGGAAATCGTCGCGGCCGAAGAGTTTGATCAAAGCCACGTCGCCGGTCGGATCGAGTCCGACCAGCACGGCGTCGTAGGTCTTGCCGTCGGCCATGCCGCAGAGCATCGCCTTGCCGCAGGGCAGCGCGACGTGGAAGTTGGTCAGGGCGTAACCGTCGGGCGAGATCACCACGCCCGAGCCGCCCCCTTGTCCGCTGGTGAGGAAGACCGCCAGCACGCACTCCTTGGCCTTGCCGACCACCGCGATTCGCTGCGCCTCGCTCTCTAGCAGAGCCGCCGGCGGCTCGGCCAGAACGCGCACGGCATCCCCCAGCAGCGCGAGGACAAAGAAGATCGCACAAGTTGGCGCCCATCTGCCCAAGTGTGCCGCTGCTGGGAACAAGCACAGAGGAAATCTCACGTCGCTTCCAAAAGCCCCCCCATTGCAATGGGGGGGCGTTTCTCGGCGAAGTGCGACCTCGCGGTACTCTGTTCCGCCCAGTGTCCGGCGTTGTTGCATGCCACGTGATCTCATTTGCCGACCCTCGCGTTGCACAACAGCAGGTGGTCGCCGCGATTGATGCCGTCGGCGAAATCGACCAGGATCGCCAGGCGGCGAACGCCGCTTATGTCGAGGTCGATCGGCCGCGGGGCATCGCTGCCGCTGAGGACCGCCTCGAACAGGACCTTGTCGTCGCCGCGGATCACCAGCCGCACCTTTCCGTCGGGCCGCACGGCGTCGGCGATTCCGGCCGTGGCCAGAAAGCGGCCAAAATGCCCGGGCAGCCGATAGATCAGTTCCGTGCGGCTGCGCAGGGCGATGCCCTTCTGGTAATCGACCTGGCCTAGCCGCAGCACGGCGGAGTCGAAACCACGATCGAAGCGCGGGGCGAAGAACCGCTTGATCGCCGCCGGTTGCTCGGCGGCGGCAAAGTAGGGCGTCCAGACGATCGCGTCGGGCTTCAAATCGCTCAGGTAGAGCAGTTTGCCGGCCGAGAAGTCGATCCTCGCGATGTTCTCGCATGGTTGCGCGACGTTGGCACCCGCCGGCGTGGTCCATCGCAGTTTCTTGTCGAGCGCGAGCGACCGCACCTGCCAGAGCGAGCCGGCCGCGTCGGTGATGCGGCAGATCGCCGGCGGCATCTCGGCCGTCGTCCCGTGGTGATAGACGAAGCCAAAAACCTTCGCCCGCTTGGCCGGCAGGATTTTGCCGTCGAGATCAAAGCGGACGACCTCTTCGGTCACGTCGTGAAGGACGCCCTTCTGGTAATCGAGGCCGCCGCCGCTGCGAACGATCAGCAGATCGGCGTCGGTCTTCATCGCGGCCAGCCGCTCCCAGTCCGAGCGCAATTCGGGCGTCTGCAGCGGGCCGCAGAGGACGGTTTGCACCGCCGCCGCCGGGGCCTCGACGGTCTCTCCGCCGGCCAGGGTGATGCGGGCATGGTTTGCATCGGCGACGTACTGCTGCGCCTCGATGAGCGAGCCGTCGGCCAGTTGCACGACGACGGCGCGGGCGGCCGGGGCCGGCGGCTTCTGCTTGGGCACGAGCGTCAAGAGCCGCGCGATGGGAATCGACACCCGCCCGCCTTTGGCAGCGAGACTCAGCGTCTCGGGCGTCAGCGCAACGATCGGGCCGACGACGCTACGGCCGTCGAGCGTCGCCGCCTCGAACGAAGGCGTCGCGACAGTCAACAGCATGGCAAGAAAGACGGCGTTCATGGTTGCGTCCCTTCGTTGTTCTCGGCGGCGAGGCGGCGGAAGTACTGTTCGATGGCGTCGCGGTAGTGGGCGGGGAAGTCGCGGCCGATCTGCTGCATCGCCGCCTCGCGCTCTTTCGGCGGCATGTCGCCCCAGCCGCTCTTCGAGCCGATGTCCTTCTTGGTCACTTCGCCCCCCCCCTTGCCGCCCATCGGCCGGCTGGCGTCGGCGGGCCGCATCGAGCGATTGCTGTTCGCGCTGTTCTGCTCCTGCTCTTGTTGCTCCTCCTCCATCTTCTTAATCAGCTTGTCGAGCGACTCGATCACGCCCCGCTCGACCTTGCGGACCTTCGGACCGGCGCGGCCGAGGTCCAAGCGGCGGTGAATGTCGTCCATGCGGCGGGCGATGTGGTCGAGCGTGTCCTCCTCCAGGTTCTTCAGATCGTCCTGCATCAATTGCGCCAGGGCGACGTAGCGGCGCGGGGCGGCTTCCGCCCCCTGCAACAAGGCGTCGATCGACTTCAAGCCCGCCTCTTTGTTCAAAAGGGCATGGTAAACGACGCTCTGGTAGAAGAGCAAGGAGGCCGGGGCGACAACGTCGACGGGCTTCAAGCCCGAAAGCTGATCGAGCGCCTCGTCGTACAGCGTCTGCTCGACCAACCAGCGGGCCAGCAGCAGGCGGAGATTGTTGGTCAACAGCGGCGGCAAACGGCGGTCGCGGAGCCACGCCTCGGCGGGAACCGTCGGCTCATGGCGCGGCTCGGAACAGAGCGCCACCAGCTTGGCGGCCTGCGGACTCGTCAGGGCAAACGTTCGCGCCAGTCGCAGGAGCAAATCGTCCTCCGCCGCCTTTGCGGGCAGGTCCGCCCATAGGGCGTCGGCCTGGGCGCGAACGTCGGCCGCCGGTTTTGCCGCGTCGAGCCAGGCCAGCGCCGCGGTCTTGACCTCGGCCGCCCGCGACGGCTGCCAGGCCGGCGCAGGTTTCGCCGGCAGCGGTCCCTGTGCGTGCGCGAGCAGAGCCGCCACAAGCCAGCACACCGCCAGCCCGGCCGTCAGCAGGTTCGCTCTGTGCGATGTGCCGCTCATTTATTCCTTCCCAATTCTAGGTCGCGGGTGACGCGGTGGATCCGCTCCTGCCGCTCGCCAAGCCGCCGCAGCGCGTCGATCAGCTCCGGGTTGTCCGCCTGCTCTCCCTCGATCAGTTTGGAATAGCGGTTGGTCCGCGTGTTGACCCGCATTTGCAGGGCGCGGATCATCCGCAACTCGGCCAGCATGTCTATAAGCGGCGGGTCCTGCGGCTGGCCGGAGGGCGACTCGCCCGGCTTTTTCTTCTTCGCCTCTTGATCTTTCTGCGCCTTTTTCAGCGCGGCGATCATCTCCTTCAGCGCGGCGATCACGTCATCTTCGATGCCTTGCGTGATCTTGCCGACGTTGGCGCGGGCCAGCCGCGACACGACCTGCTGCATGTCGTCGCGCATCTGCTCGACGGCCTCAGGAAAGGCGACGGCCCCGCCGTCTTCGCGCAACAAGAGCGCCGCCTTGTCCACTTCGACGACAATCTGCGACTCCTTGCTGCTTAGGCGGCTGGATTCGATCTCCTGGTTGTGTGTCCGCTGGGCCTGGGGAATCTTGTCCAACCGCAGCGTGCCGTCGTAAACGTCCTCCTGCATCTCCAGCATCTTGCGGAAGCGGACTTCGAGCATCGCCAACACCCGCTCGATCTCCTCCTCGCGGAGTTGGCGGAGGATCTCCTCCAGCTCGCTTTTCGCCTGTTCCAGTTCGCGGAGGGCCTCTTCCTGCTTGTCAACGGCGTCCTGGCGGCGGGCCTCGTCCAGCTTCTTCTTCGCCTCGTTCATCCGCTGCCGGGCGGCCTCCAGACGTTTTCGCGCGGGATTCTGCTCGGAGTCCTGCTGGCTGTCGCCGTTGGCCTCCTCGCTCTTTTGACCTTGTCCCCCCTCGCTCTTGCCCTTGCCGCTTTCGCTCTTGCCGCCCTTGGGCACTTTTCCCTTGCCGCTCTCGCCCTTCTTCTTTTCGCCCTTTGCGCTGTCCGCTTTCGCGTCTTCGCCCTTCTCCTCGTTCCTGCGGATCTCCTTGGCCAGGTCACCGGTCTTGTCGGCGAGTTTTCCCTGCTGGCCGGCGAGCGGCTTGTGGTCGTCGCCGCCGGCGGTTCGGCCCTGGATGTCCTTTTGCTGTTTGATTAGCACGCCGATCGCCTTGATGTATCCGCGCAGGCGGGCCTTGGCGTCCTTGATCGTCTTCTCGCGATTCTCGCTCATCAACAGGTCCAACAGCGCCCGCAAATCCTGGTCGAGGTCGGTCTGGTTTTCCAGCGCCCGCGAAAGCTGCTCCTTGCCCAGCAGATCGACGAGCCGCTCGAACCGCAGGCCGATCAGTTGCTCCTTGCTCTGCGCCACCGCCTTTTTCAGCAGGGCGGCGCGGCGGGGATCGCTGGCCGCGTTCAATTCCGCCATTCGCAGCAGCACCTCTTCGAGATGCTTGTACTTGTCGGCGATCAGTCCTTCCTGGATGGCCAGCTTCTCGGTGGCGGTGGGTTCCGTCTTCTTGGCAGCCCCGGCGGCGTCCGTCTTCGCCTTTGCGCGATCGTTGCCCGGCGGCGGCTGGGCCGACGCAAGCGAGGCCGAGCAAAACACCAGCGGCAGCGCCAGCCCGGCCGCGGCAAGCATCGCCCAAGTTCGATGGCGGACGTTCATGCGCTACTCCTTCAGCAAGTCGCGGATCTTCTCGTCGTGCCGCTTCTGCGTCTGGTCGTGAAGCTTCTTCTGCATGTCGGCGATGTTCCGCAGCAGCTCGACCGCCTCGTTGAAATCCTCCAGCTCGATCATGTGATCGCGGACCTTCTGCATCGCCAGCAGCGTGTCCTGCGCCTGCTGCTGGGCGGCGTCGCGGAGCAACGGGGCGCGATCCGTGTCGTCCAGGGCCGCCTGCAACTGCTCGATGCGGCGGTTCAACTCGGGAAACATCGCATCGAAGATATGATGCAGCGGCTCGGAGATGTTCCCCTTCAAACGGTTCTTCAGCTCGACCGTGTCGATGCGATTGTTGACGAACTGCTTGTAGATGTCGTCGATCGACTCGGCCACGCCCAGGACCTCGGGCGAGCCCTTATGGCAATTCGTCAGCGCCTCCTGCACCCGCAGTAGTCGCAGTTCCCGCCGTCGCGCCGGCGAATCGGGCGGCTCCTCGTCGCCAGGTTCGGCGCCGGGGTTTGGAGATTTGGAGATTTGGAGATTTGGGGATTTCGGGATTTCGGGATTTGGAGATTTGAAATTTGAGGATTTCAGATTTGGAGATGTGGAGATTTGGAGATTTGGAGATTTGAAATCTGAGGATTTCAGATTTGGAGATTCCGTCCCCTGCCCCCTGACCCCTGACCCCTGACCCCTAGCCCCTAGGCCCTGACCCCTAGCCCCTAGCCCCTCGCCCCTAGCCCCTAGGCCCTGACCCCTAGCCCCTAGCCCCTCGCCCCTAGCCCCTAGCCCCTCGCCCCTAGCCCCTAGCCCCTCTGCCGCGAACTCCATGCGTGCCAGCAGATCGCGGGTGTCGCTCATCTCTTGGATCATCTGCTCGAACCGCTGCCGCAGCACCAACTCGCGGGCCGCCAGGATCGCCCGCAACTGATCGGCCGTGACCAGGTCCAAGAGCCACGACTCGGTGCTGGCCACATTCGGCCCGTGGCCAAGGTCGCAGAGATCGGCCGCCTTCACGCAGACCGAAAGCCGCTGCCCGGGCTTCAACGCTAATTCGCGGACGTCGAGGCCGCTGCCGGTGACGTCAAACATGGCTCGCGGCTGGCGAAACCTGGCGATCGGATGCGGTTGCGGCGGCTGCTGATCGACCGCCCGCTCGAACCAGATGCGGCCGACGCCGTAGTCGTCACTGATTTGACCCGCCACGGCCACGCGGGCTGCGGCAGTGATCGCCGCGCCGATTCCGTCGAGTTGCACCGCCAACTGCGGGGCCTGATCGGGCGTGGCCACGAGGGTGAGCCGCACTGGATCGCGGCTCTCGATGCCGTCGCTGTCGCCAAGCGTGAACAGGAGCGTGGTGTCGCTCATCAGCGGATCGAGCTTGCAGGAAAACCCGCGGCGGTCGGCCGCCAACTCGCGATCGTCGAGCAGCCGGGCGGGACCAACGCGATCGCCGATCAGGCTGTTGACCCGCACACTGACGAGGTCCTTGTTGGCCTCTGCGGCAAGGACCGTCACGCGGCTGCCCATCGGAATCTGCATCACTCCGCTGACCGGCTGCGGCGGCAGCTTGCGTCCGATGTAGCCGGGCAACTCGCACTTGATCGCCATCTGCGAAATCGTGGGGCTGTCGACCGCCTCGATGCGGTAGCCGCGCTTGCGGTCGTCGCCGCCGACCACGTCGAAGCGAACGTCGGCCAGAACGCCGCGGAAGGTGTAGGCGTATTCCTGGTAGCGGTCTTGCGGGCCGCGGACGGCGCCGCGGCGATCCATCGTGGCCCGGCCGCGGCCGCCGCCTTCGGTCTGATAGCGGATTTCGACCGTCTCGGGCACCCGCGGCATCCTGGCGTCGGCGCGGACCACGACCTCGAAATCGGCACCGCGGGCGACCTTCCGCAGGTGATTCGCGAAGCCCATGACTTCCAGCCGCGTGTTCCGCGGCCAGGGCACGTCGGACATCGCCAGCATCCGCCGCGCCCACACCGCAAACTCCGTCCAGAATAGGACCGCGAAAACGACAACGCTGATCGACAGCAGTGCCGCCGCGCCGCCGTGGCGACACAATGGCCGGCGGTTGAAGACCTGCCCAAGGTCGATCCGGCCGATGCGCTCCGCCGCTTCGCGGCAGGTCTGCGCCAGCATTTCGCGGTTGAGATCGGCGTCGTAAAGTACATCATGGTGTTCCGCCGGTGACGGCAAGTCGACAACACCCGTTCCAGCGACCGACCGCCCATTATCCTCCGACCGTTTAGCGGCCGACGGTACGTCGGCCTGATGGGCGCTGCAAGCCGCCGTGCCAGCGGCTGCTAAACGATCGGCAAAGGGCCGTTGACCGCCGAGCACTACGGCGGTCAGCAGGCTGTCGTTGAGTTGGGGAAAGCGGCGTTCGAGCACCATGGCGGCGTTGGCGTCGCTGATGCGAACGAAGATCCGCCGGCCGATGAAGCGCACCAGCACGATCAGCAAGACGACGGCGACTGCCGCGAGCATCGCCTCTCGCACCGTCGGTGCTGGCTCGAAGAACCAGTCGGCCCCCAAGCTGAGCCAAAACGCCGTGCCCAGCCAAGCCACCGCGGCCGCCAATCCCTCCAACCAGATGTACCGGCGGATGCGACGGCGCAGCGTCCCCAGCAGTGTCTCCACCGCAAAAGGCGGCACCGGGCGGTCGTGGGCGGTCGTCGTGGGCATCGGTCGCATTCCGCTAATCGTCTCTTGCGAAACCGCGAGCGGTTTCTCTCATTTTACGCCAGTTTCAGCAGGCGGCGTATCAGCCATTCCAGGCACAACAGGCCGCCTAACACAATCATCATCAACCGCAGCCAGTGTTCCTCTTGCCGCGGATCGGGGGCAACCGGGAGGATAATCGTCGTGGTTCGATCCCTGAGCTCGTCCACCAGCGGGGGCGTTCCGTGCGGGGCGAGGGCCGCGGCGAGGCCCACGTAGTATTTGCCGCCGGTATTCTTGGCGATTGCACTGAGTACGGCGTCGTTTCGCCGCGGGTTCTCGCGCTCCAGGTCGGGTGCCTTCACTTGGATGCGGCGGTCGAGGCGTTCGTTCTCGCTTTCGGGCACGGGCAATTCGAGGCGGTAGGTGCCTTCCTGTAGGGCGGGAAACTGCCCGGCGTAGGCCCCCGCGCGGCCGCCATCCGCCCGCAGCGCCACCGCTTGCAGCGCCCCGTCGGGTCCCGTCACCTGCAAGCTGACGCTGGGCAGCCCAAGCGGTTCGAGCCTGGCGTTGGTCAGTTGGCGCGGACTTCGACCATATTGCCCAACAGGTAGCGGTCCTGCCCGACCAGCAACACGCCGCGGCTGGAGCCGCGAAGCAGCCGTCCCTGCGAGACGTGCCGGATTAGCTTCGTGTAAAACTGGGAAAAATAGGCTTCGTCAACGGCCCGCAGCCGCCACATCTCGGCGCTGCCGAGGTAAAAGACGCTGCCGGCCCCGTAGAACTGGCCGGCCATGTAGACCGGTCCTTCGCCGTTTTGGGCGACGCGGGGGTCGGAGAATCTCGCATACACGGCCGCACCCTGCTTCGGGCCGCGAACCGGACAGTAGCTGAACACGCCGGGAAACGTCGCCCAGGCGCGGCTGCTGGTGGTGGCCGAATCGCCCAGCCAAAGGAAGTCGGCGTCTTCGCCTGCGCGGGTGAAATCCAACGGCCAGGGCTCGGCGGTGGAGTACATGTTGTTCTCGGTGGCCGCCAGCCTGCCGGGGAACTCGACGGGATAGAGGTTGCGAATCAGGTTCATCCGCGGATCGTGTACCCAGCTATCCGGGCCTTTGCAGGCGTCCACCGGCCCGGCCATGACGATCAATCCGCCCCCCTGCTCGCCCACCCACTTCTCCAGCAACTCGATCTGCCTGGGCTTCAGCAGCTTCCAATCAGGATCGAAGGCCACGACGCAATCGTAATCGGACATCTGCGGCCGCGTGGAGGGGAGATCGCTGAGAATCTTCCTCGCCTCTTGCGACATGCCAGGCTTGCCCGATTGCAGCAGCACGTTGACCGTCGTGTAGCGGTCGCGATAGAGCTGGTTGCGGAGAAACTGGTATTCGCGCATCGGCCCGTCGGCCAGCAACAGCACGCGAGTCTTGCGATCGACGATTTCGATGTCGGTTTCGCGGGAATTGTCGGCGAGGTTCGTGTCGCCCTTGGGCGTTTTGATTTGCAGGCAGAGCGTGCGGCGGCCGGTGGTGCGATGGACCAGACCGAACTTGACCGGCAGCACTTCGCCGTCGCCGCCGAGGGTGACCTGGCGGCTGGCGATTACTTCGCCGATGGCTGTCGCCTTCGACCCACGGCCGCTGCCCGCTGCCCGCGACAGCACTTCCACCGTCACCACTTTGTGGGCCATTCCCTGGGCTTGGAGATAGCCGGTCAATGTGTAATGGTCGCCGGGATACGCCCGCATCGGCGCGGCCAGATCGCAGACGGCGACGTTGGTGGGCTGCTGGTCCGACCCCAGGCCGACGGTGTAGACCGGGATTCTCGCCTCTTGGGCCAGCGCCACGGCGGCCTCGGGCGGAATGCCGGCGTTCTGCCCGCCGTCGCTGAACAGAACGATTCCCGAAACCGGCGTGTCGCGTTCCTCTTGGATCAGTTGCCGCAAAGCCTGGCCGAGGCGTGTCTCCATGCCGGTCGGCTTCAACAGTTTTCCCCAATCGGGCGTAGCAGCCGGCGGCTTTTTCCCGTGCTCATCTCCCCCCGATTGCAATCGGGGGGCGTTTTCCGTTGTGTCGTCCAACGGCTGCTTCGCCAACGTCTTCATCTGCTCGCGCTGCAAGTCTTCGCTGAACGGAACGACAACCACATCGTGCGTCTTCCGCAACTGCGCGAGAAAATCGGTCTCCCTCAGCGCCTTCACAAGCTGCTGCGAGCGGCTGATGTTGCCCGACGCCGTGCCGGACGTTGGGGTGGCAGTTGCACTGCCACCCCCTGATCCCGCTACGGGGCGGGAGTTCAACTCCCGCCCCAACGTGCCGATATTGTCGGCCGACGCCGTGCCCTGGCCATCGACCGTTCCCATGCTCAGACTCGTATCGGCCAGCAGCAAGACGCGGGAGTTTCGCATCTCCTCGCGTTCGCTCCGCCAGTGCGGCTGGAGATAGAGAAGCAGCAAGCCGAAGAACGTCGCCGCCCGAAGCACGCTTAACAGCCAGCCCCAGCCGGGCTTGAGCTCGACCGCGTCGCGGCGATACATGTAGGCGACGAACAGCAGGACGGCGACGCAAACCACGACCGGCAGAATCCAATCGGCGTTCGACTGGATGCGTCCCCACTCGAACGTCGTATGGATCGTTTCGGCGGCCCAGAGCGGCAAGAGAGCCTGCGTCATGCGGCGCCTCCTTGCGGGGCCGCCGCCGCCAGCCGCCGCGGATGGTAACTGGCCGACCACGCCAGGATCTGCTCGCCGATCAACAAGAGTACGAGCAGGTAGAGAATGGCTTCGCCGAGGTTGTAGCCCGCCAGTTCGGCGGTGCTGGTTTGGAACGTGCCAGCCTGCTCGAAGCGGTACTTGACGCCTTCCAGCCGCGGGGCGAGCCGCTGGGCGTCCAGCGCCTCTAGGTCTCCCTCGTTCGGATCGACGTTGACGGCGTAGCGGCGGGTCTCCAGCGAATTGTCGCTGCGCACGAGTTGCGCCTTGTAGAAGCCGCTCTGATCGGTGTCGAAAAACGAGGCCGTCAACATGCCGTCGGTCCCCAGGACCGCGTTGACCGGCACGCTGCGGGCGATGGCCTGTTCGGGCAGGGCGAACTGCACCTCCGGTCGATAGGACTTCGCGTCCAACCGCAGCGCGAGCGGCGTGCCCACCAGGCGGGATTCGCCGCCCGGCGCTCGCTCAAATAGGCTGCCAAGTCCTGCATCGCCACGACGAAGCCGGGGTTTTCAGCCCAATTGTTCCAGGTCGGGGCGGCGGTGGTCAGGAAGGCCATGACGCGCCCCTTGCCGAAACTGCGCTCGACCACCAGCGGCGCGCCGTTGCGGAGATGGGCCGCGATGCGAACGCCCGCTTTCGCCGCGGGCCGCCAGCCCTTCGAGACCGTGAAATACCGCTGCACCGTCACCGTCTGCAAGTAGCTGTTCCGCTTGCCCTTGAAGCGAGTGAAGATGTAATGGTCGTCGGCTTCCAGATCGGGGGCCGGCTCGAGCCGATCGACCTCCAGCTCGGCCTGGCGGCAAGCGGCACGGGAAACAGCCCCTTGCCGTCGCGGTAGAGGACGTTGTTGAAGAACTTCACGTCCGAACGATCGCCGAGAAAGAAGGCTACCCCGCCGCCATCCTCGACGTACTTTTCCAGTGCCTTGACGGCGGAGACATCGAGCCGCTCGACGTTCGCCAGGTTGATCGCCGCGAACGCGCCAAGCGGCTTGACGGCCAGGTAAGAAGGCGTCTCGATCTGCGGCCGCAGGCCCGTGCGCACCGGCTCGCCCGGCGCCAACGCGAAGCTGAGATAGCGGGCGTCGCGCGGCCGGGCGTCACCGTTGACCAGCAGCACCGGTACGTCGGCGGGAACATCGATCGCCGAGTAGCGATCGTTGTCGGCCGCCACGGCGTCGGCCTCAAGCTGCGCGGTAATGCGATGCGCGCCGGCGTTGGCGAACTGCACGGGGAACGATTCGGCGGCCGTTTTGCCCGGCGGAATCTCGGCCAGGCGGACCGCCGGCCGGGCATGGCCGTCTTCGGCGAGCGCCACCGAGACATTGCGCACGGGGGCGGGCCCGAAATTGCGGACGGCGACGTTCATCAGCAGCGGCACGCCCGCCGCCCGCAGCCCTTCGGCCGGCGCCAACGAGACGATCGCCAGGTTCGGCCGGCCGCGATCGACGCAATTGATCAGGTGGATTTCCACGCCGTCGCCGCTGAGTTGCAGCAACTCCTGGCGGATATCGGTCGGATTGTTCCATTGCCGCGAGCGGAAGTCGGAAACGAGATAGAGGATGCGGTGCTCTCCCGCGTCGCCGCCGATGAACTTGGTGACCGCCTGCAAGGCCGGCAGCGGGCCGCAGGCCAACTGCGTGACCTCCATCTTCCCCTTGCGATCGTGCGACCAAAGCAGCTCCGACAGCTTCTCTGCGAACTTGCTGGTGACCGGCTCCTTGATCAGGTCGGGCTCGGTGCGGCGCTGCGGGCGGCCGGCCCGGGAAAACCGCAGCAGCGTGAACGATTGCAGCCGATCCTGCTTGGCCGCGTTGCCGCCGATGCGATCGACGACCTTCTTCGCCTGCGAAAAGGCATCGGTGTCGGCCCAGCGGTCGGACATCGAATAGCTGTCGTCCAGGAGCACGATGTGGTGCGTGCGCGTGCCGCCCAACAGATCGGTGACGTGGCTGTGCAGCCGCGGCTGGGCGACCAAGAGCACGATCGCCGCCACCGCCGCCATCCGCAGCAGCAACAACAGCAGTTGCTTCAGCAGGACCCAGGTGCGGTGCTTCTTCTGGCTGACCAGCAGGAACTCCATCGCCGCCCATTCCAGCCGCCGGTGCCGCATCATGTTGATCAGATGGATCAACACCGGCAGCACCACGACGCAAAGCGTCGGCAGACCCAAGGTCCACAACAGGGCTGGATGGAGAAAGAGGGACATGGGGGCAGGGGCTGGGGGCTGGGGGCTAGGGGCTGGGGGCTAGGGGCTGGGGGTGAGGGGCTGGGGGTGAGGGGCTGGGGGTGAGGGGTCAGGGGGCTGGGGGTGAGGGTGAGGGGTCAGGGGATTGGAGTCGAGGGGTGGGCGGTTCACCGCCCACTCAAAGCCGCTTGCGGTTTCGCAACACTCGTCCATCAATTCCCACAACCGCTTGCGGTTTCGCAACGTGCTTCAGTTGACGGATCAATCGCTTCGCCGCAAGAACGTGGCGGTCAAGCGCGGCTCCTACGTTTTGTTCTTGTGGTTCACTGCCGCGCGATGGCTCAAGAACGCCGCCAACGCGGCATCCAACGGCTGGCTGGTGCGCAGGAGCGAGTAATCGACGTTGTGCCGCGAGCAGCCCCGCCGCACCTCGTCCAAATAGGCGGTCAACGCGGCCAGATAGCCCTCGCGCAAAGCCCGCGGATTGCAGCGGAGCTGCTCGCCAAGTTCGAGCCCCTCGAAGCGCGTCGGGCCGCTGAAGGGGAAATCCAGTTCGTCGTCGTCCAGCACGTGAAAGACCAGCACGTCGTGCCCGCGGCTCCGCAACAGCCGCAGCCCGCGAAACAATCCCGCGCGATCGACAAACAGGTCCGACACCAACACCATCAATCCCCGCCGCGGAAAGCCCTCGGCCACGTTGCGGAGGATCTGGCCGAGGTCGGTTTTGCTTCGCGGGCTGCTCAGATCGAGGGCCTGGATGATCGAATCGAGATGGTTCCGCTTGGTCCGCAGCGGCACGGTCATGCGGGCGGCGTCGTCGAAGGCCACGCAGCCGACCGCGTCCTGCTGCCGCAAGAGCAGGTAGGCCAGGCTTACCGCGATCGTGCAACCATACTCATACTTGTTCATCGCGCCGCGGCCGTAGCGCATGCTGTTCGACACGTCGCACAAGAGCGTGCAGCGGAGGTTGGTGTCCTCCTCGAACTGCTTGACGTAGTAGCGGTCCTGCTTCGCCCAGACCTTCCAATCGACGTAACGCAGGTCGTCGCCGAAGGTGTATTGGCGGTGCTGGCGAAACTCGATCGACTGGCCGAAGTACGGACTGCGGTGCATGCCGGAGAGGAAGCCCTCGACGACGTGCCGCGCGCGGAGATCGAGCCGGGCGATCCGCTTGATCGCCTCAGGAAGCAAAAATCTCTTGGAATCGTGCATCGCGGCTCAATTCGTCTTCGCGGGTGGGTGTGATCGCCACTATTCGCTCGATCAATTGGTCGGGGCTGACGCCGTCGCTCTCGGCGGTGAAACTCAACACCAGGCGATGCCGCAACACCGGCTTGGCCAGGGCCTGCACGTCCTCGCAGGTCACGTACGGGCGGCCTTGCAGCAGGGCGCGGGCCTTGGCCCCGAGGATCAGGAACTGCACCGCCCTTGGCCCCGCGCCCCAGCTCAGCAGGTCCTTGACGAAGTCGGGCACGCCCGCCTCGCGCACCCGCGTCTGCCGCACTAGCGAGAGGGCGTAGCGGATGATGTGCTCGGAGACCGGCACCTGCCGGACCGTCCGCTGCAATTCCAGAATCTCGGCGGCGGTCAACACCGGCCCGATCGAATCGCCCAGGATCGAGGTGGTCCGCCGCACGACCTCGAACTCCTCGTCGAACGTCGGATAGCGGACGAAGACCTTGAACATGAAGCGGTCCTGCTGGGCCTCGGGCAGCGGATAGGTGCCCTCCTGCTCGATCGGATTCTGCGTGGCCAGCACAAAGAACGGATCGCTCAGGGCGTGCCGCACGCGGCCGACGGTGACCTGCCGCTCCTGCATCGCTTCGAGCAGGGCCGCCTGGGTCTTCGGCGGCGTGCGGTTGATTTCGTCGGCCAGGATCACGTTGCTGAACAGCGGGCCTTCGAGAAAGCGGAAATCCCGCCCGCCGGTGCTGCGGTTCTCCTCGATCACGTCGGTGCCGGTGATGTCGGCGGGCATCAGGTCGGGCGTGAACTGGATGCGGCTGAAGGTGAGGTTCAGCGCCCGGCTGAGCGTGCTGATCATCAGCGTTTTGGCCAATCCCGGCACGCCCTCCAGCAGGCAATGCCCGCGGCTAAAAAGTGAGATCAGCAACTCCTCGATCACCGCGCTTTGGCCGACGATCACCTGGCCGAGTTGGTCCACGATTTTCTGTCGGGCGGCCCCGAGTTTCTCGATCGCACCGCTTTGGTGAAGGCTCTGCTGGTCGCTCATTCTGGTTTCTCGTAGGTTGACGGATTCTGTAGGAGGCAACTCCCGTCGCCGATTGCCGCAAGAGACGAGTCGGCGACGGGAGTCGCCTCCTACAGTCGTTGCTCATCGCTGGTAGATCGGCAGGGAGTTCTTGGGGAGTTGGAGGATGGTGAGGTTGACGGCGGTGGTGAAGACGGCGCCGATGTAACTCTGGCTCCAGGAGCCGTCGGGGCTGGCTTCGGAGACCAGCCGGGGGAAGACCTTGTCGCGGTAGCTTTCCCAGGCCTTGCCGCCTTCGCGATAGAGCACCTGGGCATAGTAATAGTTAGCATAATGCCAATGGCCGGCGGCCCCTTGATCCGAGCCGTTGCCGAGGGTTTTCTTGCAATAGGCCAGCAGCTTGGGGACGTACTTGCTGTCGTAGTCGCCGGCGTTGAACAGACAGGCGACGGCCGCGGCGGTGATCGGCGGGCGTCCTCCCCCGCCTATGCCCGCCAACTGGTAACGCACGCCGCCGTCGGGATCGGTGCATTTCTTGATGTAATTGACGGCCTTGTCGACGATCTCCTTTGGCACGGGGATACCGGCGTTGCGGCAGCCGCGCAGCGCTTGCACCTGGGTGATCGTGGTCGAGCCCTCGTCGAAGCCGCCGCCGTCCTTCGAGCTGACGTAGCCCCAGCCGCCCCCCGGCGTTCTGCGCGGCCGGTGAACTCGACCGCCTTGGTCAGCACTTCGATCAACTGCTCGCGCCGCTCGGCGTCCTCTTCTTCGCCGAGCACCTGCGAGAGAAACAACATGGCGAAGCCGTGGCCGTAAGTATAGCGGCTGTCATTGTGCGGGTCGCCGATCAGGCCGTTATGATTCCGCTCGCCGCGGTCCACGAGGTAATCGACCGCCTTGCGGAGGTTGGCGGCGTACTTGCCCTGCATGGTGGTCGAGCCCTCGGACAACATGGCGATGCCCGCCAGTGCGGTCATCGCCGTGGGATAGGCTTCGCCGCCGTTGGCGGTCCAGTGTCCCAGCCGCGACTGGTGGCTTGCCAGCCATTCCAGCCCGCGGGCGACGACGCGGTTGACGTCGGCCTCCGGCGTGGCGGCGGCTGCCGGCGCGGAGAGCATCGCCGCGGCAAAGGCGAGGACCAGATTTCGTGCCAAGAGCTTGCGGATCATTCTTTCAACCTGTGGGGGAGATTTCAGTCGCCCTCTCGGCCCGAGTCGTCGCCGTCTCGGCTGTGGGTTTTCTGCGCGGCGTCCCCGACGGCGTGATTGGCCGCTTTCGACTGCGACGCCTTCCCCGGCGCGGCATCGCCGGCCGGCGGCAGTGGTTTGTTGGTGAACTTGAACGTGACCGTGTCCTGCTGCATCGTCACTTCGACGGTCTTTTTCGCCGCGTCGCCGGTGATCTCGAACAGGCCGGTAGTCGCGTCGAACGCTTTTTCGAATACGGTCCGCCCGTTCCGCTTGTCGATGCACAAGAGCGACGCCCCGTAGCGTGATTGTCCCTTCGGTCTCGGCTGGTAGGTTTGGCAGGCGAAGGTCACGATCGGCACGCCCGACGGTTGGTTGGCCGGCAGATACTGGTTCTTGATCACGGCCGGGGCGGGCCACTGCAGCTTGCCGTGGCGATCGATGGCGTACAGCCGCCCGTGATGCACCGGCCGGTACGACGAGCCGGGCATGGGCTGAAAGTGCTGGGCGTTGGCCTCGCCCTGCGAACTGCTGACCAGCAGCAGGTACTGTTGCGGGCCGGCGTCGATGGCAATGTCGGCCAACGAGGGCTCGGGTTCGAGTTGCAGCTCGGCGATCGTGCGTCCGTCGGGCAACGAAATCAGCACGAAGCGGCCACCCGGTTCCATCACGCCGACCACCTCGTGGTTGACGACGCAGACCTCGGACTTGGCCGCGAACTTCCGCCCGCGCCACAGGTCGCGGCCTTCGAGCGGATCGGCCAGCGTCAACTCGCGCTGGTTGCCTTCCGGCCACCACAACAGCATCTTGCGCCCCAGCGTGGCCAGGCAGGTCTCCTCGAAACGGCCGAAGACCTCCTTCTGCTCGCCGCCGGGGGTCGTCTGTCGCCCCATGATCCGCGGGACGCGGCGCTTGCCCAGCACTTCGCCGTCCCGCGCCCGCAGCACGGTGGCCTGGTCCGTATCGGGCGGGAGCACGAAGACGTATTGGTCGTCGCCGAACAGGTCGCAGCCGAACGGCATCTCCTGCCGGCTCCAGAGCACCTCTCCGTTTTGCGGATCGAGCGCGATCACGCTGTGGAATCGCTGAACGCATAGGTAGCCGGGGCAAACGAGATTGAGCAGCTTCGACTGGTCGTGAACCGCCGAGAACTGCTGCTGCTGCGGCCAGTTCCAACCGCCCAGCGGCTGGGGCGCGGCGTTGGCCGCTTCGGTCGGTTGAGCCGTCATGTCGTGCGTCCACAACAGCCGCGGGCCGCCTTTGGGCCCGATGCCCAGCGTGTCGATCGCCACGATCTTCCAGCCCAAGGCGACCAGCAGCAGATGGCCCACGCCGCGGCCGTGGTTCCACGACGAATTGAAGGCGTAGTACTGCTGCTCGTTGCCGCTGAGCGACACCCGCCACATCTCGTGCCCGAGCGGATCATAGGCGAGAATCGCCCGGTGGTTGTAGTCGAACTGAAGCGAGAGGTCGCGGAAGCACGGATCGCTGTCGCCGCGGAGGCTGAAAGCGGCGCGGCCATAGTTGTTCCGCGCGGCGTTGTTGACTTTCTTCGTTTTGACCTCGACCTTTCCCGGCGGCCAATCGACGTTGCGGTCGGCGGCGGGCTGCGCGGCGACCGGGGGATTGCGGGCGTCGCCGCGGTTGGCCGCGGAGATCGTCGCCATCTCCGCTTCCAACCGCCGGCCGGCCGAGTCGAGCCGGCGGACCAGCTCCGCCCGCGCTTCCGCCGCGGCGGCCGGCTGGTCGCCGAAAGTGTCCACGAAGCGCCGCAGCGGGTCGAGCGATTTGTCCGCCTTGGCCGCTGCGAACCGCGTGGCGACGGCCTGGTCGATCTTCGCCGCCGTCTCGCCGCGGGCGTCGCGGCGAAGCTCGCCCAACCGCCCCCGCAGCCAGCGATCGCGCCGCACCAGCAGCGACTTGTCGATCTCGTCGAGGGGCTGCCGCTCCGGCTCGGCGTCGACCAGTTTCTCGTAATCCGCGAAGGCCGCCGACAATTCGCCCGACTTTTGCAGGCCGGCGGCCATGGCGCGGAAGAACGCCGCCCGTTGCGAGGCGTCATCCGCCAGCCGCTCACACCGCCAGGCCTGGTCGCGGTAGCGGGCGAAGTCGCTGCGCAGGCCCTCCAAAATCGCGTCGCGGAGCAATTCGCGCGTGCGCGGGTCTGCCTGCGACTCGCTGGCGCGGACGAAGGCGGCAACCGCCGCCGAGCGCTTCCCCTTGTCCAGCAGGATCTCGCCCCGCAGCGACAGCGCCTCGGCGTCGTCGGGATTGGCCGCCAGCCGCCGCTCGACTTCGGCCGAGACGGCGTCCAATTGATAATAGGCGTTGACCCCTTCCAGCCCCTGCGAGATGACGTTCCCCTTGAAACAGATGAGATTGCCCTGGATTGTCCCCTTGCGCGACTTGGCGGTTTGCACGATTTTGCCGGCGGCCAGATCGATGCCGACGACCTCCGCGCTGCTCAGCGGCAGAAAGTAGCGGCCGCCGCTGGCGAAACCGCGGCCGCTGGGCGTGCTCCCGCCCGGCAGGTTCACCACCCGCCCGTTCCAGGCCGGTTTTCCATCGGCCAACCGCACGGCCCGCACCGCGTCGCGGCCGACGAGCACCACTTTGTCGCGATCGGCGCAGGCCACATACAGGTCGTCCTTGCGACGGCATTTCCAGAGCAGTTCGCCGTCAACCAGGTCCAGGCAATAGAGCCACTCCGACTCGTCGGGCGTGGTCAGCACGCGGCCGTCGCAGATCGACACGCTGTCGTCGAGCCAGCGGGGGGCCGACGGCTCGTTGACGCGGCTGACCATTGCCTGGAACATCGCCATGTTTCGCCGGCCGCTGTTCGTTTGTTCGCTAAAGCAGTAGCCCCACAACAGCGAGCGGGTGGTCAAATCGATGGCGACGATGGCGCCGGACGCCGTGGGACATACGAGAATTCCGTCGGCATAGGATGGGGACGCGCCGGCCAAACGCCGCGGCGGATCCTGGTCGAGTTCCGCGTCCGACATGGCCAACGGCTGCGACCAGCGCGGTTTACCGTTGGCGGCCACGCCGGTGGCTGCGTCTAACGCCAACAGCCGGATCACCCCTTTTTCTCGCCCGTTCTCGGCCAAAACGTACAGCCGCGAGTGCAGCGGCAAGGGCGGCCCGAGAAAGAAGGTGCCGGCCAGCGGCAGGGCGTGCGGACCGGGCGGGCCGCCGAGCTGCCACTTCAGTTTGCCGCTGCGAATGTCATGGGCGGCCAGCAGGTTGCACAATGCCGGCTGCTCCTCGTTGCCCATGCCGTTGATGCCGTTGATAAAGACCCTGCGGCGGACTCCCATTACGCCGCCGGCGATGAAGACCGCTCGCCCACCTGCGGCCGCGGCGGCGGCAGGGGCGGCCGATTCCCGGCCCACGTCCTCGACGGAAAAGACGTAACGGCCGTCGCTGCTGAGCGTGCCGTAGGTCAGGTCGCTGGTGATCCGCTGTTCGCCGCTCTCCGCCATCGGTTGCTGGCGTAGCTGGAATTGCGGCGAGACCGCGGGATCGCTGTTCGCGGCCCGGTCGTCCGGCTCGTCCACCGGGACCTCCCAGAGCAGCTTGCCGGTGACGATGTCCACCGCCAAGAGACTCTCCAGCGACCGCATCAGCAGCACGTCGCCGACCGCCAGCGGATGAAAGGCGGGCATACTCGCCTCATCGGACTCCGAGCGACGTTTCCACTGTCGCTCGAGCGTCTTTTCCTCTTCCGGATTGTCGGTGGAAAGCACGCGCCATCGCATGTCCAACAGCGGGGCGCTGCCGGGCATCGAGGCGTTGCGAGCGGCGTCGCCGCGAAACATCAACCAGTTATCTGTCCGGCCAGCCGCCGTTGGCGGAGGCGTCCCGCTGAGCTTGGTGAGCCAGTCGAGCGCCTCGTCGTCCTTGGCGAAGATGGGCGTTTCCCGGCCCGCCACTGTCACGCGGAGCGCCGGATTGCGCTGTCGCAAGGCGAGCAACACCTCGCGGGCCTTGTCGGCCGCGCCGGCCTGTAACCAGGCTGCCGCCATTGTCAACGACAGCGCCGGCTCGAACCGGTCGGCCGCCTCACCCGCCTCAGCCAGCCGCTGCAACGTGCGGGCGGCCAGCATCGCGTCGCCGTGATCGAGATAATGAAGCCCGAGCAGGAACGTCGCTTGGTAACCGCTGCGGGTGTGGAAGAACTGCCGCGACACCCCCGCCAGCCCCGCCCTCACCGCCGAGGCATCGCTGCCGGCCAGGGCTTCGGTGAGCATCTGGCGGGCCTTGGGTCCATACTGCAACTCGTACAGTTCGCGCCCTTCGCGCGGCATCCGACCGATCAGACGCTCCGCCTCGGCCTTCAGGCCCCGTGACCTGCCGGCATGTTTGTCCGGCTCGATGAAGAAGTCCTCAGGGCCTTCGAGGATCAGGTCGAGATTGCGGACCGCTTCGCCGAATCGGCCCGCGGCCAGCAGCTTCCGCGAATCGGAGAGCTTTTTCAGCACTTCGCGGTCGGGCCGCAGGAACACATTTTCGCCGGCCTCCTCGGCGGCAGACTCGTCGCCGCGCGCCTTCGCCGCCACGGGGAACCGGCCTCTGACCGCCCTTTGTCGGACGACGATCTGGCCGGAGGCGTCGGCGGCCAGTGCCGACACCAGAGTGGCGGCAATCATGGCCCCCCACAGCAGAGACGGCCGTTGTTCCAAACTCCGTGCCATTGTGACCTCGATTCTGGGCCCCGCCCCGCCGACGTTTCGACGCCCCGGCGGGGCGAGGAGTTTCGGTCCGCGTGGCATTGGCCGCCCAGGAATCTCCCTAGTTGTGCAATTAACTATATTAGATGATTGCCGGCCTGGCGACAAGTTTCTCTAAGCTTGGCAACGGTTTGTGGCGATTGTGAAGGGGCGTTTGTTGCTCCCGGCCGGAGCCGTCCGACAGAGTCAACCGATGGAGTTTCGCCCGCGTGCTTGCACGCCGCGAAAGAGCCATGTTTTCCCCAGTGCGCGGCGTGCAAGCACGCCGGCTAAACGGGTCACCTCGGCGCGCCAATGCCGCGGGACCGCTAGAAACAGCCGAAAACTGGGAAAAAGCAGCCCTCCGCCGAGAAAATTCGCGGAATTTCCCGTGTTTTTCGCGGTTTGTGGGTTGCTTTTTTTCGATGAGAGACTTTAATCATCAAGTCCGCTTTGCCGGAGAGATAAACTTTCACACTCCAATCCCCTTGCAAGGAGGGTAATCGACTATGGCGAAAGCCGCCAAGAAAGCACCGACCAAGACCGAGGTTCTGCAGAGTATTGCCAATGCGACCGACCTGACCAAGAAGCAGGTGGGCGCGGTTCTCGAAGCTCTGACCGATGAAGTCCGCAAGAACCTCGGCAATCGCGGTTCCGGCGTCTTCACCCTTCCCGGTCTGCTGAAGATTGAGAAGAAGAAGGTTCCGGCTCGCCCTGCGCAGAAGGGGGTCAAGAACCCGTTCACCGGCGAGTTGCAGGATCGGCCCGCGAAGCCCGCCTACAACAAGGTGAAGGTCCGTGCCCTGCGGAACCTCAAGGACATGGCCAAGTAGCCGCGTCTTTTTCCGCGAACGAGACGAACCCGTCGCAAGCCGCCCACTCTGCGGCGCCCGTTCTGCAACGCCGTGGCATTGCAGAGCAGAAAGGGGCGCCGTGCAGACGCGCGGCTTGTGCCTTTTTCTTGGCCCAAGATCACTCTGGACGCCCACACGCGACAACCGCTAAGATGATTCACGCTGTGGCCGCAGATATCTGCTCCCCGACGCTGAGAACCACCTATGTCAACCACGACTTTTCTCGAAGGCACCGCAACCCGCACCTGGGGTGGACACCAGACCAGAACCCGTTGCTCCGACGAGTTACTCGGCCGCTACCAGCAGATTCTTGAAGAACAGCGGCTGAGTTGGACCGCACATCATCGCTTGCTGACCCTGTTGGGCTCCGGCGGGCAAGGGGTCGTCTACCTCACCGAGCGGCGCGGAACCGATGCCTTCACCCTGCCGGTCGCGCTGAAGGTCTTCTCTCCCGAACGCTACGAGAACGAGCGGGCTTACGACGAGGCGATGGGGCGCATGGCCCAGGTCGCCGCCCACGTCGCCCAGATCCAGCAGGACAATCTGCTCGACGTACACAACTGGGTCGACCGCAGCCGCATCCGCATGATGGAGATGGAATGGGTTGACGGTTTCGATCTCTCGCGGCTGCTGACGCGAAAGATGCTCGAACAGCTCGAAGGCCGGGTGAGCAGCAAGCGATGGAATTATATCAACCAGGTGATCGTCACCGCCGGGCCGATGCAGCCGCGGGTGAAGCCGGGGATCGCCATCGCCGTGGTCCGCGATTGCCTCGCCGCCCTGGCCGCCCTGCACCGCGAGGGGATCGTCCACGGCGACTTGAAGCCGTCGAACATCATGTTGAAGCGGACGGGCAACGCGAAGATCGTCGATATCGGCTCGGCGTTCGAGTTGGAGCAGGCGCCGACGCGGCGGACCTGCACCCCCACCTACGCCGCTCCCGAGGTGCTCGACGGCGGCGAATGCACGCCGCGCAGCGACTTGGCCAGCCTGGGTTACGTGCTGATCGAGATGCTCTCCGGCGTGCCCCCCTTCGCCGGGCCGTCGAATCTCCGCGACCTGCTGGAGGCAAAGCGATTCCTCGCCCAGAAGCTGCCGAGCGTGCTGCCCAGCGAAGTGACCTGCAACGAACTGTTGATGAACTTCTGCCGCGGCCTGATCGCCCCCGACCCGATGCGGCGTTTCCCCAGCGCCGAAGCCGCCGACCTGGTCAAAGAGGGGGCAGCCAGTTTCCATCGCCAACTGATCAAAGGCGACCTGGCCAGCGAATACGACAACGAAATCCGCCTGTGGATGGAGGAACTGAAGGAGTTGGATTAGCGGCCCTTACTGATGGCCGAGTGAGCAAGGGGGGCACGATCTCGCGGTTGATAATCGTGAGGGCGCTCGATGGGCTCAGCAGCCATATGCGACCCGATTTCGGTTCACACCGTTGCAGCCACGGCAGTCTCGGCCGGTTCGGGGTTGATCTTCGCGGCGCTTGCATCGGCATATTGTGCGCGGATGGCGATGAACTGATCGTCCTGGTCGAGAAAGGCCTCGACCACTGCCGAATCGAAGTGTTTGCCGGCGCCTGCCACGACCATCTTCCTTGACCGTTCATGACTGTAAGCTCGTTTGTAGACCCGCCGCGACGTTAGGGCGTCATAAACGTCGGCCAGCGCCATGACCCTGGCGGCCAGCGGGATACCATCGCCAGCCAGCCCGCGAGGATAGCCCCGACCGTTGTACTTCTCGTGATGTGATAGGGCTATGTCGCAAGCCATTTCGAGAAAGGGCGTCTTCGGGTATTGCTCAAGAGCGGCGGCCAGGGTCGCTGCCCCTTGCGTGGTGTGCGTCTTCATGATCCTGAATTCCTCTCAATCCATGAGCCAGATCGGCGACCGCGGTGGCGTCGTGCTTCCGCAGCAGTTGCGCGATCTGTTCGACCCTCTCCGGCAGATAGTCTTCGAAACCCGTCAACATTTCCTCCGCAAATTCCAGGCTGCCCATGCAGTGGGCCAAGAGCGCATCGTGGTCGATTGGAGCGACCGTGTGCGCCGGCGGCGGCTCTGTCGGTTCCTCCGACAACTCGTGATTCGGCTCAGCCTTGCTACCCTCCAGCGCGTGCCCGATCAACGGCACGGGTTCCGCAAGGGCAGGGCCGATCAGTTTTCCAATCTAGGTGGCACGCAATGCCAAGGCTTGATTGGAAGCGGTTTTGATGTAATCTTTTGCGAGGTCGAGGGTTGCGTTGAAAATGTGCTTTGGGAAAATGGCGGTGAATTGACCGCGCATGAAAAAGCCGTTCCAGCAATGATAGGGGGTCACAACACCAAACCCCATCATGGAAGGAACGGCAAATGGCCAACGCAAGGAAGCGGGCCCGCCAACGACGGCGGGCGAAATCGTTGATCGGCTCGATGCGAGAGTTTCTCACGCCGGAAGTTTTCAAGCAAGTCCGAAATGCTTCAAAACGCAGGAAATGCCCGCGTTGGGACTTGCATCCTTTGCTTTACATCATCATCCTGACGACCTATTGCTGTGGCGACAGCCTCCCGGAAAAGTTTGAAGCCGCCAGAATGTTCTATGTCGCCAGTTGTCCAAAACGAAAACGGCCGGGCCAGCACTTTTCCGGCTTTGAAAAGGCCATCGCCAAACTTCCCATGCCCATCCTGCGGGCGTTGGCGGCGGCCCTGCGGCACGGATGGAAGTCATTTTCGGCAATCAGTGGAAAGTGGGAAACTTCATCCCCTTTGGCTGTGATGGCACGCGGCAGACGTGTCCCCGCACCGAGGAACTGGAGCAACGCTTGGGAAGCGGCGGCAAAGAGGATTCGTCACCGACGATCTGGAACACCTCGATCGTGCATCTTACCTTGGGCATTCCCTTTTGCTGGCGATTGGGGAAGGGGGGCAAAGCCAGCGAACGAAGTCACCTCATGTACATGCTGCGTTGGCTGCCAGCGGCGGCGTTGGTGGTGGCCGACGCGGGATATGTGGGCTACAACGTGGCCGCGACCATGATCTTGGCGAACGTGTCCTTTCTCATCCGCATGTCCTCCAAGGCCACCTTTTACAGCGAAACCCAGGAACTGTTGGAGGAGTTCCGCGAAGGGATTGTCTATTATTGGCCGAAGAGCCAGCAGGAGGACGGCAAGCCGCCGATTCGCGGCCGATTGCTGCGGATTCACAGTTGCCGTCATAAGGTGGACGTTTGGCTGTTTACGAACGTGGAAGATGCGAAGCAGCTATCCTTGGAGATGGCGGGAACTTGTTATCGTTGGAGGTGGGAAAACGAGGGATTTTTCAGAACCTACAAGCGAACCTTGAAGAAAGTGGCGTTGATGAGTCGGACGCTACGGCTAGTGCATCGCGAGGCAGAGGCTTCGATGATCGCAACGCAGTTATTGCTTTGTCAAGGCGCGTTGGCGATGCCGGCACCGCCGAAAGACAGCCTCCCGATAATGTGCAGCCCACGGGGGGTGTTGCTGGAGGTGCGTCGTGACATGTTAGGCCGTAGGGAATCCAAGCCATTTCGTGAAAGGATTGCCCGAGCGCAACGCGAACGGCGTGTGCGTACCAGCCCGAAACAGAAGCGGGAATGGCCGCGTCGCAAAGCTCACACGGCGCCACACCCGCCGGTCTTGCTGCGGCTGACAGAAGAACAGAAAGTCAAGATTCAACAACAGTTACAAGCGGCATAACACAGTAAACTGGAAATGGCATTGCGTGCCACCTAGATTGGAAAACTGATCGGCCCTGTCAGAAAGCCCAGGGACCGCTTGGCAGGGCGAAAAGGCATGGTAGAATTGGCAGCGTACGTCGTGAATGCCGCGAACCGGATGACTGGTGCAAACGGCTTGGCGTCAAAGGGTGAGCCGCAACTGAAGCCGGTTGACGTAAGTGGTGTACTGGCAATAAGTTGCGACGTTGCGGGCGCATAGCTCAGTTGGTTAGAGCGCGTCCCTGATAACCGAAAAATGGGCTATCCAGCCAAGATGATGCAAGTGCTTTGCCTGCACGCAATTCATTGCGGTGCAATCACTTATACACGATTGCTCGCCGTCTCCGAAAGCCCCCGAAAAGCCCCCTCTTCCGTGCTAATCGGGCGTCAGTGACGCCCGCGCCTCTGCTTCCAGAATTTGTTTCGTCTTTCCAGACTGCGTAAGCTGTCTGGTGGCTAAGGCAGCAGCCCAGTCAATTCTGCAATCTGTGCCTGAGAAGTCCGTGACTGCGTAAAATGCCTCTGTCTCGGTAACGTTCGCACGAACGAGCCCGTGGAGGAGGCTGGACATGGCCAAGGACCCTATATGCGGCATGGCTGTCGATGAGTCGTCGGGACTGCGGGCTCAGCGCGACGGCCATGTCTTCTACTTTTGCAGTGAGCACTGCCGGCGGGCATTTCTCGCCCAAGCCCCGTCTCCCACTGGCGCACGCGAGAACATAGTGCAGGCCAAACCATCTGCAACGGGCATGTATTATTGTCCCATGTGTCCTGGCGTCGTCTCAGACCAGCCGGGCGCGTGCCCGAAATGCGGAATGGCGTTGGAACGGGATGCCAGCTTGTCCGCAGAGGAAAGAGTCGTCTACACCTGTCCGATGCACGCGGAGGTCCGACAGGATCAGCCAGGGAGTTGCCCGAAATGTGGCATGGGCCTGGAAGCGGAGCGGGGTGAGTCTGGCCAGGAAGAGAACGATCCTGAGTTGCGTGCTTTGAGCCAAAGGCTCTCGGTATCGGTGGCCCTGGGACTGCCTGTTCTTCTGTTGGCGATGCTGCCGATGACTGGCGTGCCGTTGGATAGGTGGATTGGACACAAGCTGATCCTTTGGATTGAGTTCTTCTTGAGCACTCCCGTTGTGCTTTGGGCGGGCTGGCCATTCTTCCAACGCGCGTGGAGGTCCCTTGTCACTTGGAACCTCAACATGTTCACGCTGATCGCGCTGGGCACAGGGGCGGCCTATTTTTACAGCGTCATCGTTCTGCTGTTTCCCGGCATCATCCCGGAAGCATTTCGTCATGGGGGACAAATAGAAGTCTATTTTGAAGCGGCGGCAGTGATTACGGCCTTGGTTCTACTCGGCCAGGTCTTGGAGGGTCGCGCGCGACGCCGCACGGGAAGCGCACTCAAGGAACTGCTTTCACTGGCCCCTCCCACCGCTCGTCTCATTGAACACGATCAGGAGCGAGTGATTCCCCTTCAACAAGTGCGACTAGGCAACATCCTTCGCGTCGTCCCCGGCGATAAAATCTCCGTGGATGGAGAAGTGACTGAAGGAAGAAGCAGCGTCGATGAGTCGATGATTACTGGCGAGGCCATCCCGATCGAAAAAGCCCAGGGTGACACGGTGATTGGCGGCACAGTGAATCAGACCGGCGCTTTTCTCATGCGGGCCGAGCGGGTCGGAAAAGACACGATGCTCTCGCAGATCGTCGAGATGGTCGCCGACGCCCAACGAAGTCGCGCCCCCATTCAGCGACTCGCCGACATGGTGGCATCCTATTTTGTGCCCACCGTGGTGGGTGTGGCGCTGCTTACGTTCGTCGTCTGGGCTTGGTTTGCCCCGAAACAGCCCGCGCTAGCATACGCCCTGGTCAACGCGGTAGCAGTGTTGATTATCGCTTGCCCCTGTGCCCTCGGGTTGGCTACGCCGATGTCGATCATGGTCGGCGTGGGGCGTGGAGCGAAAGACGGGGTACTCATCAAGGACGCGGCCACGTTGGAGAGGCTGGAGAAGGTTGATACTGTGGTCGTTGACAAGACGGGCACCCTCACCGAAGGTAAGCCCCGTTTGACCGACGTAATACCGCTCGGACGACTCTCAGAAACAGAGGTACTGAGGTTTGCTGCTTCCGTCGAGCAGAATAGCGAACACCCTTTGGCCCATGCGATTGCCGCTGGCAAAGACGCGTCCGGGCAAGCCCTGGCCGCGGCGAAGTCGAATCCCGACCGTCACCTCGCGAAAATGGCGGAAGCGATTCGGATCTTCGGCGTAGCAGGCATGCGCGGGTATCAACTCGTCGGGGTTGTCGGCGGCGGCCATTAGCGCGTGCCCGAAGCACCATCCGTCGTACATCGCTACCCGCCGGAGACAGTATTCAATGGCCTGCTCGGTGTTTTGCGCTAGATTGGCCATTGTGGCGGCGTCGTGGAGCATTTGGATCGCCTTGGTTCGTTCGGCGACGCGTTGCTCCAGCGTCTGGTTTAGCCGTCGCAACCCCTCCTCCGCGCGACCGCGGGCCAGCAACTCGCGGCGCGTCAGGTGACAGGCCAGGCCAACGACGATCAGCCCTAACAGCAATCCCGCGCCGCTGGCGATCATCGCGATTGTGTAGCTTACAGTTGCCGCTCGTCTCTGCGTGGCCAGCCGATCCATCTCCTCCTTCTGCCCGTGAAACTCGATCGTCTGCTCCAACATCTTCTCCTGCTGGCGCAGACGCATGGTGTTCCAGTAGTCCAACGCGCCGTTGGCTACCATGACCGCGAAGATCAGCACGAAAGCCAGCGTGGATGCTCTGCCGAACGACCAATTCATTGGCCATGCTCCAAAATCGTTTTGTCTGCCGATCCGCCACAGGCGGCGGAACCACGTGCCCCAATTATAACGAGCGCCGACGCCCTGCACAAAAGGGACAGCGGCGGAGGCGGGACCGGCAAGACAAGGCCCGTTGCAGGACGGAATTCATAACGGTCCGCAAGGATCGTCTCAAATCGCAACTCTTGAGCTTGACACTATTTACGTCGAACCCGACGGGGTTAGTGCGTTGCAAGCCCTTGCTGCTAACAGGGAATCGTGGACGGAGCCTCATCTTACCCAAGACCCGTAGGGCTCCAAGAGTGTCAAACGGCTTTCGCTTTCAGAATGTGCCCTTGAGACGATCCCCGGTCCGCGTCGTCGCCCAGCAAAAAGGGGTGGTGGAGTCTGCTATGCCGGAATCGTATTCATCCCGATTGTATTGGCGGCGAACCATGCGAAGATTAAACGTCACGCCCAATGCGACAAGCAGAATAGGAGCCACGCGATGTTTGCTTCGTGCGGCGCATGTGGGGCGGAAGGGGCGACCGGAGGGAAACGGTCTATGTGTCGCAGGGATGCCACACAATCAATCCGGCATAGCCTGGGATCAAAGCTGCGAAGCCTGCGATGGACGCAATACTACTTATCGCCGACAATGATATGCGTCGCCGTGGCGAACTCCGGCGTTTCTTTTCCAGTAACGGTTTCTTGGTGGCAGCGGCGTCAGATGGCCTTGGATGTCTGGCAGAAGTCGTGGCCCTGGAACCGGACGCACTTGTGATCGCCCTGGAAATCCCCTGGGGCGGCGGCGACGGGGTGATCGCGCGATTGAACGATGGCCTGCCGGTCCGCCGGAAGCCGTTTATTCTCGTCATGGGAGATGCGCCCCCGGGAGTGCTTTCGATGCGAACTGGAGTGGCGCCCTGCAACTGTTTCCCAAAGCCCGTTCGCAAGGAGGATCTGTTGGACCGCATTGGCGTGGAGCTTGGTATTAGGCTGCTGCGCAGTACAGAAGATAGGCGACGACCGTTGGAAGAAAGTATGTGACGAACAATGATTGAGGAGGGCAGCCGATGATTGCTTCGACAGTCGAGCGAGACGCACTGACCTCGCGTTCGAGAGTGGGCCGCTATTGCATCCGGCTGAAGGTTTCACCAACGGCCCGTGAAGACGCGTGGGAATTGTGCCGAGTCGCGGCCGATTATGGCGGCGTGGAGGTCCATGACTGCTGCTTCGCTTTTCCAAACGAAGAGCGGTGGCTAACCGCGTTGGAAGCGCTCCGGTTTCGATTTGGCCCAGAGTATTTCGAGGCCATTGATTCTGTGAAGGGCGTTTGAACATTCGGTATACGGATTTGCAGATGGAGACGTATCATGGCGGAGAACCAGGGAGGAACGCGATTGCTCCCAATCGTGGAGCACGAACGTGAGATATCAAAGGAAAAGCGGGTGGTTCAGGCGGAGGCACAGGCAAGACTGCGAAGGTCGGGTTACCACGAGTTGCACCTTGTTTCGTGCAATTTCCACGAAGGCGTCCTCACGCTGAGGGGGCGCGTATCGAGCTTCTACCTGAAGCAGATTGCCCAGGAGTTGATACGCCGACTGGACGGCGCCGAGGAGGTCAACAACCGACTGGAGGTTGCCGCACCGCCGGGGTCTGCCTGAGTTGGTTTGCGGCTACCTGTTTGTGTGATTCGATTGAGGATGTCGGTTCCGGAGAGCGGACGACTTTTGCCAGGACGTGAGCATGCTTGTACTGACTCGCAAACGTGGAGAAGCGATTCGCATCGCCGCCACGGTTGAGGTCGCGGTGCTGGAAATCCGGAAAGGACAGGTCAAGTTGGGGATTTCCGGCCCGCGAGGAGTAACGATCCACCGTGAAGAAGTGTACCGACGAATCAATGACCGTAGGGATGACCGCAACCATGCCCCAACCTTCTGAATTTGACGCGAGGTGCTTTTCATGTGAAGTCGGCGACGGCTTGCCCACAGCCAACGGCAAGGCCCATAGCTACTACGTCTCTCGTCAAGACGGATGCCGGATGCTTGTTGTGGAACGCCGATCAGGCGACCGAATACGGATCAACAGCACCACCGAGGTCGTCATTCTTGAGATCTACCCCCACGTGGTAAAGCTTGCAATTGCATACCTGCCGGACGACGGCGTGAAGTCACAAGGATAGAGAGGAAACAACGCGATGGAAGCTGACGACCCCGTGACCGTGTACACGCTCAATGACCCCTATCAAGCAGAAATCATCAAGGAAGCCCTGCGGGGCGAGGGCATATCGTGCGAGTTGGATGGAGAGCGTCAGGCTGGACTCTCGGAGATCCTGGAAATTGGCGTGCTCGTTCGGGCACGAGACGCCGACCGTGCCCGTAAAATCATCCAACGACACGAATCATTGCCGAAGAAGCATCGCGCATCGGGAGTGAAATGAACAACTGAAAACGTTTTTTTCTGTTCACCCAAGCAAAATACGGAAACAGATCATGTCCAACAAGAACTCCGTGGTCGCTATTTTTGAATCTCACACGCAAGCTGAGGACGCTGTTCGCGAACTCCAAGAGAGCGGCTTCGATATGAAGAAGCTGTCGATCGTCGGCAGGGATTATCACACGGATGAGCATGTCGTCGGGTATTACAACGCCGGCGATCGCATGATGTATTGGGGAAAACTGGGGGCGTTCTGGGGCGGCCTTTGGGGAATGCTGTTTGGTTGGGCGTTCTTCTTCGTGCCGGGCGTTGGTCCGCTGCTCGTGGCGGGACCGCTCGTGACGTGGATCGTCGGCGCGCTCGAAGGCGCCCTCGTGACGGGAGGGCTCACCGCCCTCGGCGCGGGACTTTACAGCATCGGCATTCCGAAGAACAGCGTCCTGCAATACGAGGCTAAGGTGAAGGCTGGCAAGTTCCTCCTGGTCCTCCACGGAACGCCGCAGGAAGTGGAACGCGCCAAGGAACGTTTGGATAACACTCAGGCGACGGAAACGACGATCCATGCCGAACCGGCTGCCGTCGGCGTGTAACTTCAGGAACATAGGCAACGATTCTATCATGCTCCCAACATGATGTAACTTAACCCTGTGATCGAAGGAGATACAAACATGAGAAAGCAAATACGTATCGTTGGCATGGTTCTTGCCGTGGTAGGCACTCTGGGCTTGGTTATTGGCTGTAATCACGAGCAAGCCAAGGACAAGGAAGCCACGGAATCGGCCCAAAAGGAACAGCCGAAACCACGGATTCTGGAGAAAGTGGACATGACTTCTGGGAACTCGATTGCCCCGCTGGATCAGGCGAAGGTCTCGTCCATCGCCATGAAGGCACTGGTTCACATTGCCAGGGCGCAGCAAGAGATCGAGGCAAAGAACGTTGACGGGGCCAAGAAGGACGTGGAGCAGGCAGAAACTCTCATGGCCATTCTCAAGGAGGTTTTGCCCAGCGTAAAAGTCATCGATCACATTCAGGTCGCCAGGACGAACCTGTCGTACCTCGACACCACGGAAGTCCGGCAGGATCTGGTCACCATCACGGCTTCCTTGGACCAACTTTATGACGTGCTGCCGGAAGGAAAGGCAAGGGAGCACACGAAGCAGGCTAAGGAAGCGTTAACGAAGGAGAAAGAGAAGGGAGCCGCAAAGGCGAAGGAGGCGCTGGAAGCGGTCGAGGAATCCCTGGACTTTAGCGCGGTAGACCTATCCGTTTCACATGTATCCCGGTGGGTCGAGTTGGCCGAGGAATACCTGGACAAGGGCAAAACCAAAGAAGCCGGCGAATCGCTGACCGCCGCGGTGGACGGTGTCATGTTCGTTGATTTTGACGTTGTGGATCCGGCAAGCGTGGCTGCCCGTGAAATCTGGCTTGCGACGCAGGATTGGGCTGCCAAAAACCCCAAAGCTACCGCGACCAGAATCGGAAAAGCGAAAACTGCTCTGCAGGAGGTCGTCAACAGCGGTAGCATGAGCCAACAAGACCAAGCCAAGCACCTGATTGGCATGATCGACGCGATTGATGTCGTGAAGGGAGGAGACGAAACCGGAAAGTCCCTTCAAGAAGTGTGGCAAGGCGCAAAAAAGCTGGACACGAACCAACCCGTCCCGAAGAAGAAGTGACGCTCTTTCGGCAAACGCGGGTGTCGTGGGCTGCGCAGGGGGTAGTGGATTCTGCGAGGCAAGAACCGGCGTTTGCCGGGATTGCATTGGCGATGAACCTTGGGAAGATTAGGAAAATTAGATGTTGTCGCCCGGCGCGACAAACATTCGTTTGTTCAATCGTTCCGTTAATCCTGTGATCGAAGGAGATTCAAACATGAGAAAGCAAATGTGTAGCGCTGGCATCGTCCTTGCTGTGGTAGGCGCTCTGGGCCTCGTCATCGGCTGTAATCAGATCGCTAAAGCCAACGACAAGGAAGCTAAAGCGACGGACAAAGATGCCGCGAAGTCTGCCCAAAAGGAACAGCCCAAGCCACGAATTCTAGAGAATGTGGACCTGACTCCGGGCAGGTCCATCACCCCGCAGGATCAGGCGAAGGTCTCGTCCATCGCCATAAAGGCGCTGGTGCATATCGCTAGGGCGCAGCAAGAGATCGGGGCAAAGAACGTTGACGGGGCCAAGAAGAACGTGGAGCAGGCAGAAACTCTTCTCGCCATTCTCAAGGAGATCTTGCCCACGGTGAAAGTCATCGACCACATCCAGGTCGCCAAGACAAACCTGTCGTACCTCGACACCACGGAAGTCCGGCAGGATCTGGTCACCATCATGGCCTCTCTCGACCAGCTTTATGATGTGCTGCCGGAAGGAAAGGCCAAGGAGCACACGAAGCAGGCCAAGGAAACTTTGGCAAAGGAAAAAGAAAAGGGAGCAGCGAAGGCGAAGCAATCGTTGGAAGAGGTTGAGGAATCCCTGGACTTCAGGGCGGTAGACCTATCCGTTTCTCACGTGTCCCGATGGGTCGAGTTGGCCGAGGAATACCTGGACAAGGGCAAAACCAAAGAAGCCAGCGAAGCGCTGACCACCGCAGTGGATGGTGTCATGTTCGTTGATTTTGACGTTGTGGATCCGGCAAGCGTGGCTGCCCGTGAAATCTGGCTTGCGACGCAGGATTGGGCTGCCAAAAATCCCAAAGCTGCCACGACCAGAATCGGAAAAGCGAAAACTGCTCTTCAGGAGGTCGTCAACAGCGGAAACATGAGCCAACAAGACCAAGCCAAGCACCTGATTGGCATGATCGACGCAATCGATGTCGTGAAGGGAGGAGAGCAAACCGGAAAAGCCCTTCAAGAACTGTGGCAAGGCGCAAGGAAGCTGGACACGAACCAACCCGCCCCGAAGAAGAAGTGAGGTGCGCGGCCGCGGATACAGAGGCAGGAGGGATGGGTTGGTCGGTGAAATAGGCGACGATCGAGTGGTAAATGAACTCGACGGCCGAGCGGCCTTGTGAGGCGCAGGCGTGCGTCGCGGTAGCGACCAATGCAAATGTGTAGAGTTCTTTCTATCAACCCGTAAAAGGAGCATCGCTATGAACGCACGATCAAAACACAATGTGTATGTCCTCGTCGCATTGATTTCGGTGTTTCTGTCGCCACAACTCGTGCGCGCCGCCGTGCCGGACATCGACATCAATTACAATGTCAAGGACGCCTTGCTCGCAGACCCGCGGACAAACGGGTCAGAGATCACTGCGGCGACCGAAACTGGAATTGTCACCCTCTCCGGCAACGTCAACACTCTCGCGACGAAGACTTACGCGGTCGCCGAAGCCAAGAAGATCAACGGCGTGCTGGGCGTAATTGACAAGCTCGCTGTGACGCCTAGCTTCCGTTGGGACACGGACATTAGCAACGCGGTACGCCGCCGCATTCTCAACAGCGCCGTGATCAAGTCGCAGGGGATCATCGTCACGTGTAAAGACGGCGTTGTCACGCTTTCCGGCACGGTGGCTAGTTATTCGGAAGAACAACAGGCCGGACTGTTGGCCAGCGAAGTTCGCGGGGTCAAGGAAGTCAAGAATAACATCTTCACTAAGTGGAGCAGCACGCGCAGCGATTTAGAAATTAAGAACGATGCTGTCGCGGCGATCGGACGCGATGCCTACCTGGTCGGCATGCCGATTACCATCACCGTCCAGGACGGCATAGTCTCGCTCAGTGGTTCGGTCGGCAACGCGTATGAAAAAGACCGCGCGTTTGACGACGTGCGCTGGGTCTCGAACGTGATGGAAGTGAAAAACGGTCTTGCCGTCGAATGGTATGACAACCGCGGCGTGAAATCCGCTAACCAGACGCCGTCTGACGAGGCCCTCAAGCAGGCGGTGCGTAAATCGCTCGACCAGGATAGTCGTCTTGTGGCCAACGAGATCACGATTCGGACGTACTTCGGCGATGTGACGCTAGATGGGTCGGTCTACAGTCATTACGAAAAGGGGATTGCCGAGCAGGATGCCAAGAATGTTGTTGGTGTCGCCTGGGTGACGAACAACTTGCTTGTGCGCGCGGATCAGCGAGAGGATTGGGCCATTGAGGACGACATCCGTTTTAATCTGAATACGGATGCCGTGACGGACGGATTCGGTCTGGGTGCGAGCGTCAATAATGGCACTGCGACACTCACGGGCAAAGTCCATTCGTGGTCTCAGTGGTGGCACGCCTACGACATTGCCTCCCGCGTTCGTGGTGTAAAGGGCGTGATCGACAACATCATCGTGTCTGAGGCGAATTATGCAAATGGGACAAATTGGAAGAACGATGCGTATCTGGTGAAGTCGATCAAGTCCCGACTTCGCTCTGATTGGGGAACCTGGTGGGCTCTTGACAAAATCAACGTGACCGTCCGCAACGGAGTGGCAACGCTGGAAGGCAACGTGAGTACGTGGAAGGTGCGTCAGGAGGCCGGCGATCTGGCACTGCATACGATTGGGATCTCGGAAGTGGACAATCGGCTCACCGTGGAGGGTGTTGCCTATCCTTGGGATGAACATCACTTCAAGTTTTCAGGTTTCTGAATCAGGCCAATTAGGCAAGCGGCGAGAGATAGAGAGCCCAAAGTAGCCGCCGCACTCTGTGACGCAGTATGCTGCCGCCACGGAGTGTCGCGGCTACTATGTCTTTCGTGACAACGGATGCCTGGAATTGTGCCGAGTGGCGGTCCATTACGGTGGCGTTGTGGTCGATACCCACTGGTGCCCGTACCTTGGGCGGACAATAATGGTCTCGTGACCGTAGATCATGAAGAACCCCCAACCTAACCTGTCTATCACGAGGAACCGAAAATGGACCAATCGAAAGTAATGAGTTTGGTGGGAATGCAAATCATCGGCCAGCACGGACGTGAGGTAGGCGTAATCAGCGATATGTTTGCCGACGTTGAAACGTGGCAGTTGCAGAGTTTGGAAGTCAAGCTCAACCGAGAAACATTGGACGACTTGAAACTAAAACGACCGTGGTTCGGTACCCAAACCGTACACGTACCCGTCAGCGAGATTTCGGGGGCGAGCGACAATCTTGTTCTCAAACATCCTTTGGAGGAGATGGAGTTTTCCGGCGGAAAACCGGCCGAGGCCGCCCAACCCAATGCGGCGGACACGGCCGAAGGGAAAAACGCACGCGACGACCGCTCCAAATCAACAGACTGACCAGAATCGCTTGCTGTCGATGAGGGCAGATGGGAGCGTCTGCAAACGAGCATTAGCCTTGCTGGAGAGAAACAATGCCTGATTGCCCAGCAGTATCGCCGATAATTCCGAAACGCATTGGGGTCGCTGCCGATCACGGAGGTTTTGCGTTAAAGGAATATTTGGTCGGGGTGTTACGCGGGGCTGGCTACGAAGTGCTCGATTGTGGTGACGGTGAGCCGAGGCCAGATGATGACTATCCAGATTTTGTCGTGCCCTTGGCCCGAGCGGTGGCCGGTGGAGAGGCCGATCGCGGCGTGGCCATCTGCGGTAGTGGCGTGGGTGCGTGCGTTGTCGCGAACAAGGTGTCCGGCGTGCGGGCGTGTCTGATCCATGAGACTTTTTCAGCGCACCAAGGGGTCGAGGACGACAACCTGAACGTGATGTGCCTGGGCGGCCGCGTGGTCGGCGATGCGCTCGCCTGGGAACTGGTCAAGACATTTTTAGATGCCCGATTCAGTGGTGCCGAGCGTCATCATCGCCGTTTGGCCAAAGTCGCGGAACTCGAAACCCAGAGCGAACCACCCTTGCCTGTAAGGCGAGGGCTTTATGCCGTCCCATCAGAAGACAGCAAGAAGGGAGAAAAGACATGCCGGAGTTCGGATCGCCTTTTTCAGGGCTAGCAAACAACAGGAAGCTCACGGATGCGGAACTCGTCAGAGCAATTCGTTTCATGGTGGCCGCAGAGTACGAAGCAATTCAGTTGTACATGCAGCTTGCCGAGTCAACCGACAACAAGCTGGCCGTGGAAGTGCTCAAGGACATAGCAGATGAGGAACGGGTACACGCTGGAGAGTTTCTGAGATTGCTTCGCGAGCTTGCCCCCGATGAAGAAAAGTGTTACGCCGAGGGGGCAGAAGAAGTAGAAGAAGAAATCGAGAAAATGAAGCAGGGGAAAGTGCCATGAAAGTGAGCCCGTTTGCGGGCAAGCCGGCCGAACCGGGGATGCTGGTTAATGTACCCAGGCTTGTCACGGCCTATTATACCGAGACGCCTGACGCCTCGGTGCCGGAACAACGGGTTGCATTTGGAACGTCAGGGCACCGCGGTTCCGCCTTCGATAAGGCTTTCAACGAGTGGCATATCCTGGCCATAAGTCAGGCCATTTGCCTGTACCGGGCACAGCAGAAGATCGACGGACCGTTGTTCCTCGGCATGGATACACATGCACTCTCCGTGCCAGCGGTTGCCGGCGCGCTTGAGGTGCTGGCGGCCAACGGCGTGGAAGTCATGATCGCGGAGGGGGATGAGTATACCCCGACCCCTGCCATTTCTCACGCGATTCTGACGTACAACCGCGGGCGGAAAACGGGTCTTGCCGATGGCATCGTAATCACGCCTTCGCATAATCCACCCCATGACGGCGGCTTCAAGTACAATCCACCAAACGGCGGGCCGGCTGAGCCAGTCGTCACGGACTGGATCGAGGTGAAGGCGAACGAGTTTCTCGACAGTGGCCTCCGGGGTGTTAAAAGGATTCCTTTCGAGAAGGCGCTTCGGGCCTCCACAACCCACCGCCACAACTACCTCGACGCCTACACGAGCGACCTCGGCCATGTGATCGACATGGATGTGATTCGCGGTGCGAAGATCAGCTTGGGGGTCGATCCGTTGGGTGGCGCCGGTGTCCACTATTGGAAGCCGATTGCCGAGCGCTACGGGCTGAACCTCACGGTTGTCAACGAGGCCGTCGATCCGACCTTCCGTTTCATGACGGTCGATTGGGACGGCCAGATCCGCATGGACCCGTCCTCGCCTTATGCGATGGCGAGGTTGATCGGCCTGAAGGACCAATTCGATGTCGCCTTCGCATGCGATACCGACCATGACCGGCACGGGATTGTCACCAGGGGCGCGGGCTTGCTCCCGCCTAATCACTACCTTTCGGTCGCCATATTCTACCTCTTCCAACACCGACCAAAATGGCGCAGCGAGGCTGCGGTCGGCAAGACGGTGGTGAGCACCCAGATGATCGATCGGGTTGCCGCAAAGCTTGGCCGGAAGCTCTGTGAGGTGCCGGTCGGCTTCAAGTGGTTTGTTGATGGCTTGCTTGACGGCTCGCTTGGCTTTGGCGGAGAGGAGAGCGCCGGAGCGTCTTTCGTCCGTCTCGATGGGAGCGTGTGGACCACGGATAAAGATGGAATCATTCCGGCTTTGCTCGCGGCAGAGATCACAGCCCGGATGGGCCGCGATCCCGGCGAGATCTACCGAGAACTCACCCATGAGTTTGGTGAGCCTGTTTACGACCGCATTGAGGTGCCGGCCACCCCGGAGCAAAAGGAATTGCTGGAGAGACTTTCGCCGCAGCAGGTTCGCTTCACAGACTTGGCTGGCGAAAAGATCCAGACCATCCTTACCCGCGCGCCCGGCAACGGCGATCCCATCGGTGGGTTGAAGGTAATAGCGGAAAGCGGATGGTTCGCAGCGCGTCCGTCAGGGACTGAGAATATCTACAAAATCTACGCCGAGAGCTTTCGTGGAGCGGATCATCTGCGGCGCATCATCGAGGAGGCCCAGGCCATCGTCAGCGAGGCTTTGGCGGTGGGGACACAGAGCAAATGACGGCCTCGGCCGAGACACAGGTGAAGGAGGAGACCATGAGCAAACCAACACGTGTTGTCAGCAACTCGATGTACTGTTTTCTACCCACGGAAGTCGAGGGTTTCGGTCCTTTGGCCGAGCTTGCCCTGGACATGCGATGGTCCTGGAATCACTACGCCGATGACGTGTGGCGGCAGCTTGATCCTGCGCTTTGGGAACTCACCCAAAACCCCTGGGTTGTTCTCCAGACGGTCTCGCGAGACAAGCTCCAGCACGTGTTAGCCGATCCTGCCTTCCGCACGAAGGTAGATGCGCTTGTGCAAACCGAGACGTCAGGCGGCGGAGACGCCCGCATGGTTTCAGCAGACCTACGCGCACTCTCCCCTTACCTGTGTCGCGTATTTCAGCATGGAATTCATGTTGAGCGAGGCTTTGCCCATCTATTCGGGCGGGCTTGGCAATGTAGCTGGTGATCAGCTCAAAGCGGCCAGTGATCTGGGGGTGCCCGTGGTTGCCGTGGGGCTGCTCTACCAGCAAGGCTATTTTCGCCAAGTGATTGACAAGGATGGAGTGCAGCAGGCGCTCTTCCCATACAACGACCCCGGACAGTTGCCGATCACGCCGTTGCGTCAACCGAACGGAGAATGGCTGCGGTTGGAAATCGCGTTGCCCGGTTACTCGGTCTGGCTGCGCGCCTGGCAGGTCCAGGTCGGCCGTGTACAGCTTTATCTCTTGGACACCAACGACCTCGCGAACTTTCCGGCTCACAGAGGCATTACCAGCGAGCTTTATGGGGGCGGGCCGGAACTGCGACTCAAACAAGAATTCGTGTTGGGAATCGGCGGATGGCGGTTGCTCCACGCGCTGGGCATCCAGCCGGAAGTCTGCCACCTGAATGAAGGACATGCGGCGTTCGCCATTTTGGAACGAGCCCGAACTTTCATGGACGAGACGGGGCAGCCGTTCGATGTCGCACTGGCCGTCACGCGAGCGGGCAACCTTTTCACCACCCACACCGCGGTGGCCGCGGGCTTTGACCGCTTCGCGCCGGTTCTAATCGAACAATATCTCGGCCGGTACGCCCAAGAGAAGCTTGGCATTACCGTTCACGATTTGCTGGCTCTGGGCCGCCAGAACCCGAACGACTTGTCAGAGAGTTTCAACATGGCCTATTTGGCAATCCGTGGCAGCGGGGCGGTCAATGGTGTAAGTCGCTTGCATGGGAACGTGAGCCGGCACATCTTCGCACCGCTCTTTCCGCACTGGCCGGAGAACGAAGTACCGGTCGGACACGTGACCAATGGAGTCCACGTGCCAAGTTGGGACTCGAAGGAAGCCGACGATCTTTGGATGGCGGTCTGTGGAAAGGATCGCTGGTTGGGAACTGTGGAAACCCTGGAGCAGGACATTCGATGTGTTTCTGACGCGAACCTCTGGCAACTGCGCACCGCCGCTCAGCAAGTCTTTTGTCCAGTACGTTCGCCAGCGCGTCTCTCTGCAACTTGCAGGTTCCGGTGCGTCGCCCGAGGTGGTTGACAGTGCGAAGCATTTGTTTGATCCCAACGTATTGACGCTGGGATTTGCGCGCCGCTTCGCGACGTACAAGAGACCAAACCTGTTACTGCATGATCCCGAGCGACTGCTGCGTCTGTTGAGCAATCCCGAGCGCCCGGTACAACTCATTCTTGCCGGGAAGGCCCATCCCGCGGATCAGGCGGGGCAGGATCTGATACGGCAGTGGACTCGCTTCATCCAGCGGCCGGAAGCCCGCCCCCATGTGGTCTTTGTCAGCGACTATGACATGCTTTTGACCGAGCGCCTGGTGCAGGGGGTGGACGTCTGGGTCAATACGCCACGGCGGCCCTGGGAGGCTAGCGGCACCAGCGGTATGAAGGTTCTTGTCAATGGTGGCATCAATCTCTCGGAGTTGGATGGCTGGTGGGCGGAAGCCTACACGCCTGAAGTAGGCTGGGCGCTGGGTGACGGCAAGGAACATGGCGACGATCCGGCATGGGACGCTGCTGAAGCCGAGGCACTCTATGACCTGCTCGAACGGGAGGTGGTCCCGGAGTTTTACACCCGAGACGAGAGTGGCATTCCCACGGCATGGGTCCAGCGGATGCGGGAAAGCATGGCACGGCTGGCACCGCGCTTCTCCGCCAACCGCACGGTGCGCGAATACACCGAGCAACATTACCTTCCGGCCGCAGCCGGCTACCGTGAGCGTGCTGCCGATAAAGGCGCAGCGGGCAGGAACATAGTCAATTGGGAACATACCCTGAAAGAAAAATGGGGCACGCTACGCTTTGGAGAGGTGAAGGTACAGACCAATGCGGCCCAGCACATCTTTGAGGCAGAGGTGTATCTCAATGACCTCGATCCGAACGTCGTGCGCGTCGAGCTGTATGCCGATGGGATCAATGGCAGCAGTCCGATCCGACAGGAGATGATTCGCGTCCAACCACCGGCTGGCGAACCGCGTGGGGGGATATATCGCGCATCGGTCTCGGCGACCCGTCCCGCAACGGACTATACGGCGCGAGTAATACCGCACTGCGCCGGCGTTGCGGTGCCCCTGGAAGTCGATCCCATTCTCTGGCAGCGGTGGTGAATCAAGGGATTCCACATGAAACAACGAGCCTCCGGGATACTTCTCCATCCGACCTCCCTTTCCAACCCCTATCCCATCGGCGATCTGGGGCCCGCGGCAACTGCCTTTGTGGATTTCTTGGTCAAGAGTGGACAACGTTGGTGGCAGATGCTTCCCATCGGCCCAGCAGGGGAAGACAATTCGCCTTACCAGTCACTGTCTGCCTTTGGGGGTAATCCGCTCCTGGTGAGTCCCGACCGGTTGGTGGAGCAGGGGCTCCTTGGCCGCCAAGATATCGAGCCTCCAATTTCTGGGGACGAGGGAAAGGTGAACTATCTCGCGGCAGCACGCTTGAAGCTGCGATGGTTAAGAAAGGCATTTGAACATTTTGAAGAACATAGGCACGCTGGCAGGCAATCTGAGTTCGACGCATTTGTACGCGAGGAGTCTTTCTGGCTTGACGATTTTTCATTGTTCTCGGCAATTCAGGGAAAAGAGGGCGCTTCGGATTGGACCCGATGGAACCAAGAGCTGCGAACTCGCCAGCCAGACGCCATCATTTGCGCGCAGAAATACTTTGCCAATGACATACGTTACCATCAGTTTGTCCAGTGGCAGTTCTCCGTGCAGTGGAAAGAGTTAAGGGCTTACTGCACATCCCAAGGAATCTCGCTGATCGGCGATATTCCCCTCTTCGTGGCGCACCAAAGCGCCGATGTCTGGGCTAATCCCGGGCTTTTCAAACTGGATGCTGATGGAAACCCTACGGTGGTCGCGGGAGTCCCTCCCGATTATTTCTCCAAAACAGGGCAGGTGTGGGGTGTCCCCGTGTATCGCTGGGAGACGCTGCAAAAGCAGAACTACAAATGGTGGATCGAACGCCTGCGGACGGCTTTTGGACGGTTCGATGTCAATCGGCTGGATCATTTCATCGGCTTTGTCCGCACCTATGAAGTACCTGCACAAGCAAAGACGGCTGTGAACGGACAGTACCAACCTGGCGGAGGCGATGCTCTTTTCAAAGCCGCCCGCGAAGCCCTTGGGTTATTGCCTCTGATCGCGGATGATCTCGGTGCCACGACACCCGAAGTGGTGGCTTTAATGAATCGACTTCAGATTCCTGGCACACGGGTGCTCCAATTCGAGTTCGGCTCATATCTCGAAACCAATTCAGTTCCGCCAGAACAGCATCCGGTGAAATCGGTGGTCTATACCGGAACCCATGATAACGACACAACGGCAGGCTGGTATCAGAAGTTGCCAAGCACACAACGCGAAGCCTTGCAAAAACATCTGGGAGCAAATGACCGAGAGATTATCTGGACCATGATCCGTGAGGCGCTGGCATCGTACGCCGACACAGCCATCATTCCTGCGCAAGACCTCCTGGAACTGGGGTCGGAGGCGAGAATGAATTTTCCCGGAAGTGCAAAAAGAAATTGGCGATGGCGACTGAAGGATGGTGCGCTGACTCAGGAACTCGCGGAAAGGCTGCGAAGCATAACTATAACGTATGGGCGATTAAGGAGTGATGAGCCTCGCCCAGATTCTCGCTGTCAGGAAGATGACCTGACCCCACAGATCGCGAAGCGGCCTATGAACTATATGAACGACGAGGCCGCCAGAACGGCCAAGCCGCTCAAGATTGGCTCCACGCGAAACAGAGAATAGAGATGGAAGTGAAACGATGACAAATAGGCATTCACAACAATATGAGATCGGCATGGCCGGTTTAGGCGTCATGGGGCGCAATCTCGTGCTGAACATGGCCGACCATGGCTTTGCGGTGGTGGGCTATGACAAGGATCCAAACCAAGTCAAAGCCCTGACAAACGAATCGAAAGAACACAATGTCCACAGCGTAGACGACATCAAGGAGTTCATCGGTCTGCTTCGTAGGCCGCGGGCGCTGATGATGCTTGTGCCTGCCGGCGCTCCCGTGGATTCGGTCATCAAGGACTTGTTGCCGCACTTGGACAAGGGCGATCTCATCATCAATGCCGGCAACTCCTACTTCAAAGATACCGACGTGCGCGTCCGCAACTTGACGGCGAAGGGCATGCAATTCCTCGGTGTAGGCGTCTCGGGAGGAGAAGAAGGCGCGCGTCGCGGCCCGAGCATCATGCCCGGCGGACCGAAAGACGCTTATGAACGAGTCCGCCCGGTGCTGGAAGCTGTCGCGGCCAGGGTGAACGGCGATCCGTGCGTGACCTATCTCGGTCCCGGATCGGCCGGGCACTTCGTGAAGATGGTCCACAACGGCATCGAATACGGGGTGATGCAACTTATCGCCGAAACCTACGACCTGATGAAACGCGGCCTTGGCTTGAACGACGATGAAATGCGTGAGGTCTATGCTTCCTGGAACAAGGGCGAACTCAATGGCTATCTTGTGGAGATCACCAGCCATATTCTCTCCCAACAGGATAAGGGGACCGGCAAACGGCTGATCGACGAAATCCTCGACGTGGCCAAACAGAAAGGCACCGGCATGTGGACTTCGCAGAGCGCAATGGAACTGCAAGTGCCGATTCCTACAATCGACCTGGCGGTTGCAATGCGGGATTTGTCAGTGTTCGCCAAGGAACGCGAGCAGGCCAGCGCAATTTATCAGCGATCCCAGCGGCGATTCACCGGCGACCACGACACGTTCCTCACGCAACTTGGCCGCGCGCTTTATGCCGGGATGATTACCACCTATGCGCAAGGCTTGTCGCTCTTGGTGGTTGCTTCGGACAAATACGAGTATCACCTCGACCTTGAAGCCGTGGCGCGGATCTGGCGGGGCGGCTGCATCATTCGCGCTGCGTTGCTGGAAGACATCTGCGCGGCGTTCCACGCGAAGCATGATCTGCCAAATGTACTGCTGGATCCCAACTTGTCGCGCAAGGTCATGGAACGTCAGGAAGATTTGCGCCGGGTGGTGTGCCAGGCAACGGAGTCAGGGGTGCCGGCCCCGGGGTTGATGGTTTCGTTGGGTTATCTCGACGCCTATCGCAGCGCCTGGCTGCCAGCCAATCTCATCCAGGCCCAGCGTGATTATTTCGGAGCACACACCTATGAGCGTGTGGACTCCAAGGGTACGTTCCACACACAATGGAAAGAAGGCTAGAACGCATGATGGCCAATGACCAACTCGAACCAACCGTGTTTACCATCTGAGGGAGAACGCCCATGACTCGACACGACATCCCGTTGGGCAGGATTCTGGGGATTCCGATTGGTTTGGATTACTCCTGGTTTGTGATTTGCGCACTGCTCACTTGGATGCTGGCCGGCAGTTACTATCCCGCCGAGTTTAAGGACTGGCCGCCGTTGCTGTACTGGTTCATGGGCGCGGTGACCGCAATCATGCTCTTTGTGAGTGTGCTGCTCCATGAACTGGGACATTCGGTGATAGCGCTGCGGTATAAGATTCCGGTGCGCAGCATTACGCTTTTCCTCTTCGGGGGTGTCGCTCAGATTGGGGCGGAACCGCCCAGCGCGATTGCCGAGTTTCTTATTGCGATCGCCGGCCCGTTGGTGAGCCTGGCCCTGGCGGTCCTTTTCTACACGGTGCAGCCGCTGGTAGTTGGCACGGCGCCCCTCTTGGGGTTAGCAAAGTACCTGGCCTATATCAATCTGGCCCTGGTGCTGTTCAACTTGATTCCCGGCTATCCACTCGACGGCGGTCGCGTGTTCCGGGCCGTTGTGTGGGCGATCACGAGAAACATGCGCCGGGCGACCCTCATCGCAGCACACGTGGGCCGGTTTTTTGCTTTTATGTTTATCTTCGTCGGCGTCTGGCAGATGTTCGGCGGCAACTTTGGCAGCGGGCTGTGGATCGCCTTTATCGGCTGGTTCCTCGACAACGCGGCTTCCGCCCAGGTGCAGCAAGTGATGTTGCAGGGTCTGCTGGCGGGCCGTCGAGTCTCGCAGGCCATGAGCACGCATTGCGCCGCCGTTCCGGCAGATCTGACGCTCCAGCAATTGGTGGACGAACACATCCTCGGCAGCGGGCAACGCTGTTTTCTCGTCACCCGCGGAGACAACACCGTCGGTTTGATGACTTTGCATCGGATCAAGGAAGTGCCGCGTTCGGAATGGACGACGACGAACGCCGCTCAGGTCATGCTTCCCTTGGAACAGTTAAAGCGAATCGATCCTGATACCGAGCTTTGGACCGCGCTCGAGAAGATGGACCGCGATGGAGTCAACCAGTTGCCCGTCACCCGGGATCACCATGTCATCGGCATGTTAAGCCGGGAAGATGTCATCACCTTCCTGCGCACGCTTCAAGAATTGGGAACGTGACCGACATCACAACGGAAAGTCCTAGACCATCATGAAACGCGCAACAGAGATTACGACGTTATTTCTGGATGTCGGTGGCGTATTGCTCACCAACGGATGGGGCCATCAATCCCGAGCGTTGGCTGCGAAGGCGTTCGATCTGAATCTGGAGGAGATGGAAGACCGGCATCACCTGACCTTCGATACCTACGAAGTGGGCAAACTCACGCTGGAGGAATACCTGAGCCGGACAGTTTTCTACCAGAAGCGACCGTTCACACGGGATCAGTTCCGGGAATTCATGTTCGCGCAGTCGCAACCTCATTCTGAGATGATCGAATTGGTCCGTAATCTCAAGGCGCAGCACAAACTGAGAATCGCCGTGGTCAACAACAAAGCGCGGGAACTGAATTCGCATCGGATTCAAACGTTCAAGCTGGATGAGTTCGTGGATTTCTTCATTTCCTCCTGCTTTGTCCACTTCCGCAAACCTGACGCGGACATCTTTCGTCTTGCCCTGGACATCGCCCAGGCGCCGGCCGAGCAGGTCATCTATATCGAGGATCAGCCGCTGTTCGTCCAGATCGCGGAAGGGCTGGGGATTCGCGGCATCCGTCATACGGATTACCAGTCCACTCGCGCACAACTGGCCTCGTTCGGCTTGCAGTATGACGAGGGAAGCAGCTATGAAACCCGCTAACCCGCACATTCTGACCATCAACGGCGGCTCGTCGAGCATCAAGTTCGCGCTATTCGAGGTCGATAACTCGCTCCGACGGATTCTGGAGGGCGGAATTGAGCGGATTGGACTGCCGGAGGCCACCCTGCGGGTGAAAGGCTTGGACCAAGCGGACAACTTTTCGCGGTCAGTGACAGCACCGGACCACACGGTGGCGGTGGGCACTTTGATGGATTGGATCGAGCAGCGCATCGGGCACGACGCATTTACCGCAGTTGGACATCGCGTGGTACATGGCGGACCGAAGTACCATGACCCGGCACTAATCACCAAGGAAATGGTCGAGGAGTTGCGTCAACTCAAACCATTCGATCCGGAGCATCTGCCGGAAGAGATTCTGTTAACCGAGGCGTTTCATCGCCGGTTTCCCGATTTGCCACAAGTCGCCTGTTTCGACACGGCTTTTCACTATGATTTGCCACGTGTGGCCCAGTTGTTGCCGATTCCGCGCCGCTACGAGGCGCTGGGCGTGCGGCGATACGGGTTCCACGGGCTGTCGTATGCGTTCCTGATGGGAGAACTGGCACGCATGGCCGGAACGGAAGCGGCACAAGGCCGGGTCATCCTCGCCCACCTCGGCAATGGCGCGAGCTTGGCGGCGGTGTATCAAGGCAAGCCGGTAGACACAAGCATGAGTTTCACTCCAACCGCCGGCGTGCCGATGAGTACCCGCTCCGGCGATCTCGATCCCGGATTGGTTTGGTATCTGGCCCGCACTGAAGCAATGAGCGCGAAGCAATTTAACGAAATGGTCAATTTCCAGTCCGGGCTGCTCGGGGTGTCGGAGACCAGTTCCGACATGCGTGACTTGCTCGACCATGAATCGCAGGACGTGCGTGCGGCAGAAGCGGTCGCGTTGTTTTGCTACCAAGTCAAGAAATGGATTGGCGCATTCGCGGCGGCGTTGGGCGGACTGGACACGTTGGTGTTTGCTGGCGGCATCGGAGAGAATGCGCCCACGGTTCGTGCCCGAATCTGTGACGGGTTGGGGTTTCTTGGAATTGAACTCGAAGAAGAGCGAAACGCCGAGAATGTGGGGGTGATTTCCACAAATGCAAGCCGGGTTACTGTCCGCGTCATTCCTACGGACGAGGAATGGATGATAGCGAAGACGGTTTGCCACGTGCTCAGCCTTGGCATGGTTAGTAAAGGGATGAATTTCAAATAACCCACAATAGGAAGGAAAAGGACTATGAGTACCAAGAAGACACTGACGACTGCAGCGGGGATTCCAGTCCCCGACAACCAGACATCTCTGACCGCCGGCCAGCGCGGGCCGACCTTGCTGCAGGACCACTACCTGCTCGAAAAGTTGGCCCACTTCAACAGAGAGCGCATCCCTGAGCGCGTGGTCCACGCGAAGGCGTCAGGCGCGCACGGTGTTCTTACCGTGACACAGGACATTACCAAGTACACGAAGGCCAAACTATTCTCCAAGGTTGGCAAGAAGACGGAGGTCCTCGGCCGATTCTCAACCGTGGCCGGTGAGAAAGGCTCGGCCGATACGGTTCGGGATATTCGCGGCTTTGCGCTGAAGTTCTACACCGAAGAGGGAAACTGGGACATGGTGGGGAATAACACCCCCGTGTTTTTCATCCGCGACGCCATCAAATTCCCGGACTTCATCCACACGCAGAAGCGCGATCCGCAGACGAACGTGAAGGCGGACACCCCGCAATGGGACTTCTGGTCCCAGGTGCCGGAATCGCTCCACCAGGTAACCATTTTGTTCTCGGATCGCGGAATTCCCCGGGGCATTCCGTACATGAACGGCTACGGCAGCCACACGTACAGCTTCATCAACGCCGACAACGAGCGGTTTTGGGTCAAGTTCCATTTCAAGACGCAGCAAGGCATTCAATGTATGCCTCCGGACGAGGCCGCGCGTCTTGCCGGCTGCGACGCCGACTACCACACGCACCAGTTGTTCGAGGCTATCGAACGCGGGGAATATCCCAAATGGACGTTCAGCGTCCAGATCATGCCCGAGAAAGAAGCCGAAACATATCGCTGGAATCCGTTCGATCTGACGAAGATTTGGCCTCACGCTGATTATCCCTTGATCGAGGTTGGCGTTCTGGAGATGAACCGCAATCCGCAGAACTACTTCGCGGAAATCGAGCAATCCGCCTTCTCGCCGGGGAACGTTGTGCCAGGCATCTCGTTCTCGCCCTGCAAGATGCTGCAATCGCGGATTTTCTCTTATGCGGATGCAAGCCGCTACCGGCTCGGCGCCAACTTTGAACTGCTGCCGGTCAATGCCCCAAAGGCGACGAAGGTGGTGAATACGTACCAGCGGGATGGCGCCATGCGGTTCGACGACAACGCCGGGCCGGGCCCCAACTACGAGCCGAACAGCTTCGGCGGACCAACAGCGGACCCCGCCTACAATGAACCACCTCTGAAAATATGTGGCAATGCCGACCGCTATGAGCAAAAACGCGGGGTGGACGATGACTACGTCCAACCGGGTAATCTCTACCGGCTGATGTCCCCCGAGCAACAGCAATGCCTGATTGCCAATATTGTGGGCAGCCTGAAGAATGTTCCGAAGGCAATCCAGGAGAAGATGGTTGTCCATTTTCAAAGGGCAGATCAAGCGTACGGCGGTGGCATCGCACAAGCGTTGGGCTTGGTGTGAGATCATAACAACAAAGGACGAAAGGAACGCTATCATGCTAAACAAAGCCAAAACACTCAAGGGTTACAAATTGCACAGCCTTGACGGGGAAATAGGGAGGGTCAAAGAGTTTTACTTCGACGATTTGCACTGGACGATTCGCTATCTGGTCGCTGACACAGGCAACTGGCTTTCAGACAGGCAGGTGTTGATCTCCCCATACGCGCTGGGCGCCGTCAATAAAGAAGAGCAACACATTGCCATCGATTTGACCAAGAAGCAGATTGAGGACAGTCCATCCTTGAGCAGTGACAAGCCCGTCTCGCGACAATTCGAGGAGGGGTACGTCGAGTATTATGGGTGGCCGGTGTATTGGAGCGGGCCGTACGCGTGGGGCCCTTCGCCTTACATGGTGCGCGACCCTAAAAAGCGAAGAGAACCCACCCACGGTGAGAAAGCATGGGATCCCCACTTGCGCAGCACTCATGATGTGAGCGGCTATCACATCCAAGCCACAGACGGCGAGATCGGCCATGTCGAGGATTTCATCATCGATGACGAAACATGGGCGATTCGTTATCTAATCGTCGATACACGGAACTGGTGGCCGGGAAAAAAGGTATTGGTTTCACCGCAATGGATCGAGCGCGTTAGTTGGAGCGAGTCGAAAGTCTTCGTCAATCTTTCCCGCGAGGCTATCATGGGGTCACCGGAATACAGGATGGAGTCTCTGCCAACGCGGGATTATGAGACCGGACTGTACCTGCATTACGATCGTCTAGGATACTGGATCGAGGAACCGGCCGCCAAGGAGCATTCCCGTTGAAGCAAACGCGAGAAAAGGCTTTCTTAAAGACAGTTGAACCATAAAACAAGGTAATCATAGCAGACGCCTCATGACCGCCTCTCGTTCGGACGCGCTGGTGCTCTTCGGTGTGACGGGTGATCTCGCCCACAAGATGATCTTCCCGGCGCTCTATGCAATGGTGAAACGAGGCGATCTGAAGGTTCCGGTCATCGGAGTGGCCTCCCCGAAGTGGAGTCTGGTGCATCTGCGCAATCGCGTGAAGGACAGCATAAAGCGATCGGGTGGGATCGACAACCAGCGCGCCCTCCATCATCTTCTGTCCCTATTGAGCTACGTGAGCGGGGACTATAACGACCGGGGCACGTTCACGGAGATAAAGGAGACGCTAGGCCGCGCTCGACGCCCAGCGCACTACCTCGCCATCCCACCCTCGCTGTTCTCGACGGTGATCGCAGGGCTCGGCGCCGCGGACTTGGCAGATCATGCGCGCGTCATCGTCGAAAAGCCGTTTGGGCGCGATCTGGCCTCCGCTCGCGAGCTCAACCGCATCGCGCGGTCGGTGTTCCCGGAAGACTCGATCTTCCGCATCGACCACTTCCTCGGAAAGGAGGCGATCATGAATATCCTCTATTTCCGTTTCGCCAATTCGTTCCTGGAGCCGATCTGGAACCGCAACTACGTGGCCAGCGTCCAGATCACCCTATCCGAGAAATTTGGCGTGGAGAATCGCGGCGCGTTTTATGAAACCGCAGGCTGTCTGCGCGACGTGATCCAGAACCACCTCTTCCAGGTCGTCGCGCTTTTGGCTATGGAACCGCCGGCCTATCGGGGCTTTGGAGCCGTGCATAGCGAGAAAGCCAAGGTCTTCCAGGCCATGCGCCCTCTGAAGCCCGACGACTTGGTGCGCGGCCAATATGTTGGCTACCGGAAGGAGCCGAACGTGGCGAGGAACTCCGATGTCGAGACTTTCTGCGCCCTGCGGCTTTTTATCGACTCGTGGCGATGGGATGGGGTGCCCTGGTATCTGCGATCCGGCAAATGCCTGGCCGAAACGGCGCATGAGGTTCTGGTGGAGTTGAAGCCACCGCCACAGGAGCTTTTCGCCGACGCAGCGCCGGCAGCCGGCCTGGGCAACTATCTGCGATTCCGGCTCTCCCCTAGTTCCGCTGTCGCGCTCAGCCGCCCGCGTCAAACGTGCAGGGAAGGAGTTCGTCGGCGACCAGCGAGAACTCTACCTGGTCGAAGAGCAGCCGGGGGAGGAATCGCCCTACGAGCGGCTCTTGGGCGACGCCATGGCCGGCAACGGCGCGCTCTTCACCCGTGAGGACGCGGTTGAGGCTGCTTGGGCGGTGGTCGAGCCGGTCCTTAGAACTCACCACCGGACTCGCCCCTACAAACACGGCAGTTGGGGGCCCAAAGAGGCTGACGCGCTCATCGCGGGAAATGGAAGATGGCACAATCCCAAGCCCAGGAAGGCATCCTCATGATGCACTTTGTGAAAAACGAATTAGTACGAAATAAACCCACGGCCTATGGCCGTGCGACCCTGGGGGCTAAGCCGTTCCGGCGTGCCCCGCAATAGCATACGCTCTGACTCCGGGAAAGCCCCGTTGGGCAGGAGAGAGAGCGTATGAAGGATTTTGAGAGTCTGGCACATGTGCGTTGGGAATGCAAGTATCACGTGATCTTCATTCCAAAATACCGACGGAAAGTGATTTACGGGAAGTTACGAGCAGCGATTGGCGGAATCCTACGGGATTTGTGCAAGCAGAAAGGAATCGAATTGTTGGAAGGGCACGCGGTGAGCGACCACGTTCACTTGTGCCTGAGCATCCCGCCCAAGTACAGCGTGTCGTACACGATTGGATTTCTAAAAGGCAAGAGTGCGGTACGAATCCATCGGGAATTGTTACATGAACGTCGGATGGCCGGGCTGCACTTTTGGGCGACTGGGTACTGGGTGAGCACGGTTGGCCGTGACGAAGCCACCGTGCGACGGTACATACGGGAGCAAGAGGACCGGGATCGTCAACAAGGACAATTGTTCAATTAACCAATAACACCAACCAAGCCCCAACGGGGCTTTCCCCACGTCAACGCCCCGCTTTGCGGGGCAGGCCAAACCCACGGCCTACGGCCGTGGTTGATTAGCAGTTCTTGCCAAGAGCAGACGACGATGCTGGTGACCCAAGAGAACAATCGCCGAAACCGCAACCATGCCTTCGCGCTTGCTGGTGTGACGGCATTGATCGCCGCGGTTGTGGGCTGGTTTTGGCCTCCCGTGCTTCTTTGTCTGGGTATCTGTCCAGTTGTCTACTGGTTGGGTCGGCGGCGATGCCTCCGGCGGTTGAGGATTATGAAACAGCGGTTCCCCGCCTCGTGGGAACATGTACTTCAATCCCACGTTGCCTTTTTCCAAGCATTGTCAGATCAGGAAAAAGAACGATTTCGACAGATCGTCAAAGTGTTTCTCGACGAGGTCCGGATCACTGGCATCCGAACCGATCTTGACGACACCGTTCGGGTTTTGGTTGCCGCCAGTGCGGCGATCCCGATCTTCGGGTTCCACAATTGGGAATACCATCGACTGGGTGAAGTGCTTGTCTACCCTGGCTCGTTCGGGAACGAGTACGAAACCGCAGGGAACGCCGACAAGAACCTTCTTGGCATGGTCGGCCTGAAGCACCTCCGCGGTGTGATGATTCTTTCCAAGCCGTCTCTCCTCGCGGGGTTCGATATCCCATCGAGCAAGGATAACGTGGGCATTCATGAGTTCACGCACTTGGTGGAGCAAGAAGAGGTCGAACACGGCCTGCCGCCGGAGATTCCCTGGCAGGCAGTTAAGCATTGGGTGCAATACGTCAAGCGGGAACTTGCCCATCCTCCAAGGAATCGTTCCTACATCAATAGTTACGCATACACGAACGAACATGAATTCTTCGCGGTCCTAGCAGAGTATTTCTTCAAGTCGCCGGACTTGCTGCAAAAAAGGGATCCTCAATTGTACGCGATGCTCCGAAAGATGTTCCACCAGGACACAGTATCCTTGCTGAAACTGACGTCTTCGCGTCGCCTAAGATACAGTCGGAACGCTCCCTGTCCGTGTGGGAGTGGGAAAAAGTACAAACATTGCTGTCTGCTGAAGGCCGTTGAAACCAAAAAGGCAAACACGGCATTACAGACAGTCCTCAACGTTGACTGAAAACAAGGAGAATTGGACCATGAACCCGAAAACCCTTTCCCCGGAACTGCTCCACAAGATGGATGCCTACTGGCGCGCGGCCAACTACCTTTCGGTCGGCCAGATTTATCTTTACGACAATCCCCTGCTGAAGCGGCCGTTGACGCTGGCGGATGTGAAGCACATGCTGCTGGGACACTGGGGCACGACCCCGGGGCAGAACTTCATTTACGCGCACCTGAACCGGATCATCAAAAAGTACGACCTCGACATGATTTACGTCTCCGGCCCCGGACACGGCGGCCCGGCCGTCGTGGGCAACACCTATCTTGAGGGCACTTACAGCGAAATCTATCCCAACATCAGCCAGGATGAGGCCGGGCTGCGGAAACTCTTTATCCAGTTTTCGTTTCCCGGAGGAATTCCTAGCCACGCATCGCCGGAGTGTCCGGGCTCGATCCACGAGGGCGGCGAATTGGGCTATTCGCTGAGCCATTCATTCGGGGCGGTGTTCGATAATCCCGATCTGATCGTCGCCTGTGTCGTCGGCGACGGCGAGGCGGAAACCGGACCGCTGGCCACGGCCTGGCATTCCAACAAATTCCTCGATCCAGCAACCGACGGCGCGGTGCTGCCGATCCTACATCTCAACGGCTACAAGATTTCCAACCCAACCATCCTGGCTCGCATCGAGTACGAGGAATTGGACCAGTTGCTCCGCGGCTACGGGTGGACGCCCTACTTCGTCGAAGGTCACGAGCCCGCGCTGATGCACGAGGCCATGGCCGCGACGCTCGACGTGGCGGTCGAGCAGATCAAGAAAATCCAGCAGGATGCTCGCGTCCACGGCAACTTGACACGGCCGCGTTGGCCGATGATCGTGCTGAATTCACCCAAGGGCTGGACGGGACCGAAGATGGTCGATGGCCTACAGGTTGAAGGCACATTCCGTGCGCACCAGGTGCCGCTCTCCGACCCAGCCACCCATCCTGAACACCTCAAGCTGTTGGAAGATTGGCTCAGGAGCTACCGGCCGGAGGAACTCTTCGATCAAGATGGCCGCCTGAAACCGGAACTGGCCGAACTTGCGCCCAAGGGCCAGCGGCGTATGGGCGCAAATCCCCATGCCAACGGCGGTATGCTGCTCCGCGACCTGCGGATGCCGGATTTCCGTGACTACGCGGAAGCTGTGCCCTCACCGGGGACGCACGGCATCGGCGACACGCATGTGCTCGGGCGTTTCCTGCGCGATGTGGCAAAGCTGAACAGTGAGCAGCGGAATTTCCGGGTCTTTGGCCCGGACGAGTCGCTCTCCAACGGCCTAGAGGCCCTCTTTGAAGTGACCCAACGGCAATGGGACGCCGCGACCCTGCCGAACGACGAGTTTCTCGCGCCTGCCGGGCGCGTGATGGAAATGCTCAGCGAACACCAGTGCGAAGGCTGGCTGGAAGGTTACTTGCTCACCGGACGGCATGGCCTCTTCAATTGCTACGAAGCGTTCATCCATATCATTGATTCGATGTTCAACCAGCACGCCAAGTGGCTGAAGGTCACGTCTGGCCTGCCGTGGCGGCGGAAGATCGCCTCGCTCAATTACCTGCTGGCCTCGCATGTCTGGCGCCAGGATCACAACGGCTTCACGCACCAGGATCCCGGCTTCATCGACCACGTCGTGAACAAGAAGGCCGAAGTCGTGCGCGTCTACTTTCCACCGGACGCAAACTGCCTGCTGTCGGTGATGGACCACTGTCTGCGCAGTCGCCATTACGTCAATGTCGTGGTTGCGGGCAAGCACCCGGCGCCGCAGTGGCTGACGATGGACGCCGCCGTCAAGCACTGCACCGAGGGCATCGGCATCTGGCAGTGGGCCAGCAACGACCAGGACGCTGCGCCCGACGTGGTCATGGCCTGCTGTGGCGACGTGCCCACGCTGGAGACGCTCGCTGCCGTCTCCATTCTGCGCGAGCATTTGCCCGACCTGAAAATCCGGGTGGTCAACGTCGTTGACCTCATGAAGTTGCAGCCGCCGACCGAACACCCGCACGGGTTGAGCGACATGGATTTCGATGAGCTTTTCACCAAGGACAAGCCGGTCATCTTCGCCTTCCACGCTTACCCGTGGTTGATCCACCGGCTGACCTACCGCCGCTCCAACCATCACAACATCCACGTCCGCGGCTATAAAGAAGAGGGTACCATCACCACGCCTTTCGACATGACGGTGCTGAACGACCTGGACCGCTTCCACCTCGTGATGGACGCCATCGACCGCCTACCGCAGACGGGCGACAAGGGCATATACCTGAAGCAGCAACTCAAAGACAAGCTGATCGAACACAAACAGTACATCGACCAGCACGGCCAGGACATGCCAGAAATCCGCAACTGGAAGTGGAGCGACTCCAAATGAAAGCACTAGCGACAACGTATGAACGAAATGATCACTGCACGGGCCGGCATCCTTTGTTTGGGCTTACGGTTGCCAGTCGATACGACAGTGCGGACTTGAAGTCAAACACTTAGATGGAAAGGAAGACGCATGCTCAATCACAAACTGCTTTCACCGGAAGGGATACTCATTATCGAGCCCGCAAATCCGCTCACGGTGGCTGATTTTGAGGGCTTGGCCCACGAGATTGATCCGTACATCGCGGAACATGGAAAATTGCCCGGGTTGATGCTCCACGCAGAAGCCTTTCCAGGCTGGGTGAATCTCGATGCTGCTCTTGCGCATGTGCGGTTTATCGAGAGTCATCACCAAAATATCCAAAGATTGGCTGTAGTGAGCGATAGTAGCCTTCTCACGGAAATCCCCAAGATCATCGCTCATCTCGTGCATCCGGAGGTCAAACACTTTCCCGAATCCGCGTATGAGGACGCGCTCCGTTGGCTCAGGGAGGCGACAACCTCGGCCAAGGAATAGAAAGGCATCCGAGTGTCCTGAATGTGGCACAAGGAATGTCGGCGGGCTGGAAAGGCAAACGCGAAGTGAGGAAGTCAACGTGAACACCCGTAACTGGAAATGGGGCCACCCTAAATGAATGTGCAAGAACTAATCGACACCGCTAGGAAGCTGGTCGCCGGTGACAAGGGCCTGCTGGCGATGGATGAAAGCAATCCAACCTGCAACAAACGGTTTGCCAAGTTGGGGATTCCCCAGACCGAGGAGGCCCGGCGCGCTTATCGGGAACTGATTGTGACCACGCCCGGCCTCGGTGAGTGCATCAGCGGCGCGATCCTTTACGATGAGACGATCCGCCAACAGAAGAAAAATGGCACTCCCTTTGTTAAGGTCATCACCGATGCGGGCATTATTCCCGGCATCAAAGTTGACGCCGGTGCCAAGAAGATGGCAGGTCATCCCGGAGAGAAAATAACCGAAGGTCTGGATGGCTTGCGCGACCGCCTGGCTGAATACTCCAAAATTGGCGCCCGTTTTGCCAAGTGGCGCGCGGTGATTGCCGTGGGCGATTGTCTTCCCAGCCGAGGTTGCATCGAGGCCAACGCCCAGGCGTTGGCTCGCTATGCCGCGTTGTGCCAGGAAGCCGGACTGGTTCCCGTCGTCGAGCCGGAAGTGCTCATGGACGGCGAGCATACGCTGGATCGCTGCGGCAGGGTAACGGAGGAAGTCCTGCGAACGGTTTTTACCCAGCTTTACACACAACGGGTGACGCTGGAGGGCATGATCCTGAAGCCCAACATGGTGCTTCCGGGATTGATCTGCCCCGAGCAAGAAGCGGTGGACGAGGTGGCCGACGCCACGGTGAGATGTCTCCTGCGAGCCGTCCCCGCCGCCGTTCCGGGAATTGCGTTTTTGTCGGGCGGCCAATCCGGTGAACTGGCCTCGGCCCGTTTGAATGCCATGAATGTTCGATTCAAGTCGCGACTGCCTTGGGCGTTGGCGTTCTCCTTTGCCCGCGCCATCCAGCAGCCGGCTTTGGAAATCTGGCAAGGTAATGAGGCCCACGTGTTGGCGGCACAGCAAGCTCTGCTTCATCGAGCCAGGTGCAACCGGGCTGCGCGCCGTGGCCAGTACAATGCCGCGATGGAAAGGACATGAGCATGAAAACAACCATCCCGCCACTTACCACGCTCGCGGCATGGCAGGCCCTCGAAGCCCATTACCCGAAGGTTCGGGAGTTGCACCTTCGGACACTCTTCGCGGATGACCCAAAGCGAGGGGAGCGCATGACAGCGGAGGCCGTCGGCATCTACTTTGACTATTCAAAGCACCGCATCACCGACGAGACACTCAGGCTCCTTTTGCAATTAGCGGAGGAGTCTGGCCTGCGGCCTCGCATTGATGCCATGTTCCGGGGTGAGAAGATCAACGTTACGGAGAAGCGGGCCGTCCTGCACGTGGCCCTGCGCGCCCCCAAAGGGCAATCCATCGTTGTGGACGGCGAAGACGTCGTGCCTCATGTCCACGCCGTGCTCGATAAGATGGCCGACTTCTCCACCCGTGTGCGCAGCGGGGAGTGGAAGGGCCACACCGGTAAGCCGATCCGCAACGTCATCAATATCGGTATCGGTGGGTCTGACCTGGGGCCGGTGATGGCGTACGAAGCATTGCGGCATTACAGCCAACGTAACTTGACCTTCCGCTTCGTTTCTAACATCGACGGCACCGACTTCGCCGAGGCCACCCGCGACCTCGATGCCGAGGAGACACTGTTCATTATCTCGTCGAAGACCTTTACGACCCTGGAGACGATGACGAACGCGCACACGGCTCGCGACTGGGCCCTCAAGACTTTGAAACATCCCGCTGCTGTTGCCAGGCATTTCGTCGCAGTCTCGACCAACGTCGGGGAAGTGGCGAAGTTTGGCATCGACACCGCGAATATGTTCGAGTTTTGGGATTGGGTCGGCGGGCGGTACTCTATGGATTCGGCGATTGGCCTCTCGACGATGATCGCCATCGGCCCCGAACATTTCCGCTCCATGCTCGACGGTTTCCACCAAATGGACGAGCATTTCCGCACGGCCCCTTTCGATCGCAATTTGCCGGTGCTCATGGGGCTCCTTGGCCTCTGGTACAACAACTTCTTTGGTGCGCAGACGCTGGCGGTTCTTCCGTATGAGCAATACTTGAAGCGATTCCCGGCGTACCTCCAACAGTTGACGATGGAGAGCAACGGTAAGCACGTCACGCTCGATGGATCTGATGTCGTCTGCCAAACCGGGCCGATCTACTGGGGGGAGCCGGGAACCAATGGCCAACATTCCTTCTACCAACTGATCCATCAGGGGACCAAGCTCATTCCCTGTGACTTTATCGCATTTGCCCAGCCGCTTAACCCTCTCGGCCGCCACCACGACTTGCTCTTGGCCAACGTGTTTGCCCAGGCAGAGGCGCTGGCCTTTGGCAAAACGTCGCAGGAGGTCCGAGCCGAGGGCGCACCAGATTGGCTGGTGCCGCACCGAATCTTCGAGGGCAACCGTCCGTCAAGCACGATTTTCCTGGAACGGCTAACTCCAGAGGCGCTCGGGAAGCTCGTCGCACTGTACGAACACAGCGTCTTCACTCAAGGCGCCATTTGGCATATTGACTCGTTTGACCAGTGGGGTGTCGAATTGGGGAAAGCGCTTGCCGCACGCATCATCCCCGAACTTGAAACCGGGGCCAAAGATCCACTGCAACACGATAGCTCGACCAATACCCTGATCCGACATTACCGGAGATGCAAGGAACGGTCTCATGGGCGATAAAACCAGATCATCGACTCTTGGCTCAGTGGTCTCACTGCGAGGCAGCGTTGTTGATAGTCTTAACCTGAATCGAATCAAAGGAGTGCGAAATGTCCATTCAACTCAATGAAGAGAACGGCGGAAAGTTGCTCACCGTTCACGTCAGCGGCAAGCTGGCAAAGGCGGATTACGAGCACTTTGTGCCCGAGTTCGAGCGACTCGTCCAGCAGCACGGAAAGTTGCGAGTGCTGTTCGATATGACCGGCTTTCACGGCTGGGATGCCGGCGCGCTGTGGGAGGACATCAAGTTCGACATTAAACATTTTGCTGACATCGAGAGACTCGCGATGGTCGGGGAAAAGAGATGGCAGAAAGGCATGGCGACGTTCTGCAAGCCGTTCACAAAAGCGACGATCCGATACTTCGATCACGCCGAAGCCGCTGAGGCACGGAAGTGGGTGACCGAGGATTAGCGGCTTCAACCTCGACGGAAAGGACATGAGTAGGGCAGCAAGTGTCCCACACCTCACGAAACGTCTGTCATAGCAAAGATAGGACAATACCCATCATGGAACTCAATGCCGGCCAGCCCAAGGCTCCCGAAGCGAAACCGGGATCGAAGCCCGAGTCCAAGGACGATCTTAAATCCCTTCCCATGCCGGAGGTGGAGAAACGATTGGGGTCGTCGCCGGATGGCCTCAGTCAAGCCGAGGCGCAGAAGCGGCTGGCCCAATATGGGCCTAACGAGATTAAAGAAGAGAAAACCAATCCGTTTCTGAAATTCCTCACCTATTTTTGGGGTCCCATCCCGTGGATGATCGAAGTGGCGGTGATTCTGTCGGGCGTGGTCGGGCACTGGGAGGATTTTGGCATCATCCTCTTTCTGCTTCTTTGCAACGCCGTGGTCGGATTCTGGGAAGAACGCCAGGCGGGCAACGCCATCGATGCCCTGAAGGCCAGGCTGGCGATCAAGGCTCGGGTGAAACGTGATGGAAAATGGATCACCCCGGCGGCGCGTGAGTTGGTGCCGGGCGACGTCATTCGCGTGCGCCTGGGCGACATTGTGCCGGCCGATGCGCGCCTGCTGGACGGCGACCCGGTGGAGGTGGATCAATCCGCGCTGACGGGAGAGTCGTTGCCTGCCGAGCGCAAATCGGGCGAAGCGGTGTTTTCCGGTTCGATCATCCGCCAGGGTGAAATCGGCGCACTGGTCTATGCCACGGGTGAGAACACCTACTTCGGCAAGACGGCGCAACTGGTACAGGAGGCGCACACCGTCAGCCATTTTCAACAGGCCGTACTGAAGATCGGCAAATACCTGATCATCCTCGCGGTGGCTCTAGTGGCGGTGATTATTACCGTCGGTATCTTCCGCGGCGAACCGATGCTCTACGCGAAACCTCCCAAGGATCCTGTCCTCCTATTCGCCCTTATTCTCACGGTCGCGGCCATTCCAGTGGCCATGCCTACGGTGTTGTCGGTGACAATGGCGGTCGGCGCGCGCCTGCTCGCCAAGAAGCAAGCGATTGTGAGCAAGTTGGTGGCCATCGAGGAATTGGCGGGCGTGGACGTGCTGTGCTCGGACAAGACCGGTACCCTGACCCAGAACAAGCTGACGCTGGGCGATCCGTTCAGCGTGAGCAATGTCCCCGCCGACCAAGTGATCCTCGACGGTGCGCTGGCGTCGCGTGCGGACAATAACGACACCATTGATCTGGCTGTTCTGAGCGGCCTGAAAGACAACGATTCGTTGAAGGGTTATGAGGTGGTCCATTTTCAGCCGTTCGACCCGGTGCATAAACGCACCGAGGCCACCGTCAAAGCCAAAGACGGAAAGACCTTCAGGGTGACCAAGGGGGCGCCGCAGGTGATCTTGGCATTGTCGGCCAATGCCGAGCAGGTGAAGCCCGGCGTCGAGCAGGCGGTCAACGAATTCGCGGCACGCGGCTTCCGTTCGTTGGGCGTGGCGCGGGCCGAGGGCGACGGGCAATGGCAGTTTGTTGGCGTGTTGCCTTTGTTCGATCCGCCGCGGGAAGATGCCAAGGCAACCATCGCGACCGCGCGGCAGATAGGCGTAAAAGTCAAGATGGTTACCGGCGATGCACTGGCCATCGCCAAGGAAACCGCCAAAAAGTTGGACATGGGCACGAATATCCTCGATGCCAGCAGTTTGGGCGACTCAAAAAAGCAAGAGACCGCAGCGGTGGCCGACTCCATCGACAAAGCCGACGGTTTTGCGCAGGTGTTCCCCGAACACAAATTCCACATTGTGGATGTCCTGCAAAAACGCGGCCATATCGTCGGCATGACCGGCGACGGAGTGAATGACGCCCCTGCGTTGAAAAAGGCCGACTGCGGCATCGCCGTTTCGGGCGCGACGGACGCGGCACGCGCGGCAGCGTCCATCGTGCTGGTGGCGCCCGGCCTGTCGGTAATCATCGACGCGATCAAGGAGAGCCGGAAGATTTTCCAGCGGATGAACAGCTACGCGATCTACCGCATCGCCGAGACGCTACGAGTGCTGTTATTGATGACGCTGGCGATCCTGTTCTTCAAGTTTTATCCGGTGACTGCGGTGATGATCGTGATGCTGGCGGTGCTCAACGACGGCGCCATCCTCTCCATCGCCTATGACAACGTTCATTACAAGGACCAGCCCGAAGCCTGGAACATGCGCATGGTGCTGGGCATCTCCACCGTGCTGGGCGTCATTGGCGTCGTAGCCGCCTTCGGTTTGTTCTACCTCGGGGAACGCGTCTTTCACCTCGACCGTGCGCACATCCAGACGCTGATCTATTTGAAGCTGTCCGTGGCCGGACATCTGACAATCTTCCTGACGCGCACGCGCGGCCCGTTCTGGTCTATACGCCCTGCGCGGATTTTATGGGTGGCCGTACTTGGCACGCAAATCGTGGCGACGTTGATCGCGGTTTATGGCCTGCTCATGACGCCTCTCGGCTGGGGTTGGGCACTTTTCGTTTGGGGCTATGCGCTGGCCTGGTTCCTCCTGAATGACCGCGTGAAACTGCTCGCCTATCGGGTGTTCGATCCAACTGCCGCGCCCCTATTGGCCAAGAAACCTGTCGATGTAACACCGCAGATCGCCAAGCGGGCATAGGAACTTTACGAGCAGCGAGGTCACGGGGATAGTCGAGCAGTTCAGGACTGGAGGCAGGCGGAGCGGGAGAGTCGGACAGATTAGGAGTGTATAGCAGCGATCCAAGAAGCTCTTCGAGGGAGGCTTCTGGAATCGCACCGTAAACTGTCGCCGTTTCACGAGTTAGGTCCAACATGAAAGGGACGAAAAGTGTGTGAACCATGCAACCGGCCGCAAAAACCACCATTTGCATTTCAGCGTATTGTCTTGCTCGCTTGGGGCGATAAGATGGGGGGCTGTGCACGCACTTGACAAGTGCCTCGCTATGACATCAAGGAAAGAATGCGGTAAGGATCGGGAGATGACCCATGCCGCCTATGCGAAACAAACACTGCGCGAGAAAACAATCGAGCACAAAGAGTATATCTGCCGGCATGGAGCGGACTTGCCGGAGGTACGGGATTGGAGTTGGGCTGACAAGCCATAATCGCTGGAAAGGTTCAAGTGAATGCTTCTTCTGAGCATGAAAGTGAGGGGCGATTGGCTCGCCCATCCATAGTGCTTTTTGCGGAAGAGGTCACCTATTAACTTGGGATACCAGTATGGACAGAGATCGTAATCTTGAGGAGGCCGTGCGGAAAGCAATGGTCTATGACAAGCGAGTGTCATCGCAACCGATCGAAATAGCCGTCACGGACGCGATCGTTTACGTCACGGGTACCGTTCAGTCTTATGGCCGTGCTGTTGCCGCGTATGAGGTCGCGGCGTCTGTGCCAGGTGTGCGGGAGGTGTCAAAACGCCTTGTGGTTGAGCCGCCAGGAGATCTCCAGGACGAGGAAGTCGCCAATTATGTTCGGGCGGCCCTCGACGCGCATTCGGAGGTGATGAAAGCGGCAATCACGGTGTCAGTATCCGGTGGCGTGACCACGCTTGAAGGCAGTGTTCGCGACATCTGGCAGCACGCTGTCGCGGAGGATGTCGCCCGTTCGGCGCGAGGGGTCCGCGACGTGTGCAATCGGCTTGTGGTTGATTTGCAGGAACAGATCAATGACGAAGAGATAAGCTACGAGATTCAATCCGCGATTCGTAATATCTGCGGACTCTCGGGCGCTGACATCAAGGTTGCTGTGAGTGATCGTGCTGTTGTGTTGTCCGGCACAGTGGCCATGCTGCCGACGAAGGAACATGCTGAACGGGTCGCACGCAACTGCGGTGCCCTGAACGTCCGCAACGACATCGAGGTGATGCCCAATGATAAGAGATGATGTGTTTCTCCACATGCCCCCATAGAATGATGCAGGTTACTGTCCCGTCAGAGCTTTAGGTAGCCGCCAATGATTGCGAAAAGTGTGGCTCGCGGAAAGCCGGTTGGCCTGCTGGTTTTTAACCTTCTGGCAATCCTGATCGGACTGGTTGCCGGACTGGGGGCGGTGGTGTTTCGCAGCCTGATTGCGGCGTTCCATAATCTCTTGTTCCTAGGTCAGTTCTCGTTCAACTACGACGCCAACGTGCATACCCCGCCCAGTCCGTGGGGATTCTTGGTAATCTTTGTCCCAGTGGTGGGGGCGGCGGGAGTTGCATTTCTGGTGGGGAGATTCGCGCCGGAGGCGAAGGGGCATGGCGTGCCGGAAGTGATGGACGCCATCTATTACGACAACGGCATCATCCGGCCTATCGTAGCGCTCATCAAGTCGCTGGCCTCCGCACTTTCCATCGGCAGCGGCGGGTCGATCGGACGAGAGGGGCCGATCATTCAAATCGGCTCATCCTTCGGATCAACGATGGGGCAGGTTATCCACATGCCTCCGTGGCAGCGGATTACGTTGATTGCGGCTGGCGCGGGTGCGGGAATCGCGGCGACCTTCAATACGCCCATCGGCGGCGTTCTCTTCGCTGTTGAGATCATGCTGCACGAAGTCAGTGCGCGAACCCTCATTCCACTGGCCATTTCCACGGCTACGGCGACCTACGTGGGCCGGGTATCCTTCGGACCTGACCCCTCGTTCGTGATTCCTGCCCTCGAAACGCCGTACTTCCACGTGGACAGCTTCTGGCTGCTCCTTTCGTTCGTCGGGCTGGGGATTTTGCTGGGTGTCGTTTCCGCTGGCTACATCAAGTCGATTTACGCCTTCGAGGACTTCTTTGAGCAACGTGTCAAGGGAAACTACTACACGCGCCACATGGCGGGAATGCTTGTGGTGGGCATCATCATGTATCTCCTGATGGTCAAATGGGGGCACTACTACATTGAAGGAGTCGGGTACTCCACCATCCAAGACGTGCTTACTGGCACCCTCTCAACGTTCCACGTGCTGCTGTTGCTCTTTGCGCTGAAACTGTTGGCCACGTCCCTGACACTCGGCTCAGGCGCGTCGGGAGGAATCTTCTCTCCCTCCCTTTACATGGGTGCCACGTTAGGAGCAGTTTATGGCCTAGTCCTGAACTGGTGCTTCCCGGAAATGGACAAGGGTGTCGCCGGCTTTGCGGTGGCGGGGATGGCGGGCGTGGTCGGCGGGGCCACCGGTGCCGCAATGACGGCCATTGTGATGATCTTCGAGATGACCCTCGACTACAATGTGATTATCCCCATCACCATCACCGTCGCATTAAGTTACGGAATCCGTAAGGTTCTGTGCCCCGAAAGCATCTACACACTCAAGCTCACCCGGCGTGGGCACCATATTCCCACGGCCCTCCACGCCAATCTTAGTCACGTGAAACACGTCAAGGACATCATGCAGTCCACCATCACGGCTCTGCCGGCATCCAGCACCCTGGATGCGTTCGCCAAGACCGTCCTGGAACACCCCGAACAATCGCACTTTTTGGTCCACGATGGGGATCGTATCGTGGGCCTAGTTGGTCGGGAGGCTGCCGTGGGAGCATTGGATCAACTGCACTCGATGAAAACACTCGGGCAGGTAGCAAACACGCAGTTCATTGTCGTTTCAAGGGACGCCACGCTCGCCGCTCTTCTCGGCGAGATGTACGCCAAGGGCGTGTCCATCTCCCTGGTAGGCGCTAACAGCAAAGCCCCGTCCATCACGGACATTCAAGGAGTTGTCACGGAGTACGAAACTGCGGACGCAATGATTCGCTCGGTCGATTTGTTTTGCGACTGATCTCTGCGGAAAACCAATCGCTGGCGAGCTTACATTACAGCAGAACGAGGGAGGTGACCTGTGTTAAAGAGCATTCTTATTGGCCTGGACGGTTCCCCGTCTAGTGGAGCAGCAGTCGAGTTAGGCGTTCAATGGGCGAAACGGTTCAACGCTCTGCTGGTGGGACTCGGCATCGTGGACGAAGCCTCCATCTGCAAGCCTGAAGCCGAACCGATCGGCGGAGGCTACTACAAGCAGGAGCGAGATGAAGCACTGGTGAAGAAAGCTTGCCACGAGATTGAACAGGTCCTACAACAATTTGCGGTGCGATGCGCCGAAGCGGACGTATCCTTCAAACTGCTGGAAGAAACAGGCTTGCCTTACGAGGCAATCTTACAGGAATCACAGCGTTACGATCTGGTTTTGTTCGGCCATGAGACACATTTCCATTTTGGAACCGTGGATCGGCCGGATGAGACCCTCTGGAACGTGCTCAAGCGAGAGCCGAGGCCGGTGGTGATAGCGCCGCCCAAACTGGAACCGGGTTCTTCGGTGGTCGTCGCCTACAACGGAAGTCCACAAGCCGATCGGGCCTTACAGGCGTTCCAGGCATCGGGCTTGGACTTCGGTGAGGAGGTTTGCATTCTCAGCGCGGACGACGACCGTGAGGAGGCCATGCGGCAGGCTGAAAGGGCAGTGGAATTCCTGCGGCTCCACCGGATCAAGGCGGAGACACATGCTTTAGGGCCAGTGGATTCGGTGAGTCAGTCGATTCTTGAAGAGGTTCGGCAGCGCACGCGCCCGCTTGCTCGTCATGGGGGCGTATGGACATTCGACGGTGCGAGAATTCTTGTTGGGCTCCATTACTAAGGCTGTCTTGAAAGAGAGCCCCGTGCCCATCTTCCTCTGCCACTGACTCGGGGTGGAGGGATGGTCTTAACCATCATTGACGAAGGAAGCTGGTGATGGGAATTGAGATATTTGGCAGTTCCATGCTGGCCGACGAGATCGACAAGTTCCAGCCACTCCTGGCGCGATACGGCTTGGGCGCGCTGTTCTTTGCAAACCTTCCTGCGGGGTGCGGCATACCTTTGCCAGGCTGGCCGCTACTCATCGTGTGCGCGGCGTTGGCCAGCAAAGGTCAGCAAGATATCACAGCCGTGCTGGTAACAGCATGGATTGCCACGCAAGGGGGTAATATGATCGGGTATCTGATAGGCCGCTTCGGCGTTCATCGGTTGCTCGGTCGTGTCTCCCAGGAATCGAGCCATTCCTCTCGGATAGTAGCCTTCCTCGACCGTTATGGAGCGGCTTTTCTAGTGGTCGTGCCGTTCGTGGAGGGACTTCGCGAGACCGGGAGCCTAGCTGCCGGTGCATTGCGTATGTCATGGCAGCGGTTTCTCCTGGGGACGATCCTCGGAACAACGCTCTGGGTTGGTGTCTGGGGCCTGGGCACCTACTGCCTGGGAGAAGGGCTCCATCACGGCTGGGCGTGGATCAAGGATCTTCGGCCCTACACCTGGGGGGCGACCGTGACGGTTCTCGTCGCTGTGCTGGGGTACTTGCTCTGGGGCAGGTGCAAGAGGGGCACGGCGTGAGCGACGCCTGGCTTGCATCTCTTGTTGTCGAGCAACGACAATCTGGACAGATAGCGACCGCCTCGTGGCTAAGCCGCTTACAGCGGTAGAGTCTTGGGACTTGTCGTCCACGTTTGGTCCTCTAATGCTGTAGCAGCACGCAGCCGGGGTCTATCGTTATGAATTGTGGTTCTATTGCCCGTCGTGCTCCGCGGGCTTCCTGTGAAAGGAATGCAGTAAGCGATGCACGACAGGAGTCAATAGCACTGCAACTACGAGCACGTAGACGGCTTCGCCCACCAAAGCGTCCCCAGCGGCAAACAGTCTGCCCCCCGGCGTCTTTATCGCGTTCATGGGGCCGTTGCCTGTCATTATCATCGCTGCGTTCACCACGGCATCAAGCCAACTTAGTCCTTCCAGGGCCCGGTAGCCGACCGCTCCTAAAGCCACCGCCAAGCAGTCGATCACTGTGGCGGCGGCGAGAAACTTCGCCATTCGCCATGCAAAACGCGGCCTCGACAACAACTGTTCGTGCGGACGTTCAAACATGGGTGTCTGCCTCGACTAGGAAAGTGGGACGTGTAGAAGCAGAAGCCGTCATTCGACGGGTTCGTGCCGGCGGCAGACGGACCTATGGCTTGCCCTCCACTCGCCGAAACTCCGCGCAGAAATTGTCCTTGACGGTTGGCGCATCCTTTGTGTCGATCTGCTCGAAACCTGCTGCCGTGATCTCCCGCGAATAGACCTCCTTCGATGCACGGGCGCGTTTCTTCACAAAATCGCTGCTGTCGCTGCGAAGGTCGAAATCAACGATGATTAGCCGTCCGCCGGGACGCAACGCACGATGGATCGACGCCAACATTTTCTCTGGGTGTTCAAAGTGGTGGTAGGTGTCGCAGAGGAAGACGTTGTTGATCGAATGGGAAGGCAACATTGCGGAGTCCTGGGTGTTTAACACGGTGGTGATGACTCCTTCCCGTCCGTGCTTCTTGGCCTGCTCGGCGATGTGCTTGAGAAATGCCGGCCCGATGTCCACGGCGTAGACGGTCCCCGTCGGGCCAACCTGCTGGGCAAAGAGGAACGTGAACAGGCCGGTACCGGCGCCGATGTCCGCCACAGAATCGCCCGGCCGCAGGCGCACGGCGCGAACGATGTCCTGACGCTTGACGAAGACGTCGCGAGACTCGTTCTCCCATTGCTTAACGAAATGCTGGACATCGGCATTGGGGTCCGCGAACTTCTTGTTCATATCGGCCGGATAAGGGGCCGGCCCGTGGCCCCGTAGTGGGATCTCGGCGGTGGCGGTCGTAGCAAGCGTGTTCCGTGTCGCCGTGGCCGGTTGCCCTTGGTAGCCCGTCGCGGCGATAGCCGCCAGGAGTTTCTCCGTCGGCACCTCGGAGGTCTTTGCCAACACGACAGCCCGCTTGTCCGCTGAGCGACACCTTGGCCGACTGTACGCCGGGAATCTGCGTCAGCGCCGAAGTGATCGTGTCGGCACAGCCCTGGCAACTCATTCCTTCGATTGCAAACTCCCGCGGCACTGCGGCGGTGGCCTCGTCGCCATTGGCTCGGCTTTCAACAGGCTTGGATTCGGCCTTCCACTGGCCGGCATGATCGACAAGCCACGACGAGAATCCGCCTGCGAGAAACGCCAAAACGGCGACAGTCGCGTAGGATGCAGCCTTTGACACGATGTTCTCCTGCCGTTGATGGATTATGTGTTCTGTCCGCCCTTGGCCGTACCGGCACGCCTCGCCATCTTGGCAAACCACGCTGGCTGGTGTGGATCGAGGAGCCGGTAAGCGGCCAGCTTGACGCGGTCGTTGACGAGAAACCAGGCGAGGGCATAGACCCACACCAAGGAAGCCCAATACCAACCCAGCGGAGCCATGAACAACCCATAAACGGCGATCAGTGTGGCCACGATTTGCGTACCGAGCACCGCCCAGAACAAGATGGCCGCCGGTCGGATGGACCAGAAGGGGCCGCGCGTTCTAGTGACGAAGATGGTCAGGTGCCCGGCAACGGAAAGCTTGAGGTACATCAACGACTGAATGACTTCCGGGCTGAGCTTGAACACCCGCTCGCCGAGGTAAAACAGGCCGAACGAGGCGAAAACGCCCGCCACTCCCAGAATCGAAGCGATCGCCAGGACGATCCGCATATTCCAGACCTCGGGCTGGTTGGAGTATCGCACGCGATCATACGCGATGGAGAGGATTGCGCCGTCGTTCAAGAGCGCCAACAAGACGATCATCACCGCAGTAACTGGATAAAAGTTGAAGACGAGAATCGAAAGGGTCATAAACAACAAGACCCGGATCGTTTCGGCGATGCGATAGATCGCGTAGCTCTGCATCCGCTGAAAAATCTTGCGGCTTTCCTGGATGGCCCTGATGATTACCGATAGCCCTGGACTTAGGAGCACCATGTCGGCGGCGGATCGCGCGGCATCCGTAGCGCCGGAGACCGCAATGCCCGCATCGGCCTTCTTCAGGGCGGGCGCGTCGTTCACTCCGTCGCCGGTCATTCCCACCACATGGCCTCGATTCTGCAAAACTTCCACGATATGGTACTTATGCTCGGGATAGACTTGGGCGAAGCCATCGGCCGTTTCGATGGCATCGGCCAGTTGGCCTCCTTCGTGGTGTTTCGTTTCCTGGAAAAGGCTGGCGTCGAGGATGTTGGGGCCGAGTCCCACCTGCTTGGCGATTTCCTTGCCAATGGCCACCTGATCGCCCGTGACCATCTTCACCCGAATTCCCATCTGTTTGGCCGTATCGAGCGTCGCCTTCGAGTCTTCTCGCGGCGGGTCATAGAGCGGAAGAATGGCCAGGAACTGCCATTGGCCCTGCGAGTTGGTCTGGGCGACGCCCAAAGCCCGATCGCCCCGTGCGGCAAACTCGTTCACTGCTTGGTCCACACTGGCGCGAACCTGATCTACATTGGCTGCCAACGCCAGGATCACTTGGGGAGCGCCCTTTGTCACTGAAAAAGTACATCCATCGTGGAATTTGACCTTGGCCTCCGTCCGCTTGTGAACGGGATCGAAAGGCTGAAAATGGAGCACCTCGCAGGCGTTGCGAAGCTCGGGATTCTTTAATCCGCCAATCACGGCCATATCAATCGGGTCCTCATCTTCGGCCCGTGAGGCAAGCGCCGCCGCCAGAATTGCCTCGTCGCGGCTTGTTCCATCTACCAGGAATGGTTCACCAAGGGTCAGTTTGTTCTGCGTCAACGTGCCGGTCTTGTCCGAGCAGAGTACGTCCATGTTCGCCAATTCTTCGATCGAGGCCAACCGGCTCACGATGGCCTGATGCCTGGAGAGAATCCGTGCCCCTACGGCCATCGTGACCGACAGGACCGTGGGCAATGCGACCGGCACGGCCGCCACGGTCAACACCAAGGCGAATTGCAGCGTTTCCACCATCGGGTCGCCGCGGAATAGGGCGACAGTCAGGATAAGGACCACCAAGGCGACGGCGACGACGATGAGGAAATCGCCGATCTTCAGAACCGCCTTCTGGAAATGGCTGACTGTGTGGGCTTCCTGGACAAGTTGAGCGGTCTTGCCAAAATACGTGTTCTTTCCTGTGGCGTAGACCACTCCCTCGATTTCTCCTTGCCGCACGATGGAGCCCGAGTACACGGTGTCTTCCGGTTTGCGTGATACGGGCAGGGATTCTCCCGTCAACGCAGACTGATCCACTTCGATCGGGTCGCCGGGCAGCAATTTGGCGTCTGCGGGCACGATGTCGCCGATCCGCAGCCGTACCACGTCTCCGGGAACCAACTCGCGTGCCGCGATCGTGCGCCAGGCGCCGTCTCGCTTGACCTTTGCTCGCAGTGCCAGTCTTTTTTTGAGCGCGGCGATGGCGTTGCCGGCCTGGTACTCCTCCCAAAACCCGACGATGGCGTTGACCACCAAGAGTGTAAGAATGATCCAGAAGTCGGCCCAATGATGAACGAGCACCGATAGGATCGCGGCGATTTCGATCATCCAGGCAATGGGGCCCCACAGATACGAGAGGAACTTCAACAGCGGATTGACCTCCTCCTCGGCCAACTCGTTGTAGCCATATTGGGTCAGCCGGCGTTGCACCTCTTCCGCACTCAGCCCCGTCGGAGAGCTTCCAAGTTGCTGCCACAGTTCGGAAACGGTGGAAGCAGACAAATCTGACGAGCTGGGGCTACGAACGTCCGTGGGTGTCGAGGTACTCATTTTTCACGTCCCCTACTATCGCCAGATCCCCCCAAAACGCCCACACAACGACAACCCAAGAAACGGGCAGAATGACACGTGCCGTCATTATTCGCAACCCACCACAAAAGTAAAGGGGCAAGCGGCCGTGGCTGGGTGTCCATCGTTGGTAAAATGCGTTAAGATTGCGGTACTTGCTCCGTCGGCAGATGCTGTAAAGGTGAGTAGGCGGGGCAGAGTGAGGCGTTTCTTGCAGTTGGCTCTTAGGAACGCATGTTTTTCGTACCTCACTTGGCTTCTTTGGAGAACGAAAGGATTGGCTATGATGCCCTTATCCAAATCTGGCACTGTACCGGCCTCGAAGAAAACGCCTTCGCGTATTCCGGAGCTAATTGCAGCACTGGCAAGTCCCAGTGCCGTGGCACGAAGGAAGGCACGGGAAACGCTCGTGGCCTTCGGGAAACCTGCGGTGCCATCGCTCATTCAACTGTTGTCGCATCGCAAGCCACACGTCCGATGGGAAGCGGCCAAGGCACTCGGCGGCATCGCCGATCCAATTGCCGCTTTCGCACTGGTGAATGCCCTAAAAGATCGTGACGGAGATGTTCGATGGCTGGCGGCCGAGGGTTTGGCCGCGTTAGGCCGAGATGCGCTGCACCCGTTGTTGGCCGCATTGATCGAACGGGCCGAGTCAGACTCACTGTGCGAAGGCGCACATCACGTTTGTCATGTCCTGGTCAGGAAAAGAGGGCTTGGCTCAATCTTGCGGCCTTTGTTGGCCGCACTGGGGCAATCCGAGCCGGAAGCTGCCGCTCCGCTGGCTGCTTACACTGCACTGTCAGAATTACGAGACTTGCCACCAGACACGGCAAAGTCAGTTGGCTCCAAAAGTCGTAAACCATGAAGTCCCGTTTGGCACGTCTGTCATCGTTATGGCGGTTCCCTGGTTGGTTCCCGGAGATCGCGATAATTCGCAGCAGCCGCATCCGCAATCAAGTTCGGTTGCTGGCGTTGGCAAGGCGTTCATGGAATTCTCCTCGTTCAGGGGCTGATTCTAACCCGAACGACTGAGAATCTCCATTTCCAACTGGTTCAAGACAGTCTTGCAGCCCAGCGGGTGCATCGTGGCCGTGTCCAAGGAAGGCAAGGAGGGGTTCATCATTCATGCCTTCGAGTGGACGCATCGCCATTTCCCCAATCTCATGGACTGCCGACCGATCTACGCGCACCGGGCATTAGAAGCGACAGGCTTTGTCATCGAGGACTCACTGACGGAATCCATGTGGGTTCCCGTGGAGATCGTGAGGGGCACAAGGCCAAGTTAGCAGTCTGGTCGGACGGGCCGGATGGCTTCGTAGGCAGTTCGACGAATTCGTGCGAGGCTGCTCCTTAATCCAGGTGTGGGGCTCGCCGCGATGGGCACGGGCGGAGTCGCGCTCCTTGGGCATGTCTCTCCAGCGATGCCCAAAACCAAAAGTTGTCGGCCATTGCCAGACTGACCTCTTGACGCTGGCGAGTCGGCGGCCGGCGGGCGGAAACAGCGGTTTGGCAGCCGTGGCGCGGAACAGATTACAGGTCGTGCCCGTTCTCCACCTGCCCAACGGCAAAAACGGCAAAAGCCGCGAGAAACGCCCCCCTACCTGGCTGAGATTGTCAGAATCCTTGCGCCCGCACTCTAACTGCCAGCCACACTGCTGATTTGGATGGCAGAGGGACGAGTAGCATCGCTGCCTTTTCGGCAGCGAACTTCGAGCAAGAACAGGGTGACGGGAGGGAAAACGAATCCTATGGTTTAGTGGCAGGACGTTGCGTGAAAAGAAACTGGGGCAAATCCTATCCTTCCTCGACGCCCTGCCTCTCCCGCCGACCCAGTATGGCACTTTGCTGTCAATAGGGTTGCCTCGTCCGAACATACTGTTCGCCGGTAACGATGCGCTGTTACCGCCGCATGGAGAAATCTCTATGAAGAGCATGACTGACGAGGAATTGATGGACCTGTATCAAAGCGGAGACGAGCCAGCCTTCGCGGAGTTGTATGCCCGTCATTCCGGCCCGTTGCGAGGCTTTATCATCAACTTGCTGAAGCACCTTGCCCCATCTTTGCTCGACGATTCGGCGGACATCTTGCAGGATGCCTTCACCTTTGTCCATACGTATCGCCACCGTTTCATTGGCGGCACGATGCTCAAGCCGTGGCTCTACGCAACTGCCAACCGAATGGTCCGCAACCACATTCAATTTGAGACCCGCCAGCAGCGTGACCGGCGACGCACCGTTGCCCTGACGCCGCTGAGCGACCCGCTCGGCCACCCTGTGGCGACCAGAGAAATGGAAACGGTCCAGGCAAGGGCTGAGCGGTGCATAGCGGTCCTGCCGCCGAGTCACCGACAGGTTATTCAGTTGGTCTACTTTGACGGCCTCACGTCCGAACAGGCAGCGCACATATTGGGCCTGCCCACGACCACGGTGGATTGGCGGCGACGTGAAAGTCTCGCCATGATGCGGAAGGTTGAGCCAGTTGTTGCATGACCTTGATGGTCAGCAGCCACGGGGCTGACATCAGAGCGGACCCGCCATAAGGTTTTTGACAACCTGCCGATGCCAGCCATTGGGCCGGATAATGTGCCGGACACAAGCGATGACGCTCGGTGGCGTGTATACGTTGATCGGCAACGCGGCCCCGTCATCGGCCGGTCATACGGACTCGGTGTCAGGGCGCACCGCCTGGGCAAACGGCACATTTGGGCCGCACTACCGTTACAGATGACAAACCCGGCGAAGATAATCGCTAGGATTTCCCTGGCCGCTAGATTCTCTGAAGATGATACAACCGGTCGTCGATGGAAGCAAATAACCGCTCGTAGCGGCCCCCTACATACTGGGTCAGGGGGGACTGTGATCGAGTCCTTCGACACCGGCCCGCACCACATTGTCTGCGGGCCTACTTTTTGCGCTAACGATCTGTGGCCGGTGGAGTCACCCACAAGATGGCAAGAGGGCGACGAAAACCATCGGGCTGCCAAATCGGCGCAGGTTTCCGGCTCGCCGCGAAGCAGTTCCAGCAACTTCCGAGCCTCCTTCCCTCACCGTCGAGACTTCCGAGGCCGATAGGCTGGCAGCCCGACACCGGCACAGGACTGCGGTTTCGGGACCAACTTCGCCAAGGATAGAACCCAGCGGCGGCGGGCGCGCCGCGCGCCAATGAAACCGATCTCCCAATTTCAGACCCATTTTTGTCCCCGGTTAAGGGCTGAGGACTCGGGCCACCCGGAAGTCGCCGAACACAAGCACCTCCCCGACATCAGCCTCGTTTCGCTTGGCAACATGCACTTTTAGCGAGCCGTCAAGCCGCCGGCCTATCAGGCAGTACAAGCGTCGCCCATCGTGACATGTCAACTCGGCGCACGGCTCTCCAAGCCATATAGCGTGGGAATCAACTTTGCGGTACACGGGCTGCCGTCGGTCGCGCAGAGACGTTCAACATACTGAAGCAGTACATCGAAACGCCGAGCAAGTTCGTCAGGTTCAGTGCAGCCAAAGGGAATGGGGTCCAGGTCCGTGTGCTCTTTACCCCACGGCCAACAGACCAGACGATTACCATTCTCGACCGTGGTTAAATTGACCACAGGGCGGCCCGTGGGTGAGAGCCGCACAGCGCACAAAAATACCGTTGATGCCACACCTTGTAGGCATAAGCCACGAGTCACTTCCAAAAGCGCCTTGCATCCTTGCCGCTGTGATGGCCCTCTGTGCGTCTAGTAACTATCATAATCCAACATCGGTGCAAGTCAATTAAACATTTCTCATTTGACATTCACCGATTTTGTGCTAGTATAGTATTATGACGATTAACGAAGCCAGCAATCTTTCGAGGAACCCAAGGAAAGTACCGTTGCAATCACGAATTGGAAGGTCAAAGTCTGCACACAGGCAGCTTGCATACGGAATGTCGTAAGTTACCGCTAACGGCGGGCGACGCCCGCGAGAGAGAGAGTCCTATGGCTGATCGAATGGCCGCGGAAATCTGGATTGGGGGCAAGCTGCCTCGCAGTCTGTTGGAGGAGTTTCCCATTTCCGACTTGCGATTGGATTGGGACGAAACTCCTTTCGACTCCTCTTCGGAGCAAGGCATTTTGAGCGCCCGCGACGAAAGCGGTCTGCTGCACTTCGCCGACTGCGAAATTGCCTGGGGAGAGTTTCAGGAGCTAGAAGACTTTCTGCGAGAACACGACATCCCATTCCATCGCCAATCGTCAGGGAAGTACGAGTATGATCCCTGCTATGTGGAGTTTCGTCCCGACCTGCCCGGCAAGCCGGACAGGCATACGCTGACCACTCAAGAGGGCGCTCCCGTCATTTGCCATGAGGAAATCGAGAAGGCCATGCAGAGCATGGCAAAACTGGCGGATGACAAGAAACGCCCCGTGGAAAAACGCTTGCGGGCGTGGGAGAGGATTTATCGCAGACTGAGCCGAACCATACCACCGAAGCTGCCGCCTTTGCCGCCCTTCGACATTGTGGATAGTTGATCCCCTTATTGGAAAGAATGATGCCATGATCTACGCCAAAGATCGAATTCTGGCCGAACTGGATTCGGCCGGCGCCCAACTTGCGTCGTTGACCGCCGACTTGAAAGCGTGCCGCGCCGTACTGCAAGTGCGGCTCAAGAAGCCTCCGCCGTTCATGCCGTTGCAGGAATACGATTGTCATTTTGCCAATGCCTTCACCCATATCGAGAAAGCCAAGATGGCCGTTCGGGCGCTAACTCCCGTCTGCCATCAGGCCGACTTCCTCAAGAAGAAGACGGAGAAGAAAGGACGGCACCGATGAGCACGGCCCGGACCTGGAAATGCCCACAGTGCGGACTCTCTCTGGAAAACAACTACGACTCGTTGGCCGAACGCGGCGGGCCAGTCTGTGAGAAATGCGACTGCGACATGGAGATTTAACCTGCTGCCGATGATCGCACCGCTGTAGTGGAACGGCTGGTGGACAAGGCAGACGCCGCCGCGCTGGAACCGGAAGAGTTGGACGAAATCGTGCATGAATTCGCAGCCAGTGTTGCCGCCGACGTGAACAATGGCGGGTTCGACGAGCAAATAGCCTATCTGGTCGATGGGCTTGGTGCGCAGCACACAGAACGGCAACTCGATGAGTTGATCCAGCAGCGAAAGCAGGAGGAACAGTAGGATGCGACTGAATCCCTGGAAGTGCCCCGAATGCGGCCAAGCCGCACGGGGAACAGTGGAGACTATCGGCGGCTTGGCCCTGCTCATCTTCGATGACCAGGGCGAGGCCGATTACGAGGGAGAAACGAAAGTAGACTGGGACAGCCAAGCCAGTCTGGTTGACGCCCGTGGCCGGGTCACGCTGGAGTGCCCCCACGGACATCAATGGCAGGCGACAACCGACAACGTACCCGATTGGAAGCAATAGGAGAACAGCCGTGGCAGACAATTACTTGCAATTCTCGGAAGTCCTAGCGAACCTCACAAAGCCGGAAGAGGCGTGGCTGGAGGAACAGCTACAACCGATTCGCGTCTTCGGTGACAAAGAATACCCCGACGACGTTGTGCCAGCCGAACTGGCCAACACGGAAGCGGACTGGTCCGGTATTCGCTTCTTGCGCGACAACCCGGACCACGATCCCGATTGGGATGCGCCGGGCTTTGAGTACCACTTCCATGATGACAACGATTCTGGAGGTTGGGGCCGCCACTTGTGGTTGTATGCGGAAGACAGCGGCAATGCCGACAATGTGGCGTGGCTGGTGCATAAGTTTCTCAAACAGTTCCGGCCCGGCCAGTGCTGGTCGCTCACCTACTCTGCCACTTGCTCAAAACCCCGCGTAGGCGAATTCGGCGGCGGGGCGCTGTTTGTCACAGCGGGTGAAATCAAGTGGCAGAATGCCTACAGTTTTATCGAGGAGCAGCGGGCGGCCTTCGGACGGAAAGAGGCGGTCTACGTCTCTGTGTGGGACGACGCAATCACGTGCCGCTCCGCGTGCAGATTCGATCCGGCAACACGGCGCATTTCCGACGTTGAGCCGGCCGCGAATCAGGAAGACGCTGAATCCTGTAGCGCGCTTACCGACGAGTATGTGGAGGTCGATGGCAAGCAATTGCGGGAGTCGGATGGGATCGTCTTTGAGTACAAGGAGGATAACCCGTGAGCGAACTTAACGGAGAAGTGGAAATCAGATGGCGGAACTTCTACCGTTGTCCCCGGTGTGGGCACGAGTGGGAGGACTGCTGGGATTGCCAGTGTGACGACGACTGCCCAAAGTGCGGTTGCCGCCATATTTCCCCTTACGAATCGGAAGAAGTCGATCAGGCCGGTACATAGAAGAGACAACAAATGAGCAGATTCTACGAAATGACCGTGGAGATTTCTGGGCACGCCCCAGCGAAACTGCCAGAAATCCAGACGGCAGCGACGAACGAATGGCCGTTTGACAACTGGTGGCCCCTGGACGATGGGACGATGTGTGCATCTGCCCAAGACTATCTGGCCGGCGGCAGAACTGAGGAGGAGTTCACGGAACAACTGTCTGTGGCGATTTGGCGAGCCAATGGGAGTTTCTGCCAAGTCGTTGTGAATGCGACCTATCTCGAAGAACTCCCTTACGAAGTCCACACGTTAGACGAAGCCGATTACGCGCGGCTGATCGAGGGTGAGCACGATCCGAATACAAGGAGAAACGACGAGTGAAGACCACATCGACATACGAGATCGAGCAATACGAACTGCATACGATGAAGTACCAAGTCGTGGCCGCCAATGAGGCCGAAGCCATCGCCAAGCTGTTTGATGGAGGAGGTGAGCCGGTGTGCAACAGCCTGGAATACGTCGAGGTTGCCGAAGATTTTGGCCTGCCCACCGATGAATACGCAGACTTGGCTGACGCCCTGCGAAAGCTGGGCGTGTCGGTAGGCGATACGGTGATTCCGTCGATCCGAAGTATTGAGAAAGTGTGACATCGCCAACCCAATGGAGCAAGTAATGAAGAGAATCGAGACGACCACGCTGACTGTGGAGATCGAATACAACCCGCAGAAGACAGACCCCGATGGCCTGGCAAGTGCGATGGACCGACTCCTGGAGACTGCACTTTCCACGCCTGGAATAATGGAAGAATACGGCAACCCGACAGTCAGGGAATTCTTTGTCGCCAAGGAGAAGACTGCGCCGCCCGCACCGAAAGTTGTCTTGAGCATTTCCGGCGGCGTCTTGCAAGACGTATTCGGTTCGGACCCGGCAATTACCGTGGCGCTGGTGGATTGGGACACAGAAGGTTGTGACCCATCGGACAACGGCATTGTTGAGATTGCCGACGGGCGCGGCGGCACACAACTGGCAAACGTGGCGGAGTACAACGTCTCGCCCCTGGAGGAACTTGCGGAGACGGACACTGAAGCGGCGCTCAAAGCGGCAGGGCTGGAGTTGGCGCAACAAGCTGACCGAACCGTGGCCCGCCGCTGGGTGCTCTATAACGGCGACACCAATACATTGCTTAGCACGCGCACCTATGAGAGCTACGAAGAAGCTGCCGACGACGCCAGTCAGGTTGACGACATTCTTGTGCTCCCGTTGGAATTCGAGGAACTCCGCGCATAACCCATCCTTGAGGGCGCAATCGCCATGAACAAGTCGAAACACACCCGCTGTGAATGCGAAAAACCGGGCTTCTTTTGTTCCGGTGTCCCCGGCATTTTGGCTCACATGGAAAACGGCCGCTTGGCCGAAGGTGCCCAGGTCAACCGTTGTGACTTGTGTCAGCGTTATCCGTCCGATGAGGCGGCCTTTGAGAAGCTGCGGGAGTTGGGCCGCGTTCCACCGAAGGCAATTCGATGAAAGGCCAATGAGAAGGCACCTTGACATGGCAATGCAAAGTCCCTGCACCTTCATTTGGGTTCGCATCGGAGACGCGGCTGACTGCCAGGCGTTCAACGGTCTCGAAAAAGCGGTCGAGTACCTAACGGGACTTGGCGTCGGTCGAGTAGCTTATTGGCGCACCGGTGGTGTCGTGACCGTCAACTGCGGGGATCACCTCAGCATCGCCTTGTACCGTGGGGATGCCGATGCCAAGTTAGTGTCGAACCTGTTGCCTGATGAGCGAGTGGTTGTAGAAGACGGTTTGCGGGGTTGCTGCGATACGAGCCAACATCAAGCCGAAGAGGGGCATAAATTGCGATTCGACCGACTGGGCCGATCGCCAGAAGGACAACTGCTAAGAATCGTGGAGAGCAACTTGCATTCTGTCTACAGAAAATGCGGTTGAGCAAGCACGAAATGTACCTTTCCTAGTGGAGCTACAGACATGAACCCCGTGGACAAGACAATCCGACTCCCGTGCTACGGAATCATTGTGACGCTGACTCGACAAAACAGCGCTGACGCGCCTGGCATTGGCTCCATCGTCAGCGACTTGCACGCCGTCAGCCGAAGCGCCAAGGATCGACAGTACAACTCGGCTATCGACGGTCTCGAATCGCTAATCCTGGCCCATGCCTGCGCGGGAGTGGACGTGGTATCACCCGCTTATGTTGAAGGTGTTGAAACCGCTGTCGAGGCCATCGCTAATCATGCCTACTGATACTCTTGGCACCACACTGGAGCGTCTTGCCGACGAAATCGAGAAGAAACTACGGCAGCGTTTCACCAAGGGGGACGACTGCTATCATATCATCGCACTCTCTTGAAGACATTGGCCCGCCTCTTGAAAGGGCGTGGAGAGCGACGATCCTAGCGCGGAGCAAGCACCATGATTACTGATTGCCAGCTTGACGAATTCACTCTCGCCTACATCGAAGCGGCTTTGTGGTCGAGCAACGATGATTCCAACGAGAGAGGGGGCGACCCGCTCGATCAAAACTACAGCATCGAAGACATCGACCCCGACACCCTTGCGAAGATGGTCGAGGATTGCCGTCAGTTCCAAGAGGAGAACGCGGCCGATCTTGCCCGTTACAACCACCCGTGTTGGACCGCCGCGGAGCTTGGCGGGCATGACTTCTGGTTGACCCGCAATGGTCACGGCTGCGGGTTTTGGGACCGCACGGATTGTCTGCCGAAGGGGGCACGGGACCGCTTGACCGCCTCCGCCGAGAAAGCCCGCGAATACTACCTGTATGTAGGCGACGATGGCGTTGTCTACGGCGAATACTGCTGACACTGGAGCAACCGCAATGAAAACCGAAACCTTTATCTTTGCCGACGCCGCCACGGGCAAGCCCGCCAAGGCCGCCGTGACCGCCGAAAGCGCCGGCCTTTGCATCCGGCCGGAAGGGACCGGCACCTTCGACGGGGAGTACGGGCCGATCTACTTGGAAATCGTAAGCGGCAAGCCGGTTCTGCACGTCTGGACCGACATCAATGGGCAAGAGCCGGTCAAGCTGGACTTGGCCGCTACTCTTGAATCGAACCGCCAGCCAGCCGCCATCTAATACCGGAGCATCGCACCATGAGCACCGTACCGGAAGTCGCCTTTCGCAAGGGTTTTCATCGCATGGTTGCCAATGACATGGCCCGCGAGTGCCGCGCCATGCTTGACGCCTGCCCGACTTGCGAATTTGAGGGCTTGGAGGCGGGCAAGAGCTACTGCTACAAGCCATCCTACGGCACGCCTGCTTTTGTTGTCGTTGGGCAAACGACCCCGAAGCGGCGGCAGGCCATCGCTAGCGTCAACCAGGGGGAGCCACGCCGCATCTACAAGGGCGACTACTACGGCAGCTTTATCGAGCTTGACGCCGATCTGCGCCCCTTACGGGAATCACGCACGAAATGATCGTTGCCGCCGCCGTGGCTGCCGGCTTGGAAGTGCCGCCTGAAGTGCGCCGGCAGTACCCCGGCCTGTTTGTCGAAATCCCGGAACGGTTTTCCAACGGCCGCTTTTCGGCTGTGGAGCGGGTGACGCAATCCTTGACGCCGCCCATGTTCGCCAAGGCTGCCGTGAGCGTTGCCACAATCGACGAGTGGATCGAACATGCCCATTACCTTATGGCAACCATGCGTTGCGAGCGGACCCGGCACACCGCGCTGAACCCGGACCTTGCCGCCGACTATGACCGCTATCTTAGCGACAACTTTGCCGACCTGGACTTCTACCGCTGGCTGCGCAAGCTGGTTGACGTGGGCGGAGTGTTCCACATTCGCGTGTCGGCCGCCAGCCACGCCGCCTAATACCGGAGCAACCGCCATGCAACAGAAGGGCCGAATCATCATGGAGGGCATGGGCGGGTTCCTTTGCCCGCCCACGCATCCGATGCTTACCAAGAGCGTACAAACCGACCTGCGCCGCAAGCCGGAAAACCGTACTTGTATGTCACTAGAGTACGCCGTGGATTCGCCGCTACTGGACGCCGCCACGCGGGCCGTCGCACGTACCGTGCTCAGCCGATCCTCGAATCCCTCTTGCTCCAGATAAGAGGTATCCGGGCAATCATCGGGGATAATCTGACGGTCGAAATCGCTCTTGTGGACAATCATGGGTGTTGCTCCTGGTTGTATTAGGCTACCGCCTCTTGTCGGCATTGCTCCCGCATTGTGGGCGATTGTCGGCGGGTGACGCGCAGACAATAGCCCACCCGCGTCAACTCTTCCAACAGGTCGGCATATTCCGCCGGCTGCGCCGGCCGGCTATGCTTGACACATAACCCATAATCGGCCGCGCAATGTTGGCCGATATGTTGGTAAGAAGTTACGTAATAGTCGTAAGCCGGCAACGTGGGGAAGAGTGCAAACACTTCGCAATCTTTCCCCCGCTCTTGCCATACTCGAAAAATGACGGGTGTTCTCATGCGTGTTGCTCCAGTCTGTCAAACGCGCTTTGCATATCGCCGCGCAAGTGTTCCCACCCCGTTACACCGATTCGATTAACGGGCCGATCCATGACGAAACCGAACAGCCCCGCCGCTATCTGCGCTTCCCCACGCGCTTCGCGCATTAGTTCCTTGTGGTTGTTTCCATCCTTGGACCATACCGGAACTGACAGCCCGTACCCGTGCAATGCTTCCACTAGAATCTCTTCGCATTGCCCGTGGTCGATCGCGCACGCCAGCATATCCTCTTCGATCCCGCAACAGTCCGTTGCCTTGCGGCAGTTCTCTTGCCCCGCCTCTTGTGGCGAGACAACCGATAGGGAAACGTTGTACGTTTCGGGCGGGGCTTCCCGTTCGCCTACCGCCTCTTTCCAGTTGAGAATTTCGATTACAAAGTAGTAATCGAATTCCCCGTTGCTCTGGCGGTTGCTAATCCACTTTCCGCCATACGTGAGATAGTCCACGTCGCCCGTCAACCAGTGAAAACGGACCATGTTTGCTCCTCAGTCTGTTACCCGCAACGTTCCCACCTCATTCCCCTTGCTGTCGAAAAGCGCGGCGAATTCTTCGCCGTTTTTGATTCTCTCGACAACCCCGCGCAAGATACTGGCCGCCTCTGTGGCGAGTCTGTCGTCAAAGCGCGGATCGGCAATTGTGAACGTGATATGTACTGTCATGGTTTGCTCCTAATCGAAGTAACCCGGATCATCGGCCGTTGCGCCGTGATTATCCCGCAACCACTCCCCGGCCGCGCTGATGAATTCCATTGCCCCTACGCCACATGGGCAATCGACCGTGCCATCCGTGCTATCGTGGTCGCACGTCCTATTCCGGTTGCCACACTCGGCACATTCCCACCGTTCGCTAGGTTCGTCGGTTTCGTTGCCAGCGCGGTCAATCCATATTGGCGACGTGTCAACCCGTCCGCATTCTTTGCAGCGCTGCACGGTACGTAGCGACCACCCGAAACTATTGGCGACGGCCGGATACTCCCAATCGGTCTGGATTAGGATTGTCTGACGTTCGACGGGCCGAAACCGCCCCCTATCATCGCGCTCTTGCTCCAGCGGTGGCCCGACAATCTCGCCCGGACAACACGGGGCATTAACGTTAGTGTTCCAAGTGATACTGCCCATCGTTAGTTGACTCCCGCGAGTGTCGCCACCCGCTCTATCTCTTCCCACGCGACATTGTGGCAACCGGCCGTTACGTTCCCTTGTGGGTCGATTGCGTCAAGGGCAAAGTGTCCAAGGTGGATAGTGTGCCCGTTGCGCTGATAGGCTTGCCCCTTTTTGCGCAGCCGTTTGATAACCCGAAAAGCCTTGATAGCGTGGTCAAGTGGAACCCGCGCGCTGCGCGTGGTCTGCAATTCATCCCCCTTGACCCGCAACCGGATAGCTTGGCCGTTGGACGGGCAATAATCGGTTTCCCCGTCAACCCATTGCCGGATTCGCTCTTGCTCTTCGCGTGCCCTCTTCGCCTGTTCGCGCTGTTTCCGCGCCTTCTCCCTCTTCTCGATTGCTTGGCACTCGGCAACCATGCCCGATAGATCGGCGGGAAGGGACAAGCGCGCCGGAGTCCGAAGAATTCGGCGTACTGGTTAGCTTCGCTAACGAGTCCCCGCAATTGGGCTAGAATCTCTGGTTTTCGTTGCCGCGCTTTGGCATACGTGCCCACCAGCCCCATAAACCGGCTGCGGTAGTCGGCAACCTGTTTGCGGTGGTCCCCGTATAGGTCCGCAACGTGGAACACCGTCAAGTGTCGGCAAGCCCCTTCCACCATACACTTGTGACCGGCGGTAGTGGCGCTATAGCTACGGGTGGTGAAGAGTACGGCCGCCTTGCCCTTGTGGGCGACGTGCCGCGCGATCGGAAAATGGGAACCATAGCTATAGATGGTGTCCCCGACGAAGTAGAAACGGCCGCCGGATTCCCGCGCGCTGTCTTGCGACTTATTGGCCCACAAGTGGGCGACCATATCGGACGGGTAGACGTTTCGTGTACGTGCCATTATGCTCCCCTTTGTAGTCAGTGGACAATATGAGTGATAGTCAATTCCCATTACGCAACAGGGCTAGCCCCTTTGCGGCCGCGCGGCCGGCTAATTCCAATTCGTCGAATTCGGCCGAATAGTCTTGACCGTCGCGCAACAGTGCTAGCACGCGGTCCCCGTGCCATAGCTGTCGAATCAGCCAATCACGGGTTATCGTTGCTAGCGGGTTCCGCGCTTGGACCCGCGGGGTATCAAGCGCCTTCTCGACATCCTTGACCACTCTGTCAACGTTGTGTATCAATTGTTCGACTAGGTTTTCCACGGTGTCACCTCTTGTAAATGCGGCCGTGTTTGACCGTCACGTGTCCAAGGAAAGATTCCCCTTGCCACACCTCATAGACCCCGCTGGGCAGGGTGGAAACCAGAATAGTGAATTCTTCTTCCGAAACGTTCGCACCCACGCAACGGCCGTTTGACGCCTTGTAAATCGTCATGGTGTTCCCCTTGTGTTGTAGCGATTGGCGAATCGGACCGCGCGATAGTGGGCGTACCATATCCGCCGCGCTTCCCCTCTCTTCCCGTTTCGCCTTGCCCTCTTGCTTCCATCCGGCATTGCCTTGCTCCTCTTCTACTCTAGTATTCATCCATATTGTCCAGAAGTCAAATAGGGTGGCGAAATTATTTGCTGTCGGCTGCGCCGCATTAGCGCCGGAACTGCGCCGGGTATATTACTGTGAAGGTGGTTGGACGGCATAACGTATCCAAGTAGCTGGCGGGTAAGGAGTTGTGTTTCGGAACGTCCGTTTTCTCACGCGCGGTTAGAAGCGCGCGGTTAGAAAGCGCGCTTCAGCGGACAAGGGGAGACTGTCAGAGTGGTTTGCGCGGCCGGCATAAGCCGGTAGATTGGCGCGGCGGTCAAGATCGGCCCGGAGACAGTCTCGACACGGCCGGCAAGCTCAGCAAGCCGGCATACGCTGTACGGCCAGACTCTCGGCACCGTGCAAGTAAGCCCAGCCCGATGATAGGCTAGCAATGGCCCCGCAACGGCGCGGCGGGGCACACATTCTCCAGCCCGCGGCCGGTTTTCCCCCACCATTCGCCCCGCGCCCCGCCTTGCTTCGCGCGGCTTGGACCGACAACAAAGCTAGCGCAAGTCGCTATTGCCACGTGGCAGGGGTCTTATGGTGTTCAGCTTGTAGCGATTGTGCGGAATCGGGATGGTGGAGGGTCGGTCTAATAGGAAACACCGACACAACCGGAACGACCGGCGCGCCGCCTTGCTCCTTCAACTGTGATGGTGCCGCGACGGGGAGGTCTGACGCGGCAGAGCAAGCAGAGTCGCCAAAGTCATACCGGCCACAAGATGGGGCGCTCGTCGCGTCGGAAGCAGTCGATCGACGCGGCATTGAGGGCTTCGGGACGCGGCAAAGGACTTGGAAAATCGGTGGCGGAATGAGTCACCAGCCGTGGAAATGAGTCACCAACACCAAGTCATTCCACGGTAAGGAGTTCAGGTCGAAAACGCCCCCAAAAGCCGCACTTTGGTGACTCTCCTTTCCAAATCGACGTTACGAAACATAGTTCAGATCTTCTGCTATAACGCAGATGTGCCTAAATGCTGGGGAGAGTCACCAAATGCCCGAATGAGTCACCAAAAGACCCGCCAGCCTCCTGATTCCGTAGACCGAGCCCCTTGCCTGCCAGATGCTTGCGTCAATGCGTCGGGCCGGCGAGTGCTGGTGACCGAAGGTGGCGAAATGAGTCACCACGCCTCCAAACCAAAGGAGGGATGGCGGCGGGGTCAATTCGCCCTGTGTTCGATCTCGACGTGGGCTGAGTCCTGAAGGTCGAGATTGTTGTGCGCCGGTCGGATGCGAGGCTCCGACGCGGCAGGCAATTTGCCGTCGTAGTCCGGCGGCAGGCAGCCGTAGAACGATCGCAGTTCCTCGAAGCCGCCGTAGCCGGCCTCTGATGCGATAAAAGCTAAAGCGTCGGCCTTGCCGAGGCCGAGCGCAAGGTACTGTTCGCCCGTGTTGAACGCGAGCAACACACGACTCAAGCCCTTCCGCACCCAGATGTCCTGCACCACCAGCCCGAGCCGCTTGAGATTCCCGAGGGACGCCTGCGGATCGCCGTCTTCCAGTGCTAACGGACCTGACGGATGTACGGGCTGGTACGAAGTCTCGTCAGAGCGGAAAAGCTGCAACATTGGCCCCACGATTGTGCCTTGCATTTGACTTTCCCTTAGAGGTGGTGTATCCTTGCACAGAAGGAAAATAAAGTATGGGTCAACGAATCGGCAAAGTCAAGTATATCTCCTACCACTGCCAGCGCACCGACCGCGCCGCGGTGGCCCATTTCGTAGATTTTAATGCCGGCGTCTTGGCGGCGGAGTACGTCGAAGGAAAGAAGAAATGGCCACGGCTGGCGGAGGCCATCGAACACTGCCGACGTGTTGGCGCAACGCTCGTGATCGGCAAGCTCGGCCGGCTCGGGCGGAATCCGAAGTTCCTCTCGCTGTTGATGGAGTCCGGCATCGACTTCGCGTGTTGCGACAATCAGCAGGTCAACCGTTTCACCGTCCGTATACTTGTCGCCACGGCCGAAGAGGAATCGCAGAAGATCAGTGAGCGGACGAAACGGACCCTGGCTGCGGCGGTGAAGGCGAAGGGGATCAAGTTGGGCTCGGCTCGGCCTGGGCATTGGAAGGGACGCGAACATCTGCGCGGAACGAAGAAGGCGATCGAGCGGTCGGCGGAGATGCGGCGTGTCCGCACGAAACAGACCTACGAGTTTCTTTTGCCCGATTTGAAGAAAATGCGGTTGGCCGGTCGGACAATGGATGAGATCGCGGACTGGCTCAACCAGCGCGGCCACACGACGACCGTAGGGCATCCCTTCAATGAGACCTCGGTCTGGCGGCTGCTGAAACGCTACTTGGGCGACGAATACCTGGGCAAGGTTCGGGATCGCGGCGGCCGGCCGCAGGTCATCGGTTGCATGGAGAAGACCGCATGAGCACTGCGACCGCCAAGTATCCGCCCGCCTACCGTTTTTCATTTCGCGCCGGTCCTTATGCACCGCCGGCTATCAAGCCGGGGACTACGGTTTGCGACGAGTATTATGGCGACGTGGAATGCGTCGGCATGACGACCTCGCCGATCCCCTGGCCCGGCTTCCATTGCAAGCGCGGCCGTCACAAGGGCCTCATGCCGATCCTCGTCGCCGGGCTTGTCCGGGCCGTGGTTGAAGAGGACGAGGTGGTCGTGGCGCACTACTGGGGCGTCACTCGCTACATGGTCAATGAATGGAAGCGAGCCCTGGCCGGCTGCGAGGAGTCCAACGCCGTGTTCACCGCCTTGGCGATCAAACGCGCGGACCCTGCTTTTCGCAAAAAATACGGCTTTCCCACCTGAGTTCGCGGCTACAAGAGCCATTTTCTCACCGATTATTGCGTTCTTGACAATAGTCATTGCCGGCTGTTGCCACCGACCATCTTGTTGCCGTCCATCATCACGGGCTTTCCAGCCAGAATGTTCCAGCCTTTGTATGTTGGTAGTCATTCGCATCCCAACAAAAAAAGGAGCGCCGGCAAGGCCGCTCCTGAGACCCCTGCGAAAGGGCGTACAGAACAGCACTTGGCCGACGCCCCACACGGGGGCGCGGTCCAAGCACCGCTTCTGTACAAAGGGCCGTAGGCCCAGTTTCGCAGTATCTCAGGAAGCAGGTAGCTTGACGCTCGCGCGTCATTTCAAATTGTCACCCCAAGCCTACCACATTTCGCCGCCGCTGCCAATGTGGGTGATGCCGGGGGGCCACTTGACAACTACGGGCAACATGGTACGGTTTCTTCTCGCCTCTGCCCCAGTGCGAATACTTGCCTTTGGTTCCTGCCCCACCAAAGACATTTCGGGCAGGGGCTTTTTCAGTTTCTTGACTTGATCCGGTCAACCATCCTGACTCTTGAGCGTCTAAGCCGGCTCAAGGGCAAGGACGACACCCGTCACAAGGCGTTCGATGAGCGTCTTGGCACGCCAAGCCCACCGTAGGGTCGCTAAGACCCGTGTTTTCAACCGGATTTCCCAGAAAACAAGCCCTACGACGGCCTTCGCGGCACGTTTTTGCACCACTTTTGTGGTCTGGTTGCTGATTTAGGTGCCGAACTGTTCCCTCGCGTCCGGGGTTTGGAAGCAACCAAGTCCGTGCAGCTTTACGAGATCACCGTACCCGGTATTTTTGCCTCCTTATTTGACATTCAGCGATTTTGTGGTATGATTGTGGTATGAACACGACTTCACGCTTCATTCCGTACTACCGAGTCAGCACCAAACGTCAAGGCGAGTCCGGCCTGGGCCTTGAGGCCCAGCAGGTCGATGTCTCGAAGCTGATCGCCGAACGCGAGGGCATCGAGATTGCCCACTATACTGAGATCGAGACCGGGAAGAATTCCGAACGGCCGGAGTTGGAGAAGGCCATCGCGCACGCGAAGCTGTCCAATGCCACCCTTGTCGTCGCCAAGCTGGACCGATTGGCCCGCAACGTCGCCTTTACGTCGGCGCTGATGGAGTCTGGCATCCCGTTTGTCTGCTGCGACTGCAAGGAAGCCAACCGTTTCACACTGCATATCCTGGCGGCCGTGGCTGAGGAGGAGGCACGCAAGATCGGCGAGCGGACGATGAAGGCTCTGGCTGCCGCCAAGGCTCGCGGCGTGAAGTTGGGTTCGTCCCGTGAGGGTCACTGGGAAGGCCGCGAACATCTGCGCGGATTTAGGAAGGCAACCGAGAGATCGGCCGTCAAGCGCCGTCGTGAGACCGACAGGAAGTATGCCCATCTGGTCCCGGTACTGATAGCAATGCGGACCAGTGGACACACGATGGCGGAGATCGCCACTTGGCTGAACGACAACGGCCACTTCACTCGCGGCGGAAAGTCGTATACAGAGGCGGCCGTATGGCGGCTGTTCAAGCGGCACGCCCCCGAGTGCTTGGGCAACATCACGCGCCCGAGCAGTTTGCGGAAATCCATTGTGGTGGCATGACGGTGTTTCCTGCTTCGGATGGGTGAGCAAGTTTACACGCTCTTGGAGATTCGCCCGTGATCCGTGAAGAATGGCTCCAGGAATTGATCGACCGGCTCCGACCGACTTTCGATCGGATCGGTTCCACGCTACCAGAAAAGATTCGTGTTTCCTGTGGCTTTCCTTCCAAGTCCGCCCTGGCGAACAAGGCTCGCCGCATCGGCGAGTGTTGGGGTGTCGAGAGCAGCGAGGACAAGTCGTTTCAAGTATTCATTTCCCCCGTCTTGAAAGACAGCATCGAAGTCGGCGGCTGCCTGGTTCACGAACTGGTTCACGCGGCGGTAGGGATCGAGTGCAAACATCGTGGTGCGTTTGCCAGAGTCGCCAAGACCATCGGCCTCGAAGGGAAAATGACGGCCACGACGCCCAGCGAAGCGTTGAGGACTCGGCTCAAGGAACTGATCGCCAAGATCGGCGAGTATCCGCACGCCCGGCTGATCGCTCAGCAACCGGCCGAAGACACAGACCACACGGATGCTGAAAGTCACCTGCCAGCAATGCGGCTGCGTAGTCCGCATGACTCGCAAGTGGCTCGATGAAGCCGGACTGCCGACCTGCGGCTGCGGCAGCGAGATGATGGAAGACGCAAGCGAAGAATTGGAGGTCAGTGATGGCTGAGACACTGCTTGTTGAAGCGACTGAGATCAAGCCGTTCGCTCGTCCTCAAGGCCACGTTTGTAGGATCAGCACCGGTATCCATGACCTGCTGACGTTTGGCACCGGGACACTGAGCGACAGCGGTTTTTGGTCAGAACCTTGCTACGAGTGTGCGCGAGCGCACGAGCAGCAGTTCCCCGGATGCGGCCCGTGTTGGCCCCACACTGACGAGCAACTTCAAGCGATGGGATTTGTCTGACGGTGCTCAATAGTGGTCGTCCGAGATTCTGGCCGCGACATGAAATTGGAACACGCGGCTGCGCATTGGAGTGCAGATATGGTCAAGTCGCTCAATGAAGTAATCGAATCAGCGTATGATCTTGCCGTCGAAGCGCGCGTCCGCGCTGGAATGATGCGGTCGGACCACCGCAGGCACAACTTGGCA